>PAAG01000057.1 GCA_002698785.1 Verrucomicrobiales bacterium | reverse complement strand
GCGGATAGGCTTCGACTCTGCTTGTTTACCGGTAACCGGCGTGGACTCGCTGCTACGCGAGATGGGCTCTGGGCGGATGGGCCTCGATTTCGACGTGCGGGCCGCACGTTGCTACCTCGCTGGTTTTGCACGGATAGGCTTTGATTTCGACGTGCGGGCCGCACGTCGCTACCACTCTGGCTTTGCGCGGATAGGCTTCGAGTCTGCTCGTTCACACTCGCTGCTACTTCTAATTCGTTAGTGGTGGGTGTTTCTGGCTTAGTGGCTTATGGATGTCAGGTGGTGCGGGCGGGGTTTGGTGGCGGGTAATTCGATTGTTTTGAGGGTGAGGTGTGCGATGGGTAGCGAAACACGATTGGCATTTCTCTGATCTGAAATGGCCCACTCATCCCCCCCTCTTTTGCTATGCAGACGCTCACTCCTGTCGGACAGAATATCGTCGATGACATTTCTCATCGGTACAATTTGAGCCCGGATTCTACGGTCCATATGCTGGTCGCTATCAATAACGGCGGCGGCACGATGGCGCAGTTCAGCATCCCGGAGCTGGGCAGCGGTCAGTGGATGCGCGGGGGTATGATCATGGTGGGCGATATGTTCAACCATGGGCTGAAGAACACGGTGAATAATCTGTGCTGCGAGCTGTCGGATGCGCTGGCGAATAATCAGATTTTCCCTCCTGCGCCGCAAGGTCAGTCGGGTGGTGCGAACTGGTGGCCGGGTGATTTTGGAAGTCCTTCGAGCAGTGGTTCGCAGAATAATATCCGGTATGCGTTTTTCCCCAGTGCGCGTCGCCTGGCGGTGGAGCGCGATGGTGTGGTGACGGTTTTTGATACTCAGGATCACAACATCAGCGGGGTGAGTCAGCAGCAGGGCGGGAATACTTCGCTGACGTTTTCGAGTCAGTATGGAACGATCTCGACGCTGTCGCTTCCGTTGGTTTCGGGTCCGGGTCTGGAGGAGGAAAATCAATCGCCGCCCCCTGCGCCGGCTCCTACCAATTTTGCGGAGGCACCTCCGGTGCAGGATCAGCCCCAACCTCAGCAGCAGGTGAGCGAACCTGCGTCGAGCGGGTCGGGCCAGAGCTCGGACGAGATCATGGATCTGTTGGCGAAGCTGGGTCAGTTGCGTGACTCGGGCGTGCTGACGGATGATGAGTTCAATGCGAAGAAGGCGGATCTGTTAGGGCGGCTGTAGGTCTGCTTATGGCGACGGGAGTGTCGCGGGTTCTGGCGATTGCTTCTGGCGGGTAGGCTTCGGATCTGCTCGTTACCCGGTAAGCGCCATTGGCTGTTACCCTGATGGGTTTTGTGGGCGACAGGAATGTCGCCCCTCCTTGGCGGGGGCTTCGTAGCAGATGGGCTTTGATTTCGACGTGCGGGCCGCACGTCGCTACCATCCTGGGTATGCGCGGATAGGTTCCGACTCTGCTCGTTTACCGGTAACCGGCATAGATTCGTTGCTACTTTTGGATGTGCTGCGATGGAAAGGCTTGCGTCTTTCACTGCGTGCCGGGTGCCGAGGTTTTGTAGGGAACCTCGGCCACGCAGCTGAGATTTTGATATTTTTCTTCTCAGTTCACAGGGAAGTGTGTATATAGCATTCAACGGTCATGTGTCGCTATTGCGATTGTTCTGCTCTCGGGCCAAAATTTAGGAAAAAGGCGATTTTTAAATTACATTGTATTGACTTTGTATGTCATTTTTGAGACAATCGACGCGTCACTAGTTCTGGTGACGTGAACCCTCAAGATGACTTATGAAGATATTCAAAACCGCTTTTCTATGTACTTTCGCCTCTTCTCTGCTGCTTTCGGGCACTGCTCGTGCTGATCTTTTGCTCGGCAATATGGATGCGCCGGACGACACGGTTTCTCCCCGTGCGTTTCGGATTGGTAAGCCTCCGGGAGCACCTCTGGCGGCGTTCGGCATTTTTCGCGTCTCGTTTGGTTCGCCTTCTGTTCCGTACATCTTTGAGGATGTAAAGTTGCGGCTGGATCGTCCTCCAGGGCTTCCGCCGGCAGATCCCTATGTGTCGCTGTGGATTGACAATGGCACTTCAGGGAACCAGCTGGTCGTGCGCCTGGATGAGGATCGCGAGCTGGAACCCGGCACTAGCACTTACACCTTTACGACGGATCAGAATATCGTGATTCAGCCGGATACGAACTATTTCCTGGTGGTAAGCCACCTGAGTCCAAATCCGTATTTCTACGGTTGGGTGTGGAGCCAGCCATGGACGGATCCTGCGGGTGCGGCGACGTTTCAGAATGTGCGTAAGTTTGACCGGGTGAACCTGGTCTGGCAGGCACCTATTCCCCCTCGCCCGAAGTTCGAGATCAATGGTGCTCCGGATGATGACGGTGATGGCGTGCCGAATGCTCTCGATGCGTGCCCGAACTCGATTTTGACGGACACGGTGATCATCGATGGGTTTGATACGGGGATTGCGAATCCGGTCTTTCCTGACGGATGCACCATCGCCGACCTCGTGGAAGCTTGTGCGGATGATGCGAAGAATCACGGTCAGTTCGTGAAATGCGTGGTCTCGCTCGCGAAGGACCTGGTGGCGAACGGATCGATCACAGAGGATGAGAAGTCAGACCTGATCTCAGCAGCTGCGCAATCGGATATCGGCAAGAAGTAAAGTTGTTGTTTCTATCGATTCAGATAGCCATGCAAACGGCCGGTTCTGTGTAGAGCCGGTCGCTTTTCTAATTGGAAGGCAGATCGGCTCGGGGGGGGGGCCGGTAGGCTTCGCATCTGCTCACTTACGTTCGCTGCTACTCCGAGCTGACACTATCAGTCAATACACAATCCCTGAATGGTACTCTACTACTTCTTCGGTTGTTTCCCGGATGATATTGTGGGGAAAGGTGGCTGAGAGTTCCATCGTCATCCTTTCGAAGCCACCCCATTTGGTGAATGTCAGGAATGTGATGGTCACGGTTTCGCCTGATCGGGTGACGGTAGGCTTCTGCTCGATCTTGCGCGCGGCGTCCCTGACTTCTGGTGGTAAAAGGATGCCGTCTATCCCAGGTGACGGGCGCACGGGACGGTCGACTACTTCTATGAGCGAATCGTGATCGGGTAGAATCTCTGTGTCATTTGTCAGGGCGTGCCAGTAGAGACCGAACTGGTTGCCGAGAAGATACAAGGCAGCAAGCTCGAGGTATCCCTGGTCGGTGCCATCGCATTTGATATCTTCTTTCCACCAATCCCAGTATTCTCGACGGGGATATTCTGCGAGGCGAGCGTCGAGTTCCTGCATGAGCTCGCTAATTCTCTGCTGGCGGTCGGAATCAATATCGGAGAAACCGAAACCGGCATCGGAGTTGTCTTTACCGGTGAAGGTTCTCTCCTTCGCTGGCGGGAGTGCCGCCACTTTTGCTTGATAGTCTTGATAGACTTTCCTTACCGCTGGCAGCTGCGCTTCTTCGCTCACGGAATCCAGCAACTCCTCGTGGGTGCTGAATCTCTCCTGTTCTTTTGGTCGAGTATAGAGACAGGGCGCGCCGGCCCACTCGTTTGATTCATAGACCCAGTCGAGAACGAATCCCTCTTTCACGGAGAGATGGGTAAAGATCTCAAAGTAGTCGGTAGGTTCAAAATCCGGGAGGACTCCGTCATTATCCACAAAATCGACAATCTTTTCGATAGGAACCGTCTCTCGTAGTTCGCGAAAGGCGAGTATGTCTTTCGAAAACTCCGCATAGTCGAGCTCTCCGGCACTAATCGGAAGGAGGAGAAATTTCGATAGGAGGACGAAACTGAGATACTGCTTCGCCCCTTTCTTCGCAGGAAATGAGGTTCTTGTTTTCCAGAAAATCATCTCCTGGTAAGGTAATTATTGATATCCATCAATGGAAGCCAATTCGGGAGAGCACCAGTTGAAGGGCTCATTTCAGCGGCTTTTGCGAGGGTCGTCTCTGCCAGTTGAACAGCGTGCTTCTGATGGATTTTCAGGTGCACTGGTTGGAGGCGTCGACTCGGCCGGTGGTGGGATCGAGCTGAAAGATGCAAATGTTCCCCGCGGAGAGGTAGGCATCAGGATCATCAGGCGCAGCCCACAGAGAGGTCTTCAGGGCTTTGTATTCTGGCAGTATCACAAAAAAGCGATCGGATACATCGTCTTCACCGAAGGTGCCGAAGAGTCCCTGGCTGGTGAAGTGTTCCTGCAAGGTATCGAAATCGATCGGCAGGGTCTCGACGATTTCGAGGTAGGATATTGGAAATGTGTCTGGAAAGGAATCGTAGGGAAGTTCGGCATCTGGAGAAGCCTCGTCTGCACCGAACACTGCTAGTGGATGATCGAACTGAATGCTCCCCCCTTCGACGACGTAGTCAGTGGATAGAGATTCGAGATCGAAGTTGAACATGCAAGGGAGTCGCCCTGCCTTTTCGCGACCTGGCAATCGAATATCGAATGGTTCCAAATCGATGGTGAGAAGATGTCGGTGAGTCGCAGGTGATCCGATACCCTGACATGGTGGCATTTCTCCTCCGAACCAGTGGCTGGTCTCTGCTGCTGTTTTTGCGAGACTGTAGAGGATGCCCTTCCAATAGATGACGGGTTGGCAAAGTTCGTCGGTTTTGTCGAACAGGTGGGTGAATTCTTTTGGAAGACTCATGATGGATTGAGAATGGGAGTCTTAGAGGTTCTCACCTTTCGTACGGTTACTGCCTCCGCGCTCGTCTGCTTTCAGTGCTGCCGAGTATATCGCGCCTTTCCGAAGCCGATTGATTCCGTGGATCAAGAATACCAACCCCACGAATGGAATGAACATGAGCATGAAGCTCTTTGTCATCAGGTATCCGGCAATACCAAAAATAGTCATTATCGCACCGACACTGGCCGTGAATACACCGGTGCTACGCAGAATCGTATCGGAGGACGCCATATGTTGTGAATCGCGCTTCACAATGAGGCTCATCGTTCGAACCTGCTCTTCGCATCGGCCTGCACAGGAGAGGCTATCATCGACTTCGACCACACAATCCGGGCATAGTCCGCGGCCACAGGACCTGCAGATCCCTACCGAATGTTTCTCGTGATGGATATAGCAATTCATTTGGTTTTCCTCGGGTGATCGTGAGGTGGTGGTGGATGTCGCTTCGAAGGTAGCGGAGAGCGAACTATGGAGTCAAACGCAACTCTTTGAGTTGCCCGGAAATCTATGAGGCCATTCACGAGTGCGCTGCTTCTGTAAACGCCAGGGCCGAAGAGCCAGTAGTGGGGCTTTCGTATTCTTTTTGAGCGATTTTGTGGGTCAAACAGAGGAATTTCTGCCCTTTTTCCTGCTAGTCCGGAGAAAAAATTGCGTCTTTTTTGGTTAGAGTTCTGATGATTCGGATAGTTTTTTGAGGGGCCAAAATGTAACGCTGTAAACGTACAGGGTTTTGAAAATGGGGATTTTTGGAAAAAAAACGAGGATTTTTTCGGAGGAGCAAGGGCGTTTTTGATGGGCT
This sequence comes from Verrucomicrobiales bacterium, assembly GCA_002698785.1. Taxonomy (GTDB): domain Bacteria; phylum Verrucomicrobiota; class Verrucomicrobiia; order Verrucomicrobiales; family DEV007; genus Arctic95D-9. Next base: position 14,091 of record PAAG01000057.1, on the reverse strand, counting down.
GTTTTTGAAGGCGAAGTTCGGGATGGTTCGAATGTTCGTTCCCTGCAGAAATGGCTCCAGCCTTTGCAGGGTGCGGCCTTCATTGGTTTTATGTTAGTTTGACTGTTCTGACGACCGGTAACGGTTGTGCCGTTACTTTTTCGGGGGCGTTTCCGTTACCAGAGAAGAGTAGAGAAGAGAAGAGGTTGTACTGCTATCCACTACCTCTGGTTAGACGTACGATGTACTGGAGCGCTACCTCTACGATGCAGGGAAAGCGGGTAGGTATTTTTTGTTTTCCTGTTTGACTTTGACTGAGGATTTCGTGTAGTGTTTTGTCGTCTTGTTAGAAATCATGTCAGTCTCCCTCCCCCGATCTGCTGCCTGGATTTTGTTTGTTTGGTCCTTCATGCAGTTGTTGTTTTCCCAGGCCGCTGCGGTGGAGGGAGCGACGGTTTCGTGCCAGATCTCGTTGGAGAGCGATGTGGTGAAGCGAGGCGAGGCACCGGCGGTTCTGGTGACTCTTCGGAACGACGGCGGTGAGGCGATCGTGCTGCCGGGGTGCCTGGATGGATCGGATGCGGAAAAGCGGTATCCGCATTGCCGGTTCGAGGTTTTCGATGCGAAGGGGGTGGCGGTGGATGTTTCCACGAATCACAAGTGCGGGAATCTCGGAGGCTTGTTCGAACAGTGTTTTGTGAGGTTGCAGCCGGGGGAATCGTTCGATCCGACAGCGGGTGATTTTTTCATTCCAAACCATCTGCGGCGGATCGCGAACCTGGCACCGGGGATGTATGAGTTGCGTTTTGTCTATGTGACAGAGAAGAGCGGAATCGAGGGATACATGGGCGTCGAACGACGACTGGACCAGCCAAACCCTTTCATCACCACGCCGGCGGTGAGGGCAAGCTATGCGGCGATGCCTGCGGTACGGGTGGTGAGCAATCGCGTGCCGTTCCGAGTTGAGTGATGGAGAGTGTGGGTATTCACCTGGCGACGCTGATCAGTTCGTTTGATCTGATACTTTTCGTCTTTGTTTTCGGCACGCCGTTTTTCTTCATTGTTCTGTTAGGGAAACATTTTCGTAATTGGAACAGCTATGCGCGGATCAAGAAGGCTTTCGTGTTTGGGCATGGGGTGATGGCAATCCTGTGTATCACGGCTACGTCTACGGTGTTTTATCTTTTCTTCCAGAGTTCGAAGGTCCAGGAAGCCGATGATCAGTTGTTTGTGCTGAACCTGTGCTTTTCTGTATTCGACACTGGTCGGTATGAAATCCCGGAAGGGAGCCAGAGTGAAAAGATTTCGAGGCTGGCTGAAGTGGAGGCTCTCTCGGGCGAGTTGTCTACGATTGACATCCGGTTCGACAGCGATGGTAATGCACTCGACCCGTGGAGGAATGCGCTGCGCTGGGAGCCGGGTGCGCTCCAGAATGTGTATCTGTTTTCGGCGGGACCTGATGGTCGGTTTTCAACGGCTGATGATTTGCCAGAGCCTGTTCCGGAGGGTGAGTGAGTGATTTTGGGTGACTTCTATGTGGATGATGGCAAGGCCAATTCTTTGCTCGATTAGCAACTGGCAATGAATTCCCCTGACAATCGGCTGGAGCTTTTGAAATCGTTCCTTTCCAAGGGCCTGCCACCAATTGAGTTTTACCAGCACTATGGCGTCTCGGAGGATGAGATGGCGGCGGACGTAGTCCGTCTGTTAGAACACGGAAAAGAGATCCGGGACGGTGACTGGATTGAGGAGGGAATGGGATTGGGCTGGAGCCTTCCAGGGAAATTTCCGGAGAACGCGAAGGGCGTCGTGGAGGAGCTGGTGACGGAGGATTTCCACAGACAGCATGAGGATATGATCAGTCTTCTGCAGGGGTGGCGGTCGACATCGAGCATCCCGGCATTGGTCGCTGCGATTGAGCTGAAGCCGGAGCTGGAGTATCTCGCCTACGACGACTATGGCGCCTACTACAAGAAGTGTTTGTGGGCGCTGGTAGCCATCGGGACGCCTGAGGCGAAGGCTCTGGTGGAAGGGTATACTCGCTCCCCTATTCCGGAGCTGCAGGAGGAAGCAGTGTATCGTTTTGGAAAATTTGATGACGATGCGGCGTGGTCGGCGGCTTCTCCGAAGGAAAAGGAGCGTTTGGATACAAAAAGAGAGAGGGAGGCTCAAGTGCGCTACCAAGAGGCCTTCCGGAACCGGGGTTTCTGGATACGCTTCCGGAAGGGGCTGATGGGAATTCCGTGGGCGCTGCGCGCGGTGGTGCTGGGGTTGTGGTTCGGTGGTGCGGCGGTCATGCTCTGCTGTATTGTACCTGTCGGGGAGACGGCGTCGGGGGTGCCGGTGTCGGCGGTGGAGCTGCGTTTTGGCAGGGGGAATTTTCTGGTGTATGCGGCAGGGTTCGGTCTCATTATGGAAGGGGTGCTACTGTATTTCGGGTCACGAGCCGGACGGGCGATCCTTTTTATTTCGGCGGTCTTATCATGCTGCTCGCTGGTTGGTAATTGGTTTGCTGTTTTTCCTGTATTGTGGTGGGCGCCGGCAGTCTTTCTGATCATGGGAGTCTCGACGTGGTTTTTGTTTTTTTTCCGCCCGATGAAAGAGTTTTTCGATCAGAAATAGTTGCGGGATCGTTGAGCGTGGGTATCTGGTATGTGTTTGCGGCAGGTCGTCTTTTCTTTTTTAACTGCTGACTGTCGGAATGAGTTCTACTTCTCTTGTCGCCAATTTTCGCGATGTGGGCGAGTCGGTAAACCGAATCGCAGATCGTGAGGTGATGAAGGTGGGCGTGCTCTACCGCGGCGGGGACCTGAGGCTGATCGATCGGGTCGACCAAATCCACACGCCGCAGACGATCATCAACTTGCAGTCGGATGCAGATATCGAATACCCGGGTGCGATGGTCTGCCACTTCCCTGCCCCGAGTTCGATGGAGATCTATGAGGTGGAGAAGCCAGCGACGCAGGCGTGGATCGCGAAAATCCTGGGACTGCTGGCGTCGGAATCAATAGAACTGCCGGTGATGATCCACTGCGCGGCTGGCAAGGACCGGACGGGTGTGCTGATCGCGGCGCTGCTTGGCTGTATGGGAGTGGACTACGAAATCGTGCGAAAGGAATACGAGCTGTCGGCAGGCAATCTACAAGGTCTGCGTTTTGATGACACGCTGGCGGCGCTGGCTGACCACAGCTATTTCAAAAATGTGGAGTGCGAGGCGATCGCGAAGCGTTTTCTGGTGGGGTGAGGTTTGCGTCGGGATTTTTCTAGAAATCTCCTTGGTTCCGATAGTCCAGTGTGAGTAGGGTTACGTGTCCTAGTTTGTCTATGCGCTCCCAGTTTGTGTGTTTGTTTTTCCGCAGCCGCTTTGATCAAGGCCGTTATCGTCATACTGCGTTGATGCTAATTGTATCACTTGGTTTAGTGATCTTTTTTCCCGCTTGCACCGATAATGATGATGAGACGGTGAAGGAACAGAATTCGGATACCTCGCCAGATGCATCGGCGAACTCTCAACCGGAGGCGAAGGTAACCCAATCCAAGAAGAAGGATCCCTTTGCCAATGCGCCAGAGAAGGCGCTCCCTCAAAAAGCAAAAGAGATCAAAATCTCTTCAAAGGTAAAATCTTCCTTCGACTTGCCTCCAGGGATTCTTTTTCTACAAGGCAGCCATAAACGGCTCGATACGGCTGTGGTGTGTGACAGCAATGAGGAGGAAATTCTAGCAGTCTGCTTTCCGGAACGCACCGCAGGTCTGCGACTGTATCAACCTGGAGAAAATCAGCGATGGGATTCAACGTTCATCGACACGACACGGGCCAAAAACTCAGACGATGCGGATATTATTTCCCTGAGAAACCCGGGAGGCCACGGGTTCGAATCAATCAAGGTTGCTGAGCCTCCCCCCGGAAAGATGGAGGTCAGGGTGGTATGGCCCAATGCACAACCAGCAGGATCACACCAGTCGGGTATGACCTGGGAGGTGACTCTCGAAAAATCGAGGTCACTGACAGAGAAGCTGGAGGTTTTTTATCAGCGAGCTCTCCTGACAGATGAGGGAGCACGACGGGATGCAATCTCCAAAGGTATCCCGAGTCAATCTGGCCCTATTCGACCACTGTCTATGAGCAAAGGAAATAGCTCATCGGCCAGATTCTCCGAGCTTTCGCGCCGTCTATCACTACTCAACGAAGCGGATGGGCAAGAGTTCACTCGTCTGTATGAGGATTACCTCGAGGTGAGCAACAAAATAGGTGAATATAACCGATCAGACCACCTCGACATTACTGTGGAAGAGGTCGCAGCAATCGCAACGGTTGCCGAAGACGGCTCGGTGACACTTTCCAATTTTTCTACTCCGACAAAGAGTTTTTCCCGGTCTGGAGTGATTCTCACAGCGGAGGGTAACCCAATCGGAATCGTACAATTTCCCCCTGGGGGAACGGAGTATTCCGTACGCACGATTGCTGAAGCAAGCAAGATCGCACGGCTGGGATTCGATGCCAATTCCCTCCAGCTAGCGGTGAAAATCCAGAACAAGGACCAGTTCGACGATCAGAATGTCTATCTGGACGCAATTACCACGACCCGGTTGGGGCTCGATATTACCAGCCTCACGCTTCGTGTCGGGCCCGCTTCAGATACGAAATTGGTCGACGATCCTTCGGGCGTAAAGAGGCTCGAACTCGCAAGCAGTCAAGGTCGGCTAGTCGAAAAGGGCTTTCTCTACAAGATGGCGAATTATGACAAAAGAGTTGCTGATGTGAATCTCAATCTGAGAGGAAAACAAGGAACGATACGTTTTCGAGCGCAAGCAGTGGCAAAGAAGAAAGATAATGTTGAAGTTCTTTATCCTCCATTTGAATTTATACTCGGACGATACAGGGACGAACCCGATACTCTACGAGTCCCGGAAGGGTTCTCTGTCAGTATTTACGACCCGAACTCGAATCAAGAAGACTGGAAGAAAACTCTCGAGGCCCAAGGGCGAATTCGACAGGTGTTCGAAGTCAAAAATGGAGACCTGGTCGGAATCCTGACAGACAAGCCATCTCTCGAATTCATCGATTCCTCCAAAAAAGAATGGAGCGAAGGTCTCGCGGTTGAGGTAAGACCGAATTGCTTTGCCTGCGGAACGACAGAGAGGGTATTCACTATTTCTCCGGAGGATAACATCATCGAACGGTGGGCACTCGGGGCAGGAAAAGAAGCTGCTGAGCTAGTGGATGTGTCAGGTGATATCTTCGGAATTGCGAGTTCACCGCACACAGCCGGGGCCCCAGTCCTCGTGGTCTCTTCTGAAGAAATCCTCGCAATCGATCCCTCATCGTTGAAGTCAATGCGATTGAAGATGCGGAATACACGTGACAAGCCGATTTACGATCAGAACTGGCAAAGCCTCGTAAAAGGAATCATCAACGAATCGAAAATCCCAATGCTCAAGGCGTCTGGCAATGGCAGCGCGTTTTCACTTTCCTTTCCTCGAGATGAGGCGAGAGGAAGCACTGATTCGATACTAGTCCTCACTCCAGACCTTGTGTCTTCAACGGTGATGATCGAGGAGGCCTCAGGATTTTCAATCGGATACAGTGGCAGCATCACCTACAATTACGATCGCATTCGAAACCTGAGCGAGCGGCATACGGTGACTAGCAGAAATCTAGTATTGCCTGATTCAGTCAATTCAGGAATGGCTCTTACTTTTGAAAGGAAGGAATTCTACTACCTACCGGTGCAGCCAGATGAATCACGAGTTGTTCCCATACCGACTTCTCCGCGCATCAATTCCTTTGACGATGCAGAAGTGGTGTCGTCTTTCCCAGTATCCACCATTGAGTCCCTGAAAAAGACGCCGGATTTCCTAAGTCCCTTCGAACGAACCGTATTCAACTCTTCCCAGAATCTTTTCCTCGTGGCTTCTGCAACATCGAACACAATTGATGTCTACAATGTCCCCTTAGCTCCTGAAGCTCGGGAGAGAATACGTCCACTAGAATCTATATTGTTGCCTCCGAGAGTGAACCGGAACGAGGAGTTCAGCTTTCAATTTCCTTCTCCTGAAGAAGGAAGCACTTTCCGACTCCTGATGTCGCCTGATGGTGCAAAAATCTCCACCGACGGACTCCTGAGTTGGGACCCCTCGGCTTTCCCGGACGAAACTGCGAAGTTCGAAATCGAAATTGTTTCTCCAAAAGGTGACAGCGTAGTGAAGGATATTTCTCTAAAAATGGGCGGTCAGGTCCCTGTGATGGTTCGAGCAGAGAAAGATGAGGATTCTGATGCTGTTGCTATTCCACATAGAACCCTGACACTCTCCCGAACGCCCGACCAGGTCTTTCTTGCAAGAAAAGGAGAACTGCTCTGCACAATCAATCATGAGGGGAGACGGCTTGATGTTTTTGAACTGGCGACTGGTGAACTCTATCTCTCGGCGGAGGTCGATTCTGAATCAACAGTCGGTGTCGCAAATGCAGAATTCATTTATCTCTACAGCGAGGTGGGCAAAGCGATCGAATCGATCTCGCTGGAGAACCCGAAGATCAGAAAACGCATCCCTGCGAATCACAAGATCGTCTCAATGGGTATATCCCCACACACGACTGATGTTCCGCTTGTGGTTGTGGAGTATTTCGATCCCAAAGTGCTTGGGAGCCAAACCTCTCTCATCGGGAATCAAGTGATTACCGTTGCCCGGCTAGGGGGAAGCAATTGCCTTGTGGATCTTCTCGATCCAGAAACGTTGGAAACAAAAATCAAAAATTACTCCGATGAGTTTCTTTCGTCAGTAAAGAGCTGCACACTCTCTCCCTGGAAGGAATATCGAAACCTCCCTGCCAGCCCGAGTGGCGACACGTTGCTCCTACCTACCGGAATGATTGCCTTCAATGAGAATGGAATATCGATGACTCCTTTCAACAATCCCCCGATCCCTACCTTACGTGAGCGTGAGCCCGCTTCGATCTCAAACGACCAGGAATATCTATTCCTGAGTAACGGGTCGATCCGCATCACCGATGGGGATAAAGTCAATACTACCGGCAACATCTATCTTCCTTTTCACAAAGAAGAATATGCACTTTCTGTGAGAAACGGCTACGATGGACACACGATCCATCGGTTACACTCTACTGAACCGGTCCTTTATGTGGGTGAGTTTTTAGAGCACAAGTCTCGCTCAAATTCGCCGTCTTCGAAATTGCGCTACTTTGAAAAAACCTTCTTCATCCCTGGTACTGATACTCTGATCACCATCAGCAACGACATGCGAACGGTTTTCATCCGAGAACTGGATCTGGACGTAATCGCAGAACAGCTAGGAGTTGCTCTTTGAATTATTCGACTTGAAACAGCTCTACCTGATAGTAGGTCTCCCCTCCTTCTTCGTAAGAAAGCAGTATCTTCCGGGATTGAACCTTGCTCCCTTTCGCCACCGTCCAAGTAATGGTGTCCCCGTCGATAGACAACTCGTCCGACGGGTTTTCTAACTTGTAGGTCCTGCCATTTGAGTCCATCAACTGGTGGGTGAGAGTTGTTTCTTGCGTGGCTTTGTAACTTAGTAATCGAGTAATACCCGGTCCAGCGGCTTGCGGTCTTACCTGTTCTTTCGAGTCGCCTTCGGTCGTGGCTACCATTTCTCCTGCATCCTCCATAAAGGCAGCCAAGTCCTCTTTGCTGTATCCTCCGGATTTGGAATTGAGGAAGGTGACTTGCTCTTCTGACAGCCAACTCGTCACTCGTTTCTCAAGAATTCGACGATTCACAGAATCTTCGCCGCTAGTCTTGGATAAGGAATCTGCCCATTGGATGAGGTATGCCGCGGCAGCGTAGTTTTTCTCCGAATTCTCATAGTTTGCCCAGTTGGCGAGGCAATTCGCGGCAAAAGATTTGCGCGACTCATCGGTATCGAGCGCTCCCTGTTTCCAGTGGTCGACAGCTTGCCGGTAATTTCCGTTTTTCGCCGCGATCATACCGAGGTTTCTGCGGCCTGGCGCAAAATTTGGAAATATTGCGATGCTCGCCTGGTAATACATCACCGCAATCTTCTCCTCGTTCAGCCCCTGATAACTCACTCCCACATTGAACAGCATGCCCGGATCGTTCGGCAATTCTGCCAGCGCCACGCGATGGTATAAAAGCCCCATGTAGGTAAGGAATGCCTTGTCTTCCGAACTTCCAGCCAAACCTGCGCGATTGAGCATCTCGTTCCCCATTTCCTGCAACCTCAGTGCATAGTCTGCATCGCCCTTCTTCTGAATAGGATAGATGAATTCGTCCATCGAGACTGACTGGGTGGGAATCGCAAAACCGACACCCTCGGCTCCGTCGAGTTTAAAGGTAACGACTCCCACGACCCGCCCGTCAGCAAGAGCAACAGCTCCGCCGGAATTCCCGGGATTGATCGCGGCATCGATCTGCAGGTAGTTGAGTCCGTCGATCGTCCGTGAGGACGAACTGATTAGCCCTGCGGTAATGCTGTTGTCGAGATTGCCAGCTTCTCCCCCGTCGGGATTTCCAATGACATAGCATTTTGATCCCGTGCGGAGTTTTTCGTCTTTTGAAATCACGTTGGCGGCTGCGAAGCTAACTCCAGGCTCGGTGATTTGAACGAGTGCGAGGTCGTATTCCTTGTGAACTTTCTCGACTTTTACATTTTCAAACACTTGCTCGGCAATTCTGCCATCGGCCAGTTTCACCTTTGCGGTCATCTGCAGTGGCAGAGGGGTGTTCACCACGTGGTAATTTGTGAGTATGAGACCGCCCTTGGTCAGTACGACGCCGGAACCACCGCTTTCCAGGCTGGAGAATCTCACGACGGATGGGGACACTCGCTCGAAAACCTGGTCGGGCTCAAGACCGTGTCCCATGAAAGGCACGGTAATGATCGCCACCAGGAAAATCGGGACTGTCCGAAAGATTCTCATTTCTTTAGTCGTAGCAATCCCCAGGAGACGAAACAAGCGGATTGTAGTAGATTCTTTTTCAATCAGCTCCCCTGCCCGTTCGATTCTGGGGGTATGATGCGGTCGCTTTTACTCGGATTTGTTCTGCTGGTGGTGTTTCTGCTGTTGAGCGATGGGGTGCAGGCGGGTTCGAATGAGGCGGTGATCACGGGAAAGACTTCGTCGGGTCGGACGGAGCTGGAGGCGCGGGTGCAGGACATCACGGGGCAGTTCCGGTCGGTGACGTTGACGATCGATGGGAAGACGATGGAGTTTCGTTTCGATGAGTCAGACGATGTGCGCACGACGGTGATTCGGGATGTGGAGAATGACGTCTTCGTGCTGCTGATGGAGGGCGAAGACAAGGTGTTTCGCCTGTGGATGGTGCCGGGATCGGAAAAGGTGCTGGAGAAAACGAACGGATCCTACCAAAGCACGTTCGCAGCGGTGATCGAGGCGACGGATCCACGGGAAAGTGGGAAATGGACGCTGACGCCACGGATCACGATCGGGTGTCGGTTGGATTATTCTATATAGGGATTTTCGTAGGTTCACTTGACGTATTCTCTATGTCCTCCTAGGGTGGCCACTATTTTATGGGCGCCCCCCTTCTCCATTGTGTCCTCTGTCGTGCGCTCGTCTGTGTCCTGACTTGCGTGGCATTCTGCATGGTCACCACGGAGGTCTCCGGTGCTCTAAGCGATTCGGGGGGACAAGTTTCGGAGCATATTGCCTGGACCCCAGGGGCTGTGACGGCAGATCCGGCTCTGAATGTGTTCTATGTGGTGGATCTGACGAATGAGCGCATCGTAGTTGTTGATGCAGCAACGGGGAGTTTCTCTGCCGCGGCGGTAATCGGCGAAGATCTCACGGGCGGTTTTTTCGAATTCTCCATTGATGGATCCCGGGTTTTCTATTCCACGCCGGAAACGAGCCGGATTCACTCGTTCGATACGGGGACATTGGCTTCGCCGGCGGTGCTGGATGTGCCGTATGCGATCCACAGTTTCATTGTTGCTTCGGATGGGACGGCATTCGGGTTTTATCCTACCTATTTCCAAGGTGATTTACGGGGGCATTTCAGCATTCACATCGATTTGGAAACCGGCGAACGGATCCGGTACTATCCTGACTTTTCCTATATTTACTCTAAGGAACTCCCCCGACTTTCGCGTGATGGGTATGGGACGCGAATGTTTCTTCAGCAGAGGCCTTCGCCGAACCAGACCAAGACGACCGGCGAGTGGGGATTGTTTCGGCCTAATCAACCCTCTAGTATATTCACGGAAGAGCTTCCTTCGGAAGACTTCGTCTACGATGAGAATATGGAGATGTTCTTCGCCATCGGAACGAGCGAGATTGCATCAGCGAATCCAGGCACAGGTGAGAGGTTTTCCGTGTCGAATGTTCCAGGCCGAGAGGGAATAGCTCTTGAATCTCGCAATGGTTCCTCTGAGGTCTTTGTTTTGTATGAAGCGCAGGGAAGACGCTATGTCTGCCGGCTGGATAAGAATTCCCTCTATCCGTCTGAGGAGTGGGACTTCACCTACGGATCCAGCGCTCTGGACATCACGCCATCGAACCAGGGTTTCGCGCTCTCGGCGACAGGCGACGCCCTATTTTACCGTGGAGTGACTTTCGAGGGTGGCTTTTACCTCGGAATGATTCGGACTGAGGCTTCTGCGGGTAAGATCTCTTCGGTGGGAGGACTCGTTGCTTCGCAGGGGCGCTTTCCTGATCGAGTGGTGGTCGACTGGAAGCCCGTGACAGGAGCTACGGAATACAAGGTCTATCGAGCGGGCAGCAACGAGGCTTTCAGTCTGGCTGAGGATATTGGAACGACCTCGTCCACGCAATGGACGGATTCCATGGTTGCCGGGAACTCGGAATATTCTTACTGGGTCACAGCGATTGCGGGTGCGGAAGAGAGTCTGCCAGGACCTGTATCGATAAAGGGCTCTACAAGCGACGCCCTCCCGTCGGTTCCGATCGGGTTGAAATCACTGGGAAGTTACAACAAGGCACTCATTGAGTTCTCGTGGTTTGAGGTATTGAATGCCACCCACTACGAGGTGTATCGGACAGCGGAGCATAATCTTGCTGAGGCCACTCTCATTGGAACGACTGACGCACCTTTCTGGAGTGATTCCGACGTATCAGAGAATCCGTCATTTTCCTACTGGGTGAAAGCTGTCAATGAGATTGGAAGCAGCGACTTCTCGGCACACTCGTTTCGACCAAGTTACAGTCCGGTAGGTCCTCCGGGACCAGTGGTATCAGCAACAGACGGCGTGCATGCCGGTGAGATTCGCGTCTTCTGGGGTTGGGAGAAAAGTGCGGACAGCTACAAGGTCTACCGAAGTATCAAAGGGGACTATGATAGCCAGGTGTTGGTCGCAGACGAAGTGCGAGCCAACTCGTATGTGGACACTGATGTGGTGGACGGTGTGACGTATGTCTATCTTGTCGCTGCGGTCAGCGAGTTTGGCGAAACACATGAGGCTAATTTGCATGCTGACTCGGGCCACACTCGGTCCGACCTGCCAGTCGTGCCCCTCTGGGTTGATGCCAGCGATGAAGAATTTCATGAGAAGGTCGTGATCGAGTGGGAGCGGATTGGCAATGCTACCAGCTATTCGATGTATCGGAGAGCACGCAATATCCCGGAGGAATTTGCGCTGGTCGCTTCTGGTCTGACTGAGCCAAGAGCAGAAGATGTCCCACCCCACACGGAGACGGAGTATCTCTACAAGGTCGAAGCGCACAACGAGCATGGCACCAGCCCCTTGAGCCACTATACCTCAGGCTCTCGCCTGCCTCCTCCTCCGCCAGCCCCAGAGAATCTAACTGCTACGCAGGGCGAGCACATGTTTCACATTCAATTGGAATGGGATCCTGTCCCCGGAATCACAGGATATGAGGTTTACTACAATGATGAGGATAATTTCGAGACAGCTACCCATGCTGTAACCGTTTCCGATACGAGTTGGCGATTGAATAGGCCCGTTTTGGACCAGACATACTGGTTCTGGGTCACCTCACACACGCACAAGATCGACAGTGAACCGAGTGAGAGCGCCACGGGATTCGCAACAGAAATTCCGTTACCCACACCTGATGGTCTCTCTGCCTCACAGGGAACTCATCGTGATGAAATACAGCTCTCGTGGAATGAAGTCGAAGAAGCGACCTACTACGAAATCTACCGAAATACCGTAGATGACCCGGAGTCGGCAAGCTATCATCACACGGCAACACACACCACCTCGCGCGACCTTGTAGCTGAGCCTGGTGTCACCTATTACTACTATGTCGTCGCGACGTCATCTCGGCAGACCAGTTCCTTTTCGTCGCCCGCGACGGGCTTCCTAGGCCCGCAGATTCCAGACGTAGCGGAGCTCAGCTATGCAACGGACGGTACCTATCCGGATGCTATTTCCGTCAGGTGGTCTGGCTCCTCACAAGCTGAATCTTACGACCTTTTACGCTCCGAATCCCTGACAGGTCCATTTGTATTGATCACTAACACGACTGGCAATATTTATTACGACCACGATGTCGTTTTCGGTGTCCGTTACTTTTACCAGGTCCAAGCTCGCAATAGTGAAGGAGTGGCAGAGCGAAGCGAAGTTGATTCCGGATATGTGGCACCTGGTTCCCCCGAAGAAATCACGGTCACTCAGGGAATATTCCAGGGGGTAGTGGGCATCTTATGGAGTCCCACAGAAGGCACCACAACGTATGAAGTGCTTCGCCGCGATTTCGGTTCGTCGGGAGAGTTCGAGGTGATTGCGTCGACAGCCGATACTTTCTTTTTCGACTCAACAGTCGTAGCAGGCAAGGAGTATGAATATTCCGTTCGCTCGACGGTCAATGGATTGGCCGGACCAAGGCAACCATACCCCCAATCGGGCTATGGCACGGTCGGCCTGCCGTTTCGGCCGGATGCATTGGTGGGTGAGCGCCTTAGAAGAATGCGGGGTAACAATGTTTACCGAGTGGGGAAAAGGCAGGAGGTGAGGTATACCTTTACCCGCTTGAAGACGAAATTGTTTCTCCTTCAAGCACAGAACGATGGAGAAACGATCGACTTTCTGAATCTATACGGATCGAAGGGGAATCGGTTTTTCCAAACGAATTTTATCGATCTGAGCGGGCGCAATATTACGGCCCGAATGAGATCCGGAGCGTTCGGATTCACATTGCCCGGTAAAGAGTCCGGCTATGTGATTCTCAAGTCGAAACCAAGACGCGCGGCAAAGAAGCGTAGAACATCAAAGGTCATTTCGTTTCGCACCACCTCACTGACGGATAGGGCATTGAGCGATGCCGTACGCATTCGACTCTCTTCGCCGAAGCCGTAGTTTTTCTGGTTTTCGATCATTCGGTATCGTCTGTCAGGTTCACTGTACCGGACGATCAAGAACTTATCCCCCACGAAATATTCCCTTTTACTGGATAGCTGACAGTCTTGTGGGTTTATGGTATTCCCTTCGGGATGAGTGATGTGAATGATGTGCGCTCGAGTGAGGAAAAGAAGTTTCCGGCGGGGTGTGTTGTTGCGATTGTGGCTGGGTCGATTTTTCTCGCGGTGGTGGTGGCGATGATCTTGCTGGCGATCCCGGCCTACGAAAAGACTCTGGTGCGTGCGAAGTCGGCGGTGGCGAAGAATGTGGCGCAGACGCTGCAGACTTCGGTCATTGCGTATCATGTGCGGCATGGGGAGTGGCCGGTGATGAGCGAGGATGGTGTGGATACGACGTTGCGGTCGGAGGGTGAGCTGGTGGATGTTTTGTCAGGCAAAGGTTCAGCTTCGGGGCCAGGAGGTGGGAATCCGGATGGGACGAGTTTTTCAGCGAGCCAGATTGCTCAGGTACGGTCGGAGGAATCGGGCGAGGTGGTGCCGACGGTCATCGATGTGTGGGGACGTGCGTTTTTTATCCGCATGGATACGGATGGCAATGGTGAGGTGGAGGATCCGTCGGGGCCGGGTCGGTTGAAGCGCAAGGTGCTGGTGTGGTCGGCGGGTCCGGATGGGGATGTGGAAACGTGGGAGGATAATGTGAGGTCGTGGTGAAGGGTTGCGGGGCTTCTGGCGGATGGGCTTCGATTTCGACGTGCGAGCCGCACGTCGCTACCTTCGGATGGGCTTCGATTTTGACGTGCGAGCCGCACGT
>PAAG01000056.1 GCA_002698785.1 Verrucomicrobiales bacterium | reverse complement strand
TTTTCTCGCACAGGGCACGCTTTACCCGGATGTGATCGAAAGCGTCAGCTTTGATGGCGGCCCGTCTGTCACCATCAAGTCCCACCACAATGTGGGTGGATTGCCAGCGCGCATGAAGATGAAGCTGGTAGAGCCCTTGCGCGAACTGTTCAAGGATGAGGTGAGGGCGCTCGGCCGTGAGCTGGGGCTGCCGGAAGCATTTGTCGGCCGCCACCCATCCCCCGGGCCGGGACTTGCCATTCGGATTCCGGGCGAGGTGACGGCTGACAAGGTGAAGATCCTGCAGGAAGCCGATGCGGTCTATCTTGATGAAATCCGCAAGGCGGGTCTTTATGATGAGATCTGGCAGGCCTTTGCTGTCCTGTTGCCTGTGCAGACAGTCGGCGTGATGGGTGATGCACGGACCTATGACAATGTGCTGGCACTGCGGGCGGTGACGTCAACGGATGGCATGACTGCGGATTATTATCCTTATCCACATGACTTTCTGGGACGCTGCGCAACACGCATCATCAATGAGATACGCGGCGTCAATCGTGTCGTCTATGACATCACTTCCAAACCACCCGGCACGATCGAGTGGGAATGATTGCAGGTCTTGCGGAGACTGTCGAAATCTATCAAAAATCACAATAAAAACAAGTTGTAGACCCTGATTGTCACTCAGGGTCTATCGCCGTCTGTCGCGGGCCAGCGGAACAATCTGACGGTATTGCCCGACGGTATACAAATTGCATTTATCCCCCTAAATTCAAGATACCGTCAGCTCAATTCGCTGGCCTGACGGTATTATTTTTGCATAAAATATTGAAAATAAATATTTTTTTGTAAAAATATTGGCCGTTTCGGCCTGACGGTATTTTGGGTTGATCTGGGGATAAAGATGCTGACGGATATTTCTATCAAGGCGCTGAAACCAAAAGAAAAAATATACAAAGTTACGGACCGGGATGGTCTTTATGTCGCAGTTACGCCTGCGGGCGGAAAGGTATTTCGCTACGACTACCGTGTGAACGGTCGCCGAGAAACCCTCACCATCGGACGCTACGGTCGCTACGGAATTTCGCTCGCAGTCGCAAGAGAGAGGCTTATCGACGCGAAGAAGCTGGTCGAGGAGGGTATTTCACCCGCTAAAGAGAAGAAGCGGACTAAAGCGAAGATTAAATCTGAGGGCACATTCGGGGAGCTCGCCCGCCGTTGGCTCCTTGAAAGTGAAATGTCGGATTCAACGCGGGACATGCGCAGGCACATTGTCGATCGGGATCTCATTCCATCGCTTGGTAAGTATACTTTACGAGAGGTCACGGGCGAGGATGTTCGTGCGCTTTGTGGGCAGATAAAGAAGCGCGGTGCGCCGTCGACCGCGCTGCATGCGCGTGAGTTCATTAAATTGATTTATGCGTTCGCTCAGCTTCATGGGATCAAGGTTGATAATCCTGCGGAAGAGGTAGACCCTCGATCAATCGCACGTGTGCGACCGAGGGATCGTTCGTTGTCGCCGCTCGAAATTCGCGTTCTTTATCGGGTGCTCGAAGAGATAAATGCAAACCCGACACTCAAGCTCGGCGTAAAGTTCATCTTATTGACTATAAAGCGTAAGACTGAAGTGGCTCATGCCACGTGGGATGAAATTAGCTTTCAGGAAGGTGTTTGGACTATTCCAAAGGAGCGTATGAAGACCGGGTTGCCGCATAGTGTCTATTTGTCTCGGCAAGCGCTCGATATACTGGTGGCCCTTAAAACCTGTGCGGGCGGATCAAAATATGTGTTTCCGTCACGTTATGATTCTTTTCGGCCGATCTCGAATGCGACCTTCAATCGGATCACTGACAGCGCAATCAAATTGGCAGCTGAATTAGAGTTGCCATTGGAAGCTTTCACCGTTCATGATCTGCGTCGTACCGGATCGACGTTGTTGAATGAACTAGGGTTTAATCGAGATTGGATTGAAAAAAGCCTGGCACATGAAGACAGACGTTCATCACGCGGTGTCTACAACAAGGCTGAATATGCGGATCAACGTCGGCATATGATGCAGGAATGGGCGGATATGATTGATGCTTGGGTGATTGGCGAGAAGCGCAAACCAGTTCATGTTCCTGAAAACATGTCAGTGTATGTTGCGGATCCTAGTCTTTGATCGAATAGAGATTTGGCTGTGTGGGGGTGGGGGCTACGCTCTCATGTATAAACGAGTCCCAAAAGGGAGCTGTTGCGCAAAGCCGGTTTTGAACAGGTTTCCCCTTACCCCAGACGCAGTTATGCCACAGGCAGCGTGACCGGCGTGCCGAGTGCGGTGAAGCGGTTCATGGCGGCGATGCGGATATGCATCTCGGCAACCTGGCGGTCGAAGGTCTTCGCCATCAGTCCCTGACCGCGCAGTTTCAAGCAGTTCATTCAATCGCCGGGAAAACGATCCACTGGATCGCTTTCTGGCCCGGCTCATATCTCCACACGGCTTAGCCTGTGATATCCGCTCCATTTACGCCAGAGCCGTCGCCCGAAGCGTTTGCACGCGCGTAGCGCCTCGTTTCGGGGCTCGGTGCCGGGACTGTTCGACTTCCAGAAACGGGCGTTCTTGCGCAGTGGTATAACGGGGCAAGCGCCGCGCTTCGAGATCGCTTCATGGCAATTACGGGTGTCATACGCCCCGTCAGCAGTCACGGACGCGATCTCCTCATGCGGCGGGATCTGGTTCAGAAGCTCAGGCAGCATGGGCGCGTCGCCGACGCCCGCCCCGGTGACCTCGATGGCCCGTACTTCCAGCGTCTCTTCATCGACGCCAAGATGGATCTTCCTCCACTGCCTGGGGCGGGATCGCCCGTGTTTGCGGGCCATCCATTCGCCTTCACCTTCAACCTTGATCCCTGTGCTGTCGATCAGGAGATGAAGCGGTCCCCGTTAAAGTAAGCGTCCGGCGAGCCCGACCTTGCGGCGAGGTTTTTGGATGATCAGTCTGATTGGTTCGCAGCGGGCGGATAAGCGTCCGCTTATTTAAGCGGACACGATCTCTTATGACCGACCATAAACCGGTGCGACGGCGTCGTAGTTATACCAAGGCTTTCAAGCTGCAGGCGGTGGCCGAGACGAGAGAGCCTGGCGTTTCGGTATCTGAGGTTGCACGTCGTCACGGTATGAACGTCAATGTGCTGTTTCGATGGTTGCGCGATCCAAGGTTCAACGTTGAGCCCATGTTCCTCCCTGTCGAGGTGCGCGCCGCTGCAGCGCCTGTGATCGACCAGCCGATCGTCGCCGAGCGGTTGGACCTTGTGATCGAGCTGCCCGGCGAGGCTCGCGTCCGCTGCCGCGACGAACACGCCCTGAAGATCGTGCTGCGGGCGCTGAGGCAGGCGACGTGATCCCGGTCCCTGCGACGACACGGGTCTGGCTGGCGGCTGGCGTGACCGATATGAGGAAGGGCTTCAACGGTCTGGCCGCGCTGGCCGAGAAGACATTGAAGCTGGATCCGCACACCGGTCATCTCTTCGTCTTCCGGGGACGTCGCGGTGATCTATTGAAGATCATCTGGTGGGATGGCCAGGGGGCTTGCCTGTTCTCGAAGAGACTGGAGAAGGGACGCTTCGTCTGGCCGTCGCCAGCAGACGGCAAGGTCCATGTCACGCCCGCGCAACTGGCTATGCTGCTCGAAGGGATCGATTGGCGGCTACCGCGGCGGACATGGCGGCCGTTGACGACGGGGTGATGATTCACAAGCCTGACGAAGCATGGCAGGCTCACCTTCATGAGCGATATGCTGGCTGATCTTCCCGATGACATTGATGCGCTGAAGGCGATGATCGCCGCGCGCGACGCTGTCATCGTCAGGCAAGACGCAGAGATCGCCGCACATGAGAAGGAGATCGCCCGTCGCGATGCAGAGCTTCGCCGTCATGAGCTGATGATCGAGACGCTCAAGGCCCGGCTGGACAAGCAGCTGCGCAACCGGTTCGGATCCTCTTCAGAAGGCCTCGAACAACTCCAGTTGATGCTTGAGGACCTTGAGACCACACGCAGCCTCGAGACGCCTGAGCCATCCGAACCGGCGCCTGCGAAGGACAAGCCGGTCCGCAAGCCGCTGCCGGACTGCCTGCCGCGTCACGACCAGGTGCTCGACCCTGGCGTCGCCTGCGATTCGTGCGGCGGCAAGCTCAAGCGCGTCGGCGAAGACGTCACCGAAGAGTTGGAGTATGTTCCAGGTCGGTTCGTCGTGAACCGCATCATTCGGCCGCGCATGGCCTGCGCTTGTTGTGACCAGTTCCAGCAAGCGTCATTGCCAGCGCGCCCGATCGAGCGCGGACGGCCCGGGCCAGGGCTGCTCGCCCATGTTCTGGTCTCCAAGTACGCCGATCACCTGCCGCTCTACCGCCAGTCGCAGATCTACGCCCGCGAGGCGCTCGACCTGAGCCGCTCCACCCTGGCCGACTGGATGGGGCGGACCACCGCGCTGCTCTCGCCGCTGGCCGAGGCCATCGGCCGCCATGTTCGGGCTGGCGGCGCGCTTCACGCCGACGACACGCCAGTTGATGTGCTGGCGCCGGGAACCGGTAAGACGAAGACCGGACGGCTCTGGGTCTACGCGCGCGATGAACGCCCATGGGGCGGTCCCGCGCCGCCCGCCGCGTTCTACCGGTTCTCCATGGACCGCAAGGGCGCCCGACCAGCCGAGCATCTCAGGGACTATGTCGGCCACATGCACGCCGATGGATATTCAGGGTTTGAGGAGTTGTTCCGGTCCGGCCGCATCACCGAGGTCGCCTGCATGGCGCATATCCGGCGCAAGTTCTTCGACGAAGCCAGGGCGAACGGCTCGGTCATCGCGACTGAGGCCGTGGACCGCATCGCAAGGCTCTACGGCGTCGAGAACGAGGCGCGCGGCCAGCCGCCGGACGTGCGGCTCGGGCTGCGCCAGGAGAAAGCAAAGCCTGTGTTCGACGACCTGATCATATGGCTCGACCAGAAACTGATGCGGATCTCGGGAAAATCCGATCTCGCCAAGGCCATCCGTTATGCGCTGTCGCGGCTGCCGCGCCTTGCCGTCTACCTCTCCAATGGCGTCTTGGAGATCGACAACAATGCAGCCGAAAGGTCCATCCGCGGCCTCGCCATTGGACGCAAGAACTGGCTGTTCGCCGGCTCAGAACGCGGCGGCGAAACCGCCGCGATCGCCTACACCCTGATCGAGACCGCCAAGCTCAATCGCGTCGATCCTCAGGTCTGGTTGACCAACGTCCTCACCAGCATCGCCGACCACAAGATCAACCGGATCGACGAACTGGCGCCCTGGAACTTCAAGGCCTGAGCGCGTCAAGGGCGGGAACGCCAGACGCTTACCCGTTAAACCAACGACGGCCAGTTTGTTCTGCCGGCGACAGAGTGTGCTGAAGTCCGGCACAGGAACGTTCATCCCCAAAAACTTGAGCAGGCTCGTCGCAAAGCCGACCGTTTGTCTGAGCGCCAGGCCAAACACGACCTTGAGTGTCAAGCAGAACCGGATCACCTGGTCCGAGTAGATCTGCTAGCGTCCGCGCTTTCCGGAACGCGGTGCGCGCCAGGTCAGGTTCGGGTCGATCCAGAGCGTCAGGGAACCACGCTGCTTCAGCGATGCGTTATACTCAGACCAGTTGGTCGTGCGGTAGCGGGTTTTAAGTGAATAGTTCATCCAGAATCGCTAACACACCGGATTCAAAACGTGAATCCTCAGCGCTTTATGCAACAAGGCCTTGTCAATGCGTGGCAGCGAGGCAAGCGGGAGGCTGCCTCGCTGCATCGTCTTCCTAATGCTCCATCATGCCTTCAAGACAGTCGGTACCATCGGTGGATGTATTGCAGATTGTGGTAATGCGGTAGGAATTGTCGCGGCCCTTTTTGACCATGAACGCGACAGCGTCGCCTTCAGCGAATGAGGAGAGATCGACATCGCCCATGATGTCGAAGCCCATGGTCATGGGGCCCATGCCAATGCCTTCGATGGGGCCATGGTCGATTGTCAGAAAGTCTCCTTCGGTGCCGAGAGATTTGATGATACCCGTGCCATGGCCTGTGGTTCCATCAGACATGTCATGACCAGAATGGTCCATTGTTTCACTAGCGGCCATCTCCGCAGGCGCGGCACTTGTCGCAGGTTCAGTTGGCGCGGCCTTCTCAGCATTGCCGCATGCAGCGAGGGACAAAGCAAATATGCTGGCCGTCAATAGTGTGCGTGTTTTCATGATGTAGGTTCTCTTAAAGGGTCGCTGGGTTTAAGTGTTGTGCGCGTGTCTTCCGATTTGGATCCGCCGCGCGCGAAAAAGGTTCGGCCAACCCAGATATAATAGATCGCGGGGATTACGATCAGGGTCAGTAAAAGGGTCGAGACCATGCCGCCGAGCATCGGCAAGGCAATGCGGCGCATGACATCTGCGCCAAGGCCGTCGGTCAGGAACACAGGAGCCAGGCCGACCAGAATTGTCAGCACTGTCATCAGCTTGGGCCGAACCCGCATGGCCGCGCCGTGACTGATAGCCTCAAACAATTCTGCACGGCTTTTGGGTTGTTCTTCTCTTACCTGCGCATCGATGTAGAGCAGCATGATGACCGCTGTTTCGACCGCGATACCGCCTAGTGCGATGAACCCGACGGCGACCGCCACCGACAGATTATAGCCTGCGAGCCAGACAGCCCATAGTCCGCCGACAAGTCCAAAGGGCAGCGACAGCATGATAATGGCCGTTCGATCGAGCCGTCCGAAATGCAGCATGAGGAGCAGGAAGATAAGTGCAACAGCAGCTGGAACAGCGACCCGCAGGCGGGCTGTGGCTTCTTCCATCTGTTCGTACTGGCCTGCAAACTCGACAGCATAGCCGGGCGGCAAAGTCACGGCATCGGCGACGGTCTGACGCGCCTCGCTGACATATCCGCCCATATCGCGTCCTGCGATGTCGACGAACACCCATCCGGTCAGGCGCGCATTCTCCGAGCGGATCATGGGCGGCCCTTCCGTAAACGCGATGGTTGCGAGGTTGCCAAGTGGAATGTGAGCGCCAGTCGGCGTCGGAACGAGGATATTGTCGAGATCATCCGGGCTTTCGCGGAACGGGCGGTCGTAGCGCAGAATGATGTTGTAGCGTTCGCGGCCCTCAACCGTTTGCGCAAGTCGCATTCCGCCAAGCGCAGATTGCACCACAGTCTGGAACACACCCATATCTATATCGCGGCGGGCCAGCTCTGATCGATCCGGCGTGATTTCCAGATATTTGCCGCCAAGGACACGGTCCGCAAAGGCCGAGCGTGTGCCGGGGACGTCCGAGACGACCGTCTCAATGTCCCTGGCGATCCGTTCAATCTCGATCAGATCATCGCCTGTGACTTTGATTCCGATAGGTGTGCGCACGCCGGTAGAAACCATGTCCATCCGGATTTTAATGGGATAGCCCCAGGAATTGACCAGGCCAGGCATTTGCAGCTTAGCGTCCAGCTCTGCGGTAACGTCGTCGACAGTGACGCCGGGACGCCATTCTGTTTTCGGTTTCAGCTTGATCCATGTTTCGATCATGGTGAGCGGTGCTGGGTCGGTGGCCGTGTCGGCGCGTCCGGCCTTGCCGAAGACACGCTCGACTTCCGGCACAGTCATCATCACACGGTTCGTCTGACCCAATATCTCCCGCATCTTGGTAGACGAGACGCCGGGAAGGGTGGTCGGCATGTAGAGCAGTTCACCTTCATATAGTGCTGGCATGAACTCCGACCCAAGGCGCTGGGCCGGGACAATGACACTGGCTGTGAGAAGAAGGGCAATTGCAACAGTGATCCATTTGAACCGAAGCGCCGCATGCAAGACCGGCTTGTAGATCCAGATAAAGAAATGGTTCAACGGATTGGCGGCTTCAGGGCGGAACTTTCCGCGCATGAGATAGAGCATCAGCACCGGAACCAGTGTTACAGACAGGATGGCAGCAAACGCCATCGCATATGTTTTGGTAAATGCGAGCGGGCTGAACAGGCGATAGCTTTCACCTGTGAGCGCAAACACCGGCAGGAAAGACACTGTGATGATGAGCAATGAAAAGAAGATGCCCGGCCCGACCTCTTGTGCGGATGTGATCAAGGCGGCCCTGCGCTCTGCGGCGCTGGGCTTGTCGCCAAGATCGGCAAGTTTTCGGCTGGCGTTTTCGACAAGGACAATGGAGGCGTCCACCATCGCCCCGATGGCAATGGCGATGCCGCCAAGGCTCATAATATTTGCGGTGACGCCCTGGAACGACATGATCAGGAAGGCCCCGAGGATGCCAAGTGGCAGGGTGATGATGGCGACCAGCGATGAGCGGACATGCAGCAGGAAGATCAGGATCACCAGTGCGACCGCGATCCCTTCTTCAAGCAGCTTTTTCTCCAGATATTCGACAGCGCCTTCAATCAGGGGCGCGCGGTCATAGACAGTGACGATTTCAACACCTTCAGGCAGGCCGCGCTCAAGCTCTGCGAGTTTGGCCTTCACGCGGTCAATGACGGTCAGTGCATTTTCGCCGTCCCGCATGATTACGATCCCCGCGACCGTCTCGCCCTCACCATTGAGTTCTACAACGCCGCGGCGAAGGGCGGGGCCTTCAACAATGCGCGCGACTGCGGACAGCAGGACTGGGGTTCCATCGGAGGCATAGAGAACGACCTTATCAAGGTCGGCTTTCTGATCCACATAGCCCGATGAGCGGATTACGAACTCGCTTTCGCCCTGTTCGAGGACGCGCCCGCCGACTTCACTCGAAGCAGCTTTGATCGCTTCGGACACGCGGCCGAGCGGAATGTCATATGAGCGCAGGAGATTGGGATCGACCAGGACCTGATATTCGCGGACGAACCCGCCGACTGAAG
>PAAG01000055.1 GCA_002698785.1 Verrucomicrobiales bacterium | reverse complement strand
CCCCGCTCCTTCGAAGCGCCGTGCGAGGCGGGCAATGGCTAGCGTCACGCCTCACCCTGATTTTCGAACACACCCTAACTACATTCCCCGAACGGGTGGCCAGAAGAAGAAGAACATTCTTCGACAAAAGGAGCTGGCTCTACGAGGTGACATTCGTCGTGAGGTTTCCCGGGAAAAGCTCCACCGAAGTGCTGAGAAGGTGCGATCTGCTCAACTGGGTGTGATCAAGGCTCTCCGGCACGAAGCCAAACCAGCGCGCAGTGACGATGAGGACAAGGTGAAGGGGATTCTTCGCAATCTGGACGAGGCCGATGCGTATTGGGCCGACATTTCGGTGGAAGAAATTATCGAAATGTATTCGCGCGAAACTGACGAGTCTGTCCCTGTAGATCGTAAGAAGTGGTGAGATTTCCGTCCGAGATACTCGGGGGCGGTGACGAGTGAAGCCGGTGCGCGTAGCGGTGCGTAAAGTATTTGCAGATTCGTTGTGCGGATCTGTGACGGTTACTTGCCCGCCGGCTTTCCAGAAGATCGTGGAAAAGAAGGTGACCAGACCCCCGAGCGCGAAAGTAATCGATTTCGCGGAGAAAATGGTGCGCCGGCTTCGGCGGGGGTGATTTTTGTGGTTTTTGGGTCGGTTGAAGAATGCGAGAGGTTCCTTCTTAACACACTACCGAAGATGCGGATGTAATTAGCTCGTCCGATTTCGATTGGAAGGATTCGGGCAACTGCCAATATTTCAGATAGGTTCAGGCTGCCCGATCGATACTTGATTGGATGTCGGCTGTAGGTATGATGCCAGTCTCCGCGAATTGCCTGACAGGAAGAGGGTAAGACGGGTGCCGTTTTTAGTCACTATGAGTAGTTCCGACGATTGGGAGAGTCTTGTTTTAGTCCAGAAACTTAAGGATGCCGATAGTGCGCTCTATGGAAAAGTTGCTTCGGTATATCAATATGTGGAACCACTGCTTGGGCGAACTCGACCTCTTGGGGCAGAGCAATTTACTGACCACGATCTGGCACACGGCCGGCGGGTTCTTCGTCGCATCGGACAGATTCTTCCTGAATCTGCAACCCTTGGAGCTAAGGAGTTGTATATACTTTTGGTAGCGGTTTTGCTCCATGATTCCGGGATGTGGGGCACCAAAGAGGAAGTCCTGGCTCTGAAAGAGGATGATGAGTTCAAGAATTGGGCGAAGCGTTACATGCCCGATCAGTGGAACGAGGTGGAGGATGCCTACCGGGTTGGGTCGCGAGAATGGATGGGGGAAATGGGGCTGCAATCGATCGCGGCGACGTATTTCCGGGTGAATCATCCACAGAGGTTGGGAGCATTTGTTCTACAGGAATCACCAGCCGGGCAGACCTTGCGTATTCTGATAGGCGATGCCTACGTGGAGGCTGTCGCGACAGTGGCTGTCGCTCATTCGTGGGAAAGGGCTCGTGTGATGGAGGGGGACGATCTTTCGCCTCGAGAAGTCGACAGTCAGTTGGTGAATCTCCGGTTTTTGGCGGTTCTGCTTCGCATGGGAGATCTGCTGGATCTTGGGGAAGGTCGGATTTCGACGTTGTTGTGGGACTACCTTCGCCCGTTGAATCCTGAATCGGAAATGCACTGGCGTAAGGAAGCTACACTAAAGATCAGGAATTGCTCTCCGGACGAAATCAGTGTGGAAGGAACCTTTGACATCGACAAAGGTGGTATCGTGGTTGCGGAAGCCTATCGCCTTGCACTCGACTGGTTAAAGTGGATTGAAGACGAGATTTTTCATGCTGCCAGGATTCTTCCCCAGCGAGTGCCGGAGGAGTGCAAGCAGGATTGTCAGTTCGGAAACCTAAATTTCGACCGCACTCGAGTGAAGGCAATCGGTCTGGTCATCGGTGGAGAAGTGGCGTTCGAGATGAATCGCCAGCGTATCCTCGAATTGTTGGGAGACGAGATTTACTCCAGCGGAACGGTCTTCGTCCGGGAGCTTCTACAGAACGCGGTGGATGCCACCCGGGCGCAGATGATCCGCGATATTTCGGAAGATGAAACGGTCGATCCCGCTGTTTATCCCAGGGACCGTCCATGGGATTGGCCGCATGAGCACACGGGAGCCGATCACTACAGGATCGCGGTGGATGTTGGTTGGGAAGAACAGGCAAACGGCAAGCATCTGATCCGGTTTTCAGTCACCGACCAAGGGACGGGAATGACGCTGGAGCAGATTCGAAAAAATTTCCTACAGGTCGGGGTGAGTTATTACCGGAGCCAGAGTTTCCGGGATGAATTCAGTTTTTCGCCGATTAGTAGGTTTGGGATCGGATTTCTTTCGTGCCTCACGGTCGCATCGGATACGAGGGTGGAGGTAGAGACGCGGCCCGCGAATGAACCGGCCGGGTTGCGTTTGTCCATTCAGACACCGAGTGAACAGTATATTGTTGAGAGCGATAGTGAGATTCCGCGGGGAACGCGTGTGACGCTCTGGATCCGACCTTACGGGGACCATCCGCCGAATTGGGATCAGTGTCCGGTTGGTGAGGATGATATTATCGCGCTGGCAGGGCTGGAGAGTCCTGCGACGGAGGAGATCGTTGACCGCCTCGTGACTGCGGCGAAACAATGGATCCCTTTCCCCGAGATGGTGTTGGACGTAAACGGGGCAGAGTGGGGACCTCGTGAAGTTAGTGTAAAACCTAAAACGAGGCCTTTCGGTCGCAAGTGGAAATTAAGCTCAAGTGTGGTCTCGGTCGATTTAGCTTTGCAAAGCCCAAATGGCAAAGATTTGGGGCGAGCGGAATGCTTAATACCTGCGTTTCGGTCCGAGGTCCCTCTGGGGATAGATATTAGTTCTAAAGAGCTTTCGGCATTGGAGTTTCATTCTCATCGAGGTGTATTTATTTCTTCATCCGCCCGTAGGAACAGCGAATGTTCTATT
Organism: Verrucomicrobiales bacterium; assembly: GCA_002698785.1. GTDB lineage: Bacteria > Verrucomicrobiota > Verrucomicrobiia > Verrucomicrobiales > DEV007 > Arctic95D-9. The sequence continues at coordinate 17,736 of PAAG01000055.1, read as the reverse complement.
GTCTGGAATTCGACAAAGTTGCCGAATCGGCTTCTAAGTGCAGCGCGGATTAGACGCCACGCGGGAGCGAGTGGTGGGAGTATTCTTAGAGATTGGATTGTGGACTGGTTGCGGAGCTTGTATAATGCTCTCGAATCGCACTCCCCAGAACTCGCGTCGATATGGAGATATTTGATTGGAGATCGGGATTACCTCGACTTAGGTGGAAGTTTGCCAAGGGAACGTTTTCCCTTTCGAACAGGGAAGACGTTGACTTGGATTACTTGGGAGGAGTGTAAGGAGAGAAAACCGTTTTTGTTTGTTCCGTTCGGTATCGCGTGGAAATCCGAGGTGGACACTCCTCTCCCCATTGTTGGAATTCCCGATTCGCGCAACCCGCATACAATTCCAGGGGGGAAAATAGGGGGGCATAAGGGGAACGATTTTTTCGTGGAACATAAGGGGAGCGATATTTTCAGGGGATATAAGGGGAGCGATTTTTATGGGAGCCTTCCGCTAGTCGTCCTTCCGGGACTCTGCACTGCGTACTTGGTTTCCGATTCTGGATGTCTGGAAGGACTGGAGTATTTTTGCTCCGGCTTTACTTTCTGCGACGACAGTGGCGAGCCTTGGGGGCTTCCAGCAGAACACAATTCGAACAAAGAAATGTTCTGTCGCGATGATCTGGTTAGGTATGGGGCAGGAACATATTCTCAAAATGACCTTTTGGAGTATGATCGAGTTTCTAACCCGTGGGAACATTTTGAATTAAGCTCTCATAGTTATTATACTGGTCGTTTCTCTGAAGATAGCGAAATCGGAAAGCTGGCCAATCAATTGCTCGAGAGCGCTTGGCCTATTCCCATTCCGGAAGAATTGAAGACTTTCGTCGTGAAAGATGGAGATGAGTGGGAGTGAACGGAGTCGGTGAATTGGGCGGCTACTTTTTGTGATCTTGGAAACGATATGGAAAATTAAAAATTCGACTATTCATATTTACACGGCATTGATACATTCAATCACCCTCCTACTCGCGTTGACTCTACTGGGGGCTTGTTCGCCGGCTGAGCAATCGGCTACGGATTGGGCTTTGGCTGGGGAGGCGGAGTTCGATCAGGGGGAGTTGGAGAAGGTGAGGCGTATCGGGATGAGTAGGTGCGGTCTTTGGTGAAGGGGATGGATTTGAGGTTGTTTCTATGGTGAGAGTTTTTGGTGCGGGTCGGTTGTGATAGACCGAATGGACTCGCGGGCCGCGAGTCCCTACCCGCGCTGCCGCGCGATGGGTGGGGGCGGGGAGGTTGGCCGCGTTTTGCATGGATACCGTGTCGATTGGAGGAATTGTTTCGATTTGATGGATCTTCTTTGACAGGGTGCTTTGAATCTGTCTGGTTGTCTTCACTTCCGCCATGCATCAGTTTCGATCCCTTCGACTCTCTTTTTTTCTTTGCCTCCTTCTTTGGGGAATCTGGGGTGATGAAACTCTTGCTCAGGAAGCATCGGCTCTTGAATCCCGTAAAGAGGCTCTGCTCGAGCAGTACCGAAACAATGATTTGTCTCCTGACTTTTTTCAGCGCCTCACTGTTTTGAGAGATGAGCTTGTCGCGCGTGATGGCGTTCCTTCAGAAGATGTTCATCTCATGAGTCTCTGTCTCGCCTTCGCCTACGAAGACGAAGAAGAGCATGGGAAAGCACTCGATGTCTATCTTGATACTTTAGGTTTGGTTCCTCCCACCTGGGAAGCGAACCCGAATTTGAGGGGGGAGTTGTATCACTTGATTGGTCACTGTCACGATGCGCTGGGTGATTTTGATAATGCTCTGACATTCCATTTAATGGCAATTGAGCATTCGGAGAGGGTCGAGGGTGAGTTGAGCAAGACGGCCGCGAGTCAACTCTCCTGCCTGGGTGACCTGTATCAAGAATCTGGTCAATTGGAGAGAGCGGAAGAGGCGCTGCTTCGGTGTGTCAAAATTCGGAAGGCCGTTTTCGAGACTCCGAATCCTGATATTTCGGAGGCACTTCGCGAACTTGCGGATATTTACAGCGAGCAGAAGGAATTTTTGAAATGTGAAGATTACTACAGGCAAACGCTGGAAAGCATGCCTGAGCGGCCAGATGACAATTATCCCGACCTTCTGGCTGTCCTTCAGACTCTAGGAGTTCTATGCCAGCTCCATGGGAAATACGAGGAAGCTGAACGCCATTACCTTCGCAATCTTGAGATCTCGCTTGAGGAGTACCCGGAGAATCTGGATCTCCTTGCTCAAGGATACGAGAAGTTGGCCGGATTGATGGAAGTATCTCACCAAGACGCGAGGGCAGTGGGGTTCGTGGAGAAAAGAATAGCGGTGCTATCAAAGATTCCCGAGACATCGCACGAGGAAATGGAGGGAGCAAGATTGCAGCTTTCCCGAGTGCTAAATGAGGTCGGGAGGCTTGAAGAGTCGGAGGCTATTGTTCTCCAATGTCTTGCTGACAAAACCGCCAGACTTGGCGAGAGGCATCCAGATCTCAGCGCTACCCTAAATCATCTCGCTAATATCTATCGTGTTACTGACCGTTCCCTTGAAGCTATCGAAACGTATCAAAGGTCGATCGACTATCAACTGGACTCTGACGATCCCGGTGACATTACCATTCACGCCGCTAGAATAGGTCTCGGCTCGGTTTATCTCTATTTGATGCAGTATGAGGAATCCGAGCACTACTTTGAAAGTGCTTTGAAAACGGTTGAGAATTCCGAAGACGGAGCTTCCCCATTTGCCACCGCAACCGCCCTCATGAGTCTCGGCATCGCGTATCGGGAAAATGGAAAGTATGAGGCTGCAATCAACCAACTGAATTCGGCAGTTTCTCTGATGAGAGATCTCTACAAAGGTGAGCTTCATCCCGAGCTGATACAGTCCAGGAACGAACTAGCAAAGACACATGTCAGGATCGGGAATTATGCAGAAGCAGATCGGATGCTGCGAGATCTGTTGGATTTGTCAAAACAGCATCACGGAGAAAATCACCGTTCCACTCTTCAGATTCTTCAAATTTATGCTCTCTTGAAGGGGCAACTCGGACAACTTAAAGAGGCCGAAAAGTGCTATCAAATCCTGATCGAGAATCAATCGATCTACCCGGGGGGGGCAGGGATTCTTTTGGGTAATCGGGCGGGACTTGCTCATTCAGAAAAGCGTTTTTCTGATGCAGAGAAGATGTACCGACAGGCGATTGACCTGCTGTCGGAAGAGTTCGGAGAAATGCATCCGAAGACCGCGACTCTCAAAAACAATCTTGGTATCCTCCTTCAGGAAGTAGGCCGATTCGAAGAAGCGATGGAACTGGTGCAAGAGAGCTACGAAAGTTCGAAGAAGAGCCTAGGTACTGATCATGAAGATACTCTGTATGCGATGATCTTGCTTGCTCATCTTAACAAGCGTCTCGGTCGAGTGGAAACAGTATCAGGACTTCTTAATTCCGTGCTTCAAATCTCACAGTCTTCGTTTCCCGCGGGACATCCGCTGAGAGCTCAAGTTCTGGGAAGTCTCGCAACCTTTTGCCATGCCACCGATAACTCGAAGCAGGCTGTTTCGTATGCTGAGAGATATGTTGAGGCGTCGGGCCAGCAAATGGATCAGATATTGGCATCGTTCTCAGAGAAGGACTGTTTGAATTACCTTGAAGCGCAAAGAAGTTTTTCGCCCCTGCATGTGGCTGGGATGATCGGTGATGGCCCAACTGCAGCCAAGGCTGTCTTGAGATTTAAGGGAGTGGTTGCTACTGCGATTTCGGATTACAGAAGCAGTCTTCGACAATTCGAGGAGAGATCACCGGGCGTTGCACTCCTTGAGGAACATCGAAAGTTATCGCGCTCGATCCGGAGGGCTACGATGCTCGGGGAATCTGTGGAAGAACTCGAGGGGGAACGGGAATCGGTTCGTCGAGAGATCTCTCTTTTGGCGGGGTTTTCTTCGTCCTATCAAAATACTGTCTCAGTCGCTGATCTTCAGAATTCGCTTAAGGACGATCAAGTGGTCCTCGAGATCTTTCGCTTTTCGGGCGAGATTGGATATGAAGAGGAGAAAACGGATCAGTATGCGTGTTGTCTGATAAGAAAAGGCCGTTCGCCGGATTTTCTGTGGCTTGGAAGAGCTGATGGGATCGATGAACTTGCCAGTGCGTATCGCGTCGAATTGACAGGCTCGGCGGATCGTTTTCGTAATGCGGAAACACAACTCTACCGGAAATTGCTTTCTCCTGTGCTAGAGCAAGTTCGACCGGATGATGAACTGATTTTTTGTCCTGACAGCCAACTGAATCTTATTCCCATTGGGTTTTTGAGAAATTCCGAGAGCGTACCGGTGTGTTTTGAGCGGTCCATCCGAATTGTTAATAGTTCACGTGATCTTCTCCAGAGTTCGGGATCACGACAATCTCCCACGAAACGTGCGCTTCTCGTCGGTGGGGTCGATTACAACGCAGTTCCCGAGCGAGTTGCTTTCACGCCTGAATTGGCTCGCGATCATTCTGACGGGCGTCGCGATGGAGAAAATATTTATGGGTTTCGTTCGGGTACATTTCTCGAATATCTACCGTGGTCCAAGACCGAAGTCGAAATGCTAGAACCTATTTTGGCTAATTCTGGATATTCCGTTGAGACAATTATTGGCCACGAGGCGACGGAGCAGAGCATCACCGAGTACGTGTCGGAAGGTTTCGATATCATCCACCTTGCGACCCATGGCTTTTACGTACCGCGGAAACCAATATCTTCGCAAAGAAGTACGGTGGAACTAGGTAAATCGATGCCAGCCTCTATTTTTCGTGTGAGTAACCCGTTGTTGCGAGGTGGTCTCTTTCTCGTTGGAGCGCAAAGGTCACTTAATCCAGCGACGAGGGCCAAAGACCTGAGGTTTGAAAACGATGGGATTTTGTTCTCCGATGAGCTAAACGAAGTCGACCTGTCTTCGACCGATCTCGTGGTATTAAGCGCTTGCAGTACGGGGGTGGGTGAAGTGACGGATGGAGAAGGAATCTTCGGCTTGCGGCGTGTGCTCTATTCTTCAGGGGCGAATACGGCACTTCTGACATTCTGGCCGGTAGAAGACGAGACGACTGCAGAGTTCATGAAGGGGTTTTATTCGCGTTACGTCAAAGGGCACTCGGCAGACTCCTCGCTTAACTTGACGAGGAAAGCACTCTATCATGCTTGGGTTGCCAAGTATGGGGATATTGAGGCAATTGAAAAGTTGGCGCCATTCACTTGTACCAGTCTAGGTAACCAGTTTTGATTGGCTCTACTTTCTCAATGGAGAGGAGTGAGCAGCATTCATCAAGACTGCATAGCTTGCAGTCATAGAGTGGGGCGGGTAGACGCACATTTCAGGAAAGGAAGCGGATCAGTGAATTCTGCCAGCGCGCAGTGACGATGAGGACAAGGTGAAGGGGATTCTTCGCAATCTGGACGAGGCTGATGCGTATTGAGCCGACGTTTCGGTGGAAACTATCCCAAAACCTTGAACGCTCCCACCTGTATTCTTTTAGGGGGTAGCAGCTAGTGTGGTGTTTGCCAAGTTCGTCACATAATGAAAGTTTTGTTTTGGGAGCTCCAAACGAGCGTCGCTACGCTCCGAATTGTCTGGGAAAACGCGGATCTTTCCCCAAAGTCTCTGCGTTCTTCGCACGTCACGAATCCCGCCCGCTTCCTCGGCACGCCTTACCTGAGGTCGAAATCCTTCATCGTGGAAGCATCCAAAGTTTTGGGATAGGTTCTAGAAGAAATCATCGAAATGTATTCGCGCGAAACTGATGAGTCGGTCCCTGTAGATCGTAAGAAGTGGTAGGATTTCCGCCCGAGATTGTCGGGAAAAGAGACATGTGAGGTTGGGGCGCACAGCGGGGCGTAAAGTATTTGCAGATTCGGTGCGGTTCTGTGAAGGTTGGTCCTTTATCTTTACTTCTATCTCTACCAGGAACCTACTTTGTTTATGAGAATGCTATCTGTTTTTGTCGCGTGTCTACTGCTTGTCGGATGCGAAACCAGTGATACCGGCGGCGGAAATGCGGCGGCGTCATCCTCGGGCTCTGGATCGGGTGGGGCGTTCAGCAAATACAAGGCGCCTCCCTTGACCGAGAGCCAGCTGGCGACGGTGGATGCGAGATCGAGAGTGTATTTTAAAGGACTGGAACGATCGGTGGCTGCGATGGATGACGGGAATTCGCCGCCGCGCGTTATCGCGGAGAAAGCGGTAGCTCAGAACATGAGCAAACTGATCAGTTGGAGGAGATCGATGTGGGTCAACTATTCCGGCCCGCCAGCTTTCCAGAAGATCGTGGAAAAGAAGGTGACCAGACCCCCGAGTGCGAAAGAGATCGATTTCGCAGAGAGAATGGTGCGCCGGCATCGGCGGGGGTGAATTTTGTGGGGGGCTGGAGTGTAGGAAAAGATTTGCTCTCATAGCCCGTAGGAGAAGCTCAGGCTTAGGTGGGAAGGTGGAGTCAAAGCCCGAAACTATTTCGCGGAATGTTTTACTCCATACATCGGATTTGGTGTCGTCCCATCCGAATTAGGCAGTGGGCGACAGAGGCGCAATTCAATCTTATCTCCTGACTCGATAGGCAAGGTTGAAAGAGGGCGGGACAAGTCCAAGTCGGAGATAAGAGTCCCTCTGGAAGAGTTCACATAAAAGAAATATCGATCCACACCAAATCCCTTCTCTGAGACCATTGGATCGTTCAATATTTCGTGAGCGAGGGTAATTAAACCTCCAAGAGTTAAGTTTCTGTTTCGCAATTCGATTTCAGTTCCGTCAGGCAGCACATAAGCTGCTTCCCAGCCATCCGAACTCTGAAGGGATGCATTGCGGTATGGGTGAAGTAGGTGACGGACGAGGCCTATTTTCGTAGCTACGATTGCGGCTCGGTTTTCGAGATAATCAGTGAGGATTCCACACAAATGGACGGTTCTTCCTTCATCAGTTTCTCGGATGCCGAATAGAGCACCTCCGCTCATGCCGTGTGGGTGTGGTGCGAAAACTTTCACGCCCTCCTTTTGATAAGAGCGTCTCTGAAAGGAAACAACTTCGTGATTCTCGGGTTGATAGCCAAGCGCCTCCAGCACCCGGTCTTTATGTGGATGTTCTTTACAGGTCAGAATAGTTGAAGACGGTATTTTGAGTGTCATCCCACTTGTGACATGCTTTGGCCGTTTGTTCCGTGTCGCGGCAAAACCGATCGCAAAAAAATGGTCATATGGATCGCCGTCTGAATCTTGCTCTGGTTCCGCCCACTTTAGAAATTGAGCAAGCGACTTTGGTTCATCAAGCAAGTGAATGAACTCAATGTCGGGCTGAAACTTGGATTGATCATTCGTTTTGAATGCCGTCCATGCGTGAAATGGTGAGATTGTGCCATCCTTAGTGGCCACAAACGGCAGTCCGCATTCTCTGATCAAGGAATCATCGACGTGACCAGCAGTAACAAGGTAGGACTCGCCGTTCTGCCTGAGAAGGGTTGCCGTAGCACAGACCTGTGGAGAATAGTCTTCATTCTCCTTAAACCAGAGAGGCATGGTGTAGTAACTGAGCTTGCTTGCTCCGCTAAACTCCGGCAAAAGATAGATGTCTGATACCGGTGCTCGGTCGTTGATCACCGCGGCTACGGTTTCTAACAGGTGTCTCTTGGCTGGATCAATTGCTACAGCCGGTTCGATGTTATTTTCGAAGGGCCAATTGGGAGATCGAGCACCAGAATCCAACATCGTCACGATGTCTTGCAACGTTGCTTGGGTCGACGCATCCGGGACGTGTGCCAGACGATAGAAAAGTAGTTCCAGGATCAGGTCTTGGTATTCCTCGGGGGGCTTGGCGAGTTCGAAAGCTTTTTCGAGAAGGCTCATCGCCCTGTCGGTTTCTCCATTGGCGAACAGGAAACCAGAAAAGTTGCCGGTGTTGTTTGGATGCTCAGGATCTAGTTTCAAAGCTTGATCATACATCGCCTCCGCTTTTTCTTGGTTCTTGCGCTGATCACAAAGAAATACCGCGTAGTTTCCGGTATGGTGTGCATTCTCGGGATCCAACGCCAAGGCTCGTTCGAACATGGCCTCGGCTCGATCGTAGTCCTTGCGCTGATTCTTAAGAAAAATCGCGTAGTTCCCGGTGTGGTGGGCATTCTCGGGATCCAACTCCAAGGCTCTTTCATACATGGCCTCGGCTCGATCGTAGTCCTTGCGCTGATTCTTAAGAAAAAGCGCGTAGTTTCCGGTATGGTGGGCATCCTCGGGATCCAGCTCCAGGGCTCGTTCAAACATCACCTCGGCTCGATCGTAGTCCTTTCTCTGATTCGTAAGGAAAACCGCATAGTTCCCGGTATGGTCGGCATTCTCGGGATCGAGCTCCAGGGCTCTTTCAAACATCGCCTCCGCTCGATCGTAGTCTTTTCGCTGATTCGTAAGAAAAAGCCCGTAGTTCCCGGTATTGTCGGCATCCTCGGGATCGAGCTCCAGGGCTCGTTCATACATCGCTTCCGCTCGATCGTAGTCCTTTCGCTGATTCGTAAGAAAAAGCGCGTAGTTCCCGGTATGGTCGGCACCCTCGGGATCAAACTCGAGGGCTCGTTCATACATCTCGCCCGCTCGATCGTAGTCCTTTCGATGGTCGCTCAGAAAGTTCGCGTAGTCGCCAATGCCTTCGGCATCCTTTGGGGCTAGTTCGATAGCTCTTTCAAAGAGTATTTGCGCATCCGTCTCTCCTCCCTTCCGTTTTCCAAGCATGTTTGCGTAACTGAACATCAAATCAGCCGCTCCGATATCCAAAATCCTTCGTGCAGTCTCGTCTTCGACAACTTGGCCCGCTTCGAGCGAAGTGTCGGCACCCCATTCTCTGAGCATCTCCCCGCGATTTTCGACGAGTTCTTTGCTGTTGGTGATTCCTCCCACTAACAGACAAGCAACGTTTTGGATGGAGTAGCTGACCTGCTCGGGATCGGTTCCCCGTTCCTGGAGAACGGAAAGCGATTCTCCAAAACTCCAGCGAGATATATAGGGGACTTTCGAAAACTCAAGAATTCGGCTTACGGGGACGTTTTTATCGAGCCAGGAATTGTAAAGCGAATCGACACCCTTGGTGATTCTTGCCAGCCATGTTTCGGCAATCGAAACTTCTTCGCGTTGATCGAATTTTGAAATCACCGGGACGGTCAAGAGTCGCCCTCGGGAATATGGGAAGATCGAATGGTTCTTAACCGCTCGTTCTGCGACTTCGCGAATCCCGTCGAGACTCTGGTAGGTCGCGGTCAACACTAACACGAGTATATCGGGGAGCTGGATGGTGCAGACGCCGCTGACATCAGAGATTCCGGTGCGGCTGTCCACGAATACAAAGTCGTATTCCTCCATCCATTCGCTTTTTACTGCATCGAGTTTTTCGGCGAGATTTCGCTCTTCGTAGAGAAGGCCCCAGTCCAGCTTCCTTACTTTATCGACGTAGTCATTCCCGGGTGCCGCACGACCTGCCTGAACAATGTCGAGTTTGCCTGCCTGGGAGGTTAGGATTTTATGGCGCAGATCTGCGGTGATGACATGGTTTCGCCAGTCGGGGTCCGATGTCGACTCGTCCTGAAACTCTCCGAGTAGCTCTACGACTCCTTTTGTTCGCCGCCTGACTTTCTCATCAACGACTTCGCGAAAATAATCGATCAGCCCAGGAGCTTCCAGGTCCCAATCGAGGCAAAGCACTTTGTATCCCCAGAGTGCCAACTGCGCCGCTACGTTCGCCAGGACAAAGCTCCGCCCGACGCCTCCCTTGTAGGAGTAGAACGTGATGACCTTTCCTGAGACATCGGGGTATCGCTTTGGTCGCTCCATTGCGTTCACAGGGAAGGTATTTTAGTGACCCTCTTCATCTCTTTCATCTGCACTGTGTCAGGATCCATGGTAGGCCAATCGTCTCGCCATTCCGGAACAGTCATAAGACGTGCAGCAATTTTTTTTGCGACCTGCGTCACCGCTTTCTCGAACTCAATATATTCCTTCGATTCGGCATAGGCGGCAGAGGAATAGGCGTGTTCGTGAAACTTGGTATCTTGCCTGGCAGCCGCTTCATCTGGGAAGTACTCGCCGTCACCATATATGACGGAATAGAGATAGCCGGGTTCGTGTCCTGGAACATTTTCTGCCCGCTCACGCTCAAGGATGGTCTGCCACTCGGCCTGACACCACTCCGAGCGAAAGTAGGCCGGGTTCCAAATGGCGAGAAGGATCCTTGAGTGTCTCAGCGCGCGCAAAATCGTGTTTCGCCACCTCACTCCATTCTCCATCTCACGGTCGATAAAGATTCTCGGAGCGTCCGGCATTTCCTGCCCCAACTTTCCAGAAAGCATTGGGTGAAAGTGCCTGCGAACCCATTCGCATGCTTCATCTTTTCCACAGTAACTAAGAAAGATGTCGTATTCGTAGGACATTGAGTAAAGAAAACCGGGATGTTTGGTGCAGCCTGAACTTTTGGATAGGTTGTGTTGTGTTATCAACCTTTTTCTCTTCCGGGTATTGGGAGGCTTAAGGGTTAACACTGGACTTCGGTCAGGGAGTGGAGAGGTTTTCGATTTCCTGCTTCAAGAGAGTTTGAATCTCCTCTTTCGAGACGTTGTTTCCCGGGCAGGTCTTATTTGTGCTTGGGTCTTCCCGGTGAAATCGCAGTCTGGTCTGGTCGAGGTCCAGTTTGTTCGCCAATGTAGCCAGGGCGTGGATAGCATTATCACGAATCTCGTGTGGGAGCGGGTTGTTATCGTAGTTCCCTACCATATCGACGCCGATACTGGTGCGATTCCATTCTCTGGCGTGGATGCCGGGTTGGTTTAATGCATTGAACACCCAGATTTTCTCTTCATCTATGAAGAGATGTGGACCGCCTGACCATCCTAACCGTCCGGTAAAATACGACTGGAGACCTTTCATTCTCGAGATGGGATCTCCGTTGTTCCATTGTTCGAGTGTAGGTGTCACGGTGTGGTGAAGGACGAGCAACTCGGGTTTCCACTGGGAAAAATCCATTCCTGAGACGTAATCGGTGAATTCGGCTGGGGTAAATCCTTCGAGAACGAACTTGCGGGCGACTTCGCGAAGTCGGGTATCTGTCTCATCATTTGGGTTTGCCGGGGATTTCTGGAAGGCATCAATTCGTTTGATCGTTTCCTCGGGGGTCAACTGCAGCTCTTTGCTCGCCTCTTCCAGCGCGGTGACTGGAGGTTTCTTTGAATCCAGTACTTTTGTCAGGAGAATGCGGCCCTGTTCGATCTCGCGTGTGTGAGAATATTGCTGAAAAATGAGCAGGCCGAGAAGTATGGCGACGAGGCATACTAATCCGACAATTGTGTGCTTTAAAAAGTTCCTCGAATCGGTTTTTTCCTCCTCGAGCTCGGCAGTGATGAGTTCGACCATTGCTTTCCACGATTCACTTACCTCGGGAAGCTTCAGAACCAACTCTCGTAATTCTTCCAGGCTCGAAAATTCGTAGTAGATGTCGTTTCCGGCGAGGATGGTCTCTCTATGCCTGGTCTGAAGGTCTTTTTTTTCGGCATCCTCATCGTCCTTCCAGTTCTCTGGCAGGTTCTCAGTGTTCTGATAGAATTCGTCAGTGGCGATGAACCGGTATACCGGACGCGGAAGGGCGAGGGCGGCGTCGTATTCGAGCTGTGTGTAGGATCGCCGTTGGGGTGGGGAAGTAGCGTCCGCTGTGTTGCTACCGGTCGTAAGGTTTGGTTCCGCTCCGTAGACTTTTCCCACGATATGGATGACTGCCTGACAATCGGAAATCTTTCCCTTTTCCAACTCTCGTATGTCGCCCGCAGCCGTTTCGAATGCTTCCTGTACTTCGGGATGACAATCGATCTCCAAGAGAGCCTTGGTTACTGTCTCCCGGGCGATAGCGAGGTCGCTACTGGTAGCGGAGATGAATACGTGAGGAATCGGCGGCATCGAAAATCCTGTTTGGATTAGGTATAGGGAAAAATGCCGTCATGACAATGATATATCGTCCGGAATTGAGGTTGGGAGAGGGGCTGGAGTGGGACCTGCTGGGAACTGGGTTCGTGTGTGGGTTGTTCCTGCTAGACCGTGTGGACTCGCGCTCCGGAGGGAACGGACTTTCCGATGAGTAAACTGAAACCAGAGGAGGGCCTTACTGATCTTTTTTCTTTTTCACCTCAAGAACTCCGCGTTCCAACAGGTAAGCGATTTCGGAGAAATTCTTCGAACTCATGAGTTGGCGATTGTGATCATCTGAGAGTCCATTGTTCATCACTTTGCCGAGACCTTTCTTCCGGGTATCGTTTATGATATCCCAAAGGCGGGGGTGGAGAAGTGTCGGTATACCGTCGGAATGTCCCCAGCTTTTTAACTCGTTCTCGTAGTAGACTGAGAAATCGTTTTCGAACCCCTCGGGTGTAAGCTCTCTGGGGATCTCGGTGGGTGGATCCAGCAGCCACTTGGCCAACATCCCTGCGGCACCGGCTGCGGCAGACAGGATGAAGCACGGTCGCCCGTTTTCCAGGGCGTAGAGGGCTTCCTCCCATATGCCGGCCATGGCTCCGGCGGCACCCGTAATCTTTCCGCCGATGAAAAGATGGCCGATACATTGAAAGGAAAATTTCCTATTCTCGGGAATCGGCCATTCAATCGGCTCGGCGAGTGTCTTTCTCATTTTCGTAAGACAGAACGCAGTATTCCGGTCGCGACGGGCCGCTTCTTCGTCCGATGTAGGGGTGTCTGGTAATACTTCTTCTTCAGGTATTCCGGCCTCGGGCTGCAATATTTTCTTAAATGAACAAGTGTTTATCCACTGAGCTTCACCCACTTTGGTGACAAATCTCGTGTACTGCCAGGCGCTCAGGTTAAACAACCGAGAAATGATTCGCTTTTCTTTTTTATCCTCGGCTTGGGCACCACCGTTTTCTGACTGCCTCTTTCGGGTGGAAAAGAGGAGGTTAAGAAACACGGTCGTAAAATTGGCCGGTTTCTTCCACGGTTCGTCAGGTTCTTCGAGCGATGGCATGCTGCCCCCATATAGTATCGAAATCTGGCGCTTGAGAAGTGGCTCTAAACTACGATAGAGCAATTCGACGACATGTTCTTCCAACTGGCCTGTATGTAGAAGATCCGGTGAATTCCCAGCTGATACTGACAGCACTTCACCGCTCAGAGAGGTTGTATCCTTTTTTAGATCGCGATCCATTTCGAAGCCTGTGCAGGAGTGTCCGAACCCTTCAAATTTGATGTCGCGAAATCTTTCTTTCAGCGTTCCCATTTCCACTTCTGTCAATCCATGACCGGGGTGAAAGATGGTTAATTCTGCGGGGAGCGAGCGGCCACTCTTTCCCGCAATCAATTGTTTCGAGAATTCGATCTGATCCGGATGGGGAGAGAAATTCATGATGATGGATTGGTTCTTTCGATCCTCATTTTCTTCTAACAGCGACGCTGTCCGAATGCAGAGAAAGCGGTAGAACACTGAGAATAATATCTCTCTAAGCATCGTGACCACCGCGCTACGCGGGTTACCAGGCTCCCATGGCACTATGGTGGCGTATCCGAGTTCTGGAATTGTTCGGGCAGGCTTGCCATCTTTCAATTCTGTGACTACGACCAGTGGCATGGAGGAAATAATCGGGGGGACGCCCCCAGTTTTCTTGTCGTCGCTATTAACGTATCTCGGTTCGAGAAACATCCTGAGTTCTTCGCGACACCATGGTCGGTTGGCATAGTGGTTCCCTTGGACTACAATGAGTCCCGCGGATTCTGTTGTGATCGATCCGGAAATTTCATCGGCAAATTTACTGCCGAACGGAATGTCGGTTTCATCGAAGAATGTATTACATTGAGTTTGCGACTGGATATACTCTTTCAATTCCCTCGGGACATCGGTGCCGTCTGCTTTAGCGTGGCTCAGGAATATGGTAATCGATTGATTGGCAGGCGAGCTTGCCAGGGGGTCTTTGCTTGCTGGAATTGTATTATCCGCAGTGATTAGTTCACTACGCAACGAGCGGCAAAGGACTTCAGTCATTCGAGTCAGTAGACGCTCTGAAGCCTCTTCCTCCTGCCATCCCGTGTGCCGTATGAAATTCAGCCGGGCCACTTCGTCAGGCAATTGGTAAGCATTATCGTCCAGAGCAATCGGAAAGAGGTGAGTCTTTGCCTTCTTATTGGTGCCTGTCGCTCTCTTTTGTCCGTTCTCGTGTTTCTCTGCGAACTCCCGGATCGTGTCCCTCCAGTCAAGAGATGCGACCATATGGTTTTCGACTAGAGGAAAGATATAATTGTGAAGACACGATTCTTCTTCGATTGGATCCGGGAGTTCTGTTCGGCCCGAATTCTCTATCGCTTCAGGGTTCCAAGCTCTGGGATAGACCGGGATTCCCTCGGCAGATGGTAATCTGAACCAATGGTAGATATGTCTGGCTAGCTCAATTCCCTCTTCAAATTCTTCGTGCCACAGGACATAAATTCGAACTGGAGTCTTATTACTCATTTGTAAATCTGTAGAATGACTCGTTCGTCATTATGTTGAAAAATCAACATCATTTTCCGGGTAGGCTGCATGGACGGTCAGAAGATATCTCTTTCAATTTGTTGTAGAGAAAGAAGTTAGGCTTCCCAACAATTCTCTTACAATATAGAATGAAATGAATCTCTCAGCCACCCTCCTACTTGCGATGACTCTACTTGGTGCCTGTTCGTTGGCTGAGCAATCGGCTTCGGACTGGGCTTTGGCTGGCGAGGCGGAGTTTGAATAAGGGGGAGTTCGAGAAGGCGATCCCGCTTTTTACGAAGGTGATCGAACTGGATGATTCGAATCCGAGTTTCTTTGCGAATCGGGGGAGTTTTGATGTGATTTGTGACCGATAGACCGAATGGACTCGAGAGCCGCGAGTCCCTACCTGCGCTGATGCGCGATGGTGTTTTTCTGGCTTTGCCGGGTGAGTTTATAAAATGCCAGGCTGAGGAGGAGGCCGGTGATGGCGAAAGCGAATACTAACAGGAACACATGCTGGTGGCCGGCGGGGCCGGGGGATGTGTCGAGGAGGTGCCCCATGGCGGGGCCCATGAAGATGTCGGGGGTGTATCCGATCACTGATACGATTCCTACTGCGCTCCCGGTGTAGGCGAGGGGCACTTTGCCTTCTTTCATGATCGCGTAGTAGAGGCCGCGCAGGGCGAAGATGCCGAGGCTGGCGCAGATGACGGTCATGACAAAGGGGATGTATAGTCCGGTGCGGATGAGATCGCACCCAAGGATGAGGCTGCCGATGGCGAGGAGGAGGAAGCTCACGATTGTCATTGTGCCAGGGCTGGTCCTGTCTGCGAGGTAGCCGGCAGCGATCGCTCCGACTGGGCGTATCCAGAGGGATATGGTTCCGGCGCGGGCGGCTTGTACTTCGTCGAGTCCCAGTACGTCGCTCGCGTAGAGGGAGAAGTCGTCTGTGGCTTTGAAGCCTACGTAGGCGCAGATGATGATGAGTGATTGCAGCCAGACTGTCGGCATTTTTACGACGTGCAGGATGCCGTGCATGTTGAGGCGGGAGTGGTGGGTGGCTCTGCGGGAATGTTGTTTTGGCAGGATGAGCCACACCAGTATTGCGGTCGCGGCGGTCAGTCCTGCTGTTATGAGGATGACGTGACGGAAGGCTTCTGTCCGCTGCTGGAGTGTCGCGGTTTCGACGTCCGCCGGTAGGAGGCCTGCGTAGATGGCGACCATGGCTGAGCCTGTCATGGCGGTGAGAAGGCCCCGACCTCCGTCGAGGATGCCGAAGGCGGTGCCTTGTTTTTTCTCGCCACCCCATTCGCGTGTGGCCCGCATCAGGGCGGCCCAGAAGAGGGCGATGGTGGTGAGGCCCCAGTAGGTGTAGAGCCATTTCAGGGTGGCGAGGGATGGCACGGTGAAGAAGATGAGCCCGCCGGCTGCGGTGGTGAGGAGGGCGGCTGACAGCAGCTTTCGTGGGCTGAAGGCGTCTGCCACGGGGCCTCCGGGGAAGTAGGCGACCATGGCGACGACGCCGTAGATGGCGAAGGCGGTGCCGAGCTGGAGGTTTGTTAGTTCAAAGACTTCCAGCACGGTAGGCCGAAACACTCTGGCGAGGACGAAGGGGAGAAAGAATATGGTTTCTCCCGCAGCGATCAGCGCGAGTAGGTGCAGGGCTCTGCGTATTTTCGGTCTGTCGCCGCCTTCTGATTCCACTCGTGGCCTTTCTACTCGATGCCTCGTGATTCGAGGAAGTCGTCGGGGATGGGGGCTGAGATGCGACCGACGAGGGCGTAGTATTTCAACCCGACTCCCTCCATGGAGTAGCGGTGGGTGTAGCGCTCGAGCTGGTAGACGTTGAGGTATTCGGAGAAGATGAGTTCGCGGATGAAGCGGGAGAAGCCGGTTTTGTCGGAGCGATCGAGGAATGTTTCTTTGATGTTGAAGGCGACCCAGCCGTCTTTTGCAACGAGGCGGAGTCCTTCGAAAAAGGCACTGGGCGGTATGTCTCCGAATCCTAACGCGGCCACGGATGTGAGGCAGTTGAAATTCCAGTCTGCGAGGTCGAGTTTTTCGTTGCTTGTCAGTTTGGTGAAGTCGGAGACGAGGTAGTCGTCGTAGACGAAGGGGCGGTCGCGAAAGGCTGCGTCCTGGGCTTCGTCGATGATGTCGGCTCCGACGATTCGTGCGACGCCGATTCCGCGGAGGCGCTCTGCCATCATCCCGTTACCGGCACCGAGGTCCATGACGCGGAGTTCGCTGCAGCCTTCGAGTTCTGAGGCTACGCTTCGTTCGAGTAGTTCGGTGACTTTTCGTGGGGATGTGCATTTTAACCGATCGTAAAAGAGTTGTTCGTAGAGTCCGGGGCGGGAGTAGATCTCGCCGTAGTCGTGGAACCGAAGTTTCACGCGTTCGCCTTCTTCCATGACGAAAAAGTAGGCTTCGGACTGTGCGAGTGCGTGTTCTTGTTCTGGTGGAAACTGTATTCGGTATCGTTTTGTCATCATTTGTAGGGTTGAAAAGTGATAGCCGCACGGGTGCGCGACGAGGCTCCGTGGAGGGGAGCGACGGTGAGGGATACGGGGAATTCCTCGGGCAACAGCGTTCCTGTGGGACGATCGTCCGTGTTGCGGTTCAGACATCGAATGAGAGGGATGCTCTCATTACACACCTCCAGCAGAAGGCACGATGACCGATCCGTCAAAGGAAGCTTTCTTCACTTGCGGGCGGGAGGTGTTGCTTTTTGCCGAAATAATGAGCGATTTCGGGTGCTGGGTGTGGCTGGCGGGGGGAGGTGCTATCGCGTCAGCGGGAGGTGGATCTTTCTTTTGGGCATACTTCTGGTGCTCGGTGCGTTTTTTACGGAAAAACCCGCTGCCGCTGAATGATCTGATTTTCCGAGGGAGCTACCCGCACTGCCGAGCGAGGGTGTGGGGAAAGTGGCTCTTTTTTTTGTTACGGAAATGACCCATTTGTTAGAACCTATCCCAAAACCTTGAACGCTCCCACCTGTATTCTTTTAGGGGGCAGTAGTTAGCGGCTACGCCGGATTGCTGCGAGAAGGGGCCCTACGGGCGATGAGTCTTTCCCCCTCAGCCTGCGTTGTGCCTCGATTGCGGGTGGAATTCTAGTGTCTTTTCTTTAGCGCAGGATTGCTGTGAAATTTGTTGGCCTGTTGCGTGGAAATGGCTTTGACATATGAGGGCGGAAAGGTAGCGGTTAGGGGTGTCCCGGCGGGTGGTGGTGGTCCGTTTTT
>PAAG01000054.1 GCA_002698785.1 Verrucomicrobiales bacterium | reverse complement strand
GAGAAGCACCAGCAATGGACGTAACTTCGACTTCAGTCGAAGCCTCAACAGAAGAGAAGCACCAGCAATGGCCACGTCAAGACAGCAGCGAGCACCAACCCCGCGCCCTGCCCTCACGCAGCCCCCAGAGCCAAGGCCGACTTGAAAGTTCAACGTTGAACGTTGGAAGTTGAACGTTCCCTCCATCCAAAAATTCGAAAATCCCCGTTCGAACCTAAAACTTCCCAAAGCCCCCTACCAGAAGCCCAGCCCCTTTGTGCCTTCACCGGACGCCAACGGCTGTCCGTGTGCCTTCGTGCCTTCGTGCCTTCGTGCCTTCGTGCCTTCGTGCCTCAAAACCCACGTACAGCCCCCAGCGCCAACAATCGGACGTCAAATTCCCGAAGAATGGAACAGTAACCGCCGGAAATTGAACATTCTCCACCCGCATCCGGCTGCTTTTTCGGCACAGATTACAGATTACTGATCACCGATCACTTCACCGCGCCCTTCCATCTTGCGCTCCCGGAAATTTCACCGATACTACCCGCCCCGTCCGAACCACCATCGGACAACCAAAGCGCCCGTAGCTCAGCTGGATAGAGCAACGGACTTCTAATCCGTAGGTCCCGTGTTCGAATCACGGCGGGCGTGTTTTTGTAATCCCCAAATATTATTTAAAGGGCTATAAAGGATTCCCCGCCCCTTAAAACTGTGTAAATACTGAGCTGGGGAAAAACCTTCTTATATCGAATATTCTGACCCACGAAGTCCGAAGTTCAGTGACAAATCGATGAATCGAGAAAGTAACAGCAATCTCTCGGAAGGTAAGAATGATCGAATAGATGTTGAGTTTTCTTTCGATCGGAAACTTCTGAATGCTGTAACGACTGCGTTGGAGGTTTGTAGAGAAGAACTTCCAGGGTGGCTGGAATCCATTGCGAGAGAAAGAGTAATCGAAAAATTCAGCAGGAAGCTGAACCAGATTCCCAAGAGAGAATGTTGGTCTGGATCCTCTCTAAACTCTCTCGAGAAAGTCGGTTAGAGCTTTCTCAACTTTTGACTACCGATCAGATTGCGACGGAGAACTGGACTGAATCCGAGTTTGTCACTCTGATGGAGAGCTTGGGCATTGCGCGTAACAAGGCATTGAGCGTGTTCAACAAGGCCCAGTCTCTTCACCAAAGCGTAATTGAAGCAAGGAAGCTAGACGCAATGGATTCAGACAAGGAGCGAGGATAACAATCACCGCCAACGCCCTTCCATTGGGCTCACATCTACCCCGCCGGTGATCACCGAATTTATCCAAACGAATCAGAACGGCAAGCCTTCACGGGAAAAGCGGCTGCTACAAACAGAAGCAGCAACGCACGTTTCACTGGGGAACCCTGCAACACGTCAAATTCACACCGAGGAACTCGGAAACCACATCGAACCGACCATTTTAGATGTCCCCTAATTCTCTCCGCTGGAGTCACGGCGGGCAAACAATGACCTTTAGTAATTCATGGGTGGCAAAGCCTAGACGGCCTGAATGCAATTATAAAAGAACCAACCGTCGAAAGGAAACAGAAAGAACGGACGAGCCGTCTGGGTGTTCTTTTGGAGCTCCAAGCCATCTGAGAATGGCTGGATATTCGCCAGTGAAGTAAGGCGAATCTTGAAATGTTTTATCGCCCCATCAAAGGTGATGTGTTTGCTGGTCAGTATGACAGTCCCCTTGTCTACATCTTTCAAAGACTCTTTTTGCTGAGGGGCGGCAGAAAATGCAGAGGGCCTCACATAAACTCCTTTCGCGACACGGATACTCACTCCGAAAGATTGCCCTTTTACACTCCTTTCCTTCACGAATTCTCGAAGAGTAACGTCTTCAGCTTTCCAAATTGGAATCTCTCCGTTCTGAAGTTTGAATGGTATCAAACCATCGAACGACGAAGCATCCAGCTCGCCATCTCTTAAACGGCGAATTGTCGATAGCTTCTTCATCTGATCGATCAATTCCTGAACCCTGGGAATAAGCGCATTCATATGCGAATGGTTGTGATCTCCGACTTCAATAGTGCGAGTATCGAGATGGTGAGCAATGAGATTCAAGTTCCTATCCTCTTGCTTTGTCAAAACGCCGTCGGAAAGAGCGTCTTCAATCTTTTCTACCCATCTTTCCAACATGATTTCAACCATGTCAGAATTCGTGAATCCAGCTCGCTCTGCCGCCTTTTTTGCCTCTCGAATCGAGGTTTCAAAATCGCCACCATTCACATAGAAGTGGTCTATCAAGTCCAGAAAGTATTTCCGAGTTTGGTCGTAGAGTTCAATAGACATATGACAAGAAATTGGATTCTCCTCCCAAGGCATACCGGCGAGAAACATAAATTTTCGTGCTCACTCTCACCACCCACTACCCGGCAAAGACGAAATGTATACTATCACTTCCCGCTTTTCATTTTTTACTTCCTCGAATCGTTCAATTTTTCAATTCATCCACGTATCGGTCTACCATCCAACTCGCCTCCTTCGCAGTAGATTCCTCTAACGCCTGATCAGCAACGGACGAATCTTCGCCGCACAGTCACAATGCGGCCCCCCCATCTGTCACGATGGTCTTCGAGCGCACTCACTTCCATGATCGGTCCGAAGCATTTTGCCCAAGCCTATCAATATGTTCAACAGAACACATTAAAGCACTGTAGTCAAAAACCTTACTCAAAATTTCCAAGCAGGACCTACAGCCCCGATTAGCCCGCCATAGCAACTGCTCTGTGCTTCGCAATCAACTTCCGGCTCGGCGAAAAACCTTTCGGAACAATCAGCCTGTTCCCTGCAAACTGCACCATCCACTTCGCATCTCCCCAATCCGAAGCTTTCAGATCCAGCAACCGGTCGGAAAATTGCACGCACAGTTTGCTATCCAACCACATCAACCCCTGATCAAACGCCCGGTCATGCAGTGAATTTAGGCACAATCCATTTCTTGGATTCAATCGGTTCTTTTTGTCCTTCGCCCACGGAACAATATGACTAGCCATCAGCAATTCCGGCAATCTCAGGCCAGTTACGCAGCAACGAAAGCCATATGCTGATAAAACGCGCTTGCGGAAAAACGCTTGGTTCACCCGCACCCTGACCTTGGCATCTCGGTCCTTTCCTTCCGGCAAATCCAGATCCTCGGAGTCGACTAGCGATTCATTCTTATGCTGCGCAACAAGAACTGCAGATTCATAAGCAAAGTTCTCCGGATCCGCTGCGAATTCCTTCCAAACCTCTTCCTCCCCCTTTGCCCCGTGCGACATCCCGGAAATCCCCCTTGCCTGCAAAGCGGGATCCAATCGAGCAAAATTAGTTAGTTTTAGAGCGACCGCACTAGGAGTCCGGCCCAGCATCTCCGCCCACTCTTTCACCAGAGAGTTTCCCTTATGAAACTTCCCAAATGGGAGCTGATTGTACAAGTTGAACACCATCACGTGTTCCTCTCGCGTCCAATTCCGCCTTCCTTCCATAGTTGTAATACTAGAACGTCTCGATACTCCCCTCAACACTTTCAGCCCCAATCAAACAAACGCCCCATCCATCTCCCACCCCACATCCTTCGCCCAAGCCTCGGCCGCAAAATACACCGTATCCATATACGGATCCTTGATCGCATAATACGCATCCTCATCCTCCGGAAACCGCTGGGCCAACTCCCTCTTCACCTGCCCGTATGCCTCCCGAACCGGAGCAAACGCTCGCAGGTAATCCCGAAACAAAAGAGGATATCGCTGATTCACCCGCCCCATCTCACGGATGTGGATATTCGCAGGCCTCTCCCCCGGCTTTTCACGGAAGAATAACTTCC
Source organism: Verrucomicrobiales bacterium (assembly GCA_002698785.1). Lineage (GTDB taxonomy): Bacteria > Verrucomicrobiota > Verrucomicrobiia > Verrucomicrobiales > DEV007 > Arctic95D-9. The sequence continues at coordinate 36,995 of PAAG01000054.1, read as the reverse complement.
GCAACTCTCGCGAATCCTTCGCCGTCCCCACCAGCAAATCACGCATAACCCGCTCCTTAAACAAATACCCCAGCCCAACCAGCGCCTCCACCACCGACCGATCATCCAGATCTCTCACCGTCACCTGGATATCGATCACATCCTTCGCCGACAACCCCGGCACCGACGTCGAACCGATATGATCGATTCGCAGCACCTCCTCACCGACCGCCTCACGAATCGCCCCAGCCAGACGGAAAAACTCCCCCGGCCATTCCTGCCGATACGCCACCATTTCAATTCGCCTCATCACATCAAAAAAGTTCCTACAAATCCAATATAGCAAACCCATCCCTCAAGCCAGCAAATCAACAGACCGAACCGACCAGCCACATATCCCTTCCAATGCCTTTGTGTTTATGTTAGAATAAGCAATACCAAAACGTGGGGAGCCCCCAGGCACCATACAGGCCTACACGACTCAACCCTCCTCCAATACCGATCCAAAGCAAAAAGACCTAAATGCGAGGAAATGACGGAAAATGCAGGAAAGAAAAATCCACACAAAACACTCACAACCAACACGATAGACAAAAACTACCCACAGAAATGATGAAAAACGAACCCCCCATCATTTCCCATCATTTTCTGAGATACTCTTTTTCCTCCTAACAGACAACTAGAGCGCGCACCTACACCGAGAGGTCCTTCCTCGTAACTCTTCCCCCCGTAAGCCCAATTCTACTCAAACCCCTCAGGAGCTAACTCCATGAGGTCCCAGTCGGTGAATTCCCGGTCAATACCAGGCCAGGCACCGACAGCCTTTTGAAAGTGCCGCCGCGCTTCCGGAGGATCCCCCTCGTAAAAAATGACCCGGGCACGCTTCAGATAATATTGAGCAGCGGTACGCTTATACTCGATTCGCGCGCTCTCGCTCAAATGATCCGCAACCTCCTCACCCTTCTCCCACATCGAAAGAGCCACCACGATCCGGAGTCGTATTGCCGCCGCTTCAGGGTGAGCTTTCTCGCAGTTGTAGAGTTCCTCCATTGCATCCCAAGCATCCTTCCACAATTCAAGCTGACAATAGCCTTCCGCACGATTGAGGACCTCAAGATTCATAAGACAAATTTAGCTCACTAATTCGAAACTCGAAACCATTTCCGAATTCCTCTGCTTCAAGATAGACGCGTAAAAAGTGCCAACTATTCCACTTACTCCCATCGGTGATCTACCCACTTTCCCCCGAGTCACGTGATCCTGAATCACTTGCACATAGCCGCACGAATCTGTTTCCCTCTTCCCTATGATGCAATCATGCACCTTTACCCCGAAGAACATCTTCCCCCTCATCTGTGCGCTGGCACAGTTTGCATCGCCCATAGGAAAGGCAGAACAGGATTTCACAAACCTCACAGATGAAGAGATTCGGGTATTCGAGATCGAAGTAATGGAGAAGGTGGCAGACCTCGCCCTCATCCCGCCAAAACTCAACACATCTCCCCTTCCCGAGTACGACTACGACAAGCTCGACTATGGCATGACTATCGGAATAGAGCGGACTCCCGGCGGTCGACTCTGGGCATGCTGGGTCGCAGGCGGCGACAGCCCCGACGCATTCTTCGTTCTCGCTACCAGCGACGACGACGGAGAGACCTGGTCAAAACCACGACTCGTAGTGGACTCGCACTCTGACAAACTACCCAGAAAACGCAGTATCCTGGTCGGTAATCTCTGGACCGATCCCCTCGGGCGGCTCTGGCTGATCTTCGACCAATCGATGGACATGTTCGATGGACGTGCTGGAGTCTGGGCTTCGATCTGCGAAAACCCTGATGACGATACTCCCAAGTGGTCAGAACCGAGACGCATCTGGCACGGAGTCACCCTGAACAAACCCACGGTCCTTAAAAACGGTGAATGGATGCTCCCGATTTCCCTCGATCAAAGAGGAGGATTCGGCCCCTTCAAAGGTTGCTTCACCGAACTCAACCCATACCGAGGCGCCAATGTATTTGTCTCCACTGACGAAGGCGAAACCTGGGAGCGCCGAGGCATGGCCACATTCCCGAATCCGGATTGGCACGAACACATGATAGTCGAGAAAAACGACAAATCCCTCTGGATGCTCGCACGCACCTCCAAAGGCATCATGGAAAGCACCTCGACCGACCTTGGACACACCTGGTCCGATCCAGTCGCCTCAGCGATCGCACATCCCGTCGCCCGCTTCCACATACGCCGCCTTCAATCAGGCAAACTCCTCCTCATCAAGCACGGTGACCAGATAGACGCCCATACCGGCCGAGAGCAGCTCAGCGCCTGGCTCTCCGACGACGACGGTTCCACTTGGAAAGGCGGACTCGTTCTCGACGAAAGAAAAGGCATCTCCTATCCCGACGGTTTTCAGGCACCAGACGGAACAATCTACATCTCATACGACCGCAACCGCTCAAAGGACGGCGAGATCCTTCTCGCAAGATTCACCGAAGAAGACATCCTGGCCAAGGACATGGTGTCACAAAAGGCAAAGCTCAAAATGCTCATCAGCCGCCCCCTTGGCCTAAAGCCGGAAAAACCCTAACTCTCTCCCTATTTTCGCAAGATCAGAATAATATCCTCATAAGAGTCATCAAGCTCACGGCGCTCCTCCATGTCATACCGAAAGTCATGACAGGCCACCAACTCGAACTCAGGCACCCTGGCAACCAACGCTCTCAACTCACTCGCACTATAGGTGCGAGCCTCCCAATGGGTCTCCTGGAATCGCTCTTCCCCATCTGGAAAAGTAATCTTCAACCTCGATCGAATCGGCTCGATCCTTCGCTCCACATCCGCAGGCCAGGTCCGCGTATTACTCACCACTTTGACCCCATCTCGAGAATCAACCCACCTTTCATGTGTCACCCGCAGATTATCGTAATCTGTCATGTGCAACCCCAGCGCAAAAACCCCACCCGGCTTCAGACAATCGGCCACCCCCTGAAAGCAAGCCTCTGCGTGTGACTCTGTCAGGAGATACTTGAACGAACTCACCAGACAATGCGCAAGATCGAACTTCCTATTCCGTGGCACCCGAAAGCTCTCCATTCGATCTTCCCAGATCGTTCCCCTCTGCCCATTGCCCTTCATCCGCTTTCTGGCGAAATCCAACATTTGGAAATTCGCATCAAACCCAGCCACCGACCAACCTCTTTTCGCCATCTCCAGCAAAAGCCTGCCACTGCCACAAGCCGGCTCAATCACGGAACGCTTTGAACGGTTCCCTCGACCATACTCCCGATGCACCGCTTCAAGAAAAGCACCTTCCGCCGGCGAATCTCCATCGAAAACGATGTCATAGAAAAGCGGCGTATCGTACCAATCGACCTGTTCAGGAGAAGCCATTTCCGCACCGAGATAATCGCTTCTCTAACCTCCTGTCAAATCAACCAAGACACGAAATTCAATCAGGCATTCCAGTTTCCCTATTTCCTTCGGTGAGGAAAGAACAAGAACGCAAGATAAAAGCAGCAGGCAATAACGATAGGAACACCAACCAACCAACCCGCTGTGCGCTCGTGCCCCGAGATAACGCCGATCCACCAGATGATCGGAGCCAGAACAAATGCGAACAAAACGAAACCAACAAAGAGCAGAAACTTCGAAACCGCCTTCTTTGCCGAAATACGAGTTCTCTCTTCTTCATCACACCCGGTGAGCAATCGCCGGTTCGTCACCTCGAGTCGTCGCCAAGCCATTCGACACCCCATCCAGCAAAGCACTGCGGCTGCGGTCTGCCCGACAGCAAACAGGAGAAAATACCAACTCGGAGGACCATCAGCTGAAATCGATTGAGCAAACCGAAACACATTTCGAGTCATCAACCCAAGAAAGAGCAGGCTTTCGGGAATCAGAATCACTGAAGTCAATATCGCTACCAGGCGGAGAAGAGTGGAGGCGAAACGAATCTTCATGCACAAACGAGGCTACCCTTTCTTATCTCACTCATCACACGCACATGCAGCAAAGAAAAACGGCGCGGGAGAAATTCCCGCGCCGCTAAAGACTTGTGTATTCTCGTTACAATTTCAGAGATTACAGACTAGCTGTTTTGTCAGCTTCTTTTTCAGACTTCGTGGTCTCCCAATCCTTTTTCCAGAATTCAGAGATGGTGTCAGAACCTTCTTTCGATTCGGTCATTCCAGGAAGAGTCGAATCGAACTCAGGAGCTTTTTCCAGCTGCTCGCGAGTGATGTCGAGGTAGAGACGAACAACGAGTTCTTTCACTTCGCTTTCTGTTTCAGTAGTCTCGGTTTCAGCTACTTCCTGCTGTTCTTCAGCAATCTCGGCGTTCTCTTCTGCCTGTTCTTCTTTCGCTTCGGCAAGCTCTTCGCTATTTTCGGCATTATCGGCAGTCTCTTCAGCTTTCTCTTCGTTTGCTTCAGCTACTTCTTCCTGATGCTCCGCTACTTCCTCAGCTTGCTCCTCTTTCATTTCAGAAGTCTCAGCTTCGGTCATCTTTTCAGAGTTCTTTTCTTTCTTCACATCGAACTCAGTCCAAGGCACCGCTACAAGGCGATCTCCCAAGCCGAGAAATCCACCTACACTAACGACTGCGAATTCAACTTCGCCGGAGTCGCTGTTGAAAAGAAGTCGATCAACAGATCCGATCTCTTCCTCTTCCATGTTATAAACGCCCTCGGAAATGATATCGGAAGAATCAAGAATGCCGCTGTAATCAACGAATTCAGGCCCCATCTCAGCGTCGACAGGCTGTTCAACTTGCTGCGATTCAGAATAAGTTTCAGTATTTTGGGTTTCGGACTTCTCCTGTTCCGAGTATCCGACGGTAAGGAGGCCGGAGGCCGCCATGATAGTGATGATTTCTTTTTTCATGCTGTGTAGGTTTTGTTGTTGTGGCAGTGCTAACTCACACTGTTCTCCTCCGGTAATCGCAGAGCACATACCAATCTCATAACTCCCTGATTCACAATCGATATACCCAAACCAAATCCATTCCATTCCCCTTTGACTTGTTAAACTTGCACGGTCGATCTTGCGCTTTTCACTTCCCTTAGCCTGCACATTCACTAACTTACCCTTTCATGAAATACACCGAGTTCAGGGATACCATCCGCGACGAGCTGATCCGTCACCGAGATGGGAAGACATGGAAGGAACTGCGGGACGAGCTCAACCTCCCCTATCGCTCTCCCTGTCCCGAGTGGGTAGGGCAATTGGAAAAAGACATCTCACTGGATCGCAGTGAGAAACGCGGAAACGCATTCATCTGGAAATTGCACCATGTTTGATCACGTCGGCATCTTTGTTTCTGACTTCTCCAAAAGCTCCCTACTCTACGAAGCTTGCCTTTCACCCCTTGGCATTCACGTTCTCCAGCGACAGCCAGAATGGAACGCCATGATCTTCGCAGGGGACACAGACCTACCATTTCTATGGCTGGGAGGCATCAGCAAGGGGGCTGACTACCACGGCACTCCTTTAGATCCGGCACATCAGCGTCCAATGCACCTATCCTTTCGCGCTCCGTCGAAAGAGGCCGTAGACCTCTTCCACAAAGCGGGCATCGCATCCGGTGCGAAGTGCAACGGTTCACCAGAGCATTGCGGAAATGGCTACTACGCAGCGTATCTGCTCGACTTCGACGGAAACAACCTCGAAGCCGGGATACGATCTGCCTGCTGATCAAGAGAGAAGGCCTCTCTCACTCTTCCGTGTAAACGGCTTCCGGAACAAGATCCAGATAGGACAGGCTATGCCCCTTGATTTCCACTGGCTCCACGGATGGATCAGCAGTGTAAACCGGCATACGAGCACGAAAAACACCCGATACAGCTACCGCAAGCATGCCAACGAAAATGGTAGCAAAACTCAAGGATACTGCACCAACTACCAAGATAAGTATCCCTACTATCAAGGCAGAGTAAGTAAGTGCCGATCCCATAGCATTGCTTTCTTTATGTTCTTTACATACGCCGAACTCGACAGTCTTGGTCTTTCCAAACCACGTCATCGGCTTCAACGGAGTACGCAACGCTTTTGATACCGTTTTTACTGACTTCTTCCCGCAGCAGATGCAGCGTTCTGTAGGCAGTCCAGCTCCCTCCTGAAGATACAGCGATTCGCCCATACGGTATGCGGTTGGTTCCATCTGCATTTCCGGCTGAGGCTCGCTGGGAACGACCTCAATGTGCGAATAAGTATTCTGCTCTGAATTCTCCTCTGTCTGATTCATAAGTATGCCCCTCCTCTGGCATTGATATTGACTGTTGTCTACGAGAATAAGACACCCAATCTTTCACACTATTAGAAAATTGTAAGATGATTGTAATGCCACTGTAAAAACGAGGTAAATAAATACCCATTTTTCGTAACAATACACTATTTCATCTCACTCGCATCCGTAGCAAAAAATGGCGTAAGGTCAAACCGGGAAAAATCATCCAACTGCGTAGCACGCATCGCCTCAGGATATTCCTGCAGAGGGACCAGGGTTAGCTCATATCGCTGCCCTGGTGAGAAAAAAGCAGTTGGTTCCATCTCCCTCTTCCGAAATCCCCAAAGGAAAACATAGTATTCCTTGATCGCATCGCCTTCCACCGCCTCAAAAACAGCGGAGTAAATCGCTGTATCATAGGGAGTTTCCTTCGGATCCCCGAGTCGAGTACGTTCCTTCAACGTCGCAGTCACCCGAATCGCCCGCTCTTTCTTTTCCTCGGGCACGGCTTCCTCAAATCTCACGATTACCGGATACTCCACCGGCTCCCATCTAATCCCGGCCCTCCGAGCCGGCAGCTCCGGCAAAAGAACGTCCCGGGCCGATAAAACCCAGACAACCACCCTCCTTCTCGTGATCGAATTACCACCCAATCGGGCAAAATTCTTTCTCACTTCCGTGGCACCGCCGCCATTTATCGCAATCGTCTGAATCGAAACACCCAGATGACGCGCCAAATGCGAGGAGAAGCCTGCGGATAACGACTCTCTTTCACCGTTTCCGGCAAAACCCAGTTCCGGGTCTTCGTAAACATTCACGAAACTATCCCCGAGGACGACGATCGTGCTCTCGTCATTGTTTATTCTGGGCCCACCTTCCACGACCCGTAGCGACACAGTTTCCTCTTCGAAAAGCCCCATCTCATCGGGGACCAGCATCCTCGCCAGATCTCCTTTGCTCCCTCGTTTCACCTCGCGAACCTCGCCGACTACCTCGATTTGAGAAAAAGAGGGCATCATTTCCGCCACTCGAGCCGCTGCCCTTTCCATCGCTGCTGGCGTCCAGTGGGTATCCTGCTTCAGAAAACGCTCCTCTTCTGGCATTGATGCCAAGAGGGGAAGCAGATCCACAACACGCACCCCTGCCTCTTCGAGCCGACTTTTCAAGTCATCCCAATCTTTGTTAGCGATTGCTTCTCCTTCGAGGCCGAGAGCACTGTTGCAGACCATCGGCTTTGTCGGCACTGGAACGAAAACCAACTCAATATTTCGTTTCTTTAAGTGCGCGGCAAAATCAAGGATCTCCGGTAGAGGGGGACGCCATTGATCCACAACACGCTCTCGGGATACTGAAGGCGGCTCGTTGTAAAAGGGCCCCTTTCCCACTACCGCGTCCAAATCCGGGCGATAGAAAAGCCATCCATCCTGCCCGAGAACGACTTTACGATTCCCTACATTGGCGATCTTGGTCAGAACGGCTTGATCGACATCCCTCGCTCGCTCAAAAACGGGCAACCCCTCCACCCATTTCTCCATCGCTTTCAGATTCCTGATCGTCGAACCCGACCACACGACAGGGTCCACCCCACCTCGGTCTCGCACCAAGGTAACCAGCCACGGAAATACCAAAATAAGAGCAAATATCCCCGAAGCTACCAGCAGCCCGCGCCGTCCAATCGACACTTCATCCTCCTGCAACTGGTCATGATACGGATTCTTCATTTCAAAACTGGAAATAGAGAAACGGATTGAAGCCCTGTTGTGACATCACGCGCACACTCACAACCAGCAAGATTTGCCCGGTTGCCACCTTCCACCCCGTCACTCGCTTCAACCATTGCCCTGTATTCGGTAAAAACATGGCGATGAAGAAGCACGCCCCCATCGTCACCATCGATGCAGGTTGAAACACCATCGCCCTCAGCAGGCCCGACTCCGGCCCCGCCTCAAGGGTCCCGAACATCGCGCCTATGTAGCGCACTGCCACCTCCATCGATTCGGCCCGAAAGAAAACCCAGGTAAGCAACAACAGGCCAAACGTTACTGTCCATCTCGCAACACCCGGAATGGCAAAACCGATTCGCCCCTTCGCCCAGCGTTCTACAGCCAGGCACACGCCGTGCACCCCACCCCATATCACAAACGTCCACTGCGCTCCGTGCCACAGCCCACCAATCAGCATCACCAGCATCAAGTTCACATACGTTCGCACTCGCCCTCGCCGATTTCCCCCAAGAGGAATGTAGAGATAGTCCCGCAGGAAGCTCGACAGTGAAATATGCCATCGCCGCCAGAACTCCGTAATGCTCTTTGCCTTGTAGGGAGAATCAAAGTTCTCAGGGAAGTGAAAACCTAACATCCGCCCTAGCCCCAAAGCCATGTCCGAATAGCTTGAGAAATCAAAATAGATTTGAAAGGCATACGCCAACACTCCGATCCAGGCCAACGTACCCGACAAAGCCCCGTCTCCTGCTTCGAAACACAAGTCCGCCACCTGCCCCATCGGGTTTGCCAGGAGGATTTTCTTGGCAAATCCGTAGTTAAACCTTGTCAGTCCTGACACAAACGCTTCCAGCGAATGCCGCCTGCTTTTCAACTGCTCCGCTACCGAGCCATATCTCACGATCGGCCCTGCCACCAACTGGGGAAACATGGATACATAACACGAAAAGTCGATCAACGAACGAGCTGGCTTCGCATGCCCCCGATACAAGTCGATCGAATAGCTCATCGACTGAAACGTGTAGAAGGAAATCCCCACAGGCAGAACCATTGTCCTCAAGAACTCCGGAGGTTCCCCCACCGCCCAACCAAAACTCGCAGCCAGCCAGTCCACACTTTCCGAGACGAACAGCGCGTATTTAAAGAAGGCCAGCACTGCCAGGTTCGCTACGACCGACACCAGCATTGCCATTCGCGCTCCCGGTGTTCCAGCCCCACTCCGAGAAATAGCCAGCCCACATCCGTAATCAAGCAGCGTCGATCCAGCCATTAAGATCGAGAACCATGGGTTCCACCACCCATAGAAAACATAACTCACCCCGGTCAACGTCCAGCTCCGCCACTTTGGAGGCGTCACATAATACAGCAGCAGCGCCAGCGGCAGAAAACCGAAAAGGAAAATGTGAGAAGAAAAAACCAAGATGACCCGGCCGAACGGTAGCGACCCACGCAAGTATCTCCCCATCCGATTGGCCGACAAGTCCGAAAGAAAGGGAGCCACATCGTGAACAATGAATTGACGCCATCCATCCTAAGCCCCACGTACCCCTATTATGAAGTCCCGATTCGCCATCCTTTTTGCTTTCGACGGAACCGATTACTGCGGTTGGCAGACTCAGAAAGGCATAGGACGCCATAGCAATCCGAAGCTGAGCATTGAAGAAACCCTCGCAACCGCAATTTACGAGGTTTGTGCAGAAACCGTGACCGTCGTCGCCAGCGGCCGCACTGACGCAGGAGTGCATGCCAGCGGGCAAGTCGCTCACTTTGAACTCACCTCCGGACGTTTTTCGGAAAAATCCCTCATTCTTGGTATCAATCAGGAACTCCCGGATACCATTCAAATCCTCGCCTTGGAACAAGTTCCACGAGAGTTCCACGCAAAGGAAGCTATCCGGAAGCAGTACAGCTACTACTTTCAGCAAGGCCCTGCGCAGCTTCCACACCTGCGGACTACTGCCCTGTGGGATCACTACCCTCTCGACGGAGACTTGATGCAGAAATCGCTCTCCTGCCTGCAGGGAGAACACGATTTTGCAGGCTTCTCTGCAGCGGGCGCAAAAGTGAACTCCACTGTTCGCAGTCTCCATGAAGTGGAAATCACCCATCATCCAATTTCACTCCCCGGCGAGTACGATACCTCGACACACTTTCTCTGGCGCCTCCGCTTGGTGGGTTCCGGCTTTCTCAAGCAAATGGTTCGCACTATAGCAGGAACAGTGAAACAAATTGGTGAAGGTCAACGCCCTGCCGAAGACATGGCGATGATTCTCGAAAGCCGCGACAGAACACTCGCAGGGCCCACCGCACCAGCGTGTGGCCTCTGGCTGGAACGCGTGTGGTACCCCAAACAGGAAGGGGTAGACTTCCTCAAACAAACGGAATAACCCCCAGAATACCAGAGAGTTGACAAAATCAAGGCTCACGCCACCCCATCAGAAAATCCCGTTTTTTTGAAAGAAGTGGTATTTCGCTCGTCGTATCCACAGAGAAAGCCGGAAACGGGTTATCTCAACACTCAACTAATCCACACCTGCCTACCCAAATGAAAACACGACTGCTCAATCACACAAAATCAGTTCTCGCAATCGTAGCGACCCTCGCTCTCGCTGCTGCCATGCCTCTCTCCACTCAGGCCAACGACCAGGTCAAGAAAGTGAAGACCAAAGACCATAAGGTAAAAGTAAAAGTCGTCGGCGGCAAAGCTAAGCTGAAGACAAAGCGCAACGGCAAACAGAAAATCAAAGTCAAAGGCTGGAACGGCGACCTCGCTGCTGCCATTGCTGAACAGGCAGATAGCGGACATTGCGAAGCGCCACAGCCTTACTACGGCAAATAAAACGCAGAGGCATTCAGCCTACTATCTTTTATCTCACAGTTTCATTTAGACGTAGAAAGCGCGGCTCGGGTAACCCGGCCGCGCTTTCCGTTTTTTTGAAAAAAGGTAATAAAACCCCGGCGATAGAAAAGTGCTTAATTTCGCCCGGAATTCGCTCGGACAGACTGGCGAATCTCATCAGCGAGAATTTTCACCACTGCATCCTTCTCTTCGGGAGCCAGGCAACGAACCAAGTTTCGCGCGAGCATATCGATACTTCGGTAAGATCTCCGAATCTTCTCTTCGTGTAGAGGGTTCAGGTCAGACCTGCGAAATGCTTCGCTCGCACGCTGGTGGAGCCGATTGGAGAACCGGGCAAACTCTTCATAAATCAATCCCTGATCCGGTTGCTGCTGAGCGATTCGATCCAAGGAGTCTTTGAGGGCCACTTCATCTGTAGAGTCGAGATATTGATGCATAGGAGGATTTGCGTTACACCGGACGATAACCAAATGCGGACGAAATCATCCAGATTAAAAAGACAAAATATGCGCGATTCATTTCCACAAGCCCGATGAGTCAAATCGAACCGCTACTTACCAGACAAGCAACGCAATCACCTGGGCCACGACGATCCTCAATATCATCGTCAACGGATAAACCGTCGCGTAAGTCACCGCAGGCGAATCACTCTTTGCCATCGACGTGGCAAAAGCCAATGCAGGAGGATCCGTCATCGAGCCGGACAGCAACCCGGAGATACTCATGAAATTCATCTTTCCAAACTTCCTGCAAATGACACCGATGATCAGCAGAGGCGCCAAAGTCACCACCACTCCGAGACCTACCCACTTCAGTCCCTCACTGGTGAATACTGTTTCGAAGAATCGTTCCCCAGCCAACAACCCCACACAGGCGAGGAAAAGGATGATACCCAACTCCCGCAGCGCACGATTGGTGTTGTCCGGCATATTCACGATCAGTGGTCCGATCTTGCCCAGACGGCTCAAAAGGATTGCCACCAGCAGCGGCCCACCTGCCAATCCCAGCCGAAGAGGTGCCGGTAGCCAGTCCAGCTTCGCAGGCAATAGGCCCACCAAAACACCCAGGGCGATCCCAAGAAAAATCGTAGCAAAGCTCGTATGGTCGAGGCGTTGCACCTCGTTACCCAGCATTTTCGTCGCTTCTTCCAAGCTTGATTCGGGCCCTACGATCTGAAGCCGGTCGCCAAATTGCAGATGAACCTCAGGCAACGCAGTAAAAGGGTGTTCCTGTCGAGTTACTCTCGTCACCGTGACACCGTAAAGAGCATCGAGTCCCAACTCTTTCACCGATTTCCCCACCAGCTTTTCATTCGTCACTGTCACGCGACGAAATGAGACTTCTCCCGGAGCTTCCATCAGGTCTTCTTTCGACTCACTGCCAATCACGAGGCGAAATTGTTCCACATGGGCTTTGGTTCCCACCACCATAACGATATCACCAACAGAGAGCTTGGTATGCAACCCGGCCGTCTCGATCTCCGCATCGTCTTTCCGGCGAACTCGGGAAACAATCACCCCGGTTTCATGCAGTCCTGGAATATCCTCGATCTGCAGACCATCGATATTCGGATTCTCCACAACGATATTCATCCGCTCAAGCGGCTCAAACTCTGCATTCCTCTCCGCTCGGAATTTTTCTACCTCCTCTTCGACATTCACCCGGAAGATCCTTTTTAGTATCAGAAGGCTTCCAATAATGCCAACAACCGCCAGGGGATACGCGGCCGCGTAGGCCATGGCCGCCAATTCAGGGTTTCCCCCTTCCGCCGCCGTCAATGCTTGCTGAGCCGCACCCAAAGAAGGCGTGTTCGTAGTACCACCCGAAAACACACCCGCAGCCGCCGCCATGGGCAGCCCAAGCAATTTCGCACCCAACAAAGTGATCGCCGCACCCAACAGTACAATCCCTGCGGCATACAGATTCAGCCGTAGCCCCTGCTTTCGGAGGGATGCAAAAAAACCGGCCCCCATCTGTAACCCGAGTGAAAAGACAAACAGAATTAGCCCAAACTCCTTCGCGAAGTGGGCAACATGCTCGTTGATCCGAAACCCAAAGTGCGACGCGATCAATCCGGAAAAAAGGACACCTGCGATTCCAGCCCGCACTCCTCCGATAGAAATCCGCCCAAGGCCGATCCCTCCCAAAGCCACCACGCTGAGCAGCAACAAGTCAAGTGCGACAGGCTGGACCTCATGCCATTCCTGCCAGGCTTCGTTCGTCATAAAACAGCTAAGTCTCTGAACTACGGGGCATAAACCATGCCATCGCATCTCAAGAGAACATCTTCCACAACCAACAGCCGAAGTTTCCCAATCTCAACAGTCAATAACGGCACTTTGCCCTGTTCTTTATTTGTATTTTACAAATATTGCACGATACATACTATTGATGACCTTCGATTTCGACACAGCACCCGGCTTTCTGATGGACAGAAATGCGCACCTTCTTCGACGGTTGGTAAAAAAGACCATCTCCAAAATCGGAATCAATCTTACCACCGAAGAAGTCGCCATTCTCATCGCGTTGGTGGTCGAAGACGGGCGCCGCATCGGCGACCTGGCGGCGCTTTTACTCCGCGACATTACTACCATCACTCGGCAGGTCGAGAGCCTCGAAAAGAAAGGCTGCGCCAAACGCCGCCTCTCCTCAACAGACCGCAGAGCGGTCGAAGTCTGGATCACTGAAAAAGGTCGGGAGTTTTACGAACAGTTTGAACCTGAACTCAATGAACTCCGAGAGCGCACCTTCGAAGGATTGTCAGATTACGACATGAAAATCCTCACCCGCTGTCTCCAGACGATACGTAACAATTTCCTGAATCTCGAATGAAAGCTGCCTTTTCGAGGATCGTCCAAATTTTCCCGCACTGCATGAATCAAATCACACTCGCCTTTCCATTAATCGCAGTCACAGCGCTTGGTGGCATCTTCGTGTCAGGCTGCAAGCCTAACGCAAGCGGTCCTCCTCCAGGCGCGGGAGGCACACCCACCGTGACCATTTCTGAGGTAGAAAAGACATCCATTCCAGACGAAGTCAGTTTTGTAGGACGAGTCACAGAAAAAGACCGCGTCGACATCCGGGCGCAGGTAAGTGGAATTCTAACAAAGCAACTCTTTGACGATGGAGCGCTGGTAGAGAAAGGAGACCTTCTCTTCGAGATCGAGTCAGATGATTACGAGGCCGCCGTCGACTCCGCACAGGCACAGCTCGCCAGCGCCGAGGCACAGCGTGACAACGCCCAGCAATATCTGAAGCGCATGCGTTCCGTAAAATCCGGAAGCATCTCCGAGACCGAACTCGAACAGGCCGAATTCGACTTGCGCACGGCCCAGGCATCTGTCGACCAGGCGCAGGCATCACTCAAATCTGCCGAGCTCGATTTGAAAAGAACCAAGATCTACGCCCCTATGGACGGGCAGATCGGTAAAGCCATGGTTGATGCGGGAAACCTCGTAGATGCATCCACCGGATCGCTGGCCATGATCGTCAGCACCGATCCCATTCGAGTAAAGCACTCTCTCAGCGAACGCTTCATCACTGAAGCGCTGCAAAGACTTCAGGATCGTGATCCAGACCTTCCTCCCGTTCGAGATACACTGATCCCCCGAATCACACTTTCGACAGGGAATCGCTATCCCCATGAAGGAAAAATTGTCTTCCTCGACAACGAGATCGGCACCACCACTGGCTCCATCCAGGCAGAAGCCGAGTTTCCAAACCCCGATGGCATTTTGAAACCGGGACAGTTTGTCGACCTTACCGTTCAGCGCGGTGCCCCACAGGACAAATTACTCATTCCACAGTCCGCCGTGCAGCAAGATCAAAAAGGCCACTTCGTTCTCGTGGTCGGAGAAGACAGCAGTGTCTCTCGTCGCAGCGTTGAAACGGGCGAACACATTGGGCGAAACTGGTCGATTCTCGCAGGACTGAACGAAGGCGAAAAAGTCATCATCCAGGGAATCGAAAAAGTCCGCCCCGGTGCCAAAGTCAACGCCGTCCCACCGAGTCAGGCTCCCGGACCCGTTCCAGCAGTTCCGGCAGGTGGCGAGCCGGAAGCGACACCCAAAGGGAAGGCCAAAGAGGAATCCGCAAAAGAAGGCTAACCCACACACGAGATGTTTAGCTTATTCTTCATCGACAGGCCTCGCTTCGCCTTTGTCATCTCCATCGTGATCACGATCGCGGGTATCATTGCGATTCGGACACTTCCGATTGAGCAATACCCCAGTATCACTCCACCCGAAGTTCGTGTGTCGGCGACCTATCCGGGAGCAAGCGCCGAGGTGATTGAAAGCACCGTTGCCACCATCATCGAGTCCGAGGTCAACGGCGTGGAAGGCATGTCCTACATGTCGTCCACCTCAACCAACAGCGGTAATTACACACTCACCGTCACATTCAATCTCGGGACGGATCCTGACATCGCCACCGTAAACGTGCAGAACCGTGTCGCACAGGCTGCCTCTCGCCTGCCCTCAGCAGTGAACGAACAGGGTGTCGTAGTGGAAAAGCGTTCGTCAGACATGCTTCTCATTTACGCCGTCACGTCAGAGGGTGGCGCCACCGATGTGCTCGAACTATCAAACTACATCTCGGTTAATATCGTAGACGTTCTCTCTCGCGTAGATGGAGTCGGCGGCACAAATATTTTCGGATCAGCAGAATACGGCATGCGTGTCTGGCTCGACCCGAATCGCCTTGCGAATCTCGACATTTCTCCAGACGAAGTCTCCGCCGCTATCCAATCACAAAACATCCAGGCGGCAGCCGGGGCCATCGGCCAGGCACCCACGAGTGATGATCAACAACTGGTCTACACCATCAAAGGACAAGGACGCTACACCACTGCCGAAGAATTCGAAGACATCGTCATTCGATCTCAAGCTGACGGCAGCCTCCTCCGTTTAAAAGACATCGCCCGCGTCGAACTCGGCGCTCGTTCCTACACCGGTGTGAACACCCTCAACGGAAAAGACACGATCGCTTTCGCTGTTTATCAGATGCCCGGCTCGAACGCACTCGATGTTGCCGAACGTGTGAAAGACAAGATGGAAGAGATCTTTGAAGAGGCTCCTTCCGATATGGCCTACACCCTCGTGAACGATGGTACGGAGTTTATCTCCGTTTCTCTGAGAGAGCTGGTCATAACCCTCGTGATTGCGATCGCTCTGGTCCTCTTTGTCGTGTTCGTCTTTTTGCAGGACTGGCGAGCCACACTGGTTCCGGTCATCGCAATCCCCGTGTCGCTCATCGGCACCTTCGCCATCTTTACGATGGTTGGCTTTTCCATCAACATCATTTCCCTCTTCGGCCTCGTGCTCGCCATTGGCGTGGTGGTGGATGACGCCATCGTCGTAATCGAAAACGTAAAACGACACCTTTCGGAAGGACTCGACCCAGTCGAAGCAACTCGAGTGACAATGAAGGAGGTCTTTTCCCCTATCATTGCCACCACTCTCGTCTTGATGGCTGTCTTTGTTCCCGTTTCTTTTGCTGGCGGAATCGAAGGGCGACTCTATCAGCAGTTCTCTATCACAATCGCCATCGCGGTCGGAATATCGTCGCTGAATGCCTTGACCTTATCCCCTGCCCTCTGTGCGACTTTCCTGAAGCCCGAGGTGAAAGGAAGGAGAAAATTCATTCTCTTCCGTTGGTTCGACGCTGGTTTTGAAAAGCTCACCGGCACATTCGTCTCCAGCGCAGGATTTCTTGCAGCTCGCAGGGTGTTCGCCGCAGCTATCCTGATCGGAGCAGCTGCTCTCACCTTGTTCCTCTTCGGCAAAACACCAACAGGCTTCATCCCCAACGAAGACCAGGGAGTCTTGTTCGTCGATGTCCAACTCCCCAGCGGCGCTTCCCTTGCTCGAACCGACGCCTTCATGTCGGAAGTCGAAGCACGAATGATGAAAATGCCCGGCGTGGAAAACGTCATCGCGATTCGAAACTTCTCCATCCTCGCGGGCACAGCCTCGAACGTCGGTTTCGCAGTAGCCGAGTTGAAACACTGGGACGAGCGAAAAACGCCAGACGTTTCCAGCGATGCCATCGTCGGTCGACTATTCGGAGAGCTCGGCTCCATGCCGGGTGCGACCGTTCTCGCATTCAGTCCGCCTCCCATTCGCGGCCTTGGTAGCACCTCCGGTTGGGAAGCCGTCGTCCAGGATCCTCAGGCCCGTCCGGCGGGAGAGCTTGCAGCAGCCGTCGGCGGAGTGGTCTACGAGGCAAACCAGCGCCCTCAGCTCTCGCGCGTCGCCAGCACGTGGCGAGCAGATGTTCCCCAGCTTCAACTCTCGGTCGACCGCGACCGGGCAAAACTTCTCAGCGTCGAACCCTCCACCGTTTTCTCCACCCTTGGTGCCTACCTCGGCGGTCGCTATGTAAACGACTTCACGCAGAATGGCCGAGTCTATCAAGTCATGCTGCAGGCAGACGAACAATTCCGAAACGAACCCGATGACATCGGCAAACTCTACACACAGAACAACGAAGGCGAACGCGTGCCGCTCTCCTCACTCGTAGAAGTCTCCGACACACTCGGTCCTGAGACCATCACCCGATACAACCTGTTCCGGTCTGCTTCGCTCCGCGGATCGGCGGGAGCCGGTTACAGCTCCGGAGAGGCCATGCAGGAAATTGAAACCGTAATGAAAGACACCCTTCCCGATGGGATGACCTTTTCATGGACAGGATCGTCATTGCAGGAGCAGCAGTCGGGCAGCATCGCCCCACTTCTTCTGCTTTGCCTTCTTGCGACCTACCTCTTCCTCGTCGCGCAGTATGAAAGTTGGGCAATCCCCATGTCCGTTCTCTACATTACCCCGATCGCAGCGCTCGGCGCCCTCCTCGCCATCATGTTGCGAGGACTCAGTCTCGATCTCTACGCGCAGATCGGTCTCATCCTCCTCATTGGCCTGACCACAAAGCAGGCAATCCTGATGGTCGAATTCGCAAAGACCGCACACGAGGAAGAAGGCCTCAGCGTAATCGAGGCAGCTCGAAAGGCCGCTAGCCTTCGTTTCCGTTCGGTGATGATGACCGCGCTCTCCTTTATCTTTGGCGTCTTCCCCCTGCTCATCGCCGCAGGAGCCGGAGCCAATTCCCGTCAGTCACTGGGAACAGTCGTATTCGGCGGAATGATCCTCGCCTCTGTTCTCGGGACGCTCATGGTGCCAGCCTTCTACACCCTCATGCAGAGAGACAAGAAAACCGCCAAAGCCTGACACAGATACCCACCCGCGCGATAGAATGGAGGAACCAACAAACCCATCGCCAGGGCGTTGGCTCATCTTCGCCGAATGGTGTGGAATCGTGGCATTCGGGACGATGGCAGTCACGACAGCAGTCGTTTCATTCGAAGCGATTATCTACGTCCCGGAACCGAACGTCGAATTCACCCCATGGCACGACCTGCTGGGCATGTTTCAACTAGCTCCCATCGGCTGGGCGGTCATGGGCCTGTTCGGCCCCTTGTGGATCATCTTGTTCGGATTGATCGCCCTATTAAAGACGAAGAAACGTGCCTGGCATATCGTCACTGCAATTGGCACCGTGATTTTCGGCCTCATCTGGCCATCCACCGCATGGGGATGGATGGGAGTTTAATGGCAATGTTGTTCTGCCAATCCTAACCAGCCTCGCTCATTAGCCAGCGATCGGGAACCCAGCGAAATCCTTCACCATCATCGGCAATGTGCCCCACTGCGGGAAACGGAAGGTGGTATCCGATCACACGAACCTTCGAATCAGCCAGGTCGGCAAAAATCTGCCTGCGCGTAGCGATCGCTTCGGTCGGATTCACATCGAACGCTATCGCCCACGAAGGATCAGCAAACATGATCACATAGTGATGCGCGAGATCCACAATGTGGATCAGTCGATCTTCTCCACTCATGATCTCAAAGACGGCATGCCCAGGAGTGTGCCCTGCGGCCAACTTGTAGGTCACGATCCCGTCCCAGAGAGTATCGCCATGAGATCGAATCTCGAGAGCACCTTCCGCCTCAAGCGCTTCGATAACCTTCCGGGCAGACTTCACCATTCCATCGGCATTTTTAGCAGGCAGCTTGCATTCAGAAAAGTCAGGGTTCTCTCCCATCCAGAAGTCACGCTCCTCTTTTAACACATGTGCCGTCGCATTGGGGAAAACGCGCTTTCCATTGTCATCCAGAATTCCTCCGATGTGATCGCCGTGGCAGTGACTGATCAATATCTCTGTCACTTTGTCAGGAGAAATACCCAGTTGGCTGAGCCCGTCCATCAACAGAGAGTTTCCGCCACTCCCAGTATCGAAAAGAGCGACATTATCGCCTTTCCAGAGCACGAGCACATTGTAGTCGGCAGAAAATCCATTCGAAGGCTCGTAGGCGGCTTCCAGCGCAGAAGCCACCGCGTTCTTGTCGTCGGCAATGATGTAATCCAAACCACCATCCCGAAACTTCTGCCCATCCGAAATCACCGCAGCCATGCAGTCTCCAATCGGGAAAGTGTAGACGTGTGCGTTCCCTTCCATTTTCGACGATCCATCTTGTCCCTGCGAGAACGATGGAATGCCCGAGGCACCCATACTGAGAGCGCCGGCAGCCAGGCCACCGCCAAGCAGATGACGACGATTAAAAGTGGTGGGGGTGTTTTTGGTATCAGCCATAATAGGTCGTGGTGTTTTGGTAAAAGGAATGAGAAATTTCTCCTCAGATTATAATACGATTGCCTCCCAAATTTGGTCGAACCTCGACTTTTGAGCACAAAACCCTCCCCACCCAGCGTATCAAACATGCCAGTCACCTCCGCAATCATCGGCTCTTCCACAGGAATCGGAAAAGCTCTCGCAACGGCTCACCTCCAGCAGAAAATCGAAAGCATCACCTTTTCCAGGTCCCCTGAAAAAATCGAGGGACACAACGCAATCCAACTCGACCTCACCGACGAAGAAAACGCAAAGAGCACCCTCGAAAAGGCTTTCACCCAATATCCCGACATAGAAAAGGTTTTCCTCGTCTCTGGAACCGGCGACGTCGAACCGAACCTCAATTTCCAAACCGCATCAGACACAGTAGAATTGAACTGCTCAGGCTTCACTCTGGCAGCCTACACGGCCATAGAGCATTTCGAGAAACGTGGCAGCGGCCACCTCATCGCGATCACATCCGTCGCCGCAGTTCGCGGCGGCGGTCAGTCAATGTCCTACAATGCCTCCAAGGCATACCAGTCTTCACTTCTCGAAGGTCTTCGTTGCCGAGTCACTCGCTTGAAGCACCCGATCACCATCACCGAGGTCCGCGCAGGGTTCGTCGACACCGCCATGATGAAAGCCGAGAAACCATTCTGGGTCGCCTCACCGGAACAAGCCGCAAACGACATCCTCGAAGTCAGCAACAAAACGAAAGACCTCGTCTACGTCCTCAAGCGCTGGCGCATCATCGCATGGCTCTTTGACCTCCTACCCAATTCCCTCTACAAAAGGATCGGCTGAACTTCCCTGCGTGCTATTATTTCGGTAATGGAGAAGCTATGGGTTCACATTCTCTTCCTTTCGTTCCTTGTCTTCCTCTGCGGATGTAAAAAGGAACAATTGGCACAGGAAGCTAGGTGTCGTTTTCTTATGCCTAAGGAGGTTGAACGTTCAACCTCCGGCGACAAGAAGCAAGGAGACTCAATGACACTTGTGAGGAAAACTTATAGTTACGAGACAATTCTTCCTGCCGAAACAGTCTTGATCGAGTGGGACATGGAAGCAGGCGGAAAGAACCCTGGAGTTGCCGTTATCAGTTGCCTGGAATTTGGTGATCCTGCTGTAATTAGTCTAGACGATGCGCAGAGAAAACTGTTGATAGACGGAGAATTGTTTCGAGGAACGAAGAACTTCCGTGGATTTCAGACCGGCCTAATCCACGTTACTTTTTGCGAAGAATATACAATTCTGGAGAGATCACGCAGCGCTCTAGAAACCGAACTAAGCGACATTCGTTTCACACTAGATATTGGGGTCTCGCATCAAGCAGAAGAAACTGAGGTGGGCAACCAACAGCAGCCTCATTGATCACAACAGAGTGAGGTATCACACCTTTACCGTTTCTTCGGAGTGGTGATATACGGAGGCCTCAAATAATAAGGCTCGACCGGCTCCTCAGTTTCCCAATGAGGGATTCCCTTCTCGGCTGCTCTACGGGCCAGGCAACTCGCATCGGGAAAAGCGAGCACACATCCTTCGAAACGCTCGACCACACTCTGGTCCGCCGTGAAAACGGACAGCCCCTGCGCAAACGCTTTCTCCAGCAGCGCCTTCAATTCCGCTTCCTCATAAAGCCCCGGCTCCCCCTGTAGCTGAAAGTCATTCACTTCGGCAAAGAAGAAGCTCTTCCTCCGCGCATCGCCCACCACTCGATACGTCGACTGCTCCTCCGACCAGGCTTCCAGCGATGTCATTCCACAGACCGGGATTCCCATCGGCAGGCTGATTCCATGTGCCACCGCGATCCCAACTCTCACGCCGCTGTAAGTTCCCGGCCCAGTCCCTACTACGATTCCTGACAAGTCACCCTTCCAGTTCGCAATCGCCTCCTCCAGCGACTCGAAAATCACAGAATTGTGCGCCCGATGACTCGTAAACGTTTTCTCCCAGACAACCTCTTCGCACTCCGGATCCCAGATCGCCAGAGAGGCCTGTGGCGTAGATGTCTCGATTCCTAAAATCATCGTTTCTTCACAACATGAGTGCCGTCCTCAGCGATGGACAATTCATACCAGATCGTCTCCGCAGGCAGAGCCTCGGGAAATTTATCAGCCCACTCCACCAGCACGACGCCATCTTCATCCAGATACTCTTCCCAACCGATCCCAAGCAACTCCTCCATCGAATCGAGCCGGTAAAAATCAAAATGAAACACCGGCAACGATCCTGACCGATACTCCTGCACCAGGGAAAAAGTCGGGCTGGTCACAGAATCCCCGCTTCCCAATCCGAGAACAATCCCTTTGGAGAAATGCGTCTTTCCTGCCCCGAGGTCACCTACAAGAGCGACCACATCACCAGCACGGAATCTCTCTGCCGCTCGTTTCCCGGCCTCGATCATCTCTTCTTCCGTCTGTGTGCTCTCGATCTGTTCGCTCATGATTTTCGATAGTGCTCCCACCCTCGATCGATCGGAGTCTCCACTCTCTCTGTGATCTCACCAATCGCTGTCAGCTCAGTTTCCGGAAACGCCTCGCGCCATCGCCCTCCTATTTGCGCATACACATCGGAAGAAAATGTCGCGAGCAATTCATAATCTTCCCCATCTGAAATAGCACCGCCAATCTCAACACCCTCATGCTGCGGCAATGCCTCGAAATCTACTCGATACCCCACTCCGCTCGCTGCCGCCATTCGCGGCAAATCCGAACCCAGACCGTCACTCAAATCCATCATGGCATTTGGCTTTCCATTCTCGACCAGCCACCTCGCCTCCGAGATACGCGGCAAAAAATCCAGATGCCTTCCACTTTCAAAAGATCCTCCCAACCGGCCCGTAACAGCAATCACATCTCCCACTTTCGCACAGCTTCGCATCACGCACTTATCCGGTTCCACGACACCTGTCATAGCGATCGAAAGCAACGCTCCCGCATACGGTATCCGCGTCGTCTCTCCTCCCACGATCGAACAATCAAACCGTCCCGCCGCTTCCGCCATTGCCTGATACCATCCCTCGATCTGCGAAACCTCACGATCGCCATCACAAGCGAGCGTCACCAGGGCATACCGAGGCAATCCCCCCATCGCCGCAAAATCACTCAGCACGCGATTCATCGCCTTCTTCCCGACAAGAGCAGCATCGGTTTCCGGCGAAAAATGAATTCCCTCCACCACGCAGTCCGTCTTCAGCAGCTCCCACAGATCACCGCCACTGCGCACCACGGCGCAATCATCCCCTGGACCTACGATCACTCCCTCGCTTTGCGGCAGGATGTTCTTGAGCTTTTCCACAAGCCCTTCTTCACCACACTCGCCCACCGAGGTTTTGTCCGTCATGTTCGCCATGTCTAACCGCTCTGAGGTTGTAGCATGAGAACGATGTTCACCGCATTGAAAAACGCATGTGTCCCGATCGAAACCCACAGGCACCCAGACAACTCGTAAAGAACCGTCAGTAGAATCGAAAAACTCCACAGCGGCAACAGCGCGGGAAGATTGCAATGCACCACAGCGAACAGCGCACCGACAATCACCGCAGCAAAAATCGGGCTCGTCGCCGCCTTGATACTTTCATACATGTATCCGCGAAAAAGCAGTTCCTCCACCAGCGGAGCCGCCACGCACGCCATCACGATAGCAGCCACCAAGTGAATGGGTGACTCGGTGTTCTTCATGCTTTGCACCGCCTCCTGAAGATCGAGCTCGCCGAACAGACTCTCCAGGAATAGCTGCGATGCATTCCCAATCAAGAGGGCACAAACCAGAATCGAAACGATCCCGGCGAGAATGGAAGTAATCACGATCATCGGCAGGGATCTCCTTTTCAGCCCAAAAATCCGCACCAGGCTTCGTCCCCGAACCCACGCGAGAATACCAAAAGTCAGAACTCCGATAAAACCGAAGTAGAACAAGTTCAGAACAATTCCGAAAAGATCGGTTCCCGCGTGCGTCTCCTGTTTCTCCTGCGCGACATCACCCGTCATCAACTGAAGAATGGGATTGATCAGGAAAAGCGCAGCCGGCAGGAATACGAGGATAAGGTCGAACCTGTCGAAATCACCCCTCGTCGGAATCTCCTCTCGATTCCCGACACGCCCCCATATCGCGTACACGACTACCCCGACTGCTAGAGCCAGCAGCGAGATAATCTCAAAATCGAATAGAACGTGTTTCGCAGCGAGTTCGTCCATTAACAAACGGACCGCTCGCCTACACCTTCACCGGTGGCAAGTCCCAGATTTCTTCTGCGTATTGAAGAATAGTTCGGTCACTCGAGAATTTTCCGACGCGCGCGGTGTTGTGGATCGCCATTTTGGCCCAGCCCGCTTTGTCGCGATAGGCTTCGCTGACCTTATCCTGTGCTTCAATGTAAGCACGATAATCAGCAAGAGCGAGATAGGGGTCACCACCATCAAGCAGCGAATGCCGGATTCCATTGAACGAACCTTTCGGAGCGAAAGAATCTGAAGAAAGCCAGTCAATCACGGCCCTCAATTCCTCATCCTGCCAGTAGTAATCGTAGGAGGAATAGCCCTCTTCCCAGAGCGCCTCGACCTCTTCTACAGTGAGTCCGAAAATGAAGATATTTTCGTCTCCGACCTCTTCTTTGATCTCCACATTCGCCCCATCCAGCGTTCCAAGAGTCAACGCGCCGTTCAGAGCGAGTTTCATATTACCCGTTCCTGAGGCTTCCTTACCTGCAGTAGAAATCTGCTCAGAAATATCCGCAGCAGGAATAATGACCTCAGCCGCACTCACTCCGTAGTTGGGGATAAAGGCGACCTTCAGCTTCCCATCGATCCGTGGATCGTTGTTGATCACATCACCAACCGCGTTGATCGCGTAAATGATCTCCTTGGCCAAGGTATATCCAGGTGCCGCTTTCGCACCGAACACGAAAACACGAGGCACCACATCTGCTCCCGGATTCTGGAGGAGCCTACGATACTGCGTCAGGATATTCAGCAAGTTCAGGTGCTGGCGCTTGTATTCGTGGAGACGCTTGATCTGCACGTCGAAAAGAGCCGAAGGATCGACCTCAATTCCGCAACGCTCTTTGATCAATGCCGCCAGGCTCTGCTTGTTGCGATACTTGATCGCCATGAACTCTTCCTGGA
Source organism: Verrucomicrobiales bacterium (assembly GCA_002698785.1). Lineage (GTDB taxonomy): Bacteria > Verrucomicrobiota > Verrucomicrobiia > Verrucomicrobiales > DEV007 > Arctic95D-9. The sequence goes on along the minus strand of PAAG01000054.1, from coordinate 12,424 downwards.
ATGCAGGATTTGTCGCAAAAGCATCGAGCTCTCTCAAATTATCAAGGTGACGAGGCCAGTCGCTACCGATAGAACGATCGATTAGCGCAGAAAGCTCCTGGTTACAGGCCTTCAACCAACGACGAGGGGTAATCCCATTGGTCTTGTTCTGGATCTTGCCGGGATAAAGTTCGTCGAATGTCTTGAACAAATTCTTCTTCAACAGCTCTGTGTGCAGAGCCGCCACGCCATTGACCGCGTGAGACCCGACCACTGCCATGTAGGCCATGCGAATCATCTTCGGCGCGCCTTCCTCGATCAGGGAAAGCTCACGCTTTCTGGCCATGTCGCCAGGCCACTTCTCCTCGACCACATCACGGAGGAAGCGATCGTTGATCTCGTAAATGATCTGCAGATGTCGTGGCAGCACCTTCTCAAAAAGAGGCACACTCCACTTCTCAAGCGCTTCAGGAAGCAGCGTGTGGTTTGTGTAAGCGAAAGTCTTCTGGCAGATGCTCCACGCCTGATCCCATGGCAAGAGTTCATCATCGACGAGAAGTCTCATCAACTCAGCCACCGCGATCGCAGGGTGAGTATCGTTGAGCTGAATCGCCGCCTTATCCGGCAGGCTGTCCCATGTATCGTTCAACTGACGATGCCTCCGAACGACATCTCGCAAAGAACAGGTCACAAAGAAATACTGCTGCACCAAGCGCAGTTCCTTACCAGCCTCGGTATTGTCATTCGGGTAAAGAACCTTCGAGATCGACTCACTCTCCACCTTCTCCTTCACCGCCTCGGAGTAACCGCCACGGTTGAAAACCTCGAGATCGAAATCATGCGACGCCTTACTCTCCCAGAGACGCAGAAAGTTCACTGTCGAACCGGTATATCCAACAATCGGCACATCCCACGGAACCCCAAGAATCGATCTTGTTCCCGTCCACACGGCACGGCCCTGGCCAAGCTCATCGAACTGATTCTCCACGTGACCGTAAATTGGCACCTCAACCGCATATTCAGGTCGGCAAATCTCCCAGGGACTGCCGAAACGTCGCCATTCATCCGGCGACTCGACCTGCTGCCCATCTTCGAAACGCTGGCGGAAAAGACCAAACTCGTAGTTGATCCCGTATCCAACCGCAGGGAGATCCAGCGTAGCGAGAGAATCCATGAAACAGGCGGCGAGTCTTCCGAGACCACCGTTGCCCAATCCCATATCCGGGCCGTAGTCGACAAGCTCCTCAAGATCCTGCCCCAGCTCGTTCAGCGCCGCGCGGCACTCGTGGAGAATCCCCAGATTAACCAGGTTGTTCTCCAGCAGACGCCCCATCAAATACTCGAGGGATAAATAGTAAACGCGCTTCACGTTCTGCTTCTTGTGCTCTTCGTGCCCCTTGCATGCCTGCTGCATGACTCGTCCTCGCACCGCGAGACACACAGCTCTCCACCAGTCCCCCTGGGTAGCGCTCGCAGCAGAGTGCGCCTGGTGGCGAATCAGATTACCGAGAAATTCGGTCTTCAATGCTTCCTTCTCAGATTCGTTGATTGGCGGTGCCGAAATCGGCATTTCTGTCTGCGTTTCCATAGGGGATGATAAGTTAAATAAGTTTCGTGCCGAATGCCGAATACAAAATTTCGTAGGTGAAAGTCCCAGCCTCGGGCTCCGTCGATTTGCGAGGGCCAGCGACGTTTAAAGTCGTTATGAAGTTTACGTCGACAAAGTCCAAGAGTTCTTCCACCGGATTGTTACATTCCTGCTGCGAGATGTGTAAGCAAGGACGATTCCACTTGCGTGCAAAATCGCGCGTCAGTGCCGAGCCGGACCGCAATTCTTTCGCGACCGAGAAAATCACAGTCCCCTCACTGTCACGGACATTCCACTCCGTCCGCTGCGCGTAGCTCGCACTCGGCGTCTCAACCAGCGGATACCGATCATCAAGCAGGCCATCCTCGGCCAGCCTTCCTGCGGGACACCATCCTCCGCACTCACAGCCGACCTCCAAAGCCCAATCCAAGGCGGCCCGGTCAACCCCGGTCTGGCCGCCGGAAACAATCTTCCGAACCACCATCCAGTTCCAAGATACAAGAACGGACCTAATGTCAGGCCCGTTCCATTTACTGATTAAATTCTATTCGTTGATGCCGAGTAGCTCGACGTCAAAGATCAACGCCGCATAAGGAGGAATCACAGGCGGACTTCCTCTTTCACCGTATGCGAGGTCGTAAGGAATAAAGAATCGGTACTTCGCTCCGACAGGCATCAGTTGGACACCTTCCGTCCATCCTGGAATCACTCCGTTCAGAGGGAAAGAAATAGGCTCACCACGCTCAACACTGCTGTCGAACACAGTTCCGTCGATCAGAGTGCCGTGATAGTGCACCTTCACCTTATCAGTAGCTGCAGGCTTGGCACCGTCTTCAGGGCCCTCTGTCAGCACGAGGTATTGGAGACCACTCTCAGTCGTTTTAACACCTTCCTTCTTCGCATTCTCAGCGAGAAATTCTTTCCCTGCTCCAGCCTGCTTCTCAGCCATGGCCTTCTCATTCTCATCGAATGCAGCGGATACTTCATCTTCGGAAAGAGCTGGCTCTGTTCCGTCGAAACCTGCACCAAATCCGTCAAGGAACTGGTCCATATCGATATCGACGCCTCTGCCCTTCAACTGGCCACCAATCATGAGGCCGTATGAATAGCTGATTCGTTCTTTCAAAGACTCCGGCTTTGCCGAGGCAGCAGCTTCGTCAGCTGGCTTTGCATCTTCAGTTTCGGGGGCAGGTTCTGCGGGTTTGTCGTCCTGGGCCTTCATAAAACAGGGGGAGAAGGAAATAGCCAGGAAGAGGATCCCGGAGATTCTTTTGATTTGCATAGATCTTTTTGGTTGTTGCGCCCGTCGATACACGAAAATTCCGGGCAAGAGCGGCCAACCTAAGCTCGATCGACATTGGGTCAAGGTGAACCGAAATCCCCCAGTCACCGAAAAACGTGACAAATTTTGGCTATGGAAGTCACATTTCCACCGTTCTACTGGACAAATCAGCGCTCCCTGACTACCAGTTTGGTAGGAAACTTGCATACTTGACGAGACGGATCGTCGATCCCATGTCATTTAGAAGTTTTAACCGCTAACCCTTCTAAAAATTTTAAAATTATTTCGTTTTATTTGAAATCTTTTTAGAAAGACGTTATCTTGACTGGCTTCCCGCTTATGCATTCCCCGCTACCGAACACACGCAGTATACTCGTTGCAGCCGCACTATTTCTGGCTGGCGGAACGGCATTCGCCGGCTTCAACACCGTAATCATCGACCCTGGACACGGTGGGCGCGATTTCGGGGCAGCCGACTCCTACGTCTACGAGAAGCACATCAACCTCGATGTCTCCCGACGCTTGGAAAGAACCCTGCAGGAAGCGGGATTCAAAACAGTGATGACTCGTACCAAAGACGAGTTCATCGCCCTGTCAGAGAGATCGTCTCGGGCCAATCGCTACCGCAACGCGATCTTCGTCAGTATCCATTTCAACTCCAGTTGGAAGACCTCCGCTCTGGGAATCGAGACCTACTACCGTAGTTCCAGCGGTGAAAAATTTGCGAACCTTGTTCAGCGGGAACTGATCAAAACGGTTGGTGCCGTCGACCGTGGCGTGAAAACGGCAAACTTCTCCGTCCTTCGTCAGACGAAGCACCCCTCCATCCTTGTGGAAGGCGGCTTCGTCAGCAACAAGGACGAACGCTCCGCCATGCTTGACCCCCTTTATCGCCAGGTCGTGGCGGATTGCATCGCGCGCGGAATCCTCCAGTTCCGTCGCCAGAGCCCATTCTAACATTGCTCGGTGGTCATGCTGGTCACCTGCGAGCAAATGTCCCGAGCCGAGGAAAGGCTCTTCTCGGGCGGCGTAGACCCAGAGCCTTACATGGATGAGGCGGGTCGGAAGTGTGCCGAGGCAATTCGTTCTTTCATCCCCTCCCCGTCCCGCGTCGAAGTATTCTGCGGAAAAGGAAATAATGGAGGAGACGCACTCGTCGTTGCCAGGTGGTTACGGGAATCCCACTACTCTGTTAATCTGCATTTCTCCCATGGGGAAGAAGGACTCTCCGAATTGGCAAAGAAGAAACTTTCGGAGGTGCCAGCAGAGACAAAGCCCCCTTTCTCCTTTCGCAAACAAGGAATCATCGTAGTCGACGGACTTCTCGGTATAGGGGCAAAAGGAGACCTTCGCGGCCCCATTCGCGAAGCCGCAGATGAAATCAATCGCCTGCGCACGGAAGAATTCGCTCAATGCTTTGCCATCGATATTCCCACAGGCCTCAACGCCGATACCGGAGAACCCGGTGAAGGAGCCGTCATCGCCGACTACACCCTCTCTATCACCGCCGCCAAAATTGGCTTCGCCAGTGATCAGGCAATCAACAACATCGGAAGATTAGTCGAGATCCCACTCGATATCCCCGTAGAAGAAGGTCGCGCCGACCTCAATTTCCTCTTCCCCAGCAACCTCCGCCCTCGCCTGAAAAGACGGGCCTTCGATTCGCACAAAGGAGACGCTGGCCGCATTTCCATTATCGCAGGTTCCAAGGGAATGGCAGGCGCAGCAGCCCTGACTGCCACCGGCGCCTCACGAGCAGGGGCCGGTCTGGTCACCGTGTTCGTCGAAGAAGACATCTATCCCATCGCAGCAGCGCAAGCCCCACTCGAAGTCATGGTCCGTCCAATGGCTTCCATTGACGACGTGCTAGAAATGAACAGCGATGTCATCGCCATCGGCCCGGGGCTTGGCAAACGTGCCGAAGAAATGGTCGATCTCATCCGCACCTGCAAGATCCCCATGGTCGTCGATGCCGACGCACTGAACGCACTGGCTAGTTCCGGCATCGACTTGTCGACTCTGCCCGAAACCAGACTTCTCACGCCACACCCCGGCGAACTGGCTCGACTCACCGACAAGAAGGGTGACCGCATTTCTCTCACCCGCAAACTGGCAGACGAATGGGGAGTCACTCTCCTCCACAAAGGAGCTCGCACCGCTGTCGCCAGCCCGAACAAACCAGTCGAGCTGAATACCACCGGAACCCCCGGCATGGCCAGCGGAGGAATGGGAGACGTTCTCACCGGCATCTGCGCCGCCCTCATTGGCCAAGGCTACTCCTTGCACGATTCCGCCTGCCTGGGAAGTTGGCTACTGGGAACCGCTGCTGAGCATTCCAAGTGGTTCGACGAAGCGGAAGAAAGCATCAGTGCTCCGAGAGTAGCGAACTGTCTTCCTTCGGCTCTGAATGCTCTGAAACGGGGAGATTGCTAGCGACTCGATCAGGCGCCAACCACGAAAACGGCAGCGCAGGCACATTTCGGAGAATCGTGAATACCACCAGCATTCCGATAATCACGAGCGAATAGCTCCATTTCCATCGAAACGGAAGCAGCCGAATTTTTTGGTTCGACATCCACGCATACCACGTCTTTCCGGCCCCGAGAATCAGGAACGGAAGAGATAGGACGAAAAACGCATTCTGCCCAATCGCGCTCCCTACATCCCCGTGCAGGAGCGCATAGCTGGCCCGGGTGTTTCCGCACCCGGGACAGTAGAGACCGGTAAGTTCATGAAACCCGCATCGCGGGAGAAACCGGCTCCCCTTCGAAAGGTCGCCGGTCGCCAGATAGAGCGCCAGGATCACCAGGACCAGCAAACTGCATCCCGTGGCAATCCACTTGGCGCTCTGTGAGGTCATTAATAATTGCTGGCTTCCATCACACCGCCGATAACCACCAGGCCGATGTAAAGAAGTTGGACCACGAGACCGACGCCAAAAGAAATCCAGCACCACATTTTCGCTTTTGCGGAAGCATCTTTCGCAGCAGCAATATCTCCCGCTTCCAGGGCAGGATTCACCTTCGTAGCGAAAATCAGGGCCGGGATGGCAAGAGGCAGACAGCAGAGGATCAGGCAGACAATCGACTGCCACAGGTAGTTGGGAACCTTCTCTCCAGATGCCGCAGGCTGTGGCGCTGTTGCGAGCGGAGCCGCCGCCGCTGCTGCCGTAGTAGAAGTCGGCGTATCGACAGGAGCGACCGGACTACTTGCGGCAGGCGCACCTCCCAGTTCGGGTACGCTTTGATAGGCCACCCAGTCCGTCATCGTGTCGTTCCACACGAGGTCTGTGCCTTTTACCTGTCCTGAGTTATACAGCTCGATCAGTTGCTCCTGGGAAACAGGGCCCTGCTGCTGTCCGTTGCTTGCGTAATACCAGTCCATAACAATTTATCGGTTCTCTTTAATTTGCTCCCGCCAGGACTCGTCGAAGAATCGACTCCTGCCGAGTGTGCATGTCAGTCCTTTCAGGTTCTGACAAATCTGTATACCCATTTAAATGCAGAAGTCCATGAATGACATACAAAAGAACTTCTTCTTGGAATTCTAATCCGTTCACAGGCCCCTCTCTACGGGCAGTATCGAGGCTTACGAAAATCTCGCCGTGTTGAAAAGTAATCACGTCCGTCGGGTCCGGATCGTCCATGAATTCAGCGTGGACCTCTCCAATCGTCTCGTCCGATACCAAGTTGATCTCAATCTCCTCGACGCCGCGAATATCGGCTTCCTCAGGCCCGCATTCCTCAAGGCAAATCGGAAGGGCCTTCTCAATTTTTGCACACAACCAACTCACTGACATCGAACTTTTGTCAGTGTGATCATACACCTCAAAACGGGGCAGAATTGGAAGCGGCATCCCCTCTCAGACGGTTTGCCAGACGTCTTATGCAAAAAGTTTACCCAGCAGAAGCACTTTCCTGCTTTTTCTGCTCAATAAGCTTTTTCGTCTTGGCTTTGGTTTTCGATTTCGGTTTCTCGGCACCCTCCTCGATCTTCGGATACTCGATACGAGTATGCATCATGCTTCGAAGAGTCTTTGCAAAGCTTTCTTTGATCACTGCGAGATCGGAAAGAGTTAGCGCCGCCATATCGAGCTGCCCATCATTGAGCCTGTCACGGAAAATATCGTCGATCAGCTCATCAATCTTCTTCGGAGTCGGCTTCTGGAGACTTCGCGACGCACTCTCCACCGAATCCGCCAGACTAATGATCGCGCTTTCACGAGTCCTCGGCTTCGGCCCGCCATACCGGAAACTCTCTTGTTTCACCTCTGGGATATCTTCCTCGTGAGCGTTCCCCTCCTCAAATTCCTTTTGAATTTCATCACGCTGCTTCAAGGCACGGTGATAGAAAAATCGAATCAACGAAGTCCCATGGTGCTCCTGAATGACATTGACGATTTCGGGATTCAACTTGTGCTTGATCGCCATGTCGACCCCGTCCTTTACGTGAGCCATCACGATCAAAGCACTCATGTTCGGCGTTAGATCATCGTGAGGATTGTGCCCGTCACCAATATTCTCCACGAAATAGGCTGGCTTCTTCATCTTCCCGATATCGTGAAAATAGGAGCAGACCCGGCACATCACCGCGTTGGCACCGATAGCTTCGGCAGCCGTCTCCGCCAGCGTTGCCACCACAAGACTGTGATGGTAGGTACCTGGCGCTTCCATCGTCATCTTTTTCAGCAGCGGATGATTCAAATCAGCCATTTCGATCCAGGAAACTTCCGTAGTAATTCGGAAGGTCAGCTCAATCAATGGCAGAACCCCACTCACCAAGATCGCCGTGAGAGTGGAAACCATAATTGCCGACAGGGCCTGCTTCCCGACCATTTCCCATTCCGTCATTTCCGCACCGAACCCCGGCCACTGGATCTGCCCAAGTACGAGAGCTAGCAGCACGCAAGCCAGCCCCGAATAGGCACCGGCCATTACCAATCGGCTTCTGCGTCGCACCTTATTGGTCAGGTAAATCGCCACAAAGCCGGAAATCATCGAAAAGATCACAAAGAGAAACGCCTCATCCTTGGCGACGGTCATCCCGCCAAAGAGACTGGCGTAAACCACGGCGAATGTTCCGTGCCTTCGCCCCACCAGCAACGACATCACTATGGGAGCGAACAGGTATGGCTCCACAAGGAACCGAAATCCGCCTTCGGGCGCAAACGTAGTCGCAACATACTCGCTCAGCTTTACCAGCATGAGCTGAGTCAAAATCACTGAAAGCATCAGTGTGACCCGGGAATTCTGATGAAACGTGTGGGGAAGACTCACATGCCAGTGCACCATCAGAGTCGCCGAGATCACAGTCACCACGACAATCGTCTGAAGAGCATTCCCGGCAAAAATCGCCTCCCCGCTGGAAGAAAGCACAATCCAGAAAGAAACAAGCGCAACAAATAGCAGGAACAAAAGGCCGCAGATCTGCCACCCCGAACGCAACATTTCAGACAGTGGGTTTTCCGTCACCTTACGGCGCTTCTGACCACTGGAGAAACCGCGGCTCTGCAATCGCTTCTGAGAAAGAAAATGAAACATCTGCGGTTCTGGACCGTTTGTGCGAAAAGAAAAAAGGTGAAGGAGCAGGACCTCTGCGCCTCCACCAACAACGTGTTACCAAACTTCTACCGCTTTTTCGGATAGGAAACAACCGAAATCGCGCCCCTTTACTGTTCAAACAATCAGCATGCAATCCCCGTAGCTGAAGAACCGATATCGCTCCTCCACAGCTTTTCGATACGCTTCGCGAATCAAATCCGTCCCCGCCATCGCCGAAACCAACATGAGCAGTGTCGATTTCGGAAGGTGAAAATTCGTCAGCAAGGCATCCACCACACCAAACTCATAGGGTGGATAAATAAAGATATCCGTGTCCCCTTCACCACCTTTCAACTCTCCCGCACTCCTTTCAGAGCAGGTTTCCAGGACACGCACCACCGTCGTTCCTACCGCAATTACCCTTCCCGCCGACCGAATTCTCTCGGCCACCCGTTCACTCAGCCGATACCGCTCGCTATGCATATGGTGCTCCGAGAGGTCATCACTCGAGACGGGACGAAACGTCCCGATCCCCACGTGCAACGTCACAAACTCATGGGGCAACTCCGCCATCATTTCGTCCGTGAAATGCAATCCCGCCGTCGGAGCCGCGATCGCACCCGATTCCCGGGCAAACACCGTTTGATATCGTTGACGGTCATCCGCCTCGTCCGCGCGATCGATATATGGGGGTAGTGCCATATGCCCGTGAGTAGACTCATCCGGCGCTTCGTCGAATTCTATGATCCGCTCTCCCCCCTCTTCACAGACTTCAATCACCGTCCCCGTCGAATCGCCAATCTCCACTGTCCTCCCCGGTTTAAACTTCTTCCCTGGTTTCACGAGACACTTCCAGACATTCGGCCCCAGAGCATCGACACGCAGAATCTCCTGCTTTCCATCGTTGGAGAAAAACCGAGCCGCCACCACACGGGTATCGTTGAACACCAGAAGATCGTCCTTCTCTACCAGAGAAGGAAAATCAGTAAATTGACGATGCTCGATGGTTCCTTCGGCCCGATTCACCACCATCATGCGCGAATCCCCACGACGTTCCGGGGGACGCTGCGCAATCAATTCCGGCGGGAGATCATAATCAAAGTCGCTGGTCTGCATCCCGGCAATGAATGGCGTGGAATTCGGGAAAAGAAAGAAGCAATCGCTACGATTGCCGACATCTCGCAAGAGTCATCACCGCAAAAGCAGTCCCGTAAGCCTGATGATATGAATAGAAAGGAAAGTCCCACCAGGACCCATCCTTCTCCTGCAATTCAGTCAGAATGCCCACCAGCATTTCCTCAAAAGGCTGTTTCTCCTCCTCAGGAAGAAACTCAAGACACCGCGCCGCATAGTAGTGGCCGTAGTAGTAAAAATATCCAGCGACCTGGAACCAGGCTTCATGAGGAACCGGTCGCTTTCTACCGATATCGAGCCATCCATTCCGTTCACCGAGACGATCGAGCCACTCTTCCATCACTCCATTCGTCACGGTTTCATCTCCCCAGATACGCAGAGCATAATTGCAGGCTTGCGAACGTCCCAGGCTGCCTCCCGGACGATTGATCCCATACAGCGGTCGAGCCTTCAGATACTCGCCATACATATAGCTGTGATCGGGCTTTCGCTGCCGATTGATCGCCGCCACCGCACGATCCACGACTTCATCGGGAATGTTCACCCCCGGAATTTCCTTCGCCTCATGAAACGCCACCAGAATCGTCGCAGTAGTGAAGCTGATCGAGCTGGAAGAAGGCCGAGCCGTTCCCGCGCGAAAATCATAGTATCCCCAGCCACCATCTACCGACTCATAGCGCACCAGTCGATCCACTTGCCCGTTGATCACCTCGACAATCCGCGCCTTTTCCTCATCCGAACTGGCTCTCTCATGCAAATGAACAAGCGCCTGTATCCCATATCCATGAGTCCACACATTGTAAATCGCATCTGCCGTCGCTCTCCGGACTTTCGGCAGATTCTCCAGGAGAAAATCCCTCCCTTTCTCGACCGATTCTCGGGCGGCCCCCTCCTCATCCGCGAGCCCCGACTCAATCAAAGCCGACACTGCCATCGCCGTAACCGCTCCACGAAACGCATGATGCGCCCCCGGAACAGGGGCATAAATATTCAAACCTTTGGTCTGGCGAGGCGAACCCCAGCTTCCATTCTCATTCTGATCCTCGATCAAAAACTCCACGCCCTTCTGGATCGCCGGTTCCAAATCCCCGCCCCATGCGAAACCGAAGACAGCCACCTCGAGCGCCAGAATAGAAAACCACGTCTTCACTTCTCTTCGCCCTCTTTGTCTTTTTCCTGCTCTTTATCTTTTTCCTTATCCGGGGCTTTCTCTCCCTCCACCTTTGGCAGCACCACCTTATCTCCAGCCTTCACTCCCTTCACCACCTCGACCTTGTCACCCTTCTCATGCCCCAGCTCGACAGGTTGCTTCTTTCCTCCTAACAAGATCACATGCCTTTTCTCATCTTTTCTGTGAACCGCATTTTTCGGGACCAGCAAAGCATCCTTCTTCAGATACGTCGTCACCGCCGCTTTCGCATTCATTCCCGGATACATCTTTGGCTTCTCCCCTTCCTCCGAAAAGGCGATCACAGCGTCGTAGGTGTTATTAGAAAAAGGAACGTAAGAAACCGACTCCAACTTTCCACCGATCTCTTCTTCATCATTCCATTGCAACTCGACTACAGCATTCTGCCCTTCCTTCAAATCTTTCAATTTACCCTCAGGGATCGAGACCCGGAGTTGCAACATGTCAGGGTCCACCACAGTCAGGAAAACTTCACGCATCGTCAGCTTTCCACCTGGAATCAACTTCCGCTCCACCGTGGATGCAGTTGTCCATTTCCCTCGCTGACTCATCCCATAATAAACGATTCCGTCGTGAGGAGCCTTCACCTGCATCGCCGCATAGTCCTTCTTGTATTCGTCCAATGCTTCCTTCGATTCATCAAAAGCTCGCTTCTTTGCCTCGAAGTCAAAACGAGCTTTCTCCAGCGAATCCCTGGAAGCCTGCTCCCCCGCACGCCAGTTCAATTGACGTAGCTCCAGGTCCGATTTCAACTGCTCATGCTGGCGGGGCAAATCCGTATTCACCGTGCGGTCGGATCGCGTCTTCGTCTGCTCTAACATCCAACGATAAGAGTTAACCGTGTTCTGAGCCCGCTTCAGGATGATCTCTTCTGTCTCCTCAGTGAGATCGTCCTTCTCATACATCTTCTTCAACTGGTTCAACTCCTCCTCCGCATACGCGAGATAATCCCCCGTCGTCTTCACATCCTCCTTCGCATCACGCTCCCGCATCGGTTTCGTGATATCCTCGAAATACGCCAGATCCTCCTCCGCTTGCAACTTTGCCCGACGTGCATTCTCCAGCGACAAAGGCGTCGTTTTTTCCAACTTCTCGAGCGCCCGCTGAGCCATTTGCAACTCCAGTTCATCGACCGGCAACTTCTGCTCCAGTTCCTCGATTTTCTCCTCCAGCTTTTCCGTCTCCAGCTCGATTAACGAATCGCCCTCCTTCACAAAAGTTCCGTGCGGCACCACACTCACGACCACCAGTTCAGTCCATCGGTCGAGATTCATCGCGATAGCAGTAGACTTCGTCCCCTCGACCACACCATCCAACTCGACCTCTATCTTCAGTTCCTCCCCCTTGAGAGTCACCGTGTTCTCTTGCTCTTTATCTTTTTCCTTCTCACTCGCTTTCCCGGCCACAGCTTCCTTCTTTGCTCTCGGCTTCTCCTTTTTTTCGACTACAGCGGGTTTCTCTTCCTCGGGAACACCACTGCCAGACATCGGAGATACCAATCCCCAGCCAAAGAACACCAGAATAAGAACAAAAAGAGGGCAGGCACGCATAGGTCTGAATCCTTGAAAACAGGTCGGAGCAGGAAACCTATGCCACAATTCCCACAAAGGGAATACTTAACTAGGGTGTGTTCGAAAATCAGGGTGAGGCGTGACGCTAGCCATTGCCCGCCTCGCACGGCGCTTCGAAGGAGCGGGGTTTCCCCCGCGACT
>PAAG01000053.1 GCA_002698785.1 Verrucomicrobiales bacterium | reverse complement strand
CTGCTGGAGTCTCGTCTGCTGGAGTCTCGTCTGCTGGAGTCTCGTCTGCTGGAGTCTCGTCTGCTGGAGTCTCGTCTGCTGGAGTCTCGTCGGTCGGAGTCTCGTCTGCTGGAGTCTCGTCGGTCGGAGTCTCGTCGGTCGGAGTCTCGTCGGTCGGAGTCTCGTCGGTCGGAGTCTCGTCGGTCGGAGTCTCGTCGGTCGGTTTCGCCTTTGCCTCTTCCGCTTTCTTTCCTACCTGTTTCTTCTTGGCAGGTGCTTGCTTACTTTTGGCTTTTGCAGATGGCTGCTTCGAACTTGCAGGCGGGCGGTTCTTGCCCAAGGCCAACTGAGTGTCCGGGAATTCTAACACATATCCCTCTGCCGTCAGCCAGCGCAAGTTCGTGAGAACGGTCTTTGCCCCATCTGTAAGTGTAATTTCTTCTGTTGGGTTTTTCTCATCAGGCTTTTTAAAGTCGCTAGCGAGGGCTTCCAACAGATCGGCAACTTTGCACCGCGAATGTTCCGTCAAATAGTCGACGATTTTCTGAACCTCTTCGGTAAGGGAAACAGAGTCGTCAATCGCCCGTGGGCGATTCGCTGCAACATGGAGTGCTTTCTTGCCGCGCTTAAAGAATTTCAGGCCGTGCTTCTCCAATTCCTTGCAGAGGGCTTGGATCATCGGCAGAGGAAATCCTCTCCGTAGCGCTTCGCTTTCCTTCTTGAGGTGAACGAGAAGACCACGGGAAAGTTCTTTCCCAGGAATCGTGCCGGGAACGACAGCGTCGTTTGTTTCGATCACTGCCTCGCTGGCAAAATTCTTCCTGAAATGATGAGCAAGCTCCTCGCGCGTTTTGAATACTTCTTCGGACTTTGGTGGAGTTGCATCCTGAGTCTCTGCCTCCACCGGAGGTGCCTCCTCCCCTTCTGCGTCAGTCGCCTCTCCCTCTTCATCAGATTTGCTTTCTTCCGATGAATCAGATTCCTCGTCAGCGGATGGTGCGGCTTCTTCGGCTGTCGATTCTTCCGCTACCTCGTTTGCAATTGAGGACTCGCTCTCAGTTTCAGGCACAGCAGGAGTATCCTCAGTTGCCTCGGTCTCAGCCTGCGGTTCAGTGGGCTCCTCTTCCGCGACTTCCGGCTCGTCTTCGGTTTTGACTCGGTAGTATTTTACTTTGCTGACCTGTTCCTTCCACTTCTCGATTGTTTCCTCGCCGCTTTCCATCTGGATCCGGGATTTGAATTTCTCAATCGGCATGTGAGAGAATCTCTCCTGATGCAGCCGTGCGACTGTTCGCTGGTATTCGTGGTGATTCGGTGGGCCGAGGATGGTTCCACTCATTCCACAGACGGCAACAACGCTGAAGTTTCCACTCGGCGCACCAATATCGACTTCGTCTACCGAGTAGTAGTTTTCGATCAAAGGGCTGCTCAAGACATGGTTCACCGCCTCATCCCGCGTCAGCCAGAGAGAGTTATCGCCCTTGCACCGGTATAACTTTTGATCACCTTCGCTGCGAAAATGGACTTGGTAACGCTCCCTGGCACCGAGGATCATCTTAGCCAGATCCGCCAAAGGAAAGGCCCGAAGCGACTCTTTGATGTGCTTTGCCAAGCCAACGACGGCTGCCTCGGATGGCTCCAGCTTCGCGTTTACATTCTCCGCAGGAGGTTCCTCGCGCTGCCGATCTCTGCGGTCACCACCCCTGTCGAATCTGCCCTTGCGCGGTCCGCCTCGACGATCTCCGCCGCCGCGGCGATCACCACGATTTCCACCACCGCCGCGCTCGAACCTGTTACCTTCACCTCGGTCGAAACGATTCCCTCCGCCACGACGGTCCTGACCGCCGCCGTCGCGACGCCGATCTCTACGACCTTTTGGACGACCTGCATCGCCAGGTTCATCGTCGAAACGATGCTTCGATTTTCGAACAGAAGGCGAAGAGGATTCCTGAGCCCAATCAGGCATTAGGTCCTTCGCCGAAAATTCGAGAGGTTTGTCCTCTTCACTCATATTCTGCTCGTTAAGGGGGTGGAATTCAGCATTCTCAACATCAGGGGTTGAATCGAAACACTCAATTCGTTCCCTGCGATAGAGAAAACACCAATATTGTCACGTCGTCCCTGAAAATTGTATTTCCCGCACTTCTCAAGCGAGAGCTTCCCGAAGTGCTTCGCGTGCCACTTCGGTTGTTCGGGCGATATCTTCTGCCCCGTGGGCAAGTGAGATAAAGCCAGCTTCGTACTGAGATGGAGCAAAGTAAACCCCTCTATCCAGTGCTGCCCAGAAGAATTTTCGAAATGCGTTAAAATCCGATTTCTTCACATCGTCGACATTTTCGATTTTTTCTTCCGTGAAAAAGAGGCAGAACATGGATCCGACCCTGTTGAAGCTGAGATCTCGGCCGAGTTCTTTGAGGGTATCGCGGACGCCATCTTCAAACACCTGGCCAATCTCGTCGAGTCGCTCCCAGCCGTTCAATCGCTCCATTTCTTTGAGCTGAGTGATACCTGCGGTCATGGCGAGTGGATTCCCAGAAAGAGTTCCCGCCTGGTAGACCGGCCCCTCAGGAGCCAGGTGATCCATGATGTCGGCACGTCCACCAAAGGCACCCACGGGCAAACCTCCTCCGATGACTTTTCCCATAGCGGTGAGATCGGGAGTGATTCCCACTTTTTCCTGCACACCTCCTTTTGCGAGGCGAAATCCGGTCATGACTTCGTCGAAAATGAGGACGGTTCCGTATTTTTCCGTGATGTCCCGTAGAAACTGAAGGTAGCCTTCTTTTGGAAAAATCAGTCCGGCATTCGCGGGAAATGGCTCCAAGATAATTGCAGCGATCTGGTCCCCTTCTTTTTCAAAAACC
This sequence comes from Verrucomicrobiales bacterium, assembly GCA_002698785.1. Classification (GTDB taxonomy): domain Bacteria; phylum Verrucomicrobiota; class Verrucomicrobiia; order Verrucomicrobiales; family DEV007; genus Arctic95D-9. Next base: position 322,693 of record PAAG01000053.1, on the reverse strand, counting down.
TCTTCAACGGCCTCGGGTCGATTGAAAGGAAGAGTAATCGTCAGCTTGGCAAAATCGTCGGGCACGCCAGCACTGTCCGGTTTCCCCAACGTAAGGGCGCCACTCCCGGCTGCCACAAGAAGGGAATCCACGTGCCCGTGGTAGCAGCCTTCGAACTTGATAATTTTGTCGCGCCCGGTGAATCCTCGCGCCAGACGAATCGCAGTCATGGTGGCTTCTGTGCCGCTGTTGACCATGCGCACTTTTTCCACGGAAGGAACGTAGTCCCGAATCGTACGAGCGATTTCTACTTCGTGCCGGTTGGGAATGCCGAAGCTGAGTCCCTCTTTGGATGCGTGATGGACGGCATCGATCACTGCTGAGGGAGCGTGGCCGAGGATGGCGGGTCCCCATGTCCCCACGTAGTCGATCATTTCATTTCCGTCGACGTCCCAGATTCTGCAGCCGCGAGCCCGCTGAACAAAGAAAGGATCACCGTCGACGCTCTTGAACGCGCGCACAGGTGAATTCACCCCGCCGGGGATAACTTCCTTAGCAGCAGCATATAACTTGGAGGAAAGATTTCGATCAACCATACCGCTGCAATGAATCGCTACTGAGAGCCCGCGTCAACGACAGGAATCAGTTTGAAAAAAGGAATCGAAACGGATTTCTATTTTTCGATTTACCTTTCGATAACCGTCCGCTTAGCTGATCAACCGCCCCACACATTTTCCGCACGCGGGTGTTGTTATGAACGTACATCACCTTGAGCTTTTCTACTTTGTCGCCAAATACGAAGGAATTACCGAGGCAGTTCGAAAGATGCCCTACGGAATCCAACAGCCTGCCGTGAGCGGACAGATTCTGCAGTTGGAAAAGTATCTTGATGTGAAGCTTTTTCACCGTCGGCCGTTTAAGCTGACCCCTGCAGGAGAGGAGCTGTATGATTTTATCTACCCGTTCTTTTCGCGCCTTGATCACATTACAGAACGGCTGCGCGGAGAGGAAAGCCACCATCTACGACTGGCGGCTTCGGCTGCGGCGCTAACCCACCACCTTCCCTGCGTGCTGCAAGCGCTTCGCGTCGAGTTTCCTGACCTTCGCCTGACTCTGCGGGAACTGAGCAATCCCGATCTCGAAACGGCCCTTCGAAAACAGGAATCGGATATCGCGGTAGCGGTGATGAATCCCAAAACAGGGCCCGGGATCAAGTCGATGAAACTGATCGATCTGCCCATCGCGATCGCAGTTCCCGAAAGCTCTCCCATCAAACACTTTCGAGATATCACGAAGGGAGGTGGCGGCAAACTCGTGATGAACGATCTCATTTCGCTTCCAAAGTCCGAGCCAGTGGCGAAGCTCTTTCAAAAAGGCCTGACTGCAAAAGACCTACGGTGGGAACCATCGATGGAGGTATCCGAACTCGGAATCATCCTGAACTATGTGGCAAAAGGATTTGGCTCTGGGGTCGCAGTGGATATTCCCGGCGCGGAGTGGCCTGCCGGCGTTCGAAAGATAAAGCTGCCCGCGGAATTTCCTCCGCTCTCGATCGGAATCCTGCACACGGGTGATTTGAAAAACGTGGCGAAACGTTTTATTGCACTCGCGAAGGATCAGGCTGCAGTCTTGAAGAAGATGCAGAAAGAGCAATCCTGACATATGCCAAAGACTATCATTTTCGATTTTGATGGATTGATCCTGGATACGGAGGTGGCTGTTTACGAATCGTGGGCGGACAATTACCGTGCCTTCGGCCACGATCTTCCGTTGGATATATATGTGCAATGTGTCGGCAGTGACTTCGGAACTTTTGATCCGAAATCGCATCTGGAATCACTCACGGAAGAATCGGTCGATTGGGAACACTGGGACGAACGTCGGTCTCAAATTGCTCTCGAAAGGACACATCAATTGGCACCTTTTGCCGGGGTTCTAGAGTTGTTGCTTTCGGCGAGTGAAATTGGAATTCCCTGCGTTGTGGCTTCCAGCTCCCCTCGAGAATGGGTAGAGGGTCATCTTGGTCGTCTGGGCCTGCTGGAACACTTTACAGCGACCCGGTGTATCGATGACGTCGAAGCACCCAAACCTGCTCCTGATCTCTTCCTCGCAGCGGCGGAGGTCACAGGAATTCCTCCGGCGGATGCGATCGTCCTCGAAGATTCACGAAACGGATTGCTGGCCTCTCAGGCAGCTGGCATCCCCTGTGTCGTCGTCCCAAATCGTATCACAGAGAAACTGAATTTTGACGGGGCGGCGGCCATTTTATCGAGCCTGGAGGGCGTTCAGGTTGAGCACCTGATCGAGATTCATCAGAGAAGTCGGTAGCGGGTGGTTTCCTGAGAGTCCTGCATAAGGCGAAGTATCAGTTCGTCTTATTTGGGTAATCACACCAACCAACCGAACTTCTCGTCATGAATTTGATCTCACGGAACTCGATCCTCTCAGCATCTGCGATTCTCGCGGCCGGCCTGATCAGCACGGTGACAGCAGATGCACAAACCCTGTTTACGAATTTGCGAACCAATCAACCGGTGTTCCAAAAGTATCAGGGTAACAGCAATTCGTCGTCCAGTTCTTCGAAGAAGAAAGAATGGAGCCGCACGCAGCACATTTCCAAACCTGTAGATACGAAGAAGCTCTCCTATAAGTCGAACTCACGCATTCAGACATCGAAGCCGTCTTCGTCCAGCTCGAACAGTGGCAGTTCAAGCCAGATCGATCGCTCCAAGATGGTTTCCATTCTCAAAGGGCAAGTCAGTACGAGCAGCTCTGCCAAAACCACACCTGTCGTCACCAGCCGTAAGACTAAGATCGATCCCAAAGTTCTCCCTAAAGGATATCAGACCTTCCAGATGAAACAGGGCCGCCCCCCTGCTACGGGGACTCCTGACAAACTCGCTAACAGCGGTGGCTCGAAGACGCTCTACATGAAGAAGGGTAAATCTGGAGCAGAGGGTATTCCGGAAGACCACTCTGATTATCAGCCAACCCGCATCAAAGACGGTCGCCCCATGGCAAGTGGCCATGACCACGGCTACCAGCCTGACACGCACAGCCATAACAACGGCAACGATTATGGATCACAATACGGTAGCAACAGTGGAAGCCATTCCGCGGCTCCGGCAGAGATCAGCTACGAGGTCGATACTTCCTCTCGCCTCGCTACCAATGTCGTGAAATTTCAGAAAGGAAGCACGAACCTTGCAGACGAACTTTCCTACCGCTACCTGCTGACACTTTCTGAAGCGTTGAGCAGTCCTGAACTCGCCGGTTCCCAGTTTGTTGTCGAAGGACATGCCTCTGCTGATGGATCGTCCACAGCAAATCTGATTCTCTCTCAGCAGCGCGCAAATGCCATCTATGACTTCCTGATCAGTCGAGGAGTATCAGCAGACCGCCTTCTCGCAGTAGGGCATGGCGAAGCTCACGCAAGGTTCCAGTCTTACGAGCCGGAGTACCTTCTCGCACAAGATCGCCAAGTGATTGTTTTCAAACTGGCTAACTGATCAACAAGGAAACAGTTCTCCTCCTGAGGTGCCGGGCGAATGTCTGGCACCTTTTTTATTGCCCCAAGGGAAGCGGCTCGCGCTCTTTCTTTTTCTTCCCGAAGATCTTCTGACCAAGCCGCTTCAGTGGCTGGTCTTTGATCATTGCGTCCTCTACCACTTCGGCTCGCTGCTGGATTGTTGGGACGCCAGGTTCAGGGAAGGCCTGCGCAGCGTCCTCCCCGATATCGGAACGAACGTCTTCGTCGTAACTGGTAAATACTGCCTCCTGATTAGAGCGAACCACCACAGGCTGGATGAAAATCATCAGTTCCGTTCGGGCCTTGTTAGTAACGGTGTTTTTTGCCGCATGCCCGATGAGAGGAATGTCCTTGATGATGGGAATCCCGGCATCGACTTTTGAATCCGTTTCTGAGATCAGCCCACCCAAAACAATCGTGGACCGATTTCCTACGGTAACCGTCGTATTGAGTTCCTGTTTCCCAATAATGGGCACATCGCTGCCGGCGACGACCTGACTTCCCACGACTCGGTCGTTGATCTGCACAATGTCGAGAGTGACCTCGTCGTTTTCGTTGATGGTCGGTAGCACTTCGAGTTTCAGCACAACCTCTTTGAAGATAATGGAAGTCCGAACGGCGGCGGTGTTGTTCACGGTTCCGCTGGCATCGGTGAGGCTCTCATCAGGAACCGGCACTTCCTGGCCGGAGGTGATTTCCGCGCGCTTTCCATTCTGCGTGTAAACGACAGGACGAGAGAGCACTTTAAACCGATTGGTTTCTTCCAAGGCAGTGACGATCACATCAAGAGACTGCCCAATCTGGCCGTATAGATTCAGGCCACTCGCTGGCCCAAAGGGTGTGGTAACGAACATGTCGGAGAGGTCCGCGATATTACCAGTCGTATTGGTCGCGCCGATAATGTCGGAGCGCCCGTTGATGAGACCGCTTGAGATCCCTCCTCGTCTTGGTCGGGAGTTGTCGAAGGGCATGTATTGCTGCAGATAATCGACACCGAACTGGACGTCGTCAGTCAGGGTGAGCTCGCCAATCACTGTTGCGAGGTAGACCTGGATCGGCCTCTGGTCGAGTCGATCGATCATATCACAGACGATTCCTTCGGCTTCTTTCGTTCCGATCACGATGATCGCATTGGCCTGGCGATCTGCGATCAATCGGGTTTTCCCCACCAAAACCGAAATAGGTGCGACTTCATCGATGGGAAATGCGATCTGGTCGACGCGACCGCCCACTTCTGAATCCGCTGTGGTGTTGCTCTGCTGAACCCGGTTCTGGTTGTTCTGCGTATTCTGCACGCCTGTCAGGGTTGCAAGCTGTGATGATGTTACCGGAGTAGCGCGGGATTGAATCTGTCGCCCACCGGGCAACTGCGTTTGCCCCGTGCCCGTGTCCTGCAGGATGTCAACGAGGACGGGAAGGATGTCGTTCGCTTTTACGTAACGCAGCTTTCGCTCCAGCGGTTTGTGAGAGTCGAGTGGCCGATCGAATTCTCGAATGAGTTGTAGAATATAGGCAGCGTCGGAAGGGGAAGCCACGACCATGATACGATTCAATCGGTCATCTGGTATCAGTTGGGCCGCAGGTTGGTCCGCTGTCCCCACGCCGTTGGATGCTCCGCTGCGGGCATTCCCAGCTCTCGCTGCATTGTTAGAGTTATTGTTGTTTCCGCTCTGGTTGCCACCGCCTTGGTTGTTATTGTTGTTCGAGCGCTGAGGACCCGTGACCGTTCCTCGATTTTCGCTCTGGCGAAGTCGCTCTTCCATCCGAGCATCCATCGCAGCCTGGATGATCTGCGCGACCACATTGGCCTCGGCATACTCCATTTGAATGAACTCGGTAATCAGTGGAGCATCTTCGACAGGGTGATCGATGATCATACGCAGGCGGATCAGTTGCCTGACTATGGGTGATGTCTCGGTAATCAGGAGGCCACGGGGATTAGAGACTGGAGTGATTCGACCGAACTCATTCAGCACAATGTGATTGCTGAAAATGGTAGCGGCGTCTTCTGGGTCAACGTAGTCGAGTTCCATAAAAAAGCCGACGAGCGACTCACCGTCGGGAAGCAAATTGGGATCCGTGTAGATCACTACTCCCTCGCTGAATGAGGGGCTTCCACCGCCCTGTCGCTGACCACCGAGCAGCACTTTCACACTTTCCTCACCCGGCTCGGCGACGAGAACATAGCCATTCACCAAAAGAGCCGCTTCAATCAAATGAATGGCTTCCTGACGAGAGACTTCACTCGGCGTGACGAGGCTGACCTGTGGACCATCGAAGATCGAGCTGTCTTTCACGATGGGCTTATCGATCAGGCGCTCGTAAATATTGAGGATATCGTTAACCGGATTGAGAGGAAACTGTAGACTGACTCTGTCCCCAATCGGTCCCCCGCCTGCACCACCAGGTCTTGAAACAGGGCCTCCCGGTCTCTGAAGTTGAGAAGGCGCCTGTCGCGGTTCGTTGGCAGTGTCATTTGCGTTGTTATCCTGCGCGATGTTTGAGACAACCAGCCCACCAAAAATCAGATAATAACAAATGATCCCCAGACACCTCTTGTTCCGCGTCCATTCTCCAAAATGACCGTTCATATTTGTGTTTCAGCTCCTTATCCCAAGACAGGAGTGTGATAGAACCCCGTGGTTGGCCCATCGGTTCCTAATTTTTCCGAAAAAAATCGTGCAGTGGGGATCGTTTGTATCGCATCCGACACAATCTCACAATCCTAGAACTGATTTATATGCGCTTTCGGAATATCGAAGTTCTGCTGAGCGAAGCGGGGACTACTCCGCTACACTACTGACTTCCCCATCGGAGAGCCTGGTGCGAAGTTTATCACCTGATTTGATCTGGTCAGTTGAGGTGATGAGTTTGCCTTTCTCGTCCAAAGTCATGGAATACCCCCTCTGGAGGACCGCCTCTGGACTTAACGATCGCAGGAGTTCCTTCATTGCGTGGAGTGCGTACGCTCGATCTGCAAGAGACCGATCGACCTGTTTGGAAAGGCTATCTCTGAAGGAAGCAATTTCCTCCCGCCTGACGCGAATCTCGCGTTCCGGCTGAACGGCGGAATACATGCGTGAGACCATTTGAAATTCACTCTGGGCACGCTGCAGCTTCGTATCTACGATGCCGTGAAGGCGTTCCCCGAGGTAATCAAGCGACTGGCTCCAGTTCTGGATCCGACGTTCGGGCTCCCGCGCTTCCAGCTCTCTTCTCAGCGATTCAGCCGTTCGCATTCTTCGATTGATCGAATCACTAGCACGAGTCTGAAGGGCAGTCGCGAGGATTTCCAGATGCCGTCGTACAGTAGCTCCGTCTGGAGTAGCGTTCTCTGCCGCCGCACTTGGAGTAGGCTCGCGCCTGTCTGCAACAAAATCAGCGATGGTAAAATCGATCTCGTGCCCTACTCCGGACATCACGGGAATCGAACAGGCAGCAATGGCTCGAGCGACCACTTCTTCATTGAAAGCCCAAAGGTCTTCAATGCTCCCGCCTCCTCGGGCGACAATCACCAGATCAGGTCGATTCGCTGCCTCCATCTGGTCGAATGCCGCTACGCCAGCCGCGATTTCTTCGGCAGCCCCTTCTCCCTGTACGCGAGCAGGATGAATGATCACCCGGACCCAGGGGGCTCGACGCTCAAGAACATTGAGCATATCTCGAATGGCGGCGCCAGTTGGAGAAGTAACGACGCCGATGGTTTGCGGAAAGACAGGTAGTGGAACTTTCTTTGCCGGATCAAACAAGCCCTCGCTGTCGAGCTTCCGTTTCAGCGCCTCGAACTTTGCCTGGAGATCACCAAAGCCCTTCGGTTGTACCAGTTGGGCAATGAGCTGATACTGCCCCCTTGCTTCGTAGACGGAAACATTTCCGAAAACCTGAACCTGAACACCATCCCCGAGCTTCACCGGATTCCGGCTTGCAGCTCCTTTGAAAAGAACGCACGCCAGTTGGGCGGAAGCGTCTTTCAATGTGAAGTAATGGTGCCCGGAACCCGGAAGACGGTAGTTGCTGATCTCTCCTTCTACCCAGACTTCGTGAAAGCGATCTTCGAGGCTTTCCCGAATGTCAGCCGTGATTTCTGAAACGCTGTAGACTTCTTCCGGCATGCTGATCAGCCTCGCATTTCTTCGATGGCTGACTTCATATCAGGTTTTCCATAGAGAGATGTGCCTGCGACCATGACGTTCGCGCCATTCTCTCCTGCGATCTTTACCGTTTCCTGATCAATGCCTCCATCGACCTCGATATGGTATGCGAGCCCGTTAGCTTCGCGGAACTCTTTTGCCGCAGCCACTTTCGGCATGGTTTCCTTCTCCATGAATGACTGTCCTCCAAAACCAGGAACAACGGTCATCACGAGCAGTAGATCGATCTGGTCAAGGTAAGGAACGACGTCTTCAAAGGGCGTCGCCGGATTCAACGCAAGACCGCATCTCAAACCCGCCTCGCGTATCGATTTCAGTGTGGCTGAAACATCGTGATCTGCCTCTACGTGTACGGTAATCCGATCCGCACCCGCTTTGATAAACATCGGGAGATACTTGTCCGGACGAGTGATCATCAAATGGACGTCCAGTGTCAGTTCTGTATGCGGTCTCACCGCACCAACAAACTGAGGACCAAAGGAGATATTTTCCACGAAATGCCCATCCATTACATCAAGATGAAGCCAGTCCGCTCCCGCTTCGTCGGCACGGCGCACTTCTTCCCCCACTTTCCCCCAATCGGAGGCGAGAACAGAAGGGGCAATAATTCGGGTGTTGCAGTCGCTCATCGTCGGGCATTATCTTCACGCTTTTCGCGAACCGCAAAAACTTTGTCCCTCGAATCGGCAACATGGTCAGTACAAATCCCGAAGACTCAGAAGATCCCATCATTGATTTGGCGAGCGACACGTTTTTCATGGGGCAAGCCCTGCGACAAGCGCAGAAGGCCTATCTGGACGAGGAGGTGCCCGTGGGGGCTGTGATTGTGAGGGAAGGGCGCATCATTGCCCGCTCGCACAACCAAGTGGAGACGCTGAAAGACGCCACGGCACATGCCGAGATGCTTGCGCTGACACAAGCACAGGAATCCACGGGAGACTGGCGACTAAACGACTGCGACCTCTATGTTTCCAAAGAGCCCTGCCCAATGTGTGCCGGCGCGATCGTCCATTGCCGCATCCGTCGCGTGATTTTTGGCTGCGGAGATCCGAAAGGGGGCGCGGCTGGCGGTTTCATCAACCTTCTGCAGCAACCGACCTTAAATCATTTTTCCGAAGTCACTCCTGGAGTCCTCGAAGAGGATTCGAAGATGTTGCTCAAGTCCTTTTTCCTGGAAGCCAGAACGAAAAAGAAAGCTGGATCAGGAGATGATCCGACTACAAGGTGAGCAATCTCTTTCGTTCATGCGCTTCCAGAATCTGGCTCGCCACCCGGACATCGGCTGTAATTCTTACCTTCTCGAATTTGGGAGCACTCGTTTCGTTCTGGATTCCGGTTCCCATCCGAAACACACCGGAAAGAGCACCTTACCTCTTTTTGAAGAGCTCGAGTATGATTCCGTGGATGCGATCCTCCTGAGCCATCCTCACCTGGATCATATCGGATCGCTTCCTCGCCTGATGAAGCAGCAGCCGAATGCGACGGTCTGCATGACGGAAGAGACTCGTCAGTTCGGCGGGGCACTGCTGCACAATTCCGTGAACGTAATGAAAGCGCAGCGGAAAGAACTCAACGAACCCAGCTATCCGCTCTACAGCCACAGAGAAGTCGAAGATGCAGAGAAGACATGGTATACCCGCAGGGTAGGTGAACGCTTTTCCCTTGGAGAATCAGATCGGGTCGAATGTGAATTTTTCCAGGCGGGCCACGTTCTGGGAGCGGTCGGAATCCAGATGAAGTGGGAGGGCCGCACCATCTTCTACACAGGCGATGTGCACTTTGAAGATCAGACCATGACCAAGGGAGCCGAATTCCCGGAAGGCGACGTCGATACGTTGATCATTGAAACGACCCGAGGCGATAACATTCGACCTGAAGATTACGCGCGAGAGGCAGAAAAACAGCGGCTGGGGTCTGTGATCGATGAGACACTTCGCCGGGGAGGCTCCGTTCTCATACCTGTCTTTGCATTTGGGAAGACGCAGGAGTTGCTCCTGATGCTGCACGAACTCTTCGATGAGGGGCATTTGCCGTATACCCCGGTTCACATAGGTGGGCTCAGCACGAGAATGACGACGATCACTGACTCATTCAGCGACCATCCCGGACGGCACCATAGGGGCTACAAACTTCTGGACGAGTTCCCCGGTCTAGAAGTTCTTCCCCGAGGTCGCTCCGAGCCAGAATATCAGCGAGGCCATATCTATGCCCTATCCAGCGGAATGATGTCGGAAAATACCGTTTCCCATCGGTTCTCCCGCCATATCCTCAGCAACCCGGCAAATGCCATGCTCTTTGTCGGATTTGCAGAAGAGTCGACTCCTGGAGGCAGAATCCTCGAAGCCGGGCAGGGAGGTCGAGTTCGCATGAATAGTGACTCCGATCACGAGAGTCCGATTCTCTGCGATGTGCACAAATTCGACTTCAGCGGCCATTCGCCAAGAGAGCAAATTGCTGATTACGCGGTATCACGAAATCCGAAGACGGTCATCCTCGTCCACGGCGATCCGCCAGCAAAGTCCTGGTTTTACAATAACCTCCGAGAACGGCTACCGCATTCCCGTATAGTCGTCCCGAAACCCGGTCAGTCGGTCGACCTGTAAACCAGCTATTCGGACTGAGCGATTTTTGATTCGAGGGCTTTTACCCGCTTCAGCAGCCCGCCAATCTGCTTCACCCGCATGCTGTCGCGGAGGTTTTCCTTCATCGGCTTTGCGGGATAACCAAAATAGGTTCCGCCGGGTTCTGTAATCGATGAAATCACCCCACTTCGTCCTCCGCAGGTAGTCTGATCTGCGATGGTCAGATGCCCGGCAACTCCCGTCTGAGCTGCGAGCGTGACGTAATTCCCAATACGAGAACTACCGGAGATTCCGACCTGCGCCACGATAATGCAGTGCTTTCCAATGATCACGTTGTGGCCGATCTGGACCTGGTTATCTATCTTCGTCCCTTCTCCTATGACTGTCTCCCCGAAGCGAGCCCGGTCGATAGTAGTAGATGCCCCTACTTCGACATCATCCTCGATACGGACAATTCCGAGCTGCTCAATTTTCTGGTGTCTCCCTTCGACAAACTCAAAGCCAAATCCATCGGCACCCACAACAACCCCCGGATGAAGGATCACGCGATCCCCAATGATGCACCCTTCGCGGATCGTGACATTTGCTCCAATTTCAGCATTTTCCCCGATAACTACGCCTTCCCCGATCACTGATCCTGAGCCGATGCGAGTGCCGTTGCCCACCTTAGCCCTGGAGGACACCGTGGCGTTAGGCAAGACACTTACCTTCGAAGGATCGAGTTCCACATCGGGAGCCACGTAGGACGATTCCGAAATACCCGGAACAAATTCAGGAGGCTTTACTCCATACGCACGGATGACTGTATCGAAAGCCAAGATAGGATTCTCTACCACGACAAGGGCCACCGCTTCAGGAGCCTCCACTTCAGCAGAAGGGGAAAGAACGAGACCGGCCTTCGTCTCAGCCAGTTGATCCTTGTACTTTGGATTTCCGTAAAAGCTGACGCAGGAAGAATCTGCCTGATCGAGCGCAGCAAAATTACTCATTTCCGCTTCCGCACTTCCCCGGACCAATTCCCCTCCCACCAGCTCGGCAATTTCTCCAATCGTGGTTTTCATAGGTTCCTGAAATAAAAAAGCGGCGGGAAAATCCGCCGCTCCTTCTCAAATCATATCGAAGCCATCAGAATGGCTCTTCTATCGATTCAGTTTGATGAGGTCGTAGCTGGAGCTCCCGCGTTCAGTGTGGAAACCACTTCCGCAGTCAGGTCTTTCACATTCTGAGATGTGTAGAGGATCGCTTTGTTCGCCTTCGGAAGGAATGACTTGTCGAAAACAAGGTCCAGCCCCTGGGATTCCACTATGGTGTTCACGGTTTCCTTAATTTCACCAACAAGAGTCGCTTCCATTTCAGAGCGTGCCTTCATGACCTCGGCTGATGCCTTACGTTGAGCATCAGCAATCTCTTTACCCTTTGCACTTCTCTCTTGAGCAAGCGCCTGAAGCTTCTCCATGGCTTCTTTGCGAGGCTCCTCTGCCAGAGAGGTATCGCGAACGACTTTATCGAGCTCTGCCATCTGGCTAGTCATCTGCTGATAGGCTGCTTCACGCTCGTCGAGGTTCTTGCGCTTCTCATCGGCAAGTTCGTTGATTTTCTTTACCTCAATGTCGGTCTTGTAATAGTCGTTGAGGGCGGTCTGCATATCGACAACAGCGATCTGCAAATCTTGTGCTGACGCGTTGAGACCGAGGAAACAAGTCGCAAGAACGAGAGTCTTTGTGAGTAAGGGCAGGTTGAACTTCATATTTCGGTGTAGGACTGAAAATTCTTTAAGGTTGGAATGCCGTATCAGCGGGTAACCAGTCGGCTTTTCAACAGACGGTGCAGGACCGGTATTTCTTAGGGATTTTCGCGAATCAGGCGATTAGAAGTTGGCTCCCATGGTGAACTGGAAGCGTCCACCATCGTCGTTGAAACCGTCGCTCTGGATCGGGAAAGCGTAATCCAATCGAACTGGCGCATTTCCGAGAATAAAGAGACGGAGACCAAGACCCCAGTCGGAGTTTACACCGCCAGGGATGGATCCTGTAGGCCCATCAGTGACTTCACCCACATCGTAGAAGGTAGCCACGCGGATCTTCTCCACGACCGGAACGGAAACCTCTGCGGTTGCATTCCAAGACTGCTTACCACCGATAACTTCGCCACTGACCGGATCACGAGGACCGACGTCACGATAGTCGTAACCACGGAGAGTGTTCGCACCACCGAGGAAGTGACGTGTAAAGATGTTGTCGCCATCGGACGAGCGAGCAAAACGAGCGTTCAAGCTCACGATCGCATCGTAAGGAAGGTCGAAGTATTGAGAAGCACTGGCCGAGAAGATTGAATCATCAACATCTCCTCCGAGCCCGACAAACTCAAAGCCTGCAGAAATCTTACTACCTTCGCGTGGGAGGAAGAGATTGTCCCTCGTGTCACGAACAGCCGTCAGGCCGAAAGTATTCTTCATGAACTCGCCATCTTCCGCGAGGAATGCAGGTGAAGCGTTCGGAGCTGCATCAACCGTAATCTGCTCGCCACGAACCTCTCCCTGCACGTAGGTGAACTCACCCACAGACTTCCGGAGAGAAACTGCTGCGCCAACTTCGGACTGATCATACTGATCACTGAGGAAGAGCAAGTCGCGGTAATAACCCTCAACTGTAAGAGCGAGTCGATTCCCAAGGAACCATGGCTCGGTAATAGAAACGCTGATATCTTTGCGCTCCGAACCAACTCGTGCACTGAAGCGAAAACGCTGACCGGCACCGGTGAAATTCTTCCAGTTTCCGATATCGAAGTTTGTCTGCTGCACTTCGACGAAACCAGTCAAACTATCAATCGAACTGAATCCAGCACCGAAGTTGATTGAACCGGTAGGCTTCTCAACAACACGGATAAGAAGATCCTTCTCGTCGAGGTAAGAGGTGTCGTAAGGCAACACTTCAACATTCGCAAAGTAGTTCATGTTATTGAGGCGACGCTCAGTAACATCTGTCTTGGTCGTGTCGAATGGCTGTCCGGGCTCGAGCGGAAGCTCACGACGAATAACCTTATCCTTGGTCTTTTCGTTACCTTCAATGTGGATCTGCCCAACACGGAAGAACTGACCTTCGGTGACATCGAGAATCACCTTCACGGCACCATTTCCAGCGTCTTCCAACCGAGGGTCGACACGAGCTTCAACATAACCGCGACTTCCATACTGATCATCGATGAGCTTGATATCATCCTTCAGCTTATTTCCAGCGAATGTCTCGCCCGCCTTGGTCTTCAAATAGGGAAGAATGTCTTCCTGAAGAGAAAGAGTGGAAACCCCGTTGATCACAAGGCTGTCCACCATGTAGGTTTCGCCCTCATCAATCGTGATAATAACGTCGACATACTTCGCGTCGACACGCATACGGGAAACATTGACCACCCGTGCGTTGAGATAACCGTTGTCACGATACTTGTCCTCAATCGAACGAACATCCTGGGCAAGACTTTCAGGGTCGGTAGAACCTCCGTTGCCGAAGAGCGATTTAAAACCTTTCTCCTTCTGAGTCATCTCCTCCTTCAACTCAGCGGAGCTGAATGCAGTATTTCCTACAAACTGAACATCGCGGAGAACTCCCTGCGTTCCCTCGTCGACCATGTAATAAACCTTGGAATACCCTTCCGCAGTCGGTGCACCGATACGGTAAGTTACAGTTGCCTCGGAGAAACCCTTCTTACGATACATCTCCTGCATTTCGGTCCGTGCCGTCTCAAGTGCCCCGGCATCGATAGGCTTGTTCACACTGAGGTCTACCTTCTTCGCAAGCTTGTTGTCATCGATGAGGGTATTCCCAGTAATCTCAGTCCCACCGTAAAGTGCGCGGGTTTGAACAACCACGATCAATGCTACGCCGCCGGAAACGGAATCTGTGAGCATCTTGACTTTCTCGATGTCGCCACTCGCATAGAGGCTCTTCACATCTTCATCAATCTTGGCATAAGAGAACTTATCCCCAACCCGTGTAGACATGCTCGACCGGATCCGGTCAGGAGACACGGTCTGGTTTCCGACATATTGGACATCAATCGATTTAACAGTCGAACCCTCCTGCGCATAGGAGCTTCCAGGTGTGGCCAGAGCTAGAAGCATTCCCCCGGCAAAAGTCAGTGCAGACTGGGCCAGGAGTCGCGTTCGAATTCGTCTCAGTAAATTCATGTATAGGTGCTGTGTTCCGTTGTGGATGTGGTCGTGGGGAAAGCGGTTTCTAAGTTCCCTCGGGAAACCCTCCTTAGATAGAACCTCGTGGCTCATCGTCAAGCTGATATTTCCCGCCTTGCAAGGTTGTTACACGGCATAATCCACGCCAATCTAACGATGAAAGAGGCACTTCGCAATCGTTTATCTCAAAAGGAAAATTACGCAAGCGAAACATATCGACTTTTATAATTTTCAGGATATCTTAAATATTCGTAAATATAAATTAAGCTAAAAACTGCTCCGGCCTCGGCAGAATCGCATCTCCGCCCTTATTTCACCGTGCCTGACCCCTTCCAGAACAGCCCGTCTGAGGTTCCTACACAGGAATTCGAGCGAAGCCTGCGCCCGCCCGATTTCGACGAATTCTGTGGGCAAGCAAAAGTAAAAGAGCGCCTTATGCTGATGGTGGAGGCAGCAAAGCAACGTGGAGATGCACTTGATCACGTATTGCTATGTGGCCCGCCGGGATTGGGCAAAACGACGCTAGCTCACATTCTGGCCCGTGCATTTGGCAGTGAAATCCACATTACCAGTGGTCCTCAGATCGAAAAAGCTGGCGATCTAGCTGGCGTCCTCACCAACCTGGCGCACGGCGACTTCCTCTTTATCGACGAAATCCATCGCCTCCATCCTGCAATCGAGGAATACCTCTACCCGGCGATGGAGGACTTCAAACTCGATATCATGATCGACCAAGGCCCTAATGCGCGTTCGATCGCCCTGAGCCTGCCGAAGTTTACCCTTGTAGGGGCAACAACGAAAGCAGGCATGCTGACTCGCCCACTTCTTTCCCGGTTCGGAATCACGAACCGCCTCGATTATTATTCACCAGAGGAACTGGTCACCATTTTAAAACGATCCGCCCATCTTATTGGAATCCCTATCGAAGAGGAAGGAGCCCTCGAAATCGGCGCTCGAAGTCGAGGCACCCCGCGAATTGCCAACGGTCTCTTACGATGGGTTCGCGACTACGCACAGGTGCGGGCCGATAATGTGATCACCAAGGATGTTGCGAGATCCGCTCTTTCAATGCTCGAGATTGATGAGGATGGTCTCGACGAGATGGACAAACGCATTCTCGAAGCCGTCGTTTACAAATACAACGGTGGCCCGGTAGGTCTGAACTCGATAGCAGTGGCGGTCGGCGAGGACGAAGCAACCATCAACGAAGTCTACGAGCCCTATCTCATTTTGAAAGGCTATCTGAAACGCACTCCCCGCGGGCGCTCTGCGATGCCTCTCGCCTACACGAAGCTCGGACTGAACCCACCATCCTCTCCGGAAGAACAACCGGACCTGTTTTGATTCCATCCCTACGCAGTAACAGCAAAACCACTCTGTTCAGCTATGAGCGAATTCATACTTCAAATCGAAAAACTGTTCTCCGCTATCGGAGACCCGGAATATCGATTCCTGCTACTTGAACCCCTGATATCATATGGTCTTCTCTTTGGGATCGGGATGCTTGTTGCGGGCTTTTTCTTTAAGGCTCCCAAGCTAAAGACTGCCGCAATTGTCGTGATAGGCCTCGCCGCCTTGACCCACATTCCCTACAAAGACGCCCGGGTCGCGGCTCAACCGAGGATGGAGGAAATTTATAAGATCAGCTCTCCCCCCAGAGTGGAAGGCTTCAACGAAAACACAAAGGAATGGGTTTCACACTCCTGGCAATTCAGGCTTCTCATCTGCCTCGCCACAGCGACAATCATGATCGGTGTGCAGCGAAACAAGATCGGATTCGGATTATCCGTCGCCACCGCTCTCCTGGGGCTGTTGGCTATGAAGAATGCAATGTGGCTGAATTATCAGGATGCCATTGCTTACCACCCAAACCTGAAGGTTCATGAAGCACCAATAGACGATAAAAAGGTAGCGACATCGATCCCAGCCCCGCCGCCGAAGGCTAAGTCTCAGAAATCTGAAACGAAACCAAAGCCCGCAGAGACACAAAACGTCGCACCTGCTGCACTGACTCAACCTCTTTCAGCTCCTTCTTCGACATCGCAATCGGATTACCGAATTCCTCCGCCGGAAGTGCCCATCAAGTCACCGCAGCCGCGTCAAGTGCAGCCACTCCCCCGATACTGAACCAGAATAACAAACTTACGGTGAACGAGTAATCGAGCCGGCTCCCCTCGCAAGAGCGACAAATGCTGCTCATCACCTCAAACTGTCTGAATTTGTCTTCGCAATCGACGCGGATTCGCTTTTATTCAGCGCCCCATGTCGGTCCCCCGCCCCACTCCTAAATTGCTTGAGCAAGCCAAGGAAAGACTCGCTACGATCAAGGCTGAGTCAGGGGAACGACGTACTCCGTTAACTATCTATCGAGAATTCCTAAAAGGAGAGAAGAAAGCAATTCTCGAGGCGCATCGAAATGGTGGAGACGGAATCGAAATTTCACGTCGTCGATCAACACTGATCGACGTACTTCTCGACGACATTTTCCATTTATTCCTGAAAGAGAGCGGTGCGGCAAAGAAGACCAAGCAGGAACACCCGATAACGATTGTCGCGAGTGGCGGCTACGGTCGAGGCGAACTGAATCCGGGGAGCGACATCGACCTTCAGTTTCTGGTTCCGGGTTCAAGCCATCGCCTGCCAGAGGTCGTGAAGGAGATGATCAATCAGATCTCGACGCTCCTTTTCGATCTCGGGTTTACCGTCAGCTACCCGGTTCGCTCCATCAAGGAGGCCTGTAAATTCGCCAACAAAGACCACGAGACAAAGACAACTCTCCTCGATGCCCGCCTGGTCACCGGAGACCAAGATCTCTTCGACGAATTTGAAGAAGCATTCTTTGAGAACTGCATCCGAGGACACGAGAAAAGTTATCTTGGCGAGCGAAGCCGCGACATCCGCAACCGACATCAAAAATACGGACGCACCGTTCATTTGCAGGAGCCCAATGTGAAAGAAGGATGCGGAGGACTTCGTGACTACCACAACCTTACCTGGGTGATCTGGGTGCTGAGAAAATCCCGCGACCTGACCGCGCTTGTTAAGGAGAAGCGCCTCACGCAGATGGCCTACCGGGAGATAGAGGAGGCGTTCGAATTCCTTCTTCGCGTTCGCACCGAACTTCACTACAGCCAGAAAGGCTCCCCGACAGACATCCTGACACTGCGGCTACAGGGAATCGTGGCTACGAACCTGCAGTTTCCCGGAAAGAATATCCTGAGACGAAGTGAATCTTTCATGCGGGAGTATTACCGCCATACGAGAAATCTGTTCCAGCACAGCACGTCTCTGATGCAGAGCTTCGAGCTTGAGGTCGTGGGCGACGATACGCGCCGCGTGCCGATGATGAATTTCCTGGCACGCCAAACGACTGGCGAGGATTTCTTCGACGGATTCTTTTCGAAGAATGGGCTGATCTATCCGGAGAACGACCAGATTTTTGAGGAAGATCCACAGCGAATGATGCGGTTTTTCCTTCATTCACAACGGCGTCATTTGCGTACGAGTCCGGAAATCCGGAGGCTCTTCAAACTCAACTGGGACTTGGTCGACGGTAACTTTCGGCGCAACCGGGCAAACCGTGAAACGTGGGAGGAGATTCTACAAAACCGGGGACAGGTCGCTCACATTCTTCGGCGAATGCACCGAGTGGGCTTTCTGGGACGCTATATTCCTGAGTTCGGAAAACTGACCGACCTGGTTCAGCACGAATTCTTTCATCGATATTCTGCGGACGAACACACACTGCGCTGTATCGAAGTGCTCGACAGCCTGGTGCACACGGAAGACCCCAAGCTTCAGCATTTCCGGCGCAGCTTTCAGAATATGGAGGACCCCGTCGCCCTCTACGTAGCCCTGCTGATGCACGATACAGGACGAGCCGAAGATGTGCGACAGCATGAAGATGCGAGCGCCATTCTAGCCAGCGCCGTTTGCAGCCGCTTTCGTTACACGGGGGATCGACTGCGGTTGATTATGTTTCTGGTAGACCATCATCTCACCTTCTGGAGAACGGCCACCACGAAAGACATTACTGATCTGGAAACAATCACGGAGTTCGCTGGAGCAGTGAAAAGCCGTGAATGGATGGAAGTGCTTCACCTTTTCACCTACGTCGATTCCAAAGGAACCAACGAAGATGCCTGGAATGACTGGAAAGCTTCATTGATGCAGCAACTCCACAGGCGCACGGCAGGCTATTTTGAAGACCGAAAGAAGTATCGAGAAGAGTTCACCAAACCTCTCAGCGAGACGAAAGAGAAAGTCATGGCGAAGCTTTCCGCTTCTTATTCGGAAGAAGTGGATGCTCACTTCTCCACCATGCCGAAGCGGTATTTCCGACACAGGGGGTCCACGAGCATCTCTCGTCACGTAAAGCTGTTTCACCAGTTCTTCCGGCAAACAAGAAAGACGACGTGCGAGAGCCTGATACCAATACTAGGCTGGGAGGCCCGCCCTGCCGAAGGCTACAGCCTACTCGAGGTGGCAGGATGGAATCGACACTACCTGCTGGCGAAAGTCGCCGGGGCGCTCGCATCTCGGAATTTGAATATTCTATCTGCTGATGTGTTCACACGAGCCGATGACTTGGTGCTGGATATTTTCCGTATCTGCACCCCCACATTCAACCCTGTGACTTCTCCAAGAGAGATCGAACGTATCGAGAACCTGATGGCAGCAGAGTTCGGAGTCGGAGACGAAGACGTCAATTTCCACGCCCTAATCTCAAAACAGGCTGCTCCCTCTGTTCTCCAAGAGGAGCCACCGAATTTCGATATTCCTCAGCGCGTCTACATCTCCAACGAAGACAACGATGTCGCTACCGTGATGGAGATCCAGGCGCAGGATCGAATTGGGCTCCTCTACGATATTTTTACTGTGTTAGGAGATTTTGATGCAGAAGTGCTCAACGCACGGATCAGTACACAGGCCGGCGCAGCTATCGACCGCTTTTATCTCGTCGACTCGTCGGTAGAGTCAAAAATTCTCGATCCCGGTCGCCTTTCCCAAATTGAAGAAGCGATTGCGAACTGCCTGGCCAAGGCCAGTGGAGAAGTAGCCTAATTGTTGTCAGGCTCGGCACCCTCGCCCGAGGAGCGACCAGAATCGTAGGCCTCGATGATTCTGGCAACCACGGGATGTCGAACGACATCCTGTCCTTTGAATTCGGTGAAAGCGATTCCCTCCACACCTCGCAGAAGCTTCATTGCCTCTAGCAAGCCTGACTTATTTCTTGGCCGCAAATCAATTTGCGAGGGGTCGCCAGTAACAATGCACTTCGAACCCTCTCCGAGGCGCGTCAGGAACATGAACATCTGTTCTCTGCTCGAATTCTGGGCCTCATCCAGAATCACACAGGCATGATTCAGTGTTCGTCCCCGCATGTAAGCTAGGGGCGCGATTTCGATGAGGTTTTTCTCCGCAAACTTCAGCGACTCCGCCGGGTCTAACATCTCGTTCATCGCGTCATACAGCGGACGAAGGTAGGGAAGGACTTTTTCTTCAAGCGCTCCTGGTAGAAATCCTAACGCTTCACCCGCTTCTACTGCTGGCCGTGTCAGGATAATTCGATCGATCTGCCGACTCTTTAAAAGATCCAGAGCATATGCCATTGCCAGAAAGGTTTTCCCCGTTCCGGCAGGCCCTATCCCAAACACTACTTCGTGGGAGTCCAGAGCTTGAACATAGCTGAGCTGATTCCTGGTCCTGGGTGTGACAGCGGGTTTCGAACCTGATCCAAGCAACTGGCATTCGAACAATTGTGAAACCGACTCGAAATCGGCGTCTTCCACAACACTGAGGGACTCGACAGCATTTGTCAGGGCATATCGGAAAGAGTGGTGGTTGATAGTCCCACCACTTCGCCTTGCCTTCTCGAGATCAGCCAGGACAGAAACGCCTGCCCGCACGCGATCATCTTCCCCCTGCAGTTTCACCCAGGCATCACGACTGGTTACCAGTATTTGTAGATGCTCTCCCATCTCCTTAAGCAGGGAGAGATCGTCTGCAAACAAGCTGTGCAGGAAATGAGGGCTCTCAAATTCGAGCGTTTCTTCGGCCATAGGATATTAAAACCGACAAGTGATACCTTTGCTGGAATCCTAGCGATAGCCGTAAACCAGCCCCCAATCGACCGTTCCGGTAAACTCTCCCACACCGTCAACCGCAGGCGGAACACCTTCGAGTTCTTCAGCACTCTTTTCAGGATCGTAATCGGTAATCACTCGAATAAAATAAGTTCCTGTCTTTTCGGGAAGTGCGCGGACTCCAGCGTTGTGACCTTCTGCAAACGATTCAAGCCCAATGGAGTTACCCTCACTATCAAAGATGTCGACCTTCACACTCGCTCCCGGCCAACTCGTTCCAGCCCAGAACCAGTACTCGTTTCCTCGAAACAACTGGTGACGCACCAAGAGCGGCTTACCAGGCTCTACCTCGCCTGACCAACTGTCTTCCCTGACTTCGAAGCCCTGCTCGACATATGGTGTTGCAGCCTCGTAAGCAAGTGAGATCGCCTCATTCACAAATGCAAGAGCAGTTCCTAACACACCAACAAGGCAGCCGACAACTCCGATCGTCAGAGCTCGTCTCGAAATTGGAAAATGGGATTCTTTTTCAATCATGGGTGCTTAGTTGGCGGCATTTCCAGCCGTAGTCTCCTTTTCAAAGTAATATTCCTCAAGCATGGATCGGCTGATTTCATTCAACTCGTTCACGCCATCCTCGGAAATTGTTTCGTTTTCTTTGATGATTGCTTCCAGTCGAGCCAGCCCGGTCGAAATGGCTCTAATTTGCGGAGTATTCGCTGCCGGCCCCTTCATCGAAGCCAGAATCTCGCGAAAATGAGCAACCAGGCCGGGTTGGTTCAGGAGCTCTGCTTTATCTTCGCTGAACGACTCACTGATGAAGGATGTCACTACATTCGTTCCCCGCAGCCAGCCGCCCAGACTGACAAGGTTAGAAATTTCGTCGTCGCGCAGCAACTCCATTTCCATACGCACTGTCTGCTGCGTGCTGTCCAGTTCGTCCCGAACTCTTGCCCAGTCCCTATCACCAGCAGCCTCAATTATACTGAGACTGTGTGGCCGGACGGCTTTCGCAATCCCGAGAGACTCGGACATCGTCAGAACCTTCTTTCCGATCTGCATGATCTCGTCAGAATCTTCCGCCTGAACTGCAATAAACCCTTCACCAACAAGTGATCCAAAGGTCAGCGCAAGCACGGCGCGCTCGCGATTCTGTTGGGTATCCTCCGGGATCGCAATGCCGCTACCCCAGTCCGGTTCGTCGAGCTTGTCCAGAACCGCAAAAATCTCAGCCGGGATAGGCACCACCACTTGTTCAACAATTTCCCCGGGGAAATTGGATAGGTCGATTTTTTCGGGAACATCGTCCTCTTGGGCAAGCACCGAAGAAACCCAGAAAAGAGAAGCCAATGCCGATCCGAAAATCGCAGCCCGGTTGGGGTGTTTATGAATCATAGAGAGAGCCCTAAAATATCGCAGAAATACAGCCGGGATCAATCATACATCCGCGTCTGGACCAATCTGGCGCAATTTTCTGCAATATTCTCCAATTCGATGATCTCGGATCCAATCAGGAGGAGTTTTGAGTTCTCTGGCCAGGGAACTCAAGGGGAAAGGCAGCGCGCACTCTTCGTCCCAGGAAGCAAATTTTCCTGGAATCCCCTCCCTACTCAGCCAAATCGCCTCTGGCCCATGTATCCATTGCTTGTCCTTAAGGGCCTTATCAGGAAGAGGTAATCGAGGAACAATGTCGATATGATTTACGATTCGCCACGTATCTCGACCGTTGCGGAGACGCTGAAAACCGCTATTCCCGACCTTTGGAGCCCCGAAAGTGCAGACCAAATCTGGTTCAGCAAGCACGCCGGCTAGAGTGGCCAGAGCCCCACCCAGAGAGTGTCCGGTAAATATCCACGGGCGAGGAAGAGCCTCAAGAGTGTCCTTAATCTTAGGCCAGATTCGTTTGAAGAAGACATAAAAGCCCGAATGCACGTAGGCATCCTCGGGATCGTCTTCCAACCGAAATCGTCGCCAGCCATGAGGTGCGACCACAGCATTCATGATCCACTGGCGGGTTTTGCTCGAGCCTCGGAACGAGACAATGGTTCCGCCCTTGCCGTCCCTTCGTCGATAGATCGCAGCGTGATTTCCTGTTTTGTGGATAGAAAGAATTTCCTCGAACGGCGACCTTTCCAACAGCATGGGCTTCCTGCGAGGAAGCAACCCGTCCTTGTCACGAGGCTCTTCCTTATGATCAGGAGTGTAGACCACGCGGCTTAATTCGCCAAGCCACCATGCTGTATTCGGGTCGAAGGAATTCCAATCGAAATTGAAATCAGGCATCGCCTCCCATCCTTCGAAGAAACGTGGATCGGTATCGACGGCGAAGAGACTTTCCCACTCGGAGAGATTCCGTTCAATTTTCTGACGGATCTCCGTTGTGATAGTCTCGATTCGCTTCATTCAGTCGAATCGAAGTTTACACTGAAACCCGCGATACGGCGATATCTCCCCGAAAACAAACGTCCACATCGCTCCCGGGAGTGCGGGGGCGACTATGGTAATCTCCCGAATACTGCCAATGCCCGGGTTCCACCTCGGAATACTCGACGATCAACGGCTTATGCTCTTGCTCGCAAAAGACCACTTGGGGTTTTGTTTCTTCGTTCTCTGGGTGAGGAAGGTTTATGCACCAGAATTCCCCAGTTTCTGCCTGCTCTCCCATAACCAGTTCCAAGGCAGAAAGGGCACGAGAAGAGGCAGCATCCCAATCCAACGGAAGTCCACGTCGAATAAAATGGGATACGGCTACGCCTGGGATTCCTGCAAATGCAGCTTCCCGAACCGCTGCAACCGTGCCCGAAATCACAAAATCGTGTCTCCCGAGATTCCCCCCGTGATTGATTCCCGAAAGAATCCAGTCCGGCTTCGCCGGCAGAATTCTCGAAAGAGCTAGGCGAGTACAGTCTGCGGGAGTCCCGTGAATGGCATAGCGGTTGTATCCCTGTTCCTCAACACGGATCGCTCCTTTCGTTGTCACCCGGTGGCCGATCTCTGAAGCTTGTTGCGCTGGTGCTACTGTCCAGACTTCGTCGAATAAGTGGCTCGCGAGTTGTTCCAACGCGGCCAAGCCTTCGGCGTCGATTCCATCATCGTTTGTAATCAGGGCTAACATAGTTTTCAGGGGGAGAGTTTTCGGGAATTGATGAAGTAATTCTCTTCGTCTATCTCTCACCTGTGCAGGAGAGGCAAGACATCGTTTATTACGACCGCTACGCGGGGAAAACCAAACCCGAAGGAATTTTTGGCGAAAAACCACTACGGTGGGCCTATGAAACGCTCGCCGGACGAGTTTGCCTCGAGGCTTTCATTAAGCGCAAATGGTTCTCCGCTCTCTATGGCTGGTGGGCCGACCTTCCGAGTTCAGCGAAGGAGATACCTCGATTTCTGGAGCGTTTCGACGTCGATCCTAACGAGTTCCTGAGTTCACCAGATGAGTTTCGGACGTTTAATGAATTCTTTTACCGAAAGCTGAAGCCGGAGGCACGCCCGATTGATGACGCTGAGAATTCAGTCTGTTTCCCCGCCGACGGCCGCCATTTGCTCATTCACGATCTTTCCCGCGAATCCCACATTTATGCGAAAGGTCGAAAGATGGATCTGGCGGAGCTGATTGGAGACGACGAGCTAGCCGATCGCTTTTCCGATGGTATGGCAGTGCTTTCGCGGTTGTGCCCCACCGATTACCATCGATTTCATTTCCCGGCAGGCGGGCGATCAGGAGAGCCTAAACTGATCCAAGGGTCGCTCTATTCTGTGAACCCGATCGCATTGAAGCGGCGAATTTCTTACCTATTGGAGAATAAAAGAAGAGTTTCCCTAATTTCCGATAGCCCTGTCGGCGACTACCTCTTTCTTGAAATTGGAGCCACCAATGTTGGAAGTATCGTAGATACAGCGCAATCAGGTGAAATAGTCTCGAAAGGAGAGGAGAAGGGATATTTTCGATTCGGTGGCTCGATGGTGATCACAGTCTTCCAAAAAGGGCGAATCTGCCCTGCTGAAGATCTGTCCGCGAAGTCACTCGAGGGAGTCGAAATCTATGCTCGAATGGGCGACAAGATGGGAACGATCAGTACATAAAAAAACGGCCACCCCGGAAAGGATGGCCGTTCTTGTGAATTCTGATGCAATTACTTGCAGCATGCAGCTTTCGTCGCGCAGCAGCTCTTGCCGCTGTCACAAGCTTTCTTGAAACCGCAAGAACCAAGAGAAAGGCATGCTGCGGCAAGGAGTACGATGTAAAACAAACGCTTCATAGATATGTTGGATGTGGTTGAGTAGATGTCTTTTAAGACAACTTAACGAAATGTAACCGTCAATCGTCAGGTCGTCAATCTGTTGCATTCGAGACGAGAATACGTAAAATCGCACCCCTTCTTTCAAATAAATTACGAAAATGAGCCAAACTCCCAAGCATCTCGCCGTCGTGGGCGCGACCGGGGCCGTGGGGATCGAAATCCTCAAGTGCCTCGAACAACGCGATTTTCCCGTGAGCGAACTGACCCTTCTTGCTTCCGCACGTTCTGCTGGCAAGAAACTCACGTTCCGTGGTCAGGAGATCGAGGTGAAAGAGCTCACACCTGATTCATTTGAAGGAATCGACGTCGCACTCTTCAGCGCAGGCGGAGGAATCTCGAAAGAGTTTGCGCCTCACGCGGTGAAAGCCGGAGCTGTGGTTGTCGATAACTCCTCTGCCTTTCGCATGGACGAAGGAGTTCCGCTCGTTGTTCCCGAAATCAATCCTGATGACGTTTCCTCGAACAACGGGATCATCGCAAACCCTAACTGCACCACTATCGTGACCTTGATGGCTCTCAATCCAATGCATGAAGCATTTGGAGGTGTGAAGAGCATCATTGCATCCAGTTATCAGGCTGTGTCAGGAAGTGGTGCCCAGGGAATCGCGGAACTGGAGGGACAGGTAGATTGTCTCGCCAAAGGAGAGCCTCTCCCAGAACTCTCGGTGTATCCCTGCCAGATCGCTTTTAACGTGATTCCTCAGGTAGACGTCTTCCAGGAAAATGGATACACGAAGGAGGAGATGAAGATGCATTTCGAAGGGCAGAAGATCCTTCATGCTCCTGAGTTGAAGGCATCGGTCACTTGTGTACGTGTTCCGGTTTTCCGTTCTCACGCCGTAGCAGTCACCGCTGTTTTCAATGACAAGCCGTCTGTTGCTGCAGCAAGAGAAGCGGTTTCCTCCGCCATAGGGGTGCGGGTCGTTGACGATCCTTTTGCATCACCTCCTCAATTCCCCACTCCACTCGACTGTACTGATGGAGACGACTGTCTCGTCGGCCGGATCCGCGAAGATCTGGTTCTCGATAATGCGCTTACTTTCTGGGTAGTGGGAGATCAGGTACGCAAAGGTGCAGCATTGAACGCGGTGCAAATCGCCGAGCTACTCTAGAAAATTCAACACTAAGCGAATCGCATGGAAGAGCTGAAGCCGTATCTGAAGGAACGTTCGAAGATTGTCGATAAGGCTCTGGATGCCTTTTTGCCAAAAGCACGAGTCCGTCCAGCAACGGTCCATGAGGCCATGCGGTACAGCCTGTTCGCCGGCGGCAAACGGTTGCGCCCGATTCTGTGTCTGGCAGCTGCCGAAGCTTGCGGCGGGGATTTTGAGAAGGCGCTGGCTCCAGCCTCGGCTGTTGAGTGCATCCACACTTACTCGCTGATTCATGACGATCTTCCCTGCATGGATGATGACGACCTGCGCAGGGGTATGCCAACAAGCCATGTGAAGTATGGCGAAGGCGTCGCTGTTCTGGCCGGCGACGCACTTCTCACGGTTGCTTTTGAGATCCTGGCACAAACACCACCTACCAAGCGATATGATGTAGGTGCATACGTAACTGAGCTGGCCGTTTCCTCAGGCAGCCGTCATCTGATCGGCGGCCAGATCCTCGATCTTGAAGGAGAAGGTAGCGACGTGCTGTTAAGCCCTGCTCAATTGAAATTCATCCACCAGAGCAAGACAGCGGCATTGCTGACGGCTTCCATTCGTCTCGGAGCGATGTCCGCTAATGCCACCCCAAAAAAACTCGAAGCACTCACCATATACGGTCAGTCTCTCGGACTCGCTTTCCAAGTGATCGATGACATTCTCGATGTCACCCAGACAAGTGAAAAGCTTGGGAAGAGCGCAGGAAAGGATGAAGCGTCTAACAAATCCACCTACCCTGCGCTGTTTGGCCTAGAAAAGAGTAGAAAAGAAGCGGCCCGCCTGACCAAAAAAGCTCACGAAGCTCTGAAACCATTTGGAAAGAACGGGCTGCGGTTGAAAGAACTCGTCGATTATCTTCTCGATCGCGATTATTGAGAGACTAAGGCTCGAAAACTTTTCTTTGACCTTCTTGAGGCAAGAAGGACGGTTAGGGTAGATCAACCTGCACCATGGAGCAAAGCGAGGCATACCAGATGGGATACATGATCGGAGGCGTTCTGGGGTGCTTCCTGATGATCCTGCTGCCAATTCTATTCATACTCTCCGTTGTCTTCGCCATCGTGAAGAAGTCAGCAGGCTGGTCAATCGTTGCCGTCATTACGTTTTTGATCGGTCTTGGATTTGTCGGCCTAAGTGTCTTTTTTGCGATCAGAGAGAATGCGAAGAGCGTTAAAGAAGGAGAGAAAATCGAAGCGGTCAGCTCAGCGGGAGTCTCCTACGCACTGAGGGGGCCATCCCATTGGTCCAAGCAGAGCCTCGGAGCGTCAGAAGCAGATGTCCAGTGGGGTAATTTATTTCGGGAAGAATATCTCGCCACGATTTCCGAACCAATCGTCGACTTCGATGAGAGCTTCGATCTCGATAAATATGCCGAGCTGCTTTCCGGATTATCTTCTGAGGGAATGGAAAAGCTGGAGAAAGGAGACATCAACTCCTCGGTGCATCCCCTATACCCTGCTCGCGAATGTAGAATTGAAGGAACGATCGAGGGAATCCGAATCGTTTACCTGATCGTCTATCTGGAAGGAGAAAAGGATTTCTACCAGCTGATGATGTGGACACTTCCTTCGAAAGAAGAGAAGGCCTTTCCCATTTTTCGGAAGGTTGCTGAGAGTTTTCGCGAAGGGGCCGATCTTGCCTCGCTACCCACTGCGGAAGAGCAACTGTAGTCACGCGCCCTCCAAGAGTTCATCCAAAGACGTCTTGTCGGCTCGAATTGCGGCGATGGAATCCTCCAAGAGAGCTGGATCTCGGTGATCCTTGTATTCCATGTGGAGCGAGATGGGACCGTTGTAATCTGACTTGCGAAGCATCTTGATGAACGCCGAATAATCGACCCGGCCGGTTCCCAGCGGCACATTTGTCGGGCGAGCGACGCCATCTTTCCAGACAAAGTCTTTGCAGTAAACGGTCCCAAACCACGGCCGAAGAAGATGGAACTCGGTGGGCCACGACTGCCCGCCCTCGACGGTGGCGTGCCGAATATCGAACGCAACTCCCAGATCGGCAGGATCGAAATCCTTGAGGACTTCATACAGATCCCACAGCGCGGCACCAAAGCGACCAGCACCTGCGTGGTTCTGATAAAGAGGCTGAATCCCCAGCGGTTTGCAGAATTTGTTAAGTTTTTGCAATGAATTACGAATCTCTTCCAGCTGCTCTGGAATGGGTCGGTCGTAGTGGTATTTGATGCCTCCCATACGAAAGCGCTGAACCCCGAGCTCGGCAGCTGTCTCGAGGACGGTTCGATGAATTGGAGAATCTATGTTGTCCACGTCGGTCGTCATCACCGTCATTTCGAGACCGTGTTCTTTTAGGGCTTTGATTTGTTTGGGGAGGTCCTCTTTCACTTTTTCTGGCAAGACGTGACCGCCTTTGCGGACGGTTCCTTCGATCCCAACGAATCCCATCTCTGCGACGAGCTTTGCCTGAGCCTCGTAGTCGAGATGCTGCAGGGGCTTATTGAACACGCAGATGTCCGTGGCTGGCGAACTCTCAGCGAAGGCTGAATGTTCGAGAGATCGAAGGGCTGCTAGTGAGCTTCCAGCCATCAAAGTGCTGCGTGTTAGGAACTGTCGGCGGGAGTCGGTTTTCATTTTCGTGTTTTCCCAGAGTTTTACTTTCCGCTCTCGGACTCTTCTTTTCCGGTTTTCAGGGTGACCGTATTTTTGAG
Source organism: Verrucomicrobiales bacterium (assembly GCA_002698785.1). Lineage (GTDB taxonomy): Bacteria > Verrucomicrobiota > Verrucomicrobiia > Verrucomicrobiales > DEV007 > Arctic95D-9. The sequence continues at coordinate 294,057 of PAAG01000053.1, read as the reverse complement.
TTCCCAGACAGCCGGTGCCCCTTTTCTCTGAGCAGCCAGCCAGTTCAATGCGGCATTGTGGACGATCTGGTGACCGCCGTCGAAAATCGTAATTCGTGTGTTCTCCGCCGTCTTGCGAAAGACAGGCTGATGCTCTCCGTATAGTGGGTCAGGGTTTGCTTCGTTCCCAGATTCAGAAAATGTCTGGCTTTGATAGGAACTGTCGATCCAATCGTCTGGGAATTCTTCTTCTCCCTCTACGACTGCATTCCAGGCGTGCAAGGAATGGGAAAACGGAACGCTACCAATTCGCCCGTCTTTGACTCCGTGGTTGATGTCGAGATTGACTGCCTGCGCTGCGTTCAGCCAAGAAACTGGAGAGCGATGGTTCGCTGACTCCAGGGCATCACTCCCTTTTTCAGGAGGAGCACCGAGGGCTTTCTCAATGTGACCTGCGTAGTGAGCGAATCTCTCATTCTCCGAACATTGCTGATGCCATGCGGCGATGTCTGAAATGCCACACCATGCCGACACACCGGCCCAAATTTCGGGCGCGCGACCAGCCATCAACAACGACATGTGGCCGCCGCCTGAAACGCCAATGCAGTAGATTCGTTCCGGGTCGATGTTCGCTTTCTTCTTGGCGAACTCGATCGCACTGAGGACATCGCCTACAGCAAGGTTGGAACCCAGGGCCTGCGGCTTTCGGTTCGGGCCGCGGAAGTTGGGATGGATAAAAACCCAGTTTTCCTGCTGACACCATCGGGCATAGACCGCTTCCCCTCCTGCTTGGGTGTAATCACACGACCAAGTGTGCAGAGCCACGAGCAAAGGGAGAGGTCCGTCGCTTTTTTCCGGGGCCCAGAAGAGTGTCGGTTGCTCGGTATCATCCGCACTGGAAACGTAGGACATTTCTTCGACGCCTTCAGGATAGCCTTTCACTTGTGACAGGGCTGTTTTCACAAACGACATCGCAATCAACAGAACGAGGGTTATTCGCATTTTGGTGGGTGAATTTATGAAACGAGTGTCCCGGGTTCGCCGAGATATGAATCGACGAATGCCCGGGACAATTCTGAGTTAAAGGTATGATTGGGAGAGGTGTTCTACCTCTCGTCGACGCCCAGTTCTTTGAGAGTCTCTGCGATCTGTGTGCCGTGGGCTCCCGCTTTCACCGATGTTTCGATGTGAAGGAGTTTCCCATCTTTCCCAATGTAGAAGGTCGCACGACCAGAGCGTTTGCCATTGGAAATGCCATAGTCTGCAGCGGTCTCGCAATCGGGATCACTCAGGATCGGGTAGTCGAGTTCGAGTTCTTCCGCAAATTTCTCGTTAGTCTCTTCGTCGTCGCAGCTTGCGGTAAAATATGCGACATCGAATTTCCGAATTTCTTCGCCACTCTCACGGAGCGACTTGCATTCGGCCGTTCATCCCCCGGTAAAGGCCTTGGGATACCACGCCACGACGACGGCCTGTTTGCCTTTAAAATCGGAGAGTTTGTAGGTTTTGCCGTCGCTTCCCTTCAGAGAGAAGTCCGGTGCATCGTCGCCAACCGCAAGGTCGGCCCGGGCGTTTGTAGCCAGAGCAGCCATTCCGAAAAGGAGAGCTGTGGCCAGGAGTGCTTGTTTCATAGTGGGTAAATGTCATCGAATCGTGAGATTCGAATCCGGGTCATTTTGAACATGGACGCGGAAAATGTCGATGCCGCGATGGAGGGAGTTTTAGGAAATCGCTCGCACTCTGCTTCTCGCATCTCCGCCGAGGGTTGGACCGGTGACCAACGCGAAGACCTCTCTCCTTGGAGACTTATGTTTGTTTGGACCATCCTGACCGAGCACTTCCGACATCCTTTTGAAGTTGGAGGTCTTCTTCCGGTCTTCCTTCTTCGACAACCCAGTAGTGAACCGCCAACTCCCATGCCGCCCTTCTCCTCTCGGCTCCTGAAACGGCCTGCCAATTGGTGACATGTTGTTTTCTCATATCATCGAGAGACTCGAACTTCCCCACCACCCAGTGGTTTCGATTCTTTCTTTTCTCTTCGTCGAATTCCATAGAAAAACCACAATCAGTTATCAACCTAGGTGTCAAAGCTTTGGAAAACACCCAAGACAGTTTCGATATCTTCGGCGGAGATGTCGAGGTGGGTGACCAAGCGGATCTTTTCCGGAGAATAGCCTCCTACCAAGAGCCCGTTCTGCTTACAATGGGAGACGAGGTCCTGCATTTTCTGCGGCGGGACGGAAACGAACACCATGTTGGTCTGAACGGGTTCGATTTCCCAGTCGAAGATCTGCTTTAGCCCGTCTGCGAGGCTGTGGGCATTTTCGTGGTCTTCGGCGAGGCGTTCGACGTGGTTTTCCAAGGCGTAGAGTCCCGCTGCGGCGATGATGCCGGACTGTCGCATTCCCCCGCCGAGCATTTTGCGCCAGCGTTTTCCTTCTCTAATGAAATCGGCGCTTCCGATGAGAAGCGAGCCGACTGGTGCACCAAGGCCTTTCGAGAGGCAGACCGATATGGAGTCGGCTTCGGAGGTGAGGGTTTTCACTTCGGCGTCGGAAGCGACGGAGGCATTGAAGATGCGGGCTCCGTCGAGGTGAAGGCTGAGGCCATGTGCATCTGCGAGTGCTTTTGCCTTGGGCAGATAGGACGCAGGAAGGACTTTTCCCCAAGTGGTGTTTTCGAGGGAAAGCAGGCGGGTGCGGGCGAAGTGGAAATCGTCGGGCTTGATGAGTGAGGCGACTTTTCCAAAGTCGAGGGTGCCGTCGTCTTCCTGGTGAATGGGCTGGGGCTGGAGACCGCCGAGGGCTGCTCCGCCGCCGCCTTCGAAAAGGTAGTTGTGAGCTTCCTGCCCGACTATGTACTCGTCGCCTCGTCCGCAATGTGTGAGCAAGGCGATGAGATTGCTCTGGGTGGAGCTGGGTGCGAAAAGGGCGGCCTCTTTTCCGAAACGTTCGGCAGCGTGCTGTTCGAGTCGGACGACGGTCGGGTCGCCGTCGAATACGTCGTCGCCGACTTCGGCTTCTGCCATGGCATTGCGCATGGCGGGAGTGGGGCGAGTGACGGTGTCGGAGCGGAGGTCGATCATAGTGGGGTATACCAATTATTCCGGATTTCGATCAGTGCATTCTCTAATGCTTCCGAATCAGGTTCTTCTGGGAGTGTGCTTTCGGCGAAAGCTTTTTTGATCGCTTCGATCTTTTCTTCTGCTTGAGCGATCAAATCATCATAGGTGAAGTCTCCTGCCCGAATCTTCATGAGAAAGTCGCGGTTTGGACGACGAACGGTGATCCTTGCCTCTTTTGCAATTTCCTCCGCCATATCAAGAAGTCGGAAGGTGTGCATAAGGTTCTTGGAATCGTAGTTCTTTCCGTGCTCGACGTTGGTGGCAAAGCGAGATTCGTTTCTTTCCTTCAACCACGCCTGGTACTCTCGATATTCTTTGCAATATTTTTTGAAGCCGTCCTTGTTGAAGTTCATCCACCCAACAGGGCGTTCCCCTTTTGGAATGCTGCTGAGATTGAGTTCCGTGGATTCTTCGTTTCGGATCACACCTCGGTATTCGAGTTCGCCTTTTGCGATGTAGATGCCGTAGAGATCTCGAGCATGAGTAATCTTCACAAGACCACATTGCTCTTGTGAAAGTCCCATCGTCTCAAGCCAATCTTGCAGTGGGGTTGCTCCTTGCCCTTCCACGACGTAGCAGAACTCTAACACTGACTTTCTCGGGCCCTCCATCGGATTGACGATCTTTTTATTCAGCCCACGCGCTTTGCGAACCTGTGTCATGGCATATCCAGCGAAGGAGGACTCGCAGAGCTTCGATAAGACCCATTCCGGCTTTATGAGATCCATCAATGGATGGCGGAAACGGACCATGTCCGATTCGGAATAGAGGATCTCGAGGATGTTCGGATTGTTCTTTTTCAGCAACTCGATGAAGCGCCCGATTTCGTAATAGGTTTCGTCATTTGTTTCGTCACTGACCTGTTCGATCCGACCCGTTCCGTAGAATTGCCGGCGTGGCATCACGAAGACGCCCCGCAAGTCGGTGTCCGACTCGGGGGTGTTCGTCCCATAGGCACGGCTACCCGTGATGCACTCAAAGAGGAGGCATTCTTCCGATCGGGCTTCGGCGAGTGTCAGTGAGGTCATTCAATCACTTTTCGAAAGAATTGGTTCAGCGTTTCCACGGAGCCCTGCTCCGAAGATAATTCTCCGATCAAGGGGTCGAGCCTTTCCTGTTCTGAAACAATGAATTCATCGAGGCATTGCACCCTTTCAATCCGGTCGCTTTCATTTCCGCCGGATTTTTCGGCAATCATAGAATCGATTGCTTCCGCTACTTCTGTTGAGATTTCCACCGCTTTACGGAGTTCGTCGAAAAGGACGGGAATGCGTTCGGATCTCTCGACGATATGTCGGGAGGCTAGCAGGGCGCGTAACACGTAGAGGTATTTTTTCGCCGTCGCTGCTTCCGCATTCTCGATCCCACCCCATATCTTGCGCGACAATCCAAGGTAGTGCGCGGCAGACCTTTTCGGGACAAAGAATTCAGGGACGAGAGATCGCCATTCGGACATGACTTGCACATCCTCAAAATAGACAACAGGAGAGAAGAGCCACTCCATCAGAGATCCGTTGGCTTTCCAAAACAAGGGTAGAGCCTTTCGAATATCCCAACCGGTAAGATCGAGTGTTTCTTCGTCGACGCCGTAGTCGAACATTGCCTCTGGTTCGAAAACCTTGAGATACTCCTCCTGCGGCCATGCGTAGAGAACACGGATGTCGTAGTCGCTGTCCTCCGACGCAAAGCCCCATGCTCGGCTCCCTGATTCGCAGGCGTAGAGAATGCGAAACCCGTGCTCGGCTTCGACTTCGCGGAGACGTTGTTGAATTCGCTCTTTCATGCTGCTTGTCGGGATACTAGACGATAAAAATCAAAAGGCACGATGTTGATCGTGCCTTCTTTGGTTTCGGTGGATTTGGGTTTCGATCTACATCGATCGTTGAATTCGAGAAAGGCATCTCTCATTTGCCGTTTTGCTTCATTTTTCCGTAGATGCTTGCGGCCGTCTTTACATTTTCGGACTCGGTGACCGTTCAGACGAGTGTGTCGCTTCCATCCGTTGTTGGCTTCCATCCAGGCGTCGATCTCGTCTTCGCGCTGTCGAACCTCGGGGAGTTCCTTGCGCTGGTGGGTGACAATGTGAGGAGCAACCACAGTTCGGAAAAGGTGAGTGCAATCTACCTCGAACATCGAGAGCCGACTCCGCTCAAGAAGAAAACGCAGATAGTCTCCATCGAGCCGTTTGTAGCCTCCTTTGTAAACGAAGTATTTGTAGAGTCTTTCGGGAATCTTCAACGAGGCGATTCGATCTGCTCGCAACTGCTTCGGGAGATGCCTGCCTGGAACCTGCTTCTTTTTCTCCGCGTTCCACTCAAGAAACAGTCGCTTCCGGCAGTACTGGACGTTGTTCACATAGGTCAGGAGTTCTTCGAGTAGTTCCGCATCGGGGCGGCGGGCGGCTCGATCGGTGAGTTTGAAGAAACGGACCCAGCCACGCTGATAGGGTTTTTCCAAGGGAACCAGGTCGGCGGTGAAACGAGCGTGACCTAGACGACGGGACTCTTCGGCCATCTTTCTCAGCTCTCGATCTTCCCGGTCTTTCCGCCGACGGCGTTCGCGTCGGCGAAGTTCGGAAATGTCGCGTTTTGGGATCATCTGGTTCGGTGTTTTGGTTTTTCCTTCTGGTGTTCGTTCTTAGGTAAAGGGAAAGCGACCGGACCATTTCTGGTCCGGTCGCATGAGATTTGTTATTCTTTTTTCACCAATGCCATGAGTTCGTCAGGGACACCGATGATGAGTTGGTTACCGTAGCCGGCACTTGCCTCTTTGAGGGTCTCCAGGTATCGGAGACGGAAGAGTTCGGGATTGTTCTCGAATGCTCGTGCTGCGTTGGCCATGGTGCGTAGCGCAGCGGCCTCACCGCGTGCTCTTTCCTGTTTGGCCTGGGCTTCTTTTTTCGCAAGAAGAACACTGGAGAATGCGTTTTTCACTTCACCAGCGAGCATGACATCGCGAATTTCGACGGTCAGCACTTCGATACCGAGTTCGACCCGAGCGCTTTCCTTAACGAGGCCAAGCAGTGTCTCACCGAATGCGGCTTTCTGCTCCATGACTTCGTCGAGTTCGAGACCGGTCACTACTTTTCGCAGCGCTAGCTGCACGCGAGTGTAGAGAGCCTGGTTAGGGTTATCGCTCGCGTCGGTGTAGTACTTTGGGTCGGCGATTTTCCACTGAGCCACCGCGGTGAGTTTCACCGTAGCGCTGTCGGCGGTGATCAGTTCCTGCCCCTGCACGACGAGTTCGGCGATGCGATTGTCGAGAACGATCACGGAGTGACCTGCTCCCCAGAACCGGTGACGACCCGCTTCGAGGTTTTCGATGAAGCGACCGTAGCGGTAGTGCAGACCGGTCTGGTAATCCCAAACGGTGTGCGTGGTGATGTGATCTTTCACAAAACGCACCACGGTGGATACTACGATGATCACTACCACAAGGGCTGCGATGGTCAGGAGGATTTCGTTCATGTTTCTTGGTTGGTTAGGAAATAACCTCAAACCAAGAGGAAGCGGTGTTCGTTCTTTATCGTAATTTGCCTCGCTCCTTCGCATCACCATTTCGGAACGGGAGGACGATTTCAATGGCGAGCAAAGTGGCGCCGAAGCGCAACTTCGGTCGTCAGGGAGGGATCGCCTTCGCAAAGTTCGTCGATGGCTGCCGCATCCGCAGATGAGGCTGACACGAGGGAGGTCGGTTTACATGGTCGGTTTGGTTTTCTGCCAAAACGGAAATGCCGGATTTGAACCAGCAACCTTCAGATTATCAGTCTGACGCTCTATCCTATTGAGCTAGTTTTTTGACCTATGGGCGGAATCTCTATGGGATGCCCTTCGAGACCGCACGATCAAGAAAGTGATCGGTAATCTGTAATCAGTGAGTCAGTAACCGGGGTACTGGCCGCCGGTTACCGATCACTGATTACTTGATTCATTTCTGCACCAGGAACGGGTCCCAGTCCGGAATTCCGTGGATATTCCGGAGAAGGGCCGTTACGGGCAGTTCGCGTGGGGTGGAAGGAACTTTCTGCAGTTTCAGACCGGCTTCTTCGGGAGTCCGGTCGGCTTTGCGAGAGTTCACATCACAAGCTGCGAGAACGCAGTTGTCCCACGTGGTCGCTCCGCCGCGGGAGCGAGGCACGACATGGTCGATATTCCCTTCTCCCGGTTTGAGGTCGCGACCCGTGTACTGGCATTTTCCACCGTCACGCACCCACAGGTTGCGGGAGTTGAACTTGGGACGCTTCATGGGAACGCGGGCGAAGTTGGAAACGACGATGACTGTCGGCACACGGATACGGCCGCTGGCCGTTCCGATGCTGGCGTCACCTTCGCGAACGGGAAGCTGCTGCCAGTCATCCCATTTCGTCGGCACCATCCAGTCTTTCCCCTGGATGTCGAGGGCCGTAGCCACATCGGTCGCCATCTGGCAAAATGCCTCTGCAGGCGTACGTGTGTTAATCGCCTGCCAGTTCCGGTTCAGAACCAGAACGATGTTTTGATGTAGGATTGATTGGCTCATGAGAATGACCTCCGGTATTGGATTGTTAGAATTGTATTTGGTTCAAAAATGTGAAAATGCAGCCCGGTCGACTGAACGACCGGGCTGCAGTGTCCTCCTTTTTCTTTTCAGAATGTGCGCCGGTTTGACCTGCCATTGGCGCACGCTATGGCAAAGATTTGGTTACATTGACTCCATGCGGATGAGGCGGGGAACAGGCGAGCAACGACGTCGTCGAACCAACCTGCCCGATTTCGGATGAAATGGTGCCATTGATGGAACGGCATCCCTCCTTCAGGGTATTCCACTCAGACCGAATCTCGGTACTTCGTGAATGACCAGACCTTGCGGTCCCATCCGATAAGAGTCCGCCGAGAGCCCAGATCTCTCCGGGCTCTCGGCGCTAATAGAAGTGGCGCCTCTCAATCAATGAAAGCGACGTGCTGCATGGTGCGGCTCTGGTTCTCTTGATTCATGAGAACTTCGTGCCATTCATGTAGCGTGATCGTCTTGTGATCCGGGTGGCGGACCTCGCCGCGTGCATAGACACGAGGATTGATTCGACGCGTGGACCAGTTCCAGTTTTTCGCCTTCGGTTTTTTGAGGATTAGCTTCTTGTAGTCGTTTTCGAAAAGTCCGTCGGGACGATTCGAGGAGACATAGAGAGTTTGTCCTCCCTGGCGATACAGGAACTCGACCATATGCGGCTTTCCACCGGATCGAGCAATCGGCTCGTTGTGCAGAATGAGAGATTCATCGATGTCTGCGTTTGGCACAGGAACGAAGAACCACTCTCCCTGACGGCGAAACGCTTTGTTTCGACGCTTGTTGCGCTGCTTCTGGTTGAGACCTTTGCGGCCCTGAACCATTTGCACCTTGGGTGGCTTCAGAGATTCCATGGCCGAGACAACCGTTGAAACAGCTCCCGGCACGGCAGCAACAAACCACTCCCGCTCGTCGTGACCGCAGAGAAAGCGATCCTTCGTAGGGTTGTGGAGATTTTCGAAATCCTTCACCAGCAGGAGCAGGTGACGATCTTTCGGTGCTACCTGGAGGATCTCCAAGTCGAGGCGATCTTCCACCAATGTTGAGACGTTAAAAACAAAATGCTCCCCCTGCCGGTCCTGACGAACATCCACGGAGAAGTTTCCAGTAAATGCGCGGCTGTTCCAGCCCCACCGGCTCTGGACCGGTTCGTGGCGCACGGTTTTGATGCGTGCCCCCATTCGAGCAAAGTGCTTTTCCAGTGAGTTGATATTCATCTCGAATGATTGGATTCGACCTATTGCCAAAATTCTTTACCGAAATGGAATTTTTTTGGGCTTTAAAATCAGCCTCGCTTTGCTCGGATGTGAAATCTAAGCCTTGGACTGAAATCAAGCCTGGCTTCGTTCCTCACTCCGTCGTTGGGGAAACCCAACTCTGTCGCGAGCGCCTCGCCAGGCCCGATTCCACTCTCAAGATTTCGGCAAACAATTTTGGCAACAGGTCTCGTTGAATGGCGGCGGCCCTGACAGAGCCACCGCCCGTTGAGTGAAAACGCACCTTTCCCTTTCGAGAGAGGTGCGATTTAGAATTCGATGCGTTCGATTTCTCTCAGAAGCGCGTTCTTGTCTTCTTCGAGGAAACGCATTGTGTCCATCGTCTTGTCGGAGAAACCGGCAAGTGCGTATACTTCGCGCTCTGGGAACTGAAGCGATCCGTAGCCAGCGAGATCGAATGAGTAGATGCGTGGGCGTTTGCCGACTTTATCAACGTAACGATCAAACTGTTCTTTCGGAGTCCAGTGCCCCATCCAGGCCTGCATATCGGACAAGATCACGATGCGATCGTATGCCTGATTCGCGCGCTGGAAAACAGCGCGGAAGTTTGTGCCACTCCATTCGGCCTTTTCTTCGATACGCTGCGCGATGCTGAGGGTAGCGTCATCAGCGTTGAGGGAGACGTATCTCGCATCTCCACTGAAGAGCATGAGGTCGGCATCGTTCGCTTTGTATAGAACGGCCGCAAAGAGCGAACCGACTTTCATCGGCTTCCCGATCATGGAACCGGAGCAGTCCATCGCGATGAGTGTACGTCCGCCGAAGCGAGGCACGTTCGCAAGGGACAGGTCGACAGCGCGGCTAAGTGCGCTCACCACTTTCTGACGAGAGTCGCGAGGCATATCCGCAGCTTCGATGGCATCCAGCGCCGTACGGTAACGGAATGGCATGACGAGAGATTTACGGATCAACGCTTTGTCGACCAGTAGCTCGACTGCCTGGTCCGTCATGTCTGGCGCCTGTTCCACGATGTTGCGCAGGTTACGCAGAAGGGCAAAGTAGCCGATCTTGCGGGACTCGATGAGTTCCTTCCAGACGGCGGCCTTCTGGACTTCCTTATCCTTGTCGGATTCGGCTGTCTGACCTGCCTGGGTGAGCTTGGTTTCCCACGTAGATGCCGGAGCGAGTTCACCACTCACCAGCTGAGCCAGTGCCTCTGTGTGAGGTGGGTGAACGAGGTTCACGGCATCGACGAGTTTCAGCTCGGCAGATGCTCGGCGGTATTTCGCCAATTGGTAGGCATCGAAACGGGTAAGAGCCTGACCAAGACCTTTTTTCAAGGCGTTAGGTAGAGGCTTTCCGTAGACGGCCATGCAGTAGGCGAGGATTTCGAGCGCGTCATCGACACGGTATACAACACGGTCGAAGAAGCTCTTCGTCCATGCTTCGCCTTTCACCAAGTGGGCGAGTTCGCCAGCGACGAGGTGAGAAGCGGAGCGCATACCAGCTTCGCGACGAGCGTAGAGAGCTGCCTTGGCGACGAACTCTTTATCGGAGACCTTTGCCACGAGAGTAGCAAGGCGCTTTGCCGTTTCATCGCCTTTGCGATAAAACTGATCACCGAGGAAGCTCGTCAACAGGATCGTGACGAGTTCGAGCTTATCGGACTGTGCGTGGGCCTGTCCGCCAGCAAGGTTAATGGTATTCGGCTTGGTTGCTTTTCGTTTGAGTAGTTTATTAAATTTCATGATGTGATCTCGTCACCTCCTTTCGTTGTTTTGGTTTTGGTTTTCCGCTAACGCGGCTTCCACTTTCGCGTGGAAAGATTTCGGGGAGAAAAATGCATCGAGCGCAACGATGGGAGTCGAACCCATTCCTCAGCTTCCGCTGGGTTCCTCACTTTTGGTGCTTTGCCAGTAGGCACCGGGTTTTACGGCATAGCGTGGAGCCTCTACCGTAGGCAGAAGTATCTCGCTGCTCGCTTCCCCAAAGTAGATTCGAAGAGAAAAATGGACGGGGGTGGGTCCTCTTTCGAGGACTACCATGATAGGGTAGTTTCGTTTCCATACGAAGTATCCCCGCTCCTCACTGCTTCGAAAGTGTTTCGGTTAGGAATTGGCACCCGGACACGGAATCGCACCGTGATCTTCGCTTTCAGAGAGCGACATCATAACTGTTAGACCATCCGGGAATTGTGAAAGACATGATCCAGAGAACACATGGCGGGAGAGTGTACGTGCTCTACCTGACTGAGCTACCTCCCGGAGTCGGGAGGGCGGGATTTGAACCCGCGACAACGCGGTTATAAGCCGAAGTATCTCCATAGCCTCACTGCTGGATCAAATTCAAAAAAATGGAATGAGAGGAGAACGGTGAGTCGAGCGTGAGACGATCAGGAGTATCACCCGATCGGCTACAGGATTTGAACCCGCATGCAAACCAGCACTATGGCTGGCGCTTTTACCGAAGTATCTCGATCTCTTACTGCCTCTCAAATTAGAAGCCAGCTCTTGAACTCTGGTGAACCGCGTTTCCGATTTGTCTTCGAGACCCGGCGAGGCGCTTTTGAGGAGGCTATCTTTAAATAGCTGACGAAAAAGCAACGAAGATCGGAGGCGAATACAAAAGCAACCCTTTCGGGTGCTGGCAGAACGCCCGTCTGACCGTGTTGAGGCTCACTCTGTGATGAACCCATCATCGCCGCTCGCCTCGCCTTGTCACTCGGGCGTTTTACCAAGCGCGCGGCACATCAGAGTTCAAGAGTTGGCTTCTAGCACCCGAGCACGGATTTGCACCGTGACCTCCCGGCTTCAAAGGCCGACGCACTAACTATTATGCTACTCGGGAATTAGAAATTCAAGGTGGCCTCGGCGGGGATCGAACCCGCGGCGGCTGGCCATACGTAAGGGCAAGCCGTGTTACCACTACACCACGAGGACCAATTGAAATCTGGATGAAGAAATGGCATCCCTGGCGGGATTCGAACCCACGCTAACCGGGCGAAAGCCGGTTGTGCTCGGCCACTACACTACAGGGACATTGAAAAGTAATTCGCAGAATCCCGGTCGGGATTATCGGTCGGCGTCCCGCCAACCGCTCTGCGCCATGGCTCGCCAAGCGAGCGATATGATAAGCGCTATCGCGCCGCAGCAGTCGAACCCACGCTCTAACCGGGCGAAAGCCGGTTGTGCTCGGCCACTACACTACAGGGACATTGAAATGATTCCTCCGGTCGGAGTCGCACCGACATGATCTCCTTTACGAGAGGAGTGCATTGCTGGCTCTGCCACAGAGGATTTTGAAAGTGGTACTCGTGGAGGGATTTGCACCCCCAACCTCCGGTTTCTAAGACCGGCGCCTCTGCTAGTTGGGCTACACGAGCGTTTTGAAAATGGCGGAACCCCGAGGACTTGCACCCCAATCTGCTCCCGCAGATCCTGACGTTTAGCAAACGCCCCCGGCACGCTTGTCCGGTTGAGATTCCTTGTAAATTGGTACCCATGGCAGGATTTGCACCTGCAACCTCTGGCTTCTGAGACCAGCGCCTCTGCTGTTGGGCTACATGGGCTTTTGAAATTGATTTGAGAAATGGTCGCGGCAGGATTTGCACCCGCATCTCTTCGATTTTAAGTCGAATGCCTCTGCTAGTTGGGCCACGCGACCGTGACTATTGAAAATGGAGGAACTCCGGGGACTTGCACCCCACCCCGCGAATGCGGAGCCGACCGCTTTCCAGGCGGTGCCAGCACGCTCGTCTGGTTGAAAGCTCCTTTGAAAATTGGTACCCACGGCAGGACTTGCACCTGCAACCTCCGCGCACTCAACACGGCGCCTCTGCTAATTGGGCTACGTGGGCTTTACTTAAAATTTGGCGGAACCCCGAGGACTTGCACCTCATCCCGCTCACGCGGAACCGACCGTTTTCAAGACGGCGCCAGTTCGCTTGCCTGGTTGAGAGTTCCCTGAAAAATGGCGGAGCTCCTGGGACTTGCACCCAATCCCGCGGACACGGGACCGACCGTTTTCGAGACGGTGCCAGCACGCTTGTCTGGTTGAAGGCTCCTTGAAAATTGGTAGCTGCGACAGGACTTGCACCTGCACTGTTCCGGGTTTGAGCCGGATGCCTCTGCTGATTGGGCTACGCAGCTTTTGGAAAAATAAATACTCCCGGTAGGATTTGAACCCACGACCTCGGGTTTCGAAGACCCTCGCTCTTCCGCTGAGCTACGAGAGTGTTATTAGAACCTATCCCAAAACCTTGAACGCTCCCGCCTGTGTTCTTTCAGGGGGTAGTGGCTAGCGGCTTTGCCGGATTGCCGCAAGAAGGCCCTACGGGCGATAAGTCTTTCACCCTCAGCTTGCGTTGCGCCTCGGTCGCGGGTGAATACCCGCTTTCTCGACACGCCTTACCTAAGGTCGAAATCCTTTATCGCGGAAGCATTCTAGGTTCTGGGATAGATTCTAGAAATGGAACCCGATGGAGGAGTTGCACCCCTTGGCTCTACCCCCCTTGTTTTATGCCTGTGGCTTAGAACACCACGAGGGGAACATCGGGCATTTGGAAATTGGTGCGACATCCCGGTACTGCCCCGGGTTCGCAGACTTGGCACGCCCGCATCTTACTTTTGGACCAATGTCGCTTTAGAAAATTGTTTTTAGACGAAGCTCGTATGAGTAGACGCTTCCCTAAAGATGAACCGCTATCACTTTATCGGCCTCGGAGTGCTGATTGCCTGCATCGGGGTAATTGCCCTGCTTTTGCAGAGGTCATCAGTTCCTGAGAGAGATTGGGATGTGATTCAAGGTGACGCAGAAATTTCAGAAGACCATTCAGAGCGCACCTTAACGATTCACCAGTCGACTAGAAGAGCCATCCTCAGAACCTCGTCTGGATTTGTTGTCGATCCGACAAAACTACATATCACGACGGATCATCCAGATGCCACGACTCTGATCATAGATGAGAGTGGAATTCCTTCGAGGATTCTTGGGAAACTTTCGAGTGACGGTAGCATCAAGGTCATCAACCCGGCAGGAATCATCGTTGGTCCTGACGCCAGGATTGATTTCGAAAGCCCAATTGTCGAATCGACTCTCGATACACGATCGGAGTGACAGGACTTGAACCTGTATCAGCGGCTTATCTAGCACTTACCGAATATAACTCGGCCGCTCTACCAATTGAGCTACACTCCGGCTCTGAAAGTGGCAGGGAATAGGGGTAACGCTCCCCTGTTTCCTCGGTGAAAGCGAGGCGTCCTACTTTTGGACGAATTCCCCGTTTGGGACAGAGATCAGATGACTGACATCAGAAGTCAGAGCCTGTGCTTCCGTCCGACCTCTGGTCTCTGACTTCGGACCTCTGAAAGAAATAGGGGCTGGAGGTAATGCTCCTCCTTTTTCTCCTTATGAGAGAGACGTTCTACTTTTGAACTAAGCCCCCTTTTGAAAATTGAAATAGGAACTGGAGGTAACGCTCCCCCGCCGCCTCTTTGTAAGAGAGGAGTTCTTCTTTTAAACTAAGTTCCCGTTGTTAGAAATTGGAGCGTCATCCCGGTGCTGCCCCGGGTCTTTCTGCTTGGAAGGCAGGGGTCCTAGCTGGTAGACGAATGACGCTTAGAAAATGGAGATGTCGGCGGGACTTGCACCCGCAGTCTCGAGATTTGCAGTCTCGCGCCTTACTCGTTTGGACCACGACATCATGAAAATGGTCAACCGGTCGACGGGATTTGCACCCGTTCCCTCACAATCACACTGTGGTATGCTGCTAGTTACACCACGACCGGGATCTTGTTCTTTTTGAAAAATGGCGCCTCATGCCGGTTACGCTCCGGCGGGACCTGTTCGACAGACAGGCATGTTGCTATTATATCAATGAGGCTTTTGAGAAGATCGATCGCCGCCGGGATTTTCACCCGGACACCCCCTTTGAGTGGCGATGTGCTGGTGTTACACTACGGCGACAAATCATTCTGGAAGAGCCCCTGCCAGGATTTGCACCCAGACCACCGCTTTACAAGAGCGACATGCTGCCTATTACACTACAGAGGCTTTGTTAGAAAAATATATCCCCGCCAGGAATCGCACCTGATCCTACGCCTTCGCACGACGTTATGCGTCTACTACACCACGGAGACATGGTGAAATTGGTTCCCCCGGAAGGTACTGCCCCTTCTTCAGTGGTTTAAAAGACCACTGCATCACTTTAATGCTTCGGAGGAATGTTAGAATGAAAGAGCCCCTGCCGGGATTCGCACCCGGACCGCCACAGTGGAAGTGTGCCATGCTGCTGTTACACTACAGAGACTTTGAAAATGGCGCCCCATGCCGGTTATGCTCCGACTCAACCTGTTCGACAGACAGGCAGGCTACTATTACATCAATGGGGCCCTTTTTTAGAAAGGTTATGGCTGGTATCGGTAACGCTCCGATCTCTCACCGCCTTCAACGGTTCGCTAATCTGTCTCAGCTACCCAGCCGTGGGTTTCAGAAGTCCGAAACCGGAGGCCAGAGATCTGGCTTTTGCTCGCCGACCTCTGACCTCCATCATCTGACTTCTGGCTAAAAGAGTCGCTCTGGATGGTTATGCTCCAACGTCTTCCGGTTATCAGCCGGGTGCTCTACTATTGAGCTACAGAGCGTTTGAAATTACTGGCCCACATGGTTCCGCCCCATGAATTCCGGGTTAACAATCCGGCGTGATACTGTTTCACTATGAGCCACTTGGCTAAATGGTAGGTGCTGGTGGTAACGCTCCACTCGTCGCCTTCCCGACTTGTTTTTTGACGGTGGTTTTACAGACCACTGACGGGAACAGCACCTTTTGAAATTGGTTCCAGGGGCGAGAATCGAACTCGCGTAGTCAGGCTTATGAGACCTAACAAGAAAACCAGCATCTTCCCTGGTATAATAAATTGGTCGCGATGGCAGGACCTGCCCCTGCTTGAACGTGTTTCCAAGACACGCACCTCGTCTGCTTCGGTATCATCACGTTTGGTAATCGCGGTGACAGGACTTGCACCTGCTTACTCCGGTTTCCAAGACCGGTATCTCGACTACTTCGACCTCACCACGTTGGTTCAGTAATCAGTGATCCGTAAACAGTGGTCAGTCAGATGCTCTGAATCTGATCACCGGTTACTGATTACCGATTTCTGGAAAAAAAGGGCAGGCTGAGAAGGACACCTGCTCTCATAGAGTCTTGCTCCGGATTATCGCGAGCCTGCTAGGGCTCACCTTCCCGAGTCGTTCCACAACACAGGGGACTATGGGCCCCACATGCTGTAACTCTACATGGCTGCCTTTGTTAAGGATCTGGCGTTAGACCCATTCGACAATTGCTACTCGACTTTCCGTCTACCGTCGACCCTGCCGGGCCGCAAAGAGGCGCGAACCTCACCGTGCGACTTCCAATCAATCCTCAAGAGCCTTGCGAGCTCTTTCGGACCCCGATTCCGACAATGTCGGTCGGGGATTAAGCCATTCTCACAACTGTCGTGGACGCGACTTTGCGTTTTTGTCAAACAATGCAGGAATTGAACCCACAATCATAGATTTACAGTCTATTGCCTTTACCATTTGGCTAATTGCTTTGCCCTGAGAGACGTGCACGTCCTGCGAGTCCATTGCTTTTTGAGCAACCGAATCTCACACGCCTCTTGCCCGGCCCGTTGCCACGGATCTCGAACGGTCTACCCGACTTCGGAGCTCGCGATCCGTCACCAGTCAACTGCCCCATCGCTCTCGGCGGCAAAACTGCCTTGCACGATGTGACTGCCCTTCGTCCTTAGCTGTCGATGTTTGCGTAGAGACTCTGCGGGGTGCTAGACCCGCCCACTGCTTGAGCATTTGCCATCAGCAGTGGTAGCATCTCCCATCTTCCAGCATAGCTCCGCGGGATTTGACTCCGCGAAGCTCACAGGACTGGGTCTGCCTGGCTGTCCCCAACCCGAAGGCTGAGGCGGAGAGCCCGGACGGACTCTCCTTTTCCCTGCTTCACAACAGGATCATCTAACGACGCCAGGCCGCCAAAGTGGGAGTAATCAGTTATCAGTGATCGATACGCCAGTTTTACTGACCTACTGATTACCGATTACTAATCACTCAAAAGTAAGTGGAGGAAACGGGACTTGCACCCGCCACACGCTGCTTGCAAGGCAGCATCGCCTCTATGGACATGCTCCCCCTTTGATTTGAAATTGGTGGAAGCGACGGGACTTGCACCCGCCCACGCTGTTTGCAAGACAGCATCGCCCCTGTGGCACATGCGCCCCCAGATTTCTCAGAAGCCTGAGATCAGAAGTCAGAAGCCAGTTTGGATTGTCTCGCATCTGTTACCTACAAAACACTCTTCGCTGACTCCTGACCTCTGATATCTGACTCCGATCAAAGAAATGGCACGCCGCCCTGGTGCCGCCCCAGGCATCGCTGGTTTTGGAGACCTGCGTGCACAGCTGGTGCGCGACGTGCTTGATTTGAAATTTGAAGAAGAACAGTCTTTTCGCGGATAGATTGAGAAACACTCCGTTCCACATCCGACCCTTTTTGCCTCAGGAGACCAGTCCTGCTTTTTTCTTTTAAGGTCGCTTTTGGCGGGTGGTGGGGTTTGGAGCTAATCGAGTCGTCTTTGACTCTTTCCTATCCGGCCCAGCCTGTTCCTTTTCTTTTTTAAAGAACGAACACCGCTTCCTCTCTTTTGAGGAAGCCGCAGGTTTTCTCGGCGGACGTTTCAGTGTTTGCAGGCACACATCCCAAAAAGCCTTTCGTGATAGTAAAAATGTTTTTTCCTCATTATCGAAAGCTTCAGGATTCAACTATATATCTCTATATAGAAACAGCGGTTGCGTTGAGTGCTGATTCAGCTCCCTTCCTTGACCGTTTCGGAATTGACCGCTATCTTTTGCTGTGCGAGCACTGCGATCACATTCGTCGATCCTTTGCTTTCATCTGGGCTCGTCGTCAGTTGCCGCTGGCGACGGGCCTCTTTCGTTTATTCTTCTTTCTTTTCGTTTTTCTCGGCCTCTTTTGGCCAAGTTATGTTTTCCTTATTGGTTAATCTTTAGTTTGTTACACAAAAAAACCTCGCTTCCTTTCCGGAGAGCGAGGTTCACGTAAAACGTCTACTATTCTTCGTTTTTTACGCGAACCTCGGCCTCCCTTCCTCATTTACACCCAAATCGGCAATCGCTAAGATACCGCCACTGAGGCACATCGGGGCCTTTTCTGAATCTTGTCCGAAATAATCCGGGCAGTAGCTCAGGGTATGTGGCTTCTCCCACCGACTCGTAAGTCGGGTTGTGATGGGAGATATGTTTCCGGGCTTTGCCATTTGAAAGTGTTATATAAATTTGGTGATGGGAGTATATCCTATATTTAGTCAAAGTCAAGCGCAGTTTTGCCTAGTTGGCATTTTCTGCGCAGGCTTTCGGGAAAGACGATTCGATAACGCCTGCTATTCAATGCCGCGGCACATTTGTGAGAGAATTTCTTCTGCTGCCGTTTCGGGGCTTCCGAGGGATGATGCCTCAAGTAGCAGATCGCACTCGTCGGGATGGGGTGCCTCGAATTGTGAGGCTAATTTCTCGAGTACTTCGACATCCGCATCGCTCACGGATTCTGGATCTTCTGACCTCTCCACCAGCCGCCGTTGGAGTTCTTCGTCGCCAGGGGAAAGGTGGATTATCACGAGGGACGAACGCGCTTCTGCTGCTGCCAGCTTCACCTTGGCGCGCTCGACAGCGGTTCGATAGTTTGCGTCCAGGATGCTGATGCCGGAACTCGAACCAGTCGCCCGTTCAATCATCTCTCGATACGTCCTATTCGAAATTTCAGAGGAATAGAATTCTTCTGGCAATCGATCCGTGGGAGTAAATCCCGCCAACTCTTTTCTTATTCGGTCGCTGGAAAAAATATTCCAACCGAGTTCTTCTGCGAAGAGGCCGGCAATAGTCGACTTTCCGGATCCAGGCAGTCCGCACAGCATGATCCAAATTGGCCGCCGTTCTTCTACAACCAGTCCTGCAGCGAGTCTCATGTATCGTCTCGCTTCAGATTTGGCATTGTCCCGAGTCTCCGGATCGATTTCTTGTTCGCTGGCGGTGATTGCAGAAACTTTGCACCTGACCATGGCCCGGTATTGCATGAACAACGGAAGAATATCCTTCAGCTCGCCATCTCCTGTTTCTGCCTTCACGGCTTCCAGGTATGCTTTCGCCAACTCGGAATGGCCACGAAAACGGAGATCCATGAGAAGGAAGGCATGCTCCAAAGCGACATCCCCACAGCGAAAGGCAGGTTCAAATTCAATGCAGTCGTAAATGGCAATAGGATCGGTGAGACAGATATTTCTGGCGTGCAGATCGCCGTGGCCATCAACGATTTTTCCTTCTCGGAGTCTCTCCTGCAGAATCGGCATCCATTTTTTGAAATCTCGTTTCGTGTGGGCGAATAGTTCTTCGTGGAGAGAAGCAGAAAGGATCTTGTCGACGTATTTCTCCGATTCTTCAAAATTCTTGATCGCGAATTGAGCCAGCTTTTCAGGATCGCCGAACGAGTCGATTTCCTGACCACGCTCCGCGTGGTTGTGAAAGGCAACCACCTCTTTTGCCAGATCGACGATATCCTTCTCGGAGACTGCGTCGTCCTCCAGGAGCACGTCCATCATTCGGTCGGCTGGCAGACGCCGCATCTTTACCGCGTAGTCGATGATCTCACCTGATTCAGCTCCCAATGCTATCTTTCCCTCAGGACTTTCACGTAATTTTTCGACGCTCAGATACTCGGAAGGGCAAAGGCGGCGATTCAAGCGAAGCTCTTCTTCGCAAAACCGCTTTCGGTTTTCGAGCGAGCTGAAATCTACGAAGGGCAGCTCGATAGCTTTCTTGAACTTGTAGGCGAAATCTCCAACGACGCAGACCACCGAAAGATGTGTCTGGATCAGATCAACCGTGTCCGCCGCTCCGGGAAACACCGAAGGATCGCGAAGTTGCTCGATTCGTTTCGGATCCATGCTGCCTTTACCCTAATGCAGCAGGTTCGATCCGTAAAAGAATCCCTCACTTTTCCCAGCAACCGAGAGCGAGCAATTGCTTCTCTGCCGTTCCCGCCCAGTCGCGGTTCGCTGCGGGGCTTGCGGGGCTGGGGTGGAGGATGCGCCCCAGCTTTGGCGTAGCACCGATAGAGTCACTGATTCGCTCGAGGCACTTTTCGGCCCAGGCCCCCACTCCAATGGCGTACTCGGGTTGCAGGAGTTCGAGGTGCCGGGCGACATACGTATCGCACGCCGCGACAACAGGCTCCATCTCAGCGACGGGAAGTTTGTCTGGGGTGCGGTTCCTGCCGGTCTCTTCCATCCAGACGAGAGGGCAGTAGTTCACCACATAGTAGCCGGAAAAGAAATCCTCGGCGTTCGGATAGGCGGCAGAAAAGTATCCCCAGAGACGCTTTCCGCTGACTTCGGACTTTTCGCAGTCGAATCCTACAATCGGGCGCTTGGGATGTTCGGGATCTGGCTTTTTCACATCTCCAGAAATCCCCATCCAGTCGCGGACGGACGGGATCTCTCCAAAGGGGACTCCTGTCTGGGCCATCCCCCACGGGCCGGGGTTCATCCCCATGAAAATCACCTTCTTTTTCGAGTTCGCAAATCGGCTCACGTATTGCTCGTGCGTTTCGCGGGCATACTCCAACGGGTTGTAGACATAGCTGACCGGAGGCTGAAACGAGAGGCCCCGTAAGGCTGATACCAGTTCATCCGTCGCAGAGAGGAGTTCTTTCGCAATCGACATGCCCCATTGAAGGACGTCGGGAGGATTCGTCAAGAAGGAGGTGTTGCGAAGTCGCGTCGGGAATCGTATCTCAAAGCAGATGGGTGAAATCAGCAAAATTGCCGTAGTGGGTTCGGGAGCAGTGGGTGGATTCTACGGCGCCAAAATCGCGCTCAAGTATGACGTCTCTTTTCTCATGCGTCGCGACCTAGAGGCTGTACAGGCTAAAGGATTGAAGGTGGAAAGCTGCGATGGCGATTTTGAATTACCCGAAGCCAAGGCTTTCGCGACAACGGATGAAATCGGACCTGTGGATCTGGTCCTGATCGCAATCAAGACGACTTCGAACGACGTGATTGCAAATCTGATCCCGCCGCTTTTAAAGCCCGATACTATCCTGGTCACGCTCCAGAATGGACTCGGGAACGAAGAGCTACTCCACGGACTTTTTCCGGATCAACCACTGATGGGAGGACTTTGTTTTGTCTGCATCAATCGTGGTGAACCAGGAACGATAAAGCACCTGGCGCATGGCAAAGTGGAGATGGGAGAATACACCGACATGGGAGTAGCCGAGACCGTATTCAATCTCTTTCAGGAATGCGGGATTCATACACAGCTCTGGCCCGACCTGGGGCTCGCCCGCTGGCGAAAGTTGGTCTGGAACGTGCCGTTCAATGGTCTTTCCATTGCTGCGGGCGGAATCGATACTCAGCAAATCCTGGCGAATCCTGAACTTTTTGAACGAACCAAAAACCTGATGCACGAGATCATACGGTCAGCGGCAGCACATGAGTTTGAGATCGACGAGAGCTTTGTCGACGCTAACATTGAAAGAACACAGAGCATGGGCCCCTACCAGCCATCCAGCCTGATCGATTTTCTTGCCGGCCGTGAGGTCGAAGTGGAATCAATCTGGGGAGAACCCTTGAGGCGATCTCAAGAAAAAGGAGTCGAGACTCCTGAACTGGAGCGGCTTTATCATGAAATCTGTGATGCCGTAGCCAACAGAACGAACTGAGACATGGAAGAAGCCGAATTTGCATTGCCCTCAGAAACCGACTCCTTCTCACCGAAGATTGGACTGGTGCTGGGATCTGGCCTGGGAGGTTTCACCGACTCTTTATCCGATTCCCTTTCTATTCCGTATAGCGATATCGAAGGGCTTCCAGAAAGTGGAGCACCGGGCCATGCAGGTCAGCTTCATTTTGGAACGCTCGCCGGATCTGAGATCGTCGCAGCTCAGGGACGCGTTCATATTTACGAAGGCTGGTCAGCGAAGGAAGTTGCCTCCACGGTGAGGCTTTTTCACCAAATCGGAGTGCGCACCATTATCCTGACAAATGCAGCAGGAATCGTGAATGCCAACCTGAAGCCGGGGCGCTGGATGCTGATTTCAGACCACCTTAACCTTGCTCGACAATCGCCCCTGACAGGAGCCGCTACTTTCATCGACCAGACAGATGTGTATTCCCGAAGCCTGCGGGAGTTCCTAAAAGCCGAGGCATCGGAGATGGAGGATTTCCGGCTCAGTGAAGGGGTCTATGCCTGGGTGAACGGACCGGAGTACGAGACTCCTGCCGAAGTAAGAATGCTGCGCACGTTGGGAGCCGACGCGGTTGGAATGTCGACCGTTCCGGAAGCGATCCAGGCGCGTGCCTTGGGCATGCGTGTCATTGGGTTGTCGTGTTTGACGAACTATGGTGCGGGTCTGTCAGGACAACCCCTCAGCCACGACGAAGTGGTCGAGGTAGGAATGCAGGCAGCCAAGGATTTATTTCGACTACTGGAGCGAGCAGTTCCAGCAATGGGAGAGGTTTAGGCTCGTTAGAGCAAATTCAACAGGTCACCCGGCTGTTCCAAAATCACCTCCGCTCCGCATTCTCGGAGTTCTTCGACGGGGCGAAATCCCCAGCTTACGCCGACGGCGTGCATGCCGGAGTTTTTGGCAGTAAACATGTCCACGTCCGAATCTCCGAGGTACCAGATATTTCCTAGATCCACGCCCATCGAAGCAGCAGCTTCCACCGCTCCTGCCGGATCTGGCTTCTTGGGAATCCCATCCCTCGCACCGAGAATAACACTCCATTCCCAATCGCCAAGGAATGCCTCGACGCACTTGAGCGTGAAATCGTGAGCTTTGTTCGACAATACGCCGATGGGAATTTGTTGCTCAGTCAGGGATTCAAGAAGTTCCGCGATTCCCGGAAACAGAACTGTCGTATTCTGCCAGTTGCGACCGTAGGCCGCCCGGTATTCTTCAAGGACGATCTCCGTTTCTTCTCCCTCTGCTGGACGATGCTCGCCCGGGAAAATATCCCGGACGAGATTGATCATTCCATTTCCAATGAAAGTCCGATAGTCATCTTTCGAATGTGTGGGAAACCCACGCGCTTCGAGAACGGCATTCCCCGAATCCGCCAGATCCTGAAGGGTATCGAGGAGTGTGCCGTCTAAATCGAAGATGACTGCTTTTTGGTCGCTCATCCTTGGTCGCGAAGCAGGTTCCATGCGCAGATCAAAGCTTTGAGGCCTGCCATTTCGATGGAGGGATCAACTCCGCATCCCCAAAGCAATTGACCGGTGGTCTCGCTCTGGATCTGCACGTAGGCAGCGGAGTCCGCGTCAGAACCTCCACGAAGAGCCTGGCTGCGATAGTCGGTCACTTTGAAGTCTTTATGTCCCGCGCCTTCCAGCATGTGAACAAATGCGTTGATCGGTCCGTTTCCGCTTCCGTCGCCTTTGACGATTTCGTCTCCAATCTGCACGGTGGCATGGCAGACGACGGAGCCGCCGGCGATGTTCGTGTGATCGAGTTCGAACTCTCTTAAGCTCATCGGCGATTCGACATTTACGAAGTTCTCGAAGAATAGATCTCCAATTTCATCGTTGCCCAATTCGCGTCCTTCGGAATCGGCCTGGTCGTAGACGTATTTTCCGACCTGCGGGTGCATCGTCTTGGGCAGATCGAATCCGTGCTCACGATCGAGCACGTAAGCAACGCCTCCTTTTCCACTCTGGCTATTGATACGAATAATCGCCTCGTAGCTACGACCGATGTCCTGTGGATCGATCGTCAGATAAGGAACACCCCAGTAGACATTTTCCCCACCAGCCTCGTCGAGGTCGCGTTTGCGACGATCGAAGCCTTTCTTGATCGCGTCCTGATGACTGCCGGAAAAAGCAGTAAACACGAGCTCGCCAGCATAGGGTTGGCGTTCCGGGACGGTCAATCGAGTGACTTCTTCATAGACGCTGCGAATCGATGACAGGTCAGAAAAGTCCAAACCGGTTTCGATACCGTGGCTGTTCATGTTCAAGGCCACGATCACGATGTCGAGGTTTCCGGTACGCTCACCGTTTCCGAACAAGGTGCCTTCGACACGATCGGCTCCGGCCAACAAGCCAAGCTCGGTCGCGGCGACCCCCGTCCCCCTATCATTGTGGGTGTGCAGACTGATGATCGTATTTTCCCGATTGTCGACATTGCGACAGAACCATTCGATCTGATCCGCGTGAACGTTCGGTGTTGTCCACTCGACAGTCGCAGGAAGATTCAAAATGATTTTCTTCTCCGGTGTTGACTCCCAGACAGCAGAGACCTCATTACAGACCTCCAATGCGTAGTCCAACTCGGTGTCGGAAAAACTCTCCGGCGAATACTGCAATGTGATCTCGGTATCCGGGACAGTCGGGACCAGCTCCTTGATCAATTTCGCGCCGTCGACTGCGATTTGCTTGATCTTCTCTTTCGATGCATCTGCAAAGGTAACGCGTCGCTGCAATGCAGACGTCGAGTTGTACAAATGCACGATCGCTTTCTTCACACCGACCAAACTTTCAAACGTCCGCCGGATCAAATGTTCGCGAGCCTGGACGAGAACCTGCACGGTCACATCGTCGGGAATGCGGTTCTGATCGACGAGAGCTCGCAAGAAGTTGAACTCCGTGTCAGCAGCTGAAGGAAATCCGACCTCGATCTGTTTGAAGCCGATCCGAACCAACTCATCAAAAAAGCGCAGCTTTTCCTCCACCGTCATCGGGATCGGTAGCGCCTGATTCCCGTCGCGAAGGTCAACGCTGCACCAAATGGGAGCGCTCGTAATCATCCGGTCCGGCCATTGCCGATCCGGTAACTCGACCGCTGGAAACGGTCGGTACTTCTGGGTGGATTCAGGTTTCATGGGTTCTTAGGTTTTTAACAAAAAGGTCAATCAAATCAGGGCACAAAATACCCGTGGTAACGGGTCACAGGAGTTGGGAAAATCAAAAAGGACAGGGCAGATCAGCCCAGTAGCACCAGCTCAAGAGAGAGCGGGAGAACGAGAATTTTGGTGCTGAGTGTCGTGATTTTCATCAAGTCAGTGCGAAAAGGTAGATCGAATCGCCGGTCTGTCCAGCCTCAATCTGCCTTCGCGGCTTTTCGCTGGTGCAGGAAGCGGAATGCTTCGCCCACTCCATGGCCAGCCATTTCATCCATTCCCTGTCCGGCCTGCGCCAGGAATTGCTGCTGCGTCCCCTGCCCGATCGTCGCCCATTTGAGTTCCTCGCCCCAGTTTTGAAGGTCGGTGAAATTGACATCAACCGTAAGATCCTGCTTGCCGATTCGCTGGTAGACGGCACCGCCTTCTACTCGATCCTGTCGGTAATATCCGCGCACAGATCCCCCAGGGCGCCGGTGATAGATTTCTTCCGGAGCTCCGCCGTAATCGATTGTCAGCATCGAGCCGTTCTTCCAATTGCTGTCCAGCTCGTTGAGCCATTCCCGATAGGAAAGCTGTATCTCGATCCTTTGGCCTTTGGTGGGTTCGCCGATATTGAGGGCCGAATAGACTTCCGGCTGGGATTCAAACGATCGGAATTCCTCCCGTAGTCCCGTGTTCGAATCGAATGCTACCCAGACTTCGTTCCACATGGCTTCATTCCAGCAAAGCCATTTGGCAGGAAAGGCATCGACTAACTCATTCGAAAACAGAATCGCCGTCCCTTTCGTCTGCTTCAGCGCTGCACTGATATTCTCGTGCCAGGTCACCCCGAAGCGCTTGAGCCTCTTCTGCTGCAAAGTCCGCAGTGGCCCGGAAACATCGACGATGTGATATCGGATTTTTTTTCTCCTCCAGAATCCAGTTTCCTTCAGTATGGTTTCCGCCAGAGCACCGTTTCCTGCACCGATCTCGATCACTTCGATTTTGCGATCCCATTGGTAGAGCGAAGCTTCTTCCGTGATCCACTCGGCAATCGCTTTCCCAAGAGCATTTGTAAGTGTCGCTGAGGTCGCAAAGTCGCCTCGGCTCCCCCCGACTTCCTTGATCTGGGCGGAGTAGTATCCGATCTCAGGATCGTAGAGCGCGAGCGCCATAAAATCTTCGAACGAAATTGCACCCCCAGCTCTCTCAAAGGTTTGTTGGAGGTAGGAGCGTATATCCGGCATGAATTGAAACTGGTGGGAAATCCGAAACTAATCGATTATACTTCGAAAATGAGCATTCAAGAACTTGAACAAGAGATTCGCCAGCTATCCCGCTCCGATCAGGATCGACTGGCCGCGTTCTTGACGTTTCTGCGGATTGATGAAGAATCGGACGAATCCGATTCGGAAGAATTTGTAAAGTGGAGCACTGTAAGGGAAAAACTCACGGCCTCCTGAGTTTCAGTGAAACTTCTCCTTTTGATGTATTTCCGTCGAGTTATCGCTCACGCCGCAAAAGTATCGGTCGTAGTCACTTTTATTGGAATATTTGTTTCCTGCAATTCTGAGAAGCCTACTGTCGAGACAAAAGCCAAGGAAACTTACACCCCTTATCACTCGATACCTGACGCCGAATACGTGGGGGGAGCCTCGTGTAAATCCTGTCACGAAGAGCAGTTCACTGACTGGATGAAGAGCGACCACCATCTCGCAATGAATCCTGCGATGGAAGAATTCGTCCTCGGCGACTTCAACGATGTCGAGTTCGATCACTATGGGCAGAAATTTTTCTTTCACCGAAAGGGCGATGAATACTGGGTCAATGCTCCCGATTCCGAAGGTGTCGTGAAAGACATGAAGATCGAATACACTTTCGGTCACGAACCACTCCAGCAGTACCTCATTGCCTTTCCCGGCGGCCGCTATCAGGCGCTACAAGTTTGCTGGGACTCCCGCCCGAAAGAAGAAGGCGGACAACGCTGGTATCACCTTTACCCGGACGAACCAGTTCCACCAACGGATGTGCTCCACTGGACTCGTAGGCACTTCAACTGGAACTACATGTGTGCCGACTGCCACTCCACGAATCTCGATAAGAACTTCGATCCTGACACACTCTCATATCATACCACCTGGACGGATATGAACGTCAGCTGTGAAGCATGCCACGGACCCGGCTCTGAGCATGTGAAATGGGCGGAGGCAGAACAGATGAAGGCCGATGGCAAATCTGAATCAGTCGACTACAGCGACTTGAAACAATATCTGGACTCCAAGGGGCTCGTTGTCACTTTGAAGGAGCCGGAGGAAGCAGGTTGGACAATTAATCCCGAGACCAATCTCCCAATGCGAACCACGCCGCTCGCATCGAACGTTCAGGTGGAATCCTGTGCCCGCTGCCACGCCCACCGCACGCTGAACGAACCCGTATTCACCGCCGGCCAGAGTTTTCACGATACACACACGCCATCCATCATCTCCGACCCACTCTACCACCACGACGGGCAGATCGATGAGGAGGTTTACGTCTATGGCTCTTTCGTCCAGAGCAAAATGTTTCACGCAGGGGTTCGATGCACGGACTGCCATAATCCGCACACCATGAAGCTGAAGCTCCCGGGCAATGCACTCTGCCTCCAATGCCACCAGGGGGAACTCAATACTCCAGCCCACCATTTTCATCCCATGGAAAGCACTGGTGCCAGTTGTGTGGAGTGTCACATGCCTACAAAAAACTTCATGGTTGTCGACGCACGACGTGACCATAGCCTGCGCATCCCCCGCCCGGATTTGGCGAAGAAAATGGGAACGCCTGACGCATGCACGAATTGCCACACGGATCAGACGCAGGACTGGGCGGCAGAGAAATTCAAAGAATGGTGGGGCGCAGGACCTCGTAATGTTCACTATGGAGAAATTCTGTCCTCTGCCCGCCAAGGCGAACCGGGTTCCCTCGACCGATTGATTGCGCTGGCAAATGACATGGATCGCCCGGGCATTGTCCGCGCCGCTGCAGTAGAAACGTTAGGGCAGCAATCACTCGATGCCTCATCGGCGAGTGCGATTCAAAACCGCCTTTCCGATCCTGATGCCGCTGTTCGAGTTCAGGCTCTCGCCGCGCTGCAGCCGTTTCCGCCCGCCCAGCGTCTCGCTGCAGCGGGAAATCTACTGGACGATCCGACGCGATCAGTTCGAACGGAGGCGGTCCGCATTCTCGCTCCGGCATATCAAACGATGAATGAAAACCAGCGGGCGTCTTTTGAGAAAGGCTCGGAGGAATTTATTCAAAAGCAGATGGCCATTTCCGATCGCGCCGCCGGCCATATGGGACTGGCGCTCTACTACAATGATATCGGGCAAATGGACAAAGCTATCGAAGCCTATCGCATGGCGAAAAAGGTTGAGCCGGAGTTCGTCCCCGCAAGAATCAACCTCGCCGAGTTGTTGTTCAGTCAGAACCGCCCACAGGAAGCCGAGAAGGAATTCCGAGAGGCTGTGGATGCGGCGATGATTGAAGGTGAGGAAGGTCTGGCTCATGACGCCTTGGCCCGATTCCTGATTCGGATGAAACGATACGATGAAGGTTTAGTTGAGCTGAAACGCGCTACTGAGCTAATGCCAAATCACGCCCAGACGAGGTATTTCTACGGTGTTGCCTTAAACTCTCTGGGACGGCCGGAAGAGGGCATCGCAGAACTCGAGCAAGCCCACCGGATCGATCCCTACAATGTGGAATACCTTGTGGGATTAGCGACGGTCTGTCGCGACGCTGGAAAGCTCGACCTCGCCAGAAAATACGCGAGCGAAGCCCTGCGTATTCAGCCTGAGAATCCGCAGTTGCAGCAGTTGGTGCAAAGCTTGGGAGGCTAACCTTCTACTTCTTGAGCTTATTCACAGTGTAGCAGAAGAGCCCAGTGCGCTGCGACCTACCATCTGCTGAAGCGACATTCTTCATGGTCATCTCGTAAACCCATCCGCCGGGCTCGAGATTCTCCACATCAAGTTCCAATGTCTTTCCGTCTACTTTTCGGATGTCAGTGACTTTGATTTCGCTCACATCGAGAGGATCGCCACCATAGAGAGAAGTGTCTTCATAACGGAATCGACGAAATGAAAAGTTTTCCACTTTCTCAGCACCTTCGCCAAGCTCGCCGGTGTATGTCAGACGAAAACCGGTTTTCGTGAGACTCATAGTATGAATATCAAATGGAGCCTCGCCGGTGTAAGTCAAGCGCTGCAGACCTTCAGCAACCGGTCCCCACCCCCGGGATGTCTGCCCGACATAAAGCGTGGTATTGTCAGGACTAAATACGACTCGGTTATTCCCCATGTGCAGCCCCTCTGCCTCATAGAACTGGGTGCAGGCACCTTGGAAGACTCCGTCGACTTTCTCCAACATGAGGCGGGCGATCCTTTCCCCATTATTGTCGGGTAGTAAGATCTGTCCTGCATACGGCCCAAAGACATCCCCTTCTGGAATCTCGATCGGCTCGGATGCGGAGCGATTCATTTCGTGAGGGAGGAGAATGGCTGCATCCGTCTTCATCTCGTTGATTTCCTCCAATGGCAATGTCAGCGGGTCGATCTCAGGATTCCACTCGGGGTCCCACACCAGACTACTGACATGACCATAAAAATTCCCTTTCTCGACATGGTAAAAAGGAGTCGTCCCTTTCCAGTCACCCTGGTTGTCACCAGCCCAGAGGTTCCCTTTGCTGTCGAGATAGATCCCGTTGTGCATCCGGAAACCGCTCGCCCAAGGCGTCATGTTCCCTTCGGCGTCGATGTGGAGAATCCACCCCTTCCAGGAGGCCGCCGAAAAGTTTCGGCCTCGTCGACCGACTTTGGAATATTCTCCACGAACGTTGTAGAAAACCGGACCGTTGTGTGAAGCCGTACCTACCGCGACGAAATAACCACCCTTCCCGTCCGGGACCATGTGATTCGTTTCGTGGTAGTTCCCACTCATGCCCCACGGGGAGGCGACATTCTCGTATATGTCAGCGCTACCATCGCCGTCTTCATCAATTAAGCGGGTCAGCTCTGGCATCTGGCTGATGAGAATCTCTTTATCGCTGACAATGTGCATTCCGCAGGCGTTGTGCAGGCCACTGGCGAACAGACTCCATTCAAATTTCTTCGGATCTTCCGTTGGAGTTGCGATCAGCACATCGCTGCGGCGCAATGCGACCACAATTTTCCCCGATGGAGTGAAGCCGACAGCTCCTACCTCGGGCGGAACCCCTTCAGGGAAAGGAATGGTTTCGAGCTTATAGGAGGCATCCTGCGCCACCGCAGCGGAGCCAACTAACAAACAGGCTACTAAGAGAGGAAATGACTTCATTCGTTCGCGAGGGTTTTGATGAACATTGTCAGCGATTTGATTTCTTTCTTCCCGATTGGGTAAGGAGGCATGTATCCAGGCGGATAGGACTCCACGACTTTTGCGGTAGGATTCACAATCGATTCCTCAATGTAGGCATCGTCAGCAATTACCTTCTCGTCCATTCCAGTAATCGGAACTTCTTCACCATACAGCCCGGCAAAAGTCGGCCCATGCCCGCGGGTCCCATCGGTGCTGTGACAGGCCAAGCATCCGAGGTTCGTGTATAGAGCAGCTCCCCATTCCACATTTGGTTTCTCTGTGGAATACTCTTGCTCCTCTGCCGCGCCCCCCATTCCTACAACAGGCTTACCCTGGATGGTGACGGAAAACGTTCCGTCTTTGTCATCAGTCTTTTTGATTTTGTAGCCTGTCTCGTAGTAGCCGACCTCTCCAGGCGCTTTGACTGTGTAATGTTTCACGATGCTCATCGGCTCAGTGCCCGGTTCAATCTTCACTCGGACGTCCGCTTCACCAACAGTGTAATGGAATTCCGGAACTCCATCGATGACTCGATAGCCCTTGAATTCCGGGGCGAGAATTTCGGTGTATTGATCGAAAATGCCAAGAGGGTGCGATCCCTTCGCGACAAATATCAATTCCCCCACGAGCTCGGGAATGTAGCCAAACCCTTTCCGCCGACCACTCTCAGGCTCTCCCCAGTAGTTCGTCATATCAAGGAATCCCCCCCGCCAGGCATAGAGAAGCCTGCATTCCGTGGCATCCCAACAAATGGAAAGATCAGGGCCGAAATTGACGCCTATTGCGCCAGGAATTCCCAATATCGGATCGACAAATCCATCTACGTCCCCTTTTCCCGGAGAGTATTTGCGAGCCCGATATCCCAAGTCATGATTGGAAAGAACTTCGCGGGTGAGGCCTGGATCAGGAAAATAGGTGCGGAGCACGAGAGGCTTCTCACGAGTCCCCATGGGCAAATTGCTCAGGGTGATAAATCGGTCTTCCCCGGCCACGGGAAACGCAACGAGGGACAGTAGCCCCAGAAGGAAGAGGAGGTTTCGGGAGTTCATCGTTCCAACAATCTGCTGAAGAAATAAAACGCACAATGGACAATTTCTGCAAAAAAGTGCAGATTTGCGCAACAGTTACTTATGAGCCGTCGCGCCCCATTAGAGATCGCACTTGCGATCAACGTAGGAATCACCCACCTCGAACGAGTCGTTCGAGGCATTCGCGATTATGCAGAGCGGCACACCAACTGGAGATTTCTCATCAGTCCGGAAACCCACTATCTTCCGCCTACTGCGTTAGAGGGATGGGACGGCGATGGAGTGATTTGTCTCGCGAACAGTGCGGAAGACATTCGCGTTTTGCGATCCTTGAAATGCCCTGTGGTGAATCTGTCAGGAGCAGCAGAGGACCCTGTGTTTCCCAGGGTGCGCCCGGATTACCAGCGCATCGGCCAAATGGCAGCCTGGCATCTGCTTGACCGAGGATACCGGAGGTTCGGGTTCTACGGAGTCACTGACGTATGGTATTCGAGTTGTTATGAGTCAGGGTTTCGCAATGAACTCGAAGCTCGTGGACTGGATTGTTCGGTTCTGCATGTGCCTGCCACCTTTGGCCAGAAGACCCGTTGGGATACTGGTCAGGGCGAACTGGAACTTTGGCTGGGAACGCTTAAGCCTCCTTTTGCGGTGATGGCTGCGCACGACCCACGAGCCGCCATGGTCATCCGTGCGTGCGAGAGGGTAGGCCTTCGTGTTCCGGAAGACATTGCGGTGATCGGAGTCAACAACGACACCACAGCCTGCGAATCCTGCCGCCCTCCCCTGACAAGCATCGAAAGAAACGACACTGAAATCGGCACCCAGGCAGCTCGATTGCTGGATCGACTGATTCAGAATAAACCAATTCCCCCTGAAGAACGCATCGTCGAGCCCGGCGCACTCCGTGAGCGATCATCGACCGACAGCCTCGCCGTGGATCACCCCGACCTCTTGACAGCGGTCGAATGGGTTCGGGAAAACTACCGTGAGCCCGTCGGTGTTTCTGATATGGTTGACTCCAATTCCCGCTCCCGGCGATGGCTGGAAGATGCCTTTCTGGAACAGCTGGGTTGCACCCCTCGCTCTTTTATTTTTCGTCTGCGAATCCGTGAAGCAAAACGCCTTCTCACTGAGGAGCCTGACCTTACTCCGGGCGATGTAGCTAAGCGCTGCGGCTACAGCGGTACGAGACAAATGAATGCCCACTTTCGTACTGAACTCGGAGTGGCCGCAAAGGATTTCATCAAAGAAGTCCCTCGCTGAAACTCCGACAAAGCAGCCCTACTGAGGTAGCTCAGGACTCGTCGGCAGCGACGTTTGCGGAAGAGGTGGATTCCCAATATCCTGAATTAACTCAGGATTAATCTCGATGGGTTCCCCGCCGCGATGCAGATATAAATCGTAGTGCTGGAACAGGAGGTGGAACATCGCAAACTGGATCCATACAGCCACAACAAATACGCCGACAAAAAATGCGAGAACTCCCATGATCATTGCTGGATATGCAAGTAATGCGATCACAAAGATCCACAGGAGAAGGCTTCCCCCCACCTTCTTTATAAACCCCAAAATGAACGACTTGGAAAAACCGGCTTTGAAATCCATCATCAAACCGGAGCGAAGCATCACGGGATAGGTCAGCAATGTTATGAGAATCAGGACGGCAATATAGAGAATGAACCCAACCACCCCGAGAATGATGGCTAGCACTTCATTCTCCTCAGCAACGAATACAGCACCGAAAATCGGAATCTCAGCTAAGAATACCAAGGGCATGACGCAGAACGTCAGCACCAATGTTGAGACAAATGGCCAGACTCCAGCCGTCAAATAGTTGCTAAAGTAGCTGAAATCGAAATCATCTTTGCCTAACCCACTGCGCTCACGTGAAAATCGTCGAAACAGATATCCAAGTGCCACCAGAGGACCGACGACCGGAATGATCGTACACACAGCCAATCCGAGAATGGTATTCCATTTTTTCTCCGTCGAGAACAGATCCTTACAAGCGGCACCGAAGTCGATCTTCATGCGGCAATGATAGTCTCAACCGCTAAGAAGGTGCAAGGGCATCTTACGCGCCTTTTGGGGCAATTACGGCACGGGATCAGGTGCGGAATTTGATTGAAGTGAAATCTGCCAACTCATAGTCTCCCTCCACCAAACGGCAGAAGAATGCTGCCACAAAAACCTATTGAACCGACCTACAGATACCAATGAGCAACATTGTCCCTCTTATTAGTTCTGGAACTAAGGGCCCTCTCGGAGTTCTTCATCTTCCTCGTCTCTGGCTCAAGGCTTCCCTTGGCGCTACCGGGAAACTTCATCCTGACTATCCTGCTATCGGAGCCGGATACGACCAGATGGTTCTCGACGGCCTTGGAATCGACAAAGCTGACTTCGAAGCTTTTATCGCTGACTCCAAGCCTTCCTACATCGAACTCGAAAACTGGATTCTCCAACAAAAGGGCGGCTCCCTTGATCAGGATGCCGTTGATAAGCTGAACGCAGCGATTACAGGATACATCCACGACGACGACACTCGTAAGGAAATCCTCGATGCCGCAGGCAAAGAGGATGACGGCACGATCAAAGATGCCGTAAACCTGAACAATCTCGATGACTGGGCGATCTTTTACGCTCAGGAACTCAAGTAAGCGACATCTCGCTTAGCTGACTGTTTTCAAGAACCCGCTGCCGGTTACGCTGGCAGCGGGTTTTCTTTTGGCTTTCGCTTTTTCTGGACAACCCAGGTCGACAAAGCGGTTGTTTTTTGCCCACAGCACTGGTATTCCTGCCGAAAGTCTAAAATCACGAAAGACCCCATGATTATTGCTCCGAAGATTCGAGGTTTCATCTGCACCACTGCACACCCTGAAGGTTGTGCCGCGAATGTGCAGTCCCAGATTGACTATGTGAAATCCAAAGGGCCACTTGAGGATTCTCCGAAGAAGGTCCTCGTGATCGGTGCTTCCACGGGATACGGACTCGCCTCGCGAATCGTTCCTGCTTTCGGAGGCGGCGCCTCAACCATCGGTGTTTTCTTCGAGAAACCAGGAACGGAAAGAAAAACCGGGAGCGCAGGTTGGTACAATTCGGTAGCTTTCGAGAATGCCGCAAAAGAAGCCGGCCTCTACGCACGCAGCTTCAACGGCGATGCCTTCTCCGACGAAATGAAGGAGCAAGTCATCGAAGCGATCAAAGCCGATCTCGGGGAAATCGACTGTATTGTTTACAGCCTCGCTTCTCCCCGCCGAACAGACCCGAAGACGGGAGAGACCTACCGCTCGGTATTGAAGCCGATAGGCGCTCCTTATTCTCAGAAGAATCTGAACACAGACACCGGTGAGGTTGATTCCGTAACGATCGAACCTGCAGAGGACGAGGAAATCACCAACACCGTGAAGGTAATGGGTGGCGAAGACTGGGAACTGTGGATTGACGCACTGAAAGAAGCCGGAGTTCTCGCCGATGGGTTCACAACGGTCGCATACTCCTACATCGGACCCGAGTTGACCTTCCCGATCTATACAAACGGAACTATTGGCAAGGCCAAAGAACATCTTGAGGACTCTGCATCCCGAATGAATGAGTCATTCGGAGATGGCACTGCCTACGTATCTGTGAACAAAGCACTTGTGACCCAGGCCAGCTCGGCGATACCGGTCGTTCCGCTCTATATTTCCCTTCTCTACAAGGTGATGAAAGAGGCCGATCTCCATGAGGGGTGCATCGAGCAGATCGAGCGCCTCTTTGCCGACCACCTCGCCAGCGGCTCGGCTCCCACACTGGACGATCGCAACAGGATCCGAATCGACGATTGGGAGATGCGCGACGATGTCCAGGCGGCTGTAGCAGAAGCCTGGGAAAAAGTCGACACTGAGAACCTTTCCGAGCTTTCTGATTTTTCAGGATACAAAAGTGAATTCCTCAAGCTCTTCGGATTCGGACTCGAAGGCGTTGACTACGAGGCAGAAACCAATCCTGAAAGACCTCTACCTTCTGAGTAATAACGGATGGCTGGTTGTAAAATTATCATAAATATTTGTATTTTTGATAATTTCAGTTTACGGTAGTGGCACACACACGACACAACCGTAAACACACAAACCAGACAGTCCATGAAGAGAAGAGTCCTCTCTGTTGTACTCTCGTTGTCTCTAGCATTAGGGGCATCGTTTATCACGTCCTGCACTCCTTCGAGTGATCAGGCCAGTTCCACGCGAAACGGAAGCACGTTTCAGCGCGGGCTACGCACGAAACCGTCCATTGAACGGCATAATAGCGGAGCTCGAATTAATCCTGCCATTCTATCACAGAGCACTGGCAGAAATACTCGCGTCGTCATCGACGTGGCCGACCAGAGAGGCTACTTGCTCGTAGATGGGAAGATCGCGGTAGACACTCCAGTCTCCACCGCACGCCCGGGCAAATGGACTCCTCGCGGGAGTTTCAGTATTTCCGAGAAGGTCCGTTCCGGCAAGGTGTCCACCATTTACGGTGTAGAGATGCCCTACTGGATGCGTCTCAGCGGAAGCGCCTACGGGGTTCACGCAGGTCACCTGCCCGGATATCCAGCTTCTGCTGGCTGCATTCGACTTCCTTCGAGTGCTGCTCAAGTCATCTATGACAACACGAGCTACGGAACTCGTGTGAACGTCTACAGCAGTTGGGGCGGGGCCTGAACAGCCCCACGGAGATCCACATCAGTGTCGTAGAAGCCGGAGATCATCTCCGGCTTTCTTTTGCACTACTCGCCCGAATATTCTTTGAATGACTCAGCGATGCTGGCTTCCTCAGGGGTTCCCTTATGAAAAATGGTGCGATATTGAAAAGTAACTTCCTCGCCGTTTTTGATGGTGAAATTCCCGGCGTCCTCAGGCGTTTCCTTTTCAAAATGCCCTTGCCCAAATGGGTTTGCCGTAAATAGACCGTAGTGGCGAGCGTGCCACCAGGTAGGGTATCTTGGATTCTCCGGATTGTCGAAAATGGCGATCCCAACAGGGTTACCGGCACGATCGGTGCCGTAGTAGTCGACCCACTTGGCTCGCTTACCCCAAGCTTCCTTTCCTTCTATATCGTCGCTGTTCACGATGTTGCCTTTGGCATGATCCCCCTCCAGACGAAGGGTTGGGATTGTCCGAATCGACCAAGCACCTTCTTTATCGTCGTGAATCGTCACGTCTCCCGCATCAGCGATCAGCGTGATTTTTGTATCAATGACCAGTGCTCCGTCTTCCCGGTAAGAGATTTCGAATTCCCGGCGATCCGACATGATTCTCTTCTCTTGATCATCGTATGAGAGCCACTCCGACTTCGTCTTGAAGATGATATCGTCACTCGACATCTGAACGCCGTTCATTCCCTTGTGACGAATGATGCCGAATGTCTTGTCCTTCTTCGAGTCATCTCCGTGAAAGTGCCAGAAATCGAGGCCATTCACCTTTCCCAGACCGTACCACATACCACGATGGTGAATGTGATCGGTAGCTTCGTCATCGAAGCCTTCTTTCATCGGCCAGTGACGAGTCATGTTTTCTCCGGTCGGACCAATCAGAGGGTAGAAAAAGGGTTTCCCCTCTTCCACGCCCGCATTGTAGCTGGTGACATGCTGGTCCCCGTAGTAGATCTCAATCGGGTCCGTTCCGGTGATACGCCAGCCTGCGCCAGAGTGACCGATGCCCTGGGAATGCGCCACGGCTGCGCTAAAAATTAGAGTGGTAGAAAGAAAAAGTGAGCTGAATGTCTTCATTTCAGGTTTGTCAGAGGATTTGCGCGAGTATCTCAACTCTTGCTCCCAGCGGCAAGCGCCGATACGATACGTTTATGAGGCAATCCGATTTTTCTTCGAGACGCAACTTTCTCAAGCTTTCCGCGATGGGACTGGGAATAGGCTCTCTGAACCAGCTACCAATTTGCGCAGCCGACAAGAGCCGCTTCGAATTCTGCACTTTCACGAAACCACTCCAGCATCTCTCATATCCCGAAATGGCAGAGGAGATGGCGAAGCTCGGTTTCGACGGTGTTGAAGCACCCGTTCGCCCAGGAGGCCACGTCTTACCAGAGAAAGTCGAAGACGACCTGCCAGCCATGATGGATGCTTTGAAGGCAAAAGATCTGAAGTGCACAGTACTGACCTCTGGAATTAACGAAGTCAGCGATGAGCAATTTACAGAGAAAGTGCTGCGCACGGCGGCGGGCCTGGGCATCAAGCGATTTCGAATGTCCTATTTCAGATACGATCTGAACAAGCCTATCCGTGAGCAGATCCCGGAATTCAAAGCCAAGCTCAAGGATCTGGTTGCCCTGACAAACGAAATTGGTATCAAGCCGATCTATCAGAACCACTCTGGAAAAAATTACTTTGGGGCGCCCCTCTGGGATCTGGGTGAGGCATTCGAAAATTACAAACCTGAGGAAATCGGTGTCGCCTTCGACATCGGACACGCCACCGTTGAAGGAGCAAAGGCATGGCCGCTGAATTTCGCCATGATTCGCCCTTACATCGATACCGTGTACGTGAAAGAGCCAGCGTGGGATGACAACGAACTTTCCTGGGGACCTCTGGGAGAAGGAGCAGTAGACAAGGGATTCTACAAAACGCTGAAGAGCAGTGACTTCACTGGGCCGATCAGCCTCCACGTCGAATACCTGGGCCACAAAGATCCCGCTATGGTGCCGACAGTTCTCGAAGCAATCGGCAAAGATTTTGCGACGCTGAAATCACTTCTTGCCTGATGTTTGATACCCGGGACAAACCACAGATGGTCGAGCGCGCCTTTTTGATAGGTGCCTATTTTGATCGAGCAGACGAAGAGGTGGCAAACAGCCTTCTTGAAGAACTTGCGGAGCTCGTCTCGACCCTTGGAATCGGCATTGTAGGCAAGCGCAGTGTGTTTGTAAGGTCGAGAAGCAAACGCTATCTAACCGGGACTGGTAAGGCAGAAGAATTGATCGACGAGGCCGAGTCGCTCGAGGCAGACTGCATCATCTTCGACAATGAGCTTTCTCCGTCCCAACAGCGGACGTGGGAAACCGAGGGCGATATCACGGTGATAGATCGGGAAGAAGTCATTCTCGACATTTTCAAAATGCGCGCGCAGACCAAAGAGGCACGCCTGCAGGTCGAACTGGCGCGCATGCAGTATTCCTTGCCACGGCTCGCTCGAATGTGGTCCCACCTGGACAGGCAAAGAGGAGCCTCCGGAGGAGGAAAAGGCGGAGGCGGCGCTGCTCGAGGTGAGGGTGAACAGCAGATCGAGGTGGACCGTCGACTCGCCCGCCAGCGCATCGATCGCATCAAAACTGAACTTGAGAGCGTCCGCCAGATTCGCCAGACACAACGTAAACAGCGCTCCGATGAGGGGATCTGTCAGGCATCCATCGTCGGCTACACAAATGCCGGAAAGAGTTCACTGCTGAATTCTCTTGCTGGAGCTGAGGTGTTGGCTGAGGACAAACTTTTCGCCACACTCGACCCGACCACTCGCAGGATTGAGCTTCCCGACGGACAACCTCTTCTTCTCACGGATACTGTTGGATTCGTAAGAAATCTTCCGCATAGACTGGTCGAAGCTTTCAAAGCCACTCTCGAAGAAGCGATTATCGCAGACTTCCTGATCCACGTGCTCGACGCGAGTTCCCCTGAGATTTTTGCCTTCTACGAAACAACTCGCGCGGTCCTGAAAGAACTTGATGCGGACGACAAACCTACCGTCGTCGTGCTGAATAAAATGGACCTGATCGCAGATGATCCAGATCGAATTCACGAGCTGAAGAATCACTTCGACGACAATTCTGTTTTCATTTCCGTCGCTACCGGAGAAGGCCTGGATCGACTTACCGACCGCCTCACGGATATGATGGTGGATCGTGTATCAAGACTGCAGTTGCGAATACCGCAAGCACGTCAGGACCTCGTAGCACTACTGCACCGGGAGGGAAAAATCCTGAAAGAAGATTACGACGGCAATGACATCATCCTGAGTGCAATCGTGCCGCACCCCATCCGCCATAAATTCGAGCCATACCTGCTATCCGTTTCCGGGACAGAAAGTAATACACTTGCTTGAAGCAGTAGGCTCAATCTTGCTTGGCCGAAGATATCCGACGCGGCGCGGCATCGTCATCTTCGGGTTTGATCGTGGCCGGACGAACGTCAACTTTCACCGATTGCTCTGCCGTAGCCTTCTTCCCCTTCGATTGCCTTACACGCCCTTCGCTGCGACTAAGGAGGACTGTCGATAGAATTCCGCCTGAAGCTTCAACGGCAATACGATCTCTGCGAATTCGAGAAGAGGAAAGGTCCCGGTAGTCACAGATCAGGAATACGTGATCAGACACCGATGCCAATGCGCTTCCATCCGAGAATTTTCGTATCGGTGGAGCCGTCATGAAAATGTAGTCGAAGCGCTGCTTCATGTTCCAGAGCAGGTCGTCCATTCTTCGCCCTGTCAAAAGACCGCAGGGGTCACGCGGTACCGGCCCAGAAGGCATGCACCACAGGTTTGGCCTTTTGGTCCTGACGACGGTCTCCTCCATCCGCATTTCGCCCATCAGATAGTCAGAAAGCCCGGGCTGACTGGCTGCTTCAAAAAAGCAGTGCACTCTTGGAGACCGGAAGTCTGAGTCGATGATTAAAACGGTATGCCCACCATCTGCAAACACGGCTGCGAGATTCGTCACTACTTCCGCACTGTCTGGCGTTTTGCCATCAGCCAGGCAGGTCACGATCATGCAATCGGGTGCCTGCAATCGATGGATGCGAGTCCTCATCAGGCGATATGGCTCAATCGATCTCGCCTCGGGATCGACCTGACCAATCAGGGAAAGTCCGTTGACCGGGGCTACTTCGACAATGGGGATGTCCAATTGACGCGAGAGATTTCGTGAAACCTTCTCAGATGCCCTGCGAATCCCTGTCAAAACTACCACAATACTTCCCAGAGAAATCCCCAACAGGAAAAGTCCGGAGAAAAATGCTGCTGGATTTCCTTCACGAACGGCATCCTCCTCTACCGCTGCTTCTACCACATTGGCTACCGGGATGGCCTGCCTGACCTCCACCATTGCCAGTTGACTCTTGGCCTCAAGTGATCGGAGAAGATGACTTTCCATGATCAACTCTCGCCGCATGGTCTTCAATTCTTCCTCGCTTGCAGTGCTCTCTTTTTTCAGAGCCAAAAGGGAATCCTCCAGATCAGAAATCCGTTTGTTCTGTAGATCTACTTCATCCGAAAATTTCTCAGCACGCATTGCGAGCCGGGCTTTCTCTTGAGCATTCTTCCAATCGACATACCGGCTCGCAATCAAGTTCGCCAACTCGGTAGCCGCCTCCGGACTTCGGTCTCTCGCCAGAATTTGAATCCGCTTTTTCCCCTGCCCCACTTTGACGTCTATTCTTGAACGAAGCAGAGATATGGCGTCCGCCTCGTCTTCAGTTTTCAATCGGTTCTGAAGCTCAGTGTCCTCCAAGGTTGAGTTCAAAAAAACGTATGCCTCAATCTCCGCTCGAATCCCCTCAGCCCCTCCTGACTGAACAGACCTGACGGTAGAAGAATGCTGAGGAATTTTCTGATCCAAACCGTTCCATCCGGGAGCAAGTTCCACGACGGTAGTGGATTCAAATAATTGCGGAATACGCGAACGCATGGCAGCGCCCAGAAGGAGGACTAGAGAGCATACGAGGAAGAGAATAGGCCATCTCGACTTTAGAAGATGGAGACAGTCAATCCAACCATAGCGAACCGTATTATGATCGGGACTCATAATTATCAGAATATGGTGATAATTAATGTTTACAAATAAATATTACAATCATTTCGCATAAAACTCTCATTCCCGTATGGATCCCGAGAACCAAGAATTCGCTCTAAACACGTCGTTTTCCTTTCCTGATCGGCGATTTGGGTATTTGCTGGTGTTTGAATGAAGTCGATTCTGGAAATCTGCGAGAAATGCAACCTACCAATCCGTACGTTCTCTGATGGTGAAGCACTCATCGAAGAGGGAAGTCCCGCCAGCGGATCGCTTTTCATACTCAAGGAAGGCAGCACCGAGATCAGTAAGGAAAGAGTCGAGCTGAACCGAATTTCCTCCCCCGGATCGATTTTTGGAGAGGTTTCAGTGATCTTGGATCAACCACACTCAGCCACGGTCCGCTCGATTGGTGAGTCGACGTTTTACTTTGCCGAGGATGGCAACCACATCCTGGAGAAGCATCCCGAGCTGACCTACTACATCTCTCACCTTCTTGCGACCCGCCTCTCGTTCGTTAGCTCTTACCTTGTCGACATTCGGAAGCAGTATGCCGCCAATGACGACCACCTGGGAATCGTCGACGAAGTCTTAGAGTGCCTGCTCAACCACCAGGCGAAAAAGAAATCCAGCTAGCAGGCGCTGAGAATCTCTCCTGTCTGGAGGGAAAGGGTCTCAACTCCAGCCAGAGACCGCCAAGTAGCAATGTTCTCTGATAAATCAAACTCGATGAGAGCCGGGATTTCTCCAATCTGCTTTCCAGCATTAAAAACGAGCGCATCCCCTATCCGATCATACCATTGCCCGTCTCGGACAAATGGTGCCTGGTGAATATGCCCGGCGAGAACGAGATTCGGCTGAAATCGCTCAATCCATCTGGGCAGTTCGTCGTCTCCGAACTCGCGCCGACCGTCCCAGGCCAATGGCGATCCTGTGGGGGGAGCATG
This sequence comes from Verrucomicrobiales bacterium, assembly GCA_002698785.1. Lineage (GTDB taxonomy): Bacteria > Verrucomicrobiota > Verrucomicrobiia > Verrucomicrobiales > DEV007 > Arctic95D-9. The sequence continues at coordinate 252,145 of PAAG01000053.1, read as the reverse complement.
GTAAAGCCAGACCCAACGATCCTTCTCCCTCGAAGAATCGCGAACCAGCATTTCTTCTACTTTTGCCATCGTGTGGTCTCCATCCCACCAAGGGCAGATCGTGAAAAGAACTCCATTCTGTTCGTAGCTCTTCCCGTCGACAAAGATGTTGTCATCCGTGATCTCCTGTAGCCACTCAGCCACGCTTTCACCGTATTCCGAGCGCTGGTTTCCATCGTGGTTCCCGGAACTCACCAGGATCGGTGTATCTTGCGCGATGCGTCGAAGATATTTTTTTACGACCAGGATCTGAACATCGAGGTCGACTGGAGTGACAATATCAAGAAGGTCACCCGGAATGACGAGCAGATCATAATTCTTCGCTACCGAAGCAACCCAGTCCCATTGCTTCAGAGTGTAGTGAAAATCTGCCACCGAGAGAAACCTCATTCCCGTCAGTGTGCTGAAGTAGCAATGGGAAACAAGCTTTGATTCTGTAAAACAGCGCCTACCATGCTGCAATTATGTCAGATATTCCTGAAAACGGTCTCATCCTTGGTCCCGACGGGAAATCCCGCTGCTTCTGGGGAGCCGCACCGGACGATTATGTGGCGTATCACGATACCGAATGGGGACGCCCGGTAACGGATGACTTTCGCCTTTTCGAAAAGATCTGCCTCGAAGGATTTCAGTCCGGATTAAGCTGGCTCACAATTCTTCGAAAAAGGGAGAATTTTCGGAAGGCATTCCGAGACTTCGATTTTCATAAGGTAGCCAAGTTCACCGAAAAAGATCTCGCGCGCCTTCTCGACGATGCAGGAATCGTTCGCCACCGAGGCAAGATTGAAGCGACGATGAACAATGCTCAGCAAGCCTGTGAGATGAAAGACGAATTCGGGTCACTGTCCGAATACTTCTGGCAATGGAAACCCGATCCCGCCACGCGCCCCAAACGCATGACTTGGAAGGCGCTTCGAGAAATGAATCAGTCGCCAGAGTCAAAAGCGATGAGCAAAGACCTGAAAAAACGTGGCTGGCGCTTTGTGGGGCCGACCACAGCTTATGCCTTCATGCAGGCGATGGGACTCGTGAACGATCACATCGAAGGATGTGCCGTTAGGGAAGAAATTCCCCTATAAGCTATCCAGTTCTCGAAGTTCATCGCGGAAGCCGCTGCTCAGAATTGGGAATCGGCACCAGGTCTTTGGATCGAGATTCTTGTCGTCTACGTGAAAGCCAGGTGCATAACGCTCACGCTTCCACTGATTACGGCTCCAGAGACGGAAGAATTTCGTGACCCAGCCCTTTATCACCTGCGGATCGTGATCCGGAAGACTCTCACACATACGCTCCCAGACCTCGACCGGCAATTTCTTGTCTCGAATTGCCAGTCGCTCGATCGCATCAAGAATGGGGTACGGCATGAGATCGGTTTCATCCGTCTGTTTCTCTTCGGTCGGACGAAGCTCAGCCGTCGGTGCTTGGACGTTGATAACAGTGAGTTCTGGAATCGGATCAATATCCGGCTTGCGCCCTTCGGTCTCGATCCATGTTAGCCATTGCCGCAAAAAGGCCTTGTCGATTCCTGAAATTGGACTCAAACCGCCACTGGTATCTCCATCCATCGTCGCATAGCCCACTGCCGCTTCAGAACGATTGCTGGTCGAAAGTAACAGGGCATTTCGAATATTCGTCAGCATCCATACTCCGGGCGCCCTGACACGTGCCTGAATATTCTGCAAAGCAATGTCGTCATCTTCCCAGGTAAGGTCTCGACCAATTCCTTCTTCTACGATCTTTCGATACCCTTCTACCAGTGAGTCTACATCCCACTCCTGATAGTCCGCACCAATTGCTTTCGCGACGGTTTCGGCAGCACTGCGAGTTGTCTCCGAACTGTTGCGTGTTGCCTGATACACGCAGGAAAGCAGTTGCTCCGGATACGCACGCTCGTCGAATCGGATATGCCCGAGCTTCTCTCGGAAGCGTTCTTCCCCGAGGTCATCCAAGGCCAGGTCGATCATCAATTTTACTAGCACTGCAGTCGCCGCAGAGTCCGCTCCTCCACTGAGCGAAACAACAAAACCTCCCGAATAACTCTTTCTCAGATAGTCGAAGAGCCCCAGAGCCATGATTCGAGTGAACTCTTCTTCCTTCAAATCCTCTGCATGATCGGCCACTGCCCCGGATGTCGTAAATGGCCCTTTCCATCCCGGCACGAAATCCAACGACACTGTCAGGGCGTCCGACTCACCAAGCAACGGCCGATGGCTAACCTGGCGCGCCTGATGAAGCCTCGTGAGGTTGAGGTCAATCGTCGCTGCAGTGAGCACATGGTCGTGAAAAGAAAAACGTCTCCCTTCCGCTACATACTCTCCGCCACAGGCGATCACCGTTCCACCGTCGTAGATGATTCTTCCCGCCTCGTTCCCTAACAAATTCGCATACACATAGCCGCAGGCAAACGCACGAGAACCCTCAAGCACAAATCGCTCCCTCACTATCTGTTTGCCAAAGGCAAAATGGCTGGCACTGGGATTAAAGATCAAATCCACTCCCCTCCGAGCGAGACGAGTTCCGGGTCGATTTGCCACCCATGCATCCTCACAAATCTCGAAGCCGAGACGGACACCACCGATATCAAAAACCAGATCGCCGAGGGGAACTTTCTTCCCTGCTATCTTGACCGACTCGACCTGTCCTTCGGTCCAAGGTTTGAACCACCGCGGTTCATAATGCAACCCATCTCCCGCGAGATTCTGCTTGGCCACTACGCCGACGATCTGTCCGTCGGCGATCAGGGCCACCGCATTGTAAACAGAACTCTCGAACCACAAGGGAACACCCACGGCGACAACGATATCCTCACATTCGGCGGCAAATTTCACCAGGGAATCCAGCGCTCGCTCTCCAACTTCCGGAGCGAGAAACATATCTTCGCAGCCATATCCGCTCAAAGCGAGTTCTGGCAGGCAAAGGTAACCCACCCCGCTTTCTTTCGCTTCTTTGACTGCCGCAACGGCACGACGACGGTTTCCATCCCAATCGAGCGGGATCTGATTCAAAGCTGCTGCACCGGTTACGATTCGGTTCATAGAGGGTTCCTGAAATGGTAATTTCCCTCACAAAGCCGATTGCGGCAACGGCCAGTTTTTCCCTTTACCGTCGCACTTGCCCGACCGCACGACCCGGTCTACCGATAGACCATGGCCGACCTCTATCCGCTTGCACGCCAGATCCTTTTCTCACTCGACGCAGAAAAGGCTCACCATGTAACGCTCTCGATGATGAATATCGCCGAGTCACTCGGTCTTCTGGGGCTGTTATCCGGGACTCGTGCCCCCGACGCAGACGGTCCGAATTCAGTCGAATTGATGGGGCTCAAATTTCCCAACAAAGTAGGACTTGCTGCTGGTCTCGATAAAACGGGTGCGGCCATCAGTGCTTTTGGTCGCATTGGCTTTGGACACGTGGAAGTAGGCACAGTCACCCCCCGCCCCCAACCCGGGAATGAAAAGCCGCGCCTCTTTCGCCTGAAGGAAAACCACGCCGTCATCAACCGGATGGGATTCAACAACCCCGGTGTCGATGGACTTCTCGCAAACGTTCGTGTTTCAAGAAATCGCTTTTCCGGGGTTCTGGGAATCAATATCGGAAAGAACTTCGATACCCCGAATGAAAACGCCATCGACGACTATCTGAAGTGCTTTGAAGGAGTCTACGGTGAAGCGGACTACGTAACGGCCAACCTCTCCTCTCCGAACACCAAGGGCCTTCGCGATCTCCAGAACGATGCGACAACTCGCAACCTCATCAGCCAGCTTCAAGAAAAACGCAAAGAACTGTGCGAATCTCATGGCGGAAAGAATGTGCCTATTGTGATCAAGATCGCACCGGATCTGGCTGATGATGCCGTAAAAGCCCTCGCCTCAGTTTTCAGCGAAACCAAAATCGACGGGGTCATCACTACCAACACAACGATTGATCGTGAGGCCGTAAAAGAAAACCCTCTCTCGAAAGAAGCCGGCGGACTGAGTGGAGCCCCCCTGACGGAAAAATCGACCGAGATACTGGCCTTGCTGCGAAAGGAAATGGACCCCGCCATCCCTGTTATCGGATCGGGCGGAGTCATGTCCGCCGCCGATGCAAAGGCAAAATTCGACGCCGGGGCTGCGCTTGTGCAGGTTTACACGGGGCTCATCTATCGTGGCCCCGCCCTGGTGAAAGAAATCGCGAATCTCGCCTGATCAGGCGGACTGCTTTTCTGGCAGCATAAATCCGAGCAAGTTTCCAAGACGCTCACGCATCTGGGAACGAGGGACGATCATGTCGACCAATCCGTGCTCGAGAAGGAATTCCGCTGTCTGAAATCCCGCCGGGAGGTCCTGGTGAGTCGTTTCCTTAATGACTCGAGGACCGGCAAAACCGATCATACAACCAGGCTCAGCCATAATGACATCACCCAATGTTGCGAAACTCGCAGTCACACCACCTGTGGTTGGATGAGTGAGAACAACGATGTATGGAAGACCAGCCTCATGATGACGAGCCAGAGCGCCGCTTGTCTTTGCCATCTGCATCAGGCTGAGAATCCCTTCGTGCATCCGAGCACCGCCAGAAGCACAGACGATAATGCATCCGCGCTCTTCTTCGGTGGCAGTTTCAATCGCACGGGTAAGCTTTTCACCAACCGCTGAGCCCATGCTGGCTCCGAGGAAGCGAAAATCCATCACGCCCAGTGTAACAGGACTTCCGTGGATTGCGCCTTTTCCAGTCAAGACAGCTTCTTTGAGTCCGGTCTTCTTCTGGTAGGCTTTGATTTTGTCGGTGTAACCCTTGAATCCCAAGGCGTCGATCGACTCAAGATTGGCATCAAGCTCTTCAAACGTGCCTGCATCGAGCAACAGCTCGACCCGCTCTTGAGAAGTAAGCGTAAAATGGTGGTCGCACTTTGTGCACACGCGATTGCGCTGCTTCAGCGTGATTTCATCAATGATCGCTCCGCAGGAAGGACATTTGTTCCAAAGGCCTTCCGGCATATCGGACTTTTTCTTACCGAGCGACTTGATCGAAGGTTTCTTAAAGATGCCCATGATCTCTCAAAAGTGAGGTTACAGCGTGTAGTTCTGGTGTGTGTTACGTGTGTGTCCCCAATCCAGCACCAGCATTCTCAGAGGAATGCAAAACCGGAAGGGGGCCAAAGGAGAGCCTAAAAATAACGAAAAACAAGCCAATCACAAACAAATTCGTCACCCTCGCAATACCGAGACAGCCGCAATTTCCTCTACATCCCCCTCCAAACGGAGGACTGCAGCGCACTCAGAAACGGTCGTTCCAGTCGTAATTACATCATCGACAAGGATTACTCGCGAGGGTCCTTTTCTCACTTTTTGGAGAACCCTGGCTGGTTCAAATGCCTGAATCAGGTTCCGAAGGCGATCCCGCCGGTCCAACTGCGCCTGGCGAACTGTATTTCGAGCTCGTTTCAGTCCCAAAAGTGTCTGCAACTGAACTCCTGAGGGAGCCAAACGAACCAATTGACGGGCGATCTCCTCCGACTGGTTAAATCCACGCGAGCGCATCCTGCGAGGGTGAAGAGGGACGGGAACTACCCACCATGCCTCTTTGTGGAGACGGGAATCTTCCCAGACCCGCTGAATCAACCCTCCCATCAAACGGGCAAGATGTTGCTGTTTCCCGTATTTGAACTGATGCATGATCTGCCTCGCTTTCCCCGAAGAGCGGTAGGCACTGACTGCGAAATCGATCGCCAACTCCCTGTCGCCACAGTTTCCGCATCGCATATTTCCTGGAGTAGGGGCCTCGTAAGTTTGACCGCAAACGGGGCAGTAGGATTTTCCGATGCGTTCTAATGACCCTTCGCATGCCTCACAGAGAAATGGCATTTCCAATTGCTGCTGAGCTGACAAAACATCCTCGCAGGAAGCGCACACGGGAGGGTACATCCAACCGAGAACTGACTGCCTGAAATAGGAAATTCGCGTCATCAATCGATTTTACTCGCAGACCTGCCTCGCAGCCAGATCCATAGCCCCAGCCATGTCACGCAAACTACCAGACAGGAGATTGCCCCCACCCGCAGGGTGTCTCCAAGCCAGGGCATCATCTCATCCGGTTCAAAGTTCCGTTGAGCGAGTGGACTGAGTGTTTTCACCCCGAATACCCAGCCGGCATGCAATCCGATGGGCAGCCAGAGAGAGTTTGTCTTCTCCCTGCAATATCCGAGGACCAGACCAATGGAAAAGAGAACCGCAAACTCTGCCGCCAGAAAAGATGGATTTCCAAACTGGCTGAAGAAGTAGGCGAAGATCTGCCCGATCATCGTGAACCCTGATAACCAGGTCACCGGATCGATATCCATCTTTCTCGGAGCATGAAAGAAATGGATGATGGCGAAGAAAAACGCGATAGTAAAGTAGAGCATTCGTGGCTTCAAAAGCCGGTTCAAAAGGGCATACAGCGCGCCCCGAAAGACGAATTCCTCAAGAAATCCGACAGCAAAGCCGGTTCCTAATGCACCAAAGAGAACGCCAGAGATTGCTTTCTCTGTTTCACGAGCTTCATACCATCCCTGGTTGACATAGAACCACCCCAGGAGAAGCAGGCTTCCCCCAGCAACCAGAAAACCAATTAGAATGTGCTTCCACCAAGAGGGATTGGGCTGCAAAAGCAAGGATTCCCCAAGGGGACGTTTTCCCTCCGACTGCTTGCTTTTGCCGACGTTTATCCACTTGAGAATCGGCCAGAGCAGCAAAAGAGCCGATATGAGAATGGCCCGGTTGAAATAGCGGGGGAACTTTGCCCGGTCGAGGGACCCATTCAGCCCATCAAGGAAAGAGCCCTCTAGCCACCCCTGCTCCACGACATGCTTTCCTCCAACGTACAAAGGCGGAGCGATAAGTGCCCCAAGAATCATCGTACCAAAAATGAACACGAGGATCTTGAAAATAGTCGAACCGAAAAACGAATTCGTTGCCATTGCCTGCCTGATACGATGAAACTGCGGGCGATGCAACGCCACAGAACTATGCAGTCTGCTGTCTTCCCCAGAGTTTCAACAAACACTTGGCGGCAAATTGCAATGAATTACTAACAAAATTGGAAGGTGAACCGTCCGATCTACGTCTTACAAAACGCTTTTACCGTGTTTCCTTTGCGTGTAAGGTGTGCGGCCAATTCTGTACACCAGACCCGGAATACACCTGCAGACTCGAATATTCCCATGCTTCAAGCTACATTTTCAACGTTCAAGAGGGTCGCATCCATAACGCTCCTCACCCTTGTGTTTCTTTCTGCGTCGCACCTGCGCGCCGAGTCCAAATATGGCGACTTGGCCCTGCGTGTCGTGACAATGCTGGAAGAAGAACATTTCAGCCGCCAGCCCTTCAACGACAAGATGTCGAAGCGAGTGCTGGAAGCTTACCTCGAAATGCTCGATTACAGTCGGATTTACTTCACGAAGGAGGACATCGAGCGATTCCGTAAACTTCACGAACTACTGATCGACGATCACGTTCGCAACTCCGGCATTCCCGCAGCGTATGACATCTACTCAATCTACGAGGAACGTGTCCGCGACCGAGTTGAGTTCGCCAAATCACTCGCCAAGCCGAACACTTTCACCTACGACTCGGACAGATCGATCAAGATTTCTCGCAAGGAAGCCGAATGGGCACCCGCCGGAGAAGCGCATGACCAGCTCTGGCGCAACCTGATCGAAGGCGATCTGATCCGCGAGAAAATCATTGCCGACGCCGTAGCCAAGAAGAACGCGGAAGAGGCAGAGAAGAAGAAAGAGGCCGGTGAAGAACCGAAAGAGCCTTCCGAAGAAGAAAAGAAGAGTATCTACGAAAAAGTCTCCGACCGATACGACCGCATTCAGAAGCGAGTCAATGAGAACGAAACCGAAGACGTAGCAACTTTCTTCATTAAAGCCATCGCTCGCGCTTACGATCCGCACTCCGAGTATTTCTCCCAGTCGCAGTACGATAACTTCCGTATTGGGATGAATAAATCGCTGACCGGAATCGGCGCTATGCTTCAGAAAGATGAAGAACAAGGTGGAGCGACCATTGAAGGCCTTGTCGTTGGTGGACCTGCTTTCAAAGGTGGAAAGCTCGAAGTGAAAGACCGCGTGATCGGTGTAGCTCAAGGCCCTGAAGGTGAGTTTACTGATGTCGTTGAAAAGACCCTTTCCGACATCGTTGATCTCATCCGCGGCGAAATCGGCACGACCGTTCGCCTGAAAGTGGTTTCCGCGAGTGCTCCCGATGAAATTAAACTGATCGACATCATCCGCGACAAGATCGACCTCAAGGAAAGCCTTGCGACAGCCGATCTGATCATCACAAAAGATCCCGAGGGCAACGAGCAGAAGCTGGGCTGGATCACTCTACCTTCATTCTACGCCGACATGGATGGCGGGCAGACCAGTACTACGACAGACGTGAGACGCCTTCTCGTTCGTCTTTCCATAGAAGGTATCGACGGACTTATCATCGACCTTCGCGACGATGGTGGCGGTTCGCTGGAAGAGGCGATCAATATGACAGGCCTCTTCATTCGCCGAGGTCCTGTTGTGCAGTCCCTCGACTGGCGAGGTGGTCGTGATCAGAAATTCTCCAGAAATGCGGAAGCCGTCTATGGCGGTCCACTGATCGTATTGACCAACACGGCCAGTGCGTCCGCCTCTGAAATTTTCGCAGCAGCGCTCCAAGACTACGGTCGCGCGGTTATCGTCGGTGACGAATCGACTTTCGGTAAAGGAACGGTTCAGCAGTTGAAGCAGGTTTTCACCAACCGGTTGATCCTTCCGTTCAATCGCAACCCCAGCCAGGAAGGCGCTCTCAAGCTGACCATCCAGACCTTCTATCGAATCAACGGTCACTCCACGCAACGCCATGGAGTCGTTCCCGACATTCAACTGCCGTCTGTTCTGGATGTCGCAGACATCGGCGAATCCTCCCTTCCGAATGCTCTGGTTGTAGATCCGATTCAGCCGAGCAGATACGATCCATTTTTTGAGACCCCGCTTCCGCTGCAGGAGCTCGAACAAGCCTCTGTTGCCAGAGTCGCATCCGATCCTGCATTCTCCTACATCATTGATGACATCACTCGCGAAAAGAAGAGGATTGATGAGAATACCCTCTCCCTGAACCTCGAACAGCGTAGGCAAGAATCGACAGATGCAGACAAACGTAGAGAAGCGAGAAAGGAAGAACGAATTAAGCGTTTTGAAGAGATCCGTAAGGAAGAGGAAGGGCTTTTCACCATCTACAAACTGACCCAGGACAATGTTTTGAATGAAGGGCTCACTCTTCGTGACGAACTTTCCCAAGAAGAGCTGAGTGGCATGACGCGCGGCTCCGAAGAAGAGGAAGACGACGAAGAGTCCAAGGCTCTCGAGTATCCCCACAAGCTCGATCCTTACGAAAGAGAGACACTTCGAGTTCTTCAGGATCTGATCGCTATCGATTCCACTGGAAAGCCGGTAAGCATTTCGGAAGCAAAGCCTCAGCCTCGAGACAAGACCGTTCCAGTCGAAACGAAAGTTGATCAGCCTAACTGATAGACAAAGGATCCTCCTTTCCTCCCAAGCTATCTTCTTTCCGTCATGAACGGCGGATTGGAAAAGGCCTTTGAAGGCCTCCAGGCGCATCTGCTGATCCCGGATCTCTGGCAGCAGGATGCGATTCGCGCACTCCGCAACGGGAGTGATGTCGTCGTATCCGCTCCCACGGGAGCTGGGAAGACATACATCTTCGAAAACCTCGTCGGAGAGAAGCAGTTCCATTCCACCGGGAAACAGGCGGTTTATACTGTTCCCACTCGCGCGCTGGCCAACGAGAAATGGCGCGAGTGGCGAAGCAAAGGTTGGAAAGTGGGTATCGCCACGGGTGACGTGGCCGAAAATATCGATGCACCCATTCTCGTGGCAACCCTGGAAACACAGCGTGAGCGGTTTCTTGCTGGTGAAGGCCCCGACCTCCTCGTCATCGATGAATACCAGATGATCGGCGACAGGCGCCGAGGCCTGAACTACGAACTCGCCATTGCACTTGCTCCTTCACATACCCGCCTGCTACTCCTAAGCGGCAGCGTAGCCAATCCACGAAAGGTCGTTGAGTGGATGCAGTCCCTGGGAAGAAAGGTCGAATTGGTGAGGACCGATCAGCGCCCGGTTCCACTGGACGAAATGCCTTTGGAAGCACTACCAAGAACTGCTCCTCCCAAATACAAGAACTACTGGCAACGCCTCGGCCTCGGCGTCTTGCTCTCTCAATACGGGCCACTGCTGATCTTCGCACCGCATCGCAAGGCAGCAGAGAAGATCGCCTGGAAGATTGCCGAAGCGCTTCCAAATGATTCCCCCATTCAACTGGGTGAGCCTCGCCTCGAACAACTTTGCTCCAACGACCTGAAACGACTGCTCCAGAAAAGGGTAGCCTATCATCACAGTGGATTGAGCTTTGGCGAGCGTTCCGCCATTGTTGAGCCTCTCGCCAAAGCAGGGCAACTCCGCGTGATCGTCGCCACCATGGGACTCGCCGCAGGAATCAATTTCTCCGTTCGCTCCGTCTTCGTCTCGGAGACCAGCTATCAGGATGGTCCCTTTCAGCGGAATGTGAACCCGGATGAACTGCTGCAGATGTTCGGTCGAGCGGGACGACGAGGGCTGGACGACAAAGGCTATCTGATCACGGGACGTAAAACCCCTCACCTCTCGGAAGCCCGCCCCGTCGATCTCCAACGCGCCAACGAACTCGATTGGCCGACGCTCCTGAGAAGGATGTCTCATGCCATCGAAAGAGATGAATCCCCCATCGCTGCGGCCCGCGAACTCAGGAACCGCCTTTTCTCGCGCCAAGACATCCCCCTCGGTTTTCAGTCCCGAAAAACCCCTGCCAATGAAGAGGCCGCTCCTCTCTTCAATTTAAAGCCGATCAAAAAGGAAGTCCTCAATTCGAAAGGTGAATGGGAACCCATTCAGCCAGATCATGAGAATGATACGCCATTGGCAGATACGCTCAGTTTCGCGCATGGCCGATATCGCAATGCCGAGGGAAACAGCGCGTTGATCGAGTCCCTCCTTCCTAACCGAGGACGCCTCTGTCGCCTCGATAACCGGAAGGGAGGCCCCCGCCGCTACGGAATGGAAATCGCGGTAGCGACGGAAGATCAGAACGGCGAATTCATTTTGACCAAGGCGATTCGAAAAATCAGCAAAGACAGCAGAGCGTCCATCTCCCGGGATATCATCGAGGCGACACTTCCGGAGCTACTTGAGTCTTCGATCGCTCCTGCTGAGTTTGAAGGTTTTGTTCAGCGAGGCAAAACGCTGTATCTCACGGGACATTTCCGAACGGTCAAATTACTCTCCTATCAGGATTCGGTCGGAAAAAGTCTCCACGCTCCAGAACTCCGAACAGTTGAGATCGAGGCAGAAACCCATTACAACGCAGAAGAAACTGGAGAATCGTTTCAGCCATCACCAGGAACTCCAGCACATGCATGGAGGAAGCTTCACCTGATTAATGAGGAAGGTTCGCCAACCCTTCGAGGGAAGTTGATGAGCCTTTTTCAAGGAGGCGAAGGGCTCGCTGTTGCTGCCTCACTGGAAGATCCGCACTACCCCATCGAAGAAGCCGTTGTGCACCTCGCGAACCTCCGCGCCGGAAACCGTTTCGATCTGGATTCCGTCCCCCGAGCAGAGGCTCTCGTCGACTCGGTCGGTAGCGAGCGTCTCGCCGCCGCCTGCCGCCAGGCATATGGCCCTGTCGACTACGAAGGATACCTTCATCTGGGATTGCCCGTCCAGTATGGGGAAAACGCCGCGGAGTTGATCGCAATGATGCTCGACGGCAAACTCCACCACCTTTTTGCCGAGACATCGGAGATCAGTTTTGGGTCGGGGGATGTCGAAAGAGCTTACGTCGAGTGGCTCAGCCTGCTCCGGCATATTCGATTTGCTCCTGATCTCGATTTCCCCCGGTGGTTGGAACTGAAGGAACAAGCAACTGTCGTGCTCGCCCGACGCGACAGGCGCAGCCCGCTGCTATCCCTTCCCGACCTCCCGGCCTCGGTATTACAGAAAACTCCTCGGCACGGAATCTCGTATTCAGCCCTTTGATTCACTCCTTGTTCGGTCGGCGATTGTGGCGTATCTGTGAAGTATGGAAGTTCTTTCCCCCAACTCAGCAATTCTCGAAAAGACACGCGAACTCTGCTCGCTCATCCTTCAGTCCGGTGAATACACCGAAAATGTGGGGAAAATCGAAGCCTTCTTCGCCAATGAGGAAGCACAGGCCTCCTATCGTGAATTCGCTAAACTTGGTGAAGCTCTTCACCAGAAGCAGCATGACGGCTCTCTGACCCAAGAGGACATCAACGGATACGAAGAGAAGCTCGCTGAGCTGAAATCGAATCCAGTCGCCGCTGAGTTCATGGCTGCGGAAGAATCTCTCAATGGGATGGTTCAGCAGATCTCCAAGCATGTTGGGAAAACTCTTGAGCTGGGTCGACTTCCTGAGCCTGAAGATCTCGATTCCGGTGGCTGCTGCGGCGGTGGATGTGGATGCGACTAAGCCCTGAGGCTGTCGTTTATTCCCACTCTCTCCGAGCTTTTTCCAACAAACTCCGGAACCCCTCGTGTTCGAGGAGCCGATCTACAATCTGCCTTGCCAGTAGCTGCCCTGCTGCGCTGTCGCTAGGATAGTGCACGCCCGCGATCTCTCGGTTACGGGCGATTTGCGAAGCCGAGCGAAGGTAGTCATCCGAGTTTTCCGGGTCGAGTTCGCAGAATAGGTAAGCCAGCACATGGGCCTGGGTGGCATGTCCGCTCGGGTAGGCCGGGTGACCTGGCACTTCGATAGAAGGGTGAATGTCAGGGTCGAGATGAGTCGGGCGCACGCGATTGAAGTGGTTCTTCGTCTTGAAGATAATGATCTCCATGTCGTGCATCCCAGCCAGTAACAACTTCCGGGTTTCAGGAAGCGATGTTTCTTTCTCAAACATCGGCCCCATTTCGTGCGCCCCGATTTTCATTCCGATCACCTTTAGTTCGCGAAGAATGGCGTTCTTCTGATCGTCGCTCCTGACCGACTCAAGGTTCTTCAGATAGTCGAGCTCCGCCCGCGTGCGTTCGGATGAGTTTGCGGGAGGGTCCGGCAGTCGAATCTTCTCCTGCCAGTTTGTCAGGATCCTGGTCTCCTTCGACAGATACGGTATCAGCTCGGGATTCCACGCGGCATTATCTGTGTATACCGCCGTATCGAGATTTGCTTCCTCACCCGCACCGCTGAGATGAAATGTATTCTCTCGATCGTCAGCACCAAGAGATATGGGCATAATCAGGACGACAGCAAAAAGGTAGATCTTCACAATCTAGGATCGTAGCTCATTCCGAATCGCGACTTCGATACAGAAATGCAATTATTCGCTCAGTAGGCCGTTAGTCGCCTCAGCCAATGCGAAGACCATCTCCTGGATTTGCTCTTCGCTACAGCACAAAGGTGGCATCAATGTCAGGGTATCTCTCACTGGTCGAGTAAGCAGCCCATACCGACGGGCCAGACGGCACACTCGCGCTCCCGTTTCCAGCCGCCAATCCAATTCTGAACCGTCTTTCTCATCAATAAGATCGATACCAGCAATCAGTCCGACTTGGCGAATCTCGCCCCAGTGCGGCACACGGGTCGTCTCCTTTGCCAAAGCATTCTTTAAGGTGCTGATTTTCGCAGGAAGAGAATCGAGCACGCCCTCTTCCTCAAAGACTTTCAGACTTCCCAAGGCTGCGGCACATCCCAGCGGATTGGCGCAATAGCTATGACCGTAGAAAAAGGTCTTCAGCTCTTCGTATTTCCCGAGAAACGCTTCGAAGACTTTCTCCGTAGTCAGGGTTGCCGCCAAAGGCATGTAGCCACCGGTGAGTCCTTTGGCGAGGCAGAGGAAATCAGGAATCACATTCTCGTGCTGACAGGCAAACATGCGACCGGTTCGCCCGAACCCTGTCATTACCTCATCGAGAATCAGAAATACCCCGTTTGCATCACACCATTCCCGAATCCGCTTCAGCATGCCCGACGGCCAGTTTCTCATGCCTGCTGCACCCTGTATGAGAGGCTCGATGATTACGGCATTTATTTCATCCGAGGGAAGATCGAACAGTTCCTCGACCGAACCCACACGGGTTACCGGATAACCGATTGAGGCAAAGCGGTCATGAAATGTGCCGATCCCGCCGAGCGATGCAGCGCCCACAGTATCGCCGTGATAGGCACCGCTGAAGGAAACAAAGGCCGTCCGATTTTCTTCCCCGACCAGTTGCCGGTATTGAACCGACATCTTGCAGGCGCACTCGATCGCAGTCGATCCATCGTCGGAATAAAACACCCGAGACAATTCTCCCGACGGAAACAACTCCACCAGTTTCGCGGCAAGTTCTATCGCAGGCTCATTAGAAAAACCGAGAGCCGAACAATGAGCGATCTTATCCAGCTGCTCTCGTACTTTGGCATCAATGACAGGGTGTCTATGCCCGTGAATATTCGTCCAAATGGAACTGTTCCCATCCAGGTATCGATTTCCGTCCGTGTCGAAAAGGTAGGCACCTTCACCGGATTCGATGATCAGTGGATCTTCTTCCGATGCACACCAGTCCTGCATCTGCGTGAACGGATGCCAAAGGTGCGCCTTGTCGAGGCGCCGCAGCTCGTCGGTTGATCTCGCCATTTACTTCCTAACGAAAACCTACCTCACTGCTGACCATGGCGTCACGCTCGTCAGTCAACGTCATTAGCCAAGTGTTTGCTTCTTTCGGCAAACCCGTTGCGACTGCTTTTCCGTCTTCCAATGAAGCAGTGATTTTCTCCCATTTACGCTCAGTCCGAAGACCTTCATCGGTGGTGTAGTGCAGCTCTGCTTTCACGACGGGAATTTCCGCCTCGAAGGGAACTGAGACCGTTCCGTCCTCAGCCACTTCCATTTCGCCTACCTTTGGAAGTGGCTTTCCGTCTTTCAGGATCGAATCGATGAAGATCTGAATTTCCTTTGGCTCCCAGCCAGCGGGATGGCTGTGGCCCATGCGAGGCTCGATACGGATGGTGCGCGGTCCCTTCACCTTCGAGTAGGACTTGGCGTAGCTATCGAGAACGTAGTGCTTGTCGTGCGTTCCGTTGACCCAAAATGTGGGAACGGTGCACTTGCCCAGATGGCTTCCGGGATCGTATGCCTTTACCCACGCTTCGCGCCGATCACCTAGGCTGTCGATACTGGGCTTCTGCACGGACTCGCCTTCGTGGAGAAAACCACAACCATAAACAGGAACGGCAGCTTTGAACCGATCATCGATGGAAGCGGTAAGGCATGTCGAATACCCTCCCCAACTGATGCCTGTAACGGCGGTGCGCTCGGCGTCGACTTCGGGAAAACTTCTCAAGAGGGTATGGGCCCGCATCACGCTGGCTACTGTCTGGAACGGCCAGTCATCTTCGATCGTACCGCCGATGTTCATGAACTTCTCTACGTGAGTGTGATCGAGACCACCCTTCTCCAGTTTCACCCGCTCTTCACGCTTGAGGTTGTGGTCGACGACCTTCTTTCCCTTGTCGTCATATTTCGGTGCAGGAGGACGCCGCCCTGACAAATCCATTGCGATTGCAGCGTAACCGCGCTCCGCCCACATCAGCACCCAATCCGAAAAAGCGGTTCCACCTCCCCCGTGGATAAGGACGATGCCGGGAACTTTCTCTCCGTCTTTCAAGGTACCCAGCGTTTTCGGCGAAGCGTAAAAGGCGAAGACCTCGGTGGTTTTCCCTTCGATTTCTTCTCCTTCGTAGATAAGTGATTTGATCGGACCTGAATCTTCCACCAATCGGTATCCAGGCACTTCTCTCTTGAGTCTCTCGACGGGCCAGGTTCCGGGCTTTCCGGAATACGATTCTGCCTGTGCGGCAAAAGCACAGAGGACTAACGAACAAAGAATGGGGAGGGGTTTCATCTCAGGGAAATCTATCACTGGGTTGGTAGGTTTGATCAAACTTAGTTCTTACTTTTCCATCTCCAGGTAGAGCTTGGCGAAGCGGCGGCCAATTTCTTCCTGGCTTGCGGTGTCGTAGTGAACGTTATCGCCGATGTGACCCTTGAGATCACGGGCGTCGACGGTAGCGGTGTTTTCGCGGTGATTCGGCACATCGATCAGGATCTTGTTGATCTCACTCCTCATGCTCTCGGCGGTGTCAGGGCGTATTTCACCTATAGTTGCAGCGAGGAAGGGAAGTTCCGGATCGTCGAGGTCTTTTCGAAGACGATCGACCAAATCGTTGAGAGCAGCGGCGTAGTTCTTCATCCGCTGCGGCGGAGAGTCAGCCTCCCCCTGGAGCCAGAGGACACCTTTGAGCTTTGTCTTTCCTTCCGGCCCTTCCTGGAGGGCGAGTTTGGTTCGGCGGATGGCTTCGGTGTAGAGCTTTGCACCATCTTTCCAGAGTGTGATGGAAGTGCCCCCTTTCGCGCATGGGATAAGGCCAATTCTCGCGCCAGGGTGCGCCTCCGCTACGGCATCAGCAAAGGCAAGTCCTGGGCCAACTCCAGCATTGTCATGACCTTTGAACGTCTCTGGATCTCCCACGAGGTGGAGTGGATGCCGAGCATTAAACCATTCGTCGGTGCGAAGGTGCATCATGACAATGCGCGGATCGTTCCTGGGCTCCTCCGGCATGTGGCCGCGCCCCTTCATGTTGGACTGGCCGATGAGGAGGTAAAGGTCGAGACGGTCGGTTCCCTCGGGCAGCGTGGAGATGTCCGCCGCGACGAGCGGGGGCTTGACTGGCGGAGGAGTGTTGGCTCGTTGTTTCTTTTTCTCCTGTGCCTGGGCTGAGAGAGAAACCACAAAAAGTAGCAAATAGGTGACCAGCTTCATAAAATCGATTCAATCAGGGTGTCTGCGAAAATGTTAATAAAACACAATACATTTCGGAGGAATCACAGACTCATTTTGGTGAGAAGTCTGTGAAAATCCGAAAAGCCAGACAAGAGGAGATTTTCCCGCGAAAGCGGTCAGGAACCGAGCAGTGGCTCGTCCTCTTTCGCGGTGCGAGCGGAAGGGGTGCGATCCGATTTCTTCAGGTTCGCGACGATGTATGTGGGGTCGTCCTCAAGCACGATGACATCGACGAGACTACCGGCTTTTTCCAACAGCTGGCGGCAGTTGGCGCTGATATGCTGGAGTTTGAGGGTTTTACCCTCTGCACGGTAACGCTCTGCGAGCTTCTGAATGGCTTCGAGGCCCGAGTGGTCCCAGACGCGAGAATCCATGAGGTCGACGATGACAACTTCAGGGTCCTGCGAAGGAGAAAATTCCGTAGCAAAATCCGAGACTGAGCCAAAGAAAAGCGGGCCGTGGAGATAGTAGACCTTTGCTCCGTCTTCACGGATCTCGGACTCACGGTGGATGTGATGGGCAGATTTCCATGCGAAGACGAGAGCAGACACCACAACCCCCGTGATAACCGCCAGAGCGAGGTTGTGTGTTACCACAGTGATCACGGAGACGAGAATGATCACAAAAGCATCAGACACGGGAATCTTCCGCAAGATGCGGATGCTGGACCACTCAAATGTCCCGATCACGACCATGAACATCACTCCGGTGAGGGCTCCGAGCGGAATCCGCTCAATCAGCGGGCTGGCAAAAAGGATGAAGCAGAGGAGGAAAAGTCCGGCAGAGATCCCAGACAAACGGCCTCGACCGCCCGAGCGGATGTTGATCATACTTTGCCCGATCATAGCACAGCCGCCCATACCACCGAAAAAGCCGGTAACGATGTTGGCGATCCCCTGCCCCACGCACTCACGATTGGCGCGTCCGCGAGTTTCGGTGAGCTCGTCAATGAGCGTGAGCGTCATGAGAGATTCGATCAATCCAACAGCGGCGAGGATGAACGAGAACGGCGCAATGAAGGAAAGCGTTTCCCAATTCAGCGGAACCGAAAAGGAGACAAGGCTTGGCAATCCTCCACCGATTTTCGACATGTCTCCCACTACGAGCGTATCGAGGCTAAAGCCGATCACGATCAGGCTCACGACGATGATACCCACCAACGAAGCTGGCACCTGAGTCGTCAGCTTCGGAAGGAAGAAACTGATCAACATTGTCAGAAGCACGAGCCCAAGCATGAGAGCCATCGAACCGCCGGACAGCCATTCTGCCCCAGGAGTGGTCGGACTCTCGGTAAACATAGGAAACTGCGCCTGGAAGATCACAATCGCCAGGCCATTCACAAAGCCGAACATAACCGGCTGCGGAATGAGGCGAACAAATCTGCCCAGACGCAATGCACCACACAATATTTGAATGATCCCCATCAAGATGACGGCGAGAAAAAGATATTGGAGACCGGCGTTATCTCCCAGCCCCAGAGCTTCGCCCTTTTCATTCCCAAGTTTCACCAACCCGACCATGATGACAGCGAGAGCACCGGTTGCCCCGGAGATCATACCCGGTCTACCTCCAGCGATCGCCGTGATGAGGCAGATCATGAATGCGGCGTAGAGACCTACCAATGGAGGAACCCCAGCGATGATGGCGAAAGCGACGGCTTCTGGCACGAGAGCCAGAGCAACAGTCAACCCGGAGAGCAAATCGTCCTTAGCCTGGATGCGATTGCCGAATTTTCGATAGATGAGCTGAATCACGGTACGTGAGGTAGGTTCAAGGTTCACAAGGAGTTCCGGAGATCTCCGGAGAAGGCGGCCGCGAAAGAAAGACCGGGGGCGAATCACCCGTTCGCAGCCTGCGAATCGCGGCACTTAACGGGCCGGATTGACGGAATCGCAAGTGTAAATTTGAAAATCTGGCGAAACCCAGTCGATCTTCTATTCCTTATCCAGCTCCTCAGGCGAAGCCCCTTCCGCGGGCAAAACGAAGCGTTTTTTCCCTTTCTGCCAGTTCGTGAACATTCGATCGATCTTCTTTTTCTGCTTCTCGTCCAAGTAAGGTTTCATTGCCTCTTTGGCAGCTCGGGTGAGTTCTATATCGGCGAGCACGTACGTTTTTCGCCGAGAATATCGCTCTTCAAGAGCCTTTCGGACGATAGGCTCGATCTCGGGAATCTGCTCTTCGGTCAGCTTCAACTGGCTCGCGAGATGGTTCATGACGAACTCTTTCGACTCCTCGTCCCTCCAGCCCTCGCTCAGGGGGACAATCCTTGCGATCAGGACAAACAGGGCGATGGCACCGCAAAGGAAGCCCGCTGCGAATACGAGAGTCAGGCCGCAGCCAGCTTTTAGTTTTGTTTTTCCAGCCATGGATCAGATATCGAGGGGCAGATAGCCCGCCCAATGGGTAACAAATTCCCCCACTCCCGAGGAGAAGAAGTCCGACTGCTGCTGCATCGTCAGAAAAACGACCGCAGCAACCAACACAGGGAGAAAGGTGAGGGAAAACCGCCAGGAAAGCGATGCAATCGAATCCATGACGCCAGGCTCAAGAGATGCCAAACCTGCCCGAAGACGCGTTTCGAAGCCAAAGTCGCCCGGTTCCCCGAAAGGAGAGTAAGACTTTGCCTCATTCACAATGTGTTCGATGGGATCGTTCGTGTTCATTTTTCCAATCCGAGTTCTTCAAAGATTTCGCGCATTTTCTTCCGAGCCCTGTGGGCGCGGACTTTTACATTCGATTCGCTCCAGCCGGTAAGCTCTGCGGTCTCTTTCACGCTTTTGTCTTCCAGATCGAGGAGGGTAATGACGGTGCGATCTTTTGCCTCCATGCGCTGGAGTAAGATTTGCACTGTTTCCCATGCTTCCCGCTGATTCCGTTGGCGGACAGGGTGGCGATCTTCGGCCTCGCGTGATTCCTGAGGATCGACCAGGTGCTCTGCTTCCCGACGGTTTCGGTTTTTTCGCAGAAAATCGTAGCAGCCTCGGACCGATACCTTCATCAACCAGTTCTCGAAAGGAGCGTCGGCACGGTAGGAGGGAAGCCCTTTCCAGATCTTGATGAAAAGCTCCTGAGTCAGATCTTCCAACTCAGCACGGGAACGAGCGAATCGAGATGCTGTCTTCCAGACTTTGGGCCGGTAGATGATAGCGAGACGCACAAAGGCATCCTCGTCGCCTCTCTTGGCGCGAGCCACCATTTCGGACTCTGGAATCTCGGTATCCACCTGACAGAATGTCCGGGTTGTATCGAAAAAAAACATGTTCAGCAACGATTGCTCACCAAGGATCTTCCCGTGTGATCTTCGCCTACCGAGAAAGACGGGAAAAGCCCTAATCTGGTTACATTGGGCCTCCTTTACTAAGCGATTGCGCCCTTGCCCTCTCTAAGAATTATGCGCTAATAGGCCGATATGAAACGGTTTCTCCCCATAATCCTGGTCCTGACGCTGGCAAGTTCGGCGTCACTTCGTGCTCACGAAACGGCAGTCGCCATGGCTGATGCAGCCAATGCGTGGCTGGCAACCCTTACCGATGAGCAAAAGGAACAGGCCACCTACAAGCTGACAGACGAAGAGCGTGTAAACTGGCATTTTATTCCCAAACCCTTTGAAGGCGAAGGTATGCGCGGCGGATTGACCCTCAAGGATATGGAGCCTGCTCAACGGCACCTCGCTTATGCTTTGCTCAGCACGGGAATGAGCACTCACGGTCTCACCACAGCATTGGAAATCATGAGCCTGGAGCAGGTACTCTGGGAGCTGGAGAACGATCCAAAGCGGAATACCTTGATGTATTACGTGAGTATTTTCGGTGAACCAGGCTCAGAAAACTGGGGATGGCGAGTGGAGGGACATCACCTCTCGCTGAACTTTACCATTGCAGGCGGAAAAGTAGTTTCGGGTACTCCCAACTTCTTTGCTTCGAATCCTGGTGAAGTTCTGGAGGGGCCTCGTAAAGGGTTGCGAGTCCTCGCACACGAAGAAGACGTCGCCCGGGACCTCATCAAATCGTTCTCGGAAGAGCAGCAAACCAAGGCCATCGTAGAAGACGAAGCGCCCCGAGATATCCTGACCAGTGCTGAGACAAAGGTGGAGTCTCTCGGTGATGCAGGTGTGACTTGGAAGGAAT
Organism: Verrucomicrobiales bacterium; assembly: GCA_002698785.1. GTDB lineage: Bacteria > Verrucomicrobiota > Verrucomicrobiia > Verrucomicrobiales > DEV007 > Arctic95D-9. The sequence goes on along the minus strand of PAAG01000053.1, from coordinate 231,082 downwards.
TGGATAAGGAACAGAAGAAAGGACTGCGAGCACTGATTAATGTTTACGTTCACCGACTTCGTCCTGAGGTTGCAAAAGATGACCTGAAAGCGATCAAGGAAGCAGGCATGGAAAACATCGTTTTTGCCTGGGCCGGTGGACTGGAAAAGGGAGAGCCGCATTACTATCGCGTTCAGGGTCCGACCTTTTTGCTTGAGTATGCCAACACCCAGAACAACGCGAATCACGTTCATGCTGTGTGGCGCGACTTTGAGGGAGATTTCGGACGCGACCTTCTCAAAGAGCACTATCAGGCGTATCATAAGGCAGAGTAAGCCCGATTGATGCCGAATAAGTTCAAGTCAGACCTTGAAGAAGATCTCTCCCGCCTACGCCGCATGCTGCGCAAAGTGGCGGGAGATGACGTCGAGGAAGTGCGCCGTCGTCTTGCGAAGCAGGACGAAGCTCGCGTCCTCGACATCGCCTGCGGTGAGTGCAACGAAGCAGAAGTCCTGACCGACTTTCTTGCCGACTTAAAAGGTGATGCTCCAGGCAATGTGAAGTTGACCGGGATCGACGTCCGGGCGCGTGAAATTGAAAATGCCCAACGCCGCTTCGGTGGAAAACGTGAACAAATGGTTCGCCCTGGCTCCAGGGAATGTGAGTTCATGACCGGCGACGCCAGCAAGCTCGATGGCCATGGGGAGCTGGGCGAAGAGTTCGATCTCGTCTTCATGCGCCACCAGAACTATTGGAACGGCGCCAAGACCTGGGAAGAGATTTTTGATCAGGCCCTCGGGAAAGTCGGAGATGATGGGCGCCTGATCATCACCAGCTATTTTGACAAAGAACACGAGCTAGCGCTGGAGGCGATCCAACGTCTCGGCGGAGAACTGATTCGAACTGAGTTCAACGCAGAAACTCGGAAGCTAATAACGGACGGGAAGTCAGTAGATCGCCACGTCGCGATATTTAAACGTAAGAAGGGTTGATTACTTTTCCCTTTCGACACGGCGCAGTCAGTCGTAACGTTTGATAAGCCTTTTATGACGGAATTGTTCATCATACTCGGGGTGGTTTTTCTCTCTTTCGCCCTACGCAGCTTCTCCAATCGCGTCCTTCGCAAGGTGGGTGCCCTGGGTATCCTTGTTGCCACCTTTCTCGTTTTCTATTTTCCGACCGGAAGTATTGCTGCAGGAGTTGGAGGCTTACTGACTTGGTTTCTACTGCCTTGGGTGGAACTGCTGACCCGGATCCGTCGCCTTCGATTGCCCGTCGACAAAACACTCGAAAGGCAAACGCCTCCCGGACACGATCGATTTCCCGCACTACGTGACATGACCCGCAAAGTCGAGGACGAGGGATTCGAACACGCGGTCGACTCCGGATGGGACTGGGACGGTATGAACCAATTTTACCGACTCTTTTACAATCCGGATTCACGAGAGCAGGCTGCGATCTGCTTGACCGAGCAGGAGGGTGTTTCCTGGGCCTGCACGACTTTGACGTCACGAGACGCCGAAGGAGCCATCTACCGTACAACGGACGTTCCTTTCAGTAGCCCGATGAAGAATGCTCCCGGAGTGCAGATCAATCAGCAACCTTACGCGGACAGTTTCCCCAAACTCCTGAAGGAACACCGCTCCTGGATCACGAAACTCGGCCTCCCTGCAGACGATATTGTCGAGGAAGAGCCTGAAGAGCTAACCGTGTTGATCGAGCAGGAGACAGGACGACAGATCAAACACAACCTCGAGGCAGGATTGATTCGAATCGCGGAGAAAGCGGGAACGTTTCGCTATTCCTGGCGAGGTCTTTTTTATCTCTACTTTCAGTTGGTGAAAGATATGGTGAAGATGTGCTAACAGTATGTTTGCACCCTTGCTGAAACCTTCCCCATGCCTTTCTCGCTGAAGAGTCCCGTTCCCTCGATCGATCCCGTCGGGTTGGAAGAACGCGCATCCCGATTTACCAAACGGTCGCTCAAAGGTGAGAGCAAAATCTCCGGATTGAAGCTCGCTGTCTCCATGATCGACCTGACGACACTGGAGGGTGCAGACACGAAGGGCAAAGTCTCCCATCTGTGCCAAAAGGCACGCATGCCCATGCCGGAGCGATACGATTGCCCACCATGCGCTGCGGTGTGCGTGTATCCCAATCTCGTGGAGCATGCCGTAAAAGAGCTGGAGGGTAGCGGCATTCCAGTAGCGTCGGTAGCGACAGGATTTCCAAGCGGACAGTATCCTTTGGACATCCGCCTTGACGATGTGAAAGCCGCTGTCGCTGCGGGAGCCGCTGAAATCGACATGGTGATCAGCCGCGGTGCTTTTCTCGAGGGAGACCTGGCTCGGGTGAGCGACGAGATTTCCCAGGTGAAAGAGGCTTGCGAAAACGCTCACCTCAAAGTGATTTTCGAGACCGGTGAGTTGCAAACATATGATAATGTCAGGCTCGTAAGTCAACTGGCTATCGAAGCGGGAGCGGACTTCATCAAAACATCGACCGGAAAGGTTTCCCCTGCTGCAACCATACCAGTCACGCTGATACTTCTAGAGACGGTACGAGATCACTTTTTCTCCACAGGAAAGAAAATTGGAGTAAAACCCGCAGGAGGAATCAAGACCGCAAAGCAGGCGCTGCAATACCTGGTGATGGTGAAGGAAACACTTGGGGAGGAATGGCTGTCGCCCGAACTGTTTCGTTTTGGCGCAAGCTCCCTGCTCAGCGACATCGAACTACAACTGGGCAAGATTGCGGACGGCAACTACCAATGTGCAGACTACTTCTCGTTAGGTTGATATGGCGAAGTCGAAAAAGAAGAAATCGAAATCCCCTGTGACATTGGACTTTGCTCCAGCACCGGAGTCGACTCCCGTTCCTCTGCGTAAGCAGTATGACCTTTTCATCGATGGCGATTTTGTGGCTCCGTCAGGCGGCTCTTATTTTCGTTCCGTGAACCCTGCCACGGGCAAGCCCCTGGCCAGAATCGCAAAGGCGGAAGACGCCGATGTCGATGCAGCAGTGAAGGCAGCACGAGAAGCCTACGAGAATGGATGGCAACCGATGCCTTCTCTGGAACGGGGGAAATACCTCTTTCGCATCGCCCGCTTGATTCAGGAAAAGTCGCGAGAGCTGGCGATACTCGAATCGATGGACGGAGGAAAACCAATCCGGGAGAGTCGAGATTTTGATCTTCCGCTGGTAGCCGCTCATTTCTTCCATTATGCGGGCTGGGCGGACAAACTCTCGTATGCGTTCCCAGGAAAAAACCCAAAATCAGTTGGTGTTGCGGGTCAGGTAATCCCCTGGAACTTTCCACTTTTGATGGCGGCATGGAAGATTGCCCCGGCGCTTGCCTGTGGAAACACCGTCGTCCTGAAGCCGGCCGAGACGACATCCATTACAGCAATGCATCTGGCGGAGATCTTTCAGGAGGCAGGCCTTCCACCAGGGGTTGTGAACATTGTGACGGGCGCAGGCGATACTGGCGCGGCCCTCATCGAGCACGAAGGTATCGATAAGATTGCGTTCACTGGTTCGACCTCGGTTGGGAAAAAGATCGCGGAGTCAGTCGCGGGAACCAGGAAGAAGCTGACCCTCGAACTTGGTGGAAAAGCGGCGAATATCGTATTCGACGATGCCCCCATCGAGGAAGCGGTCGAAGGCGTGATCAACGGGATCTTTTTCAATCAGGGACATGTCTGCTGCGCAGGAAGTCGCCTGCTAGTGCAGGAGTCGATACACGATGAGTTTGTCGCTCGATTGAAACGACGGATCGATACACTAATCGTGGGCGATCCTCTCGATAAGAATACCGACATCGGCGCCATCAATTCGAAGGCACAGTTGAAGCGAGTTCAGAAACTGGTGGACTCGGGCATCGCTGAGGGAGCCGAGTTCTACGAACCGAAGTGTCCATTGCCCGAAAACGGCTTCTGGTTTCGCCCTTCTCTTTTTACCAATGTTAGCGCTAGCCACAGCGTTGCAAAGGAGGAGATCTTTGGGCCGGTTTTGAGTGTGATGACATTTCGCACTCCCGCCGAAGCCGTTCAACGCGCGAACAATACCTGCTATGGATTGAGCGCTGGAATCTGGACAGATAAGGGAAGCAAGATTCTCGCGATGGCAGACCAACTGAAAGCCGGAGTTGTCTGGGCGAATACGTATAATAAATTCGATCCGGCCAGTCCATTCGGCGGCTACAAGGAAAGTGGGTTTGGCAGGGAAGGTGGACTGCACGGATTGCTGCCGTATGTTTCGCTCTAATGGCCGCCTCTGATCCCAGTGAATGGAAAGTCTGTCCGCTCTGTGATCGGCCGATCCCTCCGGAGTTGGAGAGCCGACACCATTTGATTCCGAAATTGCGGGGAGGGAAGCATGGTCCGATCGCGGTGCTTCACACGATTTGTCACAGCAAGATCCACAGCCTGTTTTCGGAGACGGAACTGGCTCGTGTTTACAACACGATTGAAGCACTGCGAGCGAATGAGGAGATCGTTCGATTTGTGAAGTGGGTGAGCAAGAGGCCGCCGGAGTTTCGGTCGAAGAATCGAGCGCCGAAGGAGTGACCGAACGGATAGGCTTCGAATTCCGCCTAAAGGCGGGACTCCATACTTAGATGTTCTCGGGAAAGAGGCGGATGTTTGCCACTTTACGAAGCTTATTGAGGAGGACTTTGATGATCTCCTGGCTGCGAGTGTTTTCGAGGTGAGCTCGAATCTCGGCTTTTACTTCGTCGAATTTCACCGGACGCTCGGGCTGCCGGTCCAGAACCTCCACGATGTGCCAACCGATTGTGGTTCGAAATGGCTCACTGACTTCGCCGGCCTTCATTGAGAAGACCTTTTCTGTAAAGTCTTCGGCGAGACGGTCGCGGGCGAACCAATTGAGGTCTCCGCCCCATTTTTTTGATCGCTCATCTTCCGAATACTGCTTTGCCAGCTCTTCAAACTTTGCCTCTCCCGAAGTCAGCTTGGTATGGATTTCGTTGATGAGTTGCTCCCGCGTTTCGTCATCGATTTCTACGGTGCTGAGGAAGATGTGCCGGGCGTGGATTTTCTCTGGCTCCACGAAGCCCTTACCTTCTTCTTTGTTGGCATCGAACCATGCACGAACTTCCTCTTCCGTCACATCGACACCTGGTTCGATTCGCATTTCGATCCACTTTTTCTGCGACCAAATACGGGCGAGTTCTTCTCGTCGCTCTTCTGCGGAAATGTCCTGATATTCGGATCGCTCCTCTATTTCCTCTTCGCCAGAGAATTGGGATTCCCACGATTCGATGAACTGATCGATCTCTTCCCGAGGAGCTCGGAACTGGTCGCCGTCTGAATACTGGCGAACGAGGGTATCGTCGATCAGCGATTGCAGGGTCGCCCGCCTGATCATGAGGTAGTTCTTGTCCGGAATTTCCTCCGGTGCTTTTCCACGCTGGTAGAGGTGCCTGTAGACGGCGAGGTCGAGTTGCTCGGAGGTGATGGGCTCTCGATTCACGATGGCAACCCAACGGTTTTTCTGAGCCTCTTCCAAGGTGACATCGCGTCGATTCAGAAGCGCGCGATGCAGCGGTCCCTTGCAGGTCTTGAGGTCGAGGACCAGATACAGCAGCACCACGGCGTATACCAGAAAGCGCCATGGAAACCGCTTCATCGTTCGAGACGGGCTTTACGCCACCAGCGACGCGGAGGTCTTCAGCCCCAGGCTGGCGTAAATCTCACGGGTCGCATGTGACTTGTTGAGCGTGTAAAAGTGGATTCCGCTCACTTCGTTTTCGAGAAGGTCGGAGCACTGCTGCGTCGCATAGTGGATGCCCACTTTTTCCACTGCCTCAGAATCGTCTCCGGCACGGTTCAACGCTCGCAATAGCTTAGCTGGGAAGCGCGCACCGGCTGCAAGATCTGCCATCCGTTCCATGCCCTTGGTGGAAACAACAGGCATGATTCCGGCGATAATCGGGACGTTAATCCCTGCAAGTTCGCAACGGTCGCGGAAATCGTGGAAGTCATCGTTGCTGAAGAACAACTGAGTCACGATGTAATCCGCTCCCTCGTCGACCTTGGCCTTGAGGTAGTCCATTTCCTTAAGGCGGTTTGGAGTAGCAGGATGTCCCTCGGGGAATCCAGCTACGCCGATACCGAAGCCACGACTGTCAGGATGGTTCCCTTTTTCGCTGAATTTCTTGATGTAGCGCACCAAGTCAGCGGCGTGCTGGAATGCGTCGTCGGCGCGATTGTAGTTCTCAAGATTCCTCGGAGGATCACCGCCAAGAGCGAGGATATTGCTAACCCCCTCTTCTGCATAGCGTTGCAGAATGGACTCAATGTCGCTCTCCTGGTGGCAAACGCAGGTGAGGTGAGGAATGGGGTCCAGCGAAGTGCTGTTCTTTATCCGAACAACGAGATCGTTCGTCAGTTCCCGCGTGGAACCTCCCGCACCATAGGTGACGCTGACAAATGCTGGCTCGTATGACTCCAGCTCAGAAATTGTCGAGTACAATGCCTCAGACGTCTCCGCTGTTTTCGGAGGGAAAAACTCGAAGGAAAATGTGGGCTTCCTCTCGGCAAGTATGTCCTGAATATGCATGTGGCGCCTATTGTTGCACGATTCCGGGCAACTGGCAGGGATTTTTCCGCGTCATATCTCCATGCGGACCGTCATCTCCGATCGCATCGACCGGGCAGCTATCCAGCGCATCTTCGCAGGCTTCCCGCTCTTCGTCGGTTTCCGGTTGCCTGAAGACAAAAGAATGGGCCATCTCGTGGTCCCGATGAAAAACCTCGGGAGCACGCTCCTGGCAGAGTTCGCAGTCGATGCATTGGTCATCGACGTAATAGGCTCCGGGACTGTTGTTTGGAAATCGGTCTTGGTAAGTTGCCATGGGGACGCTACGGCCCCCAGTTACAGATCTTTCGGAGAAAATCCAGATGTATTATTTTTTCGCGGGTTTTCCATTGGGCCAATGGAGCTTGTCGAGGGCAGCGCCTTCTTCCTCCGTCAACCGGCCTGGTTCGCGGGAACCAGCACCCTCTCTTTTCGTAAGTCTATCACCCAGCTCGGCGCGGGCGGCTTCAACATACTTGAGAAGCTTCTCGACTTCCTCCGGGTAGTCGGCAGCGAGATTAGTCTGCTCGGAGATATCTTCCGTGAGTCGGTACAGCTCGAGTTCCGCCATGATGTTGTCGTATCTCACCGGGGTGCCGCCATCTCCCCCTTCGCGGCCACTTAGGGTGCGATATCTGTGGGGTAGGATGAGTTTCCATTCTCCGCTTTGCACGGCTTGCAGCTCGTTTTGCTTGTAGTAAAACCAGTAGGCGTCGTGTGGATTCTCTGCGCCTTCCTCGCCTGCGAGGATTGGCCAGATGTCGAGGCCGTCGATCTTGCGCTCAGGCATTTCGGCACCAATGAGATTCGCAATGGTGGGGAGGATATCGATGTTCATGGCTGGCGTCACACTGACGGTTCCGGCGGGGATTTTCCCAGTCCAGCGCATGATGCAGGGCTCACGAACTCCGCCTTCCCAGACGGTGCCTTTGCCTTCACGGAGCGGGTCTGCTTTTCCCGAATGGGTGCCGTAGGAAAGCCAGGGGCCGTTGTCGCTGGTGAACATGACGAGCGTATCCTCACCGAGGCCGTTGGTATCGATGGCATTGAGGATCTCTCCAACCGACCAGTCGATTTCAGCGATCACGTCACCGTATAGGCCTCGCTCGGTTGTCCCTGCGAATCGATCACTGACGTAAAGAGGAACGTGAGGTTGCGGATGAGGCACGTAGAGAAAGAACGGATTTTCGCGATTTCGATTGATGAAATCGACCGCTTTGGAAGTGAGCCATGTCGTCATCATGCGCTGATCATGCTCGTCCGCTTCGCGCAGGATTTCCGTTCCTGAGATGAGTGGAAGCGGCGGAAAGTGCTTTGCCGTGGGGTGGTTGGGCCACATGTCATTCGAGTAGGGAATGCCGAAATACTCATCGAACCCGTGATTGGGCGGGAGGAACTTCTCGGCGTCACCAAGGTGCCACTTCCCGAAAATCGCTGTGGCGTATCCCTTTGATTTGCAGACCTCTGCGAGGGTCGTCTCTTCTGGATTGATACCATGGCGACTTCCCGGCCCGAGGGCACCGTGAATCCCGATGCGGTTCGGATAGCAACCTGTCAGAAGACCGGTTCTAGAGGCCGAGCAGACTGGCTGAGCCGCGTACCACTGGGTGAACATGCGGCCCTCTTCCGCCATTCGGTCGAGATTGGGAGTCTCGAAGCCCTCAGCTCCGAATTTACCGACATCCGAGTATCCCTGATCATCTGTGAAGATGATGACGACGTTTGGGGGGCGTTCTTCGGAAAAAGCGTGAGCGACGCACACGGCGACCAACAGGAGACAAAGGGCGATTTTGTTCATAAGAAAGGTTGGAAATCAGAGATTGGGTTCTTACCATACCCTTTCTTTTTGCGCGAGGGCGCAATCCCTCCATTCTTTCGACTGATATGAAAGCTCCCCTACTCCTCCTCGGTCTTGTTGTCAGTGTTTTCATTCTCCCTACCTCTGATGTTTCCGGACAAGGAATCGGGATTCGCCCCTCGGGCATCTTCGATCAGCAAAGACGAATTCAGCGACGCCAGTTGTATCGACCTTCCGTAAAGGTCGTTCGCTTTTCCAATTCGCGTAAACTGTCCTCCGGCAAACTCACCTACGAATACTCTGTGAAACGCGGATTTGTCTCCCGCATTGAGATCCGCTCAGGATTGAAAGTGGTGAAGGTAATACCCGCCGGAGCAAGGGGAGGGCGCGGGACTTTTACGATTGATTTGAGAGAATTACCTTCCGGTAAAAAGAAGTTCAAATTGTGGGCATGGCAGGGGCAACCTGCTTATCAAAGCGTCCACGGCGAATCGATTGGATACACTTTACTCCCCTGAATTTTTCTCCCCATGGACATCAAAACTGAAGACTACGAAAAGCTGGGTAAATTTTACATCGGTCGCGAATACGATCTTGGTGCGAAAGAACTCGAAGATGAGTTGGTGCTGTATGATTCCAAAGACCTCGTAACCCACGGAGTCGTCCTCGGAATGACGGGCTCGGGTAAGACGGGCCTTTGCGTTGCGCTTCTCGAAGAAGCGGCAATGGACAACATCCCGGCTATCGTGATCGATCCCAAGGGGGATATCGCGAATTTGCTCCTCACCTTTCCGGACCTGGCTCCTGAAGACTTTCGCCCCTGGATCAACGAAGACGATGCCAAGAAAAAAGGCATCACTCCCGACGAACACGCCGCAAAGACTGCAGACCTTTGGCGCAACGGGTTGGCGAGCTGGGGAGAAGGGCCTGAGCGAATCAAAGCATTTCGAGACAAAGTTGATATGGCGGTTTATACGCCGGGATCGAACGCGGGACTCCCGGTATCGATTCTGAGCTCGCTGGGTGTTCCTGAATTTGAGGTCATGGACGATGCGGAAGCTTTCGCGGAACGCATCGAATCGACTGTCTCCAGTTTGCTTTCTCTTGTTGGGAATGAAGCTGACCCGATTCAGGATCCCGAGCACATTTTGCTGTCGAATATTTTCAGCTACTCGTGGCACGCGGGTCAGGGTGTTACCTTGGAAAGCCTGATCCGCCATATCCAGGTGCCTCCTTTTGACAAGATCGGGGTGATGGATCTTGAGACAGTTTGCCCGGAAAAGGATCGTCGCGAACTCGCGATGAAAATGAACAATCTTCTCGCTTCTCCGGGATTCTCGACATGGCTGCAAGGCGAGCCGCTTGATATCAAGCGCATGATGCACACGCCGGAAGGAAAGCCTCGCATCTCGATTTTCTCGATCGCGCACCTCAGTGATTCCGAGCGCATGTTCTTCGTCTCACTTCTTCTGAACCAGATGTTGGGATGGATGCGAGCACAGTCCGGCACCACAAGCCTGCGAGCGATCCTCTACATGGATGAGATCTACGGATACCTTCCCCCATCGGCGATGCCACCTTCCAAAAAGCCGATGATGACCATGTTGAAGCAGGCGCGCGCATTTGGATTAGGGGTTTTGTTAGCAACGCAGAATCCGGTCGACCTCGACTACAAGGCCCTCTCGAACATCGGGACGTGGTTCCTCGGTCGGCTTCAGACCGAAAGGGACAAAGCGCGCGTTCTCGACGGACTGGAGGGAGCGGCAGCCAGCAACGACGGTGGCTTTGACCGTTCAAAAATGGAGCAGCTTCTCGCTGGCCTGGGAAGTCGTGTTTTCCTGATGAACAATGTGCATGAGGATGCCCCTGTCGTGTTCCACGTGAGATGGGTGATGAGCTACCTGACAGGTCCTCTCGCCCGGCGTCAGATCAAAGAATTGATGGATCCAAAGCGGGCTGAAGTGGAAGCAATCGAAGCGGCCAAGCCAACTCCCCCTGCCGAAGCTCCCAAACCGCCCGAGCCTCAGGATTTGCGCCCCCGCTTACCAAGAGGAGCAGAAGATTTCTTCATTCCCGCAGGACCGGACGTGCCTGCCGAAGAGATCAATTATGTGCCCGCCGTCATTCGCGTGGGTGAGGTTCGCTATAGTGACAGCAAGAAGGGTATCTCCGGCGTAGAAGCGGTCGCCATGATCAACAAGATCGAAGCACCGTCTGGAGACATCGAATGGTCGAAAACGATGGAGCTTCCCAATGGGTTGCAGGTCAACCAGCTCGGTCGAGATCCCCTGCCCGGCGCAGCTTTTGCAAATTTACCGCAGACCTTGCTCGAATCGAAAATGTGGTCTGAGTTGGAAAAGGAACTCGTCGATTGGCTGTATGGAAATCATAACATCACGATTTTCGAAAGCCCCCTGACCGGGATGTATTCCAACCTGGGTGAAACCGAGGGTGATTTTCGCGCGAGACTGATGCATGCCGCCCACGAAATCAGAGACGAAAAGGTTGAGGAACTTCGTGAGAAGTATGAGAAGAAAATTGAGACGATCGAAGATCGAATTGCCCGAGCGATGGATGTCGTCGAAGAGCAAAAGGCTCAAGCGAGCAGCGCAAAAATGGATACGGCCATTCGGATCGGCGGGACAATCTTGAGTGCCGTGTTAGGCAGAAGCATTACCACCAAGAGTCGAAGTGCGATGTCAGGAGCTTCGAAGGCCTGGAAAGAGAGCCGTGACGTGGCTCGCGCTCAAGACAAAGTGGAAGACTACCAGGAGGACCTCGATGAACTCGAAAGGGAGTGTGCAGAGGAGATCGAGAAACTGAAAGAAGAGATGGATCCAATGAACGAGAAATTGGAGACCATCAGCCTCACACCATTGAAGAAGAATTGCTCGGCAAAAGCCGTTGGCGTCGTGTGGATGCCCTACCGGGTCAATCCTCAACCCACGTTGGGAGCCGCCTGGTAAAGCGTCAGGATCGCTCCCGCATGATTGCCTCGGCGACGACCAGGTCGCCGGGGACAGTGATCTTCAAATTCGGCTCTGGATTTTCAACTAGCCGAACCGTTTTACCCAGAGCTTCGATGGCAGAGACCTCATCTGTGACCAGATCTCCTTTCTCGATCACGGCTGCGTATGCTTCTTTGAGCAATTCGGTGTGGAAAATCTGAGGAGTTTCCATCGCCCATAGATTCTCCCGAGAGACCGCCCCACAGACCTCTGCCTTTTCATTTCCTCGCTTCAACGTATCAGCCACTCGATGAGCAAGACTGGCGGCCCCATTCCCTGCCGCCATACTGGCGCACAGCGAAATTGCAGTGGGAGTCACAAGCGGACGGGCACCATCATGAACTGCAACGAGATCAAACTCGTTGGATACTTTCTGGAGCCCCGAACTAACGGAGAGGTGTCGCTCAGCGCCCCCTTCGATGGCCTCGACAAACTTTGTGAGATTTAGCCGACTCGCCGTTTCCGCCACCGGCAGGATCTTTTCCGGTGAGGTAACGACACGAATCTCAACCACATCATCGCAATACTGAAATGCCATGATGGAACGCGCGAGGACGCTTTCGCCACAAAGATCGGCTTCGAGTTTGTCGAAGCCCATGCGGCGACTGCTCCCGGCAGCGACTATGATGGCGGATATCTTCATTCCTGTTCAGAGTCGAAAGTATGGCTACTTCCGCTACCGGTTATCAGGAGAGCTTGGACATCACCGCCTTAGAAAGAGTCTTGCCATCGGCACGACCACCTGTGCGCTCTTGCACGAGCTTCATGACCTGGCCCATCTCTTTCTTGGAGGTCGCTCCCACTTCAGCGATAGCCTCGTCTACAATCTTTGTGATTTCTTCATCAGAAAGTGGCTTGGGAAGGTATGCATTCAGGACCTCAATTTCGGTCTTCTCCTGATCTGCCAGTTCCTGGCGGCCTGCCGCTTCATACTGCTCGATGGAGTCCTGACGCTTTTTCACTTCTTTGCGAATGACCGCAATGATCTCCGGATCCGTCAATTCGGCATCGGCACCACCTTTTTCGATTGCCGCATTCTTGATCGACGATTTCAGCATTCGGATCGTATTCAAGGCAACGGTGTTTTTCTCACGCATCGCCGTTTTCATATCTTCCGTAATCTGTTGGGATAATTCGCTCATGCGCTAAGCTACGCACGATCAACCATTTCGCGACGTGAAAAACGAGACACCTGAATCCACCAAAAAACCTTCACGAAATATTGCCGGCAGAATCTGGATCGTTTTTCTGGGACTTTGCCTGATGGGAGCCGGATGGATTCTTACTCAATACCTCTGGAACTCTTACCAACGTGCCTCTCTGATGGATTCCTGGGTCCAGACCCCTTGCCAGATCATTTCTTCCGAAATCGACGATACCCAGTTGAACCAGAAGGGCTTCCCCAAGTATTCGCTGGAGGTAACCTACCAGTACGAATACGAGGGAAAGAAATTCACAGGGGACCAAATCAAACGCCTGCCCACCGAAGCGAGCGATCTGAAAAAAGTTCAGAAAAAGCAAAAATCGTGGCCTGAGGGAACTGAATCCGTGTGCTGGGTGAACCCGGATGAACCGAATTCTGCTGTATTGAAGAAAGATACCAAAGCGGCTCTGTATTCCATCTGGTTCCCCTGCTTGTTCATTGTTGGCGGGGCAGGTATGGTACTCACCGCTCTTTTTCGGAAATAGAAATGAACACCGGCCTCCTCCTCGATCTTGAATTCTGCGAACACGACACCGGAGATTACCACCCCGAGGCACCCGGTCGCATTTCGGCGATCCACGATAAACTAACTTCGAGCGGCCTTTCGGAATCGTGCACGCAGATCGAAATGCGAAAGGCTAATGACGAGGAAATCATCCTCGCTCATACGAAGGGATACCTTGAGAAGGTCATCACTGAGATCGATGGACATATGTCCAACCAACTGAGCACGGGTGATACTCACTTTGGTATCCACTCCCTCGAGGTGGCCCGGCACGCTGCTGGTGGATTACTGAATGCAGTCGATGGCGTTGTTGCTGGTACCTTTGATAATGCTTTCTGCGCCGTCCGCCCGCCCGGGCACCATGCCACGCCTGATCGGGGAATGGGCTTCTGCATTTTCAACAACGCAGCGGTTGCCGCTCGATATGCACAAAAGGCACATGGCCTAGAAAGAGTCGCAATCATTGATTGGGACGTTCATCACGGAAATGGAACGCAGGACATTTTCTACGGTGATAGTAGCACGTTCTATTTCTCCACTCACCAATCCCCCTGGTATCCCGGAACAGGTTCAAAAGACGAAACAGGCGAAGGCCAGGGCCTCGGCACAACGCTAAACGTTCCGCTACCGGCAGGCTGTGGAATGGAGGAAATCGGAGCTGCCTTTCGAGGACCGTTTACGGAGAAGATGAAAGACTTCAAACCGGATCTGGTCATCATCTCTGCCGGTTTCGATAGCCGTGTCGATGATCCACTCGGCCGCTTCGAGCTAACTGACAAAGACTTTTCCCAACTCACTACGATCCTGATGGAAATGGCTGGTGAGTTCGCCAACGGTCGTCTCGTCTCGGTCCTCGAAGGCGGATACAATCAGGAAGGACTCGCGAAGGCTGTGGCCAGCCACGTGAAAGCGCTTCAGGGAAGCTAACTCACTACGGTCGGCAGTATCGCCGCAGCTCAAAGTCTTCGTCTTTGTAGAGGACTTCCTTGAGCTCAAAATCCGATTCAAATTCGGGCAAAGTGGTGTCCCCTTCGTAGGGGTGATAGACGTAGCTCATCAGCACTTCGTCGCACTTGGGAATCATCTCGGCATAGATCTGCCCACCACCGATAATGCAGATCGTTTCTTCTTCGGTGAGAAGCTCGACCGCTGCATCGCAGCTGGAAACGAGCTCAAAACCTTCCGGAACTTCTTTTGCCGTGCGTGAGATCACTACATTGCGACGTTTTGGAAGAGGCCCTTTTAATGAATCCATCGTTCGGCGCCCCATCACAATGGGATTGCCCATGGTGAGCTTGCGAAACCACTTCATGTCTTCAGGGAGGCGCCACGGAAGATCTCCGTCTTTCCCGATGACGCGGTTCGACGCCATGGCCACGACCGCTTTGAGAACCGGCCGACTCATACTGCGATAGGAGCCTTAATTGTCGGATGAGGATCGTATCCGATGAGTTCGAAGTCCTCGTATTTGAATCCGTCGATCTCTTTCACATCAGGATTGATCTTCATTACCGGCAGAGGGCGCGGCACGCGGCCCAGTTGCTTCTTCGCCTGATCGAGGTGGTTTTGATAGAGGTGGAGGTCTCCAAATGTGTGGACGAAATCTCCGGGCTTCAGATCGCAGACCTGTGCCATCATCATGGTGAGCAAAGCGTAGGATGCGATATTAAAAGGGACGCCGAGGAAAAGGTCGGCGCTACGCTGATAGAGCTGGCAGCTCAGTTCATTGTCCGTCGTGTTGACGTAGAACTGAAACATCGTGTGACATGGCGGAAGCGCCATCTCTTCGACATCATTCGGATTCCATGCACTGACAATGTGGCGGCGGCTGGTAGGATTAGTCCGGATGGAATCTACGACTCGCGCAATCTGATCGATGGACTCTTTTCCCCCATCGATCTCCCAGGAACGCCACTGCTTGCCGTAAACCGGGCCCAGGTTTCCGTCTTCGTCTGCCCACTCATCCCAGATGGAGACGCCATTGTCCTTGAGATACTTAATATTCGTATCGCCACTGAGAAACCAGAGGAGCTCGTGAATGATGGAGCGCAGGTGGAGCTTCTTGGTCGTCAGGCAGGGAAAGGTCTCCCGCAGGTCAAAACGAGCCTGTGCGCCGAATACGCCAATAGTGCCCGTTCCCGTACGATCTTCGCGGGGCTTTCCTTCAGTAAGAACTAGGTCGAGGAGGTCTAAGTATGCCTTCATTTCCGGTAGAGGGAAGATGGGCCCAGATCGGCTGCTTCTTCAAGTTTTGTTATGAGTTCCGGGATTGTCTCTGCGTGGATGAGGTTTGCCGCATCTTCGGTCGTGATAAACCCGGCTTCTACCTGAGTCTTTAAACAAAATGATATTAGTTCGTCATAGTAGCCCTCCACGTTGAGAAGGCCGCTCGGCTTGTCGTGTTCCTGAAGGCGGCTCCACGTGAGCATTTCGAACAGTTCGTCCAATGTTCCGATTCCTCCAGGAAGGGAAATAAAGGCATCGGAGAGAAGCCCCATCATCTGCTTTCTCTCGAGCATATTTTCGACCACACGCATCTCGGTGGCACCTGGGTGAGCGAGTTCCCGGCTTTCGAGATAGCGAGTGATCACTCCCACGACTTCTCCACCTCGTTCAAGGCAAGCATCGGCGACGGCCCCCATCATTCCCAAGCTTCCACCGCCGTAAATCAGTCGTATGCCGTTGTCCGCCAGGTAGGTCCCGATTTCCCGCGCAGCAGCCAGGTAGGCGGGGTTCGATCCGTCGTGCGCTCCGCAAAAAATACAGAGTGCCTGGAATTTATTTGCCATATTCTATCGAGGTTCTACATCCTTCTACTCCACGAAGCAACAGCAACCGATTCCTGATTTTACTGGCCTAGCCCAGCATCTCTTGTATATACTTAGTCATGACAGCGAGACAGTATTATTTTTCAGGAAGAGTCCAGGGGGTGGGCTTTCGATTCTCGACAAAACAGCTCGCAAAGGGGTTTGACGTCACCGGCTGGGTGCGAAATCTGCCGGATGGCCGGGTCGAACTCCAACTCATGGGAGACGAAGAAGAGTTGGACGATTTTATCCAGGATCTGCATGACAGCCCCTTGGGACACCACATTCTGGAACAGGAAGAGCGCACAGTGCCGCTTTTAGAGGGCGTAACCGGGTTTACGATCCGCGAATAGGAAATGAGCGAGCTCGCAGTAGAGGTAAAAAATCTGACCAAGGTCTTCGCTACTGGCCTGCTGAAGCAGTATGTAGTGGCTGTCGATAATCTGTCTTTCGATGTAAAGGCCGGGGAAGTCTATGGATTGATCGGCCCTAATGGCTCGGGAAAATCCACGACGATGAAAGTCGTTCTTGGACTGATGGCGCCCAGCAAAGGCAGCGCAAAGGTCTTCGGTTTAGACAGTGGAGATATTCGGGCCAGAAATGAAATCGGCTTTCTCCCAGAGAATCCCTATTTTTACAAACATCTCTCAGGGGCAGAGACTTTGAAATTTTACGGCAAACTTTGCGGCCTGAAGGGCTCAGAATTAAAAGACCGGATCGGCTATTTGCTCGACCTGGTTGGCCTTGAGGAAGCCGCAGATCGCCGTCTTGGAGGATATTCCAAAGGTATGCTGCAGCGGATCGGCCTGGCACAGACCTTGATTCAAAATCCTCGCCTGGTGATTCTCGACGAGCCTACCGCAGGAGTCGACCCCGTCGGCTCACGCCAGATTCGGGATTTGATCCTGAGATTGCGGGAGGATGGATTCACAGTTTTTCTCTGTTCGCATTTGCTCGAGCAGGTCCAGGAGGTGTGCGATCGCGTCGGTATCATTTTCAAAGGACGCATGAGACGCGAGGGCCAACTGGACGAACTGATTTCCGTTGAAGACCAGCACGCCATGACCCTGGAGGGTGCCTCCCCCGAACTGATCGAGAAAATACATGCGCTGGTGGAAGAAGAAAAAGGAGCCAAACTCATCGAATCCGGACATCCTCGAACGACGCTGGAACGCCTTTTCATCAGTATTGCCGGAGACAAAGAGAAGGGAGAAAAATCATGAGTGAGGAGTCTTCGGAAAAATCACTTCGCGCACCGGCAAAGGCGGTGCCTCTGTTCTCCTTTGCCAGGGTTTGGACGATCGCTTCCAGCACAGTCACTCAGCTTGTGAGGATGAAGACGTTTTACTTCCTCCTCGCTTTTGCGCTGATCATCGTGGGAATCGGGAACTTCAATATCCCGGCCACTCCCGCAAAGGAACTTTCGATGATCAAGAAAGTGGCCTTCGGAACGATGGATCTTTTCGCCTGGCTGTTCGCGATTATCTCGACGGCATTGCTAATTCCCCGAGATCAGGAAGACCGGACTCTCTACACGATTCTCTCCAAGCCAGTGCGAAGGATCGAATACCTGTTCGGAAAACTCTTTGGCGTCCTCGCAGTGGTGGCGACTTCGCTCGTCGCGATGTTCGTGATCTGCGCCATCATGATTTATTCCCGGGAAACTCTCTATGTGTCGGCGGAGATTCAGGCCATGGAAGCGAATGCGCAGTACACGCCGGAGGAGATGCAGGCACAGGTCGAGCTGATACGCCAGCAGGGCCTGCGCCCCGAACTGACCGTGGCAGTGCTCGCTTCTTTTCTGAAAGCTTCGGTGGTCGCGGCGGTGACGATATTCATTTCGACTTTTGCCTCGAGTTCGCTGTTCACGATCATCATCAGCATTCTTGTCTTCCTGATCGGACACGCCCATAGCCTGCTTTCGAACTACTGGACCACCCAAACCGATAATATCTTTGTCATCCAAGCGGTGAAGGTGATCAAAGTCATCATCCCGAACTTTCAGCTGTTTTCCTTCAGCGAAGGAATTGTGCAAGGCGCCCCGATTATAGCTGCTGTGCTATGGCAGATGGTGGGACTGACAGGAGGCTACCTCATAGTCTACGTGCTGCTATCCCTGCTCGTGTTTGTCGATAAGGAGTTTTAAGGTCGTGAGCATCGTTTTACAGAAGGTTCCCCGAACCATCCTGGTTTTGATCGGACTGATCCTGTTCGGTTTGATTCGAACTCCATTCGAAGACAATGCGAGGAAAGGCCTGGTCGATTCCGGTATGCTTTTGCCTCCCCCGGGACTCTCGGCAATGGACCAGCTAAGCCAGTCTGCTTTGATGGGAACTTTGGGCGGCCTACGCTCTCTGGTTGCGACGTATCTGGTGTTGGAAGCATACGAACATTTCAGCAACAAAGACTGGGAGGAATTGAGGAACACTTACAATGTCGTCGTCGCCCTGGAGCCATACGACGAATCGCACTGGGTGTCCGCTACGTGGCATCTGGGAATCAATGCGACGGCAAACATGGAACTGGATGAAAAGCTGCCCAAATTCGAACGGGATCGCCGTTTCAAAGAATACGCCTTCCAGGGAATTGAGTTTGCGGAGCGAGGCATGGAGCAACTTCCCGAGTCTTATGCAATTCCTGTCCAGATGGCAGAAATTTATCGAGAAAAGCTCGAGGACAACTGTGCCACTGCGAGAGTCTACAAGAACGCCATGGACCTCCCTGGTGCACCGGGATATCTGCGGCGTTTCTACGGATATTTCCTCGCGAATTGCCCCGGTAGCGAGCAGGAGGCGTATGATCACCTGATAGGGCTCTATCGTGAGGGGCGGCATCAGCACAAGGCTACCCTGATCAAAGAAATCAAGAATCTGGAAAAAAAGCTCGATATTCCCTGGTCACTGAGGATTTCCGATCCGGACCCAGATGTGGAATCCATGAAGAGGAGAAACCGCCCGGAATCCCTGCCTGGTGGGCTCTCTTTGCCACAGTAGCCTGCCCGCCCAGCAAAGCGGAGCTGAGATTTCGACATACCGAAAAGGCGTAATTCGGTTCTTTTGCTTCCCCCGCGTTGCGAAAACGCTTATCTATGTTTAGTTCGGGGCTCGCCACGGCAAATCCCCGTACCGGGTAGTTGATGAAATACGCAGTTTTCGGAGACATTCATGCAAATCTCGAAGCCTTCCAGGCCGTTCTGGAAGATGCTGAGAACGCAGGCTGCACCGAACATGTTTGTGTGGGAGATATCGTGGGATATGCCGCAGATCCAAACGAATGCCTGCGGATTGTTCGCGAATTAGAATGCCCGGTAGTAAAAGGGAATCACGATGAAGAGGCTATCCTGGATACCTCACTCGAGGGACTGAATCCTCTCGCCCGGCAGGCAATGGAATGGACGAGATTTCGCCTGGAGCCGGAAGAGAAAGAATACCTCGGGAACTTGAAATTGGTTCGTCAGGTTAAGGACTTCACTATCGTTCACGCGACTCTCGATACCCCCGGAGGCTGGACCTACGTGACGAACAAATTCGATGCGATGGCCAGTTTCAGCTATCAATTCACCCAACTTTGCTTCTACGGCCACACTCACACTCCAAGAATTTATGTGAAAGGCGACAGCGTCGAGCCGTCTGACGATCTTTCCGTACGGCTGGAGATGGGGCGAAAGTATTTTATCAACGTCGGCAGCGCGGGCCAACCCCGTGATGGAGACTGGCGCGCATCCTATGCTATTTATGATGTCGAGAACCAGGAGGTCACCGTTCGCCGAATCGAATACGATATTCAGAAAGCTCAGGATAAGATCGTAGAAGCCGGACTTCCGGAAATGCTTGCTCACCGTCTCTCGCTCGGGAAGTAACGTGAATGTCTCCTCGTGCGAACGTATTCTGATCGTCAAACCGAGTTCTCTCGGAGATGTCGTCCATACCCTGCCTGCTGCTGAAGCTATTCATCGTGCCGCCCCGGAAGCAAAACTGGATTGGCTTGTAAATTCGGAATGGGCCCAACTGCTAGAGGGAATCCCCTTCTTGAATCAGGTGATTACTTTTCCCCGGAGGGAGTTTCGCGGAATCACAGGTTTCCGAAAAGCACAGAAATGGGCAGACCTTACGCTGTCCCAAAAGAAGTATGACCTTGTCGTCGATTTTCAGGGGCTCTTCCGGAGTGCATGGCTTTCTCGCAAAACAGGGTGCAAAAATATCGCAGGGTTCCAGCAGGCTCGAGAATCTGCCCCGCTGATGTATTCGGAACGGGTCGATCTACCGGACTGGCACGGGATGCACGCCATCGACAGGAACCTCCGATTAGCCGAAGAAATTGGGTCGGACATTTCCTCACCGGAATTCACGCTTCCTCCGGGAGAGGATGTGTTAGGAATCGACGAGTCCAATACGGGAGGAATCCTTCTCCACCCCTTTTCCCGCGGAAAAGGAAAGTCGCTTTCCACGAAAGAGGTCATCGAGTTCTGCGCCCATGTAGCACCGACCCCTGTTCTTCTCGTGGGAATGCCTGCCCGCCCTCTGGACATCACCTGGCCGGAAAACGTGACAGATCTCCTGGGGCAGACCAACCTCCGTCAATTGATCCAACTGATCCGCAGCAGTGCATGGTCTGTCAGTATCGACAGTGGCCCCATGCATCTCGCCGCAGCTCTTACTGACCGAGTGCTCTCGCTCCACACTTGGTCCAACCCCTATGTGGTCGGCCCATGGCAACAAAAAGCGTGGGTTTGGCGTGACGGTGAGCTCGCTCAAGTTTGTGATCTTGATGCTGGAAAATTTCCGGAAAGGCGAGACAGGAAGAAGCACTTTGAAAACAAAGACCGCCTTTTTCCCCAAGAGGAGATTGCGGAAATTTCGGAATTTATTTCCTCCCAGTTCGCCACATGAAGCAGGTTTTTATCTACACAGACGGTTCTTCGCGCGGCAACCCAGGCCCTGGTGGCTTCGGCACTGTCGTCCGGTACGGAAAACATGAGAAGGAGCTTTGTCAGGGGTTCAAGAAAACGACTAACAATCGGATGGAGTTGCTCGCCGCTATCTCCGGTCTCGAAGTTCTCAAGGAACCTTGCAAAGTCACTCTCTACTCCGACTCCCGATACCTGGTGGATGCCAAGACCAAAGGCTGGGTCGAAGGGTGGAAAAAACGCGGATGGAAAAAAGCAGACAAATCCCCGGTGAAAAATGTCGACTTATGGAAGCGCCTCGAAGCTGCAGCGGAGGGGCACAAGATTACATGGAACTGGGTGAAAGGCCATGCAGGCCATGAGATGAACGAACGTTGTGACCTGTTAGCAACCGAATCTGCCGACGGCCTGAAAGGTGGCCTGGTGGTAGACAAAGGATTCGAAGGATAGGATTCAGTTCTCCTCTTTTGAATTGATCTGTTTGAGATAACTCCACATGGCATCGAGTTCCTTTCTGGACTCTTTGTTGTCTTCGAACTGATCCGGCATGGGAATACTCCGAATTGTCTCCTGGGGTTTCAGGAGCAGCCGATCGAAGTAGCTGCGGCGCAGACGGTCTGGAGCAATGGCCAGATCAATGCCGGGCCATTCAGTCGCCTTCTCGGAACCAATATCGTGGCAACTGATACATTGTTTCCCTTCTGCCCCCAACAAATGATGCCCCAGTTCGGCACTACGGCCACCAAATAGGCCCAGGCCTCCCTTCTCCACGTCTTTGGGGAGGTCGACCTCTGGTAGTTGCGTGAGGAAAGGCTGAACCTTCTCAGCGGAATACAGGGGCATTCTAGCCATCATGTAATTCCTGACCGATCCTCTGTCGGGGTGCCCGGTCATGACTTTCTCAAGCCAGGAATCGGTCAACCTGGCGCCAACCCTATCCAGCATGGGAGGGAGATTTCCCCAGAGTCCCATTTTCTTCGCCTCCTCGGTTTGGAATCCAAAATATACCTCACGCGCCGTCTCGGCTCCTCCGATCCCATCTCGTTCGTGGCAGGCATAGCAATTCAGTCGTTTCATTCTCCAATCGATCTCACCGGCAGTATCGAATGGCTTCGTCACATCGATTCGGCGTAGCGCCTCGGCAATTGCCCGTTTCTGGACGACGTCCAATCCGTAAAAGGGAACTGGCCCACCCAACGGCCTTTCGGAAAAACAGCCTCCTTCGGAATCCGGATCGAGATCTGCCATGGCAAGAGCCTTTCCCTTCTCTAACGAGTGGTCAGTACCGGGAGTTTCATGGCAAGCCGAACAGCTTTTCTGAGAAAAGAGCGCTTTCCCTTTCTCAACGAGCACGGGATCTATCTCGAACCCTTCCGATGCCCCAAGCGCTGCCGAGAGGTTCTCGGGCAACACCAGGTCGGGACCCGCTTTCAAATACGCTGCCAGGTCTGTGGCTTCTTTTTCCGTCAGGTTGAAGTCGGGCATCCTACCAGACGGTCTATGCTTGTTAGGATGAAGGAGAAAATGCGCAACCGCATCGATATGATACAAGTCTGCAAGGTTCATCGGAACGCTCGGGAGGCCTGCGAGCTCAATCTCGGCATTCTCCGGCACACCGGGCGGTCGATACCCGACTTCTGGCGCGTGGCACGCCGCACAACCGACTCGGTGGTAGAAGGCACGCCCGGCTTCGATATCACCCACTTCGTACGACGGGATGTCCGTTTTCAGTGATGAAAGGAAATGTTTCAATGCCTCCACCTCCTCCAGGTCCCGATCAGGCCCCGCAAAAAGACTCGGCATCACCGTGTCCTTTTTCATGAAACGCGGATTGCGGATCATGATCTCGATATTCACTGGGCTCAGGCGTGATGCCACCCCTTCTAAATCAGTAGCAACAACTCCATTGAGGTATGGCGCAAGTGGCTCAGGAGGTGCGTGGCAGGCTACACAATTGAGTTCGTTTAGAAGGATTAGACCTCCTCGAGCAAGATACTCGTCGTCGTCCAAGCTACTGTGGAACCGTTCGAAGCCAACCACGTACGGATAGTTCACTGGCTTGGCATGGGCCGGATGGGCCTCCAATTCGCAGTTCCAGAACACTGCGAAAAAAGCGAGTAGGCTGGTGAATTTTTGAGTGGAAGTCATACAGCGTGCGTGACTCCAAAATTCTAGCACGAGATCCCCCAGGAGACGATCTCCCCGTCCACCAAAGTCACTGTTCGGTCTCCGAGGTCTGCGAGATCGTTGTCATGCGTCACGACCAGCAAAGTACGCTGCTGCTCTTCTGCCACGTCCATCAGCAAATTCATCACCGAAACTCCATTCGAAGTGTCCAGGTTGCCCGTAGGCTCGTCTGCGAAGATGATCTCTGGATCGTTCATCAGAGCACGAGCAATTGCTACTCGCTGCTGCTCGCCCCCGGAAAGCTCGGTAGGTAAATGCCCTGCCCTTTTCTCAAGTCCCACTCTCTCCAGCAGGGAATGGGCACGCTCCTTTGCCTTTTTTCCGCGAATCATGGCCGGGACCATGACATTCTCCAACGCAGTCAATTCGGGAAGGAGAAAGAAACTCTGGAATACATATCCCATACTTGTGTTCCGAACACGCGCCTGTTCCAGTCGTCCCAATCGATACAGAGACCGATCATTGATCAGCACATCACCTCCGTTCGGACGCTCTAAGCCAGCCAACGTGTAGAGGAGGGAGGTCTTGCCAGCCCCGGACGGACCTACGAGAAACAATCGCTCCCCTCTCGAAACGGCAAGAGAAACTCCTTTGAGGACCTCAATCCGATTTTCACCAATCTTGTACGTCCGTACAATTTCTTTGGCTTCGACCGCGAGCGAAGTCTGGGGGGTAGATAGAAGACTGGACACGACCTAACTCTCGCCGCATATCTATCGAACGACGAGAACTTTTTCGCGAGATAAAGGTTTCTTCACCCGAGAGTAGGGAAAGCGATTATCGCTTTCCCTTCACTCCATCTTTGCGGGCTTTTACAGCCTGCTTGAGAGCCTTCTCACTACCATAACGGCTGATCGAAAACTTTGCAGTGCGACGCTTGCCTTCTTCATTTATCCAAGCGGCCTGCCAGTACTCATAGGTCTTACCCTTGGGCGACTTGGATACTACGTGAGTCACACCGGTAACGCCGGACTGTTTGATGCGGCGCTTCTTTTTGGATGCAGCCTCCTGCTTGTACTTCGGCATCTTCGCGAGCAACGAATCGCGATGAGCTTTTGCTGCTTTCAGCGCCTTGGTTTTTCCTCCAAGTGCTTTGTCAGGGAAGTACTTCTGGTGGCTCTTTCCGCGGTGCGTTATACGCACATAGTAACCGTGATTTTTCTTCTCCGGCTGGTCAATCCGGGTAATTCCATAATTGGGGCGTGGTGACGTCATAGGAAACGTTGGGTTGTCAGGAAGCGGTAAATCGATCCTCGGATAATTCTTGTCTAACGTTTTTTTAAAATTACGACAAGGCAAAAGCTGGAAAAATCACGGCACAGACAATTGCCTTATCCCTTCGTAAAGGGCAATTCCTACAGCAGTAGCCAAGTTTAGACTCCTACCACGTACTTGTGGTATGGTCAGGCAACTGTCAAATTTTTGTCTCAATATACTTTCCGGGAGCCCTCTTGTTTCGGGTCCGAAAACCAGATAATCACCCTTTTTATACTCGGCTTCCCAATAGATTTGTCTGGCTTTGGTAGTGAAATAGTAGACAGAAACGGACTCCTCTACCGATCCTATAAAATCGTCAAAAGAGGGCCAGATCGTTGGCTCCAACTCAGCCCAGTAATCGAGGCCGGCCCGTTTCAACGAGCGATCATCGAGCAAGAAACCAAGTGGCTCGATGAGATGAAGGTTTGTGCCGCTGCCATGGCACAACCTGCCTATGTTCCCGGTGTTGGGGGGAATTTCAGGCTGATAGAGAACCACGTTCAGCATGGAACGCGCTTCCTGTTTCCGGCTTGAGGCAGATTATGCCTCAACCGAGTCAACGTTGACGCGACGTCCGTTGCGATCGAAGCGAACGTTGCCTTCTACGAGAGAGTAGATGGTGTAATCACGGCCCATGCCAACGTTCTTTCCGGGCTGCCACTTTGTTCCGCACTGGCGAACAATGATGTTACCCGGGATGACGTCTTCACCACCGAACTTTTTCACACCACGACGCTTGCTCTTGCTGTCGCGGCCGTTCTTAACACTTCCCTGTCCTTTCTTATGAGCCATGGTCTTCTCGAGGTAATCAGTTTAGTTAGACGGAGACAATCTCCAGGCGAGTCATATGACGACGGTGCCCCTTGGTCTTGTGGTGCCCCTTACGGCGCTTGAACTTGAATGCAATCACCTTTTTGGCGCGGAACTGGTCGACCACTTTCGCGGTGACTGTTGCTCCGTCCACAAACGGTGCACCCACGGAGATTCCTTCTCCGCTGCCGGAAGCGAGCACTTCCTCAAACGTAACGGTATCGCCGACTTCGACGTCGAGTTTTTCAACATCGATCTTGTCGCCAGCTTCCACACGGTACTGTTTGCCACCCGTTTTGAAAATTGCGTATGCCATCGTTCTCTGCCTTTTTTGAGGGCGGGGAAACTGCCACTAGTATGGCCAATCGGCAAGTGATTTTTTAAAAACCTTGCAAAGTGGGCAAAAAACCACGGAAACCCGATGAGATTGAGCTACTCCTCGATTCCTTCCCCGCGGAGGAAGAGAAATCCCTCGGGACCGATCTCCACTTCTCTGGGACCCGGAATCCATTGGTAGGGAATGCTCACTGGAGAAAAAAGGACTTCGAGTTTCCCCTCCTCCTCCTTGAGGGCAATTCCCGGGAGGGGGAACCCTACTGATTTGGGATCCCTCCCCTTCTGCTCTTGATGGGTAGCCGCCGTATCGTTTTTTGGATCGGTCCTGCTCAGCGTCACTACCCGACCATGGAACGACCACCCCCTGGCTAGAGGTATATCGAGAGTCGACTCCCAGTCTTCCATGTTCCAGCGGGTAGCAGGTCCAAAGACAATACCAAATTTGATCGACTGAATCGCCAGCGGTTGCTCGATGACTTTGAAAAAGTCACTCGATCCGGCAACAATCGTCACACCCTGGTTCAGAATCGCCTTTTCCAGCATCTCATGAGACTCACGCTGGGAAAATGCCCGGGCCACAGCCTGCCCTCTCCCCAGCGCCGGGGTCCAGCATCCCAAAGTCAATCCTTCTGGTCGACACAGGGAGTCCTCAGTGAAGATCACATCGTCTCCCGTGACAAAATCCGCCGCTTTCACCTGGAGGGCGTTTGCGAGCACCTCACGAGCAGTAAGGAACTGCGGTTCCTCGCCCGGTTCCGAAACTATCCCCACCGCTTCACGGTCCAGGTCCCTCTCTTTTAAATTCAACCTCCAACAAGCTAGCCACGAGGGTTCTAAAGTAGCACGGACCTGCTCGAACAATCCAATGGGTGAAGACTGTGAAGAAACCACCGCCTTCAAGTCCAGAAAGAGCCCCTCATCACCATGCCAGAAATCCATCAAATGCGGCATGAACGCCCGAGAGGTGATCACCGTTCGAATTCCGAGAGGTGCAATCGCTTTGGCGACTGCCTCCGTTTCCCTCTGGTCGATGGTAAAGGGAAGATTGACAGGGGTCTTACCTGCCAGAAAGAGGCCCATATTGATGACTGCCGTCATCGGTCCGGGTGGAAGGAGAATCCCAATGCGGTCACCCGGCTCAGGAGGATTGTTGAGCCACCTCCGGGCCATTGCCATGGCCATGCCTGTCACATAGGCTCGGGACCAGTCTCGGTTCTTCTCGGCCCCATATTCAACGAACAAGGAACGTCGGCGCTTTCGCTTCAATGAACGAATCAGATTTACTTCGAGGGGACGGTCAAACTCCCTTCGCTGAGAAAATGCCTCAGCCCCCTGTTCCCACACGGCTCGGCGAACAGTTTCCACCGTTGCTTCCTCAGCCGGAATAGGTTCTCCGAATGCTACCTGCAACGGACATGTCCAACCATTCGGGCGCTTTTTAAAATAGCTGCCTCGCTCGAAAGAAAAGATCGAATTCCAGAGCCCGTCCATATAGACAGGAACGACAGGGCACTTGGACTTTCGCAAAATCAGCTCAAACCCTTTTTTAAACTCCCCGGTCACGCCGAGCCGAGTCAACCCTCCCTCAGGAAACAAGCACACAACATCGCCCTGTTGGAGAGCTTCCGCAGTCTTTACGATTGCATCTTTGGGCGAGGTCTTGCGAATCGGAATCGCCCCGAAGAGCTTCAAAAACCATCCTATCGCAGGCACCTTTGTATAGGCCTCCAAAACTACGAACCGCACAGGACGAGGAGAACAGAGATAGATGACAAAGGAGTCGATGTAGCTGACATGATTGCTCAAGAGAAGCACACCGCCTGTCACAGGCACTCTTTCCCGACCGATCTTGCGTACTCGGTAGAGCAGTTGCACAAATGGCAACATCAGGGCTCTGAAAAATAGTTGTGCGAGGAACTTCATCGAAGTGCGGCTGTTCGCTTAAGGAAACTGCCGAGAAGTGCACTCACTACAACGAGAAATACAGCAAAAGGAATCACCTGCTGCGAGGCGGTCAGTCCTGCAAGCTGCAACAATTTACCTGTGCCGATGGCCACAATTCCTGAGAAAGCCGTCATCAGATTCAAAGCGGAAATCACGCGGGCACGATGATCTTCTTCCGCAATATCTTGAAGCCATGCATTCAGCGGGATCACATAAAAACCGCTGGCAAATCCGACTACGAGTAGGCTCACATTCCAACTGAGAGTTCCGGGACCAAAAAAGGCAACGCCCCCGAGTCCCAGAGCCATCCCGATGCCCCCCCAGGGAGAGAATGCATACTGGATGCGTTTCCGGCTCAACAGAGAAACAATGACGCTACCGACAATCAATCCAGCACCAACCCAGGAAAGCATTTTCGCAGTCTCCGTCATTCGACCGGCTTTGCTTGCATTGGGATAAATCTCCTTGGCAAACTGGACAAATCCGAGCCCGAGGAAATTGGCGACTAACCAATACCCAGTGATGAAGAGCGCAGTGCTTCGGAGCATACTCCGCGAGAACAACTCCTTCAGGTGGATAAAGTGACGAATCCAGACCGTTCTAGAAAATTTCTCGCCCGCGTGAGCAGGAGTCTTTTCCACCATGCGCCCAATCACGATGGCAATCAGACAAGCGCCGCAAGCCGCTATGACAGGAACGAGAGCGGCACTCCATCCATTCTCCATCTGCATACCAAGTAACTCATTCTTCGAGGCAAGGCGCATATCGAACCAGTAGCCAGCCAACCACATGCCGCCGAGAATACCCACCATGGTTAGCATCGACATCAAACCATTCGCAAAGCCAAGCCGTTCCGATCCAACAATCTCTTTCAGAATGCCCTGCTTGGCTGGTGAGAAGAATGTCGACTGTACGGCCAGTAGAAAGAACCCCAGCACAGCCACTTCAACCGAGCGAAAGACGATTGCCAAACAGATGAGGACGAACAGAGCCAATTGAAGAAGGAGACACTGGAAGATCACATCCCGCTTCGAGAAGCGGTCCGACATATAGCCAGCCACGGGAGCCAGAAGGATGAATGGAAGCGGAATCATCGCGGCGAGGATATACTCGATATTTTTCCCAATCGCGGACTCGGCAGCCACAGCCATGGCAAGGCCCATCAGAACGAATTTTACGAAGTTATCGTTGAAGGCGTTCTGAGTTTGAACAAAAAGCACCGCTGCGAGCGATAACCAGGAGCGTTTGGCCAAAGGAGGACTCGAAGGGCTGTCTGACATAGTGGTTTTCTACTCGAAAATTCTTAGCACAGCGAATGCTTTGTCGGGTTATTCCGGTTTCGGTAAAGAGTAGAACCCGAACGCCTGTGCCAGCGAAGCCATCCGTGCGCCCCACTTGCCTTCGTAGGGGCGGGACGGCGTTAGTGTGCGCCAACCTTTTTCCAACCCGACACTCGCCAGTTTTTCGCCCGGATGAATCATCACCCCATGCTCGGCAACAGAAAGTAGCGGGATATCGGCTGAACTATCGGAATACGCCCACGAGTTCGCGAGCATGTCCACATCGGGCGGTATCAGGTCTCGCTCGCGCATGGCATCGATCTTGGCTCCCTGCTTGTTGTTCGGTCCCGAAATAGGAGGAAGGAACGAGACTGTTTTCCCGATTCCCATATCGGTCCCGAGGTAGAAATCAAAGCCGAGTTTTTTTGCGATGGGTCCTAGATAGAACTCCGGGCTGGCACTGTTTAGAATGAGAGTTCGCCCTTCCGCCCTGTTTCGTTCCAGTTCTGCTACCACCTCGGGATACAGGGAGGAGTCGAAGTCTGTTTTGAGGAATTCGGCCACATACTTATCCAGCCGATCCCGAGACATACCGAACAGGTAACTGAAAAAGAGTCGTTTTGTGAAACGGAGAGACAGGATCTTCAATCCTGCCAGAGGAAGCAATGGGAGGTACCAGAGAAGGTAAACCCTCCGCCACCCTTCCTTCTTGAGCACAAAATTACAAAACAACGCCTGCGTATCGTACGGCAGTAGCGTGTGATCCAGATCGAAAAGGGCGTAGCCATCGCTCATGAGGGGCGAACATACCTCTTGGAGGGCGCATCTGCCACCCTTGCCATGTGAGAATCCTAACCGAGCGGCACAATATCCGTTGCGTCGACTGGTTTTCTGTAACAATCTTCAGGGATTATTGAAATTGCATCAGCAATCGAAAACCCCTCTTTTCACGATGAAAGCCTACGAGATGTTTCAGGAGATGAAACCGGAGACCGCCGTTTCCGTATTTCAATACCTGCGTGACGAGCAACGGGAGGTCTACTCTGCCTCTCTTGCATCCCTTGCCGCAAACCGAAAACTCCGCCCCGTTTTCATACAGCGAAAGCCCGCCCCTGCGCAGATCGAATGGATGGCGAAAAACATCCGCCTGAAGGGTTCGAATGAAATTGCAGAACATGTTCTTCAGCTCTGGCTCATGAAAGCCCACCAGGACATGCTCACCACATTTCTCGACGGTCTTGGTATCGAGCACGACGGTGAGGGTGCTGCTGAAGACCTCCCAGAAGACATCGACGCGAAGAAACTCAAGACCACGGTCACCAAACTACTGAAGGACAACGATCCTGAAGTCGTCGCAGTCTACCTCCACACTTTTCAGCTTCAGCGTTCTGAAGGATGGCCGGAAATTACTGAATTGATCGCGGCTACGCCGGAACTTCAATTAGGCGAAGTAAAAGAGACCCCCGAGCCCGAAGCTGAGGAACCAGCAACGGAAGAAGAGGAGTAATCGATGAAAAGCGCCTACGAACTCGCCATGGAGCGGCTCGAGAAATCCGAGCCGCAAAAGAAGCTGACTGAAGAGCAGAAAGCGGAAATCGCGGCGATCGACGAGCGTTTCAAGGCAAAGATCGCGGAACGGGAAGTCTTTCTCAATGACCTGATCGCCAAAGCGACAGCGAACGGAAGCTTTCACGAGATTCCCGATCTCGAGACCCAGAAGGCTCGCGAGATCGCAGCACTTCGCGAAGACTGCGAACGGGAAAAGGAAAACGTCCGTAAGTAGTCTTGATCAGGAAAACTCTTTCTTGAGAGTTTCGATCTCCTTTTTGATCAATCCACCTACTCGGTGCTTGGCCAAGTACACCTGTGACTGGCTGACGCCGAGTTCTTTTTTGACGCGAGCGGTATCCCACTCCTTGATGACATAGGCGTGGAAAATCTGATATTGCTTGGGTGAAACCAGCTTTTTCACTCGCTCAATGGCCACCTGCGAGAGATTTGCTCTCCACTCGTTTTCCCACATGCGGTCGAGGACATCACCTCCATCGACACCTTCCATTCTCTCGACTGTAGCCGTGTCCCGAAAATCGCCATCTCCATCGGGAGTGCCCCCGGCCTGGTTCATGGCGGCAGGGTTTCGCTGTTTCTTTCGAAACTGATCCGCAATCCGCCAGCGGGTGATGTTCATCAGCCACGTTTTGAAGGAGCCCTTGTCGGGATCGTACTGCTGCCCCTTTTTCCACTGTTTCGCTACGGACAGGACGGTTTCCTGGACGACATCAAAGGCTTCGTCGTGGGTCAGCCCTGACTTGGTGGAGACGCTGTAGATCAGTCGCCAGTAGGTTTGATAAAAGTCTTCCCACGTCCGCTGATCTTCCCAATCAGCAAGACGCTCGATCAGACTTCGTCGAGTCTGGGCAAACTGCTCTTTTACTTCCGGCTTATTCTGCGGATCTTCAGACGATTCCATAGTGCGCAACTCAGTTTAGACGCTGCATCATCGCGGTCCATGCTTTTCCTTTTGCGATTTTCCTCGTCCCGGTAAGGTTCACCCCATGATTCGAATCGGCATTATCGGCTGCGGGCGCATCCTCGCGGCACATCTGGAAGGCTACAAGATTCTGCGCGAAGCAGGCTTCGACAATTTTGAAATCACCGCCCTGTGTTCCCGAAAAAGAGAAGACGCGGAGAGCTATGTGAAGCGCGGGGAAGGTCCGCCACAGCGCACTCCTGTCTCCGACATTCCGGGAGACCCACTCGCCGTGGGAGATCAGTATCTCTCCGACTTTCAGCCCGATACGGAGGTAGAAGTATTCACCGATTACCGAGACCTGATCGCTTCAGATCGAGTCGATGCGATCAACGACTTCACCATCCACAGCCTACACCACCAGATTGCGGCCCTGGCGTTTGAGAAAAAGAAACACGTTCTTTCCCAGAAGCCTCTCGCCGTTTCAATGGAAGGCGCACGACGCATGTGTGAACAGGCCGAAGCAGCAGGAGTGACCTTTGGCGTGTTTGAGAACCTCCGGTTCGTAGAGGGCGTGAGGCATCAGCAGTGGGCTTTCAGCGATTGCGGCCCTGCAGGTGCGCTGCAAATGGCGGTGATGGGAAATATCGGAACCTGGTGGGCGCCCGACCTGATTGTGGCAGAGACTCCATGGCGGCACGTTCTCTCCGAAGGCGGCGGGATGGCTCTGGATCTAGGCCCTCACTTCTTCGACATGATCCGGTATATCGGAGGCAGCGAAGTGGAGTCCATCTCTGCTCGCACGGAAGTAGTGGAGCCTACTCGATACCTTGTCAGGGACGACAAGAAGGTAAATCCCATCGAATGCGATGCAGACGACACTTTCTACGCCCACTTCAAAATGCAGTCTGGTGCATCTGGATCAATGTTTGGCAGCTGGGGCGGGCACGGGACCAAAACAGTCGTAGGAGAAGGCCCCGTCTTTTACGGAGCGAACGGAAGAGTCACCGGCGATTCGATCCAACTCGATGGCTGCGAACCTCGCTCTTTGAAAGAATGGTATGAGAGCGAAGCTCCCGACTCGCTCAAAGAAGCGCAGTTCCCCAAAGGGATCACAAACGACTTCGCCCTCTCCCAACTCGACTGGCTTCAATCTATCGAAAACGGAACCCAACCGGAGTGCAGTGGCGGGGAAGGCCTACGAGATCTGGCTTGCGCCTACACTGTCGTCGAATCCAGCCTTGCTGGCCGGGAGGTTAACGTAGAGGAAGTCCTGACAGGTTCTCTCCGCGAATACCAGAAACCGATCGACTCCAAATTCGGACTCGCCTGACAAACCACTACTGATCATTTCATGAAACATCGCATTGGAGTTTTAGGTCTTCATCACGACCACGTCTGGAGCAACGTCCAGGAACTCGTCGCAACCGGACAAGTCGAGTTGGTCGGCGCCGCAGATACAGATCCCGAACTACTTGAGAAATATCGCGCGGAATTCCCCGGAAAGACCTACGACTCCTACGAAGCACTCCTGGAAAACGAAGATCTGACAGCAGTCTATATTTTTGGCAGCAACAAGCTCAGCGAGGATCTTACGGTGGCAGCCTGCGAGAAAGGACTTCACTGCCTTGTCGAAAAGCCGATGGCAGCCACACTCGCCGGAGCTCAAAAAATGCTCGATGCTGCAGAAAAGAGCGGCGTGCGTCTGATGATCAACTGGCCCTTTGCCTGGTGGAAGCAACTTCGCCATGGCATCTGCATGGTTGAGGCGGGCGAACTCGGGCAATTGTGGCAGGTGAAATATCGCGCCGCGCATCAGGGCCCGGTTGAACTCGGCTGTTCCCGTCAGTTTTGCGAGTGGCTGTACGATGCTGAACTGAATGGAGCAGGAGCGCTCATGGACTATTGCTGCTATGGCTCGTTGCTAGCCGATGTGCTGCTCGGCCAACCCACTTCTGTTACAGGAGTCAAGATCAACACCGGGCTAAAGCCTGATCTGTCTCTGGAAGACAATGCGATTCTCGTCCTTTCATACCCACACGCCCTCGCCACGACGGAGGCCAGTTGGACACAGATCGGAAAAATGACTTCCTACAGCACGACGCTGTATGGGAGCGGTGGAACGCTGCTGATTGAGCCCGATTACCACGGAAAAATATTTCTCGCTACTTCGGAGAATCCAGAAGGAGTCGAAGTTCAGGTTCCTGAACAGCCTGCTCACATGGAAAATGCGAGCCGCCACTTTCTCGCGCTGATAGAAGATCCCGAACTCCCAGTGTATTCCCTTTGCGATCCCGCGCACGGGCTAGGTGCTCAGAAGATTCTCGAAGAGGGGATCAAGGCTGCGGGATAGCCCCGCAGCACAAATCTATTTTTCGGAAAAAGGGGCCGCTCAGGCAGCCTCTTTCTCGTCGTCCGGAGAAGTCCGGTTCTCGTCGACAGTGACTTTGGCTTCTTTCTCGCCTTCGACGACTTCGCGGTCGACGACAACGTGAGTAAACCCATCGTGGCTTGGCGCCTCGTACATCACTTCAAGCATAAGCTTCTCGAAGATTGAGCGAAGTGCGCGAGCGCCAGTCCCTCTTTCGATGGCTTCTTCCGACATCGCTTCGAGACCGTCTTCGGTGATTTCGAGATCGACTCCGTCCATAGCGAGGAGCTTGCTGTACTGCTTCACCATCGAATTCTTTGGCTCAGTAAGAACACGCACCAGTTCGTCGCGCTTCAGCGGACGGAGGGTCGAAACGACGGGGAGACGTCCGACAAATTCGGGAATCAGGCCGAAACCATGAAGGTCTTCGGGCGAGATATTACGGAGTTGTTTCTCAATTTCGCTCTCGCTTGCTACCTTGGTAATTTCGTCGCCAAAACCGAGGACTTTCTTGCCGAGACGGCGCCCTACGATCTCTTCCAGTCCGACGAAAGCACCACCGCAAACGAAAAGGATACGCTCGGTATTTACCTGGATGTATTCCTGCTGGGGATGCTTCCGACCACCTTGAGGGGGGACGTTACAAATGGTGCCTTCGAGCATTTTCAAGAGGGCCTGCTGAACACCTTCACCTGACACATCTCGAGTGATGCTGACATTTTCCGTCTTGCGACCAATCTTATCGATTTCGTCGATGTAGATGATCCCCATCTCGGCACGCTTTACGTCGTAATCAGCGGCCTGAAGGAGGCGGAGAATGATGTTCTCGACATCTTCTCCAACGTAGCCTGCTTCGGTCAAGGTTGTCGCGTCAGCGATACAGAAAGGAACGTTGAGCAGCTTTGCCAAAGTCTTGGCCAGCAATGTCTTACCGGAACCGGTAGGCCCAATCAAAAGGATGTTACTCTTTTCGATTTCGACGTCTTCAAACTGAGAAAATTTTCCGTGAGCGCGAATTTTCGCGGGAGCAGAAAACTGCTGAAGTCGCTTGTAGTGATTGTGAACTGCAACGGAGAGAACCTTCTTCGCATGGTCCTGGCCGATGACGTAATTGTTGAGGTTCTCAAGAAGCTCTTTCGGTTTGGGAACGGAAAGGTCTGCGGAAACTTCTTCCTCTTCCTCGTGGAGCTCTTTTTCAAGAATTCCGCGGCACACATTGATGCAGCCGTCACAGATATAGACGCCGGGGCCGGCGATCAGTTTCTTTACCTCTGCGTGGCTCTTACCGCAGAAGGAACACATTGTCAGGTTGGAAGCTCTAGCCATGGCAAATTCTCTGGTGATCGACCCGGTCTCGTGGACCGAAAACTTACTCTACGTATGAAACAAGTAAAAGCGAGTCACAATTTAAATTTTCACAATTACAAAATTTCTCCGAATAATTCAATTATTTCCGTGGTTTCCTGTAATGTCCAATCGGCATCAATGCCAATGGGTTTCTCACCCTTGATACGAATCGTTCCGGCTAATCCGGCATTTTTTCCCATTTCGATATCTCGATCCGCATCCCCCACTACATAACTACGACGCAGGTCGATAAAAAAACTTTCCGAAGCTGATACGATCATTTCCGGGTCAGGCTTAGGTAGATGCAAACAATTCTCTTTACCCGTGTAGGCATAGATTCCGTCGAAGCCAGCCCCGGACTGGGCCAGTTCGGTCTGCATTTTCTGATGAATTCGATCCAAATCGTCCTCTGTCATCAGGCCTTTTCCCACTCCCCTCTGGCTGGTAACGAGAATCGAGAGCCAGTCGCGCTCTTTTAGCCAATTGAGCGCTTCTGGTATGCCCGGATTGAGGTGAAACGCACCCTCGGACAGGACGTATCCGGGCCCCGGAGATCGATTCACCACTCCATCACGATCAAAAAAGACGCACCGGCGTCCGGTCAGCTCTTTTTCCTCACTTTTCCACTCAGCCAGCGTGTCAATATCCGTTCGAGAAGCCAAGAGGGAAACGGAGAGCCCTGCCTCTTTCGCAGCCGAAATACTCGCCTCCAGCGTAGAGGAGGAACTCCACGGTATATCCTTGAACAATTCCGGCCTGGGTTCAGAGACGCCTGCCAAATAATATCCCCCGTCATCAGCAGGACCGAATACGACGGTTTTCTCCCTTTCAAGCGACCTCCAGGCAGTATCAAAAATCTCGATTTCGAGATTCACGCAATCGGTCCCAATCACCGCGAGTTTCGATGGTCCGAAGCAATCAAAGGCATCTGCCACCGCACCCTCCAGGCGTTCTCCCAGATCTCCCGGGGACTGTGGAATCCAGGCGACCTCTCCAAAATAAGCATCCAGCCAAGGTCGCAGCCAGGCTTGTATGCCTTCCAGATTCTCTGGAGGATCGAAAGCGATTCCTATCGCATCGGGACGAGCTTTGCGACATTGCTCGAAAACACGGCAAACCATCTTGCGGTAAGCCAGCGCAGCCTCTTCCGGACCGAGATTCGCAGCGAGCCGGGTCTTCACTCTACCCGGTTCGGGAAATTTCAGAAAAACGAGAATGGCTCGCTTCATGAATCTCCCGGAAACGGCAGCGAATACGATTTCACCATGGTCGAA
This sequence comes from Verrucomicrobiales bacterium, assembly GCA_002698785.1. GTDB lineage: Bacteria > Verrucomicrobiota > Verrucomicrobiia > Verrucomicrobiales > DEV007 > Arctic95D-9. The sequence goes on along the minus strand of PAAG01000053.1, from coordinate 194,999 downwards.
TCTGCCGTGAAACTAATGTGATTGAAAGGAATGGGACCACCTGGCAGAAAGTCACAGAAATCATCATGAGGACCCGCCGAAAACTCACAGGCGGGACTTGAGACTCCAGATTGGAGGACTCCATTCTTATACAATTGCAAACCACGATGAAGGTGCCCTGTAAAAATGCCCCGTAATTGCGAGCCTGCTTTTTCTGCCAAGGCATCATGAAAGGCCTCACCATTGCTGACTAACAAATGTTTATCGATCCATTTCGAACCAATTGGAGTCAGTGGATAATGGAGGAAAACCGCAATCGGTTTTTCGCCTGATATTTGGCTCAACACCGCCTCTACCTGGTTGTCTGACAAATAACCATGGGGACCTTCTTCCTCTGGGACTTTTCCATCCATGACGAAAAACTCGAAATCTTCCGCAGCACTCTTGATCCGATAGCAGAGTTGATCGTCAGACTCCGGCACGAGCAATTCATGATCTGCGAAATCGAGTGCCGCTCGCATCATCGGAACATCGTCGTGATTTCCGGTCACATAATACACGGGAGCCTTTAGCTCTGAGAGTATTTCCTGCGCCAGGGCATAGGCACCCTCGTCAGGATCATTCACAACATCCCCTGTGTGAACAATAAAATCGGGATCAAAAGGCAATTCATTGATCGCTTTCACGAGAGTACATGCACGATCACACGCGTTCGCTCCCCGTATATCGTGAGAGTGATCGGGCCCGAAATGAGTGTCACTGAGATGAATGACTTCCAACACGGTTCCAGAGGAATTCAGTTGTCTACCGGCAACGAATGGGACAATAGCCACTCATAGAGGGCTGCGGTATCATACGCTTCTGTCCACGAATTGTGTCCGGCTTCCGGGTAGACGGTTAGCTTTGCGTCTTCATTCTGAAATTCTTTCAGTTTTTTTATCAGACGCTCAGATTCATCCAGAGGAACTACCGTATCCTTGCCACCATGGAATGCCCAGACTGGCATTTCCTTAATCCAACGCATCAAGTAGGGAATGCCCCCGCCGCAAACAGGAGCAATGGCGGCAAACCTTTCTGGAGCACGGGTGGCAAAGTGCCAGGTGCCATATCCTCCCATACTTAATCCAGTGAGATAGATTCGAGAAGTATCGACTTTCAGCGTTTCCTCGAGGTGGCCGATGAACTCCAGCACAGGCTCATCGGTCCACCATCCGCCTTCCGGACATAGTGGTGAAGCGAGTATGAAAGGAAATGACTCCCCAGCCTTCACTTTTGCTGGAGGACCATGCAGGGCGACTTTCTCCAAATCGGCACCCCGCTCGCCAGCGCCGTGTAGAAAAACCACAAGAGGCCATTCTTTCTCAGATTCCTCGGAATAGTCTGCGGGAACATAGAGCAGGTAATCCAATCCGATCGTCTCATTGACTTGCTTCTTGAACGACTGGGCAGACTGATCGGCCCGAGCAGAAACGGACAAAAGTAGACAAACAACCGCCCCAAAGACGGCCAGCAAGGGTTTTCGCATGAAAGATCGTAACACCCGCTCCACCCTCCGCCACCGAAAAAAGACGCGACAGCTTCTAATCACGACACGGAAATCCGATTGATTCCCTGTTATTCATCCCCGACTGGATAGGTATGAGCGAACATAAAACCTCCCTGAACTGGAAAAGAAATGGCAGCGGTTTCGGATATAAAGAATACCCGAGAGGCCATCAGTGGAATTTTCCCCGCAGTAACCAGACTCTCAAAGCATCTGCTGCCCCCGACTTTCTAGGTGATGCAGATGCCACTGATCCTGAGGAAGCTTTCACGGCAGCGCTGGCCAGTTGCCACATGCTCACCTTTCTGGCAATCGCATCCATGAGCGGCTTCGTGGTGGACAGCTACGAAGACGAAGCCGTGGGCTATCTTGAAAAAGGAGAGAATGGAAAGCCTTGGCTCGCTCGGGTTGTCATGCATCCACAGATTACCTTCTCAGGAGAAAAGCAACCTTCGCCAGAGGATCTCGAGAAAATCCATCACAAGGCACATCAGGAGTGCTTTCTCGCAAACTCGGTGAAAACAGAAGTCACCTGGGAATCGTGACGTTTTTGGCGCTCGCCAAAAGAGCGTGAACATCCGTCTGTCTTTCGACGATTGATGAACGAACCCGAACAGAAGCCAAAAAACACGCCATTACAGGCGGGCAGCGGCTGTGTCGGGGTCGGAGTAGCAGCGCTTTTCCTGACTCTCTGCTTCGCTGCGATAGGTGCGATTTCCGGCAAGAGCAATCCCTGGATTCCCCTGACAGCGGTAGGTATTGCTTCAACCGCTATCGGCCTGATTGCCGGAATTCCGCTCGTCCGGCGTGGGCGCGAAGTGAATCGCCTACTACAGGGAGATGGAGAAATCGCTTCATGGCACTACACAGAATACGATGAGGAGAAGAAACCCAGCCAAGTCCCTGTCGTCATTGGCGAAAAGGGAATCTACGTAGATGGCAACTACATCTACTGGTCTCCCAAGTGCAAACTGGTTGGACTTGATTGGGACGATGGAGTCGAGCGAAAGATGATTCTCACCTATGCCCGCATCGGGCCACGAAATCAGGGAGCACATGTGGGCAAACAGACGATGATTCTTCCCGTTCCCCACGACCAAATCGAAGAAGCGGAAAAAGGCGAATCCTACCTGAGAACGCTCCTTCCCAGAGAGGACTGATCGCAGGCACGAACTGGATATACGTCCCTTTTCGATTTTCCAGACTTCCCTACAATCGCCTCGATGTTCTTCAGGTTATTCGCCCTATCCTTTCTAATTTCACTTTCACTCTCTGCGGCGGAACGCCCAAACCTCATCGTCATCATGGTCGACGACATGGGATATGCAGGGGTCAGTTGTTTTGGAAATCCGTATTTCAAAACGCCCGAGATCGATCGGCTTGCCGCGGAGGGAATGCGGCTGACCGACTTTCACTCCTCAGGAACCGTTTGTTCTCCCACCCGCACCGGGCTCCTCACGGGGCGGTATCAACAAAGAGCGGGAATCGAAGCAGTCATCCACCCAGTTGCAGATCACCCGGAACACAGGAAAGGACTCGCTCTCTCCGAATTTACATTCGCAGAAGCTCTCAAGAGTGTCGATTACACCACCGGGTTAGTTGGAAAATGGCATCAAGGATACCCTCAGAACTCGGATGATTTTCATCCGCAAAGACACGGCTTTGACGAATTTGTTGGATACCACAGTGGAAACATCGATTTCATCAGCCACGTAGGTGACCACTATGAACACGACTGGTGGCATGGGGAGAAAGAAACGCCGGAAGAAGGTTACTCCACCCATTTAATCAATCAGTATGCTGATGACTTCGTTCGTCGACACGGAAAACAAGACAAGCCCTTCTGCCTCTACATCGCACACGAAGCAATTCACAATCCCCTCCAGGTTCCTGGAGATCCTGTCCGACGGACAACGGAAAACTGGGAACGCTGGGATTGGAAGAACGCATCGGAGGAAGAACACATCGCCAAATACAAAGGTATGGTCATGCCCATTGACGAAGGAGTCGGCCAACTGAGAAAAACCCTGCAAGAACTCGGTATCGATAAAAACACGTTCATCCTTTTCTTTTCCGATAACGGCCCGTCGCGCGACCTGCCGAGCGGAGATCCGAACCTTCGCGGCCATAAAGGTGACGTTTACGAAGGTGGACACAAGGTACCAGCCATAGCGTGGTGGCCCGGAAAAATCGAAGCGGGCTCAGAATCCGATGAACCACTTATCAGTATCGATGTCATGCCGACTCTGATCTCACTTGCTGGCGCCACTGAAACGCCCCATAAACTGGATGGAGTCGATTTCTCACATGTTTTCCTGAATGGAGACACCCTTGAACCACGCCCTCTGTATTGGGCCTCACTGAGTAATGGCGGATCTCGATCTGAGGCAATGCGGAAAGGCCCTTGGAAACTTGTTGTGAAGCACCCCAAGGCAAAGCCAGGAACCTTCGAAAACCCCAGGATTGAACTCTACAATCTAAAAGACGACCCATCAGAAAAAACAGACCTCGCAGAGATACAATCTGACAGAGCCACTTCGATGAAAGCAGATTTCGACGCATGGTGGACTGACGTAACCGCCCAAGCGACCAAGCAACCCGGTGGTTGGTTGGAACAAGACAAATCACAATGAAAATCCCCACCCCTTTTCTCCTCGCGACGCTGCTCGCATTCCCAATCTCCGTAATAGCCGAAAACGCCTCTGGAGTTGTCTATCACGACGCAAATGGAAACGGCACTCGCGACGAAGGTGAAACCGGCATCGAAGGCATCCAGGTCTCCAACCAGCGCGAAGTGACTACGACTGACTCGGAGGGAAATTGGACGCTCCCCTACGATGACGACACTATCTTCTTCGTTATCAAGCCATCCGGCTGGGCCACGCCTCTTAACGAATACAACATCCCGCAGTTCTACTATATCCATAAGCCGAACGGCTCGCCTGCCAACTTTCGATACCCTGGGGTAAAGCCCACAGGCCCGCTTCCAGACACGATCGATTTCGCTCTGACCAAGCAGGAAGAACCGGAGAAGTTCAAGGCCATCTTCTTCGGCGATCCCCAGCCATCCAATATCGACGAGGTTGATTATATCGCGCATGACGTAATTGCCGAACTGGTCGGAACCGATGCCAAGTTCGGCGTGACGCTGGGAGACATCATGAACAATCAGTTGGACCTCTTTCGCCCTTCAAATGCGAATGTCGCCCTGATCGGAATTCCTTGGTACAATGTTATCGGCAATCACGATCTCAACTTCGACTCTCCGAATGACGTGGATTCCGACGAAACGTTTCACCGGCATTTCGGGCCGAACTATTACAGCTTCGACTACGGCCCGGTGCACTTCATCGTTCTCGACGATGTCGAATGGGGACGTCAAAGTTCCAGCGGGAAAATGACCTACGTCGGCGGACTGGACGAGCAACAGCTTACTTTCGTGAAGAACGATTTAGCTTTCGTTCCGGAAGAGAAACTCGTGATGTTGATGATGCACATTCCTCTCACAGGAGTTGAAAACCGAACAGAGCTTTACCGCCTTATCGAAAAGCGCCCCTACACCTTATCCATTTCGGGCCACACACACTGGCAAGCCCACCAATTCATTGACGAAAGTGATGGCTGGAAAGGAACTGAACCCCATCACCATATCGTCAACGTCACCGTTTGCGGAACCTGGTGGAAAGGGGAGAAAGACGAACTCGGAATTCCCCACGCAACGATGCGCGACGGCGCGCCAAATGGATACTCGATCATCACCTTTGATGGCACCTCCCACACCCTTGATTTCAAAGCAGCCAGACAACCGGAGTCCTATCAATTCAGCATTCACGCTCCAGATGAAATTTCAGCTTCCCGTCAGGACGACGCCATGGTCTATGTGAACGTTTTTAACGGATCAAAAAAATCGACGGTTCACATGAAACTCGGAGATTCAAAAGAATGGATCGCCTTGGAAAAAGTTCTCGAAGAGGATCCATACTACGTCGAAGTGAGAAACCGCGAGTTGGAACGCAATCCGGACAATCCCCGCCCGCTGAATCCCCCCATCCAATCCGACCATCTCTGGAAAGCGGCACTGCCAAAAGGCGCTAAACCTGGATCCCACCTTATCCAAGTAGAAGCGACCGACAACTACGGGCGCCTTCATCACGACCAACGCTTGATCCGCATCGTCGAATAGTAGATGAACACATTTCGCCTTCTCATATTTCTTCTGGCAGTTTCCACTGCCGCACACGCCGCTCCCCCAAAGGGAGAACCCACGAATGCCAGCGAAGCTGCCAAAGCAAAGGCGGAAGAAGAAGCGGCTATCGATGCAAAATATCAGAGCCTTGTCTCCACACTCTCGCCCAAAGAACAAGCCTGGGAAAAAGTCCTGCAGGAGAATCTCGGAAACTTTTACCTGCCGATCCACAAGAAGCAGAAAGTAAACGGGCAATCGAATGCCTGGGACTTCGTGCGCGACGATCCCAGTTTGCCTCGCATCCTCTTAATCGGAGATTCGGTCTCGCGCGGCTACACAAAAGCAATTCGTGAAGAGCTTTCCGGAATAGCCAACGTCCATCGAGCACCGGCCAACTGCGGACCGACCAAGACAGGAATCGAGAAACTCGACATCTGGTTAGGCGATGGTGAATGGGACATCATCCATTTCAACTTCGGCATCCACGACCGAAACACTCCGCTTTCGGAATATTCCAATCGCCTCGAAACACTCGTCGAGAGAATGGAAGAGACAGGAGCTAAGTTGATCTGGGCCAGCACAACGCCGATCCCTGACGTCGAAGAAAAGAAATTCGTAGCGGAATCAATCGTCGAGAGAAACGAGGCTGCAGCAGAGATCATGAAGAAACACGAGGTGGCGACAGACGATCTCTATTCAGCAATGCTGCCTCACCTCGCCGAATACCAGAGCAAAGACGACGTCCATTTCAATAGCGACGGATACACGTTTCTCGGGAAGACGGTGGCCGAATCAATCGTGGAAAACCTCAAGTGATCTCCTTGGTCAAAAATCGCACATCGGACTCGCGCTCATACCCTAGCCTTTCCCAAAATCCAGCGGCACCTTTCTGAGCGAATAACCGGATTTTCCAATCTCCCTCCTCAAGAGAGATTGCTTTTTCAAGGTGATTCACCACCGAGGTCGCCAGACCTCGCCCGCGAAGATCAGGGTCAACTTCAATTGAGCCAATGAAGATTACCTTCTCTACCGGTAAAAACTGGAAACGAAAATCTACGACCAATTTTTCTTCTCCCGTTTTCCAGAAATAACCGAGAAACAATCGATCCCCTGTCCATGCCGATTCCCGAGTGGTTTCAAATTCATCCAGCTCCGCTACTGTTCCAGATTCGAAACTCTCTACGAATTTCACACACACACCTGGAACCGTATCGATCTGAAATCGTTCGTGAATCATATCCTCGCACAAACTTCGGATACATCGCGTGAATCTCAAGGGCTGCGTAAGGAGACACCTTCATCCAATAGGAAACTCAGGACTGTTGTCCCTTTTACCTCTTGAACCGAAAGTAAAGAATCGCCCATAGCGTGGCGACACCATCCTTCCAGGTGATCTTCTTCCCTTCGCTGTAATTGCGGCCCGCGTAATTGATTGGAACCTCGAAAACCTTCACCTGCTTCTTCGCCACTTTCGCGGTCAGCTCGGCTTCGACGGTGAATCCCCGCGACTCGATTTCGATACCCTGCAGCACCTCCCTACGGAACGATTTGTAACACGTTTCCATGTCGGTCAGATTGAGCCCGGTTGTGATGTTGCTTAAATTGGTCAGGAAACGATTACCGAGGTAATGGAAATACAAATGGACCCTCGCGTATTCATCGACAAGAAATCGTGAACCGTAGACGACGTCGGCATCCGCTTCGAAATAGGGGCGCAAGATCTTCCAGAAATCTCGCGGATCATATTCCAGGTCCGCATCCTGAATCACTACAACTTGCCCCTGACAGGCTTCAAATCCCGTCCGTAGGGCTGCGCCTTTCCCTCTATTTTTCTCGTGGAAAATTACCCTGACATTATCCTCTCCTTCAAACTTTTCCAGGACTTCTCGTGATCCGTCCGTTGAACCATCGTCTACAAAGACAATTTCTTTCGGAATCTCAACATTCTGAACGCGCTCGAAGATCTCTTCCAGTGTTCCAATCTCGTTGTAGACGGGAATCACCACCGAAAGGAGGAAACCTTCATCCAGTTCAGGAAGCGGCTTGGGTCTTGAGGGAAACATTTCTCCGTCCTATCAGGCATCGCGCAAACGATTGCAAATGCCTCTCAATATTTTCATTACCGTAAAAGATGCGGTTGCCAGACGTCTCGTCCCTTTTGCGCCCTCAGCTCCTCGAAGATCTCAACGTCTCCCATCCCCTCGCTCATGTACTTCTTGAGAATTGCCTTCATATCGTTCGGAGCGCCGCAGGTGTTTACATTGCAGCTGGCCAGCGTGTAATACATTCCGGTGCATCTATCTCCGGCGATTCCACACGGACAATACAGAGTCGATAGAAACCAATCGATACGTTGTTCCTCATCGTCTAAACGCCCGATATCTGTTGGCAAATCTGACTGCTGCACATCCACGGGCGGCTCACGCACCTTGAGCAGAACTCTTTGTCCCAGTTTCATCTCAAACTGATCCATCCCGCTGTTAGAAACGATCCGTAATCGAGTTCGCTCACGCCAAGGCTCGACAAACTTTACCTGCGCACTTCCGTCGATCTTGTTTCCAAAAACAACTTCATCTCCCTTTTGGAGATATCTCGCCCATCGCATCGCTTCATGGTCCAGATACAACTCCATTTCTCCGCTCAGAGGATGAAGAAAAGAAACAGTCCCGGGTAATCCTTCGGAGCGCCACCGTTGCCGCAGAAAGTCCCTTTGCTCTTGTTTCGCTTTCTCAAACTCCACAACGGTCAAAAAACGGCGAACTGCACCGTTTGCTGATTGGAGATATCCGACATCATCCCGGTTGAGGTCGCGACCTCTCACTTCCAACTTCCTCGGCGCTACCTTTTTCTCCCCCGGAATGTAAAATGTCGCAACGCCACCTTCAACGCTCTCAACGGTGTAGGGTTTTCCATGAATATCCTGTTCCGATATCTCGTCTGCCAGCAAGAGAATCGCTGTGGGATCTTTCTTTCGATTCACCGCAAACCAAACCCAGACTCGATCCTTTTGAGCAAACTGGTCCACTCGTCCCCACCATCCATCTACCCGGATTTCCGCATCAGGCAGCAAAGGCCACGAAGTGACTTCGTGATTCCCTTCCAGCATCAACCGCACTTCTCCGTTCTCGCCGATGCCTTCAAACGAACCGAACTGCTTTTTGACATGGCGTAGCACATCAGCTTTGCCGGCTACTTCTTTCGGTTTTTCCACTGCAAAACCTTTCACTGAAAGACAGCACAGAATTCCCAACCAGACGAAATACCGGAACGAGGAAAAACACTCCATTCAAAAAGCGTAGCAATTCCTTCCAACGATTTAAAGTCACAAGCGCCCTGTAAACGGCAATTCGAAATGTTTCGAAATCCTCTGGTTTGCAGCTATGTAGAGCACTTCCTTCCCAATCCATGGAATCGAATAAGCAGCCCTCAAAACCCGCTTCACAAGAAGTGGAGGATGCGTGGAAGCGTTCTTCCAATCGCCTTCTCTCGCTGCAGCTGGATGAGGGCGGATGGGAAGGAGAAGTGGTCTGGTGCCCAATTCTCCCGGCTCAATATGTGATCGTCTGTTATTTTATCGGAAGGAAGATTCCGGAGGAGGAGAAACAGAAAATCCTCAAACAATTCGAATACACACGCCATGAGGACGGGCTTTGGGGGATGCACCCAGATTCACAGCCCTACTTGTTTGTTACGACCTTGGTCTACGTCGCATCACGACTGCTCGGGATGGATGGAAAAGACGAATTACTGATTCGGGCTCAAGAATTCATCACCTCAGGAAAAGGCGTCCTGGCAATTCCATCCTGGGGAAAATTCTGGCTCGCATTGATGCATTTGTTCGAATGGAAAGGAGTTCGCCCGATCTTGCCAGAGCTATGGCTGATCCCCAAATGGATCGCTCTTCATCCCTCCAACTACTATTGCCACACCCGCCTTATCTATGCCCCGATGGCATTCCTTTACGGGAGGAAAAGCACTACACAAGAGGATGAGTCTATCTCCAAGATCCGAGAAGAACTCTTCCCTGAAGGTTACTCCCAGGACCTTTTCGACAATGCTTCCTCAATGCTTCGTGGAGAGGAAGTTTGTAGCCCACCGGGTCGGGCGCTGAAGTGTTTCTATTTCCTCGGCCATCTGTTCGAAAGCATGCCCTTCAAACCGCTTCGCAAGATAGCCGAGAAAAGGATCTTACAGCTGATACGAGATGACCTCGAAACCACAGGAGGTCGATTCATTTCACCGATGAGTGGCCTCCTCAGCATCGTAACTTTGCACGTGGCGGGTGGGACCAGGGCAGAACTTGATTACCTTTTCAATCAACTAAAGGAATGGATCTTTGTAGACGACGTCGGCGGAATGCGAATTGCGGGTGCACGAAGCATGACGTGGGACACAGCCTTCGCCCTTCAGGCATTAGGAACCGAAATCGACACTCCGGGAATTCAAAAAGCCCGCGAAGCGCTCGCTCGAGAACAGATTTTGAGTAGCAGCCCGACGATCGGGAGGCAGTTTCGATCAGACCCCATGGGTGGTTTTTGCTTTGGCCATGCCTCCCATTTCTGGCCCGTCAGTGATTGCACAGCGGAAGCACTGGTTGCCCTCCTGCAGAACAAAGAGGACCTAACCATTTCGAAAGACCGCATTGAAAGTGCGGTCAATTTCATTCTGAGTCGACAAAATCCCGACGGCGGATTCGGCAGTTACGAAGCACGACGTTGCCGCAGCACCTTGGACTGGCTGAATCCAGCGGAAATGTTTGGCAACTCCATGGTCGAACACTCCTGGGTCGAATGCACAGCCTCCTGCATTGAAGCTCTCGTAACAGCACGGGCTCATCTCGGATATCAGAAATCTTCGACGGAATATCAGCTTTCACTCCAATCCGAATCAATGGCCGCTGCCTGGCTCCTCAAGCAGCAAAAGCACGACGGTTCCTGGTTTGGCGGTTGGGGAATCTGTTATCTTTACGGAACGATGTTCGGCATACGAGGCCTGATTGCAGGTGGGTCAAAGCACGACGCTGCCGAACTCATCGCTGCTGGAAATTGGCTCGTCTCAAAACAGCACGAAGATGGAAGCTGGGGAGAAAGCCACGAAGCTTCGTACCATGAAAAATGGATCGATGGGCCACCGAATTGCACCCAAACAGCATGGGCTCTAATCGGACTGCAATCCCTGAAACTTCCTCAATTTCAGGAACCTATTGAACGGGGAATCTCATTTCTGGTCGAAAAGCTCGATGAAAACGGAAACTGGCCGGACCAAAGAGGAACGGGAATCTTCTTCCGCAGTGCTGTTCTGGACTACCGATTGTATCGGCGCATCTTCCCGCTTCGCGCTCTCTTGCTCCACAAAAGGAATGAAAATCTCGAATGCGGCGCAGGAGTTACATAAAGCGGACTTGTTTTTCGTCGGACACTGACTAGAATTTACTTCGGAGTTTTTAAATAACTCTCCTTCTCAAAGGGGCATGCGACATCCATCTCAAGTCTTGACCGATACGGCGATCATTGGCGCTGGCCCCGTTGGATGCCTTGCCGCGATCGCTCTCGCCGAGTCCGGCCAATCCGTCACGATGCTGGAAAGCAACCCCTACCCCACGAAGAAATTCGCGGGTGAATGGCTCCATCCAGCAGGTTTGGAGGTGTTGCAGAAATACGACATCCCCCTGGATTCTCTTGCTGACTCTGACTATGCCCGCGGCAAAGGGTTCGTCATTTATCCAGATGATGACAGCGAGCCAGTCTGCCTCGACTATCCCGCAGGCGAATCAGGCTTTGTCTGTGACCATCTTGGGCTGGTAAAATCTCTTCGTTCGAAAGCCGAATCCAGCAACAACATCACCTTTCTGCCTTTTGCCGAAGTCAATAGACTCGAAAAAGGTATCGTCAGTTATCAGGACAAAACAACTGACTCTTTACGAGAAATTTCAGCATCCCAAATCGTTGGGGCCGACGGTCGCCGTTCGATGATTCGTTCGAAACTGGGAGAAAACCGTCGCCCCAGATTACTCTCCTACATGGTGGGAGTATCCCTCGACGCGGCGTCTCTCCCTCACGAAGGATACGGACACGTGTTTCTGAAAGCTCCGGGGCCGATCATCATGTATCGCGCCGCAAAGAATACCGTCCGTGCCTGCCTTGATGTTCCGGTCCATGTATTTCGTGATGCCGGTTGCAAAAAGACACTGCTTCTGGAGGAATATTGCCCCACCCTCCCTCCTGACCTGGCACACGCGATGGCAATAGCTCTGGAGCGTGACCCGCTCTCCGTTCGCCCCAACCAATTCATGCCTCGGTCGTTTTACGGCACGGATGATTTTCCACTGGTGGGAGATGCCGTAGGCTATCATCATCCCCTTACAGCAATGGGAATGACCCTGGGCTTTCATGACGCCGATGCCCTTGCCCGATCCCACACATTCCGGGAGTTCGAACGAGAGCGACTGACTCGCAGTTATGTTCCCGAAATTCTCGCGGTAGCCCTCTACGAAGCATTCTCAAGAAAAGACAAGGGCGCCCGTGACATACGGCAGGCCATCTATCAGATGTGGCGAAAATATCCCGTCGAGAGAACGCGGACGATGCGACTCCTCGCGGGAGAAGAGACCAACTTTCTTCGCTTCAGCCAATCGTTCTTCCGAGGAATTCAGCTGGCTGTTACTGGATCAGTCAGTGCATCCCTCCGAATGCAACAGCTTCAAGTGTTGCCTACCTTGGGATCGATCGGGAAATTGCTCTACCTGCTCGCAAAGCCTTCATCTTCGCGACTGGTTCCGTTTGGAAGCTCGCTGACTGGTCTGAAATCGCGCCGGGTCTGAGTTTGACCTCTCGTGTATTCATCGTCAGACTCGCGAGATGTTGAGGCATTTCACTTCGTTGTTCCGCTTTTCGCCAGTTCGGATTTGTTCGGCAATTCTGTTTTTGTCGTCACCCGCATTTACCGCCGACCTTTCCCAACCAGACCCGGAAGAAAATCCTAACAGTGCCCTTATGCTGAATCTGGAGGGGACAGGAACAGATCCCGAAGCAATTGATCTTTTTTCCCTCCCTAAACTGCAAGGAAGTCACACCATTATCAGCGACGTCCGTGACAAACAGGGAACCTGGGTGCACCAGCACGCCTACATCGCGTGGTTTCAGGATCGCTACTGGGCGATGTGGAGCGATGGTCCCGGCGTTCCCAAAAGAGGAGCGACACCAGCGCAGCATCGGAATCTTGTTCCCGGCCACGACCAACCAGGCACTCGGGTTTCTTATGCCACCAGTGAAGACGGTATCACATGGAGCAAACCTGACGACCTGTCCGGCCCACCTCGAAAAGAAGGATTCGGCTGGATCGCTCGCGGGTATTGGATTCGAGATGACGAAATGCTTGCCCTCGCCACGCATTTTAACGCACCAGGATACGAAGGAGAAGGACTCAGCCTGGAAGCCTTCCATTGGAATAAAGAAGCGAAAAAATGGGAACCTCACGGAACCGTTCGTGACGATTCCATGAACAACTTCCCCCCGAAAAAACTCCCCTCTGGCGAATGGATGATGAGTCGCAGAGACCACGTCCGGCAAGTCACCACTATGGTGGGTGGAGTGAAGAGTTTCGACGACTGGGCCATCCAGCCCATGGCATCTTACGGGGGAAAACAGAAACCCGAAGAGCCTTACTGGTACGTCCTCCCCGATGGAAAAAACCTTGTCGGCCTACTCCGTGACAACAGCGGGTCGAAACGATTGCTGCGAGCCTTTTCCACTGACAACGGAAAGAGCTGGAGCGAAATGGTGACTACCAATTTCCCCGACGCGAAGAGCAAGTTTTTCGCCCTGCGGACTTCGCGTGGATACTACGCTCTTGTCTCCAACACCAATCCCAAAAGGCGAGATCCCCTCACTCTCGCCATCAGTCCCGACGGCCTCGTCTACACCCATCTATTTTTTCTCGTGGGGAATCGCCATATCGACTACCCGCACATGATTGAACACGACGGTGCACTACTCATCGCATTTTCCGGTGCCAAGCAGACCATGGAAGTGATGAAAGTATCCCTCGATGAAATCGACACGCGCTTGCGGCCTCGACACAAATAGGGGAAACCGGTATCCCCTTCGGAGATGAAAATCCCCACCGGTTTCCTGCTCGCGTTCATTCTCTCGGTTTCACCCATTTTCGCTGCACCAAACTACGTCGTCATTTTTATCGACGACTTGGGCTACGGCGACATCGGTCCCTTTGGCTCCACCATCAACGACACGCCCAACCTCGACCGCATGGCCGCAGAGGGAATGAAGCTGACGACATTCTACGTCGCCGCTTCTGTCTGCACTCCCTCCAGAGCAGCGCTCATGACAGGCTCCTACCCCCGCCGAGTCGGACTTGGTCGCGGTTCGGATCATGCAGTTCTATTCCCTGGCGATGCCCACGCCCTTCATCCTGACGAAATCACCATCGCCGAGATGCTGAAAGAAAAAGGGTACGCTACCGGCTGTTTCGGGAAATGGCACCTTGGCGATCAGGATGGTTATCTCCCTACTGACCAGGGATTCGACACCTACTTTGGCATTCCTTACTCCAATGATATGTGGCCAGAGCACAACAGTTGGCCGTTCCCGGAACTTCCCATTTTGAAAGGTCACGAGGTAGTCGGGAAAGTTCCTGACATGGATGCACAGGCTGCCCTCTGCCGACAGTTCACAGGAGCCGCGACAGACTTCATCCGTAAAAACAAAGACCAGCCATTTTTCGTCTATTTACCTCATGCGTTTGTCCATCACCCAAGAGCGGCCAGCCCTGAGTTCATGGCCAATGCTGAGAACGAAACCGAAGCTCAAATCGAAGAAGTAGACTGGAGCACGGGTCAAATTCTCGACACCATTCGCGAGCTCGACCTTGCCGAAAACACTCTCGTTATTTTCACATCAGACAACGGCGGAGCCCGAGGCTGTAGCAACGCTCCGCTCCGAGGTGGAAAAGGCACTCACTGGGAAGGTGGGTTTCGCGAACCCACCCTCGCCTGGTGGCCCGGCACGATCCCCGCCGACTCCACCTGCGACGAAGTCATCACCGCAATGGATCTCTTTCCCACATTCGCAAAGCTTTCCGGCGGAAACGTTCCCACCGACCGAGTCATCGACGGAAAAGATATTTCCCCTCTCCTCCTTGCAGAAAAAGGCGCCAAGTCTCCGCACGATACGTTTTACTACAACCAGGGCAATGGCCTGACATCAGTCCGCTCGGGAAAATGGAAGCTGTCGAAAAACGGAGAACTCTACGATCTCGAAGCAGACATCGCAGAATCAAAAGACGTGTCCTCAGAAAACCCCGAAGTAGTAAAGAGGATCCAACCGCTCTTCCAGTCCTTCGAAGTCGAACTCGCAGAAAACTCTCGTCCCGTCGGAAAACCAAAAGACCCAAAAACACGACTGCCTCGCCCCGGAGTCTCCGGTGACGAGGCATACGCTCCGACTCTAACACTACAAACAAGGAAAAAATCGGGTAAGAAGAAGTAATCCTTCCTCCTGCATCAGGTATTCCGGCGGTTCCTGCGATTTTTCTTTTTGTTTCTGTTCTTCTTCTTTTTCTTCTTAGCGGGAGCAGCAACTGGAGGTTTGGCAGGCCCCAGAATCGGCTCACCGGGGAGAAAGACATTGTCAGGGAGCTCATCTCCAATTTCCGTGTTTCGACGAATAATCGTCGCCAGCGTCTGCTCTTCGACCAACTTCGCCAGCGGTCCTGGCAAATACGTTTTGTAAAAGAACCGATCGCCATCGCGAAGCCGAATGAACTGATCCGCGAGAATCGCTCCGACACACTCTCCCACCATCGTTCCCTCAACGTGGTCTTCCGCTAGCAAGCCCACCCACGCATCAACATCGTCCACCGTGTCGTAAATGGATTCCAGCCTGGCAACAACTTCCGCGTCGGAGGAAATTTCATCAAAGCCAGATACTGAGCCGAGTCCAATGTCTTTCCGAAGCTGGTTGTAGCCAGGGATTCCGTGGTCACGACCTCGCTGAATATTCAATGCAGCCAGATCGAACCCACCTGCCCCGGGAGGCCCGAAGAGAAAGTTCCGCACATCGTCGATCAATTGAGCGTCGATTTCCTGACAAGTCTGTGATGCCAGCCCTCGCAATATGGAATCGATATCATACGAAATGATCTCCGAAGGATTAAAGAAAGCACTCGCGAGATCGAGGTGCCCTTCAGGCGCTTCGTTTCCGTTTGCATCTACTCGAAGCAGTTGAGGCGACAGCATTGTGTGACCCACGCGATAAGCTGCCACACCAAATTCATTACTGATCGTCGGCTCAAGATGTGCTTTGTAGCCTCGGTAAAACGTCAGCCCGTCCCGCCCGATCAATAGAGGAAGAAACTCACGATAGGTGATGCATTGCATTTCCGCCGCTACCATCGTCCGCGCCATCTGATACAGGTCTTCTCCACTGAGACTAGGATCCGCAGCGGCAAACTCCCCTGCCCAGTAATTGTGTTCACGCACGAATAGAGTGTGCATCGATGTAAGCCCGATCTGCTCGTTTGCTCGGACATCTCCCGCCAGGAACAAGAACGAATCGGTAGTCGGCGCATTGGGAAGCCCTTCTTCATTAAAGGGGAGAAGGTTCCCATCGCTCGTCTTCAATTTCCCTGTTCCGTCCAAAGTCCGCAGGGCAAAAGCACGCGTGTCATCAGAGCCATAGACATTCGAGGCATCAATGTATCCCGTGATCGCATTCACCTGCTGCCTTACTCCATCGACCTCCTCATAGAGAGAGCGATTCAGCGGGATTGTTTGCGTCCCCGTGCTGAAGGGATCGAAATACGCATCACCTGTCGGGACTAGTATGTCGAATGCCTCCGCGGGATCGATCGTCGGAGTCTCGACAATATCGTGATCCAGAAACTGCCCCCATTGCCAGAGGTAATCGGTGACACCGTAGCGATTCGCCCTAGTCGTCGTCTGAGCGAAAACCGCATTGCTCACTTCTCGAGCGCTCGGGCGATCGGTTCCGGCCGGCGTCCCCACCCCATCTTCATAAGCATTTGGTGCCAGTCGAACGACTACTGTCTCCGCTGCACCCCACTCGGTGTGGGTGAGATTGTTTCCTTGCCCGTCAATACTTCGCGACTCCAGCGGAAAATCCAGGGCAGCCCCGTCACTTACCGGGCCACTATGTGTCGCCGGCCGTGGTATTGGGCGTGGCGTCATAGCCCGAGGTATTCCCGCCGGACGACGATCTGGTTGGGAATTTTGTTCTTCACCGCGTGCGAGGGAGGCGCAAGCCACACTCACAATCAACATGTGACGAATGAGAATCGATGTATTTTTCATTCAACTGGGTTTTGTTAGGGTTTTTAGTTTTTGAGACCGGCGGGCGGAGGAATCCACAGGTCGGTTTCATTTCACCCTCAACATAACCGAGCAGGATGACTGAATTCAGGTCACTGGAATGACAAATCTGTCATGATCGATGACGCAATGATTTGGTTTTCCAGCTCGATCCAGATACTGCACAATAGTTTCGCGCCCCAGAAGGAAGTCACTCAAGTTACGACAAATTTGGTCCGAAAGAGCCATTGCGGAAATCAGCTAATCACGGTTACCTTTGAATGTCCCAACTATGAAACTCCCCGGTTTCCTCCTCACCCTTGTCTTATCCTACGGAGCATCCTCGCTTCACGCCGACGACACGTTTCACGTCTACGCTCCCAGTAGAGAATCGAATACCCTCTGGATCATTTCGGCCACACCTTCCGAAGACAACATCGACCTTAAAACAGTTGAGAAAGTCGACCTTGGCTTTTCCGCTGCCACCATCACCGCTCATCCGGAAAAACCACTTCTCTATCTTGCTTCCAATCGCTCCGAGGAAAACGGAGTAACTCCAGGTGCCGCGATTCGACTCGATGAGGGGGGGAAGAAATCCGAGATAATCCCGTTCCCCCTGATTCACGGATACTCCTACATCAGCCTCGACCGGAAAAACCGCTTTTTACTCGGGGCGAACTACAGCAACGGCAATGTCGACGTTTACGCGCTGTCCGAAGACGACGTCCCCTGGAAGACCGTTGCGAAACTGGACGAAGGCAGAAAAAATGCCCACTGCGTCCTCACATCGCCCGATAACCGCTCGATCTACATTCCCTACGTGAAGGATACGAATGCTCTCTACCAGTATTCCTTCGAATCTGAAACCGGCAAAATTTCACCTCTCAAACCACTGAACGCGAACCCTCCCGAGGGCACAGGACCGAGACATCTGGCTTACCACCCGTCTCTCCCGGTGCTGTACTTTAGCAACGAACAGAGTCTTGGAGTATCAGCCTATCGCAGAGCGGAGAGTGGACACCTCACCCTCCTTCAGGTCTGCGACATTACAGGTCAAGAAGCACCAGCAGAAGGAGTTAGTTCCTCCGATATCGTGATCACTCCGGATGGAAAATATCTCTTCGCAGGAATCCGCGGACACAAACACGACTTCGACTGGATCTCCCGCTATGGCATCATGGAAGACGGGAAAATTAAACATCTTGGACTTACTCCAGCCGACAAAATCCCCTGGGGGCTCGCCCTTTCGCCTGATGGAAAATATCTCCTCGCGACAGGATTCGAAGCCGGCACTCTCATGGCCTACCAAATCGAAGACGGAGGAAATCTGAAGCGCGTCGGAACACTCCAATGGGATAAGAAGATCTCAGACCTCATCACCAGATGAGACCTCTACTCCTGCTTCTCGCCGGGTTGGCTCTGCCTTACTACGCACAGACTGAAGGCCAGACGAAATCTCCCATCACATGGATGGAGCTTCCCGATCAACACGGCCACTACCTGATGGTCCAGACCACTCAGGACGACACTTTGATCCTGACTCCCAATGAATCGTTTTTCCCGAAGCTTGGTCTCAAAGCAGAAGGCCCTGCAAAAGATCCCGACATCGACGAATTAAACAAAGGCTCATCCTTTTCAAAAATTACAGGATGGGATCCGGGCGAGCAGGCAGAATGGGGACTCTATTTCCCAAAGACCGGAGAGCTGAGAATCGACCTCCAATCAGAAGGCGGCGACTTTGAGTTGTCATTGAATGGAGAGAAATCCCTGTTCGTATCGTCCCCCGGCTTTCACACACTGCAGTTGACCTGCACAAGATCTTCGTCCTCCAGCAGCGTATCAAACATACGTATCACCGGCCCACCAGCTACAGGCGCCTCCGTCGTCCGAAAGCGATGGCGCCCCGCTGCAGCTCATACGAAATTCGAGAGTTCAAAATCCCCTGATAAGGTTCGTCTTTGGATAATGGAAATGGATGCCGTCCCTGGCGACCTGAACTTTTACAGCCCTATCACAACACCCTTCGGCTACTACGGACCGACCTGGAATGCCGATGGCACCGTGAATACAAGCTTCAACTTTTCCCTCTGGTCCTTCGGGCGAAACGAATCTCAGCCCCCTCTCGAGCAACTCTCCCACCTCATCGCAATCGGAAATCCAAACGCAACCTTCGGCGGATTTGACCACGAAGGCACGGGAGTAAAAGTCCGCGATTGGGAACCACTCGAAGGACGACAGGGGCAAAGCCAGGCACTTGCCCTTCGCGTCGAACCGGGTGCGAAATACGACACCTACTACAGCTACTTTTTCGCCTCCGACGAAAATCGCTGGCACCTCTTTGGAGCTGGAAAGAAATACAACAAAGGCAAACCGCTCGACTCGCTCTGGGTCGGCAGCTTTGTTGAAGTCCCCGGCCCGGCTCCCGTACAGCGAACCGGCCCTTACAAACGCACCATGCGCTACCGGGGCTGGGTCATGGATGAAAGCGGCAAATGGTATCCCCTCGACCGAATGCAAAACGGAAACATCGACAAAGAGACCGGATACACCCACACGGATCGAGGCATTACCGAAGACGGATGGTTCTACCTCGCCACGGGCGGCTGGACCTTTCAAGACCCGCCAAACAACGGCGAAGATATCGAACTCCCTTACTCAGGAAAACCCGATGTGGAATACCTCGACACAGATGATCTTGAGTTCCTCACACAAGTACCAAGCGAGATCTCCATTTCAAAAGTCGAACGCTCCGGCGAAAAAGCCCGTATCACCTACAACGTTCGAAACACAGGAGAAAATGCCGAGGCCTTTCTCTACTGGGGAGATGAGGAAGGGCTGACATTCAAAGACCGCTGGGAGAACGAAATCCGATTGATCTCGCTTCAAGAAGGCAAAAATGAGCAGATCATTGAAGGAATCAAATTTGACTCAACTCTTTACGTACGCTCCTTCCTCCGTAATAGCGACGGTCAATTCTGGTCTTTCGAAACGGCATCATCCGCGCCGTAGAAATTCGACACACTTTTGTAATCGCCTATTTGAGCTCAAATTCATCATTATGCACGGATGAAGAGTCCCCTTGGTTTTGTATTTGTCCTATTGAGCTTCGTTACATTCTCCGCCGCGCAGACTTCCGAAGACCTCGTCGGCGAGTGGGGAGGTTCGATAGACATGGGAGCCGCCAAACTTCGCGTCGAGTTCACTTTCGAGATGACCGACGGAGAACTGGCGGGAACAATGAAAAGCCCACAGCAAAGCGACCAGTCATTCCCCCTCTCAGACATCATGCTCGAAGGTGACCAATTCACTGCCACTATCCCTGCCGTCGCGGGAACCTACACAGCAACTCTCAATACTGATCCAAAAAAACTGGCAGGAACATGGGAGCAACTCGGAAACAAGCTACCTCTCAACCTCAAGCCCGAAAAAGCGCAAGCACCGCCAAAGCGCCCTCAAGACCCAAAGCCCCCGTTTCCTTATCTTTCTGAGGAAATCGAGTTCGAAAACAAAAGCGCCAACATCACCCTTGCAGGAACCCTGACACTACCCAAAGGAGATGGCCCGTTTCCGGCGGCAATTCTCATTTCTGGCTCCGGCCCGCAGAACCGTGACGAAGAGATTATGGGCCATAGACCATTCGCCGTCATCGCCGACCATCTCACAAGAGAAGGCATCGCAGTTCTACGCTACGACGATAGAGGCGTCGGAGAATCAGAGGGCGACTTTGGCAATGCCACGACGAAAGACTTCGCAACCGACGCCAATGCTGCATGGGAATTCCTGAGCACTCACGCGAAGATCAATAAGGAAGCCATCGGCATGATTGGCCATAGTGAAGGCGGCTATATCGCACCATTGGCCTTCGTTGATAATCCCAAGGCCGCCTACCATGTTTACCTTGCTGCCCCCGGCCTATCCCTCCGCGTGATAGCCCAACAACAAAGTAAGATTCTCCTGAAGCAGGCAGGTCTGAGCGACGAAGCCATCACCTCCGCAATCACCCTGAATGAAGAACTCTATGCCTACTACGACGCACCAGATGGTTCCCCTTTCCCGGTAGAAGAAGTCTCCCGCAGAACCAAGGAATGGTGGGAGGCTCTCTCTCCAGAGGACAAAAAGAAAGCCGAGCCTTTCAAGACAATTCAGGAAACCAACATGGGGAACGCAGAAACACCCTGGACGAAATTCCTGATGACCTATGATCCCGTTCCCACTCTCGAAAATGTGTCCTGCCCAGTCCTCGCCCTGAACGGAGAGAAAGACACCCAGGTCCTACCAGAACCAAATTTAAAGAAGATCGAAGAGGCCCTCGACAAGGGTGGCAATAAGAACGTTGAGACCCACAAGATCCCCAACCTCAATCACCTGTTCCAGAATGCAAAAACAGGAGCCTTCACAGAATACGCTCTCATTGAAGAGACCTTCGACATTCCCACGCTCGAACTCATCAGTTCCTGGATACTGAAAACAGTTGGCGACTAATTCTTTCCGCAACCATCCACCGCTCTCGCTGTTTACTACAGCATGAGCCTTCGGTCTGCTATCATCGCCCTCCTTCTCATTCCGCTTTTGATTAAAGCGGAAAACACCTCTGTACAAGAGCTACTTCTCGATCCCACTGATTCGAGCAGAGATCGGGTCATCCCCATCAAAGTCTATCTCACTCCCGCAGAGACGCCTCGACCGGTCATCCTCTTTTCTCACGGACTCGGTGGTTCTCGTAACAATAGCGTCTACCTCGGGGAGTATTGGGCGTCGCACGGGTATGTCGCAGTTTTCATGCAGCACATCGGAAGCGACGAATCAGTTTGGAAATCCGCCCCCCTTCGCGAGCGCCTCTCCACCTTGAAGCAGGCCGCCAACCTTCAGGCCACTCTCGACCGCTATCAGGATGTTCCGTTCGTGATCGACCAGTTGGAAAAATGGAATAAGGAAGAAAGCCATCCGCTACAGGGAAAGCTCGATCTTGAGAAGATCGGGTTAACCGGTCACAGTTTTGGAGCCGTGACCACACAGGGATTGATGGGTCAGAAATTCATGGGAAATCGAACATTTCACGATCCAAGGATTGATGCGTTTCTCCCCATGAGCCCCTCCGCCAGCCGAGCGATCGCATCGGAGCGCGCCTTCGGCGAAATCTCCTCACCCGTTCTGTGCATGACAGGAACAAATGACGGCAGCCCCATCGATCCAAACCAGTCACCAGAATCTCGAAAAGAAGTCTACTCCGCCATGCCTGCCGGTGACAAATACCAGCTCGTCTTCGAGGGGGCAGAACACTCAGCCTTCTCCGACCGCATTTTCCCTGGCATCGATCAGCGTATCGAACATCATCATCCGGCCATTCAGAAAATCAGCACTCGCTTCTGGGATGCATATCTCAAAGACGACGCCTCGGCAAAAGCATGGCTGCAGTCCAACGCTGTCAGAAAAGACTGCCACCTCGTCGAGAAAGATATCTGGGAGTGGAAGTAAAAACCTACTCTGTCACGACCTCCTCTGGCCACTTCGCTTTCGGCATTTCAATCGCCCAGTCTTCGTCGCCCTCTGCCCCCTGGAAAACACCACCACCACTCGCGATTGCAAGCTGCTGCAAGTCCATCGGAACGACACCCATTTCATAGGGGACGCGCACATAGAGTTTCACACCCGCCTCGCGAATTGCTGCTGCCATCAAGGGAACGTTGACACGGAAACGCCCGTATTCCCTTCCTCCCGTGTAGCCGTTGGTAAAAAGATAAATCGCATCCACTTCTTCTTCCCTGACCAGACGCGCCATCGCAAAGGCATATCTATCCTCCTCAGTTAGCTTCGCACTGGGACCTTGCAGCTTGACGAACTCCATCTGGTAAATGCGGTCATCCTGCGGCTCATATGCATTCATGTGCTGACGCGCCTCATTCACCAACTGGCTCATATCCGAAATGTAGCGCATCCGCGAATCTCTCCTTTTGTTCTCCGGCATCGACTTGAACCGCTCAAGATCCTTTTCAAGAAAACCGAAACCAAAGAGAATTCCCACCCGGTTTCCATCAACACGCTCTAGATCCTGCTCAATCGATTCCCTTCGGCACAGGTCAGCAAACACCACCTCATTGCGTGTGGCCAATGTCTCTTCATCAAAGAAAGGAGTGAGCGTCGATTTCTCAAACCAGCCCCTCCCCGTTAAAGAGTCTGCCCATACTTCGTCCTCCCTAACGAACCTAAGACCATATTGACGATCCAGAGTAGTCGCCCACCGGGTATCCATTGAAACAGATCGCTGTTCGATATTCATTACCCTCAACACATAGGGGGACACAATTCTGGGAGGATACCCAAACTGCGCGACAAACTCATGAGGCGCGACCATCCAGGACCGGATGAGATACCCCTGACCAACCGACAAAACATCAAACCACTCGGACGGGAACTTCGTATCGCCGAGCGGATCAATCTCCTGCCCCGGCGGTTCCAGTATCCATTCGGCACCCTCCTGCACCTGCTCTTGCCAGATATTCCGAATGGTCAGCGGAATGCAATCAGGTTTCTCTTCCAGTCGGGACTCCAGTAACTCCCCTAGTTCAAACATTGCGCGCCCGCTCTGCATCCCTTTGAGCGCGGTGATCCAGTAGATCCCATCGACTTGCTTCTCATTGAACAATTCCTTTATTGCATACCAGACATTCTTCGTACCCGGGACCGAGAACGATCCCTCAGGTGCCAGTGCAGCCCCACTGAACTCATGCAGGACAACCGGCGCTCTCCCTATAGCCTTCAATTTTTCATTCAGAAGGCGAACCTCTTTTCGAACCTGCGGCACAATCGCCCCCATTTCTGGACTCGTATCCAGCAAAATTCCCAACCTTCCAACCTCGCCCTGCGCCTGCACAGGCTGCCCTCCCATCAGAAGCACGATGCACACAGTAAGGATCCGCAAAAAAACAATCATCGTCCCTTCCATGCTCTCATGACGGAACCCCGCACGCAATGGAGTGTATTGAATAGTTTTGCGCCATCGTTCTACATTTCCCAACAGATGGCATTCTCTCGATTACTCCCCCTTTTCGTATTCACTTGCCAGGCAGCAATGGCTGCAGATTGGCTGAACTGGCGAGGCCCAAACCTTGACGGAGTCTCGGCTGAATCGATCCCTGAAGATCTTCCCAAACAACTTCCCGTCGCGTGGACGAGAAATGTGGGCATTGGCTTCTGCACCGTTTCGGTTGTGGGTAATCGAGTCCTGACAATGGGAAACAAAGACGACCAGGATACAATCTGGTGCCTCGATGCCAATTCGGGCGAAGTCCTATGGAAACACACCTACGACTGCGAACTGGATCCACTTTACTATGAGGGTGGCCCCGGCGGCACTCCCACCATCCACGAAGGTTCCGTATACACACTCAGCAAGAAGGGCCATGCCTTTCGCCTCGATCTTGAGACGGGCGAAGTTCTCCGGGATCGAAACCTTGTCTCCGATCACGACTTGGAACTTCCCGAGTGGAGCTTCGCCTGCTCCCCTGTCATCGACGGAGAAAACATTCTCTACAACGTAGGTCGTCAGGGGCTCGCTCTCGCGCGCGAAACAGGTGAGACAGTATGGTTTCCTGACAACGACACCTCAGGATACGCTTCCTTTGTTCCGTTCTCTCATCCGGAGACAGGAACTACGCACCTCTTGTTTTCAGCAAAGTCGATCATGGGAATCAACTCCAAGGATGGATCAAAGACCTGGGAAGTTCTCTGGAAATCGAGCCGCGATGTAAATGCCGCCGACCCCGTAATCATTTCACCCAATGAGTTTGTCGTCTCTTCCAGCAGCGGCACATCGTTAATATCGCTGGCATCGGGAAAGCCAGAGACAGTGTGGGAGCAGAAAGACTTGAAATGGTATTTCAACCCTGGCGTTCACATCGACGGATATCTTTATTCCCTCCACGGAACAACCCACCGCCCGACGGAACTGATTTGCACCGATGCCTCCACAGGCGAAACAGTCTGGTTGCAGGAAGGATTCGGCAGCGGAGGCCTCATGTCCACCGAATCGAAAGTTATCTTATTCGATCAAGGAACGCTCACCATATTCAAAGCGAACCCGAAAGAGTTTCAGCCTGTCCATCGACAAAAAATTCTGGAGGGCAAATGTTGGACTTCACCAGTTCTCTCGAATGGGAACATCTATTGCCGCAACGCCGAGGGAGATGTCGCCTGTGTCAGGCTGGAATCCACAGACGGGTGAGCTTCGCTTTCTTTCTGCAAACCTTGCATCAACACTTTCCGAATTTGAATTGGCAAGATCAACCCGGGCACGAACAGCGCTCCCACTCCCAATCCAATAAAGAGCGCCGACATTCCGAAAAGATGCATTCCTGGAACCCCAAGTATCAGTCCAGCAGCAGCGCCCCCAAGAATGGGCCATACGGTTTTCGGCAACAGACCTAGACCAACCGTAATAAACCGATTCACCTCTCTCCAACCCAACGCCGCCAGAAACAAAGCATGACCGGCGAAAACAGCCCGGCCCACGGAGAACTCCTCTCCGTACCACCACGGAAAAAGAATCGGTCCGAGAGCTATCTCTCCAAGCCCAACCGCCACGGTCAGCAAGAATAGATACCGATAGTATCTTTGGATGGAGTCTTTCATCCAGGAAATATCGTTCTTCTCTTTTGCATCTGCTAGAGCTGCCCAGACAGGCGTACCCACCATGGTAAGAAGACCTTCGAATGAGGTCGTTACCGTCATCAATACTTGGAACACAGCAACCTCCCCTGGTCCCGCCAATCGCCCGATCAGGAGACCACACAATCCGAACTCTACCACATATACGAAAAACGTTGTTGCTGAGAAAGAGACTCCATCACCCACAAGCTCTCGTATCGTGGAACGATCAAATCGAACATTCTCGCGCTTCAGAAGATAGCGCCTGTCTCGTAGTAGAAAGACAGAGTTCGCAACTCTCGCCAGTACGTTAGGGCAATAGATGGCGAGCAGAAGAAAAGGAACAGACGGAAAGTAGCGCACACCAACGAACACCGCGGCCGCGCCAACAAGGTTCCCAAATGCTCCCCAGGCATTCACGGTGTAAGCCTCCATATAGCCCTCCCGAACCCGATCGGTGTGAGAAACCAGGAGAAGCCCACCAATGAGAACCAGTCCGGTCCAGATCCCTGATTTCATTTCTGGTTCCCAGCCACGATATTCCTCGCCGAACAGAAGAGGGATCGGGACATAGAGGACAAAGACGGCACCGATTACCATCCCCAGAAAGACCAGCAATCCGACGAGGAAAGCCCCATTCCAGAAAAACAGCGCCTCTCGATCACGGTCACGCCTGGCTGCTGCAGAAGAAATCCCCCTGGCCAGTGCCGGACCTACTCCCATCTGCAGGATCAAGACGAGGAGTACCGCAGTCGATACCGTCGCGTAAATTCCAAATTCCTCCCGACCCATCGCCCTTGCCGCCACGGGCAGGGAAACAAACTGGAGCACCGCAGTGCTTACCTTCGAGGCGAGAGAGGTCGAAATCGCCCTGCGAATGGACACGTTTCTTATCGAGCGGTGTCCTTCATTTTCGCGAGCATCATTCTCTCGATCCGAACCATTCATCAACCCGTCTGATACGACGTGTCCAGATGCCAGCAGTCCCCCAATTCACGATCCAGATCGTTCGGGTGCCACTCACTCCTTCCTCCCCCATCCGAGAATGTCAGCTCACCGAAATAGATTCGCCCCCTTGCGTAATACATATCCACACGCACGTGGTCAAAATCATCTGCCAGCTTGTGCACAATCCTGACAAACTCGTCATAATTCTCTAATTCCGGAAAATCCCGTTTCTTATTCGGAACTCCATCCAGGACAACACCCTGCCCGGAACTCTCTACCTGCACATGATCTTCGTTATAAAAAGCACGATGGTAATTCGGAGTCCCTCGATCGCAGTCCAGCTGGATATACATCTTCGGTCTCTTACCATCAGGCTGCCGAAAGACAAAAAACTTAAAATCATACGCGAGAACACCTTCTTCATTCAGAATAAGGGATTCTACCATGACCCTTCTTGGGATCTCGGCATACCACCACTGGTTCGTCTCCTTACCAAAATCATACGCAAGCGCCTCATCCATGCGCTTGCATGCCTTCCGCGCCTCCTCAATCGAGTTCTTTCGAATGATCACCGCAGATCCCGAGTCGTGGTTTGCTTTAACGACAATATCGTCACCGAGAGCAGCGAGCACCTCAGGAGTTATCGACTCTCCGCTGTAAAGAAGCGGGATCAGATACTCGCCCCCGATCTTCTCTTTCACATATTCCCGAGCCGCTAATTTGTCTGCGCAGGTAACATAAAGTGGATTCCGACAACGCAACTTCCTCCAATTGACTTTTTCGTTGTATGTCAGGGGGTTCTCAAGGTTCAGAGAATCACGGAACTTTCCCCAATACAACAACTTCTCCTGCGACTCTGGATCTAGCGGCGAATGCCGAACGACATCCAGCACAATGTTCTTAAGCTTTTCGTTCATTTGGTCAGCCTCGGATCATCCACTTGGCAACTTCCGCAGGAACCCGAGTCGAAAGAAGGCCAGCACGGACGAAAAGGTTCGGCTCGTAAAGTGACACCAGGCGTCGATAGGCCGACAATCCTCCAATTCTACGAGTGCTCACTTGCCCTCTGTGCTTTCGATGAAGTGAAATCGTCTTGTCGATCTTCTGGACGACTAGTCCACCACTGAGGAAGCGGAGGAACAATTCAATGTCAACCTTGATAGGAAAGCTTTCGTCATATCCTCCAAGTGCTTCAATCGTTTCCCTCCGATACATGATACTGGAATGTTTCATCGGCAAGAGAGGCGCACCGAGCACTGAACGAATCCCCTCCCTCGCTGTTCGAAACCGGGGATACTGCCTGACAAAGCCTGATTCCGGATCTCCTTGAAAAATCCAGGAGTTCCCATATGCCAAATCCACCTTTGGATTTCTCTCGAGAAAATCGAGATAGGACTCAATCGCCGTCGCATCGAGAATGTCATCTGCATCAAGCACAGCGATAAAGTCGGATTCGACAAGCTGGTTGGCTCGATTCCTGGCAGCGGAAATTCCGACATTCTTGCCTCCCTCAATCACACGAAGTCCTGGCAACAATCCTTCGAACTCTCGGACAATTCGTAATGTGTCGTCGGTCGACCCATCGTCGTAGTAAATCACCTCATTTGCCGGGACCGACTGAACAAGCAACGAATCCAACGCATCTCCGATGTAGGAACTCGCGTTTCGACCAACAATGCACACGGCAATCGTCGCGGTATCTTTCATGGTTTCACCACCCTTTTTTGGAGGATTTGCAAAGGTTACATGCGGTTCAGTCATAACCAGGTTCAAGCGGTTTGGGATTAAACAAGCCGGATGCAATCAAAGCACCGGAGAAAGAATAGAGATAAGAATTCGTAATCATCCCGATTGCTAACAGGAGCAGGACAGGCTTCGAGCAGACGGTTGTCAGGCGGGCCACGACAATGAACAACCCTACCAACCCGAAGTCGCAAAGGATGCGCAACACCTCATTATGCAGACAGAACGAATAGATTCCGTCTTCTCCCAAATCGAGAAGGTACTCGTTGAATCCCGAGTTCGGAGTCAGGAAGTGATGCAGCGGTGAGCCCACGCCAACACCGAAAACCCATTGAACGAATGTTAGGGAATGTAATGTCGTATCCCAGAACGTCATCAATAGGTTCGCTCGGTCACTCGTGGCCAGGTAATCGAGGGAGAGCGCCTTCCCCCGTATATTCATCAAGAGGTTAAGCGCCCACAATCCAATCGGAAGGCTCGCCACGAGGGCAACGATCGTTCGCGGCCGAAATTTCCGCCCGACAAACTCTGCTGCGATCAAAAGGAGCATCCCCATTGTCGATCCGCATAGGGCAAGGAAAGAGTATGCGAGAACCCTATCATACACCTTCAGCTCGGGCCGAGCGAGGTAGACCAGTATTGCAATCGTATAGGAACTGTAGATCGAAAACTCAATCAGGAACCCGGCCCTGAAGACCGACTCACCTACAGCGATTGCATACCCCACATTCAGGAAACAAAGCACTAGGAAAGCGCGCAACGCGAGCAAAGCAGGAAAACGATTCCCATCGTGAGCCCCCCGCACAGTCAGGAAAGAAGCTCCCACAAACAGGATTAGCTTCCCCGCTTTAATCACCGCCTGGTGGGGTCCGTACGCGAGAATTCCGACAGCAATACATACCAGGAAATACAAAACCCAAACCCATGACCTCCCCATCTCAAGCTTGAGATGCCCGGAAAAAACAAACAGCAAGGCAACGACAGCAAACAGCTGAACAGTCGGACCAAACAGATTGGTAACGTTCACAGCCACCAGCACGGCTGCTGGAATACAGGCCTTCACATTTGCGTATGGAATTCCGAGTTTCACGATTGTTTTCGTCACATCACGGCTGCACGCCCGGAAAGTTCCCGTATCTTCGAAAACTCAGGGATAGATTCTGTGCCGCTCTCCAGTAGTTCTGTTTTCTTGATCCGCCTGCGTTCGCGCAGCAGCAAAGCAGAAACCTTTTCAGCCCCAGCGCCTCTCAACTGGTCGACTACGACCTTCAATTCCTGCCGGGTGGAAACTTCCTCGACAATGGCAATTACATTCGCTTCCACTATCGATGCGACTGCATCTCGTGCCGCACGCGACTTCACCGCAGTTGTATCCAGGATAATCCTGTCAAAGCTCTCCAGGCACCGAGCCATCTTTCGCACTAATTGCTCAGGTTCGAGGAGCCTCTCGATAGACCAATCCAGAGTAGTCAACATTTGGGTGTCGTCCGGCTTGAGCTCTGGAATAGGTTCTTCCGCAGTCTCTCGGATGGAGATCACCAGAGTCCGGATATTCTTCGTCGCATAAGTCTGAGCAATCGCCGAAGGAACTCTCGTAACAGACATTCCAGGACCAACCGCACTAACGTGGAGGATTCTTGAGCGGCAAACAGCGATAGCCGGGTTCAGCCATTCTCTGCCCACAGGTTCTCCGACCTTCGCCTTTCGAGGGACTTCGAGGCGCCCGATCGATTCGACACCGGGAAATGAATTTACCTGCGTCTCGTCCGTAATAGGAAGCCCATTGCGGTATCGCCATCCGAGAATCCCGGCAACAAGGATCATCCCTAACACCCCTCCTCCAGCAGCCCAAAGAGACCCCTTCGGGGCGGACTTCTTATCCGGAACGATAGGTCGGGAAATCACAGTCACAAAATTCAACTCGGTCTCCGGATACAGATCGAGATCGGTAACCTTCTCCTGCAGGGAAGAGTAGGTGTTCCAACTCCGATCTATCGTCTCTTTGATACCCCGAAACTCGGCACTCTTCGACTTGAAGGAGACAAACTCTTTCTGCACCTTTGCCAGGTCTTCGGAGAACTTATCCACCTTGCTCGACGCAGCCTGGAACTCAGAATCCAAACCGCTTTTCATTTCGGTCGCGTACTTGGCAATGGTCGCCTCCACTTCTTTCAACTCTCCCGCAGCCTCTCGATACGAGGGATGGTCAGCCGTATTCCTTTCCGCAACAGAAGCCAATTTCGACTTTGCTTCCGCATGCATTCTCATCAGGTCAGAGAGGTATTCGCTGTTCCGGTTCTGGAGAATCTGGAAGATGCGATATGGCTCTTCTTTCGGATCGATGTTCTTCAACGAAAGAAGAGTTCCTTCGAGATCAGACTTCTCAGCAATCGCATCGTTCAGTGCCTCTCCATATTGCAACAGTCGCTCTTGAAAGACTTCACTGTCCTGCTCTACGATCATCTCCGGGTTTTCGGCGCGGAAAGCCTCCAACTTCTTCTCCGATTCAAGTGCTTCCGCCAGGGCCGCATCAGCCTGCTCCACTAGAGTAGCTCGAAGAACTTTTTGTTTTCGGTCTCTCTCGGCTTTCAAGTGAGCGAGAAACTCCTCGATCATCGTTTCCACGATCAGTTTGCTTCGCTCTGCCGAGTAGTCCTTTCCTTTGAGTTCCACAAGACGAGTGTTAGGAATCAGTTTCGATTTGTATCTCTTCCGAATTCGCTTCAACACCGCATAATCTGTCCGTGGAGGAAGGCCGATGTAAGTAGGCCCCAGATATTCCTCCTCATCCCGCAAACCCAGTCTCTCGATCGTATTCAGGATGACAGTGTCGGAGACCATCGCCATTTCCACCGAGCGCAGTGAATCGTCGTCATCGAGCTTGGAGAAAGAATTCTGCAACTCGATGTCCTTCTCGAAATTCGGTCGCAGATACACCACGGCCTGACTGGTGAAAACAGGCCGCAGTACTTTTGTTAGTAAAAAACCAATTGCAGCACACAGAAAGACCAGGAAAAGTGCGAGCGCGAGATGCTTTCGAATCAAAAAACGCAAATCGCTGCCATCGATTTCCAGCCATCGAAACTGGGAATCGGGCGCGTCTTTTACATGCTGTCTTGAATCTTCCTGCATCTTGAAAATTGGGCGGGGGCTTCGATCGACTCAGACCGCGGTCTTGGGAGGTTTGATGAATTGAGGAATCGTTTCGAAAATGATCCGAATGTCGAAACCAAGGGACCACTTCTTGATGTAAAAAAGATCGAGACGAGTTCGATTCGCGAGCTGTCTCCCGCTCTTCGTTTCTCCCCGCCAGCCTCTGCTCTGCGCTAAACCTGTGATGCCAGGCTTCGACAGGTGGCGCATTCGATACACCGGATTCTCTTTCGAGAGCCTCTCATCCAGAGGAATAGGATGCGGCCTGGGTCCCACCACACTCATGTCGCCGCGGAAGACGTTGATCAATTGTGGAAACTCATCAATGCTCAATCTCCTCAACAGACGAGCCCCAGGGTAAACGCGACTATCTCCCGGCCTTGCCTGCTCGAACTCATCCTTCTCGCAGAAATACATCGAACGAAATTTCAGGATTTCGAATACCTCCCCATTACGTCCCGTCCTCTGCTGGCGGTAAAAAAGAGGTCCTCGCGCAAACATCATCTGCACCGCTTTCACATAAACCACCAACGGTGGAAGCAGGGCCATGATTCCCAATGTCGAAAACACCAAGTCAAAACACCGCTTGATGGCTCGGTTTGTTGGATCTTCCAGCGGCTCCCGAATATGTGAAACCACCGAAAACCGCCCCGAGTAAAACGGATGGGAATCTTTCCCATAATGGGTATCCACATCCTCGATCCACATCGTCCGCAATCCCAGTTCCCCGGAAACCTGTTTTACGGGTGACACCACATCTGGACGATCTCGCAACCCTAACAAAAGCAGAACACGGGCTCGCGTCTCCTCGCAAACCCTACGAATATCCGCAAACTCTCCCAATTGTGGAATGGAAAGGCTAAGCGCTCCACCCTCCACCCCTGCAGGATCGGGAATATATCCGAGGATATCCGTACCCGGCGTTTTCGGCGAATCCGCATCCGTACAGAACCGGCCTACATCGTCCGGCTTTCCAATCAGAACAGCTCCCGAATTGCCCTTGGCTCCGGTTTTGTAGAGAAACTGGTGCAGAAGCCGGAACCCATATTGGTTGGTCCAGTATATCCAGATGAAATAGCAGAGGAAAAACGTAACGAGAAAGACACGGGACAGACTGTCGTCTTTCAACATGACCATGGTTCCCAGAATGGAAACCAGGGCAAAAAGCGTCTGCCTGTGACTGATGGATGCAAGCCTCCTTCGACTCAACCCCGACATCGCCCGGGACTCAGGATCGCGGGAAAAAATTTCAACAAGTGCCGCCGCGAACAATAGCAATCCTGCTTCCCGGTAGGGCCCCATAGACAATTCCCAGTCGAATCGCAGCCAATTCACCAGCGGATAGATCGTCCACAGCAGTGCCAAAACTCCTAACTGCTGGAGAATAAAGAACAGGCGAATGATCCCCTGATGACGACTGGCGAACATAAAGTGTGAATCTGGTCGCGCAGGGAGTTTATCAATCCTGCGAACAAAATATGAAAATTATCTTATCAGTGATAATTTCCCAGACCCGTCGAAACAGTCAATTCATTTATTCTGGTAATTTTATTTAATATTACCTTACTACTCATCCCCATTACATTCATGAAATGTATTGAAGATGGAAACTGACAGCTTCCCGAACATTCAACAGTGGAAACGAAATCACCCACGGTTGCTAGATTGGGCGGCCTTTTTGGCCCTCGCGCACACCTACCGAACGGAAAGCACTACTGATAATCTTCGCCGTTCAGACTTTGAACGACGCTCTTCAACCACGCTTCGAAATCTACCTGGAGTTCGTTAACGATTTCGGGATATTGCTTCGACACATCGTGATTCTCCTTTGGGTCTGAGGCCAGGTTATAGAGTTCCCACTTCACCTTCTGCCCTTCGCTCATGGAAAAGCGGTGCAGTTTCCAGTCTCCGGAAATCCACGCAGCATGTCCCCGATACACATCCAGAGGCCATTTCTGCTTCGGAACCGCCTCCACACGCTTGGTAACCCTCTCGATCTTGTTGTCGCTCCAGTTCTCGAAGCTCGGCAGCACTTTTTTCACGATCCCATCCGACTGGCGAAACTGCCCCGGGATGTTCACATTCCAAAAGCCAAGAGGCTCTGGCCGCACACTCACATTACCCGTGATCAGAGGCATCAAGCTGATACCATCAAGGACAGGGAAATTATCAAGCGGTACTCCCACGATATCCATGATCGTCGGAAACATATCGTTTGTAGTACACCTCACCGGAGAAGACTTGTGCTCTTTAATTACGGCCGGCCACTCCAGCACCGCCGGGACCAGCAAGCCGCCTTCGTAGACACTATGCTTCCCACCACGGGCACCACCACTACTCCCTACTTTGCGTAGCGCTCCATTGTCACTCGTATACCAGAGCAGCGTATTGTCGCGGATTCCAAATTCCGTCAGGGAGTCCCTCAACCTCCCGTAAGCATTATCGATCCCCGTCAGCTCCCCCAAATACTCCCGCATCTTTTTCCGCTGATCCGAGTAGAGCGTCTCATTTGCCGAATCAGAGTTGTAGGGCAGGTGCGGCGAACCAAACCAGATCACGGCAAAAATCGGTGCATCCCCTTTGACGGCA
The DNA here is from genome assembly GCA_002698785.1 of Verrucomicrobiales bacterium. Taxonomy (GTDB): domain Bacteria; phylum Verrucomicrobiota; class Verrucomicrobiia; order Verrucomicrobiales; family DEV007; genus Arctic95D-9. The sequence continues at coordinate 160,892 of PAAG01000053.1, read as the reverse complement.
TCCTTCATCCAGTCCAGTGCGGCATCGACAGCGATCGCGCTGCTTTCCCCTTTCATTTTCACCTCCCGCCCCTGATCGCTCATCGTCGGATTGTTATCGTAGAAATTTGGCGCGCTTACCCAGCGATCGAATCCGTTGTTTCCCGGATTTACCGGACTATCCGCCTTCACCGACCCGAGATGCCATTTACCAAAATGCCCTGTCACATAACCCTCTCGCTTAAGAACTTCAGCGATCGTGACTTCCTGGGGCCGAATCGCATGCCCCCAACTGAAAACCCCCATTCGATTCGGATTGCGCCCCGTCAAAACACTGGCCCGCGTCGGAGAACAGGAAGGAGCCGCAGCGTAAAATCGATCAAACCGCAGGCCCTCTCTCGCAGCGGTGTCCAGATTGGGCGTTTTCAAAATTGGATGCCCATTGTACCCAACGTCGCCCCACCCCTGGTCGTCAGACATCACGAGAATAATGTTCGGACGTGCGTCCTTCCCCTCCTTCTCCACAGGTGCCTCAGCAGCAGAGAGAAAGGAAAGTTGAATGCAAAACAGGAAAGCAACAGCAGGGGAAAGAAGCTTCATCAAAATCAGGTCGCTTTTGAAACGATTCAGAACGAAAAGAATTTCAGCAACTTTCACGCGATCAAGCAAAAATACGACTACGCGGGTCCGTTCGCGGATCTTTTTTCCCCGAATTCAGATTGTCGTGACATATTCGTCCCGGTGGATTCGTCACCTTCGAAACCATTGGACTGGACACCATACATCCAGCTCATAGGATAAAAGGAGGAACCCGGAAAATGACTCACTTCAAACGAACTGCGGCAACAGCCTTTGCAGTGATTGGACTCGCGTCCATCGCACCTCTCTCTGCACTCGCACAAATCGACGCCACGATCACGAGCATCGTCGATAGGTTCAATGAAATCGAGAATGCCCTGCCCTCCATGCAGCATATCTCAGTCGATGCCACCCATTCCGACAACGACTACTTCCTTGGGAAAATCGACATTTGGTTCCACCCTGAAAAAAACTTCACCAAATTGAAAAATGAACGCCGCGACGGTGACGACGTCACGATCCAGGAAATGTGGGGCTACGGAAATCAGCTCATATTCGTGTACCACCGTTCGGAATGGTGGAACGAATCCGACAAGAAAGTTGGTATCAGCGAACGCCGCTATTACCTCAACAACGAAAATGTCATTCGCGAGATGTATCGCGATGCCTACCTGCCTAAAGGAGGCTCCCTCGACATCTCAAACGTTTCCCACACCATAAACGATGACTTCGATACGGAGGCAGCCAAAATCATCTACGCCGATGAAGAGGATCGCGCTGAGGAAATTGTAAAAGCAGCGCGTGTGATCTCGCAGTGGCCCGGAGGCAGCCCCGACTTCCTCACATTCCCCTACCGAATTCGGCTCAATTCAGTTTCTCCCAACGGCAAATACGCTTTCGCCTGGGGAATGCGCGGGGTCACTAACCCCGACTGGCTCGCATACGAGCAGGACTACGAATACCTCGAGAAACTGGGAGTGGAGGAATTCGACCTGCACCTTATTTCTATCACCGATGGCTCCATCCTGCAAACCATCGACTCCGTTTTCCAACCCCAGGGGAACCTCTACATGTGGACAGAATGGAACTCGGACAGCACGCATGTCGCAATCGGTTTCGATGCCCGTTTCTACACCCCTGTTGCCGAGATCTACCGCGTTGAAAACAATTCCGCCACCGTCCTGACTAATCTCACCCAATCCCTTTCATCGATAGCGATCGAAGTCCTCAGAGAGAACGACCATCCCTACGCGATCGATTCTGATACCGCCGAAGGATTTATTATGATCAAGGATTTCAATGCGGACGGCACCTTGAATCTCGAATACGACATCTCATCAAAATTCGAAGGTCCCCGCTACAACGCGTTCTTGGAACTGGCCCTGAAATTCGACTACAACTCAGGCAATCTCTCCCTCGTTTCCTCCGAGCTCCCCGACTACAAACCCGTCCCAACCAATTGGGAAAAGCTGGAAACCTTCCTTCTCTCAAACGCCACTACTTGGCTGACCCAGCCCCCGACCGTCGACGAGTACGAAAAGAAATTCACCGGTCACGACGATGGCGTAATTCACCTCTACAATGTCTTCGGAGGCTTCCTGAATTTCACCAATCTTGAGATCCTGACACGCCGCCCTCTCTTTCTCTCCAGCCCGCATTCCCCCGGCTTTCTCGATACCGAATCTCGATTCGACTTTGGCCACTACGATCCCGAGGTCATCTCGGACATTTCTCGCAACCTTTCTCCCTTGCTCGGCGACACGTTCGTAAGAGTAACTCGACCGCTCTACGAAGCGAAATTTCAATCCACCGCAAAACACTTTCAGGAGGCCCTCCATTACTGGCAGGAAAACCCGGATGAATTGGAGCGGCAGAAAAACGTTTACCTCGGGCACCTCGAAAACCAGACCCTTCCCGAGTACTACTACCTGCTCGAAGGAGACCTCGCCCAGACGCTCTTCGAAGGGTATTCCTCCGACTGGACAGAACAGATGGTCTACCTCACTGGCCTCCGATTCTGGATGCGCCGTGCCTGCGATGGCTCTTACGACGCCTTTGCCGACCTTCTTCAGCGAGTCATCCAGGCATATGATCCAAACTATTTTACCACTCGCGGCATTCCTGAACTCCTCATCGAATCCCACGACGACAACGAAGGCATCGGCCTGGTCGAACTCCTCATGGAAGAAAATGGCGCCATGGGCATCGATCACTTAACAAAACTCGATCTCGCCACCTTGAGGCAAAAATTACCAAACCTGACCGTCAAGCCTGCCACCCTCTACGATGAAGGAGGTGAATACCCCGGCTTCAAAGCCTACCTTGGCTCCGCCGAAGTCCTGACAGTAACCGATTATGGCACCGGCGATCCCACGATGTTCGAAGCGAGATCGACAAACATGCAGATGAGAAATGGTATTTCTACAGGTGCCACTTTCGCCGAAGTCTTCAAAAATCAAAAACCGCTCGGCTACTATTTCGGAGTCGAAAGTGATATCGGAGGCGTCATCGCCGAAGCCCCCGGCAGCGAACGCATCACCCTGCTTTTCTCCCCCCCCGAAGACTACCAACTCACCACCACCCTCCCGCCCCTCGAAGACATAGGTCACTTCACCCTAACCGAGATGAAATGGAGACCATGAGAGCGTTCCTTCTATTCCTCATTCTTGCGTGCATTGGCACCGTCAACGCGGCCGATCGTATCGCTCTCATCATTGGCGTGGATCAGTATGCTACTGACTCTGTCCCCGACCTCGACGGAGCTGTTCGCGATGCCCGTCTCATGTCGGAGGCACTTCAAAAAATGGCTTCCCCCTTCGATGTCCATCTACTCGAAGACCCCAGCCTCGACGACGCCCTCGACGGCATCGACAAGTTCATGAGTAAGGCGCGTAGCGCCGAATGCGCCATGTTCTTCTTCGCCGGACACGGCATCGAATATCACGGCGAGAACTTCCTCCTCACCAGCGATTCCAACATCGCCGACAACATCGAAACCTCAGTCGATGCCACCAAGCGCCGCCTACGGCGCAAAATGCTGTCGCTCAATGTCGTCATGGACGAGATAGAACTCACCCAGGCCGACCTAAAACTCATCATCCTCGACGCCTGCCGGGACAATCCTATTCCCGTCACCAGCGGAGGGAAAACCCGCTCACTCGGTGGTGCACGTGGCCTCGCACGCGTCTCTGCCCCTCTCGGCATGCTGGTCAGTTATTCCGCAGATGCCGGGGAAGTTGCCAACGACGGCCTCTTCACCGAGATCCTGACAAACAACCTCATCGAGCCCGGACTCAGTGTGATGGAAGTCTTCGCCAAAACCCGCGAAGAAGTCAACGCACTCTCATCCGAACGAAATGCTCAGGATCCGCGCTACATGATTCAACTCCCCGCCGAATACAACAAACTCGGACTCAAAGGGATCAAGTTCGTCTTTAACGACACCAGCGCATCAGCTCCTACGCCGACGACTCCCATGCCGAAACCCAAACCTACTACCAGAGCACCCGAGTCGACCTTTTCCAATCTCTCCGGCATGAAGATGGTCCTCATCGATAATGGGCAATACAAAATGGGAGACCTTGTCGGCGATGGCAACCGGGACGAACAGCCTCCTCGCAACATCACCCTCACGTCCTATTTCCTCAGCGACACCGAAGTGACACAGTCCCAATGGAAAGCCCTCATGGGGACCGACATTCACGAGCAGCGGCGAGCTGCAGGCTTCACTGGTGTCTCTGATTTCGGGCAAGGTCCTGAGAACCCAATCTACTACGTCAGCTACGCCGAAGCCGTCGAGTTTTGTAAACGCCTCACCGATTTCGAACGAGAAAAAGGCAAACTCCCCGAAGGATACTCCTATCGCCTCCCCACCGAGGCACAGTGGGAATATGCCTGCCGCGCTGGCTCCACCGCTTCGTTCACCGGAGACTCGTGGGACCTCGGAGTCATCGCCACCTACGACGGTTCCGCAACAGTCCGGTCGAAAAAGGCAAACGCCTACGGTCTTTTCGACATGCAGGGCAACGTCTGGGAATGGTGTCAGGATTTCTACCAGCCCGACTATCGCGACCTTCCTGTATACGACCCCAAAGGCCCTGCATCTGGTGATACCCGTGTTTTCCGCGGTGGCAGCTGGATGGAAGAACAGCACTCCGCCCGAGCATCTTCTCGTGGATACGGCCTCCCGGACCTTCGCCATCGTTCGATCGGCTTTCGGGTCGCTCTAGTAAAAGAGTAGCCGTTGGCACTACAACGCTCCCACGCACACACGCCGTGGCCATAAAGGCTGGACCCGCCTAGCCTTCCCGCTTCATATTCGGACCTTCTATGAATCCCCGCATTCTCCTGCTTGCACTCGTTACTCTAATCGGCGCGAACCTTCCCTCGGCCTTCGCTGCTGACTACGATCCCTCACGCCTTACCCCTACCACTCTCCTCACAGGCCTCGACCGCCCCATGGAGCTGGAAGTCGCGCCTGACGGCCGACTTTTCTTCATCGAGATCAGCGGAAAGCTATCCATCTATCACCCCGACACCAGCCAGACCACCCTCGCCGGCGAACTCGATATCACGAATCAGCAGGAAAACGGCCTCATCGGCATGGCCCTCGATCCCGATTTCCCCAACAACCAGTGGATCTACCTCCAGTATTCCCCGCCCGACTTTTCCGGCCAGCACGTCAGCCGATTCAAAATGAATGGCGACAAACTCGACCTCGCGTCCGAGAAACTCCTCCTCAAGTTCGAAGAACAGCGACTCCAGTGCTGCCACCATGCAGGCTCTCTTGAATTCGGTCCCGACGGATGCCTCTTCATCGCCACCGGTGACAACACCCACCCTGCCGGAGATTCCAAGGGTTTCGCGCCCATCGACGAGCGCCCTGACCGCATGCCGTGGGACGCCCAGAAATCGGCTTCCAACAAATTCAGCTACAACGGAAAAGTCCTCCGTATCAAACCCACCGCAGACGGCACTTACGAAGTGCCCGAAGGAAACCTCTTCCCCAAAGATGGCTCCGAAGGTCTCCCCGAAATTTACGTCATGGGGTGCCGCAACCCTTGGCGAATCTCTGTCGACCAGAAAACCGGCTATCTCTACTGGGGCGAAGTCGGACCTGACGCTGGCTCCCCCGGCGACCGAGGCCCTGCCGGACACGACGAGATCAACCAGGCAAAGAAAGCCGGCAACTTCGGCTGGCCTTATTTTATCGGTCCAAACCTCGCTTACCCTGATGTCGACTTCGCCACCGGGAAGATCGGACCAACACAGGATCCCGCAGCCCCCGTCAACGCCTCCCCCAACAGCAAAGGCGTACAAACGCTCCCTCCGGCAACTCCCGCCTTCATCTACTACCACCGAAACGAAACGGAAGACTTCCCAATGCTCCGCACCGGAGGCCGCACCGCCTGCGCCGGACCCGTCTATCATTACAACAAGGATCTCAAGAGCGAGACCAAACTACCCGACCAGTTCGACAACACCCTCTTCATCTACGAGTGGAGTCGTCACTGGATCTTTGCCGTCAATCTCGACGAAAATTCCAACATCGTCTCTCTCGAAGAGTTCATGCCCGACTACCCCTTCCAGCGCCCCGTCGATATGACCTTCGGTCCCGACGGAGCCCTCTACCTCTTCGAATACGGAGAAACCTGGGGCACCAATCCTGACTCCAAACTCGTCCGCATCGACTACATCCGTGGCAACCGCCCACCCAAAATCCAGATGAGCGCTACCGGAACCGCAGGCAAGCCGCCCCTCGAAGTCACCTTCTCCTCCGAAGGCACCACAGACCCCGATGGAGACGAATTCACCTACGAGTGGAAAATCGTCCCCGGCAGTGACGAATACAAAGAGACCGCCGCCAATCCCACCATCGCCTTTGGCACCATCGGCGCCTACCAGGCCGTCCTCACCGTCACCGATCAGCACGGGTCCTCCGCCACCTCATCCATTCCCGTCCTCGTCGGCAACGATCCCCCAAAGGTCACCTTCGAAACCCCACAGGATGGCGACTTCTACGACCTGCAAAAGCCTGTCCCCTTTCAGCTGAAAATCACCGACGCCGAAGACACCGATCCCGCCCCTGACAGAGTCAAAATATTTCATCAGCTCGTCCCCGGAAAGTTCTCCGAAATCGAGCCCTCGCTCACTTCCGCCGAGACGCTTCCGCCCGGACTCGAGATCATGAAGAAAAGCGACTGCTTCAACTGCCACATGGTCGACCGGAAACTCGTCGGACCATCCTACAAAGAAGTCGCTGCAAAATACAAAGACCAGGAGCACGCCCTCGACGAAGTCGCCAAGCGCATCGTCACCGGCTCCAGCGGCATCTGGGGCGAGATCCCGATGATCCCCCACCCCCAGCACGGAGTCGAGCAGTCCCGCCAGATGGCCGAGTGGATCTTCTCCCTCGCCGAAGAAGAAACCGAATCCGTCCTCTCTGGACTCAGCGGCGACCTCCCCATTCCCAGGCCCGTGAAAAACGACAACAAAGAAATGCCCCCCGGCATCTTCATCGTCGAGGCAACCTACCTTGACGGAGGCGCCCCGCCCATCGCTCCCTTCAGCGCAGCGGCCACCATCCGCCTCCGCTCCCCCCGCCTCGAAGCCGAACAGTCAGACGCGCACGAAGGCCTCAACGTCACCAGCAAGAACGCCGGCTCCATCATGAACAACAGCTGGATTCTCTTCAAAGACGTCAACCTCACCGACCGCACCAAGGCAACGGCACATTACTCCAGCGGCACTACCGGAGGCATCATCGAAATCCGCCACGGCTCCCCCGAGGGAATCTTGTTAGGAAAAACCGAAGCCAAACCCACCGGCGACTGGAACAACTGGGTTACCATCGAGTTCCCCATCACCCCCACCCCCGAACGCGGCGACCTCTACATCAAATTCACCAACCCCGAAGGCAAAGGCCACATGATGAATCTGGATTGGGTGGAGTTTTAGCAGGAAATGGTTCCCCATTCGGAATACGACAATTTCTCTTCCCGCTTGGGGAAGAGAGTCTCTGAGATCGCCACGGATTTTGCAGGCGATGTCTTCCGTTTCGTTGACCCGAAATATTCTTCCGCCATCGATATGTTTGCAGGAAAAGGGTCACTCTTTTCCAATGGGCGCTGGATGGCGAAAGGCGAAGTGTTAACCACTTATACTTCCCAAAAGCCTGAAACGGCTCTCGCCGAAGCGCTTGCTGCTAATCGCTACTATGGCTTCCCAGATGCCAGATCAACTCCCATGGTCTTGGTAACCGCTCACACCAAGTGCGAAACCGTCATCAATTTATGCGATGGAAAAGTCCGCCAGAGACTAAAGCTTGCCGCAAAGACAATCCTCCATACGGACTGGCGAAATGAAAACCAATTAGGCCATGAATCCATTACACAGGCGTGGGGCCGCGCATTCTACGAGAACGGGGTCGAAGCGATTCTTATTCCCAGCGCCGCGTCGCCCAATGGAACCAACCTGGTCGCATTCCCACAAAATCTCGCCCCTGACAGCATCTTGGAAGTAATCCACGAGGTTGAATGGCCACGACCCTAATTTCCTGCAATTTTGCAGCTTTTATCTTGATTTCCTGCAATTTTGCAGCTTCAGTAATTCCATGACAAAGGTAACGGAATCTCCTGCCACTGTTTACCAGGCTACCCCACGCACCATCAAAAGCGGTCCAGCCCTCATGGAATGGCGTCGGGAAAGAGGCATCTCTCGAAAGCTCTTTGCCGAGATGGCGGATTTTTCGGAACGCAAGCTCGCGACCTACGAAAAAGCCATGGATATCCCTGAAAAAGTCCAGCGTCCCATCACCGAAACGGTCCACCTCATCCAGGCTCTCACCGACTTGGCTGGCGACAGCGAGGCTCTCGCAGATTGGCTCCACACCCCCAATCCGGCCTTCGGCAAAGCAACTCCCATCTCCCTCATCACCGCAGGCGAGTCTCACCAACTCTGGGAAATGGTCCACCAACTCCGGCAGGGCACTTTCCAATAATCCCCTACAGACATGCTCAAAACCTTTTTACTCTCTCTGTCGCTCTTGACAGTGACATTGGCCACTGCCAAACCCACCCCCAACATCATCTTCATCCTCGCCGACGATCTCGGCTACGGTGACCTCGGTTGCTACGGCGCACCTGACATTGCCACACCCAACCTCGACAAACTCGCCAGCGAAGGCATCCGATTCACCGACGCCTACGCAAACGGTGCCATCTGCTCTCCCACCCGTATGGCCTTCCTCACGGGGCGCTACCAGCAACGTGTCGGAATGGAAAACGCCCTGACTTATCAGGAGATGGGACGCGGCATTCCACCCGGTGGCACCACTGTCGCCACTCGCCTGAAAGAATCTGGCTACACCAACGGACTCTCCGGCAAATGGCATCTCGGCTACGATGACAATCGTCAGCCCACCGCCCAGGGCTTCGACCATTTCTTTGGCCTCCTCGGTGGCAACCACCACTACTTCCAGCATATGGACCGCATCGGTGTCCACGACCTCTGGCGCGATACCGAATCTGTAAAACGCGAAGGCTACAGCACCGACCTCGTCACCGAAGATGCCCTCGCCTTCATCGAAGAGAACAAGGAGAATCCCTTCTTCCTCTACCTATCCCATCCCGCTCCGCACTTCCCGTGGCAGGGCCCTGACGATGAAGGCAAACTCGTCGAGCCGAAGAAAAAATCCTGGCAGACCGGCGATCGCGAAACCTACATCGCCATGGTTGAACGCATGGATCAGGGCATCGGAGAGGTCATCGATCTCATCGACAAACAAGGCCTCGGCGAAAACACCCTCATCGTATTCACCTCTGACAACGGAGGCCACACCTACTCACGCAACACGCCCATGCGGGACTACAAAGGCACCCTTTATGAAGGAGGCATCCGCGTTCCCTGCATCGCCCGCTGGACCGGAACCATTCCTGCCGGAAAAACCACCCGCCAGGTCGCCATCACTATGGACTGGTCCGCTACCTTCGCCCGACTTGCTGGCATCCCCGCCGATCCATCGGTCGAAGACGGTATCGACCTCACCCCCATCCTCACCGGAGAGAAAGCCCCCATCGAACGCACCCTCTTCTGGCGCAGTCGCCCCGGTCCAAAGCGCAAGAACGTAGAAGTTCGCCGAGCCGTCCGCGACGGAGCCTGGAAACTCCTCGAGATAGAGGGCCAACCCATCCAGCTCTACAACCTCGAACTCGACATCGCCGAAACCACCAACGAAGCAGAAAACCACCCCGACCTAGTCAAAACCCTCCAGTCAAAAATCACCGCCTGGGAAAAAGAAGTCGGCCCGTAACTTCTGTAACTTCGACTTCAGTCGAAGCCTGCAATGCATTTGCATCACAAGTGTGGACAAACCAGCGCAATCCCAGGACCGTGGCCATCCCGCCCCGTTCAATCTCGACATAATTTTCTGTTTATGTTAGAATAAGCAGGTATCACCATGTACTGCCTTAAATTCCCGCGCCATACGAAAACAGCAATTCTGTCTCCCAACTACTAACTCCTACCTCCTAAAAAAATCCCCATCATTTCCCCTCATTTTGCCCCCGACCGTTCGTTTCCCCCAAAAACGAAAACGTTGTCATTTATTAACATTTTTTCTCCCATCTGCGTAAATCCGTGTCCGTCAGCAATCATTTTTCATCGACCCTAGCGCGCTCCCATTCAAAACTACCCGCATGAAACTCCCTTATCTCGCCCTTTGTCTTTTCGCGGCCAGCATCGCAAACGCAGCCGATCCTCCGGAGTTCACCTGGGAAGAAAAAGAAATCGACCAGATCGAAATCGGCTACGGCCTCCAGCTCGAAGACGTCAACGGCGACGGCAAAACCGATATTCTTCTTGCCGACAAATCCACGATCCAGTGGTACGAGAATCCCAGCTGGACCAAGCACATCATCGCTGAAAACCTCACCGAGCGGGACAACGTCTGCATCGCCGCGCAGGACATCGATGGCGATGGCAAATGCGAGATCGCTGTCGGAGGCCAGTGGAACTTCCGCGAAACCATCAAAGACGGCGCGGTCACCTACCTCATCGCCCCGGAGGACCGAACACAGAAGTGGACGCCCGTTTCCCTTCCCCACGAGCCCAGCACCCACCGTATGCACTGGATCACCACCCCCGACGGCAGTCAGACGCTCGTCGTCAAACCTCTCCGAGGAAAAGCCACGCTCGACGGAATTGGGGCAGGCCTGAAGATCCACGAATACATTGTCCCTGAAGATCCCAAGAACGGGGAGTGGAAGACCAACGTTATCGCCAACTTTCTTCACCTCTCCCACAACTTCCACCCCGTGAACTGGGATGACGACCCTGAAGAAGAACTCATCGTCGCTGCCAAGGAAGGTGTCTGGTATTTCGACCGCGCCGAGGACGGCTGGAACCCCATGAAGCTCACAGACGATTTCGCCGGTGAAATCCGCGACGGCAAGCTCCCCGGCGGCAAACGTTTCATCGCCACCGTCGAGCCCATGCACGGTACCCAGTCCGCCGTGTATACCGAACCTGCCGAAGACGAAGTCCGCTGGACCGAAGCCGCCATCCTCAACAACGACCTCATCGATGGCCACGCCATCGCCATCGCCGACTACCTAGGCATCGGCTCCGACCAGGTGGTCGTAGGCTGGCGTGCCATGCATCCCAAAGGAGCGGGCGACCCAGGCATCTCATTCTACACGCCCCTCAACGAAGACGGCACCGAATGGCGCGAAACCAAAGTTAGCGGCCCTCAACTTGCCGTCGAAGACATCAAGGCCGCCGACCTCAACGGCGACGGCCTTGCCGACATCGTAGCCGCCGCCCGCCAGACGAAGAATCTCAAGATCTTCTTCAGCACGGTCGGTCAGTAGCCTACCTCTCAAATACACAAAATCACTTGGCCCCTTGAGGCTTCGTGATCATCGGAAAGTCGTCCGTCCGGAAAGGAGTCAGCGGCAGGCCTTCCTTCGAATACACATTACAGACCGGATTCTCGGCCCACGCATAGCGAACCGCCACAGGCGCCTCCACCTCGTCGCTCCAAACCTCGATGGTGTTGCTGCCTGTGATCTTCGCATCCGCCCAGACCCACTTCTTGTCTTCCCCGCAAATCGCAAAACCACGAACTTCATTTACATCGACCGTCCGCAAACCACCATTGACGTGGTCGAATGTCAGGGTCGCCTTCTTTCCATCCACACTCATTTCCTGGAAGGTCGGGCTCTGCGGCTCAATATCTCCCATTCCATAGTCTTTCGCCAGCGCCCACAACACCAGACGAGCTGCCACGTCGTACTTCTTCTTCGGATGAATATCGTTCGCTTCTCCCAGATCGATAATCACAGCCTCTCCCGTATTCGGCAGGGACATCGTCATCGTCTGCGCTTCGCGAAGCTCGGCCCAACTGCTCTCACCCGGCTGCGCGACCTCGTCCTTGTAATCAGCAAGCTGCACCCAGTAAAAAGGGAAATCACCCTGCCCCCACTCAGCACGCCACTGCTCAATCATGTAGGGAAACAGCTTCCGATATTCCCAGGCACGCCCGGCATTGCTTTCACCCTGATACCAGATCACACCCTTCATTCCATAAGGGAGTGTTGGATACACCACTCCAGCAAAAATGTTACCCGGACGAGCATTCCCGCTCAGCTGAGATTCAGGGGACGATGGCTTGCGAGGAGGCTTCTGACCCGCCTCTTTGGCTGCCTTCACTTTCTCCTCCCAGGCAGCTACGTCTTTCTCATAGTTCGCCGTCGCCTCTTCGGATTGCAGATACTTCTCACGCCCTACCCAACCTTCCATCAGGGAAGCAAAGCGAGGATCTTTCTCCAACGACTCACGTCGCACCCAGGCTTCGGCAGCCGATCCACCCCAGGCATTGTTGATTAATCCAACCGGCACATCGAGGATCTCATGCAGGTATCGACCGAAGAAAAAGCCAACAGCAGTGAAACGCAGACAGTTCTCCGAATTCGCCGCCTCCCATTGGCCGTTGAAATCATTCTGCAGTTCCTGCGTTCCCACTCGAGGAACCGTGATCAATCGCAGGGCAGGATGGTTCGACGCGAGGGACTCCACCTTCGCCTTCCAGTCACCGGAAACGGTCATTCCCATGTTCGACTGCCCGGAGCACATCCACACTTCTCCAACCAGCACATCGGAAAATTCTTTCTTCGAAGTTCCCTCGATCGTCAACGTCGCAGGATCGAAACTCGCATCCATCGCGTCCAGCTTCACTGTCCATTTACCATCCTCGCCCGCTTTACCCTTCTTTACCTGGTCACCAATGGTAACCGTCACTTCCGTGCCAGGTTCGTCCCAACCCCAGATGGGGTTTTCTTGCTTCTGCTGCAGAACCATATGATCACCAATAATCGATGGCAGTTTCAACTCCGCCCGGGCGATTCCGGCACACATCGCTACAATCGTAACGACCGTCACAAAGGGGATTTTCAATTTCATGAGCCGATACTGTCTGATCGTGTCAGGAAAAGCAAAGCCCGGATTCAGACGCAATGGCGTTTCCATCGCGACATGAAAGTAGCGAAAGACGTGACTCTTTCATCATTTTCATCGCAAGAATTCAACACTACACTTTCCCGAAATCCCCACCTATGAGACGACTTTTCTCCCTCCTCCTCTTGGCCGTTGCATCGACTCTATCTGCGGCAGACGAATCGCCAAAGCCCAATGTCCTTCTCATCATGGCGGACGACCTCGGGTATTCTGATCTTGGCTGTTACGGGGGAGAAATTGCTACCCCCAATCTCGACTCGATCGCTGAGAACGGACTGCGCTACACGCAAATGTACAACACCGCCCGTTGCTGGCCCACTCGAAGCTCTCTCCTCACCGGCTTTTACGCGCAACAGATCCGCCGCGACACACTTCCCAATGTCCCCAGTGGTGGAGGAAACACGGGCAAGCGACCAGAGTGGGCTCAGCTACTTCCCAAACTATTGAAACCGCAGGGCTACCGCTCCTACCATACAGGGAAGTGGCACATCGATGGGATGCCCGTCGCTGAAGGCTTTGACCATTCCTACCTCCTGAAAGACCAGAGCCGCTTCTTCAATCCCACCAAACACTACAAAGACGATGAAGAACTGCCCCCAGTTGAGAAAGATTCCGGTTACTATGGAACCATTGCCGTAGCCGACCACGCCCTCGAAGTCCTCAAGGACCACGCAGCGAATCACTCAGATGAACCTTTCTTTCACTACGTGGCCTTCGCCGCTCCCCATTTCCCTCTCCACGCCCTTCCCGAAGACATCGCCAAGTATGATGGCAAATACGATGAAGGCTGGGACGTCATCCGCAGCAAGCGCTTTCGCCGTCAGAAAGAAATGGGAGTCCTGGACTCTGCTGGCGTCACCGAACTCTCCCGAGTCGAACGCGATCTTGGACCGCCATACCATTTCGACGACGCCTTCGAGATCCTCGGCCCCGGAGAGGTGAACAAGCCTGTCCCATGGAAAAGCCTGAACGACGAGCAGAAGAAATTCCAGGCAGACAAAATGGAGATTCACGCCGCTATGATCGACCGCATGGATATCGAAATCGGACGCATTTTCGACCAGATCAAATCAATGGGAGAATGGGAAAACACCCTCGTGATTTTTCTCTCCGACAACGGTGCCAGCGCCGAGATCATGGTGCGCGCCGATGGCCACGACCCGAGTGCACCGATGGGAAGCGCCGAAACCTACCTCTGCCTCGGCCCTGGTTGGTCGACCTCTAGCAACACCCCTTTTCGTCGCCACAAGACGTGGACGCACGAGGGCGGAACCTCCACTCCCTTCCTCGTTTCCTGGCCAAAAGGAATTGAGGCGAAAGGCGATTTCCGCAGCAACCCCGGACATGTCGTGGATGTCGTCCCCACCATTCTGCAACTCGCCGGAACCTGCTTTCCGGAAGAAGCACCTCCAAGCCCCGGGCGCTCTCTCGTCCCAACTTTCACCGAAGACAACAGTGTCGATCATGAATTTCTCTGGTGGTTCCACGATGGTCACAAGGCCATCCGGATGGGCGACTGGAAAGCCGTCGCTCCCAAAGGCGAATCGTGGGAACTCTACAACGTCGCTGAAGACCGCGACGAATCCACAGACCTCGCCATCGTGAATCCGGAACAGTTGGAATACCTGGCGAGCCGCTGGGAACAGCAACTCAAAGACACCATCGAACTCGCCACACGCGACCTCTCCGAAGAAGCTCTCGAAAAGGCGAAAGGAAAAACGGGGCGCCCCAGCAAAATGCTGGAGGCCCAAGATGCTGCCAAATCAAAAGGGCAGGTTCTCATCAATGGCGAGTCATTCTTCCTGAAAGGGAGAAAAGCCTTCGTCATGAAATCCGAATTCCCTGCCGAAGGAAAGCCATGGATTTTCTACGGACCTACCCTGCCAAAGTACCCAGACAAAAACGAAAGCTGGATGTACGAGCAGTTTCTCAAAGCGGGAATCGCTGTCGCAGGTATCGACGTAGGCGAGGCATATGGCAGCCCGAAAGCTTTCCCCTACTTCGACGCACTCTATGAGGAGATGGTTTCCCGAGGATACTCAGAAACTCCGGCGCTCCTCGGCCGCAGTCGCGGAGGACTCTGGGTCAGCAGTTGGGCGATTGAACATCCCGAACGAGTTGCTGGAATCGGCGGCATCTATCCCGTATTCGATTTTACCACCTATCCGAAAACGAAAAATGCAGCCCCAGTCTACGGACTCTCCGAAGAGGAGCTGCTCGCAAAAGAAGACGAACTCAATCCGATCAAGAAAGCGGACGTCCTGGCAAAAGCCGAGATTCCTGTCTTCATCATTCACGGCAAAGACGACAAGGTCGTTCCCCTCGCCGACAACTCAGAAGCACTCGAAGCAATCTACCGCGTGAACGACGCCTACGATGTCTTCCATATCATCAAGGTCGACGAACAAGGCCATAATCTTTGGGAAGGATTCTTTCATTGTCAGGAACTCGTCGACTTTCTGATTGATAGGGCCAAAGCAGGAGCAGAAAAATAGAATGCGGGAACTTGGTTACACCCTGATTTGTTTCCTGATCGCTTCGTCCTTGTTTGCCGGGGACATCCCAAATTCGATCGCTCCCTATTTCACTCCTCCCACAAAATGGGCAGGTGAAAAAGGAGACTTCCGTTCGCCCCTACTGTTCAAGGACGGCACCCAAGTCGCTACCGCCGAAGACTGGCAGAAACGGCGCACGGAGATTCTTGAACAGTGGCACGACCTCATGGGCCATTGGCCTGAAGTCTTCACCGAACCAGAGGTGGAAATCCTCAAAAGCGAGAAACGCGAGGATTTCACCCAACACACCGTCCGCTTCCTCTGGACACCGGAAGAAAAAACCACAGGCTACCTTCTCGTTCCTAACAACCCCACATCCACTCCCGCCCCTGCCGTCGTTACCGTCTACTACGAACCGGAAACAGCCATCGGATTGGGCAACGAACTTCGCGACTTCGCCTATCAATTGACGAAACGAGGATTTGTCACTCTTTCCATCGGCACCACCGAAGCGACAGAAGCAAAAGAATATTCCCTCTACTGGCCCTCCATCGAAGACACCAAAGTCCAACCTCTCTCCATGTTGGGCTACGCCGCCGCCAACGCCTACCATGTCCTCGCCGACCTCCCCGAGGTTGATGCTTCCCGCATCGGGATCGTCGGACACTCTTTCGGCGGCAAGTGGGCCATGTTTGGTTCTTGCCTGTATGACAAGTTCGCCTGCGCTGCATGGTCCGATCCAGGCATCACCTTCGACACCCGCCCCAGTGTGAATTACTGGGAGCCATGGTATCTCGGATATCACCCGAAGCCATGGCGAAAGCGCGGCGTGCCATCAGAAGATAATCCTATGAGAGGCCTCTACCCAGAGTTGCTTGAACAAGGCAGAGACCTCCACGAACTACACTCGCTCATGGCTCCGCGCCCATTCCTCGTTTCGGGCGGCAGCGAAGATCCTCCCTCAAGATGGCAGGCTCTCAACCACACAATCGAGGTCAATAAACTGCTCGGATACGACAAGCGTGTTGCCATGCAGAACCGCCCCGATCACGGCCCTAACGAAGAATCCAACGAAGTAATCTACCAGTTCTTCGAGCACTTCCTCGCTACTTCACCGACACCCGTCGATACGGACTCGAAAAAGTAATCGGAAGTTCGTTTTCCGTATCGGTGTGCAGAGAAAGGAAGTCGATCGTGTCAGCGCCCTCCTCGATCGGAATGGTGACTGAATACGTTCCGTCTTCGTTTTTCACCAAGACAGCCGACTCCCACTCATCGAACTCGAACGGGAGCGTATAGACTTTCGACCTATCATAACACCACCACATTTCATTCTTCTCTGGATCAGTGTCATCCGAGAAAGTCACTGTCACTTCGATCCCATCGTCGCCCGTTCCAAAATTGATCACAGGCGCCTCAGGCATACCTCGCTCACTGAAGAAGTGATGACGAGCAAAACTCACCAGATTGTCTTGGATCTCTTTCTGCTTCGGAACCTGTTTGGAAAAGCCTGCCGTCTGCGGTCCACCATGTTGCCCACCGGGTATGATACAGATCGGAAAATCCGGCAGAAGAGTCCCCAACTCGGGCAATGCCGGGGAAACACTATCATTCGTTCCCACGTTGTAGAAAATCTCTAATCCACGACGTTCCAATACCGGCAGATAAGAAACAATGCGGCACGGATCCCACACTTTGTCCGCCATCTCTTCCATTTCTTCACGAGTCCAGCCAGCAGCCTCTGCATCGGCAAGGCCAACTCGCTGCGTAGCTCGCCTAACGGCTCTTTCTTTCAAAGCTTTCTTCGCTTCCGGGGAAATTGTTTCGTAAAACTCGTCATCGATTTCCGTGAGTTCTTCTGGCTCCGTTCCCACCACGAGAACGGGAGTGCCCGGGTTACCCAGCATAGGCGCCACCACAGGAAGGATAGCCGTAAACCGATCGTCAAAAATACCAGCCATTGCAGATGCCACTCCTCGTTTCGACCCACCTGTAGTGAGCACTTTCTCCGGGCGGAAAACAGCAGGTTCAGACATCGCGGCTGTCAACCCCCGCATCTGGCTCATTCCCCAGATCCATGCAGGTGTGTAGCGAACATCTTTTGTCTCGAGCAACTGCTTCCGCATTCCCAGATGTAATTGCCCCTTTGGCTCCATCGCATCGATGGTGCCCATCCCGATCAGGACAACACCGACGCCCTGTTCTTTTAACAGTTCCAGTTGACCACCAACAGGAAGAGCGGGCTTCGCAGCAAGTCCCTGGTTTGCCACAATCACATTACGGCAAGGGCCACGACCTGCTGGTGCATTGAGCGTTACGGGCAATCGCACCTTTTGCCCCGGCCACCATTCGCACACCGTGACCTCGATCAGTTTCTGCCTTACTGCAGGATCCTTTGGCGCCTGTTTCCAGTCCTGAACGACTTCGATTTCCAGGGACTCCACATCCCGAATCGCCTCAAGATCAAAAAGCTCCTCGGCCCTGAGCGAAGAGAAACAGGGCAAAAGGAGCGAGAGTATAAGAAAGAGTCGCATGGCAGAAAGGCTGCCATTTTACGGGGGATACGGCATCCCCCGCAATAAAGTAAATCCACCTTAGAACTTGATGGTCATGTCCACCGTGAAGCGATTGTCCATGAGACCTTCGCTTTCAGTGGTAAGTGGAGTTTCCCAGGCGAAACCAACTGTGACCGGCTGATTCGGGCAAATCAGGCGAAAGCCAAGTGCTCCAGTAACGAAATCAGGATTCATTCCTGCATTCGATGCTCCCCAGTTCACGAGATCCCCCGCCTCAAAGGTAGGGAGTGAAGGAAGCGCTCCACCCAGTTGCTCGCCGAAACGTGCCCGCCCATCGCCCGCATCCATGACACGGAAATAGTTGATCTCTGCCAAAGGATAAAACCATTCGGTGAGTTTGTAGCTGACATGCGCACTGGTGTAGAAAATAGAGCTCTCGGCATCCGAATCGACCGGAAGCTTGAAGCCGAACTGATTTGCGAGCTGGAGACCACCAAAATGTTTCAAGGTCGAAACCGACGGGATGATCACTCCGTCTCCCTCGCCCTGCCAGACTTCGGTATGACCGGAAGGGAATTCAAAGAGAAGCTGGAAATTCGATGCGAGCCTTTCCTCGGGACGAAGCAGCCATGCATACTTAACGCCGGCACCAATATTGGCGAAGCCCTCCGTTGTCTTCAGTGTGTTGTCCGGACGGAACTTGATGTAGCCGTCTTTCGTTGCATTGATTGAAAGTCTCTCGTTGAGGGCCAGCTCAATCTGGAGAGCATACACCTCGTAGTGACCGCCGAGCGGAACACCGCCAATGATCGTATCTACCGTGCTCGGCATGGAGTTGTAGATGAAAATCGGGTGAATGATATTCTGGGGAATCGCGAGGTCGAAGTGGGTCGGATTCGTTATTGGGCGAATCGTGTCTGCCCAGGGATCCATCTCAGTCATCTCGATGACTTCTTTCGAATAACCAAGGTCTCCCGCCTTCGAGAACGAACCGGCGAGAAGGCACCCTGCCAATAGTGAGCAACTGAGAATGCGTGTCATGATACCGAATCAGATATCGCCGCCAGATTTCCATGCAATAAAAACAACTCAAAGTCGTCACTTTCTCACAATCACTGCACAACAAAGAACAATAAATGCACAGTTAAGGAATCGACATCCCATTTTCCTCCCCTCCCCTCAACACGTTATGGAGTCGGTCCGGAGCAATCTTTATAACTCGTTCATGCGTTTCTGGTTTCTAATTCTGTTCTCCGCGTTTCCCTTCTCGGCCTTCACTGACGACCTACCTCAAGTTGAAGTGACGAATATACGACGCGTCTTTCACAACGGTGAACACAACGCTTTCACCGACATGATTCGATGGAAAGGCAAGTTCTGGCTCACGTTCCGCACCTGTCCCGACGGTCACATGGTACACCCAACTTCCCGAATCCTGATCCTCTCCAGTACAGACACAAAAGAGTGGAAACAGGAGTATGAATTCTCGGTAAAGCGACGAGATGTCCGGGACCCTCATTTCCTCATTTTCCAAGACAGGCTATTCGTTTACACCGGGACTTGGTGGACAGGCGACGACACCCTTCCTCGAGAAGACTACAATATAAATCAACATCTCGGGTATGCTGTGCACTCGGAGGACGGTAGTTCGTGGACGGCTCCGATACAGCTGGAAGGAACATACGGCCATTATATCTGGCGAGCTGCGACTTATGGAGACAAGGCCTATCTCTGTGGAAGACGGAAGAAAGCCTATTCTGAGCAAGTTGGAGAAGACCCGCCTGCCCGAGTTGTAGAATCCGCGATGCTGGTAAGCGACGACGGTCTTGTTTGGAAATTCCATTCCCTTTTCCAACCCGACCGCGGTGATGAAACGGCATTCCTCTTCGAAGATGATGGATCTCTGCTCGCCGTCAGTCGCAGTGGAAGTGCACCAGCTCACCTGGTAAGAGCAGATCCACCCTGGAAAGAAATGAAGCGGATTGATTTCGAAGATTACGTCGGCGGGCCGCTCCTCACAAAATGGGGCAATCGATATCTTGTAGGCGGACGCCGAAGCACAGGGAACGGACCAAAGACCGCACTCTATTGGCTGGAAGACGAAAGCCTGCATCAATTTGCGGAGTTGCCGAGCGGAGGAGACAATTCCTACCCGGGTTTCGTTGAACTCGATGATGGTACTGGTGTAATTTCGTGGTACTCGAGCCATGAAAAAGACGAAAGCGGAAATGAAATCACCGCGATCTATCTCGCAAACTTAGCTATCAAAGAATGAAACCCCTTCTCCACTTCCTCCTTTGTTTCTTCGCAATAGTCGGCGCATCAGCGTCCCAACGGCCGAACATAGTGCTGATCGTAGCAGACGACCTCGGATGGGCGGACTTGGCCTGCTACGGAAGCGACCTCCACGAGACCCCCAACCTCGACCGCCTGGCCTCCGAAGGCGTACGATTCACGGACGCCTATTCAGCCTCTCCCGTCTGCACTCCCACCCGCGCCTCTATCCTGACAGGAAAACACCCCGCTCGACTCCAGATGACAATCTGGAGAGAAGCAGCTCTTGAGCGCGGGAATCGGGAACTACTCGAACCGGTCTGTCGCGACTCGCTTCCCCTTGAAGAGACCACCCTCGCAGAAGTGCTCAATAATAATGGATACTACTGCGCGCATGTCGGGAAATGGCACCTGGGAAGGGCGGGTGCTTACCCACAAGCCCACGGATTCCACCAAAACATCGGGGGCACTTTATGGGGCGCACCTCAGACCTTTTTCTACCCCTACAATGGAGACGGTTATTTCCGCGACTGGCGATATGTACCCGATCTGGAGCCGGGAGAAGAAGGGGACTACCTGACAGATGCCCTGACGGACAAGGCCATTGAGATTCTCGAACAGGAATCAAAATCCGAACGGCCTGTTTTCCTTAACCTCTGGTACTACACCGTGCACACACCGATCGAGGGTAAGCCCGAATTGGTCGAAAAGTATGAGAACAAGATCACGCCGGATTCGGTTCAAAAAAATCCGCACTACGCCGCCATGGTAGAAAGCCTCGACGAAAACGTTGGCCGCGTGTTGGATAAAATTGAAACACTTGGACTCGCAGACAACACACTGGTGCTCTTTACCTCTGACAACGGCGGATATGTGAACCTCTGCAAGCTCCACAAGGATATACTGGTGGCAAACAACTTCCCACTGAAGTCCGGAAAGGGTTCCTGCCACGAGGGCGGTATCCGTGTGCCACTAATTATTCGCACACCAAGTCCTGAGACCTCCGCAGGAGAGATTTGCGATGAACCTGTTATTTCTACAGATTTCTTCCCAACAATCTTGTCAGTCGCCGGATTGAGCAAGCAATCTACAACTGCCGTCGATGGAGTCGATTTCAGTTCGTTGCTGACAGATACTGAAGCATCTCTCCCTCGAAAGGAACTCTACTTCCACTATCCCCACTACTATTCGACAACATCACCCGTGAGTGCCATCCGCTCAGGCGATTGGAAATTAATCGAGCTCCTTGGGGAGGGAGGTGCTGTTAAGCTTTATGACCTCGCCAAAGACATCAGGGAATCAAACGACCTTGCTGAAACAAACCCCGATCAACGTGACATCCTTTTAGAGAAGCTTCACACATGGAGGTCTGACGTGAAGGCTGGAATGCCGGAGCCGAATCCCGCAAATACAAGAGCTAAACAGTAGCTCTTGTTGGGGGCGGTTCTCCTTCCACGAAGCACGCTTCTGGCTTACCAGCACTGGATTCTAATTCCGGCGAAGATCTGCCAATTAGGAAGTGCCGGTCCGTGATCGAAAACAGCAATCTGCGGTTCGACGAAAGCATTCATGATCGATCCGTTCTGCATTTCCATTACTCTTCCCAATCTCAACCCGAGAGGAATACTGTAGGAATCATTGCTGAAATCATACATCCAAATAGGAGCCGTTCCGGTGTACCAGCCATTTCCAAGCTGGTAGAACATAAAAGGCTGGAAGGCGCCAACATGATAATGGCCACGCCCCGAATCTCCCGCAAAGCTCTGCATCCACGAGAGAGTGTATCCGAACTGAAACTTCTCGTCCGCTCCATTGAAATACGTGTTTGCCAGCCCTGCTGACCATTTTTCGTGGCCCAGAATGGCTCCATCCGTTGCTGTTGGGAAACGGAACGAAGGCCCAATACCGAAGCTTACGTTGGGATTGCTCGTTTCAAACAGATAGCAGGTTTGTATCGTCAGGTCACCCAATCCGGTCTCAGTCGAACCGGTTCCATCAGGGTAGTGATTGATTGGCAAAGTAGCCTTGAACAGCCAATCTGTTCCCCCGACCGAAAAAGGATCTGCATACCTAAGGAGCAACTGGTTTGCATCGTCGCTGAACCCTTGAAAATCGGACATGTAATAGTTCTCCACGGCAAAAGTCTGGACTTCTGCCAAGGGGTTCAATGCCTGAATCTGATAATTCGTAGACTCTTCGACGAGGCCCTTGCCGGAGTAAACAGGCTGTTTTTCCCCTGAGATGGCTACCATTACTGCCGCCCCGGTCACAAGGAAGCCAGTGAAAAAGGTATTCAAATTCATTATTGTTGCGGTTCGAGAATGCGGTCTCTCGCTTGGAGTTACGAGATAATCAGTGAAAGATTAAACTTTCAAAAATTTCCATTTACTATAACAACTAAAAATCATCCCGCAAGCCACTTTCTTCTCTCAGCCGGATACCGCTTGTCTGATCCAGTCAGTTAAGGAACTCAGTTACTCCCCCCCTTAATGGGAAGGGCTCCTGATTCAACGTTCAGAGAGCAACATCCATATCACACCTTTTCTGACGCTCTCCAATCTTCAAGTGGAACCAGGGCATTCCAGTCGGGCAGTGTGTGGGAACCAAAACCAGTCTGATGCAAAGACTCCGTCCTGACTTGGCCATTTTCAATTCGGAGAAAATACTCGTCACCTCTCTTTTGATAGAGATCCGAATGGTTTTTGGAAACTCGCCGCTTCTCTCCCCGGTTCAAATGAGATAGGCCATACCCATAGTGGTGCCCATTCCGCTCGCAGTGAGAAATATTCAAAACTCCCAGCGCAGCGAAATCCTGGTGCAGGGGTATTATCGACATATTCGACAAATCTTCGCCGGTGAGAAATACTTCTCGTTCCGTAGTGTTCTCGAAGTGGTGGCACAGCGCCCAATTCAGCAGCGACTTGAACACTCCTTTACAGTTCTTGTGTGAGCACCCGTCGTAACCAATATCAAAGGCTTCCCGGAAAGCAGTGGTTCTACCATCGGCCTCATCTATGACGAGCGGTTTCTTTTCCGCAATTCGCTTCACCGTGACCGCTGTTTTCGGATCCAGAGTCAACGCCCTTGTCATCGGCTGCTCAATAAACATCGTGTGCTGGAACATTCCGTGGTGATCGCTAGAAAAACGATCCACGAATTCCTCGAACACCGCGATATCCGTGAACGCCTCGTTTCCATCGAGAGTGATGGACACCCCTTCGATGCGAGACAGGACTCGGTTCCAGATTTCTCCTAATCGACGCAAGTCCGTGTCAGCATCGCCCGAGATTTTGATCTTAAAATATTTCAACCCATCCCGTTCCGCATACTCCTTGAGAGTTTCTGGTTCCCCGTCTCGCACACGGTGTTCTACCGCATCAATGGGATCAGAATGGCCAACCGTATGGCGAATATGAAACCTTGTTCGAGGCCTCTCCGGAAAAATCCTTTCAAAGCGCAGGCTCTTCAATTCCGGGTGAATGACAGCTGGCTCAATTCCTAACAGATTACTGCGAACCGCGGAGGAAAACGGAGTGCTTTCCAAACGACAGACAGCATCTATCACGGCGCGTTCAAATAAGGCTGAAGCATAGCTCCCCATAAGTTCCTCAGCATCTAACAAGCGTGACTGCGATGCCACAGCTTCGTGCGCCTCCTTCCAGAGAGAAAAGACTGAGGAAAACGACTTCCCACCATCGAGATAAATCTTTCGGGCGGACTCAACAAGATCAAGAAGCTGAGAAAGCTTCTGGTCGGGAGTCCTGTCGCCTCTTTTATCAAGCCAACCAAATGATGGACGGTCGCCTGCACAACCAACGGCACTCATTCCATTATCAGTAGAGACATGGATGCGGACCAAGAGTATTGCTAAAGGCCGTCTCTTTTTCGCTACCTTTGCCGCACCGCCTTCTTCGGTCTGCCCGATTGAAAAAAGCATGCGGTCCGGGGGCATTTTCCGGACAAAAATATCAATCGACTCTATGTGGTATACCATGACGAGTCAGGCCCTGGATACCCCTGCCCGCTCAAACGCAGCAGCCATGTTTTCATAGCAAACCTTTGTAGCTTTGACAGGATCATAACCTTCTGCCCTCCATATCTGGCTGCTGACTTCGCAGCAGAAATCCCCGCGGTATCCCCCCGCATAAAAGGCTTTAATGATCTCAGCATGATCCCAGGCCTTTCCCTCTCCAGCCAAGGCGAACCTTACCTTTCCATCGACCTGTACGGCATCTTTAACTGCGATGTAGTTGGTAATGGGAAGGGCTGTCTGAACAGTCTCAGAAATACTGAGAACCGGATCCTTGAAGGAATAATGGCTGTAGTCATAGACCATGCCGAGACGTTTGGGGGAGCCGAGTTGCTCAATGAGCCATTTCGCATTCTCAGGTGTTTCCATGGCGTGACTGCGATGTGGTTTGATGGAAATCGTCCCTTTCTGATCTCCTGCCACCTGCAACCAGTCCGCCAGTCGATCTCGGAAGAGTCCCTTCGAATCTTCCCAGCTTTTCCCGCCTAGAATCGTCTGTATGATTGGTGGCGAATCCGGAGAAAGGTCGTGAGCCAATTCAATCAGCCTCTTTAATTCCTCCAGTTGAGCAGCGTGAGCCGCATCATCTTCTGTTGGCTTTATGCCTGCCATCAACGCGCCAAGGGGAATCCCGGAACCTTCGATCACCTTTCTGACCTCCGACCGTTCAGACTTTTCACCGAGAGCTTCCGGGGAGCCAGTCATGCCCTCAAACGAAGTAACTTCCAGTCCATCGTACCCCGTCTCAGCAATCAACTGAATCGCATCGACAAGGGGCATTGACTGCAGCCCATAGGTCCCGATGGCGAGGCGGCAAGCCCCCTCATCAGCAGCGGAGAGAACAGTGGCTCCCGGCAACAAAGCGGCAGATTTCAGAAAAAGGCGACGATCCATACCCATGGCGACATTGTGCCGGATGGGCGGAACCCGGCAATGCCGTAATGACGTGGAGAAAGATGCATTTTGCGCTATTGCCTCAAATGCGGGCTTGCCGGTTTGTGTGCGCACGGTCACGGTTCCTATATGAAGCTCCCGATCAGTTTATTTCTCTGCCTTTCTTTCTGCGCAATCGCATTTGCTGAGAAACCCAAGCGCCCAGTCAATCCTTCTCTGGTACCAGTAGAAGATGTGGAAGAGCTGCCCCGCGTATTGTTGATTGGAGATTCGATATCAATGGGCTACACCGTTCCCGTTCGTGAATTACTCAAAGGAAAGGCAAATGTTCATCGCATTCCAGCGAACGGTGGCCCCACCACGCGTGGGCTGGCCAGCATAGACAAATGGCTGGGCGATGGGAATTGGGACGTCATCCATTTTAATTGGGGCATTCACGACCTTCGCCACATGGACGATGGAAAACGTCAGGTCGAACCAGCTGATTACGAAAAGAATCTACGTGCCCTCGTGGAGAAACTGAAAGCGACAGGCGCGCGATTGATCTGGGCTACCATTACCCCCATTCCAGAGCCACCTCTTAAACCCGAGCGAACATTTGGAAGTGAAGAGGAATACAACGAGATCGCTGCGAAAGTGATGAAGGAAAACGGCATCCCCACCAACGACCTCAATGCGTGGATCACTCCTCGGTTCGAAGAACTACAGAAACCTCAGGATCTGCACTACCAGGAAGAGGGCTCCCAGTTTCTGGCAGAAAAGGTCGCCAGAGAAATCGAAGCGCTTTTACCTAAGGAGTAATCACAGTCCTTTGGCGCTATTGATCATCGTGGCGAAAAATCCTCGCTGGGCGAACCATTACTGTTCCAGGATTTCAGTAAGCGCGCGCCCATCCGCACTAGGCATGTCGACACCCAGGATCTTAGCAATCGTAGGAGCCACGTCAGTGTTACTGATTTCCTCAAGGACGATCCCATCTTTGATCCCCGCTCCACCAACGACACATGTGGCACCCATCAACTTATGAAATGGAGAATAGCCGTGTGATCCCTTCGGACCATCTGTTTCGGTAATCACTGCATCACCATTGTCACTTCCAGAAAACGAGTATCCATCAGCCGCGCTTAACATCAAATCCGGCTCCTTCGGATCTTGTTCGGGAGTTCTGTGTCCGAATTTCGCAAACTTTTCTGGAGTGACGACAACTTCCACGCCTTCGACCTCGGCAAACCGTTTCGCAAGTTGCTCACGAATGGCAGTTTTGTTTTCCTCATCCAGAATGTAGATAAAGCAACCTCCCCCCTGGGCCAGGGCGTACGCCTGCTGACGAAGTTTGAGCCCCTTCCCTTCTCGAAACCCTTCCTCTCGCAGCACAATATTTGGCAGGATCTGCTTCGTGTAGGTGATAAAGCCGTGATCGGCACAAACGAAGAAAGTGGTCTTGTCACGAATGCCCGCCGTTTCCGTGGCATCGATTAATTCGCGAACACATCTGTCAGAATCTCCGATCGCCCAATATGCCTCTTCTGACTGCCGCCCCGTGGCATGCTCCAGGGCGTCTACGCTGACCAAATGAACCATAAGCAGATTCGGCATATGCGTGGTGATAATGTGCTCAGCAATGCGGGTGTACATCCAGTCCCGCATCGGCTTCCCAGCGTTACCCATTTTGCACCATTCATTTTGCTTCCAGTATGGGATTCCTTTGTCCTTCAACTCTTCGAGAAGGCTTGCCGTGCTAGAATCCTCGAAAATCGCCTGATCGAAAACATCCGGCACCTGCCAGTCGAGCGTGGCAGCACGACGACTTGCGGGCCAGCAAACCCCTGCCGTTTTCAGACCCGCTTCGTGGACCACATCATAAACCGTGGGAGAAGTCACGATCTCATGCTTATCGAAAAGCGGATCAGGAATCAGCGGTACTGTTTTCTGCGTTTCCCTGTCGAAATAATTATTCCCCAGCACTCCGTGTTTGCCTGCATGGACACCGGTGACGAGCGAGGTGTGGTTCGGCCAAGTCACAGTTGGAAAGGAACACTCCATTCTCTTTGACCTTGCACCATTCGCGGCCAGCTCTCGTATAATTGGCATGAAGGCCTTGGGATCCTCAAAGTAGTAGTCCGCGAGGCCATCAATTGAGACGAGAACTACATAACGGTCCTGATTCGGCTCAGCTGAGATTTTAGGAACAAACGAGGAGAGCAAAACAAAGAGGAGAAAACAGAGAATTGGAAAACGTTTCATGAAGGTACTTTCTCCATATCAAATCAATCCTTCTCAGATTCGAAAAGAGAAGCCGCTTGGCGTCATGACGGAGAATTAGGCATCTTGGGATTCACCACTTGATTCAAATTTTCCGGAACCAATTCCTACTGCCGGTGTATTCTCTATCAGGCCCCAGCACTCCATCGCCCATCAGAGAGACCAAAAGAATGATCCGCCCGTCGATTCAAACCATGGCATCCGGCGCGATTTGCTTGTGTTGTTCGTTGCTCGGTCAGGGCTCAGATTTCACTACGGAAGAGCTTGCTTCCCATGAGAAGATGGTGGCTGAACTAAAGAAAATCGAAGAACTGGCGCCCACCGAAAACTTCTTTCTTGGAACCATCGGGATCGAACTGGAAAGGAAAAACCTCTCGTCACTTTCGGACTCATCGACCGTCTCAGAGCGTTTCGAAACTCTCTCTTCGCTTGCTATCAATGAATTGAATCAAGGGCTGGAACGCGAAGCGATTGCGCACTTTGAAGAGGCCCTGACACTCGTCGAGGGTTTCCACGAAGGGCGCCCGATACACAACCGTAGAGTCGTCGACACCGCTCGCCTTTTGGCAACAGCATACCTGAGACTCGGCGAAACTGAAAATTGCTGTGCATCACCGAATCCAGAGAGCTGTATCTTCCCTTTGAGCGCGGCGGCAGTTCACACAGAAAGAGAAGGCTCAGAAAAAGCCATCGAACTCATCCTGCACCTGTTGAACAAAGCCGCCATGGACCAATACGATCGCCTTTGGTTAGGGTGGCTCTTAAATATTGGATACATGACACTCGGGGAGTATCCCGAAAGCGTTCCCCCGGAATGGCTGATTTCCCTGCCTGAAGAATCCCCCCCAGGGAAACGCACCCTTCCCGATGGATCAGCCCAGTTTCCCGCCTTTCACAATATCGCAGCCGAAAAAGGAGTCGACACCTTCAGCCTCGCTGGCGGCGCGGCGGCAGAGGACTATGATGGAGATGGGGATTTGGACCTGGTTGTCAGTTCATGGCATCCAGGGAAGGCGATGAATTTCTTCGAGAACGACGGAACCGGCAACTTCACTGAGCGAGATGCGGGATTTGCAGGGATACATGGCGGGCTGAACCTCACACAGGCTGACTACGACAACGACGGAGACATCGATCTCTTTGTGACCCGCGGAGCCTGGCTTGGCAACAAAGGCAAACATCCCAACTCACTTCTGAAAAATAACGGCAAGGGATTCTTTGTCGATGTCACTCATCATGTCGGACTGGCCGCCCCCGCCCTTCCAACCCAGACCAGTGACTGGATCGACTTCGATCTCGACGGTGACCTTGACCTTTTTATCGGAAACGAAAACTTCCAAAATGAAATCGGCGGATGCCAGCTTTTCCGCAATGACGGAGGAACATTTACCGATATCGCAAAGGAAGCAGGCATAGCCATCCGTTCTTTCGTAAAAGGGGTTTCCTGGGGAGATTTCAACGGAGATCGTTACCCAGACCTCGTCCTCTCCTGCATGGAGGCTCCCAACCGACTGTTTAAAAATTCAGGAGACGGAACATTTGAAGATGTGACTCAAATGCTCGGCCCTCAACTCCCTAACAAACGCAACTTTCCTACCTGGTTTTTTGATTACAACAACGACGGCTGGCTGGACATCCTGATTTGCGGCTATGCCTCTTCTGCACCGGAATATGCGAACTACCTTCTGGGGAATTCCGTTCCCCAGTATACACAGGCAGAACTCTACGAGAATGTGGACGGCAAGAAGTTTATCAATTCGACTCAAAAAGCGAGCCTCCTCCGCCCCATGCTGCCAATGGGGGCAAATTTCGGCGACCTGACCAATAACGGGTTCCCTGACATCTACCTCGGTACAGGCATGCCGGACTATGACACTCTGGTTCCCAATCTGCTCCTGATCAACGACGGCGGACGCTATTATGACATGACACAAACAGGCCGCGTTGGGCACCTTCAGAAAGGTCACGCCGTCGTTCTGGCCGATTTTGATAAGGATGGCGACCTCGATATTTTTGAACAAATGGGAGGCGCCCTTGCCGGTGATCAATACTACGACGTTCTTTTTGACAATCCGGGCTTCAATCGCAATTGGCTCGCGATTCGGTTGAAAGGTGTCACTTCCGATCGCTATGGAATTGGCTGTCGGGTCTCTGTTCTTCTGGAAGAACCCGGTTTCCCGCCGAGATGGGTCTGCCAGTGGATGAATACGGGCGGTAGCTTTGGTGCAAACCCACTACAACTTCATTTTGGTCTTGGAAGTGCAGAGAAGCCTAGTCGGCTCGAAGTTTTCTGGCCTAAAACAGGAAAAACGCAGGTAATCGAAATGATTGAAGCAAATCAGTTGCTCATCGTTGAAGAAGAGTGATCTCTGGGCTTGCGAACTGCATGACATGGGTTGGCAAATGCATCAAAAACGGGGATTTTCGTGCTTCCCAATCCCCACCCCTAAAAAGATAACTACCTCATCATAAACAGGTTGTGAATTTAAAAGAGGATTTGGAAACAAATCTGCACTTAATGGACGCGTTAACTAAACCAACACAACCAAACATAGAAAAATATAGCCATGATTAGTGCAGCAATTCTCTTTTTAGTAATCGGACTTATCGCCGTAGCCCTCGGTTTCGGTGGTGTAGGCGGACTCGCCATCAACATTGGATGGATTCTCCTCGCCGTCGGTGTGGTTCTCTTCTTGATCCACGCTATCCGCGGCCGTCGCGTTGTCTGATTTAACAATCTCCAAGACAGCAGCATCAAGGGCTGGTTGACCGATCACTCACTCGGTCGCCAGCCCTTGAACTTTTCAATCCTCAATGCCGATACTCCACAGCTTGTGCCCGGCAGTTATAAATAGAGTTCTCCCGTCCGCCCCTCCGAAGGTGCAATTGGTAATCATGTCCTCCGGCACGGGAATAAAGCCGACGCGATTCCCCTCCATCGAGATGATGTAGACGCCCGCCTTGTGCTCGTCCGCTGTTTCGAGTTCGCTTCGAAAATTGAGTCCCGCTGTGGCGTAGATGCTCCCGTCTGGTCCGATACAGATTCCATCGGGCCCTCTCTCGCTACCCCAATCGTAGAGTAATTTGCGAGAGGAACGCTCTACCTCGCCTTCACCGTTCAGATCGAATCTCCACAGCATTCTTTGTCCGCCAGCCTCTGGGCCGTTATGATTATCTGCGACGACGAGGTATTTTCCGTCTGCAGATATAGCAATCCCATTCGGCCGCTGGACCTCGTGAGAAATGATCCTGCTCACCGCCCCATCAAGGTCGATTCGATATACACCTTCGATTGGTTTCCCTTTTGCATCGATCTGCTCTACTTCCTGCGGACCTTCGTAACCGCCGTATCTCGGATCCGTAAAATAGATTCGTCCCTTGAAATCAATCGCCAAGTCATTGGGCGAATTATAGCGTTTCCCATCGAACCGATCAGACAAAACGGTAATCGTTCCGTCCAACTCGGTTCTCGTGACACGTCGATTTCCTCCTTCCCGGTGTCCTTCGCACGCATGTAGGCGACCTTTTGAATCGAACGCCAGACCATTCGCCTTTCCCGATGGCTGACGAAAAACATGAATCTTCCCCTCAGGATCCCGGCGCATGATTCGATTATTCTCTACATCCGTGAAATAGACATTCCCATCGGATTTCCAAGCCGGCCCCTCAACAAAAGCGACCTTTCCCTCAATCTTGAGTTCGCCGGCCGGCGCCCCACTCACCAGGCACAAGAAGCAGAAACCGATAAGTATGACTCGTCTCATATCTCCGATTGTTGGCGAAACACGGTGAGATTGTAAAGAACTCCACTCGATACAGGAAACAGAGCCGCCTCCTCCAGAGACCACCTGATTACGCAATCCCCTCATCGCCAAGGCCCTTAAACTGGGGAATTCTCCCTAATTTTCAGAGCAGCATCCTGACTTGCATCTTCAGCAATGGGATCGACCATTGCTGCTTTTGCATTTATGGAAGCTCGGCGCGTTGTCATTACCGGTCTCGGAGTAGTCACCTCATTGGGGTGGGATCTCGATGATTTTTGGGACAATATCGTAAACGGGCGCAGCGGCATAAAACGAATCACTTCTTTCGATCCATCGAATCACAAATGCCAGATCGGGGCAGAAGTTGAAGGAATCGATTTTTCGCAGTTTTTTGCGAACTCCCGCGACGCAAAGCGAGCCGAAAGATTTATTCAGTTCTCCGTAACAGCATCCAAGATGGCGAGCGCTCACTCAGGCATCGACTTTTCCCATCAAGATCCCAATCGCGCCGGAGTCATTCTGGGCACCGGAATCGGCGGACTCCAGACCGTTGAGCGCACTCAGCGAGCCTACGATGAGGGAGGGCCATCCCGGGTATCCACTTTCGCCATTCCCATGATGATCGCGAACGCTGCAGGCGGAATTGTCGCGATGGACTACGGCATCACCGGCCCGAATTTCTGTGTAACATCTGCGTGCTCGACGGGAAACCATGCCATCGGGGAAGCGTGGAAAACGATACGATTCGCCGAGGCCGACATCATGATAGCAGGCGGCTCAGAGTCGGCGATCACACCACTTGCCTATGCGGGCTTCAGCAAAATGAGGGCGATGAGCACAAGAAATGACGATCCCGAGAGAGCCTCCCGCCCATTTGACGTGGATCGCGATGGTTTCGTCATGGGAGAAGGCGCAGGGGTAGTTATCCTCGAGGAGTTGGAGCATGCCAAAGCACGCGGTGCTCATATCATTTGCGAACTTACCGGATACGGCACTTCGGCGGACGCCTATCACCCTACGGCCCCCCATCCTGAAGGCCTTGGGGCAAGCCAATGCATGGAGCGTGCGATGAAGGCGGCAAAAATTTCTCCCGAAAAAATCCAGTACATCAACGCCCACGGAACCTCGACCGCACACGGAGACATCGCCGAAACGATAGCGATCAAATCATCTTTTGGTGAACATGCAAAGAACGGACTCGTGGTCAGTTCTACGAAGTCGATGACCGGTCACCTCCTCGGTGCTGCGGGAGGAGTGGAGCTCGCGATTTCCGCCCTTGCCTTGGAAACTCAGACCGTTCCTCCGACGATAAACCTGGAGAATCCCGATCCCAAGTGTGACTTGGACTTCGTGCCGCATGAAGCTCGTGAGGCAAAAATCGATTCTGTGCTAAGCAATTCCTTTGGGTTCGGTGGCACCAATGCCTCCCTCATTGTGAGTCGCTTTGCTGAGTAGGGCTCCTCCCTTACCCCTTTCCATCCAGATACAGCCAGTTTCCTTTGAAGCGTCGAAAGCGTGAATGTTCGTGAAGCTCGAGAACTTTCGGATCCTTCCCGAAACGATATTTCGCAACGAATTCTACCTTTCCTGTTTTATCGCCCGAACCGCCTCCGGAAGTTTTGAGAATTTCCAAGCCGATCCAAGTTGTTTCATCGATGCTCGCTTCCAGATCCCTCTTCAACCGAGGACTTCGTGAATTCGGATGTGTCGTAGTGACAAGAAAGTCGACGAGGCGCAAAGCAAATGCAGAATACCTTGATCGCATCAACTGCTCCGCAGTTTCAGGCTTCGCCTTCGCGAGATGAAACGGCTGACAGCAGAGCGAATAAGTCTTTCCGCTCTGGCATGGACAGACAATTTCCGACATTCAGGATTTGATCTCGAAAATCGCTTCGATCTCGACCGCGACTCCAGTGGGCAAAGCAGCGAAGCCCATCGCACTCCGTGCGTGGTAGCCATCTCCTTCTTTTCCAAAAATCTCGTGCATGAGATCTGAGGCGCCATTAATCACCAAGTGCTGGTCCGTAAATCCCTGATCCGAATAAACGCAGCCGAAAAGCTTCACAACTTTCAGGTCGTCCAGCGTTCCATGTGTGTTGTAAACGGATTTCAGAATCTTGATGGCACAGTCCTTGGCCGCCTCATAGCCTTCCTCGACGGAAACATTCTGTCCAAGGATTCCCTTTTTGTCACTGACATGCCCAGATGTGATCAGTTGGTTTCCAGACTGAATGCACATGTTGAGGTATCCAGGTTCCTGAGATTCGAAAGAGATGCCGAGGTCTTTTGCTTTTTGCGTGTAGCTCATAAAGTTTTGAGGGTGAATAACACAGTAGTAGTCCGTTTTACAATGCGCAATGCCGGAGGAACAACTCTGCGGTTCACATCCTTGCTTTTCTAACAAGCTCAACAAACTCACGCCGATATCCATACGGATCCCTTCTGGTTCCTGGGCCAGCCCACGCGAGGATCTGATTCTTCCCGACCGTATTGATGTGCTCAGAACCTTTGAGGGTCATGCCGAAGGCAGCGACCGCCGACGCGAAACGGAAATCGGGAGAAGCGTTTCTGAATTTCTTGTCATCGTCTTTCACCACGTAAGCGACAGCATTACTTCGGTCGGAATCCGGCTGCTTAAACCGTATTTTCACCGAAAGAAGCTCATCACTGCGCGAATCAACCGGCACCACCGAAACGGTCTGATATCGCAATTCCGGCAGCGGCGATTGCTCGAATTCCTCTCCCGATGGCACGACTTCGTAGAAAGCCGTTACCTGATGCCCGGCGCCAATCTCACCTGCGTCTTTTTCATCGTCCGTGAAATCTCGATTTTCCAAGGTTCGATTTTCATATCCGATTAGTCGATAGGCTTGAGCTTTCGCCGGGTTGAACTCGATCTGGAGCTTCACGTCTTTTGCAATCGTAACAAGGGATCCGGCACGCT
Organism: Verrucomicrobiales bacterium; assembly: GCA_002698785.1. Lineage (GTDB taxonomy): Bacteria > Verrucomicrobiota > Verrucomicrobiia > Verrucomicrobiales > DEV007 > Arctic95D-9. The sequence goes on along the minus strand of PAAG01000053.1, from coordinate 126,643 downwards.
GCTCGACCAGCACTTTTCTGGCTTCCTTTTTCGTGTCGATGTAGGCGTAATTTCCATTTCCTCGACCCGATATTTTTTCCAACATCGAGTCGTTCAAGTTTCCCCCGCCGAAGCCCAACACACTTAGAAACACGCCGGATTCGGCCTCTTTCTCAATCAGATCCACCAATTCGCTGTCGCTGGAAACTCCAACATTAAAATCTCCATCCGTCGCGAGAATCACTCGATTGGTTCCACCCTGAACGAAATGCTTTCGAGCTGTTTGATAGGCTAGCTTGATCCCCTCCCCACCTGCTGTCGAACCACCGGCAGAGAGTTTATCCAAAGCCCGAAGAATATTATCAGACTCCGAGCAAGGAGTGGAAGGCAGCACGAGCCCTGCAGCACCCGCATACGTCACAATCGCAAGTCGGTCCGTAGGTTCGAGTTCACTGACGAGTAATGACAAGCTTTCCTTTAGAAGAGGAAGCTTGTCTTCCGATGACATCGAACCTGACACATCCACTAAAAACACCAGGTTGGCAGAACCCACATGTTCCTTTTCTATATCCCTCCCCTGCAACGCTACCCGGACAAGTTTATGCTTCGGTTCCCACGGGCAGCTCGCAACCTCCCCTACAACAGCGAAAGGAGCATCGCCCTGGGGCCGAGGATAGTTGTAGTCGAAATAGTTGATCATCTCTTCCACCCGGACGGCACCGTCGGGAATTTTCATACGCTCTTTGATCAGCCTGCGAACATTGGCATAGCCAGCCGTGTCTACATCGACAGAAAACGTGGAGCGTGGTTCCTCCCCAACAGAGATGAACGGGTTTTCTTCGATATCGTCATATCGCTCGTGGTTCATCCCCCCTCCGACCGCGGCCCGAGTTTCTCGCAATGATACATATTGGGTTCGTCGCCCCCAACTCAGCCCGGCTTCGATGGGCGCTTTTGCGACGAGGCTCGAACCACAGACAGAACTGTTCCCACCTGAAGTCACCACCTTGTGAGTGGTGCATGCAGTGAACAATCCAAAGGACAGGAAAACGACGACAAGGGAAAGCGGTGGTCTCATTTCGCCAATACGGCGATAGCGAGACGATCTTTCACGACTTTAAGAAAGAATGATTCTCCGGAATCCCCGATCACTCATTTCTCGGCGGCGCACCGTCCCTCGGTGGGCGACCTCCGGGAGGTGGTCCCATACGCCTACCCCGACGCTCTTCAGGGTCCGGTGGAGTCATCCCGAGAACGATGTCCCAAGTGGCGACAAGCTCACCTTTTCCTGAACCTGATTCAGTGAAAGGTCGGATCACTGAAAGGCGCTGCTCTTCGTCTTTGATATGATTTAAGACGCGATCCCTATCGTTCTGGGGCTCGCCAGCATGATAGAGTTGAGTGGTGAGAAGACGCTCCTTTCCGCGAACCACGGCGATGTGATAATGACGCGTCCGCCCTGTGTAGAGCCCAGGCTTGATGGTTCGGAATCGGTACTCCCCTTTCTCGTTAGTGGCGATCTTTCCGTAGCCTTGGAAGAGCGGGTCGCGCTCTTTGCCTTTTTGGACGCCCCGACTGTGGATGTAGCAGCCATTGTTATCCGCCTGCCAAAGTTCGACGGCCGCATCAGTAACGGGTTTACCGTCTAAATCGAGCAGTCTACCGCCAAACTCCGTTATCACCCCGCCGGCAGGTGCAGTTCCGCCAATGATTTTTGTTAGGTCATTATCTTGATCAAGAGGCAAATGATCCGGGAAATAGGGGCCTTCGGTTTGCCACGGCGTTAATGTCAGGGCTTCGGCATAAATGTCACCAGCCAGAATACCGCCCGCACCAGCGAGAAAACTTTTCAGGAGACGACGACGCGAAGAAGGAATGTGAAAAGAGTTCATTGGAATAAATGAATGAACACCAGAGTATTGCAAAAGTTGCCAGAAATCTCAGTTACGATTTCGAGAAACCTCTTCAAAGGCCTCGAGGAAACGCTTTGGCTTTTGTGCGGCAGGAACATGGAGGCCTCCCATCGAACCGTCGGAAAAAGTGAGTCTAAGCACGTTTCCTTCGTACATAACATCTACCAACTGGTCGACAGGCCAAGTGGCAAGAATCTCTTTCGGGCTTCCGATAGCGAAGAGCTTTTTGAAATAGATCAACCGTTGATCAGTTAAGGCCATGACTCCTGTCTTATCTATGGGAGAAGCCATTCCGTCCGTTCCGTCGAAATCGGCATCCCAAAAATCGGTTTTATTTCCTCCCAAGCCAGGTTGATTTTTTGCTGCCGCTGAAAGGCCCGAGGCGGCTGTGTTTCCCATTTGTGTGAAACTGGCACTCAGGCCGTAACAAGCATGCAGCACCCTCTCGCCTTCCCTGATTTCGGGATGCTTCGCCACCTTCTTGGTCATGTGCCAGTATGCCATTTGGAATTGCCTTCTGCTTATACCGTCTTTACTTTGCGGAGGCATGTCAAACGACAAGAACACAGACATGAAATACCTCCTTCGAGCGATTCGACGGATCGCGTTTCTTTTTTCCGCCCTATTTGCTCTGACTTCCTGTGGCAGAAACGACAAGCTCAGCTCGTTTGTGGACAACCCGGAAAAGCTTCATCCCGAAGATGCCATGGCCCTGCAAACGTGGATTGGTGCAAACAACTTCGCAACAGACGAGATCCACGCCGGCAGCGAAGGAGGGCATCAAGGAGATGTATCTGTTCTCATTTCCGATCGCCGAGTCTCTTCCATCAAAGCCACAGGAGTATCGAGCCTGGAAGGCTTGGTGCCCCTACCGGAACTACTGGAATTGAATCTGAGTGAGTTCCAAGGCTCTGACTTATCAGATAGCCCGCCTTCGTTGGAAAAATTGCGCCTTAGAGGAACAAAATTGAAATCCTTGGACGGGATCGAAATGTCCAAGGAGTTGCGAGAGCTTGAATTCTTCTGGACCAGCATTGTCGACCTCGCTCCGCTATCAGGACTGAAAAACCTTTCGCGATTATCTGCGGAGCGTCAGACCTTGGAAACAGTTTCCATCCCGAGCTCACTGAAAAGCCTCACGCTCCTAAATCTGGCCCACAACAAGATAGCCTCCATCACTGGACTCGAGAATCTCACTAGCGTTGAAGTGCTTATTCTCGATGACAATCAACTAACAGAAGTCAAAGGGATAGACTCACTGCCGGCATTAAAGAGCCTCAATCTGACCAACAATCAGATTTCTGACCTCTCATCCATCGCAGCATCAAACTCAGTTGAGAAGATTAATCTGAAAGGGAATCCTCTCACCGATCTTTCTCTTCTAAGTAACTGGCCTGCCTTGGCAGAGGTCTCCAGTGATGAAGCGGCGGGAACGGTTCCTGGAAAGCTGATAAAGAAGGAAACGTTAACTGACGCTCAGGTCCAGGAACAAGAAGCGCGAAGCCTGAAAGCAAAATACCTGGAGAATGCGAACTTTGTTGAAGAACCCTCACTGGCTGCGAACGGACGCACCGAAGGGGTTCGGAAACAGATATCCAGCCATTTCAGCCTCAATGGGAAGAGTGGGTTCAAAGGTGAAATTGCCATCAACAAGTTGAGTGGCTCTGTTAGACTTCCCGTAGCAGAAACCGATAATCTCGAGTTCCAGAACAAGGAGATTAAGATTTCGGGAACCGTATCTGTCGAAAGCGGCAGTCTTACGGTCTATAGTCCCGTGGAGATCAACTTCTGGTCACAGGCTTCCCTTTTTGTAGATCGGCCTGTCAGGAGAGGTGAGGTTCCCGACGGTCTTGTATTGAAGGGTTACGTGGCGCGCGAGATTACTCCGGGCTCGAAGGTTCCGTTCTCTGCAAATCTGCTCCCCTTTGCCAGCCGATATGCACTTCTTCTCGATTCTGGGGAAGAAGGAGCGGTGAACGTTCATTTTGTGTTGGAGTAGCTGATAGGCATCGCCACTACGCTTGGACAGCAAAAATCGCCTTTATGAGGGACATGTTTGTTTGTTCCTGATTTGATATGATATGGGATGGAAAAATCCCGTTTCGACAGACGTTCCTTTCTCCGCAGATCAATAGCAGGAGGCGCCGCCGCTCCGTTTCTTGCCGAGGGCGCAGATGATGCGAATGATGATCTCTTTCTGGAGCCGTCGAAAGAACTCCCTCTAAATGACGATGCGGATGTGATCGTTTGCGGAGCAGGTCCTGCCGGGATATCGGCTGCAATTGCAGCAGCCAGATCAGGGGCTCGAGTGAAACTTTTCGAGGTTCACGGCTGCCTTGGCGGAGTATGGACTGCAGGACTACTGACGTATATCTTCGACTTCGATAAGCCGGGACTGACTCGCGAGATCATCAAAATTCTTGATGAGAGGAATGCGCGGAGAAACCAGAATATGAGCCGGTTTGTGTACGAGCCAGAGGAGATGAAGATTCTCCTAGAAGAACTCTGCCTGGAAGCAGGAATCGAAGTGCAGCTTTTCACACGAGTCGTCGCCGCCTTTCCCGAAAACAACCGCCTGCGCACGATTGTTACTGAATCGAAAGCAGGAAGACAAGCATGGCGCGCCAAAGTCTTCATCGATACAACGGGCGACGGCGATCTCGGGGCGCTCGCTGGATGTAACTGGGAAGTCGGCCAGAGCAAAGACTGCCCCTGCCAGCCGCTGACAATGAACGCGCTGGCAGTCGTGAAAGACGCCGATGCGCTCGCACCTTTCACGTCTTTTCGAGGAACTGATGCCTTCAAGGGTCCCGGAGGACATCTGACAGCAGTGGAAGCATTCAAGAAGGAGTTGGAGCGGGCGGGAGTCGAAGCCTCCTACGGACACCCGACAATCTTTCCTGTCAGGGACGACTTGGTGATGCTGATGCTGAATCACGAATATGGTATCAAGCCGTGGGATGCCGCGGCCATCTCCGAAGCGACCATGCGCTCACGGGCAGAGATTTTCCGCATCATGCGTGCGCTTCGAAAACTGGGAGGCCCCTGGGAAGGGCTACAGATCGCAGCCACCGCCGAACAAATCGGGGTGCGCGATGGGAGAAGAATTCGAGGTCGCTACGAAGTCACTCGTGACGACTTGGTGAACGGCGCGAGACATGACGACGCGGTAGCGAGAGTAACATTCGGCGTCGATATACATGCTCACAGTCGGGAAGCGAATGACAAAGAACCTATCGTGCGAGCAAACACCAAGGCGATCCCGTATGACATTCCACTTCGTGCACTGATCGCGAAGGACCTCGATGGACTCATGATGGCGGGACGATGTATCAGTGGGGATTTTATCGCCCATGCCAGCTATCGAGTGACGGGCAATGCCGTTGCAATGGGCGAATCAGCAGGCGCCGTAGCGGCTGTTGCAGCGATGACCGACCGACTCCCGCATGAGGTTGATTGGAAGGAAGGGGCTGGGAAGCTAAGCGAGATCGGTCTTCGCGGTTGATCAGGCATTTGCCTTGATCGCCGCTGGTGTCAGTCGATAGACGACCTCGCATTGTAAATGTTGAGATTTTACAATGAGTTTTCTTTCGATAAGGAATTCTCTCGATTCTTTGATGCCTGGTGAGACATACTTCGCAGCATGATTCGTTGTTCCATTTTGGCCATCTGGTTTTCGGCTCTATCCGTCTTCGTTTCGGCGGCACGTTCCACTGATGAAGCTGCGACGATTGCTCTATTTACCGAAGAGGGAGCTCGGATCACGCTCGATTCGGAAGGGCATGCTGTGAAGCTCTTTTCTGGTGGAAAACCGCAGCACTCTGTTGAGGATCTTCAAAAGATCGGAACTCTCGAACATCTTGAGGAATTGGCCCTGAATGCCCCGGCAGCAGGGAACGACGACTGGAAGTTTCTACACGACTTGTCCGCACTCAAAAAATTGACGATTTGGCACGGTCATGAATTCAACTCGCTAGAGCCATTTTGCGACTTGCCTATCGAAGCGCTTACTGTGGGCGGGTGCATGGGAATCCGAGATATGAATAAAGAAGCCCCCAAGAAGCAGAAAGATGCAATTTTAACCCTAACAGACCTACCAAATCTGACATTTCTGAATCTGTATCACTCGCCTCTCGCACCAGATGACGCCCATCTAAAACATATCGTCGAACATTTTCCAAAACTGGAAGAGTTACGTTTGGATTTCCATGCGCCTCGTGGTTTTGAGACTACGACGACTCCTGATGGCCTGGTAACTCTCCAGAAGCTTCCGCTGAAGATTCTTTCGCTCGAAAATATCAATTCGTTTTCCGCCGAGCATATGATGGCGATTGCTGGAATCGATTCTCTGGAATCTCTTTTGATCGACGCGAGAAAGAATCCGTTCGATACCGAAGCCTTGGTTGAGGCCATTCGAGAGAAGCGACCGGAACTGGATATTCAAGTTGCCGGTAAAGATGCGAAAGGGCCGCCCAGACCTTCTCGGTGAATTCTCTGTGGGGAAGGATTGACTTCGGCTTCGCCTCCGTCTCTCTCCAGTCGCCTCGGGCTCCTTTCGGGTCGAACTGAAGTTATCATCCTTCTCTTCTAGCCTATTATGCAAAAAAACCTCCCCCAACAAGTTGGCTTACTCCGAGGTGTGAGTTTGCGATTGTTTGGACGGAAGGATTGACTTCGGCTTCGCCTCCGTCGTTCTCCGGTCGCTGGAGGCTCCCTTTGAATCGAACTGAAGTTCTCATCCTTCTCTGCTGGCTCATGATGCAAAAAAACCTTCCCCCAACTCGTTGGGGGAAGGTTTTTTTAGAATGGGCAGAGAAGGATTCGAACCTTCGAAGGCATAGCCAGCAGATTTACAGTCTGCCCCGTTTGACCGCTTCGGTATCTACCCGTTATCACAACGGTAGTATTCTCACCGGAATTTGCGAGGGCGGTAAGTTGCCGAGCAAACAGCAGTTTGCAAGGATTTTTTCACTTTCCCCAGCTCACTGCTCTCTCTCAGTCTTGAGCTTTTTGATCAGGAAATCGAAAAGATCTTCGTAGGAACTCTCGTCTTCCAGTTCGGGCGCAGTGACGGTGCATTCAATCCCCTGCTCTCTCATGGCTTCCTGTAATTTGAGGCCCAACAGGACGTGGTGAACCCACTCTCCCTGGCTGGTTTCTGCGGTTACCTCAGTGTTTGGACGGCCATACATCATGTAAACGGGTGGATCGTCTTTGGTGAGGTGATTGATGGCTGAGGCATCCTCTGCCAAGGCCACGATCCTGGGGGTATCATAGTCTTCTCCTTCTTTCATGCCGTAGAATGCAGGCAAGGCATCGTGAGCGGTCAGCTCGGGAACTCCGAACCACTCGCGATAGGTGCGCACGTCGTAGGTCGATTGTCCGTTCATAGTCCCAGCGGCAAGGATGCGTGTGGATTGGCGAGCAATGGGGTCCTCGGAATCGGGGTCTGCCAAGTCTTCATGGAAGGCCAACCAAAGGGAGATACCTGCACCGGCTGAGCCGCCATAGCAGGCGATCTTTTCGGGATCTATGTTCCACTCGGTGGCGCGAGATCGGATGGTTTGCAGGCCCAGGGCCGCATCTTCCATGGGAACGGGATAGGGAAACTCGCCTTCGTTGGTGAGGCGGTAGTTCATGGAGGCGAATGAAATCCCGGCATCGAGCATGCGTTCGATCACATTTCCGGGGACTCCGCTCTTGTCTCCGCCACGAAATCCACCTCCGTGGATCATGATGCAGAGCGGGGTCGGTTCTCCTGCTTCGCCTGATTCGGTGAGCCAGATATCAAAGGCCTGAAGTTCGTGATCGCCGTATTTTACATCGGCGTGAGTCGGCTCGGGACCACGATTGGCCTTTTTCCGCTCTTCCATTCGGGCACGCCGGTTCTTGTTGAACTCGATCGCTTCCTTCTTGGTGAGAACGCCATCACGGTTGGCGTCAGCCTGGGGAAACTTTTCGAAGAGAAGCTTCAGCCTCTCTTCCACTGACGGTTTCTCGCGCTGGGCAGTTACACAGATCGGGCCGCTTACGCATAAAGCGACCGCCAGCAGCAGTGAGTATATGTTTCCGGATTTCATCATCCGGATCAAACGTTTGGGGAGCGAGAAAGTTTCACCCAAAAGGTGATACCATGCCCCCCCAAATAGGCTCTTACATCAAGTCTTCCGCGACTACGGAATTTTGTTCGCGCGTCGAGAGCGCTTTTGCTTGCGCAACTACGAACGATTCGTCAGCTTCGAATCGATAAGCGTGGCAATTTGGACAGATGTTGACCTTGTTTGCGACGATGGAATCACACCCCATACACACCTTGTAAGATGTCGGGTTCTTTACGATACGGCGTGCTCTTTTGGCACGGTCAGCTAAAGCGGTGTTTTCCTTTGTCATGCGTGCGAAAAATTTACGTCCGCGTGAGAAAATTTGCAACAATGAAATTACAAAATTGCAATTTTCTCATAATTTTTATAATTAAATGTTTATGGTCCGGAAAGGTGATGCGACTTTTCTCAGGTATGAGAGTCAGAATTGCGGAAATGGTGTTTTTTTGGCAACCGGAGCCGCCAACAAGGAGCAGGGCTGATCCATTTCAAGACCGGGAGATGGATTTTTTTCTGCGAAAAACCACCAATTTCGCGAATGAAACTGTCCCTGCGACCGTGATTCGGAATCCTGTTTCCCAAATGAGAATTTTCAGGTAGCGTCTTCGACTTTGAAGAACCTCGATGAAAGCGGGGCTCTCGACGTGGTGACGCCACAGTTGCTTCGCAGCAAGTCGCTCTCCTCGATCCTCCAATCGGTCTCTCTGGCCACTGCAGAACGTCCGGCAACCTTCGAACATGTAGCCGAGGCGGGCCAACCGCTGTACACTGCCGCCGCGATCAACGCTTGGAGGGAGGCGGGCAAATTGGATTCTGCGATATGGGTAGCGTGTCCCCATGTAAAAGCGCAAGAGGTGGTGCAGTCGGAAATCGGCGTCTGGGGGCATGAAGCGCTTTTTCTCCCTGAATATGAATGGGCCGGCTTTGAGGAAAGTCTCCCGGACCCGGAATCAGCCGCAGAACGGCTGGCTGTTCTCAAAGAGGTCTACGAGGAGGTAAAAAGCGGCGCCGGACCGGTGATTGTGCTAACGGCAGATGCCCTGACGGAACAGGCTCCCCCACCCGGCTCACTGACTCGTCAGGCTGAAGTCATCGCTGTTGGTGCTGATCTCGACATTGAGAAACTGGGGGCTTCTCTCGAGGAAGCCGGATACGATCAGGAGGCTCAAGTGTATCAGAGAGGGCAGTTTGCCCTGCGAGGGGGTATCATCGATGTGTTTTCCTGGCAGGCGTTGCACCCGGTGAGGATTGAACTTTTCGACCGTGAAATCGAATCCATTCGCGAGTTCGATGTGGATGCCCAGACTTCCATCGGGAAAGTGGATTCGTGCGAGATTCTTTTCAGTGAAGCGAATCTGGAGCACACGGGACAGATTTTGGACTACATCGGAGACGATGACCTGATCGTAGCAGTGGAGTGCGACCCGGAGATGGCCCAAGTGCGCATCAACAGCGGCACGCTGGAGGCGAAAGATGGACCTGAGGACTTTTCGGGTGCGTGCTTTGATAATCCTCTCGGGGAGTTCGGTGCGGGAGATTTCATTTTGCAGGAAACACGGCGCGAAGAATTCAGCCGCCAAGTCGCTTCCTGGAAGAAGTCGAAGTGGACGGTCCTAATGGCTTTCCATTCGGAGGGTGAGAAAGACCGCTTCACGGAACTGATTTTCGAGAATGCCTGGGATGATGGGTTTCTGAAACCGATGATCGGCACGTTGAGCCGAGGGTTTACGATTCCCGATGCGAAGCTGGCGGTGCTGAGTGACGCGGAGATTTTCGGTCGGTATCAGAATCAGCGCGGTAGACGGAGGTATCGCCTCGCCCGCGAACGGCAGGCAAGCCAGCAGGTCAGCAGCCTTCGTGAGTATGGCTACGGCGACCTCGTTGTGCATATCGACTACGGGATCGGGAAGTTCCGCGGGATCAAATCGAAGGATACTCCCGATGGAAGCGAAGAAGTGTTGGAAATCGAGTATGACGAGCAGGCGCGCCTGTATGTCCCGCTGGATCAGGCACACCTCGTCTCTCGCTATATTGGAACCGGGAAGAAAGCACCGAAGCTCTCGCGCCTCGGAGACAAGAGATGGTCTCGCCTACGCAAGAATGCGGAGAACTCCATCATGGACTACGCCGCCCGCCTGCTCTCAATCCAGGCGGAGCGGGAGGCACACAAGGGTTTTGCCCATCCGGCAGACAATAAGTGGCAGTGGGAATTTGAGAACGCCTTTATTTATAAGGAAACGCCGGATCAGCTACGCGCGATCGAAGAGGCGAAGCAGGACATGGAGAGTGACCAACCGATGGACCGGCTGGTGTGCGGGGATGTGGGCTTCGGTAAGACGGAGGTGGCCATCCGGGCTGCTTTCAAGGCAGTAATGTCCGGGAAGCAGGTGGCGGTGCTGGTTCCCACAACAGTTCTCGCAGAACAGCACTATCGGAATTTCCGCGAAAGGATGTCGGACTTTCCCGTGACGATTGAGACGTTGAGCCGGTATCGCACCGCCGCGCAACAGAGGGAGACGATGGTAAAGCTACTGACTGGTGCGGTAGATATCGTCGTCGGGACGCATCGGCTGATCTCGAAGGATGTCCAATTCAAGGACCTCGGCCTTGTGGTGGTCGACGAAGAGCAACGCTTCGGCGTGACCCACAAGGAGAAATTCAAGGAGATGTGGCGTTTCGTCGATGTGCTTACTCTTTCCGCGACTCCGATTCCCCGAACCCTCTACCTCTCGATGATGGGAGTGAGGGAAATGTCGGTGATCGACACACCTCCGCCAAACCGGCGCCCTGTCGCGACGACGGTCTGCCCGTATGATGAGCGGATCATTCGCTCGGCGGTGGAAAAGGAACTGGCTCGTCAAGGGCAGGTGTTTTTTCTCCACAACCGGGTGAAGTCGATCCGCGGGATGAAACGGCGCATCGAAGATCTCGTTCCCGGAGCGAGAGTCGAGGTGGGCCACGGGCAGATGGGGGACGATGAGCTGGAAGATGTTATGAATCGGTTCATTCGTCACGAATTCGATGTGCTGGTGTGCACGACGATTATTGAGAGCGGTGTGGATATTCCCAATGCGAATACGATCATCATCGACCGTGCTGATCGATTTGGATTGGCCGACCTCTATCAGATTCGGGGCCGTGTCGGGCGTGCCGACAGACGAGCCTACGCCTACCTGATGTTACCGCCGGACATGCTGACGGTGGGAGACGCGCGAAAGAGGATCAATGCGATTAAACAATACTCCTCGCTAGGCGCAGGCTTCAAGATTGCCATGCGCGATCTGGAGATCCGTGGAGCGGGAAATCTGCTCGGAACGCAGCAAAGCGGCCACATCGCGGCAATCGGATTCGATCTTTACTGCCAATTGCTGAAGCAATCGGTTGGCAAGCTGAAGGGAGAATCGGTGGGAGATCGAATCGACCTTTCCCTGCACATCGATTTTCTCTGCACGAACGAAGCTCAGTATACGAAAGATCCGGAAGGAAGTCTGCCGGCCTTTATTCCGGGCGACTACATGCCGGAAGCTCGCTTACGAATTACAGCATACCGAGAATTGGCCGAAGCTAGCCAAGTGGAAGAACTCGAATCTTTGCGCGAAAACTGGCAAGATCGCTTCGGAAAACTACCGGCTCCAGCGGAGAATCTCCTCATCTGCACGGAGATCAAAATTCGCGCGGCCCAGAAAGGCTGCAGCTCGATTGAGGTGCAGGACGGTAAGTTGAAACTCATGAAAAACGGGAAATACATTCAAATAAACGGTAAGTTTCCCCGTTTAATCGGAGACGACGAGGAGGAATGGCTTGAGTCCGCCCTCGACTGGGTATTAGATTTGTAAGGTTACGCCCAAGCTCCTGAGCCCGAAATCAGAATCCTATGAGCTACTCACACACAAAACACTCACGAACGTTTTTTTCCATCCTGGCGACAGTCTGCCTGGTAGCCTCGTCAGCGTTCGCACGCCCGACGGAGGTTAATTCCATCAAAGCAGTCGTTAACGGTGAGCCGATCACAGCTGTTATGCTGGACCAGGCGATGCGGACGCAGGTGCAAATCTGGCTGATGGGAAACAAGGGAATGGTGAGCCGCTCCGAAGCGGAGAAGGAGATTCGTGAGATGGAGGAGCGCGCCCTCGATGATTTGATCGACAGGATGCTGATTCTCAGTGAGTTCAAGCGCCTGGGAGGCAAGATCAAAGATCACCACATCGACCAATCGGTAGACCAGTTTGTGAAAGAGCGTTTTGGGGGAGACAAAGACAAGTTTGTTGCCGAGTTGAAGAAGTCCGGGATGACGATCGCTCAGTTTCGCGAAATCCAGGAAGACCAGATTGCGATTTCGGCACTGCGCGGACAGCATGCGGGTGATGAAGTGATCCCCAATACTCCATGGGAAAAGCGCAAGAAATACAATGAGATCAAGCAAGACTTCGCCTCTGAAGGGAAGCCAAAGCTGCGCATGATGTCGATCCCCAAGCAAACGGCTTCCTCCAGCCTCGACCAACAGAAAGCTCTACTCGATGATATCCGTGGCCAGTTGCGAAGCGGAAGTGATTTTGGTTCCCTAGCGAAGAAGTATTCTGCGGACAGTTTCGCCAGCAAAGGTGGCTACGTTGGGGTTCTGGACAGGAACACACTGAACGAAGGTCTCACTCGTGCGGCCTACAGCATCCCTTCCGGGCAGATGAGCCCTCCCTTAGATGATGGGCCTTTCTGGCGAATCCTCAAGGTGGATGGCCGAGTAGGCCAGTCCGTTCCATCTTTTGACGAACTGGAAGACGAAGTCGATAAGCGACTTACGGTCGAGAAGAAGCAAAAGAACCTGGAGACGTGGCTGAAGAAACTGCGTCGTGATGCGAATGTTCGCATTTTCGAAGAGTAAGAGCACCTGAGGTGCTCTCTTCCACCTGTTTCAGCTCTGGAAACGGGTATGCCGAAGTTGAATTCGGGTGTAAAGTCTCGCTGTGCGTGTGCTAGCCATCGACCCCGCCTTACGAAACACCGGTTTCGCCATTCTTGAACAGTCGTTCTCACCTACGGGTAAGTCGGTTTACCGTGCCCTAACGTACGATGTGATTCGTAACTCCAGGAACCTTCGCCAGTCGGGTTGTCTTGTTGAAATCCGACAGCGTCTTCATGATGAGATCAAAACGCACAGACCGGAAGTGTGTGCGGTGGAAGGTGTGATCTACGTCCAAAGTTACAAAACAGCAATCACGATGGGTGCAGCACGTGGCGCGGCCATTCTCGCAGCCGCCGAACACGGAATGGAAATTTACGAATACGCTCCCAAACGAGTGAAACAGGCAGTCGTAGGGAAAGGTGCAGCCGACAAGCAACAGGTGGCATTCATGATTCGCGCCCTGCTTGGTCTGACAGAAACTCCAGCCTCCGATGCCGCTGACGCCCTGGCGATTGGGCTAGCGCACTGTTACGCCCACGATCCCGTTCGTAAAAAGACGATAGCCGATCAACCTGCTCCCCTTTGATACTCGGCTAGCTCGGAATGAAACAAGAAGACATCAGAAATATCCTTGTCGTCGAAGCGATCGAGCAAACGGATCGTGATTTTGAACTGCTCAGCCAAAACGAGCGGCAGGAAGCATCCAGACATGCCGGAGCGCCTCTGGAATCGCGCCCCTCTTCATCAATTGAAAACTCTTTTCTAGCGAAGCGGGCCTCTCGCCTGCTCGTCGATATAGCTGCGAAAATCCCTGAATCAGCCCGATGGTTACATTCTCAACCCAATCGGCATCGCATCGGTATGCTGACGATCGGCCTGAGTGTCGTCGCGATTGTGGTGGGTTTTTTGACCAATGAACTCGGGCCGGAGAAGAGAATCAATATTCTCTCTTTTCCCCTGCTCGGAATTCTCGCCTGGAGCCTGGTCGTGTATGTGCGCGAGGTGATTTTGCTCTTTCGTTCTCGTGACCGGCTCTTCAATGATAACTGGGTCAATTTACTGGTTCGGTATTGCCTTCCCGGAGCGCCTGCTTCTGAGAAAGAGAATGGGCCACTGGAAGCGGCCCGCCACCTTTTCCATTCCCGCTGGCAGAAATTACTCATCCCAGCTGTAGGTGCGAGAATCAAATCGATGCTGCACCTGGTGGCACTGCTGTTGGCGGCAGCCGCAATTGGAGGAATGTATGTAAAGGGACTGGCGAATGAATATAGGGCGGTATGGGAGAGCACTTTTTTCACAAAACCTGAGCAGCTCCAGCCATTCATCAAAGCGGTGCTTGGTCCGGCGGCTGCCTTGAAAGGAGATACTTTTCCCAGTGCCGCTGATCTCAACGCAATGCAGTGGACGGCCGACTCTACACCGGTCTCAGGGGAGCCAGCTGCTCGATGGATTCACTGGTATGCGCTAACGATCGCTCTCTATGTTCTCATTCCGCGAGCAATTTTGTCTGTCTTGTGGCGACTGCGCTCGGCGCGATTGAATCGGACTATTCCCTTTCGCGAAGTTGAGCCGAAGTATTTCGAACACTTGCTGGCAACTTCAACCGGTGAAGCAACTCGCATCCGGTTCCTCCCCTACCCGGCTGCCCCGCCTGAAGAAACCAGAAGTGAGATCGAGGATTTCCTCGAGCATGAGTTAGGCCGTGCCGTGAAAGGCAAATGGGAAGATGCCGTGCCCTTCGGAGATGAAGAGTCATTTGAATTGGAAGAACCAAATGTCTCCGACGAATATGTGCCAGTATTCAGTTTTTCGGCCACGCCGGAAGTGGAAGCGCATCTCGCCCTTTTCCGAAATCTGCAGGAGCAAACACACAACGGCGTTCGCCGAATCATCCTCGACTCCATGGCTTTCGACCGGAAGAACGAGTCACTGCCCGATGCCACGGAGCGGCGCGAGGCCCGAATGAGCGCCTGGGAGAATCTGCTACGTGAGGAAGAGGTCGATTTGCTCTTAGGTGGAAACCATGCCATGAGTCACCGCGTAACAGCTGACTGAATTCATGCCAGAAGAAGGCGAAGACAAGGAAATCGTGCTCAGTCTGATCTCTCATACCAATGTGGGAAAGACGGCACTGGCACGCACCCTTCTGCGCAAGGATGTGGGAGAAGTGGCTGACAGCGCCCACGTGACGATGGTGCCCGAAGCTTACCCATTGATCGAATCAGGTGAATACTCGGCTCGCCTATGGGACACTCCTGGATTCGGGACCAATCTGGCCAAACTGGCGAAGCGTATCCGATCGAGCAAGAATCCGGTAGGCTGGCTACTCCACCAAGTGTGGGACCGAGCCAAAGATAAATCTTTGTGGTGTAGTCAGGAAGCCATTCGGAACGTTCAGGACAACGCCGATGTCATCCTGTACCTGGTAGACGCTTCTCAACCACCGGAAGCGCTCGGTTATATCGACCTAGAGCTGGAAGTGATTGAATGGATTGGGAAACCAGTACTTGTGTTCCTCAACCAGACGGGGCAACCGGACGGGGAGCGAGACAGGCTTGCTGAAACGGAATGGAAAGCTCACCTCGAAAAGCATTCGATCGTGAAGAGCGTTTCCGTTCTCGACGCTTTTACCCGGTGTTGGACGCAGGAACACCGAATCATGGAACTAGCCTCGGAGGTAGTCCCAAAAGAGAAATCAAAGACAGCGCGGGTGCTTGGGAAAGCATGGGCAAAGCGGAACCTGGAGACATTCGACCGGGCTGTGGACTCGATTTCGGAGGTCTTAGTTGCTTCGGCAATCGATACCGAAGCACTTTCCAGCCAAAGCCTTTTCGATAAGATCCGAACCCTAGTTGTCAAAAAGGAACGGAACAAAGAACTGGACCGGATTCAAACAGCTATGTATGACCGGTTGGCAAAGAGGACTGCCGACACGGTAAATCGACTCATATCGCTACATGGACTGGATGGAGAAACCGCCTCGAAACTTTCGAAGTCGTCTCGGGAAGAGTTTTCCATTAAGAGAGATCTCGAAGAGTCTTTTGCAGCCACAATGGGCGGTGCCTTTTCCGGATTGGTAGGAGGTTTATCCGCCGATTTGATCTCGGGTGGGATGACATTTGGAGGCGGCGCGATCGTAGGCATGCTACTGGGTGGGGCAACCACCTATGCACTGGCCCGCGGATACAACCTCACGCAAACGGGACAGAATATGGTCCGATGGACGGAGGCTCATTTCATGAACCAGTTGAAGTTCATCGTGATGCTTTACCTGGCCATTTCCCATTTTGGGAGAGGGCGAGGAAGCTGGCGCGACCCGGTCAACAATCCTGCTCGATGGGAGAAGTCCGTAGACAGCGCCTTGTTGGAAATGGAGGAAGACTGGAAGCGTGCCTGGAAAAAAGGTGGTGCCTCAGCTGACGTGAAACGAGTGGAGTCTCTGGTGCACAAATCTCTACGCGAGCTACTGGTGAAAGTGTTTCGCGATCTCTATCCGGATTCTGAAGAGATTTTCGATCTCCGCTAGGCGGCTCTTATCTGGTCCACATCCACGCCTCGGAGCCCAAAGACCTTGATGATCGTATCCTCGATCAAATTGCTTGGGCAGGAAGCGCCTGCAGTAATTCCGACGACAATTTCGCCTTCTTTACCAAAGACGTCTGTTCCTCCGGAGACTTCTTCTTTCTGATGGATATCGAAGTGAACGATCTCTTCGAGTGACTGGAGGCAGTCGGCACTGCGAATAAAGAAGGTTGGCAGTTCTTTTTCTCCAATTTCCACCAGATGCGTTGTATTCGAACTATTGTATCCACCAACCACGAGAAGTGCATCCATGGAACTCTTCAACATTTCGAAGAGTGCATCCTGCCGTTCCTGTGTCGCGCCGCAGATGGTGTCGAAGACTGAGAAATTCTCGGCATTTCCATCCCGCTTTTCAATGGCCACTCTAACCCTACGCTGAATCTCTTCTGTTTCAGACTTCAGCATTGTAGTCTGGTTAGCGACGCCGATCTGAGTGAGGTGAATGTCGGGATCAAAACCTTCTGACGTTGCGCCTGCAAATTTCGTGAGAAACTCGTTCTTATCGCCGCCATTCGCGATGTAATCGCAGACATAGTCGATATCTTCCAAGGTCAGAACGATCAGATAGGAACCTTTGCCATCTTCACCTGCAGCTCTCGAAGCCGTTGCACGCGTTTCCTCGTGATCAGCTTTCCCGTGAATGATGGAAGTGATGCTTTCTTTTGCGAAGCCTCGAACTCTTTTCCAAACTTTCATCACATCGCCACAAGTCGTGTCGACAGTCATGCAGCCTTGTGACTCCACCTTGTCCATGAAGGATACAGGAGCGCCGAAGGCAGGTACGATAACGACGTCGTCTTCACCGAGGTCGTCATACTGTTCATTCATCGCCTGCCACGGGAGAGAGACTATTTCCATCTTCTCCAACTGACGATTCACCTCTGGGTTGTGGATTATTTCGCCGATCAGGAAGATCCTGTTTTTCGGAAAGACACGGCGAGAGGCATAGGCCAAGTCGATAGCTCGCTCGACTCCGTAGCAGAAGCCGAACTGCTTGGCGAGGCGGATCGTGGTGTTCCCAATCGTGAGCACACCGCCGCGTTCGCGAACTTTCTCAACTATTGAACTCTGGTAATGGTCCGCGACCTCGGCCTGGACTCGCTCCATGACCTCGGGCGTCCTGACGTTTACCCGTTTTTTCTTTTTCCCTGTTGCAGACGGCATTTCGCTCTTAGAACCAGACGTCATTCATATTCTCGAACACCGCGTCTGATGCTCTCACGGCCGGAGAAGAATCCGGATGATCGTAGTCTGTTGGACGTGGCACATTTTGTCCAATTGTAGCATCTTCGGGAAGGCTGTTCGCGATTGTCACTGGCGTGCCTACTTTGACCAGGTTGTAGAACTCGGCAGCGACTGACTTGTGGAGTCGCAGGCATCCATGCGTCCTCGGCTGGGGCCAAACTGCGCCAGCATGAAATCCACACCCGTGTGAAAAGTAAACCCAGTAAGGGAGAGGATAGCCGACGTATCGATAACCAGACGGCATCTTGCGACGCTCTCCAGGGATGACTTCGTCCCCCTTCACAAAGAACCCGTAGCTACTGGATCGCTTTTTGATCTCCTTGTGCTGGACCTTGAAAGTTCCAGTCGGAGTCGGATCAGATGGCGTCCCGATAGCAACGGCGGCCACGAACTTGGGCTCGCCCCCTTCGAGAACGTAAACCGCGCGATTACCCAAGCTGACTTTGACTTCGACTTTGCTCACGTCTTGAACGGAACCGAATCGAACAGCCATGCTGGCGGGCACTTCCTGAGATGGCTTGGTAGCACATCCCGAAACGGAAGCCAAGGCTCCGAGTGCCATGAGAGGCACTATCTTGCCGGAGCAGCGAAGAAGGAATTTGCGAATCTTCATACCTAAAATTCAGAGCCGAAAGTTACACCAATCGAGCGAGCGAGCGAGAAAAGTTAAGAAAATTGGAAAAAAATGAATTTTTTAACTCTAAATTGTTGACTATCCTTAATAATCAATTATTCTGTTGTCGGTTACTTTCTCGGTAACTGTCTGTTTGTGTTTCGTGTTTCGGAGCCGCTCAGCCTTCGGGCTGAGCGGTTTCTGTATTTTAAGGGACAACGTAAATCAAGTGTCCTTAACTAATTCAGGAGGTGTCCTGATGCTCTTTTGCCTCTTTGAGCCACACCTGACTCGGTTGGAAAATGAAAAAAGCGGCTCCCTTTCGGGAACCGCTTTCTCATAGAAAACCAAACTCGATGGTCTGACTAAATCAGGCCCAAGGCAATTTCCAAGTACCGGGAATGGCAATCTCGTAGTTGCCATCTGGCCCCGGCTGAACAGGAGCCTCTGCGTTGAAGCTATACTCCTCTGGCATGATGCTGAAGTTGGAAGCAACGGCTTCGTCCCATTTGACTTCCTGCCCACTATAAGTGGCCAAGCGACCGAGTGTACTCGTAAATGAACTCTTGGCGCCGTAGTAGGCGTTGTTAAGAGGGGAGCCATCTTTAATCGCAGCATGGAGGCGGTCGTGCTCAACCTGATAGGGATTCGGCTCTCCGCTACGTGGTTTGCGATACTGCCAAATCGTCTCTCCTTTGTGGTCAGTTATTTTTCCGGCTCCGAGATGAAGCACACCTTCCGTTCCATGGATTTCCTCGGCAACTTTACGCCAAGTCCCTTTGATGTGACGGCACTGGCTATTCATCACGGCATTGTTGTGCTCCGCACCGTAGCGGAATTCGACAAAGTGATGATCGAAAATTTCACCTACAGACAGGGGCTCTGTTCCGGCACGCCCACCCATTCCCTGGGCAACTATGGGATTTCCACCTTTCTCGGAATCCCCACTCAAAAACCAGTTCATGACGTCGATGTTGTGAACGTGCTGTTCTGAAATGTGATCGCCGCAGAGCCAGTTGAAGTGATACCAGTTACGCATCTGATATTCCATTTCTGTCCAACCTGGCTCGCGTGCAACAATCCAAGGACGGCTACCGTTCCACCAAACCTGTGCGCCGAGGATATCACCGATCAGCCCCTCTTTGTGAACCTTATCAAAGGCTTCGAGGTAAACGTTCTGGTAGTGGCGCTGGAGTCCGACAACGACTTTGAGGTTTTTCTGGTCCGCAACTTTCGCCGCTTCCATCACCTTGTTGTATCCCCATGCGTCCACACATACGGGCTTTTCCATAAAGACGTGCTTCCCTTGCTGTACAGCATATTCAAAGTGAATCGGGCGGAAGCCTGGAGGGGTCGCAATGACGACGAGATCACTTTCGTCGATAACCGCCTTGTAGGCATCGAATCCGGCATACTGACGGCTCTTTGGCAGGTCGACCTGCTTCATTCGACCGTCTTTTTCGAGCTGCTTCGTGATCTTGGGAAGGCCTGCTGCACGCGGACCGGTGCCATCGATCTTATCCTGAAAAGCATCTGCACAGGCCACAAGGACTGCATTGTCATTCGCGGTAAGGTCCTGGACAATCGCTCCGGATCCGCGACCGCCCATTCCGATCATGCCCACTTTGACTGCATCACTGCCTCCTACCTGGGCGGAAAGCTCAACCGGCAACGTTGAAACAGCAGCACCAGCCGCTGCTGCACCGGCAACGAATTTGCGCCGGGATGTTTGATTCTCTGATTTCTTGGGTTCTTCGTTCATAAAATTTACGAGGTTTGTCTGGGGTTTCTTAAAAGTAGTTACGTTATTTCTTTTTCTTTCGTTGCGGGGACTCCTTAGGATCGAGATTTGCATCCAGATCCGCCTGTTGAGGAGTAGGTGTATCCAGCCCTCCTTCTGGAATCTCGACATGTGAGATCCAGCCAATGGCATTCAAAACGACTTTACGAAATTCGTCGTTGGCCCAGTTGTCATGGAAGTGCGCTCCAGTGAAGCCAAATCCCCGAGTTCCTTTCTCCGTTTCGTAGACCCAGCAAAGATGTTGCGGTTGCTTTGCTTCGACCATTTTTCGAACCGCAGGATTTCCAGAATGATGACCATCCGCACGCTCCATCGTGGAGGCTGGAGGCACCGCACTTAAAATGGGTGTCAGCGCCTCTTCTCGGTCAGTAAACCGCATGTTGAAATACCATTCGTCCTGAACTTCAAATGGCTCTACCCCGCGGGAAACGGGATGGTCTGGAAAACTGGTAAATGACGCCGTCCAATGAGGATTCACTGAATAATGAATTTCGAATGCGCCACCAATGCTCTCCATCAACGTCTCGTTGCTTTCTCCCGGGACCATCTCGACGGCGTAGTGGATGGCACCGAGACCAACGTTTCTTTCACGGAGATCGCGCAGTGTTTCCAGATGGAAAAACGCAGGATGCCTCTGCCCCCCGTCTGCGAACATTACAACTGCATCCGCATTACGAAACGCGGTCTTGTCCGACGGCCATCCGCTTCGGTAAACAGTAGCAAGCACTTTGTCAGGGTAAGTCTCGTTGAGAAGTCGAGCGAGGAGAAGACAGCCTGCATTGTGCTCGTGGTGCCGTGGAGCGTGGCTCGGTTTGCCCGCTACGAATACGACCTTTTTCACATCATCCAGAGGGAGCCGCTTCAGGCGAACATCTCGAAAAGAGACTTTCATTGGTGGTCCCTTATGCAATTGGAAAGCCAGTAATCCAGCGCGCCGGCGGGAGTCTGCATCAGCGTCTTCTACCCGTGACATCAACTGTCCGTTGATTTTCTGAACGATGGTAAAACCACGTGCAACAATATGGTATTCGTTCCATTCGCCAGCCTTAACGGGCTCGCCCAATTCTTTCGGGTCACCGACAGAATCTACTTTCCCGGGCTTTCCATTCTCCCCTATGACAACACTCTCGCCACGCTTTGCGAGGATGCCGCGAAACTTCTCTCCATAGCATGTACCGCTCCATTTCCCGGCAGCGTCGATATCTGCCTGGTATCCCCCCACTGCATTGGGGGATTCGAGAGCAAAGCTCCTGAATTGGATTCCGGAATTCCCACTCTCTATCTTGAATTCCACCTTCAGTTCGAAGTCATCAACCTCCCCTTCGGCCCATGTCAGAAACTGATTGTATTCTATGGGTGAGTTTTCTTTTGTTTCCCCCACAATCATTCCGTCCTCAGCTCGCCAAAGTGACGAATCACCAACCCACCCTTCCAGAGTCTTCCCATCAAAAATTGATACAAATCCTTCCTCTGCAAACGCGAGATGCGACCAGATGGAAACGATCGCCGCGACTAGCGCAGCAATCCCAGGCAGGGGGTTTCGGGAAGCCATAGGAATAAAAACCTAACAAGGTCGAATCAACATGGCAACCTCATCATCGAGGATGTTTTCGCCAGTTGACTAGACCAGTTTCAGATTCGGATCGATGTCCGAAGTCAGCGGAGATGGAGCAGTGTCTGCCTGTATTCGCTGAACCGCTGCAAATGCTATCATACCCGCGTTATCGGTAGAGTATTCAGGACTAGCGAGATACAAATTTACCCCATCTTCCCTGGCACGCTCTTCGGATTGCTCTCGCAACCTTCGATTACAACTTACACCGCCGCTGATAGACGCAATTTCCAATTCGTATTCCGCACAGGCACTAAAAAGCTTCTCCACCAAAACGTCCACAATAGCCTCCTCAAAGGCAGCGCAGAAGTCATTCAACACCGACTCCGGCAATGGCGTTTCCAGTTTCTGGAGTGTGTAGAGCGCCGATGTTTTCAGCCCACTGAAGCTGAATTGGTAGTCACCAGAATCGAGCATGCTCCGAGGGAACTCGAAAGCTTTCCGATTTCCGGACTGAGCACGCCGTCCGATCTCCGGGCCACCGGGATAAGGGAGCCCTAACATCTTCCCTACTTTATCGAAGGCTTCTCCAGCAGCATCATCTTTGGTCGATCCAAGAACGCTGTAATTAGCGACACTCTTCAGGTGCACAACCATCGTATGCCCTCCACTCACTACGAGTGCGATATGAGGTTGAATTTCACTACCCGTTCCAATGAAGGGAGAAAGAAGATGCCCCTCCATGTGATTGATCGAGTAAAACGGTCTTCCCAAGGTAAGCGCCAGTGCCTTTGCAGTGGTATCACCCACGAGAAGAGAACTCGCCAAACCGGGCCCTGAGGTAGCGGCAACCGCAGCCACTGCTCCCCAGCCAACCCCGGCATCATCAATAGCACTTTGCACGAGGGGTCGCAGATCCGCGCTGTGATTTCGCGATGCTAGCTCGGGAACTACTCCTCCGTACGGCGCATGAAGCTCAACCTGAGATGCGACCAGGCTCGTGACAATTTCTCCTGTCGAGATCTTTGCGAGAGCTACGGCAGTCTCATCGCACGAGGTCTCGATCGCGAGTACCAGATCGCATTCCATTCGTTTCTTATCACAAGAAAGCAGGCACCCTACTCTTCTTCGGAATCTTCCGTTCCCGGCTTTTCTTCTGTCTCTGGCTCCTCTTCTTCCTTCGGCTCCGCGTCGTTGGCAGCCATTTCCTTCTCGTCATCGACACTGTCTTTTGCGTCGCTAACACCTGAATAAACGAGCGCTCCTTTCATCGCATCAATAGCACGAATGAGTTGAGGGTCTCGAAACTTCTCTGCCTTTTTCCGCTCTTCAGGAGAGAGCGTATCCCGACTCATCCAACGAGCCAAATCACGTTCCTCAGCAGGCGTCAAAGTGGCGACAATATTGGGAACTACGCCATTCTCATGGATCGTCCTATGGCTGGGAGTGTAGTACTTTGCCGTTGTCATTCGAATCGCTTTCCCATCACCGATCGGAATGATTGACTGGACGGACCCTTTTCCGAATGACGTTTCTCCCACAACGATGCAGCGTTTCAGATCCTGAAGCGCACCCGCAACAACTTCCGAGCCACTCGCTGAAGAATGATTCACTAATATTGCCAGCGGATAGTCGCGATCCCGGCGCTTTATTTCAGCGCTGGTTCGATAAACTTTGATCTCTCCGGATCCAGGCTTGCCCTCCGTGGTCAGCACGACAGTTCCTGCCTTCACAAACTCTCCACACACGTCGATCGCACTGTTCAGCAAGCCACCTGGGTTGTTCCGCAAGTCGAGAATAAAGGCATCCATCCCTTCCTGTTCGAGTTTGTCGAGTGCATCGGCAAGCTCTTCCGCCGTAGGTTCGCTAAACTGGAGAATTCGGGCATACCCCATCCGGTACGGTGATGTGGTTTTTGGATTCAAAATCCGAATGTCTTTCACGGATGACTGCTTGATGACTTCGCGCTTCATCTCGAATTCGTGAAGCTTCTGGGTCGCAGGCCGCCTCACCGTCAGCTTGAGAGCCTCTCCCGGCTTTCCTCGGAGAAGATTGATCGCCTGGGCAATCCCGATTTCCTCGGTAAGCTGGTTGTTAATTTTCAGGATCTGGTCGCCCGGGAGCACTCCGGCCCTTGCTGCCGGCCCATCTTCGCGCGCAGTGACGATGGTGAGAATTTCGTTCTTCGTGGAGATTGTGACTCCAATGCCTTCGTAGGTGCTGTCAGTGTTCCTCTTAAGTTGATCAAAGACCTTTGGCTGCATGAACTGACAATGAGGGTCCAAGTCTGCGAGCATGCCCTCCAGTGCGCTGTTGATCAGTTGCTCGTAGGTGACCTTTTCAGGATCGACGTACCCCTGCCTGATTGTCTCTAAAACTTCGGTGAATAGCTCGATCTCCAAAAAGCCTGCATCTTCGTTCAAGTCGCTATCCTGCGAAGCAGAAGGCTCTACCCCTGCCATGAACATGCTGAACAAGAGAAGCGCAAAAAAGTGTCGAGGGGACTTCATTGAGGAACGATCCGATACTCATTCCGATTTTCAAGGTGCGGTTATACCCTGAGCGAAGAAAGATCGGGGTCAGCCGAGGCACTACATCCAAAGCCAGATGATAACCACGTACGCCGCCTTCGAAATGAGATGAAGCCACTGATCGGTAGCAAAGGAAGTACGACCTTCGCATTTTAGAACATCGATCAGCCAGTGGAGGACAAATTCGGCCAAAGCAAAAATGAAGAACCCTGAAATGAGCCAGACAAACCCTGCGTGAATGAGGCAATGGGCACTCATCAACCACATCCAGAGATTACTGGGACTTTCTTTCCCGTCCGCAAGCCTTGGAGGCTCCATGTGACGGTTTTTCCCTCGAGAGAGGAAATCGCCCTGCAGAGGAAAATCTGCAAAAGCATGGCCAATAGAAAGAGCGAAGAACAAAATAAATGACGAAAGAAAATCGTCGGCAGGAGCAAAGGGCAATGTCAAAGGTTCAAGCATTCGTATTTCTATGCCGCTTGTGAGGCCCTATCAGTTCAAAGGGTCATCACCGGAAGGAGTGTTCTTTCCGAATTCCGGTTAGAACGAATCCATCATGGCCTCCCTTGCCATGGCCACTTTCTCATTTGTTTTTCTGAGTCGCTTGCTCAATTGGGTAGCAACATTCACCAGCAGGCGTGCTGCTGTCCGGGGGTGAGCCTCAAGATACTGCTCGAGTCTGTTTCGGTCGATACGCCACACCTCAGAGAGCGATCGACTGACAACACTGGCACTCGCGTTGCCGGGATCAAAAATATTCACTTCGCCGATGGTATCGCCCGCTTTCACCGTTCCCAAAAGAACAGAGCGACCGGTCATTTCCGTCTGCACGTGAAACGTCCCAGAAACCACCATGAAGAGTGAGTCCTGCGTTTGCCCCTCGGTAATCAGCGCTTCCCCATCCTGAAGGAGAATGAATTCTCCGAAGTTTCCTAACTGAGTCCGCTCTTCGGAATCAAAATCCGAGGCAAAGCCCATTTCGGGAAGAGTCGCGTTTCCTTGAGACATAGCAGAACAGTTTTCGAGAAGTATAAAAGCGATGAAAAATTTCTATCAGTAGCCTCCACCTGCCAAGCCAGGGAGCCCCGCTGAACCTTCCCACGCTTGAGGCATGTTGTGAGGCATGCTGCTCAATCTTTCCCGCGGAGGTTCAGGTCCTTTATCGAGAGTCTCGCAGGAACTGATAAGGAAGGCAAAGGCAAGAGTAGAAAATACGGTAAGGAGGATCGATTTCATCTGAAGCAGTATTTGCTGGTGAGCGGTTCCCGATTATCGGGCATTCTCGAAAATCACACGGTCGCCAGGCTGCACTTCAACACCTCTGACCACCGACTCATCAACGACGTCTGCCGTGACGAAAGAGTCTTCGAGATTCACAATTCGCAGACGAGCGATACGAGTGTTTCCTCTCTTAACCAAGAGTGAGGAATCACCGGAGACGCCGTGCTGACGACCAGCATTGATCATGACAAATCCCCATTCCTTGTTCACCGCGATGATAGTAGCTTCGAGCCCATTCAAAGCGAGTTTCTGAGCACGCTGCAGTTGGAATTTTTCTTCCTCCTGCACCTTAGCCACCTGAACCTGCTTTGCTTCTGCAGCCTGTGTGAGCTGGGTATTGAGAGTGGATTTCTCGTTCTGCTTTTGAGTGAGCGTTTCCTTAAGCATGGTCAGCCTCATCTCCAGATCGTTCACTGACTGGATCTCACCAGTTGGGAACTGCTTTTTGACAGCAAGGTCGATTTCCTTCTGCTTGATCTCTGTCGTCTTCAGCTCTGCAGACACATCCTCCAACGCGCGTTCAATGACCTTAAGGTTCTGTTTAACGCCCTCAACTGCTGCAGCAGCCTGATTCCGGGCATCTTTTGCCTGAGTCTCACGCTCAGCGGCATCATCCCTTTTGTCTTCGAGCTCACCAAGTTTCTCGGTCTCTGTCTTCACCTCGGCGCGAACATTGTCGAGATCCTTGTTAATTACTTCTACATCCTGCTTGTTGAGAACACCCACAACTGCGGCACCCAACATGGCCAAGCCCGCGAGGATCATCACAAATTTCTTCATAGCAACTTCCGTGTAAAATTTCCTTCCAATTCAATCCGCTAATTACTGGAACGGATCTGGCTCAGCAGAACCACCACCGTCCATTGCGCCACCGCCCCCAAAGGGATCAGGCTCGCTGTCTGCAGGTGCGCTCATTCCGCCTCCACCAAATGGATCTGCAGCCGGTTCCTCAGACATTCCACCGCCACCGCCGCCGAAAGGATCGCTTTCAGCTGGCTGGGTCGGAGCAGCAGGCGCTGATCCACCGCCGGCCGGAGCGGATGGTGCCGCAGCAGCATCATCCGTTGCTGCTGCCGCTGTGTTGGCGCGAACTGTCTTCACTACCGTGTCGCCCTGCTGGACTGTCTGCCCAGGGGCAAGTGATCCGGGAATAATCTCTCCAACTGAAGTCGCTGGCTCAACTGAAGTCACCAGAAGTTTGCAGATAGGCTGTCCGCGACGATACACATCAAGCTGTGCCCTATCGACCACGCCCTGGTCATTGCCGCCTTCAACGATCACAAATCCCCACTGATTGTACGCCTTCTGGATGGTGCTTTGAAATTCGCCCCTGATCAGTCCGGAATCCTGGTCTTTCCGAAGGCCCTCGAGCTCCTGAGCGACACGCTCAAGACGATCTCTCTCTACTTGCGCCGATGCGACTGCGCCTTCCAACTGGGATACCTCGATGTCAGCCTCTTCGATCTGAGTGCGAATCTGAGCCATTTCGCGCTGCATGGCTTCGATCTTCTGAATGTCGCCTACCATGACCTCAGCTTTTTCGAGATCTTCCTTTGCCTGAGCCAGTTGTGCCTCCTGAGTTCTTTTGTCAGATTCGGCTTTTACCACCTTCTGATCCAAATCGATTTTCTCGGTCTTGAGTGACTCGGCCTCGTCATTGAGAGTCGTGATAGACTGCTCCATCTGAGCGAGTTCCTGCTCGGTCTCTTTAATGGCTCCCTGCCTTTTGGCCAACTCGTCCTTCTGTTTCTGAACCTCTTCGGCCTTCTCTTTTTTGAGGCCCATGTTCGAATAGCTCAGGTAAATCGCTCCGCCGAGAACGACCGCTGAAATGACAAGGAATACTTTCCACATGAGTCTGAGTGTTTGTTTAAAGTTCGATTCGGAGATGACTCCGAGGGCTCATCCTAGCGATTGGGCCTCTCAAAAACAACTCCAATTTCTTAATAAACCGATCACAATTAAAATTTTTTTCCTGCAAAACAAGCACGAACTTCCCAAATTTTCCGATTCGGGGGGTTCGAAATTACCGGTTCATCATCAAGTCATCACGAATATCGAGGTATTTCAGTATCGCTTTCCGATACGGAGAGCCCAGCGGCGGCAGGCTTTCGCCGCCCGAAAGTGGGTACCATTTCGTGCAGCCTTCTCTCTCCCTCGAGTTGGGAGGGGCTCGAAAGACAGTCATCTCAACCCGGTATCGGGTAATAGCATAGGGCAGTCGGAATAGCTCTTCCCAGTCTTCGGACTCGCTTTTTGTAACTACCGGAAGTTTCCATAAGCCCTTTCTCCGTGCGCCTGACTCTTCTTCCAGCAAAATCTCACCGTTTTTGATGAACAGGCCCACGGATTCCTGCTTAAGAGTGACTTTGACCTTCCCTTTCTTCCGGGGGAGCTGCTCGGTAATTCCCCGGGAGTGTGCCTGACAAAATTCTTGGACGGGGCACGCGCTGCATTCCGGCGTTCCTCTCACACAAAGGCGTTGCCCCAATTCCATGATCCCCGAATTGTAGGCCCTCACATGCGCTTCTGGAGTTAGAAGGTCTGCCCACTTCCACATCAGCTTGCCAGCAACGGGCAGATCGACTGCCTCTTCGTATCCAAACAATCGGGCAAAGACCCGAATTACATTCCCATCCACGATCGGAGCCCTCCGATCGTAGGCAAAACTGAAGACAGCGCCTGCAGTATATCGCCCAACACCAGGCAAGGACTCCATTTCTTCGATCGAATCTGGAAAATCACCCTTTCCTTTTTCGACCACCTTCTGCGCTGCCTTTTGAAGGTTCCTTGCCCTGTTGTAGTATCCCAGGCCCTCCCATGCTTTGAGAATCTCCTCTTCTTTTGCCCTCGCCAGAGCGTGGACATCCGGGAAACGCCGCATCCAACGGCCGAAGTAGTCTCGCTCCAACACGGTGGCGATACGGGTTTGCTGCAGCATCAATTCAGACACAAGGATGGCATACGGATCGGTGGTATTCCTCCAAGGGTACTCCCGCCCCTCTTCCTTGAACCAAGCGATGACAGCGTTACGGAACCGATCTACCGAACCTGAGTCTGAAAAAACCTTTTCAAAGCGGCTCTGATCACTGACCTCTCCCAGTCCTTCTTTTTTTGCCATGATTCGCTTTTTCGGGACCTTTACTGGGCTCCTGCTCACAATCGGAAATGCCAGCGTTTCTTCGAGTTAGCAAATTTTGTCGTGCAATTCTCTTATTTTGACCAACAAAAGTTAATACAAACGGCACGAAACCCGCTGCGATCCGTAACAAACACAAAAATAATTAATCGAGAATTGCCGTTTTTGTAACAGGTTATTTCCGAGAAAATGATGAAGATTGCATTGCCAACCAAGCGATCAATTCGAAAGTAACTCAGTAATTATCAACCCGTAATACTATTTCCATGGCAACCATCACCAAACGGGATCTCGTGATTCGTATCAGTAACGAGACCGGCCTTACTCAACAAGAAGTTTTCAACGTCCTGCAAAGCTTTATCGAAGAAGTCACAGGCAGCCTCTCCAGCAATGACGATGTCGTACTGAGAAACTTTGGCGCTTTTCAGGTTACTAAGACGAAACCGAAAATCGGTCGCAACCCGAACAAGCCGGACTCTGCAGTCCCCATCCCTGCCCGGGCCGTGGTTAAGTTCAAGCCCGGCAAGGAGTTAAAAGAGCGTGTTGCGAAAGTTCTTCCGGAACTGTAAGCGCCCGCTTCAGCAGGAACGCCCGCCCTCGGAGGCGAAAGTATTCGCTGGAAGCGGCTCCAATTGCTCTTCCAGCACACCTTTGGCTTTGGGCCACGCGATCAAGGCTTCGACAATCGTCCAAGCTTGAAGTCCGAGCGTCGCGAGTCCTATTCCGAAAAGCAGCCAGTTTTTCTGAGCCAGGAATGAGCTCTCGCCAGTGAAAACCTGCATCGACATCGCAATCCCTGGCAGAACCAACATAAAGACCGCCGGGAAGGCGACGAACCAAACTGGAAGGCTACGGCGCCACATCCAGAATGAGATCACGAGAAAAGCCAAGCCAGCGAGCAGTTGATTGGTAGCGCCGAACAGAGGCCACAACAGCAAGCCACCTGTGCCTGGTGGCTTTCCTTCACCACCCGGTAGAGCAGCAATACCTGTTGCCAGCACGACAGCGAAGATCGTTGCTCCATGTTTGTTGGTCAGCCAAGTAAACGGATTCAGCGCGTGAGGCTTGCTATCAGAAGCTGCGCCTGTAGAGCGATCGGCACCGGCGCGATTGTCGTCAAAGTCATAAGCCTCTGAGGCGAGGGCTGTTTTCGAAATCTTAGGTGCAAATGTAGAGGCCAGCTCCTGGACTACATATCGCTGAAGACGACAGGCTGTATCGAGAGTCGTAGCCGCAAAGCTGGCAACAAACACTCCCATGAGAGCGACAGAGAACCCTGCGGGAAAACCGAGAGCCTGAAGGAAGTTCGCCGATCCCTCGACGAACGCCCCTACTTTCGCCCCAAGGCTGTTTGCCCCACCCCAGTTTGCATATCGCATTTCGTAGGCCGCCTGCCCGAAGAGTGTGTTGCCATCCGGACCGGCTGTTCCGAGTCCCAATCCAGCAACACAGGCAAGAATCACCAGCACGGCAAGAAAGCCTTCCGTAAGCATCGATCCATAGCCAACGAACTGGGCATCTGATTCACACTGAATCTGCTTCGAGGAGGTTCCGCTCGACACGAGACAGTGAAAGCCGGAGATCGCTCCGCAAGCGATTGTAATGAAAAGAAAAGGGAAAATCATTGGAGCACCTTCGGGTGCCGCCCGGAATGCAGGCGCTACAATTTCCAAGGCCGGGCGTTCCGCACCAGCAGCAGCGGCTCCTCCCGCTATTCCGGCCACGATAAGCCCAATGACGACCAAACCGAGGGCGCTGAGCAACTGAAGACTATTGATGTAGTCGCGCGGCTGCAGCAGGGTCCAAACCGGCAGTACGGAGGCAACATAGCTGTATAAGAGTAGCACGATCACCCAAGTGATGTTTGACCATCCCGCGAGAGCGCTATTGAACGCGCCAAGAAAGCCGACATTCCCGTAGCAAACCGAGAGATACATCAAGGCGAGGGCGAAAAGAGAAGGAATGAGAATGTTGAATCCTTTTCTGTGCAGGTAGACACCGATAAATACGGCCAGGGGGATCTGAACCAAGCAGGGAAAAATCGAGGCCGGGTATTGGCGAAACACGGCAGCAATCACAAGGCCAAAAATCGCCAGCACGATTGTCAGCGCCATGAAGAGGACGGAAAGGAACAGCAAGCGCGTGCGCTTCGTCAGCATTCTACCTGCGATATCTCCGACGGTTTGCCCCCGGTTTCTCATCGATACCACGAGGGAGCCAAAATCGTGGACAGCTCCGATGAAAATCGATCCGAAAAGAACCCACAGGAGTGCAGGAACCCACCCCCAGATCACGGCTACTGCAGGCCCAACAATCGGACCCGTCCCGGCGATGGAAGTGAAGTGGTGCCCAAAGATAATCGACTTCTTCGTCGGCACGTAATCTTTGTCGTCATTCAGCGCGACACTTGGAACCTGTGCCTCGGCATCGAGCTTGAAGATTTTCCGCCCCAACCATTTTCCATACGTGTTGTAGGCAATCAGATAGAGCACCAAGGCTCCGACTGCGATCAAAAGTGTTTCCATAGGATTTGCTAAACCTGAAAGTTAAAAAGATTTTTGGGTGGCACAAAGCAAGCGATGCTGCCCTGTTGAGCGGAGAAAATCAACGAACAACTTAAAATGGAAATCCAAGTTTGGCAGCAAGTCATTACCGCGATGATGGTGATCGCGGTTTTTGTCGTGTTGCTGAAAGAGTGGGTTTCGCCTGACCTGACAGCAATGGCGGCATTTTTGTCCCTCGTTCTGATTGGGGTAATTGGCCCGGGAGAAGCCCTCAGCATTTTCGGCAGCTCAGCCCCTATCACGGTCGCTGCCATGTTCGTGATGAGCGCGGTCCTAGAACGGACCGGATTGATCGAGCTGCTTGCGACACGCTTCGAAACCCTGGCGGGAGGCAATCAATTTCGAACCATGGTCATCCTGCTTCTCCTGGTGGCTTTTCTTTCGGCGTTCGTAAATAACACTCCCGTTGTTGTCGTGTTTCTGCCGATCGTTCTCGCCCACTGCCGGAAGTTTGATCTGAAGGCCTCCCGCTTTTTGATTCCCCTGAGCTACGCTGCCATTGTCGGCGGCACATGCACGATTATCGGCACGTCGACGAACCTGATCGCTTCCGGTATCGCCGCTGACTCGGGTATGGAGCCGTTCGGGATGTTCGAAGTCAGCAAACTGGGTATTCTCTTCGTTGCCGCTGCTGTTCTCTACATGTTGCTTGGTGGTTGGCGATTGATACCGGATCGCATCACGCTATCGACACTCTTCGACGGTGAGGCATCGCAGGAATTTCTGACTCAGGTGTATGTAAACGCGAAATCCCCGCTAGTCGGAACCCCCTTCCCCGAGACTCCCCTGGCAAAGCAAAGACGATTGAGAGTGATCGAAGTCGTAAGGGAAGGCAGACCAGTCCCCATCCCTCTGAATAAACTGGTGTTAGAAGCAGGTGACCAGATCACCATGAAAACGCGGGCGTCAGGTGTCGTTGAACTGGCGGAGACGAGCGGCCTCGACCTACTCCCCGAGGGAGAACTGGGACTCGACCACGTCCGAACTGAGTCCGCCGTATTGATGGAAGGCATCGTGGGTCCCGAATCCCGACTCGCTGGTCACAGTCTGAAGGAGCTCAATTTCCGACAGCGTTTCGGGGTCGTCATCCTCGCTGTCCACCGCCGAGGGGTAAATCTACGAGACCGCTTTGAGGACGTTAAGCTCGCATTTGGCGACACGCTATTGGTGGAAGGTCCTCTCAATAGAATGAACGAATTGTTCAGTGAGAAAGACTTTGTAAACCTCAGCAAACCCAAAGGTCGCCCCATTCGACCAAGCAAAGCTCCGATAGCAATATCTGCATTACTACTGTTCATGGTCGGTGGAGCACTGTTCCCTGCATATATACCTATCCTCGCCCTGGTGTCTGTTGTGATTACATTAATCACTCGATGTATTGATCCTGACGAAGCCTATGAAGCAGTCGAGTGGAAAGTTATCTTCATGATATTTGGTATGCTCGGCCTAGGCATGGGGCTGGAGCAAACCGGCCTAGCTACAATTGCTGCGAGTTCAGCGGTTGCATGGTTCCACGACTGGGGGCCTTTCGCCGTCCTTACAGCCCTTTACCTTCTCGCCGCAATACTAACAGAACTCATCAGCAACAACGCGGTTGCCGCCCTCCTGGCACCAATCGCAATCAGCATCGCCCACCAACTTGATGTGGATCCCAGACCATTTGTTGTGGCGGTTATGTTCGCTTCTTCGGCTAGTTTCGTTACTCCAATCGGTTACCAGACCAATACCTACGTCTACGGCGCAGGTGGGTACAAGTTTAAAGATTTTAGTCGTATCGGGCTACCTCTAGCGGTCGGATTGTGGCTGCTTGCTAGCCTACTAATCCCAAAATTATGGCCATTTTAGTCAGGTGAGCAATTCGGGAGATTTCTCCTTGCGAGACGGTTGGTTATCCTTTACAAATTCCGCCTTCTATCCGCTCCCCTGCGGAACTGACCTAAGAACTCCCACTCAACCCGCCAACGATCATGGCAAAAAAGGCTGCTAAAAAGAAGGCTCCCACGAAAAAAGCGGCAACCTCGAAGAAGAAGACGACCGTAAAGAAGGCGGCTACTTCGAAGAAAAAAGCTCCAGCTAAAAAAGCTGCTCCGCAAAAGAAGATAGCCAAGAAGAAAGCAGCCCCGAAGAAAAAGGCTCCCACCAAGAAAGCGCCCGCTAAAAAAGCTCCAGCCAAGAAGTCTCCTGCAAAGAAATCAACAACCGTGAAAAAGACGCCAGCAAAAAAGACGGCTCCGAAAAAGAAAGCAACGGCTAAGAAGGCACCCGCCAAAAAGGCCGCGCCAAAGAAGAAAGCAGCTACCGCTAAAAAGCGAGTCGCTGTGAAAAGGCGGCCCATGCTCTCTCACCTCGCACCTAAACCGATTTCCAACGCCACCACTAACGGTGCTGGAAGCAAACCGAAAAAACTTTCCGCCAGTTTCCTCAAGCAACAAAAACAGAAGTTGCTCGACCTGCGCGACACTCTCCTTGACCAGATGAGCGGAGTGGCTCGCGACTCACTTGGCAGTCGTGACGATAACGGAGATTCTTCCGCCTTCGGAATGCATCAAGCCGATGCAGGAAGTGACGCCTACGACCGCGACTTCGCTCTAAACATTCTTTCTCAGGAGCAAGATGCGCTTCACGAAATCGAAGAAGCTCTGATCCGGATAGAAAATGGGGAATATGGAATCTGCCAGGGATCTGGAGAACCGATTCCTCAGGCTCGCCTTGAGGCCATGCCGTTCGCCCGGTGCACGGTGGAATACCAAGAGCGGCTTGATCAAGAGCAGGCTCAAGGCTTGTACCGCCCGCCAGTTCACTCCCTTTTTGGGTTGGACGAAAAGGATGTTCCAACCACTTCAAACGAAGACGAATAAATTATCGGTTGTGTTTCGGGTATTCTAACGTAGAATACCCGCCCTCGCGAACACAGAACCTTAGAATCCCATGCCTAGAGAGGTCATTATCCTGGAATGCACGGAAGCAAAAGAAGAAGGAGCTCGTCCTTCTATCTACGTTTCCACGCGCAATAAAAAGAGCCTCCGCACTCCGGGGAGACTCGAGAAGGTGAAATTCAATCCCTACTTGAAGCGCCGTACGCTCCATCGTGAGAAGCGCTAAGGAGAGAGTTTTCATAGGCCCAACCGAATAATTTACCAATGACTGGTCCAAAAACAGAGCAGAGAGCCATCAATCTTCGTCGTGCGAATCGCCGCATGCCGCGTCGCCGCATGGACATCCCGCTGGAGAAGGTGAACTACCTGAACCCAGAGTTCCTGAAGAACTTCACCACGGAGTCCGGAAAGATCTATCCTCGCCGTACCACAGGCGTTTCGGCAAAACTGCATCGCAAGATCACTCGCGAGATCAAGAGAGCACGCGCTCTGAATCTGATGTGATTCTGCGGATTTTTTTAAGATATTTTGCAAAAGAGCGGGTCGAGAGATCCGCTCTTTTTTTATTCTGAAGCCACGACTTCCTGAGCCATCTTGTATCCTACTCCGTGAACAGTGAGTAGATATTTGGGGGTTCTCCCTTCGTCCCCAATCTTCTTGCGAACCTGGGCAATACACTGGTCAAGCGTTCGGGTTGTGCCGAAATATTTCACTCCCCAGACCTCTTCCAAAAGACGATCGCGTGTCAGCACGACACCACGGTGCTGGTGAATGAAGCAAATGAGTTCCATTTCTCGCGGAGTCAATGGATGCACCTCCCCAGCGATCCGTGCCTCGTAAGTATTTCGATCAATTTCTGCATCGCCAAAAATCATGACAGAATCTTCTGCAGAATCTGCCTCGACTGACGGCCTCCCCCAGTCTTGAGTTCGGCGAAGCAGCGCATTGATTCGCGCCAGCAGTTCGTTCACCCCAAAAGGTTTGGTAACGTAGTCGTCGGCTCCAGAATTCAGCCCGATCACTTTGTCCATTTCCTGGCCCCGCGCGGTGAGCATGAGCACTGGAATGCGAGAACCGTTCTTCCGCAATTCCTTGGCGATTTCATAACCGCTTTTCTCGGGCAACATTACATCGAGGAGAATCAAATCAGGCAATGTCTCTCCTATCCCCTCAATCGCATTCCCGCCCGTCTCACAGGAATGAACCTCAAACCCCTCCCCGTTGAGAATCTCTTCCAAGCCAAACCGAATACTCGGGTCGTCCTCAACGACATAGACGGTGATTTTTGAATCTTTCATTATTTGTCCATGAGAGGGATCTCGACCCAAAAGGTGCTCCCTCCTTTTTCACGTTTTGAATACTGAATCGTACCACCATGCAGTTCAACAATCTGTCGGCAAAGAGCGAGCCCTATCCCAGAGCCTTCAATACCAGAGTCAATCGAATCGTCAGCCCGGTAGAATTTCTCGAATATTTTTCGTTGTACACTTCTCGGTATTCCCTTCCCACGGTCATGGACCGCAAACCGAACCCTCTCGTCTGAGGGAAAATCCATCGTCACCAAGATTTCTTTCCCGCTCGCTGCGTATTTTTCTGCATTGGAAATCAAATTAACCACCACCTGAGACAGAGCATCACGGTCCCCAAACACTCTCGCTTCCTTCTCATTTGAAATCTGAGCATCGAGACGAAATCCGGCCTCTTCAATGGGAGACCGGTGCGTCTCTACCGTGTCCCGAAGAAATTCAGCCAGATCCATCGACTCGAGATTCAACTTCATCTCTCCTCTGTCGAGTCTCGAAAAATCGAGGAGCCGATTGATAAGTCGGGTCAAGCGAGCCGACTCTCTGCTGATCACACCAGAGTATTTCGCAGACTTCTCTGCATCAATCTCTGGGGAGTTCTCGAGAAGCTCAGAAAACATTCGTATGGATGTCAGCGGTGTCTTCAGCTCATGACTGACATTACTGACAAAGTCAGTCTTCCGCGAAGCCAGACGCATTTCGTAATTCACTGATCGCAGAATCAGAATCGTGCCAGCAGCAACGGCACCAAGAAGCAGTAGAATCACCAGCCAGATCGTCAGGCGCGCTATCCGCGCAGATCGATCCAGAAGGTCAGGGTTCACGAGATAAGCGGCAACTTCCCACCTGGGAAGGATCTGCCCGACTTCGGATGCCACGAAGGGTTTTGTCCAGTCGGTGGAGAACCCCGATACCGTTTGCCCGACAAGATCGCCGCCAGTATCGAGCAACGCGAGAGATACTTCCTCCTTCCGATCGTTCCATTCACTCCTCCTGAAAAGATCGCTCAAATCTTCCTCAATGATATTCATATCGAGCTCTGTCCAGAATGTGTATCCCGGAAGAGCAGCCGCCTTTTTCCACAAAAGAACATGAAGTTCACCATCGATGATGCGCCCCACAGCGCCCTCACTTTGACCGCGAGTCAGATCTTCTGAACGTATTGCAGACCATTTCGAACTTGAATAGTTCTCCACCGAGAGAGGCGCCGGAGCTACTGGCTTCATCATCTCCGTAGTTGGCGCCTGAGCCTGCTGTTGCTGCATCGGCATCACGTTTCGAGTAAGCATCTGGCTGGGTGGACGTGCTTCTGATTTCCGGGATGGCGCCGGTGCCAGCTCGGCTACTGCCTCTTCCTCTGCTGGAATTGGCTCCCCTTCGTCAGCCATGGCCCGATTCTCAAACCGATACCCAAGCACCCTGTCCTCTTCTATCGATACCTTTCGCTGAGCTGGCACAGACACAGGCTGGGGAGCTGAGTCTTCGGCCGAACTCCTCGATATTTTCTTTTGTAAAAATGAGCTGCTACTACCGGATTTCGGCTTCTCTTCTTTGACCACTTTCAGTTGCTCATTCAGAAGACCGGGAGCCTCGAAGACCTCTACCACCCGTCGATTTGTCAGGAAATCTCCGTTCTCCGATAGGAATGAGGCAGCAGCTTCACTTTCGGTCGGGAGAGGAGAAACAATTTGCCCTGAATCTGTAACCACTGCGCCGATTAGCGCCTGACTCCAACTATCCTGGATGAAACTGCTGAAGTCCTTCGTTACGGTTTCCGAAGCCTCTCTTTTTACTAACTCTTCAACCAAACGACCGTGGAACACCCTGACATCATCCATGAACAGATTGATATCGCCAGCCATCGAGTCGCATGCGGATTGATAGAAAAGAGCCCGCTGGCTGTTCACTACGATTTCCTGATCTCGGAGAGAACGCACTGCCATCACCGCCAGCAAAATGGACGGCAGAAGAATGGCGAGAACGAATACTACGGCGATACGCTTCATTGTTCAGACTGATAACATAGGCGTTGATCGAGGACCTAGCGAAGGTAAAAAGGGCGACACCTTTGCGGTGCCGCCCTCCAGGAATCGCATTAGGCGAACTCCTTGTCTCCCTTAACGTTTCGAGTTACGCAGCATAAAGGCGTCATTACTGAGCTTCTTACGCTGGGCTTTCGAAAGTTGATTGTCTTCCAAGTCGCGCTCGGCCTCTTCCACGGAGCGGATTTCTTCTGCAAGCTGTGCCTGCTGAGCAGCTGGTGCTGCGGCGTATGCTTCTTTCAACGTACTCCACTGCCCACGAAGCTGGTCGCGGCAAGCCTCGATGTTACCTTCATCCGCAAGAGCAATGGCTCGCTCGGTTTCCACCGCATTCGCAAAGATTGCGGCTTCTGCGACGATAGCCCGATTCACTGACTTCTCTGCGAGAGTGGTGTCCTTTGTGTATCCGACAACAACCGGTGAAACCTTAGCGGAAGCAGAATCGCCAGACGCGGCGTGCTTGAATCTCACAGAACACTCCGCAATTTCCGAAACTGAATCGAAGCTTTCTGGCTCAATCAGACATTCAAGATACAATTCACGAACCTGCTGGCTGGAAAGGGTTCCGAACGCGACGGACTCCGTTCTCTTTTTCAATTCTCCAGGGCGGCCAAGGAATCTCAACGGGCGCACACCTTTCGGACAGCGAATCTCAATCTCGATATCACGAGCTACGATACTCTGAAGCTCACCGAGTTCTTTAGCGAACACGTCAGGAAGCCTTTCAACATCTTCTACGTAGTAGTAATTGGCATCACTTGCCTCAGCGAGCGCGGTCATGAGCGTCTCATTGTAGTCATTGCCGAGGCCGATTGTCGTGACCGACATACCGTCCCGAGCCAGTTGGGTGCCCAGGCTTGCGATCTCGCGATTACTGCTGGGGCCGACGTTTGCAATTCCATCAGAAAGAAGGATCACGCGATTGACCTTTTCTTTGGTAAAGAACTCCCGGAGCTGATCCCCGCCTTCTTCGACCCCGGCGTAGAGAGCAGTGCTTCCGCCGGTCTGCACTCGGCTGATCATTCTCTGAATTTGATTTCTGCGCCCTTCGAGTCGGCGAGCAGGAACGAGCACATCAACTTCAGTATCATAGAGCACAACCGAAACGACATCGTCTTCGCCGAGTTGATCGATCAACATAGCAGCCGCCTGCTTTGCCTGTTCCAGCTTTGCCCCACTCATCGAACCACTCCGGTCGAGAACGATGGACAGATTCAACGGCGCACGGTGGGCGAGTGCCACTTTCTCTCCCTCCACTTCAATTTTGATCACGACTTTTTGCGCATCTCCTTCGGAAACGATCAAAGGTCGATCCACTGTTGTGCGCAGTTCGACGGGCACGGTGGTTTTACCGGCTTCTGCATTTCCACCCGCAAGCGCAAGAGCTCCGAGTGCCGACATGGTCAGGTAGCGTTTGATTTCCATGCAACCATTCTCCCACTTTCTCAGAAATAGTTGTCATGGGCCTGTAAAAGGGTTGTCAGGAAGTTGTAAAGAAAAAGGGCACCCCGGTGGAGGGTGCCCTTCTGCGGAAAAAAAGACCGCTAACCAAGGGAAAAAATCTCTCAAAAAATTATGCCACATACTCCTGTGCGACCGCAGCAGCAGCGTTTCGTTCCAGCTCGACGAACTCGCGAGAAGGAATAATCCGCTCTTCCAGGAGGCTCCGGGAAATCCACGAATCAAAACGAGCAAAATCTGCATTTGCAGCACCGAGTGCCGTGACATGCTCCCAGTCCAATGCCTTGCCAGGATGCGGAGCTGAGTGTCTGCGGACCGTCAGGAGACTGCGGATCGATTCAAATTCGCGCAGGTGGAGATTTTCAATCGCTGCCGGTTCGGGCATGTCATCCAAAATGTCCGAATCGAGCCCAAAGCTGATCACTCCGATTCCATAGCGGTCCGAGAATTTCCTGACTTCGCTCGCCAACTGCGGGTCCACAATAGGAGAAGCTACAAGAAGCTCTCCAGCATGTGCCCATTCGGAAGCTGAAAGGCATTGGTGAAGAGTTTCTAACGCGCTTCCAGAAGAAAGTTCGAGCTGCAATTTTACAGCAGAGACACGAAAAGGAGTCTGAGACATGCGTCGATAGACCTCCAGCTTGCGCTTGTCCAAAATAGGAGAATCCTCGCCCTCTCCCGCCACAAGCCAGTCTACAACGGCCAGATCTGGCACTCTCCAACGATTCGAGTCGGCATCATTTGAGAAGGACTCCTCGAAAGCGAAAGGAAGTTGCTCGATGGACTCGAGGTAACGATTCACCACAGCGCGAAATTTTGCGGCACGACGAAGATTTACATCCAGATCCTCAGAACCCATTACCGAACTCTGTCCCACACCAGCCTCTCCACCGTGGAACAGGTTTCGCGCACTGTTCATGGAGTGGATTGTCGATGTTCGCAGATAGTAACCCTGCCCTTGCTCTACCTTCGCGATCGGAGAAGAGGGATCGCAGGACATGATTGAGAAGTGATACCGAAGTGTCGCATCTGAGTAATCCTGCTTCAGTCGATGCTTAACCATCTCAATTAATTCCGTTCCCTTAATCGATTGGGCCGGATTCCTGGGCAAAATGTCAGGAAGAATTTCTTTTAACTGATCACGAAGATTCATAATTGTTGAGAGACGTAGTGTGAGAGGTCATTAAAAATTGAAACAATTTGTTGTAAAGTTGCCTCAATTTTTAAATATCCAGACAGCATCTGGACAGTTGGTCAAGCGTTTCGTTCAAAAAGTTGATAATTAAGACGTCAATAATTTTAATTTTTGACAATTTTATAATTCCCATGACAAGAGACCGGAGAGGGCCATGGGCACACTGAGGATTGAATCACTCCTCTGAGGGCAGATTTCGCCACGTGATGTTTCGAAACTGCGCGCGTGTCTGGAAGCTCGCAATTCCTATTGGCACACACAATTCGATATCTCCGGGCCGAAGGCTGATCTTTCGTCCTTCCAGGTCGAGGTTCACTTTCTCATCTTCATCGATCCAGGCCTGAAGTTTTTCGTCTGTTACCAGAACTCGAATTTTAAACCATTTATCGCTCTCGAATCCCTCGATGTTCATCGTTTCATTCTCCGAAGCATCCAGATCATCGACACTCGATATTCCGACGACTCCACCACCCCAACCGCCAATCACAAAGGTGGCGTGGCTGTCTCTCACGGGAAATGTGAGGGCGCAAAAAAAGTCGTTACCATCGATCTTCATCGCATCGAGGGTGATTTCATAATTGCTCGTCGCAGGAACCTCGCCGCCCCAGTGCACTCCGGTGAGAATCGCACCAAAGCCGAATTCCAGATTCCCGTCCTCATTTACAAATACGTCACCCTCTCCACCGAACTGGGTTTTTTCCCACTGCCCCAGTTCTTTTCCGTCGAAAAGAGATATCACGCTGTTCTCCTCCTCTTGCTCGGTTACTTCTGCGGGCTCCGGAGCGGGAGCTGCCTCGAGAACCTCCTCAGGCTTATTGGTTTCCGTACTTCCACCGACATCTGCACTGACTTCCTTTTCCTCGACGGTTCCCGCAAGGGCAAACGTCGTTCTCTCAAGAAATCCTCCCTCGCCGGGGTCCTGAGTGACCGACCAGATAAAAATACCCGGCTTCTGATACATGGAATAATGCATTCCCACGCCAACGGCAGCGAATACGACGACAAAGACGAGTAGACCAGCAAAGAATTTCACACTTCACATTTTTCCTGTTCGCCCGCCTTCTGCAAGAGAATTCGCCGTCCGTGATTGGGTCGAAGATTATACAAACCGCGTATTTACGAGCAGGAAAACTCAGTTTTTGGCTTGAATGAAACTTTCACTATCAGAATACTCGCAATCTCACCGGGAATGCCGCCAGATGTTGCGTTCAACAAATTGCCCCTGTATTTCCCGGCAATTGCAGATACCTCCCAAACTCCATATCCATGTCAGATACTGTTCCAGTTCTCGATCACGTCGATGAATACTTGAAGCTCGCCCAGGAGTATGACGTCTCCGATGTTCACATCGCTCCAAACAGCCAACCCAAGTGGCGCCGCTTCGGTCTCCTCCAGCCAATCTGGGAGAATGCTGAGATAGCGACTCCAGAGCAAACGGAAGACCTTGCTCGCAAATATCTCCCTGCTCCTGAGTTGGCCCGACTCGAAGAAAAGGGTGATGTCGACTTTGCTTACGATCCAGGTTTCGGCCGTTTCCGTGCCTCAGTAGTAAAGACCCGCCTTGGCTGGGAGATGGTTTTCCGCGTGATCAGCACCAACCTGCGCACGATGGACGAGCTAGGATTGCCCGAAGCGATCAAGCCACTCCTCGAATATCACAACGGACTCGTCCTCGTGACCGGCGCCGTCGGCTCCGGTAAATCGACCACGCTGGCGGCCCTGATCAATGAAATCAACCACCAGCGCACAGACCACATCATTACACTCGAGGACCCGATCGAATACGTGATCGAATCGGAAGATTGCCACGTAAACCAACGGGAAGTGCATACGCATACCGAGAGTTTCTCCCATGCTTTGCGTGCTGCTCTTCGTGAGGATCCCGATGTGATCATGGTGGGTGAGATGCGCGACCTGGAAACGATCTCTCTCGCAATCACCGCGGCAGAAACGGGACACCTTGTTCTTGCCACACTTCACACAGGAAGTGCCGCAAGAACACTCGACCGAATTCTCGATGTGTTCCCCACCGAGCAGCGGGAGCAGATTCGAATCATGGTTGGTGAATCGCTTCGTGGGGTAATCTCACAGCAGCTCGTTCCAAAGAAAGACGGGACAGGCCGCGAGCTTGCCCTCGAGCTTCTCGTCAACACTCCCGCGGTTTCTGCACTTATTCGAGACGGCAAAACCTTCATGCTCCCCGGTGTCATGCAGACCGGTAAGAACGTTGGGATGATCATGATGGATGACTCCCTCGCGAATTTGTATCACGAAGGCCTAATCTCCAAGGATGAAGCGATTGGACGGGCGATCGATCCCGGATCTCTGCGAGCTAATCTCGGCTGATACCACGTAACCTAATCAAGAATTAACACTTTCTTCAGACCATGGCTGTAATTGACCAATATTTTAAACACCTCGTCGAATCGGGTGGCTCTGACCTGCACTTGAGTGAGGGCCAACCGCCGAAGATGCGAGCACACGGTGCTATTTCTCCTATCGCAGATGGAGTCCTCGAGCACTCCACACTCAATCACATGCTCAGCGAGATCTGTGACGAGGGAGCCTACGAGCGATTTCTCGAAAAAGGTGACCTCGACTTCGCCTATGAGATGGATCATGAGTCGCGATTTCGCTGTAACTTCTTCAAACAGAAGAATGGACTCGGAGCCGTCTTTCGTTTGATCCCGACCAAGATTAAAACGATTCAGGATCTCAATGTCCCGGAGACAATCGAGAGCTTTGGAGATTTGCGAAGCGGACTTGTGTTGGTAACAGGGCCGACTGGTTCGGGTAAATCAACGACCCTTGCCGCCCTGATTGACTACATCAACCGCACCTACGCTCGCCATATCATCACGGTTGAGGAACCGATCGAGTTTGTTCATAACAACAAAAAATCGACCATTACTCAGCGCGAGGTTCACGTTCATTGCCCGTCGTTCGCAGATGGCCTTCGCGCTTCACTTCGTGAAGATGCTGATATCGTTCTCGTGGGGGAGATGCGCGACCTGGAAACCATCTCGCTCGCACTGACAGCTGCGGAAACGGGCCTCCTTGTTTTCGGAACACTTCACACGAACAACGCTCGTAAAACTGTCGACCGTCTCGTAGACGTTTTCCCATCCGACCAGCAGTCGCAGGTTCGGACGATGTTGGCAGGCTCTCTTCGCGGTGTTGTGGCCCAGCTGCTTCTGAAGCGGGATGACCAGCCTGGTCGTGTCGCTGTAAATGAGATCCTCGTGAGCACGCCTGCCGTGAGTTCTGTGATTCGGGAAGGTTCTACCCAGAAGCTTTACGATATTATTACTGGCGGTAAAGAATATGGAATGCAGTTCATGGATGATGCGATCTGGGAAAAGATGGTGTCTGGACAGGTTTCTTCTCTCGAGGCCTACATGAAGGCGATCGATAAGAGCCGATTCCGCGCGGCACTACCGCCAGAGCATTCGGAATTGGGTCATTCCGGCGGAGGGTCTGCAAAAGAGTAACCCCTTCATTCTTTCGAAGCTCGAAGTCGCCACCAGCCTGCGAGGAAACTACCGATCAGGCAGTGATAGACTGAACTAATGGCACAGGGTACTGCAGCGGCAGTGCCCGGGAAGTGCTTTTTCGCAAGGCTTGCACCCAGCCCGGAGTTCTGCATACCCACCTCGATGGAGATGGTGCGACAGCTCGCTTCGGGAAGGCGAATGAGACGGGCTAGAAGGTAGCCCAATCCGAAGCCGCCAATGTGCAACAATGCAGGGGCGGCCAAGAGCCTCCATCCCGCCTCTAAGATAACCTCACGACTACCACCGATAATACTCGCCACAATGAGGACAATCGCGATCACCGATATGAGCGGTGATCCTACCCTCACTTTTTCGCTGAATTTTGGCAGGAACTGATTTACGAGAATCCCAACGACTACGGGTATCAAGACGACCTGTGCCGTGCTTTTGCAGAGCGCCCAGGCATCGACTTCGATTAGAGCCCCCGCGAGCCATTTGGTGAGAAGCGGGGTCATGACAATTGCAGCAAAGGTTGAGCACATCGT
This sequence comes from Verrucomicrobiales bacterium, assembly GCA_002698785.1. Lineage (GTDB taxonomy): Bacteria > Verrucomicrobiota > Verrucomicrobiia > Verrucomicrobiales > DEV007 > Arctic95D-9. The sequence continues at coordinate 82,525 of PAAG01000053.1, read as the reverse complement.
CATCAACACGGATAGGGCGACATTTGCCTTCGCCAAGTAGGCAACCACGTTTGAAGCAGTCCCGCCAGGACAGCATGACACGAGGATCAGCCCGACTGCGAGAGATGGGTCGATCTCGTCGAGTTTCAACATTGTGGCAACGCCCCATCCCAAGGCGGGCATCAAGAGAAATTGGCAAATGACACCTATAACTCCCGCCCTCGGTAGGGATAGAACACCCTTCACATCCGAGAAATTCAGAGTGAGCCCCATCCCAAGCATAATCACCGCAAGCCCCCAAACGATAAGCGGCCCTTTGAACCAGGTAAAAATCGAGGGCTCGAAAAGGGCAATGGTACTGCAGAGCAGTATCCAGAGCGGAAACGCATTGGTGAGCCACGAGAGAATACGGACCATGCCGCATATCAAATTGCATCCCTCCTTTCGACAAGTGAAATCGTGCTTACCTGCTCAAGTTCCCTCTTGCGTCCGAGTCCAGCACCCCTACGTTCCCGCCTCTTTAGAAAATAAACCCAAAACCCATGAGTGTACGCAAAGTGCTGGTAGCCGATCCCATTGCTGAAAAGGGGATCGAATTGCTGAATGCAGCCGAAGGCATCGAAGTCGATGTCAAACTCGGACTCAGCGAAGACGAACTGATCGCATTGGCCCCCAATTACGAGGGCATCATTGTGCGATCCGGCGTCAAAATCACCGCTCCTGTCATTGAAGCTGGCTCCGGAGTGCTGCGCGCTATCGGTCGTGCGGGGGTTGGGGTAGACAATATCGACATTCCCACCGCTACGAAACACGGCGTCGTAGTGATGAACACTCCCGCGGGAAACACCATTTCTACGGCTGAGCATGCTTTCACGCTGATGATGTCGCTCGCACGCCACATCCCTCACGCTCACAAGTCCGTGGTGGAAGACCGCTTCAAAGAAGGCCGTAAAGCCTTCAAAGGAGTAGAGCTTTACAACAAAACTCTCGCGATTCTCGGAATGGGCCGAATCGGTGGAGAATTCGCTCGCCGTGCCATGGGCTTCGGGATGCGCGTTGTGGCCTACGATCCGTATCTCGCGGCAAGCAAGGCGAAGAACATGCGAGTCGAACTTTGCGCCACGGTCGACGAGGCGGTTGAGCAGGCCGATTTCATCACCCTGCACATGCCGAAAACACCGGAGACGACTCATTTGATCAACGCGGAGCGCCTCAAGAAGATGAAGCCGGGAGTCCGCATCATCAACTGCGCTCGCGGAGGACTGGTCGATGAGGAAGCTCTCCTCGCTGCCATCAAAGAAGGTAAAGTGGCTGGAGCAGCGTTCGACGTCTTTGAAGTAGAGCCTCCACCGGCAGACTACGAACTTCTCCAGCGTGAGGAAATGGTTTTCACTCCTCACCTAGGAGCCTCCACTGAAGAAGCTCAGGAGAATGTCGGCATCGAGATCGCGGAAGCTATCCGAGATCGCCTGTTGCACGGCGCTGTGATCAACGCGGTCAACATGCCGAATCTCGATGAGAGCACGCTGAAGGAGATCGGGCCTTACATGAGCCTCTCCGAAACGATGGCGAAGCTCCTCAGCCAGATTGCGCCTAACCAGCCTGATTTTTTCCGTATCGAATACTCGGGTAAAGTCAGCGATATCGACACGACCCTCGTGACTCGCTCTGCGCTGAAAGGCTACCTTGAGACAGGTGGTACTTCCGGATCGACCAACTACCTCAACGCCCCTTCAATCGCAGAGGAGCGCGGTATCCGGGTCACGGAAAGCCGACCAGCAGAAACCTGCGATTTTACTGACCTAATCACGATCACTGTCGGAAACGATAGCGAGCAGGTCGCCGTAGCAGGAACTTTCTTCGGGCCTCAACCCCGTATCGTAAAAGTGCGTGAGCACAACATTGATGCCACTCCCGAGGGTCACCTCTTGATTATCGAGAACTCCGATTCTCCCGGTGTAGTTGGCGCTCTCGGAAAAGTCCTCGGAGAAAGCGACATCAACATTGCCAACATGTCGCTCAGCCGCCGAAGCCAGCGTGGTGGACAGGCGCTGAGCATCTTGAACGTGGACTCCGCAGTCAGCGAAGAGGTCCTCGAAAAGATCATTGAAATCGACGGAATTAATTCCGCGAAGACCGTCCAGCTCTAACGCGGGCTATTCGTTTTACCGTTTTTTTCACCAGGAATTCACGGAGGTTTCTCACTTGTTTCACACAACTGACGAAATCTGATGGTGCGCGTTGAGTCGCACCGTCCATGATTTCCCCTGAAACTACCGCCTCCAACTGGAAGGACCTTCTACTAGGAGGGGCTTGCACAGCCGATACGTGGATAAGTTCTCCATGCAGAGGGGCCACATCATTCTGCATCACCACGATTTTCCTTGGGGTCGGCACATACGGAGCCTCTATCGGAGCATGGCAGGGCCTTGAACAAGCGGGCTATGTGGCCATCAAACTACCGCTAATTATCCTGCTCACGTTGTTGATCAACGGACTACTCAACGGAGTTCTCTCACAAATCGTAGGGATCCGAACCTCGTTTACTCAGACCACTTTGGCTCTTTTGACCTCGTTCTCAGTTTTCGCACTGATCACGGGCTCGCTATCCCCGATTACCCTCGGTATGGCCATCGAAAGCCCGAGCGCTCATTCCGACCAAGCAGCTTCTACACATCGCATCCTAATCCTGACCCACACAGGTATCATCGCTCTCGCTGGCTTGGTATCAACGACTCGCCTCTACCGACTACTCCTTCCCTATTCCCGTTCCAAGATCGCAGCCATTCGTGGTGTTGCCTGCCTGGTTGCCGGGAATCTTTTCGCAGGGGCTCAGGTGGGATTTCTCCTCCGCCCGATTTTTGGAAATCCAGGACTGAAAATCGAATTCCTCCGCCCCGATATTTTCGAGGGGAATTTCTACGAGTCCGTCTGGTGGGCCATCAGAAACAGCTTTTAAAACCAATAGCAATCAAAGAAAATGAGCGACGACACCCAATCTCCCACAACTCCACCCGAATTACCCCATTCTGAAAAACAGGTTCTCAAACAGGAACCAATGCCGGGGGAGATTCGCCTACCTACCACAATCGACGCCCTGCTGAAACAGCCCGGCCAAATCTTCTATGAGTTGAGCCAGGACAATGAACGTAAGATCTCGATGCACCTGTTGGCCGTTTTTGCGACATCGTTCCTCGTTTTTGGATTCGTCCTCGGCCTTTTCTCAGGAGGCACTCAACTCTGGGCTGCACCATTAAAGGTTCTCCTCGGTGCTTTCGTATCCGCACTGATCACGTTTCCCAGCCTTTATGTTTTCAGTTGCCTCAGCGGGATTGACATCTCATTCAAGAAAGCCGCGGGAGCACTCGGGATCGGTCTTTGTCTCTCGGGGCTGGTTCTCCTGGGGCTTTGCCCGGTAGGCTGGATATTCTCCCAATCGACAGAGTCGGTCAGTTGCATGGCATTCTTCGCACTCCTATTCTGGGGTGTTGGAATTGCATTCGGTTGCTCACTGATCAATCGGGCCATTGAGTCCGAGTCCAGTAGAGGTAAGGGCTACTTCGTTTTCTGGACGGGAATATTCGTCGTCGTCACACTACAAATGTCGACGTCTTTACGCCCGATTGTTGGTCCGGCAGAAGATACTTTCCTCCAGCATGAGAAAAAATTCTTTCTCACACACTGGATGGAAACGCTGGACGCAGACTGATTCCCGACTCTCCCTAGAACGGGATGTCGTCGTCGTCATCGATCGGGTCGTAGCCACCACCTCCGCTTTTCTGTTGAGGTGGTGCAGCCTGTTGGTGGGAAGGTTGTTGTTGCGGGGGCTGCGAATACCCTCCCCCACCTTGGTTCCCCTGCGAGCTGTAACCACCTCCACCGCCGCCTCTTTGGCCACCGCCTCCACCGCCGCCATCATCGCGACCACCGAGGAATTGAAAGTTATCGCCAACCACTTTGAGGCGTGAGCGATTTTGCCCCGTGGTTTTGTCCTCCCACTGATCGAGTTGCAGACGCCCCTCGACGTAGATTGGCCGCCCTTTCTTCATGTACTCCCCGATTACTTCCGCCTGACGCCCCCAGTAAGTCACGTCCACATAAGTGGTTTCCTCCCTGCGCTCTCCGTCATCGAGAGAATAGGTCCGATTGATGGCGAGTGAAATATCAGTTACAGCAGTCCCCTTTGGCGTATAACGCACCTCGGGATCGCGGGTGATATTCCCCATCAGCATGACTTTGTTGAGATTCGGCATGGGAAAACTGTATAGGAAGGCGAAGGCAAATATCCAGTGTTTCTTTTTCGTTCAAGCGTTCTTGCGATAAAACACAGAAGCTCTTCTCACGATGAATATCGAGACAATCACGACTGCAGAGCAAAAGACGACCATCACAGGAATGTTCGCCCATTGAACGAGAAAGAAACCGATAAATGGTGCAGCAAGAATTCGGATTCCGGCAAGCGATGTGTGCACCGACATGTAACTCGCCACGTTTGCCGAAGGAGCAATCTTGGTCACAAAAAGGTTAAAGAGGATTTCCCCACCTCCTCTGGCCATACCAAAAAGGGCGCTCCCGACAAGAATCACGCGCACATCACTCCACACGAAATAAAGGAGTATCCCGGCAAGGAAGACAATATTGACCAGTATCCGAAGAACGAAGAAGTCCATTCGATCAAAAAGCCATCCCCAGAAAAACGTGGATACGAGACGAACGAGAGAAGGAACTATACCGGTAATCAGGCTCACGGTCTTCACGTCCAGATTTAATCCGTGCTCCGGATTTACCAGATAGTCGACCCGAAGGGCATTCGAAGAAAGCACGCCCACGCCAAGTACCATTGCACCAATCAACAGAAGCACGAAGCCTTTGTCCGAGGAGCTCAGTTTCACGGACTGAAGGAAATCCAGCTTCTTCGACCCACCCGCTTGTATAGCCTCTGACGGGACCAAAAACTGACAACACCCCGAAACGAAGGCTGCGGCCACAAACGACCAGAGCAGAACAGGATAACGGTCTGGCTGCGATTCGAGGAACTCTCCAAATCCCCAACTAACCAAAAGCGCAGTCAGTGCACGCAGGACAATCGCGATAGAGAACAACCGCCCCCTGCTATGGGATGGATAATTGATTCTGAGATAATGAGTCTGGAGCGGAATCGCCATTCCAATCGCTCCCATGCCAAGAGTCGTACCAACGATAAATGCGGGCTCAGAGGCGGGCAGAGATGCCGCGAGGATGAATCCTCCCATACTCAGAAAACTAACGCCTGCGGCAGCCCGGCTGGCTCGGATCTGCAGACGAACAACGAGCGGGACGACCAGCAGACTTCCCAACAAACCCAGAGCAGGGCTACCCAGGAGCAGCGCCTTGATCGCCGGCCCAGACTCAAACCGCGTGACAGCTATGAAAACGGCGAACGTCGCAAGAGATGTTTCGATAACTCCTGCTGCCACCGCACGAGTCGCCTCTGCCACAAACGTTCGTTGAAAGACACCTCTGTCAGGCTCGGAAGGAGCCCTCACTGTGCATCATCCCCAGTTTCCTCTGATGTTTCGGACTCTGGAGTTTCACTCTCTTCGTTCTCAGCGTTTTCCGCTGCAGCCTCTGCTTCGGCCTCCGCAGCTTTCTTTGCCTCGATTTCTTCGAGACGTTTCGCGATCAGGTCTTCCCATTGGTGCAGAGAGTAGTCCGCGGAGAGACCGCCAATGCCCTCAAGTAACTCGCTACATTTTTGATGCCATGCTTCCAGATCAGGCGGTCCGCGGTTCTCATCTGCCGAACCCGGGAAAATCAGATACGTCACCTTCAAGTCGCTCACAGGTCGATTGTAGGGAGAGGCTTTTTCGTTGAGGTGGCGAGCAACACGAAGCGAAGCCTCACCAAATTTCCAACTGGGTCCCGCATCACCAGCGATCACAGGGTACACTCCATCCTCGTAGATGATGACTCCATAGTCGCCGATTCCGGGACCGAATTCATTTTCATCTTTTCGTCCAAGGAAAGACAACGGTAAGACGAAAAACGGGTCCGCTTCAGCAATCAGGAAACTACGACCTTTCATGTCCGCAATCCCTGCTTTGTATTCTTCAATTTTTTCCCGCAGGAATCGATTCTCTTCGATACTTAGGCCTTTGATAGCGAACCGATCTTCATACTCCTTTAGTTTTTCCTCCCACCGAGCGAGAAGCGGGTTTGGTGTATTCGATCGTTTCGACCAACCGTAGCTGGTGAATGGCTGATAGTACTGAGACATCGAAATGTAGTCATCGAGCTCCGGCCATCGATCTCCATCCGAGCCATCCGATACCACATCCATTTCACCTTGGACCATCAGGACTTTTTCCCCGGTATCGGGGTGCTTGATCTGCAAGACAGTTTCGCAGTCATACAGATTGTGACGTGATAGAATGCGGTCAAACCGAGTCACATTCTGTTGAATTCGAGCGGTTTTCAGCTCGTAAAGATGATGAAAAAACGGGGATACTTCAGCGGCATTCACCAATCCCGAAAAGTCGTTCAATATCTTCGGCAAATGCGGATTGATTTCGGCCAACTCTTCCTCCGACTGATTAGGCTTGGGGATCGTGAGGTTGATCCGCATCTCGATCCCATAGCTATCGTCCTCTTCCCTCTCTTTCACCGCAGTCTCCCCTTGGGTAGTGATGACTTCGGTTTTGACTGGAATCTCGCTCCACAATTCTGCGGTATCGATCTTTTTCCACCCGACATAGCCGGATGGCATCGGCGGAGTCACTTCTACCTCAACGATTTTCTCGACGACCTTTTCCACCACTTTTTCCACCGGCACTTCGACCACTTTTTCGACAATCTTCGTCTCGGGCTCTAGAGCTTTCGGCTCATCCCTCTCTCCACCCAGCATGCCGATCAGGGCCTCTTTGATTTTTCCGCCCGAATTCGTCATGTCAACGATCACGAGACAGGCGATCAAAAAGACCACTCCCATCAGGAGCATGAGAATGAAATGTTTGATAAATCCGCCGGCGCGCCGGCGAGGGGGGCGATTTCGACGCCGACCACTTTCTGGGGATTCTAAAAAATCTTCCGTTCCGTTCATGATTCGTTGCGGAGAGGCACGACCGTTGCTCTTCAAGCAAGCTCGCTTACACTGGCACCGGAAATCATACTCCGAGATGACAGTCAATCAAATCGCAGAACAAGAACCTTTTACCACCGCCGACGGCTCCACAATTCGAAGCATTCTCGATTGCACGAATGCCCCGGTTGAAAACCAGAGTCTCGCCGAAGCGAGCCTCAAGCCGGGCGGATGCACTGACCGCCACTACCACAAGAAAAGTGAAGAGATCTATTTCATCCTCGAAGGGACTGGAACGATGGAACTCGACGGCAAAAAACGCTCGGTCGCCACAGGCGATGCAATCCTTATCCCTCCGGGTGAATGGCACCAGATTACCGCCGAAGGCACCACTGACCTCCGCTTTCTCTGTTGCTGCGCCCCACCTTATTCCCACGAAGATACGTATTTCGATTAGAAAATTTGTAATGTTCGTTTATGGTCCGCGTCGGATCGCCTGAACCGCATCTGAACCTTCCACTTTTACCATGACCCGCTTTTTTGTATCCGGATTCTTTTGCATTGCTGCAGCCATGTTTACAGGTTGTACAACAAACGATAAGCTCACCATGGGTGGCGTTCCTGCCTGGTTATCCTCTGGTGCGAAGCTTGAGTCTGAGCCCGAACCTATGGCTCCAGACAATGCGCTCATTCCTTTCGAGGAAGAGTCTGGCCCTGTAGAGTGGAAGCTGATCACCGACAAGCGGGATTACCCTACTGCCCCCACTAAGAAGGTCGAGAAGACGACAGCGTTTTCTACAGATCCAATTGAGCGCGGTCGCGGCTATCGACTCCGCAGGCTGGTGCGCTGAGGCCTTTCTCGCCTCGGGACAGAGTCGGCAAGCGGGCCAACTCTCGATACGTCCCCCAAGCATCCGCACTGCTGAGCATGTCGAATTTCAGCCAATTCGAGACAAAAATCGGGGTGCGCCCCGACGACATCGACATGAACCAGCATGTGCACAATTCGAAGTACTTCGATTACGTGCTGGCAGCTCGCTATGACCAAATGTCACGCTGCTATGGCATGTCGATGGAGAAATTCCTCGAACGTGGATTCAGCTGGGTAGTGCGGTCCTCATACATGGAGCACAAACGGCCCCTTCGCCTTGGGGATACCGCAATCATCCAGACACAAGTCGATGAAATTCAGGCTCGCAGCGTCCGAGTCGCTTTTTTAATCTCAAAGGAATCCGACAACAGAACGGTTGCCAAAGGTTGGCTGGAGTACGTTATGGTCGATGCCAACAGTGGTCGCCCCAAAACGATTCCTGATGATGTTGTTTCTGCTTATTCCGTTTAGCGCCATGACGAGGGACGAAGCCATTTCACGTATCGAAGAATCCTGCAGGATCATTGCTCTGGAGATGATGAAGGTCACTCCAGCAGCGCGCCAGTTGGAAGACGAGGAGACGACTGCCGATGTCGTAAAAGCTGCCTACCAACTCACAGTCGAATTGGAGGTGATCAAAAAGAAGCTGATCAAACTCAAGGGCAGGGACGATTCGTCCCTACTCTGATTGAGTTACGATTGGAGCTTTTTGAGAATCATCTCTGTCACCTGCTTGGGATTTGCTTTCCCGCGAGACAACTTCATCACCTGGCCAGTCAAAAAGTTGGCTGCTTTGTCGTTTCCTTCTGCAACTTCACCTGCAGGTCCTGGATTCGCGGCAATTGCCTCATCAATAAACGCCTCTACCTCACTGCTGTCGGCTGGCTCAAACCCTTTCTCTTTAGCGATGGCCGCAGGGCTCTTGTCGGGACTCTCGAACAGTTCCGCAAATACATCCTTCGCCTGGTTGTTCGATACCTGGCCAGATTCCACGAGATTGACGAGTGCGCCGACTTTTTCCGGGGCCACTTCGCACTCCTCGATGCTAATTGATTTTTCGTTTAGAACCGCCAGCAGATTGTTGATAACCCAGTTCGCCACTTTTTTCGGCGACGATGCGTCGGCAGCAGCTTTTTCGTAGTAATCCGCCAGAGCCTGTTCTGCCGCCAATACAGAGGCGTCATAGTGAGTGATCTCGTAGTCTTTCTCGAACCGTTCGACTTTCTCGTGCGGCAACTCTGGAAGGTCCTCCTGAACCGAGGCGACCATTTCGGATGTTCTCACAGGCAAAAGATCCGGATCCGGGAAATAGCGGTAGTCGTGTGCGTCCTCCTTTGTGCGCATGATCTCGGTCTGCCCGACTTCGTCATTCCAACGCCAGGTTGCCTGAACGATCTTGTTGCCTGCCTCAATTTCTTCAATTTGGCGCCCAATCTCGTATTGGATCGAACGTCGTACTGAGGATACCGAATTCAAATTCTTGAGTTCGATTTTGGTTCCCAGTTCATCCTGCGATGCGGGACGAACGGAAATGTTCACATCACAGCGCATCTGACCCTTTTCCATGTCGGCATCGGAGACACCGCTGTAGACGAGGATCTGCCTGAGAGAGTTGAGATATGCTACCGCCTCTTCCGGAGAGTCGATATCGGGTTCTGAGACAATCTCCATGAGAGGAGTTCCCGCCCGATTGAAATCGATCGTCGTGTAGGAAGAATGGTGTGTCGACTTAGCTACGTCCTCTTCCAGATGGATCCGTGTCAGCCTTACTGTTTTTCCCGGATTCACAATATCCTTCTGAGCGTCCTTGGGGTAAGCGAGTTCATACAGCGGAACGCCGCCATCGAGACAGAGTGGGAGATCATACTGAGAAATTTGGTAGTTCTTCGGCATGTCCGGATAGAAATAATTCTTCCGGTCCCACTTCACCACCTCAGGAGTACTGCACCCCAGAAGAGCTCCGGTCAGAATTGTTCGTTCGATAGCCCCTCCGTTCAGAACAGGGAGAGCACCAGGCAATCCAAGGCAAGTCGGGCATGTCAGCGTATTCGGAGGTTCTCCAAACCGAACAGGACAACCACAAAACATTTTGCTGTCCGTCTTCAACTGCACATGCACCTCAAGTCCGATGCTGGCGATGTAATCAGGGGTCGACATAGGGGAATTATCTTTTCTTACTGGCTGGCCGCCGATTCATACTTGGGCAATGAATCGACAAATCCTTCCAGAACAGGTTTTAAGCGAACGTCCTCGATATCTTCGGATATCACGGAGTCTGATGCAAACTGCTGCAGATCTCGATCCAATACAACCCCAAGACGATCCTGCTCTTTGAGCGCTTTCCTGAGTTCGGTCTTCGTTCGAAGGCGATTCAATTCCAGACTCTCTGCGATTGGCTTTGTATCGGAACGGCTGAGCAAATACGAACGAACGTGCACCGAATCCGTCATTATCAGGAAGGCGGCAGCTCTGCGGTTCAGCCGATTGCTGAACGGGTCGAGAATGTCGAGCGCAGCCCCAACGAAAGGGACTCTCTCGATCCCATTCCTCCACCCCACCATCATCGGGACCGGCGGCACTTTTCCTCCCATTGCCTCGATCCCCGATTGGCTGATAGACGCAGAATAATTCAACTCCTGAACTGTCCCGACGATTCGAATACAGCAGAAAAAGAAGAGAATCGCAATCGCACTGGGTACGATCGACAGAATTGCACCGGGTATTCCGTCAGCGAAAGAATGTAGCCAGCTATCTGGATTAAAGAGAAACTTCAGTATTCCTTTGAATACAAAGATCCCAACTATGTAACACAGCAGGGCCAGCACTGCAGAAGATGCAATCAAGATCTGCCAGGTCAGTTCCATTTCTCCGAGATTTTCGGAAATCACCGGAAGAAGGTTTACCGAGGTGAAGAAGACGACCATTGCACACAAGGCCGCCAAACCGGAGCTCATCAAGCCAACCACTCCCCTGCTGAAAGTATATCCGAAGAAGAATAGAATAAGAATGAGCGCCAACAGAACCGGGGTGTAATCCAGCAACATGATATATAGTATGTAGTTTCGTGTAACTAGCCACCTGTGCCGCAAAGTGCTCGCTGGCGCAACATGTGATCAACTATAACTAGTGCCGCCATTGCCTCTACCATGGGCACTGCCCGCGGAAGGACGCAGGGATCATGCCTACCCCGACCTTTTAAGTCAGTATCTTCTTTTTCTTTCGAGACCGTTTCCTGGCTCGTCATGATGGTGGCAGTAGGTTTGAACGCCACCCGAAAAACTATATCTTCTCCATTGGAGATACCCCCTTGCACACCGCCAGATCGATTGCTCGTCGTGCGTACCTGGCCGTCAACCATGCGGAAAGGATCGTTGTGGTCCTTACCTGTCATCTCCGTACCGGCGAAGCCAGACCCAATTTCAAACCCTTTCGTTGCTGGTAGGCTGAGCATTCCCTTAGCAAGATCCGCTTCCAGCCGATCGAAAACCGGCATCCCTAGACCGACTGGAACGTTTCGAATCACACACCCGACCGTACCTCCTACGGAATTCCCTTCGCCCCGCATTTTTTTCACCAAGTCGATCATCGGCTCGACCGAATCAGGATCACCTGTTCGGACGATATTCGATTCGATCATTTCACGTGTCACAGTAGCCGTATCGACGTTGGCACGAATGCTTCCGATGGACTCAACAAATGGCAGAATTTCGAGTTCGGGAGCAAATTCCTGCTGGATCACTTTCTTCGCGATAGCGGCTGCAGCAACCCGCCCGATCGTTTCCCGAGCACTGGAGCGACCTCCACCCTGCCAGTTTCGGATACCGTATTTCGCATCGTATGTGTAATCGGCGTGAGACGGGCGGTATTTCTCGCTCATCTCGGAATACGCTTCGGGACGTGCGTCTTTGTTGCGAACAAGAATCGCGATCGGCGATCCCAGCGTCAGCCCTTCAAATGTCCCCGACAGGATTTCCGCCTGATCTGCCTCGTTTCGAGGAGTGGTGATCTCGCTCTGTCCGGGGCGCCTGCGATCCAGATCAATCTGGATATCAGCTTCATCCAGCGGAACACGAGGCGGACATCCATCCACGACGACACCTACTCCACCGCCGTGAGATTCACCCCAGGTGGAAATGCGAAAGAGTTGACCAAAAGACGATCCCATAAAACTGCGGGGAATGAAGAGGCATACGGCGGACAGTCAAACGACTTCGTCGCGGTCCGATATGCGACAGGAGTGAAAAAGCCGCTACTTATGCAGACGCGCCAGCTCTCTTTCCACTTCTCGATTGTGGGCCTGGCGTTTCAGGTCCTCCCTGCGATCCCGCTGGTTCTTTCCTTTTCCGATTCCGATTTCGACCTTCACACGACCATTTTTCCAATACAATCGCAGCGGAACCAAAGTCGCGCCCTGTTGATCGGACAACGCCGCCATACGGCGAATTTCTTTTTTATGAAGCAGGAGTCGACGATTCCGGAGTGGGACATGGAACTCGTGACTGGCCTGCTCGTAGGGGCGAATATCGCAGTTGTAGAGCCACACTTCGCCCCGGTCGACTCGCGCGAAGGACTCGCTGATATTGATTTTCCCGGCGCGAATGGATTTCACTTCGGTGCCCTTCAATTCAATTCCCGCCTCATATTTCTCGGAAATGTGAAAATCGCGCCGCGCTTTCCGGTTTGTGGCTATATCGCTCATGAATCGTGTCTTACGGGATACTCGCCCGTGAAGAGGAGTAATTTATCCGCATTGAGGGGGAAAGAAATCCGATTTCCTCGGAAAAGAATACGTCACAGCCCGCTTTTCAGTGACAAATCTCAGGTGTGAGTCCTTACCTCCCTCCTTGGATTCACAAAAAATAACCCCGGTGCCGTCGAAACGGCACCGGGGCCCTCCTCCTTATAAGATCAAGTGATGGTAAGTTGATCGAGAACACCATCACTGTCACTCATTTGTTTTAAGGCATAAGCAGAAGAACCAGCAAGGAAAATTACGGATTCTTTTGCCGCGATCAGGGACCGCTTAGTCCAATTCTTTGATCCGAATATTCTTCCAATACACGTCGTAGGGGCCAGTTCCCTTCTTGATTCCGTGGACTTGAAGGCCGATGTGCCCCTTCGGATGTGACTTATAAATTTCTTCGTGGGTCAGGTCAGCTACCTTTTCTCCGTTGATGAACGTCTGAATTCGAGGCCCTTTCGCAACGATGCGGTATTTGTTCCACTCACCGTTCTTGATGTGTTCGTGAGAATGGCCTTTGTCCTGAGGCTCAGGTGAAAGCCAACCGAATCCAGTTGCTTCGCCATAGATGTAACCGGCCTGGCCAGGAGAAGCTTCGATCTCTACCTGAGGTCCATAGAAGCGATTGAGATCTTTGGCCGGTTTGCCATTCTTGCCGGATGTAGCCAAGTCTTCTTCGGTTTTCTCGCGTGAGCGAATTTGCACGCCAGAGTTCAGGCTGTCGTGGACTTTGACTTCAAACTCGAGCTCGAAGTCTCCATATTCTTTTTCGCTGAGCAGGAAGGTATTTGGACTTCCTTCTACGGTGATTCCCTTGATCGCACCATCGACGACCGAATACTCTGCCTCGCCAAGAGTCGAGTGCTTCCAACCTTCGAGCGTTTCGCCGTTAAACAGTGAAGTCCAGCCTTTAGAATCGTCAGCCTGAACCAGCGCAGCGGTCAGGAAAAGAATCGCGAGATATGGGATAGATTTTTTCATAATTTCAAGACCGACATGGTAAGGACAGGATCGCAATTGTCGAACCCATCTTTGCGCCGCCTTTTTGGCGGAAAAACGACTACGGAACCGCTCAGACCTTACGTTTCCAAAGGCTTGCCTGCGATGTGCTGAGCTGAAGCTTCCGCTGATGCTCGCGAATCAGGAACGGAATTTCCTGTGCTTCGATAAGCTCGAAATGTGGACCAAGACGATGCAGCAGGTAATTGATCGTCAACGCTTCAGGCTGGTTTTCCACCGGAGTATACTCAGGAAGCCAAGTCGCAGGGGTAGCCATCACGAGGTGCCCCCCGGGATTTACCAAGTCGGTCAGCCTGTCTAGAAATCGCTCTGGTTCAGGAAGGCGGCACAGGAGGTTTGCCGCGTGCACCAAATCAAAACTTCCCAAGTCGTCTCTCAGATTCATCGCGTCGCCCTGCTCGAACGCAACACGATCAGGGAAGACGCCATCGGGCATCGATGCAGTAAGTTTGTCCGATAGGTGCATCTCGCTATAGCGACGATAGGAAACGAGTTCTCCCTTTCGCAGTTGATCCGCCACTTCTACAAAGCTCGACGAGAAGTCGATCCCTATCACTTCACTTGCTCGCCTGGAAAGCTCAAACGTCGACCGCCCCACAGCACAACCGATGTCCAGAGCACGATCTACTTTCCTGTCGGATTGGCAGAAGTTCACCGTCGCAACAGGGAATTCCAGACAGCCCTCCGGGAGGCAAGAGTGATCAAAGCCCACACCATGGAGGATCTCCTCTTCACTACCGTAATGAAACAGAAGATACCAGTCGCGGAGTACGTCGCTCTCGTAGCTCATTCCTAAAGATCAGTATTGGAGAAGAGTCTCCGTCCGAATGTCCGCATCAAGACTCTTTCTCCCTTCGAGGAAGAGCAGTTCTATCAGGAAAACAATGCAAATGATCTCACCACCCAACCCTTTGATCAGCTTCAGCGCTGCTTCCGCAGTACCTCCGGTAGCAAGAAGGTCATCGATGAGGACCACCTTTTCTCCAGCATGAACAGCGTCTTTATGAATTTCGACGTGAGCTTCTCCATATTCGAGAGAGTAAGAGGCACCGTTAGTCTCCCAGGGTAATTTCCCTTTCTTTCGCACCGGCACGAACCCGACCCCCAGGCGATCCGCCAAAGCGGCACCAAAAATGAATCCCCGGGCATCGATCCCAACGATTTTGGTCGGCTTTTCCTCACCGATCGCATCAATGAAACAATCAATTGTCAGCCGAAACAGTTCCCCGTCAGCAAGGATGGGAGTAATGTCTTTGAAGACGATTCCCGGCTTCGGGAAATCATGGACGTCACGGATGGACGAGTGGATCCGTTCGAGGGTTTCCTGGTTCACAGATGCAACTAGATCAGGATCGCGGCGTCGGTCAAGGAGTCATCGACTGATTTCACGAAACTTCCACGCAATTGAGCCCTTCCCTGTCACTCCGGCTTGAGCTAGGTTCGCACGAATGAATCTCGAAGGAAAAGTCGCTATCGTAACCGGAGGAGCACGCGGAATCGGGCTTGGCTGCGCCTCGGAACTCGCCAAAGAGGGAGCTTCCATCCTGCTGGCAGATCGCCCCGGCAGCACTGAACTCACAGAGGGAGCTAAAACGATTAGCGAGATAGGCGTCGAGTGCCACACCGTAGAAGCAGATGCCTTTTCCAGGGAAGGCTGCGAATTGATTGTTTCCAAGGCCATTGAATCCTTCGGAGGTTTCGACATCGTGGTGAGTGTTCCCGCCTTCAATCGTCGCGAGAATTTCCTCGAATACAGACCGGAAGATTTCGAGAGCATTCTAAACGCTGCCCTAATGGGAAGCTTCCACATCGGACAACTCGCTGCCCGGCACTACGTCGACTCAGGAAAGCCGGGCAAAATCGTTTTTATTTCCAGCGTGCTCGCGCGCATCCCAAATGCGAGATGCGTGGCCTACAGCGCCGCAAAAGCGGGCTTGAACAGCATGATGCAAACAATGGCAGTCGAACTCTTCGAACACCACATCAACGTGAACTGCATCGAACCTGGCTGGATCGATACTCCAGGCGAGCGCCACCACTACGACGACGAAACGATGGCCGCAGAAGGGAGAAAATTGCCATGGGGCCGTCTCGGCTTGCCAGAGGAAATTGGAAAAGCAGCAGCCTATCTCGCTTCACCGGGAGCGGACTACGTGACCGGGACGATTCTTCCGGTAGATGGTGGCTATCGCCTCAAACATTGCCGAGATATCCCGCCCGAAAACACCTGACGCCGTGAATCGGCGGACTGTATGTTGAACATTTCGCTACCGCATCGACTCTAAAGACCAAACCGCAGGTATCATGTTCGGTCGCCTACTTCTCTTATTCATCACAATTCCCGTGTTGGAATTGATGATTTTCATGTTTCTCGGTTCCAAGATTGGGATCCCGACAACACTGGTAATCATTGTGATTACGGCGGTGATCGGCGCCTACCTGACCAAATCGCAAGGACGAGAGGCTCTGAAAAAATACCAGGAAGCTCTCGCCGCCGGGCGACTTCCTCATGAAGAAGTCATGGACGGCCTGATGATTTTGGTCGCAGGGGCAGTCCTCATGACCCCAGGTTTCTTGACCGACACGATCGGTTTTCTGCTTCTCGTTCCCACCGTTCGCCACGCGGTCCGCGGAATGTTGAAAAGTTACCTGAAGGATCGAGTCACGGTGGCTGGCGAGTCCGTCGGAGTCCCACGCCCATCAGAACGGAAGCCCCCGGCAGGCGTAATCAACGTGGAAGCCGAAGTCGTAGATGAAAAAGCCGGGAGCAAATCCCGGGAACCCACGAATTAATTTTCTACTATGAGATTCTCCCCGCGAAAACGTCCTCGCGCCCTGACTCATTCAATGGCAGGATTTCCGGTGCTGTGAGTTTTCTCTTCCCTCTGTATATTCTTGGAGCTGCGGCCATCGCCGTGCCGATCCTGCTCCATTTACGAAGAAGACCTCCGAAGGAACACATCCCGTTCAGCTCACTGATGTTCCTGGAAAAGACGCCTGAGCGTCTCACCCGTCGGACAAGGCTGGAAAAGCTACTTCTTCTCGCGCTCCGGTGCCTCGCCATTATCCTGCTTGCCTTGGCTTTCAGTCGACCGTTTCTGAGGTCGATGAACCTGACAACCGAAGCCGCATCTTTTACCAGGGCAATCATCCTCGTAGATCGAAGCGCCTCGATGCAGCGGGAAGACTTGTCGAAGCAGGCGCTCACATCAGCCGAAGAGTCCCTCGAACTTTTTGACGAGAAAGACGAAGTCGCTTTTGCCTTCTTCGACGAATCGATGAAGATGGCAGCCGACTTTCCGGCGTGGAGAAATCTGGGAGCACGGGCAAGGAAGTCCCAGCTAGAAGAAACGTTGGGTGACGGGATTTCTTCCGCAGGGTGGCTGGGAACTGATTTGGGCAAGGCATTGACCCGGGCCTCGGACATGCTGCTGGCAGCCGACTTGAATCAAAAAGCGACAGAGAGGGAAATCATACTAATCAGTGACTTTCAAAAAGGTGCTAACCTCGATGTGCTCAATCAAAGTGCCTGGCCAGAGGATGTAAATGTTCGAGCTATCCCAGTTTCAGTAAAGTCACCCGGGAATATGTCGATCACTCTGGCAGCGACTCCGACTCGGTCGAATATCGACGAAGAAGAACTCTACCGAGTTCGCATCAGTAATGCCGCAGACTCCGAGTCCTCCGACGTCACCCTCAGCTGGCAAGGCTTCCCTGACACCGCAATTTCGACAACCATCGCTCCCGGCACTAGCCGAATTCTTTCTTCACGCCCTCGTCCTGCCGAAGCAGAAAAAGGAATTCTTTCCATCCAGGGCGACGCTCACTCTTTCGACAACGAAGTCTATATTTCCCCTGTGCAACCCCGCCCTCTCCGCATTCTTTTCGCCAATCAGGAAGGAGCGCCAGAGACGCCCGGAACCCCACTGTTCTACCTCCGCAGGGCCATGCAGCCGACCCCAGCCTTAAATCCCGTCATCACAACAACGGAAGAACTCGACAACACTGCCATGGAAGACCGTGAAGTTATCGTCCTGTCAGGCACTTGGGGTGAAGAGATGTCAGAGAAAGCGCGAGAGTTCGCTCAGTCGGGAGGGCTTGTCCTGGCGATTCCTGGCGAGGGCTCTTCTTCAGATTCTTTTGCGGCACTGACGGACGGTGACTGGAAACTCTCTGAGGCAGATGTATCAGACTACGCCCTTTTCTCCGACCTGGATTTTGAGCATCCTGTGTTATTCCCCTTCGCACGGGCACAGGTTCGAGATTTCACCAAGATCCGTATTTGGAACCATCGACTTCTTGAAATGGGAGAAGCGGATGATTCCGGGGCGCAGGTGATCGCCACGTTTGATGGAGAGAGCCCGGCCTTGTTTGAGCTGCCCGTCGGAGAAGGTGCCGTCTTCGGGTTTCTTTCTGGCTGGGAACCGAAGGAGAGCCAGCTATCCCTCTCCTCGAAATTTGTCCCGCTGCTGTATTCCATCTTCGATCACGCTGGCTACAGCATCCGTTCAGCTCCAACTCTCTATGTGGGTGAAACCGAGCACCAGAAACCGGGGTTCTATGAAGAAACAAAGGGAGACGAGCAATATCTCGTATCAGTGAATCTTGCACCTGCTGAAGGAATGACTGCCTCATTCGATCCAGTCGTAACATTAGCCGAGTATGGGATTCCACTCCTCGAAACAGAACAGGTTGCCGAACAAGCCGATTTACCCTCAGAAGTTCTTGCCCGTCTTGAGTCAGAAGAAAAAGAGAACAGGCAGAAACTCTGGAAATGGTTGATTCTGTTAGCCCTGATCCTGCTGATAATTGAGACATGGCTCGCCGGTAGACGCACCGGTGGCAAATCAGTCGCCACCAGCATTCCAACAGCAACTCCTTCCTGATCCATGATTGAGAAATTTTTAGAGAGCTGCCTGCAACCAGTGATCGCAGCGGAGAAGCAATTGCAACGCCGCAATTTGATCTCGATCATATTGACGGTCGGGGCCATCGCATTCGGCATTTTGATTTTTCTAGTGGTCACCTCTGGTTGGTGGTCATGGGTTGCAGTTCTCGGCGTTCTCTTCGGAGTTGTCGCTGCCATATTGCTCGGCCTCGGTTGGATTGAGAGCCGTCAGGTCAACGCCAGGGAGATCGCCCGAAAAGTGGAAGAATCACATCCCGACCTTCGTGCAGCACTCCTTGCAGCGATGGATCAGAAACCGGCTGAAGATGGGTCGCTTTCGTATCTCCAGCGCAAACTCCTTGAAGAAGTATCCGAGCACGCAGTGAAAAACCGCTGGGTAAAGCAAGTGTCCTCTCGGAAACTTGTCGGGGCGGCTTGGTTACAATTTTCAGCGTTGGTTCTGTTTGGTGCGTGTGCGTGGATTCTTCTGGGTGAAGTGCCAAGTAACAGAACGCCACTATCCACTTCCCAGGAACGAGTATCCGAAAAGACTCCCGAGACAAAGCCCGAGGTCTCCATCGCAGTAAGTCCAGGCGACGTTGAAATCGAGAAAGGAAGCCGCCTCATTGTGGAAGCAACGTTTTCAGGCAGAGCACCGACGGCTTCCCTGCTTGTTCTCGATGGTGCATCAGGAGAACGGCGAATTCCAATGACTCCTGGCCTCGACGATACCGTCTTTTCCGCACTTATTCCGTCTGTGAACGAGAGCGGAAACTACCGAGTCGCCTACGAATCAGCAAAGTCGGACGACTTCTCAATCACGATATTTGAATATCCCGAACTTCAGCAGGCAGATGCCACCGTCACCCCACCTGCCTATCTGGATGAAGAGTTGAAAGAAGTCACCGACACTCGAAAGATCAGCATAATGGAGGGCTCGAAAGTTGATTGGAGGTTGTCGATCAATAAGCCCATCAAGGAAGCAGAGTTGTATGGGGAAGACGGCGAGAGCATTCCCCTGAAACCTTCTGCTGAAGACGCGAAGGTTCTGGTCGCCTCCCACGTCCCTGACAAAACTCAAAAGTATCGAGTCCACCTGGTTGATGATGCAGACCGCGCCAACAAGCGCCCGCCTTGGATATCCATCACAGTGAAAGAAAATGTCCCCCCTGAACTGAAGCTGAAATTCCCGGGCCGTGATTACAAGGTTTCGGCCCTGCAGGAGTTACCGCTCGAAGCCGAGGTCTGGGATGATGTCGAAGTGCTTCGCACCGGTCTTTCTTATTACTACAACGACAAAGAAGAGACAGTCGAGCTCACCACCTCTCCCCTGGCTGGAAACGAAAACCATAATCTGGAAACACTGGTGGATGTCGAGACCCTCGAGACAAAACCAACCGACCTGATCTCCTATCACTTCTGGGCTGAAGACGTGGACAAAGAAGGGAAAGTAAGACGCACGTCCAGTGACCTCTTTTACGCAAACGTCCGATATTTTGAAGACATTGTCAGGGAGGGCCAACCTCCATCAGGAGCGGGTGCCGGGCAACAACCCGCAGACGAGCTCGTCCGACTACAGAAGGACATTGTAAACGCCTCGTGGAAAACCTTGCGCGAGCATCAATTGAATCGCCCTTTCAAATCACTGGCAAACAATGTCGAAGTGATTCTTGAGTCACAGATCATCGTCCATTCGATGGCCGAAGAAGCAATGCAACAAATCGAGGATGCCGAGCTACGACAAATCTACCAAGACGCACGGGATTTGATGCAGGTTTCTGCGGATCGCTTCACTGGAGTTCTGGAAGCAGCAGATGGCGAAGGTTTGAAGTCCGGACACCAAGCCGCACTCGACGTCTACGAGAAACTCCTCGAAGCCCAATCGAAAGAGAGACAAATCGCGATGGCGAAGAACCCTTCGCAAGGGTCATCGCAGCAGGAGAGGCAAGAGAACCTCAACCTCGAGTTGAAGCAGAAGGATCTGAAGTATGAAGAGAAATCGCAGGCAGAACAAGCCACCCAGTCCGCCGAACAAAAGGAAGATCTCGCCGTCCTTCAGAAGCTGAAAGAACTGGCTCGCCGACAGGAGGCTATTGCAGAGAAAATCAAAGAACTACAGAACCAACTGGCTTCCGCATCCGAAGAAGAACGCTCCGAAATTGAGAGACAGTTGAAACGGCTCCAGGAAGAACAGAGAGAATTGCTACGAGAAGTAGACGACTTATCCGAACGAATGGATTCCAAAGAGAACCGTTCGAGGATGGCGGAAGAGCGAAAGCAACTCGAAGAGACTCGAAAGAATATCCAGGAAGCAAGCGAGCAGATGGAGAAGAACGACCTCGCCGATGCTGCAAACTCCGCCACACGAGCCACAGAAAAACTCGGCGAGATGGAAGAAGATTTCCGCCAGAAGACTTCCAATCAATTCGCGGATGAAATGCGGGATTTGCGGGAAGCATCTCGTAGAATGGTGGAGAACCAGAAAGCCGTTAGCGAACGTCTTGAGGAGGCCGCCGACAACCAATCGGATCCGGATCCATTTTCTCCGGAAAACCGCCAGGAGCAGCGCGAACTTGCCCAAACGATCAACGAGCAGTCACGTGCTCTGAGCGACCTCATGGAATCCATGAAAACGTTGAGCGAGGAATCCGAAATCTCAGAGCCGCTGCTCTCGGACGCACTTTACGACACTATCCGCGACGCGATGACCAACGGCGTCGAACAGTCCCTCGAAGAAGCTCGAAACATGACCTTTTACAACCGCCCCGACCAGGCAAGGAGCGCTGAACAGGCAGCCGCGCGGGGCATGGAGGAGATCAACGAAGGAATTGAAAAAGCCGCCGAAAAGGTCCTCGGCAACGAAGCCGACGCTCTCCGCATGGCAAGATCAGAGCTGGATCGATTGATCGAACAGGCCAGGGAAGAAACCGAGAGAATCGCAGGAGAGGAAGGTGAACCACAAGGAGGCAGCCAAAGTAGCGAAGAAGAAGGTGAGAGCTCTAACGGCGAGAATTTAGCCCAGCAAGAAGGCAAAGGAGGCCAATCTCCCGAGGAAGGTAAGAATCAAGAAGGGCAGAAAGGAAAAGGGAAGGCCAAAGGAGAACAAGGTGAAGGCACCGAAGTCGCAGAATCAGGAAAAGCGAAAGGGCAATCCCCCGGCGAAGGGGAAACCGAGGAATCTGGCAAAGGTAAAGGAAAGGGAAAAGAGGGCCAAGGTAAGGGCGAAATGGCTCAAGGAGACACACCCGGCCAAGGACAGGGTAAGGGGAAAGAAAAAGGCTCCACTCCCGGGCAGGGAGAAGGTGAAGGAGAGCAACCTGGTGGCTCTCAAAAGGGCAAAGGAAAGGGAGATTCCCAAATGGCTCAGGGAGAAGGACAGGGACAACAAGGTGGCCCCTCTGACAGCCAGCAGGGCAATCAGGGTCAGCAAGGGAATGGGTCACGGGATGGCCAGAGAAGATCAGGACTTGCCATGGGTGGAGACGACCGTGGAGGCGGTTTACCAACCGGCGGAGCCGACTCGACTACTCCACTCTTCTTCAATCAACAGTCCGAACGTCGGCAGAACGGACCAGTCACAGGGGAAGATTACAAAGAATGGGCCGAGAGCCTGGGGAGCATTGAAGAAATGATTCCCCAGGAAGACATTCGCAACGACATCGCGCGCGTTCTCGACGACGCCCGTGCCATGCGAATCGATTATCGCCGCAACAACGAGCCCCCTGCTGCAGCAACAATTCAGGAAAAAATCACAAGTCCCCTACTTGAACTGCGGGAGAGAATCAGTGAAGAACTCGCGAAAATGAACAAGGAGAACCCGATCGCCCCCATTGATCGCGATCCGGTTCCAAGCGAGTTTCGCGACCTGGTTCGCCGGTACTACGAAGAACTGGGCACCGGAAACTAAAAATCCCCCTTTCTGTCTGTATGGTTTCCTCGTTTTCCCAGCTTCCTGTTGCCGCTTCGTTTGCCTTTGCAAATGAGCCCTGGGCATGGACGGCTGGTCTCTTTGCCGTTGGTTCGGCGATCGTCCTTTTTCTCACCTATCGCAATTCGCCACTGAGAGGATCGGGAAAGTTCTTTGCCATACTGCTCAAGGCGCTTGGTCTCGCCTTACTTGCCTTGGCCCTGTTGGAACCAGTCCACTTGGAGGAACTCCCGAAGAAACACTCCAACGATGTTGTGATTCTGGCGGATAATTCGGCGGGCCTTTCAGTCCCTCTCGCAGAAGATGAAACGCCCCCATCCGATCTATTGAAGAATGCCCTCCTGGGAGATTCGCCAGATCTCCGCCCTGCTTGGATTGAGAAAATCAACGACACATTCCGGCTCCAGAATTACCGCTTCGATCGCGGCCTGAGCCAGGATGAAGAGTTCGCCCAACTCACGTTCGACAAAAACAGTTCTGCCGTTGTTTCCGCACTTTCCAGTATCGCCACGCGGTTTGAGAAGCGCCCTATCGCGGCCACAGTTCTCTTCACCGACGGCAACGCGACGGACCAACATCTTCTCGAATCCTATCTGGAAAGCGTCGACGGCACAGAAGAGGAAACGACACCTGTTTATCCAGTCCTCGTGGGGGGAGAAGCTTCCAGAGCAACCGACATTGCGCTCACCCGTGTAGATGCAACAACAACTCAGTTCGAAGACGCTCAGGTCACGATCCAGGCAGACATCGAAATTCGTGGCGACCTCACCAACCCCGTCGAGGTCTATGTAACCAACGAAAAAGGCGAAGAGCTGGAAACCAAACAGATAGTTTTTCCGGAAGACAGTGACTCAAAGAAACAAACAACACGCATTCGCCTCGGGGCAGTTCCGCCTGGAATCTCTTTTCTCAATGTTGGCGTCAGGCAAACCGGAGAAAACCCACAAGACGAACTTACCGACTTGAACAATGTCAGGGAGATATCTGTAAACCGCGGAAACGGCCCCTACCGAATTCTCTATGTCAGTGGAAGACCCAACTGGGAATACAAATTCATTCGCCGCTCCCTTTCGCAGGATGCAGAACTGGATCTCGTCGGTCTTATCCGTATAGCGAAGAGGGAACCGAAATTCGAATGGCGCGGCCGCGTGGGCGAAAGCAGCAATCCGCTCTTCAGAGGCTTCAACAAGGACATCCCGGAAGAAACCCAGCAATACGATGAGCCCGTGCTTGTTCGCCTCAATACCGCAAGCGCAGAAGAGCTCCGTGGCGGATTTCCATCCAGTGCCGAGGAACTCTTTCCTGAATACCGTTCCATCATTCTCGATGACTTGGAAGAATCCTTTTTCACCCAGGAGCAGCAGGAACTGATCGACCGCTTCGTCGCCGCACGTGGAGGCACATTGGTGATGCTGGGCGGGCAGGAATCATTCCAACAGGGAGGCTGGGACAACACCGCCGTAGGGAGAATTCTTCCCGTTTACCTCGATCAACTCGGCGGAGGAGGCCCTGCTCTGGATGCGACCTACAATCTCAGCCGCGAAGGATGGCTCGAACCCTGGATGCGGCTGGAAGCCGGTCAGGAACAGGAGACCACGCGACTCGCTTACATGCCTCCCTTCTTCTCGATCAACAAGATTTCGGCAATCAAACCGGGAGCCAGTATTCTCGCCACCGTTACGGACAGCGAGGGACGAACTATCCCCGCAGTCGTTACCCAGCGATATGGCTCAGGGAAGACGGCTGCCATTCCGGTGGGCGACTTCTGGCGCTGGGGAATGAAAGACTCCGACGAACAGGAAAAACTGGCCAAGTCGTGGCGGCAGATGTTGCGGTGGTCGGTATCGGAGGTCCCTGGACGAGTTGAAGTCGAGAAACAGGAGGTGACCGAAGGAGCACTTCCTGTCACTCGCGTTTCTGTGAGAGTTCGAAACGAAGCGTTCGAGCCTCAGGACGATGCAACAGTGTTACTCGAGGTGAAGGATCACAAAGGAAACACGAAAGCCTTGTCTGCCGAACCTTCTCTCGAAGACCCCGGTCTTTTTACCGCAGAATATGTTTCCGAAGAAGAAGGTGGTTACGAAATCACGGCCACGGCAATTGACGGCAGCGGTATCGAGATCGGCTCCGGGTCGATTGCACGTTCCATGAATCCCGCCGCAGACGAGTTTTTTCGCCTTGGCCCGAACCCGGAATTCCTCCAGAAAATAGCCGATGCCACGGGAGGGAAATTATTGACGGTGGACGAAGTCGATCAACTCCCCGATCTTCTCACTGAGTTAAACCTTCCAATAATGGAAGTGCGACAACATCCACTCTGGCACGCGCCCTGGCTTTTCCTTCTCGCCCTGCTCTGTTTCCTCGGCGAATGGGGACTTCGACGTCGCCAGGGAGTATTGTGACAATGAAGTTTTTCACTCCAGCTTTTTGCCTGCTAGCGCTCATACTGAGCGCTGCGTTTGCCCGTGCACAGTCCGATCTGAAAATCGTGACGGTGGTGGGTGCAGGCGGGACCGACGAATACCGGGAGTTATTTCGCGAGAATGCAGAAGCGTGGAAGAAAGCGGCCACGAAAGCCCACGCCGAGTTTGAAGTCATCGGCCTTGAGAAATCAGATACGGATGACGCTGAGCTGCTACAGAAAACCCTGGCCCAGATTGAGAACCCACGCCTTTGGCTGGTTCTCATCGGACACGGCACCTTTGACGGTCGAAGTGCAAAGTTCAACCTTGAGGGACCTGACGTCACC
The DNA here is from genome assembly GCA_002698785.1 of Verrucomicrobiales bacterium. GTDB lineage: Bacteria > Verrucomicrobiota > Verrucomicrobiia > Verrucomicrobiales > DEV007 > Arctic95D-9. Next base: position 57,292 of record PAAG01000053.1, on the reverse strand, counting down.
GACGATGAGCTGGTCTCCTGGCTGGAAGGCTACCAGGGAAAATTGAGTTTCATCAACACTGCTTCAGCAAGTGGCTCGTTTATTCAAAAGCTATCTGGTCCGGATCGAGTGGTAATCACGGCGACAAAGAACGCATCGGAAGTCTACTTCACTCAATTCGGTTCCTATTTCACTGAGGCGATAGCAGGGCTCACTGAGTCAGACCTCGATAACGATGAACAGGTGTCTCTTCTGGAAGCCTTTATCCATGCCTCTCGAAAGGTGACTGATTTTTACGAGAGTAGTGGACGACTTGCTACAGAGCACGCATTACTCGATGACAATGGTGATGGAATAGGCGCCCGAGCAGAATGGTATGAGGGCACCACGCCCGTACGCACAGCGAAAGAAGATGTGGAGCCGGATGGCGAAATCGCTGCACAGCGCGTCTTGGTTCTCAGCGATTTCGAACGACAGCTGACTCCGGCACAGCGTGAGAAAAGAAACGATTTGGAAAGGAAGGTAAAATCCCTGCGCCGAATGAAATCTGAGTTGTCCGAGGAGAAATACTACAAAGACCTCGAAGCCCTCCTTCTAGAATTAGCGCAACTGTACCGTTCCGCAGAGACAAGTTGATAAGCATGAAAGGACCGTCGTGGATTACCCGGCCTTCAATCTTGCCTCTGGGAGCCAGGATTTTTCTGATCGTGTTGCTGGCAGCGCTCGCCGGCACAACGATTTTCGTCGAAATCGACCCAGCCTGGTTGAAATGGTTCGTCTGCCTGAGCAGCGTCGTATGCCTGTTCGTCGTGAGCCTGGGTAGAGTCCGGAAAAAGGACGAGCCCGAAGAAAAAGACGAATCAGAAATAATGGAGATCGCTCGTTCCGCCATCCGGACCGAGGCCACCCGGTTAGAAGCGAAGAGAAATAATCTCGAAAAGATTCTGATGGCTTACGGAGAGTGGATGGAGTTTCCCGACTTCCAGAAGCTGCAGACGATTGACTGGCAGGACGAAGCTCATGTACAAATGGACGAGAGGGTCGCCGCCCTCCTTGACAATGAGGCAGACCTGATGCTACAGCGGTTTTCCGCGGGGAACTACTGGAAGGACGGCAACTTCGAAGGCCGTCAGTTGCTCCTCGACCTTGTCTCTTTCACCGAATCGATTGCGCGTGTCTACTGCCCAGAGTCGAAATATCCGCTGTTGGAACTCAATTTGGAAAGTCTCTTCAAAGCGGTCAACCGGGCCTCGCTTCAGATCATTCTCCTCCTTGAGGAACTCCCTGTCCTCGAAGTGAAAGAAATGAATCTTCGCAAGGTTTCCGACAACATTCGGAAAGCTAGCAAGGTGTATCGCAAATACGAAGAATTGCAGCCTTACCTGAAGCCGGTTCGGTACCTCTGGCAGGGTAGTAAACTGTTGTTCGCAGCAAATCCGCTCTTCGCCGTTGGTTGGATAGCTGGTTCTGAATTGATCTGGAAAGGCGGCAAGCATCTGGGGAGAAAAGCGGTCGATACCTATGTCCTGAGCCTTCTTCGCCAGACCTTGGGAATCATCGCCTGGGAAACAGCAGGAATCTACGACGCTACCCACCGATACCGCAGCCCTGACTGGATCTACGGCGTGGAGATCGCTCACCTGTTGAGTCGTTTCGACGCAAATCAGGATGTGCTTCGGGAGACATTCCGAGAGTTGGGTAAGCTTCCGCTTCGGAGTACGTATGACAGGATCTTCCTCTATCGATGCATTGCTCAGAACGTGAGTCCAAAACCAAAGCATTTTGCGCAACCGGAATTGCTTCAAATGGAAGTTCGTCAGAGCATTTATGAGAAACTGATCGAGTTCTACGAAAAGAACATCAGCGCCAATTCTGATTCCGAAATCCAGAATGTTACCGAATGGCGCGAGTCTGTGAAGCAGCGCCTTTCGATAGCCTAGCCGCGCCTATCGCTTCTGCCGCAGTTTGTATTCCTTAATCGCGAGTTCCAGCTCTTTTATCTCCGCAACCACCTTCGGAATATCCCTGGTGGCCTTCTGCCGCAAAATCCAATTCACCTTCAGGGAGCGCGAATCGTTTTTCAATTTCTCCAACTTTTTCTCCAGCCTTTCGATCTCGGCCATCCGGTTGGCAATATACTGATCTGTCTTCTCAACAACCGATGGCGCAATTTCGGGTAGAACCCACTTCAGCCACTGGTCTTTCCATGCCAGCTCGGAAATGCCGATCGTATACCGATGTTGAACAGTCGTCGGCGTAAAAGTGATGACGTCTCCTGACCGGCCCAGAATATTCACTTCCAGTGATTTCCCGTCAGCTCGAGTAATCGTCCTCTGAAGTGGGTAGGTTCTATTATTGAATTGCAGATAGAAAAACAAGCCTACAGCTCCTATCAAAGCCAGAAGAAGCACAACCGTGATTACCTTTAAAAACCTCATTCACTCCTCTCCTGTATACCCCTTTGATGAAAGGACATCAATCTTCTTCCGTTCTCGATGAAGAGTCCTCCAGCAGAGCACGAAGTCTAGCGGCCTGTTCATTCGACGTTTTCGCCAAATTGTTCGTCTCAAGTGGATCCTTCTCTAGATCATACAATTCTTCAAACTGAAGCTCGTCTTCTTTTGACCGCCATTGCACAAAACGGAAGCGGTCTGTCCTGATTGCCTTGCCTGTAAACTTACCCCGATAACGAATGTATTCATGCAGGATTGATTCTTGTACGGAGGCATTCGGGTCTTCGACAATCGGAGCCAAACTCTTTCCTTCCAGATGGGCTGGCTTATCCAAACCCGCCAGATCACACAAGGTTGGGTAGACATCGAGCAACGCAGCGAGAGAAGGGGTTCGCCCAGGGTTCCTGCCCGGTGCTGAAACAATGAAGGGAACTCTCGTCCCCACTTCGTAGTTGGTCATTTTTCCCCACGCACTCAGTTCACCAAGGTGCCATCCGTGATCCGACCACAGCATCACGATTGTGTTTTCCCTCAAGCCCTTGTCTTCAAGCACAGACAGCAAACGGCCAATCTGCGCATCGACAAAAGTCACGCAGGCCGAGTAGGCATGGATCAACTCCATCTGTCGGGCTTTTGAGATTTCCCCGTGGTAAGGCACATCCAGATAACTCCTCATCTCATAACCGTTCCACGCAATCGCCTCACTCCTATTTGGCTTCGGCGGCATCGTCAGGCCCACATTCTTCGCGGAACCACCATATCCGTCCGAATTGAACCAGGCCAGCGGAGGAACCCCGGCGGGTGGCTCCGGATTCGAACATAGCCAGCTTTCATCGGGCTGGTGTAGATCGTAATATTTCTGCGGGGCGACAAACGGAAGGTGGGGTCTGCGAAATCCAACCGCATAAAAAAATGGAGTCCCTTCATCCCTTGAAGAAAGAAGACGCACCACCTCATCAGTCATTCTGCCTCCAAAGAGTTTATTGTCTTCCACATCCGGACTCTGCATCACCGGACAGGCAAGGCGTTCCGCAATAACCGAAGGCCCATCAGGTCGGTCCGGATCAATGATCTCGAGCATCTCCTTTTCTCGGCCCGCAAATGGCGGCTCACTCCATTGCTCTGGATCAGCCCAACCATCGTGATCGATTTTACCGAAGCTACGGGATTCATACCCGTTTTGCATAAACCACTCAGGAAGCGCAACAGCATCTGGACGCCGCTCGCGAAATTCCTTAATCGCCTTATCACTGTGGTTGTTGATTCCTACATTGGCAGGATGAATTCCGCTGAGCAAAGATGCTCGCGAAGGGCCGCACTTTGCATAGTTGCAGTAGGCTCTTTCGAAAAGCATTCCGCTCTCAGCAAGCTTGTCGATATTTGGGGTAATGGCCCGGGCATCACCATAGCAACCCAGCATGGGACGAAGATCGTCCACAGCGATCATCAATACATTCGGCATCTCCTCCGCTGAAGAGATGATTGAGAAAGACAAGAAGAGAGCGGCAAACAGAGACTTTTGAGGCCAGAGAAACATGACTCGATTCTGAACTTAGTGCTCAGTCCTTGCCACCTCCCTATTCACGGAAATAGGGATGCAAAAAAGCACCGGTCTCTCGACCGGTGCTCTGCTTTCCCTTTCGGGTTACGGGGTGGCCATATGGAGTCGAATCAGAAAATTAATACGGCGGGCAAAAGTTTCCGGGACCGCCTCCAAAATACGGACCGGGTCCATAAATGACTTCTTCTTCTGTCGAGAACAGTTCTTCTGCCTCAAAGGTAAATTCGCACTCTCCGTCAATACTGCAGTTCCCCTTCTTGCCTTTCGCATCAATCGGGCATCCATCTGGTCCACAAGCATCAGCAGCGAACCCGTCGTCGAATGTTGGATATTTAAGTTGGCTGGTAGAGACAGTGATCACCTCGTCTCCCGGAAAAAGCCCTTCGGTGATTTCAACGAGGTAGCCGTTTGTTTTACCGAGTTTCACTTCACGTTGCTGAAAGTCGATGTCGGACTCGGCGCCTTTGGCAAGAACGAAGTATTTGTCGGATTCAGCGAAAATGCTTGCGACAGGAGCGACCGTTACTTCCTCGCCGTCTTTTTCGAATTTCTTTGCGACAATCTCATCGGTTCGGATTCCGACGAACTCCTTCTCTTTCTCCGGCTCAGTAGTTTCTTCGGAGGCGTTTTCTTCAGCAGGAGCGGGATCGTTTTCGGGAACATTCGAATCGGCGTCCTGTGCGTTAAGGAGCATAAATGCTCCTATGGAAAAGAATGATACGGCGACAAAGAGGATTGTTTTCTTCATACCCGTTCGACGGACAATCGGGAGAGCCTATGAAAAAGAAACGAGTGAACTCGCTCGCCAATATTTGAAAAAGCGTTCGTTTTCAGTGGGTTTCAACCGCTTCTTTTTTCCTGCAGTCGACAAAAAAGCCCGCCACCTTCCGGTGGCGGGCTCTGTAAAGGTATCGTGACTCTCCGGGGCGGAGGGCCTCTGCCTTTGGTTTTAATCAGCCAGCAGCTCCGGCTTTCACAATGTCTGCAAAGCTGCTTGGATCGAGGCTGGCACCACCGACGAGGAAACCATCAATGTCAGGCTGCCCGATGAGCTCGCCCGCGTTCCCTGGCTTTACGCTACCGCCATATTGAATGCGAGTTGCGCCAGCAACATCGTCACCGAACAACTTCGTGAGGACGCTGCGCACGAATGCCTGCGTCTCCTGGGCCTGCTCGGGTGTCGCTGTGCGGCCTGTACCGATTGCCCAGACTGGTTCGTAAGCGATAACTACATCGGCCATCTGCTCAGCAGTAATGTCAGCCAGACTGCCTTCCAACTGAGTGGTGAGAACAGCTTCCAGCTGGCCGCCGTCGCGCTCTTCGAGTGACTCGCCAATACAAAGGATCGGCTTGAAGCCCGCTTCCAGAGTGGCTTTCACCTTCTTGTTGATTACAGCATCGTCTTCTCCATACAGAGAACGACGCTCGCTGTGACCGAGAATCACGTATTCAACGGGAACTTCCTTCAGCATGGCAGCACTCACTTCTCCAGTGAAGGCACCGGATGCTTCGTGAGACATGTTCTGCGCTGAAAGCGCAACAGCTGGATTGTCAGTTACCGTTTCCGCAGCCTTTGGCAGGGAAATGAAAGGAGGGGCAATCACGATGTCTACCGAGGTAGGCTCAGAAAATGTGCTCAGGAACGGCTCCAGAAACGCTGAGGTTTCCGAAGGCGTCATGTTCATTTTCCAGTTCGCGGCGATGATAGGTTTGCGGCTCATAATAGTAAGTGTTTCAGGTCAGTTTCTTGAAATTATTTGTCGTCCAACGCGGCGATTCCGGGAAGCTCTTTCCCTTCGAGAAGCTCCAGGGAAGCACCTCCACCAGTAGACATGTGGTCCATCTTTTCGCCGAATCCAAATTGGTTCGCAGCTGTGACGGAGTCTCCACCACCAACGATGGTTACCGCCTCAGTATTGTTGGCAATGGCTTCACCGACAGCTTTGGTGCCGATGTCGAAACCACGCTTCTCGAACACACCCATTGGTCCGTTCCAGACTACAGTGCCTGCTTCCGCAATTTTAGCGGCAAACTCTTCGATCGCTTTGTCACCGATGTCGATACCTTCCTGGTCAGCAGGAATGGCTCCACCGTCTTCCCATGGTGCCGTTACAGCCGTAGGTGCGTCGTCGGCGAATTCCGCAGCATAGCGTGTGTCAGCAGGAAGAAGAAACTCGGTATTGTTCTCTTCGGCGGTTTTCAGGATCTTGAGTGCAAGCTCGGTCTTATCTTTCTCAGCAAGGCTGTTTCCGATCTCATATCCTTGAGCAAGGCGGAAGGTGTTTGCCATGGCTCCACCGATGATGAATGCGTCGGCTTTGTCCATGAGGCGATTCAGCACTTCGATTTTATCGGAAACCTTCGCACCACCCATGATCACGACGAAAGGACGCTTCGGCTCTTCCAGTTTCGTGACGAGGAATTCGAGTTCCTTTTCGATGAGAAAGCCCATCGCACAGGTGTCGATGTATTCCGTAACGCCAGCAGTGGAAGCGTGGGCACGGTGCGCTGTTCCAAATGCATCGTTCACGTAGATATCGCCGAGAGAGGCGAGCTTCTTGGAAAATTCAGCTTCGTTCTTTTCCTCTTCCGCGTAAAAGCGAACGTTCTCGAGAAGAAGAACCTCTCCGTCTTTCAGGTCCGCTACAGCGGCTTCTGCCACTTCGCCGACGCAGTCTTCCGCAAATTTCACGGGTGCAGAAATCAGCTCGCCGAGACGATCTGCGGCTGGCTTGAGAGAGTATTTGGGATTCTTTTCTCCCTTGGGACGACCGAGGTGAGACATGAGGATGACCTTACCACCTGCGTTGGTGAGGTGCTCAATGGAAGGAATCGCCGCCGTAATACGGGTGTCGTCAGTGATGTTGCCCTCGTCGTTGAGAGGCACATTGAAGTCGACGCGCATGAGGACGCGCTTCCCGGCAGGATCGATATCACGAATAGAAAGTTTCATAGTGAGAAAATGGTTTTGCTTGGTGTCAGAAAAAAAGCGCCCGCCAACTGGAGCAGCTGGGGGCGCTTTCGATTAAAGAATTTCTTTCGAAATCAAAATCAAAGACTGCTTCCGAGGAGCTCCATTGCCTGGACGGAACGGCAGGAGTAACCCCACTCGTTGTCATACCAGCCAACAACTTTGACGAAAGTTCCCTGAGACATGGTGGTTTCACCATCAAGGATACAGGAGTGAGGATCGCCAACGATGTCCTTGAGGACGAGCGGATCTTCGCTGTATTTGAAAACACCCTTAAGTGGACCTTCTGCAGCGGCCTTGTAAGCTGCGTTGATTTCTTCAACCGATGCTTCCTTGGAAAGGATCGCTGTGAAGTCAGTTACAGAACCGGTAGGAGTCGGAACGCGGAACGCACCGCCCTGAAGCTTACCGTTGAGCTCAGGAATCACGAGTCCGATCGCCTTGGCTGCACCAGTGCTGGAAGGAACGATGTTCTCAGCAGCAGAACGTGCACGGCGGAGATCCTTGTGAGGAGCGTCGAGAAGGTTCTGGTCACCAGTGTAAGAGTGGATCGTGCTCATGAAGCCCTTTTCAACACCGAAGGAGTCGTGAAGGACCTTGACCATAGGAGCAAGGCAGTTCGTGGTGCAGGATGCATTCGACACGATGTTGTGAGATGCCGGATCGTAGCCATCGGAGTTGATACCGATGCAGAAAGTGTAGTCAGGCTCTTTTGCAGGAGCAGAAATCAGAACCTTCTTGGCTCCAGCTTCGAGGTGCTTGCTTGCGCCAGCACGATCAACGAAGAAACCAGTCGATTCGAGAACAACGTCTACTCCCTTGTCGCCCCAGCCAAGAGCTGCTGGATCACGCTCTGCGGTAGCGAGGATCTTGTGTCCGTTCACTGTGATAGACTCGTCGTCATACTCAACAGTTCCGTCGTAGCGACCTGCTGTGGAGTCGTACTTGAGAAGGTGAGCGAGCGTCTTGTTGTCAGTGAGGTCGTTGATTGCAACGACGTTCTTGAGTTGTTCGTCGGACATGGCGCGCAGTACGTTGCGGCCAATCCGTCCAAATCCGTTGATTCCGTAGGATGCCATAATGGTATTTCTAGTGTGTTTCGTTACACAGGGTTTCGCCGGCAATTCAGACGGCGAGTCACAAAGCTCACCCATCAGGGGCAGCCGCGGCTACCCTAATGAGGAATGTGTGCCCGTCAAAGGAAAAGCCGATGCCGGTCTCGACACATAGAGCAGGATTCGGCCCAATCAGCCGTCAACATTGTCTCCAATCTTCTCCATTTCCGTGCGTATTTTGCGGTCGAATTCCTGGATCACCGACTCAAGACCCTCTGGCAGGCGGTGGATCAGGTTTTCCGTTTCCCCTGGATCGGCTTTGAGATCGTAGAATTCGTCTCTTTCAGGGTTCAGAAAATCTCTGACGAGCTTGTAACTGCGGGATCTCCAGCCCCTCATATGAGTCCTGGACTGATGTTTGGTTGAATACTGAAGAAAGACCTCGTCTTCCCAGTCGGCCGATGATCCATCAAGGAGGCTCACAATGCTCCGCCCCCTTACCACCGAATCCTTTTCCAGCGGAGCGCCAGCGATTTCGGCGAAGGTGGGAAACCAATCCAGGTTTGTCACACTATTTTCACAGACAGTGCCGGGTTGAATCTTCTCAGGCCACCTGACGATGGTGGGTATTCGGATAGAATTGTCGTAGAGATTAGGCCGCTGTCCGGCAGGAATATTTTCGGTGGCTGGTGGCATCATCTCCTTTTTGAGGAGCCAGTGGCCGTTCCCTTTATGCCAGATTCCGTTGTGAGCCATGTTGTAGCCGTGGTCTGAGGTGTAGACGACGACTGTATTCTCGGAGAAACCCAGCTCATTGAGGAGTTTCAGGATCCGGCCGACGTTTCGGTCGACGCCCTTTACGCTGGCGAGATATTCCCGCATCATGCGCTTGGCCCGCTCCACATCGAGTCCGGGGTAATCGGGATGGGCGAGAGTCGGGTCGAGGTTTTCAAAAGGCTCCCAGTCGGATGGTGCCACGGGCAGCCACTTTGTATGGGGCGCGCGGTAGTGCACCGAGAGAAAGAAAGGGTTTTCTTTGTCCTTTGCGTTCTTCAGGTATTCGAGAGCATCCTCTGTGAGGATATCCACGGTGAGGCCCTTGAATGATTTGTTTTCGCCATCTTTCTCCAGAGTTGGGTTTTCAGGTGTGGTGCCTCCTTCCAGGAAACCCATGAAATAGTCGAATCCCACGTTTGTAGGGTGGCATTCCGGGCGCTCTCCGAGGTGGTATTTCCCGATCAAAGCGGTCGAGTAACCGGCCGACTTCAGTTGCTTGGCCACGTTGGGCAGGGAGGGGTCGATGCCGGGTTGATCCTGAGGATTGTCCGTAAAGAAGCGGGCCTGTGGTTTGATCCAATCGGTAATGCCCACTTCGCTGCCGTAGCGACTGGTCCAGAGTTCTACCCGGCTCGGAGAACAGACTGGGGTCACCGTGAAGCTGTTCGGGAGATACATCCCCTCTTTCGCCAACTGATCCAGATTCGGCGTGCTGGCTTCCTTATTTCCTGCCGCTCCGAATGCCCATGGGGCCTGGTCGTCGGTGAAAAGGAACAGAATATTTGGCTTCGCATCTTCCGCCCTGGCTGGAAAACACGCCAGCAGCAGAAAATGACAAGAAAATACAAGGTAAAAAAAACGAGGGGCCATGTCCGAGGCTCGTAAAAAAATGAACGTTTTTCAAATGAGAACGGTCCATATCCGTCAATAACGCGGAGTCATGAACTCTTGCTCCTCAGAAACAAACAAACAGAAACCCTCCTCAGCCAATTTATAACGGCTTACAAAAATTTTAAAATATCTTAACTTTTGTCTTGCGCGTATAATTATAAAATTTATAGTCGTATTGCAAAATTTGACCTGCCATGAAAAAGCTCATCGTCGTAGTTAATGATTTGGAGCGCTCCGGAAAGTCCTCCACGGCCCGGGCCATCTCTCACCACCTCACCAATCTTGAAGTCAAACATCTGCTCGTCACCTCTGACGAAATGGACATGACCGACACGTTTCCAGGAGAATTCTGGGACCTCGAGGATCAATTTGAAACATCACAACTGATCGGCGCGATCGACAGCTATGAGGCCGTCGTTCTAGACGTTCACTCAGGTGCAGCACGCAACTGGGGCGAATTCTGCGAAGAGCGCGATCTCGAGAACCTTCTTGCTGAACTGGACGCTGAAATGACGCTCGTCATTCCGGACACTCGTAACGAACGCTGCAACGAAGAGATTTGTGACCTCACCGAAATTTTTGCCGATCAGGCCAACTACGTGATCGCTCACCTCCCCGGTGACGAACGGTTCGAAGTGAAGTGGAAAGGCAGCCTCGCTGACAAAGCGATCCGCTACCTTGGCGCTTCTCAGGTCGATATCCCCGGAATTTCCGAAGAACTGGAGACAGCACTGGAAAGCACAGACGTCACCTTCGCCGAAGCTCTCAACAATCCAGCCGAGCTTCCCCGATTTGCCGAAGTCCAGATCACTCAGTGGCTCGAGCGCACTTCTGAATCGCTCGGTGCGGCCCAGGATTATCTCATTCCAGACGAGATCGGCTCCGTTGCCCTCGATTTCTAATCGGTCAAATTTACCCTCATACACCAACGAAAGGCTCTCCGGAAACGGGGAGCCTTTTGTGCGTCTAGAAATAGCGACCTACTTCAATGCCGATGCTATGCGCTTGCGTAGTTCTTCCCGAACTTCTGCGAGGCTATCGGAATTCTTGATAATGTTTGTCACTTCCCCCGGGTCACTCTCGAGATCAGTCAGCACGGCTGCTTCTGGATTGCCACCTTCTTTGTCGTACCACTCGGTGTAGCGGAAGTCTCCCATGCGGATGCTGTGGCCGATTTTCTTGCCGTGGGGATAGGAACTGTAGGCACTGGTGCGATTGGGTCGGGAGGGATCGTCCAAGAGGGAAAGGAAGCTCTTGCCCTGGACGTGGCTGGGTATTTCCAGTCCGGCGAGGTCGCAGAGGGTGGGATAAAGGTCGATCAGTTCGACGAGCGAATCGGTGGTGGCTCCGGTCGCATTCCCAGGAACCCGCATGATGAGGGGGACGCGGGTGTCGACTTCGAAGTTGGTGTGTTTGCACCAGCTGTGGTGATCTCCGAGTTTCCATCCGTGATCGCCCCAGAAGACGACAATGGTATTTTCGGCTTCGCCGGATTCTTCCAAGGCGTCGAGGACGCGGCCTACATTCGCATCGGTGTAGCTGACGCAGGCGGCGTAGCCGTGGAGGAGACGTTTGTTGAGACCATCGGAGAAGTCTTTGGGAGACTTTCCTTCGTAGTCGGAGTATTTGCTCATCTCTCCGGCCTTGGCGTTGCGTGCGTAGTCTGGATAGCCGGGTGGGACGGAGAGATTGGCGGGCATCGAGAAGTCTCCCCTGTCGTAGAGATCCCAATATTTCTTTGGCGCGACGAAAGGAAGGTGCGGTTTTACAAAGCCGACCGCGAAGAAGAAGGGCTGGTCCTGTTTTGCCAGCTTTTTGATGCGCTTAGCGGCATCGATAGATCTTGCTCCGTCGACGTAGACATCGTCACTGACATCGGCCATCTCGGTGGTGGTGCCACGGAAGTCTTTGGGATCGCGTTTCGGATGCGCCTTACGAAGACGCTTTGCCTCGGCCATGCTCTCTTCGAGGGCATATCCTTTTCCGGGGACCATGATCCACTCATCCCAGTTTTCGGGATCCACGCCGGGACCAGAGCTGCCGTGGTAGATTTTTCCTGACCCGACGGTGTGGTAGCCGCTCTGCCCGAAATACTGCTGGAGCGTCAGCAAGTCCGGATGGCGTTTCCTCCATCCGGTGACGTGGAATGTCTGCTCGCCGGTCTTGGTCGGATAGAGCCCGCCCATGATGGAGAGGCGTGATGCACCACAGACGGCCTGATTACAGTAGGCTCGGTCAAAGCGGATACCGCTGGCAGCAAACTCGTCGAGGTTTGGCGTCTTGGGAGTGGCGCCGTAGGTTCCAAGTTCGGGACGAAGATCGTCTACGGCAATGAAGAGGATGTTAGGCTTGTCCTGTCCGAATGTGATTCCGGTCAGGGCGAGCAAGAGAAGCAGGACATTTCTCATAGGGGATAGAGACCGCTTCTCAAAAGTCTTTTCGCCAATCGAATTCATTTTTTTTTTGGGGGGGGATTTGCTCGCTTCGCTCGTGGTGATTCTTAAACCGGCCAGATTTTCCAGTAGCTGCGTTTCATCTCAGTCATGGGGCTTACCCCACTCCTTCGATGCGCCTTGCTCCTAAAAACTCTGACTCGGTCGATTCACGAAAATACTTTTGAGAAACGGTCTATTTAAAAACAGCATCGATGCCCATGGCACTTTTGCGGGCGATCTTGGGAACCATTTTCGGTCGGGAACGCTTGAGAACAAAATACGCGATCGAGAGAAGCCTCATCCCGATGATCCTGTCTATGTAACGATAGCCTGGCGTATGACGGACAAGGTAGTTGAAAAACCACCGGAAGTAGCGCCGTGAGAGTTTGAAGGGCTTGAAGTCGAGCTTCACGGTGTAGCGGAAACGGGAGCCTTTCGGATATCGCTTTTTGTATTTTTTCTTGGCCTTTTCCAGGCGCTTCCGGATGTCTTTATCAAACGGCCTGAAGAAATACTCCCGGGCCAGAGCAATGATGCCGAAGGTGTATTCCATGTATTCGACATCTTCCTCGGGCAGGTGGCACTCGAGTGCGAGGGTACGCATCCGCCTGATCTTCGCCATCGCAGCATAACCAGAACGAATGCTGGCCTCTCCGTCCTCGACGAAATGGCTCAGCATCTTCTTGAGTGAATGAGAAACGAAGATGTTGTGCCAATAGACACCGATAAGAGAAGGAATGCGGACTCGCCGAAAGTAGAGCCGGCGACGCGCAAAGTCGGGCAGGTAAAGCAGTTCAATGACGACCTCTTCCGACAGGCGGAGCAGTTCGATCAGGGAGGCGGGCTTTTCGACATTGGGAAGGTGCGAGATGGCTTCCTCAACCAGTTCGCCATGCTTGAAGAGCCGGAGGGTGACGAAGGTGTTTATCTCTGTCCAGATGCCTGCGTCTTCGAGAAATGCGAGCCGACGAAACGGGGTCCAACCCCCGGTCTGGCACCAGACGGAGATGCCGATGACGTTGGGTGCCTCGCGTAGCTCGATGGCGAGTTGCTCGTAGTCGTTTCCTACAAAACAGGGGTACTCCCCGCAGCCTTCGTATTCTCTGCGGGTCTGCAATTCGACGATCTTGGGAATCTCGGTAACGAAGAAGTTGCGGTTCAGGGAGAGATATCGAAAGAAGTCCGACTCGCCGTACTTCATGGACAATACCAAGTTCGGGCTATCGATTCCGTCGACCGTCTTTTCCAGTGTGGCATGGTGCCAGATCAGGTCCCCTACTTCATGCGCTCCGACGGTCCAGGTCCGAAAGATGCAGCGTCGTCCATGCTTTTCGAAGACGGGTAGAATCGCTTTGAGGAAGCGATTCACCATAGCGGGTTTCTTGAGCACGAGCTTGCTGCGAAATTCTTCTTTTACATCGAGGCCATCACTCTCACCAATACGGAATACGACACCTGCCACCTCGGGAAAGTCGACGAAGAAACCATCCAGAAGCTCAGTGAGAAACTTCTTCTGCTTCCTCTCATTATTTCCCAACCTCCGCTCCAGAGCCGGGGTGAAGGTGAGAATATCCATGGTGAGGTAGATATTCAGACCAGACTCCCTGATAACTTCGAACAGCTTGCGGAACTCTTCCCTGTAAAGGCGAATTCGAGCTCGGACAGACTCTTCGTAAAACTCGTGGTCTGCGAGGTGAGGGACATCGTCGAGGGTGACCCCGTTGTAGCCAATTTCAGCCACGCTTTTGCAGAAGCGAGCCATGTCTTTGCGGATCTGGGTAAAGACTTCAGCAAGCTCTTCCTTATTCATGGACTCGAATCGAATCCAGGGAAGCTTGGACCAGTTGATCCGAAAACGCTCGTACCCGGGAAAAAACGGGCCGATCGCGTCTATCAGATACAACGAGGAATTTAGCGAGGGAAGGTCCACGCAAAAATTGTCTCCATAACTCATTCCTCCCAACGCCGCAATGGGTTATATCCGGCGTGTCTTCCCAGCCTCTACTCAGTTGCAAGAATGTTCTGGTCGGGCAAATTATTGAATTCAATCCGACTTTCTCCATTTGAGCGAAACCGAATCCATGACTCCAACCCGCATCGGCATTCTCGATTCCGGGGTAGGTGGCCTATCGGTGTTGCGGGAGATTAGAAATCTTCTGCCATCTTCTCCCCTTCATTATGTCGGAGATTCGGCATGGTGCCCGTATGGAAACAAAGATCCGCAGACAATTCGCGAACGAGTAGTGGAGATTACGGATTACCTGCTCTCGCACGGAGCAGGAATCATCGTGATCGCCTGCAATTCCGCCACGATTCATGCCGTTGGGCATCTACGCGCGACATATCCTGTCCCTATCGTGGGGATGGAACCCGGTGTGAAACCTGCGGCAGAAAAGAGCCGCGCCGGCATTGTCGGGGTACTCGCCACGGAAGCCTCCATTGCAGGAGAAAAGTTTCACCAGTTGGTGTCAAGACATGCCCAGGGTGTGCGCGTCATCACGCGCCCATGTCCGCGTTTTGTCGAGTTGGTGGAGTCGGGAGTACTTTCCGGATCAGAAGCAGAGGCAGCTATCGATGAGATCCTCACGCCAATTCTCGAAACAGGAGCCGATGCGATTGTTCTCGGCTGTACACACTACCCGTTCCTGCGCTCGATTATCGAAGCCAGACTTCCGGATAGCGTTTTTGTGATCGATACAGGAGTTGCCGTCGCCCGGCGGGTGGAGTCGCAACTCCCGGCGCGAGGCAACGGTGAAAATGTCGCATCTATACAAATTGAGACGACTGGAGACCTAGATCACCTGAAAAAGCTCCTTCCCACTCTGCTTCCCCATGTAGAATGTGAAACGTCGCATTGTGCGATTTGACCCCCACTATGAAAGCCCCCCTGTTTTGCAGCGTTCTCGCTGCGCTGTTTGTCTGTCTTTCGTCCCATGCTGGTGAGAAGCCGAATTTCCTGTTCATCATGGGTGACGATTGTACCTACAACGATCTCCCTCTCTATGGCGGGGTAAATGCAAAAACGCCGAACCTTGACGCCCTCGCCAAGAAAGGACTGACATTCAACCAGGCCTATGTTGCTTCGGCAATGTGCCAACCCTGTCGCGCCGAACTTTACACCGGGCAATACCCGCTGAGTAATGGGTGTTCGTGGAATCATTCGGCAAGCCGCCCAGAGACGAAAAGCCTGCCGCACTTTCTTCGCCCACTCGGTTACAAAGTCGGGATTGCCGGGAAGGTCCATGTGAAGCCCGACACCGCCTACCCTTTCGATACAGTTGAAGGATTCGATCCGAGTTGCGTGCGTAGCCCCACTCTCCCGCACGATCTCTCCGGGATCACCGAATATATGAAAGGAGACGAGCCTTTCTGCCTGGTGATCTGTCTCGTGGAATCTCACATCCCATGGGTAATGGGAGACGCCTCGCAATACCCACCAAAGAAGATCAAGCTCCCACCAAACCTGGCCGACACGCCCGTAACCCGGAAGCATTACTCGGATTACCTGGCTGAGATCACCTACATGGATTCCCAAGTGGGCGAGATATTGAATACCCTGAACGCGTCCGGAAAAGAGGACAATACGCTCGTGATGTTTTCTTCAGAGCAAGGGTCTCAATTTCCCGGATGCAAATGGACGAACTGGAACACAGGACTCCACACCGCACTCATCGCTTCCTGGCCCGGGCAAACTATGGAAGGTGAGCGCACGGACGCACTGGTCCAATTTGCCGATGTGGCACCGACTCTTGTCGACATTGCGGGTGGAGAAATGGAGTCCCAGTTTGATGGGACGAGTTTTGCCTCAGTCCTTCGAGGAGAGAGCGATTCGCATCGGAAATTTGCCTACGGGATGCACAACAATCTTCCGGAAGGTCCCAAGTATCCCATTCGTTCGGTGACTGACGGGAGATTCCGCTACATTCACAATCTACTCCCCGATGAGCTCTACATCGAGAAGCACCTGATGGGCGGAGGCAGGCTGAACAACCCGTATTGGGCGGAATGGCTGGGAGACAATCCGATGAAGGGTCCGAACAGCTACGAGAATATCAAGCGCTACATGAGCCGCCCGAAAGAGCAGCTCTATCACACTGTGGAAGATCCCTACGAACTTGAAAACCTCGCCGGCGACGCAGGATATGCTGAGATTAAAGATGGGCTGCGAACGGCTCTGGCGGATTGGATGAAATCCGAACAAGATCCAGGGGCACCTGTCGATACGATCAAGGCCCTGAAGGCATCGAGGGAAGGGAAGCATCTGCACGGGGCTTTTGAATAGCCGAGAATCCCCTTGCAGCCCGTCTTTCAAGAAACCAGACTTTCGATCATGAATCCCGAAACCACTGTCAGCATTCATCCGTATTTCAAACCTCACGAAGGGAAGCTCGAAGAGTTCATTTCCGGAATGCCGGCCTTTGTCGAGAGAACGAGCACAGAGGAGACCTGCCTCTTTTATGATTTCACAGTCTGTGATGACATTGTCTTCTGTCGCGAAGCCTATGTGGGTGGCGAAGGAGCTCTTGCGCATCTTGATAATGTCGGAGATTTACTCCAGGAGGCGCTTTCCATTTCTGAACTTCTTCGCCTCGAAATCCATGGCTCCGCTACTGAACTGGACAAAATGCGTGAGCCCTTGAAAGAGCTTCCCGTGGACTGGTTCGTCCTTGAGACCGGGCTCAAGAAATAGAGAGCCTGCGCACTACGATTGCGGCTCGTTTCGTTGAACGAAATTAGCGCTCAGGACACTAACATATTGATGGCCGCCTGATGTGGCTGTGCTGCTTGGGTGGCCCATCCGTTACCCATGCACGTAACCTCATCAGGAGTTATCAATTATGTTCGGACCTTCATTATCGCTTGGTAAGTTCTTCGGAATACCCGTCCGCATTCACTGGACGTTCAGTCTCCTCCTTCTCTGGGCTGCCTTTTCGAATTTTTCGCTCTCGGGAAGCCTTGTTGTGGCCATTATCAGCATGGTGTTCCTGGCGGTCATTTTCGGCTGCGTGGTTCTCCACGAACTTGGCCATAGTCTGACAGCAAGACACTTCGGAATAGGAACGAGGAGCATCACTCTCTCCCCGCTCGGTGGTATCGCTGCTCTGGAGGGCAATCCCAAAACCTGGAAAGAGGAATTTTGGATCACGGTCGCAGGACCTGCAGTGAACGCAGTGATCGCACTGCTGATGATTCCAGTGGTAATCGTGGTCGCACCACTTTCGCCCGTGCTCGCCGAGCCGTTCACGACTGTGGGCAGCTTCGTGCTGATGATCCTCGTCGCGAACTTGATGCTGGTCTTTTTCAACCTCATTCCCGCGTTCCCCATGGACGGCGGTCGCATCTTCCGCTCGCTGCTCTGGACGCAGATGGATCGGGCTCGAGCGACGAATATTGCCGCCAGAACCGGGCAGGCTTTCGCAGTACTGCTTGGTGTATTCGGCCTGTTTTTCTCTCCGGTCCTCGCCTTTATCTCGATCTTCGTTTTCTTCGCTGCCGGAGTCGAACGCCGTTCGGTGATGATGGAAGAGTCTCTTACCGGTATGACAGTTCACGATGCGATGCGGAATTCTTTTCTCACCGTGAATGATCATGCATCGGTATACGAAGCGCTCGACCTCGCTCTGCGGTCAGGGCAGGAAAGCTTCCCCGTAATGAGAGGCGAAACACTGGTTGGGATGGTCGATCTCCCCAAACTCGTGGAAGCCCGCCAGAGAGGCTTCGGACATCACCCAGTCGCCGAGATTCTCGATACGAATATTTCTCCCCTTTCGCCCGGTGACGGTCTCATGAAAGCGCTCCAGGCTATGCAGAAATCCGGGCGGGAAACGCTGCCCGTAACGCTGGGGTCAAGACTTGTCGGCATGCTGCCGCGAGGATCAATCCTTTCGATGCAGATGTTTCGCGGCGCTTGAGGTAGCCTCTCTGCGACGAAAGAAATCAAAAAAGTCGATTGAGAAACTCAATCAGCGGGAAAATCGTGCGCTTCATTTCGCGTAACAGCAATGAGCAATACCGATCTCCATTTACTGACCGATCAGCAGAACTTTGCCCCATGGCGCTTGAAGCTCGCCAAGTTCGTCGAATCGAAGGCAGTCCAGAACGTCATTCTTGTCGCGATTCTAGTGAACGCGGTCGTCCTGGGACTTCACATTGATCCCACCCTGGCAGTGAGCATCGATCCGTTTCTTGTGTGGATCGACCATCTCTGCCTGATCCTTTTTGGCTTGGAGATACTTCTAAAGCTTCTGGCTTACCGCCTTCACTTCTTCCGTAGTGGCTGGAACATTTTCGACTTTATCGTGGTGGCGATTGCGTTGATCCCCGGCAACGGCACCCTCTCTGTCTTACGAACGCTTCGCGTCCTCCGAGTTCTTCGCGTGCTGACAGTAGTACCCAGCCTGCGAAAGGTTGTGGCTGCCTTTATCCATGCGATTCCGGGACTCAGCAGCGTGGTGGCAGTAATGGGAATCTTTTTCTACTCCGCCGCGGTGATGGCCGTGGGTTTCTTTGGCGAATCCTTTCCCGATTGGTTCGGCGACATCGGAAGGAGTCTCTATACCCTATTCCAGATCATGACCTTGGAAAGCTGGTCGATGGGTATCGTACGCCCCGTGATGGAGAGCCACCCCTATGCCTGGGCTTTCTTCGTGCCATTTATTATCATCGCAACGTTCACGATCCTGAATCTTTTCATCGGAATCGTCGTCTCGACGATGCAGGAATTGGCGGTGCTTCCCGATCCGGATTCCGCGGCACCGGAGACGATTGAAATCCTGACACGAATCGAAGCCGATCTCGCGCAATTAAAAGACCGGATGCGGCAAATGGATTAGATCAGGTATCGCGGCCGAGAAACACTCGGGCCAACACCATTCCGATCGCCATAGTCGGCACGAAAATGAGTGCCTCAGTTCGCAGTGCGCCGAGGTTAGAAATTCCCGGCCCTGGGCAGATTCCGCCCAGCCCCCAACCAATCCCGAAAATGGCGGCTCCGATGATCAGAGATTTTGAGACGGGCTCGGTGGCGTTGCAGAAAGCCGGGTTGTTTTTGCGTAGGATTAGTCGGCTGCCAAAAAAGACAGCCAGTGCTCCCCCCATAACAAACATGAGCGTGGGGTCCCAATCTCCAGTAATGTCCAAAAAGTCGACCACTCGCTGAGGGTCTGTCATTCCAGACAGGGTAAGTCCCGCTCCAAAGAGACATCCTGCCAACAACGAAAGAAGGATGACCCTCATGCGGCTCCTCCGATCATTTTGAAAAGGTAGACGGTAACCATACCGGCAACCATGAAAACGATAGTGGCAATGATGGAATCGCGCGCTCCCAGGCCTACGCCGCAGACACCATGACCGCTCGTGCACCCGCCACCGCATCGCGTTCCGAACCCGACAAGCAATCCTGCTATGGCATAGGCAATCCATCCCCTACCCTCTGGAATACGGTAAGTATCGGCACGGTCGCTGATCAGAAATAGAATGGCAGCAGACAGGATCATGCCCGCCAGAAAAGCGATGCGCCATTTGAAGTCGCCATCCCTGGGATTAAGTGCTTTGGCGAAGATGCCAGATATCCCCGGGATCTTACTGGTCGCCCAGAGAGCAAGGACGCTCGCGGCCCCGATAAGAACGCCTCCGATAAGGCCATACCAATAGGTTTCTTCCATACAATCTTCGAAATTTCCTTATGCTTCTTTCTCCGCCGCTGCTGCCACAGCTCGTGCCACTCTAGGAGCGATGCTGCTATTCAATGGCGTAGGCAGAATTCTGTCGGCGCTAATATTCTCTACGGCTTCAGCAAGCGCATGAGCTGCGGCAATTTTCATTTTCGGGGTGATCCTTGCCGCCTGAGCATCCAGTGCACCACGAAAAATTCCAGGAAAAGCGAGTACGTTATTTACCTGGTTAGGGAAGTCACTGCGCCCCGTGCCTACGACTGCAGCACCACCGGCCTTGGCCTCGTCAGGCATGATCTCGGGAATCGGATTAGCCATGGCAAGGATTATAGCATCGTTAGCCATTCGTTCGATATCGGTACGATCCAAGAGATTGCCTTTGCTGACACCGACGAAGACATCCATTCCCTCGAGCACTTCTTGCAATGTCCCCGCACGGTCGGTGCGATTTGAAAACTTCAACAGTTCCTGCTTCTGCGGGTTCAGGTCATCTCGACCACGGTGAATGGCACCTTTACTATCGCAGACAATGACATCTTTCACCGGTGTGCAGACGGTGGGATCTTGATCGATGCACTGGAGGAGTTTTGCTATAGCGGTGCCTGCGGCTCCTGCTCCGTTGATGACGATTTTCAGGTCGGCTGGATCTTTTCCTACCACCTTTGCTGCATTCAACATCGCCGCGAGCAAAACGATGGCCGTGCCGTGTTGATCATCGTGAAATACGGGAATCCCGAGATCCTGTAATCGATCTTCCACTTCAAAACAGCGCGGTGCGGCGATGTCCTCAAGATTCACGCCTCCGAAAACCGGGGCGATTGCACGAACTGTCGTGATAATTTCCTCGGTGTCTTGAGTATCCACGCAGATGGGCCAAGCATCGATATTCGCATATTCTTTAAAGAGGACGGCTTTTCCCTCCATGACGGGAATCGCAGCGAGAGGCCCAATATTTCCGAGCCCGAGAACGGCCGATCCATCACTGACCACGGCAACCGCGTTTCGCTTTAAGGTAAGATCCCTCGCTCTATGAGGATTTTTGGCAATCTCTTCACAAGGCGCCGCAACGCCGGGTGTGTATGCCACTGATAGGTCGTCCTGTGTTTCGATAGGCAACTTGGAGGTGACTCCAATTTTTCCCCGCAGTTGCTCGTGGACGATAAGAGATCGCTCGCCGTAATCCATGAAAGAGGGTAGAACGGTGGAGCGTGTTAGCCACTGAAATATGACTCATTCCCATGAAAATAATGTGTCACTTCGAGGCTGATACGGCATAAAATTCGACCGATCACATCAAGCGGAAACAGCATGGCGGACGCAGATTATGGACCAAAATCCCCTACTGAAATGTCTTCAACTCCTCACAACCGGTTGTTGCTCACACTGGTCGGCATAGCCTTGATTTCCATTTACGCGGTGTTGGAAGTAAAATCGCGGCAGGAAGCCGCCGTCCGGGAAGGGCCGATTCGGGTGCTTTTTGTCGGTCACGACGCGGAGCACCACAACAGCAACGAATACTATCCGATGCTTGCGCAAGCCCTCGGGCGAGACGGCATCTATTTCGACTATGTGACAACGCCCGAGGCCGCATTTTCTGATGCGGAGTACCTGGCACACTTTGACACAGTTCTACTCTATGCGAACCACAAGGAGATCGAACCGTCTCACTGGGAAAATCTGAAATCTTTCATCGAGAGCGGTGGGGGATTTATCCCAATTCACTGTGCGAGCTGGTGCTTTCAGAATATCCCGGAATACGATCAGATCGTAGGTGGTCGATTTGAGAGCCACAAAACCGGCGTTTTCCAAGCGAAGACAATCGCCCCCGATCACGAAGCGATCCGGGATGTGGTGGAATTCGAAGCGTGGGACGAAACATATATTCACAACCGCCACAACCCTGAGGGGCGGACAGTGTTGCAGGTTCGCGAAGTCGGTGAGGCCGATAACATTACCGAACCAGAACCGTGGACCTGGGTTCGGGAGCAGGGAAAAGGTCGCGTTTTCTACACAGCATCAGGACATGACGAACGGGTATGGGGCAGGTCCGAATTTCACGGCCTCTTGAAACAGGCGATCCTCTGGACGGTGGGTGATACGCGACTCGCAAAATATATGCGCTTCTATGGTGAACGCACTCCGCAGGAATACGAGAAGCGAGACAACATTCCGAATTATGAGAATCGGCCAGAACCTCTCCCCTACCAGCTACCGCTGAGCCCGGAGGACTCCCTGACATACACACAGGCACCGGTCGAGTTTCAGATCGAATTGTTCGCGGCAGAACCGGAAATTGTGAACCCTATTTGCCTTGCCTGGGATGAAAAGGGACGACTCTGGGTGGCGGAAACCGTTGATTATCCCAATGAGGTAAGCCAAGGCACCGGGAATGATTCGATCAAGATTCTCGAGGATACAGACGGAGATGGTCGTTGTGACAAAGTGACTGTTTTTGCGAAGGGGATGAATATACCGACCTCGCTCACATTCTGGAATGGAGGAGTCATAGTTGCGCAGGCTCCGGATTTTCTTTTTCTCCGTGACACTGACGGGGATGATGTCGCGGATTCCCGGGAAGTTCTGTTTACTGGCTGGGGAACCCGGGACACTCATGCGGGCCCGTCCAATCTTCGCTATGGAATCGACAACTGGATCTATGGTGCGGTCGGGTATTCTGCGTTTGACGGGAATATAGGAGGAAAAGATCTTCGCTTTGGCTCGGGACTGTATCGCTTCCGCCCGGACGGCTCTGAGCTGGAATTCCTCTATCAGTTCAACAACAATACTTGGGGACTGGGCTTCAATGCTGCTGGCGATGTGTTTGGTTCCACAGCAAATAACAACCCCAGCTTTTATGGCGGGCTGCCTGCCACGGCGTATCAGGAAGGCTCGGTCGGCGTAAGCGCAAAAATGATCGCCGACTCGCCAAAGTTTCACCCGATTACCCCGTTCATTCGGCAGGTGGATGCTTTCGGTGCCTATACCGCCGGGGCAGGACATGCACTCGCAACATCCAATAATTTCCCCGAGCACTATCGCGACCGCATGGCATTCGTAGCGGGTCCGACAGGGAACCTGTTAGGAACATTTTCCCTATCCAAAGAGGGAGATGGGTATGCAGCACGGAATGCCTTTCCTTTCCTGGCAAGCACGGATGAGTGGTTTTCGCCAGTCGCTGCAGAAGTGGGTCCAGACGGAAACCTCTGGGTCGCGGACTGGTATAATTTCATCATCCAGCACAATCCAGCTCCTCGCGTTGAACGAGGCGGCTACGACGCCGAAACTGGTGTAGGAAACGCCCATGTAAACCCTAATCGCGATCGCCAGCACGGTCGAATCTACCGGACGATCTGGGAGAAAGCGCAGCCATCTTCTATTACTTCGTTAGACGGCGCTTCGGATGACGAACTCCTCGCGGCACTAGCAAGCGACAATCAGTTCTGGAGATTGACCGCTCAGAGGATCATCGTGGCTGAAAAGAGGACAAGCGTCACTGGTTCACTTCGAGCTTTGTTAGAAGATGGCGGGGTGCCTGCTATTCATGCGCTCTGGACACTCGAAGGTCTTTCAGCTTTAGACAAAGATACCCATCAGTCGGCGCTTCTCAGCGCGGACAACGATGTCAAAAAGAATGCCATTCGCGCGCTCGATAACAGCGAAGAGTCAATCCAGCTTTTCTTCGATACGGCTGTGATTACGGATTCTGAACCGGCGGTTCGCCACGCGGCCTACACGAAGCTTGCTCTCTTTCCAGAGAACGACGCTGTGAAACGAGCCGTCGAGCACCTGCTGAAAGATCCACAAAACCGGAAAGAGGACTGGGCTTCCCTGGCGCTAAAAGCAGCCGCAATAAACCAAGATGCCGAACAGCCAGTGACCTTGGGTCCTAACCTGTTACCTAATTCTTCGTTTGAAGAGCTATCCGCGTCGGACTCGCTTCCTGCCAAGTGGGAAGTGAGAACCTACAATGGGGAAGCCACCCATGAAATCGACAATGAGATTTCTCGAGAGGAAAAACGAAGCGTAAAGATACGTTCCAGTGATGGGGCAGACACCAGCCTTTTCACTACGGTCACCGTTAAGCCCGAGACGGAATACCGGCTCAGCGGATGGGTAAAGACGCAGGGTGTCGCCGGGGCGCGAGGAGCCCAACTCAACGTGCATGAAATCCAGAGCCCCCAATCAGCTCGCACGCGAGGTCTGACGAAAAAGAATGACTGGACCTACCTTTCCGTTGATTTCAACGCAGGCGAGCGAGAGAAGATTTCTGTAAATCTCCTTTTCGGGGGGTGGGGCAATTCCACCGGAACCGCTTGGTGGGACGACGTTGCCCTTCAGGAGATTTCTATAGAATCTTCAGAAGAGGATGCCGCCCTTTCGATGGAAGGAGATACGGAGCGGGGTAATCAGATCTTTAATGAGCACCAGATCGCGGCATGCATTCGCTGCCACATGGTTGGAGGGCAAGGCGGACCAGTAGGTCCTGCACTCGACGACATCGCCTCCCGGAAGGATAAAGATTACATCTACCGTAGCCTCATTGATCCAGGTGCTGAGATCGCAGAAGGGTTTCAAGCTCAAGTATCGCCAATGCCACCTATGGGTGTCTTGCTCAAGCCTCAAGAGCTTGCCGACGTAATGGCTTATTTGATGACCCTGCGAGGAGAATAGCCCCGCTTCACTCAGCAGCGTTCAATGGCACTTCGATGATGCCATTTTCTCCTAGCCGAATACCATTTCTATATTCAATTTCAGCGAGCTCTTTCTCGGAGAACACATCTGCTTCAGGAATCGCAATGTTTGAAAAGTCGAAATCATTCTCGCGGATCGTGCGCTCGGGACTGATCGGCACGAATGAGTCCAAGGACCATATTCTAAAGGACATAGATTCTCTGTCCCGCGCAAAAACAGTGACTAGAAACTCATCGTTCCCTTCGAACTGAGCATAATGTGGCACTCCTTCCGCTCGAATGGGAACACCGACAGGCTCTCCTGTCTTCCCATCCCAGATACGAAAAGCTCTGTCCGGCGCGCCCCAGGATAGAAGCCATTTTCCTGTTGGAGAAAAACGGCAGTAGTGTCTCGCGATCTCCCCCCTTACATCGTGCTGCATCACTTTCGTCACCGGCTTCAATGTCTCAATGTCCGAAATCAGCAGAGAACCATCGTCCGAAGCAGTAGCTAGGAATTTCTCATCAGGGGAAATGGAGAGTGCGGAATAGTCCCTCCCGTGTTCCGGCGAAAATTCCCTCTTCTGTTTCGACTGTCGATCATACAGGGCCACTTCACCAAATTTATCTCGGAAAGCGAGCAAACGTCCGTCTGCCGTCACATCCAAGCAGCGAACAGAATCGGACTCTACTGAGATTGTCTCAACAGAACCACCTGAAGAACGGTCCCAGATGTGAATCGTGCCATTCCGAAACATCCCAAAGACAAGATCTCCATTTTCATTCATAGCTGCATTCCACAGCTTGGCGGTTGGGAAGTCCTGCAAGAATTCAACATTCACATCTTTAGATCGAATGAATGCGTCACTTCTTCGAAACAAGGGAATATTTTGCCAAGAAGCAGTAAGGCCCTGGGAAGTCTCAGGAAGAGGGCGAGGGTCGTGGACTTTATATGCCTGTAGGAACCCATCAACAGTGATGCACCGAAGAAGATTCTTTTCTGGATAAATCCGAACGGCTGTCGTGTTCTTTGCTCGTGACAGCTGCGAACCGAAAAGCTCTCTATTCTCGAAGTCCCAAAGAAGGATTCCGGATTCCGCAGTCCCGATATACATCAGATCTTTGTCAGGATTCAAATCGACAGATGTCGGCGGGTTAGGAAGGGGTAATCTTCTAATGATGGTCACCCCCATCACCGTCCAGACACTGACTTCTTTCCCGCTAAAGTAAGCCGTCAATCTTCGCTTCGGATCAAAAGCAGAAAACACCAGTGGCACATCGACCTGCTCTTCTGTAAATGTTCTGGGCTCTCGTCCATTATCACATGCGGCCACTATTCCTGCGGTGCTGACAGTGTAGTACCGATATCCAGATCCCTCTGGAACGAGCCAGTGAACACGCTCTGGTTGCTGTGGCACATCCGTGACAATCTCCCCATCTGCCGATACAAAATCGACCCTTCTTCCATCCAGAAAAGCTACAGCCAATTTCTCTCCCAAATGCGAGAACGCCACTGAGACGGGGACCTCGTCGAATTGCTTCCGCCAGAGCAATTCTCCATTCCTTCCATCGCGAACGCTGACCGATCTATCAGACGACAGCATACAAAAGTATTTCCCGTTCACCGAGAACTCAAGTCCCTCACTGTGCTGCGCCGCCCCACCACCGACAGCGCCTTGGAAAACTGTTTCGTACGTGGCGAGATCGAAATAATAAATATCTCCCTGTATATTGGTGACAGCCAGAATGTCTTCGGCTGGGGCGATTTGGGTGTAGTGGTTGGTGCCACCAATAAAGATCTCGGGGGCGATTTGCGTTCCATTCGGCCCAATGAATCGAATGGTTCCGTATTGCGAAATAGTTGCCACATTTCCCTCATCCCCAAAAAAATGGGCATCTCGAATGCTCTCGTCAGAAATTGCCCTGTGGGTGATTTGTTCCGCTATCGGGAACTGATCCAGCGTCGATCTTAATAATCGATTTGCCTCAGTGTTCTCACTATCGGTCCGCAAACTCCGAACTTGATAGGCAATGCTCCTGGCAATATTTCCTCTGTCCAACTCATCTACAGCAGATCGCAGATCGGACTCAGAATAGGCGCTTCTCGTTTCTTTCGATGCCTTCCGCGCTTTCACCGCCATGATCCCGCTGACCACGGCTGCAGTGACCACGGAGAATGCAATCGCAGTCGCGACGCCAGTTACCTTCCAATGCCGACGAATGAATTTTTTTGCGAGGTAGAGAGTATCGGGCGGACGGGCGCTGATCGGCTCGTCGCGCCCAAATCGACGAAGATCCTCCCTCAAAGCCGCGACCGAGCGATACCTTCTCTCCCTGTCTTTTTCGATCGCCTTCGCTGCGATCCAATCCAAATCAGCCTGAAATTCGACCTCTGCCCGATCAGATGCTCGTGGTGGTTCTTCCTCTCTTACTCGTGCAAGGAAATCGAAAACATCGTCAAGAGATCTTGATTGCAACACAAAGGGAGGCTGACCTGCGAGCAGTTCGAAAAGAATAACACCGAGAGAATACACATCCGATCGAGTATCCACATCACCCCCCCTCGCCTGCTCGGGACTCATGTATTCAGGCGTTCCTAGAAAGTGATCCTTTGAGGTAAGAATAGTAGCTTCGGTCAGCACTTGCTCGGTCGCCTTTGCGAGTCCGAAATCGAGAAGTTTCAATACGGGTTTCCCGTCGCCTTCGTCACTGTAGACCAGGATGTTACCCGGCTTTAAATCCCTGTGGATGATTCCGTGGCGATGCGCGTGTTCGACCACCGCACATACCCGGTCGAATAAAACCAGTTTCTGAGAAACCGGGAGGCCTTTTGCATACTCGGTGATTGGCACACCGGGCACCAGCTCCATCACCAAATAGGGGCGCCCATCTTCTGTAGCATCCGCACCGTAAATCGTGACAATATCAGGATGATTCATCAACGCGAGTGCTTGTGACTCCGCCTGAAATCTTGCCAAGACTTCTTTCGAAGCCATCCCGGGACGCAGGATCTTGATTGCTGCCGATCTTTTTACCGGCCGAAGCTGCTCAGCTGAGTAGACAACTCCAAAAGCCCCCTCCCCAATTCGATCAATCAATTCCCAATCGCCGATTCGCTCGCGCATGCTCGCTGCGGTCTCCCTGTTCCCGGAACCAGCGGGCTTCGTGCCCAGCAAACAGGTGGGGCAATTACCACCCGGTGCCCAGGTTGGAATCGCCTTTCCGCATTGGTCGCAAGTTTCAGGATCTGGCTCACCGATAGACGACATGGGCGGCAACGGGAATCAGTTTGAAAATACCGTACTGAAATGCTCGATCTCACTCTCGATCGATTCTTCTTCGGAAACCGTATCTGCGATTTCCTCTTCCAAATATCTTCGGTAGAGCTTTCGCATTCGATGCAATGTCACTCGGGCAGCGCCCTCAGAGATTCCAAGTTTCTCCCCAATTTCACGAAAGGAATCATCTCGGTCCCCTGCGAGAAGACCTTTGAGAGCAAGGTAGGCCTCAGACTTTCCGAGCCGGTCGTATTCCTCCTTCACACGTTCGAAGACCCGTTCGAGAATCGTAAGGGCCCACCGCAGTTCGAACAATTTCTCCGGAGTATCAAAATCCGTCGGCTCGTAGGCATAGCGTTGTTCTGCCAGTTCCACATCCAGAGACAAAATCACCTGATCGCCACCACGTTTGGCGGCTCGAGTCATTTTTGCCTGATCCCTCAAGTAGTTCTTTATCGCAGATAACAGGTATGCCCTCAGTTTGCCTTTTTCTTCGGAAAACAGCTGGACTCTATCTTTTGCGAGTAATTCGCAGAAGAACCCTTGAGTGGTATCTTCCGCATCCGTTGGATTCAATCCTTTCCTGCGAGTGTATGCGTAGAGAGGATACCAGTAAATTTCACACAGCTCACTCAGAGCTTTCTTTCTGGACTCATCGTCTCCCTCCTGCGCGCCAAGAACCAAGCTCCAACGCGTCATCGGAAACTGACCTCGCTCCAGGGATTCCTGTCCGGGTTCGGTGCTCATGAGTTTGCCCTTCCGGGCGACTCAAGCATAACCAAGATTTCCCATCATTCCAGCTTATCGAACATACAATGGTAATCGAGCGAATTAGGAATCCTATCAAAAAGACGTGGCCGACTCCGACAACTGGACCAGCTAAGAAAATAAGTAAGGGCACCCGTCCGGAGACGGGTGCCCTTGGGGGGGGCAAGCAACTACTGGAGTTGCTCAGATCTCGAAAGCAATAGAGCGAAGAAGGCCCGCAGGCCCGCAATGCTGGAGAGCCCTACTGCCTACCGAGAAACTCTGCGCACTCGAACCAGGGATGTAACCGACTTCTTCCCTGTTGCATCGAAGGCGCGGAAAATTACGCGATTTCGGTCGCCTACTGGAACTCGAACTCTCGCCCTCCAATTCTCCGTTCCTTTTACCCGGTTTCTGAACCGGCGCTCGCCCGGTCGAGCCCCTCTGCCTCGAACTGCCACCTGAACTCTGGTAATCGAGTTCCCCTCGCCAAAGGCTTTCGCCACTCCAGTGATTTTCACCCGCGGGCGATTGGTGACTCGAATGACCCTTTGACGCTTTGCGCGGATAAGGGGGCGAGTATTTGTTACATTCCCAGGCACATCAACTGGGGTAGAAACCAGGTCAAATCTCTCCGCTGCCACATTATCGAAATCAGCGGTAAATCCTGCTGATAGGAGTGATTCTGCAGAGAGCCGTATTTTAAACTCTCCAGCAGGGGCCGTTTCCTCCACCACAAAAAGTAGACTGACCTCTTTAAACTCGCCGCCAGAAGGATCGAGGATTCCAAGTAACGACAAGGTGTCATCTCCTGACAAGCCTCCCAGCAAATCTTCCACGAGAGAAAGATTCAAAATATTCGCAACTGACTCAACGAGTTCCTGTTCTCCAGCCAGAGTCGCAAGTAAGTCGTTTATCAGGTCGAGGTCGCCAAGATCTCCAGAATCTCCGAGGAGCGCCTCCAGAACTGCAACGAGATTTTCAACCGGCCCTTCATTACCTAGAACGAAACCGAGAAGATCTTCCACTGCTACGACAATATCATTTGAAGGGTCCAGCTCGAGCAGGTTTGCAATATCGAGTGAAGTCAAGCTTCCTGGGTCTAGATTTCCGCCGAGGACTTCTCCCAGTAGAGCGACCACCTCAGTGATCACACTCTGGTCAGCACCTACGAGCGACTCAATCAGGGATTGAACGGCGCCAAACACATCGCTGTCACCATTCGATGCCAGCGCCTCAAGTAAATCCCTCACAATGCCCTGGAGGAGCAAATCGTCTGACACTCCGCCATCCAGCAGATTCAGATCTGTTGTTAGACTATTTACGATTGTAAGATCCAATCCGAGGAGACCAACCAATTGATCTTGCGTCAATTCAGCGACAACGGCATCGCTACCATCCAACACCTGGACTCTGAAGGATTCCGAGGAAAGCGCCAATAGAGAAGCGCTCGCTACATCGAGAGTGACTCGATAAAGTGAATCAGACTGGAATGACGGCGCTGCTGTAGCGGTTAGAGCGCCTGCTCCACCAATGAGTTGGGGAGCAACCCTCCCAAAGGTGTTTTCTGTGACTGTCTCGAATCCAGCATCTCCATCTACTGTCCAGTTCAAAGCTGGGTTTGTCTCAAAGTCGCCTGCTGGAAAAGGGACATCTTCGGCGTTTCCCAAAGATGTGGCACATATTCCCAGGGCTAAATAGAAAGAAATTTTCATATTTGCCTTCATTTTTTGTAATTTTTGTGATTTCTGTTGGTTGTTTAGTTCAGGTTCTCTGTCAGGTGAGATACCCCACGCAATCCGCAGGATAACTTCTCATTTCTGATTCTCATTTCTCACCTTTAAAAAAGTATATTTCAAGTTACTTTACGCATTTTTCACCTTCCAATTCGACATTATTACAATTTTGGGCTTCATTTTCACAATTGCAGCACGGTTTCATGTGCGATATGCACTTAGCCGACGAGCCTAGCTTGCAAGAAGCAATCCCAGAGCGACCATAACAAGAATACAAACCATAAAATTTAATTGCTATTTTGACCCGAATTCCTCAGAACCATCCCCCGCCCCGCTTTGGCGAATAGACCTACGGGATCCTTCTCTTTCATTTTTTTCCTCCCACCGCAATGACCCCGACTCCACGAAATCACCGATCAAACACGAACAAAAATGAACAGACAATATCCAACACGCCCCGAACAGAAGTTCAGGGCGATCGTCATAGGGAAAGAAAGTCTTTCCACGTTTGCATTACAGAAACTGGCTGAATCTCACCCACAGATAGGCTCGAGCGTCCCATCTTTCACGATTGAAGAAGCATATGATAACTTGGGGTTTCTTACCCAGAATGCAGAGAACAACTTGATCGTTTACCTTGAGTTCGGGTTGTACGGACGATCAGAGCCCGAGCATATCTATCGAGCATTTCGCACCCCTCCCCAAAATTGCGAATTGGTGCTAGTCCTCAACAACTTGGACTTCTTCACGATCTCGAAGTGCCGTGAACTAGGCGCGCAGAATATAATCTCCAAGGAGGATTCGACTGAGGTCTTCGAGAACAGCCTGCGCTCGGCCCTGGGAAAAAGTTCTTTTTCTTCTGCTGTGGTTTCCAGGCGGATAAAAATGGCCACAGCGCAGGAAAACTGGTTGGCAGATTCTTCCATCTCCCCAAGAGAGAAAGACGTCCTCATACGACTTGGGGTAGGTTTATCACCAAAGGAGATCGGACATGAATTCTCCCTTAGTTCCAAAACGATTAGCACCTATCGGACTCGCTTGATGCAAAAGTTAAAACTCCAGAATAATGCCGAAATTTGCTACTTCTGCATACAGCATTTTCCTGAACTGGTGCGCAGCTTTGTTGAAAGCGACAACATTTCGATACCGCAAGCATTCGGAGGGAACAACGGGCATTTCAATTATATGAATCTCCCAAATCATTCTGTAAGAAATGGCTCTGAGAATCCTCACGTCAGCAGTGGCGGCGATGCACTCTCGAGCTCAAAAGCCTCCGCGACATAGGCCAGGACTCAGATAGGATTTTCTGTTTCTTACAAGAATGTTGTCGGTCCGACTCCGACGACACACCTGATATCAAATTTCCTCAAGGGTGGAACTGTAGGAGATGCGGTGCCAGTTAGCGCCACGATTGCCTGGCACTTTCTCAAATCTGAGTCCAATCACTGCCGCGCGGCAGTGTCTCGATGAGCGAACCTTCTGCCATTCGGGATCAATCCGAACAAAAATCGGATTGATCCCGAACTGCGCATAAGGCTTGTTTCGCCTGACTTCTCGGTCAATTGAGTAGCCTGAATTGGTTAAATACACGAGTAGGCGAATTCCGGACAACTCAGATTAGAAATCGAAGAAACTCGTCTCGCTGGCAGTCTTACGAACCTCCAGCGGAGTGATTGCCTCCACCCTGTCATTCACCAGAAAGATGAGTTCGTAGCTACCATACCCAGGGAACTGCAGCCCAGAGTACTGAACAACGATATTTGCCGTATCCGATCGGTTGTTTGCCCAACAGTTCCTACTGATGGTCCCGGCTTGTGGAGGAGTGACGTTATTCCCGTCCTCATCAATAAACTCCACTCGATACTCCTTCTCCCCGTATTCTACCGGTTCGAACCGAACTCTCGCCACTGCTGTCAATCCCGAATGTCGAAAGGGAACCATATCGGTTTCAATCTCATCAAAGACGCCACTAACATTTAATTTTGAGGTAGTTACCCATGCTTGCTCACAAAGTGAAAACATTTCTACGTGCATAAGCTCCTTTCTTAGTTGCATTCGTATTCAAAGATATAACCTCCCTCGTGTTCTTCCGCTGGGAAGAACCCTTCGGACAAATCGAACTCTTTCAGGAAAAGAGACGCCGATATTACTCCTCGGCCATGGATGGTCTTACACAGCTTGAAGTCATTTCCCTCCTTCACCAATATAGTCTGATTGTTTTCGTCGACGAACAGGTCCACAAACACACAGTCGATGCGCTCGACGAGAATTCGATTCAGGAAGATTTTCCCTCCCTGGACTCGCACCAGAGGTTGAGTTGATCGTTTATTCTTAACTCGACTATATTTTCGGAGTTCTAGATTTTGTTTCATTACTTTCTCAGGTTGGCTTTCGTTGTTATTGCAATTCTCCTAATTGCTGACTCAACCTTAATTAGCTAATCCATTTCCTCACAGGTAAAAGGAACGGAATTCGACTCGGCAATTTCTTACAACTGAGAAAAAACAAGGGGCTATCAGCGAATTGCCCCGGTCAGAAAGAGTCGGCACATCCAGGCGGCCTTTTCCCTGAGAAAGGCACCGGAGAGCACTTTGATAAGTGAGTGGGGTCGACCCAAATCGCGGAATTTCACTTCGAATTTGCGTTGCATCCCTTCTCCTGAAAAGAAGGCATCCACACATCTACTGGGTACGAAACTCGGCCCCCAGTCGCATCACATAACGCAACTGCGCTAGGTGATCGACTCACGCTCAAATTGACTTTCTCTCAGGGGTTCGCATTTTTCACCTTACAGCAACCCCCTTTACTGCTAATATTTCTTATTATTATTGTTTTTACAACCCTTCCGCATGGTTTTTCCGATCGGCTTTGTAAGCTATTTCAAAACCTCAATTTGCCGTCGACATGTCGCATCGTGATCTTCTGGTTCAGCAAGCAACAAGCCGTAGCCCGAACACGCTCGCGGTGCAGCCAGGGCGAATCCCAACCATTCGATAGGTGATGGAAGATGTAATTCGCACTCAGACCTTCAACTGCCCTACCGTTGAGGAGTATGGCAGTGTTCTTTCGGATTCGTTGGGAGGTTATTCTGTGCAGTTGAGTGAAGGGAGCTTTTCGGCTCATACAAACATTGCCTACAGTATGAATGCCGTTGTTTTACGTGTGCTGATTTCGGCAGCCTCACAGAGCTACGGTCACATCCCTCCGGGTTTTGTTGCCTTTGGCATACCTGATAAGAAAACTCGTGAACTGGGTAGATACTGGAACAGTGCGCACGAAGACGACGCCATAGTTTTTTGCCCCGGTGGAGGCGAGGTGGATTTACTCCTTCCTCAAGAAAGCGTTATTGTCGCGGCTGCAATAAAGGAGGATGTTTTCCGAGAAGTGTTTGAAAGACTGTCTGGCCGTGAATGGCCGGACTACGAAAATGCTCACCGTTTCCTCCGCATTTCAAATGGGGCCCGCCCCCCTCTTGGAAATTCGTTAGACAAACTCTTACGAGAACTGACTGATGAGAAGAACGGAAATGGAGAGTTTCTCGAAACTACCCTCATCAATTCGATCGCGAGCGCGATTCCCAATACCGTCGATTTCAAACTCCCTTCTTCAAAAAGAGGTGACTTGGTAGAGCGTGCCATTTTTCTAGCCAAATCGAGTAATTTCAAACGGCCACTCTCTGCGATTTGCCTGGATCTGGGATGCAGCAGAAAATTGCTGGAGATAGCATTCCAAGACTGCAAAGGCTGCTCGCCGTCGCAGTATTTAAAGGTGCTACGACTGAATTATTGCAGGGAGCTTCTTCTCCATGCAAATCCATCTGAAAGCAAAGTTAGTGAGATTGCAGAATCAGTCGGACTAAAATGGTCGGGCTACTTTGCTGCCCAGTACAACGATTTTTTTGGTGAATTTCCCAAACAGACCCTGAATCGACACTTTCCCTCTCACACTCAACGACCGATTATGTCACCGGATCCGTCCTGAGTCAGAACGCTGCTCACTTGGATAGAACGGTGACAAGGATGTCTCGAACCTCCCACACGATGTTGTTGTGGCCTACGCCGCTGATTTCATGGAAGGTGACAGTTTCCGGCTTCATCTCGGAAAGCTCCCTCCCCATTTCAATGGGTATAACCTGATCTCTATCGCCATGGAGGATCAATATCTCTGGATCAGGAAAACTGGCAATTGTTCGAACAGCGGCCCGATTATCCCACTTGTGCCGAGCCAAATTCGACAGGGGGCGGCCCACCATCCGTGCCCCCATGTCCTGCAGGGAGGTAAAGGGTGCCAGTGCAATCACCTCTCCTCGCTTCCAATCTGCGGCTGTCTCCAGAACCACGGCAGCCCCCATAGAATGACCGAGAAAGGACGAGCGAGATTTCAAGGTAGCATCGTCACGGTTTAAGTGTTCACCCAGCGCCTCGATAGCCCCTTCAACGTTTTGCTGAATTCCAGCCCGAGAAGGATTACCCGCACACATTCCATAACCAGGGTATTCGATAAGCAGAAAGCCATTCTCGGGATTCAACTCCGATGCCTTCTTTACAATGATTTCCCACTCGAGTGCCAGAGATCCGTTTCCACCTGCAAGGACCCAGAGCTTTTCAGGGGCGACTTGCGTTGGGCCTCGATAGTAGGCCCTCTGCTTGCCATCCCGATTGGTAATGTATTCCAGAATTTCGTAATTCGCCGCGAGTTCCCGATCCCCGGTCACATACTTACGGGGATAAAAGATAATTTTGTCCTGCAGAAAATACAGAGTAACGACACCGAGGGCGATTATTCCGAGAACAATCCAGATCATTCGCAAAAGGGATTTAAGCAGCAGCCGCATATCACACGACAGACAAATCGCCCGAGAACGTTTCCTCCGTCAAGTCAGCAATCGGAAACGAAAAAAGGCGCCGATCGGCGCCTCTTGTCATTTGAGAAGAAAGGTGGCTCGACCCAGATTTGAACTGGGGACACAAGGATTTTCAGAGCACCCTCAATTAGGTGGTTCGTTAGGGTTCATGATGGCTCAATCGAGCCGCAAGGCTTGATATATAAGGGATTATAGCCGATAGTTGACCTCCGGTGAACTTCGCTAACTCACCTTGACCCCTGAAAAAAGTGGCTAGAAAGTGGCTAGAATTTCCAACTCGAAAACTTCTTTTTCCAAAACCGATTTTCGGTATTGGGAACAGCGGGTTTTTTTTCCGACAAAGAATTTTCGCGGCGACATTCATGAATCCAAAATCTATTCCATCCGGATTCAGGTCAATGGCCACAGAGAAACTTTTTCTACCGGTGAATCGTCAAAGCGTGCAGCCGGAAAGAAGTCGGTGGAGATTTACCACTGCATTAAGGGTGCTGGCTGGGCCGAAGCTCGGAAGCGGTTCAAAGGCCAAATGGAAGTGCTGACAGACCTTTCCGTCGGTGAGTTCATCGAAGAGGTCTCAAAAGTTACCTCCCTGAAAGCA
This sequence comes from Verrucomicrobiales bacterium, assembly GCA_002698785.1. GTDB lineage: Bacteria > Verrucomicrobiota > Verrucomicrobiia > Verrucomicrobiales > DEV007 > Arctic95D-9. The sequence goes on along the minus strand of PAAG01000053.1, from coordinate 21,604 downwards.
CGAACTTTCAAAACCTACGTTTACAAATTTCGAAGGATTGTATCCGAAGTCGCAAACATTAAAGACGCGGACGGAACAAACCGTCGTGACTACGTCAACGGTGGTGCGAAAGCGTGGAGAGATCGCGTAAACGCTGTAAAACTGCGCCGTATTACTCCGGAGAAGGTAAACCGTTGGAAACTGGAGTATCTGAAGAAGGCGAAGCCAGACCCGCGAGATCAGCAAGCCAAACGTCGCACCGTAAATTCCAACATCAGAAATGCGAAATCGCTCTTCAGCCGGAAGCATCTAAACTTCTTGAAGCACATTGAACTACCGGACCCATTGCCATTCGACGGGGTTATCTACGAATCTGAAGGCTCATATCGTTACCGATCACAATGTGAACCTCACGAGCTTCTCCAAGCAGCCACCGAAGAACTCTATGCCGCCATACCCAAGAATGAGGTAGCCCTCTACAAAGGGATTCCAATGCACCCCCTATTGCCTCGCGCTCGCGAAATAGCACAGATACAGGCAAACTCGAAAAGGGAAGCATTCAAAATTCTGTTGCTGGCTTTGACCGTGGGCCTCCGCAGGAACGAGATCGACAAACTTCAGTGGTCTCAGTTCATCTGGAACAAAGGGATTCTGCGAATTGAGCCGACAGACTGCTTCGAACCCAAAGCGGACAGTTGCGGCGATATGCCCGTGGATTTTGAAGTGCTTCAGTTTTTCCGAGAACAATGGGAAAAATCACAGGGGAAGTTCGTCATTGATGGGGGCGAGGCTAAGCCTCAAGTCACCTATCGGCACTACCGCGCACACCGCCATTTCGATACGTTGATCACGTGGCTCAAGTCACAGGGAATATCATCCCGAAATCCCATTCATGCCTTGAGGAAGGAGTATGGGACACTTATCTGCGCACAGGCTGGTATCCATGCTGCATCCAGCCTGCTGAGACACAGTGATATCCGGATCACATCGAAACACTACGTGGATAACAAGCAACAAGTAGTGTCCGGCCTTGGGCCTGTCTTAACAATGGCAACATCAGCACCTGATTTTGAAGACGAAGCTCTACAAGCCACGGGTTGATGAGTGCAATCAATATGAATCGAAGGCAGTTTCTATTTCGAATTTCTCCAAGTCCTCTAAAACCTTCACTGGATTGAAAAGAATCGTCCCACCAATCCGGATGAACCTGATTTTACGGGAAGCCATCCAGTTGTCGATGGTTCTGATTGAAACATTAAGTCTGCGAGACAATTCTGATTTTCTGATCAACAGCGATTCTTCTGATTTAGTCTTCATTGGGATTATTTTAACTCCCAGAACCATCGCTACATCAACTCATTCACTTTCCCTTGTCGCCGAAATATCAGCTCCAGATTCGCGACCTCCAGCGATTTTATCGCCATCCTCCGGGAGACACGAACCAATTGGCTTGGCGACTCTGGAATCATTCGGAAAATGAGGGGCAATGTCATGTTGGTCACATACCCGCCCTGTTTAGACCCATGATGATGAGTTCGCAGGACTCTCACAATATAATGGTGCCTCTTCCGGAAGAATGGCGGCGAGTGACCCAAACAGCTACATGGTATCAATTCGGAACCTAGCCTACCTTCGGTAATTCGCGTTTGCGAATTTCGGCGACCTTCCCAATTGATACCATGTAGCCCACGTTTATTCGGCTGGGGATCGGGTCGGTAGAAGTGAGGTGTTCTTTCTCTGTGCGTAAATAGCTTGCCTGTGATTCTTCTGCCGTTCCGGCTTCAACGCCTTGAATCTCCGTGTAAGCACAACAGCGAGACGAGGCAGCCGATAATTCGGGCCTGCCTTTCCATTCCGTTGCGGAAGTATCGGGCCGAGTTACGGCAATATTGTCTCGCCTTCAGAACCGGAATCCCACTCTCGACTCCGAAACAGAGATCCGAATAAACGTGGGCTACATGGTATCAACCGAAATGCTAAAACACAAATTACGATAGAATGGCTTCTGAGGCGTTTTCACCGCCTTCGACAACAAACCTTACACTAAGAACCAAAAGACGCCTCAGAATCGATCTGAGGGCCAAAGAAAGGCATCTCGGTCAGGCTCCGACATCCAGTTTCTCACTAACCCTGAGATATACCGTGGTTTGCTGGACAGATAACACGGGTTTTCCTACATAGGGCCAAATTGGCCATATAGGGCCTTATCTGACCATATTGATCTTATTTGGACATATTGGCCATATTAGGTCTTTAAGTCTTATTTAAACTAGAGATAGAGAAAAACAAAATGAAGCGAAGCTTTATTTTATAAAATAATAGGCCAATAAGATCTATATGGCCTATATGATCAATAAGTCCAATATGGCCATACCGGGCCTATAAGGCCCTATATACGGGCCGTATAAGGACGAGATTAAAAAAGAGCAAGTTATTTTTGTGAAAAAAGATGACGTAAGCTGAAACGCTTACGCCACATCCACTTTTTTCTACCTCTCTACCCTTCTCTACTCTATATCACTTATGGCTGAATATGAGGTAGTTATAAGATTAGGAGGAGGGGAGCCTCGGCGACGGAGGCGACGGGCTGCGACCGCAATATTTTTTCGCTTCAACACTGGGAATCGCGTCATTTGCACTTTCGATCGCAAGTTTTTGAAACAAGGTGATCACCCGATTCTTGCTGTTTCGTGATACTTCCTTCACCGTGTGGCACACTCCTCAAGCACTTTCCCGCTTCTCCTCTGTGTGTGTTTTTCGGGTCTCGTGCCCACATGCTTGGCAGCGTGTGGTAACAAGGTAAGTGGTTCTCGTAAATGGTCTGTCTACCGAGTGATACTCGTAAGAAGGAACCCGTTGTCCGTATTTGTTGATCTTGTGTTCCTGTTTTCTCTCCTGAACTGTCCTGAAGAAGTTTTCCCGACTTACCACCTGTTTACCGATCCGTTTGAAGACTCTCCTCCTCTTACAGTTCGGGCATTTTCCTCGGAAGGTGAAATACAGTATGAGAAAGACCACCCAACAGAAGACGCCGGTCAATATCAGATTGCGTATTGCGTTGGAATCACCCTTGTCGCTCCCCTCTGCTGACTGCGGGTCATCACTGACGAATACCTTTCTGATCCGGTCGCCGATATCAGTAAAGAATGCTCCTATTCGATCGAGAGAAATGTGAGGGTCATTGTCCTCAACGACTACTTCCGAACTCTTCTCAGGCTCACCAATCACAATCGGAGGACTTCCCGTCTCATTGGAAGTTCCGGTCCCGACTGATGGTTTCTGTTGGATGACTTGTGTATCCACGAGATTGTGATCATCCCGTGAAGAGTCGGTAGTCGATTGAAGCTGCTCCGATCTCTGGATCTCTTCAGACGTATCGGAGATTGTGAACTCTTCCTTTACCGCTCCCCAGACACCCCACGCCAACAATCCGATTCCGACGACAATGACTAAGACCAGCGACACAAGAACGGAGATGCAGCCACATCCCCATGCCTTCGCCTTTCGGCGTTTTCCTGCTGAAGTTGTCTTCCACGCAGCAGATGCCACGGCTTTGGCAACAGACCGTTTAGAGACTTTCCCCTCTGGAGTTTTACCAGCAGTCGTCTCCTGCGTCTGAGAAGCCTCCTGTGGCGTCAGGAAGGCATTACGGCATAGTGGACACTCTGCGACTGAACCAGCACTAGAGTCCTCAACCTCGACCGTCCCATGGCATGTAGGGCACTCGACAATCATCTGCGGATCAGTCGAACGTAACAGTCACAGTTCCTCGTTGCTTTATCGGCTCAATCAGATGTTGTGCTTCACCATCGGGACTCTGGTATTCGATTAGAATCTTTGTCCCATCGTCGCTGCCATCAGAGTAGACTGGCTTTGGTTCCCTAAGGAAGAGCTTCACTTGTTCAAACCCTGCTCCATCATCTTTCAGGGAAGTGCTCTGAAGCTGAATAATTCGCAGCAAGCCTTCCTGAAAGGAGGTGGTGATTTCCATTGTTCCCTTCTGGAATTTGAAGGCAGGCATTCCCAGTTTGTTCACAAATTCTTTCTCCGGCTCTCCCATGTAACTCACGACATCCTCCGGAGTGGAGTCGCCGTTGATCGAGGTGACTTTGTTAGTCCCGCTAGCCCCCGTCGTGCCTGAAGTCTGTTGAGGTGACGGAGGCTGACTGGCAATTGCCATCTCCTTCTGCTTCCGATACTCCGCAGCTTTCACAGGATCGAAGCCGTATTTCTTTTGATCATCAGCAGTAAGTTGCTCAAATGGTATCGTGGCTGCCCCCCCGGAGTGCATGATCTGAAGGGAGTCCGGTTCCTGACCTGTAACGGTAACTCCCGTATATGTTCGAGCTTGCCCCCCGTCCAGATGAACGGTGATCGAGAGCTTCTCCGGTGCAGAAGAGGTGGCCATGGCGTCCTTGTCCTTCCACTGGCCACCGATAAGAACTTTCCCTTGTTCCAGCATCTGGATGGCTGATTGCAGTCGAGTCGCTTCTTCTGCAAGCAACCGATGGGCGTTGGGGTATTTCCGAGCAAGAACACCCAAAGCTGCTGGCCTCGCCTTTAGGTCCGCAATCTGTTGATCAGAGGTAATGGATGCTGTTGAGAAATCGAAATACTCCACGACCTCAACGACCTGATCATTGGAGAGTCGGATCTTATTTCCACCTGTAGCGGGAGTGAGGTTCGTGACGTGAGCGAACTTCTCGATCTCCGAATATTCGGTCGCATAAGCAAGATCGTTAGAACTGCCGGGACCTTGGTTTCGAATGACAAGTCCTTTGGCCGATACGTTGCCCTCGCCCAGAACGGAGGACATGGAAAGTGCAACAGTGAGGTAAATTACAATGACTCTCGTTGGTATCACAATGGCATTGATGATGTTCTCCATACCCTTCAATATGCCCCGAGAACACCCAAAACTCAACAATTGTTGACCCTGTAACTCTGTCTTCCTGAGTCATTGATTGTGTGTGTCGAAACCCAATAAGCCGTCAGACAGAGTCGATTCCGCCGTGCAGGAAAGATTGCGCTCGGCGTTGATTGATTTTCGGAAACGACGGGGACTGTCGCGCACTAAGTTTGCAGAACGGGCTGGAATGTCCTTGTGGATGATCTCCATGTTTGAGAATGGAGACAGATTCATGTCGCTGGAAGGTGCGCTCCGCCTGTGTCACGCAATGGATATCAAGCTGTGGAAACTGCTGAAAGATGTGGAGGAATGACGGGCTGGACAAAAGTAGGATTTCTTATAACACAAGCCCATTATTTGGTGTGTCCGGAATTTGACAAGTTGGGAAGTTACTGGACAAAAAGCACGCGCTCAAAGCCCCATTTTACCTGAGAATCGACACTTGTGGGACAGGGACATAATACGAAATCGGAAGCAGCGAGTTGCTCCGTTACCCCTACAACAGACAAAACCAACCCCGAGTGGAAGTGCTCTTTAAAACAGAGTTGCTCGATCAAATAGTATCCGCAGTTGAGAACTGGAATATTCGAGACGCAGGCGATTGGAATATCGAAGCCCTAGGGTTAGCAGCGGAAGATGAATATGGGCCAGACGCTCCTACGGTCCTTGTATTGGTCACCTTGGATTGATCCAGGTTTAATGAGAATAAGTTGGGCTTAATGAGACTGGGGAAATTAGAATAACGAAGCAGTCGCAGGTCTGTGAAAAGTTCTATCTAAGAAGTGTTTTCTCTGATTTCTGACAAGTGACGCGAAATCTGTTCTCTAACTTTGAAACGCTATCTGTCTGGTAGACATCGGACACTGATTTAGTTATAAAAATTGCGACATAACTGCGAAAAATCATCTGTCTGGTAGTCACCTGGCACGGGCTGCGTTATAAAATCGCGATATAACCGCGAGATGAGATTTGTCCGGTAAGACAGATTCTTGCGGATTGATAGATGATTGCCTCGAATCCAATGGAAGGTGAAGACAGATAAAGTATTTTTGTTAGAGTTTCGTTATGCCTTTGACGGAGTGCCAATTATTCTCAATAACCCATGTTCTGGGAGATGCAGTTTCTGCTTTTCCGCGCATCCCATGCTGAGATGGATGTTGCGCGATACGGTTACCGAACGAAAACTCACAATTCTGTGAGTTCATCGGCCAAAAGCCAACGAAACCGACGATTTGCAAAAAACGAGTCCCACAGATTGTCTGGCCATAGAGGCTATTGCAGACTAAGAATTAAGATAAATCTGTTTTTCTCTCTAAAAAAAATATGGATGACCGCACGAAGTTCATAAAATGGTATGTGCGCCCCTTTAATCGCCTCAAAAGAATCAAGAATGGTGATGGTGCATTCATTATTCTATCTACGGGTATTTTCCTTTGCGAAAGGTATTACAGAATTAAATCCAACTGTATCAGGAAGGACGATTTGCCCGATAAATTTTACAAAGTCGCGGCTAAAGACTTGAAAGTTGATCTGGACGTATTCGAAAGATTCTGGGGCATTTTTCGTCACGGAATGCAGCACCGTGGCCAACCCCAAAAATGGTTCAAAGAGTGGACTCGAACTCGAAGCCGCAAAACGCCAAAGAGATATGGGTGGTCTATTGACAACGATTATTCCGCAGTCCCCACAATGTGTAAGATCAACGGGAAAAAGACCATTTGTATAAACCCGCACAAATTTACACATTTAATGCTGTGCAAGTTCCTACAGCGTCCAGACTACCTTGGTAAGTCGGTTCGGCATCAGTTTGGGAATATTTCTCCTCGGCCCACTGATTGTATCTGCGAATGAGGGATCGATATGAACACACCCAAAAGATCTTCGCATTTTTCCGCATGTTTCTCGCCCATCCAAGTCAGGCACCAATTTTGGAACCGCAAACTGCAAAGAGAGACCAAGGCGGAGGATATCAACGAACTTGAGCTGTAAGTCACCATTATCGTCGTGCAAAACATGAACTGGAGCACCTACGAAGAACTTGTTAAGGACATCTACGAGAAACTTGGAGCATCGCAAGGGGTCCAGATCGTATGCTGGGGCAGAGACTGTAAAGTTCTGGGCAAGTCCGGCGTTGAACATCAAATTGATGTTTACGCAAAGCATTCCGATGGCATGCACACATACAAGACCGCCATCGAATGCAAATATTGGGATCGCCGTCGCCCGAAAGACGATGTGACAAAGCTAGCGGAGATCATTGAAGACGCAGGCATCGAAAAGGGAGTAATTGTCTCGAAGCTGGGATTTACCGAAGATGCGATTGCATTCGCGAAGTATAAGAATATTTCACTGGTCGAACTTCGTGAGCCTACTGAGGCCGACTGGGAGGGGCGAGTGAAGGATGTTCATCTCCGGTTTACCGCGCTGATTCCAGTTCCTACCCAGTTTCAAATTGACGTGGTTCAGACTTCGGAAGACCAACAAGATCAGGCCGAAGTTCACGTGGATGCCACACGAATGACGATCGAAGAGCCGGGTATGTCTTCCGTGAAACTTAGCGACCTGATCAACCGATTGATCAATACCGCCGAAGCGAAATCGGCTGAGGATTGTTTGATTCGCCACGAGTTTCAGAGAAATACTGAACTTCATGTAGAAGGTTCAGAACCGACAAAGATTGCTGCTATTCAGTTCCTCCTTCACTTCGAGACAATCGAGAGGGAATCGGTAATCAAGGGGGAGGATCATGTTTCCATGGTTATGTTCAGCCTCTTCGATAAGCGGAGATTCATAATCTCGCCAGATGGCGAGATCCGCGAATCTGAGGCCAATCAAGACGCGGATGATCATTTGCCTGCCAGTGATTAGTCGACAACCCAGTGAAACTTCGAACCATACCCAGAAGTCGAAGCTCAATGTTTACAGGCAATTACATCGTGTAAACATTCGGTAAGATGAAGCTAGAATGAAACTCGTTGACCGTGGAATGGAACACCCAGTCACCTATGATCACGACAATGAGTCGCTTGATCGACTGGCTAATGACTTCGAGCAGCGGGGCATCGGTTTTGTTCAACAGCTTTCGATAATTTGGGATCTCGATACACCTTTCGACCGATATCACGACATCGCTCCCCAAGAGTTCAAGAATGGTCTGGTCGTTAAGGATGCCAGCGTGATTTTACTTAAAGACATCTTGGGCCTCCCTCACCAGTATCGCTCTGCAAATTTCTGGAATACTCACGCCAAGCGGAAGACTGCTGGAATCATCAATGACATTGTCGATGGGAAGGCATTAACTCCGCCGTGGCTTATTTTCGATCAACGCACTTCGTCTTTCTTTGTAAGGAGTGGCCACAACCGGTTCGCGATTGGGTTTATCAATCATTCTGGCAGATTCCCTATTCTTCTAACTCCTGATCATGCGGATGAGTATGACGAACGGGCCGAACAAGACGGCGATCGTAAGACCAATCCCGCCGCGCAAGTTGATTGACTCCCCTGATTCAAATCAGTGCCTTCTCATCGAGCAGGCTGCCAATTCACGCTACCATTCCTCAAATCTTTACTAAGAAAGATGGGTTCATCTGAAAATCCTACATGGAGCGACTTGACGGTAAGAATGCTCCGTTCGTTTAACCCTGAGATCCGAGGAGGCCGTGGATTTGCGAAGGAAATGCGCAAACTTCTCACAGAACTTGAAGGAGGCGATATTAGCAGGGAGTGGAAGTATCATCGACCTCGGTTTATCCCTGATGCCTTCGTGATCAAGGAAGACGAAGAGGAGGTATGGGTGATTGAGATTGAGGATACTCATCCTCTGACAACGGAAAAACTAAGGCGTCTAATCGATTTTTATTGGTGGCTGGATGGCTACTGCTGGGACTTGAGGGTCTTCACGGCGAACCGATACGGACAAAACAAAAGCGAAATACCCTTGTTCGCTTACCACTACGCACTTCATTCGTCAGGGGAGCCTGACCCACGAATTAGTCAGCTAACGGACCATCAAGCTATGAGTCTTATAGATTTGGCAGAAGGCGAAGTCGACGCGTATCTCGACCGTTGCATTCAGGAGAACAAAGCTGCCAACACAGTCACATGAAAAGTCTGTGAGGGGGAGGGCGCGACAAAAGGTGTTAAATCAACCGATCGAAACTCGTTGATCTATCCAAGACCACCGTTGGTCGAAACCAGACGACTGATCGTAGACGGATGGACATCGAAAAGGCGAGCTACATCTGCTTTCGTTTTCTTCCCGGACTCTATCATTTTCTTTGCCTCGGCGATCTGATCCTCGGACAACGCTTTCGGCCTTCCACCGATGCGGCCTTTCTTCCGTGCCGCCTTCAATCCCTCCCGTGTGCGTTCACGGATCATGGATCTCTCGAACTCCGCGAAGGCTCCGATCATCTGTAAAAGCATTCGCCCCGCTGGTGTCGTGGTATCTACCGACTCAGTGATTGATCGGAATCCGACACCCAGTTCATCCAAGCGAGCAATTATCCTCAGCAGATCGAGAAGCGATCGGCTCAGCCGGTCCAACTTCCACACGGTGACCACATCACCCTTGCGGAGTTGATCCAGCATCTTCTGTAATTCCGGTCTGTCCCACCGGCCCCCAGAACCCTTTTCCTCGAAGATTCTTTCTGCTCCTGCCTCCCTCAGGGCTTCAATCTGGGCCTCATTGTTTTGGTCTGAAGTAGAAACGCGAGCATAACCGAAGAGCATGCAAAAACGTCGCACAGGTTTCGCAATTTTGCAATAGGTTTTTGCAATCGCTGGATCAAGGAATAACCCCCGTATTCAGATCCGTGCAGAAACCGAGGTTTTGGCAACGAGTGGATTCACCGAATGAAGACCGGCACTGCCCGATGCTCTGATGGATTTCGCAGAGTCGAGTTGCTACGTTCTTATCGAATCCGAGTGGATTCTGATCGTGATAAGCCCCATCGCAGAAAGAGGCTATGGCTATTCCTTGATTCCGGCCTAACACTTGAGTTAAAATCAGCCATGGCAGTTCGCTACGACAAAAAGACTAAGGACGAGGTTGTGGATTTTGTCCGTGCCTACAATGAGGAGAACGGTAGGGGTGGGCAATCCGCAGCCGTGGAGAAGTTTTCAATCAATCCCGTTACCATCAAGAACTGGCTGACCAGCGCAGGGGTATCGACTCCAGGGAAAGCGGGGAAAAAGCGGAAAGGAAACACCTCCCCTAATCGTAAAGCTGCTGCGCAGAAGGTATCATCTACTCTCGATGTCCTGAAACGGATGTCCAAGTTACAAGAGGAGATGGCGTCGCTGCATGCGGAATACGATCGCCTGAAGCAGCAGTTATAGTTGTCCTGCAATCGTCGCCCATGATAATTCAAACCTTTCCGATATTGAGAAAGAGGAATAGACGCCAAGTGTCGGATTGGGACGCAACCATAGGTCTTTGGTAATCATTTTCCCATGGAAAGCAACAACCGGCCAGCCATTCCAGCAGAAGTAAGGCGACGTGTCCTGGTCGAATCTGGCCACCGATGTGCAATACCTACCTGCCGCTACATCGAGGTCGATGTTCATCACATTGAACCGTGGGAAAAAGTTAAAAAGCATGAGTATGAGAACCTCATCGCCTTGTGTCCCAACTGCCACAGAAGAGCAGACCGTGGAGAAATTGATCGCAAGTCTCTTCGCCTGTATAAAGCGAACCTTCGCTTTGCTCACGACCGCTTTTCAAAAATCGAACTGGATTACCTTTTCAAGTTTTACCGTGTCGTCAATTGCACCCCTTACCCCAGCTGTATGCGGCTCTTGTATGAGCGATTGATCGAAGCCGGATTCCTCGAAGTTCGAGAAGGAAACAATGGGATCATAGCGAGTGTCGAAAACGGAGTGGACACTACTCCAGTGCGGTTCCATGTCACTCCCAAGGGGAGAGAATTTGTCGAAAGCTTGGGTGTCGATGAGCTATGATCATCTGCTTACTCAATCCGACGCCTTCCTTGCAGGCGCATACGTTTTTGGACTTCGGGCAAATTGAAGGAGCGTCGAGCAAATCAGCACTTTTTGTCATCCCTTGGCTTTCTTGTTCAAGGTGGATTCGAGAATCCCTCTTCTGCTCATGCAATTGTTTCCGTCGAGTGGCTGAGCAAAGTCCATAGGCATGGGGCAAAACTCCTGCAAATTAGTATCTAACTACTTTTCATTTCCGAATCGACCACTTAACTTCACTACGATGCCGTGGATTTTTGCAATTGTTTTAGGTATTGTTTTGTCTCTTGCGAACGGGCTGCCTGGTTTTCTTGTTGGAGCAGGACTGGGACTCGCTGGAGGCTTTTTCCTGAGATGGAAGTTTTTCCCGAAAAAGAAAGAGAACAACTCGAAGTCGCACAAGCAGCCTCCTCCCGTTCCGAAGACTCGACCGCCCTCAAATTCAAGAGTTTCAGGGGATATCCAATGGATTCGCCCAAATGAATCGATTCGGATCGGAAATTTTCGCTACGACGGAGGGCTAGTATTTGCGGCCAAGGGAAATCGAGCGATGACCTACGAGCCGTCGACTATTTTTCTAGGGCTCCCCTTTCAGACAAAAGGAACCGTTATTGACGAAGAGCTAGGATACTACCCTAGTTACGAAAAGATGTATCCTAACCAGCGAGCAATCTATCTCGAATGGCTGGCATCGGGGAGGAGGGATTCAGACCCTTCCGTGCGTCAGGTGGGATATGTTTTCTGCTTCTTCTACGGCTTGGAGAGAAGGCTTCTTCTCGATCGCGACCGTGACCCAATGCTTCGAGCAGAGGTTCAAGAACTGTTAAAGATGTATGGCGGGCAGTCGGGTTCGATACGCAGCTACTTTACAGATTTGCTCCATTTGGACGGCTACAACCAGGGAGTGGAGCAATACAGATCGCTATGGCCCAACTATCTGAATTACACTAAATATCTCGATGGTGAGGCGTTGAAGTTAATCCTGGCGAATCTGCATCAGAGAGGCGAGCCCTTACATTGGACGGTCGCATTGCGAGTTGCACCACGGCTAGATGGGACTCGGCACAGCGTCGTGATCGAGCGTTCAGGAGACAAGTTTTGGAAATTGTTCCAGCAGCGTTTTGAAGAAGCTTATCCAGACGGCATGATTTTGAAGGCGGCCAAACGGGATGTGTGGTCCGAGTATCGACCTGCAAGCTCTGCCTTACTACAAATGACCTACCATTCGAGGAACCATTCCTTCAGGGTATCAGTGCCTCATGTGATGGGCATCCGGAGCCAATTCAAGACGCTAGTCTCAATCTGGAATCAATGCATTGAAGATCTTTCCGGATACAGTCGTGCCATGGCAGGCGAATCGGGCGAAGCAAATGAACAAGCATTGAAGGCATTTCTCAAACTTCCGGATGAGTTACGCAAACCAGATAGCCACCCGTTTCACAAGAATTGGACACGGATCATAACCGGATGTGAGAAAGAAGGTGACTTGTTCTTTCTCCCTGTTTCCGTGATGGCAGAACTCTTTGGAATTGCCTTCCGGGAAAAGCTAACTCTAACACAAAGCCGGAAGCTCGCGGAGCACATCGATGGCTTAGGGTATCAGTTAGCCCCCGATCCGCGAGTCACGGGACTCCCGTTAGCATGGAACCAGGAATGCGCTGTCTATCTTACGGAAAAATCGCATGCAAATCCGTCGAAGAACCTGGTCGGATTTATTCGCATGCTCTATCTGACAATTGCCATTGCCGACGCCGATGGTTCAGTAGATCCCGAAGAAGTCGCTGTGTTCGAGAGCATTGCTCGGGAAGAAGTAACCTGCGATCATGAGCGGATTTTCTTGGAAGCTACTGGTGCAGCCCTACTCAGAGACACAACGGTCGCGATGAAGTCTTTGAATCGAATAGCCGGAGGGGTTGCACCAGCACGGCGACCATTGATAGCTCGGTATATCATTCAGGTGGCTGCGGCAGATGGGGTAATCACTCCGGAAGAGCACAAAGTGCTAAAGACGGCATTTCGGAAATTCGATTTGCCTGCGGATTTTCTGGAGCAACAAATGACCGGAGATTCAGAGACATTCACTGAGGTCACGGTAGTCAAAGGCAAGAAAAGCAATCGTCGCGGCGAGGCAATCCCCTCTCGGCCTGACGAGAAACCCCCAGAAAATGTATTCCAGCTCGATATGAGCAAGATCGCCAGCATCACGGCTGAAACCGATCAAATTGTGAAAGTCCTGTCGGAAATCATGGACGAAGAGGAAGCAAACTCCGAATTGAAAGCTGAGCCTGAAGTTGTCGGTGGAAATGGGAAGGATGAAAGCTTCCCCTCCTGGATGGAAGAATTGGATTCACCTTATCGGAAACCTCTCACGAAAATGATTCAGTGGGAAGAGTTCTCGGAAAAGCAATTAGAAGAGCTAGCTACGGAATCCCACCTCCTACCAGCAGATTTGATTTCCAAAGTCAATCTCTGGTCCGACGAAGCTTTGGGAGACTTTCTTATCGAGGAGACTGGCAGCGATTTCGTAATCTACAGCGACTTAATACCAGAAGACGACTGAAAATTTGACAATGAAAGTAAAGAGAAGAGAGAAGGCAGCGATTCTTCAATCCTTACAAGCGGGGTTAGTTCCGAAGCAGGGACTTCATTTGATTCAAGTGGGCCGAAAGAGAGAAATCGAAGCGATCCTCGAAGATATCGAAAGAATCGGAGAAGGCGGAGCGTCATTCAGAATTGCGGTTGGGCGTTTTGGCAGCGGCAAGAGCTTCTTTCTAAACCTTGTTAGGACTGTTGCACTGAAACAGGGATTGTTAGTGGCCCAAGCCGACTTCACAACAGAGCGTCGGCTCTATGCCCGTGGAGGCGAGGCGCGAGCACTATACACAGAACTGATGCGCAACCTGGCTTCCCAGAGTCAACCAGATGGGGGAGCATTGGAAAATGTGTGTGACCAATGGATCTCTGAGGCGAACCATCGAATCAAGTCAGAAGGAGGAACGGATGCCGATGTCCGTGCTGAGTTGGGAAGAAATCTTCGATTTCTGGAGGGATACGTGGGAGGATTCGAGTTCGCAGAAGTGCTACGGCACTTTCAGAAGAGCCATTTCGAGAATGACGACAGGGGTAAGAGTTGTGCAATACGCTGGCTTCGCGCTGAGTATCCGACGAAAACTGAAGCACGAGAAGACCTTGGGGTAAGACGAATCATCGACGATGAGACTTTTTATAATAGCCTTTCTTTGATGTCCGCTTTTGCTAGGATCGCCGGTTATGGAGGACTCCTCGTAATCTGTGATGAGATGGTGGTTTTGTCACATCGACTGCCCAGCAGTCGGTCCCGGACTGCCAACTACGAAGCACTCCTTTCGATCTTAAACGATTCAATCCAGGGGAACGCGAAAGGTATTGGTTTTCTCTTTGCTGGGACAGATGAATGTCTGGAGGATCGCCGACGAGGATTGTTTAGTTACGAAGCACTGAGATCCCGTTTAGCAGAAAACCGATTTGCTAGTGACGATTTCATTGATCTCTCTGGACCGGTAATCCGTTTGGCGGCATTGGCCCCCGAAGACCTTTTTGTTCTCCTCCGAAACATCGCTTTGGTTCACGCGGACGGAGATCCTAGCAAGATGGCAGTTCCAGAGGAAGCCATTACAAAAGTCTTGCGGCAAGCAAATGAAGAACTGGGAGCGGAGTATTTCCGAACTCCCAGAGACGTTGTTCGATCATTTATAGGCCTACTCAATATTCTCGATAGCAATCCAGGAGCGACATGGGAGAATGTTTTGGATTCCGGTGGTGTTTTTATTGAAGCTGACGACAGCTTGTCGGTAGAGGAGAGAGTGTTAAAAGAAGGGGCTGTTGCCGATGACGATGATTCCGACCTTGCCACCTTTCGGCTATGATCCCTGCTTTCGATCTGCTTCATCGAAAGATTCAAGAAGCGATCTGGAATCAAGAAACGAAATGGGAACGACTTAGGCCACTCCAAGAAGACTCCATCCGCGCAGTCCTTCAGAGAGACAATGATATAGTTCTCGCTGCCGCGACGGCATCTGGAAAAACCGAAGCTGCATTCCTTCCAATATTGTCTCGCTTGGCGGAAGAGCCAGATCGATCAGGCGTGGGAGCAGTTTACGTAGGCCCACTAAAGGCGTTGATCAACGACCAATTTCGCCGGTTGGAGGACCTGTGTAAATACGCAGAAATTCCTGTGCACAAGTGGCATGGGGATGTATCAGCAACTCAAAAGAAGAAGTTTCGGGAGAATCCTGGGGGAGTGCTCTTAATCACTCCAGAGTCGCTGGAGTCAAACTTCATCAACTACGGAGCCCATCTCGAACGAATCTACTCAAGACTAGAGTTTGTGGTCATCGACGAACTTCATTCGTTTCTGGAAGGAGTTCGAGGAACACATTTAAAGAGCTTGCTAGCCCGCCTTCGTCTTGCCGCAGGTGCAGATCCAAGAATGCTCGGACTTTCTGCTACACTTGGAGATTGGACCGTGGCCCAGCAATTCCTCGATGAAGCGTTACCAGCCTCAGTCGAAGTGATATCGCCTGAGTCCGACAGGAATGAGCTAAAGGTGGGATTGCGAAGCTATCTGAAGGCCGAAGAGGAAGGAGAGGAGAGGGAAGATCCAGAATTTATTCGGCTTGTCTCGGACCTCGCCAAAGACTTTCGCAAAGGAAGCAATCTAATCTTCACGAATAGCCGTGGCCTGGCAGAAACATTGGCAGATCAACTTCAACAGATAAGCCACCAGGAAAAGTGGGCGAGAAACCCGTTTCGGATTCACCATGGATCGATAAGTAAGGAGATACGTGAGGAAGTCGAAGGCGAGTTAAAACTGGGCGAAGGGCATGGACTACCAGTAACCGCCTTTTGCACCGCTACGCTGGAAATGGGAATTGATATCGGTGCAGCGAAGGCGGTCGGCCAAATTGGCCCCACATGGAGTGTAAATTCGCTAGTTCAGCGAGTCGGTCGATCTGGTCGTCGAGAAGGAGAGAGTTCGATTTTGAGAGGATACGCTATTGATGAGAATCCAGCACCTGAGGGAAATATCGAGGATCGGTTCTATCCCAATTTACTTCGGTTTTGCGCTTTAATTGAGCTGATGATCGAAGGGTGGCTGGAGCCTTTGGACGAGGATGACTGGCATCTCAGCACCTTGATTCATCAAATGTTCAGCATTCTCCGTCAGACAGGAGGGCTTCGGCCCGATCGGCTATTTTTTCAACTGTGCGAGAAAGGAGCATTCCGTAGCGTGGAAAGCGGAGTTTTCCAGAACGTGTTGAGAGCACTTGGTTCTGTCGAATTGATTGAGCAGATGGCTGATGGGAATTTGATTCTGGCACCAAAAGGAGAGCGAATTGTGGAAAGCAAGGATTTCTATGCGGCCTTCCAAGCGGTAGAGGAATATAGTGTTCGCTGTGGCGAAGATGAGATTGGAAAGCTACCCGTTGATTCAATCCCTCCCGTTGGCCAGCATCTGCTTCTTGGTGGAAGAAGATGGCAGGTTATTGACATCGATGGAGAACTAAAATCTGTCTTTGTGCAGCCGTCTCGCGGATACACTAAACCAGTCTTCATGGGAACCAGTGGATTCATTCATGATGCGGTGATCGGAAAAATGAGAGAGATACTCTCTACGAAAGAACCGTTGGTCTACCTGGACGCAGAGGCAATGAACCGAATTGAGTCGGCTCGGGCCGAATTTCATCGATATCACCTCGACCGGAGTGAGCTTGTGCCATTTCCCGGCGGGGTGAGATGGTTCCCTTGGGCTGGAACAAAAACAATGCTAACTATCGTTACCGAGGCAAGCTTACGTGAAATCAAAGTCGAGTGCGGGCTACTTCACCTGACTTTTTCAGGAATGAAAGATGAGGAACGATTCCGTGGTTTTCTCAACGAACTCGTGGTTGGAGCGTCTGACCCATTGGAGTTAGCTGCCCACCTTCCTGCGAAGCATTTCCACAAGTATGACGAGTGTCTCGATACCGAAACACTCGACAGAGCGAATGCACGAAGGATTCTGGATTTGGGCGGGACAGCACGTGTTGCACGTTCGGCACTTGGGAAGTGGCGAAAATGAACTCTGCTATTTGGAGATGAGGACTGAATTGAACTCACCGGCACGCCTTCTCGGTGCATTGGGATGTTGAACGGGATAGCAAGGTATGCTGGATGCCTTTACAGTGACAACCTCTCGACTACTCTTATTCGGGCTTTTGTTAGGTTAAACCATTGCATATGCACGAAGTGCTCAAGTTCCGCGCACATTGTGATAATCCAATCCTCCGACTTTGCCTCGCTTCTTTTGAACATTAGATTTCTTGAAAACAAATACGAATCACAGCAACTGAGAACAATTGGTGTGCGGGATTCTCTCGCTAATTCGTCTGCAATTTCTGAAGGGAATATGAACTGATAAATTGCGAACGGATTTTTACCGAAATAGCATACCGGAATGGACCGCCCATACTTCAACTTTGGTATTGTAGAGCTAGAGAATCTTTTCACGGCTCATCACAAGAATCCGGAGATCTTGAAGAATCTCGATGACGAGCTAATTCATCGAAGCACCCATCGCGCCAATCGCCTCCACGAGCAGGTAAGAGAGGCTATCAAAAAGGTGGGGAAAGGCACCACTTCGATACCCAATCCGAAAGACACTCGTTCTTCCGAGGCGGAAGCAAAATCTCGCGCTGAGCCAGAGAAAAACACGGCTACTCCTTCGGGCGAGTCACAGCCAGAAACTGGTCATGACAATTTCGGGTTTGAGAATGCTGGGCGAAGTTGGGAAGAGATGGCTGAGCGAGACTTTCCTCTTCCAGACATAGCGAGACCGCTTCCCCCTATCTCGAACCGGCCCGATGAGATTCTTTCGGCTTGGTTAGCTTGGGAGGTCCTATCGCCACAGACGTATCGTCGCTCAGAAGACCTTGCGGATGGAGAGAGATGGCGGGTTGCCGAGTTTGAAAAAACTGCGCTTCCGTGGGATGGCAAGCTAGAGAATGCGAGGCCGAAAACAAACCTCTTCTACCAAATATACCTTGGAGCGATTCGGATGGATCGCGCTACGAAGTTGCTTCTCCAGGCTTTCGACGATCATCACCCGGAAAGGCCAGAGCCGAGAGATTTCGCGGCTCTGGCGGTTATCACGACCGATCGTGAAGGAAAGCCAGTTGAGGACGGTTCTGTCGCAATTTCCAGTTTTGGATGGGCGTTGCCCCACGCATGTAGAAGAGACCTTGAGGCATTGAAGCACTGGCCCAAATGCGAATCAGAACTTACTCGGATATTAAGCGACAGATTGAAGCGTATGACGACGATGGAGAGCTTCTCCCTTTATCGAAGCCCGTAATAAATGACGCTTTCCGACTCCATCTGGCAAATCTAGGATTGCCTGACTACTTGGTTGCCGAACCTTCGTTCGCTATCCGAGTTTACCAATGGAAAGCCCTGAATGATGCTCCGGAACCGGCTTTACTAAATAGCTTTTTCCTTACCGATATAGAGTTGGCCCAGTCTAATTTCGTAGAGGGAAATCTAGGTTTAGCTCTCCGAAAATACCTCGGCGAAGAGCGTCCGCAAAAAGTCGATGACTTTCTCCGTGACCAGCAGACTCTCGAACAAACGCTTCGGCCAATGGCTACTCCAATAGGACGCTGGCCATCTGTTCATTCCCTCGTGCTGCTCCAGCAGGCTGCTGTCAACGCGGCTTTCAACAAACTATCCTCTCGGGGAATCATGGGAATTAACGGTCCTCCGGGGAGCGGGAAGACCACCCTTCTAAGGGACATTGTAGCAGCGGTCATCGTAGAACGTGCGCAGCAGATGGCCAAGCTGGATGATCCAGAGTTATCATTCGAGCACTCAGGGCAGCAAATCCGGGCGGGACAGGCATTTTGTCATCTTTATCGTGTCAGTGAGACCGTTAAGGGTCACGAGATCGTAGTCGCGTCCTCAAACAATAAGGCCGTTGAAAACATTTCGCGGGAACTACCGGGACGAAGCCAGATCGCTGCGGATGATTTGAGCTATTTCAAGTCTGTCAGCGATGCTCTCGCAGGCGATGCAGAGCCGGGTGAAACTTGGGGGCTCATCGCCGCTGTGCTGGGAAATGCTGTGAACCGGAGCCGCTTTCGTAGGACTGTCTGGGGAGAACCTGACACCAGCCTCAATAACTACTTTAGAGCTGCTAGTGGCAGTGCCGTGCAGCCAATAGAAGAAGAAGACCCGAAGACAGGCGAAACCATCGAGCGTTTGCCTCACATTTTGGAGTTGGAAGATCCGCCAGATGGCCGTCCCTCTGCACTCCGGCGATGGCATTCTGCTAGAAAAGCTTTTTTGGAGGCAGTCTCGGAAGCCAAGCGCGAATTAGAACAGTTGGAAGAAACCAGAACCAAGCTTTTGGCCATAGGGGCACTGCGGAAAAAACTTCAAGACATTGAGAAGCAACTTCGACATATGGCTGAACTGATCGCTGTTAAGGGGGCAGAATTGGCTCAAGCCGAAGTGGGGCTGAAAGAGGCCGAACGCTCCCGTGGCGATGCGAGCAGAGTGCTGTCAGAGCACCGAGGACATCGCCCCGGTTTTTTCTCAAGGTTGTTTTCTAGCCGACAGTGGAAGGAGTGGGAAAAGCGGGACTCGCACCTTTTCCACGCTTGGAAACATAAAAAAGCAGAGCTGAGCAAATGGCAGAACATAAGTCAGACGCTGGGTGCCGAACTGGGCAATCTTCAGCGTGAAAATGAGATTGCTCGAAGCGACTGTTCGAAAGCGAAGGAGGAGCTTGTTCATACCGAGAATTATTTGGAAGCCATCCGAAGTAGAATCGGACCCGCGTTTGCAGATGATGCTTTTTGGTCACAGGAACACGGGCCTCGACAGAAATCTACGCCTTGGCTGATCAAGGCGAGCCAGGAAAAACGCGATATAGTCTTCAAAGCGGCCATCAGTCTCCAACGAGCCTTTCTCGATGTGTGCGCCAAGCAGGTGCGCCACAACCTAATGGCCTTGTTCCAGACATTTTTGGGAAAGAAATTGGGCACACCGGAGAAGGATGCTCTGCTGCCTGATCTCTGGGCGACGCTATTTTTAGTTACTCCGGTAGTTTCTACTACTTTCGCTTCCGTAAATCGGATGCTCGGACGTTTACCTATTGAAACGCTGGGTTGGTTGCTTATCGACGAGGCGGGTCAAGCAGTTCCGCAAGCTGCCGCCGGTGCAAAAATGAGATCGCGCCGAGTTGTAGTCGTCGGCGATCCTCGACAGATCGAACCGGTCGTCACTCTTCCAGATTCATTGGTTGCCGCGATTGCTCGCGACTTTGGGGTCGAGCCGGATGTTTGGGCAGTCGGAGCATCCACGCAGACATTGGCAGATGCAGCAAGCTCGGTCCGGAGTGAGATTGAAGACGAAATCGGAGCGGTCACTATCGGGGCTCCCCTTCTCGTTCATCGGAGATGCGAAGAACCGATGTTCGCAATTTCAAATCGAATCGCCTACGCCGGGCAAATGGTTCAAGCAACACCTGAGAGGACTTCGGAGATTCGCGATCTTTTTGGACCGTCCCGCTGGATAAACATTCAGGGAATTGGGCAGTCAAAGTGGTGTGCTGGAGAAGGAGAATGTGTCTTGGCCATGTTGAAGAAGATGGCTGAGAGAGGGGTGGAGAGTCCGGACATTTTTATCATCACTCCGTTCCGAGTAGTAAGAAGAGAAATGATCAACCTGTGTATCAGGGAAAGGGAACTCTTCAGCAAATGGACTTCCGATGTCAGGGGATGGGCTTCAGAACGGATCGGAACGGTTCATACCTTTCAAGGCAAAGAGGCGGAAGCGGTTATTTTTTTGTTAGGGGCTCCTAACGAAGATCAAAGCGGCGCACGTCAATGGGCTGGGGCGCGACCGAATCTCCTGAATGTGGCGGTGACCCGAGCCAAATCCGTGCTGTATGTGGTGGGAAACCGTGAGCGATGGAGGTCAGCGGGCTGCTTTTCTGCACTGGATCGTCGAATGCCTTAAAGAATCCCGGATACTTTCGACTCCGATAGGCTTCCATGAGAAGGAATGTCAACGAGAGATCAAAAATTCATTTTTGGTTGGTTCAATCCGTGGTCTTGGTTGGGTGTTGAAGTTTGGTGTCGAACAACGGAATCCGGCTTCCATACGCACTCTGGTTGGTGGGATTTTTTGTCCCGGTGCAAGATAGGTTCCGCTTTTGTCGGTTCAAAAGTTACCAAGGCGCTGCCAGCTTCGGAACGCACTCTTCGATGCCAGCCCATGTCGCAGTCGCCCGGAAAATCGATTTCATGTTGTCGGTAAGAGTCTTCTTTTGGGCCTGTTCTAAGCTGCCTGGAGCGATGGATTTTCGCTGTTCTTCAGCGCGACGTAGTCGCTCCGATCCTGCCACATCGCCAGCATGAGCACGGCCAGTTTGCGGGCCACGGCGATGATGGCTTTTTTCTTCGCACTCCGGCCTCCTTTGGCGGCAAGCTTCAACCCATGTCGCCGCAAGTCGCAGTCGGGTCCGTAGTGGCCAAGCAGGTATTGGGCACATTGCACTAACAGGCTTCGAAGGTAGCGGTTTCCGGCTTTACTCACGGGAAGTTCCCGATCGGTTTCACCGGATTGGTCGCGCTTGGGAACCAATCCTAACCAGGCCCCTACGTCTCGCGCTTTCGGGAAGCGGTTGGGATCTTCGACGCTCAGCACGAAGCATAG
>PAAG01000052.1 GCA_002698785.1 Verrucomicrobiales bacterium | reverse complement strand
TCTTTGCCGAAATGAATTTTTTAATGGTTAGGAAGTCGGTTCGCTTCGCGAAGAAGCAGTTCTTTGGGTCTCGGGCTGCGACGTGGAGGAAAATTGGGGAGATGGGTATTGATTACTCGATCCACTTTTTCTTTTCCCTCTGCACTGAGACAGATTTCCTACCGCAAGACCTTTCGACTACCACTTTCGGGGGGCACGCATTGACAGGATTGACCGGGGTGTGGCGGACCGCTTTTAATAGGCGCTGGTTGAACATGAATCGCTTATCCCCCGTTGTTCCGATCTGCCTGTTGCTGGTGGCGTTTTTCTGTCGTCCACTCGCGTGGGCGGATGATGGTGACTCTGTCGTGCTTGAGTGGCGCTTCGATGGTGAGGAGGAGCCTGGCGAATGGCAGGGCAAGGCGGCGATGCCAAAGAACGAGGCACCGGGGCCACGACCGCCAAGGTATCCGGGATTCGAGGAGACGAATGAGGCGGCTTTTTTCCCGGGATACGATGCGTGGATGGTGGTGAAGGATAAGGAACGTGGTGGTGCGGCTGACATCCGGTTTCGCAAAGGCGAAACGCTGACGATGGAGTCGTGGCTGAAAATCCAGTCGATCGGCAAGGGCCACATGATTTATCTGCTTGGCAAGGGTCGGAGTGGCGACCGCGGGGAAAAGCTGGGTGGGGAGAACCAGAATTATTCTTTCCGACTGAAGGGAACGGACAATGGTGCGCAGCTGGGAATTCTTTTCACCACTGAACATCCGGAGACGAAAGAACGCACGTGGCATCGCTGGTGGAGCAAGAAAACGGTGCCGGCGTCGGGGTGGCATCATGTGGCGCTGAGCATCACGTTTGGAAAGGGCGACAGTCTGCGTGCCTATATCGATGGAAAAGCGGTAGATGGCGTGTGGGATCTGGAGGGGCCAACGGATCTGCCTCCGGTGACGGATGCAGCGGACCTGATCATCGGCACGGGGTTCAATCGCGGGTCGGCGTCGTCGTTTTCCGGATGGATGGATAACCTGATCATTCGACGCGGGTCGGTGTCGGATGAGGAGATGGCGACGAGGTATTCGTATCAGCCTCCCCCACCCCCGGTTTCACCAGACATGGTTCCCGAAGGGAAAGTGTTAGTGCAGATCAGTGAGAAAGGCGTGCCAGCAAGCAATGGCTGGCCAGATGAGCCTGAGGTGACGGAAACGTATGAGGAAGAGGTGTTCGGATTTTTCGAAGAACCACAGAAGTATGTGTCGACGGGGGTGCGTGGAGACCGGCTGAACCCGCATCACTTTCGCGCAGCGGGAACGATCGAGCTGCCAAAGGGCACGCATCGGTTGCTGCTGCGAGGGCGTGGGGCGACGCGTTTGTTTGTCGATGGTAAGAAGGTGATGGAGACGCCTCCGAGGCCGCCGGATCCGGGTGGGTATCTGGAGATCTCGGTGCAGGATAATTATCTCGATCTGGGGCCGGACTTTCGTTTTGTTCCGCCAGGGAATCGCGAGGAGTGGTGCGAGTTTACGTCTGCGGGAGGCGAGCATTTTTTCATTCTGGAAACGGTGGTTGGCGGTATCCAAGGAAAGAACAAACAGCGTCCGGAGTTGGGAGAAACGGTGGCGGCGATTTCCCTGGAGGGTGAGGAAAGCTGGTCGCTTCTCTCGCCGGGTGCGAGGCATGTGCCCTACACGGATGAGGGATGGGCGGCCTACGAAGCGGAGCGGCGAGAGTGGTTTGCCGAGGTGAATGCGAAGGCTCGTGCTGAGAAGCGCGCGGAACATGCGGGCTACTGGTCGAAGCGCCGGGAGGCAGCAAAGGAATGGCTGAACTCGGCAGATCCGATCGAGGTCCCTGCCCTGCCCGCTGGGTATCCGGCCCACAACGCGATCGATCATTTCCTCGCGGCGCGGATCGTGACGGCAGCTTCGGAGGCGGAGTCGGCGCACAGTGGATCGGTTGACTTTTTTAAGGATGTCAGGCCGATTTTGGAAGCGCGTTGTTTTGATTGTCACCAAGGTGGAAAGGCCAAGGGAGAATTGCGACTGGACAATCGGGCGTCTGCTCTTGCAGGTGGGGAAAACGATGGACCAGCGGTGGTTCCTCATGATGTGGACGGGAGTTCGCTGATCTGGCGCGTTACTCCAGAGGATGCGGCGGACGACATCATGCCGCCGAAGGGCGATCCCCTAACTGAGTCAGAAATTGCAACGTTAACGAAGTGGATTGAAGAAGGTGCCGCGTGGCCGGAGTTCCGTGTGGATCACTTCGAGCTGACGTCTCTAGCGACCGATCTGGCATTTCTACGGAGAGTTTTTCTCGACACGGTCGGGGTGCCGCCGACGGAATCTGAGATCGCCGCTTTTCTCGACATGGCACCGGACAAGCGCCGGAGCGATATGATTGATCAGCTGCTGGAAGATCCGCGTTGGGCTGATCACTGGATGGGTTACTGGCAGGATGTGCTGGCAGAGAATCCAAATATTTTGAATCCGACGCTGAACAACACTGGCCCTTTTCGCTGGTGGCTTTATGAGTCGCTTCTCGACAACAAGCCGGCGGATTTGTTTGTTACTGAGCTGGTGCGAATGGAAGGCAGCGAGCGCTTCGGAGGCCCCGCGGGATTCGGTGTTGCTTCGCAGAATGATGTGCCGATGGCGGCGAAAGGGATCATTGTTAGTTCGGCTTTTCTTGGTGTGGAGATGAAATGTGCCCGCTGTCATGATGCGCCTTCGAATGTGTCAAAGCAGGAGGATCTATTTCAGCTCGCGGCGCTGCTGAAGAAATCTCCGATCGAAGTTCCGAAGACGAGCAGCGTGCCGATGGATCGCATTCATGAAGGCGGGAGAAAGCCACTCATCGAGGTGACACTCCAGCCCGGCGCAAAGGTGGAACCGACGTGGCCCTTTTCGCGGTATTGTGAGGAAGATGTCGCGCTCTCCCTCGCGGAGAATTCGGACGACCCACGTGATCAGTTGGCGGCCCTCATTACAGCACCACAGAATGAGCGATTCGCCCAAGTGATGGTCAACCGAATCTGGCAGCGATTGATGGGACGGGGTATCGTGGAGAATCTTTCTGACTGGGAAAAGAGCGAACCCACCCACCCTGCTCTTCTTGCCTGGCTGGGGCGTCGGTTTGTCGAGTCTGGCTATGACATGAAGGAGGTCGCGCGACTCGTTATGAATTCGCACGCCTACCAGCGGGCGAACGAACCGGGAGCAACGGCGACGAATCCGCTCTACACCGCACCGGCTCCCCGACGACTGAGCGCGGAACAGATCGTGGATTCGCTTTTCAGTGCGACGGGCAAACGTTTCGACCTGGAAGAGGTCAGCCTCGACATCGATAGCGTTCGCACGACCAATGTGTCGATTACCCTCGGGAAGCCGCATCGTTCGTGGATGCTTGCGTCGACGTCAAACGAGCGTGATAGGCCTAGCCTTTCCCTGCCTCGGATTCAGGCGGTGGCGAGCGTGATGGAGTCGTTCGGTTGGCGTGGTGCAAGACAGGACCCGGTGAGTGTGCGCAGCAAAGAGCCGAATACTCTGCAGCCAGCGATCCTCGCCAATGGAACGATGGGCCTGTGGCTGACTCGGCTCAGCGATGATCATGGGGTGACGCAGCTCGCGCTTGAAGATCAGTCGGTGGAGCAGCTGGTGGACCGCCTCTTTCTCAGACTCCTGACACGCCCCCCAACGAAGGCGGAGAAGGAGAAGTATGTCGCTTTTCTTTCCGACGGGTATGAGTCGCGGATTGTTCCCGAAGCGAAGCGCGGTAGCGATATCGAACCTGCCGCCCGTGTGCCGGAGCGATATGTGAGCTGGTCGAATCATGTCGATGGTCCGGCGAATCTGCTGGCGCAGGAAAAGGAAGCGGCCGCACGAAAAGGCGATCCTCCGAGCGGTGCTCTCGACGAGAGTTGGCGCGTGCACATGGAAGACGTGCTGTGGGCTTTGCTGAATTCGCCTGAATGGGTGTATACACCTTGATATGAGGAGAACACTGACATTTGTACTACTTTTTGTTTCGACCATTTGTGGAACTGGGATTTCCGCCGAAATTGGCGAGCCTCGTGTGATCGTTCCTGCGCCGGAGAATGAACGCTTTGCACACCTGTCGTGGCCGAAGATCGTGACGGCTCCGGATGGGACGCTGGTCACGGCCTACATCGCCGGTCGTGAGCATGTGAACGGGGATGGCTGTCCGGCGGTGTCGATATCGACCGACGGCGGAAAGACGTTCAGCGATCCACAGGTCCTGCGAGAGTTTGACGAGACGAAACGGTATCAGCATGGGGCGAACCTGGCACTCGGAGTAGCTGAGGATGGTGCGATCGTGCTGATGGTGATGGCATTTACGAATGACGAGCGGAATTCCATTTTCGGATGGCGTTCGGAAGACTCGGGAAAGACGTGGACGCCCACGGACACATCGGCGCTCGGAGACAGCAAGACGGGTTCGGTGTTCGGGCATGTGTTCGATGTTCCCGGGAAGGGCCTCGCGGTGTGCGGGCATTTTCGAAAGCCGAAGGGACAGGGCATCTGGATTTCGTATTCGCAGGATCATGGGAAGTCGTGGGGCGATCCGGAGGTCATCACGCGCCATCGCTATGCGGAACCGGCGTTTCTTTTTTCACAGGGAAGACTGATCGGACTGGTGCGGGAGAATGCGGCGCATGCCTATCATCAGTATGTGAGCAGTGATCTCGGCGAAAGCTGGAAGGCAACGGAGAAGGCACTGCAGCGCGATGCGTCGGTGGTTCATCCGAGCCCGTTCCTGATCGAAGATCCGGCGAATCCGGGGCAGCTGTATGCCCTGCAATCCGAGCGTGGTGAGAAGCACCAGATCCACCTTTGGAAAGCGACAGCTTCCGACCTGAAATGGGAGGTGGTGACGAAGGTCGTGGAGGTGCCGAATGATAAGGATTTCAGCTATCCCTGGATGACTCCCCTGGGTGATGGGAAATGGTTCCTCGTTTACTACTCGGGTGAGAAAGTGGGAGCAAATTCCATCTGGGGTCTTGTGCTTTCCTTTCCCTGACATATTTCTATGAAGATGTTTTCTATCATCAGATTCGCGGCGGCTATTGTTCTGGCGGGTGCCTTTCTTACATTCGGTTCAATGGCCGAAGAACCGGCTTTTCAGCGGGTGCTTTTTCTCGGGAACAGCATCACCAAGCACGGACCGAAAGAGGATATCGGCTGGACCGGGAACTGGGGAATGGCGGCGAGCTCGGAGGAAAGAGATTATGTGCATCTCGTGACTGCTGGCCTTTCCACATATGCGAAATCTCCCTGCGAAACGATGGTGCAAAACATCGCCGGGTTTGAGAGGAACTACGCGACGTACAATCTGAAATCACAGCTCGAGGACGCACGCGAATTTCAGCCAGACCTGGTGATTCTCGCGATCGGGGAGAATGTGCCAAAGCTGGACTCGGACGAAGCGAAGGCGGATTTTGAAAGCAGTGTCCTCACACTCCTGAATGGCCTGAAGAGGGCGAGCGATCCTGTCATTATCGTACGTAGCAGTTTCTGGGCGAATGAGGCTAAGGATGGGGTGCTGCGAAAGGTGTGCGAGGAGGTGGATGGTATCTTTGTCAGTATTGATGAGCTTGATTCGGACGAGTCGAACTTTGCGCGTGCAGAGCGCGACTTTTCTCACAAAGGTGTCGCGGCGCACCCCGGCGACAAGGGCATGAAGGCCATCGCCGATGCAATTCTCGCAGCGGTTCCGACGAAGCAATCGAAAGCAGATGAGTAAGGAAAGATTACAAGGCAAGAACGCGATCGTCACTGGTGCGGGGTCCGGAATTGGGAATGCCACGATTCGTAAGTTCCTGGCGGAAGGGGCGCGGGTATTTGCGACGGACGTAGACAAGACTTCCCTCGAATCGCTCTTGCTGGAGTTCCCTTCCCTACGTGGGCTGGCGGGCGATGTGAGCCGCCCTGCCGACACGGAAGCGATCGCCGCTGCGGCAGGTAAGGAGTGGAGTCATATCGACATTCTCGTGAACTCGGCTGGGATTACGGCTCGCAACGTCGGCGAACATGCTAGTCTAGAAGAGCGATGGGACAAGGTCATGGAGGTGAATGTGAAGGGCTCGATGTTAATGGCGCATGCCGTTGTTCCGGCAATGAAGAAATCGGGCGCGGGATCTATCATTAATCTCAGCTCGGTGATGGGATCTACCGGCTATCCGACCTCGCTCGCGTTTTCCGACGGGTTTAATCCCTACCCCAGCAGCAAAGGGGCGGTCAGTCAGTTGACGCGTGATATGGGCGTGCGGCTCGCGGGAGAAGGAATACGCGTCAACGCGGTGGCGCCCGGATTTATCCACACATCTCTCACGGCGAACGTCACACAGAATCCGGAGATTCTTGAAACGCTAAACGGCCTGCACCCTGTCGGTCGTATGGGAACAGCTGAGGAGGTCGCGAATGTGATCGCTTTTCTTGCTTCGGACGAAGCTTCGTTTGTAAACGGCGCTGTCTGGATGGTCGATGGCGGGTATTCGGCACAGTGACCTTACTTCGTCGGTGCGGGAAGTTCCGAGACCATTACGGATGTGTCAGGGGCTTTGCCGGAGTAAAAAGAGACATAGTGCATGTCGCCGATGGTGGTGGCATTGGCATTTCCAGAATCCCAGGCAATTGTGCTCCCTATGCCCACCGCCTCGGAGGCAGGCCAGTCGCGTGGGTGATTGAAGATTTTCTCCGGATCGACAACGCGACGGCGAAGAATCCCCTTTCCTCGCTCGTAGTAGTAGTTGCTGAGGAGGCCGGTATCGGGATCGAGAATCAGGCTGGGCGTCGAGGCGGAGATGTCGCTGATGTTTGTTCGTTCGCGTTTCCAGGTCTCACCGTTGTCGGTGGAGATCATCTGGAATTGGGAAGGCCCGGTTTCGGTTCGAGCGATACCAAGAATACGTCCGTCTCCGAGGTAAACGGCGGCAGGTTCTGTAGGCCAGTCTTTTTTCAAGAGACCATCCTCGATGGTTTTCTGCGTCCATGTGACTCCGTCGTCGGTGCTGGTCATCATGCCCCACGAGTGGACGGGTTCATCGGAGTATTTCCCCGCAAACCATAGCGACACCAGCCCGAGATCGGGAACGTGAAAGACGTCGGTGATCTGCATGGGCTGGACTTCAAGCTCGGGTGTGGCGATGCGCTCGAATGTCACTCCATCGGTGGTGCGATAAAGGTCGTGATTCCAGTCCTTTCCGATACGGCGCACCCAGAGAAGCATTGCTCCGGTCGAGTCGATCCCCTTCCCTACCGTGACCTCTCCGTAACCGGGAGTGTCGGCGACGACCGTTTCTTTCGTCCACGTTTTTCCTCCATCAGTGGAAGTCCGGGCATAGACCGCACGAGCGTCTTCGCCGATGGTATGGCCGGAACCGCGACTGTACGTGCAGACCAGTTTGTCACCGATCGCCTGCGTCATCGGCCAGGAGTTGTAGCCACTCACATCCTGAACGACATGCGGCTCTGGCGGCGCACTGATGGGTATGACCTTCACCACAGCGAGGCCGGTGGGTCGGGTGAAAGTGTCGGCTTCGATGCCGGGTTCGCGCTGGATTCTCACCATCAACGGTGCGCCGGGGACGACTTCGTAGTAGGTTTCCAGAACGATGGTCCGGTTGAAAAAAGGCTCGGGTGGAAGAGCAGTCTGCACCGGCTTACCGAGACGATAGTTCGATGTGAACGGAGCACCATCCACCATTTGAGCGAGGTGCACGCGGTAGGCGTCGGTAAATTCGGAACTCGTCTCCTTGTCGTTGGTTGTCACGACAATCTCAACCCTGACGGCGACACAATCATGAGGAAGGGCGCCGACAATTCCCGAGACAGACTGTCCCACGGTGCCACCCGAAAGCGACCACACAGGGATATGGGTCGATCCTTTTGACATGCGCACCAGCGACGGTTGCCCGGTGGCGATAGAAAGGTCGTTTGCCGTGAGGCAGATTGGGGTGTGGCCAGTATCTCCGGCTTTCACAAGCGCGGTAAGAAAGGCGGACAAGCAAAGCAATAGAAGGAAAAATCGTGTCATCATCGTCGGGTGAAATTTTCAGAAAGGGCGGCCGGTTATGCGGCGATCAATACCACTCACTCTAACAAGCACTTACGAATCGAGGCACTTTCCCCTTCCTTTAGAGCGAGGGCAATTTGAACCTCATCTCCGTAGTCGAACCGGAAGTGAACGAGCGGAACGACTCGGCCGTTTCGTGTGATTGTGAATCGAGTGCCTTCTCGGCGCAGCTCGTAGGTGACAAATTCACTAGTCTTTTCGTCAATCTCGACGTAGAGCATCTCATCCTTTCCGTCCCGGTTGACCCAGCCTAGTTCATAGCCGCCTTTCACTTCGATAGTGAAAACGAAGTCTTCCTGCAGCGGCGATTTCAGCACGAAATGAGCGTGCCGATGGATTCCCGTTTCGTTGGTGACCAAGGTAGCCCCTTCCGACTTCGTCAGGGTCATCGTTTTCCCATCCTGCTCCGCCCATCGCTTTTCATCAAAATCCCAACATCGTGTCGTCCATTCGTCTGGCTCGAAAGCGAACACTGGAATGGTGAGCGTTACGAGGAGAATAATCGCGAGGCGACTCAACGCGCGCCGATTGAGATAGAGAATACCGCTCATCCCTTCCCCTCTTTCTTCTGCTTGAGATGCGTGTCGAAGAAACCGATGACTTCCTGCCGGAGGTCTTGCTGCTTAGGTTGGAGGTGAAAGCTGTGCGGTGCCCCTTCGATGATGATCAACTCGCTGGGGACGCCGATACGTTTTGCCTCTTCGTTGAAAAGAGTGGATTGGCGCAGCGGAGTCGTGGTGTCGGCCGTGCCGTGTAGGATCAGCATAGGCGGGTCGTCCTTTGAAAGTTGCTTGATGGGTGAGGCTGAGTCCCAGAGGTCCGGAGCTTCTGTCAACGACTTGGTGAACATAGGCAGATTCGTGTAGGGCATCGGCGGCACTTTCCCTTCCCATGTGGAGGCGCAATGTGGATACATCGGAACGGCCGCCTGGATTCGGCAGGAGTAGTCTGCATCTTCTTCGGGATCGAGCCCCACCTCCGGTCCGCTCACCGCAAGCAGGGCTGTGAGATGCCCACCCGCGGACCCGCCGATGGCGCCGATGTGCTCGGTATCGAGTTGAAAACGGTCAGCGTTCTTTCGAAGCCACCGCACGGCACGTTTGCAGTCCTGGATGTTCGTGGGAAAGGTCGGCGACCCCGTCTTGGCGAGCGCGTAGTTGATCGACATGCAGACGTAGCCGTTGGATGCCAGGGTCGTGCCGATATTGATCTCACGACGAGCGCCTTTATCCCCGCCTACCCAGCCGCCGCCGTGAATGATCACAATTCCAGGGTAGGTCTTTCCGGGCTCAAAAACGGGCGGCAAATAAAGATCGGCCTTTTCTTCCCGATCTTCATCGAGGTAAGCGACGTCTTTTTCGATGCGAACGGCAGGTACTTCCGTCTCTGCGAAAGATCGTTCGTCGAAGCAGGCTACCAGAGCCACCAAAAGAATAGAAAGCCAGTTCAGTTTCATCACGATTCTACCTTATTCAAAAACGACCGTCCTTGTCGCTCGTTCAGGAGAACAAAACCGGCCCCGAATGTCTACTCCGCCTTTACGCGCCCTTCGCCGAACATACCGGAAGGTTCAGCCATACCGGATTTCTCGAGGATAAACTGTGCGAAGTCGTCCTTCTTCTCCTGATTCTTCCCGAAGGTGCCGTGCGTTCCGGGATATTCCTTGTAGGTGATCTCGCTATCGGGCTGCTTGGCGTAGCGGATCATCATGGAGACAAAGAGTTTGTTTTCTTCCTGCCGGCTGGGGTAATCATCGTCACCACATTGGATGAAGATAGGAAACGGAGTTTTGCGAACATGATAGAGCGGTGCGAACTCATCAGAAAGACCGCATTTTGCCTCCAGTCCCCTCTCCTTTCTCACAGTAAAATGGGTGATCATGTGGCCGCTGACAGGGATCAATCCGGCAATCTTGTCGATATCGATCCCACGTTTTTCGAGCCAGCTTTTGTCCATCGTAATGAGGGAAGCGAGATAGCTGCCTGCGGAACTACCACTGATAAAAATCCGATCCGGATCGCCACCGTATTTCTCGATATTCTTAAAGGTCCACGCCACGGCGTCCGCTGCATCGTTCAGGTAATCCGGGCACTGAGCCTCTGGGTGAAGACGATAAGATGGTGCGACCAAGCACACTCCTTGATCGGAAAGATTGGGACCTCCACGGCTACCTCCAGTAATGCCACCTCCGTGAAAGAAAACCAGCACGGGAAACTTTTCTGATTGCTCCGCCGGAAGGTAGAGATCGAGCTGGCACTTTTCCTTCTGATATTCAGTCGGGTTTTCCGGTCCGTAGTAGATGCCCTTTTCGACTTTTCCATCGTCTGCTGACGCAGGATAGGTCGTGAGAAACAGCAACGATGCAAGGGCAAGACCGACGCGGGGGCAAAAGCGGAATTTCATCATGGGATAACGCATGAGAGTGACTCATTTGAAAACAAAAAGTCACGCCTACCTACGTACCACTTTCAGGGTGGCGCATATCAGGAAAGCCTTCCAAGGCGAGTCTACCCTCTTCCCGGAAATAGCAATTCTCCGATATTGGGCCATGATAAGCGCTTTCGTATGAATCCCCTGTCATTACTCAAACGCTGGTCTCTTTTTCTCGCTGCTTTTCTTGTCCTCGGCTCCATCGGTGTTCATGGCCAAGCTGCCGACTCGGAATCGAAGACGATCCGTGTATTGACGGTTGGAAACAGTTTCGCGGATAATGCCCTGACCTACCTCAAAGACCTTGCGGAAGCTGCGGGACACACCTTGATCGCAGGGAAGGCCAATCTCGGAGGCTGCACGTTTGAGCGACACTGGAGGCACGTTGCCGCTTACCAAGAAGATCCCGAGAGCGAAGAAGGCTCCCCCTATGGCAAGGGCAAGTATTCGCTCGACGACATGCTCAAGAAAGAGCCGTGGGACATCATTACAATCCAGCAGGTCAGCTACCGCAGCCACGATCTAAGCACCTACTATCCCTACGCTCGCGACCTTTACAATTACATCAAAGCGCGAGCGCCAGACGCCCAGATCTTTGCCCACCAGATCTGGGCCTATCGCGTAGATGATCCTCGTTTTGTTCCAAAAAACGAAGGTAAAGAGCCTCACACCCAGAAGGTGATGTATGAGCAGGTGCGTAAATCCTATCACACCCTCATTGACGAACTCAATCTCGACGGAATCCTCCCCAGTGGTGACGCGATGTATCTCGCCGACACGAATTCGGAATGGGGGTTCGTTCCCGATCCAGATCTCGACATTGCATCATTCGAGCATCCCAACACCCCGACTCAGGAGCACTCCCTGCATGTCGGTTGGAGATGGCGGGAGAAAGACGGAACACGCCAACTCACTATCGACGGACACCACGCGAGCGAAGCAGGAAAATACCTGATCGGTTGCGTGTGGTACGAAACACTCTTCGGCGTCGATGTCACTAACAACACCTTTGTTCCCAAAGGGATCGCCCCGGAGTACGCGAAGTTCCTTCGCGCTACGGCGCATCAGGCAGTCTCGCAGCTTGAGAAGTAAAATCTACGCTTCCACCGTTTCGCGAAGCACATCCATCATCCGCTTCATGCGAGCGTCGGCTACGGCCTTGCCTTTAGCGGCTTTGGCGCGGGCGGCCTCCTGATCGTTGGCGATGGCGAGGACGGCTGGGGTGAGGCCTTTTTCGGCTTCGTCAAAGTCGTGATCGAAGAGCCACTCGGAAAGGCCGATATCTTTCCACATGAAGCCTTTGCTGGTCTGCTCGGCATAGCGGCAGACGATGGCGGGAATGCCGTGACCGATACAGAGAATGGGGCTGTGCTGCTCGTTGCCGAAGAGTCCGGCGCAGCGTGTGTAGACGCTGGTGGCGAAGTCGGTGAGCCAGTAGTCCTCACGCCACACGACCTGCTCTTTCACATCAGCCGGGAGCTTGTCGTAGATCATCTCCTTGTTGAGCTTCATCTGGGTAGCGTCTTCGGGACAGAGGAGCACTTTCATACCGGTCTCTTTGACCACAGCGATGACGGCGTCGCGAAGCGGGCCAATGTCGTGCTCTTTCATCTCCTCGTTCCGCGCGTGTTTCACGGGATCGAATTTGTAGCCTTCTTTCACTTCCCAGTAGGGTGTGTTGCGCAGCTTCGGAATGCAGCACATGAATTTTCCCTCCTCCAATCCGACTTCCGCGAGCCAGGCAGCAGCGGCTTCGTCGGCAGTGAGGTCACAGGCGAAGGTCGCGTCGGGCCCGAACTCCATGATGGGACTGGTGCCGCCTTTTTCGACGGCGGTGGCGAGGGAGACGGAGTCGCGGAAAAAGGTGAACTCGGATCCGTTGATCACGTCGAGCCCTTCTTCGGAGTAGCGCCAGGTGACGCCGCCGATGCCGTAGGGCTTACCGGTTTTTTCGCTCCATTCGATGAGGGACTTCTGCCCGACGATGCCGGGCCCGGAGCCGTGAAGGAGAAAGTCGCATGACTCGAAAGCCTCGGCTTTTGCCTCGCCGGTTTTTTCCATGATCTTGAGCTTCGGGAAGCGCT
>PAAG01000051.1 GCA_002698785.1 Verrucomicrobiales bacterium | reverse complement strand
CTGCTGTGTCATATCTGTGGGTTTTCTCAATTGCCACCGAGAAAATGTCCTGAGTGCAGTAGTAGTTCCATTGTGAATGCTGGGTATGGAACCGAAAGGGCGGAAGAAATCCTCCGGCAAGTATTCACTTCCGCGCGCATTGCTCGCGTCGATACAGATTCGATGCGCAGAAAGAATCAGCTCCGCGATACTCTGAATGCGTTTCGGGCGAAAAAGATTGATATCCTTCTGGGCACGCAAATGATTGCGAAGGGTTTGCACTTTCCGAATGTGACTTTGGTAGGAATATTGAATTCCGATGTCGGGCTCTACATCCCCGATCTCCGAGCCGGCGAGCGGACTTTCCAACTGCTCACGCAGGTAGCTGGACGCGCTGGCCGTGGTGAGTTGGAGGGGGAGGTGATCGTGCAGACATACACGCCACATCACCCTGCTATCCAGTTCGGCAGGCACCACGATTACGAGGGGTTCGCGGAACAGGAGCTTGCGATGCGGCGTCACTTCGAGCATCCACCATTCTTTCATTTGGCGCTGATTACCAGTCGATCGGTTCATCAGCAGAGAGCTGAGTTTTCATTAAAGACGTTGCATGCCCGGCTGAAAAAGGGGCTTCCGGAGGAGATCTCCGTGACCGAGCCGCTTCCATCTCCCCTCGTAAAATCCCACGACCAATGGCGTTTCCAGCTCGTTCTAAAATCGAAAAGCGCTCGAGGTCTTGCTCGACACATTCGTAAGGTGATGAAGGGGCTTACATTTCCACCTGACGTGATTGTCACTATAGACATTAATCCTTACAACATGGGATAATGCTTTTTTGAACAGTTTTATAACGAAAACTGTTTGCATTGAAGCTTGTGGTGGAGAAACTCGGGCATGTCGCTCACTTGCGTGTATTCCGGAGCCGTCTACGGGGTAGATGCTGTCTCCGTCGAGGTCGAAGTCAATGCAGCGGATAGCGGCAAGCTCGATATCAAAGTTGTTGGTTTGCCGGATGCGGCCGTAAGAGAGAGTGCTGATAGGGTTGTCACCGCCATCAAGAATAGTGGACTTCGGTGGCCTAACAAACCTATCACGATAAATCTGGCTCCTGCTGATTTGAAAAAGGAGGGACCGAGTTTCGATTTGCCGATTGCCTTGGGCATGGCCTCGCTCGATCAGGATAGAAATGGTGCGATCAAAGAAGGGGCCTTGGAGAAATGTGCCGTCGTGGGTGAGTTGGCATTGGATGGTAGAGTCAGGCCTGTGAAAGGGATTCTGCCTTTGACGCTGGAGGCCAAAAAGCAGGGGAGAAAAGCGATCTTCGTTCCCGTCGAAAATGCTGTCGAAGCAAGCATTGTTGAGGGGATCTACGTCTATGGGATTCCAACTCTTCGAGAGGCATACGAGTTGCTGGCTGGAACTGGGAATATTCGACCAGAGAAGTTGAATCGAGAAGAGTATTTTCAATCGAGGCAGGACTACTCTATTGATTTCAACGAGGTCAAGGGACAGGGGCACGCCAAGCGTGCGCTCGAGGTCGCTATGGCTGGCGGGCACAATATCTTGATGTTCAGGTCCTGTAAGACCAAATTAAACTTGGTCCCCTCTGAATGGTGTCGGAGCATGGGACTCTTCCCATTCCAGTTACCCGAATAGGATGTCTCGAAGTTTCGCTGTAGCTCTTCTTCTCGCCCTGCTGTTTGCAGCAGGTTGGCATTTCTTGCCAAACCGCGAGGAGGAGGGCGCAACGCCCCGCGATAAGGCGGTTTATGGCCCGTCACTTCCGATCCTCAAAGAGGATATTTCGATTCTCACATGGAATCTCCAGTGGTTCCCCGGTCGGAAGCAGTCTTCATCCGAAGATGTCGAGCTGGCACACATAGAATCTGTGGCCACGTGCCTCCGCAGAACAGATGCTGACATCATCTGTCTTCAAGAGGTCAAAGGGGAACATGGTCTCAATCAGCTACTAGCCGCTCTCCCCGGATACAAAATGCAAATTTTGAGCGATTTCCGGGGAGTTCAGGAGCTTGCGATCCTGAGCAAGGCGGATGCCATCACAGCTTTCACTGAGGAGTTTGTGCAGGGTGAGATAGATGATCCTCCCCGAGGGTTCGCTCACGCGGCATTCGATTTAGACGGTCGAGTGCTCTTGGTCTATTCAGTTCACCTAAAGAGCAATTTCGGTGGAATTGAAAAAAATATTCCCGTCCGCGAAGAGTCCGTGCGTCAGCTGCTCCAGCACGTGAATGAAATGATCGCATTGCACGAAGCGGAAAAACCAAAATCAATATCTGTGATCCTTGGTGGCGACTTTAACACTTCGCTTATTGCGGATTCCTTTTCTGGCGAGAGAACTGCCGAGATGATTTTGAACACCGGGTTCACATGGGGCTTTCAAGGTTTGCCCGAAGAGAAAACAATCACATGGTTGTCGGACGGAAGGTATCCCGATGTTACATTTGACCATTTTTTTGTTCAGGCTGCCGATGGAGTCGAAATCGGGCGGTCGGAAGTTCTTGCGACCGAACGGAAGGTTAGCGATCACCGACCCGTCGTGATGTCGATCAAGTTCCCTACGCAAAGCCCTGAACAATTGTGAAACTGAGCCGGAACTGTCTTCCAGTAGTAGTTTGTGCGGAGCTGAAAGCATTCAGCTCTGGGGAAGGAAGGCTCTACACTGGTTCGGAAATATAAATCTACTGGAGCCTTTCCGGCAATTCTAAGCCCACCAGAGTCGCTTGTGCCTCCGCGTTCTCGATGACCTGTGAGAATCGGACGCCAAGCGCTAGACACAGCCGCAGGACCGTATCTACGCCGGGAGCTGTGTTGCCTTCTTCTATTCGTCGTATTCCTCGCTCGTCAACGCCGGACTCCTGCGAAAGCCGATAAATACTCCACTCTCTCTTCTCACGAATCGCACGAAGAGAAATGCCGACAGCACTCGAAAAGACTTGGAGCTGGTGATCGTTGAGGCGCTGGGAGAAATCTTCCACCCACAACCTCTAGGATTATTGACGAAAAACGCTTACCGGATAATAATCCGGTATGAGAGCGTTAGACTCAGGCATCTACGGAATCTTCGCGATGTTGCTGCTTTTACCGGCTGCAGACGTGCAAGGCTCTGGTGGTCTGCTGGTCTTCAAATCCTCTCCAAACGACCCGGACGATCTCGCCCGCGTCATTCCATTTTCCGAGGCGGAACAGGGACCGAGGGCCACGGAATACACTCCCGAAGGGAGTAAGGAGCGATTTCAGGTCTTCAACGATCAGCTAATCGCCCTGATCCGCTTCCCCGACCTTGAGGGAGCGACTATTCGCGATGCTTCCGACATCGAGGAGCTTCGCCAACTCTCGGAAGAAATGAAGCGAACGGCCAATCGGTTCCCAGCCGCACTGGACCCGCTTACCGGCCCGTATCGAGAGGTCCAAGCGGCCCTCGAAAACTTCGATAACGGCATGATCCTCGTCGCAGGCGAATGGGAAGAGCGGAGTGCAAGCGCCACAGCTAAGATTGCGACGGGTGAAAAACTTCGAATCATCCTCCCAGATGGCTCAGTGAAGTCCTACGAAGGGGTCGAAGTCATGCGAGTCGAGGGGGCAAACTTTGTCTTCAAGCACTCTGGAGGCGTCGCACAGGCAGCCTTGGGCGCACTCTCGGCGGAGGACCGAGAACGAATCGGACTCCCTTCCCAGTTCGTGAAGGAGAAGCCCGCCTCGCCGACAGAAGCGTCCCCCTTCGTGGGAATCTGGGAGCAAACTGCCGAGAATTTTCACGAACCCTTTGCGCAATATCGCGCCTACGAATTCCAGCCGGATGGAACCGTGAAGTGCTACGCACGGAGAAACAGCGAAGAACCATGGGTGGAATGGTTCACAAGCAGTTGGGAAGAAGTCGGTCGGCAGTTCACGGACACGAGACAGCCCTACCGTGGAGTCGAGGTCGCAGGTTCGATAGGAGACTGGTCCTACCAGCAGCTTGGCATCGTCTACGTGATGGCAGAGGACGGTTTGGTTGCAGCGAGCAATGTCGAAGCCGTGCGCGAGTCCGTTGCAGCGGGGGCCAGTTTCTCAGATGTCTTGGTGTCCGAGACGGGAAGACGAATCAGAAGCTCGGATGCCTCACCGAGAAACCCGTGGTCGAAGTTCAAGAAGAACAAAAACCTCACGCCGTAGCCGAAAATGGATTGGAACAAAGTAACGAAGGTGCTCCACCTCAACAGCGACGACGTAGCACGGATTGAGGCAGCTAAGGCCCGTGATCGCCGAAGAAAAGGATGTCTGACGAT
This sequence comes from Verrucomicrobiales bacterium, assembly GCA_002698785.1. Taxonomy (GTDB): domain Bacteria; phylum Verrucomicrobiota; class Verrucomicrobiia; order Verrucomicrobiales; family DEV007; genus Arctic95D-9. Next base: position 296,444 of record PAAG01000051.1, on the reverse strand, counting down.
TCTGATCGGAGTGCCGCTTCTGATTCTCTTTCTCGTCAATCAGGACGAGGTCGAGGATTTCGCGGAGAAACAGTCAGAGAGGAGTGCCGCAGAAGAATCAAGCGAGGCCATCAAAACGGACGAGAAAGAAGCCATCACCGTCCCGAATAGTCCGCCCGCGAAGAAGCAAAATCTCACAGAAATACCCCCCTCTGAGATCGGGAAACTTCTACCGATCATCGAAGGCGATTGGCTCCAGACAAGCAGCGCCCTCTACCCGGAGCAAGAGACCGTTCGAGCAGTGCCGAAAAAGCTCACCTTTTCGGACGCTGGAGAACTCTTCGTAGACGGCTTCGGCAACAACAACGCCCGCATTCAACCCCCGGACCTTCTCTTCTTCGCTCCCGAAGCGTCACCAGCGTCGGGTAACTTCAAGCAATTCGGGATTCTCCTCCCAGACGACTCGGTCCTGATCTGGAGGGACATCTCAACGATGATTTTTCAAGATAGCGATGACGAGCACGTCGTCTCGTTCTCCAGAGAGTCCGACCTGAAGTCTTTCTTCTGACCTATCAACTGAACCATGATCTGCAATTTCTTTCCGACTCCTTCCATTCTCTCCATGAGAAAGCTCAGCGTGCTTACCTGCCTGTCAGCCTTGACCTTCATTCTTCTATCCGCAGAAGACGACACGGCGGCACCTAGCGAACTGCCAACCGAGGCCGCGCTCATGATCGAGAGGCTTGAAAATTGGGAGGAGAACCAAGAGCGGATGTATCTCCAGTCTGTGGAAAAGAAACGCGATGAAGTCGCCAAGGTGCTCGATGGCATTCTGCAAGAATTCACCCGACAGGGAAAGCTGGCCGAGGCCCTCGTGATCGACAAGGAGATCAAAAAGCTCCGGTCACCTCTGATCGCCGCTAAAACAGAGGAGAAGAAACAGCCTCCTTCTGATCCCCACTGGTTTGTTGGCGAGACTTGGGAGCAAGTGACGCGCAACGAGGACACGTTTACTTTTCACGAGGATGGCACCGGCACGCGGTTCTTCAAAGGAGATGAATACAGCTTCGCTTGGACGTTGGAAGGTGAGTTGGTTGTGATGAAATTCGATTATTTGACCCTCTATGCGACTCTTGAACGTCGGGGAGAAAGCGTGATCGCACGCTCAGAGGATGGAGCTACCGACCCGATCCCCGTTCGACTCAGGCGGTAGCGCTCTCAGTCTGTTCCACCGTGGAAGAGCAATACCCTTTCCTCGGGAGTCCGCCACAGCTCAAAACGCTCGACTCCTTCCACCGGCAGTCTCGCAGCCATGCCGGTTGCGACCCTTCTCGCTTCCGCAAACTGCTCCCCCTCAGGAAGGTCGAGAAACCCTCCGGGAAGACGCTTGGTTCCTAGATATGCCTTCACCAGCCCCCTTGCGAAAGAATTGATGTAGCCCTTGCAAAAGATCGTCCTGACACAAGGGCACATCGGAACGAGAACTCGCTGGCGGTATTCCTCCGCTCTTATCTCCCAGTGTTCGCGGATCGAAGCGCTCATTTCATCCTCTGGCACATCGAGCACCTCTCCTATCCGCTTGACGAGTTCCACGTCCAGTCCCTGCTCGTGCAGGAATTCGTCCAACCGGCGCTGTGCCTTGTTTGGGTTCCCACCCCCGGCCAATGCGTCCACGAGACCCTTCCGGCTGACACCTCGCAGCCCCATGTAACACCTGACGAGTTCGAGAACTGGCGAAGTCTCCCTCATACGGAAACAACGCACAGGTATGCCGAGCACGAAATGCCATTCCGTGTCATATCGCGCGACTACTAGATCAGCCCGGCTTCACGGAAGCTGAAGTAATTCTCGCCCGCCCCGACAATCACGTGATCGACCAACTCGACGCGAAGGAAATCTCCTCCGTTTCTTACGAGCTTTGTCAGCTCATGGTCAGCTCGGCTTGGAGCAGGGTCCCCGGATGGATGATTGTGCATCAGGACGATCGTGTGCGCCGGAGCACAGAGGGCAGGACCGAAAATGTCTCTCGGGTGGGCAGTGCATTCACTGAGCGTGCCGATGCCAACGAGATGGTGGCCCGTAGCCATAGAGCGAACGTTAAGATGGACGGCGACGACATGCTCCCGATTCGGCTGGAACCAGCAACGCTCCTCGATGACCTTCCGCCAGTATTCGACGGCTTCCTCGGGCGCGGTGATAGGCGGAGCCGCCCCGACTTCCTGCACGTTTGTCAGCTTGTATTCGAAGGCAAGCTCACTCATGCGGCCACCTCCAGTGCTTCGAGATCGCGGCGGATCGTCTTCGGCGAGACTGCCAAAAGCTCGGAAATCTCTTTTACCGACAAAGCTGATTCATTCAGCTCCGCCACCTTGGCTCGACGGGCCTCGATCTTCTCCTGCTTCGAGCGGTTTGCCTTCTCCAGCAGTTCGCTCATCGAGGCGGACTTTGCCGAGAGCTTAAGCTGATCTCGATTCTCCTTCAGCCCTTCGATCTGCCGCTCCAGTCGCGAACAGGATGCCTCCAGCCGTCGGCGCTCCTCGGCCAAGGTGTCGAGGCTGTGCAGTTCTTCCCCTCGCGCAACTTCGGTGCCGAGCTGGCGCATCAGCAGTTCGAAGGAGAGGAAAAGAAATACCGGGGGCACGGCGGCCATGGTGTGTGCTAGCCAACCGCCGGGGGCGTGGGCCACGTTGAAGAGAACGGACGCCAAGGTCGCGATCACAACCAAGGTCATCGGATAGCGGATCGGCTCGCAGTGCAATCTCGCCCGAAGTGCGGAGAGACTGAAGGCTACGATGGCACCGTCGAGCACGAGCGGCCACACCCACGTCAGATTCGACGCTACGCCGTTCTCAGCGGCGAGGTGGCGTAGGGCTTCGAAGGACAGCGCGAACGCTCCTGCGGCAAGGAGGGCGACGAGAGCGCCCGTGGAAACAGAAAGCGCACGGATGGCTGGGCGCACGGAGGGGGACTGGTGAGACGGTTCTGACATTTTTTGGTTGGTTTCCCGCATCCGACTGAGTTGCCGAGCCACCGTAGGTTGTCACCTCGGTTGGCGGGCCGTAGAAACGGCCTCTCTTGATGCTGGGGTATTGTCGCAGATCAAAGAGTGGATTTCAAGATATTTACGTGTGTATAAAACAAAATGTCTGTCAGGCTCTGGTATGCCCCAGAAGAATCCAAGAAAAGGTCGCCCGCTCACCGGCAAGACGCCGAGAAAACGCTTCAACATCACTCTTGATCCGACTTTGCAGCGGAAGGCAGCAAAAGCCTCCAAGAAGGAGGGTGAATCATTCTCCATGTGGGTGGAGATCGCGCTACAGGAGAAGCTCGACAGGAAAAAGCGGTGATGCGTCAGACTGACGGATCAAACTGCTATCTATCATCATGAGCTTGATCCCTATTACACCCGTGCAACTAAAAGAATTCCGCCAGAGAATTGGAATCACACAAAGCGGTCTGGCCCACGAGTTGGGAGTTTCACTCCCGACAATTCAGCGATGGGAGTCCGGCAGAACGAAAATGCCTGTTCCCCTTGGACCCGCGTTGAACGAGCTGGAGGCCAGCCGGGCCGTGGCTTCATTCGTCAAACACATCAACGGATGTCGTCGTGAGAAGGGGCTTTTCTCCACTCGGATCGAGATTACCCGGCTCGTTTTCGCCCGCCTCGCCGCTTGGGACGGTGCGGAGTGGGAAGCTCGTTTCCCCTCAGTTCTGACTTCTGCCAAAGCTGATGACCTCGCCGAAAAATTCGCAGACGAAGGATTGAGCGCCCTGAACGAATTCTCTCTAGCGCTCGGCTTGACGATCGAACTCCTCAGTGAGGACCCCACGAAACCTCCGATGATCAATGTGAAGAAAAGTCTGCCCCGAATCGAGTCTCCATCTCGGAAGGACAAGCGGTCTGGCCGTTTGCTCAGCTTTCTCGCGAGAAGAAGGGCCAGAGCACCGCGAACCCCTCATGCGTTAAATTGTGAAAACCAATGGGGTTTGGAGCGCTCTACATCTCCTCGATCTGACCACTCAACCTCGAAGATTCGCCGTCTCTTGGAGGCCCGATAAAAGGGACAAATGGGTAAATGGCCAAGCACTTATCTCAAGCGGGCCTTTCCAATCTCGGATTTTGTCTCTCTCTGCTCTCTCCCGTGGCCGCACCAAAACTGCATGAAACCCGAGTGAGATTACCCGATCATCTCGATCAAGGTCCGAACGTAGGAATCGGGATTGTCCCGCTGGAAGAGAATGTGGTGGTCGAGGTAGTCTTGGGCCGTCGCTTGCGTCCCCGATCCATTGGGCTTCGACCATTTCAGGTCGTGCTGGTGGGTGTTCGAGATGATGAATGAGTTCAGCGTCAGGCTGTCATCCTTGAGCTGCGTCTCGTGTAGCTCTTGCAGCGTCTGGAAAAACTTCACCTTCGGATTCTGGAACTGATCGGGGATGCGTCCCAGACCTTTGGGGTCGAGGAATGTCACCTTCTGGTGTCCGTCCTCGCCGATGATCCAGAGGAGAAAGTCCGGGTAGAAGCCCGCGTCTTCGAAGAAACCGATTCCTGTGCCACGGCTCTGGTTGCGGAGGAGATACAGCTCGTTGTCCACGAAGAATTCGCTCTCGGAGGGAGACTCGCAGAACCTCTTCAGGTCGAAGACGAATTGCTTCTCCCCTTCGTTCAAATGGACCGGGCTGATCCTGATCACAGGCTCTGCACCCTTGGCCAGTTTCTTGAGTGAAAGCAGAGGATGGTAAAGATGCCGGTCGAAACCGAATACGTCGAGATGGGCAAAGTCGAACGCCACCTTCTTCTTGGCCTCCAGCTCCTCCTTGATTCGTAGAAGTTCACGGATCAGCGTCACCTCGGATCGCTTCACCAGAGCACGATACTCCCTCACGAAATTCGGATCGTCTTCCGTGAGGGCCTGCACTTCCATGTAAGGTGCGTCGTGATTCCGCTTGTGGTGGTGGTAGAACTTCTCCACGTAGCCCTTCAGCAAGCTTGTCACGATTTCCTGCCAGAGCCTCGTCTTGGAGAAATCGGTGAACGCCATCTGATTCTCGGGGATCATCAGGGAATACCACCACTTCTCGCTCGCGATTTCTTTCAGCTTCTCCGGGGTGAAGAGGATGTTGTAGAATGCCTTCTGGCGCTTGAACGCTTCCAGCTCGAAATAGACCTCGTCCCAGCGGATGAAAGCGAGGTGCCTCTCGGTGAGAATCTCGGTGTTTGGGATGGCCACGCCCGAGGGTGTCGCTCCGGCCCGTGTCTGCTGGGATTCCAGTCGGGGATACCAGTCAGCTACGACAGGGTAGGCCAGCTTTCCTTCCAAGGACTCCAGCCATAGCTTCTGCTCCCTCTTGAATTCGGGAGCGTCCTCCTTCTTGCGGATGATCTTCAGGTCCTTGCGGGCGAGGTTTCGGATCGTCGGAAGGATGATCGTCTCGGGGCGCTCGTCTTCGCCCAAGCCCTCCTCTTCGAGGTATTCCTCGAACTCCTTCATGTAATCGCTTCGCACGCCGAAGACGTTCAGCGTTTCCAGCAGTTCGATATGGGGAGGGTGGGACAGCACCTGCCCGTTGTCGTCGCGATAGAAAAGTGGGTCGAGTTCTCGCGATCGTTTCAGGGTGAAGTTGAAGCCCTTCAGGCGAACGCCACGACCGAAGAGCTGGATGATCTCGGAGCCTTCCTTCTTTCCGATGTTCATGAAGCCCATCGTGCTCACTCGCCACGAACTCCAGCCTTCCGTGAATTTCTTCGATCCCATCAGGAGCCGAATAGACGAACCCACCTTGTTGATGTCGTTGAAGAGTGAGTGGGAGAATGGCTGCTGGTCTATCGTGATCCGATCCTCCTCCTCCTTCTCTTCGGCCAGCAGATCGCAGAGCTTCTTCGACTCCCCGACATTCACCACGCCGAAGAAGTCGTTTGTCGCACCGACACGGAGACCGATTTCGCCATCGGAGCCAGTCAGGTGGACAACGTGGAGCGATCCACCGGATGGAGCCTGAAACACTGTCGTGAGAATGTCCCTGTAGAGCTTTGCCGCGTCCGCTTCGGTCGGCGAATATTCTTCGGAGATGAACGGGTAGAATTCGTCGAAGACCTTCTCACCTCCTGCAAGCAGGTCGGACTTTTTCTTGAGGAGAAGGAGGAGTCTCCTCTCCGTGTCCTTCCGGCTTCCCACGAAATGTCCGAGAAACCGTAGCACCTCGATCATATCCGAAGCGGTCTTCTTCCCGTCCACTGTGAGAGCACTCCCACCGGAGGACGCCAGCACCGATCGCCCGACGAAGATCAGAAGAGGGTCGGCCAGACCGTAGGGCTTGAGCGCCGTGGTCCCTCGCTGGAATCGAAGACACTGCTGATAGAACCCTAGGAGGCAGGCGGTGAGGTAGAACGGACGGGTTTCCTTTTCCATCTCTTCTTTGAGATTGAGGATGTGAAAATCCTTCCCGTAGCCATCCGCATAGAAATACTTGTAAGAGTAGTCGAAGGCGATACACCGGGCGTAGGTCTGCTCCAGTTTCTTTTTCTTCGCCCCAGTCGCTGCCTTGATCGCCTGACCGAAGGTCGCCGAATACTCGAAAGAGAAACCGTTCTCGCACAGCTTGGCGCGTCTCTCCATCCACGCGTCCCCTCCTGACCCCCGATGGCCCTCGTCCACGAGCACGAGGTTGTTGCCCTCGAAGGAGTCGACCGCGATGGTCTTCTCCTTGCTGCTGTCGGCGAGCTTGTGAATGTCGATGATGTCGATTCCGTGGCCGGTGAAGAGAGTGTCAGATCCGTCCTTGTCGAACAGGGCAGCTTCCATGTCAGAATCGTGCAGCTCCTTGAGGTGCTGCTCGGATAGCCCTTCATTCGGGGTTAGCAGAATGATTCGATTCAGATCGCTCCGGCGTCCGCTTTTCCCGAGATGGAAGAGAAACTGCCGAATCTGGCAGTGCATCAAGAGCGTCTTGCCGCTTCCCGTCGCCATCCAGAAGGCCAGCTTGTTCAAGTCCCCAATCCTGAATTTCTTGATCTGGTGCGCGGCGGCGGCCTCGTTGTTCCATGCGTCCATTCTCCCGTTGAGAGCTTTCATCATGGCCTTCGAATCGCGAAAATACCGGTCGAGGTAAATCTCCGTTAGGAGCAGAGCGAACCACTGAAAATAGAGGGGGTAAAGGGTCTGACCAACGGCGAGATTCCGCTTCCGCGTGATGTGCTTCCAGTGGTCTACGATGCGAATATCCGCTTCCCGAATCTCGGTGTCGGTCACCTTCCTCGCGGACTGGTCAGGTAATCGTGACAGGAGCTGCTCGACGAGGCGAGAGTGTCCGTCCTCAGCCCATCCTTCATATTCCGGGGCCTTCAGCCATTCGGAGACGTTCTCGAACTTCTCAACGCCGAGAAGGGAGAGAAGCCATTGGCTGAGGATGAGCTTGTCGGAGAAGTGCATCGGCTAGGACCAGAGGTCGTAAATTCGTTTGCGGCGGGCGAACGCATCCTTCCCGCCCTCCATGACATTCACGATCTGAGTTTGAATTTCTGAGCTGTCGATGCTCCCACTCATCAACTCGATGGCATCGTCGTTTCCGGCGAAGCAGTGGACCAGTTCGGCATCTCCAAGCACTGGGAAGTTTGCGTTGTGCGTCGCGAAAATGAACTGGGTCTTCTTCTTTGCCTCTTGAAGAAGAGTGATCACGTCTTCGTAAATTGTCTGGTTGTCGAGATCGTCCTCTGGCTGGTCTATGATGATCAAGTCGCAGTCATCCTTACTCAGGACAAAAAGGATCAATGCAGATGCCCGCTGACCCAGAGAATGAGAGTTGAGGTCTTTGCCCTTATAAGAAATTGTGTATCTGTCAGGCACACGATAAGTCAGAAACTCAGGCAGATTTTTCTCAAAGAACTCCCAAATCTTTTCCGGGGAAGAGTTTGCTACCTCCATCGCCGCATCCCAATTTTCGTAGATCAAGGTAAAGTCCGCGTAGGCGTCCACTAGCTTTCGAAGGGTGGTTCCTTGAATTCCGCTACCACGGAAAGCGGCCCTCGCTTCATTGAAAAACTCTTCTTTTCCCCCTCGGAATTCGACCTCTATTTGAAGTGCAGACTGGGCCTGATTGATCCGCTCGACTCCCTCCTCAATAATCCTGAATTCTTCCTTCCAGAGCTGACGGAGTTTGGCAAGCTCGGCGAGTAAGTCCTCTTCTGCTTTTGCTAACTTCTTGCGTCGCTTTTTCAGCTCCTTAATCTCGCCTCTATGCTTTTCGATCTCCTCCTCGATTGCAGGAAAGTCATCGGGGTCCAGCGAACTCACGTTCTCGGCGTCGAGGCTGTCTTGCAATGCCCTTCGCGTCGCGGAGAACTCTTCTTTGACAGCATCGTGTCGCTCGGAAAAATCTTTTTTCCGCTCCCCCAATTCTTCTCGGCATTCCTCCAAAGAATCAGTCGCCTTCTTCAAGTGCGAGAATGCCGAATCAATGCCGCTACAGGACTTGTGAAACTTCTCGAAAAATTCGGCGTTCTCTTCGGATTCGTATTCCGAGTATCTTTTCAGGTCCTCGTAATCCTCGATCAAGGTATCGATCGCCGAGGCGAACTCCTCAACTGACTCGATAGTCGAGGTGATCTCACGCTCATCGGACTTAAATGCAGTCTCCTTTGCCAGAGCTTCGGGAACCCCATGCTTTTCAAAAACACTTCGACGATGCTTTGCATCGGACAGAAGTTCTTTCTCATCATCGATCTGCGTATCAATTTCGAGCAGGCTTTGTGCTCCAGAGATCGCTGCGATCACTATCTTCTTCTGCTCCGCAATTTCTTTGCGTTTAGCTACCACCTGAGAACCGACCAGCCTCTCTACAATATCCTTTTCTCCCCCTCCGTCCTTCTTTGACAAGTCTTTCTGACCGAAATAGATGGGATGCGAGAGGATTGACTCCCGTATCGAAGCACCCACGCGCTCACCGTCGGAATCAAAAACTTCAGGGGGTTCGTGGCTAGAGCGGCGTATTTCGTATTGGTTGCCGTGTCGGTCGATCGCGTGAAGCGTGATCTGGCCCCCACTGCCGATCAATCGAGGAATCAGGCCGTTCTTGTAGGTGGAGTCCTCGCCAGCATCATAACCGAGAGCGAACCGGATTGCCTCGATCAGGGTGGATTTCCCGCTACCCCGAATTCCGATCAACGAGGTAAAACCAGACGAGAATGACAGGGTTCTTCCGTCGAGGAGCTTGCCGGTGAAAGAGACCGCTTCGATGCGTGAATGCGAAGGAGGCACCGGCTCTTCTCCGAGCACACGGAACTGCGGGTCGGTAAGCGCGAACTTTACGGCCCCGAAGGAGAGTTCACCCACCTTCAGAAAGCACTGCTTTCCAATGCCAACTTCGTCTATTCCCTTGGGGTCGGACCCCTCCACGAAAGATGGGACTGCGAAATCTGGATGCCACCTCCCCTTGAGCCTCTCTTCGCTCTTTACCTTTTGGAGTCCTAACACTCGGTTTCTCCACCGCTCACCGCAATTCTCGATGACGTGTTTCAGATTGTCGCCCTGTAACTCACTTAGGAGTCCATTGTCTGACTCGACGTGCGCGAACACAATGAAGTAATCCCCCTCGTATCCGTCCAGCTTTTCTAGCGTTGCACAGAGGTCGCTTGTGGTTCGGCTACCTTCGTCTGGGACTCCAGAAAACTGGCTATCGAGGAATCGTTTAATCCGATCATCCCCCTGCTTATTTGAGACCCAAGTCTCCGGGTCGAAAACGATCAGCGTATGAATGCCACCGCCTCCCTCCTTAACATTCAGCTCAACGCCCGGAAGGACTAAAATCCCTTCGCGCTTTCCGAGCTTTCGCAGGTTTTTGTATTCATCCCGATCAAAGGCGTTGTGGTTTGTCACGACAGCGATTTGAACACCTTGCTCCACAAGTGCAGCAATCCATTCCTTCGAGAACTCGCTCTCTCGGTCTCGAAACTCTTTTCTGAAATTTCGAGATTGCCCCGGATCACTTAGAGTGTGCAGGTGGAAATCCGCCCGGAGCCAATCTGCGCCTGCTTTAAAACTTCCAATTTGTGAATCCGTGGACATTTGCTTCTTCTATCGATTCACTCAGTCCCCTCGAACATCAGGCGGTGGAAGTGCTCTTCGGTGAGTCGAATCTTGTTGTGGGGGTCGTCTAGGGTGTGGGGGCCGTTCAGGTAGATGGCATCGTATTCCGTGTCCGCCGGGTTGACCTGAATCTTGGCGAGGAACTTCGTGAGAGCTTCGTGGTCTTCCGCGTCTTCGCCCTCCAGATTTCGCCAGATGATGAGAATCTGCTGCTCTTCCTCTCGGTCGGTGCCGGACACCGTCACGAAGCCCTTGGGGAAGTCGATGTGCCGGACCTTCAGGCCGAGGAGCCAGTTGAAGGTTTCGACCAGATCTACCTTGGTTGGAACCGTTTCACCCGCGCTGCTGGTCGCGATGTCGAGCTGGTAGTCGAAAGGACGCCGGAACATCGAGGTGTTGAGAAGTGAGTCCTGACTCTCCACGTCGAGGAAGTAGCGCAGCATGTAGCCGTCCTTGATCTCGTGGTGATCGTTGAGCTGCCGTTGCTGAGCATCGTCGCGCTGAAGCACGAGGTTGTTGAGGCAGTCTTCGTAGCTTTCGAGTCGGATGATCTTGAAGGCGTGAGAGATAGGTGACTCAGTCTTTCTAGGAAGGCCCGAAGACCATTTCTCGGAAAATATAAGACCCTTTATTCTACGAACCAAGATTCTTTCGAAATAATGGCCGTGTTCAACAACGAGATATTTGCGGTTGCCGCAATCGCTTCGATTCTCGGATAATACAGCGGCAGCCGTGGTGCCCGTGCCTGCAAACAAATCTACAAATACGCCGTCTTCCCTAGCCGATGCCCTCATCATCTTTCGAAAGAGACGAGTTGGTTTTACAGATCCAAAATTTACTCTTGGGATAATCGACTTAAGTTCTTCTTGAGATTCGTGAGTGGAGCCGCACTCGTCCTCTCGCCAAAGCGTTTCGACAGGTCGGGTGCGAGATGCATCAGCATATTGTCTGACATAAGGTTGCAGGCCATGCCCTTTATCAAGCCAATCTAATTCTTCGTATCGAGCATCGACCGTCGATTTTTGCCAGCGCCACCTTCCTTCTGTCCCGTCTGGCTTGATGGGAAGCACCTTCGTTCCATCCGGCCCTTCGATTTCAAAAAACATTGTAGGTCGATCTTCGCGGAGCGATCCCTTCCCCCACTTCCTTAAAGGATCACTTCGATAATTTCTACCGTTCTCGTCTTCATGGGGGAACTGAGTCAAATCCGGATCAATCTCAATCCTATTGGGACTCCATTCCTCATCCCTTGAAATCACAAGCACATGATCCCACGAGCCGGAGAAAACTTTTGCATCCATTCTCGGGCTGTAAACCTTCTCCCATGCCACCGCATTTTTTACGAGAGGTCGTCCGAAAATCTGCTTTGCCACGCTGAGAAAGTTTGAGGCTTCCCTATCGTCCAATGTCACCCAGATGCTCCCAGATTGCTTGAGTAGAGTGAATGCCTTCTGCAACCTGTCTGAGATCATTGATAGCCACGAAGACGATCGATAACTGTCTTTATAAGCAAAATCACCCGCGCCAGTATTATAAGGGGGATCGGTTAAGACCGCGTCGATTTGGCTCATGAAAGGCGGAGCGACCAAATCTAGAGCTGCGGAATTGTCGCTGTTTATTGCATATCCTTGAAGTTCTTGATGAACGTCTGAAAAACTTTGTAGTAGGGCAGCGAAAAACTCTCGGTCAAAGTGCTTTGTATCCAATGTGAGAGTAGGATGCTGAATCAGGAAATTTACACTTCTATCAAATTCCGGTGTCTCTGATAGCACTAGTTGCTCTTCCCATTCCTCCCACTGCCCGTCGCATTCGACGATTTGTGGAAAAAGCTCCTCCGGCACGCGATCGAGGGTCATCACGTATCGGGTCTCCACGACGAACTTCTTCTTCAGCCAGAGCTTCTTCTGGAAGTCCTCCAGTTGCTCCAACATTTCGATAATAGGTGTGGCGACACGTCTGACGGCACGCAGGCGGCTCAGGAACTCTTCCGCTCGGGATGCGGTTTCCGATTCAATATCGTCGAGATGCAGGACCTCATTCTTCAGGTAGAAGTCCAACTCGCGCCGAAGAAAACCGCCGAGGTCCTTGTGGATGAAATAATCGAACTGATACTTCGCCGTGTAGCTGGAGAGGTGTTTCTCCAAGACGGTCCGGTTCGGGTTCTTGTCGGTGGGTGCTTTCGCGAAGAGTCTCTTCTTCCAGTCCTCCGGCAGCTGATCTGCGAGCGTCTTGACGGTGTCGGTGTTGAGATGGGTCTGGAGATTTGTCTTAGTGGGATGCTCGCGATACGAGAAGCGAATGAACAGGGTTTGGTCCTTGACCAGATAGGGTTTGTCGGGATCGAGAGCAAACGCACGCGTGGTCTTGCCCGTAGATTTCCGGTTGTCCTTCTCGGTGTCCCCTTCCACGAGGAGGAATTTTACGATCACTTCGTCTTCCTCGCCATCCTCCAGAGCCAGTTCTCCATCACGAGCCTCCCCTGACGGCTTCCATCGGAACTGGTAGTCTCGAAGCAGCTCAGAGGACTTGATGTAATACTGGTCCATGTTGGCCCAGACCAACTTCACCTCTTCCCCGTCGTAGGGGATCGCGTAGGAGTCGCCTTTCTTGTGCCGCCGTTGGGAGATGAAATCGCCCCCGTCGTAGTAGCGGGAGAAGAAGGTCAGGAGATGGGAATACACTTCCTCTTCGATCTCGGAAGAGTCGGGAGCCTGCTCCAGCTTCTCGCGGATTTCGCGGACCTTCGGAGAATCGTCGGGGGAGATTCCGGCCTCCTTGGCTGCTTCCTCGGCCTTCTTCAGGTCAGTGCGGAGCTGGGTGGTGTCCGTCTCGGCGAATGCCGCCAGTGTTTCCTCCACGACGCTCGTGAGCTTGCCTTCGAGAAAGCTGGAAATCTCCTCGTGCCGCTGCCGGAGCACCCGGTAAATCCCGAAGTCGAGGTCGGCCTTATCCAGTTCGAACAGTTCGGCCAGCTTTGTCTTGAGCTTGGCGAGTTGGGGAGATTCTGACGCCATCGCTCTATTGGCCGGGGGTGAGAAGTTTGTTGAGATGCTCGGCGACGAGCTTGGCTCGCGCTTCGACAAAGGTCTCGTAATCGTCGTCGTCGATCCCGAACGTCGCCGTGTCTGCAATGAGGTGGGATTCCAGCGCTTTCGCAAGCTGGTCGTTGCCCTCCTCGAAGTCGGCGATGTATTCGCTCGGGGGACGAGCGCTGATGACCCGCTTGTTCAGGTAGTCGTCCACGAGGGTGATATTCGTCACCACGTTGATCTCGTCGGCGGCCCAGTCGTATTCCTCGTCCTTCTTCAGGAAGGCACGAGGGAAGAAGTGGTGGTAATTCTTGCTGTTCGACCTCTGGAGCCACGAGTTGTCCAAGCGAAGCTCTCCATTGTTCTGGAAAGACTTCGGGCGCTGCATCGCGTAGAGGCACAAGACGGCGGTGCAGAAGGCGTCGCCGGTGCTGAACCTTCTCCACGCCAGATCGTCGGCGTGAATGTGAAGCTCGTCCTTGGGATACTTGGGCGGCTCCTTCTCCAAAATCTGGTCGATGCGCTTCTTGTCGTCGCCGATCTTCGTCTCGACTGAGGAGGTGTATCGGTTGGTGAGCGCAGCCCAGAAGAAATATTGCTTCAGAAGGGCGTCCTGCTTCTGCGTCGGCGGCTTGTGCTTGTTCTTCACGAAGAAGTAAGTCAGGGGGATCAGAAGCGTGTTGTAGGGAAGCAGCATGGACACCGAGACATTCATGCTGGAGCGGAGCCAGTCGATCGCAGAAAAAATTCCTTTCTTCGTCTCCGACCATGCCTCGATGAAATCGGCTTTTTCTATCTTTAGAATTTCTTTCCGTTTAATGTCCCCCGGTAGAATGATCGCCGCAGTGCATTGAAGCACAGTCACATTCGGAACCGTATCGTATCCGGCAGCAGTAAGGTCCTTTTGACCTTCCACAGGTGACTGAATCAGGTGGTCATATTCCCGCGAGAGGTCGAATTCCTTTTCGTGATCATAGGTCTTTGCGACCATGATTTCAAAGAGTGTAAGCGGCTTTCCACCTGTGTTTATCCGTGTAAAAACATCGCAAGCCACATCGATGGGGTAGCCGTCGATGACGATGGTCGAGAAGTCGTAGGTCGTGAGCCTCTGGCGGTAGTAGTCGATCTTCTTGATGTAGTCAGGAAACTGTTCCACAAAATCGGAAAGCTCCGCCGTCAGAAGCTGGTGGACGGAGATGTAGGTATCGTCAGTGTCGGCGGGAATATCTGTCACGACTACCTGTTCCTCTTCCTCGGTGTCGAGGTCGAGATTGATCGCAATGTCGCGGTAGTCGATCTCGACCCCATCTCTGGAGAGAATCACCCCTTTTCGGACGGCGAAAAGTGAGGTCAGGCGCTGCTGCCCGTCGAGGACGTAGGAGACTGAATCGCCACTGGGAGGCTCGGGGAGGGAAACATTTCCAAGGTCGCGCATGTGGCGGAGACGCTCCTTTGTTTTCCAGAGGATGAATGTCCCGATCGGATACCCTTTAATCAGGCTGTCGATGAGCGCTGCGGATCGATCCTTCCCCCACACGAAATCCCTTTGGAACTGAGGGATTTTCACACGTCCCTCGTTGATGTCGGAGAAAAGCGCCTCGTATTTGCGACTCTGATTCTCAGGTTGTTGAATAGGCATAGTGGGCTGGGTTCCTAAAAAATGAGGAGTTTCAGATAATCGAGAAACGCACGGTGAACAAGTCTCGCGTGGTGGTTTCCTGCGCCAGCCGTGCTTCGATTTCGTCGAGCATCTTGTCGCGCCGTTCGAGAATCTCGTCCTCTGCCTCGAAAATGTTCTGCCGAAGTCGCCTTTGCTTCCTCTCGATGTCCCGAATTTCGCGCTGAATCCGGGCTTGTTCCTCCAGCTCGGCGGTTTTTCTGGCCTCGTTCCGCAGGTCGCGGATTTTCGTTTTGGTCTGACGAAGTTCCGCTTCGAGAACAGCGATCTGATCATCTGCCCACCCGTCGAGCTTTCTCCTCTCCTCCTCGAAAAACTGTGCATTCCGCGCGGAGATTGCCGCGATCACTCCCTTCTCTGCGGTGGCTAGGGCTACCGACAAATCAGCCACGCCATATTCATCGGGAATCTCATCTACTT
Source organism: Verrucomicrobiales bacterium (assembly GCA_002698785.1). GTDB lineage: Bacteria > Verrucomicrobiota > Verrucomicrobiia > Verrucomicrobiales > DEV007 > Arctic95D-9. The sequence goes on along the minus strand of PAAG01000051.1, from coordinate 281,259 downwards.
TGGGATTCGGTATCTGGAGAAGACGATGGCATTGATCTTCGTCGAGCTGCGTGCCGTCGTCGGTGATAGCAGCAAACAGAATATGATCCTCTACATCGCCAGCCGACACGGAGAAGAAACGAGCTGCCAGCGTCCCGCTTTTCCCTACGAGGTCTTCGAGTATACCGACTCGCTGCGGATCGTCGGTGTAGTGGATCGTGAGCTGGGCAGAAGGGAGGTCCCCTGTAATCGCCTCGGCAACGACCTGCTTCGCCAGCGGATGGTTCAAGCGATACCGGTGGTAGTGCTCGACCTCCTTCGACATCTCGTAGCGTCCGGTGGGAATGCCTTTCACCTCCGGCCACGGATTTGTTCCTAGAACGAAGGCGTGCTCTCTAGGGAAGAATGCCGCCCGATCGCGGAGCACGAACTCCGTGAGACTCCAGAGCAGGTGCTGGTAGCGGTCGAGATAACGCTCTCCTTCGCGAAGGTTTACCCGCAGCTTGTCGTGGACCTCGGCATCGAAATTTTCCAAGAGCTGCTGCCGGGTCTCCTGCATCCGCTCGTTGATGGGTGTCTCCAGCTCTTCCCGCAACGCCTGAAACTCTGCCTCGATCGCTTCGGTGGTCCGGCAGTTCTGGTAAATCTCGACGATCCTTCGCTCGAAATCGACGCCGCTCTCGATGGCCCCGAGCACCTCGTCGCTGGACCCGAAGACTCCATTGAAGAGCTGGAGTTTTTCGTCCAGCAATTCGTAGACTCGCTGGTCGGCAGCGTTTGCCTTGTTCAGGAAGTTCACGACAACGACATCGAACTTCTGCCCATAGCGGTGACATCTACCGATCCGTTGCTCGATGCGCTGAGGGTTCCAAGGGAGGTCGTAGTTCACGACCAGCGAGCAGAACTGAAGGTTGATTCCCTCCGCTGCGGCTTCGGTCGCGATCATGAGATCGGCTTCGTCGCGGAAGTAGTCCACCAAGGCAGACCGCATGTCCGCTGTCCGCGAGCCGGTGATTCGATCCGCCCCCTCGTGTTCGACCTTCCACTTCGCGTAGATTTCCCGCGACTTGGTGTCGCTGTTGGAGCCGTTGAACAGGACGATACGCTCGGCGTAGGGCGTCTCGGACAAGCGTCGTAGGAGGTAGTCCTGCGTGCGGCGAGATTCGGTGAAGATGATTGCCTTCTTCGCTGCGCCCAAAGCTTCGAGTCTGGCAAAACCCGACTTTAGTCCCTCAATCAGGGCCTCCCCCTTGGCGTTCTGGGTGATCGACTCGGCGAGGTCTCGAAACTGCTCCAACTCCGAAATCTCCGCTTCGATCGCCGCGACCTCCTCGGGCGTAAGGGGCTTGAGGTCGTCGTCCGTGGGCGGTGACTCCTGTGCTTCGCCTTCGGATGGCTGAGAAGGCGTCTCCGGCCATTCCTCGGCCACTTCCTCGAACTCCTCCCAGTCTTCACTGATCGAATTCTGAGAGCTTCGGATGAGAGCTTCGTTTTCATCGAGACGGCCCCTCAGTTTTCGCGCCAAAGAGTCGAGGGCACCAGCAATCGCGAAGGTGGACGAAGCGAGTAGCTTCCGCATCACCAGTGTCATGAGGGACCGCTGGCTGGCAGGAAGGGCATTCAGACTCTCCCGCCTCAGGTAATCGCTGACCATGTCGTAGAGCGCCTGCTCGTCGTCCGACGGAGTAAATTCCCGAGTGATCGCCTCGCGATTGGTGTAGCTGATGTATTCCACCACTTGACGACGGAGGGTGCGCTGGCAGAAGGGAGCCAGTCTGGCCTTCAGCTCTCCGTAATTCTCCTCGCCCAACCGCGCATACTGCGAGCGGAAGCTCTTCTCATCTCCGAACGCGAACTCGTCGATGAACGAGGTAAGCCCGTAGAGTTCCATCAAAGAGTTCTGGAGTGGTGTTGCCGTGAGCAGGAGCTTCCGTCGATTCGTCAGGGCATCTCGGAGGGCGCGAGCGGTCTTGTTTCCGCTCTTGTAGACATTGCGGAGCCGGTGGGCCTCGTCGAGGACCACGAGGTCCCACGGGACCATCATGACCATCTCGGAGTTCCTTGCCGCGAACTGGTAGGAGCAAATCACAAGATTCTCAGCGTCGTCGAAGGGGTTCGGGTTCCCGCTCGCGATCTCTTTCTTCAGGCTTTGTCCTTCGAGAATCTTCGAGGGCAGAAAGAATTTCTCGGCCAGTTCTCGGTTCCACTGCTTCCGCAGGCTCGCGGGCATGATGAGGAGAATTCGGCGCTTTCGCTCCGCCCACTGCTGGGAGAGCACCAGTCCCGCCTCGATCGTCTTACCCAGTCCGACCTCGTCGGCGAGAATCGCTCCGTTCGAGAAAGGGGATTTGAAGGCGAAGAGCGCTGCATCGACCTGATGCGGGTTCATGTCCACCTGTGCGTCGATCAGAGTGCCAGCGAGCTTTTCGATGCTGTCCGAGGGGCATCGTTTCGTCAATTCATGGGCATAATAGCTCGCGTGGTAGGGCGTCATTCAGGCAGGAGTTTTTCTACCGGAATCGGCCTCCGGGGTCAACGGATAGCTGCGAACCGTTCAAGGTCGGTCCCACGTGAAATTCGCACTCGGTGACCTTTCAGGTTATCTTTCCTTTCGGGAATTTTAACCGAGCGGAAAAATGAAGATCGAAGTTCAACGCGAAGCCATGAGGGCCGAAGGGGCTGTGCTTTTCCCCGATGATCAGCTTCGCCTCGTGCGGTTCACATGTTGCGGAAACTTCGGGATCGAGGAAGTGGAGGACAAGCGGGTGTTTTACGATCCCGGCAAGCTGAAGAGCTTTGCACGAAAGGGCGAGGAAGTTCCATGTCAGATTTGTGGCGCGGATCGCTGGGAATGGGAGCCGGTGGAGGAGTTTGATCCCGAGGAACTTCGTCCGAGCTGGGCAAGACTAATCTCCTACGAGCCGGAGCCGGAGCCGGAGCCGGAGCAGGGCGGTTGAAGCAGGAAGCCTTCCCCCCTCAGAGGGTAAGCCGATAACGTCGCTCCACAGAAAGAGCGTGTGTTCGGCTCTCGGAGCGTGATCGCCATGAGTCCCACAAATCGAGGTAGCTCAGTGGCCGGAACTCGACCTTGCTTCTCTCGATCAGGGCTGAGAATTGCTCCAATTCTTCGCGATGCTGCCGAAAGATTCGGAAATCGCGCCAGTTCTCCGGCTCCCAGAAGACATATCCAAGATAGAGTGAGGAGGGCACTGCTCCTGCATGGTTCCGGTAGCAAACGATGCCCAAGGCGTGCTTGAGGAGCTGCGCGGCGTCCAGCGAGGAGAACGAGACTTCGCCGAATGCCACGGCTTCGTAGGCAGCGTTGAGACGTTCGCAGCCGCACCCGGCATAAGCCCGCCGATAGCTGTCGGCGAACTTCGGGACCTTCCTTCCCAAGGTTTCCAAAAACTTGCTCTCGACGGCGAGGATGGAGTCGGGAGAGGTCGCGACAAAATCGAGATTCGGAGGAGTCCCCCCGAGACCGGTGACGAGCTTCTTCTCGAACTGGAATTCCGTGAACCCGTGCAACCCGTCGAAGTGCAGCCAGCCGGGGCAAGACCGGGCAGGCCCAAAGACATTGGCGCAAAGAGCCGACGAAGAATAGGCCGCGCAGAACTTTGGGGGGTCGCCTTGCAACTCGTTCCCCGAGCCGCCGCCGAAGTCGGCCTCGATGAGATCAAGCGAGACGCCGTCCACCACGGCATCCTCCCATCGGCGGAAGTGGTTCGGGTGTGAGGCCCTGAACTCGGTCTCGGGCATCGTGGAGCGCAGGTAGTCGCCGACTCCGATCTCCCCCTGCCTCCGGCTCAAAGACTTCAATCCGGCCATCCTACTCGCGATCGATTCCGATTGTAGTGACAGGAGCGATCATGCCGTTTTCCGGGTCTGTCTCGCCTCGGACAACGGAGAATGTTCCTTCCCCTTGGTTCTTCACGATCGTGAGTCGCGGAAGTCTCAAGTTCTCCCTGAATTCTCTCTCTGCCGCACGCATCATCGCAGCGTGAGCCTCTTGGTGGGTTCGAAATTTCATGCCTCGACGATACTCGCCATGTCAATGCTTGCTGAAAAAGTCGGTTATCCTTGCAATCAATTTACGTGTGTATAAAATTAAAAGTGTTCCCCCAAAAGGGTTGGTCCTCCCGCCACCTCAGAATGCTGGTTTGGAGGTCGGAAAAGTGGCGAAAGACTGTTCCCCGAAAACCCACCCCTTTTTGAGGAACGTTTTCCAGAACAGCTTTCACCCCCATTACCTTGCCGAAAACATCCTCCATCCCTGTAGCCATTCTCGTCCGAGTCTCCACCAATAAGCAGGAGACGACTCGTCAGATTGAGGAACTGCGAGAGCACGCGGGGAAAGAGGGCTGGGAGGTGGTTGAAATTTGCGAGGAGGTCGTCAGCGGAGCAGCGGACCGGGCTAAGCGAAGCGGCATCAACCGAATCATCGAGCTGGCCCATAGCGGGCGGATTCAGAAAGTCCTCGTCCACGAGGTATCACGGATCGCCCGCAAAAATTCTGTCGCCCACACCTTTCTCGAAGAACTGACGGAACTGGGAGTCTCGCTCTATTGGCACTCTCAGCGAGCAGAAACGCTCCTTCCCAGCGGGAAGAGGAATCCAGCGGTCGGAATGATGTTCAGCCTCCTCGCCGAGATGGCCCTTGCCGAGCGGGAAACCCTGCGAGAGCGGGTGATCTCCGGCATGGAGCAAGCCCGGAGGCAGGGGAAGCACATCGGTCGCCCCAGAGGCTCTGGAGTCTCACGAGAAACGCTGCTGGAGAAATACCCCAAGGTGGTCCGTCAACTGAAGGGAGGGCAATCCGTGAGGAATACGGCGGCAATCTGCGGGGTTTCCACGAACACGGTGCAGAAGGTGCGAAGTGTCCTGCGGGGGGGATGCTCCGTCTAACCGTATATCAGTTAGACTGGCTTGGTCCGATTCTCCGTCGAGATTCAGGCCCAAAAATCGCGATCGACTTGATAGTCCAGTCCAAGCTTGGACTGTGTCTTGGACAAGGACTCGGTCCAGTCCACACCCCCTAAAGGGAGTGTGTGGACTTGGAATGATCGAGTCCTTTACGGGGAATGAATTTTTGCGTTGGACTGGCACACTGATTCTCCGTGTGATTCGACGCATTGGAAGGTCGAAGCAGGCTTCATGGCTGAACACTGACCACCACCACGGGATTCGCTGACAACGCCTCCAAGCTTTGAGCGGAACGAACATTTATTTCGGAAAAAATCCGAATGTTGTCGGGGAAGTGGTTTTGACAGAATGCCTAATCACCAAAGTGTCAAGTGATGAGCTTATTAGTCGGTTCCCGTTGGTGAGTCCCGCATTCAAGCCCCTACCTGACAGAGACTTGTGCTGTTTTTCGAGGAAAAATCCGATTTTTCTCCATAAAAATCCTCCAGAAAAAGATGAAAGGAAGTTCTTCGTAATCATGGAGAAATCATCTGACCCATCACAACCCCTCGGAATCTGTCTAAAGGATGTCATCGCCCTGTATGGCTCTGAAAGTCTCGTTCGGGACTCTATCAAGGCAGGCAGGCTGAAACCTTTGGTTCGCAGAGGCCGATTAACCCTCTTCTCGCGTCGCGATGTGATCGAAAATTGGGAACGAATCGCAGGTGGCGACCTTCCCCCGAAGCTCTGAGCGCAGAAGATTGGGAATCAACATGACTCAGGAAGTTATGAAGCCTGCCGGTCAGGTCGCCCAGATGCTCGACGTTGCTGTCGCTGAGTCCCAGTTGGAGACCACCGGCTTGCCACTCGAAGGCGGCGCAATTACACCGCTGCCAATTCGAACCGCGTCGGAGCTACAGGAATACTACAAGCACACTGCGCCACCCGAACCAGTAATCGAGGGCGTAATTCGGAAGGGGGAAGTTGGGATGATCGGCGGGAGAGCAAAATGCAAAAAAAGTCTACTCGCTACGCAGATCGCGTTTGGTGTTGCACAGGGAAAGCCGGTGTTTGGACTCCAGACCAAGGAAACGAAGGTGGCCATCATCGACTTCGAGTTGTCTCCCCACAACGCCGCGTCCCGATGCCAGATGATCGGAGGGAATCTCGAAGGGGAGGATCGCGTTATGATTTACAACTTCATCGAGAACTTCGATGACCCCTTCTATATCGAACAAGTCACGCGGCGGATCGAAGCACAGCCCCGACTCGATGATGTCGGTCTTTTCATCTTCGACCCCCTCTATCATATGGTCAAACCCGGAACTGAAATCGACAATGGGGCGATGACGGCTGTCATGCGACATCTCAAGCGTTTCGCAATTGAGCGGAATGTCGCAGTGTTGGTTGTTCATCATTTTCCCAAAGGTGACCGGTCGGGACACCACCATCCCGATCAGGTAGCAGGAAGTTCCGCGATTGGCCGCGCTATTGAGAGCCTTATCACCGTGAATCGTCACGCGAAAGGCGCCGACTGCACGACCCTTGCTTTCACCGCAAGGCACAACAAGGAACCAGAGGCGCGTGTGATCCGCTGGGTAGGAACTCGGTTCGTCCTTGACGCGACAGTTGAGCCTAACGAGCGAGAATCGCTGAAGTCGCAGGAGCAGGAGGCGGAGATGCAAATGCTGATGCTCTCAATGGTTCCAAGTGAAGGAATCGCGTCTGCGGCGCTGCGAGACAAGGCGATGGAAACCTTGGGGATCAGCAAATCATGCTATTACAACTACAGAGGAGCATGCTTGGGAAGAGGCGAACTTGAGGAGCGCAACGGCAAGCTCTATCGGAAAGGAAGTGATCAACCAAGTGTTCTCGGCGAGAACGAACCCAACGAGACGCAGCCACCCGGCGGAATTCAATGAATACGGTTTTCAATCACCCGGTCGATGCAATTCGATTTGTTTTAGCTGAGACCGATGCTGACGACCGGTCTCATCTTTGCGATGTGATCAGGCAGGTCGAGGACATCAAGTCGGGTCGCACGCCACGCCTACTTCCCACCGTGGACCTTGAGAAATATTTAGACGACCAATGCGAGACATACGTCAGCAGAGCGGTGTGGAGAGACCAAAGGCTGTCAGCGATCGAAACGTTGTATGAGACGTTTGGTCAACAGACCGTGTTTCTCCCCGTTAAAAACTGTTCGAAACGTCCGGTTCTGAAGAAGTGGCCAAAAGTTCGATTTCGTGATACCTGCCATCCAGCATACGCAAAACTTTTGCTCGGGGGGAACATCAGCATTCTACAGGGTGACGTAAGCCAGCACCTCGTGAGTATTGATGTGGATGATGACGAAGATTTCGCTGAGTTTCTTTCTCTGAATCCTCACCTTCGGGAGTCGGTCATGACCTCCGGGGCACGGGGGAAAAACCTGTGGGTTCGCATGCTTGGTCCGTATCCACCTCTAAGCGTTGTTCATCGAAGGGGGTCTCAACAGGGCTGGGGAGAATTCAGAAGCGCGGGCGGCCAAACTATCGTTGATGGGATGCACCCCAGTCTCGTTCCTTACTCAATTGCCAGTTCAAACCAATCTGCTGGCATCCTCGAAGTTGCCTACGCGGACATCCTTTGGCCGGATTCTGTCGTGCCGCCGCACGAAACGCAGAAGAAAAATCGGATGTCACGGAAGAATTCGAGGTCTGGAAAAAACCACCGTAATCTAGTGGCGGGAGACAGAGAGGTGGACAGAATAAAGGCTGAGTTTGATATGGTGGCATTCGTCCGGGAGCTTGGGTTCGAAATCACGCTCTCGGAATCCGGGGGGATGATTTGTTGCCCTTTCCATGATGATCGCACTCCCTCTTGCTGGGTGCAGCCCGATCACTTTTTCTGTTTCGGCTGTGAAGCCGTGGGCGATGTGTTCGAGTTTCTTAAGCGATTGAGAAATCTTCCCTTCAGGAATTCTCTTATATATATCAAGTCATGCCTCGCAAGAGGATTTTGCCGGTTGACCTGACATTTACGTCGAAGCCTGCCGCAGAGGACTTCGACTCACCTCTAACCGAGGCGTTGGTCGCGTTAATGTGCGCCTTACCACGAAAGGGAGCACTTTTCTCCACGTAGGCAGAATATCTTATTGAAGATACCCGGAATCATTAAGCTCCCAAGTCTGCAATAACTCCGGGTTGATTGTTAAGTGAATTTTTCACGGTAAAATCGCCGTCTGGAGGGACTTAGGAAGAGTTCCGAAAACGTCTTTCATGAGACCGCCATCAGGGGCGGCGATCATGGATAAACTTCCGTTATTCGCGACAATTAACCTTTCACCACCCCCCTTGAACTGGGGTTTGAAAATCATAGGTCTGTCTATGGTGCGTTTCGGCCACTGCGACGACGCGTTGCTCAGAGTCAGGAGAAGTGCGGTGGCCTCGGGGTTCGCGTCCTTACCGGAGGACGCGCGGGCCAAGTCTCCTAGAAGTTCCATCTGAGAAAAGTGGATTGCCCTGTTCCTTGGGTAGATGACGATGTTGGAGAAATACTGGCGGATTGCGTCCCGCAGCCGTGTGCGGAACTTCAACAATTCTCTTCCGCCAAGCCGAGATAATGAACTGTCAAGAGTGCGAAGTAGTTCTCTTAGCCCATTTTCCGGTATCCGCTGACTTTCCAATTGGGCGGTCTTGCCTCGAAGGTTCTCTAGGGCCTTCGAATTCAGGTTTTTCTCTGACTCAAGGTTGGAAATGCGCGAGACAATAGTCTCAGGAGGGACCCCTTCTGCCGTTTCAAGGGCGACAAGAAGCCTCGATAATGTGTTGTCGATGTCTGCGATTTTGCCCTCTAGCGCCAGAATCTCGTGCCGGTATCCGTCGATTTTGTCGGTTTCACCTGTCTCTGTAAGAGATTTTAAAATCTCCTCGTTTCTGATTGAGTGAAGAAAGTGGTGCTCGAACGCCTCATATCGCACCGCGACGTATTTGCACCCGGTCCCAGCAATGGCACTTGTGCAGGCGAGATATTTCCCGCTCTTGCTCTTGTTTTTCCCTTTGGACTGAAAACGCATAGGTGCGCCACAGAAGCCGCAAACAGCTAGTCCGGTAAAAAGGTTGGAGAGTTGGCCTTTACGCGTGCCGGACAAGGATTGCGTGCCCGTTGCGATTTGTCGCTGTTTTCGAAGTTCTTGGACTTCGTAGAACAACGATTCTTCAATGATTGGTGGAAAATAATCGAGGATTGGTTCTCCTTCGGGATGTCGCTTCTCACCTTTCCTGTGAGAGTGCGGTTGGAACTGCCCGAGCACTGCCTTGTTCTTGAGGATTTTACTGACCGAAGACGTGTGCCAGTGGACTCCGCGCTTCTTACCTAGTCCCCATGGTGGAATGCCTTCCTCATTCAGATTGCGGGCTATTGTCGATTGCCCAAGCCCTGCTTGAGAGTCCTTGAAAATGCGGTGAACGATGGCGGCTCTTTCTGGGATGACATCGAACTCGTTCTTCTCCTTGTTGAAGCTTAACCAAGCTGGGCAGATTGGAGACATTATCTCAGATTTCGCGCGATCTCGCTTTGCTTTCCATGCAGCAGCGAGACGTTCAGATTTCATCTTTGATTCCTCGTGGGCGCGTTGGAGGATCAGGAGACTCGACAGGAGGTCCATAGGATTCTTCGTGATGGAAGCTTCATCATACTCCCTCTGGTCTGCGAGAGTCACAATCTTGATTCCATGTCGTATGATGGAGCTGAAGACTTCAAGGGCCTCCCATATATTTTGTCGAGAGATGCGATCAAGAGACTCCACCAGAAGAACAGACCCTCTTTCGACCTCTCCTCTCGCGGCTGCATCAAGAAATGCCCCAAGCTGTCCGGTTGCGACATTCGAACCATCGTAGGCCGAAACTCCCTCGTCCGCCCGCAGAGAGTCATCCACCTCAAGACCGTGCTCCGAGGCGTAGCGCGAGACGGCTTCGAGTTGCCTAGGACTCGAATTTCCGTGAGCCTGCTCAGGCGAGCTGAAACGGATATAGCTGTAAACTTTCGGCATCGGTAAAGGTAATTCGAGTCAGTTGGTCTGACAAGACACAACATGTTGATGCTGGGCAGTCCGGGAACAGGCAAGTCAATGCTGGCCAAGCGCCTGGTTACCATTCTGCCCTCGATGACAGAGGAGGAAGCGATAGAGACGACCAAGATCCATAGTGTCGCGGGTTTGGTCGACGGGAAAAACAGCTTCCTCGCAACGAGACCCTTTCGATCTCCTCATCACACCATTTCCGATGTTGGATTGTTAGGCGGAAGCAGCTTTCCAACTCCCGGTGAGGTTAGCCTCGCGCACAACGGGATCCTCTTTCTCGATGAACTTCCGGAGTTCAAACGATCTACCCTCGAAGTGTTACGCCAACCGCTTGAGGATGGTAAGGTCACCATTTCGCGGGCGGCGGGAAAATTCACGTTTCCCAGCAGATTCAGCTTGGTGGCAGCGATGAACCCCTGTCCCTGTGGCTACCTGGGAGATCCGAGTAGAGAGTGCCGTTGTTCTCCGAATCAAATTGAGAAATATCGTCAACGGATCAGTGGGCCGCTTCTCGACCGAATTGATCTCCATGTGGATGTTCCTGCGGTGGATTACAAAGAATTACGCGAAGATAGCGGTGGCGAAAGTTCTGAAGTGATTCGCGAACGAGTGGAGGAGGCCCGCCAAATTCAGTTGGAGCGATTCGTTTCCCATCCGGGGGTGAACACAAACGCCAATATGGGCAGCAAATTGGTTTCTGAATTCTGCTGGTTGAGCCGTAGTTCCGAATCAGTGTTGGAGCAGGCGATGAATACCCTTCATTTCAGCGCTCGCGCTCACGATCGCATCCTGAAAGTCGCGCGTACGCTCGCCGATCTTGAGGGCGAAAGGGACATCAAAGACATGCATGTCATGGAGGCAATTCAGTATCGGACGCTGGACAGAAATTTGTGGGTATGAAAAATACTTCACAAAATTTTGAATATTTCCTAAATTAGTCCGTCTTATAATTGGCGTCAACGTCAGTCGCCTGACACTGGAGAGCGAAAGGACATTTCCCATTCGTTCTCCTCAACCTCCCCTTATTATGAAAAAACTCCTCACACTGACGGCGGTTCTTCTAGCGCTGTTTGCTTTTGCTCCCACTCAAGCGGAAGCGGGCCACAAGAAGAAGAAAATCGGAACTTGTCAGCATTGCCACAAGTCCGTTTACTCCTACTACAGACCCTACCGGTACAATGGCCATGTTCGCTACCGCTGGGTCCCTGCACACCACACGGCGTGCTCGAGCAGATACGCCAGGAAAAGCTATAACCCGTATGCCCATCGGGCCTACAACCGCGCTCCGCGAGTAACTTTCCACTTCGGCTTCGGTGGCTACCGCGGCGGATATTATGGCGGCTACCGCGGTGGACGCGGAGGGTATTGCCGCTGAGTAATCGGAATCAAATTTCTGAAATCTTCCTCCAACACAAAGGCGTCTCACCGAAGGGTGAGGCGCTTTTCTCTTTCCGGGCGTGGCGCAGCGAATCATTTTCCGAGAAGAAAGGCAAAGATTGCTTGCGAAAGGTAGAATTCGAAACTATAAATCCTGCCCTTTCCGGCTGGTGCCTTTTCGGCACAGCTTTTTTTGCTCGGGTGGCGGAATTGGTAGACGCGCAGGATTAAGGATCCTGTGGAGCGATCCGTGGGGGTTCGATTCCCCCCTCGAGCATTCTATTTCTCGCGGACTGTGAGTGCTGCATCAAAAGATTCCCCCACCGCAATTCTCCTGGTTTCCTGTCCGGATCAGCCCGGTATTGTCTCGACGATCTCGACCTACCTCTTCGAAAATAAGGGGAACATTGTGGATATCGACCAGCATGTAGATCAGGAAGCTGGGGCTTTCTTTATGCGGGTGGAATGGGAGATCGATAGTTTCGGTATCCCCAGAGACGAAATAGGGGCGGCGATAGAACCATTTGCGGAGAAGTTCCAAATGGATTGGGAGCTTTATTTCACGGATATCGTGCCGCGGGTCGCTCTATTTGTTACCAAGGAGAACCACTGCTTTTACGACCTCCTATCCCGTCACGAAAGCGGAGAGCTTCGGATGGAAATTCCGCTGATTGTCAGCAACAGGGAAAATCTTCAGCCGGTGGCAAAGCGATTTAATATCCCTTTCCACCACATTCCAATCACTTCTGAGACCAAGGCGATCCGAGAGCAGGAAGAAATCGATCTATTGAGGGAGAACGGGATCGATCTCGTTGTTCTCGCTCGGTACATGCAGATCCTTAGTCCGAAGATGACGGAAGCGTTTCCGAACCAGATCATCAATATCCATCACTCTTTCCTTCCTGCCTTTCCGGGCGCTCGACCGTATCACTCGGCATACAAGCGAGGCGTGAAACTGGTCGGAGCCACGAGTCACTATGTCACGGAGGATCTGGATGAGGGGCCAATTATCGCCCAGGGCGTTACCGAAGTATCCCATCGGGATTCAGTTCACGATTTCATCCGAAAAGGACGCGCTCTTGAGCAAACGGTTCTCAGTCGTGCAGTCTGGCTGCATTTGAAGCGCCGTACGCTGGTGCACGAGAATCGCACCATCGTTTTCAGTTAATTTTCGTCCCGTTCCGACGAAGAATTCGCCAGCGAGAACTGGCAAACTCCAAAAACCCTTATACCCTCGAACCATGGCCCAACGATTCCAGACTCTGAAAGGCTTTCGTGATTTTTTTCCTGCCGAGTGTGCTGCCCGAAACTATGTCTTCGACGTGTGGAGACGTATCGCTCGGAGATATGGATTTGTTGAATACGAGGGCCCGATTCTTGAGCCTACTGATCTGTATCGAAAGAAAAGTGGAGACGAAATCGTCGGGCAACTTTTCTGCTTTCAGGACAAAGGAGATCGCGATGTCTCCATGCGTCCTGAACTGACTCCTACGCTTGCTCGAATGGCTGCGGCAAAGGAGCGTGAATTTAAAAAGCCTCTTCGCTGGTTTTCGATCGGGCAGTTCTTCCGCTACGAGAAACACCAAAAGGGCAGGGGGCGTGAGTTCTATCAATTCAACTGCGATATTCTTGGCGAAACGTCTCCTCTGGCAGATGCGGAGTTGATGGCTCTCTCGATTGACTTGATGAGGGAGCTGGGTTTCACCAAAGAAGATTTCCGGATCCGAGTAAGTGACCGGAATGCCTGGGTATCTTTTGCTACCGATAAAGGCGTGTCAGATGGGCAGATCACTGACTTCCTTCAGATTGTGGATAAGATGGAGCGGACTCCGAAGGAGAAGACCGAAGAGTTGCTTGGAAACCTGGGTCTTACCTTGAGTGATATCGAGGGATTCATTGCGTCGGGGGCGGAGGCCTCTCCCGCGTTGAAAGAGGTTCTCTCGAATCTCGAAGCGCGGGGATTTGCCGAATACGTCGAGGTAGATCTCAGCATTGTTCGTGGTCTCGCCTATTACACGGGCGCGGTTTTCGAGATTTTCGATATTGGGAAAGGAATGCGCGCGGTAGCTGGTGGTGGGCGCTACGATCAGTTGGTCGGATTGATTGGTGGAGTGGACATGGCCGCCTGCGGATTTGCGATGGGGGATATGGTGATCACCGACCTTATTCGTGAAACCGAAAGACCCAACCAGCTCCTTGAGGTGGCTGAGGCATTTGCATCGGGTGTCGACGTCAGCATTGTCATCGCTGATCCAGAGAAGCAGGGAGAAGCGGCGGGGGTCGTGCAACAACTCCGAGAGTCTGGCCTGCGAGTGATTGCTCCCTTTTCACCGGCGAAAATTGGCAAACAGTTTCAGGCTGCCGAACAAGCGGGGGCGAAATTGGCTATCGTGATTGGTGGGGAGTATCCCGAACTGACGGTGAAACGCCTCGAAGACAGAACTGAATCGACCGTCGATGTTTCGGGGCTATCCGAGGCCGTCGCAGGACTGTTGAGCAGCTAGAATAGCCCAAAGGAGCTTCTAATTTTCGGTTTCGATTGGAAGGCTGTCTGCTACATTAGGGAATCAACGTATTTCGATTTCTGAGATGAGTAAGACATCTGCCATTGTATTTTTCAGCATCGTAGGTGTCGGGGCCGTGATCTCGGTTATCACCTTAAATCTTCTCGGCGAGAAGGAGGAGGTCAAAGATCCGGAGCCCAAAAAGCTTCTCACTGTGGAGGAAGAGGAACCGCTGGAGCCACTTCCTGAAGAAGAAAAGAAGCCGAAGGCAAAGGAAAAAACTGCCAAAGCCGACGCTCCTGCTAAGCCAAAGGAAGAACCCAAGCCAGCCGAATCGAAACCGGCAGGGTTTGATTCTCCCGAAGCTGCGATGAAGGCCCTTGCGGAAAAGATCGAGGCGAAAGATTTCAAGGGCTTCGAAGAGGTTGCGGGGAAAGAAGCTATCCCGGAGTCGATACGAAATGACATCAAATCGATTGTCGAAAATCCGGAATTAAAAATTGATGAGAAGAAACCGTTTCGGGAGATTTCGAAATCGGCTGATTCCGTTCGATGGGTCCTGAACTTCGAAGGAAGCGAAGGAGCGGCATCTGAACTTTTCGCCGACCTGGCGAAGAGTGATACGAAGAAGATTGATATCGCAAAGCTCAGTCTCCCTATCGATCCCACTACTACTACGCGGTCGGTTTCGCCGGGTGAGAGTCCTGCTGAGACGCCGGACCCACTTTCCATAGCTCTGGCGTTTTCTGAGGCGATTGTGGATCGCAAATTTGAAACGGCGCGTGCCCTGGCTGATCCCTCAACTGTGACTGATGAGCGTCTTGCCGCTCTGATGATTGCCCTCGAGGAAGGTGGTTTCCAACTGCGTGAAGATCGTCCGCTGGTGGTGACGCTCTCAAGAGATGACATCACATGGGTACTGACACGGGTGCAGTCCGGGCAGGAAGGCTCCGAATTTGCTGTGGAGCTTGGCAAAGTCGACGAAGACTGGAAAGTAAACGGTCTGACTTTCTCAAAGGTAATTTCATTGCTCGCGGATAAGAGCGGTGCTGGCGATATCGCCTACTCACCGATCGTAGAAGATCCAGAAGGGGGAGACTCCCTCGTATTATACTTTGAGTTTGATCAAGCAGGAGTGACTCCTCGTGCCAGTCGTCAGTTGGCCATTGTGGCAGACATTCTTTCAAAAGGTAACGAGAGAGTGATCCGCATCAATGGGCATGCCGATGCTCTCGGGACAGATGCCTACAATAAGAGCCTTAGTAACGGTCGTGCTGGATCAATTCGTCAGGCGTTGATTTCTATGGGGGTTTCACCCGATCAAATCATCACCGAAAGCTTTGGTGAAACAAAGCCCAGAAGTCCTAATTTCAATCCCGATGGAACAGACAATCCCACGGGTCGATCAAAGAACCGCCGCGCAGAAGTCTACCTGGATTTCTGATCTTCCCTTCGTTGGGAGAGCATATTAGCGCGCAAACCACGGACGTGGCTTCAACACGGGACGATATATCCGGACCGTTACACAGTTCCATCTTGACCTCGCAAGGGCGCACCGTAAGTTGGCGCGCTCATCGATGAGCCCCCGCTTTTTCTCATGAATATTCACGAATATCAGGCCAAAGAACTGTTTGAAAAATTTGGCGTCCCAACACCTGCCGGCAAGGTAGCAGACACGCCAGAGCAAGCTAAAGAGGCAGCAGAAGGTCTCGGATCAGAAATCGTTGTAAAAGCTCAGGTTCACGCAGGTGGTCGGGGTAAAGGAACATTTAAGAATGGTTTCAAGGGCGGTGTCCATGTCGTTGGAACTGCGGCAGAAGCCGCCGATATCGCCGAGAAGATGCTTGGCCAGACTCTGGTAACTCATCAGACAGGTGAAGAAGGAAAGCTCGTCAGCAAGGTCATGGTGGCCGACGCCGTCGATATCGAGAAAGAGTATTACCTCGCCATTCTCATGGATCGCGAAAATCGCTGTCCCGTTATCGTTGCGAGCACCGAAGGCGGTGTAAACATTGAAGACGTTGCTGAGAGCACCCCGGATAAAATCCACAATGAGATCATTCATCCATTGCTGGGTCTTCAGCCATACGAGATTCGCAACCTTTCCTCGAAGCTCGGTTTTTCCGGGGACATCGCAAAGCAGTTTGGGAAACTGCTGAAATCTCTCTACAAGCTCTTTATCGAATGCGACTGCTCGATGGTAGAGATCAACCCGCTTGTCACTACTCCAGATGGTCAGGTGCTCGCGCTCGATGCCAAGTTCGACTTCGACGACAATGCTCTGTATCGTCACCCTGATATCGCCGAGCTTCACGATCCAACCGAAGAAGATCCTCGCGAGGTTGAAGCGGCAAAATACGATCTGAACTACATTGGTCTCGACGGTAACATCGCCTGTCTCGTGAACGGTGCCGGTCTTGCCATGGCAACCATGGACATCATCAAGCAGAGCGGAGGAGAACCGGCGAACTTCCTCGACGTAGGGGGCGGTGCCACTCAGGAGCAGGTGAGAAATGCTTTCAAAATCATTCTTGGTGACCCGAACGTGAAGGGAATCCTTGTGAACATCTTCGGCGGAATCATGGATTGCGACGTGATTGCAAAAGGAATCGTTGCTGCCTGCCAGGAGGTGGATCTGAGCATCCCGCTGGTTGTTCGCCTCGAAGGTAACAATGTTGCGGCAGGGAAAGAGACTCTCGCAAACTCCGAAGTGAATTTGATTTCCGCAGATACTCTTGCGGATGCAGCAAAGAAAGCCGTAGCAGCGATCGCGGCCTGATCAGGACTTAATAACAACCGATTTTCATCATGGCAATTTTAGTAGACGAAAACACGAAGATCCTGATCCAGGGAATTACAGGTTCCTTTGGGGGACGCCACGCCCAGCTTAGTCTGGACTATGGTACAAAGCTTGTGGCTGGAGTAACTCCCGGAAAAGGTGGGCAGACTTTCGCCGACACCGTTCCAATCTATGACACCGTCGAGCAGGCCGTTGCAGAAACGGGCGCGACCGTTAGCGCGATTTTTGTTCCGCCTCCGTTTGCAGGCGACGCAATTCTTGAAGCGGTAGACGCCGGAGTCGATCTCGTTGTCGCCATTACGGAAGGCATTCCAGTGATGGATATGATGAAAGTCCGTGCAGGAATGAAAGGCACCAAGACCCGTCTCATCGGGCCAAACTGTCCCGGCGTTGTGACTCCGGGAACTGGTGAGAACTCCAGCGGCGGATGCCGGATTGGTATTGCACCTGGATACATTCACAAGCGCGGTAAAGTTGGTGTTGTTTCTCGAAGCGGCACACTTACTTACGAAGCAGTTTTCCAACTCACTTCTCTTGGCCTTGGCCAGAGCACTTGTGTCGGAATTGGTGGTGACCCGATCAATGGAACCTCTCACCTCGATGTTCTCAAAATGTTCAACGAGGATCCTGAAACCGAAGCGATAATCATGATTGGTGAGATTGGCGGAACAGCAGAAGAAGAAGCTGCAGAATGGGCGAAGGAAAACTGCGATAAACCGATTGCCGGATTCATCGCCGGATCGACAGCTCCTCCTGGACGCCGCATGGGACACGCGGGCGCGATTGTCTCAGGCGGAAAAGGAACGGCCGAGGCTAAGATTGCTGCGATGCGCGATGCAGGAATCGAAGTGGCCGAGAATCCATCTGATATGGGTAACGCCCTCGTGCGCGCAATGGGATAATAACATTAGAAACCACAAGATAGGCCGTTGATTTACGGCCTATTTTTTTTAACAGTAGATTTAACAATAATTCACGACATGTCGGACAAACCGGAATACTCGAAGGGCCTCGCAGGGGTGATCGCCAATGAATCATGCTTAAGTGATGTGCAGGGACAGGAAGGCATCCTTCGCTATCTCGGGTACAACATCAACGACCTCGTTGAGAACTGCACCTTTGAAGAGGTGATGTTCCTGCTCCACCGGCGCAAACTTCCTACTCAGGCAGAACTCGACAAGTTTGTTGCGACTCTGCGGGCTGAGCGAAACCTGCCCGAGGGAGTGATCGACTTTATCAAGGCTGCTCCGAAAGATGCAGGTCCGATGGAAGTTCTTCGCACGGGCGTAAGCATGCTCGGCTTGTATGACAACGAGGGCAAAGACCAAGATTACGATCTCAACGAACAGCGCGCGATCTCGATCTGTGCGAAAATGCCTTTGATCGTTGCCTATTTCCATCGCGCCAGGCAGGGACTCGACCTTCCTCCAGTTCGTGATGATCTGAGCGAAGCAGGCCATTTCCTCTATTTGATCTCGGGTGAGACACCAAGTGAGGATGCCACGAGAACGCTTGACGTTGCTTACATTCTTCACGCCGACCACGGTATGAACGCATCCACGTTCAGCGCTCGCGTGACCATCGCGACGCTCTCGGATATGTTCTCTGCGATAACCTCTGCTATTGGAACCTTGAAGGGACCTCTTCACGGTGGAGCGAACGAAGGAGTTATCCAGATGCTTCACGCCATCGGCGAAGTACACAAGGTGGACGAATACGTTGACGAGTGCCTTGAGAAGAAGCAAAAGATCATGGGAATCGGACACCGCGTTTACCGTGTGCTCGACCCACGTGCTCCGCATCTCCGCAAGATGGCTATCAAGCTCACGGACGAACTCGGCGAGACCAAGTGGATCGACATGTCCGAGCGCATTGCAGAACTCATGCGCGATAAGAAAGGCTTGAACGCAAACGTCGATTTTTATTCCGCGACTGTTTACTACTCTCTCGGAATTCCAACCGACCTGTTCACTCCGATCTTTGCGATCTCTCGTGCAGCAGGGTGGACAGCTCAGGTCTTGGAGCAGTTGGAAAACAACCGTCTCTATCGTCCGCTGACTCTTTACACCGGACCAACCGAAGATCAGCCTATCGTGCCGATCGCGGAACGCGGGTGATTATTTCCCGGTAAGTGATTCGAGGTATTCTCTCCATCCGCTGAGATGGGAGATATCCTCGGCATCGTGGGTATCAATCTCCTCACAGAGGAACCCGCTTACGCGGTTTCCGTCTTCTATCACTACCTTTCCAAATCCGAGTGGTGAAGGAATTGCGGCGACGAAAGAGCCGAACTGATCTGCCGGAACCGCCCACCGCTCGACTGCGTAGGCATTCCCTTCTCCATCCTTCGTGCGGGTAATGCCGGGGCGGGGTGGAATGGATTCGGTAGCGGGAAGGGCAAAGAGGCGATAGCAATCCGAGGTCTTTGCCTCACCAAGGAAACGTGCCCCGCGATCAGTGAGCTGAAAGTTGAGCGGCAGTCCTCTCATGTGGGCTCCGCATACCACTACCTCGATCCAGTCTTCAGGGAGTGTGGGGAGATAGTTTTTCTCCGGCGCAAGAAATCGGCTGGAAAGAGAAAGAAGAGCTTCATCGCTGAAAGCAGGAGCGAACAGGGTGATTCCCCAGGGGACTCCGCCTTTTGCCTCGAGTCGACCAACCGGTATGGCGCAGGCGCAACAGTCGAGGAGGTTCATGAAATTGGTGTAGTAGCCGAGATTGGAATTGAGCTTCACGGGATCTGCTTCCACTTCTTCGACGGTATAAGCAGTGCCCGCTGTTGGCGTTACGATCAGGTCTACGGTTGCCAGGACGCTATCCGCCTTTCGCTTCAGCTCTTTCAGTCGGTATTGAGAGCGGAAGGCATCAACGGCTTTAGGTGTGCCTCCGCCTTCGATGATCTTCCGCGTCACTGGATAGACTGAATCGGGCTTCTCCAGCAGAAAGGATTCAATCGCAGCGAATCTTTCGGATACCCACGGACCCTCGTAGAGCAACAAAGCGGCCTCAAGAAAGGCAGAGAAATCGATGGTCACCGGAGTGCCACCGAGAGCTTTGAGTCGCTCAATTCCCTGATAGAAAAGAGCTTCGGCTTCACTGTCACCAAAGAATTCCGACTGATCCTGTTCCGGGACTCCGAAGGTAAATGAATCGGCTCGAAACCAATGGCTCTGGCTCGGCTTACGGGAATATTCATCTTCCGAGTCGAATCCTTTGGCGGCATTCAGAACGATTTCTGCGTCTGCTGGATTCTTGGTGAAAATCGAAACACAATCCAGACTGCGGCAGGCCGGAACCACCCCGCTGCAGGATAGGAGTCCGAAGCTGGGCTTTACTCCGATGAGTTCGTTCAGACCAGCTGGGACCCGTCCAGAACCCGCAGTGTCAGTACCCAGAGAAAAAGTTACGAGGTCACGCGCTACCGCGACGGCAGAGCCAGATGACGAACCGCCTGGAACGTAGTCGGGGTTAAAAGGATTCGCGGGAACACCATAAGGAGACCGAACGCCGACCAAGCCGGTGGCGAATTGATCGAGGTTCGTTTTTCCCATGGGAATCGCCCCAGCGGCGATCAAGGAGTCAACGACAAATGCGTCCTTGTCAGGATCGAAAGAGTAGTCCGGGCACCCTGCCGTGGTGGGAGATCCTTCAAGATCGATGTTATCCTTGATGGCGAAAGGGACTCCGAACAGGGGGAGTGTTTCCGGACTCTCTCCATCCAGTTTTGCCAGATAGCCTTCTAATCGGTCTTCGCTGACAATCGAAATCCAGATGGCTGAATCCGATGCCTGAATCTCTTCATGGAGTTTCGAGATGATGTCACGAGGAGTTGTGTCTCCATTCGCGTATGAGGTGTGCAGCTGGGAAATGGATAGGTCCATGTTAGGAGGGGCGGAGGGCGAGTAGGGTCTGGCCGGGTTGGACGGAGTCGCCATCCTTCGTGTAAATTTCTTCGATTCGTCCCGCCATTGGTGCTGTGACAGGGATCTCCATTTTCATCGCTTCCAGAATGAGAAGTGTCTCTCCCTCCGAAACCTCGGCACCCACCTCGGTGGTGGTTTTCCAGAGACTTCCGGCGACTCCTGCTTCGAGTGGTTCGCATCCGTCCGGCACCTGCGCGATCACAGGCATGGGCACTTCCACCTCGTGGCTCGCTTTCGGGTCGAAAATACCGGCAGCCTCCCAGCGAGCGCGTTCTTCGGAAAATGCCTTTCGCTGAGTCTGGCGAAACTCGGCTATGGAATCGCCTTCGCTTTCCAGGAATGAGTTGTATTCTCCGAGAGAGAAGGTGGATTCTTCAATCTTTGGATTCCATCGGCCGATCAAAAAGTCCTGCCTGAGTTCGAGTAGCTCTTCAGCGCTGACTTCATAGAATCGAATCTGGTCGAAAAATCGAAGTAGCCAGGGTTTCTCATCGACGAAAGACTTCGTGACGTGAAAGCGATTCCACATCTGGACCGTTCGTCCGACGAACTGATACCCGCCAGGTCCCTCCATGCCATAGATGCAGAGGTAGGCCCCACCAATTCCCACAGCATTCTCGGGTGTCCAGGTTCGAGCGGGATTGTATTTTGTAGTCACCAAGCGATGACGCGGATCGAGGGGAGTGGCTACTGGTGCGCCAAGATAAACATCGCCAAGTCCCAGAACACAGTAGGCTGCGTCGAACACAGTTTTCTTCACGTCCTCGATTGAATCCAGACCGTTGATTCGGCGAATGAACTCAATGTTGCTCGGGCACCAGGGGGCGTCCGGGTTTACCGACTGCGTGTATTTCTGAATAGCTTCCTGAGTGCTCGGGTCATCCCAGGAAAGGGGAAGGTGGACGATTCGGGAGGGAACTTCGACTGACTCGATATCTGTCAGCTCAGCTTCGGACTGCTCGACGAGGTCCAGAACATCTGCTCGTGTGAGCTTTTTCTGGTCGTAGTGAATCTGCAGAGACCGAATGCCAGGCGTCAGGTCGAGAATGCCATCGACCGCTTTTTCGACGAACCATTGATAAACAACGTGGGCTTTAAACCGCAGGTTCAAGTCGAGTTTCATCGGTCCATACTCGATCAACAGGTTGTCTTCGCCACTGGGACGAACCGCAACCTCTGGCCATTCTTTTACGACGGCAGACTCAGGTATGGAAATCGTGTTCGGAACCAATTCCGAAGAAGGAACGGGAGACAGGCTCTCGATGGACTCCTCCTGCAATTGCTTGAGACGGCGAGCCTCCTTTTCGTCGACAAGATGAAAGTGAATGGTATCGCCAGGGTCGACCTGCCCGATCTTCCAAAGATCTGCTTCGATGATGGTAGCAGGACAAACGAAGCCCCCGAGACTGGGCCCGTCTGGGCCAAGGATAACGGGCATGTCACCCGTGAAATCGATGGTGCCAACTGCGTAGGCATTGTCGTGGATGTTCGACGGGTGCAACCCTGCTTCTCCTCCGTCTTCTCTTGCCCACTTGGGTTTAGGTCCAATCAGGCGAACACCGGTTCTTGCTGAATTGTAGTGAACCTGCCAGTTGGTGTTCAGGAAGATCTCGATGTCCTCAGCGGTAAAAAAGTCCGGAGCCCCATGTGGGCCATAGAGCACCGAGATATCCCAGTGTGTTCCATATTTGGGGATGATCCCATCGGGAAGGGGGAGGGATGGCTGCGCTTTCTTGTCTCCGATATGTAGGACGTCTCCTGCCCGAAGCGCACGCCCACCATGGCCGCCAAACTGGCCGAGAGTGAAAGTGGATTTGCTTCCAAGATAATCGGGAACATCAAAGCCTCCGCGAACGGCTAAGTAAGCGCGAACGCCGGGATCTGTTCCGCTACCCCCAATTTTCAAAACGCTTCCCGCGTTTACCACGACGGGTCGACCGTAGGGAAATGGCTTACCATCCAAATCAGCGGGCAGGCGTGCACCTGTCAGGGCAACTTCAGCTTCACCACGGAATCGCATGGTGGGACCCATAACGGTGATCTCCATGCCAGCGGCATCATCTGCATTTCCGACAGCGCGGTTGGCGAGTCGAAACGCCAATGAGTCCATCGGACCGGACGGGGGAATTCCCACATCCCAGTACCCTACTCGGCCGGGATAATCCTGGATTGTGGTCTGCGTTCCGGCGCTGATGATATCAATCGCTGGCGGGTGATAAGAAAGCTCGCCGAGGGTGTGGGTCGTCACGCCGCCCGGCTTGGCAAACTCTTCTGACGAGATGATATGCCGGAGGTAGTCGAGGTTTGTCTCGATCCCGGCGATCTCCGTTGAGTCGAGTGCCTCTGAGAGAGCTTTGATGGCCTCTTCCCTCGTGGGAGCGTGAACGATGATTTTCCCCAACAGGGAGTCGTAGTAACTGGAGACTTCCGTTCCGGAACTGATCCAATGATCACAGCGAACGTCTTCCGGAAAAGCTACATGAGTCAAAAGACCGGAAGAAGGTTGAAAATCTTTTCCCGGATCTTCCGCACAAATTCGGACTTCGATACTGTGCCCCTGGCGATCAAAGGAGAAATCCAGAACGGTTTCGCCTCCGGCAACGCGAATCATCCATTCGACTAGATCAACTCCAGTAACTTCTTCGGTAATTCCGTGTTCGACCTGGAGGCGTGTGTTGATCTCAAGGAAATAGTATTTCCCGGTGTCTGCATCGACGAGGAATTCCGCTGTGCCTGCTGATCGATAATCCAGCGAGGAAGCCATCCGGCTTGCGCAATCGAGTAGCTCCGGTGCTTCTGTCGCAGAAAAGCCGGGCGCTGGTGTCTCTTCGACGATTTTCTGGTGTCTTCTCTGGGCTGAGCAATCGCGAGTTCCCAGCGCGACCACGGTTCCTCTACCATCACCAAAAAGCTGAACCTCGACATGCCGTGCGTTCTGGATGTATTTTTCGAGAAAAACCCCAGCGTCACCAAAGTTGGCCATGCTGGCCCGAGTGACGCGATCGAAGGCAGCGGAAAGTTCCTCTTCGGAGGAACAGATCTCCATTCCGATACCGCCTCCACCTGCACTGCTTTTCAGCATCACGGGATACCCGATCTCCTCAGCAGCAGAGAGTGCCTCATCCGAACTCTGTAGGAGAGGGGTCCCTTCCAGGAGAGGCACTCCATTTTCACGAGCGATTTGACGAGCCGTATGCTTGAGTCCGAATGCGCGAAGTTGCTCAGGAGTGGGGCCGATCCAGGCGACACCAGCGGCTTCGCATTTCTCCGCGAACTCAGCATTCTCCGAGAGAAGTCCATAGCCAGGATGAACGCCATCGCTTCCGGTCTCTTTTGCGAGAGAGAGAATTCGATCGCCGTTCAAATACGACTCGGATACCGGTGCGGGTCCTAACAGGTATGCCTCGTCAGCAAGGCTGACGTGAGGGGCATTTCGATCGGCTTCTGAATATACGGCTACCGACTGGACACCCAGTCTCTTGAGTGTTCGGATGATCCGGCAGGCAATCTCCCCGCGGTTGGCGATCAGCACTTTCGTTAGCATGGAGCAGGAGGCAATCAGTTCCAGATCAGAACTTCAACGGGTGTCGGGTTATAGGCGTTGCACGGATTGTTCAACTGCGGGCAGTTCGAAATCAGGGCAATCACATCCGTATCCGCTTTCATTTCGACGTAACGACCTGGAGCCGAAATGCCGTCTGCGAAAGTGAGCTTACCGTCGGGAGTCACAGGAACATTCATGAAGAAGTTGATATTGTTCGTGACATCTCGTTTCCCCAGTCCGTGTCCCCATTCCAAGACGCCACAGAGAAACGAATCTCGGCAAGCGTGCATCGGTTCCTTATCGAGTGCGTAGCGCATCGTGTTGGATTCCCGAGAGCAAGCGCCGCCAACGGTATCGTGTCGGCCGCAGGTATCGGCAACGATGGTAAGGAGTTCCGTTCCCTCCGTTGACATCAGGGTCGTGCCCGTTGTCAGGTAAAGTGCCTGTTGATTGCGAATGGTAACATCGGCTGCGTAGCGATCGGTGGGATCGTTCGCGTTGTAGAAGAGCGTATCGGCCGCCTGGTTGCCTTCGAGATCGAGAATGCGAAACGTCTGGCCGGCATCGATCCGGTGCATCCAGTGGTCGCCAGCTTCCACAACCTTTCGATAGATCGCGTCTTTGGGATCAAGAGTAGATTCAGTCATCAAAATGCGGGTAAAGTGTCAGGCGCGAAGCGCGTAGTAGTCGATGGTGTTGATGAAGGCTCGCTCGTTTTCGGGGCGAGAAGTGCGGCAGAAATCGTCCTCTGCTACGGGCGGTGCTTCAGATACGCTCAGTTTGACCGGTTTGGGAGCGTAGTTCGGATTGGGATCAAGTGGATGCTGGCAGGTAGTGAGAACGACGAGAGTGTCCATCTCGAATCTCAGTTCCACTTCTGAGCCAGGTTGCGAAAATCCTTCTTCGTAAGTGAGTTTCCCTTCATCATCCGCAACGACTTTCGCGAACAGATTGAGGTTCGGCACGATGTCCCGTTTCCCCAATCCGTGCTTGCCGAGCTCGATCAGAAAATTCTCTCGAGCATTGCGATAGAAATCATTGCGCGCTTCCTGGTAGGTCTTGGTTCCGTACTTTTCAGCAACGAGTTTTGCATCGGTGCATCCACAGACGGTGTCATGCCAACCTGCAGTGTCGGAAACAATGGAACAGAAAACTCTACCCATATCAGAATGGAGGCAGTGGCCAGCCGTGAGTTGGAAGGTGTGCTGCCCCTTGAGCGTGTCGGGCATGTTATATCGCTCCATTGTCTCGTCCGCATTGTAGAGGAGCATGCTGACATTGGCTCCACCGTCGAGGTCTGTCAGGCGAAGCACTTTTCCTCGGCTAATGATGTTAGACCACATACCTCCGCCGATAACGGTCTTTTCGTACACTGGATTCGATTCACTCATTCAAAATCTAATTTTCTCGGGACTACTTTTTTACTTTATCCGGAAAGGGATGGATGGGAGGCAATAGCAAAGACATCATGACGAGCCGTCCGGACTTCACCCCTTTGCAGGTAATGAGTTTGTCCGCGATCATTTTGAGGCGACGGGCCGGGCCTTGCACCAGGAGGACTTCCATCGTGTGTTCCTCCTCAAGCAGGATGTGCTGAGAGCTGATGACCTCGTCGATGTAATCGCGTTCGATGGAGGCGAGTTGTTGCAGCAGGTTCGGCTTCGACTCGTCGTAGAATAATGTGATAGTACCAGCCATCATCTCGGTGCCCCGCTGCTTGTAGTGCTCGATCAGGCTGGCATTGATCATTTCCGAGACCGCCTGAGAACGGTTCGTGAAACCGCGTGCCTTCACTAGGTTATCGAGTTCCCGGTAGACTTCCGAAGGAAGGGAAATGCTGATTCTTTTTACGCCCTTTTCCACAATGCAATGGCTGGTTGATCCGACCAGTGGAACAGAGCACAGGGCGTGCCTTATCGTAATACTTTTTTTTAAAGTAGTATTACGCGGCAAAGGCCTACTTCATACTGCGTGCGAACATCTCTTCGAACCAAGTTCGCAATTGAAGTCCCATCCAGCAGTTCACTTCCCAGAGATCGGCAACCGGCTTTCGCGTATACGGCTCCAAGTGGAGATATCCATCAGTGCCGAACTCAGGCGTCATCGTGATTTCTTTGATTCCCTTTCTTTCCTGAATATTCCAGATCGTCTCCCACCAGGCGCGGTGTCTCTCTACGGCGAGTGCGTATTCAGGTGCTCGGGGATCGGGAACCTGGGGGCCTTGGTCGTATCCAATTCTCGCATGGGTGTGGTGGCAGCGGTCTGCCATGAGAGCAAGAAGAGCCGGATTATCGTCCATGACGAGGCGCTCGGTAACACAACACCAGTGGCTGAAGTCGCAGGTGAGATTGATATCTGGAACGGAATTGAGAATATCGCGTGTGACCCACGGATTGAAGGTGGAGCGGCTGCGGTGAGTCTCTACAACTACCTCGACCTGAAACTCCCAGGCAATCTCTGCGATACTTGAGTGAAAAGCGATCTGCGTCCCCGCGTCCCATGCATCCAGACCTGCCTGGGTATTGATAAACTTTGGCTTCGCCGGAATGCTACGCTCGATCCCCCGCCGGAGATCGTCGAGGTGCTGGGCGGGAGTCGCATTCGGATCGGGGACATACGAACCGCCTGTTGTTACC
Organism: Verrucomicrobiales bacterium; assembly: GCA_002698785.1. Classification (GTDB taxonomy): domain Bacteria; phylum Verrucomicrobiota; class Verrucomicrobiia; order Verrucomicrobiales; family DEV007; genus Arctic95D-9. Next base: position 254,532 of record PAAG01000051.1, on the reverse strand, counting down.
TCTGCTATGATTTCCAGCCCGGCATCAGAACACATGGCGACGAAATCTCTTCGCTCACTTCGGTCTGTGGGAATGGGTCCCTCTATTCCGTCGAAGCCTGCATCGGTGGCGAGGCGGATTGCCTCCATATTCGACCCCGAATGGCCCCAGAGCGGTTTAAACAGTTTCAGTTTCATGATGCTTCTCTGAGGACGCGAAAGCCAAGGTTGTCCCTGCGTGTGTAGTGCGGTACTCCATCCCGCCAGGAACTTCTCAGCATGCGAGGCAAGTAGTCCCACCCCCCTCCTCGTATTGTTTTTCTTTCTGAATCAAGGGGGCTTGATGAATCATTCGTGGAGCTCCATGAAGTAGCGGTCCACTCACACACGTTTCCGTGCATGTCATGAAGGCCGAAAGCGTTCGGTGCATAGCTGCCGGGGGCAGTGAGAGATCCAGTACCCACCGTCTCACCATATTCCGAATACAGGTAGTTAGCCTGGTCGGGCTCGATCATATCTCCGGTTGAAAACGGAGTATTCGTCCCGGCTCGGCACGCGTATTCCCATTCCTGTTCCTCGGGAAGGCGCCAGGTATCGCCGGAGATTTCGGAAAGCCAATCACAATAGCTCACCGCTTCATCCCAACTGACTTCGGTTACCGGTAGAGTTGGATCACTCTCTTTCGTGTAAGTGTATGGGCAGGCCGACCAATACGAGACAGAAATCGGATCAGTAGAAAGGAAGAACGAATTCGCTATTGTAACCTCGACGCGAGGATACTCAGTGGCATTAGCGAACTTATCATCCGGACTGCCCCCCATCAGGAAGCGCCCCGGTGGAATTTCTACACAGGCTGGCATCATGCGGAACCTCCCCGATCGAAATCGACCTCTCTCCTGGCGGAAGGATTACCGAGGACCCAACTAGCAATCTCTGTGCCGGTTGCGATCCAGGCATCGCCATATTCCTGTATTTTGGACAATATATGCTCAAGTAATTGAACTCGGGAGGGGCGTCCGCTCAGCCATGGGTGCAATGTTAGGACGAAGCAGCAGCCATAGTGGCGCATTGCTTCGAATTCGCGCCACCAGAGTTTAAACACCTTGTCGCAATCTTCGGGGATAACTCCCCACGCAGGCTCTGCGTTAAAAGCGAACTGTTCCCAGTCCTCCAGCATCCACTGCCCCGGAATCTCAACGAGCCCATTATCATGAAGGAAAGGGACGTCATCGCCCATCATGCTTGCGTTGTAGAGGAATCCGTATTCCTGCAGCAGATCTGGCGTTCCCGGATTGATTTCAAACCACGGGGCGCGATAACCCAGTGGTTCTGTTCCGGTGAACTTCTTGAGTATGCTGATGCTCTTTTGAAGAATCTCCTCCTCCTCTTCCGGATCCAGATCAGCCAGTTTTTCGTGAAGATGACCGTGGGCGCCGATTTCGTGACCCGCATCGGCAATGGCTTCCGTCATCCGAGGGTGATTTTCGACTATATAGGTAGGTATAAAGAAAGTAGCCGGAACTGACAAATGTTTCAGTAGTCCCAATATTCGAGGGACACCTACTGTTGGGCCGTAGGTGCACTGCGACATCGTGGTCAGCCGGTTCGCGAGAGCTGGGTCTTCCGACAGTGCTGTCGTCTCCCCATCTACGTCGAAACAAACCATCACGGCGCATTTTTTCCCGTCAGGCCAGGTGAAGCGAGGAGCAGGTGAATACGGATTCGTTAGTGGGTTTGAATCGAAATCAGTCATTGGTCTATCCACTTTCCTTCCTGAATTTCAAGTGGGGGAGTGATGTCGTAGCGTTCCCAGCCAGCGCTGATTCCCCCGTCTACACTCAGCACTGCTCCCGTGACATAAGAAGCATCTGGCGAAGCCAGAAAGTGAAATGCTGCTGCAATTTCTTCCGGATCACCCAGCCTTCCAATGGGGGTGCGGGATTCTGCGAAAGGAATCTCTGGATTGTCAGGAATCCCGGTTACCGCAGGAGTGAGGATTGTACCGGGGCAAACACAGTTCACTGTGATGTTCTGGCGTGATAGTTCGATTGCCCCGAGGCGAGTCAAATGGATCACGGCTGCCTTCGATGTAGCATAGGCAGCACCTCCCGGAACACCCGTAAGGCCGACAAAGGATCCCGTATTCACAATTCGCCCTCCCTCGGACATGAGGCGGCCGCCATGTTTTATGCCGAATGCAACCCCGTCGACATTTACGGCGAACGTGCGGCTCATCAGGTCAGATGTTAGATCTGAAAAACCTACGCCGAGTGGCTGAATACCGGCGTTGTTGATAAGGATGTCCAGACTGCCGTATTGGTCGACGACCGACTCCAGAGCAGAAGAGAGAGAAGACTCATCGGAAACATCTACCTCCGCAAATCCGACAGTCTCTGAACCGTCAAAAGCATTGCGATCGAAAACGACGACTTTCGCTCCATCTTTCTCGAAACGTTCAACAATGGCTTTCCCGATTCCTGAGGAACCGCCCGTTACTACCGCGACTTTACCTTCCAGGGAAAAGAAACTCATATCCTGACAAGCGTGCTAAAAGAGGCGGGCATACTGATCGACCTCCCATTGAGAGACGGTCTGGTGATACTGTCGCCATTCTTCCGCTTTGTAGGTGATGAACTCATCCCGTAGCTCCTGGCCGAGAACTTCCGTGACAAAAGGATCGGCAGCGAATGCCTTCACTGCTTCATCGAGAGTCCTCGGAAGTTCCTGTATTCCCGCGTCTGCTAGTTGCTTCGGAGTGTATTCGTAGAGGTTCTCTTCCTGAGCATTGCCCGGATCGATACCCTCTCGAATACCTTCTAAGCCTGCGGCGAGGACGAGAGTCGAAGCGAGATAAGGATTGCAGGAGGCATCGGCATTTCGAGACTCCACACGTCCACCTCCCATAGGAACCCGAAGAGCGTTGGTGCGGTTGTTCCGCCCGTAACTGTTGAAAACGGGCGCCCAGCTGTAATAGGCCATTAGCCCTCGTCGGACGAGGCGCTTGTAGCTGTTCACGGTGGGAGCGAACGCCGCACAGATTGCGGGACCATGTTTTAAAACACCACCGATAAACTGGTAACCGAGTTCTGAAAGACCGAGTCCTTTCGGATCCTCTTCAGGCGATAGTTTGAACAGATTGTTTCCGCTTTCCAGGTCGTAGAGCGACATGTTGAAGTGCGCTCCAGAACCTGTCTTGTCGGCAAACGGCTTCGGCATGAAGGTGGCGATCAGCCCTTCTTCCGCAGCATACTGCTTCGCCATCAATCGGAAGAATGTATACCGATCACACATGGTAAGTGCGTCGGAATACATGAAGTCGAACTCGAACTGCGAGTTGGCATCCTCATGATCGAAAGAGTAGAGGTCCCACCCCAGGTCGTTGATAACGGTGGCCACTTTGTCGAGCCACTCGTAGCGATCAAAGAATCGCTTCACGTCGTAGCAGGACTTCGTGAGATCATCATCGGGGTTCGGAACCTCCAGCGTTCCCTGTTCCGTCATTCGAAGAACGAACACTTCACATTCGATTCCAAGATTCATTCCGAATCCCATTTCCTCCGCCTGCCCTAACACTTTCTTAAGCGCAACCCGCGTATTGATCTCGTAAGGTTCGCCTTTGAACGTGTTATCGGCAGGAAACCACGCGACCTCCTTGTTCCATGGGAGAATCACACCGCGCTCCAGATCGGGGTTGGAAGCGATCTCGTCGTCGTTGGGGCTTTGTCCGAGTCCGTCCAATGCATATCCGGTGTAGAGTTCGGAACCATGGGCGAAGTGGAGGAAGTGATCGATCGGTACGAACTTGCCTTTCGGGACCCCGTGGATATCCACGTAGGCCCCGACGCAATATTTTACTCCCTGAGATTTGAGTTCGTCGCGTTGCTGAATGAGTTCTTCGTCAGATTTCATGAAAAGGGAACTCCATTCAGCGTTGGCCGGGAGCGGCGGGACGATCCATTGTTGGCCATGTGCCGCGACTTCTGGCGGCGAGATATCGCTGGATGAGCCAGATCGGCATTTCCAAGTGACTGAGTCGGCCGCGTTGATATCCTGAGGAATAATAGCCTCTTTGCACGGCCATGCAGACCTCCATATCTTCGAGGTGGAAATCCACGGCCATCTTTGATCCCTTCTCTAACATGGAATCAAAGTCAGGATGCTGAACGGTGGATTTCGGAACGAGCATTGTGGTGAGTAGCTTGATCCGATTGGGTCCCAAAGGCTGGGTTCGATACCAGATGGCCGCATCGGCAGTGACTACGAATTTAAAACCGGGATATCCCAGGATCAGTCCCCATTCGAAACGCTTCTCGCCTGATACACCGGGAATAGGTGGAAAGACATCCCACTGTTCCCCGCGAGATTCCATATCTGCAATCTCTTCCCGAACCTTCGGCTTCATGGGAAGGTGACATTGGATGTAGTGAGCCTTCTCAGCTTCCGTCCATGTATCACGGGCCGGCATCATAGGCTGGAGTGTTTTGCTGTGCGCACCAGCATGATGGTAGGACTCCATGAAGTTCTCGGTAAGGACCTTCCAGTTGAAGGCGCAGTCCCATTCCTGGGCAAACACGAGTTCCATGTCTCCGAGGTTCCAAGGTTCGAGATGTTTCCCGAGCCCTTCATACTGTTCCGCGACAGATTGAGGAGCATCCTCCGAGAAATTGATAAAGACAAAGCCGTTCCAGATTTCACTCCGAAACGTTTTCAGTCCCCACTCATCTCGATTGAATCCTTTGGCTTCCTGCATCTCGGCACAGGCCTTCACCTTGCCATCGAGTTCGAAAGTCCAGGAATGGTAGGGGCACAAAAGCAATCTGGTATTTCCGCAATTGGACTGCCCTTCCTTTGCTTGTGCCGGGCAGTGCCCATCATAGCCAAAACCGGGAGGCATGATGTCCATTCCCCGGTGGGGGCATACTCGAGAGAGCACCTGGATCTCATTGGATTTGTCGCGGATCACAATCAGCGGCTCTCCGAGAAGATCGATGTTCAGGAAATCCCCGACATTTGGGATTTGCGAGACATGACATAAGGCGAGCCATTCCTTGCGGAAGATATTCTCCACTTCCCAATCGAAAAAGTCGGGAGAGGTATAGGCTTGTGCGGGAAGCGTAGTGCTTTCTTCGAGCGGCAGATCGGCTGCTCGTTGTATCTCTGTTAGAATTTCCTCAACAGAGAGTTCTGGTTGTGCGCTTCGAATATTGCTTCGGCTTGCGAAGCTGAGCGCGTCCGTCGGAGCCTCGCAGGCACGACGAATTTCAAGTTCTGATACGTTCATTAAAGTAAGTTTGGAAAAAATTGAAAAACGAAAGATTTCCGGATCGGAATTCATGATCCGGGAAGGGCGAGCAAAAGGGGAATTAGCAACCCAGGAATACGAAGCAGTATGTCGTTATTCCGAGTGCCCATAAATCGCTGCGAACATCTCTCATTTCTTCTCTCCAATCGTGAGCTTGAAACAATCTCACTATATCAGCTTAGGAGCTTAAGTCGTGCCAAAGAGAAGCTGCCCGGATTACCAGTTCACCAGGATCGTAATATGCCCAACGCCTCTTAGCGCCGAACAAGATCTTCCCAATATTCTGATGAAAGGGGAGGCTCTTCGTCTTTGGCTCGGAGTAATACCTCGGCAAGGGCATCCCCCATCTCTTCGAAGAGTTCTTTCCCTTTTTCTGTGGAAGCCAGAGAGGGGGCGCCGGTCAATCCATTCAGGCTTGTTTGGGCAACCGGGTAACTGAAAACTTTCCCTTCTGTGCGATCGGGATCGTCTTCGACCTTGTCCATTCTCACTGTATCAGGTGCCAGGTAGAGTAGGAGGTCTGTTTCCGCTTTGTTGGCGTGGAGATCTTCCGCATCGGAAACGAAATAGCTTCGTATCGATTCCGTAAGGAGAAAGGTGTGCTTCAAGCCGATTTGGAGTTTTCCAAAATGGGCGAGTCGAATTTTTTCCACCGCGACACGGAGTGAGGAGTCGTTCCCGAAGTGGCTATTTACGAACAGGAGTTTCTTCCATCCAGTCTGGACGGCCCATGAAGCAAGCTCGCAGACGCTTTCGATAAATGCTTCGTGGGTCAGGGAAAACGTGCCAGGCCATTTAGTCGTATGACCCGACGAAACGGAGTAGGCCATCGGTGGCAAAATGGGGATGCCAGTTTTTGCCGAGGCATATTCACAAATTTTCTCCGCGATTACTGTATCTGTATTAATCGGAAGATGGGGACCGTGCTGCTCGGTAGCTCCGATGGGTAAAACCAGGAAGCCATTGCTCTCTTCACACACCTCTGCGATTTCGGGCCAGGGGAGTTGCTGCAACAGGCAGGCCTTTTCCATATCGACAGATCACTCAACGTCGTCGCCTGCTTCGGTCAGGCGAGGGAAATGAAGTACGGGGCCATCGCCTTTTTGCTCGGGATGGATCAATTGATTGATGTGGTGCTTTGTCGCAATGAACTCCGGAGAAATGAACTGCTCCATCGAGCGAGGTCGAGGAACGGAGACTTCGATGATCTCATCGATTTCGCCTGGGTTTGCCTTCAGCACGAGGATGCGGTCAGCGAGATAGACCGCCTCATCGAGATCGTGAGTGATAAAGAGAATCGTGATATCGAGATTCCGCCAGATCTCCAGCAGATAGGCCTGCATCTGAGCCCGGGTCTGGGCATCGAGTGCTCCAAAGGGCTCGTCCATCAGGAGAATGCGAGGGCGGTTGGCGAGTGCTCGTGCAATCGCTACGCGCTGCTTCATCCCTCCAGATAGCTGATGGGGATAGGAATTTTCGAATTTCGAAAGACCGACCATATCGATCCACTGACGAGCGTCGGCTTCGATCTCCGCACTCATGTGGCCGGTCATTTTGGGCCCGAACATCACATTCTGTTTTACGGTCAGCCAAGGGAACAAAGTGTAGGTTTGGAAAACCATCCCCCGGTCAGGACCAGGTCCGGCGACAGGATTGCCATCGAGAAGCACTTCTCCCTCTGACTGGATTTCCAGGCCAGCCAGAATTCGGATGAGTGTCGACTTGCCGCACCCGGATGGGCCGATGACACACATGAACTCTCTTCGATAGACTTCGAAATCAATGTCGTGGAGTGCCCTGACCACACCATTTCGTGTCGGGAAGTCCTTAGTGACATTGTCCACCGAGAGAACAACAGGGCGCTGCTTTAGCTGGGTGAAGCGCTCTTTTACCTCTGGCGTTTGCTCGTGATAGTCGACGATGTCTGGAGAAGGAGGAATCATATCGAATTACGGTTGTCCTGCTTGTGGAGTGGGTGCGGGCGAGGTCTTGGAAGAAAATGCTTTTTTGATCAATCGCGGGATGAAGAGGATCACCTTCGCAACGGGGTGGCTCGACATGGCTTCACCTTCTTTTGTCCATGGGAAGATGATGCCTCTGAGAAAAGCGAGAAACTGGTCTGTAAAGAATCCGATCAATCCGATTAGAATGATCACAGGGAACACCAAGTCGAAGTTCCGGTAACGCCCCTGTGATTCAATGAATTCCGTGAGTCCGCTTTTCACACCTACGAGCTCAGCGATTACGAGCCACGTCCAGGCCCAGCCGAGGAGAATGCGAAGGTCGTTATACATACTCGGGAGAATTCCCGGTATCACAACGTGAGTGAGAAGCTGGCTCTGTTTCGCGCCCAAGGTTTGAGCAGCTTCAAGAAGGTTCATGTTGAGCCCTCGGGTTGTATTCGAGACAACGAGGACCATCTGGAAAAAAGTACCGACAAAAACGAGCGCGATTTTGGGAGCGTCGTTCGCCAGGAAGATCGCCACGAGCAATGTGCTGAATGTGGGCGCTGGCATGTAGCGAAAGAAATCCGTGAACGGCTCTATCAGGCGGGAGAAAAAGGCGTAGGTCCCGCAGAGAACCCCGATGGGGATTCCGATGAGAGCGGAAAGGAGAAAGCCGCCGAAAACAATTCGGATTGAATGCCCGATACGCTGCACCATCGAAGGGCGATCGCCCTCTGCAGGCATCATCAATACTTCGAGTCCTGACGAAGCCACATGATGGGGGGCTGGGAGGTAATCCGGGTTTGAAGGTTTCCCCTGCGGAACAAGACTGAGAAGGGGAACGGAGATAAAATTGTCAGAGTCGTAAACGGGAGACACCGCAGACATCGCATTCCAATTCTGCTTTGCGATTTCGATGTTCTCTTCGGAAAGGCCGGGCGATTTGAGTTTTCGCTTCCCGGTCGCAACATCTTTCCACGCTTCGTAGATGAGTTCGTCCTCCTTCGTTTGCTCGGAGGTGATCCATCCGTTGGATTCGAGTACCGGAGCAAGATGTCGGAGCACCTTTTTGTTGGCTCTTCTCACGGAAGACTCAGAAGAGCCCGCCAACGGATCGTCCGATTTCAGCTGGGCTTCCAACTCTTCATTTTGAGAGCGAACAGCTTCCTGGAACTCGGGAAAGAATTCCTTACTCACCCGGTCACCGGCTGTGTAAACAGTAGTGACGTCTTTTCGGTCTGCCGAAAGTTGGAGTTTGATATCCGGATGCCAGAGGAAAGGCAAATAGCTGACAGCAGACCAGATCAGCAGCGGAAGAATAAAAGAGATAGCGGTTAATACGCTGGCTCTGTGGGAAGGAAGTTCCCGTCGTACGGCAAACCAAGGCTCTTTGACTTTGAGCTTTTTGCCAGAAGGAGATTCGCCCATGGGAACAGCAAGGAGGGTCGTCTTCGGCCGCCCAGACTCCCTAAAGGTAGAGAGGCTGCGGAACTATCCGGGTGTCCGGGCGGCCGTATGATGACAAGAAATTATCGTTTGTTACTTCTCCATTTCCTCGAGAACCTCGAGGGTCAGGCTGGGATCGAAGTATTTCTCTACGTCGAGTGCTTTCTCGTAGACCTCGAAGTTCACGTTGAACTCGTTGGAGATGACAGTTGAACCATAGACGGACTCAAGTCCTTCACCTTTTTCCCAGATTGGCTTCACTTCTTCACCGTTAAGGATGTAGGTGCCGTCGAGGAATGGCTCGTATTCTTCAGGGGAAACGGAAACGCGTGAGGCGAGGATCTCCAGGGTTTCATCGAGATTGTCTTCGTCGCGAATGAACTCAACGATCTTGTACCAGACCTTGATCACTTTCTTCCAGTCATCGCGGCGCTTCTCGAGACTTTCAGGATCAACGAAAAGGATGTCGTAGATGATTCCGGGAGCGTCAGCAGAGGTGTAAATCGGCTTGGAGCCGGAAACCACTTTGAGAGCTTGTCCAGAGCTGGGCTGCCAGGCGGAAATAGCGTCAACTGCTCCTGATGAGAGAACCTGAGGAGTCTCGTTTGTAGGAGTGTTCACGACGGTTACCGAGTCAGGCTCCATGTCGTTCATCTCAAGACCTTTGAGGAGCAGAAGGTGAGGAACGAAGCCCTCTTCCAGACCGATCTTCATACCATCGAGATCCTTAATGGAATCGATGCCCGGCTTAGCGACGATCATGTCGTTTCCGTTCGAGTAGTCGTTGATGAGAATACCTACGGAAGGTTTGCCTGTGGCACCGGTAACCAGAGCGTCACCGTTGGTCATACCGACACCGTCCAGCTGTCCCGCTGCATAGGCGTCCATGGAGGCAACGTAGTCGTACCATTCAAATTCGACCTCGACGCCTTCTTCTTTGAACCATTCTTTCTTGATTCCGATTTCGTAAGCGACCCAACCCGGCCAGTCACTGTATCCGATTTTGAGAGGCTCGGCGTGGATTGATCCGGGCAAAAGTAAGCCGGCTGCCAGCGCAAGGGTAAGCAATGCACCCTTACGGGGTTTTTTGATCACTGATATCATCATGTTTCGTCAGTTGGTTTTTCGATTGGTGGAATATTAAAAGTCGTCGAAATCGTATTACGAAATTTTTGGAATCGTATTACCTTAAGCGACAACAACTTATAGGAGCATATCCCGTGCCAATGGAGGATTTCGTGAAACTCAGAGGGGGAGGGGCGTCATGAGTCGTTCACGTTGAATCAATGACATCCCGAATCCTTTTCCGGCATCTGGAGGGGATGGCGATAACGGCGCTTGCTTTGTCTGAAGTCACCGACTTGTGTAGGACGTCTCATGACCGACCTCCTGGCCACCTATATTCATCACCTGGATCCCTTTGCGATTCAGTTTACCGAATCGTTCGGAATTCGCTGGTATGGGCTGGCCTACGTTGCTGGCTTTCTCGCAGCCTTTCTCGTGATCCGCTGGTATGTGAAACTCGGGCTGTCAGAGCTCAGGAAAGACCAGGTAGCTGATTTCATAACCGTAGTCGCAATCTTTGGTGTGATGCTCGGAGGGAGGCTCGGATTTATGCTCCTCTACGATTGGGACGAGTTTATCCACAACCCGGCAATCTTCTTCAATTTCATGGGAGGCGGAATGGCTTCTCACGGTGGTTTCGCAGGAGTCGCCATCGCGATCTGGGTGTATGCCCGAGTAACGAAAAAGTCATGGACTGGTTTGGGGGACAACATTGTCTCGGTCGCTCCTCTTGGGATCTTTTTCGGACGAATGGCCAACTTCGTGAATGGCGAACTCTACGGGAGAAAGACGGATCACGCCTGGGCCATGAAGTTCCCCGACGAACTCAACGAAACGCAGCAGACCGCACATGGTTTCGAATGGGCCTTTTCCTCGTCGCAGTTGAGGGAGCTGGCAGCTAAAGCCGGAGAGGTGGCACCGGGACTTGCTGAGAGAGTGGAATCAGCGGCAGCTGCCGTGGCAGCCAATGGATACGATCCGCACGGCGCTATCGTTCGGACTGTAATTGAAGAGTCCAATCGCAATCCTGCTTTCCGGGAAATGCTGGGAGAAATACTGAATCCCCGCCATCCATCACAGTTGTATGAAGGACTGGTGGAGGGGTTGTTCCTCTTCCTACTTCTGCTCTTCGTTCGCCTGAAGTGGAGAAAGCTCTACCACGGCATTCTCACCGGGCTGTTTTTTATTATCTACGCGATCGGCCGAATCGTTGTCGAAAACGTCAGGGAGCCCGATGCCGAGCAAATCATGGGATTCACTCGCGGACAGTTTTACTCTTTCTTTATGATAGTCGTTGGGATCGCCTTCCTTGCTTACGGGATGATCGCGAAACGGCAGACGAAACTCCCGGAGCCAGCAGAAAAGAAGAGCTGAGACTGAAGGGTGTTCCCCTTTGACCCTGCGGGGGGCGGGTGCTACGTTCCGCGCCCTCCGAAGAGAGGCCGTAATCATGAGTCAGCAGGACAAATCCACCAGCTATAAAGCAACGTTGAACCTTCCGGAAACGGAGTTCCCCATGCGAGGAGATCTCGTAAAAAGGGAGCCTGCCCGTCTGGAAAAATGGGATTCCGAAAAGCTGTACGAAGCAATTATTGAGAAGCGTAAGGCAGCGAAGGCACCACGCTTCATTCTTCATGACGGTCCTCCTTTTGCCAACGGAGATGCCCACATGGGTACAGCTCTCAACAAGACGCTCAAAGACCTCGTCCTCAAGAGCAAGTCAATGGCCGGCTTCGAATGCCCATACATCCCTGGATGGGACTGCCATGGCCTCCCGATCGAATTCAAGGTCGTGAAAGAATCACGTGGCCTTGAGCCAGCTGAGATCCGTCGACGTTCCGAGGCATTTGCCCGCGAATTCATCGACATCCAGCGCGGTTCTTTCAAGCGCCTCGGAGTATTTGGTGACTGGGAAAACCCTTACCTCACTTTAAATCCAGAGTACGAGGCAGACATCATCCGTGTCTTTGCCACGCTGGTCGACAAGGGGCTCGTGTATCAGAGCAAGAAACCTGTTCAGTGGAGCTACGGTGCTCAGACTGCTTTGGCTGAAGCCGAAGTGGAATACAAAGACATCAAAGATCCCGCGATCTTCGTAAAGTTCCCACTCGTGACCGGGGAGCTTGCCGGTGAGTATTCCATGGTCATCTGGACTACCACACCCTGGACGCTTCCGGCGAACCTTGGTATCGCGGTTCACCCGCAATTCACCTACGTGCGTGGCGAGTTCAAAAACGAGGAGCGTGACGTGACGGAGAACTTCGTCGTCGTCAAAGACCTCATCGAAAAATTCGGGGAGAAGACAGGCTTCGTGCCAACTGGTGAACTCACCGAGTTCAAAGGAGAAATCCTCGAAGGTGCAGAAGCGCAGCATCCTTTCCTTGATCGCACTTCCCGCCTCATTCTCGCCGACTTCGTCACCACCGAAACCGGTACCGGCGCGGTCCACATCGCTCCCGGACATGGTGCCGATGACTACATGGCCGGACGCCAGAATGATCTGGGACTTCTTTCCCCCGTCGATGACGAGGGTAACTTCACCGACGAGGTTGGTCTCGACTTTCTCGTTGGCAAGCATGTGCTCGAGTCCAACGTGCCTATCATCAAGCTCCTCGCGAAAGAGGGCTACCTCATCGGCAAGGAGAACTATATGCACAGCTATCCCCATTGCTGGCGTTCAAAGACTCCGATCATCTTCCGCTCCGTGCCACAGTTCTTCATCCGAATCGACGAGCTCCGCGAGACGGCCCTCAAAGAAATCGACGAGGTGAACTGGTTGCCTCACTGGGGGCGCAATCGTATCTACGGAACAGTCGAATCCCGTCCCGACTGGTGTATCTCGCGCCAACGGACATGGGGTGTTCCTCTTCCCGTTTTTTACGATGCGAAGACAAGTGAGCCTGTCATCGATGCGGATCTTGCCCGGAAAGTGGCCGATCTCACAGAAGAGGGCGGCACCAATCTCTGGTTCGAAAAAGACGATGTCTGGTGGGCCGAGAAACTGAATCTTCCCGAAGGAACGACTCGTTGCAAAGATACCCTCGACGTCTGGATCGACTCCGGCTCGAGTCATGTCGCCGTGATGGATCGTCATCCCGAATTGAGCTGCCCGGCTGATCTGTATCTGGAGGCGACCGACCAGCACCGCGGATGGTTCCAGAGTTCACTCATGCTGAGTGTCGCCGTTCGGGACAAGGCTCCCTACAAGGCGGTCATGACGCATGGCTTTGTGGTAGATCAGGACAAGAAGAAGATCTCGAAGTCCGACAAATCAGGCAAGCCAATGGAGGCTTCCTATTTCTACAACAAATACGGGGCAGACATCCTCCGTCTTTGGGTCAGCAGTGTTGATTGGCAGAACGAGGTTCCGTTTGGAGAAGATCTCTTCAAACAGACCACAGAGCCATATCGCCGATTCCGGAACATCCTCCGAATCCTGCTCGCGAACCTCAATGACTTTGACGCAGCCAAGGACGCTGTTTCAGACGAGGAACTCACGCTCCTCGATCGCTGGATCCTGGAAAGACTCCACGTGGTCACGAAAGAATGCTGCGACGCTTACGCTGACTTCGAATTCCGCAAGGTATTCAACGTGCTGAACCAGTTCTGTGCGGTCGATCTTAGTGCTCTCTATGTCGATATCACGAAGGACCGCATGTATTGCGACGCGACTGATTCGACTCGCCGTCGTGCCACTCAGACAGCGATGCATCGCGTGTTTGAATCCTTGGTGAAACTCATCGCACCGATCCTTGCTTATACGGCAGATGAGGCTTGGGAATTTGCCGGGCACGAGACGTCAATCCACTTGGAGACATTCCCTGAGCCCGATTCCAATTTTGCGGGAGCCGAAGCGACTGAGAAGATCGACACACTCAGCAAACTTCGCGACTTGGCGCAGGTATCCATCGATGCTGCCGTGAAGAGCGATCAGTTCAAAAAGCGGGAGCGAGCAGCTGTGACCTACCTGCTGCCCGAGGGTAGTGATAGCCAGAAGGTGCTCGAAGAGCATCCGGAGGAAGCGCTCGAATTCCTGATGGTCTCTTCTTTCACTGTCGAAGAGAGTAAGCAGGAAGCCGCCACTGTACTGAGTACCGAAGAGGAAGAATGCCCTCGTTGCCGACGCTCCCTTCCGTTGGAAGAAAGTGGTCTCTGCTCTCGTTGTGATGAAGTTGTGCAGACTCTCGATCCGGTAGAAGCATGAAGTATTTCCTGCTACTCAGCCTTCCGCTCTTTATCCTCGACCAGGCGACGAAGCTCTGGGTGCTGAAGCGTTTTCCTGAGTATCCTTCTCCCGATTACATCGAGGTCATTCCCGGCTTCTTCAATTTGGTTCGGGTTCACAATACGGGAATGGCTTGGGGCCTTTTGAATGGGAATCCCTATTCCAATTATATCTTCGGAGTCATCGGTATCGCAGCTCTTACCGGTATCGGCATTCTGTGGAAAAAGGGAGCATTCCCTGACAAATTGACCAAATTCTCCAGTGCACTCCTGGTTGCGGGCATTCTCGGGAATTTCACGGATCGCATCCTGCCTGGCCGTGGCTATGTCGTCGACTTTCTCGATTTTCAGCCGCCGCTCTATGGGAAGCTGTTTCCCTCCTCAGGCGGTCATTTCCCATCATTTAACGTCGCCGATTCCTGTATTTGTATTGCGGCGGCACTTCTCATTCTCTCTGCTTTTCGCAAGCCGAAGGAAGAGCCTGCGCCAGCAAAGTCCTAAGTTGATACCATGCGCCCCGGAGCCATCATTGTTGTCGCCGTGCTGTTTGTGGTGGCCTTTGTTGCTTTGTTGCTGGGAACGAAAGGATACGAAAAGATCGAAGAGATCCACACTATGGAGAGTCGAGTGGAATCAATTCGTGAGCAGTTTCCCGGGGTGGAGCACATCAGCCCGGCGACTCTGGAAGTGCTGATTCAGAAAGAAGTACCCCTTTTGATCGTGGATGTTCGAGAGAAGCACGAATTTGCCGTCAGCCATCTGCCGGGTGCAAATAATCTCTCTGAGGTCGACCAAATCCGAGCCGTGATTTCCGAGACAGATTTCGAGATCGTGGTCCTCTACGGATCCACGGGTCTGCGCTCTGCCGCTTTGGCGAAAGAGTTAGGGGAGGCCGGAATACCTGGAATAAGAAATCTGGCAGGATCCATTTTTGCCTGGGCCAACGAGGGGCGTCCGATGGTTAACGACAAAGGCGAATCTGTGATCGAGGTCGATCCGGGGGACCGAAGCGAAGGGCACCTCCTGAATTCCGATCTTCATCCAAAAGCGGCACAATGATTTACGCCGGGAAATTCTGCTTTCGTTTGCGTGATACCTCTGCCAAGTTGCGAGCCTCATGAGAGACAGATTCTCATATCTTTTGATGTTGGCCGGTGTTGTCGGATTTCTGCAGTTCGGATGCAAAACGAACGAGCCGGATTTCGAATCGCCGACCGTTCAGCCTTCGAATCCGGATGAGATCAGCGGTGGCTCTGCCGAGCAAACACCAACTCAATATCCATCTGCCGCTGGAGGTGCGCCAACAGCGCCGCAGACTGGTGGCTACCAGAAGACTTACTCAGGTCTTCAGTATCAGGTGGTTCGCGAGGGAACTGGGGCTCGACCCACCTCATACAACCGAGTGAAAGTCCATTACCACGGAACCCTGCCAAACGGAACAGTCTTTGACAGTAGCAAGCAAAGAGGCACCCCGGCCACATTTGGATTGAACCAAGTGATCGCCGGATGGCGTGAGGGGATTCCCTTGATGAGGGAAGGTGCCGTCTATCGCTTTGTGATCCCGCCGAATCTTGCCTATGGGGCCGCCGGCATGCCTCCGAAGATTGGGCCAAACCAGACATTGATCTTCGAGGTCGAGTTGTTGCAGGTCCTGTAATCCGGTTCGTGATTCATCGGATAAATGATTGATTCCGAATCGCGTTTGTCCTATTTCCTTAGCAATACGAATCGCTTTTCGACACCAAGATGAAGATCCTTCTCACACTTGCCTTTGCAGTTTCTGCTCTCTTTGTTTTTGCTTCACCTGCTGAAGCTCGCTGGTTCACCAAGTGTGAGTGTGTCGTGAAATATGAGCCGCCCAAAGGAGTGGTAAAAGTGTGGCAGCGCCGGGTGAAATCCGAATGGGAGACTCGTTATCACTGTCTTCCATGCGGCAATAAAGTTCCCTATAAGGTAAAGGTGGTGACCTATCGTGACCGCTACTCCGACGGATCGACGAGAACCTGGAAGTGTGTCGTGGCAGGCAGTTACACCGATCTGGGGCCGGTCAAGTGAAGGCTCCCTTAGCGATTTTCGTCGGGTGTGTGGTTGTCCTTGGGGGACTGCTCGCGAACGCAAAGGACGCTCCTCGTCCCAACTTCGTTTTCTTCCTCGTCGATGATCTCGGCTGGAAAGACCTGAGTTGCTACGGAAGCGAATACCACGAGTCTCCCAATATCGACGCTTTCGCCTCCACCGCGATGCGTTTTACTAGCGGCTATGCAGCGGCATCGATCTGTTCTCCAACCCGAGCGAGTATTGTCACGGGAAGGCATCCGGTTCGAGTGAACGTGACGGACTGGATTCCCGGAATGAAAGTGGAGCCGAAGAAGAATGTTCGTTTCCTCCATCTAGATGATCGCGATAATCTCGCGCTGGAGGAAGTGACCATCGCGGAGAAGCTCAAAGAATCCGGCTACGCGACCTTTTTTGCCGGGAAATGGCACCTGGGAGACGAAGGTTTCTATCCCGAGGACCAGGGATTCGATATCAATATTGGCGGTCATGATCGCGGGTCGCCGCCTGGCGGGTACTACGCACCATGGAAGAACCCCCGTTTAGAGGCCAAGAAGGATGGAGAGTACCTGACTGAGCGATTAACGGAGGAATCGATTTCATTTATCCAGAATCGGAAAGATGAGGAGGATCCTTTCCTTCTCTACCTGAGTTACTACAACGTCCACACGCCGATCCAGGCCTACGAAAAGCGGATCGATCATTTTGTCGAGAAAGCAGAGAAAATGTTTCCCGATGAGGCGCCGGAACCAATGAAGGAACACGACGGCGTCACCCGGATGCGGCAGGATGACCCCAAGTTTGCTTCAATGGTGGCAGCTGTCGACGACAGCGTCGGAGCTGTGCTCGCCGCATTGAAAGAGGCGAAACTCGACGAGAATACAGTGGTCATCTTTTTCTCCGATAACGGAGGTCTTTCTACTCGATCCAAGGGACTCGGTTCCACCTGCAACCTCCCGCTACGTGCGGGGAAGGGTTGGCTCTACGAGGGTGGAATTCGTGAAGCGACTATGGTGAGGGTTCCTGGAATGACGGAGCCCGGAAGCGTCTCGGATGAACTGGTTTTCAGCACCGACTTCTATCCGACTATGCTTGAGCTTGCCGGAATCGATCCTGATCCTGAGGTGGCTCTGGATGGGACATCCCTTGTTCCAGTCCTCAAAGGCGGGAACTGGGAAGAGAATAGAACTCTCTACTGGCACTACCCTCACTATCACGGTTCTGCCTGGAAACCAGGGGCGGCTATCCGCGATGGTGACTGGAAACTGATCGAGTTCTGGGAGTGGGACGAAGTGGAACTCTACAATCTGGCCGATGATATCGGTGAAAGGAATGATCTCTCTGCGGCGAATTCTGAGAAGGTAGCGGAGTTGCGGGCCAAGCTGGCAAAGTGGCAGAAAGAAATCGGTGCCAAAATGCCCAAGCCGAACCCGGCATTCGATCCTTCAGGGCACTAAAAAACCCCGCCTTTCGGCAGGGTTTCCAAAATCAAACACTGGAAGAAGTTTCGTCTTATGCGGAAATCGCGGCGATCTTCGCTGCAAGACGGCTTTTGAGGCGACTTGCTGTCTTTTTGTGGACTACACCCTTCTTGGCGGCCTTGTCGGCTTCGGAAGCGAAAACATTGTAGGCAGACTGGGCAGCCTTCGCGTCGCCGGACTCAACGGCAGAAAGTGCGGACTTACGAGCGACCTTGATCCGAGTCTTAGCAGCACGGTTACGTGCGGTCTCGGTCTTAGTCTTGCGAACGCGCTTGAGAGCAGATCTGGAATTAGCCATGTGTTTCCGGTATTTCGGGATTTACAATGAGGGCGCGGAACATACACGCCCTGAAGAATCAGTCAAGGCCTAACTGCACGGGATCTTCCATGAGGAGATAGTCGCGATTGTAACCAGCATCTTCGAGAACATCATATCCTGTCTGACCAGGATCCAGCTGATTCCAGACGGGCTTGGTGGCGGTGGGCTCAACTGCGTGGAAAGCGATCGGAATCGATGCATCTGCTAGGGGAATCGCCTGTATCGGTTGTGCTTGTTGCTCTGCCCGTTCGAAATCTCTCCAGAGGCTCTTTTTCATGACGACGACCTCTGCTCCTGAGCCAACTTTGTCGTAGAGATCAATGACGTCTTTCGACTTCATGCGAATGCAACCATAGCTGGCTGCTTTGCCAATGTCTTTCTCTGCAGCAGTTCCATGAATGTAGATACAGCGCGAGTAGGCATTCTGGTTTTTCTGTTCAAGTCCGTTGAGCCAGAGAATTCGAGAAACGATTGGATCGCGACCTGGTGCATTCGGCTTCACAACCTCTCCTGTCCACTGGCGGCTTTTGAAAACAGCACCGGCAGGTTTTCCGTCACCAATCTTCTCGGCGACTTCCATCTTCCCAAGTGGTGTTCGGTAACTGCCTTTCTCATCACCAAGACCAAACTTGGAAGTCGAGATAGGGTATGTTTTTACCATGCTGCCTTGCCGATACAGCGCCATTTTCTGCTGAGGGACAGAAACTTCCATCACATGCAGGGAGTCGCGGCTCGCACTGGTGGGAACCGAACAACTTACAGCTGAAAACGCTACGACTAAGGAGGGAGCGACAATTTTGAGGAATTTCCTCACCAAAATCACATTCATCTTCGGATTTGCAGATCTATAACGGGTTTACTGGGTTTCTCTTAGATCCCTCTGAAGGAAATTACGATCAGAGGGGGACAAAAGATCCCGACGTAGGCAATCCGAGGTTGTCAATTCGATAGAGTGAGTGGCCGAATTGAGAGTGTTCTCACATGTAATATCAACTAATCTAAACAAAATACAAATTTTCTCGCATTCTTTTTGGCTGGATCTAGATTTCAAACGTTTCAAAGAGAGTCCACCAGACACTCCATTCATGTCGAATTCTCGCTCATTTCTTTTCACGGTTCTTATTGCACTTCTGGGATTATCTCCCATAAGCGGTCTTGTTGCTCAGCAGAGGGACATTCCTGACGACCTCCTCGAGGACGAGCATTTTCGCGAAGAGTTCGGAGTAAATCAGTTCACAACTCCCTCAATTCGAAAGATTTTTCAGGATCTGCATGCGCTGCGCCCGTTGCCGTATGATGAATTGAAACGTCCTGTTCCAGAAAAGACTCCGAGAAGCCGTCCCAAACTGGCGCTGACTGTCGGCCTCCTGTTGGCGGACGGTTTCTTTGCTGTAGAGGCGGAACAATTCTTCGATCTTGAGCCCGTGGGACGTGCACTGCTGAAAAACGCAAAGGGACTGGGAACAAGCACACGCATTTCCAGTCACATGAAGAGCATGCTCGAGAAAGGGGCACTCGCCGACTGGGAGGAATTAAAAAACGAGCTCGCGAAGACCCAGAAAGAGGTCGAAAAGGAGATGGTAATGATTCGCGATGTCGATGCGGCGAATTTGATCAGCCTCGCGGGTTGGCTTCGCGCATTCGAGATTGGCTGTGCCTCGTCCCTGAACCCCTACGATCCCGCAAAAGCCTCAGTTTTGGCTCGACCTGATATCGTCGAATACTTTGTCCTGAACATGGAGACCCTTGCTCCTCCGGTGAAAGAGGACAAGACGGTGGCGACCATCGTCGAGCGGCTGAAAGTGATTCAGAAGAAGGTGGACATTCCAGAGCAGGAAGTGCTCTCTGAGGCAGAAGTGATCGAACTCAGATCTCTCGTGGAGAAACTGGTAGACCGCATAGCAGGTAGCGAGCGTCTCATTCTCACTTCGACACAGACCCCTGACGATCCGAATGTCGAGCAGCCGGCCACCAAAACGCCGAACGCGACTGGTGGTGTGATCTCCGGAGAGGTGCCTGAATAGTATCAGTCTTCCCCGAGCAGGTATTTAGATGCCTGCTCGACGTCTTTGTCACCACGGCCTGAAAGGTTGGCGATGATGATCTGATCTTTGCCCATAGTCGGGGCGATCTTCTTCACGTATGCCATGGCATGGGATGATTCGAGGGCAGGAATGATCCCCTCGATCTTCGCTAGCTCTTGAAATGCATCGAGAGCTTCTTCGTCGGTGGCATAGGTGTAATCAACCCGGCCTTCGTTCTGCAGGTAGGCGTGTTCTGGTCCCACGGCTGCGTAGTCGAGTCCGGCAGATACAGAATGGGTCAGTTCGATTTGGCCATCGTCGTTTGCAAGGAGCCAGGTTTTCGTTCCCTGCAGCACACCGAGCTTTCCGCCCTGAAAGCGGGCAGCATGTTCTCCGTGGCGAATTCCGTGGCCGCCTGCTTCGACGCCCATCATCTTAACATCCTCGTCTTGAAGAAAGGGGTGAAATAGTCCAATGGCGTTGCTTCCGCCCCCGACGCAGGCCACAAGGAGATCGGGAAGGCGTTCCTCACGTTCCATGATCTGGCGGCGTGCTTCGAGGCCTATAACCCGGTGAAAATCTCTCACCATCATAGGGTAGGGGTGCGGGCCCAGAGCACTTCCCAGGATGTAGTGAGTGGTCCGGACATTGGTGACCCAGTCACGGAGGGCTTCGTTTACCGCTTCTTTAAGGGTCTTTTGTCCTGCTTCGACGCCCCGCACTTCTGCACCGAGAAGTCGCATACGCACGACATTCAGGTGTTGGCGCTCCATGTCGACGGCACCCATGTAGACGATGCATTCCATGCCGAAACGAGCGGCAACCGTTGCTGTGGCTACGCCATGCTGGCCGGCCCCGGTCTCGGCGATGATCCGCTTTTTCCCCAGTCGGCGTGCCAGTAGGATCTGGCCAAGAGCATTGTTGATCTTGTGTGCACCAGTATGGAGAAGATCTTCCCTCTTCAGGTAAATCTTTGCCCCTCCGAGTTTTTCCGTCCATCGCTCCGCGAAGTAAAGGGGAGTTTCCCGACCGCAGAATTCGGAGAGAAGCCGCGAAAGTTCTGCCTGAAACGACTCATCGGCCTTTGCCTTGGTATACTCCTCTGTGAGTTCCTTGAGAGCCGCTACCAGTGTTTCCGGGACGAAACTCCCTCCATACGTACCAAAATGGCCGCTTTCATCGGGGACGGTCTGGCTCGGAGAAATGGTGCTCATAGGGTGAAATATTACGATGCGCGAGCCGTTTGAGTTTTCAAGGCTCGCATTTTTACAATGCCGTGTATATTCGCCGCGTCAGAGACTGCGGAATGATGGCAGGTAAACCCCGCCAGGGCCGGAAGGCAGCAACGGTAGCTTGTCCACCATTGCCGCAGTTCTCTGGCACTTTCGCAATCAGGCAGCTGCGACGTCTTCAAATTCGAACACCTCGCGTGCATCGCTGATAACTCCGGTAATCGCAGCCGCAGCCACCATTACGGGGGACATCAGGACAGTTCGTCCGATCGGGCTTCCCTGGCGACCTTTGAAGTTCCGGTTACTGGAGCTGGCGCACAGTTGGTCGCCAATCAGTTTGTCCGGATTCATCGCCAGGCACATGGAGCAACCTGCGCCCCGCCATTCGAAGCCAGCTTCTTCAAAAATCTTGTCGAGTCCTTCCTGTTTGCACAGATGCGCAACGATTTCAGACCCTGGAACGGCAATAGCTTTCACGCCCTCCGCCACTTTTCGGCCCTTCAGATAGTGAGCTGCTTCACGGAAATCGGAAAGTCTTCCATTCGTGCAACTGCCGATGAAACAAACGTCCACAGGCGTTCCGGCGATGGGAGCGCCCGCCTCAAGTTTCATATATTCGAGAGCTTCTTCGATGCTCTTCTTCGACACATCATCTTCTGCATCTTCTGGGGAAGGAATATTCTCAGTGACGAAAATACCGTGGTCTGGAGAGATTCCCCAAGTTACGGAAGGTGCGATGTCCTCGGCGCGAATATTGACCACGTCGTCGTAGTCGCAGCCCGGATCAGAAGCCAGTGCCTTCCAACGCTCTACAGCTGCGTCCCACTCTGCACCCTTAGGTGAAAATGGCCGGTCTTTCAGGTATTCGAAAGTCTTCTCGTCGGGATTGACGTATCCGCAACGAGCTCCGCCCTCGATGGACATGTTGCAAACGGTCATCCGCTCTTCCATTGTGAAATTGTCGAAAACACTGCCGCCGTACTCGTAGGCGTATCCAATACCGCCCTTAGCACCAAGCAACTTGATGATGTGAAGGATCACGTCTTTCGCGTAGACACCGGCTTGAAGCTCTCCATCCACGTTGATGCGACGGACTTTCAGCTTACTTAGTGCCATGGTCTGTGTGGCAAGGATGTCACGGATCTGAGTCGTTCCGACACCAAATGCGATCGCGCCAAACGCTCCATGTGTTGCTGTGTGGGAATCACCGCAGG
Organism: Verrucomicrobiales bacterium; assembly: GCA_002698785.1. Taxonomy (GTDB): domain Bacteria; phylum Verrucomicrobiota; class Verrucomicrobiia; order Verrucomicrobiales; family DEV007; genus Arctic95D-9. The sequence continues at coordinate 232,246 of PAAG01000051.1, read as the reverse complement.
CAATGGTCGTTCCGGGCTGTGTGATTCCCTGCTCAGGGCCGACAACGTGAACGATACCCTGACCACCGCTTCCAATATCGAAGAACTTGATACCGAACTCCTTACAGTTATCCCGGAGAGCAGTGATCATTTCCTGAGCAAGGTTGTCTTCGAAAGGCTCCTGCTGGCTCAAAGTGGGAACAATGTGGTCCACAGTTGCAAAAGTACGATTCGGATACTTCACCGTCAGGTCGAGATCGCGAAGCATCCCAAAGGCTTGGGGACTGGTGACTTCGTGGATGAGATGGGTGCCGATCAACAGCTGAGTCTGCCCGTTGGACAGCTCTTTAACAGAGTGGGATTCCCATACTTTCTCGAACAAACTTTGACTCATTTCTGATTGGGGTGTCGTTTTTCGCGAAGCTAGCACACGCTCAAGCGAAGCGGTAATGGAAACTTTGGTCGTGCAAAAGGCAACATATCTTCAGTACTCGCGTTGAAGTGAGAAAGAATTGGGTGTATCCAAATAGGCCGAGTAACGGCAAACCCTATCTGAACCAAAAAATGAAAGTGACGAAAACTATCAATACGCTTGCTGCATTGTTCTTCGCCCTCACTGCTATCGCATTCGTTGGATGCGAGAAGACGGTAGAAGGCATGAAAGAGGACACAGAGGAAATGGTCGAAGACGCCAAGGAAGCTGCTGAAGAAGCCGAAGAAAAGACTGAAGAAGCAGTCGAAAAGGCAACTGAAGCGGTCAAGGAAAAGACCAAGGAAGCGACCGAAGCAATGAAGGAGAAGACCAAGGAAGCCGCTGAGGCAACCAAGGAAGCTGCTGCAAAGACTAAAGAAGCTGTGAAGGCAAAGACCAAGGAAGCCACTGAGGCGACCAAAGAAGCTGCCTCCAAAGCTGGTGAAAAAATGAAGGAAAAGACCAAGGAAGCTGCTGACGCTACGAAGAAAGCTGCTAACGACGCGGCCAAGAAGGCTGAAGAGGTTACTCAGTGAACACTCTGAGAATCAAAGCTTAAGAGAAACCTCGCACGGAAACGTGCGAGGTTTTTTGTGCCCCAATCATTTCAGTTGTTCGGCGAGAAAAGGAGCCGTGCGGCTTCCTTCGGAATTTGCGACTTCTTCAGGTGTGCCTTGGGCTACGATCGTTCCGCCGTCTTCTCCTGCTTCCGGGCCGATGTCGATCAGGTAGTCCGATTCGGCGAGAATTTCCAAGTTGTGTTCAATGACAACTACGGTGTGTCCGTCGTCGACCAGTCGATGGAGCACTTCGAGAAGTCGTTTCACATCTGCCGCATGGAGACCAATGCTGGGCTCTTCAATCAGATAGAGATTCGATTTCGGAGTCCGGTTCTGGCGTAGCCTCGCGTTGGCAGCGCGACCGACTCCTCGCGTCAATTCCGTGACTAATTTAATCCTCTGAGCCTCCCCGCCAGACAGGGTCGGGCTGGCCTGTCCCAGACGCAGATACCCCAGACCTGTCTCGACCATCAGTCCGAGGGTTCGAGAGATCTTCGGATGCCCGCTGAAAAACTCAGAAGCTTCGGCGATCGACATTTCCATCACATCTCCGATGGATTTGCCGTTGTATTCGACTTCGAGGGTGGTTGAGTTGAAACGCCGGCCATCACACTCCTCGCAATCGACATAGGTCGTCGGGAGAAAGTTCATCTCCAGTTTGATCTTGCCGTTCCCTTTGCAGGTCTCGCATCGGCCTCCTTCAGTATTGAAAGAAAAACGCGACGCGGTGTATCCGCGAGCACGAGCTTCCGGGACCTGGGCGAAAAGCTTTCGGATATCATCGAAAACCTTCACGTAAGTGGCCGGAGTCGAACGGGATGTCTTGCCAATCGGAGTCTGGTCCACCTCATAGACTGCCTCGATCTGGTCGGCACCTTCGATCGACTTCCAGGCAGTAGTGGAAGCTGATTTCGTCGATTTCCTTCCACCTTTTTTACCCTTCTTCAGTTCAGAATCGATGGCGGGCTTCAGGACACCGCGCATGAAACTGGATTTCCCCGACCCCGAAATACCGGAGATTCCTACCAGCCGGTTGATCGGAAGTCGCACGTCGATCTTTTTCAGATTGTTGGCAGAGGCACCCCGAATTCTCAGCCATCCTTCCTTGCGATTCTTCGCGGGCAACTTGCGACGCTCTCCCATCATGGGATGCTGCAGCGGGTGGGCGAAAGCTTCTCGGGTAGGGGAAAGCTTACCTTTCCCGTTCTTACCAGCCTTGAAAAGATCTTCGGGAGGTCCCTCCCAGACGATCTCGCCACCAAGCTCTCCAGCGCCGGGGCCGAGGTCGATCAGGTGCTCTGATCGGCGTATCGTCTCTTCATCATGCTCGACCACGACCAGCGAATTTCCTTTGGTCTTCAGGGCAGAGAGCGTGTCCAGAAGCTGGGCGTTGTCCCTCGGATGAAGTCCGATGGTCGGTTCATCCAGCACATAGAGAACGCCGCGCAGATTTGATCCCAGCTGCGCTGCCAGGCGAATGCGCTGGCTTTCGCCTCCACTCAATGTTGTCGCGGAACGGTCGAGCTGAAGATAGCCTAGCCCGACGGATTCCATGAACTTCAGGCGTTGTATGATCTCGGGAAGAATGTCCCGGGCAATCAGCGCTTCCTGGTCTTTGAAAGAAAAATCATCGGTGACTCGATGCGCTTCCGACACAGAGAGTCGTGCGATATCCTGAATGGCGAGATCGCCAATGCGAACGAATCGAGCGACTTCATTCAGTCGGGCGCCATTGCAGTCAGGGCAGGGTTCGACTTCGTTCGCTTCATCACTTCTGGAGCGGCGGGCCTCTTCCCGTAGCTCAGCATCGAGCTGGGACTCGGCATCCCGCTCGTCGGAGGAACGAGGGCGTTCTTCAATGGTTCCGTAGCCACGACAGAGGGGGCACCAGCCGTGTGGTGAGTTGTAGGAAAACAACCTCGGGTCCAGTTCTTCGAACGAGCGACCTGACTCAGGGTCGAACATCTCTGTGTTCGCGATCTGCAGTTTGTTCTTTCGGTCAAGATATCGAAGGGATCGCTTCCCGATCGTGAGCGCTGTCTCGATCATTTCGCGGGCATCTTCGGGAACTGTCTTGCCGTCGATCTCTCCCACTACCACATCGATGGTGTGTTCCTTGAAACGTTCGAGCCGCTCAAAAGAACTCACCTCCACGAACTGCCCGTCTACGAGCAGCCTCTCAAATCCGCGCCTCGCAGCCCAGTCGGCCACTTCCGTGTGAAAACCCTTTCGAGCCCTGATCAAAGGTGCAAGAACAGGCACTGGGCGCTTTGCTCCTGCCGCCTCCTTCCTGATCCGCGTTACGATGGAAGTGATGCTCTGTTTTACCACCGGCTTTCCGGAATCAGGGGAATACTGTGTCCCGACCTTGGCAAAAAGGAGACGCAGGAAATGCCAGACTTCGGTAACCGTCGCGACTGTCGATTTTCCGCCCCCTCGGGAAATACGCTGCTCAATGGCCACCGTCGGTGGAAGCCCGCTGACGATATCGATGTCCGGGCGTTCCATCTGCTCGACGAACTGTCTCGCATAGGTTGACATGCTGTCGAGAAAGCGCCGCTGCCCTTCGGCAAAGAGAATATCAAAGGCGAGAGTCGATTTTCCTGAGCCGCTCAGTCCAGTCAGGACAACAAATTTCTCTCGTGGAATGTCCACATGCAGGTTCTTCAGGTTGTGCTCTCGTGCGCCGAAAAGCTGGATTGCATTTTTGCTTCGCTTCGGTTCGTAAAGCGAAAGCTTTGATTCCTCCGCGATCTTGAGACTGGAAAAGGCGGAGGCATCATCGGCTGTCAGAACCTCAGCCAGGAACTGTCCGGTTCTTGACTCCGGAACCTTCGCAACTTGCTCAGGCGTTCCTTCCGCAACGATCTCGCCGCCATGAATGCCAGCCTCTGGGCCGAGGTCGATGACGTGATCAGCTGATTTGATGACATCTAGATTATGCTCGATCACGACAATCGAATCACCTTCATCAACGAGCCGATTGAAGACCTTGATCAACATGGCTGTGTCGTCAAAATGAAGACCCGTCGTTGGCTCGTCGAAGATTAGTAGCGCCGTTTTCTTGTCGGGTTTGCCACGTTTTGGCTTGCTGAGCAGATGACCTACTAACTTGAGACGTTGGCTTTCTCCCCCGGACAAAGTGTTCAGGGGCTGACCCAAACGAAGATACCCAAGCCCGACTTCGGCGAGGAGCTGCAGGCCATCGACGACTTGGGTTGCCTTGCGATCCTCGAGGCGAAAGAAAAACTCAATCGCCTCAGTCACCGTCATGGTGAGAATGTCGTGAACCGATTTTCCCTCCAGCTCGATCTCCAGAGCTTCCGGCGTGTAGCGTTTTCCTTCACACTCCGGGCAGGTCACATACAGATCGCTGAGGAACTGCATTTCGACTTTCTCGTAGCCGTTTCCCATACAGCGACCGCATCGCCCGGCTCCCGTGTTGAAGGAAAAGTAACCCGGAGTCACTCCTCTCGATTTTCCATCCGGGCATTCCGACAGCAACTTACGGATCGGTTCGAAGAGGCCGGTATACACCGTAGGCGTGGAACGGGGAGTTTTCGCGAGTGGGGACTGGTCGACCATCACCACTTCGCGGACGTGGCTGGCACCGGTCAGGTCTTTGCATTGTCCCACCTCGGCATCGCCGCCTGCGAGTCCAAGTTTCTCCAGTAGATTCCCGTAGAGAACGGAGTGAATGAGCGTGGATTTACCAGAGCCTGAGACGCCAGTGACGCAGCAGAAAACATCGAGCGGAATCTCGGCGTCGACCTTTTTCAGGTTGTGCTGTGTAGCCCGTTTTACCGTGATGGCCCGTTTCGATTTTCGCCGTTTTTCTGGAACGGGAATGCACTTTTCGCCGCTGAGATATTGAAGTGTTAGAGAGCTGGGGTTCTTGCGAAGAGCTTTCGATGCCGCCGAGCCGGCTCCAACGCCCGGGCCATGATAAATCAAATCTCCTCCAAACTCTCCACGCCCTGGTCCGATATCAATCAGGCGATCTGCCGCACGAATCACAAATTCCTCGTGCTCGACTACGATCAGGGTATTCCCCAAATCCCGTAGGCGCTCCATTACGCCGATCAGCTTGGCGGTATCTCGCGGGTGGAGACCAACTGTCGGTTCGTCGAGAACAAAAAGGGTGTTTGTCAGGCTGGCCCCAAGGCATGTTGTCAGGTTGACTCGTTCCGTTTCCCCGCCGGACAGCGTTCGAGTGGGGCGGTCCAGGTTCAGGTAGCCGAGGCCCACTTCCATGAGGTAGCCCAGACGATTGGACACCTCTCCGTGAAGCATGCTAGCCGTCCGGTCGCGCTCTGGAACGGTTACCGTTTTGAAAAATTCGGCAAGCTCTTCGATAGGCATCTCCCAAAGTTCTGGGAGGGTCTTGCCGTTCACTTGGAACTGAAGGGCCTCTGGCTTCAGGCGAGTGCCTTTGCAGGTTTTGCACTTTGTGTAGCTGCGGTAACGGCTTAAGAAGACACGCACATGCATCTTGTAGGCACGCGACTCCATCCAGTCGAAGAATCCGCGAATGCCGTACCAGAGACCGTGCTGCCAGGCTTCCTCGGGATCGTGACCGTCTCCCTCGATGATCCATTCCTGATCCTCTTTCGACATTTCGTCGAAAGGAGTGACAAGGCTCAAGCCTCGAGCGCGGGCACAGCGTTCGAGATCCTCTTCGCATTCGTAGTGGCTGTCGCCCTGGAAAGCGCGAACCAGCCCCTCTGCAATGGAGAGGGATTTGTCAGGCATCGCCTTGTCGATATCGATACCGATCACACGTCCGAATCCACGACACACTGGGCAGGCACCGATCGGGCTGTTGAAGCTGAAGAGTCCGGGAGTGGGCGGTTTCAGTTCTGTCCCTGTCTCAGGGGAGTGCCAACCGCGGGAAAGGGAAAGTCGCTCTCCTGATTCTGTGTCGATAACCGTGACCACTCCTTTCCCGAGGTCGAGAGCTCGCTCAAGAGCCTCGAGAAAACGACTTTTCCGAGAGGGGGAAACGCGGTCCTGCACGACGTCGACTCTTCCGGGGAGCGACTTTCGGTCGTAGCTATCCGGTGAATCTGAGCGGTAGAGGTTTCCATACACCCAGATCCGCAGATATCCCTGTTGTTGGAGAAATTCAAAGAAGTCAGGGACGGCGGTTCCAGAAGGAACGTCGACCGGGAAAGAAATGAGTAGGGAGTTTTCTTTTCCAAAACGATCTACCGTCTTTCGATAAATTGATTCGGGAGTTTCCGGAGAAATCTCCTCACCCGTTACCGGATCAAATCCGCGGCAGATCCGAGGAAAGAGAAGCTTCAGGTAATCGTTGATCTCCGTGATCGTCCCCACAGTGGAGCGTGTCGTTTTTACCGCGTTCTGTTGCTCGATCGCGATGGCAGGAGGAATGCCCTTGATCGAATCGACCTGTGGCTTGTCCATCCGGTCGAAAAACTGCCGGGTATAGGGGGAAAATGTTTCCACATAGCGACGCTGGCCTTCGGCATACAGGGTCTGGAAAGCGAGGCTCGATTTACCCGAACCCGAAGGACCGGTCACAACGCAGAATTTTCCCACCGGAATGTCGAGATCGATACCCTTCAGGTTGTTCTGGCGTGCTCCACGGATTTCGATCAGCGCTTCTGTCGATTGCTTCTTTGCCTTTTTGGTCTTCGCCATGGGTGTATCGAAAAGAGGAAGATGCGATTCTGCCAAGCCTCGCGCAGAGGTTACGCATGGAGGATGCGTGTGCACACGAATAAGTGTGCCGGATCTCGAATTCCTTACGCGAGAACGCCGTTCGCTTTGCGCCAGTTCACCGGGACCTCAAGCGACTGATTGAAGCGGTTCTTGTACTTCACCATGCCGTGATCGGCTCCGTACTCATGCACCATCTTGGTCACCTTGACGTCGAAGCAGCAATACTCTGCGATATCCATGATACGGCCTTCCTGCCACCACTTGATGGCATCGGTGCCCACGGCGGTCTTCCCTTCACCCAATGTCTCTGCGGAAACTGCATCGAGCTTGGGGCGATGCTCCAGCTCTTTTTCCAGGTCGAGCATCAGATCGAGATTATTCGTCTGCTGCTTCAGATCCAGGATTGTGTATCCCATCAGCACTTCGTAATCGAAGTAAATGTGATTAAAGCCGATTACGAGATCCGCATTGCAGAGCTCATCGATCAAGTCCTGCACGTTGGACTCATCGTAAATCATATACCCGCCGTTCTTTGTGCTGTAGGTGACTCCGACAGACATCTTCATATCCGCTTTCCGGTCCCACCCGCCGACGTCATTCGCGGATCTCTGGGTTTCCAGATCGAAGTAAACGAAATTCTCCACCATGCTTATCGAACGTAGGGCTCGAAAATGTTCCAGGGAAGGTCCGGGAAAATCGGATTGGCTTCTTCGATTTCGTCGAGAACATTCGTCTTCCCGAGGTCCATGGTGCATCCCCAGATCTTATCAAAGTTCTCCAGATGGCCGCGAGTTCTGGCCTCTGCATACTCCATGGACGGTTCGTTTTGCATGAGAAAACCCCAATCACTCGACTGAGCCAGCATGATCTCGCGGGTCATCAACTGTATGCACCGCTGTCGATGCTCAATGACTTTGTCCGAATAGTCGTTCCGATTCTCCTCGAAGATTCGAACGAATCGAGCCAATTGCTCGCACCGCGTCTGGATCTCACCATTGACCCAATTGTTTTCTTCCTGCGTCCAGGTCTCGAAATAACCACCTTCGCCCCAGGAAGAGGACACGGGGGAAATGGTCGAATACTCTTGTTCTGAATTTGAACTCAGATACCCGGCCGGAGTGGTGAATGAGAAATCGCTGCGGGCGGCGCCTTTTCGGAAAATTCGTTCGAGAAACTCAGTTCCCTCATACCACCAGTGTCCAAAGAGATCGGCGTCGAATGCGCACACGACCAGTGGATTCTCGATTCCAGATGCTTCAAGTCCGGCGAGCTGTGCGCCACGACTTCCGATGAAATGGGTCGAATGTTCCTCCAGTGCGATAGCGGCAAGGGCTGGATCATAGGGCTCACTGTCATCACCGGTTCGACCTGACCGAAAATATTTCAAACCAGTCAGCTGTCTCTGTTCTGTTTCGCCGAGGTAATCCCGTAGATACTCGATAGGTGCTTCCAGCCCTACGTCGCGGAGGAAATCGCGATATCTGCCGTCACCTGGATATCCACTGTCCGCATTCCACACTTCGCTGCTACTGGCTTGGTCTCGGCCAAACACGTAGAGACCGTCTGGTGTCACCCCGGGGCGAAAAGGAAACTCATCGCTTGCCTGCGGAGCCGTCGTCATGGCGTGCTCTTCGACGATGGTCCAATCGATACCTTCTTCTTTGAGTAGTCTGCTCAGAGCAGGTGCGTAGGCACATTCAGGCAGCCAGAAGCCTCGTGGCATGCGACCGAACGACTGGACATACTGTCGGATGCCTGTGCGAACTTGAGCCTGAACGGTCTCTGGCACCCGCATAAGTAGTGGGAGTAGGCCGTGAGTTGCGGCGCTCGCTGTTAGCTCGATATGCCCGCTGTCGCGTAGATCGGAATACGCACGGATGAGGTCGGATTCCCAGTTCTCGACGTAAAGGGAACGCAGTCGGTAAAAGCGCTCTTCATACCCCTCTGCCAGTTCCTTGAACCCGGTAATGTCGCCACGTTCTACTTCGTCACGACAAAGGCGGAGAGTCCTGTCGAGATAATCCAGTGTGCGGCGCTTCAGAAGCCTGTCGCGGAACATCGCCAGCAAGGTCGGCGAAATGTTCATGGTGAGGTGAAAGGGAACCCCTTCCTCGCGAAGACGGAACAGCATCTCCAACAAGGGGAGATGGGTTTCGATTACAGCACTATGCAACCAGTCCTCTTCCAGGCAATGAGACACTTCGGGGTGTCGTACCCAGGGGACGTGGGCGTGGAGGACAATGGAACAGTTCCGACTCATGTAATTTTAAGAGACTGTAACAGAAATAATGCGAAAAAGGCCCCGATGGCCAGCATTATCCTAACAGCGCTCAACCGCTTCGTTTCAACCCGAATTTTCAATTGGGTGTCCCAGACGCTACTTCCACTGCTCAATAGCCGGAAAAATCCGAACACCATTCCGATCAGCATAAACGGAAATAAGTAGAAGCCCACACCCAAGACGTAGACATAGTAGGACCTCGCAATTGACCGTAGAAACGACAGTTTTCCAGGTAGATCGTTGACCACACGCACCCCCATCAGAGCCTTCCCTGGGGTTACTCCAAAAAGCAAAATCAACACGCCCTCCAGAAAGTGCCACCCCAATAGGGCGAACACCTGCGTGCGAGCAAACACCCGCGTTTCAGGGTTCTGCATCTCCTCGATGTAGCGAGCAATAAAGTCAGCTGCCGATTCGCTCGGTTCCGGTTGTGGCAGGTTCACATCTGAGACGAGAAAAACGAAAACTGATACCAACAGGTAGTCGAACATCCTCGCCCAGAAACGGGTGAAAGGCCGCACCTCCTTTATCATGACTGGCTCTGCGGCAATTACCTCACCCGGAGGGAGGGAGGGCTCCCGTTCCTGTTTCTCGGGAAGTGGGGGCATTTCAGGGGGAGGCTCTTTGCGAGGGATGACTGATTTCAGCGCTTCGACATCCCGGATTGGCTTCCATTCTTCTAGATCGCGATGCCAGGCGAGGGTATCTTCGGTGATTTCGCCCTCTTCGAGCATGTCACCAATTTTGAAGAGCGAGTAAGGACCTTCCTTATTTCCGTCGATCGATACGTAAAACTCCATGAGTGTCGAAAAACTGCGAGAAAGAAATTATTCGCTGCGGAGAGCTTTGGCGGGTTGAAGAGAGGCGGCTATCAGCGCTGGGATCAGCGATGCGAGGGTACAGGCCACGAATGCTCCGGTTGAAATGATGATGAAGTCCCTTGGCGTCTGTTTTGCGGGCAGGCCTCCATCGACCTTGTAGATTTCGGAGGAAAAAATATCGACATTAAAGTGCTGTCCGATCCAAAGGGCGAGGTCATTTCTCTTCTCGATGGTGATTTGAGCTACCGCAAGACCAACGATCACCCCCATGATCCCGACGAGGATTCCTTGGCAGAGAAACACGCCGGCGACCTGCCATTCTGTGCACCCGAGTGCTTTCAAAAGACCAATCTCCGACTTTTTCTGGAAGGTCACCGTGATCATTGTGTTCATAATACAGAACCCGCCTACGATCATGATCATGAACAAGATCAAATACATCGCCTGACGTTCCGCAGCGACGGCATCAAAAATCAGCTTATGCATCTGGGACCAGGTCAGTACGCTGTAATGCTCAGGTAGGATTTGCTTCACTTTCTCCTTGTAGACATCAACCTTGAAGGCGTCCTCCGTCCGCATCGCAATGCCGTGGCATTGCTCCAGATCGCACTTATAGAGCACCTGGGCGGTTTCCAGATTCACAAAAACGATATTGCTGTCGAAGTCGAAATGCCCCGAATCGAAAATGCCCTTCACCACCACTTCCTGTGGCAAGGTCATCTCGCGGATGTCCTCAAGAATCGATTTCCGCTCTCCCTCATCGCCTGACTCCTCTGCTTCGTCTATCGCATCCATGATCGCCTTTACATCGTTTGGAGAATGAAAAATAAGGGTGTCGCCCACCTCAATTCCCTGGGCGTTAGCCAGACCGTCTCCTACGACCGCGGAATAGGGATCACTCACATCGAATTTCCCCCGCAGGATCATTTTATCGGGATCGCCAGGGAACTCTGGATTTTCATCGCGGGCAATCTTGGCTGTCATTCGCTCAAGTTCTTCACCCTCGGGCTGGAGTATTCCACGGATGGTGGGCGCGCTCTGGAGGTCGCTGAAATGCATCAGCACCTGGCCTTGTACGAAGGGAGTAACAGAGGTTATTCCCTCCATTGCTTCCAGATCTTGGTAGATCGGAACAAAGTCATCGATGAAGCCTCCCGAATTCACCACCAGGTGAGGCTCAAACCCGAGGATGCTTTCCTTAATTCTCTCCCCATACCCGGTGAAAACTGCAATCACCACGGCAAGGAGCCAGACACCCAAAGCAACGCCGGTGATGGAAATCACCGTAATAATGGAAACAAATGTGCGTTTGGGCTTTAAATATCGTGTCGCCAGGAAGGGGCTGAAAAGCATGACTTGGGGATGAATTGTGGTTACGTTACCCGCTTATCCCGAATTCGATAGTTTAATTCATTCTACGCAAGAACCGTATGATCGGCGAGAGACCCGAAAAATATAAGGCCTTCATATTCCTGGGGGCACCCGGCTGTGGAAAGGGGACGCAAGGAGCAATCCTCGGAGCCATTCCTCGACTTTATCACTTCTCAATGGGAGATGCCTTCCGATCAATGGATACGCGGACGCCCATCGGGCAGGAGTTCATATCCTACTCGCGAGAGGGAATGCTCGTTCCCGATGAACTCACGATCCGATATTTTAAAACGCAGATCGATGCCCGAGCTGACCTGCACATGTTCAAACCCGACATCGATATCCTCATTCTAGATGGGATTCCGCGAAGTGTGGAGCAGGCGAAAATTCTCGAAGAACACATCGAAGTCCTTCAGCTTTTCCACCTGTCTTGTCCGGACCGGGAAGAACTCATCACCCGCATACGGAAAAGGGCTTTAAAGGAAGGGCGAATCGACGATGCGAGTGAAGAAGTAATTCAGCGCCGTATTCGTACCTACGAGGAAGAAACCAGGGAATTGGTTCGGCACTACAGTGACCGTCGAGCTGACATCAATGCCAACCAGGCACCGGTGAAAGTGACCTACGATATCCTCGAAGTGATCGTCAACCATCCCGAGTGGCAGACTTTCGCGGGAGACGTGTGATTCTTTTTTGAAAGAAAAAATCCAGAAGGCAGCTGAAGCTGTCGCTACAGCCGACGCTCTGCTCATCACCGCAGGCGCCGGCATGGGCGTGGACTCAGGTCTTCCCGATTTTCGAGGGAATGAGGGATTCTGGAATGCCTATCCTCCGTATCGAAAGCTCGGACGCAGCTTCGTGGAGATGGCGAATCCGGAGACTTTCGCCACAGACCCTCGCTTTGGCTGGGGGTTCTATGGACACCGCCTGAATCTCTACCGCGAAACAACACCCCATGACGGATTCGGGATTCTTCGGAAGTGGGGCGAAGCGAAGGATAAGGGGAGTTTTGTGATGACCTCCAACGTGGATGGTCATTTCCAGCGAAGCGGGTTTTCGGAGGATTCGGTGTACGAAGTCCACGGCAGTATCCTGTTCCTCCAATGTACCCGAACTCAGTGTAACGGGGGAATCTGGCCTGCTGGCGACCTGAAAATCGAGATCGACGAGGAGACGATGTTGCTCTCCAGCGATATCCCCATTTGCCCGCAATGTGGCGATGTCGCTCGGCCGAACATCATGATGTTTGGCGACTGGAGTTACCTTCCTGATCGCAATGATGCCCAGGAACAATTGATGCAGAAGTGGCTCCATACTCTGGAGGGAAAAAAGCTGGCGATCGTTGAGTTGGGAGCGGGAAAAGGAGTGCCTACGGTAAGAATGTTCTCGGAACGCACCGCCAGGTTCTTTCCCGATTCGACGCTGATTCGCATCAACGTTCGTGAGCCTGAGATCCCGGGGCAGGGGATTTCCATATCTGAAGGCGCTCTAAAGGCACTCACCGCGATCGATAGTGAGTTAGGGGCGTAATACATTCAGAACATGGGTGGCTCCAAGGTAGATCGACAGGATGTGGAATTTTACGAATCCCTTCGTCCAGCGACCGCTAAATGGTTCCGTAAACAGTTCGGTGAGCCAACAGAGGCACAGCGACTCTGCATCCCCGATATCGCGGCGGGCAAATCCGTTCTCCTTTCTTCCCCGACGGGATCCGGGAAAACCCTCGCCGGCTTTCTTGGCATCATCGACAGGCTCGCAAAAGAGAACGACGAAGGAATACTCGAATCGCGTGGAATCCGCTGCCTCTATGTGTCGCCTCTAAGAGCCCTTGCCTATGACATCGAGAAAAACCTGAAGCAGCCTCTGGCGGGGCTTGGGCTCGAAGAAACGATAACGGTTGGCATGCGAACGGGCGACACAAGTTCCGCCGAGCGTCAGCGACAGAAGCGCAAGCCGCCTCATATCCTGATCACCACCCCCGAGAGCCTCGCGATTATTCTCCCCCAACGAGGCTACCGAGATGCGCTGCAAAAATGCGACTTCGTCATCGTAGACGAGCTGCACGCCTTTGCCGAAAACAAGCGCGGCGTGCACCTTTCTGTTTCTCTTGAGCGGCTCGAAGAAATCAGAAGGCCGTCGAAGAGCTCCCTGTGCCGCATCGGTTTGTCGGCCACGGTCGCGCCACTCGATACCGTCGCGGATTTTCTTTCGGGCTCGGGTCCAAAATGTCAAATCCGTGAGGCGAGTGTAGGACGGCAGGCCATCATCGAGGTGCTCACTCCCATTCGAAAACACGCTTACCCACCTGCTGGCTACACGGCGACGAGGGTCATCACCGACATGGCAGCTATTGTGGACAAAAATCGAGCCACGCTCATTTTCACCAATACCCGCTCTGGCGCCGAACGCATCGCTCACCGATTGAAAATTGCATTGCCAAAACTGCAAAATCAGATCGAATGCCATCACTCCTCACTCGACCGCGACGTTCGCCAGGAAGTCGAGGACAGACTTAAGCTGGGGGACCTTCGTGCCGTGGTCTGCTCGACCAGCCTGGAACTCGGTATCGACATCGGTCACATAGACACGGTGATCATGGTCAGCACACCCAAGGGCATCTCACGAGCTCTACAGCGGGTTGGGAGGTCGGGCCATTCTATCCACCAGATGAGCCATGGTGTTCTCGTGGCAACCAACATCAACGATCTTATTGAATGCGTTGTGTGTGCACGCATGACCCATCGCAGAGAACTCGATCCGATAGGCATTCTCAAGTATGCCCCTGACGTGGTCATTCAGCATATCGTCGGTATGGCAATGGATGACGGCATCTCCCCGGACGACGCTTACCAGACCATTCGATCGGCATACCCCTTTCGCGATCTGGAGAGGGAGTTGTTCGACCGCCTTGTCGAATACCTAGAAGGGGGAGGGCGCTCTCTCGAAAAACAGTACCGAGAGACCTTCGGCAAAATCGTCCAAAAAGACGGGCTGCTTCATACAGTCTCCAAAAAGGTAGAAAGGGAATACCTCGTTAACATCGGAACCATCCATGCCGACGGGATGGTCAATGTGGTCCTGAATCGTCGCCGTTTAGGTGCGGTAGAAGAGCGGTTCGTGAAAGGTCTGAAACCAGGCGACATTTTTGTTCTTGCAGGAAAAACAGTGAAGCTCATCGATAGCTCTCCAAACGAAGTCAATGTGGAGAACGCAGCAGGCCGTCTCCCGACCGTTCCCAGTTGGAATGCCAATAAGATGCCCCTCGCCTCCGGTATCGCCCGAGAGGTGGCTCGCCTCCGAACGGATCTCGATAAACGCCTCAATGAAAAGAAAGATCCCACGGATGACATCATCGACTGGCTTGTCGAAGAATGGTCCATTTCTCGCACCAACGCCGCCGCCATCATCGATCATTTCACTCAGCAATCCCTGATTTCAGTTATCCCTACGGAGAACCGTTTCCTCATCGAGAAATTCGTGGACGAGGAAGATGACGAAGAGCGACTGCATTTTTTCTTTCATTCACTCATCGGACGTAGCGCGAACGATGCCCTCTCGCGCATCGTGAGTCACCGGGTCAAGGAAGCCGTCGGTGGGAATGCTCTGGTCACCATCGATGACTACGGCTTTCTTCTGTCACTCAAGACATTCCAGACCATGGAAGTAGAAGAATGGAAAGAGCTCTTCCATCCTGATGGAGCGGAGAAAGCCCTCGATACAGCTCTCGACGGTTCTCAGTTGGTGAAATGGCAATTCTCCGGCATCGCCCAGACGGGGCTGATGGTGCCGCGAAATCTCCCCGGAGCAGAAAGGAAAATGCGCCAGATAAGATGGAGCTCGGACATTCTCTTCAATGTCCTTTCCAATCACGAACCCGACCACCCACTTCTCAGCCAGGCAATTCAGGAGGCCAAGCACACGTTTCTGGATGTAGACCGAGCGGTGGAATTTCTGGAAGCTGCGAAGAACTTGGAATGGAACCTTGTCGAAGTGCCAGCGGTTTCCCCGTTCGCCTTTGGCCTCTTTGCCAGCAAAATCAAAGAAAGTATGATGATGGAAAGTCCCGAGGAGGCGATCGAGCGTCTTTACCGGGACATGCAGGAGAAGCTGGGAAAAGTGAAAGACAACTAGAGAAAATTGTTTCTCAGATTACGTTTGTTTATCACAAATAGGGGTAGTATGAAACGGACGATGCAGAAGTTTGTACGTATACTTGCACTTGGTTCCGTTATGTTGGGAAGCCTTGTGGCAGAAGAGGCGAAACTGGCATTCGAATCTCCCAATTATCAGGCTGCCGAAAAAGCAGTCGGTCTGCCCGAGGGTGGCGAAACCGTCATGCGAGACCTCATTGCGAATGGGCTCATTCGATATGCTTTGAATTGCGGAGATGACCCCAAGCCGAGGGAGCGGGCAATGGCGCTGGCATGGTGTGTTTCGAAAGGTCGGAAAGTTCGTGGAGACGTCGCCAAGGCAGACATCTATTTGCGTTTCGGCCAAATCCCGAATGAAGAACCTCTATTCGCGACCGCTGGCTCGAAGATCGATGCGCATTCAGCGGCTAAGGATCTGGAACAGTATTGTGAACGAATCAGCGAATCAGGAGGTCAGGGGTTCGACACGTTTATCAATCTAACACGCGACCTGATTGGAGGGCAATCGCTGGGTGGTGGCTCTGGCGGGTTCGAGGATCTGTGGACATCGATAGATGCCGGGACTGCCGGTGGAAACAGCAGTTCCTCGGACGATTCATCCTCAATGTCAGGGGGCGATGGCAAATACAAATTAAAACAGAGCTCTCTCCATGGGCTACTGGTCATCGAGTTGGATGGTTCGGAATACGCAGGAGGTGCATCGAAGATGAACGCGACCGTTTTGCCCGGAAAATCTAAAGGGTTGGACATGATACGGTTCAATCAAATCGTGGGCGACATGATGGACGGGGCATTGAATGAAGTTCGTAAATATCTGACCATTCGTCACGGAGCGATGCCCAGCACAGACTCCCTTGAGATCAGTTTTGAAGAGCGTAATTCGATCAAAGACGGTCCATCCGCTGCCGTCGCCTGTGCGCTGCTTCTGGATTCCGTACTCACGGGCGAAGAATTGGATACCTCATTCGCTGTCACCGGTGACATGAGTGCCGATGGCATCGTTCAGCCTGTCGGAGGAATTGACGGAAAAATTCGTGGCGCCATTACCAGCAAATGCTCTCACGTGGCGATACCGAGAGATAATGTGAAGTCGATTTCCGATCTGTGTATTACCGAGGAACCTGCCTACCTTGCAAAGATTCAGATCTTTTCCATCGGTTCGTTCGACGAAGCACGGAAACTCGCACTGCATCCCTCCATTCGCGAATCGGACATCAATGAAGCGATTTCGATCTTCGCGGAAGTCGCCGAGGTTATCAATCGTCCCGGCGGTAGCTCTTATGTCTCTAACCGGCATGTGCAGGAGCGTTTGGTCAAAGTATTGGAGCTGGCTCCCAATCACGAGTCCGCGCGCTTTCTTCGGCTGGCCGGGACTGGAAATACGCCAACGAACTTGAGCCTCGCCGGGTCGTTTGTTGCCTTGGACCGCTGCTCGAAACCAATGATCACACTGGGCCGCAGCAGAAACCTCACCAGCTCTATAGACGATATCAAAGACTCCATTTCCGATCTCCGACTGCTGCGAAATACTCTCGATCCCAGGACGAAAGCAGCATCAGATGCACTGGAAGACCTTTACGCCGCGCTGACCGAGATGGGCGATAACAAGCTCACCAGGGGAAGTCCGAGATACAACGGAATTGCCGATCGAATTGACAAGGCAATTGACGACCTCAACGGCGCCTATGATCGATTGCGTGCCGATCCTGAGGTGCAGGAGGAACTCAACTACTAGCAATCATTTCCAAGGCGATTTGCCGTGCCTGCTCCACCAGGCGGGAGTCGCCCAGATACTCCGGAAATTGGAGATCCGGCAGACCGCTCTGTTGCGTGCCGAGGACCTCACCCGGTCCTCGTAAGCGCAGGTCTTCCTCTGCAATGCGAAAACCGTCTCGCGTTTCCTCAAGGATCTTCAGTCGCTTTCTCGCATCATCCTGTGCTGGATCGATCATGAGAACGCAGTAACTTTTGTTCTCGCTTCGGCCGATTCTTCCTCGCAACTGGTGCAACTGGGCCAACCCGAAGCGGTCTGCATGAAAGATCAGCATCGTGTTGGCATTCGGGACATCGACTCCAACTTCAATCACGGTGGTGGAAATGAGCACCTTGGCGTCTCCGGTCCTGAACTGATCCATGACCGCATCTTTCTCATCGGGACTCATCCGCCCGTGAAGAAGGGCTAGCTTGGCGTCTGGGAGAAGTTTCTTCCACTTCTCAAACTCGACCGTAGCCGCCCCGAGAGCCTGCTTTTCCGATTCTTCGATCAGCGGATACACGACATACGCTTGCCGGCCTGCATTCAACTGATCCATGACGAAAGAGGCGGCATCTTTTACCTGCTCAGTTGACCGGATGCCTGTGACGATCTTTCCGCGTCCAGGAGGAAGCTCATCAAGAATCGACACATCGAGATCCGAGTAAAAAGCGAGCGCGAGAGTTCTCGGAATGGGCGTCGCGGTCATGACGAGCACATCGGGAGCGTCGCCTTTGGAAATCAGGGCCTGCCTCTGCGCGACGCCAAACTTGTGTTGCTCATCGATTACCGCGAGACCAAGGCCATTGGGAAAATCATCATCTCCGTGGATCAAAGCATGGGTTCCGACAACGACGCTGCCATATCTGCGAGATTCAATGGACTGGAAAAGAGGTAGTTCCCCTCCCGCTTGTTTCGCACCTGTCTTGAGACGGACTTCTACACCCAGCGGTTCGAATAGTGACTGAAGCGTTGAGAAATGTTGTTCCGCCAGGATCTGGGTGGGCGCCATCAGGGCAGCGTCGAACCCTGCTTCAATCACGAGGGAAATGGCTGCTGCTGCCACAAGCGTCTTCCCCGCTCCGACGTCGCCCTGGAGTAGTCGAACCATGGGATGAGAAGACGCCAGATCCCCACGGATTTCCGAAATGGTCCTCTCTTGTGCGCCTGTTAGGGGGAAGGGGAGACCGTCGATGAGGCTGGCGAAAAGTTCGCCTTTTCCACAATGTTGTCGGCCACCCCTATCGCGTTGTTCCGCTTTTCGCTGCATCAGTTCGAGCTGAAGCTTAGCGAACTCTTCGAGCGCCAGATACCGGCGTGCGGGCTCGAGCGAATCAAGAGAACTTGGATAATGAACCGTCTTAATGGCGGCTGCGCGGGATAGCCCGGAGTCTTCTGATCCCGGCGGTAACCAGTCTGGGATCTCACTGTCTGGCACTCGTTGCAAGACCTCGTATTGCAGCGAGCGAAGTTGCTTTTGCCCGATTCCGCTTGCCAACGGATAGATGGGAATGATCCGCCCCATATGGGCACTCGGGGTGCCAGGATCACCTTCGACAATCTCGAAATCGGGATGATCCATCACGAGTTTTCGGCCGCTTGTCTTCGTCTGTCCGTAGACGACGAGCTCCTGTCCCACTGCGATGATCTTTTGAATGTAACTCAGGTTGAACCACCTCAGCGTAAGCTTGTTCCCGAGAATCGACCCTCCAACAGGTTCCGTAGTTGCCTCGAAGTAGCGCCGAAATTTCCCTCTCCCGAATCGGTTTTGTGCATCGGTCACCACAACGTGTAGGCACACAGGGGTCTCCATGGGGCCTTCCGGAAAAATGTCGAACTGTGTCCTGTCTTCATACCGCCGAGGGAAATGAGAAAGGACGTCACCAACCGTCGTCAGTTTCAACTTATCCAGAGCGGAGCTGGATTTCTTATCGATTCGAATCAGACCGGTATCTGCAATCGGGGTGTCGAGAGAAAGCATGGAAACGGGGGGCTCCCTCAATATTTCCTCCAAAGGGAAGGGACGAAAAGGACCAGCAGAGCGAAAAATTCAAGACGCCCAAGGATCATGAGAAAACTCAGGAGAATCTGTGTGGCTGGATTCAATATACTGAAATTGTCGGTCGGGCCCACCGCCTCAAAACCCGGGCCTGTGTTAAAGAGCGTTCCGAAAACACAACCAACAGAGGAAAGAAGATCCAGGCTCGGTTCGAATAGTGTCACGGTTAGAGTCGAAACCCCCGCGATGATGAACCCCATCGCGATGAAGAACGAGGTGGTTACGAACACCTTCTCATCTGGAGCGGTTCCGTTCAGTTTAATACGGAAAACCTGGTTTGGACGAAAAGAGCGAACCAATTCTCTCCAGGAGATTTTCGCGAACAGGATGATTCGGTTCATTTTCACACCCCCTGCCGTCGAGCCGGCGCAGCCTCCAATCAGCATCAGGATGATCAGGAGCATACGGGAAAACAGGGGCCACTGATCGTAGTCGGATACCGCAAACCCTGTCGTGGTACTGATGGAGATAACATTGAAAAACGCTTCGTGAAATGCCTGGGGGTAACTGTGATCGTCAGTCGCAAGATGCAAATCGAAGGCGATGGCCAGGCAGGAAACGACAGTGAGCAGAAAGTAATACTTTGCCTCTTCTTCCGATTTCAGTCGATTGGTTCGACGGGAAATCACGAAGACATAGAGCATGAAACTGATTGAGGACAGAAACATGAAGACGGCGATCCACGCCTCGATCCATATGTTTTCATAGTGACCGATACTGTTGTTCTTGGGGCTGAAACCACCGGTCGCGACTGTCGTCATCGTGTGACAAACAGCCTCGTAAAAGTTCATCCCTAATCCTAGCAGGCCGATGCAGCAAACTACGGAAAGTGTCAGATACACTTTGAGAAGAATGAATGCGACATCTTGAATTCGTGATCGACCCGCATCGCTGATGTTCAAGCTGGATTCGTTTTGAAGGATAGAACGGCTACCTACTCCCAGAAACGAAAGCACTGCAACGAACACCACAATGATCCCGATCCCTCCGAGCCACTGAGTGACGGATCGCCAAAGCAGGATTGCTTTCGGAAACGCCTCGATATCGGTCATTACCGTCGATCCTGTCGTCGTAAATCCGGACACCGATTCAAAAATCGCTTCTACTGGATTCAGCCCCGGATCGCAGAATACATAAGGAATGGCTCCCAGAATGCCGACTTCGATCCAGGAAAGTCCCACGATCACCATTGCTTCTCGCCGTAGAACCTCATTGAGAGTGCCGAAACCGGCCAGGATCTGAATGATTCCGATCCCGAAAGACGCCAACGTGGCAATCATCAAAGCGCGCATTGCCGATGCTTCCAGGTCGGTAGCTCCTCCGTGGTTCGCATCATAGTAGGCATACAACCAGCAGAGCGCGAGAGCCAGCCCGATCAGGCACGAGAGCACCCCGAGAGTCTTGGAAACGATCCGGAAATTCATCAGGGAGCGACGAGCTTGAGAAATTCGCGTTTGGCCTTGGGTTTGACGAGAGCGTAGAGGCTATCGTCCTTTTCGATCTTATCGTCTGCAGCTGGGACCTGTCCCCGCACGCCATGGAGAAGCCCCACAAGAACACAATCCTTTGGCCACTCTACTTCGCGAACCAGAGAACCAATGATCTTCGATTCGTCGGTCACGATCGACTCGATCAATTCAACACCAGCGAGGGTTTGCACGAGGTGGAATCGGTCTGAGGTGATGTATCGTGCAAGATCCTTTCTCGTCGCCTCGCGAGGGCTCACCGCCGCCAGGATACCCATTCTCTCACCGAATCCGGTCATCGCATCGGCATAGTCGGCGCGGTGAATCAGTGGTAAGCAATACTTTGTTCCGAGACTGTGTGCCTGGAGACAAGTCATCACATTGTCTTCGTCCACATTCGTTACGGCGATGAAAAAGTCCGCTTCTCCAATCTGCTCTTCCCTCATCTCCGCAATGGAAGTCGCATCGGCATTCAGAATGGTAACGTTTCCGAGCTTGTCGCTCAGTTCCTGGCAGCGGGCGGGGTCCTCTTCAAAGATCCGAATACGGCAGTTCCAGCTCTCCAGCGTCTGTGCCAGCGAGAAACCGTATTCACCACCACCAAAGATCACGATATTGCTCTTCTGGTCTTTGCTGCTGCGGTTCTGCATCTTGAGCACCGTTTCGTGCAGCTTGGCAGGATCTCCGAAGAGGGTGACCAGATCGTCCGTCATCAGTATCTCATCAGCAGAAGGAACAAGGGTCTCTTTTCCTCTTGTAATTGCCCCGATACGAACTCGAGCAGGGAAATCCAGATCAGATAGAGCCTGGCCGCAATATTTACTGTCGGCAGGGATGGTCACCTGCTGAACCTCGACGTAGCCTCGTGCGATTTCTTCGACCATCGAGGACTTCGGATTTCGGACATATTTCGCGAGTTCGACTGCGGCTAGACGCTCCGAACTGAAAAGATAGTCGATTCCAAAGTGGTCTTCGATATCGAGGAACAAGCTCTCTCTCTGAATCCCCGGATGCACTCGGCAAAGGGTACGTTTGGCTCCCAGTTTTTTGGCCACCGACGCGGAGACCAGGTTGATATTGTTATCGCTCGTGAGGGAATACAGGATGTCGCATTCAGCCACTCCCGCTTCAATGAGGACGCTGATCGAGGTGCCGTCGGCAACCATGACTCGGGCATCGATTCTGTTATTCAGTTCCTGTGCTACCGAATCTTCCGCTTCGATCACGACGATCGAGTGGTTTTCGGCGGCCAGACTGAGCGCGATATGGGTGCCAATTTCCCCGGCTCCAACAATGATGATATTCATACTGAGCGGTCCTACAGAGGAGGTCCGGGAACCCTACGCTGGCCTTTGTTTTGATTCAATCCCGCATCTTCTCTCACGCGACCGGTCAAATTCCAACCCGCTTGCGTACTTCGTCGAACCGTTCGTTTCGTCCGGCGTAGGGAGGGTAGCTTTCTTCTTCACCCTCAGGGCAATATCTCCAATGAGCATACATCCAGAGCCAGGGGGCCGGGTTCTCCCGAATAATTGGCTCAAAAACGTTCCAGCAGGCTTGGGCAATTGACTGATCCGTGTCGTCAGGTCCGAAAGTGAGAGGCTTGAACCCTCGCATCAGGTAGCGTCCGCCGGGTTGTGGGATGCAGATGCCGGGAATCACGGTGAGACCTGTCCGTTTCATCAACTCTGCATGAATCGCTGTAACACAGGTCATTTTTCCAAAACAGCGGATGATCGTCGCGGGTTTGGACGGCTTGATTGTTAGGTCAGAGAGGAAAGCCGCGTGCCCGCCTTTCTTGAGACTTCTTAAAAGGCCCATGATCGCTCCTCGTTGGGGGATGATCTGATGTCCCGACGACTCTCTGTTCTTTCTATAAATCTCGGTCAGGCTCTTATTCCGGAACTCCTGCGCCACGATGGTGAACTTATAGCCTCGGAATCCCATGAAGAGGGCGATCCACTCGAAATTGCTGTAGTGAGGAGTCACCCAGATCGCACCGGTATCCCGGGCTGCATCAACGGCATCCATATCCTCCGCTTCGAGATCGATGTATTTGGAGTAATTCTCAGCGGTCAGGCGGCGACTCCAGAATTGATCGATCACCGTCTGGGCAAAGCTACAGTAGGATTCCCGAGCGAGTTCTTTGAGTTCAGCTTCGCTCTTTTCCTCGCCAAAGATGAGCCTGAGATTCGCCATGGCGATCTTTCGGCCACGCTTGTCTGCCCAGTATCCGAGTGTTCCCAAGCCCCTGCTCAAACCATGCGCGAGCGGACGAGGCAGGAGAGGAATCGAAAAATACAGCCATTGCAGACCGAGCCACTCGATGCGGTATCGGATTTTCTTCCAGATGGACATTGGCGGCGAATAAGCCAGTTTTTATACCTCTTGCCAAAATTATTTGCTGAAATCTTGAGGTTGAAATTGAGGCTGACGAGGCGCTCGCGAGGGAGTTGGGCTTCCCCAAGGACCGAGTGAGGAACGAAGTTAGTCTCAATTTCAACCCAAGACCTGCAAAACATATTTGAGCGTAGCGAAGCTGACTCCTCTCCACCCAAAAATTGTTTCGGCGAAGAATTTTGGTAAGAGGTATAATTAGATTGCCAGTAGCTATGCATCATCAGACCTTTGTCTCTCTCTTCCGCGATGTCCTCAGCACGCCCACAGCTCCATTTCATGAGTATCACGTGGCTAAGCTGATACGGGAAAAGATCTCAGAAATGCCCCACGTGTCGGTGGAAGAGGACAAATTCGGGAATCTGATCGCGAAATACCAGCTCGGCAGGAAGAAACCCCGTCTCGCCTTCGCAGCTCACATGGATCATCCCGGTTGGGTAAAATTCAAAGGCGAGGAAGAATTCCTCGGCGGCGTCCCTAAGGACCGTTTGGATACCCACAAGGTCGAATGGTTTGGCGATTTTGGTATGTGGAAACTGAAGCCATTCGAGCTGAAAGACGGCATTATCCATTCCCGTGTGTGTGACGACTTGGTCGGTTGCGCTGCCATCCTCGCGATGTTCATGGAGTTGGAAGCCAATAAAGTCGAAACCACAGTCTACGGTCTTTTCACTCGTGCAGAAGAAGTGGGCTTCATCGGTTCCATCGAAATGGCAAAGAAATGGCCCATGCCCAGAGGCGTGTGTTTCGTCTCTCTTGAAACCAGCGCTCCCCGAGGGGGTGCCGAGCAGGGGAAAGGACCAGTCATCCGAGTGGGAGATCGAATCAGTGTCTTTGATGATGCAGTGACCGCCGAACTCGTCGATGCGGGAACGGAGGAAAAGATCGAGCACCAGCGTGCCTTACTCGATGGCGGAGCCTGCGAAGCGACCGCCATGAACCTCTACGGCGTCCCCGCAGCCGGTATCTCCATTATCTTGGGCAACTACCACAATTGCCCCCCGAAGAAAGGGATCTCTGAGGAATATGTGTCTCTCGCCGATGCCAAGAACTTGGTGAAACTCATCACCGCCACCACCGTCCGGATGGGAGTAGCCAAGGCTTCCGACTCTTCGAAGGCAAAGCTTCGGAAGCGCTTGGAGAAACGAGTTCGGGATCATCGTAAGTTTGAGAAGGCGGCTGCAAAGGGATGGCAGGTAAGTCTATCGGAAGAAGATCAGTAGGATCACGACTCCCTCGCCAATACCCGTCAGCATTGCCATCGATTTGAAGTCACGCAGCTTCTCGTAGATGAAGAAAACGACAGCTGTGATGATGGCGAAGATAAAGACGATTCTATCCAGTGAACTCGTGAGATCACCAAGCAGGGTGATGACACCGACAATCACAGCTCCTGACACAGCCACGAGTCCCAGGTTCGCCAGTATCCGTTTCACACTGTAGTCCTCTTCATCGTCGAGCTTGGCGACCCTTCGGTTGTAGACGAAGAAAGCGAAAAGCAGCAAGGATACCGCCCCGAACGGAGCGATTGCGACTTTGAGGACGGGTGCGCCCTCTGAAGACAGGGCCATCTGGGCCGCTGCGATGAGAATGAGTAGGATCGATAGCAATCCCTGAAGTTGGAACAATCTGGTTCTTTTCATTTTGTATATGGTTCGGTTAGGTAAGGAAAATCAGGAAGACGGTCAGTCCGATACTGATCCCGCTGAGTGCGGAAGCGATGAGGGGGCTTCGCAGAAAGAGGTAGTTGAGAAGTGAGGCAGAAAAGACCGATGACTCTGCGATCGCGGCACCCGTGCCCGGTGGCGTATCGGAAGCATCCCGAAGGAATAAGCCAGCAGCTATCGTAAGAGCCAGCGAGGCTACCAGGTAGAGGCTCATTCGAACCGGCGACGGTTCGAGAGTCTTCGTCCCGGCTTTCTTCGCAAAGAGAAAGGCGATGAAAATTGCCAGCGGGACCGGCGCCATCAAACCGGCAATCACCCTTGGGATGACCTGCCAGGCCTGCTTGGTGATTACTGCTTCATGGAGCAGCAGGGCAAAGCAGAGACCAATCAGACCCAGAGCAAAGCCTGAGAGGATGGTTCCCTTGGTATCTGGAAATCTCATTGCAGTTCCCGTCGCGGTTCGGGAAAAGCATCAATGAGATTTTAGAATTAACGAAATCGATAAAACTTTTCTGATTATTGATCAGATCAATGGTCAGACAACTTGTCCACCTTCGGGAACAAATTCGTCCCCGTAGTAGAGGCGGTAGCGGCCAAGCCGGGAGCGAAGCTTCAGCTCACTGTCAAAAGCCTTCGAAAGGCTCAGTGAATTCAGGGCACGGCGCTTCTCGCCCTGGGACACCACGTTCCCACCCTTGAGAACAATGGCGTGGGTTGTCGCCGGTATGATCTCTTCCACATGGTGAGTCACCATGATCAGCGACCGAAAACTTCCCTTCTGGGTCAGCTCCTCTACGAAATTGAGGAAATTCTCTCGCGCTACTGGATCGAGTCCGGCGCAAGGCTCATCGAGAACCAGCACATCCATCCGTGGCGCCATGAGGGCTCTTCCTATCAGGGTGCGCTGGCGTTCACCCTGCGACATCGTTGCCCAGGGCTGATCACGCAAACTCGTGCAATTCACTTTCTCAAGAGCCTTCTCGGCAGCCTTGATTTCCTTCGGATCGTCAGACTTCTGCCAGTAGTTCACCATGGCATGTCTGCCTGCCAGAACGATGTCCAGACCCGTCTCAGCGGGGTCGACCAGTTGGGAAATACTGCTGCTGACAAACCCGATTCGCTTGCGCCAATCATCCCAGCTTTGCGAGGCGGAATTGACAGCATCTTCTCGCCCTCTCATGTGCACCTCGCCGGTCGTGGGGGTGAGGTAGCCCATCAGGACATTCAATAAAGAGGTCTTCCCGGAACCATTCCCGCCGATCACGACCCAGTTCTGGCCTTTCTCGACCGTCCAGTTGATATCTTCGAGGATTTTGCGGCCTCCACGTTGGACGCTCACGTTCTCCATTTCGAATACTGGTGCTGCCATAAGGGGACAGGCTATCAGGATCGAGATCGATTTCCACCTAAAATCTGTTTGTTAGACGTCTGTGTAGAACTGACACTGATTTATCTATGAAGAAATGCTACCTCTCTCTTTGCTTAACTATCATGGTATTTACCTTAGGATATGGTCAGGATGGCCCAACCAGGATTGGTGAGTTACCTCTTTTTCAGGCGCTGAATGGAGAAATGGCAGAGTCAGGTATCCTCATTCCCAAGCCCGATGCTACTCCTATCCAGGGAGGTGCGAAGTCAGTCGGCCAACCCGCTATTGCCGGGCTCTGGTATCAAATCGACGGTCACGCCAAATATGGCCCGGCAGAATGGCTGTATCGTTGGATGTTTGTATTCACGGATACAGCAGCATTGAAAGTGCATGCGCGATATATCGACACCGTCGGCCAGAAGATCGATTACGAGGGATTTTACGATACAGAAAACAACCGTTTGCAGCTCGTAGGGCCGATGAGAGATGGAACGGCGCGCTATCAATTGACTCTTCTCGAAGACGGAAAAGTCAGGATCGAGAGCATCTTTTTCGATGCGGACGACAACGCAGTAGTCACGTACACCGCGGAAAATGCACCTGCCGAATGAATGCTTTTGTTCCCGTTCATGAAGAAATCGTGACGCAGCGGAACAGTAAAGCATTGGACAGCGTAACTCTCTGTAAACACGTTACGTCATGGCCAATCAACTCGAGCAACTCAAGCAGTACACGAAGGTAGTCGCAGACACGGGCGATTTCGAAGCAATGCGGGAATACCAGCCGCAGGATGCGACAACAAACCCTTCTCTCATTCTCAAAGCCTCTCAGCAGGAGCAGTATGCGCACATTGTCGATAAGGCTGTGGAAGACCGAAAAAGCTCAGGATTGGCTGGTGATGCCCTCGTCGAATCCATCATAGACCATGTGCTCATTGCCTTCGGGAAAGAAATTCTCGATATCGTCCCTGGTCGTGTTTCAACGGAAGTAGACGCTCGTCTTTCCTTCGATCACGACGGAACCATTGAAAAAGCCCGCCAGCTGATCGGTCTCTACGAAGATAGCGGAATCGACCGCGAGCGCATTCTCATCAAAATCGCTTCGACCTGGGAAGGCATCCAGGCCGCATCGAAACTCCAGGACGAGGGCATCAATTGCAACCTCACCCTCATGTTCTCTCTCTGCCAGGCCGTTGCCTGTGCGGAAGGCGGTATTCAGCTCATTTCCCCGTTTGTCGGCCGTATCTACGACTGGTTCAAAAAAGAGACCGGCAACGAATACACAGGAGCTGATGATCCGGGAGTTCAGTCCGTTCAAACAATCTACACATACTACCGCAAATTCGGCTTCGACACCGAAGTGATGGGAGCCAGCTTCCGCAACACCAGCCAGATCGTCGAATTGGCAGGTTGTGATTTATTAACAATTGGGCCCGATCTTCTCGAAGAATTGCAGAACTCCGAGGAGCCGGTGGAAAAGAAACTCGACGCAGAAGCTGCTGCTTCCGCCGACATCGAAAAACTCGACCTCGACGAGAAAACATTCCGCTTTCTCCTGAACGAAGACGCCATGGCCACCGAGAAGAC
The DNA here is from genome assembly GCA_002698785.1 of Verrucomicrobiales bacterium. GTDB lineage: Bacteria > Verrucomicrobiota > Verrucomicrobiia > Verrucomicrobiales > DEV007 > Arctic95D-9. Next base: position 204,629 of record PAAG01000051.1, on the reverse strand, counting down.
TGCCGAAGGGATTCGGAAGTTTGCTGCCGATATCGTGAAGATGGAGGATCTGATCCGTGCGAAATTGTAGGGTGCCTGTCCCCTTGCGTCCTGCGGCGGGTGCGCTACCGTCCCGCGCTATGACCTCACGCGAAATTAGGCAGTCGTTTCTCGACTTTTTTGAAGAGAAGAAGCACACCATTGTGCCTTCTGCCAGCCTCATGCCCACTTCCCCGAACCTGTTGTTTACCAACGCGGGGATGAACCAGTTTATTCCGTACTTTCTCGGAACGGAGGCGGCCCCATACAAGCCACCGCGAGCGGCCGATACCCAGAAGTGCATCCGCGCTGGAGGTAAGCAGAATGACTTGGATGACGTAGGTTACGATACCTACCACCACACTTTCTTCGAGATGCTCGGGAATTGGAGTTTCGGAGACTATTTCAAGAAAGAGGCCATCGAGTGGGCTTGGGAGTTGCTGACAAAGCGTTGGGGATTACCTCCTGCTCGTCTTTACGCGACCGTCTATGCCCCCGGCGAAGGGGATCCTGCTGAATTCGATCAGGAAGCCTACGACTTCTGGGAAGAGATTTTCAAAGCGGAAGGCCTTGATCCCAGGGTGCACATTGTAGACGGAAACAAGAAGGACAACTTCTGGATGATGGGTGATACAGGTCCTTGCGGACCGTGTTCCGAGTTGCACATAGATCTCACCCCCAATGGCGATACCAAGGGCGCCTTGGTCAATGCCGACGATTCTCGCTGCATCGAAATTTGGAATCTCGTCTTCATCCAGTTCAATGCGAATGAGGATGGAACATTCCGCCGCCTTCCTGCTTGTCACGTCGATACGGGAATGGGCTTTGAACGAATTTGCTCCGTAATCCAAGGCTCAAAAGGAGGAGAAGATTTCTCGCGTCTAGCATCGAACTACGACACGGACGTTTTTGCTCCAATCTTCCAGGCACTCGCGTCTCAGAGTGGTTGCAAATATATGGCAACCGTGCCCGAGGGAGGCAAACGCAACAACCCGACAGAACAGGAACAGATCGACATTGCTTTCCGGGTGATCAGCGATCACATCCGCACCGTCAGCTTTTCCATCGCCGACGGCATCGAGCCGGGAAATGGAGGCCGGAACTACGTCATCCGTAACATTCTCCGCCGCGCCGTCCGTTTCGGTCGCGTTCTCGGATTCGATGCGGAAAATCCATTCCTTCACACGCTTGTTCCCGTGCTGGTGAAAGAATTCGGAGACGTCTTTCCTGAACTCGCGGCCCGTGAGGAAAAGATTACCGAGACACTCCGCGCCGAGGAGGAGCAGTTCAACCGCACCCTCGACCGCGGTCTGAAACTCTTCGATGAAGCTGCCGATGCAGTGAAGAAAGGCGAACAGTTCCCAGCAGAAACGGTCGTAAAACTCTGGGAAACCTACGGATTTCCGACCGACCTGACCGAATTGCTTCTCGACGAACGTTCCCTCAAGACCGATCCGAAGGAAGTCGAAGCTCTGGTCGAAAAACACAAGGGCACTGGAGCCGAGGGCCAGAAAAGCAGCGTGGTGAAAGCGTTAGACATCTCCACCGACGTGGTTACCGAATTCGTGGGTTATGAGAAAGACGAGTGCGAGGCCGAAGTCGTCGAGTGGATCGAAAATGAAGACGGTATTTTCGCCGTTGTCGATCGCAGCCCGTTCTACATCGAGAAGGGCGGACAGATCGGGGACCTCGGAACCATGGAAGTCGACGGCGAAGCAATCACCGTCACGAATGTGTTAGGCGTTGGTGAGGCGACACTTCTCCAGGTTTCGAAGAAGCCCGATAGCGAAAAGACTCAGGTCATTCTCAAAGTCGACACCTCCCGCCGCCGTGAGATCGAGAAGCACCACACAGCGACTCACCTTTTTCACTGGGCGTTGCACCAGGTCGTGAGTCCTGATGCGACCCAGCAAGGTTCTTTGGTGGCTCCTGATCGCTTGCGTTTTGACTTCAATTCCAAGGCCCTCGACGCCGACCAGATTCAGAAAATCGAAACGGAAGTGAACGGTTGTATCTCTTCCGATGACCCTGTCTCAGTCAACGAAGTGCCTCAGTCCGAGATCAAAGACAATCCGGATATCATGCAGTTCTTCGGCGACAAATACGGGAGCAAAGTCCGTGTCGTCCAGATCGGTGGTAAAGACGGCGCGTTCGACGGCTACTCCATGGAACTCTGCGGTGGAACGCATGTTCCTTCCACCGGTTCGATCGGCTTCTTCAAAGTAAAGAGCGAAGGCGCTGTCGCTGCTGGTATTCGTCGTGTCGAAGCTGTCTGTGGAGATGCTGCAGCGGAATTGATTGCAGACCAATGCTCTGCCGTGGTGTCTGACATCGAAGATGCTCAGGCGAAACTCGAAGCTGCAAATGAGAAGCTGAAGTCACTCGGCAAAGATACTGTTGCTGTTGATGCGGATACCGATCTCGGCGGGCAAATCGAAAAATCGATCAAAGCTGGAAACTTGGTGGAGGCCAACGCCCTTCTTAAGCAATTCGAGGCACAGAAAGATGCGCTTCTTGCCGCAGCGATTACCGCTGACAAAGCCGTCAAGAAAGCCTCGGCTGGCATGGCCGCAGCGGAAGCTTCGAAGTGGTTCGACGATACTCTCGCCGATTCCGGTTCAACGGTTTTTGCAGGGCTTCTCCCTGGTGACTCACCAGCGATCCTTCAGGAGGCAATGAATGTTGTGAAAGCTCGGCAGTTCGAAGGGGCCGTTGCCATTGGGGTCATTGCCGACAGAACGCTTCACTTTGGTGCTGTCGTTTCCAAAGGCTTTACCGACAAGTTCAAGGCAGGGGACCTCGTTCGTGAGTCACTGGCTGTTGCTGACGGAAAAGGCGGAGGAAAACCTGAGATGGCTCGGGGAGCCGCTCCGAACGCAGCCGACAAGGCAGAAGCAGTAATTGCGAAAGCAAAAGAATTGCTGGGCGCCTGACGCTAGCGCAGTCGAAAGATTGCGCTAGGTTGAGCCATGCCTCTCGTCCGGATTACCACCAACGTGCCATTCGATCATCCCTCTTCGGTCCGTCTATGCGGCGAGGTGACTTCGATCGTGTCAAAAGAACTCGGAAAGCCCGAGTCGATCACCATGGCGGTGTTGGAGGCAGGAGCGGCGATGACATTTGGCGGTGCGCCGGATCCTTCGGCTCTTTTTGAGATTGAGGGAATTGAACTGCCTTCCGACCCTACTAATGAGTTGTGCCAGTCACTCTCCGATCTGGCCGAATCACTGATGGAGGTGCCGCAGGACCGAGTCTTTGTAAAACTGACCAATGTCCCGCGAGGCTACTGGGCCGGTAACCGGAAAGTGTATTAACCAATCAGGTTTTCCCTTCTCCACCGTCCCATTTGGGAGCCTTGAGAACGAGGTAGGCGTGCAGCGCTTCCAGAAAGTAGAGATACTCTGCTTTGGAAATCTCCATAGGGTTCGCTGTCCAGCCAAATACGGTTAGAGCCTGCTCTCCCCCAAGGTCCTTGAGGATTTCATCGCGGAAGTGGGCATTCACTTTGCCGGTTTCGGTTTTCTCCACGTGAAGAAAAGCATCTTCAGCGGCTCCGATCGTAAACCCGTGCACGCTCGTGATGTGTTTTGCGACCGTTGCGTCGCCGGGTTGCCATCTGGCTTCCGCTTCTGGGTCAGGTTGCTTCTTTTCCCCGCATGAGATGAGGCAAAAGGAGGCGCAGAGAAGGATAAATAGTTTTTTCATGCCCAGTCTTTCCAGGTTGTCCAAGTGCGGTAGGTGACGTTCACGAAGCACACGAGCGCGGTGATCAGACAAATCGCCGGACCGAGCTTAGGACTCCGAATCAGTTTAGGAACAAAACCCGCGACCGCCGTGACGCTGCAGAAACCGAGCGCAGTGCCAAGAAAAACGATGGAAGTGGCAAAAGTCAGCTCCAGTAGTCCGCTGGCCCCCAGAGCTCCGCCGATCATGGCATAACCGATTGTGTCAGGGCAGGGAATGAAGCCGATCGCCGCACCCGTTAAGAATGGCCTTTTTGGGTCGAGTTTCTTTGCGGCTCGTTCTTCCTCATCGCCTCGACGGAACGCCTCGCGAAGCAGGAACAGGCCGAGAACCAGCAGAATCGGGATATCGACGTGGCTGAGCCAGAATTTTCCTGCCGGCCAGGCAGCAGTCAGGAGTTGAAGTAGAAATCCGCCCACTGCTAGAGCGAGCGCCATCAGGAGGCCATGCGCGATGGCCATGCCGAGAGTGAATTTCCAGGCGTTTTTCAGCCCCATCCCGCCCGTCGCCAACAACAGGGGAGTAGGGTGTCCGGGAAAGAACACATGAGAGAATGAGAATCCTATCAGGAACAGTGCGGATTGAAGTGTCATGGGTGGCGTGGGAAAACCATCATTAGCTTAACCTAAGTGAAGTAATTTACAATAATTATTGTAATTATATGCAATAATTGTGCATGTGAAGTCAACTGTCAGCCAATTGACGTCGTACTTCGTCGCGTCCTTCTAAGAGCAAAGCCTGAAAAATTCGAAACGATTCATCGGCGAACAGCTTCTCCTGCGCGAGTTGGCGAATGGCTCGCCGCTGCATTTGTTGCAATTTCCCTTCCAGTTCCACTAGCTGCTCTCTGTTGAGATCTGAATCGTGAAGCGGTTGGATCAACTGATCGAGTTGGATGTAATAAGCATCGATGCGGTTTTTTCGCATTCTGCGAAGCCATCTCTGCAAAGAAAGGAAAAAGCCAGTCGCGGCGGCGCCGAGTGACAACAAAAAACCCAACACCTCAGCGTTGCGCTGAAGAAACCCCGGGTCGTCACGATGAAAATAACGGTGGGCTCCCTTGTGGATAGGAAACTGTAGTTGGCTGGGATCAAACTTTTCCGTGATCTGTGCAGCGCTCGGGTGACTTCGTGACAGGGATGATTTTCTCTCTATCAGAGTCCGGGCGATGCGGTTTGCGGTGAGATCGTGTAAATCCGTCCGCCCAATCAAAACGGCTCGAATACCGATGGCGGGAATTGCCTTCTCGGGAATACCCTGTCGTTCTTCGCTGGGCGCGCTGTAGGCGTATTTAGGAATCATCGTCGCTTGGACGAATGGGTAGGTCAGGCGAAACCCTTCGATTTCGCTGCCAACATCAACAGTATCCCCGATGCCGACAAATTTTACTGGAACCTCAGAGATCAGGTCCTCGAACTTACGAGACTTCAATCCCATCGCCATGATGATTGCCTGTACTTCGCCATCGCGAAATTGATCGCAGGCGTCTTGAAGTGAGAGCGATCTGCGATCGACAGCTCCGGGTGGAATTTCGTAATGCCGCAATAGTGAATCCACGATGCGTGGCGTCCCGCTTTCGGGGAGGCCTTCTGCCAACACCTTACCCCGAAGATCTGGAATCGACTCAATGCCCGAATCTTCACGAACAAAAAAATGCAACACACCCTGATGGAGCGGGAGCAGGCTGCGAATTGAGTTTGGGGTGTCCTCGGGGAACGAGAGGGGAATATCTATATCGTTTTGAATGATGCCGAGTGTTCTCCCGGATTGATCGTCTGCTACCTGTCTGAGATTTTCCAGCGATCCCTGGCTTTCCATCACTTTGACACGTAGACCGGGGTTCTCCCGCTCAACCAGCTTTGCTATTTCCACAGCGAGGGGTTTGTAGGTGCCTCCGTCCTGCCCTGAGAAAAGCAGGAGGGTCTGTTGTGTTTGTCCTTTGAAAACCCACCAGAGAACAATGGCTGCAATGCAAATAGCAGCACAAAGGGTGACTGCTGCGTAAAAAGAACTCGAACCCGATATCGACGAGCGAGTGGCTCTGAAAGCGAAGCGAATGTTCTGCCAGAACTTTTTCACTTGGTGAGTCTGGCAGGCCGTAGCTAGGAATTCAACTGCGAAGGATCAATCCTCTTCCAGCATGATGTCTGGCACTTCAGGAGGCCCAGGCTGCGAAGCGAGGAATTTCTCCACCCATGCAATGTTGTAGTCGCCGCTACGGAAAGCGTTGTGCTTCAAAATAGACGCCTGGAACGGAATGGTAGTCTTGATTCCTCGCACGACAAATTCGTTGAGGGAACGAATCATCCTGGCGATTGCGATGTCGCGAGTCGCTCCTGTGACGATCAGCTTGGCGATCATCGAATCGTAGTTCGGTGGCACTTCGTATCCGCTGTAGACGTGGGTGTCGACGCGAACGCCGCGACCGCCTGGTGCGTAGAAGAGTCGAATCTTACCGGGGCTCGGGGCAAAGTTGTTGTAGGGATCCTCCGCGTTAATACGGCACTCGATGGAATGCCCGCGAGGTTCGCTCTCTACCACGTGCTCGGAAAGCTTGTGTCCAGCTGCTACTCGAATCTGCTCTTTGATGAGGTCGCACCCTCGAACTTCCTCAGTAATGGGATGTTCCACCTGAATTCGGGTGTTCATCTCCATGAAGTAGAAATTCTCGTTGTCGTCCACGAGATATTCGATCGTTCCACAGTTTTCGTAACCGATATTCTTCACCAGGGATTCTGAGGCCTCAGCCATACGCTGGCGAAGCTCGTTGCTGATCAGCGGGGATGGCGTTTCTTCGATGATCTTCTGGTTACGGCGCTGCATCGAGCAGTCACGTTCGCCGAGTTCTTTGACGTTCCCGTGGCTGTCGGCGACGATCTGAAATTCCACGTGGTGAGGGTTCTCCACGAGTCTCTCGATGTAGACATCGGGGGATCCAAAACAGGCTTCCGCCTCCGCGCGTGCTGCATGGAATGCTGAGACAAAAGTGGCTTTGTTCAGGGCAGGACGCATGCCGCGACCGCCGCCGCCCGCGCTCGCCTTAATCATCACAGGATAGCCAATCTGCTCTGCGACCGCGATGGCTTCTTCCTCTGTTTCCACGATGCCCTCAGAACCGGGAGTAACGGGAACTCCATATTTGGTAGCAGTTGCACGGGCCTGATTCTTGTCTCCCATCAGGGAGATGACTTCGGCGGATGGGCCAATGAATTTGACATTACAACTCTCGCAGAGTTCAGCAAAGCGAGGGTTCTCGGATAGGAAACCGTATCCGGGATGGATCGCATCGACATTCGCAATCTCCGCAGCGGACAGGATTGCTTCCATCTTGAGGTACGACTCAGCGCTCGATGGCGGTCCGATACAGATCGCATCGTCAGCAAGGTGAACGTGCATGGAGTCGACGTCAGCTTCCGAGTAAATTGCGGTGGTTCGGACTCCCAGTTCCTTCGCTGCGCGAATTACTCGAAGGGCGATCTCGCCTCGGTTGGCTACAAGAATGTTCTTGAACATGTCGTCTGCGCTAGAATGTGTTCCGGATTCGTCTCCGGGAAGAGATTAGCCCTTCTTAACGCGGAAGAGGGGTTCGCCGAATTGAACGGCGGTGCCGTTTTCGATGAGAACTTCTACGATCTCTCCAGATATCTCGGCTTTGATCTCATTCATCACCTTCATCGCTTCGATAATGCAAACGGTGGTGTCTGCGGCGACTTTTGACCCGACGGTCGTAAAGGGATCAGAATCAGGTGATGGGGAAGAGTAAAAGGTTCCAACCATGGGAGAGGTAATCTCCTCTACACCCTCCGGGAGCCCACCTTCAGCTCCGGCGGGAGCGGCGGCCGCTCCTGTGGAAGTTGCAATTGGTGCAGCCGCTGGGACAGCCTGGGCCACGGGAGCTGAGGCCATCAGGCTTTGGATGGCTTTGATGTCGATGTCTCCACCCTTTTTCAGCTCAAGCTTTGTCTCATCCTGTTCAAGTTTGAAAACAGAAAGCCCGTGCTGATCCATCAGCTCTACGATTTTCTTGATGTCTTTGAAGTCCACGGCGGTTTCCCTCTCGATTGAAATTCAGTTTGTTGGGCGTTTGCCCGACCGCATTCTTACTGCCAAACAGATAACTTTCCAGCGTAAAAAGCGCTCGGATAGAAAGCGCACTTTGTCACTTCGTCAAGTTCGATACTCGATAGAAATAACAGGTTCCTGCTACACTCTACGTGCGCGGGCCCCTTCTTCGATCAGTTCCCAGAACTGTTTTGACTCTGCGAGGCTTTCGTCTTCACCCATCGGAAGTTTGGCCCGGTAGAGGAAATCCTGAAGAGTGTTTTTGTGAAGAACGCGATGTACGATGATGGATTCGTGGTTTTCGGTTACCTCAAAATAAATCCGCACATCGCTCGCGCGATAACGATAGAGAACCTTCCCGTTTCTTTCTATCTGTCCAAATGGAGCTTCATCGCCCTTCTCTTCTAAACCTTCCAAATCTTCGGGGCGAACCTGGAATTCATTCAGCACCTCAAGCTGCTCAAGGGTCGGGAGCTGAGAAATCTCGGCCGCGCTGATTTCGTTGAAGATGACTTGGAACACGATTCAGTTTCTCTCGTCAGGCGTTCAGAAACAACGAAAATTTTGCCTTGGATAGGTTACAGATCCCGGCTTGGCACGAACACACTCGCCATTCCAGCTGCGTTTGCCGCATCAATTCCGGCTTGTCCATCTTCGAAAACGAGACAGTGCTCTGGAGCAACTCCCATTCTTTCTGCGGCCAGGAGGAACATATCCGGGGCCGGCTTGCCGCGCTCGACATCTGCCGGGGTGATGATGATATCAAACATTTCGATCAATCCCGTCACTTCAAGAGAAGGTTGAACGATAGAAAGATCACTACCGGAAGCGACCGAGATCTTCTTTCCCTGAGCATGCAGCTCGCGAGCGATTGATTCGACTGCGGCAACGGGACTCAACTCGTGAAGGCTGGAAGAATACCATTCGAGCTTGTAGGCATGTACGTCGTCCGGGTCGATGTTTGCCCCATACTCCTCATTCAGCTTGCCCACCGTAACTCGGTCTGGGACACCAGCCGAAGCATAGAACTCGTCCTCCGACCAGTTCCACGGAGCACCATGATGTTCGAAACTTGCCGTCCAAGCTCGGTAGTGTAGCGGCATGGAATCAACGAGTGTTCCATCGCAATCGAAGATGTATCCGGCAAATTCCCGGTCTGGAAGGTCAAGAGTCATGTCGCGGAAAGTGCGCGGAGACGCGCATCCTTCAAGTGAGTCTTTCGACGCACGGTGGCAGAAATCCTTTCAGGAATTTGCCTTAGTAGTGGACTCGGATGGAAGCGCGTCGACAACTTCTGCTTCCACGGCGGCGCTGCTCTTCGTAAAGAATTTCTTAAAAATCCGCCGCGGTAGACTCTTTCCCGATTCCTCGCTTTCAAGTTCAAGGAGCGCTGCCTCTTTTGCCTTCTCCCATGCCTGGGCAAAGCCAGGAGCGTTCACGACCATGCCCTTCTCAGCGCGAGCGTAAATTTCGAGCTCCCGTTCCAGTGACTGGTAATCGCTACCGGCGCGTCCCGAATTGATCTTCATGCGGAGGTTCTCGTTCTCCTGCTTGAGGTCGTCTATCTTGGTCTTCATCTCAGCCATCTTTTCGGCTTCGATTTCCAGTTTATCGCTGAGATGTCCTTTCAGGCGCTTCAGCTCGCCTCTGGTCTTGGCGTGAGCAATCAGTGAAAGAACGCAGAGGAAGAATCCGAGGACAAAGCCCCAGAAAAACCAGTGAGTGAATATGGCCTTGAGTGTTTCCATGTAGATAAACTATACGATTGCCCGGTGAACCCGTAAACAAGGGAAATAGTTGGAAATGCGGAAAAAGAGCTTGCTCGAACATGTTTTATAGATTTCTGTAAAGACAGAAATTTCGAAAATGAAGGATCTTCCACCATTTGCCCAACACTTTATCCTCCACTGGGGAGAGATGGGCACCAAATGGGGGATCAATCGAACAGTCGCCCAGATCCACGCGCTGTTATTCATTTCCGAGGAGCCATTGAATGCCGAGCAAATCTGCGAGCAGCTCGGGGTGGCCCGTTCGAACGTTAGCAACAGTCTGAAAGAATTGCAGAACTGGGGAATTGTTCGAGTCGTTCACCTGGCTGGTGACCGGCGAGATCATTTCGCCTCCATTCAGGATGTGTATGAAATGTTTCGAATCATCGCGGCTGAGCGCAAACGGCGGGAAATCGATCCTACTTTGAGAAACCTTCGGGATTGTGCGGTCGAAGCGGGCGAGAGCCATGAGGCGGGAGATGCTTATGCCAAGGACCAACTCGAGCAACTTTTGGGATTTTTCGAGCTGGTAAGTGATTTTTACGACAAGATGGATCGTCTACCTACTAAGCACGCGATCAAAGCGATTCGGATGAGCGACAAAATAGCCAAATCTATCGGAACCTTTGTGAAGTGACTTTTTTATTTAAAAATGGATTTCTCTCTTAACAGAAATTACTGAAATGAAGAACAAGACCCACGCAACATTGTTTTACGACGATACCTGCCGGATGTGCCGGGGAGGGGTCAGGAAGCTGGGCTTTCTGCTGAAGAAGGCTCACGTGGAAATTGAGCCCTTCGAAAATGGCGCTGCGGAACCGGAAATGAAACTTCGCCGGAAGGACGGGCGAGTCCTCGGGGGCGTAGACGTGATCTTTTTTCTGCTGAGAAAGGTCTGGTGGGCCGCACCAGCGGGATGGCTCGGAATGCTTCCTCCAGTGCACTGGGTGGCAAACAAGCTCTACGAGAAAGTTGCGGCAAACAGGCACTGCATTGGGACGGGCGGAGCGTGCCGAATCTAGAAGAAAGGATTAAGAACAATGAATCAGAAGAAAGAGAAAGTAGTGGTTGCTGGTGGAACAGGGTTCCTGGGGCGGGCTCTGATCAGTGCGCTCTTGCGGAGGAAATATGAAGTCGTCGTGTTGACCAGAAATCCACAAGCATGCCCCGAAGGGGCTAGGGCAGTATTCTGGGATGCGAAGACTGTTGAGGAAAGTTGGGCCGCTGAGATGGAGGGGGCCAAGGCAATTGTAAACTTGGTCGGGAAACATGTGAACTGCCGCCAGACAGAGAAAAATCGAGAAGAGATCCTTACTTCAAGGGTCGATTCGGTCCGTGCGATTGGAGATGCGCTGAGACTCGTCTATCGGGTCCCCGAGGTCTGGGTCCAGGCAGGCAGTCTTGCGATCTATGGAGACGCGGGAGACCGGGTCTGCGACGAAACCGGTTTCATTCCGGACGAGTATCCAACGGATGTCTGCGTTGCCTGGGAAGAAGCGTTGGGAAAAGCCATTCGACCAGAGATGCGATGGGCGATGCTGCGTATCGGCTTTGTCCTCGGTAGTGATGGGGGAGCCTTACCTGCTTTGGCAAACCTCGCTCGATTCGGAATGGGTGGTCGCATTGGCAGTGGGAAGCAGTGGATCAGTTGGGTTCACGTCGACGATATGGTGCGGGTCTTTCTCGAGGCTATCGAGAACCCGGCTGTGTACGGGATTTGTAACGCGACCGGTTTGCAGCCGGTTCCCAATGCAGAGTTCATGGCGACCTTACGGCGAGTGCTTAGGGTGCCGTTTGGGATTCCGACCCCGGATTGGTTGCTGCGGGTAGCGGCACCAATAGTCAATGCCGATCCGGAGTTGGCTCTGAATGGTCGGCGTGGCCTGCCCTGCAGAATCCACGGGCTTGGCTTTCACTTTCGATTTCACGAACTGGAAGATGCACTCGTCGACCTGTTGCGACCGGGTGTGCACATCGCCAGCGGAAAGCCAGCCTTGAACCCTCTGCCTCGATAGTTTGCTGCCATGACGATTCTCCGCGACATCACCTGTCCGAAACCTGCGAAATTCAGTGAAAGGGGGCATCGCGGAAAATTCGATGCCAGCAAGCATGACGCGGCCTATGCTCGGCGGTTGATTGAAGAAGATCGTTTTGGCCGTCTCTTCATTGCTGACTGGACAGAAGTCGTCTTTCTCCATTTTGAAGTCGAGCCGGATCTCCTCCAAAGGGTTGTGCCAATCCCCTTGGATCTTAGGGAAGGCAGGGCGTTTGTTAGTCTCGTCGCCTTTACGCTCAGAGGGATGCGATTTTCTCGAGGGGGAATCGCGACGCGATGGCTGACGGCCCCTATAGCGACTCATCAGTTTTTCAATCTTCGGACCTATGCGCGATTCCGGGGGGAAGCAGGGATATACTTCATGAGCGAATGGCTAAACAACCGCTTGGCGGTTGCGCTTGGTCCCGGGACTTACGGGCTTCCCTACAGGAATGCCTCTATCAAATATACGAATACACTACCCGAGGTATCGGGCGAAGTGGCGACGGATAAGGCCGAGTTTCGATACCGCGGTAAAGGAGAACTCGCGCCCCAGCCTGTCATGGAGAACTCCCTCGACGAGTTTCTTGTCGAGCGATACACCGCATACGCCGGGGAAGGCGGAACACTGAAGCGATTCCGCATTTGGCACGAGCCTTGGAGGGTTAACGCTCTCAAGGAAGTTGAATGGCAGGACGATGCGCTGATCAACGGACTGGGAGCGTGGGCGGCGAATATGAGCCTGGTTGGGGCTCACCAAAGTGCAGGAGTGATTGATGTCTGGATGGGGCCACCGGTGTCTGTCCAATAGGAAAAAGTAGGAACTCAAACCGAGAGTAACAATGAAACAGATCGAAACAGAAAGAATGAAACCCGGGAATGCGGAGACGAACCCGGTGGAAGGGACCGTCTACTGGAACCCGGTGAAGTCGATCTGGTATTCTTTTCACGCCCTGGTTGCCGTCGTGACAGTCCCCTTCTTCTTCGACTGGAAGGCGGCATCAGTATGCGGCGCCTTGACTGTCGTGACGCTCTGCTGTGGTCACAGTGTCGGCCTGCACCGATTGCTCATTCATCGTAGCTGGAAAGCACCGCTTTGGCTTGAGCATCTTCTTGTCTATCTGGGGACGTTAGTTGGGATGGGAGGCCCCTTTGGGATGATCCGGCTCCACGATATACGGGATTGGTCGCAGAGACATGATGCCTGCCATCCGTTTTTTATTCACAAGGCCGGCATTGTCCGGGATTGGTTCTGGAATCTCCATTGCGGAATACGGCTGACTTATCCTCCGCAATTCACGATTGAGGAGGAGGTTGCGAACGATCGCTTCTATCGCTTTCTCCAGAGAACCTGGATGGCGCAGCAGTTGCCCCTGGCCATTCTATTGTTTTTCGCCGGAGGTTGGACCTGGGTGGCATGGGGAATCTCGGTTCGCATTTTCCTGTCTTTAAGTGGCCATTGGCTAATAGGCCATTTTGCGCACAATAGTGGCGACAGGGACTGGCACCTCCACAACAACGCTGTGCAGGGCTACAACCTGAGGCACCTAGGGCTCCTGACGATGGGGGAAAGCTGGCACAATAACCACCATGCCTATCCAGAATCGGCTCGGCTTGGCTTTACCGGAGCGCAGGCTGATCCGGGCTGGATGTTTATCCGTTGTCTGATCTGGGTGGGGCTCGCGAGCGAGGTGAAAACTCCGGAAAACCTCCCGTTCAGAAAGGAAAGGGAGTGGATCGCAAGCCCCAGAAAACCAGGGAGAAACCTCGTCACTGGCGTCGAATGAATAATCCCGATAGATTTTCAACGGTCTATTCATTTGCATTGGCCCTGAAACTGCGGATTCGTTCGACTAATGGAAGAGAATCCTTTCCGAGAAGCTGACCTGAGTCTGAGGAACCATCCGGAGTCGTGCATACTTGTGATCTTCGGTGCAACCGGAGACCTCACGCACCGGAAGCTGATTCCTGCGCTCTATAACTTGGCAGCCGATGGTGACTTGCCTGCGGGGCTGCGGGTCGTTGGCTTTGCCCGCCGTGAAAAATCAGACGAGGAATTTCGCGAGGGACTGGAGAAACTGAACCGAGAGGTTTCCCGCCAAGGGCACAACGAAGACCTCTGGGAACAATTTTCACAGAACATTTTCTATCACGAGAGCAACTTCAACGACGGCGAAGGATACGTCGCATTGAAGAAGCGCCTCGATGAGATGGAGAAAGAGGGCGCGAGCCCTAATCGCCTTTATTATCTTGCTTCGGCTCCTGAGTTCTTCGACGACATCCTACTCCACTTACGGGAGTCCGGCCTCAACGAGTCGGAGAGCGGATGGTGCCGTGCTGTTGTCGAAAAACCTTTCGGCACCGATCTCGCCACTGCTCAGCACCTCAACCATGTGGTGAATGAGGTGTTTGATGAGAAGGATACCTTCCGGATCGACCACTACCTGGGCAAAGAAACAGCGCAGAACATCATGGTGCTTCGTTTCGCCAATCACCTTTTCGAGGTGTTGTGGAATAACCAGTTCATCGATCATGTCCAGGTCACCTGTTCCGAAGATCTCGGGATGGAGGGTGGTCGTGGTGGCTATTACGACAAGTCCGGCGCCTTGCGAGATATGGTGCAGAATCACCTTCTTCAACTGCTCAGCTTGATTGCTATGGAACCGCCGGCAGATCTCACTGCCGATGGCATTCGTGATGAAAAAGTAAAAGTGCTAAAGTCACTTCGCCCATTCAAAAATGCAGAAGACGTCGGGAACAGCGTCATTCGAGCTCAGTACACCGCGGGAACGGTGAATGGTGAAGAAGTCGTGGGCTACCGACGGGAAGATCGAGTGAATCCCGGTTCCATGACAGAGAGTTACGTCGCGTTGAAGATCATGATCGACAACTGGCGCTGGGAAGGCGTGCCTTTCTATGTCCGCATGGGCAAGCGCCTGCCAAAGAAAGGAACCGAGATTTCCATCCACTACAAGAAAGCACCGAACGTTCTCTTCAACGCCGCGGTGGGTGCCGAGGCAATGCCCGGTAACGTACTCGTAATCCGTATTCAGCCGAACGAGGGAATTTCTCTGGGCATGCGCTCCAAGCGACCCGGACCAGCCGCGACACTTCAGGCGGTGAAAATGGATTTTCGTTACCAGACCAGCTTTGGTAAGAGCAGCCCCGAGGCCTACGAGCGTCTGCTACTCGACGCTATGGCGGGAGATGCTACGCTCTTTGCGCGAAAAGACGAGGTTGAGACCGCATGGAGATATGTCGATCAGATCGAGGATGCCTGGCACAAGTCTCCGAACCCTCCAAAAATGGCAGAATACCCAGCTGGATCATGGGGCCCCAAGGAGGCGGACGAGCTTCTCGAGCACGATAGTCACGAATGGAGAAGACTCTAGCGTCCCTCAACGACCTCTTGCGTTATAGTCATCACTTGCGAGTTTTGTGAGAACTGTTGCGTATAAAATCAATAATTTCTGGAATTGGCCTGCTCTGGCCATTGCTGTTTTGTTTTCATGTCAGGCTGCCAACGGGCAAAGGCACGCCGGTGACATTTTCGCACTTGATATCTGGAAGTTGACGATACCACTCGACGACGACGGAGACGGGGAAGCCGACGAAGTAACGATGCCGACCCTGCGCTACTTCGAGGATCCGGACTTCTTTTTTCTTTCCAAAGAAAAAGACGCGATCATCTTCCGCGCCCAGTGCGGAGCTCCGGCGACAAAGAATTCTTCATATCCTCGTAGCGAGCTCCGTGAGATGGAGAAGGGTGGAAAGGAAAAAGCAAGCTGGGGAACCAACGATGGGCGTGTTCACAATTTGACGATCAAGGCAGCCATAACAGCGGTGCCCGAGAAAAAACCGCACGTGGTTTGCGCTCAAATCCACGATGCAAAAGACGACCTTCTTATGGTTCGCCTGGAAGGCAAAAAGCTGTTCATCGAGCGAAACGATCTCGAGCCAGTCATGCTCGACGAGAACTACGAGCTCGGCACCTTCTTCAACCTCATGATTATTGCCGACAACGGTCGCATCCGTGCACTTTTCGAGCAAAAGCAAGTCATGGAATGGAAGATCGACGCCGATGAGCTGTATTTCAAAGCGGGCTGCTACACCCAGTCGAACACAGAAAAAGGAGATAAGCCCGCTTCCTATGGTGAGGTCGCGATACAGGCCTTGTATGTGACTCACAAATCAGCCTGATCTTCGTTGGTCTTGCCTTCCCGATTTTGAAAAAGATTTTGTGGATTGCCCGCCCTTCCTGTTAACTCCCGGATATGCATTCTAGCGCTCCTCTGGGTCAACTTCTCCTCACTGGTGTTCCGGGAACGGAACTCGATTCCGATACGGCTGCACGGTTCAAGAAACTTCAGCCAGGTGGTTTCATTCTCTTTGGTAGAAATATCAAATCTCCCGAGCAACTCAGGAAGTTGATCGACGATCTTCGCGACCTTTCAGACATCGAGCCCTTCATCACAATCGATCAGGAGGGAGGCCGCGTTTCCCGTCTCCGGCTCATCGGTAGTGAACCGCCGAATGCCCAGCAACTTCGAAAGAAAGGTGACCCCAAACTGATCCAGGAACATGGCCGTCTCACAGGGCAGGTTCTACGCATGTTCGGGTTCAATTTGGACCTTTGCCCTGTTCTCGATATCTCCTTTGACGACGAGGCAGACAATTCCCTCAAAGGACGTTGCTACGGTACCGACCCGGACGAAGTTATTCGCAACGCAACTCTCTTCAATCAGGGGCTCAGGAAGGAAGGAGTCCTCAGCTCAGGAAAGCATTTCCCTGGCTATGCCTCTGCGGAAGTTGACCCACATCACGAACTCCCGGTCATCAATAAGACGCTCGAGGAGATGGAAGCCGAAGAGTTGAGACCCTTTCGTGCTCTCTTGCCGGAGCTCGATAGTATCATGACCTGCCACTCCCACTATCCTTGTTGGGATGCCGACAGACCGAGATGGCCCGCTTCGTTGTCGAAGAATATCATCGGGCAGTTTCTTCGAAACCAACTGGCCTATGACGGATTGGTCATGACCGACGACCTCGACATGGGAGCGGTCTTGAACGAAGTGACTTTCGAAGAGACCATCAAAGCCTGCATTGAAGCAGGGAACGACCTCGCCATGATATGCCACCGTGTGGAGCTCGTGGAAAAAGCGGCCGAAGTCATCGAGACCTTGCCTGGTCCGATTCTGCACGATGCGCTGGTCCGAATCGAGAAGACCAAGAAGAAGCTGAAAGATCCCTATGCTTGGTCGATTGAGCGCTTCCAGGAAATCGACAGCCAGATATGGGATCTGCGAGTGGCGACTCTTGGGGAAGAAGGGGCAAAAGAACTCTCAGTGGAAGACGGAAAACGTTCGCCGGTCGAACTTTACTGAGTCGACGGCAATCAATCGAGATTTCTCGCATCGGCATAGGTGCCGGGGCTCAATATCTTTCTCACGTCATCTACCGTGAGAGAAGAGTTCCGCGTGTATCCCGCGCCTGCTGCAGTTTGTGAAGGCCCGTCGGCGATTGGGGCGCTCTCTAAGGCTCGATTTCCCACTCGATCACCACTTGTTGCAAAAGAATCCCCCGACTCCGCTGCGGCGCCTGTATCAAAAGTAGTGAGGGCAGACGTCTTTTCCGTCTTGCTGGCGAACAGCTTTCCTGCAGCCGAGTTTCGGGATTTTTGCTTGTCGTTCTCTCGGGCGCTATTGCCGCTCTCCCTCGCATTCGTCACTCCTGCATAGTCCTGCATCTTCAGGTATTCGGGTGTCTTAAACGCATTAGTCCTCGCTTCTGTTTTTCGAAACTTGGCTTTCTTGGTGCCAAATTCACCATCAAATCCACGCGGCTTATCGCCTTTGTAAAGGTCCGACTTGTTCGCCTTGATAGTGCCATCCTCGTTGATGGAGTAGCCACGCTCAGCGAACTTCGAGCGGATCTTGTCACTGTCGCCTCCACCTTGCCCGCCCCACATTTGGTCGTCGAAGGAAAACGATGACCGTGTCGATTTCACCGTTCGCGTGGTTTCGCACTGGCACAGCAGAAGAGATGCGACCCCGATGAGGGAGCAATAAAGGATTCGGCTGTGGGGGGTTACCATGGACGGGTATATTCCACCATTTCGCGCCCTTCGGCAAGCGCCGTCCGCCAGTCGCGGAGGAGTGCCATCTGACCTGCCGTCAGAAAATAGCCTGCAGAAAGCTCTTCCCACTCGTCCAGATGGCCCGATTCGCGATACATTTCCATCAACAAACGTAGGTCGACCCGTATCGATTTTCGAAGCGCCTTTCGAAGAACTGAATCGGCGCGATCGTATTGTCCGGTCTCAATCAGGAATGCGATATAATCGTCCAGAAATGGCTGATGATTCCATTCATACCGGGTGATTTGCTTGTGATACTGTTCAAAAAGATTTGCCGCGAGAGAAGTCTCTCCAAGATTTGAGAGCAGTCGTGGCAATGGGGTTCGATTACTCAACGTGGGATACCACGAGTCGAGGCCATACTGGTGAAAGATATCGGACTTGCTCTCTTGATGAAGAATGTCGACAACCTCGAAAATCCTCGCGCGGTCTTCGATGCGAGTGAAAAACGAGAGTTGTCTTCTCGGTTCGTTTCGGAAGAATTCCGTTCCCGGAAGTGACGACGTTTCGACGATGCCTTTGGCGATCTGGATACCGATTTCACCAAAGAAGGGAAGCGTCTCCAAAATCTGGAGTTGCTGCTCCGAGGTGCTGGCGAGGTAGGCGGATTTCGAGTCTTCGTCGAATGAATCATTCAAATATCCAGACACGAGTTTTTGCAGCCACATAGTTTCTGCATTGGGTGAACTCTCATTCAGAACCCTGATAAGGCCTTCACGATCTTCATCTTCGCTCACAAGCCACTCGACCAGCCTGCCTGCATTGGGGACTACAGGGGATGAATGGGGCATCGGTTCTCCGAAGGCATCTGATTCCACGTGATACGTAAAGTCATGAAATAATGCACCGAATTCCTCGGAAAGGTCGGCCCATTCAATCCCGCTGGCTCGATCCATCTTCAACAGTTGCAACATTGTGATGGTGCGATGAAGCGGATCTGAAGTTTTGCGATGGAGGAGTTTGAGTATCCCCGATGCTTCCCGGCGTTTCCCGGCACGGGCCAGGGAGTCAGCCAGTTGTCTCGTGATATGCGGAGGTTGTTGTGTCAGGCTCTGTTCCGCCACTTCTCGCAGGAGTTCAACTTCTGCCCAACCTGTTGCCTCCGCGGCCTTCGCGATGGCGAGCATGGCCCGTTTCTCAATCTTGGGATCGGATCCATCGAGAGCAAGGTCAGCAAGCCAATCCAGAGCCTCCGCATTTCTTCCAGAGCGCATCAGAGTGTCGGCTCCCAGGTAAAGCTGTTCGTCGGTTGCTTTTTGCCGGTTTCGCAGATGGGAGAGAAGACGCAGGAGAGAGTCGTTTTCCCCAGTCAGGCGATAGGCTTCCACCAGTGCATCGAGGTAGGGTAGATGACCCTGAGCAGTGCGTGAAGCTTCCGTATCCTTGTCGGGGGGGAAGTGACTCAATTGCAGCAATCGTTCGAGATCTCGATTAATGAGCAGGAATTGCGAATGCTGCTCATTAAGGTAATCGACCGTCAAACCAGGTGGGGACGAAAACTCTCGAGTGTTGATGCGAGCGATCATCTGGAGAGCGGGACGGGCGACAAGGGATTCCATGCATGCTTCAAAGAGCCCCTGGAAGGGAGCGTAGTCGCGATCTTCACGAAGAGCCTCTGCTTCATAGGCAAAAACTGCCTCTCGATAGTATCCCTGATTCTCCAGACTCTTGCCGAGCTCCATTCCGCTGTCGCGATCAGAAAGGCCTCCATAGATTTCCTGAACGATTTGTTGTCGTTCCGGCGCAGGGATCCAGTCCAGTCGCAAAGAACGCAGATCGATCTGGAATTGTTCAAATTCAGAAAGGGCTGACGGATCGATGGACTGGTGAGCCACCTGGGTGACGAGAGTTTCCACCAACCGTTCGCCTCGCTCCCGATGAAAGGGGATACGATCCGAATAAAATTGGATCAAACGACTCATTCGTTGCCACCCCTGACTTTGATTGAAACGCGATTGTTCAGGATCGTCTTCCTGGGGGAGTAGGAATTCGATCTGTCGGGAAAGAAGATCAGCAAGTTCGGCAGCGGCTCGATCGAAATTACCTTCGGTTATAGAAATCAGGACTTCTCTCTCCAAAGTATCTGCGCCGCTGGTCAACGGGGCTTCCTTCAATTCCCTTCGAATATCGGTCACATATTCGAGGCGTGCTGGATCATCCTCAAGAAGGGAGAGCTTTTCCGAGAGTGCGTTGAGAAATTGGCTGGAACCTTCCGAGCGATTGTTCTCCATCATTACGTCCAGAGATTGATCGAGATATCGCTCCCGGTCGTCACGTCGACCAGCCCATCCGGCAACCTGCGACAGGGCAAAGAGAAAGTTTGCATCCAGACTCCCTTCGCTGTGGGGCGAAAGAGTTCCCGCGAGGTAAGCCGACTCAAACTCTCCCGCTTTCCTCAACTCGGCGAAGAGGTGGACCATAATGGTCTTGTTGATTTCAAGAGCATTCAGGACTTGGAAGATTTGATCCCTCTGAACCAGCGAGTCATTCGGATTGTCCTTGAGAAGTAGCAGGGAAGCCATCTCAGCGAATCTCAGTCTCGGGTATTGAGTCGGGACAGTCTCGTCTTCTTCTTTGGTCCAGGAGATTACCGAATCTGGATCTTCGCAGAGGAAACGTAGATAGACGCCGAACAAACGATCAAAATGGTTGTCGGGTGTTACTGCTTCGTTCAGCAGACCGAGCAACTGGTCTGTGGCACCGGAATATCGAGCGGCCCAGAGCTTCTCAACAAACGGACGGTCTGAGTCAATCCAGCGTTTCTTCCACTCTTCTTGTTTCCCTGATTGAAGGGAAAGTGACGCTGCCTCCTCGATCGCACGAAGTCGGAGGAATGGACCGTCTTTCGGGAGATAGTGAAATTCGGGATGTGGCTCTTGAAGTTCGTCTGCAAGATCATCCTGGAGATCCCCTCCGAGAAAAGGGTATCCCTCGATGGTGAAAATGAATGGGTCGAGTTCGGCTCCGGGATTGGAACGATCTTCGGCAGAGAGTTGAGAAGCTTCGATGAGTGGAAGAACAGAACGGCCTTCCTCAATGTGATAGTCACTACCCGCGGTTGATGTGAGGATGGACTCGAAAATATCAAGAGCTTCCCCTCTGCTTCCTTCTTCCTTGAGAAGAAGGCCCAGCCGGAATTTTGATTCGAGGTCCCAGTCGCGCAGTGCGACGAGCCTTTCCAGCGTTCGCCTGGCAGAGTGGAATTGACCACTCCTTAGGAAATGATCTGTCAATTCCGAGAGGAAGTCAGGGTCTGTGCTGAACTTGGTTTCCAACCTTCTTCGCAGAAGCTCTGCCTCATCGACGCGAAGATCCTTCTCTAACATATCTACCAGCACTCGCCAGTTCTCAAGGTCGTCGAGTTGACCGAGATTCAACAGTTGCCTGCGGTAGTAAATAGCGGACCGGAGATCCCCAAGCTCATCGGCAAGCTCACTCAACTCAGCGAGCAGGTTCTCGCTCTGGCCTGACATGTAGTAGGCCTTTTTCATCGCTTCAAAAGATTCCTCCAAATTCCCGGCAGCATGATGTGCCCTGGCGAGCGCTTCAGGGAAAAACCGGTCAAACGGATGCTGGATCGCAAGTTCCGTGTATTTGCTCACCAGCCAATCGAGAAGAAAGTGTGACCGGGCCGTGGTGAGCTGGGCGTCGAGTTGTTTGTGCCGTTGGTCCTGATCGTTTTCGCTTACGAGCTGATCGAGTTGAACCTGTAAGGCTTCTTCTGGCTTCCCGGCTTCAATCAGTGCTGTGGAAAGCTGCTTGATGATCCGCCGTTTCTCAAATGAATTGGCTTCACGGTAGGCTCGCCGCCACACATCGAGCTGGCGATTGGTGCTTCCCAGTCTTTGATAGAGTTTTGCCAGGGTGCTGAGCGTATTGAGAGAAGCCTCAGGCTTGGCCGCCAGACGGGTCAGTTCTCGAATAGCTTCGTCCTCAAATCCCAGATTGAAACGGACCTCCGCTTTTTGTTGAGCGTATTCATCAGCATTCTCCGGATCGGCGGCTATCAGATTTGTCAGGTGCTCTGCCATCTTTGTTGGCCGCTCGTTCAATTCGGCAAGTCGCAGAAGCAGCTTTTCCACCTCCACGACCGGTTTCCCGGCTTCCGCGGTCGCTTTGGTGAGCTGTCCGTAGCATTCCGTATTATCCTGCAGTTTGAATGCCCACCAGGCGGCTCGATAGCGAGATTCCAACGAAGGCTTTTCGTTCGCGGTTTCGAGGATATCTCGGTAGTACGTCATCAGTTCCTCCGGTGGAGGCTCATCCCCTGATCGTCCAATTCGTGCATTTTGTGCCGCAGCGGCTCTCCGATACTGCGCCAGGGTCCCGATGTTCTTGGTCAGATCCTCCGTTTCTTCGGGTGGAGGCGGTTCGTTGGAGAAATGGCCCCTGAGTAAGCTGAAAAGCCGCTGGTCGATTTCTGCTTTGTCCTCAAGCGAAGACTTGTTCTTCCAGATCGTCTCAAGTTGAGAAATCGCTTCGTCGATATTCTTTCGGTCGATGTAGAGGTCAGCGCGGGCAGCCAGATAGTCCGGATTCTCAGGAGCCAGTTCGATGGCTCGATTGATCGCATCCAGAGCATCGGTGGTGCTATCCAGGTCGCGTAGAACAAGGGCGATCTGATGATAGCGCTGCGCTTTTACCTGATCGCTATCCGGTGCTCCTTCCGCAAATTGATCAAGAACTTCCACGGCTTCGGCTGTCCGGCCTCGGTCATGAAGAAACCTAGCAAGTTCGATTGGTGCGATAGACGGGTCGATTCCGGTGCGGGGATTTGCGATGCTTTCCCGCAGAAGGGACTCCACCAACTCGTCCAGGTAGTTGTCTCTTGCAAAATCAAGGATCTCTCGAATCTCGTCAGGATTCCGTGGGTGCTTCGCCAGGTGATTTTGGAGAAGCTCCTGTGCGCTTTGGCGGCTCTTTCCCCTCAACTCAATTTTGGTCCGGAGAAGCAACAAGTGCAGGGGGATCTGTTCTGCTGAGGAAAGCGCCGTTTCAAGCGTCTCAGCTGCTTCTTCATAGTGATCGTTCTGGATCTGGATCTCGGTCAGACGAACGAGGTAGTCGAGATTCTCGGGCAGTCGGGCTACCAGTCTCTTCACTGCACTTTCCTCGGCGAGAGGATTTGCTGTCAGATGATAAAAACCGGCGAGATCCAGAAGGGATTTTTCAGTCGGGTTATCCCCATCCGCTTCTTCCGTGAGTTTTGACTCGAGCTCTTCCAACCGATCGAATCGCTCGTGAATGCGGATCAGCCGAACAAACAGATCCTGATACTCGTGGCTTCGGAAGTGGAGTAAGCCCATCGCCTGTTCGGATACGGCAACCGCATTTTCAAAATCGTTAATGAATTCGTAGAGCCTGTTGAGCTCCAGCAACGCGTTCAGTTTCTGTCGTGGGTCGCTGGACAGAGCCAGCTCGTTGAGAATACCGATGGCTGTCTCTGTTTCGCCTGCCTCCAGGAGAAGTGAGACGATTTCCTGGCGCAGGGCGATATGATTTGGGTTGGCTCGGAGAAGATCATTCCACGTAGAAACAGCTTCTTCGCGTTGATCCAATGACTTATGAAGATTGGCCTTCTGGAGGCGTATTGCGATTCCTTCTTCAGTGTCGGCAGGGATAAGACTTGTCAGCCGGGTATGAAGAGAAAGGGACTTTCCAGGTCGATTCTGTTGCAGAGAAATCTCAGCAAGGGCTTTTAAGGCAGGGACGCTTTCCGGATTGAGATCGAGGGCTTGATCGTAGAGGGCCTTTGCCTCATCCGTCTGCTCGTTCTTTCTGAGTAGATGAGCATAAAGCAATTTGGCTACTGCATTATCTCCAGCGGCTGCCTTTTCGAAATACTCCAGCAAGAGAGAGGTTTGATCTTTCTTCTTGTACAGGTCCCAGAGCAGATTAAAAACATTCCCGTAGGAGGGATCTTTTTGCAGAAGTTTGATGTAGTGATTTGCCAGCCTGGTATCACTCGCCGTCCACGGGGTTGCTGATGCATCAGCGGTCTCCTTTGGGCTTTCCTGCCCCAGGAGTGGTATCGGCCAAAAACCGATGAGGGAGCCGATCGCAAGGGCAAGCGCGGAGATCCATGGAAGTTGACTGGTCGTGCGAATTTTCAATAGTCAACGAGTGGCGATCACAGAGAAAACGTTAGGCGACTGGAAAGCTGTCGTCAAATGGCCCGGATACGCTCTTATTACAGTCACATGAAAATACCGCTCACTCAGGTGGATGCCTTCACGTCTTCAGTTTTTGGAGGGAACCCGGCGGCGGTTGTTCCTCTTGGCGAGTGGCTGCCTTCCGATGTAATGCAGAAAATTGCGATGGAGAATCAGCTTTCGGAAACAGCTTTTTTTGTCCCGGAGGGGAGCGGGTTTCGGTTGCGCTGGTTCACTCCCAACAAAGAGGTCAATCTGTGTGGCCATGCAACACTGGCTACTGCCCATGTGATCTTTTCTCAAGGAGCGTCGAGAGCAGATGCAATCGAGTTTGAGACACGGAGCGGCACTCTCACAGTGAAACGTTGGGGGACCGGCTATGAGATGGATTTTCCAGCCGACAAGCCCGGGCCATGTTCTATTTCTAAAGAAAAAATCGAGGAATCAATCGGATCGAAAACCAAGGAGCTTCTCGCAGGTAGAGAAGACATTGTTGCGATAGTGGAGTCGGCTAAAGACGTCGCCAGGCTGACCCCGGATTTTCGTTTGATTGCCGAATTAGATGTCAGGGGAATCCTTGTATCGGCTCGCGGAGATCAATCTGATTTCGTTTCTCGCTGTTTCTTTCCCCGATTTGGAATTGATGAAGATCCAGTAACTGGGTCGGCCCATACGACTTTGGCACCGTATTGGGGAGAGGCGTTGGGCAAAAGAGAACTCCGTGCCAAACAGATTTCCGCTCGTGGTGGAGAGTTGGAATGTCTTCTCGCCGAGGATCGAGTGTTCCTCAGAGGGCAGGCGGTGACCTATCTCCGCGGAGAAATCGAAATTTGACTGACTGTAAGTAAGGAACCGGGATCAACGATTCGGTCGGAACTTCTTGTCTTCCACTCGCTGTTTCGAACCATCGGAAAAAGTAACTTCGTAGATCGTAATGTCGTAATGGCCAACCCCTTTGCCAGTCACGCGAACTGGGCCTTCAGTAGTCGTGCGAACCACTGAAATCGACTTTGCCTCCGGTGCTCGTCCCGAGTGGCCGCCCCCTCCGCCGGAAGGGCCGGTGTGGGTGGAGAACTGGATGAAACGAGTGATCCGATCAATCTCGAATTCCTTCCGCTGAATGGCGATGCTGATCTTGGATGCCGCCGTTCCCGCGACTCGCGCCTGGTTGTTCAGAGCATTGATTTCCAGGTCGATTTTTGTTTTCTCGCCGCCTGATTTTGCACGGTCTCTCTGGTTGTGGAGCTGCCGGAGATTCTCATTCCGTTTCTCGGTTTCCGCCAGCATCTGCTCTTGGCGCGAAAGGAGGTCTGCGATCTCACCCTCAATACGCTCGATCTCTCGGTAGGGATTGGGTGGGTGTCTGTATCCCTGGGCGACGGACGCTGGGATGATGACGAATGTAAGGAGCAGGAGCACGAGAGGGAAGAAGCGTTTCATGGCACCTGTATCACAGCAGCCGGAGATCAAAATGGCAAGTCTGGACATCCAGCTCTCCTCCCCAAAAAAAGAAAAAGGCGCAGAGGGAATCCCCCTGCACCTTTCATGTTGGAAATAGCTATTGCTTCAACGTCAGGAAGCGGACTTCGCGAGATACGCAGAAGTGCTCTCGTGATTTGCTTCCATTGCTTCGGAGCCCTTCTCCCAGTCCATGGGGCAGACTTCGCCGTTTTCTTCGAAGTGCTGAAGAGCGTCGACCATGCGCAGGGCTTCTTTGATAGAACGTCCCAGTGGCAGGTTGTTTACGAGCTGGTGTTGCACGATGCCTTCCTTGTCGATCAGGAAAAGTCCGCGGTAAGCGACCAACTCACCCTCTGCATCCAGTGAGCCATCTTCACCGAGCTTATAGTCGCCGACGAGAACGTCATAAGCGGCTGAGATTGTCTTGTTGGTGTCAGCAACGAGAGGGTAGGTCACACCGCCGATTCCACCTTTATCTCGGGGAACCTGAGTCCAGCCCCAGTGGGACATCTCCGTGTCTGTCGAGCAACCTACGACCGCTACGTCACGCTCTTCGAATGCGGCGAGATTGTCCTGGAATGCGTGAAGTTCAGTGGGGCAAACGAAAGTGAAGTCCTTGGGATAAAAGAAAAACACGACGTATTTGGAACCCTTGTATTGGTCGAGGGAGAAGTTTTCTACGATTTGGCCGTCAACAACGGCGCTGGCAGAGAATGATGGGGCAGATTTGCCGACAAGTACTGACATGGTTTCTGTGTTGGGTTTGGTTCGAAATAAATTGGATCGCCTTTCGCGTCCGGACAGGAAAGAGGCGGAGAAGATGGCAGCGACCGGACAAGAGTCAACTACGCATGCTTTTGCCGAAGGGAAGCAGAAATTGTGCAATTTCTACGAATTCCCACGTCGCTTTCTGAAATTGGTTGACGGTTCTTCGTAAGGATAGTTAGTTGCGTGCGTCAAAACTCGACTATTCCTATCAAGAATAAGTAGAATTGAGCATGGGTGACGAAACGCCAGAACAGAAACAGAAGACCGAGACTCTCGCAACAGCCTCGGCACGTTTCGGTATAGACGATTTGTCCGGGCTTTCCAGAGAACTTGAGCAGAAAACTGCCGAGGAACGAGTTGCCTGGGCGCTTGGCAAGTTCGGCGATAGAATTGCGATGACGTCAAGTTTCGGCGCGCAGTCAGCCGTCCTCCTTCACATGGCAACAGTCCAGCGTCCGGATATTCCCGTGATACTCATCGACACCGGTTACTTGTTTGCAGAGACATACCATTTCGTCGACCGACTCACAAAAGACCTGGATTTGAATCTGAAGATCTATCGAAGCGAAATTTCTCCCGCTTGGCAGGAAGCCAGATATGGAAGCCTGTGGGAACAGGGAGTCGAAGGAATCGAAAAATACAACCGTATCAACAAAGTGGAACCCATGGATCGAGCCCTTGAAGAATTGGGCCTCGACGCCACTTTGGCCGGTATTCGGCGTCAGCAGAGCAGCACGCGGGAGAACCTGCCGGTGCTGGCTGCTCAGAAAGGCCGGCTGAAAATTCATCCTATTATCGACTGGACGGACATGGATGTAGGGGCTTACCTCACCGCGCACAACCTGCCCTACCACCCGCTTTGGGACGATGGCTACGTCTCCATTGGAGATTGGCACACCACAACAAGGCTGGCGGATGGCATGTCCCCCGAGGATACCCGTTTCCACGGACTGAAACGCGAATGCGGTCTAAACGAAGACCTCACCGAAGATTTCGTAATCTGAATTGCCCCCCAAGGAAACTGAGTATGAGCTCCCATTTGGATCACATCTATCCCGTCTTTGACAAGATGCTGCCACGAGAGGCCAAGGAAGAACTTCTTGGTCAGAAAGGCTGCGTAATCTGGATGTACGGACTAAGTGGCTCGGGGAAGAGCACTCTTGCGAATCTTCTCGAACGTCGGCTCCATGAACAGGGACGATTTGTGAAAGTCCTCGACGGAGACAACATCCGATCCGGCTTGAACAATAATCTCGGATTTTCCGATGAAGATCGCCTCGAAAACATCCGTCGAGTTTCTGAGGTATCAAAGCTGTTTGCCGACGCCGGAGTCATTGTCGTGAATTCGTTTATCACGCCGAAGAACGATCTCCGACGAATGGCTCGCGAAATCGTGGGAGACGACGACCTCCTCGAAGTCTATGTGAAAGCCTCGTTCGAAACATGTGCTGCACGAGATCCGAAAGGACTGTATGCCAAGGTGAAAGCCGGCGAAGTAAAGCAGTTCACCGGGAAAGACTCCTCCTTCGAGGAGCCGGAGCGGCCCGACCTCATCATTGACACGGAGGCATTTAGCGAAGAGGAATGCCTCTCCCAACTTCTGGAGGCCGCACAGGAGAAGTTGGTCCGTTCGTGATATCGATCCTTTATAAGAAAAGAAACATGGAAGAAGAAAGAAACTCGTACCGAGTCAATCACCTCGCTCAGTTGGAGTCCGAGGCGATCTATATCCTTCGCGAGACGGCTGCACAATTCGAGCGGCCAGCTTTGCTGTTCTCGGGTGGTAAAGACTCTATTGTAATGGCTCACCTCGCACGGAAAGCGTTTTATCCTGCTCGCCTTCCTTTCCCGCTTCTGCATGTCGACACAGGGCACAACTTTCCCGAAACACTCGAGTATCGCGATTCTTTCGTAGAAGAAATTCGCGCCGATCTCAAAGTCGCACTCGTACAGGACTCGATCGATCAAGGCCGCGTTCAGGAAGAAAAAGGCCCCTATGCGAGCCGGAATGCTCTTCAGACAGTCACTCTTCTCGACGCTATCGAAGATGGCCAGTATGACGCCTGTCTCGGTGGTGGTCGTCGTGACGAGGAAAAGGCCCGGGCCAAGGAACGCTTCTTCTCACACCGCGATGATTTCGGTCAGTGGGACCCGAAAAACCAGCGTCCTGAACTCTGGAATATTTTTAATGGCCGCAAACACCATGGAGAACACTTCCGCGTGTTCCCTCTCTCCAACTGGACGGAGATGGATGTATGGCAATACATCAAGGCAGAGAACATTCCGCTTCCTAGCCTCTATTTCTCACATCAACGCGATGTGGTGCACCGCCAGGGAGCGATGCTTGCCATCTCCGACGTCGTCATTCCTCAGGAGGGCGAAGAAGTCGAGAAAAACGCGACGGTTCGTTTTCGTACGATCGGTGACATGACCTGCACCGGTGCTGTCTACTCAGATGCCTCCGATATGGAAGCCATCATTCAGGAAGTCGCCACCGCACGCCAGACCGAGCGTGGCACTCGTGCCGATGACAAGCGCTCCGAGACCGCCATGGAGGACCGCAAAAAGGAAGGCTATTTCTAGGCCGAATAAACCCATCATTTCCTATCATTTTACCGAACTAACATTATGTCACACGAAGTTCCTTACGACGAAGGCTACCTCGATATGGACTTGCTGCGCTTCACTACGGCCGGAAGCGTGGACGATGGAAAATCGACCCTGATCGGTCGACTTCTTTACGATTCCAAAAACACTTTCGAAGACCAGATTGAAGCGGTCGAGGCCACTTCCAAGAAGCGCGGCGACGAGCACGTGAACCTCGCTCTTCTCACCGATGGCCTCCGAGCCGAGCGTGAGCAGGGGATCACCATTGACGTGGCCTACCGCTACTTCGCTACTCCGAAGCGGAAATTCATCATCGCAGACACTCCCGGGCACATTCAATACACCCGGAACATGGTGACAGGTGCCTCCACGGCTAACCTCGCTATCATCCTTGTCGATGCGCGGTCTGGTGTGATCGAGCAGACTTGCCGCCACGCCTTCATCGCCGATCTGCTTCGTATCCGTCACGTCATCCTCGCGGTGAACAAGATGGACCTGGCTGAATACAGCGAAGATCGCTTCAACGAGATCGTGGACGACTTCAAGAAGTTTGCCTCACGCTTGAACAACATCGTCGACATGACCGCGATTCCAATCAGCGCGCTTCACGGCGACAACGTGGTCGAGAAGTCCGAGAACATGGATTGGTACGAAGGGCCTTCCATGCTCTACCATCTGGAAAACGTTTACATTGGTTCCGACCAGAACCACGTCGACGCACGCTTCCCTGTGCAGTGGGTCATTCGCCCTCACTCCGACGAACATCACGATTTTCGTGGGTATGCAGGTCGAGTTGCCGGTGGCGTCTTCAAGCCGGGTGACGAGGTTACCGTGCAGCCTTCTGGGTTCCCCACCAAAATTAAAGCGATCGATACATTCGACGGACAGTTGGAAGAGGCATTCGCTCCACTTTCCACCACCATCACCCTCGAGAACGAAATCGATATCAGCCGTGGCGACATGATCGTCAAAGGTAATAATCCGCCCCAGAAAGGGCAGGAGATCGAGGCGATGATCTGTTGGTTCTCAGAAGACAAGCAGCTCCAGCCACGCGGCAAGTACTACCTTCGCCACACGACTAAGGAGGTCAAAGCCATCGTCCAGGAGATCCGCTACAAGGTGAACATCAACACCCTTCACAAGATCGAAGACGACAAGACCTTTTCCCTCAACGAAATCGGTCGAATCAGCCTTCGGACATCCGCGCCGTTGCTTTACGATTCCTATCGTCGCAACCGCACTACCGGAAGCTTCATTCTCATCGACGCACAGACGAATGAGACAGTTGCTGCCGGGATGATCGTCTGAGTCGTTGACAGAACGAAAATTTCCGCGTTATTACCGCCCGCTCGATTTCCGGGCGGTAGTGACGGCGAGGTAGCCAAGTGGTAAGGCCGGGCTCTGCAAAAGCTCTATCGCGGGTTCGATTCCCGCCCTCGCCTCCAACAATACGCGACACGAATTGCAAAATTGTTCCACTGGGGCGGGAAGCGAAGGATTCACTGCGAACGCAGGTCGTGCACGAAGTGCAGGACAATTCCCGCCCTCGCCTCCAACAATGCACGACGCGAATTGCGAGGTTCGTCTTCCCCCTCTAATCCGTCCTTTGACGGTAAATCGATTCTTCGTAGCCTCGTGCTTGTGTTTCGAATGAAGAATCTCCTAGTCATTTCTCTGGTTGTGGGCCTTTCGCCCTTGGTCTTGCCGGTAGCGGCGCAGGAGAAAGCTCTCTCTTTGGAGAAACAGATGGAGCAGGCGTGGGAAGTCATGTGGACTCGCTTCTATCAGGAAGAAGTGCAGACCTTTGCTGATTATCTCAGTAGCTACGAGGAGGGAAAAGTGTTGGCTCACCTGCCGAGCTCTGAGGAGGTGAAGCGGCAGTATCCGAATCCCTGCGGCTACAGCACGGGCATGGAGGATGGTGCAATCCTCGGGGGCGCTATGCTGAGTTTGATTGTCGATCGCTACGCTGTGACAGGAGAGGAAGAGTTGAGAGCCGCAGCGGAGAAAGCGTTTCGTGGACTTGAGCGCTGCTGCACTGTCCATGGAGTCCGGGGCTTTGTGGCGAGAAATGTGTGTGCTGAGGATGGAAAAAGCACCTACATCAATTCCTCTCGCGATCAGGTCACTCACTGCGTGCACGGTCTCTGGCGCTACTACCACAGCTCACTTCCCGATGCGGGAGTGAAAGGTGACATTGCGGCTCTGCTGTCCGCCATTGCAGACAGGATGATCGAATATGTGGTCCCCGAAAATGACTACGACTTCTGCCGGTCCGATGGCAGCAGGGATCCGCTAGGGATTAGTCGCATGTGGGAAGTCCAGGCCCACGAAGCCGCCCGCCTGCCCATGATCTACGCTGCAGCTTGGGATGTGACAGGCGAGGAAAAATACCACACCAAATACCGCGAGTACGCGGCTGATGCTGTCGCTCAATCCCACGAACCCGGAGAACACAAACCTGCCTATGCCCTGTTGCAGATGCAGTGCTCACTCGAAGTGCTTTATGCATTGGAAAGTGAGAAGGAATTGAAGGAGGAAATCTTCCAGGTGATGCAGCATGTGGCTTCTCTTGCCAAGAAGCGATCAGTCCAGGTTTCAGAGCGTCTTTCGGGAATGGATCGAGAGACTCTGGCAATGACCGGTCCTGATTGGCGCAAGGTAATCGAGTGGAAAGACCAGTCTGGCTACCAGAACCCCCAGTGGGGGCCGTATCGAAAAGTCTGGCATGCCATTCGGGAAGCGGGCGAAGCCCAGATTATTCCTCTGATGTTGCCCGAGCCTGACATAACTTCCGAACAAGTTGACCTCCTGCGCGATTTGATTACCGAATCCGATTACCTTCACAATTCCAGCTGCGGCATCGTCTACCACATGGCCGCCTACTGGAGGGCACGGGCGTTAGGTATTCTGGAGTGAGAGAATCGATATGCTCCATAATCCCGCCGTGAAAAGGTTGAGCAGCGAGGTGGGATCGTGGCAGAGTATGAACTCTCATGAAATCGATTTTCGTAACCCTCGTTGTTTGTTTTCTCGTTCCGCTGGCCGCCCGGGCGGAATTGTCTCTTCCTCACTTTTTCTCCGATCACATGGTGCTTCAGCGAGAGGCTGACGCTGCGATTTGGGGAGTCGCCGATGCTGGCGCGGAAGTGAGCGTTTCGTTTCACGGTGAAACCGTTTCGGCGAAGGCGGGAGAAGATGGAAAATGGGAAGTCAAAGTCCCAACCGGAGAGGCCAATGCCACGGGTGCAGAGCTGACGGTTTCTTCCGGTGAGGAAAAGGTAGTGATCGAGGATGTCCTCGTGGGTGAGGTCTGGTTTGCCTCGGGTCAGTCGAATATGTATTTCACGATGGATCGTGTTCCGGCTTATGAGGAGTTAATCGCTGAATCGAACTATCCCGGTCTGCGGATGTTCAATGCTCCTCTGGTGACTGCTGTCGAACCGCAGGGCGATATCGAGGGTGAGTGGACTGCGGCAACTCCTGACACTGTTCCAGGATATTCTGCCGTGGCATTTTTCTTTGCTCGGAAGCTCTACCTTGAGCTGGGAATTCCTGTTGGAGTGATCAAGTCTGCCTGGGGTGGCAAGCCGGTGGAGACTTTCACCAGCCGTGAGGCTCTGAAAACACTCGATGGCACCAGGAAACTCGTCGAGGCAACTGTTGCTGCTGACGAAGCCTACGATCAGGCGAAAGCTGAGGAACTCTATGAGACACGTCTCGCCCAGTGGACCGATGGTCTGAAGGCATATCAGGCCAAGCCGAAGGAGACTCGTGGGCGCTATGCTCGTAAGCCGCAGCCACCGAAGCGACCTCTCAACACGGAAGGGCAACCTGGTGTGCTCTTCAATTCGATGATCAATCCGTTCACCGGCTACACCATGCGCGGCGCGATCTGGTACCAGGGAGAGGGCAATGCCAAGCCCGGCGCTGTTCCCTACGACCAGACGCTGCCTTTGATGATCAATGACTGGCGCACTCGCTGGGACGACGAGTTTTCCTTCTACTTTGTCCAGCTTGCCAATTTCCGTGAACCCTCTACCGAGCCGGGGAACGACGATCCATGGCCACTTCTTCAGGATCGGATGCGATTGGTTCTCGATACGACGCCGAAGACAGGCATGGCGATCATCAATGATATTGGTGAAGCCGAAGACATCCATCCCAAGAACAAAAAAGACGTCGGAGAACGGCTTGCTCTCTGGGCACTGGCAAAGGATTACGGTCAGGATGAACTCACCTATTCGGGGCCACTTTTTGCTTCTTCCGAGAAGGTGGATGGGGCGATCAAAGTTTCGTTCAAGCAGGTGGGCGACGGATTGAAAGTTCGCGATGGAGGAGATTTGAAGCGCTTCGAGATCGCAGGGGCCGACAAGGTCTGGCGCTGGGCCGATGCTAAGATCGATGGAAAAGACAGTGTGCTTGTTAGCAGTTCTGAGGTTGCGAGTCCCGTTGCTGTTCGCTACGCATGGGCGTCGAATCCTGAAGGATCAAATCTGATCAACAGTGAAGGTCTTCCTGCTTCGGTCTTTCGCACGGACGACTGGGATGATGTCGAGCCAAAGGATGTGCTGGCTCTCCGCGATCTCTCCGAAAAACGGCGTTTGCTCGCAGTGGAGATCAAGGCGCTGAAAGCCGAGAGGGATAAGTTGGAGAAGACAGATCCTAAGTGGAGAGAAATCTCCGCTGATTTCCAGGCGAAGTTGAAGGTCTTTAAAGAGATGACGGAGAGGCTGAAGAAGTTGCAGAAGTGACCCTTATCCAGCAAGCCGTTCCCGTGCTTTTTCCAGTTTCTCTCTTGCTTGGTTGAGGCCGGCAAAACCTCCGTGTTCGATACCGCAGTATCCATGGAAGTCGGCATCAAGGACAATCTTGAGCATCCGGTCGTAATCGAGGTCTGACTGGTTTGCGCTGTCGTCCCATACACGGTCTTTCACGGATACTCCTTTGGCCCAGG
Organism: Verrucomicrobiales bacterium; assembly: GCA_002698785.1. Lineage (GTDB taxonomy): Bacteria > Verrucomicrobiota > Verrucomicrobiia > Verrucomicrobiales > DEV007 > Arctic95D-9. The sequence continues at coordinate 170,920 of PAAG01000051.1, read as the reverse complement.
GCATGAGCTTTTTGATGCCTTTGTAAGAGTCGTAGCTCTCTCCGTCGGAGATTCGGAAATTTCCAAAATCAGGAAGGGTTCCACAGCGTTCATGGTCGACTTTGGTGATCACTTCGGCGAGCCAGTCGGCGTTGCTGGAGAGACCTCCGTGGTTCTCGACGATGACGTTGATCTCTTTGTCGGCGCCGATTTCGGTGAGGCGGGCAAGTCCGTCAGCGGCAAGTTTGACCTGCTCTTCCCATGTTCCTGAGCTACCTGCATTCACGCGAATGGAGTGGCAGCCGAGAAACTTGGCCGCATCGATCCACTTCTTGTGATTCTCGACGGTCTGTGCGCGCTTGGTATCGTCGGGATCTCCGATATTGCCTTCGCGATCGCACATGATGATGAGGCTCTTTACGCCGAGATCAGAGGCGCGCTTCTTCATCTCACCGAGGTAGGCGGTGTCGTTCGCCTTATCCATGAAGAACTGATTCACATATTCCAATGCGTGGATGCCGTGGTCATGTGCGACTTTGGCGAAATCAAGGTTGTCGATCTCTCCAGACTTCAGTTCTTTGTTGATGGTCCACTGAGCGAGGGAAATGCGGAACAGCGGCTCGTCGGCAGAGCGTGTGATGGCAGGCATGGCGAGAGACGCGAGGGTGGCTCCGGAGGTGGCGAGAAACTGACGGCGATTGGGGGAGGCTTTTTCGATCATATTTGCAGGCTCATTGTGAGATTCCCAGGGCTGCCTGTCAATCTGACTCGCCAAATGCCCAGAGGTGGTCGCGTGTGCGGATGTAGAGGGTTCCGTCGACGATGGCTGGGCTCGCGTAGATCTCTTCTTCGAGGTTGTGTTCGGCAAGAACATTCAGTTCGTCTCCCTCCTGAAGGATGAGTGCGACTCCCTGCTTCGCACAATGGATTACTTTGTCTCCCCATCCCACGGGGCTGGAGTAATATTCGCCGCCTACATTGCAGCGCTTGGGGCCGAAGACGGGATTGCCGGACTTCGCATCGAGGCAGGTGAGGATGCCTCCTGTCTTGGCAAGATAGACGCGGTCGTTCAGAAGAAGGGGGGAGGAAACGTAGGGGAGCGCTTTTCCGTTGTCGTAGGTCCATGCGATTCCCTGCCCCTCCGTCAGGGTGCCATCGTGCCCAGCGGAAATGGCGACCATGAGATTCCGTCCTGGTGCGGTGGAAGAGATGACGGCAGTGGGCTCTTCCGGTGTCCAGTAGCCATTCTGGTCGCGATCGATAAAGGCAAAAACATCCAGCATCCGGCTCTCGGGGAGTTCTTCTCGAACGATGCGATTGTCGTTGTTTTTATCGAAGCGTTTGAAGATCCAGTTGGGATCGTCGGTTTCGCCGGGCTCAAATTCGAGATCGCCCCAGAAGGATTGTTCCAGCTTCTCTTCGCTGTCCGCATTGGGCGTGGCCCAGGCTGCGAAGTAGAGTTGATCCTTGTCTGCAACTGGGGTGGTGCAGGGAAATACGCAAAGGTCTTCGACCTGCCAGAGTGGTGATCCGTCAGCCGGGGAATAGGCTCGCAAGGAGTTCATGCCGGGTACGACGAGCTCGGTGCGTTGCGAGTTTTTCCAGAGGTAAGGCGAAGCGTAGGTTCCGCGAAATCCCGGACGCGGAATTTCCCAGAGGAGAGAGCCATCGTCGATGTTGAAGCACTGGATTGACGAGTTCGACGTGCCGTCGCGATTTACGACAACTCCGTGGTCAGTCAGGATGGGAGAAGTGCCGACGCTGAATGTCTTTGGTTGGAAAGGATAGGGCTTTTCCCATTTCAGATCTCCTGTTTCGACGTCGCGCGCGATCAATCCGTATCCGCCAAAATAAAATACAACGACCTCACCGTTCGTGCAGGGCGTGGGTGCTGCTGGATCGGCGGCAAGGTGCCCGAAGTAATCTTCTACTTCTCCCTCTGCTTTTTGCCGCCACAGGACCTCTCCCGTTTTCCGGTTGTACGCCGTCATCACCAATGTTTTCCCTCCGTCCTCGGTGGAAGTGAGGAACAGGAAGTCACCAGTGATGCAAGGGGAGGAATGGCCTTTTCCAGAAGGAATCTTCCAGCGGAGATGGGGGCTTTTCTTTCCCAAGTCCGATAGAATGCCGTTGTCGTGACTATCTGATGAGGCTTTTCGATCCGGACCCAGAAATCCCGGCCAGTCGGCACGAAGGGTGAGTGGAACCAAGAAATTGAGAAGGAAAAGAAAGATACAGAGAGAGCGGTTCATCTCGGGGAAATGGATTGGGTTCAATCCCTATTGACGAAAAGGGAATCTACTCCTTAACCGAATCAATAAAAATCATACACTAACAATACCACATATTTAGAATTGTGTCGAGTGTGGAAGTAGGGTCGTCAAAAATGTTAAGTTTTCACATGGGAAAAAAGTAGGGCATTTGCTTCCGGGCGGAAGGTGGTTTGAGGATTCATTATTTCAGAATGGCCTGAACAAGGGGTGCCTGCTGATTTGCTCGTGGATAGTGAATGTGATATTTCAATTCCATTCCAAGAATATGAAATGCTCCTTCCTTTTTGTTGCTGTCACCTCGATTGGTATTTCCGCCTTTGCTGAGAACTGGCCTCAATGGCGTGGCCCCGATGGGAACAGCATTGCCGCCCCAGGGGAGTATCCTACCGAGTTCTCTGACGAAAAGAATGTGCTGTGGAAGCAGAAGTTGCCCGGTGTAGGGAGTAGCACACCTGCAGTCTGGGGAGATCGAATTTTCCTGACCTGTGGGAGCGGTGGTGAAGATGCGGTGATGGCGTTCGACTGGGATGGCAATCTTCAATGGCAGAAGCTCTTAGGACCTGAAACACCCGGAAAACACAAGAATGGGAGCGGATCGAATCCTTCTCCGATCACGGATGGAGAAAACCTCTATGTCTATTACAAGAGCGGAACGCTGGCCTCGTTGACGCTCGACGGTCAGGTGAACTGGCAAATCGATCTGCAGGAAAATTACGGTGAAGATACTCTCTGGTGGGACCTCGGAACGTCACCAGTTTTTGCGGGAGACAATATTGTCGTGGCAGTAATGCAGGAGGGTGATTCCTATGTAGTTGCGCTAAATAAAGCGGACGGCGCCGAAGTCTGGAAAGTGGATCGGACATTTCCCGTTCAGAAAGAGAGTGGGCAGTCTTACACAACACCCATTGTTACCGAGATCGATGGGGAAGAAACGATCGTGATTTGGGGAGCGGATCGCCTGACTGGTCACGACCCGAAAGACGGAAATCAGCTCTGGGTGTGCGAGGGGTTCAATCCTGAGGATCAGGCCATGTGGCGTGTGATCGCATCGCCTGCGATTGTCGATGGGATTGCTGTGGTTCCTTATGGCCGGACAAAGTTTACCGCCGGGGTGAAGCTGGGCGGTAGTGGAAACATAACTGAATCTGCCCGCATCTGGGAACGAAGCGATGTCGGTTCCGACTGCCCGACTCCAGTGGGACGCGACGGGAAGGTTTTTCTTCTAAACGATCGAGGGCAGATCAACTGCCTTGATGTGAAGACAGGAAAAGACCTCTGGGTGGACAAGATTCCTCGGGCCGCGGCGAAATATTATTCTTCTCCGATCCTCGCGGGTGATGTGCTTTACTGCGCTCGCGAAGATGGAATGCTTGCATCGGTAAAGGTCAGTGATACTGGCATGGAAGTATTATCGCAGAACGAAATGGGTGAACGCCTCGTTGCGGCGCCAGTGCCAGTAAACGGCAAGCTTCTGGTTCGAGGGGTAGAGCATCTGTATTGTATTGGTGCGGAGTGAAAATTGCCTCTCTGCTTGTCATGGCAGGGTAAGAGGGAGCCGCATGCCGATGCATCTCAATAGAGCTGTATAAGGCGGACCCGGACCGAACACACCCTAGTTTGAAGACGTACTCGCTCGCCCGAGCTTGCGGTAGGTGCGCTCGTCGAAGATATCTCGCATACGAAGCTTCAGTAGCTGTTCTGCGTCGTTGATGACTCTCTGGGTCGAACCTTTCCGAACAATGATCTTTCCGGAGGCGGTGCGGAGCTCGAAGAGGTAGCCGGTGTATTTTTCGCCGTGCTTGTAGCCATCTTTGTCGTATTCGAACCGGACGAGCTTCCCGGTCAGGGTGCGGGTTTTGCCCTCGGGAATCTCGATCTTGTTGAATTCGGTACGTTCCATGATGACGCAGGATCCCGGGTCATACATGTAATCACCGAATGCGATGAGGGTGGCTTTGGCACCCGCGATGTCGAAATTGCGCTCTTCGTTTTCGATATGGATTTCGAATTCGAATTCGCCACGGCGGTCTTCGTAGGCGTCTTCTTCGCGTCGGTCGCGCTTGTTGGAATTGATCTGGATCTCTGTTTTCGGGATGCGGTTTTTCTTTTCGGCTTCGGCCCACTTTGCGAGAAACTTTCGGTCTCCTTCGACCAGACGGTCGAGGGGGACTGTAACCGTTCCGAAGTTGGGGCGATCGAGGACTACGTTCGCATCAGTGACTTTGATGACCGTTGCCTGAATGGTGCGACCGTCAGTGGAAGTAAACGTCCGCGGCTCCGCATGGGCCAGGCCAATGAAGAGAGTGAACAGGACGAGAGCGGGACCGATCTTCTTCATCTCTACGTCGAGAGTAGAGACTTTGCGTTGTGTAGGGAAGCGTAAACTTTTTCGATCCGGGTGATGGAGAGGTGCGCAGTTTGTGAGAATTATGGTAAATTAAGTCCCGGGTATGTTGCTTAGAAAACGATTCATTTTCCTTCTGGCCTCTGTGGTCATGATTGTGGTGGTGGGATGGCTGTTCCTGGAATGGCGGATCCACAGCCTGGAGTCGGATGTATGGAACCAAGGTGGTGGCAAGCTGCTCACCAGGAATATTCACTTGGTGGTTTGGGTTCGGGATTCCCGTGTGCTTCCGGTTCGTTTGAAGGCGAGAGCACGGGCATTGGTTGGTGACTTTTCCTATTTCAATCGGGATTTCCGGGGTGCACGCGAGGAATATATGAAATCGGTTCCTCAGCTCGTTCCAGGGGCCGCTGGAGCTAAGTGGGATACTTTGACCATCGCTGCTCAACTAATCAAACATAAGTCTTCTTTTGCGAAGGGGTTCTCGAACTACGTGGAGCACGAACCTCCGATACGAGTCACAGCGGATGATGACCTCTTGCTCCCGCCGCGTGAAGGGATTGAAGCGAGTTCATTTCCAGATTTGCTGGCGATTCCTGCGATCGAAAGAGAATTGGTCTCGGAGGTGCAGAAAACTCTTTCCGACCTTATTCATCGTGAAGTGGAGTGGGCTTCGGTCAGAAACATTGTTGAGCAGAACGCTGAGACGGTGAACCGGTTGCATGGGCTTGCTGGAAATCTCATTGCACCGGAAGATGAGTCGGTGAAGTCGTTCGCTCCCCTCGCCGATTTTGTGCGCCTTCTGCTGCTGGATGCGGCGCTGGCGGCGAATTCGGGAGATACTGTCCGTGCGGAACAGTCTCTTTCTTCGGCGTATCGACTGATCGGGTGCTGCGAGAAAAATCCGACTTTAGTTCTCCTGTTAGTTGAGACCGGTCTTCGCCAGGCATCGTTGGGTGTTTTTGAATCCGAGGCGGGGAGTGACCTGCGTTCTCATTTTGCAGAGGAGTTCGCGATGCGAGAAGGTGCTTTTGTGCGTGCCTGGAAAGGTGAGTATCGAACCTACAAGCGGATTTTCGAGATTGGTCTGCCAGTAGGCACGCTACAGGAAAGGAGAATCAAAGCTATTGCGCTGCAGGATTACCAGACGTACGCACGAAGAGTGTTAGAGAATGGTGAGGACCATGGGTGGCCCACCTACGATGAGATCTTTTCCGAATGGATGGTGACATATCGGCGGCATTTTTTTCGACCAGAACTCGATTCTGCAAAGGACGGAGCGGAGTTCGCGAAAGCTTTGGAAGAGTTGGAAGCTCAAACGGTATCGTACATGGGAATCCCGACGCTGGGGCCGGTCGAGAGAACGATTGCCGGTATAAGGAATAGAGAGGCGGAGATTCTGGAGGCTCCTTAGCTTGTTCAGGCTTTTTTAAAGAACATTGAGACTCCCACGAGAATCATCAGGACGGCAAAGATCTTGGTGAGGTGCTCGTTGCTCATCTTTTTGGCCCATTCGGTCGCGAAGAAAGCGGCGGTGATAGCTCCGATCGCGGTGGGAAGAAAGATATTCCACTGGATCATCCCAAATTGAGCAAATCGACTGACGGACATGATCGCCGTAGGAAGGATTACGGCCATGCTGGTGGCGATCGCGGCTTTCTGCTCCATGCCAAGAAGGAACGTGAAGCAGGGGACCATGACGATGCCGCCGCCCACTCCACACAGCCCAGCCATAACGCCGGCAAACAGGCCAATACCAAGGGGAAGGAGGATAGCTTTCATTTTTTATTTGGCTGGGGTGAGGATGCGTGTGACGAGCTGGTTCAGTACGAGCTGCGGCTCGAGTTGAGTGGTCACGAGACGGAGGTTTGCCTCAAGGCAGGCTTCGAGGGCGTTTTTCAGTTCAGCCACCGAGAAGCGATCGGATATCTGGGCGGCGAGGAAAATCGGGTAAGCAGAGATGCCACCGTCCTTCTTTCTGGGTAAGTGAGCGGTATCTCCACTCGGGAGTGCTTCGATCGCCTTCTGAAACTGGGGGTAGCTTCTGCCGGCTCGGATGCCGTGGCGTTCGATCAGGTCGCGTGCATGGAGTAGCCCCCGGACTTTCGGCACGATGGCGGCGAGGAGTATGCCCACTGGGCTTTCTCCCCGTCGAAGCTGCGCCTCGATCAATTCCAGAGTGCGTGGGAGGTTGCGTCGAGCCAGGGAATCGCCTATTTCGAAAATCACGCCGATATGGCTTGAGGCGACAATTTCTCCAACGTCGGCTTCTGTCGCGGCCCGGTTTCCTACGAAGAGAGAAAGTTTCTCGAGTTCGGCATCAATGGAGCGGGTTTCTGCACCCACCATGAGAACGAATCGATCGAGGGCATTCCCTTCGAAATCGAGTCCGAGTTCGCGGGCTCGGTCGCGAACGAGGCTCATCACCTGCGTTTCCCAGCCGGGTTTGGAGACGTCGATTTTGTCAAAGGTCTCTGCTTTGCCCAACTTGGTGATCTTTTTGTAGAAAGAGCGTCGTTTGTCGACATCTCCTGCGCTGACGATGAATTTTACGTCGGGTGGGAGCCCTTGTTCGAGAATGGAGACAAGGGCTTCGACTGCGGAAAGGGTTGTCTCGGCCTTACCGGTCTGAGAATCAGCGAAGAAATTCGCATCCTGCAGCCAGACGACTTTTTCGCCTCCGAAAAAAGGGAGTGTCTGGATAGCTTCGATGGTGTTCCCTACGATCTGGGAGGCGTGATCGGCGTTGTCAGCGTTGCCGGCTACGATTTCCAAACCGAATTCGTCGTCTTCGGGCGCAAGTTTACGCGCCAGGTTGAGAGCGGCTTCTTTGACCTGGGCTTCATCGCTTCCAAAGAATGTGAAGATGTTTGAAGAGGCTGGCATGTCTTGTGACTAGTCGTAGCTGACGCTCTCTGATTTGGCAACTGCGTGTGCGGGTGGAAGAGGCAAACAAATGCCCGAGAAATTGTCCTCAACGTGGTATTTCACTTGAATCCAGCGCCAGATCGCGTAGGACAACATTCCGCATTGTTCACGGAGTTGCGGTCGAGCCATCACCAAATCCCCGTCGATGCGGGATAACTATAATGTGAAGGCCCCTGATTCTTCGATCCACTTTGTAACAACTGCCCTTAGGGCTGTCCAAGTGTCTGCGAAATTGAGGGGCCAAATAACCCCAATTTCATCTGACAGACATGAGTTTCATCGCCGAAAAGTTTTCCGAGATCGCCCCTTCGCAGACCCTGGCAATCACCGCAGCTGCCAAGAAGATGAGGGACGAGGGTATCGATGTGGCCAGCTTCGGCGCAGGTGAACCCGATCTCGACACCCCTCAGCACATCAAGGACGCCGCTATCGAAGCGCTTCAGGAGGGAAAGACCAAGTATACTCCTGCAACTGGAATTGCTGAGCTGAAGGAAGCTTTGGCTGCCAAGCTCCTCGTAGACAACGGCATCGAATACGAGCCAAGCCAGATTTCAATTAACTGCGGTGCCAAGCACTCCTGCTACAATGCGATTCTTGCCTGCTGTGATCCTGAGGACGAGGTGATCATCCCTGCTCCTTACTGGACCAGCTATCCTGAGATGGTTCGTCTCGCGGGTGCTGAGCCTTACGTTATCGAAACCAAGCGGGAAAATGGATGGAAGCTCACTGCTGACGAGTTCGAGGAAGCGATCAGCGGCCGCACCAAGATGTTGATCCTCAACAGCCCGAACAACCCTACGGGCGCTGTTTACTCTCAGGAAGAACTGGAAGCGATCGTGGAAGTGGCAGCTTCTGAAGATATCCTGATTCTCTCTGACGAAATTTACGAAAAGTTGATCTACAACGAGAAGAAGCACATCAGCACGGCAGCTCTCAGTGAAGAGGCGAAAGCGCTGACGATCACTGTGAACGGCTTCAGTAAGGTCTATGCGATGACCGGTTGGCGTCTCGGCTACACTGCGGCTCCTGCGGAGATCGCCAAAGCGATCAGCATCATCCAGAGCCACACGACTTCCAATCCGACGAGTTTTGCTCAGTATGGAGCTCTCGCTGCTCTCCAGGGAGATCAGGGAATGATCACCGATATGGTCGAGGAGTATGACATGCGTCGTCAGTACATGATGAGCCGTCTCCAGAAGATCAATAATATCGAGATTGTCGAGCCTGAAGGCGCTTTCTACTTCCTCGTGGATACCACGAAGATTGGTCTTAACTCGATGAATCTGACGGAGAAGCTCCTTTCTCGCTACCAGGTGGCAGCGGTTCCTGGAGCGGCTTTCGGATACGATATGTCGGTTCGTTTGAGCTACGCGACCAGCCTGGACGTGATCAAGAAGGGTCTCGACCGTTTCGAGGAATTCTGCCACGCCCACTGATTTTCTGGACGTAACGTGCCGGTCCATTGAAAACGATCTGGATCCGGCAAAGCGATGAGGCTTTTGCTGAGTGGCTGAGCCTGAGGGAAAAAGTCCTCAGGCTGCCGCTCGGTCTTTCTTACTCTGCTGACGATCTTCGGGAAGAGGCCGATGATCGTCATTTGCTATCCTATCTGGACGGAAAGCTGGCGGGTGGTCTGGTGGTGCGTGAGGTTGGGGATGATGGTCTCGCCTGGAAGGTGCGGCAGGTTGCTGTAGCACCAGAGCTTCAGGGGAAGGGAATCGGGAGAAAGTTGATGCTGGCGGTCGAGGAAAAGGCCAGAGAGGAGGGGGTGTGCGAGCTGGTGCTTCATTCTCGCGGTGAGGTGGTTCCGTTTTATGAGGCGATCGGCTTTTGTGCAGAGGGAGAGCCGTTCGTTGAGGTGGGGATACCTCATCGAAGGATGCGAAAGCGACTTTCGTGAGGAATTGTTTCTGTCTCGAGGCTTGCGAAAGTGGTGGTTCGCCCCGACGAATGTCGCGGAATTGAGGTCTCATCTGGGGGCCTCATCGCGAAACCGAACGAATTTATGTCACCGGAACTGGAACTTGCCATTGCCGCGGCCCGGGAAGCGGGCGCTTTGCTGAGAGAGAATTATGAGAGTTCTCTCGATGTGGATGAAATGCACTCTCATGACATCAAGCTGGCCCTGGATGTGGAAAGCCAGAAGTTGATCGAGAAGCGCATCCTTGAGCGGTTTCCCGATCATGCCATCTACGGTGAAGAGGGAATTGCGGGAGATCAGTCGAGTGATACCCAGTGGATCGTCGATCCGATTGATGGGACGGTGAATTTCTTTTTCGGGATACCCCATTTCTGCGTGTCGATTGCGATGCGGCAGGGAGGAGAGTTGAAAATCGGAGCGATCTACGACCCGATGATGGACGAGATGTTTGCGGTCGATTACGAAGGTCCCGCGACCCGAAATGGAAAGCCGATTACTCCTAGCGATCGGGGGGAACTCAGCGAGGCGGTGGTAACGATAGGTTTTTCCAAGACGAAGGAGTCGATTGATGCGGGTCTGGAGCGATATCGAGCGATTGCTTTCCGCGTCAGGAAAACCCGTATGATGGGAAGCGCAGCCCTAGCGCTGGCCTACATCGCCTGTGGCCGACTGGATGCCTACATTGAGGAAATGATCAGCATCTGGGACATCGCAGCGGGACAGCTTATGGTCGAGCGAGGAGGTGGATCGGTGAGCCTTTCGCCGTCGGATGCCAACCCTGACAAGTCGAGCATCGTGGCAACTAATGGAAAACTCTCCTTTGAGGGGCTAGTGTAATCCATGAGATACCGAACCGGAATAGGCTATGATGTGCACCAGTTTGCCGAAGGGCGCCCACTGGTGCTGGGGGGAGTTGTGATCCCGCATACTCACGGCCTTGCCGGGCATTCGGATGCCGATGTTCTCTCTCATGCCATCGCCGACGCCATTCTCGGTGCGCTCGGTCAGCCCGATATCGGATACTGGTTTCCTCCATCCGATGACTCGATTGAGGGAATCAGCAGCATGAAGATTCTGGAGAAGGCGGCGGAGCGAGTCAGCGCGTTTGCCGGATACATCGAGAACATTGATGCGACTCTTATCGCGGAAGCACCACGTGTGATGTCTCACGCCGGGAGTATGAAGTCTGCGATCGGCGCCGCGCTTGGGATTGATGCTGGGGATATCGGAATCAAGGCAACCACGAACGAAACGATGGGATTTGTCGGAAGAAAGGAGGGGATCGCGGCTATGGCGGTCGCTTCGGTCGCCCTTCCAGAGAAGGGTTGAGAATTTCCGTCGAGGAAAGGTGCAGATCTCTGTTACAGCATGTAATGTAAGGCCTCCCGATCTGGGTGAGTATGGAAGCTGTAGGTGAATTTATAAGGCTGCACTGGCGCCACGCCATTGAGATGATCATCCTCTGGGTGATTATCTACAACACCTATCGGTATTTCCGGGCGACACGAGGTGCCCGAATTTTCACTGCTCTGATCGGTATCTACATCGCGATGACGCTGCTCTCGGAGTGGCTGGATCTGACGGTGATTGGGTGGCTGTTGAAATATGTTTCCGTCTTTCTTGCTATTACGCTGGTGATCATCTTCCAGCCGGAATTGAGGCGGGCGCTGGCGGAGCTAGGGAGTCACCGGTTTTTCTCGTCGATGAATGAGAAGACGCGGGCGCGATTTGCGGATCATCTTATCGAAATCGTGGAGACACTGTCGCGGAAGAGAGTGGGGGCGTTGATTGCTATCGAGCGTGGAATTGATTTGAAGCAATACCTGGAAACGGGAACGGAGATGGATTGCCAACTTACTCCCGAGATTGTCTACACGGTGTTTCACAGTGGAACGACCCTTCACGATGGTGGAATGGTGGTCCGAGTGACCGATGAACGAATTGCTGGCGCCGGATGTGTGTTTCCACTGAATCAGCGGGAACTGAGCGACCAAAGCATTGGCCTGCGTCACCGTGCTGCCATGGGAATCACGGAGGAATCGGATGCGATTGCTCTGGTGGTGTCGGAGGAGACCGGTGCCATTTCCATCGCAATAGCTGGGAAATTGGAGCGCGATCTGGAAGATGATGAATTGAAGGAGCGCCTGAACGGGTTGCTGAGTAATCAGGATTCTGAACTGGAAACAGAGGAGGAAGAGGATGACAAGGATTAAGCTTTTCTTCACCGAGCATTGGAAAGGAAAGCTCGTGTCTCTCCTTGTGGCATTTTCCATCTGGTATCTGATCAAATCCCATTTGGATTCGGAAAGGGTCTCTTTCCCTGTTCCAGGCACAGGTAGCCCGCCTGTCCGAACAACGACGACTCCCACAGTCGAGGAGTCCATTTTAAACCCTCTTACGCCCCCGATTCCCGGAAGCGAATAGAATTGGGACAGTATTTTTTTGTATGAGCGAAGTGAAGCGGCAGTTCTTCGGAACCGATGGTATTCGATCAGAGGCGAATGTGTATCCTTTGACGCCTGAGTTTGTGGTTCGTCTAGGTCAGGCAGCGGCAGAAATCTTTCTGGAAAAGCGAGGCGATTCTCGCGAGTGGCCGGTGGTGGTAATCGGGCGCGATACCCGGCAATCCGGAGACATGCTGGAGGCGGCGATTAGTGCTGGGTTTACCTCTATGGGTGTGGATGTGCAATTGTGCGGTGTCATACCGACACCGGCGGTGGCCATGCTGACTCGAGAGCAGAATGCTCTGTGTGGTATCGTGATCTCAGCTTCTCACAATCCTTTCGGGGATAATGGAATCAAATTTTTTGGTCCTGATGGATTCAAGCTCGAAGACGAAGTGGAGCTGGCCATGGAGTCGCGTGTTCTGTCAGATGCACCATTCCAAGGCGCTGGATCGGTAGGGCGATGCGCTCCGCTCGAGAATGCGATTTCGAGATATGTGGATTTTGTGAGAGCGACGGTGGGTGACGATGCCACTCTACTGGAAGGGGTTACCGTTGCCCTCGATACGGCCAATGGTGCCAGCTACGAGACCAGCGAGACGATTCTGCGTTCGTTAGGAGCCGGAGTGAAGGTTTTCCACAACCGGCCGAGTGGAATCAATATCAACGAGGATTGCGGATGTACGCATGCGGAAGTGATCGAAGGGCTGGTCCGCGAGACTGGTGCTGCCGTGGGTGTCTCTCACGATGGTGATGCAGATCGAGTCCTTCTCGCAGATGAAACCGGCAGTGTTCTGGACGGTGACGAGATCATGGCGATTGCTGCGACCTGGATGATCAAGGAAGGCACGCTGAAAGAGAATACTCTTGTCGCCACGGTCATGAGTAATGCCGGGTTGGAAGAAGCGGTGACCGAAGCCGGTGGACGTGTTGTGCGTGCTGGTGTTGGGGATCGCTATGTGATGGAGAAGATGAAGGAGGGCGGTTTCAACTTTGGCGGCGAACAGAGCGGGCATTTCATTTTTCTCGACCACAACACGACGGGGGATGGGATTGTTTCGGCGGTGCAGCTTCTCCGGATTATGAAGGAGAGTGGCAAGCCGCTAAGCGAGTTGCGGAAGGTGATGAAGAAGTTTCCGCAGGTTCAGCGAAATGTTCGCGTTTCGTCCAAGCCTAATTTCGACGACTTGAAGGCAGCGGCGAAGCGTGATGAGGTCGAGAAAGAATTGGGTACCTCTGGCAGGGTGCTCGTGCGCTATTCCGGAACGGAGCCGCTGATGCGAATCCTGGTGGAAGGAAAAGATGCGGACCAGATCGGCAAGATGGCGGACGTTCTTGCCGCGACAGTCACTGCTGAGATCGGAGAATGAAGGCAGGCGGTTTGTTCGTAACTGGCACTGATACAGACGTAGGTAAAACTTATGTCGCGACCGAGCTTGTTCGTAGGCTGAGAGCCGCAGGTGTGAGAGCCGTCGGAATGAAGCCCATCGAATGTGGGAGCCGGGAGGATTCGAACGCACTGCTGGAAGCGAGTGGGGAGCCCGGTTTGAAATTGGAGGACATCGCGCCCCTTTGGTTCCCTGATCCATTGGCGCCGTCGGCGATGCTTTCAGGAGACGAGGTCGATTTTTCTATTCTTGTCGAGCGATATCAGAAGCTTCGCGAGGAGTTCGACTTTGTTGTTGTGGAAGGGGCTGGCGGCTGGATGGTGCCGGTCGACTCGACGCGAACGATGGCAGACCTAGCGGTTTTGTTGGACTTGCCTGTCTTGATCGTGGCTGCGAATCGACTGGGTGTATTAAACCATACTCTTCTGACGCTGGGTGCCATTTGGCATGGCGATCTCGAATGCCGTGGGATTTTTCTGAATACCATTTCCAAAACCGAAGGAGATTTGTCACAGGAGAGTAACGCCAAGCAATTGGAAGATGTTGCAGCTGGAGTCGATCTCTTTGACGGTGATTTCGACCGGTTGGTTGAAGCTGTGAAAGGGTAAAATGACTTTGGCTGAAATACTGATTTTGTGTGGCGTTGCGTCTGTGGGGGCTCTACTGGGTTTTCTTTTCGGCAGAAAGGTAGGGCAAAAGCCAGAGGCGCGGGTGGCGGTTGAGGCTCCAGATACAGAGTCTGATGAGCCGACTGCGCCCATTGCTCCCATAGTGGAAATGTCTCGGTCCCCTCACGATTTGCATCGTGATCTAGAAGTGGGAAAGGGGATCGTGAAACGACTCGATATGCTGGAGGCCATGATCAAGGCGGCCGAAAAGCGGGGTGATGAGGGGAGCTTGAAACAGCTGAGGCTTTTTGAGACAGAGCTCAAGGGGCTTCTGAAGAACTGTGCGTTCGAGTCCCTGGAGTATCCGTCAGGAACTCCCGTCTCGACGGAGATGCGGAGTCGCATTCAGATTGTAGAAGGCAACGTGTCAGGGGAGCGGGCGCTCGTCGACCGAACGGTTCGATGTGGGTTCCTGTATCTTCACGGAGATGAAGATACGATGATCGTGCGAAAGGCTGAGATCTCAGTCAGGTAAGACTAGATTTTCCTCAAGCGAAGTCGATTCATCGATTTGCCTTCGCTGAGCCATTGCTCTTCAAAGTCGGTTTTCGCGTAGAAAAAATCTCCTTCTTCCCAGGGAAGAACTTCGAAGAAGTCGCAAGTATCCTGAACCTCGAGCGCTTCTTCGTAGTAAGGGTATGCGTCCGTCATGAAGAGAAGTTCGCCATTTTCTTTCAACAACGAGTGGAGGGACTTCAGGAAGGATAGCTGGCACATCTGCCTGCGACGGGCATGTTTCTTTTTCGGCCACGGATCAGGGCAGAGGAAGTGAATCCGCTCGGCACACTCCAGTGGGAGGAGCCACTCGACGGCATAGTTCGAATCGGCCCGAAGAACGCGAGCGTTGGCAAGACCCGCGCGGACAGATTTGCGGCTGACTTTTCGAACTCTTCCCAGTAGCCGCTCGATGCCCAGGAAGTTTCGGTCTGGAAACTCATCGGCCATCCTGACAAGGAACGAGCCGTCGCCGCAGCCGAGGTCGATTTCGAGAGGGCGGTTACCCGGGAACAAGTCCTTCGGGCTCATTCTTTCGAACCAGTTGGCGGGGTAAATTTCGTTAGGGAAAGGAAAGGAATCCTCCGACATGCTTGATATACAGGGGCGGTTTGAAACCCAATGGGTAGCCCAAACCGAAAGAATGATCAAGTCATGCGCCGAGTTCCTGTTTTCGAAGTCGAAGGGAGTTGGTAATAACTGATACGGAACTGAAACTCATCGCGGCACCCGCGATCATTGGGCTGAGTAGCAGGCCGATGAATGGATAGAGAATTCCAGCGGCAATGGGGACTCCGAGAGCATTGTAGCCGAAGGCGAACCAGAGGTTCTGGCGGATGTTTCGCATCACGGATTTGCTCAGGTCGATGGACTTTGCAATGCCGTTCAGGTCGCCCTTCACGAGAGTGATCCCTGCGCTTTCCATCGCTACGTCTGTCCCGGTTCCCATGGCGATACCAACGTCCGCTTCGGCAAGCGCGGGGGCGTCGTTGATGCCGTCACCCGCCATAGCTACAATATGGCCTTCAGACTTGAGTTTCTTTACTAGTTCGATCTTTTGCTCAGGGCTCAAGCCAGCGTGAATCTCATCGATATTCAGCTCTGAACCGACGGCCTTGGCAGTGGCTTCGTTATCGCCGGTGGCCATGACAAGGCGAATGCCAAGAGAGTGAAGCTTCTTCACCGCATTGGGGGTGGATTCTTTGATAGGGTCGGAAATCCCAATCACACCAATAACCTCTGCGTCACGGGAAATCCAGACGACTGTTTTGGCTGCTTTCTGGAAGTTGTGACCCTTTTCCAGGATTGTATCGGAAAAGCTCACGCCCTGTTCCTTTAAGAATGCCTCTTTCCCGATCAGGATAGTTTTCTCATCGACAGTGCCTTTGATGCCGCCTCCGGTTACGGACTCGAAATCGTCAGCATTCTGGAGTTCGATATTCGCTTCTTTCGCCTTGTTGACGATGGCCTGACCGATCGGGTGCTCGCTTGACGACTCCAACGCGGCGGTGATGGAGAGCAGTTCTGTCTCGGACAAACCTTCAACTGGTACAAGATCGGTGACTTTGGGCTCGCCTTTGGTGAGAGTGCCTGTCTTGTCAGTGATCAATACGTTCACCTTTTCCGTCCGTTCGATTGCATCTGCATTCTTCACGAGAATTCCTTCATTCGCGGCGCGTCCCACCCCGACCATGATCGACATGGGAGTGGCGAGTCCCAGTGCGCAGGGACAGGCGATAATCAGGACTGAGACTGCATTTACGATGGCGTAGGCAAAAGCGGGCGCAGGTCCCCAGATCGCCCAAATGGCGAAGGTGATGATCGCTGAGAGAATGACGGCTGGGACAAACCAAGCAGCAACGCTATCCGCGAGTTTCTGGATAGGGGCACGGCTGCGCTGGGCCTCGGCGACCATGTTTACGATTTGGGAAAGGAGAGTGTCGCCACCGACCTTCTCGGCTCGCATGGTGAAGGCGCCTTTCTGATTTACGGTGGCGCCGATGACGGAGTCGCCCGGCTTCTTTTCCACCGGGATCGGCTCACCGGTTATCATTGATTCATCGATGTGGCTGGTGCCGTCTTCGATTACACCGTCGATGGGGATCTTTTCTCCGGGTTTGACTCGAAGGATGTCGCCGGGGTTGAGTTCGTCCACGGGCACGTCTTCCTCTTTTCCGTCACGGATCCGGTGGGCGGTATTCGCAGCGAGGCTCATCAGGGATTGAATTGCCTGACCTGTTCGGCTTCGTGCGCGGGCTTCCAGGAGTTGTCCGAGCAGCACAAGAACGGTGATGACTGCTGCTGACTCAAAATACAGCCCGACCTCGCCGTGGTCTTTGAATGAGTCTGGGAAGATGCCGGGCGCTATGACGGCCACCGCGCTGTAGAAAAAAGCAGCTCCGACTCCGACCATGATCAGAGTAAACATATTCGGGGAACGGTTCACGATGGACTGCCAGCCCCTGCGAAAAAAGAGTCCGCCCGCCCAGAAGACGACGGGAACGGTCAAAACCAGTTCGATCCATTTGGATACGGAATGAGGAAGCCAGGAATTGAGGTTGAGGCCGGGAATCATTCCTCCCATCGCGATGAAAAACACGGGAATCGTGAGGGCGAGTGCGATCCAGAATTTTCGAGTGAGATCTCGGATTTCGGCGTCGGCATGATCGTCGCCGGAAGGGACTCCTTTTGGTTCGAGAGGCATTCCGCACTTTGGGCAGTCCCCGGGCGAGTCCTGCTCGATCTCCGGATGCATCGGGCAGGTGTAGACGGTCTTACTCGAATTGACTGGTGGTCCGACCCGTTCGAGAGACATTCCACACTTCGGGCAGTCGCCAGGTGTGTCGGAAACCACCTCAGGGTGCATGGGGCAGGTATACTGGCCTGGTGCGGCCGTTGAAGGAGCCGTATTCGCTGATGAATGGGAGCCTCCTCCGCAACAGGAATGCTCTTTGTGGTCTGCTTGTTGTTTTGTCTCTTCGTGCTGCATGCGGATTTCCTTCTACTTGTAATATACGATCAGATTCAGTCTCGGGAGAGTTCAAGATACGGGAGTGAGTTGAGACGAGCTTGAACGAGGGATCGAGATCGGTGTCGTAAAACTCTGAGCATGGCCCACTTGACACTTGTCTGATGCTCGGGGACGTTTGAAATAGAATGAAGCTTACCATTACCGCCATTTTTATTGCCTGCCTGCAGCTGGCGTTGGCTCCGGTATGCTTATGTGGCGGGATGAACACAGCGGAGGAGGTTCCTTCCTGCTGTCACAGTGAGAAAAGTAGTCACTCTCACCCCGGGAAAGAGGATTGCCCGCATTGTAACGGGGAAGATGATATCCAAGTGTCGATTCCCGTTCAGAACGGATTCACTCCCGAGCTAACCGTGATTGAGTTGCCTTCTTTTGAGAGCAACGAGATCCGAATTTCTCCCCGTTCGATGGAAAACCTTGCCGAGACGGCTTTGGTTTCCGTTTCACCGCCGACATTTGAGCATTTGAATCGTGCGGTCCTGGGAGTCTTTGTGGTTTGATGTAACGAAGAAAGTTGTTTTACCTGTCTTGCGGGACAGATCATTTCTCTTTTCGTTTATCTCTCCATGAAATCACCCAAATGTATCTAAAACAGATTCTTTTCCTCGCGGTTACGATCGCTAGTGTTTCCTGCTGGGCGCAGGATGCCTACTTGGTGGAAGCTTTGCGCTCCAACCCAGAAGTAGAAGCTGCCTACCAGAACTACGAGGCTGCGATGCGCAAAGCCCCGCAGGTAAGGGCTTTAGATGAGCCTGTGGCGAGTTATTCGGAGTTTCTCTCCAGTGTCCAGACTCGAACCGGTCCTCAGGAGCGGGTTTTCTCCATCTCTCAAGCCTTGCCTTGGCCCGGTGTTCTCAAACTGAAAGAGAAGGTCGCCGATGCCAATGCTCGCGTTGCTTATTTTCAGTATGAAACCAAGCGACGAGAAGTGATCGAGAAAGTCGGTCTCGCAACGATCGAATATGCCTATCTGAAAGAGGCGACCGATAGAGCATCGGAGAACCTTGGGCTGATCCGGCAACTCGGTCCTGTCGTGGACGAAAAAGTGAGAACAGGCGGTAGCCTGAGCAATCGGCTACGCCTCGACGTCGAGTTGGCTATGGCGGAACAGGAGTTCTCCACTCTGACTGACCAGCGTCCGGGATTGGATGCGCAGTTGAAAGCCAATCTGGGAAGAGAGCCGGATTCGGAGACGATCCCTTGGCCGCACCTGCCTTCGAGGGCTCCGGCTTTGATGCCGTTGGATCGCATCAAGGGAGAAATCCAATCGCATCATCCGAGGATTCATTTGGCGGATGCCTTTGTGGAGAAAGCGGAGCGTGGAGAAGCTCTCGCGGACAAGTCCAACAAACCGAGCTTTACCCTTGGAGCAAACGCCATCGATATCGGAAACGGTGGAGAAACGGCGAGCTCCGTGATGGTTGGTGTGAAGCTTCCCTTGCGACGAGAGAAATATCGCGCCGAACGCGAAGAAGCGGAAGCCATGACCCGATCGGCTGGTGCCAGCCGTGAAGCGATCAGGCAAATGCTTATCGCCGAGGCGATTCGCTATTATGCCGCGCAGCAGGAGTCAATCGACCGACTGCGCAACTATGATAACAAACTGATCCCGTCTGCCGAGCAGGCGGTTGAACTAACAAAAGAAGATTTCCGGAATGACAAAGCATCCCTGACCGATCTCATCGAGTCGGAGCGGGTGCTGCTCGATCTGCGCCTGATGAGGGCAAGAGCGCTGGCCGATGCTCACAAGGCGGCGTGGCAGATCCGTGTCTTGACGGAACCATACTCATCAGAAAAATGAAACGATATCTACCGATTGGTCTCGCCTTGGTAGTGGGATTGGTCGCAGGCGCGTTACTCTTTCGTGGCGGAGGTAGCCATGAAGATCATGATCACTCAGGGTCTGCGACAGATGGCTCCGGCACCGCATCGCAAGATGAGGTGTGGACCTGCTCCATGCATCCACAGGTGAAAGCTCCCAAACCTGGCAAATGCCCCATCTGTGCGATGGACCTTATCCCGCTCAGCTCAATGGGGACGAGCGATGGGGAGAGAACATTTTCGATGTCCGAAGCGGCGAAAGCTCTCGCTGGCATTACCACCGTCGAAGTGGTGCGCGAACATCCGGAGACGGACGTTCGCCTTTTCGGCAAAGTCGCCTACGACGAGACCTCGATGAAAACAGTGGCTGCCAGATTCCCGGCACGTATCGACAGGCTCTTTGTCGATTACACGGGAATTCCGGTGAAGAAAGACGACCATCTGGCGGAGGTCTATAGCCCTGAGCTTCTTGCTGCCCAAACCGAGCTGCTCACGGCCAAGCGTTTCAACAATCAAGATGCTTTACGGGTCGCTCGTGACAAGCTCAGGCTCTGGGGCTTCCCAGAAGAGAGAATTCGCGAAATCGAATCGTCAGGGAAGACATCCGATCTTTTGATGATCGATGCCCCGATGTCGGGAATCGTTACCCACAAGAGCGTAAACGAAGGCGACTACGTGCAGACCGGGAGCCCGTTTTTCCGAATTGCAGAACTCGATGAGGTATGGGTGATGCTCGATGCGTACGAGAGTGATACGCCTTGGCTGAGGTTCGGTCAGGATGTCGCATTCACGACCGAGTCCATGCCGGGTAAGACGTTTCACGGAAGGATCTCCTTTATTTCTCCTGAACTTGATTCTTCCACCCGAACGGTATCGGTGCGTGTGAATGTCCCGAATGAAGAGGGATTGCTGAAACCGGGGATGTATGTCTCGGGTGTCGTGAAGGCAAAGGTCGCTGGTGCCGGCCGAGTGCTCGACCCCTCACTAGCGGGAAAGTGGATCAGTCCGATGCACCCGGAAATTGTGAAGGACAGTCCCGGACAGTGTGATATCTGCGGAATGGATCTCGTCCCTGCAGAGAAACTCGGCTACGTGTCCTCTAAGGATGAGGGTGAACCGCCCATGGTGATCCCGGTGAGTGCGGTTTTGCATACGGGAAAGCGATCCATTGTTTATGTGGAAAAGCCAAATGTCGAGCAACCGACTTTTGACGGGCGTGAAGTCCTTCTCGGGCCCCGCGCGGGAGACAAGTATATCGTGGAAGCTGGCCTGAAGCCCGGCGAGAAAGTGGTGGCAGAAGGCGGCTTTGTAATCGACAGCGCGCTGCAGATCCAGGCGAAGACGAGTATGATGCTTCCGGGTGAGGAAGAAGGGGATCGCCTTTTTCCCGAGTCACCCGCTCCAGACGAATTTCTGAGCGAGACCGATGGGCTACTGAAATCCTATTTTGCGATCCAAGACTCGCTCGCTGGCGACTCGCTGGAGAAAGCGAAAGAGGCGGCGGATCAGTTCGCAGAGAAGCTACAAGGTGTGGATGACAAGAAGCTGGCTCCGTCGTCTGCGGTCGTCTGGGAGGACTTGTCAGGACGGCTCAATGAGTCGGTAAAGGTCATTCGGGCATTGGAAGAGATCGAACCATTTCGAAAATCATTTCAAGGGCTCACGCTTCTTGTTGATGAAATGGTGAGACGGTTCGGCACGGTGAGTGTTCCTGTCTACTCTCACTACTGCCCGATGGCGTTCGATAACAAAGGCGGGACGTGGTTGCAGCCCGATGAGGATCTCTTAAATCCCTATTTTGGCTCCACCATGCTTCGATGTGGGGAAGTGACCGAGCAGATTGCTTCGCCGGGTGTAATAGAACTCACTGCGGAGGAAACGGAAGTCGTATCGGAGCTAGTTGATGGGTATTTTTCTCTCCAGAAGGCCCTTGCCAATGATAGCGCCGAAAATGCGCAGTCGGCTGCAAAGGGTATGCTGCCTATTGTTTCGGACTTTGCTCGTACATTGGGGCAAAACGAAAAGGCTTCGTTTCTCGCGAACTCCCTTTCGAAAACGCTGAAGAGTGCATCGGAGAAAATTTCTGAAAGTGATACGATTGCTCAACAGAGAGTTTCCTTCAAAGGGCTTTCGCAGGCGATGGAAACAGTCGTGTCGACTTTCGGCGGATCGTTGGAGGCAACGGTATTCAAGGCCCACTGCCCGATGGCTTTCAAAAATCAGGGTGCTGACTGGCTACAGTCAGGTGACCAGATTTTGAATCCCTACTTTGGCGCTTCGATGCTGAACTGCGGCGACATTGAGGAACAGCTGGCAGGACCAGAAATAGACAAGAGGTAACGCGATGCAGCTTCCAGAAGAAAATCGCTCACCCGTCACCAGCCTGATCGGGTTCTGTCTGCAGAACAAATTGATCGTGCTGCTCGTTGGTTTCATGCTGATCGTGTGGGGTGTGCTTGTCGCACCTTTTGATTGGGATGTTGGCAAAGGAACGATGAAATCCGTTCCGGTGGATGCTATTCCCGACATTGGTGAGAACCAGCAGATCGTTTTCACTGAATGGATGGGACGGTCGCCGCAGGATGTCGAAGATCAGATCACGTTTCCGCTAACGGCAGCTTTGTTAGGCATTCCTGAGGTCAAGACGATCCGGAGTTACTCTTACTTCGGCTTTTCCAGCATTTACGTGATCTTCAAGGAGGATGCGGAATGGGACTGGTCTCGTGCGAAGATCCTGGAGAAGCTGAACAGCCTGCCTGCCGGGACGCTGCCGGACTCGGTCAGTCCTGCATTAGGGCCTGACGCCACGGCTCTCGGCCAGGTGTATTGGTATACGCTGGAAGGGCGAGATCCAGAGGGAAATCCCGTTGGAGGATGGGATCCACAAGAGCTGAGAAGCATCCAGGATTTCTATGTGCGATATGCTCTCCAGGGAACGGATGGTGTAGCGGAAGTGGCTTCGATTGGCGGCTTTGTGAAGGAGTATCAAATCGATGTGGATCCGGATGCGATGCGTGCTTTCGGCATCACGATCAATCAGATCTACAAGGCGGTGATGGACTCGAACCTCGATGTCGGCGCGAGAACGATCGAGATCAATCGAATGGAATACGTCATCCGCGGACGTGGTTTTCTCACTTCGCTGGACGACCTGCGTCAGACTGCGGTGGGTGCGAGAGGGGATATCCCGATCACACTCGACGAAGTGGCAGAGATCGGATTCGGACCGGCTCTTCGGCGAGGGGTTCTCGATAAAGCAGGCGCTGAGGCGGTAGGTGGCGTCGTTGTCGCTCGATACGGGGCCAACCCGATGGAGACGATTCAAAATGTTAAGGAAACGATCAAGGGAATCGAGACTGGTCTTCCCAAAAAGACACTGGAAGACGGCACTGTCAGCCAGGTAACCATTGTTCCTTTTTATGATCGAACTGGTCTGATCAATGAGACTCTTGAGACGCTCAACACGGCACTCACTGAGGAGATATTGATTACCATTGTCGTGGTCTTGCTGCTGGTCTTTCACCTCCGAAGTTCACTCTTGATCTCATTGATGCTCCCGGCAGCCGTTCTCATAACGTTTGTGGGAATGAAGTTGTTCGGGGTGGATGCAAACGTGGTGGCTCTGTCAGGTATTGCGATTGCCATTGGGACGATCGTCGACATGGGGATTGTTCTTTGTGAGAATGTGCTCAAGCGACTGGAAGCGGCAGGCGAAGACGAACCTAGGCTTCCTTTGATCTTCTCCGCGTGTGCCGAAGTGGGTGGCGCAGTATTGACTGCGGTTCTCACGACTGTGATCAGTTTCCTGCCTGTGTTTGCGATGGAAGGTGCGGAAGGGAAGCTCTTTAAGCCTCTCGCTTACACGAAGACATTTGCGCTGATTGCGTCGGTACTGATCGCGCTAACGATCCTGCCGCCGCTGATCCATTTGCTTTTTCGAAAGCGACTTGACCGGGTTTCGGCAAATGCGCCTCGGTTTCATCGGATTTTCCTGGTCGCAATATGCATCATTGTTGTGCTGTTTCTCGGGAGCGGTTGGGCTCCACTCGGGCCAGCGTATGGGTTTTGGAATCACATTTTTGTAGCCGTGTTGATCGCTTTGCTTCTGGGGGCTGTGTATGCCTTCATGGCGGTATACGAGCGTGTCCTTCGGTTTTTCCTTCGGGTAAAGTGGTTGCTCGTCTCGCTGGTGGGCGTGGTGATCGCGTGCGGATTTCTGATCTATCAGAGTCTCGGTAAAGAGTTCATGCCGTCCCTGAATGAGGGATCTTTTCTCTACATGCCGACGACGATGCCGCACGCGTCGATTGGGGAGGCGAAGCGAATTCTGCAATTGCAGGACCAGGCGATCAATGCGATTCCCGAAGTTGAAAACGTGGTTGGGAAAATCGGCCGGGTCGACAGCTCGCTCGATCCGGCTCCCGTGTCGATGGTGGAGACGATCATCACCTACAAGCCTGAGTGGGGTGAAGATGAAAACGGAAACCGCAAAAGGCTCTGGCGGGACAAAATTCAAACTCCAGACGATATATGGAAGGAGATTGTGGCCGCAGCAGATATGCCCGGTGTTACGTCGGCTCCGAAGTTGCAGCCCATTGAAACGCGTATCGTGATGCTTCAGACAGGGATGCGTGCGCCGATGGGACTTAAGGTATTCGGGCCGGATCTTGAGACAATCGAGAGTGTCGCGCTGGAGCTGGAAGCGATCCTCAAAGAAGTGCCGTCGATTAATCCTGCTACGGTTTTTGCCGATCGTGTCGTCGGGAAACCCTATCTCGAGATTCACATTAATCGCGAAGCTATCGCTCGATACAATATCAGCGTCCGAGATGTGCAGGATGTCATACAGGTGGCTGTCGGGGGGCGACGCATCACCACGACTGTGGAAGGGCGGGAGCGTTATCCGGTCAGGGTGCGGTACCTGCGTGAGCGCCGAGATTCCATTGAGGAACTCGGTGAGATTCTTGTGCCTGCTCCAGATGGGCGGCAGATACCTCTGGGGGAACTTTCCGAGATCGAGTTCGTGAGGGGACCACAGGCAATCAAGAGTGAGGATACTTTCCTTCTGGCTTATGTCATTTTTGACAAGCAACCAGAGAACGCGGAGGTCAGCGTGGTCGAGGAGGCTCGGGCAACGATTGAAAAGCACATCGAGAGTGGCGACTTCGTCGTTCCGGCTGGTGTGAAGTTCGAGTTCACAGGAAGCTACGAGAACCAAGTCCGGGCCGAGAAGAGATTGGCCCTGATTGTTCCGCTCGCGCTTGTTCTGATTTTCATTCTGATCTATCTCCAGTTCCGGTCCGTGCCAACATCCCTGCTGGTTTTTAGCGGGATCTTTGTGGCCTGGTCAGGAGGGTTTATAATGATCTGGCTGTACAATCAGCCCTGGTTTCTCGACTTCGCTATTGGTGGTTTGGATTTTCGGGAGTTGTTTCAGATCGATACGATCAATCTCAGTGTTGCGGTGTGGGTGGGCTTCCTTGCTCTCTTTGGTATCGCGACAGACGACGGGGTGATTATGGCAACTTATCTGCAGCAGAAGTTTATCGAGAATAAACCGAAGGATCTGCAGGAGATTCGGGACACGACCGTTGAGGCTGCTGTGAAACGTAACCGCCCTGCCATGATGACAACGGCGACCACTCTTCTTGCCTTGCTGCCTGTGCTGACCAGCGACGGGCGCGGCTCCGATGTCATGGTGCCGATGGCAATTCCGACATTCGGAGGCATGACGGTGGCCGTGCTCACTGTATTTGTCGTTCCGACGCTTTACTGCTGGATCGCAGAGATCCGGCACAATATCCAAAATAGAAAAACATCCGTAACCCAATAATACAATGAAACTGACGAAAACACTTATCGCTACTACGGCTGCCGCTATGTTCCTCGGCCTCACCGCCTGCACGGAAAAAGAGGCAGCGGAAGAGACCGCATCAACCGACACCTATCCTCTGAAGACCTGCGTTGTCTCAGGTGAAGAGCTCGGTGGGATGGGAGAACCTGTCGTAATGGAACACGAAGGCACGACTGTGAAGCTTTGCTGCAAAGAGTGTATCGACAAGTTTGAGGCCAATCCTAGTAAATACGTCGCGATGGTGAAGGCGGCGCAGTGATGTTGATTGCCGAAAGGAGTGCTTGTGAGTAAAAAAGCTGAAATTTATCGAATGGTGGCCCCGGACCACCTATGTCCGTGGGGAGTGAAAGCGATCGACCTTTTACGTCGAAACGGATTCGAGGTGGAAGATCACCATCTCGAGTCCATGGATGCTAACAAAGCGTATAAGGAAGAGAACGGCTACGATGAGACGCCGCAGGTTTTCATCGAAGGGGAACGCCTTGGTGGCTACGATCAACTCCGAGAGCACCTCGGGCTTGGGCCGGACCCTAAAGAGGGTGAAACATACCAGCCGGTGATCGCGGTGTTTGCGGTCACGTTCTTGATGGCACTGACCGCATGTATTGCGATGGAGGGCGGGCTTTCTATTTTGAGAGTTCTTGAGCTCTTTATCGCATTTAGTATGTGCGTCCTGGGTATCCTGAAGCTTCAGGATCTGCAGTCGTTTGCGACCGGTTTTGTTCAGTATGATCTCGTTGCCCGCCGGTACGTCCCCTATTCCTATGTCTACCCGTTCGTCGAAGCGGGTGCGGGTATTTTGATGATTGCGGGTTTGTTCACCTGGCTTGCTGCGCCTGCTGCTCTCATCGTGAGTACGATTGGTGCAGTGTCAGTTTTCAAGGCGGTCTACCTTGAGAAGCGCGATCTCAACTGTGCCTGTGTTGGTGGCGGGAGCAGTGTTCCGCTTGGATTTATCTCCCTCACCGAAAACGTCATGATGATTGCCATGGCGATCTGGATGATTGTGAAGGCTGTCGCCGGGATCGATATTTGATGCTGAGCGATCCTACTGCTTCACATTGCTAGTCCTCGTGCGTTTGGTCTGAGGGGCGCTGTGGGCAGGAGTCGTCGATGTTCTCGATTTCCAACGTCACGTGTTCGAAAGGGAACTCGTCGAGCAAAGCGCGGATCTCGTTTTTGATGCGAAGGTCTTCGTCGGGGTTTCCCTTTCTGACCACATGGGCGGAGAAGACATGACTTTCGCCGTCGACCGACCAAGAGTGTAAGTGATGGACGGATTCAACTCCTTCGATTGCTTCTGCGGACCTTCGGAATTCTTCCGGGTCGAAACCTTCCGGGCTGGCTTGAAGAAATACTTTTCCGACTTTGCCAAGATTGCGGATCACATTCCAAAGGACGAATACGGCGATACCAATCGACATGATCGGGTCGATGATGGGGAGATCCCAGAAGAGCATCACCAATGAGCCTATCAAGACAGCGATCCAGCCGAGGGTGTCTTCGATGAGATGCCAGCTGACGATCTTTTCGGTCAGAGAAGTGCCGTGTTTTACCCGGAGAACAGCGGCCCCATTGAAGGCGATTCCAAGAACCGCGAGGGCGATCATGCCCGGGACTCGAACCTCGGCCGGTTCGCTCAGTCGCTCGATGGAATGATAGAGAACGAAGCCAAGTCCAACCAGAAGAAGCACTCCGGTAATCAGCCCTCCGAGCAGGCGATAGCGGCGGTAGCCAAAGGTATGGCCGGGAGTGTGTTCTCTTTTCGAGTATTTGTCGAAATACCAGGCGAGGCCCAGAGAAAGGGAGTCGCCGAAATCGTGAACAGCATCGGTAAGAATTGCGACGCTGTTTGTCCAGATACCGCCCACCACCTCAAGCAGGGTAAACCCGAGGTTTAGAAAAAAAGCGACCTTCAGGTTCTCGCTGCTGTGATGGTGGTGGTGATCGTGCTCCGACATTAACACGGATACGGTCGTCGGGATTAAAAGGCCCCGCAAGAGGCAGTTTCAATCGGCTCTTGTCCCATGCTCAGCCCGGTCTGAGCATTGGGTATATGACTGGAGAGTTACCTGCCTGAATCTCGCCTATGACGTTGAATCCATGGCGTTCGTAGAGCGGGATGTTGGCGGGAGAACTGGACTCAAGGTAGGCTGGTATACCTGTTCGGTCGCATTCCTTCAGGACGTGACGAAGGAGTGCCGAGCCATGCCCTTTGCCGTGATGAATGGGATCAACTCCGATGAGTGGGAGATACCAGTGAGGAAACTCCGGGTGGAATTCATCCATCTGGGAGAACACCGCAAAGGTCTCGTCGAGGCGGTCCTCTGGCACGCGTTCGGAGATGAGGCTTATGACGGCTTCTTCGTCTCCAGAGACGTCGGGGCCGAGCCAGAGAGCTGATCCGGTGAAGTCGTCTGTGTAGAAAGCGGACTCTTGTGCGAATGATTTTCCGGCGAATGCTTGGACGAACTCCGAGAAGTTCTTCGTGAAGTCTGAGCTGTCGGGAAAGAGCCAGCGCGCGGCAGGGTCCTGGCTAAAGGCGAGTGCCATTGTTGCAATCGTGCGATAGCTCGATTCAACGGAAGTTACGGTGTGAATTTCAATTTCTAGTAGTGTGGGCTGCATGTTGGTGGATTGGATTGTCATCACCAACTAGGCGTGAGGAATGCCCTCACATTGTGAGGCTCCACCATCCGACCTTTAGAACTTCCAGGCGACCGGCTTCTCCGGTTGGTAGGAACAGAATGCCCCCGTGCGGACAGCATTCTTGAAGTGTCGCCCTATAGTCTTGTCAGCAGCTTCGATCTTTTTGATTGCGTTGCGAATTCGCCAAGTCACGGCGGAACGCGCTCTTTCAGCTGGCGCGGCGAGGTGACGGGAACGCCCCCCGATGCCGACTGCTTTCGCCAGGTAATCGATGAGTGGGTCCAACTCTTCACGAATCGCTTCTGCTCGAGTCGAATCATTTGCCTCTTCTGCTTCGAGTAAATCGGTCTGCAGTTCTCGAATCCGGGAGGCACAGTCGTTCCTGGCTTTGGAGTCCAGGGCTTCGTAGGGTTCTCCGGTTTCGGATGTGACCCCCATCAGTTCAGTGCAATGAACTTCTTCGCCGTTCCGTTTGAGGAGCTCTTCCAGATCCTGAAAGCCTTTTACTTCTGGTAACTGCAAGTGAGTTGAATCAAAAGCGATGTGCCGAATATCACTTTCCAAACGAAACTCCGAACTGGTTTGGGTTGGCGGTAACGATTTCCTGTAAATAGACGATGTTGACGGCTCAGTGGAACAGAATCCGGCCAACTTGAGGCCGTCCTGATAGGTCTCTGAATCATTCGGACATTTGAATGCGTTGACGTAAACCAACCACTCAAATGCTTCGTTAGGATGCGGATCTCGACCTTTTGTGATTTTGTCGCGAAAGGCTTCGAGAAAGATGTCTCGATAGGCTTTGGCTTTCTCCATGTTCCCCAAGTAGGCGTATGCGAGAGCGATAAAGGCAGCGAGATCGATCCACACGGTGGAGATAGGGGCTTTCAGGCTCATTGTAATGCCCTCTTCGTAGTCGCCCTGCATTATTCTGATGAATCCTCCAAATGCGTAATACCAGGGAGGAAAGAAAGGATTCAATCGAGTTGCCCTCTCCCAAAGTGCTGCGCCTCGATCTGAGTCCCCCATGAACGTAAATCCTGACGCTAACATAACGAGAGCATCAGCATCGTTGGGATTCAGTTCATAGGCCCGATTTAGATGGGTTTCGGCTCGTTCGAATTGCTGACGGAACCAGTAAACCCGTCCAAGCACCACATGCGTTTGTGAATCGTTCTCATCCAATTCAAATGCTTTGGTGGCATACTGAAATGCTCGACATTCGCTGAGTTCCCTAAGCTCCCACGACTGGCAGCTCCATTCGTTGAAATGAGAGAGAGAAAGTCCAAGGTAAGCCCGGGCGAAATGAGAATCTTTCTCCAGCGCGTTCTCGAAATACTCACGAGCTTCCTCATCTCCTTCTAAGGTTCCTTTTCGAAGATAGTCCATTCCCCGAAGCCACCAATCATAGGCTTCAAGTTGTTCGATTGGTTTCCTTCGGGCAGAATCCAGCTTGGACGTCTGGATACGAACAGAAAGGGCGGCTGAAATCTGTTCGACCAACGAATCCTGAGTTTGAATCAGTTCCGCCAATCTTACATCGTATTTTTCTGCCCAAAGAAGTGAGCTGCTTTCCGGATCGGTGAGATGAGCGTTGATCCTGACAGAGTCCTCTCGTTTTCGGATTCCAACTTTCAGGAGGAGATCGGTGCCAAGCTCGCGGGCGATCTCTGAATCTTCGAATTCCAGCAACCTGGGGGCGAATGAAGAATGGGGTGAGATGACGTCAATTTCCGAGAAACGGGAAAGCTCGGTAACCAAATCCACTATAATTCCGCTACCGAAATAGGATTCCTCCTGACCTTCGCCAGTGAATTCCTGGGAAGGCACGACCGCGAGACGTGTTGACCGAGTGGGAATTGATTCCATTTCTCAAGATAGAGAACTCTATCTCGGATCACAAAAAACGGGATCGAAAAATCGATCCCGTCTCAAATGCGAAAAGTATTCCTTCGCTGAAGGCTTAGTGAGCGTGGTCGCAGGTGCAAGCGTACTCTTTGTTGTCACAGGTAGGACAGTCTTCCAGGTTCAGGTTGAACTTCTCGGTGACGGTGTCTGCGTCAGGTGAGGTCTTGATCTGCACAACGACCGGGAAGTCGTTGCCTTCAGGGAAGGCGATGTCGGAAAGAAGCACGTCACCTTCTTTTGCGAAACTCATACGAGTCGGGTTCGATCGGCTTCCGCCAATAACGGTAACGGTCTGTTCTCCGATCGGCTGTGGCTTTTCTTCATCATCGACTGAAGTGATCTGAACCTTGCGATCTTCAGTGACAAAGAATTCGAGGTGCGGCTCAACTGAAGTCAGCAAACGGCCTCCGTTAGGACCGTCTTCGATGTGAGCATGATCATGGTCGTGATCCCCGTCTTCGTGCTTATGCTCGCCATCTTCATGATCGTGTTCTCCCTCCGCGTGGTCATGGTCTTCTTCTGCATGATCGTGATCTCCTTCTTCATGATCAGCATGGTCGTGGTCATGCTCGGCGTGATCGTGATCGTGGTCATGATCTTCTTTTTCGGTGCATGCGACGGGAAGCAGTGCGAAGGCGATAGCGGCAAAAAACAGGGCGAGTGATTTAATTTTCATGGGTTTCGATTCTTATTGGTTTTTACGTTAGAGGTTTGAGATTCAGATTTATTCAGATGCGGCGGATCCAGCGGCGATGGATTTTTCTGCTGCCTTCCGGCAAAATGCGTAGAAGACGGCGGGGGTTACTGCTAGTCCGAGGAAGGTGGAAGTTACTAGTCCTCCCACGATAACGACGGCGACAGGGTTGAGAATTTCCTTTCCGGGAGCTTCGGAGGCGAGAACCAACGGGATCAGTGCGATCCCGGCAGACAGGGCGGTCATCAAGACGGGGACGAGCCTTTCTTCGGTGCCTCGGATGATCATCTGACGGCTGAAAGTTTCTCCCTCGTGGCGCATCAAGTGGAGGTAATGGGACACGAGCATGATCGTATTTCGCGCAGCAATTCCCGAGATCGCGATCAGGCCGACGAGGCTGGCGATGCTGACAGTATCGAGCAACATCCAAGTGAAAAAGATGCCTCCTACCACCGAGATGGGGATATTGCTGAGAACTAGAGCTACGAACGATCCGCTTCTGAAGTAGCTGAACAGTAGGAAAATAATCACTAACAGAATCACTGCCGATGTGATAGCGATGCGCTCTTTGGCTTTTGCCTGTGCCTGGTATTCTCCCTCGAAGGCGATGCTGTAGCCTGCGGGAAGAGTGACCTCGGTCTTAACGGCATTTTGCAATTGTTCGACCGCAGAGTTCAGGTCGGAGGTAGTTGGGTTGATTGAAACAACAAAGCGACGTCGCGTATTCTCGCGAAGAATGGTATTCGGTCCGCTCGCTTGTCGAATGTCGGCAACGTAGCGAAGAGGGATCATCTGTCCGCTGGTTGTATCGATGTAGATGTCGTCCAGTCGTTCCGGGGATTCCCGCCATTCTTCCGGAAGACGAACGACGAGGTCGTAGATCTTTTGTCCTTCGTAGACCTCGGCGACCGCTTCTCCTCCCATAAGTGCTGCGAGTTCTTCGTTCAACTCAGCTGGTCTCACTCCGTAGGCCAGCGCGCGGTCTCGATCGACTTCGATTCGAAGTTGTGGAATCGGAGCCTGTTGTTCGATTTTCGCTTCTTCCATCCCCGGAATCTTCCTGGCGACCTCGGCGATCTCGGTTCCAATGGACCGAAGTTGTTCGAGGTCGGGGCCGTAGATCTTCACGGCGACTTTTGCGGAGACACCACTCAGCATGTGGCCGATTCGATCGGCGAGAGGGCCGCTCAAGGCGCTGAACGTTCCGGGAATCGTTTTCATTTTGTCCCGAATGTCTTCCATGATCTCATTGCGGGATCTCTCCGTTTCCTTATCGAATTCAACATCGAACTCGACGGTGGAAACGGGAACAACGTGGTCGCCTCTTTCAGCTCGGCCAGCGCGGTAGCCAACCGTTTCCACATCGGGAATGAGCAACAGCTGGTTCATTGCCGCGTCAGCGAGTTCGGTCGTTTGCTTGAGGGATGTTCCCGGAGCAGCAGTAGTCGCGACTACTGCTGTCGGTTCGCGGAAGGCGGGGAGAAACTGTCCGCCCATCCCCGAGTAAATCACAAAAGACGCCGCGAGTAAGAGAAGGGTGACAGCGATCACCAGCAGTGGTTGGTCGAGGGATAGGCGGAGGGAGGTATTGCGAAATCCTGCCTTTAACCATCTCACAGGAAGGATATCTCTATGCTCCTTGCCTGGCTTGGGATTTAACAAGAGGGAGCTAAGCACTGGAATAACAGTCAGGGAAACGACGAAGGATGCTGCCATGCTCACAATGGTTGCGATCGCGATCGGGGCGAACAGGCGGCCTTCCACGCCGCTCAAGCTGAGCAGTGGAACGAAGACGAGGATGATGAGGACAGTCGCGTAGAGAATGGAGGACCGAACCTCGGCAGATGCTTCCGCGATGACTTCGAGTTTCGAGCGAGGAACTTTTCGGCCGGCATTTTCTCGCAGGCGTCGAAAGACATTTTCCACATCAACGATGGCGTCATCTACGACCATGCCGATGGCCACGGCAAATCCGCCCAGGGTCATCGAATTCACAGTGAGATTAAACAGGTCGAAAACCAGCACCGCCGAGAGAAGGGAGAGTGGGATCGCAGTCAGGGTGATCAGTGTGACTCGGAAATTGAGCAGAAAGAGGAACAAGATCACTGCGACCATGAGGGCACCGTCGCGAAGAGCTTCTTTCACGTTATCGATCGCGAGGTGAATGAAATCGGACTGCCGGTAGAGAATAATCGTTTCCGCTACTTCAGGAAGAGCCGTCTCGAGTTCCTTTAACTTCTCTTCCACTGCTTCGGTCAAAGCGATGGTGTCGAAACCTGGAGATTTGGTGACGCTGAGGAGGACACCGCGATATCCCTGATAGTCGCCATCAGGCTTGTGCTTCATGTGTTTCGAGCCCATTCCGGCATCGCCACGCATGGGCTCCACATCCCAGGTAACGGAAGCGACATCCCCAATTCTGATAGGGCGGTCGTCCTGATAGGACACGACTGTATTTGCTATCGCATCAAGGTTGGTCGTCATGGCCAAGTTTCGAACCATGATCTCTTGTGCCGATTCGGTGAGGA
This sequence comes from Verrucomicrobiales bacterium, assembly GCA_002698785.1. Lineage (GTDB taxonomy): Bacteria > Verrucomicrobiota > Verrucomicrobiia > Verrucomicrobiales > DEV007 > Arctic95D-9. The sequence continues at coordinate 138,001 of PAAG01000051.1, read as the reverse complement.
ATCCTCCCGTGGTGTTGCTGACAGCCCCCGCTGCCGCCTCTCGTATTTCCTCGAAAGTGACATCGAGAGCGAGCATCTCGTTTGGCAGTGGCTGGATGTGGAGTTGTTTTACCCCGCCGCCCATGGCCAGCACTTCGGCGATTCCGGGCACGGAACGGATGCCTTTGGACAGAGTCCAGTCAGCGATGGTCCGGATATCTCGAGGGTCGGTTTTTCCAGTTGGGTCCGTGACGCCTATGAGGAGAATCTCTCCCATGAGAGAGGCCGCTGGTGTCATATAAGGGGTGATTCCCTCGGGAAGGGTCTCGCTTGCCCCGGTCAAACGTTCCTGCACGAACTGCCTCGCTTTGTAGATGTCGGTATCCCAGTCGAATTCGACAAAGATCAGCGAAAGCGAGATGTCGTTGGTGGATCGCAATCTTGTCACTCCGTTCACACCCATCAGGGTATTTTCCAGCGGAACGGTGATGAGTGTTTCCACTTCTTCGGGTGCGAATCCCGGTGCTTCTGTCAGGATGGTAACAGTGGGTTTGGTGAGGTCGGGTAGAACCTCAACAGGCAACTGGGTGAGTTTCCAGATACCCATGCCAAGGATGACTAGCGCGAGGGCAATGATGAGCGCCCGCTGCGTCAGTGAGAATCTGATCAGGAAATTGAGCATATCGAAATCAGATCAGGATTCAGCCGGTGCGGCGGATTTTCTCGATCGGTTCCACAGCAATTGTCCGAAGACGATAGTGGTGAGCGTCGTAAAAGCAGCCCAGATCAGGATTGGCAGGCTGAGAGGGGAACTTCCGCTTCCGGAAGCCCCTTCCTTTTCCGCATCTCGCGCAGCTTTCTGTTCGGCTGTCATCTCTGAACCGTCTTCGTTGTGCTCGTGCCCGTGCGCGGCATCGAGTGCTTCTTTGAGCGACATGCCGCTTCCACTGCCTGCAAAGCTCAGCGCATACGAGCCTTGGGTGACTACTTCGTCTCCGGGAAAGAGACCAGTCAGAACCTCGACATATTCCTCATTCTGTTCTCCCAAGGCGACGGGAACTCGAACGAAGGCATTGGGCAATTCGAAATCTTTCACGAAGACTACTCGCTTCGTTGGGTCTCCCTGAACGGCAGTGCGAGGGACTGCCATTACATTTTCTCTCAGACCGGTGATGATGGAAAACTCGGCACGCATGCCTGGTGTCAGTTTGCCATCAAGATTGTCGAGTTCGAAAATGCCCTCGATCGCACCGGCTTCGCGAATCGCTTCGACACCGAATCGGGTCAGAGTGGCTTCGATCAATTCATCTCCAATCGCAGGAATTCGAATGCGAGCTTTCGTTCCGGGTGCGATCCCTTTGGCTTCCGGTTCAGGGATTTTTGCGACAGCCCAGAGCTTTGATCGGTCTGATATATCGAGAAGATCGTTTTCAGGCTCAACTGGTTCCCCAAGTCGAACGTGGGAGTCCACCACAAGACCAGCACGAGGTGCTTTCAGGTCGATGATCGGGGGAGGGTTGCCGGGTTGCCGGGTTGCCGGCTTTCGAGTCGAACGATCACTTCGTCCTGTTTTACGGTGTCACCCACAAACGCATTTACTTCGAAAACTCTCCCTGCAATTCGGGAAGACAGGACGGAATGATTGGCCGGGATCTCTTCGATTCGCCCGATCGCGAAGACAGTCGACTCGAATTGCTCTTCGCTGACAAAGACCGTTTTGACGTTCAAGTTCTGCACCGCTGTCTTGTCGAGGATGACGGTATTGGCGGCTCTTTCGGGATCGATTGCTTCCTCGGCGGCAAAAAGCGCCCAAGGTATGCTCGCGATCAACAAGATCGGAAATAGGGTTCTCATGGAGAATGAAATTATTTTGGTTGGTCCGAGCTCACTGAAAGGCCGGGATAACTCCCGGTAGCGAGGCGAACCCGGGCTGCTGCCCGATGATAGAAAGTGATGTATTCGACGGATGAATTTCGTAGCTCAAGCATTTGCTCTTGAGCCCTTTGTACTTGGATCAGGCTGGCCTGACCCTGTTCGTATGCCGTTTTGAAGTCTTCGAGATTCTTCTCTGCCAGCTGGAGAATTTCGCCTGAGGCTTCTCGTGCGATGTCCCATGCATCGGCTCTTTCGTGGAAAGCCTCTTCGCATTCCCCTCGAATCCGAAAGCGGGCAGCTTCCAGTTCCTTGGCGGCTGCTTCGTGGTTGATCTGGGCCTGCTCGATGCCTTCCTGGTTTCGATTTCGCAAGGGCAGAGGAACTGAAATGCCAAAGCCCGCGAAAGTGTTGCTTTCCAAGCCGGTCGGTTCGTCGACGGCATCTTCCTCTTCCATGAAAAACCGAACTGCGATGTCCTCCCATCGCTTCGATTCTTCCAAGGTGATAGCTGCCTCCGCCTCATCAATCTTTGTGAGGCCGAGAACATAATCAGGGCGCTGACAGAGAACGGTGCGGAGAGAAACGTCGAAGCTCGGTCGTGTTCCCGGAAGAGCCATGTTGCTTTGCAGGTCAACCGAGGTTGTCGCATCGAGCCCGATGAGCTGATTGAGTTGCAAAAGCTGCTGCTTCTCCAGAGCCGAAAGGGATTTCACCTCCTGCTCCAGCGTTCTTCCATTCAAGACTGCCTGGGTTACGTCGAGATTTGAGACTTCGCCTCGTTTCGCCTGCTCTTTCAGGAAATCGGAGATTTCACGGTTGAGCGAGACGAGTTTGTTGGAGAGTCGAATTTTCTCCCGGGTCGAAAGAAGATCGACGATGGCAAGGTCCACTTCTCCGGCAAGCTCTCTTCTCTTTTCTGCGACTTCTGCTTCAGCCAGAATGATCTGGTGTCGTCGCAGATGCTTCTCGTTTTTGAGCTTGGCCGTCAGAGGAAACTTCTGGGAAATGCCCAATTCGAAAACGCTTTCATTCTCATCCAACCCGAGGCCATCACCGCTGTAGGAAAGTTCCAGCTCTGGATTCTCAAGGCGCCCCGACCAGCGCATGCGACTCGCTGCTCGTTTGATATCGAGAGCTGCGACGCCAAGCTCCCGGTTTTTCTGGAAAGCCAGGCGAATTGCATCATCTCGAGTGAGACTGCGCGCTTCTTCCCCAGGTGCAGGGAAAGGCAATCCGGCAATCAACCCAATGCTCCCGAAAAGAAGCAGGGCCGAGAACAGGGGCCGGATATTGTGGAATTGAGTCATGAGTACAAATGAAAGTAGAAAAAGAAAATTGAAATGACGAGGCGGTAATCGCACTTCGGGAGGTGCCACGGCACTTGGGCGACAGCAAGCCGTATCGAGATTTCACCGAAGGTGGTGAAAGAACGGCAGAAAAAGTCAGATCAAATCAGGAACCGGCCCGATACCGGCGGAGAAATCGCCGGAGGTGGACGCCTCGAAGACAAGCAATGACCCCAATCAGAAATCTCTGTCCTGAATGGCTTCTGAATCTGGAAGGAATCCTGCCAGAGAGGGAGAATCGTTTCTGTTACTAAAACAGGAAACGAAACCGTTTTCGGAATATTCGCGTCCGTTATGTCAGATTCGCATTCTTCGGGGCAAGGAGCCCTGTCTGAATCGTGATCGTGAGCTTCTGCGCAGTGATGATGCCGGCTTGATTCGTGGTGGTGGACATCAAGTCCAAACAGGTTGATGAACTCACAAAAAGACGTGTTGGCCCCTATCGCAATCGTCAGCGAAGCGAGAAGCAAACAGGTCTGGAAGGCGCGGTGCCACATCGTGAGGCCAAGAAAAGCGCAGTCATTTGCGAAGTCAAGCAGGCCTTGGGTACCAAGTTTGCAATTTTCACTGTCGAAACCGGGTTGCCACAGGGCAGGAACTCGCTTAAGTCGCCACCCCAGCAAAACACAAATTTTTCGTGGGACGAGAGGGTGGCGCATTGCAGGAAAAGCGTTACACTCTTCGCCCCGATCGATTGAATGAGAGCATCTCGTTATCAAACCGACACGGCGGACCCTTCGGAGTTCGCACCAGGACAACGATGGATTAGTGAAACTCAGGCCGAGTATGGCCTGGCCCTCATCTTAAAAGCAGACCTTTCTCACGTGCAGGCGTTTTATCCTGCCGTTGGCCAGACGCTTACTTACGCGTCTCGAAATGCTCCCCTACGCCGGGTCGCTTTCGAACCTGGCGATACGGTGAAAGATCAGGAGGGGAATTCATTTCTGGTCACTGATGTTCGCGAAGAGGAAAAGTGCCTCATCTACATCGACGCAGAGGGAAAAGAGCTCCCAGAAAGTAGTCTCTCCGATACGATGAACGTCCAGCGCCCGGAGCAGCGACTGTTGTCCGGGGTGAGCGACGACCCACGGCTGTGGAGTTTGCGACAGTCTGCGATCCGAAATCAGCATGAGGCCCGCTCCAGTGACGTTCGTGGGCTTGTAGGCGGGCGAGTTTCCCTGATTCCACACCAGCTCTACATTGCTGAGGAAGTAGCGAACCGAAAAGTGCCTCGAGTCCTTCTAGCTGATGAAGTCGGTCTCGGGAAAACTATTGAAGCCTGTTTGATTCTCCATCGCCTGCACCTTGGCGGAAACGCGAATCGAATTTTGATTCTCGTTCCCGATGCTCTGGTGAATCAATGGTTCGTCGAACTTTACCGCCGTTTCGCGATGTCATTCGCGATCTACGACGAAGAGAGGGCTGCTTCGATTGAAACCGAGGCAGAAAATCAAGACAAGGATGTGAATCCATTCTTCGACGATCAACTGATTCTCTGCGCTACGTCGTGGCTGGCTGGAAATGCAAAGCGAGCCAAACAGGCTGCCGAAGCTGACTGGGATCTGACGATTGTTGATGAAGCTCATCACCTCGAATGGTCGGTGGAGTCTTCAAGTCCGGAATATGATGCTGTCGAAGCCATCGCTGAAAAGTCGGCCGGACTGCTCCTTCTCACTGCGACTCCCGAACAGCTCGGGCAGGAGGGCCACTTCGCACGCTTGCGTTTGCTCGATCCTGCTCGCTTTTCGGATCTGAATGAGTTCATCAAGGAATCGGATAAGTATCGATCCATTTCAAACCTGGCCGACCGTCTGCGTTCCGAAGAGAAAATGCGGGCGAAAGATCTCAAGGAGATCGCGAGCCTGCTGGGAAAAGAGGCCGCAGAGAAGCTGAAAGAAAACGATATTCCCGCGAGCCGCGAACAATGTTTCGCAGCGCTTATCGATTTGCACGGAACTGGTCGAGTTCTCTTCCGCAACCGTCGTCTGGTTCTCGATACTTTTCCCACTCGGGTTGCCCACTTAAATCCGCTCGATTGCGATGCGGAAAAGTCTTTCGAGACAAAAATCGACTGGCTTGTTGAATCCCTGAAGTCTCTTCCGGAGGAGAAGTTCCTACTCATCACCCACGCTCGGGAGACTGTGGAAGCGATCGAAGCGGCGTTGCGAGAAAAAATCAGCGCGCAGGCAGCATTATTCCACGAAGGGCTTAGCCTTTTGCAGCGGGATAAGAATGCGGCATGGTTCGCCGAAGAAGACGGCGCACGCCTTCTGATCTGTTCCGAGATTGGTTCGGAGGGCCGCAACTTCCAGTTTGCTCACCATCTGATCCTGTTTGATCTCCCATCTGATCCCGGATTGCTGGAACAGCGTATCGGCCGACTCGACCGAATCGGGCAGACCGAAGACATCCACATCCACGTTCCGTTTGTGGAAGGGACGGATGAAGAGTTGAAAGCTCTCTGGTATCACCGGGGGCTAGGTGCGTTCGAGCAAACTCTTCACGGAGCGGGAGCGATTTACCGCGAGTTCAACGAAGAACTCAATCGCCTCATGGAGGCAGATGCTGAAGACAGGGAGTCCGAATTGCCTGATTTTCTCGATAAGACAGCGGAGTTCAAAAAGAAAGTCGATGAAGAGCTGGAAGCCGGGCGAGATCACTTGCTTGAGTTGAGTTCTTTCGACCGGGATCAGGGGCAGGCGCTGGTATCTCAAATTCAGGATCTAGACGAAGATACCCGTCTTGAGTTCCTGATGCTGAAGTTGTTCGATCATTTCGGCGTCACGGTGGAAGATCTGGAGAGCCGGAGCTACGTGTTGATTCCAGAACACCTTTTCTCTGCGGATGCGTTTCCGGGGCTCCCCGAAGAAGGGATGTCCGTTACGTTTGACCGGAATGTCGCTCTGGCACGAGAGGACATCACATTTCTCACTGCAGATCATCCGATGGTGATCAGTGCGATCGAGAGCCTTCTTTCGACGGATCACGGAAATGCTGCCTTTTTCCGACTCGAAAATGCTGGTGAACAGCTTCTGATGGTGGAGACCGTTTCGGTTCTGGAATGTGTCGCGCCACCTCATCTGCACGTGGAGCGATTTCTACCAGCGAAGCCAATCCGCCGGATCGTTGACCAGAAAGGGCGCAACCGTACGGATGACTTTTCGATTGAACGAATCCGGAAAGACGGTCGGCCGGGGCCATCCGTTTTCCTTCGCGAAAAGAGCAAAGCGCTCCGCGGAGTTGTTCCTGAGTTGCTCGAAATTGCGGGCAAGGTTTCCGATGAATTCGCCGATGAGATCCGCGAAGATGCGGTCGAAAAGATGAATGAGGAACTTGGAGCCGAGGTCGAAAGGCTGGTTCGGCTGCAGGAACTTGGGCATCCAGTGAGAGACGAGGAGGTGGAGCGAATCCGCGAAGAACAGAAGCAGATGGAGTCTTATCTCAAGGATACTCCTCTGCGTGTGGATTCCGTTCGACTCATTCTTGCCATGACCTGAGGTCGGTTGAGCCCAATCTCTTTTCACTAGCCACGGTTGAAAATAGAGCTTTTTTGTCTCATTGTCGCGACGGTTTGAACTCTGGATGGCAGATCGTCGAAAAGGAACGAGGTCGGGAAGTCGAAAGCGGCGACAGTCCAGTGGCCGCTCGCGAGACCGTCGTTCGGTGAAGAAAAGGAGTTCTACGAAGAAAGGGAGCAAGAAAGAAGGCTGGATCTCCAATCCGTGGGTCAGGGTTCTGATTCTCCTCTGCCTGGGCGGCATATTTCTCTGCATGTTTGCTGCGGCGATAGTGTTTTTTCACTACGACCGCATGGCTTCGAAATATGACATGGAAGCCGTAGGCCGGATTCCCATGGAATCTCGCGTCATCGATGCTGCCGGGGAACTGATCGGATATCTCCATGGTGAAAATGTGGGCACACCGATACCGCTGGACGAGATCTCGCCGCATTTTCTCAATGCCCTTATCGCGAGAGAAGATTCCCGCTTTTATCGACATCACGGAATCGATCGCATAGGGCTGATACGTGCGTGGCTTCGCAACGCCAAAGAACAACGCACTGTCCAAGGGGGGAGCACCATCACGATGCAGCTCACTCGCATGACATACGGTCTTACCGGGCGGACTATGGAGAGAAAGCTGCTCGAAATGGCTCTGGCGCGCCGGATCGAGAAAAATTACTCCAAAGACGAGATCCTCTCATTCTATGTGAACCGGGTATTCCTCGGAACCGGCATGAATGGGATCGAGCAGGCCGCGCAGGGGTATTTCGGGAAATCGGCACGGGACCTTACTCTTCCGGAAGCAGCCATGATCGCAGGAGTCATTCGGGCGCCCAATGGCTTTTCCCCTTTTCGTCACTACGACGCCGCTTTACGTGAAATGCGGGGAACGTTGAACCGAATGGTCGACGAAGGAGAGCTTTCGGAAAAAGAGGCCAAGATACACCTCGAAGCGAAGCCCCAGGTGCTCGATCAGGCACGCTGGATGAAAATGCTTCGCACTCAATCAAAGGTGTCCGGGCAGACCTACTTGCTGAAAATGGTGGAGGATCGGGTGAAGGAGCTGATGCCCTCTTCCACGGGAGTGGGAGGACTCACTATCCAGACTACTTTTGATCCGCGGCTCCAGGCGGCTTCGGAGACTGCTGTCGCTGACCGAGTGAGTGAGATTGAGAATCTCGAAGAATATTCCCACCCGGGATACGATCCGCAGCAGAAGGGAGAGCCCCCATATCTACAAGCTGCCACAGTGGTGGTGGAAAATTACACCGGTGCCATTCGAGCCCTCGTGGGTGGACGAAATTTCAATCACAGTGCTTTCAATCGGGCGACACAGGCACGCCGTTCGCTTGGTTCTGTGTTTAAACCACTGGTCTACGGGGCTGCATTTGAGCGGGGGCTTTTTCCCGGAATGCTGATCAGTGATGGGGCGCTGGGGCCAGAAGAAATCGCGTGGGAACCTGAAGCGTGGCATCCTGAGAACTCGGACGGTGAGTTCGGCGGAATGTTGCCGGTGAGCCAGGGGCTCATTCGTTCACGGAACACGATGACGGTAAGAGTTGGGGAAAGAGCTGGAATCGAAAACGTGATCGCCATGATGGAACACGCTGGTCTTGGGCATTCAGAACGGGTGACTCCCTCTGCAACGATCTATATCGGCACCATAGGGGCAAGTGTCCTCGATATTACGAGCGCCTACTCAGTCTTTGCTACCGGGGGAGTTCGGCATGAGCCGTATTACATCGAGTCTATCGTGGATCGCGACGGCAAGGAGAGGTTTCGGCACGAAGATCGAAACTATCGAGTTCTTTCCCCTGGCGCAACATGGCTGACTTCAAACATCTTGAAGCAGGTCCTCGAAGAGGGCGGTACAGGTTCCCGCCTGCGTGATTTCGGTTTCACAGCTCCAGCCGGAGGAAAAACCGGAACAACGAATGATTTTGTAGATGCGTGGTTTCTGGGATATACGAGCCGCCTTTCCGGCGGAGTCTGGTTAGGGCTCGATAGTCCCGACACCATTGTGGAGGGTGGATATGGGGGCCGTATCGCCATGCCGATATGGAATGATATCATGCTGGAAGCCCAGAGCTTCGGATATGAGTTCACAGATTTTGCTGAGCCGAAGGAAGTGATTTCGATGGAGTTATGCAGGGATAGCGGTCGACTCGCTACCGATGGGTGCCGGGAAGCGGATACTGTTTATGTCGAGCAGGTCCCACACGACCTCATTCCAAGGAAGTTTTGTAAGGAACACTGATTCCGGGGATTTTGGTTGTTGCTGACCTGTCAGGTCTGACACAAACTAGCACACCCTCAACTATGCCGGAGACGGAAGAAACCCCCGTAACTGCCTTTCGCCCGTTCGCGACGTTTGCCCTGATCTGGGCCGTTACGACGCTGGCGCACCAATTGGCGTTCACTTTCTGGACAGAGTCGTGGCAGGGGTGGGTACTCGTGTCTGCCGCGATTGCCGTTATTTTCAGGCCTTCGTGCGTCTTGAGATTCGTGATCCTCGTGGTGGCTTCGCTTCTGAATCTCTGGCATAAGCTGCCCTTCGTCCCAAACCACATCCTCTACGAGGGCATGTTGCACATCATCATGCTTTTGGGGGCACTCTCCTTTTTCTGGAAGGGTTCAGGAAGGCTGGAGTGGGGGAAGGTCAGTAGTTCGTGGAAATCGGGCTTGCTGCTGCTCTTGATTGCGGTTGTCCTGAAGACGGTCTATTTCCTGATTCCTGCTTTTCCGAGAGGATATCTGTTTGGTGCACTGACGACGCTTTTCCTTCTCATCGCCTTGGGCCGATTGCTCAAGCGAGGAGAGGTGATGAAAGGAGGGGAAGACTATTTTGCTCGGTTTGCGCCGGTGATTCGCGTCGCCGTCTTGATCATGTATGTCTGGGCGGTCATACAGAAATTGAACTGGGACTATTTCGATCCCGAAGTCAGTTGTGCGGCGAAACTGCACAAAGAAATCAATGCCTACTTCGGCGGTATACTTCCTGAGGCTCATTGGGCACTGGTTGGTGCGGCTGTAGGCTCCTTGGTTTTTGAGTTGGGAATTCCCATTCTGCTTTTCATTTCGAAGACGAGGTATATCGGCTTCGTCGCCGCAATATGGTTCCATCTTTGGCTTTCCATCCATCCAGCTGCAGGGATCTTCAGCTTCAGCTCCATCATCCTGGCGTTGCTGGCAGTTTTTATTCCGGTGAGCTGGGGAGAGGAATTGCAGAAGGTCTGGAATTCTCAAATGACCTGGCTCGGAAAGGGAGATCTGGATAAAGGAAGAACCCGAGCCAAGTGGATCGCGATACTGGCTTTCTTCATCACCTTAATAACACAGGGAGCTCTATATCTACTGATCGCCCGGAGCTACGAAGTTTTCCACACGGCCAACCGCGTTGGCTTCTTCACCTTCTTTGCCTGGGGCTGTTGGATTGGTGCGTGCTATTTGATTGCCGGATGGAAAGCACGTCAGCAATCGCGCGTTTTCCCAAATCGCCTCGTCCCTACCTTAGCGATGGTCGGATTGATCCCAGTCATCTTCAACGGGGTGCAGCCCTGGATCGGGGGGCGGACACAGACTTCCTTTTCCATGTACAGTAACCTCCGTTCTGAGGGCGATGGAAATCACATGTTCCTGAAACGGAAGGACCTGCTCAAGCTGCAGACGGACATGGTGGAGATTCTGACGTCAAAGCCAAACGTTCTCGCCCCATCCGATCGACCGAGAGGGATCCAGCAATTCGCCAATATCGGCCACCGAGTCATCCCCTGGTTCGAGTTCCGCCGTCTCGTCAGCGAGATGCCCGGCGATTTCGACGTCACTTACACTCGGAATGGCGAAGAGAAAGAACTTGGACGCAAGAACGGAGAGATCTACGGCGACGAGGAGGCCTTTGAAGAGATTCCGCTACTACAGCGAAAGTTCCTCTGGTTTCGCCGACTCGAGTCTGTCGATGGGCCGATGTGTTGCACACACTGATCGGAATCAAAACATCGCCCGGCGCCAGTTTCCGAAGATCGCTTCGCTATCTACTGGTCCGACGAGTGCCGACGAAAATGCCATCGGTTCGAATAGTCGCATGGCTGCCTTGTGCACATCCTCGAGGGATGTTTCGGCGACTCGGCTGTGGATCTCTTCTGGATCTTTGATGTCGTCGAAAAAGAGCAGACACTCTCCAGCCCACGACATCTGGGAGGCCGTGTTTTCCAGGCTGATTCTGCTCTGACCGATCAGGTAAGATTTTGCAGCAGCGAGTTCGGTCTCGGTGACACCGTTTTTACAGAGTTCATTCGCTACCTTGGAGATGATCTGGAGAGCTTCGTCCAGATTTCCCGGGCTGAGAGCGAGGAAAATTTGAAGCATGCCAGCATCGTCGAAAGAAACGAGATCACTCTGAATCTCGTAGCAGAGCGCTCGCTCTTCGCGGAGTTCCTGGAAAAGGCGGGAACTCATGTTCTCACCGAGGATCACGTTCAACAGTTTCAGGGCATATCGCGAAGGATCGAGGCGATCCACGCCTTCGAAGGAGAGCGCCAGATGGGTTTGTTCCTGATCTTCTGCATCTTCGAAGCGATGACCGGGCTGAGGGTCGAGCGCTGCGGAGCAGGCAATTCGAGCGCCTTCGTGGAGTGATTCGAATCTGCTCGAAACGATGTCTTCCACTTTCTTCGAGTCGATATTTCCCGCTACGGAAATCACAGAGTTTTTTCCACAATAAGCACGGCGGAAAAAGTTCAGCACATCGTCTCGCTGAAACGCATCGAGGCTCATTTCCGTTCCGGTGATGCTTCGACCCAGAGGGTGGTTTTCTCCCCAGGTGGCCTCGCTGATCAGGTCTTCCAACCACTGAGCCGGTTGATCGCGGACCATCGCAATTTCTTCAAAGATGACCTGCTTTTCGCACTCGAGGTCACTCGGGTCCATCACAGGGCGAAGGTAGAAATCGGAAAGAACGTCGAATAAATTCTCAAACTCGCTCGCAGGAGCCTTGGCTTGGTAGCTGGTGTGGTCTTCGACGGTATATCCGTCTATTGAGGAGCCCAGGCCCTCGATCTCACGCGAAATTTGCTGTGCTGTGCGTGTAGGAGTTCCTTTGAAAAGCATATGCTCGACGAGATGGGCCATTCCATGTTCGTCAGGGGTTTCATGACGGCTACCCGCGTTGACCCACATTCCAACGGAAACGCTCTCCATGTGAGGCATTTCGACGGTGGCAAGTCGAACTCCGTTATCGAGAGTTATAAGGTTCTTTTCGAAAGGCATGGTTGGTCGCGTAAAAAAGGTATGAACTGTGCTCTAAACGTTACTTGTTTTCCACTGAGAAAAATTCACCTATGTTGGGTTACCAATGAGCACGACCAGCCTACCCGTCCTACCCGCCTTCCAATTGCTCGGCCAGCCGGTCGAGATCTCCCGGATTGAGAAAGAACTTCAGAATTTGTTCCTGGACGGTTCCGATGAGGGTGCGGACCAGGTAGGGGTTGCTCGAGCATCCCTCATCAATCTGGCTCTCTACGATGAAGATCAGGAGAACCTTGAATATGACGCTTCGGTCCTTGCGGAAATCACGAGTGAATCCGCATGCCGGTCGCTACTGATCAGTGCTGCTCCTCATGCCGACGCGACCGGAGCCAAAGCATGGGTTCAGGTGCACTGCCAGATCGATAAGAACGGGAGAAAGACTGTCTGCACCGAGCAGATCAGCTTTTACCTTGCTGGAAATACTCCCGGTCTTGTGCGGAATATCGTGTTTGCACACCTCGACTCCGATCTGCCGCTCGCATTCTGGTGGAGGGGGGAATTTTCTGATGCTTTCGAGCACATGCTTTACTCACGGATCGATCGTCTGATCTTTGACAGCGAGGCATGGGACATGCCCCGGAACCAGTTTCTCAGACTACTCGATGCGCAGGAAGAAAGTTCGTCGACTTTTGTGATGCATGATTTTGCGTTCACTCGACTGAATTCTGTTCGTCATGCGATCGCAAATGCATTCGATCGCCCTGCTGTTGCCAATTACCTGACTTCGCTCAAGAAAGTTTCCATTCGGTATGCCGACGGTTTCGACATGAGTGCGAATTATCTGGCCGCATGGCTTGCGCACCGGCTGGAGGCATCTCTTGATCGTAGTCAATCGAGTGCAGGGAAAATGAAGCTTTTCTCCCACAAGCGCGGGATGCCTTCTGAAGTGATGGTTGAAATTGAACCTCTTTCTGAGGATCGAAAAGGATTCGTAGAAGTGGATTTCCAACTCGGTGACGTTCGCATTGAAATTAGCCGCTGTCAGACTCGTGAGTTCCTCAGGACACTGACGCATCTGGCCTCAGGAGTTGTGGAAGAAGATTGGCTCCCAGCCAAGAAAATGACGGATGCAACGCTTGTTGGCGACATTCTCAATCGTGCCGGTCACAATCGCACGCACAGCATGGTTATGCCTATAGTGCAGGAAATCCTGACTCTGTAGCAGCAGCTATCTTTTCGGTTTCAGATAGTCGACTTGTAGGTCTTGCGGCAATGGAGTGACGAGGTTTACTTTCGCCCACTCGTCCCATTCATCGGAAAGGCTCTTAACAAGGTCAGGATGCTGCTCGGAAAGGTTATTCAGCTCGGTCCGATCTTCGCTCATATTGTAGAGTTCCCAGGGAGAGTCATCGAGCGCGACCAGTTTCCACTTTCCCTGGCGAACGGCACGGTGACCTTCGTGCTCGAAGAAAAGTGTTCGTTTTTCTGTGTCTTCACCCGTGAGTCGCAGTCCGAGATTCTCTCCGGGTAATTCCATCGATCCCGTATATGCAGTATCCGCAGTCGCAAGAATGGTGGGTAAAAAGTCGATGATGTGGGCAGGCTTAGAGTCGATATCGCCAGCATGCTCAGCCAAATGATCACCAAAGTGGACAATCAGCGGTGAGGCGATACCGCCTTCGTGGTTGAAGTGCTTGTAGAGACGCCAGGGAGTGTTTGCTGCGTTGGCCCATCCCGATCCAAAGCTGTGAAAGGTGCCGGGTTCTCCCATTTTCTCGATCTCGCCACCTGTATGGAGAATGTTCTGGTTACTCGATACGATGTCGAATCCGCGAGGGTCCCATTCGGCACAAGCGCCATTGTCCGATGTAAAGAAAATCAGGGTGTTCTCGAATTCTCCCTTTTCTTTCAAGTCTTCGATCACTCGACCGATCTGCTGATCCATCCGGTCGACCATTGCGGCATAGATCGCCATGCGGCGCGCAAGATCGAGTCTTCGATCGTCTGGGAGTGAATTCCAAGCCGGATTAGTTCCCGTCTCTGTTTCGCCGTAGTTCCAATAGGGGGACCGAGGAGTGAGTTCGGTGGACTCGGGAACGATTCCCATTTCTTTCATTCGGGATAGGCGTTCCTTCCGTAATTTGTCCCACCCGCCCTCGTACCGGTCGGCATATTTCGCGATCTCCTCTTTAGGGGCATGGAGAGGAAAATGGGGAGCATGATACGCGAGATAGAGAAACCAGGGGTTTTCAGGTGTCTCGCGAGCCAAGTCCAGAAAGTCGAGAGCATGATCGGTTACTGCATCAGTTGCATAGAATTCTCCCTCTGGATATTTCCGTGGTGTCCGGCCTTCTGGTAGCCGAAGGAGGTGGTCTGGATCGAAGAACCGTTTGGCACTGACGAGTGTTCCATAGAATTCCTCAAAGCCATGTTGTGTGGGATCCTCTGTTCCGAGATGCCATTTGCCAGCGATAAAGCTACGATATCCCCCTGGCTGCAGAGCCTGTGCGATGGTTGTAGCTTCATCGGAAACCCGGCCGCGATACCCCGGGCGACCGATATCCTGTGTCATATGCCCGAGTCCTACCCGGTGTGGATACTGGCCGGTTAGTATGCTGGCACGGGAAGGGCAGCAACGGCCTGTGTTGTAAAACTGTGTCAACCGAACTCCGCCTTCAGCAAGGGAATCGAGGTTGGGAGTATCGATTTCTCCTCCGTAGCATCCCAGATCGCTGAACCCAAGGTCATCTGCAACGATGAGCAAGATGTTTGGCTTTTCCGCCGCAGTGACGGTGGCAAAGGCCAAGAGGAGGAGTGTAAATAGGAGATTTCTCATTTCGGGGAAGTGCGTTGTATCCGATTCCCCGGCGCTTGCCAACAAAATGAAGCGACCGGACAGGTTTCCCCATCCGGTCGCTCGTTGTTTCCCCTGGTGTTGTATGAAAGGGTGGATTATGCGCGGAACGTCTTCGTGTAGGTGTTGTAAGTTCCGTTCGAGTAAGTGGTCTTGTAGGTCACCACTACAACGCGGTAACGGTAAGAGTGTCCGCAGTGGTCGTAGCCTGTTTTCCAGTGGTAGCAGCGATTGATTTCGCAGGTGTGCACTTTGTAAACGTGGCACTTGTTGTAGGAAGGGCGGTAGCACTGACCGGCTTCAACGTTTACTCCTGCGAACAGGGCTGCGACGGCGATGATGATTGAGAGTGTGATTTTTTTCATGTTATTGCTTGGTTGTTGATTAAGTAGCGGCGGTTTGCTGAGCAGTGACCGCCCGGTTTCTATCAAGGGAATCGAACCGGCTGGTTTCCTGATTGAAAAAAGTCAAAAAAATATTTGATCTTTTCGAAAAAGTGTTTTGGAAAGGTCTGCTGGTTAGGTATTTCGCCCTGATTTTCAGCGGTGTCTTTACACGGGGGCGCAATCCCCTAGAGTGCGTAAATGCCAGCAAAGCAGAAATGGGTCTTATCCCCCTCTCCGGACCCGGGACTGGTTCAGGAGTACGCCCGCGAGTTCGGTCTCGCGCCGGCGGTGGTGTCCCTTGCCCTGCAAAGAGGCTATGAATCCCACGAAAAGTTCGAGCAGTTTTTGTATCCTCGATTGAAGGATTTACGGGATCCTTTCAGCCTCCCTGGAGTGGAAAAAGCTGCCCTTCGAATCTTCGAAGCGGTGGATGGAAATCAATCGGTTGTTCTCTACGGAGACTACGATGTTGACGGTGTCAGTTCCATTGCACTGCTGGATCGCGTGTTGAGCGCATACGGTCTCAAACCGAGGCGGTTCCTTCCGACACGGCTTGAGGAAGGATATGGACTCAGCGTGTTGGGCATTGAGAACAGCATGGCTGGAAGTCTCCCTGATCTGCTGATTGCTGCCGATTGCGGAACGAATTCTTGTGAGGAGGCAAAACTTCTCAAAGAGAAAGGGGTAGATCTGATTATTCTCGATCACCACGAACCAGCAGTTGAAGGCACCGCAGAATGCGTGGCGCTAGTGAATCCGAAACTGGGAGACGAATTTCATTATCTCTGCACGGCCGGGGTTGTTTTCAAAGTGGCTCATGCACTCCTGAAGATCCGCCCTCTCGCTGATTTTGATCTCAAGGACTACCTCGACATCGTTGCCCTCGGGACGATTGCAGACATTGTGCCGCTCGAAGCCGAGAACCGAATTTTCGCACGGCGTGGTTTGATGCAGCTGGATCGCACTATCCACCCTGGTTTGATCGCATTGAAATCAGTGGCTGGTGTAAAAAGCCCGGCCAGGTCCCACGATGTTGGTTTTAAGATAGGCCCTCGTTTAAACGCCTCTGGTCGCCTCGATACGGCAGAGGACTCTCTCGATTTACTGCTGTGTGAGGATTTGGATCGTGCGAAAAAACTGGCCGAGGCACTCGATCATCAAAATCGCGACCGCCAGAACCTCGAACTCGAAACTCGAGAAGAGGCAGAACAAATGATCCACGCCCTGCCTCCCGAGCATCGTAGCTATGGAATCGTAGTGGGCGCGCGTGGATGGCATCCCGGAGTTGTAGGGATCGTCGCTTCACGTATCGCCAAGCAGTACCATCGCCCAACTTTCGTCGTCGGCATTGATGACAACGGGTTAGGAAAAGGAAGCGGACGGAGTATTCCAGGTGTGTCTCTTGTCCAGGCTTTGGAATCATCCCGAGAGTGCATCGAGGCGGGCGGTGGTCACGAGATGGCTGCAGGCGTCAGCGTGAAGGAAGAGAACTTGGAACAATTTCGAGAGTCTTTCGTTCGAAGTGTTGTTGGCCAGGTTGAAAGCGATACCCTGATTCCTAAACTCTACATCGATGCAGAAATTCAGTTCAAAGAGCTGACTCTCGACCTCATGGAGAGCTACGAGTTGTTACGCCCTTTTGGGGCGGCCAATCCTCAACCGCTTTTCATGTCACGAGCCGTGCGTGTGACTCGCCAACCTCGATTGATACGTGACCGCCATCTCAAGTTCCGTCTCGAGCAGGATGGCTATGAGTTGGACGGAATCTATTTCAATTCGTCGAAGCTCGATTTCCCCAAACCTCCCTGGGACATTGCTTTTACGATAGATCGCAATGAGTTCCGCGGGAGGGTCCGAGTGAATATGGTGATTCAGGCAGTTCGCAAGGCATCCTGAGAACAGGCGAAAGCGTTCACCGCTTCAGCAGCGCCTTTTCCAAGACTTCGTCGACCGTTTTCACGGGGATAATCTTGAGCTTTTTCTTTGCTGACTCGGGGATTTCAGGAATGTCCTTCGCATTCAGTTCCGGAATGAGAACTGTCTTAATTCCTGCCAAAACTGCACCGATCGCTTTCTCTTTCAGCCCACCGATGGGAAGAACAGATCCTCGCAAATTGATCTCGCCCGTCATAGCGATGTCCTTGTTCACTCTCTTCCCGCTCCAGAGGGAGGCGAGAGCGGTATACATGGCGCAGCCTGCTGAAGGACCGTCTTTGGGCACGGCACCTGCCGGAACGTGCACGTGAACGTCATATTTGTCGAACTCTTCGCGATCAATGCCGATGTCGTCTGCCCGCTCTCTGACAAGACTCCAAGCTGCCTGCATGGATTCCTTCATGACATCGCCAATCTGGCCTGTCAGCTTGATATTGCCGGTGCCCGGAAAGCGAATCGCCTCAATGTTCAGAACTTCCCCACCGACCGGGGTGTAGGCCAGTCCATTCACAACACCCGGGCGGCTCGTGCGCATTTTGGTCTCGCGGACGTTATGGGGCGGTCCAAGAACTTCCTCCACATACTCAGGAGTGACCTTTACTTCTACGGTCGGATCCTCTGCCACTTTTGCTGCCACAGATCGACAGACTCCACCGATCTCCCTCTCCAGGTTCCTGACCCCGGCTTCTCTCGTGTATTCGTCGATGATTCGATGAAGCGCAGATTTGTTGAAGCGACACTGCTTCGCTTTCAGGCCATTCTCCTGCAACTGGCGCTTCACTAAATACTTCCGAGCGATCTCCATTTTTTCCTCGCCGGTATATCCGGGTAAATGGATCACTTCCATCCGGTCGCGAAGCGGTCCGGGAACGGGATCGATCGTGTTTGCGGTCGCAATAAAAATGACCTGACTCAGATCAAAGGGAACATCGAGATACCGGTCGACAAAGCTGTCATTCTGGCGCGGATCAAGCACTTCGAGCAGCGCACTGGCGGGGTCTCCACGAAAATCTGCTCCGATCTTGTCTACTTCGTCCAGCATGATGACCGGATTGCGCGTCCCGACTCGACGGAGTTCCTGAATCAATCGCCCTGGCATCGCGCCGATGTAAGTACGGCGGTGACCGCGTATTTCCGCTTCATCCCGAATGCCGCCCACGCTGATGCGGGCAAATTCGCGCCCCAGTGCGTCGGCAATCGAGCGGCCCAGGCTGGTTTTTCCCACTCCGGGAGGGCCCAAAAGACAAAGAATCGGCCCGCGTCCGTGAGGATTGAGTTTCCGCACAGCAAGGAATTCAATAAGACGTCGCTTCACTTTTTCCAGGCCGTGATGATCACGGTCCAGAATCGCCTGGGCCTCTTTCAGATCATCGTGATCCTCACTCAGCTTGTTCCAGGGAAGTTCAGCGAGAGTTTCGAGATAACTGGTGACAACGGAGTGTTCTGGGCTGGACGGGGGAATCACTTCGAGACGTTTCAATTCCCGTTCCGCCTGTTCCATTGCCACTTCGGGCAGGTTGGCAGCATCGAGACGATCCCGCAATTCTTCGGCCTGCTCGTCTGTGCCGTCGCCTTCGCCCAACTCCCGTTGAATCGCCCGGAGCTGTTCCCGCAAATAAGCCCGGCGTTGGGCGTCGGAAAATTCATCTTCTACATCGGCGCGCAGTTTCTGCTGTAATTCAGCGATGTGCAGCTGGTTATTCAGGATCTGCTGCACCTGCTCGGCGCGTTTCCCAACGTGAATTTCCTGAAGCAATTTCTGCTTTTGAGGGAGATCCAGACTCAAATTGGTCGCGAGAAAATCAGTCAGAATGGAAGGGGAATCGATTGCTGCGAGCGCCTGTCGCGCCTCGTCAGGAATGTTCGGATTCAGCTCGATGAATTCTTCTGCTGACTCGCGCAGATTGCGAAGAGTCGCTTCCCACATATCTCCGTCCTTAGGGAATAGATTCTCAAGGATTTCAAATTTCGCTTTCAGGTAGGGTTTCTCGACGACGTATTCGTTCATCCGAATCCGCTCGACGATCTGGATCAGTACCAGAGTCTGGTCATCGTTCTGACGAACCATCCGCAAGACATTTCCGAGAACGCCGATCTCGTAGACGTCCTTCCCACCGGGTTCGTCCAGCTCGGCGTCCTTCTGGGTGACAAGGCCTAGCAGCCGACCGGTCGGCAGTAGTTCATCCAGCAATTGGCGGCTGGCCGGGCGCTCTACTGTCAGTGGAGCGACCGTCCCAGGAAAAAGGACGACGCCACGAAGCGGCATGATTGGCAGGGTCTCCGGGAGGTCCGAGCGCCACTCTGGCATTTCTGAGTCCGGGCTTCCTGACGAAATCTCGATAATTTCGCCGGACGACTCGTTCAGCATTTGTTCAAAATCTTCCATGTAGAAAAGGGTCAAAAGAGGAGTGAAATCCGATAGGCACGGGGGAGAGCCTTTGTGAATCGGATCACTTTGAGAGAATGGGGAGCACGATCCAAAGCAGACCGTTTTCTTGCTTTGCAGTTACGCGGTTTCGATCAATCTCGACAGGCAATACGATTTCGCGACCGAATCGGCCACTTTCGATTTCCATCGTCAAAACCTGGCGGCACTGACTGGATGCATCCCGTGTCGGGAGCGGAGGCTTTCGCTCTCCAGAAATGCGAACCCGATCGGGCAGGACGTCGACACTGATCTCTGATTTCTCAACGCCAGCGAGATCGACCCATATTTCGATGCGGTCATCGTACCGGTAGGCATTGATTTCAGGCCGCCAACCATCAGGAGAGCGGAAGTCGGAAAAATGAAGATTGCTCAGGTCGTAAGCCACATCTCCGGTCTTTCCGATCATTCGGGTGAGACGAACCTTTCGGGACATAAAAGATGATAGATCCGAGTCACACAGATTTCAAACGCGACAGTCGCTGGGGAGGCGCATTGAGGGGATCTGGGACGGTTTTGCTTGGTCAGGATCGATGATCGTGAGATTCTGTCCTTGTTCTATGAAATTCCACGCACTTTTGCTTGCCTGCTCTTTTCTGGTCACCACGACGTTCACCGCTGCACAGGAGAAATTGAATTTCGTTTTCTTCCTCGCAGATGATTTGGGATACATGGATGTCGGATTCAACAACCCCGACACCTTCTACGAGACTCCAAATTTGGACAGTCTTGCTGCGAGCGGCATGGTCTTCACAGATTTTTACGCTGCATGCCAGGTTTGTTCGCCCACCAGAGCCAGTATCCTGACAGGCAAATATCCAGCCCGGATGGACACGACCAATTTTTTCTCGGGTCGTCGAAATGGAAAATATTACGCCGCCGATTTCGAAACCGTAATGCCTTTGGAAGAGGTAACCCTGGCCGAGGCGTTGAAAGAAAATGGATACAAAACTTTCTTCGCAGGAAAGTGGCACCTCGGGGATTCGGGCCATGAGCCAAAAGATCAGGGCTTTGACATCAACAAAGGAGGCGGCGGGAACGGGTTGCCTCGTAGCTATTTCTCACCCTACAAAAATGTTGAAAACCTTCCCGCCGGTCCAGATGGGGAATTCCTGACAGGGCGTTTGGCAGAAGAATCGGAGAAGTTTCTCAATTCAGCCTCCAAAGGAGACGATCCCTTCCTCCTTTATCTATCTTTCTACAGCGTTCACACGCCGTTACAGGCACCCAAACGTCTCATCGATAAATACAAAGCGAAGGCGAAAAAGCTCGGAATCGATGATGAGTCGGGGAGCTTCGAAGTTGGCGGGGAGCGACAGGTCTGGCCGAATACCGAAGAAGAGCGGAAAGTGCGCATTCGCCAGGATCACGCAACCTATGCTGCCATGGTAGAAAGTCTCGACACAGCAGTGGGGAGGGTATTGCAGCGTCTTGATGAACTCAACTTGCGCGACAGCACCGCCATTATCTTCATGTCAGACAATGGTGGGCTCTCGACTTCTGAGGGGCATCCCACATCCAACCTACCCCTTCGGGGAGGAAAAGGATGGATGTACGAGGGTGGAATACGAGAGCCAATGGTCGTGCGCTGGCCAGGGATTACTGCAGGAGGGACTCGTTGCACTGTCCCGGCAGTGAGCACGGATTTTTACCCCACCATGTTGGAAATGGCTGGCCTTCCTGCCAAAGCTGATCAGCACGTTGACGGTAAGAGTCTTGTTCCTCTGCTTCGCAATGCATTCGCCAAGTTTGACCGTGGTCCGATCTTCTTTCACTACCCTCACTATGCCAACCAGGGGGGCTTCCCCGCGAGTGCTGTGAGAGATGGTGATTACAAATTGATTCAGGATCTCGAGGATGGTGCATACGAGTTATACAATCTCTCTACCGACCCGGAGGAGCACAACAATCTGGAGCAGTTGGAAACAGATATGGTGAAGCAAATGGGAGCTTCTCTCGATGCATGGCGCAGAGAGGTGGAAGCAAAGCCTCTCCGGACAAATGAAGAGACAGGCGCCGAACCGCCGAGCCTTTGGTAGACGAAGTTTATGAGACCTACGCTTGTTTGTATTTCCATCTTGCTGGCTTCCGTAGTCGGCGGCAGGGGAGATGAGGCCATCACCCTGCACGACTATCATCCTTTTCGGGCTGTCCCTGACATTTCTGCCTGGGATTCTCGGAAAGCGGATATTCGGACTCGCGTATTGGTTGGTTCTGGCCTTCTTCCACTTCCCGAAAAAACACCATTGAATGCGAGGCGTTTTGGAGCAGTCGAGCGCGATGGTTTTCGAGTAGAGAGAGTCTATTTCGAATCATTTCCTGGGCACTACGTCACTGGGAGCCTGTTTCTACCCACTGGCGAGTCAGAGAAAATCGGGCTGATAGATGGAAAGCGCCCCGCCATTCTCTGTCCGCACGGCCATTGGAAAGACGGGAGATTTTATGACGCGCTGGGTTTGTCAGGCGAGCGCGGTGTCCGTGAGCAAATCTCCATTGGGGCCGAGAGGTTTGAAACGGCAGCCCGAAACCCGGTCATCGCTCGTTGTGTTCAACTGGCTCGCATGGGCTGTATTGCCTTCAGCTATGACATGCTGGGAAATGCGGATTCCATCCAACTAGTCGACCATCGGCGAGGTCCCAGGGAATCAATGAATTCTTCCGAGTTCGGAAAATGGGGCTTTGTCAGTCCACAGGCAACGCTCTATCTCCAGACGAATTTCGGACTGCAGACGTGGAACAGTGTCAGGGCGCTCGACTTTCTCCTTACCTTGGAGGGAGTGGATCCAGACCGTCTCGGTGTAACAGGGGCGAGCGGAGGCGGAACACAGACCATGGTCGTCGCAGCGATCGACGAGCGAATTGATGCCTCTTTCCCTTGCGTGATGCCATCGACGGCCATGCAGGGAGGATGCACCTGCGAGAATACTCATTACCTTCGCATAGATCAGGGGAATATGGACATCGCTGCAGCCCTGGCTCCCAAGCCCCTCGGTATGACGGCGGCAGATGACTGGACGATCGAGCTGGAGACAAAGGGATATCCGGACTTCGTTTCACTCTATGAGCGGCTCAAGGCGCCGAAGAATTTCGAAGCCCATTTCAACATCCACTTCAAACACAACTACAACCATGTTTCTCGCGAGCAGATGTACCAGTTCGTGAATCGTCACTTTCAATTGGGATTGGAAAGTCCCGTGCTGGAACAGGACTTCGAATATCTCGGCAAGGACGATCTCAGCGTTTGGGCCAATCCTACCGACAAGCCAGAAGGGTATGTCGGAGGAGATGATCACGAGCGGGCGTTGAATCAAGTTTGGGCGGAAGACGCGAATCGCGCGTGGAACAAAGCCAAGAAAAAAGCTGACTCCGGAGACATGTCTGCTATTTCCGATTGGGTGGCTGATGGATGGACAACGATTCTCCGTCCCCATGCCGTGAGAGAAAGCGAGCCAACCTTTGAGCTCGTCGAGAAGGAGAAGGATGGCGAAATGATTACGATGAAGGGGAGAATCGAATTTGCGTTAGCGGAGCCTGGGCCGGGATACAAAAGCGTGGAAAGGGCAGGTGTCGCTACGATCGTTTCGATACCGACAACAATTTATTACCCGGCGAACTGGAATGGGGAAGTGGTAATTCAATTAGGCGAACAAGGTTCGAACGAATTGATCGAGTGGAGCGACAAGGCGGTCATCTGCCTCGATTTGGTAGGCCAAAATGGCAGGGAACCTGGGAACAGCGACACAACCTATTCCGGAAAAGCTGACATACCGGAGAACAGCTGGCAGCGGTCACCGGTCTATTACTACGGCTACAATGACTCCACTTTTGTCCGGCGTGCGCAGGAAGTAGCCGCGGCAGTTTTCATGGCAGAGCGTCACCCTGACTGGGATGTCAAAAATATCGTCGTACGAGGCGAGGGAGGTTTTGCTGCGATAGCTCACGCGTCGCAGATAATAGCCGGAGGTTCGGTCGACGAAGTCGAGGGACAAGCGGGGGACTTTACATTCTCAGCTGTGAACGATCTCTGGGACGATTTTATGGTCCCGGGTGCACTGAAATACGGCGGGGCGGAAGGCCTTGAACTCTTGGCAAAGTTGGCGGTCAAAGAGTGACCTGAGAGGCCCACTTCAGATTTTCGAGATACCACTCAACCGTCTTATCGACACCTTCCGGGAGATCGACTTCCGGCTCCCAGCCGAGCTCGCGCTTCGCTTTCGAGATGTCTGCCGAGGTGTCGATCATTTCTGATGCGCTCATGGGCTGAAAGACCAGTTCGGCTTTTTTTCCAAGGCGTTCCTCGATCATGTGGATGAAATCCAGGAGTTGGATCGGCCTTTTTCCGCCGCCGAGATTGATCACTGAATATCCCATCGGTTTTGCGCCCAGCAGTGTGCCACGAGCAATGTCATCGACATAAGTGAAGTCGCGGGTCTGTGTCCCGTCTCCGAAAACTGTGATGGGGGTGCCTTCCTGGATCCACTTGATGAACCGAAAGGGAGCCATATCAGGGCGGCCCGCAGGGCCATACACCGTGAAGTAGCGCAGGATCGTCACGTCCAGTCCGTAGAGGTGATGGTAAGTGTAGGCCATTACCTCGGCAGCTTTCTTGGACGCGGCATAGGGAGAAAGGGGATGCTCGACGGGTTTGTCCTCGGTGAAGGGCATCGAATGGCCTGCGTAGAGCGAAGAAGTCGATGCCAGAACGAGCTTATTGCACTTGTACTCGTTCATCAGCTCCAGGAGATTTAGGGCTCCCTGAGCATTGGATTGCATGTAAATGTGCGGATTCTCGATGCTGTAGCGAACACCGGCGCGTGCTGCGAGATTGAAGATTGTCTCAAAGCTGTGCTTCTCGAAAATCGGTTTCAGGTCATACAAATTCTCGATGTCAGCTTCGTAGAATGTGTAGCCTTTTTCTCCTTCCAGAGCCTCAAGGCGGTGTTGTTTGATCCGCTTGTCATAGGCGTCATTCAGGTTGTCGATGCCGACAACATCGTATCCTTCATCAAGAAGAAGACGAGCAACGCGATTGCCGATGAAACCGGCTGATCCAGTAACTAGAACGGTGCTCATGATATCGGTTTGCGAAGAATGGCTCCTTTAATAGCCTTGATCTCTTTGCTTTCAAACATTCGAACGAGCGAGTAATCCCTCCGGTCCAGTATGTAAATGATGGAGTTAGAATTTTTTCGGTGTTTCCTCTCCATCTTTCTCCCGCCGCAAAGATAGATAAACTCGTCGTCGTAACAGAGCCCCTTGCAGAAAGATTCCTCTGAATCGTGCTCAAAAACCAGCTCTCCTTCTACCATCAGACCCGATCTCAGCACGTGTTTGACTCGCTTTCCTTTTCCGGAAGTGGCACATATGGCGACCCGTTTTCCGTCGATAAACTGGAAATCGTGAGTTTCCCAACCAAACTCAAATCGCTCGATTTCGTTCAAGTTCTTGTCCGTGACGAGCACGCCGCTGTTGGCATACTGGGTCGTGGTCAGCCAGTTCAAGTCGATGTAAAACCGGCCCTCATGCTTGATGATGTTGTTGAGGTGGTTGTAGTTCTTTTTGTATTTCGCTCTTCGTTTTGGATTCGGCGGCGTTACCAAGTGTGTTTCAAGCAGGTTCAGGTCCTTATCGAAAATCCAGATCTCGTTGATCTTGGTCGACGTCATGTAGAGCCGATCCTCATACCACTGCATCTGGTGAAAATCAGGAGTGGGCTCGTAGAGTTGAGTCTGGGTGATCTTGGAGAAATCATCCAGGTTCAGTCGATAGATACGACTCAGGCTGGCCACATACAGGTCACGACCGACCTGCTCGATGCCCATCATTGCCTCGTCGTCGGAACTCTTGAACACACAGTGGTGCTCATCCGTCGCTGAATTGAAAGCGACGACCTGCCCGCCTTCGGTGGCCAGAAGAAGGTCCGACATGAGAATGGAATCAGGAAAGCGTCACCTTCGCACCATTGTTCCTGGCGCTCTCGTAGATGGCGCAAATCAGAGCAACGGCACGACGAGCCTCACGGCCGTCGACACTGGGAGAGCGACCTTCTTTGATCGCTTTCACCACATCTTCGAAATTCAGTTTATGACCAGTGAAGTTGATCGCTTTGGGATCGTTTGCACCGAGCCCTTTGGCATCGCTTCCCTGCATCAACTCGGCCCGGACTTGCTCATCTTCAGGAGCTGATTCGGCGAAGTCCCATACCCGAAATTTTTCGTCAGCGAGGAAAGCCGATCCTTTGTCACCGCACAGATTCACTTCTGCAGGGTGTCCGGTGGAAGACCAGCAGGCCGTCGACCCCTGGATCACTCCACGCGCCCCGTTCTTGAATTCGAGGATAGCGACGGCCGTGTCTTCGACTTCGATTCCCTCGTGGGCGAGGCATGCGGTTGAGGCGCAGACTGACTCGACATCGCCAGCGAGGTAGATCAACTGATCGATCAAGTGGATTGACTGGTTCATCAAGGCACCTCCGCCATCCAGCTTCCATGTTCCGCGCCATGCTCCTGAGTCATAGTAGGCCTGATCGCGAAACCACTTAACGTAAGCATCACACATAGTGAGCGTACCGAAACGTCCATCGTCGACGGCTTTCTTGAAAGCATCCATCGCAGGATGAAAGCGGCGGTTGAATATACCGGAGAGGGTTACCCCTGCTTCTTCGCAGTGGGCGATCATCAGGTCTATCCGCTCCGGCGTGATTTCGAGGGGCTTCTCGCAAACGACATGTTTTCCCGCCTTGGCTGCTGCGATTGCGGGATCGAGATGTGCACCGCTCGGTGTGGCGATGGTTACGATATCCAATTCTGGATCGGCGAGGAACTCATCCAGATCAGTGTAGCCTTTTCCGCCATTCTCAGCGACCAGTTCATCGACCGCCTCCTGCCTTCTTCCGTAGAATGAATGCAGTTCGCCTCCCTCCATCGCCGCAATTGCTTTGGCGTGGAAGTTGGCAATCATGCCGGCTCCGATGATTCCGAATTTCATGAGTCAGATGGGGTAGGGTTTCAGGCTTCTTTTCTGTTCTTGGAAATGAAGCCGAACAGTCCGATCACAAAGAGAAGAATCAAGATACCAATTCCGATTTGTCCGAAAGGCAGGCCAAAGAGCGTTTTGCCCCGAATTCCCCAGATTGATCCGATGGTGGCGAGAGTTGTCGCGATCAGCATGACGATGTTGAGCGCAATCCGCTTTCCTCCCGTTGGCATGGCATCGCCGAGGAGTTTCTTCGAGTTCATCAGCAGGAGGAATACGAAGTAAGCAATGGGAAGCAACGAGCTGCCGATCACCGATGTGGGAACGGCGAGGGCGGCGAGCGAGTCTCCAGTCCAGATGACTGGAAAGCACAGTCCTACAAATCCAGGAATCAAACTGCCAATGAAGTGAACTTTCCTGTCTCCTGATTTTCCAAGGGCTTCGCAAAGGCAGAAACCGTTGATGAGCATCAGGATGATGATGGTGGAAACGGCCATGCCGAGAACCCCAATACCAAAAATCAATCGACTGAGAGTCGGTCCGCCAAGCGCGGAAAGAGCGTTGGCGAGATCCCTGTCCTTGCGGTCGACAAGCATTGCGGCAACTCGCTTGTCTTCTACGCTCATTTCGCTGCGGAGCGTATTGAGCTTCTCTGTCGCTGCGTCACCCTCCAGTCCGGCAAGATCTTCGGAGTATTGCTTTTTCAGGAACGTGTCCGCGACAGAGTAAAAGCCCTTCTCTTTGCCCTCAATAATCGATCCGTCTTCGTTGAGAATGTCGGAGGTCTTTCCGTGGAACTGGCTACCTGCTGCGATAACGATACAGGCGGTAGCGAGCATGAAAGGAATGATAAGTCCTGTCCCAAGATCAAAAATGGCGAGACCACGATGTGGTTTTCCCCAGCCTTTGCGAAGCATGGAGTAAGGCAGCAGGAAGGTCATGTTGATCCCGACTGCGGTACCAAACGCGGCAATGACCTTATCTTTTTGGATGCCAGCTACCATGGAAGTCCAGGTGTCACCGGTTGCGCCTGTTTGGGCAATCGCATCAGCGATTTGTGGAGCTGGCTCTTTGAGATATTTCAGATTTGGAATAAACCCTTTGAATATCGCGGCCCAGTCCAGAGTGCCCGCAAATGTGAGCTTTCCGACGACGACAAAGAAAGAAATCACCACGATACCCACCAGTGCTTTCAGAATGATTTCGAATGTCTTAACTCCTTTATTGTCTGAGTCATAGGCGCGAACAATCATCGCACACACGACTAGCAGGACCATGCCGATAATCCACGGCGCTGCTTTCGAGCCTTCCAGGGCGGGAATCAGGTTTTGCTGAACCGCACCAGAGCCAAGGGAAAACTGAGGCAGACACCAGACAATATTAGCCATCATGGCAGCTATCAGCCAGGCCCAGGCCAGGATGGGGCTTACGTGTTCCTTGATGGAGGCAAATGGCCGCTTTCCTGTAGAAAGAGTGACATACGAGACCGCACTCAGCATCACTACGCCAAGGATCATTGCCAGTGGCTGGAGCCACATCAAGTTGTATTCGAGGATAACACCGAGGAAGAGCGCTCCTGCCAGTGATCCACCTCCCAGGGTAATGGCGGCCTGGAGCCATCCTGGGCCGGTCTTTTTCGTGTAGTAAGCAAGGCGCTTGCCGAGGGGCTGCTTGGCCAGTTCTTCGAGTTCAGCAGCTTCCTGTTGATTCAATTCGGGTTCGCTCATAGAGGGTCGGTTCCAATGGGAAAAATGTCAGGCGATTCTAGCTGTTGGGAATGGGGCGTCAAGGGAAGCATGCGGCGCTATACCGCGACCGAATCCTGCGGTTGAACGTCACTTTGCCCTCGTGTTTGCTTCTGGTGTGCTCACCATATCGATCATCATCCCTACTCTCAATGAAGCGGAGAACATAGAAAGCGTGGTTTCCGAACTTCCGGTTTCCACTATCGACGAGGTAATTGTCGTCGACGGAGGGAGTGAAGACGAAACTGTAAGCCTGGCTGCGAAAGCTGGTTGCCGGGTTTTTACCTCACCGGAGCGAGGGCGGGCGAATCAGCTAAATCTCGGGGCCGGGAAGAGCTTGGGCAATGTCTTACTCTTTTTTCATGCCGATACCTATATTAGTTCGGAGACGCTGGAGAATTTGAGGGAGCTTTTCGAGGACGACGAATGGGTGATCGGAGGAGGTTTCAAGCGGCGTTTCGATTCTCCATCACACTGGTTAGGTGCAACATGTCGGCTGGCTGATTGGAGAGGTAAGGCGTTCGGCTGGTTCCTCGGAGATCAGGGTATATTTGTGAGGCGGGAGGAGTTCGAGCGCCTTGGTGGATTTGATCAGAAAATGAAGGTCGGTGAGGATCTCGACTTTTCAGTTCGAATGAGCGCCTCCGGAAAAACGCAAATTGTCGGTCCACCGGTTCTGAGTTCTGCCAGGAGGTTTTCGAGAACGGGCCCTCTCAGGCAGACGGTCAGCGACTTCCGAACAGGATGGGGTATCGTGAAAAGGGCACGAAGGAAAAATCGCAAATGAACGCAATCGCCAGGCTTGGAGGAATCTCGACTCGTTTCATTGCGTGGTTCGGAAGTGTCGCCCTCCTCGTTGTTGATGCGTTGAAACTGATTGCAACGGGAAAAGTCAGGTGGCGCGAGGCTCTACATCACATTGTTGCGATCGGTTTCGGATCTCAGGTGGTTGTCATGATCACCGGGGCATTCACCGGGGCTGTGTTTGCTGTGCAGGCATACATGAAATTTCACGAGATAGGGCTCGGTTCTGCGACTGGTCCTGTCGTTTCGGTTGCGATGTGTCGAGAACTTGGTCCTGTTTTGGCTGCGCTCATGGTGACGGGGCGAATGGGGGCATCGATGGCTGCAGAACTGGGAACAATGCGTGTAACTGACCAAATCGATGCTCTGCGTGTGATGGGGGTAAATCCCATCGAATACCTCGTTGTCCCGCGACTGTTGGCAATTACGATTTCCATGCCTGTCCTGGTGGCCGAAGCAATTGTTCTCGGGATTCTTGCCGCGGGAGTATTGACTGTCGGGATCTTTCATATGCCGGGGGCATGGTACGAGGGCCAGGTGGTGGCCCATACCGGTCTCACGGACTTTGCTGTGGGGTTAATAAAGGGGGCCGTTTTTGGTGTGCTGATCGTTTTTATCTGCTGTCGGGAGGGGCTGGCCGCCAGGCACGGAGCTGTAGGAGTAGGGATCGCGACCACCCATTCTGTTGTTCACACTTCGCTCGCGGTCCTGGTAAGCAATTTGTTGCTGACCATGGTCCTGAACCAGTTGCTTCCCATTGTGACGATTGGATTTTGATGAGTGCGGATCGTACAACGGGCGCCGATTTTTTCGCCCTTTCGAATGTGTCTACAAGTCTCGAAGGAAGACTGATTCTCCGGGACGTGACTCTTTCTGTTCCGCGGGGAAAAGCAACGGTCATTGTAGGTGGTTCCGGGGCAGGAAAAAGTGTCCTTTTGAAGCACTTGATAGGATTGCTGAGACCCGATTCGGGGGATGTGTTTGTGGAAGGTCAGGATCTTGTTGATCTTAGTGAGCGTGACCTTGTTCCTGTTCGCCGCAGGATCGGATTCGTTTTTCAGGATGGTGGGCTGTTCGACTCCAAGACAGTCAGCGAAAATATTGCGTTTCCGCTAAGGGAATACGGCGAACGTGATCCAGAGAGGATAGCCTTGTTGGTAAAGGATGCGCTTGGCAGGGTGGAGCTGGCGGGGGATGGAGAAAAGCTACCTGCTTCGCTATCCGGCGGAATGAAAAAACGGGCTTCGCTGGCTCGGGCGATTGTGACAAAGCCGGAATGTATTCTTTTCGATGAACCCACATCCGGTCTCGATCCGATCCTGGCACGAAACATCATCCAGTTGATAAAACGTCTTCAACGGGAACTGCAACTGACCACTGTCGTGGTAACCCATAATCTGGGGGCGATGAAAGAAATCGCTGACAAAGTCGTCTTTCTGGATTCCGGCGCAGTTCGGTTCTCCGGTACTTTGCCTGAGTTGGAATCCTCAGCAGATCCGGTAGTAAAAGAGTTTCTTGCCGCCGGGCAGCAGTACAATGAGTGACAAGAGGCGATGTCGCAAAAGAGGATGGAGCGTGATACAGTAAAAGCAGAAGGATGAAAAACGGAACGCAGCGTCCGGAAATCCTCGCGGGCATTTTTGTCTTGCTGGGAATCGGGCTAGTGAGCTGGCTCACAATTCAATTCGCCGGTTCAAGAGGAGCGGGTGGAGCCGGATACCTCGTGTTCGTTGAAATTGACGATGCTACAGGTGTTAGGGAAGGGGTTCCTGTGCGAATTGGCGGAGTAGAAATCGGGCAGGTCGCGAGTGATCCCGAACTTACCGAATCCTACTCCAGCTTGCGGCTGGAATTGCGAATCGATCCAGACCGAAAAATTCCGAAGGATTCTCAAGTGCGAGTAACGACGAGTGGACTGATGGGAGATAGTTTTGTCAGGATATTGCCGCCCTCGCAGTCATCTTCGGACTTCGTCGAGGCTGGCGATACGATTGTCGCGAAGAGCGCAGACAGCATAAGTGATCTGACCGGAAGCGCAGGTGAAGCCCTTGAAGAGGCACGTGAGGCGGTTGCAGAAATTCGTGCTCTCGTGTCGCAGTTGGAGACATTTTTCACTCGAGTGGAAGAAGGGGTCCTCACTGATGAGAATCTCGAGAACTTGAAAGTTACTCTCTCGGAATTGCGCAAATCATCCGAACAAATCAATCAGGCTTCCGGAAAAATCGAACCGTTCTTCGAGTCGGCAGAAGGAGCTGTCGAAAGCATCAACAATGCTGCTGATCGCGCAGAGAAGACATTCGATCTCGCGAATGAAACCCTCGTGAGTCTCGCGGATACAGTAGACACGGTCGATCCGGTCGCACGTGAATTGGATACTTCGTTGGACGACCTGCGAGCAACCCTGAACACCGCAGAACGACTGGTCTACCAGATCGAGAATGGAGACGGTTTGGCTAACGCACTTATAGAAAACGCGGAACTCCGCAACGACTTGGAAAGCTTTGTCGACAAATTGGATCGAAACGGCGTCTTGTTTTATCCTCGGGAGAACGGATTGTTTCAAAACAAATCGGAAAAACGCGAGACCTCGCCTCAGGCAGAGCCTGCACCAGAGGAGAAAAAAAACCCGTTTTCCTGGCTGAAGAAAAAGAAACCCTGAAATCCGAAAGGGAATGCAATACCTGGTCATACTGAAGCGCTTCGAAATTTGGCTCTTGCTGGTCATTGTGGCTGGATTGATCTGGTTCGC
Source organism: Verrucomicrobiales bacterium (assembly GCA_002698785.1). Classification (GTDB taxonomy): domain Bacteria; phylum Verrucomicrobiota; class Verrucomicrobiia; order Verrucomicrobiales; family DEV007; genus Arctic95D-9. The sequence continues at coordinate 106,181 of PAAG01000051.1, read as the reverse complement.
GTTCAGTCCGGAGTCAGGCACGGCGTTGGAAGAAGCACCGGAACCCGTTGCGGTCCTGATCGATGAGATGGGTAAATCAGAAGAGGGAATACCGGAGGAAGCGGAAAAAGGCCTCCGAGTCGATTCTGTGAATGTAACCGACTCAAATGGCGGACGGATTGTCGAGCTCACTCTCCTGGGGCGTTCGGAAACGGAGGAAGAGATCGTCTTGGACGAGACGCGCCTCGTAGCCTCGACCACGGCAGGCGACCGAATCCCTCATTTCTTCGAACCATTTCAGGAAAAAGCAGTCCTTCCACCGGGAGAAGAGGATGCTCTGGTGACCGTGAAATACTGGCTGGAAAGCCAGGCCGACACAATTTGGCTGGACTTTGAAGGCAAACGGTTGCAAGCAGAGCTTCCCTGACTGTCATGCCGTCTATCCAGGCCGATCTACTCCTGATCAACAACAATAACACCCGAACGAAGTTCGCACTGGCTTCGGGTGATGGACTGCTGGAGCACCGGTCCATAGAAACGGCAGAGGTGACGCCGGAATCAATCAGTCACCTGCTCGAAGGTTGGGTTTATGAAAAAGTCGTGCTCGCCTCGGTAGTTCCCTCTTGCGTGCCAAAGTTTGAATTGGCTTACGAGGGCAAGCCGATGATCTCGGTCTCAAATCAGATCAAGCTCGGTCTAGAAGTCGATTTTTCTGACCCATCGAAAGTCGGGGCTGATCGACTCGCCAATGCTGCCGCAGTTGTAGGTCGCTTCCCCGGCGAGGCTGTCATAGTCGTAGATTTCGGAACGGCGGTCACTTTTGACATCATCGACAGGCGGCCTGCCTACATTGGTGGTGTAATTGCCCCCGGGTTGGATGCTATGCGCCATTATCTTCACCAGCGGACCGCATTATTGCCGGAGATCGATATCAAGAAACCCGACTCAGTGATTGGCAAAACCACCGAGAGTGCCATGCAGGCGGGCGCGTACCATGGCTATCGCGGATTGGTGAAAGAGATTTTGTCGCGGATCGAAATCGAAACAGGAGAATCCGCAAAAGTGATTGCGACAGGGGGATATGCGGCTTTGATAGCGGGCGATATGCCGGAGATCCATCTCGTGGAACCGTATTTGACGATGGACGGACTTCTGCAAATTGCCCGAATCAATTTTTTCTCATGAGCGAATCCAAGGCCATCGGTATCGACTTCGGAGGTACCTCCGTAAAACTTGCCATCGTATCGGGTGCCGAGCTGGTATCTGATATTCACCGCATTCCCACACAGGATTTTGACAATCCGGATGACCTCATTGCCCGGATCAATCAGGAAATCAATCTGATGTGCGAAGAGAATCCGGGTGCCTCCGCTGTAGGCATCGGCGTTCCGGGAGCTGTCGATTACGGAGCGGGCGTCACCTATAAACTCACAAACGTGAAGGGCTGGTCCGAAGTCCCTCTTCGCGATATCATGCAGGAACAGACAGGCCTTCCCACTGTTCTAGACAACGATGCCAACTGCATGGCCTTCGCCGAGTGGAAATACGGAGCCGCTTCCGGTTATCGCCATGCTGTCTGTGTAACTCTGGGCACAGGTGTCGGTGGGGGACTCATCCTCAATGGAGAACTGTTTCGCGGGGGAGCCTATGCCGCAGGTGAGATCGGCCAGATGAGTGTCGATCTCAACGGAGTCGAGGGTCCCTACGGGAATTCTGGAGCGTTGGAGCGGTACATCGGCAACCGTCAGATCGAAGAGATGGCGAAGGAACTGTATCGCACCAACGGTGCCTTGGCTCCCGAAGATTGCTCACCTGAAAACCTGGCGACCCTCGCTGCGAAAGGCGATGTGATTGCCGTATCTGTCTGGCAGAATGTCGCCAACTACCTCGGCGCTTGTCTCATGAGCGTTGTCTATCTCCTGAATCCCGAGGTCATTGTCGTCGGTGGCGGGGTTTCGCACTCTGGGAACCTTCTCTTCGATCCGCTGAAGAAAAAGCTGCAGGATACCCTGACCCTCGAGTGTTTTGAGAATCTTACCGTTGTTCCGGCTCGCTACGGCAACACCGCAGGCATTCTTGGCAGCTCTGCCATGGCTCTCGACCTATTGGAGAATTGACCAGTCCCCAAGTTCACGAGCGGCTGATTCAAAGCTCAGCGACTGTCGTGCTACCTTCTGGGATTTCAGGATTGCCGCCCGGTAGGCGTCGTCATCAAAAAGAATCTGCGAGATTCTCTCGAAAACATTTTTCATGCGGATCGTCCCATCGTCACTGAATGTCGGGTATGCCATCTTCTCTATAGTCGAACTCCCTCCAGCGCAGATTGTTCGGGCGAGTAGGCAATCCCCCGCCACCTGACCCGGAACCGTACTTCGATCCATCTGGTAGATCAGTCGGTGGTTCGAGATCAGCCCCATGTATTCAAGGTAGGGAAGTCGTTCTTCGATGATTTGCAGACAGCCGCGGGGAAATGATTTTTCAACCTCGCGGAGCATGCTCATTCCCTTCTTTCTCTCCGAGTTAATCACCGTCACGCGAGGGATGTTGAACTCATGTGCCAGCGACGCAGCGCGAGCCAGTGCGTGGATATGGTTTCTCGACTCCGTTTTGAACTCCCGAGTTCCGATCATCAATCCCAGCCGGTCTTGGATTGGAATCGAAAAATCCCAACTGTCGAATTCGAGCGGATAAGGGGTGGGAAGAAATTTTAACTTGGTCCAGAACTCATTTTGGCCGATAGCCCCACACCTCGGAGGCCAGGCCAGTGTTGGCGAGACAATGCCATCTGCCATCTCGAGGATTCGACCGTATGCAGCTACTGCTCTCCGAGATCTTAACTGCCCGGTGATCTGATTGTGGCTGCACTCCTTCCATGCAACGAGCACCTTAATTCCTGCCTCTTTGAGAATCTCAACGGCCTCCAGCGTGATCCAGGTGCGGCGACGGATCAGGACGAGGACTGCATCGAACCGATTTCTGCTATCGATCACCTCCTCGGTGGAGTCGAAGAATGCCCCATAAGTCGATGCTGCATAAGCATGAAAATTCACCGGAGCATGAATTCCCGGAGTGTAACGATGGGGCCCGTCCTTATAATCCAGAAAGGGGTCTCTTCCCTTCGGATTCAATACGGCCAGGCAGAGAGGGGACTCGTAAAGTATGGCCATAGGGATGAATGGTGCGCGATACTGGATTTGAACCAGTGACCCCCACCGTGTCAAGGTGATGCTCTACCCCTGAGCTAACCGCGCATTAGTGGCCTCCAGCCGAGGGCGGCGAATGTAATCTCAAGCAGGAAAAACCGCAACTGGAATATTTCCGCCGGATGGGCGAGCATTTTCCTGTGAGTGAATCAGAAAACGCAGCGTCAATTTTCGATTCCGGGGCATTCGAATCCGGTGTCTACACTCGAACCATTCAGCCGCGCAATCCCGACGGGGGATGGCATCTGGTCCTCCACGGTCTGGGGGACCATTCCGGTGCCCACACATGGGCGGCATCACTGCTTGCCGCAACGGGTAGTGAAGTCGTAGCTATCGACTGGCCAGGGTGCGGGAAATCAGGCCTTTCCCCGTCTCACTTGCCAACAGTGCCCGAGGCAAAACAGATCATCAATTCCGTGATCGAAAAAAAGGGAGGTCCTCCGCGCGGAGTCTTTGCTCATTCGACAGGTGGATTCTTCCTTATGAGCTGGCTACTGGATAAAGGGGCGAGTGATAGGCTTCCAAAATGGGTGTGGTTCAGCTCGCCATTGATCTCTCCGCGCTACGGACAGGGGGAATTGAAAATCCTCGCCGCTCGGCTTGCGGGCCATCTGTTCCCGAGACTAACGCTGAAAACCGGTGTCACTCCTTCTGCCTGCTATCACGGTGGAAACGAAGAGGCGAAATGGAAAGACCCGCTCTTTCACAACAAAGTTTCGGTGAGGGCTGGTGCCAGTCTTCTTGAAGAGGCCGATGTCATTCGGTCGTCATTTGAGAATCTTCCAGCCGAACTTGTCTACCTAATCGTTCAGGGATGGAATGATCCGGTGTGTCCTCCTGAATTCTCCAGAGACATGCTCAACCGATTGAGTGCCAATGACAAAACCTATCTACTCGTCCACGATGGCCTCCATGAGCCGTTCCATGAAAAAGAATGCGAACCGCTTACTAATGCGATCCGGGCATGGTTGCGGAGTCGTAATCTATGAATGCCCATTTTTTTAGAACGGGTTGACAGATTTAAAATTTTTTTCCAGACTCCGACCTATGTCCTCCAAATTTTCTTTGATTGTTAGTCTTCCCGACCAGGACCCCAAGACGTTTGCCTTGGATGGCGAATCCAAGAGCGTCGGCCGTGGACCTGACAATGACATCCAGATCCTAATTTCCGAAGTCTCTGTTAAACATGGTAGCATCGAGATCGATGGTGACACCTGCACAATCAAAGACAACGGATCGACCAATGGAACCAAGGTGAACGGCGAGAAAGTCGGGCCAGATGGCAAGGCTCTCAGCCCGATGGATAAGGTTCTCATGGGCGAAACCATTTCATGCTACTTCGTGCCAACGGCAGTGTTGGACTCGACTCCTGCTGAGGAGTTGATTCAATCGATCGAGGCCTCTCCGAAGGCAACGACACCGAAGACGGCACCAGTCGCCGTTGCTGCTCCTGCACAGCCAGGAGCGCCTGCTGCGAAGGTAGCCTCTCCTGCACCTGCGAAACCAGGTGCGCCAGCGGGTCCTCCAAAGCCAGGTGGTCCTCCTGCGCCAGCAAAGCCGGGTGCACCGGCGGCTCCCGCTAAGCCTGCAGCTGTAGCGCAACCAGCGCCCGTTAAGCCTGGTTCCCCACCGGCTCCGGCAAAGGTGGCTACCCCTGCTGCTGATGCAGGTGCAACCACTGTGAAGCTCGATCAGGTCAAGCCTTCCGCTCCCGGCCCTGTGGCTCCCAAGCCTCCCGGCGGTGTCAAACCACCAACTGCGGCACCCTCGGCTCCGGGCGCACCACAAGCTCCGAAGCCTGTTCCTCTGAAAGCACCTGGCGCGGCTCCCGCTGCTCCATCGATTCCGTTACCCGGCAAAAAGCCCGGAGCTGAAGAGTAAAAAGCAGACCATCTGAAACCTTTTCGAAAACCACTGGGCGAGATCCGCTCAGTGGTTTTTTAATGGGTAAGTGCGTAGAAAACGATGTTGATCCCGAGCGGGTAGGCGTATTTCTCGGAGAATTCGCGAAAATACCAGGGGTCGGTTCCTTCCTCCTCCCAGCCGTCGCCGAGGTCGGTGTTGAAACAGATCATCATGCAGACGCGGCCCTCATCGTCGAGGATTGCCCGATAGTGAGGTGTCTCAGATCCCGGTTTGTTCCATTCGTAGGTGATTCCTTGCTCCCGTCCCATTTGGGCCATGCCGACGGCGGGGATTTGTGGCTTCATTTCCAGGTCGAACACCATGTGGAAGATGGGGTGGTCCAACTCCAGCTCTACATACTCCCGGTCAGGGAAAATCTGGCGCAGGGCGCGTTCGAAATTCCGCCATTCATAGATGCCCCAGAAGTCATCCACCATGATGAACCCGCCATTCAGGAGATACTCCCTCAGTATTCGGGCTTCATCTTCAGTGATCCAGATATCACCCGGTTCGATCATGTAAATGAACGGGTAGTGACGCAGCTGTTCGGGATCGATGTCCACGATCGCCCCCTTAGGATTAACCTCAAGCGAAGTCAGTTGCTGTAGACGGTAGGAAAAATTCAGCTCGCTGTCCGGATAATCGATCATCCATTTCGCGCGCTGTCCCATCCAGGTCCCTGAATTGTAGCGCAGCCGGGCGAAGGTAAAGACATCGTTTGGCAGTTCCTGATTGACGTCCCAATCTTCAAAGTCATAGTAGCGCCCCCCTCGCCAGTCCCTGGGATCTTCGGGAACTTCACCGTCTTTGATGCCGAAATAAGTAGGAGAGACTTTTCCTCGCGAATCTTGGCTCACCGCAACAAGGCAAAGGCCGGAAACGGCAATGAGAGCGAATGCGGAGAGAGGGAGCCTCGACATAACGTGACGATAGCGTCGTGTTGACTGGCTGAACAGGGGAAAAATTGGCTGAAAGAATCCTTTTTTAGAATAATTCTTGATCTAAACAACCTTTCGGCTACCTGTGGCGTAATTCCGGGTACATGGGAGCAAACCAGACAGAAACGGCAACTTGCGAAGAATTTGGCGGCATTCGTATGACGAAGCAGCGCCAGGTTGTTTACGATGTGCTGTCCGAACTGGGCATCAATCACCCCACAGCCTCCGAAGTTTTCGTTTCGGCGAAGGAGAAGATGCCTTCGATCTCGCTGGCAACGGTATACAACTGCTTGGAAAGTCTCACGCAGGCCGGGGCCATCAAACAGGTCAATATTGACCGCGAAGCGTCGAGATATTGTCCGAACCTCCAGCCGCACGCCCATTTCTATTGCGAACAGTGCGAGACCGTCTTTGACATCGGTCTCCAGAATGGTGCTGAAGCCTGCACCGGTTGGGCCCTGCCGGATGGTTGCGAAGTCCGCGAAATCAATGTCGCCATGAAGGGCGTCTGCGGCACCTGCCCCCAATGCGAGAAGAAAAACTAGGCAAATCTGAAAATTTTAAGACGAATGAGCGATTCATTGAAAATTGAAAACCTGCACGCCTCAGTAGAGGGAAATGAAATCCTGAAAGGGCTCACATTGGAAATTCCCAAAGGGGAAGTCCACGCCATCATGGGCCCGAATGGATCTGGAAAGTCGACCCTTTCCAAGGTTCTCGCAGGAAACGAGGAATACGACGTGTCAGAAGGCACGGTCAAGATGGACGGAGTTGACCTGCTCGACCTTGAGGTCGACGAGCGTTCGCGCGAGGGTTTCTTTCTCGCATTCCAGTATCCTCACGAAATTCCTGGCGTCAGTAATGCCAACTTTCTCCGCGCAGCTCTGCAGGCTCGTCTTCCCAAAGGAGAAGAAATCGATGCCGTCGCGTTCTACAAAACCATGTACGAGAAGATGGACGCGCTCCAGATGGACCGGAAGTTTACCGGCCGGTCTGTGAACGACGGCTTCTCCGGTGGAGAGAAAAAGAGGAACGAGATTCTTCAGATGATGATGCTTGAGCCCAAATACGCTGTGCTCGATGAGACGGATAGCGGTCTCGACATCGACGCTCTCAAGATCGTCGCCGAGGGTGTAAACCGCATGCGCGGACCCGAGCGCGGATTTCTTGTCATCACCCACTATCAGCGTCTGCTGGACTACATCGTCCCCGACGTAGTGCACGTGATGGTCGACGGACAGATTGTGAAATCAGGCGGGAAAGAACTCGCACACGAATTGGAAGAAAAAGGATACGACTGGGTGACGGAAGAACTCGCCGTCGCGTAATCGGATCAAAGAGGAAAGAAAAATATCATGCCAGACAGCGCAACACTGGAAGCAGTCAATATAGATCAGGACGAAGGAAACTTCTCCTATCCCGAAGAGTACGCACACGATGCGGGCTACGGGCTGAACGAAGACACCATCGATTTCATCTCCAATGTGAAAGGAGAGGCGGACTGGATTCGTGAGTTTCGCAAAAAGGCATTGAAGATTTTCGAAAGCAAACCCATGCCGACACATTGGGCGAGCGAGGACTTGGAGAACATCAAGTTCGACGACATTCGTTACTACCTTGCGAAAGGTCAGCGCCCGACTCGGAGCTGGGACGAAGTTCCTGATGATGTGAAGCAGACCTTTGAGCGTCTCGGTATTCCGGAGAAAGAGCGCAAGTATCTCGCTGGCGTCGAAGCCCAGTTCGATTCCGAAGCTGCCTATTCCAATGTGAAGGAAGAGCTGGAAAAGCAGGGAGTTATTTTCGTGAACTCCACCGAAGGCCTTCGCGAATATCCCGATGTGTTCCGTAAGTGGTTCGGAAAAGTCATTCCTACTGGCGACAACAAATTCTCCGCGCTCAACAGCGCCGTTTTCTCAGGTGGTAGCTTCATTTATGTGCCCCCGGGCGTAAAAGTAGCCCACCCGCTGCAGGCGTATTTCCGAATCAATGCCGAGAACTTCGGCCAGTTCGAGAGAACGCTTATCGTCGTCGACGAAGGTGCCGAGGTTACCTACATGGAAGGCTGCACCGCTCCGAAGTTCGAGACCGCTACGCTTCACAGCGCCGTGGTCGAGCTCGTTGCGATGAAGGACGCCAAAATCCAGTACATCACTGTACAGAACTGGTCGAACAACGTTTTCAACCTCGTGACCAAACGAGGCATGGCTCACGAAAATGCCGAGATCCGCTGGATCGATTGCAACATCGGTTCTCGCCTCACCATGAAATACCCTGGTGTAATCATGAAGGGGCGCAAAGCGAGGGGAGAGGTCATTTCTATTGCGTTGGCCAACGATGGTCAGCATCAGGACACTGGCGCGAAGATGATTCACGCTGCTGATGAGACGACTTCTAACATTGTCGCGAAATCAATTTCCGTCGGAGAAGGTCGCTCGACCTACCGTGGTCAGGTTCACATTCCCAAGAACCTCAAGGGGTGTAAGAACAACACAGAGTGCGATGCGCTCCTGATCAATTCCAACAGCCGTACAGATACCTACCCTGCGATTACCGTTCGCGGAAACCAACATGCCACCCAACACGAGGCTAGCGTGAGTCAGGTCAGCGAAGACCAGATTTTCTACATGCAGCAGCGTGGTCTCAGCGAAGGCGAGGCGATGAGCCTCAGTGTTAACGGGTTCGTTAACGATCTTGTCCGCGAGTTCCCGATGGAATACAGCGTCGAACTCAAGCGCCTCATCGACATGGAAATGGAAGGCAGCGTAGGCTGAACCCGAAGAGAACGAACTGACCGTACAAGAATTTACCGAACGATGTCCTCGACTCTAATGCCCACCGAAGAACTGATGGCTCAAGAGACAGTAGCCCCGTGGATGGCTGCTCCCCCGGTGTATGACAACGAATCCAATCTTCCAGATTGGTATCAAAAGTTTCGGGAGGAATCCTGGAAGCGCTTCGTCAATACCGCCGATCCGAAACGAACTGACGAGAACTGGCGTTTTGCCGATCTCAAGAAGTCGAAATTCTCTGAGTTGCTTCCCGCAGCGCAGGTGGAAGATGAGGCTGCCCTCATCGACCGCTCGGAAAAGTCACGTCTTACGGATTGTGCAGCGCATTACGTTTTCGCCAACAACCGACTGATCGATTCCGATGCCAACGGCCTCCCTGAGGGCGCTATCTGCCTCCCTTTCGGCGAGGCGATAGAAAAGCATGGCGATCTCGTCCGCGAACACTTCATGAAAGAAGACCGCTCTCTGGGCGGTGATAAATTTGCCGCTCTTCATGGCTCAGCAGCTTTGAGTGGCTTGTTCGTTTATTTCCCGAAGGGAGTTGTCTGCGAGAAACCGATTCAGGTTCATCACTATGTTGGTGGTAACCAGCAGGTAATCTTTCCACACACGCTGGTCGTGGCCGAAGACAACGCCCAGGTGTCTGTCATCGATATGTTCGAGACGATTGCTGAGGAAGAGCAGACACTTGTGATCGGTGTCGTCGACCTTGTGGCAAAGAATGGTGCCAATCTCCAGTATGTCGCTCTTCAGGACGAAAGTGATCATGGTGCGCGCCACGTGCAGATCAACAGCACGCGCGCCGGACGCGACGCACGCACCAAGTCCGCCTTCATAAACTTGGGAGCTTCCTGGATTCGCAACGAGTCCATCAATCGCATGCTCGAAGAAGGTGCCGACTGTCAGATCTTCAGCGCCAACCTTGCAAATGGTGTTCAGGAATACGACCAGCGCACATTGCAGACCCACGAGGCGCAGCACACCACAAGCGACCTCCTTTTCAAAAACGCTCTCTACGACGAAGCGCGCACCATTTTCTCCGGCCTCATTCAGGTGCAGCCCGGAGCGCATCATACCGATTCATTCCAGACCTGTCGAAATATGCTCGGCAGCGATAAGGCAGAAGCCAACGCCATGCCTGGATTGGAAATCGATGCCGATCAGGTGAAGTGCTCGCACGGTTCGACCTCTGGACAGATCAGCGACGAGGAAATCTTCTATCTCCAGGCCCGCGGCATTCCTGCCGAGCAGGCTCGGCAGATGATCAGTCTTGGCTTCCTGAACGAGTCCATCTCTCGTCTAGGCGGCGAAGAACTGAAAGAGTTCCTTTTCCGCAGGGTGGAGAAGAAGTTTGCGAATCTGCTCTGATCACACCTCCTTGTGAAAATAGATCTTCACGTAATCCATCATCTTCTCGTCGTCGTGCCCTCGCTCCATGAAGCTGTCGGCTTGATGGATAAAGCCTGAAGAAAACTGCATCGTCACTCCGACGTCGAGCTTCATTCGGCTCTTCAGGCGATTGCCTGCCTTTTCCGCCTCTTTCTTGGAGACGGTGAATGACTCTTTGAGAGGGCCGCTCTTTTCCTGTTCGTAGTCTTCTTTGAAGATATTGAATCGCTCGATTCGGTCAGCATCGGCTAAGGCCTTTTCCTGGAAGTCGTCGAGATCGAATTCCTCGGTATCGTTCAAGTAGCTAATCGCCTTGCTGGCGACTTCCATCCGCTCTTCCTGAAGAGTATCTTCTGGAAGTCCCTTCTCAGCAAAAGCAACGCATAGCTCCGAATAACGACGAGTCAGGAAATCATCATTTGTCACAGGCTTTGCGCCGACGAAGTCCCTCACCCAGAAATTCGTGTTTCCACCGCTCTTGTCGAAGAGGTAGACGTAGTATCCGTCCGCTTTTCCCCCATTCACAATCAGACAGCCCTTGTCGATCTTCTCCGGGTAGATGCCCTGTTCCGTCGTTAGCACGAGGTCACCATTCTTTTCTGAGATCTGAAGAAACGGAACCTTGCTCTCCGATTTTACGATACTCAGGGCCTGAACGGGTTCGCCACCCACGACGACCTCATTGATCAAAGCGACGCACAGGTCCCCCGACTTAATATTCGGGTGATTCGAACGTGCGTGCAGATGCTTGGCAATCATTTCGCCCTGCTGCAACAATTGTTCGTTGTCCTCGAAAATCGCCGTCGCGTAGGAGTAGAGTTCGTTGCTCTCCAGCGAGGTATGATGAAAAAGCTGATGCAGTTCCAGCGACCGGAATGATTTCAGAAAGCAGTGCGTCAACAGCTCCGCCTCTTCATCCTCGAATCGGCAAAGCGACTTCGAAGTCTGAAACGGTTCATTCCGCACTGGATTCCCCACCTTCGCCAGTGACATGGCGGAGAGCCGGGCTTTTCTGAAATGTAGTGAGAGGGACATGGTTCGAAATGAATTTTTTTGGTGGAAAGGGATGTTGGAGTGACGGCTTTAGCCGTTCACCGAATGCCTTTCAGCACGCAGAAAGGCCTGAAGGCCTCACTCCAGCAACTCTAGCGAACACCGTTTCCGATGTCTCCAAATTTAGTTTGCGACCACGTTCACAAGCCTTCCCGGAACCACAATCACTTTTCGTACTGTGAGACCGTCGATGAAGGACTGCACCCGCTCGCTTTCCATGGCCATTTTCTCGACCTCGTCTTTCGGGGCTTCGCGAGGGATGAACATCTTGTCTCTCACTTTGCCATTCACCTGGAGAACGATTTCAATCTCGTCTTCCAGCAGGAAAGATTCGTCAAACTCAGGCCAGGTTTGATTCGCGAGTTCTTCGCCTTTCACTGAATCGAATGCCTTTGCGAGGCGAGCATTCAGTTCTTCGGTCAAATGCGGAGCGAACGGATTCAGCAAGTGCAGCAAAGTCACGACCGAAGAAACCGGGATCTTCTCCAGCTTCGTCAGTTCGTTGTTACAAACCATCATCTGTGAGATCGCCGTATTGAAGCTCATCGATTCGATGTCTTCCTGGACCTTCTTGATCGTGGCGTGGACGACCTTGTTCGTCGCCTTGTCAGGATCCATTTCGGCCAGCTTTTCGCTGAGCTCCCATTCTCCCTCCTGATTTGTTTCCAGGACAAGACGCCAGACACGGGCGAGGAAACGGAACACGCCCTCAACACCCTTCATCGACCAGGGCTTCACCTGCTCAAGAGGTCCCATGAACATTTCATAGAGACGCAAAGAGTCGGCTCCATACTGCTCGATTACATCGTCGGGGTTGACCACGTTTCCGCGAGACTTGGACATCTTCTGTCCGTCTTCACCCATGATCAGTCCCTGGTTCACCAGTTTTTGGAAAGGCTCGGGAGTGGAAAGATATCCCAGATCAAAAAGCACCTTGTGCCAGAACCGCGCATACAACAGGTGCAATACCGCGTGCTCAGTTCCACCGACGTAAAGATCTACGCCACCGGGATTGCCGTTCTTGGCCATCCAGTAGTCCTCGGCCTTTTCGCTGATGAAGCGGTCGCTATTATCAGCGTCGCAATAGCGAAGGTAGTACCAGCAGCTGCCTGCCCACTGAGGCATCGTATTGGTTTCACGAAGGCTGCCGTCTTCCAGCTCGACCCATTCCTTCGCTTTCGAGAGCGTCGGCTCAGGATTGCCGGTCGGCTTGTAGTCTTCGAGGTCAGGCGCCAGCAGAGGCAACTCAGATTCCGGAATCCCCTCGTGATTACCGTCTTTCCAGATCACTGGAAATGGTTCGCCCCAGTAACGCTGACGAGAGAACAGCCAGTCACGCAGCTTGTAGTTGATTGTCTTCTTCCCAAGACCCCTTTCCTCAAGCCATTCGGAGATTTTCTTCTTCGCCTTTGGAGTCGGAAGGTCATTCAGAAAGCCGGAGTTCACCGCAGTGCCATTTCCAGTGAAGCACTTCTCCTCATTGCCCTCAGGTGCTTTGACAACTTCGATGATCGGAATGTCGAACTTTTCAGCAAATTCGAAATCTCGCTCATCATGCGCCGGCACTGCCATGATGGCTCCGGTGCCGTAGCTCATCATCACATAGTCAGCGATCCAGACGGGGATCTTCTCCTCGTTTACTGGGTTGATCGCATATCCGCCGGTAAAGACTCCCGTCTTCTCCTTCGCCAGTTCTGTCCGCTCAAGGTCCGACTTGGTGGAACACATTTCGCGATAGGCCGCGACTTCCTTAGCCTGCTCCTCGGTCGTGATCTTGTCGACGAGAGGGTGTTCGGGTGCCAGCACCATGTAAGTGGCGCCGAAAAGAGTGTCAGGGCGAGTCGTGAAAACAGTTACCTTTTCGCCATCGATGGTAAAATCCACTTCGGCACCTTCCGAGCGACCGATCCAGTTGGTTTGCAACAGCTTGATCCCCTCGGGCCAGTCCAGCGGCTCCAACTCATCGATCAATCGCTGCGCATAAGCAGTGATCCGCAGCATCCACTGGCGTAAAGGGCGACGCTCGACCTTGTGGCCTTTCGACCGCCACTCTTCCACCTCTTCGTTCGCAAGAACGGTTCCCAGGTCGGGCGACCAGTTCACAGGGGTCTCGGCTACATACGCGAGGCGCTTGTTATCGATCTCTTCTCGGCTCAGGCCTTTCTTCTCCAGTTCGGAGATCGGACGTGCCTTCTGTGTCTCCTCATCAAAGTATGAATGGTATAACTGCAGAAAGATCCACTGCGTCCACTTTACGTAGGCAGGGTCAGTCGTGTTTACCTCTCGATCCCAGTCATAGGCAAAGCCGAGGCGCTTCAGCTGGCCACGAAAGTTGTCGACATTGTTCCGGGTATTCACGCTCGGGTGTTCGCCCGTCTTGATCGCATGCTGCTCCGCCGGAAGACCGAACGCATCCCAGCCCATGGGGTGCAGCACATTGAAGCCATTCATCCGCTTATAGCGAGTGATGATGTCTGTGGCGGTGTATCCCTCCGGATGCCCTACGTGAAGCCCTGAGCCACTTGGGTAGGGGAACATGTCGAGGACATAGTATTTCGGCTTCGAAGGATCGAAGCCTTTGTCGCCGGGGTTGGGTACAGAAAAGGTTTTATCCGACTCCCAGCGCGATTGCCACTGGGGTTCGAATTCGTCGAAGGGGAATTGCTTGCGTCGCTCCGCCATGAATCAAAAACAGGGTTGGTGGCGAGGAGTGTAGTTCCCTTTTCCCGTCTGGCAACCAGCGAGGCCACGAGAGAAAACTCATTGTGATTTCTCAACATTTTGATTTGGACAGGCAGGTTTGCGAGAACGTGCGACTGGCTGAGTGGGGCTCTCAGTGCCAAGGTATTGCATGAAGAAATGGTTTCTCCTTTTATTGGGTCTCACGACCTCCGTCTGGGCGGCTGAAAAACCCAATGTCCTGTGGATCGTGGCAGATGATCTCGGAATAGAATTAGGCTGCTACGGAGACAAGGAAGTCGACACCCCTAACATCGACCGTCTCGCCGAGCGTGGAACGATGTATACCAAAGCCTTCGCATCGGCCCCGGTTTGTTCCGCATCCCGGACGGCTTTCATCACGGGGATGTATCAGACCTCGGTTGGTGGATTTCACCACCGCACCCGTCTCATCAAACCGCTCCCTGATCCGGTGAAGCCTGTCACCGAGTTTTTCCGCGACGCGGGCTACTGGGTTTCCATCAGCAAGGACGACGGCAAAGCCGGGAAATACGGAAAGACCGACTACAACTTCGAATACGAAACAGAGGAGATGTTCGACGGACCGGACTACGGCGACCGGGCAGAAGGGCAACCGTTCTTTCACCAGGTCCAGATCTTTGAGCCACACCGCACTTTCAAGAAATCAGAGGAAAAGGGAGAGAATCTCACCATTCCGCCTTTCTACCCTGATCATCCTGTGATTCGCGCCGATTGGGCGAACTACCTGCACACCATCGAGATTCTCGACGAGAAGGTCGGAGTCGTCCTCGATCGCCTTGAGGAAGAAGGGCTCGCCGACAACACCATCATTGTCTTCTTCGGCGATCACGGTCGTCCTCACCTTCGCGGCAAGCAGTGGCTCTACGATGCGGGTATTCAAGTTCCGCTCATCGTGGCAAATCCACTCTCGGAGACAGCGGGTCAAAAAGACGATCGTCTCGTGAACCTCATCGATGTCGCTCCGACGAGCCTCTCGCTGGCTGGGCTTTCTGTTCCCGGCTACATGCAGGGCAAAGCTATCTACACCATCGACGGCCCCGTACATCCCGATGGCATTTTTGCGGCTCGTGACCGATGTGGAGATGCGCCCGATCGCATTCGCTGCGTGCGCACCGAGGACTTCAAATACATCCGCAATTTCCATCCCGAGCTGTCCTACTCTCAGCATAGCGGTTACAAAAAGCTCCAGTACCCAGCTCTCACGCTCATGGCGGTGATGAACGAGCAGGGACGCCTCAAAGGTCGCCAGGCAGAGTGGTTCGCAGACTCTCGACCTGCAGAAGAGCTCTACGATCTCAAGGCTGATCCCAACGAATTAAACAACCTTGCCGACGATCCCAAATACGCCGAGACAAAAGCAGATCTGAGCGCTCGCCTCGATGAGTGGATTAAGGAAACCGGCGATCAGGGTGCCGAGCCGGAAGGCGACGAAGATTACATGAAAGCCCTCATGGACGAGAAATGGGAGGCATTTGCTCGAGGCATGAAGCGCCGTGGGCTCGACGCAGAAAATCTATCGGAGCGCGCTTACCTCAATTGGTGGAAGAAGGAGCTTGGGGTGGAGTAACCCACCCCGGCAGGTTGTCCGGGTCGATTTGGAAAACAGACGGCCCGATCAGAAGAAAGACGACTGTCACCACCACGATACCGATAAGGTTGATGATGATGCCTGCTTTCACCATCTGTCCGATCGAAATGTGGCCGCTGCCGAAAACGATCGCATTTGGTGGCGTTGCCACAGGCATCATGAAGGCGCAAGAGGCAGCGACAGCAGCAGGGATCATTAGCAGCAATGGGTGAATCTTCGCTGCAGCCGCGATAGAAGCGAGCAGGGGAAGAATCATTTCTGTCGTGGCGGTATTTGACGTTAGTTCCGTCAAAAAGGTGATCCCTCCTGCAATGGCTCCAATCAGTAGCCAGGATGGCGCGTTCTCTAAACCTGCGAAATGAGCGCCCACCCATTCAGAAAGGCCTGAAACCTGGAAACCTTTTGCAAGGGCAAAGCCACCACCGAACAACAGGATGATATCCCATGGAACCTTCTTGAAAACATCGACGTCGAGCACCGTGTGATGGTCGTTCGCGCCTTCGCCCTTCTTTTTCGTCGGGATCAGAAATAAAACCAATGCCATACCGATTGCGATTGTCCCATCGTCAATCAAGGAGCCAAACGGCAGGAGACCTGACCACCCGGGAATCACCACATTTCCGACAGAAATGTCTCCTCGGAAGACCCAGAGAAGTGCTGTGGAAGCGAAAACAATCGACACGATAATCTCCTCGCGGGAGATCTTCCCGAGTTTCGCTTTCTCGTCGTGAATCACTTCAGGGGGAAGGTCGAGATGGTCCGGCACCCGGATCGCAATCTTCGTGATTACCAGCCAGACGATAGCCATCATCACGAGGCTGAGAGGCAATCCGAACAGCATCCACTGGCCAAAGGAGAGGTGATAACCGGCCTCCCCTGCGGCAGGAAAACTCAGCTCAAACAGTCGCACGAGCGCTAAATTGGGGGGCGTCCCTACGAGAGTTGCAATCCCACCGATACTCGCGCTGTAGGCGATTCCCAAAAGCAGGGCGGTCGCTAATGGGCCAGTTTGTTCTTTCCCAAATGACTCCTCAGCCTGCTTGATCACGGCCAGCCCGATGGCCAGCATCATGATGGCCGTGGCTGTATTGGAGATCCACATGGAGAGGAATGCCGTCGCAATCATGAAGCCCAGGACCAGTCGCGATGGCTTCGATCCGATCAACCCAATGATGTTGAGTGCGATGCGCTTGTGGAGATTCCACCTCTCCATGGCGAGAGCGATGAGAAAGCCGCCGAGGAACAGGAAAATGATGTAGTTCACGTAAACCGGGGCGACCTCCTTGCCCTTCAATATTCCCAGCAGGGGAAAAAGTAGCAAGGGCACCAGGGAGGTGGCTGCCAGAGGGATCGCATCAGTGATCCACCAGATGGCCATCAGGACGGCAACGGCAGCCATGCGGCTTACGACAGGGTTCTCCGGATCCAGATTGCCAAACAGCAGGACAACAAGGAACGCTGCGATTCCAAGCCAGAAACCGATTTTTCTCCCTTTTGATGATCGTCTCGTATTGCTGTGGCTCTCTCCCATATGCCGCGGATGATGGGCGAACTCGCCCCGTGTGACAAGGCTTCCCTGCTGGAAATTCAAGGAAACCGTCTCTTACTGCATCTCCCCCTCCAAATGCGAGTCGTTGATTGCAAAAAAGATGCGAATTGACCTGAAAACGATCCTGTATAAACTCGCCTTCCCTGAGGATTCTCGGCGGTAGTGCAGAATTTTTTAAAAAATAATCTGAAATCTTCGTACTATCTGATTTTCCGGGGCGTATTGGCACAAAAGCTGAGCGTAGTTTTCTGGGGAAGAAGCGACTCACATTGGTTCGCGAAAATGCGGAAGGATTGTGAAAATTTTTAAATATGAGTAAATATCTGAAGAGGCCAGCTGTTGAGAATACCCTCCATCGACCGGAGCTTGAGCGCGATGCCTGCGGCGTCGGAGTAGTCGCTCACGTTAAAGGAGAGAAAAGCCACAGGGTATTGCGACTGGGCCTCGATTCAGTGAGCAATGTGACACACCGGGGAGCTGTGAATGCGGACGGGAAAACTGGAGACGGCGCAGGTGTTGCGACCCATCTCCCGTATAAAATCCTACTTCCCGAAGCAAAGAAGCTTGGAAAAGAGATCAAGTCTCCAGAAGACCTTGCTGTCGGTGTTTTCTTTCTTCCCGCTGGCGAAAATGACCACCAGACAAAGTGCCGGGTAATTGCGGAAGGCGTTCTTCGAGACCGGAAGATCGGAATCATCGGCTGGAGGAAAGTTCCTGTCGATCCTTCTGCACTCGGTCAGCAGGCGCTCGACACGATGCCCGAGATCCAGCAGTTGCTACTCGAGAGGCCCGAAGGACTGGATGAAAATGAATTTGAAGTCGAGCTGTATCTCAGTCGTCGCGAAATCGAAGACCGGGTGAATGACGAAGGAATCGAAGATTTCTACATCTGCTCCCTGAGTCACCGACTCGTGAACTACAAGGGCTTCATGGTCGCGACTGCAGTGGAGGAGTTCTACCTCGATCTTCAGAACGAGGATTATGAGACCGCGGTGTGCCTCTATCACCAGCGTTTCTCAACCAACACGTTTCCTACCTGGGCGCTATCACAGCCATTCCGTATGCTCTGTCATAACGGAGAAATCAACACGGTTCGTGGTAACCGGAACTGGCTGAATTCGCGAATCGGACAGTTCGAGAGCGAAGTTTGGGGCGACCAGCTTAAGTATCTGAATCACGTCATCGATCCTGATGGCTCCGACTCAGCCAGCTTGGACGCGGCTTTGGAACTTTTGGTTCTGTCTGGCCGATCCGTGCCGCATGCGATGGCGATGCTCGTTCCTCCCGCTTGGAGGATTGACCCGTTTACCACTCCGGAAGTGGAGGATTTCTACCGCTACCACAGCTGCTTTTCCGAGCCATGGGATGGACCGGCCGCGCTTGCGTTTTCCGACGGAAAAACGGTCGCTGCGTCGCTCGACAGGAATGGACTTCGTCCCGCACGCTACAAGATCACGACGGACGGCATCTTCTCGCTCGGTTCTGAGGTGGGAACCTGTTTCCTTCCGGACACCGAGATTGAGAAAAAGGGTCGTCTCGCCCCGGGTGAAATGATTGTGGTCGACACCGTGAAAGGGGAGGTGGTCTTCAATGAGCAGATTAAGCAGCGCCTTGCTGAACAGCAGCCCTACGGAAAATGGCTGAAGGAGCATCAAGTCCGTTTCAGCGATGTCGTTGACCCGAGTCCAGAGGTTCCTTCGGATCCCAGCTATGACCCATTGACTCGTTCCCAGCTTCAGGTGGCGAATGGCCTCAGCCGGGAAGAGCTCGACATGGTTATCGGGCCGATGGCCCTTTCTGGTCAGGAGGCGGTTTATTCCATGGGTGACGATGCCGCCCTTTCTGTTCTCTCTCGCCAACCCAAGGTGCTGTTTTCCTACTTTAAGCAGCTTTTCGCGCAGGTCACCAACCCGCCGATCGACCCAATTCGCGAGTATCTGGTGATGTCACTGGAAGCCGATCTTGGTCCCGAGCGTAATTTGCTCAAGGAAGAGCCGACACATGCGGATGTCGTTCATCTGGACTCTCCTTTCCTCTTTACTCACCAACTCGAAGCTCTCAAGAAACTCGACAGTCTTCCAGCCGTGGTTCTGGATACCACCTGGCCTATTGCGGAAGGTGCCGAAGGGCTGAAAGGGGCGGTCGAAAAGCTTTGTGAAGCCGCCGAGGCAGCGATCGACAAGGGAGCTGAGAACATCATTCTCAGCGACCGCGGAGTCGATCATGAGAGAGTAGCTATTCCATCTCTTCTCGCCGTGGGTGCTGTGCATCAGCATCTGAGCAATGCGAAGAAGCGAATGAAAACGAGCCTTATCGCCGAGACAGGAGAGGCCCGAGACACTCATCACATGGCATGCCTGATTGGATTCGGTGCAACGGCAATCTGTCCGTGGCTCACTCATGAAACCATTCGTGAGCTCGTTGAGAAAAACGAGAAGAAAAAATTCGAAGGAGTCGATGTAGCCACCGCTCTTACCAAGTATCACAAGGCTCTCGAAAAGGGCGTGCTCAAGATTATGTCCAAGATGGGAATCTCCGTCTTGAACAGTTACCAGGGTGCCCAGATCTTCGAGGCAGTCGGCATCGCCGAGTCTGTGATCGAAAAGTGCTTTGGCGGAACTCCATCTCAAATCGCAGGTGTCGGCTTTTATGAGATCGGCGCGGAAAGTATCGCCCGTCACACGGCTGCCTTTAAAAACGCGGTGCCGAACGAGCAAGGCGAACTCGATCTGGGTGACCCCGGCTTTTTCCGCTTCCGTCGCGATGGCGAGACTCATGCAGTGAGCGGTGGAGTCATCAAAAACTTCCACACCTTTGTGAAGTCGGGCGACCCCGATGACTACGAGAAATACCTCGAAGAGGTGAAGCTCAACCAGCCTCATGCTCTTCACGATCTTTTCGAACTTGTCCCGAACGATCAGGGGCCGATTTCAATCGACGAGGTAGAGCCTATCGAAAACGTTCGTCGACGCTTCACTACTGCGGCCATGTCATTGGGCGCGATCAGCCCGGAAGCTCACGAGACTCTCGCGATTGCCATGAACCGGATCGGAGGAAAATCCGATAGCGGAGAAGGTGGCGAAGATCCACGCCGATTCGAACCCTATGCCAACGGAGATTGGGGGAATTCCAAGATCAAGCAGGTTGCATCCGGCCGCTTCGGCGTTAGCGCAGCCTACCTGATGTCCGCTGAGGAGATCGAAATCAAGATGGCCCAGGGAGCAAAGCCCGGAGAAGGTGGGCAGTTGCCCGGCCACAAAGTTAACGGCCTTATTGCTCGACTCCGAAATACGCAGCCCGGTGTTACTCTGATTTCGCCTCCTCCTCACCACGACATTTACTCGATTGAGGATTTGGCCCAACTCATTCACGACCTCAAAGAACTCAATCCTGCCGCGAAAGTCACTGTCAAGCTTGTGGCAGAGACAGGCGTTGGGACTGTTGCGGCTGGTGTTGCCAAGGCGAATGCAGACGTCATTCTCGTTTCGGGACATGACGGCGGAACGGGAGCTTCGCCTCTCAGTTCGATCAAGTATGCTGGCTTGCCTTGGGAGATCGGTGTCGCAGAGACTCAACAGGTTCTCATGCTGAATGGTCTGCGTGATCGTGTCGTTCTGCGAACGGACGGTGGAATGCGCACGGGACTCGATATTATCCATGCCGCAATTCTCGGTGCTGAGGAATACAACTTCGGGACGATAGCCCTCATAGCGATGGGCTGTGTTTATGTGCGAAGATGCCACCTGAACAACTGCCCGGTCGGGGTAGCAACGCAGGATCCGAAATACCGGGCCAAGTTCAAGGGGCGTGTCGAGCACGTTGTGAATTTCTTCAACGCTGTTTCTGAAGAAGTCCGCCAGCACATGGCTGCACTCGGTGTGCGCAAGCTTGATGACCTCATTGGTCACACCAAATATCTGCGTCAGCGACGTGTGCCTGATCATCCAAAGGCGAATCTCATCGACCTCGGAAAGATCCTGACGGATGTCGCTGCGGAAACTGGCAAAGATCTTTCACGCATCTGCCTTCGCGATCGCAACGACGGTCTTCACGAGCCTCCAATCGACGATCAGATCATCAAAGACTTGGGCGATAAGGTTGCAAAGAAGGAAGCGGCCTCTCTCAGTTACAAGATCAAAAACACCAACCGAAATGTCGGCACCAAGCTGGCCGGTGTAGTGGCTAAGTTACATGGAGACCGTGGTCTGAAAGAAGGCACTCTTGATCTCTCGTTTGAAGGCAGCGCAGGGCAATCTTTTGCGACCTTTATCTGCGGCGGTATCCGCATCACTCTTACGGGTGAGGCAAATGACTACGTCGGAAAAGGCATGGCTGGCGGAGAAATCATCATCAAGCCACCGAAGGAACGCAGCTTCAATCCTTCTGAGAACTCCATCCTGGGTAACACTGTAATGTATGGTGCTTCAGGCGGCCGACTGTTTGCAAATGGTCGAGGCGGGGAGCGTTTCTGCGTTCGAAACTCTGGAGGCACTGCGGTTGTCGAAGGAATCGGCGACCACGGTTGTGAATACATGACAAACGGTTGTGTCGTTGTTCTGGGCGCTACCGGGAAAAACTTCGGAGCAGGTATGAGCGGTGGAGCCGCTTACATTTACGACGAAGCCGAGCGATTCGAGAAGCTCTACAACCCGGAAATGGTTGAGATCGTCCGCATCGAGGAAGAAAGCACCCAGGCCAAGGAACTTAAGGGATTGGTTGAAGACCACCTTGCCGCTACGGAAAGTGAGAAGGCAAAAGCACTTCTGGATGACTGGAGCGGTTCACTGGCGAAGTTCTGGCGAGTGCAGCCCAAGAGCAATGTGGCTGATGCTCAAAAGAAGAAGCCGGCGAAAGCAGCTGCCAAGTAACCTTTCAAAGAGAAGAATCCGTCCCGAACTCTATTCGGGGCGGAATACTCGTGCGGATTGAGCAAGAGGATTGATCCGTTGTCGAATGTGTGATTTCCTGAACCTGTGTCTGGTTTCACTTCCATTCTGACAACGGCTAAGCGCCCCCTGATCGAATGTATTCTCGTGTTGGGATGGCCGGTCTTTGCCGTTCCTCTGTCGGCCCAGGCACCTATTCCTGAAGTTCCTTCTCGTGAACTCCGGGCGGTTCCAGCCCAACCTGCTGGTCCGGAAGCGGTGATTCAACCGCGTTTCGATCCGGGGAATACCTATCGATTTGTGAACCGAACCGAAGTCCGAATGGAGCTTCCGGGGAAAGGGATGCGGGAAGTGACGATCGAACAGCAAGCTCGATTTGACGTCGGAGTCCGAACTGACGGGAAAAATGGGGTAAAGCTAAAGGGTCGTACCGAGCGCCTCAAGATTTTGCTGAAGTCAGGGGAAAAGGAAATCAGTTATGATTCTTTGAAGCCCGAAGACCAGAAGTCAGCTCTTGGGCAACATTTCCGTTCCTCGCTCAACCGAATGGTCGAACTCACCCTTAACGAAGAATTGCGTATTATTTCTTCTGAGGAGAGTGGGCGTGCAGGGGCAGCGACTCCTCTGCCGGGGCTGCCCCAGTTCGGTCCGGACGAACTCAAGCAACTCATCAACACTGTGCAGCAGGGATTTCCTGAGGATCCTGTCAGGGTGGGGGATGAATGGGTTCTCAAGGGAAGCCGACCGGTAGGGGAAGTGGGCGAGCTGAACTTTGACCTCGATTACCGCTATCTGGGTGAAATGAACTACGATAGTCACAACTGCTCGAATATCGAATTCACGGGAAACCTCAGCGGTGATGTTGCTCTCTCGGCTGGAGAAAACAGTGCATTCTCTCGAGGACGAATGGATTTTCAGGGTACGAGTATTCGAGGGCGAATTCTTTTTGACCCGTTGATCAACATGATCCGATTGAATGAGCAAACCATTGGAATGCTCCTTGAGGTGCCGGGTGCTTCCGGGGACGCGCCGGTTCGCGTGCCCATGGAACAGCGTGCTAGCCTTTCGCTCCTGCACGTAGTTCCGACAAAGAAGTAGTGGCCGGGTCGTGCCCTGTTCCTTTTTGGAAGTTCAGGTAAAAGAGGATGATTTCCTCATACAGGTTGTCGCCACCTTCTGCGAGAACATTGTAGTGAAAGGCATCCGGGATTTCCCTGAGAGTGGCGAAGCCCTGTGGGGAGCGATCCAGCAAACGTCTGGAGTGCTCAATTGGAATGAGTTTGTCTTCCGTTCCATGAACGAGGAGAAGAGGGACCTGCGAATCTTTTACCTGATTAATAGGCGATACGGCGAATGGTTCGAATCCGGCTCTCATTCCTCCCAGTTGAATCGCTCCGTAGACGAGGGGAAGCGGAACCTTTTCGTGGATCTTGTACTTGGCAGAGCGGATAACGATTTCGGTCAGATTGGCAAAAGGAGCTACGGCGACTGCCGCAGAAATTCGCTTTTCCACGGGAAGGGACTGTAGAACGACGGAGGCTCCAAGCGAATTGCCGAAGGCAAACACAGGTCCGGAGGTTTCCCCTCGCTGTGCAAAGAGGTCTTCGTGAAAATCGATTACCGAAACAAAATCCTCGATCTCTTTTTTTCCGAAGGTGCAGAACTGACCTCCGCTTTTTCCGTGGGCGCGCGCATCGTAGACTACGCAACGGAGATTGGCTGCCACCAGCCGTTTTGCAACCCAGAGCAGGTCTTCTTTTCGGCCACCTCTTCCGTGGAGAAGGTAAACAGTTCCCCGGCTTTCTTCTCCTATCTCAATACCTCGAGCATGGAGGCGCCGACTCATCTCTCTGGTTTTTTCTGCTACCCCCGGGGCCTGCGAGCGGGTCGCGATGTAGGAATGAAGAGAAACCCCGTCGGCGAGCACGATGTCTACCTCTTCCAGTTCCATTCCAAAATCGGATGGTCGTTTCAGAACTTCGTTGTGTCTGGGCTCCAGCGGCCGCCGTTTGGGAACGATGAACCAGCCTGAACCAACCCAAAGGAAAGCCAGCAACACTGCGGCCGTGAAAATGCTTCCTAGTGCGAGAAACAATGCCATGGCCTTGCCAAGAGATCGAAAGAACCTGCTTTTCATTGGCCCTTTACGGGAGCCAATGACTTATTCTTTCAATCATCGGTTCATAAGTTCGTAACTGGTTACGCTTAAAGCGTAGATCGCTGCGGTTTCACTTCGAAGAATAATCGGTCCAAGCGAGAGAGGGGCAAATCCCGCACCCAGGGCCTGGGAGATTTCAGCCGGAGTAAAGTCGCCTTCCGGTCCGATCATAAGAGACGCTTCCGCTGGACGTGAGTCATTCTCCTCGTCCCAATCGGCGAGGATGGATTTTAAGGGCTGCGCCGCAGGGCTGATCGCGGCCACGATCCGAAGAGGATCCTTCGACTGTTTTACCCACTGATCGACTGTCACGGGCGTTTCAACGGAGGGTAGCCAGTTCTGCCCGCACTGCTTGCAGGCTTCGATAGCGACGCGCTGCCATTTCTGGCGCTTCTTCTCCAAGTCGCTTGCATCGATTTGAACAACCGTTCTTTCGGAGAGCAGAGGCACGATTTTGGAAGCTCCGAGTTCTGTCGCTTTCTGAATGATCAAGTCCATGTTCTTCCCCTTCGGAATAGCCTGGCCGAGAGTTATGATAGCGGGCGGGCGATCGGTCTGTTGGGTGAGGAGTGGCTTCAGGCGCACTTCTTTCTTCGATGCTTCTAGGATTTCCGCCTCGGATTCGGTTCCTTCTCCGTTGAACACGACGATCCTGTCGCCCTCTTTGCATCGCATGACATCCACACAGTGATGAGCTTCTTCGGAGGAAAGAACGAGGTTTTCCAAGTTCCAGTCAGAAGCGGGGATATAAAAACGATGCGTTGCCATGGTGGAAAAAAAGATCAGTGTCTCGAATACGGGGATGCAGTAAACGTTTCCACGCCCCTTTGTCTAGATGTGATTCTCATGGCCCGACCGATTCCTTCTCCAGAACTCCCTCCCGTCGAACGTTTGAGGCAGATTATGCACATCCTGCGAGCCCCGGGAGGCTGTCCCTGGGATGCCGAACAGACTCACGAATCACTAGTAAAGCACCTCATTGAAGAAGCTTACGAAGTAGCTGAGGCCATTGAAAGCGGTAATCGAGACCATATTATCGACGAATTGGGAGACCTTCTCCTTCAGCCTGTGTTTCACGCTGAAATCGCTTCCGAAACTGGGCGTTTCGATCTTGATGACATCGCCAATGCCATCAACGAGAAGCTCATTCGGCGGCATCCGCATGTTTTTGGAGATGCAGAGGCTGACGATCCTGATGCTGTTCTCCAGCAGTGGGAAGAGATCAAATCGAATGAGAAAAGCGAAAAGGAGCAGATTCCCTACACGATCAAAAAGGCGAACGAGGGACTCCCTGCATTGCTTGCTGCGCAAAAAATCCAGAAGAAGGCAGCGAAAGTAGGTTTCGACTGGCCAGACACGGCACCTGTTTTGGAAAAGATCGAGGAAGAACTGGAAGAAGTCAGGTCCGCGCAGTTGTCAGGGGATGACTCTGATGTGGCGGAGGAGATTGGCGACTTACTTTTCGCGGTTGTGAATCTGGCACGAAAATCTGGTTTTGAGGCCGAGCTTCTACTTCATCAGGCAAACCGAAAGTTCGTGAACCGTTTCCAGAAGGTAGAGGATGTGTTGCGAAAGCAGGGACAGGAAATGTCCAATTCGACATTAGAGGAAATGGACGCTGTCTGGAACAACATCAAGGCAATAGATTCCTGAAGGTGGTTGGTTCCATGGGGTCAGAAAATGCGGATTTCCCCTCGTCCTGACTGGTTCCTTACTTTTCGTTTACCGAATGGAAAAAGGGTCGTATATTTTCCGATAACTTTGATCGCTTTTCTACGTGACAAGCGAATCAAGTGGGCGAAAGCTACCCCCAAATCGACTGGATGATTCTTGGAATCTCGAGATACTTTCTACTCCTTCTGACTCTCCCAATGGTGATGTTCTCCACCGGGTGTGTTTCGACGGGGACAGGTCCTGTAACCATCGATAAGGTGAACCCGTATCACCTGCAGGAGGGCCGTATCGTAAAAACAGAAGATCGAATGCTCGAATTCGAGCATCGTCGCCATCTATGGGGTGCCGTGGAAAACTCCGAGAGGCGCGACCTCATGGGGAACTACTTCACGATCTTCTGGAAGACCTCGACAAAGAATCCCGTGACGGTTCGATTCGAATATCGTCAGGGAAGCACAGGTTTCGACATCAAGACGCAAGAGGAATACGTAGCCTCTCCGAAGCGGTCGAACGTAACAAAATTTCAAGTGATTGGTGACGACTACTGGGATTCCGGCAAGGTGACCCAGTGGAAAGCATCGATTATCGAAAACGGCACAGTGATGGCCGAGTATAAGTCTTTCCTTTGGAAATAAGCACGGGTGCTTCAGAGCAATTATGCGACAACTGAATATCGGCATTGGCTCTCGGGTGAGGAGCAGAGCATGCTCTCCTCAGGTGCATTCCTTTTTTCAGTCGAAAAAGTTCCCGTGGCGAAAACGAGCAGAATTGTGAGTGCCGAAAGTACCATTCTTGTGGGCTGTTTTGGCTCGGTCGCTTGGGTCCGGGTCGAAGGCGCGGCGAATTACGAAAACGCTGGCTGCATTCGAGATTTCTTGACGGGACGTTTTGAAAAAGGCTGGCGTCAATTTGTCGTAGATCTGGAAGACTGCCGAGGCATCGATTCAACATTCATTGGTATTCTCTACCGGCTCGCTGCCAAAGTGTCAGAGACTGACAGTGGTGGAAGCGTAGAGGTGATCAACCCCGGGGAGAGGAATGCCAAGTCGATCTCCAAGCTTGGACTCGATAGCCTCATCAAGATTGATCGCGAGGGAAGTCGATGGAAAGAAGAGCGGGAATTGGTGGCAAAGAACCTGACCAAGCCATACCACTGTGCGCCTCTCGAAAAGAAGGAAAAAACTCAATTGGTCCTGGAAGCACACGAGGCGCTGCTGGCCGCGAACGAAGAAAATCGCAGCAGATTTTGTGATGTCGTGGAGTTTTTACGACAGGACTTGGAAGCTCAATCAAAGGAGGGATGAGGCGGCCTCTTGGGGCTCACCATGGAGCACGTAGTCTACGCAATCATCTTCCTGTTCCTGGCTTTTCTGGCAGCGATACTCTGGTGGCGTGAACAT
Organism: Verrucomicrobiales bacterium; assembly: GCA_002698785.1. Classification (GTDB taxonomy): domain Bacteria; phylum Verrucomicrobiota; class Verrucomicrobiia; order Verrucomicrobiales; family DEV007; genus Arctic95D-9. The sequence goes on along the minus strand of PAAG01000051.1, from coordinate 78,949 downwards.
CGCCGAGTCACGCAGGTCAAGGAGGAGAAAGACGCCATCGAAGTGGAAGAGCGCCGAATGTTCGGTTTTCTCCACGGTCTTGGGGAGAAGCTGCAGGAAGACAATTCGCCAGCGAACATGCACCGCTACATTGTAGATGGTGTGGCGGAGGTAATCGACGGGAATGCAGGCATTCTTTACCTCGTTGATGGGGAATCCGAGCACCTGGTCCCAGTTTACCAGTCGCAGACCATTGCTCCGATTCTCCCGCTGCCGAAGGAGATCTTTCAAATTGAGAGTCTGAGCGAGGCGGAAAGTCAGTACCGCAGTTACATCCGACTGTCCGCTCTCAATATTGGAGAGACATTGGTGAGCAAAGCAATCTCATCAGGCGGCACGGTATTTGTAGAGGATTTATCACAACATCCTGATTTCGAGACATACGGTCAGAAATTCCACGAAGATGTCAGCCTGATCGCAGCTCCCCTCGTCTATGGCCAGAAGAAGGTAGGAATCCTCGTAGTGACAAAGAGCGAGGGACCAGCTTTCGGGCAGAACGATCGAGAAGTATTCGATTCTGTCGCGGAACAGAGCTCGTTTGCTCTCGGTAGCGCGATCATTCACGTGGAGGCTGCCGAAAAGAGGAGACTCGAGCGTGAATTAACACAGGCCAGTGATATTCAGCGCGTTCTGTTGCCCAGGTCGGCTCCAGACCTTACCGACTACGAAGTCGCTGCAGAATACAAAGCAGCGCGTCTCGTGAGCGGGGATTATTACGACTACGTTCGCGTTGATGAAGATCGCTACGGCATTGCCATCGGAGATGTGTGCGGAAAGGGGATTGCCGCCTCACTCATTATGGCCATGTGCCGATCCAATTTGCGTAGCCGCGCTCCAGAGAACCTTTCTCCCGCTTCCGTCCTCCATGCCGTGAACCGATCGATTTTCCCTGATATTCGGGAGGATATGTTCGTCAGCCTGATGTACATGATTTTCGAACGCGGGTCGAATGAAGTAACCGTGGCGCGAGCAGGGCACGAGCCCCCGATTCTTTACCATGGGTCAACGGGAGAGATCGAAGTGATTGAGACTCCGGGTCTCGCTGCGGGAATTGACAAAGGTCCCGTTTTCAAGAGATCCGTGAAAGATTTCAGATTTAAGATGGAATCCGGCGACAAGCTCATCCTCTACACAGACGGGCTGATCGAGAGCGAAAACAGGCAGGCTGACGAGTTCGGTATCGAAGGGCTATGCGCGGCGATCGAAGATCTCCGCGACGAATCTCCCGCAGAAATGGTCTCTCAGATTGTCTCCAGAGTAGAGAAATTTTCCGAAGGAATGGCTCAAACTGACGACATCACCTTGATTGCAATCCAGAAACGGTGAATAGTCCGCCCCCTCAGTCCGGGCATAGTTCTAATCTAGAGTGTCCGGAAAAACCTATTCCATTCAATCCTCCATGAGCAGTGCAGAGAGCGAACAGAAGCAATCAGAACCCATCGATTCAGATGAGTCCGTCGAGGCTATCGTGGATGAGGTGATGCCAGAAGAAACCGATTCTCAGGAAACAGCGGAAGTAGAGACCGTCGAACTTCCCGTCGAAGAAGTCGAAAAGTGGAAAGATGCGGCAGCTCGTGCCCAGGCGGATCTGGAGAATTTCCGTAAGCGCATGGCTCGTGAGCGGGCCGATGCCATTGCTTACGCGAACCGAAACCTTCTCGAAGAGCTGTTCCCAATTATCGACAACTTTGAGATGGGGCTTCGTGCCGCCAAAGAGTCAGACGGCGAAAGCTCAATGATTTATCAGGGAATGGCGATGGTCAGGAAACAGCTTGAGGATTTCCTCTCCGGGCAAGGGGTGGAAGTCATCGAATCGGACGGTGTGAAGTTCGACCCGAACGTTCACGAAGCTCTCAAGCAGGAACCCAGTGATACCGTTCCCGAGAATCACATCATTTTTACAATGAGACGGGGATACCGTCTAAAAGATCGAGTATTGCGTGCAGCCAATGTAGTCGTTTCGTCCGGTGCCGATGGCGAGAATTGATCCCTAAAAAGACCGAAATTCGATCCCGCCCAGAGCCAACATGGAGAAAAGAGATTACTACGAAGTCCTGGAAGTTTCCCGCGATGCGGATTCAACGACGATTAAGAAATCGTATCGGAAGCTGGCGATCCAGTATCATCCAGATAAAAATCCAGACGACCACGAAGCTGAAGAGAAATTCAAGGAACTTGGCGAAGCCTACGAAGTTCTGATGGATGATGACAAGCGGGCTGCCTACGACCGTTTCGGCCATCGGGCATTCAGCCAGGGCACGGGACCTTCAGCTGGAGGCGGAGGTTTCGGTGGAGCCGATCCGTTCGATATCTTCCGCGAAGTTTTCAGCGGCGGCGGTGGAGGCGGCGGCAGCATTTTCGAAGAAATTTTCGGCGGCGGTGGAGCCGGTCGTGCCGCCCGCGCCGAGCGACGCAAGCGTGGTTCCGACCTCCGATACGATCTCCAGATTACTTTGGAAGAAGTCGATCAAGGAGTGGAGAAGGAATTGAAGATCGAGCGACTTGTCGTTTGTGACGGGTGTAAAGGTAGCGGAGCATCTGGTGGCAGTAGCGACGTCAGGGGCTGCCCCACTTGCGGTGGTGTCGGACAGGTGATCACCAGTCGCGGATTTTTTCAGGTTCAGCAGACTTGCCCGGATTGTAACGGAAGCGGAGAGACGATTTCCAATCCATGTCGCGATTGTTCCGGAGAAGGCCGGGTCGACGGCAGCAGTCGCATCAAATTGAAGATTCCCCCGGGAATCATGGAAGGAGGGCGCTTACGCTCTGTCGGGCATGGCGATGCCGGGCGCCAGGGTGGGTCCGCTGGAGATTTGTATGTGGTCATTCATGTGAAAGACCACGAAGTTTTCGAGCGGGACGATTCTGACCTCTTTTGCGAAGTCCCGCTCCCGTTCACAATGGCAGCGCTCGGTGGAGAGCTGGTCGTCCCGACTCTTGGGGGAAAGGCATCGATCAAGATTCCAGCAGGAACTCAGACAAACACGTCCTTTCGATTGCGGGACAAGGGCGTTCCGGATCTACAGACTGGCAGGAAAGGCGATCTCATGGTCAATGTGCAGATCGAAGTTCCCGTTAAGCTGACAAAAGATCAGGAGAGAATACTGGGAGAGTTCGCCGAGACCGTCACCGAGAAAAATCACCCTGTAGGAGAAAGTTTCTTCGAGAAGGCTAAGCGCTTTTTCAAAGGAGAGTGACCGACGTTTTTCCCTACAGTCCTCGCCGGAAATCGGACAGGGCTGAATCGAGCCCGACTTCTCCCTGCAGATCCGAGATTCGGAGGGTAGGGGCAATCGTAAACTCGAACTCAAGACCATTTCTTTTCCAGTAAGTGGCGAGGGCCTCTTCGACTTCCTCTATCGAGCGTCCTCTCAATAGGTGGGCGTCGACGGCGGACTCCAAATCCGCTCCCGAAACCAGAGCCTCAAGGAAAGGGCGCATGGAGTTGCCGTCTCCATGAGTGAAATATTCAAAGAGGACCAGCGCGGCAGCGTAGTAGCAAAAACCTCCGTCACGAGCGTTTAGTGTATTCTCGTTAAACTCTCCTGTGTCCTCGTAGAGAAAGGTGCTCAAGTGCGGCATCGGGAGTGTTTTCACTTCGATCAACCCATCGAACTGCAGCGAATCGGTGATATGTCGGCGGGCAGCGAGTTGTGGGTCGGCAAAATTGAATCTTCCCGGCGGGTTCTGCAATGCGGTGAAGTATTCGGCTACTCCCTCAGTGGTCCACGCGGGTGCCTCCGAAGCGATAACAGAGAGCGTCGCTTGGTGAATGATTTCGTGCACAAACAAATCGTACTGGTTTCGTTTCTTCAGTGTGTACTGGCCGAAAAAAGAGCGAACATCGACATCTTCCAGAAACTCGGTGACGAGGTGCACTTCATTGGTCTCTGGATCGTAGTGCCCGCCCCAGTTCGGCTGTGCGCCGGTTTCAAGATAGGCCATTCGGCTCGGGTAAAGAAAGATGTGTCGCTTCTCCGTAGACGGTCGGGCCCAGGTGAGGGGAAGGGGGACACCGCTGATAGCTCCCTCGATCGACTCGCAGATCATTGCAAGGCTATCGAGGATTTCGGTTTTCACTTCCTCGGGAGAACGAATCTCGTAATGTTCCGTCTTCCAGACGTAGTCGGTACCGTCGCGGGTTTCATGCATCGGCACCTTGCTGTTTCTACCATCGATGGATCTCGGCCAGGATTCGGGTAGGCGGGGGTAAGGGAGGTTCTCGTTATTGTATTTCAACCAGCCGTCAATAAACGTCTGGTCATCCGAAGACAGTCTTTCCCGGGGAATGCGATAGACCCGTTCTGCCGGGATGACTCTTACGAGCGCTTCTTCCGACGTTGCCGCGACGAGATGGCCTTCGATCTGTCTTCCGTCCTGGGCGGTCCAGGTTCGGGCAATCTGGCTCGAAAACTGATCTCCCTTATCTACCTCGGGCTTGGTCTCAATAATCTCGACTTCGGGTCTTTCTTCGGGCTTTTGAAAATAGAAAAACAGGAATCCCGCTCCACCGACAAAGATCAGTAGAAAAAATAGTATACATCCAAATTTTGTCAGGCTCTTGAGAAAGTCGTCCATAACTACCCAGATATTCATTGGGAAGGTGGGAATGGCAATCGCGTTTCTTCGAAATCTATATACTATGATAGTGTTGAACTGATGTTTCCTAATTACATCGGACTAAGCGCAGTCCTGCTCACCGTTTTGGTATTTTTTCTCACTGACAATATGGTGCGAAGGCTCGGTGGTCTGCGACAGGTTGGAATCACAGCGGTGCTGATTTTGCTGGCAGTACCTGGGGCGAGCTTTTCGGCCTATTACCTACACCTGTTTCCCGAATCGGAATGGTACTATGAATTTCGATCGTGGAGAGGGACTGAATTCTTGGTGGTATTCATAGGTGCCGCGGGTGGTGCGGTCGGCGCATTGGTAAATCCCGTGGTGAAATACATCGTCTTCGCCATGGTATTTTTTGCTGCCTACGCTCCTTTTTGTAAGCCGATCGTCGCTCCGCTTCCAAAAGATGCATTCGCGAATGTCGAAGAAGATGGGATATGGCAGCAAAGCACACCCTCGACGTGCGGCCCGGCGTCTACAGCAACCGTGTTATCTCTCTTCGGAAAAAATATTACAGAGAAAGAGGTCGCGCGCCGGGCATACTCTTACCGTGGAGGTACAGAGGCGTGGTACCTTGCCCGTGTGATCCGGGACGAGGGGTTGAAAGCGGAGTTTCGATTCGGGGAAGGATTTGAGCCTGAGTTTTCCTACCCTGCCATTACCGGGGTTACCGTTGGTGGCATTGGCCATTTCATCGTTATTTTCGGTCCAGAGGGAGATGACTTCGTGATCGCCGATCCGCTGAAAGGACGCGAGGTGATTTCACCGAAACAACTGAAAGAGCGCTATCTATTTACCGGGTTCAATCTTCAGGTAAAACAGCTCGCGCCTTCATCCTAGCATCTTCTTAGCCAAGGCAAGGGTCTCTGGGCCAACGCCTCCCAGCATTCGGGCGAGTTCGTTGGCTCGCGCATCGTCCTCTACCCTTTCAAGACGTGAATTGGTAGAGTCTTTTTCTACTTCCTTCGTCACCAGAAAATGACGGTGTGCCAAAGCAGCAACCTGCGGCATGTGAGTGATCGCAATGACTTGATGACGATCTCCCAGGAATGCCATTTTCTTCCCGACTGCACCAGCAATCTCTCCGCCGACATTGGCATCAATTTCGTCGAAGACCATCAATGGGATTCGGTCCTGGTCTGCCAGAGCGCTTTTCACTGCCAGCATCACACGTGACATCTCACCGCTGGACGCAATCACCCGGAGCGGCTTCAACGGCTCTCCGGGGTTGGGGCCAAAGAGAAAGTCGACCGCCTCGGCGCCCCTGGACCCCGGTTCATCGAGAGTCTCAAATTCGATCTCGAAGACAGATTGGTGAAATCCGAGATCATCGAGGTGTCCGGCGATTTCTTTGGCCAGCTTCGGGGCTGCCTTATCCCGTATTCTGCTTAACGCAACAGCGGCTTTGTCCACCTTCATTCGAGCCTCGCCAACACTCTCATTCAGGCGCTGGAGCTCGGACTCGCGTCCATCGATAGAGTCGAGGCGGGCGCGGGCTTTCTCCTCGTAAGCGAGGACTTCCTCGATGGTCTGCCCGTACTTTCTCTTCAATGTTTCGATCTCGTCGATCCGGCGTTCGATGGATGCGAGTTCGGAAGGATCAATTTCGAGATCTTCTGAATATTCGCGTAGATTACCTTCGACCTCCTCAATCTCGACTCGGGCGGATTCAAACCCTGCGATTTTCTCCGAAATCGCCGGATCGATGCGCTCCAGTTCCCGGATACATCGGTGGGCATTTCCGAGGCTTGCTACAGCCGCGCTCAGAAGATCTACTGCTTGGCTGGTGTTGTCGAGAAGACGGCTGCTGTTCTGGGACTGCCGGTAGCGCTGTTCCAGTTCCGCCACTTCATCTACGACAAGGCCTGCTGCTCCAATTTCATCAACTTGGAAACGCAACAGGTCGATCTCGCGATCGCTGATCTGGCGTGTGTTTTGAAACTCTTCCCACTCCGTGACTGCATCTTGCCAGATCTTGTAAGCAGATCGATATGCCTCGCGCTCCTTCCCGGCTCCAGCATAGGCATCAAGCATGGCCAGTTGCCGGTCTCTCGATAGCAGGGACTGGTGCTCGTGGGGACCGTGAAGGTCGACCAGGAGGGCCCCGATGGACTTTAGCGCGGCAAGTGTGCATGGAGAACAGTTTACGAACTGCTTGTTGCCCGAGCCGAAAATTCGCTTCACGACGAGAGAGTTGTCTTCGCAACGTTCCAATCCGTTTTCCTCCAGCAGCGCATTCACATGATCGAGATTGTCCGATAGCTCGAATATGGCCTCCACCGTGCAGCTGGATTCTCCGGTGCGGATGAGATCATGATTCGCTCGCTCGCCAAGAATGAGTTTCAACGCACCCACGATCATTGATTTACCTGCACCCGTCTGGCCGGTGACTCCTATCAGGCCGGAGCCAAGGTCCCAGGTCAGGTCATCAACGAGGGCGAGATTCTTGATTTTTAATACCGCGAGCATTAGGTGGGGGAACGGTCGTCTGGACTATGGATCAGGGCGATCATGCGTGCAATGAACACAAAGGCCGAAATCACATTTCTCGGGACAGGAACTTCCATCGGCGTTCCTGTGATTGGCTGTGATTGCGAGGTCTGCACCTCCGACGATCCGAAGAACAAAAGGCTACGTTCCTCGATCTATGTGAAGACGGAAAAAACAGAGCTCGTAGTTGATACGGGGCCAGATTTCCGGCAGCAATGTCTTCGTGCAGGGATTCGAAATCTGGATGCGGCTATTTTCACCCATGCGCACAGTGACCACGTGATGGGGTTCGACGACCTTCGCCGATTCACTGTCCTGGAAGACGAAGAAATCGCCGTCTACGCAAACCACTCATGTATGGACCGGCTCGAATCGGCTTTTCCCTACATTTTCGATGGGGAGAACAAATATCGGGGTTACCTCAAGATTGCACCCCATCTCATCACTGGCCCCTTTTCCGTGGGCGACCTCGAAATCACTCCATTACCGGTCCTGCATGGAAAAGTAGAGACGATCGGTTTTTTGTTTTCCATTTCGGGAGATCGCTTGTTCGCCTACATTCCCGACGCAAAAGAACTGACGGTAGAGACAAAAGAACTCATCCGCGGGATCGATCTCCTGATTCTGGACGGGCTCCAGCACGAACCGCACTGGACTCACCTTTCTGTTTCCGAGGCAATCGATGTCGCCTCGGAATTGGAGGTAAAGCAGACCTGGCTCACCCACTTTTCCTGCCGTGTTGACTACGCCGCAACCGAGCCCGGTCTCCCGGAGAAAGTTCGGCTCGCCTGGGATGGACTGAGGCTGGAGGTTGTGTAGGCTACGAATAGCCGTTTTTCCGAAGGTAATTGGCGTTCTCTTCCAGTGTTTCCAAAGTTGTCTTGCCCTCAGCAGCAGGGCCTTCGAGAACATACCAGCTATCGTATCCGATTTCGATCAGTGCCTTGGATGCTTCGATAAAGTCAACCTCACCTGGGCCGAAGGACCAGCCGCCCTTGTCTTTGCAGTGGACCTCGCAGATCAGATCTTTCCCCAATTGGCGAATCTCTCCTGCAATGTCGTAGCCATTGTTGTGTGAGTTCCCCAAGTCGTAGTAGACCTGCACCGCGTCGCTCCCGACAGATTCGATAATGTGGAGGTGCTCGTCTGCGCTAAGCGTTGTTTCCAGCCCGAGGATCACCCCTTTTTCTTCAGCTAAAGGAGCCACTTGCTTCAGGCGCTTGATCGTTTCCTCGGTGCCCTCTTCATCATTCTTCAGGTCGTTCTTTCCGAAAAAAGCCATCAGCATGACGTCTTTACCGAGCTGATGGGTGACCTCGACTCCTTGCCTTGCCCAATCGACCGCTTCAGGGATCTCTTTGAAAGGCTGGCTGTTAAAAATCCCCATCGCAGTAGAGGCTATGGCTACGCCCGTTTCCTCGCTTTTGCCGAGGACTTGCTCCTGGATCGATTCGTCTCCGAGAGCGTATTCGCTTCTCTTTGGCACAGGGGTGAAGCTGACCTGCACGCTCCCGAGGCCAATTTCTTTTGCCTCATCAAATGCACCGAGATCGGCCCGTTTGCCGATAGACCAGTCCGTAACTCCGATTCGGTTCGCAGGTGCACCGAATGCGGATATTGCAGGAATGAAAGGAAGGGTGAGGGATGACGTCAGAAAAGTTCGCCTGTGCATCTTGCGATCATCCACCGGGAAAGTGATGTTGCCAAGGTCCGTCGATCCGCTTAGGGCTAATCCGCCCAGCTGCAGGGGCGCGCCTTTGTGGAATGCCATCCTATCTCACCATTCTCTCTGCCACTTTGCCGGTCTTCATTGTAATGGGGATAGGGTTTCTTTTTCATCGCCGACATTGGGTGAGTGAAGAGGTGGAAGTCGGGATGATGAAGCTGGGCCTCACACTTCTATTTCCGTGCTACATCGTTTCGATTATTCCCGGGAATCCGGCTTTAGCGACAGTTTCTTCGGCAGCCTGGGCCATCGGTATGGGATTTGTCATTATTCTCTGCGGCTTCGGCTTGGCTTGGATGGTGGCCACTCTCGGGAGAATTAAGAAAGGGGAGGGGCTGCGCACATTCACGATTGCATCGGGAATTCAGAATTACGGATTCGTCGCGCTTCCTATCATCATAGAGATTTTTCCTGACAACCCTGGGCCGAAAGGGCTTGTGTTCGTCCACGGAGTTGGGGTTGAGATTGCAATGTGGACGATCGGCTTGGCAATTCTCCGTGGTAGAGCGGATTTCCGCTCCATCATCAACGGACCGTTCATTGCAGTCGTGACTGGGCTTTTTCTGAATTACACGGGACTGTACAAGTTCATTCCGGAAATCGTGACTACCGTTCTTGAGATGCTGGGTGCTTGCGCCATCCCCATGGCGATTTTCATGATTGGGGCGACGATCGGGCGTTATTTTGAAAGGGATATCCTGATAGATGCCTTTCGAGTATCTCTTCTCAGCGTCCTTGTGCGTCTCTGCCTTTCGACCATCCTGATCCTATGCATGGTGAAATTTCTCCCGCTTCCAGATGACTTGAAGCGCCTCCTCGTTGTTCAGGCTGCCATGCCTGCCGCAATTTTCCCTATTGTGCTGGCTCGTCTGTATGGAGGGCAGCCTCAAGTCGCGATTCAGGTGGTTGTGGCCACCTCTGTTGTGGGAATGATCACCGCACCTTTGGTGATCGCATGGGGACTCGGCTGGGTAAACCTGTGATTTTCAAAAGCGCGTCCTTGACTTTTCGAAGGAAAAAAGTTTCTTACCGGCCCGCTTCCGAGCCTAGCTTGGTTGGCGATCTTTTGGCAGGATAGCTCAGGGGTAGAGCAGAGGACTCATAAGCCTTTGGTCGGCGGTTCAAATCCGCCTCCTGCTACCACTTCCCTCGCGAAATCACCTTAGATCTCACTTGATTTCGAAAATCCTCGTAATTCCCAGAGGAATTAAAAGTAATTGAAGGAAGGTTTTCAATCTTCTGGGGGTGATTTGAAATTTCTTAAAAAAATGCGTGAAATCCTGTTGCGAGTTGAAATAGACCGCCTATATTCCCGCCCCCCGCTCAGCAACGGTGTCCTGCTGACAGGGGTTGCTGGTCCAACCCTCACTGAGAATTCAGTGTCGACGATCCGTATCTTTTTTTGGAGGCACCGACCACTTTTAAAACACTGACGGAAGCGTTATGCCTACTATCAACCAACTCGTTCGCCACGGAAGAAAGGACAAGCTTGTAAAGTCCAAATCTCCCGCCCTCGACGAATGCCCGCAACGCAGGGGTGTTTGTTTGCAGGTTTACACGCGGACGCCGAAGAAGCCGAACTCAGCTCTTCGTAAGGTTGCCAAAGTAAGGCTTACCAACGGTCAGGAAGTGATCGCCTACATCGGCGGTGAAGGCCACAACCTCCAGGAGCACTCAATTGTCCTGGTTCGCGGTGGTCGAGTAAAAGATTTGCCAGGTGTCCGCTACCACATTGTGCGTGGCGCTCTTGACACTCTGGGTGTCGACGGTCGTAAGCAGGCCCGTTCTAAATACGGAGCCAAACGACCGAAGGGGTAAGAATCTGACGTCCGTTCAGATCCTTTCTCCGGCGATACGAATGTTTTAGTAACGACTGAAATAATCCTATGTCCCGAAGAAAACGAGTCTACAGCAAGCCTGAAAAGCGCGATGCCCGTTACGACAGTCATGTCGTGGCAAAGTTGGTGTCTAAGGTAATGCATCAGGGCAAACGTGCTCTCGCAGAGCGTATCGTCTACGCAGCGATTGAACGTGCAAATGAAGGAACTGAATCGGTTGATCCGGTAGAAGTTCTGAATCGCGCAGTTGAGAATGCAAAGCCACGTGTTGAGGTGAAAAGCCGTCGTGTCGGTGGTGCTACCTACCAGGTCCCTCTGGAGGTTGCTACTGATCGTCAGGAATCTCTCGCAATGCGTTGGATCGTGAATGCCGCACGCAGTAAGCGTGGCACTCCGATGCATGTTGCTCTCGCTAATGAAATCAAGGATGCCAGCACCAATCAGGGTGTGGTGATCCGTAAGCGGGACGAAACTCACAAAATGGCTCAAGCAAACCGCGCGTTTGCTCACTTCCGCTGGTAATTCGTGTCTGCTGTCCTACAAGCACTTCCCTTTTCTGTTTCGATGAGTGGTTCCCACAACTCTCCTAATCGCGCGTTTCCGCTTGAGCGGACTCGCAACATTGGGATTGCGGCCCACATCGATGCGGGGAAGACCACGCTTACGGAGAGGATACTGTTTTACACGGGTATGATTCACCGCATTGGTGAGGTCCATGATGGTCAGGCGACTACTGACTGGATGGAGCAAGAGCGTGCTCGTGGAATTACGATCACTTCAGCTGCGGTCACTGCTGAGTGGGTGCAGCTCGAAGAGGAAGGTGTCTACAAGGCGTTTACCGGTGAAAAGCAGCGCGTAAACATCATCGATACTCCCGGTCACGTTGACTTCACTGCTGAAGTCGAGCGTTCTCTCCGGGTTCTTGATGGTGCGGTTGTTGTTTTTTGCGGTGTTGCTGGTGTGCAGCCTCAGTCCGAGACGGTCTGGCGCCAGGCGACGAAATACAATGTTCCTCGTCTTGTTTTTGTGAACAAGATGGACCGCGTGGGAGCTGACTTTAATGCGGTGGTTGAAGATGTTCGTGAAAAGCTTGGTGCGAACGCTCAACCAATCCTTATCCCGATTGGGGCTGAGGATACACTGAAGGGCCAGATCGACGTGGTGAATCAGAAAGCTGTTCTCTACTCGGATAGCGATCTTCTCGGTTCGACCTACGAGGTGGCCGAGTTGACTGATGATCAGAAGGAAGTGGCGATTGCTGCTCGCGAGTCGCTCCTCGAGGCGCTTGTTGATGCGGATGAGGAAATTGGTCTCAAGTTTCTCGATGAAGAGGAAATTACCGTTGCTGACATTAAGGCGGCTCTTCGTCGCGCGACGATTGCTAACAAGCTGATTCCGGTTGTTGGTGGTTCTGCTTTCAAAAACAAGGGTGTTCAATATCTTCTGGATGCAGTGGTTGACTATCTCCCGAGCCCGGTTGAGATTCCTGCTGCAGAGGGCACTTCCTGTGAGGATGAAAGTGTTGTTGTTGAAGCTCCTGCGAGCGACAATGGAAAGTTTTGTGCGCTTGCGTTCAAGCTTTGGTCTGACAAGTATGTCGGCAAGCTCGTCTTTATCCGGGTATACTCTGGAACAGTTTCAAAAGGTGATCAGGTCTGGAACTCTCGCACGGGTCGAAAAGAGCGGGTCGGTCGCCTGATTCAGATTCAGTCGAACGATCATAAGGATATCGAGACCTGCTACGCTGGAGATATTGCGGCGATCGTTGGTCCTAAGAACGTTCGCACCGGTGACACTCTTCACGATAAGGAGTTCGACATTATGCTCGAGCCACCTGCGTTTCCGGATCCTGTGATTTCCATGGCGGTCGAGCCGAAAACGACTGCTGATTCGGAAAAACTTGCTGACGCACTTCAGCGTCTCGCGGAAGAGGATCCCACTTTTGTGGTATCCACAGACGAAGAAACCGGCCAGACGATTATTGCTGGAATGGGCGAGCTTCATCTGGAGATCATTCAGTCGCGCATGGAGGCCGAGTCTGGTGTGCGCACCAATGCAGGTAAGCCACAGATTGCATACCGCGAAACTATTACCTCAGGTGCTAACGGTGAATACAAGCTCGTTAAGCAGACCGGTGGTAAAGGTCAATATGGCCACGTGATTTTGAAAGTCACTCCGACCGAGAGGGGTGCTGGATTCAGCTTCAACAACCGAATTGTTGGGGGTGAGATTCCAAAAGAATTTATCAATGCCTGTGAAAATGGCATTCGTGAATCGCTGAACAATGGTGTGATCCTTGGATATCCCGTTGTCGACATTCACGTCGATCTGGTAGGCGGTTCGAGCCACGATGTGGATTCGAACGAGCAAGCCTTCAAGATTGCTGCGATCCTTGCCATGCGCGACGCGCTCGCAAATGGTGGATCCATCCTTCTTGAGCCTGTGATGCAGGTATCGGTCGACGTTCCGGACGAGTTCCAGGGAGACATCATTGGCGATCTGAATCGCCGTCGTGGAAAAATCGCTCATATCGATTCCCGCAACGGTCTCAGCCAAGTGAAGTCCGAGGTGCCTATGGCCGAGATGTTCGGCTACGCCACGGATATGCGCAGCCTTTCCAAAGGGCGTGCAAGCTTTTCCATGGAGCCGCTCCGATTTGAGGAGGTTCCTTCCGCTATCGTGGAGCGGATGACGGAGCAGTATGTGTAAGGGAAACTAAGAATTTTTATTTAACGGATAAACTGAAATGCAGGGACAAAGTATTCGAATTCGACTTCGGGCCTACGACTCTCGACTTCTTGATAAGTCGACCGTCGACATCGTGGAAACCGCCAAGCGCACCGGCGCTCGGGTCTCCGGTCCTATTCCGCTCCCGACACGCATTGAGAAATTCAGCGTGAACCGTTCACCTCACGTGAACAAGAAGTCTGCCGAGCAGTTCGAGATTCGTACTCACAAGCGCCTTCTCGATATTGTTGAGCCTACAGCTCGCACGGTTGACGAACTGAAGAAACTGAACCTGCCGGCTGGTGTCGACATCACTATCAAAATCTAGTCGGAGATAATTCCGAAGAATTTCAATAAGGACGAGTGCAATGAGCATCGGATTAATTGGCAAAAAAGTGGGAATGACTCGCGTCTTCACAGAAGAAGGCGAAGCGGTTGCGGTGACCGTAATCGACGTCAGCGATAATGTTTTCCTTCAGCAGAAGAATTCCGAAAAGGATGGCTACACAGCCGTTCAGGTTGGATACGAAGACCAGAAGGAATCTCGCCTCAATCGCCCTGAGCAGGGTCATGTGAAAGCGAACGGCGGTTCTGCGAAAAAGAAGGTTCTCGAGTTTCGTCTCGAAAGCGACGATCAGCTTCCTGAAGTTGACCATCCCGGAGTCGACCTTTTCGAAGAAGGCCAGTGGGTAGACGTTATCGGAACGAGTAAGGGTAAAGGTTTCCAGGGGGTTATGAAACGTTATAACTTCCAGGGGCAGCCTCAGTCTCACGGTCACATGATGCACCGCCGCCCGGGTGGTGTTGGAGCGGGAACGGACCCTGGTCGTATTTGGAAAAACAAGGACATGCCTGGTCGTCACGGTAACTACCGCAAGACGGTTCAGAATCTGAAGATTGTCCAGAAGCGTCCCGAGGACAACGTCCTGCTCATCAGCGGAGCTGTTCCTGGTTCCAAGGGTGGATACGTAGTGATTCGTCCGGCTAAGAAGAAGGAAGGTCCGGTTCAGGATCTCAAAGCCAAAGAAGCTCCTGCGGAGGACAAAGCAGAAAGCTAAGCCACAAACAATAGCCTACTAACACAGGGAGATTACGAAAATGGCAGCAAAGAATTTTACAGCAGAAGACGCCAAGAGCGCAAAGATCGCGTTGATTGAAGACGGAGAGCGTGGCCGCCAGGCAGTGCATCAAGTCGTCGTGGCAATGCGTGCAAATCGACGCACCGGCAGCGCTAACACAAAGACTCGTGGCGAAGTTGCAGCGACCGGCAAGAAGCCGTTCCGTCAGAAGGGAACTGGCCGTGCCCGTCAGGGTGGAAACGCATCTCCCATCCATCGTGGTGGTGGGGTGGCTTTCGGACCTCGTCCTCGCGACTACTCGAAGAAGGTGAACAAGGCGACTCGACGTCTCGCATTTAGCAAGGCTCTCACCTCTCGCATTGAAGAAGGCGCAGTTGTCACCGTATCCGAGTTTGCGATCGCAGACGGAAAGACCAAGTCTTTCGCCAAAGAGATCTCCGGTCTTGCCAAGGATGCGAAGCGCGTCCTTATCGTTGGGAAAGATTTCACGGACGAGACAAAGCTCGCGGCTCGCAACTTCCAGAGTGCTCAGCTTATCAGTGCCGACGAAGTAAATGTCGAGCAGCTCCTGCACTTCACCAAAATCATCCTGGTCGAGGATGCTCTCGAAACCCTCGCATCCAGAACTTCAAACTGATCCACGGGAGGTCCATTAATATGAAAGACATTTTTCAAGTAATTGACACAATCCAGCTCAGCGAAAAAGCGACGCTGCTTTCTGAGACATCCAACGAGTATGTCTTCAAAGTAAATCCTCGCGCGAACAAGCTGGAGATCCGCGAAGCCGTGGAGAAGCTCTTCGGTAAAAAAGTCGCCGATGTACGCACGGCGAATTACCGCGGGAAGAAAAAGCGCGAACGCCGCGCAGACTTCGGTCGCACGAAGAACTGGAAGAAAGCATTCGTGCGCCTCGAAGACGGAGAAACCATCGAACTTGTATAAACCACTAACGCCGAATCAGCATGGGTTTAAAATCTTACAGACCAGTCACACCGTCGAACCGGTACAAGCTGCTCCCTGACTTCGAAGAAGTAACGAAGTCCGAGCCTGAAAAGAGCTTGTGTCGTCCACTCAAGAAGTCCGGCGGTAGAAACAATCAGGGGCGCATCACTTGTCGTCACCGCGGAGGTGGTCACAAGCGCAAGTATCGTCTCATTGACTTCAAGCGTAATCGTCGCGACGAGGCAGCCAAGGTAATCGGTATCGAATACGATCCGAACCGTAGCGCTCGCATTGCTCTGATCGAGTATCCTGACAAGCAGCGTTCTTACATTCTTGCTCCGAAAGGACTGGAAGTGGGTGCGGAAGTTACTGCGGGTGAGAAAGCACCGGTCAAGCCAGGTTGTGCGCTTCCTCTCTCAGTCATTCCGACGGGAACCACCATTCACAACGTGGAGCTTGCTCCCGGACGCGGTGGCCAGATCGCTCGTAGCGCAGGACAGTCCTGTATCCTTTCCAACCGCGAAGGCAACTACGCTCTCGTAAAGATGCCTTCCGGGGAGATCCGCAAGATCCACACGAAGTGCTATGCCACGATCGGTATCGTTGGTAACGGCCAGCATGAGCAGGTTATCAGCGCCAAAGCTGGACGCACTCGCTGGATGGGGATTCGTCCTACTGTTCGCGGTATGTGTATGAACCCTGTCGATCACCCGAATGGTGGTGGTGAAGGTAAGTCGAAATCAGGTGGTGGTCGCCAGCACCTGAAGAGCCCATGGGGGCACACCAAGGGGCAGCGCACTCGCCAGAAGTACAAGGGCAGTGACAAATTTATCGTAGAGCGCCGCAAGAACAAAAAGCGCCGCCGTTAAGACCAAGTTTTAGAAGAAATCAGATATGGCTCGTTCACTGAAAAAAGGCCCATTTGTCGATGAGAAGCTCCTCGACAAAATCGACGCGATGAATGAATCCGGGAAGAAGCGCCCGATCAAGACATGGTCGCGCCGTTCGATGGTCACTCCCGATTTCGTCGGACATACCTTCCTCGTTCACAACGGAAAAGAGTTCACCTCTGTTTTCGTTACCGAGAACATGGTCGGTCACAAGCTGGGAGAATTTTCTCCGACTCGTAAGTTTGGTGGTCACAGTGGCCACAACCCGAAAATCAAAGGCTAATCACATACTCTTTCCGAAAGAATGCACACACTCCACTCCAACACATGCTCGTTGCGCGCCCAGTCTCTGGGTGTGGTCGCTGCGGCATGCCTGATTGCGGGTGGGGAGCATTCAGCGTTCGGGAATGAGTCTGTCGAGCTTCGCGAATTGAGGGCTGCGCTAGGCGTAATGCAGGAGCAGCTCGCCAAGACCAACAAGGAATTGGAGAAGTCTGAAGAGCAGCGCAAAGCACTTGCAGAAAGTCTCGCCGAAACTGTTCGCGTAAGCGAAGAGCAGATGGCTGCGGCTCGCGAGATGCAGCTCAAGCTTCAGGCTTTCGGGATCGATCTTTTCACTCAGGATGAGAACAGCCTCCAGCAGCGTTTGTTAAAAGCTGTTCGAGATCTGGACATCTCACGCCAGGACGTGGAAAGGCACGCCGATGCTCTCCAGGCATTGAGCGAGGCGTTCCTGAAATACCTTCAGGCGACACCCGAAGCTGCCGAGAAAGAGCGCATTGCCGCCGAGGCTGCAATCGCAACCGCTGGCGAAGCTCTCGAAGCCCCTTCTGAGGAGGGAACCGGCGAACCAGGAGATCTCTCCAGTTCACGCGTAGTCAGCATCGACAATTCGGTCGGCCTTGTAGTCCTCGATGCCGGAAAGGAAAAAGGCCTTCGGGTGGGAACACCGATCGCCATACTCCGCGGCGAACGACCCATCTTCACTGCGCTCGTGGTAGACGTGCGCGACACAATTTCAGGAGCCGTTTTGCAGGATAAAATGGCCGACATCGGCGAAGTCGCCGTGGGCGATGGATTTCGCCTCTTGCCTCACCAGAACAATCTTTAATCAAAAAACTGTATCACCAACATGGACGTCACTTCGACATATAAGTTTGCCAGGATCTCGGCGCGAAAGGCTCGCGACGTAGCGAGAGAGATTCAGGGGCTGCCTGTTTCAGACGCGCTCGATATCCTCAACTTCACGCCTCGTAAGGCTGCGGAACTCTTCTCCAAGACGATGAAGACCGCTCTTGCGGATGCTGAAAACAATTTCGAGTTGTCCGTTGAGGGACTTTTCGTGAAAAGCGCCGTGGTTGGTGAAGGCCCTACGTTTAAGCGTTTCAAAGCACGTGCTCGTGGGTCGGGTGCTCCTATCCACAAGCGCACCAGCCACATCACTGTCGTTCTGAGCGACGATGTAACTCCTTCAGAGGAAAAATCTCCAAAAGCTAAGCCTGCAAAGGCCGCAAAGTCGGAGAAAAAAGCCGCAGCTGCTCCTAAGGAAGAGAAGGCTGAGAAGGTAGAAAAGAAAGAAGCACCCAAAGAGGAAGCGAAAAAGAGCGCTGACGAAGGAGCAAGAGTTGACGAAGCCCGTGGTATGGTTTATGACTCCGCCCCCGCCGAAGTTGACGATCTGAAGCTGATCAATGGAGTTGGCCCCAAGCTCGAGGAAAAGCTGAACTCCGTAGGTATCTACAAATTCGAACAGATCACAGCCTGGACGGAGGCGAATATCGCCGAGTTCGATGAACTCCTTTCCTTTAAAGGGCGCATCGAGAGGGACGAATGGGTTACGAAGGCCCGTGAACTCCACGAAGAGAAATACGGTAAGTAATTCATTAGTTAATTAGGATTTTGTTATGGGACAGAAAGTACATCCGATCGGTTTCCGACTCGCAGTCAATAAGGACTGGCAATCCAAGTGGTATGCCGCTCCTGGCGAGTATGCAGACCAACTCCACGAAGATTTGCGAGTTCGTCGCTATCTGGACAACAGGCTTCAAAAAGGTGCCGTTTCCAGGGTCGTTATCGAGCGTGCTTGGAACAGCGTTCGTGTGACGCTGCACACTTCCCGCCCCGGTCTTATCATCGGTAAGCGTGGCGCGGAAATCGAAATCATGACCAATGCCATCAGCAAGATGTGTCACGGGTCCCAGGTGAAGGTTGATATCAGCGAGATTCGTCAGCCAGAACTCGACGCCTCATGGGTTGCTGCTCAGGTTGCAACTCAGCTGGAGCGCCGGGTTTCTTTCCGACGCGCAATGAAGCGGGCCATTCAGACAGCGATCGACTTCGGTGCCGACGGAATTCGTATTCGCTGTGCCGGACGTCTCGGTGGTGCGGATATCGCCCGCTCCGAGCAATACCGCGAGGGCAAAGTGCCTCTCCAGACACTCCGTACCCCGATCGATTACGGTTTCGCCGAAGGTGAGACGGTTTGGGGAATCATTGGAGTGAAAGTCTGGATCAACAAGAAAGAGGAGATCCCTGGCGAAAATAACAACAATCAAAAGCGCCCCCGCCGTGGTGGTGGTGGTCGTGGGCAGCGCCGTGATGGTGGCGGCGGCCCGAGGAATCGTTAATCAGCCGGACCTATTAAACTCGAGAAAAACCAAATTTAAGAAAGGAAAGACGCTATGCCTTTGATGCCTAAAAGAGTGAAGTTTCGCAAAACGCACCGCGGTAGTCGTGCCGGGAATGCGCAGCGTGGAACCAAGGTCAGTTTTGGTGAATTCGGTCTTCAGTGCCTTGGGCGCGGATGGATCACCAATCGCCAGATCGAAGCCTGCCGTATTACCATTAACCGCTACCTTAAGCGGAAAGGTAAAGTCTGGATTCGTATCTTCCCTCACAAGCCGGTTACTGCTCGCCCACCTGAAACTCGTATGGGTAAAGGTAAAGGTCCTGTGGAGCACTGGGTAGCAGTTGTTCGTCCTGGAACCATGATGTTCGAAATCGCTGGTGTCCCTGAGTCGGCTGCCAAAGAGGCGCTTCGGCTTGCATCAAACAAACTCGGCGTTCGTTGCCGCTTCGTCCGTCGTTCGGACCAGTAATCCCGTAAACCTTCAGCCGACATTCCTATCATGGCCAAGAAAACCAAAGAACTGAGTGAGTTGAGTGTAGATGAGCTGGCGACCCGCCGTCGCGAACTCAAGGAAGAGGCTCTCAACCTCCGAGTGCAGAAGGAAAGCGGGCAGTTGGAAAACCCCTCCCGCATCCGTGAAGTGCGCCGCGAAGTCGCTCGAATCGAAACCTTCCTCACCGCCAAGCGTGAAGCCTGATAAGGCCCTGTAGCTACCCTTTTTGCAGATTTAGAAATGAGTGAATCAGAGAATTCCAAAGAACCCGGATTGCGCAAGACCCGTGTGGGTGTAGTGACTTCCGACGCCATGGAGAAAACCATCGTTGTCGAAGTTCGTCGCCGCGTGCCTCATCCGCGATTCAAAAAGATCGTGAAGAAGACCTCCACGTTCTTTGCGCACGATGAAGAAGGTGCAGCCGCAGTAGGCGACCGCGTCCTCATCGAAGAAACCCGTCCCCGCAGTAAGCGGAAGTGCTGGGAACTCAAGGAAGTTCTCTCGCATTAACAACAACGCGGCCTAAAAGCCGTCCAAGCAGTTTTAACTCTTACTAGTTTTACAGTCATGATTCAGATGGAATCCAAAGTTCAGGTGGCGGATAACACCGGTGCCCGGGTCGCAAAGATGATCGGGGTGATTGGGACTCGCTCCCGGTCCGCCAGTGTTGGCGACGTCATCACCGCGCACATTCGTGAGTCGATCCCGACCGCGAACGTCAAGAAGGGTGATGTAGTGCGTGCCGTAGTGGTGCGGACAGCGGCGCCGATTCGTCGTAACGACGGTTCTGTTCTGCGTTTCGACAGCAACGCAATCGTTATCATCGACAAGGACAAGAACCCTCGCGGCACTCGTATTTTCGGACCCGTTGCCCGTGAGCTTCGCGAGAAGAACTTCATGAAGATCGTTTCTCTCGCACCCGAGGTCCTGTAATTAGAAACACAATTTTTGGGAGATATTGCAATGGCTAAGCGAGTAAAGACACACGTAAAGAAAAACGACGAGGTGGTTGTTATTTCAGGCAACCACAAAGGTGAGACTGGAAAAGTTCTCCAGGTCTTTCCGCACAAGTCGCAAGTCATCGTGGAGGGCGTGCGCCTCATTAAGAAGCACGCTCGCCGCACTCAGGACCGTCCTGAAGGAGGAATCGTTGAGAAGGAAGGTCCAATTCACATTTCCAACGTCAAGTTGGCTTCGAAAGGATAATTTTTACAAGGGATAGAGGTATGGAACCCGCACTCAAAGCGATTTACAAAGACAAGGTAGTTTCCGGACTGAAGGAGAAATACTCTTACGGCAATGTGCATCAAGTCCCCACCATTGAAAAAGTGGTGCTCAGCAGTGGATTTGGAAAAGAAGATGACCGCAAGGCAGCGTCAGAGAACGTCATCGAAGACTTCGGTAAAATTACCGGTCAGCGTGCCGTGCCGACTCGTGCAAAAAACGCGATCTCAAACTTCAAACTCCGCGAAAACGATGTCATTGGCGCCCGCGTCACTCTGAGAGGACGTCGTATGTGGGAATTCCTCGATCGTTTCATCAACATCGCGGCTCCTACCATTCGTGACTTCCGTGGACTGTCCGCTAAGTCATTCGACGGCCGCGGCAACTACACTTGCGGTATTACCGATCACACGATCTTTCCCGAGATTGAGCTCGAAAAGATCAATCGCCAGGTTGGTTTCAACCTCACTATCGTAACAAGCGCGCAATCTGATGAAGAAGCCCGCGAACTTCTTACGCTGCTCGGTCTGCCATTCCGTAAGCCTGGCGCCGCTGCATAACCCCCCAATTTTAGAAAGTAACATTTAACAAACCTGAACCCATGGCAGTCGTAAGCGATCCCATTGCTGATTTTCTCACACGATTCAAGAATGCCACAATGGCAGAGAAAGAGGAGTTCAACGCTCCCTACTCGAAGATCAAAGAGGAAATCGCCCGAATTCTCAAAGAAGAAGGCTACTTGTGGTCTTATGAGAAAGTCGGTGAAGGTGCGAAAGCGGAATTGAAGGCTAAGCCTCGCTATTCCGGTCACACGCCTGCGCTGAAAAATCTCAAGCGAGTCAGCCGTCCAGGACTTCGCCGGTACGTCGGATGCGACGATATCCCGAAGGTCCTTGGAGGGATGGGTATTGCAATCCTTTCAACATCCCGTGGAATCATGGCGGGGCACTCTGCCCGTAAGCACAATATTGGAGGCGAACTCCTTGCCCTTGTTTGGTAAGAAGGAGGCTCTGCTCCGAACGAATTTTGTAACCAGCGAAAAATCATGTCGAGGATAGGTAAAAAGCAAATCGATCTCCCGGAAAAGGTGGAAATCAAAACCGGTGAAGGTTCGGTCGTGACCGTTGAAGGTCCCAAGGGAAAGCTCGAGTGGGAACTCCCTAAAGGTATCGGCGTCGAGCAGGAAGATGGAGCCGTCCGTGTCACACGTGACTCGGAAGACCGCAAGGTTCGTGCACTCCATGGAACCGCTCGCAGCCTCATCGCAAATATGGTGGAAGGCGTGACCAACGGTTTCGTAAGAGAATTGGAAGTGCAGGGAGTCGGTTTTCGTGCCGCAGTGAAAGGGAAAGACCTTGATCTCAGCCTTGGCTTCTCACACCCGGTCCTCCACCCTATTCCAGAAGGCTTGGCGGTAACCGTCGAAGAAAACACAAAAATCAAAGTGGAAGGCATCGACAAGCAGCTTGTTGGACAGTTTGCAGCCGATGTTCGTTCCTACTACCCGCCCGAGCCATACAAAGGCAAGGGAGTACGCTACAAGGGCGAATACGTCCGCCGCAAGCAGGGTAAGAGCGTGAAATAATCAGTAAAACCATTTACCAAAAGAATAAGACCATGAGCCTGTATGTTCGTAAAAGCGCCCGTGCGAAAGTGCGCCGCCGAGTCCGGAAAAAAATCTCCGGAACTGCTGAGCGCCCGCGTCTTGCTGTGCATTTTTCCAATCAGAACGTCTACGCCCAGGTGATTGACGATGTGAGTGGACGCACGCTTGCCGCTGCATCTACATTGGATAAAGCCGTTGGTGCATCAGGATCGAACAAGGAAGCCGCAGCGAAAGTCGGCGAAGCAGTCGCCAAGGCTGCCAAAGAGGCCAAGATTGAGTCAGTCGTTTTCGACCGAGGTGGTTTCCAATACCACGGCAAAGTCAAGGCACTGGCAGACGCCGCTCGCGAAAGCGGTCTCAACTTCTAAAATTTGTATCGAATTACATGAGTGACGAAACCAAGAACGAGAACACCGCAGAAGAAGAGGTAAAGCCTACGGAAGCTGCGGAAAAGGAGATCGTTGAAAAAGCGGAAGCGGTTGCAGAAGCTGCGCCAACTGCTGAAGAAGTGGATCCGGCTGAGTCCAAGGATTCTTCTTCCGAAGGTGGCGAGAAAGAAGGCGAGGACAAAGCTCGTTTCGACAAGCTGAAGAAGGCGGAAGAGATCCTTCGTTCAAATGCGCCCGCGGCTCCTCGTGAAGAGGCAGAGAACGCTTTCGAGAAAGTCGTTCACATCAACCGCTGTGCGAAAGTGGTTAAAGGTGGTCGTCGTTTCAGCTTCAGTGCTCTTGTTGTCAGCGGTGACCGCGAAGGAAGAGTTGGCTTTGGTTTCGGTAAGGCTCAGGAAGTTGCTGAGTGTATCAAGAAGGCAAGCGAAGCCTCCAAGAAAGACATGGTGGCAGTGAACATCACCGAGAACACTATCCCGCATCAAGTAGTGGGAGAGCATGGTGGTGGTCGTGTCCTTCTCCGTCCAGCCTCTCCGGGAACGGGACTTATCGCAGGTGGTGGTGTTCGTGCCGTCGTCGAAGCAGCCGGCATCAAAGATGTTCTGGCCAAGTCGCTTGGTTCAAACAATCAGGCAAACGTGGTGAAAGCCACACTGAATGCTCTCGAGCAATTGAGAACAAAAGAGCAGATCTACGCACTGCGCGGAAAGCGCACTGCAGAGAAAAAGGCTCTCTAACAAACTATTTGATCCCCAGTCATGAAACTTCACGATTTAAAACCAACTCCAGGTTCTCGTCACCGCCGCCGTCGTCTCGGTCGTGGTGAGAGTTCAGGCCTTGGAAAGACTTGTGGTAAGGGCCACAAGGGTCAGAAATCCCGTTCCGGTGCCTCCATTCGCCCGGGATTCGAGGGTGGCCAGATGCCTATGATGCGTCGCCTTCCGAAGAAGGGTTTCAACAACGCCCAGTTCAAGACTCAGTACGCAATCGTTAACCTCTCCGATTTGGAAGCAAAGTTCTCCGACGGAGACACCGTCAGCGAAGAAACACTTCGTGCCTGCGGATTGGTCAAAGGAGCTTGCGACGGAATCAAGGTCCTCGGAAACGGAGACCTTTCCAAGAAGCTCACGATTGACGTCGACAAGATTTCCGCTTCCGCTAAGGAACAGGTCGAAAAGGCCGGCGGATCTGTCGCCGAGTCTTAATCGACACGCTCTCTGGTTCGTTCCGGGCACTTCCGGGACGAACAACCCTTTCTCTTCCCTTTCTGAACATACGTTGATACGACCCTGGCACGATGATTTCTGCGTTCGCTAATACCTTCAAAATCCCTGAGCTGCGATCTCGAATCCTCTTTACCTTTCTTGTGATTGTGATCGTCCGTCTCGGGGCGGTCATCACCTTGCCGGGCGTCGATGCAAACGTCCTGCACGAGTGGTACACTCAGGTTCAGCACCAATCGAATGACGACAAAGGCCTGAGCTCAGTTCTCGCCTTGATGAACGTGTTCAGTGGGGGCGGACTTCAGAACTCCGCCCTTTTTGCGCTGGGCATCATGCCCTACATCAGTGCTTCGATTATGATCCAGCTTCTCACGGCGGTTGTTCCGTCATTGGGCAAACTGGCTCGCGAAGATGGCGGAAGGCAGAAAATCAGTATGTACACAAGGGTGCTCACCCTTGTTCTCTGTTTGTTTCAGGGATACATGCTCGCCCAGTCGTTGAAGAACCCGCAGGCGAACCCATTCCTTCGAGGGATTGCGGAAAACTCGTCCAGTGTCCTGGTCCCGGACGCAGGTTGGGGATTCATGGTCAGCACCGTGCTGATCATTACTGCAGGAACAATGTTCTTGATGTGGTTGGGAGATCAGATCACCGAACGAGGCATCGGTAATGGAGTTTCCATCATTATTACCGTGAACATCATTTACGCTCTTCCGGGTGCTCTGTTCCAGGTTTACAACACTTACGTCGCCTCTGCAGGGGATAACCCGCTGCGTTCCTTCCAGTTGGTCGCCCTCCTGGCATTCCTTTTCTTCGTGGTCGCATCCGTTATTGCAATCACACAGGCCCAGCGCCGGGTTCCAATCAACTATGCGAAGCAGGTTCGTGGAGGAAAGATGTATGGCGGGCAGACCCAGCACATGCCCCTCAAAGTGAACTACGCAGGGGTTATGCCGATCATTTTCGCTCAGGCGATCCTCATGTTCCCTTCACAGATTGTTGGCTGGGCATTCCCCGACAAAGCATGGGCGCAGAACCTCTCCGTCATCCTTGGTGGTGGTGGAGGTGGCACTTGGGGTTGGGTCTACTACGCGATGACCGGTCTTATGATCTTTTTCTTCAGCTACTTCTGGGTCGCAACCATGTTCCAGCCGAATCAGATCGCTGATGATCTCAAAAAGAACGGTGGGTACATTCCTGGGCACCGTCCAGGCAAGCCGACGGCAGAGTTCCTTGACCGGACTATGAGCCGCCTAACTTTCGCTGGCGCTATCTTCCTGACCATTATTGCAATCCTTCCTCCGATTCTTACTGCGCTTATGGGAGTTCCTCCTTTGGCGGCACAGTTCTTTGGCGGAACGGGACTTCTCATCATGGTGGGTGTTCTTCTCGACGTGATGCGTCAGATTGAAACTCACTTGATTCAGCGTCACTACGACGGATTCCTCCGGAAAGGAAAGATCCGTGGGCGCTTCGACAAGCCATCCGCATCGGGTGCTGCCGCAGGCGGGAATCAGATCATCTGGTTGCTCGTTCTTGCCGCCATCATGATTATCGGGGGTATCGTATATTTTCAGTTCGCAGCAGGTAAGTAAGGGGAGCCCGGGGAAAGGATATGGCGAAACGTAAATCGAGGATCCAGCTCCGTACGGGAAGCGAACTCGATGGGTTGCGTGAAGCCGGGGCCTTGGCGGCGGACATTCTACGGAAAGCCTGCGACTTGGCGAAGCCTGGTGTTACCACCGGAGAAATCGATCAGGCGGCAGCCGACCTGATGGCCGACTCGGGTTGCACCAGTGCATTTCTGAACTACCGCGGATTCCCCGGACATATCTGTATTTCAGTAAACGAAGAAGTCGTTCACGGTATCGGTAGCGACCGCAAGCTGCTCGACACCGATATCGTTAAGATTGACGTCGGGATTTTGAGCAAAGAGGGTTGGATCGGCGACAACGCAAAGACCGTAGCAGTCGGAAAACTCTCCGAAGTGGCTGAGTCACTCCTTGCTGTTACCGAAACCTCCCTTTACACGGCGATTTCCCACGCGCGAGAAGGGAAGTATTTATCTGAACTCTGCGGGTCAGTCGAAGACTCGGTGAAAGAATACGGCTACACAGTGGTGAAACAGTTCGTGGGCCATGGAGTCGGACGAAAACTTCACGAAGAGCCGCAAGTTCCCAATTACTGGGATTCGAAAGAAATGCGCAACCGGCGCTTCAAAAATCCGAAATTGCAGGCCGGTATGGTATTGGCCATCGAGCCAATGGTAAACGCAGGTACCGAAGACGTCCTCATCCTCGAAGATGACTGGACCGTAATCACTGCCGATCGGGCTCTTTCAGCTCATTTTGAACACACCGTCCTCGTAACGGACGGAGAACCAGAAATTTTAACTCCGAGAGAGCGAAGTTTTGCTGCTGTTGCAGCTTGATGGAGTCTTTCCGGAAATTTGTAAAAAAACCGAATAAAAATTGATACAAACAGGGAATCACCGGTTGCGAGAAGCGAAAAGTGTGGTACTCATTCCGTCCTCCCGCCGAAATCTTGTCGAGGGTGGTGGTCAGAGGGGTAGCCGATCCGGCCGAAACGTTCCTAGGAACGAAACCTGACAACGAAAAATTGTCTCATGAAAGTTAGACCTTCCGTAAAAAAACTCTGCAGTGACTGTCGCATTATTAAGCGACATGGGGTGCTCCGTGTGATTTGCAAAAACCCGCGTCACAAGCAGCGTCAGGGATAATCGGTCGAACATTTTACCATATCAGAACATGGCACGCTTACTTGGAGTAGAAATCCCAAACGAGAAACGCATCGAGGCGTCTCTCCCTTACATTTTCGGAATCGGTCGCAAGACCGCGCCAAAGATCCTGGAAGAAGCAGGCGTCGACAAAGACATTCGCACTGGTGAATTGAGCGACGAGCAGCTGGGTCGTATTGCAAACGCAATTACGGGCAGTGGCATCATGATCGAAGGTGACCTTCGTCGTGAGCTTCAGGGGCATTTGAAGCGCATTACTTCAATTAACTGCTACCGAGGCTACCGTCACCGTCGCGGATTGCCTGTTCGCGGACAGCGGACCTCCACCAACGCCCGCACACGCAAGGGCAAGAGAAAGACAGTTGGAGTTATCCGTAAGTAAATTTAATACCTGGTAAAGCACGATGGCTGAAGAAGAAAAGTCCGAAGAGGTGGTCGAAGAGAAGAAGACCGCAGCACCCGAAGCAGCAGAAGAGAGCAAAGCTCCTGAGGCAGCTGCCGAACCTGCTGCTGAGGAAGCTGCAGAGGAAAAGAAGGAAAAAGAAAAGCCACGTACGGCCGAGGATATCTTCCTTGAGCTTGAAGGTGGAGAAGGCACGGAGGCTCCAAAGATCCTCAAAGCCAAGGGTAGTAAGAACGTCCACAACGGAATTGTTCACGTATCCGCTTCCTTCAACAACACCATCGTGTCTGTAACAGACGCCACAGGTAACGTTATCGGCTGGTCTAGCGCTGGCAAGATGGGCTTTCGCGGATCTCGTAAGAGCACCGCTTACGCAGCTCAGCTTGTTTCTCAGGATGCTTGCCGTCAGGCGATGTCGCACGGCCTCAAGCAGGCAGAAGTGCGTGTCAAGGGACCGGGCGCCGGTCGTGAGTCTGCTGTTCGTGCCGTTCAGGGACTCGGTATCGATGTGACCATGATTAGAGACGTCACACCAGTTCCTCACAACGGATGCCGCCCGAAGAAGGCCCGTCGTGTATAATCCTTGTGAATTGTTAACATTTTCCCTTCCCAGAAAGAGATGGCAAGAGACAGAACTCCTACAGATAAAATCAGCCGCCGCTACGGTGTGGCTCTTTTCGGTCCTTCCAAGGCCCTTGAGCGTCGCCCTTATCCTCCCGGCCAGCACGGGGCACGTGGTGCTCGTCGTAAGAAGAGTGACTACGCGATCGCTCTTGCCGAGAAGCAGAAACTCCGACTCCAGTACGGAATCATGGAGAAGCAGTTTCGCCGTTACTTCGCCGAGGCTCATCGCCGCTTGGGAATTACTGGTGACATTCTCGTTCAGCTTCTTGAGACTCGTCTCGACAACGTGTGCTATCGCCTCGGTTTGGGGAACACACGCCGCGCCGCACGCCAGTTTGTTGGCCACGGTCACGTCAAAGTGAATGGACAGAAAGTGGATGTTCCTTCCTATTGCGTGAAGCCGGGTGATGTAATCACCGTAAATGAGGCAACACGTTCTCAGCAGCTGGGTCTGCGCGCAGTCGATCTGACTTCGGCTCGCCCGGTAATGGACTGGCTCACTTTTGATAAGGAAAACCTTTCTGGTACAATGGATCGTCTGCCTGATGCCGAAGAAATCGACACCATGGTAAATGTCCAGCTCGTCGTCGAATTGTATTCAAGATAATTCATACGACTCGTATTTTTGCTAATGTGGCATTCGGCGTTCTTTTGCGATGACCGAATGTCACATTTTCGTTTTATAAGAAAAACGGCTTTTTGTTCTCCGTAGTCTCGCTAGATTCTCGGACCATTTGCATCACGATAAACCCCCACGATTCATGAAGTACTCTTTGGCATCGATTGCCACCATCGCGCTCGCCAGCTGGATATTGGCCGCTGGAACTGTATTTGCTCAAGACAGTGTTGAAGAGCAGGCGCGCGCATTGCTGGATAAATATTCTGCGGCTCTCGTAGTCGTGACCGTTAAGGGCGAATTGACTGCCTCAACGACAGGCGATCCTTTGCCTCCTCGCGAACAGCATCGTCGTACGTTGGGCGTTACCATTGGGGACGACGGCCTGATTGTGGTTTCCAACGCTGCCATCGATGCCAGCATTGGGCTGAATGGTCAGGATGCCAAGATTGAGGACAAGATCGTCACGATCCAATCGGCAAAGCTCGATTTCAAGGAAGTCGAGATCAGCTACGGCGATTCCGTTCTTTTGCCTGGAAAAGTAGTTCGTCAGGATGCGGAGGCAGATCTCGCCTTCATTCTTCCAGACGAAGCCGCTGCCAAGGCGGTGAGCAAGAATTTCGAGAAAGTCGATCTCTCTCAGTTCGCTGCAACTGCACAAGCCGCCGACCGTGTTGTGGGGCTTTCTCGTGCGTCTGCAGTATACGGCTACCAGCCGACTCTCCAGATGGGGCGTATCACAGCAGTCTTCAAGGGTGACCGCACGTTCTTCGTGAGCGACGTCGGCACGGCTCAGGGAGTTGTCCTCTTTACTCTCGACGGCAAGCCAGTCGGCATCACCGTTGTTCGTATCATTGATGGGAAGCCCTCCGGTGTATTGGGAACCATTTCGGCAGGCTCTGTTCAGGTCATGGCGAACCTTGCACGGAAAGCCAGCAACTGATTTCAATGATGAGTTTTTTCAGCCGATCACTCAAGTTGGGTGATCGGCTTTCTTTTGTACATCCGTATCCCTTTTCCTGAAATGAGCGCCACCGCATACGACAATTTAAAACAGCTCGGCCGCGAGCTACAATTGGTAGGGGACACCCAGGCATTGTTAAGCTGGGATCAGGAAGTCTTGCTCCCGAAGAAAGGGATTCAATACCGTGCCGAGCAGATGTCTTGGTTCAGTGGGTGGCAACACGATCGTTTCACGGCACCTGAAGTAGGGGAATGGATTGCCGAAGCGGGGGACTCGATTGAATCGCAGGAAGAAAAGGCCAACCTCCGGGAGTGGAAACACCAATACGAACAGGAAACCCGACTTCCCAAACGACTTGTTCAGGAATTTGCAGAAACACGAGTGCATGCTCAGTCGGCCTGGACGGAAGCACGTCAAAAGTCGGATTTCTCTCTTTTTGCAGAACCATTGACTAAGTTGATCGAGCTCTGCCATGAGCAGGCAGAGTGTTGGGGATACGAAGAACACCTCTACGACGCTCTCATTGATAAGTTCGAAAGAGGCGCGTCCACGAACAAGCTGACCTCTACGCTAGGAGCACTTCGTGAGCAGCTGATTCCGATTGTGGAAGAAGCAACGAACCAACCCAAATTCGATCGTAGCCGCCTTTCCGGGCCTTTCCCTGTAGAAGCTCAGCAAGCGCTGAACCAGGAAGTCGCCGAGGCGATAGGATTTGATTTTGAAGCGGGCCGTATCGACACCGCCGTTCATCCCTTCTGTTCAGGTATGGCGCCTTTCGATACGCGTCTAACAACTCGCTACGATGAGAACGATTTCTGCAGCTCACTTTTCGGTGTCTTGCACGAAGCTGGCCATGGCCTGTACGAACAGGGGCTGCCAAAAGAATGGCGGGGACAGCCGATTGGAAACTCCGTTTCACTAGGCATTCATGAATCACAGTCCCGCCTCTGGGAAAACCATGTGGGAAGAAGTCTCGCTTTCTGGGAGCAGTGGATGCCTCGCGCTATCCATCACTTTCCTCAACTGATGGGACTATCAGCCGAGGACATGTTCGCCGCAGTGAACGAGGCCACCCTCAGCTACATTCGGGTAGAGTCCGACGAGGTTACGTATGATCTCCACATCCTGCTCCGTTTCGAACTGGAGCGGGCCATCTTCTCTGGAGAATTGGCGGTAAAAGACATCCCTGGAGAATGGAACAAGCGATTCGAATCCTACTTCGGTTTTCCGGTCGAGAATGATTCCCAGGGGTGTCTTCAGGATATTCACTGGAGCATGGGTATTTTCGGATACTTTCCTACCTATAGCTTGGGGAACATCAATGCCGCGCATCTCATGAAGACTGCTCTGGAGGACGATTCGGCTATCGAAACGGGATTGGAGAAAGGCGACTACTCACCACTACTGAACTGGATGCGGCAAAACATCCACGAGAAAGGAAGCATCTACCTTCCCGATGATCTGATCGTCAAAGCTACAGGTAAACCTGCCGACGCCTCTGCTCTGGTAGAACACCTTCAGCGACGTTATATTCGCAGCTAGATAGCCAGCAATTGCAATGAACCGCCTTCGTAACCTCATTCTCCTGTTCATTGCATTTTGGGGTTCCGCCCAATGCCTTGGTGGGGAAAAAGGGAACGCCTTTGCCGAAATGGCGATGAGCCGGGTTCTTCCACAGCCTAGCGTGAGAGGTGACGATCCGGAGTGGTTCTTTCTCGTCAAAGAACTCAGGCACTTGGGCACAGGAGAGTTCTGGACTAAGTCCTGGGCAGAAGTAGCCGCGAACGGCTCCGACCCCATACCTTCGATCAAGGAATTCGATGACCTGCTGGCAGGACGCGGGATCAGGCTTATCCTCGTTCCCATACCTCCAAAAGGGACCATTTATCCCGAGAAGCTCGACAACGACTTTGCATCCGGAGATCCCTGGACGACTTCGCCATTCCTGAAGAACCTATCCAAACAGGGCATCGAAGTCATCGACGTCGAGTCGGATTTTCTCCAACTGAGAAACACGCAGCAGGAAATTGTGCCTAAGCTCTACTGCTCGCAGGACGCGCATTATTCTCCCTTTGCGATAGAGAGAATCGCAGACCAGATCGCTGCCGAGTTGAAAGATCTACACGGGCCTTCGAACGGAGCAATAGGTCTCTCCGATACCCAGGAACTGACGATCACGGGAGATCAGATAGCTGGCAGTGAGTGGGAAGGGAAAGTTCCAGGAGAAACGCTATCCATTCGAAAAGTCCAGCATCAGGGGAAAGTCGGTGTTTCACCGAGTCCCGATAGCCCGGTCCTGCTGCTGGGGGATAGCCACACGCTGGTATTTCACGAGGGAGCTTCAGGAGGCATGCACTGCGAGGGCGCCGGGCTCGCTGACCATCTGTCACAGCGCCTTGGTCAGGCGGTGGACCTAGTAGGAGTTCGCGGTTCCGGAATGGTCCAGGCTCGGAAACAGCTCTTTTACAAGGCGACTTCGGAGCCCGGCTATTGGAGCCGGAAAAAAGCCGTCGTCTGGGTTTTTTCGATGAGAGAATTCACCCAGTCTGCCGACCGACTCATTTCGATTCCGCTCGATCGTCAGTGAAACTCGATCTACCTGCTCAAACTAGTCTTTTACTTTGGTGCACGATTTGCTAAAGTTCGAGTTGGAGTATGGCCCATTCTGAATCAATGGACATATCGCATACCGCTCCGATACAGCCGCTGAATCAGCGGGCCCGTATTGAGCCTGCGACGCTTGAGGATCTTCCAAGACTGGTGGATCTGACGACCCAGTTGTTTGAACTGGAGGAAGACTTCATCCCTGATCGGATGAAGCAGGAAAGAGGCCTTCAATCTATTCTGGAGCAGCCCAACCGAGGCCGAATTTTTGTCGTGAGGACGGATTACGAGATCATTGGGATGGTCAACGTTCTCTTCACGATCAGTACCGCGATGGGGGGCTTCGTAATCGTGCTGGAGGATGTCATCATTCATCCCGACTTTCGAGGGCAGGGATACGGAACTCAGTTGGTGAATTACGTCATCGATTTCGCGAAGAGGAAGGATTTTAAACGGATCACTCTACTAACGGATAAGATCAGTGAGGAAAGCCAGCGCTTCTTTCAGAAGCTCAAATTCCAGCATTCGCACATGATTCCGATGCGATTGACCTTGGCGGACTAAGGCGTCTTGTCTTCAGTCTCACGAGGGAAAATGATCGACAGCCATCTCCACCTGCAGGACCACCGGTTCAGGGGAAAAGTGCCCGCCATCATAGACTCGATTCGTTCCGAAGGAATCCAAACTTTGGTCGTCAACGGGACTGCGCCGGAGGATTGGGAGGCTGTATCGATTCTCGCAACAGAATACGATGAAGTCATACCCTTCTTCGGTCTTCATCCGTGGAAGGTAAACGAGGTGATCGACACGAATTGGAAGGAACACCTCGTCGAAATGCTGAATCGTCACCCCGAGGCAGGCATCGGAGAAATCGGGCTTGATCGTTGGATTCGTGATCATGATCTTGATGCCCAGCGAGAAGCCTTTCTCTTTCAACTCGGCCTCGCAGAAAAGATGCGAAGAACATTGGCGATCCATTGCCTGCAGGCATGGGGAAGCCTTCGTGATTGCCTTGAGGATACAAACCTGTCCGTCCCTTTTCTTCTTCATTCCTACGGTGGACCTGGCGAAATGCTCGAACAGTTTGTCTCATTGGGCGCCCGATTTTCCATCTCTGGGTATTTCTTCCGACCTGACAAAGCGAAAAAACTTACCGTATTTGAGCAAGTGCCGGAGGATCGAATACTACTGGAGACAGATGCGCCTGACATGCTCCCTCCCCCGGATCTGATTCGATGCCCCATGGAAACAGATTCCGGAGAAACGATTACTCATCCCTCAAATCTGGTCTCGATATACCAGGCCTACGCAAACTGGGCGGGCTTGGACCTGGAAGATGCAATGATACGAATGCGGGAAAACTTCGCCAACTGGTATCGGAGTGACAGACCTTAACCCAGGATGATAAGGCAAAATCAGGTGCCAACTGCGACCTTCAGGCAGTGTGAAAGTTCGTCCAGTGAGAATGGTTTGGGAAGAATCCCGCGAAATCCTGACCTCTGGTATTCCTCAGAATTCTCTTTTTCGAAATAACCGCTCATCGCAACGATGATTGCTTCGGGCTCCAGCTTGTGGATCTCATTTTTTACCTCTTCACCATTCAAACCTCCCGGTAGCGTCATATCGAGAAGGACCACGTCAAAGGGAGTATCGGAATAGAGCTTGGCCCTGTATTCGACGATTGCTTCTTCTCCTTTGGCGACTCGAACTGATTGGTAGCCAAGATGCTTGAGTAAGCCCATTGTTGCACGGGCCACATCATCCTGGTCTTCTACCAGCAGGATCCTCCCTCCGCCGGTTTCGCCATTCCTTGAAGAGTGATCCGACATGCTCTCATTATTGGCTTCGGAAAGAAGGAGAGGGCCTGAGCTGCACGGCTCTGATGACGACGGAAGGAATACCAGGAACTCTGTTCCGACCCCGATTTTTGAAGCGGCACGAATCGCGCCACCATGGCGTTCGATAATCGAGCGGCACGACGCCAGCCCTACTCCGGAACCTCCCTTTTTAGTCGAAAAGTCGGGGTCGAAAATATGGGGGAGCGCAGCCGCGTCGATTCCGCACCCTCGGTCTTTGACTGACACAACAGTGTAGAGTCCCGGGGAAATCGAAAATTGATTTCCTTCGGTGAGATTGGCATTGCCCGCCGTGAGGTGCAGGATGCCGCCTCCGGGCATCGCTTGCCGCGCATTGATGACGAGGTTGTGAAAGACCTGATAGACTTGAGAGGGGTCTCCCTCAATGGGGCGAGTCTGTTCCTGTATTGTCAGGTGAGACTGGATTTTTGTGCCCGCCGTGCACAGTCGACATACACGTTCGAGTAGGTCTTTTACTTGGAATACTTTTGTTGGCCGCTCCTTTTCCTTTGTGAAAGCCAGCATCTGACGCGCGAGGTTTTCTGCGTCGCTGAGAGCGCTCTGCGCATCGGCCAGATAGGCGCGAACTCCATTTGTGGGGGGAGCCTCCAGCTGGGCGAGCTCGAGATTCGCCTGGATTGTCTGAAGCGCATTTTTGAAATCGTGTGCCACTCCTCCGGCAGTAAGTGCGAGAGACTCTGTCTTTGACTCAATCCACTGGTCTTGCGTCGCTGCGGCTACCTCGGAGCGGATGGGTGCAATCCGGTTCTCCTTGGTGGGGAGCGTTTCGATTTTTTCTCCTTCTACCGGCTCTGGCGGCACGGGCTTCGGATCGGCCTTGGGAGAAGGAAGGGGAGAAATAGTCAGCGTGAAATGCCGAGTGGGGGATTCATCCCGATGCGTGGGGCGAATCGTCCAATGGAACATCTCTCGTTTTCCACCGTTGCGAACCAGCATTCGATTCATCCAGCAGTAGGATGGACGCTGAGCGATAGCAGGAAGTTTCGAAATAAGTGTGTTCAGGTCACTGCGATCGTAGATGAGTCCGATGGGAGAACCGATCAACGAGGTAGCGTCATACCCGGTAAGCTTGGTTGCCGTCTCATTGGCGAATGCGATTCGCGGGCCAAGTGGCGTCGTAGACTCGCCTTCGACGATGAGTATTCCTGCCTTCGTCCCTGTTCCCGTTGGAGTCACGGGTGGCGAAGTGGGGGAGGCAGGTTCGACCAGTGTCATGGAAAGAGCAGGCGGATACTTCTTTTACTGAGTTCCGGTGATCCTTTCCTGGTGACCGGCGACCAACTCAGTAGGTAACATATGTAACGAAATTATTTAATTAAGAAAGCTTAAATTTCTAGTGATCGCCGATTTTCACAAAAAAGCCCGGGACTCGCCCGGGCTTTTCCATTTGAAGTATTGAGACGGAGATTTCGCCTTAGGAGAACAACTCCATGATGGGATTGTGCTCGGTGATAATTTCGTCCGTCTTTGGATCGCGAGTATGACCAGCAACGAGGAAGGGGCGGCCCGATGGAGAGTAGACTACCTCATTGAGATCAAGTCCAAGGGCGTGTGCGATGGTTGCGTTGAACTCACCCGGAGTTACAGGGTTCTCTTCGACAGCATTTCCGAGTTTGTCGGACTTACCGTAAACCTGTCCACCGGAGATACCTCCGCCAGCGAACATGGTAGAAAAGACTCGTGGGTGGTGGTCACGACCGCCATTTACGTTGATCTTCGGAGTCCGTCCAAACTCGGTGCCAACCACGATCAGTGTCTTCTCAAACAAGCCTTCTGCTTTGAGGTCATCGATCAGGGAGCCCAGAGCCTGGTCGAGGCTACCGCCAGTTGTCTGGATGGAGTTCCAGAGATCATTGTGCATGTCCCAACCTCCGGAGACTACTTCAACGAAGCGGACCCCTGAACTTACGAGGCGTTTGGCGAGGAGCGCTCCTTTGCCAACGCGGGAGTTGCCATAGCGATTCACCTTCTCCTGATAGTTGTCTTCTTTCGTAAGGTCGAAAGTGTCAAGGTCCTCACTCTTCATCAACTGAAGGGTTTCGTCGTAGAACTGCGTGTATGCAGTAACCTCGTCTGTCTTGAACTTCCGGCGAAAAGAATCATCGAAGGTGTTCATCAACTCGAGCCTCTTGTCGAAGAGGTCTTCATCGACACCTTCGTAGAAGCGGGAATTCTGAACTCCCTTGTCAGGATCTCCAATCGGAAGCGGAGACAAGGCGGGACCAAAAAAGCCAGCTCCCGGGTGATTACCACCGCCACCGATCACCACAGAATCAGGAAGGGTCTCGTGCATCTTGCCCTTCAGCTTCTGTGCCCAGGGACCCATGGAAGGGTGAACGATCGTGGCGCGAGGCTGGTAACTGGTGTGCATCCAGTAGCTGCCACCACGGTGGTCACCAGTCTTCTGCGTCATGGAGCGAACCACGGCAATGTCGTTGAAGCGCTCTGCCATCTTGGGCATGAACTCGGACAACTCAACACCGGCAACACCTGTCGGAATGCCTTTCGTGTTACCTCCGGTCTCAGTGCCGGGTTTTGGGTCGAAGGTATCCATGTGGGTCATCCCTCCGGCCATGTAGAAGAAAATACAGTGTTCTGCTTTTCCTCCACCGGCGGCGGCGATCACTTTGCTGGATGTGCCGGCCAGGGGAACAATGCTGACACCGAGAGCAGTCTTGGCTGTGCGTGCCACGAACTGACGACGGCTCAGTTGGTCGAGTCGATTCAATTGATCTTTCATGGGTTTGTGGTGGTTAAAGTTTTCTCTACTGAATTACTGGATGAAAAGGAACTCGCGGGTATTCACGAGTGCCCAGATGACGTTGCCGATGGCGTCTGCCTCAGCTTCCATTTTTTCTTGGTCGCTCATGCCGCTCTCGCGCTTGGCGCGCATGCCGGACTGGGCTACCTGCTTCTCTTCAGAAGTGGGCTGGCGTGTCAGGACGCTGAGGAAGATTTTCTCAATATTATCGCGCTTCGAGCCGGTTCCGTTCGCGATCTCTTTGATGAGGTAGGCGTCGGGGCTTGTGAGGATCTTGTTCGTGATTTTGCCGTTCAACAACGCCATCACTTGAGGGGAAGAACCGGTCGTGAACTGATTCTCAATGAGCTGCTTGTCAGACTGGCCAAACATCCGCAGGAAGTGACTGTCCGGCATTGGCTGGCGCATTTCAGAGGCGCGGAACATTTCCTCACCATCAACATAGTCGTCACGGCTCACGTACTGCTCGTTGTATTTCCGAATCTTACCAATGTCTCTCCACGATTCTTTGTAGGACATGATTTCATCGGCTGTCTTCAAAGTCGTTGTATCGGTGTGCATCCATTCCTTGTACTCCTCAGCCCCAGAGCGAGTGAAGGCTTCCGGATCCGGAGTTGTCAGAGTGACAAGGGAGTCCCAGAGCTGTTCCGCAGACATGCGGCGAAGAATAGGACCAGGGAAGTGATACGTGCCTTTGTCGACCTGGGTGAGAGATGGTGACATCGTCTCAGCCTCTCGCTGATAGGCCTTGCTGTTGTAAATGACGCGGAAGAAATCCTTCACGCTGTAATCGAGATCTTTCATCATCTCCTCAAGGAAGACGAGCAGTTCGTAGTTCTGCGCCTGTCCATCCAGGTGACCGGGGATGTTGTAGACCGGCTCAATCTGAGCGAGCCCAAAAGCAATCTTCCAGAAACGGTTCACTGCATTAATCGTGAAACGAGGATTACCCGGCGAGGAAACCCACTCGGCAAACGCGTGGCGAGGAGATTCAAATTCTTCGACATTCATGCGATCGCCGAAGTAGGTGTCTGGCTTCACTTCCATCTCTGGTTCGCCATCGTCGTATTTGTAGTCGTGGGGAAGGCGGACCGCGTTGGTGCCATCATCATAAACCATGATGCTTTTCACCCCGAGCCACTGACGCAGCTGGCGGTCTTCGTTCTCACGCTCGCGCAGCTTGCCAGCGTCTTTGAGCACTTTGCTCATGCGCTGCACTTCCTGGCGGTAATTGTCACCACCCATCATCATCATGGAATTCCCACCGCGAGCGCGTGTCTCGGTCTCACCCATGAAGGAAGCCATCTTGTAGAAGTCCATCTGGTAGACTTCTTCGAACGGGTGGTCGTGGCACTGCGCACAAGTGATCTCGGTGCCCATAAACACGGTGAACGTGTTAGAAAGATTACAGAGGCGCATACCTGAGTCGGCGAGAAGATAGCCGGAAGCTGGGTCTTCCCAGATCTGGCCGTTTGCCGTGAGCATGTCGCGAACCATTTCGTCGTAGGGCTTGTCATCGCGAATGGACTGCTTTACCCACTCGATGTATGGGTCGGCCTTCAGGTCGCCATTGCCCATCATGAAGATTCCTTCACGAATGCGGAAAAGATCGGAGTAGTAGTTAAACATCCGCATTACGAATCCTTCAGACTCGAGAAGCTCGTCGATCAGGTCGGCGCGCTTAGTGTCAGAGCGGCTGTTAAGAAAAGCCTCAGCTTCATCATAAGTTGGGATTCGACCAGCAACATCGAGGTAGATGCGGCGGAGAAACTGGTTGTCGTCCGTCATTTCGTTGGGGATGCACATTTGCATCTCGCGCTCGATTTCCTCTTTCCGCTTGGCCTTGTCAGCGTTGCTCATGTTAGTGTTCCCTGGCAGAGCAGCCAGTTCGTCGCGAAGACCGTAGTAGCTCTCCTTCATCTTGTTCAGGACGAGCTTGTCAATCTCTGCAGCAAGAGCCGAGGGATCATCAGGAAGGTTACCCTTCACAAACAGTCGGTCTTCCTCGCTGAGTTTCGAGATCGGATAGGGAACCATGCTGCCGTCTGGTAGCTTGAGCATTACTTTTGCACTCGAACCCGCTCCCTGGGTCCCTGCGAATTCAGCTTCGAGAGTCTTACCGTCTGCAGATGTCCAGGTGCGCATCTCAGCGCGGAGAGTAGGAACCAGAAGAACGGCGGCCAGAATGAAGCCTGTGATTTGTTTCCACTGTTTAGATTTGGTCATGGCTTGGTTTTTTCGGGTGAAAGATAGGATCACCGAGATGGATATCGAGTGATCGAATGTCTGTTACAAAGTATCTGATTTTTTTCTAGTAATTATAAGGTGCGAAAGGTCTAATTTCCAAAAGATTGTAATACGGGAGTGGGTAGAGCCTCGGGATAGATGGCGAATTCGTCCAGCCATCCGTGCATTCCGGAACGTTCGTCATTGCCGCCGAGGCGAAGTAGCCCGGCTCGACCGGAATCAATTTCTCCAGGAAGAAACTGGCTGATTTGTTCAGGGAAACTGTCGACAAAAATGTGGAGGTGGCTCGGCAGGCTCGCATCCTTTCCTCCCAGGAATCGATACGCTACGTGGTGCCAGTTTCCGTCCGCGAGGTCCGTGGAGCCAACGACAAATCCTCCACCGGACTCGATGAAAAGAGCGCCACGATTGGCTCGGTCATGATCGAAATTGCAGCCTACCTTCCAGCCATATCCCTCACGTCCATACTGAAAAATGATCTCGTCTGAATCACGATTCAGCTTCGGCGGAATCTTTACCCAGAAGGAAATTGTGTACGCCTCATCCAGTCGGAAATCTCGGGACAACGGGACATCGATAAAGTCACCGGGTTGGAAAACAAGCCCGCTCCCAATCTGTCCCGCAGCTCGGAGGGGAGAGTTTTCAAGCTCACCCTGGCCAACGATAGGAACATCAAATTGACGAAGGCTACCCGTGTCTTCGATCATGGCCCCTCCCGATTCGTTGAAAGTGTATTGCAACAAAGGTTCGGGACTTGAGAGGTTCCCCGCTTGCATCGTGAAAACATCTCCCTCGTAGGGGACTGCCTGAAGCTCCGTCCTCGTTCGGCCGTCGGCACGGAGGGCGAGACCTTCTCTGACAAGAGTAGTTACCGAGTTTCCACTGCTTCTGCTCGCTTCCACTTCCCCCTGCATCACGTGAAGTTCGGAGTCGCCATTTTCATCAACCGAAACACCAAAGCGAGTGCCGATATCGACAGCGTTCAGACGTGGCGTGTTGACAGTGAAGCCAGTGGCTGGCGGCGGAACGTTTGCCGTCAGGCGACCAGACTTCAAAAAGACACGGTTTCCCGATTCGATACTGATCTCCGAGGGCGCATCGACTATCACCGTTGCTCCAGAGTTAAAGGCAATCAGAGCCGAGCCTTCTTCTACGCGGATCAATCCTTCGGATATCCAGCCATCCTTCCGGATCTTCTTTTCCGATTCGGAAGAAAGAGACAGATCAGAATAATTCTCGATGCGGGCGAGAAATTGCTGTGGCGTTTGCGTCTCTGTAATGCCTGCAAAGGAGCGAACTAGCGAACCTTCGCGGAAAATGATTTTCTGCAGGAGAAACATCAACGCGATCGATGCTGCCGCAGCAATCACGCCCGCCTTAATCAAATCCGGCCAGTGGATCGGACGAACTCCTTCACGTTCCTCGACGATTTCTGTGAGGACAGACTTGGCAAAATTTCGATAATCGCCCGCTCCTTCAGACTCGAGCTGGGCCAGCACTCCTCGTTCGAAGCTCTGCTTATCCTCCATGGCGCCATCACCGAGAAAGACTTTCAGCGCAGAGTCCATCTGCATCTGGTGCACAAAGCTGTCGCGCAGATCCGCGTCGCGACGCAACGCAGACTCCACTTGGCGACGTCCGTTTTCGTCCAGTTCGTTAGCGAGATAGGCTTCTAAATGTTCAGAGTCCACGTGAAATTATACAGGTTCAGGTGAGGCTTCGATCTTGTGTTCGATACACTGTCGAAGGCTGGTTCGAATGCGGCAAAGCGTTGTCCGCACCCAGGCTTCACTTTGTTGAAACGCTTCGGCGATCTCCCGGGAAGATTCCGAAAGGGTATACTTGTGATTGAGTAGCTCCCTCTGTTTATCGGGAAGCCGCTGCAGGCACTCCTCAAGATATACCATCGTGGGAGATTCCGGAGCGAATTCACCCTTCCCGGCCTGCTGCACGAGATGATGCTCCAGGAACTTCTCCTGGTTCTTCGACAGACGCTGGTGACGCAGCGTTTCTTTCCGGACCAGATTAAAAGCGATCGCTCGCAGCCATTTCCCAAAATCCGTCCCTGCCTCAAAGTCCATGATATGCCGGTGCGCGAACACGAACGTTTCGTGCGCGATCTCATCGATGAGATGGGGAATTGGCAATTTCATGGCGATAAACGCTCGCAAGTGAGTGCTGTGGAGGCTCAGAAGCTCTTCATAAGCTTCCAGTTCTCCACTCTGCACACGGGTAACGAGGTCGGCTTCCGTTTCTGTAGAAGTATCTCCCACAAAAATATTATAACTTTTCACCCCACTTTCGTGACAGATTTTCCTTTGGGAAATCTCGACTCGATCACGGTAGGACAGGGGTTTTCGCCTCAGCGAGGAACGATTCCGATGAAATTTCGCACCGTTTTGTAGGGTTCGATCGAGATCTCCTGCATCCCTTCGCCTCGATTTACGTAGAAACCCGTCGACGTGCCCCCATCCAGGTTCAGCGCCCGATGAATCTTCTGGCTCGGAGCAAAGTCCGGGTCAGCCAGGATCTCCCCCAGCTCCGCCAGCGTAAAAGGATCCGAAATCCCCAGCGCAAACCACTCACCACCATCGTGCAGCACAAAAGACCGCCGCCGCGAATTCTTCGGTGACAGACCATTCACCGTCACTCCCTGATCCACCAAAAACGGCCCCGACTGCAGCAGCTCCGTCGGCTTATAGATCGGCCCATACTCCGCGCGGCGCAGCAGATACGGATTTCCCTTCCCGCTCGTCAGAACCACCCCGCTCAGCAGGCCGCCTGTTCCAAACCTTCCCGTAGACTTGCCACTCTCGATCATCAGCCCGGAAGGGGAGAAATCCTTCAGGAAAAAACCACCATTACACCCCGCGACGCAGCCGTTTTTCGTCATCGCCTCCTTCAGCGAAGAATACAGCAGCTTCGGTCCCGCTCCATTATCGACCACTTTGAACGTGAACTCCGACTTCCGGAACCACACCACGTCGATATCCCTTGCGGACTGATATCCGGTTGCCCCTTCCTTCGTGATCTTCTTTCGTTGATACACCAACTGCGAACTCGCACTCTGCGCGGGCGTCGCATCGCCAATTTTCCAGTCTGCGTGCGCGATTCCACACGCCGCGAGAAAAGCGGTAAAAATAACGGGGAACTTCATGCTTGGGGGAGTTCCCCAATGTACCCCTACTTCGTCGCGATCGCCATCACCGTCTGGAAATGCGGCGGGTCAGACTCGCGATCCACCGTCGAGATCTCGATCTCCTTAAAACCCGCCGATTTCAAAAACCGCGAGATTTCCAACTCCGAAAATCCCAGCCACGTATCCGCATACAGCTCCCGAGCTTCCTCGAACTGATGCTTCAGCAGATCCAGGATCACGATCCGGCCTCCCGGTTTCAAAATCCCATAGGCCGCCTCGATCGCCTTCTCCGGCTTTGCTGCGTGGTGCAGTGCCTGGCTGAAAAACGCGATATCCACCGACTCCGCATCGATCGGAGGTTCCTCGATCTCCCCAAACCGATACTCCAGGTTCGTGTAGCCATTTTCCTTCGCCACCTTCGAGCCGAAATCCACCATCTTCTCTGAGCTATCGATCGCGATCACCCGCTTCGCCCGCTGCGCCAGGAGTTGGGAAAACGTTCCTTCTCCCGCGCCGAGGTCGGCGATCACCATAGGCGGCATCAACTTTAAAAGCGTCTCTCCCAGCGCCTTCCACGACCGTCCGGGCAGATACGTCTTCCCGAATTTCCCCGCCAGCTCATCGAAATACGCCCGCGCCTTGTCCCGTCGTTTCTTCAGCGATAGCGCCAGCGCCTCCGAATCGTCCGCGATCTCCTCGACGTCCGACGCCGCCATCTCCACCGTTTGCAGCAGCCTCTGATCGATTGGCTCCGAATCACTCCCGAAAGTATAAATGATGTTCTTCCCCGAGCGCCGGTCTGTCACCAGGTTCGCCTGCTTCAACTGAGACAGATGAGTCGAAATCCGCGACTGCCCCATCCCCAGGATCTCCTGCAATTCAACGACAGTCAGGTCCTCCTGTTGCAGTAAACTCAGGATTCGAACGCGAGTCGGATCGGCAATCAGGCGCAGGGATTTTAAAATTGACGGCATAAGAAGCTCGCTTAATCTATCAACCCATCAAGATTTGTAAATACGACATGGCAAACTCCTTTATCTTCTCGTCCGAGTCCGTCACCGAAGGACACCCCGACAAAGTCTGCGACACCATCTCCGATTCCATCGTAGATGCCTGTTTCGAGCAGGACCCAGGCTCCCGCGTTGCCTGCGAAACCATGGTAAAAGACAACATGGTCGCCCTTGGCGGAGAGATCACCACTCAGGCATCCTTCGACTACCGCGAAGTAGCCAAAGCCGCTATCGAAGAGATCGGATACACCAACGACGACTGCAAATTCAACGCAGCCAACTTCTTCTTCGTGAATGCACTCGGCCAGCAGTCACCCGACATCGCGCAGGGTGTTGACGCAGCCGCCGCAGATGACAAAGACACAGACGAGCAGGGCGCAGGCGACCAGGGCATCATGTTCGGGTATGCCACTACCGAGACACCCGAGCTCATGCCAGCTCCCATCCTCTACTCACACAAGTTGGGTATGGCCATCACCGACCTTCGCAAGAGCGGTAAGCACACCTGGCTTCGTCCCGACTCCAAGACACAGGTCTCCATCGAATACGTAGACGGAAAGCCAAACCGCATCACCGCAGTCGTCGTTTCCACTCAGCACTCCGCTGACATCACGACCAAGGAGATCCGCGACATCCTCAAGAAAGATCTCGTAGAGGCTGAGCTTCCCGGCGACCTTCTTACCGAAGACACCGAGTATCACATCAACCCCACCGGTATCTTCATCATCGGCGGACCCGAAGGGGACTGCGGACTTACCGGACGGAAAATCATCGTCGACACCTACGGTGGCATGGGCCGTCATGGTGGAGGCGCCTTCTCCGGAAAAGACCCATCAAAAGTAGACCGCTCCGCCGCCTACATGTGCCGTTACGTGGCCAAGAACGTCGTTGCTGCTGGCCTCGCTGAGAAATGCGAACTCCAGCTCGCCTACGCCATCGGTTACCCTGATCCAGTCAGCGTTCACGTCGACACCTTCGGCACCAACCAGGTCGACGACGCCAAGATCGTGGCCGCAGTGAAAGAGATCTTCTCCTTCAAGCCAGCCACCTTCATCAAAGAATTGAATCTCCTTCGCCCCATCTTCCGTAAGACAACCAACTACGGACACTTCGGCCGCGAAGACGACCTCGACGCCCTCACCTGGGAGAAGACCGACAAAGCAGAAGCCCTCAAGAGCGCCTGCTCCTAACCGTAACTTCGACTTCAGTCGAAGCCGCATGTGCAAAGCACTAGCGACGAACGAACGACAAAAAGAAAACCATAAGTCTAGGCTGTCCACCGGCAGAACCCGAGCCCAGAGCCCCTGCCCCCACAAGCCGGGCCCAACATCCAAAATCGAATATCCAAGATCGCCCCTCCCAATACCCAAAATCAAAGATCTAACATCCAAAACATGAGCGCAACCACAGCCATCACCGAAGACTACAAAGTCGCCGACATTTCCCTCGCCGACTTCGGTCGCAAAGAAATCGAAGTCGCCCAGCACGAAATGCCCGGCCTCATGGCCACACGCGAAAAATACGCCGCTGACAAACCCCTCGACGGCGTTCGCATCATGGGT
Source organism: Verrucomicrobiales bacterium (assembly GCA_002698785.1). Classification (GTDB taxonomy): domain Bacteria; phylum Verrucomicrobiota; class Verrucomicrobiia; order Verrucomicrobiales; family DEV007; genus Arctic95D-9. The sequence continues at coordinate 34,472 of PAAG01000051.1, read as the reverse complement.
TCACTCCACATGACCATCCAGACCGCCGTCCTTATCGAGACCCTCGTGGACCTCGGTGCCGACGTCCGCTGGTGCTCTTGCAACATCTTCTCCACCCAGGACCACGCTGCTGCTGCCATCGCTGCTGCCGGCGTTCCCGTCTTCGCGTGGAAAGGCGAGACCCTCGAAGAATACTGGGACTGCACCGAGGCAGCCCTCACCTGGCCCGACGGCAAAGGCCCTCAGATGATCGTTGACGACGGTGGCGACGCTACCCTCCTCATCCACAAAGGAGCCGAGCTCGAAGAAGGCGACACCTCCTTCATCGACGCCGAAGCCGACAGCGAAGAAATGGAAGTCATCCAGAACCTCCTTCGTCGCATCAACGGGCAGGACCCACTCAAGTTCACCAACTACCTCAAAGACTGGAAGGGCGTTTCCGAAGAAACCACCACTGGCGTTCACCGTCTCTACCAGATGGCCGAGCAGAACAAGCTTCGCGTTCCCGCCATCAACGTCAACGACTCCGTCACCAAGTCCAAGTTCGACAACCTCTACGGTTGCCGCGAGTCCCTCGTCGACGGCATCAAGCGTGCCACCGACGTCATGGTTGCTGGTAAAGTTGCCGTCGTTTGCGGTTACGGAGACGTTGGCAAAGGCTGCGCCCAGACCCTTCGTGGATTCGGTGCGCAGGTCATCGTGACCGAGATCGACCCCATCTGCGCCCTCCAGGCTGCTATGGAAGGCTACCGCGTTCTTCCTATCGAAGACACCCTCGGCACCGCCGACATCTACGTCACCACCACCGGGAACAAAGACATCATTCGCCTCGACCACATGCTCGCCATGAAGGACCAGGCCATCGTCTGTAACATCGGTCACTTCGACAACGAGATTCAGGTCTCCAAGCTCAACAAAGCAGAAGGCGTCACCAAGGAAAACATCAAGCCCCAAGTCGACCGCTACACCCTGCCTAGCGGCAACCAGATCTTCATGCTTGCCGAAGGCCGTCTCGTCAACCTCGGCTGCGCCACCGGCCACCCGAGCTTCGTGATGTCCAACAGCTTTACCAACCAGACACTCGCCCAGATCGACCTCTGGAAGAACAAAGAAGTCTACGCCCCCGGCGTTTACGTTCTTCCCAAGAAGCTCGACGAAGAAGTCGCACGACTTCACCTCGAGAAGATCGGTGCCAAGCTCACCGTCCTCACCGAAGAGCAGGCCAGCTACATCGGTGTTCCTCAGGACGGCCCATACAAGCCCGAGCATTACCGCTACTAAGAGCGATAGGCGAACAAATTACAAAACGAAGAAGCCGACGGGAAACCGTCGGCTTTTTTGTTTTGAGTGACGCCTAATTCCTAAGCTCGCATCCTAGCCGTAATACTGCGAACGGCGAAATGTCGAAGTTAGCGGATATGAGCCATCTTCATGAAGGAGCCACTGCCTTCTGAATGAACTTTTTTCGCACTTGAGCTAGTGTATCAACTCAACCGCGCACACCAGTGAGACTTACTGCAGGACGCAAACTGACATTTAACTCATCGCTGCAATTCAGATTGAACCTAATTCCTAAATAGCTGCTTCACCCAATACCATAGTTTCTTCAACTGACCTTTTTGGGGCTTACTCAAGCGGTCATAGAAAGCCTTACGCCGTGAATCTTGAGCTAGTAGTCCAGCAGCAATTTCTTCTGGTCTCCATTGCTCCGCCCATATGATTTCTCCGTCTGTGATCCAATAATGTGACTGGCAATTCAGTTGCCAGTTCCCTACAGATGGGTAAAGGGACGGCCCGTTCTTGGTGTCCGTGAATCTCCAGAATGCCGGACCGAGTGGCGTACGGATCTTTGCCCCGCAACCACACGCACATAGATGTGCCGCAGCGTCAAATTCTTCCGAAACGTAGAGAATGCCGAACTGCAATTCCTTCGGCATGTAGTAAACTCGTTCCAGTCTAATCTTCATCTCCAACCTCTTCATCTCCAGTATTGTGAAGATCGGCAATGGTGAATAAGGCATGCTCGTAGGCAGGATCAGCTGAATAGAATCCGCGGAGTTGTTTGAAACGAATCACGGCCAGTGCTGCGTTAAGCGCATTCAGTTCCGAAATCTGAATATTCGCCCGATAAATGTCCTCAGGTTGATCATTGATTTCTGCGAGCCCCATTTCCCTGAGCTCCTTGCTCCTCTCAGCTGAGTAATAAGTCACTCGCAGCATACCGTCGATTGGGCCCTTCTTCCGGTTCAGACCCATACCAACATCAATAAAGGGAATTCCCTTTTCGATGAGCAGGTCGAAGATACCGGACCGTGAAGAACCTTTATCGACACATACAAACGCGAACGTCACCTCTTCGAATTCCTCATCGTTCGAGGAGTCCACATGAGTAGAATAGTGAAAAATTCCTGTGCGGAAATTATCGTATCGAGACTTGTAAACCTCGGCTTTTGCAAGGCCGAGCTCGCCTTTTCCCAATCTTCCCGGAGATCGGAAGGCATTGTGAACATGATAGGGTTTGACGTCGAAGAGCCGAATCTCCCGCGCGGGAACCTTCGCGAGGTAATCAAGAATATAGGACCCGGTTCCGCCGAGTCCTATGATGGCGATCACATCTTCTTTGAGCTTGGTGGAGAGATCCGTAATCTCGGCCCGACTTGTCATTGTGTCGTGAAACCGAAACACAGAGTCAGAGTGGAAGGACTCTTCACAATTGTAAGTGTACGGATCTACGTCGTGAAGTTCTATGGCAGGACCCGATATTATGGTGACGTAGCTTTCGATTTTTTCATAGAAATCATCGAATCTCTTTTTCCGTCTCGGTTTGTTCGAAAACGAACGTTGCACTACAACATCTGAAAAACCTGATCCCAATGGAAGCGAAGTTTCGCGATTACCAAGGTTCGGGATTATCTTTCCGTCAAGACCGCATGGAATTGAACCTGCGAAAAAGATTTGATGGTTGTCCTGCCGAACTTCATTGTCGTTTACGAATACTAATTTAGTAACAATAGCACCCGTGCGTAATTCCTTTTGGTCATTCAGATACGGAATATCTCGGATAACCAAGTAACCCTCATCAAATGAAATGGCATATCCCTTCTCAACAAGGCGGTTGAGATCCTCATTATGACTCACCAGTTTCTGAAACATTGAATACCATCCCTTCTTTCACTTTTACACTGTTGCCGAGAGACAAAGTGCCTTCAGGTTTATTTCCTTGGCCTCTCTTATATTTTACCGAATAGGTAATGTTTGAGTTTTCGGTGTAGCCCGGAACTTCTAGCTTTACGACTTCGACGAATGAGATTTCGCCCTTTGGCCAATCATGAGGTGTGCCCTCAACTACGATAGTGACTGTTTTTGACTCCTTTTTCATTGTTGTTTCGATAAATTGTTTTCGTAATCTGCTGAATTGAGTGTTGACCACGACTAGCCCCTCGGCGGAAACTTGTCGCGACTCCTAGGGTAGGTGTTTCGCTCACGGATCTTTCCATCTTCCCCATGCAAGAAGGCCTCGCCACCTGAGCGTTTTGCTTTTTCTCTAGTGTCATTCCAGGCTTCTCTCTGGGTCGCGAATTCTTTTCCGATTCGCGATGCCCCTTCTCTTCTGGTTCCCCATCCATTGTCGGTCTTTACTGCGTGATAGTTGTCTTCGTTCATTGGAATTTTATTGTCTTGTAATTGCTCATTGAATTGTGAAATTGGGCGTGAATAGCCCCCTTATGATTATCCTCGGAAAATCGGAGAGTACGGGGAGGCGGAATATCAGAATACTTTTTCGGACCCAGAACTACCGTCTGTTGACCCTAACTGAGCGTCTCCACACAGAAATGAAGTAGCTTTGGCGGTGCGATACAGAGTTTCAGACCGAAAGCATCGTTAATACCCGTCCATCGTACCCAAGGGAAATGGAATCTTCGTAGAGGGGCTGCGAGTCGTAACCTCTTTGGTACCACGTATCTGTGGTTGAGGATTCGCCTCGAATTTCTCTGTAATTCCCGAACTCAATAAGCTTCTCTGCAGACGATCCTCGAGGCACCCGGTCCCCAGAGCGCATAAAGGACAGACCGAAATCTCTCATGCCATCTGACGGTATATGACAACTAATGATACCATCCTTTGACAAAATTATGGCGCAATTCTCTTCAGTGTATCCGCAGTATCGAATCGCTGCAGCGGGAATTGAAACATTCAAATCATCAGCCAATTCTACAATCTGCTTCATATCCATGAAACCTTTGTCACCAGTTCTCTGTTTGATTTCTCGACGCGGAATTAGGAGGCTGGCCGCAAAACAGTCTGCCTCTCTTTCTCTCTCTCTATCGGACATCAGAGCTTGTTCTGAGTCGTGCGAAATGCCCTGACAAAGGGCTTCTCTATGGTGGTCGAGATAAAAGTGACCTAACTCATGGGCAAGGCTAAATCTAATACGAACCTCAGGTACGTGTAAATAACTGTCTTGGTAGTAAATAACGAACTTCCGTTCTGGCAGGAGAAATTCGATACGCCCGTCAAATCCCGGACCATAGTCATCAGGGGCAAGGATTATCCCCTCTTTTTTTGCTATAACTTTTGGATCGATCGGAATTTTTGTGCAACTGAAGATATCACGAATACTTTCGCAAAGAGCCTCTGTTTTCGGGTCAATCATTATTAGATTGTTCGTCTGAATCGCCTTTATTCTCTTGTAGTGATTTTCTTATTTCCTCTCTTTTCTTCTCTACGCTTTCGTTTTTGCTGACCTCGGACTCTTTTGAATGTCCTCCTCGATTGAATCCTGAAGCAAGAAGGAAATCCGCAGGGGGCAATGTCTTTGGAAAAGAAATAATCTTCTCTTCGGCATCAGCTTTTCGAATCAATTCTAGTGGGTCGGTAGACTCGAAGAAAGCTCTTTCCTCGTCGCTTACCTTACAAGTCTCAGACAAAAGCTTTTCAATATCCTTGCGGTTGAGATCGGCTTCCGAACAAAGACGCATCCGAAAAGCAAGAAGTGCGATCAACGCTTTTTCGTCATTTTCGTTCATAGTGCTCACTTCTACCTCCTGTATTTTTGATCAATCGACGCTCGAAATTTATTGAGAACATCCTGTCGAGCCTTTTTCACAGATTCGTATGTAGGTGGAGGATCCACTGAATCAATGAGCATTTCATGAATTTCTTTAGGATTCGCGATATCGGGAAAGAACTCTGCCATCGCAAAGGCAGTTCTCCGACGAACGCCGTCTTGTTCCATCATCCATGTTCGGAAATCTTCTATCAAGTCATCCGCAAGTGCCTTTCTTTCAAGGCTTCTCCATTGAACTGCGAATGAGGATTCTCGTATGACCTCTTTTACGTAGCCATCCCACTCCTCTTTTGGGAGATGTCTTTTCTTCGAAGTGTTCCGCCTTATGAGGTCGATTGCTCTATTGAACGCTATTGAGTGAAGTAAAGCTCTAGGGTCTTTATCTGTATCCTTAATGTTTCCATTTCGCGCCTTTTTCCAGAATTCCTGAAAAGCGTGGATAACCACTGATTTTTTGTCTTCAATTGATAGACCGCACAGTGTCGCTCTCGCATTGAGGACACCCCAAATCTCTTCCCAAGAATTGTGATATAACCACGTGAAAGCCTCTTCGGCTTCCTCATATGTTCCAGCACAAATCGTGAATAGGATTTCCCCGATCTCGAATGACGATTTCATCTCCACATATATATAATCGTAGAAATAGGCGAATAGGGGAGGAAAAACTTGGACAAAAGTAAAAGATGTCAGTGAAATGGGTTAGTTGTCATTTCTCAATTCTCCGACCGGTCGCCGCCAGACCATCTTGTCGTGGGCATTTCCTGATTCTCACCAACCTGAACCAGCATAGGCGCTGCCGTTGTGACGATGACCGAAATCAGGGTAACCGAGGTGACGGAAATACAGCAAATTCCACCGGCGCAAAGGGCTGCTATCCATCCCTTTGCCTTACTCTTACGTTTCCAGAATTTCCTGCAAAGAGCGAAAAGGGAGAGTAGCGACGAGGCTGCGACGAGAGCGTGGGAATTCCATTCAAAGACCAATGTTTCAAACCATGCCGCTGTTGTTTCCGAATATCCTACCTTGGCGCAGATCATCTCAGCCCTTGGGAGCAAGACTGCCCGAGAGAAGATTAAGGCGGCGAAGCAGGGACTCGCGATGATCGTTTAACGTTTAAAGTTTAAAGGGACAGACATACAATTGTAATTTCCCTTGAAAAAATTCCGGAAGACCCCATCCTGCCTGCATGAGAACCGCACGGCTGATTGAAGAGGGGCGTTCGTTTTACCATGTCGTTTCGAGAGTGGTGGATCGACGTATGGTCTTCGAGGCCAAAGACAAAGAGGTCTTCCGTAACATCATGCGCAATCTCGAAGCCTTCATGGGCGTGCGGGTAGTCACGTACTGTCTGATGTCCAATCACTTTCACCTCCTCCTTGAGGTGCCGGACCGCGATGAACTGCCTGAGCTGACCGAGGAAGAATTACTCGCCGTCTTGCCTCGCCTCCACGATGGTTCTGCGGTTCTGACCGTGAAGCAAGAACTGGAGCGGGCTCGCAAGTCGGGCGACGAAAGATGGCACCGCGAAATTCTGGACCGCTACGAATACCGTCGAGGCAGCTTGTCATTCTTTCTCAAAGAGTTGAAGCAGCGCGTAACTCTCTACATGAATAAACGACTCGGTCGCACCGGGACGCTTTGGGAGGGGCGTTTTAAAAGTGTGTTGGTCGAGGGCAACCAGAACGCACTCCTGACGATCGCCGCTTACATCGATCTGAATCCTGTCCGTGCAGGAATCGTAAATCGTCCCGAGGAGTATCGCTGGTGCGGGTATGCCGAATCCCTTTCAGGCACCCGGAACGCGAAACTGGCAAGGGAAGGGCTCGGGGTCGCGCTCGCTGAATCGCTAGCAGACGGCGACTTCAAAGCAAGCTGGCCCCGCACCCGGAGTCGATACCGGCAATTTCTCTTCGAAGAGGGAGAGGAAAGAGAAGAGAATGCGGAGCTCGGCCAGCGGTCGCGGCGTGGGTTTTCACAAGAAAAAATAGAAGCCGTAACCGAAAAACGTGGCGAGATGACCGTGCCGGAAGTCTTGCGCGACCGGGTTCGGTACTTTTGCGACGGTGTCGTGCTAGGCTCAGCGGAATTCGTTGACGATGTGTTTGCCCGAGGAAAAGAAAAGGGGCTCTATGGTGAGAAACGAACGACGGGCGCACGGAAAATGAGAGGAGCGGAGTGGGGGAGTCTTCGAGTGCTTCGAGACCTTCAAGTAAATGTGATTGGGAGTGGGTGACCGTGTTAGTGTAATAAGGAGCAGGCGACAAAGTAAAAGTGTGTCAACCGTCGACTCCCGATTCTCAAGGCGCATATTCATACAACCGACGTACCTCGTCAGCGCTCAGCTCTACGCGCCAGATGTGGAATTCATCCAGCGTTCCGTAAAAGCCCACCATGCCACGCCCGTCGTTTGCCGATCCGATAGCTGCCCTGTGGTTGCCATCGTTCGAGCCGGATTGTTCGATGGTGCCGACAACTTTCCCGTTCAGATAGAGCGTCGACTGCTGGGAGCCCATTACCCATGCGACATGATTCCACCCTTCTTTCCACGGATCGGTAAACGCAAGGGATCCCTTCAGTACCGACCCGTCCTTATCGGCTCGGACAAAAAAGCCCGAGCTTTCTACAATCGAGAGAAACGTATCGCGTCCGTTCGCGCCGTCCCAGTCCGAGAAAATACCCGCGCTATCTTCCACGGTGTCCTTTTTCACCCACGCCGCCACCGTCATACGATTCATGTCTGGTAGATCTTCCGGGATCTTGATCCGTTCCGGCACACCGTTAAAGGCATAGCCCTTCCCGAATTTTCCATCCTCCGTTTCCTTTGCTCCATCGGCTTGCCCTTTCCATCGTGATGAAGCGAGGTTGGGGATGATCCCGGCTTCCGGGGATTCCTCGTCGAACGTGTATCGAATCACCAACGCTGTCTCCAGATCCCGCGGGAATTGCTGTGGCGCCTTGTTCTCCATCCTGGCTTCCCGCAGAAGTTCCAGCGCGGTATTGGCCGATCCGATTTCATTCTTCACTTCCACCGCGGATTCCACTTCACCGGCTTTCACGAGTTCGGTCTGCAAATTCGTCAGCGCTTCGATATAGCCGGAGTACAGGGCGGTCTTCTGCTCGTTCTCCGCTGCCTGTATCGGCCGAAAGCTTTCAATCAGAATCTCCCGGAACGACTGAAAAAGCGGGGCGGGATTCTCCTCCATGTAGGTAGCGGTCAATTCTCCGTCGTCGATCCGCGCGATCTCTTTGGTGACGCTTTGCAGCTTCTCCAGATTTCCTGCACTCTGATACTTCTGGCGTTCCGCATCCAATCGCTTCCGATAGGCATCCAGGATCGCCTTTTCTTTCTCAGCGCGTTCGCTCTCAATCGCATTGAGCCGCGCTTCGAACTTCCCCTGATACGATTCCAGGGAAGCTTCTTCCGCATGAGCAGGCGGTATTAGGAGAATGAGAAAACTCAGAAAAGCTCCAGCAAGCAAGAGCCGGCGGTAGGGATATCGAGAGGCAGCCATGACCAATTGATGGCAATCAATAGAGAAAAACTCTTCAGGAGTCGAACATTCTTCAATGCTTTTACAAACAGGGAGTAGCGTACAAAGCGTATAAATATAAAGGAACAGACCAATAGTTGACACAGTCGATTTCACGCAAAGGGCAAAGAGGCGCCCCGCTGAATCGTGATTACGCTTCGAAATTCATTGACCTCCCTTCGACCGGTGATTTTATTTTCGGGGAAACCATGTGGCTCCACTGTTTCATTCTCACCTACATGCTCGTCATCACGGCGGGAGCGGTCTGGTGTGAAGAGTCGCCCAATTTTCTCGTCGATGTATATCGGCAGGAATTGCAGAAGGAACAGGAAACGCTCTACAAGCCTATTTCCGAATTAAATGAACTCTATCGGAAGAGTCTTGAGGCACTGAAAACGAAACACCAGCAAGCCGGAAACCTGAATCAAGTCCTAGCTGTCGACTCTGAGATCGCAGCGATCGGTTCGGGCAATCCGACCGACCCGGGAGAGGACAACGATCTTCGGCGGCTTCAGAAAACATATTTCGAAGCAAAAGCTACAAGGTCGAAAGGCCTCGAAGAAAAATTCGCTGACTTGATCGACGGGTATCTCAAGAAATTGGAAACGCTTCAATCCGAGCTGACCCGTGAAGGAAAACTGGGCGATGCCGTTGCGGTCAGGGACGAACACGAGTTTGTCAGCAAGCTGGTGGAAGGCGAGACCTTGATTCCGGTCGCAGATTGGGCGGAGAAACGCCGTCGACTATCTCTGATCCCTGAAGATGCTGTTGAGCTGGACGGAAACAAATACGCAGTCATCGAAGAGACTTTGAATTGGAACGAGGCCCAGGCGAAATGCGAGCAGTTAGGCGGCAATCTCGTCAGCATCGGAAGTCGAAAGGAGGACGAACTCGTCGCAAGTCTGCGCGGAAGCAGAGATTTCCTGTGGATCGGCCTCGTCAGCGATGAATCTGGCAAAGATTGGCGGTGGGTGGACGGCTCGGAAAGCAAGTTTACTGACTGGCGGGATAACCGCCCGGACAACAATGGCGGGATCAACGCCGTCGTCATGAACCGTTGGAATGAGTGGGACGATACCCCTCCCGATTCAACGAATGTCACCGCGTTTGTCTGCGAATGGGAGTGAAAGGTGTGGGTCGGCAAAAGGGAAAGCAGTTGCAGGGGGCATCATTTCTCGGAAGGCGTGGAAGACGTGTCAGCCGACAAAATAAGCACTTTTTACCACCATCACTCACCCACAAGACGGACAAATGGGTGAGCGGAGGGGGCGACGCCTGCTTAGTCACCGGACCCAGACGGAATCAATGGAACGGCGGACGATATTCGGTAGATTCCTCCCGACGAACGACTGAAAAAAGCCGACTAAGCAGATGAATTACTTTGCCTACGGCTCTAACATGCTCACCGAACGCTTGATCGAACGCATCGGCAGTGTTCGCCTCGAGTCTTACAGGGACAGGCATACGGGTGCAAAAGCAAGGGGCGGAGATTTGCTATTTTGATACAGATGCCTCTCAGTGTCCGGACACACCGAGAGGAAGAACACCCGAAGCACCGATCACTCTGCGTCGGTGATGCTGCCGTTGACACTGATGGTCGTAGACCAATCAAATGTCACATGCGAGAGAATCTCCGGAGCTCCATCATTGAACGGCGTGATGGTGAGCACTTGGACTGTGTAGGTCCCATCTTCAGTAAGAAGACTTGAGAGATCAGCCAGGGGAAGTAGCGCCTTTTGGGGAATGTGGGTGTTGTAGGCAACCACCGTGTTCGGTAAGGGTGTTCCCTCAATTCCGGCGGCATGGTTGCCTTTGTAGACCTGGGCGTAAGTCACACTGGAAGGATACAGGTCTTTCAATGAGACGGCCGCATTTGACGGGATCGAGTTGTATTGTTCTCCCTCTTTGAGCCCTTTGATCTGTACCTCTGCAACGGGCCAGATTTGGACGGTAGCCTTGGAAAGTTCGGCCGAGGTCCCTGTGTCCGGGTGAAGAAAGACGGTGAAGGATTCTTCCCCGGCTACTTTGGTTGGTTTGGGGCCGGGGATCATCTGTAGAATTCCGTTGTCTACGTAGGTCCCGTTTTCGCGAAAGGAAAACTCGTCGGAATACGTCCCGCCAGCACTGGTTGGCTGGTAGTTTCCGTTGTTGTATTTCAGGTAAGACCTCTCGACGTACACCGTCTTCAGATGCTCTGCCACATCCGGGGAGTTCGCCAGCAGACCACTGATACTCAGCCGGACGCCGTAGGGCTGATCGGCACGAGTGCGTGCGGGAAAATAGGGATCTTCGGAAAGTATCTCCACACTCGCTGTTGGGAGAAATGTGCCGACGACTTTCTCGTCGAGCTTTTTGAGCGTCTCCGTATTGTTCGGGCCCGTCACGGTTGTGTAGAGCTGGAAAATAGCGGAGTCACTTGAGAGAGGAAATGATAGGATCGATCCCGTGTCCGAATTAATCGGAATATCATAGATCACGGAATTTCCGTCGACAGATTGGATCTGTCTTATGATTCCGCCTTCGGAACCAAATGAAGGGGCGAGTGCGAGCGCCCAGATGAGAAGGAGTAGCCGTTTCATGGGGCGGTAGATTCTTTCGATTCCTTGGCAGGGATGACGGAAACGGGATTCTGCGAAAGCACCGCGACAACGATTCGGTTCGATCGATCGGCAGCCTCCAATTTCTCAGGAGCAATGGGCTCTTCGCCGGACACTTCCTTCATCGTCACCTCGATAGGGTAGACCAAGGCTCGGAATCGGGTCTGAAACTCAAGCCAGGTTAACATCTTGCCCTCGGGCTTCGATAGGATGTTCTCTTTGCGACTCTCAGGTACGAAGACGACGGAGTTTTTCGGAAGAATCACATAGTGGCCGTCCATGGAGAGAAAGTCAGAATTCTCAAGAAGACCCCAGCCTTTTCGCTCGGAACCTTCAGGACGGAAGCCGCCGGATTTCACAGCTTTTCGTTGCTCCAGAATTTCCTCGTCATCCATTCCTTTATCGATGGGAGCGGAGCGATCTTTGGGGAGAAACTCAATGCCATGTCCGCTCTCCTTGGGTAACTCGGCGTGAAGCGCCGAAGAGAACAGGAGGACAACTGATAGGTGTAAAATCGATCTCATATCCAAACGCGGGTATCGCGGCTTATCAGTTGCTGCTCATGAAAACGACCTCTCCATTGGGATCATACCCGGTAAAGGGAGGTGTCTGAGTTGTTCCGCCAGACCGATTGATCGAAAATCCAACGCTCGTACGCGATCCCTGCAGTACGGAAGAATCGCTGATGTTCAATGTGCCGGTCACTTCAGGAGGAGAAGTGAGATACTCTCCCACCACGTAGAAGTAGCCATTGGGGTTACGATTCGGGATGGAATAGTCCTGGCTGCCAGCCAAGTGAAAAACGAGTGTCACCTCAGGATAGCCGAACATCTCCCTGGTGTGCCAGGTTTCCCCATAAATTCTTACCGGTCCGGAAGTAGCCCCCGGCCTGTCGCCGGTCACGCTGAGGCGCTCGGGATAGTATTGCGCCCAGTTCACTTGGAGCTTCACTGACGATGAAATATCGACTCGGTTTCCCAGGCCCCCGATCCACCAGCCCTGGCGGAAACGTCTTTTGGGATCGTTTGGGGCTGCGAAGGCACCGTCGCATTGGTCGCCGAGCGTTAACTGCCCTGCAACTCCGAGGATTTTATAGCTGTAAGGGCGCCCGGCATAGCTGCCGATTCCCTGTCCGTGAGAATTCAGAAGAATCGGGGAGGACAAGTGTGGTGCCCAGCAGTAGACGCGTGCTCCCGTGTCAGCGGAAGCCAGCCACGGCAGGCCCAGCGAAACGAGTAAGATGACAAATAGAGTGTGTTTTGAGTTCATGGCGGAGGAAGGTGGGAGTTGTCGGAATTCGGAGAATCACCAGACAACGGCGTGTTACATTTGAGATAATTCTCATAAATAATGTAACCTAGAGAGAATTTCGTATTCATCATTGGTATTGTCAACAGCAAGCAACCGTCAATCGGTCCATGTCGACTGTGCTGGACGCGCCTCCAGGCAAGGCATTTCGGGCTTTTCCGGACAGGTGGAGATACGAAACGATGTGCCCATCAGCACCTTAGGAGATCGTGCGGCCAGGATAGGTCGTCCTCTATGGAAGAGCTGGTGCTAGACACCTGAGGTGAATATTCTTGCTCAATTTGTGAAAAAAGTGGTGGTGTGCCCCTTCACAAAGTCAAACCAGAGCTATTTCCTCGATAGCATTAATGTCATTTTTGAGGACAACGGTCCCTAATTCACAAGTGCGGCGGGACAAAAGGAATCCGTCACTTCGGCCGCATTCCCGCTCCAGCCTTCACTCTCCTCGAATCCCGGAAATGTCTTCCATAAGAATTCTGGTTATGTTAGAATTGCTGGGTGTCCAAAAGGAAGCCAGATTGCAAATGCTCTACCCAATCTCCAAGTCCCGGGACAGGAGGAAATGAAGCGAAAAATCCCGAAATGATGGAAAATGCACAAAAGATGAATTGCTATAACTTATTGGAAAACAGGTGGTAAAATGGGATCCTCGGCGGGAAATGATGAAAAACGGAAACCACCATCATTTCCCATCATTTTCGCCAGACGCCCGAATGGAGTCGTCACCCACCAAAGCGGAAGCCGCTAAGAAAATTGTGTTCCACCGTCCTGATGGATTCTGGAGAGAGCGACCTCTCAATCATTCTTCGCGAAATGATGATCGCCGAAAGTCTCTCTGCGATAGCGAGTGGTGCCGTCTGAATAGTAATCCAGGTAGCGTGCCCATCCCCAGCTCTGGCAGCGAAACACTCCATCTTGGTCGTAGTAGCTGCTGAACGTTTTATTTCCATCGACATACTCAGATTTAATCACCGTCGGCTTTTCAGAATCAACGGTTTCTGTCTTCTCTGAATCTTTGGGAGAACCGCTTTTCGGTTCTGAAGCCGTTGTGTTGGCGAGCAGGGAAAAGAGGGAAAAACAAAAAATGGCCGAGAGGATCTTCATGGGTTCTTGTGGCGTTGTTCTGATTGTTGGACGGATCCCGCCACATCTTATGAAGATGAATAAGAATTCACTCCCTGATCGTCCGAAACTCTACTGATTCGATTTCTGGATCGTATTAGGAAGGATGAAAATCCTCATTCACCTCGTGCTCATCTCTTCCCTGGCCTGCGGAACCCTCATGGCGCAGGGCAATCCTCGTGTAAAGGCTGCGGAAGAAGCAAAGAAAGCCGCTCAGAACAAGAACGGAAACAACAACAAAAACGGAAACAAGAACAACAAATCCGCAAAAGAGCGAGAGCAGGCCAAGAGGCAGCGAGAGCGGGAACGCGAGATGGCCAACAATAAGGGAGGCGCAAACAAAAATAACAATAATAAGAACAAAGGCGGAGCCAACGCGAATCGCAATCAGCAGGCCAACAAACCCGCTCCCCAGCCGAAGAAAGCGGATGAGAACCCGCGTATGACTGTCAACAGGCCCCCGAGTAATACCGGGAATCAGCAGAAAGTCACATCAAACCAGAATACGCAGTCTCCCCAGGCCCGCGAGCAGGCTGCCCGCGCCGCAGAGGCGAACGCTCGTCAGCGCGAAAAGCGAAAAGAGTTGAATCGCAAGATCAACCCGCAGACCGCCAACTATCTTCGCGACCACAACCGTGGCAGAGGGAACTGGGAAGAAGAGCAGCGCCGCCATCGAGAACACGCACACCGCATCGAAGACAAAGACGATGCCGACAACCTCATTTGGACCATCCTTGGTAGTGCTGCTGCCGGAGCTGTGGTCGGAAACATCGTATCCAAAGACAGAACGCCCCAAAGACTACCCTACGACCAGGTAGGCCGAACCGACGTAGAACGCCGAGATTCCGTGAACTACATGGTGAACCGTTTTCAGGGGAACCGTGAATACCAGCAGGGACCTGCGGGATACAATACCGGAGGTCGTTACGGCTACGATGATCACGGCCATCACCAGCCACACTATTACGATGGGAACCGCCGGGTCGTTTATTACAACTCACGCGAAGAGATCCCGCCCGTGCTTATGGCATACGATCGCCTTGATCAGGTAAATGTTTCTCCCTACCAGGATAGTCCCTATCGCTACGATGGAGGGCAGGGCGGATCTTACTACAGCGATCTTCCGGAAAGCTACCGCGGCCGGGATGCCTACGCCGTCTCCTATCCCGTAGATCCGAATTCTGCGATGTCTCGGGATGACATTCTCTTCCAGCAGGGCTCCACGGACTTTGCCGACGCTTATTCCTACGACATCGTTGTCGACATGGCGGAAGCGATGCGCTCCAGCCAACTGAGCAATAAGCGTTTCATTATCGAGGGCCATGCTTCTGCGGAAGGGGACTACAGTTCAAACCTTCGCCTTTCTCAACAGCGCGCCGAGCGGATCGCACGCGACCTTGTCGACATGGGTGTCGACCCTAATCGTTTGATACCTGTCGGCTATGGCGAGGCCGAGGCTCAGTATCCGGCCGATTACGCCGAAAACTACCGGGCTCTTGACCGCCGCGTCATGGTATTCACTTCAGCGCAGTAGCTCTGACAAGATAAAACTTTCGACCGACGGTCGAAGAAAGAATTGATCGAGAACGATCCGGTGGGCAACCATCGGATCGTTTTTTATCGTCTTCAACCGGGAAAGGTATTCTTGAAATAACGAATGCCTCACAAAATTGTGCTTCTCAACTGCCTTGAGTAGTTATATAGAAATGCACATGAGGAGAGCTGGTGATAATATATTGATATGTTCCGTTGGGTTTGTAATAGCGACGGTACTATGTGCTCCGGCTCTGATGGGCCAGGTGGGTGCTTCCAGGACATGGACAGACTCGACGGGGCGCCAGGTCACTGCTGTGCTGGAAGGTTTTGAGGATGAGAATACGGTTCTCTTAAGGCTGGAAAACGGAACCGTTGTTCCGTTTCCGATCGAAAAGCTTAGCCCTGCCGATGCGAGTTTCGCAAAAGAGTCATATACAGAGAAACCTGATTCTCCGGAGATTGATTGGGAAAATCCGAAGGAATCCGAAAATTACGACATTCGTGGGCTCAGGCGGGAGAACTCTCCAGGCTATGTGTCAACGAAAGCGGGTTGGGAATACAGGATCAAATGTGTGGAAGCAAAGGTAGAGTTCCGAGGCTCTCAACCTTCCGCACCCGGAGAAATCAAAGCCTACTTCTTCGACCGCGAAGGGAGGATGATTGAGAAGTTCGATGGACCGCCCAGACAACAAGACGAAAACAGGAAGTACGTGACTTTGCCGAAGGAGTTCGAACAGGGGGAGCCGATCGAAGTGTACTTTCCGCTAACCGAGTTTTTGGAAAAAGGGGACTGGGCGACTGTGGTGGTGGTATTCGGTTCTGGCGAAGACTATGCCGTCAGTTCCATGCCAGGAACGAGTCTGGAGAACCTCGATTTTCCTGAGAAGGAGTATCTTTTTCCTGGTTGGGAGAGGACAAAGCTCTCGGGCAGTGGTTCAAAGGATTCGGGCGCCATGGTCGATGTAGAGATTCGTCGATTTCGAAAGGATACTCATCGCTACTCGATCGTTTTTGATGGGGACTACCAGAGTGACAAACCCTGTATGACCGCTGAGGTGCGGGCGTCGGGTGACATTCTTCCTGCCGAAGGGATCGTAGAAATGTTTGTGTTCACAGAAGAAGGCCGGGTTGTGAGTCATCGAAAGAAGCCGTCATCGGCCCAAATCGATGGCACCTCATCCTATGTGGCGAATCCCAAAATTGCCGATGATTCCTGGCATCCCGTTTTCTTCGCGCTCGATGAAGAGCTTACTGATAAGGATTACCCAACTTATGTCCTGTATTTTGAATATCGGGGCAAGGCGACTGCAGTCGTCGAGAGTTCGAATGGAACAACGATCGAGGAGCTGAGTTTTCCGGGGAAGAAGAAATTGTCGCAGTAGCCGGGTCAACCTAGCTCAAAGGTAGAAATCCCGAAAATTTTATCCCAAGGCAACTCGGGAGCCGCTCCGTAATACATTCGCGCGCACCCAAAAACTTCCTTCATTCCGTGCCGATCGGCCAGCGCAACTGCTTCTGGGTTATTCTCCGGGATATCCAGCCAGACCGGCACTTCATCCCCGAAGGTCCGAAGGGCGACGAGTAGTGATTCTGCGACTCCACCATCTTCCGCAAACAGCGGCCCGATTTTGCACCCCTCTCGGCAACGGCGAATTACCCCGTAACCCACCAGCTTGCCATCACGTAAAAATCCGAGCGCAAGGGAGTCTGGCAATGTAAGCCATCTCTTCAAAAACGGGTCCCTGGCACATCCGAAATATGGAAGATCAAATGCTGCTACTTTTTCAAATGAATGCGCCGATAATTCTACGATTTCGGGATCAGGATGTCCCGGAGCGCCAACCCCCTCCATTCGCAGATTGCGATGGTAAAACTCGAAGCCACCTTTCGCATACCAGTTCTGCATGTCGAAAACCCCGTCCATACCGATCACGGCACCGGGCTTCAATCGAGACTTCAGTAGATCTCTTCGGTGAAACCACAGCTTCGTCCCGATCCCTGAACCACGAAGTTCAGGGCGGACAATAAAGAATCCCATGAACCCATACTCGCCCTCGTAGGAAACGATTGATCCTGTCCCAACCAGTTCACCGTTCAGCTCGGCGCCGATGAACCCTTCGGGATCTGTCTCCCAGAAAACATCAGCATCATGCAGCCCTGGGTTCCATCCCTCCGCCGCCGCCCAGTCGACGGCGGTGTCGAGTTCGTTGCGCGTCAGTTGGCGGAAAGTGATGCAGTCGAGGTCCATCTCCCAGTATCAACGCCACCAGCCGGAACATCAACGCAGCAGGGGAAACTCTCATTATTTTCCGCGACCTTTTAACTTGATCAGGAAGTTGCTTCCATTCACCGCGTTGCTTCTCACATACAGGCTCGCTTTTCGAACGCGAATGTCTCGTGGTTTGAACTTCACGCGAAAGGTCGTCGCTGCTCCCACCGGAAGCGCTCCTGCTCCCGGGCGGGTGGCCCGGAAGTCTCGCTTGTGTTTTCCTTTCACCTTGGTGGATAGGCCAGCGAGAACTTCCGTGCCGACGTTTTCTATGGTGAAAGTTTTGCTTTTGGCGCGACGAACTTTAACGGTTCGGGAATTCACGGCGCCGCGGCCGCTGGATAGAACCTTGGCCCCTAACCGAACCTGTATGAGAGGTTTTGTTGGCTCCGGTGGAGGTTCAACATACTGCCAATCCAGAAGTCGAAATATCTGTCCGAGCCCGGCTGGCTTTCCTTCACCGGTAAGGCCTCCATAAGAAGTAATTCCGTAAAGATCGCCTTCTGTATCCTCGATCAATGGCCCTGCGTTAGGAGAGATTCCGGGGAATGCACCTTCTGTTCCGCTGAATTCGAATAGGGTTTCCAGATAACCGTAGTTCGAACATCGGAATACAGTTCCGTATCCGGGGACTCCGCCTGCCGACGTTGTTCCGTAGAAATAACCGTCCGCTCCTTCAAAGAGCACTGCTCATCGGGTAGCGGCCCTTTGTGCCGTTTTCATCGTCGCCGTAGAAATCGACAAGAACACTGTAGGAACCTTCTGAGGTGTATTGAAACACATTTCCGTAGTTGTAGTAAGTGACCCCACCGATTGGAAGAGGGAAACCGCATCCCTCGCAGACGCCATAGAAATGACCGTCACTACCTTCGATCAGTCCGTAGGGATACGAAGACAAGAGCGGGAACTCGAACAATCTCGTGAAAGAACCGACAGGGGTTATTGTAAATATGGTTCCGTTAGAATTGTCACCTCCCGTCTCTGTCGTGCCGTAAAAATCGCCGTCAGAAGCAAGGAGCAAAGGACCTGCAAGGGCGGCCCCGGGATTCGATGAATCATAGGCTGAGAAATGGACGAGAGTTGTCACTGTTCCGTACGAATCGATCTTGAACACAGTGCCGTCTCCGTTGTCCCCGCCACCGGAGGTTGTTCCGACAAAGACTCCTGTTGTTGCTGTGTTAGTTGGTGCCGACCGAGGGTAGGCGCCGTTGTTCGTCATGTCGGAGGAATCGAATTCGAACAGAACTGTAAACGTGCCCGTGGGTGACAGCCGGAAGATCACTCCTTCGTCGTTGGTTCCACCGTATCGAGTGGTACCGTAGAAATTTCCGTCGTTCCCGTGGAGCAGTTCACCTTCCGGGTGACTGCCTGGAAACGAACCTCCCGTTCCGGTGAAATCGACTGATGTCTCGAGGTCGCCAGTCGGGGTAGTTCGGAAAATTGTTCCGTTACCATTTTCGCCTCCTTCGGCTGTCGTTCCGTAGAGATAGTGATTCATGGCCATGTCGGCCCATTCCGTAAGTATCTTCAAAGGAGCGGCACCCTTGTTTTGAGAGCCGTTGTAGGAGAAATGAACCAGCGTCTCGAATTGCGATCCATCGGTGGCCATTCGGAAAATGGTTCCTGAGTTGTTCGCTCCCCCCTCGGACGTTGTGCCATAAAGCAGCCCGTCCGAAGAGAGGATCATATTCGCCTCAGGAATCGCGGGGCGGGCGCTGAACCCCTGAAAGGCTTCGAAGGCAAATATATCTGCATTATCAGCTTGAGCTTGGGGCGCCAAGCCAACGATAAGGACCGCAAACAAGACACAGCGGCGAATGGACTGGATGGATGTGATTATAATCTCAGATGAAACGAAACACTCGGGGATTTGTGATTTCATAACGTCTCTTTCTGAAACAATATGAAATTCAGTGCATTGCGCACCAATTGGTGTCGATTCGGAAATATTCCTTCGCAAAGTCTCGTAGGAGCGCTGCAGGATTTTCGTAGACGCCCCAACGAAAAAGACCTCGGTGGATTACCGAGGTCTTACTACGCAGAATTGAAGAAAAGGAGGTTTGTCAGTTAAGGAAGGGCTCAATCACCTGCTGCACCGGTTTTCCTTCGGGCTCAGGTTTGCCCGTCTTCGCCAGCACTTTCGCAATGTTGTTCACTTCGTCCATCAATGACTTGCCGTCGATTTCTTCGACGATGCTGTAGTGGTCGCGGGTTTTCTCCACTTCATCCCAGAAACTCGAAACGTCGCCCCAGAATTGCCGGGTGCTTTCCCAGTACTCTTTCGCCTTCGTGAAATCCGCCGTGTCTGTTTTTGTGTAGCGATTTACTCCGATCTCGCGAGCGATATATTTTATCGCTTGCCCGTTTTCGTCGACGACTTGCTTCAGATTGTCCTGTTCGTGCACCCAGCCATCAGGAGTCAGGGCATGTCTGTTTACGGCAAGGAGAACCTGGTAATCATCCCGCTTCGTATGTTCCCGACGAGGGAGGGGGCGTGCGGTAACTTCAGACTGCCAACGCGAATATCCTCCGTCGTGTTGCCACTTTCCGAAACTTTCGTAGCGAGGACTGTCGTCCACTTGCGTGACCAGTTGACTCCATGTTCCAGAAACTTCCTCTGGAGATAACTCTTGTACTTTCCACTGATCTCTGCCTTGGAATTCGATGATGCGCGTGTCTTCCCAGGTCCAAATCTGTTTCCAGTGTTTTACGACTCGCCGCCCGCCACCAACGGCGAGGATGTGCTGAAGAGCAATACGCTGAGGCGTGTCTTCGACCACAATGACGAGTTCCGTGGCTTCCTCGTGATAGGGCTCTTTCAGTTCGTAACCGGGCTGAAGAGAAACGGTTTCTTCGAAATCAAAAGACACTCGATATTCTCCTGACATAGCCAGAATCGCTTTTCGATCTTTCTCCGGAGGTGCCGCTTGCGTATCGTCGGGTGTTCCAATTACCGAGAACAGCAAAGCTGTGATGGCAAAGGTGAAGGGGTAGGGTGCTTTCATGGATACATAGTTTCTTGCAGATGAAAATAAGGTTCAAGAGCCTGTTTCCGTCCTGACTCACAAGCGTGCGCTAGAAGTCAAACACGCGCTAAAGATATTTATTGAAACTGAGACCCGGTCGCAATAGTGAGTTTTATGCACTTCACAACACGCGACATCGCTTCCCGCAAGAATGCGAAACATAACATCATTTTCGGAGCCATTGGCTTTCTGACAGTGCTCGTTTCATCAGTATTGAATGGGCAGGACGAAGGAGAGCTCCAATCTCTAGACACGATTGTGGTTGAGTCCACACTGGAGCCTCGGCCTGTGCGTCGAGTCAGCGTGCCCCGCCCAGCCGTGGTGGAGCGGAAGGTTGAATCGGCTACCCGGACGGAAAAGCCAATCGCGGACGTCCCTTCTACCGTAGGAATCATTTCGGAAGATGATATCGCCCGCGTTGCACCGCTTTCTTTTGACGATCTAATCCGAACTGAGCCGAATGTAGAGATGTTTGGCGGACCCAGATATGTCGGGGAGCAATTGGTGATACGTGGACAGAGTGGCAACGCTGTCACTGTCCGTATTGATGATGCCAGGCAGAACTTTGTCTCTGGTCATGCTGGTCAGCGTTTCTTCATTGAGCCGGATTTCATGAAACAAGCGGAGGTTCTAAAAGGGGCCGGTAGCTTTCTATACGGGAGTGGTGCAGCGGGCGTCGTGAATATTTCTACTCTCGATCCTGAAGATATCACGCGCGATGGAATGCCCCTGGGACTCAGGATCCGAAACACCTATCACACCAATACGCAGGAATGGGCGAATAGCGTCGTGGGTGCCGTCCGTTCGGAGAACCTCGATCTTATGATCGGTACTTCCGGCAGGGATGGTGATAATATTACCCTTTCGGGAGATGTTGAGCTGCCTGACTCAGCTATCGAGCGTGACAGTAATATCGCAAAACTGGTCATTCGCCCTGGGGACGACCAGAAACTCACGTTTACAGTCTTTGACTACAAAAGTCTGGATCAAGGCGCTGCGAATCCACAGGGTGATACGGATTTGACGTCGAACCCTCCTGTAGGACGTGAGATCGACTACATGCAGTGGACTGGAAACTATCAGTGGAACCCTATCCTGAACGACTGGGTTGATCTGGATGTGACGTTCTATTACAACACGACGACGCAGGTTCGTAATTACCTCGCGACGACGGGGAGTAACGTCGGTCGACAGAATATCCATGATCTGGAGGTGTTTGGAATCGACTTTCAGAATCGAAGTATCGTGCAGATCGGAAATCGTGAGCACGAGTTTGTCGCGGGGATGGAGTTCTTCACCGAGACGCAGGATGGTTCTGAATCCCGGGCGCTATTCCAAACTCCTGGTTCACCCGGTGACTCCGGTGGTCGCCCCGATGCTGAGGCTGATCACCTCGCCTTTTTCCTGACCGATGAAGTCGATATCTCAGACGCGCTGACCCTGTTTACCGGACTGCGCTACGACACCTATCAAACAACCAAAACGGCAGGTGCCCTGATCGGTCAGGAGGATTCTGCAATCTATCCACATATTGGATTTGACCTCGACGTTGGGGAACATTTTTCAATCGTTGGGCAATATTCAAAAGCGTTTACTCAGCCGACCCTGAACGATTTGTATCAAGATGGTAGTCACTTTGGGGTTGTGCCGAGTCCGACGCGAGATTTTTTCGAGACAGTTCGTGAACCGGTTGGGGGCTTTTTTCTTCCTCCGCCATTCGGTTCCGGAGCACCAGATCCGGGCTTGATTAATGTGAACTATTTCGAGGAGGTCTTCATTCCTAATCCTAACCTGCTCCCCGAAACGAGTGATAATTTTGAACTGGGTGTCCACTACGAAAACGACGATGTCGGCGGAGCTCAGGTTTCTGCTCGCCTGACGGGATTTTACCAAAGGGGCGAGAATACATATGACTCCGAGATTGTCGGGACGACCAACGCTGGCGGCTATCCTGGGTTTGCCAATCCCGACGATGTGCCTGCGGAAACGACACCGGTTTCATTCGGACCGTTTGGCCCGACTTTTGATGCGACGGTATTCTCCGGAATTGATTTCGACGGGCGTCTTGAGCAAGCATTTCGGCAGACTGTGAACAGGGCGGAAACCGAGATCTACGGCGCCGAGTTTGTTTTCGACTATGACGCCGACGTCTGGTTTGGCTCCTTCGCGGCAGGCTCTGTTCGGGGCGAAGACATCACGACGGGGTTGCTCCTGAATAGCACGACTGGAGATCAAGTCTCTCTTACCCTGGGGATTCGGCCTTTGGAAAATCTGGAGCTAGGCGCCTATGGAATCTGGAACTCTGGAAGAGAAGATCTTGTAAACGACCCATTCAGCCAAACGAGCGGATACGATATCTACGGAGTCTTTGTGACGCTTCAAGCGACTGAAAACTGGCAACTGCGGCTCGGTGTCGATAACCTGTTTGATCAGGCATACGAGCGCACATCAATCGCTCAAGAGGAACCTGGTCGCGACTTCATCATTTCCTCCACCCTGCACTGGTGATGCCGAGCCCTTCTATGGATCGAATATCGCAATCAACTGCATCGCGATATTCGATACCATGGATTCTTTCGTGCTGGTGCTGGCTGCTGTTCCTCCCCAGCATATGCAGCCGTAGGTATTGAGAGGAAAGAGGAAAGAGGAAAGAGGTACGGTTCACTCCTATTCCGATTCAACGGAAAGCCGCTTCAGGGTCATGCTGTCTTCGACCTGAAAGTAGTCTTCAAGTGGCTTGGCTTCTTTGATTAAGAGCTTCACGTCATCCACGTGGATCATGGTGGAGTATCTCCCCTTATCGACTTTACCGGGGACTTTCCCTTCGGATATCAATGTCTCGATCTTTTTCAAATCGGGGATGTAGATTTGAATTTCGTTTTCTTTCTCGAGGTTAATCGCGGTGAACATGTAGCCATCGGGTCCATCCTCTTCGAGCGGCTTCATGGAGAGGTAGTGGTTACCGTCTGCTTCGACGGCATTCAGTTCCGCCTTGGAGATTTTGAACTCATCATTCCGCCATTCGAGACCAGCTACGTAACCTGATCCATTGGTATCGAATGCGATGAGCATGGATCGGTCGTCTTTGTACCAAGTGCCTTCCAGTTGTTCCTGAAGAGGGGAGGATGTCGAGTCAGCGACGGGAGTCTGGGTAATTACAGCGTCGCAGGAGGAAAGGAATATGGCTGTGAGTGTAGCGAGGGGAAGGAGAGGGAATTTCATGATGCTAAGTTAGACGAACGAACCGAGTTACGAATGCGTGCCGGCAAGAGGCTACACCATGAGGCTCTGTCGACACAACATTGCGTAGATGCCGTCCTGACTTTGAAGTGTTTCGTGATCTCCTTCTTCCACCACTTCCCCATGGTCGAGGACGTAGATTCGGTCTGCGTTTCGCACGGTGGAAAGGCGGTGCGCGATAACGAAGCTAGTCCGGTTTTTCATCAGCTTCTCCAGGGCTCCCTGGATCAATTTTTCGGTTTCGGTGTCTACGCTGGCGGTAGCTTCGTCGAGGAGAAGGATTGGTGGGTTTTTGAGAATCACACGGGCAATGGCAATGCGTTGTTTTTCGCCCACGGAGAGCTTTACTCCGCGTTCGCCTACATTGGTGCTGAGTTGCTCGGGTAGTGCTTCGACGAAACTTGCCGCGTTGGCTGCTCTCAAGGCTTCCCACATTTCTTCTTCGGTGGCGTTCTCGCGAGCGAGGAGTAGGTTTTCTTTTACCGTCCCGTTGAAGAGGAAGCTCTCCTGGGTCACGTATCCCATGGCATCGCGTAGGGACCGCTTTTTCAGGTCGTTGATGTTCTGGCCGTCGACTCGGATTTCGCCCGCATCGGCTTCGTAAAATCGCTGCAGGAGATTGATAATCGTAGATTTGCCTGCTCCTGTATGCCCTACCAAGGCCACCATCTGGCCGGGCTGTGCTTCCAGAGTTACTCCTTTTAATGTGGAGATGTTCTCGCCGTAGGAAAATTCAACGCGGTCGAACTCGACATGACCGCTGACAGGTGTTTTCAGGTTTTCCCCGATGTCGATGTCCGGCTCTTCTTCGGCGTCTACGATTTCAAAAACTCGCTCACCTGCAGCGCGCCCGGCTTGGAAAATCTGGTTCAAACCGTGGAGACGGGTGACTGGTTCGTAGAGCAATCCTAGTGCGACGAGGAAAAAGACGAATGTACCGGTCTGGTCTTCCATCGCTTCTGGCGTGGGAGCCTGCATGACCGAATGGGCGCCAAATCCGATAACCAGCACGTAGCCAACATTGCGACAGAATTCCATGCTGGGGTTGTAGACTGCCCAGACTCTCATGAGATGGAGCGTTGCCCTTCGGACTACATTGCTCGCCTCGTTGAATCGCTCATGCTCGGCAGTTTCTCGGGTGAATGTCTTGATCTGCTGAATGCCATCGATGTTGTCGTGAAGCAGTGAGTTCATTTCGCTCGTGGAGCTTCGCACTTTCCGGTGCCTATCCGGGGCAGTTTTTGTATAGGTCCATGCGCCAAAAATGAGAAATGGCATGGGGATGAGGGCAATGGCTGCCAGCATCGGATCGAGGACAAAGAGGGCGATGGCGAACACGAGAATCTGCAACACGGCAACGACGCCCTGCTCGATGCCGTCGATGAGTACACGTTCCATGGCCATGACGTCTTCCGTCACGCGGGTCATCACATCGCCCGTGCGTTTGTTGTCGAACCAGCGCATGGGGAGACGCTGGATCTTTCGGTAGAGATCGGAGCGAATGTCAAAGATCACGCGCTGTTCGAAGGTGTTGTTAAGAATGATCCTGAGTGAGTTCAGTAAATTCGTCGCAAAGAACGCTCCCGCGGCGAGAAGGGTGAGCGGAAGGAGGCGTTCGAATTCCTTCTCGGGCATCACTTCACCTGTGATCACTTTAGTAACTCCGGGGAATACGATCTGAAATACAGTCATCAGGACTGCACAAAGAAGCTGTGCGGCACCCAGCCATGGGTATCGCTTCAGATAGGAAAAAACTCTTACAATGGTGCCCATCGAATAGATCGACTCAAACGTAACTATTTATTGGAGAAGTCCCCCGGCTTCGACCTGAGAGCTTCTCCATGAATTTCTCAACATGGCGCGCAAAAAGAGGCAGACCATAACTTTCTGGTTCTTTCGGTTGCCGGTCCTCTGTTTGGCAGCGGTTTTGATCGGATGCAACCTCTGGATTGTTTGTTCGACACAGGACCGTGTATACGAACGGGTTTCAGAAATTGACTCACAACCTGTCGGTTTGGTGCTTGGGACGTCCAAAAAGGTTGGACCTGACACTCCAAATCAGCATTTCGTAAATCGTTTGGAGGCAGCTGCTGAGTTGTTTCGATCCGGAAAGGTAACAACGCTGCTCGTGAGTGGGTATCGGGACTCCAGATACTATGACGAGACTCGGGATATGGTTGCTGATCTGGTGGAAATGGGTGTGCCGGAGTCGAAGATCTGGGCAGATGATCAGGGCGCACGGACATTTGATTCCGTCGAAAGGGCTTATTCGGTTTTCGGATTGGATCGATTTGTGATTGTCTCAGACGATTTCCACGTTTCCAGGGCGCTCTTCATTGCAGACCAGCTGGGGCTTGAGGCTGTTGCGCTTCGAAGTGAACAGGTTGACCCCGGGTATTCCCGAAAAGTCAGGGTCAGAGAATACTTCGCCCGTGTGAAAGCTGTGCTGGACCTCTACCTCATCCATTCGGAAGAACGGAGGGAGCGGCGACTGGTGCAGGCGGACCAGTGATACTCAGGCCACCGCGTGTAATCCATCAAGAGCCTTCTCAAGAGACTCGACGTCGCTGACGGTCAAGGCCGTAACGCTGCGGTCGATCCGTCGCATCAGTCCGGCTAGAATGCGTCCGGGGCCAAGTTCGATGAATAGATCCTCACCTCGGGAAATGTAGTTCTGCACACACTCGCTCCAACGAACGGAGCCACTTACTTGTGCTTCCAAGGTTTGGCGAATGCGATCTGCGTCGGTGACTTCGGTGGCGTCCACGTTACAGATGACGGGGACAGATGGAGTCTGGATGTCGGTGTCTTTCAGCACTGAGGCCAATTTCTCCTGAGCAGGCATCATGAGCCGCGAGTGGTAGGCTCCGGCAACATCAAGTGGCTGAGCCACGCGGACCCCAAATTCGGGAGCTGCTGCTACTGCTTTGTCGACGCCTTCCTTGGTGCCGGAAATGACGATTTGCCCTGGCGCGTTAAAGTTGGCCACGTCAATATCGCATTCTTCAGCGAGGCGCCGAATATCGGCTTCCTCTCCCCCAATCAGGGCTGCCATGGCGCCACCTACAGAATTGGTGGCCTCTTCCATGAACGTGCCGCGCTTGGCAACGAGCTCAAGTCCTGTCGCGAAGTCAAAGGTGCCTGCGGCGGCGTGTGCAGTGAATTCCCCCAGGGAAAGCCCGGCGCAGCCGGCGATTTCGAGGTCTGGCACCTGACGTTTTAATACTTCCAGACAAGCCAGGCCATGAACGAACAGTGCGGGCTGGCAAATCGAAGTTCTGGTGAGTTCCGTAGCAGGGCCATTAAACATGACATCTGACAGGGAAAATCCCAAAAGTTCATTGGCGCGATCAAACATCTCGCCAACGAAATCGTATTGTTCCGCCAGGTCGCGTCCCATCCCAACGGTCTGAGCGCCCTGTCCTGCAAAAAGTAATACAGCTCTTTTCCCCATATTCACTGGCCGCTACTCAATCCCGTATCCTGCCCAGTGCAAGGGTTTTTAGGGAAGACGGACCGGTCCTGCGTTGTTAATTGCTGTCGCATCTGCTGCTGCACCGGGAAATTCGAGGTGTTTATGGTTTTTGTCTTTTTTTCCGCCGATTGTCTGACGGTCAGGGGTTGGGTTGGTCGGAACGGTGTCTCCTGTCGCTTTCGTCCACTCCTGATGGAGTTCGCGCATCTCCCGTAGTGTTTCTGTAAATTCTTCTTTTCCGGCCAGATTGGTCAGTTGAAAAGGATCGTCGCTTACCTGGTAGAGTTCTTCTTCGGGTTGAGGCTCTTGGAACATTGCTGATTGTGCGGCATTCAATTCACCTGCGTCGTGTTTTTCCCAAAGTTCTTCTCCAGCGGGAAAGCTGGGGTCGCTCTCCATGCTAAGAGGAAGCAATTCGGGGTGAGCGTTTTTGATATAGAGGAAATCTCCCGTGCGAACCATTCTCTGATGAGCTTTGAAGACGTGCCAGTTCTGTTCGGCGAAAGCGACATCACGGACAGTTGCTTTGGGATCTGCAAGAATTGGGGTGAAACTGACACCCTGCATCGTTTTGCGAGGCTTCAGGCCAGCGAGCTCGAGAATGGTGGGAGCCAGATCGATACTGCTGATCAGGGAGTCGGTGACGGCGGGCGCGATAGTTTCAGGGCGCGCAACGAGGAATGGGGTTTTCACTCCGCTGTCGTACATCCTGGTCTTAGAGCGTGGGAAAGGGCGGCCATTGTCGGTCATGAAAATGATGTAGGTGTTTTTCTCAATTCCCTGTTCTTTCAGTTCCTCGACCAGTTTACCCATTGTCGTATCGATGCGGGATACTTCGTGATAGTAATCGGCGAGATCCTGGCGAGTTTTCGGACCATCGTACATGAAAGGCGGGACCATGACTTCCGACGGGTCGTAAACATGGTTCTCGTCGTCTATTTGCCAGTCTCGGTGAGCATCTTTTGAGGCGAACCACGCGAAAAACGGTTGATCCTTGGGCCGTTCTTTCAGCAATTTGACCCAGTCGTCCGAAGAGCCGGGACCTTTGCCTTTGGAGATGGTTTCGAAAGCGTCCGAGACGTCGCCCATGTGGTTTTTCCCGGACAGCATGGTGTAGTAGCCTGCCTCTCTCAATGCTACGGGAAAGCGGAACTGATCGGCAGGGAGTTCGGTGTGCAGTTCGGGAGCGCCCGTGTTGTGCGGGTAGCGTCCGGTGATGATGCTGCATCGCGAGGGGCTGCAACTGCTGATTGTCAGGTAAGCGTTTGTGAATCGCAGGCCGCGCTCCGCAAGTGCATCCAGATTCGGCGTTTTGATGGCTTCATTTCCGTAACATCCGATGTCGTTCCATCCTACGTCATCTGTGATGAAGAAGACAAAGTTCGGCTTTTCTTCCGCATGGCTGAGAGCGGTGAAAATGAGGGCAACAAAAAGGGAGAGGATTCTCATAGGGTTTCGTTTTTCAGTATGGCACATGTCAGACGGCATCTGCAAACCCTCGGTTAGCCGGGAATCTGGAAGAAGAGTTTCTGTTGCCGTACTGCTCATTCCTGTCGTTAGATAACGCCATGCTGAACTGGATCTGGATGGCGATGATTTTTGTCGGGGTAGCCGTGGCTGCTTTACTGGGGCAGATCAAGGGCGACAACGGAATCGTGAACGGGATGTTCGATATGATCGAGATTGGCGTTGTCAATATCGTCATTCCCTTGAGTGCTTTCATGATGCTGTGGCTGGGGGTGATGCGTCTCGCGGAGCGCTCTGGGATGGTTGATGTCATGGCGCGTGTCGTCCGTCCGATTATGACCCGTTTGTTTCCCGATGTTCCGGATAATCACCCCGCAATGAGCGCGATGATCATGAACATGGCAGCCAATGTCCTGGGGCTCGGAAATGCAGCGACTCCGTTGGGGCTGAAGGCGATGCAGGAACTGGATTCGCTAAATCCTAACAAAGGAACGGCAACAAATGCGATGTGCACCTTTCTCGCCATTAATACCAGTTCCGTGACGTTGATCCCCGGAACGGCGATCGGGTTGCTCGCAGCGCAGGGGATGGCGGAGCCTTATGCCATCGTTTCAACCACCATTGGGGCAACGTTGTTTTCGACCATGGTAGCCATCGTCTCAGTAAAACTTTTCGAGAGAATGGCGATCTTCAATCGCGCTGCCACTCCTGTCGTGATCGAGGAAGAGGGTGGGGGTGGAGAAGAAGAAACTGGAAAATCCCGTAAGATTGGAAAATTCGGGACTGTCGCGCTCTCGCTGGTTGCTGTGATCTTTGCAGGTATTGTCTACCTCGAAACTTTTCCCAATCAGCGGGAACAACTGCAGGAAGCATTGGGGCTGCGGGAAATCGCTATCGCTCTGGATGCAGAGAAAACCAGCCTGGAAGAAGTTGAAAGTGACGATTCGAATTCGCCTTTTCGTCGGCTGGTTTCGGCGATCTCAGTTGTTGCCATCCCTTTCATCATTGTCTTTTTCATTCTATTCGCCGCTCTGAAAAAGGTTCCAGTCTACGAGGAATTTGTGGAAGGTGCGAAAGAGGGGTGGGGGGTAGCTGTCCGAATCATGCCGTTCATCGTTGCGATGCTTGCTGCGCTAGCCATTCTCAGGAACTCGGGTGCACTGTATATTTTTACCAACGCGCTACGACCGGTTCTCGATCTCGTTGGATTTCCTGCTGAACTCGTTCCAATGGCCTTGATGAGACCGTTGAGCGGGAGCGGAAGTCAGGGTGTGTTGGTCGAAATACTGACGAACGAAGGTCTCTCGGAAATGGTGAAGTATGCCGCAGCTACCATGTATGGCTCCACGGAGACGACCTTTTACGTGTTGGCAGTTTATTTCGGTTCTGTTGGTATCCGTCGAACTCGACACGCCCTTGCAGCGGGGTTATGCGCCGATCTTGCGGGTGTCATAGCGGCAGTGATCATCTGTCGGGCAATGTTCGGGTAAGGAGAAAAATTGCGATTTGTCTTCTCAAGTCCGTATCCTTTCGAATTCCTATATCGTTATCTAGTGATATACGCGATATGAAAACTTCTTACATTTTTCTCTCCTTCTTTATTCCGGTGTTACTTACGTCACAGGCGATTGCTGGCCCTCCAGGTTTCGGGAAAGGAAAAGGGCATGGGCCCATGGGCGGCGGAGACTTTCGGGGTGTGATTCATGAGTTGTTTGCTGCTCACGAAGATTTCGATCGGAAGGTGGTCTTGACCGAGAACGGATATCGGGCAACGACGACTTCTGCGAAGCCAGAGACAGCGAAGTTACTGCAAAAGCACGTATCTCAGATGGAGTCTCGATTAGACGGGGGATTCGGAGTGCGGCATTGGGATCCTGCTTTTGCCGAGCTTCGAGAGCATTACGACGATATTGAGGTGAAGTTGACGAACATAAAAGGGGGCGTTGCAGTGACTGTCACCGGTAAAACACCAGCTGCGGTCAAAGTCGCTCAAAATCACGCGAAGATCGTGAGCGGTTTTGTTGAGAGAGGCCACACCGAGGCTCAGAAAGAACATGCTCGGGCTCTCAAATAGAAATACAGCATCGGGTAGTAGCTACTTCAAAACAATCGTGCGAGGGTGGCCAGAATGCGCCCTCGATTTTTCGGATTACTCTTCGTCATCTGCCATTTATGCCTTCATGGTGGCAATATGTTTGCAGAAGAAGGACACGTAAGAAAGCCTCTCCCATCGCCCGAAGAAATTTCAAAATTGCCCGCCGATGGCGGTGAGGAATTCAACCGTCTGATTTTTGAAAAGAGCCCTTATCTGCTTCAGCATGCGAGGAATCCAGTCGACTGGTGGCCATGGAGTGAAGAAGCGTTCGCCAGGGCGAAGGAAGAGGACAAACCTATCTTTTTGAGTGTCGGCTACACGACTTGTCACTGGTGCCATGTGATGGAGCATGAGTCATTTGAGGACGAAGAGGTTGCCGAGATTATCAACGAGCGCTTTATCCCTGTAAAAGTAGATCGCGAAGAACGACCGGACATCGACGAGGTCTACATGCAAATTACCCAGGCTATAACCGGTGGCGGTGGTTGGCCAATGACCGTCGTGATGACTCCCGAGAAACATGCGTTTTTTGCGGGGACATACTTTCCGAAAGAGTCTGTAGCCGGTCGCCCGGGAATCAAAAAGGTGGCTACTGAGCTCCATAATGCATGGGTAGAGAGACGGCAGGAGGTAGAAGAAACGGCTGTCAGTATTTCCGAGCAATTAGGCCAGATCATGGAGAGTTCTCCTGGTGGCGATCTGGATGGTGGCATTTTTGATGTCGCCTATTCTCACTTCGCTACGACCTATGATCCGGTGAAAGGTGGCTTTGGATCTTCGCCGAAATTTCCTGTTCCACCGAACTTGATGTTCCTACTTCGTTTTCACCATCGGACGGGTAATGGGGAAGCGCTCGAGATGGTGGAAAAGACCCTGACAGAGATGCGACGAGGCGGGATTTACGACCATGTCGGTTTTGGCATACATCGCTATGCTACCGACAAGGACTGGCTCGTTCCACACTTCGAAAAGATGCTGTATGATCAGGCGCTAGTCACGATTGCTTTTCTTGAGGCTTATCAAGTGACCGGTAAAGAGCGCTATGCCCGGACTGCTCGTGAGATCCTGACATACGTACTGCGGGATATGACGAGTGAGGAAGGTGGTTTCTATTCAGCTGAAGATGCAGACAGCGAAGGGGAAGAGGGAAAGTTTTACGTATGGTCAACGGCAGAGGTTAAGGAGGTGCTAGGTGAAGAAGATGGGGAGTTCTTCATCGAAACCTTCCATTTGACCGACGAAGGAAACTTTCTTGAGGAAGCAACGCGCGAAAAAACCGGCACCAACATTCCTCACCTCAAAGAAGAGCTGCTCGACGATGCCGCGGAACGAGTCGAGGTCTTGAGAAAGAAACTTTTCGAACATCGGGAAAAAAGAATTCATCCGCAGAAAGACGACAAGATCCTCACCGATTGGAATGGTCTCATGATTGCCGCATTTGCCAGGGCCGCTCAGGTTTTGGGTGAGGAAGAATACAAAGTCGCGGCAAAGAAAGCTGCCGATTTCACTTTGGATAAACTTACGGATGAGAGCGGGCGACTTCATAAGCGCTACCGCCAGGGAGAAGCTGGGCTAGCGGCACATCTTGAGGATTATGCTTTCGTGATCTGGGGTCTGCTGGATGTGTATGAGGCCACGTTCGAGGTCAAGTATCTGGAGAAGGCGATCGAGTATCAGAAAATTTTGGACGAGCAATTCTGGGACGAAGAAACCGGCGGGTATTACACCGTTGCAGATGATGGGGAAAAGCTCATCGTTCGTGCGAAGAAGCTCTACGGTGGGGCGATACCGAGTGGAAATGCAGTCTCAATTGGGAACCTCGTTCGTTTGCATCGCATGACGGGAACCCCTGAATACGCGACGCGGGGAGATGAACTGGTGCGCGCCTTCTCTACCGAGATCGGTGAAAGACCCGCCATTTATTCTATGACGCTCACCTGGCTGACATTCCACATGGGGCCATCCTATGAAATCGTCATCAGTGGCGAGAGTGGGGAGGGAATGATTGATGCAGTGCAGGAAGAGTTCATTCCGAATAAGGTCCTATTGCATCGGTCCGAAGAAAATGCGGCGGCTCTGACTAAAGTTGCTCCCTACACGGAAACGCAAACGAGTCTGGATGGCAAAGCGACGGCCTACGTTTGCCAGAACTTCGCCTGCCAAGTGCCCACGACTAGTATCGACGAAATGTTGAAATCGCTTGGTGTTTCCAAGAAGGAAGAATAGATCCTACTTCCCGGCCTGGCGGTCGTAGTCGAGCTTGAACTTTTTGCCGCGAAGTTTCGAGTTCTTCGATGCTTGAAGAGCATTCAGCACGGCGTCTTCTTTGATATCGATGAGCGAAAAGCCGGGCATGATGCGGATTTTTCCGACATCTCCCCGTTCGAGGTGACACTCGTTATGCAACATTCCGACGATGTCCCCGGCGGAAATTCGGTCGCGCTTTCCGAGGCTGAGAAAGAGCCTCGTCATTCCGTGGTCCAGTTTGTCGTCTCGCTGACGTGGTTTTCTATCCCGCTGCCTGTCTGAGTTTCGCTCTCTCCGATTATTCCGCTCGTCGGGGCGGTCTTCGATGATCTCTTCTCCATCGCGGGACGTCATTTCCTGAATCATCGACATCAGGACACCTGCGATATCATCCCATTCATGACCAAGTCGGCGAAGGGGCTCGAGCGACTCAACGGATTTTTCCTCAGTGCTTTCATCAAGGCGCTGCGCCACGCTTTCCAGCAATTGATCGGCAAGGTGATTGTCCACCTGTTCCTGTGTGGGAATTTCTGCGCGGGGGATCTTCTGCTTGGTATACTTCTCAATGGTTCGAATGCGATAGGCATCACGACCGTGAATAAAGGAAACGGCTTTTCCCTTTCTGCCGGCACGCCCCGTACGTCCTACCCGGTGCACATAATCTTCGGGGTCCTGGGGGAGTTCGTAATTAATGACGAGGTCGATTTCGTCAATGTCGATGCCCCTGGCTGCGACATCGGTGGCGACAAGCACTTCTACGGTGCCTTCACGGAACAGGCGAAGAACCCTTTCCCGCATGGTCTGAGCGATATCTCCATGTAGGCGGTCGGCAGAATATCCTCGGGACAAGAGAGCTTCAGTGCACTCATCGACGGCGCGTTTGGTATTGCAGAAGATGATGGAAAGCCGCGGTTGCTCCAAGTCGATGATACGGGAAACAAGTTCGATACGAGATCTGTGGCGCACTTCGAAGCAGGCCTGCTCGATGGAGCCTACGGTCATCTGCTTGCGCTCGATCTCGATCATGTCAGGAGAATTCCCGAATCGACCGATTAGTTTTTCGACCGCCGGATTCATTGTGGCCGAGAAAAAGAGGGTCTGGTGGCCGTCGGGAAGCACTCGGAGAATGTCTTCCATCTCTTCCACAAAGCCCATATCCAACATGCGGTCCGCCTCATCGAGAACTGCAACACGCACTTTGGAGAGGTCGAGTGTTTTCCTCTTCACGTGGTCAATCAGTCGGCCTGGAGTTCCCACTACCACCTGAGCACCATGTCGAAGCGCACGAATCTGGCGATCGATTGGGGCACCACCGTAGATTGCCGTGGCATGCATTTCGGGAATCTTTGACCCAAGGCGCTGCAATTCACCGCACACCTGGACGGCCAGCTCACGTGTCGGGCAAATCACAAGAAGCTGCGGAGAAGAATCGCTCCAGTCGATACGTGACAATCCGGAGAGACCGAAAGCAGCAGTCTTTCCTGAACCGGTTTCCGATAGACCAATAAGGTCG
>PAAG01000050.1 GCA_002698785.1 Verrucomicrobiales bacterium | reverse complement strand
GGTAATCGGTAATCGGTAATCGGTAATCGGTAATCGGTAATCGGTAATCGGTAATCGGTAATCAGTAATCAGTAATCAGTAATCAGTAATCAGAGGTCGGAGGTCGGAGGTCGGAGGTCGGAGGTCGGAGGTCGGAGGTCGGAGCGGGTGCAGGTTCAAAACATAGGTAACACCGGTGGTTCAGAACATGGGTAACACTTTTTGTTTGTTGGGGACTTCTGGTGGGGGCTTTGGAAGCTCGATCGTGTGGGAGAAAAAGATTAGGAGTAAGATAAAGAAAAAGAGTGGGATTTTGTTTGGGAAGGCACGGTCAGGTATTTCTTTGTGTATTTCTTTGTACTACGTTGTTCACGAGTTGATCGAGGGATTCTTTTTCGAGTTCCCGGGAAAAGCGGGGGGCTTTCTCTTTGATGACGGTGTGGAGTTGGTCGCGGAACTCGGTGTCGGTTTCGAGTCTGTACATCAGTTCGGCGAGCTTATGGTCGTCGCCGACGGGGAAGTAGCCGGGATAGTCTTCACCGAGGAGCCCTACGATTCCATCGATGTGGGTGGAAAGAGGGGGCGTGCCATTGACGATGGCTTCACCAACGACTCGTGCGCCACCTTCGCTATGGGAGCTTAGGATCATGGCATGGCAGGAGGATATGAGGCGGGCGGTGTCGTCGCCTGAGAGTTCTCCAAGCCAGTCGTAGCGTGGATTGATGTTTCGTTCGACGGAGACAATGGATTCGTATTTGGAGTCGAGGATTCCACCGGCGTGTCGGATTCGGATGGTGGAGTCATTAGGGAGGTCGCGGGAGGCCCAAGCGGCGAGCATGGGGTCTTTTACATCGCGGAGATGACCGACGACGCAGATGTCGAAATAACGTGTGCTTTTCGGACGGGGATTGGCTGCGGGCTGAGCGGATTGAATGATGACGTGGACTTTCCCTTGGTACGCGATGGGGACCTGTTCGACCGCTTTGTCCTGCAGGGCGATGAGAGCATCGGCCATTTCCATGGAGCGATGGCCGGTGGGGGTGACGGTAGGATAGATGTCAGTGCCGCCGAGTCCGACTATGAGGGGACCGTCTGGATGTTCTTTGCGGTATTTTTCAATGGGTCGGAAGGAGCGCTCGGCATGCAAGGCGATGAGAAGGTCAACCGGTCCGGGCTTGTAGGTGGTAGTGTTGGTGACTTCGTGGCCAAGTTCGGTGAGGAGTTCTGCCCATTGAGCGGAAGTGGCGCGATTTCCGGTGCGCTTGAGTGAGGAGCTGGGTGATACGATTTGGATTCTCATTGCGTCCGAAAAGAGGCGCGATTTCACTTGGAAAAGGTGAAAGCTTCGTGTGACGATAACCGTCCACAACCGTAGCCCCAACCTTTTTCAAAATCATGTCAGAACTATCCATGTCAGAAGATCCCATCAAGCTTACTTCGCTGTCGTCGTGCGCGGGTTGAGCCTCCAAGCTTAGCCAGGAGGCACTCACGCAGGTCTTGCGTGGGCTCAGTCAGCACGAAGATTCGAATCTGGTAGTCGGATCAAGCACATCCGACGATGCCGCCGTGTACATTTTGAACGACGATCTCGCGATGGTGCAGACGATCGACTTTTTCACACCGATCGTTGATGATCCCTACCTGTATGGGCAAATCGCGGCGACGAACTCGCTTTCGGATGTGTATGCGATGGGTGGTCGTCCGGTGACGGCGATGAATGTCGTGGGGATGCCGGCGGATATTTTGAGCGAGGAGATCATCAACGAGATTCTCAAAGGTGGGGCGGATAAGGTGAAAGAGGCGGAGTGTGCTCTCGCAGGTGGGCATTCGATTAAGAATCCAGAGCCGATCTATGGTCTCTCGGTGACGGGCCTCGTGCATCCGAAACGCATGATCACCAATGCGGATGCGAAGGCGGGGGATATTTTGATCCTGACGAAACCGCTTGGGACGGGGATTTTAACGACGGGCATCAAGCGGGGCCTGGTGACTGGTGAGTTGGTCGATCGAGGTGTGGAATTGATGAGTCGTCTGAACAAGCCGGGCCAGAAGATGGCTGAGCAAGGGCTGGTGAAGTGCGCCACTGATGTGACTGGTTTCGGCCTGCTGGGGCATTTGCGTTCGCTCTGTAAATCGAGCGGTGTGCAGGCGGAGTTGAATTCCGCCGAGATGCCGGTCATCGATCCGGAGATCGTTCGATTGATCGAGGAGGAGGGCTGCGTGCCGGGTGGAACGAAGGAGAACTTGCGAACATCGGACCCTGACGTGAGCTGGGGTGAGGGTGTGTCTGAGGCGATGAAGTTCATCCTCGCTGACGCGCAGACGAGTGGAGGGTTGCTCTGCGCTGTGCCAGAAGAGAACCTCGATGCGGTGCTTGCGATCTGCGATGCTGAGGCGACCTTATCGAAGGCGGTGGTAGGCCGCATTCTCCCGGCAGACGAAGGAAGTTCGCTGATTTCGGTTCTCTAGTTCGGCGTTAGCTAAGTTCTTTACGGAATAGATTTTATCTTCCTTGGGGGATATAGTGTCCGTCGCGATGCGACGTTTTGAATTTGAGAGCACGGATCTTTCCCCGAAATCGCTGCGTTCTTCGCTCGTCACGAATTTCAATTCGCTCCTCGCGAACGCCTTGCGATTTGGAAAAATCTCTCGTGCTATTCCGTAAACAACCTAGCTAACACCTCACTGCCGGAGCCTTCAGTCAGACAAGATGACCTCAAAAAGCCCCAATCCTTTCAGCCGCATCCCCGCGGTCGATAAAGTGCTTGTCGCCCTTGAGAAGGGGGATGAGTTGCCGCCTGTTCCGCAGCCGTTGATCACGGATCTGGTGAGGAAGACGGTCGAGGAGATGCGTCAGGGTGTTAAGGCCGGGACGCTGGAGGTAGGGGAATTTGATGAAACGGTATCGATGATTCGGGAGAAGATCGATTCTCTGTATCGGTCACGTATTCATCCGGCCATCAACGGGACGGGGGTTTGTATCCATACGAATATGGGGCGCTCTCCGCTAAGTGATAAGACGGTGGCGGCTCTGACCTCGGTTGGGAAATATTACAACAACATCGAGATGAATCTCGATACGGGCGAAAGGGGGAAGCGCGGTGGTTTTCTGGAAACCTGTCTGGCGACGCTGATCGAAGCCGAGTCGGCTACGGTTTCAAATAATTGCGCTGCGGCTTTGATCCTGATTTTGAAGCATCTGGCAAATGGGGAAAAGAACGAGGTGATTATTTCCCGCGGGGAGCTCGTGGAGATCGGTGGCGGCTTCCGTGTGCCAGAAATCATGGAGGTGAGCGGGGCGAAACTGGTGGAGGTGGGGGCGACGAATAAGACTTCGCTGGAAGACTACGAAAAGGCGATCACGCCGAATACGGGGATGCTGCTGAAGGTGCATCGTTCGAACTTCTGGATGGACGGTTTCACTGACGAGCCAACGACGGAAGAGTTGGTTGAGCTGGGGAAAGCGCATGGACTGCCTGTCGTGGAAGACCTGGGCAGTGGGGCGATGATTCCGACCGAGTCTCTGGCTCCGATTCCTCATGAGCCGACAGCCACTGAGGTGCTGAAGCGCGGTGTGGATCTGGTATGTGTGAGTGGGGACAAGCTTTTTGGTGGGCCCCAAGCGGGGATCATTGCGGGACGGGCAGATCTCGTGGCGGGAATTAAGAAAGAGCCGTTTTTCCGAGCGCTGCGGTGCGATAAACTGATTTTGACCGGGCTTCAGGAAACGGTTCTGGAGTATCTGTCAAAAGGACAAGGAGAGAAGCCGGAGCTTCCTCTGGCGAGAATGCTTTCGGCAAAGGTGGAGGATGATCTTCGCCCGCGAGCCGAAGCGTTGGTGGAGCATTTGACTGCGATCGAGGGGCTGCAGGTCGGCTTGGTAGAGACGATTGCCCGGTGTGGTGGCGGGACGATGCCGAAGGCGGAGATACCTTCTCTGGCTCTGGATTTGAAGCCTGAAACGATGGGGCTAGCGAAGTTTGCCGATCTTTTGCGGAAAGGGGAGATGCCGGTAATTGGGTATACTGCGGAAGATCGATATAGGCTGGATCTACGCACGATTTTCCCCGAGCAAGACGAGATTCTCACAAAGAATATTCTCGCAATTTTCGGAAAGCTCTGAAGAGTGGAGTCGTCCCATCCAGAATTGCAATCCGCAATGCCTTGCGGTTCGTATTCTGGATTGTTCAGAAATGATCAAAGAATACCAAATAAACCAACCATACCAACGATGCTGAAAAGACACCTTTTCCGCGTCGGTCTGGCTGCGGTAACTGCTCTAGCCATTGTCGGCTGTGGCGGTGATGATGCAGCCACGCCCGACTCCAACAATGACAGCGCTTCCAGCGATGCTGCTGAAGCGACTCTATACATCTCGGCGATTCCCGACGAGAAGATCACGGATCAGAAAGCGAAGTTTGATAAACTTGCTGAATACCTTTCCGAGAAGCTTGGCGTTCCTGCTGAGTTTGTTTTCTCCAAGGATTACGCTGACTCTGTCACCAAGTTCAAGAACGGCGAGGTTCATCTCGTCTGGTTCGGTGGACTCTCCGGCGTTCAGGCACGCATGGCGGTCGAAGGATCGCAGGCGATTGCTCAGGGGAAAGCCGATCCAAAGTACAAGTCATACTTTATAGCGAACAAATCGACTGGCTTGAAAGAGTCTGCTGATTTCCCTGCCGCGATCAAAGACATGACCTTCACATTTGGGTCTCCCGGATCTACATCCGGTCGTCTTATGCCTACGTTCTTCATCATGCAGAACAATGGCGGCGTTGCTCCTGATGAGTGGTTCGCTACAGAGCCTGGATACCAGGCAACTGGTGGCCACGTGGCGACTGCAAATGCGGTTGCTGACGGCACCTACCAGACCGGTGCACTGAACTACAAGACCTATGACTCGCTCGTAGCGGAAGATCCAAAAATCGCGGAGAACACCGTGAAGATCTGGACGACTCCTTTCTATGCTGACTACAACTTCACGATCCATCCAGAAGTGGAGAAGGCATTCGGTGAAGGATTTATCGGAAAGGTGCAGACGGCTCTTATTGAAGCGCCTGCTGATTCTGATACGCTGAAGGCGATCAATCGCGAAGCCATCATTCCTGCGAAGAATGAAGATTTCGACGGGATCAAAGAAACTGCGGTCAAACTCGGTTTGATCGACAGCTGATGTCTCGTGTTTCCTCATGTCCGATCCTGCGTTTTCTCTCGATGCTGTTACTTGCCGATTCGGTGATCTGGCAGCGGTCGACGATGTAAGTCTGGAGGTCGGACAGGGGGAACAAGTGGCCTTGATTGGCCCAAGCGGTAGCGGAAAGACAACGCTGCTGCGACTGATGAACACGATGCGCGCTCCGGACGCGGGGCGCGTTTCTGTTTTTGGGGATGACATTTCCCAATTCTCGGCAAAAGAGCTGAGGAAACTGCGCTCACGGCTGGCGACTATCCCGCAGCACCTGGGGTTGGTTCCCAATTTGACCGTGGTTCAGAATATCATTCTCGGCCGAGGGGGAAAGAGGGGGGCTCTTCGATCAGTAAGAGATTTGCTGATACCATCGAAAGAAGACGTCCTGGAGATCCACAAGATTCTCGAACGTGTCGGTATCGAGGAGAAATTGTATTCTCGAACATCGAGCCTTTCCGGCGGGCAGCAGCAGCGAGTCGCGATTGCCCGAGCGCTTTTTCAAAAACCGGATGCGCTGCTTGCTGATGAGCCGGTTTCGAGTGTCGACCCTGCCCGTGCGAGGGACACGGTGGCTTTGTTATGTGAACTGTCGAAAGAGTTTGGATTCGTTTTGTGTGTGAGCCTTCACCACGTGGATCTGGCGAAGGAGTATTTTCCGAGGCTGGTGGGTCTGCGTGCTGGGAAGATGGCTTTTGATTCAGATCCCGAGAGAATACCTGGCGATACGTTGACCGAACTGTTCGATCTCAGTGACGAGGAAATGAT
Organism: Verrucomicrobiales bacterium; assembly: GCA_002698785.1. Lineage (GTDB taxonomy): Bacteria > Verrucomicrobiota > Verrucomicrobiia > Verrucomicrobiales > DEV007 > Arctic95D-9. Next base: position 56,085 of record PAAG01000050.1, on the reverse strand, counting down.
GGTGGATGCCTAATGGAAGCAATATCCAGATACTGGTGTGTATTCTTGGCGCTGATTACACTGATGGTGTCTGGAGATTGCATTGCGATGACTCGGTTCGACTCGGTTAAGGCACTCCTCCAAGGGATTTTCTTGTGCAGATGGGTTCAGTTGATAGAGGTGACGATCTCGCCGGAGGCTGCTTCTGAGCTTGATCGAATGGACGGGGTTTATCGAGAGATCCCTTTATTCAACGAGATGCATCCTGCGATGTCCCGCCGACATCGGAAGAAGATTTTGGAGCACTGGCACATGCTGGCCCTAACGCAGCCTATCGCCGAGCCTCCCGAGGATATTTTTGGCCTGGAAGGTTGGGATCTCAAGCGAGCCAAATGGAGATTGAGCATGAATATGGCCTTTCAAGGAGGGAGGGCACTTTCGGAGGACGCGATTCCGATTGGGCACTCGGGAGCTGCGATCGAGTTGGCCCCTGCGCTCCGACGCTTGGAGGGAATCAAAGGCGTCAAGGTCAAGAGTCGAAAGTACGTTGTTCGGGAGGGAGTCGAAGTGAAGGCTGAGGCAAATGATTTCCAAGTTCCCTCATCGTTTACGTGGGCGGGTGGGTATGGTGGTTTTTGGCCTGTTGTTTTCGACAATCGTGGTGAGTCGATTGTCGGGAATGGCAGAAGAGACGTGTTCGGAATGGCTGACTCTGGCATTTTGCCGATTGGTTTCTGGTCTACTGTGGAGACTGGATCGGATGGAGGTCGAACTGTGTCGATTCAGTGTGCACACTTTGCCGATTTCCGAGTGCCATACTCTCTGGCGATGTTGGACGCAGTCGTTCTTCTCATTTTCGTTACATTTGCAGTGGGGTGGCGGCATCAGTGGCGTGCTGTGGTTGCGGCAGGTACAATATATCTTGCTGTGGCCTTATTTGATGGCTTTCCGATGTGGTTTCCGAGATTCTACCCTGGGGAGATGATGTGGAGGGACTTGGTGCCTTCATGTATTCTTCGTGTTGTCTTGTTGTCAGGTGCGTGGGTGTTGATTCGAGGCTACCCAACGACGAAGAGTCGATTTGCGTTCGTTTCGGTATTGTCTGTCTCCGGTGCATTTCTCTTCTCCATTTTTTCGGGGCCTTTGGTGGGCATGATTCCTGCGGCTCCGGTGACGAAAGCGAGGTATACGTTATCTCGGGCTTGGCTGAAGGTAGGAGAGGGACCTTCGGAATTGACTCCGATTCAGTATCTGCAAAACCGCGGGATCGACATGGAGGTCGTGGAAATAGATTCGGGACGGAGTACGACCTATGACGTAGGAGTGAATATAGTGGGGACGCGTGACAGGATTTATCAGTTTAATACGCTTTGTCATCCCAATGTATTGGGGAGAGGGCTTCCCTTTACGATCTTCGTTCGTGCCTGGTCAGGTTCCGTTGGTGGGACGGAGACGAGTGCGATGCTTCAAGGGAGCGAGAGCGTTTGTGAAGATGGTTTTGAGGTGGTGAAAATCGATGCCGAACGGTTTGCTGAATTGTATTCTATCCTCCCCCGGAGCCCTGACCGATTGAAGTCTCCCAGCAGCGAGGGTTTCAATACAATTCGGGAAAAAGCCTTAGAGCTAAACGAAGGAACTCATAGTGTTCGAGCGTGGATTTACCCGACGGGGAAACATTATGCGGTGGAGTTTCGGCGTCTGACCGGGAATGAATCTAACTCTATTCGGATTTCGTATCCGTTGGTTTCATCGGATATCCACGAGAAACGCTATTGTGCGATTCGAAAATCGTCCGTAGGAGATAGCGTTAAACTAATACTGTTTGAGATTTCGGTTTTGGATCCCGCAGGTATGCCGCTGCCAGGAGCCGAGTAGAGAAATTATGTCGTCAGGATCTCCAGACCCTTTTATTCGAACTGGTCGGACAAGCGGTCGCCGCTGGGTCGTTCTGGGGCTTATCGTTGTCTTTTTTATCTGTGCGTGGGCGCTAGGATTGACTCCCAAAGGGCTGCTGCCGCCTGACTCAACGCATTGGGAGAGGACGGGGAAGTTTTTTGCAGCGGCGTTGCATCCGGCTACGGATTATCAGGATCCGAATGTGCCTGATGACGCCGATCCAATCTGGGTAAAGGGGTTCAAAGGGCTGCTCCTGACGCTGAGGTTTGCTTTTGGGGCGATGAGTATTGCGGTTCCTACCGCGTTGTTTCTTGGTTTTTTCGGTTCTTCGGCCTGGTGGCCTGAACCATGTGGAAGGGGACTTCGGCTTTTTCTGCAGACCGTTTTCACGATCTGCCGATTCTGGATGAGTCTCGCTCGTTCGATCCACGAATTGATCTGGGCGTTGCTGTTTCTTTCTGCGATGGGTGTTTCTCCGCTGGCGGGCATGATGGCGCTGGCTCTTCCGTTTTCCGGAACCTTGGGGAAGGTTTTCTCTGAGTTGATTGACGAAGAGGCTCGCGATGCTGCGTCGGCTTTGAAAGCGATCGGGCATGGTCCTGTGCAGACTTTTCTGGTTGGGATTTTTCCGAGAGCTCTTCCGAATCTGATTACATACAGCTTTTATCGTTTTGAATGTGCCCTGCGGTCGTCTGCTGTTCTTGGTTTTGTCGGAATCGAGACGATCGGGCTGTATATCGAGTTTTCGTATGGGGAGTCTTACTACCGGGAGGTGTGGACTTACCTGTATCTGTTAATCGCATTGATTGTTTTGGTCGACTTCTGGGGGGCGGCCATTCGAAAACGTCTTCATCCTACAACCGAGGCATGGCAACCACGACCCTGACAGATCGCTATCAGCGCGTCGTGGAACTGCGGCGCAATCGAACGAAGAGCGTTTTCCTGCGGTTCAGTGGATTCGTCGTGCTCGGAGCAATCGTATGGGCATGGACTTCGGGCGGTCCTTTGCTGGGGAGGCTTTCGGCCGAGCGAAGGTGGACTAATTTTAAGAATTTTGTGGGAGAGTTGGTTCCTGCTCCCGTAGATAAATCAGGCAACTGGGGAGATGCGATTCCCTGGGCCTGGGAGCTGTTTACTGACAAGGGACTGGAAGCTTTGCTGATTACATTTGGGATCGCTTCTGCTGCCATTATTCTGTCTGCGTTGTTTGTATCGCCCTGGTTGCCGCTATCGAGTCGTAAGCTTGCCAACTCGAATCCGATGGGAATCTGGGGAGGGCGTCGGAATCAGTTCTCACAAACGGTCTGGCGAGTCGTGGGACCGGTCGTTCGGTTTTCGTTTGTTCTGGCGAGGTCGGTTCCGGAGTATTTGATCGCGTTTTTGCTTCTCTCACTACTTGGACTGCAGGTTTGGCCGCTTGTCCTGGCTCTGGCGATTCACAATTTTGGTATTCTTGGGCGGTTGTGGGGCGAGGTGGTGGAGAATGCGGATGTGGAAGCTACGGAACAATCGATTGCGGCTGGTGGAGGGCGTTTCAGCGCTTATCTCTCCCGGATTTTTCCTGCCAATTTTAATCGATTCCTGATCTACTTTTTCTATCGCTGGGAGACCTGTATGAAAGATGCGACGGTGTTGGGGATGCTGGGATTACTGACGCTGGGAAAACTCATCATGCTCGAGAAAGGGTTTCATTGGGACCGGGTATTCTTTTACATCTTACTTGGCGCTTCAGTGATTCTGATTGGTGACCTATTCTCGACTTTCCTCCGCCGCAGACTACGGTGACTAACTAGAACTGCGTGAAAGAGACGTGCGAAAAAAGAAAAATCAGTCTATTATCTCATTATATGAATTTTAGAGATCGAATCACGATTGACCCCGAGAAATGTGGCGGGCGACCTTGCATTAGAGGAATGCGGATTCGAGTGAAAGACATTCTCGAACTTCTCGCTTCGGATGTTTCGAGGGAAGAGATTCTTGAAGATTATCCGTATCTGGAGCCTGAGGATATTGATGCGTCGATTCAATATGCTGCTGAGCAGATTGATCATCCGGTTTTCACTGTTTCGGAAAGTGCTGCCTGAGTCCAATGCGCTGGATCGTGGATGCACAATTACCGCCTGCACTCTCACGTTTTCTGTGCGATCAGGATGAGGAGGCCGAGCATGTCTCAGATGTAGGATTGATGCAGGCTACAGATTCCGAAATCTGGGATTATGCGATCGCCAACAATTCTGTGATTGTGACGAAAGATGAAGACTTTCCAGTTCGAGCATCTTTGGCCGAAACTTCTCCATCAATTGTGTGGCTTCGGATCGGGAACTGTTCTCGGGGAGAGTTATTGAATTGGTTCGCTCCATTTCTTGACGACATAAAAAATCGTATTTCTAACGGAGACCAATTGATTGAGATTCGGTAAGTTGTGAGAACCGGAATGCCTGATCGCCATTACATCGTTGGAACGGCCGGACATATTGACCACGGAAAGAGTTCGCTGATCGAAGCCCTGACTGGGACAGACCCCGACCGTCTGCCCGAAGAGAAGAAACGTGGTATGACGATCGAATTGGGTTTTGCCCAGTTGTCGCTTCCCACGACTGATGATTCTGGCGACGAACTCGCCCTAGGGGTGGTTGACGTTCCTGGTCACGCTGATTTTGTTAAGAACATGGTGGCAGGGGTCGGAGCGATCGATTTGGCGCTGTTTGTCGTGGCGGCAGATGATGGGTGGATGCCACAGACAGAGGAGCATTATCAGATCCTCCAATATCTCGGGGTAAAACGAGCGATCGTAGCCCTGACGAAGAGCGATCTGGCGGAAGATCTTGAGCTTGTGCTCGATGATGTGAAAGAGAATCTGCTTGGCGGCCCGTGGGATTCGATTCCCGTTGTGCCCGTTTCATCACACACGGGAGAGGGGATTGAGGAGCTACGAGATGTGATTTCGACAACGCTGACCGAAGCGCCTCTGGTAAATGACTGCGGAAAGCCTCGGCTGCCCGTGGACCGTGCCTTTTCCATCAAGGGGGTAGGGACCGTGATTACCGGAACGCTCGCGGATGGTGTGGTTCGGGCCGGTGAGAACTATGTGATCCAGCCTGCGGGGTTAGCAGCTCATGTTCGGACCGCGCAGTCTCACGGTAGCGATACGAAAGAAGTGCCGCCGGGAACACGAACCGCGGTAAACCTTTCAGGCATTGGCCTCCAGGATGAACGCAAAAAAGGAGCGAGGGACGGAGTGGAACGGGGCGATGTTCTAACCTTGCCTGAACTTGGCGAAGCCGTTACTGCGATCGATGTGGTGATTGAAAAGTCAGATCGGGAGATTCGGGGTATGCGACGATCAAAAAAGGCGATTCGCACGGGACGACAAGTGATGTTCCATCATGGTAGTCTAGGCATTCCGTGTCGGATTCATTTCCGCGACCGAAAGGTACTCGAACCGGGGGAGGAAACTGTGGCGGAAGTGCGCTTCAAAGAACCGGTTTATGTTTTTGTTGGCGATCGATTCGTCCTTCGAGATGCGTCCATGGGGATGACCCTTGCTGGTGGTGTTGTGTTGGATGAGGATGCGAACCGGCGTGCTTTTCGAAAACCATTCCAAGGAGAGTTTCTGGAAGCGAGAAAGGGTAATGCCGAAGACCTGAACATATTAGTCGAATCGCAGTTGAAGCGCGATATGGTCGCTAACCTTGATGTGTTGCTGGCAAAATCCCGTTTCAGTAAAGCCGCTATTCGGGAGTGTGCCGAAGAGCTTGTAAGCGCCGGCATCCTGAGGCAAGACGGCGACTGGGTGTTTCAAGCGGCGTGGTGGAAAAACATATCCAGTCTTGCGGCGGAGAAGGTGCAAGACCTCCATCGGAAACACCCTGACCAACTGGGGCTTCCGCTCCGTGACCTTCGTGTATTGATGGAGCCCGAGCTGCCTGCTCCAAAGTTTTTCGATATGGTTCTGGAAGGGCTTCTCGCGGGTGACTTTGCTAAGGCCGGTCCTAACATCAGGCACAAAGATCATGTGCCGATGCTGCCGCCCGATCTTGTCCGGCCGGGGGAGCTGGTCCGGAAACGCCTCGCATCGGATCTCATTTCTCCGCCGAACAAGGGCGAGACTGCAACGAATGTGGACGAGGAGAAAGCACTACGATTTCTTACCCATACTGGAGAGGTGGTTGATCTCGATCCGAAGACTGTAATTTCCAGCCAAGGGTTTGAGAAAATCCGCGATGAGATCGTTGCGTATTTGAAAGAGCACGGAAAAGCGACAGCGAGTGATCTTCGCCAGCATACGGGAACGGTAAGACGAATCCTGATGCCGCTGCTTGAGAAGCTCGACGCAGATGGGGTTACTGTCAGGGAAGGTGACGACCGGAGATTGAAAGCTTAGTTCGTTTCCGGCTTGGGGCCTGAGATTCGAAGGCGTGATGCTTTCACCGATCCTCTCGCCCAGGAAGAAAGTGCTTTTACTCCCTTTACGACAGGATTGTCTGTAAATTGAGTGACGGAAAGAAGGTCTCCCAGTGAGTTGATACTATGTCGATACCTGGGGAGAAAATGAACCAGTGCAATTCTCCGATCCGTGCTTGGGCAGTCGGTCGTGAGAGAAGGAAACAGTATTCCTCTATGAATGGTGAGTCGATCTGCCGAGGGAAGGGGAATGGTCCTTTTATGTCCAAAAAAGAAGAAGCGGGATACGAATGACAATTCTCCCTCCTCTGTTGCAATCACACGGCCGAACGTTCGTGCTTTTAGACCTGAGTCAGATTTCCGGGCAAGGAAACAGCGGGCTGTGTTTACGGTATCTGATTTCCTGACAAGGGAACGAAGGTAGTCCCCAGACATCACTGTCCCGAACACGCACAAGCGGAACGTGGCGGGGGCCAGAAATACAGCGATCACAATGATGATGACCGCCAAGATGGCCGCAAGAACCGGGCTGATCGCATACAATAACATCATCATGACGATCGTCGCGAGCTTGGAAAGCTTCATCACGGCGTCGATGGCTCCGAAGGGAGAAAGCAACAGCAAGACATTCACCGCATGGCTCAGGAGCCACACCGCGAAAAATCCCATAATACAGAGTGGTATGAGTATCCAGGCAAGGAGGGCTGGGGCGACGGCGAGGTAGAGGTTTCCTGAAAAGCCAAGTGCGGATACTTCCGGTGGTGAAAAATGCTCTGCCATCTGAGTGGCGATGTAAGGAACCAACGTGCCGGCGGCGATGGCGGCACTGATTTTGTCTTCGAACAGTTCGATGAAGTCGAGAGGCTTCTTGAGGATTGCTGGTGCGCCTGTGCCGAGGGAATCTTTCAAGAATACAAGGCCCAGAATGGAAAATCCGATTCCCCATGCCGCCGGGTGAGAAAACCAGGGAAGAAGATGGCGTTGTTCTTCTGCTGTCGTAAAGTATTTCCAGCATCCAACACCACTCACACCGAGAAGCGGCGAAATTGCCACTCCAGTGATCTGGGAGACTCCCTCTGCCAGTCCGACTCCGGGAAGTCTACCATCTTCGGCCATTTCAGGCAGGATTGTCGGTTCTTCTGCCTGTAGCGTTGCCTGGCCAAAGAAGCCCCAGAGAAACAGGGAAAGGAACAGAGTTATTGCGAGATGTCGCATAGTAGTTATTTCCCGGAAACAGGCGATCTGGTCAACGTATTTAATTACTTAGACGGCTCCAACAGCTTTTCTACCGATCCAGAATATGGTCAGAAACAGTATCAACACTCCGATCCAAACGGGGTGTGCCCAGAGGCGCAGACGCCGCTCTATTGGTTCGGGATCTGGAACCGCGGCCACTGCGTTTTTAATCATTTCGACGTCAGGAACATCGAGCATCTCACCGCGCGTGATGCGTGCGATTTCTTCCATGACATCGTAACGGGCGGGACGTCCGGTTTGTTCAAGGCTCGTTCCTTGCACTGCTATCGTGGTTTCCAGAAGGCCGCCGTTTTCTTCACAGGTCATCAGTAGCTGGTGCTCTCCCGGTTCAGTAGGGGAGTAGGTTCCTGTGAATAATCCCCATTGGTCTTCTCCGGCGGGTTGGAGTCGAATGGATTTTACTTTCCCTTGCGGTTCTGTGATCTGGACGATGACATTCGCTTCCTGGAGAGGTTCACCTCCAATACTCATCGCGTTTGCGTTCAATGTCAGGGTATCGCCGGTCTGCGGTCTGTCAGGGGAATAAAACAGGCGCATGAGATCATCGCTGGCCATGTTCCTCTGGTATGCCATCCAGCGAGCAACCTGCCCCCAAAAGCGATAGTGATATTTGTCTTCCACGCCTTTTCTCCAGCGCCAGGCACCATCAGTTCCCATAAAGAGAATTTTTCCGGTGCCGAAAGTCTTGGTAACAATGAGAGGAATTCGACCGTAGCGATTTGTCTCGGAACTGTGGGTGGCAAGAATTTCAGATCCTGCCTTGGCTCTCGTGACTCCCGCGTACCATTGAAATCCGGGAAGGGACGACCAGATCGCGGCGTTCGCGTTTTCGGTGTCTTCGAGACGCGTGAGTAGACTGCGTGCACCGAGTTCTGTCAGTTCGAACTGACCCGGTGTTGCGGAGCCCCAGCCGCGTGGTTGGGCTGCGTCCAGAATGACCGGAAACAAGTCGTCGATTTCACTTCCCACTAAAGAGAGCTGGTTGCCTCGGAAGCCAGGGAGAAGGACAAGGCCTGAGGCTTGTGTCGTTACTTGCTGTTTGATCGAGACGACGTTGCTCTGAGTCAGTTGCTTCGGGCGAATACCGACATCCCCGAGAAATATGACATCGAATTCAGAAAGCTCTTCAGGTTCCGGGAACTCCTGGATGTAGCCGGGACCGTCGCCTTTTCCCTCCAGTCCGGGATGGAAGAGCAGGCAGGAAACCTCGACACCAGGGTCTCGCTCGAGTGCATTCCGAAGATATCGGTATTCCCATCTCGGAAACGACTCGATGACTAAAACTTTTAGTTCTTCTTTTCGGATAGTGATAGGTGCTGAGAGTGAGTTGTTTTCTGTATCGTGCTCTTCTTCTGATGTCGGAAGGGTCAGTGTCAGGGAAAAGTCGCCAACGGTTTGCGGTGTCCACAGGAGAGTGTCTTGTAGTCGCCCCATGGCAGGAATGGTTACCGATTGGCTGAGAGCTTCACCTTCGCTCGTCTTGATCGAAATGGTGGCAGTGTGAGAGCGAGGGAGAGAGCTGGTAATTGTGAAGGGAAGTCGAACGGGTTTCCCTGCGATACCGAAGGTGGGAATGTCAAAGGCGGTGACGGCAAGGTCAGGAAGTTTTGTCTCGCTACCCACGGGGACGGTAAAGACCGGGGTTTCCTGCATTCGTAACCTAGTGGCAATTGAGGACGGTGGCTCTCCCGTGTTCCAATCCCCGTCTGAAATCAGCACAACTCCACGCAAACTGGAGTATTCGGTCATTGCGTCCGACAGTGCTCCGCTGATGTCTGTTCCGTTCGGAGCTCCTTCCGTTTCTGAACCAAAGGGCTGTAGTTCAACTTCGAATCGATCCTCCAGCGATTGCCATGCTTCCGGGATCGCCAGTTGATTCGCGATTTCGTTACGCTCACGTGCAGCAGAAACGGTCCCGTCTTCTGGGACTACGTCTTTCGTTTTCATACTTCCCGTGTCGTCGTAGAGCACTGCCAGAACTGGTTTTTCGTCTGGTTCGAAGATTTCCCTCCACTCGGGTTGGTTCAGGGTGATTGCGACGCCTGTGATGATGACTACGCGGATCAACTCCAGGAAACCTGTGGAGGCTGAAAACCGGTTGCGTTTCCAGATCATGAAGCTCAGAGCGAGCGCAGCGACGACCATGAGAATGCCGAGAACCGCGGTAGACGGGGTCCAGGCAAAAGTCAGTTCGCTATCTGTCAGGGTCACGTGGTAGGAGGCAGGTTTTCTAGGTGCTCGCTAGAGGTGTGGATTCTTTCTTTTCCTCTATACGTGGAGGAAGGCAGAGTGCTGCCTCAGCCAACAGTGCGAGAGCCATGGCTATGAGGAAAATTCTCCAAATTTCGGAAGCCAGTGAGCTGTTGCTGTCGACTTCATCGGCAATACTACGATATTCTATGCCTTCGAGGAGGCCTGAGAGGTTTTCCTCAGATAGGGTTCGCACATCATCCTCACTTACCGGTCGATTCAACGAAAGAAGTGACGTAGTTCCTGATGTATTTCTCAGCTCAAATGCGCCGGGTAAAAGTTCTGGTGATACTGTGCTATTACCGGTTTCCGTATTGTTGAGAATCTCCCACTCCAGTGATTGTGGAAGGACGCCGTCTCCGCATGCTATGCCGCGAGCTTTGGATACCGAGGCAGCTCCCTGATCGAGTGCCCGGTGGAGCATTACAAAGAAGGTGATACCCTCGCTGGCGAATGTGGAATGATCGGCCCGCGGCAGCGTGCCCCAGATGTAGACGGCTCCCTGGTTTGGCGCTGCATGCTCACCGAAAACCCGTGCGACTACTGATTCCCCAGAGGCTAGTTTCAGGAGGGGCTGAACTTCTCCCTGGAAAAATCTCGTGCGAAAGAGCTTTAGTTCGTTCACGGGGAGGGGATCACCACTTCTTGTGTTTTCCAGAAGATCTGAGTCAGTTCGCCACCATCCCAACTCGAGTGATTGAGAATCCGGTTCAATCCAATCTCCCCATTCGATACCAAGAAATGAGTTCGGTTCGCTGTTCACATTCTCGGGAGGAAGAAGGATCAATGTTCGACCTGATTCGATGTGCTGTGTCAGGAGGGCTGAGTCATTCGAATCCGGGGAAGGGAGGGGGGCGTTCCAAATAACCAATGCTGATTCTTCCCACGGAATTTGAGCAGTTTGCTTTGTCGTGAAAACCTTCGCCTCGTAGGTGAAATTCGATTCAACGGGAGAAGATACTGCGGCACGGATCGTTTTCCCCACGTTGGTGTCGTCGGAGACAATAGTGGTCAGTTTTGCCGCCGGTTCGTCGAAAACAAGGTAGGCATGGTTGTCCATTTCATTGTCATCTGCGGGAAGGTCGAAGCGTGCCCAACCTCTGGCATCACTGTTGCCGAGGGGAACTGTGTATCCGAGCCGAACTAGCTGTTCGCCAGAGATGGTCATCTCCTGGACCGTTCTCGTTCCGTTAACGGTGAACTCAACCGGGATCGTTGTCTCAGAGTCGCTATCCCTGGTGTCGCGCTGGATCTTAAGGTCCATGACAAGCTGCAGGCCCTCTGACGCTCTCTTTCTTTGAACGTTGTCGACAGCAACGGAAAAATTACCTTCACGGATACTGGGAAAATTCAGAAGGAAAAGTCGCGTATTTTCGAGGGCTGCGAAATCCGTCCTCAGCGCTTGCCACTTTCCGTCACCCGGAAGCCAATCACTTTGACGAAGATCTGAAGCGAGCCAGATATCGGTTCTTCCGCTGTTGTCCTTTGCGATAAAGTCGAGAGCGGCCTGCAGTAGGTTTGGAATGTCCGCTGAGGTTGCTGTGGGGGAGGTGATAGGAAGATCTGGCAGGGATGCGATATCTTCGACAGTTGTTGGTGTGAGAGTAGCGCTGTCGATAAGGACGATTTCGCTACCTTTACCGGTCTTTCCAAGCAGGTCGACGATTTTTGACAGTGCGGCAGAGCGTTTCGAGATTCCAGTCTCAAGGTTTTGCTGTTCCATCGAAGCCGATCGGTCGAGAAGAACGATGATCGTCGACGCTTTTCCTCCTGTGAGGGCGAGCCAACCTCCGGCCAGAGGGCGGCTGGCTGCGAAGAGCAGAAGAATCACTGCAAGTACCCGCATCGCGAGAATGAGGATCTGGCGAATGCGAGCAAACCCTTTTGTCATCTTCTTCGCATCGAGAAGAAACATCATGGCGGCCCATTTTACCGTGCGATGTCGGTGCTGATTGATCAGGTGGATCACGATCGGCAGCAACGCGAGCGGTAATGCAGCAAGTAGGATGGGTTGAAGAAAACTCATCTCGCGCTACGGGCCGTCTTCGGATTTCTCCCCATGAGGAAACGGGCGAGCACCTGATCGTATGGTTCATCAAGGAGAGCTCGATGATAGTCGATCACGGAATGGTTCACGATCTGATCAATTCGAGAAAGGTATTCTTCCACTGCATCTCGATATCGACGCTCGATCAGCATAGGGTCAGCCAAGAGCGAGGCGTTTCCTTCCAAATCGAGAAAGCGAGTAGGGCGGTCGAATTTGAATTCAATCTCCTGTCGGTCGAGGAGATGAAAGACCGCCACGTCGTGTTTTCGGTAACGCAGATGCTGAAAGGCCTCCTGCAGTGGATCGAGGTCAAAAAGGAGATCGGAAATGATAACGATGAGCGCGCGCTGGGGGATTTTTTCAGCAGCTTGGTGAATGGCTTGGACCATTCCCGTTTCTCCACTCGCTTCGAGCATTGCGATTTGGTCGAGGACAATGCCGAGGTGCAGTGGCCCACGCTTGGGGGGTACTTCGTGCTGAAATCCTTTTGTCGATCCGTCGCCTGAATGGCAATAGATGCCAACCGCGTCGCCTTGATGTCCGGCAATATATCCGAGGGTGCCTGCCAGACTTTTCGCGTAGTCGAGGCGGGTTTTGCCCTCTTCGCCGTAGCCCATTGAGCCGCTTGTGTCGACGATCAGGCAGAGGCGTAGGTTGGTGTCTGCCTCGAACTCTTTGATGTAATATCGATCCGTCCTTCCCCAGGTTCTCCAGTCTAGTCGACGGGTATCGTCACCGGGGACGTACTTTCTGTATTGAGCGAACTCGAGCGCGGACCCTTTGACTGGGCTGCGGTGTTTGCCGGAAACACTACCCAACATCGGGTAGCGGGAATTCAACGGCAGACCGAGGAGCTTACCGAGAACGGCAGGATCGAGAAAATCGCGCTGGGTATGGTCTGACACTCCGAGTGGTTAGGCAGAAGTTGAAAGGAAAGTCGGGCGCTATTCTTCGTGACTCAGTTCTTCAACAAGGCGTGCGATAATGGAACGACAGGTAACTCCTTCCGATTCGGCGGTGAAGGTTTTGATTACGCGGTGTCGAAGGACCGGCTCGGCGACAGCGATCACGTCTTCCTGGCGGACCATGTAGCTTCCAAGGAGTGCTGCACGGGCACGAGCACCGAGAATCAGGTATTGTACAGCTCGCGGGCCTGCACCCCAGCCAACGTAGGGCTGGATCCAGTCGGGCGACTCTTCGGAATCCGGACGGGTGCGGCGGACCAGGTCGACAGCGAAGTGGAAGATGTGATCCGGAACAGGGACGCGGCGGACAAGCTCTTGAAAACGCATAACCTTTTCCGCATCGAGGATGTGCTCCAGTGTAGGGAGTTTTGCCCCGGTGGTAGACCGTGCAATTGCGATCTCTTCATCACGGCTGGGATATTCGACCCCGATCATGAACATGAATCGGTCGAGCTGTGCTTCGGGGAGGGGGTAAGTGCCTTCCTGCTCGATGGGGTTCTGAGTCGCGAGGACAAAGAACGGAGGATCGAGGGTAAAGCTGTGACCCGCAACAGTGACGCGGTGCTCCTGCATGGCCTCAAGCATAGCTGCCTGAGTTTTTGAGGGCGCTCGGTTGATCTCGTCGGCAAGAACGATATTGGCAAAGACCGGGCCTTTTGCGAATTCGAACTGGCGCCGTCCGCTACCGTCGTCCTGGAGGATTTCCGTTCCTGTGATGTCCATGGGCATCAGGTCGGGGGTGAACTGGATGCGGCTGAAACTCAGGTTCATCGTTTCCGCCAGACGGGAGACCAGGAGGGTCTTGGCAAGACCGGGGACACCCATGAGAAGAGCGTGGCCTCTGGCGAAAAGGCAGATCGAAAGCTGCTCGATTACCGATTCCTGACCGACAATGATTTTTCCGAGCTCGCCGCGGAGTTGGTCGTAAGAGCTTCGGAGCTCGTCAATAGCGGCCACATCGTCGGCCTGGAGTTCTTCTGGAGGTGCGATCGAGTCGGGCATGGGTATTCAGGATTCTCTCTCTGAAACGATAGGTGCGGGCTGCGGGGGAGGAAAGGTGAAATTTAAGCCCCAGAAGAATCGTTTCGCGGCTTGACAGGGTGCTTTGTGAGCGTGCTTTATGGGGATAATGTTCGACGATCTAAGCAACCGCGCTTCCGAGCACGATAGCAATTCGCTTCGGGACCGTATCTGGAGGATCATTTTTCTCTCGGATACGAAGGCGGGTCATGCATTCGATGTGGCCCTGCTCTGGCTGATCGGAATCAGCGTCGGGGTGGTGATGCTGGAGAGTGTGGAGTCGTATCGGGATAAGCATCTCTCGTTGTTCAATTTTCTCGAATGGACTTTCACCGTCCTGTTCACGATCGAATATATCGTTCGAATCGTGGTAGTGCGAAACAAGCCTGCTTACATCTTCTCCTTTTTCGGAGTGGTCGATTTGCTCTCGATTATCCCTACCTATCTGACTTTTTTCATCGCGGGCAGCGAGTATTTCCTTGTGGTACGGATTCTCCGACTGCTGCGGGTGTTTCGTGTGCTGAAGATGGCCCGTCACATTGGGGAAGCGAATCTGCTGCTGAATTCGTTCCGGGCGAGTATCGGGAAGATCACCGTTTTCCTGTTTGTCGTGGTAGCGGTGACCATGATCCTCGGGACGATGATGTATGTCGTCGAGGGGCTGATCGCGGGAAATGAAGGCTTCAATAGCGTTCCCCAGTCGATCTACTGGGGGATCGTCACCATTTCAACCGTCGGCTACGGAGATGTCACTCCGATCACAGTGGTGGGAAAATTTATTTCGACGCTCATTATCCTGATTGGATATGGAACGATCGCGGTGCCGACCGGTATTGTGATTGCCGAGGCGAATATGAGTATGGCCGAGGTGCGACTCGATAAGCGCCGCTGCCGTGAATGCGGTCATACGGGGCACGATCCCAAGGCTACGTTCTGCAAGATGTGCGGAAATAAACTATGAGACGATCGATTTTTGTCTTTTTGCTGAGTGCTCTGGCGGTTGTTGCTGGGGCGGCAGACGGCCTGCGTGAAGGAAAGGAAATCAGCTATGCGACGGTAGGAGAGAAGGAGTTGCTGCTGGACTGGTTCCGACCTGATGATGACAAGACCTACCCGGGGATCATCCTGATCCATGGCGGAGGCTGGACCGGAGGTAGCAGGAAAGCATTTGAGCCAATGGCGAAAGAATTGGCCACTGCTGGCTACGTAGTCGCCAATGTAGACTACCGGCTCGCTACCGAAGCGAAGTTTCCAGGCGCTGTGGTCGATTGCAAAGCTGCTGTTCGATGGATGCGTGGGAACGCGGAGAATTTGGGGCTGGATTTGAGCTTTATCGCGGCCATCGGCGGCTCTGCAGGTGGGCACCTGGCGGGAATGATTGCGAATACGGGAGAGACTCAGCTTTTCGATGCGCCGGGTGATTATCCAGAGAATTCCGATTCGGTGCAGGCTATCATCATGATGGGCGCCGGTGTCGATCAGGTCGCGAGAGTGAAGGAGTCGAAGAGCGGAAGTATCAAGAACTGTGTCATTTTCTTCGGCGGAGAGTACGACGAGGTGCCAGAGTTATATGCTCAGGGCTCTCCGATCACACATATTTCCGAGAGCACGCCGCCAACCCTGATGATCGACGGAGAGAAGGATCGCCCGGGGGAGCGATATGTCGATTATCGGAAGAAGTTGGATGAGTTCGGTGTGCGGAACGAATTTGTCATGGTTCCCGGTGCGAAGCACGGTGCGTGGGGAAAAGAGCCATATCGGAGTCAGTTTCGAAAGGCGATGCTGGATTTTCTCTCCTCCGTGCGCCAGTAGTCTTGTATGTCAGAAAAGCCTCCTGTTGGTAAAAAGGCTCCTTCTTTTTCGCTTCCGGTCGTCGGTGGTGAATACGAGGAAGGTAGCAAGATCAGCCTTTCGAAATTGAAGGGATCGAAAGTGGTCCTGTATTTCTATCCGAAGGACGATACCCCTGGGTGCACGACGCAGGCCTGTGGCATTCGGGATGTGTGGGGTGAGCTTTCCAAAAAGGCGAAAGTGTTCGGTGTGAGCATCGACCCGATCAAGAAACACCAGAAGTTCATCGACAAATATGAGCTTCCGTTTCCGCTCATCAGTGATGAGGAAAAGACGATGGTGGAAGCATACGGCGTCTGGGTAGAGAAGAAGATGTATGGCAAGACCTACATGGGGACGGAGCGAACGACTTTCGTTCTGGATGAGAATGGGAAAGTGCTGGCAGTTTTTCCAAAGGTGAAGCCGGCTGAGCATGTGGATTTGCTGCTGGAGGTGCTGGGGTAGGCTCGATTGTAGTTCGATTGATCCAGACCGAATCCAAGATCACAGACTCCGGCTACAGATTGCTGCGATCAAAGTCGGTATTTCGATCGCAAAGCTTGTAGCTGGCCTCTATGAGGCCGGACGGAAACAGCGACAACCTTCAACTTTTCTTTGTAGGTCCAATACTCTAAAGACTAGCAAATTATCCAATCGCTCGCGTTACCCCGAAACTTCCAATCTTTTGGTTCTTCGACCAATCCCGCCCGTACAGGATTTTGCCAAACATATTCAACCTTCTTTCTGAAAGACTCGGTTGACCGAATCACATGGTCGAAAAACTCAGGCTGCCAGAGAGGTGCAGGTATCCCCAGACGTCGATCCAGGTACTTCGAGGTCCACTCTTTCCATTTTCCTACGAAATGGCTCAATTCTATTGCGTCTTCGTTTCCTGATTGGACAAAGAAATGAACGTGATCCGGCATGATTACATAGGGGCCTGTTGACCACCCATACAGATCTACACAATTCTCCCAGACCTCCGTGAAGATCTCGTGAACGGCGCTCGAATCCAGAACCTTCCTGCGGTCCACGGTCGTTGTGGTAATAAAGTAGGTCGGATGGCGAGGAAACACTCTGTCCAGGCGTGTGAGATGTTTCTTCTTGTCGGGCATATTTCGACATAGTCCAATCTTCGGTGTCTGACGAGAAGTTCTGTATCTGGTTTCTGTCAGACCGGCAGGGTAAACAAAAAATCGGCGGCTAAATACAAAAGTTTATCAGCACGTTCATCGTGGGTGTGAGACCGAATCCGGGGTCAAAGACCCCAGCTACAAATTGTCGCTTTCGAAGTCGACAATGAAATTCCGACAGTGGAGCCTGTAGCTGAACGATGGCAGCTACCACTACTGACGCGCCCGATTTGCTAACCCGCCCAATCTCCGCCATACTCCTCACGTGAACCTCTCCGAACTTCAAGGCCATCTCAATACTCTCGACCTGACTCCCAGCAGGAAGCTGGGGCAGAGCTTTCTCGTGGATGAAAATGTCTCTCGCTGGATCGCTGCTCAATTACAGGTTCAGCCCGATGACGTTGTGGTGGAAGTCGGCCCTGGGTTTGGTGCCCTGACAGAGCACCTCGCGGGGAAATGCCGTCGACTTATTCTGATTGAGAAAGATGGGCGACTGGCGTCCTTTCTTGCCGAGAAATTCGGTCCGATGGGTGTCGAGGTGGTTCACACAGATGCGACGGAATACGATGTGCGCCCACTCTTCCGCGAAGGTGGTGTGAAGTTCATCGGGAATCTGCCCTATTCGGCTGGCAACGCGATTCTGCAGCGGTTCCTTGATGCTCCGAGTCCGGTGACGTCGGCGGTGGTGATGGTACAGAAGGAAGTGGGAGACCGGTTTGTCGCCGAACCACGAACGAAAGACTACGGCGTGTTGAGCCTGATGCTACAGGA
The DNA here is from genome assembly GCA_002698785.1 of Verrucomicrobiales bacterium. Lineage (GTDB taxonomy): Bacteria > Verrucomicrobiota > Verrucomicrobiia > Verrucomicrobiales > DEV007 > Arctic95D-9. The sequence goes on along the minus strand of PAAG01000050.1, from coordinate 38,533 downwards.
GCGTTGGAAACCTGCTGCTTTGAAGACCGTGGGGCCTTCGCTCTTTCATCCTCGCCCGGCTGTGGACTCGACGATCTTGCGTTTCGATCCACGCCCGATTTCTGAACTGCCTCTGCATTCTCCTGAGGTCTATGCCCGCACGGTGAAGCAGGGGTTTTCTCAGCGGAGGAAACAGCTGCATAATAATCTTCCGGTAGAGAAGGAAGACTGGCCGGCGTTTTGCGAGAAGCTGGGGCAAAAGGAAAGTGTCAGGGCCGAGGAGCTGGGACTGGAAGATTGGGTGAAGCTCTCGAACCTTCTCGAGTTGCATCCCTGTGCTGACCTGCCTCCGTCAGCGACGGAGTCGCTCGATGCAGTGGATGAAAACGATGTGGTGATCGACACGCTTCCGCGAAAACAGATCCATGCGGAAAAGCATCTGCATCGGGCTGTTCATGTCTTCCTATTGAATAAACAGGGCGAGCTCTATTTGCAGAAGCGGTCTCATCTGAAAGATACCCATCCAGGGGCCTGGGATAGCAGTGCCTCGGGGCATGTCGACCCGGGGGAAAGCTATATCGACTGTGCTCGTCGCGAAATGTGGGAAGAAGTCTGGGTGGAACCGAAAGGGGAGATCGAGCGCGTTGCACGAATCCCGGCCTCAGAGTTGACTGACCTGGAATTTATCGAAGTTTTCGTTGCTGAGCCGAAGGGGAAGATTCGCGTGCACGGCAAAGAGGTCGACTGTGGGCGCTACTTCGCATTGGAAGAAATCGATCGATGGATCGAAGAGCGTCCCCAGGATTTTGCGACCGGCTTCATGACCTGCTATCGCGCCTGGCGAGCAAGCTAGGGAATTTCAAGCACCTGATTGAATCCTGTCGTTAGATTCAGATTCGAAATACGAAGCTGGTTATTGGGAAAATCGACTTGCTTCTCAAGTGGATACCACTCCGAAGCGGTAAAGTCCGATCGCAACGATGTATCTTCGATATTTTCGAAGGAGATGGATTCCAGTTCCAGCATTCCGGCCCCACGGTCACCGATCCCCCAAGTGATCTTGTCTTCTTTGGTTTGCCATTTAACGGCTACATCGTGAGCAGGGATTGCAAAGTCGGGTTGAACGGGTATCTTTGTCAGGGTCTCCAATCTTCCAGGGGCCAGAGTGGGGTTCCAGAGGTCGTCATACTGGAAGTCTGCAAGGTCGGTAGAAACCATCAGGTACTCGAGCGTATTGGTCCCGTTCTGCCTCCAAGACAGAGGAGTTAACATCGCTACCACACTGAGAATCTCTTCGTCTTTCCCGTGAATTGTCGCCGGAAAGCCTTCTGCGAGCGGTACCCTGTTTCGGGGGCGGGAAGGGGAGAGCGACAGGACGAGTTCGGTCCCGTCCTTGAGACCGAAGTGTATGGCGGTTACCCTGCCGTCGGACTCCATGATCTTATCAACCGTTGCCGGGACTTCCTCGTCGTACGCGTATGCGAACCTTGCCCGGTGGAACTCCGCTCCCCATTCATTGTATTCCCAGAGAAACGCTTCTGGCGCAACCAGGGGCATCTCCTTTTGCGCGTAAGGGAAAAGCTCTGGGCGTGGGCGATATACGAGGAGAGACTCGCCTCCGCCGCGGGGCATTCCCCACCAGATGATTGCTCTTTCGTGTAGTTCTTTCCAGAAGGTCCAAGGATGGCCCGATCCATCATTGAGTTCGAGAACTCCATCGTCCGGGTTGGTTCCTGTCAGGGTGCGACGGTTTCCGTCGGGTGTCTCGAACTGTAATTCTACTTTCGATCCAGCAAACCGAATCGCCGCCCATGTGCTGTCGCCATGGATGACATACTCTTTTACGGTGTCGATCGAAGCGTCCTCCGAAACAATGCCTCCTGGCACGTGCCAGCCGTAGTAAAGGTTACCATAGAGATGGGCTTCCAGACTATCTCGAGCGCCGATTGCGGCGGAGACGACATCCCGGTGAATGTTCTCATTATAATTGAATTCAATGGGACCCTCCTCCGTTGGTGTGAAGGGCATTTCCGCTTTCCGGATTCGCGAAAACGACATGAGAAACTCGCGCCCGTCGGTGTTGTGCATGCGACCTTCCCAGATAATTTCATCGTCCGTGACTCGTTTTGTGAGCTGACATCGTGCAGTGAGTTCGTTTCCGGTGTATTCGCTGAGGTTGATTACACCTGGTTCTGGATTGTTACCCTGCAGGGTGTACACCGTGCCGGGTCGATTGTTGTATGAGTACGAACCGGAGACTTTCTCGCCATCCCATTCGATCTGAAAGGTGGCTTTTAACTTTCCTACGTTTCCCTGGTATTCTGCTCCGTTTGTACAGACGCAAAGGGATGCTAGAACTACAGATAGAATTGATAAACGAAACATGCTTCTTGCTGCGATTAATCGAAGCAAGCATAAGAAACGAAACAGCTCTTTGCAGGAGAAATTTCGCGAATTATGGGGGACGGCGAGGCGAGCCTCACACCTCTCCGCAGATTGTCACGTCGATTCCCAGCTCAGCAGCCATGGAGGCGCGGGCGAGAAGACATTCTTTTGCTGATGCGGCGTCGCTGGCGTAGACAACCTGGATGTGGTTGGCCGCATGACGGGCCATCATCTGGTCCCGGCTGACGCCATTCAATACCCCGTGCATGATCGGCCATTCTTTCGTAGTCGATTCGAGACGCCGTTTGGTTTCTTCTTCTGGAAGTTCGACGACATGACCTCGACCGATGTCCATTTTCAGTCCACCGTCGGCGACAAAGATACGGCTCCAGACGATCTCACCTGGCTTGGCTACTCCGGCGCAAGAAGATCCACCTTTCGGGAAATACATCGCAGGCTGGCGATAGCCGTGCGTGCCGGCAATTCCGCCGATGTGGTGGGCCGGGGGAGCAGCGCCGCTGATTTCCAAAACCCAGACATACTCGTCGGTAGTTCCGCTTTGATCATAGTCGCCCCATCGAAGATCGTGAAGAGTGGTCTCCACCGGCTGTCCGAGTTTGGAGTGAACGCGATTGATGAGGAGAGCATCGAGACCGGCGCATTCGTCCACTTCATTGAAATGGGGGAATGGCTCTCCCTCGAGGATCACGGAACCGTCAGGTCGTGAGACCGGTGGTCGCTCGCTATTATTCAGTAGACCTTCAACCAGGTCAGATGCGGCACACATGTCTTTGAGACCGAGCTGATATTGGATACCGATTGTGTCGCATCCGAAGTCATCACCGAGTCGGCAGGCAGCAACATACATCCGACATTGTTCGATGACCTGCTGGCGGGTCAATTCGGTAGCATCGTCAGATCCGAAATGGAACTGGAAGCCACGATCCACCAGCCAGGTGAAGACTTCATCCGCTTCCACGTCAGTAACTTCACTCATGGCAAAGAGCAGGGCACTTTGAGAAAGGCGTTCTTTGAAAACGCCTAACGGAAACAGAAGTTCGTCGGGGATGATCGCGTTGTACATTCCCATGCAGCCCTCGTCGAAGACTCCCATGATGGCTCGATTGGAGCGAAAGGTCTCCGCCAGTTCTTTGCCTGCTGCCTCGCTGTCCGATGTTCCGGGAGTGTATGTTTTACACTGAGAGAGATCGTGAGTGATGGTTCCGGTTTCGAGCCATTCTTTCAACTTTGAACGGAAGGCTTCGTCGGAGAAGTCTTCGCCCCACAAGGTAGAGAATGTGACGCCTGCCTTGATGAGACAGCCGTTGAGATTCAGCATGCCCACCAGACCGGGCCACTGACCTGACCAATTTGCAACCGTTAGGATGGGGCCACGATGGCCGATCAATCCTGCGAGAATATGGTGGCTGTATTGCCAGACGCTTTCTGCGACAATGAGAGGCGCGTCTTTGTCGATGTCGCGAAACACTTCCAGGCATCTTTTCTGTGAATCGAGGAAGCCATGGCCTGCTTCCTCATCAACGGGATGGAGGCGTTCTACTTCGACACCGAGATCGGTGATCGCGGCTTTGAGATCTTCCTCCATGGCAGACTGAGTCGGCCAGCAGAGGCGGTTGGCGGGGAGGCGGGCGTCACCGCTCGCCGCGAGTAGGACTTTGGGTGCAATCATGCGGTTATTTCAAGGGTTTCGAGATGATTCTGAATAACACGGCGTTCCGTGTCGTGAAAACGAGAAAAGGGTGCAGCCATGAAGTCGTCACAGATACCGAGAATGGACAGTGAGCATTTGATGCCCTTGATGATAGCGGAACCGTGGCGACCGACGGTATAAATGGCCTCACTGATGGCCATTACCTTCTGGCTCAAATCGCGGACTTTGGGCAAGTCGCCGTCGAGGGCGGCTCTGAATAGTTCGACATACAGGCTGGGGTGCAGATTTGCTCCGCCGTTCACTCCACCGTGACCGCCGAGGAGAACGACTTCGCCGAGTAGTTCTTCGGGGCCGACAAGGAGGGACCAGTCGGGGCGGCTCTTCGCGGCGAGACGCTGCATCTTTCGAAAATACACAAGGTCTCCCGAGCTGTCCTTGAGCCCGATCACTTTCTCCTGATCGAGCGCCCACTCGACGACTTCGCGATGAAATGAAGTCTTTGTCAGGGCGGGCATATTGTAAAGCATCAACGGAACGGGGAGTTCAGGAAGTAGATGCTCGAGGTAATCCTTCAATTCCGGCTGGCCGGAAGAGAAATAGTAAGGTGCCGAGGTAACGACAGAATCGACACCTTTGTCCGCAGCAAATCTGGCAAGAGCTGCCGACTCGATCAGAGAGGTATCGGTGATTCCTACGAGCACGGGAACTCTACCTTCGACGATCTCCATGGTGCGTTCGATCAACTCGCGGCGCAGTCGGTAACTCAAGCTGGGAGCTTCTCCCGTGGTGCCGAGTGCGAACAGTGCGGAAACTCCGCCATCGATCATGCGGTTGATCAGGCGTTCCAGCCCCTCAACGTCGAGTTCGTCGTAGTTACAAAGGGGAGTGATCATGGGCGGTATAATGCCCGTGTATTTTGGAGTCATGATGATGTGAGGAATTGGAGGATAAGTTTCTGCCGAGTGTCATCTTTGAATTCGGGACCACCGTGACCTGCGCCCTCGATGGTGTGGATAGAAGAGGTAATCCCGGTGTCCTGCGCCACGTTATTCAATCGCTTGCACTGGCGCTGGGTCATCAGGGAATCGGCTGTGCCCACAAGAATGAGGAGAGGGGGATCGGAAGCATCCAAGTAGGTGACCGGGCTTGCCTCCCGAGCCAGAGATTCGTTTTCGCGAAGCGGGCCACCAAGGAGGCCATAGACCGGAGACTTGGCAGTATTCAGCGTATCGGTTGGTTGTTTTGCGTATTTCATCATCGAAATGAAATCGCTGGGGCCAAAAAAATGCAGGATGCCACGAATCGAGGGGAGGGAGGTGCCTTCCTTAGCAAAGTGATTTCCTGATGTACCGAGAAGAGAGGCGAGATGTGCTCCTGCAGATAGTCCTGCCACATACAGACACTCGGTATCGATTTTGTGCTCTCTGCCGTGTTTTTCGAGCCACTCCAGAGCACTGACACAATCCTGAATCTGAGCGGGGAATGGCGCTGTGTTAGTCAGTCGATAATTGATCGAAACGACCGCAAATCCGTTTTTGGGTAACCAATCGAGCAATTTCCAATTCTCCTTCGACCCTTGGCGCCAGCCGCCTCCGTGAATCCAAAGGATGGTTGGGTAGAGCTCTCCTTCACTCTCTTCGGGAAGATGAATGTCCAGAAGCAGGTCCGATCCGTCGCGACTTACGTAAGGGATGCTGTCTTCCGCGCGAAGTGCGGAACTGCAAAACACTAAGACTGCCAGAACCAGAAATCTCATGCACGTGATTTCGAAGTGAGTTGGCTCACGAGTAAGCCAACCAGGAAGATCGACAGGGTCCCGACTACGATGGTGAGATTCCCGTGAAGAGCAGGCTTCAGTGACTCAGGAAGCCATCCTTGTCCGGCTGCGGTGAGCCAAAAGATGATCAGGACCCCGACCGTAACCCCAGTGACTGCTGCTACATTGTGTGCCTTTTTCACGATTAGGCCGAGTAGGAACAGACCGAGGATCCCGCCGGAGAAAATTGACGAGATTTTCCACCAGGCATCGAGGGCGCTTTCTACGCGAATCATGGCAAGTGCCGCGCAGGTGCCAACGATTCCGAACGCGATAGTAGCTCCATGGAGGACTTTCATTCCTGTTTCTTCGGAGGCTGGTTCTTTTCGAAATCTTTTCACCAGATCGCACCAGATCAGGGTAGCGGAGCCATTGAGAGAAGAGTCGACGGAGCTCATCGCGGCAGCGAGGACGGCCGCGATGAGTAGGCCGGTGATTCCGGTGGGCAACTCGGCGGCTATGAAATGAGGGAAGACGCGATCACCTTTCTCAATTGTATCAGGTAAAAGATCTGGCTGGGCCTGGTAAAAAGCGAACAAACCCGTGCCGATCAGGAAAAGGAGGGCTGAGATCGGGACGTAGAGAAGAGCACCGAGCCACACGCTTTTCTTTGCGGCATCCTCACTTTTTGCCGTGGCATAGCGTTGCACGTAGCTCTGGTCGATCCCGAAATTCTGCAGGTTAATGAAGAGGCCAAAAATCAGGATGACCCAGAACGTCGGTTCCGAGAGTGAGACCCCATAGCTGCCTAGAGAGAATTTGTCCGACTCTGCGGCTATCGTAAACACCTGGCCCGGGCCTTCAGGCATTCCGAAGAAGATGACACCCAGGCAGAGAAAAATTCCCAAGGTGAGCACGATGCTCTGCACCACATCTGTCCAGATCACAGCCTCAATACCTCCTATGAGGGTGTAAATCGTGACCAGAACACCTGTGACGATAATGATGGTTACGACGCTCCATCCAGTCAGTGGGTGGAGCGCAAGCGCCACGAGATAGAGAATCGTTCCGACGCGACCCATCTGTGTCAGGAGATAACAGATGACAGCGTAGACGCGAGCCCACGGGCCGAAGCGATTCTCCAAGTGGGTATATGCGGAGACTTCTCCTTTCTTGCGAAAGAAGGGAACGAAATAGCGGGTGGCGATCCAGGCCGCTATAGGTAGCGACAATCCAAAAACGAAAGGGTTCCAGTTGGCATCGAATGCTTTTCCCGGATTGGCGAGAAAGCTGATACTGCTCACGAAGGTCCCGAAAATTGAGAGGCCGACGGCCCAGCCGGGAAGGGCACCACCTGCCGACATGAATCCATCGGTGGTCTTTGAGCGCTTCGCCAGCCAGATGCCTAGCCCGACAACGACTACGAGATAGATAACTAAAACAAGGAGGTCAAAAGTCTTCATTCAGAGATGGCGGTGGGGGTGTCAGGGTTCCGGCGCCGATCGGATTCGATCTCGTTTGTCCATTCTTCGAGACGAGCATTTAGACGGTCGCGGATATTTGGATTAAACTCTCCGACATCGCGGTCCTCGGCCGGATCCTGACCGAGGTGATACAAAATCGGGGCTTCCTGTGATTCGCCTTGAGGGACATTTCGCGTCACAAATGGGCGAACGAGCTTCCAGTCGCCTTCACGAATAGCGGCATTGTGAGAATACATGGGGACCGTGCGATTCCATTGCCAGAAGCGTTGTTCTGGTAACGAAACGGGGGCGTATTTCTCTGAGAGAAGTCCCGCAAAACTTGCCCCGTCTAGGGGTCTGGTTTCTGGAACTGGATTTATTGAACAAATTTCCATCAGGGTAGGGAAGACATCGATGAACTGTATGATCTCGTCGTGCTTCGCAGGAGAGAGAGTCCCTTTCCAATTGACCAGAAACGGTACATGAATTCCGCCCTCGTAGACTTCGTATTTCATGCCCCGCATATCGAGGTTGAAACGCTCGCCAGGGATCGGGTCCGGGCCATTGTCACTGGAGAATATCACGATTGTTTTCTCCCGCAGTTTCAGCCGGTCCAGTTCGGTCATCAATTCGCCGATTCCTTTGTCGAGGATATCGACCATTGCGTACACTTTCGCGATCTTTTCTTCGACTCCTTTAGCCGTGTACTTGGCGATCATTTCGTCTGGAGCGCTGAGAGGGCGGTGTGGAGCGTAGTGAGCTAGATGGAGAAAGAAAGGTTCTGACTTGTGTTCGTTCACATAAGCGATGGCCCGCCTGGTCAGGCTGTCGGTGAGGTATTCTCCTGAGAAGTCTTGGTAATCTCCCTGGAGGTCGAGTTTGTATTCAAAATAGGTTTTAATATCGACGCTGGCGTTGAACCCTTCGAAGTGCTCAAAGCCACGATCGAGAGGGTGGTATCCTTCGCCATTGCCAGAGTGCCATTTGCCGACGAGTCCCGTCGCATATCCGTTTTCCTGGAAAAGATTGGCCAGTGTAACTTCATCTTTGTAGAGACGTGTCAGGCCCGGATACTTGATTTGATTCAGGCTAACGACTCCCGTGCGATGAGGGGATCTACCTGTCAACAATGCCGCTCTGGATGGTGCACAGACTGGGGAACCAGAGTAGGCGCGATTGAAGTATACGCTATCTTCGATCAGGGCATCGATATGCGGTGTCTCGCAGAGGTCATCATTGAAAAGAGATAGGTCGCCGATCGCCAGATCATCGGCAAGGATGAGGATTACATTTGGCTTCTCTTGTGCCGCCAGCAGGCTTGTGAAGAGAAATACGAGAGCGGTAGCAAAGCGAAAGACGAACATACTAATACTGGAACTTTTCTTTCAGGATTGGTGAGAGCTCTTTTAGGACATCCGGATTGTCTTGAGCTACGTTAACGGATTCCATTCCATCCTGATTGTGATCGTAAAGTTCGTAATCGTCGATTTCTCCGGATTTGATGTTGTGCCATTCTGTGTAGCGCCATCGGTCCGTTCTGAGGGAATAACCCATGTGGGTCGCGCCGGATTTTCCGTAAAAGGGGTGCTGATGTTGAGTGCGAGCATACTCTTTGACCATGGTGGCTGGATCCATCATCGCCGGGACCTGGCTGGCACCGTGCTGCCCGGATGGAGTGGGCACGCCGGCCAGTTCGGTTAGCGTCGGAATGAGATCCATCAACTCAGCGAGTGAGTCGGTGGTAGTCCCATGGTTTTTCGGGCGGGAAGGATCGGCGATGATCAGAGGAACACGGGCGTCCAGTTCGAAGTTGGTCGTTTTTGCCCACAGGTCGTGTTCGCCAAGGTGATATCCGTGATCACTGGTGAAAACAATGATCGTGTCCTTTGCGATCTTAGCCTTCTTCAGCGCGTCGAGTAGCTGACCTACCTGTGCATCAATGAAACTGATCGACGCATAGTATCCGTGGCGGAGGTGTTGTTCGAGTTCGGGGGTAATGGGGCCTTCAGGTACTTCTCCGTATCCATGCACTTCCTTGTTAGGGTGAAGTGCAATCTCCGGAACCCTGGCTGGTGGGTCGGTTGGGCTTGCGTATGGGATTGATAGTGGATCGTAGAGATCCCAGTATTTCTTCGGAGCGACAAAGGGGAGGTGAGGGCGCCAGAAACCGACGGCGAGGAAGAAAGGCTTTCCCTTCTCACTAGATCGAAGAATTGCGTCAACGGCTCGTTCTGTGATGCGCCCGTCTTTGTAGGCAGTGTCAGGGACTTCTGGGGACTCGGTTACCGGCGCTTTATATTTTGGGGTGTCAGGCGTCTTCGGCATCTGGTTGTATATCGTGTCAGCCGAGTGGGGGCCTTCATGAAGATATTCATCCACCGACCACGACTGGCGATCTTTTGTGTCTCCCATGTTGTGGAAAATCTTTCCAACGCACTGGGTGAAATAGCCATCGTTTAGAAACGCCTGTGGTAGCGTGACTACGTCGGGGAGTTTTGTCCGGAAGTGTTTGCTGAGATCGTCTACACCTGTGGCACTCGGGAGTTTGCCGGTGAGAAAAGAGGCTCGCGAAGGATTGCAAACGGCTTGCTGGCAGTAGGCTCTATTGAAGGTGACTCCCTGCGCTGCAAGACGGTCCAAATTCGGAGTCACTGCGGTTTTGTCGCCGTAAGGGCTGATGGCACAATTGAGGTCATCGCAGACGATAAAAAGCACGTTCTTTTCTCCTGCGATGGAGAGTGAAGAAAAGAGCAGCGAGATAGCGAGGAAAGTGAACTTCATTGATTATGGTAGTTCGGGTTTTTGTCAGGGAAACGCGCGTGCGCTTCTTCGAGGCTTTTCTGGAGTTCCTCCAAGAGACGCTTTGCCACTTCCGGTTCGGCTTCAGAAAGGTCGTTCTCTTCGGAGAGATCGTCGGGGAGAAAGTAGAGTTCGTTCCGGCCGTCCTCGTAAAAGTGGAGCAGCTTCCAGTCTCCTTTTCGAATGGCGGAGTGGGGTTTCGTCTTGCTCGTCACGCCGTCATCACTTCCGATTGTCAGAGGAGCTTCGGAGTAGCCTTTCTCGGGGTGGTAATAAGGAAAGTGCCAGATGAATGTTCGCCCCTCGGTGGAAGTCGAAGATTCCTGAAGAATCGGCAGAAGGGACTGGCCGTCGACATTGTCAGGGATTTCCACATTAGCCAACTCGGCTACGCTAGGAGCGATGTCGAGCGACCAGACTGGCGTGTCATTCACACTTTCTTTTGCTATGGTGTCTTTCCATCGCGCGATAAAGGGGACGCGAATGCCGCCTTCATAGAGGTTCCATTTACTGCCACGCAGGGGCGCATTGCCGAAGTAATTGGGATGACCTCCATTGTCTGATGTAAAGATGATGAGGTTCTTTTCATCGCCGAGATGCTCGTCAACTGCCGCTACGACTTGCCCGACATAATGATCGAGAGCGGTAACCATTGCGCCGTAGTGAGCGAGGATCGCTTTTCTTGGATGTGTATCGGGAATCTTTTCGAGATAGTGATCGTGCAACCACTTCACCCGAGTGTGGATCGGGTCGTGCACGTAGAAGTGAGACACCATCAGAAAGAACGGTTGCTCATGGGGAGCTCGGAGAAACTCAATTGCGTTTTCCGTCACCGCGTCGGTCGGGAATTCACCTTTCGGCAGATCGAGAAAAGATCGGTCTGCATTCTTTCCTCGATAGGAGTAAGGGTGACTGCCAAAGTCTTCGATCGCGACATCGAATCCTTGTGCCTTTGGCCCGTGAGTAGGACTCCAGCCAAGGTAGCCGTTGTGGTGCTTGTTGAGATGCCATTTTCCAAAGAAGCCGGTGTCCCGGTCGCTGATCATTTCAGGAATCGTCACTTCTTCCAGTGGAAGGTTCATGGTGTAGGGCGGTGCTCGTAGAGGAGCCTCGATGGGCTGATATCCCTCTTCGTGTTTGGTGACAAACTCGAAGCCAAGACGAGCGGGAGTCTTTCCTGTCAACACGCCCGCTCGCGACGCAGAACAGATCGGGGCGGCGGCATAAGCGTTCGTGAAACGCATTCCTTCTACCGCCAACTTGTCCAGGTGAGGGGTCTCAAACCACTCATTCCCGTAACAACCGATGTCACCCCAACCGAGGTCGTCGGCGAAGATGAAAATCACATTTGGCCCGCCTGCGTAAACAGACGAGCCAAGAAAAACGAGTAATGCAGATAATAGAAATCGCATCGAACTCTCCAATTACTTGTCGAATTCTGAAATCGGCTTCGCTTCTAACCCTTTGGGATCAACGACCACATGCTTCACCTTTTGTCTCTTCCAGGTGTAGGTCATGTGGATCATGCCATCTTCAGCTTGGATCATGGCAGGGTAGGAGAACTCGCCCTTGTCAGTCTCTTCGACAATTGCGGCCGCCTTCCACTCTTTTCCATCATCGCTGATCGCCAGGTGAATGACATTGCGCTTGCCCCAGCCGTCTTTTCTATCCTTTCGTCCACCCATGTGGTTATAGAGGAGCAGGTGACGGCCGTCTTGTAGTGTCAGGGCTTCGATGCCGGAGTTATTATTCGGGAGCATCGTAGGCTCCATAGGTGACCAGGTTAGGCCATTGTCCTTCGAGTAGCTCTCGATGATCTTTTCGTTCTTTGATCGTAACAGCGCCTGAATCGTCCCATCAGGGTGTGTGAGAAAAGATGGCTGGATCACCTGGAATGGTTGCTCTTCTGGCTCGACGCGCTTCCATGTGTTGCCAATCTCCGGATCATCAAAGTTTTGCATGATCTCGTAGTGCATGCGCCAGTCGTCGTTGTGTTCTGTAGAGCTGGGGCTGAGAAGCTTTCCGTTAGGAAGGAGAACCGGCTTCGAGCGAACCGGTCCATGAATGCCTTCCGGAAGGCGGACTCGGTCGCGGAAAGAACGTCCCGCATCGTAGCTGACCATTACCTCGCCCCACCAGTCGGCTGGGTTTGGTCCCACTTTGAAGAAGAGCATCAATGGATTGTCGCCAGGTGGCTGAAAGAGAACCGGATTCCAGCATGGGTAGCGAAGGTCCGCGTGCTGGATTCCATTGGCCCACTCTTTGGGAGATGACCAGCCTCTGCCATCGTTGTAGCTGGTCCAGATACCCACATCTGGATCTTTCTCTTTTGTTCCTCCGAACCATGCCGCTACAAGACCGCGAGGTGTCTCCACGATTGTGGAAGCATGGCACTGGGGGAAAGACGCCTTTTCATAAATGAAGCCCTCGCTGACAAAACCGGAGAACTTCGGCTTGGCAGGAGTCTTGGCCGAACGAGCCTGGAGTTTGTCGTCGGAATATTGGATGCAGTCGTCGTGCTTGATGAAGTAGATCCTGCCATTCTCGGCACCGACAACCAAGTCAGGTTTTCCGTCTTGATCAAAATCGCAAGCTGTAGGACTGGATGTGTGTCCGGAGACTTTTCGGTCTGCGAGATTACCGATCTTTTTCAGAACGATCTTCCCATCGCGATCCTCACAGTTACGCCACCATGCTGCATTCTCACTGTTCACGATGATGTCGAGGCGACCGTCCATGTCCCAGTCGACGACATCGAGCTTCACGCGTCCACTACGGCCAGCTGTCTGTGAGTTGAGGCGAATGGGTTGGTTGTCTTCGTCGATGAAAATTCGCGTCTCTTCGGTCGCTCTGCTCTGGCAGGTCAGGTACCCTTCCTGATCGAGAATCACGAGGTCGAGTTTTCCATCTCCGTCAAAGTCTGTGGCTAGTGGAGTGGTGCGCCACTGGGTCTGGAGGTTTTCGGCTTTGTCTTTCCACCAGTAGAAATCAGGCGCTGACTCCTCCGTCCAAAAGGGGAGAGGCTGTTCGGTTAGTCCGTCTCCGGTATTACGGAGCATCACCAGTTTGGGCCAGATCGAATTCACGATGATGTCGTCATTTCCGTCAGAATCCCAGTCAGCAACCGAGAGGGTCGTGTAGCCCCACTTGGCTTCGGCTGGTCCCTGGATGGAGCCGCTCTCACCGGCGAGGATTCGAAATTCACGCCCATCGGCTTCCACCAACTCAGGAGCACTCCACTTCGTGCCTTTTCCGTCGAGGTTGGTGAAAATGGCGATATTTCCTGCTGTATTTCCGCAAACGATGTCTTCGTCTCCATCTCCATCCCAGTCATGCGCAAAGGGAGTAGCCAGCGCACCGAATTTGAGAGTGTCCGCTTTCTGCTGAAAATAGACAGGAGCTTTGAAGACCGGTGTCTTCTGTGTGTCAGTTGAGACGTTTTCCACAAGGGCGACACGTCCGTCTTCGTCGCCAACAATCAAATCCTGATCTCCGTCCTGGTCCCAATCGATAGCGATAGGAGTAATCATCTGGAGATGCATGACGAGCGGCTTTCCGGTGTCGTCGGTGAGTTTGAAGCCACTGGCATAAGTGGGCTCTTCACGCGTTCCGATGTTCTCGAAGTAGGTAAAGCCGTCGAGAAACTCACCACAGAGGAGGTCGAGGTCGCCATCGCCGTCGAAGTCTGCGAAATTAGGACTGGGCCAACCAAACACATCGATGGGCGATCCGCCTGCGTTGATCTTCACCGGGTTCTTTGAGTATTCTCCGTTGTCGTTCTCGATGAGATAAACGTAGCCGTGCAGTGGTCCGTTCCTCCAGCGCCCCTGGCTGTCGTAGGCTTGGTCCCACACGTAATCGGACCAGTCGCCAACTCCAACGACAAGGTCCTGGTCTCCATCTCCTTCCCAGTCGACATAGCGCCACATGCGAGCTCGGGTGTTCCCTTTGTGAAAACGAGCGTCGTCGTAGATTTTCTCTGTTTTGTCGAAGGTTTTACCGAGGAAATCGGTGTACTCAAGATTCTCTTTCAGCACCCGTGGTTTTCCATCGACATAGCTGACCTGGACATTGTGTCCTGTGGAACCAATGTGTTTTCCGGCTTTGAAAACGGGAAATTTCTCGTTCGGATCCTGACTGGGGTTTTCAAAATAGTAGAATCCGTTGGAGGGCTTGTCAGGGCAGGAAACGACAAGGTCGAGGTCGCCATCGCCATCAAAGTCCATTGGCAACGGCCATGCCCAAAGGCCGACGCCAAGGTCGACTTTCAGGCCAGGGTTGTTGTATTTCAGTTCCTGCAGTTTCCAGTCTTCCTGCGCATGGGAAAACTGAAAGAACAAGGCGATCGCGATCGTCAGGGCTTTTTTCATGGGGTTTTGTTGGGGTAAAGGATTACTCGGTCCACCAGCGGTCGGCATTTTCTTCGTCCGCTTCGGTCAGTGTCAGGTCGAGGCTGTTGCGAATGTGCCGCTGCATAGCGTCGTGAGATGCTGCAGCATCTCGGGAAGAGATCGCTTTTGCGATGGCTTCATGCTCGGCTTGCGTCGTTTCGAGAATATCGAGTCGAAACTCGTGACGATCTGCCTGGAAGATTCGCGTGAGGATGTGGGAGTCACCGACGACTTTCAGCATGCGGCGGTTTCTGGAAGCCTCAATTATCGTCATGTGAAACGCGAGGTCGAGTGAGTGAAACTTTTTCGCGATTGATTCGTCGGTCGGCTTCTTAGATTTTCGCACCTTATCGACAAGGTTGGCGGCTTCGGCCAGAATGTCGGTTAACTCTCCCAGTTGCCGTTCACTGATTCTCTCTGCCGCGCGTGCTGCTGCGTAGGATTCCATCGCTTCGCGCAGCTCATAGAGCTCGATTGCTTCTTCGCGTGTCAGTTCCCGTACGACTGCGCCGAGTTGGGGGACTAACTCAATGAAACCTTCACTCGCGAGCTGTCCGATCGCTTCTCGCACAGGAGTCGCGCTGACCCCAATCTCTTTTCCAATCGTTCCGTAGGAAAGCCGAGAACCCGGAGGAACCGAGCCGTCGAGTAGCTTTTTTCGGATGTGGCGATAGGCCCGCTGGGAGTGGTTTGAGGACATTTGTATACGACTCTATAGAGTTGTGTGGAGTTTGCGCAAGGCAAATAGACTGAAAGCACGCGATTGCGTGGAGCGTAATTGGCCGCATGTTTTGGGAGATGAATTTTCGCACACTAGCGTGGGCCTTATTGCTGGCCCTATTCTCTTACAGCAATGCCGACGAAGAGAACACGAAGGACTGTTTCGGGGGCGGTCCGTCGGACATTTCCAGTGACGATCCGGATCGAGCAGCGAAAGCCATACGAAAATGGAGCGATCCGGAAGCATGGCCGGAGGAGACTCCTGCGACGGAAGAACCTTACTACTGGGACTACTCCGTTCTTGGGAGGCCGATGTTTATTCGAATCATCAAGAATGACAATCGAGATGGAATACTTGAAGTGTGGCTGGAGAAAGAGAGTGGGGATCAGTTTGAATTGTTTAAAACATATCGGATTTCCTATTTCAGCGGAGATATCGGCCCGAAGACTAAGCAGGGAGATAATCAGGCTCCCGAGGGATTCTATTTTATGACTCGCGGTTCATTGAATCCGAATAGCAGCTACCATATTTCGATGGATCTGGGATACCCGAATTCGTATGATCGACATCATGGAAGAACTGGGAACTACCTGATGATACACGGAAAGTCTGTCTCTATCGGCTGCTTTGCGATGACAGATGCATCGATCGAGCAAATCTATACACTGGTCGATGCGGCCCTGAAGAGCGGCCAACCCTTCGTCCGGGTGCATAGCTTTCCGTTTCGCATGACAAGAGAGAATCTGGAGAATCACCAAGAGAGTCCTCATCACGATTTCTGGAAGAATCTGGCTGAAGGTTGGCGGTGGTTCGAGGAAAATAATAGCCCTCCGAACGTGGAACTGGAGCAGGGGAGATACGTCTTCTCGGAGAGTTGAGTCGGGTTCGTCGTTCCCTTCGTAGACAGGTTATAAGAGTAGAAGTTTGCAAATGAATCGTGCCGAGAGTATCGCCCGTCTGGCTGATAAGTCTGAAGAATGGGATATCCTGATTGTTGGTGGCGGAGCGACAGGTCTTGGCATTGCTGTCGATGCGGCTTCGAGGGGCTATCGAACTGCGTTGCTGGAAAAAGCTGATTTTGCAGAAAGCACATCTTCCAAAAGCACGAAGTTGATCCACGGAGGTGTACGGTATCTGAGAGGCGGCGAAGTCGGTCTGGTGCGAGAATCCCTTCGGGAAAGAGGGCGATTGCTTCGAAATGCGCCTGCATTGGTGAAACCGCTTTCTTTTGTCGTTCCAGCTTACCGGTGGTATGAGCAGTTCTTCTACGGGAGCGGATTGACTCTGTATGATTTGCTGGCTGGCGACCTCGGAATCGGTTCGACGGGGCATCTTTCCGACCTCGAGACGATCGGAAAAGTGCAGAACCTTCGCGGCAAGGGGCTGTATGGGAGCACATTTTATTGGGATGGCCAGTTTGACGATGCGCGTTTAGCCATAGCGATGGCTAGGACAGCTTACGAACATGGTGCGGCGGTTGTGAACCACATGGGCGTAGAGAGGCTGCTGAAAGAAAAAGGGAGAGTGGTCGGAGTTGCCGCGAAAAATCAGGTTGGTGAAGATGAGTTCGAGATCCGGGCGAAGGTCGTAATCAACGCGACGGGTGTATTCTCAGACTCGATCCGGAAAATGGATGATCCTGAAGCTGAAGAGCGAATCGCTCCTAGCCAGGGAATTCATATTGTTCTCGATCAGAGCTTTCTGGGAGGAGAAACAGCGGTGATGATCCCAAGCACGGATGATGGTCGGGTGCTCTTCGCGATACCGTGGAAAGGCAGGGTTCTGTTAGGAACGACTGATACCGGACCAGTGCCGGTAGAATTACATCCCAAGCCAGAGAGTGAGGAGGTCGCCTACCTGCTTGAGCATGCGGGTCGATATTTTGAGAAGGCTCCAGGAGTGGGGGATATCAAAGCCGTTTTTGCTGGTCTGAGGCCACTAGTCAAGCCGGCTTCTGTGGCAGGAGGAGACACCGCTTCAATCTCTCGGAGTCACAGCCTTACGGTCGGTGAATCAAATCTCGTCACGATCGCAGGTGGAAAATGGACTACTTACCGCGAGATGGCCGAAGATACTGTTACCCTTGCCGAGCGAGTTGGGGACTTTGAAAGTCGGGCTTGTATTACGGCCGATTTACCATTGCTCTGCGAGGAACCAAGCGAAGCAAAGGCTGAAACGATCTCACCCAGTCTACCATACAGATGGGATGATATTGACCGTGCGGTCGAGCAGGAGATGGCACAAACACTGGACGATGTCCTAAGTCGGCGCACTCGATGCACTTTTCTTGAAACGAAAGAGTCGAAGGAAATCGCCCCAGAAGTTGCCCGTCGAATGGCGGGACTCTTGGGGAAATCTGACGAGTGGGTCAGCGAAGAACTAACCCGTTTTTCTGAGTTGCGGTCCTTAGAGACTCCCTACATCCCAGAGTGAATCAGTGGGTGAGTCTGAGGGGTCGTACTTCGCTCCACCCAAGAAAAATTGAGGTGGCATTACTGCAAAGTTCAATTCCAGACTCTGATCTTCCAATGAATTGGCGCTGGGCATGGCACCTGGGCGATTGGGGAGATAGGGAATTAGTTCAGAACTGGTAAAACTTGATGCAACCTTCGATGGATGATCGGCCATGTAAGACTTTTGAGCGATGTAGACAGCCTTCAATTTTTCAGATGCGTCTCGCCCTTTCTGCCAATCCGTCATTGCGGAAACGGAATAAGTAATGATGGACGCCAATGCGAGCATCAATCCTATTACAAGCGTGATCTCGATTAGCGAAAGACCTCGAGTGGTGTGTTTGTTGCGTAAAGGTTTCATGTTTTCGCTGGGTTAGGATTCCTCCAGGAGTTCGACCCCCGGTTGGCGATTTTTTCCCCCGGTTTCCAGTTCTGATTCATCCTGCACTGAAAGTTCTTTCCACATTTTGACGGGGAGTCCTGAGAAAATTACCGCAAGTATTGCAATTATGAAAATTATCCAAAAAACGCCCATTGTAAAACTCTTTTGTGGGTTGTTGAACAGCTTCGCTTTCATACCACCAGCCTCGGAAATCCTTGAGGTATAGGTGATATTTTCGACCTCTAGATGAGCCGTGAGCTCGTTGAGCGCACGGTCATTGTTGGCAGTGAATCGATAGAGATACCGACCTCCAGTTTCTTCGGTGGTTTCATCGAGGTTCACTCCAGAAGGGATGTGATGTGGCAGCGTGTTGCAGTACACCTGCGTGACGTAGATGTATTTTTTCTGCAGCCAACGATCGATTCCGGTCTTTTGCATGGATTTTCTGGGTGAGAAAGTTAGAGTCCCTGGCCATTCATCATCTTCGGTCCCATCAGGAAGATTGGGAGGAATGCTCCGATGAAAACCATTGTGATAAGGATCGCAGCGGAGAAGAGAACGATAATGTTCACAATGGTCGCGAATTCGTTCACGATTTGATCGACATCTTCCTCATACATCTGGGTGAGAAGCTTGAGTTGAGTTCCTAGAGAGGATGAGCGTTCACCAATCGAAATCAGGTGCGACACCTGCGGATCACAAGAAGTGAACTTTCTCATGGCATCCGAGAAGGGAAGGCCCGTTTCTATATAGCGTTTGCCAGCTTCGAGAAGCTCGTCATGCATCGGAGTTCCCTTGAGACCTTCAGCGGAGATTTCTACCGAACGCGCCAGATTGATCCCGTTCGAGTGCAGCATGTCCATCGAACCGAGGAACAAAAGCTGTCTCATTCCCATAACGAGTTTTCGAAGTAGGCGCCAGCGGGCCATCATGAAGTAGGTGACTGCATTGCGCACTTTCTCAACGAAGAGGAATGAGAAGACGGCTCCGAGCAGTGCTAGCACAAACGGAATCCAGACCTTCTTCGTGATATGACTCATTTTGAAGAGAATTCCAGAGAGGGTATCTGGCTCCTGGCCCACATCACTGATGATTTTCTCGATCTCTGGAATGATCTTTAGCTGCGCTCCGATGAAGAGCATGATGAGCGCAAAGATAATGATTCCAGGCATCATCGTTGCTTTTCGCATTTTCCCTTTGAACTCCGCTTCTTTCTTCAGGCGACCGGCAATTGCCTCGAAGGCCTTATCCAGTTGTCCGGAGTCTGTTCCCGCGCGAACCAGGGAAATGAATTTATCTTCGAATCGTTTTGTTTTTGCGAAAGCGGCGTATGCAGGCTGACCTTCCTCAATGTGGTCGCGAACTGTTTTCAGGGTGGAGCGCACAACTGGTGAGGGGTGGCCATCCGAATAATAGCGGAGTGCGTCTGCTGTGTTGATGTTCGCACGAAGCATTGAGGCGAGTCCCCGACACAGCTTAATGAGCTCTTTGTTCGGAAATTTGGAGATCTTTTCAGTGTCTCTCTGAAACAGAGCCCGCTTCTGTCCATGGTGGTTTCCCATGGATTTGTTTTTCTGCTCGATCCTGGCAGCAAGCGCTGCCTGTGCAGCTGATTGATTTTTCGTTTCGGTGCTCATGGGTAGCAGGGGAGAGACTAGTCAGAAGTAGACATATCAATTACCTTACGGAGTGCATCGAGGTCTGACCGCCCTTCGCGCACAAGTTTAAGTCCGCTCTTTCGAAGGGACGGGAGAATACCTTGCTCTCGAACGGCAAGTTCCAACTCATAGGGAGTCAGGTCACCTTTTGAGAGTGCATCTGACCATTCCGGAGTGATTGGGATGATTTCAAGAATCGCCGTTCGTCCGAGATAGCCTCGATTACCACATTCGTTGCATCCATCTATATTCCTGTGGCAGACGGGCGTTTCGCGCCATTCTTCTGTAAGATTAAATTTCTTGATCTCACGCTCTGTCAGTCCCGGCTTCTTGATCTTGCAGTATGGGCACAGAAGCTTCACGAGACGCTGGGCGCATGCTGCCTTCAGTGTCTGGGCAATTTTCCATCTCTCGATTCCGAGCTGTTCAAAACGTTCAATAATTTGTGAAGCTCTCGGGGTGTGAATCGTAGTAAGAACTTTGTGACCGGTAATCGCCGCTTCGATGGCTAGCTCCGCAGAGTCAAAGTCGCGAACCTCACCCATGAGAATGATGTCAGGGTCGGAACGCATGAAACTGGCGATCATCGGTTTGAACTCCTCCGGCCGAATGTCGCAGTGAAGTACGCCCTGGATTTCATCCTCAACCGGGTTCTCCAAAGTGAGAATATTGTCTTCCGGGCGGTTCAACTCGCGAAGCATCGCGTTTAGGGTTGTCGATTTACCCGAACCTGTCGGACCTGACATGACGATAATTCCAGCAGGAATCGCCATCACCTTTTCCATTTCGAAAAGGGTCGCCGAATCGAACGAGAGCGAACCAACCCCGAGTTTTGCCTCAAAGTGGCTCTTATCGAGGATACGCATGGTCACGTGGTAGCCTCGATACGTTTTGTGACGCTCAAAACGCATATCGATAGGGCGTCGCAGATAGTTCACGGTGAAACGGCCGGAGATTCCAGGGCGTTTCGCTCGCTCTTCGGGGGCGAGTCCCATGAGGTTGAGCAGGAATGCGTCGACCCTGTCTTTCAACTTCATGGGAATCTCGAATTTTTCCCCCATGTCACCGTCGATACGGTAACTGTAGTGGACCCGGTCTTTTTCACATTTGATGTGAATATCGGAGGCTCGATTTTTTACTCCGTCAGACACTATCTTTGCCACCAACTGAGCCAAAGGCTCTTCGTGTTTCTCGGTAACGTTAAAATCATGAACTTCATCACCTCGCTCATCGACTTCGATCGCATCAAGGTCGGATTGGGAAGGTCCAGATGTTCTCGCGACGGTTTCAATCACCTGAGTTATCTCAGCGACTGGGGCAAGAACTTTGGTCACTTCGAGATCCGGATATTGCTGACCGAAGGTGTCTTCGGCGGTTGGATCCCAGGGATTCGCTACAGCGATGTAAATTTGCTCGTTATCTCTGCACAACGGCACGAACATTCCCCGGTTGAGGAGGGAAGGGTCAGATTCCTCAAGAAGAGACCGATCTACGAAGTCTTTGATTTTGAGGAATAGGGGCAAGGAGGTGAGCGCACCGATACTTGCGAGGATTCTGTTCGCGGTGCAGGTACGCGGAATATCTTCACGGGATCTCTCTGCGAGGCTTGGCTCATGCTCGATCAACTGATCCACAATGGCATCAGTGATCGTCTCATTGAGATTGATTCCGATATTGAGATTCATGTTCCGAAGTGTCGTTCACAGGCGTATCGCCAGGAGTTCAGGTCGGTTGTTGTTGAAAATGCGAAGGGCTTTCGTCCCACTTCCGCTTCTACTTCGTTTGAAATAATCCTCGCAGCTGCGGTGGCAGTGAAGGGGTTCACTGACGTCACCATAAAGAAATCCTTTTCGTTTACTTGGATGATTGGGCAACTCAGCAGTCGGCAGATTTCCGATATAGCAGGGAAGTTGTTGTAAAAATCGAGGGGAGTTTCTGTCTGTTGAGCGAAACTCAGGTGAGTGATCTTCGTTTTTGAATAACGGATCAGTCCTTTGGTGAGTTCCAACATGACGTCTCTTGCTTCAATCTCTGATTTTTTCCATCCGTGGATGACAAGGAAGCAGAGCGCATCTTCGAACGGCTTCCCTTTTTCCACCTGGCTTACATACTTGAGATATTGCTGTGAGATTCGGCTGGTGTCTTCTGGGCTCAGCTTACCGACCTTGTTCAGGGCTTGGTAAGTGTATTCGCCGCAGTGAGACATTTGTCTTCTCAGCAAATCGTATGTAATCCGTGATCCCTGCTCCTTTTTAGGGGCGCCCACACCTCCGGTGGAGGCGCCGGCGTCTGGCGCTATTGTAGATTGTGGAGTAGGATTGGGATTAGTGCTAGGCTGTGCGGCTGCCGTGGTCATTGAACTCGGTTGGACTTATTTCCTCCGAACATTTTTCCCAGAAAGCCGCCCTTCTGGCGATTGCCATTCGCAGAGCGCACTTTCACGCTAGGGCTGTTGAACTGTGGTTCAGGACCACCTACTTTTCCGTGAACAGGCTTGGCCTGGGGAAGGTTGTAGGGGTGTTCCGGGTGAAGGAGGTTGGATGGTGCGTCTGGCTCGTACTTCTCAAAGGCGTTGTTCAAGGTATCTTTGAGATTTGAACGATAGGTTGTGCCTGGGTGACGACGGTCAGGATAGTCGTGGTCGGTTGGGAGCACGTGGGCATCGTGGATTTCGTGAGACATCAGATCATTCTCGAATGTATCATTTGGGCGATACATCTTCGGAGTGACGATGAAGACGAGGCTTGTATGCTCTTTGACTTTGTCGGAAGATTTGAACAAGAGGTTCACCGCTGGAAGATCTCCGAGGACAGGAACTTTGTTCGAGTCAGTGGATTCGATCTCTTCATAGAATCCACCAATCAAGAGAGAGTGTCCGTTAGGAACCCGTGCGGTGGTTGTAACGGTTGATTCATTCACTCGAGGATAGAGGTTTCCGGAAAGACCCTGAATATACTCGACAACCTGTGCAGAACGGGGACGGAGTGACATACGAATCGTATTGTCAGGAAGAATTGTCGGAGTTACCGAGACCGAGACACCAACTTCACGAGTTGTGGCAGGGTCACCAACTGGATCCGATTCGTCAATAGCGTAGCGAACGTCTTCAGAGATGTTCTGACCGGCATCTGTCTCGCTGATCGTAGAGGTAATGATTGGGATACGATCAATAATGGAGATCAAACCTTCCTCGTTATCCTCGGCAATCAGCGTCGGGCTGGATTCCTGCTGAGCAAGTCCACCAGCATTGAGGGCTCTAAGCACTGCGGTGAGCTGGAGAGGGGAGAGGACGAGGTTTGCCTCGTTGTTAGACTTTGTTCTGGTGGCTTCGAATGAGTAATCACGTGAGTTCTCAACGACTTGGAATTGACCGCCCTGAACATTGCCGGAAAGTGTTCCCGCGGATGTCAGCACTTGGTCTACCTGATCAAGGCTGGGGAGATTGAAAAGAGCATTCAGACTTGAGGCACCGCTGAATTGCAGGCCGTCGCCCAGAACTGATGACCAGTCCACACCGATTCGATTTCGCGAACTGCTTGTTACGCGGAGGATTCGAGTTTCGATTGCGATCTGCTGCTTAGGCTGATCGATCTGATCGAGGAAGAGAGCAAGAGCATCCAGCTTGCGGGCATTGTCCATTACGATAAGCGTATTTGTTTTGCTCTCGTATTCGATGATGCCACTTCCAGGTGTTAGGAACGGCTGGAGGATTAGTTTGATCTGCTCAATATCCGAAGGGCGAAGGTATTTCAACTGGTAGCGGAATGGCTCTGTAGGAAGCTGTGAAAGCTGAGGCGAGGTGAGTGCATATACCGTATTTCCCTTTTTGTGGATGGTGACACCATACATGAGGGAAAGTTCTTCCATCTGTTTGACTGGGTCGTCGTCCATCAATTGTCCCGTCACAACATACTGTGGCCCTTCGAGATCAGTATTGTGGAAGTACTGAAAATTTCCGAGTTGTGCGAGGTGTTGGAATACGTCGTTAAGCTTTGCGTCTTTGAGCCAGAAGCCTGTGGGGGTCTCCTCAATGATGGAGGCAGGTTCGGCTTCCGCGCCGGGCTCTCCTGTGCCTGCATCGGCAGCAGTGGGTTCGGGCCGAGTTTGAGTGGTCGGTGCGCTTCCGGTAGCTGCAGCAATCGCTTCTTCGAAGGCAGAAACCTCGTCGGATGACTCTTCTTCCTCTTCGCCCGTGTCAAATCCCAGGCCGGCAAGGCTCGTGCTGTTGTCATCAGGGGAAGGCGTTCCTTCAACTGCTTCTCCGTTTTCAACAATCGGCATAGCAGGTTCAGTGACAGGAGCTACTGAAGATTCGTCGATTGCGCCGAACTCTGGGGCATCTTCCTCGACTGGAGGGCTCATTGGCTGACCGTCAGCTCCTCGAGAGACAGGAACGGGTGCGCCTCCTCCTACTGATTCAAAAACCACTTCCTCATCCGTTGCAGGGGGTTCTGCTGTCGGTGCGGGAACCGAATGCTCAATGATCGCAGAGTCATCCGTGAAGAGAACAGTTTCTTCAGCTGAGTCGCTTGAAGAAGGTGGATTTGGCGCTTTCTCCCTCTGTTCTATGAGGAGAAGCGATGCCAGCGAAAGCACGCCAGCTACGATTACGGTTCCTATTTCGTAAGTTTTCATTGTGTTGTTTGGGCGAGGAGATCTTTAAAAGATATGAAACTTATGGAAATTTAGCATCTTTTACAAAATTTTTCTATAAGAAAGTTTAATTTACTATAAATAAATCGTTCATGGGGAGGATGCCGTTACCCCTTGGTTTGTTCTTTGTATCCTTCGTGATTGCCTCGAATTCCTTCGGCTTGGGATTGAAATCGACCGTGGCCACTTCCTGCGTGTCCATGTCTTTGAAGTAGACTTCGGATCCCTTTATGCCTTCAAATCGGAGCCGAATTGTGAGCTCATCGAGTTTCATACCAAATTGTCCGCCTTTCGAGAATGCGCGAGCTCCCAGGACAATCATCTGACGGTTGGGGTAAACACCCGTGATGGGTAAGTCCTGCAGAGCGTTCTTGAGGGAGGAATTATTGAGAACGACAGTTTCTTCTTCCTCAGCGTATTGATCGGCAAGACCATTTTCGACAGTATTCGTCGGGTCCATAATCATGCCGAATGGATCTCGGACACGTGAGTTGCTGTTTACTTTCGCAACGACAAAATCTGCACGTTGTTGAACGATTTTCGCCGTTCCGGTGCTTTCCGCCGGAGTTGCAGGCTCAACTTCCGCACCTTGCGGGGTGGGTGGTGTTGCCTCCTGCGCGAATGCAGGCGATGCGATCATTGCGATTGCGGTCGAGATAGTGATGAGAGGTTTCATGACCGTTCCTTTTTATAAAATTTATGCTTTTGGTTTTTCCCAGCCGAGATAGACGACTCCGAATCTGAGTTTTCCTAGATCTCGTTCTGACTTCGATGGAATGGGTTGAATAGAGAGGCTCTCCAGTATCAATTGGGGCATTTCCGCTTCTAATTCCGCGAGGAGCAATTGCATCGGTTTGTAGCCGCCTTCGAAGCTCAATTGAATACGGACATGTGGGTTTTCCGTTTTTGGTCCGATATTACTTGCTCCAGGCGCCTGACCCATTTCGGTCCGCGTAAGAACATCAGGCTCGAACTTCGCGAGAATTGTATTCAAGTTGCTGGTTACCGATTGAATGAAATCCTGCTCCAGCTTGGAGTTCCAATACTCCATCTTTTCACGACGATTGTCGGCAGACATTGTGGCTTCTAGCTGGTTCGCTTGAACCTTGGCTGCTTCGTAGCGCTCGAGTTTCGCTACTTTGTCGTTATGTATGTGTGCGATCTTAGATTTTCCGTAGAAAGTACCACCCAGAAGGGCTCCGATGAACACAATCGGGATGATAATTCCAAAGATAACGATCGCTTGGCGGTGAGGGGAAGCTTTCATTAGTTTTACTTGCTGATGTTGAAGGCGAGTTCGTCGGTAGCATCGATGCTCTGGTCGATTTTTAATTCGAAGGAGTTTCGAAAATGCCTGGCGACTTTCGCCGGGAAGTCGAATGATGATGGCATAGAAGCTTGCTTCTGCTGCAGGGTTACATCGAGGCTGCGTGATTCTTCACCGACAGCGAGATAGTCAGCTTTGTTTTTCTCGGCTATCTCATTCAATAGAGAAGCGATGTGAGTACGGCTGCCGAGGCTGGAGATCTGGGTGGCCACTTCTGGATTTGAATAGCCCGACAATTCCCATGTCCGAGTCACGCCTAGCTTATCCTCGTTTGACCGTTCATTCGCGGTAGTTGACTCCGCTCGGTAATTTGCTGACCTCAAGATAACCCCACCATTGTCGGGAAAGAGCTCGAGGAGTGCTTCCATGGCGAGCCAACCTTCAGAACGCTTCTCAAGCAGGTTGTTCCAATGAGACCATTCGATCCGTTCCTTCTGGAGTTTTACGAGGTTGGCCTCCATTTCTTCGGCGGCAGCAGGCTCAAGCTTCCAGGCTTCCGACCTCATTTTTGTAAAGAAATCCATTCCGGTCCAACCCGCGAACCCAAGTAGACAGAGGATTGCTGCCTTTTGAGCATAGCCGCTGAACTTTAATAGCTGAAGGTCGCCACGGGTGGGCATTCTGAGTATTTCTTCCCCAGATGGGCCGAAGAAATCCTGTAGGCCCCATTCATTGCGGTATTCAAGAATCGTTGCCGAGCTGGACTCTTCAGGCAACTCAGGGTTGGTAGCCATTGCCAGTTCGAGCAGGCCACCTGGAACACCCTGTGTAATAGGAATGTTAGAGACGGACGCACATTGGAAGACAGCGTCTGAGTTTCCTTCGAGATAGAGAGAAAGCGTCTTCTTCAATTCCTCTCCACCAGCTCCTGCGAGTGCAAGATACAGGATGCGTGGAGATTTCATGTCGAGGAGTGCTCCAGTCTTAGTAATGACATCCGAGACCTCTGATTCTGACAAACTGACTCCTGAGCGGTGGAAGAGAGGACGTATCAGAAGTAATTCTCCTCGTTTGCCTGTCGCCGCTATGACAGTGTAAGACTCGTACTGAAGTAGACAAATAGTGTTCTCAAAAGTTCCAAACTGGGGAGCGAGATAGGGCAGGGCAGACAAAGCTTCGAGAGGAGCCGCCTTAGCATTTACGATAATGGGCATGTTCCTCATTTCCCCATATTCTCGGAACTCTTTCGCTACGAGTTCGAGTTGGTTGGTGACCTGAACCGCGACTGATCGCTTGTCCGAGTCCTTCACTCCCAATAGGGGAAGGAGGCGCCAGTTTCCGTCGGACTTGAGGATGGTATCGTCTCCGAGAGCGATATCAGGGGCAGAAACAAGAAGTTCGTTTAGTGCGTTGAAGTCCGTATCGGCCGAAAAATCCGGCGCGAGATCGCGAACTCGAAAGTCATTGGCCAGGTGAATGGAAATACCCAGGGATTTTGGTTTCTTGCCGAATTCTTTCGTGGACAGAATCTGGCGGAGCAGTTCGTGAACCAAGTTTCTGGAGCCATCGTCAAGTCCCGTGTGGTTTCCATTTTCGTCGATGTCGAATGAGACATCCGGAATCTGGGGGCCTTCGAACCATTGGTTCTGTGCTGAATTGTAGATCGCGGATACGACGCGGTGCGCTCCGATCCAGAGATGCCATTGTAGGGGGAGCTCTTCGGCTGTTTTGTACCAGTCCGCGTTCCGGGCACGACTGGTGCTCTTCAGAATTCGCTTTGCCTGGCGGTAGATCTTGAGAGGGTTTGCTTTGGTGTCGAGAAGTTCCATGATCTGGTTGCCTTGTTGTTGTGTTGGGGAAAGCTACGTTTTCAATGCTAGTCGGACCGCTGGTGGTTCTGATGGTTTCATAGTGTCAGGGCCAGGTGCGGTCAGTGGTGATCTGCAATTGACTATCAAAGAGAAAACAGACGGTGGTCGTGTTCTGTTCTGTATTTGAGAGTCGATTTTCGTCTTGGGAAAGTCCGGCCCGCACGAAATGAAATCGCGCGGGCCGGTGTTAGATTTTAGTGCTCCCGTAGTAGGGGGCTGGTTATATTACCAACCTGTAGGGTCTTTAGGTGCGTGCTGGTCGCTAGTAGCCAACGAGCAGGTGAGATATACTGTTCCAACTGCAGGAACAGTTCCGAGCCAAGTGTAATCACCGTCGCTTGGGCATGTAGGAACTGTTTCAAGCATTTTTCCTGTGCCGGCGATGGTGCCTTGCGTAAGAACATCGTCTTCTTCCATCTCGTAAAGGTTCTGGTAGGAACGAACTGCCTTCTGAACGTTAGAGATGTTCAGGATGCACTTCGAACGGTTTGATCCCTCCTTGTAGGCGGAAACGCCGATGAAGAGAACGCTGATAAGTCCAAGGAGGACTGCGATAACAAGAGTGATCTCGATAAGAGTAAGACCAGCCTGCTTTTTAGTGTTGTTCAGTTTCATTATGTTGTATGTATTTATTTGTTGTTGTTGATTTCCCAGCCCAGTCCGAGAAGACTGTGGCCAAGAGGGTTTTCAGCTCGCTTTTCCCGGAATGAAGAGGAGATCGTCTCCCTCTTCTTCGTTCATGCGATTCATCTGAAATGCTTGATAGGTTATTTTGCCCATATTGAGCAGGTTCCTCAGGTTCGCGTCCCACTCGATGTTGCCTGCGTGGCGAATGGCATCTTCGAGGGACTTCGCGGCACCGTCATACGAGGCGATACCGCTACGAACTGCAGAACTGTTGTTCTGTAGAAATTCGTAATTCAAAACTCGACCGTTCTGGGTGGGGATAAGCCCCTGGGAAAGAATGAACATCAGGATCTCTGACATCCGCCCGAGAAGAGAGCGGTGTTGCTCCTGGGGGAAAAATTCTAGAATACGGCTGAGCGTCTTCACAGCTCCGTTGGTGTGGAGTGTTGAAATAACGATGTGTCCAGTCTGGGCAGCCTCGATTGCGATCTCCATTGTTTCACGATCACGAATCTCACCGATCAGAATGACGTGGGGTGCTTTACGCAGGGCATCCTTCAGACCTTGCTTGTAAGTTCCTACGTGCTTACCGACCTCCTGCTGCGTAACAAATCCGGGGGCAGGAATGGGCCGACCATGTGCGTCGGCGTTTTTCAAATAACGAGAGTAGCGATACTCAATCGGGTCCTCTACGGAAACGATATGACGAGGGTGATTCTGGCGAAGCCAGTCGAGAATCGCTGCAAGCGTGGTCGATTTACCAGAGCCAGTTTGCCCGGTAACCAGACCGAAACCTTGGCGGCGTTTCATGAACTCACGAAGAGAACGAATAGTGTCCTTGCCGAGACCAAGAGTATCGAGTTCAGCGATATCGTCGCTCAAAATACGACAGGTAACTCCAGGGCCCGAGGTGCTGAGGTGGGCCTGCACACGCATCCGGCCAGAGATAGTGCCGTCGGGTAGGGGAAAGCCATCGCAACTGAAGTCAGCGACCTTGTCTTCAAGGAGTCGCTCGCGAACCGCCCGCATATTTTGAAGGGATGCGACTTGTGCTCCTGCTTCCGACTCTTGGCGATCGTAAAGGTATTCGATCACCGCCATTACGATGTTGGAAGGGAGCTCACCGAGCGTTGAGATAATTTCCAGCCCCTGTTTTGTGTGACAATACACGCAGGTGCCGCTCCGTATCTGGATATCGGAGATAGAGTTTGCCCCGGCACGAGTGAACACTTCGCTCATGACATGGTGGGCTTGTTTTGTCTCTAAGGAGGGCTCCATCAAAAAGTACTAGCGGTAATAATATAATCGAAATATAAACAATAAAAACCATAATTCAAGATAATTTTTATAAAATTTAAAAAGAATTAACTTTTCTGGCTTTTATGAAATAGTCTCGGCTCGTTTACCCTGTGACAGCCGAAGTTTGTGGTGTCTCGTCCTTTTTGAGATAGCGGAACGACCAATTGCGAAAAGCAAAAACGCCCTTTCTTTCGAAAGAGCGTTCGCAAAACAGAAGATAGAGGTTGGCGAGCGCTAATTGTCTGCTTCGTCGCCGTTAGAAGTGGCCACTTCGCCTTCATCGTTGGCCGATTTTGCCGCATCCGCACGAGCAATCATCGCTTCGAATTGTACGAATGTCCGTTCAGCAAATCGTTGCCGTTGGGTGATTTCAATTTGCCGCTCCGTGGAGAGGTTCTCCCAAATGCCCAATTTCTCGGATTGCTTCTGGAGCTGGTCGAACTGAGCGAGGCAGTAGCCAACGCGCGATTGATGGAGCTTCAGTATGTCGGAAGGAATCGGCTTGTCCTCGACGGTGAATTTTTCGGTATCCAGGAGGAAAAGGTTCATTGCTGCTGAAGCAGCGGTCAGCCAAGGTTCGGGGTCTTCTTTTTCTTTGAATACTTCGGCAATAGTTCTCTCTGCAATCAATCTCGCATGCTCACGTTTCTTATCATTGCCTCCAAAATCATAGGTGGTGAGGAAGAGGTGATACGAATTGTAGGCGCCGTAATGGGTTGGATCCATCCGGTAACTTTTCAGTAGCATCTCTTCGATTTCTCGCTTTACCATTTGAGAGTGCCGCTCGCTAATAGCGTAGGGGTTGGTCCGCGTATATTTCACAACACGCATCTCATCGAACCATGCTTTGGTTGCTTCGATAGGAGACTTCCTAGGTCCTTTTGCTACATGCTCGTCGTGACCATCATCATGCTCACAAACACCGTGGTCATGATCACAGTGTTCATGACCAGTGTCACCTGCATGGCTATCAGAATGTCCGGGGATGTTGTGCGGAACGATCTGTTCTACTCCCAGATGCCAGACGCGGTCGATCGTGGTCTCGGAGAGCCGGGCAAGAAGGCGACCGTAGGCCGATCGTTCAATAGCGAAGACATTGTTCCCGTGTCGGAGATTGCCTGCGTCGTAAAGGGACCCTGTTGCAGACGCAGTCAAGAGAACTCCGGCTACTACGGGGATTACCCAGAGGGATTTCTTCGTCAGATCGTTCATTTTCCTTCGCGATAGAGGGGATAGGAAATACCAAGAGTGACAAGTGCGAGACCACCGAGGTAGGCTGCGATTTGTGCCAGCTCATTCCAAGGTATACTTCCCAGTTTGAATACGAGGCGGGAAGTCAGGTCAGAGAGGTGATAGTGCGGAGAGATCAAATAAACAAGATTCAGAAAAGTGTTCTTGTTATCTGCAAGAAAGACCTCCAATTGACCAATGCCGAAGAGGCCGTAGAGACCAAGTGCTCCAGTGATGGCGTAGGCAGCAGCACCATTCAATCTCGTTCCGAGTGAGATTGAAAGCACTAGCAGGGGACCCGTCACCAGCAGGAACAGCAGAAGGTATTGGATGTTAGTGGCGATCCATTGTTTCGATTCGACTGGATCACTCGGAAGAGCGGTAAAAGTGCTGATCACGAAGGTAATCAGGGCAAAAACACCAAAAATGGTGAAGCAACTGAGCCAGAGCTGGAACAGCTGATTGATCTTTGAGTGACCAAGGGTTTTGAAATATTCCAGTATTCCGTGGGATGACCAACGGTCACCAATAGCGGATCCCTGGAAAAGGAGCCAGCCAAGGGCAGTAATCCAGAGAAGAACCCAAGCTGTCTGGGCTCTGGCAGGCTCCAACAGGGAAGGCTTGGATTCCCAGGGCGTGATAAGCGGAAATACGAAAGGCAAAGCCACTAGGAGTAGTCCGAAGATGGCAAACGTTTTCCGGTTCAGGATCGAAACTAGCGTTAATTTGTAAAGTTCCATGGTGATGCGAAGGGTGATTGGATAACGCAGGATTAATTCAGTGAGTGTTTGGTTTCCATCCAGTCGAGCTCTCCGTCGACCTCAAGTTGTTCGAGCGCTCCCTCCCGAATGAGCAGGGCACTGTCTGCTTTCAGCGTAGGTTCGTCAGGATGAACGCAGACGATCCTCACGATGTGGTCATTATTCTCCTTCCAGATCTCGTCGACCTTTTCTCTTGCCGCGAAATCGAGACCGGAGAATGGCTCATCAAGAAGTAAGATATGAGGGCCATCTCCGTAGGTTCTTGCTTCGGCGACGATCAGTCCCACTTTTTGCCGATTACCTTTGGAAAGTTTTCCATAGGGCTTATTGACATCCAACTCGATGCGTTCGGCCATTTCCATAGCGAAAGCTCTCTGACCGTTTTTGAAAAGCGCAGCAAAGATTTGCTTGGGCTTCAACTCATTGTCGAATCGAAGGTCTTCATCGACAAACTGGACTGTTCCATCACATCCGATCTCCCCTTCGAGAGAGGGGATGATTCGAGCTATCGTTTTGAGTAGCGTGGTTTTTCCTCGACCATTCCTGGCAAGAAGCAGGTGGCGGCCGGGCGTGAGAGAAATCTGCCGTTCAGCGGTTGCCAGAAGGGTTTCTGGACTGCCACCGAGTAGCTTTCGACTGCGATAGCCGATGGTGACTCCTTCAGGAATCGTCACGGACGGGTCAGAGCTGGATGTATTCATGAGTTGGCTAAAGAAAACAGAAAACAAAATGATTATTTAAACTATTATTTCAATAATTTTAATAATCAAGAGCTTTATTCGCGTTTCTTAACCATTATCGCAGTCTTGAGGCATATTTAGCCTACTTCTGCGAAGGTTAGGGCTTGGAGGCGCAGGATTTTTCGACAGCAAATTGCGCCGCAAAATGCCTTTTTCCGTTCTGCTGGCTCACTGAATCTCCTCGATCGTCACCATCCAGTTCATCATATAGATGGGAGGGAGTTCCGCAGGGCTTCGAAGAGAAATGAGTTCCGCGTTCAATTTGTGTGATTCGACACGCGAATCATCAGCACCTTTCAGGTCCAGTGGGTTGAAAGTATCGCCCGTGGAGTTTTTCAAGGTGCTGATTTGTCCTCGCAGATCTACAGACTTTTCGACAGACAAAGTCTCTCCGAAACGTTTTTCCGGAGCAAAGAGCGAGATAGGAGGAAAAAATTCAGAACCCGAAGGAATTCCCGAGTTAACTGGCGGTGTGATTGCGACATTATTCAAGCTGTCCCCGATATACAATCTAAGATTGGTAACCACCGAGAATCCAGACGTGTAGCGCGACATGTCCTTTCCTTCGCGAAGAGTGATGGCCGCGTCAGAGTCGACGGAGGGGATGCTGGGAGCTTGGACGGTGGGATCCGATTCATCAGGGGCGATGTAGATGGAATTGTTTCTTTCGATATTTCCCGGGTAGGGGAGTCCTTCCAGAAAAGTTGGCAGTCGATCCAGATACACCACGAAAGCATTCCGAAGGTTGTCGAGAACGTCGGTCTGAAAAGGGAAGGAGGCTCCACCGGACTCGACTTCTGATGGCCAGTTTGAGCCTCGCGTATACGTGACGTTCCGCAGGCTGTTGCTGTTGTCTCTGTAATAGAGGCGAATCTTGGTAGGAATCTGAGTGTCGATGTCGGACATTTCCAGGATCTCGATCCGCATAACAGCCCGGTTTGCGCCCCGAGTATAATCCTTCCAACCGGTGGGAGAGATCCGCTCGCTGGACGATCCGTCGCTGCTTCGTTTCAGGAAATCGTTCCCTGGATTCAGAGGAATAAAGGCGACTTTTCCTACGTTTCCTGTAACTGAGGCATCATAGAAGTCAGTGCCGGAATCGGAAGACAAGGCCCTCTCTTCCCGTTCTCCGATATCATCAAAGCCTGAAGTGACAGTCGTTCCGGCAACGGTTGTCGTGCCATTTAAATTCACAGACTTGCGAGCAGAGATCGAACCTTGCGAAACGTTGACTGTACCGTCTGTCTGGAGAACATCAGCATAGATTCCGCCGTCGAGGCTGATATTGCTCCAATCTGTGCCATCTGCGAATTGACCGACTTTCATCAAGGAACTTGCTGTGAGGGGCAATTGAGAGGGGATCTCGTAGATAGATAGAACGTAGTCTTTCCGAACTGGCGGGATTCCCGTCTTGTCTTCGTTGTGTTTACCGAAAATCAGGGAGAACACCCACCAGTTCCGCTTTGCGACAAAAAGTTCGCCGGGTCGCTTATAACCGAATTTCACATCTGGATATTGGATGAGGTTGAAGTCGGGATAGTAGTATGGGTTCAGGTAAAGCCCCTTCTGATACCAATCCACATACTGCTTCTGAGTGGAGATGATCGGATACTTCTTATCGAGCAGATAGAGGTTGTAGTTGGGCGTTCGTAATGCGGCTGGAATGTTAGGCCCAATTGTTCCGTCTTGGAGCATGTAGTACTCCCACCAGTTTCCACCATTGACAAGGTTCGAATCTCCCTCTGCGGTGTGTACAGGTGCTTCGACGAAATCAGAAGCCGAGCTGAAATCCGAATCTCCCGTATTGGCCGAAATAGCGGATGCGAGATCTAGCGATTGCAAAAGTTCGACACTCGCTGCTTGCTCGGCATTTGCCAGATCAAGAGCCTCTTCAAAAATTGTGTCCCAGGTGTAATCACTTGCACTGCTCGCAGAATTCCTCTGCATGGCACCAATGGCCTTGTTGGGAACGATATGTAAAAGTGAATTGAGAATCGCGTCTTCCTTCTGTGAGTAGTCTTGTTTCACCTGGGCGCGAGCCTGGGAGCCGAAACTGTTCATGTTTCCGCGCATGGTGAAGGCTGACATCGCGAGGAGAACCATGGCGATGGCGCAGACGACGGCGATTGTTGCGTACCCTTTGTTTCGGGTCGCTTTGCCTGAGGAGAATGTAGCTTTCATTTAGTCGGGGTTACCTGCGTAGGTGATTTCCTCCCCGGTTGGTCCTCTCATAGTAATTTCGAGGACTCCACTTGTGTTGGCAAAAACGACGGATGTTGGTTTGGACGAGATTGTCCAGGATGGGGAGGAAGGCCAATTGGCCGTGTTGTGGTTCTTGTAATAGAAATTGAGTTCTTCGTTCTCGAAGACCACCGCTCCATTGTCAATAGAGCCGTCCGGATTGCGAAAGCGCAGCCAGAGAGTTGTGGCATTGCTTCGGACAGGGTTCGAAAGCGATTTTGCATTTTGATAGCTCCCGAAGAGACGGTAGGTATCTGCTCGACTCACGATCGATGACAACAGGGTGTTTACCTGTGGTGCATCGTCTCGAAGAAAACTGAACTTTGTTAGAATCGACGTAAAGGAAACCTGCTGTTGCAGCAATCCGATGACGGTTGCCGCAATGCCCATAGCCAGCGCCATCGCCATGGTCATTTCCAGAACGGTAAAGGCTTTTCTTCTTAGCTTCTCGGGCAGACGTTTCATCGTGTGCGGAGCGTGGTTCTGGTTTTCACGTATTCCTTGTCTCCTACGGTGTAGGCGAGGACCGACTGAAGTTTCCAGGCTTCTGTCCCACCCGGATTCGTCGTAGACGTTCCTGACCCGCCAGCACTGGGGAGGTTGTTCGAGTCAGGAATACGAGTGCGGTAGAGCTTTGCCGTAACTTCTGCTCCCCCTGGCAGTTTACCTACTGTCACCGTCGAAGCCGAAGTCGAGGGGTACAACGCCCAGAGTGAGCTGTCTCCCGTCACTTCGTCGAATGGATACCGGGAGGCAAGGGCGCTTTCTCGAGTAACGAAGGCATCGGTCATGGCCTGTTTCACCGTCCACATCTGGGCAGTGGAGGCGTTGACTGATGCTTTCAGCGTAAGAACGGCTATCGTTACTAGCACACCATA
Source organism: Verrucomicrobiales bacterium (assembly GCA_002698785.1). Classification (GTDB taxonomy): domain Bacteria; phylum Verrucomicrobiota; class Verrucomicrobiia; order Verrucomicrobiales; family DEV007; genus Arctic95D-9. The sequence continues at coordinate 3,307 of PAAG01000050.1, read as the reverse complement.
GCTCACAGCAATCTCAATGAGGGCAGAGCCTCTTTCGCGGGATTTACGATGTTTGAGATTACGCATGACGAGAGAAGGAAGTCGTTTTTGATCTTACTCGACTGATGTTACTGCTCCGTTGATTTCTAGCTTACGGTCAACTTCGAAGACCTTGTAAGCCAATCTGTCGGAGCCAAATGGAGTGACGGTGATAATTTCGATTGTCCAGGTGCCATCCTCTTCAATCACACTGTCCCAGTCTCTGATTCTCATCTTTTCGTCCTTCGGAACCGAAGTATCGACAAGGATCGAACTTCCGGGGACGAGGACTCCGTTCGTGCCCAGGGAAGGTTGCCCTTCATAGACCTGTGCATAGGTCCAGGAGTCTGGGTAAAGGTCGTTGAGATCTACTGTGACGTCAGGGGCTGTACCAGTGATCTTCTCTCCGTTGGTAAGTCCGCTGACCGAACAATCAGCAACAGGCCAAATCTGAATAAATTCCGCTGAAAGTTGAGACTCCGGCGCTTCGTAGTCTTCGAGAGAGAATACGGAAAAGCGTTCTTCTCCACGAACCTTTGTCCTGTCGCTGCCGGGAATGGAAGTCACAGTGTAATTCAAGGTATGGGCGCCATTGCTGTTGAGTGAACCTTGGGAAATGAGTGTGGCTTGTCCGCGGTCAATGTTTTTACCGTTTCCTTTTCCAGGGTAATCCTGCACGTGGCGCAGCAGCTTCACGGATCGAGCCGGTTCTGGAGCGGCTGGATCTGTGCTCATTCCACTCACTTCGATCGTAACCTCGAAGGGACGGTCCGCCCTGGTGCGGGGGATTACTTCATATGGATCTTCGGATGTGATCGAAATGGACGCTACAGGGATGTAGGAGTTCACGTAGGTAGTATCCAGAAGGTAGCTGGTCAGGGGATCTGCCTTCACCGTCCAGAGCTCGAATCGAGCGCCGTTTGGATTGATTGGTAGATTGGATTGGCGAGAACCCTCCTGTTCTACATCCATGTCATACTCGGCTGCTTCGGGCATTTGAATCTGCCGGACGAAGTGAGTGTAGTCGTCAGACTGTGATGTCTGAGGCGCGTTCAGCAGTAGAGCTGCTGAGAGAATTGTCAGTGCTGTTGAGAATTGAAATTTCATGAGGATTATTCCTGGTTGGTGTTGCCCTCTGTAGTGTTCGTAGCTTCATCTTCGGAAGGCGGCTCGTAGGGCAGTACGGATACGGGACCACCGTTGAAGGTGGCAATGATAAGAGATGAACTCTTCTGAATGGCTTCCAGGGTGGATTCTGGAAGCGGTGCATTACCCATGACCTGGTCTTTTGTAACCTCCATCGTTCGAATCCAGCCTCGATTCGCTTGAAAGAAATCGGGCCAGCGAACGATCTTGATGTTCGGTTTTTCACCGAAACGATCTTTCAAATGGTCCGGCGTATGAAGCACAGATTTCTTTGGAACAAGCGTCAGATACCCGCGATAGCAGATAATGGCGGAGTCTTTGACCAAATCACGCCCGGCGAATTTCGCTGCGGGGTCCTCTTCGGTCTTCCCGATGGCGGGGCCAAGATCGCGAATAGGGTCCTTCTGTTGGGCCATGCGCAACTTGTTGCTCAACTCATTGTGAGTAGCGGCATCGCGCATCACTGTTTTGGACTTTTTCCCCGGTGCAGCGGTGGCTGCACTCGGAGCAAGGCTTCCTGCCAGAAGGCCAATAAGAACGAGAGTCGTAGACGATTTGATCATAGGAATAGTGAGCTGTGTTGTAGGGTGACCGATGCCTTTTTATTATTACTTCTTACGGCGACCGCGCTTCTTAGACTCGTCATCGACGGTGGGGTCAGAGTCCTCACCCGCCTTGGAATTACCGGGGTTACTCATATCGACACCATCATCGTTGTTACCGTGTCCGTTGTTGGTGTGCTCGTAGGATGAGTCCGAAGCATCGGTCGTAGTCCCATCATCCTCGATAACCTCATCATAGAAGGTGACTAGAACCGCGAGGTCCTGAAGGTCGTAGCCACCGTCATCAGGATTGGTGTGAGTCAGTTCCATCAGGACGATTACATCCCTCGCTCCAAGCTTGATCTTCCCGTTCTCATCAAGGTAGGGGAGAATGAACGATTCGATGGTTGGTTGATCATACATCGGAGTCGTAGTCGGAGGTGTATCACCGTTCTGGAGCGCTACCACGTTAGTGCTGTTTGTCGTGCTGTACCAAGTGGACCAGGACCCGTTCGAATTTACATACCTTCCCCCAAAGTCTACCGGGGCACCTTCCTGTACAACCCGACTGTAAACAATCTCATTGGGATTTACGTGATCTTGGGTGTTGAAGAAAATTTCGTTGTACCCTTCACCGTTGTAGTTTATCTGCAATTGGGTCATCACCCATTCCCAGTCTACAATTTGGCCGTAATAGTTCAGCCAGACACGTTTCACTGATGCACCGACGACTCGAACATCCATTACGAGGTCTCGAGTAGGAACAAGAGTGCCTGGACCTTCGATATCGACTACGTCGTCAACGATTTCTGGGAGGACGATGTCCCAGGTTAGGGTTGGGTGCGTGCCTGTTTGAACGATTGTCGGGAACGCACTGAGAGAGCCTACAGGAATGAGCGGTGTCTCCTCATTCTGGGCATTTAGTGTTGAGAGGCCAAGCATCATGACGAGCCCGACCACCATTGCGGTTGCTGATTTCATAACTGTCTGAGTGGTGTGTTGTGTGGGAAAACCTTTCGTGTAGGAGGATTCCAACATAAAAAATAGCAAATCCTACAATAATAGCAATAAGAAATATAATTTTCATAAAATTAGGGTGTGGCGGATTGGAGGGGCAGTTCTGGATGCATCAAAAGACTTCCACCGGTTCTGGAAAAAATTTCCAGAATCCCAATCAGAAGGGCCTTCGATTCGATTCTCTATGAGTAACCAGTCATTCCCCGACCTATGAAATCACCTCGAACGAAACGACCTGCGAAAGACCTGAATTTCTCAAAATCAGATTGGGAATGAGGGCCAAATGAATTGATGATTGCATCACTCCAGATTCCATGTGGATTCATCGACCTGCCATTCGCCGCTTGCACCTTCACCCGGCCTTTGGCATTAGAGAGCAGGCAATCAATCAAGACGAAGGTTTCTATTATGACGCAGGTAGGCCCATCTGACGCTGTCACGCTCAAGGATCTGAGAGATGATCGATCCGAATCCTGGGCCATGGCATACGAAGAGCTCTGGAGAGTAGGGTGGATGACCGCAAAAGGGAAACTACCGTATGATTCGGCGGAACAGATCGAAGATCTCGTGGCGCAGGTCATCTC
>PAAG01000049.1 GCA_002698785.1 Verrucomicrobiales bacterium | reverse complement strand
TCGGTGTCGGCTTGGTCTTCGTCGGAGGTGTCGGGGAGCCAGAGAGCAGTGCTGGAACGGTTGTAGGCGACGTAGTTGGATGTGGAATCAGGGAGTGCGGGCTCTGTGTCTTCGGATTCGATGTGTTCTCCAGCGCGGACTTTTTTGATGAATTCCTTGAGGGTGTCGACCTGAGGTTCGGGCTTTTTCTCGGGAAGGTCGTAGGCACCGATCATTCGGGCGATTTCGCGTCCCGCGAGGATGACGTCACGGTCGCGGGCGTTTTCGCTGAAAAGGATCTGCTTGAAGCGGTCGATGATCATCTCGCGGGTGCAGCCCGACTTGTCGCGGTCGTGTTGCTGGAGGGAGGCGAGGTATTGTTGTGCGTCTTCGCGCTGGAGAATGCGGCCTGCGTTGCTTGAGGCGCTTTCGATGGTGCAGTTGTATCCGGCGTCGAGCCAGGATTGGCCGAGTTGACCGGTGATGTGGTAGCGGTCGAGGAAGTGTTTGTGTTTCTGGTTGAGGGGACGGTGAGTTGGGGAGGGTTGATTTGTCATGGGGTTATTCTAACATGATACTATTATTTGGTCGATGTTTTTGTGGGTGGGTTAGGAATAGGCAGAAGGTTACGGGCATAAGGCAGAAGTGGGGCTCTGTCCGCGAGCGAGCGGCTACCATACTATACGGAGTCTTTGGGAAGGCCTGAAGGCCTCACTCCAGCTTCTTGAGGATCGGTCAGGTGAAGGTGGTTTCTTCTGCTTCCCAGCGGTGGTAGGCGGTGGCGTAGTCTTCGCAGTTGCCGACGAGGGTTTCGTGGTCGCCGTCGGCGGCGAGGTGTCCTTCGCTGAGGAATTAGGTTCGCTATCTCGAAAAGCTCATCGACGAGCTGGCCAATGGAAAAGCGATGGAGAAGATCTTGCGGAAGTGACGTTTGATCGAGCCCCCACTATTTTTTTCCATTTCCCCATAGCGTAGTGACCGGTTTTGGGTTGAAACGTGCTTTGGAAGGTGCAAAGAGAAGGCTACTAATGGTGTGGATATCCGGTAAGACGGAAAGGTTGTTTTGTGAGAATTGAAAATTGACGGCTGCCCCACACCGCCATACCGAAACCGAGATTTTTCGAGTCAAATGTTTCGGGTTCCCTTGCAGTGTGGATACCGAGAACACCCCCAGAATTGCCCGTAACGTCCCGAACGTCGCCGCATCGGTGAACCACAAAGTTGGCAGGTTGGGGAACTAGGCGTTGCGCTCGTACGCGACGGTGAGGGCGTTGTAACGCGGGGACCTTGGGGTGGCTGTGATGCGGGTCTCGGAGGTGTTACCACCGATAGGGTGACGGTTGAAGCTGGAACCGAAGTGCCCAATTCGCGCAAGTCTTGTTTGGCACGTGCTCGGGCTAAAAGGGCGCCCGAAAGTGATCTGTCATTTCGTGCTTTCGAAGGTAGCGCTTCGAGGCGAGCCTTGACGTTCCTTAGGGTGCCCAGTCCATTTCGAATCGTAGCTTCGAGCTTGAGTTTTTCCGCAGCGAATCGCATGCGTAGTGCCCTTTCGTCGGCAACATCTTGAGTGTTCGGTCTTGGGTCATATTTGAACCGGGACTCAAGGCCGCGACGCCATGCCACGAGCTTGCTTGTCATAACGCTACCAAATCCGGGAACGCGAAGGACAGATGTTTGGTTCACATCGGCGGCGGTCTCGATACCGAAGGATATGAGTGTTGCAGTCTTAGCCGGACCAATTCCAGAAATACTCGCGTTGCGTATGGGGAAGCGGTCGAGATAGGAATGTCGCTGGCGCGACTCCCTGTTGGACTTCAACACCACCAATTCGCGCGCGAGTTTTTCTTCGTGGCCTCTATAGGCTGAGATGGCAGCATCCAGATCACCTCGCACTTTGACCGCCTCGGTAATTCCATTGCGCTGAACAAACGCGCTCAACTCACGTTGCACCCACTCGTCAGCATCCTTGTAGGCTTGCAGGAAAGGGGCGGATTGAATTGCACGATTGGAGACAAAGGCCCAACCCCAGAAACCCAAACCGATCCAAATGAACCACGCCGGGGTGGCAAAGACGAAACCCGCGACGGAACCACACATCATAAGAATACCAAGAAAGGTTCTCCAGTGCATTCCGCTCCTAGCCTCGCGTAGTGCTTTACTTCCGCCACGAGGTTTAGCCGGAGTAGGAAGCAAGTCCGCGACAGTGGGGAAGCGAAACGCCAAAATTTCGCGAATAGCTTGTTCCGTGCCACGGGTATCGGTCGTAATTTGCGGCTCAACCGTAGACAGGTCTGGAAACATATCAAAGCCGCTAATACCAGACAGCTTGCACCATAGGCATCCCTTGGCATTGCCGGGGTAATAGTGCATCTTGATCTTACTACAACGGACAAGCGTGCCTTCCAGCGAGTCAAGTGCGTGGATCCAGTCCAACGCACTTGGACGCGCGTTCGGTGACACCCCAAATGCATTCTCTATTGTGTGGGATAATGCAGCCGGGAACATGTCGAGAGTGAGGGAACCAGGCGGTGGTGTGGTTTGGGTTGCGGCTTGGCGAGTGAGTGAAAAGGCAAATCGGTTTTGAGCAATAGCATCGCCCATCGAAATATCCGCGCCGCTATGTCGCCCAGCGTAAGGGTGGCGGCCCATGAAAAGGAGGTGAAAAATCGCCACGGCCATCCCAAAATTATCGTGTTCGATCGTTCGCCGAACGGAAGCGAAGTTCTTTCCATGTAGCTCAGGTGGGGTAAATTCGGGGACTCCGACAACACAAGGAAAGGAGTTGCCATTTAGGCTGAATTGAAAGCTATCGGCATCAATTAAAGCGACTGTTGCTTCCTGCGCCACAAGCACACCTGAATGATTTAGGTCGCCAATGATACACCCTGTTTGATGCACCTTCCCGATGGCGCGTGCGACGTTGCGTGCAGCGTGGACAATGAAGCGATAATCCGCCTTTGGGAAATAGCGTTGGCGAGACTTCGGACTATAAAGCTCATGCAGCGGGCGGTAGCCCGAAACCAGGCGCATGCTAAAACCAAGGAAACTTCCGCGACGATCAGTCACAACTTCATCGGGGTAAGCAACTAGGTCGGTTTTGACGGCGAGACCTTCGCCGACCATAGCACGCACCTTTTCTTCGCGTCGGGTGCGCAGATTGGGGTTGTAAATTTTGACCGCTATCCCCAAGCGTCCCTTAATTCCGTAAACTTCGCCCTCGCCACCCCTTCCGATCAATTCGGCAACTAGTGCTCGATTATTCCCGATAACTATTTCTTCCACGGTCATCTCCGAGAAATAAGAATCAGCGTTTTGTCATCGTCGGTGCGTTCGCAAACTGATGATCCGGCGAGATAGTCCGCCAACTTCGCCGAAAGTTCGACAAGTCGGCCTTCGCCCGAGGCATCATCTACCGGACGTATCATGGGACCCAAAAATGGTGTATGCGCGGTCCTTTCTAGATGCGACAATGCCAGATCGCCAACACCGTCAGAAAAAAGCGCGAAAGCTTCGTGCTCAGGAGCATGACGAATGATATGAAGACGTGGTTCTGGGTTATCCGTAACAAAGTAAGTCGTTGCTGCATATTCGCCACTCTCGGGCCAAGAAAGCACTTCCCACTTTCCCTCTTTCCTCCCAACAATTGCGCTGTCGCCAATGTGCAGACTGACTGCTTCATTGGGAGCAACAACAATTGCAACCAATGTAGCCGCGAATTGCCGGGGATTCGTCTCGCGCTGGGAAGCTATGCCGGAAATCCGCTCTCTCAGTTCCTCTATCCAGCCTGACAATTCCGCGTTCGAAGGCAACTCAGGATTCTCATGAATCCACTCACGAAATCGAACCGTGAGAAATCGGCAAACGAGCCATGCGCCAAATGCTCCAAATTGGGCGCTTCCAGCACCATCCGATACAACAGCCAAAACGCAGTCCTTGCTAATTTCGGAAACAACATAGGCATCTTGTAGCCTGTCGCCACTTTGAATGTGGGCCGAACCAATTACGGACGCTGATGCCCACCGCCACGCCATAGCATCACTCTGCTACAGCCCAGCCATCCGGGGTGGTGGGGTTCTCAAGCGGAACTGAATCGCCGGGGTTGGACTGCGAGACGGCACTAAGGGAACTGGACAACCACTCGAACAGTTCCTTGAATGCCAGCCCCTTTAGTTTGAGGGGTTGGCGTGTTGCAATCTGCCCGAGGACGTTCATGTCTGCCTGATCTACACCAACCGCATAGAACATAAATTCTTTGCTGGCTTCACCTTGGTGGACGCGCGCCTTGGCTTCTTCCCAACTGTCAGTAGGAGCACCATCGGTGATCAGGAATACCCATGGGCGATAGTATTTCACAGCATTGTCTCGGTATCGGTCCTTCCGCTGCCGAAGCATGTCGAGCCCGGTTACAATCGCTTCGCCCATTGGTGTTGCATTGTCTGCCACAAGTGTTTCAGGATAGAAATGATCCACAGTGGCGAAATCGGACCTTATCTCCACAGGGCCGAAAGTAACCATGGCTAACTCAACACGCTTTGCGGCCATCGGATCATTCATCAGTTCCTGCCGCAAAGTCGCAAGTCCCTCATTTAGCTGCGAAATTGGAGCGCCGCTCATTGAATAAGACGTGTCCAGCAAAAGAATTACCGGGCACCGTTGTTCCGGATTCTCAGCAAATTCCGCATCGCTGAACGGTTGTTGGTCAAATTCATCCATGTGGCAAATTGGGGAGTGAAAGGATTTCTTACACAACGGGCCTATTGATTCCAAGGACAAACCTTGCAGAACAGCGTTCCATTTTTGCCAAGGGGCACTCTGGCAGTGCGAAAGGGTGCTAGCAGGTACCTGTGATTCGGTTCGCGGTCTGGTTTCTATCGATTGGGCTCGGATACGGAATCCCCCCCACGCGATCGAAAATCTCACCCGAACACTACTACTGAAATAAATACAGATGGTCCAAAAAATCCATTGCAGCTCACCTAGGTTTTGTTTGGACCGTCCCTTCCCCTAAGATCCTCCCTCCTTCACTCGTCCCGGCTACATGCAGGATTTCGCTCCCCGGTTATCTTGGTGTGTGGCGGTGATGTTTTTTCTCGCGGCCTGTGAGAAGGCTGCGCCGCCGGTAAAAGAGGATCCGCCCTTGCCGCGATCGGAACCGGGGGAGACTTCGCCGCCGACACCGGTTCCAGAGGTGCCTCCTTTTTCCGAGGAGAGTGCGGAGGGACCGAAGGCGGGTTCGGCTGATGATGCGATGCAGAGGCCGCTCATCTCCCCGGAATTCCAAGCGAAGGTGGATGCCGCTCTGGCAAAGGACGCGAGTATGGAAACCATCATTGAGGTCTTCATGTCGTCAGAGTTTGAGGAGCTCATGATGTCGATTGAGAAGAACTACGATGCCGATCCGGAGGTGATGGCGGAGTTGGAACAATCCGGTGACGCTCTTGCGGCGGTGTTGAATCCGCAGGCTCCTGTTTCCGGTGACGCTGCCATGCGGAATGTCACGATCAAGCAGGAGGAGGTGGTCCAGGAAATTATTCGTCTGGTGGTCGCCCAGGACTCGGAGGGGTTTTATGAGATGCTGATCGAGGTGATCGATGAAACGACGGTGAGGAAGGCGTTGGGGGAGGAGGATAACGTTCGGATTGTCGAGTGAGGTTGTTACAGGAGATATAGTGTTCGCCGTATTCTCCGGGATTGGCGCAACCTCTTCCGGGTATTTATTTTTACTAATGGATTCTTGGGCTTTGAGCAGCTCGCGGCTGACTTGCTGTCTGCCAAGTTCCTTCAGACGTGTGCCATGCCGAGAGCGGACAAGTATGCCGTGAGCCAGCCGACGGATACGAAGAAGCAAATCCACATCAACAAACTCGCGACCTTCGCTCCCGAGTACAGATATCCAATCCCTGCTACAAGGCTAAGAATCGGTCCGGATAACACCAGCGACCAAGCGGCGAGTTCGGAGCTCGGTATTCGGTAGAAAAGTAGCATCGCGATCCATGGCCCCAAACCGCCGACAATTGCGATGACCGAAATGGTTCTGTGCCGAAACGAATCAAAAACAACTGAGATGCTTCCAAGGATGGCACACAGTGAACTGAGTATGACGAGTGTTGCATCGGTCATTACACTGCCAAAACGAGCTGATTACCGTTCACTCCTCGCCACATATACCGGTAGCTCCGGGTTTTCGGGTACGATGTATTTGATCCAGGTGGATGGGGCGGCACCCCAGAGTGGACGGCCGTGGAAATTGTCGCCTGCAAACTCTCGCATGTATTTCATGCCTTCTTCCCATTCGTGGGAGATGGGCATGGCGCGGGATTCGGTTCCTTCTTCGCGCTGCTGGATGAAGTCGCGGGAACGGACAGGGTCGTCGCAGATGCTCCAGTTGGCGGAGTCGGGATTAGTGACGATGCCGTGCTTTTCCTTTCCGTGGGGGGCTGAGATAGAAAAGAATTTGGAGCCGTCGTGGCGAAGGCGATTGTTGGCTACATGAAAGACGAGCCAGTCTCCGGGGACGAGGTCGAGGTCGATTCGTTCGGCGGTGGCTCCGAATCGATCGAGGAGGAGGTGGCGTTTTTCTTCGGGAACGCGAACTCCGTTTTTGTAGACTTCGAGGACGAAGTCTTTAGCGACTACGACGAGGCTTTTGTCGTTGGAGCGGGGGAGTTCGAATCGTCTTACGAGGGGAACTTCTCGTTTCTTGTGTGCTAAGAGGCTGCGGGGGATGGGAGAGAATTCTGCCTGGCCGGGTGGGCGCCATTTTACGACGGCTTTGCCGCGGGAGCCGACGTATCCGGAGGATTCGATGGAGACGAGGCCCTCGGTGAGGTCGATGGTAGCGATCCGGTCTGTCCCGTCGCGGTAGCTGCAGAGGAGTTCGCCGCTGACGCGCAGCTCGTTCCGGTCGTAGAAGCTGTCGCTGATGAATTCGTATTTGCCCGGTTTTTCAATGCGGAGAAATCCGCTGGCGGTGGCGTTTCTTTCCTGGTCCCATTCCCATCCGTCGAGGGTGTCGACGAGGTATTCGGGACCGACGGGTTGGCCGAAGTTTTCGCGTTCGATGAAGTAGTCTCCGCTGCCGGTCTGGGTTTCGGTGCGGGGGTATTCGGAGACGGCGAGACCGACGGTAAGGTCGTCCGCGTGCGAAGCAGTGAGAAGAAAGAAACAGGCGGGGAATAGTAGTCGTGTCTTCATGTCTATATGATCATTTACGTTTGAGTGTAGGGAATTCTTGTGGGGAAAGGCAAATCTCGAAACGGCTCATTAGAAATCGAGTCCGCGAATTCTTGCCTGTCTTTCGACCCGCCAGAAGGACTTTCCTTAGCATTCCGAGAGAGTCTTTCGTTGTTTTGGTGGGATCGTGAAGTGATTCCGAGGGGTTGACGGCTTCCGGTTGGTCGACTTACGCTCGCTCGTTCTTATGAAACGAGTTCTACCTTTTCTGCTGCTCACTCTCCTGCTGCTCCCGATTGGCTCTTCGGCCAAAGATGATCCGAAGTCGGACCCGTTTCAGAATGCATTCGCGAATCCGGTGGATGATCCGGAGTTGCCGCGGGTCCTGATTGTCGGGGATTCGATTTCGATCGGGTACACTCCGCGGGTTCGGCGTCTGCTGGATGGGAAGGCGAATGTGCATCGTCCGAACACGAATTGCCGATGGTCGGCATTTGGTGATGAGCACATCGAGGAGTGGTTGGGAGAGGGCGACTGGGATGTGATCCACTTTAACTTCGGTCTCTGGGATTGGTATGGCTGGAGTCAGGAGGTGAAGGCGACGCCTGAGTCCTACGCGAAGAGCCTGGAGAGTATGGTGATGAAGATGAAGTCGAAGTCGGATGCGAAGCTGATTTTTGCAGTCACCACTCCGCCGTGTGTCGGACCGGAAAAGAAAATGGAGATCGTGGTTTCTGAGGAAAGGGCGGAGGAGTTTAATGCGGCAGCTCGGGAAGTGATGATGAAGCACGGGGTCGCGATCAACAACCTCTACGAGGTGATCGGTGAGGAACGGGCGAAGTATCAGAAGGGAGAAAATGACGTCCACTACAACGACGCGGGGCGCGATCTGCTGGCGGCGGCTGTGGCTGAGCGGATTGCGGAGAAGTTACCGGTGGAATAGGGCAGGTTACAGGATTGCGGAATAGTTGGTGAGGCGATTGGTCTCGGGATTTTCGGTTGACCAGTTTGTTTGATGAGGGTCCTCTTTCGGTAGGTTCATCTCCTGCCGACATGAAACATATTTATATAGCTTTCTCATTGCTGAGTCTTTTGTGTATTCCGGATGCATTCGCGGATGTTCGGAGTTTCACGAGCGTGGATGGGAAGAGCATCGTTGCGGAGGTCGTTGGTTTCGAAGGGAGGGCGGTGAAACTGAAGATGGGGGAGACGATTTATCAGGTTCCCGTTTCCAAGTTATCTGAACCTGATAAGGAGTACCTGAAGGCCTGGCTGAAAGACAATATTCCGTATGCTTTCCGCTTTTCTGTATTCGAGAAAGAGGGGGCGTCTCCCCTGACAAGCGGGCAGGGCGGGGAATCTCCGTCGCTGAGTGGAAGGGGTAATCAGGAATCTACGGATGTTTCGCACTATATCGCGACGATTACGAATGACTCGGGTGTCGAGTTGGAGGACGTTGAACTTCAATATCGGGTTTTCATCAAGCGCACGGTTCGAATGGGCTTCAGCGGGACTAACAAGTCGACCTATCAGGCTGGCGGGCTGACGAAAATCACATCTCTTCCAGCTGGCCGGGGCACTTCTGTCCCGACGGCTTCGATTGTGCTCACGGATTCTTCAAGCAAGAGCACGATGAGGACGACAATCACTTACACCAATGGAGGGTCGACGAGTTTCACCGAGACGAAGAAGAATCGTGATCGGCTCGAACCGATGGGAGTCTGGTTTCGCCTGTATCACAAGGGAAAGCTAGTCGGAGAGTATAAGGATCTGCACGACGATGTTGCGAATTCGAATCCGACCTGGGAGGAATCAACGAATTGGATCGGACGGGTGGAGTTTGACCCGAATCAGTAGGCGCGCCTTTTCGAAGAATCACTCGGCCACCGGAGTGAAATAGACCCAGTGGTCTTTCTGGCCTCCACTGAATTTCATTCGGATGCCGCCCTCGACTTTCTGCCAGGTTGTGATTTCTCCATCGGCGTATTTTACAATGTAGGAGCTGGTCGTCGGGCGCTCGAGGATTTCGTATTCGACGGTGGTGCCGACTCCGTCACGGGTTTTGCGGAGTTCGGTGGGGGTGAATTCGAGGACGGTCCCCTTGAACTGGGAAAGGAGTATCTGGGCGAGGCCTTTCTGGAGTCCCTGGCCGATGGCTTTGAGAAGTCCTTCAGCATCTTGGGCGGGTTCTCCGTCGGGGGAGAGTTCTGCGACGGTTCGCTCCTGATCGATGGTCCATTTTCCGACGAGGAAGTTGCCTCCGCAGCCGGTCAGGAGAAGTGCTGCGAGAGAGATGGTGAGGAAGTGGAGCGCGGTTTTCGCCATGGGGACAGGGTAGTGCTGTGGGGCTGGAGATGTCAATTCCGGTGAGGTGACAGAGATTTGTTTCGGATTTCCGAGATATACGTTGATCCAGATTGTTAATTGGGTCATATTTAGTGCCAAAACTCCGCATCTTGGCGGTTTTTTGTAATTTCTAGAATTTGGAACCGATTTTGTGACTTAGCCGAGGTTTATGGCCACCCGAAAGACCAGCACCGCGAAAAAAGGATCTTCCCGCAAGTCGACTACGGCGGCTCGGAAGCCGAAAAGGGAAAAGAGAAAGCAGGTGCCAGATGGCCCATACGCGTTTCACGAGATCCTGGCGATTGGACTGGGTGGCTTCTGCGTGATGTTTCTCCTGGCGTTGATTTCGTATTCGCCGGCGGATTTGCCAAGCTGGGTGCCGTTCAGTAGTCAGGCGGCTCGCAATGAGGTGGTAGGGAATTTCATTGGCCCTGTCGGTGCTGTGACGGCGGGGTATTCGTATTTCTTTTTCGGAGTCGCGAGCTTTTTGATCCCGGCGGTGCTGGCGTGGTGGGCGATCCAGATTTTAACGGGTTGCCGCCCATTTCACCCCCGGAACGTGATCTCTTTCGCTGCGTTGGTGATTTCGGCGGCCTGCCTGGCGGAGTTCCAGACATGGTTTTTCGAAGACTGGTCAGGTCGGAATAATATGAACCTGAGCGCGGGCGGTTTTCTCGGGTTCGGTTTTGGGAACAAGATTATCGAGAGGTTTCTAGGATCGGTCGGTTCAGTGATCGTGGTGAGTCTTATTTACTCGGTCGCATTGATCGTGATTACGGGCATCCATCCATTCCAGTTCGCCATGATGGTGAAGAATAAGGCCGGAGAAATGGCGGAGGATATCCAGGAAAATGGATTCTGGTGGGAGAGAGTGGACTGGTCTTTCCTGAGGCGTGAGCCAGCGGAAGTAGAGGAGAAACCGAAGCAGAAACGCCCACGCAAAACTCAGAAAGCAGAGGACAAGCCGGAACCAGAGCCAAAGGCCGAGAAGCCGAAGCAGGGCGATCTTTTTGACGATTCGCAGCCGCCGATACCTGAGCCGAAGATTATCGATGCGTCACAGAGCAATCGGAAGAAGCTCACTCCCGAGGAGGCAGCCGGATCGCTTTTCAATAAGGAGAAAACGGAGAGTTCCGTGCTGGCTGGTGTGCAGTTCGAGGATTATGAGCTGCCGAGCCTGAGCATCTTGCAGTATGCGGATGATTCGGAGACGACCCCGACGGATCAGGACGAATTGATGCGTGTGCAGAACAATATCGTGACGACCCTCGGGACGTTCGGTGTCGATGTGGAAGCAGGTGACATCACGCGAGGTCCGACGATCACGCGATATGAACTTTACCCCAAGCCGGGGCTGCGGGTGAACCGGATCACTGCTTTGCAGGCGGACATTGCCCGGGCGACGCGCGCGGAGCGGATCAATATCCTGGCACCGGTTCCCGGTAAGGACACGGTAGGTATCGAAATCGCGAACCTTGAGAAGGTGCCTGTGGCCTTGCGAGAGCTGTTTGAGGACGATGCTTTCCGCAACACGAAGGCGAAGCTGCCGTTGGCACTCGGGAAGGATGTTTACGGAAATACGATCGTTGGTGATCTGGCACGGATGCCCCACCTGCTGGTGGCTGGTGCGACGGGTTCCGGTAAGAGTGTGTGTATCAACAGCATCATTGCGAGTTTGTTGTATCGATATACCCCGGATGAGCTGCGCTTTATCATGATCGATCCGAAGGTGGTCGAGATGCAGCTTTATAATGATCTGCCACACATGGTGATCCCGGTGGTAACGGAGCCGAAGAAGGTGTTGCTGGCGTTGCGCTGGGTAATCAACGAGATGGAGCGGCGGTATGCTCTTTTCGCAAAAGTCGGGACGAGGAATTTCGACGGCTTCAACACGATGCGTGCGAAGGAAGCTGCCGGTGAAGCGGAGGCTGCAGCAGAAGCCGCGAAGAAGGCGGAGGAAGAGGCCGAGATGGAAATGGCACATCATGTGAAGTTTTCAGACGAACTGGCCGAGGATGGTTTCCCCCAAGAGGAGCTGGAGGTCCAGATGCCTGAGCCTCGCCAGAGCCAGCCGATGACGGACGAGGAGGAACTGCCTGACAGCCTGCCCTATATCGTTGTGATCATTGATGAGTTGGCTGACCTGATGCAGACGGCTCCTGCGGATGTGGAAACTGGCATCGCCCGAATTGCCCAGAAGGCTCGTGCGGCTGGAATTCACCTCATCGTTGCGACCCAGACTCCTCGTGCGGATGTTGTGACGGGTATCATCAAGGCGAACATTCCTTCTCGTATCGCGTTCCAGGTTTCTTCGAAACTCGACAGTCGAGTCATTCTTGACAACAACGGTGCTGAGAACCTGGTCGGAAAAGGGGATATGCTGTATTTGCCTCCCGGAAGTGCCCAGCTGATTCGTGCTCAGGGAGCGCTGATCACGGACGAGGAGGCGCAGGATCTGGTGGATGCGTGCGCTTCTCAAGGAAAGCCGCAATTTGAACCTGAAGCCCAGCAGGCCATCGAAACGGGCGAGATGGGAGACGGGGATGATGAGATATCAGACGAGGATGAGGACATTCTGGAAAAGTGCCTCGAGGTGATTTACTCTGAGAAAAAAGCTTCTACATCCCTCTTGCAGAGGAGGTTGCGACTTGGGTATACCCGGGCAGCACGGATGATGGATATCCTCGAAAGTCGTGGGATTATTGGCCCTGGAGAGGGGGCGAAGCCGCGTGAAATTCTGGTCGATCTTTCGGACGACTTCGCTTAGGTTCCAAAACCAAGCGATTTTACTGAAACACCCGGGGGCGGTTGCGTCTTTAATGAGTGGTGAAGCGTTCTGTAAAGAGCGGCCCTCAACAAACCCGAATGGCGACGATTGGAGAGAAATTGCGCACCGAGCGCGAAGGCAGAGGCCTGTCTATTGAAGACGTGGCGCACGAGACCCATATTCATCGGAATATGTTGGTCGGTATTGAGGAGGATGATTTCTCTATGTTTGCGAGTGTCACCTACGCAAAGAGCTTTCTGCGCAACTATGCAGAGTTTCTTGAGGTAGATACTACCGAAGTGATCCAGGCATTGGAAGAAGGCGATTCCTATCGGTTCGGCGATAACGAGCTGATGGATGAGATGAAGAAGACGATCAAAAAGGATCATCGCTTCAAGCTCGAGAGAAAACCGTGGCGTATGAGACGCCGGATTACTCCTCGAAAAACCGGAGGTGCACCCGTGCTTTTGAATTTCGTCCTGCTGGTGTTGATCGTGGCTCTCGGACTTTTCTATTTCCTTGGTTTCCGCACGGATTCTGTAGAGGAAGCCCGAGAAGAAATGGCGAAGGGCTTAACCAAAGTAAATCCTTTCCGTCATGACACTGCAGAAGAGTTGATCGAACCTTCTCCCACAAAGCCGGTTGAAAAGCCAGAATCGGAAGTGCTGGAAGAAACGAAGCCAGTTGGAGAAGAGGAACCGAAACTGGTGAAGGCTGATGTTCCATCAAAGCCCGAACCGTCCCTTGTGACGAGTTCTTCTATCCAGAAGCCCGAGGTCCGGCTCCAGTTTGAAGATGGTCTTCCACCATTGTCGCCTGACGATTCGAAGAAGGAAACTGTTCCCGGGGCTTTGAAGCCACGCGGGGAAATGGAAATGACTTTTTCGGAAGAGCAGGTAAAGCCGCTGAGTCAGGAAGAGGTTTCACCGACCACCAATCAACAAACGGCAGAACCACAGCCAGTATTGCGGCCCGAGGGAACGAATCCGGAAGAACTTCCGGAAGAGAGCGAAGGTGAGGATGGCGTGATTCGCGCCGTTCCCGTCGCAGGAATGCAGTAACTCGAGAGGTCCGATTCGGCTGTTTCGACCGGCGGTACTGTGGTAGAAGTCCGAGATGGGTGACCTGCTAGTCAAACTGTATGATCTTCCTGCGATGCCGAAAGCGAGTGACGCTCGTTTTCAGATCAAGCGTCCGATGGCTCCAGAGAAGCGGACAGTTGTTCGGTGGGTGGAAGAGCGGTTTGGAGAGCGATGGGCCAGCGAAGTCGAAATGGCTTTTTCCGGACACCCGATTCGTTGTTTTGTTGCGCTGGGTGAAGGCCGGGAGCTCGCGGGATTTGCCTGTTACGATACTTCATTTCGTGGATTCTTCGGGCCGACGGGAGTGGATGAGGAGTATCGCGGAAGAGGCATCGGAACGGCGTTGTTACTGCGCAGCCTGCATGCAATGGCGGACGAGGGGTATGCCTATGCCGTGATAGGATACTCGGGAGCGGATGAGTATTATCAGAAAACGGTAGGGGCAATACCGATTCCTGATTCGGAGCCGGGGCCTTACAGGGACTGGATCAAGCGATCTGGCTGAACACGCTTTTACTTCCAAACCAGAACGGGAACCATCCAGCGGACGGCGACGTCGCAGGAAGCTGGTCGCCAGATATCAGCTCCCGGACCGAGGGGATCGTCTTCTCCCCAGTAAAGATCGATCTGGCTCCGGAATAATCCGCCACCGGTGTCTCCTACCTGAAATCGAACTGCACCGAACTGATTGTAGAGTTCGGGATCGAGGATCCAGGCTCGGGTGGTTTTTCCGAAAAGGGGATTTCCGCGATGCACAGCTATGGACTCGCGATCGATCAGGGTGTTGTTTCGGTTTCCCAGTATTCGAGTGTGAAACTTTCCGTCGTAGGAAAGGTAGGGCCTGCCGTTCACTTCTTCTGCGAGTCTGCCGAAGCCTTCGACGTAGGTCGCTTTTACGAAGTCGGCACCGTATTTTTTTGAGGGTAGTGCCCGCAACGAATCAGGTGATACGTCGAATCCTCGTTCTTTAGTAAATCCGGCTTCGCGTGGGGTGTAGTAGACGGTGCAGAAGAAATAGTGAGTCTCCGGCGGGGAATCGAAGGTGTCGTAGATTGACTTGAGAACTTCGGTGAAAGAACGAATCCCGTCGGCAGCAACAGAGCGTGGGGGGATTATGCCGGTGAAATCCTCGGGTTTCTGCATGAGGCCATCGTGAACAACGGGAGTGGCAAGGATTTCCTGCCAGGTGACGTTCGGACCTGCTGCCCTCGACATAGATGCGCTCAGGACCAAAGAGGCGGCGAGAAAAAAAAGTCTACAAGGTGTGAAGAAAGATTTCATGTTCTGGTCTGCCACATAGAATCTCGATGGGCAGTTTATCATACTCGTATTCGTATGGGGGATTTTTCCACGCAAAGGAGTCTGGGTAGTTTTCTCGAAGGTGCTTGAGGATTTCTAATGCTGTCCGGACTGGCTGGAAATCTTTCCGGTTTATTACGTGGATCTGGCAGCCGCGGCAGACTTCTTTTGCATATTTCTGAAAACCGGGTTCGAAGGCGGCTTCGCGAAAGTGGACTCCGGGGAGGTTCTGTTCGTTCAGTGTGTTTGTTAGCGCATTAGAATCGATCCAAGGGGCACCGAATAGCTCGAATGGTCGAGTCGTTCCGCGGCCTTCTGAAACATTGGTCCCTTCGAAAAGACACATGCCGGGGTAGACGACGGCGGTATCCACGGTAGGCATGTTAGGAGATGGCATGACCCAGGGGAGCCCTGTTTCGTCGAGGTATTGGGAGCGATCCCAACCTTCCATTGGCAATACCGTCAGGTCGAGATTTGGGAATCGTTCTTCTCGAAACTGAGTGGCGAGCTCTCCAATGGTCTTTCCGTGACGAATGCGCAGCGGATGTAGACCGACAAAGGAAAGGTAGTCGTGCTGTTGCGGGTTTCCTTCGGTGGAAATCCCATTGATGGGATTCGGCCGATCCGCAACGATGACGGAGATCCCCATTTCCTCAGCTGCTTTCATGCACAGCAACATGGTCCAGATAAAGGTGTAATAGCGTGCACCCACATCAACGAGGTCGACGAAGAGAACGTCGATGCCGGAGAGCATTTCTGCGGTGGGTTCCCTGACATTACCATACAAGCTGTGAACAGGGATTCCCAATCGGGGATGGATGAAGCCGGACCACTCGACCATGTTGTCCTGTGTGGTAGCTTCGAAGCCGTGCTGTGGGCCGAAAAGGGAGGCAAGATGAATGGTGCCATTTCGGTCCGCCTCCTCGAGCACATCGAGGGTCGGGCGCAGGGAGGAATTAACGGATGCAGAATGAAGGACCGCACCGACACGGGCACCCTTTAAACTCTCAGGCCAGAGTTCAGAAAGACGATCGACTGGGAGGACGATCGACATCAGGGCTTTGCTTTATCGTCTTCCTTTGCTTCAGATGCCTCTTTCTGAATGAAAGCGATAACGTCGTCTGTCACGTCGTAGGCACCCGGGGCATGGATGATCTGGGGGATTCCGTTCGACGAGGTCGAGGATTTGTCGAGAATCAGGGCAAAGGTGCCGTGGCGGTTGAACTCTGCGATAGAGGCTTTGATGTCGTTGAGAATCGAGAGCTTGGTTTTCCGGAACTCTTCTTCGAGGTCACGAAGTTCTGTGGTTCTCAAGGTGGCGATGGCTTTTTCTGCTTCGTTGGCCTTTTTCAGTTCTTCAGCGGCGGCTTCTTTCTTGCCACTTCGAATCAGTTCCTGGTGACGTTGCAGGATTTCTTTCAGTGTATTCGACTTCTCTTTGAAAGATTGCCTGGAGGCCTCGCGAGCTTCGGTCAGCTCCTTTGTCGCTTTTTCGGTAGAGGGGTGTTCGGCGAAGACGCGAGTCATATCCACCACAGCGATAGGAGGTTGCTCGGCACTGAATGCCGCAGTGACGAGGAAGATGAGGCTGAGCGGGAAGAATCGCTGATATCTCATAACCCAATGTCATGCCATGAAGTCGGGGAGGCTTCAAAGCAAAAGCCCAATATTCAGTTCGAAATGCGACCACATTGATTCACGGTCGGGGTGGCGGTTTCCAGTTTCTCGCCTACCGTGCTGCCATGAAGTATGGGATGGCTATACTTTCGGGTCTGGCGAGTGCTCTTTTTGTTGCCGGATGCGATACTCTTGGTGAAGAACCCGTTTCGCTGCCTCACGGCCTCAACCACATTGGTATGAGTCACAGTGGGCAAACAGAGACAGGGGAAATGTCGTATTATAGTGTGAAGACGAACGGTGGTAGCCAGACGGCTTCCGGCGAAAAGCTCACCAATGATGGGCATACGGCTGCTCACCGAACGCTTCCTTTTGGGACCAAGGTCGAAGTGACAAACCTCAGGAACAACCGCACTGCCGTTGTTCGAATCAATGACCGTGGGCCCTTTATCAGTGGCAGGATCATTGATGTCTCGATTGGTGTGGCGAAGAAACTCGATTTTGTTGGAAACGGAGTCGCTCCCTGCCGAATCGAAGTGCTTACGTCAAACTGAGGCGGATCTCTCGATCAAATCGATCAGTTTCTTTGCGACTTCTTTCTTACTTTCCTGTGGAAAGGAGTGAGGGGAGCGATCCTTCAAAAAAACCGTGACTTCGTTCTGCTCGCTGTCGAAGCCGATCTCTTTTCGGCTGACATCGTTGGCTATCAGGAGGTCACATCCCTTGCGGGCGAGTTTCTCGCTGGCATTGGTCTCGACATTTTCCGTCTCTGCTGCAAAACCAACGAGGTAGCCTGCGAAACCGAAGCCGCCGCGAGCGCTTCCGAGTATGTCAGGATTTTCGACGAGAGTCAGGGTCACAGTGCGACCGGTCTTCTTCATCTTCGAATCGGAGAAACTTTCTACGCGGTAGTCTCCTACCGCTGCAGCGAAAATAGCGACATCGCATTCGTTGATAGAATCTCTGACTGCTTCGAACATCTGAAGAGCTGTCTCGACTTGAATGATCTCCGCTTTTTCGGGTGGAGTGAGGGCCACGGGGCCGGAAATCAGTATGACTTCGTGCCCGGCTTCGATAGACGCTTCGGCAAGTGCATAGCCCATTTTGCCCGAGGACCGATTCCCGATAAAGCGAACGGGATCAATGGGTTCCCGTGTCGGGCCAGCAGTGATAAGTATGCGCATTGTAAAATCAGGCGACGGGATCGAGCATCGATTGGACTTTCTCCGCGATTCCTTCCACGGGCCAGAGGCGGCCGATTCCCTCATAGCCACAGGCGAGGAGGCCTTCTTCGGGGCCAATGAAGGAAACTCCGCGCTTCTTGAGGGTTTCTACGTTGGCTTGTGTGGCAGGGTGTTTCCACATTTTCCCGTTCATTGCGGGTGCGATCAGGACGGGAGCGAGTGTAGCGAGATGTATGGCACCGAGAGCGTCGTCGGCGAGTCCGTTCGCGAATTTTGCGATCACGTTAGCGGTGGCAGGAGCGACCACCATGAGATCTGCATTGTCGGCGAGCTCAATGTGGCCAGGGTGCCAATCGGCCTTTTCATCGTAGAGACTAGTGGTGACAGGTTGGCGTGAGAGAACCTGGAGGGTCAACGGTGTGATGAACTCCTGCGCATCCCGGGTCATCACGACGTGAACTTCGTGCCCTGATTTCGTCAAGCGACTAACAAGATCCGCTGCCTTGTACGCTGCGATCGAACCGCTTACGCCAAGGAGGATGTTTTTTGGTCTGGTCTCGGTGCCCACGGCAAAAGGTCGCTCCCCTGGGGGGATTCCGCAACTACTTGAACATCCGAGTCGAGCGGCACCTCTCTCCGTCGATGATGGAGCGGAAGGTGGAGAAATCTGATTCCTTGTCGCTGCTGATGACCGAATACTGGTAGTCCTGCCAGTATTTCATTTCTTCTCGTGCGTTGCGCAGGCGCAAGTCGAGTTGGTCCTGGCTTTCTGTTCCGCGGTGACTGAGCCGCTTCAGGAGTTCTTCGTCGTTCGGTGGAAGAATAAAGATATCCACAAGAGAGTCGCGAATTGCAGGGTCAGCCTGTGCCCTGACATGGGCAGCTCCCTGAACGTCGATATCCATGAGTACGTCCTTTCCTTCTTCGAGGCGGGCGATGACTTCGCTCTTAAGTGTTCCATAGAGATTGCCGTGAACTTCGGCATACTCAATGAACTCACCATTTCGAACTCGGTCTTCGAACTTTTCCCGACTCAGGAAAAAGTAGTCGATGCCATCCTGTTCCCCACCGCGAGGTGCTCGAGTGGTGGCAGATATCGCGTAAACAGCATCAGTATCCGTTTCGCTGAAGCGGCGGCAGAGAGTTGTCTTTCCTGACCCGGATGGTCCGGAAACCAGACAAAGTATGCCCCGGCGTTTCCATTCGCTTTGGCTCATGAGTGTTCCTATTGAACATTCTGGACCTGTTCGCGAATCTTTTCGAGTTCGGTCTTGGAATTAACGATTCGCTGGGCGATGGCGGCGTCGTTTGCCTTACTGCCGATCGTGTTGAGTTCTCGATTCAATTCCTGGCAGAGGAAATCAATGGGGCGTCCCATAGGTTCCTTGCTATCGAGATATTTTCGAAACTGCCCAATGTGGCTGTCGAGACGAGTGAGCTCTTCTGTAATATCGCAACGTTCCGCAAACAGGGCGATTTCTTTCAGAATGCGGTCGTCGTTGAGATCGATCGATAACCCGGAGTCTTTCAGGCGACCGTGTAAATTCTGCCGCTGTGTTTCGGGAACTTTAGGTGCGAGTTCTTTGATTTCTGCAGCGTGGGATTCGATAGACGAGATCCGGGATGCGAGATCCGACTTGAGGTTCTCTCCCTCGTGCTCCTGCATTTGGATGAATTGAGCAAGCGCGGATTTAGCAGCGGAGAGTGCTGCGTCTCGTACTTCAGCCGGCTCTACTTGTGCTTCTACGATCTTGAAGAGACCGGGTGCTCGAAACAGATCAGCAGCGGTGATTCTGGTTTCAATTCCAGTTTCTTCGGAAATCGCGCGGGCCGCTTCAACGTATTGCCGGGCCATCTGCTTGTCGAAGGCAAGGCTCGAGTCAGAACCTGATTCAGAAATCAATGTCAGCTTCATGCTCACCCGCCCTCGAGAAATCGAGGAGGAAAGCAGTTGTCGCAGATCGCTCTCCAGTTCCGCGATAGGTGCGGGGAGATTGATGCCGATATCAGCTTGTTTCCGGTTTACCCCAGAAATCTCTACTTCAATTCGCCAACTACCGGTCGTGGCATTGCCACGACCAAATCCAGTCATGCTACGCATGTTGGCGATACATCGGGGGTAAGGAATTGAGAGAGCGTCAGTTGCCGATTATTCTTCGGCAGCTTCACGAACTTGCTGAAGCGCTGTGATGAACTCGTCGAGAATCTCTGCGGGCACCATGATGGTGTCGCGTCGTCCTCTGACATCTTCAGTAATTTTTACAAACTGCCCACGATCATTTTCCTTCAGGTCCATGAAGAAAATCTTTCGATCTGCGATCACCTTTTCGGTGTGAATAGGGTAGTTCTGTTGAGACCCACGCTTGTCCTCGTCGTAGCCGATCATCTTTTGTTACAATCCTCCTATTGGTTCCTTATCCGACCGCGGTACACGGCCTCTCCATGTTAGCGAGATCCGACCTTTATCATTGCCCTTGCGGTTTGCAAGTAGCGACCATAGCGCAAAAGCGATTTTTTTTCTGTAACGGACATGTCGAAAACGTGATCTGGAACAAACGGAAAATACTAGTTACTCATCACGCGATTAATGGACCCGTGCCGCGTCCCTTTGCCGTTTTTCAATTTGAGGCTAGAATGGCAGGCCTCAAATAAGTGGCAGACCAGCTATGCTCAAAACAGCGTTCGAAAAGCTCTTCCAGATGCGTGAAAAAGCGTCCAAGGCCCGTCCGGGTGCGGACGAGGGTTACGATGCGCACGAAAAGCCGTTTCTCGATCACCTGGAGGATCTTCGGCATACGCTGTTGAAGATTGTTTCCACTCTCGCGGTTTCTACCGTGCTGTGTTTTTCGTTTCACAAGAAGATCTTCGAGTTTGTGCAAATGCCAGCGAAAATGCCGCTCGCCGAGATCTCTCCCGGTGTTTCGCTTTGGGATAAACTGGAACTCATTACCCTCGCTCCACCGGAGGCCATTGTCCTGATGTTGAAGCTGTCGTTCTTCACGGCAGTGATTCTTTCGTTTCCCCTGATCATCTATTTTCTGTTCCAGTTCATTCTTCCGGGCCTCCGGCAGGTGGAAAAGAGAGCGGTCATTCCTGGTGCTTTGGTTGGGTTCATGCTGTTTCTGGTAGGGGTTGCCTTCGCGTTTTTTCTGGCGGCTCCCATTGCCCTCCGTTTTTTTTACCAGTTTGAAGCAGAGCGTTTTGGTAATCTCGATTCAGACACGCAGGCGTTGGAGAAACCGATCGCAGAAATGTCTCTCCGTGGTGTTGATGGGGTGAGGTTTGCTCCGCTCAAAGAAGAGGAAGAAAATGAGGAAGCTGAGACTGCGGAACCGGAATCCGCGCTCACTCCCGAGTTGAAACGGGAAATTGATGCGTATCTCCGGAATAGCATTACCACGACTGAGACGACGAATCTGGCGTTACGGTATGATGAGTCACGGGGGAAAATTGTAATCCTCGAGTCGAAGGGGAAGAAGAGTATTTACCAGATTGGTCAGTACATCACCTTCATCGCACGCCTGATGCTGGTCTTCGGGATCAGCTTCCAGTTGCCGGTGGTGGTTTCGATCCTTGTGAAGCTGGAGCTCCTTACGGCACGGGTGATGAGGTCCACCAGAACTTATGCATGGATTATTATTCTGGTAGCGGCTGCCATCCTGACACCACCCGACTTGTTCACACTGGGGCTGTTAGGAGGACCCATGATCATTCTCTACGAGATCTGCATCATCATTGCCACAATCATGGAGAGGTCGCGGGAGAAGCGGGAAAGAGCGGAAGAGAAAGCCCGCCAAACTCGTCTGGAACAGCTTTATTCGAAGGCATCCGGGGATCTCACTGAAGAAGAGAGAAAAGAGCTCCATCGCGCGGAGATTGAGCAATACGAGCGCGAACATGCACATCTCTACGAAGAAGAGAGTTCTCACGGAGACGACGAGCACACGGTGGCTCGGGACAGTCTGCATGGTGATGAGCACGATCCACATGCCGATGATCCCTATCACGATCAGCATGATGAAAGCTGGCACGCAGACGATCACTACTGGCACGATGGGCACGAGGACGATCCGGACTTACACGATCACCATGCCGAAGAGGACGACCATGAGCCGATCCAGGATTGGCCGGATCGCGAAGAAGACGGTATGGAAAGCGACCATGCCGAGCCGGTAGACATGGAGCCGGGCGAAGCCGACGACGAAGAGGCACACACCTCGGATGAGGGTGATGAAAAGGAGGAAGAGTCTGACGATTCAAACCCGTTCCATGATGAGGAAAGCTGTGAACCTTCGGGACCACTTGTGGATTTGAATCACGCCACGAAGGAAGAAATGCTGACCCTGCCGGGTATAAACGAAGAGATCGCCGAAGGGATCATGGAACAGCGTCCATTCGAAACCTTCGCCGATCTCGAGCGAGTTGAGGGGCTGACCGATCAGATGGTCAATGCCATGATCGATCGCCTGATGTTGGGATAAAGCCGGTCAGCTGTTTTTGTTTACGAATCTCTTCAGCTTGGCTGTGCTCTGGTAGCCGGTGATGCGGGCAACTTCTTTCCCGTCCTTCACCGCTACTACGGTGGGAAGCAGCGTGACCCGGTATTGATCCGCGATGCTCTTCTGCGTGTCTACGTTCACTGTTTGGAAGGTGGCTTTGCTGCTGAGGTCTTTGGAGACTTTCTCGAAACCAGGCTTCATCTGCTGACAAGGTCCGCACCAGTCGGCTTCGAATTTGATGATACGGAGAGAAGAGTCTTCTGCCGATGCGATAGAAACGACAGCCGCAGCAAAGAGAGCCAACAGGGAGGATGAGAGTAATTTCATTTTTGTAATAGTGTAAATATTGGGGGTTTTCCTATTAGACTCTCTAATGTCGGTCCCCATTCAAAATTCCTTACACGAAATCACGGTGTCGCTCCAGCCAGGCCGCCACGTAGTCCTCAGTATCCTCGTTGACATCTGTATTGAAACGGGATTCGAGTTCTCCAATTTCCCACTCCGCGAGTGGTGATCGGCGGACGAGGGATAGAGTGGCCCGTTGCGGATAGAGAACCCTGTAAATGAAAGTGTGCCCCTGTCGTACCCGCGATGCGTAGCTCGCCACGCAGTTGCCTTGTTCTTCGCCTTCATCGACGAGTCCAGCTGCACTCGTAATCGGCTCAATTTTCCCGGCGATTCCAGGAAAAGGAGGGGAGCGGAAAGAGTCGGCTTCATGCTGATCGGCTTCGATCAATTGACGAACACGACGACGATAGATCTCTGAGATTTCGTCATGGACCTGTCTGAGGCGCGCGAGATTGGAGAACGTCTCACAGTTGTGGCGACGCGTGTGAATCTCGTCCTGCATCCGCAAGGTGCTGGTGATCAGGTGGACGATCCGGCTGCGGTAGTTTTCGGACTTGTCCTCAGCGACTTCGGTAAGGAATGACGGGGTGACGGATCGGGAAGCGCGGGGGTCGAGAAGGATCTCGACCACGCCTGAATTGATCTTGGGTAGGTGGTTGATCCGTGATTTGGGTGCTTCCAGTTCCTGCTTTACGACGCGAAGAATGGATTGCCAGTTGTCGCCTGTCAGGGATGCCGGGGAGATCTTGCGAAAGATTTTCACGGCATTCGGGGAAGCGGGTAGGCCCAGTAGTTCCAGCAGGTCGCGCTGTCGTATGGTGCTGCAATTCAACGAGCGAATCAGGTCGATGTCGCCGTTCATTTTCTGAGCGAGGAGAAATGCGAGGGCGGAATTACTCTGGGCGAGATCGATGGCACCAGTGTCCTCCGAGAGGAAAACGATGTAAGGCCATTGATGCGTTCGAAATGGTTCGACGGCGTGCGCCACCGGTTTGGGCAATGAGAAACGGAACTGCTCAAAGGCACGTTTGCGTTGCTCACTGGGAGTTTTCGGCTCCGGCTGCTTCGACGTTTGTTCGAAGAAATCGAAACATAACTGTTCTTTGTTCCGCTTTTCAGTCGAGGTATTCCTCTTCTTGGGGCGATAGGGATAGACAAGGCGAAATTCTGGCGAGAACGGCTGCCATTGTCCATTCACCCCCCGACGCATCACCGCTCGCGGAACGGGGCGAGCGGTGATGCGCATTTCCACCGAGTCCTTTACCAACTGCAGAGAGCCTCCCGCAAAACGGTAGGTCAGGGCAGCTGTTTGTGCGGAAAGGGGCATCGGGATAGCCATCAAAATCGATTCCACGGTTTCTTGCAATCATCGCATTCATCAGCTTCGCTTTTTCAATCTCTCAACCGGTCAACATTGATTTTTCTGATTGGAAAAATGCTTACCGAACTTTTGTCCCGCTTTTGTCGATCCTATGTCTGAAATCTGGTTCACCGCTGATCTCCACCTCGGGCACGGGAATATCATCAAATACTGCAAGCGCCCTTTCTTGAGCGAAGAGGAGAAGGAGAAAGCAGAAGCTGATACCCGGGGTGGGTGGAAGGTGTCTGCAGAAACGGTTCGTCGCCACGACAACTACCTCATCGACTCGATCAACGAGAGAGTGCGCGAGAAGGACGTGCTCTGGATTCTGGGTGATTTCTGCTTGGGATCATTCGAAGTCGCAAGCCGATATCGTGCGCGCATTCGCTGTCGCGAGGTGAACTTTGTTCGCGGAAACCACGACCTTCCTTCCTATGACTCGTTGTTTTCCAAGGCAATCGATCAAGGGATAATCAAATGGGAGGGGAAAAAGATCTGGCTGAATCACTATCCCATGAGGAGCTGGGACAAGGCCTTTCACGGCGCCTGGCATCTCTATGGTCATGTGCATGGGCGGTTGCAGGAAGAGGATGCTGCCACGCCTCGGCTGCTTGTCCGGGATGTCGGGGTGGATGCGACTGACTATCTCCCGGTGAGTTTCACGGAGCTGCAGAAATACATGGCCCCTCGTGAAAACGCGTTCTGGGAGTGGCGGGATTCGATTTCAGAGGGGGAGTAGGGGTTTCTCTCTTGCCGCATGCCATCGCCCCTTTAAGGTAGTGGGCCAAACCTATGGCAGGAAAGAGCGGAGATAAATCTGGCGGCAAGCTGACGCCGATGATGCAGCAGTACCAGTCGATGAGACGGGAGCTGCCGGATGATGTGCTGTTGTTTTTCCGACTGGGGGACTTCTACGAATTGTTCTTCGATGATGCCAAGGTCGCTTCCCCCATCCTAAATGTTGCCCTGACGAAACGGAACGGTATGCCGATGTGCGGTGTGCCTCACCACGCGGCGCAGGGTTACATGGCAAAATTGATCCAGGCGGGCAAGCGAGTCGCAATCGCCGAGCAGACCACCGAGCCGCAGCCAGGGAAGATCGTAGAGCGCGAGATCAGTCAGATCATCAGCGCAGGGACGATCGATGATCTGAACCTGCTCGATGCCGAGCGACCGAATTATCTCGCGGCCGTATTCCAAGCGAAAGGACGAATCGGCCTCGCCTACATGGAGCACACGACCGGTGAGTTTCGCGTGACGGAATTCAAAGATCGAGAGGCGATGGAGGACGAGCTTTCCCGCTTGAGGCCCAGTGAATTACTTTTTTCTGACGAACAGGCAGAGCATTTCGACCTGCTTCCGTCCGCGCAGGCCTACGATGGTTACACGTTCCTGATCGATCAGGCAGAATATACGTTGAAGCAGCATTTCGACGTTCAGTCCCTCGATGGGTTCGGTTGCGAAGGAATGCTCCCTGCGGTGGGTGCGGCAGGTGCGATCCTGCACTACGTGGAAACGCAGCTTCGACGAAGCATCGGGCACGTGCGCAGTTTGCAGGCTTACCAGACCGAATCCTTTGTGCTGATCGATACCTCAAGCCAGGCCAATCTTGATCTCGTGACTAGCCGGTCCGGGGGAGTGAAGGCTTCCTTGCTCGGGGCTGTTGACCGAACTTCCACTCCGATGGGTGCCCGAAAACTCCGAAACTGGGTGCTGCATCCGATTCGGGATCTGGATGTGTTAGTGGCTCGTCAGGATTTTGTGGAAGCGTTGATTCAGGAGAGTTTTCTCCTTCACGAGATCCGAGAGTCGTTCTCCGAAGTGCGTGATATCGAGAGAACGATCAGCCGATTGAGCCAGGGATCAGGAAATGCCCGTGATCTGAAGGCGCTCGAAATGTCTCTTCGCAAAGTGCCGGATGTGCGACAGCACTTGGCCGCTCTCGGCGGCGGACGTCTCGGGGAGGATCTGGCCCGGAGGCTGGGAGACTTCGCGGAGTTGGTTGACCTGTTAGGAAGGGCGATTTGCGAAGAGCCACCCGCTCCCTTGAAAGAAGGCGGTATTTTTGCCGATGGTTACAGCGACGCAATCGACGAGCTTCGTAGCGCGACAAGTGAAGGAAAGCGCTGGGTGGCAGAATTGCAATCTGGCGAGCAGGAGCGGACAGGGATTCCTTCGCTCAAGATCAAATACAACGCGGTCTTCGGTTACTTTATCGAGATCACCAAGACTCATCTCGACAAGGTCCCGCCGGAATATACGCGTAAGCAGACGATGGCGAATGCGGAGCGCTTTATCACTCCTGAATTGAAGGAGGTCGAGAACAAGATCCTCGGCGCGGACGAGAGGTTGAAGACCCTGGAATATGAGGAGTTTCTCAATCTCCGAGAGACCGTTCTCGAACAC
Source organism: Verrucomicrobiales bacterium (assembly GCA_002698785.1). Lineage (GTDB taxonomy): Bacteria > Verrucomicrobiota > Verrucomicrobiia > Verrucomicrobiales > DEV007 > Arctic95D-9. The sequence continues at coordinate 236,527 of PAAG01000049.1, read as the reverse complement.
CTCGATGCGATCCAGCAGACTGCAGCGGCTTTGGCTGAGGTGGATGTGTTAGCCGGATTTGCGGAAACGGCTCGTCTCTTCGGATATGTGCGGCCGTTCCTGAATGATTCCCGTCGCCTTGTCATCAAAGGTGGGCGTCACCCGGTTCTTGACCAGAATATCGGCGGGGAAAAATTCGTTCCGAACGACACGGATATCGATCCGGAAGCAAACCGGTTTATGCTGATCACCGGGCCGAACATGGCGGGTAAGTCGACCTACATACGGCAGGTAGCGTTGATCACGTTGCTGGCTCAGATTGGCTGCTTTGTTCCGGCGGATAGTGCGGAGGTAGGATTGGTCGATCGCATATTCACTCGCGTCGGAGCGAGTGACGATATCGCAAAAGGGCAATCGACCTTCATGGTAGAAATGACGGAGACCGCTTTGATTGCTAACAATGCCACTGAGAACAGTCTTGTGATCCTGGATGAAATTGGTCGAGGCACGGCAACTTACGATGGTCTTTCCATCGCCTGGAGTGTGGTCGAGCATTTACACGACGAGGTGGGATGCCGTGCACTCTTCGCGACACACTATCATGAGTTGACCCAATTGGCGGAGTCCAGATCGGCGGTGAACAATTACAATATCGCGGTGCGCGAATGGAACGATCAGATCATCTTTCTGCGCCAGATTCTGCCCGGTGCAGCTGATCGGAGTTACGGAATCCAGGTAGCGCGCCTTGCTGGTTTGCCAGATTCCATCATCAGCAGGGCGAAGGAGATTCTCGCCAGCCTCGAAGGGTTAGCGGGGGAAAATCCGGAGCCAGCCCCTCCCTCAAAGCGGAAAGCGAAAACGAGGAAACCGGAAGACGAAGATCCGCAGATGATGCTTTTTGGGTGAGCGTTAGAGCGTCGCTTTCAGAATCAGGTAGGAGACGACTGTCGCGAGGACTCCGGTAGCCAGGAAAATATAGGAGATGCGGAGTAGGACGAACTTTCTCCGCAGCGCACGACCGGTTTGATACATGTCGCGGGAAAGGATTTCGCGACTCTTCCGACTGTCTGCTAGTTCGCCCACCAAGTGATCGATATATTCCTCCTCGTCTACGGCAGGGAAGTAGCCGAAAAACAGCGGGTTTGGAAGTGCCGATGCTTTGGTCTTGCTGAGGTGTCGCAGCTTTGGGGTGACGACCATGATAGCGAGAATGAAAGAGGTGATCATGGTGATGGAAAGCATCGACAGAGGTATGCCGATCCAATCTACGTCTTCCGAATTTTCCGTAAGAAGCCTGTAAGCAATGGTGAAAAAGATAAGGGTGACGCCAATGATGATGTTGGCCTTCTGGTCGGCCATCAGGTTCAGCTGAACCTGGTTCTGCTGGGTGGTTCGGAGGACATAAATGCCGTCTGAAGTATGGTAGGGACCGGCGGCTTCAGACTCATCTTCGGTTTCCTGATTTGGCGAGTTGGGTTCCATGGAAGAGTCCCTGTATCTGCCAGCAAGAGGGGTTGATTGCAACGTTTCGCTTCTCTAAAATCCGCGTATGTATCCCCCGATTTTACGTATTCTCCTGGGCGTATTCGTGCTTTCTGCGACCACTATTCTCCGTTCCGAAACACCGACCAATGTCCTGTTTCTGATTTGCGACGATCTCAACTGCGACATGGGGACCTACGGTCACCCACAGGTAAAAACACCGAACCTCGACAAGCTCGCTTCGCGGGGAACGAAATTCAACAACGCCTACTGCCAGTATCCACTCTGCGGGCCCAGCCGTGCTTCTTTCATGACGGGGCTCTACCCGGATCAGACGCTGATCCATCGGAATGCGATTTACATCCGCGAACACCTTCCGAATGTGAAGACGATTTCCCAGCTGTTCCGAGACAACGACTACTTCGCTACCCGCATTGGGAAGATTTATCACTACAACGTTCCCAAGCATATCGGCACGAGCGGACATGATGATCCGTATTCATGGAACTACACGATCAACCCGAGGGGCCGTGACGTGGAAGACGAGCCTATCATCTTCTCGCTGAGACCCGGAAGTTTTGGTGGAACGCTCAGTTGGCTCGCGGCAGACGGCGAAGATGCGGAACAAACCGACGCGATGATCGCAGAGGCGGCAGTGGCGGAATTGAAACGCTACGCTCAAGAAAAGCGACCGTTCTATCTCGCGGTGGGAATGTTCCGGCCTCACACTCCGTATGTCGCGCCGAAGAAATATTTCGATATGTATCCACTCGATGAAATCAAAGTGCCGCAGGTGCCCGAAGGATATGAAGAGACGATTCCTGCTCCGGCGTTGAAGTCCATTCGACGGAAGAAAGACCAGATCGATCTTGCTGAAGATCTGGCAAAGCAGGCCATCCAGGCATACTACGCGTCCATTACCTTTGCCGATGCCCAGATGGGGAAAGTGCTGGATGGACTAGAAGAGGCGGGGCTCGCTGACAATACTGTGGTGCTCTTTACCTCCGATCACGGATATCACATGGGTGAGCACGGTCACTGGCAGAAGACGACTTTGTTCGAAAATGCGACACGTGTTCCGCTGATCATTTCCTCACCAAAGCAGAAGGAAAAAGGAACCGAGAGCGATTGCCCCGTAGAGATGATCGACTTTTATCCGACGCTCGCGGAATTGGCCGGGCTGAATGCTCCTGACTTTGTATCGGGAGTGAGTCTGGCTTCTGTTCTGGATGACCCGAAGGCAACCCCGCGCGACTCGGCATTCAGCCAGTATGACAGTGGATACAGCATCCGCACTCCTCAGTATCGCTATACCGAGTGGGGAAAAGAAGGAGAGGATGGAGTCGAACTCTATGATCATGAGTCCGACTCCGTTGAGATGAAAAATCTCGCTTCTGATCCGAAATACTCTGCTGTAATCGAAGAACTCTCCTCGCGCCTTCGCGAGCGCGTCGCCGATGCTAACAAAGCTCCAAAAGGACTGAAGCAGAACGCTTTCGAGAACAATCGCCGTGTTCCGAATCAGTGATCTATTCTCGGTAAAAGACTTTGCCAATCACGCGGTCTGAATCTCCGTCCGTAATAGCACTCGCCTTCACGTATGCGTTGATTCGTGCGCGGCTACCTGCAGATTTCTTTGGCTTCACGTCCATGCGATAGCTGAGGTAGCTTGAAGTCGAAATCTCGTTGGAAACATATGTCCCTGCTTTGACCTGTGCGGTTACATTGGCTTTCGAGGGGGTGTAGGCGAAATGTTTTACTTTGAACTTACGAGTCGTGCGTGTTCCGGAACAGATGAACGATTCTGCGAAAGAGCCGTCGTTGCCGATGCGACAGTGCAGTTTGACTTTCCTGCCGGATGTACGAACTCGTTTCTTCTGTCCGGCACCGGAGGTGCTGTAAACGTTCTCTCCCTTTTGGCGCGTCACGCTGTCTCCGATCGTCAGGTCTGCTTGAGTATATTCTTCGTCGAAAATTAGAACCCGATTATTTCCGTAGTCGGCTACCCAGAGGCGATTGTCCGGATCAACGAGAATCCCCCAGGTCGTCAAGATATCGGTAGTGACGTCACCGGACCCTGTTTCTGTGAAGCTTGGTGCACCGATTGCGGCTTTTGCTTCGACAAGGCCGTTGATCGTTGAGGCATTCTCGAAAACAAGGATGCGCGTATTTGTACGGTCACACACGAAAAGTTTGTCCGTATCTGTCACCCAGACATCAGCAGGATAGTAAAATTTGGTGGAGGAGATATCCGGGATGCTGATCCCGAAATCGGACTGGCCGAGAACTCGAGACGCATCGGCCCCGCTCTCGAGACCAGACACATCATCGAAAATGACGATACGATTGTTACTCGAGTCGGCGACATACAGGGCTCGATCGTCGGTGAGAAAAACCCCGCTAGGTTTGGAGAACGTGGCTGAATCGTTGCCACTCCCATTGGTTTCAAAGTCGGGCTGTCCAAGGACGAAGTCAGCGTCTGCTCCGTCACTTTTTAAATGGGCTTGCCCGTGAACTATCACCCGATCGTTGAAAAGATCGGCGATGATCAAATTTCCTTGATAGTCGCATGAGAGACCGCGAGGACCGTATAGGCCTGCCCGTGTAGTAGCGTTGGTATTGGAGACGAAGTCACTTTGTCCGAGGACGCCGTCAGCATCTGCACCGCTTTCCGCCGTGGCTGCATTGTCGAATCGGAGAACTCGATGATTATTGTAATCGGCAACCCAGAGTTCTCCGTTGGGCCCACAGGCAACCCCGTGTGGCAAATTCATGGAACCTGCATCAAGACCGGAGCTGCTCTGCTCGAAATCGTCTTGTCCGAAGACAGCCTCAGCGGACGCGCCTGATTCAACGTCCGCGTAGTTTTCATAACGAAGGACGCGGTGGTTCGAAGAATCCGAAACGAAAACCTTTCCGGTCATCGGGTCGATGGCGATATCACGGGGACGATTGAGATCTTCGGCTCCAGCTTCGGAATCTCTTGTTTCGAAGTCGGGCTGACCAAGAACTTTGTCAGGCACCTGTTCAGTGATCCATTGATCGTTTCCGCCGTGCAGGAGATTGGATAAGGATAGGGAGATGAATACCGCTAAAAAGAGACGCGGTACCCGGTCTAGCGAGAATAAGTCTGTATATTTGTTACGTAATTTCATTGGTTTGGCATTGGTTGCTACCGGGTGTTGAGCGGTTTTTCGGGGGAGGTAACGGGGAAATTGAATTTTTTATCGAGGCCCCTTGATTCCCGGTTCTGGGCATGCGACTTCCTCTCCCATGCCCGAAACGGAGTCGGCCCCTAGCTCCCCGGAATCCGCATTCCCGGAAACTCCGTGGACTGTTTTAGTAAATGCTCGTGCCGATAACACTCTCGGTTCAGATGCACTGGCGGAGTTGTGCCGCCTCTACTGGTTTCCTGTGTATGCGTATATTCGGCGTCGAGGACGGAGCCCCCATGATGCGGAAGATTTGGCCCAGAGCTTCTTCGAAGGTTTCCTGAGAAGGGGAGATTTTGCGGTGGCGGATCCCGCAAAGGGAAAATTACGATCCTATCTGGCGACAGCTGTTTCCCACTACCTGTCTCAGGAATACCGGAAGTCCGTTGCCGAGAAAAGGGGCGGTGGCGCTCGTCATTTTTCTATTGATGCCGAATCAGCCGAGGAACGCTACCGTCACGAACCTGAAGACAGCCTTTCCCCCGAGAAGTTGTTCGAAAGGAAGTGGGCGCTGGAAGTTCTCCATCACGTAATGGACGATCTGCAGGCGGATTATCTACGGATGGAAAAGGGCGATGTCTTCGAGAATTTGTCAGGCTTTCTCACTGGCAAGTCCGCATCTGCCGGCTATGCGGAAGCAGGTGAAAAGTGCGGTCTGAGTTCTGATGCGGTGAAAATGGCGGTCCATCGAATGAGAAAGCGGTTTCGCAACCTTCTGCATCGGCATATTGCCGCGACCGTCGAAACGGCGGAAGAGGTGGAAGACGAAATTCAATGGATGATGAAGGCATTCGGATCCTGAGATGGAAGAGGAGATCTGCCCAGATTGTCGCAACGCTATTCCATTTGGAGCTCCAATGGGTATGTGTCCGACCTGTCTGTTGGGAGGAATAAACGAAGAAGACGAAGTCGATCCGGAATTTGATGAAGAAGTAGGAGGTTTTATTCTGCTTCGAAAAATTGGGGAAGGTGGATTTGCCGAGGTATACGAGGCAGAGCAGCGAAAGCCGGTTCGGCGGCGTGTGGCTTTGAAAGTTCTCCGTCCGGGAATAGTGACTCCGCAAATCCTCGCTCGATTTGAAGCCGAGCGGCAGGCGCTGGCACTGATGGATCATCCTAACATTGCCTCGGTGTACGAAGCTGGTGAGGATGAAAAAGGCCGACCATGGATTGCGATGGAGTTGGTCGAGGGAGAAACCGTCACCGATTTTTGTCGCGACAAAGGTATAAGCAAGAACGAGTGCCTCACAATTCTGCATCAGGTTTGCAGTGCGGTTCAGCATGCCCACTTGCGAGGGGTCATTCATCGCGATTTGAAACCCTCCAACATTCTTATCGCCGAGGTGGATGGAAAACCCGTCCCGAAGGTTATCGATTTTGGTATCGCGAGGGCTTTAGATGTGTCACTGACAGATCGGACCCTCTACACCGAATTGCACCAGTTGATTGGGACTCCTGCTTACATGAGTCCCGAACAAGCGTCTTTTGATCCCGTACAAGTAGATGGGCGAAGTGATATCTACAGTCTCGGTGTCGTGATGTATGAGGTGCTCTGTGGCAGGCCTCCATTCGAAGAGTCTTCGCAGAAGGAGAAGTCTGTGATGGAGGCGCTGCGGAGAGTTCGAGAGGACGATCCCCCACGTCCTTCTCTCCTCAAGCCTCACCTGAAGGGAGATGTCGAATGGGTGATCCTGAAAGCAATGGCGAAGGATCCTGGTTCTCGCTACGATGCTGCCGGAACTCTTGCCCACGAAATTGAACGGCTTTTGAGCGACCGACCGGTAGAGGCCGGTTCGCCTTCCCGAACCTATTTGGTGAATAAGTTTGTCCGTCGTCATAAGGTTCCCGTCTTCGCTGCTGTGCTGACTGTCTCGGTGATTGTGCTGGGGGCAGTCATATCGACGATGCTGTATGTAAAATCGGTTCGGTTGGGTGACGATCTAAGAAGAAAAGAGAGCGAAGCGCGGACGGCATTTCGAAGCTCTCAGTACCTCTTGGGTCTGCAGATGAACGAGCGTCGTCGGGGCGGAGATGCCATCGCCCACTTCTGCCGTGCAGTTCGTGCTGATCCGGAACATCGAGCTGCTGCATCCTGTTTGCTCGCCATTCTTTTACAGCATAAATTTACCAAGGCGATTGACGCACCAATCTCCTATCCTGACGAGGTCACTACGGTACGAATGCCGGCGATTTTTCCAGCAGGAGATATTGTCCTGGGCGCTGCCGGCGACAATGGACTGATCATGGCGCGACCCGGAACTGCTGCGGCAAACCTGTTTCATACTGGGTTTTCCGAACCTCTTCGTTATCTGTCTGTTGTTTCTGAAGACGGAGACTTCCTTATCTCTGACGGGACTCGGCTTGAAATAAGAAATGTGTCCGCACCTGAAGCCGTCGAAAATTCGCTGGTAGTGGAAGTCCCCATTTCAAGCCTGCTAACAGACCCTCAACGGGAGATCGTAATTCTCGGGGATGAAGCGGGAAACTTGAAGGTGTGGGATGCGAAAGTGGGAATAGAATTTCAGCGTTGGAAGGCGTCGGACTCTGCCATTACAGCACTTTCCTCAGGGCGTGAGGCATCTCTTATCGGTTACGGAACAGCGAGTGGTGAGGCTGGAACCTGGGTTCCGGGCCGAGAGGGGCTTTCGAGAAAGCATGATGGGCATTTTGATAGTGTCACCTCAGTGGCGATTCCACCCAGTGGGTCGATGCTGGTTTCGGGAGATGCTTCCGGGATGGTGCAAGTATTCAAAGTCCCTGAGATGGCTCGTCTTTCCGGTCCATTGCCTCACGGTGGGGAAATCACGGCTCTGCTTGTCGAAAGCAAATACAGGAGGCTGGTGACGGGTTCAGCCGATGGCTACACTCGATTGTGGGACGCAGAGACAGGTAAGTTGTCATCGCCCGCGAATATTTCGCAGGATAGGATCGAGTCGCTGTTTCTGATATCGGGCGGTGAGGAAGTAATAGCGACCGGGTCGGATGGTTCTGTCAGGCGAATAGAGATTCGAACAGGCTATGGAGAGAATTTTCCAGGGACAGGAAGTGTGGGAGCAGCTTCCGTTTCGGCAGAAGGAACTAGATTGGTTGCTTGTGATGATCAGCGACAGTTGATCCAGGTGTTTGAATTGGATCGACTTGCTGCACGCCCTTTCCGGCTTCCGCCGGATGAGCGGAAACTGCATCCTCGACCACAAAAGGCCGGGGTAACTGTAAAGAGGGTTAATTCGAATCAACTGAGGGTGCAGTCCGAGGAAGGGGAAATGTTGCTTCCGCGGCTCAGTTCGGCAATCAAGTCTTTCGATCTCGATTTCGAAGGAAAGCGCGTCGCCACGGTCACCGAATCAAATCGGTATCAGATATTCGATGTGCTCACAGGAGATGCGTTAACGCCTTCTGTTTTGCTTCCGATTGAAATTGAGAAGATCGGATTCACGGAGTCGGATGTTTTCGTGCAGCTTTTCAATGATAGCGGTGTGCCGTTTCGGTTGGAAATACCACCGTCCAGTGTTTCGCTACCCGAGTGGTTTCTACGGTTAGCCGAGGAAATGGGCGGACGTGCTTTTGGTAGCGAGGGCAGAATCGTAACATTGCCGGAAACCTCATTGAAGGCTGCAGGAGAACTGATTCCTGAGGGAGAGGATGAAACGCCTGCAGGGAAATACGCAAACTGGTTGCTGGCCAGTGGAAGGGAAAGACTATTGTCTCCGTCGAATGCAAAATCCGTCGGCGAGTATGTAGATGAATTGGTTTCGACTCGGGTCCCGGCCTTGGCGAAAGAAGCGATGACTTTCGAGCCGGGCAACACCAATGCTGTCGAAATTCTCAAGAGCGGCGGATTTCGATCGCGGGAATGAAATTGGCTAGATTCGGCAGGATACTCTCACTCTCTGGGACTTGAACGGGATCGGATCAAAGTAGAGATGCTGTTTTGTCAGCGTCATGACTGCATTTTTATGATCGCGGTCTTGCATGTCGGCTAAGAAAGCTTCAAAACTTATGGGCCAAACACAAAACCCCCCAAGTTTGGCGTTCCTGTCATACTATGAATACACTGCTGGTAGTGATCCCGATTTTCGGGCTGTTGGCGCTTGGCTTCACCTATTGGCGTTCCGCCTGGGTAGCGAAGCAGGAAACCGGAACGGAAACCATGGACCGAATCGCAAAGAATATTGCGGAAGGTGCTATGGCATTTCTCCGGGCCGAATACAAAGTTCTCGCAATCTTTGTCGTATGTATTGCCGTCCTTCTGGCAATCGGAGGATTTAGAGACGAAAATAGTCATCCTCTCGTCGCCTTATCATTCGTCGTAGGTGCCGTTTGTTCTGCTCTTGCTGGATATATCGGAATGCGCGTGGCAACCAAGGCTAACGTTCGCACAACCCATGGCGCACGGACGAGTCTCGGTGAAGGTCTGAAAGTGGCGTTTGCTGGTGGATCGGTGATGGGGCTCGGAGTGGTCGGGTTAGGCCTCCTTGGGCTCGGGACGCTGTTTCTGATTTTTTCCAGCGTGATAGGCACCGATGCTGAATCAATTTCGAAGGTCATGACAATCGTGACCGGCTTCTCTTTCGGCGCTTCGTCCATCGCGCTATTTGCCCGTGTCGGCGGAGGCATATACACAAAGGCTGCTGATGTGGGAGCCGACCTTGTCGGTAAGGTGGAAGCAGGCATTCCTGAAGATCATCCGCTGAACCCAGCCACAATCGCCGATAACGTGGGCGATAACGTTGGCGATGTGGCCGGCATGGGAGCCGACCTCTTCGAGTCCTATGTGGGCTCGATCATTGGCACCATGGTTCTGGGTTCGGTGTTCATTGTGCTTCCCGAGTTTGCGGATTTGCCACTCGGTGGCGTTCTTCTTCCGTTGCTTCTCGCCGGTCTTGGAATTGTTGCTTCGATTATAGGAACTTTCCTCGTCCGTGTGAAAGAAGGGGGAAGCCCTCAGCGTGCCCTGAACACCGGTGAAATCGTTGCAGGATTGATTCTGCTCGTAGGCACATTCATTATCGTCGGTCAGGTTCTGCCCGAGACTTGGACTTTGGGTGATAAAGAATTTTCCTCCATGGGAGTGTTTTACTCCATCGCCATTGGTCTGATATCGGGAATCGCGATCGGTTATATCACCGAACACTACACCGGCACCGGCACGAAGCCCGTTATCGGGATCGTTCAGAAATCGATCACCGGATCTGCGACAAATATCATTGCCGGTGTGGGAGTGGGAATGCTTTCGACCGCTTTGCCTATTATCGTGTTGGCTGCGGCAATTCTTCTCTCGTATCATTTTGCAGGACTCTACGGCATTGCAATAGCGGCGGTAGGCATGCTTTCCAACACGGGAATCCAACTCGCAGTCGATGCCTACGGTCCGATCTCGGATAACGCTGGCGGAATTGCTGAGATGAGCGAGTTGCCACCGGAAGTCCGACAGAGAACGGACAAGCTCGACGCTGTCGGGAACACAACTGCCGCGATCGGAAAAGGTTTCGCTATTGGCTCGGCTGCTCTGACGGCGTTGGCTCTCTTTGCTGCTTTCAAAACAACCTGGGAACAGACTCACGATGCGGAACTCGTAATTCAGGTTACCGATCCAATGGTCGTTGCCTCGTTGTTTGTCGGGGGAATGCTCCCTTTCCTTTTCTCAGCTCTCTCCATGGAAGCGGTGGGACGCGCCGCGATGTCGATGATTGAAGAGGTTCGCCGGCAGTTTCGCGAGATCCCGGCACTGAAATCCGGCTTGGAAGCCATGAACCGAAACGAAGGTAAAGCCATGGTCGACTGGTCGGAAGAAGACCGAGCCATCTTTGTCGAAGCAAGCGCTCAAGCGGAATACGGGAAGTGTGTCGAAATTTCGACCAAGTCGGCGATAAAAGAGATGGTCAAACCTGGCTTGCTCGCTGTTGCCGCGCCCGTTGCTGTCGGATTCATCGGTGGAGCCGAGATGCTGGGCGGGCTACTCGTAGGAGTGACTGTCACGGGCGTTCTTCTCGCTCTCTTCCAGTCCAATGCTGGTGGAGCTTGGGACAATGCCAAGAAGATGATCGAAGAAGGTTTCGAAGTGGATGGCAAAAAACTTCAGAAGGGGTCCGAGGCTCACAAGGCTGCTGTGGTGGGTGACACCGTGGGGGATCCTTTCAAAGACACATCGGGACCATCCCTCAATATTCTACTGAAGCTCATGAGTGTCGTTGCCCTCGTGATCGCCTCGATGATTTAAGAAAGGTTTTTGAGATAACCTGTTTCAAGAGGTCGGCAGAAATCTGTCGGCCTCTTTTTTTACCCGTTCGGATTTCCGGCGAGGTAAAGCTGCAGGATCTCATCGGCAGTGACCGCTCGTTTCAGAACGACGAATTCGTCGACCCTTCCATTGAGTGATCGGATCGGATGCGACTTCTGCTGAGGTCTCCAGTTTCCGATCTCAGCCTGCCCAATTAGTAGCGGCGGGAGGTTTGGCCGGTTGTCACGGACGACTTCCTTTCCATTCAAATAATGCGCTACATCACCGGTTGTGCGGTTTACGGTAACTGCAATATGGAGCCAGCGACCGAGGTCATCGGGATGAATGACGGGTGGGGAAGTGGTGTTAGGATCTCCTTTGCCTGTGGAAATGCCGAGCACCAGTTCGCCCTTATCGCTGATCTGCCAGTGTACTTCGCCTGTTTCAAAACCATCTGTCAGGATCAGAGAACTCAACCACCGATCGAGGCCCTCGATCCGCACCCAGGTGGCGAAAGTGAGTTGATCGAACTCACCGGGAATATTCAACCGTACTCGGTCAGTGATGCGTTTGAATTCCAAAGCTCCTTTTCCGGGCCATCGTCCCTCAGTCCAGCGCGATCCGATGATGGCTCCGTTAGGGTTATTCTCAATGCGATTTTGCAACTGCCGATCCCATGGGTTCTGATCTTCAAAATCAAAAAGAACGAGAGTCGACTCGTCCTGTAGAAGCTTGTCTCGCGCCGATTGCCATTCGCGAAATCGATTTGCCCCTTCCGCGTGCGCAAGGCCAAGTAGGCGCTCCCGGTCGATGAAGGAAGAGCCTCCGCCTTCAACCGGTTCGAAGTGCTTATCCCGAGAGAGAATACCATTTCCAGCCTTGAGAAAACGAAGCTCTTTCCCGTCGTGATCATCAAGGCGGACTTCACCGTCCACTACGTGGACTTCGCTGCTGCCGTCCGGAGAAACGCTCAACGCGAACTCGGTCCCGAGATCGACAGCGCGGTAGTCAGCCGTTTCAATGGTAAAGCCCTGGGCTGGTTCCGGAACAAAAGCGCGAAGCTTGCCGCTCTGACATTCAATTTCCCAGGCGGACTTGAGATCGATCTCAGCGGGGCCTTCGATGATTACGGTAGCCCCGCTGAAGAACTCAAGCTGGGCGAGCCCGCTCTTCAGGGAAACGCTTCCAGAATTGATGGCGTCGCCCTCAACTGGTATCACGGAGGAGTCATCCCAGACGGCATCAACTACGCGGCTGAGTACCGCCACTCCGGCGTTGTCAGAAACTGTCTCGTTATCGGTCGATTCGTTCGTCGGATTCCAGAGCGCCAGCCCATTTACCAGAAGGGCGACGGCTGCCGCTGCCGCAACGAGTGGCCACCAGTTGAACGTGGCCGACTTGGAAGCAGGCTTCGGTGAAGAGGAAAAAGGCACCGTTTTCTCCAGTGCAGCCATCTGATCGTCAGCGGAATGTTCCTGCACTAGGTTGGCATGTGTCTCGACCAGATCGAGGTATCGCTCGCAGGCATCGGGATCACCATTCAGGAGATCGTTTAATTCTTTCAGCTCGTCACTCGACGCCACTCCATCGAGCATGGCGGAGGTCAGGTGGGTAACTCGATCCAGAATGTCTTTTTGCTTCATGCCATGCCCTCCGAGGTGAGACGTTTTTCTACACATTGTTGCAATGCCTGACGGATTCGGAGGAGGGCCTGAGATATGGCACCTTCCGTTTTTCCCTGATCGGCAGCAATTTTCTGGACCGACGCTCCCGGGCGATAGCGCAGCTCCACAAGTTCCTTCTGCTTCTCCGGTAATTTGGAAACGCACTTCCTCAGTGCCGCGAGACGCGCCTCGCTACCTTCCGAGCGTTCTTCCTGCCGTTCGGCGAGATAGTCGAAAACATCTTCGTCAAAAACCAACTGCTCACGGCTGGCTTTTCGACGGTGATTCAAAACGTGAAAATAAGCAGTCCGACAGGCCCACGCCGAGAAATTCGTGCCCGGCTCGAAATCCTCTGCTTTTCTCCAGAGCGTGAGATTCGTCTCCTGCAGAATGTCCTGCGCTTTCGAGTGATCGTGACAGAGAGAAACAATGTAAGCGAAGACGGCATTTTGAACTCCCGTGAGCAATTCGATGAACTCTTCTGTGTCGCGCTTCATAAAGTCTCCTGTAAAGTAATGTCCGATCGCTCTCGATTCTCACTGATTTTCTTTCCGCTGACATCCATCCAATGAATTATCCGCTCGAACTTTCCTTCAAAATTGTCGCCCTCGCCCCTCAGATGAAGGTGTCCGACAGCACGGGTAGTCCCGTCTGTTATGTGAAACAGAAGCTCTTCAAATTCAAAGAGGCAGTCGAAATCTTCACCGACGATACGCGGACCGAGAAATTGTGTGAAATCAAAGCAGACCGGGTGATCGACTTTTCGGCGAAGTACACCTTCTACTCCAACACAGGTGAGGCATTTGGTGCCGTGCGCCGAAAGGGCATGCGTTCCATCTGGAAAGCCCACTATGAAATCCTCGACCACGAGACGCCCGAATACGAAATTCAGGAGGAAAATGGCTGGGTAAAGGTCATGGACAGCTTCTTCTCGGAGATTCCGCTGGTAGGAGCGTTCGCCGGATACCTCTTTAATCCATCATATCTCGTCACTCGAATCGATACCGGAGAGGAAATCGTCCGTATTAAGAAGCAGCCCGCTTTCTGGGAAGGAAAGTTTCACCTCGAGCAACTGGGCAACATTGATGATGGAGACCAGCTTCGGATTATGCTTTCCACCTTGATGATGATTCTCCTGGAGCGCAGTCGGGGGTAACGGCTACTTTAGCAGTTTTTTCATCTTCTCGTACTGATCTCCATACGGAGGGTGCACGGCAAAGAGATCTTTGCAGATCCATCGCCGGGTGTAGGCCCTTTTATTTGAGAACGTTTCCAGCCCGAAACGTCCGCGATACCTTCCCATTCCGCTGGCACCGATTCCCCCGAACGGCAGTTTCAGGTTTGTCGCCTGTTTGATGGCGTCGTTGAAACAAACGGATCCCGATGGAACGGCGCGAGCGATCTTTTCTAAGGTGCTTTTCTCGTTCGAAAAGGCATACAGGGCCAGTGGGGAAGGGCGGGCCGCCACTTTCTTCAGGGCTTCATCGAGATCCTCATATGCCACTATAGGAAGAATCGGTCCGAAAATTTCGTCCTGCATGGCGGGGGATTCCCAAGTGGAGTTCGGCAACAAAGTCGGCGCGAAATAGCGATCCTCTCGGACGTCCTGCCCGATACGGATGGCGTCAGGACTTAGAAGATTCGAAAGTCGCTCAAAGTGGGAATCATTCACCACTCGGGCCAGGTCCGGACTGGGGAATTCGGGATAAAAACGCTCAAGTGTTTCCCGAAGTATAGAAACGAACTCATCCAGCTTACCGGCAGGAACTAGAGCAAAGTCGGGAGCGATACAAGTTTGACCCGCATTGTAAAACTTCGTCGCTGCGATCCTTTCGGCGGAAATCTTCAGGTCGGCGTCATCTGCAAGTATGCACGGGCACTTACCTCCCAGCTCTAGTGTGATGGGTGACAGATCGCGTGCTGCTGCCTCGGCATACATCCTCCCCACTTTCTCGCTACCAGTGTAAAACCACGTGTCGAAAGACTGTTCGAGTAGCTCTTTTCCCAGCTCGACTCCTCCCGTCACCACACTGAAATGCTCTTCCGGAAAGACTGAGCCGATCAGTTCTTTGAGAAAAGATGATGTTGCGGGCGCGAGTTCGGATGGTTTCAGGACTACGGTGTTTCCGGCGGCAATAGAAGCAACTGCGGGTCCAAGAGCCAGCTGAGCTGGATAGTTCCAGGGCGATACGACGAGAGAAGTCCCCAGCGGTTCGAGCCAAATTTCACTTTTCGCGGGCCAGAAATAGAAAGGATTGCCCACGGATTGCGGGCGAGTCCAGCGCTTCAACTTCTTGAGAAACCTGCGGATTTCTGAAATCAGGAAATATACCTCAGCCAGATACGCTTCGATTTTTGGCTTTCCGAGATCTGAAGCAAGGGCGTCGAGTAGCTCGTCACGACGATCCTCCAGCCCGGAAGCCAGTCTTTCCAAGGCATCGAGACGAAATTCGATGGGTAAAGTTACGCCGGAAGAAAAATATTGCCGCTGCGCATCCAGCAAAGAAGGAAGGCCGTATTCTGGGGCTGTATCGCTGGTGCTGCTGCTCATTAGGTTGTTGAGAGTGTTACGACTCTTCTGCCGTTATGAAACGTAAAACTGGTGTAAGCAACTGTCTGGAATTCAGTATACAAAAAAAATAGTCGACGAATCAGGGTGTACAAACGATGAATATTTACCCGTTCTTGCTGGTGAGTGGGCCCTGTTCCCTGCTGAGAAATGTCGGCGGAAGATAAAGTGAGTGAAATCATGAAAGACCTCGGACCTACCGGATCGGGAAAGAAAGTGATCGTCGTTGGTGGCGGTCCTGGGGGAGTAGCCAGCGCACTTTTGCTCGCGAGCCGCGGCATCAATGTGCAACTGTTTGAAAAACAGAATCGTCTTGGGGGCCGAACGGGCGCTCATGAGATAGACGGATACAAATTCGACATCGGGCCCACGTTCCTGATGATGAAGAGTCTCCTCGACCGGATCTTCGAAGAGTCGGGATTGAGATCAGAGGATTATCTCGACTTCGTTCGCCTCGACCCGATGTACGAAATTCGCTTCGACGACGAAGTCTTTCGCGCGGGAAATAACGTAGAGGATACAAAGGCGGAGATTGAGCGTCTCTTCCCCGGACAGTCCGCCGGGATGGACAAATTTCTAAAGCGGGAGCGCTCAAGACTCAGTCGATTGCTGCCCGCCTTTCAGCACGATTTTTCGAAAGCAAGGAATGCCCTTTCTCCAGATCTGCTGCCCGCTCTGCCGCACCTGTCGCTCGGCACGACCGTTTTCGATAATCTGAAGAAATACTTTTCCGACGACAAACTCGCGTTGCTCTTCTCGTTCCAGAGCAAGTACCTGGGAATGTCAGCGTGGGAGTGTCCCGGTGCCTTCGCGATGCTTTCCTACATGGAGCACGAGCACGGCATTTTCCATACCAAGGGAGGCCTTTGTGAGATTCCGATCGCCATGGGACGTGCCGCCGAGGAATGTGGCGCACAGATCCATACTGGCACGGGTGTGAAGCAATTGCTCCTCAAGGACCGGAAAGTCTGCGGTGTAGTGCTGGAAGACGGAGAAGAAGTCTACGCCGACAGCGTCGTCATCAATGCAGACTTCGCTCACGCCATGACTCACCTCGTTCCTGAGGAATCGCTCAAGAGATGGACGCGCCAGAAGCTTGAGTCGATGAAGTACAGCTGTTCGACATTCATGATCCACCTGGGCGTCGACAAGCTCTACGATCTGCCTCACCACACCATAGTCTTCGCACGAGACTACAGGAAGAACGTGGATGAGATCTTCAAGCACCATCGCAGATCGGACGACATTTCGTTCTACATTCGAAATGCGAGCGTGACAGACCCAACCTTAGCTCCCGAAGGAAAATCCAGCCTCTACATCCTTGTTCCGACTCCGAATCTGGATGGCGACATCGATTGGGATGAGGCGAAAGATGCTTACCGCTCAATGGCATTCTCAGCCATCGCAGACCGTCTTGGAATCACCGATCTCGAAGAGCACATCGAGGTCGAGAAGATCTACACTCCGAAGACCTGGAACGCAGAACTGGACATTTTCAAAGGTGCCACCTTTAACCTGTCTCATTGCCTCAGCCAGATGGCGTTTATGAGACCGGGAAATCAATTTGATGAATTTCGAAATTGTTATCTCGTAGGCGGGGGCACACACCCGGGAAGCGGATTGCCGACCATTTTTGAGTCTGCCCGCATCTCCTCCAATCTGATCTCCGATTCGTTTGGACTATCCTATTTGAAACAAAAAGTCGCCGTATGAGTAGCCAGCCGGAACCCCGGAATAAGTCTGTAACAGTAGTAGGGGCCGGATTAGGAGGATTATCAGCAGCGGTATCGCTGAAGGCAGAAGGCTTCGACGTAACCATCGTCGAAAAGAACGAGAAGATCGGCGGAAAGCTGAACTTCCTCGAAATCGACGGCTTCGGTTTCGACCTCGGGCCTTCGATTTTCACGCTTCCTCAGTTCTTCCAGAGTTTGTGGGAGCGAGCGGGAAAGCGAATGGAGGACTACGTCGGGCTCGTTCCGGTCTCGCCTCACTGGAGAAATTTCTTCGAAGACGGGATGGTTCTCGATCTCTACGAGGATCCTGCCGAGATGAAGGCGGAGCTGGATAAGCTTCCCGGAGATCTGGAGACCCACTGGAAGCAGTTCCAGGAATTCCTTTCCTATGGGCGCGAACAGTATCATCTGATCGACGAAGGTTACTTCGCGAAAGGGCTCGATACCGTCTGGGAAATGATCCGCCACTACGGGTTCTTTCGGATGGCCTTCAAAATGGATCATCGGCAGAGCATGTCCGAGTCCATCGCCTCACGCATCGATGATCCCTATCTCCGGATGATCTTCGAGTATTTCATCAAGTATGTGGGCTCTTCAGCGCACGATGCGCCGGGCTACATGAATTTGATGCCCATCATCCAGTTCGACTACGGTCTCTGGTATGTGGAAGGGGGCATGTACAACCTCGCCAGAGGGTTGGGCAAACTGCTCGACGATCTCGAAATCCCCGTGCAGTTCGGCCACGAAGTGGTTTCCATCGATCGTTCTGGAAAAGGCGTTTCAGGGGTGACTCTGGACAATGGAGAAAAGCTCACTTCCGACTACGTCGTTTGCAACATGGAGGTCATTCCCGCCTACCGGAAACTCCTCGATGAGCCGGAGGCCTTTCTCGACAAGCTGAAAAAATACAAGCCCGCCTGCTCGGGACTGGTGATTCACTTGGGAACCGATCGTATCTACGATCAGTTGGCGCACCACAATTTCTTCTACTCGAAGAATCAGAGCAAACACTTCGACTCAGTCTTCCAGCAAGGCAAATTACCGGAAGATCCGACCATCTATCTGGTTGCCCCAACGAGGACAGATCCTACCAAAGCACCAGAGGGTCACGACAACATCAAGATCCTTCCTCATATTCCGCCCATTGATCCGGAGAATCCGCATACTCACGAGGAATACATGGCGCTGAAAGAACGGGTAATCGATAAGCTGGAGCGAATGGGTCTCACCGATTTGCGAAAGCACACCGTAGTTGAGGACACTCTGACTCCGGTGGATATCGAGAGAATGTACAACTCCAATGGTGGCTCGGTTTATGGCGTTGTTTCGGACTGGGATCTCAACCAGGCCTTCAAGGCACCGAAACAGTCTTCGAAGTACAAGAACCTTTTCTTCACCGGTGGCAGTGTGAATCCTGGGGGCGGTATGCCGATGGCAATTCTCTGCGGGCAGAAGGTGGCCGACAGAGTGGTGAAGCAGGAAGGGAAAAGCTCGTGAGAGTTTAAAGGCAGGAAGTTTCAATGGAGTTGTTCTTCTGGATCTTCCTTTCGGTAACCTTCTTGTTCTGGCTGGCCGGGTGGTATCTGTGCGCGCGACTCAGAAAGGTGCCTCGCCTTGAGCCGGGAGCACCAAAACCGAACGTAAAGATCTCCATCATCATTCCGGCGAGGAATGAGGAATTGAACCTTAAGGCTTTGTTAGGGAGTGTGATCGCGCAGGAATTTTCTCCCCACGAAGTCATCGTCGTAAACGACCAGTCGGAGGACAAAACGGTCGCTGTGGCAGAAGAACACGGTGCGAAAGTGATCAATGGAAAGTCTCTCCCGGACGGTTGGCTTGGAAAGCCGTGGGCATGCGCACAGGGAGCAATGGTTGCCGAAGGGGACTGGTTTCTGTTTTTGGATGCCGATACGTGGTTGGAGCCGGAGGCATTGCTTCGCATCGGGCATCTGGCTCGCGAGAAGGGCTCCGTATTCTCATTCTGTCCCTATCATCGAGTCCGCCGGCCATACGAGCAGCTCTCCTCGTTCTTCAATGTGATCATGCTGTTAGGCACCAACGCATTCACGGCAAAAGCGGACGAGGAAAAAGAAGTTCGTCTTTTCGGTCAGTCACTTTTTTTGTCCAGAGACCACTATGCTCTCGTGAAGGGGCATGAATTGGTGAAGGGCGAAGTGCTGGAGAATTTCGCATTGTCCCGCCACTTTTCCGAGAAGGGCATCACCTGCCGTTCGTATGTGGGGAAGGGAACCATCTCGATGCGTATGTTTCCCGGTGGCTTTCGAGAGCTGGTGGCCAGCTGGGGAAAAGGATTCGTCAAAGGGGCAGGGCAGGTTCCCAGGGAGGCATTGGTGGGAGTATCTCTCTGGCTCTCCGGATTGATCATGTCAGTCATCGCCCTGACATTTCTGCCTCAAGCTTCAGATGCGGTCACATGGTGTGTCTACGGAATGTATTTCCTATCAGTGGTGCAGTCCTGGTATCTGTTTCGGGTCGTGGGAACGTTTTGGGGAATCGGTGCCGTCCTTTTCCCAATAGGACTGTTTTTCTATCAGTGGTTGTTCTTCGTGTCGGCGAAACGGCGGAAGCGTGGAGAAACGATTCAATGGAAAGGGCGCAATGTGGATTGAGCTGCCCAAGGTCTGGATCGTCGTTCTGAACGTCCTCGCGGTGCCTTCCATACACCTGGGGATCTCTTGGTGGTTCACCCGAATGAGCAGGGATCTCTTTCGTCCTGGTACGTTCCTGTTTCGAGAAAGAGCATGGGAAAACGGAGGAGCGATCTACCAGACCCTATTCCGAATTCGTCAGTGGAAGGGGCTGTTGCCGGATGCAGCGCCGTGGTTCGATGGATTTGCGAAACGGAACCTGAACGAGAAAGATCCTGCCTATCTCAAGGCCTTCCGAAAAGAAACCTGCCGCGGTGAGGCTGCTCATTATGCTCAAGCCGTGGCTCTCCTGATCACAGTCATTTGGAATCCCTGGCCGGTAGCTGCCGTTGTGATGATGGTATACGCGGTGCTGTCCAATCTCCCCTGCATCCTGATCCAGCGCTTCACCCGTTGTCGATTGAATCATCTTCTGGCACAAGTTGAGAAGCGATCCTGACAGGATCGAATGGCGAAAATAGGAGGGTTGGGCTACTGTCGGACGCCCCCTCCATGATTCGTATTCCGCCGATTATTCTCCTGACCGTCATCGGGGCGATCGCCGCCTTCAGTCTGATGCGGGTAAAGTTCTCGGCGAGCCTCTACGAAATGCTCCCAGCCGACCTTCCGGAGGTTCAGGGGATGGATAGACTGAATCGGTATTTCAGCCGCGACGGTCAGTTGATCGTGACGGTCAAAGCGAGCGATGCCTATCTGGCTGACGATGCCCTCGAAAGTCTGACCACTCGCCTGCGCGAGGAGAACGAATTGGTCTCCCAAGTCTTTCGAGAACTATCACTGACGGAGCTGGTCACCGAGGGCGGTAGTCTCCTCTCATGGCTGTGGTTGAATTCACCACCAGATGAACTCGAAGTTCTGCTGGATCGATTGAAGTCTGGATCGTCGGGTGAAGCGATCGCCGGTTCGATGGAAGCTATCCAGAGTGGATTCTTTGACCAAAACGTGGTGGTCTCCAGTTACGATCCCCTCGGGTTTTCCAAATTGGGAAGTAGCTTTGGTGTTTCGGGCGAGGACGGGGAGACGGCAAATCCCGATCCAATGGCTTCAGAAGACGGAACGTTCCAGATTGTGTATGTGGAAGGAAGCGGAGTCGATTTCTCAGATTATCGCGCGGCCAAGGTTTGGCTGGATCAGGTGAAAGTCATCGTAGCGGATTGGGAAAAGGATTGGTTGGAAACTCAACCGCCGGGAACCGAAATAACCGTCGGGCTCACCGGAACACCCGCCTTTATGGCGGAGGTCGGATCGGAAATGGAGCGGGACATGACCATTTCGGTCATCGCGACGATGTTGCTGATTTCTCTGCTTTTCTGGATCATGCACCGAAAGACTAAGCCGCTTTCGTGGCTGGTCGCGTCGATGATGATCATCCTCATCATCACAGTAAACCTCGGTGGTCTATTGTTCGGCGACCTCAGTGTGATGAGCGTGGGGTTCGCTGCCATCCTGATGGGGTTGGCAGTGGACTACGGGATCGTCCTGTATCGCGAAGCCATGGATACAGGGCACGATGCCAAAGGCCTTCGTAAGTCGGTGGGCCCCGGCATCATCTGGGCCGCAGCGACCACAGCTGTGGTATTCCTTTCACTCAACCTGAGTTCGCTGCCGGGGCTTTCCGAGATGGGTAACCTCGTCGCGATAGGTGTTGCCGTAGGAGCTTTAGTGATGCTTTTTTTCTTCAGCCCGGTAGCAGTGCAGTTCAATCGGAATGCGGTGGCTCAAAAGGGAATCCAGCTCACCGGTGGCGGTGTAACGAGAAAGTTCTCCGGCTGGCTCGCCATTCTCGTCCCAGTGGTGGCGATTCTCTCTATGTTCCTTCGAGAGATGCCCGGATTGGAAGCAAACTTCCATCCCTTTCGGATTCGGGAAAGCCCATCGATGAAAGCATGGCAACAACTGCAGCACGAACTGCTCGGAAGGGAAAATGCCGTGCCCACCATCGTGACAGGAAAGAGTCTCGAGGAGTTGCAGCAGAACCTCAAAAAGGCCTCAGGCAGAATTGAAGCGGCCCGCGAGGAAGGCGTATTGCAGGGATACATCCTGCCAGCCGGGTTGATTCCTAATCCTGACCACCAGCAGGCAAATCTCGAAGCTGTCAGAAAAGCGATGGCTGAGAAAGAACGGCTGATTCGCGAGATCGATGAAGTCGGTTTTTCGGAAGACGGTCAGGAGCTTACCAAATCAGTCTTCGAGGCATGGGCAGATTATCTTCAGCAACTCGACTCCGGTGTATACGCAAAACCCTCGGGACAACTTGCCGAATGGTCGATCAATCGGCTTTTCTCCGAGAAAGACGGAAACTTTGCTGCCCTCGCGACCGTCAAACCGACTGACCCGAGAGATCGAGATTGGGTGAACGAAATATGCACCCCTGACACCGTGGTCGCGAGCCTCGGATCGCTGGGAACCGCTCTCAACGAACGAATCGGGGCGGACTTACTGCGTGTCTTTGTGCCAATGATGGGACTGCTTACCGTGATGCTTGCCGTCGTCTACCGATCCTGGAGGGATCTGGTTCTCAGTATGTTCTGCCTTGTTTTCTCCGCAGCGGTGATTGTCCTCCTGACCGTATGGACCCCGCTGAGCTGGAACTCATTTAATGTATGCGGTCTGCCGCTGCTTTTCGGTACCGGGCTGGATTTCAGCATTCACATGATTTTCGCTCTGCGACGCGAAAAGGGAGACGTCGCGGCAGCACGACATGGAATCGGGAAAGCCTTGGTGTTTTGTGGAACCTCCTCCGCCATAGGGTTCGGATCTCTGGCAACCGCTTCTGCCTACGGTCTCGCAAGTTTAGGCATCGTCTGTGCCATCGGCATTCTGGTGAACATGGTGGTTGCGGTCTGGCTTCTGCCACGTTGGTATCGCGCGATATACCGAATGGAACAGGTTGGATAAACTCCGACGGGTTGCGCAAAAAAGATTTCGGTCATACTTTCCCGCTTTATGGCCCTCGCTCCCAAGATTTTTGCCGGAATTCTTGCAATTTCGTTCTCTCTTTCTGTCTCCGGTCACGCCCAGGAACCTCCCGTGGCTCCTGAAGTGGGCATCGAGGTGATCAAGCGCTGGCTCGGGACAAATACGGGCGTTGGTTCGGTGAAAATTGATTTCACACAGACACGGCACATGAAGTCGCTGAAGGTGCCCATTCGTCAGGACGGAATCCTCTGGCTCGACTTCTCGAAAAATCCCCGTCGTTTCCGCTGGCAGACTGGCGATCCCGCGCAGACGATCGTTGTGGGAGGGGGAAATGGTGTTTTGATCATTAGGACTCCGGGAAAGAAGTTCGAGAAAAAGGCCTCGGGCGAATCAGCAGCCCCCGGCATGGCATCCTTGGCTCACGGCTTTCCCCGGACACTTGAGGATTTTCAGAGGAAATATCACATTCTGGAGGTCCGTCCCCATCAGAATACCTACCGGATTCTGGCCCGACCCCTGGGAGCCTCAGGCCGAGGGGTGGAAACCTTCACCTACGTCGTGGAAAGGGATCGCCACCGACTTCTCGGTATCGAAATTCAACTGAAAGATGGCTCTTCCGTAGAGACGGTGTTCAATCAGGTGCAGGCAAACGTAGCCCTTCCAGCTGGACTTTTTTCACCCGATCTGACCGGGTACAAAGAGACGAAATTCTAATTCGCTTTCGGTTCCGGACTTACATCAGAAGTTTCCTTAACTTCCTGAACCGGTTGAAGTTTGTGTAACTTCTCTCGCAGATCGATGTTCTCGTTGGTCAGAATCTCCACCTGGTCTTGCAACTGGATCATCTGTTTTTCCATAGGAGAAAACTCATCACTGAACACAGTATCGACTACCGGATAAGTCGGCGTGGGGGGATCGCTGGGAAGCTCGACTTCAGGAGGATCAGCAGTGGCCGAGAGGGCTGCCGGAACCGGTCGTAAGCTCGCGGACATCGGCTTTCTTGCTGGTTTCGAGGCCATGGTCTTCCAGTGGAACCCATACATCCACCCGGAGATTCCGACGCCGAGTAAGAGAAGAACCAGAAGAGATTGCCCAGGGGTCCACGCTTTCACTTGTGACTGGGAACAGGATTATTTGTCCTTTTTCTTGCCGCCAAACATGCGGCCCAGCTTTAAGCCCTTCATTTTCGGGGCGGATGAAGCTGCCTGCTGAGGCTGGGCAGAACCCTGTGCCTGTTCAGGCTTCTTGGAGAAAAGGCCAGTCTTCTGTGGCTTGTCCTCGGGGTTGGACCCGGTCTGCTCTTCTTCCCGAGTGATCACGAGCTTCAAATCTTCCGGAACGTTGGCAACGTAGTCAACGCTCTTCAATGGAAGGCGCTGTCCCTGCTGAGTATATTCCTGAATTTTCCTGCGGATCAGAGTTCCCTTCGGATCATACAACTGCTCTTCTTTGAAACGTCCCGACCCGTCGTAGGCGAGAACCCCACGATATTTGAAAGTGTCCCGCCCGTCATAAATCATCACCTCGTAGGGATAGCCCCGTTCATCGAGCGTGATCATGCGCTTCTGCAACACCACTCCGTTCTTACTCTTGGTAATCTGCTCAAGGAAGTTCTGTTCGAAGTCATGCTTCGATTCGGTGTAGGAACCATCCGAGTGATGAATCGACCGAGCCCACGTTTCGATCATCAGGTCCCTCTGCTGACCGATCGTGGCTCCGTAATTCTTCTGATGCGCCTCCGAAACGTAAATGGTGGAGTTCGCGTTCTTTCCCAGTCGCGACTTTCCCTGCACGGCACTTAGCGCAGCAGCCTGCTTTTGGGCAGTGCTGATAGCCTGTGAATTGACTGCGGTCTGGCCATTCTCTTTTTTCGAATGGAACTGTGCTACTGCACTCGAAACCGAAAGGACCAAAACGCAAACTACCACTGCTAATCGACTGAACGTCACCATACCTTAGAATTCGGGGGGAAAGAATACTGGCAGACTCAGCCGACTGCAAGGGATAACGAATTATCCCTCAAGCGCTGCAATGTAGCGTTCCGCGTCCAAAGCAGCCTGACAGCCGTTACCGGCAGCCGTGATGGCTTGGCGATAGACGTGGTCGGAAACATCACCTGCAGAGAAGACACCAGGGATGTTCGAATTGGTGGAATGACCATCCTGCAATACGTATCCGTCGTCATCGAGGGCGACACCGGAGCCCGCGAGGAAATCCGTATTTGGATCGTGTCCGATGGCAACAAAAACGCACTTCACTTCGATCTCCGATTCTTCACCAGTCTGGTTGTTGACCACCTTCACGGCACGCATCTCGCCCTCGTCGTCAGTGAGATATTCTTTCACCTCAGTGTTCCAGACTGGCTCGATTTTCTTGTTGGCGAGAGCACGCTCTGCCATGATTTGGGATGCACGGAGTTCGTCGCGGCGGTGAATGAGGTAAACCTTGCTCGCGAACTTGGTCAGGAAAGAGGCTTCTTCACAAGCCGAGTCTCCGCCGCCAATCACACAAACGGGGACGTCTGGGTAGAATGCACCGTCGCAGGTGGCGCAGGAAGTGAGGCCATGGCCGACGAGTTCTTTCTCCCGATCGATGTTCAGCCAGCGTGGGCTCGCACCGGTGGCAATGATCGCAGTCTTGGTCAGATACTCAGTTCCACCTACGGTCTTCACCGTCAGGGTGCCGTCGGAATTTTCGGAAACTGAAGTGACGAGATCGTATTCGACCCGTGTTCCAAATTTTTCCGCCTGCTGCTGCATACGCATCATCAACTCAGGCCCCATGATCCCGTCTGGAAAACCAGGAAAGTTCTCGACCTCAGTCGTCGTGGTCAACTGTCCACCCGGTTGTTCGCCGGCGATAACGAGGGGATTGAGGTTGGCTCTGGCGGTGTAGATCGCAGAAGTCCAGCCTGCGCAGCCGGTCCCAATAATGATGACGTCTTCCATGGCGCGGAATGTGAGTGTAGTTGTCGGTTGAATCAATCGGAAAAGGCCAAATCGGCGCTTTCCCGTCTCAGTGGTTCTGTTTTCTTCCAGAATCCGAAGAAACCGGAGGTAGCTTTGTTCATAGGCTCTACGTCTTCCGGGCGTCGGCGAGCGTAAAAATTGACACCCTCGTCACGTAGGGTTGTCTCGATATTCGAAAGACGTTCACCCAGAACTCCCGTGAAAGGGTGGAGGGTCACTACTGTGTCGAGGTTTTCCTCTCGAACCCAATTCGCGAGCCCTTCTTCTAAGACGTCGCAGGTCTGAAACCCTGACGCACAAGAGAAGTATTCTTCCGCTCGCTGAAGGCCATCCTTCATCGCCGCAGTCAGAAAATCCCGCTTCGACTTTGAAAACTGTTCGGCACTCCAGATCTTCTCAGGAGTGAAACCACGAACCGAAACTGGCCCGAAGTCCTGCAACGGAGATTTCTCGGGGAGTAGATCATTTTCATGAAGCCAGATGCCTACTCGCTGGTTTTCCAGGGAGGGCAAGTCTCTCGCCTCCACCGCCTTCGGCTCTGGCAAAGGTTCATACTCGATATCGACGGCTGTAGTGTGCTCGAGGGCCTCTAGTTTTACCTTGTGATTTCTTAAAATTTCCGGCGCGACGTACTTCTCAATATTGCTTCGCCGAACGAGGTAGTTCTTCCCTTTTGTGTGCAGTCCCGCCACCCAGCGCCAGGAGAGAGTATTCGAGGCGGCATCCCCATCGAACAGATGCTGGAGAAAGAAATCGGCACCAAGTTGCCAGGGTAGCTTTTCCACATGGATCCAGAAAGCGGCCCACCACATCCTCGCGTGGTTGTGCATGTAGCCCGTCTCGAACAATTCACGTGCGAAGTAATCCATGATCTCAACGCCACTCTCCCCACGGGCGACCTCCTGTGCTCGCGGATAATCGTCCCAGTCCAACTCGGCGAGCTCTGTGCGGTAGTTCGTCCAGATGGACGGTCTCATTTCGAGCCAGCCTTTCCAGTAGGTGCGCCACCAGACTTCCTGTTCGAATTTCTGAATCGCCGAAGGGGAAAAGGCCTCGCGAGCAGCTTCGCAGACTTCTCTCTCCAGAATCAGCCGCCTACTGATGGCAGGCGATAGGCGGGATACGTAGTCGTAAGGAGGTTCCACGTAATTCCGGCGAGCTGCATATTGCTCTGCCTTGGGAATGAACTCGCGGAGGCGTTCCAGTGCCTCGGCTCGTGTGGTGGGAAAAGACAGCGCCTCAGAATTCATCAGTGCCGTCGTTACGTCTCGCGCTCCGATTCCGACGACATCTCTCAGAGCAGTATTTCACTTCATCCCAGCAACTCTCCCATTTCTTGCGCCACTTGAAAGGCCGTCCACAGACGAGGCAGATCTTCTCGGGCAAGTGCTGCTTCTTCATGTGGGAAAGAATTACTCCTGAACCTCCGGAAGGCTGAGGGCGAGCAGGCCACCGATGATACCGAGTGAGCCGAATACGAAAATGACCCACTGCACACCGATAGCCTCGGCAAGAAGTCCGAAGCTCCCGCTGATCAGCAGCACGATTCCCATCAGAGTGTTGCTCACAGCGACAAGTTGAGCGCGGTTATCGGCGTTCGCATGATCGACGAGGTAGGTCTTTCTGCCAGTTCGGATACCAGTGTGTGCCAAGCCAATCAGGAAAAAGAGAACCCCGTAAATCCATATCGCGTATGACGAATCAACCTTCGCGAGCGATACCAAAGCAGTCAGAATACCGACACCTCCCGCAGCCACTCCGGCGATAACCAATGTGAGCCGACTACTGGAATCCGATAGCTTTCCCCAGGTGACTCCACTCAATGCCGTAGCAAGGCTGCCCGCGATCATCAGGATTCCGAGGCTCGCAAGTCGTCCGTCCGTCGCCCGGTGCGCCAGGACAACATAGAAAGGCATCGACAGCACAGTGCTGGCTAGAAGGGCGCGCGCGATACAGAATCGGAGAAAAACAGGATCGTCTCGGAGGAAGTGAAGACTTGCGATCGCTTCCTTGAACGCATTCGCTGCTCCTGAAGTAGCTCCCGGCTTTTCGATCAGTGTCGACATTACGAACGCTCCCACGAACCAGAGACCGGCGGCAACGAAGAGGAGAGTCGCCAGCAGGCCAACGGGGAGCTCGCGTGCGGGATTCAGAGCGAAGAAAATTCCTACTCCAACAGCGATCCAACCAGATATGGACGACGCCAATCCACCGAGTCTACCACGCCGAGTTTTCGGAACTGTTTTTCCAAGAAGGTCTTTGGAAGCGATAGAAGAAATGCCACGAGACAAGCTGAAAAGCACGAGAAGGCCGACAGTTGTCCAGCCGGCTACTGCTCCCTTCAGCGTTAATGCGGCAAAGCCAATTCCGAGTATCGCCAGTCCCTGTAGCGCTGCACCCAGAACCCAGAAATATTTCCGAATCGGAAAACGACGAATCACACCCCCGACTATCATCTGGGGCAAGAGTGATCCTGCTTCTCGCACGGGAACCAACAGCCCAATCGTTACGGCTGGTGCTCCTACAGCGGTGAGCAGCCATGTCAGGATCAGTCCCGGTTTGCTGAGTTGGTCTCCCGCTTTGCTGGCCACTTGCGAGATGACCTGCTTACCAAAATTCCGTGGGAAAACATCGCAGGCATCTTCCTGGATGTCCTTGCACATGCGTGCGTCATCGTCACCAGCGACCAGCTCGTAGAGTTTCTCTTCCATGATTGGTTCCACCAGATACTACGCCATATCCGCATTCCGATGCACGATTTCGTGCGACATTTGGTTGAAGACAAAATGGTGAAAGGGAAGAACCGCCAGCCAGTAAAGACGCCCCAGCAAGCCTTTTGGCCGAAAGGTGGCGGTTTGCACCAGGCGCCATGCCTCTGGAACGGAAGCGTTTCGGTTCGGCTCGATTCGGAACTCAAGCCAAGCCTCGCCAGGCATTTTCATTTCAGCATAGAGTGCGAGACGTCGGTTCTCCCGGTCAGAAACCAGAACTCTCCAGAAATCGAGTGCATCGCCGGGATTGAGTTGGCTGGGATGACGCCTGCCTCGTCGAAGTCCTGTTCCACCGACAAAGCGATCCATCCATCCACGAAGTTGCCACGCCCAGTCCATCGAATACCAGCCCTCCTTACCGCCGATCCGCCATATGTTTTCGGCAACTTCGTCAGGGGGACGATCGAATGGTTTGACGCGAATGTCAGTCAGAACACCATGGTGAGGTACCTCGATTTTCCGTAGTTGATGGAAGTCCATCCGGCCGGACGAGATCGAATCGATCCAACTCGATTTCACCTGGTTCTGCTCGATCATGGTGAATGCTCGTTTCACTGCATCGGGATAGGGGATCAGGTCGAGAGGGATGATATCCCGTATCCGTTGTTCCTGAGAAGACATATCGTAGCTCAGGGAATCAACGAGGCTTTTTGCGAGCGAAGGAGTCGTGCTGGTAACAAAATACAGCCAGTAGCTCGATAGGCGAGGCGTCAGAAAGGGCACCCGGATAAAGAATCGCTTCAGTCCACGAACATCTCCATACATGCGAAGGAGTTCTTCATAGGTATGGGCTTTGGGGCCCGCGATATTGAAAGTCTCCCCGAAGGTCTCTTTATTGCCGATCACCTGGGTGAGGTAATCGATGACATTTCGCACCGCGATCGGCTGGCAGAGATTGCGCAACCACCGAGGTGTGATCATGACAGGAAGTTTCTCCGTGAGATCGCGTATCATTTCAAACGACGCGCTTCCTGCTCCCACAATGATGGCTGCCCTCAGGACGGTGGCAGGAACTGCCCCTTCATGAAGGATTTCCTCCACATTCAAGCGGGAGGCTAAATGGGGAGACAGCGCCTCCTTGGGGTGGTTTACGATCCCGCTGAGGTAGATGACCTGTCGAGCCTTGGTTTTCGATAACGCATCGACGAAATTTTTCGCACACTTTTCCTCGAGGGAATAGAAATCGCTCTTTCCGCTTCCCATCGAGTGGACGAGGTAGAAGGCGGCGTCGGTTTCCTCAGGGATAGAGTCAAGAGAAGGTCGATCCAATAGATCTCCTTCTATCACTGTGAGAACTCCTCCGGATTCTAGTCCTGTCTGAAACTCGTGACTGGGAAATCGCCGCCGATCGCGAACCAAACAGGTGACGTGGTGGCCGGCATCAAGGAGCACAGGCAACAGACGAAGCCCGATATATCCATTGGCACCAGTCAGGAGGATGTTCATGGGGTCTCGAGAAACTCGAGAATGTCTGCGGCTGCGTTAAAACCTGTTTCGATAGTTTCGGGAATTCGCCCTTTTCCAACAAAGGCATCTCCAGCGAAGAATAATCCGATGGTAGATGTTCGACGCATTGCTTTCGCATCCGCTGCTGAGTAAGGATGAGCGAATTTCCAGCGCTGCGTATCTGCCCAGTTCGGTTGGGGTAGATGGCTCGAAATCAATTCCGCCAGCAGATTCGATGCTTCAGAAATAACAGTTTCCTGCGGATCATCGTAGTGATCGATCGTCCATTGGGGCGACATCTGGACGATGAATAGAGTTTCCTCTGGTGGGACGTGTCCCGCTTTTCGATTTTCCAGGCTGACCCAGGCAATCGGGTGCTCACGATCAGAGTTGATCAATGCGTAGGCATCGTTCGGGAGGAAATAATTGCCGAGGTAATTGAGAGCAATGGAAAACTGGCTGTGGTATTTAGCCTTATCCAGCTCGCTGATGATCCCACTTCGAGGAGCTGGATCAAAATCACTGGCCGCTATTATATCCTTCGTCTGCGGGGCGGGAGGGGTAAGGAGAACACCGTCGAAATCCTCATAGGTTTCTCCGCCTTCGGTTGTTACAGACCAGGACTCTTGTGAGCGGAACATGCTGGTTACCCGAGATGAACCAGTCACCTCCAGACCAGATGATTCGACTATCATTTTTCCCAGAGTGCTGATCCCACTGCGATAGCTCCATTTTGCGACAGCATTTTGCTTTTGGTCTCCCAGCGAGACTTTGCCGTGCTTGTCGAACGTGTGGATGTCACCGACAATTCGGCAGAGGTCATCTGTGCTGAGTTCTTCGAAGAGTAGCTTCGCGATCTCGTTGCAATTGACTTTGAAATAGTTTGCTCCGTGGTCGTATCGACAACCGACTTTGCTACGTGAGGCAGCCCTACCTGAGACTCCTTTACTCTTTTCAAAGATCTGGATTTCCAGATCGTGATCCGACAGGCGATGTGCGGCGGCAAGGCCTGAGAGACCCGCGCCTATGATAGCAATTTTTTGAGACATACAGCGTAATCTCGGTTACGCCACTCATCCCAATTGCGAGTCAGAAGAATGTTCTACATAAACAGGGAACGAAGCTGCTTCAGGGCCGTTGAACTATCGAGCCCCTCCAGCTTTTTTGCTTCTTCGAGATGCTCACTGCAGAACCACAGCAATCCTTTCGGATGTCCGGGTCTGTCCAGTGGCTCGTAATTCGCAAATTTCACCAATCCAAATTCTAATCCTTCGCAATCGCGCTGATCGCGATGGCAGAACGAGCAGATAGGTGGTTGCATATTTACTATTCTCCAAGGCCAAGGCTTTTTTTCAGCGAATCCAGGTCGGATCTGAACTCTGCCATCATAGCGGTGGTGTAGATTTTCTGAATACTTCCGCGATTTTGCAATGCAATGAGTTTTCTCAGATCGTTTACACGCTCTTTCCAAGAAACGCCATCTGTGAAGAGGAAGAAGATGGTGTCGTCCCTTTTCTCCTCAACGATTCGGGATATGTCCCCCAAGACATCCGTTTGCTTGCTGCCGGTAGCTCCGTAGGCTTTCACCTCAATTAGAATATGGGCATCACTTGCGCTGGGTATTGCGAAATCGGCTTTTTCGGTGCTCAATTTTGAAGCGCCAACGAATCGGCATCGCGAGTCGTAGTTTTTATTTCCAAAAACTTCTGCTACAACTTTTTCTACGGTATCTTCTAAGGTTCTCCCACGCTGCTGTCCTTTAATGGCGCTACCTCGCCCACCCTTCAGGCGTTCAACCAATACGTCCGACCAGTGAGTTTTTCGATTCACATAGCTGGACATCCCATCCAGAATACCGAGTTTTTCAAGTGACTCCAAGTATGTTTCGGGATCGGCAGAAAACCGCTTAATACCGATCCCCTGCCCTGGAACTAGCAAGGACTTCAGGCGAATCGTATATTCGTCTTTTGACAGGTCGAGAAAGAGTCGGATAACTGTTGTACCAGTTGGAAAATCGAACGCTAACAGACCACGAACGTCTTCGCGCGTATATTCCTCCTTATGGGGAAGGTTTTTCAGCATTTCAATCACGGCGAGAGCGTGATCGTCAACCCAGGTTGTCTCAACGGGAATAAGGTTTTCCAGTAGATCTTCAACACTTTGGGAAACCCTGCGCATCAGTGACCAATGATTAGGTATTCCGTTACTTCATTTCGATTCGCGTTTTTATGAGTCCCGAAATGGTAGCGATGTTCGCGAGTGACTACATCAACAGACTTCTTATATTTTTTCATACCCGAAACAAGAGTCTTGAGGTCCGGGTATGCGTTGGAGGAATAGGAGAGAACAAGTGTAGAGTCTGAGAAATGGCGAAAGAGATTGGCGAACGCTTCGTCCGCAGTCCTGCGATAGGAGAAAGGCGTGAACGGCTTGGCGATTTTTTTCACCTTGGAGTCTGCGAGTATTTCCTTTCCCTCCCAGTAGCAGGAGAGGCCTTCAAGAAAGTGATAACGCTTGACGTAACAGTTGTCGTCCGACCTCGGAACATAGGGTGGGTCCAAGTAAACTAAATCCGCTCCTTTGGGAACTTCAGTTGCGTCCCCAGAGATTGCCTTGTTGCTGTATTGATTGGTAAAAACTGCCGAATTATAAATCTGAATCTGTTCGATAAAATGTTCCTTCAAAGAAAGCTGCAGGTCTCTTCTTCCGTCTTTGTATCTTTCTGGGTCACCAGCTACGGTAAACTGCCCTCTTGGTTGGCGTTTTACAGCGGATCTCAATAACGCGGAAATGGCGAGGGAAGATCTGAATTTGCAGTCAAATGCTCGAATGCCGGACCAGACATTATCCAAGAATTCCAAATCCTCCGGCGTGTAGAAGATCCCCGAGAAAGTCTTTTGAATAAATTTTTCTGATGACTTTCTAGCCTTGCTGGAAAGAAGAAGATCGAGTTCATCAGCGTCGATTTTCTGATTGTCGTTCTCAATGAGGGCGGTCGCCAGGACACTCGGAAAGCTCAGGGAATCGTTGGCTATCACAGAGGCACCCATCGACTTCAGAAGATACGAAACCGCGCCAGAGCCACAGAAAGCATCGACCGCTGATGAAAATTGTAGAGATTCAAGGGTCGAGTGGATCCACTCAAGCAGTCTGTATTTGCTTCCCATATATCGAAACCTCGGGAATGCAGAAACTTGCCCAGGAACTCCGTTTGTGAGTTGCAGCTGTTCTGAATGGTTGGGGCTCGGGGATACGTGAACAGTCTGAGACATGGCTCAGGGTAATTGTTCTCCTGAACATTTCGAGAGATTTCTAAGGAATAATTTCCCGATCAGTAGCTCTTCGCAAAAATCACGCGGCCCTCGGCAGGTTTGCCAGTGTAGATACAGGTTCCGGAAGATCCGCGAAGTTCGGCATCTTTCGGAATGCAGCGAACGGTAACCTTGAGTTCTTTTTGAAGAGCTTCTTCGTCTTCGACTCCACCTGCCCAGTGAACGAGAGCAAAGCCGCCATGAATCTCTGGCTTATCCGCATTCTCGGGTGTGAAGAATTTCCGGAATTCGTCCATCGATTCGATCTCGACGGTGTGCTCTTCCCGAAATTGGAGAGCTCTGGCCAGCAGATTGTCCTGAATGGATTGAAGTGTCGCCACGATACCGGTGACTACGTCAGCATTCGGAACGAATTCCTTTTCTTTCGGGCCGCGGTCGCGTCGTGTCATTGCAACCGTTCCTTTTTCCAGGTCGCGAGGTCCGATTTCAATGCGAACGGGAACACCTTTCTTAATCCACTCCCATGCCTTTGTTCCGCCGCCGAGGTCGCGCCTGTCGACTTCAACGGTGATGGATTCGCCGTGGAAGCTCTTGGAACGCAGATCTCTGGCAAGTGTATCGCAGGCTTCGAAAACAGGTTCTTCGTGCTCTGGCTTGGGTGTTACGGGAACGATAACCACCTGAGTCGGTGCCACGCGAGGCGGCAAAACAAGACCATCGTCGTCGGAGTGTGCCATCAGGAGCGTTCCGATAAGACGTGTGCTCACGCCCCAACTCGTAGTCCACGCAAACTCGCGGCCGTCGCGTCCTTCGAATTCGATATTGGCAGCTTTCGAGAAATTCTGCCCGAGGAAGTGTGATGTTCCGGCCTGGATCGCCTTTCGATCCTGTACCATGGCCTCCACGGTGAACGTGTTCAGGGCGCCAGGGAAACGTTCTGCCTCCGTCTTTTCGCCCGCAATGACGGGCACTGCAAGGTGGTCGGTCAGGAATCGCTCGTAGACTTCGTGCATGCGAGCCGTTTCCACCATGGCTTCTTCTGCTGTCTCATGGGCTGTATGTCCTTCCTGCCAAAGGAACTCTGCGGTCCGAAGGAAAAGGCGTGGGCGCATCTCCCAGCGCATCACATTCGCCCACTGATTGATCAGTAGAGGCAGGTCGCGATAGCTCTGGACCCAACGCGCGAAGGCCGCTCCGATAATAGTTTCAGAGGTCGGGCGAATGACATATGGCTCGGTCAGCTCGCCGGAAGGAACCATTTTTCCGTCTTTCAGCTCAAGGCGGTGGTGGGTCACCACAGCGCATTCTGTAGCAAAGCCCTCCACGTGGGTGGCTTCCTTTTCCAGATAGCTGACGGGAATCAGCAAAGGGAAGTAGGCGTTTTTGTGCCCTGTGTCTTTGAACCACTTGTCGAGTTGCTTCTGGATATTCTCCCATAAACCATAGCCCCACGGCTTGATGACCATGCACCCGCGTACTTCGGAGTTCTCGGCGAGGTCGGCAGCACGCACGACCTGTTGATACCACTCGGGAAAGTTCTCTTCACGAGAGGGTTGAATTGCATTTTTGGGTCCTTTGGCCATGGGGTAAAAAATCGTTCAGGGTTGGAAAACGACGACCGGACCGTATCCATACCAGACCGAATTGCCAGCGGGGATATTCGGCTCTAGGTTTTTTCAGGATTTTTGAATGGCAAAAATAAAGCATCTCTACCTCTCTCCCGATCACAATTACGTCGGTCATTTCGGCAAACCTGCCGGCACGAACCCAATCGTGGAAGTCGATGAGGTGGAGTGCGTCGCGGGTAGTGGGCTGAAAGGGGACCGGTATTTCGATCACAAACCGGACTTCAAAGGGCAGATCACCTTTTTCGAGGCGGAGACCCATGAATCGATGGCCGATCGTTTCGGCGTCTACGACAAAGGCCCAGATACCTACCGGCGAAACGTCATTGTCGAAGGCGTCGACCTGAACGAGTGGATCGGCAAAGAATTCGAGATCCAGGGGGTGAGATTTTACGGAACCGAGGAAGCGAAACCCTGTTTCTGGATGAATGAGGCGTTTCACGAAGGGGCAGAAGAGGCGCTTAGGGGTAAGGGGGGGCTCCGCGCAAAAATCCTGACGGACGGCATCCTTCGCCGAGACGACTGAACCCCGATGAGCCTCGAAATCACAACTCCCGCTCTTCTTTTCCCGGCAGTGAGCTTGCTTTTCTTAGCGTACACCAATCGCTTCCTTCATCTGGCTGCCCTCGTCCGGAATCTTCATGGTGACTGGCTGGAGGTAAGGGACGACACTCTTCGTGCCCAAATCGACAATCTTCGCAGGAGGCTGGTGTTGATTCGGTGGATGCAGCTTCTCGGAGCCTTGAGCCTTCTGCTCTGCGTGATTTCGATGGTCGCGGTGATGTTCCACATCGCGATGGTCGATCTCATCTGCTTCATAGCCGCATTGATCCTGATGGGCGCCTCGTTGATTTGCCTTTTTCTCGAAATCTGGGCTTCAGGAGGTGCGCTGCAGATTCTTCTCAACCGCGCGGAGAAGAGTTGCGAATAAAGATTCTCGTTACACTCGCCCCGGCAAAGCACCAGTATCGTCGCTGATCCGAGTGGAGCGGGAATTCGCGTGCGTTTCGATCCAGTCGATGAGTCGATCGATCGTGTTGGTCGCGAAAGGTTCGTGGCAGATCCAATGCCCGTGGTCGGCGTAGGAATGAACTTCTGCGCCTGGGTAAAGGCGTTGCAATGCTCGTGCTACGGACGTTGGAGTGATGCGATCCCTTTCTCCATGCAAGATGAGTATGGGGGCTTTGATTCTATCGGTATCGATTCGAGTCACTTTTTTTCTGTCCAGAAACCAGAAAACCAGTTCGAACATGGCTCGCCCGGATTCAGGAACGAGCTGAGAATAGACCTCTTCAGAAAGGTGCGGCTCCATCTGGTTCAGAAGACCATAGCAGGCTCTCGAATAGGAGGGCTTGTGCGGTTTCTTCCAGAAAAACGGAGTGGTCAGGACGTTGAGCGTAGCCCGAGCGGCAGTTGGATTGATGTGGTTGACTCCAGCCGGTCCTGCGGAATTGAATAGCACGACTGGCCCCGTTTCGTGAGCACTCGCGATCATCTGGGCCAGCAGTCCTCCCATAGAGTGTCCAACGAGAACCGGTGGCGAGTTCAGTTGTAGGGAGCGGATGTATCCAGTGAGAAATTCGAAATACTCGGTAATAGAAGTATTTCCTATCTGCTCCGGTTCCCAAGGATCTTCCGGGTCATGTCCGGGTAAAGTCGGAACGTGGACATCGTGCCCGCGTTCTTCAAAACGCTGACGGAGTGGAGCCAGAACTTCAGCATGGCTCCACATGCCGTGTATGAGAATGACGGCGCTCAAAGCTCCGTGGGGTAAGCAGACTTAGAATCTGCGGGTGAAACTGAACGTCAGGATGTCCCAGTCGTAATCGTAATTGCCGTTGAAGGCGGGATTCACGTTGTTGCGTATGCTAGAGGAATCCATCAAGAGGAGGCTGTAAGCTAAATCGATTGTGTTCTGTCCCCAAGAATATCCAACACCTGCACTGAGGATGTGACGATCGTCCGCTGGGATGGAAGGGTTGTAGGTGACAGTGTTCATGGGGCTATCGGAATAGAGATAACCACAGCGGAGGGTCAGGTTTTCGGTCGCTTCATATTCGGCACCGATACCGATGCTGATGGAATCTTCCCATCCGAGAGGAACCGCATTCTGACCTGCAAGCAGAGGCTGGTTCGCCCCGATCATGAGCGGCACATCATCGTGAGTGGAATTCTGGATCCACTCAAAATCGACACCGATCGTGAGCTTTTCGCAGACATCATAGGCATAGCCAACACCAATGCTGCCGGGATGCTCGATTTCGGATTCGAAGGGAGACATAGGAAGAGCAATACCGGGGGCAGGAATGTTGGTGATCTCGAAATCACCAGCGTAGTCCACTGAAACGGGCAGTCGGCCTACCAGGGCTACATGGTGCCTCTCACCGAGATCGAAGTTAATACCCATGTAGGCACCGACTCCCCAACCTTCGCCTTCGAAGTTCATATTTCCGTCAGGTGCGGGGACGCCACCGAGTGCGAGAGTCCAGGGGAATTTCTGGTTCAACTGAAGTCGAGAACGGTAGATGTCCAGACCGAACCCGATCGACACATCATCGTTGATTTTCAGACCCAGAGCGGGCGTAAACGCGAAAGTCTGGAGGTTCGCGTCGTAGGCACCTGTATATTTGAAAAGGCCTTCACGCTCCCAGTTGATGGAAACGCCGAACGGTGCGGTCACGCCCAAACCCGCAGTCAACGTATCATTAATTGGATGAACGAGATAGGCACTGCCGAGGTTTTTCCAGGGAACGAGCATGGACTCCTCCATACCCAGAGTATTCGTGAAATCCGTTTTCCCGTGCCACGGTTGGTAGGTGAAAATAAACGTAGTGTCGTGAATATCAGTAAGAGTCGCAGGGTTCGTTCTCGTCACAGATGGATCGTCGAGAACAGCCAGGCGACCGCCGATCATTCCCATCGCTTCTGCGGTGTCGGGAAGTGTGCGCAAACCTTCGGCGGAATAGCCCGAAATTGCTGCGGAAATGAGTACAAAGAGTGCGGCCCTTTTCATATAGAAATTATAAGATTAACCTTTTTTAAGAGATTAATCCACAAAAATTCAAGGGTATTTGACTATTCAGCCCCTTGAGACGGCTCTTTTTGCAGGGAAAACAGCGTGACGTTCAATGACCCGGGTTCGCCGGCGGCATATTCTTCCCAATGAAGATGATTGTCGCCATTCGCGTCGAGATCCTTAAAGGAATCCCTGAAGGAGGCGTGCTCAGTGATGAAAAGGACTGCTTCATCCTCAGCGACCTTTCCGTCCCCATTCTTGTCGAGTCGATTAAAATGCTCGTCTTCCGAACCGGGAGGGGCCATCTGGGTAGCGTTCCATTCTTCTTCAGAGATGTAGTTGTCCCTGTTCAGATCGAACTCCGCGAGGGCTTCCTCGTGTTTATAGCGGGCAATCTCACCAGGAGACAATTTTCCGTTCGCATCCGTGTCGGCTTTTGCAAAACTGGGCTGATCGAAGGTCGATGGCTCCTTGTCTTCGTTTTCCAGCGTTCGACAGCTCGGAAGAGCAAAGGCGAGTCCTGCTGCGACAAAAAGAAATGCAATTCGGGTCAAAGACATGATGCGAGGAACAAACGTATGTTGTATCACGGTCTCAACTGTCGTTCAATGGCCGAAACTATCATGAAACGCTTCATTCTCCTGCTGCTTTCTCTTTGCTCGGCATTGGCTTTATCAGAAGACAAACCGGACCGCACCAAAGTGCTCCCGATGATGACAGAGGGAATCATCATGGAAGGATCGAGTGTCTTCACATACGTAGATGAAAAAAAGCGTCGTCGCCTCACTGCTGATGTTTACCGTCCAGAGGCGGACGGACCGCACCCTGCCATCGTGATGTATTTTGGTGGAGGATGGCAGAATGGTCGTCCCGGTTTATTTGCTCCCCTCGGTCAAGCTTTGGCTCAGCGAGGCTATGTGTGTGTCATTCCGGAATACCGCTTGTCAGGTGAGGCACCTTTTCCCGCCGCAGCTCACGACGCAAAGGCAGCGATTCGCTGGATCCGGAAATATGCAAAACGCTATCACGTCGACCCGAACCGAATTGCCTGTATCGGAGGATCTGCTGGTGGGCACTTGTCAGGATTCATGGCCGCAACCAACGGCAAAGAGGAATTCGAAGGTGAAGGAGAGCACAAAGACACTTCATCAGATGTGCAGGCGGCAATTGTCATGTGCGGCCCCATGAATCTCCTGGAAGAAAACATCGTTCAGCGAGTGGAAGAAGCTGTCGGAAAACCAGAAGGCGATGCCATTCTCGATTTCATGGGAGGGGCCGTCCCTTCCGTTAACAACGAGATCTACAAGGCCGCTTCTCCCCTCACTCATGTGAGCAAGCGAACCCCTCCCATGCTTTTTATCGATGGAGAAAATGATCGGCCCAAGGTCCGCTACACGGAATTCTGGGAAAAAATGGATGAACTCCAGATTCCCCACGAGTTTGTCCTGATGCCGAAAGGGCCGCACCCTTTTTGGGTAATGAAAGAATGGTTCGATCCGACCGTCGAAGCAGTCGATGCCTTTTTGCAGAAGCATTTATAGAGCTTCTGCATCTTGCCTGACATGGCCAGAAATATCCCGCTTTTCATCGCATTCCGGCTGTTGTTTAACGCCCGGTACTACTATCCGATCTTTGCTGTCATTCAGCTGGATTACGGACTGACGATGTCGCAGTTCGCAATTCTTAACGCCGTGTGGGCTGTTTCGATCGTGTTGCTGGAAGTCCCATCCGGAGCCTTGGCCGATCTCATCGGTCGAAAGAGAATGGTCATCGGTGCTTCTCTCCTGATGGTGCTGGAGATGGCCGTACTCGCCTTCGTACCATTGGGAAACACCACCATCGTCTTTTGGGCCTGGTTGGTGAATCGCATCATCTCTGGCGCGGCGGAAGCATCCGCCAGCGGAGCCGACGAGGCGCTGGCTTACGACTCGATCCCACCCGACGAACAGAAGAAACGCTGGCCCAAGGTGCTTTCGCGATTGATGACGCTTTCCTCGATTGCTTCGATCATTGCGATGTTGATCGGCTCGGCTGTATACGATCCGAATCTACTCAACAAGATCTTCGGCTGGTTCGGTTTCGAAGGGGAACTCTCAAAAGAAGATGTCCTCAGAATCCCCATCTACCTCACGCTGGTAAACGCCATCATTGCCGTGTTCGTTTCCTTCTCCATGAAAGAGCCTGAGCGGGACTCTCATCACGGAACAGAGTGCTCGATGTGGTCTGAGATCTTCGCCGCAGGTGCCTGGGTGCTGAAAAACCCTTTCGTTTACGCCATCATCCTCGCGGCGCTGGTCCATGACAGCATTGTGCGAATATTTCTTGTTTCTACGTCAGAATACTACCGCCTCATCGAGATCCCTACGGCTTGGTTCGGGGTGATCGGAGCGTGTTTCGCCGGGATGGGAATTCTCGTGCCCAAGTTCGCCGAGTATCTTGTCGAAAAGCGATCGATCAAAACGAACTACATCCTCGTGTCGGTTTCGATTTTCTTTGGGTTGGTGGGTATCTCCCTCGCAATCCCAATCTGGGGTGTCCTCATGGGATTGTTCTTCGCCTTCGGATTTCGGCTGCTCACGTTTTTCACCTCTCACTACCTTAATGCCGAGGTGGATTCAAAGCATCGCGCGACCGTCCTCAGCTTTCGCGGGCTGGCGCTCAATATCGGATTTGGTGCGGTAAGTTTGATCTATGGAGGGATCCTGCGCCTGGTAGGCAAAGGAGAGGTTCCCGAGAGCGAGGCGAATACACCGTTTCGAGAAAGCCTCTATTGGTTGCCAGGCGTGTTCCTTTTATTTCTGGCTGCCTTCTTTATCTATTACTTCAGAAAGGTGAGAAACCGGATTCCTGCCGAATACTCCTGACTGGTTGATACTCTAGGGTTTTGCCAGAAAATAGAGGCTCAATCCTGAGTCGCAGCCGAATCCGATACAAAGGTTTCGGCCATATTCCGTGAAAAGGACAAAATCCGCCTTTCCGTAAATGGGTGGGTGTCTATATTCTCGGCCCATGTCAGAAAGCACGAAGCAGGAAAAACTGATGGCTGTGAACCGGGGCGAGATCGCTATCCGGATTTTTCGCGCCGCTACGGAACTAGGGTTGCGCACCGTCTCTATCTACGCAGAGGAAGACCGATTTTCCCGCCATCGCTTCAAGGCTGATGAAGCCTACCAATTGCGGAAGGAAAAAGGACCCGTAGGTGCCTATCTCGACATTGAAGGTATCATCAGGCTCGCGCAGGAGAAAGGCGTCACGCTCATTCACCCGGGTTATGGGTTTCTTTCTGAAAATGCAGATTTTGCCCGTGCCTGCCGCGAAGCAGGACTGAAATTCATCGGTCCTGATCCGGAAATGCTCGATGCGATGGGAGACAAGGTGTCCGCCCGTGCTCTCGCGAAGAAGGCCAACGTGCCCACGCTACCCGGAACAGAAGACCCGGTTTCTGACCGCAAAGAGGCGATGAAAGTCGCCAAGGAAATTGGCTTCCCCCTCATCATCAAGGCAGCATTCGGTGGCGGTGGTCGCGGAATGCGTGTCGTGCAGAAAGAAGAGGAACTCGATTCCTTGCTCGATCAGGCACAGACCGAGGCAGAAAACGCTTTTGGCAATCCGGCTGTTTTCCTCGAGCGCTTCGTAGGGAGAGCCAAGCACATCGAGGTCCAGATCCTCGGCGATAAGCACGGGAATATTGTTCACCTCCACGAGCGGGACTGCTCAGTGCAACGCCGTCACCAGAAAGTTCTGGAGATCGCCCCTTCCGTCGAT
This sequence comes from Verrucomicrobiales bacterium, assembly GCA_002698785.1. Classification (GTDB taxonomy): domain Bacteria; phylum Verrucomicrobiota; class Verrucomicrobiia; order Verrucomicrobiales; family DEV007; genus Arctic95D-9. The sequence goes on along the minus strand of PAAG01000049.1, from coordinate 195,216 downwards.
CTTGATGAAACCGTTCGGAAAGAGCTTTGCGACGCGGCGGTAGAAATTTCCAAATCGATTGGCTACAACAACGCCGGTACAGTCGAGTTCCTGCTCGATATGGACACCAACGAGTGGTTCTTCATCGAGATGAACCCCCGTATCCAGGTGGAACATACCGTCACGGAGATCATTACTGGTATCGACCTGGTTCGTTCACAGATTCTCGTTGCAAAGGGCGAAGAACTGTTCGGGAACGAGATCGACATCCCTTCCCAGGAAAATATTCCACGCAATGGATATGCCGTGCAGGCACGTATCACGACAGAAGATCCAGCGAACGGATTTTCTCCGGACTACGGCCGTATCATCAACTACCGCTCGGCAGCAGGCTTCGGAATCCGACTCGATGCGGGCTCGGGTGACGCTGGTTCGGTGATCACACCGTACTACGATTCGATGTTGGTGAAGCTCACCGCTTTCGGACCACGTTTCGACATCGCTCTTCAGCGAATGAACCGTGCGCTGCGCGAGTTCCGAATTCGCGGGGTAAAGACCAACATTCCTTTCCTGGAAAACGTGGTCCTCGATGAAACGTTCCGAACCGGGCAGGCGACCACTCGCCTGATCGATACCAATCAGGATCTCTTCAAGTTCAAGCCACGCCGTGACCGGGCGACGAAGTTGCTCACTTACCTGAGCAACGTGACCGTCAACGGAAACGACACGGCGAAAGGGTATCGTCCACCACATGCGTTGGAGGCAGCGCGAGTGCCTCACTTCGATGCCCGTACTGACGCTCCCGCCGGCTCCCGCACGAAGCTTCTCGAACTGGGCCCGGAAAAGTTCGCTGAGTGGATCCGCGAGCAAAAGCCACTTCTCATCACCGATACGACGATGCGGGATGCTCATCAGTCGCTCATTGCGACCCGTATGCGCTCCGTCGATATGCTGAATGTCGCGAGTGCGGTTGCTCGGAGAACGCCAAACCTTTTCTCCCTCGAGATGTGGGGTGGCGCCACCTTCGATACAGCGATGCGATTCTTGAAGGAAAGTCCATGGGATCGCCTTCGTGAACTCAGGGAAAAGATTCCCAACATCTGTTTCCAGATGCTCTTCCGTGGGTCGAACGCCGTCGGATATTCGAACTACCCTGACAATGTCGTAGCTGGCTTCGTGAAGCACGCCGCTGAGTCAGGCATGGATATTTTCCGGATCTTCGATTCGCTCAACTATCTTCCTAACATGGAAGTGGCGATGGAAGCCGTTCGCAATCAGCCGCACGCGATTTGTGAAGCTGCCATTTGTTACACCGGCGACATCAACGATCCCAAGCGCGACAAGTATTCCCTGAAATACTACGTCGCCAAGGCGAAAGAGCTGGAGAAAATGGGTGCCCATATTCTTGCGATCAAGGACATGGCTGGCCTTTGCCGACCTTTCGCAGCACCGAAGCTGGTAAAAGCACTCCGCGATGAGATCGGTCTACCCATCCATTTTCACACTCACGACAGTTCCGGAATCAACGCTTCTTCCGTTCTCTCCGCTGCGGAAGCTGGAGTCGATATTGCCGACCTCGCGTTGGCGTCGATGTCAGGGTCTACGAGTCAGCCCAACTTGAACTCTGTTTGTGCCGCGCTGGCGGGACAGGAGCGCGATCCGGGGATCGATCTCGACGCCCTCAACGAAATGTCGGATTACTGGGAAGAGGTCCTGGAGTTTTACGTTCCTTTCAACACCGCTCCACGAGCTGGTTCCGCTGAAGTGTATGTCCACGAGATGCCGGGCGGACAGTTTACCAATCTCAAGGAGCAGGCAAATGCCATGGGGCTTGGCCATCGCTGGCCCGAGATCGCTCGTACCTATGCCGAGGTGAATCAGCTTTTCGGAGATATCATCAAAGTGACTCCAAGCTCAAAGGTAGTCGGCGACATGTGTATGTTCCTCGTCACTCGCGGTATCACTCCGGAAGAAGTAAAGTCCATGGATCCGGGTTCGGTCGACTTTCCTGAGTCGGTTATTGATATGCTCTGGGGTGGATTGGGTCAGCCCGATGGAGGTTGGCCGAAAGACGTTCAGAAAGTCGTCCTCGGGAACAAGCAGCCTACGACGAAGCGCCCCGGTGAGCTGGCCGAGCCGGTCGACCTCGAGGCGACCCGCGCAGAAGTCGCTGAGGCAATTGGTCGCCCTGCAACGGATGACGACCTCTACAGCCACCTCATGTATCCTCAGGTCTACGCGGACTTCGATGCATTCATCAAAACGTATGACCGCGTTTCGGGGCTGCCGACCACGTCATTCTTCTACGGCCTGACCGTAGGCGAAGAGATTTCCGTCGAAATCGATCCGGGTAAAGTCCTCTTCATTAAGCTGATCGGTATCGGTGAGGCAAATGAGGAAGGTGTGCGCAGCATTTTCTACGAACTCAACGGAATGCCTCGCGAGCTGACCGTCGTGGACAAGGCTCTTGCGCCGAAGGATGTGAAGACTCGCCAGAAGGGCGATTCGAAAGATCCTCTTCAGGCCGTCGCGCCAATGCCGGGAATGGTATCTGCCATCAACGCCCAAGTCGGTGAGAAAGTGGAAGAAGGGGATGCCATCGTGACTCTCGAAGCCATGAAGATGCTCACCACGATTTCTGCTTCGAAAGCAGGGACGGTGACCGAGATCCTCGTGCAGAAAGGGGATGCGGTGGAAACCGACGATCTTCTAGCACGATTGGAAGACTGATCAGTCTGATTCCGTTACGGATTCGATTTGCTTCGTTGTCTTGAGGATGACCCAGGTCATTACCAGGACAACGAGAGCGATCGCAATCCAGAGGATGGTCTTTGTTTCATACCACGGATCGACTTTCGGAACGGGTGGAGAGAACGCGGTGTTCTCTATCGGCTTTCCGACATTGGCAATGTGAACGGGAATCTCTTTCTCCCTCGCGAGTTCGATCGCTGCGGTATCATAATCAGGTGCCGAAACTGCTTCTGAATCAGCACCGAAGTAGAGTGCTTGCTTTTCCTCGTCTGAGGCGAGTGTGAGCAGGCGGTAGTGTTCGCCCAGGCCGCGAACAGACTCTACCGAAATAGCCGGGTTGTCTCCCTGCTCGATGGTGAGCCGCCATCGAGAAGCGCTGCGCTCTCCGAAGTTGATCTCAAGGTTTTGGTCTTCAATGGATTCGATCGAGTAGCTGTGAATGCTGCCTTCAGTGACTTGTCTCCAACCGTTCTCTCTGCCCTTGTCTTCCACGAAAAGGTGAAAATACCGACGGAAGTTTTGGTCTTTGATAGTCAGCGAAATACCGTTCAAGGGGAGGTTCTCAGAGTCGAACTCGATAACGCTTTCTTTTTTCTCTTCGTCGAAGTCGCTCTGGAGGATTGCGAGTTCATACTCTGCCCTGGGTTGGATGGTTTCTGCCTTTTCGCCTTCGGTGTAGAAATTGATTCGATCGACTCGGAAAGGGCGAGTCTTCACCTCCATTGTTTCGCTGATAGAGTCATCGACATCCCCTCCGCTGGTACGAGTGATCTTCCGAATCGAAGCAACCTGTTCGTCGGTGGCCGCATCGATTCGGATCTGGAAATGACGATAGTCATTGGGAGGTAGATCAAGACTGGTCCTCCTGAAATCGAGAAAATGGGAGCGATCGAGAATCAAGCCATTGGCGATTATCGTCTCCCACGTCTCTCCGTCATCGCTTCCCGATATGATGACTCTTTTCTCAAAATCCCGTAGCGGAGTTTCAAACTCGATGCGCGATGCGGTTCGCTTCTTGTCAGTTAGTGTGATCTCCGTTTCCAGGACGCCTTCGGCCAGCTCATTCGCTGATAGAATCTTGGTAGCGATCCTCTTTGACGGACTGTCGCTGGTTCGACGTTCTTTCTTCTCAACGAAGTAAGGGACTTCAGCATGATTGCTTCCCGAAAGCAGCCTCAGGTCGCTCCACCCCGGATTTGCCTTTCGAAGGATCGCCTCATCGAGAGGTATCCCTATGAGCCCGGTGCTGGCTCCTTTTGAATCTACCTCACACTGATATTGAAACGGCTGCGTGTCGATATCTGCCCAAGCAAGGGAGCAAAGCAGCAGGGAGCTAAGGATAAGAAAAGGCTTCATGAGGCGGATTCAGATTCGAGTTTCTCTTTTGGCTCAGTCTGAAATCTCTGGCTGAACTTCAGATACAGGAAAGAGCAGACGAGTACGATGATGCCGAGAATGATGAATGCGATAATACGGTAGAGCGGATCCAGGCCTGCCAGGTCTATGAAGAAGACTTTCAGGATCACAATCCCGAGTAGAATCAGCCCCATTCCGCGCAGAGAAGCCTTCGGCTTGGCAATTCCCGTCAGGAGCAAGCCGAGAGCAAAGAGCGACCAGAAGATCGTAATTCCGCCCATCCTGAAATCTGGCAGGAAGCGGTTGAGGCAACTCCAGATCTCAAGGCTGGAGTAGATAAAGGATCCTGCCAGAGCCACATAGCCAAAGGTGCTCGCAAGTTTGCTGCGGCCATCTCTCGGTCGAAGGATATTCCAGATGATGAGAAAGAAGCCCACTACCGAACCGTAGTTCAACAAGCGCATCATCATGTCGGGAGCGACTTGATTGTCGCGGAAAGCGAGATCCCAACCGGGGCGCCAGAAAAACATGTCGAAGAAAAATACCTTTCCGACCAGGGCGATCCCGACGATCCAGAACAACGCTGTCGCGATGGTCTCTAGATTGGCCAGCATCTCGCGGAACAGCACAGCGAGCAACCCGATCCAGACCAACGTGAGAGCAGGACGCACAAGAGGGTCATAAAAATTGCCGATGGTGTTGTAGACCTCGAAATTGAGATAGAGGAATGTCAGGGCAACGACAATCCAGAAACAGAGGCGCCCGAGCCGGGACTGGCCGAACCAGGGCTTGATGTCGTTTGCCTCTCCCACGATCCAGTTGCCTTCGGTGACGCTCTGCTTCGAGAAGAGGCGCCCAGCAGCAATGAAGGAAATGATGGGCACGCCGAAGACCATGAAACGCTCGGCCAGACGCTTGAGATACTCCATATTCGTCAGATCAGCTGACAGGTCGGAGAATTGCGAGCGCATGTCGAAAAGTGCGAATCGGGCGAGAACGATCAGATACAGAATGTAGGCGAGTTGTCTTAGGAACTCGCTGCGCATTTTCGCTGCGATCCAGAGCATCACGAATCCCTGGATGGCCCAGGTCACGGTCAACCAGCCTTCGGAAAATACGATTGGCAGAGTCAGCGCGACGAAGAAGGAGGAAAGACCCGTAAAGCTGAGCATGAGTCCTTTGTCTTTCACACCCTTCTTCAGGAAAGAGAGGATATGGACAATGTAGAAAGCCGCCAGACTAAGGGTGACGATGGCCATTGCTTCCTTGCGATAGGTATCGTCCATGATGTTGATGGCAAAGCCAAGAAACACCCCTGCATTGAGAAAGAGAAAGAGCAGCTCCAGGATGCTGGACTTCCGCTTGTGGATCAGGTGGTAGATGAACGTGACGGTCGAGAACAGGACAAAGAACGCGATGAAATACGGCATGAACTGCCAGAAGCGCTCAGGGGCGAAACCTTCATCGACTGCTTTCGCCGCCAGGAGCCAGGTCGCGATAAAACTCAGATAGTGCAGAAGTCGCCAGTCTTTCCTCCAGGCAATCACAAACACACCGAGTCCCAGCATAAGCACGTAGCTGAAAAGTGCGATCAGGCTCGGAGAGTCCGTAGTGATCATCATCGGAGTGAGGTAGCCACCAAGAAGTCCGAAAATGGCAATCGCCAAAGAGTTCGCTCGGACCGCGAGGACTCCGGCCGCAATGGTCACGAGGATCATCACGCCAAAGGAGATCTGCGGGGAGAGAACACCCAGTTGGTTTGCGGTGAAAAAGCTGAAATAGAGAGCGGCAAATCCGGCACCGGCTAACCCTTGGCCGAGGAGGCGATAGGGGCCTCGTAACATTTGCATGCCACCGATGAGTAGGCCGACTCCAGTGACGGATGCGATGGCGACGCGAACAACCGGGGAGAGATCATCTTTCGATGTCGTGTATTTCAGGAAAAAGCCGATGCCGACAATCAGCATCAGCACGCCGAAGCGCAGCAGCCAGGTCGTGGCGATGGCGAATTCGGAAGTGACTCCTTTGGGGCGATATTCTTCTCCCACCACGATCCAGTTCCAGATCTTTGCGAGCGTTTCTTTTGCCGCGGTCTCGAATGCACCCGGTTCTTTCGGCGGCTTTGGCGGAGCACTGGCAGCCTTGGTTGTGACCGGCTTTGTCTTTGCTGGGGTACGCCTTTTGGGAAGTGGTGGAGGGAAGGCAGTAGTTTCGGTTTCTTCCTTCTTCTCGGGTTCGACCTCTGTCGGTTTCTTGGTTGGAGAAGCGGCAGCAGGGCCGGTTCGTGAAAGTTGCTCTTCGACTCGTTTGTCGACTTCCTCCTTTCTCTTCTGAGCCTTGTCTTCTACCCGATTAACTCGGATTTCGAGTTCGAGCTCTCTCAGGCTTTTTCTCAATCCACTTACCTGCGAAAGCAGGGCAATGATGAGAATCAGGACGATGCCTACCAAAACAAGGGTCAAAAATTCCATTTTACGGAGTGGTGCAGTTACCCATGATCATACTCGAACCAGCCGAAAACAGGGAATTGATAATAGAAGGATTTATTATCGATTGAATCAATGTTGGCGTTCGGCAGATATCATCCAAATCGGAGATGAGATTCGTTCTATGAGCATGCGAACGGTCTTCATCTTATTTTTCGCCATGATGATTCCTGCGATTTCCTCAGCGGATCCGATTTCTTCGGTCAGATGGAAGAATCGGGTGATCGTCCTCGATTTTCCTAAGGGATCGGGAAGCGAACTCTCCGCGCTCGAGACACAAATCCGCAGGACCAAAGCGGAGATCAAAGATCGGGATCTGATCATCCTTCACGTTGGGGAGAAAAGATCCACCGGTTACTCCCGGAAGCTGACTGAGGAGGAACGAAAAGCAGTCCGAAACCGCCTGGGAATGGGGACAAAATCTACCAGTCCCCGAATGGTTTTGATTGGCAAGGACGGGGGAGTGAAGGCGACTCAGACTAACTCGTTTGATCTAACAAAGTTTTATCGTCTGATCGATACGATGCCCATGAGGCAAAAAGAAATGCGGGAAAGGTGACTCCACCTTCCCCGCACTGTTTCCGTAGCCAACCAACAGAGAGTTTTTCAGGAGGCTGAATGAGCTGGCTTGCTCGAGCGGCTGAGCAGCCAAAACACGCCACCCGCGATCGCAACGAGAGCAATCCACCAGACTGCTTCCGGGATGGGGGTAATCTCAGTGAGTCGGATTTTGCCATAGGCCCCCTTGGAAAGAATGGCGTCTTTCACCCAGGGGTAAGAAAGTGCGTAGGCCACGCCACCGACAAGCATGCCACCGAAGCCAACCAGCGCATGGACGGAACCTGTCGCCACTGCGGCTACGCCCGTTCCCGGGCAATAGCCGTAGACAGCCATTCCGACTCCGAAGAGTGCTCCGCCGAGGAGGAGGCCGAGCAAGTTGGTGTCTTTGATATGCCATCCTTCGAGCCACCCGAAACTCATCATGGTGGCTACTCCGAGACCGCCAACGACGATCGCAGTGAGCATGACTTTCAAAACAGTCCAGTCACGGAACCGGAACAGGTTAACGATTACATTGTAATCAGTGACGCGGCCTTTGTTGAGGAGGACGCCGAATAAAAGTCCGAAGACGCCAGCGAGAACGAGGCCGAGTCCTGAGGATGTAGAAATAGGAAGATTCATTTTTCTAAAGTGGGTAAAGGGTTGATCTGGGTTTGGTCAGGACGCTTTCTTGCGAAACATCAGTTTTGCTGTCACGACGCCTGCTGCGAACATGGCGATAAAGAAGACCCAGCCCGAAACCGCGAGCTGAAGGGTCCCGCTGATTCCGTGACCGCTGGTGCATCCGCCGGCCATGCGTGCTCCATAGAGGAGTAGTGCTCCACCGATGAAGGCGGCGACAAATCGCTTTCCGACACTCGATCCGTGGTGTTCCTGCCATACTCTGGGGACAAGCTCCTTTTTGAAGGTTCCGCCCAGTTTGGAGCTGATGAATGCACCGACTGCGGTAGCAATCAGGAACACGGTGCTATATCCGAAAGCCGGGGTCTTGCTGGCCCAGTAGGCGTTTTCGGTCACTGTGTCCATTCCGACGAAGATTCCGGCAAGCCATCCGGAAAACTTGGAGACTTCTGTCGACATACCGATGGGTTTGTTCACCAGCAGGAAGACGAGCCAACTGAGAATGCCGATTCCGGCACCGACGATGTAGGGGCTCCACGCGGCGCTCTTGATGCGGGGGAAAGAGCCGATTTCACAACAGGGTTGCTTTTCCATGATGGGAGACTATATTACCATATGGCGATATAGTCAAATCATTTTCTTTTCCCTCATTCCCGCGTAGAATTATGAAACAAAGAGTTCACCATCGCTTCTCCTGTCCCATGCCCTCCAAAAAGGATCTGGACGCCAAGTCCCTCGAAAAAATTGCGGCTCTGTTCAAGGTCTTTGCAGAGCCGACTCGTCTTGCCATTCTCCAATTGCTTCGGAGGGGGCCTCATTCGGTAAACGAGATCGTTGAAGCGCTGCCGACTTCGCAGGCAAATGTCTCGAAGCAGCTCCGGCTCCTTTACGATGCGGACCTTTTGTCCCGCGAACAGCGGGGAAATCAGGTCATCTATTCAGTTCACGAACCGCTCGTCTATGAGCTCTGTGAGCTGGTCTGTGACAAGCTCAACCGCCAGGCAAAGTCCGAAGGGGCGGTGGTTTACGAAATCTGATTAGAGCGAGATTTCGTCTGTGGTTTCGTGAAAGTGATCGAAAAACGCCCTCGCGGCGGGACTCAATCTCAGGCTTTTCTTTCGGAGAGATGCGATCGTCCTGCGAGGCTGGGGCCGGCTCAATCTTCGCAGCTTCACATCATAGAGCGTGGCGACCTTGGAGGCCATTTCTGGAATAATGGAGAGCCCGAGGTTCGATCCGATCAGGCTCAGAAGTGTCTCAAGCTGTCCGCACTCGATGCGCTCCGGAGAGCGAACCGTGCGACAGGCGGTAATTACCTGATCGCTGAGGCAGTGGCCTTCACTCAAAAGAATCAGTTCATCTTCTGGAATCTCAGTAAAACGGACCCGCTTGTCTCCTCCGGCAAGAGGATGAGAAGAGGGAACAGCGAGAAGAAGTGGCTCCTGGAATAGTTCCCGCATATGCAGAGATCGATGGGTGAGCTCGTGTTTCGGCACATCACTGGCAATCGCGAAATCAATTTCTCCCGATCCGAGGAGCGAAAGCAGATCCATCGTGAAGGTCTCGCGGATATGAATGCGTACGGCGGGATGTTGCTCACGAAAGGAAGCGATCACCGGAGGCAGAAGATAGGGGGCAATGGTGGGGATGACTCCGATATGAATTTCGCCTTCGAGTAACTCCGATCGTTTTTCGAAGTCATTTCTCAATTGATCGAGATCTCCGATCACCCGGCGTGCTGTCGTAAGAACAATTCCTCCTGCTTCGGTCAGCTCCACTCCAGAGCGATGTCTGCGCAAAAGAGGTTCTCCCAGCTCTTCCTCTAGATTCAGGATCTGTTGGCTCAGGGAGGGTTGTGCAATCGAGAGCTTCTCTGCTGCTGCAGTGAAGCTGCCCTGATCTACGACCGTCGCAAAATACTTAAGCTGCCGAACATCCATCTCGATCATAGTTATAACCTATACATGGAATCGAAAGCAAATCTTTTCGCTATGGATTAGGCTGTGGAATATCTTGTAAGAACTTAACAAAAGACCCATTCAAGCCATGAATAACAAGCAAATGACCACCACCGGCGGTAATCCGATCGCCGATAATCAGAACTCAGTAACCGCAGGCCCACGTGGCCCAGTTCTATTGCAGGATTACCAGTTGATCGAGAAGCTGGCACACCAGAATCGCGAGCGTATCCCTGAGCGCGTCGTCCACGCGAAAGGATCCGGCGCTTTCGGAACGTTCACCGTGACACACGACATCACGAAATACACGAAAGCCGATCTCTTTTCTGAAGTCGGCAAAAAGACAGACGTCCTCCTTCGTTTCTCAACTGTCGCTGGTGAGAGAGGTGCTGCCGACGCCGAGCGCGACGTTCGCGGGTGGGCGCTCAAGTTTTACACCGACCAGGGAAACTGGGACATGGTGGGAAATAATACTCCGGTCTTCTTCGTCCGTGACCCTCTCAAGTTCCCTGATTTCATTCACACCCAGAAGCGTCATCCGAAAACCAACATGCGCTCCGGCACTGCCATGTGGGATTTCTGGTCACAGAGTCCCGAGAGTCTTCACCAGGTAACCATCCTGATGTCTGACCGTGGTCTCCCGAAAAGCTACCGCCATACGAACGGATACGGTTCGCACACCTACTCTTTCATTAATGCGGACAACGAACGCTTCTGGGTGAAGTTTCATTTCAAAACTCGCCAGGGCATCGAAACGATGACCAACCGCGAAGCGGAGCAGGTGATAGCCAAAGACCGCGAATCGTCCCAGAAAGATCTCTTCGAATCCATCGAGAAAGGCGATTTCCCCCAGTGGGACTTCAAGATCCAGGTGATGCCGGAGAAAGATGCGGAGAAATACCACCTCAACCCTTTCGACCTGACGAAAGTCTGGCCCCACTCGGACTATCCTCTCATCGACGTAGGGGTTCTTGAGCTGAACCGAAATCCGGAAAACTACTTTCAGGAAATCGAGCAGTCTGCCTTCAGCCCCTCGAACATCGTGCCTGGTATCAGTTGGTCTCCAGACAAGATGTTGCAGGCACGAATCTTCTCCTACGCCGATGCACACCGCTATCGAGTAGGAACCTGGTATGAGGCGTTGCCGGTAAACCGACCCAAGTCCGAGGTGAACACTTATCACATGGATGGCTCCATGAACTTCCTGAAGCCGAATAGTTCGGATGCCTACTACGAGCCGAACACCATGGGCGGTCCGGTTGAGAACGAAGCGTTCGCAGAACCGCCATTGCAGATTTCCGGCGATGCCGATCGATATGACCATCGAGAAGGCAACGACGACTACGCCCAGCCAGGTAACCTTTTCCGGCTGATGTCAGATGATCAAAAGCAGCAACTCTTCAACAACATCGCAGAAGCGATGCAGGGGGTGCCGCAGGAGATTGTCGACCGTCAGTTGGGTCATTTTGACAAGGCCGACCCTGACTATGGAAATGGCGTTCGGAAAGCGCTCGTCGGAATGGAGCCCGAGGACGGGTCCCGGAATGTTCAGGAGGACAGTCCGGCAGAGAAAGAACTCGTAACGGCTTAATTTCCCCTTGAATGGCCACTGGGGTGGGTTCGCTCCGGTGGCCACAACCACTTTTAAAGACATGACAGCTACTCAAGAAGAACTGGATCGATATGCTGAATTGCAGACGATCGCTTTCGACTGCGCTCGGAATGGAGACACCCTGACCTTGGAGAAAATGATAGTCGCAGGGATGCCGGTCGACCTCCGTGATGAAAAAGGAAACAGCTTCCTGATGATCGCGGCCTACAATGGAAACGCAGAAACTGTTTCCCGTCTCTTGGCGAGAGGCGCCGATCCCGATCTACGGAACAATCGAGGTCAGACACCTTTGGCTGGTGTCGCATTTAAAGGATATGCCGACGCTGCGAAAGTGCTCGTCGACCACGGAGCCGACATCGAAGCCGATCAGGGCGGGGGACAGACCCCTCTCATGTTCGCGACCATGTTCGGTCGAAGCGAGGTGGCAGAGCTTTTGAAAAATCACGGTGCCGACCGAAACCGACGAGGAAAGTTCGGGCTCAAGGCAAAGCACTGGTCCTTTTTTGCCCCCATTTTCCAATCCTTGGTAAAATTGGTGTCGTCGCGCAAACCTGCGACGGCTCATTGACATGGCAATGCGGTAAGGGTTGAGTCGCGGTGTGATATCCGCGACTCCAACCCTATCCATTGCACCCATGCAGGACGTCTCTGTCCTGCCTCTGTGGCGCTGTCTGGAAAGGCGCGGCGGTCCTGACCTCTACGTGACGGAATACTTTCGAGTCCACCGAGATTCCGTTCCGGAAAAAACGATTCTCAATTCTATTCACGGAATGAGCGATCGAAAACCGGTTATCGCGCAGATGATTGGGAACGACCCGGAGCACTTGGTTCGAACCGCGAAACAAATTGAAGCCGAGTCAGGCTGCGTCGGGATCGATGTGAATCTCGGATGTCCAGCTCCAAAGGTATGTGGAAAGCAGGCAGGAGGAGCACTTCTGCGGTATCGCGATTTAATCCGGCGGATTGCCTATGATCTTCGAAACGCTGTAAAGGGAAGCCTGACGCTCAAGACAAGAATTGGTTTCGAGTCGGCCGAAGAATTTGATGCTCTGTTAGACCTGTTTCGTGAGCTTCCTATAGATGGGTTGGCGATCCACGGCAGAACCGTTCGTGAAAAATACCAGTCTCCCGTTCATCCTGACTGTATCGCTCAAGCGGTCCGCGAATTGCCTTACTCCGTCACGGCAAATGGAAACATCGTTTCCGTGGCGACAGCGCGCGCCATGCAGGAACAAACCGGAGCTGCCGGCCTGATGATCGGAAGGGGAGGTATTCGAAATCCATGGCTCTTTGAGCAGATTCGAACCAATTCCAAAGTAATGCCTCGATTGAGGGAGGTGGCCGAGTATATCTCTGAACTAACCGAGGAGATGCAGAGCGAAGGTGATTTTCCAAGCGAAGCAGCCCTCGTAAACCGAATGAAGAAATTCACCAATTATATCACCTTGGGGCTCTTCGGCAACGAACTCAACGCAAAGCTTCGAAGAGCAACTTCTCTATTCGAGTTCCAGTCAATCTGTCGAGAGTATCTCGAATCAGATGAAGAATTTCCCGAGGAACCAATCGATGACGGAAAGCTCTTTTGCGGTTTCAAGGAATTGAAAAATCTGTCGGTTTCCTCTGCGTGATTCCATTTACTTCGTGGCTGGAGACAGAGGTCGATCCTTCGGCTGATGTCATTTCGAGACCGAAGCCCGATTTGGTTCTGTGGATTAATCAATAATTCCGTGCGGAAACGATTCGGCTGTTATTCGTTTTCGTATTCTCTGAAAGCGAGAACCATTTCGGTGGCGTAATCGATATGTCCCTTTGTTGGGATTCGGCTGATTTCTCTTTCCATTACCTTGGACATAGCTGGTAATCTCGAATAGTTCACCAATAGCGCTCTCTTCCAGCTGATCAGTTTATCCAGATTCTTCTCGACTGCCTGCTTGGCAATCTCTTTCGCGGGGCTAGTTCCGTCATCAATGGAATCTATCGTTCGAGCGAGGCCTCTGTTGTACGCGTCTTCTTTAGCATCTGCGACTGCCAATTCGCGGTTCGTGAGTGGCGCCGGTGTGTATTTTGATTCCGCATCAGCACTTCTCGCCGTGGTCGAACTTGGTTTTGAAGTGTGCTTCTCGTTGTCGGTGTTGCTGGTTTCGCAACTGGCCAAGAGTAAACAAACGACGAAAAGTAAAAGTAATCTCATGGGAGTGCTTGGGTCCGTTTTCGGTCGACATGCATACATAGCGAGCTTCATACCAGCGTGCAAGCTTCGCAAACAATTCAAAGAATCGTCGCTTGCTACGGCTTTCCTATGCTCGTGTGAATCTACATTCAAGGCTTCTCGGCCAACCACCTAACATCTGCCTTCTGCGCAGACTCCCAAATCATGTGCGAACGCTCGAAACCCCGTGGTCCTCTCTTAAGTGGTGAAGAATGGGGTGGTATCCATCGCGAGGCCAGAGCCGTTGGGAGGGGCAGGTCAACGGCTCGCTAAAGGATTACCTTCGATTCCGAGTCATCCGTCGAGAATGACCCGGATATCAAAGGTGTAGAAGAAAATTTACGCGACCGCCAGCTCCTCAAGAGTCGGGTAGTCCGTGTAACCTTCCGGTCCGGGTGAGTAGAACGTAGACTGGTCTGGCTCGTTGAGTTCTGCTCCTTCGGCAAAACGTTCCGGTAGATCGGGATTGGCGAGGAAAGGTGTTCCAAACGCGACGGCGTCGAAGCTTCCGTTTTGAATAGCTTCGTTCGCTTCTTCAGCAGTGTAACCCATGTTTACCACGAGATTTCCGTCGTAGATTTCCCGGATAGGTGTCAACACATCACCTTCCTGCTGTTGGAAGAAATCGCCACGCATCACGTGGAGGTAGGCCAGTTGATAGTTGTTCAGCTTTTCCGCGAGGTATCGGCTGAGTCCGATCGGATCGCTATCGATCATACTGTTGTAGCTATTCAGCGGAGAAAGCCGAAGCCCGACGCGGTCGCTGCCCCAGACGCTTGTCACCGCGCCCAGTACTTCGAAGAGAAAACGGGCACGGTTTTCGACCGAGCCTCCGTAGGCACCTTCACGCTTGTTCGAGCCATCTCGGAGGAACTGATCAATGAGATATCCGTTCGCACCGTGGACTTCGACTCCGTCGAATCCGGCTGCCTTGGCATTTTTAGCGGCTTTGCGGAATCCCTCGACAATGCCGGGGATCTCTTCGTCGCTCAGTTCGCGTGGCGTGACGTACGGGACTTTTCCTTCCGGCGTGTGGATCTCATCATTGGTGATCGGGATGGCGCTGGGAGCGACAGGCTGTTGGCCATCATTCAGATTCGGGTGCGTGGCGCGGCCTCCGTGCCAGATCTGGAGAAAGATACGTCCTCCTGCTTGGTGAACGGCAGAAGTTACTTTTTTCCAACCTTCAACCTGATCATCGGAGTAGATGCCGGGCTCGGAGATGAAGGCGGAATTCCCTTCCATGACCATGGTGGCCTCTGCGATGAGAAGTCCGCCACTGGCGCGCTGGCTGTAGTATTCGGCCATCATGTCGTTAGGAATGTGTCCTTCGCTTGCGCGAGACCGGGTGAGTGGCGCCATGAGAATCCGGTTTGGAATCTCGACGGCACCCAGTTGCATTGATTCAAATAAGGATGGGTACTTCATGTGTGTGGTGGTGTTTGTTGTGTTGTTGAAATTACTTTGCGGCGAGCAGGCTCTTCAGGAACTCGCGACGACCTGCGAGAGCAACTATGGCAAGGATCACGACGAGAATCGCCATCGGATAACCGCCTTTCACCAGGAAGAAATGGTAGAGAGCAATGTTGATGACGATGGGGCCAAGGATTGCGAGGGCCAGATTCACGAATCGTCCCGAGAGAAGAAGGATTCCGCCTAGCAGTTCGAGAACCTTCACGACGGAGAGATACCCCGTCGGATAGATTGCTCCCATGAATGCGGCGGCTGGCGATCCCTCCGCTGGGGGAGGGACCGGGATGAAATGCAGCCACATGTTCAGGCTGAAGACGACGAAGATGATACCGAGGAGGTAACGGGCAACGAGAGATGCGATTTTCATTTTGAGATGTTGGTTAGATCTTTCTTACCGCTTATTTGAGGTCGAATAGCAGGGCTTCTACAGGCTCATCGATAGCTGCGATCTCGTAGCTACCTTCGCTTTCCGAACTGGCTCCGTCTCCGGGTGCGAGTTCCGTGTCATTCAGACGTGTATTGCCCTTGATAACTTGCAGCCAAAGTCCGCGGCCTTTATCGAGTTCGTGCGAGACCGATTCACCGGGCTGCAGCCGAATGCGGAAAATGCTCGCATCCTGGTGTATCGTTGCTGAGTTGTCCCTTCCGTCTTCTGAGATGACGAGGACTTTGGCCTTGTCTTCCAGTTCCGGAGTTGGCTTCCACTCCGTATAGCTTGGAGTGAGATTTGCTTTTTCTGGGCGAATCCAGATCTGGAGAAGGTGCAGGGGAGTGTCCTCCAGTGGATTGAACTCACTGTGCGTTACGCCTGAGCCCGCGCTCATTAGCTGAATCTCGCCGGGCTTGAGTGTCCGACCGTTACCCATGCTGTCTTTGTGGGCGATGGCGCCTTCGACGACGTAGGAGAAAATCTCCATGTTGTCGTGAGGATGGGTGGGGAAGCCAGCGCCGGATGCGACTTTGTCCTGGTTGATTACTCGCAGTGATCGGAAGCCCATGTGCGCCGGATCATAGTAATGGGCAAAGCTGAATGTGTGGTAGGTGTTCAGCCATCCATGGTCGGCGTGGCCGCGTTCAGCGGATTTCCGAACAGTGATCTGGGGAGTCGTGGTAGTCATGGTATCGAATGGTTTGTTTTTGTTACGACGTCAGCGTCCCGGAAAACCATCAAACCCTCCAATACTTCCTCCTTCACAAGTTCATAATCGTAGGTTATGAACTGCTAATCTTATGGAGGTTCATCAACTGCGTTACTTCATTGCTACTGCGGAAGAGCTGAGCGTCACCGCAGCGGCAAAACGGCTCCACATATCGCAGCCTGCAATGAGTCGTCAGATCCAGCTGCTGGAAGAAGAACTCGGGATTGCACTCTTCGAGCGGGTGAAAAAGCGTATGGTCCTTACCGAGGCAGGGAAGTTCTTTCTTGAGCGGGCTCGACAGATTGTCTGTGACATTGAGACCAGCGCCCAGCAATTGCAGGAACAGTTTGGAGAGGCCCGGCGCACGATTCGCCTGGGGCTTCTCACGATTTTTTTGGATGATATCGTAGGTCCCGCCGTTCGAGACATGAAGAAACAGTTCCCCAACGTGGGGGTGTCTCTTTTCGAGCTTTCGCCCCGCGCTCAACTGGATCGACTGCGAGACGATGATCTGGATCTCGCTCTCCTGGGAAATCTTAGCGAAGACGATCTGGCCCGATTCGAGACCAAATCTATCA
This sequence comes from Verrucomicrobiales bacterium, assembly GCA_002698785.1. Taxonomy (GTDB): domain Bacteria; phylum Verrucomicrobiota; class Verrucomicrobiia; order Verrucomicrobiales; family DEV007; genus Arctic95D-9. Next base: position 178,493 of record PAAG01000049.1, on the reverse strand, counting down.
TGAAAAATCGTATGTCTGTGGTCCTTCCTGATGACCACCGCATGGCAGGCAGGAAACAGATTTCTCTCAAGGAGTTGGCTGGCGACTCTTTTATTTCCCTCTCTGACTCGGCATTTCCCGGACGGCGGCAATTCTTTCGCGGTGTGTGCCTTTCACAGGGATTCGATCCGAACATCGTTGAAGAGTGTGATTCTCTTTCTCTTCTTTTAGCCGCAGTCTCTACAGGAAGTGGTGTGGCCTTGCTTCCTGACCACAGCCGCAAATTACCTCACATGGGCTGCATTTTTGTGAAGCTGAAAACACCAGTCGTTTACGCAGAAGTGCTTGGCGTTTATAAAAAAGATCAAAACCGTGGTGCCGTGGCGTCGCTGATGGAAGCCATGACAGAAGCCGCGGAGAAGATTAAGCACGAATAACACGAAGTCCTGATCAAAACGTCTTGAAATGTCGAACCTGAAACAGAATGGCCAACTCCGCTGGATACCGAGCTACCTGCGAAATCGAGGGCAACTCACTCGGGCACAGAAGCGTGTCCTCAGAGAGTCGTGGGAAGAGTATGGCATCCGCTTCAGGCATGGAGAAGTGATAGACCTTGATGCAGAATTCGAGGGAGGAGGCCCGATGGTCTTGGAGATCGGATTCGGCATGGGGGATCATCTCGTGAATCTTGCTCAAATAAAGCCGGATCACCGGGTTCTTGGAATCGAAGTTCATCGGCCTGGATTGGCGGCTGCCATTGGAAAAGCGCAAGATCGGCAACTGACCAATGTTCGCGTGATGCGAGGAGATGCTCGACTGATTCTCAGCGATTTCATTGTGGGTAGGCCGTTTTCCGCAGTAATCGTGCAATTTCCAGATCCCTGGCCTCGCCCCGGAGACAGCCATCGACGGCTGATTCAAGATGATTTTCTATCCCTGTTAGAAAGGCGCCTCATAGACAGAGGCGAATTAGTCGTAGTCACTGATGTTCAGGAATATGCAGACCATTGCCAGAAGGGGTTTTGGGGTAAACAGAAATGGGATTCTATCCCAGATTCACCATGGCTGGATTCGAGAATCGAAACAGGATATGAGGTGAAAGCGAGAGAGGCAGGGCGATCCGTTACAGAACTAGTTTTTCGTTACAAAGAAAATGGCGAAAATATCTCCGCATGAGCGGGGTGAATTCATCATCGCACTTATTCATAGAGAGGTTATGGTAGCTCACCCTGGAGAGGGGAAACACGAACCACATCTTCTTTGTGCCATTTCGAGTCAAATTGCAGACTTTGCTTGTCCTGCTGGTAGGTATCAGCTGTGGACTATTGTTGTGGTTAAGTTTACGAAAGGCGAATCATCTCGCTTTCGAGTTGATTCAGGAGAAGGTCCTATCGGTTGCTGTGAGTGCCGCTCCACGGGTTGATGGCGAATTAGTACGAGAGCTTGTTTCTCCGGATCAGGATGGAAGCGAGGTATACAATCAAGTCCGGGATTATCTTCGAGAAGTTCGAGATGCAAACAATACAGGTGCCCTTCCCATTCGGTTTATCTACATCATGCGCCCTCTGCCGAGCGGAGATTGGGAGTATGTAGTAGATGCCGAAGAGGACGGTGAAGATAAATCCTATCTCGGTGACGTGGTGGAGTTTCATTTCGAACACGAAAAGCCGGATTTGAATAGCGCACGGGTAGATGAGCAGTATGCAAAGGATTCGTTCGGTACCTGGCTCTCCGCATTTGCACCAGTCCTCGATTCCTACGGCGAGCCGGTAGCTGTTCTCGGCGTCGATATCAAGGCGAGCCGTATTCAGGAGCTTTTAGGAAATCTGTTAGTGGGGGACTTGATTGCGATGCTGATTGCTCTTGGGTTGGCATCGGCTTTGGCTGCCTGGCTTTCTCGCAAGGTGACCCGTCCTTTGACGGAGTTGAGAGATTTTGTCAGGTCTGTTGGGGCCGGGGATTTTACCTCCAGACTCAAAGTTTCGAGTAATGATGAGTTTGGTGAGTTGGCCAGAGCGGTGAATCAGATGGCCGATGGGCTGGAGGAAAGGGAGTCGCTGAAAGGTGCGCTGGTACATTATGTGCGATCACAAGCGGCAGATCGAAAAGTGGGCGGAGATTCCTCAGAGGAAATGGAGGAGAGCAGGGTGACAGTGTTAGTTGCTGAGCTGTGCGGATTTAGCCAGCTTTCGTCCATGCTCGGGAGCGAGCGCGTGTTTGCCCTGTTGAATGAATATTTCTCGACGATGATCGATACTGTTCTTCGACATCGCGGCTCTTTGGAGAAATCTGCTGACGAGAGTGTTATCGCTGTTTTTGGATCAGAGAATGAAGATCAGCACCAGGAGCGCCACGCAATCGAAGCGGCTCTGGCAATGCAGCATGCTCTGGCGAAATTGATCCGCGCCTGGAAGATTCAGACCAATAAGCCCATTTTCCTGGGGATAGGAATCCATTCGGGAAAAGTGCTCAGAAGAGATGGGAGGTTGGACTTTGATTCGGTTCATGACCTGGAACGGGTTGCGGGAGAAATGAAGAAGACGACCACCAACGAGCGGAGACAGTTGGTTGTTTCGGATCAAACCGCGGAGAATCTTCACCACGTCTTTCCGCTGGAAGCTGTCGAGGACGACACGCTCGACTTCGCTGTCTTCGAGGTCGATATGCCTCAGCCAGCTTTTCGGTAGTTTCATCAAGGGCGTCGATACCAGATCGCGCACAGTCTTCGACTACGCGTTGCCCAGGGAAAAAGAAAGATCAGACCGAGTTGCTTCACAAAATCCCAGGTCGAGAACCAGTCCGACTTACGTGCGGAAGTGACGACAGAAACTCCTTTGAGGATCTCGAATCGCATTCCGTTCCGGCGCGCCCATTTCTTCAGGCGTCTCGCCAGCCAGACTTCTTCTCCGGCGTAGACCGATTCGTCGAATCCGCCTACCAACTCAAAAGCATCGCGGCGACAGAAAAAGAAACTACCGGCAGCGTAGTTAAACCGCTCTGAGACGGCATTCCAGTTCCTCGTGATCCAGGCGACGGTGGGGCTGACGGCTCCGTCCATCTCGACTCGGGCACCGCCTCCGACGACTTCTCCGCTTTGTAAGAAGTCCAGGGCTTGTCGCAGCATCTCCGAAGAGGGATGACTGTCCGCATCGACGAATACGAAATTGTCGGAATTCGCCTCGGCCGCACCCGCGTTTCGGGCTTTCGCGATCTGGTTGTGTGGCTCGAATACGACTTTGTCGGCACCATTTTCCCGGGCGACATCGGCGGTCCTGTCGGTGGAATTGTTGTCCACGACAATCAGTTCTCCGGTCTCCTCCAGTCCCTGCATCGCCGTCCGGATGGAAGCAATCGTTTGCGCCAGGTATTCCTCCTCATTAAAGGCTGGGACGATGATAGAAAAGTCAGGCATTTGTGGCTACGGGCAGTTACGAACAATGGGGCCTACTGGGCTCTTCGGGGAGAAAAACTTTAAATGAAGACACAATTGCGCAATCGTTTGTTCTTTTCAGAAAAGGATATGCGGTGAATATCTTTTTCAAAACTCCCCCGACCTTCGAAACATGATCTTTAGAGCATTCACGCTGATTCTTTCTCTGGCTTTCCCCGTTTTCGTTCAGGCAAAACCAGTCCCGGTAATTTTCGATACGGATATCACTGGCGACGTCGACGATGTTCTGGCTTTGGCCATGCTACATTCCCTTGCTGATCGGGGGCACGTCGACCTCTTGGCAGTAACAATTTCGAAGGAGAACGAGCTTGCGGCACCTTTTGTCGATGCGGTGAATACCTTCTATGGGCGACCCGATATTCCGATTGGAGTCGGTGAAAATCTACCCCACCGTGATAGCAAATACCTGCAGCTCGTGAAGGAGAAGGATGGTGACTCTTTTCGCTATCCTCACGACATCGGGGTTTCGAAAGAACCAGAGAAGGCAGTTCCATTGATCCAGCGAATCCTCGAAGAGGCCGAAGACGGATCTGTCGCGATCATTCAGGTTGGGTTGGCGACGAATCTCGCGCAGCTGCTCCGGACCGAGGGCGGAAAGGGTCTCGTTCAGAAGAAGGTGGACCACCTCTCCGTGATGGCCGGTGCATTCGAGACGATTGACGGAAACAATCACTATCTCGAAGCGAATGTGAAGAACCACATCGAATCCATGCAGGTTCTCGCTGAAGAATGGCCTGACGATGTCCCTGCAATCTGGAGTGGTTTCCTGGTGGGTAAGTCAGTTCGCTATCCGAGGGAATCGGTCGCGCTCGATTTTGACTACGTGGATCATCACATCGTGAAGGAAGCCTATCTGTTGCACAGCGGTCCCGAACATGACCGCCCGTGTTGGGATTTGACGAGCGTCCTTTATTCGGTCTATCCGGATCGCGGCTATTTCGATTTTTCAATGCCGGGGCGCGTGTCGGTAGAGGATGATGGGTTCACGCGATTTCACCGTTCTATCGGAAACAACTGGGAAGGAAAGCAGATTGAAAATCCTGCTCAGGCGTTGAAGCGCGACCGATACCTTGTAGTCGATGAGGCCCAGGCAGCCAGAGTGAAAGAGGCGTTGGTGCAACTGGTCGTGCAGCCACCTCGTGGAATGGAGCCGAAGTCTGACAAAGCCATCAAGGTGATCTTCGACACGGACATGGGGAACGACACGGACGATGCACTTGCTCTCGCTATGCTTCATACCCTGCAGAGTCGGGGGAAAGTCGAGATGCTCGCAATTACTTCAACAAAAGACGAACCTCGTTCGGTGCCATATTTGGATGCCTTCAACACCTTTTACGGACGCCCTGACATTCCCCTTGGTGCCGTTCGGGACGGGGCAAATCCTGAGATGCGGGATTTCCTGAAGTATGTCGATGATTATCCCCACGATCTGAAAGATGGGGCTGATGCGGAGGATGCTGTGACATTACTGAGAAAAACACTTTCCGGTCAACCAGACGGATCTGTCACGATCATACAGGTCGGCTTTTCGACGAATCTGGCTCGACTGATCGAGACGGAAGGGGACGAGCATTCTCCGATGAATGGAATGAGTCTCGTGAAAGCGAAGGTAAGTCAGCTGGTGCTCATGGCAGGAGCTTTCCAGACGATTAACTTCAATAATCATTACCGCGAATACAACGTGACCAAAGACCTCGAAGCGACCAAGGCGCTCGCAGCGAAGTGGCCGACAAAGGCGGTGTGGAGTGGTTTTGAGATCGGAATCGCCGTGACCTATCCGTGGCAGAGCATTGACGAAGATTTCGAACTCTGGGACCGCCACATCCTGAAGGATTCTTACATTGCCTATGCTCCTGAGATTCCTCACGACCGTCCTACCTGGGACCTGACGGCTGTGCTGCATGCTGTGTATCCCGATCGTGGGTATTTCACTCTATCGGACTCAGGGAGAGTCGAGATCACTCCGAACGGACAGACTTGGTTTCATATGCCGGGGAAAAAGCACCTGAACAGTCCGAAGGCGACACGAGATCAGTTTATGATCATGGACGAGATTCAGGCTGCCCGTGTTCGTGAGGCGCTCGCCCAGTTGGCTTCGGAGCCGGCGCCGCAGTGACTTACGGTCGAATTTGCGTGTAGTGCGGTAGCTTGACCTTGCACTCGAATATCCCTACGAGAGAGGCATGCGTGTCTCTCTGATTTTTGTATTGTGCCTGTTTTTGGTGACTCTCAGCTTTGCTGCTGAGAAGCCGAATATCGTCATCGTTCTGGCCGATGACATGGGTTGGGGAGATCCTCAGTGCTATCAGTCCGATTCAAAGACGCCTACCCCATCTATTGACCGACTCGCGAAAGAAGGGATTCGTTTCACTGACGCCCATACTCCTTCATCTGTTTGCACCCCAACCCGCTACACGCTGCTGACGGGGCGGTATGCGTGGCGGACGAGGTTGAAAAGCGGAGTGCTTGATGGATTTTCTCCACCACTTATCGCCGACGGAGAAGATACGTTGGCATCATTGCTTAAACGGGCAGGATACCAGACGCACTGTATCGGGAAATGGCATCTGGGGATGGAGTGGACGTTGAAAGACGGAACGGTCATGCCCGACCGGCCTGAAGGAGTGCGGTTTCGTCAGGGCCTGGATGTCGACTTCACTAAACCGTTTCGTGGAGGTCCGATTGAAAGAGGGTTTGATACTTATTGGGGGATTTCCGCTTCTCTCGACATGAGTCCCTACCTGTATCTAAAAGGTGATCAGGCCACAGATGTGCCAACGATCGAAACAGAGGAAAACCGGGATGGTATGTTCATGAATCAGGTGGCTGGGGTGACCACGGAAGAGTTCCGGCTGGAGGATGTCCTTCCTTCCATCGCAGATGAAACTGCCAGGGTGATCCACGAGTCTGTGAAGAAAGATGAGCCCTTTTTCTGCTACGTTCCGCTCACTTCGCCTCACCTGCCAGTTGTTCTGACGGAAGACATGAAAGGGAAAAGTGATGCCGGGGAGTATGGCGATTTTGTGGTCGCAACCGACGCGGCTCTAGGCACCATTCTGAAGGCCCTGGACGAAACTGGTGTGGCTGATAACACCTTGGTCCTGTATACGAGTGATAATGGCGGGTTGTTCCATTGGTGGGATTTTCGTGCTGCTGATGACGGTGGTAAGGCCCCTGTTTCAAAACGTGGGGAACATAATCGGGAATTTGCCCACCAGAGCAATGCCGACTGGCGTGGGACAAAAGCGGATATCTGGGAGGGCGGGCATCGCGTTCCGTTCCTGATTCGTTGGCCGGAGAAGGCCGCGGGAGGGCAGGTTTGTGATTCCCTTGTCGAGTTGACTGACATGTATGCCACGATTGCCGAAATCGTTGGAGAAGAAGAAAAGGGGACATCGGGAATGGATAGCTTTTCGATGTTGCCTATTCTCACCGGGGAAATATCAGCACGGACTCGGCCTTTTGCTGTTCACCATTCCGTTCATGGGATGTTTGCGGTCCGAAAAGATGACTGGAAGATGATCGAAGGGCGCGGCTCGGGTGGTTTCACCAAACCGAATCGTTTCAAGGAAACCGAACCGGCAGGTCAGCTTTACAATCTTGAAAACGATCCGCAGGAAACGACAAGCCACTATGCGGAGAAAACTGATCTCGTTTCTGGAATGCAGGATCTGCTGGATACCATTCGCGATAGCAGTGCGACGGAAGTTTTTCGCAACCAGTGAGGCTTCGCGGAGTTGTAGGGGAGGACTATGAAGTGCTTCTTCCTTTTGACTATCCTATCAGCTGTCTGCATCCCTTTATTTGCTCAGAATATCCTATCAAACGAGCAACTGGTGTCCCTCGCGCCTGATGGTGTGAAGGTCGTTCCCAATATCGAATACAGAGAAGGGCATCCAAGGTGGAAGCTCGATCTTGCTATGCCATCGGAAAAGGCGACTAAACCCCGTCCTGCTATCGTGTTCGTTCATGGTGGTGGCTGGAAGAATGGGGACAAGCGGCGTGGATACTTTCTCCAAGGCGCACTTGAGTATGCCGCAAAGGGATATGTCTGCATCACGGTGAATTATCGCCTTACACAAACCGCTCCGTTCCCTGCCTGTGTCGAGGATGTGAAAAATGCCGTGCGCTGGCTTCGCGCGCATGCAGATGAGTATGGCGTCGATCCCGAGAGAATCGGAGCATACGGAAATTCAGCGGGCGGACATCTAGTCTTGATGCTGGGGTTAGTTCCTGAAGAAGCAGATCTGGAAGGCGACGGGACCTATTTGGATCAGCCAAGCCAGGTACAGGCGGTTTTTGCCAGTGTTGCGCCGACCGATTTTCCAAACTGGCCGAAGGGGCTCGGTCGTTTTACTCAGCCGAATGGATTGCTGAGTGGCACGGAGGGAACCGTGGAAGAACGTGCTGCAAAAGCATCTCCCATTTCATATGTGTCGAAAGACATGCCGCCCATCTATCTTGTCTATGGATCGCGGGATGGATTGGTTCAGCCCTCTCAGGGAGAGAGCTTCGTCAAAGCGGCCAAAGAAGCTGGAGCGGAGGATATCGAAATGAAGATCTATGAAGGTGCGGGGCACGGTGCTTTCACACAACATCAGGACGAGACTCATCCTGCGATGGAGAAATTCTTCGAGCGCACGCTACGTGGCGACTGATTTCTCCTTTGCGAACTGGCTGAAAAGAAGGCCGCAGAAGAAAGAGACAGCGATACCCAGTGGTGCGTAGAGCAGACCATTCATATCTGAGCCATATTTTGCCCAGATCAGAACTGCTACGCCTACCACAGCACCCGCGATGGCACCGTTTCCGTTTGCGCTTTTAACGAACATCCCCAGGAGGAAAATGCCACAGAGTGGTCCCATCGCGAATCCGATGATGGTCAGGAAGCTCTGCCAAGCCGATTCGATATCTGCCCAGGCCAGCAGCAATGCAAACCCCGTTCCTGCTGTGCCCAGGAGCACCGTGAGGAATCTCGCGAGCCACAGGTAACCTGACTCAGACGCTTTCCATCCGAAGCGGCGGAAGAAGTCAGTGACAAGTGCGGTCGAGGTGCTGTTCATGCTCGTGGATATTGTCGATTGTGCAGCGGCGAAAACGGCGGCGATTACGATGCCGGCAACTCCGACGGGAAGTTCACGAGAGATGAAAAGTGGAAAGACTGAATCGACCTTGAAAGTGGGGTTCAGGGATTCGGGCTGTGCTTTGTAAAAGGCATAGAGTGCTGTGCCGAGACCAAAGAAGAGAACGGTCGCTACTACGGAAATGACCACATTCAACCACACGGCAGATTGAGCCTTTTTCTGCGTTGGGGTGGATACGTAGCGCTGGATAACTGCCTGGTCCGAGCTGTAGGGAATCAACGAGCTACCAATTCCGCCGATGAGCATGACCCAGAATGCGGTCGTCATGTAAGAGGTAGAGCTCCAGTCGAAGTTAGCCCAGCGAGTCTTTTGGTCCGCAGTGGCTACCGAAGCCAATTCCGCCCATCCACCATCGAGGTCACTCAATATGACAAAAAAACTGATTCCTGCTCCCCCTAACAAAACAACTGCCTGCAGAGCATCGGTCCAGACAACAGCTTCCAGTCCGCCCATGGCACAGTAAGCAATGCTGAGGATTCCCATAATGAGAATGCATGCCTCTAGTGATATCGGCGTAACGGCATCGAGAGCCAACGCGGGGAGATACATGACGATTGCCATTCGACCAATCTGGAAGAGGACAAATGATGCGCTCGCAAACAGGCGAATGAAAAGATTGAATCGTTTCTCCAGGAACTCGTAGGCGGATGTGGCGTTGAGTTTTCTAAATCGAGGGATCACTCCAAGAACCACGATGGGCGCGCAAATGACGATGCCGGCATTAATGACGATGAATACCCAGTCGGTTGCGAACGCCTTGGCAGGGATTGCGACGAAGGTGATCGAACTCAACATCGTCGCAAAAATACTGAGTCCGGCGACCCAGCCGGGAATACGTTGCCCGCCTCGAAAGAAATCGTCAGTGTTTTTGTTTCGTCTTGTGAAGAAAATGCCGATACCCATGACAGCACCAAGATACAAACCGATGGCGATCCAGTTTCCGGTCGCAAAGGAGGGATTCGTCGATTGTGCCTCGACCTTCCAGACCTTCGGGCTGCGGACTCTCGGGCGCACTTCTCCGCTCGCGAGGATTACGGATTCTCCGTGAGGAATCGCGTGAGTGGTAACCTGATTTTCGGGCATACTTCCGGCTTCGATCCAGGTGTTGGTGATCGTGTGATAAGCAAAGATCGTCTTTGGAAAACCGGGGTGCTCGTCCTTTAAATCATCGGCGGTTTCGAAAAGGGATCCGTCCGCTCCTGCCAGAGTAAAGATGTGGCTCTGTCCGATGGCGGCAGCTGCTCCGGCTGCTTGTGGTTTTGGTAGGTCTTCTCGCTTTCTCCATGGCGATGATGAATTTCCGGGATTGAATTCGTAGACATCGTTCAGGAATTCAGTTTTACCTTCGCTATTGAGATAGCGGCCGCCGATGAGATAGAGGCAGGTGGTTTGTCCGTTGCTCTGGGCCGTCAGGGTATTGAAGCCTCTCTCGGGGCCAGGCCATGGTTCTAGCTCTTGCCAGTGGAAACTCTCGGCATTGTTGCGCTTCGACCAGTCGAGTCGCCAGAAGTTTTTCTGAGCCGTTTCGAGCCCAGGCTCGGTTGTTCCGCCTGCGACGTAGATGTGGTCGCCGATCATCGCTGCCGCGCAGTAGACGATCGGTTTTGGTGTCGAGGGCAGTGACTCGACCGTGACCGATTCGCCGTTCCACGCCATCAGGAATACGGAATCGAAAACCTGTGTCGCATCATTTCCCCCGATGCAGACGATTCCGTCTGGAGTGCTCACGCATGCGCCATAGCCAATTGGATTCGGCAGCTTTCCCGCCGTTGTCCATTCTGCATTTTCTTCGGTAAGAGAGAGGGCATAAATATCGTCGAACCAGATTTTTTCGGATTCCCACACAGGAAGGGGAAAGTTCGCACCTCCGGCGACAATCAGTTGGTCGTTGTGAACTCCGGTCAGCGGACCCGCCACACCGAGTTCGTTCGGAATGGAGGGGAGTTCAGACCATTTCAAAATATCGCTCCCCAAAGTCTGAGACAGACCCAATGTGGCAATTGCGCAGAATTGGAAAAGTGAGCGGATCATGAGCACGTCAGTCTGCCCATTCGTCAAATCCCATTGCGTCAAGGCGGCGGTCGATCTCCGCTTTTTCTTCCGCCGTGAGTTGTCGCATCGGCAATCGCCGTGGTCCGCAATCGAGACCACGTCGGTGCATCGGATATTTGATGGCGGCTTCTCCTCCTACAGATGTGATGGAGCGAATCATTGCGACCGCTTTGCGCTGCCATACACGAGCCGAGTTGAGATCGCCAGCTTCGTATGCATCGATCACTCGTCGGTAAAGTCCTGGTGCAAAGTTGTAAGTGCTGCCAACGGCACCTTTCGCGTCGATAACGAGTGCAGACAGAAGCATCTCGTCCCATCCGTAGAGAAGGTCAAAGCGGGAGTCCATCAGTGCCTGGCAGTCATTGAATATGCTCACGTCAGGATCTGAATATTTCATACCGCGCAGGTTCGGAATCTTGTCTGCGGCGATTTGGAGGAACTCTACTGGATTTACTGCCACACCTGTGAGCGATGGGATGTGATAATAGTAAAAGGGTAGAGATGGGGCAGCTCCGGCTGCCTCTTTCATGAACTCTGCCAGAATTGTGGAATTCCCAGGCTTGAAGTAGTAGGGGCTAATGGCTGAGATGGCGTCTGCACCTTTTTCTTCAGCATGGGCGGCAAGGTTCTGGGCATCTTGAAGGGCCGTGTGGCCGACGTGCACTACCTTGCGAAGACGGTCACCTGCAGATTCGATATAGGCTTCGGTGACTGCTTTCCTCTCTTCAAGGGTTAGGGAGGGGCCTTCGCCAGTACTACCGCAAATGTAGATCCCGGAGACTTTGTTTCGAACGAGATAATCGGTGATCGAAGGGATGAGGTCGTAGACGATATTGCCATCTTCATCGAAAGGAGTGAAGGTGGCAGCGATTAGGCCGGTGAGCGGTTCGGTTTGCATCTTTGATTGAGTAGCAAGAGTGAAGGCACAGATGCGTTCTGGCTTTCACATGCAACCACTGGTAAATATTTACCAGTAAGAATGGTAAAACCTCGCATTGAAGCCGAAACAATTTCTACTCGGAGAAGTGGATCGCAACCGCGCCGGGTGACAGGCCTTTCGCTGTTCCATCTAGCAAGGGGGAGAACGACTTGGTCGGTAGATGGACGCTCCTTCGAATTGTTGGAGGGACAGGCTTTGCTGGTGCTTCCGGGCTGCGTTTTCAGTGGGGTGGAGTCCTCAGAGGCTGTGCCGATACGGGTCGATCGGATTCGCCTCGCGAGCGGAGAACTGACGTCCTCTGGTCTCGCCAATCAACTCTCCTTGAATCGACCGGAGGCAAAAAAGCTTGTGGAGACACTGAAGGCGAATGGACCCTGCTCCGTGAAGCTGACACTTCCGTTGAGGTCGTTATTTTCGGAAACGGTTCGCTGCGTGGAAGCGGGCACCGAGTTGGAGGCGATCCATGCGAATGCCTGTTTCCTCAATCTACTAACGGGCATATGTCTTCTTCTCCAGGGACAGGGAGTGAGTGAAGCGAACCGATCGACGGATGCGGAAAAGAGGGTCGTTCAGTTCCTGCGAGAACTGGAAGCACGGTGCGACGAACCATGGATGCTGGAACAAATGGCTGACCAGACTGGTCTGAAGCGATCACGATTCGGTATTTTGTGCCGCAGCCTCACTGGTGAAAGTCCGGGCACCTACTTGAATCGGTTACGAATACGGAAGAGTCGACGTCTTCTGCAGGAAACGGAACGTACAGTTACGGATATCGCTTTCGACTGCGGGTTTTCTTCCAGCCAGTATTTCGCAAAGATCTTTCGTCAATTTCAAGGGCATGAGCCGACGCACTACCGACGTATGTCTCGCGAACAACGGGAAGGGAAGGGGATCCATTATTTGAAGGGCGATACTGCGAGGACAGTGGCTTTTGCCGACAGAGAAGTTGGAAGTGGAGATTTTTCCATCGAGTGCGTTCTGATGCTCGACCGACTTGGGGGAACGGCTGCCTCGCTGGAATTCGGTGGCGATCGCTTTGGTTTCGATGGGAGGGAAGGGCGTTTGTTTCTCGAAGGGGAGACCTTTGGGGACATTCAGCACTTTCAGCGAAGCGGTAGTGTGATTCGAGAGGGGAACCCTTTCCGGCTCAGGCTGGAGCGGAAAAGTGGTGCGCTCAGTGGAGGGATAGACGGGAGAAAAGTATTCGAGATTCAGGACGACCCAGAGCGATTGGTGGGAAAGATAGGGCTGCGGCCACTCCGAAACGGGATTCGTGTCGAGTCTTTCCGGATTAACGATGAACCTGCGGTATTGAAGTGACTTGCCTTCGTCCACAGGCTTGGTAAGGATCTTCCCGTTAATTATGAAGCTTTCCAAATCCCTCGTTATTCTTGTCGCTGCATTGATAGGATCCTTTTCGTTTGCCGACGAAAAACCTACAGCTATCTACCTCCTGATCGGTCAGTCGAATAGGGCGGGGCGTGCGGCACTCGATGAAGCAGACAAGGATCCAATCGAAGGGGTATTGATGCTGAACGACAAAGGGGAGTGGGAAACGGCTTCCAACCCGCTCAATCGATACTCTACTGTGCGGAAAGAAATCAAGATGCAGCGAATGGGGCCCGGGTATGGGTTTGCTAAGGCAATGCGATTTCTCCAGCCTGAAGAAATCATCGGCCTTGTTGTAAATGCGAAGGGCGGCTCTTCTGTGAGGGAGTGGCAGCCTGACCAAACGTTTTTCAAAGAGGCAGTGAAAAGAACGAAGGTAGCTTTGGAGACCTCTGGGGCTGAATTGAAAGGCATCGTCTGGCATCAGGGAGAGGCGGACGCAGGGATGGAAGAATATCTGGAGAAATTGAAAGTCGTTGTCGACACCCTTCGCAGTGAACTGGATGCTGAGGGAGTGCCTTTCATCGCGGGACAGATTTGTGAAACGGAAGAACGGCCTGCCTACGCGGGATTCAACGAGCGGCTCACTGGCATTTCAGATGTGATCGAAAATTCCGATTACGTTGTAGCGGGAGATCTCTCGGTTTTCGATGGTGTGCACTTTGATCCCGCCAGCCAGCGATTGCTTGGGGTGCGCTATGCCGAGCGGATGGCTGCGAATCTGAGGAAAGACAAGAGCGAATAAAGTCGAGGCAAGAATCGGGTGGGGAAACTCTCCATTCGAGATACGGTGGGTGGAATGGACGACTACTCACGCGTGGCGCGAATCATCCGGTATCTGGATGAGAACCGTATTTCCCAGCCATCTCTGGCTGAACTGGCTTCTGTGGCTGGTTTGAGCGAGTCGCATCTTCATCGTCTCTTTAAGCGCTGGGCGGGGGTTACGCCCAAAGACTTTCTCCAGTGTCTGACGGCGGAGCACGCGAAGGAACGACTGAGAAATTCAGAAAGTGTATTCGATACTGCGATTGATGTTGGCTTGTCAGGGCCAGGCCGTTTGCACGATTTGTTGGTCACTCTCGAAGCGGTATCACCGGGGGAGTTCAAGGAACGAGGCAGGGGGCTGGTTGTTTCCTGGGGATGGGCGGAGTCGCCGCTTGGTATCGTCAGCCTGGCTTGGACAGAGAGAGGAATTTGTCACCTGGCCTTCCATGAAGAGGAAGGTGACAGCCTTCCCGAAAGTTTGGCGCAGGAGTGGGCGAACGCCGAAATGTTAAGAAATGACAAGGAAACAAAATTTCTCGTTGAGAAGATCTTCTCACGGAAAGCTACGTCTCTGAAAGCGCTCGTCCGTGGGACGGCATTTCAAGTCAAGGTGTGGAGGGCGCTACTTTCGATACCAGAGGGATCTCTGGTGAGCTATGGGCAACTTGCCGGTGCTGTCGGGAGTCCTGGCGCGGCGCGGGCAGTGGGATCGGCATGTGGGAACAATGCCATCGGGTTTCTGATTCCGTGTCACAGGGTAATTCGAGAAACGGGAATTGTGACTGGGTATCGGTGGGGAGATGTTCGGAAACGGGCGCTGATTGCCCGGGAGATGGTTGGACCCAAGACATGAAAGAGAACGCCCCGGCTGGCAGGGCGTTCTCCGTGTTTCGATTTGCAGGGCGAATACTGCTTACTGGGCCATCCATCCTCCATCGACCCCGAGGCTCTGTCCGGTTACGAAACTTGATTCGTCCCCGACGAGCCAGAGGATGGCGTTAGCGACTTCGTAAGGTTTTCCGGACCGTCCGATAGGATGAAGTGCTGTGATCTGGTCACGGCTAACCTCTCCTTTTTTACCGAGCGCGCGGTCAGGCATATCGGTATCGATTACGGCGGGAGCTACTGCATTGATTCGAACGCCCTCACGCGCAAATTCGAGGGCAGCCGCTTTGGTGAGGCCTTCCACGGCATGTTTGCTGGCGGCATAGACGGAGAGACCGGCCATGCCGCGTCGTCCGGCAACGCTTGAGATATTTACGATGGAGCCACCGCCGTTTTGGAGAAGGGCGGGAATCTCATGCTTCAGCGATGCGATGACTCCCCAGACATTGATGTTGAATAGGGTTTCGAAGGACTCGTGTGTGGTATCCAAGATGGGGCCGGAAAGTTCGATCGCGGCATTGTTGATGGCGATATCGAGTTTGCCATATCGGGAGACCGCTTCTTCGACGGCTCGCTTGATGTCGGATTCATTTTTGACGTCGGTCTGGACGTAGAATCCTTCGCCTCCGGCGGCCTCGATGAGACCGACGGTTTCCTGTCCTTCTTTTTCCCGTCGTCCTGTGACGACGACCTGGGCTCCGGCTTTAGCAAGGGTGACGGCGGTTTCCCGGCCGATTCCTGATGTTCCTCCAGTGATGAGGGCTACTTTTCCTTTTAGGTTATTCATGGTATTTGGTGGTGTGTTAATATTGACCGATCGGTCTAGGTTGTGGTAAAAATATTACGATGCTGGTTTCAGGAAATCTTTGGTGACAACTTTTAGTGCGCTCTCGATGACTTCCCTGGAGTCCGTGACTCGCCCTACGAGAGCGGCGCCTTGAGAGAGGCAAAGGATGGCTCGAGCAATATCACGTGGAGGAGATTGCAGGTGAACTTCCCCTGCGGCTTCGGCTTGTTCGAGGCAGGTTGTTATCACATCCTCGATTCGGTTGAGGTGCTGTCTGAGCAATTGAGCCATTTCGACATCTGAGCTGTCGAAGTCGGCGATGCAGGTTCCGATGAGACAACCATGGCTTCTGGGCATCGAATTTATTTCAATCCAGGAGTCGATGAGTCGGCGAAATCCCGAGATGATACTTTCTCTTTTTCCAGGGTTCAGTTGAGCTCGAATGTCGTTGACGGATCGATCGGCATACGAACTGAGAGCTTTGATGAAAAGGGAGCGCTTGTTTCCGAAGGTGTCGTAGAGACTCTTCTTCCCAATTCCCATAGCGCTCATTAACTCGGAGAGGGAAGCGCCTTCGTATCCGTGAGCGCGAAAGACCTCAATTGCCGCTTCGAGGGCGACTTCTGGATCGAACTGTTTCTGGGGACCGGGCTTCATCTTTGAAATGATCTGTTAACTTAGACTGATCGGTCCAGAAAAACTTACGTCTTGTTCAGAGAAATTTCTTTCGAGACAATTGTTGTCACCTTTTCTCCGCTCAAACCCACTCAAGGGCCTATGAGTGCTATTGCTGATTTTCATCGTCTGACTGATTCCGACTTGCTGGACATCTGTCTCGCTCGCCGGGACCGCAATGCTTACGCCGTTCTGGTGGAGCGTTATCAAGGGCTACTATGCTCACTTGCTTATAACATCGTTGGCGACTTCGGAGAGAGTGAAGATGTTGCCCAGGAAACATTTCTTACCGCGTGGAGCAGGCTATCCACCCTGCGAGATCGAACGAAATGGAAGTCGTGGCTGTGTGGTATTGCCCGGCATCATGCGCTGGCCGTAGTGAAAAAGCGTAAGCCGGAGTGTTCGCTTTCGGATGACCAGCCGAGTGCTGAAGATTCTTCGGAGCCGTTTCGTGGTGATGAAGCGGCTGTGGTCTGGTCGGCACTCGAAGCGATGCCCGATACGTATAGGGAGCCTCTTATTCTTTATTATCGTGAGGAGAAGTCTGTGGCACGTGTGGCGGAAGATCTCGATCTTTCCGAAAGCGCAGTGAAACAGCGCCTGTCTCGAGGTCGCGGTATGTTGCGGAAAAGGGTGAAGGATCTTGTCGAAAATACCCTGACACAAACAAAACCGGGCAAAACATTTACCCTGGCGGTAATGGGAGCCCTGCCAGGAGTATTGGCAGGCTCCGCCGCAGCGGCAACGGCAGGGACAGCAGGAAAGGCAACCGCTGGTGTCATTTCGGCTGCTGGAAGTGGAGCCTTGTTAGGGACACTGGGTGGGTTGCTGGGAGGTGGCTTCGGGATGTTTATGGGGCACCAGACATCGAGATATGCGAGTCAGCGGAAATTTATCGTCCGAAGTGGAATCCTGCTCTTTTCCGTGATCGGGCTCCTTCTCCTCGCTGGATTTCTCCAACCCAGGTATGCGAAGGAAATGGGACAGACGGGAAATCTCTATTTCTGGGGTGGGTGGATGATTCTGTTTTTCTCCTTCATATTCGGCTGGTCGATCTGGGTTGGCCTTGCCGCAAAGAGAATCACAAAACAAGCGGAACAGAGCGGTGAGCCGGAGCTTCCTCTGAACAGGACGAAACATTTTCTCCAAAAATTTGAAGGCCGTCGCTGGGAG
This sequence comes from Verrucomicrobiales bacterium, assembly GCA_002698785.1. Lineage (GTDB taxonomy): Bacteria > Verrucomicrobiota > Verrucomicrobiia > Verrucomicrobiales > DEV007 > Arctic95D-9. Next base: position 161,253 of record PAAG01000049.1, on the reverse strand, counting down.
AGTAAGGCAAGATTGCTAGGGTGGCCTCTTGTCTCAATTGCTTTCGGGAATCCAGATCGCGATTTCTGTTGGACTACCGATCTTAAGCGCAAGAAGCGGCGGACGGGGACTGCAAAGGGGTGGATCGCTATCGGTGACCGGGCTATCGGATGTATCGCGCTGGGGAACATCACGATGGGTGGTATTGCGATCGGTGCAGTCTCGGTGGGTGCTGTGTCGATTGGCGGAGTGGCTGCCGGAGGTATTGCGTTTGGCGGCTTTTCCGTTGCTGTACTTGCTCTTGCCGGCCTTGCGGTGGGTTGGGCTGCTATTGGGGGGATGGCAGCGGGTTGGCTATCATACGGAGGCGCGGCCTTCGGTTGGAAAGCCGCCCAGGGTGGGCTGGCTTGCGCGAACGAATTTGCCGTGGGGGGATCAGCGCATGCTCAGCATGCGAACGATGAAGCCGCCAAGGCTTTCATGGAAGGGCACTGGTTTTACGAGCTTAGTGCCATTTATCTCAAGGTAGTCCAGAGCGGGGTATTTGTTCCCGCGCTCTGGATCGCGATGCTCGCTCTGGTTGGCCTCGTCCTGGGCCTCGGGATCCGAAGGAAGACGTCAGATTCCCAACTCTGAAGCCAATTGCTTCATGGTCGCATCCTGACGCTGCTCTACAAAGGCCTGTGCTTTCTCTGCTTTCGCTTTCGCGCCTTCCGGGTCCGTCGCCATTTTCAAGACGGTATCGGGAAGGCGCTTCACGTCTTCCTCGATGTCGAAATTGAAAAGCCAGTCGCTGAGGCCGATGTCATCCCACATGTATCCCTTACTGGTTTGCTCGGCCCAGCGGCATACAATGGCAGGAATGCCGTGGCCGATACACATGATAGGCGAGTGCATCTCATTTCCGAACAGTCCCGCGCTTCTCACATACACGCTGACGGCTTCTCCGGTGAGCCAGTAGTTCGGTCGCCACACAATGCGGTCGGTTTTGAGTTCCTCAGGCAGTGGATCGAGTAGCAATTCCTTTCCCACGGCCATCTGGGTCTGGTCTTCCGGGCACAGAAGAATCTTCATGTCCGTGTTTTCGAGGATTTTCTTGATGGCTTCGCGGTGAGGAGCATGATCGTGCTCTTTCATCTCTTCGTTGCGGGCATGTTTTACCTCATCGAAGTCGACATCTTTGATCGTCCAGTAGGGGGTGTAGCGAAGGCGTGGGATGCAGCAGATGAATTTTCCGTCTTCGAGACCATTCTCGGACAGGAACGCCTCTGCTTTTTCTGCATCCCGGAGATCGCAGGCAAAAGCGCCGTCGGGGCCGAACTCCATGACGGGAGCCGTGCAGCCCTGTTGTTTGGCGAACTCAAGGGAATGGGAATCGCGGAAATACACGAAGCGCGCCCCGCTGAGCATCTCGATGGAGTGCTTCAGTTTTTCGGCAGAAGTCGCCGTGGTAGCTGATGATTTTTTCGGCGGCAAGGTGATGCCGTAAATGCCGTAGGGTTTCCCGGTTTCTTCGCGCCACTTCTTTACGTCGTACTCGGCTACGAGAGAAGCACCGGATCCATGGAGAAGGAAGTCGCACTCCTCGAAAGCCTTCTTCAGCTCTTCAGAGCCTTTCTTTGCGATCTTCAGCTTCGGGAAGTTCTCTAAAAGGAGTTCGTCGACACCGTTGTCGATCTTGCTTGGCCAGAGGGTTACTTCCACTTCCGGGAGGTGCTTCTGCAGAATGCTCAGTACGCCGGGGGTATGTGCGATGTCCCCGATATTCACCGTCTGCCAAGAGGAGCGGAGAAGAACTTTAGGGGTTCGTCCGTCGGCAGCCACTGCGCCGCCGATCATGGAAGCCAGTAGGGCTCCCATAGAGGAAAGTGATTCGCGTCGAGTCAGGTGGGGGATTTCGAAATTCATCCGGGAACTTCCACCTCGATGGCAGATCGTTCCAGTCGATATCTCTTATCACTAAACGCGGGAACACGTCAGAGAACGGAATGTCCAATCCCGTTCTCTCGAGAGTCACTTCTCTTAGTAAGAGAAGATTTCGTCTTCGCTGAAGAAGCGATTTACTTCGATTTCTCCGTTTTCGGGAGAATCGGAGGCGTGACAGACATTGATCATCATGTCTTCGCCAAAGTCACCACGGATCGTTCCGGCTTCTGCTTCCTTGGAATTTGTCGGCCCGAGCATGCCACGCACTTTAGAAATGACGTCATCCCCTTCGAGGATGACAGCGATTACTGGAGCGGACTGCATGAATGCAACGATCTCAGGGAAGAAAGGCTTGTCCGCCACGTGGCTATAGTGATCGGCGAGCAACTCGTTGGAGAGATGCATCATCTTTGTGCCGCGAATGGTAAATCCTGCTTTTTCGAAGCGATCAAGCACTTCGCCACAGTGGGATTTTTTTACACAGTCAGGTTTCAGTAGAATAAGAGAGCGTTCAGTCGCCATGTCAGGAAATAGTAAAGTCGGTTCGTGAGATGTTCGGCCTACCTGTAGGCAGTTTAGACCGGAATAAAAGAGAAAAAATTTGTTAGATGCCGCGCTTGTAGCCTTCGCAGCGGTTCATCCAGCCAGAAAGCCAGCGTGATTCACCACGTGAAGGAGGAGAATTCTTCACTCGCCGCTGCAGAACTCGCTTTGCTGCTTCGCTGAATTCGTTGACGGAGGACTGTCCGCCAGTGGTGGGGCCCATCTCCAGTAGAACGTCTCTCAGCCCCCAGCCCTGGCCATTGTATCGTTCCTCAACTTTTACTCCCTCTCCTTTGAAATTCACATAGTCAATGAGCGAGTAGACCCCCGACCGGGTGCCGGCGACTTTATAAAAATTTTCTTCCAAACGCGCTTTGTCAGCCTGATCGGCAGTCGCCGTTTTCATTTTCGGCAGGGCCTGTTCGAGTCGGTAGACGATGAAATCGGTCTGGGTGGAAACTGTACTCGCAAGAAACGATCGTAGTTCGGTCATCTTCGGAGAATTCTTCTCCGCCATGAACTGGGTGCGAGAAACCCACGGACTGCCCTGGGCTTCCACAAGCCACTGGGGAACGTTGAGACCCTTCTGCCTCATGAACACGATGAGCTTCGGGAAACTCTCATCAAATGGGCCCTGGCTTCCCTGAGGATACCAGATGAAATGTCCGATCCCCAGAGAAGGAAAATTCTCTCCGCTGTTCCACGAGGTGAGTCCGTCGACGGTTCCGCCGCACTCATTTTGCCAAATCTTTTTCCCGATGATCTCAGCGTCAGAAGAGCTGAGGTTGATTTTTGCACTCGATGAAACGGGAGTCATCGGAGTGTCGGTCGATACACAACCTGCAAGAGAGAGAGCCAGAAAGCCAGGCAGGAGGCGGGGATATAGGGACATAGAGTATTTTCCTTAAGAATATTAAAAAATCAAATTAACACGAAAAAGATTTTGTAATTTCCATAATAAACAATAAAATTAGAACATTGATTTATTGTTATCAGCACCGAAGCACATGAATCCCGAACCTTCCAAACCTGGAGAAATCTCCGACGAAAACGAAGCAAATGAGGCTAGAAGTCGCTTTCTAGACTCTATCGGCCTTGGATTCGGCGGGCAGGGGAAGCCCGAGGAGGAAGTGGAGTCCGAAGAGAATGTTTCGTCGGAACACGGACAGGGGCGTTCTCCCGTGAAGAATGAAGGCATCGCACTGTCTTCGCAGCCTGACGATATCGAATTGCCCGGAGCTCCACAGTCGGACTATTCAGAAAGGGTGGGAGACGTAGAGGAAGAAGAGGATATTTGCGATGAGGCGGCGGAAATTCAAGAAGGAGAGGAAAAAGTGAATGAAGCGAAGCTCACTGAAGAGGAAGTGCTGAATCTGCAATGCCCAAGCTGCGAAGGCGAGCTGGCATTGCCAAGAAAGTATCTCGGTACTCCTGGAAATTGTGTCTGGTGCCAGTTGCCGATCGTTGCGGCTGCTTCGGGACAGGACAACACCGTTCGAGTTTTTGCGATCGGCGGTCCGCCAGAGGAGCCGATCAATTCTCGAGTGATACAGGAAGCAGATGAAATCGAAGAGGAAGACGTTCCAACCTCTATCGCTGAGGAGACTGCCGTAACGGAAGCAAAGAGCGAGGAAGAAATCGGCGCACCGCCAGAGCTTGAGTCAAAGAAAGCTCCGAAAGTCAGCGTGCAAGTGGCTGGCTTCACTTCCCACAGCGAACCGAAAGCTGAACCGAAAGCTGAACCGAAAGCTGAAACAAAGGCTGAAACAAAGGCTGAAACAAAGGCTGAAACAAAGGCTGAAACAAAGGCTGAAGACACTGGCGCTGAGAGCGCAGAAATCTTGGAGATCCCTGAATCATCAGGTTCTGAAATCGAGGACGATACAGAGGCATTTCTCGGATTTTCCGGATGGGGAGAAGAGTCTTCCGCAGAGCCAGAATCGGAGGCTGATACGCAGGAGCCGAAATCTACTCAAGAATCTCCTGATTTAGATGATGATACGATCTTCTCAGGATTCTCTTCCGACGAAGAAACTGAGGTGGTCTCGGAGAAGCCTCACGCTTCACCGGTGGGGATAGCTGATGCGGAAGCCGAAAAGGGAGACAGTGAAAGCGAAGAGGAGTCTCCTGAAATCTTTGGCTTTGAACCGGGCGCAGAAGCGAACGAGAAGGCCAAAGAACCAGAATTTTCCCCCGAGGAGTCCGAAGTTTCAGATTCGGAGGGAGTCGATGACACAGAGGATATTTTTTCGGGATTCTCCGGTTTCTCTCCCCAGGAGGACACACCTGTAGAAGCGAAAGGTGAAGCACCCCTTCCTGAAACTACCGAACCTGCACAGGAGAAGGAAAGCGATCCTGAAGAGGAAGTTTTTTCCGGCTTTTCTGGAATCTCTCTGGATGATGTCGAAGCCGAGGCCCCCGCCGAGGAAGAGAAAGAAATCCCGGCTGCTCCGGAGAAAAGTGAAGATACAGAAAAACCAATCGGCGGATTCGCCGACTTTTCAGAACCGGGCGAAGCGGAAAGTGTAAACGATACCTCTGATGAAGAGGAGATGATGCCTTTTGGCTTCGGCGACTGGTCGGGTGATTCCGATTCCGCGACAGATGCTGCCCCTGAAACTGCTTCACCGGAGACGGAAGTCGTATTTTCTCCAGAGGAACAAGCATCCGAGTTCTCCGAGATTCCTTCGGGGTTCATGAACGATATGAGCCTTCCCGGAGATGAGCCGGAGGCGAAACCTGAGCAGTCCGAGCCAGTCTCGCCATTTTCTGGCGATCTTGGAGCTGCTGATGAAGCCAAGAAAGGTGAAGATACCGGGATATTTGGCTTCGGTGATTTTGATGATGCTTCGAAAACTGAAGCCGATGATGATGATTCCGAGCAATCAGGATTCGGGGACTTCTTGAAAGATCCAGGGAAATCGAATGAGAAGGCTTCTCCGGATGAAGCCGCTAGCGCGGGATTCGCATCCCTCTGGGAGACACCGGGAGGGGAAAAAAATTCCGGTGAAGAATCTTTCGGAACCAAATCCCAGAGCTCGAACTTTCCAGCTGGCGAAAGTGAAAAGGAGAATTCCAACGAAGCGGAAGTATTTTCCTCCGCAGAGGCGTCTGATGGCGGACCACAATTTTTTGGAGGATTCGAGTCAGCGGCTGACAAACCTTCTTCCCCCGAAAAAGCCGGTGAGAGTTCGGCAGAGGGCCAAATCTCATCACCTGCGGACTCAGCACTTCAGGCTTCTGCTGCCAGTGTAAGCTCTCCGTGGGGTGCAACGGAGAAGAACGAGGAGACGCCTGGATTGCCCCAAGGTTTCGATTCTGCAAAAGAGGACGAAGCTCCTTCCGCCTTTTCCGGCTTCGGGATGCAGGCTGAGGAGCAGAAGGCTGTAACGGATTCAACGCCAAACTCTGGCGATATGTCATCGTGGGGAGACTCCGCACCGTTGCCGTCTTCTTCCAAAGCGAGTGAAGGCGATACCAATTTCGCTCCCGAGGGGGAGAACATGTTCTTTTCATCCAGTCAGGTAGGGAACCCCATGTCGGAAGGGCAGAAAGAGAAGGAACCGGCATCACCATTCTCAAGTTCGCCTTCTCCTCAGGCTACCTCTCAGGAGGGAGCTGCTGCCACCGGTTTCGCCGGAACAATGCCCTCTACATCATCCGGGGGAGTATTTGGAAATATGCCCACGGATAAGCCCAAAGGACCTCCGCCGCTGGCAAATACTCAAGCGACAGGTGATGCGGTTGGAACCCCACCTGCTCCTGCTCCTGCTCCTGCTCCGGCTTTGAAGCCGCAGAAGGAGAAGAAGAAAGGGAGAAAGGGGTTGATCGTTTCCCTTGTGATTCTCATGGGCTTTGTGTGCGGCGCGGCCTTGGCCTCGTTTGTGCTTCCAGTAGACGAATATGTCGATACGGCCCGAGCATTCTTGGAGTCCAAGCTCAATCTCGGTGGAGAAGCAGAACCGATTATCATCAATCAACCGGCCCCTGCTGCACAGACTCCACCTGCCGCAGAAATGCCGACTTCTCAGGCACCTCCAGCAACTGCACCTGGAACGACTCCACCAACGGGTGCTTCCGGTGCTGTGCCGCCTGCACCTGCTACACCTCCCGGCGTCCCCTCTACGGTTACGCAACCAGTTCCTCCGTCAACACCCCCGGCACCTCCGGCGAACTGACGCCTCTAGGAATAGTTCTGTTTCTATCTCTTTATTTTCATGAACCAAGCTCCTGATTCTCCAGTCACGGCATCGAATCCTGAATCCGTCCTGCAACTGCTCTGTCCGACCTGCAACGGGAAACTGAATTTGCGAAGAAAGCACCTCGGAATGGCTGGGGCGTGTGTTCATTGCAAGACTCCTGTGATGGCAGTGGAGAGAGCGGGCGAGGTGGTAATGGTTCTCGCGGACTCGCAGAAACCTGACCAGTCTGAGTCGTCTGGTCCTCAGCAACCCGTTGCAAAAAAAGAACAACCTGAGGAGGTCGAGGAGCCGGTTGAAGTGCCCCCTCCTCTCATGCCAGGAGAACCGTTGGGAGAAGTCGACTGGGGATTTCCTGATAAGGAACCAAAGAAAGAAGTTCTGCCGCCTCTCGATCCTCCCGCAGCTACCGATACGGCCAGTTCCGGGATCTCTCTTTCATCCGCATTGCCAGATCCAGGTGAGGAAATTGAGGAAAAGATTCCAAGCTTGAGCGATGACACACAAGTTACCCTCGATTTCTCTAAGGGCGAAGAGGACATTCAAGACTTGGGTTTTTCGAACGTTGAGCAAACGAACAAAGCGGAAGTGATTGAGGAGCCAGAGAGCAAATCCGAATTCGAGGATAAGAGTGCTTCTTTGGATAACCTTTTCGGAGACCTTGAGAAGCCCCCGTCTGTTCAATCGGGGTGGGGAACCGGAATACCCAAGCAAAGCCACGCGAGCATGTCTCCGTTCGCTACCGGTTCGGCTGATGCGACGCCTGGATTCGCCGAGACACTCTTTCGTGAAAAGGGAAATGAGCCTGCAGCCCCCAGTGAAATGGCTTCTAATTCACTAAATATGACGGCCTCTCCCGCGCCGGTTTCGGAGCCCGCAGCGTCTCCGGAGCCAGAGGGCTTTGGTAGTTACGACAGTTCGAAACTGGGTGCCAGCGAGGTAGGAGAACTTCCGCCGATGACCAAGGAGCAGGAAGAAGAATTCGCGAAAGGCATGAGAACAATGCACCAGTCGCGTCGCTCGCCTTTCATGAAGCGGTTGACCCGATTTGTCATCGTCGGCGCGATCATTGGTGGAGCCGGTTATGCTGCAATGATTTTCCTCCCTGAGGAAACCGTGAATAAATTCAAGACAGCAACGGACGAATGGCTGGCTCCTGCCAAGGAACTAATGGCTGATCTACCTTTCGGTTTTGGAAAAGGTGAAGAGGGTGAAGAAGGTGGAGGCTTCAAGATCGATGCGATCGAGGGATTAAAGACTTTCTCGGACGAATACGATGAATATCAGAAGCAGTCTGCCGACCAGCTAGGCACAGAAGTCGAGGAAGGTCCGATGGAAAAACGGATCCCTGAAATGCCTTTTGGTCTGGGAGGAAAGAAAGCGGAGTAAATCAGCTTTCGATATATGCGAGGGCGGAGACCGTTTCTTCGATCTGGTCGGCTCCCTCCATCAATTCTCCGATTGGATCCCAGCGAGCAGAAAGAAATGCATCTCTGGCGGTGGATGGAATGGTCACAGCGATGGTCTTATCGCCGAAGTTCACCGAGCTGTTTTCTACATCAATGGTGACATCGAGCGAAGGATCGGCTTCGACAGCCGAAGCGAGGACCTGAATGTCTTCTGCTGATGCAATGGCGCAGGGCATCCCGAGTGTGGCGCAGTTGCCGAAGAAAATCTCTGCAAAGCTCTGGGCGATGACTGCCTTGAAGCCCGCTTTGGAAAGGGCCTGCGGAGCATGCTCGCGTGAGCTGCCACAACCGAAGTTGATGCCCGAAATCAGGATGCTGGCGTCGGCGTAACGTTCTTCGTTCAGGGGATGGTCCTTGAGGGAACCATCTTCGTGATGGCGAACGTCGTAGAAAAGGTATTCTCCCAGTCCGTCGAAGGTGACGCACTTCATGAAACGCGCGGGAATGATCCGGTCTGTATCGATGTCGGAACCAGCGACGTAAACCGCTTTTCCTGTGACGGAGGTAATCTTTTCCAAGGCCATATTTCTGAGATTTTCTACGAGGGAGGGGATAGATCGTTCGATCAAGAACCAAACTCAAGAAAAAATGGGTTTTTGGGGAAAGTCACGATTTATGTTCTGTATGGCAATGAGTCGGAAAGCTTGATCGTACGATGCGGAGCGACTACAATTCTACGAGAATGAAAAGGAGGCGATCTATCTCCGTTTGCGGGTTTCTCGCGGCTGTTCTCGGATTCCTGCCGAGTGCTCGAGCGGATATTGTGGAACGGGCTTTTCCGGAGACGCAAGGGGGAGAGATACTCTCAGGATATGTTCTCCAGGGATCTCACAATATGCGGCGTCTTGGAAAGTCGCGCTCTGTGCGGTCGGTAACGGTTCCTTCAATTGTACTGCCAGACGCAGAACGAGTAACTGTGCTACCGGCTCTCCAGGCTGGGCCATTGAAGGCGAAGCCAAGGTTTGGATATGGATCGGATTACAGGCCTGACGATAGTGTCCGCGGCGGTACGACGGATGATACAATGTCTTCCTCGCCGCTGTATCTGAAGCCCGCCTATTCGCCTGGAACCTATTACGTTCCCCGCTACTACAGTCCCGGTTACTACTGGGGATCTCCTTATTCCTATTTTGGCCCGAGGTGTGGTTCCCGGTATTTTCACGGAAGTGGAATCTCGATATTTGGAGGGACCGGGTCTGTGAGGTTCTATCTGGGACTTTAGTGATTGAGCGTGTTGCTGGGGCGCGATTCCGCCTCAAATCGGTTTTTCGTATCGTTGCAAGATTGCGCTCCTTCCTTCACCGTCCCGCCATGCAGGAAAAACGAACTGCCAGAGCCGCTTTCGTGGCTGCGGCGATATCCCTTTTTTGTCTCAGCGGAACTGTCGCAGAGGATTATAAGCCCGGACCCGATGCGATGGAAAAGGAAGGCGTTCCGAAAGGGACTGTCACGCAATATACCTGGAAGAGTGAGATCTTTCCGGGAACGGAGCGCGATTATTGGGTCTATGTGCCGGCTCAGTATGATGAGTCGAAGCCAGCCTGTGTGATGGTGTTTCAGGATGGAGGCGGCTTTGTGCGGGAGAACGGGCACACTCGAGCCCCCATCGTTTTTGATAATCTCATACATGCGGGGGAGATGCCGGTGACGATCGGGATTTTCATCAATCCGGGTGTTGTCCCTGCCGCGAAGGAGGGGCAGGAACCTCGGAAAAATCGCAGTTATGAGTACGATACACTCAGCGATCTGTATGCTCGGTTTTTACTGGAAGAAATTCTCCCCGAGGTGGGAAAATCCTACAACCTGACCAAGAATCCCGACTGCCGGGCTACGTGCGGAAACAGCTCCGGTGGGATCTGTGCATTTACTGTAGCGTGGGAGCGCCCGGACGAATTTCGGAAAGTGGTGAGCCACATCGGGAGCTTCACCAATATCCGTGGCGGTCACGTCTATCCTGCGCTGGTTCGCAAAACGAAGGAAGATCCCAAGCCGATTCGTGTTTTCATTCAGGATGGCGAGAATGATCTCGATAACCTGCACGGCAACTGGCCGCTGGCGAATCAGCAAATGGCGAAAGCATTCGAGTATGCTGGATATGACTACAAGTTTGTGATGGGAACAGATGGTCATAGCGGTCGCCACGGTGGCGCGATCTTTCCCGATACTCTTCGCTGGCTATGGCGTGACTGGAAATCTCTCAAACCCTGACAAAACCCCTTTTAGATATGTTGATTCGTTTATTTCTTATTGTTTCGATCCTCGCCCCTGCTTTTGTGGGTGCGCAGGATATGCCGCTGAGCCAGGTCCTGATCGATGGAGAAGGCTGGGAGAAAGTGGTCGATGGCTTCGCCTTTACCGATGGGCTGTGTACTGATGCGGAGGGGAACCTCTATTTCTCCGATGTGAAGCAAGGGACGGCTGTTTACAAGGTTCCGGCTGAAGGCGGGGATGCTGTCGAGTTTATCAAGGAAAAGCCCGGTATCAGCGGACTCCAGTGGGCTGCGGATGGGAAGCTCTATGCCTGTGTGGCAAAGGAGCAGCGTGTGATTTGCCTGACGAAAGAGGGGGAAGAAACGGAGTTGGTGAACGAGGTGCGTCCCAATGATCTCGTCGTCACTGCCGACGGGGATCTGTATTTCACGATGACTCCGACGAAGGAAATTCGACGGATCGATTCGTCGGGAAAGATGACTGTCGTTAGCGAAGGTGTGGTGACAAAGCCGAATGGGATCACCCTTTCAAGGGATCAGGGAACTCTGGCAGTGTCCGATCATGGAGGGAAGTATGTGTGGGTTTTTCGAATCGAAAAAGATGGAATACTTACCCATCCAGAGAATTACATGACGATGCGCACGCCGGTGGCTGACCCGGAAATCGCGAAGGGAGACGGAATGGCTACTGACGTGCACGGGCGCTACTACGTCACGACGGCAGAGGGATTGCAGATGTTCGATCCGACGGGGCGCATGGGCGGAGTGATCGCTACCCCGGATCCAGATTCTGGACTGGTTAGTGTCTGTTTTGCAGGGCCTGACCACGCCTACCTCTATGTGGCGAATGGCTCTGCCATCTATCGTCGCAAGACGAAGACCAGCGGTGCGCTTTTCTTTGAAGAGCCGAAGCCGGCTGAGGTAATGCCTAAGAATTAAGCTTGGCCGAGCTCGGTGATTCGAGCGATGTGCTTGGCGAGCAGGTCGAACTCGAGATTTACTTTCGAGCCGGCCTGGACGGATTTCAGGCTGGTGACTTCGTGAGTGTGGGGGATGATCCAGAGGGTGAAGCTGCCATCCTCCAGTTCCGCGACGGTGAGGCTGATTCCGTTCACGCAGATGGAGCCTTTGTGTACCATGAGGTGGGCGAACTCCGTCGGTAGCGAAACGACGAATTTGTGATCCTGGCCGACTTTCTCATAGGTCTGCACCTCGGCGCATGCGTCGACATGTCCCTGGACGAAGTGACCGCTGAGACGATCTCCAATGCGGAGGGAGCGTTCGAGATTCACCGGGGCATCAGTGACCAAGTCACCGAGGTTTGTCAGGCGGAGGGTCTCGTGGAGGAGGTCAAAGCGCATTGCGCCGTCCTTTACCTCCGTGACGGTGAGGCAGGCTCCATTGACGGCTACGCTTTCTCCCAATTCCGTCTCATCTGAGAAGCTGGAACGAACCCATAGCTCTGCGCCAGTCTCCACAGGTTTGAGCTGGGTGACGACTCCGCATTCTTCCACAATTCCGGTGAACATAAGGAACCCTAGCACAAAGTCGTCGCGGGACAGGAGGGTTTTCGAAGTCTGTTGGCACTCGGATGATTTTTTGCATAAAACCGACATTTCGACCGTCTTGAACTGCGAAACCGACTTGTTGTTATGGCTAAGATTACTGACGAAGAAATTCAGGCGGCCTTTGCGCCGCATCTCCACGAAGGTGAAGAACTCCGCTACTGGGCTTTCGGAGTGAAACAACCGAACATCTTTCTCCTCATCGGACTGATCTGCCTCGCTGTTTTGCCGGGGTTGATCGCCGTCATGCTGCTCACGAAGAACTACTACATTGGGCTGACGAACAAGCGCCTGATCGTATTGACGGTGAAGAGTATGAAGCCGGAGGACGTGAAGGAAGTCACCGAGTACGATCTCAGCGAACTCAGTGGTGCTAATGCGTCCACTTCTACAGGTGGACTTTTTACTCACATCACGATCAAAGATTCCGAGAAGCCTTTCAAAGCGAAGTTCCACCGTGCTTTTTCCAAGTCGAATCGTCCGAATGCCGTGGCAATCGGGGAAGCGATCGCAGCATAATTCAGATGCTCTGTTCTGATGAGTGCGCCCTGTCCTTTTTGTGAAGGAGCGGTAGTCGATCGTGTCTGCGAAAATTGCGATCGCGATCGGACCTCTCCCCGGAGAATTTGTCCGGGTTGTAAGAAAATGACTCCAAAGGCGGAAAACCTCTGCTGTCACTGCGGGAAGCCTTTCCGCAGCGAAATGCGGTGGAAAATTCCGCTGATCATTGGGCTCTTTATTCTTGCGGTAATCATCTCGATCTTTGTCGAGCTGGTTTGGCAGTGATCTCAGCGTGAGATTCGAAAAAAGACATCAAGCAAAAGAGGATTTCGTTCGTATCAGAAGATATGACGAAATCCTTTTTCTTTTCCCTGGCGCTACTCGTAGTGGTCGGTTCTGCTCGAGCTGACATTGTCGGCACAGCGATCGAATACCAATCTGGAGATCAAGTGTGTGAGGGCTGGCATGCTTATGATGATTCCGTGAAGGGAGCCCGCCCATCGGTGCTGATCGTTCACCAATGGACCGGGCTGACGGATTACGAAAAGATGCGGGCGAAGATGCTAGCAGAGCTGGGCTACAACGTTTTTGCGCTAGATATCTACGGGAAAGGCATTCGGCCACAGCCACCGAAAGCAGGTGAGTGGGCAGGGAAATTTAAAGGCGACCGGGCTTTGTATCGTGAGCGTCTGCACGCCGGGTTGAAAGTTCTTCTAGGGCTACCGCAAACCGATGAAGAAGATGTGGCTGCGATAGGGTATTGCTTTGGTGGAACGGGTGTTCTGGAGCTGGCTCGCAGTGGCGCGGACATTGATGGGGTAGTCAGTTTTCACGGTGGACTGGGAACCCCGACTCCAGAAGACGCTAAGAACGTACAATGCGAAGTAATGGTCCTACACGGGGCCGACGATCCCTTTGTGCCTGAGGAGGAAGTGAACGGCTTCAAAGACGAAATGAAAGAGGCGGGAGTCGAATACACCTTCATCGAATATCCGGGCGCGGTCCATGCCTTTACCCAGAAGATGGCTGGAAACGATAATTCCAAAGGTGCGGCCTACAATGAGGAGGCTGATAAGAAATCCTGGGAAGAAATGAAGGAGTTCTTCTTGAAGATCTTTGGCTGAGAAATCTTCTCAGGTAACGAACACTCCGGTGCCTCCTTTGGGCACCGGAGTGAGATAAGAGAATTCGGATTAGTTTACCGAAACTCCGGCACCAGCGGATGCGCTAATTCCTCCGCCTCCTGAAGCTGAGCCCGAAGCACCTCCGCGTGCGGTGCAGGAAGTTGTAAGAACGGAACCGATTCCGAGAGCGGTGATAGCGAGTATGAGTAGAATTTTCTGTTTCATTGCGACATCAGATTGCTATCTCCGGGCCAGCATATGCTTAATTGTGTAACTCGTTCGTATAGAGTGAATTAATCGTTATTTGGTTCTCTTGGTGCAATCGGCCTCTTCCGTTTTTGCATTGCGCAACGAAGGCGGCGTGTGTGTTTTGCAAGGTAGGAGCGGCGATGTCTGAACTCTTGACTCTTTTCTGAGCGATTCCCAATATTTGGCTGCATAGAAAAAACCATGGGAGTAAACGATAGGGACTATATGCGAGAGAGTGAACCTGCGGTCACTCACTCTGCGAATGCTTTTTTTGCTCGGATCCTCTCTGCGGTGCTTGTTTTCATTCTTGCCATTGTGATTCTCCGCGTGCCTTCACCGTTCTATGTGAAAATCCCCCTGTTGATCGGTGTTCTGATCGCAGGGCGCTATTTCTGGAAGAGGCCTGACAGATCGGAGGGCCAGTTTTACCTGAAGCAAGGGGTGGTGGCAGAGAAGAACAAGCAATTCGACAAGGCACTGCGCTGCTACGAACTAGCCAGCGAGCGCCTGCCGGATGACTTTGAAACTCGCCTGAGGCTTTTGTCTCTCTGTGACTCGACCAACCGGAAATACAAGGCAGAGAAGATTATCGGAGACCTCGACGGAATCGAAGTTCCTGGCCGGTATTTCGAGCAGTTCGAGCACATCGTGCTGAAATACCGAGATGCCACTTTCGTCGAGGAGGGCGATACCTATCGAATGAGTCTTGCCCGAGTGTAGCCGAGTTCAGGGCGCTATCGGAATAAGTTCTTCTCCGTTCTCATCCACCGGGTACTGTGCGTCGTGCGCTTCCAGTTGAGCCTTCAGCTCACCCACCATTTTTGAAAGAACTTCCGGCTCATCGTCTGCCACATTAGTGGATTCAAAGGGATCGTCTTTGAGATTGAAGAGCTGATAGCGCTTCCCATCGGATTGAAGCATTCCTTCACGCACTTTCTCTTTAGGGAAATTGTGATAGGCGACTTTCCAGTCTCCGTTGCGCCAGACGGTGAAGTAGTCGCTGCGATGAGGGCCGTGGGGATAGTGCATCAGGAATTCCTCGGGGCGAGAGGCATCCGATTCTCCAGTCAGTAATGTCCGGAGTGGTTTGCCGTCGACTTTGTGGCCTTGGGGAATTTCCAGATCACAGAATTCAAGAATGGTGGGGAAGATATCTGTGATTGATGCGACCTGGGATTGAATTTCCCCTGCCGCTACTGGCAGGAGTTTCTGGAATTCATTCTCTGCACTTGGCTTTGCCCAAGCGGCGATGAAGGGCACGCGCATGCCTCCTTCGTAATGGGCGCCCTTTTTCCCTCGCAGTGGGGCTGCGCATGCGACCTCGTGTTGATGGCCGAGGGGAGCATCCGATCCGTTGTCGCCAAGAAAGAAAACGAGCGTATTCTCTGCGACTCCGAGTTTCTCGAAGTGGTCGAGCATGTCACCAAGAGACTTGTCCATTCCCTCGATTAAGGTCGCGAATGCCTGGGCGGCTTCCGGTTTTCCCGAATCCTTGTAGTGATCGGCAAAGCGTGGGTCAGACTCGAATGGTGCGTGCACCGCATAGTGAGCAAAGTAGAGATAGAAGGGTTGATCGTCCTTTACGCACTGATCGATTTGTTTTTTCGTTTCGATCGTAAGGGCTTCGGTGAGAAAAGTTTCTGTTCCGTGATATTGGTCGAGGTGAGGTACTGCGCTTTTCTCCCGTTTTGTGCCAAGGCCGTAGTTCTTTTCTCCATAGTAGCTACCGGGAGCACCGATGGATCGTCCTGCGATGTTGATCTCAAACCCGAGGTTTGCAGGATCGGCTCCGTCGTGATCATCCGGGCCAAAGTGACCTTTTCCTACATGGATGGTTTTGTATCCGCTTTTGCCGAGGATGGCAGGAAGAGTAGTGTCGCCTTTTTCCAGCCCCGCCCAATCCCAGGATGGCGGGCCATGTTCCCCGGCGTTATCTTTCCACGGATTGATCCAGTTTGTGGCGTGATGTCTCGCGGCGTTCTGCCCCGTCATGATCGAGATGCGGGTCGGAGAACACACGCTCATCGCATAGAATTGATTGAAGCGAACTCCCTGCTCGGCGAGCCGCTCCATCGATGGAGTGCGATAGTAGTCGTTCAGCGGATAACGTTTTGGGTTTCCCTCTTCATCTGTCAGAAACGGAACGGATGTGTCCATCACTCCCATGTCATCGACGAGGAAAACCATGATGTTGGGGCGGTCGGCAGCTGAGGCCAAGATCGCAAAGAGGGAAAAGAACAGGGTGGTTAGAATCGAGAGCCGCTTCATTTGAAAAAGTGTGGAGTCGGAAATCTATATAGCGGGCGCCTTTGGGAAAAGGTCCCCCATCGCGTTTTTCTCTTCCCAATCACGCTATCGGGAGAATAGGGTAGTGCGGTTGCTGTGTGGCTATGACTGTCGAAGAATGTCCGACTCTGTGCCGCCTTTTCGAGGAATACGAAAAGGTCATTGTGTATTCAGGAGGGCGGCCGAGTGCGTTTCAACTGGCGAAACTCTTCTCCAAACTCGAATGGGCACACGGAGGGCTCGTCCTCTTTGGGGTGGAACCCACTGGTGAGGTTCACGGAATTGATGCGGCTGAGGTGGATAACCTTCACAGGCGACTGGAACCCCTTTGCCGGGAGTTAACGGAATACCTGATCGAGCTGGGAACGATCGATTTTTGCGGGCGCTCTGTCGTCTTTTTGATATTCAATGCGACCCCGAGAAACCTGTCGCCTATGGATCAATACAGGAGTCGCATGACAAACCATATGACGGTCTAGACCCGGGTAGGGCAGAAACCAAAATTTGCGTATCTTCCAGATCGCGACGAAACTACGGATCAATGATGACCAGTACGATCATTCTTTATTCGATCGTCGCTGTTCTCTCTTTGGTGGGGGCAGGGTTGGTCCGTTGGCTTTCCGATCGTCCGGTAAAGCACGAGGAATATTCTCCAGATGAGATGCTCGATGAGCTGGAGAACGCCTTTGCTGAAAGGGAAACGATCGAGATTTTCACCACTTTGGAGTATCTCCCTATGCTCTTCGAGCGCGTCCATTTAACTACGGACGCCGGATTTCCCGAGCACCAGGTCGCGGCTCTCCTGCATAGAATCTCGAACCAGCGTCCACGAGTAATCCGCTCTGCACTTTTCCCCATCGAAATCAAGAAAGTGAATAGCGATGTCGAGTTGCAGTGGATTCGACCTACCGAAGATCGAGTGCATATGCTGGTGACGGCTGTCCCGGAAGTGATCAAAGCACTGAGCGAAGAGGCGGAGAAACTTCCTGCTGCGACCATCGGTTCATGAAGTGTCCAGTATCGCAAATCATCTTAAGTTTGTTGATGGTTGGACTTTCTCCATTCGCACGAGCTCTGACGCTTGAGGATTATCATTCCGTTTCAGGTGTCCTGGCGTGGGAGACTACTGTGCCACCTGATTTGTTGGAAGGGGAGAGGTGGGAGCTGACGTGGAGAATTTCGAGAGCCCATGGTGGAAAATCGGAAAGCGTGGATACCGGAATCGTTTTCCCGGGAGAGCAAGCCAATCGACGCATTCAGATTTTTGTCTGGGAGAGGGACCGGGTCGTCGACGATCAGGGTGGAGAGAAAATGAAAGCCGTTGTTCGTGTCATGAATGAGAAGGGAAGATGGTCGGATACCCCGACGTGGCTACCTGTTCCGTCCGGTTATTCGAATCTCCACTCTTTCATGAAGTGCGGGGAAGTAATGGATGACGGTTGGCTTATGATGTTGCAGCCATCCGAGTCTAAGGACGCATGCTTTCTTGAGTTTGTTTACCGGCCGGCTCCGTAACCTTGGTTTCGTTTCTCAAGGTATTCTCGCAACCAGCGGGAGTCATTTCGAATGGAAAGAATACCGAACGTGTTGAGGAGCCCCATCAGGATGAGCAAGCCGTTCGCGACATAGAGAGCGACGGTGTAGTCCGTTTGGTCTTTCGTGCAGGAGCCCGTAGCAGCGGTTAGGAAAAATAGAAAAAACAGCCCGACACCTCGTCCTCCGAGAAGAATCTTCACGGGATTCTCCGGGTTGGTAGTCATTCGAAAAGAAACGATTTCCCAGACCGTCATCAGGAGTTGCCAGGCACAGAAGCCTATGACGGAGGTGAGAAAGTGCTTCTGACCGAAAAGCTCATTCCAGCCGTCGAAGCCGTTTTCCTTTACCGTAAAGTAGATTAGCAAGGTCGACACCGGTGCGAAAACCAGATCGAAGACGAGACCGATCTCCGGTTTGTATCTTCCGCCATCCTGCATTTTCGGGATCTCCTTTTCCCCTTTGCGAAGGGCATCGCACACAAGGCCTACGAATTGATCGTCAGCAGAATTGTCCGCGTGCTGATTGATCGGTTTGTTCAGGAAGAAGAGTTTGATGGTGTCCGTGAGGATTCCTGAAAACGTGCCGATGATCAGGAAAACGAGCCAGTTCATCGCAGACCACCCGAAGGCCAAGGTTCCTACGATGGCGATCACTCCGGTGAGGAGAAATTCGAATCCCAGAGTCAGCTCTCTTCGATAGAAAGCTGTATCCCTCCGAGCGAGCGTCCCAGGTGCCACTCGGTGGAACCGGTCCATCTGTGCGCTGTCCAGAGGAACCGTTTGATACTGGTGTTCAGCTTTCACAGGTTTCGAGTCTACTCGATTTGCTGTGAGACGAACAGGACAAGAGAGGGATACGGTCTAGCTCTCCAAAAGAAAGATCAACGAGAGAAGCCCTAACATCACAACTGCGCAGAAGGCGGTCAGACCAATGGGAAAAGCTCCTCGCTTGGCTCGTTTGAAAACCGATTGGCGATGTTCTTCGATTTGTTCTTTGCTGTCTCCGCGGATCATCCAGATTGGCGTCAATGCCCACACCAGGAAGCGCGACGCTCCTGATTCGAAGAAATTCGAGACATGGTGTACGACGCTGCCGATCATGACTTTGCTCGTCGCGGCGTTGAGCCCGTTGAGGGACTTGTCCATCACCTTGTAGAAAGCCGGGCCACCTTTTCGGTAGAGGAAGTCCGCATCGAGGAGAGTCGAGCGAATCTCGGCAGGCTTGAAGCCCGAACGAATCAATAGCGTAAAGGCCAAGCCAGTGAAGAAAAGCATCGCAAGCAGATCCGTAACGTGTGCGACGGTGTACGGAACATACATGTACTCCTGATTCGGAAGCATGGGATACAGGAATTGGTTCGGGAAAGTTCCGACAAAGATGCAGAGAAATGCAGTCAGTCCCATGGCGAGGAGCTGATTGGTGGGTGCTTCCTCACAACGCACTCCAGAGTCGCGATTGAAGAAAGTGAAGAAGGGAACTTTCAGTCCAGCACACAGGAATACACCGGCAGAGCCAAACAAGAGTGCCAGCCAGGCAATCGAATATCCGCCGCTGGCAGCTGCACTGATGATCATTGATTTACTGACGAAGCCACAAAACAGCGGGGCTGAAATACTCACCGCACCGATACAGCAGAAAAGGCAGGTCCACGGCATGGACTTGTACAGACCACCCAGCTCTGTAGCTTTCGATTTGCCCGTGCGATACATGACTGCTCCGATGGACATGAAAAGGAGCGCTTTGTAAAGAATGTGACAGTAGGCGTGGGCGGCGGTGCCGTTCAGAGACAGCCCAGTGCCAAGGCCGACGCCGATGACCATGAACCCGACCTGGTTGACCAGGCAGTAAGCGAGCACCCGGCGAAGGTCGTTCGCTACGAAAGCATAGAAGAGTGGAACAACCGCCATCACGACGCCGATCCAGATCAAAGTCTCTTCTCCCGGAAACGTGCGAGCGAGAACGTAGATGGCAGTCTTCGTGGTATACGTCGCCATGAAGACGATGCCGCCGATGGAGGCTTCCGGATACGTGTCGGTGAGCCAGGCTCCGAGAACGGGCCATGCGCAGTTGATTCCAAAACCGATAAAGATCAACCAGGCCCCGATGCCGGAGAGTTCGATCTTGTCGAATGCCGCACTTCCTCCCGATGCCAAGTGGATGACAATACCGGCGAGCAAGACCACTCCGCCGAGGATGTGGATGAGCAGGTAGCGCGTCGCAGCACGGCCCGACGCGGGGGTTCCGCGATCAAGAAGGCAAAGCACAGCCGCGGCGGTCAACATCTCCCAGAAAAGGAACAATGTGATCAAGTCGCCCGCAAGGATTACTCCCATCGCACTCCCCGCGTAGAGAAGACCCGCAGACAGCATGAGGGGCTTGTTGTCTTTGATGATGTAAAGAATCCCGATAAAGGACAACACCGTGAAGATATTCAGGAAGATGAGGCTCCAGTCATCAGCCCGTCCGAGGATGAGCTCGAAGTCGAGCAACTGATACTTCCAGTGCACTCCCTCCGGGATCTGGAAGTAATTGATGAACCCGGCGATGGGGATCAGCATCGCGACGGCCTGCCGAGTGCGCCCTTTCAGAAAAGGGATCAGCAACGCTCCGAAGAGGTAAAGGAATGCAGGATGGAGAGCCTCAGGCATGGTCGTCTCCTTTCTGTTCTACTGTGTTTGACTCGTAGTAATCTTCGCCACGCATCGTGAGAGGGCGAATAATATATTTCGCCACGGCGACAAGCAGGACGCAGGCAACAAAGCCGAACACGGCATAGAAAGCGGGCCACTTTTCCCACTTGAGGTAAGGGTGCTTGTCAAAACCGGTGACCCAGAAGATCACATCGATCAGGACGAAAAATCCGCATACTCCATAAAGCCCCTTGAGGAGCTTCTGGACATTTTCCCTCTTATCGAACCAGCCGGTCGGCTCAGTGGGATTTGGATTCTTCTGCGTCATGGGTGGAGTGTGAGTCTTCGGCGTGATGGTCTTTTTCGTCCCCGTGGTGTCCTTTCGCCGGTCCCGGAGACGTCAATAGAATGATGGCGAGATATGCGATCATTACACCACAAGCAATCAGGAACGCCTTCGGATAACCGGGCACGGTATCGTGCTTCAGCTCCTGGATCGTTTCGTCTTCGGTTTGCGGTGTCATGTCAGGCAATTTACTTGGCGCCAGTCATCAAATTGGTGAGTTCGAGAAGCAGGCCGGGGAAGAAGAACAGTAACACGGAGCCGACTGCGGTGATCGAAAGTGGAAGCACACAGGCGAGAGGAGCTTCTTTGACTCCGGGCGTTGCAATTTCTGCTTCGGGTGCAGGCTTGAAGAAAGCGCGATACACGATGGGGAAGAAATACGCCCCGTTCAGAATGGAGCTGATGAGGTAGACGCACAACAGAGCGATCTGGTGAGCTTCTGCCGCACCCCAGACGAGGTAGATTTTACTCAAGAGACCGCCCGTTGGAGGGAGGCCGGTGACGCTCATGGCTCCGATGGCGAACGCACCAAAAGTGAATGGCATTTTACGACCAAGACCATCCAGCTGAGAAATGTACTTTTTGCCGTAGGCGACGAAGATTGCACCTGCGCAGAAGAAGAGGGTGATCTTCCCGAAGGCGTGCATCGCGATGTGCATCATACTACCGGCCACCGCGTGCTGGGTTGCGAGGGCTACGCCAAGCACGATGTAGGAAAGCTGGCCGATGGTGGAAAAGGCGAGTCGGCGTTTCAGGTTGTCCTGCGAGAGGGCAATCAGGGACGAGACGAGAACGGTAAAAGCCGCGATCCAGCAAAGGACGAGGTTCACACTGAGGTCCTTGAAAAACTCCACTCCGAAAACGCCAGTGATCACGCGGATCACACAGAAGACACCGACCTTGACCACTGCCACGGCGTGAAGCAGGGCCGAAACCGGCGTGGGAGCGACCATGGCTCCAGGCAGCCATGAATGGAAAGGCATCATGCCTGCCTTTGAAAAACCGAAGGCAAATCCGAGGAGAAGGAAGAGTGCGGGCCAGTAGCCAAGATCTTGACCGGCAAGGATCGCTTCTCCGGCGAAGGAAAGGTCGCCATCTGCCTTCACGAAGGTGAAAATGATCGCGGGGATGGCAAAGGCGATCGAAGTGCCGAGGAGATAGGAGAGATAGGTGCGACCTCCGGTGCGGGCTTCCTTGTCCTGATGGTGAGTCACCAAGGGCCAGGTCGAGAGCGAGAGCATCTCGTAGAAAAGATACAGGGTGAGCAGGTTGCCTGCGAAGGCGACACCCAAGGTGGCCGAGAGAGAAAGAGCGAAGAACGCAAAGAAGCGAGTCTGCGAGTGCTCCTTCAGACCTCGCATATATCCGATCGCGTAGAGAGATGTCAGGATCCAGAGGGATGAAGCCACGAGGGCAAAGAGCATTCCCAGCCCATCCACTCGGAACATGATGGGTACATTGATGCCACCAATCCCGTCGGTGAAGGTGTGTACGATAGTCTTTCCATCAAGAATGATGGGAAGCATCATCAAGACAAAGGTGAATTTCAGAATGCCTGCGGCAAAGGTCGACATTTCCCGCAGGAAAGGCTCTTTGCGAAACAACACGATCAGTGGAACTGCCAGCAAGGATGCAAGACAGGCCAGGACGGGAAGGAGGCTGGTTACGGTATTCTCCATTCAGATCATTAAGGGCGAGCGGACACGATTTCGGACGTCGGCGGAAATGCTTCGCGGATAAATTCGACTACCGGGCCGTTGAATAATCCTAGAAGGACAATGAGGACTGCCGTCACGATAAGGGGGATGGTGACTCTCCAACTCACCTCGTGCTCTAATACGGGATGGAGGTCCTCGTGGTCGTCGTGATGCTCTTCATCATGGCCGTGCCCTTCTGGCGGGTTTTTGCCAAAGAAGGCAATTTCAAAAATGCGGAAGAACAGCACTGCATTCACAAGGCTGGAGAAGAGAAGTGCCGCAACGTATTCCCAGTGGCCACCTTCGATGCCTCCGCGGATCAGGTAGAACTTGCTGAAGAATCCGGAGGTCGGAGGCACACCAATCATCGCGAGTGCCCCGAGAATAAAGCAGGCGGAGGTGATGGGCATCTTTTTGAAGACGCCTTCCAAATCGTCAATTTCTTTGGCGTCAATGCACTTCGACCAGATGCCTGCAACGAAGAACAAACAGAGTGTCATGAGTGCGTCCGAAAGCACGTGATACATGGCACCTGAAAGTCCCCACATGTTCGAATCGGATAGCCAGGCACCTCCCACCATGTATCCCACCTCTGCGACGATGAGGTAGCAGAGCATCTTCTTGATCTCACGTTGAGCGAGTGCCAGGACAGATCCGGCAACGATTGCGATGACCGCGAGTATCACGACAAGGTGGCTCCAGCCCAGATGGATAAAGATCCATTCCAGACCAAAAATCGAAATCATGACGCGAATCATGACGTAGACAGAGATCTTCGTCATCAGTGGCGCGAGCAGGCAGGCGGTGCTGGAGGGGCAATAGCTGTAGGCATTCGGCAACCACCCGTGAAGGGGGAAGAACGCCATTTTGATCCAAATGCCCATGAGGATGAAGAGAAAGGCGATGATGACCGCGTTGGAATTCCGGACCTCTTCATTCGCCTGAAGGATCGCCTGAATATCGTGCATGTTCAGCGTTCCTGTCTTCAGGTAGAGGTAACCGACGCCAAGGAGGTAGAAAGAGGCGCCGATCGTTCCCATGAGAACGTAGTTGATCGCTGCGTGGGTGCCGCGGCGGGAGCTACCCATGGCGATCAGGCCGTAGCTGGTCAGTGAGGTAATCTCGACTAGGACGAAAAGGTTGAACGCGTCCGCTGTGATGGTGATGCCATATAGCCCCGTACAAAGGAGCAGATAGAGAATGTAAAAATGCGGAGTCTTCTCTGTATCGAGGGCGCCGACTCTACGAATCGAGAAAAACGAGACGAGCGTGGTGGCGACACCTATCAGGACGATGACGAGAGCGTTGAGGTGGTCGATCCGGAGTTGAATGCCGATTCCCAGGGGTTCTTCCCAACCCGCCATGAAGTAATCGATCGTGCCATCCTTCGTCACCAGGTTTGCGCAGCCGATAGCAGCACCCAGTGAAATGATAAGCGAAGTGAATACGATAGGGAAGCAGACACGGTGATCCTTCTGACCGAAGAGCCCGATCATCAGTGCCCCAAACATCGGGGCCAGAACCATAATGGCGGGCAATTGATCAATCATCCGAAGCGCTGTCTTTTAATTCTGCGAGAATCTCGTCTTCTTCGAGAGTTCCAAATTCTTTGAAAAGCATCTGACAAATAGCGAGGGCGACCCCCAGCGTGGCAACCCCTACAACAATTGCTGTCAGCATGAGGACATGAGGCAAAGGGTTTGCCATCGTGTCAGGATCAGTCGCATGGTCGTCATGACCGTGGTCATCTCCGTGGGAATGATCTCCTTTTTTCTCGTGAACTTCTTCCGGGTGAGCAGAAGTCTCAGCATCTTCGATGTGTTCCCCATTCTCGTGCACGACTTCGTGGTGCTCAGGGCCATGGTGATCAAGGATGGGGATGGTCGCATCTTCTTTCACTCCAATGGAGACGTAGAAAAGAATGATCGCAGTCTGGAAAATGGAAAGGCCGATCAATTTCTTGATCATGTTCTTTTTCGCGATCACTGCCCACAGACCGAGCATCATCAGGATCACGTAGATCCAGAAGTTGAAGTGCGGTTGGATGGTCTGTTCGAAAAACTCCGACATAGTGAAATCCGTCAGGATTAAAGCCCCTCGTTGAGAGTTCCCCGGCTGGCCAGGTTTGCATAGATGGCAAACATGATAGTGGATACAGTGAGGGCGACACCGATTTCTACCCCGAGCATACTGTGCGAGCGAGCCATCTCAGGGCCGTCAGTAAATAGCACGGGCTGAAGAACTCCGTAGTCGAGGAAGTTGCCACCGAGAATCTGACAAAGCACCCCGAAGCCTGCGTAGATAAGGATACCAATACAGGCGAGGCGAATGTAGTTAGGTTCATTCAGTCGGCTCAGGGCAGTCTTCAGGTCTGCTGCCAGAGCGAGAAGGATAAAGCTCGCTCCGATCAGGACTCCCCCTTGGAAACCGCCACCGGGGCTATGGTGTCCGTGGGCGATGACGTAGAGAGCGAAGAGTTGGATCACGGGGATGACCAGCTTGCAGGTGGTCCCCACGATGATTCGATTGTGATCCCCGTGAACGAAAGTTTCAGCTCTAGACTGTGGTTTTGGTGGTTCCTCTTTTGAGCGGAGCACTCGCAATATCGCGAAGATGGCCATTCCGCCGGCGAAAACGACCACGGTTTCAAACATCGTATCGTATCCCCGGTAGTCGGCGAGGACTGAGGTGACCAAGTTAGGAACCTTGGTGTCTTTGTACGATTCGGTGATGAAGTATTGGGAAATTGAAGGGGCTCCGCCTTCGACGCCTGCGTTGGCGGGGGAGTTCGGGTCGCCGAAAGAGGGGAAGTCCGCCACACCGTAGAGGAGTAGTGAACCTGTGATCGCTACCGCGATGAAAGCTATGACCTTGGTTAACATCAGTCTGAAGACCTCCTCTTCGTGTTGAATACCGTTGCGATCAAGAGAACGGCACTTACTCCAGCGCCCACTGCCGCTTCCGTAAATGCGACGTCTACCGCGCCCATTTCCGCCCAGAGAAGGCAGATCAGAAATCCGTAGATCCCGAAGATCATGGATGCGCTCAATAAGTCCTTCACGCTGAGGGAAATCACGGCTGCGATCACCAGGAAGATCAGGATAATGATGTCGAATGAGAAAATCACGTTAAGAGAGGGTCAGATGTCCTTTGTGTCTTCTTCGAGGTGGTTGGCCGATCCTTTTTGAATCGTTGGTTTGATTCCGTCTTCCCATCCCGCATCCATCAGAGCATGGGTGCTGGTAGGGCTGGTGATCAAAATGAACACACTGATGGCGAGAATCTTTATGATGACCAGCAAGATGGGCCAATCTTCTGAGAAGCCGTGAAAGTCTTTTAGTTGATACACGGCCAACCCGAGCAAGACCAAGAGACTGGAGAGCGTATCCCCTTTCCCGGCTGCATGCATGCGGGAGTAAAAATCGGGGAAGCGCAATAATCCCACAGCCGAGCCAACGAAGAAGACGAGGCCGGTGACAATCAGGATGGCGCTGAGGATGACGAAGATCATGTCTTAGTTCTCTCTGGAGACCTCCATCTCGCTGGTCGGATCTTCGCTGTTGGATTTGTATTTGTGAAGGAATCGGGATGCTGCCAGCGATCCGGTGAAATTCAGGAGTGCGTAAGCCAGGGCAAAATCGACAAACATCTCTACCCGCCCGAATACCATTCCGATAATAACGAGAAGAACTGCCGTTTTGGTTCCCACGACGTTTACCCCCACGATGCGGTCCAGAGCGGTCGGGCCTACCGTGATACGCCACATCGCAGGAAGCATGAGAAGGAACAAGGCAACCCCTGCTCCTATAATGAATTGCTCAAAACTCATACTTCAGTCATCGCCTTGGTTGAGGGGGAGGCGAAAATGGCAGAAATTTTGTTTTCCATGGTTCCATCAAGACCGGCCGCAGCCGTGTCACTGATAGCATGGACGTAAAAGGTGTCTCCCAAAATCTTGATCGTTACGGTTCCGGGAGTGAGAGTGATCGAGTTGGCGAGAAGAAATTTCTCGAAGTCGGTCTGAAGATTTGTCTGGAAGCGGACGATCTGCGGCTGCAAGTCTGATTTTGGGCCGAAAGCCAAGCGAAAGACCTGGATGTTTGCCAGCACTATCTGCCAGAGCAGCCACCCACAGTAGGAGATCATCCGAATTGACTGTCGGAAACGAACTGCCAGGCTCGAGGATCGGTCAGAGAATAGAAAGTCGCCAGACAACCATGTGACGAGACCGCAGGAGATCACTCCCAGGGTAAGGTGGAAAGCATCCAACAGCCCCGAGAGTACCACCCAGAGGGTGAATAACAGCGTAAAAATCAGAGCTCTGTATAAAGTTGTTCGTGCCATTGTGCTCAGGCCAGCTATCTGGGAGCGGAAGCAACGGGAGCAAGAATCCTGCCCATTGTCAATTTCCCTATCTCAAAAATCGTGCTTTCTTTGCGTATAATCGAGTTATGCGAGTGCTTAGGCAAGAGAACTTCTTACTGCCGGTAGTGGCTGTTTGCAGCGCTTTCTGTCTGTGTGCAGCCGCTCAGGAAGAGAATCGGGTAGATGCGCCCCCTGTTCCTGCAGCTCCGGCTGAGGAAAGTAAGCCCGAAGCTGTTCAAGCTGTTCCTGTTGCTACGCCGACATCGCCACCCCAGCCGTCCGGTTTTGGTCCTACGATGCCGCAACCGGCCCGTCCGGTCGCTATGCCGCCCCAGTCGGTGACTCCAGCGCCAAATTCGGTTTCTCCCAATTCAGGAAAGCCGAAGGGATTGGGTCCGACAATTTCGTCGCTTCAGAGCACGGCGCGAGTGGTGGAAAACGTGCGTCCGGAGCGAGTGAAGGTGTACCCCGACGATCCTTTCAGTGCTTGGTGGGAGATCAATCCCCACTACGCATTTGAACGGGCGCAAATGGAGCAAAAGCCACTGATGCTCCTTTTTACGGGGATCTGGAACACCCAGAGTATGGCACTCTCGGAAGAGGTATTTTCTACCAAGAGTTTCAACGAATACGTGAAAGAGAACCTGATCATCTGCTATCTCAATTTCCCGAGGAACATTACGGATGCTCATCCAAAGCTGCGGGAGATTAAGGATAAATTCAAGGTGAGGGGCTATCCCAACGTCCTGATTTTCAATCCGAATGGGGAGGTGGAGAAAGGGATTCGTGGCTATCGCACTGGACGGCCGGTCGATTATTTCAACCAACTGAAGCTTGCCTGTAATCCGGTGCTGGCCTCGATAGAGCAGCAAAAAGCGGAGCTTTTGAAGCTAGGGTACCGAAAGTGGACCAATGATTTTGGAAAAGAGATTTTTGCCAGATTCGACAAGCGAAATGAGGAACAACTCATTCTACTTGATGTATCGGGACAGGATTGGGTGATGGATATTCGCGATCTTTCACTCGACGACGAGAAGTTCGTGGAGTCCTTTCCCATCTGGGAGCCGCCAGCAACTGAACAGAACGAACCTTAATTTTGTCTCATTTTCTTTTACCGGGGATATGACTCGCATGTTTTCACAGCTTCTCGCCCTGATCGCGATCGTTTGCGTCGCAGGTCTTGCTTATTTTGGACTGATCGATCGGGAAAACCGATATGATATCTTCGATCTTCTCAGTGGGCGGCCGGTTACGGCTGTGATTGGCGCAGAGGATCCAATTGTAGGGCAGGCGGAAGCGGAACCTCTGCTCCGAGCTGTTCCCCTCGATCTCAATGATACGGGTATCCTTGAAAAGGTGAACGTTGCCCTCTCTGATCTCACAGACGCAGTTGTTCCTTCGGTGGTGAGCATTGATACGACAACAAGTGTGAATGTCACCAGGGTCGTACCTACTGACCCTTGGGGCCTTTTCGGATATCGGCAAAACGAGAAGTATGATGCTCCCGGGTTGGGCTCAGGCGTCATCGTTACTGAGCAGGGGCATATTGTGACCAATCACCACGTGGTAGCCGGTGTTGACCAGATCAAGATCACCTTGCACGACGGAAGTGTCTACGCGGCAGAATGGGTAGGCAGCGATCCGGTTGCTGATGTCGCGGTGCTCCAGATACAGACTCCTGAGGGAGGGGAATTGCCGAAATTTCGGCCGTTGGGATTTGGCGACTCCGATAGTGTCCGAGTAGGAGAAATGGTGCTGGCGGTGGGAAACCCTTTTGGGCTCAATGAAACCGTCACCCGAGGAATTATCAGCGCGAAACAGAGGGAGCTGAGCGACGGGTCGAACGAGTATTTCCAGGTCGATGCCGTGATTAATCCGGGGAATTCCGGTGGACCGCTGGTGAACATGAGGGGCGAAATCATTGGTATTAGTGTCGCGATTTTCACCGGTCAGCAGGATGTGCGTGTCTGGCAGGGGATTGGGCTCGCGATTCCGGCGAACGAAGTGAAGGAAGTCTTCGAAGCCATCGTTCTCGGGAAGCCGTTGATTCGGGGATACATCGGGCTCGAATTGACGAATATTTCGCGGAACTACGCGATAGCCCTGGGCCTGAATTCAACGCAGGGCGCATTGGTTACCAATGTGGTCAAGGGGTCGCCTGCTGAGGAGGCTGGCTTGAAGCCGGGGGATGTGATCAAGCAGTTCGATGGGAAAGGGGCGAAGAATGCTGAGGACACACTTTCTCGAATTCGTGCGAAGAAGTCGGGCGAGGTTGTGGACATTTTGCTGATTCGCAAAGGCGAATCGATGCAGACTTCGGTAAGCGTAATGGCGAAGTCCGACACGAATACGTTGAAGCTGCGTTCTGACATTGCGGCAAGCGGCCAGGCAGTGGTGGAAGCTCTCGGAATTGAAGTGAGTAATCTGACATCTGAGCAGAGAGTCGCCCTGGGGCTGAACGACTCGACTGCAGCAGTCCTGATCACGAAGGTGAGAAAGGGTTCCCAGGCTTCGCAGCGGTTCCGTAAAGGTGACTTGATTCATCGCATTAATCAGGATCCAGTCACTGACGTGACGACGTTCTACGATCTACTCGGATCTCTTCCTCAGGATAAAACTACGGAAATGATTCTCACGCGGGACGGTCGTGTTATCCGCGCTTTTTTGAATCCGTAACCGATTCATTGGACGGACAGGGATGGAGGGTGCGATGAGAAGGGTCTCCATTTCTGATTTCCGAAAGTGTGAGGGGGCTTTTGCAGAGGCTGCACAGCTTTCGCCTGACTTGTCTCCTTTTTGCTCTGGGCCGGTTTGGCAATGGGCTGCACACGACTCTTTACACGAGGGGAAAGAGACAGCTGAGCATTTTATCTATGAAGCTGATGGAAACTGGATCGCGTTTGTCGAATGGGATGACTATGGGCTGTGGTTTCCTTTTGAGGGTGCCTGGATGTTCGCCTGTCCTCTCGTAGGGGATCCGCACAGGTGCATCGAACTTCTGGAAACGGCGGTTCGAGAGAATCCTGCAATGCAGAAAGGCTTCTGCATTGGTGGTGTCCTTGATGGTGGGGAGTTGCACCGGGCGTTCCGGGAGAAGAGAGAAGAATTCCTCAGCTATCGGGAGGTGCCTATGTCTGAGGCAATGATTATTGAGTTGGGTGCTGGGTCTGATGCGTGGTTGAGTCGCCGTTCCAGGAAGTTCAGAAGAACGTTGCGCCAAGCGACGGAAGTCGAAGGAATCGAGATCGTCGACCTGCGGGAAGAAAAGGTAGAGGACCTCTTTGAGCGTATGCTTGGAATACAGGAAAAAACATACAAATGGAGCGAGGGGACAGACATCTTTCAGTCGGGAAATTATGAGAGGTTCTACCTGGATATCATGAGGCGGCTGTCGAAAAGTGGTGACTTGCGGTTCCTGGTTGCTCGGCAGGGAGAAGAAGACATCGCCTACATTTTTGGGGGAACTCTCGGGAAAACATATCGAGGGTTCCAGATGAGTTACGCAGAGTCGGCACGAGACCTCGGGGTAGGAAATCGGCTGCAGTGGGAAAACCTCGTGCGCTGTGAGCAGGAAGGGGTCGAACGCTATGATCTGGGAATGCACGCGGACTACAAGGAGCGGTGGATTGATCGACGGGATGACTACCTCGCGATCGTCGTTGCATTTCCCTGACAACTAGTTCGCGTCGAGGATGGCTTCCGTCATCCGAAGTGCCTCCAGATTCTTTTGCACCTCGTGCACTCGATGCAGTGGGACACCTTTCTCTCGAGCAAAGGAAGTGATGGCAACCGTTGGCCAACTGCGGTCTTCGATGGAATCGCTTTCGAGGATTCTTCCCAGGAAAGACTTCCGAGATACGCCAAGCAGAATGGGGCGATCCTGGACAATCAGGGACTCGATATCGCGAAGTAGACTCAGGTTGTGGGATTGGGATTTGCCAAAACCGATACCGGGATCAAATGCGATGGCCTCGGCGCTTACCCCTGCCGAGACGAGTTCTTCGAATTTGTTTTCAAAAAATTCTCGTACTTCTGCGACGACGTCAGAGTAGGCAGGATTTTTCTGCATGGTTCGTGGTGTGCCCTGCATGTGCATGGCCACGACCCCGGCATTGGTTGAAGCGGCTGCTGCGATCATGGAGGGATCGCGAAAGCCCGAGACATCGTTGATGATCCGTGCACCCTCTTCAACGGCTGCGAGAGCGACTTCTGCTTTTGTGGTGTCGACCGAGACACAGATGGAGGGATGCTTTTTACAGATCTCTCGTACGACTGGGATGACTCGATCCCGCTCTTCGTCGACGGAGACATCAGCTGCACCGGGGCGAGTAGATTCGCCACCGATATCAATGATCGCGGCACCCTCTGATATCAGCTGATCGGCTCGCTCGACGGCAGACTTTACTGTGTTGAACCTTCCACCGTCCGAAAACGAATCCGGTGTGACGTTTACGATCCCCATGATCTCCCCAAATCGAGAGAGATCAAAAGTGATGTCGAGGCAACTCCACTTCATCGCAGCACAGGATGTCCGCGGAAAGTCGATCAGGCCAGGGCTGGTTCCAGGGGGCGGTTGTCTTCAGCGTCTGGGGATTCGAGTCTGGGATTGGGCTTCTGGGGAGAAAGGCCAAGCTTCTGGAGAAGCTTGAGGTCTGCCTCGGATTGCGGATTACCTGTTGTGAGGAGTTTGTCGCCGTAGAAGATAGAGTTGGCGCCTGCGAAAAAACAGAGCGTCTGGAGTTCTTCGCTCATCTGCTTCCGCCCGGCGGAAAGTCGGACTTTCGCGTTCGGGATAGCAATGCGGGCGATGGCAATCATCCGGACGACTTCGAACGAGTCGACTCCCTGAGATTCGGCCATCGGAGTTCCCGGGATGGGAACGAGTGAATTGATCGGAACGCTCTCGGGCTGTGGATTGAAGTTGCTGAGGATCTCCAGCATCTTCAGGCGGTCGTCGGTGGATTCTCCGAGGCCAAGGATTCCTCCCGAGCAGACCGACATTCCCGCATCCTGAACGTGACGCAGGGTATTCAGGCGATCCTGAAAGGTGTGGGTCGAGACGATGTTTGTGTAGTGCTCCGGGGAGGTATCGATATTGTGATTGTAGGCTGTGACACCTGCGTCCTTGAGCTTTTCGGCTTCGGTTTCGCCGAGCTCTCCGAGGGTGGTGCAGACTTCCATCCCGAGGGCGCTAACATCGCGAACGATGTCCAGAACCTGATCGAAGCGCTTGGTACCGTCTTTAACGCCTTTCCAGGCTGCTCCCATGCAGAATCTGGTGGAGCCGTTTTCTCTGGCAGCGCGTGCACGGTCGAGGATGTCCTCTTTTTCCATGAGACGCTCGGCGTCTACGCCAGTGCTGTAGCGGGCTGACTGGGCACAGTAAGAGCAGTCTTCCGAACAGCCTCCTGTCTTGATGCTCAGCAGTGTGCATAGCTGAACCTCGTTCTCAGGCCAATGAGATTCGTGCACCTTGCGAGAGCGCTGGATGAGCTCAAAGAAGGGGAGATCGTAAAGCTGCTTAAGTTCTGCGAACTGCATAATTCAAAAAACGTTCCGTTGTTCCGTATCCCGGAAAGGGAACACAAACGGGGCGGATTTCACCTAAATGTTGCGAAAATGCAACATCAGCCCGCCCAGCGACCGCCGGGCGAAACGATGGGAAGGATCTCGCGCCAAGTCTGGGAGTAGTCTGTTTTCCCGATGGCACCGATCATTTTCTGCCCTGTAGCGCGACGAAATTCAGCGGTGAACGCTTCACCGCTATGGCATCCCCAGCTTTTGCAATAAGCACCTTTAGCGAAAACCTTGCGGTCGAATTTGTCGAGGTCGCCCTGATGAAGGAAGCATTTCGAGGCACCGAGAATGTGATTGCTGTAATCGAAGATAAAGCAGTATTTGTTGGAGTGACCAAAGTATTCGAAGCCAGAGACTTTGATCTGTCGGCGGTTTTGGCCCGAATTGACGTAGTTGATCAGTTGATCGGTAGTGCTGAACCACACGAGGCGAATCTTGTATTTATCGCGGACGCTCTCGATGTGGGAAATCAATGGCTCACCGTCTTCGGTAGCGCGGGTTTCGTAGCCGGGACGATAGACCAGCCAAGTGATGTTGATCTGATCGTTCGTGGCTTTCTGGAGCTGCTGGATGCGAATTCGGGCAGTCCGGATGAAGTTACCCCACCAACGGTCGTGACGGTGTTGCTCCCGACGATAATCTTCCCATGCGCGAAGGGCCGGGCCTCCTGAGATGAGAATGTACTCGTCGTTGGGATCGAGTGCTGCTTCGGCTTTCGGAACCCAGCAGAGGCTGATTGTCGCCAGCAAAAATAGGGAAAGTGTTCTCATGGCCATTGCAAATTGGACCGGTGTGTTTCGGGTCACCATACTATCCTAATCGAATCGAAACGCAACTGGCGCAGAATTGTTGGATTAATCTGAAAGAATTATCCCAAGCCCACCCATTCACCGATCTGGTGAAGAATCATGTGAACCATCTGGCGTCGTTTTTTGGCTTCTTCTTCCTGGCGTTTCTGTTCTTGAAGATATTCGTCGTATGCCGCGAGACGCTGGTAGTGGCGGTTGACTCGTCCTACAAACCATCTCCAGTCATCACCTGGCTGTCCGTTATCGAGCAGGAAGTGTGGGCAATTCTTGTTTGGCGTGGAGTAGCCTTCGCGGGGCCAATGGTAGTGAGCGCGGATGTTTTCGATCGGAATCTTGTGATGATACATCAGCGAAGCAGCGAGCTTTGCCGTACGCTCCATGGTCTGGAGCTGGTTGTTGCCCTGATGCTCGCACATTTCGATGCCGATGCTGTAGCGGTTTCCGGGGCCGTCGAAATCGGCGTGTTCGCCCCGTTCACTGGTTGGGATGTGCTGGATGACGGTGTCGTCCTGGACCGTGAAGTGCCAGCATAGGTAGCCACAGACACCCCCGCGGAGTGCTCCACGGTTCAGGGCCTTTGCGTGGGCATAGGCGTCGCCTGTGGGATTCTGGGTGCTATGAATGGTGATGTATTGAGGTGTCATCTCTCGGAAGAGACGACGACCGTATTTCCCTTTCGGGATCAGGTTCACTTTGAGGTTCAGATCCTCATGCAGTTCGGTCGGGCTCTCAGGGGTCTGCGCGACGGCACCGAGTTCTTTTTCCCAAATGGAACTCTTCTTGGCGGTCGAGGACGTGCTGTTGCACCCGGAGAGGGCGAGCAGCAGTGCGGTAGCTAGACTGGCGAAAAGGGAGTTGGCAATTTTCATCGAACTGATTGGTTTTAGGCCGATGAGAGGAAATTTAGTTCTTTAGGCAGATATTCGCAAAAAATATTTAAGATATTTTAAAATTTTCTCAATATTAAGAATGCTTGATCCCTTTTTGAACGATGGTTCACCGTTATTTTTTAGAAAAAAGATATGGCGTTATCGCTCCAGGATCTCGACTTCGTAGCCATCTGGGTCGGTAACGAAGGCCATTTTGATTTTGGAGCCAGAAGGGAAAGCTTCTCGCCAGTCCTCGGGCCAGATTTCGATGCCGTCTTTTTCCAGCTTGTCACAATAGGCCATGATGTCTTCGACTCCGACAGCTGTGTGCATGAGGTCTTCGGGGAATTCGACTTTGAAGTCGGGAGAGTAGCAAAGCTCCAGGAAGTGCTCGTTTCCGTCGAGTTCCAGGAACGCGAGCTGGTTGCCAGCAGGGGACTTGTCTGTGCGGCGAGTCAGTTTGAAGCCCATCTTCTCGTAGAACTCGATAGTCTTATCAAGATCGCTGACACGGATTCGAGTGTGGAGGAATTTGATCATGGGTAAGTGTTGCAACGGATTCTGCTGATTCGCAAGTAACGGCAAAAGGAACATTCAATTTTCAGAGAGGGCTTTCCGTTGCTGCATTGATCTGCGATTTGCGATATGACTATGGGAAACTGATTTCACGGGATGAATTTTCGATGCTGGATATGTCTGCTCTTTTTTTTCGCCTTGCCTGAGATTTCTTCCCTTTCTGCTGCGGATGTAGGGAAACCTGCTCCTTACCTACTGCCTGATGGGAGCCCTGATTTTTCATGGAGCGATAAGCCTGCTTTCCTGGGGATTTTCATGAGAGAGGTGGATGGAAAGATTGCTGCGGCCCTTGGAGTGCCAGGTCTTGCTGGAGTGATGGTGACAGATGTGATGGAGAACAGCCCCGCGATGTTGGGAGGGTTCAAGGCGGGAGATGTGGTCCTGACGATGGATAAGCAAGCATTTCAAAATATGCAGATGCTGCGTCTTGCGATCATGAAACGATCACCGGGGGAGAAGGTGACGTTTGAAGTTTTGAGAAAGGGGCAGGTGGAGGAGTTGAAGGTGAGGTTAGGAGAGAAAAAGGAAGACGGGGAGTAGAGCGCGAAAATGATGGGAAATGATGGGGGCGCGGGTGATATTGGATATTGGGTTTTTGATGTTGGGTTTTGGTGCTTGGTGATCGATTTTTGTATTTTTATGTCGTTTTGTTAGCCTGTTTGGAGAAATGATGGGAAATGATAGTGTATTCCGTCTCGTCAATTTCGTGCCTGGATTGAGTTGAGGTGTGCGGGGGTGTTAACTGGCGAGTTTCGTGCATGAAGAGACTTGCGGAGAAGATAACTTCCGTAAGTCTAACATAAATATAAAAAGATAGCCAGAACGCTTTAGGGAAGCGGTTACAAGCCCTGCTCTCGTCGATACTGACGGACGGCCTTGTTCGCTTCGTGAAGTTCGTCGTTGGAGACGGAGTTGCCTTTCTGGATGAGGTTGCCAGAACGACCGTAGAGGAGCACTCCGCCACCCGGAACAAGGACTTCGAGCTGTCCGTTGGTCCGAGGGCGGATTTCGATGGTGTTGCGGTTGGGGCGGTTGTTGTGATTGTTTGCGTTGGGGTTGCCCTTTCCATCGTCGCGGACGAGCATCCAGCTGTTGGCTCCGGGCTTGAGTGCGTAGTAGAGTTTGCGTGTCTCGCCCCAATCGCCATTGGGGTGTTTGACAGGAAATGACCGAGTGAGATAGAGGCCTTCGATTGCGATTTCTTCTCTTCCTGCGTAGCCATCGAGGTCGCTGATGTCGGGAACGGAGATCTGGCTCATGGAGCGTCTCTTGTTGCAGGCGAAGGCGACGATGGTGCCTTTCTCATTGTTGATGTTTCGGCACATCACGTAGATCTCGGGAAAGCCGTCCTGATTGAGGTCGGCAACGCGAGCGCCCTGTACCCAGCCTCGGATTCGAGTTTCAACAGCACGATCATCTCTACTGAGCCCTTCGGGATTCACGCGAACGGTGTTGCCTGTGTCAACGTTGGGTGAAACGACCCGGAAAGTGATTCCCTGCAAAGAGTATTCCTTGCGAAATGGCTCGCGGGAAAGGGCTGTGGAGGCGATGCCGAGGAGGAGCATTCCTACTGTTGCGATAAGAAGTGATGTTTTCATTTTGTGACGGGTTTGTCAGGACGAGTTTTTGTCGGTTCTACTGCTCCTTTTCTGCTTCCCTTGCCGCCTTTTGCAGCTGCATGGGGTTTGGCGGAGTAGGAGGCTCGGGGGTGATCTGCAGGGGCTTACGAAGGGGGCGTGACGGCCAGTAGTTGTTATCCACATTGACATCGGCTGTTTCTCGAAAAGGATCGAGTTCGAGCGTGGTGATTTCTTTGTCCGTCAGGAGGAACTTGCTGGCGGACTCCGAGTTGTAGCGGAAGGATTGAGCCGGGTAGCGCTTCACCTCCGAAGTGCCGTCTTTGTAGGTGATTTTCAGGATGAGGGGCATCACTTGCCCTCCCGGGTTACCAAATTGAATGAGGTAGATGTTCTTCGGCGATTTGAGGATTTCTTTGTCTTCTTCGGAGAGGGTAGCGAGGAATGCTTCGTAGGCCTTCTTGTCCTGATCGGTGACAGCAAATTTGTCGTAGGTTTCGTAGAAGTCCTTCAACTCGGGGAATTTGTCCGTGTAGTGAGTGACTCCCTTGTTGAGCTTCGTGGTGATATTGCGGGCCTTTTCTTCCTCTTTCGCTTTCTTCTGCTTTGGTTTCTCGATTTCGGGATCTTTGGTATCGATTTCGTACTGAGCTACGCCAGC
This sequence comes from Verrucomicrobiales bacterium, assembly GCA_002698785.1. GTDB lineage: Bacteria > Verrucomicrobiota > Verrucomicrobiia > Verrucomicrobiales > DEV007 > Arctic95D-9. Next base: position 124,559 of record PAAG01000049.1, on the reverse strand, counting down.
GATCGAAAGGTCCACTTTCTTATCGCTGTAGAACCATCCTCGCCAGAACCAATCGAGGTCCATTCCACTGGCGTCTTCCATTGAACGGAAAAAGTCGGCAGGTTCGGGACGCTTGAATGCCCAGCGTTTGGAGTATTCCTGGAAGGCGAAATCGAAGAGCTCGCGGCCCATGATCGTTTCCCGAAGGATGATGAGTGCGGTGGCGGGCTTCATGTAGGCAGAGTAACCAAGGTTAAGGAGGTCGTCGGCGCTCTCCATGATACGGAAGTCGTAGGGAGCAGCCCGGATGACATGAGCGAGGAGAATGGGGTTTCCGTAGTTGGAATTGTAGGATTCGTGCCACTCCTGCTCGGCGACGGTTTCGAGGAAGGAGTTGAGCCCTTCGTCCATCCAGCCCCACTGTCGCTCGTCGGAATTGACAATCATTGGGAAGAAGTTGTGGCCCACCTCATGAATGATGACACTAATGAGGGAGTCCCGTTTTTGCTGGTTGTAGGTTCCGTCGGGCTGCGGTCGGGGGCCGTTGAAACAGATCATGGGATATTCCATGCCGTTGACGGGTCCATTGATACTCATTGCTTTCGGGTAGGGGTAGTCGAACGAAAGGCGGGAGTATACCTGCAAGGTATGAATGATGGCGTGTGTCGAGTAAGTGCTCCATAGCGGCTCGGCTTCGGGAGGGTAGAAGCTCATGGCCCATACCTTGTTTTCACCAATCTGTACGGCTGCGGCATCCCAGATGAATCGGCGTGAGCTGGCCCAGGCAAAGTCGCGTACGTTTTTTCCCTCGAAGATCCAGGTGCGGGTTTCCTCGGACTTGCTCTTGAGGGCTTCTTTTGCTTCTTCGGGGGTGGTGATGAAGATCGGTTTCTCGGACTCCCATGCTTCGGCAAGACGCTGTTTGTGAGTGTCGCTCAGGATCTCCTCGTGATTGAGAAAGTCTCCTGTGGCGGCGACGTTGTGATCGGCAGGCACGGTGATGGCTGCTTTGATGTTTCCGAATTCGAGGGTGAATTCACCGCCTCCGAGGAATTGTTTGTGCTGCCAACCATTGACGTCCGTGTAGGCGGCGACGCGTGGGTACCACTGGGCGACCTCATAAATGTAATTGCCGTCTTCTTCGAAATATTCGAAGCCGGCGCGTGTTCCGGAAAACTCGGCGGGATGCGCGTAGAGGACGGCATCTTTCAGATTGTGATTCCACTCAATGACGAGTTCTGTCTTCTCACCGGGCTTGAGCGGTTCGGGCAGATCAACACGCATCATGGTGTCGACGATGGTGTGGTCGATGTCTGTGCCGTCTGGGGACTTTACAGACTGAATGTCGAATCCGTGGTCGATGTCCTGCAATGCCATTTCGACCTTCAGCTCTTTGTAGGAGAGGGTGTTGGCTCCTAGTGTGCGAGGGGCGGGGCGGGCTTTCTCTCCGAATGAATGGGACTTCCAGCGGTTCTGGTCCAATTGGAACCAGAGGTAATTCAGGGCCAGGGGAGAGTTGTTGTGATAGGTGATTTTCTCTTTCCCTGAAATGCTTTGGTTTTCGTCGTCCAGGGTGACTTCGATATCGTAGTCCGCCTGCTGCTGCCAGTATTCGTGACCGGGTGCACCCGAAGCGGATCGGTAGTCGTTCGGAGTGGGGAGGACTTCTTCGAGTTGCCGGAAAGGGTCTTGCTCGTAGGTAGGAAGCTGAGCTTTTACGAAAAGAGGAAATGTCAGGAACGCTGCGAAAAAGAGGTGGTAACCTTTCGCAAAGGTAGGGCGAGCTTTCATGTTGGATGTATTTCGGAGTTGGCCTGCGCCAGGCCAATGAGAATGAGCCTGCGGGAAGGGTGCATATATTCTTCCCGAGAATGTCGATAACGAACATGATAGAAGTCGCCGGAAAAGAGACAATGTCGTTACGGTTGATTCAGGTGATACCTTTTGTGGCTCAGTTGGCCGGTTTTGCTCACGATTGCTTCTGTCGAGCTGGCTTGGAAACGGTCCCGGCTTCGATAAAATTGACCGGGAGGATCTTCATCCCTGTCAGAGGGAAGCTGTTTTTGATCCAGCGGCGAAATAAGGTAACAGCTCTCTTCTTGGGAAAGGTCGAACGGTCTGGCTGAGGGTGGCACCACTGTAGGTTTTCACTGGCGGAATGGCAGATGATAGAGAGGTCGTGAGGAACTTTTATAGAGTTCTCGTAGCAGAAACTGAACAATGACAGGTAGCTGGATTCTTTTCGAACGATGACAGCGGTCGGGTGAAAATTGCGGAAGGCACGATTCCAGTAAGTCTGCCAAGTTTCCGGTTCCACCTCGGGAAATCCAGGACAACAAAGAGCGGGGTCTGGAATAGCGGCTTCGCCAAATCCATTTTGCATGCCTGTCAGGACAGCATCTCGGGCGAGTGTGCCGAAACCTTCGTCCGGAATGAGGATTCGTTGGTGTCCCAGTTTGCGGAGTCGGCTAACCGATTCTGAAACCATTGCAATGATAGATACTGCGAATCCGCTGACCGTGGGGCGCTCCGAGACAGGGATATCACCGCCAAGAAAATAAACAGGAATGCTGAGGTCTCTTGCAGCTTCGACCCAAGGTTTGGAAGGTTCTCGGATAACGAGGACCTCGGCTCCATTTTTCTCGATGAGTCTGTTGAGCAGAAAGGCGGGGTTCTTGTGACGACGAAAATCAACTCGAACTTGCTGACTTCGGCCACCTAATTTTAGCCATGTTAGTATAATTTCATCAATAAGTTCGAGTTCTGCAATGTCGTGATGTGTGGTTGCGGAAGTAATCAGAAGGAGGCTTTCGGGCGAATGCCTATCGTAGAGGCCCGATTCTCGTATGCGACGGGGTTTGCCGTGTTCGAATGGGTGGAGGATACCTCTGTTCTCCAGCGTTTTCAGGGCGGAGCGACTCGTTCGCCAACTCACGCCGAATTCCTCGGCGAGGACGCGGTAGCCGGGGAGTTCTTTGTCCCAGTAACCCTGCTGGATGCGTAGCTGGATCTGATCGGCGAGGCGATCGGAGAGCGGCTTTCGATCGAGTGTTTTGTCCATTGGGGAAACGGGTGCAAGGTAGATCGTATCCTGTCACCCTGTGATAACAAAATGGTATCACAATATTCGCGCTCTTGTGAAAAAGTCGATAGAGAGTGTGGGATGAAAGTTTTTATGCGTGCGAAAAACCTTCGATAGAGAATACTAAGAAGCGGAACTTTGTTAAACTGTATGGCTACTTCTTCGTTTCCATTCAAGTCGTGGATGAAGGAACTTTCTTCCGCCAGGTTTCATTTTGTGGATCACTGGAAAATTGTAGGCACGGCTGAAGAGGCGGCCGGAATTTTCATTCGGTACGACGACGCTCATAAGTGGTGGAGGTCGAATTTCCTCAGGAGCGACGTTGTGTCTCAAGGTGACGCCGATGGGGTCGGCAGGGTGGTCAGAATCCTGACAAAGGGCTTCTTTCCTTACTGCCTGCGTTCCATGGTGAGTCTCGTTGCGGTGGAACACTATTCGCGATATGCGATTGAGTTTCGGGGAGATCTTGCAGGGCGAGCTATTGCCCGAATTGTTGAGAGGGGGGATGAAGTGGAGATTGAATTCGAATCGTACTTAGATGCTTCGAAAGGCGCCTAGATTTATTGATCCCATTTTCCATTGGAATCATGATTATGGAATGATCAAAGGCGAGGAGAGTTTGCAGCGTGAAGTGTACAGGCGCCGGAAAGAAAGAGGAGACTGGATAGGGGATCTTCCCGTTCAGCCTGGTCCTGTGTTTCCACACAATAGCGAAAAGGTGGTGGCGGCGATTCCCTGGGGATCGTTGGAAGATGGATGGGAGGATCAGCCTTCGGTTTCCGGTATCAGGAGACCGGTTTGACGCCGAGGTCTTCGAAAGGCACTTCGTGGGGGAGCACTTTGTTTTTGGCGGCTACGGCGCAGGTGACTCCGGCGGCTTCGCCCATGGCGACGGAGTTTCCGGTGACGCGATAGGAGCTGTGGGCGATGAAGCCTCCGCTGATATTTCGCCCCGCGATGATATTGGAAGTCACAGGTTGTCTTTCCACGAGAGCGGTCGACGATTTTGATGAAAGACAGAAACTATCAAGATTTCTTCTGAGGATTCTATCAAATAGACGATCGTGTAAGGGAATCTGCGAAGATTGCAGTGGCGAAACTCATCGGAGATTCGTCCCCAGGCTTCGGGAAACCGCAGGATTCGTTGGATCGTGCGATCTGTCTCGTCTATGAAATCGGCTCCGAGACCGGGAACCCTATCACCGTAATATTCCGCTCCCTCCGTGAGTTCGAAGAGTGCGGGGGTAAGGAAACGGTAGGTCATTTCGAAAACCGATCACGGAGGGCATCCATAGCGGATGGGCCGTCGACGGCTTCGATTTCTCCTGCCCTGTAGGCTGTGACCCGATCACGCGATTCTTGAACCCAGGTGCTGGAGATTTCCTCTGGAATCGAATCCAGGCTGGACAGCAACTGATCGGCTAGTAATGCGCGATCTGTCTCAGAGAGTTGGAGTGCTTCTTTCTGGAGAATAGCCAAGTCCATTGCTTGAACATTACGCTCTGTAAAGTGAGTGCGCAATTCTCTGTTACGCGACCGGTTTGACGCCGAGGTCTTCGAAAGGCACTTCGTGGGGGAGCGCTTTGTTTTTGGCGGCTACGGCGCAGGTGACTCCGGCCGCTTCGCCCATTGCAACTGAGTTACCGGTGACGCGGTAGGAGCTGTGGGCGATGAAGCCTCCGCTGATATTGCGTCCGGCGAGCATGAGGCCGTCGATATCTTTTGCGTGAAGCGAGCGCAGTGGAATGTCGTAGGGCTGGGATTTGAAAGGTTTGCTTTCGATGGCTTTGGTTTTGCCGGGGTCTGTGGAGTGAACGTCGATGGGGAACGTGACGCGACAGATTCCGTCGTCGAAGCGCGCACCGTTTTTCAAATCCTCGTCGGAGACGGAGTAGCGTCCGTGGATGCGTCGGGCTTCGCGGGTGCCGATCTGTTCGCCGGTGGAGATGATCTCGACGTCTTTCCATGGTCCTCCTTTTTTCCGGAGGGCGTTGATCATGGCGTGATTTTCACGTCGGGCTTCAAGGGTGGCGCGAGAAACGTCGTCTGCGTCGATGGCGGAGACGTTGTATTGGTGGTTCGCCATCATTGCATACAGGCCGTCATGAATCTCGAAAATGGACGGGCCTCCGTAGGAGGGATCGATTCCGGCGCTGCGCAGCTCTGCGAGGAAGTTTGCTTTTCCGCGACCGAGACCCCGCTTTGCCGCTAGGTGATTGACGAACGGTGCGATGTCGTCGGTTTTGACTCCGTGAAAGAGGACCATGAGGCTCATTGGCTGGGTGATGCCGTCGCCGGGGCGGCCGAAATCAAATCCACAACCAGCCTGAGCTGAAAGGTCTCCGTCGCCGGTGGCATCGATGAAGGATTTCGCTGTCCAGACTTCGCGACCAGATTTTGATTCTGTAAGAACGGCAGCGAGTCGGTTTTTGTCGTCAGGCACGGCACCTACAACACGGGTAAAGAGGCGAATGTTCACACCTGCTTCGAGAAGCATGTCTTCGAGGAGAAGCTTCATGGGCTCGGGGTGGTATACCCACGCTGCGTTCATTCGGTGGCCGTTGTTCTGCTCCTTCAGGCGTTCGATGAGTTCGGCCATGATGCCGGGCTTGTTGAATCCGTCGAGGATCCACGAGAGCATCCCGGCAGTCCAGATGCCGCCAATGCAGCCGTGGACTTCGAGAAGGGCGGTTTTGGCTCCGCTACGTGCGGCGGCCAGGGCAGCGGCGAATCCGGCGGGACCGCCCCCGCAAACGATGACGTCGTATCCTTCGCGGACGGGGATGTCGCGAGCGTCTTCGGCAAACCAGTCCCCTTTGAGCGTGCCGGAGGTGCGAACGTGCATACGCTCGTTGGTGCCAAAAACCTGGTCGCCATTTTTCCCGACGGTGGGTCGCATTGGCTTGGGTCGGTTGTCAGGATTTACTTTTTCCTGAGCTTGTGAACCCGTTAATCCTGCTGCAAGAGCGGCGGTTCCGGTAGTAAACTGTTTGGCAAAATTTCGACGATCCAGGGGGCGTTCGTTCATGCTCTTATTGAACCGCACGATGGCGTGAAGGGGAAGAGCCGTTTTGCGTACGGATTTTTGCGTCCAATTGTCGAATTGGATACGGTCGTGCTCCAGCGCGAAACGGACCTGTAGAGTCCGTTCTGCGCTACAGGGAGAGAATTACAGTCCGTCGACGATGCCGTTCAGCGTTGCGCTGGGGCGCATAGCGGCGAAGGCCAACTCGTCGCTAGGCTGGTAGTATCCGCCAATGTCGACGGATTTGCCCTGCACTTCGATGAGTTCTTCGACAATGCGGTTTTCATGCTCAAGAAGAGCGTGGTAGACAGGTTCGAACTCTGCCTTCAGGTCTGCGTCGTCGCTCTGGTTGGCGAGTGCTTCTGCCCAGTAGAGGGCAAGGTAGAAATGCGAACCACGATTGTCGATTCCGCCAAGGCGACGAGTTGGTGATTTGTTCTCGATCAGGAATTTGCCGGTGGCAGCATCGAGTGTTTCACCGAGGATTTTTGCCTTCGGATTGTCGTATTTCTCGCCGAGATGCTCGAGCGATACCGCGAGGGCGAGGAATTCGCCGAGGGAGTCCCAACGGAGGTAGTTTTCCATTTCGAACTGCTGGACGTGCTTGGGGGCAGATCCGCCAGCACCCGTTTCGAAAAGACCACCGCCGTTCATCAGAGGAACGATGGAGAGCATCTTGGCGCTGGTGCCGAGTTCGAGGATGGGGAAAAGGTCGGTAAGGTAGTCACGCAGGACGTTTCCGGTAACGGAAATGGTGTCTTCGCCTTTCTTGAGGCGTTCGAGGGTGAACTGGGTGGCTTCGATTGGGGCAAGAATGCGGATATCGAGACCTTCGGTGTCGTGCTCCTTGAGGTATTCGTTTACCTTTTTGATGATCTGGGCGTCGTGACCGCGGGTCTCGTCGAGCCAGAAGATGGCGGGAGTGTCGGTGGCGCGAGCGCGGCTGACGGCGAGTTTCACCCAGTCGCGGATGGGTGCGTCTTTTGTCTGGCAGGCGCGCCAGATGTCGCCTTCTTCGACGTCGTGTTCGATGATGACGTTTCCGGCTTTGGTGACGACTTGAACTTTTCCTGCGGATGGGACTTCGAAGGTCTTGTCGTGCGAACCGTATTCTTCGGCTTTCTGTGCCATGAGGCCGACGTTGGGAACTGTTCCCATGGTGGTCGGATCGAAGGCTCCGTTTTCTCTACAGAAATCGATGGTGGCTGCGTAGACGCCGGCATAGCTGCTGTCGGGAATAACGGCGAGGGTGTCCTGCTGCTTTCCTTCCTTGTTCCACATCTGGCCGGAGGTCCGGATCATTGCAGGCATGGAGGCGTCGATGATGACATCGCTGGGAACGTGGAGGTTGGTGATGCCTTTGTCGGAGTTGACCATGGCAAGGTCGGGGCCGGACTCGTAAGCTGCGGCAATGTCGGCCTCGATCTCGGCTTTCTTTTCGGCAGGAAGCTGGTCGAGCTTGGAGACGAGATCTCCGAAACCGTTGTTAAAATCGACTCCGAGTTCTTTGAGTGTGTCGGCGTGCTTTGCGATGAGCTCCTTGAAATAAACTTCCACGGCATGACCGAAGATGATTGGGTCGGAGACCTTCATCATGGTGGCCTTCATGTGGATGGAAAAGAGAACGCCTGCTTCTTTGGCGGCAGCGATCTGTTCTTCGAGGAAGGAAACGAGAGCAGCCTTGCTCATTGCTGTTCCGTCGAGGACTTCTCCCGCGAGAATCGGGGTGGACTCTTTTAGGACGGTCACCGTTCCGTCTTCAGCAACGTGCTGGATTTTGACGTCGTCTTCGCCTTCGAAGGTAATGGATCTCTCGCTTGAGCGGAAGTCGTTCTCTCCCATGGTGGAGACGGACGTTTTGGAGTCGCTGGACCACTCACCCATCGAGTGAGGGTTTTTCTTTGCGTATTCCTTAACAGCCTTCGGGGCGCGGCGATCTGAGTTGCCTTCACGAAGAACGGGGTTCACAGCGCTGCCTTTGACCTTGTCGTAGCGAGACTTGATGTCTTTTTCTTCGTCAGTTTTTGGCTCGTCTGGATACGCGGGGAGCGAGTAGCCTTTAGCCTGAAGCTCGGCTATGGCGGCCTTCATCTGAGGGATGGAGGCGCTGATGTTGGGGAGCTTGATGATGTTGGCCTCAGGTGTTTTAGCGAGATCGCCGAGTTCTGCAAGAGCGTCGGGGATCTGCTGGCCTTCCTCGAGGTAGTCTGGAAATACGGCGAGAATTCGACCTGCCAGGGAGATGTCGCGAGTTTCGACTCCGATACCGGAGGACTTGGTGAACGCCTCGATGATAGGCAGCAGCGAGTAGGTTGCGAGTGCCGGTGCCTCGTCGGTCTTCGTGTAGATAATGGTGGGCGCGTTGGACATGGTCGTCTGTTCTTTTGAAAATTTTCGGATTCGTTCCGGAAAGTGGAGATCGAATTACGCTAATCCCCGCCCTCCGTCAAAGGCAAAGCCGGTGAATTCCAATGAACACGCGGAATCCCTGCCATCAACGATCAATGGTTTACTTTTTCCGCTTTTTCTAGAGCTGGCAAACAAGCCGTCCCCGGGGATGGCATAAATTTTTCGCTATTTTGTCTGCCGAGAAACGGGCCTGCAACCTGCTATGGTAGCGGGTGTTACCTGAGATTAGGGAAGCAGATCTCGGGAAAACCATTTGAAAGCGTTCTCTTTTCTGTCAGTTTCCCAAGGCCTTCATACAGAAGTGCCGACCTGCCAAAGTTATGGGAAGAGAAAGGAAAACGGCAATTCTAGCGCTCGAAGACGGGACGGTTTTTGAAGGAATCGCATTCGGCGCAGCAACAACGCAAACGGGCGAAATCTGCTTCAATACCTCTATGACGGGGTATCAGGAGATTCTGACTGACCCATCCTACCGGGGGCAATTTGTCACAATGACATGTCCTCTGATCGGGAATTACGGGGTGTCAGAAGTCGATGCGGAAAGCTCAGAAGTCCATGTTCGTGGATTTGTAGTCGAGGAGCTTTGCGACATACCCAGCAACTGGCGTAGCGAGCAGACCCTGCACGAGTATCTTGAGTCTGCGGGTGTTCCCGGAATCGAAGAAATCGATACGCGTGCACTGACGAAGCGTCTCCGCGTGGAAGGTTCTATGCGTGCCACTCTTTGCACTGATGGTTCCATGGATGCTACGGAAGCTGTTGAGGCGGCCAAGAATGCCTCTCCCATGGCGGGATCTGATTTCGTGAAAGAGGTAACAACCGGGGAGACCTACCAGTGGGACCCGGAAGGTGTTTTGAGCCGTCAGTGGACGATCGTGAACCCTTCAAGCAATGAGCCGCTGGTGGAGCATGAGGGGGAAATGTATCACCCTCTGCAAGATCCAAAGTATCGGATCGTGGCTTATGATTTTGGCATTAAGAGGAATATTCTTCGGAATCTGCGACAGCAGGGGTTCGAGGTCGAGGTGGTGAATTCACGAACTCCCGCCAAGGAGGTGCTGGATCGAAATCCTGACGGGGTTTTCCTTTCCAACGGACCCGGTGACCCAGCTGCGCTCGATTACATTCACGAGGAAGTGAAGCAAATCATCGACAAGAAGCCGGTGTTCGGGATTTGCCTCGGGCATCAGGTTCTGGCTCATGCATTCGGTGGAAAGACTTTTAAACTGAAGTTTGGTCACCGTGGTGGAAACCACCCCGTGAAGGATCTAAGGACAGACAAGATTGCCATTACTTCGCAGAACCATGGTTTTGCTGCAGACGGTATGTCGCTCCCTTCTCACATTGAAGTCACCCATGTGAATCTGAACGACGATACGGTCGAAGGCATGCGCCACAGGGATTATCCTGTATTTTCTGTTCAGTATCACCCGGAGGCTGCACCTGGCCCGAGCGATGCCTCATATTTCTTTGAAGAATTTGCTAATCTCATTGATCAAACTCGATAATTCGTAGTAAAACCCCCACATATGGCAACCATCACGATTTATGTTCCCGACCAGGAACCTCTTGAGCTCGCTCTTGACGGCTACGAGCAGGTTTCAATCGGGCGTGGACCCGACAACGATGTGGTGATCGACCACGTTTCCATTTCTGGATCACATGCGGTGATCTATAATCTGGGGGGCACTTTCCAAGTCAACGACCAGGGGTCGACCAATGGCACATTTCTGAACGGTGAACCGATTTCGGAAGGGGTTCTTTCCAATGGTGCGCGAGTCATGTTCGGGAGCGTGGAATCTGTTTTCGCTGATGAGGCTGCCGAGGGAGAAGAGGGCGACGCTGGTTTTGCTGCCGGCGGAGGTGGAAGCGGATACGCCAGCGGCCATCAGGCGCATTTGGCAGACGTTTCCAATAAGCCTTCTGGATTTACCGATCTCTCTCCGATCGAAAAAGTCGTGAAGAAAGATGTGGTCGGTCAGTTGGCGATGATTTTGGGAGTAGTAGCGATTCTCGCGGCTATCGCTGTGGCTGCTCTTGCTTTTACGATGAAAGCAGCCTAAGGCTGATTCGCTCGACCACACTGGCGAATGGCCAAATCTTACCCTCGGTGCGAGTGCTCGGGGGTGAGGGTATTTGCGTGTCAGGTGATTGAGATTGCATTCCGCCCTCAATTGACGGAAGGAACTGCTTAACCGCTGCGTTTGAAATAATTCTGTATAATCATGTCGAATACGATAGTGATCGGTGCCCAGTGGGGCGATGAAGGAAAAGGTAAGATTGTCGATCTCCTCACGGAGAAGGTGGATGTTGTCGTGAGGGCACAGGGAGGAAACAATGCCGGGCACACGGTGATCAGTGACGGCAAAGAATACATCCTGCATTTGATTCCTTCCGGTATCCTGTGGCCAGGAAAGATGTGTGTTATCGGGAATGGTGTCGTGATGGACCCAGTGGCTCTTTTGGGAGAAATCGACGGACTCGCCGAGAAAGGAATCTCAGTTACCCCTGAGAATCTTCAGATCTCGGATCGTGCTCACCTCGTGATGCCATTTCATCGTCAGCTCGATGCCTTTCGCGAGGCGAGTAAGGGCGATAACAAGATCGGAACCACAAAGCGCGGCATTGGCCCAACCTACGGAGACAAAATCGACCGTGTCGGTTTCCGACTGCACGACTTGGTGGGAGATCCGGTGAAATTTTCGGAGAGACTTCACAAGCGCATCTCGGACTGCAACGTGCTTTTTGAAGGAGCAGGTATGGAAACACTGGATGCTGAAGAGAGTGGGAAAGAATTGCTCGAAGCAGCAGAAAGGCTGGCTCCGTATTCGACCGATACGGTTGGCACCCTTCACGCCTACATGAAAGAAGGGCGCTCTCTTCTTTTTGAAGGGGCTCAGGGAACATATCTCGATATCGACCAGGGAACTTATCCCTACGTGACTTCGTCAAATACGACATCCGGTGGAGCATGCACTGGATCCGGAGTTCCTCCGCAAAAGATCGATCGAGTAGTTGGCGTTACCAAAGCCTATACCACGCGAGTAGGAGAAGGCCCTTTCCCAACGCAGAATGACAACCTGGCGGATCGCTTTCATAAGATGGGCCGCGAGTTTGGTGCGACCACGGGAAGAAAGCGTCGCTGTGGTTGGCTCGACCTCGTGCTGGTGCGCTATGCTGCGATGGTAAATGGTTTCGATGATCTCGCTATTACGATCCTCGATGGACTCGATGACTGCGAGGAGATCCCGATCTGCACGCATTACGAGCTCAATGGGAAGAAGTTGATGCTTCCTCCTGCTTCTGCGGAAGATTTCGCGAACGTCGTCCCAGTTTATGAGTCTCTCCCCGGGTGGCAGAGCGATACAACCGGAGTGAAAAATTTCGAAGATCTTCCGGCGAATGCCAAAGCCTATCTCGAGCGAATCGAGAAAGAAACGGAAACTCGCGTGAGCATGGTAGGTGTTGGCCCATCTCGGGACCAGACCATCGTGCGATAGCGTACATTCCGATGAGCACCGTCGCCGCATACGATCCCGACAAGGAGATCCCGCGGCATATCGCCATCATTATGGATGGCAACGGCAGGTGGGCGAAATCTCGCGACCTCCCACGGAGGGACGGGCACAGGGCGGGCGCTGAGTCTGTGGAAGAGTGTCTGAAAGCCTGCGGTGACATTGGTGTGGAATATCTGACGCTGTACGCGTTCAGTTCCGAGAACTGGAAGCGGCCAGAAGCCGAAGTGAGTGCCCTGATGGGGTTGCTGGCACTCTTTCTCAGAGAGAAGCTGCCATTGCTGATGGAAAATGGCATTCGCCTGAAAGTGATCGGGGAAATTGATCGTCTGCCCGATTCAAATCGAAAAGCGTTGCTGAAAACAATGGAGAAGACGTCTGGCAATGATCGCCTCGTCCTTTCCGTCGCGCTGAGTTATGGATCGAGAGAGGAGATCGTCCGAGCGACGAAAAAGCTGATGGTGGAGGCGAAGGAGGGGAAGGTGTCTCCCGAGGCGTTGAATCCTGACATGTTTGCGAATTATCTGGACACGGCAGGAACGCCGGATCCGGACTTGCTGATTCGGACGAGTGGCGAATTTCGGATATCGAACTTTCTTCTCTGGCAGATCAGCTATTCAGAGATCCACATTACCGATGTCTTCTGGCCGGATTTTCGTCGGCCGAATCTGGAAGCTGCCATTGCCGATTATCAAAGGCGGCATCGGCGGTACGGGGGGCTTTGAATTTCACTCAGACCAAGTTTCGGATCGCTCCTTCCAATAACCGGGTTTTCTGTGCAGGTGCATCACTGCCAGGATTTGAATCTCTTCGTTTTGAACTCGAAAAATGATGGCGTAGGTGAATTTCCCGACACGTATTTTTCGGTATTCACCATCGAATACACGATAGATCGTCCACTGTTCTTGCGCCTTTCTGATTGCACTTGTTAGTGCGTCCTTGAATAGGCTTCCTTGGTAAGGATCATCTTCTGTGATCCATTTTGTGGCTGCAATGGCTTCGCGGTCTGCTTCAGGATGTAGTCGGAATGGTAACTTATCTTTGCTCATTACTATTCCGCCTGTGTCAAATCAGAGCGATCCTTCACAGATGGTTGCGGGGCCTTGATGCTCAATCAGTGTGAGGAAAAAGAAATCTTCTGCTACACGTTTCGTAAACGATTCAGAAAGTCTTCTCCATCGATGAGTTCGACTGTTCCTTCGTCGATTTCCTTTGCGCGCCTGTCAATTTCTTCTTTCCACTCCGGACTCAATTGCTCGTCGTCCAAAGTAGCGAGTCGATCGCGTAGTGTTTCAAACTCTTCCCAAGGAATCAGAGCTGCGGTCGGTTTGCCATCCGAGTCGAAAACGGTCTGATGCTTGATTGTCATGAGTGATTATAACATCAAACACGTGTTTGGTGAATCGCAGAAAATGGAACAACTAATCCATGGGCCAAACAGACTTTGTTCCGGTGCCGGAACAAATAGATTTTCGACCCGGTAGATTCACTGCCAGGTGAAGATTCCCGAACCGGGCCTGTGAAAACATGTTTTCTGGGATCGCTAGCCTAGCTCTCCCAAATCCACCCATTTCCGTTCGGCCCAGGATTGGAGTCCTGCTTCGGCAAGTTGGACGCCCTTTGCTCCTTCCATGAGGTCGTAGGGAAATGGCTCGTCGAGGACGACGTGGCGTATGAAGAGCTCCCATTGAATCTTGAACGCGTTGTCGTAATTGGTGGCGTCGGGGACTTCCTGCCAGCCTTCGTAGAAGTCGATGGGCTGATCGATGTCGGGATTCCAAACGGGTTTCGGAGTCATGCCGAGTGACTGGACGCGGCACTTTCGAAGGCCGACTACTGCGGAACCTTTGGTGCCATCGACGTTCATGACGAAGAGGTCGTCTCGGCGGACTCGGACGTCCCACGAACTGTTGAACTGGCAGATGACTCCGTTTTCCAGTTCAAAGGTGGCGTAGCACGCGTCGTCTGCTGTGGCGGCATAGGCTTTGCCTTGCTCATCGATACGTTCGGGGATGTGAGTCGCGCCGAGGCAGGAGACGCTCTTGATGTTGCCAAAGACATTGTCGACGAGGTAGCGCCAGTGACAGAGCATGTCGATGATGATGCCGCCGCCGTCTTCCTTACGGTAGTTCCAGCTGGGGCGCTGGGCAGGCTGGTCGCCGTCGTGTCCAGTAAATACCCAATAGCCGAACTCACCGCGGACGGAAAGGATCTCGCCAAAGAATCCCTGATCGATGAGCATCTTGAGCTTCCGGATTCCGGTGAGCCAGAGCTTATCATGGACGACCCCGTTCTTTACTCCCGCGTCGCGGCAGAGGTTCGCGAGGCGGACAGCTTCGTCGGTTTCTACCGCGGTGGGCTTTTCGCAATAGATGGCTTTACCGGCTTTCACTGCCATCTCGACGAAGCGGGCACGGTGCAGCGTGGAGCTGGCGTCGAAAAAGATCTGGTTGTAGTCGTCGGCGAGGGCGGCATCGAGATCGGTGGTCCAGCGCTCGACGTTGTGCTTCTCGGCGAGTTCTCGAAGTTTGTTCTCGTTGCGCCCAGTGAGGATGGGATCGACTTCGATGACTTCGTCGGGAGATACCCGGATGCCTCCTTCTTCGCGAATGGCGAGAATGGAACGGATAAGGTGTTGGTTGGTTCCCATGCGTCCGGTGACGCCGTTGAGAATGATGCCGATGCGATGTGTTTTCATTGAGTGTTTGTTAGAAAGGGTTTTAGCTGTGTTTGAGATAGGCCTCCTTGATGGCCTTGAGAAATGTGTCTTGATCCTGAGACCACCATCGGTCAGAGAAAACTTCGACTTCGTTGAAGCCATCGAATCCAGTGGCTTCGACCATGGCGCGGATGCCGGGGATGTCGATGCAGCCCTCTCCCATGAGTCCTCGGTCGTTGAGGAGGTCAGCGGTGGGCGTCATCCAATCGCAGATGTGGAAGGCGAAAAGGCGGTCCTTTTCTCCGGTGATTCGGATCTGTTCTTCTAGGTCCGGGTCCCACCAGATGTGATAGACGTCGGCGGCAATGCCCGCGAGAGGGTGGTTGAGTTGATCGCAGACTTCGTTGGCAGATGCCATGGTGTTGATGGCACTGCGATCGTCAGCATACATGGGGTGCAGCGGTTCAATGGCGAGCTTGATGTTGTGTTCTTCTGCCAGGGGAAGAACGGCGGCGATGCCATCGGCGATCTGTTTTCGTGATTCTTCTAGGGGCTGTCCGGGGACGGCTCCACAAACGAGAACGATGAGAGGTGCACCGAGTTCTGCAGCTTCCCGGATGGCAAGCTTGTTGTCTTCGATGGCTTCCTTTAGGCCCGGCTCTGTTTTTGAGGGAAAGAACCCGCCACGGCAGAGCGAAACGATCTCGAGGTTTCTGTCTCGAAGCTGATCGCCGACTTTAGCGATGTCCCGCCCTTCAAGCCATTGGCGCCAGACGGTGATTCCACCGATTCCCGCTTCAGTGTATTTGTCCATCGACTCTTCGACGGACCATGGCTTGGTCGTGATCGTGTGGACGCAGAGCTTTGAGTGGTCTGTCAGGGAGGTGGGGCTCATCATGCAAGTTTGAAGAGATCGATACCGAGACGTTCCGCCACGCGCAGGGGGCGGAGCATGGCTTCTTTCATCCGGTCGGATTCGTCGTCCGGACGGATGTCGGGGCACTCGGGATGAACTTCAGTGGAGTCTATGAGGCCGAGGTGTTTGAGCACGTGAGCGGTGCTGTGCTTGTAAGCGGCTGCGCTTCCCTTGGAGTCGAGTCGGAAGACGGCGTCTTCCAAGGACTGGAATGCTTCGAAGAGTTTGTAGACGCGTGTGTCGAGGGGCTCAGTGGTCCACATTTTCTTTGCGGCACAAATGAGCGGGCAGGCTGAAACTCCGGCGCCGATGAGAAGGGCGCGACCGAGTTTGATGGCTGAGGCGATTCCATAGTCGTCTCCACTGTGGGGAGAGAAATCGAGGCCGAGGTCTTTTACCATCGCGGACCAGTAGAGGAAATGTGGTTCGTCGAGGGTGGAGATTTTTCCGCCTACCACTTTGTCATGATTGGCGAGTTCGCGAAGAAGCCAGGGACTGAACGGAGTAGCCCAGGGAACAAAGGACGGTTCCAAAGCGTGGACAATCGCGGGGACGGATACATTTTCGAGAATGTTGAAGTAGGCATCTCGACGAGCTTCTGTGGGAAGTTCGTTGAGTAGCTTCGAAGTCATAAGCATGACCTCTACGTTGTCGAAGCTCTGGGCGATATCGAGGTGGGGGCGATACCAGTCTGCCTGGAAGGTGTCTCCGGTGGCTCCCACTGCGGTCGTTCCGCAGATGATGGTAGGATCGGGAAAGGCGGAGCGAAAACGCCGGATGACTTCGGCGTAGAGATCTTCGTTGAGATTGAAGATGTAACCGGTGTCCGCGTTAAGGACATACGCGATCTCTACTCCGTAGGTGTCTGCGCAGGATTGCATCCAGGCGATGCTCTTTTCGAAACCTTCCCAGTCAGGTTGCTGGTTTTTGAAGGGAAGAAGGGTGGCGACGCAGAGTCGAGCATTGTTGGAATGGTCGACGAGTGATTCTTCGGGTGTGTGTGCCCAGACTGTGTTGCTCCAGGGGGTGTCGGGAGACAGTTCGTTCGGATCCGTGATCATGATGGGAAGGATAATGCAATCATTTCGGATTTGTCGTGAGAACAAAATCGTCGAGATTAGCACAAAACCGATGTCGATTTTGTGATGGCAGATGAATTGCAATCAGTCCTGCTGGAGGACTTGAGAATCAGTTGGCCGGATTTTGCCCTGCGGCGTGTGGCTTTGAATCAACACATGCCGAGAGTCGAGCGATTGAGTGAGCACGTGCACGATTTCTCGCAGGTGCTTATTTATCTGCGAGGGCATGGCGTTCAGCACTTGGCAGGTGAGGCGGTGCCTGTTTCAAGAGGGACGGTACTCTTCGTTCCAGCCAATTTGTCTCATCGGTTTGAAAAAGCCGATACGAGAAGACCGGTGTGCCTGGCTCTCGATTTTGAGGGTGGGAATTCGGAGCAATGGAATCAGGTTGGTGCTCTAACGGGGGAAGAGTTGGTCAAAGCGGAGCGGTGGTTGTTGGAGCTTCATGAACTCGAGAGGCGCAGGGAGGCGGTGCTATTCTCTATTGCCGCAGTTGTTTTGCGCATCATCGAGTTGGTTGAGCAGGTTCTCACTCGATCTGTGGATGAAACAACTCGGGGGCCCTTGTATCGAAGCGCGGTGCGAGTGATTCAACGCCATGGCCTCCAGGGGATAACGGCAGGGATGGTGGCGGAGGAAATGGGAAAGTCTCTCGACCATGTGAATCGAATGTTGAGAGAAGAGACGGGGATGACAGTTGGCCAATTGATCAGCCAGGAGCGACTTGATGTGGCGAAACGAGGATTGAGCAATGCTGATATTTTGATCGGATCTGTGGCTTCAGATGCTGGTTTCGACGATCAGAATTACTTCTCCCGATGGTTCCGAAGGGAGACCGGGCAGACGCCTTCCCGGTGGCGTGAAACGATGTGCTAGTGCCGTTTCGGGCCAGTGAAGCGAGTTTTATATTGTTAATAAATCTTAAAAATTAATTGACATTTATGAAATTTCCATAAAAAGAAGGTATGACCACTTTCTTAAGAGTCGGCTTGCTCGGAAGCCTTCTCTGTCTCTCCGGCTGTGCGACCCGGCTCGGTCCGGGGACCATCAAGAACGCTCACCGTCCGTACAATGATTCGGTTGTGCAGACGTTGAACGAACAGCTCCTGCTCAATCTGGTTCGATTGAAGTATCGGGATAATCCGTATTTCATTGAGGTGTCGAGCATCACTGCCCAGCAGACGCTGGAGACTACCGCGGCAGCATCTGGTAGCTTGCCGTTCATTACTTCCAAGCTGCGAGACATCGGTGTTGGAGGAGGAGTTCTGTATTCGGACAGTCCGACGATCGCTTTTCAGCCGCTGCAGGGTGAGGATTTCCTGAAAAAGTTGATGGCTCCAATCCCGATGGAGGGATTGCTAAAGTTGACCCAGTCGGGCTGGAGTGTGAGCCGCGTCTTCCGAATTGCCGTGGAGCAGGCAAATCACCTGCACAATGCGCCGAGTGCTTCCGGGCCCACTCCTGAGGACCCGCCCGAATATGAGGACTTCAAAAATCTTTCCCTTCAATTGAGGGAGCTCCAAAAGAAGCAGGCACTCGATGTAGTCCTTGAGGGGGAAGAAGTGGCGATTCTTTTCGATGAATCCCGTGTTCCCTCTGCAGATCGACGTAGATTGATTTCTATTCTTGGCGGAGATCCCGGTCGAAACTACGTAGTGGTGAGTGCTCGTCCACGCAGCCAGAGAGATTCGGATGAGGTGTACCTGCAAACGAGGTCTTTGATCGGTGCGCTATTCTTCCTTTCTCACAACGTGGAAGTGCCAGAGGAGCATATCAAAAAGGGACTCGTAACCGTCACTAAGAACCCGGACGGGTCCGAATTTGATTGGTGCGATGTATCGGGGGATCTGATGAGTGTTAAAAATTCACCGACTCCACCAACCAACGCGTTCGTGAAGGTTCATTACCGGGGCACCTGGTTCTACGTTCCTGACAATGACTTGAAATCAAAGTCGACCTTCATGCTCATCAGCCAGCTGTTCAATCTGCTGGCGGGCGATGTGAAGCAGGCGGCTCCGGTATTGACGATACCGGTTCGATAAAAGATCACGGCTGATTCGCCAGTCCACGTAGACGCAACCAGTCGGTGGCACGCTCTGTCCAAGTCCCAATGAATGAATTGGGACGGTCGCGGGTCCCGTATCCGTGGCCTCCCGTTTCGTAGACGTGTATTTCTCCGGGGACGTTGTGTCGCTTCAGCCCCAGGTAGATCAGCACCGCTCCCAGGGATGAGGAGCGATCGTCGTGGGTGTGAACGATGAATGACGGGGGAGTCTCTGGCGATGGTGTGATTTGCGGCATCAGTTCCTCTTTTCCCTCGATGTAGACTCGCCAGGGATAAACGAGTAAGAGAAAATCGGGGCGCTGTAAGGTCTTGTCGATCTCATCGATGGGATCGTAGTGAGCTGTCGAATTGGTTGCGTGAATCGCCGCGACCTGACCGCCGGCGGAGAATCCGAGCAATCCGATTTTGTCAGTTTCGAGAGAATACTCTTCGGCTTTGGCTCTGAGTAAACGCAGGGTGCGCTCTGAATCTTGAACCGGCCGCAGCCATGGATCCTCTTTAATCTCCGCGTCGGCCCCCGTGGTGGTTCGGTAGTTCAGAACGTAAGCGCTGATGCCGAGTGAGTTTAACCACTTAGCGGCTTCGGAGCCTTCCAGGTCGGGAACGACTTTTCCAAAGCCACCGCCCGGAAGAATGAGAACGCCTGTTCCGTTCGCGATCTTTGGATCGGCAGGATACAGGTCCAGAGTGGGGGATGTGATATTCTCGACTCGCGTGATGGGAGCGCTGTCCGTTTCGCGAGGGGGAAGGGGAGTGCCTGTTTTGCGTGTCGTTTCTTCAGGAGCGAGATCGGGCCAAACGGGAATAGACTCACCAGCCTGAAGAAGTGCAGAGGTGAAAAGGAAGGCGAAGGAAAAGAAAAAGGCGCGATGGGGGTCCATCGCGCCAGCAAATCACAGACGGTTGTTCGGCTGCAATACCGGATATCGGGGATCAGAGATTCCGGTAGATGTGCTCGAGGACGAGCATGCCATAGGCAGTTACCATCGCGGAGTCATCCTCCATCCAGCGATTGGATTCTTCGTTGATCCAGGAACCGTCCTGGTTCTGGCGGCTCATGACCTCCAGTGCGAGATCCTTTTTCCAATCGATCTTTTTCCCGTCTGGGGTGACAAGCTTTTGTGTCCCGGTGATGGCGAGAGCTTTTGCCATGGTGTGGTAATAGTAATAGAGACCCTGCGCATCCATTCCGGGGTTTTCTTTCAGAGTGTAGTTTTCCTGAAGCCACTTCATCGCAGCTGCGATTCGGGGATCGTCGCGATCCATCTCAGCATAGATGAATGAAAGGAGTCCGGCGTAGCTCATGCTGCCGTAGCTGCGGAGGGCGGTTTTCTCTCCATCATCTGTTTTGAGTTCGATTTCGTCAGACTTGGTGTCCGCTGGAAAGTAGATGAAGCCACCCTCGTCTTCGTCGCGCAGAGCGTAAGAATCGCCGAGGCGTTCAACGGTGTTTTTTGAGTTCTGTGTCAGGCTCACGAACTCAATGGCTGCGTCCCAGTCGAGGTCGAATTCGCTGGTTTCGTCATACTCGGTATCGGCGAGAACTTTCTTCGAGTAGTAGAGTGCTTCGAGTGCAAAGTGTGTATTTGATAGGTCGGAGTGTGCGTAGCTGCCGCCGTATCCGATTCCGCCATCGAAGAGGTTGTCTGTGACGCCTCGCTTGTCGAAGTCCTGCTGCTGATTAACCAGCAGGCGGCGAGCCTTGGCGATGATGGGCAGATGCTCCTCTTTGCCTGACTGGACGAGTGCCATGATGGAAAGGGCAGTGTTGTAAGTGGCCAAGCCTTTCCCGTAGATTCCGCCATCGGGTTTCGCATTAGAGACGATGAAGTCGTATCCCTTTTCTGCGGCCTCTGGTAATCCTTCGCTAAGATCGAGGTTCGGGGCTCCCATGATGGCCGATACGGGAAGTGCGGTCAGTGCAGGGAGTTTGGGATCGCTCCAGGAGCCGGTTTCTGGATCCTGCTGTGACTTGAGGTATTCGACTCCTTTTTCGACGGCTCTCTCGATTTCCAGTTTCAGCGAGACATTGTCATCTGCACTTGGAGCGAGAGGTTGCTGTGCTTGCGCACCGGCAAGGGCGATGCACGCGGTGAGAGAATGTATGAGAACTTTCTTCATGGTGAATTCGGGTGTTGGGCTTGTTTTATTCTGTTGGCTTTGTGGCTGAGTTAGAAGCGGGGCTGAGGATGAGGAGGCCCTGCGTTCCGATTTCAGGAATGTTTTTTGAAAAGGCTCCCCAGCGCTCATCATTGTCGGCACCGTCCCGCGTCATATTAAATAGAGAAATTTCGTCCAGGTAAACGGCAAGGATGGAGCCTTCTGCTTCGGCAAGGAAATTGCCGTCCTGAATTTTTGATCCCGTGATGATCCAGCTTCCGGGAGTCATGGGGGCGCTGGTTTTCGCGTCGAGCATCAGGTCTGTTACGGGTAAGGTGTCGACTTCCCCCTTCTCCTGAAAGAAAAACTGCACGGCGTCTCCGCGCTCGGCCTCGGTGCCTCCTTCTTTTTCCAGAACTTCAGGCGGATACATCCGATTAAAAACATCGCCTTTTCCGGTATTGTATTTCAGAAGCTTCAGTATGACCTGGAGTTGATAAGGGGATTCTTTCGTTACGAAAATTGATTCGTGCACTTTCCCGTTTTCGTGAACGAGGATGTATTCGATTGGTCCGCCTTCTCGCATGTTCACCGCCACCGGAATGAAAACTTCACGGGTCTGGGAGTCGAAAGTCATTCCCGCGAGGCGATAGCGGTAGTCACCGATTTTTGTGATCTCCGGGCGGCTTTGGTCTTCTTTCGCGAGCTCCTCCTGCGCAACCGAAGAGGTCACGGAGAAAAAGAGAAGAAGGATGACAGATATGGTTCGAACCATGCTCAGAGCATAAACTGGAAAAAGTCTGGTGAAAAGCTGCGTATCTGAGCGGACTCATTCGTCGTAAATTCTAGCGCTAATGCTCTATCTGTTCACAGAAGGCGAATATCCGATTTCCCGGTGTCTTGTTCTCCCCGGGAGTCATGAGCGTATCCTTTCACGGGATCGATCCCGATGCTCATAAAGCTCGCTTCTCTGCCGGTTTTTTGAAGCCGGTGCCCTATTTACTGAACCAGAAACAGATAAGAATTTTTATGAAGACACCCAAAGTGGTGATCCTTGGCGGTGGATTCGCCGGGATCGAATGTGCCAAAGCTTTTAAGAACAAGCCTGTCGAAGTTGTTTTAATCGACCGGCAAAATCATCACCTATTCCAACCGCTCCTTTATCAGGTCGCCTCGGCGGGGCTAGCTGCTCCTGAGATCGCCCATCCGATACGAAGTATATTTAACAATCAGGATAACGTCACCGTTCTGATGGATGAGGTCGCGAGTCTGGAACTAAAAGACAAGAAGGTGGTGACTCGAAGAGACGAAATCGATTACGACTATCTCGTCATCGCGCTAGGGGTGAAAACCGGTTATTTCGGAAATCATGCTTGGGAGGAGCACGGTAGAGGGCTGAAAACTCTCGACGATGCAACTGCGATACGTCGAGACATTCTCTACGCATTTGAGCGAGCGGAAGCTTGTAGCGACCCTGTGGAGAGGGAGAAATGGATGACCATAGGCGTAATTGGGGGAGGCCCGACGGGAGTAGAGCTGGCCGGGGCTTTCGCTGAGCTGGATCGACACGTCTTGCAGCGGGACTTCAAGCACATCAATACGGACGAGGCTCGCATTTATCTCATCGAAGCTGCGCCGCGGCTGCTCACGATGTACGACGAGGATCTATCGGAGTACACCAGGGGAGCGCTGGAAAAAATGGGCGTAACGGTGAAGACGAATTGCCCAGTGAAAGACCTGAAGGACGAGGAAATCGTCCTGGAAGACGAGACCATTCACGCGGCAAACATTGTTTGGGCTGCCGGAGTGGAAACTTCAAAACTCACGGATATTCCCGGTGTTGAAATAGACCGTGGAGGCCGAATCATGGTGGAAACCGACCTTAGTCTGAAAGAATACCCCGAGGTATTCGCAACTGGCGATATTGCCCACTGTATTGATCAGGCAGGCAAGCGTGTCCCTGGTCTGTGCCCTGCGGCGATGCAGATGGGGAAACATGCGGCCAAAGTGATCATTGATGAGATCGAGGGGAAAAACAGCCCGAAGTATCCCGTTCGCCGGCAGTTTCGATACTTCGACAAGGGCAGTATGGCCACAATCGGGCGTAGTAGCGCCGTTGCTGAAAGCAAAGGAATGAAGTTCGAGGGGTTCATTGCATGGCTCATGTGGCTGTTTATCCACCTGATGTTTCTTGTGGGCTTCCGTAACCGTTTGGCCGTCCTGATGCAGTGGTTCTATGCCTATGTGCGCTACCGCCGTGGAGCCAGAATTATCACTGGATTGCGATATCCCACTGGTTAAGTGCGGATTGCCAACCGAGTAATCCCAGACGAGATTTGCCGAACCGATGCGAGCCTATGTTATCCTGTTGATTCTCGTTATTTTGGAGATGGCTCCAAAAGTGGAGGCGCAATCCGTGCCTCCGCTGATCTCGGCGAAGTGCTCCATCTGTCATCCTATTCCACGCCCCACGGCGATTCCGTCCCCGGCATGGCCGAACGTGATGAATACGATGGCATTCCTGATGGAACGGTCAAAAGTCCCAGTGACGGAGGCGGAACTGAAAGAAATCACCAACTATTACGTTTCCAATAGTCCTCCCGTTCTCTCGCAGATTCCGGATAACTATGCGGATTCGAATATTGATTTTCAGACCTATTCGATCGGAGTCATGGATACGGCAGAGCGCCCGCAGGTGACCAGTCTGCGCTTTGCTGACATCGATGGGGATGGAGCGAAAGACGACCTGATAGTAACGGATAACAGCCTCCGGCGGGTGACATGGATCAGCATGGACGAGAGCGGAGATTTCCGGGAAACCATTCTGGCGAAGATCGATGCTGCTGTGGAAACGGTTACGTTCGATTTTGATGGGGATGGAGACACAGACATTGGAGTCTCTTCCATGGGGGTGATGCATCCCAACGATGACCTTATCGGATCGTTTCACCTTCTCTTGAATAATGGAAAAGGTGAATTCGAGCATCGAGTGCTCGTGGAGGGTACTCCGAGAATCACCGAGGCAGTCGCAGCCGATATGGACGGCGACGGAGATATGGATTTCATCCTTTCGATGTTCGGTTGGCGAACGACTGGGGGAGTTGGATTTCTCGAACAGAAAGATGATGGCAGTTTTGCCCTGCAGACGATTTTAGACATCAATGGCTGCATGAAAGTGCTGCAAAATGACGCTAATGGCGATGGATTGCCCGATTTTGTCGCCATGGTGACGCAGCAACACGAGGCAATTTTGCAATTCTTGAACCTAGGTGAAGGTCAATTCTCAATGAAATTCATCACTCGGGCGAATCATCCCGCTTTTGGTTCTTCCAGCATTAACCTTCACGACCTCGATCAGGACGGTGATGAAGACATTCTCTACACCAATGGAGATATGATGGACGAGAATCCCGAACCGAAGCCATATCACGGAGTTCGATGGCTGGAAAATGACGGGCACGGGAACTACACGCTCCATTATCTTGCCGGAATGCCGGGGTGCTATGATGCGGAACCGGTTGATATGGACGGCGATGGGGATCTTGATGTCGTCATTTCATCACTCAACTTCATGTGGCAGGAGCATGATTTTCCCAGCTTGGCTTGGCTGGAGAATCAGGGAGGATTTAGAAGTTTCATTCCCAGGCGGATTGCCTATGCGCCTACGAATCTCGCCAAAATAGCGATTGGGGACATTGATGGGGATGGAAAAGTCGACATTCTGGGTGGGGGAATGCATGTCCCCGGGCCCCTGGAAAGAAAGGGTCGAATCACGCTCTGGTTAAGGAAGTAAAAAACCGGTCTTGCGGACAGGGAGAAAACGAGTAGATTCCCGCCCGCTCGTTGAGAGTGAATCACGGGCCAACTTAGCTCAGTTGGTAGAGCAGCTGATTTGTAATCAGCCGGTCGTCGGTTCGAGTCCGACAGTTGGCTTCCTGATTTGCAACGGGTTACGGGATTGTTATAGGGGCGAAATTAGGGCTCGTCCGCAAATCCCGGCGTTTCTTCCACAATCCCCTGGATTCTTGTCTCGAAATCACAACTCGGGGCCCACCCTGTCACCTCTTTCAAATGAGAGTAATCACCGATACGAGTGACGCCTGGCCTGATGAGGATTGTTGAGTCCTCCTCGACATGTTCTTCCCAATTTAGGCCCAGGTGCGAAAATACAATGGCCACGAGGTCGGCAACGGTGTGTCTTTCGCCCGTTGCGATAATAAAATCATCTGGTTCAGGAGCTCTCAAGATTGGCTGAAATGCTGCGAGATAGTAGATCTCATCCGGTTGGAATTCTCTGATCCAACTTTTCCAGGCATTTGCGTCTTCAAGCGAGGGTGGAGGGGGCAATCCATTTGGGGTGGCGCTTGACTGGAGGTTTTGCTTACCCCTGCCGGGGTATGCCCGTCCTGGAAGAGTCGATCCCAGAGGATTTGGCCGTCCTCACCCGTGCCCAATAATCGCTACCCGCATATTTCGTGCTGACTTAGGGGGAGTCTCTCGCACGAATCGGGCTTTGGGCAATGGGAAATTCGCCGCGAATTTCCTCGATGGGTTTGAATGAGTTATGGCGAACGGTTTGGCTGCGAGCAGGTTGAAAAAGAGAGTGCCCGGTCTTAGAGATCAGTGGAGAAGTTTCAGTAAATTTAAGTCCAGGGAACAATGACCATTTCGCAGACTCCATTCGTTTCGTATGCGCAGAACCGTGAGGATGTACTGCTATTTCGAGCGCTTGGTCACATTGAAAAGGGCTTTTACGTAGACATTGGGGCAGCTCATCCAACCGTCGACTCGGTAACGAAGGCCTTTTACGAGCGGGGGTGGTCGGGAATTAATGTGGAGCCTTCCACGCAGTATTTTCCTCTTTTGAAAGAGGAAAGGGAGCGCGATGAAAACTTCGACTGTGCTATCTCGAACAAAGAGGGGGAGGTGACGTTCTGGGATATACCTGAAACAGGAAACTCAACGATCATGGCCGAATTGGGAGAGAGATACACGGCAGAAGGTGATGTGATCCATAAGCGGAAGGTTGAGAGTAGGAAGTTGGCCTCGATTGTAGAGTCCATTGCAGAACAGGAGGTTCATTTCCTGAAGATCGACACGGAAGGCGCGGAGCGTCAGGTATTGGAGTCTGCCGATTTTTCCCAGTTCCGTCCCTGGATTATCATTGTCGAGGCTACTTTGCCGAATTCGAGGGAGCAGAATCACCAGGAATGGGAGAGTTTGATCCTTTCGAAGGACTACCAATTTGCGTTTTTTGATGGTTTGAATCGTTACTATGTGGCTGAGGAGCATGCCGAGTTGATGGATTCCTTTTCCAGTCCTGCCTGTGTATTCGATGATTTTATTACGTATCCAGAGCACCTGTTCTCTGAGGAGTGCAATAGACTGCGTCAAAGCCTGACAAGAGTAGAAGGACAGCGGGCTCGTCATGCTGAAATCATCAAAAGCATCTCCCATTCGGCCCCACCGGATGAAGAATGGCTGGGTAAATCGGAGAAGGACGAACCAAGCGCACGTGAGGATGAATTACGGGCGCAATGCAGGGAAATGAAGGATATCATCTTGAGTCGAGATACCGAGATTGTGGAACTGGCGGAGATGAATTTGCGGATACTCGAACAGATGCCGAAGCAGAGCCGGTTTCGCGCCCTCCTGCATCGAGTCTCTGGTTCTGGAAAAGCTGAGAGTCCCGTAACTCGGGAACAGCTGGACGAACGACTTTCCAAGTTGCGATTGGAACTGAAGGAGAGGTTCCAAAGAGCAGATCAGGCTTGGTTGAAGGAAGTCTAGAAGACAGGTCTAAAAGCAGGTAATGCCTTGCATCAAAAAGCGAATTGGTATCGATCTTACGCCTCTTCTTCCGGGAGGTGCGAATGGTGGGGTGAAGCCTTTGATTTTTCAGGCTCAAAAGATCGTCCGTGAGCAATTGTCGGAGAAAGCAGAGTTTGTCTTTTTCACAAATTCGGAAACACACCAAGAAGTTCGCGACTTGGCTCGGGGCGGGGATGAACTCGTTTGCATTTCGAAAACTGGCAACGTCCCCATGCCTGATGCGGCCTTGCTCCCCATTCGGGAAACTTGTGGAGAGCAGGGTGATTTGATGCTTCTCGTCGATCATAAGGTCGATGTTCTCTATTGTCCCTTCGGTGCCGTTCCGCTGGCAACTCCCGGAATTCCTACGATCGCCTGCATTGTCGATCTGATTCACATCGATTACCCTGGTTCTCTTTCCTCTGTGGAGATAGCCTATCGTGAAGGGTATCTGCGCGAGACCATGCGGGTCAGTGAAAGCCTCAATTGTATCAGTCTCCATGTCGTGAGTAGGGTTTTGGAGTGCTACCCGGAATATAGCGGAGAGGTCTTTTACACGTATAATGCAGTGCAGGATCGATTTTCGAATCTTCCTGATAGCGACCGTGAGACTCCTTGTGAGAATTATTTTTTCTTTCCCTCCAATTTCTGGCCTCACAAAAACCACGAGGTTCTCTTGATTGCCTATCAAAACTACCGAAGGCGAGTGGGAGACGAACCATGGCACCTCGTCTTAACGGGTAGCGAGGACGAAAGGACGGAGGAAATTCGTCGTTATGCAGAGATGCTTAACATCACGGATACGGTGCATTTTCTTGGGTTTGTAGAAGAGTCCTTCCTTCGCAAACTTTGGGAACACTGCTCTGCTTTGGTTTTTCCATCTTTGCATGAAGGGTTCGGAATTCCGTTGCTTGAGGCGATGCGTTTCAGAAAACCAATCCTTTCCAGCAACGTCTGCTGTCTGCCGGAAGTCGGAGGCGATGCCTGCCTGTTTTTTGATCCGAGAAAGCCCCTTACGCTTGCAGACAATTTCCTCAGGATTCATTCGGACTCGTCGTTACGGCGCGAGCTGGTAGAGAAAGGAGAGAAGCGATTAGCTGAATTTGATATCGAAAGAGAATTGAAGAAGCTCAGTTATGCCTTTCTTACAACAGAGGCAAAAAAAGCGTGGAATAAGGGGATCTATGATGATGGCTGGTTTTCAGCACATTGCCTGATAGGGGTTCCGGCGGTTAGAGGAAGGTGGAGGTTGGCGTTCTCGATAGCTGGTCGCGATCGGTTCACAAAGGTTGCGGTGTTTGTGTCAGGAAATCCATTCGGATCCTACGATATCCCTAATCACGAGACAGTAGGTTTTGAATTTTGGGTGCGTGACATCACGGGAAACATCCGGCTTTCTGTGGCAAATCCCGCCAAGTTGAGTAAAGAGGATGAACGCCTGCTGGGCGCAAGGTTGCTTTCAGTCATTTTGGAAAGCGAGGATGGAGAAGTTATCGAACTCTACAAGGTTTGAGATGAGATTCAGTATCGTCATTCCATCCTACAACCAGGGGCGTTTCATTGAGCGGACGCTCAGGAGTGTCCTGGGGCAAAATGTGGATCTTGAGATCATTGTTGTGGATGGGGGATCTACTGATGAGACGGTCTCTATTCTGCAGAAATATGATGAAAAAATTTCCTGGAAATCCGGGGAGGATGGAGGTCAGGCCGATGCGATTAATCGAGGGCTTCGAGAATCAAAGGGGGATGTGTTAGCTTATCTTAACTCAGACGATGTCTATTATCCTGGCGCTCTGGAAAGGGTAGAATCTCACTTCCAGGAGAATACAGACTCACTGATCCTATATGGACACGGCGATCATATCGATGAAGAAGGGGGATTTATTGAGCGATACGGTTCTGAGCCTTGGGATTATGATAGGTTGGGAGAAATTTGCTATCTCTGCCAGCCGACAGTTTTCTGGCGACGCGAGGTCATTGAACGTTATGGCCTTTTCGACGATCGGTTGAATTACGCGATGGACTACGAATACTGGTTGCGCGTCGGGCGGGGGATTGACTTTGCGTTTATCGAGGGGGCATCGCTGGCGGGTTCTCGAATGTATCAGGAGAACAAAACCATGAGCCGGAGGTTCGAGGCTCATCGGGAGATCTTGAAAATTGCGCTTCAATACGGCCGGTCACCTTTTCGGTGGCTGAAGGCGCTAGCACACATCAGTATCGAAGAAGAGAGGGACGAGAATGTCACGCCGGAGACTCGAGAATTCACGATCCGGTTTATAGAGCGGACTCTCCAGTTTGCAGATGAGTTCGGAATTGCGCTGCCTCTCAGCGAATGCCGAGAGCTGGAGAATCACTTGAAGGGAGCTGCGCTGTGAAAATTGGTTTCGACGTCTCTGAGACATGTGGTCCAAAGACCGGCGTTGGATGGTATGCTGATCGATTAGTTCGATCGATTGCGGCGGTCGCTCCGGAAAACGAGTATATCCTCTATCATCGGTTTGGCGATACTCACCTTGGTGATCCCTCCAAAGGCACGGCATTGCCCAACGGAGAGGGGCACGTTGCTTACCCAGGCCTTGATCCGATTCAATCGGGGGAGGAGTGGAAGCGAGTTCGAGAGGGAAAAGCGCTCTATGGAAATCCAGATATTGTTCATGCCACCAGTTTTCAGGCACCAACTTTGCAGCACACGAAGCTGGTCTACACGGTATTTGACGTCACCTTCTGGGTTGTGCCGCAATACACGTTCGAAGTGAACCGTGCGAAGTGTCAGAAAGGAACTCTCGACGCAATGGCCGCCGCGAAGGGGCTTCTCTTTATTTCGGAGAGTTGCCACGACGAATTCGAGACGGTATTCCCCGGGTGGCTTTCCGCGTCAGGTGTTCCCTGGAAAGTAACGCCCTTGGGGCCAAGGGACTGGCAAAGTGATTCTGGGAAGCAGGATGGAGTATCAGAGAAAAAGAACTTCTGGCTTTTTGTTGGTTCGTTAGAACCCAGGAAGAATATTGGAACGTTGTTGAGTGCGCTTGAGATCTACTGGGAATTGAGTGATGACCCGGTTCCTTTGAAGCTCGCTGGTGGAGATGGTTGCGAGACCGATGAGTTGAAAAGAAGAATTGCCGACCTGGAATCGCGAGGGTTGCTAAACTACCTCAATTATGTGACGGAAGAGCAGCTTTCGGAACTCTATCAGGGAGCCATCGCGTTCGTGTTTCCCAGTTGGTATGAGGGATTCGGCCTGCCTATTTTGGAAGCAATGTCAGCAGGATGCCCGGTCATAACGAGCGACCGAACAAGTCTCCCGGAAGTAGGGGGAGATGCTGTCGTTTACATTGATCCGCAGTCACCACAGAGCGTAGCCGAGGCGATGTTGAGGCTAGAGAAAGATCCAGCGCTGGTAACGGATCTGGCGAAGGTAGGGCGACAACAGGCAGGGAAATTTACTTGGGAAAAAACGGCAAGGCTAACCTTGGACTTTTACGAGGAAGTTCTACAGAGTGATTTGTAGGGTAGGAGAACGAGACGGTGAGGCCCTGCTATTTTTTGATTTTCACTTTCACTTTGGCTTTCAATACGTCGCGCTTGGATTGGTCACGAAGGGACTTTGCGTTGATCAAATAGGTCCTACCCTTACCGCCGCGATCAAACTTAGGTTTTATGATAGTCTTGAAGCTGGCGCTGTCTCCGGGACCCAGGTGTGGAAGGACCAGGTTCCCGCGTGTAATCGCTGCGGTGACATTACCCTTGCCAATTTGAATGTACTTTGTCTGCAGGAAACGATTTCCTTTTTTCGCTGATATCTGAATCGAATCAGACCCTTGAAGGCTACGCATATTTGAGTCGTTTTCGATCGCGAAGAAGAATTTCAGTGGGCGTTTGCTGTCACCTTTGATCTTTGCTTTTTGTCCGGCGCCGGCGGTGTTGTAGATTCCGTTCCCTTTCAACCTGCTCAACTTATTGCCAATCATTCCGTCCGCCAAAAGAGTTACGGCTACCCCGACATTTTCAATTCTCCGAACACGATGATTGCCGGAATCGGTGAAGTAGAGGTTGCCTTCCGAGTCGAAAGACAGACTCGTTGGGGAATCGAGTCTGGCAGCTTGTGAGTCTCCCCCGTCCCCCTTCAGCGCGGCACTACCATCACCTGCCAGAGTGTAGATGAACCCTGTGGTCTTTTCGATCCAGCGTATTGCGTGGTTGCCGGTGTCCGCGACGAAAAGGTTGTTGTCGGCATCGATTGCCAGGCCCATTGGTGAATCGATCTGTGCGGATACCGCCAGATCTTCGTCCCCCGTAAACCCGGCCACCCCTGTTCCGACGATGGTAGTGATTACGCCGGTTACGGCATCTACCTGACGAATGCGGTGGTTCATGGTGTCGGCGATGAGTAGATTTCCCTCCGAGTCACGAACCATGGAAAAGGGTGCCTGAAGTGAGCTTGATGTCGCTGCGACATCGTCTCCGCTGTATCCAGCCGAATTGTCTCCCGCGATGGTAGATACAATGTTAGTGCTCAGGTTTACTTGACGAATCACATGATTTGTATCTTCAGCGATAAGGAGAAAACCTTTGGAGTCGAAGAAGAGCCCGGAGGGAAGATTAATGGAGGCTTCAAGTGCGAGACCTCCATCTCCGGAGTAACCAGTCGTTCCGTCTCCGGCGTATCGGCGGATGATGCCGGTTGAGGCGTCCACCTTTCTGACAACTCTGTCGAGTCGATCAGCGATGTAAAGATCGCCAGCCGGATCGAATGCCACATCGGTGACGCCGGAGATTCCAGCATCGACGGCAGGGCCACCATCTCCGGTATTTGGGCTCGCGATTGGATCACCTGCGATGGTTGCTATGAGGCCCGTGCCTGCTTCGACCTGACGTATGCGCAGATTGCTGCGATCCGAAAAGGCGACATTTCCTTTTAGATCAACGGAGATGCCGAAAGGGTCGTCAAGTTGGGCTGCGGTGGCCGCTCCGCCGTCGCCGCTATACCCTTGAGTCGTCCCGGCAATGGTAGTAATGAGATTGAAGGCCGAGGCAGCTTCCACTCTGCGAATGCGTAGATTTCCGGTGTCGGTGATGAAAAGGTTTCCCCCTCGGTCGACGGCTACACCTTGGGGCGATGCCAAGCTCGATTCTGTCGCGGCATTATCACCATTGAATCCAGCGCTTCCTGTTCCGGCTATCGTTTCCACGGAGGCATCCGAAGCGTTTTGTCTACGAACGTTGCTGATCGTTGGGCTGGTGAAATACACATTCCCACGCGAATCGACGGCGACATCAAACGGACCGCTCACGGTGGCGGGAAGGCCGTTCGAGTCGGAATTTGAGCCATCGCCGAGGGCGGTTGAGATGTCTCCGCTCATGCGGTTGATGACGCGGATGCGATTGTTCAGTCGGTCTGCGATGTAGAGGAAAGAATCATCGACAGAAATGCCTGCGGGCTCATTTAAGAGAGCAGAGGTCGCGGCGGCGCCGTCTCCCTCATAGCCACCATTCCCTTCACCGGTGCTACCCGAACCGCCGACAGTGGAGATGTCTCCTGAACTGTCAATTTTTCGAATGCGATGATTGAACGTGTCAGAGACATAAACATTGCCTTCCGAGTCAACATCAACACTGCTTGGCGTGTCGAGGGTAGCACTGGTTGCAGCACTGCCGTCGCCGGAAAAGCTACCCATGGCCTCGCCCGTCGCTCCTGATCCGGCGATGGTCGAGATGTTGCCCGAGGCTTTTTCTACCATGCGAATCCGATGATTAAACAGATCGGCGATGTAGAGATTGCCAGCCTCATCGACTGCCACGTCGGTGGGGCTATTCAGTTGAGCTGAAGTAGCAAGGCCGCCATCGCCACCAAACCCGTTGCTCCCGTCGCCAGCCACCGTGGAGATGATCCCGGTGGTCGCATTGATCCGTCGAATGCAGTGGTTACCGGTATCTGCGAAATAGATGTTTCCTTCGAAATCCGTGGCGATGCCATTTGCCGAGCTGCTGATTCGGGCCTGCGTCGCAGCCCCGCCATCGTTGGTGTATCCGGGAAGACCTACTCCCGCAATCGTGCTGAGGTCGTTTGGGGCGGCAGATGAATGATCGAGGCAAAGCAGCGCGCTGCAGAAAAAAAGCCAAGCCAGTGTTCCGTGAAATCCCAGATTCATTGATACTTCAAGTTGCTTCGATCTCGAAAGATTCGAGCAGAGTAGCGAGTCAGTGATTCCAAGTCAGTTCTGAAATGACAGAAAATGAATTGCAGCCTCTGATCACTTTCCGGAGCGACCTGATTCCGCAATGGGCAATGAAGGGAAATGATGGGTTTTCTGTTTTATGACCCGAATAGAACACTGTTTTCATTGCTATGTGTTGGTTATTAGCTGGTTATGTTGGTTTTTAAAATGATGGGAGTCTGTCATTTTCCCTCATTTGGATGCCTTTTCGTGCTTTCTCCCCTCATTTCAGGGAGATTCGGTGCTCTCCGCGAGACTCTTTGGGCGGGGCTGTTGGACAATTTTTTAGAATAAGCGGGAAGTTTCGAACGGCCTTTCGCGGTCGAGAGAAATAGACTAACAATAGCATAAAGACTTGCCCAAGTCGAGAGTGTTCTGGATAGGAGCTACAGATCTTTGAGAATTGAGAAATCCGGCGAACCTTCCCAACGAAGGAAGAGGAATTTGGGCAGGCGTATGCGTGGAAGCCCGAATATAGCTTGATTACCGAAATATATATAACTAGGGATTTCTTCGTTATGTCTTCATTCAGTCGCGGTGCTCAAATTTTTCTCAGTTATAAACGGGAGCATCCCGAGACCGCCGAGGCGATGGAGCCTCTGGTCGAACGCCTTCGCAAGGAGGGGTATGAGCCCTACATTGACGAGCGATCGGTGGAAATGGGTCCCTGGGACGCGCAGTTGTACGAGGCGTTGCTCCATTGTCAGGGTGCCATCATCTTTGCCAGCCGCGCGGCACGAGATGAGTCGGTCTGGTGTCGGCGGGAGTGGGAAATTCTCGTAGCCCGGGCGACTGCGTCGAGATTACCTGTTATTCCGATTTTGGTAGACGATTTTTCCGGTGGAGAACTCGCTTCCCTTCCGTTCACTGGCCTGCAGAGCTTTCCGGCAGGGGAAAAGGGGATAGAGGATAAAGTAATCAAGATGCTGGAGGAGGTCGTGCCTCCTCACGAAATCGGCATGGAAGATTATTTGGTGCTTCATCATGCCTGGGTTCGATACCAATTCCGCTCGTCGCCAGCCCTCGGCCAGGAGAACTTTACCCTGGCCGATATTTATCAGGAAACGGAATGCGGTGACTTGGCCTGGGGAGATCTTTCCCACGACCGCACCGATCCGGAAAAGGACAAGATCGATCCTGAGAAAGAGAAGCATGGAGGCAGGGAGAATGCGATCGCTGCGGCCTGCAAGTACCTGCTCGATCCCGATTTTCGTAAGGAACCAATTGTGGTACGAGGTCCGGCGGGGGCCGGAAAGAGTAGTTTCAGTCTTCGCCTCGCGCAGGAACTGATGGATTCCCATGGATTGTCGCCGATTTTCATTCGTTTTCGAAATTTGACCCTGACACGACTGCAATCGAATCCGATCGAGGAAATCCTGTCCGGTGCAGTCCGCACAGGACCCGATGACGATATTCCTCCGTCGCTGAAGGACTTCCTCATCAATGATGAGCTACTTCGTCAGGAAGCCGAGAGTGTTCCCGGAATGTGTCGACACGTGTTCATTCTTGACGGATGGGACGAGGTTGCGTTGACCGGAACGCAGAGCTACCAACAACAATTGGAGGTGCTGCTACCGAAATTGAGAGACTATTTCTTTCGGAGGCCAGGGCTGAAAATCGGACTTGTTCTGACCGGGCGTCCTTCAGTCGAAGTCGGTAGTGCTGGTATCCTTCACGCGAACAGTCGAGTTCTTACCCTGCGACCGCTCCGTCCCAAGCAACTCACGGATTTTTCCCGCTCGTTGATGGAATCGAGCGAGCATTGGGAACTGACCGAGGAAAAGGCGAACGAAGCAATATCCGTCTACGAAAAGTGGTTTGATAAGCGGAACGAAGAATCGGTTCCGGACGAGTTGCGGAGCTTCGAGATGATGGGTTTACCTCTGCTTGGGTTGCTTACCTTCCGTACGATCGCCGGATACGACGGACCAATCTCAAAGTTGTTGGAGGAACCTGCCGCCTTGTACAAGGCACTGGTCGACCAGACCGTGGAACACCATGGCCAAGCGCAGGAAGTAGAGGGCCTGGAAGACGCGGCTCGCATCCCCGGAGCAGAACTTCGAAAGCTGTTACAGCAGACGGCGGCGATGATCAGTATCCTGGAGGGTGAGACGATTACATACGAGGAACTCGACGCGCGTTTGAAGGAGGAGAGCGATGGCGATTTGCAGGAAACGGTAAGGAAATGTACCGATGCGAAACCGCTTTCGAACCTGGTGATCAATTTTTATTTTAAAGGCGGAAAAACCGACCTGGGTTGCGAATTCCTCCACAAGAGTTTCCGCGAGTACTTTTTCGCCGAGGCGATCTTTTCGCTTTTGAAACGATTCGCCGAGGAAAATCCCGTGGCGCCAAGACTGCCGGATCTGAAGTATTGGGAAGATTTCCCGGTGGGGAGTGCTCAGTATCGATTGTCCCGTTCCCTTTCTCGTCTGTTTGCGCCGCAATGGCAGAAGCCTGAAGAGAGGCGAAATCTTTTCTGGTTGTTGCAATCGGACATTCAAGAAGATCCGGAGCGCTGGATAGGCCTTAGGGATTTATTGGCAGAAGTGTATGGATGGTGGGCGGAGGGGGTGCATTTGCGAATGCCTCGGGAGAAACGACTTCGGATCGAGAGATTTCAGTTGCCCTATATCGATGAACTTATGCAGTGGAGTCATCCGTTGACCAGCGATGCGATTCCAATGCGCAGTACGACGTTAGACGGGCACTTGGGTGATGCGCTGATGCAATTAACGGCTTTGGTGCATTGGGAATTACGTAATGTTTCAAAAGAGCTGCCAACTGATCGAGTGGGTCATACATATCAATCCTGGTCGCAAGATGAAAAATTTTGTCGATTCCGACCAGGTGGAAAAGATCGATTTATGAGATCGATTATTGGTAGGATCGACGCGGTTGGGAGGCGCCCGGACGGAGAGC
This sequence comes from Verrucomicrobiales bacterium, assembly GCA_002698785.1. Lineage (GTDB taxonomy): Bacteria > Verrucomicrobiota > Verrucomicrobiia > Verrucomicrobiales > DEV007 > Arctic95D-9. Next base: position 88,779 of record PAAG01000049.1, on the reverse strand, counting down.
GGTTGTTTAAGGCATTTATGGACGGTATTGACCTTTCGGGAGAAAGAATGCAATTGGAGATTTTCGGTCTGACCACCTTTGTTCGAGCCAACCTTTCGGGTGCGAACCTTTACGGAGCATATTTCCGCGAAGCAAATCTCTGTGGAGCACAGTTACTGAAAGCAAACCTCCCTAGAGCAAACTTCACTGGTAGGGTTAACCTCGTCGGAGCGAATCTCAGCCGGGCTCGACTCCTGGGAGCAAATCTCCGCGAAGCAAAACTCATTGAAGCGGACCTCAGTCGCACATACCTCGTCGACGCAAACCTGATCAGAGCAAACCTCACAGACGCAGATCTCAGTGGAGCAGACCTCGGTAGAGCAAACCTCCGTGGAGCAATCCTTAGCGGGGCTAAACTCATTGGTGCAAACCTCCGTGGAGCAGACCTAAGCACGGCATATCTTCGCGAAACAGACTTCAACAAAGCGCGACAGATCGACAAAGCCATTGGCATTCCGAAAGAAATCGTAGATCAATGGAAATCTGCAAACAAGTCCGCAAGCTGATCCATCTCCCTACACTCGCGCCTCCACCTCACGCATATACCGCATACTGCTTTCGCAGATCGTCTCAATGCCAGGCTCGTAGTTGAAAACCTCGACGCTGACCCAGCCGTCGTATTCGGTTTCTTTCAGTGCAGCGAAGATGGGATCGAATTCTACTTCGCCCATTCCTGGGCCGAGCAGGTTCGGATCGTTCGCATGAAAGTGAGCGGTCCAGTCTTTGCTGTCGCGAATGATGTCGGCGATGGGCTTTTCTTCGCTGGACATGGCTTTCACGTCGAGGTGCAGTTTGCAGTTCGGTGAGTCGACCATCTTCGCGAGCTCGATGCCGAGTTCGGCTGTATTGAGAAAGTCGCCTTCACCGGGGCCCAGTGGTTCAAGAGCGAGAGTAACGCCGCAGTCCTCCAGCACAGGCATGGCCTGCTTAATCACTTCGGCGGCAAATTCCATTCCCTGCTCGTGGCTGACGCCCGGAAGGAGATTGCGCTGCTGGGGTGATCCAAGGACCATGATGCTACCATCGAGATCGCGGCAAAGGCGCGCGAGATCTGCGAGGTAGTCACCAGTCTTTTTCCGCACAGCTTCGTCCGGGGTGGTGAGGTAAAATCCTTCTGTCTTTGCCAGCAGCCAGTGGAGGCCAACGCATTCCAGGTCAGCATCTTTGATCTGCTGCTTCACCGTGGCGCGTTGCTCGGGAGTCACTTCAGTGGCGAATTGAGCGAGGGTAAAAGGAGCGATCTCGATACCGGTGTAGCCAACTTCGCGGGCATACTGAAATGCCTTTTCAAAAGGCCAATCCTGGAAGGTCTCGTTACAGACGGCGTATTTCATGGGGATTTGTCAGGAAGAGCTATGTTAACGACGGCGTCTTTTCGGGGCGGAAGGCCTGCGGCGCGGCTTGGCCGGTTTGTCGTCGAGGAGAGCGGTGTAGTTGTAGTCGAAGTCTTCGAGTTTCTTCCGCTCAATCTTCTGGTCGATGTAGTGCTCTACCGCGGCGGCTTGTTCGAGCTCGTCGGCGGTGAGAATGGTGAATGCGTCCCCTTCCTGCTGGGCTCGGCCCGTCCGTCCAATTCGGTGCACGTAGTCTTCAGGATTCTCCGGAACCCGGTAATTGATGACGTGGGTGACTCCGGAAATGTCGAGACCTCTAGCCGCGATATCAGTGGCCACGATAATGTTGAAAGTCCCGTCGCGGAATCCCTGCAATGCTTTGGTTCGGTCGCTTTGCTTGATGTCGGAGTGAAGTGCGGTGGGCTGCGTTCCTTCAATTTCCTTGAGACGAGCAAGAAGTGCGTCGGCTTCCTTCTTGGTCCTCGTAAAAATCATCATGCTTTCGAAGCCGGTCTTTTCCACGAGCTTGAGAATGAGGTCGTCTCTTTGATCCATTCCCACAGGAAAGAAAGCGTGGGTTACGGTCTCGGCAGGTGAACGGCGTTCACCGATCTCTACTTCCACGGGATCTTTCAGAGCCCAGTTTGCCAGGGTTTGAATTGCGCCAGGCATGGTGGCGGAAAAGAAAAGTGTCTGCCGCTCTTTCGGACATTGATCGATGATTCGCTTCACATCTGGCAGGAAGCCCATGTCCAGCATGCGGTCCACTTCGTCGAGAACGAGAAACTTCATCTCACTGAGGTCGATATTGCCTTTTTCAAGATGATCGAGAAGGCGGCCTGGAGTTGCGATGATTACGTCTGGTTTGTTCGCGAGTCCCTCGATCTGGTGACCGTAGCCAACTCCTCCGTGAAGAAGCACAACGTTGAGCGCCTTGTAGTAGGCGAAAAGGTTCAGTTGATCTTCCACTTGGGCGGCAAGCTCGCGGGTTGGTTCAAGAATGAGGCATTGCGGGCGAGTCGAAAGACCCATCCGGCAAATAATGGGAAGGGAAAACGCAGCGGTTTTTCCGGTTCCTGTCTGAGAGGCGCCGACAATGTCGCGACCGTTCAACGCCTCCGGGATCGCCTGGGCCTGAATGGGGGTCGGTTCTTCGTAATTCGCTTTGGTAACGGCGCGAAGTACGGGACCGGACAATCCTAGTTCTGCAAATGATGGCATCCCCGATAAACGAGGCTTACTCCCTACGTTTCAAGGGGAAAATCTCCGCGATTTCCTGCGCATTCTGGAATCTTCGCGGGTTACTTCCTTTTTGCCTTTCTTCCTGCGAGAATGAAGTCGAGCGAGATCTTACCGGCTCCGCCGAGAGCGATGCCAAGGAAAATTCCAAGGAACAGAACCAGTGTTTGCGGTGTAGGTGCGGCGCCGAAATCGATGGGGACCAAGAGCAGTACACCGGTAGCGAGTGTCAGAAGAATGCCGTTGATTCGGGAAAAGATGCCTATGGCTACCCCGAGAAGAGCAACTGTTATCAGGGCGACAAAGACCACGCTCAGGACATTGGGGAGAGGTAAGCCTTTCTCCGCGAACTGATCGATGAGCGACCATTCGCTTTGCTCCCACACATATTGCACCGCATTCCTGAGTTCTGAGGCCAATTCGTAGTAAATGAATGCAAACGCGGTAATCAACCGGATGACAAGAATCCCCAGATCAAAAGACGCGGGTTTTCCTGGAGTATTATCCGGCAGTGGTTGAAAAGGCATACGAGTTAGACGGATGAGCGCCGCAACTCAAACATGGAGAACTGCCGTTGTGCAATCGGAAATGACAGGCTTCCGGCCTCAATCAGCAAGCCTAATCCAGAAGGTACGTCAGAAGGGGAACTCGATCAGAGTTCTCGACGAGTCCTCGGAAAAGCACGATTTCGTCGCCGATGAAGACCGTTTTAGAAGCTGCTGGTCCATTGGGGGAAGCGAGGAAACCAAATTCGTAGCTATCGAGTGTGTGCTTACCTCGTTGCACAGTATTCACTATTCGGCTCGTCTGCTCGTTTCCATTATCAAACTTGCGTGCGAGAGACATTTTTCCTTTTTCCGCATCCCAGGAGACGGCAATGGAAGCCGCTTGGTTGGGCGGGATACCGATTGAAGTGGTGACGGTCCTTTTCCCTTTCTGATTATGCAGGTGGAGTTTTCCTCTTGAGTAGGAGAGACGGATGTTAACGCGATCACTGTCACCTCCGGGACCAAGAAGATTGATACGGCCGACAGTCCCTGACATCCCGGGTTCGACTCGAAGCGTGAAAGCAAAGGAAAGGCTATCGACGATAATGAGATCGTTTCGTACGGCACTCGAATCGGCCTTCAGTTTGGTGCCTTTTTTGAAAGAAAGATAACTACGACTGTCCGGTCCTCTGACGTATCTGGGGCGATCTTCTCCCGGCCCCTGGGCGAGAAGGAGATGGTCGTCGCCAGTGCCTAGTGCCCTGTTTTGAAGCGCGGCGATCAAGATGCCTCGCATGTTTGTGTGTCGCCCGTAAGTATCGAGCATGCCGTTTTCAATAGCATAACGGGCAATCGGACTGGCAGCGATGGGCAGTTGGGAAATGGGGCCCGGTTCAGGCTTGTGATTGTTCAGGTCAGAGAGTGGGAGCGCTTGCGGAACATATTCCTTTGGTGCCTTCGGTGGAGGAGTTGATGGGGACGGGGAGTTGAGGTTTACTCCCGCATTTTTGACCGCGATCTCTGGCGTATTGTAAGATTGGATTGAAACTGTGGCGATAACGCCAACCACCAGACCGGCGGCGACTGTGCCCATCGCGATTTTTTGCTTCAGCGAATTTTTCTTCTCTACCTTATACCTAGAAGATGGAACCGGGCGCGAGTTTGGACGAGTCGACCGAGTCCTGCGAGTTGTGGGATCGTAAGGAGCGGTGATGATAGAGCGGGAAACCTGCTGTCGGGTCGTCTCCAGAGTGCGCTGTTCATAAGCTGGGCTTGCTTTTGCGACTGGTACTCTGGCAACTGGTGCCTTTACGGGATCGGGAGATGGCTCTGGCTTGTGAGCGGGGGGCGCTGCATGCGTAGAGACACTTTCGTCGGCGTTCTCCTTTCTTGCTCTTTTGAAGAGGCTGAGAGCTTCGGTAGCATTAGCGGGCCGATTCTCCTGGTCTCTTGAAATCAATTTCATGACCCAGTCCGAAACTGGTTTCGGCAGATCGGGACGGAGCTGGCTGAGGTCGATTACGTTGTGCTTCAGGTGATTGTCCATTGTCTCGGCAATGGACTGGCCTGTGAAGGGAGCTCGTTGAGTGAGGGTAAAGTAAAAGACGCAGCCCAGGGAATACAAGTCGGTGCGCTGATCCAAAGGACGAACCTCAATCTGTTCCGGGGCAATGTAATCGATGGAACCTAGAAACGACCCGCTCTGGTCGAGTGTCTGGGTCGATGGTGTCTGGCTGAATTTGGCGAGGCCAAAGTCGAGAATCTTCACCTGGAACCGGTCGGAGGGCAGCCAGGAGATCATGATGTTGCTTGGCTTGATGTCTCGATGGAGCAAGTTCAACCCCTGAGCGGCGATGAGCGGATCGAGACTTTGTTCTACCAGAGAAGTGAAATCTTCGTAGGAAAAGGCGACGTTCTTAACGATCGCTTTGATGGTATCGCCGCGCACCAGTTCGAAAACCACGTAAGGACCATCGTCATCCTCAGAGAATTCGTAGATCGAAACCACATTGGGGTGCTGAAATTTAGCGAGTGCACGCGCTTCCTTTTCCAGAGTGCCGGTAGCCGGATCGTTTAGATGCGTACTTTCGATGGGAAGGAGTCGCTTGATAGCCACGTCTCTTTCCAGTCGACGGTCAAAAGCCTCATAGACCGCGCCGATACCGCCGCGTCCGATTCTGCCTTTGATCTGGTACCGCTCAGACATATGAGAAAGGAAAAGATGCGAAAACTTAACATATTTTTTATAATTTTCAAAATATTTAATTAAAACTAGATTGTAAATTTGTGGTTTGGCATTTGCTGCAAGCGCCTGTAGATCGGAGTTGTTCGTTGGTGCAAACGCGAGAATGTGTTTGCTGAGTTATTAATTATCGATGGAGAACGAGTTTTATGGCCGATTCGATCTGGAGCGAATTGATGGAGAAGCAAAGGCGATTCCAGGCGAATATCGGACTCCATTTCAGATCGATCGGGATCGGATCATTCACACTTCTGCGTTTCGTCGCCTACAGAACAAGACGCAGGTATTCTTCAGTGGAGAGTACGATTTCTACCGTACCCGGCTGACCCACTCGATTGAGGTCGCTCAGATTGGTAGAAGTATCTGCAACCGCATCAATCAGGTCTCGACCTACCTTCGGCCCGGGTATGAAATTGATGCAGATTTAGTGGAAGCTGCATGTCTTTCTCACGATATCGGGCATCCGCCATTTGGGCACACGGGAGAAAGAACTCTTCACAAACTGATGGTCGAGTTTGGGGGATTCGAGGGCAATGCTCAGACGCTGCGAATCCTGTGCAGGATCCTGTTCGGTCCTGAGCGAGGGATGAACCCCACTCGTGCCCTGATCGACGGTGTGCTGAAGTACAAAACCCTTTTTGGCGAAGTGCCGGACCAGAAGAACCACTTTCTCTACGCGGATCAGGCACATGTGCTCGATTTCGTCACTGGCTCGTCGGAGTTCCCTGACGAACTTACCCCCGGAAAAGTCAGGAACAAATTTCGTTCTATCGAGTGTCAGATCATGGATTGGGCAGATGACACCGCCTATTCGCTGAATGATATAGCTGATGGGATTCAGGCCGGGTTCATTACCACAGACAAGATCGAACGCTGGGCAGAAGTGAACGACTGCAGTGATGAGGAGGGGAGAGCGTTGAGCGAAATCCTCGACGCGATCAAACGCGGACGGGTTGAGTCAACGATCGGAAAAAAAATCGGCTCATTTATCGGAGCGGTAGACTTGGAAGAATGCACCGGTTTTTTGAGTGACCTCACCGCCCGGCATTCCTACCGACTCACGATCGATCCCGCCATCGATACCATTTGTCAGATTTACAAGCGGCTATCGCTCGATCTCGTCTTCAAGAGTCGTCAATTGCAGCAGCTGGATCGGAAGTCGGATTTCATTCTTTCCCGATTATTCGAAGTATTCACCGAGCAATACATCAGATCTCCACAAAAGGGAGTCGATCAGTTTCACCTTCTCTCCGAAGAAGAGGAATCGCTCATTTCTGAACAGTGGGATGAATCGGGCCGAGCCCGTATCGTGTGCGATGTGCTCGCAAAAATGACGGATGGTATCGCCAGCAGGACCTACAAGCGACTCTTTGACGCTGATTTTGGTTCGATAGTGGATCTCGTGTAGGGATGGCTATTCCACGAAGATTGGTTTCTTCCAGATAGGCACCGTCGTTTTGATGCGCTTCAGGTATTCTAGGCACCGTTCGAAGGCCTCTGCGCTATGTGCCGTTTGGATCCGTATGAGCAGAGAGGCTTCACCGGCAGCTACAAAACCTACCTTGTGGTGAACGTGAGCCAGGTGATCGGGAAACTCGGATGTCATCGCTTCTCCGATTTTTTCGAGTTCCCGGAGTGCCATTTTCTCGTACTGCGAGTAGTCAATGCCAGAGATCAGTCGACCATCTTCCCTGTCTCGCACAACTCCGTGGAAGCGAATATCTGCGCCGTGAGTCGTTGACGGAGCGAACGAATTTTCCACGGATGTGATGGGTTCATCCGAAATCGAACAAATAAAACCTTGGTTCTCCATGAGTAATCCGAATTTCACGAGACAAAATCAACGCTTGCCATTATCGAAACGTGAGTAGTCTTGGGGCTCAACATTCAAAGGAACAGGTAACATGAGCAAGAGTGATTTCGGATTAATCGGCCTCGCAGTGATGGGGCAAAATCTCGTGCTGAACGTGGAAAGCCGCGGCTTTCAGGTATCAGTGTATAACCGGACCACCTCGACAATGAAGGAATTCGTCGAGGCAAACCCCGGAAAGAAACTTTACGGAGCCGAAACTCTCGAAGATTTCGTCGCCAGTCTCGAGCGCCCTCGCAAGATCATGATCATGGTCAAGTCGACGGCTGCGACAGACATCAACGATCGCGATGCTGTCGACGCAGTCATCGAGTCACTCATCCCGCTTCTGGAAGAGGGGGATCTCCTTATCGACGGTGGTAACACCTATTTCATCCACTCCGATCGCCGCGCCAAAGATCTCGGTGAAAAGGGAATCCTCTTTATCGGAACCGGCGTCTCCGGTGGAGAAGAAGGAGCGCTGAAGGGACCTTCTATCATGCCTGGTGGTCCTGAGGCTTCCTGGGAAATCATCAAGCCAGTCTTCGAAGCGATTGCCGCCAAAGTTGGCGACGATCCCTGTGTGACTCACATCGGTGAGGGCGGTGCGGGCCATTACGTCAAGATGGTGCACAACGGTATCGAATATGGCGACATGCAGTTGATCTGCGAGGCGTATCAGATTTTCAAAGCTGCCGGATTCACTGCAGACGAGATGGCAGAAGTCTTTGCTGACTGGAACAAGGGTGAGCTGGAAAGCTACCTCATCCAGATCACCAGCAAGATCTTTGAAGAGAAGGATGCCGAGACAGGCAAGCCACTCGTCGATGTCATTCTCGACCGTGCCGGTCAGAAGGGAACGGGCCGTTGGACGATTCTTAACGCCGTCGACAACGCGGTCGTCGCTTCCACGATCAATGCTGCTGTAGAAGCTCGAATCCTTTCCGCTATTCGCGACCAGCGCCTTGCAGCGGCCCCTGTGTTTGAGAAGCCCGAAGTGAAGATCGATATTCCTAAGGAAGAGTTGATCCAGAAAGTTCACGACGCGCTCTACGCTTCCAAGGTCATCAGCTATGCCCAGGGCATGGATCTGATCAAGACAGTTGGCGAGCGTCAGAACTGGAATCTGAACCTCGGTGGTATCGCCAAGATCTGGCGCGGAGGCTGCATCATTCGTGCGCGTTTCCTCAATCGTATCACTGAAGCTTTCGAGCGGGATGCAGATCTCACCAACCTCATGCTCGATCCATTCTTCACTGACATCCTGAACCGTTCGCAGTCCAGCTGGCGCGAAGTGGTGACTCTTGCGGTGAACAATGCGATTCCTGTTCCAGCGTTCTCTGCATCGCTCTCTTACTTCGATTCCTATCGTTCCGAGCGTTTGCCAGCAAACTTGCTGCAGGCTCAGCGCGACTTCTTCGGAGCTCACACCTACGAGCGTCTGGACAAGCCGGAAGGGGAATTCTTCCACACCGATTGGCCCGACGTTGTCGAAGACTGAGAACCAGGATACAAATCGTTCTATTTCAAAAAGGGAGGTCAAACGGCCTCCCTTTTTCTTTCGCCTTGATCAAGCCATAGTCTTGGAAACGGGTTTGTGGTAGGAACCTTGCCATCCTCCATGAATCGGTTCCGTTACCCTCTTTTTCTTGTACTGATTGCGACATTGGTCGTCGGCGTTGGGTATGCCCAGAATAAGAAAGGAAAGAAGGAGAAATCCTGGCCGAAGAAAGAATTCTATTCAGGCGAGCCGATTAAGGCTCTCATCATTACTGGCGGTTGCTGTCACAATTACCTCTACCAGACCTTCGCGATGGGGTCGGGAATTCAGAAGGTCGCGAACGTCGATTTTGAAATCGTGAACGTTGGCGGAAAAGGAACCGAAGCGAAGATCGATCTCTACAACAACCCGGACTGGGCCAAGCCTTACGACGTGGTCATCCACAACGAATGTTTCGCGAATACGGCAGACCCGGAATACATCGAGAAAATTACAAAAGCACATCGAGATGGGGTGCCTGCACTCGTGATCCACTGTGCCATGCACTCCTATCGTGCAGCAGAGGTAGACGACTGGCGCGAATTTCTCGGGGTGACGAGTCGCCGCCATGACCACCAGAGCAATTACCCGGTTTCAGTCGTGGCTGCTGATCATCCAGTCATGGAAACCTTTCCTTCTGACTGGGTTACTCCCAAAGACGAACTGTATATCATCGAAAAGGTTTGGCCTAATACGACCGTGCTGGCCACTTCGGTAAGTGAGAAGGACAAGCAGGAGCACCCGGTCATCTGGGCAAATCAATATGGTCAGGCTCGGATCGTAGGCACCACCTACGGGCATTCAGATGCCACTTTCGACGATCCCGTCTTCACGAGAATGCTCGCCAAAGCCCTGATCTGGGCATCTGAAAAAGGCGAGCAGAAATAGTTTTTCGTTTGGTTCAGAGTTCGGGGAGGTCGGAGCGAGTGCTTCGGCCTCTCCGGGGTTTGATCTTCGAAAAAGGGATTTTACAGAACTTCTCCCTCGTTTGTCGATGGCTTCGGTGCCGAGGTTTTTTCCGGCTCTTTCTTTGAGTTTCGAGGAGCAAGAACTTCAAGATCGTCCAATTTCATCGTCTTGAGTTGCTCGCGGGCTGCCTCAGGAAGGCTTTCAACTCCCGCTTCCGGGTCATAGGCACCTTCGTGTACTACTTTGCCATCACGGTCCCGGATCTCGATATGGTGATCGCCCTCTTTGCGCGTGATGGTAACTTCACCTTCCTGGTTATCGATTTTAATCACTCCTTCTGAGCCGAAGACTTGGACAGGAAACCCCGGTCTGACGGAAACGGCAGGTGGTCGCTTGGACTCGTCTCGCTTGGATTCTTCGTTCTTGGGGGGGGCTGGATTCTTGGGGCGCTGCTTCTGCATCATGTCCTGCCAGTGGTCCTGCTGGCGCTTCATGGCTTCCTCCCAGTCTCTTCCATACGGCCGGTGGGGATTGGTAAATCCACCTCTTCGGACCAGTTGATCTTTTTTGATACCTCCTAGTGTCACATCGACGGTTTGCTCGGCACCTTTACGGATGAGAGTGAGGGAGACGTTTTCGCCCTTTTCCAGACGCTTTACCAACAAAGAGAGGTGCTCTGGGGAGATCAAAAGTTGGTCTTCGAATTTTACAAGGATATCGTTCTCAGTGAGCCCGGCTTTTGCAGCTGGAGAATCTTTCATGACCTGTTGAATCTGGATTCCGAATCCCTCTTCGATTTCAAGGTGATCGCGAAGAACGGACGCAACAGGAGTCGTTCCGACGCCAAGCCAGGTTTGTGTGTCAGATGTTTTCTCTGCCTCTGTATCCTCCGCGTGCAGAGGTGCGAATGGCAGCAAGAGCGCAGAGGCTGCCAGATAGAATAGGGGGGAGGGTTTCATTGCTTTCCTGGGGAGTAAGGTTTCGTGTTAGTCTGTTGGAATGGGGACAATCAGCTCTTCTTTGCGAGGCTGAAAAAATCGGATGTTTGTGCCTGTTTGAGGGTCTCGCCAATGGTAGGCATCGCGATATTCGAGCTCCATCTTCTCTTGGGGCCCTTCCTCCGTGTGGACAACTCCACCCGAAGAAGTGTTGATCAGGTAACCTTGGGCTGAAACGGGTTCGAAGCGCTCGATCGAGGACGTAGTTTCCACTGGGACTGGGCCTCGTTCTGCCACGGTTGGCTGCGCTTGTTCCTGAGGAGGGCGAGATTGATAGAAGATATAACCCGCCATTACCGCACAGCAGGCGAGGGTGAGCGGAATCACACGACGCCAGTGCACTCGCGTCGGATCGTAAGCGTTCGACGTGGACACAGCCTCGTGATCCCGTTGTAGTCGGGCCATAAGATCCGGGTCCAGAGATGTAGGCTCCAATTTTTTCAGGAGGGCCTCCAACTCTTCATCAGGACCATTGTGGCCAGGATGAGAATGTTGCTCGCTCATTTACTGATAGAGCGAGTCTCGTGATGATTTCTGTTTAAAAAAATCAGAGTGTGTTGGAAGCGTCGAGACGCTTCTGCCACCGAGTGATTTGTTTGCTCACGTTCGATGGTGATGGAGCTCCGATCGCTTTTCGTGCTCGAAGAGCGGTCTTTACGTCGAGAACTTTGAAAACATCCTCTTCAAATGCATCCGAAAACTGGCGAAACTCATCGAGTGTCAGCTCAGGGAAATCCCGTTTTTCCTGGAGGCTGAAGGCCGTAAGTTTTCCGACGATTTCGTGGGCATCGCGGAATGGCACTTTGTGCAGAACGAGGTAATCAGCGATATCCGTTGCGAGAAGAAAGGGATCGCTCGTCGCGGCAAGAGTCTTCTCCTCGCGCACTTTCGCGGCCCCCATCATTTCGGCGAAAATCTCGAGAGCGAGCTTGATCTGGTCGATGGAATCGAAGAGCGGCTCTTTGTCTTCCTGCAGATCTCGATTGTAAGTCATCGGGAGCCCCTTGATGGTTGTCAGGAGAGAGACGAGATTGCCAATCAGGCGGCCGGTTTTTCCTCGGGTCAGTTCGGCAATGTCGGGATTCTTCTTTTGGGGCATCAGGCTTGAGCCCGTTGTATGTGCATCGCTGAGTTCAATGAATCCAAACTCTGCAGACGCCCAAAGAATGACATCCTCGCTCAGGCGGGAAAGGTGAACTCCGACCATGGAAATGGTGAAAAGGAGTTCGGCGATGAAGTCGCGATCACTGACCGCATCCATGCTGTTCTGGGTGATGGCGGGAAACTTCAGCTTTTCCGCAACCAATGCCCGGTTGAGCTTGATAGTAGATCCTGCCAGCGCTCCAGACCCGAGAGGCATCACATTGATTCGCTTGTAGCCATCTTTGATTCTGTCTTTGTCCCGCTCCAACATCTCGATGTAAGCGAGCATGTGGTGGCCGAAGAGCACAGGTTGGCCCCGCTGAAGGTGGGTGTAGCCGGGGAGGACCGCGTCAGGATGGTTTACGGCTAACGTGAGCAGGGCATTCTGCAGGGCCGAAAGGCGATGCAAAATGGCTTCCGATTCTGCTCGGCAGTAAAGACGAACATCAAGAGCGACTTGGTCATTTCGACTACGGGCGGTGTGAAGCTTTGCTCCGGCCGGCCCGATCTTTTCCGTGAGAGCTCGCTCGATATTCATGTGAATATCTTCCAGGCTCGTCTTGAACCGGAATTCACCCGATTCAATCTCCGCACGAATCTCACGTAGCCCACGTGCAATAGCCCGTTCCTCGGTTTTTGTCAGGATGCCGGCGTCCTGGAGAGCCGCGGCGTGCGCTATCGACCCCTCAATGTCATAGGCATAGAGGCGCCAGTCATAGGAGATAGATTCTCCGTATTTCTGCAAAAGATTGGACGTGTCAGTTTGGAATCGGCCTTTCCACATGCTTTGCCTTCGTCGTGCGGCGGAATGTTTTCAACCGCGATTTTCTGGGTTACCCGGACTTACCGAGACGCATTTTGATCAAGTTTTCACAAACACCCTCGGTGCGAAGTTTGTCGCAGCAGGCCTCGATGCGCATTGATTTCGAGGAAGGGCGAAATCCAAGTCGCCTTGTGATGCAGTCGATCAACACACTCGTGTTTTCGTCTTCAAATTCGATTACCTTACCGCAATCGACGCAGATGAGGTGACTGTGATCGGGAGATTCGAGAAAATTCGGATCGTAGACCCGTTCATCACGACCAAGGTCGATCTCTCGAAGTAGGCCGCACTCCACCAGCAGGGAAATGGTCCGGTAAAGAGTGGCTCGAGAAGTCGTGGGATCGATCTTCTTTGACTTCGCTAGCAATTCTTCCGCTGTAAAATGGTCGTCGCTGGCGAAAGCGGCTTCCACGATGACGTCTCGTTGAGCCGTGCGGCGCATCCCTCGATTTCGAATGAATGCGTCAAACTTCTCTTTCACCTCTGCGTTCATATATTTGCGGTATCGAAAAAGTGTCGAAATCGGAGAAGTTCCTGCTTCCCCTTTTCTGTATCAGTATCAGAGAATACTAACCCATGTCTACTATGTCAGAGTCAATTATTCCCTTCGAGTCGATTTATCAAACGCGGGTTTGGGGTGGCAGGACTCTCGAAACGAGATTTGGAAGGGAATTACCAGACAAAGAATCCCCATTCGGAGAGGCTTGGGAGGTCTCGGCTCGGGAAGAAGCCGACTCGCCGGTAGAATCTGGGCCCTGGAAAGGAAAGACTCTGACCGAGCTCTGGAGAGATCCTGAACTGAAGAAAGAAATCTTCGGGGAAAAGGCTCCAGATGGAGAGCGTTTTCCGCTGCTTTGCAAGATTCTCGACGCGAAAGATAAGCTCTCCATTCAGGTGCATCCCCCCGCGGCGGTGGCGCCGGAACTTGGGGGCGAGCCAAAAACGGAAGTCTGGTACATTGCCCATGCCGAACCGGGTGCAAAGCTCTACGTGGGTCTGAAGCCTGGAGTCACAAGCGACCTTTTCCGCGAGGCGCTTGAGAAAGGAACTGCGGAAGATTGCGTACATGCGATTCCCGTGGAGACCGGGCAACATATTTTCATACCAAGCGGCCGCCTGCATGCGATCGGGGCGGACTTGCTGATTTATGAGATCCAACAGAACTCAGATACGACCTATCGGGTTTACGATTGGAATCGAGTGGGTCTCGATGGAAAGCCGAGAGATCTCCACATCACGGAATCGCTGATGTGTATCGATTTTGAAGATGTGGAGCCAACAATGGATGAGCCGGTGGGCGATTTACTGACCGAGTGTGAGCATTTTCGTCTCGAGAAGCACAGCGTTGCCGATGCTGAGTCACTTGGTGCCGCCATTGGGGGGCGTTTTGCGATCCTGACAATGATTTCCGGAAGTCTGACCGATGGCGAGACTTCTTTTGTGGAGGGAGACTTTGTCATCGTCCCGGCAAGAACCAGTGCTGCCGGCTGGTCACCGGGAGAAGGATGTGAGTTTCTCCTTACGACCTGGCCGTCTTGAGAACTACACGATTTGCAGGCGGGTGAGGTCCTGGGTATCGATCATTCCGACGGCAGAACCTTCGGCGTCGACCACCACCAGATCGTCGATGCGGTATTCTTCGAGAAAACGAAGGACTTCTCCAACCAATTGATCGACGACAACGAACTTCGGGTTCTTTGTCATGATCTCGCCGACGGGGACGGCGGCGATGTTGGAAGAGTCTTCCTGGAAGGAGCGGGCAAAGTCGCCCTGAGTAAAAACCCCGGCAAGCTTCCCGGAATCATCGACAACAACGACGGCTCCCGCCCGTGCTTTCGTCATTTTGGAAATTACGTCAAGAATCGGGGTATCCGGAGAAACGGTTACGAAATCATCTCCCGATCGCATGATGTCTGCGGCTCTCATCAGGAGGGCTCGACCGAGAGAGCCTCCTGGATGTAGCTCTGCGAATCTCTCTTTGGTAAAACCTCGCGCTTCGAGCAGGACCATCGCCAAGGCATCTCCGACAACCAGAGTGTTGGTCGTCGAAGAGGTCGGAGCAAGATTCAGCGGGCAGGCTTCGCGGCTGACCATCACATTGACAACCGCATCGCTTGCCTTGGCGAGAGTGGATTCTGGTTTTCCGGTGATCGCCACGATGGAGACTCTTTTCCGTTTCAGGTGAGGGAGAAGGCCGAGCAGCTCGGCAGTCTCGCCGGAGTAGCTCAAGGCCAGAATGGTATCGCCATCATTCACGATGCCGAGGTCTCCGTGGAGTGCGTCCTGGCAATTCAGCACGATGGATGGGGCGCCAGTAGAATTGAAGGTGGCGGCGAGCTTGCTCCCGATGTTACCGGATTTGCCCACGCCGACGATGATGACTTTTGCTCCACTGTCTACGCTGGCTTTCAGCGTATCGACAGCGGCAATAAAGCCATCGCCGACACTCTCGAGAAGCTGTTGCAGCTCTTCGATTTCCAGCGAAATGACTCGACGCGCTTTTTCCAGGTAATCCATAGGGGAGATGGCGGGAACGATAGGTGCATCGGCGGGAGGCTCAATTCAAAACATTTCGAGCTGTTCGACCGCTCCTTTGACTACGGGTTTGAATCGAACTGCCGCTCCGATCAGGCGAACCGACTTTCCTTCCCCACGTTCCCACGCCTCGGCGAGTAGTTCACGAAAGAGGTCCGGTTCGATAGTGGAGGAAGCCGTCTGGGCTGAGGTGATCTGGAAATCTTCGAACTTCAACTTCACGACGCACTCCCGAATGGTTCGACCCGTGTGCCTGCCGGAATAGTCATCCTGCAATTCGGCGACGATCTCGTCGAGTTTTTCAATGCCTTCGTCGATCGATGAAAGGTTGTGGTGAAAGGTCCGTTCGTTCCCCAGCGATTTGCGTTCGCGGTTCGGATTGACGGGGCGATCGTCGATTCCTCGGCACAGCCGATACAGGGAGCTTCCGAATTTGCCGAACTTCTGGGTCAACTCCAGCTCGCTTTTCTCTCGCATTACCCCGCAGGTCGGGATGCCGTGCATGTGGAGTCGGTCGGCGGTGCGTTTGCCGACTCCCCAGATTTTCTCAACGGGCAGTTCTGCCAGGAAATCGAGCTTTTCGCGATCTTTCACTTCGAACTGGCCGTCCGGTTTTCTCCAGTCGCTCGCGATCTTGGCGAGAAACTTATTCGAGGCGATCCCCGCCGAAGCAGTGAGTTGAGTCTCCTGCCGGATGCGTTCCCGAATTTCCCAGGCAACCGAGGCTGCGTCGGACCTCAAGTGAGAGACGTCGAGATAGGCTTCATCCAGCGAGAGTGGTTCAATAAGAGAGGTGAACTGGGAGAAGATCTCTCGAATGCGGGCCGATTCCTGTCGATAGAGGTCAAAGCGAACGGGGAGAAGAATGAGGTGAGGGCACAGCTCCCGGGCTTTGAACGAAGGCATTGCCGAGCGGCAGCCGTATTTGCGAGCCTCGTAGTTGCAGGTGGTGAGAACTCCTCTTCCACTCCGCCCGCCCACAGCGATGGGTTTCCCGACCAACTCCGGCTGCTCGCGCATTTCGATGGCTGCGTAGAAGCAATCCATGTCGACATGGATGATTTTGCGCAGGGATTGGGAGGAGTCGATCAATGCAGTGGAGTGCTGTTCAATTTAACACATAAGTTTCTGTTTTGTTAAGCTTTTACAAGCAAAACACGCCCAAATGCGCCAGTGACGGAATTCTTATTTGAGAGCATTGTCTATTATACGATGAAAAGCTCTGTCACTGATTCCATCGAAGCAGGCATCGATTACGATTCCATGCCGTCTCCTACGGGAGCGAAAACCTTGGCCCTGTTGGACCTGCTTTCTCATCATCCGGAAGGATTGTCCGCCTCAGAGGCATCTCGGCGATCCGGGTTCACTCAAAATCTGGTATTCCGGATCTTAAAAACCCTCGTCCAGATGGGGTTCGCCGTGCAGCGAGAAGACAACAAACTTTACACACTGAGCCAGCGATTGCTCGAACTGTCCGCCCCCAGGCTGGGTGAAAAGAGTCTGGCTCTTTGCTCACATGAAGCATTGCGAGAGTTGCGGGATGCGACAGGCGAAACGGTACAGCTCATCATGGAAGCCGATGGGAAGACTCTCGTGCTGGAGCAGTTTCGTGGAACGCATGCTCTTCAAGTGAGCGGTGAAGTCGGTATGCGGGTTCCTCTTTATTCCTGCGCGCCGGGAAAAGCGATTCTGGCATCTTGGAATGAAGAACGCCTTTCGGAATGGTATCGTGGCCGAGGGAAGACTCTCAAGTCGTTCACTCCAACCACACTTTGCCGCAGAGAGGACCTTGAGAAAGAACTCAAGACCATTCGCCTTCAAGGTTATGCCGTCGACAGAGCCGAGGGCGTGGAGGGAATTCACTGCGTCGCCGTCGTGATAAGAGATGTCTACGAACAGCCTGTTGGTGCGATCACCGTGATGGCTCCCGCCGCTCGACTGACCGAAACAGAGTTTCCCGAATTTGCTTCTCTTTGTCAGAAGGCGGCGAGAAATATTGAAACGAGGTTGCGCGCATGAGAGGTTTGGCTTTTACCCTGACAATGCTTCTCTTCGCTCCGGCCTTCGGAGTGGAACTGAAGCCGGACGAAGTCGAATTCTTCGAGTCGCGGATTCGTCCGATCCTGGCTCAGGAATGTTACGAGTGTCATTCGGAAGCAACGAAGTCGAAAGGAGGGCTGCTACTCGATTCACGAGTTGGGTGGCAAAAAGGAGGGGAGTCTGGCGATGCGATTGTGCCCGGCTCACCTGAGCAGAGCCTTCTCTTGCAGACTATCTCGCACGAGCTGGAAGATCTCCAGATGCCGAAAGCCGGGGCAAAGTTGGATGAGTCGATCGTGAGCGATTTCCGAAAGTGGATTTCCATGGGTGCTCCTGATCCGAGGGATGCTCCTCCGACGAAAGAGCAGTTGGAAAAAGATACCAACTGGGAAGCGATATCTGCTCGACGTGCCCAGTGGTGGAGCTTCCAACCGATCAAAAAGCCGGAAGTGCCTCAGGTGGGGACGAGTGAAGAACCCATCGACCGATTCATCCAGAAACGATTGAATGAGGAAGGATTGTCCGTTTCTCCCAAAGCTGACCCGCGAACACTTCATCGTCGTCTTGCCTTTCATCTGGTCGGTCTTCCACCAACTAGGGAGGAGTCCGAGGCATTCCTTGCCGCGTGGGAAAAAGATCCTGACAAAGCCATTAAAGAACGGGTCGCAAGCTATCTGGATGATCCTGCTTTTGGAGAAAAGTGGGCGCGTCATTTTATGGATTGGACTCGCTATGCGGATTCGCATGGCAGTGAGGGCGATCCTGACATTCCCCACGCATGGAGATATCGAGATTATCTCATTCGTGCCTGGAACGAGGACATTCCCTACGACCAGTTGGTGCTCGAACATCTCGCGGGTGATCTCCTGGAAAACCCAAGAATTAACGAAGAGCTGGGTCTCAATGAGAGTGCTATCGGAACGGCTCACCTGCGAATGGTCTTTCACGGATTCGCTCCTACCGATGCGCTGGACGAACGGGTGCGTTTTACGGACGATCAGATCAACTCGGTGACCAAAGGATTTATGGGGCTAACCGTGTCGTGTGCTCGTTGCCATAACCACAAGTTTGATGCGATCAGTCAGGCGGATTACTATTCTCTGTTCGGCATCTTTACCGCAGCTCTTCCGGCAACGGTTGCAGTAGATGCTCCCGGAGTGTTGGAAACGAATCGGGATGCTCTCGCGGAGCTGAAGCCGAAGATCAGGAAAGAGATCGCGAAGTATTGGAGCCAGAGCTTTTCTGATAGCAAACGTTGGAAAAAGGCAGCCAAGGAGGCGTTCTCGACCGAACACGTTCTTCACGCGTTACACTATCTGGAGTCGGCGAACGGGCCGGAAGATGTGGCGGAGCGGTGGAAGATGTTTGAGCAGCGTTATCATGATCGTCAGTCGGAAGCAGACAAAAAGAAAAGTGAAACAAAGGTTCGGCGGAAGTGGGAATTGTCTGATCCTGATGAAGTGACCGAATGGACAGCTGTTGGAGAAGGTCTGGAAAAAAGTGCGTTTGCCAGGGCCGGAGAATTTGTGGTGGGATCTGGCGATGCCGTCATTCAGTCGGTGCTTCCTGCCGGAGTCTATTCCCACCAGTTTTCAACGAAACACCGCGGTATGCTTGCCTCTCCACCGCTCGATCTGGACGGCAAGTATGACCTGTTTCTATCGGTCGCGGGAGATGCTGCCACGGCCCGCTACGCTGTGCAGCACTATCCTCGTCGTGGGACCGTTTACCCAATCACTGAGCTGGAAAAAGGGGATTGGCGATGGGTGAAATACGATCGATTGGACTACTGGGATGGTGACCGGGTTCACTTGGAACTGACGACGGCAGGGGAGGCGCCAATTCACACCAGCAGCAAAGAGCGGTCATGGTTCGGAATCCGCGAGGCCTGGTTGGTAGAAAAGGGTGCGGAGGCCCCTGCGCCTTCGAAAGATGAGAAACTCGCTCCTGTTTTTGGTAGGGAAACAAAAGTCCCCACGACTTTTGAAGAAGGCGTACAGCATTACCAAAGAGCTCTCGCTTTGGTCATCGAAAAATGGGGAGCCGGTCAGGAATTGACGGACTCCGAGGCGCTGTTTCTGGATGGGATCGTTCGAGCGGGTGTTTTGCCAAACCGCATGAGCGACTTGAAAGGGAGTTTGAAGGCGCTTGTCGTTGAGTATCGAAAGCTTGAGGGGGAAATCCCTCAGCCGACTCGTGCGCCCGGGCTGATTGAGCGCCCTGGGCGAGACTATCCACTTTTTGTTCGCGGCAATCATAAGGAACCGGGCGATCCTGTTCCTCGCAGGTTTCTGGAGGAACTTGATTCGACGCCGTATAACCCGTCTGGGTCAGGACGATTGGATTTCGCTCGCGATATGCTCCGTGACGACAACCCTTTTACGGCAAGGGTGATCGTGAATCGCATCTGGCATCACCTGTTCGGACAGGGTTTGGTTCCCACTGCGGATAATTTCGGTCGCCTGGGGGAAGAGCCTTCTCATCCTGAGCTTCTGGATTATCTCGCTTCGCAGTTTCGTGAGAAGCAGGACTGGTCGATGAAATCCCTCATCCGAGAAATCGTTCTTTCGGATACGTGGCAGCAGGCGAGTTTGCCGAGCAAGGAAAGCCTTGCGCAGGATCCGGGAAACAAGTTGTTGTCCCACTATTCCGTTCAGCGTCTGGAAGCGGAGGCAATTCGCGATTCGATTCTGGCTGTGTCAGGTGATCTGGATGAGAAGATGTTTGGTGGACCCGTGGGTGGTGACACGCCCCGCCGCTCCATCTATCTCAAGGTGAAGCGAAATAATCTCGACCCGCTGCTGACGACCTTCGATTTCCCCACTCCGGCTTCGACGGTAGGTCGCAGGGATTCAACAAACGTTCCCGCGCAGTCACTGACTCTTTTGAACGATCCGTTTATCATCAAGAAAGCGGGTAGTTGGGCAAAGAAACTTCCTGAAACAGCGAGCGAGAAAGAGAAAATCCGCACGATGTTCCTGAAGGCTCTGAACCGGGAGCCGAGTGAGCTGGAGCTCGAAAAGGCAATCGCATTTCTTGAGGCGATCGATGCAGATCACGCCGTGAATGCGGAGAAGTTCACCCAGATAGAGAGCGAGCTTTCTCACGCACGGGAGGCACTCGCGGGAATCGTCGATCCGGTTCGTGCTCGACTGCTGGAAGAGAAAAAGAAAGCCTTTGCTGAGTTGGGTGAAGATGCCTTCCCTGCCATCGGGCTGGAGCCGGTTGCTTTCTGGGATTTTGAAGATGATGTGGCAGACAAGGTCGGGGAAATGAGCGGAACTCTGCACGGCACAGCTCGCTTGGAGGAAGGCGCTCTCGTAGTAGACGGAAATGGATTTGTGAGTACTCAGCCGTTGGACGTTGATCTTACCGAGAAGACGCTCGAGGCGGTGGTTCAATTGGACAACCTCACGCAGAAGGGCGGCGGCGTAATGACAGTCCAAAATCTCGGAGGAAACGAATTCGACAGCATAGTATTTGCGGAGCGCAAAAACGGGGAATGGCTGTCAGGTAGTGAACGCCACGTTCGAACTCTGGATTTCGGCGCGCCTGCCGAGATGGAAGCGTTAGAGCGGCCAGTGCACCTGACAATTACCTACGAAAAAGACGGAACGATCACCTGCTATCGTGATGGAGAGAAGTGGGGGGATCCGATTCGAAAAGCGCCTGTGAAAGTCTACCCGGCGAACCAGTCGGAGGTTCTCTTCGGGCTTCGCCACGGAAAAGGAGTGCAGGGGAATAAGCCGATTCAGGGACGTATTTTTGAAGCGCGATTGTATGATCGGGCTCTTGC
Organism: Verrucomicrobiales bacterium; assembly: GCA_002698785.1. Classification (GTDB taxonomy): domain Bacteria; phylum Verrucomicrobiota; class Verrucomicrobiia; order Verrucomicrobiales; family DEV007; genus Arctic95D-9. Next base: position 67,804 of record PAAG01000049.1, on the reverse strand, counting down.
GGCCGACGAGGTGATGGCATCGTTTTCTTCGGCCAGATTGTTCGTTTCGGAAAGATCTGTGACAGAAGCGCTCAGCCCGGAAGCTCTGGAAAAACGGTCGGCTCTGGAAGCCAAAATCTCCGAGCTGGAATCCCGGCGGGACAAACTCGTGGCGCTCGGTTCTAACCAGCCACTTCAAGAGCGGCGATGGCAGGATCTCGCTCATGCGATCTTCAACCTGAAAGAATTTATCTACCTCCAGTAATCCCATGAACACTTTCAACCCTTCACGAAGAGAAATGCTGAGCCGGGTGAGTTCCGGGTTCGGAATGATGGCTCTGTCAGGAATGCTCGGGCGTGAGAATTCAGCGGCGGCGATCGGGAAGATGGCGACCAATCCCGATTTCAAACCGAAGGCGAAGCACGTCATTCTCTGCTACATGTCCGGGGGAGTCTCTCACATTGACTCTTTCGACCCGAAGCCAAAACTGCGCGAGATGCATGGCCAGCCGATGCCAGTAAAAGTCGAGCGGACGCAGTTCAACAACAACGGGAACATCTTCGGCAGTCCGTTTGAGTTTAAAGAAAGCGGCCAAAGCGGGATTCCCATTTCAACGATGTTTCCCCACCTTCGCGAACAGTGTGCGGATGATCTGTGTGTGATTCGCTCCATGACGAGCAACGTCAATGAGCACGCGCAGGGGAATTTCTTCTTCCATACGGGTTTTCCCTTTATCGGTCATCCCAGTGCCGGTGCATGGTGTAGTTACGGGCTCGGAACGGAAAATAATAACCTGCCTGGCTACGTCGTTCTCCGTAGCGGAGAGTCCGGTATTCCTCATGGTGGGGTGGGGCAGTGGAGTAGTGGTTTTCTGCCGGCACAGCATCAGGCTTCATTGATTCAAGTCGATGCGGAAGAGCCTGTGCGAAACGTCCTTCCTCGCGAGCGGGATGAAATCCAGCGTTCGAGATTGGATTTCATTCGATCAGTAGATTCGAAGTTCATGACTCAGACCGGCCACGATGCTGAAGTGGAAGCCGCCATTCGAAATTACGAAACGGCCTACCGGATGCAGTCCGCAGTTCCGGAACTGTGCGAAATCACCGGCGAGTCGGATGCGACGAAGCGGCTCTATGGTTTTGAAGCAAAGAATCCCATGACTCGCGCGTACGGGCGTCAGGCTCTTTTGGCTCGGCGATTGGTAGAGCGGGGAGTTCGCTTTATTGAACTGAGCTGTCTCCCCCAGAAGCCGGGCGGAAGTCAGGCGGCAAATCCATGGGACCAACATGGCGGGTTGGAGTCAGGGCATCGCAATATGTCGGAGCAGGTCGATCAACCGATCGCGGGATTATTGACCGATTTGAAACAGCGCGGATTGCTCGACGAGACTCTTGTGATCTGGGCTGGAGAGTTTGGTAGGACCCCGTTCAGTCAGGGGAGTGATGGTCGGGACCATAATCCGTTCGGCTTTTCCATCTGGATGGCAGGGGGAGGATCGAAAGCGGGATCAATTTACGGTGCCACCGATGAGTTCGGTTACCATGTGACGGAGAACAAGATGAGCGTTTACGATCTCTGGGCGACAGTGCTTCACCTGATGGGAGTCGAGCACGAAGACCTGACATTCCGCTATGCGGGGCGCGACGTTCGTCTCAGCGATGTTGAAGGGCATGTGATTCACGACCTCCTCGCGTGACCTATTCACTCTGAGAAGAGATCACGGCATGGAGAAGCTCATCGATGTCACCACGCCAGAAAGAGCGTGGTGAGATATCGACATCAGGAACCCGCTGGTCTTTGATTGAGGCCGTGGGGCTCATCTGATATTTCCGAATGACGGTCGAAGAGTCCTTCGATTTGTCACAGTGCTCTACCTCTGCTGCAAGGAGTGCCTCGGCGGTTTCATCAGCTTCGGTGCCTTGGAAAGAATTGAGTATCTCGACGCTGCGTTGCCCCTGCGTGGCAGTAGTGCGGGTGCGGATCCCCTTACCAAATCGCGATTTCGCTTTCGCCGCTTTCTTTCTCACCTGCACTGACTGCAAGTCCTCCGTGGCAGGGGTGCCGAGGACACGAACACTGACAAAGCGATTTCGCCGCGGCTGGCGGCTCGTTTTCCCAAACACGAATTCGTGCTCGCCTTCTTCGCCATGGAAAATGCCATGGGCAGCAGGTCCGGAAATTTCGAGCACCACTTCCCGGAGGCAGGTGGCGTTGGCTTCTTCTTCGTGAATCACGCGAAAACCATACTGCATGCGAGACGCCCACTGCAGGTAGGTCTCTGCTAGTTTGAAAACCAGATCAGATTCAGATGATTCGTCGACCAGTCGAATCGCAATAAAGGTGTCGCGCCTGTCTTCGCGATCCTGGCATTCCATGGCAAAGCGAACGAGTTCCACGAAATGACCGAGGGAGCGAAGGTCGAGCGCGAGCTTCTTGAACGCGGATTCGGTTGGATTCCTCTGGATGGCTTCGAGTTGCCTTGTCAGGGCCTCGTGCCGCTGCTTGGATTTTGCGATGGCTTCGATCAATCTCTCAAGGCGGTAGATATCACTGAGGACTTCGCGCGCCCTCGCTTGATCGTCCCAGAAGTCCGCTTTACCTGATAGAGCAAGCAATTCGGATTTCCGTTCGGCGAGTTCCTCCTCGTCACTGCGGTCTTCCAGGGCTTCGATATGGCCTTCGAATTTTTTCAGCGTTTCCGCCAGATCGACAGGGCGGATTTTCTTCTTTGTTCCATGCAGCGGATCCTCTACAGGGACGCCTCCGGCAATTCTGCGCGCTGTGTGAGTTTGTCGGTCTGCTAGGATATTGACGTCGATCGCCCCCTCTTTCACCTGAAGGCGAAGAAGGGAGCCCTTGTCCATCTCCTCCAGGGCAATGATCTCCCTCGCCACGGGAAGAATGGCGAGTTTCTCAACCTGACGGCGCAGCGGGCGAGCACCGAATTTTGCATCGTAGCCCTTCTCTGCCAGAAGATCGTGGACCTCGGGATCGACGGTTACGCGAAGCTCTCGGCGCACGATTCCGTTTCGAAGAAGCGCTTTGCCCAGTTCGCGTTTTGCGAGGGTGCGGATGTCTTCGCGTTTTAACGGCTGGAAGCGAACGACGTGATCGATGCGATTGAGAAACTCGGGGCGGAAGAAATTGCGCAGCGCCTTGCCGACAAGCTCGGATGAATCGGGGAGTTCGGAATCGAAACCCACAGGCGGCGGAGCCGAAAGGTCGCTTCCCAGGTTCGACGTCATGATGATGATCGTCTGGGTCAGGTCTCCGGTATTTCCCTGTGCATCGGTTAGTCGCCCGTCATCGAAGGCCTGCAGTAGCACGTCGAAAATGTTGGGATTCGCTTTTTCTACCTCGTCGAGTAGGACAACGGAGAATGGCTGGCGCCGAACCTGGCTGATAAGGCTGGTGGAATCATTCTCATCTCTCTTCGCACCGATAAATTTCTCGTACGAGTGGTAGTCCTTGTACTCGGACATATCGCAACGGATCATGCGATCCGGAGATCCGAAGAGGAATTCGGCGAGTGCTTTGGCTAGCTCGGTTTTGCCGACACCGGTCGGCCCCGCGAACATCATGATGCTGGTCGGCTTGCCCGGATCGGTAAGTCCAGCCTTCACTAACGTAACGATGTCGATCACTGTCGTGACGGCTTCGTTCTGCCCGATAATACGGGTGTCGAAAAACTCACGAGTCTTTTTCAGATCGAGGGGAATTCGGTCGTCGAGCAGATGAACGGGCAGGCCGGAAATCTCGTGCAGGGTATTGACGATATCACCCTGCGTCAGGTCGACGACAGCGGGGCGTTTTCTCTGTGGTATTGCTTCGATCTCCCTTCGTTTTGTCTCCACGACTTTTCGGAGGAGCTCAATCGATGCGCCCGGTTGAGCGATGGAGGGAAAGTAGATCCCGCCCTGTTGTTCGAGGCTTGTCAGGGTTACTGCGGAGAGTTCCAGGCTGCATCCGCAGGTGGATTCAAATTCTGACCGAATCGTCTCGTAGGCGGAGTGGAGAATCTCTCTCGCTTTTTCTTTCTCTACCGGAGGCACTCGGAATACACTGACTTGCCTTTGAAGAGTAGGGGAGCTTTCGAAACCGTGGCGGAAGGTTTCTGGCGTGCACTCTCCCACCAGGACAATGTCTCCGCGCTGCAGATAGGGCATGAGGGCATCGGCCATGTTGTCCTTACTTGCCGAACTCTTTCCGGTGTCGCGAAGGTTGTGAATGTCCGTCACATAAATCAGCACCTGCAGATCGGCGGAAGCTATGTCGGCGAGCTGGGTCGTTCGGGTCTGCCACTCGCCCAGATAACTCGTGCCGCGCATGATCTCGGCCGTCGAGGTCTCTACCACGCTCCATCCGGTATAGCTGAGAAGGCGAAAAGCCTCTCGCAGAATTGTCGATTTACCAACTCCGGATTCGCCCATCAGAATGAGCGATTTTTTCGCCGACTTCTCGATGTGGTCGACCAGCTGATCGACCTGGGTCTCGTATCCCAGTGCTATGGGGAACTCGTCGAAATCGTCCCGAACGATTCCGTAACTCTCCAGAGTATTTCGGATGCTGTCATCAAGCGGCATGAGTCAAAGAATGCGGAATTCCCAGCAGGTTCGGGAGGGAATAAGGCACAATTCAACGAAATTGCCACTGGCCCGGGCAAGGCTGTAATGAGGTTTTGTCCCGGGAAAAGTGAAGTCGGGATCAGATCTCGTGTTTCGACCGGAAAGCCTCGATCTTTTCCCAGACTTTCTCAGTTACCGTGTCTTTGGAGACACGAGAGAAGATTCGGCGAAGAACATCTTTTTCTGCTTCATCGACGATGTGGTCTTCGAGCGCGATCTTTTTGAGAAGGGCAAGTTCCCCCTCATCGATTGTCCCATCGTTGGCGAATACTACCAGGTAGGAATATGCTGTGAGTCTACGCGCTGCAGAAGTTTCGGGGATGTCGTCAGTCATGATGTCAGGCTGTCTAATCGCGTTTGGTCCGTATAGCTGTCAAAAATCGTAAAGTGACGATTTTACCACGTTCAGCCATCGATGAGGCCCATCTCTTTGAGTTTTCGCTGCATCGTGCGTCGGGAAATTCCCAGTAATGTAGCGGCCTCGGTGCGATTGCCACCCGTGCGGTCGAGGGCAATGCGGATCATTTTCTGCTCGATGCGGGCGAGGTTTAGATCATCCGAATCGATGAGGGACTCGTCGCTCTTAGTGGAGGGAGCCGAAGTGCCGGCAGCGGGTTTCTGGCGAAATCCTCGATGGGAGTCATCGGTGAGGAAAGTAGGAAGATGCCGGATTCCGATCTTGCTTCCGTTGGCCATGACGACCCCGTGCTCGATTGCGGTGCGCAGCTCTCGGACGTTACCGGGCCAGTCGTATTCCAGCAGTAGCTGGAGGGCGTCGTTGGTCAACTCCATGGTGCCTTTTCCATTCTCCTCGGCGAACTCCTTCAGGAATGAATCAACGAGAAGCACGATGTCTTCTTTCCGTGTCCGGAGTGGAGGCATGTGGATGGACACCACATTCAGGCGAAAGAAAAGGTCATCGCGAAATGTCCCTTCCTTCACCATCTCGCTCAGGTCTTTGTTCGTTGCTGCTACCACGCGAACATCGACCTTGATCGGCTTGTTCGAGCCCAGGCGTTCAATGGTACGTTCGCCAATGGCGCGCAACAACTTGACCTGCACATTGAGATCGATCTCGCCGATCTCATCGAGAAAGAGTGTGCCTCCGTTGGCTTCTTCGAATCGTCCGATTCTTCTCTCCATTGCGCCGGTGAAAGCTCCACGTTCATGACCGAATAGCTCGCTCTCCAGGAGCTGCTCGCTCAGTGCCGCGCAGTGGACAGTAACGAGTTTCGATGTCGGTCGGCCACTGAGGTTGTGGATGGCCCGACCGACCAGTTCTTTACCTGTTCCGCTTTCGCCCTCTATCAGGACGGTGGCTCGAGTGGGTGCCACCTGTTTGATGGTGTCGAAAACCGGCTTCATCACCATCGATTGGCCGATGATATTCTCGAGCCCGAAGCGCTCGGTGACCTGGGCTTTGAGAGCCTGGTTTTCTTCCTCGACATTGCGGCTGCGGATGGCGCGCTTGATAACGATTTCGAGTTCGTCGATGTTCAGCGGCTTGCTGACGTAGTCGTAGGCGCCCTTTTTCATGGCCTCGACAGCCACGTCGACAGAGCCATAGGCGGTCATCAGAATGCAGACAGGAGCCTTGGCGCGGGAGAGGGTCTTTTGGATGAGGTCCATCCCGTTTTCCCCGCCGAGGCGGAGGTCGGTGACCATCACATCGACTTTCTCGTTCTTCAGGATTTCCTCCGCTTCGGAAATATTGGCGGCGACATATATGTCGAATTCGTCCTCCAGCGAGAGACGCAGGCCCTCCCGGGTATTCCTTTCGTCGTCTACGATGAGAACGGTATGTTCCTGGAATTCCATATCGGGCTCTGATTAATCAACGACATCGACGTCGATGATCTGGGGTTCGGTCTTGCTTGGTAGAAAGCGCATCAGCTTCTCCGCCCGGGGGAGAAAGATCGTCACCTCTGTGCCGATGCCCTCTCGGCTGGAAAATTGAATTTCACCCCCATGTTCGTGAACGATGCGGTGCACGATCATCAGGCCGAGACCGGATCCGGTCTTCTTCGTGGTGTAGTAGGGTTCAAAAACGCGGCTCACCTGATCGGCGGAAATCCCCGGGCCGTCGTCTGCGAACGTGACGAAGACATTCTCATCATCAAATCCCGTGCGAATATCGAGTTCCCCGTCCGATCCGATCGCCTGGCTGCTGTTACGAATCAGGTTGTAGAAAACCTGTTTCATCTGGTCTCGGTCGAGCTGCAGGATGGGCAGGTCCTCCGTCAGATTCAAGGTGATGGAAATGCGACGGTCTGCGACCTCGGGGCCGATGAAGTTGATCGCTTCGTTAAGCAGCTCGTTGAGGTCTGTGGCTTCAAGGAGTGGCTTTGTGGGGCGGACTGCGTTGAGAAATTTCTCAACGATAAAATCGAGGCGTTTGATCTCGTTTCTCGTAATTTCGAGAGACTCGAGAAGCTCGGAAGCGAGATCCGGATCGGCCCGTTTCTTCACTTTCCGTTCGATCACCTGCAGGTGGATGTTGAGGGAGTTGAGTGGATTTCCAATTTCGTGCGCCACTCCGGCGGCGAGGCTCTGGACTGCCTGAATTTTCTCGGACTCGATGCGTTTGATCTGCCGTTCGCGACTCTGGGTGTTATCGCGAAGGATGATGACGAAGCCGCCGAGCCCGGATGAATTTCCGGATTCGGACTCCTCGTCGGCAAGGGGAGCGATGTAGAAATTCAGAAATCGCATCTCCGGGTAGCGAACGACGAGGTCGCGATTTATCACCCCGCCGGAGCTGACGACTTCCTCCCAGTCGATTCCTGGGAAAATCTCTGACACTGATTCGCCTGAGGCTTCTCTGGAATCGAGACCGAAAAAGTCGCAGGCAGCCTGATTGATGTAATGGATCGATCCGCGCGCTCCGGTGACGATGATGCCTTCCCGAAGCACATCGAAGACCCGCTCGAGAAAGCCTTTCTCCTGAACGGCCTTCAGTACGAGGCTCTGGATCTCTTCCGGCTCCAGCTTGTCGAGTCGGTCAATGAGTCTGTCGATAATGCCCGGTTTCATGTATGCTGCTGGGAGTTACGGTTGAAACGGATGATAGAGAGACAGAAAGACGCGGGAGATCGAGTGGTTCTGGCGGTCACAACTTTTCCAAACGAGGATGTTGCGGGACAAATTGGCACACATTTGGTCGATTCGCAACTGGTGGCCTGTGTAAACATGCTGCCGGGAGCGACCTCAATTTATCGTTGGAAGGAGAACGTCGAGACAGAAACCGAAGTCGTTGGAATTATGAAAACGACCGAACGCACGCTCGAAAAACTGGAAGCAGAACTGCAGGAAAAACATCCCTACGACGAGCCTGAATTCGTCGTTTTAGCGGTAGAAGCAGGTTCTGCAGGCTATCTCGGTTGGGTAAGGGAAGAAACGCGGGTGGACAAACCCGGTTCCTGAGGCATAAGTCCTCCCGAAATTTTTCGAAACTGTAACAGTGAGCCTCATCGTCCAGAAATACGGCGGAACCTCGGTCGGAACGCCGGAGCGAATCGTCAATGTAGCCAAGCGAATCCTTGAAACGAAGGAAGCGGGCCATCAGGTCGTGGCAGTTGTGTCGGCAATGGCGGGGGTCACTAATCGCCTCATCGAGCTCGCAAACGATGTGACGGGCGACAACGACCCGACCGAGCGCGAGATGGACGTGCTGCTTTCTACTGGCGAGCAGACCACCATTGCTCTTACTGCGATGGCTCTCAATGCCATGGGTGCCAAAGCCGTTTCCCTTACTGGCGCGCAGGCAGGCATCCAGACCGACGGCGTGCATACCAAGGCGCGCATTTCCAATATTTCACCCGCTGGCGTCCACGCCCTTCTCGATGGTGGGAATATCGTAATTCTCGCCGGATTCCAAGGGCAGACCCCGGAGGGAATGATCACTACGTTGGGCCGAGGCGGATCCGACCTCACCGCTATCGCTATGGCGGCAGCAATCGACGCCGACCTTTGCCAGATTTTCACAGATGTCGACGGTGTTTACACCTGTGACCCTCGTGTCGTGCCTGACGCGAAGAAGATCAACGAGATCAGCTACGACGAGATGTTGGAAATGGCGAGCTCCGGCACGAAGGTGATGCAGAGCCGATCCGTCGAGTTTGCGAAGAAATTTGGCGTTACCTTCGAGGTGCGCAGTAGTTTGAACAATAATCCGGGAACCATAGTCCGAGAAGAAACCATGAGCATGGAAGCTGTCGTCATTCGCGGTGTCAGTCTGGAACGCGCCCAGGCGAAAGTCACCATTTCCGGAGTCAAAGATTTGCCAGGCACGGCGAGCAAGATTTTCGGTGCCGTTTCCGAGGCGAACATCCTTGTCGACATGATCGTCCAGAACGTGTCGAAAACCGGCATCACCGACATTTCCTTTACCGTCCACAAAGACGACGTGGCCAAAGCCGAGAATGCTCTCAAGCCGGTTCTTTCCGAGTTGGGTGAAGGTGTCATCGTCGAGGCCGAAGACGGCATCGCCAAGCTCAGTGTCGTAGGTATCGGTATGCGTTCGCACTCCGGTGTGGCTGCCGAGATGTTCAAGGCTCTTTCCGAAGCGGGCATCAACATCGAGATGATCTCTACCTCCGAGATCAAGATTACTGTCACCGTCTCCGAAGACCAGATCGACGATGCCGCCAAAGTGATGCACGACACGTTCGGGCTGGCTGAGGCGTAGTCTGGTAGGACAATTAATACCCATCAGCTAGAACGGCTGAAATATTTCGTTGTGCGCATCGTATCGTGTTTCGATGCTATACCTTCACCGTTTACTGCTGTTTTCTTTCTGCTGGATACCCTTTTCTTCCTCGGGTGAGGAATCGCCATTGTATCGTTCTGAGGCGCTTGAGATTTACCCGGTGTCAGAGGGTGTATACCGGCATGTCTCTTTTCTTCAGACCAAGGAGTTTGGCAAGGTGCCCTGCAACGGGCTGGTTGTCGTCGATGGTGGGGAAGCCCTGATTCTCGATACTCCGACCGACGATACAGCATCATTGGAATTGATTGATTTCGTAGAACGGAATCTAAACGCCCAAATTCGGAAAGTCGTGCCTACTCATTTTCATGTTGATTGCCTGGGAGGGCTGACAGCGTTTCATGAGCGATCAATTCCCTCGACTGCATCGAAGATGACTATCGGGCTAGCCCGGCTCAGTGGCAAAGAACTCCCTCAGGAAGCATTCGAGGAGAAGACTTGCGTTGAAGTGGGGGCGGTAGAAGTAATCGTAGCTTTCGCCGGGGCGGGTCATACCAAAGACAATGTCGTCGCTTTTGTGCCCCTGCGAAATGTCTTGTTTGGTGGATGCCTCGTGAAATCGATGGACGCAGCCAAGGGAAATCTAGCTGACGCTGACTTGGAAGCGTGGCCAAAGTCAATCGATACGGTGAGAAGAATGTTTCCCGATGTCGAGGTGGTAGTTCCGGGGCACGGCCTACCCGGAGGGGCTGAATTGCTGGAGTATACCAAGACTCTTTTCACCGAGGTGGAGTAGTCAATGGGAGGTAGGAGGGAAATGCGCCTGCTGAAAACGGCGTAGACTTGTGTTTCGCTTGCCTCGCTCCTTTTGACGGAACGTGAATCCCTCTCTTGTCACTTTCCTCTCAAAATGCCACTGATATAACATGCGCAGATTTTTTCTTCTCCTTGCTACCTGCCTATTGGCTCATACCGCCAGATCGGCCGAGGGGCCCAACATCCTCTGGATTTCCTGCGAAGACATCAGTCCTCACATTGGATGCTTCGGCGATCCGTATGCGATTACTCCGAATCTGGATGCCTTGGCAGAGAAGGGGACGCGATATACAAATGTCTACACCACTGCGGGAGTGTGCGCGCCATGCCGCTCGGGGATTATCACGGGGATGTATCAAAATTCGATAGGGACGCACCACATGCGCTGCAATGGGAAGTTGCCGGATTGGTTGAAGCCGTTTCCGATGTATTTGAAGGAGGCGGGCTACTACTGCACGAACAACAGCAAAACGGATTACCAGTTCAGCGAACCGTCGCCGAAAGAAATCTGGGACGAGAGTTCATCAAAGGCACACTGGAAGAATCGGGAAGAAGGCCAGCCGTTTTTCGCCATATTTAATTATACGGGCTGTCACGAGAGCGGAATCGAGAACGCAGAAAAATACAAGAAGGTAACCAAAGACCTCAAAGAGAGCGAGCGCCAGGACCCTGAATCTTTCAAGAATCTACCACCCTATTACCCTGACACACCCATTGTTCGGGAGGATTGGAAACGGAATTATGAACTCATCACGGCGATGGATGCCTGGGCCGGTGATCTCATTCAGCAAGTGAAAGACGCGGGAGAATGGGAGAACACGATTATCATGTTCTGGTCGGATCATGGCATTGGCCTTCCTCGGGCTAAGCGCTGGCTTTACGATTCGGGAACGCATGTTCCTTTTATCGCTTATATGCCGGAGCAATATCGTTACATGGCGTCAGGTGAAGTGGGCGGCACGAACGACAGATTGATCAATTCCGTCGATTTTGGCCCAACAGTTCTTGCTCTCGCGGGGATTGAAGTGCCGAGCTACGTGCAAGGGCGACCCTTTGTCGGAAAGGCGATGGAGCGAGACTATGTGTTCGGGGCACGCGACCGAATGGACGAGCGCTACGACATCATCCGTGCGGTCCGGGACAAACAATTCCGCTACATTCGGAATTTCGAACCTCTTAAGCCATACTATCAGTACATGAACACTCCGGAAAAAGGGGCAACGATGAAGGAGATTCGAGAGGCAGAGAAGTCGGGTGAGATGTCCGATGCTGTTGCCTTGTTCTCCGCAGATTCCAAACCTGCCGAGGAACTCTACGACCTCGAAGCAGATCCGCACGAGATCAACAACCTGGCCAACGATCCCAAATACGCTGACAAGCTGGAGAGCCTCAGCAACACTCTGTTCAACTGGCAATTGGAAATCGGTGATCTTGGGCTGATTCCCGAATCAGAGATTCTGGAGAGAGAGAAAGAGGCGGGATCGACTTATGCCATTCTCCATGGAGAAAAAGACCAGAGCGAGTTTATCGAGGAGATCACTACGGTTGCAACGAGCGCATCTAAAGGGCCTTCTGCCTTCCCTGGCCTGATGGACGCATTGGAGCACAACGATTCTGTCGTTCGCTACTGGGGTGCTACAGGTCTCGGAAATTTCGCCGAAGATGCAGCGGAAGTGTCCGGTTCGAAAGGGAAGTTGAAGAGACGCCTGGAGGATGATTCACCGGCTGTGCGGATCGCAGCAGCCAGAGCACTCTGCCGCATGGGCGAGACGGAGTTTGCTCTCGATGTATTGGCAGGCGAACTTTCAGGAGATAATGAGTGGGCTCGACTGGAGGCTGCGATCGTCCTTGATGAACTCGATGAGGTGGCCCGTCCAGAGCTGGAAGCTCTGCAGGGCGCGCTTGAAGATCAGCCTAACAAATATATTGTTCGTGTAGCGAACCGTGCCGTGAATGACCTGCTCGGCACCGAGAATAAGGTTCCATGAGTTTTGATGCGGTATTGATTGCGGGGGGGCGCTCGACCCGATTCGGGGAGGATAAGGCATTTGTCGATTGGAAAGGCCGTCCTCTGTATGCGCATCAATTGCAGATGCTGGCATCGTTGCGGCCAACTGCGATGTGGCTGTCGACCAATGCGGAGCAACCTTTTCCTCAGGTGCTGGAGAGTGTTTCACGCTTGGTAGATGAAGAGCCTGATCAGGGCCCGATAGGAGGACTTGTTAGTGTCTTTCGAGAGAGCAAGGCGGATCGGATACTCGTTCTCGGAGTAGATCTTCCCTGTATGTCTCCCGAGTATCTGAATAGTCTCCTCGACTTCGGAACAGGTGTCGTGCCCCACAATGGAGACTTCTGGGAGCCTCTTGCGGCGGTATATCCCAGGAAGGATATGCTGGCACTCCTTGAAAATCACCTCTCTCAGGGGAATCGAAAACTCCAGTCAGTATTGCACGAGGCTTTTGATGCTGGGCTGATCACACGTCTTGCTATCGGGCCGGATGAAGAGCCGCTTTTTCAGAACATCAATACACAAGAGGACCTGGAGGCCCTGTCGCCATCGGTCTATGATCGTCGTGTAGAGATCGCTCGATTCAATCGAGAAGAAGATCAGCTTTCCATGGAGGGGGATTTCGTCGCAGCGGAGGAACCACTCGAGATTCGTGTGAACGAGAAAAGTGTCGCTGTCATGATGCGGACTCCGGGCAATGACGACGAGCTCGCAGCGGGTTTCCTGGTGACGGAGGGAATGGCCACTTCCCCAGACGAGATTCTCGAGATTGCTCAATGTCCCGACGTCGACCCTCAAGGGGTGGGCAACACTTTGGAAGTTCGCATGTCCAGCTCTCCGGATCTGGAGGAACTGACACGGCATGTTTTTACGTCCAGCAGTTGCGGAGTGTGCGGCAAGGCGACGATCGACGCGGTGTTCCTTCAGTTTCCGCCTGTCATCGAAGTTCCCCCTATCTCTGCCGACTATTTGCTCGGGTTGCCGGGGAAATTGAGAGCAGCACAGAAAACCTTTGATCGAACGGGCGGTCTTCATGCCTCGGCACTTTTCGATGCAGATGGGAATCTCCTGATGTTGCGTGAAGATGTAGGACGCCACAACGCTCTCGACAAAGTTATCGGTCGAGCGTTTCTCGATGGGAAAGACTTGTCAAAATGCGTGCTGTTGGTCAGTGGGCGCATCTCTTTCGAACTGATGCAAAAGGCTCTGGCGGCACGTATTCCTGCGGTGGCCGGAATTTCGGCTCCGAGTAGTCTGGCTGTTCAGTTGGCAAAAGAGAGCGGTCAGTTTCTTGCAGGCTTTGTGAGAGGAAAGAGTTTTAACGTCTACTCCGGTAAGATCGAGAAATGAGCCAGCCTACAGAGGAAGAGGCGAAAGAATTGCTGGCCAAATTCCGGGAAGCGGAAGCGGCGATTCCCCAGATCGTAGAGGATCGCTCGGGGTACCCGGTTTATCCGAAGCCAATCAATGAGTTTACGAGATTCATTTCTCTGTCTGCGTGGTCGCGAACAGACTACTCGGCTTTTCCCCTGCAGGAATTGAAGGGAAGAATAGAGGAGGTAAACCTCGATGAAGTCAGGGCGTTACTGACTTTGGTAATCCGTATGGAGCGATTCAGCCCCGGTGGCTTGAAGACCTTGCTGGACGAAGGGTCAGTCGAAAAAATGGTGGGGCGTGCAGTTCAGCTGACCACTACGAATCAAGATCCGCTCTCTTCTTGAGAGTTTTTGTTGCCAGCCTTGTGATGAAAATGGTGGCCGCCACAGTTCCGAGAAAGAATAGAATCGACACCACGATCTTGGCCGTGTCTTGCTTCGAATCTCCTCCTGCGAGAGTAGGGAGGTAGCCGATGTATACGTACATCACTGTGCCAGGAAGCATCCCTATCAAGGTTGCCAACGAGTAGTGAGACCATTTCACTTTGGTGAGCCCGTAGGCATAATTGAGCAAGACAAAAGGAAAAATGGGAGAGAGGCGAGTAAGCCCGACCATTTTCCAGCCTTCACGCCCAACGGCACTGTCGATTGCCGAGAATTTTTCATTCCCCTCGATTTTCCGGGAAACGAAATCGCGAGCAAAATAACGACCCACGAGGAAGGCCGCGTTGGCCCCGAGGTTTGAGGCAATGATAGTCCACAGCGTCCCCCAACCCAGCCCGAAAAGAAATCCGGCGACAGGAGTCAAAGCGGCCCCGGGAAGAAGGAAAACAGCGGCCACAGTGTAAATCAGGATGTAAGCGATCGGACCCCACGGTCCAAGTGAGTCGATCCACTCTTTGATAACTTCGATCCACTCGTCAACCGGTAGGAACTTGAAGCTGGCGAAGATTACCAGAGCAATCACAAGCCAGAGAATCCATTTTTTACCCGAATTCTTAGGAGAAGAATCCTCGGTGAGAGCTTCGTTTTCCATCGCGATCCCGTGGTGGTATAGACCGTCGGAGTTCTACTGCTCGTTTAAGCTCCAGTCGTAGTCGGTGAATTCTACCTTCTTCCCCGAAGTTGATCCGCTCATATATGGATCAACGTAGTCGGCGACGGATTTGCCGTTCGTTTTGAAGTCACCACCATACCAGTCGAAGATGGATGAAAGGTAGAGTGTGCCGCCTTCGAGTCGATTTTTTGAAGATTGTGCTAGAAACGTTCGCGCTTGATCGTCAAGCTGGCTGTCGAGTCTGGCGCCGGTGTAAGCCTCGGTTCGAAGTGGGGGACACCCCACTGCGGCACAGACAAGTGCGAAGTGAATGCGAGGTTCGTTGTATTGTTTCCGGATGATCCCGTGCTCCAGCTTGTTTAGCGTGGTGGTATCTCCAAAGAGAGCGACATTTTTCTTATCCCATGGAGTGGAGAGGAGGCCGCCGAGCTTTTTGATCGATTCTACAGGGTAGTTGTCGACGATGAACTGGAGCGTTTCGGCGTTGTATACATTGATGAGAAACGCGAGTTGCTCGTCCTGGCTCCAGGATTGGAAACTCGATTCCGAAACAGATCCGGTGGACTCCAAATACTGATCCAGTGCGGCCCGGTGTTGTTTGAGGCCCTGGTAGTCGACCATCCCGTTTCCATTCACATAAGTGCCCAGGATTCTGTCGAAGGTGGAGTGGTCAAATGCACGCAAAGTAGGCCCGGTCACCAATGCGAGAATCAGGGGGAGAAGTAATTTTTTCATAGCTCGGTGGAAAGGGTTACGTCCTTCGAGACGAAAGCTATGAGGAGACCTTTCAGTGAGATCAGTTGAACTCTTCGAGCATCGCGACCACGAATCCGAAGGCAAAATAGAGAATCCACATGAAAGTTCCGAAATACCCGGTGATTAAACCCGCCAGGGCGAGACCACGACTCGAAGATTGGGTGGCTTCGGTGGCGGCATTCTTCCGAGCAAGGTGACCGCAGATAATCGCAGGGATTCCAAGGAGTGGGCCCAGGCACATGATGCTCAGAATGCCGAAAACCAAAGAACAGATTGCGAGAGGGTCGTTCGTGCTCCCTGTGGAGGTGGAACCGGTAGCCGGCGGGGTGACGGGAGCCAGGACGGAATCTCCAGATGCACTCGGAGAATCGGGGAACCAGTCGGGACGGATCACTCCGGCGTCCTCCCAGTCGGACATCGTCTCGTTCCAAACCAGTGTTGTCCGCTGAATCGTGCCAGCGTTTACAAGATCGGGAATCTGAGATTCGTCGACAGTATGCTGCTGCTCCGAGTTATCGGAATAATACCACTCCATAGGTTCCTCCTTAGGGAACGGTAACCGACACAGGGATGGATTTCGAGCCGAATCACTCGAAGGTGCAATACTGACGGAAGGTCTTGAGGCGTTCCTCGAAGCTATCCTGGGTCAGTGATTGCAGCGCGTGAGTGCTGAAACTTTCACAAGTGAAGCTGGCCAGAATGGTGCCTCGTGCGATTGCGCTGGTCAGATCACTGAAGGTAAAAGACTCTTTTCCAAGACTCGCGAGGTAACCAGCAAATCCGCCGATAAACGTGTCGCCTGCACCTGTGGGATCGAATACTTCGTGCAGTGGAAAGGCAGGACAGGTGAAGAAATCATTCTCACCGAAAAGCATGGCTCCATGCTCACCTTTCTTCACGATCACATACTTGGGGCCCATTTCGCGAAGAGCCTTTCCTGCGGCGACAACGTTTGAAGTATCCAGCATTAGCTTGGCCTCGCTATCGTTGAGCACGAGAAGATCGACTCGCTTGAGAAGGCGCTCCAATTCGTCGCGGGAAATCTGGATCCAGAGATCCATGGTGTCCGCGATAGTGAAGGAGGGAGTATCACCGACCTGATCAATAACCTCATGCTGGTTCAGCGGGTGAGCGTTCGCAAGCAGGTTGATCTTGGCGGCTTTTTGCGATTCAGCGACCGCAGGTTTCCAGGACTCAAGGACGTTGAGAGCAACTTCGAGAGTCTCCCGGTCGTTCATGTCTTCCATGTATTCGCCGGTCCAACGGAAGGTTTCGCCTTCGGAAAATTCGATACCGTCGAGGTTGATCTTGTAGCTCTTGAGCAGATCGAGGTGCTCTTCAGGAAAGTCGTGACCGACCACACCCACGATTCCTGCAGGAGAAAAGAAGCTGGCTGCAATCGCTGCATACGAAGCAGAACCACCGAGGAGGTTCTCCTGCGATGCTTTCTGGGTTTTGACGTGGTCGATTGCGATGGATCCGGAAACAAGAACGCTCATAGGTGGGTCAAGATAGGGTCAGTAGGGATTTAGCTTCGCGGACATAAGCAGCGATGTCGGGTGCTTGCAAGATCCCGGATACAATGACGGCACGTTTTGCCCCTGCCTTGATGACTTGATTGAGGTTCTCCTTCTTGATTCCGCCGATGCAGAAGATCGGAAGATCCGTGTGGCTGGTGTGGACTGTCGCGATTTCCTCGGTACCGATCGGAACGTAGTCCGGTTTTGTTGGAGTCGAAAAGAGTGGGCCAAACCCGATATAGTCGGTCCTGGGATCGGCAGAGGCGTTCGCAGCCTGTTCTACGCTATGAGTGGAACGACCGACGAGCATTTCGTCTCCGACAATAGCACGCACGTCGTCCATCGGCGCATCGTCCTGACCGACATGAACACCATCGGCGCCAATTTCAGCAGCGATTTCAGGAGAATCGTTCACGATGAAGGGCACCCCAGCATCGCGACACAGAGGCAGGAGTTCACGAGCCCAGTCTGTGATATCGGAATCCGAGTGTCCTTTTGCCCGGAGCTGAATGGCATCAATACCCCCTTCGAGCATCTCGGTGGTCACTCGGGTAAGGTCCGACGGTTCGGCATATCCTAAGTCTACGATCCCGTAGAGGCAGGAGGAAAAAAGGGTTTGGCGAGGCATGGGGGATACAATACCGGCATTATCAAGAGTCAATCCCGTTTCTCCCTCAGGATCGCATCGATTGCCTTTATCAGCTCGATTCCCAGGATGTCGTAGCCGTGAACCGAAAGGTGTGTCTTGTCGACGGTAAGATTGCTTTTCCATGTCCCGTCTTCTTTTAGAAAACGGTCATGAACGTCGATGTAGTGAACTCGGGAATTTGCAAACTGGCTGATGAGTGCGTTCGTTTTTTGGATGTCTTTGCGAAGCTCGGATTCTGGATCGTTTCCGTTGGGAAGAATGGAGATAAGCACTACTTCGGACCTCGGCGATTTCTTCTCCATTGCATCCAGGATTGCCTTGACTCCGGCCGCAGTATCCTCTGGTGAATCGGGTGGTGTTTTTGCCAGGTTATTGGTCCCGGCAAGCAATACAAATACGTCGGGTTTCGCCGAATCGAAATTAAGATGCTGGATGCGATAGAGGATGTTTTCCGTTCGATCTGCGGCGATTCCAAGATTCGCGACGTTCAGGTTACGGAATTGCAGATCGACGATCGGTCGCCCCTCTGCGACCCAATACTGTGTCAGCGAATCTCCCACCAGGCAGACATCGAGATGACCTTCCAGAAGCTTCTGTTGTGATCCAAAAGCCCTGATCCAGTAAGCCTCACGAACAGGCTCTGGAGTGGCAGCAGGTGGTGCTGGTTCACTTTCGAGCGAGGGAAAAAGAAAAACAACCAGGACCAGGAGCAGCCCTGCGAGAATGAGGCTGCCTATTTTCTTATTCAATTTCACCGCGTAACAATATCAACTCGCCAGCTATTTGGCTACACGATACAGATGCGTCTTGGTGCGCAAGATGAGGGCATCACCGCTCACTGCCGGAGAGGCCATCAGCCCGTCGTCGAGATGGTTTTCGCTGACGACTTCGAATTCTGCACCCGCTTTGGTGACCGTGCAGAGTCCCTCTTCGTCGAAAAAATAAACCACGTTCCCATCGCTGAGCAGAGAGGCCGAGTATTCATGCCCGCCTCTTTCGGTCCACTTCGCTTCTCCGGTTTTCGCGTCGACGCAACTGATCACCCCGTCGTTTGCCATGAAGATCAGTCCATTGGCGAGAACGGGGGAGGAGCGCTTTGGTGTTCGCTTGATGTAATTCCAGGCGAGATGCGTCTCAGAAATTTCGCCCTTGGCCTTGGGATCGAGTTTGATTGCCCAGATCTCGGCCTTACCCAGTCCGGTGTTGATGTAAACCATCCCTTCCTTTTTACTGTAAATGGAGCGGGAAGAAGGGGAATGGGTCGCATAGTGAGCGCTCCAGATTTCCTCACCGTTTTCCACATTGTAAGCCCAGGCCGCTTTGGCCCCGTTGCTGATCATCTGGACGACATCTCCAACGGGAACAAAAATCGGAGTGCTGTAGGCCTTGCGCATGTCACCGCTGTTGGCGGGAATACCTTCCTTCTCGTCGTCGTAATTCGTGGAGCGATCACGTCGCCAGATCGTCTCTCCGGTCTCTTTGTTCAAAGCGACAAAGTACTGCTGGTCGGCGCCTTCCATCGTCAGGATGACTTTATCCTCCCACATCGCGAGAGAGGAAGCAGGTCCCCGCCAGTGGCTGCAGGTCAGGTCGCGACGCTGCCAGAGCATCTCGTAGCTCTCTGTATCGAGGCAGAAAGTCCCATACGAACCGAAGTGAAAATACGCATGGCCCTTCTCAACGACGCCCGTCGGAGAAGCATACGTATTCATCGGATTGGCGAGTGGCTCGGGGTTGTCGTTCGTGATGAAAACACGATCGAGCAGGATTTCTCCCGAGGCTTCATCGACACACAGGATCGACATCTCACGCCCATCTTCCGTGGCCGTAGTGAGCCAGATTTTTCCCTCGGAGATAAGAGGTGTCGACCACCCGAGCCCGTGGATGGGAGTTTTCCAACTCACGTTCTTTTCCTCACTCCATTCGGTGGGCAGGTTTTCGGCGTCGGTAGTGCCGTCCTGGTTGGGGCCACGGAATTCCGGCCATTCGGCAAAGGCTGGGATAGCCAGGGAAAGAAGGGTAAGGCTGAGAACGATCCTCTTCATAGGGCGGGAAGTGTCAGGGAAAGACGGCTTCGGGTCAACCGCCCTCTACGCGGGACAAAGGTGACGTCCAAAAGTGTCGGGGCGTGAAATCACTCCTCTTCCTTATCGGGCGGATCGGCGGAAAAGCTCCCCGCACTGGGCGTGAAATCCCACGGCTCGGTTTCTTCGCCGAGTTTATCCAGATAGGCTCCGGCCGAGAACGCCAGGAAGAAATTCGCATCTCCCGGGGCGTGCCTTGTCTGGCGATACACCTTTTTCATAAACGGTAGAAGAGCACGTGCTTTCTCTCCGAGAAGTTCGATGGACCGGCAGGCGCGAAGAGCAGTCCACCACTCGGCATTGTCCAGCTCTCGGGCGAGCACTCGCAGCGCTTCCGTGCGATTTTTCTCAGAAGCCTCCGCCATCCAGAAAGCCATTTCGATCCGCACGGGCGCGGAGATGTCGTCCATTCGATCGTAGAGCTGTTCGAGCAGGTCCTGGTCATCTGGAGAAGCATGTCGCAATCCGATCACACCCCAGAAGCGGAGGGCATCGTCTCCGGAGTCGATCAATTCCAGCAGCTCCGCCCTGCTGCCGAAACCGACGAGGTCTGCTGCCGCCCATATTTTTTCCAGATCGGGATGGTGATTCGTCTCTCCGGTCATGATGTCCCGGATCGGCGCTTCCTCTTCGCGCATGTAGTCGGTGATGATCGACTCTGGAACGACTCCCACGTCGAGGATCTCCATGCGCTTTTTCTTGAACATCTCTCTGTGCTCTTCCAGAGCTTGTTTCGTCGCCGCATCCGGTTCGCCCTTGGCGAGGAGATTGTGAATATTGTCAGGATCAGCTTCGACATCGTAGAATTCTTCCACGGGGCGAGTCTTACCCATGAAATGTTTCTGTGGCTCTGTCAGGGATTCAGGATTCTCTTCGATGTATTCCCACAAATCCTGCCGGATCTCACCCAGATCGGAAAAGACGCTGGGCTGCATCCACGAGTGATGGGGGAGGTAGTTCCGAATGTAGAGGTATTTCTTGCTTCGGATTGAGCGGGAGCAATCGAAGACCTCATCGACTCGATCGCGGAACCCATACACAAATTCCGCTGCCGGATCTGCAACCGGACCGAGAAAGACATCTCCCTGCATGTATTCCGGTGCCGACAGACCCGCCAGGGAAAGCACGGTTTTCGGATAGTCCACAAAGGTCACGAGTCGGTCGATCGTCTCGCCAGCCTCGGCCGGGGCGAGGTGCTTGTATTTGTCCGGGAAACGAATCATCAGTGGGACCTTCATTCCTGAATCGTGCAGCAGTCGCTTATGGCGAGGCATTCCCGAGCCGTGGTCGGAGTAAAAGAAAACGATCGTATCATCGGCGAGGCCGTCTTCTTCCAACTGATCGAGCAGCCGACCGACTTGCTGATCGAGCACGCTGACGCAGTCGTAAAAACGAGCGATCGTTTTCCGAGTCACTTCCGTATCAGGGTAATAGGGCGGGACCGGTGCTTTCGCAGGGTCGTGAACTTCCTCCGCGGAAAGGGAAGATTGCACAAAATCCTGAAACGCTTGATAGGGCCAGACCATCGTGCGGGACTGATGGGAAACCATGTGGTTGAAAACCGAGAAGAATGGCTGGTCGTCTTCTCGTTTTTCGCTTCGCCAGTGCGCCGTATCACTGTTGATGTCCCATGACTCTTCGATCAGCCGATTGATATCAGCCGTGTTGTAGTCGGTTTTGACATTGTTCGTGGTGAAGTAGCCAGCTTCACGGAGGTAAGTCGGGAAACCCTTCACTTCGGATGGCAGGGGATACCCCGATCGCATCTGGCTTGTTCCAGTGCTGGGGGCCCACATCCCCGTGATCAGGGTCGAGCGCGACGGAGAACAAACTGGTGCCGCCGCGAAGGCGTTCGTATAGCGCACGCTTTCCGTGGCAAACTTGTCGATGTTCGGAGTCTTTGCGTAAGAGTCGCCGTAACAGCCCAGAGTAGGGCTCATGTCTTCCGCAGTGATCCAGAGAATGTTAGGGCGCTCTGTCGTAACAGCGGGAGAGGGGCTCGGAAGCTCCCGCGCCCGGATATTTCGAAAGCGGATCGTCCCGCCTTTTCCATGGTGTTGAATGCCAAAATATCCCTCCAGCGATTGATCGTCTTCGATCTGGGAGATCATCTGGTCGTTTACGAAAGTGGTGATCAAGGGGCCGTGGCAGATCACCCGGTAAGTATTCCAGTCTCCTTCTTTCAGGATCCCCTCAAGCGAACTCTGGAGCGCTGCTTCCTCACCCTTCTTGGGGTAGAGCCAGCCTCCCAGTCCGATTCCAAAAATCCCACCGTTGTGACCGGGGTAGGGCGCCTCAATCTCGCACTGGTATCCTTTCGGTTTGCCAGAGTCGCCGGTGCATCGGAATGCGAGTCCCGAATTCAGTTTCGCCGCTGAAGCATCTTCCGGTAAAAACACATCGAGACTGACCTCGAAGTCCTTCATCTTCCGGTCGCTCACGACCCAGACGTTGTTTTTACAGAGGAGATGAATCTCTCCCTCCGATACTTCGAGCGATTCCGTTTCGCCTCTCGCAGACCAGCCTTCCAGCGTCTTCCCGTCGAACAGATCTATCCACTCTTCAGCACGGGCAAAGCAGGCGGTAAACAGCACCAACGCGGTGCAGATGGCGGGGGTGAATCTCATAGCTCTACCACCCTATCCAATTGCGAGCCGAAACAAAGGGCAAAAGTCGGCGCCTTTTAGCCTTGCGGGAGCTTTTTCTCGATCAGGCGAAAGCGATCGTCATACTGCCCCTTGTTGTGCTTGCGGCAGCATTCGTAGCAGGCGCTGTATCGCCGGAGTTTGCGAACCCGCTCAACCGTAGATCCGCAGTTCCCACAGACATACGCGTATTTCCGCTTCATTCTGCGAGGCTGGAAATTGAGGGAATGGCAGCGATCCTCGCCCGGAATGCCCAGGTCGTGGCAGGCCTGCTTCCATTCCGGTCCGTGAGGCTGAATCTTGCGGCCCCGAGCTCTTGCGAAGGAAACCAGATGGGCAAGTTCGTGGAGAAATGTATTCTGGATTTCTGTGCCTCTCGATTCCTCAGGGAGTTGCTGTAGTCGAGTGTTCAGCTCGATCCGACCGATCTGGTAATAGGCCCTGCCCGCTGCGGTCCGCATGCGGTGGTTCCACACCACTTCAACCTGCTCGGCTAGTTTCCGGAGTCGTAAACCGCGGGCATACTGCGCCGCGATCTTCGTCAGTGCTTCGTCCCTGCCCGATTGTGGATGAGCACTCTCCGGGATCTCCTCGGTGGGAGGAGAGGGTGAGGCTTTCTTCTCGGCGAATTCGCTGTCGCCAAATAGCTCCAGTTGTTCGGGCATGGGGGGCTCTTACGCCGTTGGCTCGGCAGTGACGACAGGCTCTCCGGTGAGCTTGTTAAAAATGTTCAGTTCTTCACCTACGGTCGTGACGAAAGAGTTCGGCGGAATGCTCTCGCGCAAAAACACGTTCGCTCCGATGGTAGAGCTTTTTCCGATCGTCGTTTTCCCACCCAGCACCGTTGCGTGTGGATAAATCACGACGTGATCTTCGACATTGGGGTGGCGCTTGTTGCCTTTGACGACGCGCCCGTTTTCATCTTTGGGGAAATTGCGGGCTCCCAGGGTGACTCCATGGTAGAGCTTCACGTGATTCCCGATCACGCAGGTTTCACCAATGACGACGCCTGTCCCGTGGTCGATAAAGAAATGTGTGCCGATCGTCGCACCGGGATGAATATCGATCCCAGTCAGGTTGTGGGCATACTCCGTCATGATTCGAGGAATCAGCGGAACATCCAGTTCGTAAAGGCAATGCGCGCAGCGCTGGATCGAGATCGCCTCGACGCAGGGGTAAGCGAGGATGATTTCATCAAAATTTTTCGCAGCCGGATCACCTTCGTAGGCCGCTTCGACGTCTGTCTGGAGAATGCGGCGCAGCTCGGGCAGGTGGCCGAGGAACTCGCAGACCAGGTCCCGAGCCAACTGGTGAAGGCCGGAATGGGCTTCCCCTGTCTCACCGTCGCGAAGACGAATTGACTTGGCGACCTCCACTTCGAGGGATTCTACGAGCACGGCAATACGCTCGGCGGTGATCATTTCCAGTTCATCAGCTGGGATGGGATCTTCGTCGTGGTAACCGGGAAAGAGCAACTGCAGCAAGCGCTCACAGGTCGAGGTGATCGTCCGCTTCGACGGCAGGTTTGCACTGTCGATACGATTGATACCTCCGATCTCGTGATACGAGTCGATGAGGGTGTCTGCGATTTTCTGTTGTACGCAATCCATTGTCTATCTTGAAACGTAAGTGTGAGACGAACCTTTCCAAGAAAAAAGCGTTTCTTCTTTCACTGATGGAAATTTCTGGCTCTATGTGAGGGTTTTGTCACGTAGAAGGGTAAACTATTTCCCAAGTCCACGTCGAACAACCGGGCAAGACTTATGGTGATTTCTGAAACGAAAAACGAATTCGACAAGGCTTTAGTCGAGTCTGGCAGCCCGCTTCGTCGTGCCGAAACCGAAATCCTGCAGATCAATGTGGGAAAGCTGTGCAACCTCACCTGCGTTCACTGCCATGTGAATGCAGGTCCTGCGCGGAAGGAGATCATGACCGGTGAAACGGTGGATCGCATCATCGAGTGGTTCGAGCAGACCGAGATACCGACGTTGGACCTGACAGGCGGCACACCTGAGATGATCCCTGACTTTCAGCGACTTGTGCGGTCGGTGAGGAATTTTTCTCAGCCTCGCAGAGTCATGGATCGACTCAATGCGACGATCATCAACGAGCCGGGTTACGAGTGGGTCCCCGAATTTCTGGCCGAGAACAAAGTCGAAATCATTGCCAGCATGCCCTGCTACGCTCCCGATAATGTGAACGAGCAGCGAGGTGACGGCGTATTCGACCGCAGTATCGAGGCATTTCAAAAGCTGAATGAACTTGGGTATGGTCGAGATCCCGAGCTGGTTCTCAACTTCGTTTATAATCCAAATGGAGCATTTCTCCCTCCGGATCAGGTAGAACTGGAGGCCGACTACAAGGAGGAGATGAAGAAGCACTTCGATATCGACTTCAATGCCCTCTACTGCATCGCAAACATGCCGATTTCCCGTTTTGCCAGTTACCTGAAACGAAATGGAGAATTGCAGGAGTATATGGATTTGCTCAAAGAGAGCTTCAATCCAGGGACCGTGGAAGGCCTCATGTGTCGAAACACGATCAACGTGAGTTGGGAAGGCGATGTCTACGACTGCGACTTCAATCAAATGATGAAGCTTCCGTTGGAAAACGGCAATGGAAGCCGCAACGGCATGAAGCTCTGGGATATCGAATTGGAGAGTTTCCTGGAAAAGTCGATCCGCACCGGCAATCACTGCTTCGGCTGCACGGCAGGCAGTGGAAGCTCATGCGGAGGCTCACTTTCCTAACAAAAATGTGAACCGTTTGATCCCGTCCGACGAAGTCCTCCATCAATATCAGCGTTAGAAATGAGCAAAGAGAAACCGAACACTGGCTGGCTGAAATCTGATCCAGAAGAAATCTCCTTTTTCAAAGGTGCAAAACCTGCGACACCCTCTCTCAAACCAATGAAAACCGAAACTGTTGTTAAAGATCGCTATGCTGAAGGCGCAAACGCCCGGCAGGAAGCGTTATGTTGCCCCGTTGAATACAATCAGCAGTATCTCGAAGTGATCCCAAGTGAAGTGATCGAACGAGATTATGGCTGCGGCGATCCGAGTCAGTATGTGAAGCCGGGCGAGACGGTTTTGGACCTCGGTAGCGGAACCGGTAAGATTTGTTTTATCGCCAGTCAGGTAGTCGGAGCAGAAGGGAAAGTCATCGGAGTCGATATGACGGATGATATGCTGGAAGTCGCCCGCACGAATGCCCCTATCGTGGGAGAGCGAATCGGATACGAGAACGTCGAATTTCGGAAAGGAAGAATCCAGGACCTCCAGCTGGATCTGGAAGCACTCGAAGAGGAGCTGAAGACTAAGCCGATCTCCGACGCCAACGGTTTCCTGGAAGCCGAAGAAATGGCTGCTGATCTGCGCGTGAGAAAGCCCCTCGTCGAGAGTGACTCGGTCGATGTGGTCGTTTCCAACTGCGTGTTGAACTTGGTCTCGAAGGCAAACCGCCACCAGATGTTCCAGGAAATCCACCGAGTCCTGAAGCGGGGCGGCAGAGCCGTGATCTCAGACATTGTCTGCGACGAAGACGTTCCGATTGAACTCCAGAACGATCCCGAGCTTTGGAGCGGCTGTATTTCCGGTGCCTTCCGTGAAGATGATTTCCTCCAGGCTTTTGAAGACGCCGGTTTCTACGGAGTCCAGATTCTCAAGCTCGACAAAGAGCCCTGGCAGACCGTTAAGGGAATTGAATTCCGTAGCATGACCATTGAGGCCTACAAAGGCAAAGAAGGCGTCTGTCTCGAGCGGAACCAGGCCGTCATTTACAAGGGGCCGTTCAAGCGAGTTCTTGATGACGACGGACATGCCATGGATCGAGGAAAGCGCTACGCCGTCTGCGACAAGATCTTCAATATCTACAAATCGTCAGCCTATGAAGGCATGTTCGAGTTCGTCGATCCTCAGGAAGAAATTCCTCTCGATCAGGCCGAACTCTTCGACTGCTCCGAAACCCGCCTCCGCGATCCCCGCGAAACAAAAGGGCAGGAATACGACGCCACCACCGAAGCCAGCGACTGCTGCAGTCCCGGTTCGGACGGTAGTAGTTGCTGCTGATCTTGGGGTGTCGACCTGCGAAGGGTCTATCTCGACATTTTGTTGTGATTGTGTTAGTGTTGTATTCTCACTGGCGGTGTCGTCTGGCGAAGTTCTGATTTCTTCGTAGACAAAAATTCACCGTCGCTTCACAAAACGCCGAAAAGTCGGCCAAATGCATGAAATGCGTCAAAATGATGGGTCGCGATCATTTTCTAAGATTTTGTAATCATCTATATATCAAATGGTTGGATAGAAAATATTCGATAATATCACCCAAAAACGAAAACCCCTTCATTTCCCATCATTTTGCGAAAATCCGTTTTGCGCAGAGCAAAGGGACAGAAATACGCACGCTTTTGCTGAAGGCGAAAAGTGGATTCGAAAACAGAAATGTGAGACGTTTCGGAATGCAAAATCCCCTTTTGGTTATTGCCCTCACGGTGGGTGCCCTATCGCTATCTACGGCAGAAGATTTGCCGGTGGTTTATTCTGATGATTTCTCCGGCGGTATCGAAAACTGGGAGCCTACCGACGAGAGCGCTTGGAAGATTACCGAAGTCGAGGGCAATCAGGTCTACGAAAATCTCGGCGGTTCCAAATACGAACCTCCTTACCGGAGCCCCAAAAACATATCCCTTCTGAAAGGGCATGCTGTCGGAGATTTCGTCCTCACGGCCAAGGTCCAGACAACCAAGGAATCCTACGGGCATCGCGATATGTGCCTGTTCTTCGGATACCAGAATCCGGCGAACTACTACTACATCCACCTGGGCCAGAAAGCGGATCCCCACGCGAATCAGATCTTCCTCGTCAATGAAGCGCCTCGTGTCGCAATTACGGAGAAGGGTACAGACGGAACACCATGGAAAGACAAAACCTGGCACGACGTGAAGATCGTCCGAAAGGTCGCGGATGGTCTCATCGAGATCTATTTCGACGACATGGACACACCGACCCACGTGGCTCACGATAAGACCTTTACGTGGGGACGAATTGGGCTGGGAACCTTTGACGACAAGGGCATGTGGGACGATGTCGAACTCCGGGGAGTAAAAGTTGAGATACCAACAGCAAAGCAAGCTGATCCCAAGCAGCTGAAGTTTCAAAAGTGGACTCCGGATTTCCCGGTTCCCGATCCAGTCGCCCTCTCCTTTGATCCTCAGGGGCGAGCCTATGTGACTCAGACGCAGCGCCGGAAGGCGAACGATCTCGATATTCGTCCCAACTCAGACTGGATTCCGAACGACCTCAGCTTTCAGAGCATCGAGGACAAGATGAATTTCTACCGGGAGCAGTTCACTCCCGAGAACAGCGAAAAGAACAAGGAGCGTGTCGCTGACTACACGGGTGATGGCATTCATGACATCAAAGACCTCACCGCCTTGACTGAACGCGTCCACTTGATCTGGGATTCGGATGGCGACGGACTGGCTGACAAAACGAAGGTGTTCGCAGAGGATTTGAATCACTTGATCGGCGGTGTTGCCGGTGGCGTTCTTTTCCACGACAAGGAAGTCTTTGTCTGTCCCGTTCCAGAACTGGTTCGCTTTCGCGACACGGATGGAGACGACGTTGCGGATGAGAAAGAAGTGCTCGTGTCAGGGTTTGGAGTCCACCTCGCCTATGCGGGACACGACATGCACGGCCTCAGCGTAGGGCCGGACGGAAGAATCTACTGGTCCGTGGGGGACAAGGGAATCCGGGTGAAAACACCGGAAGGCTTAGATTACCGCTATCCCAATCAGGGTGGTCTGATGCGCTGCGAACCCGATGGTTCGAACTTCGAAGTCTATGCCCATGGGCAGCGGAACATCCAGGAAGTGGCCTTCGATCAATACGGAAACTTTTTCGGCGTGGACAACGACGCGGATTATCCCGGAGAACGTGAGCGCTTTGTTCAGATCGAGCAATACACTGATTTGGGATGGCGCTCGAACTGGCAGTATCTCCGCGAGGGATACAACCCTTGGATCCATGACAATATGCACACTCCTTACGAGGAAGGGCAGCCAGCATGGTTTACTCCACCGCGCTGCAACTACGAAAACGGTCCTGCGGGTTTCAAAATGAATCCCGGAACGGCTCTCGGGCCCGAATATCAGGATTATTTCTTCCTGACAAGTGCCCCACGGGGTGAGCAATGGGCGTTTCAGATCCGTCCAGATGGAGACAGCTTCCAGATGGTAAACGATCATAAGATCGGGGAAGGGGTGCCTCTGGTCGGCCTCTGTTTTGGGCCCGACGGTGCCCTCTATGGGGTCGACTGGGGCGGCGGTTATCCATTGAATGAGAGTGGAGCCGTCTGGCGCATCGATGTGGGCCAGCCGACCGCACTGAATGACCGCGACCTGACGCAGGATCTCATCGCCGCCGATTTTGGGAAATCGGAGAAAGCTCAGTTGGTCAAACACCTTGGATTTCCTGACCAGAGAGTACGATTGAAAGCCCAGTTCGAGCTGGCAAAGCGCGGCGATGGAGCGGCCTTTACTACTGTAGCCGGGGAAGTCGCGGGCAATCAGATGGCGCGCATCCATGCGATCTGGGGACTGGGACAATTGATTCGCAAAGACGCCGCCGAGGACGAGACATTGGTCGCTTTGTTCGACGATGCTGACCCCGAGATCCGGGCACAGGCCATTCGGACGGTGACAGATCAATACGGCAGAAATCTCGGGCTCGACCGTATCCCCGGCCCTGGTGGAGAATCCCATCCTCTCACGGAGACCCTCGTAGGAAGATTGGACGACCCCTCGCAGCGTGTCAGGATGCAGGCGCTGCTTGGATTGGGGCGCCTGCAGGATGCGTCTGCATTCGATGCGGTGGTAAAGGTTCTCGATCGAAAAGAGCACAACGTAGGGATGACTTACCTGCGCCATGCGGGTGTGATCGCCTTTGCCGGGTGTGCTCCGACCGACAAATTGGTCGGATTGAAAGACAACAAATCTGATTTTGTCAGGACCTGTGCTGTGATTGCTTTGAGAAAACGCGGTGCTCCTGAAGTAACCACTTTTCTTAGTGACACGTCATCTTTGATCGCGGGCGACGCAGCTCGTGCCATTCACGACGATTGGATGATTCCGGATGCTTTCCCGGCACTCGCCGAATCCCTCGGGAAACACCTGAACCATGAGCCCTTCACTCGCCGTGCCATCAGTGCGAATTACCGTCTCGGTGATGGTGAGAGTGCCGGGCGAGTCGCTCAGTTTGTTGCTGCTGGGGAAGCGGATGAAGAACTCCTTGAGGCGGGACTGGAAGCTTTGGAAAACTGGACGAAGCCCGAGGATCTCGATCTGGTCATTGGCCGATACCGCCCCCTTGAAGAACGTGATGCGGGAATCGTCGCTGCTGCATTGAAGCAGAATCTCGACGCGATGCTGACCTCCAAATATTCGTCCGTCCGCCAGGGAGCGATGGCATTGGCTCAGCAGTCGAATCTGAAGATTGCGAACGACACGCTCGTTGCAGTCGTTGGGAATCAGAAGGCCAGCGCAGGATTGAGATCGGAGGCGTTGAAAACCCTTTCAACTCAGAAAGCTCCGGAACTGGAAGAGGTGGTTTCAACGTCGTTAAAGGACAAGGCGGACTCAGTGAGCGAGACCGCACTGGAGATCCTCGCAGGGCTGGATAGCGACAAAGCTCTTACAGAGATACAGAGGCGTGTAGATAGCGATGCTTCCATTCCAGTAAAGCAGCATGCCATTCGCCAACTGCCGCAAGTCGGCGGAAACGAGTTGATGGAAAATCTCGTTCTCCAACTGAAGGAAGGAAAGCTCGATGCTCCTTTGCAGCTTGATGTGCTGGAGACTGCAAAAGATCCTGCCTTCGGTGACAGCGTAGCGATTGCCGAACCCGTTCAGGCCATGGAAGCAGAGTGGATGGCTGCGGCGGCCACCGATGTGCTGGCTCCTTTCAAGGTGGCAATGGCGGGCGGTGACAAGGCCCGCGGAAAATCGGTTTTCATGAACCACGCTGCCGCGCAGTGCATCCGTTGCCACAAGGTGGAAGACGGCAAAGGAAGCAACGTCGGACCGAATCTTAAAGACATCGGTAAGAAGCGGGACATGAACTACCTGCTCGAATCTCTAGTCGACCCTCAGAAGGTTGTAGCAAAGGGATACGGCACCATTTCCCTAACCCTGAAGGACGGCACATCCATTGCCGGTCAATTTCGTAAGGAGGAAAAGGGAGTCATCACATTGCGTGACGCGGAGAACAATGAGACAAAGATCTCCGTCGAAGACGTGAAGGAAAGAACCCCGGTCGTGTCTACCATGCCGCCCATGGGCTACATCCTGAAAAAGGACGAACTGCGCGACATCCTGGCCTATCTGGCGAGCTTGAAGAAAAGCTGACCGCCCAGGTCAGGTCCCAAAATACCGATCGCCTGCATCTCCCAGTCCGGGGACGATGTAGGCGTTCTCGTTGAGATGCTCGTCGAGAGCGGCGGTGTAAATCTCGATATCAGGATGGCGTTTGGAAAATGCCTCCACACCTTCCGGAGCAGCAATGAGACACGCGAACCGAATCTGGGTTGCGCCTTCGGATTTCAGTTCGTCCACAGCGTCGGCTGCGCTGCCACCAGTCGCCAGCATCGGGTCAATGAGGATGACATCGGCCTCGGCGATGTTAGGAGGCATCTTGCAGTAGTAACGGTGAGGCTGGTGCGTCTCTTCGTCTCGATAGAGGCCGATATAACCCACCGATGCCTCCGTGAGGATATCAGCAAAGCCATTCATCAAACCCACTCCTGCCCGCAGGATAGGAACGAGAACTATCGGACGTGTCAGGGAATGCCCCTCGGTTTTCTTTAGCGGGGTCTTGACCGTGCACGGATTCGTTTCCAGATCCTTCGTCACCTCGAAGCACATCAGCCTCGAAATATCGTGGAGGGCATGCCGAAATGCAGCCGTATCAGAATCGACCGAACGGATGTGAGTTAGCCGCTCGCGAATAATCGGGTGCTCTATGATGTGAAGAGACATGTGTGGGTAAGTGGGAAGCAGGAACTACTCCAGAATACTAGAGATCGACCTCACCTTCAGGAAGGAATTTTCGGATGACTTCGATCTTCCCTACGATGTGCTGGTTGAACTCGTCCAGTCTCTCCGATGGAATCCAGTATTCAGTGTGCTCACTGCCTCCGACTGTCTCAACCTGGAACTGAGACAGATAATCGCTCTCAACGGCGAAGCGAGTAACAAAGCCAACGTTGCCGTTTAGCGCATCTTTTGTATTCCACTCGCGAGCGATCTGGGCTGCATATTCCTCGTTCGTAACTGGGTAAAAAATCGGCTGATCGGGAAGGCGAGGTGGCCAGCTGGAGAAATCGCTTTTCTCCAGCAGATCCAACTCTCGCTGCCCGACTGGTCGATATAGCACAACGGTGTTTGCCATCGGCCTATCTTTCAATCAGTGATCCGCCACTGCGAGTTCTTCGCCTTCCGCTTCGGGTTGGCGGATACCTTCCACCATATCGACGACATCCTGAGGAGGTCGTGGAGTGAAGAAGGAAACGGTGATGGCGACAATGAAGTTAAAGATCATCCCAAGGGTTCCGATACCTTCAGGAGAAATTCCGAACCACCAGTTCTCTTT
Organism: Verrucomicrobiales bacterium; assembly: GCA_002698785.1. Classification (GTDB taxonomy): domain Bacteria; phylum Verrucomicrobiota; class Verrucomicrobiia; order Verrucomicrobiales; family DEV007; genus Arctic95D-9. The sequence goes on along the minus strand of PAAG01000049.1, from coordinate 35,939 downwards.
CGTGTTCGCGGCGGGATTGATGAACTTGAAGTAGATGATGTAGGCAGCGGTAAAGACGATACCGACGATCATTCCCGAGATCGCTCCCTCGCGGTTCATCCGCTTATCGAAGATCCCCATAATGATGACAGGGAAGAAAGAGGACGCTGCAAGACCAAAGGCGAAAGCCACAACCTGAGCAACGAATCCTGGCGGGTTGATGCCGAAGTATCCAGCGATGACCACCGCAGCACCGGCCGCACAGCGGGCAATGGTGAGCTCCTTTTTATCGGACAGACCGGGCGCGAAGGTCTTCTTCACAAGGTCGTGAGCGACAGAAGTTGAAATCACGAGAAGCAGACCGGCAGCAGTCGATAGCGCTGCGGCCAGACCACCTGCCGCCACGAGAGCGACGACCCAGTTGGGCAGACCGGCAATCTCCGGATTCGCGAGAACGATGATATCACGGTCGACGTAGAGTTCGTTTCCGTTCGACGTGGGCTCGTTAACGAGGAGACGCTCTCCGTTCTTACCTGCTTCGGCATCGTCGTAGACAGGTTTGCCGGTGAAGGCATCACCCTTCTCATACTGGATCTTTCCGTCGTCGTTTTTGTCGATCCAGGCAATAAGCCCTGTGCTTTCCCAGGACTTCAGCCAGTCAGGAGCTTCAGCATACGATTTGCCGGGAATGCTCTCCAGCAAGTTGGTGCGTGCAAACACTGAGACTGCCGGAGCTGTGGTGTAAAGGATTGCGATAAAGAGCAATGCCCAGAAAGCTGAGACACGGGCCGCGCTAACCTTTTTCACTGTGTAAAATCGAATGATCACGTGAGGCAAACCGGCCGTTCCGACCATCAGCGCCATGGTGATAAAGAAAACGTCCATCATCGATTTCGATCCATCGGTGTAGGCAGCGAAGCCAAGTTCCTGACTGAGGCCATCGAGCTTGTCGAGGAGGTAGACGTCTTCTCCTGTGACTTGAGCTCCGAAGCCGAGCTGAGGGATCGGATTTCCGGTCATCATGATGGAGATGAAAATCGCCGGAACCATGAAGGCGAAAATCAGCACGCAGTACTGAGCGACCTGTGTATAGGTGATGCCTTTCATCCCACCGAGAACGGCGTAGAAAAAGACGATTGTCATCCCGATGAGAACACCCCAGGTGATCTGTTCCCATCCGAATAGCATCTCCATATCCTCGGTGAAAAGGAATCGCGAGAAGACCACCCCGACACCTCGCATCTGTCCGCAGATGTAGGTGAAAGAAACGAAAAGCGCGCACATGAGCGCGACGATTCGAGCGGTTCTTGAGTAGTAGCGATCACCCACGAAATCCGGAACGGTAAATTTGCCGAATTTCCGGAGATAAGGTGCGAGGAGAAGTGCGAGCAACACATAGCCACCAGTCCATCCCATTAGATAGACGGAGCCGTCGTACCCGACGAAGGAAATAATTCCAGCCATGGAAATGAATGAAGCCGCTGACATCCAGTCGGCAGCTGTGGCCATGCCGTTGGCGAGGGCGGGAACGCCGCCGCCAGCGACGTAGAATTCACCAGTAGAGCTGGCTCTCGACCAGATCGCGATACCAATGTAGAGGGCGAAGGTCAGTCCGACGATGAGATAGGTCCAGTATTGAACGTCCATTGAAAATAGAAATAAGCGGGGTTTTGGAGCGAAATACTCAGTTCTTCTTCGAGTATTTGTGGTCGAGTTTCTTCATGATCAGGACGTAGGCCGCGATCAGGACGACAAAGACATAGATGCTTCCCTGCTGGGCAAACCAGAAGCCCAGCTTGAAACCACCGATGCGAATCTTGTTCAGCTCCTCGACAAAGAGAATGCCGCAGCCATAGGAAACGACGAACCAGATGGTCATCAGGATGCCTACCCAGATCAGATTGGCGCGCCAGTAGGCGTTCGCCGGAGGTTTAGAAGAGTTTTCGTCAGACATGTTGGAATGTGTTACTCCGTCCGCTGCAAAGCGACAGGGACGGTATTAAGGCAGCCACTTAAGGCAAAACACCACTGTTTTTGAAGGGGAAAATCGCTAAACTGGTCGAAATGGTGTAAAAACACGCCAAATTCAGTTCTTATGGCCAGTCTCCACGACAAGCTCGAAGTATACGGGGAATCGAATATCCCATCAGGCGGCGTTCTCGTTATCGCTAATCGTCTCTCTTTTCAAGATCTGCTGCATCTCGAGAAGAAGCTGATCGGTCGTAGGCTCGTCTATTTGATCGAAAGGGGATTGGACTACGATCCGCTATTGCAGGCCCATCTTGAGAAAGAAGATACCGAGGCTCTTGAGTTTTCTTCGGAGGAAGGGGCGAAGGACGTGTTCAAAAAGGAATTGCACCAATGCCTCGCGGATGACGCCGTGGCGATTTTTATCCCGGGTTTGGCCCACACGCGATCAGGACAAGTGGTTGAAGTGCCTTCCGAGATATTGAAGTTTTTAACAAGCGCGGGGGCACCGGTTCTTCCTCTGTTTGTCGATCATCCAGAAGAATCTGCGCTCAGTGTGGAAAACCGCACCGATGTAGAGCGAATTGTCTTGTCCTTTGGGGAGCCTCTACGACGTGAGGCATCGAACCTCGCCAATTTCACGGAGAATCTTCTGATCGCGTCAGAAGCGGCGTATGAGAATAGGCCTCTTTTTCGCAGTAATTTGGCCTATGAGATTCTCAAAGGGTTGAAGCGGCATGGGAAGTCCGCTCAGATCATTGACGGTCTGGATCATTCAGATCTTCGTTTCGATAAGCTTCTTGCCGCCGCGATTGTTCTGGCAAAGATCATTCGAAAGGAAACTACGAAACCACGAGTGGGGATTATCTTACCCCCAGGAAAAGGAGGCTTTCTTGCGAATGCAGCTGTTCTCTTAGCCGGAAAGATTCCGGTGAACCTCAATTTCACTGCCGGAGAGAAGGCGATCGAGTCGTGCATCGAGCAGGCCGGGCTGGATAAGTACATCACGGCAGATCCATTTGTTCGGAAAATGAGTTCGTTCAACTGGCCGCCGAATCGCCAATTGTTGATGATCGACCGGATCCTTCCCGGTGTGAAAAAACGAATTGGCCTCTGGCTGGTGCTTTCAAAGGTGATGTCGGTCGGGATGCTCCGAGCAATGCTAAAGCTTTCCAAGAAAGGCGGGCATGACGAAGCGGTGCTCCTGTTTACCAGTGGAAGCTCCGGAGACCCGAAGGGTGTGGTCCTTTCCCACCGGAACATGCTCGCGAATGTGAATCAGTTTGGTGCCCGTATCGATATGAAGTCGGACGACAAGATCCTCGGCTGTCTTCCTTTGTTTCACAGCTTCGGCTGCACCGTGACTCTCTGGTACCCGATGATCGAGGGTGTCAGTGTGGTGACCTATCCGAGTCCCCTGGAAGTGGGTACGCTGGCAGAGCTGATCGAGAAATATTCGGTCAGTTTGATCCTGACCACTCCGACCTTCCTTCGTGGCTATCTGCGTAAGGCAACGAAAGAACAGCTGGCCAGCGCCAAGTTGGTTATCACCGGTGCCGAGAAGCTACCCAAGAAAGTCGCGGACAGTTTCGAGAAGCGATTCGATAAGCCCGTTCTGGAGGGATACGGGTTAACTGAGACATCGCCAGCCACCAACGTGAACCTCCCGGATCCGGAGGTGGATCCGGATGATCGCATCCCTGTAGTTCCCAACCGCCGGTTTGGCTCGGTGGGTCTTCTTTTGCCCGGTATTGCCGTTCGCATTACCGATCCAGAGACTCATGAGCCGTTACCTGTTCATAGCTCAGGTATGATCTGGCTCCGTGGCGCGAACGTCTTCGAAGGATATCTGAATCAGCCCGAGAAAACTGAAGCTGTCATAAAAAACGGCTGGTTCATGACAGGCGACATTGGGCGCTTGGATGAAGACGGTTTCCTTTACATTGAGGGCAGGCTTTCCCGCTTCTCGAAGATCGGTGGTGAGATGGTGCCTCACGAAACAGTGGAGGATGTCATTAACAAGGCTCTCGGCCATACGGACGACGAGCGCACGATTGCAGTGGTAGGAGTACCGGACGAAGCGAAAGGGGAGGCACTGATCCTTTTGAGTTCAGACCCTGACATCGACCTTCAGGAACTGAGAGCAAAGCTCCTCGAGGACGGAATTCCCGCCCTCTGGGTGCCGAAGAAGGTAGTCGACGTCGAGGAGATACCGATTCTTGCCTCAGGCAAGCTCGACATCAAAGGCTGCGAGACGCTGGCGACAAACTGATCTCTCAGTCCTTCGCCTGATCTGCCATTTCCTGAGCGATCATGGAAAGCTCGGCAGATTTGAAGATGTGCTCCTGAGTCATCGCGTGCTCGGTTCCGTTGAGGAGATCGAGGATCATCTCTCCGAAGAACGGGAAGCCGGTCGTGCCGTCACAGTCGATCTCCTTTTCTTCTTCGCCATTCACGAGGAAGAGCTTGTTGCCAGGCTCCTGACGAGCCAGGGCGATGTATTTCCGGATCTCGATGGTGCCTTTTGTTCCAACAACGAAAACGCGTCCGTCTCCCCAAACACGTAAGCCATCCGGAGTCAACCAGTCGATGCGGCAGTAGCAGGATGCCCCGGTATCCATCGTGAGTGAGGCTTCGCCAAAGTCTTCCAACCCCGGTTTGTCGGGTGCTGTGAAATTCTCCACGCGGGCGAAATTGACTGTTCCGTCAGTAGCGCCGGTGAAGGCGAGAAACTGTTCGAACTGGTGCGAACCGATGTCGGTGAGGATACCGCCGTATTTGTCCTTTTCGAAGAACCAGTCGGGACGGGCGTCTTTTGACATCCGGTGAGGAGCGAGATTGATGACTTGAAGAACGTCTCCAATTGCTCCGTCTTTGATCAACTCAGTGGCCTTCATGGACGACTCATTGTGGAGACGTTCGCTGTAGTAGACCATGTAGCGCTTGCCGGTCTGGGCAACGGCCTGTTTGGCTTCCTGAAGCTGCTTCAGAGTGGTGAAAGGCGACTTGTCAGTGAAGTAGTGCTTTCCTGCCTTGAGGACGCGTACGCCAAGAGGTCCGCGATCGCAGGGGATGGAAGCGGAGGCAACGCACTGGGTCTCGTCGTCTTCGAGGATCTGTTCAAGAGAATCTGCTTTTTTGGCGTCGGGATACCGCTGCAGGAAGTCTTCGAGCTTTTTCGGATCAGGATCGTAGACATACTTCAACGTTCCACCCGCATCGAGAAGCCCGTTGGTCTGGCCAAAGATGTGCCCGTGATCGAGTCCGGTTACTGAGAACACAAAATCTCCCGGTTCAACAACCGGGGGAAGAGTTTTGGAAGATGGTGCGTAGTCGTAGCCGGTTTTTCCCATGCCCAAGGATGTAGCGTGGAACGAGGGGGAAGCAACTGTCGTCTTTTCAGAAAATTGCGGGATGAGACACTGCGGAAACCGGTCGCATGTCGATTCTGTGCCGCCATATCCAGTTCGTGCAAAAAACCCTGGGAATGAAGCGATACGGATTTGCAAAATGCAACAATACGGCTGCTCATGGTGGGTTTTGTTTGTTTGTAAGATATTTACCGTCAGAGGGTTGTTGTTGGTATCTGTTTTTGGTACTCGGCCTGCATATTAGGATTCTGAAAACAACCAAAAACAGAATCATGAGAATCTTCCTTTATATCTTCGGTAGCCTCCTCGTAGCAGGAGCAGTCGCTTACGCGGCTATCACCCTCCTCGGATTGCCACCCGTATGGGTCGGAATTGCCTGCCTCGTAATTCTTGGATTCGGAATCATGGGAGCTGCTCGCACCGCTCCTTCCCGTCGGACCACGACGACGACCCCTGGCGTGCCCGCCAACCAAGTAACGGTTACCGAGCAGCACTAACGCTGACAACAATTGAAAAACAACATCGCCCCGTTGATTCAATCCGCCAACGTTGCCGGATTCGATTCAATGGGGCGATGTCGATTTCGGAAAATCACTTTTAAGGTTTTCTTCGCTAATTGAAATTGTTAGCCTCGAAGCATGAATGGTGGCTGCAATACTGTTGAGTTCGGATGGGAAGATCCTCCAGCAATCAAAGAGAAAGCAGATCATAGATCATTCAAACATCGGTTCTGGATTCACCTTTTCTGGGTATCCCTCGTGGGGACTCTCCTCCCGCCTGTTCTGGGACTTTTCGTCGCCACCGGTGCCATGCAAATGAGCATGAATGCCACTCCGGGAAATACGGAGACACACCCTGCAGCCGTGACTGATGCGATGTCCCTGGTGCTGACCTCGGCGGCAAGTTCTGCGTTAATTTCGACTCCGTGTATGATTCTAATGGTGATCTCGATCTTTTCTTGTTCCCGCCCGGATCGAGTCGCTGTGAGATAATTCGAGACTTGTCAGGAGAAGGGGCGAACTGCCCAGCCCTCGCGGTATTCTCGAGTCAGGAAAGCATTCGCTGCATCCATGTTGGTGATTCGAAGGTTCGCCGCGTCCCATTCGAGCGTTTGTCCGGGAAAGTGAGTCGCGACATTGCCGAGCTGAACTGTTTCAGCCAGAGGGCCAGCGTAGGCGAAGTTGTCGGAGATATTCGGATTGCCCGAGAGGCAGGCGTCGACCCATTCGTGATAGTGATTAGAGAGTTCGATCTCGGGCCACTCGAAATCGGCAAAGTCTTTCTCGGGATAGAGCTTGGGCTTTCCCCAGTGCATTACTAACAGGTATCCCTTTTCACCGATCATCATGGAGGCTGGCTGGGGAAGGGAATCTCCCGAAGGAAGGCCGGGGTGGTTCCATTTCGGGCGGCGTCCGCCATCATACCAAGTCACCTTGATCGTGTCCTCTGCCGTGCATTCTGTTCCAGGGAAGATGTAGGTAATCGTTTCCTGTGCGGGCCAGACTTCGTCGTTCATTCCCGAGTGCTCGTTCATGATCGAAATGGGAGCGGTTAGTCCCAGTGCGGTGAAGATCGGGTCAAGTAGGTGGCAGCCGTTGTCACCGATGGAACCGGTTCCGAAGTCCTGCCAATCGCGCCAGAAACGTGGGTGGTAAACATAGTCGCCACCATATTCCCTCCATGGTGCCGGGCCGATCCATTGCTCCCAGTCGACTTCGCTCGGCGCTTTTTCTGGGTTGGCGGGCGGTTCCAGAAGTTGAGACCGCCCGTGACCTGCCGCGCTGATCCACGAGTGAACTTCCTTTATCTTTCCAATCGCTTTCAGGTCCTGGATGACGGGTTTGATAACCCGATACTGGAACTCCGAGTGAATCTGATTTCCCATCCGGTTTACTGTGCCTACCGCAGCAGCCTGGTTGGCGATCTGGCGCGCTTCCCAGACGGTGTGAGTGAGAGGTTTCTCGCAATATACGTGAATGCCTCGATCGAGAGCTGCCTGGGTGATGAGTGCGTGCTGGTGATCGGGGACTCCGACGGATACCGCGTCTATTTCACCCTCAAGGTCGTCGAAGAGTTTACGAAAGTCGGTGTATCGCTTCGTATTCGGCCACTTCTTATCTACATCGGCGAAGTGGCGTTGGTCGATATCGCAGAATGCGACTGGCGCCACGGCCGGGTGAGTCGTGATTCGGGAGATGTCGGCAAATCCCTGATGTTTGCACCCGATTCCGGCGTAGCGAAGTTTCTTTTGAGCCATGGGGCAAGTTCAGCGGGAAACCGGATCTCTGGCGAGAGTGGAGTGATCACGCAAAGCAGCCTGTCCCGGAGGAAATGGAATGCAGATTTTTCTGCTCGCTGAACAGGCCTGAACGTCTGACAATGATAGTGCTGAAGTCTTATGATGGAAATTACTCGCGAACTGATTCATCGGGTCGCCGAAGACATGGGTGTGTCTGCGGAAGAACTCGTCAAATTTGCTGCTCACGGAGAGAAACTGACTTTCCCAAAGGGTGAGTATCTTTTTCATGAATCCGCACCCCGCCGGTGGTTCGGTATTGTCCTGGAGGGCAAGATCGATCTTCAGAGGGGATTGGCGGGCAGGCATGTCACTATCGCGGTTTTGAAAGAAGGGGCTGTGATCGGGGAGAGTATTTTCATCGACGATCTTGCTCACAGTGTCTCAGGGTTTGCTCTGGAGAATACAGAGGTATGGGTCATTCCCCGGGCAAAGATCGAAGCGTTTCGTGAGGAGAAACCCGATCTGTTTTACCGGATGGTTGCAAGAGCAGCGAGGCGGATCAGTTTCCGGCTTCGAGAAACGACCGAACTGCTTTTACACCAGGAGATGTCACGGAGTGACATTACCGATTACCGGACGGAACAGGATTCTCTAGGAACCCGGGAGATCTCAAACGCACACTACTATGGGGTGCAGACGACCCGAGCGATGGAGAATTTCCAGTTCTCGGGAATACGAATCTCACACTTTCAACATTTGGTGAATGCATTCGCTTACGTGAAGAAAGCGGCCGCTATCTCGAACTCGATTCTGGGAGTTTTGGATCCCAAGATTTCGGAGGCTATCTGTGTAGCTTGTGACCGCATTTTGAACGGAGAGTTGCACGATCAGTTTGCGGTCGATATGGTCCAGGGAGGAGCAGGGACTTCATCTAACATGAATGCTAACGAAGTGATCGCCAACCTTGCTCTTGAAGTCATGGGGCACAAGAAAGGTGACTACCAATACTGCCATCCGAATGACCACGTGAACCGTTCTCAGTCGACGAACGACGCCTACCCAACGGCGGTAAAAGTGGCGGTGGTATTTGCTATACACGAAACGACTTCTGCACTGAAAGTGTTGAAGCGATCGTTTGAGAAAAAGGCGGAGGAGTTTTCCGATGTCATCAAGATGGGGAGAACAGAGAACCAGGATGCTGTTCCGATGACTCTCGGGCAGGAGTTCGCTGCGTACGCCGTCATGGTTGATGATGGCATCCGGCGTTTGAACCGCGTCTCGGAGGAGCTGTTGATCATCAACATGGGGGCGACTGCGATCGGCACGGGATTAAACAGTCCGAAGGGTTATGCGGCCCTCTGCACGAGAAAGATCAACGAACTGACCGGGTTGCATGTAAAGCTCGCTCCGAACTTGGTCGAGGCAACGCAGGACGCCGGAGACTTCGCTGAAATGAGCGCGGCTTTGAAAACAACGGCGATCCAGATTTCGAAGATTTGCAATGACCTCCGGTGGGCATCTTCGGGGCCCAGGTGCGGGTTGGCGGAGATCAATTTGCCACCGCTTCAGCCGGGGTCCTCAATCATGCCAGGCAAGGTGAATCCCGTAATACCAGAGGTGGTCAACCAGATTTGCTACCAGATCATCGGGTCGGATCTGACCGTATCGATGGCGGCGGAGGCAAGTGAGTTCGAACTCAATATGGCCGAGCCCATCATGACCTATAATCTTCTCAGTAGTTTGATGCTACTGAAGAACGCGGCTGTCGTCCTCTCCACTCGATGCATCAACGGAATTTCAGCAAACAGGGAGAGGTGCGAGAGTTACGTGAAGAACTCGATAGGGATTATCACTGCGCTGAATCCGATCTTGGGTTACGAGAAGTCGGCCGCGATTGCGAAGGAGGCTCTCGCGACAGATCGCAGTGTGTACGACCTTGCTCTTGAGAAGGGCTGGATCTCAAAGACCCAACTCGACAATTTACTCAGCCCTGAGAAGATGGCGAATCCGCTGGCGCATGAGTAGAACGCTATCAGGCGTTCATCTCTTCGTTCTGCATGCGGTTTCTTTCGATTTCGTAGTCTTGAATCAGTGACTCAAGTTTATCCTCAAAGCTGTTTGCGATTCCGAAAAGCTCGCTGACTCGGTCGGCGTATTCCTTCTGCTTCAGTTCGTCTTCAATGATGAGGGAAAGTTCCGCCAGTTTTTCGATCCGCATTTTTGCTCTGTGCGACATCTCTTTGAACTGAGAGAGGTGAGATGTCATTTGCTGAACAGTTTCTTCGATAGTGGGGGCACTCATGTTGTTTAAAGTATGGTTTAGAATGCGTTACGAACGAGCGACGGTTTTGGCTGCCTGGAAAAATCGCGGCTATTCTGGTTGTTGTGTTTCGGTGAGTCTGCTTGAATGAGGTGGTGAACAAAGAATTCCTGATTTTTCTTTTGCTGAATGTGTTCGTGGTAGGCCTTGGTGAAGGCAACCACAGGGAATTGGACTGGTTCAGGAATGAAGCTGGTCAAGTGCAACCAATTCGGACGGTCGAAGACTGGCAAGAAAGGCGGGAACATATCCTGGAGGGGTTTCAGGAAGTAGCTGGTGATTTGCCTTCACGAGAGGTGCTGCCAGAACTGGAAATAGAAGTGAGCGAGGTGAGAGCGACGGAACTCTATTCAAGAAATACAATCACCTTCGTGTCCGAAACAGTCGATCGACTTTCCGCGTTCTTGTATGTCCCGATTGGCGTTCCTAAGGGAGAACGTAGGCCAGGAATTGTAGCGCTCCATCCTACGCACAAGATTGGAAAGGGAGTTGTCGACGGGCAAAGTGAGAGACCAAATCGCGCTTACGCCAGAGAATTGGCCGAGAAGGGGTATGTTGTAATCGCACCGGACTACTTGTCGTTTGGCGATGAGGCGGACTATGATTTCGCCAGCGATCGTTTCGAGTCTGGAACAATGAAGGGGATCTGGAATCACATGCGTTGTGTTGATTTGCTGACTTCGCGTGATGATGTCGATCCCGAACGCATCGGTGCGATAGGGCATTCTCTGGGAGGGCATAACGCGATTTTTCTGGGAGTGTTCGATACAAGGTTGAAAGCCATTGTTTCCAGCTGCGGTTGGACACCGTTTCACGATTACAAGGAAGGGAACATTACCGGCTGGACGAGCGATCGTTACCTGCCGGCGCTTCGGGATCGTTATGACCTAGACCCTGACAAAGTTCCTTTTGATTTCTATGAGTTGGTAGCCTCTCTTGCACCGAGATCATTTTTTTCCAACTCGCCACTACACGATTCGAATTTCGATTACCGAGGGGTGGAAAAAGCAGCTCCGAAAGTGCGGCGAGTTTACGAACTCTATGGTGTGCCTGATCGCCTCAGGATTGCCTATCCCGATGCAGACCACGACTTTCCGCCTGCGGTGCGGCAAGAAGCATTCGAGTTTCTCGAAAATCAGTTGTCGTCCAATTGATATCCCAGCACCCAAGCTGGACTTTTTCCGCAAGGAATGGTCTGGAGATGAGTGAGTTCTCCATTGTCCGGATTTCGGCGGTATAGGGCGAGGCGGCTTTCGCCTTGGCCGGCCGCGACGAGATACTTTTCTCCGGGCATGAGATTGAATGAACGCGGGATCTTCTCGGTAGGCGTTTGGCCGAGTGACGTCATGTTCCCGGTTTCTTCATCGAGAGAAAAACCTGCGATACTCTCGTGGCCGCGGTTCGATGCATAGAGGAAGCGTCCGTCTGAAGTGATCTCAATGTCTGCGCAACTCCCCCAACTGGGATTCCAATCGGGTGGGTGAGTCGACAGGGTCTGCTGTGCTTTGAGTGTGCCTTTGTCGGAATCATAGTGGCAGAAAGTGACGCTTTTTCCCTGTTCGTTTACGAGGTAAGCCCACTTTCCATTTGGATGAAACTGAATATGACGAGGCCCTTGGTTCTCTGGAGCTTCGAAGATGGGCGGGGTATTGAGTGTCAGCTTACCGGAACTCGCGTCGAAACGAAAAAGATCAACGCAATTCAAGTCCATGGGGTGAGGGCAGAATGCGAACCGGTTTGCGGGATCGGTCTGGATACAGTGTGCTTTTGGGCCGATGTCGAGGACCCAGAGAGGCTCGTCTTTTACGGCACCGTTCGTGATTTTGCTGACGCTAACAAGTCCCTCGCGGTAGTAAGCCGCCAGCAACCATTGGCCCGTTCGATCAGGATAAACGTAGGCGGCGCTTCCTGATGCCGGAGCGGTCGACGCGACTTTGAGCTTCCCGGACTTCGGGGAGATTTCCAAAGTGGCAAACTCCCCGGTCGTTCGTACGGCTGCGTGGAGGAATTTTCGATTCTTCCCCAATGCAAGACACCCCGGGCCTCCGTTGAGTTCAACCTCTCCGATTCTGGTCAGCGTTTCCTCTGCTTCATTCAGCGAGAAAATGGCGATACGTTTGTCTCCGCCTTCTGAGACATAGACCACTGTCTCGGATCGAGCTGGCGAGAAGCAGAAGAGAGCGAAAAGGCAGGTTAGCAGCGTCGAAGTGGGCAGGTTCATACAGGGTGGATAAACCTGTCGCCACTTCGAGTGAATGCAACTCGGCGCTACACTTCGGCGGCGCGTTTGGCGGCACGCTTTCGCTCATTGCTGTCGAGGATGCGCTTACGCAGACGAATATTTTGCGGAGTTGCCTCTACGAGTTCGTCTGGCTCGATATACTCGATCGCTCTTTCGAGTGAAAAACGAAGTGCTGGGGTGAGCGCTACCGTCTTGTCGCTTCCCGCAGCACGGTGGTTGGTAACGTGCTTTGCTTTGGTGGGGTTCACGGGGAGATCGTCAGTTCTTGGGTTTTCTCCCACGATCATTCCCTCGTAGACGTTTTCTCCGGGGCCGACGAAAAGCTTTCCGCGAGTCTCCATGTTGGTGAGGGCGTAGGTCATTGCCTCGCCTTTTTCCATGGAAACAAGGGTGCCCGTGTTTCGCGTGCGAATGTCGCCACTGTCAGGGCGGTATTCCTTGAACAGGTGAGACATGATGCCTTCACCGCTGGTGAGGTTGAGGAGTTCGAATTCGAATCCGATGAGTCCGCGCGTGGGGATTGTCACTTCAAGGCTGGTCCGTCCGTTCTTGGCCGACATGGCTTCGACTTTTCCTTTTCGGTTGGCGAGGGATTGCATGCATCCGCCAACGGCCTCGTCGGGAACTTCGAGATAGAGGGTTTCGAATGGCTCGTGCCATTTCCCGTCGATTTCGCGTTTAATGACGGTAGGGCGAGAAACGAGCACTTCGTATCCCTCGCGACGCATCTGTTCGACAACTACGGCGACCTGCATGGCTCCTCGGGCGCTGACCTTGAATTCACCCGCACTGTCTGTGTCTTCCACTTTGATGGAAACGTTCGTGCGTGCTTCGCGGAAGATTCGGTCGCGAAGTTCGCGTGAGGTCACTTTGTCACCTTCGGTTCCGGCAAACGGACCGTCATTTACCGCGAAAGACATCATCACTGTTGGCGGGTCGATCTCGACGAAAGGAAGAGGCTCTTCTTCCTGATTACCGGCGATGGTTTCGCCGATGTCGACATCTTCGAACCCTGACAGGCCTACGATATTTCCGGCGATTGCCTCGGTGGCTTCGCTGGTGGCGAGGGCATTGTACTCGAAAACTTTGCTGATCTTGGCTCTCTGTGGTTTCTCACCTGGCATGAGGCGCCACACTGTATCTCCCACGGATACCTTGCCCCCAATGATTTTGCCGATGGCGATTCGACCGACATAGTCAGACCAGTCGATATTGGAAACCAGCATCTTGAAACCGGCTTCTGGATCGATGATGGGGGCCGGGATATTTGCCATGATGGCGTCGAAGAGAGGGATCATGTCCTCGGACTCATCGTCCGGATTCTCCATCGCAAAGCCGTTTTTGGCACTGCCGTAGAGGAATGGAGCATTGAACTGATCGTCGTTCGCGTCGAGATCGAGGAAGAGTTCGAGAACTTTATCATGCACTTCGAGGGGCTCCGCATTCGGGCGATCGATTTTGTTTACGAAAACGATGGGAGTCAGTCCCGCCGCGAGAGCTTTTTTCAAAACGAAACGGGTCTGTGCCTGAGGTCCTTCGTAGGCATCTACAACGAGCATGACGCCGTCGACCATTTTCATTACACGCTCTACCTCTCCGCCGAAGTCGGCGTGGCCGGGAGTGTCGACGATATTGATGATGTTGTCGCCCCAGCGAACAGAGGTGTTCTTTGCCTTAATGGTGATGCCGCGCTCGCGCTCCTGATCCATGGAGTCCATGGCGCGCTCCTCCACGACCTGGTTTTCCCGGAAGGAGCCGGCTTGTTTGAGCATCTGGTCCACAAGGGTGGTTTTGCCGTGATCAACGTGTGCGATGATGGCAATATTCCGGATGCGATCCGCGGTAATGGAGGAGTCTGACATGATGGCCGGGAATGACCGCTCGAAATGCAGGAAATCAAGCAGGGAAAATGCCCCAAACCGATCAAAGTTGACTGGGGCTTTCCTGCCTGTTGAATGCAATATCTTGAAAATGAATCTTCCCAAGTCCCTGGAACCGTCTGAGATCGAGGTTCTAAACGACTGGATGCCCCGAAATCAGACCTACCTTCTGGCTGTCTCAGGAGGGCGGGATTCCATGGTCTTGTGGCACTTACTGAAGAGGGCGGGCTATGAGAACCTCGTTGTCTGCCACGTGAATCACCTGTTGCGAGGCGCGGCGTCTGACAGGGATGAGGCATTTGTGGAAACCGAGGCGGGGCGTCGCGAGGACGATTTTCGAGCTACCCGGGTCGATATAGATACCAAGGCAGACGAAGAAGGAATCTCTCTCGAACTTGCAGCGCGAGAGGCGCGATATGCCTGGTTTGCGACTCTCGCGAACGAATTGAGCTGTCCTAGGGTCATTCTCGGCCATCATGCAGATGATCAGGTGGAGACGGTGATCATGAACTTTTTTCGAGGAGCCGGGGGGCGGGGCCTTTCTGGAATGACAGCGCTATCGGAGCGCAACGAGAACTGGGGAAAAATGCGGCTATTTCGCCCATTGCTCGGGATCTTTCGGGAAGAGATCGATCAATACGCCTCTCAAAATCGGATATCGTTTTGTGAAGATGAAAGCAACAGAGAGGACTTCGCTCTTCGTAATCGGGTGCGCCATCGGCTGATGCCAGAACTCGAAGAGGTTTTTCGACGAGATGTAAGGCAGGCCGTCCTGCGTGGCGCTGAACTGGCCAGGCAGAATGAAACATGGATTGAAGAGGAGATGGCAACGCACGATGAGGCTGTGAATGGAGCGACTCTCGATGTGAAATGGCTTCGCACGTTGGCCGAGCCGCTTCGAAATCGCATTATCCTTCAGTGGTTTCGAAATAGGGGAGTCAAAGACTGCGGCTATTCGGAAGTGGAGTCCGTAGCCGAGATTGCGATGTCGAGCGGTAGGCCAGCCAAAGTAAATCTCCCCGGCAATATCTTCGCCAGGCGTCGAGAGGGAATTTTATTTCTTGAGGAGGGCGATTCAAAATGAACGAGCCAGCCAGCGAAAAGGGGAAGCGGATTCTGGTCACGGGAGGCGCAGGTTTCATTGGCTCAAATCTTGTGAGGTATTTGCTTGGAGAGACCAAGGTGGAGAAGGTAGTTGCTCTCGACAAACTGACCTACGCGGGAAGTCGGATTAACCTACCAGAGGACGGGGAAAGGCATCGCTTCGTCCAAGGTGACATACTGGACCGGGAGTTGATGGGAACTCTTTTGCGAACGGAAAATATTGATTCCGTTCTTCACTTAGCTGCTGAAACCCACGTGGATCGCTCGATCGACGATTCTTCTATTTTTGTGAAGACTAACGTCGAGGGAACGCAGGTCGTGTTGGAGGCCGCACGAAGATGGACCAAGAGCTTCAATTCTCAGAATTTTCGGTTCCTCTATGTCTCTACAGACGAGGTGTATGGCTCACTTGAAGCAGATGATGCTGCCCGAGTGGAATCCGATCCTTTTGCGCCAAACAGCCCATATTCTGCATCTAAGGCAGCTGGCGATCATCTTGTTCGAGCGTGGTACCAGACCTATGGGTTACCCACGTTGACTCTCCGCCCCGGAAACACCTTCGGACCTAGGCAGTTTCCTGAAAAGCTCATCCCGCTTATGCTTTCGAAATTGAAAGCGGGTAACGCTCTACCAGTGTATGGGGATGGGAAGAATGTTAGGGATTGGCTTTATGTCGAAGATCTCTGCAGAGCGGTCTTCCAAGTGCTTTGCCTCGCGAACCCCGGGGAGGTTTTCAACATTGGTGGAAGGAACGAAATTTCCAACGTGGAGCTTGTAAGAAAGCTGCGGGAAATGGTCCCCGAATCAGCATCCCCATCCCAGATCGTATTCGTTCAGGATCGGCCCGGTCATGATCGACGGTATGCTCTCGATACTTCTAAAATCCAGAGGGAGCTAAAGTGGAAGCCTACCTGGTCGTTCGACGACGCCTTGATGGAAACGATACGCTGGTATCGCGATCATCCAGAGTGGGCGGAAGCGATCGCTGCCGGAAAATACAAAGGAGAAAGACTGGGATTTACTGGTCAGGACTGATGTCGAATTCCTTCAAAAGTACCTCGCGGACTTCATCCATCGGTAAGCCTATGACGTTTGTCATCGATCCTTCGATGCGATCGATGATCAGTTCCCCGTGTTCCTGAGCCGCATAGGCGCCCGCCTTATCCATCGGATTAATCTTTTGGTGATACTCCGCCTGCTCCTGAGGAGAGAGGGTTTTGAAGTGAACATCCGTAGTGACGGTGAAGTCTTCTTCTTTGTCACGACTCAGGTTCAGGATTGTCACGGCAGTAAATACCTGATGCGATTTCCCATTCAGGCTGTCCAGCATTCGTGAGGCTTCTTCCTGGTCAAGAGGCTTGCTCAGCACGGTGTCACCAAGAAGCACCAATGTGTCTGCGGCGATGACCGTCGATTCCGGGCTGCTTTTTGCCACGGCCTCTGCTTTCAGGCGCGCATTGTGAGAAGTGAGTTCCCGGATGGGAATACTCATGTCTTCGACTTCCTCCACCTCTGGTTTGGTGACGGTGAAGTCGTATCCGAATTCTTCCAGCAGATCTCGGCGCCTTGGTGATCCGGAAGCCAGGACGAGACCGATTTTTGCTGAACTCATTTAAATTCGGAAGCAAAGAAGGGGTTATTTCTCTTTTCCTCGCCAATAGTAGACATTGGGCCATGCCCAGGGCAGATGATGGTGTCGTCTGGCAACACGAGGATTTTCTCTCGATTGTTCTTCCATGCATCGGCAAAGGAAACCATTCCTCCTCCCATAGAGCCTGCGAACATCGCGTCACCAACGACGGCTATCGGGTGCTCCAGTCCTTCAATGAAATAAGTGGTTCCACCGACAGAGTGCCCGCTAGTGGTGTATGTGCTCACCGAAAGCGACCCGATGTTGAACGTTGCTCCCTCAGCGAAAGTCTCAGTGCCTGGCCAGGGTTCTTCCACATTGGAATACACCTTCGAGGCCCCGGTGGCGTCGATCAGCCGGTTGAGGTCAGCGATGTGGTCGTTGTGAGTGTGTGTAATAAATATGGAATTTACTTGAACATTGTTCGCTTTTGCGAAGTCTGACAGTGGAGAACTATCGGTGCCCGTATCGAAGGCAGCTCCTTCTTTCGATACCGGGTCCCAAATCAAGAACGAATTAACCCTCATGTCACGATACGGTGTATTGAAGATTGCCAGACCCTCAATGTTTACGGGTCTCGGTCTCCATACGCAGGAAGCGGACATAGTGAGGGCTTCGGGATCGAGGCTCAGTGCTCTGGCTACTTTAAGGAGGGCTGGTTCATCACAGAATTCGCCGCGGCAAAGCCGACTCAGAACATCCGGAGCTACTCCGGTCGTGCGGGCCAGGTCCGCTTCGGAGATGTGTCGTCCCCGCATGGATTTTGCGATGATATCCTCAAAGAGATCTTCGATAGGAATGTGCGAATTCATCCCTTTCGGAATAAGCCCAATGGCGGGATTTGCATCCAGAAATGCTATTTTTCTTGTCGAAGAATCAGAAAAATGTCATTATGACAATGATGTTGGCGTATTTACTATGCCAACATCTGCAATACATACGCCTTCGGGCAAATCATAACCTATAATCGAACAAAAACGAAAATGAAAACCAACGAGAGAAAAGTGAAAGCGTTCACTCTCATCGAGTTGCTTGTCGTTATCGCGATTCTCGGCATTCTGGCGAGTGCTGCGATGCCGGCGATGAACAAAGCGATGGAGAACGCAAAGATCAGTAAAGATACGAGTAATGTCCGGCAGATTCTGCTCGGTTGTCGCTCCTTCGCTGCTGACTGGGATGGCGCCTACCCTTCATTCGACCCAGATGCCGAAAATGACGAGGGCGGTGGTGGAGATGGTGGATTTACCACCTCAACAGAAGCCTTTAACGTGTTGATTCCGGATTACATCGATACGGAAGCAATTTTCTGGTTCAAAACACCAGATCCAGACCGTATCCAGCCACCTCGCGATGACGGAGATCTGGAGGACGAGGAAAACGTATACGCTTACGTTTCCAACCAATCTGACACAACTTACAGCCGTTCTCCCCTGGTGGCGGACGGGCTCATGGACGGTCCAGGTGAGTATGGTGAATACCACCCTTGGCTTGGTTCCAAGAAAGCAGTTGTCGGATACTGTGGCGGTAACGTCAATGTCGAGCGTCTTTCCAGCGCAGCTGCTGGTGCGACGGTGAAGACAAAAGACGGCCTCGTCGACAACATCTTTGAGAAGCGCGAAGTCAGCGAAGACGGCGAAGCTTCCGGAGGCCTTCTTTCTGTCGATCAGGACTACGTCCTGCTTCCTGACTAAGATAACAGTTTAACCCCCCTTGAGGATGCTCGATCAGGATTGCCTGATCGGGCATTTTCTTTTCCTGGGGCGGTCCGAATCTCCGCGAAAACGGACTCGTCTCACCCGTTCCAATCCTTTACATCTGAGCCATGACTTTGAGCAGACGCATGATTTCCTGTTTCGCCGCTGTGATCGCGGTGTCTTTTGCCATTCCTATCGGTTGGGCGGACGAAGAAGAAATCCTTTTCAACGGTAAGGATCTCGATGGTTGGAAGGGAAATCCCGACAACTGGAAGGTCGAAAATGGAACGATTGTCGGAACCACTACTGACGATGCGCCGCTCCCCTTTAATCAGTTTTTGATTTGGGAAGGAGATCCCGTCGAGGATTTTGAGCTGACTGCTGAGTTGAAACTAACAACCGACGGAAACAACTCTGGAATCCAATATCGAGCTCAGTTGCGTCCCGATATTGGTGAATACGTCGTCAGCGGATACCAATGCGACATGCACCCTGCGATATGGGCAAATGGAATGCTCTATGACGAAAAAGGTCGCGGCATCGTCTGCAAGCGAGGCATGAAAGTCGTAGTGCCCGAAGGTGGCGGCGCTCGAGTCGTAGGAGATCTCGGGCAGGAACCTGAGTTCGACACAGGCGAATGGACGACGTATAAAATCACAGCAAAGGGCAACCACATCGTTCATGAAGTGAACGGAGTGCAGACGGTCGATTTCTACGACCACGAGGAAAGCGAGCGAGATCTCAGCGGTGTTATCGCATTCCAGATCCATCGTGGTCCGGCAATGAAGGTGGAAATTCGTAACGTTACACTGAAGCGGTTTCCTAAGGCTGAGCTCGTCAGTCCCGAAGAAACACCGATTCCGGAAGGTGCTCCTCTGGTAAACCCGCCCAAAAAGCCGAAAGGGAAAGCGAAATAGCTTTCTTCCTTTTGCCGGTCCATGACATGAAGCGGGCTGGACACTGGCATGATGAGATAGTCAGTGTGGAGAGGCGGCTGGACCTCTTGAGAAAAAACCGCCGAGTATATCCTGCTGTTGGAATTCTCCTTGGAGTTTTCCTGATTCTTTCTTTTGTGATCTCTGTTGCGAACAGAGACAGCATTGCGGTTCCGGTTGCCGCGAGGAGACATGGTGGTGCAACAGATTGGATCGTATTGGGAACAAATGCCTCCGGTGTGTTGAAAGCGGGGCTGGGAGTGTTGGGGCTGTTTTTTACGGCATGGGGCATATATTTTCGCCGGAGACTCTCCACCGAAATACTTTCCTGCGAGCGAATACTGGCCCGAGCTCGCGAGGTTGTAAAAAAGGCAGGCGACTGAAACCATTCGCTTTCGGTTGCCTGGGTAGTATCGATAGCGTCTCTCGGCATGAACGCTATTCGTCGACAGTTCTTTCTCAGTTATGCGGTCATTGGCAGCGTCATGCCTTTGATGACGGTTTTTTTGAAGGAACAAGGTGGCTTCAACTATTTTCAGATTGGCCTGTCGATGTCCTTCACGAGTGTGCCGATGCTCTGTTCGCCCGCGATTATCACATTGCTGGCAGATCGAAACGTCGATCCTCGTCGGATTCTATCCGTGGCCTTTTCATGCAGTGCGGTCGTGCTCACGTTGATGTATCTGTCCTCCAGCGTGGTGTTTACGCTGATTCTTTTCCTCTTTCACGGAATGGCCTTCGTCGCGATGATTCCGCTTCAGGATGGCTACTATTTTTCCTACTCGGAAGAGCGGAGGAAAGAGGGTTTATCAGTACCGGATTACCCGCTCATTAGGGTCTGGGGAACCGTGGGGTTTATTATCCCTAGCCTCGTCTTGTTTATCCCGCTTTCTCGTGGTGTATCTGCCAGGGCGATCCTGCCTTGTGCTGTAGCGTTCTGCCTGCTGAGTATCGTGAACAGCTTTTCGCTGTCTCCCGTGAAACGTTTGGTCCGAAAGGGAAAACGTCTGCCCACTCGGGAGGCGCTTTCTGCAATATTTGG
Organism: Verrucomicrobiales bacterium; assembly: GCA_002698785.1. Lineage (GTDB taxonomy): Bacteria > Verrucomicrobiota > Verrucomicrobiia > Verrucomicrobiales > DEV007 > Arctic95D-9. Next base: position 15,535 of record PAAG01000049.1, on the reverse strand, counting down.
ACCTAATGCGAGATGGCTATCGATCGGCCTGTTCTTCGGTTTCATGGCAGCGTCGTGCTATTACGCATTCATCGGGAATTACCTTACGGAGGATGTTGGGTTGTCGAACAAGCATGTTGGGCTGGTCATCAATCTCGGCGTGTTGCTGGAGGTCGGATTCACACTTCTAATGCCATGGTTGCAGCGGGTTCTTCACCTCAAAGGGATCTTGGTAGCAGGGTTGTTCTGTATGGCGGCCCGAATGATTCTTCTGGCTCTCTTTCCCAATTCGGCACTTGCTGTTCTGGTGCAGCTGTTCCATGGCCTCGAAGTTCTTGCGCTATACGTTGGTCCGGTAATGTTCCTGGATCGGTTGGCAAAAGATGAGTTTCGAAATTCGATTCAGGGAGTCTTTACCATGGCTGTTGGGGGAGTGGCGCGAGTGATCGGTGGAGCCGCTGCTGGGCTGGTTGTCAGTTCCTTCGGATTAAAAGGAGGCCTCTTCTACGGCGCGGCGTTGGCTACCTGTGCCCTCCTGGTGATTGCCTTTCTTTTCTCCCGAATCCCAAGGAAAGAAGAAATCCGTGAGATTACGATTCCCACGGATGACGCTTCATGATAAAGGGAATCTCCCGAATCAGATGTCCGATACTATCCCCATTTCCCCGGCATTGGCCAATCGATGGTCGAAAGCAGCCGTGATAGGTATTGTCTTCTCGGTAGTAGGCTTTCTTACGCTGGGAGCAGGGGTCGGCCTTTTTCTGGCAGCAGTCGGTGCCATTTGCGGACACGTGGGATACTCTGATGCTCGATTGAAGAAACTGCGTGGTCGGAGACTGGGGGCTGCTGCGGTGGGAGTGGGGTATTTCTCGATGCTGCTTTTCCCTGTGCTGGTGATTATCGTCGCGGTATCTTTTCCTGCGATTGGATGGTGGAGAGTGGATCAGAACACCAACAAGGAAAAGGAAAGCCGGGAAAAGGCCTGGGATCTATATGTCGCGTGCGAGTCATACGCGAAAGAACACAGAGATCGGTACCCCTTTCAATGGGACGAGCTGGAGGGCGTTTCCATTTCTGGAGATAAATTACAGAAATTGCTGCGAAGCACCTATTCGGGAGGAGGCATGAACTCTTTCGAGATCGTGCCACATGGGCGTCCCGTACCGGAGGCTGCGAAGGACTCTGTGATTGTGATACAGGAAATCGTTCCAGACCACGTCGAGAGCTACGCCGTTGTGTTTGCCAACGGTGAAACGAGGAGTTTGCGTAATCCGAATTACGATTCTCGGTAGGTCGTTACATACCCACTGCACTACGAACTCGATCAGTCACCTCGCGAGCTTTGGCTCTCGCTTTCTTTGCACCTTCCGCGAGAACGTCTTCGACATAGGACGAGTCGTTTTCGAGCTCTTCCCTCCGTTCCCTCATCGGGGCGAAGTGATCACGGACCTTCTCAAACAACTGCTGCTTGTAATGGCCATAGCCCTGACCTCCAGCTCGGAAAGATTCCTCCATTTCCGAAACCTCATCCGCAGAAGCAAAAAGGCGATACAGTTCGACGATGTAGCTGCCGGTCGGATCTTTTGAATCTTCTACTGGCGTAGAATCTGTCACGATCTTCATGATCTTCTTGCGGAGTTTCTTTTCCGTCTCTTCGAAGATCAGGATGGTGTTGTCGTAGCTCTTGCTCATCTTCCGACCATCGAGACCCGGAACAGTTGCTGCCTCTTCCCTGATGCGAGGCTGGGGAATGACGAGCAGATCTTCTCCGTACCGATCGTTGAATTTCTGCGCGACGTCACGTGTTACTTCCAGATGCTGCTTCTGGTCTTTCCCCACCGGAACTACGTCAGAGTCGAAAATTACAATATCGGCAGCCTGCAGAACGGGATAGGCAAACAATCCATGCGAGGGAGAAACACCCTGTGCGATCTTGTCCTTGTAGGACACACAGCGTTCCAAGAGCCCCATGGGAGTCACGCAACTGAGGATCCAGGCAAGCTCGGTGACTTCAGGAACATCAGATTGTTTCCAGAAGGTAGCCTTTTCGGGATTCAGTCCGCAGGCGAGAAAGTCGATAGCGAGATTCTTCACATTCTCCCGCAACACGGCAGGATCATGTGTGGATGTTAGTGCATGGTAATCGGCGATGAAGTAAAATGCATCGCCTTCGTCTTGAAGGCGGATCGCTGACTCCATCATACCGAAATAGTTTCCGATGTGAGGGCTGCCGCTGGGTTGGATACCTGAAAGAATGCGCATGTCGCTGAATGAATTCGACCGGGGGAATCCCGAACAAGTCCGGGCCATCATTGATCACTCCGGCTCCGAAATCAAATGAAGGAGTGATCAGAAAAAGGTGTGAAAATGAAAACTGTTCGCATTTTTACTGGACAGGTGAACAGTTTAAAGTAATCTAATCGAAACAACTCTTTGTCATATTATGGTTGAACTGCTATCTCCTAACGAAGCCGAAGAGGCAAACGCATCTGCATCAGCTGATTCAGGCAAGGGCAAGTCGGGGAAATCCGAACGGGCCAAATCATCAGTCTCTCGAAAATCATCGACCTCATCTAAATCTTCTACCTCATCCGACACCGACATGGCTGCCTCAAAAAGTAGTGACAAAGAGACAAATCGCATTGCGGAAGCTCGCGCCAAAAATTTGGATCTCGCGATTTCCCAAATTCAGAAAGATTTCGGAGAAGCTGCTATCATGCGGTTGGGCACCGAAAACCGGCAGGATGTTGAAGTCATCCCGACCGGGAACCTTATCATCGACCGAGCTCTCGGCGCCGGAGGGTTTCCACGTGGCCGAATCGTCGAAGTGTATGGGCCGGAATCTTCCGGTAAGACCACTCTCACTCTCCATGTGATTGCCCAGGCGCAAAAGCAGGGAGGACTCGCCGCCTTTGTGGATGTGGAGCACGCGCTCGATCCTCAGTATGCTCGTCGGCTTGGAGTTGATCTCGACAATTTGCTTCTTTCTCAGCCGAGTTCTGGTGAAGAGGCACTACGTATTGTGGAGACACTTGTTCGATCAAACGCACTCGACGTAATCGTCCTCGATTCCGTTGCAGCCCTTGTGACCAAGCAGGAACTGGATGGAGACATTGGTGACGCGACAGTGGGTGCGCAGGCTCGGTTGATGAGTGCCGCTCTTCGTAAGCTGACTGCGATTATCTCAAAAGCTCGTACGGTGGTGGTGTTCACAAACCAGATCCGGGAAAAGATCGGTGTGATGTTCGGGAATCCCGAGACACAGCCGGGTGGTCGTGCATTGAAATTTTACAGTTCGGTTCGTTGTGACATCCGTCGTACGGGAAGCATCAAGAATTCCGATGGTAGTGTCGCGGGTAACCGCACGAAACTGAAGGTGGTAAAGAACAAGGTAGCGCCTCCGTATGGTGAAGCTGAGTTCGACATCATGTTCAACGAGGGAATTTCCGCCGTAGGATCGCTTCTCGATCTCGCAATCGAGCACGATATCCTGCAGAAACGCGGATCATGGATCAGCTACAAAGGCACGCAGGTTGCGCAAGGTCGAGATGCCGCAAAAGAAGCTCTCAAGGCAGACGAGAAGCTTTATGCGGAAATCGAAGGCGAGGTCAAAACCATCATGGATGGTGGTGGAGGCGAAGAGGAAGAGTAATTCCTCTGACGCAGACTTTGTCCGTGCTGGACACGAAAAACGGATCCCGAGTGGGATCCGTTTTTTGTTTTAAAGATTCGCTCAGGAAAAAGAAAAATCAGGAGACAGCATTGTCTTCGATGAATTTCTGCACCGCTTCGGTCGTGGCTTCCACGGGATAGCTGACTTTCTTTTTCTTTTTGAGAGCTTCGAGCGAAGGCTCGGTAGGTGTTTCCCCAATCGCCTTTTTGATTACATCGGGAAACTTCGCTGGATGAGCTGTTGCCAGCACGACGTGAGTTTTGCTTGGATCGAGGTCCTGAAAACCACAGGCAGTGTGAGGATCGACAACGTAATTGTATTCCTCTTTCACTTTCTGGATATTGGCGAGGATGGATTCATCATCGCTTCGTGACGCGGCAAAGTTGCTTGCGTTGAAGTTCGGAATTTCAATGGAGCCTTCTTCCTGGAACTTCTTCATCAACTCAAGAGTCGACTTCGAGTTCTTCTCATTGTGGTAGTAGAGAAAGCGTTCGAAGTTTGATGCGACCTGAATGTCCATCGACGGGGCGTGGCTCGGATGCACGGACTCGGGCTCGTATTTGCCAGAGTTGAACAGACGATAAAGAATATCGTTCTGATTTGTTGCGACGACGAACTGGTCTACTGGCAGGCCCATCTGGTGGACCATCCACCCTGCAAAGATATTTCCGAAATTCCCGGTTGGAACAACGAAATTCACATCGTCCCGGTTTTCGGGAGGAAGCTGCATGAAGGCGTGCACGTAATACACGGACTGCGCGAGGACTCGGACGATGTTGATCGAGTTGATCGCAGAAAGTCGGAGTTCAGCTTTCAGCTTGTTGTCACCAAGAAGTGCTTTCACGATTGCCTGGGCGTCATCGAATGTTCCTTCGATTGGAATCGGGAAAATATTCTTGGCTCCCGTGCAGGTCATCTGGCGCTCCTGAAGTTTCGAGATTCTGCCCTTCGGGTAGAGAATGAAAACATTCACCCCTTTCTTGCCCGCAAGACCCGCGATGGCAGCAGAGCCTGTGTCACCGGAGGTTGCGCCAATCACATTGATCGGATTGCCGGTGCGCTCGATTTGCTCTTCGAAAAGATTCCCGATCAATTGTAGGCCGAAGTCTTTGAAAGCGAGAGTCGGACCGTGAAACAATTCCAGCACGAACAAGTTCTCCGCCAACTGCTGAAGCGGCGCGCTCATCGTATCGCTGAAATCGCCGTAGCTCTTGTCGACGATCTCAATCAAATGTTCGCTGTCATGATCTGTGTCGAATAATCCAAGAAAATCCCAGGCAAGGGCTGGGTAAGGGAGTGCATCGTCGATCAGGAGGTCACTGGGCAACAAGGGGAGATGCTTGGGGACATAGAGGCCTCCATCGGGGGCGAGGCCATTGGCAAAAGCATCGAAAAAACCGACGGCATCGGCGCCGCCACGGGTTGAAACAAATTCCATAGCGAAAAGTTAGGTCGTTTTTGACTGTTGAAAACGGAAAATGGAGAAAGACTTTGGGAGTTAACGTTGAATTCTACTCCATGCGAAGCAAAACGGGAGTGTTTCGGACGCAGTTGAGTTCACTGATTTTGCCGAGAGCTTCGCATACGGCTCCATATTTCGCGTAATGTAGGGTCAAAACGATGGATGCGTGTTCTTCGTCATCATCTTCGGGCTGGATGACGGATAGTATCCCGATCTCTCTCTCTCCGAGGATCGTGGCGATCTTGGCGAGGACGCCGGGCTTATCGTCCACTTCAATACGAAGATAGTATTTCGAAACGCTTTCTTCGACGGGAAGGGATTTTCCATACAGCCCGTGAGTTACAAATCCCGTTCCGTTGGGAGCATCAATCCGCGAGGCCGCATCGGCGATATCGGCAATCACCGAGCTCGACGTGGGGTCCTGCCCAGCTCCGGATCCATAGAATAGAGTCTCTCCTACGATGTCACCGTGCACCATAATGGCGTTGAAGACTCCTTTTACGGAAGAAAGGATGTGGTCGTTTGCGATCAGGGAGGGCTGCACCCGCACTTCGATGGCTCCAGACTCCTCATGGAGTTGAATGACACCCAGCAGTTTTACGGTGTATCCCAGTGCTTCGGCAAAGGCGATATCTTCGCGTTTGATGTTTTCGATACCTTCCACATAAATCTCATCGCAGGGCATCCAGCATCCGTAGCTCAGCGAGGCGAGAATGATCGCCTTGTGTGCCGCATCCCAGCCATTGATGTCGAGAGTAGGGTCGGCTTCCGCATATCCGAGATCTTTGGCTTCTTTTAAAGCCTCCTCATAATCGAGGCCAGCCTCGGTCATGCGGGTAAGGATGTAATTGCAGGTACCGTTGATGATTCCGACCACCGACTGAATGTGGTTACCCACCAGTGACTCCTGAACCGTTTTGATGATTGGGATTCCGCCAGCGACGGCAGCTTCGTAGTAAATGGGTTTCCCTGCCTTCTCGGCGATGGCGAAAAGTTCCTTTCCGTGCTCCGCGAGGAGCGCTTTGTTCCCGGTGACGACTGACTTACCCGACTCCAGCGCCTTTTTTACGAGTTCGAAAGCACGCGAAGTGCCGCCGATGAGTTCGACAATCATGTCGATATCAGGGTCACTGACCAATTCATCGAGATCTGTCGTGACGATATCAGATGGCAAGGCGAATGCTCGCGCCTTCTGAGGGTCTCGGACTGCAATTCGACTGATGATCAGATCGCGACCGGTTCTCTCCCGGAGGAGATGGCGATTCTTCTCGATATTCTTGTACACGCCGGCTCCGACGTTACCGAAACCTGCTAAACCAATCTGGAGGGGGGTGGCGGACATTTTCGGAAAAGAAGGGCTCCCTTGGCCCGGAAGCAACCGGATTCTGCGAATCTGTGGGAAAACCGTGTACGTTCTCAGGGCCGCGATTTCGCTGTTGCATCGATCAGGACTGGTTGTCTACTGCCGTTCATGAAAAACCCTTATTTTGTGGCAGTACCGTTTTTCGCGGTGGCTTTGGCAGTTTTCACTTCCTGCAATTCCGATTCTGAACCTGCTCAGGAGGACACTTCGGCTCCAGCAGAAGAAAAAGGCGACGGATTCGTCGAGCTTTTTAACGGAGAGAATCTCGACGGATGGACGGCTTCGAAAGAAAATCCCGAGTCATACTCAGTGAAGGACGGAGAACTCATCGTAAAAGGCGGCCGAAGCCACCTCTTTTACACGGGAGACGTGAATGGCGGCAAATTTAAGGATTTCGAACTCAAAGTTCGCGCAAAGACTTTTCCAGGAGCCAACAGCGGAGTCTATTTTCACACGGAATACCAGGAAGAAGGCTGGCCGGACAAAGGCTACGAGTGCCAGGTCAACTCCACTCACAAGGATCCAAAGAAAACGGGTAGCCTCTATGGTGTGCGTAACATCCTCGTCCTCGCTGAGGGACAGGAGCCTCCCAAAGGTGGCGAACACGAAGAGCGTGACAAAGCTCCCAGCACCGATGGTGAGTGGTTCGACTACCATATTACCGTGAAAGGAAAGCAAATCACCATCCAGGTAAATGGTGAGACTACGGTCGATTACACCGAGCCAGAAGAGGGCTCGGGGTCCAATTTCGCGGGCCGCAAACTCTCCGAAGGGACATTTGCAATCCAAGCCCATGACCCTGACAGCGAGGTGCATTACGAGCGATTTGCGGTAAAACCACTGTAAGTCGCTCCAATTGAGTCGAAAAACCGGGTGAATTTCCGGTTGTTTTTCTCGATTCAGTGGGTATTACTTTCACCCCGCCAAAATCCGGGTCTGGATTGAGGCGGGTTCTGAAGGAAAGGCTCGATAGCTCAGTTGGTAGAGCAGAGGACTGAAAATCCTTGTGTCCCCAGTTCAAATCTGGGTCGAGCCACCTTCTTTCTCAACGAGTTATGAAAGGCGCGGTAACGCGCCTTTTTTCGTTCTGGCCACTTTCTAGCCACTTTTTTCTCTGGGATAGGAAGAAATCACCGCCGAATTATTTTTTGTGTCATCCGGACCAAACTCTCTCGGTAAGTCTTTGGGATTGAAGATGTGAACTCGTGTGGACAAATGACACATAATTTGTTATTTAACTTATTTGTAGTCAACGAGTTGTGAATGTATGAAGGGTGTGGTTTATTTGAGCATGACTGAACCCCTAATACCTCAAATGGACCTTACGGAGGATCGGCTCGTCACGCGGCAGGAACTCTCCATACGTTGGCAATGCTCACTCTCGACAATCAAAAGGCTCCAAGCCCAAGGAGTGCTAACTCCATTGAAAATCGGACCCAACGTAGTCCGTTACAGATTGAGTTCGATCTTGAAGACCGAAGAAGAGGCGGAGCGGAGACAAGCTTCCTCGGTTGCCTGATTGAGGAATGACTTCAGACTCGAATATTTCGGAAGGGGTCATTACCGAACCGTGCCCAACGAACTCTTAAGGGACTGCGAATTGATAGCTAAAGCAAAAATCCATCCGTGGTCTCGATTTCATTCTTTCCGAATCGAACACACGATCTTGTCGAGGAAGCTAAACCTTCGAGTCTCCCCAAGCATTCGCCGTCGGTGTTGAACTTGTAAACTTCCTCCATCGAAGCTCGAAACTCGTAGCCTTCGAGTCTGCACCTTCTTTGCTCTCTAAAGTGTGTTTCTGCCATATTTCCGACTGCCTGAAGCATCTCAAAGTTTGGAAGTTGGATTACCTCGTCAGGCACTGGCAGGAGAAGAAAAAACTCAGGGCCTATGACGGTGATCAGGCTGGGATAGTAGCCTTTCGGAAGGATTCCCCAGAGATGAGGTCCACGTCGCTTCATCATTTCCTCGGCAGCTTGCCTTCTGGATTCCACCCTCCATGCCATCACCTGATCGAGGTGTGCTTCCCAAGCAACAGCAAACTGTTCGTCCGGTATCTGAAGAGCATTACACACACGCATGGCAAATTCTTCAGCGACCCGTGTGCCCGAAAGAAGCTCGTCGAGTTTCCGAAATGCCTTTGCGTTGTTCCCTCCGGAACTGAGAGCATTCCCCAGAGATTTTCGATCCATTCCCCGCTTTGCCATACCATGATAAATGAGGGCGACAACGGGATTGTTCGTCTGTGGCTCCATCTTCTTAAGTGTCACCGCCCAGACTGAATCCAGCAATCTGGCGTTCAGTCATAATCGGGTGAGTCACATCTCGAAGTATCGGATTCTCGAATGACACTTTGCGAGTGATAATCCATTGGATCTCCAAAACCGTCCCCGATTTGCTGGAGATGTGTTTGTAGACGATATTAGAAAGTGCTTGCTCGGGATGTGATACCTTCAGAAATCGATTACGAGAAACTCTGGGAGTTCGTCTTGGGTCTTCCACACCATCGAGACAAATATTCGATTCATGGCCCAGACCACTGGCTACGGGTGGAACGTAATGCATGTGTTTTAGCGAGCAAAACGGGAGCTAGGATACCAGTGGTGAGACTCTTCGCTCTATTCCACGACAGTCAGAGAGAGAATGACTGGATTGATCCGATGCATGGTGCCCGTGGAGCCGAGTTGGCTGAAGAACTTCGTGGATCACAATACGATCTGTCCGACGAGGACTTCGATCTGCTCCACTATGCTTGCACGTGGCACACAGATGAGCGTCACCACGACGATCCTACCATTGGCACCTGCTGGGATGCGGACCGGCTCGACATTGGGAGAGCGGGTTCGATCCCTGATCCACAGTATATGAGCACGGAGTTCGGTGCCGAGATTGCCGAGAGTGGATCGATTTTTCCATGGTTGGAACTCGCGAAACCACACATTCCAGATCCCGTGAACCCTCACTTGAAGTGGCACTCGCTTCGCTCGGTATGCGATACAAGCATGTTCGAAGAGTAAATTCTCCAGAGGTCAGGAAAGATTGGGAGGAGCTTTCTGTTGAGACGCATATAGTTGGCTCACGTTTATGGAGTCGTATTTCGCCCTTCTTTCTCTGATAGTTTCCCCAGTCTTAATCGTGGGAGTTGGTCTTTGGATTGTTCGTTGGTTTCAAGGGGAACATCGTAGAAAGTCTCCCGTCTCTCGAAAAGTCTGTCGCTACGCTGGGTTCACACTCACAAAGGAGGTAGAGGATCTAAACGAACGCTTGTCCAATGACCTGACTATGTTGCTCCTCATTCCCGCCGTAACAGTGGGAGTATCCGGCATTGGATTCGTGAAGCTGTCAGGACTACTAACTTGGATCGTATTTCTCACGATCTACCTCGGAGCGATCGGCTTTTTTGTTTTCAGACTTTTTAAGACTTCACAAATCCTCCGCAGGAACCGGTTGGGGTTGGCTGGAGAGCAACTGGTCGGACATCAACTGACCGAGCTTCTCCGAGTCGGATTCTATGTCTTCCACGACTTCCCCACGGACTTCGGCAATATCGACCATGTTGTAGTGGGTCCCCCCGGCGTGTTTGCCATCGAAACCAAATACAAGAGGAAGGTAAAGAATGAGAAGGACGGCCACAAGATCTCCTTCAACAATCAGGTGATTCGTTTTCCGGATGCTGAAACTTCGAAACCTTTGGAACAGGCAAAGAGGCAAGCAAACGAGTTGTCCAACCAACTCGAAAAGGTTTTCGGAGGAGTCCCTGTGACGCCAGTGATCGTGTATCTGGGTTGGTATGTCACCCGCGAAGCAGCAAGAACTGAGGTCCAAGTCATGAATGACAAGCAGGTGGTTAGCTGGTTGTCAAAAGAGGGGAGATCGCTTGACGATCAGACAGTAAAACGGATCGCTGCCTTCCTTGAAGAAAAGTGTCGGGATGTGGAATTGTAGAAAATTGGTCGGATTCAAAGTGGATGTCATCGAATGACTGTGCTCGCTGATCACAATTCGTTTTACCTCTGATCGTTTCAATATTTGCAGTTCAAACCAAATATGGGAATAGAAGTGTTCAAATTGCCTCGCCAATCCATCAGTCATGCTCCCGCAAGTTTACGCTTTCGCCAAGATTACCGACGATGATGCTCGTCGGAAGGTTTACAATGAGATTTCAAATGGACGATCCCGATTCGGGATGTGGGATCAGGATATTTCTCTGCGCGATGAGTATTACGGCCCGAATGATTTCCTCCTTCGAATAACGTCTGGGGACTGGATTGTGCATGTAAACTCGCCTGAATGGGGACAGTGCGTCGCAGTGCAAGCTGTTGGAGAATACCAATTCGATGATGGTATCGAGTGTAGCTGGGGAAGAGATTTTCACAATTTCATCCCGGTCGATCCAGACTCAATCATCGAGTTCGATCGCAATGACCCCAATGTCATCCCATCCGTCAATTTGGCTCCATTGAGAAGAGGGCAGCGAGTTCTTCAGGTAGAAGACTTCATTCGCACTCTCGATAATCTGCGCACCACAAGATTTGAAGAGACTGACTCTGGATTAAAGGGGTTGGTGCATTTGAAAGAGAAGATGGAGGAAGACTTCCTTCCCCGTGTGACGGAGCAGATTCACCGAATGAATCGAAGCAAGGAGTTTGAGCGGTTTCTCCACCGTGTTTTCGACTCTATTCCAAATGTGGTCTCGATTCAGAACGGATTCGGATGGGGCACCGATCACGGAGCCGATCTAATCGTTGAGTTCCAAAATCCTATTGTTGGAGTTTCCCTAACCAGCAAGCTCGTAGTTCAGGCAAAATCTTATGAGGGAGATCACTACGATCTTGGTGCCGTCGATCAATTGATCGAAGGAATCAAGAAGTATGACGCCGATGGCGGTCTATTAATTACGACGGCCCAGAAGACGGAATCCCTCGAAGATCGAATGCAGCAAGCAGCGGAGGAGACCGGTAAACAATTCGATTTGATGGCGGGGAACGACGTAGCCCGTTTTGTGATCCGGCACGCTCCTGAGCTTTTGATCGGTTCAGACTAGCCATGGCGGCAAGGAAGCCAAAGACGTATGCTCCCCGTCGCACCTCGTCATTGATATTGACCACCAGAGCGTTAAGTGCGCCCAAAAAAGGAAGTAATATCGAAGACCACCGATTTCTTCGTCCCATCCTTCATCTCTATGAGGAAAGTCTCAAACCAGCGTCCATCGTCCGACTGAGTTGTCATTCTGGACTCAATATTCCAATCTGCGTTTGGCCTTCCCAGATTGGCTTCTACCCACTTATATTCTGCATCGATACCAGCGATGCTCGAAGTGGCGTTAATGACTATCGCTTCTTCCTGAGAGTCTCCTCTGCCGCCACCATAAACTTCGCCACAAATACCGGTGAAGAACTGGTAAGCCAATGTTCCTTCATGTCTCGTCAGTTTACCGTTGGTGGCTTCGACGATACTTGTGATCATGCGTTCTTCGGATTTGTCCTTGGCTATAATCAAGAGTGCCTTCGTCCGCCTTAGAAGCCGCTCCGCTTCCGACTTCGACAGCTTCCCTCTCAATAGCGCATGCAATTGCCCAGTCTCTTCTTGTATTTGCTTTTTTCCGCGAGGAAAAGCAGCCACAAGAATTTTGTCCATTTCACCCTGAACTTGTGGTGACAAAGTTGGTTTCAGTCGCGGTTTAAGGAAATCGAAAAGTCCCATAGTAACTGAGATTTTGCTCTGTGACCCGATGCCCACGAACTGGTAATTCTATCGGGAGTTGGAGCACATCAGGGTAAACCGTCCAATTTCGTATTACCACAAAATAACTGAAGTTCTCTACCTCCTAGGCAGCGGAGTTCAACTCTGACACATCTCGTTTCACGGTCTTGGTGGAAACGCCCAGCATTCCGGCGATCTCAGGAACTTGCAGGTCCTGGGCAAGCAATTCAGAGACTTTCTCCCTTCGAACTCGGATCTTGTCTGCTTTCGCGAGGTTGGCCCTGTCCAGCAATTCGCGGACAGATGCCGACTTTCCAGACTTTATCTCCAACTTGAGGGTGTCGCGTTGATCTTCGAGTCGCAGCACCTGTCCGGACAGTCTCGCTGTCTTGGAAGACAATTCTTCGATTTCGTCCTCCAATTCGCCGAGGCACTTAATGCGGGAAGCTCGTGTCACTTCTGATCGTAGTTGGCGCATGAGTAACTCAAAGCTTAGGAAAAGAAACACGGGTGGGACTGCCGCCATGGTGTGGGAAAGGAATCCATCCGGTGCATGGGCCACATTGAAGATGACGCTGGCCATCGTCGCAATAACAACCAGCGTCATGGGGTATCGGATTGGTTCTCGGTGGAGGCTGGCTCGCAGCACCGAAAGACTGAATACGACGATCGCACCATCCAGCACAAGAGGCCATACCCACGTCAGACTGGGCGTGACGCCGTTTTCTTCGGCGAGGTGATTCAGTGCGTCGAAACTCAGCGCAAAGGCTCCTGTGGCGAGCAGGGCGACGAGAATACCTGTCATCGAGGACAGAACTTTGAGTGAAGGCGGAGTGCGTTCCACCATAGTAGAATTGTCAGACATAGAATTTTGGAATGTTGATTCCCGCATCCGGCTGAATTGCCGATCCACCGTGGGTGTCACCTCGGTTGGTTGGCCGCCCAATTCGAGGGAGACCATTCCTAATGCGTTTGAAAAATTTACTTGCTAACGGCAAATATTCAAGGACTTTGTTGTGTAATTAAGTCAGTTGTAATGATTCCACCCTCATCCACATTTGGTCGACCACTGATCGGGGAGCAACGCCGTAGTCGATTTAATCTTGTCCTTGACCCAACCTTGAAAGAGGAAGCTCAGGCTGCCGCACAGCTACAAAACGAGTCTTTCTCGATGTGGATGGAAGAGGCTGCAAAAGACCGCCTCAGGTTTGAGCGAACTGATCTTTCCACTCTAAGCCTTCACGGTATCGGCACGATTGATATTCCCCGAATCGGATACTCCGGTAGGGTTGCCTTTGACTTTCGCTGCGGGGATGTGCCATTGCTCATGCTAGATGAGCCAACCGAAACGAGCATCGTTGACGAAATCGGGTCGGCCACCGGAACCCTAAATCTGGGAGAGTGCCAGTGCGCATTTGAGTGCGCCGACCTGACTTCAGAAACAAGCATTAACAGTAGACTTGAACTTCATCCAGCTCCCAACTCTGAGTTGATCCTCAAGTTTTCTGGTGTGAGCGATTCCGCAACCTATGTCGTCTTTTTAAGCAACATACCTGTTGAACTTGCTTCCATGACCAGCGTTGGAGGAGTGAGGTTTACCATGGAGAGAGTCTCTCATCCTATGCGGGTTTCTCGGTTAGAACGTCGCCGCCCTGAATATTCACGGGTTACCACATGTTGCACACTCTATTTCAAGAGGAATCCTAGAGACTTCGTTTCCGACTGGGCGAAACCTATCTCAAAGTTCTTTCAGACGTATTCCGGGAGACCTGTCGATGTGGTCGGCTGGGGGCGGGTGAATAGTGATGGGAAGTTACTCGAACTCCACCTGCCGTCGGATATCGCCCAACCCTCTTCGCTGGGCTCTACTTATGCACGGCGCGAAGACGGATTCATCGATTGGGAGCCCTTCCTTCAGAACAGTCTCGCCGAATACTTGCGTCTTTCAAAAACCTACAAGCTTGGTGCATTCTCCCAATATTTGGCGATGTCCAGTGGACCGGGAATTACGGTCAACGGGAAGTCTGCTCACTTGCTCCCCGCAACCGAATTGATTGCCAATATCGTCGGTGAACAGCATGGATTGAACTTTCCAGAAGGGAGGAATCTGAATGCCAAAATCAAGGCCATTCTCGATGCTACTCGATTCCCGATGAGTAAAGCGAAGCGGAAAGCACTCGACGATATTGTCCGCGCCCGGCTACGCAATCCTCTCCTTCATGAAGGACTACCTGATGCAAGTGTAGGAACCTTAGATAACGCCAAGATAAATGCGTTTCTAAAGGGGCTGGCAGTGTCGCTGCACTCGATCTTGATTGGAAACGACGCTCCTCATCATTATCAACATTGGGATAAACATTTTCACATGACTCCGAAAGAATGGCTGGCCAGCAACCACGTCGTTTCGTAGATGTTTATTGGGACCAGGCTCACCCGAAATCGTATATATTTTTGAATCGAAAGTCTTTCCGGAGGTTGGTTAGAAGATAAGATGAGAAGGAATTGAGGCCGTGCCACCGGCGTCGAGAGAGATTACGATTTCGGTGATATGAAAAAGAAAACGCAATCTACGCAAACCTCGAACGCCGTAATCGGCATCGACCTCGGAGATAAGAAACACGCAGTTTGCCTTGTGGGCAACACCGGAGAAGTGGAGAAAGAGTTTGAAATACCCAACCACAAAGACAGCCTTCGGAAACTGGCCAAAACCTACCCCGGAGCGCGCGTTGCCATCGAAGTCGGAACTCACAGCCCCTGGATCGACCGGTTGTTGAGAGCCGAAGGGATGAACGTGACCGTAGCCAACGCCCGGCGCGTGCGAGCCATCTACGAAAACGAGCGCAAAAGCGACCGTCGCGACGCCGCCATGCTCGCAAAACTGCTGCGCATCGATCCCGAGCTGCTTCATCCCGTCCATCACCGGAGTGAACGTACCCAACGAGACCTCATGCAAATCAAACTGCGCGACACCCTCGTGCGACAGCGAGCCAACATCGTGCTCTCCATCCGCGGCCTGCTCAAGAGTATGGGAGAGCGTATGCCGCTTGTATCGACCCCAGCCTTTGCCAGGCGAGTGAGAACCTGCCTTGAAGACACCCCCGAGCTTCTCGCCGCCGTCGAACCCGGCCTCAAGGCCATCGACGGATTAAACGAACAGATCAAACACTACGATCGAGCCATCGCCGACGCCGCCAGGACCGACTACCCCGAGGCCCAGCACCTACAGCAGATCGACGGAGTCGGACCAGTCACTTCGCTATGCTTCGTGCTGAGCGTCGAAGATCCCAACCGCTTCCCGAAAGCGCGAGACGTAGGGGCCTGGTTAGGATTGGTTCCCAAGCGCGACCAATCCGGT
>PAAG01000048.1 GCA_002698785.1 Verrucomicrobiales bacterium | reverse complement strand
ATGCCCACGACGATCACGACCATGCCCACGACGATCACGACCATGCCCACGACGATCACGACCATGCCCACGACGATCACGACCATGCCCACGATGATCATGACCATGCCCACGATGATCATGACCATGCCCACGATGATCATGACCACGACCACGATGATCATGACCACGACCACGATGATCATGACCACGACCACGACGATCACGACCATGCCCACGACGATCACGATCATGCTCACGACGATCACGACCATGCCCACGATGATCACGACCACGGTTCAGAAGAACTCGACCCTCACGTATGGCTGGCTCCTGCCCTTCTGATTGAGCAGGTACGCAAAATGACCAATAGCCTGGGAGAAATCCTATCCGAGGAGGAAAAAGCCAAGGCACAGAAAAACAGTGAATCACTGGTAAAATCAATCACCGACACCGACAAGGAATTGGCAAAAACGCTCGCCCCACTCAGAGGCGAGGCATTCTATGTGTATCACGGTGCCTTTGGGTATTTTGCTGACGCCTACGGGCTGAAGCAAATACCGGTCGAAATCAATGGCCGAAGCCCAGAGCCCAAGAGATTGACAGCTCTCATCAAGCAAGCTCAGAGTGATGAAGTAAAAGTGATCTTCGTACAACCACAATTTGATCAAACCAGCGCTCGCTCGCTCGCCGATTCGATCGGAGGGTCTGTGGTATCCATCGATCCACTGGCAAAAGATCCGGTTCAGAACCTTCGCGACATTGCCGCCAAAATCGGAGCACAATAACTGTATCATTTACATGTCCCTCGAACCGCAGGTCGCCGTTGGTCTCAGCAATGTGACACACAAGTTTGGCAGCACCCTTGTTCTTGATGATGTAAATGCGTCAATCAAAGTAGGGGAATCACTCTGTATCATTGGCCCAAACGGCGGAGGGAAATCGACTTTGTTGAGGATTATCCTAGGACTACTGGACCCCACAAGCGGAGAGGTCCGGGTTTTCGGAAAGTCCCCGAAAGCAGCTCGGAAAGATATGGGCTATGTGCCACAATCCATCCGTTTTGATCCACTTTTTCCTATTTCTGCCTTGGAAATTGTTCTCATGGGTAGACTAGATCGGCTCCGCCTGGGTGGGTATTCCAGAGACTGCAGGGCCAAAGCTCGAGATGCCCTTGAAATGGTCGGTCTTGCAGATGTAGCTTCAAAACCTTTCGCGGACCTCTCCGGCGGCCAGCGCCAGAGGGTCCTCATCGCAAGAGCCTTAGCGAGCCAACCGAAAGTGCTCTTGCTCGACGAGCCCACCGCCAATATTGACCTCTCAGTAGAAGAACAATTTCTAGAGACGCTCAAGGTGTTACAGAAATCCATGACAGTCCTGCTAGTGACCCACGATCTCGACGTGATTTCTGAAATCGGCGATTCCGTACTCTGCGTAAATCGCCGCGTTCATCGCCACTCTCTCCCCCTTTCTCCAACTACGATTGCAGAAATCTTTTCCGGTGGTCATCGAATCGAGCACGACAGGCGCACTCGTCATGCTCAGGGAGATCATTCCGCTTGCCGCCATGAGTGAATTTTTCGAAGCTCTCCAGACTGTACCTTTACTTCGCTACGCCTTACTGGCCGGCATACTTTCCAGCTTTTCATTTGGCGTGGTGGGCAGCTTTGTCGTGGTACGGCGCATCGGCTACATTGCCGCAGCCATTGCGCACTGTGTACTCGGTGGAATCGGCGGCGCGATCTTTTTGAGCCGGACCTTTGATATACCATGGCTCACACCAATGACGGGAGCCTTAACGGTAGCGATCCTCTCAGCCCTGCTAATTGGTTACGTAACCCTGCACGCCAAAGAACGTGAAGATACCATTATTGGAGCCATCTGGGCCGTGGGCATGGCGGCAGGACTGATTTTCCTTCACTACACTCCCGGTCAGGGCGTCAATTTGGAAAGTTATATTTTCGGCAATATCTTGCTCACTTCCAAGTCCGATGTCTGGGCCACAGCAATTTTGAGCCTTGTTGTAGTAGGGGTAGCAATCCTCTTTTACCCCAAATTGGTCGCCGTGTGCTTCGACGAAGAATTCACTCGTCTTAGAGGCGTTAATTCAGCTGGCTATTTCCTCCTTCTTCTTGTGCTACTGGCGGTAGGAATCGTTTTACTGGTCCGGTTGACTGGTATCATCCTGGCAATCGCTCTAATTGTTCTCCCTGCTGCCACTGCTTCACGCTTCGGACAGAGGCTCTGGTCCATAATGGCGATTGCCGTTTTCCTTTCACTTGTCTACACAACGTCCGGATTAGCAACCAGCTACATTGCAGAGCTGCCTACTGGACCATTGATTGTAATTCTCGCGGCAATCGGATACGGCATTTCTTTCCTGATCCCCATGAATCGCTTCCGGTAATCGCTGGAACCAGATAGTTCAGTTCCAGTTCAGCCGAAATTCTCAATTTGATTAATTATTGAATTTATGGTAATTAACATTGATGGGTCCATCTAGGAATCGCGCCCGAATCAATTCGGACAACAATGCTGTGCCACCGCAAATTTCGCTGGCACCGATTCCGCATCTCCAGGAAGCACCTTTTCAAACTCCTGAGGCACCGTTGGGCACTGCCGAAGAAACCCTGCGACAGCTCGAAAAAGTGGTGTCGGAGTTCACCATCGAATATCCCTCTCATACCCAGCGAATTCCCTCAGTCCGTCCGGGCGAGCACCCCCTGATTTCCTTCGTCCGCTCCATGGCTTCTTCCATGGCTGCAAAACAGGAACACTTGGAGCAATTGAATGCTGAGGTGATTGAAGCGGCGAAAGAAAAGGAGCGATTTCTGGCCAATATGAGTCACGAGGTCCGGACTCCGATGAACGGCATTTTCGGAATGGTGAATCTCCTTCTGGAAATGGACCTCGTTCCCGAGCAACGAGAGTATCTCGAAACGATTCATGCCTCAAGTGAGTCACTTCTTAACATTCTTGATGACGTTTTGGACTACGCGAAACTAAATTCGCAGGAAGTCCAACTTCGACCGCGTCAGTTTGACCTGAGTAAAATGATGAGGGAGGTTCTCTGGGTCTACAAACCGAATGCCGACGCCAAGAATGTCGGTTTATCTGCGACCATTTGCGACTCCCTTCCTGACTACTATATTCTGGACGACCTTCGCCTGAAGCAGATCCTCTCGAATCTGGTGAGCAACGCCTTGAAATTCACTGATTCCGGCAGTGTCCGAGTAACGATTCAGGGAATCAAAAAATCGGCTCGAAATCAGCTTCTTTTCCAAGTCCAAGATAGCGGAATTGGAATCGACCCCGAGGCAGGGAAATCACTTTTTGCCCCATTTCGTCAAATCCTCTCTCACGACGAACGAAAATATCAAGGCACCGGACTCGGTCTTGCCATTTCGAAAAACTTGATCGAGCTCATGGGGGGGCGAATCTGGTTTGAAAGCGAACTCGGAAAAGGCACGACTTTCTCATTCACTGTCAATTACGACCTACCCGAACGCGAAACAGAGGATCCAACGGATAGTTTCGTAAGTAGAGCGCGAGTGCCGTCTCCGGAGGAGGGACAATTATCCAATCACAAATTCCGCGTTTTGTTGGTCGAAGACAACAAAGTGAATCAAAAGGTAGCCAGCCTGACTTTGCAGCAACTTGGTTGTGAAGTCACAATCGCGAACAATGGAAGAGAAGCCATCGACCTCGCAGATGGCCCCATTCTCTTTCACCTGATTTGTATGGATGTGAACATGCCTGTCATGGACGGCTTGGAAGCGACTTCAGCGATTCGCGGACTGGACCATCAAAACGCAGGAACACACATTCTTGCCATGACAGGAATGGCTTTTGAAGAAGACAGGGAGAATTGCCTTCGCGCAGGCATGAACGATGTCATCACAAAACCCTTCGAACTCTCTGACCTCCGACAGCGGATTTCCGAGCTTAACTCGGGAGTCTCCCTGAGTTCGTGATCATTCCGGTCTATTCAGGGATATTTTTCTGGAGTTTTTTTCTGATTTCGCGAGGGTGATTGAGCATGGAACTCAACCTCAAGATCTTCAGTGGTACAGCACATCCTGAACTTGCCGACGAAATTTCGGAATTTCTGGACGTGCGCCGCTCCGATGTCACCGTCAAGCAATTCCCGGACGGTGAAACCTTCGTGAAGATCAACGAGAATATTCGTGGTCGCGACGTCTACATCGTGCAACCAACCTGCCCTCCCACCAATGAGAACCTTATGGAGTTGCTGATCATGGTGGACGCAGCAAAACGAGCGAGCGCAAACCGAATCACCGCAGTTATTCCCTTTTTTGGATATGCTCGTCAGGATCGCAAAGACCAGCCCCGAGTTCCCATTACTGCTAAACTTGTGGCAAATCTTTTGACCGCCGCAGGAGTGTCTCGAGTGCTCACTATGGACCTGCACGCTGGGCAGATTCAGGGCTTTTTCGACATTCCCGTAGACCACCTCTATGCAATGCCTGTCCTCATCCGCTACCTGAGAGAAAAAGGCGTTTCAGATAACCTCGTGGTCGTATCTCCTGATGTTGGAGGTATGAAAATGGCCCACGCTTTTTCCAAGGCTCTCGAGACGCCTCTCGCAATCGTGGCAAAAAACCGGGTCAGCGCCACGGAAGTCGAAGCAATCAGTCTGATCGGCGAAGTCGAAGGATGCAATGTTCTCCTCGTCGATGACATCTCAGAAACTGCCGGAACCCTCACATCGGCAGCGAAAATGCTCAGGGAACACGGTGCAAAGCGGATTTTTGCAGGAGTTACCCACGCCGTCCTGAACGATCAGGGCCGAAAGAGGATTGCGGAATCGGACATCGAAGAACTGATTGCGACAAACAGTACACCCTATGCCGTGGGAGAGAAAGTAAAGGTCATTAGCGTTGCTGAAATCCTTGGCGAAGCCATCCGCCGAATCCATATGGGAGAGTCCGTCACATCTCTCTTTGACATTTCTTAGGGTATCGCGTAGATTTCGCGCCCTCATTCTGGGGAAACCGCGAATTTGGATGCGGCGATACTCTATTTAGTTAACACAGCAGAACGATGGCCAAAGAAATTACACTCAGCGCAGACAAACGCGAAGTGAAGGGAACGACCGCGTCGAAGCGTTTGCGCCGCACGGGCGTCGTGCCTGCGGTGATCTACGGTTCGAGCCAGCGCGAATACATGATACAAGTGGACTCGAAGGAGTTCGTCGACATTGCAAAGACTCAGAGCAGCCAGAACTTTCTTGTGAATCTTGAAATCGAAGGAGCACAGGAAAAGAGCAAGCTCGCGATTGTTCAGGATATTCAACGCGATCCCCTCACCGGATCACTCATCCATGTCGACTTTCGCGCGGTAAGTGAGAACGAGACTATCCACGCAGTTGTTCCGATTCATCTTACAGGAGAGCCAGAAGGAGTTAAGTCTGGCGGTCTCCTTGAGCAGCTCCTTCATGAGATCGAAGTGCACTGTCGCCCAAGCGACCTGCCGAAGGAAATCGCAAACAAAGTGGAGCACCTCGGCGTAGGTAGCACCCTGAAAGTTTCTGAGCTACAGCTTCCTGAGGGAGTGAAAGTGAAGATGGACGGTGATGTCCTCGTTGCTCTCGTCACCCAGACCCGTGCATCTGTTTCTGCTGGTTCCGGATCGAAAGAAGCTGGAGCAGTAGCTGCGGAAGCCGAAGGTGAAGAAGAAGCTGCAGAGTAATTCAGGATATCTCAAACCTAAATCTTTTTTAGAAAAGCCCCGGTTCGCTCCGGGGCTTTTTTGTTATGCCCCCAACAATTTCGATCGCTCTTCCCGCACGAAATGCTGAAAAGACCCTACAGGTAGCCGTAGAGAGCCTGTTGGATCAATACCTTCCACCCGACGAAATCGTTCTCGTCGATCACAAATCCGTCGATGCTACCTATTCAGTGATGAAACGAGTCGCTAAAAGCGATTCACGTATCCGGGTGTTCAGGTGCAATGGGACATTCGTTGAAGCAGCAAATCTCGCATGGCAGGAATCAAAGGGAGAAGTGATCGCTCGGATGGACAGTGATGATATAGCTCGACCTGGCAGGTTGGACGCACAGATTCAATACCTGGAGTCTAATCCGAATCTCGCGGCATGTGGAACCAAGGTCCAAATTCTCAAACGCAATGAGGAAATGGATACACTCCCACCCGATGATGGATATCAGAGATACGAAAAATGGGTAAACTCAGTGACTCACCCCAAACAAATTGAGCAAGAGCGATTTGTAGACAGTCCAATCCCGAATCCCACAGCCATGATTCACAGAGAAGTTCTAGAGGATCTGGGCGGTTACCACGATACGGAATGGGCAGAAGATTATGACTTTTGGCTTCGAATGATTGAAACCGGATATCGAATAGGGAAAGTCGACCAAGTCCTGCTCGATTGGTTTGACGGTGATAACCGCGCTACCCGAACCCAAGATCGCTATTCCTTGACTCTTTTTCAGAAAGCCAAAGCACACTTTCTTTCCCGCATCCCGGCGGTGTTGGAGAAACGGATTATCATCTGCGGAGCGGGCCCGATCGGGAAGGAATTTGCCAGTTACTCCTCCCAAAATGGAGTGCAGATTCATGCATTCTGTGAGGTGAACAGGAGGCAGGTCGGCAACAGAATCAATGGCATCCCGGTAATTGCTTCTGACAACATGACTCAATTTCGGGGTCGATCCGTGGCAATTGGAGCGGTAGGACTCCCAGGCGGCAGAGCGAGAGTCCGTCGATTCGCGGAAGAGGCAGGATTCAGCGAAGGTTTCGACTTTTTCTCCGTCGCGTAGCACCGTTTTCCGACTACATTCCCGGCCACCCACATGAAAGGAAAGACTCACTTTCGGCCCTGCATCGACCTACACGATGGAAAGGTAAAACAAATCGTAGGCGGCACATTGGATTCACAGGCCGAATCGCTTAAAACCAACTTCGTCAGTGATCGAGGCGCAGAATGGTATGCAACTCTTTACGCAAACGACGGACTGAGGGGAGGCCACGTGATTAAGTTGGGGCCAGGCAACGACAAAGCAGCTAGGTCCGCACTCTCGTCCTATCCCGGGGGAATGCAGATAGGAGGGGGAATCCGCCCGGATAATGCCTCAGAATGGCTCGAAGCGGGAGCATCCCACGTGATCGCAACCTCCTGCCTCTTCGACTCAGAAGGCCGCTTTCAAGTGGAACAGTTAAAATCACTCGTCTCGGAAATCGGCAGCGACAAACTGATCATCGATCTGAGTTGCCGCAGAAAAGGAGACTCCTGGATTGTCGCCATGAATCGATGGCAGCTTCTCACCGATATCGAAGTGACCCACGAAACCTTGGACGAATTGAGCAATTCTTGCGCGGAATTCCTCATCCATGCAGCAGATGTCGAGGGTAAATGCGCGGGAATCGACGAAGAACTCGTTCAAATGCTCGGAGAATGGGGGCGCATTCCAATGACATATGCTGGTGGAGCCTCCTCTCTGCAAGACCTCGAAAGGGTCGCTACCCTTAGCCGCAACCGCGTCGATTTAACTATCGGGAGTGCACTCGACATTTTTGGTGGTTCAGGCGTAAGTTATGAGGAATGCGTCGCCTTTAATAGCCGCGACGCTTTTTAGCACATGGATACACAGAAAACTGATCTTCCGACGCTTTATTTCCAGATGACTCCAAAACCCTTTTTCTTTCTTACTTTCGTCACGGCGCTGGCACTGACTTTTAGTTCCGTTGCTGCCAAGGATCCGATTCCCCTCCCCCAGGAAGACAGCGATATCCCTTCCGACTCTGCCGTCACTTGGGGAGTTTTCGAGAACGGACTGCGCTACGCCGTGCTTCCAAACCCGGAACCGCCAAACCGAATCAGTCTTCGTCTCTTCGTAGATGCAGGCTCGTTAATGGAAGCCGACAATCAACAAGGCCTCGCGCACTTTCTTGAGCACATGGCTTTCAATGGAACCACCAACTTCGCTCCCGGCGAAATGGTGGAGTATTTCCAACGCCTTGGAATGGGATTCGGTAACCACACCAACGCCCACACTTCGTTCAACGAAACCGTCTACAAGTTGGAACTCCCAACTGCGGAAAAAGAGATGCTCGGCGAAGGCCTCCAGCTTCTTCGAGACTACGCTGACGGCATGCTTCTACTACCGGATGAGATCGATGACGAGCGCGGAGTCATCCTGAGCGAGAAGCGCACCCGCGACTCGGTGAGCTGGCGCACGTTCGTCGAACAAATGAAGTTTGCATTTCCCGAGAATCTCGTCAGCAGCCGTATGCCAATTGGCACGGAAGAGGTCATCAAAAATGCCGGTCGAGAACGCTTCGTCGATTTCTACGAGAACTGGTACACCCCGAATCGAATGGTAGTTATCGCTGTAGGTGATCTCGAAGTCGAGCCGACGATCGAACTGATCAAAAAGCACTTTGAAGAAATGCCAGTGAGAGAAAAACGCACTGCACCGGAAATGGGCACCGTTTCTTCCCGTGGCTTCGGAACACACTATCACTACGAAGAAGAGGCAGGAGAAACATCTGTTTCTATTGAAGCACTCAAGAGCCGCGTAAATCCGCCAGACAACGTTGAGCGACGTACAGAAGATCTGAAACTCATGCTGGCAAGCCATATGGTAGACCGCAGACTTGAACGGATTGCCAAAACCGAAGATTCTCCTTTCAGCTCCGCCAGCATGAGCAGCGGCGACTTCTTTGACCTGAACTTCGCTCTCTACAGTTCGATCGATGCGGACTGTAAGCCCGAGAATTGGGAAAAAGCACTTTCCATGATCGAACAAGAACTTCGTCGCGCGACTGAGTATGGTTTTACCGAGGCAGAATATGCCGAAGTGACAGCAAACGTAACTCGCATGTACGAGGAGGCCGCCAAGCAAATGGCAACCAGGAAATCTCAAAACCTGGCAAACCAGATCGCACGCCGCATTGGTCAGCGGAGAATCTTTACGAGCCCTGCAGACGATCTTCCTCGAGTCAAAGAGATGCTCGAGAAGCTCTCGCCTGAAGATTGTCAAAACGCATTGAAAGGACTTTGGGAATCTTCCTCAGAAACCTTGGTATTTGTCTCCGGAAATGCAGAAATCGAATCGCCTGAAGAGAAGATCGCCTCTGTCTTCAACGAGAGCCAGGAGATCGCAGTAAGTCCACCTGAAGAGAAGAAAGTCGGAGCCTTCGCCTACTCAGAACTTCCGGAAGCGGGGAAGATCGCCGAGAGGAAAGAGATCGAGGACCTGGAAGTGACCCAATTGCGTTTCGAGAACAATGTTAGGGCCAATCTGAAAGTTACCGACTTCGAAGATGACACAGTATATGTGAAGGCTCGCTTCGGCGCTGGTTCGCTTACGGAGCCAACCCCGGGCCTTGCTTTGTTCCTGGGCAGCATTTTCACAAAAGGGGGACTCGAAGAGCACAGCTACGACGACCTGCAGCAAATCTTCGCCGGCAAATCAGTAGATGTAGGCTTTGGGGTAGACGACGACGCGTTTTCCATCTCTGGAGTGACAACACCAGATCACTTGGCTGATCAACTTCAGCTGATGCGAGCTTACATCACAAATCCTGGTTTTCGGGGAGAAGCAGTGACGGAATTCCGCCGTGCACTCGATTACCTCTATCAGCAACTTGAGCACACCCCGGGCGGATTCACTCAAGACAAAGTCGCGAAGTTTCTCCACTCAGGCGATCCGCGGTTTGGATATCCAGAACGAAGCGCTGCCGAAGCATTCACCGTGGAGCAAGCGAAAGAATGGATCCTTCCAGCTCTCGAATCATCCTATTTCGAAATTACCGTTGTTGGTAGCTTTGACAGAGAGACGGTAATTGATCAGCTCTCATCGACATTCGGCAATTTGCCAGAGCGAGATCTAAAGAAGCCACCATACACAGAAGAACGAATCGTGAAGTTCCCGTCTGCAACGAGCAAGACCTTCACATTCGAATCCGAAATTCCAAAGGCCTCTGCGACCATGCACTGGCCAACAGAAGACATCTACGACATCACACGCTCGCGGCGCCTCGGAATGCTGGGAGCCGTTCTTGACGACCGACTACGAGTGAAAATCCGTGAAGAACTCGGTGATGCTTACTCTCCATTTGCGCACAACATCCCGAGTGATACATGGACTGACTACGGTTACCTTTTTGCCTCAGTCACTATCGATCCAGCACAAGCTGAGAAAGTCCTGAGTGCGATCGACGAGATAGCAAAAGAGCTCGCCACCGGCGAAAGCATCACCGAAGACGAGCTCGAAAGAGCAAAGAAACCACAAGTTACCTCGATCGAAGAAATGCGACGTACCAACCGCTACTGGCTTGGCAGTGTTCTTGAAGCCAGCCAGGAATACCCACAGAGGCTGGATTGGTCGAGAACCTTTGTCAAGGACTACAAGAACATCACTACGGAAGAGGTAAACACGCTGGCCAAAGAATACCTGAAAGAAGACACTCAGGTCTCTGTAGTGGTTAAGCCCGAACCTGCCCCGGAAGCTTCCGAGTGATTGAACCCAATCTGTTCTTCCAGATTGAAGACCATCTGGGAGAACAGATAGATGAGGAGGATAGCGTTTAGCACCTCTCCGTCAAAAAATGTATTCTCAAAAAAGCCCGAGATGAGAAACGCCACGATCAGTGGGACGAAATAGAGGGCATACCTGCTTTTCATCGCTTCACGCATCCAGAAAAAGCAGAACCCAAGAAAAGCCACTCCTCCGAAAATGCCGGTCGCAACAAAAGCCTCCAAGTAGTTGTTGTGCGCATGGCTTTGAAAGTACGTTAGTTCGGTTGCACCCCGCTGCCC
Source organism: Verrucomicrobiales bacterium (assembly GCA_002698785.1). Taxonomy (GTDB): domain Bacteria; phylum Verrucomicrobiota; class Verrucomicrobiia; order Verrucomicrobiales; family DEV007; genus Arctic95D-9. The sequence goes on along the minus strand of PAAG01000048.1, from coordinate 106,921 downwards.
CGGCTGCAGATCCGTTTCGATTCCGAACTTCTTTTTCAACTCGATACATTGAAGCTCAAAGTTTCCGTATCCGTAGCCTCTGATAGGCCTTTCGAGAAACGCAAGCGAGGCAGTCTTCCACTGACTCACCCGAAGCGATGATTCCGAATCAGAGTACCTGGCACCCTCCTTGAATGCTATGCCAGTCGCCGCGAGACCAATCACAACCATCCAAAACAGGAATGACCTGGAGTGCATTGCCGCATAGACAATCATTCCCGCAGCACATGCCAACATGGCACCCCGCGTGTAGCTGAGATAGAGCCCTGCGGCCCCCAGAAACAAAGCAAGGACCAGCAGCCACCATGGAGTCCTCGATAATTTCTTGCAGAGGAAATAGGACGTTGTCAGCATTACAAGAGCGATGACAGAAAACTGCAGTGTGTTCGCGAACGTCATCACCTGCCCATAAACCCCGGAAAGCCTATCCATGTCTACGACCTCCGTTCCTCGCAGAGGATGCTTCCCTGTGAACATACCTACCCCACCCAGAAAGATTGCAATTATCATCGGGAGAACCCACCCCAGCATGAGCCAGTCGCGTTTCTTAATCTCCTCGAAAATTCGATGATGTAGAGATGGAAAGAGTAAGAAGAATAGAAAGATCGCAGGATATCTAAGCTTTTTCAGCAGCGCCCCCTGATAATCAGCGATCTCCCAATTGACGAAAACCGACAGGGCACACAAGAACAGAAACGCCAACAAACACCAAGAACTCCACCGAAGGTGCCTCCACTCGCAAGGCCACTTCCTCAGGTTCAGCAAAACTAGCAAGAACGTGAGGATAGCAAAAACATGGCCCGAAGAAATCGCCTTCGCCCCAAAGAACAGTCCGACGACGAGCAGGAACAATGCAATACCGAAATAGTCGGGCGGATAGCACAACTTTCTCCAGGACAGGCGTAGTCCAGTCATGATTTCTTTCCCCTAAGAAAGAGGCTTCGGTGACGCTTCATCAAGCCTTCCTTTCTCCCAATCCAACACCATTTGTGTGAACAGATAGATCAGGAGGATGCAGTTGAGGACCTCAGAATCAAAAAAGGTATTCTCGAAAAAACCGGATACCAGGAACGCAGATATCAGCGGGACGAAATAGACCGCGTATCCACTTTTCCACGCTTCACGAATCCAGCAATAGCAGAATCCCAGAAGCGCAATCCCCCCCAGAAATCCTGTCGACACGAAGGCTTCTAGAAAATTGTTGTGTGCGTGCCCTTCGAAGTACGACCAGACTCGCTTCTTGTTAATGCGCTCCTTCTTGTCCTTCTCGAAACCGTATTTTTTCTTCAGCTCCACACAGTGATGCTCGAAGTTGTGAAACCCAAACCCGAAAACAGGACGCTCCAGAAATCCAAGAGATGCCGTTTTCCATTGTGATAACCGGATCGACGATTCGAACTTAAAATATCGTGCCCGCTCCTTGTAAGCGTAAGCACCCCCTGCCATTCCCACCAATACAACAAGGAGAATCAGCCACCTGGACTTCATCATAGCGAAGACAGTAAATCCTACTACGACTCCCAGCATTGCCCCTCGAGTGTAGCTGAAATACAAAGCTGCTCCCGCAACGAGCAGCGCCACCACGACTACAAAGAAAGGAACTCTGGAGATTCTCTTCCAAATTGTCGGACTCACCAGAAAGGAAGCCAAAGCGATAACCGAGAACTGCAGAGTGTATGCGAACGTCATTACCTGCCCGTACAATCCGGAAACGCGCTCAATGTCGATTACGTTTTTTCTAATGGGATGCGATCCTGTCCAGAATCCAACAAATCCAAGTATTACAGCAAGGGCCAGTGGAATCACCCAGGCCAAGACCAACCAATTCCGTTTATCGATTCGATGATACACCTGCTCAAACAGAGAAGGCATCAGCAGAAACCCGAGGAAAATCAGAAAGTATCGGAGCTTCTTCAAATGATCGAACGGCTCCGGAATAATCTGCCAATTCACGAAGATCGAAACCGCAGCAACGGTGACAAAGAGCATCAGCCACTTCGCACTGGGCCGCAGCCCTTTCCAAATCAAGGCATCCTTCCCCTTTTCACGATAAATCATGACCAATGCCGCAATAGCCACTACATGCCCGGCAGCAATGCAGGCATTGCCAAAGAACAAACCGAGAAGGAGTAAAAAGAGAGCAGCCGCAAAAACTGCGGCTGCTGAAACACTACGAAATCGTTGGAAAATCGATCCTGACATATACTTATCAGTTCAAGACGGCTTCTACTTTTTCTAAAAGTTTTGAACCCGGAATAAGGTTGTGCGCATACTTCCGCAACCCTTCCTCATCCCCATCATCAATGAGTTCGAGAATGCGCCCGAGGTTGACGGGCTCTATTTGTTCGGAACTTTCTTTCTGCACCACCCAGATTCTATCCAGATCAGTACGAACGACATTCTCATCGTCAGTGAGAAGTTCCTCATACTCCTTTTCTCCAGGCTTCAAACCGGTGTAAACAACTGGAATATCGACATCAGGCTTCAAGCCAGAGAGTTCGATCATCCGACGGGCCATGGCGTCGATCTTTACTGCTTCCCCCATTTCCAGCACGAAAATTCTTCGATCATCAGGAACAGATCCGGCAGCAAGCACAAGCTCGACCGCTTCTGAAATAGTCATAAAATACCGGGTCACCTCCGCACTGGTAACAGTCACCGGTCCGCCTCTCTCAATCTGCTCACGAAAAATGGGAACTACGCTCCCATTACTACCTAGCACATTACCAAATCTAACGGCTTTAAAGGACGTCCCGCACTGCGGCCTCTCGATCATAATACGCTCGGCGAGACGCTTACTTGCTCCCATGAGGCTGGTTGGCCTTACTGCTTTGTCCGTAGAAATAAGAACGAAATCTTTTACCCCTTCCTCCTCAGCAACAGTTGCTGCAACCTGACTGCCCACTACGTTATTCTGGAAACACGCAACCGGATTTCGCTCCATCAGATCGACATGCTTATATGCAGCAGCGTGATAAAAAAGATCAATTCCGTCTGCGGCGTGGATAGCCGCTCTCAGTTGTTCCGCACGGCGTACGTCGCCAGCACACGCGATCAACCGAACTCCCGCTTCTTTTGCCAATGGAGCCAACTCTCTCTCAATCTGAAAGAGATGAAACTCACTGATTTCATAGAGAACGAGAACCTCCGGGAGAAACTTAATCAACTGACGACAGATCTCAGAGCCAATACTTCCACCAGCTCCAGAAACGAGGACCCTTCTACCTCCAATCGCACCGACGAGTTGGTCAAAAGCGATTTCATAAGGAACCCGATAAAGAAGATCCTCGATCGCCACCCGCCGAATTCCACTCACATCGACTTTGCCCGAGGCCAGTTCATCCATCGATGGAATAACATGATAATCGCAGGATAACTCCCGCTCTGAAATCGCATCGACCACACTCCGAATTCGAGCCGGAGCAGTGAAGGGAGGAAGAAACAATAAGGTGGAAATTCGAAGACTCTCCACATGGTCCGCAACCTCTTCCACCCCACCGAAAATCGGAACACCTCGCAGTTGGGATCCATGGTGGTGTTTCTTTCCTGAAATAATCCCGACGACCCTGCCAAGTTCGCCCGCATGCTTTTGAACTCCTCGCAGCAGCGCGTCCGCTTCCTCAGCATCACCAATCAGGAGAAGGCGTTTCGAAGCAACTTTCCGCCCCTTTCTCTGATACCGCGATTCTCGAACCAACCGAACCAACCCCCTGCCTCCGATCTCCCAAAAGAGCAGGAGCATTCCCGTAATGATCAGGACAGAACGCGGATACCCGGAAAAGCTCCATCCGTTGGAAAGATAAATCGCCCCTGCTGAGACCACTGTCCCTGCAAGAAATGCAATCGTAGTAATGATGCAGTCTCTCAGGGTGAAAAACCGCCAGAGGCCCCGGTATAACTGGAACGCTGTGATACAGGCGAAATAACTGAACATGAGCCAGGGAAGGGTTTCCCAGAAAACCTCCCATCGGTAATCCTCCGCGTTGAAATCAAAGCGAATCAGAAAGGCGAGATAGTAAGCCCCAAAGATCCCCACAACGTGAAAAATGACCGCAAGAATCCGTCGGAAAACGAAGTTTTCCTTAAAGAACCTTTCCAGCCAACGCATTCGAAACATTACGCAACTTTTACTCGATCACCTCTACCGGCACCCCATACGGTAAGCCAAAGTAGCTTTAAGTCAGCAACTAACGATCGGCTGCGCACATACTCAGCATCGCACTCCGCAAGCCTCACCGGATCAGACATATCGATGCCCCGAACTTGGCCAAGCCCTGTTATTCCTGGCAAAATCTCATATACTCCACGTTTCTCCCTCTCCTCAATCAACTCCGTTTGGACAGGAAGGCACGGACGAGGCCCGACAAAGCTCATATCTCCTACGAACACATTCCAGAGTTGGGGCAACTCATCGAGCTTCAACTTTCGCAGCACCGAACCCACAGGAGTCACTGAAGAAGAGCTAACCTCATGAGTTCCAGCCTGTTTCGTATCTTTAGCCATTGTGCGCAGCTTGTAGCAGGTGAAGACCTCTTTCCCTTTCCCAACTCTTTCCTGGGCGAAAATCGCCTTTCCAGAGGAAGTCAGCCGGATCAGTGGAATGAGGACGATAAAGAAGGGCAGCGCACAAATCAGCCCGACTAAAGCGACCATACTTTCAAAAACTCTCTTCATAGAAGACGAAAAAATGCCCGCCGTCACAGACTGCGGGCCATCCCATCCAGCGTGGTCCAGATCGGTTTCCACGCAAATGTCTTCTTAACCTTGCTCGTATCCAGAATCAAGTCACCGAAAAGTCCCTCTGCCATACCCTCACGACCAAGAGCCTTCAGGCAAAAAGCGAGAAAAGCGGGGGGAAATGGCATCAGACCTGGCGATCGTCCTAGTTTGGCACGCAAAGCCCCCACGATTTCGCGTAGGGACACCAATTCATCATCTGCAACATGGTAGTTCCCACTAAGGGAAACGCTCAGTTCGCTCTCCAGGATCGTTTGAATAAGTCCAGTGAGGTTTTCTACCCCAAGGTAGGACCTTTGATTGTCTACCGAGCCAAAAGGTAACGGGAAAGGCTTCCTTGCGAGAGACAACAATTTCGGCCAGTTTCCGCGAGCGCCTGGACCATAGATTAAAGCTGGTCGCAGGTTGATTCCCACCTTTCCTACATCTGCCAATTGCGAGACAAACGCTTCTGCGTCTCTCTTTGATTGACCGTAATCGTTGTACATGCCGGTCTCGACATCCTCCGACAAAACAACCCCGTTCCCAAAACTTCCTGGACGCCCTGCCGCGGCAATGCTGCTGATGTGAATCAAAACCTCAACCCCGGCCCTACTGACAGCATCACAAAGCAAACGAGTCTGTTCAACGTTTCCCATATGAAACGCAGACCGTAGTTCTTCAACAGATCCGTAAGTTCGGTGAGCCACACCTGCCGTGTGAACCACCGCATCTTTTCCCACCACTAATTCCTGGAAACTCGATCCGTCTTCATCAATGACATGGCAATCGGGATCAAACCCATCAAACTCTCTTCGCACAACGCCCGACACCGAGTGTCCGGCAGACAATAAGCTGGCAACCACATGCCGCCCGACAAAACCATTCGCGCCCGTTACAAGAACATTCATTCAATCCGGTGTCTGCATTCTCTTTCGAAATCCGTTTACCGCATAGCTAGCAAAAGAAAACAGTCGCATGGGGAGACTCACTTGCTTGATACCCATCCACAGTAGGAAGACCTGCTTCGCCATTCCAAACTTCGAACCACTGATCTGTCCCTCTCTCACACGGTAGTGAACGAGGACTTCTTCAATCCCCCGCGAGACGAATCCCCTGCTTAGCAGCTCCAGCCACAGATTCGTATCCTGACACAGTCGTATATCGCGCAACCGAAACTCTCCCGTTTGCTGCCCGTCGACCAAGCTCGTGGACATGCCGATTTCGGTGTTTCGCATGTAGAGGCGCAAATCGACTCGGTCGGTTGCTTTCACTCCCCCTGGAAGAAACTCCCCATCTTCATCCACGAAACGGTAAGAGGAATGAACAATAGGCGCCCCGGTTTCCTCGATAAATGAAATCTGCTTTTCCAGTTTTTCCGGAACCCAGAAATCATCTGAATCGAGAAAGGCAATGTAGCGCCCTCTTACAGTGTCTAAACCAGCATTCCTCGCGCCTGCCGCCCCCACATTTCGTTCAAGTAAAACGGGTCGAAACCTTTCGTCACGAGCCGCATACTCACGGATCACGTCCGCGCTTCCATCGGTCGACGCATCGTCAATCAAGATACACTCCCAATCAGAATAGGTCTGCGCAAGAACTGCGTCCATTGTCTCCCCCACAAACTGCTCACAATTGTAACAGGGAATAATGATGGAAACGGTTGGCTGTTTCTCTGACATGGAACAACTAGCGGCTACGGAAGCGGTCGATCTGTTTCCCCCCGAACAGGATCTCGACAAAGATCTTCGCAAAATGGGTGACCATCCCGGGAACCTGAGTTTTCAACGGATAGGTGAGCCTGACAAATCGATAACGAAAGCAAAAATTGTAGGCGCACTTAATGTCGTTAATTCGCTTCAAGCGAGACCATAGAGAAGTCTTGAGAAGGTACGTATCGAACCCGGTATTCTCTTCACTAATCCGCACTCGAACCCCTGTATAAATAACAGGCTCGTATCCACTCAACCGAAGCCGATTGGTATATTCGTAATCGGCCGTGTAATGAGGCAAGGCCTCCTCGGCTGGAAACAGCCCTTTCTTCAATGCCGAAACAGAACAAACGAGGAAACGAGTCGGGAGGTAGGTAGCACCCAGACTCTCAGACTTCGGCAATTCCTCCTCGGCAATCCCATCGAACAAATGGCGATTCCGGGAAAGCGCCCAAGATCGCACCACAACCCCAGCGGACAGTACCTTTCCACCTCCACCAACGACAGGAACCGTGACCTGCTTCCCATCAAAACTGTCGAACCGCTTTCGTAAAGCAGCAATAGGATCCCCGTCAAAACGCACGTCAATATTCGAAAGCACAAACAGGTCATCGCTCGAAGCTTCCTCTGCAACCTTCCGTAGCCCCAAACAAACAAGTCCTGTCCAATAAAGGACAGGACTTCCGCAGATTTCCTGGACATCGGCTTTACCCGACCAACTTTGGATGAGATCGCTTGTCTCATCACCTGGATTTCCGTTTACCACATAGACTCGAATAGCGCGATCATCGACCTTCTCCCAACTGTTCAGAAACTCGGAAACCAGATCAGTCTCTCGAAATGTGGGAACTACTACGTGAACGATCATTCCGTGACATCACCGGAAGAACTTCACTCCCAGTTCTTCCGAAACTTGGCTATCTCTTCATCGGTGTAGAAATATTGGCAAACACGACTGCCATACACTTCATCGAGAAGTTCCACAGGTAAGATCAACTTCTCCCGGACCTGATCGTAGAGAGACGCCTCGCCTGTCGCCGAACGTGAACGACGACGTTCAATCGGCAAATCATGCCCCAATTCGAGGAACTTCCCGAGAGATGCCTCTCCATTTTTCGCCAGAAGCTCAAGTTTACCGGCGAGCAACTGATAGCGACCCGATTCGAAAATCGAAAAACCAACCTCCTTGTCAAAAGGATGCTCAAACAAATCAAAGCCCAACAAACCATTTAACTCACGATCAAACCATTTCTCAGTGTAAGCCATGCTTGCTGTCACCTGCTCAGCAGCGAGCGCAACCACCTCCTCAAGCGGCAACTGCTTCAAGACCACTTCTTCCGGGAGAAGGTTTGGATTCTCGAATAAGTTAGACACCGCACGTGCGATGGGATCACGAACGATCGTAATCACTTTCACTGGCTTGTCAGGACGATTTTCCAGTTCCTCCCGAAGACGGTCACCAACCTTCAGGTGAATCGGATCCCGTTGATGGTCGTGATGAATCCCCCTGGCCTCATCCACCCCCTCCTTTGTAATAAAGTGAGTCTGGAACGATCCAAACCCTGACAAGCGCCCAATGGCAGCATGAATGGCAGTAGAGCCGACCTTGCCATAGGTCTGAATCAGAACCGGCGTATCGTTGCCACCAAAAGTTCGAGATACTCGCTCCAACTCCCGACGCAGACGCCTCTCGTATCCCTTTGTGCCCTCCTTGGGCTCAAACTTCGATTTCAGATTGCGGAGGACCGCCTTTACTTTTCCGATCATGAGACCAACAGAAAAAATTACGCAAGCTCCGGCGCTTTATAGCCGAAGCGGTCCAACTCGAAAGCATAGAGATCTGAAATGATCTCAATCGATTTGGGGGTGTAGATCTCGGAGAGCCCGACTTTATCATCGCGAATCCCCTTCTTAAACTCAGGAAGACGAGAAGAGTCAAATTCAACACCGATCTTTTCACAGATGGACCTCAGTCCATCGTGCAATGCCTCGTACCGAACCACCTCATCAACGCAGAACTCTCCGTCGATCACGTATTTGTCTCGATCGACCTTCATCTCCCCCTTGGAGAGCCAGTATTCAAACTCCTCCGAGACACTGTCGAACTTCGGTTCCGGATTGAAAAATTTCTTAATCTTTACTTTCAGCGGAACGTGGACCGAGTCCTTATTTTCGTCCCGTGCTTTCTTAAAATGATAAAACGCTGAAACCGCCTTATCGAAAGGATCTCGAACCACACAGAACTTTAGATACGAGTTCCAGGTATCTTCCCCAAGCTGCTCCTTTATTTTCTTCGCAGACATGTGGTGAAACCACTCAATATCCTTAGGCTTGTTCGCTCCTCGGAAACCGATGATTCCCGCATCAGAAACATGCATATCGCGACTGTGCTCTTCCTTCCACTCCCCTTCCGGCATACAGTATTGCTCAAAATAGGACTCTACTGAAGTTCCCGCCGTTTTTGCGGTTTTCGTGTAGATGAATTTCTTTCGATGACTGACTAACATATCTTTACGAATTTAATTAACGAATCCAAGCGCATCGGCGCTGCCGGCACATCACAAAGCCTCGTTTCTTTGTGCGTTTCCAAAAAATCACATGGAAAGTGAGCATGCGGAATTGGCGCATCACCAAACGTGCCAACCAATTCACAACAGGAATTTTTCGAACCACGCGAACTACAAGTGGAAACCAACTGATCCAGTCGCGGAACCTCTTATCGTCCTCTGGCAGTTTTGAGATCACCTCCTCCACCTCTTTGAAATACGCGTCGCGCTGGACGATTGATCGATTCGTTTCGTGATACGAAAAAGCGGCCATAGGGACAGACATCCGGTCAAGTTCCGCAATCTGAGCGAAGCGAACCCACAATTCGAAATCAGCCGCCAACTTGTAATGAGTATTCAACGGGCCAGCATCATCCCACAAACTCTTTCTCCAGAACATACCCTCCTGCTGAAGAAACCCATTCACTCCGCCACAGCAAAGAGCGTATTGTATTTCAGCATGCGAGACTAGAACCTCGTGCGCCCCTTGCCTCCGCAAGGCAAGCCCCTCACCCACACACTGGCGCCCAATGATCCATTGAGCGCTCTCATAAGTCGAGAATACCGTGGCGGCATTGGCAATGGCACCAGGCAAAAAGTAATCACCACCATTGAGCCAGCAGAGAACCTCACCCGTAGCGCGAGCCATTCCCTTATTAATCGCGTCATACTGGCCCTCATCAGGCTCGCTCACAAAAACAGATACCAGATCACCAAAGCTCTTCACAACCTCGGCGATATTGTCCTTACTGCCACCATCAATTACGATCACCTCCGTATCGTCCCAGCCACCGAGCTCGATCGAGCGAAGCGTATGCCCGAGTAAATCAGCGCAGTTGAATGTGGGGATCACCACAGAGACTTTCATAAAATTCTATTTGAGGCCACCCTAAGCCGTGGGAAGACCGATACTATCCCGCTTGACTGTTCTTTCAACCAAAGAAAGGGATCGAAGGCCGGAGTCGAGTTCACCTGAGCAAGGCTAGCTCGACCAAGGTGGCATTATTAATTTACCGGCAGAACTAACCGTGTTTTTTGCTCCTTAAGCTGTCGAGATTCGAAATTCAGGCAATCACCACCTGATTTGCCTAATCTGACATACCAACCCAGTGTCGCCACACTCTTCAAAATATTTTTCTTACGTACTGCCTCCGACAGTCTTTCTCTTCAGCATCTTTATCCTTCGTTTCAATCACTGGAATTGAGTTCAAGATTGGAAGCACGGGAATCGATATTCTGATATCAGCCTGACCTCTCTCCAAAAATATTTACCAACATTCGTGGGCTGTGTCCTTTCCGAAGATGTCGATAAGGTTTCCGGATATTACGCCCAGACTCGACATACAGCTCAAACCCACTTCGCTCTAGCAGCGCAATGACGGAACTCAGTGTAGCACTCGTATCGTCAAATTTGTGATACTCGAGGAAAATGTGATTTACGTTCTTGAGCTGGTCTTCCGCCTCGCAAAGCACCTCGTATTCGGCTCCTTCAATATCAAGTTTCAGCAAGTCTACAGAGCGATCCAGATATTTGCTCAAAACGTCGCATTTCACCTCCACCTTATTGCCACCACTTTTCGTTGAGTAGAACCCTCCCCCGTCTGCGCCTTCCTGAAAAAAATGACGGACACACTCCTCACCGGCCAGCCCTAGTTTGAAACACTTGATTAAAGAATCGCTGCACTGCTCGACATTCTTTCGAAGGGCTTGAAACACTTCAGGATCCGGTTCGAAAGAAAAAATCTCTGATCCGGGATACCTTTCTCCAAGATACAGAGAGGCAAGGCCGATGTTCGCTCCCCCATCTATGATATAGAGCGGACGGTCGATATCCCCAAGGTCGAGACATTTCCTTTCCCAGATTTCACCGTAAGCGGAAAGAAACGAAGCAGGATCGACGAAGTGAGTTTCCTTGCCCTTAATAATTGGAGTTGATCCACGGTGTCGCCTGGGAAGGTTCTCCAAACGGGCTCTCTCACGATTGGGTGTCTGCCCAGTATCTTTCGGCGATCCGCTGAACACCCCTCTGAACCTTCGTGTAAGCAGATTCTTCACAGATTTGCCTGTCTTCTTTTTGCGACCTCCGTTCTTAACTCCTTTCTTCGTCTTCTTGGTCTTTCCAATCCGGAAATGATTCTCTTCGGTGAACCTGTCAGCATCTACCATTCTCTCAATCCTATGAGGATGCTTAAGGGGAAATTTTAATTCCCCCCCTTCCACTCTTATCTCTCGATCTGCCCTCTGTGTATTCGTGGCTCCTTCACCAAACCCCACGTTCTCCACCAGATTAACCTGAGGCACCAATGTCAATCCTCCCTGTGACCAGATCGATGCTTGCCATCGATACGCCCATGAGTCGATTTCCCCGGAATACGCCCGATCAAAGCACCGAAACCAGTATTTGCGACTCGCTTCTCCATTTGCCAATTTAAGCACACGCTCCTGCACTGATTCGTTCGCCCACCATTCCGACGATTTCTGATAAGATTCCCATCTATCAGCCCAAGTCGCCCAGCCCCAGCAATGCGGAAAAGCAGAGAAATAGTAGGAAGCGTCTCCTCGCTGTATGCCTCCTTGAAAGTTGTCTCCCGTCACTACCATTACGCGGCTCTCGTCCTGATACTTCTCCAGCATTTCCGCCATCCACCGGAAAAACCCAGGTGCTGGAATGCAGTCATCTTCGAGAACAATGGCCCGGTTGCATTGAGTAAATGCCCAAGAAATTCCACTTCCGACGCGATTGGCAAGCCCCATGTTCTTTTCCGCCACATTCCACTCCACTTCACAATCCCAGTCGATACCGTCTTTCACTACTGAAATTACTTCCTGACACATCTGTGCCTCCTCATCGTTCTTCGGGCCATCAGCAACGATGAACATGCGAGATGGCTTGGCAGATGCTATCGCCGCCAGAGCCTTCTTCGTGAGATCAGGTCTCCGATAGACAACAAAAATAACCGGTGGGATATCAGGATCCATGTTAGTCCTCATTCAGCCCTTCGGACTTTGGTCCGCCTTTTTCCTTAAAGGCCCTTCTGTAGAGCTTGGCTGTCAAAGGTTCCTCAGCTCTCTTCCGAAACTCCCGAAGCTTCTCACGAAGGCCATCCACTTTCGCTTTCAATTCACGATTGACCTCTGTTTTCTCCCGATATTTCTCAACCGCATGGCGAAGCAAAATATCAGTAATGCCCTCACGACCAGCAAGCTTTGTCAGATCCTCACAACCCTTCCATGATTCCCACGCTAGACGGCTTTCAATCATGGCCTCTTTGTAAGCTTCAGCCTGCTTCTTCATGGAGAATTCTTGCAAAGCAAATTCCCTCGAAGCAATCGAGAGCCGTTTCAATATCGACTTGTCTCCAACTAGATCGGTAAGAATTTTAGATACAGCCTCCGAATCGCCCGCACTTACGATCCAGCCATTGGTTCCGTGCTTTACCATTTCGGGAACGCCACCGACATTCGTGCCAATTACCGGCAATCCACAACTCAGAGATTCCACCACCGTGTTCGGGAGGTTGTCTTCCAGCGTCATGGTGAGGTAAACGTCGCAAGCCCCCATAATCGCTGGCAACTCCAAGGAGGGGACACTACCCAGATGTAGTAATTCAACATTTGGAACCTCAAAGTCGCTAGCTCCACAACAAATTACTCGTAGACGCCGCGACTGGCCTCCAGGAAGCTTCACAACTACTCGTTGAAGAGCTCTTCGTATGTCGTCAAAACCTTTTCGAGGATCACTCGTTTTGTGGGCAAGAAGGAGCACGCACACATCACTATCTCTTATGTCATATTTGGCCCGAATGGCTGCTCGATCTGCAACCGGCGAAAAAGTATCCGTATCAACCGAATTCGGGATAACCTTCACCTTGTGGCATCCCTCGTTAAAGAAACTGGAAGATCGCAACTCATCAGCAAGCCATTGACTCGGAGAGATAAAAAAGACAGGTAAATCCCGAAGCATCCTCTTCGAGTCTTCTAACTGATACTCTGCAATTTTCTGGTATGTGCCGCTGACCTGAGGACAGTCCTTACAAGTTGATTCAAACCCCCTGCATCCACCGCTGTAGTGGCAACCTCCGGTAAAGGCCCGCTGATCATGCATCGTCCAGAGAATAGGTTTCCCCAGTTGTCCGATCTTACGAATAGATCTAGGAGACAGAAAATGAGACACCCAATGAATGTTCACAACCTCAGCATCCTGGATTGCGCCATCCAACTCAATTTCACAATCCGGCCAATGAACTGTGAAGGGAGATGCACTAAAATCGGTACGATGAGCAACAGTGGCTCCTCGGGAGAATTTCAGGAACTTTAAAAACGGATCGCCTTCAGGCAATTGCTCATCCAAATCATCTTGGTCATCCTCTCCTATCGGTTTTGCCGAAACAACGTCCACCTGCATCCCCGATCGCCTAAGGGCATCCGAAAGTCGCAGCATCGCCAACGAAGCACCTCCCGTGTCCTGTTTTGTTGACACGAGACAGGCTCTTTGAACTACATTATCTGCCGCCCCCATCATTAAGTCGAAACGGTCCGCAAAGAATCAAATATCTCCAGCAAACTCTGTTTTGGTTCGAAGAATCTTGAAACCTCATCCTCTGGAACAGAAGCAGAATCGATTTTACGAGAAAGTTCTTCGCAAGAACGGGCATACCCAAAAAGCCCGTTCTCGATGTCATTCGCCATCGCAGCCTTACCGTTAGGATGAGTCAATACGGTAGGCTTCCCAAACCAAGCCGCTTCATAAGCCGTCGTTGACCACCCTGTCAAATGTACATCAACCGACTGAAGCAACTCGTAGAAATCCGCCTTAGTTGCCACCTCAACCTCCCATACCGCTTCTGCCCCCAACTCCTTACGACAAGTCTCCGCAACTGACTCGATTTTGTCTGACATTCTAGGATGCAAGCGGAACCACCATTCAAGGTCCTCACGCTTCTTCGCACAGTCCAAGACGATCTTGTCTATCTCCAGAAACTGCATCGAAACCAAAACAACTTTGCGCTTTTTCGAATCACCTTCCACACCCTTTTCGGAAATTTCCTCGCCGCGACGGATGAGCCATGGATTTCCACCGCAACGAATTTCAAATTGCCCACTGGGCCACCACTTTTTCAGTCGTTCCGCGTAGGCCCTCCCCCACATCCAGAAATGAGTTGGCAACAGCCCCGGACGAGACACACCCTTCTCTGACCAATGGGTATACATTGGATGCCATTCCCCTTGTTGCCCATGCTGCAACTCAATCATCGGGATGCCTCGTCTACGGCATGCCAGAGACAATGCGAAAACCGGCAGCGAGTAGAAACAGGTGGCAAACACAACACAAACTTGTGGTGCCAGAAATCTTTGAAAGGCTTCCTCTAGTATCTGGAGAAGAAGACAATCCCACCGAAATAGCTCAATCGATATAGTATTGTTAGGAAAGGCTCTGTTCCATTCTTCGATAAGACGAACTGCGACATCGTTTAGCTTAAGTGATTCAATTTTCGGATCGTCACTTCTGGCCCAACGCCTGGCCAACCTTCCTAGTTCCTGATACGAAACAGACGGAGATCGCAAGGAACCCATTTCCACGACTGAGCGACCGTCGTTCCAAAACAGGAATCCCGCAGAATCCCTCGATTCGCTCAGTTCTATCAACGAATCGAAGAAACGGTGATAAGGCCCACCATTTCTCCCTTGAATAACCTTTGTGGATTGAACGAAATAGATTTCTCTCCTTGAGCCAAGCGTTTCCTCAGTTTTTGCAATCCACTCATCGAGTTCTTGAGCAACGTTCCCCACGGGAATTTTCCGTCGCGTCTTGTTCTCTTCTTTTTCAACGCCCGGCTCCTGGTCATTTGTGAGGGCGTGGTAGAATGTTAACCGCATCAACGGCCATATATCGATATCCCCAAATGCCGCCGACTCAACTTCATGACTTTCCTCAAAATCCTGAAGTATCCTTGTGCACTCTTCAAGCAGTCGGCGCATAGAAGGGATAGTGAACCAGAGTTAATTCCCCCGGTTTTAGAGGGAAATCATCTCATCAATCGGAAGGCTCTCCATCACTTCGCGAATTTCTGCTGCCTGCTCGTCATCGAGCGGCATCAAGGGCATTCGGTCGTGGCGGCTCATGTAGCCGCGAATCTCCAAAGCGGCTTTTATCACCAAATGCCATCCAAACCGTTTCACAGCCCGCTCGAAAAATGGAATCTGGACTTCATTGATAACACGATCGCAAAGCTCCTTGTTCCCTTCTAACCACCATTTGTAGAAATTCGTTGCCAGCTTTGGTTCAAATACACCGATTCCGATCAACCATGACTGGCAGCCTTGATCAACGAACTGAAGCCACTGCGTCTGATCTCCTCCTGACACAATCACTGACATACGATCCTTTACCGCTTCGACTACCTGCGCCGAATAGTCGTCATCTTTCGCATCTTCCTTTACCGCAATTACGGATGGGATATCAGCCAAACGATCCAGAAGGCTGACAGGCCACTGAACGGAGGGGCCACCAAAACCACAAAGGAACGGCATTTCGTGCAGAAGAATATTCATATCCGTCGCCTCGCTCACCATTTCAAAATGACGATATATCTGTTCCTCGGAATAAAAACGCTCCCGGACGATAAGAGAAATCAGGTCTGCACCCACCTCTTGCGCATGTTTAGCAAACTCGATGGTCACTTTTGTGCTGCAATGGGTCGGGTCACCAACGATGACAACATGAGTCTGATCCAACTCCTTCACTTTGCGCGCAACAAAAGCATTCAACTCTTTGATCTCGTCCCAGTCTAACTGGCAATAACGGCTGTTGTATGCCATCACGTAAAAGACTTTTCCACCCGCATTGTGAATGGCTTCAATATAGTTTCCCAAGGCAGGATAATCAATTTCCTCCGTGTCCGGAACAAATGGAGTCAGAATTGAGAAAACTGGTCCCTTGATCGTCTCGCGAATTTGGTCACGCGTAAGCTTCATACAATAATGTGTGTTTGGGATTTTGTTAGTTTTTTATAAGTATCCTTTTTCGATAAGAAATCTCGCGACCTCCAAGTCGCGCTCATAATCGATATCAATTGAGCGGATAGACTCCATCACATATGCCTTCACCTGCCCCTGAAAGAAGTTGTCCTTCTCCCGAAATTTCGACAGCCATGCGATGTAAAAGCCACCATTCACTCGGTAGTATGTCTGAAAGTCCTGCGATCGAGTTTGCCCAGTCACCAGAGGTGATGGATTCAGCAATGCCTCTTTGTCCATCACTCCCGAGCCGACATCAACTCCCACCGCCAATTGCACTGGCTCCTCCATGGGACAAACACTGACAACAGAAAAATCATCCTCAGTCAGCAATTCGTTTCCCTTCTGCAAGTCCTCCGCCGTTCGAAACGGGCAGGTCGGCAACAAGAGTGAGATCTTGTCAAACTCTTCTCCAACTTCAGGGCGGTCGGCGATCTGCTTGATCAAATCAATCACCTTCACCTTGTCCCCTGCTAGGCTGGCTTCACGTTTTTCCAGAGTAATTTCAGGATAACCTCGGCCAATCTCAAGGATTTCCTCATCGTCCGAAGAGAGTATTATCTTCGAAAATACACCTGACTCGATTGCTGCCTCGATGGAATGAGCCACGAGAGGTTTCCCTCCCAGTTCAATTAGGTTCTTACGTGGCAGCCTTTTCGAGCCGCCCCTTGCGGGGATGATGGCGAGTGTACTCATATTGGGGTTATTCAATGACTTTCACAGGAAGCGGCCGTTGCCAGCTTTCCTTTTACGAGAGATTCAATCTGCTGAAGTGCATTGTGGAATCCTTCACCAGAGTTGAGGTGGCCCTGCCAGATTTCCGTTACAAATCCAGTATCGATCGAAGAGAACACTTCAAACAGATGTTCAAAATCCAATTCTCCGTCTCCTAGTTGCAACCCCTCTTGCGTTGTTCCCGCACCATCTGCGATGTGAAGGTGCCTGGTAAGAGAGGCCACCTCTCTTGTAAAGTCGTCAAGGCCAATCCCGAGAGCGTTGCAGGACAAAAGGGCGTGCGAGGTATCATAACAAACGCCCAATCCTGACATTTCAGCAAACTGTCGGATTTCTTTCGGATCGAGGAACACCGACTGAAACCACTGCCCACCGAAGTACCATGGTAGCGGAGGCATGTTTTCGACCAGAAGATCAGTACCCTCTGAATCCACATTGGCGAGATTATCCTTCAACGCACGATACTGATCTGTGCGGTTCGTTTCTTTCCGGGTTTCAAAATGACCTCCAGGGTGAACAACAATACGTGGCCCTCTCTCGTTCGTAATCCCAGAGAATCGCGGAGCCAGAGCTCGCGTTAATTCCACAGTCTTTTTCAACATCTCAAGACTGTAATCAAGCACTGCAGTCTCCCTTGTAGTGAAATCAATCAACTCGTCCTGGTAATATTCCGGCGCATGAACAACAAGATCCTGACCATAGGACGAATAACGTTCCGCCACGGCTTCGGGATCGAAGTCTACAAGATCACGCCAAGTCAGATGAATCTCTATCATTTCAGGCTTCCATGCCAGAAAGTCCTCGAAATCGTTCAGGCGCCCGACGATTCCCCATTGTCGATTGATCTCATACCCACCCCGACTGGAAGCTGAGTCCACTTCGAAGTCTTCCCATTTAAAGTAATCGTCAGCTGTAACTTCTTCGACCACCGTCTTTCCAATGAGATCTTGGAATCGAAGAGGAGATATTCCCCGAGCAGGCGTCTTCGAAGCAAGATCGTCCCGAGTCAGGACCTTACCAGCCGGAATGTCCTTTGCAGCGACCAGCGATTTGCCTAGAGCGATACGATTAACCTGCTCACCCTGATTAAAAACTCGGGGCCCACCTCCCAGGCTCGATTCCAACTCCCGTATTTTACCGACCATTTCGGCAAACTCTGCGGGCTCCAAAGACGAAGAGTGATCCGCTCCTTCGGCGGCTCGATCCAACGTAAGATGCCTCTCAATGATTCGAGCTCCCCGAGCGACGGCTGCCAAAGTAGGAATAAATCCGCGCTCATGACCTGAATACCCCGTAACACGGTCGGTCAACTCAGCGAGGCGGTCCATATACCGCAAATTTATATCTCCAATGGACGCCGGGTAAGTGCTGTTACAATGAAGCATCGCATAATCTGCACCCGCATCCTCAAGAAACTCAATCACCTGTTGAATTTCATCCTCCGTCGCCATCCCTGTTGATAACAAAATCGGCCGCCCCACTTTCACGATCTCATCGATCAAAAGAAGGTTCGTGAGGTCAGGACTCCCCACCTTAAACAGTGGAACACCTTCTTCTTCGAGAAATTCCACTGACTTCGAGTCGAACGGTGTTCCAAAATACAGAATTCCCTGGTCTTCTGCCCAGAGGCGTAAAGCACGAAGGTCATCCCAGTCCAAATTCACCCGGCGCAACTCATTTAAGAGATATTGAGTCCCATGCTCTGCCAAGAGCGGATCTTCGAGAATTTTTCGCGTATAGAGAGCTTCGAGATCGCGCACCTGCACTTTTACCGCATCAGCTCCTGCAGCTGCTGCCTCCTCAATGAGCTTCAGCGCCTCTTCCTTTTTCCCATTGTGATTGATCCCGATTTCGGCGATCACAAACACATTTTTAAATTGGTCAAACCAAGTCATAACAAAACTCAATCAGCTTTCCTCAAGCGCTGCTTCTAACATCTCATCCAAAACCGACCGAATTCCTCGACTAGGCACCCACCCCGTTACTCGGGTTATGGCATCATGACTCCCCACAATTAACGGAGGTTCGTAACGACGGATGAGATTTCGGTTCGTCCTGACATACTTATCAGGATCCAAGCCTAGTTTGGAGAAAACATGCGCCACCAAATCGCCTAGATTCATGGCAACTCCCGTACAGATATTGTAATCCCCTGGTTCATCTGCCTGCAGCGTGAGATGGGCTGCCTTCATAAACTCAGCCGCGCACCCCATATCCCGATAAATTTCAAGATTTCCGAGATCCAATTCATCCAGTTCCCCCCTGGAGATTGCCACGGCACCAATCACCACCTTTTGAAGGAAAAAATCATCTTTCCGAAGCGGTGATTCGTGATTAAACAAAATACCGTTCACCGCGAACAATCCTTGCGTTTCGCGAAACGACTGGACCAGAAAGTGCGCGTACATTTTGCTGCATCCATAAGGAGTGTTCGGGCCGAATTGGCTCTCTTCAGTCAGAACCTCATCCGAAGGAGCATAGATCTGCGACGTAGACGCTTGGAAAAAATGAATTTTTGAGTTCACCTTGAAAATCGACTCAAGAAACCTCGCCGATATCAGAGCTACTGATTGGAGCGTTTCTTCCACTTTCAGCCACGATTTTCCCACATATGCTTGCCCCGCGAGATTGTATACCTCATCGGGTTGCTCTTCTTCCAAAAGAGCCTCAATCGACCGCCGCTCATAGTCGCATTGCCGTAGATATAGGGCACCATTCTCCAGTGATATTTCTCTCCCCTCACCTCTGGTCGTACCGACCACATCATACCCTTCGTTGACAAGGTGCCGAGAAAGCAGTTGCCCGTCTTGGCCGGCCATTCCTGTAATCAAAGCCTTAGGCATGGAAAAAATATTGATTCATCACTCGCTTAACACATGCGAAGGCAAAATCCCTGACACTTCAAAATCACGCATCAAGTATTCTTCGCCTGAAAAGAACAGGAGCTTAATCTCGACCTGTCGTTTCGGTTCCGTAAACCGAAGGTCATAGTGAATCGGTTCCTTCGTTCTAGGGAAGAGCAAGAGTCCTGAATCCGAGTCAGGTGGGCATAAAATCTGACCTCTTTTTGCTCCCCCCACACAGCGGAAGCTCAGGCGAACGCCCGACACTGGCTCGGGAAAGGACAGATCGATTCGTGGCTGAGAAGACTCTGTAATATACTTCCGACGCACCTTCCTAATTCCCCGAAATTTCACAGAATCGGGCATAACCATATCGGAACACTCCTCCTCTGAAAACGGCTCTGGCAACTTAATCTTACTCCCCGCCCCCTGATTAACTAACCCATCCAACAAATGGTATTCAGGAATCACCCAAAGGAGAAATGGATACGGATCGGAGTAAGCCGAATTCAATGAAAGGTAGTGAGCCAATGCAAAAACAGATCCATTTCCCGGATCGACGTGAGAATCGATTTTTACACCTAAACTCTCTTCAAGAAACTGAGAGAAACCGAACATCCCAAAACTGGACTCCAGAACCAATCCCGCTCCCTGTGCGCCATGTGGAGCCATCTCTTTCCAATCGGGAGTGATGTCTAAGATCTCTTGATCGTGTAAAAACTCCGATTCCACTTGGCTTTTTTTCCGGAACTTCAACAGAGTAGTAAAACTCCGATTAGGAGATTCAGTGTCGAGTTTCGACACAATCGTGTATTCCCTGGCAGGATCCTTACCACTAGTATCCACCTTTGTACCGAGCCACCGTGCAACTTCAGCCGCCGCAACCTGGCTTCCATGGAAATTCCAGTGATGGTCCTCTGCGAAGAAAACATCCCTCCCCCTCTCAACCTCATGCGACAACACCTCCATCAGATTGATCGTAAGAATTCCTGCATCGGAGAACGCAGCGACCTGCCTGGGAAGAAAACTTTCTCGTTCTGGACGAGGTTCACCATCCGGAAAGGCAAGATCCGAGTACAAACGACTACGATTCGGAATGATCGCTATCAGAAGCTTCGTTTCCGGTGCGATACATCGCCGGCGCACTTCAAGCACAAAGTCCCGATTGCTATTCACTCGCTCATCGACAGTTTCCGACTCTAGCTCGGTGAGATTGGATTTTTGAAACAACCAACCGCCCGGTCGAGTCTCCATCCCCGGAACCCTACCTGTCAGGCGGAAAACACATTCATTGTAGAACGCTCCCGTTCCATGATAGAGAACACTCCTGCCCTGAAAATACTCCTCAATCTTCGCACCGAAGCTCCCCGAGACGAAGTCACTACTTCCTAGTTCCAATTTCAAATCTTGGTATCTTCGTCCAGGCGGGACATACCCTGTGACCACCGCCGCTATATCCACAAGAGGAACCAACAATAGCAGCACCAGAAAAACCAAAGGCAGCCACATCACACTTGTGCCGCCCTTATTCATACGCGGTTGATCCACCATCAAAATTGAAAATACAGGAACGGATTGTAGGCCTGCCCACCGAGCTCATGAACCGCTCCTACAAAAACGACCAGCAGTATTGCCTTGGCTGCGCTTGAAGACAAAAACCACTTTCTGTCCGTTCGTTCGAAAGTAACAAGGGCAATGGCGATTCCGAACACGATCCAGAAGACCAGATCGGTACGCCCTTGAAGAAGACCTTCTGTGCCAAATCCGGAAACGCCTATCAAGCCGGAGAATACCACAGCAACAGAGGACAGACTCTCGGCACGAAAGAAAACCCACCCTACCATCACCAAAACAAGAGTCACAAAGATCGCGAAACCACGATACCAAAGGTGCGACCCGAGGGATGTCATATCTGTTCGAGTTTTCCAAACTCTGTGAACGGCCAAAAGCAGACCGTGAAAGCCTCCCCAAATGACAAATGTCCAGCCAGCTCCATGCCAAAGCCCAGCAAGCAGCATGGTGATCATTAGATTCAGGAGAGTTCTCATGCGTCCCGCACGATTACCACCCATGGAAATATACAAGTAGTCCCTGAAAAAGGATGACATCGTGATGTGCCAACGCTGCCAGAACTCTGTAATGCTTGATGAACGATAAGGAGCACGAAAGTTTTCCGGAAACGTGAATCCCATCATCAAACCCAACCCGATTGCCATGTCGCTGTATCCCGAAAAATCGAAGTAGATTTGAATCGTATATGCAGCCAACCCTAACCAAGCAACCGCTAGAGGTGGAGAATGCAGGGAGAACATCCAATCAGCAATTGGCGCAACATTGTTAGCGATCCAAACTTTCTTGCAGAATCCCAGCATAAAAATAACGACTCCGTGATCGATTCCTTTCCACGTGACTCGCGGTTTCTCCAAATCACCCAGGACATCTGTATATCGGACAATTGGACCAGCCACCAATTGCGGAAAAAGCGAAACATAAGCAGCAAACGAGATGAAGGAGCGGCAAGGCGGCAATCCCCGATAAACATCCACCACATAGGAGAGAGTTTGGAACGTAAAAAATGAAATTCCGACCGGGAGGATGACATCCGGGACTAAAATCTTTCCTGAATCCCACCCTAAAAGATTTGCAATCCCATTCCAACTGTCCCCTATAAACCCTGCGTATTTAAACCACCCCAAAAGCAGCAGAAGGAGCGAAACGGATACTATTGCCGCAAATCTGGATCTCGAACGTTTCGCATCAATCAAGATTGAGCCGAAGAATCCGACCGCCGTAACGGCGAGAAGCAATAGACAGAAATCAAAACGCCAGAAGCCGTAGAAGAGATAGCTACCAACCAGAATCCAGCTCGCTCGCGCCCGTGCGGGGATACAACAGTAGGCTAAGAAAAAGAGCGGCAGGAAGAGAAAAAGAAACGAATACGAGGTAAACAGCATCTCGACTTCTCTTTTTACTCAAACCTAAAAAAGCTTTAAAAGCTGCACTCTCAAAGCTTTTCTCTTCGAAAGAATATGCTTGCCACAAACAACAGGCATTCCCATGAAGCACGTTTTCGACCGCTTCTCAGCGAAAACCCGATCTCGAACTCATGTTGTCGGTCCAAAGCCAGGAAGAGAGAACGATCAATCTTTCACTACGTATGACGGCGTCTTCGCAATTGGAAGCTTCTGAATCCTTATGCCGCTGCCAGCAAAGAATTCATCGACCGCTTTAGACTCCCCTGGGAAAACACCGTAGTCATCCAGCAATACAATTCCACCGGGAACCATTCTGTCCCAAAAATGCTCCAGTATTGCGACGGCAGGCTCATACACATCCGTATCTAAATTCAGAAAGGAAATACGCAATTCAGGGTGTTCCGCAACGTAGCTTGGAACGGTTTCACAAATATCTCCCTTCACGAGTTCCACATTCCTTGAACACTCCTTTTCTTCTAAAAGAGAAAGGAGTGCCTCAATCGAAATGCTCTCACTGCCGGCCTCGCTAACAAACTTTTCGAGGAAATCTTCATCAGCATCAAATCCCGCCTTCGGAAATTTTCCAAATGTATCGAATCCGATGATCCTCTTCTGGTGGGGATTCGATAGCAACTCTCTCATCATGGCAAACCTGAGGAGAGAAGCCCCTTTGAATACTCCGCATTCCACGATATCTCCGGCCAAAGGCAGAGCCAACTTGAACAGCTCGTAATGCGCGAGAACTTTCGAAAGGCGATTCATATGACATGAAAGCCAAAAATTGTTCTCGTATTCGAATGCTTTACTTCTGTCAGGAAAGTCAATCATAACATCCGATTTGGCTAATCCCTACCTCAGGTCGAAAGACAAAAAATCAAGGAGTCTATAATCGCTACTACCTAAAACTGAACAGCAACACCACCATAACAATGACCAGAAGACTCGATCGTTGAAACGTTTCCAGCA
Organism: Verrucomicrobiales bacterium; assembly: GCA_002698785.1. Lineage (GTDB taxonomy): Bacteria > Verrucomicrobiota > Verrucomicrobiia > Verrucomicrobiales > DEV007 > Arctic95D-9. The sequence continues at coordinate 83,372 of PAAG01000048.1, read as the reverse complement.
TTGATCAAATGTGTCACTCGATCATTGTCCATCACAAAAAAGGAAATCCGGTAAATCCCATCATGTAGCCGCAGAGAATCGATTGTAAATTCATGATCAGATTCGCCCACCGGGATGTCGAACAGTTGGCCATGCAACTCGGAGTTCCACTCGCCTACCAGTTCTTCATCAGCTTTTCGCACGAGGATACGGATGAAGCAATCCTTGTATTCTTCTTCCGATTGAATTGAAAAGCGCAATGTAATCGGACTACCAAATTCAAGCGCAGTATCATCAACTACTGCTCCCAATAACTCCAAAGCACCATCGTAATTTACGCGAAACTTTGTTTCCGGTGAGTTCCGGCGATTGTATTCGAGAATCACGTTAGCAATATTGTCCTGAATTACGGGATTCCCGTTCTCCAACAACAGTCCAGATCTACAAATTCTCGTGATCTGCTGAGCAGAATGACTGACAAAGATAATCGCTGTGTCATCCATCATCTTTGCCAACCGGCCATAACAGCGAGTTCGAAAGCTAAAGTCCCCAACCGCTAGAACTTCATCGATAAGAAGAACCTTGGGCTCTACACTCGTCGCGATCGAAAATCCCAGTCGAACCTGCATTCCAGAACTGTACGTTCTGACAGGAGCATCAATAGCATGCTCGAGCCCGGCAAATTGAACAATCTCATCAAACCGAGCCTTTATGTCTGCCTTCGAAAAACCAAGAACCGACCCGTTGATAAAAATATTCTCTCTTCCTGTCAAAAGAGGGTTAAAACCTGCGCCGAGCGCAATCAATGCACCTATCTGTCCTGAAATCTGAACTCTTCCTGAGTCAGGCTTTAGCAATCCATTCAATACCTTCAGCAACGTCGTCTTTCCTGAGCCGTTACTCCCCATCAGAGCCATCGACTCTCCTCGACGAAGCTCAAACGAGATGTTCTTGAGAGCCCAGAATTCACTCTCTCGAAGAGGAGGAAGCTCATTCTCGCCTCTTCGCAAATCGAACTCAGAGAAGACATCCCTCAACCCGTAGAAGAGGCTCTTCTTTAGATTTCGTGAGAACCGCTTGGAAACATTCTCACATGTAACTGCAATCTCGCTTGCCATGCTCCTACATTCCTAACCGAGCTATCAAGTGGGGGCGAGCAACCCGAAGAAAAACGAATGCCACAAAACTCAATAGAAGACCGATCGAACCAATCACAATCGTTGGTAGCGCCCAAGTCATCTCGCCCGTGGTAATCAAATCTCGGCACCAAGCTACACCGGGTGTAAATGGATTTTTCTGCATTAGTTCGCCAAACCAGCCGGCCTTTCGTATCGGGTAAATCACTGGGCAGATATACATCAACAACCTAATGAAATTCCTCAGAAAATTTCCAATATCCGTAAAGAGACTTCCGAAGGGGATACACAAGATTCCAATTGCGATTCCAATAGAAAAAAAGAAAAACGCGGCAATCGGAAAAAGAAAAGCAGTCGCAGGAGGAGTGAACTTAAACCAGATGAAGACCGGTATAAGAATCGTTACTCGGACGAGAGTGTTCAGGACCGCTCTCAGGATAGAACTGATAACAAACGCTTCGGGTGAAACGTTCAACTTCGAATAGACAGACTTTCCCGAATTGAAACCAAGGAGTGGAGCATTCACGAAGTTCACGAATGAAATCCAAATAGTGGTTCCGATCAGGATGAATAGAGGATAAGGAATCTCTGTTTCGACACGAAGAACCTTTTGCGACTGAAGAAGGAGCCATACTGCCGCCGTCGCAACAGGCGGCAGCAGCAACCAGAAATAGCCAAGAATACTTTGGCGAAATTGAGCACGCAGATCTCGCAGGAAGATCGACCAAATCAATTCCTTCGCACGCGCCAAGTCGTGGATCAAACCAGAGACGAGGCGGACCGGGTGGCGCAGGGACGGCTCCGCAGAATAAACAACGGTCGTGTTCTCGACTTTCATCTATTGCATTCTAGAATGCCTCCCCCTGACCAACACACTCTGCCGGCCAAATCAATCAGGCGCAGTTCCCCGATTTTCCTGCTTCGCAAGTTCCCAGTCAGCTTTTGCCATGATCTGGACGAGTTCTTTGAAAGTCACTTGGGGTTTCCAGCCGAGAAGTTTTTCCGCCTTCGTCGGATCTCCCAGCAATTGCTCCACCTCTGCAGGGCGGAAGTAGTCAGGAGAAACTGCGATCACGGTCTTCCCTGTCTTCTCACAAATCCCCTTCTCTTCCACACCTTCACCTTCGAACCGAACGTTGATATCAACGGCATCGAAAGCGTGCTTACAGAATTCGCGAACGGTGTGCATTTCCCCTGTAGCGCATACATAGTCGTCGGGTTTGTCCTGCTGGAGGATTCGCCACATCATTTCGGTGTACTCAGGAGCATACCCCCAGTCGCGCTGCGCATCCAGGTTTCCCAAAGTAAGAACCTCCTGCGTTCCCTCAGCAATCCTACCGGCAGCACGTGTAATCTTACGCGTTACGAAAGTCTCACCACGTCGCGGCGATTCGTGGTTGAAGAGGATTCCGTTAGAAGCATGCAGTCCATAGGACTCACGGTAGTTAACGACGATCCAGAAACCATACAGTTTCGCGACGCCATACGGCGAGCGAGGATAGAATGGAGTCTTCTCAGTCTGCGGCACTTCCTGCACTTCTCCATACAGCTCACTCGTGGACGCCTGGTAAAAACGAACTCGCTCGACAAGCCCGACCTCTTTAATCGCATCAAGGAATCGAAGTGTTCCAATCGCATCAACCTCAGCAGTGTATTCAGGCACTTCGAAAGAAACCTTAACGTGACTCTGCGCACCAAGATTATAAATCTCGTCCGGAACAATCTTCTCAAGCAGGCGGTTGAGGTTCGACGAATCAGTCAGGTCACCATGATGCAGGTGAAATGTTCCCGCTTCGCGAAGCTTTGGATCGTTATAGAGATGGTCGATTCGGTCGGTGTTGAAGGAACTGCTTCGGCGAATCATGCCGTGGACCTGATAACCTTTTTCAAGCAGTTGTTCCGCAAGGTAGGAACCGTCTTGTCCGGTGATACCGGTGATGAGCGCTTTTTTCATGAATTTGTCTTTGTTGGATTAATTATCCTTCTCGTGCCAGGAAATCTTGATATGCCAGTCGCAATCCCTCTTCGAGCGTCGTGGTCGCTTTCCAACCAAGGGAATTAATGAGGGAAGAATCCATCAGCTTCCTCGGAGTCCCGTCAGGCTTTGACGTGTCGTTTACAATTTCCCCCTCAAAGCCGACCGTATCGGCGATCATTTTGGCGATCTCCGCGATGGGTAGGTCATATCCGGCCCCGATATTCACAAGCGATGGCGGGTCCGGCAAAGTCAGGAGGTGGAGGCATCCTTCCGCAAGGTCATCGGCGAAAAGAAATTCTCTCAAAGGAGTACCAGTTCCCCACATCACTACAGTTTCGTCTTTTCGCTGCGCCGCCTCGTGAAACCGACGGATCAAGGCTGGAATGACATGTGAATTCTCCGGGTGATAGTTGTCGCCAATTCCATACAAGTTACTTGGCATCGCGGAGTGATAGAGTCGCCCATACTGCGTTCTGTAAAATTCACACAATTTTAACCCGGCAATTTTTGCGATCGCATATGCCTCATTCGTGGGCTCAAGAGAACTTGTCAGCAGCGAGTCTTCCCGGATCGGCTGCTCGGCAAACTTCGGATAGATACAGGAACTTCCCAGGAAAAGAACACGCTCCACATCGTGTGTATGAGCCGCATGAATCAAATTCGATGCGATCATGAGATTATCGTAGAGAAACTCGGCCGGGTAAGTGCTGTTTGCGTGAATTCCACCCACCTTTGCAGCTGCAATTACCATCACGTCAGGCGATTTTTCCTTAACGAACGTGTCCGCCTCTTCCTGATTCCGAAGGTCCAACTCCTTACTTGTGGCCGTAACCTGATCTTCGCACCCCGCAGCAGTCAGCGCTCTGCAGATCGCGCTACCGACCATACCTCGGTGTCCGGCGATATAGTATCTTTTGTCTGTTTGAAGTCCGTTCATATCTCGACTGAATTCAGCGTTTCAACCAACGTAGGATAAGGGGGATCAGATTTTTTCCACGTTTCTGCCACTTCTGCAGCGCCTGAATTCTGTGGAGCAAATTCGTTTCGCTATCGCTGTCGCTGTCCTTTTCTATTCCACGCGCCAGTTTGACCATCGACTTGATTCGCGTCTCTGCGTGGTCGAGTCGATCCTGCAATCTGTTCTCAACAAAGTGATTTACGATTCGCGAGACATTCAAATCGGCCTCGTAATGGTCCCGGCGCTCTCCGGGAATTTCGATGGAAGTTACTGCGCCAAGGCTTTTCAAGAGAGACAGTCCCTGGCTGGCACTCCCTTTACTGATTCCGAGGCGGCTCATGATATCGTCCATAGCGAGAGGCGCCTTAGACACAAACAACAAGCCATAGATTTGACCGATCGACTTCGGAAGTCCGAACAATTGAACGAGGGAGACAAAATACTCGACCGACTCCCTCTCGAGAATCTCCGATTTTGGCATTTCCTCTGTGGCGATCGCCTTCAATCCTCAGACATTTGTTTACGCTACCGCCAGTGGTCGCATAAGGTGTATTCGCGCCACGAGCAAAATTGATACTGACAGACAAAACTCCTCATTCGGAGTGCCATTCGTTACCCGGTAACCCGATTTTCGTTTTGTTCAAATAAAAATGAACAAAACCCCAAGTCCCTTAATACCACTAAGTTTATGGAAATTACCGAAATCTTCCCCGATCAATCAGGCATTCAAAGCCCACCAATCACAGCCGCAATCTTTTCCTGGTCCTCCTCAGAAACATAAGGACTCATAGGAAGGCTGAGCCCCGTCTTTGCCACGTGCTCTGTCACAGGAAAATCTCCTTCCGAATAATTCAGATTACTGAACACCGGTTGAAGATGCAAGGGCACGGCGTAATACGCCACTGACGGAATACTTTCTTTCCCCAGGGCTGCCTGAAGTTCTTCCCGATTCTCCGAGAGCAACGTGTATTGCGCGAACACAGAGGTATTGCCCTCAGCAACCTTCGGAAGCGTTAAATCGCATTCACCGAGTAGCTCGGAGTATCGCTCAGCCACCGCCTGACGCATCCCAACCTCCTCTTCGAAGATTTCCATCTTCGCCAGAACCACAGCTGCCTGCATCGAGTCCAGTCGTCCATTCAGTCCGAGAATGGGATGATAGTGTTTCTTTTCCTGCCCATGAAGGCGAATCCAGCGCATCTTCTCCGCTAACTCATCGTCGTCGGTAAAAAGCGCCCCGCCGTCGCCGTATCCACCCAGCGGTTTGGAAGGGAAGAAGGAAGTGCTGCCGATGGTTCCCAGCCCTCCCGAGCGTTTTCCATGGTGAGTCGCACCAAAACTCTGAGCGGCATCTTCAATCACAGGAATGTCACCCGCCTCTTTCGCTATGCGGTTGATCTCGGTCATGTTCGAGGTTTGCCCGTAAATGCCTACAGGCATAATTGCCTTGGTACGGTCAGTGATGGCAGAGGCCAGCAACTCAGGATTCATATTCCAAGTATCTTCCTCAATATCCACGAAGACAGGCGTCGCCCCGAGAAGGGCAATCACCTCAGCAGTCGAAATCCACGTGTAAGATACAGTGATCACCTCATCTCCTGGGCCAATCCCAAGTGCCATCAACGCAATGAGGAGCGAGTCCGTTCCTGAAGAAACACCTATCGTGTGCTTACACCCGAGATGCTCACTCAGAACCCCCTCTAAATCAGAGATTTCTGGTCCCATAATGTATTGCCCATGATCCAGCACGGCTTGAATCCGGCGCTCAATAGACTCGCGAATTCTTGCCTGTTGCGATTTGAGGTCAATAAAGTCCATGGAAATAAAATCTCGATGCCGCTTTATCGGCGGGCGGAAGCTACGCAGGCCTTTGGGATTTCGCCACCGAATCTTTTAGCGGGGGATTTGAACTTCCGAAAGCGTCATCACAGTGACCGCTCCTCAAGCATCCCTCGCACCCCCTCGTCCACCATCCGAAGGAAATTCTCTCGCTGGTCATAGTCGGTCGCCTCAAGAAACTTCCGCGCCGCCTGAAACAAAGCATCGAAACGCTCGTCCCGATTCAAAGGCTCGGAAAAAAGAGTTCCGGTTTCGTAAGCTAACTCAAACCTCTCCCAATCCAGGACCCAGGCTACCAGAGCGGGGAAAAACTTTCTGCCAATATCATCAAAGACATAGCCCCATGAGGGAGAATTTTGCGACCGCAGCAAAAACTCCATTGGCAGCTCAACTCGAATCCGGACATCCCACGAAGGCCACTCACGAATGTCCGAGCACAACAATACCCTCCAATCGGGAGGCTCCTGCAATTCTTCCAGGTGAATTTGCAGTTGCCACGGCGAAACGATACGTAACGGGAACTCGGTACTTTCAAACGCTCCCAGAGCTCGGTGGATTTTTTGAAAGAGAAACATGAATTCCTCATGCTTTACGCCCCCGCGAAATCGGAGCAGTGCCGGAAGGGGCATCCCAACAGAGGGATCGGCCAGCAATGCAGTGCAATCCCCCTGACAAAGAACCGAACGTGCACGCACTCCATTGTGATGAACGTGGAGAAACGCGTGTGACAACTTCCGATTGACCACATCCACCATCGGCACCCCCACCCAGTCGTCGGGTGGCACCAAGTAGCAGACTCGCCGTTCTTCTGGCCCGGACCCAACCTCAAAAACAAAATTGGAAAAACCAGATTTTCCACCCGAGTGCGAATTGAGAGCACTTGAAACACCTCCCTCCTCCTCGGCCAGGCCGCTAATAAAGTGCTCGCTCAAAACCCCTCGAGGAAACCGCCCAAGAGCTACACGCTCCATCCTTTCGCCTCGAACCGAGCCGGATACACAGGAATAAACCACTCTGCGGAGATCGACCATCCGATCGATCAGCGAACGCTCCTTCCCCAGAGACAATTCCTTCAATAGCTTTCGAAAGGGCCGAGCGCCGTGAGGATCGTGGGACGACAGCTCTCCTTTCCACCCAGCTTTTACCCCAAGGAAAACTTGCGCGATCATTTCGATCCATCGCTTCGCAATCTGGTAGTCACTCAGCGGCACTTCTGTCCGCAGCAGGGAAGGCGGGGCAAAAACTTTCGCTTCCAGCTTTATTCCATCGCGAGCGCACACATAAAAATCGCCCAATGTTAGCCCAGACAACAATCGTGGCGTTTTCACGAGACCGATCAGACCATCGACAATGTCACCCAACAGCTCAAAAGACAGATCGGCTGATACCGCACCTCTATTCCGCAGATAGGGAACAACCGGTTCCCCCTCGAAATACGGACACCACAACTCGAGGGCACCCCCGCTGCGCGCTTCAAAAGAATAGGCTTCTCTTTCCGACAAAGGCACCACCTTCTGGAGCAACTGAAAGCGCTGTTCCAGGGACTGCTGATACCCTCGGGGAAATCGATCCCCTTCCGCAGAGACAAATACCGCACATAGCTCGCTTGCTAGTGCCTCTCGCTTACCGACGCAAAACCTCCAAGTCGGCTCATTCCCATTCGGAAAGGAATATGGATTCTGTTCCCATTCCTCCAGAATAGTTGAGACCGGCCCTGCGCTTGCCTCCTCATCGCGATTCGTCACGCCCTATTCTAACCCAGACGCAGGAATTCTAACAATTCAATCAATCAAGATTTTTGTATCTCCAGCGAGACCTCTAGTTGGTCTTCCAGTTAGCGATGTGCTTGATCTCATCCTCTTCCTCTCCCTCTGCGAAAGACCAGAGATCGTAGGTGGCGTTTCGCGTGTTCCTATCATCATCATCGATATTGGGAGGATCAGCGAGATACATCATCGGATTTCCGAAAGCGTCGACCACGAGATACTGCCCACCCGCAGATGTCGATCGCTGAGGATTCGCATTCAAGTTCGAATCGTAGTCCAGCTTGGGCACATAAATTTCCTCATTCTCATCAACTTCTCCGTCTAGATCGCGGTCACCCGAAAGCTCTTGATAAAGAATCGAAGATCCCTTGATACCCGCCTGGGTTCTTCCCGCACCTCCCCCTGGAGCCGGGTTTTGAGGATAGGCACCGAAGTCGATCTGATACTTACTCAGACCATTTTCAATCTCAGCCATGAAAGTGAGCACCTTATTCCGGTTCACCTTAGTCTGAATTCCCGGGAGAGCAGCAATCAGCAGCCCGGCGAGAACGATCATCACACTGACAACCACCATCAGCTCGATCATGCTGAAAGCTCGATCCCGAGCAAAATTCGCTTTTTTCATCATTCGAACAAATTAACAAAAAGCGCCCATCGATGTCAATACAAAGTAAAGACCTTCAATGGGCGGTTCTTTGCTTACTGATTGTTAGCCCTGGTTGTTCATCTCTGTGATGATACCGATCATGGGCATGAAAAGTGCAACAACGATAGTTCCCACAATGCCTGCGAGAAGCACAATCATGATTGGCTCAATCATCGCCGTCATCGCATCCACCGCGTTATCGACCTCATCGTCGTAAACATCCGCAATTTTGAGCAACATATCCGGCAACTGACCGGTTTCCTCACCCACGTCCACCATGCTGATAACCATGGGAGGGAAAATTTTACTGGCTTCCAGCGGGGCAACGACCGATTCACCTTCACGGACCGCTTCGTGGACTTTATCAATCGCATCCGAGACAATGACGTTACCCGCAGTATCACGAGTAATGTTCAGCGCCTGAAGGATAGGCACACCACTTGTCACAAGCGTTCCGAGAGTTCGCGTAAACCGGGAAATTGCACTCTTCAACTGAACCGGGCCAAAAACCGGCATGTGCAACTTCCAGCGGTCAATCACCCTGCGGCCACCTTTAGTCATGCTGAATACCTTCCATCCTGCGTAGACCACGGCACCTCCAATCAGGAGAATAAGCCATTTGTCCTGAATCCATCGGCTGATTCCGATGACGAACTGAGTGATCTGTGGCAACGGTTTGTCACCAAGCATCTCTGCAAAGATCCTCTCAAATCGAGGCACGATTACTGCCATGAGGAAAATCAAGATACCCACGGCAATCACAATCACGATGATCGGATAAACCATCGCCGCCACGATTCGGTTCTTCAGTTTCTGCGCTTTCTCCTGATATTCGGCGAGTCGAATAAGGACCAATTCCAGCACACCACCCAGCTCACCGGCTTTCACCATATTGACATACAGCTTGTCAAAGATACGGGGGTGTTGACCCAAACTTTCGGAAAACGTAGCACCGCCAGCCACAGAGTCGGCAAGGTGATTGATCGTCCCCGCCATATTACGATTTTTCTCCTGCTTTCCGAGAACGGAAAGACCGCGCAGCAAAGGCAATCCGGCATCCACCAGCGTCGCAAGCTGGCGGGTAAAGATCATCAGGACCTTCCCTTTCACGCGTCCGCCGAGACCGCCCTTTTTCGCAGCTTTGGAACGCTGGCCTTTTTTGGCACGGCGCTTGGCGTTTCCGGAAACCCCGCCTTTACCCGCAGCAACTACCTGCGTTGGATAAAGCCCGCTCTTCCGGAGCTGACTGATGGCATCAGCCTCATCGTTTGCCTTGATCGAACCCGTCGTCTCTTCCCCTTTTGCGTCTAAGGCAATGTATTCAAAATTCGCCATGGTTATTTTGTCGTGTTTTTCTCTTCAAAAAATTTCATTCAGATTAGCGCTTCCAGACTCTCGCTGTCGATGGAAAAAGCGCTATGGATGAGGAATCAAGTATACTTGAGCACCTCTTCAATTGTTGTGATCCCTCCGAAAATATTTCGTAACCCGTCTTCTCGGAGAGTCTTCATACCTAGCTCCTGCGCCTTTTGCTTAAGAACGACGGTTGCGGCACGCTTCGCGATCAGATCACGGATTGGATCTGACATATCCAGCAGCTCGAACAGCCCCTGTCTTCCGCGATACCCTGTGTCGTTACAGACATCACAACCCTGGCCAGTAAAAAATTCACGCCCACCCGTGTCCTCAGCCGTCAACCCAAGTTGGCGCAAGACCGCAGAGCTCGGTTTGTAAGCGACTTTGCAATCCGGACATATCCTACGCAACAATCTCTGCCCCAAGACCCCCTCCAGCGTCGCCGCAACAAGGAAAGGCTCGCACCCCATGTCGATGAGTCGAGTCACCGCACCGGGAGCATCGTTTGTGTGCAGGGTAGAAAGAACAAGGTGACCTGTCAGAGATGCCTGAATCGCAATCTGGGCTGTCTCAAGGTCACGCATCTCTCCTACCAGAATACGATCGGGATCCTGACGGAGGAAAGCTCGCAAAACCCGGGAGAAAGTCAGGCCGATACTCTCATTTACCGGCACCTGCATGATGCCATCCATGTCGTATTCCACCGGGTCCTCCGCTGTAAGCAGCTTCGCATCCTCCGTATTCACACGGCGCAGACAGGCATACAGCGTTGTGGTTTTCCCGGCTCCTGTAGGACCCGTACAGATGAAAATGCCGTTCGGCTTTTCGATTGTATCAACGATGTATTCGTAGATATCCGGCTCCAGGTTAAGTGCCTCAAGATCGAGGTTCACATTTGATCGGTCCAGGACACGAAGAACCACACTCTCTCCAAACGCTGTGGGAAGAGTCGAGACACGCATGTCGACTGGTTGGTCGTTGATTTCTTTCGTAATACGACCGTCCTGAGGAATCCTCGTTTCCGCGATGTTCAAGTTGGACATCACCTTGATTCGAGAAATGATCGCCTGCTTCAAGTGCTGCGGAGGAGGTGCCATTTCATAGAGCGCACCATCCACTCGGTAGCGGATTTTGAAATCGTCCTCGAAAGGCTCGAAGTGAATGTCAGAAGCCTTCTCTTTAATCGCCTGATAAAGGACCAAATCGACATAACGAATAATGGGTGCCGAGTTCGACTCTTCCTCCAAATCATCCTCTGAAAGCGACGCCACCTCTGCTCGAATCGCAGCCAACGCATCGCTCTCACCACCACCGGGAGCCCCTTCGCCGCCTTCACTTCCTCCACCGTAATAGAACTTTTCAATCAGTTCGGAGATTTGTTCTGGAGGAGCAACGGCGGGAACGATGGCTGTGTTCAGAGAAAACCCGAGCTCCTCGAGGTTCTGCGGATCGAGTGGATTCGCGATCGCCACCTGCAATCCAGAATCGAGAAACTGGATGGGAAACACTTGGTAAAGCTTTGCCGTTCCCCCGGGAATTGCCCGAAGAACTTGCGGAGCAGGCTCGAAATCAGTCAAATCATAATACTCACCGCCAATATCCTGCGCTACGAGCTGAAACAACTGATCACGCTGAAGCACCCCCCACTCTTCTACTAACATGGAGATGTCCGAATCACTCGCCAAGCCGGCGTTGATGAACTCATCCCTTTGAGAGGCGTCGATCAAGCCTCGCGAAATTAATAAATCGATAACACTATCTACCGTCATACACCTGAAATTTTCTTCAAAATCAATCCGTAAGGATGATCAGTCGTCCGCCATAGTCACACGAATCACCTCTGAGGCGGTCGTTTTACCCGACAATACTTTTCGAACACCGTCTTCCCGCAGGGTTCTCATACCCAATTCACGAGCTCTCTTTCTCAACCCGCTACTCGACTCATCACCGTTAATGAGAAGTCTCACTTCCTCCGTGATATTGAAAATTTCGAAAAGTCCCATTCGACCTTTGTAGCCAGTCATTCGGCATGTTCGGCAACCAACGCCATGCTTGATTTCAGCGCCGGAGAGCTGATCTGCAGTCAAACGCAATCCCCGGATCTCTTTCTCGGTCAACTCCGTAGGCTCTCCGCAATCTTTACAGATATTACGAACAAGGCGCTGAGCCATCATCGAGCGAACCGCACTTGCGATGAGGAATTTCTTCACCCCGATATCCGCAAGTCGAGCCACCGCCGAAGGAGCATCGTTGGTGTGCAGCGTGCTGAATACAAGGTGACCGGTAAGACTCGCGTTGATAGCGATCGAAGCAGTTTCCAGATCTCGAATCTCACCAATCATGATGATATTCGGCGCTTGTCGGAGAATCGCACGGAGAGCCGCCGCGAATGTCATCCCAATGCTCTCTTTCACCTGCACCTGGTTGATACCTGAAAGAAGATATTCCACCGGATCTTCCACAGTAATGATCTTCCGGTCAGGCTTGTTGATCGCGTTCAAACAAGCGTAGAGCGTGGTCGTCTTACCCGATCCAGTCGGGCCGGTAACCAGGATAATTCCATCAGGAAGTCGAATCAGTTCATCGAAAGTCGCCTGGTCGTCAGAAAAGAAACCGAGCTGCGGCAAACCAAGAGTCAAAGAACTCTTGTCGAGAATACGCATAACAATGCTTTCCCCCGCTGTGGTCGGAACAGTGGAAACACGCAAGTCGAGATCGCCACCACCGAACTTTGCCTGAATACGACCATCTTGTGGCAATCGCTTCTCGGAAATCGCCATCGTTCCTGTCATGATTTTGACACGACTGACGACGGATTGAAGCAATCGCGAAGGGTGGCTCTGCACTTTGTGAAGCGCACCATCGATACGGTAACGAACCCGCATCTCTTCCTCCATAGGTTCGATGTGAATATCCGAAGCGCGGTTTTGATAGGCTTCTTGGAGGATTTGATAGACCATCTTAATGATGGGTGCGTCTCCGCCGTCTCCCCCTCCGTCAGCAGCGTCCATCACCACCGCATTGGGATCGATTTTTTTGATCTGATCTTCGTCGAGGTCTGCCCGATAGAAGTCCAACTGTCGTTGCCTGACAGCAGAAACAGATGCCACCACGAATTCCGGCTCGACTGACAAAACGTGTCTCACGGAGTCGAGTGAATCAAAGTCCAGAGGATCGATTACCGCGACTACCAGAGTTCCGCCGCCTTCAGCGATGGGAACGATTCCAAATCGCACAGCAGAATCGGCCGGGACGTGTGAAGCAACTGAAGGATCGATCTCGAGTTTCCCGAGATCGACATATTCCATTCCCGTATTGGTGGCAAGCACCTCGGCTATGCTCTCGTCATTGACCAGGTTCAAAGAAATCAGGCCTTCCAGTGTCGATTCCTGGGACTTCTTCTTATGTTTAACATCTTCCAGGGCAGCAGCATCGACCAGGCTAGCTTCCTGCAGTAGTTCAAGGAGGTAAGGTTCGTTGGAGTACACGACTATCGTCTAAAGGGTTTACAGGCCATCCAGAAATATCCAGTGACCAAACGGGGCGGTTTCTCAAGAAAAAAACCACCCCGAGCGCTGCACGCTAAACAAATTGTAGGCTGACTGGAAGAAAAAAATTTTGGATTCGAAAATTTTCCGCTCATTCGATTCGAAACACGTATTTTCCACCCTCCACACCCGCGTCTGGGGGGAAATTCGCATTTTCAAAAAAGTCGTATCCTTCCTTCAAGTTTACCCAGAAATCCAACCACCTTGGTTTCTTTTCCCATTCCGTATCCATTCGATCATCCGTCATTCGAAAAGGGAAAATATTGACCCTGAAAAAATCCTGACCTTCTACCAAGGATGCTTCGGCTAGAGTGTAGAGAACCTCGATATCATGTTCGCCCAATGCAAATGAGCCTGCCGCGCTCTCCCCACCATGAATCAGCAACTCACTTCCGCTGCGGCCAAAATGTCGGTCGAATGCATTGGGAAAACCAATATCGATTCCAAGGTGATGCCGCGTATCCGGGCGGAGGTGCGTAGACGGGACATAATAGAATCCTTCAGGAACCTGCCCATCGCCTTCCCTCAATTTCGGCCCCAAGCCGCCAGCGAATTCTGTGATCCGCATAATTTTGAACAAGCTGTAATGCTCGTCACCTTTCGCCCTCATCCAAATTTCCAGCTCTCTCTCCTCTTTAAAGATTCGGACAAACAGCGGATCACCAAGAGAAAACCCCAAAGAAGAAAGCTGCTTCTCAAGCCCTTTTTCCACTGAGTCGGTAATTGCATCCTTCCTGACTAAAGCACTCGGAGTCACCGAGCGTCCTTGAGGAGAAATTTTTGTCTCCGGTGAGAAAAAACCTTGGATAACTCGCCACGTTTTATCCGCAAAAGGATAGGGCTCGATGCTGGATTCAGCGGTATTAGCGATCTTTTGCGATTCCACCGCTTCCCCAGAGTCAGAAGACAGGGATTGCCGAATCGTTTCTGAGGCATCTTTCACAGACTCGCAAAACTGATCAGCAAAATGATCATCTGATGCAGGATCCATATAATCACGAACAATCCAAGGAGATGCGACTCCAAGAATGATAAGAATGATCGCGATAGAATTCCGAAACAGCATTTTTTAAAAACTTTACTTAATAATTTTAAACATTCAAGAATTCCCAAACAAAATCTAAAATGCTGTACGAGTGGCATTTGCTACTTGGATCACCGCTAGTTTCCTCGTAGCTTCCGCAGTAATGACGCAATCAAAGGATGACATCCCGGCCATAGGAGTAATCGGAGGTTCCGGCCTCTACGAAATCGAAGGTCTCGCCGAAATTGAAGAGGTCACGATAGAGACTCCATTTGGTCCCCCATCGGATGCCATTGTCGTCGGGCGCATGGGAGACCGCCGCGTCTGCTTTCTTCCTCGCCACGGGAAAGGGCACCGCCTGCTCCCAACAGAACTGAATCATAGAGCCAACATTTGGGCTCTCCGTTCATTAAACGTACGGTGGATTATTGCGGTTACGGCCGTGGGATCGCTCCAGGAAAAGTATCATCCACGCGATATTGTGGTTTTCGATCAATTTTTCGACCGCACCAGCCAGCGTGCCAATCACACATTCTTTGGCGAAGGCATCGTCGCACACATCGCGTTCAGCGACCCCACTTCGGATGGCCTGCAGGAGTTGCTCTATGATTCCGCGCTTGGACTTGGATACAGCGCCCACAAAGGCGGCACCTATGTGAACATGGACGGTCCGGCGTTCTCGACTCGCGCCGAATCGGAAACAAATCGAAAGCTGGGTTTCGACGTCATCGGCATGACCAACCTCCCCGAAGCCAAATTGGCAAGAGAAGCAGAGATTGCGCTCGCAACCCTGGGCATGGTGACCGATTACGACTGCTGGAAAGTTGATGAAGAAGCCGTTAACGCACACGCCGTTATCGAGCACGTTCAGGCAAACGCAGAGGCAGCACGCAAAATTCTGCAGGATGTTATACCTCAGATTCCCACCGAACCCATCTGGTCCGAACACTTTGCACTCGATAACGCAATCTTTACTGCACCAGACCTCTGGCCCGAGGAAACCAAAAAGAAACTGGAGCCAATTCTTGAAAGATTTTTAAAAAATTAAGAAAAGTTTCAAATCTGCGTTGCGATTTTATAAAATTTTCTTACAGTTTCCTTCTTATCCCTCAATCGCATTTCACTCTTGAAGACTTGTTTGCCGAATCGACTCTCTACGGTGTGCTGCCTAGCTGCACTTCTTCTCACTACTGGCTGCCAGACAGCGACAAGCCTCAAGAAGAAGTCAAAAAAGGCGGCCGCAGTGAACACCGAGCCACCACATGGCGAAAACTGGAACGAAGCCGGCAGCGTTTCCCTTCCCACTTCCGTCGGAACGAGGAATTCGTATTCCAGCGTGAATGTCAGCCTTCCCTTTATCGCACTCACATTTGACGATGGGCCGCACCCCGTTAACACCCCGCGCCTCCTCGATATATTGAAGGAACGGAATGTAAAAGCAACGTTCTACGTTGTGGCGACAAACGCGAAAGCCCATCCGGAGATCATGCGAAGAATTATCGCGGAGGGCCATGAAATCGGAAATCACACCGTTACCCATGGCGACCTCACCAAGATGAGCAACGATCAAGTCCGCAAAGAGCTTCGAGATTCTCATACTGCGATCGTATCCACCACGGGTGTCGCACCAAGGACCATGCGCCCACCCTACGGTGCCATTACATCATCCCAGAAATCCTGGATCCGGAACGAATTTGGTTACCCGGCCATTCTATGGTCCGTCGATCCGGAAGACTGGAAACGCCCTGGCTCCTCAGTGGTAGCATCGCGACTGGTTTCTGGTGCAAAACCAGGTGGCATCCTGCTTGTGCACGACATTCACGCTCCTACCATCGACGCCATGCCATCTGCAATCGATCAACTGCTCGCCAAAGGGTTGCAGTTCGTCACCGTTACTCAGCTCATTGCGATGGAAAACAAAGGGTGAGCTTGCTTTTTTGTTCTGACCGTTTCTCAAAAGTATTTTCGTGAATCGACCGAGTTGGAATTTTATGCTTTGAGGAAGTGGAGCCTTGCTCCATGACCGAAAAGGAACGCAGTTCCAGGAGATTCCGACCGGTTTACAAAAAATTACGAGCGAAGCGAGCAGCCTCCAAATCCCCAAATAATCTTCGATTTGCGAAAAGACTTTTAACCGGTCTAGGGCGAGGCAACACACCCTCTTCAGAGAGCGAAATCAATAATCGCCTCACCTACCTCTTGGCTCTGAAGAAACGAATGCGGTGAGAGCGGCAAAGGTTCATTCCTTTCGTAACCACCGAAAACAGAAAAGGGGTAAAAGCGGATCACGCCTCTACCCCCGGTAAAAAATTGGTCCTGATCAGGCTCCAGCAGGAGCAAAATCACCAGGGAAATCTTCGCCTCCCTCTTTCTTCTCTTCAGCCTGCGGCTTTTTCGCCTCTGACTCTTCCGGCAGATCAGGAGGAGTCGGGGCAGAAGGCGGATTTTGAATATCACCAAACTCCATGATCTCTTGGATATGGCGCCCGTCGAGTGTCTCATACTCGAGAAGCCCTTTGGCGATCGCTTCGAGCTTGTCTCGGTGCTCCTGAATCAGCCGAGTCGCTTCGGAATACGCTTCATCCGTGAGCTTTTTGACCTCGTCATCGATCTTCTGAGCTGTCGACTCACTGTAATTGCGAGGTGATGAAATATCCCGTGCGAGAAAAACCTCTCCCTGGCCCTCACCATATTCAACCATACCGAGTTCATCGCTCATACCCCAGTTGCAAACCATCTTGCGAGCGATCTCGCTGGCTTGGCGTATGTCTCCGGCAGCGCCGTTGGTGACATCGCCAAAAACAAGCTCCTCAGCAACACGGCCTCCCATGATAAGGATGAGCCGGTCCAAGAGATATTGGCGCTTGTAGCTGTGCTTGTCTTCGACGGGAAGATACATCGTGACACCGAGCGCAGGACCACGAGGAATGATCGTCACTTTGTGAACAGGATCGGTGTCTTTCACCAGCATTCCGAGAAGGGCATGTCCAGCCTCGTGATAGGCAGTCAATTCTTTCTCTTCTTCGCTCAGCGCTAGGCTGCGACGTTCTTTACCCCAGCGAACTTTATCGCGAGCCTCTTCCAATTCTGGAAGCGTGATCGCCTTCAGCCCTTTCCGAGCAGCAAGCAGTGCGGCCTCATTGATTACGTTCGCCAATTCAGCACCAGAATAACCAGGCGTTCCTCGAGCAACGACACCAAGATCCACGCCATCGGCAAGCTTCACCTTTTTCGAGTGCACTTTGAGGATTTCCTCACGCCCCTTCACATCCGGCAGACTTACCGTAATCTCCCGGTCAAAACGTCCGGGACGAAGGAGGGCAGGATCAAGAACGTCAGGTCGGTTTGTTGCCGCAATAATGATGACACCCTCTTGAGTATCAAAGCCGTCCATCTCAACGAGAAGTGCGTTCAACGTCTGCTCACGCTCATCGTGCCCACCACCAAGACCATGTCCACGGTGGCGGCCCACTGCGTCGATCTCATCGATAAAGATCAGGCAGGGCGCATTCTTTTTGCCCTGCTCGAACATATCACGGACACGAGAGGCACCGACACCGACAAACATTTCCACGAAATCGGAACCACTGATGGAAAAGAAGGGAACATCCGCTTCTCCTGCAATGGCACGAGCAAGCAGAGTCTTACCCGTTCCCGGAGATCCCACCATCAGGACGCCCTTGGGAATACGACCACCAAGTCGCTGAAATTTTTTCGGATCACGGAGGTATTCGACGATTTCCCAGACTTCTTCCTTCGCCTCCTCCACACCGGCGACATCTTTGAAGGTCACCTTGTTCTTATCCATCGTCATGAGTTTCGCTTTGCTCTTGCCAAAGCTCATCGCTCCACGACCTGCTGCCTTAAGCTGATGACGGAAAAGAAAGTAGAGAATCAGCAGGAGAAAAAAGACTGGGAGATAGAAAGACATGATCATCACACCGAGCCCGTCAGAATCGACACTTTCCTCCGCAATCGCCAAATTGTGCTCCGCGAGCAATTCCTTCAGGTCATCCTTCGAGTAATCGAGAATCACCGATACAGAAAATTTCTTGTACTTATCCCCGCCGTTCTCTTCCGGATCTTCTACCTCATACCAACCGGTAACGAACTGCTTGGAACTTCCGTCCTTCTGCACCAGCCGAAGGATCTTCGGAGGCTCAGCGTTTTCATCGACTTTGATCTTTCCATTTTCGACCAACTGCTTGAACTCAGCGATCGTCAGGCTTTTAGATGAATCTGAAAAAGACTTGGACCAGATAGCGAGCCCGAAAAGCCCCATGGCAACAAACAAAAGCACGAGGCCTTTCCAATTGAAGCCGCCTTCCCCGCCTCCTGGGCGCTGATTGTTATCCTTCGGCTCTTCTTCTTGCATTGATTGGTAATAGTTGAGGGTTTGCTGACGACGCCCGGCAAATGATCGGTTCGATCAGCCTGAGAAACTAACACAGTGATGGTCTAGGCGCAATTAGTCGCGTTCGTAGTGATTACGCTTGTCGTGAGACACTTCGATTCCTCGAATTGTTCAGATACGAATCTCCGAATACCTGACCTTCCCCATCAAAAAAGGCAAACTAATGAATCACAAAAAACTATTCGAAAATCTAATACCGAATTCGATTGAGATTTTTTTAGCATTCAATAAGTTTTACTCATAATGAAACAGAATCCGGAGACTCGCCCTTACGATGACGAAGCCGACGCCCGGATGCTCGCAGGCATTGCGAACGGAGACAGGCGTAACTTCCAGCAACTTCACGACCGCTACGACGGCCTACTATTCACCACTATCGAGAAGGTGTTGAATGACAGAGAGGACTCACAGGAAGTCTTGCAGGAGGTGATGTTCTCCCTTTGGAAGAAAGCCCACCTATACCACCCGGGTCGCGGGCGCCCGGTCACCTGGCTTGCTTCAATGGCCCGAAACCGCGCTATCGACCGGCTCAGAGCCAAACAGCGCCAGGCAAAACTGAAGAACGCCTACCAGTCCGAAATCGATATTAGCCCGAGAGGGAGCGCCGGTGTGAGCGGTCCGGAAGCCGCCCGCCGCCGTGACAACTGCAGGAAAGTCCGTTCGGCTGTGCTCGAATTGACCGATGTGCAGCGAGAGGCCATCGAGAAAGTGTATTTTCAGGGCCTCACACAGCAGGAAATTGCAAACGAACTTGGTGAACCATTAGGTACGGTGAAAGCCCGCATCCGCAGGGGCCTCGCAAAACTGCGGAAGACAGTCGATGCTGAGTGAGCACTAGGACAATCGACTCAGAAGATCGACATCCGCGGTGGGATCGAAAGATTCCACCGCTTTCTTTTGCAGAGCTACCAACTCACTGACGCCTTTTTTCCCAAGACGCAGCATCTCAGTCATTTCCTCTTCCGAGAAGGTAGCCTCCTCTCCCGTCCCCTGGACCTCGATCATTTTCAGATCTTCGGTCATCGCAAAATTGAAATCGACCGTGGCTCCCTTGTCTTCGACATAGTTGAGATCGAGACAACAGGTATCCTCGTAAACACCGGCGCTGATCGCTGCAGCATACTGCGACATAGGTGAAGAAGTCATTTTTCCAGCAGCGATAAATCTCTGAAATGCCATCTCCACAGCGACACACGCACCAGTAATCGAAGCCGTCCGAGTTCCCCCATCCGCCCGCAGAACATCACAATCGACCCAGAGAGTTCGTTGTCCCATCGTTTTCAAATCGACCACAGCCCGCAGACTACGCCCGATCAATCGCTGAATCTCAGAACTCCGCCCATCCAATTTACCACGACTGATGTCGCGCGGTTTTCGCTGGAGTGTCGAATACGGCAACATGTTGTATTCAGCTGTCAACCAGCCACCGGGAACTCCCTGGTGCATCATCCAGCGCGGTACCCCGGACTCGAGCATCGCCGCACAGATTACCTGGGTGTCGCCAAAGCTTACAAGCACACTGCCATGAGCATGGCGAGCAACATCGAGTTCGAAGCGAACTTCCCGCATTTCATCCAACGCCCTGCCATCGATTCTATTCATGTCCTACGCTTTGCCCTAATACAGAGAGAAACGCAACCGTTCACATTCCTTGTTGCGTGAAGATCTGAATTAGCGACCATAGTCGCCGCCGGCGCAGGACCATGGGGCAAACCACTGAAAAACTCGAACAGTTTGTAGTCGACGTCATTCTGGATCGTCGTCAGGGAATTCGCGCATCGATGCTCCGCGGTTTCCTGGGCACCATGGCTCATCTGTATGGAGGCGCAGTAAATGCCCGCCTCTGGCTTTATCGAAATAGAATCCTTCGCGAGCGAAACCTGGGTTGCCTCGTAGTCTCCATCGGCAATATGACCGTTGGCGGCACCGGAAAAACCCCGGTCGTGGAGAAATTCGCACGCTCCCTTCAGGACGGCGGAAGGCGGGTCGCAATCCTCAGCCGAGGATACAAATCAGTAAAACAGCCATTCTTGAAGCGTCTCGCTGGAAAGATTCAGGGAAAAAACGAAATTGACCCTCCCCGTGTCGTTAGTGACGGAAAATCACTCCTTCTCGATTCAAAGACGGCTGGCGACGAACCCTACATGCTCGCGGCTAACCTTCGCGACGTCCCAGTTGTGGTCGACAAAGACCGGGTAAAGAGCGGAAAACACGCCATCGGAACCCTCAACTGCGACACTCTTATCCTCGACGACGGCCTTCAATACCTCAGACTCAAACATCGACTCGATATCGTCCTTGTAGATAGGTGGCAACCATTTGGCAGTGAACGCCTTCTGCCAAGAGGAACCCTCCGGGAGCCCCCTAAGAACCTGAAACGAGCATCTTATATTTTCATAACAAAATGCAACGGCGAGCCGAACGAAGAACTCATCAATCGCATTCGCAAATACAACCGTACCGCAGAGATAATTGAATGCGAACATCGCCCCTGCCATCTCGAGCACCTCGAGACTCGGGAAAAACGAACGCTCGAATCTCTTCAAGGAGCAAAAGTAGGCACCGTCAGCGCGATTGCCGTTCCCGAAAGCTTTGAGCACGGAGTTCGCAAACTAGGAGCCACCATAGAAGCTACCTGCCGCTTCATGGACCACCACCGGTTCACGGAACAGGAAATCATCACGTTCATCAATTGCTGCGTGGAATCCGATGTGGACATGATCATCACCACCGAGAAAGACGCGGTAAGGTTCCCCCGCCTCGCCCGAATGGATGTCCCCATATACTTCCTTCGTGTTGAGATCGGGATCCTGAGTAACGAAGAAAGCTTCGATCAGTGCATCGCCCGTATTTGCACTCCGAGAGCCGACATGCCCGCACGTCGGTTTTTTTGAACCAATTCACGTAGTGGCCCTCCAAATGTTTCGCTGCAATAGTGATCCCCGACCATGCCTGTGCTTGCTGGATTTTTTGATTTCTTCACTTCAGAGACGACCCTTTCAGTCTTCAGCTGGACCATTGTGATAGTCTGTCTGGTGACCGGGTTTCTGGGCACCTTCCTCCCCATTCTACCCGGCACGACACTCATCTACGCAGGAGCGTTGATTCACTATTTCGCAATGGGCATGGAAGCATCCGGACTCGCCTGGCAGGGGCTCGTCTTCATGGGAATACTCTACATTCTATCGCTGATACTCGACTGGTTCAGCGGAGCGATCGGTGCACGTTGGTTTGGATCCAGTAAGTGGGGTATCATAGGGGCAATAATCGGGGGGATCGTGGGTCTGTTTTTCCACCTTCCAGGATTGATAATTGGCCCAATTCTCGGCGTCTTCCTATTTGAGATTCTCTTTGCAAAGAAACACATGAAAGATGCCTCAAACTCGACCATCGGGACCGTCGTCGGAGGTGTCGCAGGAATGATTGGGCGTGTAATCCTCGCTTTCGGAATGATCGCTTGGTACGTCGGCGACGTTTTTGTCGTGAATTAGAGAGAATTTCCGAGGCGAATCTTCCAATACTTACCGAATTGGAACTTGCGCGTCTCCCCAGTCTCGCGGTTGATAAGTCAGGATGACCGATACTGCCGCTGATCACAATGGTCCCGAGCCGAACCGCTTGAAATTCGAAGTTGCTATCCTCGGGGGAGGCTTCGCTGGCGTCTTCTGCGGCCAGAGACTCGCAAAATCGCTGAAAAAGGCGGGAGTTTCTCCGAGAGAAGCGGTAATCATCTCAGACCAGAACTACATGGTCTTTCAACCGATGCTCGCCGAAGTCGCAGGCGGATCGATTTCTCCACGCCACGTAGTCAACCCCATCCGCCAGCTCTGCAAAGGACTCACTGTCCTGCGAGGCACGGCACACGACATTGACTTGGAGAAGCGGGAAGTGGAAGTGAACACCGGTAGCTTCTCCGCAGGTGTCACCATTGAATTCAATCACCTGGTCGTCACGCTCGGTGCAGAGATCGACCTCAGTCGTGTCCCGGGAATGCCTGAGCATGCCTACCTGATGCAGAACGTCGGTGACGCGATGGTTCTTCGATCCACTATCATTTCGCGGATCGAAGAGGCCAATGCCGAATATCGACCGGATGTTAGAAAACGTCTTCTCACTTTCGTTGTCGTGGGAGGCGGGTATTCAGGAGTTGAAACCGCTGGTGAAATTCTGGATATGCTCCTCAGTGTGGCGAGGTACTACACGAACGTAGCAGAAGAGGATATTCGAGTCGTGCTCGTCCACAGCCGCGACCGTATTCTCCATACCCTCGGTGAAGAACTGGCCGACTACGCCGGAAAAAAGCTCTCCGAACGCGGCCTCGAACTTTGCCTGGAAGACCGGGTGAAGGCAGTCACAGCCACGAAGGTATATCTACAATCCGGAATGGTCATTGAAACCTCCACGGTTGTTTCAACCGTTGGAACCGCCCCTAACAAAACCGTCAAGAAAATGTGCGACACCTATGGTGTCGAGCACGAACGATATCGGATCCGGGCCAATGAGTATCTCAAGGTCCCCGGTCACGAGGGGCTTTGGACCGCAGGAGATTGTGCACTCGTACCCCTCGCCGACGGCGGCGGAGAAGATTGTCCGCAGACAGCCCAGTTCGCCATGCGACAGGGGATATATCTCGCAGACAACATCAGCCTGGAAATACGAAAAGAGAAACTCAAACCATTCCTCTTCAAGGGCCTTGGTGAGCTGGCCTCCATTGGTCACCAGACTGCTGTCGCCAGCATCATGGGCAAACAGTTCTCCGGTTTCATTGCCTGGTTCATGTGGCGAACGATCTACGTATCGAAACTTCCCGGCCTTGATCGAAAACTGCGAGTCCTCATCGATTGGACGCTCGACCTTTTCTTTCCTCGCGATATCAACCTGCTCAGTCCGAAATACACTAGCCTGTTTCGCCACGTCCATCTTGAACCGAACGACGTCCTTTTCAATCGGGGCGAGCCAGCCTTTTCACTCTACGTCGTTCAGAAAGGGGAAATCCATCTTCGTGACGCCGACGGAAAAGCCGTTCGTTTTATCAAAGAAGGAGACTACTTCGGCGAGCGAGCACTCGTTCACGGAGGCGGATATCTTCTTGATGCAGTCGCTGTGGAACAGACCGAACTGGTCTCCCTTAGTGGAGAAGTCGTCCTGCCATTCTTCCAGAGCAGCCGCCGTTTCAGAAGGCTCCTGGCAAAAACCACCGCCCAGGTTTCCGCCGAGGCAGAAGTCGAAGCAGTCGTCCGTAATCTACATACCCACACCCTGGAACGATCAGTTACCAAGGTGATGCGGGAAGACTGCGCCACACTGAGAAGCGACCAAACCGTACAGGATGCGCTGATTCTATTCAAAAAGAGACGATACAGCGTTTATCCCCTTGTAACTGCGGACAGGAAACTTGTCGGCGTTCTTGGGCGGGAAGACTTCTTCGACTTTATCAAGCGAGGAGACGTTTCGGAAGATACGAAGCTGGAGAGAATCGACCTCATGCATCTTCCCCAGTGCGATGCATCAGCGACCGTCCAGGAAGCCATCGAGGAAATGGTCCGCGCCGGTCGCTACAAATGCCTCATCACAGATTCAGAGAACTGCCTCCTCGGGATCGTAACAGTCATGGACCTCCTCGGAGAAGAAGCGATCGAAAATACTCTGACAGTAAAAGCGGATCAGTAGCTGCTGATTCCGATTGCGCCCTGCAATACAAACGATTGATTTTCATAGCTCTTCTCGGGCATATAGATGCAAAGCTGACGTAAGATCTTTTGCGGGTCTGCTAATCCCAACAAACGGAACCATTCCTAAGATCAGTTCAAGGAACTGTTATCAGCCTCTCTTTTAAATTAGCGGAGAAAATTTTTGCGATCACCTCCAGCGAACGCCCATCCTTTTCGATACTGAATTAGGGTATTGGAAATTATGAGAGTTTAATCATTATTAGGCAGAACCTGCGTATTAGTTTACCACATCCTCTTTGCTGTGACGGAACCATCGACTATCAAACGGGAACTGGAGAAAGCCCGCGAGAAGCTTCTTGATCTTACCGCGAGAAATCGCCTGCTCAATATCCCACAGCGCCCCAGTGCTAAGTCCATCGTTGTTGATGACGAGTTGAGCACTGAAATTTTCGACCTACTCCTTCGCCAAGGAAAGAAGCTGACATTTCTGGAAACAGAAGATGAAAGTGACAGCGAGGTTGATACCGATGAAGAAACTGTCGATCTACTTCCTCAGCCCGAAGAAGAGGATGAAGAATACGACGAGAGAGGTATTGCGGCACGTCACAGAGACACTCGACTTCAAACGAAGTTAAAATCCGAAGTGCTACAACGCCGACTTCTCTCGATATATTACGACGCACGAACCGCAATTGAGGAGCAGGGCGTAAATACTCTGTTCCTTGCACTAGGGCAGATGAAATGGCGAGAAGACAAATCTTCCGCCGTAGACAGATATGCTCCACTGCTTCTCATCCCCGTCGAACTGGAGCGCCAGAGTGCGAAAGAACGCTTCAAACTAGTAACCCTCGATCAAGAGCCGAGCGACAACCTTTCACTCTGCCAGAAAATGAAGGAGTTTGGGATAACCGCTCCCGATTTGGAATTCAGCGATGACTTCGACCTTGACCACTACTTCAGCCGAATGGCGGAAGTGATCGAAGGCCAGGAAGGCTGGGAGGTGATTCCCGATGCAATCGTTCTGGGATTCTTCTCGTTCTCTAAGTTTTTGATGTATCGGGATTTGGATCCCGAAAATTGGCCGGGAGAGAAAGCACTCAGTGAGCATCCGTTAGTGAGTGGCTTGATGGGTGAAGGCTTCCCAGCATCGGAGCCCACGCTAACAGAGGAAGCCCCTCTTGATCCGGCGATCCCCGTAAACCGATTGAGTCATGTCATCGACGCCGATTCCTCGCAATCCGCAGCAATCGAGGAAGTAAGAGCGCAGAAGAACCTTGTTATCCAGGGCCCTCCTGGAACAGGCAAGTCCCAGACAATCACCAACCTGATCGCCACGGCTGTCCTTGATGGCAAACGGGTTTTGTTTGTTGCAGAAAAGCTTGCCGCCCTCGAGGTGGTGAAGCGCCGTCTCGACGCCTATGGCCTTGGCGCATTGGCTCTCGAACTTCACAGCCACAAAAGCAACAAACGGTCAGTGCTCGAAGAAATCCGCAGAACGATGGAACAGGGGCAACCGACCGTTCAGGGTGCTAACGGAGTGCTAGAGGAATTGCACGAACTTCGTGAACAACTCAATTCGCACGCAAACCTTCTCAACGAACCGTGGGGAGCAGCGAAACACACACCTATTTTCATCATCGGAAAACTCTCACTGGCCGGTGATGGGATTAATACAGAGCAGCTGCCACAGTTGTTAGACGCCGCCTCATGGAACAAAGCGGAAGTAAAAGAACGTCGCGAGTTTCTTGAAACACTCTCCCCCCTCCTTGGTGAAGTGGGAGATGTGCCAGGACATTCATGGAAAGGCGTTACTCGCACTGTGCTAACAAAAATCGACGGCGAGGAAATACATAGAAAAACGAAAGAGGCGACCTCTACGATGTTCGAATTAAGGTCTCAGGCATCGAGGCTGGCAGAACTACTGTACTCAGAGGAACCGGCTAACCTGGCAGAGGTCGACCGCCTCATCGCAATGGGAGAGCAATTGGAGTCGGCACCGGACTTCGACAAAGCAGCAATCTCAAATCCCAATTGGTCAGCACAGACCACCAAGATAAATTCTATTGTGCAGGGCGGAGTTCGATTGAAAGAGATCGACTCCAATGAGGCCAAGCATTTTATCGATTCAGCATGGGATATTGACCTTAGCCATATTCGAATGCAGATCGCGGCTCATGGAAAATCGCCGCTACGGATCATCAACGGAAAATACAGAGCCGCCCTAGCAGAATTCAAAGCTCTACTAGTCGACGCTACCCTTCCGAAGAAGTTCGACGAACGTCTCCAGTGGATCGACGCACTCATCGAAGGGCGCAAGATTCGCCAACTCATTCGCGAATCGTTCGATCTGGGCGTTGAGTGTTTCGGAAAGGCCAGGTGGCAGGGATGTGACTCCGAATGGGGAAGCCTTGAAGAGATAATTTCGTGGAGACAAAATTGCCTGAACAATGGGGTGGACGACCGCTTTTTTGACTCACTTTCAAAAATCGACTCCTTCGAAGATTGCGTAAAAGCCGCTAGAGAAACACAGCAGACATTGACAGAATTGTTGAACCTTCTCACCACCCTCAGGGACGACTTGTTATTAGTTCCTGATGAAGCCTTTGGTGAAAGCGACATCGTATATGTCGATCTAGAACTGCTAGCCAGAAAATTGGAAACATGGGCCAGCTCACCGGAATCCCTTTTCCTTTGGGTAAATCTCCAACACCGCGTTTCACTCTCCAATGAAAAGGGAATTGGAGAGATTACAGACGCCATCCTCGACGGCACCCTATCCTCACAAGAGATGCTACCAGCTTTCGATCTAGGATACTACAGACGCCTCTACCAGAAACTGATCGAGGAGTTTCCTCATTTAGCTCACTTCGAAGGGAGCACTCACAATCAGTTGGTTGAACGTTTCCGCGCAGCCGACAGGAAAAGAATTGATTTTGCCCGCTACGAAGTCCTTTCGAGGCATCACGAGAGTGTATCCTCCACTGCAGGCGGGATGGGAGAAGTCGGCATCTTGAAAGGCCAAATGGCAAGAAAACGAGGCCACATGTCCATTCGCAAACTCCTGGAGAAAGCGGGGAATGCCACGCAGGCCATCAAGCCGGTCTTCATGATGAGCCCGATGTCTGTCGCACAGTTCTTGACGCCTGGAGCCATTGAGTTTGATCTTGTGGTGTTTGATGAAGCGAGCCAAGTGGAACCAGTCGATGCGATCGGTGCCATTGCTCGAGGAAACCAACTCGTCGTAGTCGGAGATGAGCGGCAACTGCCACCGACTCGCTTCTTCGCAAAAATGGGGCTGGACGACGCTGAAGAGGAAGAAGACGATATTGTTAGTGCAGGTGAGATCGAGAGCATCCTCGGCCTGGCCAACGCCAAGGGCCTGATTTCTTCCATGTTAAGATGGCACTACCGTAGTCGCCACCAGAGTCTAATATCTGTCTCGAATCACGAATTCTACGATGATAAGCTGTTTGTTGTCCCGAGTCCGCGTTCTGCCGATCCAGATTTAGGGCTCAAGTTCCACTTTGTGGAAGACGGCTATTTCGACAGAGGGAAGTCTCGCAAAAATTTCGGAGAGGCCAGAGCTGTGGCAGATGCAGTGATTCTTCACGCAAAAGAACAACCAGAAAAGACACTCGGCGTGGGAGCATTTTCAGTGGCTCAACGAGACGCAATCCTGGACGAATTGGAGATACGCAGACGAGAGAACCCTGAAGTAGAAAACTTCTTCCGTAGTCATCCTACCGAACCGTTTTTCGTGAAGAACCTGGAAAACATTCAAGGTGACGAGAGAGATGTCGTTTTCATATCGGTCGGATACGGAAAAGATGAAGCGGGAAACCGACTCATGAATTTCGGTCCATTGAATAACGCAGGCGGAGAGCGTCGGTTGAATGTCCTTATTTCACGAGCAAAAGAACGTTGCGAGGTCTTTTCCTCAATTCATGCGGAAGATTTGGACGTCGCTGGCCGTGGGCACGGCATCAAGGCTCTCAAAACCTTCCTGCAATACGCGGAGTCCGGCTTACTGGGAATACCAGATCCAGATACCGGTCGCGAACTCGAGTCTCCGTTTGAAGAAGCCGTTTATCGCGCACTGATTAACGAAGGCTACACGGTTCACTCTCAGGTTGGATCAGCAGGATTCTTCATAGATTTGGCAATTGTCCATCCAGACAATCCCGGCAGTTACGTGTTAGGGCTGGAGTGCGATGGAGCAACGTATCATTCGGCTCGATCTGCGCGTGAGCGTGATCGCCAGCGACAAGCGGTGCTCGAAGGGCACGGTTGGACAATACATCGAATATGGAGCTCAGATTGGTTCACTCGCCCTCAGGACCAGCTTGAGAGAACTATTCTCGCGATCGAAGATGCTATGGCTGGCAACTGTGCGAATGCTTTACCCACAGTATCGGTTTCGACTGATATCGAGATCGACCGACTTCCTGCCGATCCGATCCAGGCGGACGTTACCCCGTCAGGAATTCCCTATGTGGAGGCAGAATATACTGCCGATACCACCTTGGATATTCACGAAGTGGATACTCATTGGATGATCGATTTAGTGAAGTACATTGTCGAAGTAGAATCCCCTATCCACCGAAACGAGATAGTTGCTCGAGTCCGAAATGCGTGGGGAGTTGGACGTGCTGGCAGACGGATTCAAGAAGCGGTTTCCAAAGGGATCGATGGAGCCCTCCAGGCAAATCTGTTAGTGGCCCAGAAGGACATCATTCTCTTTCCCGGGAAATCCATCCAAATTAGAGATCGCTCCAACACGCAGTCCACATCACTCAAAAAAATTGAATCTCTTCCACCACAGGAAATTCAGTCCGGAATTCTGCAGCTCGTCAAAGCGAGCCATAGCTTGGAAATTGGAGAACTTGCTGTTGGGGTAGCTCGCATGCTCGGATTCAAATCAACCAGCAAGCAGTTGCGCGATCTCGTGGCTCATGAAGTGAGCAATCTGGTTGAACAACAGAAGTTAGCAAAGGACGGTGAAACCGTAAGAACCGGAGAATAAAGGTGCAATGCCCCTCTATTCAGGCTGACTCACGTCATAAACCGGGAGATATTTCACCTTTGAATGGCCACCCACCTTCACGCAATCTGATCCAGCAGATAAGCACGCAGTTCACTGATTGCGATTCTCTCCTGCTCCATCGAGTCACGGTGGCGGAGAGTCACGGTGTCTTTCAATTCGTCGCCGCTCTCGCCAAGCGTTTCGAAATCGACGGTCACACAGAATGGCGTTCCAACTTCGTCCTGTCGACGATAGCGACGACCGATCGCTGCCGTTTCGTCATAGAAAACGGTCATGAAAGGCGTGAGCATCGCCTGAATCTCACGTGCCTTCTCGACCAATTCGGGCTTATTCTTTAGCAGAGGCATTACTCCGACTTTGATCGGAGCCATGCGTGGTGAAAATCTCATCACCGTGCGTACTTCCTCTTTTCCTTTCTCGTCAGTGACAGTCTCTTCGTCAAAGGCCTCACAGATGAGAGCGAGGACAGTCCGGTCACAACCTGCACTGGGCTCAACCACGTGGGGAATGAGCTTCTCCTTGGTATCTTCGTCAAAAACCGCGAGTGGCTTCTTGCTGTGCTCCTGATGCTTGGAAAGGTCGTAATCCGTTCTGTAGGCCACCCCTTCCAACTCCTGGATGCCAAATGGAAACTCGTATTCGATGTCGTAAGTCTTTTTCGAATAGTGCGCCCGCTCACCATCGGGCACATCAAGAATATGCAGGTGCTCGCGCGGGATCCCGATCTCTTCGTAAAACTTGAGTCGAAGTTCCAACCAGTCATCAGTAAGCTGCATACCATCTTCAGGACGGCAGAAAAACTCGATCTCCATCTGCTCAAACTCACGTGAACGGAAGGTGTAGTTTCTCGGATTGATCTCATTCCGGAAAGACTTACCGATCTGGGCAATACCAAATGGCAACTTGATGCGGTTTGAGTCCATCACGTTCTTGAACTGCGAAAAGATCGACTGTGCCGTCTCAGGACGAAGATACGCAACGGCCGACTCATCACCGTCATCAGCCGAAGCTCCCACATGGGTTTTGAACATCAGGTTGAACTCACGTGGCTCGGTGAGCAGCGAACCGTTTTCTGGATTAAACCGTGTGGATTCCTTGATCTCTTCGGTTTTCTCTCCCGCCAGTTCGAGTTTCTTTGGCGATATACGCTTATCCGTCAGAAACTGCGCATAGTATTGGCGAGCCGTCTTTCTCGCCTTATTCTCATCCTGCCCTTCCTGAAGGAGAACCGCGTATTCCCTTTCAACGTACCATCCTGATTCCTCGTGCGAAGCACCGGAATACCAGTATGCCGTTCCGGACTGGGCAGGAATCTGATCCGCGCGAAGCCGCGCCTTACTTAGAAGACAGTCGCACATCGGGTCGGAGAATCCGCCGACATGCCCTGACGCCTTCAAAACATCCTGGTGAGTCAAAATCGATCCATCCAATCCGAGAATGTCTTCTCTTTCCTGAACGTTCTTCCGCCACCAGTAGTCTTTGAGATTGCGCTTCAGCTCTGCTCCAAGCGGGCCGTAATCCCAGCAACCGTTCAAACCACCATAGATTTCAGCAGACTGGAAGACGAATCCACGTCGCTTACACAGGCTGACGATTTTCTCCATCAACTCGGTATTTTTCTCGGAGGCAGCATCGCTCATGGCGGTTTTCAGGGTGTTTTTGATTAAAATTTTAAAAAGAGCGGCACAAGATAGCCGGGGAAACTGTTCCGCAAGGGGAAAGTCCACCCACCCTCTCTTCACTCGGCGGGGTGCAACTGTCGGGCAATACTGGAGATAGACCAGCGGATTTTCCCTTGACCTACGGGAATTTGTGCGGACATTGCCCGCCCGCAGTCATTTGGAGGCCATAAGCGAAACGGGCCAAGACTGCAGCGAAACCTTCAACGGATCTGAACGATGGCAAGAGTTTGTAAAATTACCGGCGCACGCGTTACCTCGGGACGGAGAATTCACCGTTCTGGTAAGGCGAAGAAGCAAGGTGGTATCGGTCGTCACGTGACCAAGACCGTGAAGCGTCAATTCAAGCCGAACCTCCGCACCAAGCGTATCTGGGTTCCTGAGCTAAATCGTTACGTCCGAGTCCGTGTCAGCGCACGTGGTCTGAAGACCATCGACAAAAAGGGCGCTTACAAGACCCTCAAAGAAGCTGGTCTCATTTAAGGCATTGTGTGCGAAGGTGTCCGCATGTCCGACACCCTCTACATTGCTGAACCCGGTGATAACGAGGAATTCTCCTTCGCTGGCTTTGTAGCCCGACTCGGTGTATCCGCCGGATCGCCAGCCACATTTTTTTGTAGACCAGAGGGAAATCTGGAATCCGCATGGAATATTTGGCAGCAGGAGTGGCTCATTCCTGTTTTAGGCCCTTCTTTTTCTGAGACCTATCGATTGGGCATGAACTCCCGTGTTCTGGAGATCTGCGATCAGGATAATGCCCTCGATCAACAATTTTCCGATTCCATGCGCACGCGCAGTCAGGATGCTGGCAGACTGTTTCTGGAAGGGAAGAGCGAAATGCAGGGTCACCGGGAGTGGAAGAAATTTGCTGACAAAGTCTTCGCGAAAGAATCCCCCGGTCACGTCACCACCGTTTTCGCACTCCATACCGTGCTCTACCGATTACCCTTGCTTCCAGCACTCTCTGCCTATTGCTGGTTCGAATTCCGCTGCGGATCCTCTCCCAAAGGAAAAATGGACGAGAACTGGGGTATTGATATTTTTAACTCTGTCCTTCCTCACCTTGCTGTTGCCGCAAGTGGAATTAACAACGACAATAACGACGGCCCCGGCACACTCCGGGCGATCTAGTGAAGCACAATGCCACCGGATATCGACGAAACCGTAATCATCGAGCCGGAAACGGAGACCGACGTGGATACTCCGTGGAACGTTATCGTATATGATGATCCCGTAAATCTGATGAGCTTTGTCACGCTCGTCCTCCGGAGAGTATTTGGATATCCCCAAGAGAAAGCAGAGTCACTCATGCTCGAAGTCCACCGCATGGGACAGTCTGTCGTTTGGACCGGACAGCGGGAGAAGGCTGAATTGTACGTTCAGCAGCTACAAAGCTATCAGTTGCTTGCCGCTATGAAAAAATCCTCGTGATCGATTAATTCGGTGCTGGGTGATAGCGGTAGTGCCCGACAATTTTCCACTGCCCAATACCTGATTCCTTGACTGGTCCGCCGCCGATATTGTGAACAAATGTATCGGGCGCCACGACGACCCCGATGTGCCATAGGCCATTCCCGGTCAGATCCCAGGCAATCAAGTCGCCGGGTTGGTAGTCCTCGTCTTCCAGTTCCGCGCCTGACCGCTCGAAAAACTTCTGGAGATTGGGAACACGCCGGTGATCGATATTTTTATCCGGTCGGCTCAGCCCCCATAGCTTCGGATAGAAGGAGAAGTTTCGCTTCATATCCTCGTGAACAAGCTTCTGCAGATCAACTCCAAGTGCTCGATAGGAGCGAATCACGACGTCCGTACAGACACCGGTATCTGCGGGCACATCCCCCCCTGGGTAATCGAGCACCACATATGCAGGATCGTATCGAACATTCTGGGTAGTGCGGAACTCCGCCGCCTCGATGAGCCGCTGATCAAAGGGCAATTCAGCACCCTTCGCTTTCGCGGACATCACTTCAGCAACCACCCAGATGCCAAAGAGTATGAGAGAGAAGTATTTCATGGCGTTCACTACGATTGGACGCCTGAGCCTCTTTCAATTTGCAGAAAAAATTTAATCGACTGCGGATTCTTTCAGAATGGTCGAGTAAGCCCTCCGCGCATGCTCATAGGCCGCGATCGCGTCTTCCATTTCACCAGCATCGATCAATTTTTCTTTCTGGGACCAACACTGCTCTACACTATCCAAGCACCATCGGGCACTCTTCCGGCTAGCCCGGATCGGCTTTTCATCCACAAGGACAAACACCGGATTGGTGTGACTGCTAGGCAAAATGCGCAAGGCCACCCATGAACTGTTATCCAAGGAGACATCATCAAACGAGACATCGCTCAAACTCCCGTCAGCCTGGATTTCCTTCTTCGCAACAACTTCCCCATTCACCACCAATTCCAGAGGCACTTTCTCCGAATCACCGATTCGCGCTCTCTCAATATGCCAGAAAGGCTTTTCCGCGACGCCGAGTTTTGCGTAGCCTCGATCACCGGTGAGCCGAGCTGCGACCTTTGCAGAAATGCTGATTGTTTCCCCGGGGGAAATTTTTACTTCGCTTCCGGCGGTTCCTAACCCAACACCATTCACACTCATATCGATCAAATGAGAATTCCCGTCGGAGACATATCCTCTTCCCTTCGAAATGCCCTCACACCAAGCATCGTAATCGAGCTTTCCATCCAACTTGATGTAACTCCTGCCCAACCCAACCCGCTCTCCATAAATGCAGGGAAAATCCGTCTCTCCACTGATCCGGGTGCGGTAACCGCAGTTCAAGGTGTGATACCAGATATTCAGCTCCCACACATGCGGAGTATCCACCATACTGAGAAAATCAACCGCCGGAACAGGCTCTCCCTCAGGGCCTTCAACCATGTGAGTGACATCCACGATATACTCATTTGCACCGATACCATCGTAGGGTGGAATATTGTAATTCGGCAGATCATCCGTCGGCAACATCAGCCCCCACCCCGAATGAGCGGGCCCACAAACTGCACCCTGCTTCTGCGCCCATTTCAAGGTATTCAGGCAAAGCGTCGGCCAATGTTCTTTTGAATCACCACCGGGAATAATCTGTTCCTTTAGACGAAGCAGACACAGATGCCCAGAACGATGCGAACCAAACCCTGACACTTCCACATCATAGCGGATCAAATACGGATAGCGAGACACGTTATCTACCTTTCCCGTAAAGAACTGCTTTTGATAATCAAAGCATGGTCCCCACGTCAGATTCGCACCCACTTTCAAGTCCTCTCCCACAACGTGCCGATACATCGCATCGGCGTGGACGCCTTCACTCGGACTTTCGTAGTGCTTACACCCCGCCGCATGAATGTGATGATCCCCTGACCACCACCCAAAATCCGAAGGATCAATCCAGCGCTTCAGGGATACATCGAGAACGCTCTGCTGCTCATCCACTTTCAACTCCACCGTCTTCGGAAAATACTCTGGCCCTCTAGTGACAGTGACTTCGTATTTCCCCTCCGGAAGAGAGACCGATTGTCCGAAAGCCCGGTAGACCTGCGGATGAAATCGAAAGTCGGGTTCGATTCGTTTTACCTGAGGAGGCCACACCTGACCTTCCTCATCCCGAAATTCGAACGCCGCTGTCGTAGGTTGACCATCCTCATCCAGCGGTCGCAGATACACAGGAAAAGTCTCCTTGGCATCAAAGGTAACCAGTAAATCCGAACGAAATCCAACATCCTGCGTTCCCTGCCCGACATCAAAGGTTAACACAGCTGAGACCTTTCCCAACTCGCTCGTCCGAACCATCGCAATTCGGTACTCAAGCGGGATACCTGAGAGGCGTGGGTTCACCGGTCGATCACCGTAGGTATCTACCCATACAGAAGTTTCTTCCGTTGAAATCCGTAGTGGAGCTGTCACACCAGCCTCATTGATGACCTTTATCAGAAAGCAAGTCCACTCGTTCTGAACGATCGCCGCAGAAGGAAGCCCAGCGTCCACAGATACGCGGGATTCCGGATTAATCGTCACAACAGCTAGACAGAGCGGATCAAAGGTATCCTGTATTCCTTTCAGGTCACGAAACGCACCTTCTTCCACGCCTCCCGGAAACGGCCAACCGATGTAATTCATCGCCTGAACCAACCGAGATAGATTCACACGGACGGGTTGCAGCTTCGCCTCTTCAACTCGCGGAAGCTCCTCCCCCTCTGCAACTGCAAAACAAACTACGGCGGCAAGAAGAGACGAACACAGCTTCCTCATAGAGCAATTCAATCAAATTGCTCGCCCGCAGGCAATCTCGCCCGAGGGAAAATCGCGTAATCCAGAATGGCGATAGGACCTACTGAAACCGCACCGTCACAGTGTCCGAGGTCTCCAGGGTCATCGCCTCAAGTTTACCGAACAGCTCCTGTATCTCGCCGTCTTCAATCCCGTCAGGATCATCAGCGACACGATCGACAAATTGGGCGAAATCTGGATCACTCAGCACTTTGGTAACGTCCGCCTCGGTCAAAATGATCAGGTTTCCAGTCACATGCTCTGCATTCGTTTCCGCGATTCCTCCATCGATTCGAACAAACATTCCGACACGCATCCCATCGCTCATACCGGCCGCCATCTGGATTGCCTGCGAGGGCTTCATTCCCATTTGCTTCGCTTGATCCAACTGGTCCTGATCCACGAACTCGTCCATACTCCCTTCTGCCAATGTTGTGTGTATGGTCAACACATCGCCTTCTTTGCTGAAGGTAACCTGCCCACCCTTATTTGCTTCCAGGTCTTCGCCAGCAGATTCGGCCAGTTCTTTGGCTTTACCCGGCACCGACTTCTGGTTGATGTGCACTTTTGAAATGTCGTCAAATTCATAGGTAACCACGTATCCTTCCCATCCATCCGCGTCCTTGCCAGCCTCGTGCTTCACGTAGCGAACCCCTTCTCCTAAATTCTTCTCATCCGCTTCCAGCGATTCCTTATCAGGCTTCGCCAATTCCTTTATCATCCCGAGGTCCGGCCCCTGTTGACCCGCTCCTTCCAACTGAGGCAAGGCTCCCAGCTGATCGATCAGGGCCAGCATCTGAGGAGAGAAATAGTAACGGGAAAGAATCGAACCCGATCCATCCTTCTTCACTTCAACGACCATCGAACTTCGGATGCACGAAGTGGCAAAAAGGGAAACAACCGCAATCAGAAGAATCGCACTGCACTGTCTCATAGTCGCAGAGGTTTACGAGTTTCGATCCAGTCTAGCGATTTTTCTTATTGAAGAAACGCTTGAACAATCCTCCACCATTACTAGGCCTTGGCTGAGCCCGCGGATCCTGCTGCATGTCCGTGATCTCCTCGATGACGGTCTCTTCCGGAGCACTTCGGAAGATCGAACGAACCGGCTCGCGAAAACTATACTCTTCCTCTTCTTCTCCTCGCTCCTCCTTGATCTGATTCGCCATGTCCCTGACTTTATTATAATTCTCTTCTGTCAGGTATTCTTCGAGAAACTCACCCACCACGGGCGCTCCATTCTTACCACCGCTGACGCTCTCACCAGGATCACCTTCGTAGATGACAGCGAATGAATAGACTGGGTACTTGGAAGGGAAGTATCCTGCGAACCAGGCGATATTCTGCTTTTTGGCAACCTTCCACTGTCCCGTGCCTGTTTTCCCGGAAACGGTAATCTTATGATAGGCACGCTTTCCTGTTCCGTTTCCGGCGTTCACCACATCATACATGCCACGTTGAACGGTCTTCAGAGAATAGGAATCAACGTTCAGGGAATTTGCCACCTCGACAGGGAAAGGCCGCACGATTTTATGATTCAAGTCCTGCACTTGCAGCACGAGCCGAGGTTTTAAAACCTGACGCCCATTGCCGATCGCAGCCATCATGCGAGCTACCTGCAGCGGAGTTACCTCCACTTTGCCCTGCCCGATACTCATCACGGCCTCTTCACCGTCCGACATCATGTATCCATTTTTCTCCAACCACCATCGGTTGTTAGGAATGAAACCTTCAGATTCATTGAGCGGAATACCGGTTTTCTGACCGAGTCCCAGACGCATGGCCATGTAGCTCATCGAATCAGCACCCGCACTGATCGCCACTTCATAGAACCAGGTGTTGCAGGAACGAGTGATCGCCCCGATCACATTCATGTATCCCTCGCCCTTCGTATTCCAGTTTCGCATGGTGAGATTCCCGATCGTCCAGGACGACGGGCAAGGATACACGTCGCTGGCAGAGATGTAGCCGCTCTCAAGGAAGCCAAGAGCAACCGGCACCTTGAAAGTAGACGCAGGAGGATACTCTGCGCGGAAAGCTCTCGGATAGAGAGGATTGGCCGGGTCGTCCGTCAACTCTTTGTACTTCTCCGGGGAGATGGATGGGATGAAGTCATTGGGATCAAACTGAGGGAAGCTCGCCATCGCCACGATATCCCCATTCCGAGCATCCATGACCACCATGGCACCGCGCTTCACCTTTTCTTCCAGAAGGCGTTCACAGATGCGCTGCATCTCTAGGTCAATACTCGTCACCACATTGTATCCGGGCTTCGGATGAGCAAGAACCTCCTCTTTCACCTTCGTTCCATCAGCCTCAAACAGCACGTTCACCCGTCCAGGAGTGCCGCGAAGGTCCGTCTCAAAGGCTTTTTCCAGTCCATCTACGCCCAGCCCTTGTCCCCAGAGAGGCTCCTCATTGACGATCTCTCCCTGTGCCTGAGGTGGCCGCTTTCCAACAAAGCCAATGATGTGAGAGAGTGCTTTTCCTTGCGGATAATGTCGCAGGTACACTGGCTGGAGCGAGAGCCCCTGCATCTTCTGTCGCTCCAGTTCGTCGACCTCTTCATCTGAGAGCACGGATGAGAAAATGAAAGGAAACCAGCGCCGATCGTGATAGTGCTTCACGAGCTTCTTGAACGACGGATTCCAATCGGCTCCGAGAATGTTGTTCACATGCGCGACACGCTCATAAGCGTATCGAAGGATTTCCTCATCGGAAATCTCCGATCCCAGAAAAGGGAAAGAAATTGCCGCATAGTAGGCCACCTTCGACTGTGCCAGCGGATATCCGTTCCGATCGAGCAACTGCCCTCGCGGTGCGGGAACGGTGAAATTGAAAGTGCGAGCTTCTTTTCTCGTAAGGAGATGAGAGTTCAATTCTCCTTTCTTATTCGTTGTCGAGGTGCTGGAGCTTCCGCCTCGCGTTGGCGCTGTTTCACCAATTTCCTCGATCTTCTTCTGGAGTGACTCCTCTTCTTTCACTTCTTCTTCGAGCGTGGCCTCTTTTGCCATGTCTTCAGCAGAAGGTTCCGCTGCAGGTTCTTCCTCGCCCACAAGCTCCTTCGGAATTTCGACCGCCTCTACATCATCCGGAACAGGTTCCGCCGCCATGATCGGCGCCCGAGTCCCTGCAGGAGCATCCTCGAATCGTGGAATTGTGATGGTATCGGGCGGCTGCGTTTCGTCCGGAGCCGCTGGCGCTGCGACCTCTTCAGATACCTGAGGCTGAACGTTTCGAGGATCAGGATACGTCCCGGATGGTTGATTAGGACTGGTTACACCTTCCTCTGCCGCGGCTTGAGCATGAACATCGCTCAAACAAGTGATAGCAGAAACGGTCAATCCAACGAAAAGACTGAGCAAGCAGAATCGATTTCCAAATAATTTTCCCATCCTCACTGGCAGTGGTGTGCAATATGCGTTTCTACAGAGTATCACGAAACGACACCTTCGCATACGGTCAATACGGGCACTTTCTCAGTGAGTTTTCAAAAAATGTTGGATTTCCAAGGCTAATTTCTCAGTAATTCCAGAAACTCCGGCGATTTCTTCCACGCTCGCCTTCCTCAATCGAGAAACAGAACCAAAGCGCTCGAGCAGTTTTTCCTTCCTGTTTCGGCTGATACCCGGGCAGTCATCAAGGATACTTTCTTCCACACGACGCTTCATCAGCAACTGGTGGTAGCCGTTGGCAAAGCGGTGTGCTTCATCCCGGATACGCTGCAGCAGCTTCAACGCGCCACGATCGTGAGGAATGACAAGAGGATCCGATTCTCCCGGCAAAAAGACTTCTTCCCTCTGTTTCGCGAGTCCGATCACCGGCAAATCATGGAGCCCCAGGCGATTCAATTCCTTCACGGCCATGCTCAGTTGCCCCTTCCCGCCATCGACGACCACAAGATCCGGCAGTCGAACAAATGGTTTGCGCTTCTTTCCTCCCTCATCGGTCGCCTCCTCCTCATCCGCTTCGATGCGGCGCATGGCATCGAGAGGATTCTCCTGAGAAGCATCGGCGACCTCTTCCCCGACTCTCTCACGAGCTTCGAGTAAAATGCGGGAATACCGCCTGCGAATTACTTCAGCCATACTCGCAAAGTCGTCCTGCCCTTTCACAGTCTTGATTCGATAGCGCCTGTAGTTGCTGTTGTCCGAAACCCCATTTCGGAAGCGAACCATCGAAGCCACAATGTGATTCGAAGAAATATTCGAAATATCAAAGCACTCCATCACCGTCGGCTCGCGTCCCAACTGCAAATATTCTTGTAATTCCTTAACATCTGCCTCGGGATCGATAGCCTTTCCGGGAACCCCTCGCCTCTTGAATTGTCGAGTCGGACGCAGCGTCTTCTTCAAATTATCGATCATGTCGCGAAGCTCCGCTGCCCGTTCAAAATCGAGCGCCTTCGCCGCCTCTTCCATATCCTCCTCGATGGACCGAACCATGTCCTTCGAATGCCCTTTCAGGAAATCACATGCCTGCTCGACCCTAGCCAGGTAGCCCTCTCGATCGATCCGCCCGATGCAGGGTGCCGAGCAGTTTTTGATCACATCGTCATGGCAATGCTGATAATCGGTCTCCCCCGGATTCATCGGACGGCAACTCCGCAGCCCGAACTCTCGATTCATCCACGAAATGGTGCGCCGAAGTGCTCCAGAATGAGCAAAGGGTCCAAAATACCTCGCTCCATCTTCCTTCTTTACCCTCGTAAGCTGAAAACGGGGCCACGGCTCCTCGGGGTGAATCTTCACCAGCAGAAATCGCTTATCGTCCCTGAAGGCCACATTGTATTTGGGCCGATATTCTTTGATCAGCTTCCCTTCCAACAACAGTGCCTCAGGCTCGTTCCGAACCTCGTGAATCTCGAAGTCCCAGATACTCTCGATCAAGGCGCGCGTTTTGTGCTCGGCCATCCGCTGCCGAGAAGGGGTAAAATATGACGCCAACCGTTTTCTCAGGTCTCGAGCCTTTCCCACATAGATCACGGTCCCGAAGCGGTCTTTGTGGAGATACACGCCGGGTTTGTGAGGAACTTCCCGCAGTTTCTTCTGCAGATCAGGTTTTGCGTCGCTGGGCACAGTCGAATATAGCCTACGCCCCTCGCACAGCCAAGGTATCACGCGAACAGTTCGCGGATCGGCTCTCCCAGATAGAGAGGCATCGGTCGCCCTGTGACATCAGTCCAGTGAGTATCGCGAGGCACGCCGAGTGTATCAAAGATTGTTGCCGCTAGATCCTCTGCCTTTCTTCCATCCGCAATCGGTTCTCCGCCCAGCTTATCGGTCTCGCCCAGAACGGCTCCGCCCTGCACCCCGCCTCCCGCCAGCAGTATGCTCTGGACGGCGCCCCAGTGATCACGCCCGGGCAGTTCCGCACCACGTAGAGTAGTGACCTTGGGAGTTCTGCCAAATTCACTGGCCACCACAACCAGCGTATCGTCAAGCATCCCCCGCTCCTCCAGATCGTCCAATAGAGCCGAAATCGCCCGATCCGTAGGCGGAAAAAGATAGTTCTTCAAATTGGGAAAAGCAGCTTGGTGAGTGTCCCAGGTTTCATTATTTCCGAGATTCACCTGCACCATCCGCACACCTGACTCCACCAATTGCCGCGCCATCAGCAAAGACCAACCAAAGGCATTCCTTCCATAGCGATCTTGAATGGAATCATCCACACTGTGAACGTCGAAAGCCTCTTTCACTTTCGGATCAGATAAAAGGCTCACGGCCATTTCTCGATAGCGATCCATCCCTTGGGCGTGCATCGCGACCTCAAGATGCTCCTGCTGCTTATCGAGCAGCCCTCGTAATCCCAGCCGATCGCGAAACCGCTCAAAATCAATGGTATCAGGCAAATCAAGACTGAGTGTCCGGAACTGCAGGTCATCACGTTTCACTGAGCCGTCAGCATGGTGAAAAAGATATTCAGGATACGCTCCGTATTGCTTTGGATTGTATTGCGACGCTTCGACGAAGAAGGGATCGTGCTGTCGCCCCAATAAGCCACCGAACTGTCCCGGAATAACACGACCAGTCCGGTGCACCATCTTTTCTGGCAGAACCATCGCCGGAGGAAGCGTGCCGCCTTTCGGTAGCAAATGTCCCATCAAAGCAGCCATAGAAGGCCAATCGGTTTCCGTAGGTTTATTGCGATCAAATCCCGGAGGCAAATCTGTGCGCCCAGTCATCATGATCAGATGACCGTCAGAATGCTCATTGGATCCATGCGACAAAGATCGACATATCGCCCACTTGTCGCTGCGTTTGGCGAGCTCGGGCAAATGTTCACAGATGTGCAGCCCCGGAGTTTTTGTCGGAATTGGTCGAAACTCCCCCCGAACTTCAGATGGCGCCTCAGGCTTCATATCGAAGCTTTCGTGTTGAGCCAACCCTCCGGATAAAAACACGTAAATCACCGATTTTGGGGACTTGCTCCCAGTCGATCCCGCGGCCGCGAGCCGATCAAGGCTGAAGCCTCCGAGCAACCCTAACGCACCGGCCTTGACCATAGCCCTGCGGGTCGATCGGAGGGCAAAGCCAGAACCACTGGGAGATCGAAAGTCACTAGCCATATTCGAGCGTCAGAAAGCGCTTGATTACAAGGGGTTATCTCACAGGCCGACGGACCGAGTAAATGCTTCAGGGGCCGCGATCACTTACCACGCCAACACGTACCCGAGCAGTCTGGCTCAAAAGCCCACGATTCCTTATTCTTACAAGGTTCGGGAACTCCGCTTTTCCGGAACAAAAACCCCCGTTTTCAAATCCTCATGCTTACAATCTTAGGCGAAGATTCCGATCGCTTCTGCGACGGCTTTTCTCGGCGATCCTTCCTCCAGATAGGAGGACTGGCCCTCGGCGGTGCATCTCTCCCCCAGTTACTTGCGGCAGAGGCCCAAAGCAAAATCGCCCATCGCGGAATCAATCACAAAGCAGTCATCATGATCATGCTCCCCGGGGGCCCGCCCCATCAGGACATGTGGGATTTGAAAGCTGACGCTCCCTCCGAATACCGTGGAGAGTTCCGCCCAATCAAAACCAATGTCCCCGGCATTGAAATCTGCGAAGAGTTTCCCCGCATCGCCGGTATGGCGGACAAGTTCAGTTTCGTTCGATCCATGGTCGGCTGCGAGGGCCCCCACGATCTCATGATGTGCCTCACCGGGCGACCGGGCCGGAAAGGCGCTCCTCCCGGAGGATGGCCAAGCATGGGCGCAGCCCTATCAAAGCTTCAAGGAGCAACGAACGATTCCTGTCCTCCGTTTGTTGGCCTGTCTCCCAAATGTCGCCACGACGAATGGGGCGATCCCGGTCAGTCCGGTTTCCTCGGACCAGCTCACTCTGCGTTCACTCCTTTTCGAGGAGGCGGTAAAG
Source organism: Verrucomicrobiales bacterium (assembly GCA_002698785.1). Lineage (GTDB taxonomy): Bacteria > Verrucomicrobiota > Verrucomicrobiia > Verrucomicrobiales > DEV007 > Arctic95D-9. Next base: position 40,696 of record PAAG01000048.1, on the reverse strand, counting down.
AAGACATCGTGCTCGATGGGATTTCTCTGGAACGCCTCCGTGACAGGCAGTCTCTCCTCACCAGCTTCGACAACTTCCGTAGAGATGTCGACAACTCCGGAATGATGGAAGGCCTCGACGTCTTCAACCAGCAGGCATTCGGAGTCCTGACTTCCAGCGCCCTTGCCGATGCGATGGATCTGTCGAAAGAAGATCCTGACCTGGTACTTCGTTATGGTAAAGGAAGTGAAGAACTTCGAGCCGATGGATGCTGGAAACGTCTCGATCAATTCCTGATGGCCAGACGCCTCGTCGAGGCGGGAGCTCGCTGTGTCACCATCGGCTTCTCACGCTGGGACTGGCATGACCGTAACTTCAAGAGAGGCCGCGAAGATTTCCCACTTCTGGATCAGGGTGTGAGCGCCCTCGTTCAGGACCTACACGATCGAGGCTTGGACAAAGACGTCAGCGTCGTTGTCTGGGGTGAGTTTGGCAGAACGCCAAAGATTAACGAGAAAGCCGGGCGCGACCACTGGCCCCGAGTCAGTTGTGCACTCCTCGCTGGAGGCGGCATGAATCACGGCCAGATCATCGGAGCGACTGATCGCCTCGGCGGTGAAGCGGCTGAACGACCAGTCGAATTTCAGGAAGTGTTCTCGACCCTCTACCACAACGTGGGCATCGACGCACGCAACACGACGATAGAGGACCTAACAGGACGACCAACTTATCTGGTCGATCCGGAATATGCACCGATGAAGGAATTGGTAGGATGAAAACAACGAAGCATATATTCTCAATTCTCTTCCCAGTTCTTCTTGGCTTCACCACCAGCGATGCGCAGGAAAAGGAAAAGGCACCGGCGCTTCCAAAAGCTCAGCTCGAAACGCAGGTCAGCGCCTTTTCTCTGAAAGGCCCCTACGGAGGGCAACAGATTGTCGTCACGAACAAGTCCAATGGGGAAACCGATGTCACCGGATCAGCACAATTCCAGGCGAAACCAGAGGGCATCGTAGCCATCGATTCTCATGGCTACATAACCCCTCTCAAGAACGGGACAGCCACCATCTCGGCGACGCTTCCCGGACACACAGGCCCGGCAGCCACTACCAAGGCAACTGTCACCGATTTCGATTCCGAACCTGCTATCGACTTTCCGAACGAAGTCGTTCCCGTCTTCACAAAATACGGATGCAATGGCGGAGGATGTCATGGAAAGTCAGGAGGGCAGAATAACTTTCGGCTCTCCCTTCTCGGCTACGAACCGTGGAACGACCACGACTGGTTAGTAAAAGAATCAAAAGGACGGCGTATTTCCCCAGCAGCACCGCAGAACAGCCTCCTTCTCATGAAAGCCACCGGAGAGATTCCTCACGAGGGAGGAATCCGCCTCGATAGAGAATCAACCGACTACCAGACTCTCGTTCGTTGGATCAAACAGGGGATGCCCTACCCGAACGACGGAAATCCAAAAGTGGAACGCATTGAAGTCTTTCCAAAAGAGAGAGTGCTCTCTGCAGAAGCGCAGCAACAACTCGCTGTTACCGCATTCTACTCCGACGGCACCGCTCAGGACATCACCCGCACGGCGATCTACGAAGCCAATCAGGAAGACAGGGCTGAAGTCGACACCAACGGACTGGTCACCTTGAATGATAAGACGGGCACAACTTCCGTTATGATTCGCTTCCAGGAACACGTCGACGTTTTCCGAGCAACAATCCCTCTCGGGAAAGAGATCGATTCACTTCCTTCACCCAACAATCTGATCGACGAACACATTTTTTCGAAGCTCACGCTACTCGGCCTTCCACCCTCCAGAGGCACAGGAGACGCAGAGTTCCTGCGACGGGTCACTGTCGACATTGCTGGCCGACTTCCTTCGGTAGAAGAAACGAGAGAATTCCTTTCGTCGAAGAATCCTGACAAGCGAACCAGGAAGATTGATGAACTCCTCGACTCCCCTGACTACGCCGCCTACTTCGCTCAGAAGTGGGCCGGAATCTTCCGCAACAAGAGAGCCAAGGACACCTATCAGCGCGGCACGTTTGCTTTTCACGACTGGCTGCGCACCAACCTCGCAAACAACCGCCCTTACGATGAATTGGTTTCCGAACTGGTAACCGCTTCCGGTGAAATCGGACAGAATCCAGCGGTCGGTTGGTACCGCGCAGTAAAGGATCAGAAAGAGCAGATGCAGGACATCGCCCAGGTATTTCTCGGCATACGCATGCAGTGCGCGCAATGCCACCATCACCCATACGAAAAGTGGTCGCAGGACGACTACTACGGCTTCGCCGCTTTCCTCACCACCGTCGGCCGAAAGCAGGGAGAACAACCGGACGAAGAGATCGTCTATCATCGGCGTACCACTGCGGCAATGCAGAACCCGAACACCAAAGTCACCCTCAAACCGACGCCACTGGGCGAAGAGCCACTCGACATTCCGGCTGCACAAGATCCTCGCAAACAATTGGCCGATTGGCTGACCTCATCAGACAACCCTTGGTTTGCACGCATGTTAGTCAATCGCTACTGGAAGCATTTTTTCAGCATTGGCCTGGTGGAGCCAGAGGATGACATGCGCGTCACCAACCCGGCCTCTCATCCCGACCTGTTGAATGAATTGGCCATACACTTTGCCTCAACCGATTTCGATTTGAAGGAATTGATTCGGACGATTTGCAACAGTCGCACCTACCAGCTCAGCGCCGTTCCGAATGAGCACAACGCGAAGGATTCGCAGAACTTCTCCCGTTATTATCCCAAACGTCTCCAGGCCGAGGTTCTCCTCGATGCCATCAACACCGTCTCCGACGCAGAGGATACCTTCAACGGCCAACCCGCCGGAGTTCGAGCCACCTGGCTTCCGGATGACAAGTTCAACGATGACTCATTCTTTCTCACAGTATTTGGTCGCCCGGAAATGGACAGTGCATGCGAATGCGAACGCGTTGCCGATGCAAACCTTGCCCAGAGTCTTCACCTGATTAACTCCGACACCATTCAGAAGAAACTCGCCGATGAAGATGGCCGAGCTGCAGCTCTCGCAACGGCTACTGACCGACCCGACACCGATCGCCTTTCTGATCTCTACCTGCATGCACTCGCCAGAGAGCCCAATGCAAAAGAACTGGAAGCAGCGAAAGCTCACCTGAAGAAAAAACGCTCGAAGGCAGCCGAAAAACCTGACGACGAAATCACTCCCGATCTCGCAGAAAAAGAAGCCTTCGAAGACATCCTCTGGGCCATCGTGAACACGAAGGAGTTTCTCTTCAACCACTGATCAAGCCCCCCCCACTTGGGGATATCCCCACCCGCCGTTCGGATGAAGTTTTCGATCCCTACTATCCTCTATGTCTATTTTGCACTGTTGTGCCTGACCACTCACGCTCAATTACCCACTGCTGAGTTGGATGCCATTTCCCCGCCCATCATCACCGCCGGGGAAACAACTGAAGTAACTCTGACAGGGAGCAACCTGGAAGATCTGTCCGGGCTTCATTTCTCGAACGGGCTTATTAAAGCGGAGCCCGTCTTACTTCCCAAAACTGAATTCCAAAAATACCCCCGTCAGAATGGAACAAAGTTTCGTATCACAGTGCCAGAGAATGCACCCGAGGGAGAGGTCACTGTCAGGACGATAGGCTACTTTGGGATGTCTACCTCCTGCCCCGTAACCATCGCATCAAAAGGAACGCAGCTCCTCCCAGACTCAGCAGGCGTCGCGCATCACGAAAGAGAAACAGCCCCATCACTTCCCCTCGATTCGATCGCATACGGCACCACTGACCCCAACCGCATCGACTGGTGGAAAATCGAAGCAAAAAAAGGAGATCGAATCCTGATCCAGGCACGCGCTCAACAGATTGATTCGCAAACCGACGCAACACTCACTCTAGTCGATTCAAACGGCTTCGAGCTTGAGCGCAGTCGCGACTACAAAGGGCGAGATCCTCTCATCGATTTCTCTCCTGAGAAAAACGGAGCCTATTGGATCGGCGTGCACGACTTCCTCTATCGAGGCGGCACAAAGTCCCCCTACCAATTGACCGCCACAAAGGGGCCCTGGATTGATGCTGTATTTCCACCGGCAGGCACAAAAGGAACTGAGCTTTCGGCCACAATCATCGGCAGAAACCTTCCCGGAGGAAGTCCGGGAGAGGGACTCGAAATTGACGGCAAGCCCGTTGAAACTCTATCCCTTAAAATTCCCATCCCCAAAACTCCTGTTATCCCCGAATACACGGTCAAGAAACCGACAGCGGCTCTCATTCCTTCCTTTCCCGTTTCCGCCATCGGAGCGGCAGAAACCAATGTGGTAGAAATTAGTCTAACAGACCTACCTGTTGTTACGGAACAAAACGACAACGATATTCCCGCTCAGAACGCTCCAATAGAAATTGCGGGCCGGTTCGACCAGAATGGAGACAGCGATACATTTCGCTTCATCGTAAAGAAAGGGATTGCCTATCGGGTCGAAACAATCGGTGACCGCCTCTCAGGAAAAGTAGATCCATATCTTCTTGTGGAGAAAGTCACGAAGAAGGAAGACGGCACAGAAACGCTTTCAAGAATTGCGGACAATGATGACGACAACGGTATCGGAGGAAACACGTTCTACGCAGGCACCAGGGATGCTTCCGTGGGATTCACCTCAGACCAGGACGGCGAGGTAAAAGTCACTCTCGCAAATCAATTCGATTCTGGCGGCCCAGATTACCTCTACCGTCTCGCATTCCGGGAGGCGCAGCCTGACTTCGATCTTATCGCAGTGATGGAACGCCCCTATCTTGATCAACGCCAGATGTACCCGGCAACTCCGCTACTAAGAAAAGGCGGTTCTTTCTCCCTCCGAGTTCTCGCTCTTAGAAAAGACGGCTTCAACGGACCGATCACACTCACCGCATCCAACCTCCCCGAGGGAACATTCTGCCCAGAGGTGACTTTGTCAGGTTCTGAGAAATCCGCACGCCTCGTATTCCATTCAAAATTGGATGCCCCCGGCGCGAACAGCACAATCCAGATCACCGGAAAAGCAAAGATTGGAGAAAACGAAATCACACGCCCCGTTCGAGGAGGCACCCTGACTCGAGGTTCTGCCGACCACAACGCCGATCGTCCAGCGTCACGGCTCGATTCACAGATCCCTCTTGCTGTTAGTCAGGAAGAATCCACACCAGCCTTCGTCACCGTAGAAGGGACACGAAATTTCACAGTCACTCTCGGTGAGACATTAGAGATCCCGGTCAAAGTCCCGACAAAAAACGACATCAAGGGCAACCTCACCATCACCCCTTCTGACCTGAACGGCCTCAGCAAGCCACCAACCCTTACGATCGCAGAGAAAGAGAATAAAGGTGTTTTGAAACTTTCATTCAAAGAGCAGAAGAACGTCTTTTCACCAAAGTCCGGCACCTGGAACTTCACCCTGAAAGCTAATGGCGTCACGCGCTACAAACACAACCCGCAAGCGGCCGAGCGCGCAAAAGAAGAGCAGCAACACGTAGAGGCCCTTCTCAAAAAATACACCGCAGCGTCTACTCAAGCGAGATCCCAGGCAGAGGCAGCAAAGAAAGACCTCGCAGCCAAAGAAGCGAATCTGGCCTCCGCTTCCAACGAAGCCAAACCCAATCTGGAAAAGGCAGTCGTAGAAGCGAAAGCAAAATACGAAGCCGCGCAAAAAGCCCAAAGCGAAGCCGAATCCAAGCAGAAAGCTGCCGAAACGGCTAAGAAAGAGGTAACCGAACGCGCCACCTCTCTGGCAAAGCGAGCCGCCCAGAAGGATGTAAATTTCACAACCTACTCCCTTCCCTTGACGGTCGAGATCAAGCCGGCACCAACACCGGACAAGAAATGATGAAAACTCCCTGCTCCCTTCTATTACTCCTCTTTTGTTTTTGCGCCACAATCGCAAAGGCCGAATTGCCAGTAGCAGAAATCAAACGAGAAGAACCGGTCCAATTCGCGACCGAAGTGTATCCCTTTCTGAAAGCGAACTGCCTCGCTTGCCACAACTCCACCAAAGCCAAAGCAGACCTCAATCTGGAGTCTCCTCAGGATATGCTAAAAGGCGGCGACACTGGCCCTGCAATCGAACCGGGCAATTCCGAATATTCCCTCCTCTTCACCACGGCTGCTCACATCGAGGAGCCCACCATGCCTCCGGCGAATAACAAGTCGAAGGCGAAGAACCTGACTTCGGAGCAACTCGGTCTCCTCAAGCGCTGGATCGAAGAAGGCGCGAAGGGCGACGTGGTTTCTACAGCAGCCCCCGAGTCGTGGACGTACTTGAGTGGTCCGCAGCCAATCTACACCGCTGCCCTTACAAAAGACGGCCGATTCGCCGCCGCAGGTCGCGGACAGAAAGTAGATCTTTACGACCTCCGCCTAGGAGAACTGGTCGCCTCACTAACCGACCCATCTCTTGAGAAGCCTGCAGCACATCGAGATCTTGTTCAGGCTGTTGCTTTCAGCCCTGATGGAACGATTGCCACAGGTGGTTACCGAACAGTGAAGATTTGGCAACGCAGCGAAGCTTCTGCCGGAGCAGCAATCGCACTACCAAGCGATCCCTCTTCCCTGACAGTTTCTCCTGATGGAAAACGTGTCGCGATTGGCGGTGCCGATGGATCGATTCAGTTGCTCGACATTTCGAAACCAGACTCCACACCTGTCACAGTGAAAGACCATGCAGGGAAAGTAGAAGCACTCGCATTTAACGCAGACGGCGCTCAGCTCTACTCAGTTTCCGCTGACAAGACGGCAAAGCGACGTAGCCTCGGAGATCCTACCAAATCAGTTTCCCTCCCCCTCCCCTCGGCAGCCAACTCCCTGGCCCTGATCGATGGAGGAAAGCACCTCGTCCTTGGTTTTGCCGATCAAGTGATCCGGATCTGCAACGCCGACCTGACAAGCACCTTTCCAGTTCCTGCCCCCAAGCCCAGCCCGGAGCCAGAAGCAAAGAAACCAAATCCACCAGCAGACAAGCCGAAGGAAGTCCCTGCTGCAAAACCGAAACCGGAGACAAAACCTGCTCCGGCTCCAAAGCCCGCCCCAGCCAAGCCATCGGGAGAAAAGCAAAAAACGGCTGCAACACCACCAGCGCCGAAAAAAGAGGAAGCGAAAAAGCCCGCACCTACTCCGCCGAAACCGGCACCTGCCCCACCCAAACCTCAGAAACTGGTGCAGTTCAAATTTCATGGGCAACCAGTCATTGCCGTGGCAACTGCAAATCCAGCTGGCAATGAATTCTTTGTCGGCCACGCAGATGGGACAGTAATCCATTGTAAATTCGATCCCGCCAAACCCACAGCAGCTCCCGCCCAAATTCGCCGGATCTCTCACGGTGGGGCACTAAAGCATATGGCAGTTTCACTGAAAACTCCAGGAGGCGCACGGCTCGCCACTTCAGGAAACAACGGAACCACCAAGCTCTGGAATATTGCCGCCGGAAATTTGGTAGCGGAATTAAAAGCAAACCCTGCCACACAACCCAAGGTCGACGCATTCAACCGCCAGAGTTCTGTCGCGACTCGGCTAAAAGGTTACTGGGACAAGAAAGGACCTGAGGAAGAGAAATTGTGGAAAGCCGAGGAAGAAAAAGCAAAAGCCGCAGGAGAGGCCATCGCCAAAGCGCGCCGAGACGTCGTGGCAAAGCAAAAAGATCTCGAAGCAATCCAGACAAAAACACCCGAAGCAAAACCTGAAGAAATCGAAGCGGCACAAAAAGCATACGACGAAGCAAAACGGACCCTTGGCGGGGCAATCCGAAATCGTGAGCTTTCCGCACGCCTCGCCGGCGAAGGCTACGGTCGCCAGATCGCAGCACAGTCCTCAGCCGCAGAAGCCGAGGCTCTCGTAGCCGCGCTCAAAGCGGAGAGTGAAGCACTCCAGAAAGCCGAGAATGAAGCTGCTGCCAAGCTCACTCTTCAATCCCTCTCTTTCTCTTCTGACGGATCTCAACTGGCCCAGGCAGTCGGCGAAAATACGATTCGCCTCTGGTCTGCCACCGACGGAAAATGGTTGGAAGACGTCCCTGTAATGGACGGAATCCAATCTCTCGCCTTCTCTTCCGGCAACAAAATCCTCACCGTCGGAAAAGCGAAGAACATGCTTGTCTGGACACTTCCAGGCCAGCAATGGACGCTTGCGAAAACCCTCGGGGACGGAAAAGCAGCAGACCCGTTTGTTGACCGCGTTCCTGCTCTTGCCTTCTCACCGGACGGCAATCGTCTGGTCACAGGTACGGGAGTTCCTTCTCGAAACGGCATTCTGGTCACATGGGATACCAAAACATGGGAGCCAATCGCCACCAACGACGATGCACACGACGACGCCATTACTGCCGTTTCTTTCTCTCCAGACGGATCGAAGTTCGCAACCGCTTCTACCGATCAGAAGGTAAAAGTCTTCGAAACTGATTCACTCACATACGTCCAAACATTTGAAGGTCACACAAGCCATGTCCTCGATGTTACGTGGAACGAAGACGACCTTACTATCGCCAGCTCTGGTGCCGACCTTCAGGTCAAGGTGTGGGACCTCACTGCAGGACAAGAGAAGTCGAAGGTGGAGGGCTTCGATAAGGAGGTCAGCTCTGTATCCTATGTTGGAGGAACAGAAACGCTTTTGACCGCCAGTGGAGACAAAACATTAAAACTCTCCACCGCAGCTCTCCCCAACACAGGAGATACCTTTCTCCACACAGCAGATGTCAGCGAAGATGGGAAACTGATTATCGCAGGAGGTCAGGACAGTGTCCTCCGACTGTGGGATGCTACAGCAAAGAAGCTGATTGGGGAATTCCCTTCACCCGAAGCGAATGACGGCAAGGTGGCTTCTGAATAATCGATTCGAGAATACTGCTAGGATACGAGTGAATCAAATTCGCGCAGTATCCCAGCAATGTGAAACCGAGCCTGCTCCCAGTTCTTACAGGGGCATCTCAGGTGTAGCCAGATGCGATCGGCGCTGCTGAGTTCTCCGGTTTCGTTCATCACTTCGATTCTTTCCTTACTTTCAGTTAGACGTATATCCTTCGCCATTTAGGCCCCTAAAAAGAAAGGATCGCGCCAACCCAAAGGCTCGATCGATGCGGCATTGTTAGTGCATCAAAGTATGACATCCGGAATTCGGACTACGTTCGTAACCTACTCAAGGCACGGGAGAAAAAATACGATCAAGCTCTAAGAACGAATCACTTCTTCTCCGCCTTTTCCTTTACCACAACGGTGATCGGCATAGAGAACGTCGCAAACTGATTTGTTTTCTCGCTGGCTGTCGCACTTGCCTTCTGCTCAACCTTAACCGAAGCATCCACAAGCTTCTTAACTTCAGCTACTTTCGCTTCTTCCTCCTGAACTTTCTTCTTGGACTCGTCGACCTGCTTCTGCGCCTGAGCAGTTGCCTCTTTCATGGACTGACGCGCCTTGTCATCCGCCGCACCCGCTTCTTTCTGCTTCGCCTCAGCGAGTGATTTCTCGGCCTTGGCCAACTCGTTCTTCGCATCCGTCACCTTCGAAGGGATCGCTTCAGAGATTTTTTTCAAACGTTCTACTTCGGTCTTCGCCTTCTCTGCTGCAGCTGGGTTCTGACTGTATTTTGCATTACCGACACCTTGCAAAACGAATTGGTAAGTGCCCGGTTTCAAATCAAAGTTTCCAGTCTTCTTAAAAGGAAAACTTAGCTTGGCTTCCTTGTCCTTCTCTCCGATTGCAACACTCGGCGGACTGCGCAGGATTCCGGGAAAGCCATGAACGTTTACCTGAAGGTTTCCGACACGCTTTCCCGTCTCAATTGTCTTAAGAGGTATCTCCAGCGTTCCATCCATTTCCACTTCCCAGACTTTATCCTCGGCAACAGTGAGCCGGGTCGGCTCTGTCTCCGATTCGATCACGGACAGAACATTTTCCAGGTCGAGACGTGACCGAACTTGGGAAGCATACCCGAACACACGTGTCCCCCAGATAAGCGAGGCAGGCCGTGCCATTCTTACAACCTCCTTATCACCCACCTTGGCCTTTCCTTCCAACTCGATCTTACCACTCCAGGCGGGAGCGTCTGGCTCAGACCATAGTGTCAGGAACCCTTCTCTCGAATCCCCGCTCAATACGAGCGGCTTGGCTGTCACTCCTTTAGGAAGCCCTTTGGCTGTGATCGTAATATCTCCGTCAAACCCATCCTGACGAAACGCCATAATTCGATAGATCATCGACCCACCTCGGCGAAGCAATGGTGCAGCGGGATAGGCATCGTTATTAATTGTCTTGGTCAATTCGTGCCCGGCGATAATCTGGAAGTCAGGCAATGCCTCACGAATCGCAAGCCGGTACAAATGGGCCAGGCTACCATCGGCACTCTGGTTAAAAAGCGAAACGCGATAGTCCCCATCTGCATCAGGAGTAAAACTCAGCCCCGGATCATAAGAGTCCGCATTGAGGTCATTCAGCGCATCTGGACTGAAGAAAGAAGGAAGATCGTCGTTTTCAGCCACTTTGGTGAAAGTTTCATTCCCCCCTTTGTCTTTCGCGACCTTCTCCACAAGAATATACGGATCGGCCACTGTCCCCATGCGGTGCGAAACGACGTCGATCCAGTAGGTTGCCCCCTTTTTCCCCTGGAAGCGAAACACATCATAGTCCGAAGGCTCATTAAATCGTCCAGCCACCTCACAAGGAACGGTCAATGATTGCTCCTCCGCCTCGGCATTCTCTTCAACAACCGGAGCCGTCGCAAACCCAACCCTAACTGAATTCGAATTTCCCAGACTCGCTTCGAAGCCCGGCAGCATTCCCTGGCGTGGAACTCCCGGATGAAAACTGGCCGGAACGGTGACATCAGCAGGAACGACCAACTCTTTCTCTACCGTTTCGATTTTCTTTCCGTTCAGTTCGTGCCCTTCACCAAGTGATCCTTCCGGCAGGTTTCTACCGAAGAAAGTGAATCGTCTTTTCTGTCCGGGTTCTCCCGCTGGAGGAAAGACAAAATCGACATGTGGCCCATCGCTCACCTGAATGTGATAAAAATATTCCTTACCGCCACTGTAAAGCGTGTCGGTCACAGAGATATGGTAAGTTCCATCAGCAGGAGCTGTGAAATCAATGAATGGATCTCTTCCGAAGTGGTGGCGACTTGTCTCCAGTTCAACACCAGCAACGTCACTAACCGCGAGGAGAACATCCGCCTTGGAATCCAGGCGCTCAGCAATAACTTCGATCAACAGGCGCTGTCCTTTCTTCGCAGTCACGCTATACCAGTCAAACTTTCCGCCTGCCAGAGTCCCTAACAATCCCGCATTTACATCGAGAGACATTGCGGTTTCCGCCGTTGAGTGATCTCCCTCTTCCGCGATATGCACTCCATCGGCAGGGACCACGAGAAACGGCCTCGCCGTGGAAAGCCCGAAGTATCCTTTCGATCGCACTTCGTAAACAGTAGGTTCGACCTCTTTCGGGATAGTCACCTTAAACTTCCCCTCGACCGGTCTTGGCGTGGGATGAAATTCATCGGCAGGCAGCATCACGGGCTCCACCTTGATCGCCGCGCTTGAGAACCGCAACGTCTCAGCTTCCTCGATATCCTTTCCCGAAATCGAAACTTCAACCGTAGTACCCGCCTTGGCGACAGAAGGAGAAATGGTGAGCAAGTCAGGATTCGGAAGAAAGGCATACGCCGGACAAACGAAAGCGAAAGCAACGACTCCGAAAAAGCCGGATAAGAAACTCTTCATAACTGCGGGGGAAATGTCTCGGGATGAATTCAGATCAGCGAACAAACATGAACTCTTTCGTATTCATGATCACCCAAACGATATCTTCAAAGGCCTCCCGTTCGGCCTGTTGAGGAGAAAGACTCTTCGGATCTGCGGCTGAGAGATCTCGCTTTTTCTTCAGGTGCTCAAGAGCGATCTTCAACTCTTCCGCAACCGGATTACGACTGAAGGCATGGAGATAAAGTTCAGTGACCCGATCCTCATCGCTACGATCCGTCGCTTTTGCCAACTCCGCAGCCTTCCCACTGTTCGATGTCAGTTTCTTCTGGATCGTGTCAGAGTTCAACAGATGGAGGCTTTGACCCAGATTCGCCTCGCCCGTCCTTTCACATTCGCACGCAGTATCCATCGCGGGCCGCCCAAACATCATCAGAAATTCAGATTCGAGAGTGCCCTTTTCATTGGGAAGAGCAACGGCACGCACAGCCTGTGGCTGATTGCTGAACGAGTTCGTCGCCCCTGTCATGTCATTCACAGAATCGAGCAACACCTCTGCCGGCAACCTCTTCGGATAATACCGGGCGTAATTCTGCTCGTCTCCCAAGTTGCCCGAATTCGGCTCAGAACTGAGCTGGTAGGTCTGGCTGTTGCAGATCGTCCGAACCAATTCCTTCAGATCAAATCCATTATCCGAAAAAGAAATCGCAAGCTCCTCCAGCAATTCGGGATGAGTGGCAGGGTTCGTGGGACGAATATCGTCCTCTGGCTCTACCAGTCCACGGTTGAAGAAATGCTTCCAATAGCGATTCACCAACATCCGGGAGAAATACGGATTCTTGGGATCACGAATCCACTCAGCCAACTCGATCCTCGGATCCTGTACCGCAGGAATATCGATAGGCTCGGCATTCCCAAGAAGTCGAGGCTTCAAGTTTTCTCCCGAAGCAGGATTCTTCATCAATGCCTGCTTTCGATTGTGATAAATGATGTCTTCCTCAGGCAGCTTACGAATGTTCTTCTGCTCAACCGTGGAGAAAAATGCCGTGAAGGCAAAGTAGTCGTCCTGGCTCCACTGTTCGTAAGGGTGATGGTGACACTGCGCACACTGCATCCGGATTCCCAGAAACGCCTGAGACAGGTTTTCCATCCGCTCCTTTTGATCTTCCACTACACGATACCAACTCACTGCCGGATTCTCTATCGCTTTGCCGCTCGCAAGAATAAGCTCAGAAGCAAACTGATCGAATGGCTTATTTTGAATCAAGCTCGTCCGGATCCAGGCATGGAACGCGTGCGAATCTCGAGCAACCCAGGGACGTCCTCGGTTCACTTTGTTTCTCAGGATACCCGCCCATTTCCCTGCGAAGTAGTCACCGTAATCGGTCGAGTCGAGCAATTGATCGATCTTCTTCGAACGCTTTTCCGCATCGGTCGATGCAAGAAATGTGTTTGTCTCTTCTAGAGTCGGAAGACGCCCAGCAATATCGAGCGTTACGCGCCTTAAGAACACACTGTCACTGACGCCTTTCGAAGGTGGGAGCCCCATCAGGCTGAGCTGCTTGAAAATATGCTCATCGATAAAATTCTTCGGAGCCGGCAACTCGGGAGCCTCATTGCTCACAGGAATCGTCGCGGTGAATGTATCGATGTGTTCCTGGAAGCGGACGATCACTGCGGTCTTGCCCGTCTTATCCTGGAGTGAAACTAAACCAGTCTCGCTCGCTTCCGCCATGTCAGGTTGATTGGCCTCGTACTGAGCCATCCGTGTAATGTCTCGAACAGAGCCGTCGCTGAAATAGACGGTCACAGCAATCTGCTGCTTGCTCTTAGGGGTTGTCACAATCGACTTGGGAAATATCTCGATCCTCTCTACATCCGCGTCATTTTCCGGACGATATTTCAAACCGCTCTCGATCCAGCGAACGATGGTTTCGTAGTCCGGTCCATTCTTATCCAATCGTGCTCCACCTTGGTGCGGAATTTCACCGGACGCTTTCAGGAGCAGCAAACTGTTCTCAGGAGCAGACGGTGAAACGCGGCGTCCACGGGAGTGCCTGACAATGAAGTCATAGTCGCTCTCTGGCTCATATCCGAGAAGAGACAGCTGGAACCCATTCTGACCGGTCGACTTCGCATGGCAGGCTCCCGCATTACAGTGATTCCGAGTAAAAACCGGCACAACATCATTCGGAAAACTTACGACCCGGTCTTGCTCAACCTTCGAAACCTGAATCGGAGCCTTCGCAGAAATCGGCTGCTCGCCAGGAAGAGTGATATTCAGAGTCGCTTTTCCATTCTTCAGCGGAGTTACGTAACCAGTCGAGTCAACGCTGGCAATATCAGAAGGCTCTACCGAGTATTGCACCTTTCCAGTCACATCGTGTTTCCCATCGAGAGAAACAACGACCTGCGCCCGATCCGTTCCAGTCACGAAAGAAAGCGAAGAGCCACCCTGACCAGTATGGACACGAAGTTCCCCACCAATTGCTGAGCCAGCAAGAAACGTGAGCAGGCAGAAAAGAGAACTCCGAAAGAGCCCCTCGAAAACATTAATTGGAGAGTCCATTATGTAAGCCCGGAAGGAGCGAGTTCCTCGATTGGCTTACCGAAAGGAAGAATCTGCATCGGCAGGCCTTCGAGATTCTTGAGGTAGTCGTTGTAATCGATACCGAGGTGGCGATAAACGGTCGCCCACATGTCGTTCGGAGTCATGATCCGCTCGACCGGAGTTTCACCCTTCGCGTCCGTTGCCCCAATCAGCTGCCCCATAGGAGCTCCACCACCGGAGACAAGAATCGACATCGCCTTGGGCCAGTGGTCGCGTCCCGGCTGAATCACTTTCGACTTGTTACCACGCTGAGGATTGATTTTCGGAGTGTGTCCAAAGTCACTTGCAACGACGATCATCACCTTCTTGTCGAGGCCACGCTGGTAAACGTCCTCAATCAAAGCCGTGAGCGCCTGGTCGTAGTTAGGAAGCCGCCACTTACAGTCTGCAAAAATGTCGCAGTTGACCGCATGGGAATCCCAGTTCGACGCACAGTTCTTTGGCATCGTTTTGCCTGGCCATGGATTTTCCCAGACCGCGGTAACAAAACGTGTTCCGGACTCGACCAGTCGGCGCGCAAGAAGTGCACGCTGTCCATAGGCATGGTGGCCATAGCGATCACGTGTCCGATCATTTTCTTTGGAAAGGTCAAAGGCATCCCGAACTTGGTCGCTGGTCAGCATTCCCATGGCCTGCTGATTGAAAGAGTCCATCGCATCCATGATGCCGTTGCCATCCACTTCGCGGCGCAGCCGATCCATGCCCTTTAGCATAGCAAGTCGATCATCGAGACGAGTCTCCATCTCCTGCTTCACGCCAATATTCTCGACTTTAAAGTCAGCGGCACTGGGGTCACCAGGAACGATAAAGGGAGTGTTCGATGCTCCCAGGTAAGCAGCGCCAAAAGCATACGTATCTACCCCCTGTCTGCCGCGATCGACCGCAGACACACAGGTCGGCATACCCGTCCCACGGGTGGCATCTTTTCCGAGCACGCTCTTCACAATGCTGGAAACAGCTGGCGCATCGTTAACGGTGCCTGTTGGAACTTTCGGAGGCCGCCCCGTCATCATCCGTTTGTGAGCACCACCATGATCGGGAAACTCATGATGTAGCGAACGCACGACAGCGAACTTGTCGGCAATCTTCGCATGCATCGGAAGTAGCTCGCAAACCTCGATGCCCGGAACATTCGTCTTAATTGGACTGTAAATCCCACGATACTCCGACGGAGCATCCGGCTTCATGTCGTATGTCTCCATGTGAGGCATCCCCCCTGGGAGCCAGATGAAGATCACAGAGTGATCGTTGGAAACATGAGTAGCATCATGGGCTGCGGCATTCGCTTCATAACGAAGAAAGTCGCTCATCCCCAGGCCGGCAGCAGTAAGACCGCCGATTTGAAGGAAACTGCGACGGCGCATTGGCCCAGAGCATTGACGAGAAGACATGCGGCTCATAACAGCAAACAATCTGCCAGAAAACCGGGTCAAATCCGCTCACGGTATCGCGTTAGCGGTACTTACTGCATCGCGCTACCGCAGCTGGCACGCGTGGGGGAGAGCTTGCGAAACCTTGCTCTCCCAAATGCTCAAGTCGACTTGTAGTCGACCGTTTCCCGCCTCCTACGTATGGAGGCGGGATAAAAGTCTTAGTGGGAATGAAAATCCGGCTCTTTCCCTTCGTAGGCCCGGTAAAGGTCGAAGATCGCTTCTTTCACAGCCTCGGCGACTTCAGCAGAAGGATCCTGCTTCGCCTTCATGGCAGCCTGCATCAAAGTGTGCGCTGCAACTAGAGTCTTCGTGTATGCCTCCTCGTCATCCCCAAGCTTGATCCGCTGCGCCATGAAATACTCCGAAACAGTGGAAATGATGTTCTTGCAATGATCCTCCTTCGTCATGATCCACCGCGTCGCCTGATTGGTGCTCAGCGGAGTAGATTCCTTGATCAACTCGGCGATCTGGACGTTTGCCTTGGCAATCGTGCTTTGGTCTTCCAACATGGCTTCGAATCGCAGTTGGTCGTGAAAGATTCCGCAGGGAACTTGGCAGTGCGCATCCAGACGCGGCATCAGCATTCCAGATACGGCAATAATTATAGCAGCAAACGTAAGGAGTTTCTTCATAAGGCAATGGTTTTTCTTGTTCCAAATTGATACGGGGCGATTCCCCACTCAGTTGCCATTAAGCAGAAATGTTTCAGAAAAAACACGCATTTAACCCACCAGTGACATGCGTCCTCATTCCCGCAAAATCTGTGTCATTTCAGTTTCTGAATTGCGTTGCAATCCTCCCTTCTACGAAAGTAGCCTTCCCAAGAATCCCCCGAAAATGAAAAGCCTCTTTGTTCATCTGATTATCCTCACCCTGATTTTCGCGGCCAGAGCCGAGCAACCCAACATCGTCTTCATCATGGCGGATGACCTCGGCTACTCCGATCTCGGCTGCTATGGAAACGACTTCATTGAGACGCCGAACATCGATGGTCTCGCCAAAGAAGGAATCCGCTTCACCGATTTCTACGCGGCTGGCGCAGTGTGTTCTCCGACACGTTGCGCCGTGCAGTCTGGCCAGAATCAGGCACGCATCGGTATCACAGCGCACATCCCGGGCCACTGGCGGCCGTTCGAAAGAGTTCAGACACCGCTCACAACCATGGCCATGCCGCTCGACACGGTAACTGTCGCAGAAACATTGAAGACCGCCGGCTACACCACGGGCTACATTGGAAAGTGGCACCTTGGGAATGCTCCCCAATTTCAGCCCGAGCACCAAGGCTACGACTGGTCAGCCGTAGTAGGCGGACCTCATCTTCCAGGGAAATACCGAGTTCAACACGGAGACAAAGACCTCAAACCTGAGACCGGCGAATACCGCACCGATTTCGAAGCCCGCCTCTCCGAGAAATTCATCACGACTAACAAAGACAAACCGTTCTTCCTGATGGTCTCTCCGTATGCCGTCCACATTCCCCTCGGCGCCATGTCTGACAAAGTGGCCAAATACGAAGCAAAGGCCAAAGAGACAGGAAAAAACCTCCCTCACCCGGTCTACGCCGCCATGACAGAACATCTCGACGACATGGTTGGTAGCATCATCGCCGAAATCGAAGAGCAGGGATTGACCGGAAAAACGATGATCCTCTTTACCTCCGACAATGGTGGCCTTTACCGCCGCTACGACTACACCCCTGAGGCCGACGACGACGTCACCACAAACGCACCTCTAAGAGGCGAGAAAGGCCAACTCTATGAGGGCGGCATCCGAGTTCCGCTAATCGTAAAATATCCCGGCGTAGCCAAACCCGGCACGACCACCGACACCGTCGCCATCAGCTACGACTTCTACCCCACCTTCGCGGCGGCGGCTGGAGCAGACCTACCCGAGAACCAGACGATCGACGGATACGATCTCACTCCCACTATCAAAGATCCCGAAGCCGGCCTCGAAAGGAAAGCGATCCACTTTCACTACCCCCATTATCATCACCACCGCCCCGCATCAGCAATTCGCGAAGGAGAATGGAAACTGATCCAGTATCTCGACAAAACTGGGCAGGTCGAACTCTTCAACCTCGCTCAGGATCTAGGAGAAACCAAAGACCTCAGCAAAGAGAAAGCAGGACGCGTTGCCGACCTCAAGAAGAAGCTCCAGGCATGGCAAACCGATGTTTCGGCTCGCATGCCCATCATCAATCCCCACTACGACGAAAGCCGCGCAGGCGAGTGGTGGAGCCTCCGCTCCGGCGAACCCGTCGACAGCGCCTCAAGGAAGCGCTTCCCGCCGACGGAAAAGGATATGTGAGAACCAGAATTACTTCGCACTCAAGAGCGACTTACCTGTCATCTCCGACGGCTGCTCCACGCCAAGAAGGCCAAGTATCGTCGGAGCAATGTCAGCAAGTATTCCATCGCTCAAATTCACATTCTCTGCGTCGTCACCGACGTAAATCAGGGGAACCAAATTTGTAGTGTGTGCGGTCTGTGGAGATCCATCAGGATTGATCATCACCTCACAGTTTCCATGATCGGCAGTAATCAAAAGCTTTCCACCGAGGCCTAACACCTTCTCAACCACTCGACGCACGCAATCGTCCACACACTCCACTGCCTTGATAGCAGCAGGCACGCTTCCCGTGTGTCCCACCATATCAGGGTTGGCGTAGTTGATGATCGCCATGTCGTAGTTTTCAATGCGATCAAGAATCGTCTGGGTCACACCTTCCGCAGACATCTCTGGCTTCTCATCATAAGTGGCCACGTCTTGCGGCGATTGAAGCATCTGCCGGTCCTCGCCTTCATTTTCAAGTTCAACACCTCCATTGAAGAAAAATGACACGTGCGGGTACTTCTCCGTCTCCGCGATACGAAGCTGTGTCATACCAGCACCAGCGACTACCTCACCCAAGGTGTTCGTCAATTCCTCCGGGGGAAACACGACAGGACAGCCATACGTCTCGTCATATTCAGTCATCGTGTAATACTCGATCTTCGGAAAGTTACCGCGATCGAACCCATCGAAATCTTCCTTCAGAAACGCGATACTCAACTGACGTGCTCGGTCTGCGCGGAAATTGAAGAAAAGCACCACATCTCCATCACGAACACGCTGCTCATCGATCGCGTCGAAAACCATTGGCTTCATGAACTCATCGGTCACTTCCTCATCGTATTTCTCGGCAAGTGCTTCTGATGGCTTATTCTCTTTAGCTTCACCCTTACCAAATACAATAGCGTCCCATGCGAGCTTGGTTCGGTCCCACCGCTTGTCACGGTCCATCGCAAAATATCGACCGATCACCGTAGCGATCTTCGCTCCCGAATCGGCCAGCCCTTCCTCACAGTAGGCGAGGTATTTCTTCCCTCCCGTTGGTGAAGTGTCACGCCCATCCGTGATAGCATGCACCATGATATCGTCCACTCCTGCTGCTTTGGCTGCATTCGCCAAGGCGATCAAGTGATCTTGGTGACTGTGAACCCCACCATCAGAAACGAGCCCAAGAAGGTGCAGGCGAGAGCCTGAAGCTTTTGAAAAAGCATCTTTCAGCACGTCGATATCACCGAGTTCGCCGTCATCGATGCACTTATTAATCCGGGTAAAATCCTGATACACAATCCGTCCCGCACCGAGATTCAGGTGCCCAACCTCCGAGTTTCCCATCTGGCCTTCCGGCAATCCCACGTCCATCCCACTGCAACTGAGATGAGCAACAGGGTATTTTTCATGCATCTCGTCCGTGAACGGAGTATTCGCGAGTCGAGGGCAATCCCCGACCTTTTCCGCTTCCTCAGGTCCGCCGGGGTTATCTCCCCAACCATCACGAATGATCAAAACGACAGGTTTCTTGGCCATATTTCAGAGTATTCGGGCACAATGCGCTGCTTGGCAACTGATTCACCAAAACGGTCGCAGGAACAATGCCGAAAGCGAACCTCCAACCATGACACTTCCGTAAATATTCATTGCCAAGCCTTCTCCTTGCCTGTTTCATTGGCCGCACCCGACAAGAGTAATGCCGGACGAATCAGCCGCTGAAGCGAAGGTCCCCGAGATCCCCCCAAAAGGGCCTTCTCCAAAGAAAAAAGCGTTCATCAGCCGTACGATCAGTACGGTCTGTATTCTCGGCGTCTTGTTTGTAGCCTTTTGGTTTTCACAGGATTGGCTCTACGCCGTGTTGTTCGGCTTGATCTCGCTCGGGGCACTGATCGAATACTTTCGCCTCTTTCCCATTCGGGGCTTCCGTCGATTCAGATGGCAAACCTACGGCGTCAGTATCGCCTACATCACCCTCCTGTTTGCCCCGTTTTGGGGTTTTGAGGCCGCTTGGCTGAAAGAACTGGGAGGTCTCGCCGTGTCTCTCCTCGTCACCCTGGTCGTTTTGGAGCGCCTTCGATTCCCGCTGGAAGGCTTCCGCACGCTGGACGAGATCGCCGCCACCATTTTCGGGTTCATTTACTGCGTTCTCCTGTTTTCCTTCGTTCCGAAGCTTCTCCTCCTGGACAATCTGACGAGCGTAGATGGCGATCCATCTGCCCATTTCTATATCATTTATCTCCTCACCGTCACCAAGCTCACCGATATGGGCGCCTACCTCGTCGGCTCCATGATCGGAAGGGATAAAATGATCCCCCACGTCAGCCCCGGGAAAACGTGGCAGGGATTCGGCGGCGCAATCTTCTTTGCCATTGCAGGTAGCTTCACACTCTATTTCGTGATGGGTGACAAGATCCCCCTCATCACACCAGTCCACGCCGCTGTCCTCGCGGTCCTACTTTCGCTGGTCGCCGTATTAGGCGATCTCGCCGAATCGATCCTCAAACGTAGTCTCGAAGCCAAAGACAGCGGCCATGTCATGCCCGGCATTGGAGGCTTTCTCGACTTGATCGATTCGGTCATCTTCACTGCCCCTCTCTTTTACATTTATCTCCTTATCTTCAGTTGATGGCGGACCTTCCCCCTCGCAAAAAAGTGGTCGTGCTCGGCTCGACCGGATCGATCGGAGAGAGCAGCCTGAAGGTCGCTCGCGATATTCCCGACCGCATGAAAGTCATAGGGCTTGCCGCCAATCGCAGTGCCTATAGCCTCGCCACCCAGATCACCGAATTCGGCGTCAAAAACGCCTGCCTGTTCGATGAAAGCGGCTTCTCGGACCTGCGCTCGAAGGTCACGAGTGATGTGTCCCTTTCCACCGGCGAAGACGGCCTCGTCGAACTCGCCACCCTCCCAGAGGCAGATATCGTCCTCATCGCCATTGTCGGCGTGGCGGGCCTGCGCCCCGCCCTCGCTGCCATCGAAGCCGGAAAAGACATCGCCGTCGCCAGTAAAGAGATTCTCGTTATGGCAGGCGAAGCAGTCATGACAGCTGCCCGGGAAAAAGGAGTCAACGTCCTCCCCGTCGATTCCGAGCACAACGCCATCTTCCAGTGCCTTGAGGGAAAGCCATCTTCCGACGTATCCCGCCTCATCCTTACCGCATCCGGCGGTCCTTTTCGCACACTTCCTGCCGAGGAACTCAAAGACGTCACCGTTGCCCGCGCCCTCAAGCACCCAACCTGGGAAATGGGGCAGAAAATCACCATCGACTCCGCCACACTGTTCAACAAAGGTCTGGAGATGATCGAAGCTCGCTGGCTCTTCGATATTGAAATGGGACGCGTCGACGTCATCGTCCATCCACAGAGCATCGTGCACAGCATGGTCGAGTTCATCGACGGATCGATTCTTGCTCAACTCAGCACGACCGACATGTGTTTCCCCATTCAGTATGCCGTCACTTGGCCCGAGCGAGTTCCAAATACTCTCCCTCCATTGGACTTTGCAGAACTCGCCTGCCTCGACTTCGAGGCACCACGCTGGGACGACTTTCCCGCCCTCAAACTCGCCCGCGAAGCAGGTGAAAAAGGCGGCACCCTCCCTGCTGTCCTTAACGCCGCCAATGAAGTAGCCGTAAGTGCATTTTTAGGCGAAAAACTGTCATTCCCTGGAATCTGGGAAACCGTCACAGAGACCATGTCTTCCCACTCCAACATTCACAGTCCCGCTCTTGCAGAGATTATCGAAGCGGACGAATGGGCTAGAAACAAAGCGCAGGAACTGATCTCATGAGTAAAAAGAAAAAGACAACCGGTCGCGTCTGGATCGGATTCGATCTCGGTGGAACCAAGATGTTGGCAAAAGTCTTCAACGACGATTTCGAAACTCTTGGAAAGGCAAAGCAGAAAACACACGGCGCCAAGGGAGCCAAATCTGGCCTCAAGCGGATGGTTTCTGTCATCGAAGAAGCTCTCAAAGATGCCGATGTCGACGCAGACCAGATCGCAGGAATCGGTGTTGGTTGTCCGGGTCCCATCAATCCCGAAATCGGAGAAATCGTCGAAGCACCCAATCTCGGCTGGCGCAACGTCCCGGTGGAAGCGCACCTCGGAGACGCCTTCGATGCCCAGGTCGTAATCTGCAACGACGTAGACGCCGGAGTTTTTGCCGAATACTACGAGGGAGCCGCTCGCGATGCACGCTGCGCAGTGGGAATTTTCCCGGGGACCGGAATTGGCGGTGGCGCTGTCATGGATGGCAAACTCCTTCAGGGATCCAAACTCTCCTGCATGGAAATCGGGCATATCCCGCTCTTCCCGGAGACATCCGGCGACGGAGAAGACGGCACCACATTGGAAATGGAATGTTCCCGCCTCAAGATCGCATCCGAGGCTGCGCGAGCGGCTTATCGAGGCCTCGCCCCGAACTTGCTGAAAACCTGCGGCACGGACATCTCCGCCATCACCAGTGGCAAACTTGCCGACGCCATTGAATCCGGCGACGTAGAAATTGAGAACATCGTCAGGCGTGCCGCCGTACTTCTGGGCTGCGGAGTCGCTACCGTCATCCACCTCATGTCTCCAGACGTGATCGTTCTCGGCGGCGGCCTCGTCGAAGCCATGCCAGATCTCTATCTCCGGACAGTAAAAGAGTCCACCGCAGATCGAGTCCTCGCCCCCTATAAAGGAACCTACAAGATTGTCGCCGCTCAACTCGAAGACGACGCCGGAGTCATGGGCGCCGCCGCGTGGGCCAAGCGCAAGATTGAAGGGTAGCGCATGAAGTAACTCCCATGGAAGCCCGCTCCTACGCCTCCACTCCGCTGAAGACAAGCAAGATGCCTCCCGGCATCCCTTACATCATCGGCAACGAGGCCGCAGAGCGATTCAGCTTCTACGGGATGCGCACCATCCTCACCATTTTCATGGTGAACTATCTGTGGTTGATGGGCGACACCGCCACTGAGCAACTTTCAGATTCAGAAGCGATTGAAAAATATCACTTCTTCACTGCCTGGGTTTACTTCACTCCATTACTCGGTGCTCTTCTCGCTGATATTCTGTTTGGGAAGTACCGAGTTATCATGGTGCTCTCACTCGTATACTGCATAGGGCATCTCGCCCTTGCACTGATGGGAATCGTCGGTCCCGCTCCGCTTTGGCTTAACATCGGACTCTGGCTTATCATTCTGGGATCGGGCGGAATCAAGGGCTGTGTCACAGCACATGTCGGCGACCAGTTTGGAAAAGAAAATCGACACCTCCTCGCAAAAGTCTTCAACTGGTTTTACTGGTCGATCAATCTGGGAGCCTTCGTCTCTTCACTGCTCACCCCTTGGCTACTCGAATGGTATGGCCCGCATCTCGCCTTCGGCGTGCCTGGGATTCTCATGGGGCTCGCCACACTTTTCTTTTGGATGGGGCGCTGGAAGTTCGCTCATATCCCATCCAAGGGGTTGCATTTCTTCAAAGAATTGCTCAGCGGCGAGGGCATCCGCGCAGTCCTGAAGCTCCTTCTCATTTACGCCTTCGTTGCAATGTTTTGGGCCCTCTTTGACCAGACAGGATCATCGTGGGTCCTGCAGGCAGAAGACATGGACCGGAATTGGCTGGGCTTCGAATGGCTGCCGTCTCAGATCCAAGCTTGGAACCCTGTGCTGATTCTTATACTTATTCCGATTTTTTCCTACGGACTCTATCCGATCGTAGATAAGTTTTTCCATCTGACACCGATCAGAAAGATCAGCATCGGATTCTTTCTTACAACACTATCTTTTGTCGTCATAGCTATGGCGCAGGAACAGATCGACGCCGGTGCCACACCTTCGGTCGCGTGGCAAGCGGCCGCTTACATTCTACTCACCTCAGGTGAAGTCATGGTGTCGACGGTCTGTTTGGAATTTAGCTACACTCAAGCACCCCGAACGATGAAGTCACTCATCATGGGGGTCTTTTTCCTTTCCGTCTTTTTCGGCAATCACCTCACTTCGACCATCAACCACTTTATACAAGTTCCCAGCCCGACCGCAAAAATCACCTCCACCACCAACGAAGTGGTCCACGGCGGCTTCGACCAGCAGACCGGAACGTCTGACGACATCAAAATCACCTTCAATGATGAAGGCAAACGCACCTCCCTCGCGTTCGCCGGAAAAGCAGAACTCGACACCTTGTTAGACACAGTCATCGCGGCAATCGAAGAAAAGAACTTCACCGCTCTTTCTGACGAAGAAGGCGAGTCCCTCACTAAAGAAGTCAAAGATCCCTGGGGCCACGAATACCAGTACAAACTCATAAACAAAAATCGGATCCGCATCTGGAGCAACGGCGCCGACGAAGAAAAACTGACCCCATGGGATCAGGGTGCCACCTTGGTAATCTCCCGCGCTGAAGGCCCGAAATCAGCTTCTTTCTTTTCCTTCCTCGATACCCTGCGCCCCGAAAAGCCCTGGCTGGAAAAGCGCAAAGAAGAGCTCGGATTGGAAACACAGGAAGAAACACTCGCCTTGGGCCCCAGCATCTCTCGCAACTATTTCGTCGGCGGATTGATCAAACTCGAAGGCGCCAGCTATTTCTGGTTTTTCACCTTCGTGATGCTCGGATCTGCCGTCCTCTTCGTTTTCGTAGCAAAATTCTACAAGCCTAAGGAATACTTCCACGACGACGAAGACCACGCCGAAGCACAAGAGGAAGCGATCGGGAATTAGCGCCTACTCATCCAAATGCCTCTGGTGATCCATTTGCTCATGGAGCACCCGGAGAATTTCCAGCGCACCGTCTTTCGCCTCTCGAAAGAAAATCAAATGCCGCGGTTTCCCGACCTTTCCCGGAGGAAATTGAACGGCTTCCCTGCTGTTTCGGAGATGAAACATTTTGATGTCTTCAGCGAATTCGCGAACTCCCAATCGCTTTGAGTCCTCACAAAGTTCAGATATCGCTATGCTTATCAAATGGAGATATCGCTCCATCGCAGCTTCTCCGAATTGCTCGATAGAATACTCAGAGAGCGAAAAAATATCCTGCTCAGCCGCTTCGGCCAGTCGGTAGGCCCGCATCAGTCTTTCCTCGAACCTGACAAAACACGATTCCGAAGGTGATCGAAAAACTCCGAATGTTCCTCAGCCGAAGATACCGTTTGATACCTTCCGTTCTCAATGTCATCGACACCTACCTGAACAGCATCCCGCAATACCTGCAGCCGAAGTTGCCTCTCTTCCTCGTCGCGCGCCATCGAAGCCAACGCCGCACGATGAACCTCACTCGCGTTGTTGTAGTATCCCGATTGAACCTGCTCCTTTACGAAAAGGTCCAACTCCGGCGTCAGATTTACGTTCTGCGTTGGCATACAGAAAAATAAAACATTGGCAATCTTTGTCAACTTCCCCAAAGAACAGCGGCTTTCCGGCCGTCGGTAGAGTCCCTGAACCCTTCACCCTCCCAATTTTCACTCCCCGAACCCCAGCTCACTCCGCTTCAGCACAAACGACTCCCTCTCCACCCCATCGATATCGATACACCGCATCGTCACCCGAGGATCGTCTTGAGTGGTATCGAACTCCATCAGCCCAAAGGAACACGTATCCCGGTAGCCCCAGATCAATCCCGGTGTTTGTGGGATATTGTGCACATGTCGGTTCGTCAGACGGGAACTCTCAAACTCGTATAGCGGATAGCCATTCTCCCGCTTATTCTTTCGTAGGTCCGTCCGATGCCGATCTGCCGCGACGAGAAAGACACCTTCGATCTCCTCTTCTTCCAGAAGTGAGAAAATCTCCTCCCGTTCCTCCGGATACCCATCCCATGGATCCTTACTCCCCGGCTTGATTCCCGGCGTAAACGGCACTGGCGAAACCAGCAGCTTGAAAGTCGCATCAGAAGCCTTCAGCGCCTCTTTCAGCCACGCCTTCTGCACCGGCCCCAGCATGCTGCCCCCTTTCAAATCCCGATAATACCGCCCATCCAGCATGAAGAAATCCACATCCGCGATCGAAAACGAATACCAGCACCCCGGTTGCTCTTCTCCTCCACCATAACCGGGATTCACCCAGTTCTGGCAAAACGTCTCCCACACCGGCCTCTTCCAGGCTGGCTTCTCGATTTCAGGCCCCGGAATACAGTCGTTATCTCCAAAATCATGGTCGTCATAAATCGAATACACCGGCACCACGGACACCAGCCGCCTCCATTCCGAACGACTCTGGCGACGGTGGTAGCAATAATCCTGCGTCCACTGACTCTCCGGATCATCGATGTAAACATTGTCCCCCAGCATCAGGAGAGCATTCGGCTCGAAAGCCGCAATGGTATCCCACATGTATTCCCACTCAGGGACATAGCCAGCACCGCCTCCAAACGCGACCTTGAACTTGCCCGGCTCACCTACCGGAGAGCGAGTGGTAAAATCCACAAATCCCAACACCGTCTCCTCATCCCCCTCCCTTACGATTTTCCCCGTGTAGTGCGTATTCGCCTCCAGCCCGGAAATAGTCAGTTCTGCAGTATGATCGGACTCAACTGTCGAAACCCCACTCGTCGCCCCTCCACCATCAATCACGAGCTTCAACCTCTCCGGATCCCGCGTCCGGACCCATACCGAAACACCATCGTCAGTCAGATTCCCAAGCATCGGCCCGTGTATGACAGGGGCCACCTCCGCAATACCTGGCAATTCATCGAACCCCGGCTGCCCAGACAATTTCGACAGCAAATCCCGTGGCCCAGCCAGCAAGCGCTCCGGCGGCAACCCCGCCTCCAACGCGTCCTTCGCCACCACCATCGCATCATCGACCTCATCGTGCGCCAGAAGCCGCAGAATGTTCACCATGTAGGTCTCATGCATCCCCGCATCGACCTTCGGATTGGTGAATTCCTTTAGAAAAGCAGCAGGATCCTCCTGCCCGATCTTCCACATCGCATTTCTCTGGGCATCGTGCTGCCCAAACGCAGTGGAAAACAAAAATACGGCGGAGAGAAGAGAGAAAAGACGAACCATGGGGGCGAAAGAGGGTTAAACCAGCCGAACAATGGGCTAGACAGGCGCAGAAAGGGAAGAAAAAATCTCACCCAGATCGACTTGATTCATCGGAAAATCCGATTAATATCCCCCCTCCCGTGTAACTCCGTGGTGTAACGGTAGCACAACAGATTTTGGTTCTGTTTGTCAAGGTTCGAATCCTTGCGGAGTTGCCACTTCAATCAGGTCAACGAAGTGGGTTTCCTCTAGCCATGATCGAAATATGGTATTTATTATAATTATAATGAGGTGCCTATTCTTTCCCGCTATTTTATTGCTCAGCCTGGCTCAATCGAGCTGCAATCCAGGCAAGTCAACAGCCCAAGCAAAATCTGAAGTTATCGAATTTCGAGCAGATTTTAATAGCAGTAATCTCGAGAACATATACGACACCTCTCATTCCGACTTCAAAGCTGCTGCTTCGAAAGAAGACGCACTTTCATTCATGAGGGGAGTTAGGAACAAACTAGGAAAATCAATCTCGGCAAATCAGATAAACTGGCGAGCGAACTCGCGTAATCTGCAGACAAATGTTGTGCTGCAATACCAAACCGAGTTCGAATTTGGCAAGGGAATTGAAACGTTCACATATCGAATTGAAAACGAAAATGCAGTTCTCGCTGGCTGGCACATCAATTCGAACGATTTGATTGCCCTTCTCAACACTGATCAAAATGACTCCAAAGAATCTTCAGATGCCGAAGAAAATACCGATTTGGAAATCTTAAGGAACGCGGTTGCCGAAACAGTGAAGAAGTAATCGTCAGATTTTATCTACTTCTTTGGTAACTTGATCTCCTGCCCGATCGCCAACTTGGTGAAATCGACAGCTTCATGATCGCTTGGTGATCCAGCCCCTTCGATTTAACGATCTTCCACGGATTTCCTCCTCCGTCTGGTTCAAGACGCCCCAGTCCGCTCAGTCCTCCCTAGAAGTAGTATCCCAGATTCACATTGAAACGGCTCTGCCATGTTTGCTGCTGATTTGATCCGAAATTTGTAAACGCCTCATCGCCGACAAAGTAGTTCCCGTCGGACACAGCCCAGTCCACGTAGATATACCACCCGCCCCGTGCGAAGGCAGCGCCCAGCACGTTCATCGCGGAATCGTTCAGGGCATTACCCATTTCGTCTCGCCCATCCTTCAGGATCACGGAAAAGTCGTTGTAGAAAGTAATCGTGTCGATCCAATCGATATTCGGCTCGATGGTGTGCGCTACACTGATGGCAGGAAGGAGCCCCTGGCTTGCCACAGGAAATTCAAAATCGTAGGCGCCCATACCGATCAGATCGTTTGAAAGGCCCGATCCAGAATTATACCGAGCATGGTAGTCGTAGGCGGTCAGCTGAGCGATGACTTCCCACGGCCCTTTCTTCCACTTTCCGTGCGCAGCCGCCGCCGCCGCCCAGGAATCTTCCGCAAAACGGGGATCGGCCTTGAGTTGACTCGCCTGCACGGAGACCCCGGCATCGAAAGTCTGATCTTTCCCCAACTCAAAATGTCGAATAGCCCGCCCGTTGAATTGATTCCTCTCACTGTAGTGCGCATGGGCAGTGCCGTTGTCCACGATATCGTACGAATACCGAGCGCTGTCTGTGCTATCCCCAAAGAAATTCGGTTCGGCCTGCACATAGTATGCCGCGTCGAGCTTCCACGGCCCTCTTTCCGTCGAAAAGCGCAGGCCAACGTCCATGTCGTCAGTTAGGCCAACGTAGTAGCCCTGGTCGAAAAACCAGTTGTGAGACGTCCCATAGGCTCCCGCGCCAAAAGGAACCCGGTTCAAACCAAGTTGCCACTCGCTCCCGTCTTCCTGTCTCCAACCGATCCATCCCGTATGGGCGAAATGATACCCATTGTAGTAGCGATACTCTCCTTTTCCGATCCATCCCGTTCCTTCCGGATTGTAGTCCAGATTGATACGGAAAGTATCCAGCTCCATGTTTCCACCGTTTCCGCCCCGCTGCGGGCCGGTCCCACCATCTTCGACGTAATCGCCAAGGACGTAGTTGGAACGAATCGCACCGCCAAGATAAAGATCGCCGATGCGAAAGACGTCCTCTTCAGGTTCCTCAATAACCTCCCCGGCATCTTCAAGAACGTGCTTCGACGCCCCCGCTTGGGTCACAGTGGCACTGCCGGCATGGGATTCAGGTTCAGAATAAGACTCATCGACCTGTGCGAGTTGCGCCCGAGCCGCAGCAAGTTGCGCTTCCAGATCCGCAATCCGACGGCGTAACGCATCAGGATCTTCCTCGGCAAAAACGGAAAAGGTGGCCAGCAAAGCCGCCACCATCAGAAGCACCTGAGTCCTTCTTCCTGCTCGTGTAGTCATTATCGTCCCTCCTATCTGATGCTCTCTCGCCTTACGAACTCGCCTGCTTTTTCCGCTGCTCGATCTCGTCGGCCTCCTCTTCCCAGAGTTTCTCCTCCTCGCCGAGTTCTCGACCTACCCCTTTTATCAGACACCACGCCATGACGAGGAGAACAGCGGCAAAAGGCAAACCGGTCATAATCGATCCTGTCTGCAGGGCTGTCAGGCCTCCGCAGAGCAATAGGGTTGCCGCAACAGCGCCCTCCAGAACTGCCCAGAATATTTTCTGGATCACCGGAGGGTTAGGATGTCCACCGCCGGTGATCGTATCGATAACAAGGGAGCCCGAGTCCGAACTCGTGACGAAGAAAGTGATGATGACAAAAATCGAAAATGCGCTCGTTATCGCCGAGAGAGGAAACTCACCCAGTAGAACGAACAGGGCGGTGCTCACATCGTCAGCAACGGCGTCCACGATACCACCACCTCTCAACTCCTCGAAAATAGCCGTATTACCGAAAACTGTAAGCCAGAAAAAAGTAACAAGAGTCGGCACTAGCAGAACTCCAAGCGCAAACTGGCGAAGCTTTCGTCCATAGGAAATCCGGGCAATGAACATTCCCACAAAAGGGCTCCATGCAATCCACCAGGCCCAGTAAAAAATCGTCCATCCATTCTGCCAGTGAGTCGGATTACCCTCCTCATCTACCTGATAGGCCTCGGTCCAAAAAGCCATACCGACGAAGCGACTGATGTAACCGCCGATATTCTGGAGAAAAGCATCCATCAAATGCACCGTAGGCCCAAGCAGGAAAACCATCAGCAGCAGGCACGCCGCCACCACCATGTTCGTGTTGGAAAGAATCTTGATGCCCTTATCGAGCCCGCTGACCACCGAGAACGTGGCTATCAGGGTGATCACAGCAATCAGGCAGATCTGAACACCGACAGAAGTCAATCCGAGCGCGGTCCCTTCTCCGGTACTTCCTGCAGCCGCAAAAACATCCGGCAGCAGGTAATGAAGACCAGCCCCCACCTGTTTTACCCCCAGTCCCAGCGAAGTCGCCACTCCAAAGAGCGTCGCAACTACAGCAAGAGTGTCGATAATGTGCCCCACAGGTCCCTTCACCCGATCCCCGAGAATGGGATAAAAGGTCGAACGAATCGTGAGAGGGAGGCCCTTGTTGTAGGAAAAGAACGCAATAGCTGCCCCCACCACCGTGTAGACACCCCAGGCGTGGAGCCCCCAGTGAAAGAACGTGATGCTCATAGCAGAGCGCTCTCCCGTAGGAATTGGCACCGGGGAAATGTTCTGAGGGTCGCCAAAATGGAAAATCGGCTCAGCAACGGACCAGAAAACCAGGCCAATCCCCATACCGGCAGAGAAAAGCATGGCAAACCAGCTTAGCGTGGAAAATTTCGGCCGCGCATGCCTCCCCCCCAGCCTCACATCACCCAGCTTCGTGAGTGCCAGCAAGGCAGCCACGATGAGCAATGCATTGGTCGCCAGAACAAAGAACCAGCCAAACTGGTCACTCATCCAGTTTCGCATGGCAGTAAACGACGCCTCAGCCCCTTCTTTGTCATTCAGCGCCCAGATCGCCCCGCCGATGGCAAAACCGAAAATAAGAAATGCAGAAACAGGAAAAACGATTGGGTGGAACTCAAGCGGGCCCAACTTGATGTAGTCAGGGCTGTGTACCTCGTCGGTATTTTCGGTGCCAGGGCTTTTGGGGTCGGTGACTTCGGGCATAGATTTGCATCGAAGAGCAACCTGATAATCAGCAGGGATTCCGGGTCCCCCGCACGGTTTCGATCTTTTTACTCCTTCAGCGGCCGTATCGAAACGGATGAACTTCGACCATCCACCCCACCACGGTGGGCTGGGTGTTGCAAGGCATTTCTGGGAGAATCGCGAAGAGAGCCTTGACCACAGGCCCTGATATTACTTCTTCGGTATCTTGATCTCCTGCCCGATCGCCAACTTGGTAAAATCAACACCTTCGTTCAGCTTCATGATCATCTGGTGATCCAGCCCCTTCGCTTTCGCGATCTTCCACGGATTGTCACCGGCCTTGATAGTATACATTTCCCAGCCACCTTCTGTCGGCTTAGCTGACTCGCTGGAACTCTCGTCTTTCTTCTCCGAATTCCCTGTTTCTGCGACAGCCATTTCCTTCGGCTTATTTTTCGATTTCACCCCCGCAGGAAGAGTCAGCACATCACCGATCTTCAGATTCTTCGGATCCTTGATAGAATTCGCTTTCTGCAACTCCCCAAGGGTGATCCCATGGTTTTTCGCGATCAGCCACGGATTGTCACCTGACTGAACGACATACTTTTCAGGCTCCGCTGGTTTCTCCTCCTTCTTTTCCGCTGCTGGTTGCGGTGGCCCAACCGGCACCGCCTTAACCGGCTCAGGGTTTTCCTGGGAATAGCCCGCCATACCGACCGCAACGAGCAAAGGACAGAGGAAAAAAGGAAGTCTCATGGTCTTCTCTGGATAATACGTGCCACATTTCCCGAAAGATGGAAAGCACTAAGAAATCCCCGGTTGTCACCCGTCTCGCATCACCCTGGCAGTCTGTTGAAAAAGCGGGGAATGAAAAACAAAAGGGCCACAGCCCAAAGGGGCGGTTTCCCTTTTGCATCGGCGAAGCCGGACACTTCCAAACCAAATATTCCACAGATTTTTCGTTTCATGGTTTTTCAACAGGCTGCTAGGCTATGCGCCCCATGAGCGAACTCTTCGTACCAACCGGCGGAACGCTGGGCCAGATACTCTTCGAAAACCCCGGAGCAGCAATTGAACCGCGCCTTGAGTTCTTCGTCGAAATCCGCTTCCAGCCTACCGAAATTGACGACGAGGAGATGACGCCCCTCCTTCGCGTAAACAGCATCATCGTCCCTTCTCGAAGCTGGAAAGAGCTCGAGAATCAGAC
This sequence comes from Verrucomicrobiales bacterium, assembly GCA_002698785.1. Classification (GTDB taxonomy): domain Bacteria; phylum Verrucomicrobiota; class Verrucomicrobiia; order Verrucomicrobiales; family DEV007; genus Arctic95D-9. The sequence goes on along the minus strand of PAAG01000048.1, from coordinate 8,378 downwards.
CTACGAATTTCCTTACTATCCGAAACCCGGTTCCGTAGATGCCGCCATGATGCTCTTCGGAGAGCAAAATCCGGCAGACGTCACCGGCCTTGCATTCGGAGAAATCTCAGACGGCAAAATCTCCCTCCAATTTGAGACAGAAGTCGACTTCGAAATCGAAGCAAACCGAGACGATCTCGAACAAATGGAAATGACCTTCAACCTTTCACTCGAACCTGGCCCACTCCGAATCGGCACCAGCATCGAAAAGAAACTCAACGGAGACGATGCGGAAATTTCAGAATTCGCCAAGCAATTCGTCGACCTCGACGCTTACGGCCCTATTGAAAAAGTCCCCGGCGGTTTCATCCTCCCAGTTGCGTAAATCCCGATGTCTTTCCTCCGAACACTTCTGATACTCGGTCGCATATCAAACCTGCCAACCGTCTGGACAAACGTCGCCGTCGGCTGGTTTCTTTGCGGTGGCGGACTCGTCGCAGAATTGGTCTGGCTCATCGGCGGCATGAGCTTTCTCTACATCGGCGGAATGACGTTGAACGACGCATTCGACGCCCTTTGGGATCGTAAACACTCTCCCGGTCGCCCCATCCCCTCGGGTAAAGTGTCTGAAAAAGCCGTCTGGCTCATTGGCATCCTCCAGATGATCGTCGGGTTCAAAATCCTGATGCTCCTGACCACCACCCACTGGTATTGGGCAACGGGTCTAGTCGCCGCCATCCTACTCTACAACTGGTTGCATAAGAAATGGTCAGGCTCGGTCCTGATCATGGGCCTCTGCCGGGCGCTCGTCTACATCGGGGCAGGCAGCGCTGTCGGCGTCACCTCGGCAGGGTGGATGGTACCCGGAGTCCTCTTCACCATCGCGGGGGGAGTCGTTCTCTACATTGCAGGCCTCACGCTCGCCGCTCGCAACGAACATCTCGATCAACCCAGTGCCCTGTCATTCCTCCCTCGCATTCTCCTGATGCTTCCGATCTTATTTCCCCTCATCGCATCTCGCACCGTTCCTGACAGTCCGAAGATGTATGGCCTCATCCTCACCGGAATCATTGCTATCTGGGCATGGGTCGCCATCATTCGGACCAGCCTACGTGAGAAAATCCCCAAAGGAATCGCCTTCGCTATCGCCGGCATCGCCCTCTACGACGCCGCGGCAGTCTCCTTCGCCAGCTTACCCGCCGCTCTCGGTTGCCTCCTTTGCTTCGTCCTCACCCTGATCGCACAGAGGTTCATTCCGGCCACCTGATCTGTCTGGACCAATCTAACAAATCCCGTTAACTCCAGAATACCTTTCGCCAAAATTATTTGTCAAAACCTCGAGGCAGAAATTGGTCGTAACGAGGCGCTCAGGTGTGAGTTGGGGTTCCCCAACGATCGAATGAGGAACGAAGTTACTGCAGATTTCTGCCCGAGACTTACAACACACCTCTGAGCGCAGCGAAGCTTATCCTAAGAGTCAAAAAGAATTGTTTGGTAAAGAATTTTGGCGAAAGGTATTTTTATGCAGGTCTCCGTAATCGTTCACGTCATTGGCCCCGATCGCCCCGGTCTGGTCGAGCAACTTTCTGCCGTTATTCGAGCCGCTTCAGGCAACTGGGAAGGAAGCCGACTCGTCCAACTGGCAGGGCAGTTCTCCGGCATGGTCCAGGTCGTGATCGAAGAAGAGAAAGTGCCAGCCCTCCGCGACTCCCTCGCCGAGCTGGAAGACTCAGGCCTCCACACATCCATCGCGCACATCACCAAAGGCGACGAGGAAACAGCATCCGACTCAGGCCTGTCCTACGATCTGGAAGTAGTCGGGCAGGATCGACAGGGAATCGTTGCTGTCATTTCCAAAACCCTCGCAGCAGAAGGCGTCAACGTCGTCGAACTCACCACCGACTGCACACTCGCACCCTGGTCTGGCGAACGTCTTTTCAAAACGAACGCCCGCCTTCTGGTCCCGGATTCCATCGACGCCGCCGATCTTCTTCAGAAAATTGAAACCATCGCCGGCGACCTCATGGTCGAACTGCACCCCGCCGAACTCGAAGCCCGATAGAAAATCAAAACGGCTCGGGTCGATCGTCCGAATCCACCGGCATCGGAATAGGCAGCCCATCCCCCTCTACAGCATTGGCTGGCGCAGGCGGCCCCGGATCTTCCACTACCTCTTCCTGGTAAGCAGGCGCTCCCCCTCCACCAGCGAATGCAGGAAGCGGCGTGATCAACCTCCCCGGCAAAGGCCTGACACGCTCATAAACATTCCTACCTAACTCACCCGCTACCTGATATCCCCGGTCGAACATTTCCATCTTCGCGTCAAGGTTATCAATATAATGTAGCGCCTGCGCTTCCGGCGTTTTCGGCACCACCGGCGACCCGAACTCCAGCTCGCCATGATGCGACACGATCAAGTGTAGCAAATGCAGCCTGACACGCTCAGAACTCGGCTCAAGGTTCTCCCAATTCGCCCCCACAGAAGGATCGTCCTGCAACTCGCGCCACAGCTTGTTCACGATCTCCATTCCCAGCGGAATATGCCCGATCAGTTCACTGATCTCAGTAAAAGGCATTGTAAAACCTTTCGGCGTGTAGGCATTCTCCCACAGCTTTCCGATGTCGTGAAAAAGAACACCCGTGACCAGCAGATCACGGTTCAGCATCTCGTAAGCCTCACATATCTGCACCGCCGCACGCATCATCTGCGAAACATGCTCCACCAGTCCACCGCGACGAGCATGGTGATAATCCCGCGCCGCACCCGTACGTTGAAAACGGTCACCAAATTGATTCAAAAACGCCTCTCCCAGAGCCTTCAACCTCGGATCAGATACCGCACCCACCGTCTCGCAAATGTATCGGTAGTCGCGCTCCTGCTTCTCTCGCAACTCAGGCGACCCCGCCAAAAGCGCCGCCGCCTCCCGTTCATCCAGCCCACGCGGAGTCCAGCTTCGACTGTCAATCGAACGACCATCATTTCCCAAACCGAACTCCCCCGAAATCTCGTAATACTGCCGCTCCTGCAACTGACTGCACGAATCGAACATCGGCGAATTATTCCAGACACGAAGCACCAGCGTCTCCTCCGCATCCGCAAACGTCAGCTCATAAAACGGATTCCCCGTCTTCGTCGTCTTCTGTAGCAACTTCTCGAGCTGGGCGTGAAATTTCACTGCCCCCGGCACCGCACCAGCTTGTTGCTTCAAATCACGTATCGTCTGCACCTCCATGAGGCAAGACTAGCGGTGTCGTTCGGCACCTGCCACCAAAAATCCCCGCTGAAATCCTTCAATCCAGTGACTCGATACGAGCTTCCTTCCAAACGCGACTACTGCAGATCAGCACATACATAGCATAAGTCCCCAACACGAGAGCACCCGTCATCACAGCTGGGCTGATCAACCCCATCGCCATCGCTCCTCCCATCGACAGGCAGCCCGCGAGAAACGAAGCCCCCACCAGCCAACGGCGATTTCGGTCAATTCTCGACTCTTCCGATCCCACCGTTTTCGACAGAACTCGAAAGGCAAGAATCGACAACCCCATCAGGAAAAACGGCACCGTTGCCCATCCCGCCAATACAACCAGGAGCCCTGCAAAAATCGGAAGAGCAAAACAGTCCGCCAACAGGTTCTCACTCGACTGATCGAAAAATGCCTTCCTCATCCTCACAATACCAGCAAGAACAGCCCCGGCTGCAATCACCCCGAAAAGAGGCGTCACCAGCGAATGCGTTGAAAAACCAGCGAAAGCCGACTCATGATTCATCACCAACAACAGAGACACCACCGCAATCAGACCATTCACCATCGCGGACTCCGCCACATTCCTGCCACGAACTCGAGAAAACAAACGACGCAGACCGCCTCCCATTCCACCACTCCGCTTCGGACTCAGGAAAATACACTCCCCATCATACACCTCCGCCAGCCTCTTCCTCGACACAGTCGATTCCCGAGAATCAGGGAATTGCACAAGGAACGTCTCACTGTCCGTTCGCTCCTTCAAAATCACAAAATTACTTCCACCACTCACCTCCAGGATCACAGGAAACGCCCTCTCCGGAATCTCCTCCAACTTCACCCTCCGGCGCCTTGCATGAAGATGGTTTGCCCTTGCCCCCGCACGCCACATCGCACCCTTCCTCATCGAACTCGCCACCTCCACAGCCGGAATCCTATCCTCAGAAATCGGACTCACCCCATGGTGCAACCGCACCAGGCTCAACGCTTTAGAAGGACGGGAAATATCGGGGTCACGAAACGAATCCATAGAAAACAAACGATCTTACAAATATAATATCCATAAATATTATATTTAAAAGCAGAAAATTCACCTCTCCGAAACAATTTCAGCCTTCCCCGAATCCGAGAACACAGGTTTCCAACTTTCCCGGAAGTGGTATACATTCCCAGACCCGATCGCCCTCTACTCAGCCTTCCAATGTCGAAAACTCCACCCACACTCCGGGACCCCATCAGCGATTTGACCTCCCGGGGAAAAAAGTCCCGCACCGAACCCGCTCCCGCACGCAGCCGTAGCCGACTCTGGAACCGCGTCCAGCGCTCATTCTTTCGCAGCGAGACTCCCCGCACCGAAGAGTCCATGCTGCCCATGCTCATCGAAGTTTTCGCAGGCTTTACCAAGCTCGACGGGCAGGTCGTCGAAGAAGAAATCGACTCCATCCTCGGCTTCCTTCGCTACGACTTTCCCGAGACCGTCTACACCGAGCTCCGCCAGCTCTTCATCAAGTCCCTCAGCCGTCGGCAAGACCTCGAAGCCATTGCCTCAAACCTCGCCGAGTCCCTCCCCCTCGAAGATAAAGTCCTCCTCGGCGTCCAGCTCTACGTACTCATATCCAGAGCAGGCCTGCCAAAAGAGAACCTCATCACCTTCTACCAGTTCATGACCACCCTCGGAGTCGCCTCCGAGGCCATCAACATCGTCTACCAGCTCAACACCAGCGAACTCTCCCAGCTTCGGAAAAACGATCCCCAGCCCGACACCAAAAAGGACAAAGACGCCCACCACCTCGAGTCCCTTATTCTATCCACCACCGATACCGGCGACATCCACATCGCCTCCGACGAAGACGAGCACTCCGTCGTCGCCTTCCGCTTCCTCAACCTCATCCTCATCAAGAACCTCGGTCCCGGCCCCATCCTCGCCCGCGGCCGCCAGGTAAGCGCCGGAGAATTCTGCCGCCTCTACGAAGGCCAGCGCGTCATTGTCGGCGAAGAAGTCCTCGCCTTTGAAGACCTCGTCTTCTACTTCAACTCCAAGAAAAACGTCTCCTCCGTCCAGCTCTACCTCGCCCGCGACTTCAACGGCAACCAGTTCATTGAGAAAACCCGCACCAAGCAGAGCTACCTCCGAGTTTCCTTCGGCCTCGAAATCAACGTCGAAGTCCTCCGCAAAACCGAAGCCGTCGTTGGAAACCGCCTCCTCAACCCAGGCGACAAATTCAAAGTCACCTCCCAGGACAAAGTCGACTTTCCCGACCACACCGAAATCTCCTTCGACGTCCTTCGCCGCAAAGCCCGCGAACTTGGCGGCCGCTTCGAACTTCCCCCCAACCGCTCCATCTACCTCGTCTCCAACGACGCCGCCGAACTCTCCCCCGGCGACATCCTCCTTACCCCCGGAGCCTCCGGCAAAATCCTGCTCCGCATCCGCTGCGACAACAGCACAAAGACCGGCTCCGTAGAAATCCTCCAGTCCGAGCGCCCCATCGCCGTAGAAGGCGAACCCGTCCGCGGCACAGCAAACCTCAAAGACGGCTCCACCATTTCACTCGGCGGCGGTCAATTTCTCCGATGTCACTTCTCCGACGGCATCATCGAAGAAGAGCGTAACCTCATCTCCACCCTCAAAGTCCGCGACGTCTCCCACTCCTACGATCGCAAGACACCCGCCCTCGACGGGATCACGTTCTCCATACAGCGCGGAGAAATGGTCTGCGTCATGGGCCCCAGCGGCTGCGGAAAATCAACCCTTCTCAAAGCCCTCGGCGGCCAGATCAAACCCCGCCAGGGTCGCATCGACCTCAACGGAGTCGACCTCTATACCGAACACAAAAACCTCTCCTCCTACATCGCCCTCATCCCCCAGGACGAGACATTCGATCCCCTCCTCACCGTCGAAGAAAACCTCGACACCGCCGCCGCCATACGCGCACCCCACTTCCCCATTGGCGAGCGCCGCCGCCGCGTCGATTCCAAACTCATCGAACTCGGCCTCAACGAAATCCGCCACCGCCTCGCCGGCGACAACGAAACCAAATCCCTTTCCGGAGGACAAAGACGCCGCCTCAACGCCGCCATGGACATGATCGGCATCGCCGACATCTACCTCTTCGACGAACCCACCTCCGGCCTCTCCTCCAAAGACTCCGAGCACGTCCTCGAGATGATCCGTGGCCTCACCCACAACAAGATCACCCTCGTCTCCATCCACCAGCCCTCCAGTCGACTCTTCCACATGTTCGACAAAGCCATCCTCCTCGACAACGGAGGAAAGCTCGCCTTCTTCGGCACCCCCATGCAGATGCTCGAATATTTCAACGACGTCCGCAAACAGGAAGGCATCTACACCTCCGCCCTCCCCGTCTCCGAAGGCGACGACGACCGCATCAACTTCACCCCCGACTTCATCTTCGACGTCCTCGAGACCCCCCTCCGCGACCTCGGCGGCGACATCATCTTCGAACGCGACGCCCGCGGCAACCTCATCCCCGCCCGCCGCTTCAACTCCGCCTTCTGGGCCGACCGCTTCCAGACCTACCGCCTCCTCGAAGAAGTCAACCTTCGCGAAATCGAGTCCGACACCTCACAGACCGTCGCCCTGCAGAAAACACCCCAGGCACCCCCACGCCGACTTCGGCACGACTGGGTCCGCTTCTCCAACCAGTTTAAAAGAGCCTTCTTCTCCAAACTGCGGAACCGCTCCAACCTCGCCACCACCCTCCTCGAAGCCCCCGCCCTCGCCATCCTCATCTCCGTAGTCATGCGCTACACCGAAGAAGGCACCTACTCCTTCGCCAACGCATTCCACATCCCCACCTACCTCTTCCTCTCCCTCGTCACCGCCCTCTTCCTCGGCATGACCAACTCCGCCGAAGAAATCATCCGCGACCGCAACCTTCTCCTCCGCGAGAGACACCACGGCTTCCGCGTCTCCGGCTACATCATCGGGAAATACATCTCCCTCGGCTTCTTCGCCCTCATCCAGTGCGTCATCTACCTCCTCATAGGCGACGCCATCCTCAGCATCCGGGCCATGTTCCTGCCCAACCTCCTCTGGATGTTCGCTACCTCCTTCGTCGGCATCGCCGCAGGCCTCTTCATCTCCAGCCTCGTCTCCAGCCCCAAGACCGCCGTCAACATCATCCCCCTCATCCTCATTCCCAACATCATCCTCGGCGGAGCCCTCATCAAATACGACGAGATGAACCGCGACCTCAACATCATCCAGAACATCCGCTCCTGGTTCACCCCCACCGCCGAGACCGAAGAAGACTCCAAACTCAAAGTCCCCGCCGTCTGTCACCTCATGCCCCTTCGCTGGAGCTACGAATCCATCATCATCGAACACGCCGACAACAACCCCGCCAGCGAACTCACCAACCACATCGAAAACGAAATCCAGGCCTTCAGCGAAATCCCCATTGAACAAGCCCTCACCGAAGAGCAAGAAGACTACCTCTACCAACTCAAACAAGCCCTCGCCATCGTCCACGGACTCGAAGCCGAGAGCCCACGGAGCGTCGCCCGCCAGATCAGGAAAATCAGGAACGCACTCGACAAACACCAGTTCGATCCCGAGCCCTACTACGAAATTCCCGAGACCGAAGGCAAGACCTACACCGCCACCGAGCTCTACCTCAACGAAAAAGTCCAAGACCTCTTCAACCGCGCCGAAGTCGAGCGGCAAGACTACCGACGAGTCAAAAATCCACCCAACGTCTTCTTCGGAAAATACCGCCACTTCCAATTCCCTCCAAGGAGCGAGAAGCCCTGGATTGCCTTTGATATCGAGACCCTCCATCTCAACCTCATCGCCATGTTCACCTTCCCCTTCATCGCCTTCCTCCTCCTCCGAGCCGCACTAGGAAGACAACTCCGTAAGGTGTAAAACCACCTCCGCCCGAATTCCGAAACACGTAACTTCGACTTCAGTCGAAGCCAACAGAAGCGAAGCCCCAGCAAAGGACGCAACTTCGACTTCAGTCGAAGCCCCAACAGAAGAGAAGCACCAGCAAAGGACGTAACTTCGACTTCAGTCGAAGCCTCAACAGAAGAGAAGCACCAGCAATGGACGTAACTTCGACTTCAGTCGAAGCCTCAACAGAAGAGAAGCACCAGCAATGGACGTAACTTCGACTTCAGTCGAAGCCT
>PAAG01000047.1 GCA_002698785.1 Verrucomicrobiales bacterium | reverse complement strand
TATTCCTGCTTCTGTGCAGGATAGATTTCGGACTTTACCCGTTGGTAGAGCTGCTGGTCGAGATTAGTGATTTCCCGAGTCTTTTCCATGCACTCGTCGCTCGATTGAATTTCTTCTTTCAGGGCTTTGTTAGAAGAGACATTGATTCGCTTGTAGCGGATTTCGATTTTCGGATCGTTGGCCCAGCGATGCCACATGACGAGTGACTCGTCGAAGTGCTCAGTTAGTCCTACAAAGCCGATTCGGTTCTGGAGAACTTCGAGGGCTGCGTCGAGGTCCTGCTTTCCGCAGAGCCTGGACACCTGGCGATTTCTCTCAGACTCGACCCATTCGAGATACGGGCCGGGATTTTTTCCCGTCTCAGTGAGATACTGGTAGGCGGAGATGGTGCGACTGACAGGTTCTCGAACGAAAGTGAAAAAGCGGACTCCGGGAAGGTCTCCTACGGGAGTCCAAGGCATAAAGGCATGACCGGAGAAGCATTCGGCTTTGGGGTAGAAGCGATGGATGAAACGGAAGCGTTTTTCTGTCAGTTCTTCCGGAGGCATCTGTAGGTCGACCTGATTCGTACCAAAGCGTTGGCGAAGGATCTCACGCATGGTCTGGCCGGCCGTCTTTTGAAGGTGCGCAAAAACGAGGGGGCCTTGTGGATCTGCCATTAAAAGAGGGGGGTGGGCGTTCAGTTGTCCTCGAAGGATTCACAGGCCTGGAAGATCCCGGCAGCCTTGTGGAGTGTTTCTTCCCACTCTTTTTCGGGGATGGAATCTGCAACGATTCCGGCACCGACATGGAAATGCAACTCGTTGTTTTCGACGATGGCTGTACGGATGGCGATGTTGAAACGGCTTTCTCCGTTGAAGCCGAGGCAACCAATTGCGCCCGTGTAGACTCCGCGAGGAACGGGCTCAAGTTCTTCGATAATTTCGCGGGCTCGTTTTTTCGGGGCTCCGGTAATGCTTCCGCCGGGGAAGCAGGCGTGCAGGGCTGAGATGTGGTCGACTTCTTGCCTGAGGCGCCCTTCCACGGTGGAGACGAGATGGAAGACCTGGGCGTAGCGTTCTAGTTTGAGAAGTTCAGTTGCCTCTACAGAACCATATTCGCAGATCTGACCGAGATCATTTCTTTCCAGGTCGGTGATCATGATGAGTTCGGCGACTTCTTTGGGAGAAGTGATGAGATCGTATGCCGATTTCTCATCTCGTTCCCGATCACGAAAGCGTGGTCGGGTGCCTTTGATAGGGCGGGTTTGGATTGTGCGACCGCTAATACTCAGAAACTGTTCCGGGGAGGAGGAAACGATGACCTTGTCGTCGAGCGCAACGTATGCAGCGAAGGGGGCTGGGGAGCGATCGCGCAGTCTCTGGTGAAGGAGGAATGCGGAAAATTCTGTCGGTAAGGAAGCGGTAAATTTGTGGGAAAGATTCACTTGGTAGATGTCTCCCGCGGCGATGTATTCCTGCGCTGTAGCTACCATTTCGCAGAATTCTTTTTCTGAGGTATGCCCTGTGAATGGGAGTGCACCTTCAAGCTTTCTGAATGAGGCTTCCTTACGTTTCGTCGAAAGACTTCCTTCTTCCTGCCACTCTTCTTTTTTATGGTCGTAAACGAGATACTCGTGATACTCCCCGAAAACGAAGTCCCCTTCGTAGTCAACAGAACCATAGAGACCCGCGGTAGGAAATCCCAAGTCAGGTGTCGATGTCTCCGGGCGCTGGTGGTCGGTAAGTGCTGTTCGTAACCTCTCCCTGGACTTTTCTTTAAAGATATTGCCTTTCAGAATCCTGCTCGGGCAGGCAGTGATCAGAGAGTACCTCGCCTGACCCGACCCGTCTACAGATCCATCTGAAGACGATGAGTCGAGAAACACCATTCCAGGCAGGTGACAGAGTTCCTCTGCCAGTTCTGCAGGACTGGGAAGTGATTCGAGATCGTGTTTCTGAGTTTCGGCCCGGGCCATCGGTCGATTTCGACGGAACAAGCCTCAGGAATCAGGCCAAAACCAGAGAAAAATTTTCGAGTAAGGCTTCTTACCCGAGAACCTGGGCGAAGGTCTTCTCAAGGAGTGCCTTGGTTTTTTTGATCCCTTCGACTTCTCCCAGTTCTTTGCCTTCGTATTCGATTCCAACGTGGCCATTGTATCCCGCCGCTTTCACGATTTCGAACATCTTGACGTAGTCGGTGTGAATCTCATTGCCGTTCTCGTCGAAGTCGTGGGCCTTTGCTGATACGCCTTTTGCGTAAGGCATCAGTTGTTCGACGCCTTTGTAGCGATTGTAACCGAGGCCGGTTTCGTCCTCGGTGTAGGAGTTGTCTCCTGCAAAGGGCTCTTTCTGCTTCGCATATTGCTCTGCTTTTCCGCGATTCTTTACGACGTAGAAATTACCGAAGTCAGGCAAGGTTCCGCAGTTGTCCATGTTCACGTTTTTGATTGTGTTCGCGAGCCATGCGCCGTTGGATGAATAGCCACCGTGGTTCTCCACGATGACATTGAGTCCCATGGGTTCGGCGTGTTCTGAGAGGCGGCGAAGACCGTCAGCGCAGAGGTCTGCCTGTTTCTCGGGGCTCAGTGTGACATCGCTGGCTGCGTTGACCCGAATGCTGTGGCAGCCGAGGAATTTCGCCGCGTCGAGCCATGCGTAGTGGCCTTCGATGGCGGCGGTCCGCTTTTTGTTGTCGGGGTTGCCGAGGCTACCTACGCGGTCACACATGATGAGAACACTGGTGATGCCTTCGTCGTCGCAGCGTTTCTTCATCTCTGCGAGATAATCCTGCCCTTTGGGCTGCCAGCCGAGTTCGCCGCCGTCCTGGCCGAAGAACTGGTTCACCCATTCGATTGCTGTGATGTCGAAGTTGTCTTTGGTGAACTTGGGCCAGTCGAGGTTGTCGAGTTCGCCGGCTTTCAGAGCGACGTGGTTGGACCACTGGGCGAGAGAGATCTTCCAGTCGAGAGACGGCTTGCTCTCCGTGCTCGTGGTTTCTGATGTTTCTTCCTTGGTGCAGGCGGTGAAAATTCCACCTGCTGAGAGAGTGGCTGCGGTGCTGAGAAAACGACGGCGGTTGAAATTCATGGCGCGAGACTAGCGTGTTTCCGAACCCAACTCAACTCCCGTTTGTGAGTCGAATTGGGAAGGATAGGGGTGGCAAATCTTGACAGTTGAGACAGTGTTAAGGCATTTTCTTTGTCATCCTCCTATGAAAGCCTGTTCCTTTCTCATCCGCTGTTCCCTTTGGTGTTTCGTTTCTGCTATCTCTACTGCTCCTATTTTCGCAGTAGATGGAGTCACCGTAGATCTGGGCTCGACCGTTGCCAGTTTCGATGCGGATATCACGCCGGACGGAAATTTTATCGTCTTCGTGAGTTCTGAGCAACTGGATCCGGTGAAGGACATGGACGCAAACCAGGACATCTACCTCTACGATGTTCAGGCCAAGACAGTGGAGCTGGTTTCGCTGACCAATTCGGGGAACAAACTAACAGGATTTGCGAACCAACCTTCTATCTCAAACGACGGTCGTTACGTCTGCTTTCGCACGAATGCCAGCGATCTGGGGCCAACAGACTCGAATGGAAAGCTGGATGTGTATGTTCGGGACAGGGAATTGGAAACGACTTCTCTCGTTTCCGTATCGACGGGAAATGTGCAAGCCGATGAGAATTGCTCCGATGGCGTGATCTCTGGAAACGGCAAGTTTGTCGCGTTTCGTTCTGTCTCGGCGCTGCTCGTGGGTATGGACATGAATTCTGCCGAAGACGTATTTGTGAGAGATCTTGATGGCGGAACTACAGAGCGAGTTTCGATTTCTACCGGCTCGGTGGAAGCTGAGTTTGACTGCGAAAACCCAGCGATCTCTTTCGATGGGCGCTATGTGGCTTTTGACTCCAGCTCCACAAATCTGGTGGGTGGAGATTCGAATATGAAATTCGACGTGTTTCTCCGGGATCGGGATATGAATACGACTGTGCTGGTTTCCGTCGATAGCGATGAAAATCAGGGGAATAACGATTCGGCGGACCCTTCAATTTCTGATGATGGAAATTTCGTCGCTTTCACCTCTTCGTCGTCGGACTTGAGCGAGGAGCAGGATGACAATGTGGTGTCGGACATTTTCGTGCGTGACGTCGCTGGCGGAACTACAGAGCGAGTTTCGGTCTCATCCAGTGGTGTTCAGGCCGATGGCGGTAGTGCTCAGCCAGATATTTCCGCGAATGGTCGCTATGTGGCGTTCGAGTCTGCGTCCACTACTTTGGTCTCCGGTTTTGCAGATGGGACCATCACCGACGTCTATTTGCACGATACACTATCGGGAAGGACTCGGGCGATTTCGAGAACTCCAGCGGGTGGACAATCCGCGGACATGGGGGCGGAGTCGACTGCTGCAGCAGCCTCTGACATTGGATTTACCGCATTCGAGTCGAGTGCCACGGATCTTGTCGCCAATGATACAAATGGTGCTGGCGATATTTTTCTGAATCGCGATATCTCCATCGAGGCGGCATTGCAGAAGGCACTTCTCAAGGCGCGACTGATCAAGAAGTCGAAGAAGGTGAAAAAGGCTTTGAAGCGTGCCAAGCGGGCGAAGAAAAAGACCAAGGTCAAAAAGTTGAGGAAGAAATTCAAAAAACTGAAGAAGCAGATCGCTGCGCTCTAGGGTGTCTCTTCCTTTGACTGAGAAATAGCCAATCTGCTCCTCAGCCCGGTAAAGCGGTGCGAGCTTTCCTCGTTTCGAATCGCTCGCTCGAGGGCCTGTTTTTCTCCTACCAGTATTACGACTTTCTTTCCCCGAGTGATGGCCGTGTAGAGAAGGTTGCGCTGGAGGAGGACGTATTGCTGCGAAGCGAGGGGAATGACGACGGCGGGAAACTCACTGCCTTGTGATTTGTGAATGGTGATGGCGTAGGCAAGCTGGAGCTCGTCTAATTCTCCAGGTTCGTAATCCACGCGATGGTTGCCGTCGAAGGTTACCGAGATCGTGGCGGGTTCGGTGGTGATTTCCGAGATGTGCCCGATGTCGCCATTGAAGACCTCTTTTTCGTAGTTGTTCCGGGTCTGGATGACTTTGTCTCCCGTCCGGAAGATGTTCCCGAATCTTTCAATTTCGAATTTGAGTTCGCCTGGAGGATTGAGGGCTTTCTGAATTTCGGCATTCAGGGCTTTGGTCCCGAGCGAGTGTTTGTTCATCGGTGTGAGCACTTGAATCTCGTCTCTGGAATGGAGATGAAACCCTTCCGGGATTCGCTCTTCTATCAGATATTCCAGGGTTTCGGTGATAGATTCGGGGCCGGCTCGTTCGATGAAGAAGAAGTCGGAGTCCTGTTTGTTTTCGAGAGGAGGGAGCTTTCCCTTGTTTACTGCGTGTGCCGCTTGGACGATGTGGCTGGCTTTGGCTTGGCGGTAAATGGTGCTGAGACGGGAGACCGGCACGACGCCGCTGTCGATGATGTCTCTCAAAACGCTCCCTGCGCCGACCGAGGGAAGCTGGTCCACGTCTCCTACGAGAATGATGGTGGATGATTTTGGAACGGCGGCCATGAAATTCGCCATGAGGCGAATGTCGATCATGGAAGCCTCGTCCACGATGAAGAGGTCGCCTTCGAGAGGTTTCTCTGCTTTCCGAGTGAACCCTACCTCGGGTTGGAACTCGAGCGCTCGGTGAATAGTGAGGGCTTCACGTCCTGTGCTTTCCGAAAGCCGCTTTGCTGCCCTGCCGGTTGGAGCACAGAGGACGGGGTCGACTTTTTTTGCTGCGAGAATCTGGAGGATCGCATTCAAGATGGTCGTTTTCCCCACACCTGGACCGCCAGTGATCACGAAAAATCGGTGACGTGTGGCTTCGATCACGGTTTTGGCCTGTTCATCACCGAGTTTGATCTGGTTGTGCCGTTCGAACCAACTGATCGCTGCGTCGGCATCGACAGGCGGAAGATTCGGTGGGGCATTTACGAATGATTCAATGGCGTTGGCTGTGGACTGTTCCGCCTCATAAAGGTCTCTGGAATAGACGAATTCCTGTCCATCTGTCTCTTCAACAATAATTCTTGTGTCGAGAATGAGCTGGGTCGCGGAGTGATCAATGGCGGAATGTGGAGAATCGAGGATGTGAACGGCATCTTCGATCAGTTTCTTTTTTGGAAGTGCGCAGTGTCCCTGCTTCTCGGCCTGCTCCAGTATGTAAAGGATTCCGCTGGCGAGACGAGCAGGGGAGTCGATGGACATGCCCATTTTCATGGCGATCTCGTCCGCCGTTTTGAAACCTATTCCGGGAAGTTCGCTAGCAAGGCGATAGGGATCTGCGCGGAGGACATTCACCGTTTCAGGGCCGTAGGTTTTGAAAAGGCGCAGAGCCCTGGCGGTGGAAAGGCCGTTGGCATGAAGAAAAATCATGATGTCCCGAATCGATTTCTGCCGGTTCCATGATTCTTTGATTTTCTGGCGACGGGCAGTTCCGATGCCCTCTACCTCCTCGAGGCGTTTGGATTCTTCTTCTATGACGCGAAGAGTGTCTTCTCCGAACTTGGCTACGATCCGTTTGGCGTAGGTAGCGCCAATGCCGTCAATGAGTCCGCTGGCGAGGAAGCGCTCTGTGCCTTCCTTCGAGCTTGGGGGGATGGCCGTGATGTGTTCAGCCTCAAGCTGTTTTCCAAACCTACGGTCGCTTTTCCACTTTCCGGTGGCGCGGATCTCTTCGCCTTCCACGACGGCAGGCAGCCGCCCGAGGATCGTTACTCTGCCATCTTGAGGGCTATCGACCTGCATGATGGTGAAACCGTTTTCCTCATTATGGAAGACGATGGAGTGAACGATCCCCTCTATTTCGATAGGATCTGGCAATTGAGAGGCCATTTTGTAGGTAATCTGGGGGCATTTGTTGAGGAAAACGAGGTAAATCCCGTGCTTTACAATCCTTGACGTGTGAACCATATTCGCCGCCCCATGGCAATTCTCTCGATTTTATTAACGGTCCTCATTGTCGCTGCGAGCGTGTTGATGATCCTGATCGTGTTGATCCAGCGTCCGAAGCAGGAAGGTCTCGGTGCGGCGTTCGGCGGCGGCACGCTTGATTCTGCTCTCGGAGCGCACACGACAGACGTGCTCCAGAAAGCGACAACCTGGATAGCGGTCGTCTTTTTCGTCAGTGCCATTGGTCTGGCGATGGTAAAGACTCGCCAGTTCAAGGAATCTCCAGCCAAGGACCTTTTGAAGAATGTTGAAAATCGCGAGACTGCTGCGCCAGCACCTCCTCCATCAATTTCGGATCTTCCCGTAAACCCTGTTCCTGCGACAGAGGGTGAAAAAGGCGAGCCCGCAACCCCGGCCCCTGCTGCGAAGGAGGAAGCGCCTAAAGCAGATGCACCTAAGGAGAAAGCGGCTCCCAAACCTGCGCCGAAAGAAAAGGCAGCTCCCAAGGCTGACTCCTCTGCTGGTGAGAAGGCAGCGCCCAAAGCGAAAGAATCTGCTCCTGCGGCCAAGGAAGACGCTCCAAAGGCGGGAGAGTAATCTCGAAACTGCTGGGGGAGATCGACCGCGAAAGGAGATCTCCCCGGTTGAAACCTGCTGATTGTTTCCGATTCTGGAGGTGAAGCTTGAAAGGTCTTCTCTCCAAATCATCCGAACGCGTTGTTTACGTCCTCTTTCGATTGGTTGAATCGATCGTCGGACGCTGGTCTCCGTCGACCTGCGAGAACGTCGGGGAGTTTTCCGGGGAATGTGCTTACTGGTTGTGTTTTCCGTATCGGCGACTGGTGGGCCGCAATCTACGAATTGCCTTCCCGGATCTGTCGGACCAGAAAATCGATCGGATTTCGAGGGAACACTTTGCTGCCCTTGGGAGAAATTTCGCTCTTTCGATTCGAATCGGAAGGATGTCCGGCGAAGAAATCCAGAAGCGGGTGAGCTATGAGGGGCTGGGTAACCTCCAAGCTGCGCTGGCGCAGGAAAATGGATGCATTGTTGGAATCTCTCACTATTCCACTTGGGAGGTCTACGCACGACTGCGGCCTTTCGGAAGCGATGTTCCGACAGGCGCAGTGTATCAGCGACTGCACAATCGGCTGATTGACGAAAGGTTGCTCGCTCTACGTGAAGCAGATGGATCTCAGTTTTTTGCCCGGCGGGAAGGTCTGGGAGAATTGACCACCTTTCTTCGTGGTGGAGGAATTCTGGGCATTCTGTTTGATCAGAGTCCAGGTTCGTGCGGAGCACTGGTGCCATTTTTCGGTCGGCTCACCCCCACGACAAACTTTCCGGGAGTGTTGAGTCAGCGAACGGGGGCACCGGTGGTTTACACTCATATCGAGCCGAATGGAACAGGGCGCTGGAGGGTTGTTTTCGATACACCGATCACCGTAGGAGCAAAGGGCGACCGCGATTACCCTTCGAAGGTAGCTGCAACGCTTAATGGAAAACTGGAAGATACGATTCGTGAGAGGCCCAGTGAGTGGTTCTGGGTGCATCGGCGTTGGAAGATTTCCGGAAAGGCATTCGTGAGTGCCGGGACAGGCGCGAAAATCTGGCCTCAAGATGAGGAAGCTTTGGAGAAGTTGAGTCCGTATCGGTTGATAGTCCGCTCGCCCAACCCCCTGGGAGACGCCTGTATGGCTCTTCCAGCTGTGAGGGCTTTAAAGAAAGGGCGTCCAGATGTCCATTTGACCGTTTGCTGTCGCAGTAATCTGGCCCCCATGTGGGACGCTCAGTCGGAGGTGGACGAGGTGATTCCTTTCTCCAAAGGCCTGAAACCGTGGGAGGTGGGGCGTTTGATCCAGGAAAAGGGAGGTGAGTTCGATGCTGGGGTTTTGCTACCTAACTCATTTCGTGCGGCGCTGGAATTGCGATTCGCGGGGGTTAGCTATTTGGCGGGGTATGATCGGTATCGGCGAAAGCGTCTGCTCAGGGCCGCCATACCCGAGCTCCCTGTCACGGAAAAACCTGATCCAGCGAACGAGAAACAACACCACGTCTGGCGATATCTGTATTTGGTCGGCCGAATCGGAGCAGATATCCGTCCAGTTGATGAACTTTTGCAGATACCTCCAGCGCCGACTCCAATTCAGCCGGAGGAAAAAGAAATTCATATCGGGATCTGTCCCGGGGCGGAGTATGGAAATGCCAAGCGCTATCCTATCGAGAGATACGCGGAAGCAATTGAGACTCTCCGCGAGAAGAGGCCGACTGTGAGCTTTCGTGTATCGGTATACGGTAGTCCGAACGAGCGGCCGATTGGAGACGAACTTGTTGGGCTGTTGTCAGAACCGAAAGAGAACCGGGTAGGGGAAACATCGATTGCCGGGCTGGTTGAAGAACTGCGAACCTGCCATTTTCTGGCAACAAATGACACGGGGACAATGCACCTGGCAGCTGCTCTGGGGGTGCCAACGGTTGCGATTTTCGGTTCGACAGAACCGGCGTTTACGGCTCCGATCGGTTCTGTGCATCGTGTCATCAGACATCAGGTCGATTGCAGTCCCTGTTTCCAGCGGGAATGCCCGATAGACTACCGATGCATGTTGCGCATTCCTCCGGGTCAGGTGGTTCGAGAGATGGAGGCGCTTCTCGATAGCTCCGGAGAACGGTAGGAAACGACCGTTGACACTCTGTAGCATAGACGCCAAATACTCGGTCCCACCCTGAGGCGTAACACCTTTTTATGAAATTTATTCTCACTCACCCTGGCAGCGCCCACAAAGATGACTTTCTCGCTTGTTGTCTCTTGATAGCTCGGTTCGGGATTCCTGTGCAACGCCGGGAACCGACAGATGCCGATCTGGATGATGCGGAAATCGCCGTGGTGGATGTGGGAGGGGAACATGATCCTGCAAAACAGAATTTCGATCATCATCAGTTTCCGCCGGATCACGAGCCGATCTGTTCTTTGTCGCTGGTTCTCCAGGATCTGGGGCTCTACGAAGACGCACAAAATTTCTGTGAATGGCTTGAGCCTGCCGAATGGTTCGATACCCGTGGCCCAATACAGACGGCAAAATGGCTGGGAGTGGAGCGGGGGGTGATGAACCAATTGAATTCTCCGATTGATATCACGTTACTCAGGAGGTTTGCCCAGAAGCGTGAGCTTGGTGCGGGAGATCCTGTCTGGGAGGTAATGAGGATGATTGGAGAGGACTTGTTCATGTTCCTTCGGACACTCCGAGAGAGAATTGATTTTATCGCCCGGCATGCACAATTTCATGAGGTGGGTGAGAGTCTGAAGGTGCTTTTCCTTCCCAGGACCGACCCCATGCCGGATGATCCCAGCTCTGGAATAGCTCGCTACCTTCTCAACGCAGAGGAAGAAGTGGCTGGTTTGATTTATCCCGACAGAAGAGGGGATGGCTATGGGCTCTCGCGTCATAACGACAGTCCGCTGCTCGATTTTACCAGAATCGAGAGTGAACCGGACGTCCATTTTGCTCATGCCCGCGGCTTTGTTGCCAAGTCGAGTTCTACTAAGTTAGTTCGATTGCTGGAGCTTGTCGAGAAGGCACGGGTTTAGAGTGTGGGTCCGGCATTTGGATCTTTTCCGGTTCAACGTGGATATCTTGATAGAGAATTCGCGAAGGCTTCGTTTCACATTTTTGGAGACCGTCGAGTTGTTACATCACTCTATTTGTGAGCTTTCGCGGCATTGAGAAATCTAGTGCCGAACCCTTTTCCATGAGTATAGCTCGTTGGTTGTAAGTGGGATACGGCTCACCATGTAGGGATATTAATTTATTGTAATTATATATATTTATGGTATTTTACAACCGAGTCATTGTGAGTAATCGCATGAGGAGGGGGAAAAATACAAGAAACAAGGGGTACGCCACGCTTGTGATGGTCTGTGCCGTGTCGATGGCCATTTTGGCTACAATGACGTTCACATACCGTGGAAATCTGAACAGTCAGAGTGCCCAGGTGAATGCACAGGTAAAGCAGGACTTCTCGCAGAAGGAGGATGCCATTCTGAGTGCGTTGTTGCACATTGTGCCAAACAAAGCCGTAGGAGCCATGAAACGGGGTTCGGCATCGAAGCGTGACCAGTATACCTGGGAAACAATATTCGATGAGGCATTCGCCCTCGCCAATGCCGAACAGGAAGTAAGCCCGGAACTTCTGGCTTCACTCAATCTGGAGGGGTTCACCTCTGCGAATACAGGTGCCACAAATACTGCCTCGATTGAGAAGCTCGTTTATGCGCCTGTTAAAACTGCGGACGGGACGAAGAAATTCGTGAATGGCGGAAACTGGTGGGAGTACTACATGCTGTCGCACAATACCTTCAACAATTTGGTTCCAGATCCGCTGATGATTTCCTATGAGAACTACCTGTTGGATAAAGAGTACCCTATTATTTCCACAGAAAAGGAGTACGTGCATTGGTATTCGAGTGGATTACATGCGTCATCTGCAGATTACCCGCTGTATAACCTGATCGAATATCCAGACATCAAATTCGGGTATCGAAGACCTGGTGATCTTTTCGTGGCAAAGCGGAACTGGTGGACATTCTCTCTCGAGTTTGGGAGTGATACGGAGGAACGGTCTGGAATTCCGCCTGTGAAGAAGAACTACGTTCTCTCGATCTACGAAGTGCCCTCGCAGCTGCCGTTAAGCTCTTCTGTTCTGATGAAGGTGGGGAAGTTTGCTGATGGCCTTGAATGGCAGAACGTCAGTATTGATGGAGGTATCTACTCCGACAGAATCGAGACAGAAGGCACAGTCGAGCTTTCGGAAGGTTCTCTCTCGGCAAGGAAGTCGATGTCCCTGAGTGACGCGACTTCTGTCGCCGGGCAATCTGTCGACACAGAGTTCGATGCGATGGGAAAACGGGAAGAGAGGGTTCTACAGTCGAATTCCGGTTCCGACTTCTACGATGCCTCGGTTGCTGGTAACGTGGGCAAGGTTGCATTTATACCCCTGAATGTTGGCGACAAATTTCTAAAAAGGCAGAGTGATGGGTCAAGAAGCGAACGCATTTCACCGACGGGTTGGGAAGAATATACTCGTGGGGCAAATCAAGCTGCGATGCGGATCGAAGCACACGCTCTCATTGGTGTCGAGCTCGGCTTGCCGATCGCAATTCGGTTTCACTACACTGACGTGTACGGAAACAAGAGATACAAGGACTTCATTCGTGGGATAAACTGGGATCTTGGCATTGTTGATTTACCAACGAGTAATATCCCTTTCCAGAACGAGATCCTTCCGAATCTGAGAAATGCGCTTGTGCTTCATTTGGATCGATTCCCGGACTTCCTGAATTCTCTGCCATATGCTGCGGGCGTCGATGTGAACAATTCAATCTACATCGAGCCGAATTTTGTTTTGCCGATCCTGATCCCTGATCTATCGCTTTTGAATACGGAACTGTCTGTCAGTCTCAGGGGCGGAGAGGATCTCACGGCTTACTCGAACGGCTTCTCTGTTGTGACGGATCTGCGAGTCTACATTGGTGACAATCTCAATATTGTGCCGGGAACAGCTCCTGTGAATGCTGGCTTTCCTGCTGATGAAACCTACTACCCGCCATTCTCCGTATTCTCGAACGAAAAGAGATTCGGGGAATCCATCTTATCTGATCGCCCGGTCGCGATTCGGGGGCAAATGGGAAGTCTAAAAACCGGGACGAATGATACATTCTCACCCCTTGACCTGAAAGGTGCCGATGATCAATCGATCGATGCGGAGGATCTGGATGCCCAGTTGGTCACAATCAAGAGTCCAGCCGAGTTGCCGCCGATTCACTTGATGAACTGGCTGGTGACGATCGAGGAAATCCACTGATTCGCTGTAGTGGGCTTTCCAAGGAAGACCTTACTTTCTCTTTCTGAAAAGCTCCTTCTCCAGATTCAGTTTGGTCTCGAGTTCGTTTACTTTTCGCTGTATCTGCATTTTTTCTTCCGGGTCAGAAGCTTTTTCGCAGCGAAGTCGTAGTCGTTCGATATCGCAGTGGAGATCAAGCATCTCGGGGAGAACATTCGCATTTTTCAGCAAGGAAAAGCTGGCACGCCACTCCGCAGGAGTAGCAAAATAGTTATCAAGATTAAGGGGTTGGCCTTTACCTGGAAGGTCGTCGAACTCTCCGTTCTCAATCGACTTTCGGATTTTCTCTTCGGTGGTTCTCTCCCAATTCATCTGTTCAGAAGTGTCGGTTTTTTGGTAGCAACATCCAGTCCACAGCCTCTATCCATTCTGTTTCCCAGGGTTCCATCTCGTGCCCAGCGTGGAAGGTTTTCAAGCGAACTTCGTTGCCTTGAATTTTCATTTGCTCCGCGAACCGGGTGCAGGAATCGAATTGGGAGACTTCCTGACGCATTCCGCTTGGTTGATGGGAGATTCCTTTCTGGGTTTCCTTGTCGCCGACGCTGATGTAGAGACGTTTTCCAGTCGTTCTTGGCATGTTGTCTGTAAGCCACTCATCGTTCCACCAGAACGATCCCGACTGGCAAAGCGCTCCGTCGAATCGTTCCGGAAATACCTCGAGGAGATGGGCTGCAGCGAGGCCGCTCAGACTGAGGCCGCCAACGAGGTGACCCGTGTCATGTAATGTGGGAAAGCGGTGCTGTATTTCACCGAGGACTGCGTTTCCTGCGAACGCGGAAAAGGAGGGCGAGCAAATATAGTCTCGATGTCGATGTAAGTTATCGATGTGCGCGACGAAAGCGAACGCAGTGTCTTTATGCAATTGCGATTGCACCTTTTCAGCGATCCCCATCCGATCAAGATAGAATTCTGCATCGAGAAACAGGAAGAGTCGTGTCGGT
Source organism: Verrucomicrobiales bacterium (assembly GCA_002698785.1). Taxonomy (GTDB): domain Bacteria; phylum Verrucomicrobiota; class Verrucomicrobiia; order Verrucomicrobiales; family DEV007; genus Arctic95D-9. The sequence goes on along the minus strand of PAAG01000047.1, from coordinate 766,832 downwards.
GGTTCTCTGTCATGGCTGTATACCGTGATTTCTCTTTGAAGCGCCTGGTTGCTGGCCATGAATGTTTCGACTGCCATCTCATGAAGGAAAGGCTCAATGTCTTGCTGGGCAAGCTGTCACATTCAAGATATTGCGCGATTTGATGAAGAGGCTTTGTCTTCCCTGTGAACGGCAATGAAATTCCAGAAGAAGAGGCTACGTGCTGGTCGCATTTGCTGGAATTACTCTACGCTGACTCGTGGGTTCCTGCTATCCGGCGATTTCGTTCACCTTTTGTCTTTCGAGGTGTTTCGGATTCGAATTGGCATTTGAAAACGTCCCTCATCCGTCTCGGAGGACCAACAAAACTACTGGAGCGGCACTTACTCCGAAATTTTCGGAAATATGCTCATCCTCATGTCAGTGAACGGCAATCGATGTGGTTCTGGCTGACGTTTGCCCAACATCATGGTCTGCCGACGAGACTATTGGACTGGACCTATTCGCCATATGTGGCACTCCATTTTGCCACGGATAAGATCTCTCACTTCGACCGTGATGGAGTGGTATGGATGGCCAACTACATTGGGCTCCACGATTCCCTACCCGAGGTTCTCAGAGATGCGCTTGAGGCAGAGGGGTGCCATGTCTTCACCACTGAGATGCTGACCCGACTGGCCCAACCGGACGCTGAGGTAACGATGAATATTTTTGGGGATCCGGTCCAGTTGCATGGAGGGGCGCATCACATCAGTAGCTTAGGAGATTTTGACCGGTTGAACGAGGAGGAATTCCTCGTCTTCTACGAACCCCCTTCGATCGATGCGAGAGTGGTCAACCAGTATGCGCTGTTTTCTGTTCTTTCTAATCCGGAACGCCCGTTGGACGAGTGGTTTGCGAGCAGGAAGGAAAACGTTCGCAAGATCGTGATCCCGAAAAGCCTAAAGGCAGAGGTTCGGGATAAGCTAGATCAAGCGAACGTGACCGAGCGGGTGCTTTTCCCCGGCTTGGACGGGTTAAGCACCTGGTTGAAACGGCATTACTCTACGTTTGAAACCGAGAGGAATTTTGGTTAGTCACCTCAGTGTTTCAAAATGCCCCGGGCCACGAGATTGTTCATCCGGCGAGCTACGTTTTCGACTCCGTCGAGAACTGCCTGGCTGTAGGTTCGACCGTCTGTTGTATCGATTCCATGACCGGGATCGAGATTGCGGAGACCTTCCAGAGCAGGGTCTTCGTGATGGAAAATCTCGACGAAAACGTATTCCAGTTTTCCGGTGCGAGCGGCTGCGGCGAGCAGTGCTCCAATCCAGCCATCATCTGTAGTCAGGCAGCCACGTGTTGTCTTCGCGGAAGCATGGAACATTCCCATCTCATCTGACTCAGCGATTTCGGCAATGAGCTTTTCGTTCTCCGGAATATCGAGGGTGGAATCGCCGCAGTGGGCAGCATCCACCATGATCTTGAAGAATTTCGCGCCGAGTTCCTCATTTGCTGCTTTGACAAACTCCCAGCATTTCTGGACGTCGGTAAATGTCTGAAATTCTCCGCCTCGCAGGAATTCGATGTGCCAGGCATCGATGCAGCTATCGAGAGCTCCAGACTCCCTGACAGCACGGCAGTGGACTTTTACGTCCTGAGCCACTGCTGCTTCGAAATCGGCCCCTGTTTTCGGGGTAGCGCCCGGCTGCATCCATTCTTCGATGGAGGTCGAGGCAATCTGGGTGATTCCATATTTCTTGGCGACTTCGATGCCTGCGACGAGCATTTCGACGACAGCATCTTCGTCAGCCGGGTTCATTGGATCGGCTCCACCGACCATCATGATGAGGTGAACTTCGAGGTCCAGTGAGCGGAGACCGTTGATCAAGTCGTCGGTGTCGCCCGCATCGACGCCAGGAAAAACTGTTACCTGTGCACTCTGGATTTTCACCGGAGATGCGGCCGTCAGCTTTTTCATCTCGCTGACCACGGCAAGCTCGCCTTCTTCGCCTCTCGGAAGGCGGCCATTGTCATCCGGCACGAGGCCACCCACAAATTTGATGTGTGTCGGGACGACGCCGAGTTCGACGTCGGTTTTCAAAGAAAAGGATTCAGACATGCGGGGATATTGAAGGGAGATTCCTGTCGGCTCAAGAAGGAATCTCCTTCATCCCGCGATTCAGGTGAGAGTTCCGGTCAGGCCGGATTCAACTGAAGCCCTTGAATATGGGTAAGCTGGTCAAGGGTAGCTGCTGCCTGCGCCCGATAGCGCAAAATTGCGGACTTGGAGACTCGAACACGATTGGAGACAGCTTTCTCTAGATCGTGATATCCCTCTTCAAGGTTCTCAAGCAAATCTGCGAGCTTCGTGTATGCCTCTTCCCGGGTTGGGCAATGGATCGAGAAGCGGTTGCGCCGTTGCAGTTGTGCTTCTGCTCTCCTGTGCATTTCACGCAGTTCCGCGAGAACGATCTTTTCCTCGGGGACGCGACGAAGCTGAGACGCGAGGCCAAGTTTTTCCAAGGTCCAGATGGCCCATTTCGTTGGATCCCACTGCCAGGGCTTTACGCCGTTCCGGTAGTCGTGCTGAAAGGAGTGGTGGTAGTTGTGGTAGCCCTCGCCGTAGGTGAGAAGAGCCATGATCCAGCTGTCGCGGGCGCTGGTTTTGCTGTCGTATGGACGACGTCCAATGGTGTGACAGAGCGAATTGATGAAGAATGTGCAATGCTGTACGACTACAACGCGGGCGACACCGATGACAAGAAATGCACCGATTGCGCCTACCCAGCCGCCTAGCAAAGCGCCAATGATGGTTGGGATAACTTGACCGACAACGATGCCGATCAAGTGGTGATTGCGATGCTGCCACATAACGAGCGGATCTTTCTTGAGGTCTCCCACGTTATTGAGTTCGCGGGGGTAGAGTTTGAAAAAGATCCATCCTATGTGAGCCCAGAAAAAGCCCTTGGTGATGCTGTATGGATCGTCGTGTTCGTCATCGACGTGCTTGTGGTGCTGTCGGTGATCCGATGCCCAGTCGAGTGCTGAATCTTCAAACGCAGCTGCTCCAAAAATCAGGGTGAACAGTTTTACTGAACGGCTCGCCTTAAAGGCTTTATGAGCAAAGAGGCGATGGTAGCCGAGCGTGATGCTCATTCCTGTCGCAACACAATAAAAGAGGAAAAGTAGCGTGAGTATCCAGTGCAATCCGAAATTGAGCAGGAAAATGGGAACTCCAATGAGAGTTACGAAGAAAGTGATCACGAGAAACGAACTGGTGAACCAGTTGACGCGATCAAAGGGAATATTGGGAAACATAATTTACAGGGGAAAGGAGTAAAAAGAGAAGGCCTGGGCCCTTTATGAGTTCAGGAGGATTGTCACCTCCTGAACAGATATACGAAATTTGGGGGGTAATGGGCTCAGAAGGGACGAGATTTAGAAATCTCGATTACGTCTTCCACCACCGCCGCCGCGGCGATCTCCGCGTGATCCGTAATTGTCGTCGTTGTCCCAGCCGCCACGTTTTCCGCGACCGCCGCCGCCGTCATCGTCCCAGTTTCTGCGCTTTCCGCCGCCGCCGCCGCCTCCACCACCGCGACGATCATTGTCCCAGTCGTTGCGAGGTTTGCGGGATCCACGATCACCGCCGCCACCACCGCCACCGCGATCTGAGCGGAAGTTTCGGTCACCGCCGCCGCCTTGGCGTGGGGGGCGATTTCCATAGCCACCTCTGCCTCCGCCGCCACGTGAACCACCGTCTCCACGGCGATCTTCGGCTTCTCGAACGCGAGCAGGACGACCGTTCATGTCTGCGCCGTCCAGATTTTTGATGGCTTCTTCGCCGATTTCACGGCTGGAAAGTGTAACAAATGCGAATCCTCTCGGATTGCCGGTTTCTCGATCCAGCGGCATGTGCAGATCGACGATCGGTTCGTAGGGGGCAAGGAACTCACGAAGTTCGACTTCGGTCGACTCGAAAGGCAGGTTGCCAATATACAATTTCATTGATTCTAAGAAAAAACGCCCGCGCTTGGTAACTAGGTTGGGGCTCCAAAACAGGGAAATCGGTCTATTATCACAGAATCAATTCACCCTACACAGGGTCGCAACGGAATGGGCTCGGACAGAGTTAGTTTCCATGAATTTGAGCCATATGCCAATCATTTTCGATGGTTATTCTGCCGCTATCAGGGGGAGCTTTGCCTAAGAAAAATTCAAGCGAGACCGAGTATGTTGTCCATTCGACGAGAAATATCGGCCAATCGTTCGCGATTTCCGCCCTTCACCTCGGCTGTCGCCCAGCCTTTGTAGCCGATTTCTCGAAGCGCTGCTCTGACCGCGGGCCAGTCGATAGTGCCTTCTCCGAGTTCGGAGCTGAAGCCGGCGCGGAGGCCTTCTGAAGCATGTTTTTTCTCGTCCCACTCTTTGATGTCGAGCTTTCCTATCCGGTCACCGAGGATCTGAATCCAGTGCTGGGGCACGCCCCAGCGGACATTGTTCCCGACATCGAAGTAGGATCCAAACCAGGGATGGTTGATTTCATCGACATACCGTTCGGTATCGAGAGCTGAGATCAGGAATCCCGCCCAGACGTTTTCGACAAGGATTTTGACCTCATATTTTTCTGCGGCAGGAAGCCCTTTTCGTATCACGGACTGGGTTTCTTTCCAGCTTTCCATCAGGGGACGATCGCGATCGTATTTTGCCACGTAGAGGACGGATGTTCCTCCGATGTCAGAGGCAAATTTGACGGCTGTTTCGAGATCAGGCTTGTTAGAATTGACGATTCCATGCACAGGGAAGTCCGATTTTTCGACTGCTTCCCGATACATTTTGTAGTCGACGTTGTTTTCGGTGCGCAGTTCGGTGCCGTGAAATCCGACTTCCTTCAGCATCTTGAACTGGTCGACAACCGACATGCCCGGTTCTTTGACCATGGAGAATTTCACTCCCTTTTTGAGAATGCCGGTCATTTCTCCGGCTTGTGAAGGAGTTGATGCTACGGCGGGAATAGTCGCTGCAGCTAAGGCGGCAGAGGAGCGAGTGATGAAATCACGGCGATTGGTCATGCGGGGGAGTGTGGAGATTTCCACCAGTGCCCGCAAGGCGTGATAGCGGTATCGGGAAGCTCCGTTATCCCGTGATTTCTTCGCGACTACGCTCGCCGTCGACCATCCGCCAGACGCCACGAGGGTTCGCATTCTGGAGGGCAAGGGGGAGCTGCGAGTCGGGCCAATCCTGATAGCAGACGGGACGCACAAAACGTTCGATACAGCGAGTTCCGACGCTGGTGAAGTAGGAATGGCATGTGGCGGGATACGGACCGCCGTGGTGGATACTGTGGCAAACCTCCAAACCGACCGGATATCCGTTGAAAATGAGTCGTCCGGCTTTTCTCTGAAGCACCTTAAGAAGGGGGCGAAAGTCGATGAGATCCTGCTCTGTGCCGTGAATCGTTGCGCTGAGAGAGCCGTCGAGTTTCTCGGCGATGGCAACAAATTCGTCCAGTCCTGCACAGCCTACGAGGGTTGACACAGGACCGAAGAGTTCCTCATAGAGTTCAGAGTTGGCCGCCATTCCATCGTAAGTCGTCCGGTAGACGTAAGCGGCTGCTTCGGATTTTTCGGGATCGGGATTGGATGCGGATTTTCCGATCAGTTCGATCTCTTCAATCGCGTTGCGATTTTCAATTCCAGTGGTGTAGGCATGGTGGATCCCTGCGTGGAGCATGGTGGCAGGGGTAAAGCCACTGACCCTTTCAGCGACATCAGCAGCAAAATTGTCCCATTGCTCGGATTCGATGCCTGCCACGAGGCCGGGATTGGTGCAGAACTGCCCGACTCCCATGGTGAGTGCGTTTACAAATCCTGAGGTGACATGATTGACTCCGCTTTTGATGGCTCCAGGGAGAACGAAAACGGGGTTCACACTGCCCATTTCTGCGTAGAACGGGATGGGAACAGGACGTGCGTTAGCAATGTCGTAAAGGGCTCGTCCTCCTGCAAGGGAGCCTGTGAATGCGGCGGCGGTAAGCTTGGGGTGCTCGACGAGCCATTTACCGACATCAGTGGTGCGCCCATGGATCAGGGAGAAAACTCCATCCGGCATGCGGGTTCGTTCGGCGGCCTTGAGAATGGCTCGGGCTGCCATTTCGCAAGTACCGGGGTGAGCTGGGTGCGCTTTCACAATAACAGGGCAGCCTGCGGCGAAAGCCGAAATCGTGTCGGCGCCGAGGACTGAAATTGCGATGGGAAAGTTGCTGGCTCCGAAGACGGCGACGGGTCCGACGGGCTGGAGGAGGCTCCGAATGTCGGGTTTTGCCATCGGTTCGCGATCCGGATCTGGTAAATCGATGCGAGCGTCGACCCAGGATCCTTCGCGGATCATTTCGGCAAAAAGATAGGCCTGATTGACCGAGCGTTGGCGTTCTGCGGCGCAGCGGGCGATTGGGTGGCCGGTTTCTGCAGCAGTGCGCTCAAGAAACTCGTCACCGAGCGCCATTGTTTCTTCTGCGATGGCTTCGAGGAAGTCAGCACGGAAGTCGGCGAGTCTATCTCGGAATTCGCTGAAGACGCTGTCGGCAAGAGCAACGGCCTCGTCGATTTCCTGCTTAGTGGCTTCGTGGAAATCGGTGTCGAGATTTTCTCCGGTGGCGGGATTGATTCCCGTGAACGTTTCGTCGGAAAGCGCGGATTCGCGGCTCCCGATCAATTGGGCTCCGGTCAGTTTCATTGTGCGGGTCTGTTTGGCTTTAGGTGTTAAGCAGGTCCATGGCAGCCTGCTTCACAAGTTCAGTCTCAGCATCAGAGATGCCACTTAGGAGTGGCAATGCAGGGCCGGTGTCGGCGATTCCTGCGAGTTTTACTGCTTCGTGCAGCACTCTAACGGGGTTGATTCCGTTACGCAGGTCTTCGAGGGGGCTGAAAATAGCTTGGATTTCCCGGGCGCGATCGATGTTGCCTGCCTGGACGGTTTTCAGCAGTTCGTCGCTGAGTTCGGGGCGAATGCAGACACAGCCTGCTGTGAATCCATTGACGCCAAATCCGACGAGATGATCGATGACGGGTTGCTCGCCGATGCCACTCACGATGATGGATGAATCGACTTTTTTGACCAGTTCCGCGAGGTAGGGGTCATCCGAGGGATTGTCACGGACGATGGCGTATTTGATCCAGGAAACGATTCCGTCGTCGACGAGTTGCTTGGCGCCTTCGACGGTAATGAAGTCGCCATATTTGATGTAGAGAACGATCGGTTTGCCGACTTTCTCCGCAAACTTTCGCAGGCCAGTTACGACGCCTTCGGAGGTGGTGAGTCCCTGCTGAGGTAGGACCATGACTGTCGGATATTCGGTTTCTTTCAGGATATCCGCCTGATCCATCATGGTTCCGTAGGAGGGGCCGGCTGCGGGAATGACCAAGGTGTCTTCACCAGCAAGTTCTGCGAGTTGACCCAGGATCGATTCATACTCGCTGAGAGCGATGTGGTAGAAGTTGGCGTTTCCTCCGTAGAGAAGAGTAGAGACGTTTCCGGCTTCGATGTGGCTAATGATCTTTTTGTTCTCTTCCGCTTGGAAAACCAGGTTTTCATCGCGTGCCATGGGAGGAACAGCGATAACGGAACGAGCCAGGTCGTCGGGGGTAACTGCGCGAGTTTGCATGAATGGTAAAGTAAAGTGTTAGTTGGTCTTGAAGCCTCCTCGTACTTCGCCAGCGCCTGTAGCGCCAAAGTTTGCGGCGAATCGCGGATCCAGTGGGCGGCTGTTGGGCATGCTGAGCCAGATACGAAATAAGCATCGTTTTTCCGCCGGGTCTTCGAAATCTTCAAATGCCGAGCGGCGGTGAAGAGTGACCCAGTTGTTCAGCAACAGCACGTCGCCGGGCTCTTGAAGAAAATGGCAGGCCTGGCCCGGTTCGTCCGCTACAGTTTCGAGGAAATCCATCGCTTCGATCTGCTTTTCCGTCAGGTTGGGCAGGTCGGGATCGGCGTCGGCACGATCGATCAGCACGCGCAAAAAGCTGCAGGCGAAATGTCCGTCTTGAAAGGAAAAGATGGGCTGCTCGCAGTAGGGGAGTTGATTACCAAGGTCGACCGAGTGGCGCTTGTATACGAAAGGCTCCATCAACACCTCGAGAAGATCCGGGCGGCGTCGTGCGATTTCGTTATAGAGATGGAGTGAGCTGACAAGCTCGTTTTCTCCACCTGACTTCGCCTTCTTCCAGCAGAGAAAGGCGATGACGTCGCAGCGATCGGTGTGAAAGGAAAGCTTGCGGTTGGTATTGGGACCGCGAGTGCGCGGGTCGTTCTGGCCGAAGCCAGCGTCGGACACATCGAAGACGGTATCTCCCTTCTCGTTTTGAGAAAGAAGTGTTCCTACAGAGCCACACCACTCGTGGAATGCCTCACGAGCAGAATCCTTGTCGAAATCAGATAGTGGAAAGCCTTTCAGCAGGATCGCGCCGGGGCCGGTTTCCAATTGCTCACGAATCGATTCAGGGCTGGAACTGGAGAAAGACTGGCACCAGTCTAGCGACGAGAGCAGTTCATCGCCTTTCCAGACGGCAGGATGATCGAGGATTTCGATCATGATTTCTTCCCCTCGCTAAGTCGGTCTAGAAGTGCTTTGTCAGGCTCGCCTTTCAAATATCCATGCTTTACGAGAAAGGCATCGGTTTTGAGCACGGTATCGATGAAGTCTTTGCCGTCACCTTTTCCACGGTTGAAGAAACCATGTGTGCGGTCGTCGTAAATGTAGAGTTCGGAATCGATTCCCTGCTCCTTGAGTTTCTTGTCGAAAGATTCGGCAGTCTCTACCGGAATGAGATTGTCCTTACTTCCGAGGAATACGATCGTGGGTGGGTCGTCTTTGGTGATGTTGTGTGCGGGAGAAATCGCCGGGAACCACTCCGTTACCCTGCTGTGGCCGTATCCCTTGGGGCCGTTGTCGTAGACAGGGTTGAACAGGGCGAGGAGGTTCGGCTTTGAGCTGATAGAGGTGTCTTCACTTTCTTCATCGAAGCCCTCGCACATGCCGGTTGCGGCTGCGACATGACCTCCGGCAGAGCCTCCGCCTGCGGCAATCCGATCTGGATCTATGCCGAGGCGTTCTGCATTTTTTCGGACCCAGCGAATTGCGGATTTGCCATCGGCAACGCAAGCGTTGGGGGCTGTCTTCTGGCGGGATTTTACCCGATAGTCGGCGACAAAGGCGACCATGCCACGGCTCGCGAGATAGCGGCTGTGAGGTTCAAACTGAGTCACGGCACCTCCATTCCAGCCTCCGCCAAAGAAAAAGACGATGGCCGGGCGGGAATCGGTTTCCGGATTGTGGCCAGGAGGGTCGAATCGGTAGATCCTCAAATCATCGCCAGAGGCTTTCTTATACACCTCGACTTCGGCGCCGGGCATTTTGATCAACTCGGTTTCAGAAAGGCCCGTAGAGGCAGCCAGCAAAATGAGAGAGAGAAGAGCGATGGGGAGTTTCTTCATGCTAGCAGGGTAACGAAAATGCGGTATCGGGCCAGAGGAAATGTAGCGCGGAATCAGGCGAGGAGCTTTTGCGGTTTTCGCTCCTCTGGGAATTGGTCTACAGTCCCGTCGTTTATGATGAGCATTGCGATCAGGTTGTCCTGTTTGGTTTTGGTTTTTGTGTCTGCTTTCTCTGTCACTGCTGCTGACAGGGTGGCCTTAGTGATCGGCGTTGATCGATACGATACGCTTCCTCCAGAAGCACAATTGGAGGTGGCTGTGCAGGATGCCACTTTGCTGGCGGATACTTTAGAATCCGTCGACCCTCCGTTTCAGGTGACCTTGTTGCAGGATGCCGACTGGAAGTCTGCTCAGACATCTTTCGACGCATTTCTAGATCAAGCGAAGAATGCGGAGTGTGCTCTGATCTATTTTGCCGGTCATGGCGTGGAGTATCATGGGGAGAATTTCCTTCTCGTGAAGGATTCAGATGTTGGCAATATCAGCGCTGATGTTCAGCGGATGAAGCGTCGATTGGGGACGGGAGCGATTTCTCTGCAGTCCTGGGTGGATTCCCTGGATGCCAGCCAGGCAAATGTGAAGTTGGTGATTCTCGATTGCTGCCGAGACAATCCATTGCAGGCTGAAGATGGAGCGGGCACTCGTTCCACGGTGGGGAGTCGGCAGGGGCTTGCCCAAGTGACTCCTCCGACGGGCACTCTGATCAGTTACTCAGCAGACGCCGGACAACAGGCGAATGATGGGCTCTTTACCCCGGTGCTCGCGAAGAATATTCGAGAGTCCAATTTTCCCATCCTGAGGGTCTTCGCTACGACGCGAGAGCAGGTCCGCGAAATCTCCGAGTCGTGGGCGCAGGCGGATTCGCAGAAGGGAATTCCCAGCGAGTTCCGGCGCGTTCGCCACGAGCCCGCTGAATACAACAAGCTCAACGTGGCGGGAATGGATTTCTGTTTCAACAAATCGGCGGCTCCTGCCGACGATATCGAGTCGATGGAGGCGAAGATCGCCGAGATGGAGAAGCAACTGGAAGAAAAGCGAAAGCAAAAAGGAAGCGAGATGGTCAAGCGATTCAATCTAATCTCGGAGGCTCTGGAAAAGGGGACGATCACGACGCCTTCTCAGGGAACTCCCATGTCTACTCGAACTTCTGAGACGGGAACCTTGAAGGATACGACCGGAGGTCTTCCTGCTGGATTCTCTCTTTCCAGAGCAATGGAGGGGAAGAGTGCCGGAGAAGTAAGAACGATTGGCGGCATCCCTATGGTATGGTGTCCTGCTGGCGATTTTCTGATGGGAACACCTCCTTCTAATCCACTTTCGGCCCAACAGGGGGAATTTCAGCATAAGGTGACATTCTCGACAGGCTTCTGGATGGCAAAAACAGAGTGTTCCCAGGAGCAATGGGAATCGGTGGTGGGCTCGAACCCCAGTGCATTTAAAACGCCTGAGCGTCCCGTGGATAGTGTAAGCTACGAGGACTGTCTGAAGTGGGTCGAGGCGAAGAACAAAGAAGTCCCGCTACCCTTGGGCTGGAAATGGAGTCTACCTTCTGAGGCGCAATGGGAGTATGCGTGCCGAGCTGGTTCGGTGACTGCTTTCCATTTTGGAGACCAACTACCAAAGGATCAGGCGGTTTTTGAAGGATCGGTCTACACGAGAGACCTCAATGGAGAGCTCAAGGCGATGCCCACCGTTTCGACTGGATCATTAAAAGCGAACTCCTGGGGATTACATGAGATGCACGGAAACGTCAGTGAGTGGTGTCTCGACCATTCCGCGCCATACTCGACAGGTCCTGTCACGGATCCCATTTCGACATCGACCGAGAACCAGAGTTACATCATTCGAGGAGGCTATTATGGCCTCTATCCGATCGACTGTCGCTCGGCTAGCCGGTTTGCTCTCTCTCCTGGAAAGAAGCATCCTGGATCCGGTTTCCGCCCGGCTGTGGTCAAAAAATTTGGTCCGTGGTAGATGGTGTTTCGCCTATTTCTTCGGTTGTCAGTGTTGGCTTGGCGGTCGTAAGCTCGACCTTTCATGTCTCAGGACACCGCCAAACCCGCACATCATGTCTCAATTCGCCACCTGCTAGGGGTGGTTGCTGGGGCTTTGTGCATCGCGTTTGCCCCCATCTTCGCAGTGCTCAGCCGTCGAGGAGAAGGGGCGGTAGGAATGTGGGACTCCGCTTTCTGGCGGGTTTTTATTGGGGCGATTGCGTTGGGAATCCTCTTTGGTCTTCAGCGCCAACGCTTGATCCCTCGCCGTGAAGAATTTCAAGGGGGCTATACGTGGTTGTGGCTACCCGGCGTAGTGTTCGCAGGTGACTTCTGGGCCTGGCACTGGTCCTTCGAGCACACTTCGGTAGCCAACTCGACACTGCTGGCGAACACGGCAATTCTGTGGGTAACGCTTTTTGCCTGGATCGTGTGGAAAGAGCGACTGACCAAAGTGTTTACGGCAGGGGCTATGGCGGCGTTTGCCGGGATGATCATCCTGATGTTGAGTTCGACCACTCGTGAACCTCCCGCAGCGGGGAATCCTGTGGTGGGCGATTTTCTCGCGCTTCTGACCGCGGGTTTCTATGCGGCGTATCAGTTATCCATGAAATTTTTTCGTCGGCAGCATTCGGCGCCAAGGCTTATGTTTTGGGCGAGTGCTGTCGGTGCCTTTGTTCTATTTCCGCTCGCCTATTTTCATGGCGATCCGCTTGTTCCGGGCAGTGCTATGGTCTGGGGCGCTTTGATAGGGCTGGGCGTTCTCTCCCATGCCTGTGGCCAGGGGTTGATCGCGTATGGGCTCGGAGGAGTGCCGGCCAGTCTCGCTTCGGTGACTTTGCTAGTGCAACCCGTGGCTACGGCCTTTCTGGGCGTGTGGATTCTAGGGCAGCCGTTGGTGCCACTTCAAATAGCGGGAGCTGTCATCGTGGTGACAGGCCTCTTCTTTGCGATCCGCGGGCAGGTTGGTGCAGGTCGGCGGTAGGCTACTGCTCTTTTCCCAGTGGGTGGAATTTTCGAATCCAAGGGTCCTTTTGCTCTTCCAGATGCGCCATGAGTCGTTCCACCATTTCTTCTTTGATCTCGGAATGATCGGGTGAGTCGGAGAGGTTGTTCACTTCCCACGGATCCGCTTCGAGATCGTAGAGTTCGAGGCGAGGGCGATGGAGAAAATTCTCGACGGGACGCTGGCCAATCATCTTGTCGCCTCGTTCGCGAAGCTCTACCCAGGTGCGCCGCTGAACGGCATCGATAGGGAGGGGATACTCAGCGCCCGGGGTGACGTTCCAGATGAGTTTGTATTTTCTGCCACGAAGGGTTCGCATGGGGTAATAGGCGAAAATGTCGTGACCCACGTGACTGAGTAGTGCTTCGCCCCAACCTTTCGGATCAGTTTGATCGAGGATAGGGAGAATACTCCGCCCGTGCAGGGGATACTCATCGAACTTTGTTCCGGTCCAATCGAGAATTGTCGGGGTGAGATCAGTAAAAGCGACGAGGGCTTTGTTAGGTGATGCTGGGTTCTTCAGTCCGGGCTGCCTTACAATGAAGGGGACTCGTACCCCCGGTTCGTAGTGAGTGCCCATGGCACCCGGTTCCGACGTTCCATGATCGGAGATGAAAATGACCAGGGTGTCGTCTTTGTGTCCGCTCTTCTCTAACTCAGTAAGTGCCAGGCCGACTCCGTGATCCATTCGGCTGATTTGTTGATAATACCCCGCGATTCCTTCACGGACATGCTCCGTATCGGGCAGGAACGGTGGAACGGGGACCTCGGTTGGATCGTATTCGATGGGAGTGTATCCATTCGTTTCCTCGGGGATTCCCCATCCCGGGCCATCGATCGAAACGGGATGAGGGTCGTTATAGGAGAGAACGAGAAAGAAAGGATCTTCTCCTTGATTTAAGAACTCCCTCGCAGCCTCGGCCATTGCGGTCACGTCGCGCGAATTGACCTTCTTTTTGAAGTCGATGGGGTATTTCTCCATCGGCTTAATGTGGTCTTTTCCGAGCAGGGCGGTGCGGTAGCCGTTTCCTTTCAGCATCGAGAAGATAGTGACAACGTCTTCTCGAAGTTGCTGATTGTGTTCCCGGTGAGGATGCGCGTACTGGCCGTTCGAATGCGTGAGTAATCCCGTATACATGACGGCTCGGCTCGGGCCGCAGGAAGCGGTTGTGGCAAAGGCCTGTTCGAATTGGACTCCCTCTGCGGCTAGCTGATCGAGGTTTGGTGTTTTTACCACGGGGTGACCGTAGCAGCCCATGTCGAACCAGGACTGGTTGTCCGAAATGATCAGGAGGACATTCTTTTCAGCGAGAGCGGAAGAAGTCAGCAGGAATGACAGAAAGAGGAAAAATCGGATCATGTTAGAGCCTCAGGAAAATTCGGTTTCGATACATCCACCAGAGAATGAGCCAGAAGATGAGCGCGATCAGGCAGGCTTCGACGATCGGGCCGTGTGTCCCGGTAAAAAGAAAATCGGGCAGGTGACGGTGGAGAGCATCACGGGTGAGTCCTTTGCAGATCATTCCGAGGAGGTACATCGTCAGTGGATTGAGCCCAACGACGACGAAGGGGAATACCCAGCCGTTCCATTTTTTGACATCGATGATCCAGTAGGAAAGTGCGAGCAGCGCAATCACATACCCGCCGCTGTAAAGAACCCATGATGGCGACCAGAGTTTCTTGACGACGGGACAGATCGTGAGGCCGAGAATCGCTCCAGTAACAAGGCAGACGGCGGCAGGAATGAGCAACCATCGCACTTTCTCAGTGGGAGAACGGTCTTTGTCTTTCAATATCTGTCCCGACATCAGGCCCATCAACATGGTGACGATCGATGGAACGAAGTTCAGGGTGGAGTAAGCGTGGCCGGTGAATTCTTTGTCCCGGGGGAATAGATTCAGGAACCAGAGGTCGAACTGTTGGGGAAAGGTAGATCCGTTTTCAAAGTGAGCCTTCCAGTCCTCCAGACCACGGGGAAGGAAAACCATGAGTGCGTAATAGCCGACCAGTATGAGCCAGCCAGTGAGCAACTGCACTTTGACCGATCGTCCGACGAGAAAGAACAGGAAGCCATACCCGAGACCGATCTGGCTTAGGACATTGGTGAAAAGCCAGTTGGTTTCGTCCTTTCGCAGAGACTGAAGGAAGACTCCGAGCAAGGTGAGTAGAATCGCACGAGTCCATGCATGACGCATTCGTCTCGCGTAGCTTTCTCCAAGCCGTGCGCGTTTTTCGTAAGAGAAAGGCATGGATACGCCGACGATAAACATGAAGGCTGGCTGAATGAGATCCCAGGCCGAGAGTCCTATGATTCCGAACTGGCTGTTCCAGTCAGGATGGGAGCCCTGAAAGGCGAGCCATTTGCCAATACTGCTTTCGGATTTTGCGAACGCTTTTGCGAGTCCAAGTCCGCTGGTTGCCAGTGCCAGCATTACGACACCCCGATACACATCCAGTGACAACAGGCGTTCGTTCGCTGTTTCCTCCGGCTGGTCGGTCTGCGGTTCTGACATCCTGCTGATTCTGGAGTGCACGCGTCTACAGGGTCAATGGCATGGATGCGGGGAATGGTGTAAGAATGTCGGTATTGTTGCCGAAAAAAGGCTCGCGAGGGAGATGCTGTCTCTCTAGTCTTTTTATTCGACCTTCTCATTTCTTAACATCTTATGGACGCGATCAAAATTCTCGGAAGTCTCCTCAAAAACAATGCCATGGGTTCTCGAACCGGCGGAAGTATTCTCGAAAACATGATGGGAGGCAGCCAAAGTTCGCGCTCCGGTGATATTCTGGGCACCCTCCTGGGAGGTAAGCGCAGATCGAGTGGTGGTGGAGGCCTCGGTGCTCTGGGGGCAATCTTGGCTGCTGCCGCAGCATCCAAGATGCAAGGGAATCAGCGCAGGGGTGGAGGAAGCGGTCTGGACATGATTGGAGATCTTCTCGGAAGTGGTGGTGGAGGATCAAATGTTCTGGGAGAGCTGCTGGGAGGTGGGGGAACTTCTCGATCTTCCGGTGGGGGAGGCTTAGGCGATCTCCTCGGGGGAATGATGGGTGGAAGTCAGTCATCAGGTGGAGGTGGATTGCTCGATTCTTTTCTGGGAGGCTCTTCTGGCGGCTCCAGTGGTGGAGGCCTTTCTTCAATTTTCGGTGCGACATCACAGGTAGATACGGGAAATGGATCGGCGATGCTTGGAGCATTGATGGGTGGAGGTGAAGAGCAGCCACCGCCATTGGAGGCGCAAAATGAGGCCGAGTTGCTTATTGAAGCGATGTGCAATTCGGCGAAAGCGGACGGGCGGATCGATGAAGGTGAGCGGGAGGCGATTCTGGGACGGCTAGGCGAACTGGATCAGGAGGAAATCGATTTTCTCCGCGAGCAACTTTCTTCTCCGATTGACCTCGATGACTTCACGAGACGCGTTCCCGATGACATGGATGAGCAGATCTACGCGTTTTCCTTGATGGCGGTGAAACTTGATACACAAGAGGAGGCTCAGTATTTCGGTCGCCTTGCCCAGGGACTGGGATTATCCGGCGAAACTTGTAACGCAATTCACGAGCAACTTGGACAGCCGGAAATCTTCGCGTAGGATTCTGGCTATCTATGGCCAGAAATCGCCGACAAAAAACTCCAGGAAACCGTCCTCGCGAAGCGAGGTCGAATGCTCACTCCAGTACAACGACCGGCGTTGCCCGTCTGTCGGAGGATGGGCTCTATGATTTGATTGAATCGGAATCGAATATTTTGCTCCTCGTCCTCGATGGTGTGCAGGACCCCCACAATTTAGGCGCCTGCCTGAGATCGGCCGAAGGCGCTGGTGTTTCGGCGGTTGTGGTTCCACGGCACAAGTCATCCCCCGTCACCGACACGGTTGTGCGGGTGGCATGTGGAGGGGCAGAAAATGTACCGGTAGTAGCTGTCGGAAACATGGCGCGATTTCTGGAGAAAATTCGTGATCAATACGGAATTCGCGTCGTGGGAACGGCTGATCAGGCCCACTACCCTCTCTACGAGTGTGATTTGACGGGCCCTCTTGCGCTGGCAATGGGTGCGGAAGGCGAGGGAATGCGGCGGTTGACCCGAGAAAACTGTGACGTTCTCGTCAGTATCCCAATGCAGGGTCAGGTGGAATGTTTGAACGTTTCTAACGCCGCAGCGGTCTGTTTATACGAATCGTTGCGCCAGAGGCTATATATCGATCCAACATAGATCGGTTTCGATTGTCTCTGCTACAGGTTCTGATAGACTCTTTCCAACTATGAATACCGGATATGCTAATCCATACGTTGTCGCAGATGCCGCTCCTAACGAGCGCGCTGCTTTCATTCGCAGCACCTACCTGCACCTGGGTTTTGCGATTCTCGCCTTCATCGGGCTTGAATGGGTGCTGCTCCAGCAAGAGTGGGCCAAGCCTCTGATTCAAATGATGACTGGGGGAATGGGATGGTTGATCGTGCTCGGTGCTTTCATTGGTGTTTCCTGGCTTGCGAATACGATGGCCATGTCAGCAACGTCTAAGGCAGCCCAGTATGCTGGTCTTAGCCTTTTCGTCGTCGCAGAAGCAGTCATCTTCCTTCCGCTTCTGTATTACGTCGCCAATTTTACAAATCCAGAGGACAAGCTCTTTCTAAAAGCTGGCCTCACCACTGGATGTATTTTTGGCGGTCTGACTTTTGCAGCATTTGCTACGGGCAAGGACTTCTCGTTTCTTCGAGGATTTTTGATGGTCGGCGGTTTCGTCGCCATGGGTATTATCGTGGTGTCGATTATCTTCGGCTTTAACCTCGGAACTCTTTTCGCGGGAGCGATGGCGATCTTTGCTTCGGTATCGATCCTCTACAGCACTTCGAATGTGATTCACCACTACCGCACGGACCAGGCGGTGGCTGCTTCGCTTTCACTCTTTGCAGGAGTCGCGCTGCTCTTCTGGTACATCCTGCGCATCTTCCTCGCATTTGGAAGAGACTAATTTTGGGTCAAGCGACCTGTTTTCAAAGCCGTCAGGGGGAAACCTCTGGCGGCTTTTTTATTCCGCAACTGCGGGAGATTTCCCGATTGCCGTAGACGAGGCGTTTTCATAGGTTTTTAGAAAGATTTTATGAAAACTCCCGAATCTCCCTCTACTCTCGATCGCCGGAAAGTCCTCAAATATGGTGCCGGTTTTGGACTAGCGCTGGCGTGGCCCAATTCCAAAGTGCTCGGAGCCAATGATGACATTCGTGTTGGAATCATAGGTGTGAATGGCCGAGGAAAGTCTCACATGAGCGCCTACGGAAAGATGAAAGGCGTTCGTGTGACGGCTCTCTGTGATGCAGATCCGGATGTGCTCTACGCAAGAGTTGGTAAGATGTCCGAAGATCAGGGCATCGGGGTGGCAGGATTCGCCGATATGCGCGAGATGTTCGACTCGGGCGACATCGACGTTATGTCAACAGCGACGCCAAACCATTGGCACACGCTAGCTGGTGTCTGGGCGATGCAGGCAGGAAAAGATGCCTATGTGGAGAAACCTGTGTCTCACAACGTCTGGGAAGGTCGGCAGTTGGTAAAGCTTTCGCGAAAGCTCGACCGCATCTGCCAGGGCGGGACACAAAGCCGCTCGATGGGATCGATTCAAGGAGCAGTGAATTTCGTTCAAGAGGGCAAACTCGGTAAGATCAAGTATGTGAAGGGAATGTGCTACAAGCCACGTGCTTCCATAGGAAAAGGCGGCGGCGGTGAGATCCCGGATGGTCTCGACTACAACTTGTGGTGCGGGCCTGCGAAGCAGGAGGCTCCGTTAGGACGTCAGCGCTTTCACTACGATTGGCACTGGTTTTACGAATACGGAAATGGAGACATGGGCAACCAGGGGATCCACCAGATGGACGTGGCACGATGGTATCTCGGTGAGGACAAAATCGCTCCCCGCACGATGAGCATTGGTGGACGCCTCGGCTACGATGACGATGGCGAAACGCCGAACACCCAGCTTGTGATCCACGACTATGAGAAGGCTCCTTTGATTTTCGAAACCCGAGGGCTGCCTTCTGCGAAGAAATATCAGGAAGACAACTGGGGTAAGAATATGAACCAGCCGGATCATTTCCCCGGCGAGAGCGGCATCTCTGTCGTGGTGTTCTGCGAGGGCGGGATGGTCTACACGAACGCGGGTGGAAAGGTCATCGTGAAGGACAACGATGGCAAGGTAATGGATTCTCCCGAGCCAGTCGAAATGGAAGATATCTTCGACAACTTCATCGGCGCGGTCCGAAGCCGTAAGCGAGAAGATCAGTACGCCGAGTGCGAGGAAACACACATTTCGAGTGCCCTTTGCCACACTGGCCAGATTTCTCACCGTCTTGGTGCTTTGAAATCACAGGGAGAGATCCTGGAGCAGATCAAAGGTGATGCGTTGCTTTCAGAGCGTTTTGAATCAATGGCGGATCATCTCAAGAAAAACGGAGTGGACGTCGAGAGTCCATCTGTGGTTCTCGGGCCTATGCTGAAGTTCAATCCCGATTCGGAGTGGGCGGAAGGTAATGGAGATCTGGACAAGCCAGCGAATCGCCTGGCCACTCGTGAATATCGAGCTCCTTTCATTGTGCCCAAAGTAATCTAAGGCATATTATATTGGAACGATTTGAAGAATGGCGTGGGGGCTACCTCACGCCATTTTTACGTCGGCTCCAGAGCGAGGCGGGCGCATTCCGTGACTCCGAAGCACGTTTCTTCCATCGTGAGGTTGTCCGTTGCAATCGTGAAATCGGCGCACTCCTTGTATAGGGAGACTCGACTATCGAGCAACTTCTTGATTGTTTCTTCAGGGTTTGCCGTGTGTAGGAGAGGGCGTTCGCGATTTCTCCGAACGCGCTCGTAAATGACTTCGGCTTCTGCTTTCAGCCAGATCACGTAGCCGGCCTCTTTGAGAAGGGGGCGGTTTTCATCGATCGTCACGATACCGCCACCGGTCGAGATGACTTGTCCGGTTTTTCCCGCACATTCTCTGAGAACTTTGGTTTCCAGCGCACGGAACTCGGTTTCCCCGTCGTCTTCAAAGATTTTCGGGATGGATTTTCCTGCTTTTTTAACAATCAGGGCGTCGGTGTCCACAAAGCGGAACCCCAGGCTGCGGGCGACCCGTTTGCCCACGGTTGTTTTGCCTGTGCCCATAAATCCGATCAAAATGAGATTGTGACTGCGTTCGCTTGCCGTATTCACTTCTGCCAGCATACTGAGAACAGGGCGTTTGCCCAACATTTTCGAAAAACACCCCGAATCGATACGAATTTATGCAGACTGAAGTTGCCAGAACGGATACCGAACTCGTCACTAACGATACCGTGCGTGAGGCTGTGGGCCTGTTGCAGCAGGGGGATGTGGTCGCATTGCCTACGGAAACGGTTTACGGATTGGGTGCCGACGCTCTCGACCCAGATGCGGTGGAGAAAATTTTCAAAGCAAAAGAGAGACCGCATTTTGATCCGTTGATCGTGCACTTGCCTAACAAGACTGCGATTGAGAAAGTGGCCGAGATCCCTGACGAAATTGCGAAACCTGTTCGGCAATTGGTGGAAACTTTCTGGCCTGGACCACTAACAATCGTTCTCCCTCGCAAACCGATTGTGCCTGACATTGTTACCGGTGGTTTGCCTACGGTGGCGGTAAGGCAGTGTGAGCACCCGATTTTTCATCGTATCATCCGGAACTTTGACGGACCGATTGCGGCTCCGAGCGCGAATCTATTTGGAAAGATCAGTCCGACTTCAGCGCAAGCCGTTCTCGATCAGATGAGTGGTCGCATCCCTCTTGTCGTGGATGGGGGGGCTTGTGCTCGTGGACTGGAGTCAACGATTGTGAAGATCATTCCCGGTGAAAACAAACCGACGATAGAGGTTTTGCGCCCCGGTCCAATCACTGAAGTCGACCTGAAGAAATTCGGGAAGGTCGTGTTCCCTCAAAAGAATGTGGATGTGGAAGAGTCGGCTCCGGAAGCGCCCGGAATGCTGGCAAACCACTACGCCCCTGCTACACCTTTGCGATTGATGGAAAAGCCGGAGGATTTTGTTCCCGAGTCAGGGACGCGATATGCCCTGTTGAGCTACCGAGGACAGCCGAAAGATGGATTTATTGATCTTTATCCATGGGATGAAGTAGCCGTGCTCAGTCCTGGTTCCGGGCGCGTAGCGGAAGCTGGAATTCGCTTCTTCCATGTGGTTGGTCAACTGGATCAGCTCAACGTGGACGAGATCATCGCAGAGCCTGTTCCAGACCGTGGAGTAGGGAAAGCCATTCTCGACAAGCTCCGCAAGGCTGCTGTGAAATAGTTGTTTGTTAGACTCCTCTTTTCGCGCCGTAGAGTCTAAGGTGGAGTCGGTCAGAGTAGCGGAACCCTTGCTGTTGAGCTAGTTCGGCCACAATGCTTTGGTTGCGGTCGAGCTCTTCCGGAGAGTTTGCCTTTGGCATGAGAAAGATTCGATCGTTAGGGATGCTGACCTCGTTCAGTAGCGAGGAGAGATCCTTCCAGTCTTTGTTTGTGCCAATCACGAACTTGAAGTCAGCTTTTCCGGTTTCGGCCAGTTTCTGCAGGACTTCGGGTTTGTAGCGTGCGTCTTTGTTGCACCCGGAGTTAGACAGCTTGGGAGACACGTTGATTTGGTGAATGCGTGTGAGGAAGTCCTCCTTCGGGAAAAGGGTGCCGTTTGTTTCGATTTCGAATGAGGCATCTGCATTAGTGCGGGAGACTTCTGTCATCAGTTCTACCCACGCTTTCTCCTGGAGAAGAGGTTCTCCACCCGTGAAGACGAAATTCCTGCACGGGAAATCCTCTACAAAGGCAATAATGTCGGAAATCGAGTAGTCTACGATCTGGTCTTCTCTGCGGTATTTTAACCCGGACTCATGTTCGAAGTTCGTGTCCTCCCAATTCCAGGTGTAGGCGGTGTCACACCACTGGCAGGACAGATTGCAGAGAGAGGCACGAATAAATATCGAAGGACGGCCACAATTCCGTCCCTCTCCCTGGAGTGTGTAAAAAATTTCCGGACGGCCGTCCGGCATCCGAGCCAGCTTCATGCGTGCACGATAGACTTCCTATCGTCTCGCGACAATGACACAGGCGCGTTCGGGATTAAGAAGATACCCCAGACCGAAGGTCATCGGTTTCACAGGATGAGTTCCGTTTTGGTATGCGGTTACCAGATCGGACTGGTGGTGAGAGACAAATGTGCTGAGTGGCCCCTGGTAGTTTCCGTAGAGGTTGATTTTCATACCGCTGTCCTTGAGATAGTGGTAGGGGACACCGGAAGGGTCCTGCACGATGCCGCGAGAATTATTCACGATATAGTCCCGGACGCTGGAGAAACTGCCCTGGTGCAGCAGATAGCTCGCGCTTTTTACGAAAGTGACAGGGGAGCCTTTGCTGCTAACGAACTTGAGGAGGCGACGGTCACCCAGGCCACCGTTCGAAAGGTCTTCTTTAAAGTAATAAATGTTTTTTCCTCCAGCTCGGACGTGCCAACCGGGGCAAGCCGCGCCAGCAGACCGCGAAGTCAGATGGCCACCGGAATCAATGCCGACAGCGGAAACAGACGATACGCTTTTTCCATCGCGAGCGATCTGGGCGAGTAGCAGCGGCAAAGTGCCCCGCAGACTGGTGCTGGAAAGGTCAACACGCATGTCCTTTGTGATGAAGTAGCTGGCTCCGGTTACGGTTTTCAGTGAGTTCGCAATTCCTCCTAATCCTCTGTTCAGTTCGCTGGCGCTCAGGGAAGCGAGATCAGGCATGGAATCAGTGCCTTCGAGACCTACGAGGACGTAGTTTCTCGCGCCGGGGAACAGTGCGCTTGCATGGAGGTAGTCCGGACCGCCGAATGGATAGAAAAGAACGCTGGGGCCAGTGAGCCCGGTGAGGTTTGAGCGGAAGCCTTTGATATGGCTTCTGCGCCCCGAGTGGGTTCCCCAGAGACCGTCCATTCTGCCCTGGTGGGCTTTCCATTCTGCAGAATTACGACTCAGCGCAAACTCACTTCGAGTGTTTCCGGACATACCAGCGAGATACTTAGCTGTGTCATTGATGGAGCCGCCGGTGCTGCTGCCGCCTCCGCCACTTCCACCACCGGAGCCTGGGGTGCAGGAAGTAAAGCTGAGTGCACTACAAGTGAGAAACAGTCCGAGGACTAGAGGTAGAGATTTCATGGCAGCCCAGAACGATAAAGAAAGCTTAAGTAGATACACCTCAACGCATTTGCAAGTGAAATGCTTGTAGCGGAGAAGTGACTACTTGGGAACGAAAGTCACTTTGTCAGCGATCTGCCCACGGCTACCTTCCGGCCATTCTTCGCTCTCCGGCCAGCCTAGGTAGAAGAAACCAAGACACTTGTCCCGAGGGTCGGAAAGCCCCAGCCATTCTGCCATTTCGGAGGTGTAGGAAATCGGTGGGGATGACCAGAATGCGGCCATTCCCAGTGCGGAGGCCGTAAGGTGCATATTCTGCACGGCGCAGGCGACAGATTCAATCTCCTCGATTTCAGGGATCTTCTCGATCTCCTGGCGTTTCATTCCGACGGCGATGACGACAGGTGCCTTGAGTGGCTGAGTGCCCAGCTTTTCCAATTTATCGGGACGGACCTGATCTTCGGGAGTGATTTGCTTGTAGAGATTCTGGCAGAACTCGGCGAGTCGCTGGCGTCCTTCGCCTGTGAAGACGAAAAAGCGCCAGGGCTCCGTCATTCCGTGCGTGGGAGCCCAGTTGGCGTTCTCTAATATTGCAGCGAGATGCGTGTTCTCGACCGGTTTAGCCGACATGTCTGCCGGTTTGATCGTGCGACGGCGGCGAATGAGGGCATTCGCTGCGGCAAGTCGTAGCGACAGGGCATCAAGAGGAGGGGTATTCGTTTCGTCACTCATTTTCGAATCGGGAGGGGGACCGTATTCCCGAATCGTGGGATCGACAAGCGACTACTGTTTTTGATCCTTCAGGCAATCGTCATCCATGGGGACTGCTTCGCCAATTTCATCGACGGGGTGAGTGTAGAGATAGCGCCAGACATCTTCGTGAATGTAGTTTCCGTCTTTGTCTTTCCCGGCAGATCGGCCCGGGGTGACGGAGCTATGCGCGCGCTTGTCGTTTCCGTCGACATCGAAGTCAGTGATGAGGCGCCGCGTATTCTGGTAAGGTGGCGAGTCGTGTTCGACGTTTACGATCGGGCCATACTCATGCAAACCAAGCAGCTCCCAGGAACGGCAATAGTGGTCAGCCGTCCAACCACCGTCAAGGACATGGGAAAATCCAAAGATTCGATTCGAAGGTGTCGCGGATGGGAGCGACTGCCAGGTCTGGTATTGGTCGCGTGGACCGCAGAGGGCTACTACGCGACTGACTTTGACATGCTTGGAAAATCGCGTCGCGGTAGTAGATCCGTGTGATGAGCCCGACATGATAACGTCTTCCCAGCGGAGACCTGTGCCCTCTTCGTTGAGGAAGTAACCCCAACTACCCTGGGGGTTTTCTTTTGCCAGCCATTTTACGAATTGGAAGCTACGCTCCATCATCCCGTCCGATTTGGGAATGTTGACCTCGTCGCTAAAGTCTTCTCCGGTAGCCGCCTCAAGCCTGACATTGCCACGACACTCAGGTCCCACAGGCTTCTGCTGGCAGACGATACCAAACCACTTGTTCGCATAGTGGGGCTGGATGGCGTGGAGGCCGTAACTATTGAGGCGTTCGAACAACTCGTTGTTGTGCCCCATTAGCCAGATGACGAGCTTTCCCCGTGGGGGAATCGATGTATCGACTGAAGCGTTTTCTACGTCTGCCGGTTTTCCTTCTTTGTCTTCGAAGACAAAATTAATTTCTGGGTGAGGCTTCGCATTTGGGTCCAATTCGCTGGCACGTGCCGATAGCGAATATCTTTGAGGCGATGGATCGTTGAAATTGAAGGGCTCTGCAGAGTGCAATGATACTGCGGTCAATAAGACGAGAATGTTACTCAGACTGAGGGAAAGGGTCTTCATTGGGGATTTCATTTAGGAATTGAGTTCCGGGGCCGGGATTATCAGCGAGGTATTTTCTTATCGCCTCATTACTGAAGCGAATCTGGTTGTTAAAGGGCTTTATCTGTTCGTAATCGACCGGAAGTTCGGGAAGCGGGAGGATCCAGTCAGATTCTGTAAAAAGAGAAACCTCCGTCTCGCATATGTTTTTGTTAGGGTCGATGAGAGGGTAGTAAGGTCGGCCATTCAGTGAGCAGCCAACGAAAAGGTAAATCGGTGTGTCCCCTTTTCCGAAGTTGTCGAGTCTGCTCTGCAGGGCGAGAATCCATTGGCGCAGGAAATAAGGGTTCTCTCCCATCTTCTGGTTTCCGATTTCGGAGAGTCTGGGAAAGAGGGAAGGGCGATCTTCGAGCCATTGCTGCATTTCGGGATCGCCGAAATGAATATCTGCCACTGCAATTTTCTCACGGAGCATCATGCGCCAGGAGAAAAAGTGGTATCGATCACTCCATGAAGGGTTGTTGCGGGGAACCAAGTACGATCGCAAAGGAAACAGTATCTGGAATGCGATATAGGCTCCAGCGATCCACATGGCAATTCTTCCAGGGGCTTTTGTTTTATGGAACTCAATCGGTTTTTTCAGAAACCGTCGCAGCGCACCTGGGGGAAGGAAAACCAGCATAAGCACTATCCCAATGAGGGGGAAATAACCGATACGGAAAAGCTGGCTGTTCAGGAGGTGAAATGACAGCAGAACTGCGATGCCGATAATTCGCGTCTTGCGAAAGAGCAGGAGTATTGGGCAGATAAGGTCGATGAAGAGACCGCCCCATGCAGCTAATGCGACAAACCACTCCTGAGAAACCACTGGTGCCAGCCATTCGGGAATATGTTTTCCGTTCCCCAGCCAGAATCGGATCGGCTCCATTTCGATTAGCCAGTCATGATTGATCTTGGCAATGGCTCCGTAGAAGTAGACCACAATGACTTGAAAACGGATCAAAAGGTAATTCCAGAAAGGGACCGACTTTTCTGGCAGATTCCCTTTTCCCCGTAACCATTGGTAAAGGCTCAGACTGTTATCTGCCCTCGTGAAAATGAGGATTCCGCTAATGAGGACGATCAAGTAAAAGTGATTGTTGTAGGAGGCTGCTTCTGAAAAGAACAGATGGGTGTAGCCGAGGAAGTAGATGATCGCAGCAGGGCGAAAGGCAAAGCCCACTGTCATGAAAAAGACAGCAAGCATCATGACCGAAATCTCAAGTTCGGTCATAGCGACACTTGGGAAGTGCCGAATCCAGGAGAAGCCCGTGAAGTGGAAGTGGAACAGACTGGGATTGTGGAAATCTGCGGTATGAATCCAGAGCCAACGAGTCTCCAGAAGCATGATCAATCCCCAGAGAATGCGGAACAGGCCGAGCATTGACCCGTCAACCTGCTTTGAGGCGATGTCGATACCTTTTCGGAACATTCTTTTTTCAGCCACTCCCATTCAATCAGACGACGAGTTCTGAAATGTCGAGCAGCCAGAGTTGCCGTCCATCTCCCCCATGCGGTGAGTCGATCACAACTTTTGTGCCGTCGTTGCTTGATCGAGGATGTGTATCACAACGCCATTCACCTTTGTATTCAACAGGAGAGTGAAAGTGCCCCAAGTCGTGCCGAGTGTCGGTCGGGACATGGTAAATATATGGGGTTTGTTGGCGCCTCACTCCCTTAGGGTAGGTATCGTTGAGTATCCACTCGGAACCGCTTCCGATATTGAGGTATGTGTTATGCCCATTGAATGGCATTTTCTCTTCTCCTACAATTTCGACCTGATCGGTTTTGTCTTTAAAGAGATAAAACGCAGACTCTTTGCCTTCCGGCTTTGTCCAGGCGCAGACATGCTCTGGGTCGCGCCAGATGAAATGGGAAGTATATCCTGACGGATCCAGAACGTACAGGTCGCTTCCATCGAGATTGGCTGTGAACATGCGAGTAACGAATCCATTGTTCACGGAAAAATCAGGATCGTCGGGACCTTTGTCCCTCCAGCGATGGAGAAAGATGAATCGCTTGCTGTCCGGGCTGACGAGTAGGTGGTTCACATAATTCCACTTGTCGGTGAGAGACTTGCCTTGGTAAGGGATTTCAGAGAGCTGTTCGAGGGTGACGATAAGTTCGGATTTACCAGTCTCCATATTGACTCTCCAGATGCCAGACGTCGCTGGGTTTTTTTGATCTCGAACTGGATCTGAGACTCCCTTGTATCCATAACCGGGGCGAAGATTCTGGATGCGAGCAAAGTCAGCTGAGACTCCCCATTTGCCGTCTGCGCTCACGGCATAGACAGGGCGAGGGAGAGTCCGAGTTTCTCCGGTCTTAATATCGTGAATGCGACAGACGAATTTGTCTTTTTCACGGTCGTTCCAGATGACTTCTGATTCGGTTCCCGGGCGCCATTGGAGCATGCAGCCCTGCTGCCACCCCCAAGCATCGCTTTTCCCGATTTCAGTCCATTTGTCGCCATCTTCGATATCGACCATGCCGACTTTGATACGGTCTTCGGCTGTGGGTGTTCGCCCTTCGAAATCGACCTGGTTGCTCAATACGAAACGATTGGATGGGTCGAATTGAAGCTTGTCGTAATAGCCAAACCAATGAAACTGCGGTCCTTTGGTGATCGCTCTGGTAGGAACGAGAGATTCGCTGTATTTGCTAAGGTCTTCTTCAGCAATGGCATGTAGGCCGGCTAGGCCGAAGGCTGAAGAGGTGCCGAGAAATTGTCTTCTGTTCATTGGGGGCTTGAAAGCGAAATCCTGTGGCACAGTCACGATCGTGCCAAGTCCAATTTTGCGCGACCTCTCCTCAAGATTGCGCAGGAGGTGTGTCTACCAAGGTGATTTCTTCTCCGGAGAGTTTGATCTTCCTTTCCCGGTAGAGTGCGCCGATGGCCTGCTTGAACGCCTTTTTACTGGTTCCGAAAGCCTCACGGATCGCTTCGGGGGAGCTCTTGTCGCCAAGAGGGAGTTTGCCGCCTTCGGTTTTCAGGGCTTCGATAATTCGTTCGGAGAGGTCTGGGACTCTCTTGTAGCCGACAGGCTCAAGGGATATGTCGATCTTTTCATGTTCGCGAACTGAGGCGATGTACCCTGTCAGAACGTCACCTATGGAAACGGGGCGCTTGATGCGGTTGTCGTGAAGTAATCCTCTATAGCACTGATCGACGATCATGTTATAACCGAGAGGAGTTTTCTCCTGAACGATCAGTGATACCTCTTCGCCGCCCTTGTAGGGATGGCGAAAACGATTTAGAAATCGATTGTTCCGGCCGGTGGCGATAATACGGTCAGACTTTTCGTCGACCATGATGTAGACGACCGCATTTTGCCCCTCGCGCACGCGAAAAGGCTGCTCACGAAATGGAAGCAAGAGCTCCTTTGGTAGACCCCAGTCGAGGAAAGCACCGAGTCGCGGGTGAATGGCTGTCACTTTCAACGAGGCGAACTGCCCGACTTCTGCAATGGGTTTTTCCCGTGTCGCGATGATACGGTCATCCGAGTCACGCAGGACAAAGACGTCTATCTCATCACCTTGTTCGACATCTTCCGGTGTTTCTTTCTTCGGAAGGAGAATGTCACCGTGTTCGCCACCGTCGAGGAAGAATCCGTGATTGGAGTCGCGGACGATGACAAGACGGTTCGTTTTTCCCAATTCAGCCATTCACGCACCCTAGACGCACTCGGTGGCGCTGTCCGAGATTTTTACGATCGCCATTCGAGGGTATGCATTTCACCGTTTTGCCCGTGGGAGGGATCGAGGGCATTTAGTTTCAGCGTCATGCCATTTTTTCCGATGGTTGCTTTTACCCATCCATTGGGACGGCTTTGATCGAAAACGTATGCAGTCGGAGGGAGGTTGATCTGGTGAATGCCGGCTTTGTCCTTCTTCACCGTCCAGTTGTGGCTGTGGCCGTAAATGTAGGCCTTTGCAGATGGGTGATCGGCGATAGTCTTGAGGAATTCTTCACTGTCGATTAGGCCGCTGATTGGGATTTTCTTTTCTCCAGGAATCACATCGGTGCGAACGACCTGAGGATAGTGATGGCCAATGAGAATAGCAGGTCTGTCAGGATTTTCTTTGAGTCGGGCAGTAATCCATTGCAATTGTTCTTCGCCGATTTCGCCTTCGACTTTGTTCACGAATCGGAGTGAGTCGAGAAGAATGAGATCCGCATGAGCTGTCTCAATGATAGTGCAGTGCTTGCTGGCAACGGGAGAAGAGCCGGCACGACTCTTGTAGGCGCCGTAGAAAACATCTCGATCGTCATGATTGCCGAGAGTGAAGTGGATCGGAAGACCTGCTTCTTCCAAGGGGGAGAGCAATGAAGCTAAGGTCGAATAGTCTTCGGGTTGTCCGTCGATATAAGCACAGTCTCCGTCAACGATGACACCGGATAGTGAATCTTTTTCTTTGAGAACTTCTGCTACGACTCGTTTCAGGTTACCTGCCATGGTTACTCCCATTCCGGTCGTTTCGCTCGGATTTGCTGCAATGTGTGTATCCGATAGGAGAGCCCAGTTTTCGTATCTCTCTTCGGCTGCGGATAAGCAAGTTGCCGTAGTTGCTAGAGAAAGGATCGATGTGCGGTGCAGAAATCGTCGACGAGACAACGGGTCGATATGGATGGGCATGACGACTGAATGAGGTGGTCAGGGTAGTATCTGGAATAGTAGCAAAAGGAAGAGGGCGAGAAAAAGTGCTGCTGTTGCGAACTTAATTGCCGCGCTGTGTTTGGCTTGAAAAGCGATGAGAGCATCGCTTCGCATCCCGAAAAACGCCAGGATAAAGATCACGAGAAGAGGGAACACGAATGCGATGTTGTAGATCAGGAGAAAGAAATAGGCGGAGGTTTTTCCCTCTTGGACCATGTAGTTGATTGTCGGGAGGTAGACCTGGCCCGTACAGGCGAGTTCCAGCAGGGAGATGATCACTCCGCTCACAAACGCGGCAACGACGAAGCGATGGTGCCTTGCTCCGGTCCGAGCGACTTTGCGAATGCGGTCTTTCAGGAAGCCGGGCAATTGAAGCGTTGTGTCTGCCAGGCGCCCCTGCACGCAAAGAACTCCATCACGCAGGCTGAGAAACATGATGACCAAGGCGAATCCAGCGAGAATGACATTTAAAACCATTCCTGCACCTTTCAGGAACTGCAGCCTACTCACAATTTCGACCAAGCCCAGACCGAGTGCGAAGTAGGTGAGAAAAACTGCTAAAATGAAAGACAAGCCCACCATAATAATCTGGCGAGGGCCGTGCCGTGCTATCTGGAGATAGCTCAGGAAGAGGATGATTGTAGCGAAAGCGCACGGATTAATACCATCGAGGAAACCAGCTGAGAGAATAACAAACACTCCAACGGAGGAAAAACGACTCTCAATCGCTTGGGAAGCCGTCGCGATATCCTTCTCGTTCAGGGCGGACCAGCCTGAAGTGGAGTTTCCGGAGGCACTCGACCGTACGATCAGGTTGCCGAGTCTCATCGAGTCGATTTCGTCTTTGATCAGATATCCGTCACCTGTGAAGATGGCGGGAGCGACCATTCGGATTTTCTCCGGGACGCCGAACCTCTCCGAGAGAACCTCATTCAGTTGTGCGGACCGGGCTTCACGGATATTCTGCTTGGAGACGGAGAGTCGGGGGAATGAAGCTTGGATCTCAGCAAGTTGCTCTTCGACACGGGCGCATTCTTTACAGCCAGGGTTGAAGAAATACACAATTTCGACGCCGGAAGGTTCTTCTGATCTGCTCCCAGTTCGTCCGACTTCCTTGTCGGTTATCTTCTCTCTAGGAGTGTCAGCGCGTTCTTTCCAGTCAAAATTAGATTCTGTGTCGTTTGGTCCAGACTTAAAATAGGCGTAGATGTTAGGTAGTTCACTTGATGAAATGCGTTGAGGGTCAATGTGGTTCAGCAGGAATTTGTAATTTGGATCGAGATTGCGGAAGTTTGTTTCTACATAATCGCTGACCCTCTGTTGGATGCTCTCGCGATCTGGAAAAGAACTCAGGGTGGATTGTAAATCTGCGGCGTCAGGTTTTTCTCCCGCTGCCATTAGGAGGAACGAGCTGTCGATTCGAACAGCGGGTGACGAATCCCTTGAAAGCTGGTGTAGGATTTTTATCTCCTCTTCTTCGAGTCTCACTTTCTGGGCACCAGAACCAAAAGGGTCCCCGCTAAACTCGAAGTCGAGATTCTCGCGTCCGCTATCCCAGAACCTCTGTGTGTGTTCAGAGTCAAAGTAATGCACGAAATACCGGTCTTCATTTCCGAGGACGTAAGGCAGGATCGCTCGCACTTTTTCTGATGGGTCATTTGCGATGGTATCAAGATGATCGCGGATCGTCTCTTTACTATTAACCCCAATAGCATACCAGGCCGCGCGCCTTAGTTCCGGTTCGTCCACTTCTGTAAGGGGTAACAGGTATTCTTCGTCGCCATAGTTCCAGCCAAAACGTAATGTCAGGGCGGCGAGAGAGCGAAGGGCAGTACTGCCCGAGCTTTCGAGGATGTCTTTTGCGGCTTCATTGGCGATTCCCTTGGACGGGCCGCTCTCTGCGCCGTTGTCCAGATAATCGATGTCTGTTTCCCATGGTTTCAGTAGCGCCCTCGGGCGAGTAACCTCTTCAAAAAAGGCAGCTACAAATTCTTTGCGGGATCCTTGGTAGAGGAGCGTTGAACTAGCTTCTTTGCGGACATCTTCAGATCGGTCACGCATCAAGCTGACCAGGATAGGCAATACGCTGTCCGATGCCCGATACATGGAATCGGCTACACGTTTTCGTTCGGAAACGCTTTGTGAGATTAGGCTTTTTTTTAATTGTTCAACAGCGTCCGGGTTTCCTGCCTTCGTGAGTATCACGGAGGAGTTATGGCGGATAGAATCGTCGTAACTTTTTCTCAGATAAGGTTCGATTGCTTCGAAAACAGCAATGAGGGGATCGGTCGATCCCAGAGAAGAAGATGACTCCGGGCGCTGCAAGAACGAGTCGAAGATTGCCTGAACTTCGGGAGGTCTGCTGAGAGCAGGACGATTGGATGTGAACCGTCGACTGTATTGCTGGTATTGAGCCTCTTCAAATTCCAAGGAGTCGAGTACCGCTTCGACTTTTTCCGGTTGCCCTTCCTTTAGAACTTCGTAGATCAGTTCTTGGTTGGATGAGAAAGACATTCCATTGTTACTGACGACGCGTATTGCAGCACACGCGACATCGAGGTTTTCGTGCTCCACGAACTCTGTAATGATATCCACGTTTTCACCGCCTTCCTGTCCGACTGCATCGATTACTGACAGGAGCGCATCAGGTTCGCTGGCACGGAGATCTTTCTTCAAACTCTCAGGGAGAGGCTGATTCATGGACAACAAAGCACTGATTACCGGGCCACGTGTCTCCGGATGCTTTTTGTAAAGCTGAACAAGCTTGGGCGTTGCTGCGGTGTCGTCCATGCTTGCGATCGCTTGTACTGAAGCCACGCGAACAAATTCGTCGGGGTCATCTAACAAAGGTCTTACATCATCGGCATACTGGGATTCTTTGAAGCGACGAAGGGCTTCCAAGGCAGCAACTCGCACACGCCAACGGCCGTCTTTCAAACTCGCTACGATCGCATCTGATTGGTCCTGTGCCCTTAACGCTCCCAAGCTTTCTAAAGCCATGATGGCAATATCTTCTTCCTCGTGATCGACATACTTTGCGACCAGGGTCGAGCTGTTCCGGATTTCATTTACTCCGATGGTTCGAAGAGCAGCAATGACCACATCGTTGTCGTCTTCTTGTTTCAGATGTTCCTGGACGACGCCAATCGAGTTCGCCCCGCCTGCGGTAAGAAGCGCGTCGATGGATGTTTCGCGGATGAGCGGATCTTCATCGTTCAAAAAATCACTGAGAACTGGCGTTGCTGCTGGCCCGGCATTCTTTAGTTCCGTGATGGTTTCGAGTCTGGAATCCAGATTCCCGAAAATCAACCGGTGAGCAATGGTGTCCGGGGCGCTTCCCGATACACTTGGTACGGTGAGGGAGTAGTAGAGTTCACGAATTCGATTGCGGGCTGCCGGGGCTATCTCCTGGTTGTTTTCAAGGAAGGACAGAAGGGATCGAGCTGTGTTGCTTCCTCCGTTTCGAAGCATTCTGCTTGCGCGGACAGAGCGTTCCCGGTTTCCGCTGACAATATCACGAAGGTAAGACGAAATTTGCTCCTCGGTGAGAACACTGTAGATGGATTTGACACCGGCACTGTCGGAGCTCCCCAGCCAGTCATTCCATTTGTCCAGAGAGGCTTCGTTTCCAGAGGCGGCGGATGAACCCATCCACGGATCGAATCCAAAATCGCTGCCTGCCAACTCTTCCAATAGCTCTATCGCTCCTAACCGAACAGCGAGACGGGAATCAGAGAGTAGCTTAACCAGCTCGGCTCGGGGAAATGGCTCCAGTTTCAGAACGAGCTTTCGAAGCGGTTCACGTTTCTGTGGCTCGCCGAGGCTTAGCATGATTTCATGCCAATCTTCTGTTGAGATCGTGTTGGCTTCCAGCTTTGTGAGGAGCTCCTGAAATCCGGGGTCGGTCTGTTTCAGATATTCCGCGTTTAACGCGGATCGAAGCATTCGAATTAATTGAGGGGCTCCGACGAATCCATCTCGGCCTTGGAGGGCTCGGCCTTCTGCAGAGAGTATGCGAATCGCAGGGATGCCGCGAACCAGATAGTTCGCTGCAGTTTCTTCATTTTCCTCAACAGCTACCTCAACCCTGACATAGTGCTCCATCTGCCGCTTTACCGACTCGTCGGAAAAGACTTGAGCACGCATTCGTGCACTCCACCCATCGGCTGAGCTGAAAAAGAAAACCACGACAGGGCGATACTCCTCTTTGGCCACGCCCAGAGCGTTATCCAAATCGTCGTACCAGGAGAGAGAATCCCTTAGTGCGCTCTCCCGAATCATTTCCTCAGATTGCGAGCGAATGGAATCTAATCCTGTCGATGGGGCCGAAAGACCGGAGGCGGTAAGAAATGCCAGGGCGGCAGCAAAGGTGATGAAGCGGGAAGTTCCCATCGAGCAGCAACGACTCAACTCAATAAAGTAGGGCGTAGGAGAGAATGTTTACATTTACCTCCATTGCGTTTTTGATTTCGTTGCCTCCACAGCAACAGCATCCGGCCCGGTTGGAAGTGTCGTTCAGCCCCTCCTCGGAATAGACAACAACGAGTTTGCCGTCGATCTCGATCCCTTCGAGGGATGCCTCGCCGCTGCTCTTTGATAACTCAAGCTTATCGATTGTGTAGACCGTGCGAAAGAGGGGGTGTTCCATCGGTATCTCTTCGAGAGCTTCCTTGTTGAACATCTTTTTCATTTCTGCGCGGAATGATCGACTCCAGTCTTTGTTCGAGCACCCGGCGGAAGCTAAAAGGAAGCCTCCATTTTCCAGATAGCGCTGGAGATTCTCACGTTCTTTCGTGGATAGAAAAAAGGAAGACTCTCCTGTCATCATGACAAATGGATAATCAAATAACTCGTCCGAAGAGAGTTTAACACTCCTGAAGCGGCGCTCTGCGGGGATCGCCGTTTTCTGCTGCATCGTCGTGAGAAACTGATCGCTGAAACATCGAGACGTCTTTGTCCCTGCGTAGATCAGGTTTGCACATTGGATGACGCCATCGTCGCCTCGGGTTTTGGGAACGCCGATAAGGCAAAGGGCAAATAGAATAGATAGTAGGTATCTCATGGGATTACTTGCTGGGAATCGTTCAGGTTCTTATATGTGAAGTAACGTTTCACTGCGTCTCGATACTGTTCGGGAACAAGGTCGAAATCGAGGGGAGAGGCGGTGGGTTGAAGGTTGGTAGTGTTTTCAAAGCGTTCCGATTCGCTGGGCGATTCTGCCACAGGTCCAGAGTTTTGGTTTGAACTTGAGGTATCCTCCGATAATTGGGTATTGGACTGGTAGTCGAGGCGCATCCGCTGGGGACCGATGACTGGAATATCGAGGGCCGAGAAGCCAGCCATAGAGTAACCATCCGATGAATCGCCTCCCGTTCCAAGGCCACTACTTCCTGTGCCGGATGCGTTGCCGCTACCCGAGCGTAGGAAAATAGAGCTTAGCATCTGCGAAAGCGTTGTTTCAAGCTCGCTCGGCACGGGGAACTGCATCTGTCCTTCACAGAGTTTGCAGAAAGCTTGGCCGTCTCCATTCTGACTAAGAAGAGCATTCAGCTTTTCGAGGGCTAGTGAGCTGTATCGATAGGACTTGGCTCCGTCTTCATTTCCGGCGGCGTCGGAAGAAGTTTCCATGTCGACGTCCGCGCGTGCTTTCATGACTTCGTTTAAGAAGGCGCGGGCACTCTCAGCCAGGGAGTCATAGTTTGCCGGTATTTTCGAGATGCGTTCACCGAGTGCTTTTTCAAAATTCTCCAGTTGATCTTTGAGTGTGCTTTGGTCTTTCCCCAAGGCTTGGAGAAACGGAACATGCGCACTGCGTGTCTCCATTTCGAACTGTTTTAATCTACGTGTCAGGGTTTCTTGTCCGCGGACAATTTCTGAGAACTCTGCTGCTATTTCCATCAACTCGGCGACTGCTGCGACTTCCTCAGCATTTTCTTTTCGATCCTGATACTCCTGTTGCTTTCGGCCCAGCGTCTCCAGCATACGTGCGAGCGCTTCCGGCGATGGAGTGCTTTCTTCAAGCGTCTTCTGTATCTCTCGTATTTGCCGGAGTGTTTCGGCGGCACCTTCGATGGCATTTTTCTCCAGATCGAAAGCCGCGAAATCCTTCGAAAGTAGGTCGAAAAGGGAAGAGGCTGCAGCAGCGGCTTCAGTTGCTTTTTGACGGGCTTTCGCGATAGCGTCGGCATCGCCCGATTTCTGTGCTTCGGCGAGATCTTCCATGGCCTCGCCCAATTCATTCAGGCTTTTGTTCACAACTCGAAACCTGTCTGCAAACTCACGGATGGTGGTTCGCGAGCGAATGATACTGGCATACTCTTCGTTCGAAATGATCTGTACTCGCGCGACTTCGGAGGCGGGGATTCCGGCCATTGAGGGATTGCTGTCTGTAGCCTGGAAATAAAGTTCGATAGTTTCACCGGGACGGACTCCGATAGTAGAAAGCTCCATTTCCGTTTCGTAGTCCAATCTTCGGGAGTTACCTGCGGGGGTTATGTTCTCCAATCGGTCACGATACCCTACCACGGTACGAACCAAATCGACGCGCGCGAGTCCAAGATCGTCTTCTGCACGGGCTTCAATCGGGAAGGAGATGGAAGGGGTAGCCATGAGATGGACAGGAGGCTTCTCAATTGAGAGTTCAGGTGCTTTGTCAGGAATTAGTCTCTGAGAAATGAGAAGCGGTTCACGGTTCGGTGATCCCCTTACATCTCGGATCTCGACCTCGAGTGTGGATTCGACTTCTGCCTCCCACTCAAATGCAACGGTTTGCAATGCTGTCTTTTCTCCCTCTATTCCCTTCCCTTGAGCGCTCGACTTGCCAACAGGGTAGAGAGTTGCCTCTCCGGCCGAAAGGGGGCGATTGCTGGTCACGGCAAGTTTGATTTTCGAACCGCGAAGAGCTGCTAGAGGTTCTTCGCCAATGAGGAATGTTCTTTCAGGAAGGTTTGCATAGTCAGGTGGAATAACTGTGACGGATGCGATAGCGATTTTTGGTTCGAGGAGGAGGTCGATGTTGTGCCAGTGGCTTCGAGCCTTGCCATGGGCGAATGCAAATTCCGTCTGCTTGACGACGCGTTCGAGTTTTTGAGCGAAACGATTTGGCCCATCTTGGAAGCAGACTGTCTCGAATATCTTGTCACCGTCGCGGGTCAGAAAGCGTACTGGCTCGGTTAGAGGAGCTCCGGTAACTTCAACCGCAACGGTCGCGTCATCGCCATAAAAAATCTCAGGTGTCTCCGGGGAAACAGCGAAGCTCAGCGGACTGTAGGGGGGGATGTCTTTCCATGGTGTGGCGATGCGCGAGAGAAGAACTGTTGCCATCGTTTGAAGGGCAAAAAAGAGGAGGAAGAAAACCACTCCGATACCTAAAAGTTGTACGACGGATCGTCGAAATTCCGTGGCGGGAAAAACGGACCTCCACGTCAGGCTTTGCAGGGTTGAGTTGGCTTCGGTGACAGACCTGTGGATCAAGTATTCGTGCAGGCCTGATGACTTCGAAGTGCCGTGAGGTTTCTCGCTAAGAAGTTCCAGGGCACTCTGAACTGGCTTACGCTTTCGAGTGGAGGCCAAGTCTGCACGTCTGGCTATGTCGTCTTTTCCAAGGCGGAAGATACCGAAGGACTTTCCGATTAACCCGATACATATTCCAGCCACAAGGAGAATTCCCAAGACGAACCGTGTCTGACTGCCAAGAGCGAGGAAATAGTCGAGGGATGCATAGATGAGTAATGCAAGGAGGAAGATCGCGGCGATCTGGAAAACGGTGGACAGGAGTAGGCCACATCGCCAGGTCGCGAGAAAAGCGGAAAGCCGTGATCGGTAAAAGCTCGCATCCGGCGGCGAATCCGGCGGATGCGACTTCTCAGGCTTCTTGTTTTCCACGCTCATAGCAATCCGCTCCTTCTGCGAGTAAACCATTCTACAGAGGCGATGAAAAGAACGATCGAAAAACACCACCAATGATCCCACGCAGGATCCCATACAGCTTTTGAGCGCTCTATCTGCTTCTCGCGTGTCGATAGTAGCGAGACAATCTCCGAAATCTCGTGCTCTTCGATGAGACGGCCACCAGATAGTTCTGCGAAAGCGCGCAGGAATTCGGGATCTGCGCTCAGCTCGTCTGTTTCGCTCGGAGGGGGAAGCACTGTTACTGGTAGGCTTGGCCCGGGTTTCTCCGGATCACTTTCATTGAATGCCTGAATGCGATAGTTGCCCGGCTCGGAGAGCGTAATTCCGGCTTCCCACCGAACAGATGTTTCTGAAGGCCTGGCTGCCGGAACCTCACGAATTACTTTGTCTTCACGAATGATTCGAATGGCGGGATTGGCAGGCGACTCTTCCGTGCTTTCTCCGCGAAAGCCGATTCGAGCCCCAATCAGTTCTCCGGGACGAACGACTGACTGGTCGAGGTTAAGGGAGAGGTCCTGACCAGGGAGGAATTCGGAAAACGTGATCGCCCATTGAATAAGCTGTCCCCAGAATTCTTCGTACTGACCTTCGACTCCCCTGTCTGACGGAAAAAAGTCCCAGTGCCAAAGTCCGTCTGCATTTAGCATGACGGTCATTCCTCGACCAAAGCGGCGACTCATGAGCAAAGGGACAGTTTGCTCCTTTCCATCGAGGCTCCATCTGCCTTCCAGAAGCACTTCGGTAAAGGATTTCAATTCGAGACACTGATATGATTCCTGTAGCGAAGGTAATTCCTGCCAAACTGGATCCCCGATGCCGGGAAGGAGATCGCCAAACAATCCTGCCGCTTCACCCGACGACGTGGGTTGGGGAGTAAGTGGTTGTCGAATGCGATCTCCCCAAGTCGCTGGTTCAAGAAACTCAAGACCTTCAAACGTAGATCGGTAGGGTTTCCCGCGGGTAAAAAGAACGGCTCCTCCACGATCGCGAACATATTCGTTGAGCAGTGCGAGCCGTGATTCATCAAGAAAGTATTCAGCGCCTTTCCCGAAAACAATAATGTCGTATTGACTGAGATCTTCCATCGAAGCCGGGAAGATGTTCCCTGATTCTTCGGCAGGCCTTTCGTCTCCAGTTGCAACTCGGAAGAAGCGGTCGCTGGCAAGCCGATAGACAGAAGTGATATCCATGTTCTTCTGGTTGCGAATCATCTGAGCCAGAAACTTTGAGTCCCAATATGGAACGCCTTCGGCCATGAATATCTTCGTGGTGCCGTCGAGAACGGTCAGGGTGAAGGATTGCGAATTGTTAGAAGTGACTCTCTCTCCAGGCCACTCACTCGTGCGGAACTCAAGCAGGTGCACGCCTGCTGGAAGGGCTGGGAAGGTGAAGCGGACTTCTCTTTCTTCGTCGCCCGATAATTCGATCTGACGCGTTTCGATTTCTTCTCCCTGAGGCCCGTGTAGCTCAATCACCGGGCGTACTGGACCCAGTCCTTGCGCGGAGACTCTCGCGGAGACTGTGGTTTCCTGTCCGGCGAAAGCAACAAACTGACGGCGTGTCGATTCGAGTATTAAGTCGACAGGTTTTACCTCTCCTCCGACCGGTAGGATATAAAAGGGCGATTCACTCGCTCGTGCACGCAGAGCGATTCGTTCCATGTCAGGGGTTTTTATGGTTTGCCTTCCGTCGGAGATCACGATGCTGCCTTTAAACTTTCCGCTTCGGTTTCGCGCGAGCGTGAGAAGGCTGTCTGCTGCCTCAACGAGATCCGTTTGTTCGCCATCAGGAGAGAGGGATGAAAACTCCTTTTCCTCGACGGGGATCAAATCGGCATGGAATGCAAAGAAATCGGCTTGATTCGGTGAATCTGTTCCTTCCAGTGTTTGTGAAGCAAGCTTGGTTGCCGTCTCCCATCGCGAAAGGTCGCCAGGAGCGTCTTTGGTATCCATGCTTTGGCTGTTGTCGGCTAGAACTGACCAGAAAAGGGTGGTTTCCTCACCACTCTCTATCCAGCGGCCCGGGTTTAGCGCGAAAACAAGAAGGGCCATGCCAAGAAGCACTCGGCACGATACGACCGCAAACCGGGTAGTGGGGCGTAAGCGGTCGGTGCTCTTCCACGCAACCCATCCGAGCAGAATGGTCAGCGCCACGAAAAGCAGCACCATGTGAGGAGTAGAGAAAGGAGGATTCAGGGTGATGGAGCGATCAAAGTTCAATTCGGTGAAGGCTATTTTATGGACTTTTCGCCGCCCAAAGGGTGACGCCGGTTTCTAGTAGTACGGCCGAGAGGGCGATTCCCAGTAACCAGGGCCACATCTTTATGCCATCTCTCAGGTAGCGTAGTTCCCTCCCTCCGCTGACGAGCACGGAGGAGGACTCTTGCGCTTCTTCTGGGGACAGCGCGGCGAGGTTCGATTCTGACACGGGAAAGTTCACTATAGAATATCCCACAGCTCGATCATTCAAGCTCCACTCATAGATTCCCGGCTCGGAAAGTTCGTCTGTTCGGAAGCTGCCGGCCTCGCTCGGTTGAAACGGAATCTCAAGCTTTCCTTTGGTGAGTTTTAGATTCTCAGAACCGATCGGGGTTTGAGGGCTCCAGAATGCGGCCTCGCCTGGTTCGTGGTCTATCTCGATCTCTGAGGTGTTTCCAGTGCTACGATCGGACAAAAGGAGTTCAGCAATAAAAGGAACGAACTCGACTCTTCCTGCGAGATTGCCACTCGCCTCCTCAAGAGGTAGGAATGATAGGTAGCGATTTGGTGCCAGTTGAACGAACGCCGGTTTTCCGTCAGTGAATGAAAGAAGGGTGGATTTCCCGGGCGGATTGGAGAGCACTATTCGCTCTCTTCCTCCGAGGCCGTCTATCGAACCATGTTCGCCGCTTCGGAACACATCGAAAAGAGACGCCTCGGAATCCGAGATCTGTAACTGATAGGGTTTTCCTTTCGATGTTTCTTTTGAAACCACGATCGTCTCAGTTTCCGATTGGTCCGGAAGTAATCGGGATTGTTCGCCAATGGGCGGCTGAACTACGACCTTGGTGCTAGTCGGGATAGATGTGGGATTCTCGATCGGCACTCCTGCCAGAAATACAGCATCGAATCTGTCTGCAGATTCTTCAAGGTCCTCAATTGTGATCCATTCGGGGACTGCCCATCCCAGTGATTGAGTTGCTCTCGTCCAGAGTCTGGCGGTTGCTTTGTCGTCCCCTGCAAGAATTCCAATTCGCAAGAACGGCCGTACTTCCACAGATTGCATACGGGTGTCATCTCCGGGGAAAGCATCTTCTGCGATTGATATGCGGATTGTCGCAGGACCGGGGTTCGTGAGGCGATGATGAAAAGTAACGTTTGCTGTTTCTCCAGCGGCTAGGGATAGGTTGTTGGACTTTCGACTTTCTCCGACTTCGCTGAATACAGTTGTCTCAGTGTCAAGGGTGGAGAAATTGGTTATTTCGGCAAACAGCGAGAGATTCTCACCCACCACAGGATGACTAGGTTCGAAGGAAAGACTGCTGACTGAATGGTTTGGCGCTTCGGTTCGCCCTATCTTGACGTGAATGAGATCGACACCTTCAGGAAGAGATGGTTTGTATTCTTCCCATGCGCTGCGCTGAAAATCGGAAATAACGCAGATCTCGCGGGTTCCTTCTGATTCAGCGAGTAAATTCGCCGCCAGGGAGAATGCCTTGTCTATAGCTCCACGTTCGGAAGTCACCGATGCGCGTCGGAGTTGGTCCTTAAGGTAGCTGAGGTTTTCACCAAGCTCATCCGGGAAAACGGATTCGGGTTCTGCTTTCAACCAGATGACGTTGGCCCGGTCGCGTGATGATAGTCCTGAAAGGAGTTCGCTGGTCTCTGCGCATGCCGTGGCGAAACGAGTCTGGGCACCTTCAACATATGCCATGGAGGCGGAGGCATCGACAATAGCTACAAGGTTCTTCTGCTGAAACAGTCCCGAGAGCTTTTCCTGGGTGAATAAAAGCGGGCGCAGAAACATGCCAATCAGGGCGAGCACCGCGATAGTGCGGAGTATCAGGAGTAGGATGTCCTGTGGCTTCTTGAACCGCATGGTTTTCTTTACGATTCTCCGAAGAAACTCGACAGAACTGAACTGGTAGGTGGGAGGCTTAGTACGTGCAAAGAGGTGTAGCAAAACCGGAACCGCAGCGAGGGCCAGCAGCCAGAGAAGGTTCGAATTCAGGAAAGTGAGAGACATTTCGGAAGGCTCAATTCACGAGCTTGTCGAACAGTTGGAAAAAGTGGGAGTCGGTCCGGTGAAGTGAGTAATCAACCGATCTTCTCTGGGAGAGTTGCCGTAAGGAAGAGATATGATCTTCGATAGCCTCCTTGTAGCGTTGGCGCAGAGCGGAAGGATGGGCAATGAGCCGTGACCCGTCCTCGAGGTCTACGTAGCTTGTTAGGCCGCGTTGTTCCAGATCAAGCTCCCCTGGAGTCAAAAGGTGGAACAAGTGAATTCGGAAGCCCTGGTGGAGGTAGGGATTTAATGCCTGGAAAATGGATGCTGGATTGTCAAAGAAATCGGAAATGATGACCAAGATACCTTTTCTCTTCAGGAGTGGTTTCGATCGGAGCAGGGCCTCGGCCAGCGAGGTTTCGTTTCCTGGCTCGTTTCGTTCGAGGGTGTTCAAGAGCAAGTTGAGGTGAGAACCGGTGCTGCCAGGAGGGAAGAATTCCCTTATCTTATCGTCGAATAATTGCAGAGAAACTCGGTCTCCGTAGCGAATGACAAGATAGCTCAGCGCTGCGGCGAAAAAGGAGCCATACTCCAGTTTGGAAATTGGTGACGAACCGCTGAACCCCATCGACGCACTGCTATCCAGGAAAATGTGGCATTCCAGGTTTGTTTCTTGTTCGAAGGTCCGGAGAAAGTGCCGATCGGATCGTGCGAAGACACGCCAGTCCACCAGTTTTAAGTCGTCTCCTGGCGTATATTCACGG
Source organism: Verrucomicrobiales bacterium (assembly GCA_002698785.1). Classification (GTDB taxonomy): domain Bacteria; phylum Verrucomicrobiota; class Verrucomicrobiia; order Verrucomicrobiales; family DEV007; genus Arctic95D-9. The sequence goes on along the minus strand of PAAG01000047.1, from coordinate 724,833 downwards.
TATTCGTGAAACTCTATCGAAGAGCCTCTTGACCGCGAACGGTGGCGTCCTGACAAATATCCTTCGACAACGGCACGTGCTGCAAACTCAAATGTCTGAAGTTTGCGGATGTCTTCGGGGAGAAGGTAACGATGGCCGGCCATATGACTTAGGCTTCGACTTGCTCCAGGAGTGTTTCGATGATGTCTTCAACCGAGATTCCTTCTCCAGTGGCATTATAATTCGGTATCACACGATGACGAAGGACGGGGCGGGCGAGGTCTTTGACCTCTTCGACGGAAGCGGTCGGGTTGCCTCGTAGTAGGGCGAGCGCGCGGGCTGCTTTGGTCAGGTTTTGTGAAGCCCGAGGGCCTGCGCCGTAGGCAACGTATTCGTTTACGTAATCGCTGGCAAACTCGGAACCCGGTCGTGAGGAATGGGTTAGTTTAAGAATGTATTTCAGAACATGGTCCGGCACTGGTACGTCAATGGTGGCATCCTGAAGTTGGATGACTTCTTCTGGCGTGAGAACTGATTTTGCAGTCGGGGAGTCTCTTGCCGTTGTTAGACGTACTATCTGTTCCTCTTCTTCGATTGAGGGATAATCGATTAGGAGGTTGAAAAAGAATCGGTCGAGTTGTGCTTCGGGCAGTGGATACGTACCTTCGTGTTCGATAGGGTTTTGCGTAGCATAGACTATGAACGGCTCTTCGAGCCGTCGGCTCTTTCCTGCAACGGTAACCTGTTTTTCCTGCATGGCTTCGAGCAGGGCTGCCTGGGTCTTTGGTGGCGTGCGGTTGATCTCGTCGGCGAGAATGAGATTGGCGAAGATCGGGCCCTCGATGTATTCGAATTCTCTCTTTCCTGCTTCGGTGTCCTGAAGGATTTCGCTTCCGACAATGTCGGTGGGCATGAGGTCAGGAGTGAACTGGATGCGATTGAATTTCAGCCCCAGTATTTTTCCTAACGTGCTTACTAAAAGGGTCTTTGCCAGTCCTGGCACGCCGATCACAAGACAGTGACCTCGGCACAACAGAGATACCAACATTTGTTCTACAATTTCATCCTGACCGACAATCACTCTTGCTGTCTCTGATTTTAATTCTTCGACCTTGTCCCGGACTTCCTTCCAGACCGCTTCGCTCGTTTTGGTGCTCATAAATTGTGGAGGATTTATTCGTCTTCTTTCGGAGGTTCTTGTGTAAATCCGATCATTCGGATATCGAGAGGCCGGGCATAGGCAGCAGGAGCTGACAACCATGCAGGCAAGCCTTTACGTGCCTCCTCTCCAGAGTCTTTCATGTAGGAACGGAAGTCGTATCCGGAAGATGCGGGCCTGGGCTGGGGGCTCTCTTTTTTTTCTTCCTCTTCTGGAAACCAGAAAGCTTGAAAGCGTTGATTACCGAAACTGGCGGCCACGATAGGGATCGGTTCCGAGATCATTTGAGAAAACCCGCTGAAACTAGCTGCGACAGCTTCTTCTGCGAGCAACTCATCTCGGCTGGGTGTGCCAATTAAAATCTGCACTGGGCCGAACGGAGACTCTTGTTCGATACGCAGCGAGAACGTGCCGTCTTCGGAGACGGAATCCAATCCATCATTCAGCAGCGAGTCGAATATGTCTGTGGTGAACGTTTCTCCTATCGTAGGAAGTTCGCCTTGCCATTGTCCTTCGACTTTTACCTCCGAGATCTCGAATTGAACAGATTCGATAGCCAATGCTACTTCGTCCTTCGGCTTTTCTTTAACTCCTTCGCCCTGGGAAGCACCAATGCCAGTGGGTTGTTGGCTAGGAGGCTCTCCGATCACCAGGAACCTTTCGGCCAGCGATAGATCTGATAGCTTTGCCCGTAGCTCGCCGCGATTTTCTGAAAGTGAGAGAATTTCGGCGCGAATTTCCGAAGCGCGTTCTTCAGATACATCGGATGCTTTCGGGAAGGGAGGGATATCGCCTCCTTCAACTCGCGCTTTTGCCCGAGACAGGATCAAATCTGAACCTGCTCTTCCCGTCATCCTGCGAAATTGAGTGAGTTCGGCGACTGATTCAGCATCATAAAGGGATTCTACTATCCAAGCAGCTGTGGCAGAGATTGGGGTGTTACCCTGAGGATTGCGATCGTCAGCAAGAAGCCTCTTCCACTCCTCTTTTCGTGTAAGCTCAAGTTTTGCTGAATTGTCATTTCGGATAAAATACCCGGACCATGCGAGTAATTGAGATCTTGCCGTTGGATCAGTCGCGGCATCGGCCGCCCGTACGAAAGCTTCAATCGATTCCTGAGGAGATGTAGTCTGGGCTTTTGATGCAAGGATTTGCCGTTGGCTGTTTATGTCCTCTTCTCCTGAGGCTATGCGGAGGAGAATGTCTTCGAGAGATTCATTTGAGATAAGGCTTCTCAACATTTTCAGGTTGTCCTCGTGCCTTTTCTTGAATTGTTCCAATTCAGGGTTCTCGGCAGAGGCGAGCTGCTCAGCTGTCTTTTCGACTTTCTCTTCAATCGTATCGATAAATGGTTTTGCATCGTTGCCTCGCGCTTGTACGTAAGCTCTTGCTTCGGAGTAGTTCGGCCAGGTCGAAGAAAAAAGTTTGGCAGCAAGAAGTTCTTCAATTGTTGCAAAATCCTCTTCATTCCCATGAGTTGCCAGGTATTCGGCTACGGGTCCGAAAGATTCCCTGTCGGGTGTGCGGAGATATTCGCGGGCGAGCTCGATCTCCGACATATCTTTGACCCTTTTCCACCAACTAAGAGAAATATCGCGAAATTCGTTCATTCCAGTCTCGTAGGTGTCAATGTTAGGTACCAGCGGAAGGAGCAATGCTGCTGCTATGTCAGCTCTTGTGGAAGGACGGGGGAACATGGACGAATTTTCGTTGCCGGATTCCTCAAGAGTTTGATCCAACTCATCGGATATCACCTGTGAAGAAGAGCGATCGAATGGAAGCAGAGTCTTATCATCAAGCATTGCAAGGAGCGCGGGGATTACCTCTTTCTTTCGTTCGAGTAGAGTGTCGAGCACATCTTGCTCTTTCGGGCTGGAGAGTGGCCCATACCGTTCGAACCCCGCTCTTTTCGCAAATACCCAAGGCCCAACGTGTCGGAATCGATCAAGGAATTTACTGGTTTGCAACTTTGCGAATTTGGATGCCAGAGCATGGTCCGCTTCGCTCAGGTTGACTCCTGAGGGAGCGGTTAGAGGAGGGGGTACTTCTGGTTGTTCATCTGCGCGCTCGGCAAGAATCAGAACAGCTTGGGAGCCAGTCCACCCTGTGCCGAGAGTGTCTGCCAGTTCCCTGCATTCGGCTGCGAAATTACTCCAATCTCCTGAGCGGTAGGCTTCCTTACGTGCGATTTCGTATTTTCCGTTCGCGACTAGTTCAATGGCTGACTGGATGGCTATCTCCGGAGTCGGCATCGCATCAAGGCACTGTTTCACCAAATCGGCCGCATCGCTTTTGCCTCCCATTCTGTCGACGTGCGCAGCAAATACAAGGATCGCCCCTCCGATGGATGGCTCGTACTCGAGGCTATCTCTGAATTCACTGTCTTTGAACTTTGCTTTAAGCAATTTCACGTCGGAGTCGAGATCGGAGCTTTTCCAAGTGGCGGCCATTGAAGCATTTTTTTCGGCCGTTTTCGAGAATTGGCTGATCCTTGTTCCACCGACGACAGCTACAAACGTGTTTTCATCTGTAGTTTCGGACAGTATCCAGGAGTTTCCTGAGAACTGTACATTGTATAGTTGAGGGAAAAGGGAGAAAGAATCTCTGCCCCAGTTGTCATATTGTTGCTCGACGGGTACGAGCATTGCATAGTTTGACCCCTTTGTGTCTGGAAGCCCTATTTTTCGCAGGTTATCAAAGGCAACAGAGTAGTCTTCTGCCGTCGCATAAGTAACGAAAGTGACCGCGAATGCCATTGAATAGGCTATTCGATTAGTTACTTTCGTTTTCCTACCCTCTAATATCATGTTGGCGAGGTCGAGCCTAGGTGAGTGCCTCGTCGTGATACAAGCATCAAATTGGGATTTATGACACGAACCCGCCTTGAAAGGGGCTTTACCCTCGGTCTTGAATGCGTTTTCATCCGTTCATGCGGTTCTTGCTGATTCTAATTACGATGAGCGTGTTTCTTGCCTCGCCTGCGATGGCGGAGAAACCAAACATCATTTTCATTCTCGCCGATGATCTCGGGTATCGGGAGCTAGGGTGCTACGGGCAAGAGAAAATCAAGACGCCCCGAATCGATCAACTGGCAGGTGAAGGGATGCGGTTCACTCGGGCCTATTCTGGAAACGCGGTATGTGCTCCGTCTCGTTGTGTATTGATGACGGGCAAGCATCCCGGGCATGCCATCGTGCGAAACAACCGTGGGATGAAGCCGGAAGGGCAGCATCCGATTCCGTCGACGGAAATTACCATCGCTGAGCTATTGAAAGAGGAAGGCTATGTATGCGGCGCGTTTGGGAAGTGGGGGCTCGGTAATATCTGGTCAGAGGGAAACCCGAATACGCAGGGATTCGAGCGATTCTTTGGCTACAATTGCCAGTCACATGCCCACTCTTACTACCCTTCGTTTCTGCGCAGTGATGCGGCCGAGTATCCGCTGAAAAACGACCCTCCGGTTCCGGGACACGCGAGTCTTCCGGAGGGAGCGGATCCGAACGATCCGAAGAGCTACGATGTTTTCAAAGGGCAAGACTACGCTTCAGATCACATCAATGATGAGGCTCTCGCCTTCATCAAGAACAACAAAGACAGGCCGTTCTTTCTGTATTACCCGAGTTTGATTCCACATGTGGCACTTCACGTTCCCGATGAGCAGTTGGAACCGTATCTCGCGATGGACTGGAACGACCCGCCGTTTACCCGTGACGGTGGGTATGGATACACTCCGCACTTTACTCCGCGTGCTGCCTACGCTGCGATGATCTCACGCCTTGATGGCTACGTTGGAAAAGTGCTCGACCTGGTTGATGAGCTCGGGCTTTCTGAGAATACGATTGTGGTTTTTTCCTCAGATAACGGGACCACACACCTGAAAGAGGAAGTCGACTACGAGTTCTTCCACAGCGTGGGGGATTTGCGTGGACTGAAAGGGGAGTTGTATGAAGGGGGCATTCGAGTTCCTCAGATCGTAAAGTGGCCGGGTAAAGTCGAGGCAGGAAGCGTGACGGATTACGTCACTGGCTTTGAGGACTGGATGCCGACCATGCTTGAATTGATTGATGCCAAGGCAAAAGCGCCAGAGGATATCGATGGCCAGAGTATTGCTTCGACGTTGCTAGGCAAAGACGACGGTCAGCGCAATTTTCTCTATCGTGAATTTCAGGGTTACAAAGGGCAGCAGGCGGTTTGGCTGGGGAACCAGTGGAAGGGAATAAGGACGGGCTTGCTGGATAAGAAGAAAGAGGATCCTTTGAAAATCGAGCTGTTTGACCTCGAAAACGATCCTTCTGAATCCAAGGATGTGGCGGCGGATCATCCAGAAGTGGTGAAAAAAATCGAAGGGCTCATGAAAACGGAGCGTACCGTTTCAGAAGAGTTTCGTATGGGGGCTCTGGATTCGTTGGAGTAATGAAGCTGTGTGCTGTACGTATCTAGACTGACGACGTTGAAAAGAGTTCGGCACGTGATTGCGTTGAGATGAAACTTCTCCTTTCCGGGCTTGTTGAAGAGCGTGGATGAACTCGCTCTCACATATGACTTCTCGTATTTTACTCTGTCTGCTCCTGACGTCTGCTCTTTACTCGGAAGATGCTCCGAATTTCCTCCTGATCCTCACGGACGATCAGGGGTGGAGTCAGTTGTCGGATTCGATGGTCGATAGAGATATCAATGCGATGTCGACCTATCTCGAGACTCCGAATATGAATCGGCTGGGTGCGAGTGGGATTCGTTTTTCGAGTGGGTATGCGCCGGCACCGCTGTGCACTCCGACGAGGCGTTCCATCCAGTGCGGGACGACTGCGGCGAGAAGCGGAAGTGAATTCAAGAGTTCGTGGGTCCCGGCAGATCATTTGACGATTCCGAAAGCTTTGAAGCAGGCCAATCCTGATTACCGTTGTGCGCATTTTGGAAAATGGGGCGAGCAGATGATCTCGACTCCCGAGGATTGTGGCTATGACAAGAGCGATGGCGAAACGGGCAATGCGACGGGTGGCATGCCCAATACGCTGAATCCAGATAAGAAGGGGGCGAATCACAACAATACTGAGCCGTATTACATCGACAACGAAGATCCCAAGTTAACGAAATCGGTGACGGAGAGTGCGGTGGATTTCATGAAAGAACAAAGTGGCGCAGGTCATCCGTTTTATGTGCAGACCAGTTTTTATGCTCAGCATCTTTCGGTGGTGTGCTCCGAGGAAATGTTAAGAAAATACAAGGAAAAAGGGACACCAGACCGAGGATACACGGAGGCTTGGGCAGCTATGATGGAGGAACTCGACAATGGTGTTGGAAGGTTGCTGGATACGATCGACGAGCTTGGGATCAAGGAGAACACTTACGTTGTTTTCATGGCGGACAACGGAGGTCGGGGGACGGTGCCGGGGGGAGATGAGTCACGGTTGCCGACGAATGTTCCGCTGACGGGTGCGAAGCACAGTTTGTACGAGGGAGGGATCCGAGTTCCGTTTATGATTGCCGGACCGGGGATCAAAGGAGGGCAGTTCTGCGAGACACCCGTGGCGGGGTATGATCTGCTTCCGACATTCCATGCGCTGGCGGGTGGGGCGGAGCCTTTGCCTGAGGAGGTCGATGGGGTGAGCTTGAAGCCCTTATTCGAGAATGTGGAGGCGAAGCTTGATCGGCCTGATAAGGCGCTGTTTTTCCACCGGCCTGGGAAGCGGTTTTCAGCGATACGCATGGGGCACCACAAGCTGATGCTTTTCTGGGATGGACAGGGGAATGTCGAAAGTACCGAACTGTATGTGGTTTCTAAGAATCCAAGGGAGGAAGGGCGTGACATTGCCAGCGAGAATCCCCAGAAAGTGAAGAATATGCAGAACAGGCTTCTTGCTTATCTCGATCGAGTGGGGGCTGAGACGGTTCAGTCGATACCGAAGAAGAGGAAGAAAAAGAAGTGATCAGTTCTCTTATTTCTTTGGGAACATCTGGCGGACGAATATTTCGCAGCCGATAGGCTGAGCGAAGAGTGAGGTAAGACGACTCAATGTCGTGCTCCTGTTGGTTCTTGTTTTGGTCGGCCTGCTCTGAAAGAGCTGGGTTTCGGTGAGTTCTTTGGTGGTCATGAGGCAATGTGCTTCGATTTTTCTATCGTAACAGATACAGAGAAATGGTTTGTTATGCATAACAGATGGAAAAATTCATCTGTTATGGTTCATTTGGGTCCGATCTGTATCTGGTTGTGTGTGAGGATCGGGAGATACTGAAGTCATGGCAGCGACAGAAGAGGTAGAAGAACCGCGATATCGGCGGTTGGCATCGGATCTGGAGAAATCGATCGAGGATGGTGTTTTCCGACCCGGCGAGAAGATTCCTTCCGTTCGTGCGACGAGTCGGAGTCATCGTGTAAGTGTGTCTACTGTGCTGGCTGCCTATGCGCTTTTGGAAGACAAGGGCTGTATTGAGGGAAAGCGCAGGTCGGGGTATTTCGTGAAGGTTCCGAAAGAGCGCGGTCCGGCGCCGACGATTACCCGTCATCGAGCGAAGCCGGTCGAGGTGAATACATCCTCGATTCACGATGCTGTGATGCGGGCGGTGTCGGATCCAGATGTGGTGCCTTTTGGCGCTGCAATTCCAGGACCGGAGATGCTGCCGTTTCGGAAACTGACGACGTACCTCAATTCCCGGGCACGTGAGATGGGAGGTGCGGCTTTTACATACAGCACAGCTCCGGGCGCACTCGAGCTTCGAGTGCAGATCGCGAAGAGGTGCCAGGTGGAAGGAACGAGTCTCAGCCCGGAGGATATTGTCTGTACTCTAGGCGCTTCGGAAGCTTTGGTGCTGGCCCTGAATTCGGTGGCGGATGCCGGTGATTTGATCGCGGTTGAGTCTCCGACGTATTTTGGTGTTCTGAATTTGATCCGTAGGATGGGATATCGGGCGATCGAGGTATCGACTCATCCGCAAACGGGACTGGATCTGAATTCGCTGCAGGAAGTTCTCGATCAGCACGAAGTGGCGGCGGTTTTCGTGCAGCCGAATTTTCAGAATCCGATGGGAGGACTGATGCCGGTCGAGCGGAAGGAGGCAATGGTGAAATTGTGCACGGAACGAGGGGTCCCGATTATTGAGGACGAGATTTTCGGGGACTTGAATCACGACGGTACTCGTCCTCCGAGTCTCAAGGCTTTCGATCGAGAGGGAATGGTGATCCAGTGCGGGGGATATTCGAAGACTTTGTCCCCGGGGATGCGCGTGGGATGGATGGCACCGGGGCGGTATCTCGGCCAAGTGATGAGTTTGAAGAACTCGCTATCGCCTTCGAACGAGACTTTGTCAGAGTTGGCGATTGCAGACTTTTTGAGATCAGGCGGTGTGGATCGACATCTCCGTAGTGTCCGCTCGACCTACTTCAAACAGATGCATCTGATGCGCAACGTGATCTTCGATTGCTTCCCTGAGGGAACTACGGTGACGGAGCCGAAGGGCGGCTTTCTTCTGTGGATCGAATTGCCGGAGGGAGCCGATACCGAAAAACTCGCCGTGGCGGCTTTTCGGGAAAAGATCAGTATTGTGCCCGGTAGTATTTTTTCCGCGAGTTGCCGGTTTCAGAACTGTCTCCGACTGAACTGTGGGTATGAGTGGAACGATCGATTGGAGAATGCTCTGCGGAAGTTGGGGAGGCTGGCGTGCAGGCAGTTGGAGTGATGAACTAATCCATTTTATCACCCCGTCGTCCGCAAGCCACTGGCTACGGCGCTGATGGAAAGGGTGAGTTCCCTTGGCAATGATTCGCCTCCTTTTCTCCACTCGCGCAGGAGTTCGACTTGTTGTTCGTGGAGGATCCGAAGTGGGTTTTCGCGGAGTGTCAGGGTCTTGGAGTAGCGCGGACGGCGTTCATCAATAGAGCGAGGAAACAATTCGGCAAGATGCTTGCTTGCGAGGGTGTGCTCGTTTTCGATCTTCGTCATGAAACGAGCGCGCAGTTTCTCATCTTCGACGAGTGAAGCGTAGAGTCGCATAAGATCGAGCTGGGCGCTGATGAGATTTGTTTCGACGCCGGTGAATACGTAGCGGGGCAGGGTGGAGCTTTCCACTGTCTCTGCGAGGCGGGCGAAATCGTCGGGCGACTCGGTTTTCAACTTTTCGAGAGCGGTGCCGACTCCGTACCAGCCAGGAAGGTAGAATCGTGCCTGAGTCCAGCTGAATACCCAGGGGATGGCGCGGAGGTCGTCGAGAGAGGCGGTACCTGTCCGACGGGAAGGGCGAGAACCGAGCTGTGTCTGCTCAAGCGCGTCGATGGGCGTGGCCTGGCGATAGAAAGCTATGAAGCCTTCGGTTTCGAGCAGCTCTCGGTAGGCTGCTGTGCTCCAAGTGGCGAGTTTCGGCATGAGGTCGATGCCGGGGTCTTCTGGCGGTTCGGTGCCGCGATGTCGAACGGTGGCGCGAGTGACGCAGGCCGTCAGGCTCTCCAGATGGTAGGCTGCACTGTCAGGGTAGGCGTATTTCTGGGCAATGGTTTCGCCCTGCTCCGTCATGCGGAAGTCACCACCGAGGGATCCATACGGCAGTGCGCGCATGAACCAGTTGATGGGGCCAGCGCCGCGACTGATGGTGCCACCACGACCGTGGAAGAAGCGAATGTCGATGCCGTGTTTACTACCGGTTTTTGCCACTTCACGTTGAGCGTTGTGGAGGGCCCATTGGCTGGCGATGATACCGCCATCTTTGTTACTGTCGCTGTAGCCGAGCATGATCTGCTGGCTGGGGTCGCCGTCGCAAAGTGCCAAGCTTCTCTTCGCAACAGGGTGAGAGAGGTATTCGTCTACAATGCCGGGTGCGGCAGCCAGGTCGTCGAGTGTTTCGAAAAGTGGGACTACCTGGAGAGGACATACGGCTTTTCCGTCGATGAATTTGGTCAGACCCGCTTCTCGAGCAAAGAGGTGGACGAGAAGGAGGTCGGAGAGCTGGCGTGTCATGCTCACGATGAGTGCGCCCGCACCTTTGCCGTATTTCTTGCGCTGCTCGACGAGCACTCGATAGCAGTCGCGAACTGCGTCGGCCTGATCGCCGATGGACTGGTCGATGTGGAGAAGGGGGCGGGGTGACTCCAGTTCTGTGGATAAAAACTCGACCCGTTTTTCTTCTGGCCAATCGGCAAAGCTGGCTCCGTCTTCTACTCCAGCGGCGTCAAGCAAGAGTGCAGCGGCCTTGTCATGAAAAGCGCTGTTCTGTCGAATGTCGAGTTCTGCGAGATGAAATCCGAAGACACGAAATTTGTTGAGCAACGGTTTTACATGCTGATTGGCGAGGCGGATTGCGCCAATGGATTCCAGTGAACTGTGGAGGAGCTCAAGGTCGGTGAGAAAAGCGTCGGCATCAATTTCGGGGTCGGCAACGACCCAGGCACGAAGGAGATATCCGAAGGCACGCCAAGGCTCGTCGGGGTTGCGGCTGAGGATGTAGGCACCTTCTTCGCCGAGGCTTTCTGCCAGTTCTTTGACCCGTGTTGTGAATGCCTCGGGCGCGGGGTGAAAGGCAGCGGATACGGTGAGCTGGAAGGCAACTTCGCGCAGTTCGTCGCGGTAGAGTTTGAATGCCTGGCTACGCAGTTCTGCGAGGGTGGCACGGGTGACATCGGCTGTGACGAAGGGGTGACCATCGCGGTCTCCTCCAATCCAGAGGCCGAAGCGGATTTTGGGACCGACGCTGTTCTCAAGAATTGCGGGATCGAAGCCAGCATTTTCCCACGCCCATGTGAGGTGTCGATTAAGCCGTGCCACTGTGTCTGGGAACACATGGCGAAGGTAAAAAAGTGCGTTTCGCAGCTCGCGCTCGACGGTGGGAGATTCGACATGGATTTCCCCTGTATTCCAGAGACCTTCCAGAGCAGTGAGGAAATCTTCTTTCCGGCGATCATGCTCCTGAGGCGTGTAGGTTTCGTCTTCCAACCTGATGAGTATGTCGTAGAGATCGCGGTGGCGTTCGCGGACGCTGGGGCGTTTCGCCTCGGTGGGGTGCGCGGTGAAAACGGGCTCTACGCGAACTGACTGAATGCCGGCTGCTATTTCTCCTGCGGTGAAACCGTCTTTCTTCAGCGCCGCGAGGGTGTTCGGCCAGAGACCTCGTTCCGCCTCGGGACCCAGCGCTTTTTCGCGTTTGCGGCGCATGTCTTGCGCGACCCGGTCTTCCACCATGTCGAGGAGTTGGAAGGCAATCGAGTAGACCTGCGCGGTATCCGAAGGGTCGAGATCACTTGCGGATGTCTCGCTGTCGCTTAGCCATGGGAGAATGGCAGCGAGTTCTGGAGACCCGGTGGATTCCAGGACATCGCGGAGGAAACCCATGATTTCACTGACTTCTTCTTCGAGAGATTCGAGGCCGGTATTGAGGAGTTCGCGAGCGGTTTCAGTGGTGGACATGCTGTAAATGTTACGAAAACAGGATGCAGGGAGCATTCCATCTTTGAGAAGAATGTCGACCCTAGATAGGGAATCTGTATGGTGATGTGTGTGCGTGGCTGTGAGAGGCTTAGAAGCCATCTCATAAATACTGCACGGCCCTGACGCAAAAGAAAGTGAGGCCAGAAAGTGAGCAGCGACGCCGGAGTGCTCCAGAGTCCCTTCTGGCTCCATGTCCTTTGGTGACGGGCCGCGTTGCGCCGCAGACACTGGTCCCGACCTCGGCGGCGCCAGCCAGCTTCTTTGGCGCGCCTTGCCCGACACCAAATTCCGTTGGAGCAGGACCATCCAGTATTTATGAGATCGCTTCTAGAAAAAAACTAGCTCCCCCGTGGCTCAATTCCACAAGGGAACCTTTGGAGTGTGGAACTGCTTTCGCAGGATTTTCCCTAGAATTGTGCCGACAGGTCGGATGTGAAGGCCATGAGAATCTTGACACCGGATCGGGAGGATACGATGGCCTGTTAGGCTGTGGCTTTTGCCAAGTCCTTGACACATCCGTATTAACAACGTCTAATTGACGATCCGTTTGCGTTTGTGGGGATTCGGATATTTGCTGGAGAGGAAACTGTTCCGCACAAAACCACTACATGGCTGACCGCATTACCCAGGAAGAGATTACTCAGGGGATTCCTGATGAGTTTCGCGCCTATTTTCAAATCAACGCTACTCCCTTGCCAAGATCAATGCAGGGGATCGTGGAGGCATTCTGGACTGCTGTAGAAGTGATTGGTCCATCGGTATGGTTCAGCCAGCCCGCTCACGTAATCTTCGGGACAGCTCCATGGAAGATCAGCGTCAGTCGTGGAAAGCTGGAATACACTCCGTCGCACCCCGATATGATCAATGTGCATTTTGAGGAGTGGGTATTCCTCGACTGCAATCGGATGAAGGACCTGCCGATGGAATTTCAGGTGGTATGTATTCTGGAAGAACTGGTGCGTGCTCTCATGCACGTCACAAACAAGAAGCTGGTACCCGAAATCGTGGTGCGGTTGTACCCCAAGGTTCGAATGGTGGAGGGGAAATACGCGCAGGCGGAGTAGTTTTCTCGTTGGGCGGAAAATGGGGTAGCTTTTTCCTCTCAGGGAATGAGTTTAAGAATGTCCCGCTATGAATGTGAGTGAACCTGAATACAGCCTCATTCCTTCGTTACACCTACTTGCTGCCACACGGCTCTCTGTTTTGTATGAGCCAGGTAACACAAAAGCACTGGGCTCACGCGGTAAAAAAAGCGGATACGGATGAGCCGCGTATCAGCCTGACCTTTCGCCGAATTCTTTCGGGTTTAAAGAGTAAGAGAGCCCAGTATGGGAGGGCTCTCTCAAATGGGGGGGTGGAGAACCTGAGCCTACTGCTGGGCCTTTTTGCTAAGTTCTTCTTCAATGATGGGGGCGATGCGCTGTTGCAGTTCGCCCATGCGACTTTCTACCCGCTGTTGGCCGAGGCGCATTCCTTCTGCCATGAGTTCAGGCATGAGCCTGGAGGCTTTCTGTCCGGTCGGGGTCTTATAGAACTCGTCGAGAGCGTTGAGTTCCTCGGCGGTGAAATAAGATGCGTAGATGCGAACCATTTCGGGTTTCATCTCTGACCACGGCATGATCTCCAGGGTGAACTCGAGCATCTCGGCCTTTAACTTCGATATTCCCTCGGGGCTCATTCCCATTTTGGCAAATTGCCCCATCTGGGTTTCGTAGGCTCCGGAGAGGGAGTCTTCGAACATTTCTCCCATTTTCATGGTTTCGATGAGGCTTTCGGCTGCTGCAGAGGTCTCGGGAGTGGGTTCCTGCTTCTGGAACTCTTCGCTGAAACCGATGTGAAGGGAGAGTGAAAGAACGAGGGTTGATAGCAAAATGCGCATGGCAACGGCATACACGATGTTCGCTACGGTGGCGATCATTTTCCGGGAAATAGACCGGTTCTCAAAAGTCTTTTCGCAAATCGAAGATTATTTGGGGATTGAGAGGTTGCTTGCTGCGCTCGTAATTTTTTGTAACCCGGTCGGAATCTCCAGGAACTGCGTTCCATTTCGGTCATGGAGCAGGCTCCACTCCCTCAAAGCGCCTTGTTCCATAAAATTCCGACTCGGTCGATTCACGAAAATACTTTTGAGAAACGGTCTAAATTGATCGATTCGAGAACCCATCGAGGTGATTGCCTATGTCGAGCTAAGCCCCAGAAAAGGGGAATCGTCTTCCAGGGTTAATAGACAATAAACCTCAACGAAATTTCAAAGTCGGTATTGTTTGGAGGAGGGGGAAGTTCGGTTTGTTTGATTGCCATTCTCGACAGTGATTCGAGGGACTTGCTACCGTCCAATTCAGTAGTTTCGCAATTTTTGATCTGTCCTGAAGGTGCGATTGTTAACGAAAAACCTACCCTGCCAATACCGCCGGATTGGAGATTTGTTCTTGTCATTTTCTCCCACGAATTTCCGATGCGTTTGCGGACATCTGCCTCGTAAGCTTTCAGTGCGGAAGGAGTGTGAATCGCTTCAATGTATTCCTGTATCCAATCTTCCGGTTCTCGGTGAGGACCGGAGTACAAGAATGATACTAACGAGTTTTTAGCATACACGGTTATCAACTGAAGGCGCGTCTTTTTGGAACCGGAAACAGCGGTGAATACATGTGCATTTCGGCCATTTAAATCGATCCATGTTTCGGTGATTTCCTGCGTATTCCGATCCGGTTCTGGGACGGCCTTACGCAATTTGTCCATGCGGCCGTTTTTTGTATTCTCAAAGAGTTCATATTCTGTCGGCGACTTTTCTGCGTCAGAATCTGGTTTCGGAAAGGTCCTGCTGTAGATCCAGACTTCAGCGACGGAATTTGTACTGATTTCGGTTTCCGAGGGCTTCTGTCTTATCTGCGCACGTCTTTGAAATGTGTCGCCGAACTCAGGTTCCGAGCCTTCGATAGGATGAATCGTGTATTGAGGGTTCGCTATAATCGAAGCGCCATCAGGAAGAGTATATGAACTTGTATCCTCAGCGTCGCACTGGAAGAACGATAGTGTCAAAAGTAGCAATGCGATGGTCAATGTCCTCATTTTCCGGGCTCTTGAGATCTCCGGGTTATTTGATCCGAAATGAATGATGCCGCAATGGTGAAAACAAAGGGATGGGTAGTTCGTTACAAGGAAAGCTTTGCGAATCTTTTCGTTCCCGTCCCAGGGGATTGATCTCGACTGAGTGGAATGCTGGATGAATTTTTTGTTTCCCGTAAGAGAAAATCGTGGTTTTCAGACTTTGTGAGCTGTAAGGAAGGCCAACCAATGAGTGATATTCCCAAATGCCCTGAGTGTGATTCTGAATTCGCATACCCCGATGGTACCCTGTTCGTTTGTCCCGATTGTGGCCATGAATGGTCTGCCGAAGACGGTGACGGAACTGTTGCCTCTGAGGACGACGGTGCGATTAAGGATGCTCATGGCAACGTGCTGGAAACTGGCGATACAGTTAAGCTGACGAAAGACCTGAAGGTGAAGGGAACTTCTACGACGCTGAAAATCGGAACGAAGGTGAAGAACATTCGACTGGTCGAGAGTTCTGATGGGCACAATATCGACTGCAAGGTGGATGGTATCGGCCAGATGAAGCTGAAGTCGGAGTTCGTGAAGAAGGTGTAGGGAAATTAAGGGGGCGATTTTCCAGAAAATTTGAATTTTCTGACAGGGGTGGGCCGTAGATGTCCCACCCCCTTGGGTATGGTTCTTCATGTTTATGAAAACCGAATCCATTGCCGAACCAAAGACTCGCACTTCTTCCGACCGTCAGCGTGGTTATTTTGATCGATCTGAGCCCACCAGACAGCCCAGTGAAGGCGCTGTATTAAAATTCGCAGACAAGATTGCCGTTCTGATGATCAAAGGAACGATTTCGGTGAGAGATGGTGCACGTGTCCGTGAAGAAATGTGCCTGACGTTGATGAAGCAATTCGGAATCGACCGGTCTCGTGCCCAGCGGTTGATCGATCTGGCGAAGGAGAATATCCACTTTCGATGCTATGGCAGATACAAGCGCAATCCTGTAGAGATGAAGCTCTTGATAGCGCAGGCCGCCGGAACGGTAGGGGATGTTTCTGCTAATTGAGACGTTGGTTTGGGCGAGTGGTTAGGCGCTGATTTTCTGCCGACGTATCCATTCGTCCTCGTCAAAACTGCGCGTTCCTACCGGAAAGAAGTGTATGGCGAGAGCCCATCGATTTTCTCCGGAACGGTTTTCCGATGAGTAATGAATGGTGAAGCAGTGGTGTGCTACGAGGCCGCCTTTTTCTACAGGCATAGCGACGCCTTTCGTTTTGAATTTTTCGTCTTCAACAAGGCGGCGAGTTCCGGAGTCGGCATGTTGCAGATAACCATTCCAGTGGCTGCCGGGAACGTAGTGGAGGCAACCTGACTCTACGTCGACGTCGGAAAGGGGAATCCAGAAGGTGACGGCGTGATTTGGTTCGATTGAGAAGATTGGGGCGTCCTGATGAGGTGGTGTGGCGCGGCAAATGCCGGGGACGATGTTGAGCATCTGAACGTGCTGGGCCTCGACTTCGGTGCCAAGAAGGTCTTTGGCGAGGGCATGTAATCGTGGATCGAGTCTGAGTTTTTCAAAGAACACGTCGTGAAGATCCATCCGGCCCAGGAAGATAAATTGTGTGGGGGCTTCTTCTGATTTCTGTGGGGCCGGAATAGCGAGAGGGGGAGTTAGCCCGGGTGCGATATCGGTGAGATAGCGCGAGACGTTTTCCTGCATCTCGGCGATGTCGCCGGTTGTAAATATGGAGGGGACGTTGGCGTAGCCAGTCAGTTGGAAATCTCGTGAATGGGACATGGGGGTATGCAAAGGAGGTGCATACGAGACGGATGTGGACAGCATTCATGCAGGAATAATGGTCTCTTCTTTTCCTAACAGATCTGCAACTCATAGAGAATGTCCCCATCATCTAGATTGCCGATTTCTTTGAATTCGAGGTTCTGATATACTCTGCGAGCCCGTTCGTTTTCTGGACGGTGCATGGTGCGAAGGTGTTTCCCGCCGAGAGATCGAACTTCGTCGGTGAGAAGTTTGATGGCGGCGGTGCCGTAGCCTTTGTCTTGATGGTCTTTGTCGATGAGAATTCGGAAGAGCCAGTAGAGTTCGAGATTCTCTTCGGGCTCGTCTTCGTGGCAGAAGGCTAACATACCCACTACAGTGCCCTCGTGATAGATGGCCCGGAGTTGGTGGATCTCTTCGAATTTCGACTGGGCGATTGTGTAGACGGCAGGTGCCACGAATTTCTCTTCCTCCGGGGGAAGGGAGAGACGAGCGCAGGCTAGCCAATTGGCTTTGTCGATGGGGGTGAGATGGACTTTTGCCATGATCAGTTAGATTCTCTGAAACAAGAGGAGAAAAACATTCGCGCCGTCGGGAAGATTAAATTATCATCACTCCTGATGGATTTGGAAGAAATAGCTTTGGAAGCTTCCCAGCTCGATGAAGAATCACGGGCCTCGCTGGCGTCCCGCCTACTTCAAAGTCTTTCTCCGCCTGACCATTCGGTAACGGATCAGGAAGTCTTTCAGAGAATGAAAGAAGCTGAAGAGGATCCGAGTGTAATGATCGGGCATGACGAATTTGTCGCCGGAATCCGACGTCGTGGAAATTAGGTATCATCGCCTGGTGCAATCGGACCTCAATGGTGCGATTGCCTACTATGAGAATGTTTCCGAGTCACTTGCGGATGACTTCCATGATGAATTCTGGTCTGGTATTGCGAAAGTTCTAGAGAATCCAAAGATTTGCCATTTCGATTCTTCTGGCCTCCGTCGTTGCAATCTGGAGCGATTTCCTTATCACTTTCTATACGATATCCGTCTAGCGTAAGTCCGAGTATGGGTGCTGCGTCACGACCACCGAAAGCCTAGCTTTGGATTGAAGCGGTTTTGAGTCATTTGGTGAGATGACATGTGGTAGTGAGTCGACAAGGCTGCATTAATCAGAGGGGGCAGTTATCATGATTCTGTGAGCAAGTTCCGGCATTCTTTCTCCCAATAGGAATCTATGAAATCCAGACCTCTTGTGAATACCAATACAGCAGTCACAAGGTTGCAGCAGAGTAAGAGCTTTTATATACGCTCATTTCAACTGCCCTGTACCGAATGCGAGATACTTGTAGCTACAGAGTTCTTCGAGGGCCATGGGTCCGCGGGCGTGGAGCTTGTCGGTGCTGATGCCGATTTCTGCTCCAAAACCGAACTCAGCACCATCGGCGAAGCGGGTGGAGGTGTTCCAGAATACACAGGCGGAGTCGATTTCGAGTTGGAATTTCTCTGCGGCTTCTTCGTTTTCGGTGACGATGCTGTCGGTGTGGTGGGAGCCGTAGTGGTTGATGTGCTCAATGGCGGCGTCGAGATCATCGACGATCTTTACCGCGAGGATGTAATCGAGATACTCAGTGCTCCAGTCTCCGTCCGATGCAGGAACAGGCCTGTCGTCTTTGCAGAGTTCCAAGAACGTTTCGTCGCCGCGTAGCTCGACGTTTTTTGCGAGGAGGTTTTCGGCGATCTGTGGGGCGAATTCTTTGGCTACGTCTTTGTGGATGAGAAGCGTCTCGAGGGCGTTGCAGACGGAGGGTTTCTGGATCTTGGAATTCACGACGATGGCTTCGGCCATTTCGAGGCCGGCGTCTTTGTCGACAAAGACGTGACAGATTCCGTCGTAGTGTTTGATGACGGGCATGCGAGCCATGCCGACGACGGCTTCGATAAGACCTGCTCCTCCTCGAGGGATGATGAGATCGAGGTAGGTGTCCATTTCGCAGAGATGACGTACGCTCTCGCGATCGGTGAAAGGGATGAGCTGGATGCTGTTATCAGGAAGGCCGGCGGTGGCTCCGCCTTCCTGGAGGGCGGCGGCGATGGCGCGATTGGAATGGATGGCTTCTTTTCCTCCTCGAAGGATGGTGGCGTTGCCGGTTTTGAAACAGAGGACGGCGGCGTCGGCTGTTACATTTGGTCGGCTTTCGTAAATGATGCCGATGGTGCCGATAGGGGTGCGCTTTTTCTGAAGGCGAATACCATTTGGACGCGACCATTCTTTGATGATCTCACCGGTGGGATCGTGAAGGCCGGCGACGTCGCGAATGCCGTCGGCCATGGCCTTGATGCGCTCAGGGGTGAGACGCAGCCGGTCTTTCATGGCGTCGGTAAGGCCGAGGTCGTCAGCAGAGGCGAGATCCTGCTCGTTGGCTTCGATGATCTCGGCTTCGCGAGCCATAACACCGTCGGCCATGGCGATGAGGATTTCGTTTTTCTTCTCGGTAGAGAGCTTTGTCAGGGCATGGGCGGCGGCACGGGCCTGCTTGCCCATCTGCCATACTTGTTCGCAGATTTCTTCAGAGGTCATGAAACACAGATCAGGGTTGGGGGACTTTGTCCTCGGCTACGGTGAACCGGGTGCCGATGCCACCGCCTTCGACGAGATCGAGGAGTTGCTCGGGATGGGTGCCGTTGGCGATAATGGTTTCGATCCCCGCCAATACAGACGCCTGGACGGCGCGAAGTTTACTGCCCATCCCGCCTACGGAGAGTTCGCCTTTTTCGTCGCGGGCAAAACCGAGGACGGCTTCGATATCGTCTACCTGGGGAATGATGTCCTTATCGGTCTTGGCATCGGGTGGCAGGAGACCGTCGACGCTGGTGAGAAGGAGCAGCATATCGGCCTCGATGAGCCGGGCTATGATGGAGGACAGGATGTCGTTGTCGCCGACTTTCAACTCGTAGACGGAGACGGAGTCGTTTTCGTTGATGATGGGAACGACCTGCTTGTGCTCCAACAGGGTGGAAAGCGTGCTGAGGAAATTGGCGGTGCGCTTGTCGTTTTCCAGATCGTCGTGGGTGACGAGTAGCTGGGCGATTTTCAATCCGTGGTGCCCAAACTGGCTCTCATAGAGATGCATGAGGCGAGCCTGGCCAGCTGCGGCACATGCCTGAAGCATTCCCGTTTCTGTCGGGCGCTCCTGAAGTCCAAATGTGTTGAGACCTGCGCCCACGGCACCAGAACTCACGACGATTGGTTGATGTCCGGCGGCGCTGAGATCGGAGATTGCCTGGGAAAGCCGGGCAATCATGGCATGATGGATTTCCCCTGAAGCGTTGCGCGTGAGCACTCCGGTTCCGATCTTAATAACGACTTTTTTGCCTGTTTTTTCTTCCGCCATGCGGTGTGGGCCGTGGTTCTGCGGCAGTGGGCGGGACGATATGGCCTTGGGCACTGGGTGTAAAGGCCCAGTTTCCCTGAGAGAAATCCCTAGAATTACTTGCGAATCGGGACGGAAAGACCCATCTTACCCGCCCCTGACCCGGGGCGATTCTTTTCGATCGCTTCGATCCAAGGCACCCATAGTAAAATGGATATTACGTCGGTTTCCGGAGCCGAAGGTCCAGGTTCGATTCCTGGTGGGTGTATTTGGGCGGGGATGCTTCTCATCATCTGATCCGAGTTGGCTTTGGGCGGGGATGATGGTATTATTTCGGTATGATCCTGGAGACGATCCCTGAAATTCAAAAGCTAACCAATCAGGAAAAGCTTCAACTTGCGAACGAGTTGTGGGAAGAACTTGAGAATCAGGCGGATAGTGGAATTGATCCCGCGATTATCGAATTGCTGGAATCACGGATGGCAGAATATCGCCGGAATCCTTCTTCGGCGCGCAGTTACGAGGAAGTGAAAAAAGATATTCTCGGGAATTGATGGAGATAGTCCTCCTTGCGGGTGCGGATTCCGAGTTTACGAGCAATATGGGGAGAATGTGTTTTTGCGAATTGACCGGTCTCTTGAATTTGTGCGGCTCAACCCGGAAATCGGTCCTTTGAGAGATCTCGGCTATCGTCGGAAATTAGTACCGGGGACCTTCCTGGCGATTTATTATCAAGTTCATGGTGAGCGGGTGATGGTGGCTGCCATCCTCGATCAGCGAATTGATCCGGAAACGATTCGAAGACGCCTTGAATGAGTCTGGAAATTGGTGCTCGCAAATGAGCTGCCATTATTTCGGATTAGTCAGCTTCTATCGCCCCTTTTTCTTCCGCCCTGTTCCGGGTGGGGTTCGGTGGTCGCCGAAATACTTTTCGCTTCGATAGCGTAGCCAGACTCGCAACACCTGAGGGATTTGGTCTTTCTCTTCTTTGGTGAGTCGGTTGTAGAGCTTGAGGGCGCGTTCCCTTTCCATACGGCAGGCGCCATTTTTGTGGGCGTCCCAGTGGGTCCTTGCCAGGCGGATGCGACGTGCTGTCTCTTTTACGAGGGCTGGGCCTACGAGATCTTCGTCTTTAATCTTACGCTTCTTTGCCATGGTTTCGGGGGAAATATACGCCAATTGTCGCCGAGATCGCGATATGAGACACTAGCAAGCCATGATCAGAAACCCAATGAAGAAAGTCGCCGGTATTGTCTCACTGATCTTTTTGTCCTCGGCATTTGCGTCTGAAGTGATAGCTGAACGGCGTTTTGTCTACCTCTCTTCGGGTGACGAAATTACGGTCTTTGAGGCGGATCCGTCGTTAGGAAAGCTCTCTCCGGTTCAGACGGTTGAAGGGCGAGGGTTGATTGCGGTGGATGATCATCAGACCTACGCCTATGCGATCGGTCCGAAGGCGCTGAGGACTTTTGAGATTCAGCCTGATGGAAAGCTGGCTTTGTTGGGAGAGGCGGAGATCGAAAAAGGAGGTGGGTATCTCGATGTTGGTCCGTCGGGAAGATTTGTGGCAACAAATGACTATGGTGCCGGTACTGCGACTGTCTGGCCGATAGGTGAGGATGGAATCGCAAGTGGAGAACCGTGTGCTCATATTCAGTTGGAGAAAAAGGCGCACTCTTCCGTTTTTTCTCCCGATGGAAATTTCGTGCTCGTGCCTGCAACTGGGCCTAACAAGGTCTTTCAACTGAAGTTCGATTCCCAATCAGGATCGGTGGAGCCTAATACCCCTCCTTTTGCTTCGGGACCCACCGGGGAGGGAACGGCTCAGCAGCCGAGGCATCTGGTATTTCATCCAAATGGGAAAATCGTTTACACGACCCTTGAAAGAGATAAGCCAGGAGTCGGGGTCTGGGAGTGGGACGATAAAACTGGAACATTGAAGGTGGTGCAGAATCTGGTGACCCTACCCGACGGTTTTGAGGGAATGATCACAACAGCGGACCTTCACCTGACTCCGAACGCAAAGTATCTCTATGTTTCCAATCGGGACCTGACTGACAGGAAAGCGACCTCAGGAGAGAGTTCGATTGTGGGTTTTGAAGTGGACTCGGATACGGGAATGCTTTCGATGATCGGGCATTTCCCCTGTGAACATATTCCACGTTCGTTTGCGATCGATCGTGCCGGGGAATTTGTTTATGTGGCTGGCCAGATGGCCGACAAGCTAGGGGTTTACTGGATCGACCAGGCTTCCGGAGAATTGGAACGGGTAGAGCAACACGCCACCGGGAAAGGGCCGAATTGGGTTGTGTGTGTTTCGAAAGATTGATGTGATGATGACGATGCGCCGGTTAGCCGTTTTGAGTTTTGTTGCGATTATTTTCTCAACCGCTGTAGCGGAGGAGAAGTTATCGTTTAATCGAGATATACGACCGATTCTTTCGGACAAGTGTTTCTATTGTCATGGGCCTGACAAGAACACGAGAGAAGCTGATTTGCGACTGGATGTGCGGGAGGCAGCTATTGAGGGCGCGGCAATTGTTCCGGGAAATGTTGAGGAGAGTGAACTGGTCTTCCGCATCACTTCCGAGTTTGAAGATGAATTGATGCCGCCTCCCGACTCGCACAAGAGCCTGACGGATGCAGAAAAAGAATTGCTGCAACGCTGGGTGGAAGAGGGGGCGGAGTATGAAGCACACTGGGCCTACTTGCCCGTCGCACGCCCGAATGTCGATGCGGAAGGTGCTGCAGCGATCGATGCGTTTGTGGATGCCCGGTTACAGATGGAGGGGTTGAAACGTTCGCCGGAAGCTGATGATGTGACTTTGCTGCGGCGATTGCATTTCGATATCACAGGGTTGCCACCGGCACCATCTGATCTTGTGCGGTTTCACGAACTTGGATTGGAGAAGTATGTCGACGCTCTTCTTGATTCGCCCCATTACGGGGAGCGGATGGCGATTGAATGGCTCGACGCAGTCCGATATGCGGATACGGTGGGATATCATGGAGACCAACCGCTCGAGGTATCTCCGTTTCGCGATTGGGTGATTGATTCGTTCAATTCGAACAAGCCTTTCGATGAATTCACTATCGAACAGATTGCGGGCGATCTTTTGCCGAATGCGACTATTGATCAACGGGTCGCAGCTGCTTTTAATCGCCTTGGTCCCAGCAGTAATGAAGGCGGGATTCAAGATGCGGAGTATGTGGCGAAGTATCAGGCCGAAAGAGTGCGGACTACTTCTACGGCATGGTTGGGTTCAACGATGGCGTGCGCTGAATGTCATGACCACAAATTCGATCCATTTCTTGCGAAGGATTTCTATCAGTTTGCAGCGTTCTTTTCAGACATCCTCGAAAAGGGAGCATGGACTGGTGACGGCGATTACCAGGAAGATCCCAATGGCCTTCTGAAGAGCGGAGTCATTCTCGACGGTAGCGGAAACAGGGGGCGAGGTCCGATGCTCATGGTTCCAACAGAGGAAGAGTCCAGCAGGTTGGCGGGGTTAGAGAGTTCGCTGGATTCCGCTCGAAAGGCTTACGAAGCGACGTCACCGGAATTCGTGTCCGCGGCGAAAAAGTGGTCTGGAGATCGTCGAGGGGACCTGGCTTCGAATCAGCCGTACGATTATGTTTACCTCGAGGACAAAGGGGAGAAGAACGAAGTATCCACCAATGGCTGGACCTTTGTGACGGCGAAAGAAGGAAACGTTTATCAAGGAAATGTCGCTCGAAAGCAGGAGTCGAAGGAGTTGATCCAACACATCGGAAACGCCTCGAAGAAGCCGCTTCAGGTTTCGGAAGGTGATGTGCTCTTCGCCTATGTTTTTCTCGATGCGACGAATCCGCCTGAGCAGTTGATGCTCCAATTTCACCGCGATGACGATCAGTGGAATCATCGAGCCTGGTGGGGGAGCGATAAGATTCCCTATGGGGGAATCGGAACAGAGAGACCGTCTCACCATAAACGTGGGAATCTGCCCAAGGTGGGTGAATGGGTTCGTTTGGAAGTTCCTGTTTCTGAGGTGGGACTCAAGGCGGGTGACAAGATTACACAACTGGCGTTTACTCAATTCGGTGGATTGGTCTATTGGGATACGGTGGGTGTCAGGACCCTTGAAGGTGAATATCGTGGGGGGAATCTTCCGGATGAAATTCGGGCAATTCTGACGAAGTCCCCGGAATCGCTGTCTGATGCGGAACAGAACAAACTGGTGGAGCATTACCGAACGGTTGCTCCGGAACTAGAGCCTCGGAGAAAGGAAATCGCGAAGCTGGAAAAGGAAGTCGAGACGTTGACCACCGCGATTCGGAAGGTTCCTGCAACAATATCCGCGAAGCGGCGCGAGGTGCGTGTGCTTCCGCGAGGGAACTGGATGGATAAAAGCGGCGAGGTAGTTCACGCGACACCTCCGCATTTTCTTCCTGGAGCGGATCTAGTGAAAGAGACAGAGGCAACGCGGTTGGATCTTGCCAAATGGATTGTTTCAAAAGAGAACCCGCTGACGTCTCGGACGTTTGTGAATCGGCTTTGGGCCCGCCTTTTCGGAAATGGAATTTCCAATGTGTTGGATGATCTTGGCTCCCAGGGGGAATGGCCGACCCATCCCGAATTATTGGACTGGCTGGCTGCTGAGTTCATGGAAAGTGGTTGGGATGTGAAGCATCTCATGAAGACGATTGTGATGTCGGAAACGTATCGGCAGTCTTCCCATGCGACTCCCGAATTGTTGGAGAGAGACCCGTACAATCGCCTTCTGGCAAGACAGAGTGGGATTCGCCTTCCCGCTGAGTTAGTCCGGGACAACGCTCTTGCTGTAAGTGGGCTATTGAATCCGAAAGTGGGTGGTCCGAGCGTGAAGCCGTATCAGCCAGCTGGATACTACCAACACCTCAATTTTCCCCGTCGGACGTATGAGGCGGATATGAACGAGGATCAGTATCGGCGTGGGCTTTACACCCACTGGCAGAGAACCTTTTTGCACCCGGCGATGAAAGCGTTCGACGCACCGGCACGAGAGGAATGCACGATGGAGCGCGAGGAATCGAGTACGCCTTTGCAGGCACTCGTGTTGTTGAATGATCCGTCCCATGTCGAGGCTGCGAAGTCGCTGGCAAACTCCAGCGAGGACCTGACCGATCTATTTGAGCGTGTCCTGACACGAAAGCCAACGGAGGAGGAGTTGCGAGTGTTGCAGGAATTGTATGAGTCTGAGAAAGCTCGGTTGGCGAAAGATGAGGCTTTTGCTCAAGGGCTGCTTGCTGTGGGGATGAAGAAATTGTCTCCGGAACATCCGGTCGAAATTGCGGCTCGAACTTCGGTCGCTCGAGCTGTGCTCAATCTTCACGAAACCATTACCCGGTATTGATATGAATTTCGATTTTTCCACTCAATTGAAGAGGCGTGCTTTTCTGGAGACCTCGAGCATGGGAATCGGTGCGGTTGCCCTGGCAGGTTTGCTTGGTGGCGGTCGATCTGTTTTCGGGGCAGTCGAGAATTCAGTGGGGGATGCTTCAAAAGGGATCCTGGGAGAGAAACTCCACGTACATCCGAAGGTAAAACGGGTTATCCATCTCTGCATGGCGGGAGGGCAGTCCCATCTGGAGAGTTTCGATTATAAGCCGAAACTTGCAGAGCTCGATGGGCAACCGATGCCGGAGTCATTTACCAAAGGGCAACAGTTGGCGCAGTTGCAGAAACGGGCGAGTGAGCTGAAGTGCATGGGGCCGCAGTTTGCCTTCAAGAAATGGGGCAAATCAGGTCAAGAGATCAGCGAAATGTTTCCCCATATTGGTGCGGTGGCGGATGAGATTGCGATCATTCGTTCGATGCAGACCGAACAGATCAATCATGATCCCGCTCACACGTTCATGAATACAGGTTCGATTATCCCAGGTCGTCCCAGCATGGGAGCTTGGGTGAATTACGGTATCGGAAGCGAGGCGGAGGATCTGCCGGGGTTCGTGGTCTTGACCAGTGAAGGCGGTGGCCAGGGGCAGCCAATTTCTTCTCGTCAGTGGAGTAACGGATTTCTACCGAGCAAGTATCAAGGGGTGCAGTTTCACTCAAAGGGGGATGCAGTTCACTATGTCAACAATCCGGCCGGGGTGACTCGAGAGGCACAGCGCGAAGTGGTCGATGCGGTGAATGGTCTTAATCGTATGTTAGGGAAGCGTCGCCTTGACCCGGAGATTGAGGGCCGAATCGCTCAGTATGAAATGGCGTTTAAAATGCAGGCATCCGTACCGGGGTTGATGGATGTGAGTGGCGAGTCGAAGGAGACTTTGGAGATGTATGGCTGTACGCCAGGGGATGGCTCTTTCGCTTCGAATTGTCTATTGGCTCGTCGGCTTGCGGAACGGGGAGTTCGTTTCATCCAGCTCTATCATCGGGGGTGGGATCACCATGGGGGAATCAAGACCAATTTCGAAAAGACAGCGGGACTGGTCGACCAGGGAACCGGTGCTTTGATTCGCGATTTGAAAAATCGAGGTATGCTGGAAGAGACGCTGATCATTTTTGGAGGAGAGTTTGGCCGGACGCCCATGGCGCAGGGCAGTGGGAGAGATCACCACATCAAAGCCTTTTCGATGTTCCTATGCGGAGGGGGGATTCAAGGAGGGGTTACCCATGGAGAAACGGACGAGCTCGGCTATTCTGCTATGGTCGATCCTGTGCATGTTCACGATATTCATGCGACAATGTTGCATTTGTTAGGAATTGATCACGAGAAGCTGAGATATCGGTTTCAAGGGAGAGATTTTCGCCTGACTGATGTATTTGGGCATTTGGTCAAGCCCGTATTGGGCTAGCCAAACAGGCAGGATTGCGTGCCCAGAAATGGATGACAGGTGGAGCGGGGGCGGTCCATGCTTTTGAGAATTTGTGCGTACCAATCCCTATGAAAGTCTTTGCTGTCCTTGCTATCGTTTTCACCACTTTTGCCGCGTTGGCGGATGAAATCAAAGTCGGCATCATTGGGCTCGACACTTCGCATGCCATCGCTTTTACCAAGACGATGAATGACACGGCAGCGGAGGGGTCCTTATCCGACTGTAAAGTGGTCGCTGCCTATCCACAGGGCAGCAAGGGTATCGAATCGAGTGTGAGCCGAGTGCCGAAGTACACCGAGGAAATTGAGAAGATGGGAGTGGAGATCGTCTATTCTATTCCGGCGCTTGTCGAGAAGGTGGATGCCGTTTTGTTGGAGTCGAATGATGGACGACCTCACTTGGAGCAGGTGCTTCCCGTTCTGAAAGCGAAGAAGAGAGTGTTCATAGACAAGCCAATTGCCGGTTCGCTCGCGGACGCTATTCTGATCTTTAAAGCTTCTGAGAAATATGGAGTGCCGCTCTTCTCATCTTCCTCGCTACGTTATGGACCAAAATCGCAGGAGATTCGGGGAGGTTCGATAGGCAAGGTGACGGAGGCACAAACTGGCAGTCCGGCATCACTCGAACCGAGTCACCCCGATCTTTTCTGGTACGGGATTCACGGTGTCGAAAGTCTTTTCACGGTGATGGGAACTGGGTGCGAGAAAGTCACTCGTGCAAAAACGGAAGAGGGAATGATTCGTGTCGAGGGTATCTGGAATGGCGGACGAAAAGGTGCTTTCGAAGAGCGGAAAGGCTATGGTGGATGGGCGAAGGGCGAAAAGGGTGAGAGCGAGTGTGGATCGTATCCTGGGTATCAGCCACTGGTCGCGGAGATCGCAAAGTATTTCACGACGGGTGAGATCCCGGTCCAGCCAGAAGAGACTCTGGAAATTTATGCATTTATGGAAGCCGCCGATGAAAGCAAACGCCTGGGGGGAAGTGAAGTGAAATTGGAAAGCGTAATGGAAAAGGCTGGAGCGGAGGCAACGAGCCGCCTGGGGGAGATCGAATAGTTTCTAGATTCAGACAACAGGGGCGCAGACCCGCCCTTGGTCGTAGGGACGGAATCCTATAGTATGCTCGTGCATGTATCGGATCCTGCCCATCGCGATTCTAATCGTGTCTGAACTTGCTGTCGTTACCGCCTTCGGCGAGGAGGTTCTGCGGGTAGATTTCAATCGCGATATACGCCCCATTCTTTCCGATAAATGTTTTCAATGTCATGGTCCGGACGAGGAAAACCTGAAGGCTGGGCTGCAGTTGAGTGTTCGCGAGTCGGCGGTCGAGGCTGGCGCGATCCGACCGGGTGATGCGGCATCGAGTGAGCTGTTGAGCCGCGTTCTTTCAGATGATCCAGAAGAGGTAATGCCGCCTCCGAAGATCAAGAAGCCGGTGTCGGAGAAAGAAGCGAAATTGTTGCGGCAGTGGATTGAAGGCGGTGCCGAATACAAAGGGCACTGGGCCTTTCAACCCGTTGTGAAACCTTCGACTCCAACAGTGACAAGAGATGCTCTGATCAAGAACGACATCGATAGATTTATTCTCTCAAGGCTGGAGGAAGAGGGTATTGAAATTTCTGACGAGGCAGATCCCAGAACATTGGCTCGACGACTTTCACTGGATCTCGTTGGCTTGCTCCCAGCTCCTGAACGAGTGCAGGATTTCGTTTCACAATTTGAGAGAGATCCCGATTCGGCAGTCGAGCAGTTTGCTGATGAATTGCTCGATTCTCCTCATTATGGAGAAAGATGGGGGCGGCATTGGCTCGACCAGGCGAGGTATGCGGACTCGAATGGCTACACGATCGATGGTGAACGAGTGATGTGGCCCTATCGAGACTGGGTAATCAAGGCGATCAATGAAGACATGCCATTCGATCAATTTACGATCGAACAGATTGCAGGTGATCTTTTGCCGGATCCTGAAAAAGCGCAATTGGTTGCTACTGGTTTCCACCGAAATACCCTGATCAATCAGGAAGGTGGAACTGACGACGAGCAATTTCGAAATGAGGAAGTCGTCGACAGGGTAAATACGACCGGAGCGGTCTGGTTGGGGTTGACGCTGGGGTGTGCGCAGTGCCACACGCACAAATTTGATCCTATTACGCAGAAGGAGTATTTCGAGCTCTTTGCCTTTTTTAATCAAGGAAAAGACGTCAATAACACTGGGGCAACCATTGAAGTGAGCGAGGGAGAAATGTTCCTGTCGGAGCCGGACCCTGACAAGATGACTGCTCTTGAGAATGCCAAGAAGGAAGTCGCTCGATTAGAATCGTCGAAAACAAAAAGACAACTGGCATGGGAGAAATCACTCATTGACTCTTCGCGCGAGAACGGTCCCGGCGCGGAATGGGAGAGGATTGCGCCTGAAAGATTTTATGCGGAAGGTGGAGCTCCTCTGGCTTTGCTGAATGACAGTTCGATTCTCGCGGGCAAAGGGGCACCAAAAGAGACCTATCGTATTACTTTACCAGCGTTCACCGAGTCGGTCGCCGCTATCCGATTGAGATTGATCCCCCATGCGTCGCTTCCTTCCAACGGGCCGGGTCTTGCCTCGAACGGGAATATCGTGCTCAATCGAATTGAATTTTTCCAGAGTGGTGAACCGCTGCTCGTTGCTTCGGCTGAGCATGATCATGCGCAACCCGGCTTTTCTGGTGCGTTTACGATCGATGGCAAGGCAGACACAGGATGGGCGATAAACGTAGGGAAGGGTTCTTCTCCAGGCGTGAAAATGAATTCAGAGCACGAAGTGAATTATGTTTTTGCCAGGAGGATTTCACCCGGGAAGCCTGTCGAGGTAGTTCTTCGGCATGAACAGAATTCGAATTACAATATCGGGAGGTTTGCTTTTGATGTTTCAGGTTCTCCTCCAAGATCAATTGTAGAAGAGAAAGTGTTTGAGGTTGTAGGGCAACCTGCTTCCAAACGAACTACAGAAGACAGAAAGTTTCTCTCGTCAGAGTTTGCGAAGAAGGATGTTGAACTGAGAGAGGCGAAGCTGGGCTTGAAAAAATCTCTGAGGGAGCTGGGGCTTGGCGAACCCGTGAAGACAATGGTAATGGAGGATCTTCCAGAGGGGAGGGAGACGTTTGTTCATCTGCGAGGAGACTTTCTCCAAGAAGATCATGAGACGGGAACGCTGTCTCCTGGAGTTCCCGCAGTCTTGCCTTCGATGAGGGAGGTGCCTGGAGGCAAAAGACAGCGGGACAGGCTTGATCTGGCACGGTGGCTGGTTCGTCCGGATCACCCCCTCACACCACGAGTGACGGTGAACCGTGTGTGGATGCGCTATTTTGGAAAGGGGCTCGTTGAGACTGAAAATGATTTTGGAACTCAAGGTTCATTTCCTACCCACCCGGAGTTGCTCGACTGGTTAGCGAGCGAGTTTGTCGAGAGCGGGTGGTCGATGAAGAAGTTGCACAAGCAGATCGTGACCTCCGCTACGTATCGACAGGCTTCGAGAAATCGTTCGGAATTGAATGGGATCGATCCGCTGAACCATCTGCTGGCAAGGCAGAGCCGCATTCGCGTCGAAGCTGGTATTGTTCGGGATGCAGCGCTATCGGCGAGCGGGTTATTTTCCCCCGAGATTGGAGGACCTGGTGTGATGCCGCCTCAGCCTGACGGCGTGTATGCATTTACTCAACGGAAAGTCAGGTGGGTCGCGGCGAATGGACCGGACAGGTTTCGGAGAGCAATGTACATCAAGTTTTTCCGGAGTGCGCCGTATCCGCTTTTGACGACATTTGATTCTCCCGATTTCCAAAGTGTGTGCACGTCCCGTGTGCGCTCGAATACTCCCTTGCAAGCCCTGACATTGGCGAACGACGAGGCTATGTATGAGTTGGCTCAGGGGTTAGGAGCGAGGTTAATGATGGAGGTGAAAGGAAAGGACAGTGTCTCGAATCGGGACCGGATCCGGAGGGGGTATGAACTCTGTTTTTCGCGAACTCCGACTGAGACGGAACTGGAAGCGGTAGCGAATTTCCAGGAGCGTCAGCGTGAGGGTTTTCTTGGCGATTCGAAGAGTGCGGAGGCTGTCTCTCCGCAGGTGAGGCCGGATGGATTCGATCCTGCAACAGCGGCTTCGTGGACGGCAGTGGCACGGGCCTTAATGAATACTGACGAATTTATTACCAGGGAGTAATTGATGGATCTGACTTCGATACAGCAGCAGACAAGACGGCACTTTTTCGAGAAAGGTGGTGTCGGTCTTGGCTCTATCGCGCTGAGCCAGATATTGGCACAGGATGGATATGCTGGGGGTGGATCGAGTGAAAACCCTATGGCTCAGCGAGGAGCCCACTATGGAGGGAAAGCCAAGAACGTGATTTTTATGTTCATGGCAGGAGGTCCCAGTCATCTCGAGCTTTTTGAAGATAAGCCGAAGTTGAGGGAGTTTCATGGCCAGCTCCCACCTGAATCCCTGACGAAAGGGAAGCGTTTCGCTTTTCTCGGTGAGGGAGCAAAACTGCTGGGCTCGGAGAGGAAGTTTGATACCTATGGAAATGTTCGAATGCCGTTGAGCGAGTTGCTTCCTCATCACCGCAAGATTGCTGATGAGGTCTGCTGGTTGCGCGGTATGAAGACGGAGGTGTTCAATCACGGGCCGGCGAAATTGTTCATGAACACAGGATTTCAAGTTCCGGGAAGGCCGAGCATGGGTTCGTGGGTGACGTATGGAATCGGTAGTGCTTCCCGGGATTTGCCAGGTTTTGTTGTG
This sequence comes from Verrucomicrobiales bacterium, assembly GCA_002698785.1. Lineage (GTDB taxonomy): Bacteria > Verrucomicrobiota > Verrucomicrobiia > Verrucomicrobiales > DEV007 > Arctic95D-9. The sequence continues at coordinate 693,490 of PAAG01000047.1, read as the reverse complement.
CTTCAGTCAGGGCCGCGTGGCCCTCGCGGAGGTAACGCGCTATGGTCGGCCGGGTTTCTCCCATCGACCTATCAGGGGGTGCCATTTCGCGGTAGTGGTGATCCTATTCTGAATTTGAACAGCCCGGAAGGATTTACGAAAAATCGGCAGCGTGACTTTGTGGACCTTGTTGGGAGTCTGAATCGAGAGCGGCTATCCGTGACGGGAGATCCGGAGATCGCGACTCGGATCAATGCCTACGAAATGGCCTATCGGATGCAGACGAGTGCTCCAGAGTTAATGGATCTTAGCGGTGAGTCACAGGCGACGCTCGATCTCTATGGTGCTGAGAGAGGGGGAAACTCGTATGCGAACAATTGCCTTCTCGCGCGTCGATTGGTTGAGAGAGGAGTTCGTTTCGTTCAACTGTATCACACTGACTGGGATCATCATGGCGGGCCGGGACAGACTCTCGGAAAGGACCTTGAGAAGGTGACCAAGGAGGTCGATCAGGCGTCTACTGCCTTGGTCCTGGATTTGAAACAACGAGGTCTACTGGATGATACTATAGTGATCTGGGGAGGGGAGTTTGGTCGGACACCTATGGGGGAAACCCGGAATAACAAAGTGGGTGGACGCGATCACCATATCGATGCGTTTACCATGTGGATCGCCGGAGGGGGATTTCGATCGGGAATTACCTACGGGAAGACTGACGAATTCGGCTATGAGGTCGTGGATGAGAAAGTTCATGTCCACGATTTGCATGCTACGATCCTGCATCAACTGGGCATCGACCATGAGCAACTGACATATCGATTCCAAGGCAGGGATTTCCGCCTGACGGATGTTTTTGGAAATGTGGTGGAACCAATATTGGTGTGAGAACAATTCGGCTTGCTCACTTTTCGCTACTGATTTTTTAAGCCTTCCTTCCGCCTTTCGGTGGAACCCATTTGGTCAGCTCGGCTTCTTTTGTGCCGTGTTTTGCTTCGTAGACTTTGCGTCCGTCTTTGTAGATTTGGATCCAGATGCCTTCAAATTCATCGTTCTGCTCGTCTTTCGTTCCGTCCGCGTAGTACCAGCCGGGGGCAAGTTCGCTTGCAGTAATGGGAATGACTTCCGTGGAAACCTTGGTTTCATCGAGGTATTTCATCGTTTCCAGAGAGACTTTTCCGGGTTTCACCATCTTCCCTTTTGAGGGTGACATGTCGGAATGCAGGTAAGATGCCTCCCGTGCCTTCGCTTTGGCTGTCTTTATGAGATTGTATTGAAGCTCTAGTCCCGATACTGCGGCACCCGTGTTCCCATCTTTTGACCTGTTCTCAACAGTGATGTTGTATATCCAGTCTTCGTAAGTGACTTCGATGTTCCCCTCTCGTTTCTCGTTGCGATCCGTGCGTTCTCTACTGAAATCGACACCGAAATCGTAGTCGATTTGGGCTGGGTGTTTCTTTTTCCATTCGGCAATGAACTTTTGATCTCCGGGACTGAAATAGTTGATGCCTCCTGTGATTTCTCGCCCGTCACTCAGTTGCAGTGTCACTTCCGTATCTGTGGCTGATGTAATCTTCCCTTGAATCGATTGGCCGGAGGTGTTTTTGAATTCGCGGAATTCAGCACCGAAAGCGAGGGATGAGAATAGGATTCCACCTGCGAGGAGGCAGAATATCCTGTGAAGGCTCATGCTTGGCAAGCTGCACATCTTCATGAGAATATATATGGTTTGTGTTCGAGGTGTGGACCATCTCTACTTATGCATATATATTGAAAACCGAACAGGAATAAATTTAGTAGGGAATGCGGAGGGCGGTTTTGGAAGCTCTTTTCTCTTTAGTCAGGAGTTCGTTTCTCCCAGTGCTCGCGGATTTTTTGGATTCGCTCTGCGTTGGTTCCCATATCTGAATGGCCGACCCGTGAACTCGACCGGACCTCGATTTGACTTTCTTCCGGTTGAAGGATGAAGACCAAATCATCGACAAAGCCGAAGAACGGGCTCGTAGTCTCTGCACGCAATTCGTCAGAAGAGATATGTGTGATTTCGGTGCGAGGAAATGAAGAAACGATGTCTTTGAGGTCGCTTAGAGCCTGAGTGGAGTCTCCGTTGATTTTCAGCGGTTCTACGTGTCGATCTTTCTTTGATGCTTTGGAAGAAACAAAATTCGGGGTTCCAGGGTCATACTCCAGAAATTCGATACCGAATGACTCGGGTGGATGTTTTTTTGACCAGATTCCCAGAATCTTTAAACCGGCGAGCCCGATGATAATTATGAGGACTATCGCACCGAGTATTACTGTGAGTGAGGGCATATTCGAAAATGGTCAAAGATTTGTAATTGGTATTCGTCTGCCAAGGGCCGAAGGTTTCCCCGTAATGGAACCTACACACAGCAAAACGATTGGCTACGTTCTCTGGATTTTTGGATTCACAGGCTCACACCGATTTTACTTCGGAAAGCCAATTTCCGGAGCGATCTGGTTTTTCACCGCCGGCCTTCTTGGCGTTGGATGGATTATCGACTTGTTTTTGATCCCTGGGATGGAGAGAAAAGCGGAACTGCGCTACAAAACAGGTCCGATCGACTATTCGGTTGCCTGGATCCTGCAGACTTTCGCAGGCTACCTGGGTATCCACCGGATGTACATGGGAAAATGGTTCACCGGTATCCTGTATCTCCTTACTGGCGGACTGTTCGTAGCGGGCTGGGTCTATGACTTCTGCACCCTGAATACGCAGATCAGTGAGCGAAATGCCGCGGAGAAGCCGCGGCAAACCAGCGAGCATCTCCTCGAGGGCTGACCCTTTTTGCAATTTCCGCTTTTCTATGTTGGGAATTGCTGCGAACGAAGGAGAGTATTCGAATCGTTATGGCAAAGAGTTTTGAATTGGAAGGCGTCGTGAAACAAATCGACGATGTGCAGACTTTCGCGAGTGGATTCAGCAAGCGTGAGTTTGTTGTCGAAGTAGAAGACGGAAAGTTCCCCCAGATGATCAAATTTGAGTGTTTGAAGGACAAAACTTCTCTCACTGACGGTTTTAAGGCCGGTGACCCGATTAAGGTCCATTTTGATATCCGTGGAAATGAGTACAATGGTCGCTTTTATGTGAATTTGAATGCCTGGAGACTGGAGCGGCCCGGTGGGGCAGAGGGAAGTGCGGAGCCAAATCCTGCATTTGAACCCTCGGACGGTGATGCGCCGCCTTCGCATTTGAGTGAACCTCCTGGCGGATATGGCCAGGAAGACGACGATATTCCTTTTTGATCGAGTTTTTGAACTAAAGGGGGTGACGGTAAATCACTTGCTCATCGAGTTCTCTGCGATAGGGTGCCGATTCCGGAACCGCTTTGAGCCGGGTTTCGGCAACCAATTGTCCCCCGAAAGAGTTCACGTGCCTAGTGGCAACGGACTATTTCTTGTACACGAAACATAATGACGCAATCTTCATCAGGAGGTAACAGAGGAAACCGACGCGGGTCGGGAGGAGGAAATCGTAACCGGAAATCCTCTGGAAATCGCAGTGGGGGCGGACAACGCAGATCTTCTCAGGGACGCAGGGGGCCGAAAAAACCTCCGCCAAAACCGACGGCGTGGCAGAAATTTGTTAAATTCATCACGTTCGGGGCTGTTGATCTTACTCCTTCTGCCAAAGGGCGGAAGAAACCTTCACAGTCTGGCAAACCGAAGAAGAAGAGAACTCCTCAGAAAGTCGAGCCTACTTCCGGACGTCTCTATGTGGGAAATCTGGACTATGGAGTAGAGGATTCCGACCTGTCTGACGCTTTCGCGAAGGCGGGAACAGTCGTTAGTGCCTCGGTCGTGCGGCATGGTGGAAGCAATCGCTCAAAAGGCTTTGCCTTTGTGGAGATGTCGAGCGTGGAGGAAGCGAAGAAGGCAGTTGATACGCTGAACGATCTGGACCTTAAGGGGAGAAAGATCCTTGTTTCTGGAGCAAAATCAGAGCGGCCTGAGAAAGAGGCAAAACCGAAGAAGGCGAGAGAGGAAAAGTCCCGTGAGCGACGCGATCCGTCGAGGAGGGATGGTAAAGGAAAAGGTAGGAAGGGATCCAAATCCGAGGGGGATAGTGATTCGAGGAAGGTGAAAGTGAAGGATATCGAGGTCGTTACCTCACCTTTTGTCCATGTGTCCGGTTTGAACGGTGAAGCCGAAGAGGGGGATGTTTCTGATCTTTTCGACCAAGTCGGCAAGATTGAGAGTCAGGAATTCGTTAACGTCCAGGAGGGCGCTCTCACGAAAGAAGCGAAGATTACTTTTTCAGCGACCGAGGAAGCTCAGAAAGCAGTTGAGTTCCTCGACGGAAAATCTTTCATGGGTCACCGTCTTACGGTGACTGGCGAAGCGAAGGATGAATGGAAACCGGCGGAGGATGCTCCGGCGGAAGATTGATCATTTCAGTGCTTTCAGCTCTTCGAGCATTTCGAGAAGATTGTCGGTAAGAATCACCGAAGCGTCTTTCTGCACTCGGTTCGTTCCGAGCCAGGTTTCGTAACCTCCCAGGTCGTGCTGGTGTGGCGGGGGGAGATATCCGAAGGCTCCGTTGGCCAATTCGATGGTGAAAGTGTGCGGGAAAGGGCTGCGTTCTTTGAGGTCCAGACCGATTTCCACGAGGACTTCGAACGGGAGGGCGAGAATTGCCTGATCGCCGATACGGATGGCCTGTATGGCTACCTCATCTGAGTCAGGCCCCTCGGCCAAACGCAGGGCGCGTGCGGCGTAGTGAATGGCGAGTCGAGGCTCTTCTTTTAACTCTTCTTCGGACATCTTGAGAATCTTCTCTGACTCTTCAATCAGTTCGGGACTTGGTTTCCTGTAGTTCAATGTAATGCGGCGCTCGCGGATACCGATGGCAGGATTCGAATCATATTCGATGTCGCGGGTTGCCGTCCAAGCGGCGTCTGCAGTCTTTGTTGCCACTTGTGTGATTTGTTCAAATGGAGCACGAGGGGCTCGTTTCCCTTCAAAGTCGATGTTGTTGATGTCACCACTAGTTCCATTCGACATGATTGCCACAAAGTTCCCGGGTGGGTTTCTGCCCGCGATGCGGTAAGGGGCGAGGCGTGCAAATTCTCCGTAGTAATCTGCGGATACGAGTCGGCCCGGCACATTGCCGACGTAGTGAAGTGAGTAGTTTGCGAGAAGACCGAGGGGCTTTCCTTTCGCGTTTTGAATCGAAACGACGCACACTTCAGGATCGATGGGACCCGCGGGTTCGACGATAAGGTCACGAGGCGGATTCATCTTCACTTTGTCGATTTCACCGAATGGATTGGGTGGCATCTTGCCCTCCTGCAAGTACCAGCGACGGTTGTATACCTCGGAAGGTTCGTCTGCTGAACCGAATCCTACGCGGGCGGGCTCGAGGTTTTCGATTGCGGTTGTAATGGCGGTTACAATTCCTTCGGCGGCATGTTTTCGGAAAGCGACTTCGGCGGGTTCCTGGCTGTCGCCACCCGCAGACGGAGCAGAGTGTGTGTGGGTGCCGGAAATGAGAAACTCCTGTGGTGACCAGCCGGTGGCTTCTGCCGCTGCGGCTTTGATTTTATCCTGCGTTTCCTGATCGATATATAAAATGTCGACCACTGTGATAACGACTCTGCCATCACCATTTCGCAAGGCGAGGGAGCGGGCATGCAGCGGATCGTGGGCGCTTTCCGTTTTCTTGGGAGAGAAAGAACCTCGTAAAGTGACGGGCCATTCAGGTGGGGTGATGTCGACTGCGGCTAGACCGGCTTCCAGTTTTGCCTGCGCTGTGCAGATTGCGAATGAGCTGGCGAAGAGAAGGACCAGAAGGTGGACTCGTGCGGAACGGGACGGCTCGTGCATTGCAAAATGGTGACCTTTCGGTGGGGCACTGGTAAAGAGGTTTTCATGAAGGATGGGGGACGGGAAGGCGTATTTTCGATGTTGTGTGTATGAAAAATCGGAGAAGGCGCAGACGCGGGTTTGCCGGAGACCTGAGCTTTGGCATAGGCTGAGGGCATGATTCGAGTCCCTTTGTTTTTGGCTTTCTTCCTTTCTGCCCTTTCTTTTGTGGATGCAGCAGATCGTCCCCATGTTGTGCTTGTCATGGCAGATGACCAAGGGTGGGGGGATATGGCGTATTACGGACATCCGAAGGTGGAGACACCGAACTTCGATGACGCTGCCGCGAAAGGGATTCGTTTTGATCGTTTCTATGCTGGCGCCCCGGTATGTTCTCCGACTCGTGCGAGTGTTTTGACGGGACGGACACCGAATCGTTCGGGAGTGTATCAGTGGGGGTATCCGATGCGGCCTCAGGAAACGACTCTCGCCGAGGTGATGAAGAGTGCGGGTTACGCGACCGGTCACTTTGGGAAATGGCATCTGGGATCGGTGCGCAATACGAGTCCATCGAATCCCGGGAAAAACGGTTTCGATCATTGGGTGAGTGCTCCCAACTTTTATGACAATGGGGCCACGATGTCGGATGAAGGAACGGCGGTGACGTTCGAAGGGGTGGAGAGTTCTTTTATTGCGGTCGATTCCGCGCTGGATTGGATGGAAGAAAAGGTGAAGGGGGACAAGCCGATCTTTGCGGTGATCTGGTTTGGGTCTCCCCATAGCCCGCACATCGCGGCTGATGAGGATGCGGAGCTCTATGCGAGTGAAGAAGAGAAGGACATGAATTTCCTCGGAGAGGTGACGGGGATGGATCGCGCCTTCGGGAAACTGCGGGAGACGCTTACGGAGTTCGGAATTCGTGACAATACCTTGCTCTGGTATTGCAGCGACAATGGGGCTCTGCCACGTGTGGGAAGCACGGGAGGTTTTCGAGGAAACAAAGGGAAGGTGTATGAGGGAGGTTTGTTAGTTCCTTCCATTATCGAGTGGCCTGCGAAGTATCCGGAACACAAGGTCGTTGAAGCTCGTGCCGGGACGTTCGACATTTTTCCAACAGTACTGGATGCGGCCGGTATCAAGCGGAAGGGTTCTGTCCCTATGGACGGAGAGAGTTTGATTCCCCTGATTGAAGGAAAAGCGGATCGGCGTGGTATGGGTATGGGGTTCTGGCACTCTGCAAAGAAAGGCATCGGAACCCCAAGCGAAGAATGGATGCAGGAGCTGAAGGCAGCGCAGGCAAAGGGAGAGGATCTGCCTCCGAAAGAGGAAGTAGTGGCTGCGATGGAATTGCCGAATCCTCCGGAGTCAGTCGAATCACTGGCGGGGCATTCGGCCTGGATCGACGGCGACTGGAAGTTGCATCGAATCGTCGATAAAAAGGGAAAACTTTCCTTCGAACTCTACAATCTGAAAGACGATCCCTATGAGGAGAAAGACCTGCTCGCAGAAGAGTCAGAGCGGGTTGAGTCGATGACGAGCGCTCTCAATGATTGGCTCGAATCTGTGATTGGGAGTTTGAACGGGAAAGATTACTGAGCGAAATCTTAAGTTGTCTCTGTCGAATAAGAGCCGTATAGGTGGCTCACAGGAATTACATGATCGTAACTCACAACCTCAAACGAATTGCCCTCATTGGCCTAGCCAATGCAGCGTGGCTCATTCGTGTCCGCTGATCCCGGTTTGAGGTTCGATCTTTTGTTCTCGCTTTTTCTCCTGTAATTTCTCTTCTGCGTTTTCAATTTCGATCTGCCTCGACGGGGCGGCTCTCAGAAAATGAAAACGCTCGAAAATTCTGCAAGCTCGATACCAGAAGCAACCAGCCGTCGTGGTGTGGTCGTTATGCTTCTGTCAGTCCTCGGGTTTACAGCCAACACTCTGCTCATTCGTTACCTGAGCGGTGCTGAGCGTGGTATTGGGCCGGAGGTTCCATTATTGTTCCGTTCTTTGGTGGGGGCCTTCATTGTGCTTGCCTTTTTTCGGGGAAGAAGGCCGACCCGGGTGAAGCCTGTCTTTACTAACAGGATGCTGGTTTTGCGTGGCATAACGGGTTTGTTAGGCACTGCAGCGTATTACTGGACGGTTCCTGAGTTGGGCGCCGGGATGGCGACATTGATCTGTAATACCTATGTGATCTTTGCTTCCGTTATTGCTGTGCTTGCGCTTGGGGAGAAATTGACGCCAATGCGGTTTGTTTGGCTGGCCTTAGCCTTCGTGGGAATTGTTCTACTCGTAGGGCCGAATGGCGACGCGGATGAGTTTCACTTTGGTCTCTACGAAGGCATTGCTTTGTTGGGAGCAATCACCGCTGCGGCGTCTGTGGTTTTAATCCGCAGGCTCGTTGTGGATTTTTCGATCGGAACAATTTATCTCTCTCAGTGTGTCTGGATTGCGATTCCGCTGATCTTTATTGCGGGACCGGAATTGAGGCATCTCGACTGGAGTGATATTGGGCTGTTGCTCCTTGCGGCAACTGCTGCCAGCTATGGTCAGCTTGCGATGAATGAAGGATATCGTTGTCTCTCCGTGTCGGCTGGTGCTTCGATCCAGATGTTGTGGCCGGTGGCGACGACGACGGGAGGGTGGCTTCTCTTTTCTGAGTCATTCCTGCCAGCCCAGATCGTGGGAGCGATTCTGATTCTTGCGTCGGTGTGGAGGGTGTCTGTGAAAAGATGATCCTCCGCTAGGCCGGCTTGTAGTTGGCTGCCGCGAGGGCGGCAGCGCCATGGGCACCTGCGAACTCTCCTCGTTCAACAAAGCTGACTGGAGGAGGGGAGAAATAGTGCTCTGCCAGGGAATCGGCCAAAGCGCCTCGAAGCATATCGAGATAAAGATCCCCGAGGGTATTGAATGCGCTGGAGAAAACGATTTTTTCGGGGTCAACAAGCTGAACAATTCTGGCTGCAGTGTCAGCGTGGAGGTTTGCGAATTCGCTCAGTTGCTTCAGAGCGTTTTTCTCACCGGTACTGCAGGCTTGGACGAATTCTTTCCATTCGGTTGCGGAGGTGTTCCCATCAGGCTGGAAGGCTCGAACAGTGGCTACATCCTCAAGCCATCGATCCTTGGATTTTGACGGTTCGCGAACTTTCCATCCTCGAATCTCACCAGCCATTTCGTGGCTTCCTCGAATGAGCCGACCGCCGGAAATGACAGCTGCAGAGATCCCTGTCCGAACGGTGATGCAAACTAGGTTCTCAATGGAATCTGGTTCGCTAAACCAGTATTCGCCCAGCGCGACAGTTCGAGTGTTGTTCTCAATGTGCAAGCGCTCAGGAGAGATATCGAGTTCTGAGGAAAGATCTACTTCCTCCCACTTCTCTATGTAAGGATAGCCAATGGCGATACGCTCCGCCTGATTCACCATTCCAGGAACACCAATTCCTACGCCTAACAATGGTATATTCGAGCCTGCCGAGTATTCCACGATTTGTTCTCGAATCAATTTCAGGACCTCTTCTTTTGTGGGGCGTGATGGAAGAGGAAAACGGTTCTCAACGATCGTGTTCTGCGCGAAGTCGACAAGAGCAACGAAGAGGTTTCTCGCGTCGAACTCGATTCCCAGGAAGTTTCCGTGTCCGCTTTGCAGTGCGAGAAGGCGCTTCGGGCGCCCCGCTTCGGAACGATCCTCGATCCCTTTCTCCCGAAGTAATCCCCGATCGATGAGGCTGTCGACACGTCGACCTGCAGTCGATCGAGCGACTTCGAGTCGATCCGCGAGGTCGCGACGAGAGATCTCGTTGGCTTTTCTGATCTCCCGGACCAGGAGGCACTCGAGAGTTGCTGGGTCCATGCGGAATGAATGTTAGTCCATTAATTCCTGTCGGCGAGTTTCTTTCGCCATTAGCACCACGACAATGCCAAGAAGGTATAGAGGGGACAGTAGCAACGCTTTGCTCTCCGGGCTGGGAGGTGATGCCATCATTCCGAAACCAAAGAACGCTGCAGCGGTGCCGAGTCGGCCGGCATTAAAACAGAAACCCGCTCCGGTGCCTCGAAGTCGTGTCGGATAGAGCTCCGGGAAGTACACAGCATACCCTGCATGCATCCCCAGAGTGAAGAATCCAAAAATCGGAAGGAATAGCGCCAGCGCGATTTGAGAGGCACCTCCCGGTATCAGAAATTTGAACAGTATCACCATAGTGATGAAGCCCATTGCGTGATACAAAATAAAGGCTCCTTTTCGGCCCATCTTGTCAGAGATCCATCCAAACAGCACAAGACCGAGCCCCCCACCAATCGTGTTGATCGTCATACTGAGCATTTCGGCTCGCTTCAGTTTCGCCTTGGTTTCATCTGTTCCCAGAACAGCGGCTTTCTCCTCTTTCGGAGCATCGGGCGCTATATTTGCAACGACGAGGACGTCGGCTTCGGCTTTTCTGAGCAGGGCATTTTTTCCATAAATATGACCTCCCCAGAAAGTGACCAGTCCGATGGTTGCGAGGCTCACCCCGACGAAGGTATTTCGAATATGTTCTTTGGCGAATAGGTCGGAAAGCTTTCCTGTTTTCTGGGTGGCATCCGCTTTCTCCCGTTCCTTCGCTTGAGTCCAGGATTCTGGCTCGCGAAGCTTCCAGCGGATCCAGAGCGTCAAGAAGGCGGGAATCACTCCAATGAAGAAGCCTGCACGCCAGCCATCGATTCCCCTTTCAGCGAACCAAGCATTTACTTCAGGGTTGCCGATAAGGAGGGCGATGGCAGCCACTGCCAACAGTGTTCCGAACACACTCGATGCGTGAAAGATGGAACTCATCACAGGGCGTGATCTTGTTGGCATTACTTCGGCCACCATTGCCGAGGCAACCGCCCACTCTCCCCCGACACCCATAGCGACGAGGAATCGCAGAGCGACCATGTGCCACCCTTCCTGAGAAAATGCACTCACACAGGTGAACAGGGAGTAAAACAAGATCGTGATGATCATAGTCTTCGACCTGCCGATCCGGTCGCTGAGCATCCCAAACAGGATCCCTCCAATAGCGCCGCCTAACAGGAACGCTCCAAATGCCCAGTCATTCCATTTCGTTACGCTGGCATCGTCTGGAGTCACTCCCAGGAGGTCTGGCATCGCGTCGCGCATCGAGGCGACGAAGATCTGACCTTCAAAAATATCAAAAACCCAGCCAAGGCTGGCGATCAAGAGTACGAGCCACTGGTATTTGGTAATGCCCTGGTACCAGCGGAGGTTGGAATCTGCGGGAGAACTCATAGAAATATCGGCAAGATAGGGAAGGGATGTTACAGGGTTCCCCTTTTGAGTAAACCCTGTTCTTTCCGGCGTGATTAGGGTTCGTTAATACCAAACTTGGAATGGATCGGTGACGCCGGGAACGGCTACAGGATACCATCCGTCTTTGTCAGGTTGTACTGGAGCAGGAGAGCTGAAGTCGACGAGATCGTCTGGAACGAGTTTCTGATTAGATGCCATGGCATCATCCCAAGTCACTTCCACTCCTGAGTAGTTCGCCATGCGACCGAGAATCCCTGTCATGGTGGCCATGGCGCCTCTTTCTGCTTCGTTGTATTCGAGGTTTTCCCGAATCGCTTTGAAAAGCGGATAGTGTTCCAGTTGGTGACCGTCTTCGTTTTTCCGAAAGCGCATGGTATCGGCGTTGGGTCCTGAGATGGTAAATTCGCGCTGTTCTAGATTTGCTCGTCCCAGAGTGCCTATGGCGGACTCACTGATGCTACGCCAGCAGTTGGGAATCTGGCGAGCCTGGCTGTACATCACGGTTCCGTCGGCGTATTCGTATTCGATAAAGTGGTGGTCGTAGATCTGTCCGTTTTCCATTTTGTTTCGGACTTCGCGACCTCCCATTCCTCGAGCAAGGACAGGGTGCTGGTCACCCTTCATCCAATTGACCACGTCGAGATTGTGAACGTGCTGCTCGACATTGTGATCTCCAGACAGCCAGGTGAAGTAGTACCAATTGCGGATCTGGTATTCGAGTTCGGTCTCCCCCTCGATGCGTGGTTTTCCGGGACGAGAAGATCCGTTCCAGAGGGCGCGCATCACGAGCACGTCTCCGATCGCGCCATCCTGAATTCGCTTTATCCATTCCTGATAGCCGGGTTGGTGGCGGCGTTGCAGTCCTACTCCCACTTTCAGGTTCTTTGCTTTGGCCTGTTTTCCTGCCTCGATCACTCTCTTGATCCCCGTGACATCAGTTGCGACAGGCTTTTCCATGAAGACGTGTTTTCCCTGTGCGACGGCCTCTTCGAAATGCTGGGGACGAAATCCAGGCGAGGTCGCGAGGATGACGATGTCGCAATCGGCGATGACGCGCTTATATCCCTCGAAGTCGCTGTAGCGGCGTTCTTCAGGTACGTCGACACGACCTTCGTGTTTCTTATCGATGATGTCGTGAGCCCGGTCGAGGACACTGCGGTCGACGTCGCACATAGAGAAAAGTTCGACTCCGTCATCGGCGGTCATTGCCTGGTTGGCGGCACCGGCTCCGCGACCTCCGCACCCGACAAGACCGAGCTTCAGTTTGCCGTCTCCGCTGGCGGCGTGAACTGGAGTTTGCGATGCCAGTGCCAGAGTGATTGAAGCCGCTGACATCGCCGAAGAACGTTCGAGGAATACCCGGCGTGTCGAGGAAGATGGGGGATTTTCTGTCGTCATAAATTCAAGGGTGTCTTTCCGAAATACCAAATCAAGTATTTTGTTGCAAATGAAATTAATGCATTGTAGAAACTTTTTTACGCCAACCAGCAAATGACCGACAGTGCCACACCAGCGAGCGATGTAACTCCCCCGCAATATGCGTGGGCGGAACATCTTATCTGGATGGAAGGTGGGGAGCCTGTTACCAGCAGTGCCCCCGTTCGCCAGTGGCCTGGAGTGGTGCTTGCGTTGTGCCTGACTCTTGTTGCTATGGGAATCCCCATGGTGCTGAATGCGGCGGGATGGACGAAAGCGAGCCTGGTTGATCCAGTTCTCGTTGGGATGCTGTTAGGATTAGTGGTCGGGAATACTGCTGCGGCAGCCAGGTGGTTGCCTGGAATGAGTGTGACGGTGAGAAAGATTTTGCCCATCGGGATCATTCTCCTCGGTGCACGTATGGACTTTTTCGAAGCGATGAGAGTTGGTCTACCGGGGCTTGGTTTGAGCGCGGCTGTGGTGGTTTGCTCTTTGATTTTACTGCTCGTGTTCGGGAGAATTTTTAAGATTGAAAACCGATTGGCGCTCCTTCTGGGGGTAGGGACGGGGATCTGCGGTGGAACGGCAATCGTTGCGATCGCTCCCATTCTCTCCGCTCGCGACAGGGACATTATGCTCGGGGTCGGTTTGGTGACATTGCTAGGCCTGATCGGAATGCTGGTTCTTCCAGTGATTGCGGGGTGGCTGGGGCTTTCTCAAACTCAGTTTGGATTGGTGGCCGGTTTAACGATTCACCAGACCCCGCAAGTTATTGCCTCGGGATTTGCTTATGGAGATGAGGCTGGGCAAGTCGCTACAGTGGCCAAGTTGGCGCGTGTTTGTCTCCTCGCCCCAATGGCAGTGATCCTCGGCTGGTGGGTATCGCGGCAGCCTTCTCTTGATGGTGGGATGGGTGGCCCGGGAAAGGCGAAGCCATGGTATCGACTGCTTCCCGGATTTGCTCTTGGGTTCTTAATTTTGGCGGTTGTGAGATCGATGGGGCTTTTGCCCTCGATGCATTTTGAATGGTCCGGATTGGTTGGCGCCGGAGATGTCGGAGTTGACTTCGACCTCGCAAAAGTATTGAAGAAAATTTCAGGCATCCTCCTCGCGATGGGAATGGTAGCAGTGGGCTACCAGACTCGGCTTTCCCAGGCGAAAGATATCGGTTGGAGACCTATCGTTGCCGCATCGGCGGCTTCGGGGATTCTTGCTGTCCTTGTTATTCTAATTGTGAAACTCTTTTTCTCCTGACAAAACTCCTATGAAAATTGCTATTCTAAATTCCAATCTCGCTCCTGGAGGTAAATCCGCTCACCTGGCGGACGTGATCGCCGGAGAATTTCAGTCCTTGGGCCATGAGACTGATATTGATCATGCTGGTGATCTTTCTCTTCCTGCCTGCGATGGCTACCTGTGCTACAAGGACGAGAAGACGATCAATCTCACCGACCGCCTGTCAGAGGCTGATGCCATTGTGCTGGTTTCACCTGTCTACAATTATGACCTGAATGCTGCGGCGAAAAACCTGATCGAATTGACTGGTAACAGCTGGAAGGGGAAAGCGATTGGGCTTGTCTGTCAGGCGGCTGGCGAAAAGAGCTATCTTGCTCCTCTGGGTTTTATCAACAGCCTCGCGGTTGACTATCGTTGCCTGGTGTCGCCTCGGTTCGTGTATGTCGCTCGCAGTAATTTTACCGAAGAAGGAGTCCTCGCGGACGACAGTCCGGTAAGGAAGAGAATCCATTTCCTGGCTCAGGAAGTTCCGGTTCTGGCAGAAGCTGCGAAGAAAATTGAATCTTTTGAAAAACCCTAACCTGAAACGAAACATGTCTGAATCCACTTCCCCGCCGATAGAAATACGCACACCAGATCGCAAGGTTGAGGTTGCCTGGTTTTCCGCTCTGTGCAGCGACGACTACGAGTTCCTCGGGGTGCCCGATGGAAAGTATCGTAGTTCCTACGAGCACTGCGGAAGTATCGTGAAAGCTGCCGATCGACTCGGGTATCAGAATATTCTGCTTCCTTCTGGATTTGTAGTCGGACAGGAACCTCTTCCGTTTGCTTCCGCGATGGCTGCTCAAACGGAGAATATCAATCAGCTCATCGCAGTGCGAATGGGTGAGATTCATCCTCCGATGTTGGCAAGGCATCTGGCAACGATCGATCACATTGCTAAGGGGCGGTTGACGGTGAACATCATCTCTTCCGATCTTCCCGGAGAGAAAGTCGAAAGCGAGGCGAGATACAATCGTGCCCGGGAAGTGATCGAGATCTTGAAGCAATGCTGGACGAAAGAGGAAATCGATTTCGATGGGGAATACTACAAGTTGAAAATCCCGTGGACTGATCCGGTGAAGCCGTATCAGCAAAATGGTGGACCTCTTCTCTATTTCGGTGGGATCTCACCGGGGGCGAAGAAACTGTGCGCAGAGCATTGCGATGTTTTCCTGATGTGGCCTGAGACAGAAGAGCGCCTCGGTGAAACGATGAGCGAAATGAGTGACCTTGCCGCCGGTTTCGGTCGCAAGATCGATTTTGGCCTGAGGATTCATGTGATTGTTCGAGAAACGGAAGAAGAAGCCCGGGCTGCCGCGTCCCGATTGGTCTCCAAGCTGGATGCAGACAAGGGTGAAGAAATCAAGAATCGCTCGCAAGACAGCAAGTCAGCCGGGGTGATGCGTCAGGATGAATTGCGCGCACAATCGACGGACGACTACATCGAAGATCATGTGTGGTCGGGAGTCGGCCGGGCCCGTTCCGGATGTGGGAGTGCTATCGTGGGTGACCCGGATCAAGTCTATAACAAGATACAGCGCTACATCGATATGGGGATGCGTGCTTTTATCCTTTCAGGTTATCCTCATCTGGAAGAATGCGAACTCTTCGCAAAATACGTGCTTCCCCGTCTTGATACGACGAAGCTGAATATTGTTCAGGATCGATTTCCTGCAGAAACACCGGAAACGCCATTGACCTTTGGCGAGCGTAAGTGATCCAATCTTGATTATGGCCGACGAATATTTGTTCGATACAGGTGACTTTGCCTACGGGACCTGGAGGATTCTCGATGAAGAAATCGAACCCGTAGCAGCTGATTTGGTAGATCGATTCGAAGTGTGTCTGGAAGCGGGCATTCGAACACTGGACACTGCAGAGATCTACGGAGATTACCGGGTAGAAGCAGAACTAGGGGAGGCGATCAAGTTGAGGCCCGATCTTCGGGAAAAGATGACGATCGTGACAAAGGCGGGGATTGATGTGCCTTCCGAAGAGAAATCGCACGCGTCTATCCCTCAATACAACGCGACGGGAGAGAATCTCGTGAAGTGTGCTGAGAAGTCGCTTTCTCTGCTACAAACTGAGGTGATCGATTTGTTTCTCGTTCACAGGCCGGATTGGTCAACCCACCCTGAAGATACTGCTTCTGGGTTACAGAAACTGCTCGATGGCGGGAAGGTGAAAAATGTAGGTGTGTCGAACTACACCATTCATCAATTTGAAACATTGGACCGCATCCTGGGTGGGAAACTGGTTACGAATCAGGTGGAGTTCAGCCCGTTCCATATGGACCCGATTTATGATGGGACATTCGACCAGTGTTTGCAGAAGAAGGTTCGCCCAATGGCATGGTCTCCCTTGGCGAAAGGTCGCGTCTTTGCAGAAGAGGACGAAGATGCCATTCGTCTTCGTGAGTGCCTGAAGGTGTTGGCAGACAAGTACGAGGTTACAATGGATGCTGTTGTCTACGGTTGGATTTTGAATCATCCGGCGAAGCCCACTGTCATTCTCGGAACGAACAAGGAGAGTAGAATTCGAAACGGCGCCGCGGGCGGTGCCATCCCTTTTGCTCGAGAAGATTGGTTTGCTGTCTGGCAAGCAGCGAAAGGACATTCCATCCCCTGACAAAACCCCTATGAATCGTAGAAATTTCCTATCACTTTCCTCTTCTTCGGTCGCTGCTACTGCTTTCTCTACGAGCTGGGCTGTAGAAGCGAGCGATCCTTTTGCCCTGAATTACGCTCCCCATTTTGGGATGTTCAAGAATGTCGCTCCGGGTGGTTTGCTTGATGAGATCCAGTTCGCTTACGATCACGGTTTTCGCGCTTGGGAAGATAATGGCATGAGCTCACGTCCGGTCGAAGACCAGAAGGCGGTCGGAGCTCTGATGGAGAAGCTGGGAATGACGATGGGTGTCGTTTCTGCCAAGACTGGAATCGGGGAGCTGAATTTTGCGTCTCGGGACAAGGAAGCGCATGACATTGTTCTGAAGCAGATCAGTGAAACGGTAGAGACAGCGAAGCGGGTGAATGCGGGTTACATGACGCTTGTGTCCGGTCAGGTCGACCCTCGGTGGCCGAGAGAGATCCAGTTTTCAAACTGCATCGATCTTCTGCGGAGAGCGTCTGAGATTGTAGAACCGCACAATATCACCATGGTCATGGAACCCTTGAATCGGTTTACAAACCATCCTGGTTCGTTTCTTCAGACAGTGACTGAGGGCTTTTTGATCTGTGACGCGGTAGGCCATCCCAATTGCAAGGTGCTCTACGATATTTACCATCAGCAGATCGCGGGGGGAAATATCATCCCTCTTTTTGATCTCTGTCGTGACCAAATCGGGTATGTCCAGGTGGGGGACAATCCCGGCCGAAAAGAACCCGGAACGGGCGAAATCAATTACGCCAAGGTGTTTTCGCATCTCAAGGAGCAGGGTTTTGCCGGAATCATCGGGATGGAACATGGAAATTCGATGAAAGGAAAAGAGGGAGATATGGCCGTCGTCGAGGCCTATCGGGCAGTAGATCCGTCCTGAAATGGGCGGATCTCGCGTGGAATTCGCCTAATTCACCATTGGGTGAATCCGTTTCTTTGGTTGCTACCGTAATTACGGAAATGATAGATAATTCGCATTTCTTAAATAATGTGCGATGATATCGACAGGCGGATTTTTTCCGCACCTCTCCTGATTTTCCAACAGACATCTTCGAATCCGCTATGAGGAATCACCGGCTGCTTCGTCACATATCCACTTTTTCCATTCTAACCGCACTGTTCGCCTTGCAGATCGCTCCTGTTCAGGGCGCGATCAACAGCCCTCTGGAGAGCAGTGTGGAGTCGTATGTCAAAGGTCTGCGGCGAAAGGGAGTGATTCATGGGTATGAGAGGACAGCCTGGGTAGTCTATGATTTTACTTCCGGGAAGAAGCTGGTGAGTATTAACGAGAATTCTCAGCTTCAAGCTGCCAGTATGGTGAAGCCCTATCTGGCTCTCGCTTTTTTCCATCAAGTCCAGGCCGGAAGAATTATCTACGGTTCCGCGAGCCGACGCCACATGGAGCTCATGATTCAGAAGAGTAACAATGAGTCCACCAACTGGGTCATGAGACAGACGGGTGGCCCAGCGGCTACCGAGGCATTGCTGAAAAAACACTATCCCGCGTTGTGTCGTCAGTTGAGTCTGGTTGAGTACATTCCAAGCAACGGGCGCACCTATCGCAATAAAGGATCGGCTGCGGATTACACAAATTTCCTGAGCGCGCTCTGGAAAGGGCAGCTTCCGTATTCGAAGGAGATGCTCCGAGTCATGGCTCTACCCGGTATCGATCGACTCTATTATGATTGCCGACACATTCCGAAGGGGACTGCCGTTTACAACAAGACGGGAAGCACGGCGATGTGTTGTGGAGATATGGGGATACTCGTTGCGCGAGGCCGAAACGGACGCAGTTATCCTTACATCGTGGTAGGGGTGATCGAGAGCGGTAAGCGGAGCACCTCCTATGGGTCATGGATTTCCCGACGTGCCGACGTCATTCGAGAGGTGTCTAACCTTGCATATCTCGATATGAAAAAGAGGTATCCTCTGTGATCCTGGAAGCTTGCTTGATCGAGCTTCTCTTTGCCGTAAAAGGTGTGTCGCTAATTTGATTCCGAGCGGCTGCGGTTTTTAATTTACGAGGCTGCTCTCCCGAACCGGGTTGCAGACAAGCCATGTAAGGTGTGTGTGTCGGTTCAGGCGCCAGCTCTTTCTTTGCGGTTCGGAAATGGCTAGAAGGCGGGGGATGAGACTGTTCCTCCCGCAAACAGGCCAGCTATTTCGCTCCAAATACCGTAAAGTACCCACTAAAACAAACATCCCTTTGCGGAGTGAAGGCTTTGCAACACGATCCTACATCAGAATTTGAGACGGAACTCAACCGTGCTCAGGTGCCGGTTCTTGGCTATCTGGTTCGCTTGACGGGGAATCTTGCCGATGCGCGAGATCTGTTGCAGGCGACAAACCTCACGGTATGGGACAAGCGGGACGATTTTGAGAAAGGGTCGGAATTTGTGGCCTGGATGCGGACAATCGCTCTGAATCATTACAGAAACGAAAGCCGCAAGTGGCAGTCCCGGAAGACCGTACCTTTACTCGATGCCGACCTCGAACATATGGTTGAGGCGAGGCACGAGGAGCGGGAAAAGGAGGAAAGCCGTAAGAGGCGTCTACTGCAGGTTTGTCTGCAAAAATTACCTGACCGGCAGAAGTCGGTTGTGGAGCAGTTCTATCTGAAGGGCCTGAGCCTCGAAGAAGTCGGTGAGTCAGAGGGAAGTAAGGCGAATGCCATTGCCCAATTGCTGCATCGGGCGAGACAAAATTTGATTCGGTGCGTTCGAAGAGAATCGCATCGAGAACTCGATTACGAAGATTTTTCAGATTCATAGTGCTATGAGCGATGAAGAAAGAATAGACGAATTACTGGCGACATTGACGGAGCGTCCTTTTACCGAATCGGAAAAAGAGGAGCTTCAAGCGTTGTTGCGAGAATCGCCCGAGGCACTGGATCGCTACCTCGATCATTGCGACGTGGAAACGTGGCTGGCCGCTGCAGGAGGATCAGTAACAGAAATGTCGGGGCGGGATGTCATTTCTATTTTAGATGACGTGCCTGAAATGCCCCCGGCAGGCGATTCTAAGCTCGAACGATATGGGTATATGCTTGCCGCGATGGCGATCATTTCGCTGGTAACTCTCGTTCTGATCTATGGATTGCCGGAGGAGGAAGAAGGTAACGAAGTTGTTCTCACTAGAACGGTGGAGGAGAGCGAGGAGGAAGTGTCTGTTTCTGAGTCTCCAATGGAGTTGGCTTCCTCGACTTCTCAGCGAGATCCATGGAAGGTGATTAACTCTACTGGATCGCTCAACCACCCGGGGCTGAAAGATTCGCCTCCTTCGAAAGTTTCGAACAGCCGTCCGATCAAGTTTAATCGAGATGTGCGTCCCATTCTTTCGGAGACTTGCTTTCATTGCCATGGGCCGGATGAGCATGGGCGCCGGGCAGATCTTCGTCTCGATACAAAAGAGGGAGCTGTAGCCGACCTTGGAGGCTACAAGGCAATTGTGCCGGGAGACCTCGAGAAGAGTGAAGCATGGTATCGGATCATATCGGACGATGCCGATGAATTGATGCCACCGCCGGAATCCCATCTCGTTCTAACAGAGGAACAGAAGCAAATCCTGAAACGGTGGATTGAAGAGGGAGCGCAATATGAGGGACACTGGGCCTATCAAAGACCTGAAAAGGCTGAGGTGCCTGATACGAAGTCTGACTGGCAGAAAAACGAGATCGATGGGTTCATTGCTGCTCGTCTCGAAGAAGAAGGAATGAGCCCCTCTGAAGAAGCCGAACCAAGAACGCTGATCAGACGCCTGAGTCTGGATCTCACGGGTTTACCACCTTCCCCGGATGAAGTGGAACAATTCATCCTGGATTATGAGAAGCGAGGAGAGCAGGCGTGGCAGGATGTCATCACGCAGCTTCTTGATTCTCCCCATTTCGGTGAGCGTATGGCGGTGCCATGGTTAGATCAGGCTCGCTATGCCGACACAAATGGCTACTCGATTGATGGCGGGCGTGACATGTGGCTTTGGAGGGACTGGGTGATTCAGGCATACAATTCGAATATGCCCTTTGATCAGTTTGCGAGGGAGCAACTTGCTGGCGATCTCATACCAGACGCAAAGGAGTCCCAGTTTATAGCTACCGGGTTCAATCGGAATCACATGATCACACATGAGGGTGGGACGATCCCGGAAGAAAACCTGACAAACTACACGGTGGACCGGGTAAAGACGACGTCTGAGGTGTTCCTTGGGCTCACGATGGCATGTGCACAGTGCCACGATCATAAGTACGATCCCATTTCGATGAAGGATTACTATGAGTTCTTTGCCTTCTTCAACGAATTGAGTGACAGGGGGCTCGATGGTAATGCAGGGGTAAACGCCGGGCCGAAAATGATGGCCCATACGGTCATACCAAAAACTGAACTCGAATCGTTGAGGACGGAGTTAGCTCGTTTAAAGGCGGAGCTCAATAGCAGTCGTGCAGGGTTTCAATCCTGGCTCGCTACGGTGAAGGAAGAAGAAATCTCTCGAGGTGAAGGTTTTGATCTCATCAGTTTGACTACGGAAGATGCCTCAAGCCCGAATCGACCAGGTGCTTACGAAGTGAGGGAAGATGGATCGGTGTTTCTTGAGCAGCCGGGCAAGGGGTTGAACGCATTCAGCCATCTCTTGAAGTTGCCAGAGGGGGAATCTCTTGAAGGAATTCGGATCCATTTTCTTCGAAATCCCAAAACGAGCAAACTCACCCCTTTTCCAGAAGGTGTGCCGATGATAACGACGGTTCTGGTCTCGGCTGACAACCAGCCAGCAAAGCAAGTGGATATCTACAAACAGCTCACCTTTGAAAAAGCGACTGCCAGCTCGACAGGGGGTGAAAATATTCCTGAAGGTGTCCTTGATGAGCGGAACCTCCACTGGTGGCAACCCTCGGAAGGGGACCGGGAACCTCACCTGACCATCACGTTTGATGAACCGGTAAATCCTGAAAAGACTCCCTACCTCAGTGTGATGGTGTTTTTTGGTAAGCCACAATCTCTCCCGCATCATTGGAGAATCGATGGGTTCGATGGAGAGGATACGGATAGTCGGTTTAGCCGTCAGCTTGCCGCAGCAATTTCGAAGGATGAGGACGGCTGGAATGATACCGAGCGAGAGTTAGTTCTTTCTGCATTTCGTGAGTATGGCCCGGAGTTGGAGGCTATCCGCACGAGAATCGCCAATTTGGAAGAAAGAATCCAGGTCCTCACAAAGCCTCACTCGACAATGGTAATGGACGTTTCCCCAACCCCACGGGAAACTCATATTCTGGATCGTGGACAATATGATGCAAAGATCGAGAAGGTGTCGACCGGGACCCCGCGAGTTCTTCCGCCAATAAAAGCGGCAGAGAAGGCCACTCGCCTCGATTTAGCAAATTGGCTGGTTTCCCCAGACCACCCGCTTACCGCTCGAGTTGCTGTGAATCGTATCTGGGCAACATTCTTCGGGACGGGAATCGTCGCGACAACAGCCGACTTCGGCAGTCAGGGAGAATGGCCGAGCCACCCTGAGTTATTGGACTGGCTTGCCGTGGATTTTGTCGAGAATGGTTGGGATCAAAAAGCGCTCATCCGAAAGATGGTCAGCAGTGCAACTTATCGACAGGACTCGGCTGCAACTGCTGAGAAGCGGGAAAAAGATCCGAACAATCGCCTGCTTTCTCACGGCCCCCGCTTCCGCCTTTCCGCGGAATTTATTCGAGATCAGGCGTTGGCAGTGAGCGGACTGCTAGTTCCTCGTGTAGGCGGGCCAAGTGTCCACCCTTATCAGCCTGCCGGCCTTTGGAAGGAAGTGAGTCACTTTGGAAGCACTCCCGCGACCAAGCAGGTTTTCGTAGCCGATAAAGGAGAGAAGCTTTACCGGCGTAGCCTCTATACCTTTTTGAAGAGGACGAGTCCTCATCCCGCGATGTCCGCTTTTGACGCTCCCAATCGGGAGATGTGCATTACCGAGCGAGGGGTCACCAATACCCCATTGCAGGCGCTGGTTACTTTGAACGATCCACAGTTTGCCGAAGCCTTCCGCGTGTTTGCCGAGAGGTTGTTGAACGATACCGGTGACATGGATTCGCGCGAGCGACTCAAGGTTGCTTTCGAGCGTGTCACCGGCCGAGTTCCGGAGGATTCGGAAGTCAATGCACTTGATTCGTTCTTGAGCGATGAGAAAGAGAGGTATTCCTCAGATCCTGCTTCGGCGAAAGCCTTGGTATCGGTCGGTGAATCTCCATTGGCTGTCGGTGTTGACCCTGTTGAACAGGCCGTTTGGACACAGGTTGCCAGTTTGCTTTTTAACCTCAGTGAATCACTGACAAGGTCATAGTATGAGAGGCCTTGTCAGCATATTGGTCAGTGTTGCGGGAATGTTCTCCGCTCTTGCGGAGGCACCGACAAATGTCGTCCTCATCCTCTCGGATGACCAGGGTTGGGGG
The DNA here is from genome assembly GCA_002698785.1 of Verrucomicrobiales bacterium. Lineage (GTDB taxonomy): Bacteria > Verrucomicrobiota > Verrucomicrobiia > Verrucomicrobiales > DEV007 > Arctic95D-9. The sequence continues at coordinate 670,631 of PAAG01000047.1, read as the reverse complement.
GACTATGGATTCATGGGGAACAACATTGTACAAACCCCGAATCTCGACGCCTTGGCGGAAAGGAGTGCTGTGTATCGAAAAGGGTATGTCGTTTCCCCCCTTTGCCGACCTTCTCTTGCTTCGATCGTTTCGGGACTCTATCCACACGAACATGGTGTTGTTGGTAATGATGTGAGTCCTGCCAAGAAGGAAGCGAGGAATCGGGAAGACCGCCCGGTGGTGGAGGCGTTTCACAAAAAGCAGAGTCTTGTCCGATTTTTTGTCGATAGGGGATACCTTGCATTCCAGTCAGGAAAATGGTGGGAAGGGTCGTGGAAAGATGGCGGATTTAGCCACGGAATGACACATGGGGATTATAAGAAAGGTGGGCGCCATGGAGACGTTGGGTTGAAGATCGGGAGAGAGGGGATGGAGCCGATTGCCGATTTTCTCGACCAGGCAGTTAGTGAAGAGAAACCTTTTTTTCTGTGGTATGCGCCATTTCTTCCCCACACACCTCATAATCCTCAGGAAAAGTACAAGAAGAACTATCAAAACAAGAATATCGAACCAGCAACGGCAACTTACTATGCCATGTGTGAATGGTTCGACGATACCTGTGGGCAGTTGCTGGGAATGCTTGAAGAGCGGAGGTTGTCTGAAAACACACTGATCGTCTATGTGTGTGACAACGGATGGGCGGCTGCCGAAGAGTCGACCATCGAACTGCCAGATGACTGGTGGCTTAAGTATGCGCCAAAGTCGAAAGGGTCGCCCTATGAAGTCGGAATTCGAACCCCCATTCTTTTCTCCCTGCCCGGCGAACTGAAGAGCGGTGATCGCGATGGATTCGCGAGTTCAATTGATCTGTTCCCCACAATGGTGAAGCTCTGCGGCTTCGATATTCCTGAGGGGCTGTCAGGAATTGATTTGATGGCTAAGGAGCGCTCTCAGGTCATTGGAGCTGCATATTCCATTCACAACATGACGCCCGGTGAACCTTTTGATACGCTTCAATACGCTTGGATCCGAGAAGGACGATGGAAATATCTTCAGAGATATCATGGGGCCGATACGACGAAATATCTGACTGTGCACGAATGGGATACCGCACCGATACAATTGTTTGATGTCGAGAACGATCCTGACGAAGCCACTAATCTGGCTAACCAAAACCCCGGAGTCGTTACCGATTTTCAAAGGCGACTCGCAGAAACTTACCCAAATCCCTGACCAAAATTCACACCATGAAAACGACAATTGAAACCTGGAGTGAAGAACAGCAAAAGCTGATGACTCGTCGTTCGCTGTTCGGTGCGACCGCGGCAGGGGTTGGGGGAATTGCTTTGAACCGGTTGCTCGCTAATGAGACTGTCAGTAATTCTCCGCTGGATATACACAGATCGACCGGAAGTGGAGGCATACCGGGACTCCCTCACTTTGCCCCAAAAGCGAAGAGGGTGATTTATCTTTTCCAGTCTGGTGGGCCGAGTCACGTTGATCTTTTCGACGGAAAGAGTTTCCTCGATGAGCATCACGGAAGTAATCTTCCGGATTCGGTGCGCGGTGGGCAGCGGTTGACGGGAATGACTGCACGGCAGAGCAATTTTCCTGTGGTGAGTTCGATGTGGGGAGGAAAGCGCTGCGGGGATCATGGCACTTGGATCGGGAATCCTATTCCACATATCCAGGGAATCGCCAACGACATGACAATTGTCCGCTCGATGTGGACTGAGGCAATTAATCACGATCCGGGCGTTACCTACATCAATACCGGCTCTCAACAGATGGGGCATGCTTCCATGGGGGCGTGGCTGAGTTATGGACTTGGTAGGGAGAACGAGAATTTTCCAGCCTACATGGTTCTGCTAAGTCAGGGCACAGGGAAGAATCCCGGTCAGCCATTGTTCTCTCGCTTGTGGGGGAGTGGATATCTTCCATCCAGCCACCAGGGAGTGATGTTGCGTCCAGGGGCTAACCCTGTGCTCTACCTGCAGAATCCTCCCGGAGTTTCGGCTGATGCACGTCGTCGACTTCTCGATACGCTGGGGGATTTGAATCGACAGCAGGCTCAGTCTGCCGGAGATCCGGAGACGCTTGCGCGGATCGAAGCCTACGAAATGGCATATCGCATGCAGACCTCGGTGCCCGAGTTGACGGACTTCTCTGACGAACCGGAGTCGACTTTCGAATTGTATGGGGAGGAATCTCGCCGTCCGGGAACGTTCGCTGCAAACTGTTTGATGGCTCGGCGCATGGCTCAGCGCGGTGTTCGATTTATTCAGTTATTTCACCGCGGTTGGGATCAGCATATTTCCATCAAGTCACAGTTGCCTCGGCAATGTCAGGATGTGGATCAGGCATCTGCTGCGCTCGTGAAAGACCTGAAGCGTCTTGGTATGCTTGAGGACACGCTCGTGATCTGGGGAGGTGAATTTGGGCGAACGGTTTATAGCCAAGGCGAGTTGGGTGCATCCACATCCGGCCGTGATCACCACGGGCGATGCTTCTCTCTATGGATGGCCGGAGGCGGAGTAAAAAGTGGATACGACTACGGTCAGACCGATGATTACGCCTACAATATCGCAGAGAATCCGGTTCACATTCGTGACCTGAACGCGACGATCCTGCACTTGCTTGGAATCGACCACGAACGGTTTACTTTCAAATTCCGTGGCTTGAACCAGCGCCTCACCGGTGTGGAAGAGGCGCATGTAGTGAACGACATTATCGCTTAGAGGCCGTCTTCGTTGACCTTGTCGGCTCCTTTGTCTGCCCCTGCAGGAGGACGCTGGTAGTCTTCCCGAGTCTTGAAGGTCTTCTTGCCTGTTTCACGATCAAATCCATCCAGGCTGATTTCTTCAGGCACGGAGTCGGCGGTTTTCTCAGTCCACTTTGCGAGAGCCTCCGAGAGGCTGCGCTTAATATCTGTGTATTCGGTGCTTTCCGCAAGGTTGCTGATCTGGTGCGGATCGCCATCCATATCGTAGAGTTCCGTCTCGGGGCGTGGTGCTAGCAGAATGTCGGCTTGGATTGGTGTGAGCGGCTCGGAAGATTCTGCTGCTGCGAGAATATCCTGGAAGGTGGGCGAGCCTACTGAATCTGCCGGACCTTGAAGGGCGAGATTCGGCCGATTGTTCTCGATGTAGAGCCAGCGCCCATCCCGCACAGAGCGCCCATGTGCCTCGTAGTCGTGCCAGTTATGCTCTGAAAAAGCATACGGACGAATCGATGCCGTTGGGTCCTCATAGATTGGTGTTAGTGATCTTCCCTGGAGAGTTTCTGCCTTTTCCAAACCGGCTAGTTCGAGAATAGTCGGTGCGATATCGATTACGCTGATCAGGGAATCTGTGCGAGCACCCGGGTTCTGAATCGAAGGTCCTGTTGCAATGAAATAAGTCTTCATCCCGTCGTCAATGAGACGAGTTTTTGCACGGGGAAAAGGGCGTCCGTTGTCGGCCACGACAAAGAGGTAAGTGTTTTTGAAAAGGTCCTTTTCCTTCAGGCGATCCACAACTTGGCCAACGAAGTAATCAAAGCGGGTCACTTCGTTCAGATAGGAAGCAAAATCCTGCCGGGTTTCGGGAGTGTCAATGAACGCAGGTGGCAGTGTCAGGGATTCTGGGTTGTACATTGGTCCGTAGAGGTCCTCTTTCCACTCTCTATCTCCGTCCCATGCTCGATGTGCATCGAGTGCTGCCAGCCAGAGAAAAAACGGCTGGTCGGCTGGGGATTCTTCGATTGCTTCCACCCAGTAACCATGTCCGCCCGAGTTTCCTTTCACCTTTGTACCGTACTTCTTATCGAAAGGCTCGGTGGGAGGTGTTTCGCCTTCTGGGGCGGGATGCCAGGTCATGTGGTCTTTCCCCGCAAGCGCGGTGTAATAGCCTGCATCGCGAAGCATGCCGGGGAAGGACGGGATATGCCAGGAGATCGCCCGGTGAAGTTCGGAGGCGTCGCCATTGTTGTGCGGATATCGGCCAGTGATGATGCTGCTACGGCTCGGGCTACAGCTGCTCGCCGTGAGATAAGCGTTGGTAAAAAGAAGACCTTCTTCGGCCAGCGAATCTATGTGCGGGGTTCGCGCATCGATGCTGCCGTAGCATCCGAGATCATCGTAGCTGATGTCGTCAGAGATGATGAAAACGAAGTTTGGTTTGTCCGCGGTATATCCTATGAAGGCCGAAAAAAGAACTGCGAGAGCGAGGAGGGATTTTTGAATCATTTGTTATGCGAAGATTTCTGAGACAGCTTTGCCTTTGCCGTCTTCGGTAACGTAAAACGGTCGGCCTTCAATGGTAAACTCTGTTTTCGGGCTAATTCCCATCGCGGTCATGATGGTGGCATGAAGATCCATCATCGAAACGGGATTTTCGACGGCGACAAGAGGCCTTTCATCCGCCGTTTTTCCATAGAGAAATCCTTTCTTCACTCCACCTCCAAACATGGCAACGCTGGTTCCTCCGGTGAAATGGCGATGAAGACCGTAGTGTTTGGATTCGGTAATCGTATCGACTTTATGGGTTGCCTGGTCGTTTGCGTCCGATCCTGGTTTACCTTCCATGATAGCATCCCGGCTGAACTCGGATGCGACGATGACCAGAGTTCGATCCAGAAGACCTCGCTCTTCGAGGTCCAGGATTAGTTGAGCAACGGGACGATCGATTTCTTTGTGAAGGCGGTCGACCGTATCGTGGCCATTTGCGTGAGTGTCCCAGTGAAGGAAGGGAACGTACTCTGTCGAGACTTCGATGAAGCGTGCGCCGTTCTCTACCAGTCTTCTGGCAAGGAGGCACCCGCGGCCGAAGCGGCTGGTATCGTAGGCATCGCGAACTTCCTTTGGCTCGCTCTCAATATCGAATGCCTTTCGCTCCTTCGAGCTCAAAAGGCGATAGGCGTTGTCCATCGAGCGAATGAGTGATTCCTGTTGAAAATCGCTCGCGTACTCGCGGTGAGGACTCTTTGCCAGCAGTTTGCGATACAGTTTGTCCCTATTCGCGAAGCGCTCGGCGGTCATTCCTTCCGGCGGGCGCACGGACTGAGATGCCTGTTCGGGGAAGGGAAGGTTCATAGGCCCGTATTCACTTCCGAAAAAGCCTGCGGTAGTAAAGGCTTTCAACTCTTCTTTCTCACCGACTCCTTCGAGTCGCTGGCCGATATTAATGAATGCTGGCATTACTGGGTTCTTTGGGCCTAACACTCGTGCCATCCATGATCCGAGGTGGGGACATGCGACCGTTTGAGGGGGGACGTATCCGGTGTGCCAGTGATACTGGTGGCGAGAGTGGAGTATGCTTCCCAAGTCGGGCTGAACGACTGAGCGAATCAAGGTGCCTCGATCCATGATCTTCGCGATGTTCTCCATTCCGGCACAGACTTTGATGTTGTCTACAGAGGAATCAATTGAGGGGAATGTGCTCAGGACGGAGTCAACAGCCATTCCGTTTTCGAAAGGAGCATATCGCTTTGGATCGAACGTTTCCGGTGCTGCCATGCCTCCCGCCATCCAGAGCAGTATGCACGAGTCAGCGGTCGCTTCGGGGTGTTCAATTTCTTTCCCTCGAACGAGCTGGGGAGTGCCTGTCATCCAGGCAGCTGTCGAAGCCGCTCCGAGTTTCTTCAGAAAGTCTCGGCGGACAACCGTTTCCGGGGCATTCGGATCTATGGGGAAATGCATGTCTTGGCGGGGGATTAGCGGATGAGGAGAAATTCTGGCGTCATTGTCAGGGACCAGAGGGTGTCGGTGATCAAGCCTTTCTCTGGAGATTCGCCAAGTATTTCTGTGAGGATTGAGATTTCACCCTGCGTCGGCCGCCTTGTCAGGAGGGTGAGATAAATCTCTTCAACCAGTTCTTCAGTCGAGGTGAGGTTCTTTGCGAGAAAAGCTGACGCACCTTTTTCAAGATTCTCGAAAAGCACGTTGCTGGTGGATAAGTCGATTGCCTCCAACGTTGTCAATTCTGATGGGCGGGAAGTCACAATCTGGTCGCGGTTTGGGCGACCAAGGGAGCGCATTAGATCATCCGCTTTGAGTAGAGAAGCGCGAATCATCCGTGAGCTGCCAACTGAAGCTGTGGCGAGAGTTTCTCCAATTTTTGGGTCAGTCTGTTTCTTCCAGGTGATGTTTCCCAGTTGCTTTGCTGATTCCCACTCGAGATCTTCCAACTTCCATCTAGCCGGTCGTGAATCCTTTGGGATTTCGTTGGTAACCTGCCAACTGCTGTCTGTTACGATGATTTCCTCTGTGTCATCCTGATATTCTATGCGGACGGCGCAGAAGACTCCTGCGGCGTTGGGCCTCGCACCTCTATTCTCAGCGACGATAAGGATTCTGTTTGTTTTGGGACGGAGGTGATTCAAAATCGGACCAGCCTCAAGGTCCGTCCATTTCTCACCGCTCAAAATCTGTTTGTTATTGAGATAAAGAACAAACGAATTGTCTGCTGCCGCGATGATTCCTGCCGATCGGATTGGTTTCGTCGGCGTGAATTCACGGCGGAGAAGGATCTGTTCACCATTCGGAGGAGGCCCTTTGTCTATCGAAGATCCCCAGACCCATGAACTGGGAAAGCTGAGACGTTCAGTCAATTCGGTGGGGACGACACCGCGGGCGACTGGTGCATGATATGCGACAGGAGCAGTGCCGGTTATCTGCCAGATGGCGTCGACGAATGCCTCGGCTGTCATCCGTTTTGTTCTTGGGCCATCGTAAACAAATTCTGCGGTTTCTTTTTGTTCTGTAGTCTGGCTTTGATAGGCTTGCGAGTTTGTGATCAGCCGGAGTGTACGCTTCAAATCGTAGCCGTTGTCCTGAAAGTCGCTTGCCAGCCAGTCCAGCAAATCTTCGTTCCACGGTTCGGTCTGCATGGCATCTAGAGGATGTACGATTCCGTGTCCCATCAATTGTCCCCATAGCCTGTTCACGATCGTCCGGGGAACACGACCGTTATCTGGATGAGTCATCAAATGGGCGAGTTGCCGGAGGCGTTCAGCTTTGTCCTTGGATGAATCAAGTTTTCCGATCTCAGGAAATAGCCATGCTGCTGAGGCCGTCTCGCCGATAGGTTTGTCGCATCGATGAATTTCCAGTGGCTCTTCGGAATAGATTGCGGCGAGTCCATACGCATCCGCGAGGGTCCAGCGATCAATAAAACTGTCATGGCACGAGGCGCACTTCATGTTGATCCCGAGAAACGACTGGGAAATGCTTTGGGAAAATTGGATTGGCAGGGTCTGGCCTGCGCTTACGGTCCCCCGCCATTTGATCCCGTCGATGAATCCTGAACTGCTTTTGTCCTGAGGCGCTACCAATTCTCGGACCATCTGGTCAAAAGGCTTGTTTGACTTCAGTGAATCGTAGAGCCATTCGCTGATCTGCGTACGGCCGCCCGTGATGAATCCGGTGCCGTCATAATCATTCCGCAAGAGATCGTTCCAGAAGGTAAGCCAATGCTCGGTGTAGGCGATATCTCGGGAGAGGAGGTCTTCTATGAGTTGGGTGCGTTTGTCAGGCGATACGTCGGAGAGAAAGTTCCGAGCTTCGTCCGGAGTTGGGAGAAGACCAGTAAGGTCGAGAGATACTCGCCGCAGAAAGGTAGCATCATCAATAGGCTCAGGTCTAGGGAGAGCATTCTCCGAGAGATAATGATCAATGATCCGATCAATAGGATTCCCCCTGGCATCAGTGACCTGCGGTAGTGCCGGGCGTCGGGGCTTTAGTGGCGGTTCGTAGGTGGGTTCCCCGAAGGTAAATCCGGGTTCCCATTTCATTCCCTCGTCGACCCACTGTTTCAGCAGTTGAACCTGTTCCTTTGGAACTCGCGCCTTCTTTTCTGGAGGCATCTGATAGTCGGGGTCCGAATCGAGAATGAGTTCGATAAAATACGATTTCTCAGCCTCGCCGGGAATCGCAGTTTCATCGTCGAGGAACAATTCCCGGGTGTTCAGAGAGAATCCGCCTTTTGCTTCCTCCCCGCCGTGGCACTCGGTGCAGTGTTCTTTGAGAACGGGAACGATTTGATGGACGAAATCGATTTGACCCTTTGCAACGACCGGAAGAAGAAAGAGAAATGAAAATAGAGATGAGAAAGAGGGTTTCACTTTCCTAGGATAGTAAGAATGCGGCCTCATGGCCATGGCGGAAATTCGGTATGCAGTTCGCCGTAAGAGCAGCATGAACGTGACAAATTTCCCATATTTGCTGTGAGAGGAAATTTTTCATTTCCCAGTGGGCAGGATGCTCGTAGCATACGGGGACGAAGCTGTGTGAGCTTCTCACCTACGAGGAATGAAATCGTTCGTCTCCATCGTCCTCTCCGCAGTGGTTACTGCAGTGTTTTTTGAAGGGGTGTTGGTGTTGTGGTGTTTCGTTAATATTTCGCAAAATGAGAAGGTCTCTAAACCCCAAGTTGTAGAGGTCGAGCCACCTCCCGAAATCGATCCTCTGCCCCCGGTTACTCCCGAGCCGAAACCAGAGAGGCAAAGTGAGACCTCTCCTCCGGAACGCGAAGAGCCTGAGGTAGTCAACGAATCAACAAAGTTTGTGGGACCTCCCCAGCCGGAAGCCAGGCTTCCGTTTGTGATGAACATCAGCCGTTTTGATAATGGACTCATGCTTCAAGGGTCTATTCCATCCAAGGAAGTCAAAGACGCAATTTTTCAGGCGGCTGCTTCTGCTGTCGAGGGTGGGGAGGTATTCAACCGTTTGAAATATTCCCCAAAAACCGAGAATCCGGAATGGCTTCCACATTTGCCCGAAATGGTTCTAACGTTTTTCGCCCACACTGGTGGAGAGCATGAACTGACAATCGTCGATGAGCGATTGATTCTAGGGGGAAGTGTTCCCGAGGAGGGGGCAAAAGCCGGAATCCTCGCTATGGCGGGTGAGTTTTCTAGTGGTGCTCTAAAGATCGAATCTGAATTGCCGATCGATTCTAAATTGATGGGTAAGCTGCCTGAGTTCTCGCGACAGAAACCGGAGGTCGTTTTAGCAGAAGCTGAGGCTTCAGTCCCAGGCGTATTAGATGAAACTCCCGAAAACGAGGAGTCTTCAGAGGGCGAAAGAGAAACCGTTGAGGACAGGTCTTTCTACGGCCCTGCTGTCGGTCCCCCTGAAGAGGAAAATGCGGTCGTGTATGTTTCGACTTCAAAAGGGGAATCAAAAACTCCTACTACTTCGATGGAAACTGAAGAAGCCACCGAGACCTCAAAACCAAAGAAGCCAATTCGCGACGATGGAAAGCCTCTTATCTTTTACTTTGAGACAGGATCGGCCGAGATTTTGCCTGATGATCGTGAGAAAGTTCAGCGAGCGATTCAGCGTGCGTCCACTCCGAGGTCGATTGTTTATATCACTGCCTACGCAGACCACCGGGGTAGCTACCAGTTGAACAAAAAGCTGTCTTTAGCCCGTGCGGAGCGCGTCCGCGATGCGATTTTTTCTGGCCAGATCGCGGATGAAGTGACGGCTGAAATTACCGCAAAGTCCGATTCGCAGTCAGAGAAACGGAATGTAGGAGGGAAAGTTAGTGACGAAGCTCTGCGACGCAGTCGAAGAGTCGTCGTGGAGGTGTATCACCTCAAATCCTGACTACTGAGGAATGATGGCAATTTCCCGAAGGCTCATCTCTCCGTCAGTCATGCGATGCTCAAATGAGACCTTTGCTTCCCGCAGCGGTTTCGCCAGATGGATTTCTCCATAGAGACGTTTTCGAAAGCGACTCAATCCTCCGGTAAATTGTACCGCTCCATGAATCGTAGAGTCTCCGATTGTTAAGCTGAATAACTCATCCGAGACGGTTTCGCCTCCACTTCGAGAGGCGTCGAAAAAGATCGAATAGCGACCAGCAGGAATGTCGGCAATCCATTCAGCGTGATCTTCTGCTCCGATCCAGCTGAACGCATCAAGTCCGGAATCGACCGCGATCAGATTACCGGCTGCGGTTCCATTAGATGGCGTCAGCCGAATCGAACCATCGTCATCCGGTGAGACGGGAGCAACGCTGCCGGATGACTGGAGAAAGCCGAGAAGGTCTGCCATGCCTTGGGCGTCGAGTCCTGTCGCGAGCCCTTCGGGCATCAGGGATATTCCGGTATTTTCCAATGACTGAAGTTGGGATCTCAGGATCGTCTCGTTTACTCCGGCAGGTCCTAGAATGGTGACTCCCGACCCAGTCTCCGAAGATAGGATTCCAGATACTGTTCGGCCGTCTTTTGTCTGTGCCGTATGCATAGCATATTTACTTTCTACGGCCTGGTTAGGATTGATCAAGGAGTTGAGAAGTGACTCACGAGAAAGGTTTGAAAGGGAAGCGAGATCGGGGCCAACGTGAAATCCTGTGTCTCCAACTTTGTGACAGCTGGCGCAGAGAACCGTAAAGTTCTGTTGACCGGATGACAGGTCTGGAGTCAGTGTCAGGGAACTCTCGAATTTTTTCATAGTTCCTGTTCCTGGCTTTCCCTTGTTTCCAAGGATCTCCGAAGCTTGTTTTCTGATAAGTTCGTCTCGGTGATTGAGCAGCAAGCTGCGTTGCGAAGCATCGAGCAGCCGCGTCCATTGAGGTTGCTCAATCAATTTTCCCATAAAAAGCCCGGTCCACGATCGACGGGAAAGAAACGTGGCAAGGGCTTCTTTCCTGACAGTAGCACCGAAAGAGTCCCACTCTTGTAGAAGTTGTTGAGCGATTTCTAAGGTGCCGAGTTTTGTAGCGCGACCAATAGCAGCTTTTTGAAGTTCGATCGGATTTTGAGGGCTGAGAAGCGACAATAGAAGCTCCAGATCAGAGTTGACTCCGGAAAGCGATCCTCCGAGAAGTGAAATGGCTGCTCTTTGATCTTCAGGCGAAGTAGAAGGATCTTTGATTGTTGAGGCTTTTCGAGAGAGCTGCTTATCGAAAGCTACAATTGCTGATTCCAAATTTTTCCCGGCTCCTCCATTCAGGTCTTTCAAAGACCAACCGCTGGACTCGATTGTGTGTAGGACGATTGTGAGAGACTGGGTGTCCCATTCTGCCGCTTTGAAGAAAATCAGTGCGAGAGATGTTTCGTCCTCAATGCCCAGTGCGGTTTGAACAAGTGCCGATGTGGTTTCTTCGGGCACGTGCGGAAGCGACTCAGCAACTTCCGTAACTACAGAAGAAAGGTGGGGGATGACGCTGCTGAGAGCAGCAGATCGGACATAGGAATCCTCACCGTGATTCAGGAGGATTTGAGCAAGTGTTTTCCCGGCATCTGGATGAGATGCGCTTCCAAGTGAGTAGGCGACTTGCTGCACTACAAAGTTGTTCTCGTCTTTTGCGAGTGGGAAAATCTTCTGAGTAATTTCTGAATCCTTGTTAGAAAGCCATGGTTCAGAAAGACTTACAGCATGCTTGTGAACGTGGGGATGAGAGTCTGCCAACAGTTCAAGAAGAATCGGCTCATCCAGGGCTTCCAACTCTTCGAGTATGGAAAGGCATTGAATTCTTGTTTCGGGGAGCAGGGCCTGAGTGGCTGATTCAGCGAGCAGGGGCACAATTGATACGTCCTTTCTCCAGATGATTTCAAGGTGTGCAAGGTCTCTCCTTGTGCCGTTCTGGGATTCCAGTTCAGCAAGTAGATCGTCGTTGGAACATCCTGATAAATCGGCAGGTGGGGTGAGTTGGCTCCCTTTCTTGGAAATTCGATAGATTCGACCTTTGTCATGTCCATCCCGCAGGTTTAGTCGTCTTTGCCATTGCTCCGGAATCCATTCCGGGTGTTCGATAACCAGGCGATACATATCGACCACGTAGATGGCTCCGTCGGGGCCGGTCCGAATTGAGGTAGGGCGACACCAGTTATCAGTAGAAGTGAAAAATTCCGATTCCATTTCAGTCGGTGCACGGGAGCCCTTAAAAGTTGTGTTCTTGGGTTCAATAAAAATTCGAGATACGAGATTGTGAACTGGTTCTGCTACAAAAAGTGAAGTCTTGTCAGGATAGTCAGGGAGTGTATCCCGAAATACAGACAGCCCGCATGCGGAAGTGAAACGGTTCGTTTTGTCGTAGTCGTTGAAGCGGCTAACAGTCCTGCTGGTTGGGTAAACGGGACCAGCCAGAGGTTCATCTGTCAGGAGAACTTTGGGGTCCGGATAGGGTATGTGTGGATTCGATTCAAGGTAGCTGTCTTAGAGTGCATAGTGCCACCAGGGATGGGAATTGTTGCACCCAAACCAGTTTCCCCAATCGTCTCGAGTCAGGCCGAACTGCGCCTTTCCTGAAAGGGCGGAGACTTCCCCGGTATCCGGGCGAAATCGCATGTCACGAGCTCCGAGATCGATTGATTCTCCGGTTTTTGTGGAGGTGAAGCTTCCCTTGCTGTCGCCGTTACCAACATGGATCCAGTTGTCGAGTCCCCATTGCAGGGAACCGAGTTGGTGTTGTGCATTTCCAGATTCGAAACCGGTAAACAGCGTCTCTTCGGAATCGGATTTACAATCTCCATCTGTATCTTTTGCAAACAGAATGCTGTCAGCTGTCACGACAAGAATGCCGTCGCGCCAGGGAAAGACGCTGTTCGGATATTTCAACTGATCGAGAAACAAATGGGACTCATCGAAGATTCCGTCATTATCGTTGTCCTCCAATATTCTGACTCGACCGCCCGCTTTTCCTTCTATCCCGGTGGGATAGTCTGCCATTTCTACGACCCAGAGCCTGCCCTTTGTATCCCAGGCAATGTCGACAGGGTCCATCACGAGCGGCTCGGCGGCGACAAGCGTCACTTCAAACTCGTCTGGAACTTGAATTGTCGTCAGGGCTTCTTCCTTCTTAATCGGAGCTGGTATGTTAGCCAGGGTCGTATTCGAATAGAAAGAGTGGGGCAATTGCTTCGTGACTTCGTCAGAGATGTAATCTTCTGTCTCCGGTGAAAGTCGGGACGGTTTTCCGTAGTAGACCATCGAATAGTCGACTTCGTAGCCACCCTCTTCATAGAGTCTGCGGGTGGGGATATAGCAGGGGACATCGTTTGTGTATGCGTTTATCCACAGACGATCGGGATCAAACTGACGGTAAAAACGATGGGCGTAGTCCACGACCACTTCGCCACCGAGGAAGATCATGGCAAGGTCTTCGCCGAAGGTCCATGTCTGTATGGGATAGTTGACATGGGTATCTAGCTTTTCACCCCGATCTATTTTGTCGATTATGGCCTTCGCGAAGTGTGATCCTTTCTCGTTTTTGCTCACCTGCTTTTCCCAAACTTCGCGGCCGACGGGCTTATCGAGTGGAAGCTCGATCTGATGGTATTTGCCGATCGGAATGGCAGTCAGAGGCGCGAGGTCCTGCTTAAGCATGCGATCGACCTCATCTGCCACTGACTTTCCGTGCTGAAGCACGTGGTCCATTTCTCCTCGCGGATTAGGATTCTGATCTGCGCCACAGCCAATCGCGATTAGAGCCGTCGTCCCGGGATGACGCTTTTCAATTTCCTCCTGCGCCGCCCCTGCCCAATCTCCGTGTATATGATTGTAGTTCCCTCCCAGCGTTGTGCAGTGACAAGCGTAATTGATGAAAATCGCTTTCGTCTTTCCTGTTTCATCGTCGATCCGTAGGAAAGGCATGGTGTGATCTACGGGACCATCTTCCTGGGTTCCAAAGCCCTTCCATTTACCGTTTTCTAGCACGCGTCGATTTCCTGCGAATTTCAGTTCGCCTTTGCCCCAGGAAAGGGAAGAAGGACCCCGTGCAGAAATCGCTTCGAGAGCTACCTGTTCCAGTTTGTCGATAAGTGAGTTTGTGTATTCGTCGATGGTTTGATTTTCCTCTTCAGTCAGGACCGTAACGTGCATGAAAGGGATGCACCCTTTTAAGCTTGGCGCGGCATGTGTGTGTGACGCGGAAATGGCAATTTGGCTGCGCTCAATTCCCTTCTTCTCTTTCAGGCGCTTGCTTACTTCCTTCGATACCCAGCCGGGGATTCCAATGGCATCGAGAGTTATCAATACCGAAAGTGGCTCCTCGCTGCTGCCAGCGCCGAAAGCGATTGCCTTCGCATTTAGATTTTGATCGACTCCGTCGGAAGGGGTATCTCGATTCCCATAGCCACTCAGCCGAATTGGCTTTTTAGGAGTGATGTCGATGGAGGCTACTCCTATGGGCAACTGAGTAGATTCTCTTTCTCCTGACTTGGATTTCTCGTCGGCGCGACTGCAAAGGACAGTGATCAGCAAAAGAGGAACGACTGCCAGGGCTGAGGCGAGAATGGTTCTCATAGTGTTTGAATTCTAGGAGGCGAAGTTCAAAGGGAAAAGGTTTTGATTGCGTGAGGAGCGTGATGACGCGCATTCGGATGGATTTGCCTTGCAGGAATTCTTTCAGAAGGCTCCACTCTTCCGAATGGAAGCAACCGCTGCTGTTCTATACGAGCCAAATACCCCCTTGCGTATTGAGTCTGTCACCGTTTTGCCACCTGGGCCTGGGGAGGTTCAAGTGCGACTGCATGCGGCTGGAGTTTGCCACAGCGACCTCCATGTGATGAAAGGGGATCAGCCAATGAACATGCCCATCATCTTGGGGCACGAAGGATCGGGAGTCGTCGAGGCGGTTGGTGATGGAGTGAAAAGCGTAGAGGTCGGCGATCACGTCATTCCAATTTGGAGGATGTCCTGTGGGACATGCGAATATTGCCTTGGTGGTCGTCCGGCACTTTGTGATGTGGGAACTGCGATGCGCTTTACAGGGCGGATGCCGGATGGCAAAACTCGATTCCAGACATCGGGTGGGCGGGAAATTCTTCACTATGCAGGGGTCTCAACGTTTTCTCAATTGTCGACTATGCCAGAGGGAGCGGTGGTGAAGATTCCCAAAGACTTTCCATTGGAGTTTGCCGCGTTGATAGGGTGTGGGGTGATCACCGGGTTTGGGGCAGTTTTCAATGCGGGGGATGTGACGGCAGGGGATACTGTTGCGGTATTCGGCTGTGGCGGCATCGGATTAAATATCGTCCAGTCAGCAAGGATCGCGGGGGCAGTAAAGATCATCGCGGTAGATACGGTCCCGAAAAAGCTCGAATACGCGAAGCAGTTTGGCGCTACCGATGTAATCAATGCGAAGGAAGGAGATCCCGTCGAAGCCATTCATGACCTGACTGGAAATCTGGGAGTCGACTATGCGTTCGAAGCGATTGGCCTGCCCGGGCCGATTGAGCAAGCCTACGACGCCACGAGAAAAGGTGGAACTTGCGTAGTGGTTGGAATCGCACCACCATCGGCGAGAGCAAAGATCAACGTGAACCAACTGGTGTATGCTGAGAAGACATTGAAAGGATCGATTTATGGCTCCACCAGACCTCGCATCGATCTGATTCGATTGATTGAATTGCACCAGGCAGGCCGCCTCATGCTGGATGAGCTTCTCACCAAGACCTATCCGTTGAGTGAAATCAACGAAGCCTATGCTGACCTCGAAAAGGGAGAGGTCGCAAGGAGTTTGGTGATGTGCAACGCGTGAACCCGTTTACCACTTTAGAGGGACAGGAATACCATTGCGAAAACTGTGCTCAGGCGGCATCGTCTGATAATGCCCCCTCGTATCAGTAATTCTGCCTGGTTCTTCCGCCTTGCTGTTGTGGGGGCAGTGTGTGGATTTGTGCTTACGGCGAGCGCTCAACTAAAGACTGCCCTGGAAGTCCGCTCACTAAGTGTGGAAAAGGCAGAGCAAAACCCGAAGGTAGAGCTCACCGCCACAGTGATTTTCTCCGATCCTCCCGCTACAATTTTTGTGCAGGACGATACTGCGGGAACGTTTTTCCGTCTCAATAGCCGAAAACCTCCAGTTCCGGGAGACGTCGTTAAAGTGACAGGGCAGGCGTTCAACGGGCTATACCTTCCGGGAATTGAGGATTGCTCCTTCGAAGTGCTGGAAAACAGGGGGATACCTGATCCTATTCCTGCTACCTACGACGACCTGATATCCGGGCGCTACCACTATCAGCGAGTTTCCATCGACGGTGTCGTCCGGACGATTGCTCCCGAAGGCGAAGCAGGAAGTGTGGCTCGGGTAGCGATGGGTTCCCGCCTCGTTGAGGTGCATGTCGAACAACCACCTCTCTCGACACAGAATTTTGTCGACGCAAGAGTAACTGTGGCGGGACTAGCCGCAGGGCACATCAATGACAGACGACAACTGGTAGAGCCATATCTTCGCTCGGCGGATTGGTCAGAGTTTTCCGTGACCAGGGAGGCGGTTCCCGTTGAAAAAGTGGCAGAACTTTCTCCCGAGCAATTACTGACATTTGAGGTGGAAGGACAAGGCGGGCATAGGGTGCGCATTGAAGGGGTAGTGCTCGCGAGGTTTCCCCGAGGTGAGCTATTTCTGCGGGACGGAGAATCGGCCATCGGGGTGCAACTGTTAACACCGAATAATTCATTGAATCCTGGTGACAGAGTTGCAGTGGTGGGCTTTCCGGAGATGAGCCGGTTCAGTGCCTCTGTGGTCGATGCTACTCTGGTGGACCAGCAGCCGGGAGTGCGTATGCCTATTCCGAGATCATTGACCGCGGATGAGATGATGGATGGGCGTGCCGATGGTGATTTGGTGAGAATGAAGGCTACTTTGACCGATTTTTATCGGACGGGGCCAGGTGGTGTTCTGGTTTTGCAGCAGGGCGACAAGACGGTTCAAGCGAAAACGCCCAGCATCCCACCGGATCTCGTGGCTGGGTCAGAGGTCAGTGTTACGGGTGTTTGTCAGGTGGAAACCACGAAGACGTCCTCCTATCGTTCCCAGCCAGAGTCGATCTCCCTCCGGTTGCGCTCTCCGGAAGATATAGCCATTCTGGCAGCACCCGGGTGGTGGACGACAGAGCGGTTGATTACTTTACTGGTTGTTCTGATAGTCATCGTCACGCTTGCCATGCTGTGGATTGGCTTACTTCGGCGACAAGTCATGCGGCAAACAGTCGCCCTCCGTCATCGTATTGAGCACGAGGCTGCTCTGGAGGAGCGGCAGCGGATCGCCCGAGAATTCCATGACACGCTTGAGCAGGAGTTGGCAGGCCTTTCTCTTCGTCTTGATGCAGCGGTCGCGCACGGCGGAGAGGGAAAGCTGGTGGGGCTGCTCGACGGGTCAAAGAGCCTGGTTTCCCGAATTCAAATGGAAACGAGAAACCTTGTATCGGACTTGCGGGACACTTCCTCGGGTACTGGTGATCTCATCGGTGCTTTGCGAGAGCTTGTCTCCAACCAGCATCCTGATCTTGGTCCAAGAGTTTCCTTTAAGGTGAAAGAAAATACTCTCGTTCCTGTTCTTCCCCAGCGAACGGTTCACCATTTGAAAATGATTGCACGCGAAGCAATCGCCAATGCCATGAAACACTCCGAGGCCGATCAAATTGACATTAGCTTGTCGGTTGAGGACGGCGCTCTTCTGTTGAAAGTGGCAGACAACGGGAACGGCTTTGAGGTGGAGTCGGAGACTCGTGGGAAATCCGGGCATTTTGGTTGTATGGGAATTAGGGAACGGTGTTCCCGAATCGATGCTACGGTTGATTGGGTGAGTGAGACCGGAGAGGGAACCATGATTGAGGTGAAGCTCCCAATTAAGAGCCTGTCAGGATACGTTAAGTAATACATGAGTGAAGAATTATCCATCCCTGTGATGCTGGTAGATGACCACTTCGTTGTGCGCAGCGGTCTCGCTGCTTCTCTTGATCTGGAAGACGACATTACCGTCGTGGGAGAGGTCGAGAGTGGAGAAGATGCTGTCGAAATGTATCAGCAGAAAAAGCCGCGGGTCGTACTTGTCGATATGCAGTTGCCGGGGATGAACGGAATCGATGTCACTGGTGCCTTGCGGGAGGTGGACAAGACAGCCGGGATTTTGATTTTCTCAACGTTCGCTCGAGATGACGAAGTGCAGGCGGCCCTCGATGCAGGTGCGCTCGGGTACCTGCAGAAGTCCGCTGATCGGCAGGAATTGATTTCAGCAATACGAGCTGTGGCGGTAGGCGAGACGTATCTCCCTGCGGGGCTGGCAGATCGACTTTCCGGTTTGCAACTTGGTCCGACAATTACACTCCGTGAACGGGAAATTCTCGACCTCATCTCCAAGGGGCGAGCTAACAAAGAGATCGGTTCAGAGCTTGGGATTGCCGAGGACACAGTCAAACGGCACATCAGCAATATCTTTCAAAAGCTGAATGTTAGCGATCGGGCGCAGGCTACAGCTGAGGCGATACGACGCGGAATTGTGAAGATTGAAGAATGATTGCTATGCGGATTTTTTACCCTGTTTTTGTATGTCTGATAGCCACATGTGTAGATGCTGGAGAGATTCGCCTTTCGCTCGATGGACCCATTTTCACTCCATCAGCAGCTCTTGAGAAAGCGCGAGAGTCAGAGCGTCCAGTCACCATCGTGGTTGAGGATGGGCTGTATCGAGTGGGAGATACTCTGAGGTTTGGGAAAGCGGACTCGGGGATTACATGGAAGGCAGCTGAGGGAGCTAGTCCGGTGTTTTCCGCAGGTCGAACCATCTCTGGTTGGGAAAAAGCCGAAGGTGGGCTCTGGCAAGCGTCTGTCCCTGACGTGAAAGATGGAAAATGGTATTTCGATCAACTTTGGATCGGCGAAAGGCGAGCGACTCGAGCGCGCACACCGAACAAAGGGTTTTATCATATCCCGGACAAATGTGGGCCTGATGTATTCCCTGATACGAAAAACGTGGACTATGAGGCCTTCGTTCTTCAGCCAGAACATTTCAAGATTCTATCCAATATCCCGGAGCCGCAACGAGATGATGTTTTGATTACGGTAGCGCATTCCTGGTCGGTGGGGCAGTGTCGGATAGCGGCACTACATCCGCCAGCTCGCTCCGTTAGGATCAAGGGGCGGTCACGATATGCGTTTCTGGCCAAGGGGCCTGACCAGAGGTTTTGGATGGAGAATTTTCGCTCTGCTCTCGACGAACCGGGAGAGTGGTATCTGGATCGAGGAAAGGGTGTGCTTTACTACTCTCCATTGCCCGGAGAAACCATCGAAGGTTTCGAAGCAGTGGCCCCAGTAATCGAGAGATTTGCGGAAATTCGAGATGCCTCAGACATTCGCTTTACGGGAATCCGATTTCTCCACAGCCAGTATTTGTATCCTGAAAACGGTCTGCACGACGGTCAGGCTGCTGCCCAGATCGGTGGTGTCTTTGAAATCGAAAACAGCACGGGTATCCACTTCGAGAACTGTGAAATAGGCCACATTGGTCAGTATGCGATCTATTTCAAACACGGAAACTCCCACAGTTCGGTAAAGCACTGTCACATGCACGATCTGGGAGCTGGGGGAGTGCGAATAGGAACTCCAGATCGTGTTCCCGAAGAGCAGGCTAGCCATCACATTGTGGTCGACGATTGCATCATGCAGCATGGGGGACGTCTGCACCCAAGTGCCTGCGGAGTTGTCCTGACACATGCCTATGATTGTTCCGTGACGCACTGCGATATTGGCGACTTTTACTACAGCGGTGTCAGCTACGGATGGAACTGGGGGTATCGCGAAACGGTCAATCGACGCAACCGGTTGGAGAACTGCCACATCCACCACATCGGTTGGGCCTATCTAAGTGATATGGGAGGTTTCTACAATCTGGGAAACTCTCCGGAAACAGTAATTCGCGGGAATCATGTCCACCACGTTGCCTGCTACGACTACGGCGGCTGGGGGCTGTACAACGACGAAGGGAGTGGTGACGTCCTCATGGAAGACAATCTCGTCCACGACACTAGCAGTGCGAGCTTCCATCAGCACTACGGATACGCGAATCGCATCCGCAATAACATCTTTGCCTTCGGAGGAGAGGGGATGATTCGCCGCTCCCGAAACGAACCTCGGCTGACGATAACGGTGGAGAAAAATATCGTGGTTTGGAACAAACCATCAGCTCTGCTCTATGGCGGACTGGACCGCTGGAAGTTTTACGAGAACCGCGACAAGGGCGACCCGAGGGACAATGTGGTCTTTCGAAATAATCTCTATTTTCAGACAGATGGAAAGCAGCCTGAGGTCATATCTTCCGAAACCGAAGAGGGAAAATCGATTTCATGGAAAGCGTGGCGATCGATGGGTCGAGATGGAAATTCGAAGTTTTCCTATCCAAAATTCATCAACCTCGAAAAACGTGATTTCCGTTTAGCGAAAGACAGCCCGGCGTTCGAACTCGGTTTCAAAGAATGGGACCTGAACGAGGCAGGTGTCCGTGGAGGCGGAGAATGGAAGAAGCTGGCGGAAAAGGGCCACAAATATCCGAACTGGAATGAAGATGCAAAACCCTGGCCCGTTCCTCCCTTTCGATTTCCGCTTCAAACATTTGAAGCAGTAGGAAACGGTGCGTTGGGAATTCCATTCGCCCGTTGGGACGCTCAAGGGAAAGGAGAGTCTATTGGTGT
Organism: Verrucomicrobiales bacterium; assembly: GCA_002698785.1. Taxonomy (GTDB): domain Bacteria; phylum Verrucomicrobiota; class Verrucomicrobiia; order Verrucomicrobiales; family DEV007; genus Arctic95D-9. The sequence goes on along the minus strand of PAAG01000047.1, from coordinate 650,255 downwards.
AGTCGATGGGGTTGGTTCGCCAATTGATGTGAAGGGACAGGCTCAGTCGAAGAAGAGTCTAAGGGTATTAGATTCGCCCGACCTCGATCCTACTTATCACCCTATCCTCCATCTTTCTCCGCGATGGGAAGATGGTGCCTTTCGTGCCTCGTTTGACATTATGGCAGAGGAAGGTGCTGGATGGTTTTTTGAGATGAGAGGTAACGGAGAGTTTGCCGCTGGACCTTACATTCGCTGGAGTAGCGGAAAGTTGACTGCGAACAATGGAAAACCGATTCCTCTGATAGACCTCCCTGTGGGAAAATGGTGTCGCGTCGAGGTTTCTGCTGAGACCGGTTCTGGTGTATGGTCGGTAACCGTGACTACGGAAGACGGAACAAAGAAGGAGTTTCCGGACCTCCCTTGTAAGACGACATGGGCAGATGCAGGCTATCTACTCTGGAGTAGTATAGGGTCCTCTAAGGCGTCTTTTTACATCGACAACTTACGCCTTTCAGAAGAGTAGATGCCGTGTTTACGGAAGCCGCTGGGCTGGCCAGCTGTCGGCGGGCCAGTCTACTCTCAGGTAATGCGTGTCGCTACAGTATTTGTATTTCTATATTCTCTGACGTCCCAGGTTTATTCTCAGGACTTCGAGACCGCCACTCCCGAGAGCCAGGGAATTCCGTCTCATACCCTGCGAGAGATGTCGGAGTGGATACGTTCGGAAGAACTCGATGTGCGCAGCATGATTGTTCTCCGAAATGGGAAACTCGTCATGGAATGGTATGCCGGCGAGGTGGATCGAGAAATGAACCACAATACCTTCTCTGTAACAAAGAGCATGGTCGCTACCCTTGCCGGAATTGCACTCAGCGAGCGAGAGATTCGAAGTGCTGATGCAACATTGAACGATTTACTCGGGTTCGAAGGTGGCCCGGGAGAAGTCACTTTCGAGGACCTCCTCACGATGAGGAGTGGCCTACCACAATCTCGTGCTAACAAAGCCACAGGAGTGGAAAGGGAATTGTTCGACAGGATTAATGATGCGCCAGATCGATTGACCGAAATCCAGAACCTGAAGCTGGCGCATCCACCAGGAGAGGTTTTCGCATATAGTAATATTGATCCACAACTTGTATCCGCAGCGCTGGAGAAAGCCTATGGGAAAAAGCTAATCGAGATTGCTCGTGAAAAACTTTTCCGCCATCTGCGGTTTAATGGAGCTCGGTGGGTGTATGCCGATCAAACGGGTTCTGTGCCGGGAGGGTATGGTTTGCGACTGCGTCCCATCGATATGGCAAAGCTGGGTCAGTTGTATCTTCAGGGTGGCGTTTGGGAAGGAAAACAGATTCTTCCTACGGAATGGGTTGTTCGAGCCGTGTCCGACATCACCGGAGAAAATTACGGTTATTTTTGGTGGACCGATATAGCTCGGGACGGAGGAAAGTCATTCGCCGCAAAAGGAGTTCGCGGTCAGCAGATCCTCGTTGTTCCGGAGAAGAAAATTGTTTTCGTTATGACTTCCGACCTTCCTCCCGAACGAGTCGGTGAGGTTCTCAAGACTTTGAATTTTGCCCATCTGCTTCCTTCAGTAGTGGACAGGCCGCTTCCTGCCGATCCAAGCGCGGAAGACGACTTGACGGCGGAACTGAAAAAAGCATCAGAGTATGTCCCGGAGCATCGCAAAGGATTGATTCCGGCACGCCTTCCACGATTTCCGAACGACGGTCCAAGCCCGTCACCTGAGCCAGGTTTTACGGAGGCTGGGCAGGCTCTGGCTGCCGCCAAGGATACAACCACGCCGACAGTTCTGATCGCGGCCCATCGAGGTGGATACGCGAACGACAAAGCGGACGACGCTCCGGAAAACTCGGTCGCAAACGTCGAAGTCGCGATTTCAAAGGGCTACGATGTTTACGAAACTGACATTCGGCGAACTGCTGACGGGGCCTTTGTGGTTGTTCATGACGACACTCTGGATCGAGAAACGAATGGGAGTGGTCCCGTGGAGAACCTGACGATCAATGAAGTGAAGTCGCTGAAAAAGCGATATCGTGACGGGACGATTTCAGAGCACAAGGTAGCGCTTTTTAAGGATCTTCTCACGGCCGGAAAAGGGCGCCTGCTATTCAAGGCTGACTTAAAGCCCGGAGTCATCAATCACTTTGATGACTTGGCTTCTCTAGTCACCGAACTGGACATGCAAGACCACATCTTTTTTCGCACGAGCACAAAGGACGCCGATGCGATCGCAAAAGCCTTAGCCGCGGGCGCGCCAAAAGTAGAGGTCATGTACAAAGTCGATCGTTCAGAGCAGGTGCAGAAGATCGCTGATCTGTTTTCTCCGACTACGATTCAGGTCAATATCGCGAAAGGGGAATCACTTTCGGAAGAGAAAAAGGAAGCGATCCGGAAGGCCGTCGATCTGGGAATACTGGTTGAGAGCCACAGCTACGGAGATCCAGAGCAATGGCAGCAGCTTGCAGAAGCGGGAGTTCGAATGTTTCACACAGCTAACCCTGACGAAACGCTAAAATATCTTCGGGAGAACGGCTGGAGGGCTGGAGGAAAGAGAATGCCTGAAAAACCAACTTCAGAGTTTCTCGCTATCAATGACACCTTTGTTGACTGGGCTCGAACGAGCGGCATCGAACGGCGGATAAACCCTCCTGGGGACATCCGTCGAGTCCTCAAACCCGAAATGCCATGGGAAGCGCTCGGATTGATTTTCTATTGTACCGTCATCGACTACGAAGGAACGGCGATGCTCTACTATGGCTGCTACGACAAGGGAAAGAAGAAACATCTCTGTCTCGCGACCAGCAAAGATGGCATTCAATGGTCGCGTCCTGAGCTCGGACTAACTGATTACGGTGGATCGAAGGAGAATAATTTGTTCCCCCAGGAAGCAGTGGAAGCCGGTGTTTTCATCGACCCTTCAGTCCCCGAGGAAAAGCGCTTTCGTATGCTTCATAATCGGAACTGGCCAGATCCGGAGACAGCTGGTGTTTACCTTTCAAGCTCGCCTGATGGTATCAATTGGAAGCAGCACGAAACGCGGCTTTTCCCTTTTGTTCCTGACAGTCAACCTTCTGCATTCTGGGATAAAAAGAACGAGTGTTATGCAATCTATTTGCGTGCCTGGGATCCGAAGCGTTCGATCGCGAGAGTTGCTGTCCCCAATATCGAAACGCCGTGGCCATTCGATGAAAGCGTTGAGCCATTGCATGTGTGGGGAGAAGAAAAGGTGCCCACTCCTTCCAGAGAATTACCCATCGTAATGAGGCCAGACGAGCGAGATCCTGAAAACGTCCACCTTTATACGAGCACGGCCTTTCGGTACCCTTGGGCAAACAGAACCTACCTCGCTTTCCCGGCTGCCTATTTTCATTACAAAGGCGACAGATGGAAAGATCGTGCCCTTGATGGAAATGACGGCACATTCGATGTGCAACTCGCTGTGAGTTCCGATGGTGTTACGTGGAAGCGATTTCGGGAGCCGTGGATTGAACCCGATCTCATCGATGGTCTGCAACTTCAATTAGTCAGCATGGGGCAGGGGATGATTCGCAGGGGAAATCTTCTCCATCAATATTTCGTGGGCTGGCCCTACACGCACAACCAACCCGTCGAGTGGGACCGGAAGCCTGAGATACGCGACGGGTGGAGCAAGAAGGATCTCGGAGGGATTTACTGTGCGACGAATAGATTGGATCGATTCGTTTCTTTGTCCGCAGGACCGGAGGGAGGAACATTAACGACAGAGCCTGTCACTCTGGTCGGGAACTCAATCTCGTTGAATGTCGACACGAGTGGCACTGGCTTTGCAACCATGGCGCTCCTCGATGTATCGGGTAGCCCTTTGGATGGTTTCGACCATTCGGACTGCGTTGCGATACATACCGACAGCCTCGACCATTTCGTGACGTGGAAAAGCGATCGGCCGGAACTGGGAGAGAGCCCCGTACGAATCCAACTGAAGCTCCAGAATGCCAGAGTCTTCGCGATTCGAATAGGGAAGTAATCGAGTAGCGCCTCCCTTATCGCGGAAAGACCTCCAAAGCGGCGCGCAGAATTTATTCTGCCCCAGTGCTCCGTTTGGGACACGGGAAATCGCACAAGGGAACGCTTGGAGAGGGATCAGTAATCAATTCCTGTAGAGTCGTGGTTCCAAATGCCCGCTCTACTTCCGCCATTGCCGAATCGAGGCGTCGATGGAGCGGGCAAAGGTTCGTCCCATGAGATTTCAGTTCGAGGGGACAGGTGTGAATCCTTTCGATGGGTTCCACTGCATTGACCACGTCGAGTATTGTGGTCTCGGTAGGATCCTTTGAGAGATGATAGCCCCCCTGAAGGCCGCGCTTTGATTGCACCAGGCCAGCCCTGTTTAGGTTCTGCAAAACTTTCGATAAATATGAGGGAGGAACTTTTGTCCCCTCCGCCACCTCGTCGACAGGGCAAACTTCCTCTTCGGCGCTGGCGAGGTAAACCATTGCGCGAAGGGCATATTCAACGGTCTGGGAGAGCATTGTTCAATGAAGACCAGAAACCGGATGTTGACATCCGATTTTATACGTAGAGTTTAAATTGGATAAGAATGTCCGATTTAAAGCTCAACAATAGAATACCTTATGGAACATATTGAAGAAGACCGCCTTGAAACAGACCTGGGATATCGATTCGGATATCTTGCCGGGTTTATCGGCTTTGGTGACGAAGACATTGATGCGATTCACGGTGCGGCTGCAGTTCTGGCACCACTCGTTCCGTCCCTTGTCGATGCCGTATATGAAAAGCTCTTTTCGTATGACGCAACCAAGAGGCATTTTGTTCCTCGTCAGCACGGATACGAAGGGGAAGTACCGGAAAACATTGATGCATTGTCAGTCGATCACGAGATGATTTCCTTCCGGAAGAGCCACCTCGCTCGCTATCTTGAGAAGCTTGTCACAGCAACATACGATGAGAAAATGGTAGCCTATCTGGATATGGTGGGGAAAATGCACACTCCGAAAGCGGGCAGCCCGAATCTGAATGTTCCAATCGTGCAGATGAACGCTCTCATGGGCTTTGTTGCAGAGGCCTTCGTCTCGACCATCTTCGGGTTAAATTTGGACAGAGATGCAGAAATGAAAACTATGCGAGCGTTCAACAAATTGCTCTGGATTCAAAACGATCTGATCGTTCGACACTACGTGTAGCGAAAGCTGTGTCGGGAAACATGCCCCGTTTTCGAGTAGCAAATCGGGTCCTCCGAAAGATCCGGTTTCCCTTCGTCGTCCTTGGAAATTCGATTTTGAAGGAGCAGATTTCTCCCCTTCCATGCCGATCTTTGAATGTAATTACCTGACCGGTAATGCATTAGGCGTTCCGATTTGATACATCGTGTTTCTCTAATCGGATATTGACATCCGGTTTGTGGAAAGCACAAGATATGCTTAATTGGATAAACGTATCCAAATGTCCGGTTTGCAGTTTGCATGATGTAAAATCTAACAGTTCATAAATTTAATACGGTAGGAGGAATTTGAGATGGAGAGCGTTGCTGCGAATCTGGGAGGAGAGGACCCACGGCTGATAGACGAAGATCGCCTGGAGTCGGATTCGGGTTACAGATATGACTATGTCACCGATTTCATGGACTTCTCAGAGGCCGATATGGTCGCGGTCAGTTCTCTCAAGTCTGCCCTGGCTCCCCAAATTCCAGATATTGTTGATCGTGTTTTCGACAAGCTTTTCTCCTATGATGCCACGATGCGGCATGTCTTGTCGGCACATTCTCCTCAATCGAGTGTCGAAGGGGATTCGCTAATGGACCTTGAAGTTGACCCCGACGTATTGGACTACCAGAAAAGTGAATTGGGGAAATCTTTGCGAACTCTAATCACTTCGAGCAGAGAGGAAGGTTTGGCGACATTCATCGACAAGGTAGGGAACTATTGCACACAGTTGGTCAGTAAATCAGGGAGCACCGTTCCTCACGTTCAGATGGATGCTCTGCTGGGATTGCTAGCGGATGTCTTCAAGTCCGCCATTTTTGAGCTGAAACTGGATCGAGAAAGGGAGATCAATTCAGTTCGGGCGCTGGGAAAATTCTTTTGGATTCAGAACAATCTGTTGTCTCGACATTACGGCTACTGAACTCCCCCTAATGAAGGCGAAAGTTTTTCGCCACCATCAACCTAACAGATGACTCGTTGCGGCGTCGCTCAGGCGTTTGCACGATCGAAAACCTTCTCCGCTCGAGGGCAAGTCGCTGAGGAAAGCGTCCCTCTCTTTCGCTGATTCGAAGTCGATGCCGATAAGAGCGCGACCCACACGCTCGCCTGTGTAAGTATAGTTGAAGTAGCAGAAGCTACCCCTTCCGCGAACAGTCTCTGTCAAATAGGAGTGAAGTGCGCCTGGTCTTTCGTAAAATTCGAGGTCGAGGAAGAGAGGTGCAGACAGAAGATCGGCGCGCAGAGGAATGAGCCGGTACCGAACTTCATCGGTATCGGTCAATTCTTCGAACTCGTAGCCGCTTCCACTGAGAGCATCTTTCACTCGGCCTAGTTCTTCTTTCGAAAGTGTCAGACCGAACAACGGCCACGCGACATCTGCGTTGTTTTTTCCGTATTGGAAAGCACGGATGCCGACTCCTTCGAAGGCATCGTCGAGCAACTGCAACATCGATCCTGTCCGTTCCGAAATGCTGATACGCAAATAATGGCGAATACGATCACCCTCACCGACTTCGCTTGCGATCGTGCCAAGGCGGTTGAAGTCGATATTTGCTCCACACAACACCACAAGGACTTTCTTTCCCGCCAGTTTCTCCCTCTGCTTCCATGCCCCAGCCACACCCATAGCTCCGGAAGGTTCGGATAAGACTCGAATGCGATCCCAGTAGAGTCGAATCGCTTCCGAAACTTCAAGGTTTGTCACCGTAACAAACTCATCGATCACATCGCGGCAGATTTGAAAGGGCAATTCTCCCGCTTGCCGGACAGCCGTGCCATCGCAGAAAATATCGAGCTCATCCAGCCTCGTTGGGTGACCTGCTTCCACCGCAGCTCTCATCGATGCCTGGTCGACTCCTTCTACGCCAACAATGTGTATGTCAGGGTAGAATGTCTTCAACCAGGTAGCGACGCCTGCGGCCATTCCTCCACCTCCGATTTGCAGGTAGGCGACATCGAAGGGGCCTTCCCCTGACATGACCACCTCATCAGCTAGAGTGCCTTGGCCTGCCATTACGTAGAGGTCGTCGTAAGCGTGGATGTAAGTCAGTCCTTCATTTTGACCTCGCTCTTTTGCTGCCGCACTGGACTCATCATAGGAGTCGCCGGAAAGGACGATTTCGACACTCTCTCCGCCCAGTTTTTGAACCGCCGCCCTCTTCACTCCCGGAGTGGTGAGTGGCATGTATATGAGGGCTTTTATTCCCAGTGCTTCAGCAGCGAGAGCGACACCTTGGGCATGGTTTCCTGCGGAAGCCGTAATGACTCCGCGTGCCCTCTCCTTCTCCGTCAGGATAGCCATGCGATTGTAGGCACCCCGCCATTTGTAGGCTTTGATGGGAGAAAGGTCTTCCCGCTTCACGAATACATCGGCACTGCCGAAATTATCAATTCGCTCCAGAGGCGTCTGCGCTGCTATTTTATACACCCGTTCTCTTGCGAAAAGAATTTCGCGTCGCAGGCGCCGGATTACTGGCATGTCGTCGGTGGCATCGATATCTTCGTTTTCGAGCATAGCGTCCCTCAGTTTTGTGTGGAAGAGTCCTGTGCGCAACGATGATCGAAGGTATCCTCCGTTTTTCTTTCAGGTTCGTTCCCCTGTTTATTCTCCTGCCTGGTCTTGGCAGTTTGACTTGGTCTGAGGAAATCGCCCCTCCGCGAGTCATCTATTCGAACGACACGACAAACATCACCTCTTGTGTCAGTCCATGGAGGAACAAAAAAGACGGTTTTCTCGACGAGCATCTCAGACATACGATACGGGAGGCTGCCGGAGCCGACGTGCACATGCTACAACCCGGGCTTGGTTGGATTCCCTGGTGGGCTTCCGAAATCTACTCCCCCGAAGAGCACTACGGTGTGTTCATGAAAAAGCACGGGCTGGAGAAACCCAATGCATACGGGCGCTACCTGCTGAAAGGCGGCGACTTGGTCCAGACTCTCGCAGAGGAGTGTGAACAACAGGGGATACTTCCTTTTGTTTCGTATCGACTGAATGATGGGCACCACACTCGAAAATTGGCGGACTCATTGGCGAAAGGGCGACCCGATCAGACGATGTCCAGGCACTACTGGGAAAACGTCGACAAGTACCGTATCGGAGAAGACACAAAAGAATGGGATCAGGCAGTGTTCGATTGGTCATTCCCAGAGGTCGTGGATCACAAGGCGCAATTAATTGAGGAGCTTTGCGATACTCACGATTTTGCTGGGCTGGAGTTGGATTTTCTTAGACATTGGTCTCGGTTTTCTCCCTCCCGAACCTCTCCTCTGGAAAGGGCCAGAATAACGACGGCCTTCGTGAAGCGCATTCGGAAGGCGCTGGATCGAAAGACATACAAAGGAAAGCGTCGATGGCTGGGGGTACGTGTGCCCGCAAAAATGGAGATTCACCCCGACCAAGGTGTCGACCTCGTCCAACTGGTCCATGAGTCCGGGATCGACTTCGTCAATCTATCGTACACCTACTTCACGATGCAGACAGATGCAGTGGAGCGGGCGAAAAAACGGATCCCGGATACTCCCATCTATCTGGAGATGACGCACACGACCCTGACGGGAAAAGCCATGTCCGGTAGCGGCACGCAGCCATATCTGAGAACTACCCCCGAGCAGTTTTATACCACGGCTCACTTGGCCTACGAGCAAGGGGCTGCCGGAGTCAGCTTCTTCAATTTCGCCTACTATCGGGAGCATGGCATTCCGGAGTTGGGCCCGTTTCATGAGCCACCCTTCGAGGTCTTGGAAAACGTCGGGGATCGTGAATTTGTGGCCCGTCAACCACAGTGGTATTTTCTTTCGGCGGGCCGCAATGATCCTGTTCTCGGGGAAAAGCCGCTTCCCGCAGTAATCAAGCGAAACGAACCGAAAACATTCACGATTCTGGCAGCCCCGACGGAGTATCAGAAAAACGACGGGATCCTCCGTTTTCGTTCGAGCGAGAATATCTCTGATCGAGAAATCCAAGTTCAAATCAACGGACAGATTCTGGAAAAAACTTCATTCGAAGCCCAACCTGTCGCTCACCCATATGATGTCTGGTTGGGCGACGAGGAGGAATTTGCATGCTTCTCCGTTCCTCGAGATCTGATTCGCAAGGGGGAGAACGAGATCGGTTTTCTCGTCACGGGAGGCATTCGAGTAAAATTGATGTATCTGGATCTGGTGCTGCCATGACTTCTATACCTCTTCAGAGGCAGTAGATGCGGTCTCCAAGCCGATACGCAACTGCGGACCCCCCTAAAGTGGTATAGGCCCGGGGATGAATTTTTTGAGGAAATTTGCCATACTGTGGCATGATTCGCAGGATTCATCTCTTTCTGGCACTCATAGGATTGGGCACAGTTCCGGTGTTTGGCGCACCCTCTGAACAGCCGAAGCCAATACTTTCATGGGAATTTGATGGCATTGCCGGCCCCGGCGTTTGGTTCGGTGATGCTGTGGAAGCACAGAAAGATGTCGCTGGCCCTCGTGCGCCGAAATACCCTGATTTCAACCAGACAAATGGTGGTGGTTATTTCCCAGGTGGCGATGCTGGAATTTTGATCAAGGATCACGAAAAGGGCGGCACCGCAAACATCCGCTTCAAAAAAGGGGATTCCTTCACCTTCGAGGCTTGGATTCGGGTCAAATCGATGGGCGGCGGAGACATGGACTACATCATGGGAAAAGGCCGCCACGGAGAGCGGGGCGAGAAACTTTCAGAGCAGAATCACAACTACGCGATTCGATTGAACGGAAAAGGTCAGCTCGGTTTTCTCTTCACGAGTGAAGATCCCAAGACAAAGAAGCGTGACTGGCACCGTTGGTGGAGTAAGAATCTTGTGCCCACGAGCGGGTGGCATCACATTGCAGTGGTCTACACGTTCGGAAAAGGGGACAGCCTCAAGGCATATATCGACGGAAAGCCGACGGGTGGCACCTGGGATATGGGCGGAGCTACCGACAAGGCCCCAGTCAATGACTACGACGATCTCGTCATAGGTACAGGATATCAGCGCAGTTCAGGACAATCGTTCAACGGTTGGATGGACGGTATCCGCCTCTACAGGGCAGCACTTCCTGCTGAGCGTTTTGAAAATGTGTATCGATACATCCCGCCGCCGCCGCCGATCACAAAGGCGATGATTCCAGAGGGTAAGGTCTTGATGCAGATCAGCGAAGACGGCGTGCCTGAAGCGAATTCATGGCCGGAAGAACCCAAGGTGACTGAAACCTACGAAGAAGATGTATTTGGATTTTTCGACTGGCCTCAAAAATATATTTCTACCGGTGTCCGTGCCGACCGGGCGAACCCTTCTCACGTGAGAGCGTCTGCGCTCGTTGATATCCCGAAAGGAAAACATCGCCTTCTCCTTCGTAGTCGTGGCGCATCGAAGCTCTGGATCGATGGAAAGAACATTCTTTCCAATCCGTTCCCCAGCGGCGATACGGGCGGCCACGGCGTGCTTTCGTCTCAGGATGAATATCTCGACCTGGGGCCTGATTTCCGATTTGCTCCTCCCGGCAACCGGGAAAACTGGGTCGAATTTGAATCAGATGGTGGCGAGCACTTCGTGATTCTCGAGACAATGATTGGTGGTGTTGCTGGTAGAAGCAAGCGTCGCCCTGAGTTTGGTGAGACGGTTGTTGCCATCTCACCCGAGGGAACAGAGTCCTGGTCTCTCCTCTCTCCTGGCAGCCGCGAGGTAGCCTACACAGATGAAGGTTGGGCTAAGTATGAGGAAGAACGCCGCAATTGGCTGGCGGAGGTAAATACTGCGAGCCGTGAGGCACGCAGAAAAGAAACTGCCTCCTATTGGGCGAAGCGTCGCGAGCAGGCAGGCGAGTGGCTCGCCAAGGTGGATCCGGTGAAAGTTCCGGAACTGCCCGAAGGATATCCTGCGTTCAACGAGATCGATCACTTTGTCGGAGCCAGGATCGCAAGTGTAGCTTCAGAATTCGAAACCGCAGAAAGCGGGACAATCGACTATTTTGAGCAAGTGAAGCCATTGCTTGAAGGCAAGTGTTACGACTGCCACCAAGGTGGGAAGGCGAAGGGGGATTTGCGTCTCGACCAGCATGCATCAGCCCTGAAAGGTGGAGAACTCGATGGGCCTGCTGTCGCGCCTCACGATGTGAATGGCAGTTCCCTGATTTATCGGATCACCGAGGATGCAGGCGACGACATCATGCCTCCGAAAGGCGATCCACTTTCTGAAGAAGAGGTCGCACTCTTGACCCAGTGGATCGAAGAGGGTGCAGCTTGGCCACAGTTTGACGTAGATAGCTTTGACTTCACACCGCTCACGGAGGACCTCGAGTTCCTGCGTCGTGTTACGCTGGATACCGTTGGCGTAGTGCCGACAGAAGAGGAAATTGAAACCTTTCTTGCAGACGATGAGAAGAGCCGCCGCAGCAATGCAATCGAGCGCCTCCTTGCCGATTCTCGTTGGGCAGACAAATGGATGGGATACTGGCAGGACATGCTGGCAGAAAACCCCAACATCATTAACCCAACCCTCAATAACACGGGGCCGTTTCGCTGGTGGATTTACGAGTCACTGCTAGACAACAAGCCCGCCGATCTCATGGTCACCGAGCTGATTCGTATGGAAGGTAGCGAGCGCTTTGGTGGTCCTGCCGGATTTGGAACGGCCTCACAAAACGATGTGCCTATGGCTGCCAAGGGAATCATTGTGAGTTCCGCATTCATGGGCGTAGAGATGAAGTGTGCTCGCTGTCACGACGCACCATCACACGTTTCTAAGCAGGGAGATCTTTTCGAACTTGCTGCGATGCTGAAAGAAAACTCTATCGAGGTGCCCAAAACAAGCAGCGTGCCGATGGATAAAATTCACGAAGGCGGACGGAAGCCCTTGATTGAAGTCACTCTCAAACCTGGCGAGAAAGTGCAGCCAGGCTGGCCTTTCGACGAATTCTGTGACGAAGAAGTGGCGACCGCCCTCGCAAAAGATCCAACCGATCCACGGGATAAACTTGCAGCTCTTATCACTGCACCTCAAAACGAGCGTTTCGCTCAGGTCATGGTGAATCGAATCTGGGAGAGGCTGATGGGAAGAGGTATTGTCGAATATGTCTCAGACTGGGAAAGAGCCGAAGCCTCTCATCCCGAGATGCTCCGCTGGCTGGGGCACCAGTTCGTTTCTTCGGGGTATGACATGAAGCATGTCGCACGTCTCATCTTCAGTTCACACGCCTACCAGCGTGCTTCCGATCCGCTCGCTACGGAAACGGGCCCTCTTTACATAGCGCCTGCTCCGCGCCGACTCCAGGCAGAGCAGATCATCGACTCCCTGTTTAGTGCCACAGGTGCTCCTTTCGATCTCGAAGAGGTCAGTCTCGACATTGACAGTGTGAGAACCTACAGCAACTCCATCACACTCGGGAAACCTGAAAGAGCATGGATGCTTGCTTCGACTTCGAATGAGCGTGATCGCCCAAGTCTCTCGCTTCCTCGAATCCAGGCCGTGTCCAGTGTGATGGAAACATTTGGCTGGAGAGGTGCACGTCAGGACCCTGTCAGTATTCGTGAGACCGATCCAAACGTTCTTCAGCCTGCGATCCTTGCGAATGGAACCATGGGCATCTGGCTGACCCGCTTGAGCGATCGTCACGAAATCACAAAATTGGCCCTGGAAGATCAGTCCGTCGAAGAACTTGTAGATCGACTTGGCCTGCGCCTCCTGACCCGGAAATTTTCCGCAGCAGAGAGGGACAAATACATCGCGTTTCTTTCCGAAGGTTATGAGACGCGCGTTGTTCCAGAAGCAGAGCGTCCCGAGAAAAAGCAGGACGGTCCACGGGAGCCAGAGCGTTACGTTAGTTGGTCGAATCACCTCGATGGTCCGGCCAATACGCTGGCTCAGCAGAAAGAAATCGAAGCTCGCGCTGGTGATCCACCAACAACGGCTCTTACTGAAGATTGGAGACTGCGCCTCGAAGACGTCCTTTGGGCCATGCTGAATGCTCCAGAATGGATTTACACCCCCTGAATATTTACGTTATCATCCTGAACCCCCCGAAGAATCATGAACCGGAGAAACTTCCTTAAGAACACTAGCCTGGCCGGTGCCGGAGCTTCCATTTTGCCAACGAGCCTCATGGCTTCCTCAGGTGGCATTTCGATTCCGAAAGGAAAAGCCGAAGCTTGTATTTTTATCTGGCTCGGTGGAGGAATGGCACAGATCGACACCTTCGATCCGAAGCGTAAAGGGGACTCCAAAGCCTCACCGAAAGTATCTGGATCAGAATATTCATCGATCGATACTGCCGTGCCGGGAGTTAAGTTTTGCGAACACCTTCCAAAGGTCGCTCGCCTTGCCGAGCGGATGACAGTGATTCGTACGATCAATCACCATCTCATCGACGAGCACGCATTCGGTACGAACTTTGTTCACACCGGTCGCGCCATTAGCGGCAGTATTACATACCCATCACTCGGCTCCATCGTGGGGCACGAACTGGGAGCCGCCAGCTCTGACGTGCCAGCTTACATGCTGGTCGGTTATCCGAATGTTAGCCGTGGTCCTGGATTTCTTGGTGCCAAGCACGGTTTTGTTTACCTCACTGATACAGAGAGTGGACCGGCCGGCTTTTCCCGTCCAGACGATGTTGATCCCAAAAGAGCCGCACGGCGTCGGGGATTGCTGAATTCCCTCACTCAAGACATCAAAGGAGGTTCTGCCGTGGATCAATATCGCACCGCGCAGGAAGAGGCACTCCGCTTGGCCGGACCGGATTTCATGCAGCATTTCAAACTCAGCGATGAGTCGGATAATTTGCGAAATGAATACGGTGGTGAGTTTGGCCAGCGACTCCTTCTTTCGAGAAGGCTTGTTAGCGCAGGCGTTCGATTCATCGAAGTATCACACAACCTGAACTTCATGAACGGAACAGGCTGGGATACTCACAACGAAGGACAGCAGAATCAATACAAGCTCATCCAGGAACTCGACACAGCTCTCTCTGCTCTTATCAACGATTTGGAAAAGCAGGGTATGCTCGACAAGACTCTCGTCGCACTGGGAACCGAGTTCGGTCGCCCGGCTTCTTATGATGGGCGTGGCGGTCGTGGTCACCAGGGTAGCTGTTTTAGTCTGCTTCTCGCTGGTGGAGGATTGAACCACCAGGGCGTATACGGAACAACTGACGAACTGAGTAAGAAGATTCTTGAGAATCCCGTCTCGATTCCAGACTACCATGCGACTATCCATGCCGCACTGGGAATCGATCCTACCAAGGAACTCTTCGATGGCTCTCGCCCCGTTCCGATCACGGACGGAGGCAAGCCAATTGCGAAACTGTTCTCGTAAGTAGCTTTACCGGGCAGTGAGAGAAATACGGAGCGTCTCGTAGCCATTCGAGCGACTGTATTTCTCTTCGTGCTCGACGGCGGGTTTCTCTTCGAGGACTTTGATCGCTTCGACCCGTTCGACCAGGTTCTCAAGCAGCGCACGCACGATCAGCCGTGCGTGGGGAGCACCGAGGCAGAGGTGGGTTCCAAAGCCGAACGACACATGCGGGTTCGGTTTACGATCCAGTTTGATTTCCTGTGGGTTTTCAAAAACTTCCTCGTCATGGTTGGCTGAATTCCAACAGAGGGAAACGCGGCCGCCAGCGGGGACCTGCATTCCGTGAACGTCCGTCTCCACTGGGCACACACGTCCAATGTGGGTCAGCGGCATGAAGACACGAAAGAATTCTTCTGATGCGAGTCGGATTCGCTTCGCGTCCCCTCGCAAGTAGTCGAGCCCATCAGGATGCTTTCCAAAGTAGGCCAGAATGGAGGAGACACTGTGAATGATCGTGTCCCGTCCGCCAGCAAAAGTCAGGTTCCCGAATCCCATCATCTCTTCCCGGGTCAACTTTCGCCCTTGAAATTCAGCCTGTGTCAGGGCTGAGAAAAAATCTTCACCTGGGTCAGCTTCGGCACGATCAAATTGAGCGGAAAGATAGTCTTCCAGAGCATTCCCTTTCTTGAAAGGGCCACCCGTCACTTTGAAAACGTGAATACCCCAACTGATATATGTTTCCGCTTCGGCCTCAGGCACGTTCAGCAAATAGGTTAAAGCATGCGATTGAATAGGAAGAGAAAATTCCCCGACTACTTCGAGCGATTCTTTTTCAATGGCTTCGGAGACCATCCTGTCGATCAGCGACTCCACTTTCTCGATCATCTCGGGCTGCTTTGCCCTTTGGAAAAACGGCTCCACGATAGCTCGATACTCTCCGTGCAAAGGCGGATCCCGCTCAATCGGAAGCTGGCGGGTCGAGCGAACTTCCTCTTCAGAGGGGATCGGCACTCGGAATGGCGCGTCCGAACTGTAGGTCTTCCAGTCTTTCGCCGCAGCTCTCACATCGGCGTGGCGGAGAATCATCGGTAGATTTTCTCCCTGGAAAGGACACTGCAAAATCGGACCGTTCTTGCGGGCTTCCTGAAAAGGATCGTTCGGAGGGAGGGAGTCTTCACTCATAAATCAGTGTAGAAGAGACAGATTCTCCGTCCAGCGGAGATGTCTGTATAAACCGAAATTTCTAGACCAGTAGCTCTCGAAGCACGTGGGCTTCTTCCACGCCGGTTAATTTCTGCTCAAACCCCTGGTAGCGATACGTGAGCTTGTCATGATCTATCCCTAACAAATGCAGTATCGTTGCGTGTAGGTCTCGCACCTCTGTGGGATTCTCAGCCACTTCATTCCCCAGGTCGTTGGTCTTTCCATACGTCACGCCGCCCTTGATTCCGCCTCCTGCCATCCAGACGGTGTAGGCATCTTTCTGGTGATCGCGACCGCACTTTTCTGGATCTTCTGTCCCCTGAAGCATGGGAGTTCTCCCAAATTCAGCTCCCCAGACGATGAGGGTGGAGTCCAGGAGTCCACGACGCTTCAGATCTGTGATCAATGCAGTAATGGGCTGATCGACTTCCTTACAGTTAGCGGCAAGTCTGTTCTTTTGATTGGAGTGAGTGTCCCAGTCTCCATGAAAAAGCTCTACGAAGCGAACACCTCGTTCCACAAGCCGTCGAGCTTTCAGGCACTGCCCGGCAAACTCAGTGTCTCCATACATTTCCAGCGTCTTCGGCTCTTCCTGCGATAGGTCGACTAGATCTGGAACGGATGCCTGCATGCGGTACGCCATTTCGTATTGATCGATCCGTGTTTGAATCTCCGGGTCACCGATCAACTCAAGATTCTGTCGATTCAGAGCCTCAATACTATCGAGGGTACGTCGGCGATCTTCTCGGGAGACATCCTTTGGGCTTTTTAGATAAAGGACAGGTTCACCCTCTCCCCGTAGCTGAACTCCCTGATGAACGCTTGGCAGAAAGCCGGCTTTCCAGAGGTTGGCTCCTGCTCCCGGAGTATTTCCTTTCAAAAACACAACATAAGCAGGCAAATTCTCCGATTCACTCCCAAGGCCGTAGGTTGTCCAAGATCCGATCGATGGATTTCCCTGGCGATTCAATCCTGTATGAAATACCAGCTGCGCCGGACCATGGTTGAACTCAGTCGTATGCATCGATTTGATGATGCACATTTCATCGGCAACCGTTCCCAGGTTGGGAAGAAGTTCAGATAGCTCGTTCCCACTTTGACCGTGCTTGATGAATTCGTAAGGAGAGCCAAGTAACTTTGGGTGACCTCGCAGAAACGAAAACCGTTTTCCCTCGAACAGCTCTTTCGGGGCAAGTTTGCGATCGTATTGTTTCAATACCGGCTTCTCGTCAAAGAGATCCAGGTGCGATGGCGCACCGGTCATGTGAAAGAAAATCACACTTTGCGCTTTCGGGGCCACTTTCTTGAAAGGGGCCAGCATCGAAGCCGCCGTTGCCTCTTTCCCCAGCAGAGATCCTAAGGCCAGCGAGCCTACCCCTGCGCCAGTGCGTGACAAAAACTTTCGGCGATTCAGCGCTTTGTTCAGTTCGGAAATCATCGTATTAACTTCGGTTGATGGTCTCGTGAAGGTTCAAAAGAATCGTCGCCACTTCGTTGTAAGCCTTCTCTTCGGATTGGGTATCGCCAAGAACAGATGAGAAAGCAGAGTGGAGCAATTGTTTCTCAGGTTCTCGGGGAATACGGGAAAGGGCAGTTCTGAACGCCCACTCGATCTTGTCCTCCAAAGTGTTCCCACCTTCTTGTGCAATCCGCTTCGCAAAAGCTTTCGCCATTTCTACATAGGCAGGATCATTCAACAAAGTGAGTGCCTGCAGGGGAGTATTCGAAACGTCGCGCTGCACGACGCAGGCAGCTCTGTCTGGTGCATCGAAGTTGGCAAAGCTCGGGTAGTGTGAATTGCGTCGCCAGATCGTGTAAACTCCTCGGCGGTATGCATTCTCTCCTTTTGAGGGAATATAATAGGTCTCAGAAGCACCCGCCGTCTTTCGCCAGAATGTGGCTGGCTGATATGGCCTGACATGCGCACCATGCATGCGCTCCGAAAGAAGTCCGCTGATCGAGAGGGCTTGGTCACGAATGACTTCGGCTCGAAGCCGGTGTCCTGGATGTCTCCAGAGGTATTGATTCCTTGGATCGATACCGGCGAACTTCTCGTTCACTGTGACCGATTGCCGATAGGTCGCAGAAAGGACAACTCTGCGAATCGATTTTTTCAAAGACCAGTGGTCATCCTCGATGAACGTGACCGCCATCCAGTCGAGCAGTTCAGGATGGGTAGGGAGTTCTCCCTGGGTCCCGAAATCCTCTGGCGTCGTTACCAGTCCCTGCCCAAATATTTCGATCCACAGTCGATTCACAAACGCCCGGGCTACGAGTGGGTTCTCTGGATCTACCAACCACTTTGCAAGGCCGAGGCGATTCCTCGGGTATTCGTCGCGAAACGGGTGCAGGGATGCGGGGGTGGAAGGAGTCACCTTTTCCCCATGAGTCATAAAATCGCCCCGCTTCGCGATAAATGTTTCGCGTGGGGTTTCCATCTCCTGCATTACGCGGACCTCTTTATCTCGCATCGCCTTCAGGCGGGCTTCCATGATGTCTCCTTTGGCCATGCGGAGATTCAGGTCCTGATCGCGAAGGGAGATTTTCTTGGCTACGAGTTTGCACTGACCCAGAGCCATTTCTTCTTCGTTGTCGATGATCTTCAGGACGTCCTCGGGCAGGCCAGCTCTTCCCTTCGGATCTTTCTCAATCTTCCTGTCGACAGCCTCGAGAATATCGGTGCGAATGTCCCCTAGGTAAGCACGATACTCTTCCGCCGCCTCTCGGAGGTAGAGTGTGTCTTCCTCGCTTCGAGTGACTTTCATGGTGGGGCCGATGTGCTTCATTCCTGACATGCCCATCTCTTTGCCCTGCTGCTTTGACTCCATCGGAGTATTGTTGAAAAAGGCAAATAGCTCGTAGTATTCCTTTGAAGAAATCGGATCGTATTTGTGATTATGGCACTGGGCGCAACCTACGGTGGAACCCAGCCAGATCGTTCCGGTCGTATTGACTCGGTCGACGATCATCTTGTAGTGATCTTCTTTCGGGTCGGTTCCAGCCTCAAGGTTCATCGGCGCATTGCGATGAAAAGCTGTGGCCACTTTTTGCGATTCGGTAGCATTCGGAAGCAGGTCTCCGGCGATCTGTTCGATCGTGAATTGATCGAAAGGCATATCTGCATTCAGTGCATCGATTACCCAGTCGCGCCATGGCCACATGTTCCGGGGAGCATCTCGCTGGTAGCCCTCTGAGTCTGCGTATCGAGCCAGGTCCAGCCACTGAACGGCCCACTTTTCTCCAAATGCGGGAGAGCTGAGAAGCTCGTCGACAATTTTTGAATAATGATCTTGGCTCGGATCAGCAAGAAATGCATCCACTTGCTCAATCGTTGGTGGCAGACCGGTAATATCCAGATATACACGTCGAACGAGTCGGGCTGGATCGGATTCCGGGTTCAACTCCAGTCCATGTTCAGAAAGCTTCGCGACAATGAAATGGTCTATCTCGTTCGTATCGCGCTCTTCGAGCAATTCTTTTTCCTCCTCGGGAAGGTCCGGCTTCACCGGGCGAAGATACGACCAGTGCACCGGCGGACGCCAACCGTCATCAGGCCACACAGCACCTTCGTCGATCCATTTGCTGATTACCGCGATTTCTTGATGGGAAAGAGGATCGCCCTTTGGCGGCATTCTCTTTTCTGGATCGGTCTCTTTTACAACGTGGAGCAGTGCTGACTCCTCCGGTTTCCCCGCAACAAACAGCGACTCGCCTGCATCGGTTGGCAGATTCGCATGATAAAATGTCTCTAGCCCGACTCCACCTTTCAATGTCTCGCTGTCATGACAGTCGAGACAACGGTTCTCCAGTATGGGAAATACGTCTTTCTCGAAATCGACCGCGAAGGTCGTTTGAGCGAATCCCGATAATATCAATGCAGCGGCAAACGCCGATAGCAGTCGGAGAGGAGATCCGGCTCTCGTCCACAATTTTCCCATAATCCCAAGACTACCGGAAAATCAGGAGGATGTTTACCTCCGAAATCGCGTGAAGCCTGAGAAGGAAATTTACCGTAAGAAAATAGGAGAGGCGGTAAATCCGGCCCTCGGAATCAGAAAATCGCGATATATGCCCAGATCAGGAGACCTAGTCCACCCAGGATCAAAAGCCACTTCGTCAGGTGATAGAGCGGCTTGTTCTTTTTCTTGAGGGCTTTCCCGATACGGCGGATTCCGTAGACATACTTGAAAGCTTTGTTGATGAAACCGGTCTTGTCAGTATCATCGTTTGGTGAAGCGGCTGCGGCCATGGCAATCTTTCCGAAGAAGCGATTGATCAATGTGGCAAAGCCGAACTTCATTGGTCTCTCCACGTCGCAAAAGAAGATGATGCGGTCGTCGTCGGTCTTGTTATAGGCGTAGTGGATGTAAGTCTCGTCGAACAGAACGTCGTCACCGTCCCGCCATGAGTAAAGCTCACCATCAACGTCGATGGCGCAGTCGTCCGAGTTTGGCGTGATAATACCGAGGTGGTAGCGCAGGGAGCCAGCGTAGGGATCACGATGTTTCACCAACTGACTGCCTGGCGAAAGCTGGGTGAACATTGCTGCCTTAATGCTGGGTATCGATTCGATCATCTCGATCGTCTTGGGGCAGTATTGTTTCGCCGATTCGTGGTAGTCACCATACCACTTCAGATAGAATCGCTTCCAACCACGACGAAAGAAGGAATTAAATCCGGCGTCGTCGTATTTTTCTGATGCCTTGATGGCCCCCTCACTGGCTAGCGCGAGAGCTTCCGCTCGGATGGTCTCCCAATTATCCCGAAATTTCTTCAGTTCGGGAAAATCATCCAGATTGGCATAGGGCCGATTCGGAATCGCTGAAAAGGCATACATGAAACAGTTGATTGGCGCCATGAATGTCGAGTGGTCCGACAGTTGGCGAACAAACTTGTGCCTCACTTTGCCCCGAAGGTGGGTGTAGACAACGCAGGCGATACAGATGCCTACGATAAGAAACAGTACGATGTATTTCACCGATAGAAGCTCGGGAACACCACTTTCTGAGAGAAGCAGCCGTGACAAAGCAGTAAATAGGTTGGTGTCCCGAAAGCGGCGTTTCCGGGGCGGTGGTTCGTGTTGCCCGGAGTATACTCACACTGATCAAATGTGCAAATGGGCGAATTTTCACTTTGATTCATCTTTTGCAGGTGAGTGATATCCGCTCCAGGGCGATTCCCAGAGTTCTCTCATCTGCTACTCCTTCCGGCGGAGTTGGAGGGTGTTCCGAAGCGCAGGTGATCGCGAGTTCATGGGAATGCTTCTTGGCGATGGAGCGGGTAAGTGAGGTTTCGGCCGTCAGGTAGATCGTTCCTTCATCAGAAAAGGAAGGCGGATGGAGATAGGCTTGGCTCTCGTTGAACGAGACCTTGATGTCTTCAAGGAAAGACGGGTCGAGGAGAAAGGGGATCTCAAACCTGATGGTCAGCTTTCCAGAGGAAGGGAGCTTTGCACCAAAATTCAAACGAGTCACAGGCAGGCTACCTGTCCATCGGTGGGACTTGCCTTCGGGGCGAAACTCCTGCCGGTAAATACCGGAACCGCGCATTTCCGCTGGAGTAAGTTCCGGAACAGGCTGCGATTCGATGGGAAACTTCGGTTTCTTTTCGTGCCACTTGTCTGAGGCAGCGAGCCGCTCGTCGAACAATTCACAGGCGAATTGGTAAAGCTCCAAGTCCTCGCGGTTCAGTTCTTCGATTCTTGCCAGTACCTCGCGGGAAAATTCCTCTGTATACCTGGACCTAGTGGCCGAATTAAAGAATTCTTCTCCTTGCGCGAAGTGGTTTGGCAACCCAAACGAGCGGCAGAAAAGCATTTTGCTCTCTTTGTAGCGTTCCGTGATTCCGAAGAATGCGAATCCGTCTCGAAGGTTTCGCTTGGCTTGCTTGAGATACTCTCTGCGTTTCTGTTGTGAAGCCTGAGCGTAGGTCGTTGGTCCACAGGATAGGCAGGCAGTATAGTGATTGATCGGAGGTCCGAACCGGGGACTTTCCAGTTGCAGCCACTCTTCAAAAGACAAGTTACGAGCTGCCGTCAGTCCCTTACCAAAACGTTTGTTGAGTTCGTCGTTAGATTCGACAAAGCGACCAGGTTGTCTCAGATAATGATACAGTGATACCACTCGGCGGACAGGATCGCGGAGCAAAGCTATGGAATGCCCGGGACGACAGTTTTCTTTAACGAAGTCAAAGTTGTGCCTGGCGTGGCGGTAGAGACGATAGGAGTTCCATTCTGTCTCGGTCCATTCATCGATTGGATAATATTGCCTCTCGACTGGAATGATCTCGTCTTCTGAAAAGAAAGAACTGAGGAATGAGTAAAAACTCGTCCCCCCACATTTGGTAAAATGGTAGAAATAGAGAACGTCCTTTTTCTCGAAAGGCTGTTTACGCCGAGTCCAATTGCGGGCATAGCGCAATTCCAGATTCGGAAGGGGAAAAACTGGAATCGTCTCAGGCATCGAGAAAATTAGGGCTCACTTCCGCCAGTGGGAATACGGTCAGCACTCAACCAATCGGCAAGCTCTCCTTTCATCTTCTCGACGAGCTTTGGTTTATCTTTGATAAGATTGGTTGACTCGTTAGGATCTTCCAGGATGTCGAACAGTTCGACAGGTTCGCCCTCGAATGCGAGCATTTTCCAGTGCTCGTTCAGAACTACTTCCGTCGCATATGGCTTCGGCTTTGGGTAATGTCGCTGAATGTTTTTATAAAGGTCGAGTTGCCAGAAGACAGTTCCTCGCTCGGCTTCAGTGGGAGGCGGTCCACTTTTCCAGTGCGAAAGAAGACTGATACCATCAAGCGACAGTTCCCCCGGAATCTCGACTCCTGCCGCTTCGCAAAACGTTGGCAAAAGGTCGGTAGTGATTCCAAAAGCATCACTCTGCTGCCCAGCGGGAATCGTGCCTGGCCACCGGGCCAGCATGGGAACCCGGATACCTCCGTCATGCAGATCCGTCTTCCCACCTTTCAGATCTCCAATGTATCCTTCAAAAGCAGCGCCGTTGTCACTGGTGAAAACGACGAGAGTGTCTTCAGCGATTCCCATCTCATCCAGAGTATCGAGAATTTCTCCCACCTTCGCATCCATGTGCTGCATCATAGACCGGAAACGGTGTTGATCGTCGCTGATACCCTCTGCCTCTGTTTCAGACCAGTGTGGTTCCGGAGCAGGCTCGTAAGGTTTGTGAGGAACTAGCCACCAGAGATTGAGAAAGAACGGAGAATCATCCTTTGCCAGTTTTTCAATCAACTCACAGGAGTAGTCTCCATTGGCATCTGTGAGATGTTTTGAAAAATATGGATCGCTGTCTGGCACCTTTTTGTCGTCCCGAAGTAACACGGTTCCTCCCTCACGAAAAATCGTTCTTTCTTTCCCCATCTTTCCTCGAAGTGGCTGCTGTTCGATCTGCGTCTGATAATAGTCAAATCCATGCTGCACAGGTCCGGGCTGATCGTTCAGTCGCTCTCCGTTATCATCGACATGGAGTCCTCCCAGGTGCCATTTCCCGACGTGGGCCGTCTGGTAGCCGCTTCCTTTCAGCAATTCTGCAACAGTAGTAGCCGTTTCAGGCAACCAGCGGTTAACATCATTGAAATGCTTGGTAATTCCGAAACGCAGCGGATATCGGCCTGTCAGGATCGAGGCGCGAGTGGGGGAGCAGACGGCCGATGCTGCATAGAAACGATCAAAGCGGATACCCTCTTTTCCCAAGCGGTCAAGATTAGGTGTTTCGACTGCTGGGCTTCCATAGCTTGAAAGATCCCGATATCCGAGATCGTCCGCCAGGAGCAGGATGATATTTGGTCGATCTGCTGAATGGCCAAATCCCGACAGTAGGAAAATAAGAAGGAAAAAGGGGAGTTTTCTCATTCCGTCCACTGTAGCAGGGTGGGCGGCACCCGCAAGGCAACCCGGTTATCCAGGCGCTGCGGATCACATTCGGTTCTTCAGCCACCTCATTTCACCTCAATCCTATCGATTCCTACCATATAACGATCCAGAGCAGCTGGATTCATCCCCGTGATATGAATGTCGATTTGAAGGGGCTCGCTCGGACTCACATTTACCTTTTCAAAAAGCATCGGAGCACCGGGTAAGACCTTCTCAGTGAAAAGGTCCGCCTCACGCAACTGTCCATTGATGGAGACTTTGATGGTCGCGTAGTCCTTGGCTGTCGTGGGGAAAACTGTCACGTTCTTTGTGCCGGGTTCGATGCCTTCCAGCTTCAACGTGAGAATGTCCCCGGGCTTACCACCGGTCCACCACAACTGCCTGTTTTCAGACCACCCGGTTCCAAATCCGGACATGCCCTGAGCTCCTAGACCACCTCCGCTGGGCTTGAACTTTTTGATCAGGGATTCACCTTCGATTCGAGTGACCCCCTCGGCAGGTGGCGGAACTTGACTCGAAGCCGGAGGAGGTCCTTGACCGGGGAGATGGACCTGTGTCGGACTACTCAGGTATTTCACCAGGTCGGCGACTTGATCGAGCGGGAGGGCCTCAAACAAACCCGCTGGCATCAGAGATTGGGGAACTTCCTCTCTCTTCTCGATATCGCTCTTCTTGATGTCAGCCTGAGAACCTCCCGGCATCGAAACGGTAACGAACTCCGGCGTCTCCGATCTCACCATTCCACTGACGGTCGAGCCATCTTTCATCGAAAAAATATTCAGCAAATAATCCTTTCCGACTACCGCGCTCGGAGAGAGAACGTTCTCTAGCAAATATCCTAAATCAGCCCGATTGGATCCAGTCAAGTCCGGTCCGAGAGCAATACCCTCACCGAAGAGTTGGTGGCAGGTTCCGCAGGTTACAGTGAAAGTCTGGCGCCCACGAGAAGCATCGGCTTTCGCCATCACTTTTGGATTTAGCTTTTGCTTCCACTTTTCGATTTCTTTGTGAAGCTGGGCAAGATCGACTCCATCTCCGCCACGAACCCAGTTATTGGAGATCAGCGTATTGATCTCTTCATTCTCGAATCTTTCGAACTGGTCAAGTAAGACAGGGGAGACGACTGACGCTTCGAGCTTGTCTTCATCGACAGCCTTCAGAAGAACGATGGCCATGTCGGCTCGCGTTGCGAGAAGATTCACTGCTTCGTTACGAAGCTTCAGTGGAAATTTGGGCAGTTGATCTACCACCGCCTTCGCAGTTTCGTCACCCGGATGCTGTCGCAAGGCGGCGAGAGAAATTTGCCGGAGAGCAGGTACTGTGAGGGCTTTGCGAGCAATCGCTCCGAGTTCTGGATCCTTTCCGATAGTGAGTAGCTCAAGAGCTTCCGTTCGCTTTGCCGGAGCTGCTTTGTTGTCGGTCGCAATCTTTCTCCAGGCGGGGAAATAATCAGCGTCTCCAAATCGAGTACCGAGGCGGCTAAGCACATTTTCTACCTCTGCCTTTTTCTGATCAAATTTCGCTCCGGACTTCTTCACGGCTTCCCAACCTGTTGGTCTGTCGACCGGTGGAAGATTGGAAAGCGCCCCCAGCAGTTGATTTGCGTTCCTGAGAAATTCATCGGGATTCCTCGCCTTCGAGAGATGAGACATGATCGCATTTCTTCCCTCGTCCGAACCCGCTGCTCGACGATTGATGAAATCCTGGAGCATGGGCCACCGTGTTTTATTGGCGAGTCCAAAAGCACGAATAGGGTCTTCCTCCACGAGGGGTTCAATCCCATACCAACACAGATAGGGGAGATTCACATCGTGACTGCTCCGTCCGTGATTGATGAGCCCTTCTGCAATTTTCCACCGCTGCTCGTTCGGGAGCGTTTGCAGGCGGGAAGCAAGACGTCGCCTGACGAAAAGAGAAAAATCATTTTCTGACATCTCCTCGAGCTTCTTCAGGGCATCTCCCGGAAGTGCCTCCTTCTCCGAGCCAAGGAGCGTCACTGCCCAGCCTCGAACATACTCGTCGGGATCGCTCAGGCTGGCTGCCTGATAGGCTGCGTCGGCAAGTCCCGTCACATGTCTCGTCCACAGCGCCCGAAGCCGGAGCGTAGTGTCGTCAGAATGACTCCGAGTAAAAGCAGAAAGCGCAGCTTTCGTCGCGTCCATGTCGAGGTCTTTCATCGACGCTCTTTCCTGCAGCAACCGTTGTGCTTGCCTTGCCTGGAATGCGTTTCCGTTTCCAAGCATTGCCACGAGATCGGCATCGCTCAGGCTTGGTAGATCAAGTGCTGTACTCTTCGCATCTCCATACCGGACCCGATAGATCCTCCCGTTACTGCGATCCCAGATTTCGACGTCACGATGGTGGCAGGTTTGGGGATCGACCCAGTCGGAAAAATAGAGGGCTCCGTCAGGTCCTAACATCATTCCTACTCCGATGTAGTCATGGTTGTTGGAGAGAAGAAAGTCCGGACGATGCCTCGCAACATAGCTTGAGCCATTCTTCTCAATCTGTTCGCTCACGATTCGATGGCCATGCAAATTGTGGAAAAAGGCTTTGCCACGGTAATGCGAGGGAAAGATGTCCGCTTGGTAAAAGGCGAGACCGCAGTGAGCATGACCGCCTCCCAGGGCCGAAGTATCCGTCGGTGCCGGAGGTCGCTCTGTTTTCGCTGCTCCCCAGAAAGCATGATCTCGAATGTTCCCGGCGTAGTGTGCGTGGTCCGCGATCGTCTTGATGTCGTCGTAGGTGTAGGGATTAAAATGTTGCCCTGCCTGCCGCTGATAGCGACCTCCTTGACTCAGATGATAAAAATGGGGAATCACGCACGCGCTCACAAACCAGTCCCCGTACTCATTAAAATCGACGCCCCACGGATTGCTCGTTCCATGAGCGAACACTTCGAATTCATGATTCACAGGATGATACCGCCACACCCCCGCATTGATCTTGGTTCGCTTCTCGTCCGGAGTCCCCGGCTTCCCTACGTTGGAGTGTGTAAAGACCCCATGGCATCCATAGAGCCAGCCATCCGGGCCCCAGGTAAAAGCGTTCAGCGTCTCGTGAGTATCCTGATGACCCCAGCCATCGAGAAGAACCACAGGATCGCCATCGGGCTGATCGTCAGCATCTTTGTCAGGATAAAAAAGTAAGTAAGGAGCTGCTCCCACCCAGACACCGCCGAACCCGACTTCTATGCCACTGGCGAGATTGATTCCTTCGGCAAAAACCTTTCTCGTTTCAAAAGAACCATCTCCATCGCTGTCCTCGAAAATCAAAATGCGATCTTTTCCCTCTCCTTCTGGAGCCGGCACTGGGTAAGTGTGCCCCTCGATCGCCCAGATGCGACCGCGTGCGTCGAAGCACATCGCGATCGGTTGAGTGATGTCTGGCTCAGCAGCGATCAGATCGACCGAAAAACCTTCAGGCACCTCCATCTTTGCAAGAGCCTCCTCCGCGGACATCCCGCTTCCGTAGTCATCTTGTGGCCGCCCTCCGGGCACTTTCCACGGCGCTACTGCCGAAGCTTTCGCATCACCTTTCTGAATATGAATGGTCAGCCCTTTTTTGTTTCCCGAAACAATATCCGGGCGACCGTCCCCGTTCAGGTCCGCCGTTGTGATCTCCACCCCGACGCCCGAATCGTCGTGCACAAAGTGAGGCACAAAATCGATTCCGTCCTCCGTCTTCACATTGCGAAACCAATACAGTACCGGATCCATTAATCCGCCGGGGTCTTTACCCTGATGCGCGAGATAGCGTTTTCCGGTTACGAAATCCATCCTACCATCCCCGTCGATGTCGGACAATGTCAGGGCATGAAGCTGGGAAAAGCAGACTCCATACGGGTTGTCCGTCGAATTCTCTCCCATCAAATCATGACGGGCAAATTTCCCCGGCTCCAATTGTTCGAACCATGCCAGCCCGTATCCATGGGCCTTCAGAGAAGAGACAATATCATTATCACCATCTGCGTCGAAATCATGCACGAGGATCTGCGCCCCACCCGCAGATGCCATCGGCGACCAGCCGTGCTTCTTCCAGTTCCCGCTGTCGGGGTTCTCAGGCTGCTCATACCAGTACATCCGTTGAACAATGTCGAGACGACCGTCACCATTGACATCGCCGACTCCCAGACCGTGTTCGAATCGTCCTCCGGCTTGTTTCTCAGGAGAAATAGCGTTCCACTTCCATGGCTTCGTTGCATCTTCACCGGCTTCATAGTATCCGTAGCAGGTGTTGTGCGTCGCCACCATTTCAGGGAGGCCGCCGGGAATTAGATCGACGAAAGTCGGCGATTCATTGCTGATCTCTTCTGCCACTATGTGCATTTGCCAGAGTTCGCCATCTTTCGGCTCACCCGGATTTACATACAGCCGTGCTTCTTTTCCGGGGAAGCCATAAACTAGAACATCGTTCTTCCCGTCACCGGTCGCATCGACGACGTAGCTGAAGAAGTTATCCGAATAGCCTTTCTCGGCGACAAACGACTCACCTTCGGCAAAGCGATTCTTCTCAGAGAATTCAGGTCCTGCAAACCAGAAGGGACCGTAGGCGATATCTACGTTTCCGTCTCCGTTGAGATCGCCAACCGAGGCGCCCTCAGAGTGGAAATCTGAAAGCAAGCGTTTCGATTCCCAGGCGTCTTCTGCTTGGGCGGCAGTCAGT
Source organism: Verrucomicrobiales bacterium (assembly GCA_002698785.1). Taxonomy (GTDB): domain Bacteria; phylum Verrucomicrobiota; class Verrucomicrobiia; order Verrucomicrobiales; family DEV007; genus Arctic95D-9. Next base: position 621,999 of record PAAG01000047.1, on the reverse strand, counting down.
GCCACGACTGCGAGTAAATGAAGAGCTGTTCGTTTCATGGGGAGTTTTTCGTAGCAGCGAGCGTGAGCGAGCAGACGTTTGTCAGGAAACGCCGATCTGCTCACACATACTCGGCACCTCCTTGGTAGAGTTATTTTTGCATCAAGAGGAAAGGCTCCATTCCGGCAGGCGAACGAGTTCGCCGCCTTTCTGGGCGCTTTCGTGTGCGAGGATCCCGCACAAAGTAATATTGGCCGACTGCACCGCATTCGGATAGCCTTCACCATCTCCGCGAAGCAGCTCCACAAATTGATGAACCAGGTGCGGATGCGAACCACCGTGCCCGGCTCCTTGGGTAAAACTCAGGTGCTCCTCACCATCATCTCCGCCATACACACCGCCCGTGGTAAAAGGAGCAATCTCATCCGGCAAAAGGAATCCGTAGTCAGGACACTCTTTTTCCATCGGGATCTCCGGCTCCGGCTTCTTCGCCGTGTGTACCACGAGCGGATTACCCTCGATGAGCGGCCACTCCACGGCCTTCTTGGAGCCGTATACCTCAAAGCTCTCACGGTACTGCCTCGCTACATCGAAAAGCGAGCGATACACCTGCGCACTCAGATCGCTGTTCGCGAATTTAATATGCGTCGTCTCCACAGCGAATGGTGATCCATAGCAATCATGCATCTCTTCGCGGATGGTCCCACTTGGGAAACAGCTCACATACTCCGCTTCGTTTCTCGCAAGACCGAGAACGGGACCTACGCAGTGCGTCGCATAGTGCATTGGCGGGAGTCCTGGCCAGTACCCCGGCCATCCATCCATATCCTGCTGGTGGCTGGCTTTGAGGAACTGCAGCTTTCCAAGCTCTCCCGTGTCGTGGAGTTCTTTCATGTAGAGGAACTCTCGGGCGTACACCACTGTCTCCATCATCATGTAGTGAAGTCCCGTCTCGGCGCTCAATTCCACGATAGCCTTGCAGTCTTCCTCAGATGTTGCCATGGGCACCGTGCAGGCAACATGCTTGCCTGCTTTCATAGCCTTCAGCGTATGCTCCGCATGATCCGGGATCGGTGTGTTGATGTGGACGGCATCAATGTCAGGGTCCGCGAGCAACTCATCATAATCGGTGAAACGTTTCTCTATGCCAAACTTGTCTCCGATCTCTTTCAGTGACTCGGGATTCCGCTGGCATATCGCCGACATCTCCGCATTCGGATGGTGCTGGTAAATGGGGATGAACTCGGCTCCAAAGCCCAGGCCGATGATCGCTACACGGGGTTTCTCGATGGGTGTCGTCATAAAAAGGAAAAGGAAATACGGGGATTAAATAGAATACAGACTTGTGGCCGAATCGATCTTGAATCCGATGGCCGGATTTTGTGCCATTTTGGACATCCGGGCCGTCGAAGGTATGGCGCAATTAGGGATTGGGCTTGCTTCCCAGCGAGATTCCCGGCTTATTGCCGGACATGAAATCCCCGCTTTTCCCACTCATGTGTGCCCTCTCTCTCCTCACGGCCCTTCCGGGACGCGCTGACACGAAAATCGTCTTCCTTTCAGGAGACGAGGAATACCGATCTGAAGAGTCCCTCCCGATGCTCGCAAAAATCGTGGAGCGAGAGTTCGGCTTCGATACCGAGGTGGGATTTTCTGTCGACGAGGATGGATACGTTGATCCGCTCGAAATTTCATCGCTCACTAAGACAGAAGAGCTGAAAGACGCCGATCTGCTTGTGATGTATCTTCGGTTTCGATCTCCATCACCCGAACTGTTTCAGAACATTATCGATTATCTCGACGCGGGAAAGCCCGTGGTGGCATTCCGAACATCAACCCACGCTTTTCGATTCCCCAACGACGCAGGCTTGGACGGCTGGGGGTTCCAGAACGATCCCGAGAAAAAACACAGTTTTGGGGGAGGGGAGAAAATCCGGGAACTCCTGGGTCAGAGCTGGATTACTCACCACGGGCACTTTGACGATGGTAAGAAACCCCTCACTGAAATCACCCTCCGTGAGGGCAAAGAGAGCCATCCCATTCTCACCGGAGTAAAACCCTTTCAGGCATACTCATGGTTGTATCATGTTCAGGGTGGTGGAGATACCATTTCTGGCGAACCGAACCTCCTCCTCGACGGGAGATCATTGAAGTCCAATAAAGAAGAGCGGGGCGAGACGGACAGGTATCCGCTCCAGAATCCCGTCGCCTGGACCAAGACGCACAAAGGAAAAGACGGAACAGAAGGGCGCGTCTTCACTACCACACTTGGTCACCCGTACGACTTTCGTGACGAGAACATGCGCCGCTTAGCGGTGCAGGGAATCCTATGGGCGCTTGGGAAAGAAGATCAGATTCCCGAGGCCGGAGTGAATGTCGAGACGGTCGGGGAATACCAACCAAACAACTCAGGGAATGGAGAAGAGAAGTTCAAGCACGGCTTGAAGCCCGAAGATCTAACCGCTTCCAGTGAATAGGGCAGATTCAGAGAGGCACTGAATACATCCGTTGGGGAGACGAGATCACCTTCCAGACTCCCAGTTTGCGTATCAGGGTCATTCCCGTGAGTTCCGGTGGAGCTCCTGCACGCCATTCGCCCCATCCCTTTTTCTCGATGAAGCGACGATAGCCTTCAATTTTGAATTGGAACACAACCCGCCGATCAATCCCATTGGCTGTATCGGATGTGCTGAGAACCTGTTCTTTTGGTTCGGACACGCGAAAACTCTTCAATTGGTAGGGAACGGGTTTATCTCCCCACTGGGACTGAGTAAAGTGGTAGCCAGACCTCTCAATCATTACCGCCCGGAGGCAGGAATCCCGGATGGCTATGAGTTCTTCATCTTCGGGGCTCAATTTTGGCTCATCCCTATCGTCCGAGGTGACCTTTTCCATCAGGCCCGACATCTTTTCAGAAACTTTCCCCAACAACTCAGCACTCTGGTTTTTCGCTTTTCCAAACACCGAAACCGGCTCTTCTGCTTGGGCTGCACAGTTGAAGCCAAGTGCGGTGACGCATGTCCACAAAATCGTGGAGACTTCCGCGCGCGTAGGAAACCAAAACTTCAGGGTGCTGTTGGCAGAAGTTTTCAGGGGGTATCAAAAGAGGAAGGGTGATCGGGAGCCACCGAAAGACCACGATTAGAGTCTCAGAATCCAATCATGTTGCGGTGATTAAATTATTAAAAATATAGAATTTATTCTATTTTGAGTCAAATTTCTTTTTATTTTGTGTAGTTGCTGAAGCGAACCTCTTGAGAATCAGTGTAAGCTAGGATTTGAAAGCTTTCGGAAACAGTGTAGAGTCTCCGTCCCGTCTCGGCCTGTTTCAGGTTGGGATCACCTTGGAGAGGTGGCAGAGCGGTTGAATGCACCGGTCTTGAAAACCGGCAAACCGAAAGGTTTCGTGGGTTCGAATCCCACCCTCTCTATTAACAAAAGACCTCCCCCTCGCTTGCGGGGGGGAGGTCTTTTGTTAAACAGATCGGATTTGAACCTCGGTTCGATTCGGAGTGAGCCCCAAGCGAACGAAGAAAGACGGAGGCGAAGCCGAAGTCAATCCCACCTAGGCCAAGTCACCCCCAGACCTCGCTTGCGAGGGGGAGGTCTTTTGTTAAACAGATTGGATTTGAATCGGTAACCGACGTAGTTCAGTTCGATTCGGAGAGATCTCGTTCGCGTAGCGAATGAGATAATACCACCCTCGGTCGCGCGTCCTCACTTACCGCCCGGGTTTCTAGAGGTACGGAGCCGAATAGCTCTGGGTGTTACCCCACAATCCACTCACCTCAAAAACTCCACTACCTCCGCCATCGAATGGGCGACAGGTCTACCACTGGCGATCAAGCGCTCCGGAGTGTGGTGACCATGGGCCACCAGGATACAATCCACCTCGATTGCCTTTGCCACTTCCAGGTCGTGAAGAGTATCTCCGATAAGCACCACCTCTTCAGGAGGCCAGTGAAACTCTGTCATCCATTCCAATGCTCGCTCCTTCTTTCCCCGTGCATGAATATTGTCCGCACCCACCAGTTCCGTGAAATGCTCAAGCAATCCATAGTGAGTCACCCCTGTGTGCAAAGCTTCCTGCTTGGCTGCAGAAAGGACGGAATGAGTCATTCCGCACTCAGCAAGAGCGACCAGCGCGTCAACTGTTCCAGGGAAAAGCGAACATTCCTGTAGCCATCGTTCCTCGTATGTCCCAATGAACTCGCGGCTTATCACGTCGAACCCATCGGGATCCGTTTCCAAACCGAGAAACTCATAAAACTCGATCACAGGAAACCCAAAATGTGTCCGATAGAATTCTTCCGTCACCGATTCCAAGCCACGACTTTTCAGTAGGCCGTTGAGGACTTCGATACACAGCAAGGCATCATCTAGTAGTGTGCCGTTCCAATCCCAGATGACGTGCTTGTAGGAATTCATCGATCCCATGCCGGAGCAATTGAACTACTTCTCCTCCAGGCCAGGCACCAGAGAGGCATCATAGGTCGCTCCCTTCGAGACCTGCACCATCGTCACCCGAATTTTCGTGGGGAAATACATCGATAGATCCTCCTCAAGATGGGCGTGACCCTTTCCGCCCTTCGTTGAGTTTTTAATCACCAGAGACATGTGCTTGATGCCTTCAGTCCAGATGATGGAATCATTCTCCCAGAACTCAGTCATCTTCACATCTTTCTCATACACCCCTTCCTTTGTGTAAGTCGGCGTATTCGTACATCCATAATTGTTCTTCTGCCCTTTGTTCGGAATGTAGCAAAGGCTCCACACCGTGGGAGCATCGCCCTCGGGTTTTTCCATGACTTCGATTCGCACGTGAACGGTGCCATTCCGATAATCTACCGGAGCAGTCCAGTCCTGCGGGGTTCCTTCTCCAAGCTCGTCGCCCTTCACAAAAAGGTGCGATTTCGTTGGAACCGCATCTTCCGCTTCAAAAGTGAACACCTTGTCAAAAAGCACGAACTGATCCGCATCCGAGTTCGAGACAAAGCAAAAGAAAATAAGGGAAAGAATACTAAGGGATTTCATACAGGAGGATACTCTGGCATGACCTAATCAAGCGTGCATCCTCTAACCTTCTTTGTCTGAGCGTGAACGGCAGCCGGCAAATATTTTCCCTCGGAGAATTCAAACGTCAGCCGTCGAATGGACTTATCCTTCCAGAGTCCTGCTTGCTCGGAAATCGTGAGCGACATGTCTTCACCTCTTTCAATTCGATAGGATGATTTCTCTTCGATCCAGCTTCTGATCTCCTCGACCTTTTCTCCGGGCGGCGAAGGAATGTGGCTCTCTGATTTCAAACTACCCGCGGCGATAAATGTCTCCCTATCCTCGATGAATTCCGGATACAACTCACTGAGAGCACTCGGAGGTTGTTGGTTCTTCTCAAAGAATTGCAGGCATGCTCTGCCAATTCGTTTCACATTAACGAGGCTATCACACTGATGAGCCGAAACGGTCTTTCGACCAAACAATGGCAAAATAGCAATACCTGTAAGACACAGGACGACTGCACTGATGAACCCGATCCCTAATTTTCTCATAGTGGCAGAGTCAAAGCGCGATCAACCCTCCGCAAGCTTCCACCCGAACTCCGCAGCCATCTTCCGTACATAATTCTTTTTCCTCAATTCCTCTTCCTCGGGATCAACTTTCCTGACAATCTCGGGCGGATCAGCTTCACCATCAGCCAGCACATCAACTTCGATGCGGTCTCCGGGCTCCAGGGAATACTGTGCCCACTTTAGGTGCGATCCAGATTCGCTGTCCAGCCCTGCCAGTTCGAGAGAACATTTATCTATCGGTTGGCCATCTCTATCTCTCCTTGCACTGGTAATGAAAACAGTGAGCACTCCATTTCTGTCGACCCCAATCGTATGCTCATTAGGTCCATATCGTATGCGGAACTGATTCATTGTGGTAAACTGATTAGTTGGTTGATGGAATAGTAGAAAAATTAGATGAGAAAACTCAAATCCTGTGGAGTCATCCTCTTCCGTCGTGAGCCTTCCCTTTCTTTTCTTCTTATGTGTCACCGGAATCGCTATGATCTCCCGAAAGGTCACTTAGAGGAAGGCGAAACTGAAGAAGAGTGTGCTTTGCGAGAACTTAGAGAGGAGACGGGAATTCGAAGAGATAAGGTAGAACTTGATTCCGATTTCCGCTATGTATCAACCTATCAGACGCGCTATCGCCGATTCAATAATGAAATGGTGGAGAAGTCTGTGGTAGTCTTTCTAGGCTGGTTGATCGGCGACGCTGAAGTCACACCCTCTGAGCATCAGGGGTACGAGTGGTTCGACTTGCATCCCCTACGACCGTTTGACGCTCCAACGATTGAAGAGGTCCTGAAAGAAGTTTCAAAGAAAGTTTTCGCCTGAAGAAGTATTTTCCGTGGAGCGATTCGCGTCGTGAAAGAAATGGCGAGTTACGAGATCGTGATGGAAAAAACAGGCACGCCCAGATAGCGATGTTCACCTTTTGCGGTGGGTTGTGGGGAAAATAGAATGGAGAGGCCATTCTCTCGAGCTTGGCGGTGAAGATTTGGTGGAACGGAAATCTCAATAGTTTGACTTGGTCCATTCGAAACAGATTCGAGGGGAACCAAGCTCGAACCGCATGTCACAAGGAGAACATTTATGGAAGGATCTTGCAGAATCTCTCCGCAACAGATCGAAACGGTCTTGATTTCATGGGTCTTCTGAAACCGAATGTGAAGAAAGCGATCGGTCCAACGGAAGGGCTGTTCATTGAAAAATTCGAGACCATGAAAGCCCGCTGCGAAAGCTGGTGACAGATCAGTAACCTGATACTGTCCGAAACCAAGGCCCTCATTTGTTTGTCTTTTCTTGTCTCTATTCCACTTGAGAAGTTGGGTTTCTACCACTCTGCGGTGGGCCCTGACAAACCATCGATAGCGGAGTTCATTTGGAACACCGGGAGCTAGCAGTAGTGCCTCGTCCAACTTGGTAATTGCTTCAGAGTATGAAACTCGTAGTTCCGGCGAGAGCTGCGATTTTCCTACCAGAAAGACAGTTACCCGTGGCAAATTCCCTAAGTTTTCCCCATTGAGGACTCTCATTAGGAGAGCACGGAAACAGGCGAGAAAAATAGGTCGTAAAACACTCGTTTCTGCTAGAAGCCGGTTAGTGAACACCTCTCGATGCCCAAAATACTTCTCGAAGAATGGGGGATCACTTGCCGCTCGCGCCTCGCATTCTCCCACCACAAAATCGATCGTATCAAAGTGGTGGTCGTAGATCGTGTCGTCATCGAGATGCAGCACATCGGCTCCGGGGACCCGTTCAACGGTATAGCCCTCCTCCGCAAGCTTCGCGGAGAGCAAGGGCACGCCGAACTGCCCGTATGGCGGAAGGCCTCCAAGTTTCAGGAAAACCTCTCTTCGGATCGCGTAGGTGGCACGATGAAGGCGAGTCCACTCATTCGACCACAGATCTTGCTGGACACCGAACCAGCGGCGGCTCAGACGAGCCATTAAGTAGTCGTCGTGATGAACAATGGAAAAGTTGCCCGCATCTGCAATCGGGGCTGATGAAATCCATTCCTCAAGCGCGGCCAGACCTGCAGGTTGAGCAAGGCCATGCCCCTCTGTCAATACTACCCACGCCGTCGACGCAGCAGAAACGCCCGCATTCCACATCGCAATGTCCGATCCGAATTGCCCAACAATCAACTGGTCGCCTTCGACAAGGAGTTCCCTGACAGAATCCTCATCACCGGAATCAGGATCAAGCAAAGCAACCACCCGGTACCGTTCTCGAGGGAGTGTTTGGGAGATGGTCCAGAAACCGAGGTGCTCAGCCGCATGCCCCCGGACGTCAAACCCTGGGTAGACCACTGTAAAACTGGGACCTTCGACTTTCTTGCCCATAGTTTTCGGGAGAAAAAGAGAGCAGTATCTCGCCAGAAAGGCAAATCACCTGAAGTTCAGAACGGTCAAAAATTCAGAGATTCAGTTCCCCGGATCAAAAGAAATCCCTTGTGAAAACTTAACATTTCGCAGCGGCAGGTCCTCTTACTTCTTTCTGCTTTTGGCACCTCTCCCGGATTTCCAGAGCACAATTTCTTTCACATCGTTCGCAGCCTCAGGCCCATCCGTGCTGCGTCCCCGTTCGACATCTTTGATCAACTGCGTCATCAGCTTATCCACAATTTCAGGCCGATCTTCGTAGAGGTTGTTCTGCTCCCCAGGATCCGCATCGAGATCATAAAGCTGCGCTTCCAGCGCACCGGGCTCGACCTGCTTCTCAGTCGGCGAAGTCCACCCTCCAGAACCCCGGGCCAACACAAGCTTCCAGTTATCCTGTCGATAAGCAAAGTGGCCACTGATCGAATGGTGGATCACTCCCTTCCTCGTCGACTGTATGGTCTCGCCGGAAAACGCAGGCAACATGCTAACACTGTCAGGAGCCGCGGTATCAGGCACCTCAACGCCGAGAATGTCAGCTGCCGTAGCAAACAGATCTACCAGGCACACCAGTTGATCGCTTCTTGAACCGGGCTGAACCACTCCGGGCCATCTCACGATAAAAGGCACCCGATGGCCACCATCCCAGATGTCCGCTTTCGAGCCTCGCATGTGAGCACTGACAAAATGTCCTTGCTCAGCCAACTTCGCGATTCCGGCAGCTTTGGAACACCCGTTGTCACTGGTGAGGATGAGGAGAGTCGTCTCCGCGATCTGATTTCGTTCCAGCGCTTTCATGATTTCTCCCAGCGCGTGGTCCGTTTGCATTACGAAGTCACCATAATCTCCCAGTCCGCTCTTTCCCTTCCACTCGTCGGTGGGAACGATCGGTGTGTGAGGTGAACCAAGGGGAACGTACAAAAAGAAAGGCTTCTCATCCTTGGCGTGGTAGTCGATAAATTCCGCCGAGCGTTTCGTCAGGCGCGGGAGCATATTCTCAACCGCGTCGTGTTCGATCACGGTCTCATTTTCGATCACTGCTTCCATATTTCTCGCGTGGTGAAACCCGTGAAAGTAATCAAATCCCCGCGCCAACGGTCCGTCCGGGATCTTAGCGAACAGGGGAGGAGTCTTGTGCTCTTTCTTCTTGTAGGCTTCGCCGGTGTCAGGATTCAGGTATTGGAAATCGAGATGCCATTTCCCTATGATGCCCGTGTTATATCCCTGACTCTTCAGAAATGAAGCTACGGTCGGCTGGTCTTGTTTGATCAAACAAGGCGCAAAACCCGTGGTTACTCCTTGTTGGAGTTTTGATCTCCAACTGTAGCGACCGGTGAGCAAACCATAACGTGTCGGAGTGCAAACCGATGAACCAGAATGGGCATCAGTAAAAATCATTCCCTCACTTGCGAGCTGATCGGCAGATGGAGTCGGAATCTTACTCGTCTCGGGAGCAAGACAATGGATATCGCCATACCCGAGGTCGTCACACATGACGAATACGATGTTGGGTCGATCAACTGCGTGGAGCGACAGCGTTAGAAAAAGAGACAGGAGTGAGAACAGGGGAGCTTTCATTTCGACGAGTTTCAGATTGAAGCGCTTTTGGGAATCAGAATCAATCGCGCACTTTTTTCTGTGTTCTTTCCCGAATTTATTGAATTCTCATCCGGATGAGATTCCGGGGAATAGCGATCGTTTTCACTCTCCTTCCGCTTTTGCTCGGGCCGGCTGTTTCTTCAGAGATCAGCCGGCCCAATATTTTGTTCATTGCATTCGATGATCTCAACGACTGGATCGGTTGCATGGGCGGACATCCTCAATCAGTCACTCCTAACTTGGACCGTCTTGCGGCAAACAGCGTCCTCTTTACAAACGCCCATTGTCCCGCTCCCGCCTGTAACCCGTCCCGGACCGCCATTTTTACCGGGATCGCCCCAAACCAATCAGGGATGTATGACAACGCTCAAAAGATGCGTGAGATCCTTCCTGATGAAGTGATCATCCCGGAGCATTTCCGAAAGCATGGCTACCGATCCATTGGATCAGGAAAAATGCTTCACTACTTCATCGATGCTCCCTCTTGGGATGAGTATTTCCCGGAAGCAGAATCCGAAAATCCCTTTCCAAGAACTCTTTATCCTGACAAGCGCCCACTCAGCCTACCTCGAGCTGGCCCCTGGCAATATGTCAAAACGGATTGGGGGCCGTTGGAAGCTACAGACGAGGATTTCGGTGGGGACTGGCTGGTCACAGATTGGGTTGGGAAACAGCTTCTCCAGGAAATCGATGAACCTCTCTTCCTCGCTTGTGGAATTTATCGTCCCCACGAGCCATGGTTTGTTCCACGGAAGTATTTTGAACCGTTCCCTCTCGAGGATATTCAGATTCCGCCCGGCTACAAAGAGGACGACCTCGGCGATCTGCCTCCCGAAGGAAAGAAGCGAGGTCCGAATCGATATTTCGCACACATTCAGAAAGAGGGGCAATGGAAGAACGGAATTCAAGGTTACCTCGCCTCGATTCACTTTGCCGATGCCATGCTCGGACGTGTCCTAGATGCTCTGGAGAAAGGACCAAACCGTGATAACACGATCATAATTCTCTGGAGTGATCACGGCTGGCAGTTGGGAGAAAAACAACACTGGCAAAAGTTCTCAGCCTGGCGGCAGGTCACGCGAGTGCCGTTGATGATCAAGGTCCCTCCGTCGGTTGCTCCCGGTTTGCCTGACGGCACTAAAGCTGGAGACGTTTGCGTTCGTCCGGTCAATCTTCTGAGCCTCTTGCCTACTCTGACCGACTTGGCAGGCATTCCTGAAAAGGAGAAGGCGGAAGCTCCCAGCCTAGTTTCATTGTTAAAGAATTCGGAGGCCGAATGGAACCATGTGGCAGTCACCTACCTGAGTGACCGAGGAAGCTTTGCCATTAGCGACGAAGAGTGGCGTTACATCCGCTACTCCAATGGCGAGGAGGAATTGTATTTCATTCCAGAGGATCCCTACGAGTGGACAAACCTGGCCAACGATTCGAAGCAGAAGGATCGACTGGAGTATTTTCGGGAAATCAGTCCCAAAAACTTCGCACCTAAACGCGAAGCAACAGTGGACTCGTTAGGCTCCATCACATGGAACCCTTTGAATGGAGATAATGTTCCTCCATCTCGACCGGACGGAGCGACGTTCAAAGTTCCATTTCTTAACAACCGAAATCAAACCGTGGAATTATTCTGGATCGACCAACAGGGGAAGCCAAAGTCTTACGGTGAAATTACCGGTGGCAAATCTCGCGAGCAGCAGACTCGCCCCGGAGCCGTCTGGCAGGTCTCAGATGCGGCGACTGGAACACCATTGGGTTTTTTCAGAATAGGGGACAGGCGAGCGAAGGCGGTGGTCCCGGCTGAGTGAGGTCAGTTCGACCAAGTCCGAAACGGTTTTTCACAGAGGCTGCTGTTGGAATAGCGAAAGTCGGTGGTGACTTCTTCGCCCACCCAGGCGGGTTTTTCAAAAGTGGTGGCCTCGTCAGGTAATTCGATTTCGGCAATCATGAGACCTTCGTTTTCGCCTGAGAAAATGTCGACTTCCCACATCAAGGTGCTCTCTGGTATTGTGTACCGTAATTTCTCAATCAGAGGTCGATGGCAGAGTTGCAATAACTCAGTGGCATCATCGAGGGGAATTGGATATTCGATTTCGGTTCGTGAAATTCCCACGGTCTTTCCCTTGATCGTGAGAAAGGCATCCCCTCCATAGATCCGAACTCGAACGTTTCGTTCCGGATCGGTAGAGAGATACCCCTGCTTGATTTCCTTCCCTTCCTTTTCCGGATTCCAGTGTTCCGGAATAACAAGAAATTTGCGTTCGATCTCGACTCCCATGCTGCAATGAACCGAACTATGCTCTGGAGTCGAGCTGGAAAACCTGTCCCGAAATATGATTCATCGACAAAAGGTTTACGATAAATCCTGCTGCTTCCTCCTTGGTGTTAAATCTCCCAAGGGTATGTCGCTTGCGGGCAGCTTCGGTCGCCTCCTCGCTGAGGCTCGCTGTCATCTTTGTCTCCAGAAATCCCGGCAACACACAATTCACCCGGATGTTCCGCTTTCCGAGCTCTTTCGCGTAGCTTTTTGTCAGGCCTATCAAGCCCGCTTTCGCTGCTGCGTAGGCTGCCTGACCCATTGGCGGGTGCAGTGCCGAGTAGGAGCCAATATTGATAATCTGTCCATCGCGCTGACGCATCATAGGAATAGCAGCGGCCTGCGAACAAAGATGGGCTCCTTTCAGGTTCGTTGTGACGACTTCATCGAAGTCTTCTTCTGATTGTCGTGCGAAAAGGGAATCCCGGGTGATTCCGGCATTGTTCACGAGGGCATCGATACGGTCGAGATTCTCAAAAAAAGTTTCAACCGACTTCGCACACCTCACATCGAGTTCGCTTCTCGACGGAGCAAAAACTTCCCAGCCTGCATCCCGTAGTTGGGATGAGAGCACAGTTGCGAGAGTGCCTTGCCCTCCCGTTATGACAGCGATCGGCGTAGTCAGAATCGAAAAAGATTACAGATGCTCTGATTTATCAATCAAAGATGCTGCTGGCAGCGTCCTTTACAGGAGATTCGAAGAAGGGGTTCGCTTTGTTAGCAGCCTTTGCAGCCTTTTCTTCTGCCGACTCTTTGGGCGGGACGTAGTTCGGGTCGCCCACTACCGCATGCTCTTCGAAACTGAAGTGCGTTCTGCTCAACTGCCCTACATAACGAATTGCCTCAGTCACAGGCACATTTCGAACAGTGAGAGTGATTTTTGTATTCTCCCTTTGTTCCGAGGTCCCTTTGTAGATGAAGTTAACGACAGTCTTGCCCTGAGATAGCTGTTCCGTTTTTGTGGCCAGAAAGTCAAGCACGTCACCAATCGGAGCCTCGGAGAAACTCAACTGAGGAATGATAATCTTTGCCAGCTCTCCTTCGAGATCGTTCCGACCCAGGTTGTTCTTGATAGCCATCTGGCATTTCGCGTGATAGCTCTTCGCGTACGGGTCACGGGGATTCCTTCTCAAAATTTCTTCGAACAAAATCTTAGCCTCCTCATAACGACCTGCTTTGTAGAAAGCGACTCCCTGGTCTCGAATCGACTTTACCGTCGTCTGTGCATTTCCTGAGACGAGCGAGAAGGAGAAAATAAGTGAGGCTATCAACAGCAATCGGGTGAGTATATTCATCTTGGAAGTAAAGGAGTGATCTGTATTGGGAATGGATCGACTCGGTGCTGAAATTGAGCCGACACAATTTCGTAATTTCCCTGAGGCTATCAAATTCTCTAAGTTGTGTAAACGCAAATGCGTTATGAAACAGAACACGAACCAGAACGACCCGATTGGGGCACATTTGAGCTGAAATTTATATTCATCATAATTTCTAATTAAATATTTTTCTCCTCCATTGGACGGGAAGAGTGTTTTCTGTTAAAATGTGTAAAATTTTCATCCCCGCATATCATGGCTGATAATACCCGCGCCGCTAATCATCTCCGACAGGGAACAGGAAACTCTACGCGACTTCCCCTCGTTTTCTCGGTGGTCAGCCTTACTGCGACCGGCTTCATTTTCGCGCAGGATTCTACAGTTCCAGTGGATGTTTCGGCTTCAGCGGGAATGACGACTTCTCCGACAGGGGACATTTCCTATCGTGATGCGGAAATGATGCAGATCCGCACCGCGGCCCAGGGTGCCCAAGGGGAAGCCGCTGCCGCAGCGATGGCTCGTTCTGCAGACCGGACAATCGAAGATCAGCAGCTCGAACGATCTCTCGAGCGTGCTCGAGAAGAGAAGGCGATCAAAAAAGCAATGGCGAACCGCATGAAGTGGGAGCACGCATCTGCTCAACACAATAAGGTCTCAGCCAACGACATGTCTTCGTGGCGAACTGGTTCTGGAAACGTGCGAGTCGAGCGTAACGTTCCCAATGCATTCATTCGCTCTCTGATCGAAGAGGAAGAGCAGGCGGCTGCTCGCGCAGCCGCAGAAGCGGAAGACGAGGGTTTTTCCCCCATCACTGCACCAATTCGTGCTACGCAGAGAGCACTCAGCTGGCGACCATTCCAGAATGATGAATACGGCGACTCTTCCGCTTCTTCTGGAGGTGGATTGGGAGGAATGATCAGCAACATAAAAGCGCCTAAGCCGAGGCTTCCTTTTGTCGGTGGAGGACGTGAAGCCCAGCCGGAACAAAGCTCAGCCCCAGCTTCCAGTGGAGGCGAGCCTGTATTTGCCAATCGCTCTCAGTCTGCGCCAGCGACTCAGTCGAATGTTGCCGTTACTAAGCCAGGAATGGTTCCGCAGATTTCAGGGGCTGCACTGGTCGATGGTCGTTCGCCGGTGGCAAGCACATCCTCGCAAACCCGGGTCGGACGTCCCGCCCAGCAATCTGCGAGTAATGTTTCATTTGCGTCGGAAATGCCCGGTGAAGAGGAGGAAAAGCCGGGCCTGTTTTCAAAATTGCGCTCCAATGATCGTCCATCAAGCGGTGGCGGTGGCGGAGGCCTGTTCGGCTTCGGCAAAAAGAAAGCAGATCCGAATGAGCATGCTGTCGATGCGAGCCTATTTCCTGACACTGCAGTTAGTCAGGCTCCAACGGGTGGGAACCTGTCAGGCGGGTATACATCGGATGATGTAGCCGAAGACATGCAGGAGGCACCTTCCTCGACCGGTCAATTTACACTTCCGGGAGATGAGGGCTCGGAGCGGTCGCGGTCTCGTGGTGGCTTTTCTATTCCGAAGCCGAATATTTCCATCCCTTCTATCTCCCGATCTGATTCTTCGGGCGGTGGTCGGTCCGTCCCAGCAATGTCCACCATCAATAGCGCTGGAACGGACTTTTACAGTGTGACAAATACTGCTCAGTTTATGGTTTACGGTGAGTCTCAGATGCAGTCTGAAGTTCGCGCTCTCCCGGCAGGAACAGTAGTTCGCATGACAAAGCCAGGCGAACAGTGGGCTTCGATTCGTTTGCCGGACGGCACCGAGGGCATCATTCAGAACAAGGATCTCAAACCCGCAGCGGCGGGGGCAGGTGGGCAGTTCGCTACGTTCAGCAACTGACCGCTGTTGCAGGATCTGTAGAATTGCACGAGCAGCGCAATCGCGCTGATTTGGAAAGACCGGTTCTTCTTGATGGAAGACTCGTGAATCGATAGAAAAAGGGCATGAAGCGTCACGCCCTTTTTTCGGTCTTCTTGCTGAGCTTTACAAACTTCCTCGTTGCAGAGAACTGGCCATCGTGGCGAGGAGACCTAGCGAGTTCTGGAGAAACTAAAGAGACAGGGCTTCCTCTCGAATGGGGACGAGAGAAGAACGTAAAATGGCGAATAGACTTGCCGGAACCGGGGAACTCAACGCCAGTTGTGTGGGAAAACAAAGTGTTCGTGACCCAGCCCGTTACGGAGGATTCGACGCGAAACACTCTCTGCATCGATCGCGCTGACGGAAGCATTCTCTGGCAACGCGGAGTGGTATACAAAGAAGAGGAGCGCACTCACCGCAGCAATATGTATTGCTCAGCCTCTCCTGCGGTCGACGATCGAGGGCTGGTCGTTTCTTATGGTTCCGCAGGGCTAGTTTCCTACGACCTCGAAGGCAATGAACTCTGGAGCCGTGACCTTGGTGCGATCGATCACACGTGGGGTAACTCGAGTTCTCCGGTTCTTTATGGCGATCTTGTGATTCACTATCACGGGCCAGCCGTCGACGGTGTGCTCTACGGCTTGGACCGAAAAACAGGCGAGACAGTATGGGAATGGCACGAACCACTTTGGAAGCCGGTGGGAAGAACAGATGGATTTCAGGATCGCGAGGGCGAAGGAGTCATCGGATCCTTTAGCACCCCCATTTTGGTCAATGCCGGTGGGAGAGATGAACTCATCATGAGCTTCCCGTTACAATTGATGGGCTTCGACCCACTAACCGGAAAACAACTCTGGTTCTCCGAAGGACTGAATCCACTCGTCTACACCTCTCCCGTCTATGATGATGGAATTGTTGTCGCAATGGGCGGGTATTTCGGAAATTCAATTGGTGTCAAGCCAGGTGGAAACGGGGATGTAACGGACTCTCATCGATTGTGGCAGGAAGTTCGGCACAACGGAGGCATCGGAAGTGGGGTAGCCCATGATGGGAAGTTGTATTACCAGAATTCGGGAGGTATCGCATACTGCGATGACATGAAAACCGGAAAGACCCTTTGGAAAGCGCGATTACCCGGCGCTGGTAAATCGTGGGGTTCTTTTGTTCTCTCGGGTAATCATGTCTACACATTGAGTCAGGCAGGAGACTCGGTTGTTTTTGCAGCTTCGCCCGAGGGGCTGAATGTTCTCGCTCAGAGTGACTTGGAAGAAGAAACCAATTCGTCCATCGCAGTTTCAGACGGTGAGCTTTTTATTCGAACTCATGAAGGCCTGTGGTGCATCGCAAAAGTTACGGACTGATTTGCTCTGTTTTTGTTTTGTTAGTTTGGCCTTTGTGGCTCGAGGTGCCCCCTCTTCAGGAGAGGTGACTGAAGCCCTACGGAAGGCGGCGAGTTACTATGGTGATGAACTGGCAGTGAACGGAGGATACGTCTACTATTACTCTCCTGACCTCAGCCGACGTCTCGGAGAAGGCGTGGCGGTAGAAACTGAGATCTGGGTTCAGCCACCGGGAACACCCACGGTAGGAGAAGCCTTCCTCGACGCTTACGATGCTACTCAGGGATCCACCTTTTTGTATTTCGCAATTAGCGCGGGGAACGCCCTTCTATACGGACAGTTGAAATCCGGAGGATGGAGGAACTCCATCGATTTTGATTCCTCTGGACCAAGAATCGACGAATATCGAAACGGGAAAGGGCGAGGGAAAAACCTGTCCACTCTGGACGACGATATCTCACAATCTGCACTTCGGTTCCTGATGCGCCTCGATGAGGCTCTCATGTTTCAGGGCGAGGAGATTCACGAGGCTGTTGAATACTCCCTGACAAACCTACTCAAAGCTCAATTTTCCAATGGTGCTTTTCCTCAGGTCTGGGGTGGGCCATCACGAAGTGTGAATCCGCCTGATAGCGCCTCTTTCCCTGAGTATGACTGGCGATCCGAAGGGCGAATCAAAAACTACTGGGACCAGTTTACCTTAAATGATGGGCTTGCTGGAGCCATGACCGAGGTGCTCATTGATGCCCATCGGATCTACAAGAAAGAGGAGTATCGCGAGGCCTTGAGGAAGCTGGGGAATTTCCTCATCCAAGCACAAATGCCGGAGCCCCAACCGGCGTGGGCGCAGCAATACAGCGAGGAAATGATTCCTATCTGGGCAAGAGCCTTCGAGCCACCAGCGATTGCTGGCCGAGAGTCCGAGGATGCCATGATCTCTCTACTCCGTATCGCAGAATACTTGGATGATAATCGGTATCTGGAGCCGATCGTTCCCGGGGTGAAATATCTGGAAAAGTCGATGCTGCCAACTGGAAAGCTGGCTCGCTACTACGAGTTGGAAACGAACAAGCCTCTCTACATGGAGCGGGATGGCAAGCAATACAAGCTTACCAATGATGACTCCCGCCTTCCCAGTCACTATGGGTGGCAGAACCCATCTCGTCTCGATATGATCAAAATGGCTTATCGGGCTCGTTTGGCAGGCCGTTCCGTAGACTCTGTTTTGGAACCGCGTGAAGTGGACACCGACGCTGTCGAATCAATCGTGAAATCACTCGACGAGGAAGGGCGATGGATGAGTCGCTATTCCGGAGAACTTCTTGTCGGACAGCCAAAATTTCAAGACGGAGAGGAATTCATCAACAGTCAGGTGTTTCACGACAACGTAAAGCTCCTCGCTGCCTACCTCATGCAGATGAAGCGTTGAGCTTCCATCTGGCCTGTCTGAGTTGTGCTTTCGAGCTTCCCTCAAATAGCTCGTACCAGATCGTGAGCAAGTCACCGTTCGCGAGTTCGACCGTGGAAGGATAGCCGAGATCGCCTCCTGCGCCATCGGTGGAAATAGGGATAGGATCTGACCAGGTCGCACCTTCGTCGACACTGATTCTTGCCTGATTGCCGAAAGGCGCTCGCCGATGGCCGTAGGACATCAGTAGACTACCATTTTTCAGGACCAACAGATGGGATGGCAGTCCCCAGACTCCGATCGGTGTCGGGACGGACCAGGTTCGACCTCCGTCGGTAGACTCGGTTTGCAGTGTTTCCCCTTTGTTCGCAGCGTTGTGATTACGAATGTGGGCGACGATTTTCCCGCTGGGGCATTCGATCGCGTGTAGTTCGTGATAGCTTTTTACTTCATCCCCATCGAGGGAGGGTATCTCGGCCAGCCATTTCCAAGTCAATCCGTCGTCAGTGGATTCTGCGACACCGATCTTCTTTTCATCGGTCCACAATTCTTTCCCCGCGTAGAGAAGCCGCCCGTCTTGCAACTGGCAAGGCCCGTGGGGACTATTCACTACGGTGTCAATGCGAGGGGAAAAGGTTCTGCCTCCATCTGTCGAGCGGAAGCCCCAGCAACCCAGTTCCGCCTTTCGTTCCTCTGCGTTCTGAAGTCGCAGGTGTGCAGCCATCCAGTTGTCTTGGGTGGGGCGCCCCTCCTTCTTGAGATAGCTTCCGTAGGCTAGTGAAGAGAATGAGGTGACAAAAATGGACCCCTTCGCTGTTTCCAGAACTCCCGCATCGCGATCGTCGATCATTCCGTCATGTATCGTTCTGGGAAACGTCCAGGACTTGCCTTCATCTCGGGACCTCATCATCTCCACTGTTCCGAATGGGCATATGTGGCCTTCTCTCCTCCCTGACCAAACGACTAACAGGTCTCCGTTTTGCATCCGGGATACAGTCGGCCAGCCATGGTAGTACTCACCTTGGGGTGAAATGATTTTTGTTTCCAGGACCTCAGAACCGGCAGCCCGAGTTCCGGTTTTGGCTAGCGTAGAAAGCGCAGTTCCGGTCAGAATGCCATGAAAGCGACGGCGCGAAACAGAATCGTTCATGCCTGAGGATCAGGGAATGTGGTTTATTCTGATAGTCCGTAATCGAGTTGGTGGAGAATTGCATTTCTCCCTGGCTCGCAGAGAAGCGTAATTCTTTTCAGAGACGAAATATATCATTATGAGCGAGTCAGTTTTTCGAATAGAACGGGATACCATGGGTGAAATGGAAGTTCCTGTGGAAGCCCTCTGGGGAGCGAGCACGCAACGAGCGGTTCTCAATTTTCCCATTTCTGGAAGGGGAGTGGATCCGGGAATTGTTCATGCCTATGGGCTGATCAAATGGGCTTCCGCAGAGGCCAATCGGGAGCTCGGTATCGTGCCGCAAGACCTGACCAGCCTAATTGGAACGGCGGCAGAAGAAGTCTTTCTGGGCAAGCATGACGAACATTTTGTCGTGGACGTTTTCCAGACTGGCTCAGGAACGAGCACGAACATGAACGCGAACGAGGTGATTTCGAATCGGTGTTCGCAATTGGCAGGCGAAGAAATTGGATCTCGCAAACCGGTCCATCCAAACGATCACGTAAACCAGTCACAATCTTCGAATGATACCTTTCCGACAGCGATTCATATAGCGGTCTCACTCGCTTTGGCGAACGAGCTGATCCCGGCGTTGCAGTCCCTTCGTGATTCGTTGGAAGAGCGCGCATCTGCGTTTCACGGCGTGCTGAAAATTGGAAGAACTCACCTGATGGATGCAACACCAGTGAGACTTGGTCAGGAGTTTTCTGGGTATGCCAGGCAAGTCGATTTGGCGGTCGTTCGGGCGAATAAAGCGTTGAAAGCTCTTTCCGAACTCCCGCTGGGGGGCACTGCTGTGGGAACAGGGCTGAATTGCCCCGAAGGTTTCGCTGGCCTGGCTATCGCGTTCATTTCGAAGCACACGGGAGTCGAGTTCGAAGAGGCGCAAAACCACTTCGAAGCGCAGGCAGGCAAAGATGCCGTAGTCGAGGTAAGTGGACAAATGAAGACCATTGCGACGAGTCTTTTCAAGGTGGCGAACGATATCCGTTTGCTGAGTTCTGGGCCACGATGCGGAATCGGGGAAATTTCGCTCCCCGCGACACAGCCGGGTTCCTCTATTATGCCGGGAAAAGTAAATCCGGTGATGTCGGAATCATTGATGCAGGTATGCGCTCAAGTGTTCGGGAATGATGCAGCGGTCACTTGGGGTGGTGCGAATGGGAACTTCGAGTTGAATGTGATGATGCCCATGATGGCCCGCAACATTCTGGAATCGATCACTTTGCTTACCAATGCAGCCACACAGTTCCGCGAAAAATGCGTAGTCGGTATCGAAGCCAATCGTGACCGCTGCGAAGAATTAATTGAGTGGTCAATGAGTATGGTCACGAGCCTTGCCCCTAAGATTGGGTACGAGACCGCCGCAAAGATCGCGAAAGAAGCCGTCCAGACAGGGAAGACGGTAAGACAAATCTGTGAGGAAAAAGAAATCCTCCCTGTAAAAGAGCTCGATTCGGCTCTCGATCCCGAATCGATGGTTTAGAGAAACGAGAGCTTTTGCTGTCGACACTTTGATCTGAGATGATCATATTTGCAGAATGAAATCTTCGCGTCTCTTCCTTGGAGTTTTTGCTGCAGCGACTGTTCTGGGGATTTCACAGGATAAGCAGTACGATCCTTCCTCTTTTACTTGGAATCCAAAACTTTCAGAGTCAGGGCCGGTTGTCGTTTCGGTGAACCTGAAATCCCAGAAAGCGGCAGTCTATCGCGGAGGCGTGCTCATCGGTAGTTGTCTCGTGAGCACGGGGCGGCAGGGGTATGAAACACCGACAGGAGTTTTTCACATTCTTGAAAAGGATGCCGATCACCATTCCTCGAAATACAACAATGCTTCCATGCCTTATACGGAACGGTTGACCTGGGGAGGTGTTGCACTCCACGCAGGTGGTTTGCCGGGGTATCCCTCTTCCCACGGGTGTGTTCACTTGCCGTTCGAGTTTTCCAAGAAGCTATTTGAGATTACAAGTGTGGGCACCACGGTCATTGTTTCAAACGGTGACGTTCCGCACGAGGTATCAAATCAACACCGGATTGAATTCGCCGCCGCCAACCAGTCGGAGATGGAGTGGCGGCCTCATGATTCAGAAGATGGGCCGGTAGCCGTACTCTACAGCTCTGCAGATAAGGAACTTCTCGTCGTGCGAAATGGCGTCATGATCGGAAAAGGTCCTGCGCACGAAAAGGCTTTCGCGAAGAAACCTCATGGAACATACACCTACGTCTGTGATGGTTGGAATCAGGACAAAGATGGACAATATCATCCGCACTGGCATCAGGTGGCGGGCCCTCAGGGAAGTCATGAACTGAAAGCATTTTCCCACATCCAGATGGACCCTCGGCTTAAGCACGTCATGGATGTTGTCATGAAACCGGGCACGACACTCGTGCTGACTGATGATTCGCTGAGCAACGCAACGAGGAGCCAACCCGGATTTCTCGTGATGCATGGTGGGCTACTCGCAGAAAATTGATTACAGAAAGATTACAATCCTGTAAGGTTCGAGAAATTCCCACCCGAAAGTAGGTGGATGTGGTAGACTTTTCACTACCTCCCCGTAAATCAGAAAGATATGCCCAGACGAGCCAGCACCGGTGTAAATATAGGACTCATCGTAGGAATCATTGCCGCTATATTAGGGTTTCTCGTCATCGCCGCGTTGCTCGTGAAGCTGATCGCTGGAGGAATGCTATCCGGAGGAGGCAGTTCTGGAAAGTTGGATTCCAATGCTTCGATGCTGAGTCTGTCGACATATCGAGATAACGGCAACAGCCTGCGCGGAAATGTGTATCGAGTTGAAGGAAGGGTCGAGGAGACGCTGCGCTGGACTTCTGAGAGTGGTCGACTCATCAGTTTTGAAGCCACCGATTCGATGGTGACGATGCCGGTGCCGGTTCTTGTCCCAGACGAATTTAGAAGCATCAATATCGAACGAGGTGCCGAGATGGCGATGATTGTTCGAGTGGATCGTGACGGAACGCTTGTAGCGGAAGCGATAGATAATTAAACTGATACCCCCCTATGAAAACCAAGTGCCTGATTTCATCTTTCCTGGCAGGGATTTTTCTTTCCACAGCGAGTCAGGGTCAAGTGTATACACCTCCGACGCAAAGTGGGGGCGGTAGTGGAGGAACCGGTCCGGCGACCAACCAGACTACGATCGTCAATCAGGGAGGGCAGCAGCAGGGCGGCCAGCAACTCGTAGGGAATGATGTTCCTTATTTCGACCCCACCACGGACGTTTTTTCTTTCGATGGGAAGAACTTCAATGTGAATGACAATCGGGTGTTTCGCGCCCGTTTTGAGAAATACCTCAATGCGAATTCTGCCGATTCCGAAATGGATCTGGCATATCGAGATGCGATACGGAGCATTCTTGATACCCTTTCGCCACATAGCAGAGAACCGAATAAGTTCCCGAAAGCCGTAGCGCAATTGCAGCGTGCTTCGCAGTTTCCCCAGGATGCCCGTCTCTGCGAGTCGCTGGCAAACGCTGTCTACCGCGTGTTTCTTGCCCAGAAGAGTCAGGCTCAGTTGAAGGCGTTGAACACCCAGCTCGATAGGGAGCGGAAGCAACTGGACTGGAATTTCGATACATGGGGGAAAGCTTCTGCAGGCAGTCGTGAACGAAAATTGTCTGACGATCCGGGGAAGAGAGACGAGCCGACGACAAAGCCGGAAAATGCCGGTCACCTGCAGCGCTACGTGCAGCGAATTGCCGAGGTAGAAGCGGAGAGAGTTGCTAACAGGGCAAAGATGGAATTGTCGGAAGTCGAGGCGAAGCTCGAGTTTCAGGCACTGGTAGTTCAGTTCTTCGTCCAGCGTCGTTTCGAGCACGTCATCATGGCGGCACGCATGTATACGGAATTCTTTCAAGATGGTGCAGGTCGATTGGATTTCGAAGAAGGGTCAGAAATCGAGCAAACCTTCAGCAAAACGATTGGGTTTAATCCCACCATTACCACCCTGGATACCTTTGCCAACGAAGCCATCCGGGATGTAAACCAGCAGGTAGAGGCCTTTTCTTTCCTGCTTGGCCAGGGAGAAATCGACGGTGCTCTGCGCCAGTTGCAGCAGGCTTTCATCACTGGTGAGCACTTGCCAGCTGTGCAAAGCGTTGAGCGAGAGAAGAAAAGGGCGGTTTTGGGATATGCCCGGAATTCGTTCCAACTCGTCAATGCGATTGAAGTAAAGGATTACACTCTGGCGGAGGAGTTGGTGTCGGAGATGAGGACTCAGGCCAGTGATTTCGATTACTCAAAGCCGACGGCAGCGATCGAGGGAGCTCGCCTCAGCAGCAACATGAGGATCCGCACTGCCAAAAATGCCGCATTGAGTGGTGATGAGGAAGGATATGAGGAAAACATTCGTGCGGCTGCCGAGATTTGGCCGACAAACCCGATGTTGAAGGAGCAGTTCAATTTGATCGCAGACTCGGCGGACAAGCAGCAACAAGCAAAGCTGGAATTCGATCGCCTGCTCGCGACAAAGAGTTACCGGGAAATTTATAATAATAAGGCCCGTTTCATTGCGGCTACGGTGGAGGATCCAGAGCGACAGGAAGCCCTGAATCAGATCGTGAACAACATTCTGGAAATCGAAACGGTCATGAAACAGGCCGAAACACTGACCAAAGCGGGGAATGGGCATGCTGCTTGGGAAATTGTGGAGAAGACATTTCAGGAGTTTCCCGACGATGTTGCTTTGAGTGCCAAACGTTCGGACTTGTCGACAGATGTGGCTCCATTCGTGAAGGCCTTGAAGACGGCGGAAAACCTTGAGAAACGGAAGCAGTATGGCTCAAGCCTTGCTTGGTTTTTGTCGGCCAGACAGATCTATCCCCAGAGCGAATTTGCCAGCGAAGGGATCGAACGTCTCGTCGATGATATCCTCCCCGAGGATGGGGCAGAGGAGTTTTCTTCCGCTGCACCACTTTCGGAAACTCCCTGAGAATCGGGGTGGCTCGTTCAGCCACAAGGCTTACAGGAAAAAAACGGATCGTGGCTAACGTTTTTGCGGTGCAAAACTTAGTAAAATTTTTCACTAAGAAATTGACGGGGTCATAAAAAGCAGGATCATCTTGGGACCACTACACCCAAGTATTTAATGAACATTCGTTTGTTTTGTTCCCGAGCAGTTCCTGCTATCCTCGCGATTTCTGCGATCACACTTACTTCCTGCACCGTTGATCAGGAGGCTGCGCTTTTCACTGGCGGTTCCGCTGCGGGGAAGTCCGAAAAGGAGAAAACAGAGGAAAAGAAGTCCGAGGAAAAATCCGAATCCAGCTTCGCGGAGAAGATGAGGATCGCGAAGGAAGAGCGAGCAAAAGCACGCGCCGAGGCCGCAGAGAAAAAGGCCAAAGAAAAGGCAGAGCAGGAGCGCGAAGAAGCTCGTAAGCTGGCCGAGAAGAAGAAAGAAGAAGAAGCTCTCGCTAAGAAAGAGGAAGCGGAAAAGCGTGCGAAGGAAGCCGAAGAGAAGGCGCTAGCTGAGAAAAAAGCTCAGGAGAAAAGAGAAGCCGAAGAAGAGAAGGCCCGAAAACTCGCTGAAAAGAAGAAGGCAGAGGAAGAGAAGCGTGCCGCTAAAATTGCTGCTCGCGAAAAAGCCCGTGCAGAGCGCAGGGCCCGCGAAGCGAGAGAAGATGCTGAGGAAGATGCGGCCAATTCCCGCGAAGAAGTTCCTGCTGTTGCTGAGCGGCGCGGACGAGGAGGGTTTTTCTCTCGTCTGTCTGTTTCGACTCCAGGTGAATACAAGAGCGAAGGCCACGATGTTTTCGTAAACCAGCGACTTCTTTCCAGCTTGTCTCCTTCTAACGCAAAAATCGAGATCGATTTGAGTGAGCAGCGCGCTCGAGTTTACAAGAACTCGGGTGGAGTAAAGCAACTCGTAATCGACACTCAGGTTTCCACAGGTAAGTCTGGCCACACGACTCCAACCGGAACGTTCCGGATCAAGGAGAAGCTTGTTCACAAGCGATCCACACTCTACGGTCGTTGGCTCAATTCTTCAGGAGCTACAGTTCGCAGTGATGGCGACAGTCGTTTTCGTCCCGCTGGTGGATCGCAGTTTGTCGGTGCTGAAATGCCCTACTGGATGCGCGTGAGCGGCGGTGTGGGAATGCACATCGGTTATGTTCCCGATTACCCCGCAAGCCACGGTTGCATCCGCGTTCCCAGTGCTGTCCAGCCGCTCATCTACTCGAAAGTGGGAGTGGGAACCCAAGTGACGATCACTCACTGATCAAGGTGTCCATCGGCAAATTTTACAAAGGCGGTTCCGGCAAGCGGATCCGCCTTTTTTGTCGAATCGCGCCGAGAACTCGGTAATGCCGATTGAGTTCTGAAGGAATATCCCCGATCATTCCAATATCCGTGATGAAAGAACTCCCCGAAAGAACCCTGAAACTCGGTGTGAACATTGACCATGTCGCTACACTGAGGCAAGCACGATACGCTCCCATGCTCGATGCTCACAATGCCGAGCCATCTCTCCTCGCGGCAGCGCACGAGGCAGAAGCGGCGGGCGCAGATTCGATAACTGTCCACCTGAGGCTGGATCGCCGCCACATTCAGGATCGAGACGTTTTTGAATTGCGGGATGGAATCCACACACAGCTGAACCTCGAGATGGGAAATTCTCCGGAAATTCTGGAAATTGCCCTTAAGGCGAAGCCCGACTTCGTCTGTCTAGTTCCGGAGAATCGACGGGAAATCACTACCGAAGGAGGTTTAAACGTTGTCAATGCTGACACATCTCTCGAAAGAACGATTCGCTCATTACAGGATTCGGGTGTTCGTGTGAGCCTCTTCATTGACCCGGAACCCCAGCAAATCCTTGCTGCGAGTGGGTTGGGGGCAGATATGGTCGAATTGCACACCGGCGCCTATGCGAACGCGGCGATGGATGGGGGAGAGGACGAGTTCGTTCTTCTGTATGAAGCGGCGAAACTCGCTCATCGAGAAGGGCTTCAGGTGAACGCAGGTCATGGGATCACCCTGAGTAATCTGCCGAAGTTGATGAAAGTGCCTCATCTCTCAGAATTGAATGTGGGTCATCACCTCGTGTCCCGGGCGATCTTTACCGGATTAGGAAGATCTGTGAGGGATATGCTCACCCTCATGTCCAGCTACGAGGCAATCTCTTCTGGAAAGGTTTCCGATCTATCGTGATGGCGTGTAAATCGCTGTCAGGGATGAAAATTGCTCGCAGGGCTTGACCATACGGGCGTTCCGCGTGTTCACTACTCACAGTTTTGAAATCGGCTTTCGATAATTACACGAGACTGGCGAAAGGAATGCTGGGCATGTCCAGTCTCTGGATGGCTTCGGATCATTTGGTATATGTAAAGGGTAGTGGCTTCCTGATGCCTTTTACGGAGGAATACAAACGTTTCCGTTTTGATGAGATTCAATGTCTCTCCGTTGTTCGTACATCGAGAGTGGGTAAAGGAGTTCTCTATGGTGGAGGATTGGTGTTTGCTTCCATGTTGGTGGCTCTCATCTTCGGAGTGAATGCCGGTGAAGGAATTACTGTGGGAGTGGCGATTCTGGTCTCGCTCTTCGGACTCCTCGCACTAGGTTGTCTTGCTTTGCTGTTACGCCATCTGATACTCGGCCCCAGCTGCCTTTGCGATATTCAGACTAGCCTCTCTCGGGAGAGACTCCGCCCATTAAACCGGCTGCATCAGACGAGCCAGGCCGTAGCTCAGATTGAGGGACTCATTCGTGAAGCTCAGATCTCGATCGAAAAGGCAGCGCCTTCAGAAAAAGGGGAGACTGGTGACCTGCCGAGTAAGCAGAGTGCTACTGCCAAAGCAAAGGCCCATGTTGCGGACGCCTTTAGAGTTCCTGCTTTGGTATTGCCATCCTCTCTGGCATTCATTGTCCTCGGAATCATTTCCCTGACAGCGCTGCACATCGAAAACGTGGTGCTCGCTGGAGTTGTAATGCTACTTCTCCTCGCTGCGTGTTTCCTGGTAATCATGTCTCTTGTCGGCGCAGTTAGGCACGCCACCCCACCACCTGTGAAGGTTTCATTGTGGACGCAACTCGGATTGCTATTCTTTGTGATCGGATCCGGAGCAATCTATTACCTGACCGCGGCGACCATGAATCCTTCCTACACACTGGGAATACTGGGGCCTCTGGAAGCTTTCTCCGCGATAGGCACTGATGGCGGAGTGTGGTTCTACTTCTGGTTCTTGTTTCTTGGCCTGAGTGTGTTCTCAGTTGGCTTGGCAGGTGCAATTCAGAGCATGAAGTGGAAGAAACAGCTGGCTCAAGTGGAGGAGAGAAAATCCAGCTCAGTAGCTCCGTCCGAAGAAGGTGATGGCTGACGTTCTTTCGAAAACAAGTTGTTCGATCCACGTTGATCGTCCTGCCACTGCACGATGTCCCTCGTGCGGGTCATTTTTTTGTTCGGAGTGTATTACTGAACACGAAGGACGACTGACTTGTGCTGTATGTCTGAATCAGGAGAGAGAAAACATTCAGGAGGTAAAGAAACCTCGCCGTATCTACTTCATGCCTTTTGTGCAGTTCGGAGTTGCCGTAGTAGTGGCCTGGTTAGTCTATTACTTTCTTGCCCAGTTTCTCCAGGATATGCCGGTTGAATTTCATGATGGGACGATGTGGGAATGAGCGGATTGCTACGAAGAAAACGACGCCGCAGCGAGAATGGATCGATCCAGATCTTGGAGGAAGCATTTCATCTCGTTCGCACAGCTGATCTGAAATGGTTTCTGATCTACTACGCCGGAGTTGTTCCGTTTTGTGTAGCGTTGTTGTATTTTGCTGCCGACATGAGTCGGAGTAGTCATGCCGATCGTGATGCTGCATTTGTTGCCCTGTGGATGACCGGCTTTTATTTTTGGATGAGATTCTGTCAGGCAAAATATTGTTCGGGACTTTGGGATACCATCAGTCCTGGGCAGCTCCCGAAGCAATCTGGAATGCAGGGGTTTCGAAGAACTGCGGCTCTGTTTTGTCTTCAGTCCTTCCATCTTCCCATCCTGGTCGTTGCTTCATTTCTTGCTGTCCCTTTCGGCTGGGCGATCGCGATGGTGCAGAATTTTTCTGTCCTGGCATATACACAGGATTATTCGAAACGGCCTTTGATTGATCTTTTCGGGTCGAGTATCCGACTCTCTCATTATGACTGGGCGCAGAACCACGGAGTGCTCTTGATTTTCGCGGTAGTCGGGTTCTTTACGTGGATCAATGTGATCGCCACCTGTGTCATCGTCCCCACCTTTGTGAAAGCCTTCACCGGTATCGAAAGCGTTTTTACGACCAGCCCAATGGTGGCGATGGGGAACTCAACTTTCATTGTCGGGACGCTTCTGCTTGTTTATCTGGTTATTTCGCCCGTGGTGAAAGCTACTTTTGTTCTGAGGTGCTTCTATGCGGAGTCACGCACGACTGGAGCCGATCTCTTAAGCAGGCTCGCCTCGTGTCGAGAGCGAAGGGAAAAAGAGCGTCGGCGGGAAAAGGGTGGTTTGCAGAAAGCAGCGGCCCTTGCTTTGGCTGGAATTCTCCTCTTCTCGGGATCTCCTCTGATTGCTCAAGAGGCAGAGGAGGCAACCTCTCCAGAACAACTGCGCGATCGGATCGGTGAGACCATGCGTCAGAAGAAGTATCAGTGGAAACTGTCTCGTCTCGATCAAGCGGAACAGGAAGCGACTGAAAAGAGTTGGCTGGCACAGCGCATGTCTGAAATTGCGGATTCAGTTCAAGCTGCTGCTGAGAAGATACAAAACGGGATAAAGGACTGGATTGAGAGAAGCCAGAGGAATGAGAGGTCGGGTAATCGAGAAAATCCTGCACCCGGTTCGATCGGGTTTTCTACGACAATGACAGTTCTCTTGGGGATCCTTGTCGCAGCTGTTGTGATTTGGTTGGGCATTCTCCTGTATAAAAAGTTCAAAGAGGACGATGTTTTCGAATCCGAGGATTCAGGGTACTCCGGGGCGGTGGATCTTGAGAGTGAGGACATTGTGGCGACACAATTGCCCGAAGACGAGTGGATGCGAATGGCTCGCGAGCAATTGGAAAAGGGAGAACAGCGACTCGCCGTACGAGCTTTGTTTCTCGCGATTCTGGCAAACTTGGGTGAGGCGGGATTTCTCCGTATTGCTCGTTTCAAGTCCAACCTCGATTATCGTCGAGAGCTGGAGCTGCGACTTCGCTCTGAGGAGGCTCTTCGGTCCTCGTTTGATGATAATACCCGTATGTTCGAGCGGGTCTGGTATGGCCTTCACGTGTTACCGGAAGACAGACTCGACGTCTTCATGAAGAACTACGAGTCAATCGCCAAACAGACTAGGAGTCTGCGCCAACCAAGGGAACTAGCCGAAGCGCACTGAACGAAATGAAACTGCGGCGCATATTGGTAGTTTGTGGATTGATCATCTTGGGAATCGTACTGGCGTTCGGTTTTCTCGAGATCCTCGAGAAGCGATTGCAGGATGGCGACATTTATCCCCACTACTCAAGTCTTCGCAGTGACCCATTGGGAACTAGCGCTTTGTATGAATCCCTCGAAGGGGTGGAAGGACTCAGTGTTCGACGAAATATCAAACACCTTAACCAGTTGGGCTATCTGGACAGCGAGACTTGCCTGCTACTCGTGGGGTATCCCAGGGATGAGTTTCCCGAAATTCGAGCACCAAAAGACTCTCCTGTGATGAAGGCCGTCCGAGAAGGCGGGCGCTTGGTGATTGCGATGAACCCCCGATTAGTGGGGAGAAGTTTCCGACCCGTAAGGTCCCAGGAAGAGGACGACTGGTTCGAGCGAAGAAGAAAGCTACGGGAGAGGAAAATACGAGAAGAACAAGGAGCAGGGGAAGACAGCGAAGACAAATCTTCAACCGAAGTGGAAGAAGACCAAGACGATTCTGAACTCGATGAGGAGGAAGAGGAATTCGAAGAAGCAATGTCTGAAGCACTGGGGCCTCGGCTGACGGCGAAGCTTGGCTTTGATATTCAGGACGAGGTCGAGGAAGAGCGCCCTGATTCGGGGTGGGAAGTTACACCAGGGGAATCGATTTCCACCGAAACGCTCCCTAAAGAACTGCCGCTTTGGTACTCGCCCTATCGCTTCGAAACTTCTGCAAAACCATGGCGCACCGTATTAGAAGTCGACGAAAAGCCTGTTGTCATCGAGCGCCCGTTTGGAAAAGGCGCGATCGTTGTGGCGAGCGATAGCTTTTTCCTGAGTAACGAGGCTCTGCATTTTGGAGCAGAGCCGGGTTTCTTGCTTTGGCTGCTAGGCGGGAAAACAGAAATCGTTTTCGACGAAACGATTCATGGAACTCAGGAAACGGGCGGCGCGATGAAGCTGATTCGTAGATATCGTTTACATGGCTTCCTGTTCGGCCTCATGGCTTTTGTCGCCCTCTGGGCCTGGAGAAGTGCCTCACCTCTCTCCCCGGGAAGCGAGGCTTTGGAGCGAGGTTTGATCGACGGCCGCGGAGTTGTCGCAGGAGAAGATACCGGCGACGGGTTTATCAATCTCCTCCGCCGTAGCGTCACTTCGAAAGCTCTATTGCGCCAGTGCTTATCCACGTGGAAAACGAGCACTCATACCAGCCTCACGGGCGATCAGGAGAAAAAGATTGGTGAAATTTCGACACGACACGACTCTGATCCGAAGAAATTCGGAGTCGTCGAAGCCTACCGGCAAGTCTGCGAAACACTTCGAAAGCGTTGACAGTGACCCTGTTTTCGAGCAAAGGATGGTTAACATGAAATTACGACTCCTGCTCATCGCCGTTCTCGGGTGCCTTACACTCAGTCAGGTTGGTTGTGGTCTTGCTGCGTCGCAGGCCCATCGTGCTGGACGTGTCCTCACGTCACCTCTGCGGGCTCTCTCTTCGGATATTTGGAATCCGCTTTCGAGTAGCGAGTCTTCGCAGGTGTAACCGCGGAAATTTACGATTCCGAAATTTTTCTTTGATGGGTTTCTGGTATTGGCTCGGTCACACGACGGCGAAAGTAGTCGGCAAGCTGTTTCTCTCCTATCGGGTGCAGAACGGTAAATCCTTCAAAAACCTTGAAGGTGGCGCACTGATCGTCTCAAATCACGTGAGCTTCCTCGACCCGCCGTTGGTTGGCATTGGCTACCCACGGGCGATGTACTACTTCGCGCGGAAGACTCTTTTCGATCATCCCGTCGCCAACTATCTCTTCCGGCGGATGAATGCCATTCCCGTGAATCAGGCGAGACCGGAACTTTCTGCCTTGAAGCTGGTTATCGACCTGCTGAAGAAAGGCGAGAAAGTCCTCATTTTTCCTGAAGGCGAGCGCACCTGGGACGGGAAACTGAAAGAAAAAGGACTGGCAGGTGTGGGCATGATCGTGTGCAAAGCACGAGTGCCCGTTCTTCCCGTCAGGTTGTTTGGGGCGGATAAGGCGATGCCGCGAGGAGCAAAAGGTCTAAGAAAGCACCCCGTTACCCTTGTTGTGGGAGAGCCGATCGATATGACTGAGATGATCGACGATCCCGAGCTTTCTACCAAAGAACGCTACCAAGCGATCGCGGATCGCCTTATGGAGGAGATCGCAAAGCTGGAGCTCTCCGACACTCGGGGCGAGTAGTCAGTTCACCGTAGGACCGACCCCTTCAGATGGTGTTTCGTCCTGCCAGGTGATTGTTGATAGCTTCGTATCGTTTTCTCCGTCCTCGAATTCTGCGATCACCTTTTTGCCACTGTAGACTCGGATGCGAATCCCGATCACCTTGTCAGTTGCCGCTTGATCCGTTTTCCCGCCGTCGCGATCAATGTAGAACTCTGTGTTAAACGTTCGTTCAAAGTCATGACGTCCGTTCGCTGGTATCGTGAGGTCCTTTATGCTTCCAGCTATCGTTTGGAGCTTTGCATTCTTCTCCACGCCGTAGGCAAGTCTGGTGAACCTGTTCCCTCTCACATCGACGAAATCATCGATGTAGATTTCGTAGCGGATCTCGATGTCCTTAGCTGGTGCAACCCCTTTGTTATAAATGATCATTTCATAATTGTAGGGAATGATCTTGAGCTTGTCTTCGTAAGCACCTCCCGGGGCGTCTTGTTGGGAAATAGAAGACTTTTCGAGGTCTACGTAGTAGCCGAATTTGTAGCGTACAGCTTCGGGATTCTCGTCGATCCACTCACTGATATACTGCTGATCGTCCAGTGAGAAGGTAGTGATGGGCACCGGGAACTCCGTGCCAGCGCGGTTGATAATGACCGTGTCACCGGAGTATCCAACGATCTCCGCCTCGATTTTGCGCCCCTGGGAATCTGTGAACTCTCTTCCCTGTGCCAGTGATAGCAATAGAATCAGGCTGCATAAAATGGTGCAATGTAGATTCATGCTACATACACTCGCAGAATCTGAGAGTTGGCAACAACTATATATAAACAATACTCCTGCCGAGAGGCGGCTTTTAGTCGAGAATCAAAGTGTTACCCGATGACGGAGCCTTTGGCTTTTGAGGAGGCTTCTTGTCTGTCGGTTCAGGCTTGGGCGCTTTTGGAGGTCCCCCGGGGGTGAAGACACGAATATGTGGAATCTCGGGAGGAACGATTTCCATGACTACCTCTTTCTGACCGGAAGCTTCTGTGGCGGCAAGAGCTGTCTGGAATGTACTCGTGATGTAATTCTGCAGGCGCTGTGCAGCCCACTCATTTCTCTCTTCGCTCAATTTGGTAATAAACTTGTTCTTTTCCTCGGGAGTTTTGACTTCCTCGGGGACGAGAGCAGCGACACGCGCATCGAATTCAGCGGCCTCTTTGTTGGCTTCGTCGACCAGGTAAGTAGCCGCAGCCTCAGCGACTTTCATGTAGGCTTCAGCAGGGAGGGAATCCAGATTGTATTGAACTGTCTGTCGAACTGGTAGGGGGCGCACTGATAGCTTGTCATCTTCCCAGACTGTCCAGCCTGCAGGAATGCGGAACGATTCTGATTTGGATCGAGCCTGCAGATACGTTTCGAAGCTGTCAGCAGCTACATAGTAGTAGAAAAGGGTCCGCCTCGTATTCTGGGCCTGCTTGCACAACTGCTCGAACTGGGAGTTGCCCGCGAGAAACTGCTCGGGAGTCCAGCCTCCATCTTCCTTCATCTCGAACTGCATTTTGATGCGATCGCCGTTCCCGGCAGAGATGTGATATTTGAAATCCTTGGGCCCGTATTTGCCGTCGCCGAAAAAAGTGAGGATCTTCTTCAGGTCGTAGCGAAACTTTCCGACGTTCAATTCAGCTTCATCATCAGACCCAATCACTCGATCCAAGAGCGATCTTTCTTTCGTGTCGACCACGCCTGCGGAGTTTTTCCACGTCGGCTTCAAGTTATCCCAAACCGCCAGGGCTTCGCGATCCCGCCGACTCAGCCGTATTTTTTCTTGGAGAGGAATGTAGGAATCGTTGTCGTTCTTTCGAGTACCTTTCAGCGTATAGGTGTAATACCCGATACCTTTCCCAGAATAGGCGAGGTCTGTATAATTCTGGTCAATGACATCTCGGATCTTCAGGGCATGCTCATAGGGATCGCCAATGAAATAGAGCTTCTTATTCTTACATACAATGTAGAGGGCCTGTGAGTCCTCCCCGGCAACGCGGGGATTTGGCATCAGCACTTCTTTGGCGGTTTTGACTTCCCGTTCCGGAGTCTGGGCGAGAATCGCAGCGAGCTCGCGATTCTTCTCATCAGCAACTTTCACCTTTTCTTCGTTCTCGTCCTTCTTCGCTTCCTGTTCCTCCACCTTCTTCATCCACTCGTCGATGTCCGAAGTGATCTCTGCGAGGTCTTTGTTCTCTTCTTCGAACTCTTCGAGGTCAGCGATGAGTTTTTTCGCCTCCTCTTCGGTGGGGGTATTTTCAACTACGTTCGCCTGGGTCTGTTGAAGTTCCTCCAGGTTCTTCAGGGTCTTGTCCCGGCTCGCCTTCATGGACTCCAACTGCTCCTCGGTAACTTCCGGGAGGCTTTCGACCACTTTCTTGACCGCAGCTTGAATACCCAGGCTGCTGACGATGAGAATCAGGAGAAGAATACCCACCACGTTGGTGAGGGCATCCATAAGGGAGTCCATTCCCGGATCGTCGTCTCCTCTTCTTCTACGTGCCATAATCGATCAGTTGAATCTGCCTTCGGTTTCTCAGGGTTCGAGGTATTGGGCAAACATGTTCAAGTCCACTTTTCCTTCCCCGGGTAAGGGAAGTTTACCTGGAATGATTTCGCTGCCGTTCTGCGCGTTGTATGCTCGAACCAGAGCTGTCGCCTTGTTCAAGGTCTGAACCGCTTCCGGATTGCTCCGAACAAGGAAGATGAGACGGTTGTACGCTTCAGAATTGATTGTTTGGAGGAATTCCTGAAACTCTTCGCTCTGGTTCAATGTTGCGATAGGTATTGCCTCAGGTTCTCCTGTGAGACTGCGATGGATGTAGATTCCCTTCGCAGAGATCTCCGCAAAGAACGGGCGGGTCACCGAACTACTTCCACTGGGGCGAACGACAAGCGCTGCCGGATCGGGTGGAAGCTTACGCTTGGCAATCTCTTCTTCCTTCTTTTTGATCTCTTCCTGGAGAACCTTCTCGTCGCTGACGAGTTTTTTGTTGGAATCGAGAAGCAGATTGTACTTCGCAATCAACTCTTCTCGGTTTTCCTGCACCTCCTCCTGGTTTTCCAGCATCTCCTTGAGACGCATCAGCTTGTCCCGGGCAGCGAGCGTATCTTTGTTATCTTGAATCAGGTTTTCGATAAGCTGGCGCAGTTCGTCGAGGTCTTTCTGTTTTTCCTCTTTCTCCTGCTGAAGTTTCACAAACTCTTGAGCCCGTTCGACTTCTTTCGGCGTGCGCCCTTCGCCTTTGTTCATTGCGATGAGGTTGATCACCACAATGATGAGCGTCAGGCACCCGATGATGCAGACGAGAATACTCAGGAAGGGAAAAAGATTTACTCCTTCGCCGTCGTTGTTTCCTCTTCTCGCCATTTCGTCCCGATTTTACAAAGTTAAGCGTCACCCACGGCTGAACCAGCCTTTTTTCTGAACCACAACTTGTTTGCCATTCAATTCTTTGAGGACCGCATTCAGGTTCTGGATACCCTCGGAGAGCGACTTTACCTGCCCTTCGATTGCTCTGTCGATTGTCTTCTCGTAGCCAGAGGCGCGGTCACCGATAGCGTTGAGCTGTTTCTCCACAGCAGTGGCGACTTTCTCGTAATTGTCGGTCTGTTTTTCGAGATTTTTCGACATATCCTTCTGGACCGACTCAAATCTACCCATCATGTCCTGCTGTTTACTCGCCATCGCATCACCGATGGCTTTCAAAAGGCCAGCATCTGAACCGATATTTGAAGCGGCTCCACCATCGTTCAGGCGCTTGAGGAGGTGGTCGATGCAATATTCGTCGACGTCAGTTACCAGATCGTCTTCCTCATTTTGCAGGCCGCTGGCCGGGAAGCTCAGGATGATAGAAAAGACGAGCGCGAGTAGCGTGGTATCGAACGCGACGCCCATGCTTCCAAGAACGTTCAGCAGTGGTTCCTTGATCTGGCTCATGTCACCGCCTTCGCCGGCACCAAAAACGGCTCCGAATCCGCCAATAGCGCTACCGATACCAAGAACGGTTCCGATGAATCCCATAATCGGGATAGCCCAGAGGAAAACTTTTACCATTGAGTAGCTGCCCGCAACTTTCGCCGCGTCGACCTCAGACTGCGCCGTGATCATTTGCGCAACTTCGGGGTTGTTCTGCCTCACATAGAAGAATTCGAGAGCTTTTCGGATTCGGTTTACGATGTAGGTGTTACGCAAAGGTTTGGGGAAGTTGATGATGTGTTCGTGGAACTCCTTCAGGTTGGAAGGATTGATCTCTTCGGAAATATCCGTAGGCAAAGCCTGGATCAACATCGCACGGCGCTGCTTGAGCAGGTTTACGTATTTCAGGATCAGAATTCCGAGACACCAGAACATCAGCAGCGTTGTCACGTACTGCGGCCAGCCACGCTGGGTAAAGAGTTCGCGAAGGTAAGATCCGATATTGTGCGCCTCTTCTGCCGTTTCTCTGGCAGGCAGCATGAACATGATGAAAAACCACACGAAGGTCGCCAGCAGGCCGATACCTCCGGCAATCCAGATATTCACAGAGGAGGGGTGGGGGCCAGCGGGTGCAGAAGAAACATTAAGCTCTGGCAGTTGATCGTAGTAGTCGTCGGCTACCTCTTCGCTTGCGCTGGTGTCATGATCATCAGGCGGGGGAGGTCCGAAATCTTCCGGTATTTGAATGCGGGTGGAACAACCCGGGCATTTTACGGTTTTGCCTGCCAGATCGGCTTCTGCCTGGAGGGTGATGCTGCAGGAGGGACATGTAAAATTCATGAAATCTTTTGTATTCTTATCTGCTGGACCGCGATAGGCTGGGCGGGCTTTCACCCATTCAGCTCTGCGGAGCGGGAATGATATGCGCTCAGTAGCAGAAATTTCGAGGAAAACTTTTAGAAAACTGTTGGAGAGACATGTTAGCTTTCTCGTTCAATATCTGCTGAAGTCAGGAATTAATGATTCACTCAATGCAAAAACTCCGGATCGCAGCAATAGCGGGAATCGCCGCGATTGTGCTCCCGGGCTGTGCTTTGCAGGTCAAAGTCAGGGAGGACTGGCAGGGGCCAAATCATTCTATTCCACTCGATTCCACCGTAAACACGTGGCAGGAGATACGTTCTGGTCGATTGCCTGCCACAGAGCGATTGCATGATTACAACCACGCAGTAAGAAACGCGGTCGTACAGATTGCGCAGAATTGGGAGACGGAGAAACAGGCGTTGTCCGTCATTAATACGACCGAAGGAAAACTGAATCTACGCGTCGACCCAATCAATGTCAGAGCTATCGGGCTGGTTGATGAGGTGGTTCCTGCTGATTTTGTCCGGGTAAAGAAGGGGCTTGAGACGGAGACTGAGGTCGAGGGAGTGGGAGCTTCGTTACTTGTGAGACAACAGTGGACTGAGCAGGATCCAATGATTCCCAAGACTGGACTATGGTATCCGGTTACCGCGGTATTGAACCTCGACCAGCCTCGTTCTCCCATACTCGAACTGTATGATCCTACGAAAATCGCCAATCTCAGCAGTATGGATGGGCCTGTCCCCCTCGCTGTTGACTACACCGCTCCGTTCGCGCGAGATTTTCAAGATCGGCAATTTCAGTTCCTGAAAGTCCCTGCATTTCTGAAATACGAGAAGTTTGCAGACCGGATGGGCATCCACAGGGTGTCGGCTTTCGACCCGGAGAAAACGGCGTGTATCCTGGTTCACGGAATCTACTCAAGCCCAGTCACTTGGAAAGAAGCTCTTAATGGAATGTACGAGAACCAGTCCATCCGGGAGAGATACGAATTCTGGTCCTTTGGGTATCCGACCGGCGCACCGATTCCATATCTGGCTGCCGAGTTTAGAAAGGCGGTGGAAGACTTGATCGCCTTTCGCCGTAGCCGTGGGGCGAAAGATCTCGATTTGGTGATCATTGGGCACAGCATGGGCGGGCTGTTGGCAAAGGCTGCTACTCAGCATTCCGGAGATGAGGATTGGAATAAGTTCTTCACCGTTCCGATCGAGCAACTTGAGGTAAAAGAAAAAGACAGGGAAGTCCTTCGGAATCTCGTCTACTACGAACCCATCCCCGAGATCGAGAAAGTCATTTTCTGTGCTGTTCCTCATCGGGGGAGTAAAGTTCCCGAGAAGGCTCCTTTGAAACTGGTTGGAGATCTGGTGCAGCTTCCAAATCAGTTGGCGCAGCTTTCCAAGGACATCGTCAAGCAGAGCCGAAATGCACTGACTCCTCTTGGAATGGAGGTGGCAAAGGCAAAACCTTCTTCTTTGGACCAGCTTCGGGAAAGCTCCTTTGCTGCGGTGGGATACTTGGATAAGCCGCTGAACCCCAATGTGCAGTATTTCTCCATAATTGGCTGTAAAGAGAAAGATTGTCCTCCGCTCGATCAAGTTTCGGATGGTGTTGTGCCGTACTCGAGTGCCCATATTGAAGGAGTCGTTTCTGAGAAAATTGTGACGGGCTCACCGCACGGCGTTCATCGCCAGAAAGAGGGAATACAGGAGATTGTTCGCATCCTGAATCTTCCGTGAAGGCTCGGTGCCTCTTGCTCTGCGCATTTACGGGCTTCCATTCCAGCTTCGTCAGGCTAGGATCGAAATATGAAGAAAGCCCCCCTGCATTTCTTATCGCTTGTTCTGGTTTTTGTTTCTCTCACAGCAATTGGCGCTGATGAAAAAATCGAGGTGCTATTAATCGACGGTCAAAACAACCACGCGTGGCAGGAGACGACTCCAGTTCTTGTTTCGATCCTCGAATCGTCGGGGCGGTTTGACGTTTCAGTTACGACAACTCCTCCCGGGCCGAGTCGGCCGCCTAGGCTTGGCAAAAACCCCTCTGAGGAAGGGAAAAAGAAATTCGCCGAAGAGATGAAAGCGTGGGAGGCCAATGAGGCCGTTCGAAAAAAAGAATCCAAAGCGGCATGGGATGCATGGCGTCCGGACTTCTCACAATTCGATGCAGTTGTTTCAAACTACAATGGAGAGCTGTGGCCTGAAGAAGTGCGAACAGCTTTCGAAGAGTATGTGAAATCCGGAGGTGGCCTTGTATCCGTTCATGCGGCGAACAATGCGTTCAGCGAATGGCGCGCCTACAACGAGATGATCGCCGTTGGCGGCTGGGGTGGGCGGAGTGAGCTTTCGGGGCCTTACCTCCGACTGAGAGGGGACTCATGGACAGAAGATCCCACCAAGGGAAAAGGCGGATCGCACGGAGCGCGGCATGAGTTTCTTGTGGAGATTCAGGATGCAGAGCATCCCATCACGAAGGGACTGCCTTCCAAATGGTTGCATGCAGAGGATGAGCTGTACGACCGTTTGCGCGGGCCTGCATTGAACGTCAAAGTTTTGGCCGCCGCATTTTCAGATGAAGAAACGGGCGGTTCAGGGGAATACGAGCCAATGCTGATGGTCGTTGACTACGGAAAAGGTCGAGTCTTCCACACGACTCTCGGGCACAACACCACGGCTATGTCCGACGTCGGTTTCCAGGAGACGGTGAAGAGGGGCGTGGAATGGACTGCCACGGGCGAGGTAACCTTTCCACCTGTCGATGCGACAGAACTGTCCTCTGAAGAGGTATCCGTCCGCGACCTCGCGGTCGCGGAATAGGAGTACCGTGCAGAAACGGGGCGGCTAAAGCCCGCGATCAAACGATCACTGGCTCTCCTTCATCAGTAGAAGGATCGGTGCCTTCGCGTGCAGCGCGCTCTTTCTGATTCCGGACAACGTCCTCAGCAGCTCGCTTTCCAGCTTGGGAACCCTCTCGGAATCCCTCTTTGACGTTGTCTGGAGTGATTTCGTCCACAAGTGCAGCCCCAAACGAAGTCGCGTATGCCACAGCATATGCCAGATCGTGGACTCCTCGGGAAAACTCAGACTTCACCTTTGGCAGGGCTTCCTCAACAGTTTTTCGAGCGTCTCTGGACCCGCTCTTAAAAGCATCTCGGATCGATTGCCCTAAACCCTCAAAGGCTTCACGGCTGCTTTTGCTTGATGATGAGGACGAACCTGACTCCGCGTTTGTGGATGAGTTTCGTTCTTCTTCTGGTTGTTGGTAAGTTTCGTCGTTCATGGTCGATAATTTGAATACGCTCCAACAATCGACGATCAATCTCAATACTGCTATTACAATGCAGCTTGGCGATTGTAACGCCGAACTGTCAAAGCGGCTCTCCAACGCCACTATCGACCGGCGGTGGTGCCAATTCGGGGGCATTGGGTTCGACTCCGGCCTCGGGCGCTTCTTCCTCTTCTTCAGATGTTTCCTCAGTCGCACTCTTGAGGGATTCGATTCGTTCTCTCATTCCGCTCTCAATGTCGACTTTCGTCTTTTCCCACTCGCCGCCAAGCCAGTTGAACGCTCCAAATTGGCCGGCAACCCAGAGTAGTCCGATGATAAAGAGCAGGAAAACAAAGTCTCCTCTCCATTTTCCTCGAAGAGATTTTACTTCGTATTCCAATTCTCCCAGCTTACGAGACTGCTTGGCAAATTCTTCGTTCAGAGGGTCCTCGGGATCTTCTATCTCAACGGCTTCGACCAGAATGGAATCGTCGACAGGATCCTCGATGGGGGGTGTTTCCTTCGCCTTTCTCGCTGCGAGTAGTTCTTCATGCGAATGAAGAATGATTGGCTCGAGCCGGTCAAATTCCACGGGCTTGGTCAGGAACTTCGAGGTAAGAAGATAGTCGGAGTGATAACTTTGAAACTCCGCTTCCAGTTCATCGGAAGGATATCCGGTGATCATAATGACGCTCAGCATGCGGTGGTTACGTCTGCTGAGTTCTTGAAGAAATTCGATGCCGTTCATTCCGGGCATCTGGTAATCGAGTGTCACCACATCGATCGATTCCTCCGTTTCGAGAATGTCGAGAGCTTCCGTACCGCTACGTGCGGTGAAAACGCTCTCAAATCCTACGTATTCGCGAAGGAAGGTTTTCAAGCCAAGTTGAAATGCGGGGTCTTCATCAACAACAAGTATCCCGGCATTTCCCGGAGACACAGGTGTCGTGAACGGAGTTTCTTCTTCGGGAAGTCCGATGCTCATAGGTGACGAAAAGTGGATGATTGATCTTTTACGTCTCAAACAAGATAGTCCAGTCTAGATTTTCGCAATTTTGCGAAAGAGAATAAAAATCATGGCGACCGAATCCATGAGACCGCTATTGCGACAAGGCTGTGTTGCCCCCAGAGTGCCCTCCTCATGAGGTTAGCGAACGATATCAATCTGGGATACTGCACAAATATCCACAGGGGAGAAACCTGGGAAGAAACATTCCAGGGACTTTCCCGATACACAGATGAGGTGAGGAAATGTGTTTCCTCAGATCGCCCGTACGGAGTGGGGTTGAGGTTGAGTTCTTCGGCAGCATTACAGGTCTCCTCCAGTTCTGAGGAAAAGATTCAGTTTCAAAAGTGGCTCGAAACAACCAACTCATACCTCTTCACAATCAATGGCTTCCCGTATGGAACCTTTCATGGGAGCCGTGTGAAGGAGCAGGTGTATGTGCCTGATTGGAGAACCTCGGAGCGGCTTGATTACACGAATTTGCTGTTCGATTTGCTGGCCGAAATGGCTCCAGAGGGGGAAGAGATTAGCGTCAGCACCTTGCCGGGCTCATTTAAGGAGTTCATAACGGAGGAGGGCGAATCTCAAGATCTTGCAGTCATGAGAAAAAATCTCATCGCTTGCAGCGACCACATCGAGAGACTCCGGGAAAAAACAGGGAGGGATATTCACCTCGGCTTGGAACCGGAACCGCTCGGATATTTCGAGACTAGCAGCGAGACAGTTTCCTTCTTTGATAGGGTCTGCGAAGGAATGAGCAGTGAGGAAAAGGAGCGTTTCCTGAGAAATATTGGCGTCAATTACGACACCTGCCATTTGGCATTGGAGTATGAAGAACCTGCCGGAGCGATCTCCAATCTAGTAAACGCCGGTATACGCATCAGCAAAGTGCACCTCAGCAGTGCGCTGCGGTTGAAACCGACCGATGAGGCGGTGGAAAGGCTCAGCAAATTCGATGACGAGGTATATCTCCACCAGGTGATCGTTTCGAATGGAAGTGAGATCACGCACCGATTCCGTGACTTGCCCGATGCAGTGGAGTGGTATGACGAAAATCGAATGAACGCAGGGGAGGAGTGGAGAGTGCATTTTCACATTCCCATTCACTCTCGTCCCGAGTCATGCTTCTCAGACACCAGGGATCACATCACCGGACTGTTGTCCCTTCTCTCCGAAAAGCCCGGTATCTGCAGGCATTTCGAGATGGAGACATACACTTGGGAGGTTCTGCCAGAGGATCTGAGATCGACAGACGTAGTTGAGCAATTGGTGGCAGAGTATGATTGGTGCCTTGGCGAATTCAGACGATTTGGCCTGGCGTAGGGCAGTCTTCTTCGTCTCTACCTACCAGGGATTCACAGAATCCGTATCTTCATCCGGTGAGGGAAAGCAGAAATCCGGCTTTGTCTGATTGTCATTAAAACCGGACTCGGAGGGATTGATGCTCGAAAAATCTTCGTCTTTCGGAGATTCGAATGAGGAATGCGCCTCTATGTTGCGATTGCCCCAGCTGTTCTCCTGTTGCTCAGCGGTGCCCTCGGTGGGTTCGAAAAACGAAATCTGTGGCGCCCCGGAATGCGAAGGTCCAGACTCCAGGGGAGAGAGATCTCTTTGAGGAGCCAACTCTTCTTCGATCGAGTCGATGAGTTCTTTGATCTGCACCGGTTTGGAAAGAATCGGGCTCTTAATGCCACCTGTGTCTGCTAATCCTTGAGCCTCTCGCGCAATACCGGTCAAGAGAATGACAGGTATAAACCTCAGTGACAAATCGGCACGAAGATCCGCGAGAACGCGACCACCATCTCTCTCCGGCATCATCACATCGAGCAGGATAAGGTCGGGCATGTAGTGCCGAGCGGTGTTGATAGCGAGAAGTGGATTGTTCTCCACGACCGGATCGTAGCCGAACTTGTAGAGCGCTTTCGCAAGAAGCGTCGTAAGCGCAACATTATCGTCGATGATCTGGATCCTCGTTTTCATGAAAAAGAGGGTGAATAATACATGGAATTTATAATAATTACAAAAATTTAAATCAAAAAATGTCAACAGTCGATAACTTTCATCAATAATTATAAAAAAACCCCATCCAGAGAGCTTCCGGACGGGGTTTTGAATAGAAAAGT
The DNA here is from genome assembly GCA_002698785.1 of Verrucomicrobiales bacterium. Taxonomy (GTDB): domain Bacteria; phylum Verrucomicrobiota; class Verrucomicrobiia; order Verrucomicrobiales; family DEV007; genus Arctic95D-9. The sequence continues at coordinate 579,291 of PAAG01000047.1, read as the reverse complement.
TTTAGCGAAAATCTTACTCAACGTGCATTACGCCGTTCATAACGGCCCAATGTCCTGGGTAAGTGCAGAGGTAAGGGTAATCACCGGGTTCCTCTGGAGCAGTAAATTCGATCGTGTCTTCTTCTCCGGCCTGGACCAAGGTAGTGTGGTGGAGAATGTCTTCAGATTCAGGGATGGCGTTTTTCTCTGTGAGATATGTCGGGTCAGTCATCGCCGTGTTCGATGCCATTCCTACCACGTCTTTCTTGCCGGGCTTAACGATAAGAAGATTGTGAGGGAAGGGAGAGCCAGCAGGATTCGCCAGTGTCAGCTTCACCTTTTGTCCGGCCTTCACCGTGAATTCCTTGGTGTCATAGAAGAGAGTGAGCTTTTCTGCTGAGATTTTGACTTCCGCAACGTCTTCTGCACGAGCAGAAAGTGATGTTCCTACGAAAGCAGCGAGTCCAAGACAAAGAATCAGTTTGTTCATAAGTTGATCAATTATTTGAAAGGAGAGGTGCACCAATTCGCACCGATTCTACCGAAAGCAATACGCTCAATCGCCTATTTGTGGATTTCCTTTCTTTAAAGGATGGCTTTTTTTAAAAAAAGATTTGGAAAAAGCTTCAAAAACAGTAAATTTATGAAAATTTGATTATTTATTGCAGTCGTAACATTTTCCATAATCCTAATGAACAAGGTTTTAATCGTAGCCGGAGAACGCCAGACAGGGGAACGTTTCCAAAAAGCCCTCGGACAAGAGGGATTTCAGACTGCAGTGGTGTGGAATCCAATTCAAATGGTAGAGTTTTGTCGCCAGCATGCTCCCGATATCATGATCGTTGATCTCGATCTCGCTGAACTGGGGCTCTGGAGCGCCGTTCAAGCGGTTCGTGGCATTGGAACGTTGGCGAATGTCCCATTTATCGGGCTGGCATCGACTGCGAACGCACAACTCTTCGAAAAGGCCAAAACAGCAGGTTTCGTATCGGTTTTCCCGACACACGAGAGTGCACGACCAGTTATTGATTTGATCCAGACTCGTCTGACTGGTGGTGAGGACGAGGTCGATGATGGTGATGATGACATTGTTTCTCGCGATCCATCCTTGAATCGCCTCCGCGAACTCACCCGGGAGATCATCAAGACGACTCGAGATTTGAAGCCGCGTGTCTCGGAATACGGCGAGGACGGTCCGGAATTGTTCGGTTACATCGAAAATGCCGGAGTCGAGATTCGTAAAAAGCTGAACACAGTTCCTGATTTCGCACTGCATGACAAGGAGTTGCGCCATGATTTCCGGAACATGATTGGCTCCGTCACTGGGTTCGCTGAGCTGATTATGATGGAGTCAGGTCTTTCGTCCGAATCTATCAACGGACTCACCAGCCTGAGACACGGCTCGAAAGAATTCGTCGAAATCCTCGACAACCAGAAGGCCGAAGCGAACGCCTGATCTTTCCCGGATCGAAGTTGCTCCCTTGTTATCGCTTGGCATTTCACGGACTCGTCCTACCGTCGATGATTGAGGTTCTCCAATGCTGGAGGATTTTGATCTCGGTATGAAAATCGGAATAACTGGAGCGAGTGGATTTGTCGGTTCTGCGATAGTGGCAGAGGCGACCGAGCGTGGTTGGACCGTCGTTGCCTTTTCCCGTAGCCCGGAGAAAGAAATCGAGGGCGTCGAAGAGGTCCGCTCCTTCTCCGATCTTGAGAACCTCGATGTATCAGGACTCGACTCCATTCTCCACCTTGCGGGTGAACCCATTGTGGGGATGTGGACGAAGGAGAAGAAGAGAAAAATCAGATCCAGCAGGATCGAATCGACAGAAGCACTGGTAAAAGCCATTACGGCAATTCCACGGAGCCGGCGTCCTCAATCCTTTATCTGTGCCTCAGCGATTGGATATTACGGAGATGGGGAAGATCAATGGTTAGATGAGGACGCGGATGTCGGATTTGGTTTTCTATCCGAGGTTTGCCGTGACTGGGAGGCTGAAGCCGAAAAAGTTTCCAAGCTCGGTGTCAGGCTTGCCGTCCCCAGACTGGGGATAGTGTTCGGCAAAGAAGGTTTCCTGAAAAAGCTCCGACCTGTTTTTCGCGCAGGTCTTGGAGGAAAGCTCGGCAGCGGCGAGCAGTGGATGTCGTGGATTCACGTCGAGGACTTGGCTCGTATATTCCTCCTTTGCGTAGAAAACCCAGACATTAAGGGCAAGGTCAACGCCGTTTCACCCGAGCCGGTAAAGAATCGCGAGTTCACCTCTGTCTATGCCGAGAAACTGAATAGAAAAGCGATTTTTCCAGTCCCCAAATTCGTTCTGAAACGGTTTCCCGGCGGCATGAGCAGCCTGTTCCTGGACAGCCAGCGCGTAGATCCCGTTCTGCTGAAAGCCTTCGAATTTGAATGGAAGCACCCTTCGCTCAGCGACGCCCTCGATGCTGTAGAATCGAAGTCGTAAAAAGCCCTTCCTCTGACAGGATCGACAGATGCGTAGACCATCGATTGGTGGTATTGTGAAGGCTCGATGGCCGCACCTCAAAATATCATTGGAATCGTCTACGACTACGACCAGACCCTCAGTCCCACTTACATGCAGGACGAGGTCCTATTCCCTAGATTCGGGATCAACGCGAAAGAGTTCTGGAAGCGGTGCAAAGCCCTCGTCAGCGAAGGAGGATACGAAAGCGAACTCGCCTATTTGAAGGCGATGCTCGACTACCTCGAAATGGATCGTCCCAGCAACGAAGAACTGGTCGATCTCGGACAGGGGCTGCAATTCTTCAAAGGCTTGCCCGACATGTTCGAAGAACTCGAAAACCTCCTGACCGACGAGCACCGGGCCATGGGGGTAAAGATCGAGCACTACATCGTTTCGAGCGGCATCAAACCTCTCATCGATGGAAGTCGTCTGCGTCCATACGTGAAAGAGGTCTTCGGATGCGAATTCGCCGAGGATGAAATGGGACGCATTTCATTCCCCAAGCGTGTGATCTCTCATACCGCGAAGACCCAATACCTCTTCCGCATCAACAAAGGAATGCTGGGCCCGAATGAGGACGTCAACGACCACATGCCGGACGAGCTTCGCCCCATCCCTTTTCCGAATATGATCTATCTCGGCGATGGCCCGACCGACGTTCCCTGTTTCACAGTGATGAAGCGCTTCGGCGGGAACAGCATCGCGGTCTATAATCCCGACGATGAATCCCGAATCAGCTTTCGCAAAGCCTTCCAGCTCTCGGGGGCTGCCGGTCGCATCAAATACATCGCACCAGCTGACTACCGCGCCGGGAGCCATCTTCGCTTGGTTCTTGAAGAAATGATCCTCGAAATCGCCTCCGGGATCGTCGAGCGTCGCCGTCGCGAATTGGTGGACGCGACCATCGCAGCTCCGACGCACTGATTCTCAGATCTCAGCGATCAACCGTTTCAATTCTGCCGCAGGCCATTGGCCGGGAGCATTCGCGGTTTGGAGATAGCCGTAATTCAGACAAGAACCTGCCTTCGCGAGCACGAGGCGAGAAAGCTTCCCATATGGGCCCATGCCCATGGCAGAAATGAGGAGATCCGCGTTTCTCACCTCACTAACCAGTTCCACCAGTTGAAAGAGATCCGAAATGTCGTCGATAAAAACCGCCAGTTTCGCGATATCCGCACCACACTCGTAGGCTTTCTCAGTCTCTCGGCGGAGAATGTCCACACCGGGAAACTTCGTAAAATTGTGATACGAGCCTACCAGTAGCGTTTCGGCGGCTTTAGCCTCATTCGCAAACCCCGAAAAATCGTCGGATGTCAGAGAAGCGATATCAGTATCCACTAACTTTGCGGCAGGCATCACCGAACGATAGAGGTCGAGGCGCTGCTCGACCGACAAATCATTCGTGCCACCTTCTTCCGGGCATCTCGCAGTCACGAGCGCAGGAGTAGATACCGACTCGATTGTCTGTTTCACCTGCGAAAGAGAATCGACAAGATCATCGAGTCGAAACTCGAGGATATCAGCGGCGACGTCTTCCTGCGGCGTCAACAAAGCAAGGTCTTCTGGCTTGGTGACAGTTGCAACGACGTGGGGAACTTGTGGGAATTCTTCGATCAAGATACCAACAAGAAAACGCCGAACATTCGCGAAATCAACGTGAGAGCCGAGAATTCTCGACTACCAGGTCTTCTGATTGTCCTCCCAGGTGTCGAAATCACCGTCCGGACCCGCCGACCAAACGAGAATCGATTCTTGAAGGCCGGGATCATCGATATCGGGGGTTCGAGGATTGTCCACTTCCCCGTCTCCGTCGGCATCAATTTGCACTCGATAGAAACTTCCCCATGGGTCACGTAGTTCACTTCCGCCGTTACCCTTCACTTTCAGTCCGTGGCGGCTTCCTTGAGAAGGGTAAAAGGCGATCCGATGTGGGTTCAATCCGCCCTTCTTCGCTGAGGTCTCCGTTCCTAAAAGAACATCCATTAGCTCGTGATCGGAATCGATAACCGCATCGGCCACTCTGGCATTTACGGGGTATTTCCGGTAATTCGCGTGAAACGCTGAGATAGCCAACTTCAACTGATTGGCTGTTTGATGGACGGTATCCAGATCGGAAAATTGGACAGCCTTCCTGAATAGGGGAGTGAGTAAGAACGCCAGAACGAGCGAACTAAGCACAGTGATCAACGCCCACCGGATCACAGGAAGCGCAGCATGGGAGTCATTGGTGTTCGGTAGTTTTTTCGAAGTCGTGTCAGTTTGCATAGAAGTTCACTACTGCCAGGTCGTCGGATTATCTTCCCATGTGTCAAAATCGCCATCTGGACCAGCTGACCAGACCAGAATGGACTCAGGGAGCCTGGTGAGTTCTGCACTGTAATCTGGGTTGTCGACCCCATTATCGAGATCAGAGTCGAGTAGTATTCGGTAATGGTTTCCCCACGGATCCCAGAGCTCTCCTGCTCCGTATCCGTCGAGAGTGACTCCTTTTCGGAACCGGCCGTTTTCCATCGGCTTCGCGCTTTTCCCGATGTAAAAAGCGATCTTCCTCGGGTTCAAACCGTCACTACTACCTGACTGATCGGAGCCGAGAAGAACATCCATCAGCTCATGATCCGAGTGTAAAAGAGCATCCACATCCTTGGCGCTGACAGGATATCTTCGATATTCGGTGTAGTAGGAGGATATCGCATTCTTCAGATTGTAGGCCGTGTTCTGCGCCTGAACCTTCTCGCCATTAGGGGGCAATCTGTGCGGAACCGGCACAAGAAGCAGCGTGAGGATCAGGATAATCGCCAAAATCACCACCCATTCCACCATTCCCCACCGGGATTTCGAAGTCGCTGCAGATTCCACACTCATGAACTGAGAAAATCAGAAATAAATTACATTGTAAATACAAAATACATACAATATCTCCCATTGGGATCTGCCCAAAAAGAAAACCCCGATCGACCAGCGATCGGGGTTCTCGGTAATTGCTCTAAAAAGCGATCTGGATCTCTCTGATTAGACCTGGCCTTTTGAATCGGGGAACACAGTGTCCTGAGTTTCCTCGACACCAGGAATCCGCATCGGACGAATCGGCAGCTCGCCGTTCATATCGATGTTTTCAGGAACGAGGTCCTGCTCGGCATTCCACATTTGATCCCAGGTAATCTGCTTGCCGGAGTAGCATGCCGTACGGCCAAGGATCGCCATGGTCGTGGAGTGACCGATCCATTCGGAGTCATCCTTGCGATCACCCGAGCGGATGCCGCCGAACCATTCTTCGTGCTCGAGGTCATACATGCTCTTCGGAGTGCGTGGCTTACGCCAGTTCCATGGATTTTCACCAGTAATCTGTGCTGAACTCGTGCCGAACTTCGCGATCCCTTTGGTTCCGATGATCGTGTCACCGGTGAAGTTGTAGGAGTTCAGAAACTGTCTCCATTCTACGTGGGCTTTTACGTCGTTTGGATACTCGTAAGTGACGCTGAAGTGATCATAGATCGTTCCCTCATTGTTCGGGCGAGTTCTACCGCCGGAACCGCAGGCATTGAGAGGGTCGGCGTCGTTGAATGCCCAGGCAATACGGTCCACGTTGTGGCATCCCTGTTCTACCAGGCCGTCACCGCTCAACCAGGGGAAGTTGTACCAGTTCTTGATCTGCCATTCAGTGTCACTCATTCCGTCCGGGCGGCTCGATGGCTCGGGCATCGCCTTAACTGGACCAGCATAGTAAAGCGAGTGAATGCTGAGAATATCGCCGATCGCACCGTCGTGGATGCGCTCGAAGAGTGGACGTCCGTGTTCGCTGTAGCGATAGCAGAATCCGCAGAGGACGGAGAGGCCCTTCTCAGCAGCAATCTTTGAAGTCGCAAGAAAGTCCTTCACGCCAGCGATGTCGGTGGCACAGGGCTTCTCAACGAAAGGGTGAACGCCTGCATCGACAGCCGCCGCGAAGTGCTGTGGGCGAAAAGCGGGTGGAGTGGTGAGAAGAATTACGTCTACGCCAGCGTCAAGAACCTGCTTATAGCAATCGATTCCGCTGAAAACGCGGCTTTCGATACCGTCGGATACCTTGTCGCGAACTGACGCGTATTTCTGAACCATGGCGAGTTTCTTCTCGGCTTCTTCGAGATAGAGGTCTCCCATCGCCCAGAGCTCGACGTTGTCGTCGGCATTCATCGCGTTCATCATGGCGCCACCGCCGCGTCCGCCGGTTCCTACTACGCCAATCTTCAGTTTTTTATCGTTCGGGGCGCCGAAGGTCACCGAAGGGAAGCCAATGGCAGCACCGGTGGCAGCCGCTGCTCCGGTTGTCTTCACGAAGTTGCGTCGCGAAGTATCGTTCTGGGAGGTTTCTTTCTTTTCGCTCATGATCAAAAATCAGTCAGTTCTTCAGAGTTGCCGGAGTCTCGACTTCCGGCGGAGCAGGAAATTTCGTGCAGGAAAATCCCAGTGTCAAAAGGGCTTCTGTACGTGATTAGTGGGAGATTGCTGCCATAGTTGAGTCCTTTTCCGTCGTAAATGGATCTCGTTTTTCTTTTCAAAAAGACCGTCACGAATTTTCTGAATCCTGTCTCGATCACGTTGGAATTGGTCTTTCTAGGGATTCTCCTCATCGCATTTTCGAGGCGGCTCGGGAAAAACAAATCGACGCCCTTGAAGCTGCGAAGCCGGAAACGGGTGGGGCGAGTGGGCTTTCTATTCGTATTTTTGGGACTTGGGTGGCTGTATCTCTGTAGCACAACGCTCTTTTCCAGCTGGTTACTGTCTAAGCTTGAGTCCCAATACCCACCTCTACCCGAGGAAAATGGAAAAGCTCTCGTGCCGACAGAGCCGGAATTCATCGTGGTGCTGTCGGGTGGAGAAATGAGAGCAAAAGGAAAACCAGCGTTCTCTCAGCTAACAAAAGAAGGGCTCGCACGAATTGCGGCAGCTTCTCGCTATTGGAAGCAGTTCCCCGAGGCCTCGATCGTCCTCACCGGACGTCCCTCCGAAACGGTTTCAATGGGTGCAGCGGCGATCGAGTTCGGGGTTTCACCGGAAAAAATCATTCAGGAAAAGGACTCAAAAGACACCAAAGATCATCCGGTCTATCTCAAGCCCATTCTGAAAAACAGCCCGTTCTTGCTCGTCACATCTGCCGTTCATTTCCCTCGATCCTACGGCTTATTTCGAAAACAGGGCTACGATCCCATTCCTGCGCCGGTCGACTTCGTAGCGTGGCCTTCAAATGAAGAAGGAAACGCAACAATGCCTCCCGGGATTTTTCCTTACGTAAGGAATGTGTTCCATGTCGATCTCGCGATGCACGAGTGGATCGGCATGACCTGGGCAAAAATGCGCGGTCAAATCGAGTGATCGGGCGCCATTTGGGCGATCCGGTCCATAAAGCCAGAGTGATCGTCGAGATCATACCGGATGCTCAGGAACCCGGCTTGCCTTCCTGCATCACAGTTAGGACCTAGGTCGTCGATGTAAATCGTTTTGGTCGGGTCGATTCCGAGTTGCGAAATTGTGATCTGATAGATCTCCGGATCGGGCTTCATTGCCTTCACTTGGTGGGAATAGACTCGATCGTCGAAGTGACCGAAAACAGGATACTTGGCTTCGAAAAATGGAACATGGATCCCGTTCGTGTTCGACAGCAGGAACAGGGGAACTTTCTTTGATTTCAAATGTTCGATAAATTCGACCATCGGCTCGTTCAGCTCGAAAATATCGGCAACCGCTTCCCGGAATTGCTCTTTAGGACCGTCGAACCCGATGGCGGTGACGCATTCGCTGACGAATTCGTCTTCAGTGAGAACACCCCGTTCAAGTTCAGGAGACAGGCCTGTAACAACACGCAACGCCTCCTCAGGTGTTACTAGGCATTGCGGTGCGATGCGGTCGGCTGCTTTGCGAAAATCAAAGGCGATGATCACGTTGCCGATATCGAAAAGATAGGCTTCGGGCATTTTGCAGGAGAGATACCTCTGAAACCGACAGATTCAATAGACGGGAATCTTATCGTTACAAAGTTGCGTGCCATATTGGCTCAGTTCGAGTGCCGGTTTGATTCTTTGGGTGAGTCAAGTTGACTCTTTCTTGCAGTATCTATGTAGGGGTTGTAATTTTGTAACCTGTTCTTTAGGAGCGGTTTGTGGCTGTTTGGTTCTGGGTGGTATGCGAATTGCATCTTTTGCGAACCGTTTTTAATCCTTAAACCAAAAACCAATCAAATCACATGAAACTCATCCGATATAATCACCCAAGTTCTTACTTCAATGACTTCGAGACGTTCTTTTCGGAGCCATTTCGTGCCTTCGAACCGTTTTTCCGGTCAGCACTCTCGTCACCCTACCGCTCACAGGTCGGCGGCGTGGAATGGTTCGAAAACGAAGGCAACTATGTCGTCAGGGTAGACTTGCCCGGAGTCAAAAAAGAGGATCTGCACCTCGATGTAGAGCAGGGCCTTCTCCGACTTACCTGGGACCTGAAAGAGTCAGACGGCGAGAATGCCACCCGCACAGAAAAAGTGGAACGAGTTCTTCGCTGTCCAGAAGGCGTTCAGACAGGAGCCATCGAAGCAAAATTGGAAGACGGCGTTCTTACGCTGAATCTCCCGAAAGCCGAAGAGAAAAAGCCCGTAAACATCGCCATCAAATAACGAAAACCGATCAAACAGAAACTGATATGAGTGAAAGAAACGAAATTTCCTGCGACAACGAACAAGCCAAGCCCACAACCGCCCTGGCGGCTCGTCGGGTAGAACAATACAAGCCCAGATATACCTCAAGCTATGATGACCATGCTTGGGAGGTGGCCGTAGAGCTGCCGGGAGTGAAGCGCGAGAATATCTCCATCACGGTGGAAGACGAGATCCTCGACATCTCGGCCAATCGCCGATTTGAGCTTCCCGAAGGCTGGAGGCCTCTGGGCCACGCCAATGAAGATCGAGGCTACAGGCTCCGGCTGGATGTCGGTCCGGAGGTGGATGAAAGTCAGATCTCTGCCGAGCTGAGCGATGGAGTACTGACTCTTCGTCTTCCGCTTCGCGACGAGGTCAAACCTCGTAGTATCGAGATCAAATAAGGATTCGTAAAATCCCCTCAACAAAAACTCGCCGGTTGCCTCTCGGGGCTTCCGGCGATTTTTTGTGCTTAGACCGGTTCCCAAAAGTATTTTCGTGAATCGACCGAGTCAGAATCTTACCCCTCAAGGAAACACTTCGATTTGTGAAAAGGCACTTGAGACCAGGTCTGCTCGCTTCACATTTGGCGCTATTGCATTCAATCCTGGATTTCGGTAAGTTTCGGCGTGGTATTACAAAGAGACATCGGGAGGCCGGGGAGCCTGTGGAAAACGTTGCTGTTGAGCAGTTTCGTTGTGTTCACCTCAGTCGATTCATGGGCTCAGGAGGAGGGGGCTTCGCCCGAATCGACTCGCGTCGGGGAACGTGATTCGAGGGCTACTGCGGAAGAAAAGCCGGCAAGCGAGTGGGGGGAGGATTTTCAAATCCGGGTTTCTGGCGAAAACCCCAGTGCGCGGGTGATGTTCTCTTCATATACGCGGGACTTGAGAGAAGATTTCCGCAGGCTGATTTTCACATTTCGGGCCGATCGTCCCTACAGGAGAGAGCCGTGGCGAGTTCCCATATGGATCGAACTCTGGGGTAACCCTGATGATGTCTATCGAGGTGACTCCGTTCGGGTGTCACCACAGATCCGACCGGGGGATAAAATGATGATTTTGATGCAGGTTCGTTTGCATGACCAGTTTCAGGAAGAGGAATTTCGGTTGGAAACCGTTCGAGCCCTGATACTCGAACAAATGCTGGGCGGAGCCGTCGACAACCCCAGTCTCGTGGAAGATAGGCCGATAAAAGTTCCACCCTGGCTTACCCATGGATTCGACCAACTCATCGTTCATCGCCGAGCGGGAAGTCCCAGTGCTTTTTACGAGGGTTTTTTTGCAAGTGGTCAGATGTTAAATCCGGAAGAGATCTTTGCGGTAGAGAATCCCGAAAATCTGGATCCTCTCAGTTACGACCTTTTCCGGGCCTCTTCTGCCGCATTTGTAAAAACCCTGCTTGAGCAGGAACCGGAAGGAGACGCTTCCATGCGCAGTTTGTTGCACGATCTGGGTATGTTGGAGAATCCACAACTAAACGTCCTGCTCCGGCAATATTTTCCGGAGTTCCGGGAGATGGATCAGGGAATCGAAAAGTGGTGGGCCTTGCAATTGGCGATGCTCGGTCAGCAGCAACGCACGGAATATCTGTCCAGGGCAGAGACCGAGCGGCTGCTCGACGAAGCGCTGGTGTTTCGCATTCTTCCCTCGCAGGAAAATGAGGTCATTTTCACCGAGAAAAAGAAAGAGGGATTCCTCCGAAAGATTTTTCAGAAGACCGAGGAAGAGCAGGTGAAGCAGGAATTTACAGGCACACTGTTTGACTACTCCAAATACATTGGCTTGCCGGGGGCCGAAGACGAGCTCATCCAGGTTTTTGGTCGATTGCAGCGATTGAAACAGGTGGGTGCTCCTTTGTATCGACCCTTGATAACGGTTTACGAAGAGATAGTGGAGAAGATAGGGAGAAGAGATATCAAAGAAATTGAGAGTTTAATCACCTCCGCAAAAGAGATGAGGGAGAAAATCAATTCGACCATGAAACAGACCGAGGACTACTTGAACTACTACGAAGCCACCTCGGCGCCTTCCCGCAGTGGTGAGTTTGACGACTACCAGAAATTGAGACGGCAACTCGAAAGCAAACCTCCACCTCCCCGCAACGATCGCATTTGGCGATACATGAATTACCTCGAAGGAGAGTTTCGGTAGAGGATCGTACCCAGAAAACTCGGATAGTTCAGCGGAAAGTAATTCAACTGGTCAACTCTCACAAAGTATGGAGTTCCGCCTTTTGGTGGCAGCAGAGCAACTGAGATCGTGCCGCCTCTGTAAACTTCTCGACCATTATTTATGGTTATGTTAGAATGGTGCTCAGCGAGTTCTCTCGCCGCCGCCCAAAACTACGAAATCCCCTGGAAATGAGGAAAAATCACAAAATGATGGTCGATGAAAATACACAATCAAATGACGTTTAAAGGATTACGAGGAAAATGATAAAAACGGAAACTCCCATCATTTCCCTTCATTTTGCCAAATGCACCGAGTGAGAACCAATTCGATTCTCTAAGGCACATTCGAGAATGGGCTCAAAAAGCCTTCGTTTCGGTGATTGTCAGCTTGTCTTATCCAAGGTATCTTTTTGTTCGGTCGATTTTCCGGCACATTCTCCCGGACGGCGACTGATTTCAGTTTTATGTCAGGTGATGTTGTCAGTGATGTTCGTGGGTCTGTAGGAAAGCCGGTTGAAAGCCGCCGGCCTGCTGGTGATGTACCCGTCATTCGTGCGCTGCGGCCAGAGGACTCTCTTCACCCCTTGGCGCAGCTTTTCGGGCGTGCTGCGAATCGGCAGGAGTTTCTCCAGCTCTTTGCGGAATACGTGAAGCTCCTTCTCGGCGCAGCTGCCGTTGCCATCCATGAGCAAGCCGATTCCAAGGTATCCATTGTGGGTTTTGCATCTGTAACGACTGACCCCGAACAGAGAAAAGTCTGGATACCTCCCGCTGAACTCATTGAGAAGACCTTGAGCGAAAGAGTGAGCAACCAGGCACAGGTTCTCATCGCGGGTCGGCAACACGCACGGCTTACCGTTCCCTTCATTTTGCAGTCCGATTCTCCCATCTGTCTGACAGCATTCCTTCCACCAGAGCGTGTCGCATTTGCCGATCCTTGCTTCTCGATGCTGCATTTGACGACGCAGTTTTTTGTTCAGCGCGACCTGATCGAAGAGGCCAATGAAAACGAGCAGGCGTTCAACCAGGCGACCATGCTGGTCGAAATGTTTTCTCGCACGGCTGAGGCTGACACTTTCAAGCGAGCTGCATTCTCCCTTGCCACTGAACTCGAAAAGTTCTTCGGATGCCAGAGGGTCGCGATCGGAACGGGAAACAGCCACAGTTGCAAAGTTCACGCCGTGTCGGGAATGAGCAGCGAAGAAAAACGAACGCTCGGATATTCTCAATTGGGTGCAGCGATGAAGGAAGCGATTGCTCTCGGCGAGATAACCGTTTGGCCAGGGCAGGACGAAATGATCAAAGAGGTCGTCATCTCCGCCAACCACGACGATCTCCTCCATTCCTTTAAATCCGGTCGTGTCGTAGTCGCTCCGCTGGTGAGTAAGGAAGCCGGTTTCTCTGGAGCGGTTGCCCTGATGTGGGCAGCGGGAGCTCCAAGTGTCAGCAGAAAGAGCTATCGATTGGTCAGGGCCTGTCAGCCTCATTTGACGGCCTTGGTAGGTTTTCTCAAAAAATCCAAACCCGGACCACTTCTGGGAAGCTGGCTTCGTTTCTGGCGTAGCGGAATGACCCGTAGGATTGCAGCGGGAATCGCGGTGCTTGCGCTTACAGTAACGATGCTATTCCCGGTGACGTATCGGTTGAACGCAGACTGCCGGATTCAGCCAGTCGTTCGACGGACTGTGGCAGCGCCATTTGATAACCGCTTGTATCGGACATACGTGAAGCCCGGAGACGAGGTGGAGGAAGGGCAGATTCTCGCTGAACTCGATGGGCGCGAAACACGAGTGCAGTTGGCAGAATCAATTGCCGCTCAGCGTGCTGCCGTGAAGAAACGTGACAACGCGATGGTGTTGGAAGATCCTGCCACAATTCAAATGACGCAGCTGGAAGCTGACAGACTCGCTCTTGAAGTCGAGCGACTTCAATTCCGGAGTGACAATTTGATCATCCGTTCGCCGATCGACGGCGTCGTGTTGGTAGGGGACTTGGAAAGGTCGGAAGGGGTTCCTGTCACGGCAGGAGAGAAATTGTTTGAAGTGGCTCCGTTAGACGAAATGATCATGGAGATTGCTATCCCCGAAACAGAAGTTCGGCATGCATCAGTTGGCTCTGAGGTGAAACTTCGTCTCGAATCAGATAGCAGCCAGGTCTGGGAGTCAGAGTTGGGGATGATTCATCCTGTTTCGGAAATTCAGGACGGAACAAATGTTTTCATTGCTGAGGCAACGCTGGAAAACAAGAACGAGATTCTTCGCCCGGGAATGAAAGGAGATGTTCGAATTCTTACGGACCGAAAACCGTTGGGTTGGATTTTCTTCCACCGACTTTGGGAATATCTACGATTGAAGCTTTGGTAATTTTGGTCGGCGATGTCTATCGATCATAGAGTCAGTGAAATTTCTTCGTCGCGACCTCGCTTGCGCAGAGATGTGCGCACGCACTACCAAGAGTACCGCGGCGAACCGACCTACATCATTGAAGACACTTCCAAGGGACGCTTCTTCCACGTCGGCTTTCCGGAGCATCAGTTCATTCAAAGTTTTGATGGGCGTACGACGATCGCTCAGGCACTCGCTCGGAACGCAGCAACGCAAGGGGAAGATGCCCTGACCGAGCAACAAGGCGAGCAGATGCTTCGCTGGCTCATAGATAATGATCTGCTCGAATCGGAAACGAGTGGCCAGGGGGAACGCCGGCGGGAGCAGTGGACCAGGCAGCGGGAGAAAAGAAAGCAGAACCCGGTCGCCAAGATCATGTTTTTCAAGATCCCTCTTGGATGTCCTGATCGACTTCTCGCTTCTTCCCAGAAATGGCTTGGATGGTTGTTTTCCCTTCCGGGATTACTCTTGTGGTTGTTTCTCATAGCGTATACAGCCGCGCAGCTTGCTCCGGAGTGGGAAAGGTTTGTTTCGGCGGCTGGGCAGGTGATTGCTCCAGAGAACTGGATTCGTGTCATCGCAATCTATGCCGTGTTGAAGGTCCTTCACGAATTCGGGCATGGACTAGCGACCCGTCGGTATGGAGGTGCGGTTCCTGAATGGGGTGTTCAGCTCCTTGCCTTTGTGACTCCTTTGGCATTCGTAGATGCCTCCTCAAGCTGGAAATTTACGTCAAAATGGAAGCGGATTGTTGTTGCGGGAGCAGGGATGTATGTCGAAGTCGCTATCGCATGCGTGTGTCTGTTAGGTTGGCTGAATACAGCTCCTGGCATTCTTAACACGTCACTTCACAGCGCGGTCATCGCCGCCACATTCGTGACAGTCCTCTTCAATGCCAACCCGTTGATGCGGTTCGACGGGTACTACATTCTCTGCGATCTGCTTGGCATTCCTAATTTGGGAACGAAGGGGCAGCAGTTTCTCCTGTGGTTTGGAAAGCATTTCTTACTCGGCGTGAAAGATCTCCCGATGCCTCCGGCAGCGCGGCAGCATCCTGTGGCAGTTCCATTGTATGGAGTGCTGGCAGCAATTTGGAAAGTCGTGATCTGGATCGGAATTACTATCATCGTCAGTCTCTTGTTTAAAGGGGCCGGCTTGGTTCTAGCGCTGGCATCCATCCTGTTTGTATTGGGCTCGATGGTAGTGAAGTTCATTACCTTCCTGGGGAAGAAAGGGAGCGGGGTGAAACCTCTACAGGTCATGCTTCGATTGGGCGCTTTGGTCGGAGCACTCGCGTTACTTTTGTTTTTGGTTCGAATCAATCCCACAGGCAGGGCTCTCGGTGTCGTTGAGTATACGGATCGGGAGAACATTCGCGCAGGAGTTCGTGGAAAGGTAGAGACCGTTCTCGTAAACGAAGGGGATACCGTCAAAGAGGGAGATATTCTGGCTCATCTTTCGAATCCTGACGAGGAGGCCGAATACAAAAAGCTCGAAGTCGAGCTTCAGTGGTCGAAGATCCGGGCGCGCAGCTACTACCAGGCCGAAGACCTGTCCGCCTACCAGGCAGAATTGGAAACGATTGAAGGACTGGAAGAAAAGATCCTCGAAAGCCGGAAGTATTTGGCGGCGCTCGAAGTAAAGGCACCTAACAATGGGAGAATTGTTGGCCGAAAACTCGAATCCCTCCCGGGAACCTGGTTGAATGTAGGCGACGAAATCCTCTCCGTTATTGGCAGTGAAGAGAAAGAATTGCTCATTTCGATTCGGCAGGAGGACTTCGAAGAGATCGCTGAACAGGATGACCCAGTTATCCGGGTTCGACTGCGGGGGAGGCCGAAGGAGATCTCCGGAAAGTTGGACAGATTGGAAAGTCGTGCGACTCGAACACTTCCGCACGAAGTCATGGCTGCCCCTGGTGGAGGCCCGCTTGCTTTACGTGCGAGTGCCGAACCTCTGGTCGAGCGTGAAAAGGAAATTGCTCAGGAAAAAGATCGATCGCAAACAGGATTGATGGGAAGGCAACTCGTTGACTCAAGATTTATAGGCAGAGCCAGTCTGGCCCTGGATGGGAATGAATCACCTCTTGAGGGGGAGTGGGGCTACGTTCGGTTTGCCAATGCGGAACGCGAAAGGCTTGGCGTCTGGCTTTTCGAGGAAGTGAATTCTTTTGTGAGAGAGAAGATTCAGCAGGCCAAGGCCCAGGCAGCAGGGTGAAACGACTCTACGTGGAGCCTCTTGATTCCTCAAAAAGCTTTCGCCAATGCTCCAATCGCTCGGCTACCCTTTGTTCCATCCCATTCTGTGATGGCTCGTAATACCGTCGGCCTTCCGGCATATACGCCTGAGGGATGTATCCCTCTTCGCTGTCATGCCCATACTGGTACACAGTCTCACCATCCTCAATGGCTCCGCCTTCGGTGCCCAGCTTCTTCCGCGACTTTGTCCGCAGATGCGGAGGGACTGCCAGCGTTCTCCCTTCCGCGACATCTTTCAGAGCGGCATTGATCCCCTCGTACGCGCGGTTGCTCTTTGGCGCGGTCGCGACATAAACGGCGGCATGGGCGAGGGGAATCCGAGCTTCCGGCATCCCGATAAACTCCACCGCTTGCTGTGCGGCGACTGCCACTCGCAAAGCATTGGAGTCCGCCATACCCACATCCTCACTGGCGGCGATCACGATACGCCGCGCGATAAAACGAATGTCTTCTCCCGCGTAAAGCATCTTCGCCAGCCAGTACAACGCCGCATCCGGGTCGCAGCCGCGCATCGACTTAATAAATGCGCTGATCGTGTCGTAATGCGCGTCTCCATCAGCATCGTAGACCACCGTTTTCCGCTGAATCGAATCCTCCGCAACATCCAGATCGATTGTGATCTTTCCCGTTTCGGGATCGGGCTCAGTGGTGAGAACGCCAAGTTCAAACGAGGTCAGAAGCTTTCTCGCATCACCATCGCACATGGCGACAAAGTGCTTCGCCGCTTCAGGACTGAGATCGATATCCTTTTTCCCGAACCCACGTTCGGGATCGGAAACGGCAGATTGCAGAAGTTTGGCCAAGTCTTCATCAGACAAAGGCTCAAGCTGAAATACCTGGCTACGGGATACCAGGGGGCTGTTGATGTAAAAATAAGGATTGTGCGTTGTCGCACCGATAAAACGAACCGTCCCTCGCTCGATGTGGGGCAGCAGGACGTCTTGTTGCGATTTGTTGAACCGGTGAATCTCATCCACGAACAGCGTGGTGATTTCGTTTCGGGTGCGCTGAAACTGCCGAGCCGCCTCCGCAGCCTTCCGAATCTCGGCCACATTACTCTCAACTCCAGAAAGGTTGATAAAACGCGACTTCGTCCGCTGCGCAATCAACTCAGCCAGACTCGTTTTCCCAACTCCGGGAGGCCCATAGAAAATCAACGAGGTGAACCGATCTGCTTCAATGGCCCTGCGCAGCAACTTCCCTTCGCCCAAAATGTGCGACTGCCCGGCGTATTCATCCAGATTGCGGGGGCGCATCCTGGCAGCAAGAGGCATCGTCGGATCTGGAAAAGAGGAATATTTACCCCCTTTAACATTTTCCGAGGTTTCATCTACGATGAGATCTTCAGTGAAAAAATCGTCCTCCATTCGTGTAATAATCGAACTCACCGGCCGGGAAAATCGAACCCTTCGTGCCTGAAATGCTCTGGTGGATAAGAGAGGTGAGGTGAGCGGGAATGAAAAGCAAAATCAGTATTTTGCTTCGCGAAGCTGAAAATTTAACGAAGTTTCAATAATTTTCATATTTTATTTGATTAACAAGAATAAACTTTGTATAATAACAATATAAATTATAAATTATTCCGTAATCCTGCGTTGTTTTTGTGAAATCTGCCTCATCTGTTGTTATGAACTCCATCATTCCGAATCTCCAGCAATTTCAGCTCGAAGAATTGGGTAAGACCCCAATGGTCGACAATCCGAATGCCGAGATCAGCTTCAAAGTAGACTTGGAGCCCTCCCGCGTTACCAAAAGAATTCTCGTCGGTATCCGCGATGAGAGCTGCAATCGAGGTATCACGGTAGCAGTCTATCCGGCTACTGGCGAAGTTTGCGACCTCAGTAACGGAGGAGGAGTTATCGGTTACCTATCCCAGTCTCCTGTAAGCCCGGGCTCGCCGATTGCTTGCGACCTCACTCTTTACCGCTTCGGCGCCAATTTTGTATGCAGCGTGCGTATCCAGGGAGAAATCTTCCTGTATCCTGCTTTCTCTCTCGAAGGGAACACTCGCCTGACAGCTTTCGTCGGGCAGGAAGGAGAGTCTGAAGACCAGAGATTGTCTTGGTCAAGACTTCGCCTGGATGTTCTCGAGCAACCTGCTGCTGCCTGATTATTTTCCATTTGCCAGTCGTTTGGTTTAGTCAAGAGAGGCACTTCGAGAGAGGTGCCTCTCTTTTTTGATCTCCTGAACAAAGAAAAAGCCGGGTGGATATCCACCCGGCTTTTCAAATCGTTCTTTGGGAACAAAGAAAGGACTTTTCTTATTTGTCCTTCTCTTCGTTCACCTTGGCGATGATGTCCTCTGCCACGTTCTTCGGGCAAGGCGCGTAGTGTGAGAACTCCATAGAGAACTGACCACGTCCGGAAGTCATCGTACGAAGGTCACCGATGTATCCGAACATCTCGCTCAGAGGTGCATCGGCTTTCACACGAACGCCCGTTGGGGTAGAATCCTGAGTCTTGATCATGCCGCGGCGGCGGTTCAAGTCACCGATTACGTCACCGACATTGTCTTCAGGAGTGAAAACGTCGATTTTCATGATCGGCTCAAGCAACTGAGGACCCGCCTTTGGAATTGTCTGGCGATAGGCTGACTTAGCAGCGATCTCGAATGCCACAGCTGAGGAGTCAACTGCGTGGTAGGCACCATCAACGAGCGTAACTTTGAAATCGAGCATAGGGAATCCAGCGAGAACACCCTTGTCTTTGGAAAGTTTGAAACCTTTCTCAATTGCTGGCCAGTATTCCTTAGGAACGTTACCGCCGACAACGGTCGATTCGAATTCAAATCCTTCACCACCTGCTTCGAGAGGCTCGATGATGTAGTCGATCTTACCGAATTGACCAGAACCACCGGACTGCTTCTTGTGTGTGTAGCTGTCTTCGACGCGCTTCGTGATTGTCTCACGATAGGCAACCTGAGGTGCACCTACTTCGACCTCGACTTTGTGAGTCCGCTTCAGGATGTCGACCTTAATGTCGAGGTGAAGTTCTCCCATTCCTTTCAGGATGGTCTCACCGCTGTCAGGGTCAGTTTCGACGTGGAAAGAAGGATCCTCGCGAACCATCTTGGCAATTGCTTCACCAAGCTTCTCGGATGCACCCTTGTCTTTCGGAGAAACCGCTACCGAGATAACCGGATCTGGGAATACCATCGGTTCGAGTGTGGCAGGGTCTTTTGGATCACAGAGAGTGTGACCTGTCTGAACGTTCTTAAGGCCAACCAGGGCAACGATGTCGCCTGCTTCTGCTCCGTCACGATCTTCGCGGGAGTCAGCGTGCATTTCCACGATACGACCAACACGCTCAGTCTTACCTGTAAAGGTGTTCAGGATGGTGTCGCCTTTCTGCAGCTTACCGGAGTAAACGCGGGTGAAAGTAAGTGCGCCATACTGGTCATCCATAATTTTGAACGCCAGAGCACGAAGTGGCTCACTGGAATCAACAATCGCAAATTCTCCTGTTTCGTTACCTTCCATATCAACTTCGGGCTGTGGTGGCACCTCGGTTGGGCTGGGGAGGAAGTCGATAACAGCGTTGAGAACGAGCTGGATACCCTTGTTCTTGAACGCGGAACCGCAGTAGGTTGGGAAGAAAGAAAGATTGATCGTTCCCTTACGGATACACTTTTTGATCGTGTCGATGTCTGGCTCTTCACCTTCGAGGTAAGCCTCCATGACTTCGTCGTCCTGCTCGACTGCGGTTTCGATGAGTTCGTTGCGATACTCTTCGACTTTGTCGACCATGTCAGCGGGGACATCTTCAACCGTGTAGTTTTCAGGGAGTCCAGTGTCGTCCCAAATGTAGGCCTTGCGGGTAAGCAGGTCGACCACACCGGTGAAATCGTCTTCGATACCGATCGGAAGAACCATCACGAGAGGCTTTGCTGCGAGAACGTCTTTCACCTGCTGAACGACGCGATAGAAGTCAGCACCAAGGCGGTCGAGCTTGTTTACGAAAATGACACGAGCAACTTTGGAATCGTTTGCGTAACGCCAGTTGGTCTCGGACTGGGGCTCAACTCCTCCAGATCCGCAGAAAACACCGATACCGCCATCGAGAACCTTCAATGAACGATACACCTCGATGGTGAAGTCAACGTGTCCGGGAGTATCAATAATGTTGAAACGGTGGTCGTCCCAGAAACAGGTCGTTGCAGCAGACTGAATCGTGATACCACGTTCCTGCTCCTGTTCCATGAAGTCGGTGGTAGCGGCACCATCGTGCACCTCCCCGAGTTTGTGGATTTTTCCGGTGAGCTTGAGAATACGCTCGGTCGTAGTTGTCTTACCGGCATCCACGTGTGCGAAGATACCAATGTTTCTATATTTGGAGAGGTCTGCCATCTACCTGGGTTGTTTGGATTGAACCGTAATTGGGAGCGGCTATAGTTGATCAAAGCCGTCCGTTGGCAACCGAGAATTCCGATTTCGGGGGAATATTCTCGGTCGACGCGCGGGAATATGCACGTCCTTGGCGTAAATTCAACAGTCGAAGAGTTCCATTTGGCCGGGGATTCGTCGACGAAAAGCTGCAATCGAGAGCGGTTCTCGCTTCCGATCTAGGCCATAGCGCTTTTTGGAGACCGCCAGCATCTGCTCAATCTGCTCTGCCAGAGGCCCTTTTCCCTTCATTCTGTGGCCAAATCGGGAGTCGTTGAGACTCCCTCCCCGCATTTCTCTGACACGGTTCAGGATGGTCTCTTTTCTACCTGCTGCGAACTGATCCAGCCATGCCGAGAAAATATCTTTCACCGCGAATGGGAGCCTCAAAACGATTCCCGTCGCAAACTGGGCCCCATGTTCTGCGGCCGCTTCAAGGATGGCGGGTATTTCGTGATCGTTCAGTCCGGAAATAATAGGGGCTACCGACACTCCTGTCGGTATTCCTGCCTCACTCAACGTGCGAATCGCTTCCAGTCTCGCTTGTGGTCGGGACGCACGTGGCTCCAGCGTTCCTGCGAGTTTGGCGTCAAGGGTGGTGATCGATAAAACAACGGCGGAAGCTCCGTGATTGGCGAGATTTGCCAGCAAATCGACATCTCGTGTTGCCAAGGCATTTTTGGTCACGATTCCCACCGGATTTCTGAAATCAGCGAGTATTTCGAGGCAGGAACGGGTGACTTTCAATTCCCTTTCGACTGGCTGATAGCAGTCTGTCACGCCACTGCAGGCGAGTGAGGCGGGCTTCCAGGACTTTTTGGAGAGAGTCTCTTCGAGTAACTCTGCCGCCTTGGGCTTTGCCAGAATACGGGTCTCAAAATCAATTCCACAATTGAATCCGAGATACTCGTGATAGGGGCGGGCATAGCAGTAAGCGCACCCATGCTCGCACCCCCGGTAAGGATTCAGGCTGAAGTCGAATCCTAAATCCGGGCTGTGGTTTTGTGTGATAATGCTCTGGCTGTCATCATGAGAAACAATGGTCTTGGGACGATCCAATTCGAAGTCTGGATCAGTGGCAGCGATTTCCTCCCAAGCGCCGGGATCCTGCTCAATATGCAGCGACTCGAATCGATTTCCGGGAGCCGAGATGGTTCCTCGGCCTTTATGGGAGGTCGGTTTAGACATTAAAGTGTTCTAATGAACACTTTAAGCGAATAGAGATCAAATAAAATGATCAGTCAACGCTAGTGGAGGAGTGCTCTAGTTGCTTCCGTTTTTCCATTTCCCACTCAGTTCCGCTGACAGCGTTGTCGGCATTAGTATCGAGGCGACTGATCAGATCCCGGACGAAAATCCCCAATTCAACTGGCGAAAAGCGAAGCTCAGCGCTGGAGTCGGAAGCTCTGAACTCGGAACTGGCGAAAAAATCAATGGTCCGCTCATTAGCATCGACATCAATATCGCCTTTCAGAGAATCATCTTTCTCCGCCAGATTTTCCCTCGCATGGGTAAGCTCGAGATCCTTCTTCCGGAGAAGCTCCGCAAAGGTAACCACTTTGTCGCCGTTGGTATCGTATTTGGAAAAAGTCTCGTCAGCAAGAGAAGGAAGGGTGAGACCAACAAACACGAATGTGAGGGCGAGCAGCTTCATCGAAGAAACATATCCATCTTTCTTTATTTGGGAAGAAGATCTCCTTCCTCAGGCACGTAGCTCGACGGCAGGGCGAACTCTCTTTTGGATGAGTCGAAGTAACTCAGAGGGGGAGCTCTCTCCTTTTCTGAGAACCGTGGCCACTCGTTCGCGAAGAAACTCGAATTCTTCTTCCGAGGGTTCTTTCCCAGTCATGACAATGACTGGAATAGAACTCAAGCTGCTGTCGGTTTGCAGCCGCTGGAGAAACTCAAAGCCATCCATCTCCGGCATCATCAGGTCGAGCACAATCGCTGCAGGGCGAGTTTTCTGAAGCACATCGAGAGCTCTTGCTCCATTCTCGGCAATTACTGTCTGCAGACCGGCCTGTTCCATCAATCGCTGGAGTGCCTGAAGGGAGTCCACATCATCGTCGACAAGGAGAATGTTTCGCTGGGGGGCATGGCTTGTCACCCGTGCAATGACTCGACTCAATCGGTCAATGTCGATCGGCTTCACCAGGTAGTCTTCAACTCCGAGGGCGAATCCATTTTCACTTTCTGCCATTACGGAAACCATGATCACCGGGATCCGCTCGGTCTCGGGGGATTCCTTCAGGGTATGCAAAACATCCCACCCGTCTTTTCCGCCAGGCATCACGACGTCCAGAGTGATGGCATCTGGCTGTTCTCTTTTTGCGAGTGCAATGCCTGATGGTCCGTCGGGAGCGGTGATGACGTCGTAGCCTTCTGCCCCAAGAATGCGTGAAAGCATGTTTCTTACCCGCTCGTCGTCGTCGATCACTAGAATCGTGCCTCCGTCAGAGCCCGGCAACAGGCGGTCTCCGTTCATGGAGGGCTTGATCAGGAACTCGGCTTCACTCTCGGGAATTTCTCGTTTCTCGTAGTGCTCTGAGTCCGGTATGCGAGGAAGAAAGACACTGAATTGTGTGCCCTCGCCAAGTTCACTTATGAAACCAATCCGACCGCCCATTTGTGACACGAGCTCCTTGCAAATGGAGAGCCCCAACCCGCTGCCCCCGGCGTTGTCTTTCTTGTTTGAAACAAAGGGGGTAAATGCTTTGGACTGTTCTTCCGGGCTCATTCCGCGACCCGTATCTGCCACTGTGAATTCGACCCACGGAACCTCACCAATCTCCCGGGCACGCGCTTCTATGGTGACGGATCCCTCCTTGGTGAATTTACAGGCATTACCCACCAGGTTGCCTAATACCTGACGAAGGCGCCGGTCGTCTGCCACGAGACTACCGATGTCCTTGTCGCACGTTTCTTTTAATTCCACAGGCTTCTGGTCGAGGCTGGCGGTGTGCGCTTCGACGAGATCGTCCACGAGTGATTGAATATCGATGGTATCCTTATTGAGCGTCTCCGCACCCATGATGATCTTCTGATATTCCAGGATATCATTCACCAGATTCAATTCTCGCGCAGCGTGGTCATGAATGCGCTGCACATCCTTCTTCTGTGCGTCATCGAGCTCAGAAAGTTTCAAAGCCTCTACCTGCAGGAAAATCGCGTTGAGTGGCTGCCGTAGATCGTGGCTGATCTTTGCGACAAAAGCATCTTTCTCATGACTCAGGCTCATGAGTTTCTCATTCGCTTCTTCCAGGCTGGAATTGGCTCTGCGAAGCTCATGGGTTCGCTCATGCACTCGATCTTCCAACTCTTCCTGCGATGAGATTAGCTCTTCGAACAGTCTCTTGGAAGCCCGAGCGATATCTCCCACTTCATCTCTCCGTTTGATCTCGAGATTTCGGGCCAGTGCTCCTACCTTTTTATAAAGGCCCTTACCGTGGCTATCCGTAATTTTTTGCGCTGTGAGAGTCATCTGCCTCAGCGGTCGGATAAAGTGCATAGCGATCAGAAACCCGAAGATCCCGAACATAGCCGCGACAGCGAGTGCTACATTCTGTACGGCCTTCATTTCGTATTCAATCGAGGAAGCAAGTTCGTCGTCGAGCACGGCGTAGTGGATCAAATACTCCTCCCAGTGATCGACGCTGCCTGATACGATTTTTACGGCCCAGGAGTGGATCTCATCGCATTCCACGACAGCGCGCCAATTGATATGAGTGTGTTCGATAGAGAATTCCTTCTCAAGGGCATCGGTCACCAGTTGCTGAATGGTTTCCAGCTCTTCTCGAGAATGTGCTAAGATCCGCACCTCGCGTACTCCGCCCTGCATCCCTCCCACTCGACCGTATGGGGCTGCCTCGACTTGGATCCTTTCGAGGATTTCGAGAACTTCAGGATCCTCCATTTCATCGAGCACGTCTGTCAAAGCTTGCCCAGGCGTTCCTTCGCGGAAAAAGTAGGGGCTATTGAGCGGGACGTTCTCATTTCGCACCAGCCTTTCCACTTTTGGCTCTTCTTCGTTTTCTGTTGGATTCTTCCTCTCCTCCCGGCGCTCTTCCAGAGCACTCTGCAACTCCTCTGTTTTACTCAGCTTGAGAAACACCTGATCGTTACCTCGTTCCAGCGAATCTGATTCGTCGTGCCGGACAAGTTGGGCTCCATCGCTGTTTTCCAGTGTAAAAAGATGCCTTGGTGACGGCTCATCGTAGAGCGTCATCATGATGCGAACATACCGGGAAGTATCGGTCGACTGGCTGCCCTCACGATCAAGGTTCGCTGTCGCCCAGATGACGGGTTCCCACCTCGGGAATTCATCGTGACCCGGGATGTTCGTATGGACTACCCGCATCCGTTGGATTGAAGAAACGTTCAGGCCTGGCCTCGCCAGTTGTTCCAGTGGTGGCAGCCACATGTCCTTCTCGTCAACGATGGCTTTGGATGAAATGACCTTCGTTTTCGGAATGCCATCTCGAATCGTGACGACATCGAGTCTCAGGTGATTCTTCCAGTATCGGCGGCACAGTCCACGGGCGATTTTGAAAAGTTCTTCCTCGGTCTTGTCGCTTGTGACGTCATTCGCGAAGTTCGAATTGTAGGCGATTTTAATGAGGTCGTCCTTGAGGCCTTCGATACGGTCGATCATGACCCAGCCGCGGAGAGATGCCTCATCTCCCAGGTCGACTAATTCGTGTTCACGAAGATTGGCTGTCGCGCGATGAGTGAGGACTTTTGCTACCAGATAGCAGGAAGCGGCTGTCGCCAACATGACCAACAGGGCGACCTTTTCTCTTATTCCGAAAGACATAGCACCAATGGGAGAGACGTATAGAACGTGCCATTGATTCGAACTTTTCGAAAGAGCAAACGATCAGCCTATTTCTTCTTAGACTTGGAAGCGAGCCGCTTGAGACCGAAGAAGTCAAAAAAGACGCGTCGAAAAACAGGGCGTTTAAAAGGCGGAACCCACGCAAGATTGAAATTCTCAGGATGGATCCATTTGTAGTCCACGAACTCCTGAACGTGGTTCTCCAGATCGATATCGTTCTTTCCTCCGAAGTAGTCGCAGAGAAAATAGGTCTGGTTCTGCCCGCAATATCGGTTTTTCTTCAAATGTCCGCCGGGGAATTTGTATCGGTATCCCGTCCGGCAGGCCACGATCTTGTAGGACTCCGGCTTCACGCCGATCTCCTCCTCCACTTCTCGATACAGGGCACCGATCAGGTCTTCCTTACGGTCGACTCCTCCCTGGGGAAATTGCCAGCTTCCACGGTGGCTCGCTCTCTCCGCGATCAAAATCTTACCGTTCTTGGGTCTGCGGAGGATTGCTGCGACGTTTGAACGATAAGTGGCCATACAAGTAGGTTCCGATTCAGCTTTTAAGTTAAAGCGGTTTTACAACTGAACCGAATCTGTGGAAGATACCGGCTGTGAATAAATCGCAACGCAAAATTGAATCTGGAAGCACTCGATGGGTGGTAATTGCATCGTTCAGCGCGCTTTTGGTGGCTGTCGGAGTGGTAATCTGGCAATCGCGGGCGGAACGCGTGGTTACCAAGAGGCAGGAATCCTTTTTTGAAGGTGTGGAGAGAAGAGACCCCAGGTTGATCGAACGTCTACTCGCCGACGATTATGAGGACCGATGGGGATTTTCCGGTGCAGATGCGGCGAAATCTATCGTCGACGTGGGAAGTCAGTTCATGACGCTCGTCGTCACAGCAGACGAGCAGACTGCTACGTTCGAAGATGGGACCGCTGAAGTGAAAACGAAGCTCACGGTGGGGGGAAATCCCGTTGGACCAGTCGGCAACGAAGTCACTCGCCGCATCAATCGCTTGAAAGAGCCGTTTGTCTTCACATGGGAAAAGCAGAGCTTTCTACCCAGCAGTTGGAGAATCAGTTCGATTGATCAGCCGGAACTCCCCAAGGAACTCTACGGCTACAAACCGGGCGACATCCGCCGCGCTATGCGAGGGGAGTAGAACCTACCCCAAAGCCTTGAGTGCTTCCGCGATTAAGGA
Source organism: Verrucomicrobiales bacterium (assembly GCA_002698785.1). Lineage (GTDB taxonomy): Bacteria > Verrucomicrobiota > Verrucomicrobiia > Verrucomicrobiales > DEV007 > Arctic95D-9. The sequence continues at coordinate 552,948 of PAAG01000047.1, read as the reverse complement.
TTTTGACCTCAGGCGAGGCGTGGCGAGGAAGCGGGTTTTCACCCGCGATCGAGGCAGAACGCAGGCTGTGGGTGAAAGACTTATCGCCCATAGGGCCATCTTGCTGTTGTCCGACGAAGTCGCTAACCGGAATCCCACGAAATGATACAGGCGGGAGCGTTTAAGGTTTTGGGATAGGTTCTATCCTCAGGTCAAGATTTCCTTTACGACGCGCCGTTCTTCTACACCAGTCAGTCGCGAGTCCAGCCCTTGGTGTTTCACGCTGAATCGTTCGTGATCGATACCCAGGTTGTGAAGCACGGTGGCGCTGAAGTCATTGATGTGGACAGGGTCCTTTACGATGTTCCAGGCATAATCGTCAGTCTCTCCGTAGTCGACACCTGGCTGAAACCCTCCTCCGGCAACCCAGGTGGAAAAACACCGGCCATGGTGATCTCGACCATGATTATCTTTCGTCAGGGTGCCCTGGCTGTAAATGGTCCGGCCGAATTCTCCTCCGAAAACCACCATGGTGTCGTCCAGCATCCCTCTTTCTTCGAGGTCTTTTACCAACGCCGCCGCTGGCTGGTCCACGCTTTCGCAGTTGTGGGCCAAATCCTTTGGTAAATTGTTGTGCTGATCCCATCCACGGTGGAACAACTGGATAAAACGAACGCCCCGTTCTGCCATTCGGCGAGCCAGAACACAGTTCGCTGCAAACGTTCCTTTCTCGCGGGACTGAGGACCATATTGCTCAAAGACGCGATCCGGCTCACTGGCGGTATCCATCAGATCAGGAACGGAAGCCTGCATGCGGAAGGCCATTTCATATTGAGAAATCCGCGATTCAATTTCTGGATCTCGAACAGTCTGGTATCGCTGGCGGTTTAGGCTACCAAGTCCATCCAGCATCTTGCGGCGCAAACTGCGATCCATGCCCGGAGGATCATTCAGATAAAGAACCGGATCGTTTCCACTACGAAATTGGACCCCTTGGTATTTTGAAGGGAGAAAGCCGCTTCCCCAGAGCCTTGCGTAGAGAGCTTGTCCCGGCTTTTTGCCTACCGAGATCATCGTTACGTACGCCGGCAGATTATCGCTCAGGGATCCTAACCCATACGCCAACCAGGCACCCATACTTGGATGCCCGAACTGCTGCGTGCCAGTGTTGATGTAAGTAATCGCCGGATCATGGTTGATCGCCTCCGTATTCATCGTCCGGATGATCGATATCTTATCCGCTATCGAAGCCGTGTGGGGGAGCAGATCAGTATTCATCCACGTCTGTCTTTCACCGACACGCTCAAAGTTGAACATGGGAGCGACACAGGGGAAGGTCGACTGTCCACTCGTCATTCCAGTGATGCGTTGACCGTTTCGAACCGAGTCAGGGAGCTCCGTTCCATGCAGCTCCCGCATCTTGGGCTTGTAATCGAAAAGGTCGATATGCGAAGGCCCCCCGGCCATAAATAGATAAATGACTCGCTTCGCTTTTGGGGCAAAATGGGGTAACCCGCCGAGAGAGGTCGCACTCGCAGCGCCTGCACTTTTGGGTAAAAGGCTGGCCAGCGCAGCTCCACCCACGAGGCTACAAGAGCGCCCCAGGAAATTTCTTCGGGTCTCGTGCTTTTGGAATTCTTCGAGAGGATTCATAGCGTCAATTGCGGGTCAAAACTTCGTCGAGGTTCAAGATCGTGCTCGCTACCACTGTCCAGGCAGCATGGTCTGCCACGTTCAGCGACTCATCACGATCGGACTCACCCGATCCAAGAAATGATTTCGCTTTATCCGGCTCTGTGGAGAATTCATCGAAACCATACTGGTGAATTTCTAACAAAGCCGCTAGCTCTCCGCTTTCCGGTGTTCGAGAGGTTGCCGTTTCGAATGCCCACGAGGCACGTGCCTCGGGAGTCTTTCCGCCTTCCTTCATCAGGCGTTCCGCGAAGTGACGAGATGCTTCTAACATCTGCACATCATTCATCGCTGCGAGAGCTTGAAGCGGGGTATTCGTGATAGGACGTTTGATCACACACGTCTCCCGATTCGGGGCGTCGAAAATGACCATTGCCGGGGGTGGCGCTGAGCGTTTCCAGTAAGTGTAGAGCGTCTTCTGATAAAGTTTCTCGCCATGGTCTTGCACAAACTTGGGGTTTCCACCCAGTCCGACTTCTGCCCACAATCCGGATGGCTGGTAAGGTTTTACTCCTGGACCGCTGGCTTTGTCTCCGAGAAGACCACTAAGCATCAAAGCATTGTCTCGAATCATTTCCGCCTGAAGGCGAAACCGGGGAGCACGTGCAAGATAACGGTTGTCCGGGTCGACTTCGATATCATGCGGGCGCACGTTTGAGGATTGGCGATAGGTCTTTGATAGGACGATTTGCCGAACCATCGCCTTCACATCCCAACCGCTCTCGCGAAACTCCACCGCCAGCCAGTCTAACAACTTAGGATGCGTCGGAAACGCTCCCTGTGCGCCAAAGTCGGCCGGAGTCGTCACGATGCCGCTTCCGAAAAAGATCTGCCACAACTGGTTCGCTGCCACGCGCGACGTCAGCGGATGGTTGTCGGCAAAAAGCCAACGCGCCAATCCCAGTCGATTCTCAGGGGCATCGTCGGGCAGGGGAGGGAGCGCAGCGGGTGTTCCCGGCAGAATCGCTTCGTCCTCTACGGGTGAGTCATACTGCCCTCGATTCAAAACATAGGTCATCCGCATTTTGTCAGCTGGATTATCCTCCATCACCATCGTCGTGGTCTTCCCACGAAGTAACTCCACCTTCTCCAGTTCCGTCCGTAACTGCTGAGTCCGCAGCGCACCGTATTCGGGCGACGCTGCCAACTGAGAACCTTGAGAAATGGTCTTCTGAGCGGGCGTCCTTTTTTCAGCGACGGTTGATTGCGCTTCCTTCACGAGATCCTCCATCGCCCAGGAAATCTCTTCGTGAGTGAGGTGGCGATCATAAATGTGGATGTCGTCTACTTCTCCTGTGAAATTCGCTCCCTCAGACCTTCCCCCGATTCGAAACGGAACGTCGTTCTTGATCGTTCCCGTCAAACGTTTCGCTTCGACAGAATGGGGAACCACCTTGCCATTGATGTAAATTTTTACGCTCTCTGGTTTTCCACCACCATTGTAGGTTACGGCAACGTGTTGCCATTCTCCCGGAGTCAATTTCTGCTCGGCCACTACCTTCAACGCATTCGAAGGCCACTTGTTGATGATGTGAATCCCTGGCTTGCCTCCCTGCATCCAGAGGTCATAGCCACGATGACTGTTCGCCACGTCCATTTTGGAAATGACCGCTCCCCCTTCATTCCCTTTGGCCAGTTTGATCCACGCAGAAAGGGTGAACTTGCTCTTGTTGTCGAATTCAGTAATACCCGGAGCATCGTAGACCTTGCCGCCTTCGAGTTGGATTCCTCGACCATTCTTTCCTTCAAAGACAGGGGTGATGGGTTTCTCGCCAGTGGCATCTTTTGATCCCTTTGCATCGACTAACAGATTTCCAATAACATCGTCGAGTGGGTAAAAGTGTTTCAGGTTCTTCACCCGCTTTTCTACATCCGCAGCGGGTTCCTTGTCTCCTGGTGCGGCGTTCGCAGCGAGTGCTTTCGATTTTGCTTCCCCGACTTTCTTCGTCAGATTCGTCAGCTTCTTATCGATTTCATTCAGCTTATCTTCTTCAATATCTGTCACCACTTCCACAAACGGCGCCTGGTTCCCTTTTCGGGTTTGCATGCCAGGGTCGGCGGTGTTGTTGAAGTAGGCGTAGAACTGAAAATATTCTTTCTGCGAAATCGCATCATACTTGTGGTCGTGACACTGGGCGCATTCCATCGACAGCCCCAGCCAGACGTTTGCGGTCGTCTTTACTCGATCCACCACGTAGCCGACCCGCAGCTCCTCAGCGATAGCACCGCCTTCATCCGAACTCGGGTGGTTGCGATTAAACCCCGTCGCGATCAATTGTTCGTTCGTCGGTTCGGGAAGCAGGTCGCCAGCCAGCTGCTCGATCGAAAACTGATCAAACGGCTGATTCTGATTGTAAGCATTCACCACCCAGTCGCGCCATGGCCACATATCGCGAGGGCCATCCGCATGCATCACTGAGGTGTCGCCATACCTAGCGGCATCCAACCACATCAGGGCCATCCGCTGCCCGTAGGCTTGGGATGAGAGCAAACGGTCCACGACTTTTTCGTATGCTTCAGGAGAAGTGTCGCCCACAAATGCCTGCACCTCTTCCCGAGTTGGAGGCAGTCCTGTCAGGTCAAAAGTGATTCGTCGAATCAGAGTCCGCTTGTCCGCTTCTGGCGAAGGCTCCAGCCCCTTGTCGAGACCTGCGCGCACGAACGCGTCGATCGGATGCAATTTGCTCTTTGGCGTTTCAGGCCGTTCCGGTGCCACAAAGGACCAGTGCTCTTTCCATTCCGCACCTGACTCGATCCATTCCCGCAGCATCTTCTTTTCGCTCTCCGTTACCGGCTTGTTGTATTTCGGCGGAGGCATCACTTCATCCGGATCAGAGGAGTCGATTCGGTGCCATGCTTCGCTCTTCTCCAGGTTCCCGGCGTGAAAAGCCATCACTCCATCCTTGTCGGCAAAAGCATCTTCCCGCAGATCCAGCCTCAGCTTCGCCTTCCTGTGTTCCTCATCTGGACCATGGCAGGAAAAGCATTTGTCAGAAAGAATCGGCCGGATGTCGCGCGAAAAATCGATGTCGGCGCCGAAAGCCCCGGAGAAATTCAGAAATACAATTCCCGGGAGGAGCATGGAGATTCGTAATTTCATGAAAATGATCGGGAAAACTATCAGTCTTCCGCGTTCGAAGCGCCTTTTTTCGGGGTACGCATTCGCTTTGGGGAAATGGCGTAAGATTCAGCAACTCCGTGAAGTCTGGTTCCGAAAAGCCCGCCCGAGGCTGCTTCACGCATAGACATAGCTGGCCCGTTGTTATACGCTCGGGCATATGAAAACTCCCATCGTAGCCTTCAGCCTTCTCCTTTCGGGCTTCCTTGCTTTGCCGATTGTAGCCCAGGACGATAATCAGGACGGAAATCAAGCCGGTTTCCAGGGATTCTGGGAAGTCGTCACTTCCACCGGGCGTTTCGTCTCCCGCATCGACCAGATCGCTTCAGCGAGCGAGCATGAATATTTCATCGACGGTGGAGTAAAGGTCTACGAGTGCACCGTGGACACCGATGGTGGGCAGACCGCACGTTTCTACTACCTCGAGCCAGTTACCGAGGGCAGTTCGATCACCAGCGGATCCGCTACCGTGAATCGCCTGAAAGACCTTGCCAATAAAGTCTCCGACAAAGCTGGCACCGGAGATATCGACATGATTGTCACCAAGCACTATCCGGAAACCACCCACGCCAAGACTTCCGAATTTCGCCTGAAAAATAAAGAAACCGTCAAACAGATCTACGAGGATATTCTCCGAGTTTGGGCCGAAGAGAAAGGAAGGGGCGCCAAAAACCGTCTGATCATTCGAAACGGGTAAAAGAAACCGTCTTTTTCAGTCGAGTTATGGAATACAGGGAAATCCCCCACACGGATCTTCGCGTCAGCGTCATTGGCTTAGGCACAATGACCTGGGGCGAACAGAACACCGAGGCCGAAGGGCACGAGCAGATGGACTACGCTCTCGAACAGGGCGTAAACTTTTTCGATACGGCCGAAATGTATCCCGTTCCTCCCGTGGCTGAGACCTGCCACGAGACCGAGCGGATCATCGGCACCTGGTTCGCAGATCGAAAGAATCGCGACAAAGTCCTCCTCGCGACAAAAGTCGTCGGCCCGGGGCCTCACGTGACCCACGTTCGCGAAAACGCTCGTCTGAATCGCGAAAACATCACCAAGGCCCTCGAGGGTAGCCTCAAGCGCCTTCAGACCGATCACGTCGATCTCTATCAGCTTCATTGGCCCGATCGACCGGTTCCCTTGTTCGGAACGCGAGACTACTCCCCACCGAAGAACAAAGACACCGTCCCCATCGAAGAAACCCTTCAGGTTCTCGACGATCTCATCAAAGAGGGAAAAATCCGCTACGTCGGCCTGTCGAACGAGACCGCGTGGGGAGCGATGAAATTCCTCCAGGTGGCAAAAGAGAACGGATTACCCCGGATGGTCACCATCCAGAATTCCTATAACCTCTTGAACCGCACCTTCGACGGAGGACTCGGTGAAGTCTGCCACGAAGAAGGAATGCGCTCCTTGCCTTATTCACCCCTCGCGTTTGGCCGACTTTCAGGAAAATATCGTGGCGGAGCAAAACCCGAAGGAGCCAGATGTTCCATTTGGGAAAGATTTGCTCGATACAACGGCCCGAACGCCGACGCCGCCATCGAAGAATACGCAAAAATCGCGGACGAAGCCGGCCTCAATCTCGCTCAGATGTGCCTCTCGTGGGTCAATGATCGTCACCACGTTGCCAGCAATCTCATAGGTGCGACAACCATGGAACAATTGAGAGACAATATTGCGAGTATTGACGTGAAATTGCCCGGAGAAGTGCGCAAGGCCATTGATCACGTCCATCACCGGTACCCTAACCCGTGTCCATAAAGTAGCGTAAATTTCTGCTGCCGTATGGCAGGACAAGAGCTATATTGTTACAGCCGTGATAACCCGTCCTGCCATTCTGTTAATCGCGATGCTTGCCTGTGCCCCTGTGTACGGGCAGGTAGAGGACGACTATCACCAGTTCACGGATAAAAAGGGCCAGCAGATTCTCGCCATGTTGCTCGGCGTTTCCGATGATCGCCGTTACATGAAGATCCAGCGCGTCGACGGACAGGAGTTCGAAAGCGAGATCAACATCCTCAGCCTTGATGATCAGCAGTACATTAAAGACTGGCTAAAGAGTCAGCCCGAAGAGGAGACCGATTACCGCCTCGAAATTGCCATTTCGAAAAAACAGAAAGAGTCTGAGGATCACAAGGAAGAAACCTACAGCCTTGAGCGGAAATACTACTCCTACGAGATCACCATCAAAAATCTCTCCCGAGAGACTCTCAACTCAGCATCGATGGAATACACCATCGTCTGGGAAGACCAGGTACAGATCTACGAGACCGACGGCGGGCTATGGTCATACAGGACTCCCAAATACGGAGACGAGCAGCGAGTCAAACTCTCAGGTAGCTCCGATGTCGAAGCTGTCGCTTTCAACCGCGAGGCAGTCTTGGAAACAGAATCTTTCGAAATCGACGAGGTGTCCTTCTTCGGAAACCAGATCATCGAGAAAGACGAACCAGTCGGCATCATCGTCCGCGTGCTTTCAAAAGACTCCAAGGTCATCGCTGAGGTTCGGGAAGGCAGCCTCAGCGAAGAAGATTACCCTTGGGAGCGCGTAATCGCCTATTCCGAGCCGAAAACCGACGACTGACGTCTGTTTTTTCGGCTTGCGGCAGCCAATATCGCGTCTTTGGTCTCGCTCCATGAGCGCAGCGTATAAAATTGCCGTATTGCCCGGAGACGGGATTGGCCCAGAAGTCATGTCCGAAGCCCGGAAGGTGTTGGACAAAATCGCCGATACCAAAGGCATTTCCTTCGAACTGGAAGAAAAACTCGTCGGCGGTGCCGCGATCGACGCCACAGGCGGACCTCTCCCCGAAGACACTGTCGCTGCCTGCGAAGCGGCAGATGCCATCCTTTTCGGTTCCGTCGGCGGACCTAAGTGGGAGAATCTCCCTCCCGACATCCAGCCCGAGCGCGGAGCTCTCCTCCCATTGCGCAAGCACTTCGGCCTCTTTGCCAACCTTCGCCCTGCTGTCTGCTTCCCCGCATTGACCCACGCTTCTCCTGTAAAAGAAGATCGCATCGCAGGTGGATTCGACGTCCTTTGTGTTCGTGAACTCACTGGCGGCATCTACTTCGGTCAGCCCAAAGGCATCGAAGAGCGCGACGGCGAAAAAGTCGCCATCGACACCATGGTATACCGCGTCAGCGAAATCGAGCGCATCGCCCACGTGGCATTCTCCGCCGCGCAGAAGCGTGACGGCCGCCTCACGTCCATCGACAAGGCAAACGTTCTTCAAAACGGCCTCCTCTGGAGAGAAACCGTCGAGCGAGTCGCCAAAGAATACTCCGATGTAAAACTCGACCACCTCTACGTCGACAACGCGGCCATGCAGCTCATCGCTCGCCCTCGCGACTTCGACGTTGTCCTCGCTCCGAACCTCTTCGGTGACATCCTTTCCGACGAAATGGCTATGATCGCCGGTTCACTTGGCATGCTATCCAGCGCTAGCCTTGGTGAAAGCAAAGGCGACGGACTCTACTTCGGCCTCTACGAGCCAAGTGGTGGATCCGCTCCTGATATCGCAGGGCAGGGGATCGCGAACCCGATCGCCCAGATCCTGTCTGCAGCCATGATGCTTCGCTTCTCCTTCGGTCTCGGCGATGCTGCCGACGCCATCGATACCGCAGTCAAAGCAGTCATCGACGACGGATACCGCACCGGCGACATCTATACTGGCGCAGACGACCAGAAGAAAGTCGGCACTACCGAAATGGGCGACGCCATTGTGGAGCGCCTTGGGTAATTCCTTGGGCAAAGCCATTTGACTCGCTCAGCGAATCCTGTTGAATCATACTATGACCTACGCAGAACGTCTTCAGAAACGCATCGACGATTGTGAAAGCTGCCTCTGCGTAGGCATCGATCCTCGCCCGGAAAAACACAATTCCATCGAGGCCATCCAGGAGTTCTGCGAGCAGGTCATCGAGCAGACCGAGAAATACGCTGCCGCCTACAAACCGAACATCGCCTACTTCGAAGCGCTCGGCGTTCCCGGATACCGACTCATCGAGCATCTCATCGAAAAGATGAAGGAGACTGACGTCCCCATCATTCTCGATGCGAAACGCGGCGACATCGGCACCACCCAGGAACACTACGCCAAAGGCTATTTCGAAAACTGGGACGTCGACGCCGTCACTCTCAGTCCCTACATGGGATACGACTCCGTCGAGCCATTCCTCCCGTACGAGGGGAAAGGCATCTACCTTCTCGGAGTCACCTCCAACGCCGGAGCCGACGACCTCGAAACGCACAAGCTGGCCTCTGGCCGCATGGTTTTCGAACTCGTAGGCGACATGGCAGAAAGAGCCGAGCCCGGTTCCGTGGGGCTCGTGTTAGGATTGACCAACGCCTCTGCTGACGTCCTTAAGCGCATCCCCGATGTGCCGCTTCTCATTCCCGGACTCGGAGCCCAGGGCGGCGACCTCGATTCCCTCAGCGGCGAAGAAAGAAAAGCCCCCTGCGTCATCAACGTTTCCCGCGGCATCCTCTATGCCGAAGACGAATACACCTTCAAAGAAAGAGCCAAAGACTATGCGTACCGAATTGCCGACATCTCCTGAAGAAACCATCGAGCTCCTCAAAGACTACGGAGCCGTCGAACAGGGGCACTTCATCCTCGCGAGTGGGAACCACTCCAACTACTACGTGAAGAAGGGCAAGCTCGTGCAGCATCCGTACGAGCTGCAGAAAATGATCGAGCAAAAGGTCGATGCCATGAAGGACCTCGGCCAGATCGACGTTGTCCTTAGTCCCGCCATGGGTGGCGTTCCCGTAGGACAGCAAGTCGGACTCGCCGTCCACGCCCGCACCATCTACGCCGAGCGAAACGCCGAAACCAACGAACTCGAACTCAAGCGTGGATTCGAGATCAAACCCGGCGAACGCCTCCTTCTTGTCGAAGACGTCATCACCACCGGCGGAACCCTCCTTGAGCTCACCGACTTCATCGCATCACAAGGCGGCGAAGTTGCCGGAGTCTTCGTAGTCGTAAACCGCAGTGGCAAAGACAAAGTAGGCGACTTCCCCGTCGTCTCCTGCATGGAGATCCAATTCCCCGTCTACGCCCCCGACGAAATCCCCGACTGGCTCAACGAAATCGAAGCCATCCGCCCGGGAACAAAGAAGGTCGAATAGACCTCCTTCTCATCCTCTTAATCCTACCCCTACTCCCGGTAGAAACGCGAAGCCCATAAGCGTAGCCGAACTCGCCAGAGTTCGGACCTGTAGCTGGCCTCACCGAGCTCAGCTCTATGAGGCCGGATCGTTCGGACCACCAAATGCTCCCGAATCGTCAACACCCCATCGGATCCAGCCACAGATTCGCCAGACTAATTCGTCACCGAAACCAACGCACTTCCAACGATATCTCCAATCACCGAATCAATCTGCTCGTAATAAGCCACGAACCAGAACCCGAAAATCACCAGGCAATCGTCACTCCATTGACCCGTAATTTTCTGACGCTTTGTAAACGGATGGATGTGCTGATAGGAAGCAGAAGTCGAAGGCCCCTCGAGAATCTTGGCTTCACTGTCAGCTTTACGTGAGAGCGTGTAGACATCCCCACCTTTCGTAATCTTCACCACACGCTTGAGGCCGAGCTTTCTGGTGGCCGAAGAAACCACGGTTTCTCCATCCATTAGACCTCTTGCCAGAAATATTTGTCGAAATCTCGAGGCTGAGATTCTGATTGGCGAGGCGCTTGTAAGGGAGTTGGGTTTCCCCAACGACCGAGCAAGGAACGAAGCCAGGCGCGATCTCAGTCCGAGACTCAAACTTACTTTCTTCGCACAGCGAAGCAAATTTCCCAGCCGTCAAAAATTCGTTTCGGCAAAGATTTCTGGCAAGAGGTCTAGATCCCACCTCCGCTTGATCTTTCCAGCTAGGACAATCGAGTAATCTTTGTGACCGTCATTTATCGTTCCGAAGGGAGGCTTGGTCGAGAAACCCACATACCCATTCCGATCACCAATCTTGATTCGATAGTCATCGGAACACCAGCCATCAGGGACACATCTCATTTCTCAGTGCAAAGCGACTCGGAGGTAACACCATCCGAAAGCGCCACCGTTATGAAAAGCTGATGATTCGAACAAAGAATGTCAATCAACTCATAACAAGGGAGCGGCTTATCCAGCACCGACTTGTTCGCTCCATCTGGTTCTGATCGAGGCCACAACTTCTGCAACCGATGGGCCAACCACAGCGGGCGGAGTGCTGCTCTCGCAAAATTCTCGCCAGATATAAAGCGTCATCTCAGCGCCATCAAACGGAGCATCCGATCCTTCGTCGTAATCGCCCGGTGTGTAAAACTGGTGGAGGACGCGATAGCGATCGTCGGCCACAAACGCATCTGCCACCCAGTCATAAACAGGAATCACATGAAAGTGAATCGAATGGCCAGCCATATGGCCGTTTCGCCCAATATAGAAATGTGGAGGATCAAAAAGCTCGGTGAGATTTTCCTGCAACCAGGCAAGGTGAATGCCGAGCTCGTGCACGGCCGCTTCAGGAAGATCTGAAAGTGAATTCGTCTCCGAACGAGATCCAACCATGAAGTAACCAGGTAGCGCAGAATCGACCCTGTGATTGATGATCCAGTGATCTGTCTCAGCAACAACTAAGTCAGCAGGCGGGAGAAACGGTGGCATTTCTTAGGCGAATAAGCAGTATTCTGGGAGTTCTCCATCGAGATTCATAAGTCGATGTGGTCCGTATTTCTACTGCGACTGAAATGGATATTCCTATCTGCGTCAAGGGGTTCAATGGTGGCCACCTTGCTGACTCCCAACTCGACGCAAGCTTTAGTGTGTGGTATTGTTAGTTGATTCAGGGAAGTCTTCTGTAGCCTTAGCTTTCAATGAAAATGTAAACGACGAAGAAAACCGGAAATGATGGTCGGTAAAATTATTCAACTCACACATAATCAACGCCATAGCCGGAAAATGATGGAAAACGAAAACCCCATCATTTCTCATCATTTTCGAAATCACCTCACCGGGGGCAGAACCAATCGATATTCCCAGCCACAGAAAAACCCATTGTGATTTGTTAACATTTTCACCAGGTCGAGAAATTCTCGACCAACCTACTGATATGTGGTAATGTTAGTGTTGGCTGAAAAAGATCAGCTATCCCTACCGAGCAATCACCAAAGCACTCGCGGAGTCTCTTGCGGAACCGTCGTTGGAAGAAGTCGCCGCCATGGTGAAACGCCGCTTCTTTTTCCTGCCATCAAGCCGCTTCGACTTCCGCAATTTTAGCCGATACCGCTGACTATCCGTTGATCCAATCGCAACAACCTCTCTCCCGGAAACCATTGCCCCCGTCACATTCGCACTTCCAGCGCCGCCCTCTCGAAAATACTTCGCGAGAATGAAACGATTCTTCTTCGTCCCTCGCAAGCGAACCGTATCAGTCAGCGCTCCATCGTTCTCACAAACAAACCAGACATTTCCCGACTTTCTACGAAGGCGAAAACGAACCTGCTGCCCACCACCGTATTGATCGTTCCCAATCAAAGAGGTCGGTCGAAGCCCCACCTTCTGATCGAGTAAGTAATCGGGACGAACACCAGTTCCTCGAATAGAAAAGGAAAACACAGAACCGGAACTGGCATGTCCTCCAACTCTGACAATGGCATCAAAAACGCCCGGCGAATCCGGATCGAAGGAAACTCGCAGCAACCTCGTCTCTCCCGGAGGAATCATCGCAAACAACCCTGTAAAATGAAATGCGTCACTTCCGGCTCCATCTATCCCAAACAAGCTCGGGCGGAATACGGTCGAACCATTGTTAGTCACCTCGAAAATACTCTCGTTACCTCCTTCTTTCCAAGGCACATCACCCAGATCGGTGTCGTCGCCTGAAGACGGCGTGTCGTCGCCATCCACAATCATCATGCCATTTCCGGAAACAGCTCGCTGCGCACTCGGCGAACCAGCACGATACTCAAACGCTCCCATATCGACCACCGAGTTCTCGACTCGGGAAAGACCGTCCAGGTCCGAAGAGCCAAAGTCGGGCGCATTATCACCCTCATCACGGGCAGGGGAGCTGCTCGAAAGCCGCCAGTCCGACTGTGCAGGATCGAGAAACATCGGATCGGCAAGCAGGCTGTTCGCATCATTGCCCGATGCGTTCCGATATGCCGTCAAATCGGTGTAGTAGACATTCTTCCACTGCCACTCTTCCGCATCGTTTGGAGCGAAAGACAGGTTGTAGTCCACCGTATTGTTCGTGTTCTCCGTATACGGATTTCCAACCAACAATCCCTGATCATTCGTGAAGAGAATGTTGTTCTTCACCGTGCAGTCCCCGACATCGAATTGGAGATGGATTTCACCATTGCCGTCCTGCTTCGTATCGTTCTCGAAAAACGTGTTGTTCAGGACCTCGCAATTGCGAGTCATGCCGCGCTGCCGGTCGTAGCCTCCCATGAAGAGTCCGCCAATATGGTTGTGATAGACCAGATTGTTCCGCACCGTGATCCCACTGGTCGAGCGCCCCGAATGCTCACTCGCCAGCTCGATTCCGATATTGCAGTCGTGCACCACGTTTTGCTCGACGAGGATGTTTGCCCCGCCATCGACATAGATTCCTCCCGCACTCGTATCGCCTCCACCGCTCGTAAACGAACCCCCATACGCAGGATTGAAAGACGAATCGATGTTGAAAACGAGGTTCCCTCGACACACTCCATTTCGCGCCTGATCGACGGAAGGCGTAGGCCCGGTCTCCTCAAACCCGATGAAGTCGATCCCGATATTGTTGCAGTCTCGAACGACATTGTAGCTCACCTCAAAGTCTTCCACGTTCCCGTTGAGCACCAGTGCCTCACTCGACCCAAGCTTCAGATCAAAAAGCTCATTCTCCGAAATCAAGATATCATGAATGGAATTCGCCATATTTCCGAAAACACCGATCCCGTGAGCATCGCCGCCATCATACCCGTTGTATCTCGTCTCAATATCATGGATGCGGTTCCCCACGATCTCGATGTGATGCGACTCGCCGTCGACCAGGATTCCCACAGGCACCAGATATCGCTGCGCCGTACCATAGTTCCGCAATGTGATCCCTTCGATCCGCAGAAAACTCTGGCTGTAGATCGAGATCAGAGCATTCGAGTTATTCGGATCGAATCCGAGGCTCGTCCCGTCGATGATCGCCTCCTCACCAGCATACGATTGAAACACGATCAATTTCCCCGAAGTCCCAGAAACATTGATCTCCACCTTCTCCTCATACACGCCGCCTCGAATATGAACCACATCCCCTGGGCCAACGGTATCCGCCGCCTTCTGGATCGTCCGCCACGGAGACATCTCCGTTCCGGCGTTTCCATTATCGCCAGTCGTGCTGACATAAAAGTCACCAGCCGAAGCCAGCGACAGAAAGCAAACGCATGCCATGAAAGCGAATATACGGGGAGGGCGCGCCATTCGAGGAGGATACCCCCGATCCCATCGCCTGAAAAGCACCTGAAGGGAGAAGTTTGGGGAAATCCGTCCCCTTGTTTTCCCTTGAATTGAGCAATCGATTCTGAGCACCATCCCTGAAACCCAATGAAGGCGATCTCCTTTCCCATCTTCCTTTTCCTCCTGCTGACGATTCACTACCCGATCGTCGACCGCATTCGTGCACAGGAGAATCTCGAACCCGAGGTATTCGCCGTCACGTTCTCCGACGACACCCTTTCTCTTTTGGAATCAGACGATGATGCCACCCTGCCGGACGACTGGCCTGAATGGATTCGTGGCATCTCCCAAAGTAATGGGTCCATCGTCGACAACCGGTCCTGGCAAGGCGGGTTGAACAGTGAGGATGAAACCGCATTCAATCTCCACGTCGACAATGAAACCCTCAAAGGAGACCTCGCCCTGACATTGTCCTTCTCCGCAGAGGCGGAATGTGATTTCGCCATCCAGCTCTACGACGACAATGACAAGGTGGTAGCGGTCGACCTTTTCGGGAACGTTTCTGAGAATAGCGTTCTGGCAGGCACCGACACGTATATTGTGCCGATGTCGAAGCATCCCACTGCGACACGCATTGCCATTCGTCAGGTCAGTGGCCAGCTCACGCTGTACGGACTTCTCGCTTTCTCTGTCCTCAGCGAACTTCCCGCCGACACTGAGGCGGAAATGACCATGCTGAACCTGTTGGGAGGACAGCTCAGCGAGAATAGCCGACTCTATCGCGCCCTCGACAACATGATCCCCAAGAGCAACCAGTCCGGACTCACTGGACCGGACGGGAAACCCCTCACACGGGACGAAGCCATCAAATCCCTCCGTACCGAAGTGATTCGAGATCTCGCAAAAACAGAAACGGAGTTCGAGCAACGTCTCATCGGCACCGAATGGTATCTCCAGGATTTCTACCGCCGAAGATTGGCCCGATTTCTCCCCGACGGAAAGATGCTCCAGCAACACGTCGACGACGACGGAAAACTCGTTTGGGACGAGAACCAGCCCGAACTCCCACGAGGCTACAAAGTTCTCAATTCCAATTCCGTCCTCTTCGGCATCGGAGGCTTCGTCGCAACCTTCAACGACAACTTCACCGAAATGACCTACGAAACCACCGGCGGAAGAAAAGGCCAAGCCCGGTTGATAGGGAGGTTTTCTCCCTAACCAACCAATCAATGCATACGAAGTGAAGGCGAAAACAGAATTTCTCGTCTCTTTCACCGATTACCTCACGAAAATCGAGAATCTGAAGGCAAGGGATTGCGTGACATATAGAGATGTATTTGATACTTCCTTGTGAGATGAACTTCTTCTCATCTAGTCGATTTTCGTATTGTGCTGTTCTTGTGTGCGCGACCTTATTGAATGTAGCAATCCTTACTGCATCAGATGTCACCGCGCCTGAGGGAGATTTAGAAGAGTTGAATGACCTTTTCGATTCCTTCTCGATAAAGAAAGAGGAGTTGATTGCACCTTTTGATGAACAAAGAGCGAACTTGCTTGCGAAATACATCGGGGCGATCACCGGTCTTTTAAAAGAAGCGACGGATTCTGCAAACCTCGATCGGGCCGTTCGACTAAGAGAAGAAATCGAAAGATTACAAAAGAAGAATTTTGTTCTAGAACCACTCCCAACCGAAGCAAGCAAGGAATTTCGAACCTACAGGCATATTTTCGAGACCGAGCGTGACAAAATAGGTGTAAGAGAACTGCGTGAAATGTACACACTTCACAAGGCGCTGGCGGAGAAAGTTCAAGAACTGGAATCTTCACTTACTCGCGAGACACGGATCGACGATGCTCTTGTTGTTCGAAGTTTTCGGGAAAAGCTGGAAGCGGCCATTGCCAGTGCAGGAACCAGCATTGCATCAGAACCGGTCAGTGAGGCAAATTTATTGAGGTTAAAACAACTCAAAGAGAAGGGAGGGAAGCTGAAAGTATCCGGGATCTTTTCACCAAGCATTTCGGCTGTTATTCCCGAACTTGAAGAACTACCGACCGATTTTGTGAAAGTGTACGCGTTCCGTTCCTGTTGGATCGGTTTAAGAGCCAATGGAGCTTCCTTTGTACTGACCTTAAATCGAGAGCGCACAGAAGCAGTTCCAAGCGATGATTTAGGAATAAAACTCGTAACCAAGGGGTTTGACCCTTGGGTATACACGAGAGACAGAACTCTACACCGCCTTATCAGTTGGGATCTGAATTATTCGACCTTCCTGAGCAGTCCTGTCGCAGTTGCAGGGGGACACGCAACTGGGCTTATGTTAGGATCACGAGGAAAAGCTGAATTGCGGGATTTTATTTCTCCTGGGCAAGTTGCAATTCCGGATGAATCCCTCATCAAGACTGTCAAAGATCTCTACTCGACAAAACACAGTTTTCTTGTAGTCGACAGGGAAAATAAGGGGCATGCCTGGGACATGAGGAAAGGGGTTGAAATTCCAGTTAGCGTGTTGGAAACCTCGGAGGTGATCAAGGGCGATGGAGGAAACAGCCATTACATAATACTCGACCAAAAGGGTGATGTGAAGGTGTTCGATGTATCCGGTGGATTGGGGACAATGGAGAGTGTCCCCTCGGAAGCAGTCGGTGCCATCGAAGTGCAAGCAGGAGGGCTCATGAACGCCGTGCAGCACGGTAACGGCAGGTGGATCGCGTGGGGCCCCAGTAAGGTTCTTGTTGAGCAGGTACCGCTCATTGGGCCCACCCTCGATCTAGATCTCTATTATGGTGAAGAGGCAGAGTTTATCATTTGGATCGAACCGTTGAAGAGTTTGTAAGATGCATTCCAATCGGGTTTCCGAGAACTCCAAACATTCCTTGGGGAACAACGATGTTATTAAGAACAATCCTACTTATCTTGACCATCGGAATCGCCTCCTTGGATGCGGGTGACTTCCAAGTCGGTACGGGCAAATCCGACATCACCCCGCAGATGGGGGTGCCTCTCGACGGAGCGATCAGCCAGAATGGTCCGGTCTCAGAAATTCACGATGCACCTCATGTTCGCGCGTTGGTCTTTGATGATGGGGAAACCAAAGCGACCATCGCCATCGTGGACAACACGATGATTTCTGCCTCCCTGATCGACGAGGCAAAAGCACTCATTGAGACGCAAACCGGGATACCCGGATCAAACTCAATCATCGCAGCCACTCACACTCACAGCACACCGCGGGCGATGGTCGGGTTGCTGGACGATATCCTTTTCAATGAATACCTCGCCTCGCTACCAGAAGGAATTGCCGCAGCCGTAAATAGAGCCAACGAAAACCTCCAGCCGGCCTCGATAGGATGGGGGAGTTTGGACGTGCCCGAATACGTCCACAATCGTCGATGGTTCGTCGAACCTTCCGAACAAATCGCCAACCCGTTCGGCGAAGAAGGCGAACGGGTGAGAATGAATCCGGGGCGTGACGGATTGATCGACCCTGCGGGGCCCGTCGATCCAGAGGTATCTCTTCTCTCTGTCCAGGACGCGTCCGGCTCACCACTTGCGGTTCTCGGGAACTACGGCGTCCACTATATCGGTGGAACAAAAAGGGGCAGTGTTAGTGCTGACTATTTCGGTGTCTTTGCCGAAGAGATCAAAAGCCAACTCGGTGGAGGAGACAGCTTCCTTGGGATTATGAGCAATGGCACGAGCGGAGACGTAAACGCAGTCGACTTTTCTCACCCTCGTGTGAAATACGAGCCTTTCCAGAATCTAACTCAGGTCGGGACGGATCTCGCTTCTCGGGCCAAGCCGGTGGTAAAAGGAATCCAGCACAAAAGCGACATCACCATTGCGACCGCCGAGGCGGTCTTGAAGCTGAAAGTCCGCAAACCCGATGCCGAGAAACTAGCATGGGCAAGAGAGACTTCTTCTACTATAGACGCCACGAAGCGCCTGACTCGTCCTCAAGTCTACGCACGGGAGACAATCGAACTGGAAAAGTATCCCGACACTTTACCTGTCCGCATTCAGGCATTGCGGATCGGGGAGATTGGAATCGTAGGAATTCCCTGCGAGGTATTCGCAGAGACGGGGCTCGCAATCAAAGCCGCCAAAATTTTCCCGAACACGATGGTCATCGAACTGGCCAACGGCTATTACGGATATCTCCCCACACCGCAGCAACACGAGTGGGGAGGTTACGAAACGTGGCCGGCTCGCTCCAGCTGTCTGGAGCGAGATGCGGAGACTTACATCAGAAAGGCCGCGATCGAATTGCTCGAACAACTCGCGGCCCCCTGAATCAACCTTCTACCGAAAAGTTATCCGCGTCGACGTATGCCTGGATCACTGCTTCAGCACCTTCGGCACCTTTCATGGAGTTACCGTGCTCCATACCGATGATGAAATCCTGACCTTCTTTCTTGGAGCGGTCATGGATGTATTTGAAAACATTCCGATAGTTGATCTCACCAGTTCCGGGCTCTTTGCGTCCAGGATTGTCTCCCGCCTGGAAGTAACCGATTTCATCCCAGCACTTCTCGATGTTGGGGATCAGATTTCCTTCTGTGATCTGCTGGTGATAGATATCGAACAACGTCTTACATGCGGGGCTACCAACGGCCTGACAAATCTGAAAAGACTGTGGTGATTCACGCAGGAACATCGTCGGGTGGTTTGCGTGCTGGTTCAAAGGTTCCAGCACCATTACGAGACCGTGGGGCTCAAGGATATCACTGCAGCGCTTGAGGAGCTCGATACAGTTAGCGGTCTGGTAGTTCCAGTCCAGCTTCAGATCGTAGGCACCAGGAACAACGGTCAACCACTTTGCGTTACATTGCTTGGCAGGCTCGATGCCGGCTTTGATCTCTTCGAGAACGCCATTCCAAACGTCTTCATTCTTAACCGTGAAGGTCGGCTCCGTAGCTCCTGCATTTCCGGAAAGAACGAAAACTCCCATCGACATGCCGAGCTCGGTCATGGTGTCGGCAATCTCCTTCTGTTCTTCAGGAGTGCGCTTCAGGTAGCGGTTGTCTTCCCATGCGGTGAAGCCACGGTCGTGGGCAAATTTCAACTGGTCGGAGAGCGACTGTCCCGCAATGGCAGAAAACATCCCGAAGTGGGGAGCATACTTGAGTTTGAAGTCGTGCTTGGTTGCGGCTTCTTCCTGCGCTTTGGAGGATTGAATGGCGGCACCTGCGGCAGCGATTCCTGTGGCAGAGGCAAGGAGGGATCTTCTATTCATGATATTCGAGGGTTCAGTTCTTAGGTTTATAAAAGTTGAAGGAGAGTATCAGGCGATAATTCCTCAAGAGAAGAAACTACAAGAGAAGCACCACTCTTTTCAAATGTTTCCGAAGGATGTGTGGTGGTAACCGCAACAGCTTTCATTCCGGCAGCGAGGGCGGCCTCAACTCCAACGTGCGCATCTTCAATGACGATACAATTTTCTGGAGCGCGACCAATCTTCCGTGCGGCTTCGAGAAACACATCAGGCGCGGGCTTCCCGCGACTCACGTCTTCGGCTCCCGTATAGTTCTCACCGAAATAGAGATCGAGACCCGTGGTAGCAAAGCAGACTTCGATGTTTTTTCGTGAAGTCGAAGATCCTAGCGAAATAGGAATTCCTTTTTCGGTAAGTGCTTCCACGAGTGCCATCACGCCGGGAAGCGGCTCCAGTCCGTCCGAAGCGAGTAGCTCGCGGTACAATTCCTCTTTTCTCTCACCCAACTCGTGGATGCCTTCCTTGTCCTCTCGTGTGGTCCAGCCGAAGACATCGGGAATGCATGTCTCGTTCCGCATTCCAAACGATTCCTTAAACTGCTCTGGCGTCAGCGGCTTTCCAATCTTTTCCGCGAGAGCGAACCAGCTGCGCTCATGTTGGTCGTGTGAGTCGATCAGCACGCCATCAAGGTCAAATACGACGCCAAGGGGAGGGGGGGAAGAATCTGCCATTTTTGAAGGAGTGGCACTATGGCAGCTACCACTCTAATGGCAAAAGCGGATCAGAGCCTTTTTTGAGAAAAAATCAGCCTCTCAAGCTCCCCAGGAGGCATCGTATCCACGGGTATCGACATGGATGAATGAGGAATACACTCCAATCCCACCTGAGAAAAACCCTTCCTCTCGAAGTTTTCGAGCGACATCTGCAGCTGCTTCCGGCCCACCGGTGAACATCAGATCGAGGGCGCGGTTCTTCATGTGATAGGAGTGGCTAGCCGCTCCAGAACACTCTGCATTATAGGCAGGGCAGCGGTAGGCGGAGTTGATGCAATACAATGGTTTCCCAAGACGATGGCGAATCTCGTCAGCAACCTTCAAAGTATCCACGACCCGATTCCACATATGGCGCGGTGGGATCTCATTCGCGACTCCATTGCGAATATTGCGGTGCGGTTTGACGATCTCAGAAGGGGAGATGTAGCGAAGAGAGAGCTTCTCAAGGAATGCGATGTATTCCAGTTCGTTGGGGAGAGGGATCCTTTGAGTGGCAAAGCTGCCTCCAGACCGGTGTTCGTGCCATTGGTCTTCGAGGCGCTCAAGGAGGTTTCTCCCGCTGGCGAGAAGACGTTTGCCCTGTTCGGTTCGTGAACCGATGCCAGCCGCAGCGGCTGAACCGAGCGCTACCAAGGCCAATGCTTTCCGCCGCGTTTTCTTCGGCGAGTCAGAAACACTCTCAAATTCTTCCCGCGTCAGTAGAGGTGACTCCTGCGGGAATTTCTGCTCGTCTTGATTCTCCATGGCTTGAGAGGGAAATGGTTTCTCTTCCATGGGACCTATACGGGCGGATTATGCTCGATATTTCATCGAATTGCTCACTTTGGAATTTTATCGAATCAGAAGACGAAGACGTGCTTTGTCTCTGTTTCCGGGAGGAGCAATGGATTGCCCGCGCGTTGAAAGTATAAACTTGCGACCTCCCTTCTTGTGGCGGTAGCGAATCAGGAACATCTCTCCCACCGACGCCGACATGTCGGGAAGCTCAAGCTTTCCCGAGGAAATGGCAGAAGTAACATTCGTTCGCCCACGTTTCAGGTGGAAGTATTTCACTTTCAGGTTTCGGGAACCGGGGGTTGCTGAAAGAGAAACGCCATCTGGTGTCGTGTCGTTTTCTACCATCAGGAAAGCCTTCCCTCCCTTACGTCGTTTGATGGCTTTCGTATACATCTGACGGCCGCTGTATTCACCGTTGCCGATCAGGTCTCGACGCTTTGGGCCTATGCTGAGGTCTGGTTGGGCGAGGACGTCGGGTTGTGGTTCGAATTCCGAACGAAGCAGGGAAGAACTCGGTGAACTCGTGCCAGTCGAATTGCTGGCTGTAACCCAATAGTAGAACTCGCCATTTCCCGCGCCTTCATCCCGAAAAGATGACGTCGTCGTTTCACCAACAATTGTAGCTGTCTCAAATGAGTCGCTGCTGGATCGGTGAATCAGATAAAGAGTAGCACCGGGAGAGGCCGTCCATTGAATAAGAGGTGAGTCTGTCTCTGCATCCGTGATTTGCAAATTAGTAGGACTGTTAGGGGTTGGGAGATCGATGGATTCGACGGGCGAACCATCAAGTTGTCGTAGATACGCAAGGAGGTTGTTTCTGTCTGTGGCTAAGAGATCCGAAACTAGGCGGTGAGGGGATGCCAGTGCGAGGTCGTCCGAGGTGGAGACGGTTATCTCGTCGACGCCGAAGGCCAACCAGGTGGGATCCTCCACGTAGATGTCGATGGTATTGTTTGTCCCCGAGTTGAACGCGACGCCCTCGACTCGCAGGGAAGCCCAGTTCACATAGCGCCAGTCGGGAACGTTACCAGTGGGATGGCTTGTGATACGATGGATCACTCCATTCACTTCCACAACGATGGTGGCGCTGGTGTATCCAGAGCTGTAGCGAATTTCCAAAGCACCCGTACCCCCGCTGCCACCGTCGACATTCGAAAAGATCAGGTGGCCCCCATCCCATATTTCTGCATAGGCTCCGCCCCTGACCGTTGCATCATTGTTCAGATCGGTCCATTGCGAGACAATACTTGAGTTTCCTGTGGGTGTACCGGTTTCTCCCTGTATGACGGTTCCGCCTGCTTGAGTAAACACATCGGCGAGTTCTTCAGCGCTTCCGTCGTGAAGGTAGGGGGCGCTTTCCCAAAGGCCGCGTAGCGTGGGTGTTTCGATTCCCGGGAGATCGCCCCCCAGTCGCATGCCGGAAGTGGTTCGGAGTGTGCCGACATTATGGAGTGTTCCATCTGTCATTTCGGAACCGCTGTGACACGCAGCGCAGCCGCTTGACTGAAACACAAGTCGCCCCGCGGTCGCATCCGCTGTCAGGTCTCCGTTGGTCTCTCGGTGAGGGCTCTTCGGTATCGACTCATGGCTGAGGCTGGTTACGTATGCGGCCAGTGCATCCAGGTCGGCATTCAGTCCTGCCTTGGGAGAGCCTCCTGGAGTGTCCGTGTTGGCAAAGTCACTATCAGAGAGAAAGCCAAGTCCTCCGAACGGGCCGCGTATGTCATGTTCGAAGTCTTGGATTTCGTCGAAGTTCGCGGTCCAGTGGACGTTGCCTTGTCCCATTCCGCTACGCCCATTCAATGAAGTTGTATTTCGCAGACCTTCGCCCCGTCCCGTGAAGTCCCAGGTGCGTCCGTCGTGACCGCCATCGATGTGGCAGGTGGCGCAGGATAGGTATCCCTCGCCGCTCATGCGAGGATCACTTCCGTGATAGAAGATCTGTTTCCCCAGGAGGATTTGTGGATCGAGAGACTCGGTTTCTACCGTCGAAATGGTCGACTGAGGAAAATCTGCTTCACCTCGCGAGTTGAAGCCCTCGAGTTCGAAGACGGTGAGATCCCGGCTGAGATAGTTTTTCGCAAAAAGGCGATCAGTTGCGGGGTCGACGCATAGGCCTTGAGGTGCTCTGCCAATCTTCTGACGAGAGACAAAACCTCCAAGGCCTGAAGAATCATCAAGGGAAAAGTAATCGAACACGATAATGTCGTTGTTTCCCTGAAGTGTGACGAAGAAGTAATCGCCGAGAGGGCTGAAGCAAACGGAAGAGGCGGATTCGCTGTTGTCGATATCTATGGCATGCAGGGCTTCCCCGTTTGATGTGTCGATCACGGAGAGAAGGTTTCTGACGGTATTGTCAGGATCGAGGTCAGGGCCAGTGAGTAGACCTTTTTCGCTGTTCACTTTTGTGGAAGTAACAAGGAGTCGAGAACCGTTTGGCGATACCGCTAGTCCCGCAAGGTAGTTTGGTGCTCCCTTTCCCTCGGCGGTGGTGTCGCGATGGTCGTCGCCTCCGAGTTTGTCGAGACGGAACGTGCGACTCAAGGTGAGGTTGCTCGTCGAAACTTCCCATACTTCTGCAAAGTCTTTTGCGGAAATGAAACGAGAAATATAAAGCGTAGAGCCATCGGGAGACAGGGCCATCGCTCGCGGAGTTGGTCCAAGGCTTAATCGACCCGAGACCGTGCCCGTCGCGGATGCGACGCGGATCACTTCTCCAGAATTGAAAAGACTTACGTAGAGCATCTCTCCATCGAGCGAAGGAAGAATGCCAAAGGGGCCATCACCATAGTCGAGGCTGACGCTGTTGATTATGGATCCTGCTGGACTGACCACATCAATCTGATCCCCTTTATGACAGGCTACCCAGGCGTTTCCTGATGAGTCGATTGCAACGCTTCTCGGTTCTTCGGCTACTGTGGTTTCAAATTCGACTTCCAAAGTGTCGGCATCAACAGCTGTGATGGTATTGTTGTCAGGATTGACTGTCCAGATCCGTCTGCGTGTCTCGTCGATCGTTACACTGCTGCTGCGTGCTGGAGGTTGGGCTGCTGTTTCCGAGGTAACGGTGATGGAGAGGATCGCTGTTTCGATAAGTCCTTCTTCGTCGCGGACTTGAACCTTTGCGGGATAGTGGCCCTGTACGCTGTATGAGTAAGAGGTGGAAGAAGAACTCGACCACGCAGTTCTTGGTGTGCCGTCGCCAAAATCGAATCGGTATTCGAGATCTCCGTCCTCAGGGTCGGAGGCGCTTGCCAGGAGTGTCACCGACTCATCGGGAGCTACCGGATAAGCAGAACTGGAGAAATCCTCAATCACTGGAGGCTGGTTTCCTTCGACTTCACTGCCTGTGGAAAACGTGAAAGAGTATCCTTCGATGCCATTTCCCGCGACATCCTTGATACCCCCTGAAGGAATTACCACCTCGTACGTGGTATCTGAGAGAAGGTCAGAATCTGGAGTGAATGTCAGGATATCGCCAAAAGAAAAGACCGCTCTTCCTGCAATTGGTGATCCACCGACCGGTCGGACGATAAAGTTTTCTCCAACCGTGATCGTTGGTGATTCCAATGTCTCGTGGATCAACAGCGAGATGGATGCGGAGGTGGGGTAGTTGGTTTCCCCAACCTTAGGAATATGATAGCCGACCGTTGGCCCCTGAGTATCCGGCGCTGCCTGATGAGCCCAGACTGCGAGCCCCTGGTATTCACCAATTCCTCCGGTAGCGACGAGATTTCCAATGGGCAACAGAAACTGGCTCGTGTCGACTCCCCGATTGTATCCGTCGAAAACGAGAACGGAGCTTAAGGTGTTCATGTCGACCTTGTGGCTGCCGAGGAACGCGTGGTTGTCCTGGAACTGCACATACATGGCGGCGTCTCCGGGAAGAGAGATGTCAGAGATAAAGCGAATGTTTTCCGGATCGGTTACTTCGACGACCCGCATCCCTGCCGTCGGTTCGCGATAGGGGAATACGACGTAGAGTCGTCCGTCCCCACCCCATAGCTCTGGCCAGTATCCACCAGGGCCACCGGTTTTCAGAACATCGAGTAGTCTTGGATTAGTCGGATCGCTGATGTCGTAGGTCGCGACTCCAGTTCGGCTTTGGTCGGAAGCAAAGATCAGAAGATTCCCCACTATAAAAGGGTGGCCGATGACTCCGGTCTCAGCAATGTGGTCCCACGTGGCGAGAGTCTCTCCGTTTTTGCTGAGGACAGCTAGATCGTCGATTTCATCCGGATTGTAGGACCAGTAGGTGTTGATGTCCCAGGGCTGATAGAGGTTGCCTCGCGCATATGGGCCAATGAGGCCAGGGGTGGTCGTCCGTTGGTTTACGTTCGGAGAAATCGCCCGGAATGAAAAAGGCGCTTCGTTGGGCCAGTTGTCACCGAGACAGAGGTAATCGCCGATCTTGAGATATCCATGGGCCATGACGGGGTGTTCCGTCTCCCCGAGAACTTCCTCAACGGTGACGTTACTCAGATTGGAGATATTCCACCTTCTCACTTGGTAATCGGATCCAGATTGGCTGGAAGGAATCTCAGGGACGGTGTAGAGCCAGCCGTTGTGATAGGCGATTACAGCGGTTCTTCCCTGGTTCGGGGCGAGCAGTGGAGTGAGCAGTTCCCCGGGAGTTTGTACGACGTTAGGAAACCCCTGGCCAGACACATAGCCGGGGATCAAAAGGAAACCGAGGAGGACGAACCCGGCAACTCGCCGAATAGAAATCATAAAATTTGTAAAAAACCATAAATTATCACGCTAAGTGTCTTTGTAAAACTTTGAAAATAAGAGGGTTATTTACTAATCAAGACTATCAATTTTTTCTAAGGAAAACGGCTGTTCACGTTATCGACCAATTCAAATCTGTGAGATAGAGTCACAGGGAAAAGAACACCTGATGGGACCTTCCAGGTCAGGTGCTGGCTTTGGTTCTGCCTCACAATGCAAAGCAATACTGTCGTGCGGGAAGTCGAGAGGCTGGAGCTTTCTATTAGCCCTCTGGAGGAAAAATAGGCACCTCAAAAATTCCGGTTGCGAGCTTAGCGAAACGAATTAGTGTCGCGCCGTCGTCAGGGGAGACGACAATCAGAAGGCGGTCCGACTGATGTATTTTTCTGCTGGTTTCGGGGGTTACTTGCGGAAAATTCAGTCGGGCCGCCTCTTTTCTGCGACTCCTTTGGAAAGAAGCATTTGTTGATTGCGGTGGAAGATGAGTTGAGGATTTGTCGATGAGTCTCCGAATTCTATTTTTTGTAGCCCTTTCTGCTTTTCTTTGTTCCTGTGGAGAAGAGGAAGCTGTTGAAACAGCTTCAACTGAAATCGAGCCAGCCCCCGAGGCGGTGGAAGAGAAACCTGCTCCGCCGAAACAGCCAACCTTCTGGAGCGAGGTGAAAATGCACGAGGTGATTCGTTCCGCGAACCCTGGATACTCAGGGAACGGACAGTTCCAGATCGATGAGGCGGGGCAACCCCGGGCGATTGCTCTCGATAATTGTGGCGTCACCAATTTGTCACCGTTCAAAGGGATGGAGTTGATGGCCCTGTATCTGCAAGGATGCCCGGTGCCCGATATCGAAGCGCTGAAAGGTATGCCCCTGGTCGAGCTCTACCTCGAAAACTCAGCGGTGAAAGATCTGTCTCCTCTCAGTGGAATGACGTCTCTTCGAAAATTGTATTTGAGTGGAACTGTTGTCAGTGACCTGTCTCCCCTCAAGGGGCTCCCGATTGTGGAAATGAATCTCGTTGGAACGAATGTGACTGACTTGTCTGCTCTGAAAGGAATGCCGCTTCAAATGTTGTGGCTGACAGACACTCCGGTATCCGATATTAGTCCCCTGGCTGGAAGTTCGATGATCAGCCTGACACTACATCGAACTAAAGTGACCGACCTATCCCCGTTGAAGAACACATCGCTGCAGCGCCTCCACATTGGTGAGACTAACGTCACTGACCTTACTCCACTTCAAGGATTGCCTTTGACCCGTCTTGTTTTCGATCCTTCCAAGATCGAGAAGGGTATGGATGTGATTCGATCCATGCCGACTCTTAAGGAACTGGGAACCAAGTTTGAGGACGGGGCAAATGACCTCAAGCCGCCTGCTCTATTCTGGCAGGAGCAGGGATAAAAACATGAAAGAAACGGCGACGTCTGTTCGTTTCTTCATCAATCATTTTCGCCGCTATGTTTCGTTCGATGTTTACTGTCGGTGGCTTTACGCTGATGAGCCGCCTTCTCGGGTTTGTCCGGGATAAACTGATCGCTGTTTATATCGGTAGTGGGGGAATTGGGGACGTTTGGGTGGCAGCATTTCGACTCCCGAATTTGTTTCGGCGTATTTTCGGCGAAGGTGCTTTCAATGCGGCTTTCGTGCCCATGTATAGCCGTCGCCTGGAAGAGGAGGGGAAAGAGCAAGCCGATGCGTTGGCTCGTAGGACTCTGTCTCTGATGTTTACCATCCTCATGACCATTTTCGTGGTCCTCTTCATTTTCATGGAGCCGGTGGTGAAACTAACCAACTTGGGCTTCGAGGACGACGGTCGGCTGGGCCCAGCTGTGGTGGCCTCCCGCATCACACTTGTTTACCTAGTGCTAATTTGTTTAATGGCTGCGGTAGGAGGCGTGCTGAACAGCCGACGAGTCTTTGGGGCGCCGGCATTTGCTTATGTGGTTCTGAATATTGTCTTTATCGTCTCCCTCCTTTTCGTTGTTCCTCGTTTTGAAGAACCGCTTTACGTTCTCAGTTGGACGGTTGCGGTGGCTGGAGTTCTCCAACTGGCCGTAGTCGTTGTGGCGTGCCTGCGAAGAGGTGTAGACCTGAGACCTCGCTTGCCGAGAATCGACTCGGACATGAAAAAACTAGGGATTCTAATGGCTCCGGGACTAGTGAGCGCTGGCGTGCAGCAGGCAAACCTTCTCGTGGGGCAATCGGTAGCGTCGTTCGACAAGGGAGGAAACACCCTCATCTATTTTTCGGATCGCATCAACCAGCTGCCTCTGGGACTGATCGGAATGGCTGCTTCCGTTGTGCTTCTTCCTGAAATAACAAGGGCACTCCGGGGAGGTGACGAAACGGCTGCCAAACGAACACTCAACCAAGGAGTGGAAATGGCTCTCCTCCTTTGCCTACCTGCAATGGTTGCTATGTTAGCCATTCCGCGGGAGATGATGATGATTTGGGAAGGCGGAGAGTTCACTCGAGCTGCGGCAATCGAGGGCGGGTGGGTCCTGGCCGCTTTTGCGACAGGAACGCCAGCATATGTTCTGGCAAAAGTGTTTCAGCCGGGATACTTCGCGCGCGAGGATACAAAAACGCCGATGCGATTTACGATTGCATCGGCGGTAACAAATATGATTCTCGTCTATCCGATGTTCCTCTGGCTGGGGCCAATTGGCTGTGCACTGGCGACGTCTGTTGCTGGCTGGGTGAACACTCTTTTGCTCTGGTTTGGTTTGCGAGGCTCTGGGTTCATGGGTGTTGTTCCCGGCTTTTTCACGAAGATTCTGCGTATCTTTCTCGCGTCTGCGATCATGGGAGTCGCGGTCTGGGGAGCCGCCAGGTTATTGGAAGATTATATTTTCGGGGATGTGAACTTCTACGTGAGGGTTGGTGTCATCGGTGCAATCGTCGTAGCCGGGGTGATCGTCTATCTGATTGCCGTGGTAGCCACACGGGTTTACTCCGTCTCAGAGCTGAAACGAAAATTTCTCCGAAGGCGTTCCTGAGGGAACAATCAGGCTTCCAGCCAAATTTGCATGGAGCGATCTACGAGAGTGATTTCGGTACCGCACTCGGCTCCGGTTCCCTCCAGAGAAGGATCGTCTGTATCGGCTACCAGCTCCCATGAGCAAGTGAGATTGGCAGGAAAGCGAAATACTTCTGGCTTGTGGCGAGCATTGAAGAAAAAGACGATCGTCTTCTCGGTGCTGGCTCCGTAGATCATCATTGTGAAGGTGCCCGGCTTTTCGACTTCCCAATCGTTAGCACGTTTCTTTTCTCCGTCTGGTCGAAACCAGCAAACATCCGGGAGCTCGGTGCCGTTGACTTTTTGTCCTGTGAAAAAAGAGGTTCGGCGTAGAGCCGGGTTGTCAGCTCGGAATTTCAACAGTCGTTTTGTGAATTCCTGGACGGTCCTGGCTTCTTTCGAATCTTCCCAGGAAATCCAGGCGATGTCGCTGTCCTGACAGTAGGCGTTGTTGTTGCCTCTCTGGGTTCGATACCGTTCGTCGCCACCGAGGATGAAAGGCACGCCCTGTGCGCAAATCGTTGTAGCAAGAAAGTTACGAATTTGCCTTTGTCTCAATGCCAGGATTTTCTTGTCACTTGTTTCGCCTTCTGCGCCGTGGTTGTAGGAAATGTTATGAGAATCTCCATCGTTGTTCTTCTCACCGTTGTCGAGATTGTGCTTCTGGTTGTAGCTGACCAGATCTCGAAGGGTAAACCCATCGTGCGAAGTGATGAAGTTGATGCTCGCCGTAGGTCGACGACGATTGTGAGCGAACATGTCTTCGCTACCTGTGATTCGCTTCGCGAACTCGCCGGAAACACCCGGATCGCCCCGCCAGAATCGACGGGTGATATCACGGAATTTTCCGTTCAACTCCGCCCAGTCAGTGGGAAAATTGCCGATTTGATATCCTCCTGGGCCAAGGTCCCACGGTTCTGCGATCAACTTGGTCTGTGATAAGACGGGGTCTTGATGGACTGCTTGGAAGAAGGCCGCTCTGCGGTCGTAGCCTTCTGCGGAACGACCCAGTTCTACCGCGAGGTCGAATCGAAATCCGTCCACGTGCATTTCTTCGACCCAGTAGCGAAGGCTATCCATGACCAGGCGAAGGGCGCGTGGGTGCGAAACATCAACAGAGTTGCCGCATCCCGTGTAATCCCGATAGTGCCCTGGCTTATCCGGATCCGTGTGGTAGTACGCAATATTGTCCAGACCGCGGAACATACAAGTTGGTCCGTGGGTGCCTGCTTCGCAGGTGTGGTTGTAGACGACGTCGAGAATGACCTCGATACCTGCCCTGTGGAGGGCTTTTACCATATCCCTGAACTCGTTGACCGCATGGGAAGTGGCGGCGTACCGAGCCTCTGGAGCGAAAAAGCCCAGAGTATTGTAGCCCCAGTAGTTCACCAGATCACGATCGAGCAGAAAGCCGTCGTCGAGGTGTTGATGGACGGGAAGCAACTGAACCGTGGTGATACCAATGCCCTTGAGGTATTCGATGCTCGCGGGGTGGGCGAGGCCAGCATAGGTGCCGCGGATTTCTTCAGGAAGAGCGGTATTGAGCTTTGAGAATCCCTTAACGTGAAATTCGGAGATCACGGTATTCTCCATGGGGATTTTCAGTGGAGCATCTCCCTCCCAATCGTAGTATTCGGGCTCAGGGACGAAAGCGCGAGGCGCATGGGGAGCGCTGTCCGTCTTCTCCATTTTGTCTCCCTTGCGAGTTGCTCCCATCGTGATGTGGAAGGCTGATGGTCCATCAATTCTCGTAGCGTAGGGATCGAGGAGTAGCTTGAGAGGGTTGAAGAAAAGTCCAGCATTGGGATCCCAAGTTCCGTCTGCTCGGTAACCGTAGGTAGATCCTTCCGGAATCCCTGAAATGCAGACGTGCCAGACGTCTCCTGTCCGGTTGGTCAGCCGGACTCGGTGTGTTTCCCGTGACGGTGCATGCGTGTCTGTGAACAGGCAAAGGTTGATAGCCTGAGCGAATTGGGAAACAACGGCGAAATTCACCGAGCCGTCTTCCATCACATGGGCTCCCAAAGGAAATGGAGAGCCTTCCATGACGGCGAGTTGCGGCGGCGTGGGAGCAGTCAGCATGAGCTAATATAGTGTGTAGCGGTTCGGGGTGCCAGTTTTCGGTCTTCTCATCGGTTGAATCAAGTGACACACCGGGAAAAAATGGAAAAATGACAGTTTTGTCATTTATGGGCTTCCGATTCTGTCACTTTAAGAAGGAATGGTGCCATCATGAAGAAAAAATCCCTCTCCCCAAGGTGCCACCTGCCGGGAAACGCCCCTTTCTTCTGGGTGTTTTCCATTCTTTCAGCAGTGCTTTTGTCACTGGCGACTGCTGATGATGATTTGGATGGCGGCTCTCCCAACGATTTTAGGAAGTCCCACATCCGAGGCCCTGAGGAGCCTCGGAACAATCAAAAGCATCCAGGTCAGGTACGCATGGGTATGCGCACTATATTGTTCCCCAACGAGTTTCGAACAATAACGGGGCAAGGCAACAATGTCGAACATCCACACTGGGGAAACGCCGAGATTCCCTTTCTCAGACGGACTACGGCGGATTATTCTGATGGGGTGGATGCGCCGTCGGGGGGGGATCGGCGTGGCGCCCGGGAGATCAGTAATGCCGTTTCTGCCCAGGAAGAATCGATAATTAATCACAGAAAGGTGACTGATTATTTGTGGCAATGGGGGCAATTCCTCGACCATGACATCACGCTGACGCCTACCAGCGACCTGATCGAGCCGTTCAACATTCCGATTCCCGCTGGGGATCCCTATTTTGATCCGCAGGCTACTGGGACGCAGGAAATTCCCATGGATCGCTCCTTTAGCGTTGATGTCGACGGAGTTCGGGAACAGATCAACGAAATCACAGCTTTTATTGATGCTTCGAATGTCTATGGCTCCGATGTAGAAAGAGCAGAGGCGCTTCGAATGCTGGACGGCTCGGGCAAGCTGAAGACCAGCAGCGAGAATTTGCTTCCGTTTAACGAGGACGGTTTACCAAATGCTCCTGATTCCGACGATCCGGACTATTTCGTCGCGGGAGATTTCAGAGCCAACGAACAGGTGGGGCTCACTTCGCTGCACACGCTCTTTGTCAGGGAACACAACTACTGGGCAGAAGTGATTCAAAAATCGAATCCTGGTATCGACGGAGATACAATTTATGAAGTCGCCCGATCCATCGTCGGTGCTGAAATGCAGGTGATTACGTATCAGGAATTTCTCCCGTTACTATTGGGTCGCGATGCAATTCCTCGATACCGAGGATACAAACCTGATCTTAATCCCGGCATTACGAACGTGTTTGCTACTGCTGCTTATCGGTTCGGACACACGATGCTCTCGCCGCAGTTGCTGCGGTTGGATCGCCGCATGGAGGAGATTGACGAAGGACATCTTGATCTAGCGCGGGCATTTTTCGATCCCACAAAAATCACCGACGAGGGAGGTATCGAACCTATTTTGAGAGGACTGTCTCGCCAGCCGGCTCAGGAAATTGACACGAAACTGGTCGATGCTGTTCGTAATTTTCTTTTTGGGCCTCCGGGGGCAGGAGGGTTCGACCTCGCGGCTTTGAATATTCAACGCGGTCGGGATCATGGCTTGCCGGGATACAACGAGGTGCGCCGCAACTTTGGTCTGGAACCGGTAGACGATTTTGATGAGATCACTCCTGACGAAGAACTTCAGGATGCCTTTGCCTCCGTCTATCCAGATGTAGAGGAGATTGACTTCTGGGTCGGTGGTTTGGCCGAGCCGCCTGTTCGGGGAGCAATGGTGGGTGAGTCGGTGCGGGCGATCTTGCGAGAGCAATTCATTCGGCTGAGAGATGGTGACAGATTCTGGTATCAAAATCACCTGGATAGAAAACTGCAGGGCCTTATCGAGCAGCAGACTTTAGCCAAAATTATTCGCAGGAATACCGAAATTGACCGGGAGCTACCAGACAATATCTGGGTTCTCGATCGCCTCCCGCTCGAGCTTTCAGGAAGAGGCGGTATGGGGCATCGGCCTGCGTTCCGTGGTGGAATGGGTCACAGATAATGATGTTATTGAATTTCAACTTGGAAGGTTGAGCGGGTAGCGGGGTCCCGGGTGGTGTTGTTCCGGGGCTCCGCTCAGTTCGCAAATGAGGAATGGCTATTTCCTTGATGCACCTTCCGAATCCCGCAATGCTGAAAAAGAATCCGAAACGTTTATGAGAGTACTGGTGGTAGAGGATCAGGAGAGAATTGCTTCCTTCGTCGAGAAGGGGCTGAAGGAGCAGGGCTTTGTTGTCGATATGACTCACAATGGCGACGACGGGTATGGCTTGGCGACTACTGAGCCCTACGATGCCATTGTCCTGGATATCATGCTGCCGGGTAGGGATGGGCTGAGCATATTGCGGAATCTCCGCAAGAAAGGTTTCAGCACGCCAGTGATATTGCTTACAGCAAGGAGCGA
Organism: Verrucomicrobiales bacterium; assembly: GCA_002698785.1. GTDB lineage: Bacteria > Verrucomicrobiota > Verrucomicrobiia > Verrucomicrobiales > DEV007 > Arctic95D-9. The sequence continues at coordinate 519,772 of PAAG01000047.1, read as the reverse complement.
ACTCGACGAGCGTCTTGAAGGTCTGAACCTTGGTGCTGACGATTACATGACCAAACCGTTCTACATAGAAGAACTTGTGGCACGCCTGCATACCATTGTTAGAAGATCGGCTGGTGAACCTACTCACGTTCTGCGTGTTGAAGACCTCAGTATGGACCTTGTGAATCGAGTGGTTCGCCGCAACAACGAGGAAATACAGCTTTCCATGCGGGAGTTTTCACTGCTGGAATTCCTCATGCGTTCTCCAGGTAGGGTATTGAGCCGGACGCAGATCTGCGAGCATGTCTGGAACTATTCTTTCGACCCTGACACTAACCTTGTCGACGTCTACATCCAGCGCCTCCGGAAGAAGATCGACAAGGACTTTGACCAGAAATTAATCGAAACAGTGCGAGGAGTCGGCTATCGCATCGGTAAACCGAAGTAGCCGATGCATTCTCTCCGTATTCGACTGGTGCTAATTTCCACCCTGATTTCAGGGGTGGCGATTGTCGGCATGGCAGTGCTCTCATGGTTTGTGATGCGACGTACTGTCCTGGAGTCGATAGACATCCGCCTGGCAGGAATTGCAGGGAGAACGATAAGGGACATGCATCCCAGGGTAGATTGGAACAGTATCACCCGAACGATCGACATCACGCATGGTGACGACATGGAGGAAGGCGTTTTGATTCTCTACGCTCGTGACGATGTAAATGACGAAGTCGTCTATTCATCTGTTGATAAATTCGATGAACTGAGGAGCAATTTTCCCGAGGGTTTTCCATCTGCTGTTCCTGAACCGCGTCGACGTCCTGAATGGCACGATCCGTTAGAGCGTTTGGAAAGGATAAATTCTGATTCAGAACAAGGTCCGCCCGCTCGTCCACGACCTGCTGGGGCAGGCGGGAGCGGTGGCTTTCCAAAAGGGAAGGGCGAGAAAGGAAAGTGGAAAGATGGTGATCGACCACCACCACTTTCTGGAAAGAAAGGACCAGGCCGTGCAAGAGAGGGGCAAGAAGAGTATGCTACCGCGAGCTACGACGGAAAACGTTGGCGGTTTGTCGTGGTTAGAGAGAGAGGCTATTTCATTCTTGCGGGTCTCGACCTATCCCGTTCGCGTGAGGAGTTGAAACAGCTGGAAAGAGGATTGTTGATCGCTGTTCCGATTGCTCTCGCAATGATCGCGTTTGGTGGTTGGCTGGTGGCTGAAAGAGCGTTGCGCCCTCTGAGGACGATATCTGAAACGGCGAGCCAAGTTACCGCCCGGGAGTTGAGTGCGCGTATGCCCGAAAACAAGGATACGGATCCTGAAATTTCCCGTCTTGTCGCAGTTCTGAATCGTATGATGGATCGACTTGAGATGAGCTTCTCTCATGCGAATCGTTTCAGCGCCGATGTATCTCACGAGTTGAAAACTCCGCTCGCCATTATCCAGGGGGAGATTGAATCGGCACTTCGCGAATGCAGGCCGGGAACATCAGAGGAGAAGAGGCTGCTCGTTTTACGAGAAGAAACGAACCGCCTAAAGTCGATCATTCGCAGTCTGATGCTGCTTTCTCAGGCGGATGTGGGAGAGCTGATACGGAAAACTGATCGCGTCCAGGTGACTGAAGAGTTGATCTCGATTGTTGAGGATGCTGAGATTATGGCTGAGTCAGCAAACGTGTTTATTGACGCGGTGATTGAGGAAGGTGCCGAGATCATCGGTGATGCTGTTTTGCTCCGGCAAGCGCTGCTGAATCTCGTGAACAATGCGATCAAGTACAACAAGGAAGACGGTTTTGTTCGCTTGGAACTCAGCAAAGTGGACGGGAAGCTGAAGCTAGTCGTAGCCAACTCCGGTCCCGGGATCGCAGAAGAAGAACGAGAAAAAGTATTCGATCGGTTCTTTCGTGCAGATGCTGCGCGTAGTCGTGGCGTCCACGGATTTGGTCTAGGCTTGAGCCTTGCAAAAGCAGTATTCGAAGGCCACGGAGGCAAGTTAGTGCTGGAACATGCTGACGAAGAAGAGACCCGTTTTGTGGTGACTCTTCCTCCCGCCCCGAGGCTTTCCTAGCTCGCCATTGCCTGCGCTTTTCTGGCAGGAAGGTGCTTCAGTGCTTTCTCCACAGCAGCTTCTACTGTGAGTCCGTGCTTCTCTCGGAGAATGTCTACTTTACCGTGCTCGACGAACTCATCTGGCCAGCCGATACGTTCCACTGGTGTCTGAATGCCAGCATCGTTCAAGTGTTCGATGATAGCGGCTCCGAAACCATTGTGTAGGACATGATCTTCGAACGACATCACCACAGGACACTGCCGTGCAAACTTCTCGATACAGGCAGTATCGAGCGGCTTGATCCAGCGAGGGTTAATCAAGGCAACGGAATAGCCCATTTCCTCCAGGCGATCGCGAGTCTGTGAAGCCATATCAAACAGGTGGCCAAGTCCAAACAGGGCGATGTCCGTTCCGTCGGCGACGACTTCTGCTTTTCCAATCTCAAGTAGTTCGGGCTGCTCTTTCGGTGTGGCCCCGACTCCGGCACCTCGAGGGTAACGGATTGCAATGGGACCGTCGTCGTAGTTAGCCATTGTCCAGAGCATGTCGACGAATTCGTCTTCGTCCTTGGCCTGCATGAACACCCAGTTTGGAATGTGGCGCATGTAACCAATGTCGAAGAGACCATGGTGAGTTGGACCATCGTCACCACTCAAGCCGGCGCGGTCCATACAGAGACGCACTGGCAGATTCTGGATACCGATGTCATGCACTGCCATGTCGTAGGCGCGCTGGAAGAATGTTGAGTAGATAGTGAGGAATGGCTTCAGGCCCTGAGTTGCCTGGCCGCAGGCAAAGAGAGCGGCGTGCTCCTCGGCAATTCCCACATCGTAGTAGCGTTCTGGAACGACTTTCTGGAATTCCACGAGACCTGTCCCAGTCGGCATTGCTGCTGTGACCGCGACGATCTTTTTGTCGTCTTCTGCGAATTTTCCAAGGTGACGACCATAAAGCTGGGAAAAGGTTGGCGCTCCACCCCCCGGAGTCTCTCCTGTATCCGATTTGTATGGACCAAGTCCGTGAAACTTCATCGGATTCGCCTTGGCTGGTTCGTATCCACGCCCTTTCTCGGTGATCACGTGGAGAACGACAGGCTCTTCCTGGTCTTTCAGGAAATCGAAGGTCTTGACCAGAAGATCAAGGTCGTGACCGTCGATAGGGCCGTAGTAGTGCATGCCGAATTTCTCGAAAAGCACGTTGGGGAAAAGGAGGTTCTTTGCTCCGCTCTCAACCCGCTTTGCGATCGATCGAATGGATTTTCCAGCGATACGCTCGACGAAATCGGCAGCTTTCTCGTGGATATGAGAATAGGTTGAACTTGTCTGGAGGGCGTGAAAATATTTCGCGATAGCTCCAACGTTACGGTCAATCGACCATTCATTGTCGTTGAGAACAAGAATGAAGCGTTTGGTTGTTTCGGCGATGTTGTTGAGAGCTTCGAAAGTGGGACCACAAGTAAAGGCTGCATCACCTGCGACGGCTACGACATGTTCATCAGTCCCGTTGATGTCACGCGCCGCGGCCATGCCGAGTGCCGCAGAGACCGCCGTTCCGGCGTGTCCAGCTCCGTAGCAGTCGTGCTCGCTTTCGCTTCTCAACAGAAAGCCATTTAGGCCCTTGTACGTCCGAATGGTATGAATCTCGTCCCACCGGCCCGTCAGCATTTTGTGGACATAGCCCTGGTGGCTGACGTCGAACACGAACTTGTCGTCAGGAGTATTAAAAATTCGATGGAGAGCAATGGTCAGCTCCACGACTCCCAGGTTCGGACCGAGATGGCCTCCTGTTTTTGCGAGTGAGTGGATCAGAGTGCGGCGAATGTTCTCCGCAAGTTTGGGGAGCTCTTCGAGCGGCAGGCGCTTCAACTCTTCCGCTGAATCTACCTTTGGCAGGTCTTCAGTCGGGATTTCGGGAAATTCAAAATAGTTCTCCATGTTCCTGGGATGCGTCCGCTTCGCTGCTGTTTTCTGATTCTGCAGCTTCTTCTCCAAAGGGTTCTAATACGGTTTCTCCGTTACGATTCTTCCGAATGATTTCGATGCGACCTTGAGCTTCGTCGAGTCGTTTTTCACAAACCTGATAAAGGCGAGAGCCCTTTTCATAGTTTTCGATCAATTCCTCAAGGGGAACTTGATCGGACTCCATTTCCTGCACGAGGCTCTCAAGTTGAGAGAGAGCCTCTTCGAACGCCAGATCGCTGTCGACCGGCGCAGGACTGTCAGATTTTTTCGGCATATTGGGTGGTCACTGTGCATCAAGAAATGCACTTCCTACTTTTCCGACGGGAAGGGCTCGGTTTCAAGCCGTTTTGAGGGGCTGAACCGCGATTCCCGAATCAACGTAAAATATCCAAATGTAGCGAAAAATGGCTCGATGTGAAGCCTTTCCGACAATTCCGGACGGGCGCGGTCAATTCCGAGTGCCTGGGAGATCGCTCGACTAAGCCTTTTTCTTTCCTTTGCCTTTTCCTTTTCCCAAGGTCTTGATGTAGAGGATGATAGATTCGATTTCGTGGTCCTTCAGGACGCCGAGGTAGGACGGCATGCCGACTCCCGTTTTTTCCGTTTCAAACCCTTCGGCAACCCGTCTTCCCGGATCGAGGATGGACTCGCGGAGATAGGTTTCGTCGACAGATTTGATGAAAGAGCCGTCTGAAAAGGTTCTGTAAGATTTCCAAAGGCCTGTCCACGGAGGTCCGACCGCGACCTGGGCACCTTCTGCCGCCGTCGCGGGAGCAGGAACAGCGGGGGTGGTTCCATCTCCGGTCGCATGGCAGGCAATGCATCCATATTGGAGTGCTACGGCCTTCCCGATTTCGACAGTCGGTTTGATCTTCTCGCCTGTTCCGGTGAGGGAACGTTTCGGCTCCATATCGATCTCGTCAGTTTCGAAGCCAATACTGGTCAAATCTACCTTATCCAGCGCCCAGACTGTGAGATAGGCCGAATCTACCTGCATGGAATCGGCCACCGGGATGCGGTAGGTGACTCGAAGGGAGTGGCTCGGGGCCATGTCCGCGAGGGCGAGGAAAAGGCTCTTCCGGTCTGTTGAAAGGTTGGCGCTCGCGAGTGCGACGGATTCTTGTCCCGGTTCGCCGTTCAGCTTGAAGTTCCCGGACCCGTAGTTGTGTGTCTGCTCGTAATTCCATCGATCGACGGAATACCGGCCAAGGTCGGAGGCAAGCTCTGAGTCCAACTCGTGATCGAACGTGAGAAGCACGCCACGAGTGAATGCTTTTACCTTTCTGGGAAGCCAGGATATCGTTTCCGTTGGACGAACGCGGAACAGCCCGCTGACTCGTGTCCCCGAAGTACCCCAGATCTCAAAGCCACAAACATAAAGGCGACCATCTGCGGGATTCACCCGGCCTTTCAAGATTCCGGATGGGAAGCCAGAAAGGATGGGCGCGACAGCTCCCTGATTTCTGTCGTCATCGAGAAATACCTTGAAGAGTTCGGGACGATTGTAGCCAATGTGCACCAGCGACTTGTTCAGGGCTCCCATGTCGGCGTTTGTGCCATCCGGGCCTTTCATCCAGACCTGGGAGGCTCCCGATTGATTGATAAAATGAGGAATCCAAACCTCTGGAGGATTGATAGGAGCTGGATGAACGGCTTTGTCTTTCAGCTTCGCTGGCTGAAACCCATAGTATTTCCCTTGTTCAATTCGGTAGATGGGAGTGGCAGGTTTCCAGTGACCTTGCTGGTCGCTGGAAGTGAGAATTCCCGTCTCCGGGTCGTAACCGATGTAGGGCTGACGTAACCCGGTCGCGACAATCTCGTAGGAGCGTCCGTCGGGGGAGACTTTGACTACGGTTCCGTTGGCGATACCCCGGGTATTTCCGATCTGGCCTCCCTTGGCAAGGTAGAAGCCTCCGTCAGGTATGGCTGCCATATCCATGGCGAACTCACGAGTTTCGGCCGTCTGTGGAACAATATTAGAAAAGTTCTCATACCAGTCAGCCTCTCCATTCTTGCCTGTGTCGTGAAGCTTCACGATGCCGTTCCTGTCGGAGACAAAGATCTCATCCTCGACGATGCAGATGGTTTTGGGCTCGTGTAGGCCAGAGGCAAATCGTTTCCAAGTTGCCTCTTTCTGGCCTTCCGTGAGGTTTTCTACGATCCAGACATCACCATCAAAAGTGCAGAATGCGGCGCTACCGTCAGAGAAAAAATCGAAACCGGAAAGGCGGACGTTTCGTTTCCACGGATTTGGAACTGGTAGCGAAAGATCATCGAATACAAAAGGGGCTGTGCCCTCGGCGGGAGTCGAACTCACGGTTACAGGCTCTGGCCACATTGCAGGCGCGGGTGTCGCCGGGAGGGATTCCACGAGGAAAATCTGGTAACCCTTTGTGGAGGCAAGAGTGCCTGTTTCCGTCTCAGGGGATATCTCTTTCCACGGATCCTCGCCAATCGCTGTGCGAAGAGAAATCGGTCCAGTGAGATTGGCCACTGCAATCTTTCGAATCACTCCATCGGAACTGCCTGCAAGCTGCTCGGAAATTTGTGCATCTCCTACCGTGTATTCGATTTGGACTCCTCCTTCTAAAACGCGGACTCCAGAAAATCGTCCCATCGACTCAGGGATCGGACCGAGACCAATTTCGCCCTCTTCTGCATTCAAGTGATCGCGTGGATCGGTATCTGAAGCACCTGGTGAGTTTTTCCATCCGGGTAACTCCGGTGAAGCAGAAATGGGCGTTCCGATGGGTCTTGGCAGACTCTCCTGGCCAGCGGGTGCTTTTCGATTTGGAAGGCGATAGCTGCCTGGCGCCATTCCATCCATCGTGAGGAACTCTCCCTCGTCGTTCTCTTTCCAGATCAGAGACCACCGCAGGAGATCCGGATCGAAGCATGCCCAGTATCCGGAACCTAATCGGACGACGATTCCACGCGGTGTTAGATTGTCTGTCTCAGGGTTCTCTCCAAATTCTCGGGCATCCAGTGTCTGGCAAAAGTAGGGGAAATCGTCGGCGACGTAGGAACCAAACTCTGACTCGATCTCAAGATGTCGTTTGTCCTGCCCATTGCTCATGGGTGCTGCCAGAACAATGCTGAGGATGAGGAGAAGAAAAGGGGATTTCATTTTGCGCAATCGAAGTATCAAGTTGAGCGAGTTTGAGTGCCGATTCAATAGCGCGTTTCATTTGCGCATTTGTGTCTTGATTAACACCTGATCGACAGATTTTATACAAGCGATGGCATGGCGAACAATTTTCGTAGCAGTGTTTTGCTGCGTGCTTGTATCTGAAAGGACTGCTTTCGGTGCGTCTGTTAGTGACTGGCTGGATTTTCCTCCGTCGTTTGTGAGATTGTTTGGCGATCCCGCAATTGATTGGAAGGAAGGCGTGAGAGATGAGATTCGGTTGACGGGCGTGGGTGAATTTACCCCGAAAGGCGGTTTCGAGAGGGAAGTGCAAAAACCTCGGGTTGTCGTTGATGCGTCTTTGATCGGGGAAGGGGGAGTGAAAGAACGACTCGCAAATCTCCTTTCAGAAAGATTTTTTGAGGAAGTGATCGCGAGGAAAAACCTCACGATGCATGAGAAGCGGATTCGCATCCAGGAGCTGATTCCCATGACAAAAGAGGAATTTGCAAAGATGAGTACTCGTCGCTTGCTTCGGAGACCTGGAAATCCGAAGTGGTTCCAGACTTGGTGGATCGCACGGATGGGGTTACCGATGCACCCAGATCCGAATCACCAACTCATTATCATGAATCTTCATTATGATCGTGAAGATGGAAAACAGCGTGCAGGACATTTTGCTTTCGCGATACGAGAAAAGGGAGGAAATCCGAATCGTGATATCGTTTTTGATTTTCGGGCAGAGTGGTATCTCGAGCGGAGAGCGACGCTCACTGAGGCGCTGAATCTTAACAATGATCTGCCCATGCGGGGCTACACCAAAAACTTATACGATTGGTTGTATACACAGACCGAGTTGAGAAACTGTCATGCCGACTTCTGGTTCCTGCCGGTCTATCGGGAGCAGGTGGAATTATTCTATCACTTTTCCGATATGGTGCAGGTTCACGAGGCGGGGCAGTTCAAACCGATTCGGAGAAACTGCACCACTCTAGGGCTAGCCTTTCTGGATCGAGTGAAACCATTCCGGACGCCGCTGCCTCTGGGGAAAGGCGTGGCTGATGTTCCAACAGTAGGAGCGAAACGTTATTTGAAACCATACGGCGATGTGCCTTACATCCGCATCACGAACTATACCGACGATCGCGGGCGTGAGCCTACTACAATATCAAAGATCCACCGAGCTGAGCCTTCACGTGCAACTTGCCGTCCATTCCGAGAATTAAGGAATTTTGCACCAGCGAACTGAATCACAAATCGATGATGTAAAATCGCTTCTGGGAGATGATTTCGCCTTCAGGGATCGAAATCCATCGTTCCAAAAATCGCTCACCCCAGGAGTCACTGAACGCGATTTCGTTGGTCTCTTCGTTGTAGCCAATGATGATGACGACATGGCCACGATCATTTGCAGGATACAGCTGCGGATCTTCAATTCCAGCGGCGACACTGGCTTTGTAGGCATCCCACGGGTCGGACTTCCGAGACTCCGTTCTAGCCGTTGCAATGTCGTTGAATTCTTTCGTGCTCTGGATTGCCCAGATGATGGGTATGCCGTCGTCGATTGACCTCTGTATGTCCCGCATTTTCAGTTCTCCCGTCTCGATCTCAAACGAGCGCCCTTTGCGCTTGATGTCCCGACCGATGTTGGAAAGTAGAACGTCCACTGAGGTTCCTCCACCGATGCTGGTTTCCCCGACCATTGCGAGAAGATACATATCTGCCTGAATGCCTAGGAAACGCATGCAGCGCTCTGCGGTGGCGGGGACACAGTAGCCCTTCGGTCCCTGGTCGACCATCGGGATATTTGTGATGACAACGTCTCCGTTCTCTCTTTTTTCAACAAATCCACGGACTCGCTCTCGAATTGTTGCATCGGAGATGCGGGCGTTTCTGCCACGTGCATCGGCGAATTCCGTCGTTTCAATGGCGAGGGATACATACTCCTCTTCTACATGAGAGAGGAGAAAGGAATGTCCTGCCCAGTCCCAACGTTGAACGTCGACACGGGATTCACCTTCTCCAAACTTCTGGCGTTCCGGCTCGCCTAACAAAGCTGTCAACTCCTCTGCGATGGTGGCCTCATCATTCTCCATGATCATCTTCACGCCTTCCATGGTCCGTGGAACTTCTTCTCCTTTGATGAAGTGTTCTTCTCCGCTGCCAAGAGCACCAAAAGAGTCGCCTTTATTTGCGAAGACGATTGAAATGGAAGTGACCTTGCCATTCTCCCCATAGAGCGCGGCGGAATAGGGGCGGGCACCGAGAAAGCGATATTCTTTGTCCGGGTAAGCGCGGTAGCTCTCGGAGATTTCTGTCTGGGACTCGCGTGGCCAGTCGAGGCGACCGGCGACTTCGGACGGTTGGCTGTCCCACAAAGGTTTGTCGACAAAAAGAGAATGCCCGATCACCTCATTGATCTTCGCCACATCGGTGCCGCCGGATGGCAGAGGTGCGGAAGATGAAGGAGCGGTCCAGTTTTTCAGATACTCCTGATCAGCGGGAGAAAGGGAGTTGATCGGTATGTTGAACTCGCCCCCATTTTCCATGGCGATCTTCGCTTGGCCATTTGCTACCGCCATGACCTTGGCTTTGATCGATTGTCCCTTTGTGTTGGTGAACGTGCGGTATTCCTCAGCTCTAACAGATTGTGTCGCGCCCAAAAACGCGAAAGCTGCAATTATTACCGGGAAGGAAATTGAAGGGGGCATGCGGCAAATGTAGAGGAAGATTCTCCCATTTGCCAATCCGCGAATTTTCGGGAAATCAGGTCAGGAGACCGATGATCAAATTCGGATTTATCCCCGCTGCGAAGATGGCGACGATAAGAATAATCATCGCGAATCTCGTGATGCCATCGATCGCGATTGGCTCCGATTCAGGACTATCAGAGTCGGAAAGGAACATCGAAGCCGCAATCTTCAGGTAGTAATAGAATCCTGCCGCCGCACCGAGGATGCCGGCACCAAGGAGAAGCCACTGATGAGCTTCAGCGGCGAGTTTGAAAACGAAGAATTTTCCGAAGAATCCAGCTGTCAGCGGGATGCCTGCGAGAGAGGCCATCGAGATCAGCATGGCGAATGCGAGAAACGGAGAGCGCTTTGCCAGCCCCTTGTAGGAATCGAGATCTTCGCTCGTAGTGCTGGAGCGAACGACTGCCATCACCAGGAATGCCAGGAGCGTCATCAGAAGATAAGCGCCGAGGTAAAAGGTGATCACTGTGGCAGGAGTAAGGGCATTCGCAGTACCTTTTACGGGAGAAGAAGCGAGAGCCATCACAAGGAAACCCGCATGCGCGATACTGGAGTAGGCGAGAAGGCGTTTGAAATTCTTCTGCGGCATCGCCGCAAGGTTACCGATCAGCAGGGTCAGAATTGCGATGATGGTGAGAACAAACGTCACCTTTCCGACAAGTGATCCACTGGCGAGAAATGGTGCGGAGAGTCGGAGAAAGATGATAAATCCTGCTGCCTTCGATGCTACAGAAAGGAAAGCCGTGATCGGAGTTGGAGAACCTTGGTATACATCTGGAATCCAGAGGTGGAACGGAGCTGCTCCGACTTTGAATGCGAGTGCCACGAGAATAAGTGCGAAGGCGAAAAGCGAAGCCGTCGCATTCACATCTGGGCTAGAGAGCTTCTCCGCAATCACAGGGAGTTCCATGCTTCCGGTAATTCCGAACAACCAGGCAAATCCGTAAACGAGAAATCCCGTCGAGAGCGCACCGAGGATGAGGTATTTTACACCAGCTTCCAGTGAGCCGACGTTCCTGCGCAGGTAGGCGACAAGGACGTAAAAGGAAATAGTCACTGTCTCGAGAGCTACGAAGATGCTGACGAGGTTATTCGCCGAAGCCATCCACATTAGGCCCGCGCAGGTGAACATGGGAAGGGCAAAGAATTCACCAAGACCTGCCTGCGGGTGAGCTCCCTTGGCGGCAGCGGCTGTCTGCTCGACGACCACTTTGCTGAAGTTGGCGCCCATGATTAGGACGACTAGTGTCGTCAGGACGGCGATGCCTTTGAAAAACAGGGCATAGCTGTCGTCGGGTGCATAGAATTTCCAGAACACGCTGTCGGTGTTCTCCGGAGTTTCCACCATAAAGAGGAGGCCGAAAACGACCAGCAGTCCGAGCATCCCAATCCAGGCGATGGATCGCTTGTCCGTCAGATTGACGAATGCGTCGACCAACAGCATGACGAGGCCGAGGGCAACAACGATGATTTCCAGGGAGTAGACCGGCATGATGGCAAAATGTTGCGTAAAGAAAAACGAAATCGGGTTATCCGGCTGAGCCGAGGGACAGTCCCTCAACAGCGGGGCGAATGAATTGGTTCAGAAGTTCTGGGACGAATCCCACGGCGAGTAGACCAGCAAGCAGGAGCAGCATAGGTGCGCGGCTTGCCCAGTTGAGGTCGCCAGGTATTTCCAGCTTGGCTGGCTTAGGCCCAAAGAAAAGATAGCGGTAGGCGCGCAGCATGTAGACAGCGGAAATAACCACACCCCAGAGAGCAATGATCGTGGTCCAGCGAATCCAGCCAATCTCTTCGCCGCTTCCGCTGGCAAAGGCGCCGAAGAACACTTCCACTTCTGCAGCGAAGTTTGCAAATCCGGGAAGCCCTGCAGAAGCGAAAGCCGCAAAGCCAAAGACGAGACCCAGTCTTGGGAGTGATTTGGCTATCCCACCAAGTTTTTCAAATTCGAGCGTTCCGAATTTATCCCGCATCCAACCGGCAAGAGCGAAGAGAAGGGCGATGGACAATCCGTGTCCGAACATCAGAAGTACTGCTCCGGAAATGCCGATCTCATTTCCGGCAGCGATACCGAGGAAAACATACCCCATGTGCATGACGCTTGAGTAACCAAGCATGCGATCGAGTTTCTTCTGAGCGATTGTAACGAGACCGAGATAGATGATGTTTCCGAGAAGCAGGACAAGAAGAAGGTTGGTCAGCTGCTCAGCTCCCGCAGGAAGCATGGGGAGAGCGACACGAATGAGACCGTAGAGGCCGAACTTCTTCAGGACACCAGCGTGGAGCATGGTGACGGAAGAGGGCGCTTCTGCATAGGCTGGCGCGGCCCAGCTGTGGAACGGAAAGAGCGAAACCAGAACCCCGAAACCGACAAGAAGAAGGCCGAAGATCCATGGCTGGCTTTCTGCCGGTATTCCCTCCACTCTAGCAATCGCGATCAGATCTTGGATATTAAATGTTGTTCCTCCGAGTCCCACAACAGTGAGGATAAGTCCGAGTAGAAGGATTAAACTTCCGACGCCAAGGTATATCGTAATTGTCCAAGCAGTCCTGACACGATTCTCACCGTGTCCGAAAATACCGATCATCAAGAAAGTTGGGATGAGCGCCAGTTCGTGGAAAGCGTAGAGGAAGAAAAGGTCAGTAGCGCAGAAGGCTCCAATGGCACCTCCACCGATGAGTAGGAGCGACAAATAAAACAGTTTCGAGCTTCCTTTGATCTCATTCTCCTTTGGTGCTGCGAGCACTGCAGCAAACATCACGATAGTCGAAAGAAGTAGAAGAACGAGGCTGATGCCGTCGAGTCCGAACGAGAGACTCAACTGAGGGAAACCTTCCATGTCGAGCAATGATCTCGAAGACTCAAAAAAGATTGTTCCCTCAACATCAGTCAATTTTAGGAACCGAATCGCCATCACCAGCGAAAGGATGAGTGTCAGGGCGGATGCTCCCAGCGCAGTGGCACGGGACGGGGCTCCGAACCCAATGGCCAGGGCGGCGACAAGCGGAAGAAAAACGATGATTTCCAGTGTGTTCACGATGGTACGATGGGTTCGGTCAGAGAATCAAAAGCACAACAATCAGGACGACTGCCATCCCGAAGAGGAAGGCGTAGCCCTGGACATTTCCTACCTGGAAAAATCTCAGGAAGTTTCCTGCACCCATGGCGCTCTTGGCAGGGAAGCGAGCAACCACAGGATCAACGATGAAGCGGTCAACGATATCGAGGAATGCAGCAACAGCATCCTGGAAGATCGCGACGATGCCTTTGTAGATTTCGTCGATGTAAAACTTGTCTCGGAAAAGAGGAATGCTGATGGGATCGGAATCTTTTCCTCTGTAGAGAAATACTGCTGCGCCAACCCCAACGGCCAAGCCGATCAGTGAGAGGATTGCTGTCAGTCCAAAGTGAAAGTGGCCGAAGTCAGCATGACCACGAGCGAGCAACGGACCAGAGATGAAAGAGTAGGCCGAGAAGACCGCCATGATGGCAAGGATCGCCAATGGGATCCACATGATCGGTCCGACTTCTTTGGCATGACCAGAGTCGTCGGTGCGGTTCTTTCCGAAGAATGCCACGATGACGAGGCGAGTCATATAGAATGGTGTGAGGAAAGCAACGATGATCCCCATGATGTAGGGGCCATACATGTGCTGGTCGTGCGCAGCTTCAAGGATGGTTTCTTTACTCCAGAAGCCACTGGTCAGCGGCACTGCAATAAGAGCCGCCGTTCCGAGCGCGAAGGTGATGAAAGTGATTGGCATCTTCTTGCGAAGACCGCCCATCTTCCAGATGTCCTGCTCGTGGTGGCAAGCGAAGATGACCGCTCCTGATCCTAGGAAGAGCAGCGCCTTGAAGAATGCGTGAGTATAGAGGTGAAACATTCCTGCATTACTGCCCCCGTCGGCAATCCCTTGAGCCATGATCATGTAGCCCAGCTGAGAGAGCGTGGAGTAGGCGAGGATTCGCTTGATATCGTTTTGCTGAAGCGCCATGAGCGCAGCGACCAGAGCGGTAATTGCTCCGATCCAGGCGATCCACTGAGCAGCGACCTCGGCTGCTTCTACGAGAAAGACGACCCGTGCCAGCATGTAAACACCGGCTGCAACCATCGTAGCGGCATGGATGAGGGCGGAAACGGGAGTCGGACCTTCCATCGCGTCAGGAAGCCAGACGTGAAGGGGAAGCTGCGCGGATTTACCAATCGCTCCGCAGAACACACAGAGAACGGCGATGTTGAGCAGGGCAGTGTTAGTGACGCTTCCAATGGCTGCTTCAATTCCCTCGAAATAGATCGATTTCGTAAGCGTCCACACGAGGAGAATACCGATCATGAAACCGAAGTCACCGATACGGTTGGTGAGGAACGCTTTCTTGGCCGCGTCGGCAGCGGAATTCTTTTCGAACCAGTGGCCGATCAGGATGTAGGAACTGACACCGACAAGCTCCCAGAAGACGAACATCATGACGAAGTTGTCTGCGAGGACAATTCCGGTCATGGAGAACATGAAGAGGGAAAGGCCAGCAAAGTAACGTGCTTTGCCCGGATCATCCTTCATGTAGGCGAGCGAGAAGAGGTGAACAAGGAATCCGATCGAAGTGACGATCAACATCATTCCCCGGCTCAGTTCATCGATTGTGATGCCGATATCGACGCGAAAGTGTTCACCGAGATTGATCCACGGAAAGGAATTTACTTCCGCATCGCCACCGCCGTTGGCAGCCAGCATGATGCTGAAGATCAGGGTCAGCAACGCTGAACCGGTGGAGATCAGTGCGCTGACACCAGCGAATCTTTTTACGCCGACCAGGATGGATGCAGCCACCACAAGCGGGAGGAGCAGAATGGCCCAGGCTAAATCATTTACGTCCATAGAAAAAGCAGTCGCGGAAAGGGTTCAGAACTTCATCGTATCGATCTTCGAGACATCGGTGGTGCCCTTGGTTCGGAACAACGCAACGATGATGGCCAGACCGACGGCTACTTCTGCCGCCGCAACCGTGATGATGAAAAAGAGAAGAACATGTCCGTGGTAGTCAGGCTGACCTTCCTGGACGTTGAATCGTGAAAAGGCAACAAGCGTGAGGTTCGCCGCGCTGAGCATCAACTCCAGACACATGAAGATGACAATCAAGTTCCGGCGAACGAGCACACCAGCAAGTCCGATGGCGAAGAGGACGCCACTGACAAAAAGGAAGTGATTCAGGGTAAGAGCGGTTTCCATTCGTATTCGATCACTTCAGTTCGCGTTTACTTAGAACAACCACTCCAACGGTGGCTACCAGCAGAAGAATTCCGACCACTTGAATCGGGAACCAATATTGGCTGAAGAGTAGTTCGCCAATCTTGTGAACATCTGATGTTCCAGGGCCTGAAGTGGCCTCGAGGGCAGGCAACGTTTTGTCTCCGACTTCGGAGCGAGAGAGCATCACTACCAGGAGGGCAATGAAAGCCAGGACGATTCCGCCCGCCCCAAGAGCGGTGAAGAAGGGCAGCTTTTTCTTTTCTTCCTGCGGAACATCGAGAAGCATGATGATGAAGAGGAATAGAACCATGATGGCACCCGCGTAGACAAGAATCTGCAGAACACCGACGAGGAAGGCGTTGAGCTGAATAAATAGAGCAGCGAGACCTAAGAAGGAAACAACCATCGAAAACGCCGATGAAACCGGGTTTTTAAAGGCCACAACTCCAATCCCTCCAATGAGGGCGAGAGCTGCAAAGATGAAAAAGAGAAATGTCATTTCGTAAGAGTGAAGCAGGAAGCAGGGAGCAAGAAGCAGGAATGATTTAGCGGTTGCTCCTGATGGTTCGGATGTAGGCACCAAGAAGGCGTCCTGTCGAGTCGAGCATTTGAAAAATCTCTTCGGAGTCCAAGTATCCCAAGTCTTTGGATAAGATCAGTTGGTAGCGAACTTCTTCCAAAGACGCCTCGGCAAAGTTTAGAAATCGTAGTTTGTCCGAAGTACCGCGCCGATGAAAGCCCTCGGCAATGTTCGACGGGATAGAGATAGCTGCCCTCCGTAATTGCGCAGTCAGTACGTAGATCTCTTCTTTCGGAAACCCGCGTGTGGTCCGATAGAGTTCCAGAACTAATTCGTGCGCCTTTTGCCATACTTGTAAATCTTGAAAACTGCGTGCGGGCTCTGCCATTCCGGCTTCTTGCTTCCTGCTCCCTGCTTCTTATTTGAGTTCGTTCCACTTATTGACGAGACCGACGCGTTTGCCGCCGATTTCGTAGAGTTTTGACTTGTCGTGAACCATCTCGGCGCGGGAAGTGCCGGTGATAGCGTAATCTTTTCGCAGGAAGATCGCTTGCTCTGGGCAGACTTCTTCGCAGAGTCCGCAGTAAATGCAGCGGATCATGTCGATGTCAAAGCTCTGAGGACGCTTTTCTACTTTTGCCCACTTGTCATCGCTTGGGATCTCTTCCGGATGGATGGTGATGGCGCGAGGAGGGCAGATAAATTCACAAAGCTGGCAGGCCACGCAGCGTTCGCGATCCTGCTCGTCTGTGACGAGAGCTGGGGCACCGCGATAGTGCTCAGGCATATGATCATCCCATTTCTCTTCGGGATACTGCATGGTGACCTTTTTCTTTCCGGATACGATTTTGAAAAAGTGTCCGAGGGTCACTCGCATGCCTTTCGCGAGGGCGGGAAGGTACAAGTGTTCCCACCATTTCAATTTTGGGCGTTCACAGACGATTGCCATGGTTCGGTAGGAGTTGAGGGTTTACTTGAAAATGATGAGGAGGATTGCGGTCAGGACCACGTTGAAGAGGGCGATCTCGAAAAAGAAGACCCAGCCCAGGCGCATCAACTGGTCATAACGGAAGCGTGGAAGTGTCCAGCGCACGACGATAAAGAATAGAATGAAAGCGATGACTTTAGCAAAGAAGGTTCCGATGTGAATCAGTCCATGCCACCAAGGCACTTCTGCATCAACGCTTTCAGGAGTGAGCCATCCGAACGGTAGACTCCAACCACCAAAGAAAAGGGTAACCGCGAGGCCTGATCCGATAATCATGGCCGCGTATTCGCCCAAGAAGAAAAGGGCGAATTTCATCGAGCTGTATTCGGTGTGGTAACCGGCGACAAGCTCTGTTTCACACTCCGGAAGGTCGAAGGGGAGACGGTTGGTCTCTGCAAACATCGACGTGGTGAAAATGATGAAGGAGATAAATACCGGTATCGCGAGGATGAATCCTTTCAGGCTCAGCCCTTCACCCCAGAGAGGAAGGAGCGCCCATCCGTGTTCCGCCTGATTCTGCACGATGCGACCAAGATTCAGGTCCCCGTAGATCATGATCAACGGGACGACTGAGAGTCCAAGCGAGATCTCGTACGAGATCATCTGGCTTGTCGAGCGGACACCGCCGAGGAAAGGATACTTCGAGTTTGAAGCCCATCCTGCCAGGACAATTCCATAGACTGTCAAAGAGGCGATGGCGAAAACGAAGAGGGGACCAACGTCGAGGTCAGCGATGACCATCTTTTCCCCAAAGATCTTGCTGCCGAAAGGAAGAACGGCGCATGTCATGAGCGCCGGAACCATCGTCAGGGCCGGCGCCAGCCAGAAGTAACCTTTCCGCACGTGAGACGGAGTGAAGTCCTCTTTGAGCAAGAATTTGATACCGTCTGCCACGGGCTGAAGGAGACCGAGAGGGCCAACGCGGTTCGGTCCAACCCGATCCTGGATCGCGGCACTGACTCGGCGCTCGGCCCAGACAGATAGAGCCACGAGAGGCAGTGTCGTCAGGAAAACGAATCCGACGATCTTAATTACAGATGCGATGATTAGTTGCCAATCCATTCAGGTAAGTCAGCCGACGATGATTCCTTGTGCGATTCTTTCCTTCTCCCGCTCAAGAAGCGGAATCGTGACCCCGGTTTCGATCAATGGGACACCGAGATCGCCGATCTGGCCCCAGGTGATGCCGTCGAATTCGGATACTTCGGCGGAGAGTTGATTGAAAATGTCTGTGACGGAGTAAATGCCGTTTCCACCGCCAGTTGCCTGGATCAGGTCGCGGACGATCTCCCATGGGGTCAGGGTCTGTCCCGGTGCATCGACAGCCTCGTTGAGGCGCTGAAGGCGACCAGTGACATTGATCATAGTCCCGGACTTCTCTGCCCAGCATGCTCCCGGAAGAACCACGTCTGCCAAGTCGGCCGTCGGGTTTGCGAGAGGGTAGGAGTGGACGAAAAAGTCAAGTTTTTGCAAGGTTTCTGCGGTGAAGCCTGCGTCGTCGATCAGGTTCTCCTGGAGGGAGATGAGTGCCTTGATGCGGCCCTGGTCGATGCCTTCCTTGATGGCTTCGATCTGAGAACCGGGGTCATCGAGTCCGAGGATGAGCTTTACGCCGTTGGTGTTCGGATTGCGATCCTCGGAAATGAGGTAGCCGTCGTTTTCTCCTTTGCGAGCAACTGTGTCGACATGTCCGACTTTCAGATGTTTCGAAAGTCGATCGACCATGAAGAGCTCTTCATTGGTCATCCGGGCGGAAGCGATGATGGCGATCTCGCTTCCGTCGATGCCGTTCAATTTGTCAGAGGCCAGTGCAATCGCTTCGGTCCACGCGGCCGGCTTGTGTGAGTCTCCCAACTTGATGAGAGGCTCGGTGAGGCGGGCTTCGCTGTCGATCCAGTGAAAGTTGAGGCGGTGCGAATCGGGCATCCAGTCGGAGTTCACGTCGTTGTTTTGACGAGGTGTGATCCGATAGATTTTCCCCTGACGGCTGAAAACAGTGATGTTGCAGCCCGTTCCACAATTGGTGTCGATCGTCTTCACTTCCTTCATGAACCAGACTCGCATCTGGAAGCGGAAGTCATTGGAAGTCAAGGCACCTACAGGACAGATGTCGACCGTGTTCAGAGAGTAATTGTTCGCAAGTTCACGACCGGGATAGACTGTCAGGACGGTGTGGCTGCCGCGATCGGTAAAACCAAGAACAGGATCGTCGGCGATTTCATCGGTGAAACGAATGCAGCGGCTGCACATAATGCAACGTTCGTCGTCGAGGCGAATGCGAGGACCGACTTCAACGTTTTTCGGCTTCTTCACTTTCCGCTCGCGGAAGCGTGATTCGCTTTTGCCGTGCTCTACGCTGTATTCCTGCAGGGTGCACTCACCAGCTTGGTCGCAAATGGGGCAATCGAGAGGGTGGTTTGCCAAAAGAAGTTCCATGACTCCCTTGCGGCAGCCTTCGGTGAGCTCGCCGGTCGTGCGAATGCCCATGTTGGGGGCAATCGTGTTGGCGCAGGCGATAGCCGGGCGTGGCATCCAGCCAATTGGAAGGTGACCGTCTTCATCCGGTTCAGGCGGGTCTTCGCCGGGACGTGGGCGGGGAGGCATTCCCATTTCCACGAGGCACATGCGGCAGTTACCGGGAGAGGTGAGCTTCGGATGATAGCAGTAGTGGGGCACGTCCGCGCCGACGGCACGGCAGGCCTCGATCATACGGGTTCCCTTGGGGAACTTGTGCCATTCCCCGTTGATCTGGACGTCAATGAGATCTGGTTTTTCTTCGCTCATCCTAGGTTCGCAGCGGCTGTGACAGATTCGGGGTTCACGAGGGCTTCTTCCATCTCGGAGTTTGTGTCGCTCACCAGCTCGTCTTTAAATTTGTCGATAAAGCTCTCGGTTGGCCATGAGCAGGCTTCTCCGAACGCGCAAATGGTGCGGCCATCAATGTTTCTGGCAACTCCTTCGAGTGTTTCGATGTCGACCGGAGAAGCCTTCCCTGCAACGACTCGGTCGGTGATTTTTTTCATCCACAGCGAACCTTCGCGGCAAGGCGTGCACTGTCCGCAGGACTCGTGGGCGTAGAAATTGTTGATGTTGTTCAGCACCCAACTGATGGAGCGGCTGTCGTCGATTACGATAACTCCTCCGGAACCTGCCATCGATCCGCAGGCTGCAAGAGTGTCGAAATCCATCGGGATGTCCCAGATTGTCAGCTCGCGAGTGTCGTCACCGCGACCCACTTTGAAAACTTCGTCTGCGCGAAGAACTTTCGCCGAAGATCCACCGGGAATGACGGCCTTGAGTTCACGCCCTTCCTTGAGCCCGCCGCACATGTCGTTGATGACTTCGCCCATGGTCACTTTGCCGACTTCGACTTCGTAGTAACCGGGGTTCTTGACGTCACCGCTCACACAGAGGATTCGAGTACCCGTGTTGTTCGGAGTTCCGGTCTTCGCCCAAGCTTCTCCACCCAGCTCCATGATGTGTTTCACATGGCAGAGCGTTTCGACGTTATTTACGATAGTCGGGCAGAGGTAAAGCCCCATTGCCGCCGGGAAATAAGGTGGCTTGATTCGCGGATAAGGGCGCTTGCCTTCGAGAGATTCGATGAGGCCGGTCTCTTCTCCGCAAATGTAAGCACCGGCGCCACGATGGACGAAAATCTCGAGATCGAATCCGGTTCCCTGAATGTCTTTTCCAAGAAATCCTTTTTCGTGAGCTTCGGCGATCGCTTTTTCAAGGATTTGAGCACCTTCTGGAAACTCCTCGCGAATGTAGATGTATGCAAGGTGGGCACCTACAGCAAAGCAGGAAATGATCATCCCCTCGATCAATTGATGAGGATCCTGATGGATGATGTAGCGATCCTTAAACGTGCCTGGCTCGGATTCGTCCGCATTGCAGATGAGGTAGACAGGCTTGGTGTTGTTCGGAGGAATGAAAGTCCACTTCACACCGCAGGGGAAACCGGCACCGCCACGGCCGCGAAGTCCGGCTGTCTTAACCTCGTTGGTGATTGCCGTTGGCTCCATGGTGAGAGCCTTCTTGAGCTGATCGTAACCGCCTTCACCCATGTAGGTGTCGATTGAGGTATCCCAGCCCTCGCGGTCGATGTTTTTGAAAACGACTCGGTGCTCTTTCGGATGCGGCTCGCGGCCACTCTTGTAGGTGATTCCGCTCATAGATCAGGGATACTGCTTGAGGAGTTCGTCCACGTCGGTGACTGCCTCGTGAAAATCGTCTTCTACCATGCAGACGGGGCCAAACCCGCAGCTCGCGAGGCACTCTGCGAACTCGATGCTGAATTTTCCGTCGGCGCTGACTGCGATTGGATCGTGGTGAGTCACGCCGGAACGGTCGATGCCGGTTTTCTCACAAAGGGATTCCATCAGCTCATAGCTGCCAGACATCGCACAGCTGAGAGTGCGACAGACACGGATGTGGTATTTGCCCGGAGCAGTCTGGCGAAAGCCAGGATAGAAAGTGACTACTTCGAGAACTTTGATTGGTTCGAGATCCAGCTTGGCAGCAGCCCACTCGACCGCGTTCTCGTCAATGTAGCGAAAGTGGTGCTGGAGTGCGTGAAGAACCGGCAAAACCGCAGAACGCTTACTCTCGGGGTAATGCGTGATGCGTTCGTCGATCTCCTTTTCCAGTTCTTTTGGTACTTCGAGGGACATGGTAATTGGTCGCAAAATTCGTTTCCTATCGGTCGCACTCACCCATCACGAAATCGAGGCTTCCGAGAATGGCGACGGTGTCACTCATCATGGAGCCGGGGAGGAGTTTGGAAAGGATGCTGAGGTTCACGAATGAGGGAGAGCGAATCTTGAGTCGGTAGGGGACTCCACCCCCTTTGGAGTGGATGTAAAATCCAAGTTCACCTTTCGGGTTCTCCGCACCGAAGTAAACTTCACCCTCGGGGGCGTCGAGGCCTTCCGTAATCAGGATGAAGTGGTGAATGAGTTCCTCCATGCTCATGAGGACCTTCTCTTTGTTCGGAAGGCGCTCTTTGCTGTCGGCGACGTTGATTGGTCCGTCAGGTAGGCCGGCGATGGCCTGTCTCAGGATGCGGACGCTCTGGCGCATCTCTTCCATACGGACAAGATAGCGGTCGAAGCAGTCACCTACGGTGCCAATGGGAATATCGAAATCGTAGCGCTCGTAGTCGAGATAAGGATTCGCTTTACGAACGTCATGCTCCACTCCCGAACCGCGGAGATTAGGACCGCTGAGACCGAACGAAATCGCGTCTTCTTTGGAGATGACACCGACGTCACGAGTCCGGTCGAGGAAGATCTTGTTCCGGGTCAGCAGGGTGTCGATCTCATCGAGTGCGGGAATGAACTCGTCGCAGAAAGTGCTGAGTTGATCGATAAATCCTTCGGGAAGGTCTCGGATTTGTCCGCCAGCACGGGTGTAGCTGGTAGTAAAGCGCGCCCCTGTAAGAAGTTCGCAAAGGTTGTAGATGGTTTCCCGCTGCGTGAATGTGTAGAGGAAAACTGTCATCGCGCCGACGTCCATGGCGTAAGCGCCAATTCCCAGCAGATGAGCCGAGATACGCGCCATCTCGCAGGAAATCGTGCGGATTGCCTGGCCACGTGGTGGGAGTTCCCAGCCCATCAGCTTTTCAACTGCACAGGCATAGGCAACATTGTTTGCCAGTGGGGCCAGATAGTCCAGTCGGTCCGTGTAGGGGACGAACTGGTTGTATTGCATGTTCTCCGCGATTTTTTCGTCACCGCGGTGGAGGTAGCCTACGTCGGGGTCGGCTTTGGTGATCACCTCGCCGTCCAGCTCCAGGACGACTCGTAGAACGCCGTGGGTAGCCGGGTGGGATGGACCCATATTGATAACCAGCTTTTCGCCGACGAGGTCGTCTGTGGTTTGCTGGTAGCCTTCCAGCTCCGTAGCCTGCGCACTTGCAGCGCGGGCAGCGGAATCCTGAATTTCGATTTCTCGTGTCTCGGTCGACATAGCAGCTTAGCGGTGGCACCCGGATGGCAGGGTCGCCAAAAATTCGATTATCGGTGCGCCGTTTTGGAGTTTCAAGGTGAGTTTGTGAAAAATTTCACAAAGTCGCCTGTAGGACGATACGTTACAATAGCGAAAGAGGATTATAATCGTCCTTTGATCACCCTAAGCGCATATTGTAAGCCATGGAAAATGAGAAAACAGTCGAGGTGGATTCCGGTGCCAAGAAGAGCATTGGAAACTCCATCGTCGTAGGGGCTATCGGAATTGTCAGCCTTATCTATCTTTTCAACCCAACTGGCGGGTTCATCGAACTGATCCCGGATAACATCCCGGTGATCGGTAACCTTGATGAAGCTGCAGCAGCTGGACTCTTGATCAGTTGCCTTGCCTATTTCGGGATCGATTTCGGCGGACTTTTCGGACGGAAAGAGAAAAAGAAGGACGAAGAAGCAGATTTTATCGACATCGAAGTCGACGAAAAATAGGGATCCCGCAATCCACAGTTAAGATCACTGCCCCATTCGCGAGGCGGCCTGTGCTGCTTCCTGCATACCGCTTGCGGGTGGGATGAGAGTGGTCTGGCCTGCTGCCATCGCTGCCCGAATCCTGGCTACGTAGGGCTCTGGATTCGCTTCGAACGCTTTCACACACGGCGCACAGCAGAATAGAACCTCCTGCCCATCGTAGACGCGGCGTCGAGGGCGCTTGTCCTTGATTGGCTTGTTTATCACTGCGCAAGTGTCGAAGGGGTAAGGCGTGATGTTCGCCTTTGCCTGGTCGGTCGTGGTGCAACCAATGAGAAGGGAGCTCGCGATGAGCGCGGCAAGAAGAAGTGTCGGTTTCATAGCCTTGTAGAAGAGTGTTCTCTCACTGGGTTACGTCTTCAAGCGGAAAGCTGTTGGAAATCGACCATGAAACTGTATCCGGTGCCAAACTTTCGCTTGACCATAGGGGCGTCCATCCTAAATCTTTTCTATGGGTGATCTACCACTTGGTCTCAGCTTTGACGATGTCCTCCTCGTTCCTCAGCGAAGCGGCGTGCTTCCTGCGGAAGTAGACGTCACTACCCGTCTGACCGCGGACATTCCTCTCAACATCCCGATCGTTTCATCGGCGATGGATACGGTTACGGAAGACAATCTCGCTATCGCTCTGGCGCGTGAGGGCGGAATCGGCGCGATTCATCGGAACATGCCCATCATTCAACAGGCGGAGATGGTCGCGAAGGTAAAGCGTTCCGAGAACATGGTCATCTCAGACCCTTTCACTGTGTCTGCCGATATATCCATCGAGCGACTTCAGGAGGTGATGGAGGAGAAGGGGGTAAATGGATTTCCTGTTGTCGATGGCGAGAAGAATCTCATCGGTATGGTAACAAGCCGTGATATCTGGTACATCGAGGATTATAGTGCACCGGTTTCTTCGGTGATGACCCCGAGAGAGCGGCTGATTACTGGAAAAGGCGACACTGATCTCAAAGAAGCGCGTCGTATGCTCCAGCAGAATCGAATCGAGAAGCTTCCTTTGATCGATGGAAATGGTAAGCTTGCTGGCCTGATCACTGCGCAGGATATCGAAAAGCGGGACATGTATCTTAATTCGTCGAAAGACGCGAAGGGCCAGTTGCGCGTGGGGGCTGCCATCGGGGTGGGTGACGATTGTTACGACAGAGCAGATGCCGTTATTAAGGCCGGTGCCGACGCCGTCTTTATCGACGCAGCAACCGGGCATACCGAGCGTGTTCTTTCCGTAATCGAGAAACTGCGAAGCGAATACTCCGTCGCTGTTGTCGCCGGGAACGTCGTGACCGAGCAGGGCGCAGCGGATTTGATTTCCGCCGGTGCTTCAGCCGTCAAAGTCGGTGTTGGTCCGGGATCGATCTGCACGACTCGAGTAATTGCTGGCGTGGGGACTCCGCAGTTCAGTGCCATTCAGAATGCGGCAAAAGTCTGTCGTGAAAAGGGCGTTCCGCTGATCGCAGACGGCGGCATTCGCTATTCTGGCGACGTGGTAAAGGCGATGGCAGCAGGGGCTGACATAGTCATGCTTGGTTCGCTACTGGCCGGCTGTCGCGAAAGCCCGGGTGAGATGGTCAACTATCAGGGGCGTGCCTGGAAGGAATATCGTGGCATGGGCTCTCTCAAGGCGATGCGCAAAGGGTCCGGCGATCGATACGGTCAGAATTCCTCCGGCAAACTCGTAGCGGAAGGTGTGGAAGCTCGCGTGCCGTATCGTGGACCTCTTTCGGATACTGTATTCCAATTGCTTGGTGGACTTCGCAGCGGTATGGGATATGTCGGAGCCTCGAACCTTGACGAACTCAGGGAACGGGCGACCTTCGTCCGAATTACCCCGGGAGGGCTGAAAGAAAGCCACGCCCACGATATTACGATCACTGAAGAACCAGTGAACTACCAGACCGCGAGTTGAGCGTCGTTTTCCTAACCGGCCTCGCACCTTTTTTGTTTTTTCATGGAACATCCCATTGCCGTTATTGATTTTGGTTCGCAATACACCCAGCTCATCGTTCGTCGTATTCGTGAGCTGGGCTACTTTTCCAAACTCTATCAACCGGAAGAACTTCGAGAAACTGGGGAGCCTGCGGCTGTGATCCTGTCGGGTGGTCCGCGATCTACGCTGGAAGCGGATGCTCCGGATATCGATTTTGACTACCTTGTCTCGATGGGCGTGCCTGTTCTGGGCGTCTGTTATGGAATGCAGCTCCTGAACCGCAAGTTTGGTGGCGAAGTGGCTCCTGGGAATACTCGCGAGTATGGCCCTGCCACCTTGCTGGCGGAGAAATCCATAGAAGGGATTTTTAACGATCTGGAAGGCCATTCACAGATCTGGATGAGCCATTCAGATACGGTAAGTGAACTGCCAGAAGGCTGCCAGGTAATGGGGACAAATCTCGATGGAATCCCCGTTGCCCTGAAATGGAACGATCGATTTTTTGGAATCCAATTTCACCCGGAGGTCTCGCACACTCACGAAGGGCAGAAGATTCTGCAAAACTTCCTCGAGATGGGGGTAAACCTGCCAAAGTTCAAGATTGCTTCCTTCAAAGACGAACTCGTCCAGCGAGTGCGGGATGAAGTCGGTGAAAGGAAAGTGGTTTGTGGTGTGTCAGGTGGCGTTGACTCGTCTGTTCTTGCTGCGCTGATTCATGAGTCTGGGGTGGATTCTCGAAACATTTTTGTTGATACCGGTTTGCTGCGTAAGGATGAGGCCGAGGAAGTGGCCTCTCTTTTCGGCGAAGTAGGAATCGAGATCGAGACAATCGATGCTTCCGAAAAATTTCTCAGCGCGCTGAAAGGAGTAACCGAACCGGAAGAGAAACGCCGCATCATCGGGCGTCTCTTTGTGGATGTGTTCTTTGATGCGGTCGGAGAAGACGTGGAAATGCTCGCGCAGGGAACGCTGTATCCCGACGTGATCGAGAGTGCTACCAGCGGTTCGATTGCTTCCACTATCAAGACCCACCACAACCGGGTGGATCGGATCATGGAAATGAAAGCAGAGGGTCGTGTCCTGGAGCCACTCGATGAACTTTTCAAAGATGAAGTTCGTGAACTGGGGCGCGTGTTAGGGCTGCCTGAGCGTGTTGTTGGGCGCCATCCTTTCCCGGGTCCAGGTCTTGCCGTTCGCTGCCCTGGAGAGATCACTGAAGAGAAGTTGAAGATCATCCGCGAAGCAGATGACATCTTTATCGGTTTGCTGCGAGAGAAGCACTGGTATGACTCTGTGTGGCAAGCTTATGCTGCTCTGATCCCGACCAAGACGGTTGGCGTGAAAGGGGACGAGCGCAGCTACGAGTATGCCTTGAGCATTCGGGCAGTCACCAGCGAAGATGCGATGACCGCTGAGTGGGTTCATCTGCCCTACGAGCTGTTGGGTGAGATCTCCAACAGAATCCTCAATGAGGTTGATGGAGTAAACCGCGTTCTTTACGATATCTCGACCAAGCCTCCTGCAAGTATTGAGTGGGAGTAGGTTTCAGTAATCGGTAATCAGTGTTCAGTAATCAGTTGCTTGTGATCGGTTGCTTTTACTGACTAACCGATCACTGATAACTGATTGCTTCGACTTACGCTCCCTGAGCATTCATCGCGTCGATTTTCGACTGCTCGGTATCGAGAACCTGGCGGCGGAGGTTCGTTCCAGAACGGCGAGCCCACCAGAGCACGATAGGTGATGCAATGAAGATCGAGGAGTAGGTTCCGACCATAACACCGATGATCAAGGTGAGGGCGAAGTTTCGCAGACCGGGACCACCGAAAAGGAAGAGAACCAATACGGTGATCAAAGTCGTCATACTGGTGAGCAAGGTTCTCGCCAGAGTCTTGTTCAGCGCGTAGTTCATGATGTCGCGAACGTCTCCTCGCTTGGATGCCAAGTCCTCCCGCACTCGGTCGAAGACAACGATGGTATCGTTGATCGAGTAACCTGCGATTGTGAGGAATGCACCAACGGTGATCAGGGAAACCTCCTGACCCAGGATTGTTGTGATTCCTGCCACTACAATCAAATCGTGGAAGAGTGCCGCGATAGCACCAAGTGCAAAGGCGAACTCGAAGCGAAGGGTTACGTAGATGAGAATCGCACCGATACCGATGAGAAGTGCCACTCCGGAACTAATCAGCATCGACTGACCAACTGCAGAGCCCACGGAGCTTACGGTGGTGTCTGTGAGATCCATCTTCAGGTCTTTTTCCAACTCGGCTTGAATTTGATCTGCTGTGTTGTCAGGAGCACGAACGAGGAAAAATTCGCCTTCTGCGCCGACAGGCTTCTGAACCTGAACAATTGGAGTTCCGCCGAGATCCAGGTCTGCGAGAGACTCGTCGATCTGAGCTTTGGAAAGATCCAATTCGGTCTGGATGGTGAGCGAGTCGCCACCTTTCAGCTCAACTCCGCGAGGGTCCATCGTGGGTACGATGATCAGCGATGCGACGAGAATGACCATCGAGCCGATCAGGCAAACCTTACGGCGACCGAGGAAATCGATCGTCTTGTCAGGAACCATGTTCATGAAGCTGAGCTTCTTGAGAATGCTTGTTTCGGTCGCCCAGTTGAAGCAGACGCGAGTCACAAGAAGTGCTGAGAATAGCGTTGCGAAGATACCAATGATGAGCGTAATCGCGAAGCCCTTCACTGTTCCTGCCGCTACTGCGTAAAGGATTATTGCTGTGATCAGGGTCGTGATGTTCGCATCGATAATCGCCGAGAATGCTTTCTCGTAAGCGGTATTGATAGCGGATTTCAGTGACTTACCTGCCGCCATTTCTTCCCGCAATCGTTCGTAGATCAGCACGTTCGCGTCAATCGCGACACCTATCGTCAGGATAATGCCCGCAATACCCGGAAGGGTCAGCGTGAACTGGAACAGCGCCATGCATCCAAAGATGATGACGATACTGAGGCAGAGGCCAATCAGGGCCAGGATACCTGCGAAGCGGTAGTAAATAAGGATGAAGAGGAGCGTGAGTGCCAAACCGCCAACACCAGCCATGATGCCTTGCTTGATCGTGGCTTTACCCATGGTCGGGGTGATGAAATTCGAATATTCGATTTCAATCGGATTCTCGAGTGGGTTCTCCAATGCAGACGAGAGCGTTTGAGCTTCTTCCTGGGAGAAATCACCAGTGATCGAGCATCCATTGGCGAATTGATCGCGAATGACCGGTGAGGAGAGAATGACATCATCCATGATGATGGCCAAGGGCTGATTGATATTCTCACGGGTAAGCGGGCCCATGATTTTCGCCCCATCGCCGGTGAATTCGACACTTATCGAGTGGCCGGAGTCTCCGTAGAAGTAGCGAGCGTTACTCACGTACTTACCGGACATGTCCTTTTTGATCTTCACCAACCCGTAGCGGGTGGGCATTTCTTCTCCCTCTTCGTTGAATTCGGGCTTGTAGGGGAGGGCTTCGTAGCCTGGTACGACTTTTCCACCGCTGGCCACCTGTGCGGCGAGGAATGAACTCTGCGGGTGTAGGATGGAGAATTCCAGCTTCGCGACCTGTTCGAGAGTTTCGATGATTTCTTCCAGTCGATCCTGGCCAACGCCGGGCATCTGGAGGAAAACGCCGTCTTCTCCTGTCGGAGCGAGAATCACCTCACCGGTTCCCAGGGCATTCAATCGCTTGGAAAGGACATCGATAACCTGCTGCTGTGACTCGGACGTTACGGTTCGACCTTCTGCAGGTTTAATCCGAATCTCCATAGAGACCCCGCCCTGCAGCTCGATGCCTTGCTCGATGCCGAGTGAAGAGTAGAACCAGAGGCAGAGTGCCGTCACACCAATCGAGAGGACTGTACCAATGACGCGCTTCCGCTTTTCCTTCTCCGCTGCGAAGTAAAGAACAAATAGAGTCAGGAGACCCAACCCCATCAAGAAGACGATATTCGAGGAGATTCCGCCGCTTGCGGCCTCGTTGGCTTGTTCGACAATGTCGGCAAGATCCGAACCAGCCGTAGGATCGACGGTTTCTGTCGCTGTTGAGGGATCGGCCGGAGTGGTATCGAGAACCGTCGGATCTGCAATAACAGGGGCATCTCCTTCTTCCACGATGGGAGTAGTGAGACCCTCGAGTGCTTTTTCGGTAGCTTCCTCGAGCTTGCTGCCGGTCTTCACTTCTGCCGTGCCGGTGGCCGCATCCAGGGAATCGGTAACAGCGGTGTCTGTTGCGACATCGGTGGACGTATTCTCCGGAGTAGTAGCAGGATCAGGTGCGTCGGCGGAGTCGGAATTAACGTCGGGCGCTTGCATCGATTTTCAGAGTAACAGGGATTGTTTCCGTCGGGGGATGGAAAAGGGTTCCAGGGGGGGATTGAGAGTGGGTCCAATTAGGACTTCTTTTCTTCGGAATCGTTAGATTCTTCTTCCGTTTCTTCAGCCGGTTCGCTGGATTTTGCGGAGCTGTCGACAACACTGGCGATCGCGGTGCGGTCGAATTTGATGCTCATGCCGTCAGCGACCTTCACGGAAACGGTGCGGTCTGTCGCGCCGGATACGAGGCCATGGATACCACCGATGGTCACGACTTTATCGCCCTTGCGGATTCCTTTCCGCATTTCGTCCTGCGCTTTCTGCTGCTTCCGCTGAGGCCGGATCAGGACAAAGTAAAACATCGCCATCATGAGGAGCAGAGGGATGATGAGACCGCCTCCAAGCCCCCCACCACCGGTGGGAGCTGCTTCCTGAGCGAGAATGGGAAGAATAGTAATCATGGGTGTTTTTTGAAATATCGGCTTTCTGAAATAAAAAACGACGCCTGACGGTCAAGCGTCGATGTCTTCACCGCGGTAGCGACTGATGTAACCGGCCTTGAATTCGGCAAACGTGCCGGCGTCTATAGCACGCCGCGCCTGTTTCATCAAGTGGAGATAGAAATACACGTTATGAAGGGTAAGAAGGCGTAATCCGAGGATTTCGTCGTTTTTGATCAGATGGCGAATATAACCTCGGGAAAATCCTTCGCAAAGGGGATGTGTTTCTCCGGGAGGCGCCAGGGGGAGGGGGCTTTTCTCCCACTGGGCGTTTTTCAAGTTAATGGTGCCATCGGCGGTGTAGGCTGTTCCGTTTCGTGCGACGCGGGTGGGGAGGACGCAGTCGAACATATCAATGCCGCGCGAGATCAGTTCAAGAAGCTGGTCTGGCTGGCCTAACCCCATGGCGTATCGGGGCTTATCGGCTGGAAGGATGGGCGCGGCGACGTCTGCGGCTTTGAGCATTTCGGGGACGGGCTCTCCCACAGATAGCCCCCCGATGGCATAGCCGTCAAAGTCGAGGTCGACGAGATCTCGAGCTGCCTTTTCCCGCAGTTCTGGATAGCACCCACCCTGGACAATGCCGAAATATCGCTGGCCGGGAGGGCGATTGGCCTCGATCCACTCGCGTGCTTGCACGGCCCACTGCTGTGTGAGCTTGAGGGAGTTCGCGGCGTAATCGCGCTCGCACGGATACGGCGGGCATTCGTCGAGGATCATGCAGATGTCGCTTCCGATGGAGCGCTGGATTTCGAGGACTTTTTCGGGAGTCAGGAAAAGGGGGCTTCCATCGATGTGGCTCTGAAAACGGACTCCTTCGGAAGAGATCTGGCGGAGTTTTGCCAGGGAGAATACCTGGTATCCACCGGAATCGGTAAGGATGGGGCGGTCCCACTGCATGAAATTGTGGAGGCCTCCGAACTCGTCGAGAACATCGGTTCCGGGGCGAAGGTAGAGGTGATAGGTGTTCCCTAGAATAATCCGGCAATCGAGCGCTGGGTCGAGAAGTTCCTGAGGATGAACGGATTTCACTGTTCCCTTCGTTCCGACGGGCATGAACGCAGGCGTCTCTACTTCTCCGTGAGCAAGGGAGATTGTCCCGCGTCGAGCGGCAGTCTGCGTGTCAGTCTTGTGGAGGGTAAACATGAAAAAATTGCGGGCGGGACTGGTAACGTCAAACATGTAGAAGTAAAAGAAGGTTTTCGAGCCATACGACGGCTCGACATACGTCCACCCCCGACTATCTTCCCGATCATGTCCGTCCCCCCTACCAATCACCAGCGTCTCCTTTCGTGGGTTGAAGAATTACGTTCTCTTTGTCAGCCCGATTCCGTGGAGTGGTGTGATGGATCGGAGGAGGAATGGGATCGTTTGTGCCAGCTTCTGGTCGATGGGGGAACGTTTCAGCGTTTGAACCCAGAGAAGCGCCCGAATAGTTTCCTGGCTTTGTCTGATCCCGAC
Source organism: Verrucomicrobiales bacterium (assembly GCA_002698785.1). GTDB lineage: Bacteria > Verrucomicrobiota > Verrucomicrobiia > Verrucomicrobiales > DEV007 > Arctic95D-9. Next base: position 488,447 of record PAAG01000047.1, on the reverse strand, counting down.
GACGTTGCTCGCGTAGAGGACCGGACTTTTATCTGCAGTCGCAGGGAGGTGAATTCGGGCCCGACCAATAACTGGATGGCTCCCGCTGAGATGCGCGAGATCCTCGGAGGATTGTTCGATGGCTGCATGAAAGGGAGAACAATGTATGTGATTCCCTTCTCCATGGGGCCGATCGGCTCACCTAGCTCGATCATCGGCGTCGAGATCACGGATTCAGCCTATGTGGCTGTAAACATGAAGATCATGACCCGCATGGGCACCGCAGCCCTCGAGCAGCTAGGTGATGATGGTGATTTTATTCCCTGTGTGCATTCTATCGGAGCTCCCTTGGAACCCGGCGAGAAGGATGTGCCCTGGCCGTGTAACGAGACGAAATACATCGTTCATTTTCCAGAGGATCTGGAGATTTGGTCATTTGGGAGTGGATATGGAGGGAATGCGCTTCTTGGAAAGAAATGCCTCGCCCTGCGTCTCGCGAGTGTGATGGGACGCGACGAAGGGTGGATGGCTGAGCACATGCTGATTATGGGGGTCGAGGACCCGAATGGTGAAAAGCGGTATGTGACCGGGGCTTTCCCAAGTGCTTGTGGTAAGACGAACTTTTCGATGCTGATTCCACCAGATGTCTATCGCGAGAAGGGGTGGAAGGTTACGACGATTGGGGACGATATTGCGTGGCTGCGTCCGGGGCCTGATGGGAAATTGCGGGCGATGAATCCTGAGGCTGGGTATTTCGGCGTGGCGCCCGGAACTTCGAATAAGTCGAATCCCAATGCGATGGCGGCGATGCGGGCGAATTCCATTTTTACCAACGTGGCTCTGACTCCTGACGGTGATGTGTGGTGGGAGGAAATGACCGATGAGCCCCCGGCAGAATTGACTGACTGGAGAGGCAATCCATGGACTCCGGACTGCGATACTCCTGCAGCCAATCCGAACTCTCGATTTACGGCCCCCGCCTCTCAGTGTCCTACGATCGATCCTGAGTGGGAAAATCCCGATGGTGTTCCGATCGATGCGATCATTTTTGGTGGCCGGCGTGCGACGACGATGCCTTTGGTCTTTCAAGCGTTCAACTGGGTGCACGGTGTTTTCCTCGGTGCCAACATGGGCTCTGAGATGACTGCCGCCGCAGCAGGGACGGTAGGGAAAATTCGTCACGATCCTTTCGCGATGCTTCCCTTCTGTGGCTACAACATGGGCGATTACTTTGCGCATTGGCTTGAGATGGGACGGGAGATCAAAGACTTGCCTCGGATTTTCCACGTGAACTGGTTCCGAAAAGGAAAAGACGGGAAATTTCTCTGGCCTGGGTTCCGCGAAAATATGCGCGTGTTAGAATGGATCTTTGATCGAGTTTGTGGCCAAGGTCGCGGACACGAAGCGAAATTCGGTTGGGTGCCATACTACAACGAGTTGAATTTCGAAGGCCTCGAGTTTTCCGAAGAGCAGTTCGATGAGTTGATGAGTGTCAGTCACGAGGAAGTGCGGCAGGAACTGCTGTCAGAGGCAGATCTTTATCTGAAACTTTACGATCATTTGCCTAAGGAATTGATTTTCCAACGGGAGCTACTTGCGGGTAGGGCGTAGGGATTCAGGAACATGGCAAAGAGGATTCATCGGGTATTCCAAAATCTGGCTTTTGCGATTTTGGTTCCGGGCCTTGCTGGTGCACTGCTCGTTTGGTTGGCAGTCAAAGGAGTTGATAGCTACGGGCTGGCTTTGTTCTATCTCATTCCCCTGATAGTTTCCATCCTGAGCGCTTTCTTTTTCTCGTACGGGCGAACTGTAAAGTATCGGGAAGCATACGGGGTAGCGTTGCTGGGCGAGTTGGCTACTGGAGCATTCGTGATGGTCTTCGCATTGGACGGACTCGTATGTTTGTTAATGGCATATCCGCTCGCTGCGGTGATCGGGCTCGGCGGTGCTGCAATTGGTCGTGCCATGGGAAGTTCTTTGACGGGGCGGGTAAAGAATGTAGCTCCTATTCTTCTTGTTGGTTCATTTCCTTTTCTCTTAGGCGCAGAAGTGGCCGTTAAATACGAGGCTCCGGTCAGAGAAGTGGAAACCCGAGTGATGGTAAAGGCTCCTATCGAAGATGTGTGGGGCTTAGTGATAGCATTTCCGAAAATTGAAGAGGAACCTACGGGAGTATTTCGTTTCGGAATCGCCTATCCGATTGAAGCTGCGATTGAAGGAGAAGGAGTCGGAGCGGTTAGATACTGTCGGTTTTCTACAGGCGATTTTGTCGAGCCAATTACAAAATGGGAAGCTCCTACGCATCTGGCTTTTGATGTTGTTGAGAATCCATGTCCGATGGAAGAGTTTTCAATCTATGGAGACATAGAGGCCCCCCATTTGCATGGGCATATGGTGTCTGAGAAAGGGGAGTTTAGGCTGCGTGAAACTGAGGAAGGTGTCGAATTGGTGGGTCGAACCTGGTACAGGCATTCACTACGACCCCAATTTTACTGGGGAGCGATATCTGACCAGCTGATTCATCAGATTCATGAGCGTGTCTTGAATCACATCAAAGTCGAGGCAGAGAAATAACCGGGGATGGGAAAATTTCAGGATCACTTTTCGGGTCATGCTTCTTCATATGCTGCGGCGAGACCGGGGTATCCTGAGGAGATGTTCTCGTGGTTGGCTGGGCTTTGTCCTGAGCGTGAACTGGCTTGGGATGTTGCGACTGGTAATGGGCAGGCAGCGAAGATGTTGGTTCCGTATTTTTCGGCTGTAAGGGCATCTGATGCGAGTGCGGAGCAAGTACGGGAGGCTCCATGTATCGATGGGGTAGAGTTTTGTGTCGAGCCGGCGGAGGCCCCGGGTGCTGCTGATGGTTCTGTGGATCTGGTGACGGTTGCTCAGGCGGCGCACTGGTTTGATCGAGATCGGTTTTACGAAGGAGTGAAACGAATATTGAAACCTGGAGGCGTGCTGGCAATGTGGTGCTATGAACTTACTACAGTAAGTGAGGATGTAGATGTATTGATAAGCGATTATTACTGTTCTCTGGATGACTATTGGCCTCCGGAAAGGAAGTATGTCGAGGATGGCTATCGGTCGTTTGATTTTCCCTTTAGCGAGCTGGAGGCACCGAAGTTTACAATCCAGTGCGATTGGAATGTTGAGCAAATGCTGGCGTATCTGCAGAGCTGGTCCGCGACTCAGCGGTGTTGGAAGGAATCCGGGAGCAATCCAATCGATCGCATACGGGAGGGATTGGTATCAGTGTGGGGGGAGCGGAGTCGGCCAGTGGGGTGGCCTGTTTCGATGCGGGTTGGAGTTATGTAGTGTTGTGATGGTTGGATCGATAGCTAACTATTGACAATGGTGTGCTAGCTCTATTGTATTGGGCATCTCTGGTCCGTTGCTATTTGTTTATGAGTTCTTCCATTGAATCTTCTCTGTTCTATTATGAACGCGAAGGGAGTCACGAAGGGCCGGTGAGCCGGGATCGTCTCGTAGAGATGGTCGAGAGTGGTGAGATTGATGGGGAGACTTTGGTCTGGGCGGAGGGGATGCCTGACTGGAAGCCCTTCTCAGAGGCGCAAGAGATGGGGGATCCCAGCGATCCGATGGTGAAGTGCGCTTATTCCGGTGAAGTGAGACCTGAGTCCCAAATGTTGCCGTTTGGAGACGGGTGGGTTGCTCCAGAATTCAAAGATCAGTTCGTCCAGCAATTGGCCGAGGGAGGAGTGTCTGTTGAGGATGGTGTAGTGGGTGAGGCATACGTTGCGGATTTCACTCTTGGTACGATGTTCTCCCAGTCCTGGAAAATCTGGACGGATCAGCTCTTCCAGATTCTGCTGATTACCCTGATCATCTGGGGACCGATCTCCATCGCTATGGAGTTTCTGGTGTACGAGGTTTTCACTGAAGATCCAGAGAGTCTTCAGGCGGTGCAAAGATCCTTTCAACTGGAACGTGCTGCTGAGTTCTGGATCGGGGTGATCGCAACAGGCGGCACCATGATGATTGCGATACTCCGCTGGAATGGGGGAGGAAAGGTGGATTTGCCAGGTGCCTTCTCGGAGGGATTCAGAAATTACGGACGATTGCTCGGAACCCGCTTTCTTTTGAATCTGCTTGTGATGGGAGGCGCGATTGTTCTTTGCGTTCCGATCATCGTTATGGCGGATGTCGTCAGCGAAGGTCTGTGGTTGTTTTTCATTCCGCTCGGTATTCTTGCGATTTGGCTGATTGTTCGATTGGGGTGTGCTGATGGGGCTGCGCTGATTCGAGAGGAGGGCGGAATGCCTGCGATCAAGTATTCGTGGAAAATGACAAAGGGACGTGTCTGGAAGATTTGTTTGTTTCGTATCGCTGCCTATTCCCTGCCTCTCGTTGTTGTGTTCATTACCGGGATGGTTCTTGCTATTCCCCAACTCGATAACTTCTGGATGAGCGGTATTGTCTCGGCCATTGGTACTGCGGTGCTTTCTTTCACTATCGTATTCGAAGCGATCATGGCTCTCCACCTGCGGGCTGTTTACGAGGGGTAGGGCGGGAAACACCTTATTCAGGAATTGACTTCCCTGTAAGGAACTTCTTTCGTTCTGGGCATGTTGGAAGAATCGGAAGCCCGTCGGCGAATCCTTGACGCTGTTGAACCAGGATCGGTTACGTGGGTTCCGTTGGAATTGGCGATGGATCAGGTCCTTGCTCAGCCGATTGCGGGGGTAATGGATTCTCCGCTTTTCGATAATTCGAGCATGGACGGCTATGCTGTGATGGCTGAGGAGGCAGTCGATGGAGCTGAACTGAAAGTGGCAGAGGTGACGCAGGCGGCTGGGGAGGATTTGCGTCTGCGATTGAAACCAGGCGAAGCGATTCGAATTTTTACGGGTGCTCCGATTCCTGCGGATGCCGATGCGGTGATCATGCAGGAGGATGTGGAGCGAACTGGAGACACCATCAAGATTGTCGAAGGAGTGGTGGTGGGAGAAAATATTCGTCGTCGAGGTGGTGATGTCTGTTCGGGACAGCATTTGCTGGATGCGGGGGAGTTGATGACGCCGACGAAGTTGGGATTGCTCGCTTCGCAGGGTATCCCAGAGATACCGGTGTATGCCCGTCCGCTGGTTGAGATCGTGACGACGGGAGATGAGCTGGTTGAGCCGGGTGCTCCGCTGGTTCCCGGTGAGATTTACAACAGCAATGGTCCAATGCTCCAGACCGCCGTTTCGCGTGTGGGTGGAGTTGGAGTGGCATCCCATGCGGTTGATGATGTGGAAGATTTGAGGATGGTTCTCGGGCGCGCCCTTGCTGCGAGCGACGTCGTGGTAATCGCTGGAGGCGTATCGGTGGGAGAGAGGGATTTTGTGAAAGAGGTTTTGGGTGAAGTGGGTGTGGAGATGGATTTCTGGCGGGTGAAGGTGAAGCCGGGTAAGCCGTTCCTTTTTGGAAGGCATCCCGATGGGACGCTGGTGTTTGGCGTTCCAGGGAATCCTGTTTCTGCCTATGTGACGTTCTGCCTTTTTGTTGCCCCGGCTGTACGGAGAATTCTGGGGATGAAAGTGGACGGTGATTCGGTGGGGCTGGGAAAGGTTTCCGGGATCGCTTCGGAGGATCTGGTGAACAAAGGGGATCGGCCCCACTACCTTCGTGGGATTTATCAGGATGGAGAAGTCAGGCTTTCGGGAACGCAGCAGTCTCATGCGATTTTTGGGCTTAGCCGGGCGAATTGTCTGATTCGTCTGGAGCCGGAGCAGGTGGTGAAAAAGGGTGAGCAGGTGACGGCGTTCGAGATCTGAGACGTTTCTCCTGCCTTGACATATGGCCTCTCAGCCCCGAATCATTGCGCCCCCCATTTATGACGGCGCAGGTTACAGATTTGAATGTCGCGTACAACGTCCCGCTCCCCGCGCCGGCGTTGTTGTCGCACGTGCAGCCGAGAACGGATGCCCAGGCGGACACGGTTCTTGAAGCTCGAAAACGGATTGAAGATATTCTGCACGGCAGGTCGGATCGATTTCTGGTGATCGTTGGTCCGTGCTCGATTCATAGCCCGGAACAGGGAATCGAATATGCGGCAAAGCTGAAAGCGCTGGCCGATGAGGTGAAGGATCGCATCGAGATCGTGATGCGTGTGTATTTTGAAAAGCCGCGGACCTCCGTGGGCTGGAAAGGATTGATCATGGATCCGGATCTCGATGGGACTGCGGATCTGGCCGAGGGACTTCGTATTGCGCGGAAGTTGCTCGGGGACATCGTTGATCTTGGTATGCCGACGGCGACGGAGTTTTTGGACCCCATTACGCCACAGTATATTGCTGACCTGATCTGCTGGGCTGCGATTGGTGCCCGGACGGTAGAGTCCCAGACGCATAGACAAATGGCGTCGGGGCTTTCCATGCCGGTCGGATTTAAGAATTCGACGTTCGGAGGAATGAGTGCGGTGGTAAACGCGTTGAAAGCGGCGAGTGCTCCACAGACTTTTTTCGGAATCAGTCCGGAAGGTGTCGCGTCCATGGTGAGCACGAAAGGAAATGGGAATTGTCATACCGTTCTTCGCGGTGGTGAGAAGGGACCGAACTTCGATGCTGAATCGGTTGCCGAAGCTCTTGAGGCCCTGCAAAAGGGTGGGGTGAATGATGCGATCGTCATCGATGCGAGCCACGCCAACTGCTCGAAAGAATACGAAAGAATGCCTTCTGTTTTTGAAGATATCGTAGCTCAGCGTGCTGGTGGGAATGGTAGAGTTGTCGGTGCGATGCTGGAGAGTAATTTGATCGAAGGAAACCAGAAGATTCTCGACGATCGTTCCCAGATGGTTTGGGGGCAGTCGGTGACCGACCCGTGTATTGGTTGGGAAACGACAGAGGCAATCGTCCGTGAAGCGGCCGAGAAACTGAAGTAATTCATTTTCAGTGCGATGCTGAGATAAGAAAGAGACAGGTCGTATGGATGCGGGTTCCAGTGATGATCTATTGAAGTCTGTCTCCCGCTCTTTCTATTTGAGTATGCGGTTTCTGCCGCAGCCGATGCGAGAGCCGATTTCGTTGGGGTATTTGTTAGCCCGGCTGACGGACACGCTGGCTGATGCGCCGGAGATTGGGAAGAAGAAACGCATGGCTCTTCTCGACGAGATGCGGCTGGTGATTCAAGGGAAGAAGGATCGCCTCGGCGACGGGGTGAAGAAGATGGCGGAACGGATCGACCGATCCGGCGAGAAAGAGCTTTTGTCGCGTAGCGATGAGTTGATTGCATGGTATCGATCGGTTGATCAGGCGAACCGAGATCATCTCAGCGAAGTCATCCTGACAATTATCCACGGGCAGGTGTGGGATGTGCGGTATTTCAAAGGGGAGGGATTGACCTGTTGCCAGAGTGCTGACGATTTGCTGCGGTATACTTACTGGGTTGCGGGGTGTGTGGGAGAGTTCTGGACTAAGGTTGGATTTACGAATCTGGGAGAGCGGTTCGCGATGCCGGACAATGCCTCGGATATGCTGGTGAGTGGGCGGAAGTTGGGGCAAGCGCTGCAGTTGATCAATATCCTCCGAGACTTACACGAGGATATCCCAAATGGGCGATGTTACCTGCCGGAGGATGAGCTTCGCAAGGCGGGGTGGGATGTGGAGTCGGAGCTGATTCCAGCGGAAGTTGAGCCGGTATTTGCGAACTGGTTAGGTGTGTGTCGTGGTTTTCTCGATGAGGCGGATGGGTATGTTCGATGCGTGCGCAGCAGGCGCGTTCGGTTTTGTACAAAGATGCCGATGATACTGGCGGAGAAGACGGCGGACCGTCTGGAAGAAGCTGGTGTCTATGAGGTGATGGCGCGCAAGGTGAAGGTGCCACGGAGTGAGGTGTGGAAGGCGATGGTAAAGGCGGGGTTGTTCTAAGTCGCCTATCGGTTTTCGCGGATCCATTTTGAAAATTCGCTTGTTTCATCCCAATTCCGTATTTGTTCGTCGATGCGGAATTTTTCTTTGGCCTCTTCGTAGTCGAGGTCGGTGTCGATGATGTTTTTCTTGAGGAGATAGTGGGCGATCTTGCCGTTGAAGATGGATTCGAGGCGGATGCCTACGGGATCGTTGCTGATGAGGTCGGCGTGCTGAATCCAGACGGTGGTGCAGTTGTGCTCAAGGATGTGGTAGAACATCGGCTTGTTGTGAAGGTTGTTCGCTGAGGCACAGAGGCTGAGGAAGAATGCGCGCAGGTGAATGGGATCGATTCGGGCGGGGAAGGCATAGAGCTCGTGGCCTTTGTTTGCTCGGATGCCGAGGCCGTCTTTTTCGTCCATGAAGAGGTAGATTAGTTCGAAGCGATTGAGACCTCCGGGAATGGGGCCGTACTCTTCGCCGATTTCTTTCCGGGCTTCGATGGAGAGCAGAAGGTGGCCGTCTTCGCCGAAGTCGAAGCTGATCATGGTGTGGGCCATGAGCGAGGAACCGGGGAATGGTTCGAGGATGAGTTCGGCTCCCTTGAGGTTCTGGAGTTGGTATTGGCGAGTTTCCCAGTTGGCTTTGTGAGTGCCGTCTTTGTTCCAGGTGAAATCGCGTACGTCGGTGATGGTGAGGTTGTCTCCTTCGAGAGTGATCTTCGGGAGTCTCGTCAACTCCTCCCACCAGTTTCGGTCGTGGCTGGGGTTGAGGCTGGAGCGCCAGAAAATGGTGAGCAGGCAGAGGGCGATTCCAACGGCGAAGGTCCAGCGGATCTTGTGGCGGTAGGCGACGAGACCGACCAGTCCGAGTGCGATCATGAAGCCAGGAATGAGTGAACCGACGGCAAGGATGGTGATGAGTAGCGCGGCGATAAACCAGAGGGCGGGGGTGAGTCCGCGCAGGATCCAACGCAAGATCTTGCGCCAAAGTGGAATGGATGGATGTGTCTGGTAGTCTGTCATCTGTATTCCATGAGAAAACCTGTCACATTTGTATGCCGATCGGAATTGCAAACGTCCCGGTTGAAGATTTTTGATAACATCCTGGACGAGGAGCAATGGACTACGTTTTCCGGGTATGGGCCGCTACCGGGGATTCGAAAGGCAACCTTCCTGAATCGGACGGAGGAGGTCTCCGGCTCGCGGGTTCGAGTTGAGAATGAAGATGGTAGTTCGCACATCGAGTCGATTGCGGAATGGGTTCCGGAAAAGAGGATCGTGATCGAGTTGGGTGAGTTTCCATCTCCTCTCAATCGACTTGCGGAGAAATTTATTGAGACTTGGACTTTTCCTTCAGGCGATGGGAAGGAGTGGGTGGTGCGGCGTTTTGATATGTATCCGACTGGCATTGTGGGCCGTTGTTTTCTGCCGGGAATCGCTTTCCTAATGAAGAAAGCTGTCGAGCGGCATATGGAAGTGATCAATCGAGACCAGTAAGGAATCAATCCTCCATCATGTCTTCCCAATGCTGCATTTTCTGACGGTATTTGCGGCGGTCGGCGCGATGCTCAATCTGGCGCTTTTGCTTGGGGGTGAGGTGATCTTTCTTTTCCCATGGACGTGGGCCGGGATCTCCGGCCATGATGCATCCTAACGGAGTCACTTCGGCGGCGACGTCGGCGAGATCGAATTGTTCGATCTGTGCTTTGACTTGGGCTGCTGGTTTGTATCCGACGGGGCTTTCGCTGAGGTCGCCTTTTCCATAGTACCAGCGGATGTCGAGTCCTTCGGTGGCTGCCTGGATGGCTTTGGCCACGGATTTTTCATCGATATCTCCGTTCGTTTTTCGGAACTGACGCATCGTTGCAGTACGCGACTGGTTTCGTCCGGCTCCGTGTGGGGCGAAGCTGAGAAACTCTTCGTTGTCTCGACCTAACGTGACCAGAATGGGTGCGGCCATGTTTAATGGAATGAGACCGAGAAGGGGGCGACCTTCTTCGTCTTTCCAAGCAGGAGTGGCTCCTTTACCGTGGAGGAAGTTGTCGCCTCGCTGCCAGACGAAGTTGTGCTCGTTTCCAAATTCGGTAATTCGATCGGCTTCGGCACGTTCCAGAAAACGGGAGTGGATGGCCTGGTGGTTCGCCTTTGTCCAGCGGCCTACATATTGCAGCGCTTCCCAGTATTCCTGACCGATTGGAGTTTCGGTATCGAGCCAGGCAGCTGCCTTTGGAATCCCCTTGGCGATGCGGTCGGTTTCGCGGATGGCTGCTTTGTGGCCTCTTTTGTAGAGGTGGGCGCCCAGGCCGCGTGATCCGTGGTGGGTAACAAGGGTGTAGAAGGTAACGCCGTCAGTGTCGTCGAGACGGTCACCAGCACGGTCATGAAGCTGGCGAGCGATGTCGTCGTGTCCGGCTTTTGATAGTGCTTCGATGAACTGGCGCGTGATGCGCATCTTCCCGATGTAGGCGAAGTGATTTCCGTCGCCCTGATCGGCGATGTGCATGGCGGCGTGTTCCTCGAGTCCATTGAGGAATTTGTTCGACCATACGCTTTCGTCGAGGACTGGGTGATGAACGCGGTCTTCGCCCTTTCTTCCGCCAAATCCAAAGCGGGTGGAGTCGGTGAGGGCGTCGAGCATTTTTGCGGTCGATTCGTTGCACTCGAAGACGGATGCATACATAGAGCAGCAGATGTCAGCGCTGTGGGCTGCAGGAATGATGGCGTTTTTTACCGAGATCGCTCCGCCGACGGGAATCACGGCTTCGCCGGCGCCTGCGGGACAGGCGTCGGGCATGATGGCGCCGGCTTCGATCACGGGTGTGCGAAGTAGCTGGCGCATGAAGCGGCGGACGGAATCGATGTTCGACTCGTCGAGTTCGCAGGTGGCCTCGATGGCCTCGGAATGCACGAGAGGTTCGTCCCGCATGTAGAGCATGGGGTCTTCCTTCTCGAAGTCGCGCTCGAGTAGTTTGAGAATGTAGGCAGGATCAGTGATTCCCTTTGCTTCGAGGGCACGGGCAGCCGCGAACAGTTCCGGGAACTTGGGGCCGGGCTGCCATCCTGCTTCAATGAGATCGTTGCCTGTGATCATTTCGGGGATTTCCAGTATACGTTAAAACGTACAACATTAAAGAATTTGGGGTGAGACGAGTTGGATAGCTACATAGGCGGAAAATGTTAACTTTTTACATCGTTTTTATTTTTGTTAGGGGTTGGTCTGTTTTCTCCGTTCGTAGCGGCGGCGGCGGTTGAGACGTTTTTGGTAGGTCGGAGTGGGAGATTTGATGGGTTGAGACGTTAGGTGAGAGAATTTCTGTTTGGAGGGGGGGAGGTTTGGTCGGCCTCTGGAGGCTGCGATTTTGGCGTCCTGTTCTGCGTCTCGTTCTTCCCTGGTCTGGGGGCGCTGGGTGGGTGGTGTGGTTTTTGGTTGTTCGACGGGTTTTCGGAGGATGGCGTTCCTTTCGGCGTCGGTGATCTGGTAGGAAGTGTCGGGTGGAGGTGTGGTCTTCTCTGGTACTGGTTCAGACTGGGGGATGTCGCCTCTTCGGACGGCGGCTATGAATTCGCGGAGGGGATTGGTGGGGGGCTTTTCGGATGCTGGCTTGGGTTTGTCGTAGGTGCCGAGCATGCGATTGGCTTCCCTGATGGCGTGGATGACGTCGCGGTCGCGCGCGTCGGGGCTGTCGATGATTTGTTCGAGTCGGTTGAGAAGTTTCTCGCGGGTGAGGCCTGGGGATGGGGGAGAGTTCTGCATATTGTTATTCTAACAAAACCAGAATTAAATGTCGAGGCGGAAGGCGAAAATGGTGCAGTCGGCACGGCGCACGGTTGTTGTTGGGGAGGTCGAGAGCCTTGGCTCTGAGTCTGCTCGCGCACACTCGCTGCTACAGAAGTGGGTGAGGTCGACGTGTTGGGTACTGCATCGACCTTGGTTAATTGTTGGGATTCCTGTAGGGTTTGTTTTTTGAGAAATGAGTTTGCCGTGTGAAATACTGGATTGTTTTGTGGAAGCGGAGGGCATGCTTCGTGGGGAGGGTTGGTATGATGATGATTGGACTTCGTGTGCTGGATACTGGGATGATCCTCGGTACTCGGATACGATTGTGCTGAAGCTTTCGCGGAGGGAGTGGAGTTCTTGCTTTCCAATCACTCTGTATGAGGGGGCGGAGATCCACTATGCGGCGTGGGTGGATGAGAAATCCATTCGGCGGAATGAGGTGGTTTTTGGAATGCACCTGTTCGCTTTTCCGATGATCGAGAATTCGCGGGTGAAAAAGGGGGATTTTACGGATCCGTTTCGGGAGAGGTTAGGGAAACGGATTGTTGAGTGGGGACATCATGATGTAAAGCGAGGTCCGCGGGTCCCGTATGGAGGGAAGTATCGGTTCGAATCGGGAGATGATTTGATGGATTTTCTCGTCGGGGATTTTGGACGGTTTGCCTCTTTGAAAGACTCGGTGGAGTCCCTTCTCGCGGAAGTTCGTGACAAATGGGATCGGTGAACCCGAGCTGTCGTGGATCACTTTGGAGGTGAATTCCGTTGCTTCAATATGGACCGGCGCACGATGGCAAACACAAAGAACGGAAGGAAGAGAAACAGGAGAAGAGATGATCGAACGATGAATCTCATAGAAATCGTGATGCTACTCGCGAGGGATGAAGGATCGGCTTCTTCAGCAAAGTAGGCTTGATACAAACCTTGTATCAGGCAGGTGAGCGCTCCGGCAATTCCTATCACGAGAATGGACGCGATGATCACGGATAATACTCGCACCACGATGTTCCAGAATCCCGCTCGGTTTCTTCGCGGAGAAGAAGTGGAGGTGCACTCGGGTGGTGATGGAGTCATTCGGGTCGAGGTGCTAGACCGACATGAGCGCGTTGAACGCGAGGTAGTTGTTGTGCGCCCACATGGCGCAGCCTAGAAGGATGAGGATGGCGAACATTTTTTTTCCTGTGATGGGGAAAGCGATGACTCCGGTAAGGGCGAGGAGGAAGCCGATGATGACGATGGGGGCGTGGGGAAGGGTATAGAATCCTATGGTGGGGAAGACGCCGAAGGTCATTGAGAGTGGGGAGTAGATGAATGCTCCCAGTGAGTTTTTGAGGAATTCGGAAAAGGTGAAGGTTTCCTCCGGGTAATGGGGGTAGAGCATCGCGGCGGAGACGATGGAGCCGAGGAGGGTTCCGAGGAAGATGAACCCGAGGGTGATGAATGTTTTTGCCTTTTTGGAGGGCATAGGGAGATGGTGGTGCTTCGCGGATAGATTCAAAGGCACAAACGGGAGTGGCACAAGGCGCAAAGTGGGAATGGGGTAGTGGTTGGAAGTGGGGGCTTGATGGGGTTGGATTGATTGGTTTTTGCTGAGTGCCTGATGTGTGATCTGCCGGAGGCGATCAGATAGATGCGGAGGTTCTGATCGGCATGGCCAGCGGTCGCGGTTCTCCCAGGGTGGTCGGAGTCGGTTTTGTGTGCGGATTGCAGGCTTCGACTGAAGTCGAAGTTACGGGACTGTTGGGCTTCGTGGGAAACGGACCGGGAGGTCCGTTCTACGGTTTGTGTGTTGCTACACTCTTGTCGCGATGGCTGTTGTGACTAGGGAGCTGAGGGGCATGAGGACGGCGGCGAGGAGGGGGTTCATGTGGCCGGTGAGGCAGAGGCCAACGGCGATGATGTTGTAGGCGACTGCCACTACGAAGATGGTGGTGACGAGGTGCTTTCTCTTTACCGATGCGTCGATGAGCTGGCTGAGGGCGTGGAAGCCGCGCCCGGTGAAGACGAAGTCTGCCTGGCTCTCGATGGCTCGTATTCCGGTGGCGGGTGTTCCACTGGCTCCAGAGGCTCGGAAGGCGAGGCTGTCGTTGCCTCCGTCTCCGATGAAGAGTGCCTCGCTGCTTCCGTTCTCTGTGATGAGATCGGCTTTCTCTTCGGCGGAGAGGTCGGCGTAGACGTCTTTGGCAGGGATGCCGAGTTTGTGGGCGGTTTCGCGAACGCGGAGGAGATCGGGATCGCCGCTGAGGATGCGAAGGTTGAAGCCATGTTTTCGAAGTCGGTTCATCTGGTCGATGGCTCCGTCGCGGATGGCTTCGTCGATGTGGAAGGTGGCTACGTGCACGCCGTCTTTGGACAGGGTGCAGCCGGTTTCTTCCGGATCGGTTTCCTCAGGGCAGGCCCAGCCGCGGCGACCAAGACGCCAGCGTCCTCCTCCGACGCGACAACTGACGCCACGACTGGGGAATCCCTGTACAGGAAAGTTTGATGATTTGTTAGAATGTCCAAATCTTGCGATGAGGACTTCGTGAATGGCTCGGCCCACGGGATGACGATTGTCATGTGTGAGGCAGCGAAGGGCCTGGAGCGCTTCGCCGTCGAGTGTCTCGAGGACGTCTGGATTTGTGAGGCGTTTGACTGGCTCGGTGAGGGTGCCGGTCTTGTCGAAGGCCAGGTTGCGGATGTGCCGAAGGCGTTTCCAGAGTGAGTGGTTGCGGAGAAATATCCCTTTCTGCTTGAGACGGGAAAGCAGCATTTCGTCGAGAAGGGGAAGGGCGAGGCCGAGGGCGCAGGGGCAGGAAACGACGAGTATGGAGATGCAGACCTGGAGAGAGTCGGAGACTCCTTTTCCCATGGCGAGCCAAGTTGTTCCCCCGGCGAATGCTGTGATAAGAACGGCGAGAAGGTAGTAGCGCAGGACGGGGCTTCGGTGCTCTTTGCTCTCTTCTGTTGTGGTGTCTTGTTTCCGCAGAAGATGGTCGAGAAAGCTGTCGGTGAAATGATGAAGGGCTTTCACCTCGATGGGATGTCTGGCGCCGTTGCGGGCACCAGCAGGAATTTGCTGTCCTGTGCGGAATGGGACGGGATCGGGTTCGCCGTTTATCCAATCGAGATGGAATACGTTGTGGTCTCCGAGGAGTTCGGAATCGACGGGTAGCATCGCGCCGCCGGGGATTTCGAGGATGTCTCCGGGTTCGACTTTTTTCAGCGGGATGCGTTCGCGGTTTCCGTCTTTGATTCGGAATGTGGCGGAAAGGTCGCGCTCGCGTGCCCAGAGCTGGCGTCGGTTTTTCTCGAGCAAGCGAAGGTGAAGCCAGCGCCCTGACAACATCAGAAAAGTGAAGGTGGCGACGAAGTCGAAGTAGAGCATGTCTTCGACTCCAAAGAGAAGTCCGCCCACGGATCCGAGCCATGCGGCGATGAGCCCGAGGGAGATGGGAACGTCCATGTGGAGTGCGCGGAGACGAAGTGCTTTCCACGCTCTCTGGAAGAAGTAGGAGCCACCGACTGCGAGTGCGAGTGTGGCGGATGCGAAGGCTACGAGGGTGAAGAGCCTCGCGAGGTCGTCGGTTGTTTCGATACCGAGGTACGATGGCAAGGTGAATGCCATGGTATTGAGGGCGAGACCGCCTGTCACTCCGAGACGGGTGACGAGGGCTCGGCTTTCGCCCGGGGCTTCGTCATCGAGTTCGTTTACGAGGCTGGCTGGGTAGCCGTATTTGTAGAGATCCTGAACGAAGGCGGAGACGTCGAACTCGCCGGGGTTCCACCACAATGTGAGGGTGGAGCGTGCGGTGTCGCTGGAGATTTTCAGGGAGCCTGTGTGGCGTTGGAAGAGGTGATCAATGAGCCAGACGCAGGCGGTGCAGGAGAGGTTTCCGATTCGGAGAACGAGGCTTGCCGGGCTGGCTTCGTCGACTTTTTCTGCCTCGATGACGGCCTCTTCGATTTCGGCCAATTGGTCGGCTGGGATCTCTCCGTTGTCGGCGGGCTGAAGGACGCGACGGCCGAGGAGTTCGTAGAAGGAACCGAAGCCTCCGGTCTGGATGAGTTCGTGAACGACCCGGCAACCAGAGCAGCAGAACTGCTCTGCTTCGAATCGCGGCTGGAAGGTGTTGCCGCAATGACTGCACTTCCGGATTTCGATCGCGGGGATCGAATCGGTGTCGAGAGCAGTCAGTTTTTTCGCGGCGGTGCTCATGGAAGTTCTACGTCGCAGCGGCATTTCATTTCGCCCCCGTCTTCATTCGCGGTGGTTCCGATAGGGAGGGCAAAGTGCCACATCAGTGATAAGGCGGCTGTCGCTGCGAGGGTACGTTTTGCAATGAGGAATCCTTTGGCGCCGAGGCGCTGGTTTACCCAGGAGGAGCCAATCTGTACGGCCCAGATGGCGGGCATTGCTCCGAGGCCGAAGGCGAGCATGATCTCGACTCCGCGAACGGCTGAGCCGCTGGCAAGTGCAAGGGCGAGGATGGCATAGAGTGGACCGCAGGGAAGTAGTGGGGTTGCCAGGCCGGTAATGGCGGCGCGTGCATTCAGGGGGAACTGGAGGGTTCGCATGCGGATCTGCATGGTGATCTTTCCCAATCCGGGGATGGCGCCGACTTTTTTGTCCAAGCCGAAAACGATCGCGATGAGAAAGACGATTAAGAGGAGGGGGAGCCACGCGATGCCTCCCAGTGGGACGTCGAGACCGAACTGGCCACCGATGAATCCGAAGATGGCTCCGGCGATGCTGTAGCCGACAAGTCGGGAGAAGTGGTAGATGCCAACGGAGGCGAGTGCGGGGCCTCGCCCTGCGATGCCGAGACCGCAGGTGAGAAGTCCGCACATGCCGGCGCAGTGCAGGCTGGTCGCTAGACCGGCTACAAAGATGGCACTGAGGGTGATGGTTTCCGGATCAACGCTCATGGCTTTCGACGGTCTGAATTTCTATCGGTTCAGGGCGATATTTGCCGGCGATTTTAAAAAGGACTACCCAGCTACTGATGAGGATCACGAATGCAAAGACGATCCAAATCCAGGGGCGCTCTCGTAAGAAGGTGATCATGTTAGTTTACTGGTTGAGGGTATAGGCGCTGGGCCCGAGAAAGTCGATGGAGTCGGTGATGGTGAAATCTCCGGGGGTGACGTCGGCTTCGATGGTGAAACTGAAGTCACCGGTGAAGCTGGCTCTGGGCACCATGATGATGAGGGTTTTCATGCTTTCCTCTCCGGCCTTCAGTGTGAATTCTTCTTCAATGCCGGATACTACGGCGCCTTCGGGGAGTCCCGAGTAGCGCATCTTCATGGAGGTCTCTTCGTTTTGCTTGGTGATAAGCTGAACGCGATACTGGTTGCGGACTCCGTCGTCGGTGACGTAGTAGGGTTGTCCGGGCATACGGATGAGTTCGACTTTGGCGGAGTGTAGTCCGGAAATGAAGAGGCCGAGTACGGCGGCACCGAGGCACATCAAACCGGTGTAGAGTGCTATGCGAGGGCGCCAGATTCTCTTTTTCTGGCGCTGGAGACCATTGAGTGAGTCGTAGCGGATGAGACCGCGCTCCTGCCCGGTTTTGTCCATGATCTCGTTGCAGGCGTCGATGCAGTTGGCGCAGCCAATGCACTCGAGCTGAAGGCCGTTGCGGATGTCGATGCCGGTCGGGCAGACTTGGACGCAACGGCTGCAGTTGATGCAGTCGCCTGTGTTCGGGTCTGATTTTTTCCCGCGAGGTTCGCCACGTTTTTCGTCGTATCCGATGATGATGGTGTCGTCATCGGTGAGGGCGGACTGGAGCCTGCCATAGGGACAAAGGATGATGCAAAACTGCTCCCGGAACCAACTGAATGCGAAATACAAACAGACGGTGAGAAACATCATGACGCCGAAGACCTTGGCGTTGTTCAGCGGGGACTGCTGCATGTATTCGTATAACCGCGGGATCGATACGAAGTAGGAAACAAAGATGTGTGCGATGATGAGCGAAACGAGGATGAAGAGTCCGTGTTTGACGATGCGACGAATGGCCTTGGATTTTGTCCAAGGGGCGTTGTCGAGTTTTCGGCGCTTCATCGAGTCGCCGTCTATGAAGCGCTCGATGCGTCGATAGATGTGCTCTAGAAATACGGTGTAGGGACAGGCCCAACCGCACCATAGTCTACCTGCGATGGCAGTGACGTAGAACAGGGAGAACCCGAGACCGGTGAGGAGGAAGAACCCGATCCAGAGGTCTTCTGCGAGGAAGGTGAGTCCGAAAAAGTGGAAGCGCCGCTCTGCTAGGTCGAAGAAGAGGGCTGGGTTTCCGTTGATCGGGATCCAGGGGAGGAGGACGTAGATCGCGAGCAACAGTGCCCCGAACAAGCGCCGCCACAACGTGAAGTTGCCACGGACGTCTGCGGGGTGGAGGAAGTACCTTGATCCATCGTCGTTGATGGAGGTGAGGGACTCGAGGTTTGGTTTTTTTGATGTGAGCATGAGGAGTTGCTACTGTGGTGTTGGCAATGATCACACATAGGACTATATGCTAAGATTAGATTTCCGTTCGTGGTTTCAGTGCCGGTTCTGGAGGAGCCGTCTGTTTGCTCAGGATGTAGGAGGTTACCTGGGCAATTTCGGACGGGCTAAGTTGGGCCTGCCAAGCGATCATCCCTTTGGTGATGTCGGGCGATCCGTGGGTGACGGTGTACATGATCTGCAGTGGGTTGCCGCCGTAGATCCATTCGCTGTCGTTGAGGGGAACTCCGGGGAGGTTGACGCCACCAAGTGTAGCAGTGAGATCGACACCGTGACAGGCTGCGCATTTTGATTCGTAAATGGCCTGACCTGCTGAGGTGTGGTTGGGATCTTTGCTCATTTCAAGGAGTGAGTCGTCGTTCAGGGAAGCGAGCATTTTTTCCAGCTCGGCCTGTTTCTTCAACTCGATCTGAGCGATCTCTTTGTGGAGTTTCTCGTAGTCGGTGGGTGCATTTACAGGTAGCTGGTAGTAAGCGACCCAGGCGATCACGAACCAGACCATGGTGATGTAGAGGGTGAAGAGCCACCAGTTTGGCAGCTTTTGATCGTACTCTTCGATTCCGTCGTAGACGTGGTCCCGGAGTGTGATCCCATCAGAGGTGTCGGATGATTTCTGCATGGTGATTTCAGTTCTGGTTGGTCGTGATGTCTTTCAGATCAGTGTCGTCTTCGAGGGGAAGTCGGGATTCGTAATCGACCCGGGATTTCTTCAAGAAGACGGCCCAAAGGACGATGAGGATGAATGCAGCGAAGGTGAGTGCAAAGCAGATGTAAGGGACCCACATATGCCAGTCTTCGAGGATAACGCGACGAAACATGAGGAGAGTTGGTTAGGATTCAGTTGGCTTGAGCGACAGGGGCGTCGGATTCTTCGGATTCGGTGACACTGGGTATCTCGGGCACGTTCTCGGGAGTCATCCGGTTTTCATCTGGGATGGCAGGTTTGATCACCCGTGGCTTGACCGGATCTGGTGTCTCTTTCGGAGCGATTTCTTCGAATTGACCGAGTTTCTGGAGATACGCGATGAGTGCGACGACTTCTTTGCCGGCTAAGTGATCGCGGGCCGCGCTGGCGGTTGCCGGACCTTCCTGACCCTCTTTGAGAGGGATCTTGACCTGTTCGTCGACGAGCGACTGGGCGATTTCGAGAGCCTGCTCACGGGCGTGCTGTTCGATCTCTTCTGGGGTCATGATAGGGAAGGGGACGCCCATTCTCTGCTGCACGGCGATTTTGCCAGGAAGTGCTTTGAAGTCCGTTTTCTTTTCGAACAGCCATGGGTAGTTGGGCATTCGAGATTGCGGGCTCACGCTACGTGGATTGAGCATGTGGAGGTAGTGCCAGCTGTTGCCTCGCTTGCCGCCTTCGCGGGCGAGGTCGGGACCGGTGCGCTTCGAGCCCCACTGAAAGGGGTGGTCGTAGATGGATTCGCCGAGTCGGGAGTAATCTCCGTAGCGAAGGACATCGGGCACGAGGGTCCGGATCATCTGGGAGTGACAGTTGTAGCAACCTTCGCTGACGTAAATGTCGCGACCGGCCAGCTCCAGCGGGGTGTAGACTTTCTGGAGTCGGTCTTCCACATTCACGGCGCGGTTGACGGTGATTGTCGGGATGATCTGGATACCACCGCCGATTGCCACGGCGATGAGCACGAGGACGGAGAAGGGGAGGTAGTTTTCCGACAGGTCGTCGTACCACTTTGCCCAATCCATCTTGTCTTTCTTGAATCGGTATACTGCCAATGCCGCAAAGGCGAGGGTGCAGAGGAGTGCCATGTGGCTGGCTCCGGGAGGCAGGAAGAACCAGATGATCCCGAAGAACAGGCCCCAGAAGGTGAAGGCGATGGGGTCGTTGCGGAAGGCGGCGGACCAAGTCATCTTGTCCTTTTTCATTTCCGGATCGTCGAAGACTTCGCGAGTTTCGTTGACGGGGATGCCGGACTTCACGGTTTTCCAGATGTTGATGACGAGCAGGATGAATCCAGCGAGGTAGAAGGTTCCACCGATTGCGCGGATGAGCATGAGCCCGTTGATCTTGTCTACGGTCTGGACGAATTCGTTGACGAGGCGTGTGCCGCTCGGGTCGGTTTCGTTGAGCATGAGGCCCTGGATCACTCCAGCGAACCACATGGATGCCACGTATAGCAGGATGCCGACGAGGCCGATCCAGAAGTGGAAGTTGGCGAGGTTTTTCGACCAGAGTTCTCGACCCCAGAGTCGTGGTGCCAGCCAGTAGAACATGCCGGCTGCCATGAAGCCATTCCAGCCGAGTGTCCCGCTGTGCACGTGGCCGACGATCCAGTCGGTGTAGTGAGCGAGTGAGTTCACAGAGCGGATGGAGAGCAGTGGTCCTTCGAATGTGGACATGCCGTAGAAGGTCACGCCGGCGACGAAGAATTTGATCACTGGATCGGTTCTCAGTTTATCCCAGGCACCGCGGAGGGTGAGCAGACCGTTGAGCATTCCGCCCCAGGACGGAGCCCAAAGCATGAGGCTGAAGAACATTCCAAGGACCTGGAGCCATTTCGGAAGGGCGGTATTGAGGAGGTGGTGTGGACCTGCCCAGATGTAGATGAAGACCAGCGACCAGAAGTGCACGATCGACAGGCGGTAGGAGTAGACGGGGCGACCTGCTGCCTTCGGCAGGTAATAATACATGATCCCGAGAATTGGCGTGGTGAGGAAGAATGCCACGGCGTTGTGGCCATACCACCACTGGACGAGTGCATCCTGAACACCTGCGAACACAGGGTAGCTGTGTGTGAGGCTGGTCGGTATCTGCAGGTGGTTGACGATGTAGAGCATCGCCACGGTGATGATCGTAGCGATGTAGAACCACAGTGCGACGTAGAGAGATTTTTCCCGCCGGATCTTCAGCGTGAGGAAAAAATTCGCTGCAAAGACGACCCAGATGACCACCACTGCCAAATTAATGGGCCAGATCAGTTCAGCGTATTCTTTCCCGCGCGTCAATCCGGCGGGCAAAGTGATGGCGGCACCTACGATGATGAGTTGCCAGCCCCAGAAGTGTATTTTGGAAAGGAGGTCGGAGAACATCCGAGTCTTACAGAGTCGCTGGGTGGAGTAGTAGATCCCGGCGAACATCATGTTCCCGACGAAAGCAAAAATGGCGGCGTTGGTGTGCAGTGGGCGAAGACGGCCGAAGGTGAGGAATTCGATACCCTCAGTCTGGAAGTATCCGAATGTGATCCATTCGAAGAACTTGCCGTTCATTTGCCAGAAGTTGAGCTGGAAGGCTGCAATGACGCCGACGAGCATGGCGACAACGCCCCAGCCAATGGAGGCCAGCATAAACCACCGTGTCGTCTTATCGTCGAATTCGATGGTTATTTTTCTTCCTGTCGGATTATCGCTGCTCATGGTTTGAGGAGGTGGTGGTGGTCGAGTTTGGTTTGGTAGATTGAAAGGAGGACGAAGGGCCTGCCTCGTCGGAAAAGGGGAGGAGAGCGTCCTGATCGGCGCATCCGCCGGTATGCTGCCTCGTGCGTACAAAGAGGAGTAAGAAGAGCGCAGCGAAGAGTACGCTGAACAGCGTTGTGAGGAGTATGACTTGCATGTTTCGCGGATAGAAAGAACCGGGGGTGAGGAGCGGTTCTTTTCTTTCCTGCGTTACATTTGATCGGCTCTAGAGGCGATGCTCCGCATTTTTAGCGAAGGGTTGCGCAAAAATTGCGTTCTGCTACGATTTTGCAGCGTAATTTCCGGTCGACCATGGCTGACTACAAAGAGTCCGAAGTTTTGTTCAATAAAATCCGCAATTCTCACGAATTGGGGCAGTTTCAGTCTGCCTTCGAGGCGGTTACAGGGATGAATCTGCAGATTCATTCGGACAACCCGGCGATGGCTCCTGCGAATGGTGAGAAGGCGAATCCGTTCTGCCGGATATTAAATGAGCACAATCGGTGTCCGGAGTGCGCCCGCGCCGCGCATTGTGTGGTGAAAGAGGTCAGCGAAAAACCGAAGGCCTTTGAGTGCTTTGCAGGTCTGACAGAAACGGCGGTTCCGGTTCTGGCAGGTCAGATTCCGGTGGCGTATTTGACTACTGGCCAAGTATTTACGAGGGATGTGGACGACGCCGAATGGGAGGGAGTGCGGGAGGAATTGGTAAAAATGGACTACGATCCAAGTGAATTGGAGCGGCTGGAAACAGCGTGGAAGCAGACGCGCAAAATTAATGAGGATCAGTATGAGGGAATGATAACCCTGCTGTCTGTTTTTGCGGGGCATCTGTCCGAGCTGGCCGAAAGGTTGATCCTGGAACAGAGGCATTCCGAGCCCGATGTGGTGATTAAGGCCAGACAGTTCGTAAGTGCGCACCTGGCGGATAAAATTGAGCTCGCTGATGTGGCGAAACACGTGAATTTGAGCCTGCACCATTTCTGCAAGGTCTTTAAGCAGGCTACCGGGCTCACTTTTAAGCAATACCTGACGCGGCGTCGTGTGGAATGGGCGAAGTGCAGACTCAGAAAACCCGATGCACGGGTGACGGAGGTTGCCTACGATGTTGGGTTTGGATCTCTTTCTCAGTTCAATCGTAGTTTTCAGCAGTTGGCTGGAACCTCCCCGACGGAATGGCGGGTGCGGGAACGCAGAAAGCTCGCTGAGGCTTCCTGATTTCAAATCCCGGCTTTTTGGTTCGTCTTATCGCAAGACGGCATCATTTTTGCGATATTGTTCTTGTTTGATTCTCGGGTTTTAGATAATTTCTTGAGCTCTGTGTGAAATTATAGAAATTATAATTCACCCGGAGCGCGCTTTTTGCTTCACTCACGCCGAGTGATCGGGAGCAAACAGCTTGCTCCGGTACCTCCTTTCTCCTTCCTCCTTTGAAACGTTGATTTGATGAATGGCATCGATTTGAACTCGGTCGAGACCGGGAATATTCTCGGCTCCGGGACGTGCGGTGATGTATTTGAGGTGGTCGGCCACGAATCGACTCTTCTGCTGAAAAAATACAGCTCGATGGCAATTGATCGCCGTCTAATGGAGCGCACCTATCTTCGTCTTGAGCGTATTCCAGTGGAAGAGTCGATTTCTGAAGGATTGGCGCAGGTGTATGATTTTCGTTTTTCGAGTCCTCCGTATTGTGTTCTTCAGGAGCGAATCGATGGAGTTCTCCTGGAGCGACCGAAGTCGTTAAAGGAGCCTGTTGTCTGGAACATGATCCGGCAGATGGCGGAGACCCTCGGGCATTTGCATAAGCACGGGGTGGTGCACGGTCACCTTCATCCGGGAAATATTTTCCTGGCGGAGCGAAACAATTCTCTTCGACCTGTCCTTACTGATATGGGCACTGGCCTCGTGGGAGACGTCCACCACATCGACCTGGGGCCATCGACCTTTTTTGCTGCACCCGATCAGCTATGCGACGGTGGGCGGGGCTGGGACAATGGAAACATGCAGAGGTGGGAGGTCTACAGTTTTGGGCTGGTTGCCTACTGGCTACTGAACGGTCACCTGCCCCGGGGGACCAAATACATCAAGCAGTGGGAACATGATTGCACATCCAGCGGCGGTAGACCTGTCGGAATCGATTTTGGTGCTTATGTGACCGAAGTCTACGATTGTCCGAATATTTCGTGGGGAATGTCATTTGGCGTCAGCAGGGAGTTTAAGCTCTATCGCGAGGTGATTGAGCAATGCCTCGAGCTCGATCCAGCAAAACGGCCGGTCGACATGAGGGAGGTTCGGAACAAATTTCGTGGCCTCCAACAGCAGTTTGCCCTGGAGGATGCGGAAGACCGAGTCTTAAAGGAGAAGAGGAAGCAGAGAGCTAAACTGTTCGGGGCAAGAGCGGTCGCATTGCTTCTGGGAATCTCATTTCTCGGGGCAACTTATTACCTGATCGACTACCTGAAGAAAACCTACTTTTTCCAGAACAAGGTAACGGAGTTGGATCAGGTGGTTCTCTCCCAGAAGGCACACATTTCGCACCTCGATGAAAGGTGGGCGGAGACGGTGACAGATCTGAAGTCTTCCCGGGAGGCGGCCGATTCGTTCTTTCAAAGAATGGCGCAGGGGGATAATGCGGGAGGAAGTGGTGTTGCCACGCTTCGAAAGGAAGATCTCGAAAAATCGAGGGACTACTACGTGAAAATTCTTGAGGATGTCGAGAAAGGGGAAAGCGGTTCAGAAGACAGCGCCCTGGAGAAAGCGCGCGCCTTGCACAGTCTGGCGCATATCGAAAAGCGAATTGGTCTGAGAGACAAAGCCGAATCCCATTTTATTGCTGCGATTACCACCTTCAGAGAGGTGTCTGCGCGATACCAGAAAAGGCAAGATGTGGTCTACGACATTCACATGCGATTGGCCGACAGTTTCGAGAATGTGAGTTCGCTTCTGGACAATCCGATTAGTCACGAGTCGATGATGGCTCTTGAAAAAGCGGTAGAACACTTTGATCGATTGATAGAATTTAAGCCGAACTCGGAAGAGGTTGTCACGCGACTCGCAGGAACAACTTTCAAGCTGGGAAAGGCGTATGAAGCTCATCGCAAGTATCGAGATGCGATTCAGGCGTACTCCAAGTCCGCAGAACTCGCTTCAGCGCTGCGCGATACGGCTGCAAACAAGGAGGAGATTGTTGAGTTGATTGGGAAATTGCAGTTTCGGGCCGCATTTTCCCTGCGCGAAACGGGAAGCACAGAAGAGGCAATCAATGCACACGTGGCAGCGATGGAAACTCTGGAAGAACTGCGGGGAGTGAATGGCTTCTCCGCGTTGCAGAGTATCCAGTTGGCATCGAGCTACCTCGAACTGGGAGAATTGTTCGCCCAAATGGAAGCGGAGCCAGAGGATCTCGATCAGCTTTACAACGAGGGGTTGCGACTGTTGAGCCCGCTGAATACCGAGAGCCCGGAGGATGTCGAGGTAGCTGTACTGCTGTGCCGGAGCCTGGTTCACCTCGGGGAACTGGAGAGAAATGAGGCGCGGTGGAGTGCTGGATACCGGCTGTCTGTCCAAGGGATCGAAGCCCTGAAAGAAGCGTTGGCAGCTCAGCCAGACCACGTTGCTGGTACTCTCGCACTGGCAGAGGCGAGGCTGAGCCATCTGGAGTTTATGGACGGAGACGACGAAGCCGGACTCAAGCTCGCTTTGTTAGGTGTTGAGACTGCGGACGCTGCTTACTCCATTCTGGAAAATGAGTCTGTGATCGCTGAACCTTTGCGTTCCAAGTGGAAAGAACGTCTCGGCAAGGTCTTTCGGGCCTATGGAGATATTTGTCAGGAACTTGGCGATGCTTCAATTGCGAATCGCTGCTTTGAGAGGGCGTCCCTCAAAGTTTCCTCGCGGTGACTTTCCTCAGCGACGCTTTTTTCTGCGCTTGCGCTTCTTCTTCTTGCCCTGCTTGATGACATTCAGTCGATTCGTATCGACAACGTCAGGGAAGGACTCCAGTTCGGTTTTCAGGACGACGAAGTGATACTTTGTCCTGGTCTTGTTGAATTTTCCCGGTCGAACGAATACCTGGAAATCGCTCGATTCAAAAGGTTGCAGGTTACTCTCTGCTGTATGCCGAATCACATCGCCTGTGGCATTCTGCCAAGTTCCGTTGATGAGTTGGAGGTAGGTAACGCTGAAAAATCGGCTGCCGCCATTTCCACCGGTGTAGTATTTTTGAGTGCCGGCGCTTTCGTTCTCAATCGTAAAGTAAGCCTTATGGGTCCTTCGGCTTTTGCTGATACTGGTGATTGTCTGTGCCGCGGCCGATTCGTTGACAACGCCATCCCCTATCTGTCTGGTCGAACTGAAGCCAATCATCTCATCAACAACAGCGTCGCTCTCACCAGGGTCGATGGATTTCCAGATGAGATCGTATTCCAAACCTGCGTAATCTGAGGTCGTCACCGCAACATAGTAGGTCGCTCCGGGAGTAGCTCCTTCGTAGCTGATTGTCACAAAGGAGTTGGCACCTTCGGCTCCGGAGTCGAGAAGGTTGCCCGACTCGTCGTAGAGGTCCAGACCAACGATCTCGGCGGTGAACTCCGTGGAGAGAATCACGTCAATCTGGTCGGATGTGGGATCGAGTTCGAAACAGAACCAGTCTGCATCCCTGGAGAATCCGGGGCCATCAAATTCTGACAGCCATTCGTTCTCAGCCCGGGTGATGGGCTGAGCAAACTCAAAGACGTCGTTGTTTTCGTAAGCGTCGTCTTCGGGGTCCGCTGCGGCAACGAATCCGAGGGCTCCCAAAGAAAGAGCTGATGTGCCCGCACTGTTCTCCGACCTGATGAAATAGTAGTACACTCTGCCGGGAAGAGCATCGGGGTCGTAGTACCGGTTGTTGGTGACTTTTTCCCTCAGAATGGCTGTGTCAGGATCATTCTCAGAGCTTCTGTACACATAGTATTGAGTCGTTTCTGATGTTTCCGCCCAATCAACACGGATCGCATTTTCGAACTCCGCACGAGTGGCCGTTACATTGGTTGGGGTAGTGGGTGGCGCTACGAGACGATACCCGGTGTTGGAAGCGCTGAAGTTTGAATTTCCATTCTCGTTAAACGCTCTAACAAAGTAGTAGTAGACGACACCGCCAGCACCTCCGAAGTCCTGAATGGAGGTAATTGAGGAGTCCACTTGTGCGACGAGAGTTCCTCCGGCTGCTGAATTGGTTGTATTTCTCAGAACATAGTAGCCAGCGGCCAGGGCGACTGAACTCCAACTGACTTCGGTGTATTGATTTGAGATTCCGTCGGAAGCAACGACACCGGTTGGAGTGGCGGGAGGGGGGATGTCTTTGTAGCCGGAGTTTCCGTTGCTGTAGGCTGATGTTGCCTCTGGATTTACGGCTCTAACGAAATAGTAAAATATCTCTCCCGCGGGCGTGGTGGTGTCATCGTAACTCGTGGAAGAGGTGGTGGCGATCATTGAGGCGCCGGATGTCGAATTCACCGAGTTTCGCCAGATTTCGTATGAATAGGCGTAGTTGGCAATAGCCCAACTGATCCTCACATAGGAGGTTGAGGAACCATCGGAGGCTGAAACTGCATTAGGCACCTGCGGTGGAGGGAGGCGTCGGAACCCTGTCTCAGAGAGAGAAAGAGCGGATTCGCCCTGAGTGTTGTATGCGCTGATGAAGTAGTAGTAGGTGACGTTGTGCAGCGCCGTCGTGTCGGTGTAAGAGGTGCCGGTAACGTCGGCGACGAGTGTTGCTCCTGCTTCAGAGTCCACCGTGTTTCGGTAGAGGCGATAGCCGTCTGTGTCTTCTGTGCTATTCCACGATACGAATACGTTCTCGGTGGAGGTGCCGTCCGTTGCCGAAAGCCCGGCTGGAACGTCGGGAATGAGGAGGAAGGGATACGTGCCGGTAAGTGTGTATCGGCCGCGGCTTCCGTAAGTGTTGTATCCATTCTCCGAAAATCCCGTCGCCCCCAGTCCAGAACTGGTTACTCGGAGATAATAGGTGCCGACAGCAAGGCCGCTCGCGCTTACAGAGGCATCATAGGGACCAGCCGGTGCATCGGAATCCAAGGTGTTCCCTGATGCATCCAAAAGTTCCAAACTAACGTCGAGGTTGCGATAGGTCGATGCAGGATCGGCACTTGCGGTGATGGTGCCGTCGTCGTTGATATCGATGCGGAATACATCGACATCGTTTCTTCGCTCTATGATACCCGTTTGCGAGAATGTCTGGGAGATGTCGGTCGGTATATTGGTTGCTGTTCCGAGAGAGTTACCATGGTCGTCGGTCAAGTAGGGAAGGTCGTCGACGATTTTCACGAAGTCGTCTTCCTGCTGATTAGCGTCGATGTATTCGCCCTGCGACCATTGCACGATGTTCTGTCCATAGCTGGCACCCATAATGGGACCCCATTCAACGCCTGTTGCTGTATGCGTGTGGCCGCCGTAGTAGGTGCGTGAGGACGTGCCATCGTGGCGTAGACCAACCTGGTGACCGACCTCGTGGCTCCCCGCTTCGGCCGCACCATTCAGCCCGCGATTGAAGACCCAGCACATGTAGTTGACTGAGCTACCAAAACTGTTGAGAAAGGCGACGCCACCAGCACCAGGTGCTGCATCGTTGGTCGGCGTGAAAATGACCATGCAACGACTGTCGGTAGGAGCTGCATCGAACACGCTGCGGATGGTGGTCACGTTGACATTGAAGGGTGCGAAATCCTCCGACATCGTTGCAAAAATCCCCGGGATATTGTTCTGGTTCTCGTAGGGAAGGGCGTCGATTCGACCACCATTTACCCAGCCAGTTCCTTGAACGACTTCGCCGTCGAAATCAAGGTAGATGACTCTCCGCGCTCCGGGACGACTTTGGAGATCAGGAATCACCATTTCCGGGTCGTCTGCTGATGCCACCGCATCGGCATCTACCTCTTCAAGAGCCGGATCGAGCCCGAGCTTTCCAGAGTCTTCGTGAATACGAGTGCATACGATGTTACTCGTGAGGGTTTTGGCGATGAGCACGTTCTCGCCCGAGTCATCTTCGGAAGCCTTGTAGCCATCAGTGTTTCTTGACTGCAGAATATTTCCGGAAATTTCACCTTCAGGGTCCTGCTCGATTGAAAAATGAGCGCCGGCGAAATCCTGTAGCGCAATTCCGAAGCCTCTTCCTCCTGTTTCATGGATCGTGTTGTGAGTCACAATTCCGGTCAGAGGCTGTTCCAGGGGGATAGTCAACTCGTCACCTGGAGACAAATGAAACAGGTCTTCGATAACTGACTTCGGTATAGAGATAGCGGTATCTGCTCCTGTGATCCCTGAAAAGCGGATCTGATCTGCTTTCGCCTGGGCGGCTTGGTCCGAAATGGTCACGCTCTTGTGCTTTTCGTCTGAAGTGCGGGTAGACTTCTGCGCCGCTGTGGAATCGTCTACGGTACCGGGCTCGATAGCCTTCGGGGCCTCGGGCGATGAAATTTCTTCGCCAGCAGGTTGGCTTTCCGTTGAGAGAGACGCCGCCGCCTGCTCACTCGCACTGGTTTCAGCAGAGATTGCCTGATCTCGCTCTGTTTTGTAAAAAACCAAAGCTACGCAAATCCCCACAAAGGAGAGTGCGAGAAAAAGGGGATACGCTTTTCTGCTCATGATCAGTCTATGAAGAGGGGGAGGTATCTAAAGATACCAACAGTGAGCGATCTTGTTACAAGTCGCTGGAGATATCAAACGGAGAAGTGTAAAACCTTCGCTCGGATATCACGGTTTGGGTTTCGCCTTTTTCTTTACTTTATTTGGCTTATTCCCCAGCCAGTCTCCTTGTAGGTACTGGATACGACGCTCGGATTCGCTTCCTTTCACCACTGGTTCAAAATCGTCAGCAGTGAAGGGATAGGAGGTTTCCGCATAGTCGTGGAAAAGAGCGACTGCATTCAAGGCGATCAATTGTTCCACGGGGTGCTCGGAGGTATTTACTACGTCGATCAGAGTGCTGCGCGGGTCGATCTCGCCAATCAGGCCGAGGAATTCTGCTGCACGAACGCGGACCATCGGGTCGTCGTCTTCGAGTAAAGGCTTTGCTGCTGAGACGAGTTCGGTGGCATCTTTTCCGAAAGCAGCACACGCCGTTGCTGCCCAATAACGAACCAGTGAATCATTCGATTTCAATGACTCACGAAGAGGTTTTTCGGCTTCAGCCAGTGGAAGGAGCATGAGGTCGGCGGTCTTCTGGAGACTCCTGATTCGCTCTGCGTTTTCTTGTCCATATGCGACAGGGTTGGACATGGCTTCGTCGTAGAGCACGTTCTCTGGAATGAAACTGAGGTCGGGCATGCTCTGGAGTTGATCGATCAATGCCTGGCGCATCGAGAGGAGCTGTGCGTGGTGAGCCTCTTCGTCTGCGAGGTTGTTGATTTCGTACGGATCGGTGGAGAGATCAAAAAGCATTTCCGCAGGTTTAGGCTGGAAGAACTGCTTTTGTACATCGTCGAGTTTCCCTGAATTATAGAGTTCTCGCCATTCACGGTAGGCCAGCATCTTGTATCGATAATTGTTTTGCAGCCCGTCAGGATAGTAAGGTTGGAAACTACGTACGTACTTCCAATCACCTACGCGAAGGGTGCGAACCATCTCATATCTTTCGTCCATTCGGTCGGCATATCCGAATGCAGTGTCTCGTTCGCTGACGTCGGAAAGGGGGATGCCTTCTCCGAGAAATGGCTCTCCGTCCATTTGACTGGAAACTTCGAGGCCGGCGAGTTTCAAGACCGTTGGACCGAAATCGATGAAGCTGACAAAACCTTTGTTTTCCTTACCAATTTCACCGTCGACAAGGTGCTTCCAGTTTTCCGGAACGCGGACAACGAGCGGGACGTGGAGACCGGATTCGTAGGCGTAGCCTTTCCCTCGAGGAAGAACGCCACCGTGATCGCCGAAGTAAAAGATGAATGTGTCTTCGAGAACTCCGTCTTCCTTGAGTTGCGCGACGGTGTCTCCGACGATGCCGTCGATGGTCTGGATGTTATCGAGGTAACGAGCGTAGGTATAGCGGAAGAGATCAGTGTCGGGGAAATAGGGCGGCAGATTGACCTTTGCAGGATCGTGAGTCGTTTTGTCATTTTCGTACGATTCCTGGGAGAAGTGCAGGCTGCTCTCGTGAGATTGCGTGTGGCTCTGCATGTGGAAGAAAGGAGTGCCTGTGTCGGGACGGTTTTTCCAGGTAGCCTTTTTTGACGAATCATCCCAGGTGCCTTCGGTTTCGACGCAGTTGTAGTCTTTTTTGGAATTGTTCGTCGTGTAGTAGCCGGATTCACGAAGGTAGGCGGGGAAAAGCTTCAGGCCGGGATGTAGCTCGGCGAGTTTTGATTTGCGGTGGAATTGCGTTCCGATACGAGGTGCGTAGCAGCCAGTGGCCAGGGTGGTGCGAGCGACGGAACAGACGGGTGCATTCGAAAATGCCCGTGTGAAGGTGAGGCCGTGATTGGCGAGAGCGGCGATATTTGGCGTTTCGGCACCGTTTTCGTCGAAAAGCTTGAGGTAGTGCTTGGAGTTATCTTCCGATACGATCCAGACGATATTCGGCTTGTCGGCGGCCTCTGTGAACTGGGTTACGAGGAATAGCGCTGAACAGAGAAGTAACAGTCGGTGTAGCATGATGTTGGGGGAAATGGTGAGATTGGAACAGCTTTACCAGTAGGAAACGGGTTGGAAAGCGAATTATTGGGACGCAAATGGTTGTGTGATCGTAACGAAAGATCCTAACGGGACAGGAAATGGGCCAAATATCTCCAGTGTCTGACGAGATTTCGATTCAGTTGGAATCGGGCGACCTTTTGCTGCCCGATCTCGGTTTGTGGCTCGATCCGCATCGGCCTCGGGATTTTGCTTTTGTCTCTCATGCTCACGCGGATCATTTCGCTCCTCACGGCAGAATACTGTGTTCTGAGGAGACGCGTAAGCTGGTGGAGGCGCGTTTTGGCTCTAATGAAACGGAGTTTCTGAGTCTGAAGTTCGGGGTGAGGGTTGAGTTGGGTGAGGGGTATTCGTGCACCATGTTGCCTGCGGGGCACATTCCGGGGTCTGCGATGCTCCATCTTGAGCGCGGTGATGGGAGATCGCTGCTCCACACGGGGGATTTCAAGACGCGTCCGGCGCTCGGGGCGGAGAGAAACGAACCTCGGCAGGCGGATACGTTGATCATGGAGACGACGTTCGGGATTCCGAAGTTTCGATTTCCGCCTTCAGGTGAGGTTCTGGATGCCATGGCGAAGTATGCGGTCGAGGCGATTGAGGATGGGGAGATCCCTATTTTCATGGCGTATTCGCTGGGAAAGGCTCAGGAGATTCTGCTCTCGCTGCATGAGCGAGCGCCGGAGTTGGCTTTTCAGGTGCATTCGTCTGTCGCAAGGATGAATGAGGCGGTGGCTTCGCTGGGATATGCGTTGCCGGAATGCGGGGAGTTCGAACCAGGGGAGCGGACGGCTGCTGGAAAAGTGGTGATTCTTCCTCCGACCGCGGCTCGCAGCCGGGCTGTGCGAAGGATGCGGAAGAGTGTGCGACTGGCGATGGTCAGTGGATGGGGGATGGATTCGAGTGCGAAGTATCGCTATCAGTGTGACGAGGTTTTTCCTCTCTCCGATCACGCGGGGTACGATGATTTACATACGTTTGTGGATGAGGTGAATCCGAAACAGGTCTACACGATCCATGGATATCGGGAGGAGTTTGCCCGAGACCTGAGAGATCGAGGGATTGAGGCCTGGCCCCTGGAGGCGGAGATCCAGCTGGAACTCGAGCTGCCAGGAACGGTGGCGGCTGGAGTGAAGACTGAGGAGGGGAGAGATCCGCGACCGGAGTCGGAGTTTGCTACTTTTACGGAAGTCTGTGAGCAAGTGGCTGCGGTGACGGGAAAGCTGAAGAAACGGGAAATTCTTGCCGGGTATTTGAAAGGGCTCGATCTGGAGATGCTGGATCGAGTGTCGACATTCTTGAGCGGAAAAGCCTTTTCCCGAACGGGGAATGTGAGGGCTGCCAATGTCGGGTGGGCGGTTATTCGACAGGCATTGCTCGATCTATCTGGAATGACTTTGACTCAGTATCGGCAGATCTCGTCCTCGCAGGCGGATGCGGCGCGGACGACCTATTTGATTTTGAAAGGGAAAACGGATCCGCAGCCCCATGCGATAGAAGAGGTAGGGCAGTTTTTCTCCGATCTGGCTGTGGCGAAGGGGCAGAGCGAGAAAATTGCCCTTTTGCGGGATGCCATGGGGCAGTTTCACCACAGTGAGGCGGCACTGTTGGTCGGTATTTTGACTGGGGATTTGCGGATTGGATTGAAAGAGGGGCTTTTGGAGGAAGCGATTGCTGAGGCGTTTGGTCAGAATGTTTCGAAAGTGAGAGAGGCTCACATGCTGACCGGAGAGATCGGGCGCACGGCGGTTCTCGCGAAAGAGGCTCGGTTGGATGAAGCGGAGGCGACGTGGTTTACTCCTCTGAAAGTGATGTTGGCGAGTCCGGAAGAGACGGCGGAGGACATCGTGGAGCGGCTCGGCGGAGAAGATCAGCCGATCTGGCTGGAGGATAAATTCGACGGGATACGAGCGCAGCTTCATCGAAGGGGAGATCGGGTGGAGATTTATTCGCGGGATCTTCGGCCGCTGCAGGAGGAATTCCCTGAACTGATCGAACCGGCGCTATTGCTGGAGCACGATGTGATTCTGGATGGGGAGATCATCGCCTATGCGGAGGGGAAGAAGCTGACGTTCTTTGATCTGCAAAAGCGATTGGGGCGAAAAGATCAACGACACCGGCAGGGCGATCTCTTTTTCGGCGAAGCCGTGCCAGTGAGGTTTGTCGCGTTTGATCTGCTGGGACTGGATGGGGATGGTTATCTGTCCAAGCCGCTGAAGGAAAGGAGAGAGGCTCTTGAATCGCTGGATGTGAATGAGTCGATAGCGCGTTGCGATGTCTATTTTGCGACTGGTTCTGGTGAGGTCGATGAGGCATTTAATGAAGCACGGCGACGGGAAAATGAGGGGCTG
Source organism: Verrucomicrobiales bacterium (assembly GCA_002698785.1). Taxonomy (GTDB): domain Bacteria; phylum Verrucomicrobiota; class Verrucomicrobiia; order Verrucomicrobiales; family DEV007; genus Arctic95D-9. The sequence continues at coordinate 454,908 of PAAG01000047.1, read as the reverse complement.
ATCGCAAAGGATCCGGCAAGTCGGTACTTGCCCGGGCGACGTGGGAAGCAATGGCTCAAGCTGAAGAAGGCCATGCCGACGCTGGATGTGGTCGTGGTGAAGGCGCAGCAGGGACACGGCAAGCGATCCCATGTGCTGAGCGATTATACTTTTTCGGTTCGTGATGAGGAGACCAATGCGCTGCGTGTGATTGGTAAGGCCTATTCGGGACTGACTGATGAAGAGATCGAGGGGCTAACAGAGCATTTCAAAGAACGGACGATTGAGAAGAGTCGAGGGGTGCACACGGTGGAGCCCGATGTGGTGCTGGAGATCGCTTTTGATTCGATCAATCCGAGCAAACGGCATGACTCCGGGTTGGCAATGCGTTTTCCGCGGATCAAGGCGATCCGGAGGGATAAGACCATCGATGACATTGATTTGCTTTCGTATGCAAGAAAGCTGGCGGGGGTATAAAGCGGTTTGTTAGTCGAAGTCCTCTTCGGAAAACAGGAATCCCAGCATTCTTTCGCGATCTTTCAAAAACTGCTGGGTGATTTGATAGGGGGATGTTTCTTCGTAGCTGACTTCTTCCAGGCCGTCTTCGTCCAGTTGATAAATGGTGGCACCGGGGAACCCGAGAAGGATGGGCGAGTGCGTTGCAATGATGAACTGGCAATGCGCCTCGATAAGATCGTGTATCCGAACCATGAGTGCCAGTTGGCGGCTGGGTGAAAGAGCGGCCTCCGGTTCGTCGAGGATGTAGAGGCCGTGCTCGCCGAAGCGGTTGAGGAACAATGAGAGAAACGATTCTCCGTGCGATTGTACATGCAGAGATTTTCCTCCGTATGAGAAATAGGGTAACTTACTAGGAAACTCGCTTTCCAGTTCATCGAGCACCGTCGCGAAATTGAAAAAGCTCTCGGATCGGAGGAAAAAGCCGTCCATTGGATTGATTCCCGGACTGCGTTGAAGCGTGATGTAGCCTCCCAGATCCGACCAATAATCTTTTTGAACCAGGTTTTTGGTACGTGGGCCACCTTCACGAGTGAAGCCATGTTTGTCGGCGATTCCTTCCAGGATGGTTGATTTTCCCGAACCATTCTCTCCGACGAGGAAGGTGAGCCCGCGGTTGAGTTTCATCGGGCTCGACGCCAGGGCGCTCACCGCCGGGATGGAAAAAGGAAATTCGGCGGTGCCCGGTGTGGCACATTCTGCGGATCGAAGAAAAGGCATTGGGAACGAGAAGTGTTTGAAAATCGGTTCCTGTCTGAAATTGATTCTTTTCCCGCTTCGTGGCAAGGTTCGTTCGCATGAAAAGAAGTTCTCTTTCTCTCGCTTGTCTTGTTTCGGCAGTTGCGATTCTACTCTCGGGCGAGGCGCGAGGTAACGGAGGTGGTTTTCAAGATTTTGTGGGATGGACCGGAAACTTCAGTCCGCGAGGGATTGAAGACCTGGAAATGCTCTCTGAAGATCTGACCATAGTGTTTGGAAAGTCTTCTGCTGAAGTGAAGGTGACCTATTCGATCCGGAACGAGGGGCCGGCGAGAAGTGTGGGAATTGGTTTTCCCTGCACACGACTGGAGTGGAAGGAAGAAGAGGGGATCGATTTTTCCTATCCGACGCTGAGCCTGGAAGATTACACGATCACGAAAGGTGGAAAGAAGGTAGCCAGCGAAGAGATCGAAGAAAATGCCAAAGCGCCGACTCCGCAGGTTGATGCAGACATCGAGGAGTATGTGACGTGGGTGGAAAGCTGGCAGGTGTCGACATTAGACTTTGGTGCGGACGAGACGAGTGAGGTGGAAGTTCGCTTTTCGATGCCGTATGCGGTGGAAGGCTGGGATGTCTCGGATGATGTCCACTATGATAAGACTTCGTTTTCCTATACGCTGTCCAGTGCTGCGGCGTGGAAAGGGCCGATTGGGAAGGGGACGGTGCGTTTGATAGTGAAAACGCTTTTCCCAGAAGAGTTTTCGATTAAAGCGCCGGAAGATCGATTTACTCGCACGGGGAATGAGTATGTCTGGGAGTTTTCCAATCTGGAACCGGGACCGGCGGATGACCTTGTGATCGAGGTGTACCAGCCGAGCAAGAAGTTCTGGAGGTTCAGTGCGGACGATGTGGTGTCGGCGTATGAGTTGAGGGCGAATCAGTATTTTTTCGAGACAAACAATTACGAAGTAACGGCGAGTTCCGAGCTTCCTGATCAGAAGGAGAATAGCTATGTGGCTGGGAATGTTCGTATGCTGTGGGATGAGAAGGCCTGGGTGGAAGGTGTCGATGGTGATGGGGTCGGTGAGTCGCTCACTATTTCGGTGGCAGATCCGAAGCCGCTGCATCGCATTGCAGTGAGTCCGGGGTATTCCAAATCCGAAGAAGCCTGGATCGCTAACAATCGTGTCTCGAAGTTGAAGATTACATTGAATGGGGAAAAGACCTTCACGGTGGATATTCCTGATTTTAAGACACCGAATTCGGAAGAGATTGTGGTGCCGGATTACGATATGCCGGTGTCGAAAGTGAAGTTGGAGATCGCCGGGGTGCATCGAGGAGAGAAGTATCGCGACACGGCAATTTCGTATGTCGCCCTCATCAATGAACTCGATAAGAAGCCGGAGATTCAGGGGGCTCGTTAGGGCGGTCTTTGCTGGCGCGTGCTTTGCCCTGGTAAATGGATTTTCGTTAGAGCCTGCACATCTTCCGATCTATCTGGAGGACTCTCACGCCGGGAGTTTCTATTGGTTCGCGGAGAACTTGCCTCTCAATGAGGAGGTGACTCTGGTGCTCTTTGACGCGCACAGTGATGCCAGCCAGTTGTTTGATTCTGATGCTGCCTATCGCGCTATCAGGGATACGCGGGATCGACCTGAGCTGCTGAGAAAATGGCGGGAGCGAGGACTGGTGCAGTGCTTTGACTGGATCGAGCCGCTCATGCCAAAGCCTTTTCACAAGGTGATATGGGTGGCACCTGATGAGTTTGATTTGGAGAAATGTCGAGCGGAAATCGCGCGGGAGATCCATGCGCATGATGCGGCGATGCCGAGGAAGCGCGACTCGCTCGATGGACGGTTTGAGGTGGTGACTTTGGATCAACTGGAGGTTGAAGGGCCTTTCGTTGTTTCTCTGGATCTGGATTACTTCGCTGAGTGTTCCTCGAGTGATTTGGGGGAAGCGTTTGGTCGCGTCTGGAATGAGATTTTTGAACACGATGGCCTGAGGGCGATCACTGCTGCAATCTCGACTCCGTATTTGAAGTCCCAGGAGCAGGCGGATCACCTGGTCGAGTTGTTTCTCAAGAATTCCCTGTACGTCGCTAACGCGAGAGTGCGATGGGAACCGATGGAGAGAACGGGGCCTGACAGATCGAGAAAAGCGAAGGAGTTGCTCAGGGCTGGGCAGGAGATTCCCTTTTTCGAGTGGCGAAATTCCTCGGAGTCGTTGCGGAGTCTCGTTCATGCCAATCAGGAAAAGATCCGTTTTGAGAGGGAAGAGGAGGTTGTGAGAGAAGTGATTTCTGGATGGCGTTCTCCCGAAGTACATGTCCCGGAGCACCGGAGGGATGACGATGGGTGTGTTCGTGTCAGGAAGGATGAGGGGTGGGAAGTTCGCTTGAGAGGTTTTCAGCCTGAAGAGAGCATTTCCTGGTATGTGCTATCCAGCGAAGAAGAGGTTTACAACTTACTGGGCAGCGGCACTCGATTCGCGGGCGATGCTCCCCGATGGATTCGGTGGAAGAGATCACCTGTTGGCGGCGACAGGCCCTGGCTGAGAGGAAGTGAACTTCGACCGTTTCTCGACAGCGAGACGGGCTGGGGTACGATTCGAGTGGTTGCTGAGGCAGGGGGGCGAACGTCGGGGGAGATTGTCATTCGTGTGTCGGAGGACGATGGGTTTCTTGGTGCTGTGCAGGAATCTTTTCAGCTGCCGTATGTTCTTGGCGGGAGTCGTCTGGCAAGCCGGAGACTTACCGGTAGCGATTTGGCACTTGGTGGAGATTGCGCGAACCTTGCTGTGTATGCCTTGAGACGAACGCAGCGGAATATTGGGTGGAAGATCCCTCGAGAGTTTCGTGCTCTGACTCAGGAGGTCGATGCGTTCACGGCTGAAGATGTGAAGCGTGGAGTGTTCATAGATCTGGGAACTCACCTTGCTGTCTTGATGAAGGATCTTCCGCCCATTGGTCAGTTTAACGATGAGGATCTCGTTGCACATCATTTGGAAGCTTGGCCGGAATTGATTTCTCTGGGGCAACTTCTCGAAGGGCGAAGAGCGCCTCGTTATTGCCGACTGCAGATTCCTGACGATGCGGTTTCGATTGTGTTAGCCGGGGACACCATGCTGGCTCGAACGGTAGGCGATGCGCTCCCTGATGAGGATCCATTTCAGGGAGTGCGATCTCTTTTGGGCGAGAGTGATCTCTCTATCGTGAATTTGGAATGTGGAATCTCGGTTAGTAGTGTCGAAGCAACCAAAGGAAAGCCATTCGTGTTTTCTGCCCCTGTCGCTGCGGCGAAATCCTTGAGCGATGCCGGAATCGACTGCATCTCGCTCGCCAATAATCATTCCAGCGACGTGCCTCTTGCGGATACTTTACGTCACTTGAGAGGCGTGGATCTACTTGCGTTTGGACATCCAAAGAACAATCACTCTGTAATCGAGGTCGAGGGGTTTAATGTGGCTATGATAGGATGGCAACCGGGTGACTCTTTTGATGAAATCGAAAAAGCGAAAAGTGAGGCAGATTTCGTTATCGTGATGCCTCACTGGGGAACGGAATACCAGCGCGAAGTCGACGATTCGCAGTCTGTCGCGGCAAAGGAAATGGCTGCTGCGGGTGCTGATCTTGTTGTTGGGGCAGGCCCTCACTGTGTTCAGAAAAGCGACCGAATCGAAGGTGTTCCGGTGTACTATTCACTTGGGAATTTTGTCTTCGATGAGGACGGTCCGAATGAGGATTGGAAGAAAGGACTCGCGATTCGCGTGATCGTTTCGAAACAAGGTAAGGTGCTGGCGATCGATGAAATCCCCGTCTGCTTAAATGAAAGGGGATTTCCCACGATTCCGCAGGGGAAATTCACACTTCTTTTGCTTCCTCCTTCTTCTCCCTATGGGAACGGAGATGCAATTTTACATCCATGACCGTTTTTCCGATCACGAGGATGATTAGCAGGAGAAGCGGCTGTCCTGCAGCCTGAATAGCGACTCCACCTGCCAGAATTGCGATGTGTAAGGCGACAATGCGGGAGTATGGGGCGAACATCTGCTTGGAGAGCGTGATTTTCCTATATTCGCCCCTGTGGAGGAAATTCCAGAAAAACGAGAACCCATGACTCAGAAACAGGGCCAGAAGTGGCCATTTCAGAGGGCCAAAGATCAACCAGACCACTCCTTCTATTCCGTTTATACCGGCATGACTACCCAGGAGCGTGAAAAGAAAGACGCCATGTCCGGCGCAGAACCCGCCGTAGTGGACTACGAAAAACGGAATCATGAAGATCTTTTCTATCATTTCCGCACCAGCCCCGGATTCGGAACGTACCCACGCCATCCGAAGGGCGTTGTAGAAGCCAATGATGATGTTTTCCGCCCAGTAAAGGGCCACGATATCCAATACTTGCCAATCCCAGAAGAACACCCCAAACAGGGGAATGAGGTTGGCGAGAATCAAAGACCAGGCAGAACTCTTTGAGCTGGATCCGGATTTATCGTGCGGCAAGGTAGTCACGGAGAGATCGTGGCGAGATTTTGCGCGAAAACAAGCGACGAGGCAGGATTCTCTGATTCTCGCCTGTGCGAAATTATCGCTTGCCTGCCGGACTCTTCGCGCTTACTGTCCGCCCCTCCCAAAAAGGACTCACGATATGAAAGCGGACATTCATCCCGATTATCAGGAAGCAACTATCCAGTGCACGTGTGGAAATATCATCCAGACACGTTCGACAGTGCCGGATCTGCACGTTGGTATTTGCTCTGCCTGCCATCCGTTCTTCACTGGTGAGCAGCGCTTTGTGGACACCGCAGGACGTGTTGACAAGTTCCAGAAGCGCTTTGGTAGCGGACAGAAGCGCCGTAAGAAGCCCAAGCTTTCTGACGTTTAGCTCACTTCGGCGAATAGCCGCCAATTGCAGACGGTGATGACGTCCTGAATGGATGTTATCGCCGTTTTTTCGTGTCAATTTCAACCCCTTTGAATCTTGGATTACGCAGCTCTCATTGAAAAAAAGAAATTTCGATTGCCCGAACTGGAGTCATTTATGGCTCAGGAGGGATTTTTCGACGATGCCCGGAAGGCTGCCGAGCTAACCCGCGAATACAACCGGACAAAGGCACTGCTCGATGATTGGGAGACTCTGGGGAAAACCCGCACTGATCTTGAAGAAAATCAGGAGTTGGCCAAATCGGACGACGAAGAAATGGCCGAGATGGCAGCTGAGGAGATTCCGGTTCTCGAACAGCAGATCGAGGAGCTCGAGTCGAAAGTGCAGTATGCTCTTCTTCCCCATGATCCGACGGAGGATCGCGATGCGATTGTCGAAGTTCGCGCCGGCACGGGTGGAGATGAGGCCTCTCTTTTTGCTGGAGATCTTTACCGAATGTATCAGCGGTATGCCGAAGCTCGCGGTTGGAAGGTCGAACCGGTGGAGGCGAGCCCATCGGAGGTCGGAGGGTTCAAGGAAGTCGTATTCAAGGTTGCCGGAGAGGAAGTGTTTCGTTTCCTGAAATACGAGAGTGGTGTCCACCGCGTGCAACGCGTGCCGGATACGGAGACACAGGGGCGGATTCATACGTCGACCGCGACGGTAGCCGTTCTTCCCGAAGCGGAAGAGGTGGACGTTGTTCTAAAACCGGACGAACTACACATCCAAGCGACACGAGCGGGCGGCCCGGGAGGTCAGCACGTGAACACGACCGACTCCGCCGTGCAGGTGACCCACATTCCGACGGGTATCATGGTGAAATGCCAGGACGGCCGCAGCCAGGGGAAGAACAAAGAAAAGGCTCTACAGATCCTACGTTCGAAGCTGCTCGAGGCGAAAATTCGTGAAGAGGCCGAGAAATACTCCGCTCACCGGAAAAACCTGATCGGCTCCGGTGGCCGAGAAGAAAAGATTCGCACCTACAATTTCCCCCAGAACCGCCTCACAGACCACCGAGTGAATCTCACGCTCTACAATCTGGATGCAGTGATGGCAGGCCAGCTGGAGGAAATCATTGGCACTCTCCAGACGGAGGAAATGGCCGACCGTCTGGCAGAGCTGGAGGCGAGTTAAGCAAATCAGTAGAGTAAATTCGCTTTCCGGATGAGCTTTTTCGCTCTTTTTCGGAGTTTCTGCGCCCTGGGTCTGTTATCCTTCTTGATGTAGCGATTAGCCTTCTTCTTGAGGCGCTTCGCCTTAGCGATGAGCTGGGCTCTCAGCGCGACAAGTGCGGGGTTAAGGTCGGTTCCTGCGAAGACATAGGCAGCGCCTCTCACGATCGTTCCAACGTTCTTGTCTTCGGCTCCCAAATAGGCAAAGTCATCCGTTATGGCAACGCCAATACCGGCGCGATCATTTCCGTCACCGTCGGAGGGAGTGATTTTTTGAATCTGTTCGCCTGTGGTGACATCGAAAATGTATGCCGCGCCACTTTCTCCTCCGTTGCTGTCCTCATCGGGTGCTCCGATGATACACTGGTCGCCATTGATTCCGACTGTCCACCCGAAGTGATCCTCGTCCTGCGCATCGTCGGCGGTTATGCGGAAAAGCTCCATGCGGGTGGCGATGTCGAAAATGTAGGCAGCTCCCTGCTCGTTCTCACCGTTGTCTTCGTAATCTGCTCCGACAACTGCGATCCCACCGTCTGCAGCGACGGCGTCTCCAAAATAGGCATCGTTGTTCACGACAGAAGGGGACAGTTTGCCGAGTTGATCTCCCGTGGTGAGATCGAATACGTAAACAGTGCCGCGATCAGATCCGGTTTCGTCCTGAAGCGGAGCTCCAACGAGAGCGTAGTTTCCGGAAATAGCCACGCTGAACCCAAACTGGGAAAAATCTTCCGGATCGTCAGGGAGAAGGCGATACACTTCCATCCCGTCGCTCACGTTGAAAACATACGCTGCGCCCTGCAGGCTTCCTCCTGCATCTTCTTCGGGTGCGCCGACGATCGCATAGGAGCCTTCGACATCTACGGATGACCCGAAGTAGCTGAAATCTTCTTCCACTGAGGGTACAAGTGTGAAAGTCTTATTGCCGGTAGTCAGGTCGAAAAGGTAGGCCGAGCCTTGATCGGTTCCGGTCTTGTCTTTCTGGTAGGCTCCAACGATGGCAGCACTGCCGTCTACTCCGACAGATCGTCCGAATTCATCATCGTTGGCCGCATCGTCAGCCAGGAGGACAAAGAGTTCGTTGAGAGTGCTCGGATCATAGACATAGACCGCTCCCTCGTCGGTATCGGTATCGTCGATGGAGATTGTTCCGGCGTTTTCTTCCCGGGCTGAGATCAGTAGATAGCTGTCGTTTACGGCGATAGCGCCTCCGTATTCAGCGCCGTCCTGGATGTTGGATGCAGATAGCTCTTCATCTTCGATCCAGAACGCAAACGGATCGGCGTGTAGGTTGGATACGAGTGAGAAACCGGCCAATGCGGAGCCGGCCAGTACATGGGTGTACAGGGGATGGTATTTCATGGATAGGGAAACAAGTGGATGCAATCGTTGACGAAAGGTCGCTCTCATCTATGCAAAGTTGGCGATGAAAACTGCCCTACTAGAAGAGCGTTATCCATTCGAGGGCAAGAAACGTAATGAAACTGTAATCTCAACGTCATGAACCTGTAATGTTGGGCGCCGCCCAATCTTTGGCCGAAGCCAAACCATGAATGAAAAAGTGAAAAAGAAGGGTTTCCAGCCCTACCTCTCGGTTCCACAGTGAAGCCAGCGATGACTTATCGATTCACCTATCGCAAGCGAGTTGAGTTTGCCGACACGGACGTGGCGGGGATCATGCATTTCTCCAACTTCTTCAAGTTCATGGAGATTACCGAGCACGCGTTCTACCGTTCTCTTGGCTTTTCCGTACACCCATTCCATGGAGACGGAGAGTCCCCTCAGGTAGGATGGCCGCGAGGCCAAGCCTCGGCAGATTTTCGACTCCCTCTGCAATTCGAGGAAGAGGTCGAGATCGAGCTTCTCATTGAGGAAATTCGAAACCGCACGGTGAAGTATTTCTTCCGATTCTGGAAAAACCCGGACTCGGAAACTGAGAAAGCAGTCGCTGCGACCGGCCGATTTACCGTGATCTGCGTATCCATGGACGCAGAAACGCGCCGGATGAAAGCGGTTGCGGTACCCGACGAATGGCGCGAGAAAATTGCAGTCGCGCCGGAGGGAATGATTCCCAAATCGACAGAATGAAGACAAAAATGAGTTACGCCTGGTTACTTTTCGCGCTTGGAACAGTCTTTACATGGGGGCTGTATGGAATTTTCCTGCACATGGGGCAGGTCGGAATGGCGGACTCTGTAAACGGCCGCTACAAGGCATTTCTTTTCGTTGGCGTGGCTTATTTCCTGACGGCAGTGCTGGCGCCGCTGGCCATCCTGGTCGCTCGTGGATCGGATTGGCACTTTCCAGGCAAGGGGCTATGGCTCTCTCTTATTGCGGGGACACTAGGTGCTGTGGGGGCGTTTTTCGTCCTTCTTTCTCTGGGATCCCTTTTTGCTCAGGGGAATAAGAGTGCCCCGGCGATTGTGATGTCGATTATTTTCGCGGGTGCTCCCATTGTGAATGCGGTCGTTTCGCTCATCATGCATCCGCCAGCAGGCGGTCTGGCAGGGATGCGTTGGCAGTTCGTTCTTGGAATTGTGATGGCTGCTCTCGGTGGCTATCTCGTTGTGAAGTTTAAGCCCAATCCTGCTCCCAAAGACCATGCGAAGGTGCCTCCGGCAGAATCGGTTGAAAAGAAGGCCTGATCTCGACTTTCTTTATCTCGCCACTTGCTAGGGCCGCCCTCCTTCCCGTATCTTCCGGAAGATGGCAAACCGACCCCTTACCGAATCCGATCAGCTCGCAAAACTGCAGACGCTGATTGGGGAATTGTTGAAGGGAAATGATTTTTATCGTGCTCGCCTGGAAGAGGCGGGCATCGATGCTTCCGTTTCGTCGATCGAGGATTTTACCTCGAAAATGCCGTTCACGACGAAGATGGACCTCGTCTGGGACCGGGAAGAGTTTGAGCCCTATGGATCGAATCTCACCTATCCGCTTTCTGACTACACGAGATATTGCCAGAGCAGTGGTACAACTCGCGGTCCGCTACCCTGGCTCGATACGAAGGACAGCTGGTCGGCTATGCTCGATTGCTGGGACAAGGTCTATGAGGCGGCAGGAGTAGGGACTGAAGAAGTGATCTTTTTTGCCTTTTCCTTTGGACCGTTTTTGGGCTTCTGGACCGCCTTCGACGCGGCAACAAGACGAGGCAATTTGTCGATTCCCGGTGGTGGATTGAGCAGTAAAGCGCGGCTGCAGGCAATGGTGAACCACAATGCGACTGTGCTCTGCTGCACGCCTACCTACGCCCTTCGTCTCGGCGAGATGTTCGCTGAGCTGGATGACGACGATGCAGCGGACTACCAACTGAAGAAGATCATTGTCGCTGGTGAGCCCGGGGGAAGTATCCCGGAAGTGAGAAAGCGAATTTCAGAACTCTGGGAAGGTGCTGAGATTTTCGATCACCATGGAATGACGGAAGTCGGGCCAGTTACCTACGAGCACCCTGACAAGCCACTCAGCCTCTGCATTATCGAAGGGGCGTATCTCGCTGAAGTCATCGATCGAGAGACTCACAAAGAAGTGGAACCCGGCAAAAAGGGCGAGCTCGTCCTGACGACTCTTACGAGGACGGCCTGCCCGCTGCTTCGTTATCGCACCGGTGATTTGGTGGAAAAGACCTACCATGACGCACCGGGAAGCGAGGAGCCGGTTTTCTGTCTCAATGGCGGTGTGTTAGGTCGCGTGGACGAGATGGTCGTGATTCGCGGAGTCAATGTGTATCCGACCGCAGTGGAAAAGATCATCCGTGGTTTTCCCGAAGTGGAGGAATTCCAAGTGATCCAGACAACAAGGCAGTCCATGGCAGAACTGGAGATCGGAGTCGAGGCGGGGCCGAGTGCATCGCCCGATCTCGCCGAGCGAGTTGCCAAAGAACTGGCCGACGCGTTTACTTTACGAATTCCCGTTCGCCTGGTCGAGCGGGGAAGCCTCCCTCGATTTGAATTCAAATCGAAGCGCTGGATCAAGCAATAACCCCCTCACTATGAGTGATACGATTTTACAACTGGAGCAGGTAACGAAATGGTATGAGTCTGCTCCGGAACGGCGCATTCTCGACGGTGCGGATCTAACTGTCTCGGCGGGTGAGCGATTTGCCATTGTTGGTCCGTCAGGATGCGGCAAGAGTACCTTGCTGAATATTCTCGGGACGCTCGACGATCCTTCGGAGGGAAAGGTCGTGATCGATGGCACGGAGACGAGCGGCTTAAACGAAGTCGAGATCGCAAAGATCCGGTCTCAGAAAATCGGGTTTATCTTTCAGCTGCACCATTTATTGCCGCAGTGCACGGCGCTGGAGAATGTGCTGATCCCGACTCTAGCCCTCGCGGATAAGCCAGATCCGGAAGAGGCAGCCAAGCGGGCCAAAGAGTTGTTCGATCGCGTAGGACTTTCCGATAAGCTCAACAGCCAACCATCTCAGCTCTCTGGAGGGGAGAGGCAACGTGTTGCGGTCGTTCGGTCTCTCATTAACAAACCGAAACTTCTGCTCGCCGATGAACCGACTGGAGCGCTTGACGAAGAAAACGCCACGAAGCTGATCGAGCTGCTCGTGGAACTGAACGATTCCGAAAAACTGGCACTCGTCGTGGTGACTCACGATCTCGATCTTGCGGAAAAAGTGGGATCGATCAAAACCCTGCGGAAAGGAAAAATCGAGGCGCTATGACCTCCTTCCGGTTGATTCTCAAATCCCTTTTCCACTACCGGTGGGTCAATCTCTCGGTGCTCGCTGGAGTGGCTCTGACTTCCGCGATTTTGAGCGGAGCACTGGTGGTGGGAGATTCGGTAAAAGAAAGTCTTCGCCGCAACGCAGAGGCGCGTCTTTCGAAAATCGGTCCCGTCCTGATTGGAGGGGAGCGCTATTTTACCAGTGCCATCGCTGACTCGGTGAGCAAGAAGCTCGAGGGAGAACCTGTCGTGGTTCCGATTCTTCAGATTGAGGGAACAGCCTCGAACCGAAATGGCGGAAAGCGGGTCAATAAGGTGCAAATTCTCGGAATCGATGACCGGTTCTGGAATCTATCCCTCGGCGGAAAGGCTCCCGAAGGTTTCGATGATGATCGCTGGGTAGCCATCAACGAGCCTCTCGCCAATCGTATCGAGGCGAGCACTGGCGACACGCTGATCATGCGTGTCGAGTTGCCCGGAGCACTATCGAAAGATGCGCCATTGTCGGGAGAGTCCGAGCAGACAACGCCCATGTCTCTGGAGGTGACGAATATTGTCGATGCTGAGGCGTTTGGTTTGTATTCCCTGCGAGCCGAACAGGTGCCACCGTCGACGCTGTTTGTGAAACTTTCCCGGCTTCAGGATTTCCTGGAGCAACCGGGGCTGGTCAACATTCTCGCTGGCGATGACAGTGTCGATGCCGAAGCTTTTCGAAAGGCTGCCGGAGAGTCGTGGAGTCTCGAGGATTTGCAGCTTTCCGTAACCGATACGGATCGTCCCGGAGTGAAGCAAATGGTGAGTTCCCGTGTGTTTTTCGACGCCGCGATAGTGGATGCGTTAGGGGAGGTGGCGAAGACAGAATCCCCGGTGCTCACTTATCTGGCGACGGATATCAAAAAAGGGGACAAGCTCACTCCGTACTCGATGGTCACTGGAGTTGGGCCGAATCTGAATCAGATCGTAGGCAAAGAGATTTCAGACACCGACATCATTCTTTCCGATTGGTTGGCGGAGGATCTGGAGGCTGCTCAGGGAGATGAGATCACTCTGGTTTACAACGTGGTGGGTCAGGGCAGGGCTCTCGTCGAGCAGAGTAAGACCTTCACTGTGGCAAAGGTTGTGCCCATCGGGGAAAGCGGATGGAATGCAAAATGGACTCCCGATTTTCCAGGGATTTTTGATGTGGAAGACTTGGATGAATGGGAGCCCGGTATCCCCATCGACCGTGATAAGATTCGCGACAAAGACGACGAATTCTGGGATGAATACCGGGCGACGCCAAAGGCCTTTGTGAACCTCGCAGCTGCTCGCGAAATGTGGTCGAATCGCTTCGGGAATGCTACTTCGGTTCGGTTTGAGCTGGAGGATGCGCAGACCCTGCTCGTGGATCAATTGCGGGTGCATCTCAAGCTGGAGCAACTCGGAATGGCATTTCGCGATCTCCCCGCAGAGGCGAAGGCGGCGGTGTCCAACTCGTTTGATTTCGGATCGCTTTTTGCGAGCATGAGCTTTTTCCTGATCGTGGCAGCACTGGTTCTTGCCAGCCTCGTCTTCATATTCGGAATCGAGCAGCGGTCCTCACAGATCGGTTTGTTGATGGCGATGGGATTTACGAGAAAGAGAGTGCGCCGACTCTTTTTGGTGGAGGCTTCCATTCTTGCGATCGTGGGATCGCTGATCGGTCTTTTGGGAGGCTACATTTACACACGCCTCGCTCTCTATGGAATGTCGGGTGTCTGGCAGGAAGCTGCCGCGGGGATCGAGTTCGTTTATTTCCTGAAACCGGTGACGCTCGCGATTGCGTTTTTCATCACCGTGATCGTCGCACTGGTCGTGGTGTGGTTTGCGAGTCGGAATGTTTCTAAAGTGCATCCCAGCGAACTGATCTCAGGTGTTGATGATCTTACGATCCGGGCGGGTGGAAAATTCCGTTGGGATTGGATCTGTCTGGTGATCGGATTGCTGGGCGGACTGGGATGTTTATTCGCCCCGAAAGAAGAAGGCACCATGGCCGAGCAGGGGATGTTCTTCGGGGCAGGATTTCTTCTTACCATTGCTGGTGTGGCCTTCTGCTCGTTGCTGATCAAACGCTTCCTGAAACCTTCGGATACGGTGACATCGCTGGGCGAGATTGGTCGCCAACATACCGTGAGAAAACGTGGCCGAAGCCTCGCTGTGATCGGGCTCATGGCGGCGGGCGTTTTTATGGTTACAGCGATCAACTCCTTCCGACTTGATGGGAGCCGAGGGGCTGAACGTCGCAGTGCGGGGACGGGTGGATTCGCCTACATCGGGGAATCGACTCTGCCAATTTACGAAGATCTCAATACTGAGGAGGGCCGGGAGAAGTATGGCCTCGAGACGTTTGAGGAGAATTTTCGCGTCGTTCCTTTCCGGGTGAGTGATGGAGAAGATGCCAGCTGTCTCAATTTGAACCGCGCCCAGCGTCCTCGCCTGATGGGCGTCGGAGTGGAGCCCATGACGGAATTGAATCCGTTCACCTTCACGAAGCGATTAGATGATTCGGAGGGCTCTGGTTGGGCGCAACTGGGCGAAGAGTTGGAGAGCGAAGATGTTCCTGTTATTCCCGGAGTTATCGATCAGAATACTGCGATCTATGCCCTTCAAAAAGGACTTGGTGACTTGGTCGTATACGAGACAGTTTCCGGCGATTCCTTTGCGGTAAAGATCGTCGGTTTTCTGGATACGTCAGTCCTACAGGGTAGCTTGATCGTTTCCGAGAAGAACTTCATCCGCTTCTTCCCCGATGCGGGAGGCTACCAGTTTTTCCTGATGGATGGCGAGTCGGTCGAAGCGCTGGAGCCCGTAGCCACACATATGACGCGTATGTTTGGTGACCGCGGTTTGGAGATGCGTCCTACGGGTGAAAAGCTGAACGAATTCAATGCAGTGCAGAACACTTACCTGAGTATTTTTTCGACCTTGGGTGGCCTCGGGATCTTCCTGGGAACCTTGGGCCTGGCTATCATTGTCGGTCGAAACGTTCTCGAGAGGAGGGGGCAATTGGGCGTCATGCAGGCGATGGGATTTACGCGCAGGAGACTCTCGGACATGGTCCTTTCAGAATATTGGTTTTTGCATGTGTCAGGTGTTCTGCTCGGTTTGATCGCAGCATTGGTTGCTGTCTTTCCTGAGTTGACCAAAGGAGTCTCGTCCTTGCCATGGGGGCTTTTGATCGGAGTGAATGCAGCGGTCTTGATTGGCGGCCTGGCTTTCTGCTGGATCGCCGTTCGCCTTGTTGTGCGGGAGAACTTGATCAGTGCGATTCGGACAGAATGAGAAAGCTGATCACCGCATTCGCCCTCCTCGCGTTTCTTCCGCCGGCTCTCGCCTGGAGCCAAGATAAGGACAAAGACGAGGAGTCAGAAGAAAAGAAGCCCGATGCACCAAAGGTGGCGGGCTTCCTCGATATCGCGAATACGGAGGATGGATCCTACCCCGGAGGAGCGACAGCCGTTCGCGGCAAATGGTCTGTAGAGAAGGAAGCCAAAAAGCTGCGATTACTCCCGGAGCCGTTGATCGACGGGTGGCTCGAATTCGGTCCCGAGATTCGGGAAAAAGCGGCAACTATCCAGGTCAGTGTTAGGGCGCCGACTGAACGGAGAATCCAGTCTCAGATGGGCCTCGGTCTTTTCGGAAAAAACGGATTCCAGCTGCGGGCTGTAGTAGTAAATGACGAGATCGAATTGCGTCGTCGGGGCGCCGTCCTCGCCACCAAAGAATTTCCTCTCGATTCCGAGACCCTCTATCGCATGGAGTTGAACGTGGTCGAAGAAAGCGAAGACTCGGAGAACTGGATCGTCACCGGTCGAATCTGGAAGGACGGAGAAGACCGCCCCGAAAAGCCCATGATCCAGCACAAAGCCTGGGGCGACGAACTCCTTTTCCCCCTCGCAGGAAGACCTGTTATCGAGGCAATCTCTTACTCTGGCACAGCCGTCACCTATGCCAGCGCGAAAGCGTGGTATGGGCCTGAGCCGGAAATGGAGAAAGAGGAGGAGCGGGATGAGGAGAAAGAGAAAGCTGAGGAAGAAGGTTCTGGCGGGGAAGAGTCCGCCGACGAGTAGGTAACCCTTGTTTGCTTTCGAAGAGACTTGATATCCGTCGCCTAGTAGGAGATAGAGCTCCAGCTTTGTCCTGATACTCGACGACCTGCTGTCTGTGAGTGTGCGTTCGTTATGTGATAAACCTTCGAATCCGATAGTTCATTCGAAAACCAAGAGGGCACGAACGGAGCTTTTCACGCAGTTCTCCCGCCCTGTCCGAGCCCACCGGTTATTCGAAGGTCTCTACCATTGAGATCTATTGACTCACAAAGAGATAGAACTGCAGTTTCTCTGAGAGCGGGAGAAACACTTCTTGCGCTGCTTTCTGATGCACCGGGTGCTCGTTGTAGCGTTGGCGGGACTCTTCGTCTTCGAAAGTCAGGATAAAGCAGAGATCGTAGCTTGTATCGAGATAGGGGCTCTCTTGCCCTGCGCTCGTTCCGACGACTGCGCTTTTCACTTCGGGAATCGCGCGACCAAACTCGTGTACGGCATCGATGACCTTTTGTCTTGTCTCCTCGTCCCCTGCATCCTTCAGCCATACCAGGCCGATTTGGTGGAGTTTCGCATCTGTGGCTTTTTTTGACTCTTCTGAATGAGCAACAGCGAGGGAAAAGCTCATCACGAGAATGAAGAGTGACTGTGCCAGTGGATATTTATTTTTCATGTTATTGTTAGTGTTTGGTTGGGCTGTTCAAATTGTCGGTGTGGTGCCTCCATCGATGACATATTCCGCACCGTGAATGGATGCGGCTCGGTCGGATGACAGGAAAGTGGTCAGTTCGGCGATTTCCCAGGGCCATGCGGGGCGGCCTATCGGTATGCCGCCGAGAGAATCGAGAATGCTTTGTCTCGCTTCCGCTTCACTGATATTGCCGTCTTCCGCGATTCGCTTCACCATCTCTTCTGCTGCTTCCGTGTAGATCCAGCCGGGAGCGATCGATGTAACCCGAACCCCCTTGAGACCAATCTCTTTCGAGAGAGCTTTGCTGTACGTGGTTAGCGCCGCTTTGGCTGCGGCGTAAGCTGTGGTCGATTCCGGGAGTGGAAGGCTCCGCTGGATCGATGAGATATGGATGATTACCCCTTTGCCTCTCTCAACCATCTTGGGGGCGAGAGCGCGGTCCAGGCGCACTGCGGCGAGGAGATTTAAATTGAGTTCATCAAGCCAGAGCTCGTCCGTCAATGCCGCGAAACCTCCTCCCGGTGAAGCGGACCCGCCCAGATTGTGAATCAGGATGTCGATTTGATTCCAAGTTTGGCGCACAGTTTCCGCAAAGGCTTGTACCCCGGTGCTCGTAGAAAGGTCAGACGGGATAAAGAGGGCAGGAGATTTTATCTTTTCCGGCGCTGAGCGGGCCGTCGTGATGACTTCCGCACCCGCTTGCACCAGCCGGTTCACAATGGCTTCTCCAGCGCCTTTGGTACCTCCTGTGACAATCGCTTTCCTACCCGATAGTTCGGTCGAATCAATTTGGAATCCAGGCTCGTTCATTGGATGATGAGATGAGAGATTTTACCGTTGGTAACGTCGAAGCGAAATTTCAGATCGATCGGGCTTCCGGGGAAGTCTCCCGAGATTTTCGAGATGACCGTGTGGGTGTCCCCATCAGAATTTGCGGACAGGACTTCGTTCTTCGGCTGAAACTCCCGTGTTGTATCGTTAATCCATTTTCGGATCGCTTCGCGGCCATGGTGATCACGGCTTTCATCATTCACCAGAGCGTCTTCTGCAAAGCACGTCGCCGCGTCTTCTATTCTGCCGTCATTGGCTGCGGCGATATAGTTGAGGATAACCTCTGGCAAGGTGGTTTGAACCAGAGAGTGAGGATGATTTTGTTCTGTAGTAGTGGACATGCTTTCATTTTCGCAGTTACTTACAAAATGGCAAGAACCCACAAAAAAGTAAGTAACTTACCTGAAGGAAAAGAAATCGAGTGGACACCGCTCACCGCAGCCCAGGGAGTGGAGGATGCGATCAAGTTGCTGGAAGGGCGTTGGAAGCTTCGCATTCTTTTCCAGCTATTCGGTGGGCAGGTGCGTAGGTTCTCGGATCTGGAACGAGCTATTCCCGAGGTGACCCAGAAGATGTTGGCCCAGCAACTGAGACAACTGGAACGGGATGGAATCGTACATCGAGAAGTGTACCCTGAGGTTCCACCAAAGGTTGAGTATTCAATGACAGAGTGGGGGCAATCACTTTGCCCTGCGCTGGACGCATTGCTGAAATGGGCTGTGGCCAGAGAGGATTTGGACGTATCGAGTTGATTAGAAGGAGTTGAGTGATTCGAGTAAATACTTCGCTACGAGAAAAGCGGTTTGTGGCCTGGGAAACCTGCCATTCGAAGCCCAAGACGGGTATTCGGTGGGAGCCGTATGCTCAATTTCCACGGTCTGGATAGTCCGGAGAAGGCATCAGTCTGCGTCACTCATTTTGGTAATCGATAGCTCCGATACTTGATGATGACGTGAGGCTCCCTGCTTGCGCTGAATACGGAGGCGTTGCCATTCCCCATTTCTCCACGACCTTACTCCGTGAACAAACCCAACCACCGCGAATTCTGGGCGAATCATCCCGGATTGATCTGGTCGAATCGCGATGCGCCCGACGACGCTTATATCGCGGCGGCGTTGCGGGCGGGACGTTTCCTGCAATTGCTCGATATCGCGGTGGAATTCGGCCTTGAGCAAATGTGGAGAGTTTGGAATGTTCTGAAGGCGGAAGGAGAATTGTCGCGTCACTGCATCGATCACACCGAACAAGCTCTTTCCCTGCTGGACCGTGCCCATGAAAGAGCTACTACCCCCCGCGACGAGGAAACTGTGGAGTCGGATTGAATCCGATCCTTTGCTGGGCGGGTTCTACCTGATTGGAGGTACGGCGCTGAGTCTGTCTATTCAACATCGGAGAAGCGAAGACCTAGATCTCGCGTGGCCAGGGTTGAAGTTACCGAATGAGCGGGTGAAAGCTTTGCGGAATGCGTTGCAGTCGGAAGGCTGGAAGCTGGAGCGCAACGACTCACAGGAATCGTACGAAGAGTTCCTGATCGCGGGAATGGAACTTCACGATTATCAGCAGGACTTCATTGCTTCGGTTGGTGGCGACAGTGTCAGGCTCAGCTTTTTCACCGCATCAGGGCTTTTGGACCGGTTGTTGCAGCCTTCCGGTAGCGAAAAGATTGTTGTTCCGAAATTGGAATTTCTGTTCCAGTCGAAAGCCTTGGTCACTTCAAGCCGGTCCACGTCGAGGGACTGGCTTGACCTGTATATGCTGATTCGGGATCACGGATTCACCATCGAAGACTATGCCTCCTGCTACCTATCATTGGGGGCGAGGCTTGAGCTCGATATCGGATTGGACCGAATACTTTCGGGGAAGATTGGTGTCTCCGATCCGGGATACGAATCGCTAGGCGATGGCTTGCCGACTCTTGATGAGGTGAAGGAAGGATTGAAAACTGCCATTCAAAGCTGGCGTGTATCCACGGCTGAAGATCGTTTCCGCAGGCAGAATGATTGATCCGATAAAATCTTCTGTCTCGACATCTTTAAAGCGTTTTGTTAGGATTCTGGGGTGCTCGTCTGGATTGTCAAAGATGAGTGGTAAAACACAGAATGATGACCTCGAAAACATTTTATATCACTGGTGAACAACATGTTATCGGGAAAATGATGGGAAACGGAAAACGCCATCATTTCCCATCATTTTGCCAAACGCCTCTATCTGGGCCATTTTGAATCATGAAGATCGCCGTTCTTTCCGACAGTCACGACAACATCTGGAATCTGGAGAAAGCCTTGAAGCAAGTCTCCGAGTTGGAATGTGAAGTTCTTCTCTTCCTTGGCGATTTTTGTGCGCCGTTTACTTTGAAACAGATAGCGGAGGGATTTTCTGGGCCGATACATGCCGTTTTCGGAAACAATGATGGGGATCCATTTCTGTTGAGCCAAATCGCATCAGGTTTCGATCACGTGACTTTGCATGGTCAATATGCGGAACTGGATCTTGGAGAGAAGAAAATTGCGATCAATCACTATCCTGACATCTCCAAAAGAATCGCGGAGTCGAGAGCGTTTGATGCGGTCTTCAGTGGTCACGACCATCAGAAGTATGTGCATCAGATGGGGAAAACGGTCTGGGCGAATCCCGGAGAAATCATGGGACGTTTTGGCGAGCCTTCGTTTGGGGTATATGATGCGGGAGAGGGGACTTTTTCTCACATCCTGCTGGGGTAACTCACGAAAGCAGACCTGTGAGCTGACCCAGGCCGAATGCTCCCTGTGCGATTCGGAAGTTCTTTTCGGTAGAACCGGCGAACTGCTCGGGTTCGCTGAGTATCCGTCGGACTTGCTCGACGGCATCTTCAGAAACGACTCCGTCGAGTGTTACGAAATCGAATCCGTGAGGCTCGATGTCGTCGATATATACAGAGTAGCGATTGACCAGAATCGGCTTTTTGAAATAGATCGCTTCCAGCAGCGCGTTCCCGAATCCCTCGTAGAGACTGGGATAGGTGACGAAATCGGCCAGCGGATAAAGGTCCCAGAGGGTGTAGAGCTTCTGGCCTTGTGAGTTGTTTCCGCGTTTGTCTGCAATGCGATCCGAGATCAGTCGAAGGTCGACACCTTTCTCGGACGCCAGTTTTTCCAGCGATTCCAGATAATCATGCCCCTCATCACCAGAACCATGAGAAATCACCAGCTTATTCGCAGGATCTCCGAGGGCTCCGACGAGTTCGATGGCGAGTTCGATTCCTTTCCTGGGAACGACTCGGGTTGGTTGGAGGATGATTCGGTCCGTGGGCGAAAATCCCAGGTCTTCACGGATTCCGACAACATATTCGTCGGGCTCTGGAAGTGGGGCGTCGAAATCCATCACGTTGGGAGCGTAGATGGCATCGAGACCAAATCGGCGTTTCAGCTCCTGTTGGGCGGCGGTGTTGATCACGGCGTGGCGGAGATTGGGAAGGCCGGACGGGGGAAATGCCGCGTCGAGGTAGGGCTGCGCGGCAGAGCCAGTGAACCGCTCTCGTTCCCAGTAGAAATCATGGTGATGAGCGAGGGCCGGGATTCCGGTTTCCCTGAGAACGTCCGTGATCGCCAGGCCCAGCGGAATATGCATGGGGATAGTGATGGCGTTTTGCGGGACCAGAAAGTCGATTTGGTAGCGCTCAATGAACTCAAGAATTTCCGATCGCAGGAAGCTCCGAAGCGACTCGATTTCGGCGGTGACTCCTGGATCAAGGTGAGCCCTTTTCCAGAAATTTTCGTTGATGGCCACATTTCTGGGATGCTCGAAATGGGCCTCAAGAACGACGGAGGAAATAGACTCTTCACGGTCACTCAAGCCGCTGAACCAGAAGTTCAGGTGCCCTTGGTTACCAAACACTTCTGCCCATTTCGCGGACTCGAGAGAGACCCCGTCGGTGCCATGAAATCGGGTGGATAGGAAGCCAATATGCATGAGGAGCAGGTGAAACCGCAATTAACATCACAATGGCTGTTTTGAAAAATACGAGTCAGTATGAAATGCAGGAGATTCTTTTTCCGCTGAAAGTGCATGATCTGAGCCAAGTTTTTTGCGGAAAACTACTTTCTTCGGGGTTCTTTCCTCCTACGTTCTGCATATTTTGTCCAATGGGAGTCATCGTGGGAAACGTGCTGTCTGGTGAAAAGGTGCTTTCCATACGAGAGCATCTGCGGTCGATTCGTGAAATCTTGCTGGCGAACATCGTTATGGCCGCCGAAATCCCTGCTCCCACGGGGGATGAAGGGAATTTGACTCGGTTTCTGAGTGATCGTTTTACCGAGTTTGGGCTCAATAATATCAGTCGTGATGAGGCTGGAAACGTCGCAGGGGTTCTCGCGGGTTCATCTGGAAAACGAAATCTCCTAGTGGCAGCTCACGTCGACAAGATCTGGGCTGATTCAGAGGATCATACCGTTTCCGTTGGTGTGGGTGAGATGAGTGGCCGGGGGATTGCGGATAATGCCCTTGGCGTGGCCGTGCTGGCGACTTTGCCGCTGATGCTGGAGAGTCTCGGAGTCGAGCTGGAATCCGATCTTATTCTTCTCGGGACAACAAAGAGTCTCGGTCGGGGAGATCTGGGCGGAATGCGGTTTTTCCTGGAAAACTCTGATTGGGAAGTGGCCTCGGCCCTATGCGTCGAGGGGATTGATCTGGGGCGCTTGAGCTATTCAAGCCTGGGAATGGCGCGTGGTGAAATTGTGGTGACGGTTCCGGAGGACGCAGAAACTCCGGACCTGGCCGTTGCTGGTGCGATCCCTGTTTTGACGGAGATTATGGAGCGGTTGCTGGAGATGAGCCGCCGAGACTATCCGAATACTGTTATTCGCACCGGGACGATGGAGGCGGGGTCTGGCTACAACGTTCCCCCAAGAGGCGGACGAATCCATTTTGAAATCCGAAGTACGGGAGCCGGAAAAGTAAAGAGGATGGAGCGAGAGATCACTGCCATGGTGGAAGCGGTAAGTTCTCAGCCGGATGTAACAGCCTCAGTGGAGATGATCGCCCACCGCCAGCCGGGTAATTTGGGGAAACGGCATCCGCTGGCTTCCACGGCCCAGCGCGCGATGCGTGCACTGGACATAGAGCCTACTGTGGAGCCGAGTGTTTCGGAGTTGGCTGCGCTCCTCGATCAGGGAATTCCGGCGTTGACGTTGGGCATCACTAAAGGGCAACATCGCCATTCGCCCGAAGAAACGATACAGCTGGATCCCATATTTGACGGGCTGGCCCAGTTGGTTTCGGTCCTGCTATTTATGGACACCACCGATTTTACCAACTGACATGTCTGATCTCGAAGAGAAGATCGCCAAGTGGCTCAACACAAACACCTTTCATCACAGTGAATTCTGGGATTTGAAAGAGTTGGTACGAGCCAAGGAGAAGGCAGGAGTATCGATCAGTCTGTGTATTCCTACTCTGAATGAGGAGAATACCATCGGGAAGGAAATCATTGTGTTCAAAAGCGAGTTGATGGATCGCTACCCGCTCCTCGACGAGATCGCTGTGATTGATTCCGGCTCGACGGACCGCACGCTGGAAATTGCTGCCAGTTACGGTGCAGACACTTATCTTTCTGCAGATATTCTGCCGAATCACGGATTCAAACCTGGAAAAGGAGAAAACCTGTGGAAGGCGATTTATCAATTGAAAGGGGATATCATCTGCTACGTGGATGCGGATATCAAAAACATCCATTCCAAGTTTGCGAGCGCCCTGGTGGCTCCTTTGATCTATCGGCAGGAGATTCAGTATGTGAAGGCGTTTTACGATCGTCCGCTCGCCGTTTCGAACGAGTTGCGTGCATCTGGTGGCGGCCGGGTGACGGAGATTCTTGTCAGGCCTTTGTTTTCTGTCTTCTTTCCTGAACTCACAGCATTGATGCAGCCTTTGTCCGGCGAGTATGCCGTAAGGCGGGAGGTTCTTGAGGCACTCCCGTTTCCGATTGGATACGGTGTGGAGACATCGCACTTGATCGACGTCTACCAGGCATATGGCCTGCAGTCCTTTGCCCAGGTTGACCTGGATAAGCGGGTTCATAGGAATCAGTCCACGGCGAGCCTCGGAAAAATGGCCTTTGGCATTCTACAGAGTTTCCTGAACCGTTTGAAGGGCTACGATCTTGTTACCGACATGCCTGAAATGAACGGTATTTTTCGACAGCTTTTAGCCGAGGGCAGACGTTACGAACAACGGGTCTTAAGCATTGAAGAGGAGGAGAGACCGCCGATGATTACTTTGCCGGAGTATCGAGAAAGACATGGTAGATAAAATGGGAAGAAAGATCGCGATCGTTCACTACCATCTTCGACGTGGGGGAGTGACCAGGGTCATCGAAGCGGCACGAGAGGCAATGGAGTCTCGCGGGCATGAGGTCTTGATTCTTTCCGGAGAGCCTCCACTCGGCGATGCGAAGCAGGTGGGAGTAAGGGTGGTCAGTGCGCTAAATTATCGGAAGACAGGCAGTTCCGTTGTTGCTGAAAACCTGGCGGAGAAATTGAAGCAGGAAGCAAAGGCTCATTTTGGAGATTTGCCCGATGTCTGGCATTTTCACAATCCGACTCTCGCAAAGAATGTCATGATCCCCACGGTGATTCGGGAATTGGCAAACGAGGGGGAAAGGATCGTTCTTCAGTTGCATGACTTTGCGGAAGATGGTCGACCTAGCAATTACACCAGCCAGCGATCATTTTTCGATTCCGAATCCAGTTTCGAAGAAACGCTGTATCCGACGGCTCGACAGATTCACTACGCGACTATCAATTGCAGAGACCATGACTTTCTTCGCGCTGCCGGTGTGAAAGAGAAAAACGTGCATGTCATTGCTAATGCGATCCCTGAGCTGCGAGTGAGAACCAAACCTGAAGACCGGCCTTTCTCGAAAGACAAGTTGTTTGCCCTATATCCGACAAGGGGAATTCGGCGAAAGAATATCGGAGAACTTCTTCTGCTTGCTCTGATCTACGGAGACAGGGTGGATTTCGCCACCACGTTGAGCCCCGACAATCCTGAGTGGAAAGAGACTCACGAGATGTGGAGAGATGCGATCTCCGAGCTCGATTTGCCCGTGAGTCTGGGAGTTGCCGATGATGGAAAACAGAACTTTTTTGACCTGTTAGGCTGGTCTGATTTCATCGTCACGACGAGTATTGGTGAGGGCTTCGGTCTTGCGTTTCTCGAGCCCTGGATCATCGGGAAATGTGTAATCGGAAGAGATCTGCCCGAGATAACCAGGGATTTTTCAAAGAACGGAGTACGCCTGGATGGATTGTACAAACGAATCGATATTCCCATCGAATGGCTGGATATGGCAGCTCTGGAATCGGAAGTAGAGTCGATGTTGCGCCGCAGTTATCTGGCTTATGATTGCGGAATGCCCAAGGGGGCGGTGAAGCAAACGCTGAAAGCCTGGATAAAGGATAAGAGAATCGATTTTGGTGTGTTGAACGAAGGATTTCAAATTGAGATTCTACGCAAACTGAAGAGTGATGCATCGCTTCTGGATCAAATCGCCATTCCGCCTCTCTCCTTGAGCACAAAACGCGAGATCGATGAGAGTTCCGAAGCGGTCAGGAGTGCCTACAACCTGGAGAGATATGGTGTGGCACTCGACGATATGTATACCGCTGTAGCTCAGGAAAAAATCGGGAAGGTGAAGCACCTCGCGACAAAAAAGGTATTGAAGCAGTTCCTGCACCCGAAGAGGTTGAACTTACTGCGAAACTAACTGAATGGATGCTGCTGATTATGTAAAGGGAGTGATGAAAAAGCTCCTCCCGGAATCAACGGAGGTCGAACCGGTCTTGCCGGATTTACCGGGGATCAAAGCATTCGTTACGGATATCTACGGGACTCTGATTATCTCTGCGGCTGGCGATATCAGCGTCAGCCAGGAGACGGCATCGACGAAGGCCATGCGTAAAGTGATCAAGGCGCTAGGCGAAGACTTCGCTGATGCTAATCCGCTTGAGTTGGCTGCTGACTACGAATCTGGTATCCGTCGATACCAGGATGTATCAAAGAGAAATGGAACGAAGTTCCCTGAAGTCGAGATTCGCGAGGTCTGGCTGGATGTGTTGAGGCCACATTCTGAGGAAGCGATCTCGATGAGAAGTATCGAGGAAATTGCGCTCATTTATGAATGTGCGGTGAATCCTGTCTGGGAAATGACAGGAGCGATCAAGGCGGCTCAATCGATTCGAGAAGCCGGGCTTCGAATGGGAGTCATCTCCAATGCGCAGTTTTACACCACAGCAGTATGCGAGGGTGTGTTAGGAGAAGATCTGGAAACGATTGGATTTGAGGAAAACCTCACGGTGATGTCCTACAACCTCCGAGAGGGGAAGCCTTCGGAACGACTCTACAAAAGTGAGGCAAGTCGGCTGCAGAATTTGGGCATATCTCCGGAACAAGTGTTTTACCTGGGTAACGATTTGATCAAAGACGTTCTCCCGGCTGCTGCTGTTGGATTCCGAACAGGTCTGTTCGCCGGAGACGCAAGAAGTCTTCGCCTCGGTGACGCTACGCTTGAGGAGGCCATTGACGCGGCTGATGTCGTAGTCACAGAATGGAAACAAATTCCCCCGATTCTAGGTATAAATCCATGAAGCACTATTCCGTCGTTTTCTCCGAACATCTGGATCTAACTCTCTCAAACGTTCTCACCGACTTTCAATTCCCCTGGAAAGACCAGCCGGCACCCTCAACCGAATTTCGGGCGGTCTGGAATGAAGAGTGGATGAAATTTCAATTCGATGTGGATGATCATGATATTGTGCTTAACTCATCGAGTGATCAAGATGAGGCTGTGTTAGGTTCGGACAGGGTGGAATTGTTTTTCGCTTCTTCGGCTGACTTGGAGCAACCCTACTTCGGTGCTGAAATGGATCCGAGGGGGTGGGTCTATGACTATCTGGCTACCAGCTATCGTCAGTTTGATGATAGCTGGACATTTCCTCACTTGGAACTGGCTGGAAGAACTTACGAAGACGGGTATTCAGTGGAGGGTAAATTTTCGCTATCGATGCTGCGGGACCTAGGATGTCTGGCCGATGGAAGGATGATTACTGGAGTCTACCGGGCAGAGTTCTCTCACAGTGAGAGCGGAGTCGAAGAGAATTGGATCAGCTGGGTGGACCCGGAAACGGAAACTCCAGATTTTCATGTCCCTTCTTCTTTTGGAATTTTTGATTTTATTCGCTGAATTGGTTGGATGAGAGAAATTCACGAGATTGACGATCTTATCGCCTTTCTGGAGCGAGAGCATGAGCTGACCGATTGTGTTATTCAGGGGCTAAACCTTGGTGACGTCACGATAGACTGGTCTCACGTTCGTCTGGCAGGGGCTGTGTTTCTCGGGTGCCGGTTTCCTTCATTGGCATTTCAAGAAAGGATTCGGGAAGGCGGGGGCATGATTTTTCCCCGTTTGCCGCGACTACCGTACAATCCCTATCGTCCAAAACTGTATACGCGGGAAGAACTCTCGGAGGGGTGGACAACAGAAGAAGATAAGTCTCTCGATAAGAGGATCTACGACCACTTTGTCGAAAGGGGGCGGCATCGACCAAATGTTATGGAAGCTTTATGCCAGCGCTTGCATGACCATGCGGTCGATGACGGTCTAAACGATCTGTTGGAAGGTCGGATAGAGGACGGAGGGCAGAAAAAGGTCGTTGCGATCATGGGAGGTCATGGGACCCCACGAACTGATCCTTTCTATAAAAAGGTGGTTCGTATCGCACGTGCACTGACACGGCGAGGATACTTTATCGCAAGTGGAGGTGGCCCGGGAATCATGGAGGCTGCCAATCTCGGCGCTTGGATTTCGAATGCGGAGGACGATTTGCTAGAGGAGGCCTTGGGAGAGTTGTCTTCAGCACCTGTGTATTCGGACAGGGGATACACGGATGCTGCTCTACGAGTGCTCGATCTGCATCCTGATGGTGCTTCGAGTGTTGCTATTCCTACCTGGTTCTATGGGCACGAGCCGAGTAATCTGTTTTCTCGTTACATTGCGAAATATTTCAGCAATGGGCTGCGAGAAGATGGGCTGCTGGCGGTGGCGACTTACGGTGTTATTTATGCTCCTGGCAGCGCGGGAACGACGCAGGAGATCTTTATGGACGCTGCACAGAACCATTATGCGACATTTGGCTGTGTCAGTCCGATGGTTTTCCTTGGGCGGGAGAGGTATGAAGAGACAACCGGGATTTTCTCTACACTGGCGAGCCTGGCGTCAGGGCAACAATATGAGTCGATGTTGTTGCTCTGTGAAGAACCAGATGAGGTTGTTGAGGCGATTGTATCGCATTCGCCAAAGGAGGTTTCGAATTGATGGGTTTTCTCGAAGATGTTCCTACTTGTCCGGCTTTACCTGTGTCATCGGAGGTTCTTCGGGCCTCTTCGATGAAGGTATGTGGCAAAGATAGGGGCGGTGCTTTTTATCTGAAAGCTTTGGAGTGTGGGCAGTCGTTGTGGCGACAGGGCCTGCCTGCTCAGGCGATTTTGATGTTGAATCGGGCTTTCTCCGCGGACCTTCGGGGGGATGAAGTGGAACTACTGGAGTGGCCGCTTCCTTATCAGGCGATGCGGTACATTCTGGAGAATTCGCGTGACGATTGGTTCCTGGGGAATCCGCGTCGGCACTTTCAACATCTCGCAACTCGGATGGTCGAGCCTCGGAGAGACCTCCGCAGTTGGCGTGCCTGGGCCTGTTGGTGGATTGCCAGGGAAGTGCTGCCCGACCAACCTGCAGACGATAAACAGCTGGAAGAGGAAGGTATTGTAGAACCCACCTTTGATCAGATCTTTGAAGCTCTCCAAGAGCATGGGTTGGAGGGCGAATCGCTGCTCTGGAAAGAGACTACGACTACTCGTCTTTTTCCAGAATCGTAGATAAACGATCGTTGTAGCGGAGCATGCTGGCCTGGACTTCGGGGCGGTTGCGGACCTCTGAAGGCAGGCTAGTCGTAAGGGAGACGGCTTGTTCGAGGTAGAAAATAGCCAGGGACCGCGAGGTAGGATCTGTGAGATCGAGGCATTGAGACGCGAGATAGAATGCTTCTGCGAGTGAGACCTTGATATCCGGATTGTAGGGTCGCCGGCGTGATTCTTCTTCGAGGAGTTCGATTTCCCGTCGAAAGAGAGCCAGAGCTGCCTCCGGTTGTTTCTGTTTCAACTGGATCTGGCCAAGATAGTGGACTGCCTTTACAAAATTGTTCCGGGCCTCTTCTTCGATTGTCGGGGGTGCCTCATCCAGTGATTCTGCCAGTTCCATCATGTCCTGATAGGTGGCAGAAGCTCCTACGAGGTCGTCAGCGCCGAACTGAATTGCTCCCTTTAATTCCAGAACGCTGATTGCGACGATGGCGTAACCGGGAATGTCTGCTGGTTCTCCGTCTTCAATTCGGTCATCCAGAATGGCAAGGAATTCATCCAAGGTAGTGACGCCGAGTTTGGTCTCGCCTTCGAGCGCATACACCCGGGCGAGTGCTTTGTAAGGACCGGCGAATTCTCTGATTTGTGACAGTGAGAATATACCGTCTTCGGACACAATGTGAGATCTCCACTCCAGGGCTTCGGAATAGGCTTTCACCGCTTTTTTATAATCGCGGTTCGCTTCGTGGATTCGCCCAATTTCCATCAAGTCCCTGGCCGCGGCGTGGCCGAGGCTTGAAGAAAGGTTTGCATCATCTGCGAGTTTGGAGCGGATCTCGTAGGCATTGGTGAAATGCTTCAAGGCCGTATCGAGATCGCCCTGTGCCAAGGCTGTTTTCCCCTGAGTCGAGGCGGTCTGTGCGGAAAGGCGCAGGATAGGAGTCGAGTTTTGCCGATCCTTCGAGCGCTTCTCCAGAAAGGTAGAGGCATTTTCTGCGACGATTGCGTGAAGACGCTGCTCCCCGTCGCTACCTACGGAGAAATCTCCCTTGTTCAGTTCGTCCATGAACAGAAGCATCAAATCGAATGCTGCATCGGCATTCTTATCTGACTCCTGTTTCTTGACGATCATTTCTTCGTTCGCGGTTTTCGCTCGCTGGGCTTGAACAAAGGCAAAGCCGGAGGCCCAGATAGCAACCACCAAGAGGGTGGCGAAAATCGTGTTCAGGCGACGGGCGCGTTTTACGACCTGCTGCTGTTCGATCTCCTGCATGCGGCTGAGGACTTCCCGCATGTCCGCAGGACGGTCCTGAGGATCGAGGCTGAGGCATTGTTCGATTAGCTCCTTACGAGAGGATGGGACGTAGAAATCTGACGGCCATGTGATCTCTTCGACCGCTTCGGTTAGCGTTGCAAGCTGCTCGCCTTTAATCGGCTCACCGCTTTCAGCGAGAGTAGCTTCGAGGCTGGCCTCGGTGAGAGTGGAGTCAGGATCGAAGCTCTTTCTTTCTGCTTCGGCAAGGGCCTGCAGTCGGGGAAGCTGACCGGTGAGGAGTTTAAAGGAGACCACTCCAAAGCTGTAAACGTCCCAGCGGAAACCTCTTCCCTCGGATGATTCGCGAGGGTTTCTCAGCTGTTCGGGACTGGCATAGAGAGGAGTTCCGACCGGCTGAAAACCTTCTGCGGCGTTCCCTCTGCTCTGGCCAAAGTCACAGATCTTGGTATGGAGTGGAGTCTCGTCTGTTAGTAGAATGTTAGATGGCTTAATGTCGCAGTGGACAATATGGTGCCGGTGCAGATAGGCGAGGGAGTCGGCAATGTCTCTGAGCAGTCTCCAGCCTTCGCGGTGATCGACGTGGCCGCAGAGTCGCTCGAGCGTTCGAGTTTCCCATGTGCCGTCGGAGCGTTGATCAGCATGAAGCCCCATCGCATAGTATGGGAAATCGCTGAGTAGATCAAAATCGTGAAGGGTAACGATGCCCGGGTGCTCGGCGACCTGGGAAAGTTTCTCAAGTTCCCGCGCCATGGTGGCGAGATCGACTGCTCCGGGACGAAAGATCTTCAAGGCGCGCTCCGAGAGGCCTCGATAGGTCGCGCGATAGACCTGACCATAGGCACCTTCCCCAAGTGGAGGAAGGTGTATCTGATAGTCTTTGATCTTGACGTTATCGATCGGTTGCACGGTCGCTATTTTGTAAGGCTTTGAATTGAGCCGTCCCATCCGGGGGGAGGAGGGGTGTGGCGGAACGAGATCGCTCGAGATTTGAGCCATGCGGTTGCAGGATCATCGTCGGGTAGTGAATCTAGAGTGTCGATGGCATCGTCCCATTTTTCGTCGAGAAAGAGATCGAGTGCGGAATCGTATCGTTTGGCATCCGCTTTGGAAATACCGGATCCACCCAACTTTTTGGGCAATACGAGCTCGTAAATCGGGTATGACTCCTCAAACCCAGCCGGGCGAATCAGGCAAAGTCTCCGAAACTGGCGCTTCCCGTGGTTGAGGACCCGTTGGTAGGTTTCGTCGGATAGCAGAACTGGAATTCTGAATTCCTTGGCAATTCGCTCGAGTCGCGCTCCCAGATTCGCAACTGAGCCGAACACTGAAATGTGCCACTGTTGAGCCGGGCCTGTTTTACCGACCGCGATTCTTCCGGAGCTGAGGCCGATACGAACTGCGGCCATTTTCCGGTCCTGTTCTTCTTCGTAGATCACCCGGTCGGAGAGTTGCTGGATGATCTTTTCCGCTGCTTCTACAGCAGCGACTGCGTGGATTTCATCGGAAGCTCCGATATTCGGCCAGCCCCAGAGGCCCAATGCGCCGTCTCCCGCAAAATCGGTCACCACCCCACGGCTGTTGAAAATCTCTTCGGTGATCATGCCGACAACCCTTTGGTTTTCCTCGAGGCGATCCAGGATCTCTTCGTCGGATTTTGCCAGTTCGAGCATGCGCGAGTGGCCCCGTCGGTCAGCAAACATGACGGTACAATCGACCATGGCGGGCTCGAGGACGGATTGGTCCTGCACTCGAAGGACCTTTCTGAGTCCTGGCGAGAAGTATGCTGACATCTGGTCCTGCAATTTCTGGTCTGCCCGTGCGGACAGGAGGCTGGCGACCAGTGAGCCAATGAGGCGAAGGAACGGGACAAAAGCAGCCGCAGCTGTTTCGGAAGCGAGTCGCGTTTCGACATAGAGATAGACCGGACGACGGGCCTGGTCCTTGTAGATACGGGCACTCTCGTTCAGGCCAGCTACCGGGAGAATGATGACCCAGTCGACTTCATCCCCGAGGCTATCTGCGGTGAACACCTGGGAATTGTCTTTGGATTGCCAGATGTGGAGGTCTGTGGCGGAATTTGACGCGATATTGATTTTTCTCAGGAGCGTTCGGCTGGGCCGAAAATCCGCTCTGGCAAGGGGATCGCGATTCAGAACTTCAAAACCAACTCCGTCTTCGGTTTGTTCGAGAGCGATAAAAATGGCGGAAACTCCTTTCTGGCCAGGGAGAGCGTTTTCCAGAAAGACTGAGGCTCGACTGTACAAGTCCTCATCGTCGGACCATCCTGCCAGGACCTGCTCGGGGAGTTCCTGCTGAAGGAGCTTGAGCTGGAGCCGTAGGCTGTATTCGTCCAACAATTCGACCTCGTCGTAGTCCTGAATCTGGACGGTGGAATCTTCGAACTGTTCTTTTTCTTTCTCAAGTTGATCCCTGTATTCCTCGATGGCCTGATCAAGATCCTTCAGCGATTGAAGCCAGTAGATTGCAGTCGATCCTTTCGCGCCGATGACGACGGAATCCCCCAAACCGAGTTGATATGGCTCTTCCAGTAATTTTCGGTCTTGTGGTGCGCAATTGGTATACAATCCGTTCGGGGTACTTCGCCCAGTCAGAGCTGGAAGGCGTTCCAGCGACAGAGACTGACCGTCGCGCAGAACCTTCAGGTGATTTCGGCTCACGAGCCGGTCATTCCAAGTGATACGGAGAAGGTCGACGTTTTCTTCGGGGAGACTTTCGGGTTTTCTTCCGACGCGGATAGGGCGGCCATTGACGGCCTGAGCGACCGTCATTTCTCGTGGATTTTCCAGATTTACCGCGACCAAATACATTCGATGCCCAAAATACGGATTACGCGCGAAATTCTTACAGACGGAATTACGCGCCCCGAAGCTGATCCAGAGCCTGCCTGATGTGCGGTTGAATCCTGGCCGCTGCGTCTTGCACGGTCAGGGATTGCTTGGATTCAATTTCAATGGAAGTCATTGTGACATCGGATATACCGCAGGGGGTGATGGCCGCGTAACCGGACAGGTCGCTGGAGACGTTCAACCCGAAGCCGTGCATAGACACCCACTTCCGCACTCCAACCCCAATGGACGCCAGTTTTCGATTCTCGATCCAGACGCCGGTAAGACCTTCCCTGCTCACCGCATCCATACCAAATTCGGAGGTAAAATCAATCAGGAAGCGCTCTATCTGTCGAAGATAGGTATGCAGGTCTTTTCCATACTCGGTGAGGTCCAGGATCAGGTAGCCGACTAGCTGCCCGGGGCCGTGGAAAGTGGCTTGTCCGCCCCTGTTTATCTCGAAAACCGGGTGGGGGAGGCTCTGCGCGTCCCGAAGGCTGGAGCGGTCTCGCGTTCTGCCAATGGTGTAGACGGGTTCGTGCTCGAGGAGGAGTACCGTGTCCTCAACCTCGCCCCGTTGCCGTTTTTCGACCAACTCGGTTTGTAGCTCCAGCCCATCAGAGTAGGAGACTCTTCCTAACCATTTGAAATCCATGATGGAACAATCCTGAATCACGGGGTTTCGTCAACGGTCTCGTCACGCTGATAAATTGGCAATTGACGATAAGGGACGGTGAATGACAGCACCATCATCGATGTGCTGTAGGTGGCTCCGTTTCGGCCGTTTGTCCATGACCCGTTTGATTGCTGTTTTGAGAGGTATTCCGTGTACATCCAGTCGGCATATTGCGCCCAGAACTTTCCTCCCAATTGAAACATGGCCTGGGAGTTGTAGTAATTTGCGTAGTATTCGTGCGCGTTGTTCAAAATCTGCTGGCGATGTTTCAGTATAAAGTCGCCGGATCGATAGGTAGAGTCAGTGCCGTGGTAACCGCACAATTCGAGGCAAAGTAATCCGCAACCTGTCAGGGTCTCGGAGTGTCCCCAGGGATCGGTGTATCCAAATCGACCTTCTTCAGGAGAATGGTTGCTTAACACATATCCTACCGCTTTCTCTATGGCTTCGTCAGGCACATTTGCTCCGTTGAGTTTCGCGGATCGAAGGGCCATGAGGGCCCAGCCGCTGCAGGAAAGGTCGGAATCCCGGGAATCGGGCTTGTAGCGCCATCCGCCTTCGTGCTTGTCGTTCTTAGGGACGGACTGGGCTTCAAGAATCAGCTTTGTCGATTTCGATAAGATGGAGTCCATTCGTTCCTGCAATTCAGGCTCGACCATGCCGCTGCACTCGGAAAGGAAGAGGGTGGCGATGGTGTGCGCATACATCAATCCATGTCCGGAGTCGCCCTTGTCGAGGAGATTGTTAGGGCGCTGGCTGTCGAGGACGTAATTGATGCATCTTTCCAGGTTCTCCGCGTATTTTCCGTAACCGGGTGTATGGCCCGCGGAGAGAAACGCCATTCCCACAAGGGAGACTACCCCCACCGAACGCCCATACGAGTCGTTGTACGTTCCATCCTCGGCCTGATTGGAAGCGAGAAAAACAAGAGCGTTTTCCACTGCGTTCTCCACATCTTTCTGATGACGGAGGAATACCGCATTCGATTGAGATTGCGAACGGGCAATGCCGCAGGTGAGGGAGAGGCAGGTGAGGAGGGGGAGGAGAGATTTCATTTCAGGGGTCCTAACGGGCGGCTGCTTCTTTTGCGATCACTTGGAAATACCTGCCCACCAGCTCTCGATATTCGGCGGGAAGTTCTGTCTCGATGGCGGTGGCATTTCCTCCGATCAGGGCCCCTTTGAAGCGGGCCCAGTCTTCTGCGCTGATTCCCATGTTCTGCAGCTCTGGGGGAATTCCGCTTCCGTCGATATCGGCAGTTTTCTCGCCGCTTTCGTTTAATGTTAGTGTATCAGGCTCTCCCATGGTCATGGGCGGCTGCGGTTGGCCCTGTGGCTGGTTCGGATTCGGGGGATTACCCAGTTGCTGCATCGCGGCTTGAGCAAGCTGTTGGAGAGAGGAAGCTGCCTGCTGGGATTTTTGAGCAGCTTCCGAAGAGTTCTCGGACTGGGATGATTCGGAGACTTCATCAAATCCCTTCGCGAGATCTTCACTGTTGGTGATCCGCTCGTCCATGTCTGAGGGTTCAAGGCCATCCATGGTCTGGCCAATGGACTCAGATGTTTGGGCAAGCGATTGAGCTGCTTGTTGAAAGAGGTTTTGCGATTGCTCTTGAGAACCCTTGCCGCGTTGCATTGAGTTTCGGGTATCACGAGAAATCTCGCCTTCCTGAACTTCGCCTCGCTCCTCGGATCGAGACTGGCTTTGCTGGGCCTGACTGAACTGTTTTGATGCCTCGGAGGCTTTTTTTCCGCCCTGGTCTACGAGTTTCTCGGCTCGGTCGGCCTGGGACTTTGCTGCGTTCTGTTGAAGGTTTTGGAGAGTCTCTTCAAATCCATCTGTCTGATCCTGAAGTGACTCGGCCTCTCTGTTCAACTGCTCCTCCATTGCTGCGAGCGCTTCCTGAAGGTCGCCGCGCTGGATCGCTTCGATCTGCTCAGAGATGGCTTCTTGTCTTTCTGCGAGTTCTGAGGAGGAAGAGGCTTCATTCGATTTTGATTCTGGTTCTCCTTTTTCTCCCTCGGTCGAAGACGCGTCTTGCGTGGTTTCTTTGCTTGCTTCTTGCTGTGCCGCCTGAGCGAGGGAGTCTTTCGCCTGTGATGCCGCCTGTTTTGCCTGATCGAGGTTTCTTTCTTTCAGTCCTTCTGCGGCTTGTTTGGCTTGTTCCGCCGATTGTTCAAGTGATGCAGTAAGCTCCTGCTGTTGCTTTGCCGAGTCTTCAGTATTCTGTTCCGCTGTGTTGGAAGCAGCTTCTTTTTCGGCGGCGGCTTTGGCTGCTGCATCTTCTGCCAATGCTGACTGCATTTTCTCAAGCTGATTCAGCAACTCCTCTGTGAGCGGAGTCTGGGCGTCACCTTTTTCGGACAGCGCGGCTTCGTTGATGTTGCGAAGATTCTCCTGCTGCTCTGCGAGTGCCTGTGCCTGTTGTGCCAGGTTTTCAGCTCGCTGTTTCTCCTGTTCGAGAACTTCTGCCAAGGCAGCCTGATTATCCTTTAACATCTGGCCAAGTTGCTGAGCCACCTGTTGCTGCTGCTTCCGAAACTGTTCCAGTTCTCGACGCTGCTGCTGGTCGATCTGGCGTTGGGCTTGTTCGTCGCGTTGCGAATTTTGACTAGACTCCTCGCGGTTTTTCTCGGCGAGGTCATTTGCCTGCATGGCCAGTTCCTGTTGGCGATTGGCCAAGTCGTTGAGCTTGGAAATGGCGCGATAGTCATCTTCGGCGCTTTTCATTTCTTTAGCCAACTCGTCGACGCCTCGGATGGCTTCTTCGATTTTTTCCCGTGACTGACGAGCTTCCGCAAGACGCTCCTGCTTTTCGTCGGTAACAGGGATGAGGTCGGCTTTCTCACGTGCTTCGCTGACAGGATTTTCGGCCAGCGATCGAGCTTTGTCCGATTGCGGTTGAAACATGGAGTTGTTCAGCGTCGCTGCGATTTGATCCAGTTTATTGCGAGCGGAGTCAGTTCGTTCACTGAACTCGTCCAGTCGTTCGCGGGCTCGTTCGTTTACCTCGTTGGATCTGCTCAGTTCCTGTTCAGTTCTTCGCATCTCATCTTGAGCACGCTCCAGTTCACGTTTGGCTTCGCGGACCTGTTCTTCGATCTCCCGGCGTTGCGCTTCGATGGCTTGATCCGCGAGCGAGCGAGCTTTCTTGTCCAAGGTGATGAAAATGGTTTCGCTGGTTCCTGTTCCGGGGCCCTCGTAGTCCGTTGGGCGATTGTCGCGGACCTGGACTTGAACGCCGATCCTGTTTTGACCTTCCTCTAGCTCGAGGGAAGAAAGGTCAAGTGAGGCGCTGCTTTGATAGTTTTCCGCCCGGTTTGTCGTGGTCGGGAGTGATTGCAGTATAACCTGTGGTTCTTTGGCTCCTTGTGGTGTGACGAGGAGTGCCACATCTGAAAATCCGAAATCTTCGACTACGGTTGATTCGATAGGGAGGCGTTCGGTAGGTTTAAGGCGAAGTTCCCTGAGAACGGGGTTGTAAATCTGTACGATAGGGGGCTTGTCAGGAAGGGAAGTGATTGGGTGCTCGACGGGCTCATTGGAAAACCCCTCTTCGTCCGTGAGTTCAATGCGCCATGTTCCATTCAGTCCTGCGAGCAGTTCAAATTCCCAAGTGGCAGTGTTCTCCTCTACCAGGGGGGTGCCCATTTCGTTCGCTTCGTTCACGTAGAGTTTTGCGGTCCATGCCGGTTTATTGAGCTGGGCGGTCACTTTTACCCTCGTATGTTGCACGGCTCGAATTTCGCCGGTTTCCGATTGGGAGGCACCGTCTTCGAGACCTGTGTATTCCGGGTAGTCGTAGGTTACCGTGAGGTGTTCCACCGCTGGAGGATCTACTGTAGAGACTTGATAGAACTCACTGACCGCCGACCCGGCACGAACACGATAGTCAAAGTTTTCGTCAACATTTGGAAAAGTGAGTGAGAACTTTTTCGTGCCATCGGGCTCTTCCCCGATCAGTGTCATTCTCTCGATCGATTCTGTACCGTCTTCCAGTTTCCGTCGAACTTCTGCCCGCTTGAGGCGTTTGTGCTTTACTGAAACTTCAATCGTTACAGGGCTGCTTTTTGCAATACGGATATCACCGGGGGCGATCACGAGTGAGCTGGCCCACGCGTTTCCTATGTCGAGATGAGGTGCCAGCGCCCGAGTGAGTAGTGTCCATGACTGGCGAGGCCAGATGGCGAGGAGAAGGAGGACAATCGCGAGGCAAATTCCTGAAGCAATGATGAATTTTGTCGCTTTGGCAGGACGGAATTCAGAACGTGGGTCTACCGTGTCGACATCTTCCACCGCCGACTCGACGACAGCACCAATGAGTTCTTCCGAGCCTCGAACGGATTCCGGGTCTTCACTTGAGAGAAGTTCTACTGCGGTAGAGATCCGCTCCTGTAGTTCAGGATGGCGAATTTCCAGAATTCTCGCCATGTGAGTCAGGGTGAATTTGCGAGAGAGGGGGCGGATTAGAAACCACCATGCTGTCGCGAGAGTCACGCCGAGAGCGGCGAGGCTGAGCGCCCAGCGAGCTGAAGAAGAGAAGAGGGTAAACGAGGCGTCGATCGCCATGATCAGCAGGAGGCAGACCAGTGCTGAAGCAATGGTTGCGCATAATCCCCGAATGAAGAGAAGCCGGCGCACCCGGTTGATCATCGACTGCAGTTTGTCGACGATCGGAGCGGGGAGCTGGTTGAATGCTGCTTCGAGACTGCTCATGGGGGTGGTGTTCACAGGTTAGACAAGTCCACTTCGGCGGCGAACGATCCATTCAGCCGTTAGGAATCCAAAAAATGTAACAAGAAGAGGCCAAGTATCCCAGAGAGAAACGGAGTGACGTTCTCGGAGGGTTTCTTTGGGCGCTCCAAAAGAGGAAACGAGGGCGTCGAGATCATAGAGTTCCGCAAGTTTGCCTCCAGTCAGTTGCGTCGCTCGATTCAGGAAGTCGCGATCGGCTGTCAGTTCTGCAAGCTCAACAGGATTTCGAGTCGAGACGACAAGGATCTCTGTCGCGATTTCCGAGGGGCCATCTGGATTGGCTGCAAGAGAGGAATCAACTTCGTCCCCGACCAATTTGAATTCATAGTCGCCTTCTTCAGAAAGTCCCGAGAGACTCGTTTCAAACAGGCCGGAAGAACCAGAGCGATAACTCAGTTTTTGACTGCGAAGGCGATTTCCCTCTTTCCATACTTCCACCGAGACATCTGCTTCCGTAAGGGGGCTCCGATCCTGGCCAAGAAGCTTTGCCGTGACTTCGATGGAATCGTCAGGTGTGTAGCTGAGGCGATCCGTGCCGAGTCGTGTGGTTTCGTTGCCAGACCGCAGATTCGGGCCAGCTCCCCACCTCGTAGCTTGTCCCCAAAAACGATGGTGATACGTATCGCCAACGCCGTATCGGAAACGCCAGGTTTGATCGAAATGAAGAAGCAAGACTTTACCCAAACCAGCTCGGATCGTGGAAATGAGCGCATTCTCTTTCTCAAGGGAATCCTGGTTGGCGAGTCTTTCGATGGCGGCTTCTACAGAA
The DNA here is from genome assembly GCA_002698785.1 of Verrucomicrobiales bacterium. Classification (GTDB taxonomy): domain Bacteria; phylum Verrucomicrobiota; class Verrucomicrobiia; order Verrucomicrobiales; family DEV007; genus Arctic95D-9. The sequence goes on along the minus strand of PAAG01000047.1, from coordinate 416,154 downwards.
CCCGGCGAACCATCCAACTCTACGGAACTATTGAGTGACGGAGTGCCAAGCGGGCGAGCAAATGCGAGCACCTCTGCCGTGCTCTTCATATCCTCAGGAACATATCTCCATCGCATAGCAGGAAATTGAGACCAGCGCTCTAGATTCAATGCCCTACTGGTGGATTGCGAAGTAACAGGATGATTGCGGCCAGGGGATGTCAGCTCGATGTGGTAAGCCGGTTCAGGGCTTCCAAATTGAGCGGAGGACGAAGGTGTGTAAGTGACGGGTAGGAGTTTCTGTAAGATCTCCGAGTCATGCGCGTGAGGCATAAATCGCGGACCGGAAATGCAAATGAGCATGGCGCCTTGACGAGTAACCGCTTCGTCGATTGCGGCCCAATCGTCATAAGATAGCGTTCCCGGGCTGATGTCGCCCAAGATGATCACGTCAAACAGTTTCCATTCCTCAGCAGAGTTCGGCAGGTCGGTAGCTTCGGCTTCGCCGAAAGGTCGGGTTGCACTGGCTCTCACATGGCCCTGTTTGCTGGATCGATAAATCTGGTCAGGATTGGTCAGGACATACTGAAGGTGCACTGATTTGTCTCGGCCGTAGAACAGATTTCGAAGATAACGAAACTCCCAACGGGGAAAGCTATCAACGAGCAGGACGTTGGTACGATCATCGGTAACGGCAACCTTGAAATCCCATTCGTTGTTGTTCGTAAATATCTCACGCTCGTCCGGCTCCAAGACGATCTTGTAATCGATGATGCCTTTTGCTTTTGGCTGATGGACGAACCGAAGTTCTGTTCGAAAATCGACATCGGTGACGTCGATCGGCAAGGTGTCGACGGTCTCGGTGCCACAGATCAGTTTCGCTTCGATTTTTTGACCCAGGAAACCGTCCAGCTTTGCTTCCGCCGTTACGACAACCCGGTCATCAAGATAAATCGATTCCGGAGCCTTGAGGCTGAGCAGTGATATATCCACGGGCCCGAGATCACCCCCAATAGGAACTGCCGAAAGTGGGGAATTCTGGATGGCCAGCTGCCTGAGGCTGTCTTCGGGTAGCGAACTTCCCGTGTGTCTGCCATCGCTGAGAAGAAGTACACCTGCTAGAGACTCCGAGGATGTATTTTCGAGAACATACTCGAGGGCGCGGGTGACATCTGTCTGAGTGAGTTCGGAATTGATACCGGGTTCTTCGCTCAGGGAAATGTTTTCTTCGTCCGAAAGTTGAGAGATATCCTGAGCGAAACGATACAGGCGAAGGTTGTATTTTTCCTCAAGAGCGCTGAGGAGGGTCAACTCGATCGAGTCGCCGTTTTCGTCTGTGACTGTCACGGGAGTATTCAGCGTTCGTTCGGCGACTTCGACTCGGGAAGTGGACGAGGCGGTATCGATTTCGCTTCTCTCGGACTCAGTCAGGCTCTCGTAGAACGCTTTGTCTGATTCTGAAATCGTTGCAGTGAGTGTGTCGAAAATGCCTTTCAGTTCTTTCTGGGCGACATCCAATTGCTTAATTAGTTCTTCCGGAGAGTTCGATTCGAATGCTGATTGTGCTCTTGACAGGATTCTGGCGAGGCCGTCCCGACTTCGCTTCAAATAATTGTCCAATTTCGATCTTACGGAATCTTCCGTCGCCTTTGATTTAGCTTCCTCCAGAAGGGCGGTGAGCGTTTCATTCGACTCTATGGTTTGAGAGAAGAAGTCGGGAAGAGCGGCCGAACGGCTTTCCACACCAGCTTCCAGATTGGGCGCCGATCGTATTGCGTCGCTTTCGCGCTGAAAGCTCTCATTCAACTCTGAAGCTGTCTGCTCAATTGAACGTAGCGGCGGTCTTTTTTCCAGGGCGCCGAGTCCGAACAGTGCCGCTCGATCAAGTTTTTGAGATGGATTGAGCCGCTGGTCTGCGAGGCGCATGGAGTCGGACTCGTCGATGAGAATGGCGACTTCACGATCGATTTCTCGCTCTTCCACAAATGATCGGACGGGCTGAACGAGGATCAAGATGAGAACAGCGAGAGAAGCGAGGCGAAGCGTTAGTAAGGCCCGGCCTTTCATGGGAGAGACCAACTCTCTCTCAAATTGATACAGCCAGACCAGAATCTCGCTGCCCAGGCCACCCAGTCCCGCGATCGCTATGAGAGGCCACGATGTAGCGAGGGAAAAAATGAAACTCAAAAACTGAAACAGGAACCACCAGGCTACGGTTGCAATAGCTAAACCAGCAATTGAGGAAAGGATGCGTGTTGCTGGAATTCGATGGCGCAATGCAACGAGGCCTACCCACAAGGTCGCGCAAACAACTGCACAAATTATTGCAACGACAGGGTTCAGCCCTGCGATGATATCGTCTCTGCTGTAATCTTCCGGGTTCAATCGACTCTATTAATTGGTGTCAGCTTGTCGCGCCCGAGGCTGGCTTTTTGAATCGGGCGAGCTGTTCGTGAAAACTGGAGGTGGGGGCGTCTTTCGCTTCAAACTTGATGAGAATTTCTTCACCCATTTTGCGGCTACGAGAAATCCAACGAGAGAGGAGTATCTCAATCAGGAGAAAGAAGAATGCTGCCAGAGCGAGGTATTTCCAGAGTTCTTGTCCGAATTGGTTTCCGTTGAGGAAGCCTATCAATTCTTCCAGTGTTTGTGGCTGTGCTATGGTGACAAAGTTCTCCATGAAAGAGAAATCCGATTCATTCAAGGCAGTGAGCCTGCTTTCTGCGGGATCGCGCTTTACAGTGAACGGAATTTCCAACGAGTCCGGTTGCAGGAAGGAAGAAAAGAAGGGGGTCTGGTCTTTCGGGACGTTCAAGTGGTAGAGCCCCGACGAGATTTCGCCCTGCAGTTTCAGAATAGAGCCGCGGTCGGTCGAACTCAGCTGTGCTGTTCTCAGTCGACCGTCTGGTCCGGTCACTTCGTAAGAGGTCAGGGCAGAAGCTCGGCCGGTAGTTTGCTGTTGCGCGGAAAAGCTCCTGAATGCAGTGGATGGAATCGGTTGAAGGGGAACGTCGTTGGTTTCCCACATCAGGACCGCTTTGGCATCTCCTCCTGATTCTTTCATGACTGCACGGAAATCGTACCAACGTCCTGCTTCGAATTTGTCACCGATTCTTTTCTTTCCTCCCGGATAGCGAAAGTCGACGATTTGTTTTCCGTCGATCCATACAGTTAATTGGTCGTCGACTTCGGCAGTGAAGGCATAGCGATCCGTATGGGGAAATTGGATTTTTCCTGACCACTCGACTCGAAATCCATCCGCAGGAACTCCGGGAGCGGGATTCCCGTTCAACCAATTGAATTGAATTGAGCCGTCCTGACGGGAGAATACGGGTTCGTCGGAGCCATGGTCGGCGTAGTAATTTCCAATGAGCCCTTCTCCGATTGCCTGACCGCGAGAGTTCGTGAGACCTATGGTTACTTCCCAACCGGGGTCCAGGTTGAGGTGGTACGCGGCTGGGTTTGCTAGGTAATAGACCATCTCGTGCAGGAAGGGGAGGAACGCCTGACGAGTCACAAAATTTCCTGCTGAGAGATCGACTGGCATACCCATTAAAACGACATGGCCTTCGCCTGCATTTCGAGAGGAGATGAGAATGTCGCCGTTGTTCAACCGTGCTCCCACGGATGATTCCGATGCCAGTTTCTCAGGAATCTGCTGCTTCCGGTAGTTCGTGATCAGTGTGGAAGCGAAGTCGCTCTTCGTCGGGTCAGCCACCTTGCTGAGAGCGGGGTGGGTGAGACTCCTGCTGGAAGGGAAAAACGCCTCCTGAAGGGAAGGAGATACATTTTGATCCCCAATGGATGCCGGTAGAAGTGGGGCGTCGTCCGCTACCTTCCAACTATTGTAAAACTCTGGATCGACTCGACCTCCAGCTGCCACGAGTAGCCCTCCTCCATTTCTGACATACTCCGAGATTGCAGAGGCTGTGGCATTCGGCAGGCGTGGAACATCGGCCAGGATAATTGCGTCGAATGCACTGAAATCGTGGATGGTAACCACGTCGGGAAGATCGATCACTTGTGGATCGACAAGGAATTCGATCGGGTCGAGTGTCGGGTCGTAGTAGATATCGAAGTCGTCCGATTCTTCGTCGCTCGTTCCGGGAGTGTTCGGGTCTAGCGTGGGATCAAGAGTGAGTGAGGAAGGAGCCAGTGCTACTGCGGCGAAGCTTGATGCTCTATCGAATGGGCGGCCAGATGGCCTGCCGTCGACGATGAGAGTCTTTAATTCGCTTGCGACGTTCAGGGCCGAATATCCGGTGTTGTCTTTCCCTATATCGTCTGTCACATCGAGAGTGGCAGAGAAGGAATGCGCTCCGGGTTCGGAGAATTGGTAGGAGAAATGGACTACTTGTTCTTCTCCGGGTTTGAGCTGCCCTAGGGACTCGTCACGAAGCTCTCTACTGCCATCTGATTTCAGAATCAGGGCCTCTGGAGTTACTGATTCATTCCCGGTATTTTCGACGGTCACAGCAATATCGACAGGGCGATCCACACCAACGATTTCGCGAGAAAGGGAGATGTTTGTGATTGCCAGATTCCTAACGTAGTCGGGAAGTGGCATTTTTCGGATCATGATCTGGGGTTCTGAGGGGAGATTTCGAAGAGCATCGGCGAGGAAATTCCACCTCCCGCTTTTACCAATCTCCCAGCCCACATTCTGTTGGTCTGTCAGGATGACGATTTGTTTTGCTGGGTGGTCACCACGTGCCAAGCTCAAGGAAGCAAGAGTCAGCGCCTGGTAGGTCGTCATTGCTCCGTCGAGAGGAGCGAGATCGTCGAGGGCTTCTTCTAGGGTTGCCCGGTCGGTTGTTGGATCGAGAACCTTGGCGTTGGGCGAGGGGCCTCCTACAATCAGACTGAAGGCATGCCCGCGCGGGGCGCGCTTAATTAATGTCCTTGCTTCTTCGACAGCTCGTTCGAAATTGGTCTCGCCATCAGTCGTAACCGACATCGATGTAGAACCGTCAATAATCAAAGCGATGTCCTGTCTGGAGCCGAGCGAGAATCGGGAAAGGTTCAGGTATTTTTCAAAGAGTACCAATCCGACGCAACTGAGTAGTAATAGAATGGAGATAGCCGCGATTCGGCGCTGCCACTTTTTCTCATCGTGAAGGACCGTGGCTACTCCTATCCCGACGACTCCGAGCAGGCCAAGTGGTAAGACGAGAAGCCAGGGAATCGTAGAGCCGGGTGGGATGAAAGGGCGAGCCAGGGCTAGAGCTAACAAACCTACTACAAGGCAGCGTGTGGCCATGAGCAGGGCTTCTTCCAGACGGATCCGCCGATTGCGAATCGCGAGGGATTCGAGGAGAAAATTCATCGCTCCCCACTCGACAACGCGACTTGAGCGACGGTTGAGCAAATGAATGACAATTGGAATGGAGATTCCAAGAGCACCGAGGAGAAGAGCTGTATTCAGGAAGAGCACGCGATTGTGAGGAGGATTGTTTTACCGTTCCCGGTATTCTTGGTCAGGTTTTTCGCTGAGAGAAGTAGGAGAAAAGCGCCGAGGGGACGGGCGTCTTTGTGTTGATGGGCACGTAGTCGGCTTTCATTTGGCCGCACGCGAGTTCGATCGACTTCAGGTGCGAGCGAACTCGTTCCAGATAAGATGCCTTGATGGTTGATGGATCGATGTTGAGTCTTCGTCCTTCGACTTCGAGGCATCGGAAATCATCGAATTTCTCGAAGGGGAAAGTCAGCTCCTCTTCCGCCATCAGGTGGAAGACGACCAGTTCATGGTTTTTGAAACGAAAGTGGTGCAGGGCTTTTTTGATTTTTTCTGCATCGTCGAAAAGGTCACTGATGATTACGACCAGTCCGCGAGAGGGAATACGCTCGGCGATCTCGTGGAAAGTGTCTGCGCATCGAGTGACTTCGGTGGGCTCCGTCTCGGTGAGTTCTTCGAGAATGGCTCTGACCTGGCTGGGTTTGGCCGCCGGTCGAAGGTACCGCTTGATGCCATCAGCAAAGGTTACCAATCCAACGGCGTCCTGCTGTCGAATGAGCAAATAGGCAAGGGCGGACGCCAAGTACTGAGCGTATTCGAATTTCGAAAGGTTCTTGTTGTCTCCGAGGGAAGTAGAGTGATCACCGGAGTAAGCCATGGATCCTGAGGCATCGACCAGCAGGGTGACGCGCATATTAGTCTCCTCGATATACTGCTTGATGTAGTACCGATCGCTTTTTCCGAAAACTCTCCAGTCGAGGTTTCTCAAGTCGTCTCCGGAGACATATTGGCGGTGCTCCGCGAATTCCACGGAGAACCCTTTGTGCGGGCTGCTGTGTCTTCCGTTGATTGTCCCTTCCTTTGCCGATCGGGCAAGGAACTCAAGACGACCGATCATCTGGATGATCTCGGGCGGCAGGAGGCGGGAAAATTCGGTATCTGTCGTATCCGACATGGGAGGAGGGAGGTCGGATCAAATGTCCAGGTCAGCGCTGGGCTGAAATTTCTCAACGAGCATTTTCACGATTTCATCGCTGGTCACTCCGGCGGCTTCGGCATTGAATGTCGTTAGGACGCGGTGACGAAGCACTGGAAGAGCAACGGCCCTGACATCGGCTGTCGTCGTGTGGTAGCGTCCCTGGAGGATGGCTCTGGCTTTTGCTGCGAGAATCAGGTAAATCCCTGCTCGGGGGCCGGCTCCCCATGACACCATCTCCTGGACGAAATCGGGAGCATCGGCTTCTCGGGGGCGTGACGCCCGGGCGATCTGGGCCGCATACGAAACGACGTGGTCGGCCACAGGAACTCGGCGAACTACGTCCTGGAGTTTCAGGACCGTTTCTCCGGTAATCTGGCTTTCGATCTTTGCCTTGTAGGTGCCTGTGACCCTTTTGATGATCGCTTCTTCCTCTTCAACAGTGGGGTAGTCGACACGGATGTTGAACATAAATCGGTCGAGCTGGGCCTCTGGTAGAGGGTAAGTGCCTTCCTGCTCAATCGGGTTCTGGGTCGCGAGAACGAAAAAGGGTTCGGGCAGCGGGTAGGTCTCGTCTCCGATGGTCACGTGGTGCTCTTGCATTGCTTCGAGCAGGGCGGCCTGTGTTTTTGGTGGAGTTCGGTTGATCTCGTCTGCCAAAATCATGTTGGCGAAGATGGGGCCTTTGACGAACTTGAAGATCCTCTTTCCGGTTCCCATATCTTCTTCGAGCACTTCGGTGCCGGTGATGTCAGCTGGCATCAGGTCGGGGGTGAACTGGATGCGTTTGAAGCTCAAATCCAGAACTTCGGAGAGAGTGGAGACGAGAAGTGTCTTCGCCAATCCGGGAACGCCCACTAGAAGGGCGTGGGAGCGACAGAAAATGGAGATGAGGAGCTGCTCGATTACCTCGTTCTGGCCCACAATGACAAGATCGAGTTGTTCCCGCATGGCCTCGTAGGCCTGCTTGAGTTCTTCTACGATTTCTTTATCCGAGCCGCCTAGCTCTTTGGTTGAGGAAGTTGCTGTATCCGCCATGATGTCAATTTGGTAGGGAAAATGGGCGATCCGATCAAAATTCGCCGTTTTCCGCTCCGGAGAGCATAAGCTGGACCGATTCTGCATGTCGACAGGGTTTTTTGCGTGATAGCGTTTCTGCGTGATTGCTCTAACGGGCTGGTTCTTTCGGGCCAGAGCGGTCTCGAAATGGCCCTATTCCGCATCTTTGCCGTGTGTGATTACGTATTTGAATCGCGGAAAATCAGGAGTTTTGTTTTCTTCGATCCTCCTCATCACCCGTAAAGACGGGCGACTCCTCCATGCGACAATTTTTCATGTGTTTCCTGGCTGTTCTGGCCACGGCTAATCTTATCTCGGCGGCTGATCTGCCTGAGCCCGTCTTTTCGTTTCTCGACCAGCACTGCATCGAGTGTCACGACGATGTGGTCAGTAAGGCCGAGCTGAATCTCCTCGATCTGGAGTTTGATCCGGCAAATCCCGCGAACTTCGCTCGTTGGCAGAGAGTGTTTGAGCGCGTGGAGCTCGGGGAAATGCCGCCGGAAAAGAAGCCACAGCCGGAAGAGAAGGAAAAACACGAGTTTCTCACTGACTTATCGAAACCAATGGTGGCTTGGGATCAGGCTGATATTGAAAAAAATGGCCGGGTTCGCAGCCGCAGGCTCACGAGACGTGAGTACGAGTACTCGATTCATGATCTTCTCGGAATCGATATCCCTTTAGTAGAGTTGCTACCTGAAGATCCGGAATCCCATGGTTTCGAGACGGTTGCGGAGGGGCAGCAACTGTCCCATCACCAACTGGCAAGGTATCTCGATGCCGCTGATCTCGCGCTGGAAGAGGCGTTTCATAGGGTGTCGAAAGGGGATAAGAAATATAAAGTGTCTCTGACGCCCGAGGATCTCACTTTCAATAAGCGAGGCAATTACAGGGGGCCTGATCTCAAAAATGGCAAAAGCATCAGCTGGCCGATTTCACTGCAATTCTTCGGGAGAATGCGGAAAACCGAAGTTCCAGAGAGCGGTTGGTATCGGGTGACGTTGAAGGATGTGCATGCCATCAACCCCGGTTCGGATGGAGCTGTATGGGGGACATTGCGTTCCGGAGAATGCGAGTCCAATGCGCCCATTCTCTACATGATGGGACTCGTTGAGGCGACAAAAGAGCCCAGGGACATGGTCTATGAAGCGTGGATCCAGGGCGGGCATAAGCTGGAGCTGAAACCCAACGACGCGACCCTGAAACGTGCTCCGTCGGGAGCAACTGGAGGAAATGTTTCTTTCAAGGGGCGCGACCTGGCGAAGCAGGGCTTCTCGGGTATTGCCAACTCTGGAATCGATATCGAGAGGATTTATCCAAATGCCGATCGAAATACGGTAAGAAAGAACCTGTTGGGAGACCGAAGGTGGGATGATCTGAAGGCCGAGCCAAAGAAAGCGGTTGATGAGCTGGTCGCTCGATTTGCGAATCGGGCCTTCAGACGACCCATCAGTCAGGAGCAATTGGCTCCATATCAGCAGATTGGCAAAGCGGCTCTGGATGATGGAGAATCTCTCTTTGAGGCACTTCGGGCAAGCTACCGCGCGATTCTCTGTTCCCCTCGATTCCTGACGTTTGTGGAGAAACCGGGTAGACTGGATGATTATGCCATCGCTACGCGGCTGAGTTACACTCTTTGGGTCAGTAATCCCGATTGGACGCTACGGAAGCTCGCCAAAGAGAAGAAGCTGAAGGATCCGCAGGTGCTAGACCAGCAGATCGAGCGAATGCTCAAGGACCAACGTTCGGAGCGATTTGTGAAGAGCTTCACCGACCAGTGGTTGAAGATGAAACAGATCGATTTTACTGCTCCTGATCCGAGGCAGTTTAAGACGTTCGATTCTGTTCTGCAGGAAAGTCTTTTACAGGAGACTCGGGCGTATTTTGCAGAACTGGTGAAGTCGAATCGCGATGTGTCTCATCTGGTGGATTCGAATTTCGTTTTCCTCAATGGAAGGCTGGCGAGGCATTATAAGATGGATGCTCAACTGAAGGCTGGAAATGGGCTGCAAAAGGTTTCCCTTCCGGAGAAACAGCGCGGGGTTCGCGGTGGATTGGTGACTCAAGGTGCCATTCTGAAAGTGACAGCAGATGGAACGACGACATCGCCGGTCGTGCGTGGGGTATTTATGAACGAGCGGATCCTCGGCGTGCATATTCCGCCACCTCCTCCTGGGGTTCCTGCGATCGAACCAGATATTCGCGGGGCGACTTCGATTCGGGATCAACTGGATAAGCATCGCAATAACGAATCGTGCGCCTCTTGTCACAAGACGATTGATCCTCCGGGGTTTGCTCTGGAGAATTTTGACCCAATCGGCGGTTGGAGATCGAAATATGGAATTGGAGGGAAGGGGAAGCCGATCGATCCAAGCGGAGTCACCCGAGATGGAGAAGAGTTTGCCGGCTTGAGGCAGTGGAAATCGATTTACAAGAATCGCGATAAGCAGCTCGCCAAGGGTTTTGTGCGACAGTTTTTGACCTACGCCACGGGAGCTGCACCCAGATTCAGCGAAACCGGCGCAATTGAGGAGATTGTGAAACTGTCGGCGAAGAGCGACCATGGAATCAGATCGTTGATCCGCGACTCACTCTCGAGTGACGTGTTCCTCCGAAAATAATTTGGCACGACCTGTGCGGATTTGATCAAAAGAGACCCTTCGCTGTCTCAAATAGTGAAGAGAAAAAGGAAAGAGTTATGAGTTACATTGCCACCAAGAAGCACCTATCAAGGCGTGAAGTCCTCCGGGGAGCCGGGATTTCGTTAGGGTTGCCGTTACTCGATGCCATGTCACCGGCGTTTGCCGCAACTCGCGAAGCAACATCGGCAAAGAGATTTGTGGGGATGAGCCTGGCTCTTGGTCTGCACAACCCGAACCTCGTTCCTGAGGGAGAAGGGAGAAACTACAAGCCGTCGCGTTACCTGAAATCGTTGCAGGATATACGGGAGGAGTTTTCCGTGGTCTCCGGATCGTCGCATCCTGGTGTGACAGGGGGACACTCAGCGGAAGGTAGTATCTTTTCCGCATGTCCTAACCAGCGTGGAGCGACTTCGCGAAACACGATCTCGCTGGACCAGCTGATGGCAAAACACCTGGGGCACGAAACCCGTTTTCCTTCACTCGTTCTTAACACGAACAGTCAGACCAGCCCGTCCTACACAGACAACGGTGCCATGATCCCCGCCGAGAACAGCGCGGTTAGATTGTTCACAAAACTCTTTGTTGATGACACGCCAGAGGAGCAGGAGCGTCAGGCCGACCTGATCCGTCAGGGGCGCAGTGTTATGGATGTCGTCGGCGCAGAAGCAAAAGCACTCCAGCGAGAAGTGGGTTCCGCAGATCGCGACAAGCTGGATGCATGGTTTACCAGTGTTCGTGAACTGGAACAGCGAATGGTGGCCAACGAGGACTGGATCCATAAGCCAAAACCAAAAGTATCACTCGCGAAGCCTAGCAAGATACCAAGAGACAACGAGGTCGAAGTTGACCGTATCTTTCTGGATATCATTCACATGGCCTTGTCGACGGATTCAACTCGCTTCGTGACGCTGCACGTGACCGGGAACTCGGTCACCGGACTCAAAGGGGTCGATGAAAGTTACCACGGACTCAGCCACCATGGCATGGATGAAGAAAAGCTCGCTCAACTTGCAATCGTGGAGCAGGGCGTGGTGAATGCTTGGGGCGATTTCATTCGCAGGCTGAAGGATGATTCCCTTCTCGACGAGACGATGGTGCTGCTTACTTCCAATCTGGGAAATGCCTCGGCACACGATAACAAGAATATGCCGGTGCTCTTTGCGGGAGGTGGGTTCAAACATGGCCGGCACCTGGCCTTTGATAAGAAGAACAACTATCCACTCCCCAACCTTTACCTCAGTGCGCTTCACCGGCTTGGTTTGCAGAACGAAAGTTTCGCGACTAGTGCGGGCGAAATGGATGGTCTGTCGGTTTAGGTAATACTCTGATTTAGTTCTCGCCTGTTGTAAGCTGGGGGCAGCATACTGATTGTATGTTGCACCTGATCCTGGTCTCTCCGGATTCTTCTTTCTACGAAGCGGCTCAGTGGAGATTTCGTGATTTCCCTGAGGTCGAGGTCGTACGTGGGAAGTTTGAGGAACTTCCTTATTACGACTGTGTCATTACCGCAGGTAATTCATTCGGACTGATGGACGCGGGAATGGATCTCGCTGTCTTAAAGTTTTTCGGCCGAGATCTTCAGGATAGAATTCAAGATCGCATTCTAAGCGATTTCCTGGGGGAGCAGCCGGTCGGCACTTCCATCCTCGTTGAATCTGGCAATTCTTCACATCCCTGGGTGGCCCATAGTCCGACCATGCGTGTGCCTCTAAATATCAGCCGAACAGACAATGTCTATCTCGCTTTCTGGGCTACGCTATGTGCTATCCATCAGCACAACCGGGATAAAGAGAAAAAGATCAAGTCTGTCGTTTGTCCCGGATTAGGGACGGGAACGGGAGGTATGGACCCGATGGAAGCTGCCCTGCAGATTCGCCTGGCCTACACAAATTACCTTTCCGTACCAGAGTTCATAAACGGATCTTTCGCGCAGCGACGGCACGAGAGTGTTCACTACGGGAGTAATTGGGGATTCGAAAACCCGAGAAGCACTGTGGATTAAGACTGTCCCACTGCCTGCGATGCGAGTTCTTCGGGATCGAACTCGTGGAAAAAATTGTGCGCGGGCATTCCGTACACTACTTTCCGAACCGTGGTTTCGATTACTGCATAGCCGGGGGCGGAAGTGAAGAAATTCAAAAAGAACGCTCGCTGCTTGTTGGGCACCGCCTGCCACGCTTTTTTCATCTTTGCCACATCCCGGATGATCTCAGCAGTTCCGTGCAAGTAAACAAGCTCGCGCTTATTCGGCGCAGTGAACAGCCATTCTACTTCTGGGTTGAACTCGATATTTTCCACCTTGTGGCTATCTGGCGATGTCAGGGTGATAATTTTTGAGATATCATCGTTCGTCATCGTGGACATCCATGTCGCATGTGGGCGTCCGTCACTGGATACGGTGCTGAGTATGGCTTCCCTTTGTCCTGTCATGATCGAATTCAGGACATCGGCTGCTGCTTGGACGGGAGACTCGGGAGGCTTCATGATTTCTCAAGAGAATACGCTGACAGGTGGGTGGGAGAAACTCAGTCTGAGCGATAGGTTTCCTCACAAGAATGCCGCAATTCCTCTGATATGTCTATCTCTTCGAAGACTTCAATTCGATCTGGTTGATCGAAATGGTGAACTGCGAGCTGGTGTCATCTCCATCGGAGAGAATCCAAAGGCCCGGAGACTCAACCGGATGGGAAAGTTCGATTTGCATTGTGAACGAGCCATCAGCGTTCGGTGCAGACGTGATTGTCTCCCGAAAGAGTTTCATGTCGGGATTGGTTCTTATTTCACCAATTCGCTCTTTTTCGGGCATCAAAAGGAAGCAGTGTATTCGTTCTACGCCGCCGCTCATTCTACTGGAGAGCTGTTTCACCCAGTCAGGAGCTGAAATACGTTCGAGAGGTGTGAGTTTCCTGGTTCCCGTTTCGATCACTCCGACTCGAAGGAGAGAATCGTCCCATGTGCCGGCTTTCAGTTCCCCGGAGACAGAACCAGAAACCAAAATCTCTGTGACCGTTCTCGTGTTGCTGAAAGGATAGATAATCGGAGACGCAGAATCATTCACTGATACGGTGATTTGGGAGCCAGTAAAGCGAACCTGATTCTCCTGAACTCCATCGAATTGCAAAGTCTCCCATCCAGAGCCAGCAGAAAGCGCCAAGCTGACAGAAACGATTAGGCTTAGGAGAAAAACATTCATTCGTAAAAAGTGTTACGCAGATTTTGAGCTACCCGATCAATAAGATTGAAGAAAACGGTAAGAAACCCTCTTCTCTGCACGTCTGTGAATGATGAGATGAGGTGGTTCTTGATTGCGATTTTGTATTATCTGCCAACGATTGCCTGTTCCGGCGAGAGGCGGATTGAAGTGGGTGAAGTAGATTGGAAGCGAGACTGGGAAGCTGGTTTTGTCGAAGCCGCTGAGACCGGAAAACCTGTTTTCGTTTTGTTTCAGGAAGTCCCAGGTTGTGCTGGTTGTCAGAAATTTGGACGTGAAGTGCTGAGCCACCCTCAACTGGTTGAAGCTATTGAGACAGAGTTCGTTCCCGTAGTGGTCTATAACAACCAACCGGGGAAAGATGCAGAAATTCTGAAAAAATACCGTGAACCGGCCTGGAACTTTCAAGTCGTCAGATTTCTCGATAAGGAGGGGAAAGACATCATCGAGCGAAAAGACAGAGTTTGGTCCCTGCAAGGAATAGCGGCGCGTATGGTGGAAGCTCTCAAGGCGTTTGGGCAAGATGCTCCAAAGTATCTTCGAGCGCTTGCAGGAAGCGAAGTCGCGGCAGAAACAGGAACTGCTGCTTTTGCCATGTATTGCTTCTGGACGGGAGAACTTCGTTTGGGAAGTATTGAAGGAGTTCTGACTACCGAGGCTGGGTGGCTGGATGGTAGGGAAGTGACACTCGTCTCGTTTGACCGAGAGAAGCTGCCTTTCGAGGAACTGGTCGGTGCAGCTGCTCAGTATGATTGCGCCGACAAAGTGTATGCCTTGAATGAGGATGACCTTACTGCTGCTCGAAAATCGCGATTGTCTGTTGCTACACTTACAGACGACTATCGACGAGCAAGTGATTCGGATCAAAAGAAGCAATTGCAGGGAACCCCATTCGAAGAATTAAAACTCTCGCCAGTTCAGGCGACGAAAGTAAATTCTTTCGCGCGAACCAATCCAGAGGCTGCTCTGGAATGGTTGAGCCCGTCGCAGGTTGCTACACTGCGACGATGAAAGAGGCGGGGCAATCCAGCTAATCTAACTCCCATTCGACCAATGGATCCGGCTCGTTGTCGTCTGCAAGAAAAGCTGTGTAGCCGGGAGTGGTGATCATATTTCTCGCCAAATCCAGATCAAGTTTTTCCTCGGTGAGAGAATCATTGAGAGCGGTGCTTTCGAGGGAGAGTTGAAATTGTGTTTCTATTTGTTCAAGATCGGTGTGGATCTCGTCTAACGACCGGCTCCTGTTTTCCAATACGTCGATCCTCTTTTCGAGTAGGCTGCGGATCTGAGTCCGACTCTCGCGCGAGGCGTTGGTCAGACCAGGAGATGAGAGTTCAGCATCGATCTCTTCGATTCTCGAACGAATGGATCGAAGGTTCTCTCCCTGATCTTTCACTTCCAGCTTTTGAGAGGCGACGAGAAGTCGCAGATAGACCCGCTTCAAATTCTTCAAGTTTGCCAGGTTGTTATCATAGAGAGATTCACCCACATGGGATTTCTCATAATCGGATCGAATCGTTCCATATTGCGATTCGAGAGAATCAAATCGCTTTCGATTCGGTGGAGTGAGGCGAGACAACAAGGTTTCCTTTTCGCTGAGATCTTTTTTCTGATTCTCAACAACGTCAACAGCATCGACCCATTTTCGAAATCGCTTGGAACCTGCCATGGACCAAAGAAAACCGATTTCTCCAATCAGGCCTATCAACCAGAATGCCGGATGTCCGAAACCTAGAACGGCAAAGCCTGAAAGCATCAGCACGTTTACGGGAACATGACCGAGCAGTGGAATCTTCTCCCTGACCAAGAAGGCAGCCTTTAGATATTTGAACGCTCTGTTCACAGGCGAGGCGGTAGAATTATTGCGAACTTCTCAACCTCTGCCAACCTGTGAGGAGGTTGTTGATGGCGTCTGCCCTTGGTGGTTCTGCAATTGTATCGATCGCGATCTGGAGCCCATACTTCTTGTATTTCTCGAATGGGCTTTCCGGGCCGATGACAGGAACGGATGGATTCCCCGGGCGAAATCCATGAACGAGCGACTGTTGCTGAATCGGCTCTGACATAAGAAACTCGAGGAATGTTTCTGCTGCTTTTTTCTCATTCTTTTCTACCCATGGGGCATCGATGATGTAGTAAGGATTGTCATTCCACAGGTTTATTTTCGGATAGACAACATAGAGCTGTCCCCATCGACCTTCCGCATTCTTGAGGTAATCGATCGCGAGGTTCTCGTAAACCAGCACAACATCATAGCTGGCGGGTCCTTTCAAAACCATGTCTCGCATCATGTTGCCGGTACTGTTAATCAAGCCAGATACAGAGCCTTCGATTTGTTTGAGCCACGTCTGGAATGGAGCGTTCACTATGTCCTGTGCTTCCAGAGGCGTGGTTTTGTCATAGTAGTGGTGAGCCATCAATGTGAGAGAAATCAGGCCACTGTTGGATTGAGTCGGGTTGGTATGACCGAACTTAAAGAATCCCCACTCAGGCTTCTGGGCAATGTCGTTCCAACCTCCCGGTGCTACCATGGCTTCGGAAAGTGTCTCAAAGTCCAAGGCATTATATTGAGAAACAAACGCGTCGTATCGTTCCTTCCACATAACAAAAACCATTGGAGACAGTGCCAGTGTTTCTTCTCGTGCGATTGGGTTGCCCGAGTGCTCCAACTGCCAGTCAGTGACAAAGACATCTCTGTAGGCCGAGCTTGCGGGACTCCAGACGTGAATCTCTTCCTCTCCTTTTACTGTGGCTCGGGCACCTTCCAGCGAGCCCATGGGAATGAGCGTCACTTGAATATCTTTGCCCTCTTTCGTGGCTTCGAATTCTTCGACGGCCCATTTGAGCCAATTTTTCTTTTCGGTTCCGTATGCGATTCGGAGTTCGGTTTTCTTTCCGGTTGGCTTCGGGTCTACCTCTCCTGTTTTCGGCTTACCGGTCCCAGGGTCTTCTGAACCACGTTTCGTAATCAACCACCAGGCGCCGAAACCACATGCGCCCATAAATACGAGGAGAAACAGCTTCCCCAGTATAGTTAGTCTTGGTCCCTGATCTTCTACTGCACTCACGTCTTTGGTATGTTAGAAAAATGTGGAGATCTCTTTGAAGATCTTTTCGATGTTTTCGGTGGTTCCCTGATAGTATTTCGAGCGAGTCGCGTTGGCAATCTGTTCAAGGACTTCTGCGCTGGCCCCAGAGCCATATCCGATGGTGAATATTCTGACACTTCCACCTTCTTCACCGGACTGAATGGTTTGTAAAACCCGGTTCAGGTCCGTTTTGCTGCTCTGGTCCTGACCGTCAGATAGAACCACCATCGCTACGATTCGCTCCTTGTCAGGGGAGGCGGTGAGATGCTGGTGAGATACTGATATCGCGTCATATAAAGACGTGCCTCCATCGGGAAACAGGCCGTTGATTTTTTCGCGCATCGCATTTCGATTTTTCCCAACAGGCATGTCCTGCCCTAGCCACACAGGAACGTGGTTGAAGACATTGACGGAAATTTGGTCCTTTTCGCCTAGCATGTTAAGAAATTGCAAGGCGCCAGCTTTCGCGTTCTGCATCTTTCCCTGCTCAGACATGCTTCCGGAAATGTCGAGGACGAGGGCTACGTTGGATTTTTTCTTTCTCTCGTGCCATAGGTCCAGAATGCTGTTCACGACAGGTACGGGAGGCACCTCCAGAGTTGTTTGTGGTTGTTGTGGGTCTACGCCGTAAGCGCTCGAGAAAGTGTCCGAAAGGGGAATTGAAACGTCCGCGGGACGAAAACCGAATTCCATGGCCCGGTTCTGTTGCTTGGAACTGGTGAGAAACTCGATATACTTTTCCGCTGCTTCGCGATGGGAGTCTGTGACGTAGTCCCTCTCCACAATCCCGATAGGGTGGTCCGAGTAGAATGTGCCCTCTGTCGGGTAGAGTGCTACGACGGGAAACGGGAGGTTATCCATTCCGTAGCTTTCGATAATCATGTTCTCGTAGAGTACGGCCGCACTCAAATAATTGGGGCCCGTGCTGAACATTTTACGGCCGAAGAACCCCGTCGATCTGCCATAGTGGACAACAGCTCTCTCGATCTCTTCCAGATAGGTTCCCACTTCAGGGCTGGTAACGTTCTCCAAGGTAAGGTCTCGTGACTTTCCGGCTCCGGCGTAGGTTTCCGCTATCAGTGAAATGATCCCGCTATTGGAATACTCGGGATGAGTGTGGCCAAAGCGGAAGCGACCCCATTCGGGATGCCCGAGTGAGGCCCATCCCTGCTCGTTCAGGGCGAGGTCGTGGATTTCTTTCCAGCCGATGGATTTATCTGGCCACCCAAGTGCTTCTGCCATTGGTTTCCACATCGCAATGACAACCGGCGAAAGGACGAGGTCCTCGGTATCACCGACCAGTGGTTCGCCTGTGGTTGCGGTGGATTCCGCGTTGCCGAGAGCGATGAACACTGCGGAAGCCGGGCTTACAAGGTGAGTTTCCCGCTTCTTGGAAATAATCTCTTCTACGCATTCTCCCGAACCCATGGGAATGGCATCGACGAAGATAGCTCGTCCGTCAGATGTCTCGTGCTTGGCGGTATTGAATTCTTTTGTCAGTGCGTCGATCCACTTTTCTTTCTCAGATCCGTAGGTGAAAGTGAGAACCAGATTCTTGGAATCGGATGCTGGTGGCGTTTCACTTGTTGCTGGTTTCTCAAAGCACGAGACAAGCAATGTTAGAGGGGTCACAAGGAGAGACAGGCCGAGTGATAGCCGGCAAGCGTTGGGAAATTGGCGGGAGTTCATTGTCGGGACTAGACTGAGAACGAACGGGTGACCAATCAATGACAATATCGTGACAATCTTGTAGTGGAGTTTTTGGTTGCATAGCGAGGCAGATTGCCGGGATCAGCTCCGGTAGGGATTTCACGGAGTTTTCATTTTCGGTTCATCAGCCCTTCACAGAGTCGCGTGAAGGTCTCTGCATGAAAGCTTCGGAGATTTCGATTAACAAAGGGCCGTATCAGCTTCGGGAATTGATATGGTTTGGGAAAACGCAGGTGCTCGCTTGCCTGTTTGGGGGCTTGATGTTGGCCGGGTTACTCCTGACAAAGTTCTGGGTGCCCGATGTTGACCTTTCCCGCTCTGACATTCTTTTTCTCTATGCGCTCCTGCTACAGGTGGCTCTAGTGGTTTTCCGATTGGAGCACAAAGACGAGTTGATCGTGATCTTCGCGTTCCACATTCTCGCGACTGTGATGGAGTGGTTTAAGACTTCACCGGCGATCGGTTCGTGGCATTACCCGGATGAAGGAGTGATATTCCGGATTTATCAGGTCCCCATGTTTGCTGGATTCCTCTATTCTGCGGTGGGAAGTTACATCGCGCGAGCATGGCGACTGTTTGATTTTCGATTCCGTAATTACCCGCCGGTGTGGATGACTGTAGCCGTGGCATTTCTTGCTTATGCCAATTTCTTCACGCATCACTTCATCTGGGACATTAGATGGGTTTTGATTGTGGCTTCTTTGATCATGTTTGGTCGTTGCGAGCTGAGTTTCAGAACCGGGGCAAAATACCGGAAGATGCCTTTGGCCGTTGGGCTCATGTTAGTAGCGCTTGCCATCTGGGTGGCAGAGAATGTAGGAACCTTTGCCCGTGGATGGGTGTATCCCACCCAGAGTGATGGATGGCACCTCGTCTCGTTTCAGAAATTCTGGGCTTGGTATCTACTGATGATCTTGAGCTTTGTCCTCGTTTCGCTGGTGCAGTTTCGGCGACAGAAATCGCAGGGTTATTCTGCAGGCTCGCCATCTGACAGTTTCTCAAGGAAATCCTCCAGCTCAATCTTCTTGGGAGTCAGGTAGGTCTTCACGCAGTGGAGGTTCAACCATAAGACAAAAAGGAAAATTCCCACCGGGATGAGCATGTCGTCGAACATGTTCGTCCCATATTCAATTGCTCCCGAAATATTGAACAAGACGAGACCGGGAACGAGAGGCAGTAGATACCACCACGCCACGCCCTTCAGAAGGCGTGCTTGAAACGAGACGTTCGAATGGAGCCGGAGCAGTGTGCCCTTCACCGTATCGGTATCGAATTCCCTCTCTCGTCTGGCCTGGCGAGAGCGTGTGATCAGCAGGTAAGAAACGACAAAGGCAACCCCAATGGCAGAGACATACATCGACAGCGCTTCGAGAGAATGAATGCCTTCTTCTACGCTCCGAGCGATACCGAAACCGAGAAAAACGAAAAATAGAATGATTCCGATCCCGGCTTCTCGAAGATCTCGATTCGAGATCATGGAGTGAAAATTTTCCCTATCTTTCGTCACGATTCGGAACATCGCCTCCTCGTTGAGTTGATACTGAGGTTTGGAATCCGCCTGGTTCCAAACGATCTGAAGTTCGTCAAATTCCATCGCGTGTAGCAGTTTGTGAGAGTTTTTTGCGGAGTCGTGAGAGTTTGACTCCGACATTCTTTTCGGTGGTCCCGAGAATCCCGGCGATCTCGGAATAACTTTGCCCTTCCAGATGCAAGAGAAGGAGCGAACGGTCGACTACGTCGAGTTTCCGAAGTTGTTCGAAAAGCCAATCCAGCCTCTTGTTCTCGGGATTCTCCTGCTGGGAAAAAATGAAGGCGTCATCGGCAAAGTTCCGTTCCTTATTCTTCTGCCGTTTTTCTTTCCGGCTCCATGCGATGGCCGTGTTCAGGGCGACTCGATAGATCCAGGTGGACTCTTTGCATTTGTCGCGGAACGATGGGACGGATTTCCATAGCTGAACGGATATCTCCTGGATGAGATCCTGTTGGTCCTGAATTGTGTTAGTGAAGGATTTTGAAATCTTCACGATGATCCCACGATGGTTTTCATACCATTCGCGAAATCGGGAATTCTGTTCGCTTTCTGTCACTGTCCTATTCGTAGCAGTCGAGTTTGAATTCCCTACAAAAATTCATCTTCGGATTTTGTTTCTGCGGATGGAAGCTTGTAACGGATGACGCGCCTGTTGCTATACCCGATGACATGCGACATTTCGTTTTAGCACTCCTGGCACTTTTCTATCCACTCTCCTCGTGGGCTGTGGAGTATGAGAGAGATATCATGCCTATCTTTGAGAAGAAGTGCGGCGAGTGCCATAGCAACGCTTCCGGGAAGGCGAAAGGCGGGCTGAAGTTTGACGATCCCGAGCATTTCCACGGGCGGTTTGCGAAGAATAGCGTCGTGGTTCCCGGCGACTGGGATGCGAGTTACCTGTTCATCACTATCTATCGTCCAGAGGGGGATCCAGATGCTATGCCGCCGAAGGGAAAGGGGGGCGAGCGCCTTACTCCAGAGGAAGTAACCCTGGTTCAGAAATGGATTACGGAGGGTGCCCCCATCAATGGGGAGCGTGGGGAGAAGGGAACAATGCCCGAGGAAATGCCGGAAAAACCTGAGCAGTTCGGAATGGAGAAAGCGCCGGTTCCGAAAGAGTGGACGAATAAGGAGGGAAAAAAGATTGTAGCTACTCTCTTGAAGGTGGAAGGCGACCTTGCTGTGCATAGGATGTCGAATGGCCAAGTCTACAAGTATCCCATCGCGGATCTTTCGGCCGAGAGCCAGGCGGCTCTGAAAGAAGAGTGATCACTACATGAACTTTCGAATGATCCAGTCGAACAGACGATCTGGCATCAGTCGACGCATCATGATGATTGGCTTCGCGAGGTAGCCGGTCACGTATCGAGTTTTGCGCCGCTTCGAATCTACGATATCTGCGAGGACTTTTCCCGTTTTTGACGCCGGTGTCGTTTTTCCTCCGGCGTAGGTGCGGCGAGTCGCTTCCGCCATTTTTTCTGCCAATTCTTCGTAGGAGCCGCTCTTTGATCTCTCCAAAAGAGGAGGAATCAACTGCTCGCAGAATTCGGTCTCGATTGCCCCTGGTTCTACAATTGCCACGTCGATGTCGAACGGTGCGAGTTCGATGCGAAGGCAGTCAGACCATCCTTCCAATGCATGCTTGGAAGCATGATACCAGGCCCCGAGGGGTGTGAAAACTTTTCCGCCCATTGATGAGATATTCATGATCAGACCTGATCCGCGTTCCCGCATGCCGGGAGTCACCAACTGCGTCATCCGGGCGAGGCCGAAAAGATTCACCTCGAACTGTTTTCGTGCTTCATCAATGGTGACGTCCTCTACCGCTCCGTAGAGGCCGAATCCAGCGTTGTTGATGAGAACATCGACAGGGCCGACCGACTCGACTACTTCGTTCATCGAAGTTTCGTCTGTGACGTCGAGGAAATGAATCGTGGCTCCTGCTTTTTCGAGTGGTTGCATCTTCTCCACACGCCTTGCGCAGGCATGCACCTTGTGGCCACGGCGGAGCAACTCGAAGCATGCCGCTTCGCCAATGCCGCTCGATGCGCCTGTGATGAGAATGGTTTTGCTCATTTCTACCGCCACGATGCGGGATCGACGTGGTAAAAGTTACTCAGTTGCTCGTATAGGTCAGGATGTTCTTTTTTCAGGTCCTCCGCTTCTTCGAAAAAGGTCTCTGACGATACAGCAAAAAACTCGGCCGGGTTTGTCGCTCCGTAGGGATCGATCAGTGGTTCAGGACCACGGCGGGATTCCAGATCTTCTACGAATTCCTCGTAGTTTCGCTCAAATACTTCTGCCCATTGACGGTAGGCTTCGCGATTCTTCAAAATAGGAACTCCGTCGGCAGCTCCGTCAGCTTGATCGAGCTGATGCGCGAATTCGTGAATGACCACGTTCATCCCATCGTCGTCGTTTTTTGCACCGGCTTTCACGTTTTCCCAGGAAAGGATGACAGAACCAGTCTGCCACGATTCGCCAAGCAAGGTGCCTCGGTCCTCTGAGGGCAGCCCAAATCGCCTTTTTCCTCGATCTCGAAAGGCACCGGGATACACGAGTATGGATCGGAGTTTGGGGTAGAATTTGTGCTTTGGTATTTCTGCGATCAGAAGCGCAGCCTGGAAGCAGATCAATGCTTTCATCTCCTCGGTGACTTCTTCCAGACCACCACAGGCCTCGAAATTTTTCTCTTCGGCAAGGACTCGTGCGATGCCACGGATTTTCTTCCGAGTTCCTTTCGGGATTCCTTCCAGCCGGGGAAAGTATTTCTCCGCGACTTTCTGCCACTCTGGAAGAATGGGAGCGTCGATCCAGTGTTTACGCCTGGCTGCCTTCCGAATTCGAAAAGCAATCGGCAGTGCGATCAAAATCGCTACGACCAGGGAGACGATGGCCGCTGTGCTCATTTCTCGCTATTGCCTGTAGAATGGGCTGGATTGAAATTCGTAATCTTCGTTTCTGTCGTGGAGAATGCTTACCAAATACTCGGCAGGCAAAAGGACCAGCCATTGCTCTTCTTCGTCGCGGGCGAGAGAGCAGCCGGATGGAAGAGTGAGTGGTGGGACATCCCTTGCATTGTAGTCTTCGGGTGGATTCTTTGGGCGAGCCCACTGCGCTACACTCCACGGGCAGCCTTCCAGGCGGCAGTCCACATTGTATTCGTTTTCCAAACGTGCCTTAAAGACTTCGAACTGGAGGGGGCCGACGGCTCCCAACAAAGGCACTCTCTGTGCGCTTCCGTGAACGTCGTAGGCTTGAGCAACTCCCTCTTTGAGCAACTGCTCCAGACCTGCTCGATAGCGCTTGATGTTTGTGGTGTCGTTGTTGAAAAGGTAGGAAAAACATTCCGGTTTGAAACGAGGCATCTCGTTGTAAACGAGACGCTGGTCGCTCGTAACGGTATCTCCGATAAGGAAGTCGTAGTTTCCAACGAGAGCGAGGATGTCTCCGGCGTACGCTTCGTCCAGAGTTTCACGATCCTTACCAAACAACTTTTGTGCGTTTCCAAGTCGCACTTTTTTGCCAGTGCGAACGTCATTGACCTGCATGTCACGTTCGAAAACGCCGGAAACGATTCGAATGAAAACCGCACGGTCCCGGTGACGGGGATTCATGTTTGCCTGGATCTTGAAAACAAATCCGGAAAACGCGTCGACGTGGGGATCGACTGAACCATTTTCGGTCTCTCTTGCAGCCGGTTTTGGAGCGAGCGCGAGGAAACGCTCCAGCATGAGCTGCACACCAAAATTGTTCATCGCACTTCCGAAGAAGATCGGCATCTGTTCGCCTGCCAGAACTCTTTCGAAATCCAGCTCTTCCGTGACTCCATCAAGAAGGTCAATCTCCTGCTGCACGGCTTCGTAGATCTCCGGATCCAGTGCCTCTGCGACTTTTTCGTCCTCGATACCTCCGACGGAAAGGGGGGCTTTGAACGATCCATGCGGAGTACGTTCGAAGAGATTCACTTCGTTTTTCTCTCGATCGAAAATTCCCCGGAAGCGAGGTCCATCACCCAATGGCCAGTTCAGAGGGACCGGTGCCAGTCCAAGAACTCGTTCCAGTTCGTCGATCAATTCGAGAGGTGGACGAGAGGGGCGGTCCATCTTGTTGATGAACACGAAGATGGGAACTCCACGTTTTCTGCAAACCTCGAATAGCTTCAGCGTCTGGGCCTCGATACCTTTACCGGCGTCGATCACCATGACAGCGGCGTCGACCGCAGAGAGGACTCGATACGTGTCCTCCGAGAAATCGTGGTGACCGGGAGTGTCGAGCAGATTGACACGTTTTCCCTCGTATTCGAACTGCAGGACAGTCGAAGACACGGAAATACCGCGTTCCTTTTCCATATCCATCCAGTCACTGGCAGTCGCATTCTGGTTTTTTCGCGCCGTAACACTACCGGCCAAGTGAATCGCCCCACCATAGAGAAGCAGTTTCTCCGTGAGCGTTGTTTTCCCGGCATCCGGGTGAGAAATGATGGCAAAAGTACGCCTGCGATCGATTTCGCGGGCGGTGTCGGGGGATACTGTCTTTGTAGGAATCGTCACGGGATCACAGAATTTCGAAAAGGGGAGAGACCGATACTGCCTTGTCGGAGGAACCGCAATCGTGGATTTGGACAGCCGAACTTCAATATCCGTTGCTGCAAGTAGCTTCTGGCTTTTGTTAGTGCCGTAATCGAGTGATCCGCCTAGACGCCATTGTTCATAACGGTGTAGGACCCCATATTGTAGGGTGAAAACGGAATCCAGCTCGTTTCGTGGCGTGATGTTTGCCCTCCTGGCGATTGCAGCATTTATCACATCACAAGGAATTGCGGAAGACAAGGCGGACCAGAAACGAAAGTTGAAGGTCGCTTCGGTCGATCGTGCGAAGATGCGTAGTCCGTGGGCTCAAGACGGGTCCATGACGCTTCGTAACGACGATGGACAGGAGATCCAGGCCCACCTTGTTTCTGCACACGGGGAAACCGTTAAGATTCAACGGGTAGAAGACGAGCGGGAATTTGATGTACCAATTGAGACTTTTGATTCTCACACGCAGGATCGGATCCGGAATTGGATGGATGAAGACCCGACCGCCATTCAGTACGCCATGGATATTAAAACTCAGCGAGTCCTTGTCGATTCCAGTGAGTTCAAAATCTCTGGGAAGATGTATAAAAAGTCGAAATGGGCTTATCGCGTCACCTTGGCAAACCAAACCAGGAATGAGCTGAATCACGCACAGGTTGAATATCGGATTGTCTACGACGACAACGTTGAGTTTCTCAGGACCACTCCCATGCCTGGTGAAGGTGAGAATTGTCAGGACGGTCAAGCAGTAGATCTACCGGTGTTGGTCTTCAATGATGAGGTGGAATTTACGACCCCACCCATAGAAATCCATACCTACGAATACGAGCCAACGCGGGGAGACCGTGAATTCCTGAAGGACGAAATCAAGGGGATCTGGGTGCGTGTGCTTCGTTATGACGAAGTAATCGCCGAGTTTCGCAGCAACGAGGCTTTCATGAAGAGTCTGAGTTGGGACAACGAAGATCAGATCGAGATCAAAGTGACCAACCGATTTCGCGATTCCTTCGGAGAGGAAGAAAGCGAGTCAGGAAACCCTCAGTAATTTCCTCTTTTCCCTAAAGCTATTTCAGGGAGAGGAGATAGGAGACAAGGTCACGGAGCTCATCCTGCGTCATTGTCTGGTCTAAGCCCATGGGCATGAGTGACATGGATAGAGGCTTGATGGACTGAATGTCATCCGCTGGGAGAAAATGGGACTGACTTGCAGGATCGATCAATTCGATTTCACGATCGGAACGGCTGGCAATGATGCCGATTTGCTTTTCGCCAGATGGCTCGAGTGTTACTTCGAAGGTGTTGAAATCCCGAGCAATGGACTCGCTCGGGAAGAGGATGGATTCGAACAGGTCTCGTGAGTTTCGGATGCGACCAATTGTCGTGAGATTCGGTCCGACTTTACCGCCAATATCGCCTATGGCGTGACATACCATGCACGTGCCTTTTCCGCTGGCGAAAAGCTTCTTCCCGTTTTCTGCGTCGGCTTCTTCCATTCCGGCGATGAGGGATTCGATTCGCTCTTCCCTCTGAGCCTGTTGTTCTTCGACTTCCTTGATCTTGTTTTCGATTTGGGTACCGACCAGTTCTTGGTATGGCTCAAAGAGTTTTCGCAATCGAGATACGGAGAGATTGGCGAACGCCGGAGACGCGACGACGGCATCGGCAACCGCTTTTGCTTGTTCTGGAGTATGCAGGACAGGAAACAGGTCGAAAAGCGATGCCATTTCCAGCGGACCGAAAGTATGGATTACTTCAGCAATGCGCTCCCGCCTCGCGCTATTGAGCTTGGAGCCGCTAAGTATGGAAATGGCTTCTCTACGAGGAATGGGGTCGGTCTCATCTCTCAGAATCTCAACAAGAAGATCGAAGGCAGGGGCGGAAATCGCGGAATCCTGGGTGGCAAGAGCGCGTGTGGCCTGGACCCGTTGAATTCTAGACAAATCGGGTGAAGTAAGCAGGGACTCCAGATGTGGTGTCAGGTCCTGTGTTTCCACGCGAAGTGCAGCATCGAGAGCAAGTGAAAGTGTATCGGGCGATGCGTCGGGTGCCAGGCTAGCTACAAATACAGGTTTCCACTCTTTGGAAAAAGGAACTTTGGAAGGGGACTCAGAGAGCAAAGAGAGTCCGAACTCTTGTCGTTCAGTATCGGGTGAGGTGAACAGACTCGTTAGGAAATCCCGCATGGGAGGATGGTCGAGAAAAGCGGGAACAATCGACTCCATTGCACTCTTCTGACCGTCGCTCCAGTTCTCTCGCCAGCGAAAAAACTGGTTTGCCAGAGCAGCATCCCACTCGTGGTGCCGAAGGGCGAGCGTGTAGACGGTCTCGCGCAGCTTGTCGTCGCGCGACTCAAGAAACGGCAGAACGTCGAGGACTTGGAGTTTGCTCGATGGCATTTCCTCCAGTGCCCAGAGCACCCCACTGACGACGGCAGGGTTCTCAGAAGTCAGGAGATTGTGTGTTCCCTGATAGTCATCGATCTCGATGAGCGCGTAGATAAGAGAATGTTGAAGGAATCGATCGTCTCCTGCACGGCCAAGTCTTCCGGCGATAGCCCCAATCGCCCTAGCTTCTCCCATTCTGCCAAGAGCAACAGCGGCTTCGCGAGCCACTTGGGGTTCGTCGCCGCGAACGATTAGTGCGAGTGCTCCGGAGATCGTCCGGTTCCGCTCAAGCTCAATATCCCTTTCTGCAGGTTCGTTGGCCGCGATGCTTTGCCAGGTACGGGTAACGCTGATAGCATTGCACGCAGCTTGACGGACGCCTGGGTCAGGATCCGTGAGAGATTCGTAGAGAAGATCGGTGGCTTCAGAAAATTTCATGCGAGCCATTGTCCAGATGGCATTGCGCCGAGCGGTAGGGGAGGAGTCTTGTGAATTTATGATTCGACGTAGCTCCGGAATGGCCGGATCCCCGCGAACTGCCAACTCGGTGATTGCCCGCTCAGCGATCCAATCCTTTTTGGAAGATAGGAATTGAGATACCCTTTCGCTGGTGATGCGATTCCAGTTCGGGTAGCTGGGAGGAAGGTAGGATTCTCCGTCTTGCGAAATTCGATAGATTCCGCCTGCCACATCTGGCTTGGCTATTTGAGAGGTGGGACAACCAATTCGGAACCATCCGCCTGTGTCGATTGCGAGCAGGTCGCCATTGTGATCTTCCAGCACATCAGTCAGATGTGCATCGGGCTTCAGCAATTGGAATATGGTCTGTGTGTCAGGGGCTGTGAAGCCGGCTCCCTTTCGCTCAGTTTTTGTCAGGGTAATCTGGGAGGTATTGAAATGTGAGACCAGCCACCCGTCTTGCCAACTGCGATTGAGCCGACCACTTCGGTATCGGCACATTCCGGATACAGCTACGTGACCAAAATTGTGAACAGGGGGAAGAAGGTCTCCCGTTCGTGTGAACTCTGCTACGACCTGCCCCTGGTCGTGCCTTGGATAGGCTCCCCCGTATGCCCAAAAGTTGAGGACGTCCCCTCGAGGACGACCGTAGAAGAGGTTGACCGTCCCGAGAATCTCCCCTTCGTCAGTGAAATCAATTTCCACTGGATTGTCCATTCCACCACCGGCGAATGGTTCGACATCGCCTCCACTCAGCGAAGAGGACCAAATTCGCGCTCCTTTGCCTTCGTATAAAATCTGGCCTGTATCAGAATCTGGCACGGCAAATCCTTTCCTGCCATGGCACCAAAAGAGTCGACCGTTGGGGTGTAGAAACGGACCGTGAACATCGGCGGCGTTACCGGTGAAATCGAAGCCGGTGACTAACTCTTCTCGTTCGTCCGCTTTCCCATCTCCGTCAGTATCGGTGAATCGCCATAGACCGGGAGGAGACATGACGTAGAGGGAATCGTAGATCCAGAGGGCTCCCTGTGGAAAGGTGAGTCCTTCTGCGAAAACGGTCTGTTTGTCGAAGACGCCGTCCTTGTCTGTGTCCTCCAGCAATCGGATGAGAGCCGGGGTCTGGGCGAGCAATTCGTCCTTTTTCAGATTCTCCCCGGAGGCTTCGGCGACGAACAGTCTGCCCTGATCGTCGAGGCAGGCCATGACAGGATGCTGAACCAAACCCGGCAGCACGGCGGAGGTGGCAGTCAGGCCGTCGGCAACTTCGAACTCCTCTCCGAAAACAGAAGAGGAAAATAAAAGGAATGCGCAGAGAGATCGGATGTAGGGCATGGGGTACACCAAGATGCCAAACCGGATGCTCATCCGCAAGCGGCTAGCCCTCCTTTATCGAGGGAATCTCATTGGAATCCGGGAGCGGGTTCTACCACCCGGCTCCCTTTGTGAGTGTCTGGATTCGGCAAAGGTAGGTGTCTGCCGTAAGGTAGAGAGTGGAGCCGTCGTCGCCCCAGCCACAGTTCGCTGTCTTTTCTCCTGTGGAAATCCTGCCGAGTAATTTGCCCTCTGGAGAGAAGACATAGACGCCGCCGGGACCTGTTGCCCAGAGGTTGCCTTTCGCATCGACTTTCAATCCATCAGGAAGGCCGGGTAATCCTTCTTTGAAGGCCGCGGTCGCATCGTGGAGAACACGGCTTTCACCCAGTGTGCCGTCTTCTTTCACGGGAAAAGCCTTCCATATAGCGGCTTCCGGGTCAGACTGTGCGACGTAAAGCGTTTTGAAGTCCGGGGAAAAGGCAATCCCGTTGGGCCGAGTCATTTCCTCGGTCATCAGTGTTAATTCGCCATCAGGAGAGAGGCGGTAGACTCCGCAAAAGTCCAGTTCGCGGCGCGGGTCTTCCCATCGTTCCGGCAGCCCATACGGAGGATCGGTGAAATACAGCGTCTCTCCATCCGCTCCTAGGCAAACGTCGTTCGGGCTGTTCAGGCGCTTTCCTTCGTAGCGGTCTGCGAGAGTCATTTTTCCTCCGCCTTTGGTGAGGAGAGAAATACGGCGGTCGCCGTGTTCACAGGAAATCAGTTGGCCTTTCTTGTCGAGCAGAAGCCCATTGCAGCCAGGTTCGCTTCCGTAGGGCTCGACTCCGGTGTATCCGGATGGCTTCATCCAGGTCTCTGCGCCACGGCCTTCCACCCACTGTACGATGCGATTGTTGGGAATATCCGAAAAGAGAACGTAGCCGCCTTGCTCCAGTGATGCGTCAGCTACCCAGACTGGCCCTTCGGCCCAGATGAAACCCGAAGTGAGCACTTCGATTTTTGCGTCTTCTGCGATCAATTCGTCAAAAGCAGGATCAAAACGTAGGACTTCCCCTATCGTCGGAAAATTGGTTGAATCTTGAGCGTGAAGTGTTCTTTCAAGGGCTGTATTGCTCAAAAGAGCGACGATTGGAAAGATAAGGATCAATTTGCGCATCATGTGGAAGGGTTGATTGTATCGAACACCTAATTTCTAGCAAACCGATGAAGGAAAACGCAAGCGGTAACCAGTCACCTTCGAGCACGGCATACAGTAATGTCGATGACATGCCGGCAGGAATTCCGGAAGGGGAGGAACTGACGATCGATCCGGATTCTGGTGAACTTATCGATCCTGTCGATCGCTGGTGGGATGATGGAGATCGGAAAAAGGAAGAAGGTCCCGCGAATCGGAAACTGGATCCTGAGGATCGCAAACAAGCTGCGAAGAAAGCGGCTGAGGCCGCAGAGGAGGCCGTGGCCAAGAAAGAGGAGCCCGAAGAGGCTGGGCCGCCTGTGATCGCCGAGGAAGAGGATCCACCAAAAGATGAAGAGGAAGTCCCCGTTGCTGAGAAGCAGGGACCGCCGTCGCTACCTCCTTTTTCGCCGGATGCCTCCCCGGAAGAAGACAAATCTGCGGCTGAGATTGAAGAACCGCCAAAACAGGAAGAAGTGCCCGTAGTTGAAACAAAGGGCGAGGAAGGTTCGGAGAAATCCGGCCCTCCTGTGTTGCCTCCAGTTTTGCCAGACTTACCGGGGCCTGAAGAAGCGAAGGCAGAGAAAGAAACGGGTGATGATCCAGAGGATGGAGAAGAGGAGGAAGCGGTTTTAGAAACTAAGGCCGAGGGGGCGAGTGCTGGGAAACCTCCTGCATTGCCGCCAGTGCTTCCAGAGGCGACGGAACCGCCGGAGTCGGAGGTTAGCGAAAACGAGGAAAAAGGGGAGGAATCGACTGTTGATTCAAGCAAACCGGAGGAAGTTGGCGATTCTTCTGAAAAAGAAGACGAGGATTCCCCTGTGCCCCTATTTCTTTTTGAGGATGAAGAGAAGAAGGAGAAAAAGAAGCCT
The DNA here is from genome assembly GCA_002698785.1 of Verrucomicrobiales bacterium. Lineage (GTDB taxonomy): Bacteria > Verrucomicrobiota > Verrucomicrobiia > Verrucomicrobiales > DEV007 > Arctic95D-9. The sequence continues at coordinate 385,720 of PAAG01000047.1, read as the reverse complement.
GAGAATGAGGCTGATTTTCTCGATCTGCTCGACAAGGAAGATGAGAAGAGCAAAACAGATTCTCCGCCGCCAGGACTCGAAAACGAATCTCTCGAAACGATCGAGCTCGCTACCGAGAAAGAGAGCGATCCCAAAAGCGAATCGGAATCAAACAAAGAGGAGGGAAAGAAACCGCCGGTACTGCCTATGCTGCCGGTTGTGGAAGAAACTGAGGACGACACGCTGGATGATCTCCTGTCAGGGGAGAAAGAAAAGGCACCCAAACTGAAGGTTCCCGATGACGAGGGAGCTGATGAAGAAGAAAAAGAAGAAGTTCCCGGAGAAGACTCAGCTTCGGAAGAGACTAAGGCAGAAGAAAAAGGGGACGCTTCAAAAGAAGTGAAACCGCCCGTATTGAAAGAACCGGAAGGAGAAACTGAGGAGAAAAGCGAATCCACCTCAAAGGACGAAGCGCCCGAAGAAGCACTCCCGGCAGTGGCGGAAGAAAAAGCTCCGCGAAAGAAGGCGGGCTGCTGGACGATGTTCACATCTTTCTTTTTCTTTGCGAGTTTGTTAGTGTTTCTTTTGGTTGCAGTGGCAGGTTTTGTTGCGTGGACTAAAATCGACGGAATCCGCGGTGATTTAGAAGGGCGGGCTCGTACTGAACTTGCGAACCGAGGAATCTACTTTGACTACGAAACCTGGAAATATGAGTTCCCTAGAGGGCTTGTTCTGGAGAATGTGAAGCTCTACCAAACCGAGAAAAAAGAGCAGATGGTTGTTTCTGCCTCCAATTTCGGTTTGAACGTTGATTTTGTTGGCCTGGCCCGAGGGGCCGCTCAGTCCAAGTCGGGAGAGGTGACGTTCGACGACTCTGCGATTTCGCTCTACCAGGATGGTAAACTTTTGACGACGCTGACAGAGGTAGATGGAGAAATTCTCGCCTCGAATGAGAAAGTGGAGTTCGAACGCTTCAGCACCATCATCAATGGTTTGCGCGTAGAGGTCTCAGGTTTGCTTGAGCTGGGCGGAGAAGCGAAAAAGCCCGCCTCTCAGCCAGAGGGCGAGGCGAAAGAAGCCGAGCAAGCCTCCTCTTTAGCGATGGACTTTTCACCATTGCAGAAGTTGGCCGAGATATCTGCATTCGAAGCAGAGGGAGAGCCTCCAGTGTTGTCGGTCGAGTTTGCTGCGAGCAAGAGCGAAGGTCCAACCGAGCTGAGGGGAACACTGAACGGAACGAATTTTTCCTGGAAGGGGATTCCTTTCACGATGGTATCTGCGATCGGAGTGTATGACCCTGTTCTAGGAGTCGCTAACGTGCCGAATTTCCAATTGGGATATGGCCAAGGTGCCATTGGCGGATCTTTCAACGTGGATACCGCAAGCAAGACGCTCACCATCCAACGGGCAAACTCCACGGTTGATCTGCTGGCTTTGATGTCGGCCTGGAAGCCGGAGTCTGCTGAGGACTTTTCGCAGTTCGAATTTCTGGACGCACCTTCGATTGGTATGAAAGGGACGCTTCCGTTTGAGTCCACATTGGAGAGTGCGAATCTGGAGTTCGACTACAAGCACCGCCTGGGAATGCAAATTCAAATGGGAGAACGTTTACTCCCTCTCAAAGATATTCGCGGAACGGTTGTGCTGAACAAGGGAAGCCTGGAGTCGAATGACTTTGCCGCAGATCTTCTCGGTGGCATTGTCGAGATCAACGGTGCTACCCGCCTTACCGTGGATTCGAAGCCGTTTTCCGGATTGATCGAAGTGTCCAAGCTTCCTTTGGAAAACTTGGGAACGTTCTTTGGAAAACCTGATTCCGGAATGTCAGGAGACGTCTACTTCAATTTCCGAGGTGTGGGCTATGCTGAAGTGGAAAAGATCAGAGGTGGAGGAAATCTGCGCATCGAACAAGCGGAATTGCGGTCGTTTCCCATCATTGGGCAAGTGCAGCAGTTGTTGGGCAGAGTTGTTCCCGCGTTCGGCTTGAGTGGTGAAGGTTCTGTTCGGGGTGCCTATCTCATCGATAGCGGTATGTTGCTCACGAATGACCTGACCGTTTCGCAAGGCGGAGCGCTGTTGGTCACAAGTGCAAATTTGATGCTTCAAACACAGGAGGTTGATTTCACAACGACAGCGAGCCTGGAAGAGGCGCTTGCCGCTGCAACGGGAATGCAGGGCAAATCCATAACGGTGAAAGGGAAAGGATCTCTCTATGAGCCGGAAGTGACGCTTGAGGAGTTTCCGAAAGAGTTTGCTGCCGATGCGCTGAGTGAAGTTCTCGGGACGTCACCGAAGACTCTGGAGCGGCTAAAAGAGATGATGCCGGATTCGGAAGTGATCGAAGAAATTGGTGAGGCGCTCGACGAAGCCGTAGGTGAGGAGTTGGGAGGTGAAGTGCGCAACATCCTCCGAGCGATCCCAACGCCTGAAGAGTAGGCTCCAGCCTTAATGGGCAATTGAATCCAGGATGCCACGCATGTATCCGACCGCCCAGAGACGTCCGAGCATGTGGTAACCGGGGAACTCATTCGATTCGCCAACTAGTGTCGGAACATGGTCGGGGCGAATCGGGCAATCGATGCCTGCGTTTTTGTAGGCCTTCAGACATTCTGCCATATTCGTTTTCCCTGTGTCGTGAAAAGTTTCACGAAACTCGGGGACCGCTCCAATCACATCGCGAAAGTGTGCGAACACGATGTGATTGGAGAGGCGGCGAATTAATTCCGGGATATTGTAATCGTTCGCATGGGAGGCGAAGGATCCCTGACAGAAACATATCCCGTTTGCAGGGGAATCGACTAATTTTACCAGACGCTCGAAAGCTTCCGGAGTAGACAGGATTCGATCCTGTCCGTTGAGATGAGCGATAGGCGGGTCGTCCGGATGCATCGCAAGTCGAACTCCGGCGTCTTCTGCGACTGGTATCACTTCGTTGAGGAAATGCTCCAGGTTGTCCCAGAGTTGCGTTTCTGAAGTAGGGTTTTCCGGAGCAAAGTCGAAGCCTGTCGCATTCGCGGCTATGCCTGGATCTGACATTCGGAATTCGGAGACCAGTGCTCCTCCCCGTTCTTTGGCGTCGAGCGAGGTTCGCTGCCAATCATCGTTTGGCATCCAGCTGTAACAGAGAACGGGTACTTCTGCTTCTCCCATATTTCGTATGAGAGTTTTGAAATCCTCTATCTGCTGGTCTCGCTTCTCCGTGGCGTGGATAAACTCAAGTGTTGGGACGTAGCGCTCGATAACGCCAAGTTTCATCCCGAACGACTCCACCCGCTTTCGAATCTGCTGCAGGTTTTCTAGTTCCAGTCCGGGATAGATCGAGACGATCTCGGAAACTCCGATCTGGGCAGCCAGTTGGAGATTTTCATCCGAAAACGGGGTGACCAGAAGTGCGATGCGCATTTCACTGGAAGCGAATTAATCGACTCGGTTTCGTTTCTGTCCTTTTCGGAAAGCTTCGATGTTGGCCACGATGCCGTCGAGAAGTCGCTGGCGAGCTTCCCGAGAACTCCATGCCGTGTGAGGAGTGATGAACAGGTTTTCCAGTTCTGCTTTGAGAAATGGGTGGTCAGGGGTAGGCGGTTCGGGTGTGAGCACGTCAACTGCTGCACCGCGAATCGTTCCATTTTTGAGAGCGGCTACCAAGTCTTCTTCGTGTACGAGGTCACCACGACCTGTGTTAATCAGGATGGCGCTGTCCTTCATTTTTGAAAGAGTTTCCTGATTGATGAAATTTTTAGTGTCGGGAGTCAGCGGACAGTGCAGTGTGACAACGTCGGCTTTTTCAAAGAATTCATCTGCAGCCAGACGCGGTACTTCTCCCCAAGTGGTTTGCCCGGTTCGTGAGAATGCGACGACTTCCATCCCGAAAGCCTTGGCGATACGCGCCACTGCTTGGCCGATCGATCCGTAGCCGACGATACCGATTGTCTTACCAGCCAACTCAGAGATTGGGTAATCAAGGCGAGTAAATATAGGAGATTCAGCCCACTTCTTGGGCTCCGCTGCAAAGCGGTGGACGTTTGTTTCCAGATTCAAAAGGCTGGCAAACACGTGCTGTGCGACGGATTCTGTGCTGTAGCCGCTCACGTTACAAACAGCCAGCGAGCGATCGCGTGCTGCATCGACGTCGATGTTGTTGATCCCTGTGGCCACGACCTGAATGAGTTTCAGGTTCCGTGCGGCATCCATCTCTTCGGCTCCGATGACTACTTTGTTAGTGAGGATGATCTCCGCATTCTCAATTCGAGAGGCGGTTTCTCCGGGGCCGGTGACCCCGTAACTCAAGAGATTGCCCAGACTATCGAGGCGTGAGAAATCAAGGTCACCACGGTCGGTCGTATCGCGGTCCAGGAAGATGATGGTATCAGTCATAAGGAGTGAGTCGACTTACACAACGTTGTCCGCGTTGTCGAGTGATTCCATGACATCGACCATGGCGATCGCGGCCTCGGCTGCTTCACGACCACGATTCAGTTCGTCTCCCAGTGTGCGTGTTTCCGCCTGCTCGGAATTGTCGACGAGGAGGACTTCGTGAATGACAGGAATCAAATGGCTTACGCTCGTTTCCTGCAGCGACTTGGTGATCGATTCTGCGATCAAATCGGCGTGAGCGGTTGAGCCCCGGATGATTACACCGAGGGCGATGATAGCGAGCGGTTGTTCTTCTCCACAGGCGGCGGCTTCCACCACGACGGGAATTTCGAATGCTCCCGGGACGCGGACTGTTTTCACTCGTAGGTCGGGGGCCAGTTTTGCCAAGGTAGCGGTGGCTGACTCTACGAGGGCGTCCGTGTATTTGCTGTTGTAGCGCGACGCAACGATGCAAACGGAGCCGGACGTGCTGGTTGCCTCTGGAGATTCTGGAGCGGTTTTCGACATAGAAGGAATCGGAAAATGTTAAGAAAAGACAATCTATAAAAAGTGGCCGAGCTTGTCCCTTTTCGTCTCCAAGTATTTCTCGTTGTGCGGGTTAGGAGAAACTTTGATAGGGACTTTCTCCACGATTTCGAGATGGTGTCCGTCGAGGCCGACGACCTTTCTTGGATTGTTCGTGAGAAGGCGAATTTTCCTGACTCCTACGTCGTGGAGAATCTGGGCGCCGATGCCGTAATCTCGCAGATCTGAACCGAAGCCAAGGCGTTCGTTTGCTTCTACGGTGTCGAGTCCCTCCTCCTGGAGTTTGTATGCGCGGATCTTGTTGGCGAGGCCGATTCCTCGGCCCTCCTGGCGCATGTATAAAAGGACACCTGCTCCAGACTCTTCGATCTGTGCCAAAGCGGAGTGGAGCTGGGATCCACAGTCGCAGCGACGTGATCCAAACACGTCACCCGTGAGGCATTCGCTGTGAACGCGGACGAGGGCGGGTGTGGTGGGATCGATATCTCCTTTCACCAAAGCGATGTGCTGCTCGTTGGGATTGAGACGACTTTCGTAAAGGTGAAGGAGAAATTCGCCGTAGTCGGTGGGCATGTTGATCGTTTCGACGCGTTCGACGAGTTTTTCTTCGCGGCGACGGTATTCGATTAATGATTCGATTGTTGCGACTTTCAGGTCATGCTTCTTCGCGAATTCCACCAACTGAGGAAGGCGGGCCATGGTGCCGTCTTCGTTGAGGATTTCGCAGATCACGCCCGCGGGTTCCAAACCGGCGAGTCGGGCTAAATCTACGGCCGCTTCGGTATGGCCTGCGCGCCTGAGAACTCCTCCCTGCATGGCTTGAAGGGGGAGGATATGCCCGGGGCGCACGAGGTCCTGTGGCTCAGACATCGGATTTGCGAGAACACGGATCGTCGTCGCGCGATCTGAGGCGCTGATGCCGGTCGTGACTCCGTGGGCGGCGTCGACGGCTACGGTGAAATTGGTGCCGTGAGATTCGGTATTCCTTCGAACCATCAGAGGAAGGCCTAGCCTTTCTGTGGCCGCGGGGAGCAGTGGGGCACAGATCAACCCCCGTCCGTGGGTGGCCATGAAGTTGACCATCTCTGGCGTGATCTTTTCTGAAGCACAAACCAGATCTCCCTCATTCTCACGGTCCTCGTCATCAACAACGATGACCATCTTTCCCGCACGAATGTCGGCGATTACTTCTTCAACTGGGCTGAAAGGCATAATGGAGGGAATTTGTGGTTACGCGTGATGCTCGTCCTCAGGATTAAACTTGGGGACGGGGATATTGAGAATCTTCAAGTTTGAGCCGACGGCTCGATGGCGACAACCGGGTTTGATGAGGACGGCGGTGCCTGGAGTGAGGGGATGGATCTGATCGTCGAGCTCGATGTGACCTTCTCCTTCGAGAACGTAGTACATCTCGGTCATTTTCTTGTGGTAATGAAGCTCACTGTCTTTCTTGATCTCGACGAGGTGCATTGAAGCCACGTCATTCTGATCGTTCATGAATGCTCTTCTTGCCTGACCACACGGGCAAGGAGTCGGTTCGATGTCTGCGAGCCGCGCAATCTGAAAATTCTTTTCGATCACTTCCTGTTCCATGCCATACTCTACGCAAGGTCTTACCGTTGGAAAGGCCCTGTTTTCCAACTTTTTGTGGCGTCAGAAGCAGTGCTTTTCGTCACAATCCGTTGTAGAAAAACAATTTGATCAAAATGACGTCGAAGACCGCAAAAATCTTACATCTCGTGGTGCCTCTGGCCCTGCTATTCCTGAATGGATGTGAAGAAGGGGCTCCCCCGGAAACGCAAGTACCAGCGAGTTCGGAGTCCACATTGCCAGAAAATGCTCCCACCAGCCCCCCGGTGCAGGCGGAGGACGGGGAAATGACGGCAGATCAGCGCAAAGAAGTGCTCGATAAGATCCTGCAGGAGAAAGGGCGTCAGCAGGCGGAAGGGCTTGGTTCGGGGAAAGTGACGGTGAATGGCGCTTGGAACTACAAGGGCTACAGCTACTTAAGCCCCGATCCAAATGCTGCGATTGAGGCTCGGTTGGTGGCTGTCGATGTCACTATTTCCGGGCATACTGAAAACTTCGATATCGATGATATCGAGATTGTAGACGGCATTTCTCTGATCAGTTATGGGAGCGATCCTCACCCAGAGTTTCTCACGCTCGACGGAAAAATCATGCCCGCCGACCAGTTTCCAGTTTCACTTCCCGGAGCCAGTCGGTGGTTGCTGATTTATGCTTTTCCGAAGGCTACACCCACTTTCCACCTGTTTTATTGGGGAAAACAGCTGACTCCATCACCGGTCACTATTGGTGACTCGGGCCTGGAGCTTCCTTATCCGCCGAAAGAATAGACACCTTACCTCGGCTTGAGTCCGTCGACTTTGTCCGTCGTTGGCAGGTAGCGGTAGTAGACTTCGAGCATGAGGATTGCCCATGCAGTGTTGAGGATCTGAGAATCCTTTCCACCGTGTGAAATTCCGGGCCGCAGCCAGGAGCCGTCTTCGTTCTGAGCGTCGAGAAGGCGTGGCTGGAATTTACTATTGTAGTTTTCCCAGGCTTTTCCTTCAGCGAGAAAGAAAACCTGAGTGTTGTAATAAGGAGCGTAGTATCCGTTACCGGGTGCAGGATTCGAGTATTTTGATTTCAGGTAAGCGAACCCTTTGTCGAAAACATTTGGATCGCCACCTTCCCAGATTTGCATCGCTAAAAGGGCAGCGCCTGTGAGAGTCTGCTTCCCGCTAGCCTGATCAGGAGTGTATTTGAAGGCACCTGCCGAATCCTGGATGGAAGGGAGATATTCCTTTATCGCTTTGTCGAGCGCCCGATCGACCCCGGAAAATCTTCGCCCGGTATTGTGGGCTGCTTTCAGTGCCTGAATTTGCCATCCTGACACGGACATATCCATGCGGTTGTTTGGCTTGAAGCCATAGGCCCAGCCGCCACCTTTGGCCTGGGCGTCGACGATGATGCCTACTGCTTTTTTCAATGTGGACTCCAGTCGAGGGATATCTTTTCCACTCTCGCGTGTCATGGTGTAGAGCTCGCTCAGCGCATAGGTTGCGATGGCATGTTCGTAGGCCTGATGGTTGCCAGACTTCCCGTTGGTAATCTTGCCGTCGTTCTTGTTGCAGCGCTCCATCAGGTAGAGGGTTGCATTCACTACGGTGTCTCCGAATTTTGGAGACTCTGGTGTCTCGCAGTGCCCAAGAAATGCAAGAAGCGAGAGGCCGGTCATTGCGGCAGGGAATTCCGTGCCGATCGAGCCGTCGTCGTTTTGCTGCGTGGCTAGAAACTCCAGGCCTTCCCGGACGGCACGTTCTGCACGGTCTTCACCTCCGCTTTCTCGGAGGCGCTTCATGCGCTGCGACATTGAGCAGCGAGACTGCATCGACTTCGGGATGGCGTCCATATTGGAAACGTCGCCGAAACCGGTCAGTGACATGCCGAAACCCGCGTCACTGTTCGACATGGCTACCATGTTCAAGTCTGTGGTTGCGTCAAAGGTAGTTGGGATGGCGAAGTTTGAAATCGCCTGGCTTGTCACCACCGGCTGTGCTGTCGGTGCCGCAGCTGCCTGTTTCTGCTCCTGTTTCGTTACGGTTTCGTTTTCAATGGTTTCTTCCTGGGGTTGAACAACGGAAGAGACTGTGATCTGAGGAGGGGAGTTCGGAGGGCTGGACAGTTTCCAGATGAAAAGGAGAGCGACGATGACGAGGTGGATCATTGCCGCGATGAGAACGGCTCCAATCTTATCGAACGGGCGCGTTTGAAATTCCGCAGCCTGAACTACTTCCCCTGCACCGATGGAAAATGTTCGGTTACCAGAGCTGATCTCCACAGGCTCGAAATCACTTTCCTCGATGGATTGGGTTTCTACCTCAGTCGCATGGATCGGTTCTGCTCGGTTTGCTACAGGTGCCGATTCGGGAGTAGCCCGTGCGACCGGAGCTACCTCTGAGGGCTTGTCAGACAGGTGAACCCGGAGTTGTTCTGTTGCTGCTGTGGGGCCGTGAGCCGATTCAAAATGATCTAGGAGAGCACGGGAGGACTCAGGGTCGGTTACGCTTAATACAGTCGCGGCGAAGATGATATTTCCTTCATCTCCCGGTATCTCGGGTGCCTGAGAAAGAAGGTCGGCAGCCTCTTCGTATTTGGCTTCTTCGTAAAGCTCTGAAACCAATTCGCCACGAATCTGCCAGTTCGAAGGGTTTTTCTGCAATGCATCAAGACGATCTTCCATAGAATAGAAGAAGGGGGGATTTTGGGGGCCAAAGGGGGAATCGAAATCGTTACCGAATTCTGATTGCAGAAAACGGTATCACTTTCTTTTGATTGCCAACAAGGACAATCTTTGTGACCACGGATATCCCGTGAAGGTGGTTTTGTTACGACCTTCGAGTCAGCCGCCGAAGGCTTCTTCCACGAGCAGTGCTGCGAGTGTCTGCGTGGCATCGTCGAGATCGGAGTTTGCCTTCTTTAGCAATGAGGCGTCTTGACTATCTGACGCGAGAATCTGTTTCACAATCTCCACCGCGGCTTCGATCTCGTTCTTTTCTTCAGGTGAGAGTTTCTCGCCGACCTGCTCCAGTGCGACTTCTACTGCGGGAAGCAGTTCCTCGCTTTTTATTTTTGCTTCGGTCCAGACGCGCTGATTCATGTCATCGAAAGCGTGGTCAATCGACTCGTTTACCATGCGCTCTACTTCCTCGTCTTCGACATCGACTGCCGAGTTTCGGATTTCGAGGATATGATCTTCGCCGGTCTCGGTGTCGCGAGCGAGGACCTCGAGGATTCCATCCTGATCGATCGCGAACTGCACGCCGACTCGAGCACTACCTTTCGGTCCTTTTTGAAACGGAACGAGCACTTCGCCTAGCAACCAGTTGTCGCGGGCCATCTCGCGCTCGCCCTGGAGCACGCGGATCGCCATGGACTCCTGATTGGCTACTGCGTTGGTAAACATTTCTCCCGCTTTGGTGGGAATGGTAGAGTTTCGAGGAATTATGACGTTCATCAATCCCCCGAATGTCTCGATGCCAAGGGAAAGAGGGGTAACATCCACCAATACTACATTCCTGACACGTCCACATAGAATGCCGGCCTGGATGGCCGCGCCAAGTGCGATGGCCTCATCCGGATGCTGTGTGAGGTTTGGTTCAAGTTTGAACCATTCTTGAAGCTTCTCGCGGACCAGTGGGGTTCGTGTGCTCCCTCCCACCAGAATCAGGTGATCAATGGAGTCGACGCCTTTGTGGCTGGCTTCGGCAAAAGCTCTCCGGCAAATGGAGTGAGTTCTCTCCAGCACGGGCGAAATAATCTTTTCCAAGTCGGTCCGGCTTAGTGCCGTTTCGAGACTCTGCGTGCCCCGGAAGAACGGCAGGCGGATATCGACGTTCTCCTTGTCGCTGAGTTGTTCTTTCGCATCACGAGCAGCGGCCTTCAGCGTGATGGATTCGGAAGGAGACAGGTCCCCGAGGTTCCACTTTTCCGAGAGGTGGGACACGATGGCCCTGTCGAAATCATCGCCCCCTAGTCGAGTGTCACCAGCCGTTGACAGGACCTCGAAAAGTCCTCCCTGCATTTGCAGGATCGAGAGGTCAAAGGTGCCACCTCCCAAGTCGTAGACGGCCACCGTCTGGCTTTCGTCCAATTTATCCAAACCGTAGGCAAGCGCGGCTGCTGTTGGTTCGTTGATGATTCGTTCGACTTCAAAGCCTGCTACTGTGGCAGCTTCTTTCGTGGCCTCTCGCTGGCTGTTGTTGAAGTAGGCGGGAACGGTTATTACGGCTCGATTCACCGTGCAATCGAGAGCTTTCTCTGCCGTTTCTTTGAGCTTCGCGAGGATCATGGCGGAGACGGCAATGGGCGTCACCGCTGTGTCTTTGTCGACGCGGAGTAAAATGGAATCGTTTTCCCCTCGCTCCAGAGGGATGTCTGATTCATCAATTTCTTCCCTTGTTAGCTGGGAATAGTTTCTCCCGATCAGTCGCTTGATGGATAGCAGGGTTTTGTCAGGTGAAAGAGTCAGGTTGCGCAGTGCATTCTTTCCGATAAGAGGATGCTGGCCTTCTCCGTATGAAATGGCAGAAGGAAGAAGCCTGTCGCCATTTTCATCTGCCAAGATGATTGGAAAACCCGAATCAACCACTCCCACGAGCGAGTGGGTTGTTCCCAAATCAATTCCAATGATCAAGTCTTCGGTCATCACGACAGTTTAGCATTCAATGAGGGACAAGAGCCGCTCCTGGCATTGCGACTCCCATTTTCTTAGAAATTTTACCTGATTCAATCCTTTCTCTGCCTCCCTGAAGTCTCCTTCTTCGGCCAGCTTTTCGAAGTGGAAAAATTGATCGAATATCTCTTGTTTCCCAAGTGTGATCTTTTGCAGGTTTGACTGCAGGGCAAGTTGCGCGGCAACAGCTTCTTTGGTTAGAAGTGCGCGGGAGAGTGCTGTTGTCGCTGCTTTGTGTCGGGTCAATACAGAATCGGCGTTTCGCAGGTTTGCATCAATTTCGGAAAACAAATCCATCAAGCTGGGGTCGATTGACTTGTCAGGAGTTCGCTCGGGAGAGCGAAGTGTCAGCCAATGATCGAGGCGAGATACCGGATCAGAGAGAATGGCCCTCGCTTGATTGACTTCTCCGATCAGGTCGCTTTTTGATTCTCCAGCAACTCTGTCGGGATGTTTTTCCGAAGTTGCCTTTCGCCAGGCTTCTTCAACCAGGGAAGTGTCCAGAATCAGTGACACCGGAAATTCGAGAGTGGCGAAGTGATTCATGAGTCACGCACCCTCAGCAGGTCCGGAATATTCCGGATGAGAAAAGGAAAGGAGAAGAAGGTTACTTCTTCTTGCCGCCACCACCTCCACGACGGGGTGTTGGATTTGGCTTGGGTCGCTTTTTGGGCTGACCTGGGCGAGCCATACTGCGCGGTGAGCGGCGTCTTCCTGGATGACCTCCCTGTCTGGGACCACGAGCGTCGACTCGGTAAACGATTCTAGCTTTCTCAGTGTCGTAGGGAGACATTTCAATTTTTACCCGGTCTCCAGCTACCAAACGAATGAACCGTTTTCTCATCTTGCCCGAGATGTGGGCCAGCACAAGGTGACCATTATCCAACTCCACTCGGAACATTGTTCCGGGCAGGACAGTGTGAATGGTTCCTTCGAGTTCTACGGTTTCGTCTTTATCCATATCGGGGGCTGAGGGCTGCTAAGATCGCCGATTTTCGCGAAAAGTTAAGTGATTTTTTGAATAGTATTTCAATGGGTAGTTACGAAACAGGGCGGTGCTGGGGTGTTCTGCGATAAAAAATGGATTCTGTGAGAATGTAGTGGGGTCGAAATGTTTCTGGCTGCCAAACACTTGCGAAGAACGAGACAAGAAGTGTTTCACCCTCCTTAAGGGTATGATTGACTCTGAGGCGACTTCCGGCAAGAATAGGGTGTCGTTATCGGATTCCCGATTGGTTGCCGCACATGAAGTCCAACTCTTCCGTTTTTGCTATCAGTCTCGTGGCTGCTGCCGTGGTCGTGGGCGTAGTCGCCTACTATCAGGGGAAGGTGGAGAGTCTTCGCACGGAAAACAGGGAATTGAGAAAAGAGCTGGCTCTGGGTGAGCGTTCTTCCCGGAGGGTGGTAGAAAATCGACTCGGACAATATTCGAAGTTCGACAGGGAAGAAGGAGGGGTGACGATGGATGTCAGTGGACTGGCGAGTGACCTGATTCTGGTGGAAGAGGAGAAAGAGAAATTGCGGGGGCAACTGGATGAGGTGCTGAAGCCGCTAAGGGAAGATATACTGAGTTCCACTTTGCGGACGACGATTCGAAAAGGAGAAGTTCTCGTGACCGGTGGATACCAGACGGCAGATGGTAGATTTCAATTCGCGATTGTAGAGCCGACTCTGCAGACGATGGCGGACGGAGAGACGGCGATTCATCTCGCGACCAGGCATCTTTCGATGGGAGCGGAAGCCATGTTGTCGGTGGGACTCGATTCTCTCCAGACGACTGCTGGGAACACCCTTCAGCATGGCGAGGCCTGGGAGTCTGCCGAGATGGCGGAAGTAACACAGGAGCTGCTAGCCTATAATGATGTCGATCTTTTGACAGCTCCTCAGGCCCTCGTGCTTCCCGGAGAGGATGCAGAGGTGATGGTGGGAGACTATCGCATGCGGACGACTCCAGATATCACCGTGGACGGTGCGGGATTTGATATCGAGCTCAGAGTGGAGCAGCCTAGAGAAGGCGAGGTTGCCGCTCAATAACGATCCTTTCGTTCTCTGTTGTGAAGCATGAATCTGGAAGACGTTCGCTGTCGGGCAGAACTGATCGAGGCGATTGCTCTCGGTGAGAAACCCAAATTTCTCTTTTTCTGGGGGCACACACCACGAGTGCCGGGAGAAGTGGACCAAAGCTGTTTGAGCAATTGGTTTCCTGCTCCGTTTTCGGTGGGAGAACATGAATATGCGACCACCGAGCATTTCATGATGGCGGAAAAAGCTCGCCTTTTCGGAGATCGGGAAATGGAAGACGCCATTTTGGGCTGTACCGATCCGGGAAAGGCGAAGGCATTCGGGCGAAAGGTGGCTGGGTTTGATGAATCGGTTTGGAATCGAGAGCGCTTTGCGATTGTTGTGGAAGGAAATCTGGCCAAATTCTCCCAGCATTCGGAAATGGGGGATCTGTTGAAGCGGACGGGAAATAAAGTGATTGTTGAAGCCAGTCCGCGGGATCGAATCTGGGGAATCGGGATGGGGAAGAGTAACGAAAGTGCTGAGGCCCCTTCAAAATGGCGAGGTGAAAATTTACTTGGCTTCGCGCTGATGGAAGTGCGTTCAAAACTCGCCTGAATCCTTCCAGCCACTGCTGATCTCCCTTCTGAATCATGCGCTATGGGAAGGCGAACCCACGGCAAAAAGGCACCTAAATAAGTTTTTTTAATAAAAATGCTTAGATTAGGGTGGCTAATCGTCAACTAAGAGAAACTGATCATCTCTACCTGATTTCTTAAACCCTCCTCGCACAATTGAGAAATTTTCAATTTTGGGCAAAAAATCCATTTAAATATGAAAATTCTGTACGATTGTGGCGATTAAACAATACCTCCTACCTTTTCCGTTATGAATAGAATCACTTCCAATTCGCTCCTTACTCGATTGAATGGATTGATCCCTGGTCTGGCGATCACGCTCCCAGGGGCTGCCGCTTTTGCGATTGATACGAGTGGGCTCAATGACTTCCGCTCGGCAGACGGATCCAATAACAATGTGACTCACACAGAGTACGGCGAGGCGCATCAGCCGCTGATCCGGATTGCCCCTGCTGACTATGGTGATGGGGTTGATTTGCCGCGAGGCGTGCCGGTCGAGGACGAGGGTGATGGGGATGTGGAAGTCGACGAGCAGACACTGCCAAGTGCGCGCACCATCAGTAATACTGTCCATGACCAGAATGGTGTCGATATTCCCAGTGGTCGAAAGCTCAGCCAATTGTTTTTCCAATTCGGACAATTTTTGAGCCATGACACGGGACTGACGGAGCCTGATGCTTCTGAAGCCACGGGAGGGATGACCGGTCTTTCAGGGAACGAGTCTTTCAATATCGAAATCGAGCCGGGAGACCCTGACTTTTTTGCGAGTCCGTTTGTTCCGTTGACCCGATCGATTGCACAGAATGTAGCTGCGTCGATTACAGGGATGCGGGAGCAAATCAACATCATCACCGCGTTTATCGACGGATCGAATGTCTATGGCTCAAATCAAGCTCGTGCGGATGAGTTGAGAACTATGGTTGGCGGCAAACTCAAGTCGCAGGCGGGACCGGATGGGGAACTGCTCCCTTACAACGTGAATGGTTTTCCGAATGCGAATCAATCGCCACTGAATTTTAACCAGCTTTTCCTAGCTGGGGATGTGCGTGCCAACGAGCAGATCGGACTGATCGCGATCCACACGATTTTCATGCGGGAGCACAACCGTCTCTGTAATGAGATCGCCGCTACTAATTTTCCAGGCTCAAACCTTGCCGATCCTATTGTCGATGAACTGATCTACCAGCGTGCGAGAGCCACGGTAGCGGCCATGCTTCAGAAGATCACATACTACGATTGGCTGCCTGTTTTGCTGGGATACGATGCTATGCCTTATTACAAGGGGTATGATCCGACTGTAGACCCACAGATTTCAAATGAGTTTTCGACAGCGGCGTTCCGTATCGGGCATACGATGTTGCCGAGCACGTATCTTTTGACCGACGAAAATGGGGCTGAAACTCCGTTTCTTCTGCAGAACGCGTTCTTCAATCCGACGTTCGTCGCGACCAATGGAATTGACGATATCATTCGCGGGCAAGCGTTGAACTATCAGCAGGAGTTGGATCAGTACATCGTCGACGATGTGCGCGTGTTCCTCTTCGGTCCTGGTTCGGGGCTAGATCTACCGGCTTTGAATATCCAGCGCGGAAGAGATCACGGAATTCCTTCTTACAATGCGATTCGAGCCGCCTACGGTCTTCCTGGTCTTGGACAATACAGCGATATCCCAGGGAAGGGAACGGTAGCGATTAACGCGCTCGAATCGGTCTACGGTGCAGCTGGAGTTCAGAACATTGATGCCTGGACCGGTGGACTGGTGGAAAGACATCTTCCGGGCACGAACCTCGGTGAGACCTGGACACGAGTATTTGTCGATCAATTCAGTCGCCTGAGAGATGGTGACCGATACTACTTTGAGAACAGGGACATCTATTCCTCTTCCTTCATCTACGACATCCTGAACACAAATTTGGTTCAGATCATTCAACGCAATACGGGCGTCGACTGGGAGGATTTGAATGAGTACTCGTTCTTTATCCCAAGGTATCACCCTTTCCAGCCAGACGTGAAGGTCGGAAAGAAATACAATGAAGCCACTCACAGAGGTGAGGACCGATACAACAACTCGGGGGTGGGGCAGCGAATTCGCATCAAAGCTAAGAAAGGGAGAGCAAAGATTTTTGTCTCCATCCAGAACGATGGTGCTTACATGAATCCCATCCGTGTCCGCACTGGCTACATCGGACCGCAGGATTTTAAGGCGAAGTATTTTGATGTTTCTTCCGGACGTAGGAACGTGACGAGCGCTCTTAAGACTGGTCGTTACATGCGTGAGCCAAGGCCAGAGAATACCAAGAAGCTGAAGGGTCGTATCAAAGGTCGCAGGCTGCACTACCCGCCCAATCGCAAACGGGTGATCTGCTTTCATGCCGAGTCCGATGCAGATCCTCTGGCCGATGACACTGGCTATATCAGGATTAAGTTCTAGTCCTGTTTCAGGTGATGGTGAAGGAACTGGAATGTTCCTTCACCGTTGATAGAGTGACCTCCCTGAAAAAACTCGATACCTGTTCGGTCTTGCAGTCCGAATTGACTGTAGAGCCACCTCACTTTTGCATATTCGTGCGCGACCCATTCGTCGCGAGACACAAGGTCGTGATGACCGCGTTCAACAAAAAAGGGGCGAGGCAAAATCAGGCCAGCGAGTTCGGCGTAGTCAAAAGTGTTCCCCATATTCCAATAGGGCATTTCCCATTCAATGGACTTCATGAATCCGCGGGGAAAGTCTGGGTCGGCCACCTTTCGGGTCCACTGGTTGAAGTCTCCTGAGCAGATGGAAAGGGAGTAGTCTGTGAGGATTGCGGGAACGCGAACAGCTGATTCCCCACCATAGCTCAGGCCGTAAAAGGCAATTTTGTCAGGATCGACTTCCGGGAGTGTTTTCAGCCAGGAAAGAGTTTGCCGGTGGGATGCTACGATGAAAGAAAAGAGCGAACACCCGACGAGATTGGCTTTGCGATCGAGCCAACGATATTCGTCCTCGCCACGGTAGAGGTTGTGGGGCGCGAAGGTGATGTACCCCTGTTCGGCGAGACGAGCGGCGAAATCATTGTAGGCAGATTTGCCAGCGTCGATGGTGTCGCGAGGAACTCCATTTCGGCCGTGTTGGCAAACGACTACGGGTCGTTTCTCCCCGTCAGGAATTCCTTTGGGCATAACCAGGACACCCCATGATTCCAATTCGGGATAGACGTCGAGGACTACGTCCCAGGCTGTCCAGTCTTCTGTCTCTGCGACTTTCCTTGTCCGGGCGTTCAGAGGTAGGAAATCTGTTTCGAATTTGCCGATGACTTCGCTTTCGAAGACGTCGCGGTAGGTTGCGCTTTCAATGATGAAGGTAGAGGGGGGAATGGTAGGGTGTGAGGCTTCGGTTGACCATTTACCCGGTTTCAGTGCTGGTTCCGCCTTTTCGAAATACCATGCGAGTCGCACGTCTTCGGACCGGTCAACCAAGCTCTGGGCGTGATCTTCTATGCCTTTGAAGAGTCGTGAATGTCTAGCTTCGGCGGAGAACTCGGAACGTAGATCCATCATCAATGCGAGGGGAGGGGAGCGATCGGTCAATGGCTCCAAGCCAATCGCCTGCATGAAGCCAGCGACGGAGGGGAAATCACCGCGCGCGTTCTTTGCTGCTTCGTTGAACAATATGCTTGAGGGAGTTGAGCGTAGTCCTAACAGAATCCCAGTGCGTTCGACCTCTTTCAAAACGGAAGCAGTATTGGGCGTCACGATTTTGCCTTTTCGGTCGGTGACGGCGGGAAAGGTGGTGTGTTCAATCAGGAGCGGACGAGGATGAATGAGGGCAACTGTGACTGCGTCGCCGTGATTGGGTAGAAGGTTGAAAATATTTCGGTCGATAGGCTCCGACCAAGCCTGTGCACGAGGAGCGAAAGCGCCACTGACAAAGGCAGAATCCACGCGAAGGTCGATCGCTGCAGCATAGAGTGCTGCGCGGCCTCCTTCCCCATAGCCTGCCAAGGTAATATGTGCGCCGGGGAATCTCATTTCGAAGTAATCGACGGCGGACAGCGCTGCCTGTATTTCGTATCCAAGCGGGTGTCGCCCCATCTGAAAGGCTTGGCGATAGAGCCATTCTCGATGGGACTGTTGCGATTTCTCCAGTCTCTCATCTTTTCCCTCCGGGCCCAGGTAGATGGAGCGATTGATTGGGGCAGGGATTAGGATGCGGAAGCCGGCGAGGGCGAAACGCAATCCGATCTGCTGGTTTGGTGGAAGTTTGTCCGTGAGGCCGAGAATGTCTTCCGGTGTCTCCCCGGCGTCGGGAAGGAGTACGAGAAGCGGGGCGGAAAGAGGCGTGTCAGCAGAAATTGGAGTTACATAAATCCCTTCTGCAGAGAAGTGCTCAAGAACGTCCCAGCGTGTCTGGTAGACTCTGAAGGAAGAATTTTCCGCGACGAGAGAATCGGCCGGAATTCCCTCGAAGGTAACTGGGGCGTCCGAAAAGAACTCGAGATTTGGTTCGAGCCTTTCGTCTACGACACCGAGTTTCTTTGCAAGGTCGGCTCGAAAGTCGTCGAGTGGTGATTCAACGTCTCCAAGTAGGGGAAGCAGAATGTCATTCCGATTTGCTGCTTCAATGATCGTCCTTTCCACAAAAGCGTGGGCACCTTTCATCACTCGAGATGAGAGGTCGGTCTCCGGCGTGTCGAGGAATTTGGTGCCGGGAAAGGCTTCTTCCTGGGCCGACAGTGAGCTGTATGTCAGGAAAAGGAGGGCGTAGAGCAGATACCTCATGGATCCTCGGGGGATTGGAGAATCAATTGGTTGATGCTCGTGTCCATGTCTCCAGTTGCCTGAACTACAATCACGATCCCGGGATCAGGTTCGCCTTCTTCGAAATGACGGGTGATGGTGTAAATGTCAGCCAGGCGAATATCGAGATTCTGAACGGAGACGTCGATTCCCTCAGGGAGTTTGGCATTGTCGATTGCTTTTAGAACCTCCTCGTTGAGCTCTTCTTTGTAGTCGTCGAGATCGACTCGCAGTTGGCTCTCTATTCCTTTGACCAGAAAGCCTTCCAAAAGCCAGGTGGCTGCGGAGGTGAGTGAGTCTTTGGTTTCCACTGTCAGGGCGACTTCGGAGAATCCCAGGGTTTGGTTATCCAAATCGATGATCGGTTTTCCCTGGACCCAGATCTGTCCTGCCACTCCTCGGCCGATGCGGCTTTTGTCTGCCTGAATATTGAGGCCTATGTTGAGGAAGCCGTTCTGTCCGACTTCTGCTTTCATGCCGGTGACTTTTACCTGGGTGCCGATGCCTGTGTCCAGATCGATGTTCTCGTTTTCCAGCACCTGGTTTAATTCTTGCATGCTGATGATGATCGGGATCTGGAGATTCGTATCGATGGGTGAATCGACCGGTCTCAAATTGGGAAGGGGCGCGGGAGTGGCTGGGACTGGTTCCCGGTTTACCAGAAAAGTCTCCGATTGAATGGCGACACTGACTGAAATTTGTTCTGCTTTCGAGTAATCAAGTGGTCCAAGGAGTAGTTGTTGTGGAGTGATCTTCAGCCAGACTTTTGGGTCGTCGGAGATTTGCTCTGTGAAATAGGCCTGGCCCCAGAGTTTGTTGACTTCTTTTCGGAGGTTGAGGCCTTTTTTGAGCGCTGGGGTGAGTTTCCTCGTTTCTTTCTGGAGATACTGGCCCAGAGAACTGCCGAGGAGGCTGCTGATGTCGATTTTTCCCAATTGGCCAAACGTGAGGGCAGCTTTGGAAAGTTGGATATTCGGAACAAGATTAGGTTCGATCTTCCAGTCGGGTAGAATCTGAGGGTTCAGCGTTCCTGTCGCCATACCGCCGAGCTCGGCATTCCCTTCCAGCGGTAGGGTCAGGATTTTTGCGTCGAGGTCTCCGGCAAATTTTGCCGCTCCTTGAAATGGGACTTTGAATGCCAGCTTGTCTCCCTGATTCTCGAAATCGACGTCACCGCGTACGACCTTCCACGCGTATTTGCCGTCTTTCACTCGTTTGTGAAAGCTTTTGTTGTCTGCGCCTTCGATTTCCGGGGGGACTTTTGTGTTGGCGATTTCCTCGAGCATGGTCATCGGGACCACAATATCTACTGCGAGAATTGAGGTTTCCGGACGGGGAAGGTCGAACTTACCGATAGGTTCTCCTTTGGGGGGAGCGACGCTGATCATCCGGGGGCCTACAATTCGGGCGCCGACGAGCAGGGCTATCACAATCACGATCAATGCGATGCCAGCGATGAGGATGACTTGTTTCATGAGAAAACTCTAGGGAGGGAGCGTGTGCCTGTCGAATTTCTAATGCAATACTCGTCTCCCTTGTGTATATCACAACGTCTGCAAAAGACTTTTCTTGTATGGGTCAGAAGGCAAAAGAAATTCGATGGGGCGAACTGGATTTCGCTGAAGCCGATCAGAACCGTGTTCGATGCGGAGATGTTCTCGTAGAAATGCGCCGGAGCGGGAAGGAAATTTCGCTCGCCTCGCGGCAACTGAAGGACGGAGAAACCGGCGAGGAAGATGATGATTCCGCAAAATGGACACGATGGGCCGTTAGCAATAATTCCGACAAAATCCAGATCCTTCCGTCGCTGCCTGATCTTCCGGTTCTCGTGAACCCGACCACTCCGTTTAATATTCTTCCGGGAGCGGATGTCAGGCTCTTTGTTCGACTACCTATCTCTGTAACTGTTGGAGTGCGTGGAGACTTGGAACAGACTCTGTTGGAGGTTCCGACCGAAAAGCTTTCGAACACTTGGTTCGGCGAAACGGATAATGGCGAACTCTGCTATTGGCTGGAGGCCGATATTCACACTGAACCTCTGCCTGAAATAGACGCGGCTGGGGCTATGGCTGTCTTAGCAGTCCATAACGATTCGTCCGAGACTCTTCCCGTGGAAAGGATCTGCTTGCGTGTCGGTGGACTGACATTGTATCAGGCTGACGACCGGTTGGTCACAAACGCGACCGTGATTCGATACCAAGGCGGGGTTCAGCCCAGCAACGTGACCTTGAAGAACAATCCTCCGAGGGAATACAAGGCTGCAAAGCTGGTGAATCTGCCGCGTGAAGCTGGACCACAAAACGTTGTAGGGAGAACATTTCGCTCTTTAAGAAAGTGGACGGTTGATCTCCTCGACATCGGGTGATTTGGTCCTGAACCCATGCTGGACTTTGTACCTGAGGAACTTAAAGAATGGATTACGCCAGAGCGGATTGCTACGGCACTTCGAGTTGCGTTCGCTCTCCTCGTTCTTCTGCCGTTTTCGTTTATTGTTGCTCGGTGGGTAAGAAAGTGGGCCACTCGAAAGTTCTCCGCTCAGCGTGGTCTGGTCGCCGGCAAGTTGATACGATACACGGCCGTATCAGTCGTCGTCTTGATAGTTTTCAGGGAGTTGGGTTTCAGTATTGCCCCGCTACTGGGGGCGGCAGGGATCGTGGGGGTGGCGCTCGCTTTCGCGTCTCAGACGAGTGTTTCGAACATCATCAGCGGACTATTCCTCATTGCGGAGAATCCTTTTTCGGTTGGAGATGCGATCCGAGTCGGCAATATCGCGGGAGTGGTGATTTCGATCGATACACTTTCCATAAAGTTGCGGACGTTCGACAATGAGTTTGTCCGGATTCCGAATGAAACGATCATCAAAAGCGAGTTGGTCAACATCACTCGATTTCCTGTTCGCAGGGTCGACATCAATGTCGGAGTTGCCTACGACAGTGATTTGAAACGGGTTCGGGAAGTATTGATGGAGGTGGCCGCGAAGAATCCTCTCTGTCTCATGGAGCCAAAGCCGCTTCTGATTTTCTTAGGATACGGCGCCTCTTCGATCGACTTCCTGTTTGGTGTCTGGGCGACTCGCGAGAGTTTCCTGGAGTTGAAAAATTCGATCCAGGTGGAAATCAAGGAAGCATTCGACGAAGCAGAGATTGAGATTCCTTTTCCTCAGAGTGTTATCCATTATCGAGGCAAACCAGTGCCTGGTGACTTACCGAAAGGAGGGGTTTCCCCTGAGCAGATTTCTGATGAAGATGCGTCGCGTTAGAGCCAGTTCATCTTTTTAAACAACCAGAACATACCACCAGCACAGAGAAGAAACACTACCCAGACCATTGGGTAGGCCCACCGAATGCCGAGTTCGGGCATGTGTTCGAAATTCATTCCGTAGACACCGGCTACGAAAGTGAGCGGAAGGAAAATGGTGGAGAAGCAAGTGAGCACCTTCATCACCTCGTTCATTCGATTGCTCACCGCTGAAAGATAGAAATCCCTCAGGGAAGACATGCTCTCCCGAAGATCTTCGATTGTTTCGAGCACCTGGACGGCGTGGTCGTTGAGATCGGTAAAAAACGGTTTTGTCGATTTCTTCAACAGCGGAGTCGTCGGGCGTTGGAGCGAGCTGGTGATCTCGCGAATCGGGCGCATGGATCGATAAATGGATCCAATGTCTCGCTTCAGCATATACAACTCGCCTGCTTCGATACTGGCGCTATTCGTCTGCAGCATGGTGTCGATCTGGGCAACTGACTCATCGAGTTGGTCGATTACGTAAAGGTAATTGTCGACGGCTGCGTCGAGTAAGGCCCAGGCGAGGTAGTCCGCGCCGAGTTTTCGGATCCTGCCACCACCGCCCGTGCGTATTCGCTTGATTACAGGATCAAAGATGTCGGTGGGTTCTTCGAGAAAGGAAATCAGGACGTTGTTGGGGAGCAAAAGCAGTGAAACCTGCTGCACGTCGATTTCGTCTCTGTCACTTTCGCTTTCGATGAGCCGAATCACGACGAACACTTCATTCTCCCGTTTTTCGATCTTGGGTCGGCTTCCGGTATTGAGGATGTCTTCCAGAATCAGGGAGGAAATGTTGAACTTCTCGCCAATTTTCGAGAGTTTGGAGACTTGGTGGAGTCCCGTGATGTTGATCCAATTGACTTTGCCCGAAGTTGCCAGCGCTTCGAGATCTGGAGTTTCGATATTCTCTTCTACTTCAAATGTCGATTCGTCGTAGGTGTACATCGACAGGACCGAGGTATCCGTGCGTCTTGCCCCGGTGTGAACGAGCGAGCCGGGAGGGTTCGCAAGTTTACGCTTCTTGCGTGTGAATCTCGGAACGCGGAGCCAGTTGGGGCGAGAACTCTTCATAAAACCATGGGAAACGCTGTTGGAATCAACGACCGTGGAAAATTGTTACGATTCGGCTAGTGTGGCTGGCAATGAAAAACTCCCACGAATCAGGGCGGCGGAAGATCGGCATTCTCGGAGGATCGTTCGACCCGGTTCATTTCGGGCATCTGGAGATGGCGAAAGCCGCAAAGGAAGCTGTTGGTCTTGAGTCAGTTGTGTTTCTCCCTTGCTACGTATCGCCCTTCAAAGAAAAAACGGGGGCAACAGCGGAACAAAGACATGAGATGCTGAAAATTGCTCTGGTCGAAATGGGATATGAATGGGCAACGGTATCGGACTATGAGTTGAATCGGCCCGGCCCCAGCTATTCCTGGCAGACGGCGGAACATTTTTCGAAACAGCGGCAGGATGTCGACTGGCACTGGATTGCCGGGACGGATCAATGGGCCCAGATCGATAAGTGGGCAGAACCAGAAATATTGCGGGAATTGCTGCATTTTATCATCCTCAACCGGGCGGGTGTATCTGCACAAGAAAGAGAGGGGTGGCGTCATACGTCTGTCGCTTTCGACCACCCTGCGTCGTCGACTGAGATTCGGGCGAATCCGGAAGAAAGAAGCAACTGGCTACCACGCGGTGTCCTGAAGTTCATTCGTGAAAATGGCTTGTATGGAGATAACAAAGGTACTGAATGATTGACGGTTGCTTTCCGTCCCGTCATGCTGAGCGCCGACGGTTTTTGATCCTGACAGAATGCTTTTTCGAGTTGTAGTATTGGTGGTAGTCTTGTTCTGGTTGGGAAGTATCGGGTGGCTGTGCGCGGTAATCTGGGCACCGCCGGAATCGAGAATGGCAAAAGTCGATCCCCGTGAAGTTTTCGAAGTCTTTTTTGCCTGGAATGATTCGACAACAATGGTGTTGGTCGAAAATGGGCAGCGAAGGGGGCAACTCACTGTCTCCGGTGGTTCAGGGACTACCCGCGAGAGTAAAGATATCTCCAAACTTCTTTCGGTCACAGCATCTTTCGAGCATTACGAGCGAGAGCTGAGAGCTACTGTCGTGGATGTATTTTTGAAGCTGGCGATGGATTTTTCGGAAGCGCTGGCCTTTCAGCAGATGGACCTGTCAGCCAGAGTGCCGAGTCGAGGAATGACGGCCCATCTCGAGTTGGGCGGCAAACCGCTCGAATATCGAATCGACGCGGTGATGGGAGAGCAGCAAATGCTCGACGTTCGGGGCCGGGTCGACACCGGGTTGCCACCGATCCCGACGGATATGCTACCCATGGGATCGTTGTTCGGCGATGGGGCTTTCGATCCACGAGAGATCAAATGGGATGTCGAAGCGCGGATGGGTCGTTTTGCTTTTGGCGGGCGAGAGCAACGCGCGTATCTCCTGATTTTTACTTTGCCTGACCAGGGCCAGTCGATGCGGGTCTATTTGAGTGAGGTGGGGGAACCGCTGCAAATTGAAACGGATGTGGGTTTTGAGGCGATTTCAGAAATCCTGGTCCCACTAGACTATTATCGGGCCGAAGGAGCGAATACCGAAGATGATTGAGATCGAAAATTTATCCATGCGTTATGGCGAACTGCTCGCACTCGACAAGCTGAACCTGAATATTCCCCAGGGTGAGTTCTTTGCCTTTCTCGGACCGAACGCAGCTGGAAAGACTACGACGATTAAACTCCTGACGGGGTTGATGGAACCGACTGAGGGAACGGCAAAGATCTGTGGATTCGACATTCAAAAACAGCCGGAGGAGGCGAAAAGGCGCATCGGGTATATCCCGGATGTAGCCGAATTTTACGACAAGCTCACCCCGGTCGAGTTTATGGCGTTCATTGCCGAGCTTTTCGAAGTCGACCAGGAAACGGCGAAACGAAAAACACCGGAGCTGATGGAGCAGTTTTCTCTGGGGCCGTATGCGCGGCAGCGAATTGAAAACCTCAGTCACGGCACAAAGCAGCGTCTCGCCATTGCCTCTGCGTTATTGCATGAACCAGAGGTTATTATCATTGACGAGCCAATGGTGGGGCTCGATCCCAGAAACGCACGGGTCGTAAAGGAAGAATTAAAGAGACAGAGCGAGAATGGGACCACGGTCTTCCTTTCCACTCACCTTCTGAACGTTGCCCAGGAGCTGGCCGACCGGGTCGGGATCATCAATCACGGAAAGGTAGTGGCGCTCGGGACTGTCGACGAGGTAAGTGGTTTGGTGGAAGGAGGGCGCTCCCGTTCGCTGGAGGACGTCTTTCTCGACATCACCGAGGGCGCAGACGCGGAAGAAATTGCGTGAGGTAATTTTCAGTTTTTTCTTTACAGATTTCGCGAAATGGCCCAAGAACGTCCCCTGCCATATTACCCAAAGAATAAACCCATACCCATGTTGTCTCACATGTCATTTCTCCGATCGAAGCGCAATCTGATCTTACTCGCTGTGGTCGTGCTATTTGCAGTCGTTGCTCCCGATATCTGGGCGCAGGAAGCCGCGGAAGCGGCTGGTGATGCCCCAGCTGAATCGAAGACCCTAATGGACAAAATTGTCGATGCGGGCTGGTTCATGGTTCCAATCGGTGTGCTCTCCGTTCTTATGATTACACTCGCGGTGTTCAATACGCTGCAGCTGTCTCGTAAACGATTTGTTCCTGCAGGATTGAAAGAAGAAATCCTCGCAAACATGGCTGACGTTCGCGTTCGAAGCTCAATTGACGCGGCAGCGCAGGATCCATCCTATCTTGGTCGCATGGTTTCCACGGCCTACCCTCTGGTGGATGCAACCGACACGGAAACGCTCGGGCGCACTAAGGTGGAAGACATGATCGCTGACTTCTCGATTCGTGAGAATTCCCGCTACATGTCCTGGATCGGATACTTCTCCGTTATCGCACAGGCGGCCCCGATGATCGGTCTTTTTGGAACAGTTGCCGGTATGATTCTCGCGTTCGACACCATGGGCTTGAGTGGTGGTGCTGATCCGAGTCAGTTGGCTGGAAACATCTCGCTCGCCCTGATGACCACGGCTGGCGGTCTTGTGGTTGCGATTCCAAGTATTTTCTGTTTCTACATCTTCAAGAACCGTTTTAACAAGCTCGTGAGCGAGGCTCAGGACACGGCTATCGAGGGTCTTGATTACGCGGTTGGAACGGTGAATGCCGACCAGCAGTTGGCGAAGGTTCCAGAAGGTATCTCCGAAGGATAATCCATAGGATAATCTCGACTGAACGGTAACCTTTCCCTTACACTTACTGCATGGCCTCCCAGAAACTACAGGCAGCGATGGAGAGCCTCGATTCCGAGGATCTCGAGATGGATATGTCGTCGATGATCGACCTTGTCTTTCTGCTCCTGATTTTCTTTATGGTCAGTTCGCACCTCATCATCCTGAAAATCGATAAGCGGGTAAAGCCACCGACGGCTGACAACGCGGTTGTTGCCAAGGTGGCCACTGGTCGAATCGTGGTGAACGTTCTGGAAGACGGAAGTGTCTGGGCTCAGGATCAGCAGGAACTTCCTACTACTGAGGCGATTATTGATTACGTCGATCAACTTCGCATCCAAATGGAAGCAAATGGAGTCAATCCCATTCGCCTGAACCTCCGAGCTGACGAGGCAGTGGACACCCGGGAGATCAAACGGGTGGTCAAGGCTGCTGGAGAAGCGGGGGTTTCCGAGGTTATTTTCGGTAGTTATGTAGTCGAGAGGTGACATTCCTTTCGATTTCTGATTAGAATTGATTCTGAAGTAAGAATTTATGGCTTCGCGCAGAAAAGCCCCCCAAGAAGAAGATCCAGGTTTGGATATGTCGTCATTGATTGACGTCAGTTTCCTCCTCCTGATTTATTTCCTCGTCACCTCGACTCTAGATCCGAAAGAGGCCGATCTGGGCATGACCATGCCGACGAGTTCCGGAAGCGGTGCGGCAGTCGAGATTGATCAGATGACGATCGAGGTGAATGGCACAGGTCACATCGTGCTCAACGACGAGGTTCTAGACACCGATGCCGAGTCTCGGGAAGTGCCGCTGTTGCTTGACCGTTTGCGGACGTATGCTGAGAGCGCGCGCCTGACAGATTCCGAACCGCTCGTGATTATCGCGGCAAACGATGCGGCCAAAGGGCAAAGATTTATCGATGTTTTGAACGCATTGGCGGATCCGGACGTCGATATTACTAACGTAACCATTACCGGATTCACCGACGAATAGCGCTGCCCCCCGCGTTGCGGTGAATCCTCCTGTTCTCCCCGTGGAGCATGATAAGCAAGATTGGCAGAGATACTGAAAGCGACAAATACCGGTTGGATACTTCTTCCCTGATCGATGTCGGTTTTCTTCTGCTGATCTATTTTCTCGTGACTTCCACCCTTGATCCTCGTGAAGGGGATCTGGAGGCGAAAATCCCAACTGAAGATCCAGATGCCACGGCCGTGGCCGAGAGGGAGTACGAACACCCTCACATTCGTGTCGATGAGATCGGGAATGTTCTGTATGAAGAGGAGTTGGTCGATGCCGATCCTTCCAACCGGAATCTGATCGTTTTGGAGGACAGACTCCGGACCTATGTGGAGGCATGCAGGGTAATGGGGGAGGTCGAGTTTGCCCGAGTGAACCTCAATGTAGACGATTCAGTGTCTGGGCAGCGCTTAATAGATGTGATGAATTGCCTTTCTAAAGTCGGCATCAAAAATGTGATGTTCGAGGATTCGTGGTTTTCCGATAAATAGTTTTTTGTTAGTTAAATGAATAGTTGGTTTCGCAAAGTTCTTTGTTTCCTGCCTTTGGTGGGGTTGTGTGTTTTACCGTCCGCGTCCGATGCGCAGGAGGATGAGAGTTTTGAGGCTCTCTACCAGAAGGCTGGTGAGTTGAGTATGTCAGGCGATCATGTCGAGGCCTCGAAGACGTTTGAAAAATTGATCGACCTGTCTGGCGGCAGGGAGACTCTTTTCGAAGATTACGGTGCTGCTGCTGGTGGAGTATTTTTCGACTACGGGATGACACTTCTTCCTCAAGGTCGATTTGAGGATGCTCACGAAGCTTTCAAGTTGTGTGTGGAATCGGATGAGATGGCTGATTTCGTCGAGACTCCTATCGATACCACCAACAAGCGGAAAAACCTGGGTAAGTTTCAGTATGGATTCTGTAAAGCGCAGTTGGGGAATCACGAAGAAGCGTTGAAGCTGTACGACGAGTATCTCGCCTCCAATCCCGATCCTGCAGAGCTGTCCCAGGTAAGGAACAGCTTCAAACTCCGCTACGGAAATTCTCTGATGGCGCTGGGCCGATTCGAAGAGGGCGTGGCCACGGTGCAGGAACTTTTTGATAATCGCCAGGAGTGGAATGTGCAGCCTCCATTCCTGATGCAGGGGGTGCTCGAACTCGGTGTCGCTTGGGCAGAGCAGGCACAGGCGGCAGGTGACGATGATGCAGCTATTGAGAAGATCGAGGAAACAGCTCACGCATTCCTTGATAAGAACGGGGACTTTATCCGGCTTTCTCCCTTCGACCAGTTCCGCTACGGCTTTGTCGATCGCCTTCGCAAACTGGCTTTTGATTCGACTAGAGCACGGATGTATCCGCTCGCTCTGCGCTACCTTTCCTACGTGCCGACGACGTCTGAGATCAGAGAAGACATTGAACTCGGGCTGGCCCGGCTTCCTATCGGCGCGGGTGTTCCCTCGGGGTATCAGCAGTTGCTGGCACAGTTGGATGCTCGTGAGGCATCAGAGACGCACCCGGATGTGGAGACTCTGCAGTTGATGGCGAAGTGCTATCAGGGAATGGGGAACCTGCACGGCCCCCGTGTCCTATACTGGCACCTTGCGGAGCATTATCCTGACGTGAACCCGACTTTGCGTGCAGAGATTCTGCACGAAGCGTCTCGACTTTCTTCATCATTGGGTGACTACAGCGCAGCACAGTATTTTGGGGAGAAGTTCATGGCGGAGATGCCAGAGGAGCATGAACTCCGGAACAATGTTTCCACTTTCATGCTTCAATCTCTGTTCACTTCGGGAAATTACGAAGAAGTGATTCGAGTCGCAGAGCGGGTACGTGAGCAATATGACGCGGGCGATGCCCAGCGGGAATTGGGCGACGCGCTGTATTCTCTCGCGCTGTACACTTTGAAGCGCCATGAAGAAGCTGAGGAGCCGTTTGCGGAATACGTGAAGAACTATCCGGATGGCGGCAACCGCGAAATCGTAATGTTCCATCGCGAGAGCAATTCTCTCATTCTTGGAAAAATGCGTGACGCTGCTGATCAGGCTGAAGAGTTCCTGAAAGCGTTCCCGGAGTCTGAGCGATTCCTTGATGCAGCTCTCGCAGATTTGGCGATCGCGCGATTCAATCTCCAGGATTACCCCGCAGCGATTACAGCAGCGGACCGTCTGAAGGAAGAGCGTCCGGATTCCTTCCAAGTTGGACGCGTGATGAACATTCGAGGCGATGCGTACACGGTGCAGTCTGCAGCGCTTGGACAGGAGCAGGAGGAGAAGAAAGCCGAGTGGCGTCAAGCTGCTTTGGACTCCTATCTTGCTGCTGTTGAGGCTGGTCAGGCTTCGGAAAAGAGCGACCCGGATCGTCTCGATTTTCACAAAGAGTCTGTCAGTGAAGGCTTGTGGAAGTCCGCTGAGATGTACTACACGGACGGAGAAATCGATAAGGGGATTGCTCAGTTCGACGCTTTCTTTCCCGATTACGAAGGGACGTATTGGGAGCCGCAGATTTCCATTTTCTCTCTTGAGCATCTGGAAGCCAAGGGAAGGGGAGAAGAAGGATTGGAGCAGGTAGAGAAGATGATTCTTTTCCTCGGTAGCAAGCCTTCCGAGCAACAGGATGTGACCTTGCTGCGCCAGGCGATTGGTTCTTATGCGGAAGCATCGGTTCGTATTCGAGGTATTGAGGAGACTTTGGCAACATTGAACAACTTCCCTGGGATCGATCCTGCCAATCAGGCTCTTCTTACCTGGCTGAAGATTCAGCAGGTCATCGTGCTGCAGGAGCACAGGAAGAAGATGGAGAAAGATTCTCCCGAATACGCCAAGGTGGAATCACAGATTGCAGCGGTCTTCGAGGACCTGAGGAAGTTCGACATTCGGAAACTCTCCGCGTTTGCTCTTCAGCAGGTTGGCAAATATTTCGCCAATTCTGATAACCCTTTCCTGGGGGTTCCTTACTTCGAGGAGCTTCTCGCGCGGACGAACCCGGAAGTGGACCAGTTCAAAGCACCTGCAGAAATGGCCCTCGCGGGAATCGAAATGCGAGCAGCCGACCCTGCAAAGATTCAGTCTGCGCGTGAGAGATTTCGCCGAGTCATCAACAAATATGAGGACCGGGACCTGACTCCGGAAGCGCATTTGAATCTCGCCAAGCTTCACATCAAGAGCGAAGAATGGAAGGATGCGCTCGCGAATCTGGACATCATCAACAAGGAGAAGTGGATGTTCAAGAAGGAGCGCGAGAAGCGGGCTGAGGCTGGTTTCCTCATGGGCACAGTCCTCGATGAGCTGAATGATCCTGTGGGAGCGAACAGGGCGTATCTTTCTGTGGTTTCGACCTATGCGGTTTACTACGACTGGGTGGTGCAGGCATGGGAGAAGTACATTCCAAACAGCCTCGCCGACTTCGAGAAGATGGACACATCCACTCCGGAGGCTCAGGCAGAGAAGAGAGCTCGCGAGCTTTCTCTCTACAAACTTACCCGGAAGTATCTCTATCAGTGGCAGAAATTGACCGACGAGGATGTTCCGTCCGGGGCTCTTCGCCGACTTCGTCGAGATGTCGAGCAGATGAAGACAGATTTAAACATTACTCCTGAGGAAGAGCAGCAGATCCTCATCGAACTGGGTATCGCGGAGCCCAACTAATCGCGCCCGGTGGAAGACTAGAAAGATTTCGAAATGAAAAAAATTACTATTTTCTCAGCACTTGTTTTGGGCGTCAGCGGATTGATTGCGCAGGATGGCGGACCGGTCAGAGAGGTCCAGGCGGTCCTGGCAATGTCTGATGGCACCAGAAGGCAGGGATTCATTCAGAATGCCAACGATCAGGCGCTCCTGTTTGCGACGGCTTCTGGTGGACAAGGGGCTCCCGTTCCGTATACGCAGATTGCTGGCGAGGGATTGAATAAGGCGATTTTTATCGAAGAACGCGCCGAAGCTCTCTCGAATGCGAGGACGCAGTTCAACGCCGGAAATTATGCCGAGGCAGCTGCCATGTTCGGGCAGGTAGCTCGGAACTACGCGATCATCCTGAATGCCCCGCAGAATTTTGCTTCCGAGGCTTTCTTCTATCACATGGAGAGCCTCCGGAGGGCCGGTCAGTATGGCTCACTACTGCAGTTGGCAGAGTCCAAGGCGGGACAGACTGTCGAGTCGAAGCTTGGAGAGGTGTATCAGCACCCTTATCAAATGATCAAGCTCTGGGGAATGCTCGGAGCAAAGAAAACTGAAGATTTGAAAGCCGCTTTGGAAGCGTATCAGGAGCCAGTTCTTGGAGAAGCCAAGTTGCTCCCCGCTCCGAAATTCAAAGAGATGCCACCTGCGGACGCTGCTCAACTTTCCTATCTTCGTGCGAAAGTGTATGAGGCGGAGGGTGACACAAATAACGCTCTCGATGATTACTATCGTGCCTTCACTCTTGGCCATGGATACGATCCTCTCATGAGCAAGCTGGCGATGGGTGCTGCCATGACGATGCAGTCGGAAGATCCTGCTCTGGCAAAGGAAAGCGAAAGAGCAGTGGCTGAGATGCAGAGTCTCGCATTCACTTTCAGCAAGCGATTCGGCACGGACATCATGCCGGAAGACATTCGCAAATATGCCCAGCGGCCTCCGCTGCCGAAGTTTGTGGCTCCTCCCAAAGAGGAGAAACCAGCGGAAGAGGCAAAGCCTGCTGAAGGCGATGCAGAAAAGGGGAAAGCTAAGGAAAAAGGAGAGTGATTCTCTCCTTTACCAGGCTTGTATCTGGTCACGAATTTTCGACCGGTTCAGCCAGATGATTACGAAAATGGGAAGTGCGGCGAGAAAAATAATGCCGAAGATCATTCCGATCTTCATCGAATAGTCGAAGATCGATTCCATCATTTCGGCTTCCTTGCCTCCCATGGTGTTGGAGTCGACCATCATGATCTCCATCTGAAGTTCTGTCAGGCTCATCTGGCGAAAGATGACAAATCCGCCGCCGAGGATTTTCAGGACAGCCCATGTCTGCAATAATGGTGAGCAGACCTTTCGGCGCTTTAGCATCAGTATTCCGCCTGTCAGCAGAAGTGCTCCCAAGATGGCGTATACGGCGCCCGAGAGGTAGCTTTGGCTCTTGAGTTGGGAAATGTATTCGTCGACTTGCTCCTGCTCGGCTCCCATGTCTACAAAGCTCTGCATCTGTTCCTTGGTGAGGAAGACGGATGCTGGTGCCAGTAATCCTTGTCCGAGCCCCAGTACTCCGAACACGAGTAGAATGATGCCGAGGACCTTCGGCCACTTGGCACCCGTAGGAGACTGGCCTGAAGTTGCGGGGACAGGCGGCGGTGTTGGGGGAGGCGTAGTCATTGTGGAATTGTGTTTGGAAAAGAATAGACGAGAAACAGGTTCCCGGTCAATGTTACCATCTTTTTGGGCGTAGTATCATGGTGATTACAGATTTTCTTTCCTGATGAAACTTGCGATGGAAAACCCCACCGGGGATGTTTTTGAACTGACCCCGGAACTGCTGGAGCAGGGGCTTGCGGAGTCGCGAAAGAGCCCTCGCGGGAGAATGCTTTTCCCCATACATCGGCATCAGGACGATCTCGTTCAGCGTATGCTCAATTTCCTGCAGCCGGGGACATATATACAGCCCCATCAGCATCCGAGAGACTCGGCTACGGAGACCATTCTGGTGCTTCAGGGATGTCTGGGCTTTGTAATTTATTCCGAAGAAGGAGATTTTGTATCAAGTCATCGTCTCGGTGCCGGGCAAATGATCGATATCGAGGCATGTGTCTGGCACGGTGTCCTCGCTCTGGATCCGGACACAGTCATTCTGGAAATCAAACGCGGTCCCTACGACAACTCCGATAAGGTATTTGCTGAATGGGCACCGGCAGAGGGGGCTGAAGGGAGTGAAGAGTTTTATCGAGAAATGCTCGCCCTTTTTTCCTGACTTAGATCAGCCCGACTGGTTCGAATACCCTGACATTCCACCAAAAGTTCAATTGATCTGGTGGAATGAACAGTTCGCATGCGACGAGGCCAATTGCGGTGAGGCATGCTGCGGCTATCAGGTGAAAGAGGAATACAGCGAGGCCGCGGAAGAATGAGCATTGATAAATCGCGGAAACAAACATTGGGACAAACACGGAAGCCATCAGGAAACCGATTCCGATCACGGCTGCTCCCTTGTCGAATCGGGCGGCGAAAAAGAGATAAAAAACGACAAATAGCGTGCCGACGATCCAGCCGCCGAAAAACCCGAAGAATGCTCGAACCGGATTGAATTTTCCTCCAATCAACCATCCGGCGATCCAGAAGCCTCCTAAAAGGGCGATGACGGGAGCTAGTATTCCGTACATCGTGAGATTGACCTTTTCACGAGGCCATTTCTTTCCTTCCGGGTAGCTGCGGTGAAAGACCTGCGAGAAGAGAAGCGTCTGTTTGCTGCGCAGTGACAATTCGCGAGTTGGGACCACTGTGCTCTTTCCCGAACTCGGAGCTTCGACCGTTAGTTCTTTGGTATCGAAGTTGAATCCGATCACCTTTCCCGGCAGCTCCGTGCCGTCCTGCATTTCAAGTGCTCTTCCGTTCTGTGAAGTAAAGAACAGTAGAGCGAAAGCGAGCAGGAGTATGCTTCGCATCAGTCTGTCTCCGACCGTGGATCTCGCTGCAAGAGCTCTTGGAGTGCTTTCAGAGCGGGTTTGTCTTCATACAAGACGGCGTAAACCTGATCGATCAGGGGAGTGCGTACCTTGAGCTTGTGTGCCAGCTCGTAGGCGTTCTTCGCATTCGGCACACCTTCAGCGACTTGATTCATCGCATCGATTGCCTCTTGGAGAGTCTTGCCTTGGCCGATCATTTTGCCGACCCGGTTGTTTCGGCTGTGCTCGCTGTAGCAGGTAACAATGACATCTCCTACACCGCTCAATCCTCGGAAAGTCTCCTCTCGTGCTCCCATTGCTACGCCAAGTCGAGTCATTTCCGCGAGTCCCCTTGTGACCATTGCCGCCTTCGCATTGTCACCAAGCCCGAGACCGTCGGCAGCTCCCGCCGCAATGGCGAAAACGTTTTTGACGACACCACCTACTTCTATACCTACCACGTCGTCTGTGGTGTAGGACCGAAACCACGGAAGGGTGAATACCTCCTGAACGGCCTCTGCGACCTGAGTAGAGTCAGAGCCAACTGTAACGAGGGTGGCCGCTCTTTTTGCGACCTCTTCTGCATGACTCGGACCAGATAGTACTGCAGTTGGATTGTTCGGAAAAATCTCGCTCATCAACTCGTGCATGAGCTTTCCTGTGCCGGGATCGATGCCCTTGGTGCACGATACGAGGATGGTTTCTTCCGGCAGCCCAGCTTCTAAGAGTTGTGTCAGGACAGCTCGTGCTACCTGGGACGGGACAACCATCAAAATGAGAGGCTTATCGCAGACATCTTTGATTTCGGTAGTGGCAACGATAGTCTCGGGTAATTTGATTCCCGGGAGGTAATCGGGATTCTCGTGCGTCGTGTTGATCGTATCGCATGTATCCTCACGATTCCCATAAATGGTCACATCCACTTTCGAATCTGATAGGGCAACGGCGAGAGCTGTGCCCCAGCTCCCCGAGCCCAAAATCGCCGCTTTCTCTATCATTCTATTCCGGTTTCGGTTCTTTGCGTTTCTTTTCAGCTCTTGGTTCTTCTCCGCGTCTCAGTCGTGAAATGTTGGCTCTGTGTTTCCAGATGGCGAGCAAGCAAACAAACAGTGCTAGACCGAGAACTGCGAGGTCCCACTTTCCGGCAATCAAGCTCTGCACCACGACTGTGGTTGGGATGGCTATTGCCGCTGCGATCGAAGCGACCGACACATAGCGACTGAGCTTCAGTGTAATAATCCAGGTGAGGAGTGCAACCAGGATAGGTATAGGTAAAATCGGTACCACTGCACCAGCCGTAGTAGCAATTCCTTTGCCTCCTTTGAAACCGAGCCAGAATGTATAGTTATGCCCCATGATGGCTGCGATCGCAGTGGCGATCGCGATGAGGGAAGAGTCGCCGAGAGATTTGGCGAGGAGGACGGGAAGAAGACCTTTCAGGATGTCCAGAAACAGGATGGTATACCCGATTGGCTTTCCCAGGATACGCATCGCATTGGTAGCGCCAATATTGCCGCTGCCGTGGTCGCGGATGTCCAACCCCTTCATTTTACCTGCCATGAACCCAAAAGGCGTGGCACCGACGACATATCCCAGCGGGATAAGCCACCAAGGTTGCAGGGCTTCGGGAAATCCAGACATTTGGTAAAGAAAGCGGGGGGAGTTTCGTTAGTCCTATTTGATTGGGTATGTTGAGGGAGACAAGGCCTCCTGTCCAGCGACGGATTTGTGAATCTCAGGCGGCCGGTTTCTCTATCATAGGATGGTCGAGAATAAACCTCACGTTTCGTTCGGTCGCGCCCTTGTGTCGGGCCATTGCTTTTGCCCCTCGCTGCGCCATGGACTTTCCGAGTTCCGGCTCAGAAAGGATCTTTCGAAACGACTCGATTAACGCTTCGGTATTCTCCTCATTTATCTGAATCAATCCATCTGTGGCGAGGAGATCATTGACCACATCGAGGAAATTCTCCATTCGCGGTCCTACGATTACAGGTTTCCCGGCGAGAACGGGTTCAACCGGGTTCTGCCCGCCTACAGCACAAAAGCTTTTTCCAACAAATACGGCTTCGGCCAAACTGTACCAGGACCGCAATTCGCCCGTTGTATTGGCAATCCAGACTCGTGGTTTAGAGACGTCATCGGAGAGATCCAGATCGTTCGCTACACGAAGAACCGGGTTCGCGCCCGCGTCGGACAGCTGTCGCGCAATCTCGCCCCCTCTCTCTGCATGTCGAGGAACTACGACGAGGGCGAGGTTGGAAAATTCATCCCGCAAGGAGCCAACGACCTCATTTAGAACAATTTCTTCTCCCGGGTGAGTGCTCCCTCCCAGGATGACACGGTTGTCAGGCGGCATACCGGTCGATTCGAGCCAAAGTCGTAATTCAGCCACCTGGGCTTCCTGGGCTGCATTGGCGGGTTGATCGAATTTCACACTGCCGAGTACTGAGATTTTTTCTGAATCGATTCCCAGGCCAGACCAACGATCAATGTCTGCCTCAAAGGGAACAGTGACCCCGTCTACTAAAGAAAAAACAGGTTCTATGAGAGGGAGCACCTTTTTGTAGCGAATTTCTGAGCGCGGAGAAAGCCGTGCATTGATCAGCAGCACCGGAACGCTGCGTTTCTTCAATTGTCGCACGAGGTTTGGCCAGATTTCTGCCTCGATCAGGACCAGCCTTGATGGGGAGATCAGGCGAATCACCCGTGAGGTGACAAAGGGCAGATCCACCGGGTTGTGTATCACGGTCAGGTCTTCGGCTTCCTTTTCTTCGGCAACGCGATACCCGGTGGTAGTGGTCGTGCTGAGGACCATCGATACCCCAGGAGACTGTTCGCGAATCTCTTCAATGATCTTGAGAGCGATGAAAACTTCTCCAACGCTCACTGCATGAATCCAGATGGGTTCTTTCTCGCGAAACTTAGCCAGTGTCTCTTCACGAAAAAAACCAAGCCGCTGCCGAAAGTTGCGGGCCAGTCCACCCCGGCGAATGCCCTTGATCAGGAACGACGGCAATCCAATCAGCAGAGCCAAAGGGAGTAGCAGGTTGTAAATCGTGTAGACGAGCGCGCGAGGCATACGGGGACGGAAGGGGATTCAGGGCCGAATCGCAACTAGATAACTGACACGCGTTGTGCCGTAAGTTTTCTCTTTGACTGTTTTCCAGAGTGGCATCTCAGGGAGAGGGTCAGAAGCAAGGGATTCAAGCACGAAGATGCCATCATCCTTCAGCGCCCGCTGAGGGCTGCCGTTATCAAGGAGGGAGTGCAGAGCTTCCCGGGTACCATCGTCCCTGGCATATGGAGGATCAGCGAAGATAATGTCAAATTCGCCAGGACTCGTTCGTGAAAGGTAAGAACTCACGTTTTGACGCATCACTTTTCCCCCCTTCAAATTCGCCTTTTCGAGATTACCGGTGATTACTTTGCAGGCTGCGTCGTTCGACTCGACAAAGGTTACCGAGGTAGCCCCGCGGCTCAGAGACTCGATTCCAAGCGAACCCGACCCTGCAAACAGATCCAGCACATTTGCACCGATCACGATGTCGCCCAGAGCCGAGAACATGGCCTCACGCACTCGGTCCGTGGTTGGGCGAGTGAGACTTTTGGGCACCCGTAATGGGATGCTTCCAGCCTTTCCGGAAATGATG
This sequence comes from Verrucomicrobiales bacterium, assembly GCA_002698785.1. GTDB lineage: Bacteria > Verrucomicrobiota > Verrucomicrobiia > Verrucomicrobiales > DEV007 > Arctic95D-9. The sequence continues at coordinate 348,372 of PAAG01000047.1, read as the reverse complement.
CGCATTCTGAATCTTCTCCTCTATCGCTTGCGCGAGATCTTTTCAAGGTAGCAAAAGGGTCGTGCGGCGCTCGCAGGTCTCCTGAGTTTCTCCCAAGGATTCTCAGGGCTGAATCGTTACAGCGATTGCAATTCAACAGCTCCTGAAGAAATTAATTGCTGGTTTCGGCCAGTTTTCTCTCGGAAGGTAGCTCGTTGCTCTTTTTGATGCGGTGGTTTCGCGGAATATTCCTGATTACCTGTCTGGTCACGACCCTGGTCATCGTGACGGCGGCCATTTATGCCCGGAAGGAAGGGTTTACTGAGAGTTGGCGAGATGCCATCGAGCGTGAATTTGAGAAGCGGGGATATCACGTGGAGATCGGAAAAGTCACCCTCGGGGCGTTTCGTGGGTTGGTCGCGGAAGATGTTCGATTCTATCTCGACCCTGAACAGACCGAGGAAGTTGCTTTCCTGAACGACGTCTATCTTGACGTCGATTTGAGTAACATTTTCAACAAAAAGCAGGTCCTCATCAACACGCTCGATGTCCAAGACGCAAAGCTTTCCCTGCCATTGGACCCGTCCAAGCCACAGGGGAGAAAAGTGAAAATCGAGAAGCTCTCGGGCCGAGTAGTTGTTACGGAGAGCGTCATCGAAATCCTGAAAGCAGAGGCCACTTTTGCGGGCATCGAATTGAGAGTAAAAGGGTCTCTTCTGAGATCTTCTGAGGGAAAAGATCAGGAGGAAGAAGAACAGGTAAGTGAAGAAAGGGCTGAGGAATTAGCCGGACGAAGGCGCCAGCTCTTGAAGGTGATGAAGGCCTTGGACTCTTTCAATTTCCCCGGAGAACCGCCCGTGGTTGATATCGAGTTTCGTGGGGACTTGGATGATATTTCCACTGCCACTGCACAGGCAAAGATCCGGGCAGGGACGTTCAGGGACAAAAAGCGAACCTACGTGGTGGATTCTTTATCAGCCGATGTCGAGTTTGATGGGCTCGAAAACGAGGCAGAAATCACCGAATTGATTCTCCAAGACAAAAAGGGGCGCCTGACATGCAGCGGGAAGTGGAAGCAAGACGGCAACCGGCTGGATTTTTCTGTCGATTCAGACGCAGATTTGGCCAGCCTGATTGGACTTTTCTGGGAGGACAAAAAACTCGGTGAAGTAGTATTTTTCAACCCTCCCGAAATCAGCGTAAACGGATACTTGGAGTTGGACCGATTTGGTGAAGAGGGAGCTGGGTTTCCAGGTGAAATGTTGGGAGAGTTCCGATCGGAACGTTTTGTTACCAGAGGGTCAGTGTTCGCAGGAATCGACTTCGGTTTCAGCTTGGCAGAAGATCGTTATTATCTGAGGAACCTTCGGTTGGATCATAAGACTGGCGTCGCGTTCTTGAATTTGAAATACGAGCCGGAGGCTGGTGATTCCGCAGTTCAGTATCAAACAGAGATCAAGCTGGACCCGAAAGTGTTCCGACCGTTTTTCAACGAAGAAGGGCGGAAGTTCATCGACTCGTGGAGTTTCGACGACACCTCCAGTGTCTATCTGGCTGGAGAAGGCGGGGGGCCGGAATGGGATATGAAAACGTGGAGAAACCGAGGCGTCATCGACCTTCGGAATTTCCGTCTCAATGGAGTTCCTTTTCTGGAACTGGAGACAGAGATCGAGACGGAGGAGGGTGTCCAGTATTTCCGAAATGTTCTCCTCTCCCGGAAGGAAGGGAAGATCATCGCAGAGTTGGCCCAGAACAATGTTGCGGACAAGCAGTGGGAGGTCAAAGGAGTCGTTTCAACTGTCCATCTTGTAGAAGGGGCATCTGCCTTCAATCGCCAATTGGGAGAATCGCTGGGCAAATATCGGTTTGAGAATCCACCGACTGTGAGGCTCGCTGGGACGCTGGATGCACGGCGTGCCGATGAGGTGGGAGACGAATCTCGACGGACCAAAGTCGAGCTGTCTTTTGAAAGCCAGGGGACCGCACTCTATGACTTCCTGGGTAAGACGCTGACTCTGGAAAACGCGAAAGGAAACGTCTCAATTGACCGCAGCCGAGTGCATCTCACTTCGCTGACTGCAGGAACTTTCGGAGGGAATTTCGAACTGGAGTACGATGCAACGAATGTGCGCTCTCCAGACAGACCATTTGAAACGACACTTAGCGTAACCGGAGTTCCGCTGGAAGCTGTTACCAAGCACTACGGAGATGTCGACGCGATCAAAGGATCGGTTGATACTGTCTTCAGTCTCTCCGGAAATGCGGCGGATCTCTCTTCACTGCAGGGGCAGGGAAGGGCTACGATTTCAAACGGGCATCTCTTTGCTTTGCCCGTACTCGGACCACTTTCCAAGCTTATCTCCAAGGGCAACGGAAGCCAGGAAAACGCTGGCCACAGCGTTGTCAACGAGGCGACGGCCACCTTCCAGATTGAGAATGGTGTTCTCAAAACGAATGACCTGGTCGCATTGGCTCCTTCCTTCCGAGTTCGGGCAATTGGCGATGTTTCTTTTGTCGATCAATCAATCGATATGGAGGCCGTAGTGAATACCCGGGATCAACTGACCAGTGCGATTCTGACACCGGTCTCAGAGCTGCTTACCTTTTCGGGAACAGGATCAATCAAGGAGCCTGTCTGGAAAGCGAAACACATATCCAATCTCGGAAAAGTTCCTGCCCAGATGATTTCGGAGATGACCAATATTCCGGTAGAAGGTCTGCGAAAGCTCGGACAGGGTCTTTTCAAAAATCAGGCTTCGAGGGCGGAAACGGGCGGAGAAACGAATACTGAAGTCCTGCCTCTGAAAAAGCTCTTCCAACGCCGCGAAGTGGAATAGGGTAAGCAGCCGATCAGGTTGCGGAATTTTTCCTTGGCATAGTCACTATGCCCGTTCACCTTTCCGATATGTCCGTCATAATTGGTGTGATTGTGGGGCTCATTGGCTGGTTCATCGTCCGTTGCGTGTTAACGGGCTTTTTTACGGTGGAGCAAAACCAACGAGCGGTATTAACAACCTTCGGCCGTGTCCAGCAGTTGAAGGGGAAGTCGACGCTGGATTTACCTATTTCCGAGCATTTGAGCGATGAGCACAAGAATCGGTACAACTACCCTCAGGTACGGGTGATCGGCCCCGGTGGTCCTTACATCAAGATGCCCTGGCAGAAGGTCCATAAAGTCAGCGTGGCCATCGAGACAGCCAGCATTGCCTATGATCCGGAGGACCCGACCGTCAATCAGTCCTGGACGATCCTGGAAGCGGTCACAAAGGACCAACTCAACATCGGGGTAACAGGCCAGCTTCGCTTTAAAGTCTCCGAGCGAAATCTCTACGCCTACCTTTTCGGGGTGAAGCATCCAGTGGCACACATCATGGGATATTTTGTTTCGATTCTCCGGGAGCGGATCGCAAATTTCGAAGCTCCTCGCGAATCCACCCTTCCTCTGGGAGATCTGGATGAAAGCCTCATCGAAGCAGATACCTCGCAGTTGGAAGGTATTTCTATTAATGACCTGCGGAAGAACCTCAATGAGCTCAACGAGCAGATGGACCGAGAGTGTCTTAGCTCAGCGGCTCGCTACGGGATCGAGCTGGACGCATCGCTGATCACCGGGATCGATCCGCCCGAGGAGATTGAATCTGCCCTCGCGGCGATTAATACCGCTCATAACGAGGTATCTGCGGATATCAGTCTGGCGCAGGCGGAAGCGGATCAGAAAATCGAGCAGTCGAAACGTGCGGTGGAGATCCAGACCATGCGCGTCCAGGCCGAAGTCGAGCCGCTCTTGAGAGTGGCTGATGAGCTGAAAGAATTGAAAGCCAACGGGAAGTCCGAATCGCTCGCGGCATACCTGCGGAACGTGAAACTACAACTTTTCCGGCGTGCACGCCGAGTCATCAGCACAGGAGAATCATGAGCTTTATTATCGCTGCTGTAGCAACATTTTTTGGCATGTTGATCGGGTTGCCGATCCTCGTGGGAATCGTGAAATTTCTCTGCTGGTTTACCACAGTCGACGAGTGCCGGTGTAAGGTGTTTGTCCTCTTCGGCAAGGTCATCGGAGTCATCAGTGAGTCGGGTCTTCACTTCACTCCATTCAAAGTAGGACCCGGTGTTTTGCTGGTTCCTTTCTTCGGAAAGGTGCACACTTTGGATATGCGTCTTGATCAGCGCTACCTGCGTTCTCGCCAGGTGAACTCGGAAGAGGGAACACCTGTGGGGATCGGTGTCTGGTACGAGATGAGAGTCAGCGACCCTGTGGCGTATCTTTTCGAAAATACAGATCCGGAGGGCTCCCTCCAGGCCAACGTCACCAATACCACGGTGCGTAGCCTCAGTAACATGCCGCTCGACGACATGATGCAGAACCGCCACACCATGAGCCGAGAGGTTCGGGCCGAGGTTTCGCCAAAGTCGGAAAGCTGGGGATATTCTCTTGGATCGGTCTACATCCGGAAGGTGCACTTTCGCGATGCTGCCATGATCCATCAGATCGAGCAGAAAGTGGTAAACCGCCTGCGTCAGGTAACCTCGGCCATTCGCCAGGCGGGTGATAACCAGACCGATATCATCAAGTCCCGCGCAGAGCAGGAAGCTTCTATCGAATTCGCGAAGGCACACGCCGTTCGTCCGAAGCTGGTCGGCGAAGCGCTGCGTCAAATCGGTGAAGATCCGGAAGTTATCGAGACCTTGTTTAACGTTCTGGAGACCCAGGAAATCCTATCCGGAAACGGAGAGGTGATTATGCTCCCGGCAAAAGGAGCTGCCTCTGACCTGCTGACAGCCCTCCAGGTAGACGGCGATGAAGGCAGACAGCCCCCGCCAATTCGCTGAAATCCTCCATTTGTAGACAAAGACTGAGGTGCCGCCGCGCTTGACAAGCGGCTATGTGCCTACATGGTCCAGCCAAAATCAAAAGAAATACCCGACTATCCTATGACGACGTCTGCTACCCCTGAAAAGAGAGAATTCCAGGCCGAAGTGAGCCAGGTGCTCGATATTGTGATCAACTCTCTCTACACGGACAAAGAGATCTTCGTTCGTGAATTGGTTTCCAACGCCTCCGATGCTCTGGAGAAATTGCGTCACACTCAACTGACGGAGACGGATATCTACCAGCCCGAGAAGGAACTGAATATCGAGATTTCCGTCGATGAAGAGGCAAAGACCGTGACCATCAGCGATCACGGTCTTGGTATGACTCGGGACGAGCTTCACGAGAACCTCGGGACGATTGCCCACTCTGGTTCCAAAGCGTTTGTGAAAGCCCTTGAGGAATCCCAGCAGAAAGAAAGCTCTCTCATTGGTCAATTCGGTGTTGGTTTCTACTCGGCATTCATGGTGGCTGATGAAGTGACCGTCTACACGCACTCTTGGAAAACAGATGCCGAGAGTCTTGTTTGGAAAAGCGATGGGAAAACAGGCTACGAAATCGAGGAATCAGAAGAAGAACTCGACCGCGGCACCCGCATCGTCCTGAAGCTCCGCGAAGAAAACGAAGAGTTCGCCAAGGAAGACCGGGTAAAGCAGATCCTCGAGAACTACTCCAGCTTCGTTTCTTTCCCGATCATGATCGGCGAAGAGCGAGTCAACAAAATCGAGGCGATCTGGAGAAAGAAAAAATCCGAAGTCACCGACGAGGAATACAACGAATTCTACAAGTTCTCCGCCAAGGCATTCGACGATCCGCGCTACCGCATGCACTTCAGCGCTGACATGCCGTTGGAGCTGAACGCACTTCTTTTCGTCCCCACAGAAAACACAGAACTCTGGGGAATGGGGCAGATGGAGCCGGGAGTATCCCTCTACTGCAAAAACGTGCTCATCGATGACAAGCCAGAGGGGCTCCTCCCGGAATGGCTTCGTTTCCTTCGTGGAGTAATCGACAGCGCCGATATCCCGTTGAACATCAGCCGCGAGTCCATGCAGGACAGCAGCCTCGTCCGGAAACTGAATCGTGTCGTTACCAAGCGTTTCCTCAAGTTCCTCGATGGCGAGGCCAAAGACGATGCGGACAAATACAAAGAGTTCTACGGCAAGTTCAGCCGGTTCCTGAAAGAGGGGATCGTGGTCGACTTCGAACACCGCGAGGCGCTCGCGAAGCTCATTCGTTTCGAAAGCTCCATGACGGAAAAAGGCGAGCTGACTTCCTTCGAGGACTACCAGACTCGTGCTAAGGATGGTCAGAAGAAAATCTACTACCTCGTCGGCCCCGATCGCGCTGCGATTGAAGCCGGTCCATATCTCGAAGCCCTGAAAGGCCGAGGGCTTGAGGTGATCTATTTCTTCGACACCATTGACGATTACCTTTTGCAGCATCTCAACGAAGTCGATGGCAAGCAACTCATATCGGCTGCCAGCGCTGGCCTCGAATTGGAAGACGACGACACTGTTGCCCACGAGGGCGAGACTCTCTCTGACGACGAACTCAAGCTTCTTTACGAGTTCCTCGAAGGCGAACTCGGTGAGCAAATTGAAAAGGTCGAGGCAGGCAAACGTCTCGTTAGCAGCCCCGCGGCGGTTCTTGTCCCCGAGAGCGGTATGTCTGCCCAGATGCGCCAAATGATGAAGGCCATGAATCCCGACGAGGAACTTCCGCCCGTGAAGGTCGATCTCGAGATCAATCCTCGTCACGAGCTGATCCACGGCCTTTCAGCTGCCCGCGAATCAAATCCGGACCTCGCCAAACTCATCGCTGCCCAGATGCTCGATAATGCTCTTCTGAGCGCCGGGCTCCTCGATGACCGCACCGCGCTCATCAACCGTGGTTTCGAGATCATGGAGGCCGCGATCAAAAAATAGTATTTTTGATTCGATTTTTTGAAACTCGCAGTTCGCGCGAGGGTTAGATTGGGGACAAGGGGTAACTCCGACGGAGATGCCCCTGTAACCAAAACAATCCTTTATATATATGAAGAAAATCCTCGTAGTGGCGACCGCAATGATTGCTGGTCTGGCTGTTGGGCTCTCGCACGCTGAAGAAGAAGGCGGTAAGGGCAAAGGAAAAGGCAAGGGCAAAGGCGATCCTGCTGCTCGTGCTGAGATGATGATCAAGAAGCTCGACACCGATGGAAATGGTACCATTTCCAAAGACGAGTTCGCTGCTGGCCCTATGGCTGCCAAGATGAAAGAAAAAGGCGGCGACGGAGCGATCGACAAAATCTTCAAAGCCCGTGACAAAGACGGTGACGGCGAACTTTCCAAAGAAGAACTCTCCGCTCCGATGAAGGGCAAGGGTAAGGGCAAAGGAAAAGGCAAGGGCAAAGGAAAAGCTGACGCTGAGTAATCCTGCCGTACAACTTTGATTGTCTAGAAACCCGTTGGTGCGAGCGCGCCAGCGGGTTTTTTGTTGGCCCGAACTTCGGGTAAATTGGCGGTGCGGATGGTGTGGATAAAAAGGTCTGAAAAATTTATTTCCCTTTTATCCGGAATTACAAACGAAGGCATCCCTCTAGTAGTCAGGACGCCAAAAAGGCAGAGCAACCAACCACACCAAAATCAATGAAAACCAAATTCTACACATTCCTGCTGACAGCATTTGCAGCACTTACGATCACCGGAGGAGTCAACGCCCAGGACTGGCTCTACGGAGAAGTCGATGCCAATCACCCCTGGCGTAACCTCAACAACTCGCGGCTGCAAGACATGGGGATAAGGCCCAAGTTCCATTTCAATGATTCAGGAGGCAGTGTCTATTTTTACCAGGATCCCGCCGGTTACTACGTTCGGGTGTCTGGTCAGTCCATACGGTACGTCGACATCGATGCGCTTTGGGCCTCTCGGATTAGAGTAGAGGATCACCTGAAGGTTTCACAGTCCGGCTACTGGGACTACAAAAACTGGTACGCTTCGGAAAAGTGGTTCTGTACGGATGGGAAACAAAGGGTAGTGATCTTCTGGCGCTGAACCCGGAAACCTGTCAAATCCACCTAATGTGCGGGCATGAAACTCGACGGACTCAGTTACGAAATCGAGCCTGGCTTGCTCTACGGTAGGCCGGGACCGGCGAAGACCCTGTGGAATCCCGAACAGCTGTATTCACAGGGATTGCGAGTGGTGGTTAGCCTCGTGGAGGGAAACGATGCGGAACGAGTGGCAGACGCTGGATTGCTTCATTACATCCTTCCCTTCGAAGAAAAGCTGAGCCGCCCCTATGCCACAGCAAACCCGAAACTGCTCGAACTTATCCGGCGGTTCGATGGGATCGTCGATACACACCTTTCGAGAGAGGAGCCTGTCTTGGTCCACTGCAATGCAGGGAAGGATAGGACAGGAATCCTCATGGCCTACTACTTGATAGGAAAGCTGGGCATGAAGCCAAAGCGTGCGATCAAGTGGCTGCGAAAGCAGAAGCCAGATGCTCTCACTGCCAAGGGGTATGAGGATGCAGTCTTAGCGCTCGCCCCGTGGATGGAGAGCATTGCCGCCCACACGGCAGGGTAGACGGAAACAAATTTTGGTTGTGTGGTTCACCAGCGACCCGTCGGTGCCTGTGCGCCGGCGGGTCATTTTTATGCAACTTCCCTCAATATCTCTCGTATCGAACTCTCGGCCTGACTGGCATAACCACCTCCGAATAGATTGTAGTGATTGAGCAGATGATAGAGATTGTAGATCGTTTCCCGGATCGGCTCAGGTTCCGGGCACCGCTCCCGGTAGCGACGATAAAAAGGCGGGCCGAAGCCACCGAACATGCGGGTAAAAGCCATGTCAGCTTCACGGTCTCCAAAATAGCACGCCGGATCATAGAGCACCGGAGTTCCGTCTGTTAAGAAACTAACATTACCGCCCCAAAGGTCGCCGTGGAGTAGGGAAGGCTGAATTTCCAGGCCGGAGAGGTGAGCATGCACAGCCTCCTTTACCGCCTTCGCTTCTCGAAATGTGTGGCCCCGTTTGGAAGCGAGGTGGAATTGAAAATCGAGCCGGTGTTCGGTGTAAAAGTCCGCCCAGCTCTCCGTCCATGCATTGGGCTGAGGAGTAGCACCGATGAAATTGTCGAAGTCAGCGCCGAATTTTCCATTGGGGGAAAGAGTGTCATGAAGAGCCGCGAGCTGCTCGGCGAGGACTTCCTGGGAGCCAGGGCCACCTCCGGATCGTAGGTCGAGACCTTCCATGGCAAAAACAGCCGAGGCCTCCACCGTGCCGAGTGCATAGGGTTCCGGCACGCGAATAGCTCCGCTCTCGGCCATCAGATCGAGGCACGCCTTTTCTGCCTCGAAAAGGTCAAGCCGATCAATGCGGTTGAACTTTAGAAAAACCGACCCGCCGTCGGCACGTTCCACAATCTTTGCTTCGTTGATACAGCCTCCGGAAACGGAATGGGCCGTTTCAGGAAGAACGGTGATACCTGCCTCTTCTTCCAGCCATTCGACCATCGCCGTAGAAATCATAATGTCATGTCAGGACTCCTTCTTTCCACTGCCGCAGAAAGGAACTGCATCCGTCTTCCAGTAGGTCGAGCACCGTTTCAAAACCTTCGGCACCTCCGTAGTAGGGATCGGGTACTTCCGTTTCTTCGTGCTCTTCGCAAAAGTCGCAGAAAAGGACCAGCTCGGCAGTGGGATTCTTACACTCATCGCGAACCTGCTCGAGGTCTTCGTAGTTGCTCTGGTCCATCGCAAAGATCCAGTCGAATTTTTCAAAGTCCTCCGGCTTTACCTGACGGGCGCGTCCCAGCATTTCTATGCCCCGGTTATTGGCGGCGAGAGTCATGCGCGAATCGGGTGGGTTTCCGATGTGCCAGCCGGATGTCCCTGCAGAGTCGAGCTGAAACTGATCCATCAGCCCTTCCCGTTCGATTAGGTGACGCATTACATTCTCTCCCGAAGGAGAACGGCAAATATTTCCAAGGCAGACAAAAAGGAGGCGGGTCATTCTCAAAAAATAGGTGATCGGTTGCTTGGTGATAGAATCCAAAATGAATTTGGTCTTTTGAATTGCATAAGGCCTTTGAGAGAGCGTCGCGATTTCATTAGAAAACTCAAGTTGGCAGATTGTTCCAGACGCAATTCCTTCGCAGGCAGGCTCACAGCAAGCATAGGATTCTTTGTTGTTTTCTATCTAAGATCGATTTCACACGAATTTGATATTCTCTGTAAAGTTCATGGAACTGAGTTTTTAATTGATACTTATGATCACATTCAATTATCATATTTAATATGATAATTTGATTGCATTCTCAAAAGTGAAATTATAGGCTCGGGCCGGAAAGATTTTGGGAGTTCACTCTCAGAGAATCTGGCAGCACCTGTGAACTCTCTCTGAGTTATCCTTAATGAAGGCTCGCACTCTCATCATTTGTATCTTCGTGCCTGTTGTAACAGGGGCTGGTGCAGTTCTCCTCTTTCATTTGAACAAGGGAGGTTCAGCAGAGCAAACCAGGTTCACCTCAGGGCAGGCTGCTGAAATGGTGGAGATCGCATCTGTCGATCCTGTTCAGGAGCCGAGCTCCGATCACGGGCCGGATACCGATGTGAAGGCAGCGATGATAGATGGTGAACGCACCGAAAAGGACATCGCGGTAGATATCATTCAACTTTTCGGAGAAAACAATCACCCGAAGATTGAAGATCGCGTCCGGAGAGTGCGTGTGTCCGAACTGCTTGAGGAAATCTATCTCACTCATCGGAGGCGAACCATAGCTGGCCGTCCTCTGGTCCCTTCTGTTGCGACTCAGAAGTTGTCTCCAGATATGCAAGTTCTGATGCAGACCTTGACCGAGGTCGAGAATAGAGACCCTGGCGCGATCCATGAGTTGGAAATGAAGATCGAAGAGTACGGGCTGAAGATGGGGTGTGAATCTGTAGAACAGGTCTTCGTAACGTGGCTATCGGAAACCTAGAACGGGAGAGTGTGAGTGAAAATGGAGGGAACCAAAACAACAATGAAGAAGCAGATGTTCGCAGCCTTTTGCTGGCTGTTGCTTCTCATCCCAGTTTTGTGCGAGGCACAATCTGGATCAATTCGGATAAACTCGGGAGGGGGATCGGTCGGAGAGTATTCTCAGGACACCGATTTCTCCGGAGGGAAGAAGAAATCGATTAACGTCGGAACGGTCGAAAGTTTTGATGCACCTTCTCAGGTATTCGGAAGCTTCAGAAAGGGAACGTTTGAGTATGTGATCGAGGGGTTGGCGCCGTCGAAAGAATACCTTGTTCAAGCCCTCTTTATTGAGGCAGAAAAGACCTCAGCTGGCGCACGTGTTTTTGATGTCTCTGTCGGTGGTCTCACCGTGCTCGATGACTACGACATTTTTGATCAAGCAGGTGGGCAGAATGTCCCGGTCGCTGAAACTTTTGAGGTAACAAGCGACGCGCAGGGTGGGATACAGCTGCAATTTCAGCCAACTATCGGCGAAGCTGCAATCAGTGGGTTGGGAATCTACTATCTCGGTGGGCAACAGTTCTCAAGCGTTGCGGCAATTTCCCCGGGCATGGGGCAGGCAGGAGCTGTGGGTAGTTTTCTCAATGGGAACCTTCCTGGCATTTCCCCTTCAGGAATCTCCGCGGATGGAGCTGCGTGGGAAGTGGTCGATGCTTTCCCTCAGCTCGCGAGTTTCGTGCAGCCGATGGATATCCATCTGGTTCCGAATACCTCTCCGCAGATGCTGGCTGTCCGTGAAAGGGATGGGAAGATTTACTTTATCGAAGAATCCGCAGGAACAACGGAGAAGTCATTGTTCCTCGACATCGCTGACGCAATTGAATTGAACCAGAACGGGGGATTGCGGGGCCTGGCATTCCACCCGAATTTCGGTATCCCGGGGGCTACGGGAGAAGAAGATTTCTTCGTCTACTATTCAACGAACATCAATAACTCGATGTATCTTCGGTTGTCACGGTTCAAAGCACCAGGTGGTGGCCCAGCGGATCCTTCTTCCGAAGTTGTGATGATTCAACAAAAGGAGATTCCGGTGTTGGATCACATTGGGGGAGGACTTGTCTTCGACGAAAATGGATATCTGTTAGTCTTCTTCGGTGACTTGGAGTGGACGGATGAGACATACGACGATGCACTGAGAATTGATCGTATGTTCCAATGTGCTGTGCTACGTCTCGATGTTGATGAAGACCTAAGTCGTAGCGCCTACGCGACACGCACCCTCTATGGAAACACAGTGGATGGAAAGAGCACTGAAGCATCGCTGTCGGATCCTTCTGCCAAATATTTCGATACGGCGAACATCTCAGGAATTGGATACACAATACCGCTCGACAATCCGTTCAACGATATCCCTGATGCGTTGAAGGAGCACGCAGCAGTGGGTGTCAGAAACCCATGGAATACCTGTCGAGATCCGGAAACAAACGAGATCTTCTTTTTCGATGCGGGCTCGAATGTCGATCCAAAATATGAGGAAGTGAACCAGTTTAGCCTCGGCGCCGACTTCGGCTGGCCATACTGGGAGGGCGGAATTTCGAAAACATACGAAACAGGGATAGAGCCTCCCACCGATCCCATCGGCACCTTTACGGAAGATCTCTGGGCTTACGATCATGCCAACGGAAATGGAAATGCGATTGGCGATGGTGTTGTCTACAAAGGCACATCACTTCCCGGCATCACGGATCATGTCATTTTCAACGACTACACTTCGGGCAAGATTTGGGCTCTTGAATATCAAAGCGGTGCCCCTTCCTCTAAATTACTGATTGATGCCGACGGCGGAATCACCGGCATGGAGACCAGCAGTTCTGGAGAAGAGATCTATCTGGTCAACTACGCCAGCGGCCGCATCAACAAACTGAAGGTCACCGGAACGGTCAATCCAGAGCCCCCGCTTCTGCTTTCTGACACAGGTGCATTCGCTGATTTGGCGACCTTGGCCCCTGCAACCGGCCTTCTTCCCTATGAGCCGGCTGCACCGCTCTGGAGTGATGGCGCAAGCAAGCACCGGTGGATCGCTGTCCCTAACGATGGCACTCACGACGAGCTGAGCGAGCAGATCATTTTCTCTGAGAATCTCGAATGGGACTATCCGATCGGAACGGTCTTTGTGAAGCATTTCGAACTCCCGGTGGATCAATCCAATCCATCCGTCGTAAAACGATTGGAAACTCGCTTTCTGGTGAACTCCGAAGATGGATATTATGCCGTCACGTATAAGTGGAACGACACGGGAACCGAAGCATATCTGCAGTCCGAGGGTTCGGTGCAATCGTTCGATGTTACCGATACGAATGGTGCGACGACCACCCAGGAGTGGAGCTATCCGGGGCGTGCCAGTTGTTTGGAATGCCATCAACTCGCAGCTGGTCGAGTCCTCGGCATGAAGACTCGACAACTGAACTGGGATTATTCGTACGACGCATACGGCACGAACAATCAGTTGGCACATTTTAACTCCCTGGGGCTTTTTGATGTGAACTTGGCAGCTAGTGACCTCTCGCAATTTCTCTCGTCAAAGAACCTCGATGACACCTCAGCCAGTATTCAAGATCGCATTCGGTCTTATCTCGACTCGAACTGTTCCAATTGCCATCGTCCCGGAGGAATTGCCGGTAGAGCGGAGTTTGATGCCCGGTTGTCGACACCTCTCGAACTGGCCGGAATGCTGGATGAGGAGCTGAAGGCCGACGATCTAGGTCTAACTGATCCAAAAATTCTGAAATCCGGCGATGCGCAGAATTCGATGATTTATCATCGTGACTCGACGCGGGGTGATCTTTCGCAGATGCCTCCTTTGGGATCGAGCATAACGGACTCAAAATACCTCGACCTGTTGCAAACCTGGATCGAGGAACTTGGAGAAATAGATACCGATGGGGATGGCGTGCCGAACGCAATCGATACGGATGATGACAACGATGGAGTTCCTGACGGAGAAGATGTATTCCCGCTGGATGCGACCGAGAGTGTGGATACCGATGGCGACGGAATCGGAAACAATGCCGACCTCGATGATGACAACGACGGGACACCAGATGCGAGCGACCCATTTCCACTGGATCCCACCCAAGGCGGCGTTGACCTGACTTCTATTTCGATCAATGCGGGTGGACCTGCTGCCGGTACGGATTTCGAAGCGGATACCGGATGGGTAGGGGGGACGGTTTTCTCCGTGGGTAACTCTGTGACTACGGTGGCCGGCGTGCCGGAATCTGTTTTTCAGTCAGAGCGTTTTGGCACTTTCGATTATGTTGTAGGCGGCCTTGCTCCAGGGGCAGGGCATGACGTGGAGCTCTACTTTGCCGAGAACTGGTGGACCGAACCGGGCCAACGAAGCTTCGACGTCTACATCAACGACGTCGCCGTACTCACCGACTATGACATCTTTGCCGTAGCGGGCGGAAAAGATATTGGCGTTGCAGAGGTCTTCGAGGCAACAGCCGATACGAACGGAGAAATCACGGTGTCGTTTGTCACTTTGCTAGATAATGCAAAGGTCAGCGGACTGAAAGTCAGCGAACAGGCCGGCAGCCTCGATAGCGATGGTGACGGTGTTCCTGATTCCGAGGACACGGACGACGATAACGACGGCGTCTTGGATACAGAAGATGCCTTCCCTCTAGATCCCTCCGAAACAACAGATACAGACGGGGACGGTATCGGGAATAATGGCGATTTTGATGATGACAATGACGGGGTCCTCGACACGATCGACGCCTTCCCTCTGGATGCGAACGAGTCGGTTGATACCGACGGTGATGGAATCGGAAACAATGCGGACCCGGATGATGATAATGACGGGACCCCGGATGCGAGCGACCCGTATCCGCTCGACCCTACGAATGGCGGATCAGATCCGACCATTATCTCGATCAATTCTGGAGGTCCTTCTGCAGGCTCATCTTTCGTCGCGGATACCGATTTTATTGGAGGGAGTGTTTTCTCCGTGTCGCAATCCGTGACGACCACTGGATCAGTGCCAGCTGAAGTATTCCAGACAGAGCGTTTTGGAAACTTTGAGTATATTCTGAGCGGATTGACACCGGGGGCCGCACATGATCTGGAACTCTATTTCGCCGAGAACTGGTGGACCGATGCTGGCCAACGGAGCTTCGATGTTTACGTCAACGGCGTCGCGGTGCTCACCGGGTATGACATTTTTGCAGTGGCGGGAGGAAAAGATATCGGCATTGCAGAAACCTTCCAGGTAACAGCAGATACCAACGGGGAGATTACAGTGGCTTTTGTCTCTCTGCTAGACAATGCCAAGATCAGCGGGTTGACAGTAAGTGAACAACCGTCTGGTGAAATAGACACCGATGGAGATGGAGTTCCCGACGCTGAAGATACCGATGACGATAATGACGGAGTGCTGGACGTAAATGATGCCTTCCCACTTGATGCTACGGAGTCGGTCGATACGGATGGTGACGGTGTAGGAGATAACGCCGATGTAGATGATGACGGCGATGGAGTAGAAGACACAGCAGACGCTTTCCCGCTCGATCCCACAGAATCGGTCGACACTGACGGAGATGGGATCGGCAACAATGCGGACCTCGACGACGACAACGATGGTGTGAATGACAGTGAAGATGCCTTTCCCTTTGATGCCGCGGAATCGATCGATACAGATGGCGATGGAATTGGCAACAACGCTGATCTGGATGATGACAACGACGGCACTCCAGACACCAGTGATCCCTATCCACTCGACCCTACGCAGGGCGGCGTGGATCTGACTACAATCTCGATCAACTCTGGAGGTCCTGCGATCGATCCGGACTTTGTGGCGGACACCGATTCCACCGGAGGAGCTGTCTATTCTGTTGGCTCGCCGATCGTCACCACGACAGGTGTTCCGGAGGAAGTCTTCCAGACAGAGCGTTTTGGATATTTTGATTATGTGATCACCGGTCTGGACGTCGGCTCCACCTACGAAGTCACATTGTATTTCGCGGAGAATTATTGGACAGCTGATGGGCAGCGTGTTTTCGACGTGGAGATCAATGGTCAGACAGTCTTGAGTAACTACGACATTTTTGCTGCGGCAGGTGGAAAAGACATAGGGATTGCCGAAGCATTCCAGGTCTCACCAGATGTGGGTGGAAATCTCACCATCAGTCTCAAGACTCAGATTGATAATGCAAAGATCAGCGGTCTTACGATTGCTCAACAGGCACCCTCTTCGAGTGGAACTACGACCGCTATGTCGCAGACATCGGGCGAGAGCCTCGATACCGACGGGGATGGCATCCCGGATAGTAGCGACCCGGATGACGACAACGACGGTGTCGCAGATAGTGATGACGCTTTCCCTCTAGACCCATTCGAGAGCGTCGATACAGATGGTGATGGCGTTGGTGACAATGGAGATCTCCTCCCTGGCGATCCAGCCAGTGCGGGAGAGGGAGCATATACATTACTGGTTCCGGACCCTGTTGATATGGAGAATGTCGGTATGGGCTATGGTCTTCTAGAGATAAATGCAGACCTTTCTGGGGTTCTCCAGCTCACAATGGGTGACGGAGCCTCCCTCTCGCAAACGGTAACAGTTGTCGACCGGTCGATTGAGATCGACGCATCTGACGCAGATCTGAAAAATACACTCACTGGTAGTCTGACTTGGAATGACTATCCGGGAATCAGCGACCTCGACGGAGCGGGCTTGGTCTGGACCATTGACGGGCAAGCGGAACCAGTAGAGGTGAGTATGCTAGGATCATTCCTGCCCGCCGGAACGCTGGAATCGCTTCTCGGCAGCGGCGATGTCGTCGTCGATCTTGTTGGTCCGACTGTTCTCGAGCAGCAGTCGGCCACAGTGAATGGTAATATTCTTGAATGGCCTACGACCGGGGAAATTGGAGACTACGAGCCTGCCACCGGCGGAGTGACATGGCAAATCACTGTGGGCGAGTCAGTGCTTTATCTTGAGGGGATCTACTTCCACGATCAAAACGTCGTCGGTGGCAGCTATAGTGACGGACTTTTAGAGACCGGAGTCTTTCAGATATCTCTGCCCCTCCCATGATTCGAGAGCACCTCGTGAGATATTGTAATCTATCTTGTGAGGCCACCACGCCAAAGAAGTAGCCGCACCGGCGACAAGGGGTATCGCGCCGAGTGCGGCATTTATTCAATTGAAAATAATCGAATCCCTTTTCCTTGGTCGCATTTTCACCCGCCGTCCGAAGAGTGAGGATTGGGGCTCGCGACATGAGGGTGTTGAAAGAATCCCTTCAACCACCGCTTGAATGGGGCAAAGCCTCTATTGTCATCCCTGGTGTGGGTTGCGTGAGCGGCTTCGTCAGGGCGAGGTCCTTGTTTCTCAAGACGTTCCCGCTCGCGCTCGACGATCACGTCAAAGTTCCTGGCCCATTCGGCGAGATGTTCCCGAGCCTTGGCTATCCATTTTTGGTGTGGTGGAGTTGTTCCACCTTCATGCTCTTCTCCATTTTCACGGAGTAGATCATCCAACTGGGCGAGCACACTTTCGATCTTGTCCTTTAGAGGTTCATAATAATGATCGACCTCTTTCCGATATTTTGTTTCCGACTCCGTTAGGTAGATGTTCCAGGCGCCGATTGGTTCTTCAAGACTGCGCAACAATTTGCGTCCCGATTCCAGCACCGATTGAGAATGCTCGTTCACATCCTCCTCTGCGTGCCTCACATTTTCTGCTTCCTGTAGTACATCCCTCTCAAAATTTCGGAGAGGTCTCAACAATGCCGAGTTCTCTGATTCATAGCTCATACATCCTTTACAGCGCAGGATTGATGCGAGGTTTGAGAATGTCTTGGTCTCGCGGAAACGACGGATTGCGTTAGTTGAAAAGAGAAGAGGCTTTGGAAATCTCGTAGTGTATTAGAAGTGAGCGGTTTATACGAAATGTTAACGGCCTTATCGGATCTCCAGGGGGCGGGCCGGAGTCACGGTAAACCGGGAGTGGTGGATCGCCACACTCTTCTCTTTAATCTTGCATTCTTCTGCGGCTTTTCCTTGCGAGATGCAAAGAGCATACTTCGACTGGATTCTTCCTATTCTCACTAATCGAGTGGATTGTTTGCCCTTCCCATCAAGCTCGAAAAATCGCCCTGAGTAGTCACTCGCCGGTTCTAACAAACTTCTCTCCGCGCAATACTTGCACCTCTGAAAGCCACGCGATCACCGCATAGCTTTCGAAATACTCCGTCGATAGGTCCTGTAAAATACCCTGGGCTGTTTCGCTGGATACGAGCGTTTCGATTTGGATATTGCGACCTTCCCAGTCGCTTGCCCGCACACCGCGAGAGCCCTCTCCTTCTACTTTTGTTAGGGTGAATCCGGTAGCTCCCCGCTTCCGGATCATGGCGATGATTTCGTCCTTGAGCAGACTTTCCGATACGATGGTTACTTTTGTCAGTGGTACGGTTTTCATGAGAATGTTCGGTGGCAGAATTCGGCAAAGGCAAGAAAGGTAGGTATTCCGACGGCTAAATTAAACGGAAACGTTACCCCGAGGGAAAGAGTCAAATAGATGCCCGGGCTTGCTTTCGGCAGGGCGATTCGCACCGCAGCTGGCGCCGCGATGTAGGAGGCACTGCCTACCATCGCCCCTAGCACAGCCGCCCCACCGGGGTTCATCCCGGCGACTACACCTGCCGCCGTGCCGAGCAGCCCGTGCACCATCGGTAGAATTACACCGATAGCAACGAGGCGCCATCCCGCTTTCTTGATGTCGCGTAGCCGGCGACCGGCGACGATACCCAGCTCCAGTAGGAAGAGGCACAGCACCCCTTTGAACGGTGCGATGAAAAAGGGCGCCACCGCCTCAATTTTCCCTGCGCCGCATAGCGCTCCGATCACCATTCCCCCGATCAGCAGAAAGATACTCTTACCTGTGAGCACTTCATGCATCGCTGCCTTCATTCCGCCCACTCGTTGTTGGCGTGCGAGTAGCAGCCCAACGATGATGCCCGGTATCTCAAGCACCGCCACGAGAGCAGGAAGAAAATTTTCAGGTGTGAACCCTCCGATACGCGCCGCTTCGAGAGCAGCGAGAAACGTTACCGCCGAGACAGATCCGTAGTGTGCTGCAGTCGCCGCGGCATCCGTTCGTCCGATTCGTCCGAAGGATTTGAGAAGAAAGTAAGCCGAGAACGGAGTGAGGATACCGAGCAGCAACGTCACACCCAGCGGAGCGATCAGCTCGGTAATTGGTGTTTCGGATAGGGCAACACCACCTTTCAGACCTATCGCAAAGAGCAGATAGATCGACAGGCCTTGGTAAAGCGCATCCGGTATTTGCAGGTCGCTCTTGACCCATTGGGCTATCGCCCCCAGCAAAAAGGCGAGCACGACGGGAGAGATGAGATTTTGAATCAGCAGTTCCATTTCTGTAGCGGTTGTGTTGTAATGATTGTGTTAGAGTGAGGTGGAGATCCAGGAGTGGTCCTTTCGTAACTTTTCCCAATGGCGACAGCGATGACGATGAAGGGGGCGCGCCACGCCGGATCAGAGAGTTTGGTAAGCGCAATAGGTGCCGCCATCTCCCTCATCAGGAGAATCCGGGACGAGCTACCGGGCATGCCCAACCATCCCAAGACCGGTTCATGTCTTTGAAAGGGGAAGCGGTTCCAATTGGCCCGACGTCACCAATGATCAGGACGGTACCTCAATAGGCAACCCACCCCGGAAAGGCGGGCCAGAACCTCGCTGCCCTGCACGGTCTCGACATGCGCTGCGCTTTGGGCGGCGAGGCGTATCAGTTCCTCCCGTTGCTCGGTGTCAGGATAGTCTTGGTCGACCACTAGTAAATCGCCGCAACCCGACTCCAGCGCTGTTTTCGATGCCTCATATCCTGACACACCCAGACCACTGCTCAGGATCGAAGACTCCAGCTTCGCGACATGATCGTGACTTTCCGCATTCTCTGCTTCCGCAAAGGACTGTATGGCTTCCAGTAGAATCACATCCAGGCCCGCCTTCGGATTGGTCGGCTCTTTGTGAATCAGCTTTTCCTCCAGGTGCGGGGGCAGTGCACCTACGAAGCGAGACACCATCTTAGGGCTACCCGTGACGACGAGGTGGTTATGCCCTCGCTTCTTTACCAGATCGTCCAGGATGCGCACCTTCTCCTTGATGAACCGATTGTCACGATCCTCCCGGTGATTTTGATACCGTTCTCTCGTCCACTCCCGCCCGATTCGCTGTCGCAATTCCGGGCGTTCCGACAATATCTGTCTCGATACCGCCCCCATCGTCGTTTCCAGTATCCGAGCCTCCTTCTCCGTCGTGATCACAATAACAAAGCGATCATAGGTATCCCGCAACTCGACCAACGGGTATACCTGCGGCAGCCCATCGACAATCAACCTCGTCTCCATCGGCACCTCGAATTGCAGAGATACCATGAGCGGCTCCTTCCCGCCCCGAACGAAAAGCGCCGCACTTCGCGACTCTGGTCTCAGCGATGTTTCCAGGTAGCGATCAATCAGCGAAAAAGCTTCCCCATACGCCTCGCGCTTCATTGTCGGCAAAGTGCGGGCGTGCACCTTGCTCTGGGAGTGAAGCTCATTTTGCCATACACTCCTCGGTCCGCTGAGATCGACAAAACAACTCAGCAGAGGGCACTCACCCTCGTCGACCGCCA
Source organism: Verrucomicrobiales bacterium (assembly GCA_002698785.1). Lineage (GTDB taxonomy): Bacteria > Verrucomicrobiota > Verrucomicrobiia > Verrucomicrobiales > DEV007 > Arctic95D-9. Next base: position 327,875 of record PAAG01000047.1, on the reverse strand, counting down.
GCAGTGTCTGCAGGGCACCGTCCAAGGTCATTTGAATACTCTCTGAGCTATGGGGGGAAGGGAAAGATAGATCTGTGACAGCTGACGTCATGAAAATTTAAATTGAAGGGTTACGGATTCTATGATGTTGTTTCGTGTAATTTGATACATGTAATACAAAGCATGACATAAATGACATGGTTAAAATTTCCTGCAAATGAAATCGGCTAAAACGAAATCCTTTTCTTCGCAACCTGTTGATAATCAGAATTCTGCGAAGTGGACTTTTTTGACAAATCACACCCACATTCTTGTTTGTCTTGTGCGAGATCCCGAGATGACCGTGCGAAATCTTGCCTTGAGCGTGGGGATAACCGAGCGCTCCGTGCAGCGTATTCTATCGGAACTGGAAGAAAGCGGCGTCCTCAGTCGCACCCGTGAAGGGCGTAGAAATCACTACGAAGTCGATCAAAATTTCCAACTGCGCCACCCATTGGAGTCCGAACATACCCTCAAAGAACTCCTCCGCGCCGTGAAGTGAGATGCGATCGGTTGTGAGGGGGCTTATTGATTCGTAGAGGTGCACCTGGATACCTATGAAAAAGGTGGGAAGAGTTCGCGGGAGGAGCGAGAGTTATGTGACGCCAACGTTTGACTGACTATCCTACCCTAACTGGCTTAGCGATCTCATCTTCGGTGGGGCCGCATCGTCCAGTTTGTTGTTGTCAGGTGCGTTCGTAACTGTTCATAGAATGCCTCGATGTAACGTTCGTTCAGAGCGATGAGCCCCTTCGATCGATCCCCGATATACTTCTGCTGCAGCAACTCTGATCGGGTTTTTAGCTGAGCAAACGAAGGCACATGGAGAGCGATGGTCAGCAACACAATACCAAAGACGGTCGTCCGTTTCATGCTGCCGATTCTAGGGGCGAGGGGAGTTATGCAAGCCTTGGTGTGTGACTCGAGAATTGGACCGTAGCTCGGCTTTTTGTGCCATTCGTCGCATGTCACTGATGGCACGTTCCGCTGTGGGTATTGTCGAGGTAGACCGAAGAAGTGAAACACCCGTTTTGTCAGTTCTCTTTGTTCTTCAGCGATCTAATTCGGAGAACTCCTTTGAGACGCTGTAGAAACCCTCAAGGGACATTCTGTCGATAAGGTCCAGGGCTTCGATCTGCAATACAGACTCGCTCATTTGAGCATATGTCGAAAATGCCAGTTTTCCAATCGTTCGCTCATCGGCTGCAATACCAGAGCTGCTGTCCTTCGTTTTCTTTCCTAGTTTCCGCACGAATTTTTTACAAATTTCGAGAGTTTTTGAAGGTATGCGATGGAGGTTCTCTTCGATGGCGTGAAGCAGGAAAGTAGGATCTGTTTCAAAGGCCGAACTATCGACGAAGACGTCAATTAGGTCATCGAATTTCGCAAGAGAGATATCGGGATTCCGCAAAAGATGCCAGAAGCAGTGAGCAGATTTTTTGCGTATCTCACAGTCTTTATCGTTGAAGAGCTTTTTCAGAGCCATAACACACCACTCCCTGCATTCTGGATTGAGATAATTACTCGATGCTACTTCGCATACACCAAGTTTTGTTTTCTCGTCGTGACGAAGAGCCAACGATGCAATTCCATCGGCATATTTGCTATACAAACAAGCGAGCGACGCTAATCGACCGCCCGATTCTCTCACTGACTCGTGTTCCGAATGCAGCATTCGCTTGATGATTGGTATGAAGAAAAGGGTATGCTCGCTGAGCCCAGCCCGAATGAAGTCATCAAGATACGGCGTCCCAAGCAAACGGTCATCTGCATGCACCAATATTTCAAATCGATCAAGGGCTTCGTCAGTTTGAGTCACCGCAATCGCCCGAAGGATAGATGCTGCAACCGCGCGAACAGAAACGTTATTGTCAGTGATGAGGTGCAGTATTGTGTCCTCGAAGTCTTCGATATAAGCGGGATCCGAAAAGATGAGAGCCTTGATCGTTTCGCTCGCGTAGCCGCGTACGCTATTGATGCCGCATGACAGAATGTCCCTTCCGTAATATGGCACTTCGTCATTCCAGAGTTCGGTGTTGGGATCGCGGTGCGCAGCTGCGAATTTAATGTATTCGATGGCATCTTCTGGAAGCTTTTCGTCGATTGATGTGCCTAACATGCCTAAACACGCACGGAAACAATCTTTGCTATCGATCTGAAAAACTAATCGAGCAACCTGAAGCTTGTGGGTGAACGCGATCTCCGCTTTTTGAAGCCCGTCTAGGACATACGCAAAATAGCAATGGTTAGTGCCCTCGGGGAATTGCAATGCTAATGCTGCAAATCGATATGGTTCTTGTGCTGCAAAAGTTTGCAGCATCCTTGCAAGTTCACGCGCACCGCCCTTTTCAGGGTGGACGGGATCATAGCTCCGCTCTTCTGAACAATATTTTGCTATCGCTCGGAGCCATTGCTGATCTGACATTTTCTTGGCATTCTTTTCGGCTATGGGCGAACCGACGGTGTAAGACCTGATTCCCTCTGGTTCGGTGCTGGGTGAAGAGTATTTGTCAGTCCATTCTCGCAACTTCAGTTTCATCCTGGAAGTGGTGCGATTCGTGCAAAGGCAAGAAGCTAGGCTATATGCCACATCACCTTTCCGGCGAAATCCATCTTTCGTGTTTTCAAAAGGAATTTCGAAATTCAGAATGTTCAATTCAAGGCTGCGGAACAATTCGTCGGTGCAAATTGGCGAACAATTTTCGATTACCTGTTGTGCGGTCCAAAACGAATTACCTGAAAATCCGGCCCAAAATCTACGGTGATCTGAATTGAGAGTGGAAATCGCCTGGTTTGCGAACTCATCTGGGTTACTAAGGAAAATACTCAGAAGAAGCTGATTTGCAGTGTGGGACGGGAGAATTCTCAGCTGTTCAACGAACGGTCGAAGGTCTTCTGGCGAGTTTCTTCCGATATTCGAAAATGCTATCTCGCACCCTTGGATGTACGCCTCTGCTACAGTTCCATAATCTCCGCGAATTCGGTAACTCCAGACGGGGTCGGGTCCTAAGTAGGCCTCGGTTGGATCGTTTGCCAGAGTGGAAACTGCGTCGATTAGTGCTGGCAATACAAACTGAAGAAAGGAAGATGGATTTCTCTTCGCGCTCTCAAGTAGATATTCTGATCGAATGCCATTTCCAAGTATCTCTCTGGATGAATGCGTTTTATCGTCTGGGTTGAGTCTGGAGATTCGTTTCCGAAGGTAGAGGGCTGCAAATTCTGCTAACCATGAAGGCTCTTCTTCTGCAAGGCCGTATAGTCGAAGCCATTGGTCTTCAGTATTGTCAATCAAGTCTGATGATTCCGAGTAGTACGCGATGAATAGCTCGAAATACCTCCGATTCTTCGAAAGCTCACCTCCGTTGAATAGCCATTGGAGACGGTATTTCCATGTTTTGTCGTTGACCAATGGTTCAAGAAGTTCGGCAATTCGTTCAGCTTGGGATTGATTTTGAAAGCGGAAAAAGTTAATGGCTACGTCGTGAAACCACGGATCTTCTGATTGAAGCCATGTTTCAAAGATTCCGAGGGAGTCCGCGATCGGGAAAAGGGTGTTGGAGAACGCGAATCGATCCCATATTCGCGCAGCAAGCTTGGCGTTCGATTCGTATTTTGTTCCCAATATTCGGGCCCAAACCTGTGATAGCGTTCTAATCAAGAGCAGTTTGACGGGTGGTTTTTGCTTAGCATTCAGTAAATCTTCTGTTCGCCTAAGCACCAAAGATTTCTGGATCCACGGTAGTAAAATTTCAAACTCACGGAAATTGGGGGACGGGTGTGAACAAAGAAGTTCAACTATGAGAATCTTTAAGTGCGGTCGAATTTTTCCGCTTTTTAGGACTTTGGATACATCGCTAAGATAATGCTCGAAGTCTTCATCGCGAAGGAATGCGAAAACCTGCCTTAGCTGGGCACGTCGAAACAAATGCTGATGTTCGTGTTCCAAGAATTTCACAAATTGGCGACCACCCTCTGGTCGTGTTCGGGCAAAGCAATAGTCGAAAAACGTTTCATGGACGAACCCAAAGCGTGCTGCATCACGCGTGAGAACTCCTGACGAGAAAAGTGCATTCAAGAACTCTTGCGAGAATCCATCGAGCACAGTTAATGGGAGAGAAAGCTCTTGTCTCTCGCTCATCGTATCTGCGATTAACCCCATCGCCTCAGTCCAATTTTTGCCGTAATCTGATGAATGCTGTTCGACTTCGCGGCGTTTTGCTATCCAATATTCGTCACAGAGGTCCTTGGGAGTCGTAAATCTGTTCGTCGAAGTAAAGAGTTGAGCCGCCACATACATCGACAGATTTTGTGGCAATCGCAGCATAGTTTTTTGATGTTCTGTTAGTTGCGCGTATGTCCCGCCAGCTTCGGAAACAATTTTCTGTGCCTCCTCCTCGGAAAAATTGCCGATTTCATCGGGTTTACAGTCTTTCGAACACAATTGTTTCAAGCGGTAGTCGTGATCTAGATCGAATTTCCGGCATGAGATAACGAAATGGACCCTGAATTTTCGCCTCAATCCGATGACCTCTTCACGCAATGCAGCAACTGTGTCGAAAAATTCGGGATTTCGACCGGATGTTGAACTAACACAGTCGACTTGGTCTATTATCAGCACAGTTGGAACTGCTGGATGGGCGTGGGCGAGGACGGGTGCAGGAGATTCCGAAAGCCCTAGCGATTTGCCGAGTTGTGATGTGGTGAGGGACGGAGGAATCCGATCAAGCCGAAAAGCTAATGTCGGAATTGCTTCCTCGCGTAGTGCCTGCACAATTTCGAGAAGACTACCACTTTTCCCGGTTCCAGCTGGACCGGATAATATGATATCGCAGGGCTCGGCAGCTGATGAGAGTTTCGATATGATTTTCTTTGAGATGTCGCGTTCAACGAGATTCCCGCTAATCAATTTGGCCCGCTGGCCAGCTATGTATGAATCTGTAAGTTGAGTTATTTTTGCGTTTTCATTCTGATCAAAATGGCGACGGGATATGCCGAGAGTCTTGAGTTTTTCCAGAATGATTGAGGCTGTGAGCGATTCATGCACACTCTCAATAAATATCGATTTCAACTGCCCAAACGTGGCTTGGCCCAGCCCTGTGAAAATCACTCCACAATAGCTTGTAATCCACGTTTCTAAAGTTTGCTCGCGCCCCCCTTCGACTCGAACTGATCTAAGAAATGCGAACGTTTCGTCTTCAGAAGATGCGCCAAGATGGCTCGTGAGATCGCTAAACTGTTTCGTGCGTGTCTTGTCGAGAAAATGTGTTTTGAATTCGCTGAGAGAGTCCACAGCAAAAGCGTTTTCTGTCAATATGCGGAGGGTAGGTGCATCGGAAATCGACGCGAAAACAGATTTGTCGCCAACCCTAAACTTTTCAAAAAAGAATTGTAAGACGCCTTCTGATTCAAGTTTCTGAAAAGTCCATGTTTCCTGCCCGGTTACTTGACGTTTTGCCTGCCAATGTTCGACTCTGTCATGGTAAACTAACTGGAATTCGGCACCATCGTCACCTGGTGTTTCGATTCGGATCGAGTCAGCATGCCCATCCACAACTTGAAGCAAAGCGTATGCACCCCACAGTGCTTCGTGGATCATGCCGGCTTTGTCGGCTGCACCCCCAGGATGTGTGCTCAGAGCCATTTTCTCTTCTTCATTCCTCGAAAATGAGAAACTTGCTTGTTCGGAGCGAGTAGCCCAACTTCGAGCTAGTTTAGCAAAACAGACAATCAAACATATTCAACTGAATGATGTTTGGAAATTCATACCGGGAAAATTGAACCTGCGTGAATACTTTTGGAAAGTCCCACGCTGGCTGGCTACAATCGTTTCATGATAATCGATCACCAGATCTTGACCGACAAAGAAGGGCGCCCTACGGCGGCTCTGATTTCGTGGGATCAGTTCGAGGAGATCCGGGAACGACTAGCCGACGAGCAGGAGGGCATCCTGAGCGACGAATACAAAGCCGAGCTGAATCGTCGGGTAGAAGGATTGAGAAACGGCACCACGAAAGGAATTTCCCATGAGGAGGTCATGGCCGAACTGCAAACGATGATTGCCGATTCGGACTAATTGGGTGTTTGACAGACCCTTATGCAATAACAGACGCATGGCCTATCTGTCTGGACTAAATTAGGGTGATATGTTAGTATGAGTGTGTGGTTTCGACCATAGAAGAAAGGTCGAGCGAACTTCGATCATTTTCCTTCATCCGGCCCATGGTTCCGGTGACGCAAAGGGGAGTCGACCGTGCCGTGGTAACCCTGCCTATTGGGTCCGAATCGACTAAATTGACCTGATTTCCCTGTAAGTCGCTCACAGTAAGATTGTAACGGCTAGGATTGATTGGTCCCTGAAAACAAAAATGCATGAAAAATGCAATTTCCATCATTTTAAAAACATCGATAACTGTATTGAATCCAATTGGTTGCGAACAAAAACGTCGGAATTCCGGCCAAAAACGAAAATCCCATCTTTTCCCATCATTTTGGCTGGGAGGCGGGAAACAGATGGGCACGGATCGAAGGCGAATAGCAGCCCCTCACGAAAAACTTGGCAACGCAGCCCTCGCTGTTCATCATCGCGTTTGCGTAGCTCGCCGCTGGCCGAGTGATATGCCACCATCCGCAGAGTGATCCCTGAACTCCTGAAACGCTGAACCCCTCATCTTCCCTCATGTCCCCCCTCAATCGTCGCCGTTTCCTTACCACAACCGCCGGTGCCGCAGCTCTCTCTAGCTTCCCAGCCATCCGGGCGCAGGACAAGTCGGGCAAGAAATACAAGACCGCTCTGATCGGCTCCGGTTGGTGGGGGATGAATATCCTTCGGGTGGCACTCGCCGATGGTCGTTGCGATGTCGTGGCGCTGTGTGATGTGGATCAGGATGAGCTGGAGGTATCAGCCGATGAGGTGGACGGGTTGACCGGAAAGTGGCCGAATACCTACACGGACTACCGGGAAATGCTGGAAAAGGAGGAGATCGAGGTGGCGATCATCTCGACGCCGGATCACTGGCATGCCCTACAGGGAATCGCGTGCATCGAGGCGGGAGCCCATGTCTTTGTCGAGAAGCCCACCGGTCACACCATTCAGGAAAGCCGGGCAATGGTGAATGCAGCTCGCGCGGCGGATCGGGTCGTGCAGGTGGGAATGCATCGGAGGATCGGTCCGCATCATGTCAGCGGAATGGAATTTTTGAAATCAGGCAATGTGGGTGACATCGGAATGGTGCGGGCGTTCGCACACAGCGCGGGCGGTCCCGAACAACCGACTCCGAACATGCCGACGCCGGACTACATCGACTGGGATATGTATTGCGGGCCCGCGCCCATGCGCCCGTTCAACAAGCGGATTCACCCAGGCGGATTTCGGAATTTCCTCGATTTTGCCAACGGAACTCTCGGGGACTGGGGCGTACACTGGCTCGACCAGATCCTGTGGTGGTCGGAGGAGAAGCATCCAAAGGCGGTCTATTCCCACGGGGGACGTCCGATCAAGGGCGCCGCGATCCTGAATGAGAAGGAGCAGACGACCGACGCGCCGGATCACCAGGTGGCTACCTACGAGTTCGAGAATTTCACGGCAGTGTGGGAGCATCGTCGGTTCGGTGGAAACGAGGCGGAGAAATCAAAAGTAGGCTGTTATTTCTACGGAACGAAAGGCACATTCCACATGGGATGGCGGGATGGATGGACGTTTTACCCGAACAAAGGGGAGCCAGTCCACCAAGCGCCGAAGTTCGACGACGAAAAAGACGGACACAACGTGCCACCGCTGTGGGCTGATTTCATGGACTGCATCGAGAGCGGAAATCGCCCGGTTGCGGATGTGGAAGTGGGCCACCTTGCAACGAACCTGAGCCTCCTCGGAATGATCAGCTACAAAGTCGGCCGAAGCATCCAGTGGGATGGGGAGAAGGAAATGATCCCCGGCGATGAAGAAGCGGCGGCCCTGCTGCGTCGCGAATACCGCGGGCCGTGGGAGTATCCGACTGTTTGACCTTTTCCCATTTTTCTGAAAGTCTCCTTTTTCCAAACAATATGAAGAAACCCCTCTTTCTCTTTTTTTGTGCAGTGATGGCGCTGCCCGCGTTTGCAGCGGATCTTCCGAATATCCTTTGGGTAACGTCAGAAGACAACGGCCCGCACCTCGGCTGTTATGGCGATGAATATGCGGTATCGCCGAATCTCGATGCGCTTGCCGCGCGCAGTCTGCTCTACACGCGAGCGAGCTCAAATGCTCCGGTATGTGCTCCGGCGCGGACCACGGTGATCTCAGGGATTTATCCTCCTGCGACAGGTGGCGAACACATGCGTTCGCAGGTAGCGATGCCTTCTTTTGCGAAAATGTTCCCTGCCTACCTCAGGAAACTCGGCTACTACTGCACAAACAATTCGAAAGAGGACTACAACCTCGACAAGGAAGCTGATGTCTGGGACGACAGCAGTGGCAGGGCACATTGGAAAAACGGACCGGAAGGAAAGCCGTTCTTTTCTGTCTTCAACAAGACGATTTCTCACGAGTCACGCATTCGAAACGAAATCGAGCCCGAAGCACAGATTCACGATCCGGCAAAGGCTCCTATCCCGGCTTATCACCCCGATACGCCAGAGGTGCGCAAGGACTGGGCACAATACTATGACCGCATCACCCAGATGGATGCCCAGATCGGCGCACATCTGAAGGAGATCGAGGACGCAGGTCTGGCCGACGACACGATCATCATCTATTGGGGAGACCATGGATCGGGGATGCCTCGGAACAAGCGTTGGCCGTACAACTCGGGCCTTCACGTTCCCTTCATCATGCACGTGCCGGACAAGTGGAAAGACCTCGCTCCGGATGAGTATGAGTCAGGCGGGAAAAGTGATCGCATGGTCGGTTTTGTCGACCTCGCTCCGACGATGCTGAGTCTCGTTGGAATCGAGCCGAAGGAATGGATGCAGGGGAGTGCCTTTGCGGGAAAATTCGAGGTCGAAGGACCGGAATTCAGCTATGGCTTCCGAGGTCGCATGGACGAACGCGTCGATCTCGTCCGCACGGTGATGGGTAAGCGCTACGTCTACCTGCGCCAGTACATGCCGCACCGAATCTACGGACAGTACATCGATTACATGTTCCAGACACCCACCACACAGGTGTGGCACGACATGTATCACGCTGGGAAACTAAATGAAGCTCAGTCCCATTTCTGGGAGAAGAAGCCGTCAGAGGAGCTCTACGACCTCGAAACCGATCCCGACGAGGTGAACAATCTGGTCGATTCCGCAGAGCACGCCGAAGTGCTGGAGAAAATGCGCGCCGCTCACGTAGCCTGGGAAAAAGACATTCGTGACATTGGCTTTTTGCCGGAGGCAGAGATTCACTCACGCAGCGAAGGAACCAGCCCCTACGAAATGGGCCACGATCCGGAGAAATACGACTTCGACACAGTGTTTGCGGCAGCGCAATTGGCCTCGTCACAGGAGGCAAAAGACCTGGAAAAAATCACAGAGCTTCTCTCTAGCGAAGACAGTGCAGTCCGCTACTGGGGGGCGACTGGACTTTTGATCCAGGAAAAGGCAGGCGTCGAAGCTGGGCACGAGGCGCTGGCCAAAGCGCTCGAAGATGAGTCGGGAAGCGTCGCGGTAGTGGCTGCGGAAGCCCTCGCCCGTTTCGGTCCAAAGAAGGACTTGGAAAAAGCTCTCGAAGTTCTCATGAGCCACGCTGATCAGGGCAAAGGCGACGTCTACGAAGCGATCCTTGCGGTGAACGCGATCGACTACCTCGATGACAAAGCCAACGGCCGCGTGGACGATATTGCCGCTCTACCAGAAAAGCCAGGCATGCCTGCGCCACGGGCGGAAGGCTACGTGCGCAACCTATTGAAAAAGGTCCGCGAAGATCTCGGACTTCCGCCAATGGAAAATCCGAAGAAAGGGAAGGGCAAGAAGAAGTAGAGGCCTAAGCGGAAGCACTGCGAAGAGAGGTGCTTCCGATGTACCGTTAGTCGAAAGCCCTCGGGTTCTCGATAAGTTGTTTCATCGCGGAGACATCGATTCGATCTTTCTCGCGCACGGAGGATGATTTAAAACGAATGAGCTGCGCCTTAGAGGCATAGGCAAACTTCTTGGCACCCAACTGGCCTTCTTCGGTTCCGTGGATAATTTGGGAGTAGCTCAGTCCGTCCATACAGGAGAATATATCTACTTGGAGATTTTCAGATTCTTCGATCAATCGGATCGCACCTGGATCCGGCGTGAAATCGTCCAGGGTCATCTCGCCTCCATAGCCGTCTCCGAATTGAGACAACGTAGAGATGAGACGATGAAGATTATCGGGATCAAGGTCGACAAGGATATCGACGTCCTCGGTGAGGCGGACGTAGCCGTTCAAGGTGACAGCGAGGCCACCAACGACAATGAAATTAACCTCGGCGTTTATGAGGAGGACCAAAAACTTTTCGAACGAGGGTTCCATCGTCTTTTCCGCGCCATTCGCCAGCAAGGGCGTCAGCGTTCTTCTGCAGCATGGCAAGTCGTTCGAAGGGAGACCTGCAGGCTAATGTGCCCCCGAAGCGCTTTTTCACGGGTTCCTGTAATTGCTCCGACTCTTTTCCCGAATCGCTCATCATTAGTGTATTAACCTATCACAGCTATAGTGCCGTTGCGAGCTTTTGTGGCAGTGTCCTGCAGATGCAAAAAAAGCGACCCGGTATGAGTCGCTTTCTTTTTTGAAATCGATGCACTGCTGAAGCAGTTACTTCTCCGCAACCTCGGTGCTCTCACGCTCGGGGAGAGTGGCGAGGTATTTCTGGCGAAGCTCGTCGATTCGTTTCTTCTGCGCTTCAAGGGCTTGCTCCTGGCGCTTCCTCTCTGCCTCTGCCTCTGCAAGTTCCTTTGCTGCTGCCTGTTCGGCCTTGGTGCGGTCGGCAATCTCTTTGGGAGTCTCTTGAGCGACCTTGCTGAACTGCTCGACTTTCGCCTTGGTCTTGTCTGCTTCGACGTAGGTGCTTGCGAGCATCTTCTCCAGATCATTCAAACGTTGGCGCAGTGAGGCAACTTCCTCGCCGATCTCTTCGTTCGACTTATAGGAGAGCGCTTCTGCCGCAACCACTTTGATTTCGGCATCTTCCTCTGCCATCGGATCGTCAACGAGATCTGTCGTAGCGCTTTCTTCCGTATCGGAGGCAGCAACGAGTGTGGTTGATGTTTCGGCGGCAGGAGAGATCTGCCCAGCTTCTTCTTTAAGGTCGGCAATCGCTCGACTGGATACTAGTTTCAGGGCGCGCTCAAGAATTTCAGTCGACTTCTGGGCGAGTGTCTTTGTCCCCGTATCAACTTCCTTCTTAGCGTTCTCAAGTTTCTTCTCAGACTCGAGGCGAGCAAGTTTGGCCTCTTCAGCTTCCTGCTTCGCGACGGTTTCTTCTTCCATCATGTCCTCGAGTTCGAAGGTCATGTCGTCGACCTTCTCTTCTTCCTGGTGGGCGGTCAGGTTGATCGCTGCTGCCTGCCACTTCTTGAGGAGAAACTGGCTGTCTTTGAGCTCTGCTTTCGCCAACTCAATAGACTTCTTCGTCTCCGCTTCTTTCTTCTGGATCGCAGCAACTTTTGCTGCGGCACCTTCCTTCTCTTTGGTGAGTGCAGCGAGCGCTCCTTCCGCATTCTTCAGCTGTGCCTGAGCGTCGGCCAGTGATTTGCGAGCAGAATTGAGTTCACCGGATTTGGCGGCAAGAGCTTCATTCGCTGTCTTAGCTGCGGCCTGGGCGGCTGCTAGCTTCTTCTTACGATCTTCCACAGTTGCCTGTGTGGAAGCGAGGGCCTTGTTGGCATCGTCGAGATTTTTTTTGCGATCTGCCACGGCTTTTTCTGCCTCTTGATGCGCCTTCGTTTTGGCGGCGAGATCAGTCTTCGCTTTTTCTGCACGAGCTTTTCCTGCGGCGGCGGCATCACGAAGTGGTTTAAAGGCGGCTTCAGCAGCGGCAAATGCATTGTTCTTTGCTGTCTGGGCTTCTTTCAGCGTGGCGAGTTCGCCATCCGCCTTCTGAACAGCTGCAAGAGTGGACTTCACCTTTCCGTCGGCCGACTGGACGTTGGCTTCTGCTTTCGCGAGTGCTGCTGCGGTATCTTTTGCGGCCATCTCTGCGAGTCGAAGCTTAGTCGCGGCTTCCATCTGCCTGTCGACAAGTTCCATCGGCGGTGTCTTCCCGCCCTTGGAAGCTTCAACGAGTTCTGCGTCGACCTTGGCCTTCTCAGCCGTGGCCGCTTTTACAGCAGCTTCCGCCTGTACCTTTGCTTTCTTTGCGGGTTCAACCTCGGCTGTAGCTGATGCAAGTTGCTTCTTCGCCTCCTCGTGTGAAGCGGCGAGTTTCGCACGTTCGTCTGTCTTGCTGGTGACTGCCGCATCAGCAGCCTGTTTTTCCTTCTCGGCCGCAGTCCGAGCTGCTGCGAGTTGATCGTGCTTCTTCTGCTGTTCAGCGTCGAGTGCGGGCTTTTCAGCTTCGGCTTTCGCTGCTTTCAGGGCACTTCCAGCATTCGCTAGAGTGGTTTCCCGATTCTTGAGATCGGCTGTGATCTTGGCGACAGCATCTTGCTGAGGCTTCAAGTTCGCAGAAACTTTGGAAATTTCTTCGGTAAGTGCTTTCACCTGCGCATTCTTCTTGTCGGCGGCCTTCTTTGCTGCTTCGACCTGAGGAGTCAGGGCTTTCACTTGGCCATCATACTTTGCCACAGCTCCCTTCGCCCCGTCGCGCGCCTTCGTAGCCTCTCCCACTTTCTTGTTCACTTCGTTGAGCACATTGCGTGCATCGCTCAACTCCTTCGAGGCCACTTCGATGCCTTTTTCAAGCTTGGGCAGCTCTCCAGTCAATTCGCCGATACGCTTCTCGGAGTAGGCCAGCTGAGCATCGATTGTTGGTGGGTTTGGCTCAATCGTCGCGAGCTCTGCGCCGGAGGAAATATCCCATGCCTTCACGTTTCCGTGCCAGTCGCCTGTGAAAACGCGTTTGCTGTCATGACTGAATGCGACACTCAAAACAACATCGTTAGATGCGACAATTTCTTTGAGCAATTTTCCGTCTCCCTCCCAGATCTTCACTCTCTTGTCTCTACCTACAGAAGCAATCTTGCCGTCGGGAGAAAAGGTAACGGACTGCGCACCACCCGAGTGTGCTGCCCACTTTTTGATCTGCTTACCCTCGGTCATTTCCCAGAGCATGATCTGACCGTCCTCCGAGCAGGAGGCGAGGACATTCCCGTCTGGGCGCCATGCGACATCGGTTACCGCCTTCTCGTGACCTTTCAGGGTATAAAACTCATATCCAGTCGCTGCTTCCCAGACGTAGAGGCCTCCGTTGCGCCCACCAGTGGCGAAAATTACGCCGTCCGGGCTGTAAGCTGCGGTGAGAAGCCAGTCCGGATGCTTCTTAATACTGTTAAGCTGTTCACCGGCAACTGTGTCCCAGAGTTTAATGTTTCGCTTGGGACCACCAAGAACGGCGTTTTTCAGGTCGGGAGAAACATCGGCCCCGAGAACGATGTCGTACTCCTTCCCGACTTCGATGATTCGCTCACCGGTTTTGATGTCCCATGCTACGACATTACCCGATTTACCTGCTCGTCCACCGCCGCAGGAGAGGTAAGCTCCGTTCGGGCTGAAAGAAAGAGTCTGAGGAAATCCCTCGGGGTAGGGGAGCACTCCCAGGAGATCGTAGTCTTCAGAATGAAAAAGTAGCACCTGCTTCTGACCCGCTACCGCAACGATAGGAGCCCATGGGCTGTGCGCGAGGGCTGGAACAGCGTTGGGACGCTCTGTAAGCACCTCAGGCTGAAGGAGAAGGTGTTCCGGCATGGCAGGAGGCCCCTCGGGCTTTCCGGTAGCGGTGATGGAATCGAAATCCACCTTCGGTTTGTCAGAAATTCTAGCTTTACTGCTTTTTGTCTCCAGAAGACCACCGGCGATCCAGTCGGAAATGATTTTCAGTTCCTTATCGTCCGCTTTAGATCCCTTCGGCGGCATGATCGGCTCCTCCGTATGAGCAGCCAGGGTGTAAAGGCGTGAAGAGCCAGGGTCCTGCGACGTCACCACTTCACCTCCCGATCCTCCGCTCAAAGTCGCGGAAAAGCTGGACAAATCGAGGCCGCCTTTGGCTTCGTCTGCGTTGTGGCAATTAACGCACTTGTTTTCAAGGATTGGGAAAACGTCGTCTGCGAACGTAACTTTCTTATCCTCTGCGGCGTATCCAGCAGTCGAGAGTATTGCCAGACATGCTGCGTTCCATATGGTGGCTGGGGTCTTCATAGGCATGGTGTCTGCTCCGAAGATGGGCAAAAAATTGGGGGTAAGTCGCTAAGGTAACGCGAATTCCCCGCGTTTACACTTTGAAATTCTATAAAACTATACGAAAGTGAAGCTCCGAGTCGCCTTGAAAGGCATTACGGAATCGCGTTCTAAATCAGATTCCAAAGGTATATTTCAACTGCCCGTAGTCACGTGTCTACGTAAAGGCGCAACTTGAGAGTAAGGTCTTTTTACGATTGTTTAATCGCACAAACCAACACTACCACTGCATTATGAAAGGCTGTAACGGATTCTTTAAATCAGGACTGGCAAATCGCCGTGAGTTCCTTCAGGTCGGCTTTGCCGGCGGAATTGGGCTCTCATTGCCTGAACTCCTTAAAGCTGAGGCTCTTGTCGGAGCCAAGTTTTACGAGTCAAAAGAGGGTGTCGCCAAGTCTCTTATCCACATCTACCTCCCCGGAGGTATGGCACACCAAGAGACGTGGGATCCGAAGCCTCTTTCCCCTAGTGAATACCGTGGGCCATACAAAGCGATCAACACGAACGTTGATGGTTTGCAGTTTTCCGAGAATTTCAAGCACCTCGCCAAGGTGGCTGACAAAATGACCGTGATTCGTTCCATGACCCACGGTGAGGCAGCTCATGAGCGTGGCACACACAACATGTTCACTGGTTATCGCCCGAGCCCTGCGATTAAGTTTCCAAGTTTCGGTTCAGTGATCTCACACGAGTTTGGTCCCCGTAAGAACCTCCCTCCTTATGTTTGTGTGCCAAACGTGCCAAACGAGTTCGCAGGAACAGGTTACCTGAGTTCCATGTATGGTCCTTTCGCGGTTGGAAGTGATCCTGCAGACGAGAAAAATTTCAAAGTTCGTGACCTTACTTTGCCGAATGGCGTTGATGGTTCACGGTTTGAGCGTCGTCGTACCTTGCTTGAGACAGTCGATAGTCATTTCCGCAACATGGAGAGTGCTGATTCCATCGATGCCATGGACAGCTTCTACCAGCGTGCTTACGGATTGATCGGTTCGGCGAGCGCACGTGATGCTTTTGATCTTTCCAAAGAAGATGCGAAGACCAAGGAACGCTATGGCAAGAACCAGGCAGGTATGAGAATGCTGCTTTCCCGCCGTCTCGTTGAGTCTGGTGTTCGTCTCGTTACCATGACCTACGGTAGTTGGGACCACCACGACAAGATCAAGGACAACATCGGGCGCCAGGTTCCAGATTTTGACAAAGCTCTTGCTACACTTCTCACAGATCTTGATGAGCGTGGTCTTCTCGACTCAACCATGGTGATGGTTTCATCCGAGTTCGGGCGGACACCGAAAATCAATAAGACTGATGGTCGCGATCACTGGCCTCGCGTTTTCTCCACTATGCTTGCAGGTGGTGGTATCAAGCGCGGATACGTTTACGGATCTTCTGATTCTCTGGCCTCTGAGCCAGATCAGAATCCTGTCGACGTTCAGTCCTTCGCGAAGACAGTTTACAACCAGCTGGGCATCAATGCCGACAAAGAGCTGATCGCTCCCGGGCCTCGCCCGATGGAAATCATCGACGGCGGAAGCGTCATCGACGACATCATCGACAAGAAGCCTGCCTAATTTCAATCTATCTCAACCCTCTCATGAAGCGTATTCTGTCCATTCAGAGCGCGGCTTGGGGTGTGGTTTCTCGCGGAATGCTGGCAGTTTTTGGACTGTCAGCACTTCTTGCATACGGAACTGCGCATGCCGCCTCTCCTGATTTTTCAACAACGATTCCTCGCGGTGCTCAGCGCGGTCAGGAAACGAAGGTAACGTTCCACGGTAACCGTCTTGAGGATGCCGAGGAGATTATTTTCCACTACCCGGGGATTACGGCGAAAGATATCAAGGTGCTCGATAACCGGAAATTCGAGGCAACTCTCGTGGTCGCTCCTGATTGTCGCCTTGGAGAACATCACCTCCGAGTCCGCTGTAAAAGCGGGATTAGTTACGCCCGTAACTTCTGGATTTCCCAGTTTCCGAACGTAGCTGAGGTCGAGCCTAATGATGACTTCGAAGCCCCTCAGAAAATTGAGAAGAACGTGACAATCGAGGCGGAAGCCAAGCCGGAAGAGACGGACTATTACCTGATTTCCGCGAAGAAAGGTGAACGAATCTCGGTGGAGGTCGAAGGCCTGAGAATCAACAACATCCGCAACAATATTGCGATCGATCCATTCGTCTCGATTCTCGACAAAGACCGATTCGAGATCGCTTCTGCCGACGGCTCTGCTTTACTCAAGCAGGAATCAATCCTTTCAATCGAAGCGCCCGAAGATGGCGAATACACTATCGAAGTTCGAGATTCGGCCTACCAGGGGAGGGGACGCTATCGAGTGCATATTGGTAATTTTCCGCGGCCTCTCGCGATCTATCCTGCGGGTGCAAAGGCGGGTGAAGAGACCGAATTCACTCTTCTTGGCGATGTGAAAGGCCCTTATAAGGTGAAAGCCAAGCTGCCGATGACCTCGGATGAAGGCACCTACGGGGTTTTCGGGGAACAAAATGGAATGTTTCCTCCCTCTCCTAACTTTGTTCGTATCAGTGACTTCGGAAACGCTCTAGAAGCCGAACCGAACAACAACAATAAGGAAGCAACCGATGCCAAGGAACTTCCCGTTGCTTTCAATGGTATTCTTCAGGAAGACGGAGACATCGATTACTTCAAGTTCACAGCCAAGAAAGGCCAGAATTTCCGCATGCAGGTGTATGCAAACACCATTGGTTCTCCGGTCGATCCTGTCTTGAACGTCTACGACGCGAAGATGAAATCCCTTGGGGGAAGCGATGATGCCGACGGTTCGAAAGACGGACGCGTCGATTTCAAATGCCCCGCAGATGGTGAGTATTACGTTCGAGTCCAAGACATGCTGAAGCGTGGTGGGCCGAATTTCTTCTACCGCGTGGAGTCCGAACCATTCGATCCAACGATTGAGGTGACGATGCCCGAGATGCTTCGCCGCGATCTCCAGTATCGTAAGCAGTTCAACGTGCCGCAAGGTGGATACTACGCGATGGTAGTCAATACGACTCGACGCAATTTCTCTGGCGAGCTCGCTTTTGATATTCCGGAACTACCACCGGGAGTCACCTGGGAGGCTGCTCCCATCTCCAAAAGCGTCAGTCAGGCTCCTGTTCTCTTGAAGGCGGCCAAGGATGCTCCGATCGGCGGAGGGATGTATGAAATGCTCGTCAAGAGCACTGATAAAGAGAAAGAGCCCGTCGTGGGTGCCTTTACCCAATCAATCGACTTGGTGCGCGGTCCTCAGAACGGCGTAGAGTACTACACAAAGTTGCACAAAAGACTGCCAGTCTCAGTGGTCGAAGAAATACCCTTTAGCGTCACTATCGATCAACCAAAGGTGCCGATCGTTCGCAACGGCTCGATGAAGCTGAAGGTACGTGCGCACCGGAAGGACGGATACGACAAGAAAATCACGGTCCGACTCGCGTGGAAGCCGCCAGGTATCACCGCACCGGCAACCATGACTTTCAGTGAAAAAGACACCGAGCTTGAGTATGAACTCAACGCTAATGGCAACGCCACGATCGATACATGGAATATGACCGTTCTGGCCGATTCCGACGGGGGTAAGGGCGTAATGATGACGGCTGCTCCTTTTATCAAGCTTTCTGTTGAAGAGCCATTCGTGAGTATGAAGCTTTCCATGGCTACTGCGAAGCAAGGCGATAAAGTTGATGTTCTTGCCGATGTCTCGAATCTTCGTGAATTTCCGGGGCAGGCCGACGTCCAGCTCTTCGGGCTTCCAGCCCATGCCACAGCCCCAGTTCTCAAAGCAGATCAAAAGGCTGAAAAAGTGACTTTCCCTGTCGAGGTGTCCGAAAAGACGCCAACAGGCCAGCACAAGAATCTTTTTTGCACCGTAACGGTATACAAAGAGGGTGAACCTATCGTTCATCGCGTCGCCAGCGGCGGGGTGTTCCGTGTTGACCCTAAGCCAAAAGAAGTCGCGGCTGCTCCGAAAAAGGAAGAGAAGAAAGTGGCGAAAAACGAGAAAAAAGAAAAGCCACTCTCTCGTCTTGAGCAGCTCCGGCTGGAAGCGAAACAAGCATCTCAATAATAGACTGATGTCGCCGGTCGAGTGATTCGGCGGCACCTCTCAAACCACTCCCAAGC
The DNA here is from genome assembly GCA_002698785.1 of Verrucomicrobiales bacterium. Taxonomy (GTDB): domain Bacteria; phylum Verrucomicrobiota; class Verrucomicrobiia; order Verrucomicrobiales; family DEV007; genus Arctic95D-9. The sequence goes on along the minus strand of PAAG01000047.1, from coordinate 309,412 downwards.
ACATGAAAAAAATCATCCAGGCAATCAGTGTCGGCGTCCTTACGATCGGCGGTTTGCTGACCGCTGAAGACGCGAAGATCGATTTCGCGAAGGACATTCAGCCAATTCTTGAATTCAACTGCGTAAGCTGTCACGACGCCAACGAGGCAAAGGGCGGATTACGTTTCGATACAGCAGCTGAGTTCTTTAAAGGCGGGGATGGTGGTCAGGCCCTTACGAAAGGGAATCCTGACGACTCTTTCATGATGGAGTTGGTCACTCTCCCTGAAGACGACACTGACGTCATGCCTCCGAAGGGGCGTGTTCTCTACGACCACGAAGTCGCGAAACTCCGGCAGTGGATTTCCGAAGGTGCAGAATGGCCAGAGGATCTGCTTCTGGTAGCCAAGAAAGAAGAGGATTTCAAAGGTGCTGAGCCTCTCAAGGACAATGGGAAAGAACTCGTAAAAATCGACGTTTACCCTGGCGACATCAATCTGGAGACCAAGCGTGACAATCAGTCTGTGGTCGTGATGGCGACCTATGACGACGACACCACTCTGGATGTTACGGCGAACGCATCTTTCAATTTTGGCGACCCATCTCTAATCGATCTGAAATCTCGCAGCAACTTCAAGGGAGCAAAGGACGGCAAAACTGACCTTACCGTGAAAGTTGCTGATAAGTCCGTGAAGGTACCAGTCACGGTAACGGACGCTGCGAAAGATCGTCCGATCAGCTTTCATCTCGATGTGATGCCTGTGTTCATGAGAGAGGGCTGTAACACAGGTGCCTGTCACGGATCTGCCCGTGGTCAGGACGGATTCATGCTTTCTCTCTTCGGTTACGATCCCGATGGAGACCATTTCCGACTGACTCGTGAGATGGCTGGCTATCGTATCAACCTTGCGATTCCTGAAGAGTCTCTCCTTGTCGAAAAATCGATTGAGGCTGTGCCACACACCGGAGGTAAGCTTTTTGAAAAAGGTGATTCCAGCTACAACGCAATGGTGGAGTGGATCAAGGATGGTGCGAAGAACGACGACTCAAAAACCGTCGCCAAGGTGACCGAGCTTTACCTTTACCCGCCAAAGTTGGTTTTGGAAGGTGCGGGTGCCAAGCAGCAACTGACAGTGCGAGCAAAATATTCAGACGGTCATGACCGCGACGTAACTCATCTCGCCGTTTTCTCTACAAACAACGAGCCCACTGCTAGCATCGATCCTTCTGGGGTAGTGACGGCAGGAAAGCGCGGAGAGGCCTTCATTATGGCCCGTTATGAAACCCACACCGAGGGGATTCAGACGATCGTGATTCCTGAGGGGCTGGAGTACACCCGTCCGGAGATGACAGAGAACAACTACATCGACGGCCTCGTGCATGATAAGCTTCACAAACTGCGTGTTATTCCTTCTGGTGACTGTTCCGACGAAGAGTTTCTCCGCCGGGTCTATCTCGACGTCGTGGGCCAGTTGCCAACAGTTGAGGAATACAATACTTTCCTTGCAGATAAGAGTCCCGATAAGAGGAACAAGGTTGTGGATCAACTCCTTCAGCGGAAGGAATTCACCGAAATGTGGGTGATGAAGTGGTCTGAGCTGCTTCAGATTCGATCCAACAACAACATCAACCTGGGTATCTCATACAAATCTGCGCTCCTCTACAATGGTTGGTTGCGTGATCGCATTGCGGCGAACGTTCCGTTGAATGAAATCGTGATCGAGTTGGTTGCTTCCGAAGGGGGAACATTCGCCAACCCCGCGACTAACTTCTACCAGGTGGAGCGAGATAACCTGAAACTCGCGGAGAACGTAGCTCAAGTCTTCATGGGGATGCGCCTCCAGTGCGCTCAGTGTCACAACCACCCATTCGATCGGTGGACGATGGACGACTATTACAGTTGGGCTGCCTTCTTCTCCCAGATTGGGCGAAAGCAGGGCGTCGACCAGCGGGAGCAGATCGTTTACAACCGTGGCAGTGGCGAGGTGAAACACATTGTTGGTGGACGCACCATGGAGCCGAAATTCCTCGGTGGGGAAGTTCCCGATGTGAAAGGGAAGGACCGCCGCGAGGTGTTGGCCAATTGGCTTGCTTCGCCTGAGAATCCATACTTTGCGCGCAACATCGTGAACATTGTTTGGTCACACTTCTTCGGAGTGGGCATCATCGACCCGGTTGATGACGTTCGCGTGAGTAACCCTGCTTCGAACCCGGAATTGCTTACGGCTCTCGCTGACAAGTTCCAGGGGGAATACAATTATGATTTCCGGAAGCTGGTCGCAGACATCTGTAACTCCGCTACTTACCAGCGGACGACGAAGGCTAATCCCTCGAACAAAGATGATCTGAACAATTTCGCGAAAGCTCGCGTTCGTCGTCAGCGTGCGGAAGTGATGCTCGACACGATCACTCAGGTCACTGACACGAAGAATAAGTTCAAAGGTCTCCCGCTTGGAGCCCGCGCCGTTCAGATTGCCGATGGTGGAACCACCGATTACTTCCTGACCACCTTCGGTCGTGCTACTCGCGAGACTGTCTGCTCTTGTGAGGTCAAGATGGACCCCAGTCTTTCACAGGCCCTCCACTTGATGAACGGTCCAACCGTGACTCAGAAAATTGAGTCAGGCGGCTTGGTGAAAGAACTCATAGCCGAGAAGAAGACCGCGGAGGAGATTATCGACGAAATCTATATCCGCTGTTTCACTCGCAAGCCTACCGCAGAGGAGAAGAAACAGCTGATGGGGCAGTATAAGGCGGTCGGAGACGACAAAAAGCAGCAGGAGATGGTGCTGAACGACGTTTTCTGGGCCGTGTTGAACTCGAAGGAGTTCATGTTCAATCACTGATTTCGTCGGTTAATTCTAACTTTTTTCTAAGGAAGCGACCCCTCACCGGGTCGCTTTTTTTGTGTATGAGCCCGAAATTCCCAGATTCCTTGCAATTTCTTTACAACTTCGAGCATATGCATTCGTCAGTCTTTTCGTTATAAAGGGAAAAGAACCCTAAGTCTCATTTATGAAGTCCCACCCCGCCCGCGCTCTGTCATTTGGATTCGTTCTTATCAACCTTCTGTCTATGACTCTCTTTGAAACCCTCTCCGCTGCCCCTGAAGAAATTGGATTTGCTGAAACATTTGCCCTCGCGGAGGACCGCTCGAAAGCGATCGAGCAATTGGTGCCGGGCACGGAGGAGTTCTACTACTATTCAGCCCTGTTGGCCCAGCAGGAGGGGCGCTTGGGAGACGTAGCCGGCCTCTTGGAGCCGTGGATCAAGCAGCACGGAAGAACGACTCGAGTCAAAGAGATCGAACACCGACAAGCTCTTCTTGAATACTCGACGAACCCGAAGGAGTCTCTCGAATATCTGAGGAAGGAATTGGGCCTGCTCTTCAACCACCAGCAGCAGAAACTCGACGCCAAACCGGACTTTCCAACAAATCTCGATCCGGCTCAGATCTCGTGGCAGTCCTTTTTCAGGCAATCGGTCAACGCCAACTCCCTTGCAAATGTAACCAATACGGGGCTGGATCGCATTCTACGTGACGAAGTGAACCTCAATCCCGTCCAGCGCAAAGAACTGCTGAGACGGCTGAATTATCCGGATTACGAGCGGCTTGTCGGGTTGATAGCGGCAGACCTTCGTGAGCGGACGAGCAAGGGGTTCGGCGAATATGACATCCATCGGCGCCTCACGCTTGAACAATTGGACGAGCTGGTCGGAATTCGAACCGAGTTGCAAAGCAATCCGAATTTTGTCGAGGCTAAGTTGATCCGCCTACGTCCCAACGAAGACATTTCTCTGGATCTGGAGCCGGAGGAGAGAAAGGCATATTATGACCGTCTCTGGGCCTACGCAGAGACGCTGCCACCCGCCTTCAATTCACTGAAGGCATCTGTTTTGTACCAAAAGCTCGAGCTCGCTTGGAAAAATGGTGAATACCCGAGGGAGACGTTTTTGGAGTATCTGAAGCTCCCCAAGTCAGTTTCTTACATCGAACCCAAATTGATTCAGGCTCCCTCGGCTCGTAGTTTCTTTGCAGACTTGAACGCAGATTTCTCGGGTTCCACCGGAATCCCTCCAGTCCGCAATGATGAGGAGCTTGTCAGGGATTTTCTCAGCCACTTCCTTCTTGAAGACGGCAGTATCAATCGGTTTTCTGCCTTTGTCCGCGACGATTTCCTGAACCGCCTCCTTGCGGAAGCAAAACTGCTTACTGGTGACGACAATGCCGAGAAGTGGTTTTCGATGCTTACTCCTTCGCAGGTCCAGTCCTTAAAAGACCGGGTTGAAATCTCTTTCTCACCTGCCAATCGTGAGGTTTTCGCAGCAGAAGACGACGTCAATATCACGGTGCGTTTGAAGAACGTCGGCGAATTGATCGTGAAGGTCTACGAGATCAATTCACTGAATTATCTCCTCGATCAGAAGCGCGAGATCAACACCGACCTGAACCTTGATGGCCTGGTCGCGAATGAGGAGAAATCCTATCGCTACGGGGATCCTCCCATTCGTCAGCGAGTGGAGACATTCCAATTTGATTCCATACAGGGTAAGCGAGGGGTCTGGGTCGTGGAATTTATCGGAAATGGTATCAGTTCCCGTGCACTCATCCGGAAAGGGAAACTACAGTATTTGTCCCAACCATCGGCAGGCGGTGAGCTTGTCAGGGTTCTGGATGAAACGAATGCTCCCGTGGAGAAGCCGGAAATCTGGTTCGGAGGCAAAAAATATGAGGCAGATGAGAACGGGCTGATCCTCCTGCCATTTTCTGAGAAAGGCTCTGCGAGAACAGTGCTCTACGACGGTGCGGTGGCAAACATTGCTACCATCTCGCTCCCGGTAGAGCAGTATAGCCTGAATGGCGGTGTTCTCCTTGATCAAGAGTCGCTCCTGCCTGGGGCAGAAGCGCCGATTGCGATTCGGCCTTCGCTGACCACGAACGGTGTTCCCGTTGAAATGTCACTGCTCGAAGATTCAACCCTGAGCATCATTACCACGGATCTGGACGGTGTAGAGTCGACGACCCAAGTGGAGAATTTTGAATTGTTTGATGATCGCGAATCGATCTACCAGTTTCGAGTCCCATCTCGACTAGCATTCGTTCGAGTCGAGTTGAGCGGGAAAGTCCCATACATCAGCAAGCCTGGAGAAGACGCCGCCAGTTGTGTGCTGGCACGTTCGTTTTCCGTTAACGGTCAGGACATGGAACAGCAGGTGAGCGATTTGTATCTGAGTCGCTTTGGTAGTGAGTATGTTCTTGAGGCACTTGGCAAAAGTGGAGAGCCACTTCCTGATCGCGCGGTCTCCCTTACAGTGACGCATAAGGATTTCGCAAGAGCACTCAATTTCAGCCTCAAGTCAGGTGCCGATGGTCGCATCAATTTGGGAGAGTTAGATGGAATCCAGACGATTGCCTGCTCCATGCGAGGTGGTGCATTCCGTTCGTGGGACCTGGCAGGGGCTCAGTATTCGACACCGGAATTTTTTCACACAACCACGGGACAGGCGATCGAGATTCCTGATGAGAGCTCAGATGGTCCGCTGAGCCGCAGCGAATTTGCTCTTCTTGAAGAGAAAAATGATATTCCTGTCAGGGATGTTTTTGAGAAGGCGAAGCGTGTCGATGGAGCGATTCGAATCGAGAACATGGAGCCGGGCAACTACGTGGCGTTGAAACGAAGCAACGGGGAGAGGATCGAAATTCGAGTAACAGATTCGGATCAGTTTCAGATGGGCTATGTGGTATCGGAAAGTCGCCACCTTCAGGTGAGAGGTCCCCGTCCGATGCGTATCGCGTCTCTTGATGAAAAAGGGGATGCGGTGACAATCAAACTGGCGAACGTAGATGACAGTACCCGGGTTCACGTCGTGGCGACGCGATTTGTCCCACCGTTCGACCCATACGAAAACTTTGATCTACCATACCTGCCAGGGTTGATTGAGATCGATCGAGGATCGAACGAGTCGCTGTATGTATCAGGCCGGGACATCGGTGAAGAGTATCGCTACATTCTTGAGCGACGGGCGGAGAAGAAATTTCCGGGCAACATGCTTACGCGTCCAGGTTTGATTTTGAACCCGTGGGCACTGAATAAGACAGAGACAAGCACGGACGATGCTGCTGCTGGGGAAGCCTACGACAGGAAAAGGGACATGAGGGAACCCAAGCGAAGCTCCGCACCTGGTGCAAAAGGGCGCGCTCCCATGGCTCCGGCGCAGCCGAGTTCTTTCGATCCGAGTTTTAACTTCCTTGCTTCACCATCCGTTGTGATTTCTAACATTGAACCGAACGAAGACGGTGAAATTGTTATTAACCGCGCTGATCTCGGAGACAGGCAGCAGGTTCATGTTCTTGCCGTGAACACAACCGAGACATCCTATCGTCAGTTGGCGCTGGCGGAGGCCGATGGAGGAACAAAGTTTCGCGATCTGAGGCTTAAGTCTACGCTTGATCTTGAGAAGACATTCACCCAGCAACGGAATGTCACCCTTCTCCGCGAGGAACAGACGCTCACCATCCAGGATTTGCGCGCTGCAGAACTGGAAACCTACGACACTCTATCATCTGTCTATGGAGTGCTTTCTGCCATCGAGCCGGACAGCGACTTCGACGAATTCCGCTTCGTCGTCAACTGGCCGAACTTGGACGACGCCCGGAAACGTGAGCTTTACTCCGAGTATGCTTCCCACGAGTTGAGCTTCTTCCTTTCCCAGAAAGATCCCGATTTCTTTGAGGCCGTCGTAAAACCCTATCTTTCGAACAAGAAGGATAAGACGTTCATCGATCATTACCTCCTGGAAGACCCTCTCGACGGATACCTTGCGCCCTGGGAGTATGGCAGATTGAATATCGTTGAGCGTATCCTCCTCGCGCGGAGGATTGGAAACGGCGAAATGGAACGCACAGGAAATCATGTCTCCGATCTCCATGAGCTTCTTCCAGTAGATCCTCAATATCGCGCTGAGATCTTCCGGAAAGCACTTCGTGGGAGACGTTCCGATCCGAATGGCGGTATGGCTGTGGATGGGTTTGCTGACATGATTATGGAAGATAGGAGCGCTGGGGCCGCAGATCCTTTCGCTTCAGCCTCGGCGGGAGGAGGTGTAATGAGATCGAGAAGTTCGAATCTCGCCATTCGCGGAGCTGTGGCAAATAAACCCATGCCAGCTCCTGTTGCGGCAGCCCCAATGGAAGTCGCTGCCGAACCCATGGTGATGGAAGAAGAGGCTGATGCAGCCGCGTTCGGATTCGAAGGCGACGTCGCATCGGATTACTCCAGCGCCGAATTGCGGGTAAAGGCGAAAGAACAAGCCCTCTTCCGGAAGCTGGAATCGACCAAAGAATGGGCGGAAAACAATTACTATCACTTACCCATCGAAGCGCAGGTATCCGATCTCATTACGGTGAATGCCTTCTGGGAAGATTTCGCCGAGTGGGATGGTAAAGGCGGCTTTTACTCCAGGGAATTTCCTGAGGCATGCCGGAACCTTGCTGAGAAAATGTTTGTCTTAAGCGTGCTGGACATTCCTTTCGAAGGCGAAGGGATGGACATCACTGTGGAGGACAATGTGATGAAGCTGACAGCAGCTTCTCCGGTAGTGGTGTTTCACGAAGAGATTCTGGAAGCTCCTCGCTCGAAGGAAGAAACGCCGATCCTGGTGAGCCAGAATTTTTACCGGGCCGACGACCGCTACAAGATGGTTCAGGGACAACAGGTGGATAAGTTCGTTACAGACGAGTTTCTCACGGGTGTGGTCTACGGCAGCCAGGTAGTGGTCACCAATCCTACTTCCTCTTCTCAGACTCTCGAGTTGCTGGTGCAGGTTCCATCGGGTGCTATCCCGGTTTCTGCGAGTGATTACACCAAGTCGTTCCCGATTCAGTTGGCATCTTTCTCGACAAGGAAGATCGACATTGAATTCTACTTTCCAAAGGAATCTGGCGATTCGCCATTCCAGGTGTATCCGGTGCAGGTTGCGTTCGATGAAAAGGTCATCGCATCAGGAGAATCGGCAGATTTCAAGGTCGTCGATGAATTGACCAATTTCGATGAGGCCTCATGGGAATATCTCTCACAATACGGTTCTGAGAAAGAAGTGATCGAATTCCTGACAAGTGCAAATCTCCAGCGTATCGATCTTTCCGCGATTGCATGGCGAGTTCGGGAAAATGTCGATTTTCTCAGATCCGTGACGAAGCTTGTCTCGGAGCGTCACGCTTTCGAATCAACTCTGTGGAGCTACGGCATTTTTCACAACGACCTCTCCATTGCTCGTGAGTATCTCAAACACCGGGAAGATTTTCTGCGTCAGACAGGGGCCTGGATCGATTGTGATCTGGTCAGTCTCGAACCTGTCGAGCGGCATTGGTATCAGCACCTCGAATACGCTCCGCTGGTGAATGCGAGATCGCATCGACTCGGTCGAGAGAGAAAGATTCTCAACGATCGATTCCGTGGACAATACAATCGTTTCCTTGGTGTCCTGACATACAAGCCAGACCTCTCGGCGGAAGACCAATTGGCTGTCGCTGGGTATTTCTTCCTGCAGGATAGAATCGACGAAGCACTTACTAAGCTCGAAGAGGTAGAAGCCGAGGGACTCTCAACGCGTCTGCAGTATGACTACCTCAAGGCATACGCCAGCATGTATCTCGAAGACCCTGCAAGTGCAAATCAGATCGCCCAGAACTATCTCGATCACCCGGTGGATCGCTGGAGAGAGAAATTCGTCTCGGTTGCCGAGCAGGTGAAGGAGATTCAGGGACAGGAAGCGGCTCCTGCAGACGAAGACTCTCGTGAAAGCCAGATGGAGAAGATGTCTTCGAAGGATCCGTTCTTCGAACTCACAGCAAAAGAGAAGGGAGCGAAACTCGCCTACCGGAACATCGGGAACGTGACAGTGAATTACTACGAAATGGATCTTGAGTTTCTCTTTTCCAGCAAGCCTTTCGTTTCAGGCGACTCTGGTCAGTTCAGCTACATCAAGCCGAACCTGTCAGAGTCAAAAGAACTTCCTGCTGACGGGAACGTCTTCGACATTTCCTTGCCTGAGCAGTTCGCTAGCAAGAACGTCCTTGTCGAAGTTGTCGGAGCCGGTCGCACGGACTCTATCGCTGTGTATTCAAACAGTCTCAACGTCCAGCTCTCTGAGAACTACGGTCGTATCGAAGTTCGGAAAGACGGCGAAGATGCTCCTCTTCCGAAAGCTTACGTGAAAGTCTACGCCAAGATGAGAGGCGGCGACGTTCGGTTCTTCAAGGATGGCTACACCGATCTTCGAGGCAAGTTTGACTACGTCAGCCTCAATACCAACGAGCTCGATAATGTCGAAGAACTCAGTCTTCTCGTAATGAGCGAAGGAAACGGTTCTCTCGTCAGGGAAGTCGAGCCACCGCAGCGGTGATCAAAAAATTGACGCGAGGAAGTAGTCGGTGCCCCCGGCTACTTCTTCTTTTTCATCGCTTTCTGTAGACCTTCCGCCTCGCCATATAATGGTGAGTCAGACCCCCGACTGTCCGGAACCATAGGAGCATCGTTTATCGGCATCATCTGTCGATGCCGTTCGATGACGTCCGCCATTTTGGGATCGACGGCCAGATTTGTAAATTCATTCGGATCCGTCCGATGATCATAAAGCTCTTCCGAACCGTCGACGTAATGGATGTAATGATAGTGCCGAGAATGAATCGAATGATTCTCTGGTCCAAAGGTGCAAATGGCAGGGTGTTTCCAGTCCGCCTCAGGATCTTCCAGTAGCGGGCGGAGAGAATGACCTTCCAGATCATCTTTGGTGGGAAGGGCACACAGGTCGTTCAATGTAGGATACACATCGATGAGGCCGACGGGTGCTTCACAGGTCGTTCCTTCGGAGATTCCCGGCCCGGCGAGAATAAGGGGCACGCGAGTTGTTCGTTCCCACAGGCTACGCTTGGCCCACTTGTTCTTTTCTCCCATGTGAAACCCGTGATCGCTCCACAGGACGACATAAGTATTGTCGGCGACACCCGACTCCTCCAGGGAGTCGAGAAGCATGCCCACCAGTGAATCGACAAAAGAGATCGTCGCGAGATAAGCCTGCACCGCATGTTTGTCTTCTCCCGTTTCCACCATCCATGAGTGGCGAGGCGCCGTCATGTTGAGGCTTAGATCGATTGCCGTTTGTGAAATGTCATCAAGATCGCCAGCGGGATTTGGTGGCATTTCGAGGCTGTCGAGAGGATAGAGATCGAACCACTTTTTCGACGCGTAGATGGGAACGTGCGGAAGACTGAACCCAACCGCGAGAATGAAAGGCTTGTCGCCCGCTGCGAGTTTGGGTATCTCCCCGGCTGCCCAGTCGGCGGTGACGTAGTCCCGCTGCTCTTCGTCGGGCACCTCGACCTGCCCCCAGTCCCAGAGAGGGTGCGTTCCTGGCAGTGTGTAGCGGACTTTGTCTTTCGGTTTTCGAAACCCTGCCGTCGGTTCGATGTGGTCGAAAGAAGCTTTATCAGCACGACCATGGAAGATCTTTCCCATCGTCGAAGCGTAGTAGCCATGCTGGCGAAAATATTGAAATAGCGTCGTGTCATTCTTCGTGACCTCGACATCACGAAATCCGGGATGGAGAAAATAGTGCCCAGTCGTCGATGGCAACTTCCCGAGTAGCATACTGATGCGCGACGGGTTGCAGATCGGAGCCTGGCAGTGCGCGTTGGAAAAGTTCGTGCCTCGTGCAGCGAGCTTGTCCATGTTCGGCGTCTGCACTTGTGGATGGCCGCCCAGCGGGCCAACCCAGTCATTCAGATCGTCGATGGAAATAAAGAGAACGTTCGGTTTCTCTGCTGCGTGGACGAGGGAGGCAGCGAAGAGAAGGGGGAGAACAAATCGAATCATGTCGTCAGGAATTTTCTCAGCAGGTTTGTCAGGATTTCGATTCCCTGGTGAAATCCTTCTACTGGAATCCGCTCGTTATCTCCGTGAAACATGGAGGCAAAATCGAGGTCTTCCGCTAGGGGCAGGGGGTAGAAACCATAACAAGTGGCACCGAGCCGAGCATAATTGCAACTGTCCGTGAAACCGGGAACAAGGGAGGGAACGACCCGACCGTCGGGATCGAAGTCATTCATCGCCTGTTCGATCGATCGAAACAAAGGCGTATCCGAAGAAAACGAAACCGGCGGAGATTCATGAAGAATCTCGAAAGAAAAGCCATCGCCCAACACAGGTGAAACCAGCTCGCTCAGCTCCCGAATTAAATCCTGGGTAGTCTGGCCGGGAGCTAGGCGTCCATCGATATCTACGGAAACTTCGGCCGGTACAGAGTTGATCGTTTTCCCACCAGTCAGCCGCGTAGGGTTCGCCGTGTTGCGGAGGATCGCCTCGACAGAAGCCCTGCGTGCGGGATCGGAAATCGCAGCATCAATCATCTTCGGGCCGATACCCGGCTTCAAAAGCAATGGACCGAGCTTTTTAGCGACCGCTCCTTCTTCTTCGGCAAATGCCGCCAGAAAGTTCGCGGCTTCTTCACTCGGATGCCAGGGGAGCCGTGTCGAAGCAATTCGGTCGATGGCACGAGAAAGTTTCGCGACGGAGCTGTCTTGAGCTGGTAGCGAGCTGTGCCCCGGTTTGCCCGTCACTGTCAGCCGCAGCCAGGCCACGCCCTTCTCGGCCACCTGCACGGGATAGAAGCGCTTTCCTTTCTTATGAACGGTAAAGCCACCGACTTCGTTGATGACGTATTCGGGATCGTTCCCAAGAAGGTCCGGGCGCTCGTCCACCATCCATCGAGATCCATACCGAGTACCGGCTTCCTCATCGGAAACCGCAGCAAAAATCACGTCGCGATTGATCGAGATTCCCTCGGAGCGAAGCGTATTGAGCGCCACGATTCCCATCGCAGCGAATCCCTTCATGTCGATAGCACCGCGGCCCCAGATGTATGTTCCGTCGTTGTGACCGGAAAAGGGCGGGTGTTCCCAGCGAGTTTCGTCTGCTGGCACGACGTCCACATGGCTGCTCAAAATGAGAGGGCAGCCCGTCCTGTTCGATGGATCGGCCTCCCACTTCGCCACGAGATTGGGGCGCTCTTCGATCTCTCCGACGATGGTCGGTTCGATGCCGCGTTTCTGAAACTCCGCCGCGATCCGATCGATCGCTGCTTTTTCGTTTCCGGGCGGGTTGGTCGTATCGATTTGAAGCAAATCGATCAAAAGCTGCTCCGCCTCGATTTTGGTTGGGGCGGTCATACAAGGATCAGTTTGGAATGCCCTAGCGCTGTGAACCAGTCGACTTGGTTCCGCCAAGGTTTTCGCGTGTGAACATGCTCGCAGGGAAGTTGCCGAGCTTCACGTCAGTAAATCGCAGATTGATCTTCCGGCTGCTGTCTTTGATCGCCATGCTGGAGAGAAAAGGGCGACCATTTGCGGTGTTCCCGTATTCCATAGTCGAAGTGCGAAGCAATGTCCCGGACCGCGCGTAGAACTCGGCTTTTTTTCCAAGGTTTCCGCTCTTCGTCACCCAATATTTGATCATAGCGTAAGTATCGCTCAGGGAGTTTGCTTTGAGTGTGTAGACGGTCGCTGCTTCGCCGTCGACTTCGCCATCTTCCTTGCCGTCGACTTTGTATCCCTCTACGTAGCTGGTCGAGGCGATGTCTCCAATAGCAGCATCTCCAGAGAGGCGCTGGCGCTTCGAGACAGACACCGGGCTGCTCAGGCCGGGTTTCCAGAACCACATGTTGCCTTTGGCTTCCGCGAGATACTTTCGTCCCTGCGCGTCAGCTGGTTCGATGACTTCTGCGAAAATCTTCCCACCCTGAGAAGTGGCGACGAACTTCGCGCTCTTCGAGCCACTCACGTTCACAGTCCACTGCACGCCGCTGTTTCCTGTCAGAATGCCTCTCGCCTGCTCAGCCTGTCGAAGGGCTGCGTCCTGACTGAATGCCGTGTGGAGAAAAAGGAGGGTGCTTGCGATGGTAAACAGGGTTTTCATGGGGGTAGAAGAAATCTTATACGTGCCCGAGGGAATCGACAATACTTTGCTTTGCGGCACGGCGTGCAGGAGCGATGGCTGCCAGAGCGGTGAAAAGCACGAGCAGACCGAAGGTGAGGGAAAGATAGAAAGGCTGAACTCGGATCTCCCAGACGATCTCCCTCGCGGTCACTGGTGGCTCCCACGTAGGTTTGATTCCGGCGACGGCGGCGGCAAAAGCCACGGTTAGGATCAGGCCTACTGTCGCCCCGATGATTCCGAGAAAGGCGCTTTCGATTCCGAAAAGCCTCACGACCCCGGGTTGCTTCAAGCCGATCGCCCGTAGTGTCCCGATCTCGCGGGTTCGTTCGACCACTGCCATCCCGATCGTATTCAGGACGGACATGGTGACGATGGTGGCGATGATCGCGAAAACCAGACCAAAGATGATGTCGAACATTCGCTTCGTACGCAGATACAACTTCGACACATCATACCAAGGAATGACCTCCCACTGATCTTCGGGAAATTTCTCGCGCAGGGCAGCGACCACGGCATCCGTATCGTCGGCTGAGTGGAGCATGAAGCGCACGCAACTCACTCCCTTCGTGTCGTACAGCTCTTGCCCCAGCTCCAGTGGGACGAAAAGGTATCGATTATTCAGTGCCTCCGATGCCACGTCGGCGATCTGGAAAACCTGAGCGTCCAGGGCATTCAACTGTCCGGTCACCGATGGAGTGATGAGAATCACGTTGGAATCGACCGAAAGATTCATGTTCTCAGCCATCCCGGTCGTGATTTGGATGCCAAACGGAGTGTCATCAGTGATGGGCTTTCCTTCATAGGTGCTGCCATCAGCACTGCGAAGGGCTGTGGACCGGGTATGAATCGCATCCTTTTCCGAAGGAACCATCGCCTGGCCGACAAAGAATCCCTGACTGCCTTCAAAGTCGATATTGCCTTTCAGCTCCAAAAGGCCAGCACTGAGCTCGATTCGGGAGTCCGCATCTCCGAATGCTTTGATCTCATTGAATTCTTCTTCAGTGATCAGGAAGCTCGCTGGATCAGGGCCGCCGTAGTCTCGGGCACCCTTCTTCCAGATCTGGGCATGGCCGTTTACCTGTTCGTAAATGTGGGCATCCTCAATGCTCGCAAACATGTAGGCAGTGAACCCAGCCAGAATATTGATCGCGGCATAACCGAGTGCGACCGCCGCGATGGTCGTGATCGACCGGCGCGCGTTCCGCATGAGGTTCCGTAATGCCAGAGAAATCCAGGTCACAGCAAAAAGCGAATCTTAGCGGCTACCCTTAGCGGTGGTTGGCGGGACTCTCAAGAGGGATTTCTTCCGAACCACGCTTCCATCTCGGGTTTTCGCCAGGAGCGCAGCAACGACATCGCAAAAGCGACAAGGATCAGGTTTGTCACCCCCAGAAAGATCAAAACCAGACCGATCACCCAGGCGCCCGGTCTCTGCGGCAAATTCAGCCCCATGGAGAACAGGAAGAGAAAAAACAGCCCCATCGCGAGGAATATCCCTCCCAGCACGAGAGCGGGCGTCTTTTCCATCTCCAGAATCGCCGGTGGACCTGCAAGAATGACGATTCCCACAACGCCTACGAGCAGGTAGACGAGGCATTGTATTCTGCAATAGAGGCGGAATCGGGAAAAGACACGTTCGGGAGTCATCGTTTGCGGCGAGTGGAGTGGCCAAATTTCTGCAGAACCTTGCGGCAGCGGGCCAGGAAGACAAGTCGGCTTCGTTTTGTCGCGAGAATTTCAAACAGCTTCACCGTCAACCAGACGACAAGGGCAAATATGACCAGCACTGGAATCGCATAGGCCTCATACATCCGCAGCCAGTCGAAAACGACCTCACCCAGGTGGTAGGCGAGTGGAACCAGCACTACCGCTGAAAGGCTACCAGCCAGGAACATAAACAGGATGAACCTCCAGAAAGGGTAGCCCAGCACTCCTGCCGCGGCGTACACCGGGAGTCGGGACCCGGGGAGCAAACGGGAAGAAAATATCAGCTTGGCTCCGTGGTCCTCGAACAAAGACTCTGCCTGGATAATTCTCTCTTCACTCAGAAACCAGCGGAAGGGAATTCGGCGGAGAAGAGAAATGCCTCCAATCCGCCCGAGGATGTAGAGAAGGACATCGCCAAACATGATTCCCATGATGCTCGCGGCAACTGCCCAACCAAAAGGCATCACCCTTTCGGTGGCGAGAATCCCGGCCATGATGCAGGCCAAATCTTCACTGACAAGGCTGGTTGTCATGATTGCCACCACCTTTTGCCAGAGGGGTAGGCTCTCAATGGATTGAAGCTGAGCTTCGACGTCGACTGATTCATTGCACGACGTCATCAGGACCGTCGTCAACAGAATCAGGGCCACCCAGAGAAGTCTGAGTGGAAAAAGGCGTCGGCAGATCATCGGGGTGATTTAAAGCAGGCGAGGCGCATGTCGCTTTCCTACAAAAGTATGCCCGACAGTTTCGTTCGGCGAGCGATTGTTTTGACCAGTCAGGAAGTTCTGCGATCAAAAATCTCCAGCTCCATCCTGTGCGGATTCTCAGGATCCGGCTGCCAGTCTTCTCTGAAGACGAGTGACCAGTCGCTGGCGGATTGATAATCGGGAAAGGTAACTGGTTTCTCGATGGAGAATTCAGCGTCGATACGAGTCAATACCAGCCGGTTTGCATAGGGAAGAGCGGCTTGATAGAGGGAGCTTCCGCCGATGACAACCAGCTCACGTGCGCCTGACGACTGCGCGAGTCGAATCGCTTCTCGGACATCGGAGGAGACGCGGTGCCACGAGTGAGCGGGCGTGTAGCCTTTTTTCCGGGTAATGATGATCGGGGTTCTATCTTCAAACCACCCCGTCATCTCCTCGTAGGTTTTTCTTCCTACCAGAACCCATTTCCCCTGGGTGTATTCGCGGAAATGTGCCTGATCTCTCGGTAGGCTCCACGGAATCTCGCCGTTTTCCGAGCCGATCACTCGGCCTTTGGCCATCGCTGCAATCATGGAGACAATCATTGGAATAGTGAATTCGGGCGTCTCAATACTGTCGAGAACCAGAAACAAATACGAACAGATATATCGCTACGGACTACCGAAACACCATTATCCGCTTGCCTGCTAGGTGTTTCGTATGCGATGAACCGTAGTCATGGATCTCGTGCCAGAAAACGATTCAACAGAGTCCGTCCGGGAAATACTATCTCGAGCACGCGCCGAAGTCGGCAAAGTGATTATCGGGCAGGAGGAAGTGATTGATTACTCACTGATCGCCATCTTTACCGGGAATCATATTCTCGTCGAAGGGGTGCCCGGAGTGGCAAAAACACTCCTCGTCCGGACTCTCGCCCGTGTCCTCGGAGCGGAGTTCTCACGTATTCAGTTCACTCCGGACCTGATGCCTTCCGACATCACGGGAACCAATATCTTCAATCTGCAGGAAGGCGCATTCCACTTGGTGAAAGGGCCAATTTTCACTTCATTCCTCCTGGCTGACGAAATCAACCGTGCCCCGGCCAAAACTCAGTCAGCACTGCTGCAGGCAATGCAGGAGCGGCAGGTCACCATCGACGGAGTCACTCACGAACTGCCCGATAGCTTTACGGTTTTTGCGACGCAGAACCCTATCGAGTATGAGGGGACCTATCCATTGCCTGAGGCGCAAAAAGACCGATTTCTCCTCCGCGTCGAAATGGACTACCCTCGCGAGGAGGAAGAGAAAAAACTGGCCCACCAGAGCCTGGGGCAGGAGACTCCCGAAAAAATATTGGAAAGCGAAGCCGTTCAGCCGGTACTGACTCGCGAGAAGATCGCCTCGATGCGTCAGGCTTTGGAGAGCATCACGGTAAAAGAAGAGCTTGTCTCCTATGTCGTGGATTTGATCCGAAAGTCCCGTGACCTCGACAGCATACAAGTCGGCGCAGGGCCGAGAGCGACTCAGGCGCTCCTTCTTTCCAGTCGCGCCGTGGCTGCCATCGAAGGTCGCGACTTCGTGACCCCCGATGATATCCGGCGAATGGCCCACTCTGTTCTTTCTCACCGAATTGTGCTTCGCCCGGAATACGAAATCGAAGGTGTCACCGTTGCGGAAGCAATCCAGAAACTGATCGAGGCTGTTGCAGTCCCAAGATAAGCTGTTGAGTGATGCGGCCGGTTCCCAACAAGTTGATGCTGTGGCTCGCCGCACTCGTTCTTGTTCCTGCGTCTACGGCAATCGTGTATAGCGATGGAGTGGGACGCGGACTCGGCTTGCTGGCCCTGTTTTGTTTCCTGCTTTTTTCAATCCTCGACCTGATCTTTTCGCAATCGAAATTGCGACGGCTCGAAGCAGAATTACCAACGCTCCTTCGAGGGACCAAAGGCAGGGATCTCGCAATCCCGATCGTTTTTTCGAACTTGGGAAAGACTGTTTCGCCGCTGCGATACGGCATGAGTGTTTCCAGCGAATTTCGGGTTTCCGGACCGCTCATTGGGAATATCCCGGAGGTCAAAGAGGGAACAAAAAAGACGGTGGAATACACTATCGTTCCTCTCAAGAGAGGTCAGTTTTACCTTCAGTCTCTCCATGTAGAAACCCCATCCAATTGGAAGCTCTGGCTTACGAGGAAACGCTTCGACCTCGAAAGCGAAGTCCGCGTGTATCCTGATCTGACCCTGGAGCGCAAGCGGCTCGCGAGTCTTTTCCTGCTTCGAGGAAATCAGGGTACCCATGTCGTTCGGCAGGTGGGTAAAGGTCGCGATTTCGAGCAACTCCGTGAATACCAGCCCGGCGACGATTACATCGACATCGATTGGAAGGCGACCGCCCGGCGGCAGATGCCCGTTACGCGCACCTACCAGATAGAAAGAACGCAGGAGGTGTTTGTCGTCGTGGACCATTCCCGTCTCAGCGCGAGGGAGATCCGGGTTCCTGTAGCAGACGCGCAGCAAGACGACTGGCTCTATCAGGACTCTTCTGCTGGTGGGGAACATCTCGTCACCACACAGCTGGAGAAATTCCTCCACTGCTCTCTCGTTCTCGCTTCCGTGGCGGAGAAGCAGGGAGACCTGTTCGGATTTATCTCCTTTGCGGACAAAGTCGATCGTTTCATCCGTGCACGGAACGGGAAAGAGCACTACAACATCGTCCGTGATGCCCTCTATACACTGGAGCCCAGCTCAGTGGCACCCGATTTTGAACAGCTCATGATCGCTCTCCGTCAGCGACTCACACGAAGGGCACTTCTCGTCATGCTGGTCGATTTGAGTGATCCGCTCACCGCCGAACACTTTTTTGAAGCGCTTCCCCTGATCAATCGACAGCATCTTGTGCTGGTGAATATGGTTCGTCCGGAGAAAGCGTATCCATTGTTTTCGACCAAAACCGAGCCAGAATCTGTCTCGGGAATATACGAAAATCTAGGTGGTCACTTTCAGTGGCAGGCCTTGCGAGAAACCGGTAATCGCCTGCAGCACCTTGGCGTTGAGCTTGGTATACCTGAACACGAAGAGTTGTGCACCGAGACCGTCACTCAGTACCTTAACATCAAGAAGAGGCAGTTGATCTAGTGATCTTTCGATAGCGATGGGAAGATTGTTTTTAGTGTAATGGATTGATAATTAAGGTATTGTGCCGATTTCCAGGTTGGCGGGCGAAGATTTTTTCTGGGCATTTCACTACTTCGACCGTTATGGTTGGCAAACTCTCTTCCTCCAACATGAATCGAATTTTTCTCACTGCATTTGTACTGATTGCTGCAGTCACCATTCCTGTTCCTCGTGCTGAGGCAGGCCGGGTAAGTCAGAAGGCCTTCCGGAAATTCAAAGGAGTCTACTCTGGTGTCCTCTCAGGAATATATGGCGAGACAAACGGGAGCTTTATCCCGCTCGCACCCATCTCATTTCCTGCCGACGTCCGGATTTCCAGCAGGAGAAAGTCGAGCGTGGTATCCGGTACGGGAAACGTGCATATCATTCGCTACAGCAGGCCCATGGGTAGCAAGCGCCGAGTAAAAATACGAGGAATCTACATCGGCAGCTTTTTTAATCCCGTGAGCGGATTTTCCGAGCCCGTGACAGGTGGACAGCGCATCACCATAACGGACAAAGGCAGAGGAAAGCGATTCCGCTTCAACATGCGGTTCGGCGATGTCCTTCAGGAGGGATCTCTTTCCTACCAGCGCGTGAATGGCATAATGAAGAAAGCAAAGTGATTTACTCACTCTGGGCGAACGACTTCTGGTGGAATTGCATCAATTCCGTTCCCTTTTTCTCGTAGATCCGGACTGCCGAATGGTCGATTCCTTCGACTATCAGCATTTCGTGGGGAATTCCGAGCGACTTCAGATAATCCGAGTATTTCAGATTGAACTCGTAATTGAAGCCCTTCGTCCCCACCCAGAGAAGGATTGGTAATCGATCTTTGTCCTCGCGTTTGCCGTATTCTGCCGCCAGGTCCCAGGTATTGTAGCCTTTGGCAAAGACCACTCTCTCGCTCTCGCGTCCATCATTTTCCTGGACTCGCTTCTCGGGCTCGTATCCGGAACCACCCGGTGCGGCAGATACGAACAATTCCGGGTGCCGAAACATGATGCGAGTCGTGCCGCGTCCACCCTGGCTGAAGCCCTCAATCGCTAGCTCACGGGTTCGATAAGTCTCTTGAATGTGGGGGATGAGCTCCTTCACAAAGACATCTTCGCCCTGGCCATTTTCGATCTGGGGATAGTTGTACCAGCTCATGGGACCGCCGTTGGGAAACACATAAATCGTCGGTTGAATATCTCCGGCAGAGATAGCGTCGTGAACAAAAGGAGCGATTCGGACGGATTTGGCCTCGCTTCCAGGACGGCCTCCATGGAGATGAAATACGACTGGATATTCCTTCTCTCCAGACGATTCGTAGCCCTTGGGCAGATAGATGTAATAGCCGACCTCGACACCCATAGAAGGGCTCTTGAACGTCTGGTGAGACACCCCCGATGGCAGATTCATTCGAGAGATCTGATTTTCAGGAATTTCATTCACCCAGGAAAACGGAGGAGGGGACTTCTTTTTCTTCGCCTGTCCGAGAAGAGCATCAGGTGCCGAAAAGGTGGCAAGCGCAACGAGAGTAAGGAGCCAGGGGGATTTCATACCCGAAACTAGAGCGGAGATCCGGGCCCTTGGGAAGAGCGGAATCACGGGCACCGAGATTTCTGTAGAAAGAATCGGACCTGATCCCGGAGAGTGAGACACTGCAGAGCTAAAGTCCTGACGAAGTGCGTTCATCTTGCTTTACACCGTAAATTGCAAACCATAACGTTACGGTTTATGGTTTTTGGTATGAGCTACGAATCTATCACTGAAAAGCAGCGCCAGCTTGCTGAGTTCCGGCCAATGCCGGATGCTCTGGTGCGTAATCTTGATGAGTGGTTCAAGGTCGAACTGACTTACACCAGTAATGCAATTGAGGGCAACACGCTGAGCCGCCGTGAAACTGCGCTGGTGGTTGAGAAGGGGCTTACCGTTGGCGGCAAAACCCTGACCGAGCATTTAGAGGCCACCAACCATGCGCATGCACTGGATTTCGTAAAAGAGCAAATCGAGCGTGAGCCATCGGAGATTTCGGAGCGTGAGATTCTCACCATTCACGCCACGATTCTGCGCGGAATTGATGATGCCAATTCCGGGCAATACCGTGCTGTTCCCGTGCGGATTTCCGGTTCGGAAGTGATTCTGCCAAATCCTTTCAAAGTGCCGGATTTGATGGAGGAATTTTCGACTTGGTTGAAATCGGAATCCGGCCTTCATCCGGTCGAACTGGCAGCCGAAGCACATTACCGTCTTGTGACCATTCACCCCTTCGTTGACGGCAATGGCCGTACGGCGCGGTTGCTGATGAATATGATTCTGATGATGCAGGGTTATCCCCCCGCGATCATCCGCAAGCGTGACAGGCTGGCTTATATCGGTGCGCTCGAACAAGCGCAGCTAGGCGGATCGAAAGAGGATTATCTCAAGCTCATCGCCAAGGCGGTTGACCGTTCACTCGACATTTATCTGAAAGCATGCCGTGGAGAAGATGACATACATCCGGTTGCAAAGGGCAAGCTGCTGAAAATAGGTGAGTTGGCAAAGTTGGTAGGCAAGAATAATTCCACCATTCGCCACTGGACGAAGGAAGGCTTGCTAGAAGTAGCTGAAACCACGGATTCCGGCTATCAGCTATACGCACCCGAAGCAGTTGAACGCGCCAAGCGTATTCTCGAATTACAGAAACAACGCTTCACCTTGGCCGAAATTCGGAGGAAACAGTCGAAAACCTAGAGACCTAGCTGTCTAAGTTCTAAAGGGGCACGTTAATCACGGTGCCGAAAAGGTGGCAAGCGCAACGAGAGTGAGGAGCCAGGGGGATTTCATACCCGAGAACTAGAGCGGAGATCCAGGCCCTTGGGAAGAGCGGAATCACGGGCACCGAGATTTCTAGGAAGTGATTCCAGCTATCCAGTTGATTTTTCCGTAAATTCAAGGCTTACTGTCCACCCTCCTGTCCTGAAACGCTGGCGTGGCGGAATGGTAGACGCAACGGACTTAAAATCCGTTGCTCATTGCGAGCGTGCGGGTTCAAGTCCCGCTGTCGGTATCGCTGATTATTAAGGACTTACAGGTTGGTGTCCCGCTCGCGTTTGCTTGGGGTGGAAAGTGATTTTGGACACTTTTTGGACACTTTGGCCGATGGCAGTCACCGGATGATTCTGGGTTGGGATATTATCGACGCCCTTCTTGTAGATTGGATAAATCTGGCCTCAATTTCCGGGGAGATGGAGTCAGCTCTGCGATAGGGGTATCGAGAACTTCTGCGATCACAACCAGTTCAAAGTCGAAAAGGCTTCGGTGCTGTCCTTCGATTTTTGCGACAACCATCTGATCAAAGTTTTCCAGCCCTTTCATACTGAGACGCGCGGCGAATTGATCCTGAGTTAACCCGCGTTCTTTGCGGATCTTACTAATCAAGGGGCCGGCAGCATTGCGAAATCTTCGTGTCTTGGATGGAGTCTTCAACCATTGACATTTCAACAGTTAAGTCTCAATTTGTTTCCCCCTGGGGAAAGTTTGAATTCTGTTGCCGACGCTGGATTCCGACCGAGTTCCTCGCCTGTGCGATGAATGCATACTATTATCTCAACTCTGCAAACGAATCTGTGGGTCCGCTAAATCCGGACGAAATCCACAAGCTTGTGCAGGCCGGGATGCTCTCCCCTGAGGTAATGGTCTGCGAGGAAGGTGGGTTTGAGTGGGTACCGTTTTCTTCTGTTTTCAGCTCCTCGCTCGATGCTTCTCTTCAGGACTTTCCGGCATCTCCGCGTCCCCCGAAGTCGAGTCCTCCGAATCGAAAAGGAGGGTACCCGGAGTGGTTCCCTACTGCATCGATGATCGTCGGAATTGTTTCGATTCTTTTCACCTGTGTTCCTGGGTTCGCCTTCGTTCTAGCGGCTCCCGCTATTGCGATGGGTATATTGGCGGTGACAAAATCGAAAGTGGAACCAGCAAAGCGTACACAGGCTATCACAGGAGTCGCCACGGGAGGGGGCTCTATTCTGATCGTAATCGCGAGCCTCGCCTTGGGAATTCTAGGATCGCCTTTCAATCACGAAGCCTCAGCGATTGAGAAAGTGTTGAAGGAAGAGGGTGGAATAATCAAACAGGCAAAATCGAAGCATCCTCGAAATTCCATTGAACAAACACGCTACGTGGCGGGCAGGATGCAGAGTATCGACACTTCACGTTGCCCTCCGGACTTTCGGTATGCGTTTCAACAGCATGTAAACGCTTGGGAGCAGGCAGTCCCTTACGTCTCAGCGAACACAGGTCTCACCGCCTTTTTTGAAGGGCTCTACGCTGGCTACACGGAAGACTATGGAGTGATCGGAACTGCGAATTATCAGGCGCAAATGGCACTGCGATATATCGACTCCACCTTTCATGAGGTGAAAAGCATCTCCGCAAAGTACGGGGCAAAAATTCCGCAATTCTGACCAAGAGACAATCAGGCCAAAAATGAACGCGAACCGATACTACTACGCGAATGAGTCGAATCAGCCAGTGGGACCGTTCCCGCTGGATCAACTTCAAGCGATGATGAAGCAATCAATGCTCAATGTGGATACGCAGGTCTGTCCCGAGGGAGGTAATGATTGGAAAACTCTCGGAGAAATTTTGGGGGTCAAATCGGGGACACCAACAAAACAGAATTCGGGCTATCAGGATGTTGCTGAGAAGGTCGGGCTGATTCCCGATTTCAGCGCTAAGCGCAATTTGATTCAGTTGGCGATCACCGCCCCTGTGGTGTTGATATTCGCGATATGGGGCGCCTCTCGGGGAGGAGGGGCGGGAGCATTGCTCTATGGTTTCGGTGGATTGCTCGTCGGGGTGCTTGCATCTGGAACTGTCTTGATGGTGATGGGATGGAAGAAAAAGTGATGTTTTCCTTCAAATAGACGAAGCAGAATCATAGGGGGATTGCTCTGATGTCACTCTATGTCATTTAATGTCAGTAAGTAGCGGAAGATTTTGATGAACTAGTGGTAGAGAAATTGGATTGGTCAGGGACATTTCTGTATGAAGGAAATTCCTTGGAAAGACTTTGATCCGAAGATCCAGTTTTTGGCCGCCAGTGCGCGGGTCCGGCCCGAGTTCATGTTGGCCTACGCGACAGCGGCTCTCGGAGGCATCTCCGGGATTCGTTCGAGTATTCAAGGGCTTGTTGGTGAGGAGCGACATCCTGCTCTATCGCTTCTGGTTGTTCCAGAGCAACCGAGTAGAACTGATGCGCTGACCGCCTGCGTCGTGGAACCGCTACGCGCAGTACAAGACGGAAACAGAAGTTCTAATCGCGCCTGCGGAACTAAGTTGAGACCCTCCGAACGATTGCCGTTGGGAAGGCAGGCGGACACGATGCTGAGCGAATTGGTGAATTCCACCTCGGACGATGATGGTCATATTCGGAAGATGAGGGAGGAGTATGCCGCCGAGACTCGCCGGTGCCTGAATTCCGCCTTCATGATTGCTCCCTCTCCGGCATCCTTCGCGAGGCTGCGAACTGAGCTGCGAGACGGACACGGGCTGGTTTTCGATCCGAGGGCCAGGATTCTCCGGGAGGCGTTTGGAAGCGGTAAGGACCGGTTGAAGTGGCAGCAGCTCTTGCGGTCGATCAGCGATGGTAGTGATTTCGGGGCCGAGGAGGACAGTTCTGTCAGATCAGAGGTTTTCTCTTCCCGATCCACGCAGCGATCTCCTTTCTTGTTTCATGTGTCGCCCCGGCAGTTGGAGCAATGGTGGGACGAGGACCTTCTGTGCCATGCACGACAATCTGCCATGCTGCTACCGGCGGCAAAGATCCCGCGCATGAAGGCAAGTTTCATTGGCCAGGGAGCCGATGCAGTTCGCCACCTCAAAGGTGCTGTCAGAGAGGCGATGGACCTGCGGTATAGCGGCAAAGGGTTCCGCCTCGATTGCGAATTTGGCCAGTTGTATCACAAGGAGTTTTTCTCGAATGTGGAAGCATTCCATGATCGCATTGACAACCTACCCGAGTCTTATCATAGTCGCTGTCACGGGCTCATGGGATTGCCCCTGAAGCTGGCATGGACGGCGCAGCTGCTGGAGAGCCCAGACAAGAAATCGATCGGGAACTACGCTGTAGCTGCCATCACAGCGGCGAACTGGTGCCTGGATCAGCATATCGAGTTGATCCGAGCGCATGACGAGGCGGCAGAGAAGCGGAAGCTCATTCAGGATGCTCGCCGCATCTTTGCCCGGATCCAGAAGAAGGCACCTTGTTCCTTTCGTGACGTATACCGGGGAACGAACAGCCAGCGTCGTTCGGATGTGGAACCTGCAGTGGAGCTTCTTCAATCTGAGAACGTGGTCACGGTGCGTGGAAATCGAATCGAATTGCTCGAGCAGGATACCCTGCCGGAGTGGTTGAGCGAAGTGTGCGGCTCGAAGCTGAACTGAGAGGGTGATGGAGATTCCCGCGTTTCTCAGCCCTTCTCCACCTTTCGAGAAGCTGGAGCGATTCAACGGATCGCAAGTGTTCCAAGCGGCTCTGGTGTTTGCCAACGAGTTCAAGATCGACATGGAAGCGGCGCTCGCCTGCGTTTGTTGTTCTGCGAGCCATGCCCTGGGAGGAGCGGTCGAGATCTCGACGTCTGTTGGAAAAGTTGAGGCCCCTTTCTCGCTCCTGATCTCGACCCCAGAGCCTGACCCGCTCTGGGCTTCTGTTCCCAACCGATACCTTCTATCGGGGGTCGGACCACACCTTCGCTTTATCGTGGAAGCGTATCAGGCGGAGAGAAGGCAGATTAAAGACAAAGGCGGTGTCGATCCGGAGGTCTCTGGCATTTCCTACATGAAAGAGCTCGCTGAACTGGGACAAGGAGCATTTGCGGAGGGAGTCATCGAGCGAGTCGCCACGGACTCTCTTTCGTTCCCTTTTCCACCGTCCTTGGTTGATCGGTGGGTTTCATTGGCCACTCCGTCGGTTGGCCTCAGAACAGCTCTGGGAAGGCTTTCGCAGAAGGAGGAGTCCCGCCTATGGGATTCGCTCGCGTCGAATCGCAAGCTGAT
Source organism: Verrucomicrobiales bacterium (assembly GCA_002698785.1). Classification (GTDB taxonomy): domain Bacteria; phylum Verrucomicrobiota; class Verrucomicrobiia; order Verrucomicrobiales; family DEV007; genus Arctic95D-9. Next base: position 283,873 of record PAAG01000047.1, on the reverse strand, counting down.
GGCGAGCAACGGAGTGCGTTCCAGCGGAGTGCCGGCGTTCTTCTGGCAAATTCAGCATCAGGATCTCACCCCTCTCTTTCAGGAATCTCCTTGGTTGGCTGATATTCCGATGCTGGCGTTGCAAATACATGAGCGTGAAGAACCACCGCTACACGGGTTGTGCAAAGGTCCCCAGCAAATCACCAAGCTCTGCGAGGATCTTTTTTACATCAGGCTTAGGCAGATGAAGCGGCCCAAGACTTTCTATCCCTCCGAGCAAGCTATGGAACCGCTGAGAAAGTTTCTGAAGAAAGCCAGAGAATGGCAGGCCGGGGCGGATGTTGAGATCTTGGAGAATTGTCTGCTGCCTTCTCGTATATTTGAATTGGCTCTGAAGCTGAGCTTGCTGGAAGTCTCCGTCGCGAAGGGGCAAGACGTTGATCGAATCAAAGTGGAGTATGGACTCGAGCTGGCGAAGCGTTTCCTCGTGAAGCATGTCGCCACCCTGTCAGCGGTCGAACACTCCGGGGCGAGTCGGTTGCCTGACACCACTGACATGACGGACCGGGAAAGAGCTGCTTTTCTCAAAATCTGTGAAAAAGGACCGATAAGTGCATCGGAATTGGCGCGATCTTTCAGCAAGATGCTTGCTTCGGAGAGAGATGAGATCATTGCCAATCTGGTTTCCCGCAATCTGGTGTCCTTCCAGAGCGGGATCCTGCAGCGAATTGCAGCGTAGTGCCGCAGTGGGTTTCTGATAGTGGGCAGGTGAAAAAGGCGCTCAGAATATTTCACTGACACTGCAGTCACGAGAAGAGATGAACTGACGCCCCTGGATACTTTCATCTCGCGAGGAAGCGCAATTTCCGTCATTTGCGCGGCATATGTTTTTGATAACCAGCCATGTCGGCTGGCCTTCAAAAGCAAACCCACATTCACATGGCGCGACCGTCGCATTATCAGCCGGTCATTTCGCGTCCTTTGATCTGCGCCCTCTACCACGAGGGCAAGCGTCGTCGCGTGCCGATGACAAAACTGATCGAAGAGTTGCTCGTCGGTGCCCTGTCCGGAACTCCCGGATGGATCGCCGCAAGCGAGCAGTATCCGCGTGAAATGCCTTCACCCAAACGATCGGATTGAGCTCACGAGCGAGCTCCTCCCGTCATCAAATTCAACCAAACAGAATCATGGCCATCACCCTGCAAACCCAATTCTCCAAGAAATGCGGGCTTCCGAATTTTTCGTCGATTTCCGCATCGGCCTCCGTCGAGGTCGAGCTTCACGACCTGGACGCAATTCCTTCCGAGATCGAGAAGCTGTATCATGTCCTCCAATCGAGCGTCGACTCGCAGTTGGCGGAACACGTCGGATTCATCCCGGATGAGCACTACGGCATCGCCGATGCCCAGCGTCCCGGCCCGAACGGCAATGGCCATTCCGGCCACTCGTCGAACGGAAATCACAATCGGGGAAGCAACGGCAGTCACAACACCAATGGTGCGTTTCAGTGCTCCGAAAAGCAGCGAACGCTGATCCTCGATCTGCAGAAGCAGCTCGGGCTGAGCGATGCCGATCTCGACGAGCATTCGCATCAACTGTTCAGCAAACCGGTTCGTCAGCTCAACAAGCTCTCTGCCTCCGGGTTGATCACCGCTCTCCTTGAGATGGCGGGGAAATCCAACGGTCGGAACGGAAGCCGGAACGGGCACCGAACCCAGGCGAATGGAGGTGGTCGATGAACGCGGCCCAGTCCGTTCCCGCCCAGCAGAAGGTACCCTCGAACCTCCGTATTCTCCCGGAACCGAGTTCGGATCCCGGTTTGCTGGACTACCTCTCGGCGAGCCGCCTGAAATGCTGGCAAACCTGTCGGCGTCAATTCTTCTTCCGCTACGTGGAAAGGATCGCGACGCCGACGGCCCCGGCATTGTTCATCGGACAGCAGGTGCATGAGTGCCTGAAGTCCCTGAACTGGGCACGCTGGAAAAGCGAACCGTTCGACGCCGATCAGCTTCGGGCCGAGTTTGACGAATCCTGGGAACGCGGTCTCGAAAGCGAGTCTGTTCCCTGGAAGAAGGAGGGCGACGAAGCCAACGCCAAAGCGCAAGCCTGGGCAATGCTCGAAACCTACTTCGCCGAATCACCGGTTCCGTATTCCGAAACTCCGGAAGGAGTCGAAGTGGAGGTGGATTGTTACCTCGATCGATTCGGAATCCGTCTGGTAGGCATCATCGATCTGGTCCGTCTCGGCGGGAAGATCGTCGACTACAAGACGGCAGCGCGAGCCCCGAGCTCAGGCAGCGGTCCTGAACAGCATGCCACGCAACTGGCCGCCTACGGGACACTCTATCGGAGTGCCACCGGGCAGAGGGAATCGGGATTCGAGCTGCACTACCTGATCAAGACCAAGGTGCCCAAGATCCTCGTGTCGACACTCGATCCTATGAGTGACCGACTTGAGTCGGAACTCTTTCGGCTCATCGAGGACTACCTCGAAGGAATCGCCGCGGAAGCCTGGATCCCTTCGCCCGGTCAGCATTGCAGCTGGTGTGACTACGCCAGCGAATGTCGAACCCTGTCGGGACTTTGATCGGCCCCGGCGACCACATCAACACCAACCGGAAGGCCGTTTCTCTCTACCCGGGAGGAACGGCCTTTCCCTTTCTTACCAGAACTAAACCAACATACCCATGAATACCACATTCAAACCCATCCGGCGGATTCTTATGACCGCCTCAATCGCTCTGCTCCTCCTCACCACAGTCAGTTGCGGAAAAAGAGATTCCTGGCTGCCCTTTGGCGACAAAAAGTCCACCTGCGAAAAAGCCATCGAGACGCTGGAAAACCAGTTCAAGGATCTCAAAGCCAGCGTATCCGGCGGGAAGACTTCGGCCGACCGGGCTACCTTCTGGCAGGCGACTGCAGCATTGTTCATCGTGATCAGCGGATTTGCATTGATCGGAGGGGCCGCTCTCGGCTCCCGCGCAAGGCTCGACTGCGAAACATTTCGCAAGAGTAGCTCCACGGTTGCCCCTGCCGATACCGAGAGCGAACCCGAGACCCAACAGGAGGTCATCGTATGAAGTCATTCCAGCAACTCCCCGATTATCGGGAACTGCGAAAGCTCTGGAAACAGGAACCGGTCGAACGCCCCGTTCCGGATCTCGAACTCACCCCTGACAGTTGGGTGGAGCGAGGTGCGGAAGTCACCGGCTGGTGGCTTGCCCGACTCGAGTTCTGGCTCAGTGAGAGTGGCTGGCTTCGGGCTTGGCTGCGGCTGAACCTGTTCTTCTCCATCACGCTGATGATTGTGGGAGTCTTGCTCCTGCCACCAGTCAACAGAGTCCTCGAAGAACTCGCCGACAGCGGAAAATGGCTCGGCAGTATCCTCACAGATCTGCTCGGTGTCATCTCGGCCGTGCCGCCTGTCATCATTTCGCTCGCCGTGATCTATCTGCTCTTCATTGGATATCGCCGACTTCAGCATCTTCGGAGACGGAAGGAGCAGGGCGGAAACGAATTTGGTGACGGCTACTACCAATGAAAACCCAACCCCAATCAGATATGAAACCAACCACACCCATTCACATCCGGGCGGGCGATCTCAAACCGGCACTCGTCGGTCTCGGAAAAGTCGCCCACCCGAAAGCTACGCTCCCGGTGCTGCAATGCATCCGGGTCGAAGCAATCAGCGCCAGTAAGGCGCAGCTCACCGCCAGTGATCTCAACTTTCACCTCAACGTGACGGTTCCGATCGAAGCAGGAAAGAAGGGCGAGCCGTTTCTCCTGTCACTCGCCGCGATCCGCGATCAGATTCGTGGTTTCAAGGCGAACGACACGGTGCATTTGGCTCCCAACGCCAAGGCGCCACCGGTTGCCGAGTTTCCCGGGGCTCCCAAGTTCCGGGCGACTCCGATTTCGTTGAGCGAAGACATGAGTGCCAGCCTGCTTAGGGCTTTCGCTTGCGCCTCCCACGACACTACTCGTCATATCCTGCAGGGCATTCTGCTCGATGTCTCTGGAAAGGGGAAAAACGCCCACCGAATCGTCGCCACCGACGGCCGGCAGTTGTATTCGAGCAACTCGATGCACCTGCCGTCCCTCAAGTCGTCGATCATCCTGCCTGACCATCCCTTGTGGAAATGGAAAGGCATCGCCGATTCGGTGGAGTCCGCTCCCTGGACCCTCCGGGTCGGAACCGAGAAGGAGGGCACCCAGCCCTTTCGGATTGAATCGGACAGCTGGCAACTCACTGGCAAGACCATCGATGGCAACTACCCGAATTACCGGCAGGTCATCCCTCCAGTATCGGACTTCAGGTCACGTGTCGAAATGCCGTCCGAAGTAGCCGAGGCCATCGCTGGGCTCATCCCCAAGCTCCCCGGAAAGAAACTGCAGAACAAACCGGTTGGCATCCATGTCGAGAAAGGGCTTGTTTCCCTTCTCGCACGTGAGACGACCGACCAACCGTGGCAGTTCTACCCGGTAGGTCCAGTCGAGGTAAATGGCCCCGACCAGGTGGTCTTCGCCAACCGCGACTACGTCCAACGAGCGACCTCCTTTGGGCTCACAGGCATCAACCTGATCGATCCCCAGTCACCGATCCAATTCTCACGGAAGGGCGACATCATGATCGTCATGCCGGTCCGGGTTGGTGGAGCCGACAAACTGAAGCGTCCGCGCAAACTCGAACCGGTCGTCACCGGCAAGAAGACCGAGCGCACAGCTCCACCGAAAAAGCAGGCCTCGAAACCGAAACCCGCCGCTTCTCCGAAGTCCGATCCCATGGACGATGTCGAAGCCAGTATCGCCGAAGCCAACAAGGCTCTCCAGACGGCGGGTAAAAAGCTGAAGTCCGCGAAAGGTTCCCTCGGCACTGCCCGCGATCAGCGGAGCGAAGATCAGGAGGAGCTACGGGGATTCCGCTCCCTCTTCCGGTCGATCAAGAAGCTCGCCGTCGGCGATAACTGAGTCGCTCCCACCACAACCAACGGGCACCGAAGGCCCGGTAGCTTCTGCATCGAAGCAGGAGCGCCGGGCCTTCTTGTTGCCGCCTTTTTATAATTCACACGAAACCGCAGAACGAGCAGGGAGCCTTTTCCTGTGATTTACCAAAACCCACCAGAAACAAAAACCAACGAACTCCAAGAACCTACGATGAACACCGAAACCAATACCGATCTCCTCAACGTGCTGACTCGCGAAGGAGTTCTCATCAACGCAAGCGTTCGCTATCCCCGCTTTCACAAGAAGCTCAGGGCAGCCGATCTCGGTCTCGAACCCGATCAAGTCAGCGACAAACTCATGAGCTTGGGGCACAAGAAACTGCTGCCCCAAGAAGCTCTCGCCGATCTCGCGCTGGTCGAAAGCCGCACCCATGCCGTGATCGAGAAGAACACCTTTCCGTTTCTCAATGTCGGCCACTTCCTTCCCAACGGAAAACTGGTGGATGTGCAGGAGCAGTTGAATGCCCAGGAGCGGAACTTTGAAGTCGCTCGCGGAAGATTCCTTCGCGGCTACGAGCGCACACGCGAACAGGCCCTCATCGATTGGCGCGACGCCATCCGGCAAATCGCGAAAACGTATGAGGAGGAAGAAACACTGTTTTCGCAGATCCGGGAAGCGTTCCCTTCGCGGGAATTCATAGAGCCACGTTTTGCGTTCGAGGTGCGTTTGTTTCAAATCGCCATTCCTGACAACTTCGACATGGAGCTGATCTCCTTCGCGGAACAGAACGAAGTGCGACTCGCCCGGCTCGAAGCCGCCCGTGAAGCTCGGCGCGACATCCAGACCGGGGTCGAGACTTTCGTCGGCGAATGCGTCAACGAGCTGCGCCACCAGACTGCACAACTCTGTGACGAGATGCTTGCGTCCATGCGAGGCGGGAAGACCGATGGCGTCCATCAAAAGACACTCAATCGGCTCGTCGCCTTCATCGACGACTTCAAGTCGTTGAACTTCGCCAATGATACTGAGATGGAGCAGCAACTCGACCGGGTCCGCACGGAACTGCTCGGCCGCAGTGCCGGGGACTACCGCAACAGTCCGGCCGCCGTTCGCAGTCTCGAATCCGGCCTCGCCGGGCTCCGGGACCATGCCCGCGATCTCGCCCACCAGGACGCCCGCGAACTGGTTGAACGTTTCGGCCAGCTTGGACGCCGCAAGCTCCAGCTCGCCGGGTAACACACTCCAATTCAACAGGGTCGGGTCACTGATCCAACCCTATTGACTCCTATCCATCCACAACCCAAACCCAGAACATCATGTCACACTTCACCACTATTCAAACCCAGGTCCGCGATGCGGCTGCTCTGGAGGATGCCTGCGCCGAACTCGGCGTGGAACTCCTCCGCGACGCTGAAGCCCGCGGCTACGCAAACCAGACCCGTCATGGCGATCTCGTCATCCGGCTGCACGGTCCCTACGACATTGCTGCGAACCGTAGCGATGAGAATGATAGCTATGAACTCACGACCGATTGGTGGGGAGGTCATGTCGAAAAGGAGGTCGGACCTGAATATGGTCGGCTCCTCCAACTATACGGTGTTCACAAGACCATCCGCGAAGCGCAGAAGAAACGGCTTCGCGTCACTCGTCGTCAGGAGTCCGATGGCTCCATCAAATTGACCCTCGCTGCCTGATCCGATGAAACCCAACGAATCGATCGACGTGTGGATCAGCCCGGAAGGAGCGATCACCATCGACGCCATCGGATTCCGGGGGGACTCCTGCGAGGAAGCGACGCGTTTTCTCGAGGACAGCCTCGGAGTCGTGGGGCGCAAGCAGCGATCTCTCGACTACTACCGGAAATCCACCAACCGAAACGACAATACCAACCAACAGAACCAATCTACCTGAATTATGAGCACACCCGCCACCATACCGGAAGTCCTGCACTTCCAACCCGACGGCACCGGGGCCGGCCTCTACACCGAGATCATCGATCTGAAAGAACTTGGCGTTCTCGATGTCAGCCGCGCCTCGAATGTCGAATTCAACATCGAGTTCCAGCAATGGGAAGTCTTCGACTACACCGGTCACGTGATCTTCACCGATCCGTCCCGGGAAGTCTGCCTCCGCTGGGAACGCGAACACTTCAATCAAACCACGCCCACTCACTCAACCGACTGACCCACCATGGAAGAACAACTCGTTCGTTATGCGAGGGCCGGTTACGCCGGCCTTTTTTTGTGCACTGCTGAAGAGGCACGAGCCGAGGCGGAGGTGAAAGCCGCCGCCAAAGAACTCGGTCGAAATGTCCATGCCTGGAGCATCTCCACGGGCATGATCGACACGGCCAGTGGCAGCATTCATCGCTGCTATGATCCGGTGGAAGCGCTCGAAGCCATTGAGTCGCTCTCCGGAGATTCCGTCGTGGTTCTTCGTGACTTCGGCGCCTTGCTCGAGGACAAGGATCCACTCCTTGTCCGGAAGCTCCGGGAAACCCTCCACCATGCCAAATCGGCCGGAAAGCTGATTGTCCTGGTCGGAGTGGGGAAGACTCTCCCTCCTGAACTGGAGCGTGAGATTACCCGGATTGATTTCGATCTGCCGGACCGGGAGCAACTCGCCACCGTCCTCGATGCCATCACCGACTCCGCCACGCTCCCCGCGATCGGAGAGCCGGATCGGGAAACCATCCTCGATGCCGCTGGCGGCCTCACCACGATGGAGGCAGAGAACGCTTTCGCTCTCTCAGTAGTCGAAACCGGTAACGTCGAGGCGACCATCGTGGCCCGGGAGAAGGCCAAGGCCCTGAAGAGCGGCGGGCTTCTCAAGGTTGTTGACACTCCGGCAGTCCTGGATGACATCGGCGGACTTGACGCGCTCAAGGACTGGCTCCTGCATCGGCGAGAGGCCTTCACCCAACGCGCTCGCGACTACGGTCTGCCCATTCCCAAGGGTATGCTCGTTCTCGGTGTTCCCGGAACCGGAAAGAGTCTCACCGCCAAGGCAACGGCCAGTGTCTTTGGCCTTCCGCTGCTCCAGCTCGATGCGGGGAAACTCTTCGGCGGCCTCGTCGGCCAGTCCGAAGCGAATCTCCGGAGCGTCATCCAGACCGCCGAGACGATCAGTCCCTGTGTTCTCTGGATCGATGAGATCGAGAAGGGCTTTGGGGGCGTAGGCAGCTCCGGCGGGTCCACCGATGGAGGCACCAGCGCCCGGGTCTTTGGTACGATGCTGAACTGGCTTCAGGACAAGACCAAACCTGTCTTCGTCGTCGCCACGGCCAACGATGTCAGCAAGCTCCCGCCCGAGCTGCTCCGGAAGGGGAGATGGGATGAACTGTGGTTCGTCGATCTGCCGAACAGTCAGGAGCGAGCTGCGATCTGGCACATCGTTGTCGAGAAATACGGTCGGGAGAAAACCGCTTTCGACTCCGTCTTGCTGGCGCGAGCCAGTGAGCTTCACACCGGGGCCGAGATCGAAGCTGCCTTCGTCGAGGCGCTTCATCGCGGATTCGCTAGAGACCGCGAGCCCACCGAACTCGATCTTGGTGAAGTTCTCTGCGAATCCGTCCCGCTTGCCACCACCATGAGCGAGTCCATCGAGCAACTGCGTCACTGGGCCAAGACCCGCGCCCGTCATGCCACCCACGCGGACAAGCCCGCCAACGGTAAACGCAAGCTCGACCTGTCCTGATCCGCTGCGCGAAGGGGATCAGATGAGGCTGCTCTCCCGGATGTTGGGGGAGCGGTCGGGAGAATCCACTGCAACGCAACGGGTGGATTTTCTTTTAGCTATGAGTTCTTCGTCGATAGCTATTGAATCGCGTAAATCTCACGATTGTGGTAGCTCACGAATTCCTTGCCGATTTCATGTTCCAAAAGCGATAGTTTCTTGAGGTCCAAACTCATTCCGCCGTGTTCAAGGAGAATGTGATGGTTGGGGCAGACTATGATAACATTCTCAGCGATGTCTGGGCCGTCGTGCTTTCCAAGTGGTTGGAGGTGATGCCCCTCTGTGTAACCGGGGATTTTGAGATTGGGACAAGGGAGGTGTCTGGCACATACTTGGCATCGATATCCGTAGAGTTCCTTGAGCAAGACAATGAATCCTCTCTTGCGCCTTCGCGTTCGGATATTTCTTTCGGCAAACGAGAGGGTGGTCGATCCGTTCCGCTGTTCGACGCGTCTTAGGATTGATGAAATCTTTTCAACTTGAGCCGCTTCCAGCTTATACATACGCTCAATCGAGTCATCTTCCGGCTCAAGGCAATCTGAGACCGTCTCGAAAGCACCGATTAATTCGCTATTTGCTTGGGCGAACTTGAATCGCTCGTCATTCGCAGCGGTTGCCTCGTAGTCGCCGCTACTAAGGATGTCCAGCTCCTCTCCTCCTATAAATGGGTTCCAGCTTACCCTTCGCTTGCGGTATTCGTTGTCAGAGAGGTGACCACCCCAATTTCTCTGTTGCGTCCAACTTGTTGTTTCGCTGATTCTGGATTCGTTCCAAGTGCTCATCGTTTCCTTTTGAATTCTTGGAATCGCCTAAACCTTTATGGGACCAAACACCCCGGCATTGAGAACAGCGTTCCATACGGTTTTCATCTTTTGCCCTGTATCCTGGTTTACGAAAAGGGAAGATCTTGCTCCACAGGGTTGTCCGAGAAAGTAGGTGCGCATTGTTTCCCATGTCTCACCAAGATCGTAATCCGCCCAGTTTGGAATCTCCTGCTCAAGAATTCTGGCAATGGCAAAACGTTTCGGCAGAGTATGGTCTCGTTCCATTGGTTCGTGCCAGGTGCACTTGACCAGTACGGGTGTTGCAGTCTCCTGATAGAGTGGAAAATCCAATTTCTCCGCTTCGATCGTTGCCCAGAGGTGGTCTCTGGACTCGAGGTTTTCGACCGACTCAATGATTTCTTCTGCTCCTCCATAAGGGCAGGAAATAAATGCGTCTCTAAGGTAGACGGTGTGATCGAGGCCGTTGTAGCCGCAGCGATGGTCAGGGTAGCTGTGAGGAATTTGGGGGTCATAGTTGCTCGCAACCAGAGGATGCCAGCAGGGATAGGCGTCCACGACAGGCCCAAATCGATCGATTAGATCGAGTAATTTTGCCTCGCTGAGATTGCGCAGTTCTTGAGGCAGAGAGGAGATTAGGCGGTGAAGTGCAAACTCCCGACCTTTCTCGATTGCCTCATTAATTCTGAATGCCATGACGACAAAAGGAACGCAAACTCCAGAACTTGTCCATGAAAAAGTTTATTCTCGCACAAAAATGTGGAATTGTGCAGAATTGGGTTGGAAATTGTTTTAGAATGCTTTGAAATTCACAGTTATTGATGTGATTTGTAGTTCAAGCATTCGTCGAGATGAAACAGGCAAAAATCGTTAAGATCGTCTTTTGTGGACCAGGAGATGTGAGCAAGGAATTGGAGATTGCGGCCGAGGTGATCGAGAAATGGAATCTGAGAAACTTCGAAGCTCTGAATTGCGGAGTTTCTCTAACGAACTGGAAGAAGAACTCCGTTCCCTCGATGGAAAAAAGGGGGCAGGCAGTAATCAACGGTCAACTGATCGATGAGGCGGATTTGATGATTGCAGTGTTCTGGCGTCGCTTTGGGACGCCTACGGGAATGCATAGTTCCGGCACAGAAGAAGAAGTGGTGCGAGCCATGGCGCGTGAAATTCCGGTGATGCTGTATTTTTCTGATCTGGAGGCTCCGATGATCGAACCGGATCACGAGCAAGCGAAGCTGCTGGAGGATTTCAGGAGACGAGCCATGGCGACCGGGCTTCCCGGAACCTTTCGCAGTCGAAGAGATTTCAAGGAGCAGCTTGAGCGCCACTTGGACGAAAACATTCGCAAATTTCTTACTGCAGAAGATGGGAAAACTGACGGGACTGACGAGAGAGTGATTGCGCAGTCAGCAAAAGGCGACGGGAACGTTCAGCTTGTAGGGGACTCAAACACCGTCAACATCAAGTCAACCGGGCCAAAGCGGCCTAAAGTTGTGATGGACTACGGCGAAGGGTTTATTTCGCCAGCTCAGCAAGCTGAGGTTTTTGATTTGGTACACGAACTCGCGGTCTTGCTTGAGCAAGTAGAAAAAAAGAGTACGAAACAGGCTCTGGGTGAAGCATGGAGCAGATTGCACAACAAGTTCAAAGTCACGAAGTATGAACTCCTTCGCCCTGAGCAACTTCCGGAGGTCAGAAAATGGCACAACACAAATAAGCGAATCTTGCAAAGTAAGGCAAGAACCAGAGCACCCGCAGTGCATAAGAGAGGGCGAATCCCTGCCATCAAGGCAGCAATGAAACACATGGGCCGAACTAACGAAGACTACTACCCAGAAATAGCTGCTCGTCTTAAAATGAAGCCTTTCAATTCTTTGACGAAGTTGTCCGGGAAGAATTTAGAACGGGTCTATTCACTGGTGCTCCGGGACAAGAAGAAATTCGGCTAGGCTGAACGAAGAAAGGCGTTTTCAATGAGTCGATTGATCAGTGGGTCCTTGCTTGGATGGCAGCGCTATTGGAAGCGATTGGGAGCTTCGGATTACATTGACGGTCAGTCCGGATTCCTGTCTCTCTCGACGGGCATTTTTCGAGAGACCATAGATCCAGATGAATTGGTTGAGTCGGGAATCTGGCCGACAAGCAGACTGGCAGACTTTCGATTTGCTGTCCTGCACGGGAAACCCGGGGATGGCAAATCAATCGAACTGAGACAGCTTCACAGGGATTGTGAAGAACGCGAAGGAAGTTCCATTTTTGTGGATTTGACTCAAGTGCCGACCCTCGAAGAGTTCAGGCGTGAGACAGTGGATTCGGAGATTTGGCGAAGATGGCTGGATGGTGATGGTGACTTGACCTGTTTCATTGATTCTCTGGACGAGGGCCTGTTCCGCATCGGTCGGATATTGGAGACTCTTTGTCGATGGCTGAAGGACCATCCGGTTGATCGACTACGAATCGTTATTGCCTGCCGAAGCGCGGATTGGCCATTGGCACCCGGTTCCGAATTGGCAGCTATTCTGGGTGCCGGAGACGACTATCGTTTTGAACTGTGCCCTCTCAGGTACGAAGACGTGATGCTGGCTGTAGCTTCTTGCGACGTTGATTCGGACGAATTTTCAGAATGGATGATGTCAAATCGCCTTACTCATCTTGCCGCTTCGCCGCTGACACTGCGAATGCTGCTATCAGAATATCAATCGAATCCCTCATTCAATGGATCTCACTTCCAGCTGTATTCCAATTTTTGCTATCGCCTGTCTGGCGAGTGGGACCCTGATAGAGCACGAGAACAAGATCGTATCGATGGTGAAGCTTCAGTAACCCAGGAAGAAGTGATGGCTTTGTCTTCACGGATGGCGGCGATTCAACTGGTAAGTGGTAGGGTTGGATATTTCAATGGCGCGGCAGTCGATGGGTGTCCCGAAGGAGCATTTACAAAAGTGGACCTTAGTTTGGCAGATTCCGAAAATGGCAATCTGGGGGAGCCTCCGCCGAATTTGATCAGGACGACTCTTGCCACCCCGCTTTTTCGAGCATCGAGTAACGACTGTTTCACGTTTGACCATAGAACGTTTGCAGAAGCACTCGGTGCAAATTTTCTGGCCGATCTTTCCGTCCCGCAACTCCGTGGAATCTTCTTCGACGAAGGAAGTTCCGGTCCAAGAGCTGTGCCTCAACTCAGCGAATTGGCAGCATGGGTAGCCCTTGGAAATGGCGATTTCTTTGATTTTCTGATCGCAAACGATCCGCAGGTACTTTTGAAAGCTGACGTGAGTCAGTCGCAAGCAGACCGCAAGTCAGAGCTGGTGCGGGCGATTCTCGATGGTGCGGAAGATGGCAGCGTTTTTGATGATTGGAGCGATTGGCCGAACTACAGCTCACTCGCTCACCCGGAAATTTCAGAGCAACTAAAACCCTTCCTCAGTGATTCATCAAAGAATCCAGTTGTGAGGAGGATCGCATTCAAGCTCGTTGCCGAGTGCAAAGTGACAGATTTGAGGGATCAAATCTGGGAAGTGATCGAAAGAGAGGATGAGGGAGACAGAGCTATCGTGGGAGCGATTGCTGATGCGCTAAAAGCCATGCCGGGAGGTGGATTTGAGGAAGAGCTGCTGACGAAGCTCGCCGCTGCCATCTCAATCGATCCGGAAGGTGAAATAAAGGCTGCTATATTGAGCGTTCTTGTTCCTGAATTCAATTCTCTGGGAGATGTTATTGGATACCTTTCACCTGGACCCAGGACAATCAATGGCCCATACAATACGTGGTTGATATTTGAAGCACCGAAGCACTTGGTCCTGGATGATCTGAGCGAAGTCTTGCAGCGGTTGAAGGCGATTCACGGGTGCTGTTCGTCAGGAAACGTTTTTCAGAAGCTTGCGGGAAAGGCCCTCCAGCTCGCAGTGAATCATCTTGATGATCAGGATGTCGCACGGAGTTTTGTCGAGTTCTGGATAGCGCAGGGACGTTTTCACTATCGTTTGCCGCGTTTCGTCTACGAGGGAGAGACCGTTTCCGGAAGAAGTCTTGAGGCGGATCCCATCGTTTTGCGTGACCAGGAACACCGACGAGAGATTCTTCGTTCGTTGATGGATCATTCAACAATGAACGCCGAAGCGCTCTCGTTTGTTCTGGATCGAAAGGTCACCGAACCCAGCGATCTGGGCTTCTTTCTGGCCGAGATAGAAAATGCCGAAGAGAGAGTTCAGGTTGTTCTTGCCGAGCTGATTGATCGTTACTGTTGGTCTGACGAATTCACGAAGCACTGGGATCAATTCTTGATAGCAAAATCCAGAGTTACTGCCCTCGATGAGAAGTTTTCGTGGCTGCGACCGCATGACATTGAGAGTGAAATCGTCCCGATGGCTGAAGCAGCTGCTGAGAGGGATCGGGAGTTGGCGTCAATCTCGGTTCCAAATCAGCCACGAGAAGAACGATCTGTTCAAATAAATCACTGGTTGGCAAGAGCAGAAGGAAAACTGCCGGATGCGTGGGCTGGGTTAGCATATGTTCTGTGCCTTACCGAGAACGGGCGTGAGAGTATGAGTCATACCGTTCTGGATCTTCAGAAGTTGGAACCGTGGCTGTCTCTCAGCAAAAGGGCGAGGTCGGTGATCAAGTCTTCTGCGAGGCTTCACTTGGAATCCAACGCGCCCTCCGATGGAACCCGGCATAGATCTCTCCAAGCGATCTTCCTTTTGATAGAGCAGCTCCAATCTGATATGAAGCTGCGAAACCTGATTGTGAGAAAGTGGCTCTCTACGATTGTCGGATGCAGCCCTTTCTTTGGCAAAGACCGCACTGAAATTTTCTCTCTTGTGCGCCGGATCTCACCTCCAGATTTTGACCGACAGTTCTTTCTCGACCTTAGGACGCAGGCCGAAAATGGACAATGGCTCATTCTCTTGGATGGGTTGGAGGAAATGTGGGATGAGGCACTCACCTGTCAACTGATCGATTATTTGGTGTCTTTAGTTCCTCGCTACGACACGGTTCGTTCAGCCTTTCAGTTCTTGAAGAAAGCGAATTCCGAGCACGCTGAACTGTTTCTTACTAGAATGCTGGATCGGGATCAGCTCGATGGTTTCTTTTTTCGTCCTCAGCGCACTGTTTGGGCAAATCTTCTCGTTCATTTCCCGGAGCGCCATTGGGAGAATGTCTGGAGTATTTTGGAAAGATTCCCTTGGGAAGTTCGTCGCATGTTCCTCGAGAATGACCACCTCTTTGGATACGGAAACGAAATTGTCTGTGATCGCTTCTCGGAAAAGCAGCTGGCTGACCTGTATCTGCTGCTATACGAAAAGTTCCCTGAAGAGCCGGTCAACAATCGGGAAGGCGGTGCTGTGCATGCGATCGATCATGTTCAATTTTTTCGTTCCAACTGTTTGAAATCGCTGGTGTCCCGCGGAACCCAAAATGCTTGTGATGAATTGCGAAGGATTTCGGACGCTATCGACGGGGAAGATAAAATTTGGCTAATGTGGAGTCTGCGGGATGCAGAACGCAATCGAATGCGAAAAGATTGGATTCCTATCGAGCCAAGTTCGCTTTTGCAACTAAAGAGACATGCAGGCATGAGAGTCGTCAATTCAGAGGGCGCCCTACAAGAGATCGTTTTGGAGTCGCTCGCGAGGCTACAGGAATCTCTGCACGGGCAAAATCCTGCCGTGCATGATTTTTGGAATGAAGCCCGAGAGTTGGGAGGGCTTGGTCGACCCCGCAGTGAATTGACAATCTCAACAAATGTCAGCCGGTTCCTCGAAAGAGATCTCCTTGAGAGAGGCGTCGTAGTGAATCGAGAAGTGGACGTCTCAACTCAAGATTTTGCTGATATCCATATTTCCTCGACTTCTCAGCAACGAGGTGAAATCAGGAAGCTGAGTGTAGTTATTGAAGTCAAAGGTTGCTGGCACGAGATGGTGAATTCCTCTATGGAGACTCAGTTGAAGGGGCAGTATCTTCATTCGAGCGCCTCAAGACAC
This sequence comes from Verrucomicrobiales bacterium, assembly GCA_002698785.1. Lineage (GTDB taxonomy): Bacteria > Verrucomicrobiota > Verrucomicrobiia > Verrucomicrobiales > DEV007 > Arctic95D-9. The sequence continues at coordinate 268,449 of PAAG01000047.1, read as the reverse complement.
GGCATCTATTTGGTGACGTGGTTTCCTCAGGAGCAGTGGGATGACGATGATACTCGGAAGGCAAGTGCAAGGCGGAAATGCCCCGACCTTCCCCAATCGATCTCTCATTTTAAAGATCAGGCAAAGCAGCTTTCAGATGGTGAGATTCTCATCTCATCATTTGTCCTAGATTGCAGTGTGAGGTGAATTCGCGTGACGTATTTCAGCTCGTGTATACGTTGCATCATACTAAGTGGTCGGGCACGATGGCCTCGAATGGATCAAGACTTGCTGATATCCCACTTTCGGAATTCCAACTCCAAAGATGCGATCGCGTTGCTACGGGAGCGCGCGAAGAAGAAGGGTGATAAGGAAACTGCAGAGAAAGCAGTGAAACTTTTGAAGAGGTCGGGAGGGTTGATATTGAAGTATTCCCGCGAAGGAGATATTTCAGCCCAAGGAGAGTTCGTTGAGGCGATGGGTGGCTTTCTTCGGGATGAACTTGATTGTCCCGATGCTCATTCAGAATTGATTTCCCACGCAGACGACTGTGAAAGAATTAGCATCTGCTTTCAGGAGATTCTGAAGACCCTGCGCAAGTCGGAAGCCTGGAAAATCGATAAAGACAGGCAGGTTTGGGGGTGGATTGAGAGAGCTTCACGAGAAGTGTCGGGCATTCTTGAGATGCTGGAAAAGAAACGTGAGGCGCAGATACAGGAAGGTAGCGCGCTGGTATTCAGCGATACCACAATCGAAGTTGAGGGGGTTCATGTCGATGTCGATTCTGCAATCGATCTTATGAATTCAAACATCGTGAACTCGATTAAAATGGTTGCTGGAGTAAATGGCTGGATCGACAAGGAGACTGGAGAAATACTCGTCCCTACGCGGGTTTCAATCGATGGTGATGAATCATTCAAAGTCGGAACTGTGTTCTATCTCGCGAAGGTATGGGGGCTCCTGGAATCATCGAGTGAAGAGCTTCGATACTTTGGCGGTAGAACGAGATGGGAGGACCTCCGGGAGAAATTGACGATCTCAGAGGAGCAGAAGAAGAACGCCCCAGCGAATTGGTTGGTATTCGACATAGATCACGAATATGCGAGAAACTTTCTCATCGCGATGAAGCGAAGGGTGCGCCTTCAGATCGAATGGCGCTTTAGTGTCGCCACTCAAACAGATATTTTGGACAATCTCAGCTCGCCATTTGAAACGGAGGTGCCCCTGCCTCCTGATGCCTTCGTTTCGGATGACGAGCTTCTCTCACGGATGGCATTGGAGGAACTTTTCTACTGGCCTGTAGATGAAAGTATCGATCGGTACAGTGGTCTTACAATCTCGGAGTGGATCCGTGCGTACTCAGTGTTGAAGTGCTGGGCAGAAAAGATTCTCTCAGAGCAGCCCGAAGAGGGAGTTCTCAGCAGCACTCGAAAAGAGGTTGTTGAGTTGCTCGCTAGAGGCGGGGTGCCGAAACAGGCAGCACACACCTTTGTGGATCACTGCATATTTTCGATAGATTCAGTCGATCTTTTCGACGCACCGTTTCTTCGTGATCAATCCGGCGGTTTGCATTTCCTTTATCAATATCTCCCCGGGGTGCAGGCTCACCGGTTAGTGATGTCACAGTTCGGGAAGAGGGGGCATCAAATTCAATCGAAAGGGAGGAGATTTGAAAAAGAGGTAAAAGCTGTGTTTGAAGAGCGAGGAATCGAGTGCCGGTCATTCCGTTACAAATTGGATGGGGTCACGTATGACTGCGATCTGTGCGTCGTTTGGGGAGGCTACGTCTTTGTGATTGAGTGCAAAAACTACTCGTTGCCAGACCACCGGCCTGGACTCGAATATTTCTACATGTCCAGAATTGGTGAAGCGATTTCGCAAGCGAAGCGAATTGCTGATCAGCTGAAAGAACATCCAGAGATTCTTGCTAAAGAATTTGGACGGAAGATTTCAGGAAAGAGGTTCGTTCCGATTGTTCTGAACTCGATGCCTTGGTCAATCCCAGGAAAGACGGGTGGTGCTTATGTTTATGACTTTCTGGCGCTAGGAAGGTTTTTGGGTGATGGAGCTATCCGAATTAATGGAGCCCGGAAGGTTGATGGAAATACCAACGTCGTTCACAGACATGAGATCTTTAATATGTGGACTGGAGACAAGCCTTCCGCAGAAGATTTTCTGACCGAGCTAGAAGCTATTTCTCAGCATCAGATGGTGAAAGGCGATTGGGAGTTAACTTGTGATCCGAATTTGGTGAGCTCAAACTATGGAGTCCTGGCTATCTTCTTCGCTCCCCTTCCGGAGAGTGTCGAAAGGAGCCTTTCTGCTTTGGGGTGTAGCGACGAGAAAATCGCTGAAACGTTGCGATTTATCGAAGGGTTTAAGGAGTCACAAGGCTAACTCTCCCAAGCACGGAACTTCTCAAGTGGTATAAAAACCATAATTACCACTGGAGTAATCGATCACCGAGGTTAGATTTCCCAGTGACTATGCCCGCCCAATTCTGGTTCTTTCTCTGTTTCCCGGGACTCCCTGCTCTCGTCATCTTCATCTACGCACGCAAGCTGATCAAAGCCCGGAAGGAAGCGGCCAGGCCATTCAATGAAATGCGTCGGCATCCGGCACATAGCCTGATCCAGCGGGCCGATGACCAGTGGGAGACGTTCACGACGTGGTTGAGCATGACGGCCATGGTAGCGGTCCTGCCGTGGCTTGTGTTCACGTTGAGCGAAGGGGAAGCGGTCATTACGCCTCTGATCTTCGGATTGATCACGTCTCCCATCTGCCTGTGGCGAATGTGGGTGGCCTACCGACCGCTTCCGAACTGGTGGTTGGGCATCCGCGGCGAACAGTATGTCGGCGCGGAGCTGGATGCGATTCAGGATGCGGATCTCAAGGTTTTTCACGATCTCGTGGTTCCCGACCTAAACGGGGAATGGAACATCGACCATGTCGTTGTGACCCGGGCTGGACTCTTCGTGGTTGAGACCAAGGCCAAAAGGAAGAAGCAAACGGTAGACGCCCCTTGTCACAAACTTTCGTTCGACGGACACAAGGTCAATTTCCCCGACGGCAGCTATGAGGTGGATTCGGTGAAGCAGGCGTCCCGGCAGGCGCGTTGGCTTGAACAAAAGGCACGGGAGTGGTGTGGAGGGATTTCTGTTCCGGTAATTCCTGTGCTGACCTATCCAGGATGGTGGGTCGATGTGACAGGGAAAGGCGAGGTGCAGGTAGTGAATCCAAAGCAGATTTACCGTGTGGTGAAGGGGCGCCGAGCGGTCCTCGATGAGCGTTCCTGGAAGATTATTCTGTCCCAGCTCAAGACAGCTACGACGGTGGAACTTCCTCTCGAAAAGAAGCCGCGCCACCGGGTAGAAGCTCCGCGCAAAGGTGAACGATCCGGCCGGAAGCAAAACGCAATCGAACCAGCAGGGCGGTAGGTTCCGATGAACGGCGATCTCAGGACCATGACCCATACGGGATCAGATGCTCGGGTTCCGGGTGTTGACGGCCTGTGGGAAGACGGCGAGTGGGTCGATTGGAATGTGGTGGTCGAAGAAAGGGAGGATCGCTTCGGCGATGAGAATATATTTGAGAGCGTTCTGGCGGTGGCGATCGATTACCTCGATGCCACGGGCCGCCATCTTCCGATCTATGGAGAACTGGGCTAACTCTACGCCGAGCGTCGCTTTGGTATTACGAGACACCGACCCGGTCAGTGTGGATCTGACGGTCGTCTCGGAAGTCTGCTGGTGGAAATCAAAACCATCTCTCCCAGCAAGAAGAAGGAAGAGGTAAGGGTGAAGCGGGCCGGGAACTTCGGTGCCGTGATCGTCGTAAAATTCGACTCCGACTTTCGGGTGGATGCGAAAATGATCCTGCGGAAGAGCCTACCGAAAGGAGAAGGGAAGTGGATACGTATCAGATGGTCAGACATCTGCGGAGAAAAAGGACGCTTCAGGACTAAGTAGGAACCTTTTTCGCGTCTCATTTCCCAGGTTTTGTCCACGCAAGCAGTATAGCTGGCCGAAGGAAAGACTTCGGAGGAAAACCCGAGAGCTTTCATATCGTCATCCGGGTCAGAACGTTCAATCGCTTCATGATCCGGCGAGCAGTCCAATCAAAGCTGTTACTGCACCGATCAAACCGATGATCAGGGATACGGGAGTCACCCACAAGTGGCTTCTCTCGGATTTCTCTTGGCGAATCGCCGATCTGAGTCGGGCGATGCCCTTTTCTGTGAGTATTCGGTTTTGATAGAGGTATCCCGTGCTCCAAGCATCGTCATCGGATGGGAGGGGAAGAATTAGCTTTCTCGCACGATTGGTGAGAAAAGTCGTCATTGACTCGCGGATCAGTTCATCGAATTCCCGGTAGTCGTGAATTGCGTCGTGTTCCAGAGACTGGATGTCTTCCGCGGATCGCCCGTCGCTCTTGGCTTGGCTGATGGCCTCTCGGTTCTTTTGGTCAGCACACTGGCTTCTTCGCAGTAGTGAACGGATTCTGAAATGAAATTTGATTGCCTCAATCATCTTAAAACAATCGTGCCCGCGCGCCTTTCCCGCAATTACAACTCCTGCAAAGGATTGTAGTGTGAGCGTTAGAGACCATGTGGAGTTAGTCGGATCACTTTGTGATCCTGATGGGAACAGGCGGCCCTTGAGCAAGGGTTCTTCCGGTTCCGATCAGCGTAAAGCTCTTCAGCATCTCCGGATCGCTGTAGTCGAGAACCCGGGAGCCATCTAAACCGGAGAAAGATTCCGTATAGGGCTCATCGGTTCGATTCAACTCCCATCTGGGTTTCTTTCCGGGACCAAGGTCGGTTACCTCAATCTTCTTTCCTTCGATTCTCGAAATGCCGGCCAAGCACGAATCGGCCCATACTTTGACCGAATTCTCATTTTCCATCTCTGTTATCCAGCTCCAGATCCAGTTAATCCGTTCGATCGCGTGGTCGTGAGGAAGAGCGGCGCATTTCTCCCAGTGGCACTCCAATTTGGCGGCACGCGCTTCCCGGCCGAGCTGAGCAAGGGCGCGAATACATTCTTCTCCAATAGGTAGCGCGTCGTGTTTTACGGCAGAGCATCCCTGAAATCCGAATCCTTCATGGACCAAGTGAAGAAATCCCGGGTCATTGAGTTCGATTGCCTTCGATCCTAGACCTTCGATGAGCCGCGCCATGTGGTTCAGATTGTGCCAGAAAAAGAAGCATTCGATGCGGTCGTCGTTGCCCTCCGCATCTTCGTCCTTGTCCGCGACAGCCCGGTCCAACCCATGCTGCCAGAGTTGTCGAAATAAGATCAGCGACTTCTCGGCAGGGCCTGTTTCACCTTTTTCCATCCAGCGTATACTGGTTCGGTAGAGCAGCACGAGGGGATCGACGACGGTCCGATAGTTTGGCCCCGGTCTCTTGACCACTTCGAGCACGCGACGAGCCACCAGGTCGATGGCAGCCTCAGTCAGTTTTTCGGATGGTTCATTCTCTGCCCGAAGCAGCAGGCTGCGAAGCGGTTCGAGATAGAGCGGTCTCAAATCTCGTCTCGTAGCACCTCCGGGCTTTAGTGCCATCACGGTTTCATCACTTTCTACGAGTGCCTCAACTGCAGCAAGAAAGGCGCTCTGATCACGCGCCGAAAGAGCGAGATCGCCAATGCCGCTGACCACTTCTCCAGGATTGGCAGTTTCGAGTTGCGGAGAGAGTTCCCAATCCCACTCGTGGGTGGGTTTGTCCTTGGCATCAATTAGCTTGGAACACGCAGGAGATTGCTCGATCGCTTGGCATTCTGCCTCATACGTTTTGAGAAACCGCTTCCACTTCCGTGGTTTCATAGCTCGATGGATCAAGTGCCGAGGGTTTGTTTCAGAGCGAGCGAGGAGATACAGAACGAAGCTGCCTGCGAAAGCGAGTGGAATCAGGGTGAGTCCAATCTTTCCGCTGATTGTGGGTTTGAAGGCCAGGGAAACAACCGGGATGATCCCAAGGAGAAAACAGAAAAATGCGGCAGTTGTGAGGCGTGGACTGACTGACGGGTATAGGCTCCTAAACTCCGAATTTTGAAATGCCGACAATGAGAAGTTGATTGCGAAAAAAGAAATCGTAATTGGGGCACCGACGAGGAAAACCTGAAACTTCTCCAGCTCACTTGCGTCGGCAAAGCGCCAGATGACAAACCCAGAGGCGATGGCTCCAAGTAAGAGTAGAATGATACGCATTGATCGATGATGAAGCTATCTAAAGGATTCTGCGATTACAATGACTACTCTGATTTGGAACGATCTCAGGTGCTTTCACACGACTACTGTCGTGCCAAGTTTGTGAACCGGAGTCACGATGCTTGAAAAACATCACCGCCTATTTTTGGCTTTCTGAGTCCTTCAGAATATACAGTCCGCCTCGGAACACGACGACGGTGATGAGGAGACCGATGGCGAGGTCGGGCCAGCGGGTGCCGGTGAAATGGACGAGTGCGCCGGCGAGGATGACGCCGGTGTTGGCAATGACGTCGTTTTTAGAGAAAATCCAGCTCGCCCGCATGTGGACTTCGCCCTTGCGGTGTTTCGCGAGCAGGGCGAGGCAAGTGACGTTGGCGATCAAGGCGGCAACACCGACGCCTAGCATGAACCAGAAATCGGGATCGCTGCCGTAGATGAATCGGCGGATGATGTCGAGCAGCACCCCCACCGCGAGCGCGATCTGGAACCAGCCGCTGAAACGCGCCGCTCCCCGTTTCGCAGATGCGGCACGACCGACCGCCCACAGCGCGATACCATAGACGGTCGCATCGGCCAGCATGTCGAGCGAGTCCGCGACCAGCCCGGTCGAGTCGGCGACGATGCCGAGGATCATCTCCGCTACGAACATGCCGCCGTTGATGGCGAGCAGTGTCCAGAGGACGGAGCGCTCCTGAATCTCGTTCGCGGAATCGTGGCAGTCGCAGTCGCTCATCTTATCGGTAGCTTAGGGTAGTTTTCGCTTCCAATAGGGGGTTCGGGGATTCTTGGACGAATCGGGACGTGCCGGAACGATCTTCGCGCAACGCGAAGCGGCACAGCAATTCTTCGCTTTGGCTTTGGAGTCGCACTTCCCGCATTTGTCGCAGTTCTTGCAGTCGCGACAGTGCGAGCACGCTGTCTTGTTTTTCGACAGGTTGCCATCGAAGTATCCCTTTCCGGGGACCTTATTCGGTGGAACGGCTTCGGCTGGTGAGCCGAGGAGAAGCACGGCTGCAAAGGCCGCGGCGTGAAGAACGATTGTTAGTGGGGTTTTATTCATGTTCTCTTTTGGGTTTTGGGTTTTGGGTTTTGGGTTTTGGGTTCTGCTCGTTCGCCGATCGGATAGTATTGACTCATCGAACCGATACTATTGATTCGCGAACGAACAGGGTTGAGTCGATGACCCAACCCTGTTGATTCGGAAAATCCGCGCGATCACTCGTCGCAGGTGCAGGCGTATTCGGGGTTGCCGCAGGTGCCGCCACAGATGTGGTTCACGAAAGTGAACCGGAAGTTCTCGGGGCGGGAGTCGGCGTCGGCTCGGACCTGGACTACGAGTCCGTAGCCATCACCTTCGGGCAGCGGCTCGGTGGAGACGAGGGCGTCGCCTTTTTTCTCGAGCTGGAGTTTCTTCTTCTCGTCACCGGTGGCGATGACGGTGACCTGCTGGTCGGCCGGTGCCACGACTTTCCCGTCGGCGTCGTAGAATTTGACGGAAACGGTGTGGTCTTTTTCGACGAAGAATTCGGGTCGGGGACTCTCGGTGGCGAGCAGTCGCCCGCCGCGTTCTCCGGCTTCGACTTCTTTGGCCTCGTCATCGGCCATCGCGGGGAGGGCGACGGCAAGTGCGAGACAGGTGAGGAGGGCTTGGATGGTTGGTTTTGTTTTCATTTTGGTTTGGATTAGGTTTGCGGTGAAAAGAAAGTTTCTAGGTGGCGGCGACGGGATCGGCGGCCTCGGAGGGTTCGAGGCCCTCCTGCTCGATGAGTTTGCGGCGCTCGGGGTTCTTCTCCAGCCATTCGTAGAGGGTGGGCAGCAGGACGAGGGTGAGGATGGTGGAGGTGATGATCCCGCCGATGACGACGGTGGCGAGCGGTCGCTGCACTTCGGCTCCGGGACCGGTGGCGAGAGCCATGGGGATGAAGCCGAACGAAGCGACGAGCGCGGTCATTAGCTTCGGGCGGAGACGGGTGAGCGATCCCTGGACAACGGCGTCGCGCAGACCCATGCCTCCCTCGCGGAGTTGGTTAATGAAGCTGATGAGCATGATCCCGTTGAGCACGGCGATCCCTGACAGCGCGATGAACCCGACCCCGGCAGAGATGGTGAAGGGCATCCCGCGCAGATACATCGCGAAGATGCCGCCGGTGACGGCGAGCGGGACGCAGGTGAAGATCAGCGCGGCCTGCCGGAAGCTGCCGAAGCTCATGAAAATGAGCACGAAGATCAGCCCCATCGCCACGGGCACGACAACCGAAAGACGCTGGCGGGCTTTGATCAGATTCTCGAACTGACCGCCGAACTCGAAGTAGTAGCCGTCTGGCCAATCGATTTGCTCGCGCAAAGCGGTCTGGGCTTCCTCGACGAAGCTTTCCGTGTCGCGGCCCTCGTTGTTGATGAGGATGGAGACGCGGCGCTGTGTCGCTTCGCGGGCGACGGTGCCGACCTGCTGGACGATCTCGATGTTGGCAACCTGGCCGAGGGTGATGAGGCCCTCGTCCTCGGTGCGGAGCGGGAGTCGGCGGATCGCTTTTACGTCGGTGCGGATTTTCTCGGGCAATCTCACGACGATCTCGTAACGGCGGTTGCCGTCGATCATCATGCCGGTCTCCTCTCCGGCGAGGGCGGCGCGGACGACGGCGTTGATCTCGTCGGCCTGCACGTTGTAGCGGCGCATCGCTTCGCGGTCGGGGGTAATTTCGAGGGTGGGATTTCGTCCGACGTTGTCGAACTCGACCTGACTTGCACCGGGTACAGCAGTGATGATGGTGCGGGCTTCTCCAGCGAGACGTTCGAGTTCGTCGAAGTCTTCGCCGAAGATCTTGCAGAGCAGGTTGGCGCGGGCGCCGGCCATGATTTCGTTGAAGCGCATCTGGATGGGCTGGGTGACGAGATAGCCCTGACCGGGTACGTGCAGAGCAAGTTCGTCGCGCATGAGGTTGGCGAGTTCGACCTTGGTGATGGTTCGCCCGTCGATCTCGCGCCATTCCTTCTTCGGCTTCAGCATGATGAAGGTGTCGGCGAGGTTTGGCCCCATCGGGTCCATGGCGACCTCGGAGGTGCCGATGCGGGCGAAGACATCCTCGACCTCGGGGAATTTTTCGAGGAGCAGCTTCTCGGACTTGAGCTGGAGATCGAGCGAGGCATCGAGTCCAGCGCTGATGCTGCGGATGAACTGGATGGTGAGATCGCCCTCGTCCAGTTCCGGCACGAATTCGGCCCCCATACGACTGAAAAGAAATAGCGAAAAGCCGAAAAGCCCGAACATCGTCACGGCGACGATCCACCGGAAGCGCAGCGCGAATTGCAAGGTGGGTTCGTAGAGAAATTTGAAGAAGGTGACGAGCCGGGAATCCTTCTCCTTGATTTCGCCTTTGAGAAAATAGGAGCAGAGCACCGGCATGAGGGTGAGCGAGAGGATCAGCGCACCGATGAGGGCGAACATGACGGTAAGCGCCATGGGGCGGAACATTTTCCCCTCGATCCCTGTGAGGGCGAGTATAGGCACGTAGACCACGGTGATGATGAGCACGCCGAAGAACATGGGGTTGGCCACCTCGCGGGCGGAGACGAGCACTTCCTCGAAGCGCTCCTGCGCGTTGAGTCGGCGACCGAGCGCTTTTTGTTTCTCGGACAGGTGGCGGACGATGTTCTCCACCATGACGACGGCCCCGTCGACGATGAGACCGAAGTCGATCGCGCCGAGGCTCATTAGGTTGCCGGAGATTTCGTTGGTGACCATCCCGGTGAGGGCGAACAGCATCGAAAGCGGTATGGCGCAGGCGACGATGAGCGCGGCGCGAAAATTCCCCAGCATGAGCAGAAGGATGACGACGACGAAAATCGCGCCCTCGAAGAGATTTTTCTCGACGGTGTGAATGGTAGCATCGACGAGATTCGAGCGGTTGTAGAGGGTCTCGATGACGATGCCCTTGGGGAGTTTTTCCTGAATCTCGGCGACGCGATCCGCGACGGCGACGGACACGGTGCGGCTGTTTTCCCCGAGCAGCATGACGGCGGTGCCGACGATGGCTTCCTCTCCCCGCACGGTGGCGGCCCCGGTGCGGAAGCTGTGCCCTACGCGGATCTCGGCGATGTCCTCGATGAGCAGAGGTTCGACCCCGGCCCCGAATTTCAGCGGCAGCTTGGCGATCTCCTCGATGGTGGCGACGCGGTTGTCTCCCCGGATGACGACCTGCTCGCCGCCGAGTTCGATGAGACCACCACCGACGTTCTCGGTGTTCATCGAGATCTTTCCAGCGACGTCCTCGAGGGTCATATCGACGGCGGTGAGGCGCTCGGGGTAGGGCTGGATGACGATCTGTTTTTCGTAGCCGCCGGTGACGTTGACCTCGGTAATGCCGGGAGTGGCTCTGAGCAGCGGTTTCACCTGGAGGTCGTGAATCAGTTTGAGCGACATGAGCCGTTCCTCCGGATCCTCGGGGACGTTCGGAGCGTCCTCGGCGTAGTCGATGAAGTAGTAGAAAATCTCGCCAAGACCGGTGGCGATGGGGGCGAGCTGGGGCGTGAGGCCTTCGGGGATTTCCTCCTGCACGGTCTGGAGACGCTCGGCGACGAGCTGCCTCAGCAGGTAGATGTCCGACCCGTCCTCAAACACCATCGTCACCTGGGAAAGTCCGTATTTCGAGAGCGAGCGCAGATCGGTCATGCCCGGTAGCCCCGCCATCTCCGTCTCGATGGGGAAAGTGACGAGATTCTCGATTTCCTCGGGCGCGAGTGCGGGCACCGCCGTGTTCACCTGCACCTGGACATGGGTGATGTCCGGCACGGCGTCCACGGATAGCTGCGTGGCCGACCAGATGCCCGTCCCGATCAGGATCAGCGTGGCGAGCAGCACGATGGCGCGCTGCCGCATGGATTGGGTGACGATCCAGTTGATCATAGAGAAAGTCGGGGTCGTGACGGGTGGTCAGGAATCAAGCCGGGGGGCAAATCAGTGAGCGCAGGTGCAGGCCTTGCCGGTCTTGAGCAGCTGGAGCTCCGCCATCCAGAGACTCATCACGGGGTGGGTCACGATGCGGTCTCCGAAATAGATGCCATCGATGATTTCGGCCTTGCCACCGGCGACGGCACCCACCTCGACCGGGGTGCGGACGGTCCAGCCGCCATTGTCGACGTAGGCGAAGGCTCCCTCGGCGGAATGGATGATCGCATCCTCCGGGACGACGGTGACGGGACCGTCGCTGCTGATCGCGAGTTCCCCGGAGAGGAATTTCCCGACTTTCAGTTCCCCTGAAGGATCCGCGATAGAGAGCAGGACCTCGGCCTGACCGTTCATCTTGTCCGAGATGGAGGTGATCTCTCCGGCGCGGTTGCCGCCCAGTTGAACCGCCTGGCCGGGCTGAAGAAGTTTCGCTTCGTCCTCGGGCAGCCAAGCGCTGGCATGTGCGGTGCCTGCTCCGGGATTGTCGTAGATCTGAGCCTGGAGCGTAAGGGTGGAGACGATTTCGGATTCGTCGACATCGGCCATTTTCAGGCCGAGAAGTTCTGCAGAAAACGGAGTCACGTTGAGTCCCTGTTTCTCATCGTATTTGATGCCGATGTTCGGGTTGTCGCCGTTGACGGGACCGCCGGGGCGCTCGGGCTGGTCGTCGGCGGACGCGGCGAATCCGATGCCGAGCAGACAGGTCGTGAGTATTGCTAGTTTGCGGGTTGGTCTTGATTGGATTTTCATGGGTTTGTCAGGTTGGGTTTGGGTTGGTTGCGGTCTGTGATGAGTGATGATTTTTCAGGGATTGACGGGACGCGCCACGATCGGGCTGCGCTCGGTCGAGACTTGTTTTCCCGAGGTCTCCGGCACTTGCATGCCACCGGTCAGTTGCTCGATGCGAAGGGCAGCTTCGAGGGCGTCGGCCTCGACATCGGCGATGGCGGAGAGTGCCCCGAGGTAGTTCTCCTGTACCTCGATGTAGGTGGCGACGGGGACCGCGCCGAGCCGGTAGTGACGGTCGGCGAGTTCGGCGGCGTCTTTCAGTTCGGTCTGGTGGGTGTCGCCCCAGGCGTCGAGCTGTTTCCAAGCGTTTCGATAGACGAGGGATGCCTCGGCGACTTGTTGTTCGAGTTCGCGGGCGGTGGTCTCGACAAGGGCTTCGGCCTGCGCCTCGCGGGCGCGCTCGCGGTCGATCTGGGCTTTGCCGTTGCGGAAGATGGGGAGTTCCAGAGAGAAGCCAATCCCGGCCTCGCGCTCGATCTCGTCGGCCTCCTCCCGGGCGACATAGGGGCCGACGTTGATGGTGGGAAAGCGCTCGTTTTTCGCAAGCGAGACGCGAAAGCCCTGCTGCGCCAGCTCGGCGCGGCGGACATGCATCTCGTAATTGTTCTCGAGCGTCTGCGTCATCAGCGTAGGCAGTTCGCGTGGAACCGGAAAGTCGTAGCGGACGCGCTGGACCGTGAGCGGGGTGGACGCGCGTCGCCCCATGCGCCGGTTCAGTTCGAGGAGGATGCGCTGCATCTCGATCGCGGCTTCGAGCGCTTCCTTCTCGGTGGTGATGGTGGCGGCCTCGATCGCCTTGATCTCTAGCCGCGGAGTGATGCCGCCGACCTCGCGCTGTAGCAGCACTTCTCTTACCTCATCGAACCGGGTCGCGACGGACTCGGCGAGGGCGGCGCGTTCCTGGGCGATCGAGAGTCGAAAGGCGAGCTGGCGGATCTCGGAGGCGAGGTGGTATTTGAACCTCTCCAGCCCCAGCCGCGCGAGCTGAACATCGCCGTCGGCGATCGCTTTGCGCAAGCCGATGCGGCCGGGCCACTCGATCGGCTGCACCACACTGACCGCGTAGGCCGTGCCTTCCGCGCTGAACCCTCGGGAACTCGCGGTTTTGCGACCGATCTCGAAGTCGAGTTCGGGATTTCCCAACTGACCGGCGAGACGGCGGTCGGCCCGCGAGGCTGCGATCTGGCTTTCGTAGAATTGGATTTCCGGGTTCTCGGCCAGAGCGCGACTCACCAGCTCGTCGATGGTGAAAACGGAATTCGCATCCTGGCCGTGGGAGAGACCCGGTCCCGCGACCAGACACAGGAGCGAGAAGACCGCAGCGAGAGGTCTTGGTATGGGGTGAAGTTGCATGGGGAAATTTGGTTTCGTGAGAGTTGGTGGTTGTGGTGAAAATGATGGCTGGGCGGAAAAGACATGTCCGAACCGATGGGCACGGAGGCGCGAGGTGTGCGCAATCCAGCCCCGGAGGGGGCAAGGCACAGGGTATCGATCTGTGATCAGGAGATTCGGTCGAAGAAGACCGATCTCAGCGGCAGAGCAAGACGCTCAAGATCGCGACAGGCGATACCCGCGAATCAGACAGATGGGCCGCGAATGGGCGCGGCGAGGCGACCGGAACTTTGGTCGCGAAGTTTGTGGAAAAGATCCGCCTCCAAGCGGGAAGTTGGATCACCGGGGGATGACGCGTCCCGGTTCAGGGCTTCATTCAGAAGCCGGACAAGAGAGAAAAACGAATCGGCATCAAAATCGATCAGCGCGGGAGCATCAACGGCGACAAGATTCTCCGAGAGCGTGTAAAGCGCATCCTGACACTGCGACTCGGACTCCCCGTCGGGAGAGTGGTCCGTCGGGCACGAAGACGAGGATGGACAGGATGAACTGTGATGAAGCGAGTCCGGCCACATCTCACGCGCCTCCACCGAGCAGTGGAGCGAGCAGGTCCCCCAGATGGCGAGGGTGAGTATGGCGATGAGACTTCGCACAATAATCGGTAAATTGCGGAATCACGATTGTCAACCGGCGGAAAAAGCATTTCAAGCCGACCGTGCCGGACTGCCGATCGCGAGGAGGTCAGCTTCAAGCGCACGCATTTCTCTGGCGAGGTCGAGAAACAGTTCTTTCTCTTCCCCGCCCGCGTCGGCCATCGAACGTAGTTGCCGGCGTAGCTTCGCGAGCCGTTCCTGAGCGCGGGCGAAGGCTTCGTTCCCACCGGGCGCCTGCAAGCGACGGGCCAGCAGATTGACACCATCGACCATGGTCTGGATCTCCTCCACGCCGGTATCCAGATCGATCGGGTCGAGACGGCCGGAACCTATACGATAGAGATGGGAGAAGAGATTCTGGATCGGATCGACGACGAAGCGGTTGAGTAGGAGCGAGAGAACCACCGCGATAATAAGACCGATCACGATCGCGGGAACCACATGGTGAAACATCAGTTCGCGGCCCGAAAGCGGTTGCCCGCTCGCCATTTCGATGACCGTCCAGGAGATCGTTCCGACCGCGACGGCGACCGCGCTCGCGACGACGATGATTTGATAGAGGGGACGCCGGCGTTTTGGGCGGCGTCCTGGGATAGGATCGGTAGGCATGGTTTCGGGGAGATTTTTCTTCGCGTGTTCAATGCCGGATGACCGAGTATCCCCCGGACATTTTCATCGAAGTGCATCTCTGCCCTCCCGACCGCTCACTTCGGGGCGGGCAGGATGGGACGTTCAGCCATCGCCTCTTCGACGGGTCCGGGCTTTTCCCGATAGGCGAGCAGCCGGAGGGCGTTGAAGACGACGAGCAGGGTCGATCCCTCGTGGAAGAGGACGGCGATTCCCATCTTCAATCCGAAGATCGTGGCGGGGATCAGCAGGAAGACCATGCCCAGACTGAACCAGAGATTCTGCTTGATGATCCGGCTGGTCTTGCGACTGAGACCGACCGCGAACGGAAGATGATCGAGATCGTCGGCCATGAGCGCGACATCGGCGGTCTCCAGGGCGACGTCGGATCCGGCAGCGCCCATCGCGATCCCCACGGTCGCGTTCGCCATGGCGGGGGCGTCGTTCACCCCGTCGCCCACCATCGCGACGGAACGCTCGGCGCTGAGCTTGCGAATGAATCCTACCTTGTCTTCGGGCATCAGGTCGCCCGCGGCATCGTCGATGCCGACCTCCCGCGCAACGGAGTCGGCGACCTTCTGGTTGTCGCCGGAGATCATGATCATCCGCTTGATCCCCAGGTCGCGGAGTCGGCGGACGGTCCGCTTCGCCGACTCGCGCGGCGTGTCCATCAAACCGAGGACACCGAGGTAGCGGTCGCCCCGCCGCACGATCATAGTGGTGCGTCCGTCGGCCTCCAGCGACTCGACGGTTTGCCGGATCGCATCGGGCAGGCCGGGACCTTTGACTTCGGAAAAGAGATCGTCCTTACCGATGTGGACGGTTTCCCCGTCGAGCGTGGCACGGATGCCGCGACCGGTGATGCTCTCGAGATTCTCCGCATCGGGCAAGCTTTCCGCTTCGAGTTTCCCGGTCCCGTCCCTGACGACGGCTTCCGCGAGCGGATGATCGCTCAGCTTCTCGACAGGGATGGCGGTGGCGAGCAATTCCTCTTCCTCGACTCCATCGACGGGAACGATATCGGTCAGTTGGGGATTCCCTTCGGTGAGCGTTCCGGTCTTGTCGAAAGCGATGGCCCGCAACTGCCCCAGGGCTTCGAGGGGGGCGCCCCCTTTCACCAGAACGCCGCCCCGCGCTGCGCGGGCCACGCCGCTGAGCACGGCGCTGGGCGTGGCGATGGCGAGAGCGCAGGGACTGGCCGCGACGAGGACGGCCATGGCTCGATAGAAGGATTCGGAAAAGCTCTCGTCCATGACCACCCACGCGAACAGCAACAGGATCGCCAGCACCAGCACGGAGGGCACAAAGATCCTCTCCACTCTGCGGGTGAACTGCTGGGTGGGCGATTGGCGCGTCTCCGCCTCGCTCACCAGTTTCACGACCCGCGAAATGGCGGTGTCCCGGGATAGCCGGGTGACCCGCATTTCCAGCGCTCCGCCCTGGTTGATTGAACCGGCGAAGAGGGCGTGCTCGGGGCTGAGTTTTCCGCCGCTCGATGTCGCCTGTTCGATGTCGGCGACCGGGCGCTTGTCCACGGGGACGCTCTCGCCGGTGATGGGGGCCTGATTGACGGCGCTTTCTCCCTTGGTCACGAATCCGTCGATGGGAATTCTCTCGTCGGGCTTGATGACGACCGTGTCGCCGACGGCGAGTTCGTCCACCGGGACCTCGCGCACTTCGCCGTCCCTCCGGACGAGAGCAGTGTCGGGAACCAGCTCGCCGAGCGCCTCGATCGCTTTCCGGGCGCGCCCCATCGCGTAGTGTTCGAGGGCGTGTCCGAGGCTGAAAAGGAACAGCAGCAAGGCCCCCTCGGCCCACTCGCCGAGGGTCGCGGCTCCGATCGCGGCGACGATCATGAGGAAGTCGATCTCGAACTTCCGTTTGCGGATTTTTCCCGCCGCCTCGCGCACCGCGAACCATCCCCCGAATCCGTAGGCAGCTACGTAACAGCCGAGAACCAGCCACGACGGCACCGCATCGGCGGCGAATTTCGAGAGGGCGTATCCGATGCCGAGCAGGGCGCCGCTGATCAGGGAAAAGGCCAGCTCGGTGTTTTCTCCGAAAATGCCCTGGCTGTGATCGTGATCCTCGCTTTTCGATGGCGGGTGAGAATGAGATCCTGGCGGGTGGTCGTGGTCTGTGGTCGTCATGTTGGGTAATTGAAAGAAGCCTACGCGCCCCACTTGTGCCGCAACGACTCCCGTAGATGCTCACGGGCGCGAGCGAGTCGCCTTTCGACGGCTTTCGCCGAACAATTCTGGATCGTAGCGATGTCGGCTTGCGACCTTCCCTGCAATTCCTGCAGGATGAAGGCGGCTCGCTGATCTGGAGCGAGCCTTTGGATCGCGGCATCGAGATCGGCGGCCAGATTCTTGCGATCCAGCGTTTCTACCGGTGTTTCCGACTGCTTGTGGACCGAACTTTCTGGTCTGTCGCTGTCCTCCCGGTCGGCAGCGAGCACTTCCGGGTGGCGCTTTTTCCAGCGGTGCCGCATCCGGCAGAGATTGGTAGCGATGCGGAAGAGCCAGGTGGAGAAGGCGACACCTTCCTGCGGGCGGTAGCGATGGCGCGCCTGGTAGACTTTGACGAAGGACTCCTGGGCGATCTCTTTCGCGTCGGTCAGATTGCCGGTGTAGCGGAAGCAAAAGGTGACGACCGGTTCCTTCCACCGGGCCATGAGTTCGTTCAGCGCGAAATCGTCTCCTTCGCGGAGCCGGCACATGTTACGCTTGTCTTCTTCATCGGCCATGAACGGATGATTCGCATCGCGGTTACTCCGCGGCGATTTCGGTGGTTTTTTCCAGCCATCCCTTCATCCGATGCAGGTAGCGCTCCGAGGACTTGGGATCCATTTCGGCGGCGACGCTGTAGATGAAGTCGATGAATTTCTTGTCGGCCTCCTTCTTCAGCCGCGCGAGCTCTTCGGCGGCCTCGACGTGTTCGGGATGGGCGTCCAGGTCGGGGTCGGCGGTGATCTCCGCGAGCGTTTGTTTCGTGTCGGCGTAGTGGATGCAGTGATCCTCGCACTCGGGAAAGTAGGCGATGTGCAGTGCCTCGATTCGTTCCCGTTGTGCGTCGTCGATATCGAACTCCTCGCAGAACCAGTCGAACGCGCTGAGGTGGTCGTGGTGCTCGTCGATGCGGTTCTTCTGCCATAGGAACACAGCGCCAAAGGCGAGCAGTCCTACGGCAAGGGAAATGGCGAGAGTGGTGAAAATTGAGCGCATTCTTCGAGATTCGGTCAGGGTGACTCGGAATGGGTGTGGTCTCCACTCTCGCTACGGAGGACGGGATGAATGGTGGCGACGTAGCGTTGCTCCATCGCGTCGGAACGCGATTCGCCGTAGGCGTTTGCCTGGACCATCGCCGAGAGAACGCCCAGTAAGACCGCTACCGCGACACTGCCCGCTATGGCAGGAACTGGGACAGTCGGAACACCGTCGCGGAAAAATCGCACGACGCGCGTCGTCCATCGTTCGTCGTGGAGCGCGATCTCGGCCCAGACGCCACGCTCGAAATCGCGCAGATCGCCGACATCGCCCCGACCCCGGAGTTCTTGCGCCGCTCGTTCGAGTTGATTCTTGAAAAGATCTTTCTTCATCTCGTTCGGGTAGAATGCCGCCTTCGCGATCTCCCCCCCGAAAAAAGTAGTGGATCCGCAGAAAGTGGCAAATCCAACGCTTCCTGAATCAACAGGGTTGGGTCATCGACTATACCCTGTCAGATCATCGATCCTACCCTGTTGATTCGTGAATCCGGCGATTTTCGTTCGCAGGAAAGGCTACCTTTCAGTCCCTTCTTCCTCGGCGATGGAATACCCGCTTTCCTCGACGCCTCTGCGAATTTCGGCCAGAAGGTCGGACGAATCCGGTCGGGACAGGACGACGGCCCGTTTTCCTTCGTAGTCGACGGCCACCCGCTGGGTGCCCGGCACGGCAGCGAGCCGACTTTGCAGGGAGACGGCGCACGCTTCGCAGGTCATCCCCTGGATTGGAAGCACGATGGCCCCTTCCAGGGCGGCCAACTCCGATGCGTCCGCGCTTCGCTCAGAGCCACCGGACAGGGAGGTGAGCAGGTTGGGGAAAAGGGTCATCGCGACGACGAACACGGCCGCCATCCAAAGCATGGCTCGGTTGAATCGTTGTATCTTTTGTCCGCTTGTTTCACAACCCGATTCGGAATCGCAGCACGCCTTTTTCGAGTAGGAAAAATAGAACGCCGCTCCCAGAAGCAGGAACGCTCCGCCAAGAAACCACCCGCGCCATTGCTCGAAGGTCTGCGCCAATCCCGCAATCGATCCTCCAAATGCGAGAACGACCAGTGGCAACCAGCAGCACGCCGAGGAAAGCACAGCGGAAACCATCGCTCCTACGGTAGCGAACCGGCCAAAGCGACGATGGCTCCCGGTCGAAGGCGATCTCTCATCGGGGAGGGCTTCCGATGACGGCAGGCAGCAGTCGGCGATCTCCTCTTCGGGATTCCCGTTCCGGGCCGTCGCTGATTCGGGAGCGGCTTCGCCGGCATGCGCTTGCAGTTGACCGACGACGCGAGTGACCGTGCCGAGGCAGCAAGATCCCTTCGGACTTTTGGTTTCACACCAGCACGCGGTTTTCATCCGGGTCTTGATGTCGTCCAGCACGCCGGTGGAACCGGTCCGGGCGAGATCGCTTTCGATCTCCTCGATAGTGTGGTCGAAGCAATAGCAGACGGGACGGGGCGCAGAGGTTTCCTTGATCCCCACGCGGACCGTCAGCGCATTCTTCTCGTGAAGATTTTTGCCGCCCTCGTCGAAGTAGACGACATCGCAGTCGGGGGTCCCGCAGAATCGCCACTTGGCCCCGGCGATACTGTTCTGCGCCTCTTTGTGAAGGAGGGAACGAAGCGTGATCTCTTTGACCGAAGTGCCGGTTTCACTGCACCTGGGACAGAGCTTCGATTCGCTTTCAGTCTCGCTTCCGGATGTTTCCATTTTCTCAATCTACACCTTGAAGTATGGTATAAGGTCAAGTTGATTAAATACCACCCTGAGATGAGAATCGGAGAAGTTGCCGAGAGAGCGGGATTGAATACCCAGACGATCCGCTTTTACGAACGCGAAGGGATGCTTCCCGCCCCGGCGCGGGGAAGCAATGGCTACCGCGAGTATAAAGCCGACACGCTTACCGAGATCGCGTTTATTCGCGGATGCCAGAATGCCGGATTTACCCTGAAGGAAATCAAATGGCTGAAGAGCCTCGATACTGGTGCCGACGAGACGTGCGGAAAAGTCAGGGAATTGCTGAGCCAGAAACGAACGGTGATCGAGGAAAAGATCGAATCTCTGAAAACGATTCAAACCCGTCTGAAAGCGATGGAGGATCGATGCGCGGGCCTACCTGCCGAAACCGCCTGCCTGGTGCTTTCGGGGAAGGATTTGTGAGGTGCTCTGGCCACGATTAATTTCGAGGTCCTACCAGAATCAGAACGGCGCCCACGACGCAAAGCAACCCGCCGCCAAGATCCCACGCGTCTGGTCTTCGTCCCTCGACGATCCATAGCCAGAGGAGGGAACTCACGATGTAGATGCCGCCATAGGCCGCGTAGGTCCGTCCCGCGAAATCCGATTCCGCGCGGGTCAAGACCCAGGCGAACCCGGCCAGGGCGACGAGGCCGATCGCACACCAGGCAGGCGACCCTCCATTGCGAAGCCAATGCCAGAAGGTAAAGCATCCGGCGATCTCCAGAAGTGCAGCGAGGATAAAAAAGGGAATGATCGGGTACATGATCTTCTTTTTGCGTTTTTTTTGGGGGGGACTGTCTTTCCCCGGCATTGGACTCGATGGAATTCCGACGATCTCCATGCGCGACATACACAGACTACTCCAGATAGGCGGCTTCGCATTGGTCGCATCCACGCTGACGCTGACGGCGGGCGAAGACGTCCGTATCTCGCGCACGAGCGGGATCGAACTGGCCTTTCAGAACAATCGCGAGCTGGCCATTGCCGAGTTGGCCGTGGCACGGGCGAAGGCCGATGCCCGTTGGTCGGGGCAACTCGACAATCCCGAGTTGGAACTCAGCATCAGTGACGACGGGGTCGGGTTGGATGAAAACGAGGGCGTCTTCGAGGTGGCTTTCGCGCAACGGTTTCCCATTACTTCCCGGCTGAAAGATGAAAAGCGGCTCCGCGCCCAGCAGATTCTTCTGGCCGAGGCGGAGATCGCGGAGCGTCGACGTGAACTTGCGGGCCAAGTCGACCTCGCCGTGATCGAGCTGCTCGCGACCCGCAGTTTGCTGGAACGCCAACGCGAACTGCTGGCGTTGAATGCAAAGATCGTCGCCTTTCTCGACGAACAGGCTGCCCAAGGGGTCGTCTCGAAACTCGACGCTACCCAGGCGAAGCTGACGGGCCGTTCGTTAAAGCAGCGCATCACCGCGCTTGAGGCGCAGGAGGTCGTCCAGGCGGCCGAGGTGAAGCAACTCATCGGTCTGGCACCGGAAACGCACATCGACCTCGACAACGGATTACGGCTACCCGCCGATGGTCCCGGTATTCGCACCGCTTACGAAGGCATCTTTCGACAACGCCCGGACCTTGTGCTCGCGTTGGCCAAGATCGGCGAGGCGGACGCAGCGCTCGCCTTCGAGCAGGCGAAGCGGTGGGAGGACGTTTCGCTTCGAGTCTTCGCTGAGCGCGAGAGAGCCGTCGATGAACCAACCGGTCTGGAGCGGAATTCCTTCCTCGGAATCGGCGTATCGATCCCGCTGCCTCTACGGCAGCGCAACCAGGCTGGCATCGAGAAAGCGGAGATCGACCGGGTCGATGCTGAAAAGACTGTGGATGCGACCCGTTTCCATATCCGCAGCGAATACGAGGAGGCCTTCCGGCATCGCCTCGCCAACTGGAAGCTCGCCCGGGAAGCCTCGGGGGAAGTGTTGACGCTCGCCGACGAAAACTTCGAGGAATACGAAAAAGCCTATCGCGAGGGGCAAGCCAGCTTCCTTCAAGTACAGCGCGCGCAGGAACAGCAACTGGAACTACAGACCGCCGCGCTCGAGGCAGTCGCCGAATACTACCGCTCCGACGCCCGCGTCCGCTTCGTGACCGGAGACTACCCCGGACTGATCCGCACCGGTGCCAATGTGGGCAAATAATACCCCTGATCTTTTTCCAAAAATGAAACGTTTTCACAAAACCATCCCATGGCTCGCCCTGCTCGGCGCGACTGCCGCCTTTGCCCAGGAGGAGGCGATCGACGCCGATCGTGCCGCCAACACCATCATTCTCGACGAGACCGGGGTAAAAAATCTCCGCATCCAGACTGAGATGGTCGAGGAGCGCGACTTCGAGATCACCGTCTTCGCCGTCGGTCGTATCGAGGACAAACCGGAAAAGCGCGCCGTGGTCTCCAGCCGTATCTCCGGGCGCATCGTCGAACTGAACGCCTTCATCGGCGACGAAGTGAAGAAAGGGGATGTTGTCGCCAAAGTCGAGAGCCGTCAACCGGGCAGCCCTCCTCCGGTCATCGAGGTTGTCGCGCCGATGAGCGGTGTGATTGTCGAATCCCACGCCCGTCTCGGCGAACCGGTCGAACCGGCGCAGGCTATCCTCGATATCGCGGATCGCTCGAAGATGTGGGCCGTAGCAAAAATTCCCGAGAGCGAAGCGGGCCAAATCGGACCAGGCACGAAAGCCCGCATGAAGATCCCCGCCCTCGGCGACGAACTCACCGTGATCGAGATGGAGAAATTCGGGGTCAGCGCGGACCGCGAGGCGGGCACTGTCGACGGTATTTTCATCGTGGAGAATCCCGAGGGACGGCTCAAGCCGGGGATGCGGGCCGAGTTCGGCATCATCACCTCGAAGCGCGACTTCGTGATGGCCGTCCCTCGCAAGGCGGTGCAGGGCGACCCGACCAAGCGCGTCGTGTTCGTGAAGGACTTCGACCTGCCGAATGCCTTCGTGAAAGCCCCCGTCGTGCTCGGTGAACAAAACGACCAGTATTACGAAGTCGTGGAAGGTTTGTTTCCCGGCGACGAAGTGGTGACGCGGGGATCCTATGGTCTCAGCTTCGCTGGAAGCGGCGGTGGCCCTTCGCTGAAGGAGGCGCTCGACGCCGCCCACGGTCACGAGCACAACGAGGACGGCTCCGAAATGACCGCCGAGCAAAAGGCGGATACGGGAGGCGGTGGTGACGGTCACGATGAAGGCGGTCACGGTCCCGCCGGGACCTTCGACATGATCATCCGCGTCTGGGCGGGGATCGCGACCATCATGGCTCTACTGTGGCTGCAGGGCCTCTTCCGCCGCCGCAAAAGTGAACCTTCCGCCGCCTGATCCGCCATGCTGAACGCCCTCATCCGCTTCTCCCTCGCGCAACGCGCCCTCGTCCTCGCCGTGGCGGTGGTCCTGCTCGTGCTCGGGGTCAAGAAAACCATCGAGCTACCGGTAGAGGTCCTGCCCGACCTGACTAAGCCTACGGTGACCATCCTCGTCGAAGCCTCCGGCTACGCCCCCGAGGAGGTCGAGACCCTCATCACCGTTCCAATGGAAGCCGCCTTGATGGGCGTGACCGGTGTGAATCGCCTGCGCACCGTCAATGACATCTCGCTCTCGCTCATCTTCGTCGAGTTCGAGTGGGGCACCGACATCTACCGCGCCCGCCAGTTCGTACAGGAGCGGCTCACCGGCGCGGGTGAGTTTCTGCCGGAGGGAGTCACTCCCTACATGACCCCGGTCACCTCGCTGATGGGCGACATCATGCTCGTGGGCCTCCGCGATCCCACAGACCAAACCAGCGACCGCGACCTGCGGGTCATAGCCGACTGGGTCGTGGCGCGTCGTCTCCAGTCCATTCCCGGCATCGCCGAGGTCCTCTCGATGGGCGGCGGGGTAAAACAGGTCCAGGTCCAGCCCGACCCCGATCAGATGCTCGCGCTCGGAGTCGATTTCGAGGAAATTCGCGCCGCTGCCGAGCACTCCGTGAGAAACACGACCGGCGGATTCCTGACCGAGCGCGACCAGGAGATCATGGTGCGGAACCTCGCCATGACCACCGACCTCGACGAGATCTCCAAGACGGTCGTGAAATACGTCGAGGACCGCGCCATCCGCATCAGCGACGTGGCCACCGTCGCGTGGGACATCGAGCCGATGCGTGGCGATGCCGGAGTCGGCACCAACCACGACGAGGCTGGCGAAAATGGACTCCGGGGCGACACCGGAATAATTCTCAGCGTGCGGAAGTCTCCCGGCTTCGACACCATCGCGCTGACCGAGAAAGTCGAGGCCGCCCTCGACGATCTGCAACAATCCCTGCCGGAGGGCGCGGAACTGGTCATCACCTACCGTCAGCGCGATTTCATCGACCTCTCCATCGGCAACCTCGAGGAGGCTCTGCGCGATGGAGCGATCATGGTCTCGATCGTGTTGTTTCTCTTTCTCTTCAATGTCCGTGTCACCCTGATCACCCTCACCGCGATTCCGCTCTCGCTCGCGATCACCATCCTCGTCTTCGACCTCATGGACATGAGCGTGAACTCGATGACGCTCGGCGGTCTCGCCGTCGCTATCGGCATGGTCGTGGACGACGCTATTGTCGATGTAGAAAACGTGTTCCGGCGACTGCGTGAAAACGCGGCATTGAAAACCCCCAAACCGAAACTCGAAGTCATCGCGCTCGCCTCGGCCGAGGTGCGTTCTTCGATCCTCTACGCCACCGTGTTGATCATTCTCGTGTTTCTCCCGCTCATCGCCCTGAGCGGGGTCGAGGGCCGCCTTTTCACCCCGATCGCCTTCGCCACCATGATCAGCATGGCGGCGTCCTTCGTCGTTTCGCTGACGGTGATCCCGGTGCTCAGTTCCTACATGCTCAATCCAAAACCGGGCAAGGAGCATGGCGACGGTCGCCTCGTGCGCGGCTTGAAAAAAGTATTTTCCGCCACCTGGCTGAAGTTCGCTCTGCACCAGCCCTTCCTGCTGCTCGCGCTCACCCTCGGCTTGCTCGCGGTCGCAGGATTCACTTACACGAAGATGGGCGGGAATTTCCTGCCCGCCTTCCGCGAACCCACCGCGCTCGTGGCGACCACGCTGGCCCCGGGCACCTCGCTGAAGACGACGGTCGATATCTCGCGTGTCGCTCAGGACAAACTGCTCCAGATCGAGGGGATCGAGAAGGTGGGTTACCGAGCCGGACGCGCCGAGCGGGGAGACCACGTCGTGCCCGTATCCACCGTGGAGTTCGAGATCGAGTTCGACGAATACGGCGAAGAACATCGGGAAGAAATTCTCGAAGAAATCCGTGCCGCGATGCGCGGCATCCCCGGCACCTTCAGCGCGATGAGCACCCCGCTCGCCGACCGCATCGGTCACATGCTCAGCGGTGTCTCCGCCAAAGTCGCGGTCAAGATCTTTGGCCCCGATCTCGAAGAGCTGCGCCGACTCGGCACCGAGATCACCGATATCGCCCGTGACATCCCCGGGCTCGAGGAAGCCCGGACCGAGCAGCAGGGTTCCGTCCCCCAGCTCCGCATCGAGATCGACCGCGACCGCGCAGCCGCCTATGGCGTCACCCCCGGCGAGTTGAATCAGGAACTCGCCGACCTCATCGGCGGCGGCTACGTCGCGGAAATCTACGAAAAGCAGCGTGTCTACGATCTCGTCGTACGTCTCCCCATCGAGTGGCGGGAAGATCCCGACAAGCTTCGCAATCTCTACATCGACAGCCAGAGCGGACAACGTATCCCTCTGCATTACGTCGCCGAGATCCGGCAGGCCAGCGGCCCGAACACCATCCTCCGCGAGAACACGATGCGCCGCTTCGTCGTTTCGATCAACCCGACCACGCCCGACCTGAACGCCGCCGTCGAGCAACTGCAGTTGGCCGTCGCGGAAAAGGTGAAACTGCCCGAGGGCTACTCCGTCTCCTTCGAGGGAGAATATCAGGCCCAGCAGGAAGCACGGCGCACCATTCTCATCATGTCGGTGATCATTCTCGCGGTGATCTCGTTTCTGCTGTTCAGCTTTTTCCGCAGCTTCGCCTTCGTCTTTCTCGTCTTGACGAATATCCCGATCTCGGTCATTGGCGGGATTCTGCTGACCCGGTTCACGCTGGACAACATCAGCATCGCGACGCTCGTCGGCTTCATCGCCATCTCCGGTATTGCCGCGCGGAACTCGATCATGATGCTCTCCCACTACCTGCACCTCATGGCGCATGAGGGCGAGAAATTCGATATGAAGATGGTCATTCGCGGCACCGAGGAACGACTGGTACCGGTGCTCATGACCGCGATCTCCGCCGGCATCGCTCTGCTGCCGCTCGTCCTCGCCGCCGACGAACCGGGCAAGGAAGTGTTGAACCCCGTTGCCATCGTCATCGTTGGAGGACTGATCAGCTCGACCTTTCTCGGACTCGCGGTGACGCCAGCGATTTTCTACCACTTCTGCCGCCGTTCCACCGAAGCCGCGCTCGCCCGGAATGCCGCCGCTGCCGGGTAGGAAAAAGATACATTTTCACGAAATCCGCTCGTCTACCAAGCAGCCCAAAACCAAAACCCAAAAACTAAATATGAAAAAGAAAACCAACATCACAGTAAAATCCTTCGCCGCACTCGCGACTGCGTTCACCTTCGCGCTTGGTGCGCCTGTTTTACAGGCAGACGAAAAGGACCACAAACACGAAGAGCATGATCATGACCACCACGAGGCCATCGCCGGGCCCAACGGAGGCAAAGTCATCCAGGAAGTCGAGCCGCATCTCGAGTTCTTCGTCACCGAAGACCGCAAGGTACAGATCACCGCGCTCGGCGAAGACGGCAAAGCCATCCCGATCGCCGAGCAGAGCGTTCGCGTGACCGGCGGCGACCGCAGCAACCCGACCCGCATGTCCTTCGAGAAGAAGGGCGACGTGCTCGTCTCCGACACCGCCTTCCCCGAAGGCAACGACTTCCCCGTCGTCGTTCAGATCAAGACTGCGCCCGACGCAAAGACCGCGATGGAGAAGTTCAATCTGAACCTCAACGACTGCCCGACATGCGACTACAAAGAGTATGCCTGCACCTGCGATCACGGGGACGATCACGAAGGGCACGACCACGACGATCACAAAGACCACGATCATAAGAAAGGAGAGTGACCGTCGATTTTGGAAGATGCCTCCTTCGGTTCGGAAACGAGACGGAGGAGGCATTCCCTTTGTGTTATGAAACGAGTCAGACTGAATTTCCTTGCGTTCACGATGCTCGGCTCGGCGATCCTCTCCTCTTGCTCCGGAAGAATTCAGCACGAATACGTCACCCGGGAAGGCTGGTATCACCGACGACCGAACGTCGGGACCGGGCGCGGCCACTACCACCGTCAGCGAACACTCAGCAAATTCTCTTGGGTGAAAGACACCTCTGCAGAAACAGGCGAAAAACCTGAAGAGAAAGCCGAATAGCGAACGGATGTCCGGCGATCACGACCACCATCACCACGGCAGCAGCGACAATCTGAAAGTCGCGTTCTTCCTCAATTTCGGGTTCACCATTCTCGAGATCATCGGTGGATTCTGGACCAACAGCATCGCCATCCTCACCGACGCCGTCCACGATCTCGGCGATTCCATCTCGCTCGGACTCGCTTGGTATTTCGACAAACTCTCCCACCGCGAGCGCACCCCGCGCCACACCTTCGGCTACCGTCGTTTCCGACTGCTCGGCGGACTAATCACCGGCGTGATGCTTCTGCTTGGTCTCGGCTTCGTGCTCTATCACGCCGTCGGTCGCCTGACCGATCCTCAAGAAGTCCGCGCCCCGGGGATGCTCGCACTCGCCGTGCTCGGCGTCCTTTTCAACGGAGCCGCCGTCCTGCATGTGAAGAGCGGCACCTCGCTCACCGAAAAGCTCGTCTCCTGGCATCTCATCGAGGACACCCTCGGCTGGCTCGCTGTGCTCATCGGAGCCGGGATCATGATGGTCTGGGACGTGCCCATTGTCGATCCCATCCTCTCCATCAGCATCTCGATGATCGTCCTCTGGAACGTGGGCCGGAATCTGAAGAAGGTCTTCTCCGTGATGCTCCAAGCCACCCCGGACAGCTTCGACGCCGAGGCCTTCGAGACCGACGTGCTCGCGATCGACGGCATCGAGTCCGTCCACCACATCCACTGCTGGTCCATCGACGGAGAGAGCCACGTCCTCAGCGCCCATCTCGTACTGGACGCCGCCGATGTGGATGTGGCTAAGATCAAAGAACAAGTCCGCGATCTCGTCGATTCCCAAGACTTCGAGCACATCACCCTCGAAACGGAGCGTCCCGGCGAACCCTGTCCACAGAACGAGTGAACCCCGTTGCCCCTCCGATCCAACAGGGTTGGGTCATCGATTCAACCCTGTTGAATCGTCGAGCGGATCATGTTGTCCCGGATTCCAGAGCGCAAAAAAGCCTCCGCCAATGACAGCGGAGGCTCCCAAAAATCGTGCCTTTGTTGCTTGCCGGCAGGAGGGCTAATCACCAACCGTGGTAGCCGTGGTGGTGATGAAAGTCGGCGTATCCATGAAAGTGTAGATCGTAGAACTCCTCGATCACGATGATTTCACAATCCCGGACTCCGGCTCGACCGCTTTGGAACCGGGGGATTCGTTCCGTAGCACGGGACTCGAATCCACAAGCATTCCCTCGGTCCAGGGGGCAAACGCGGTTGTCCACCTCGCTCTTGACTTTCGGGCCGGTCTTATCCGACGATGCGACGGCAACCGGCGTTTCCGTTGCGGTGTCCGCTTCCTGCAGACGCCGAATCGAATCAATGCCGGCAACGACGATACGGTCGCCGGGGAACACGCCCGTTTGCGCTTCGACAAAGAAATCGTCGCTGGCTCCGAGGGTGACCTCCCATTTCTCGAAGCTGTCGGTGCGGCCTTCGGAAAGAGCGAGAACGAAAAGCTTCCCGTCTTCGCGGAACACGCTGCCTTTCGGAAGCGCCGTCACTTCGCCATCGCTCTCGCCGAACGCCCTCATCGGAGCCTCCGCGACCTCGACACCGAGTTCGGATTGCTTGTCTTCGGTGACTATGATCGCGCCACTTGGGGACGCTTTCTGGGAGACGGTGTTCTTCGTGGCTTCGTTTTCGTGCGCGTGAGAATGCCCGGAGTGATCGTGGCCATCGTGCTCGTCGGCACCCAGCGCAAACATGATGGAAGCCGCAGCAATAGCCGCGACGGGGAGAAGGATTTTTTTGGAGGAGTTCATAGCCGTAAGACGAGCCGAGACGATGAATATTCAAACTTTGCACTCCAGATAACGGCGCATTGATTCTCCTTCGCGATCGATCGGATTTTTTCAACTTTCATTGAATGCAGTAGGATTTCCGCGATCTCGGGACGAGGAAAGATCGAGTAAGAGGAGGGAGTAGTTCAATGGTAAGCATTTACTCTAGAAGTCTTGGGAAAGCGATTCATGCATTGAGGTAGTTTTCGCGTCGCGTTCCACCCACTTTGTGGACTGGTGTTCGGAGAACGTTCTTTGAGCAAGGCAAGAGGAGATTTCCGAATGGACGACCTTGTAATTCGGAGGTAACCGAATGGCTAACCAGATTCCGGATCGATGGTCAGAATGTATTCCAGGGTTTCCTTGTCGGTGATCAAATCGAAGTCGATGCAATCCATCAGAAACTGGTGGTGTTCGAGGTCGAGTGGAGTTTCGCTGATGATATTCGAGTCCTTCTTATTCCTCAGGAGAAACCAGGACAGAAAGAGTGTGCCGGAATGAGTCGAACTAAAAACCGCCTCCAGTTCGATCCCTTCGGTTCTCATGGATTCTCGATTTTCCTTCGACCGTGACTGTAGCTCAGACATCCATTGCCTTGCTGCATTCTCTTTTCCTGGTTTGACTGGAAGTCGCACCAGGACGGGTTGTAGATCGGATATGTCCTGCATACTCTGAGATTGTTAGAATCGAACGGAAAGGCCCCCACCCACGCCGAATTCGGAATGAAAGCTTCCGACTGCTGAGATGTTCTTGCCGATGATGTATTCCAGACCGGCGGCCCACTCATACTGGAGTTGGGTATCATATTCGACTTCACCGAAAACGTGGAGGCGGTCGGTGATGGGGTAGCTTTTTGCCGCGCCGAAGCGGAACTCTCCCTCGGTGTCCACCCAACCGTAAGTGCTGATCAGGAAAGGCAGGGGATAGCGGTAGCCGAAGATGCCGCGCGCTCCAGGGTAATCACCTTCGTTGGAGAACTGTGCTCCAGCGAAGAGCGTGAGGAAACGGTTGTGGTGGTAGTTGAACGTCGCGTCAATCTCATAGTCCTCGCCGTCGATGTTTCCCCAACCGACCGTCCAGTTCACCAGACCAGAATATCGGATCCCCGCGATCTCGTAGAAGCCCTCGGTCATGTGCGACATAATGTCGGCCATGCCGTAGGAATAGAGATCGACATCAAAAAGTTCGTCACGCACGGCCTCGGTGTCGGGATCGGGAGTGAAGTTCTCGTATTCCACAACACGGGCCATTCCCGCCTTCATGTGGTAGAGGAGGTGGCAATGGAAGAACCAGTCGCCGACTTCGTTTGCTTCGAACTCGAATACGGTCGTAGCCATCGGCATGACCGTGGCGGTATGCTTCAAGGGAGAGCGGTCACCCTGACCATTGATCAAGCGGAAAAAATGCCCGTGCAGGTGCATGGGGTGATACATCATC
Source organism: Verrucomicrobiales bacterium (assembly GCA_002698785.1). Lineage (GTDB taxonomy): Bacteria > Verrucomicrobiota > Verrucomicrobiia > Verrucomicrobiales > DEV007 > Arctic95D-9. The sequence goes on along the minus strand of PAAG01000047.1, from coordinate 238,250 downwards.
GTGCGATTGATCATGATGAAGCGAACGACTTCGCCCTCCTTGATTTGGATCTGGTCGTCCTCATGCAGGGCTTTGTTGTTCAGATACCAAACATAGCGATCCATGTCCCCGTCGAGCGTGAGTCGGATCTCGCGGACAGGCCTGCCGGGGTCCGGAGCGGTGGAGTGAAGAGCACGAAGCTTGGGATAAGGCGGAAGCGGACGTTTCGGATTCATCCCGTCGACGACCATCTCGCGACCGTTTCGGTCGAAGAGGGTGCGTTTGATGGGGCCGCCCATCATCGGTCCCATCGCCATTTCCATGCCACCGTGCGAACCACCTGAAGCGGAATTGCCGTGCCCCATGGCGCTGTGGGCACTGTGGTCCATTCCATCTCCGTTTGCGGATGCTGTGGAATCTTCCATCTTCATCCCGGAGTGATTCATCGCGGGCATTCCTCCGCTCGATCCGGTCTCCTGTGGCAGACTCATTCCCATGCCGACTCGGGGTTTCTCTTCGTGAGGCGGCTGTCCGGCAAGTCCGGTGTTCATGGTGTTTTTCATTTTCATTCCGCCCATTCCGTTCATGCCCTCCATGTTCATCGTCATGCCAGGAGTGTCGAACATCCCGATCTCCACTTTGCGGTCGGGCATGCCCATGGTTCCCGCCGGAGTGAAGGCGAAGATTTTGTCTAGGGTCGGTTTCCCCATCGAGTAGTAGAGATTCGGCACTGGGACGGTGGGTGCGGCGTGGCGCTCGCCATGCGGATCGCCGATCCAGATCGAGGCATGGCCGGAGCTGTCGTGCGCGGTGGCGCGGAATTCCCACGCTCCTCCCCCGCGAGGGACGGTCACAAGCACGTCGTACGTTTCGGCAGTGCCGATGAGGAGCCGGTCGTGCTTGACCGGGACGACGGGCTGACCGTCGGCCTCGATGATGGTCATGGGGCCTCTGGCGAATTCTCCGTAGAAAAAGGAGGTCGCCGAGCCGTCGACGAGCCGCAGTCGTACGACATCGCCGGGATTCGCCGGGACGAAGATCTCGCTCCGTCCATTGGCGAGGAAGCGGTCGTAGTAAACGTCGGCGATGTCCATCTCGGGCATGCGGACGAGTTCACGCTGGAAGTAGTCCTTCAGCATTCCGTGCCTGATCGCTCCGCTGAGACTGATCGCGCTGCCTTTCTGTATGGCGTAGTATTCGCTGCCGCGGCGCAGCGTCTTCATGATTTCGTGCGTGCTTTCGTCGGACCAATCGGAGAGCAGAACTGGCACATCGTGATCGATCCGACCAATGTCGCTGCGCTGATTTTTCGGGTGGATCACGATCTGGCCATAGACACCTTTCTGTTCCTGCAGACCGCTGTGTGAGTGATACCAGTAGGTGCCGGAATGACGGATCGGGAAACGGTAGACGAAGGTCGAGTGGGGCTCGATCGGGGGGAATGAGACGAACGGCACTCCGTCCATGCTGGGCGGGACGAGCAGCCCATGCCAGTGGATCGAAGTCGGGACATCGAGCTTGTTGTGGACCCGCATCACGGCGTGATCTCCCTCTGTGAATTCGAGAACCGGGCCGGGAATGCCACCGTTGATCGTGATGGCGGGCCGGTCCTTCCCGGTGATGTTGACCGTCTCGCCGGCGATGGTGAGATCATATTCGACGGTCTCGGAGCGGACAATCCCGGTAATTGATCCGAGGGCAAGAGTCAGGACGGATAGAATGCGTATGTTCGGGTTCGAGGAAGTCGGAAGCATGGATGCTGATTCGAGGTGGAGTTTCGGCCTGGTTCAAAGGATGGATAGAGTGCCAGTCTGCTTGATAAAGAGTTGGTCTTTGCCAAAACGCGAAACCCCGGGCAATGTCTCACCCCTCAGAACTTTCTCAGATTTTCTCCATCAGGGTGAGATCCGAATCGGAGGACTTGCGCATCTTTCCTACTCTGCCGCTTTTTACAGGGGGTTTCCTTCTGTCTTACGCCCTTGGAAGACGCGCTGGCCAAACTTCGATAGAAGAGCCAGTCCGAACAGAACTTGAAAGAGGACAAGCAATCGAACGAAGGTGTGGGCGGGAAGAATGTCACCGTATCCGACCGTGGTAACTGTGATTACGCTGAAGTAGAGGAAATCAAGAATGCTTGGTGCGTGAGCGAGATTGGGATCAAAGCGGAAACAGTCGTGTCCGGATTGATGGGCCAGGTAGTAAACCCCACCCATTCCGAGACTGAAGAGGATGTAGCTGATCAAGTGCATTCTCCCGTGACCGGGGCCAACAGCAGGTGCCAATGCCATCCGAAACCCCTTTACCAGCAAGATGAGAAGCGCATAAGCCGCTATCTTGCTGAAGAGCGTGTGCTCCGAAATCCAATCGGAAACTGAGAAGCCGAAGAGAACGAGCGGCTCGATGAGGGCAGCAAGAATCCCAGCAGCCACCAGGGTGATCGCAGTAGATGCGAGACGGCCTAAAGGTTTGCGGGATGGAGGCTTGTTCATTGGATCGTTCCGATTATTCAAGCTTCTCGCTCATCAAAGCCGAAGCAATCGATTTCCGGATGAGAGGCTGAATCCACACGGGAAAAGCTATTGGCCAACTGATCACGAAGACATTCGGAAAAATAGGTGAGGGGTAGCACCGGTGGTCGGTGTTTGAGATGAAAAGACCGGAATTCCCGGTCACCGATCACTGCAAACCACAATTCCGATGCAAACCACAATTCCGATGACACGAGTCCCTTCCCACTTTCCCACCCTCCGCCATTTTCCAGCTCTGGTGTTCTCTCTGGTGCTTCCGTTTTCATATGTCGCAGTGGCTGAGGAGACTGGGTCCGATGGCAAGCCGAGCATCGAAGACCAACTTGCGGATCTTCGAGCTGCGGTTGCTCGCGTGGAGGCTGCACTTGCGCAAGAGCAACAGGCCCTGGCTGAGTCTTCCTCTTCCCACGAGAAACACGAAGGGCACAATTCCGAACCTAAGAAGGAGGGAATGGGAATGATGGAAATGAAGAAAGGGATGGGACAGATGAGCGGTGGCGGCGGAATGATGGGCCATGGAGGCATGAAGGGAATGGACGGTATGATGAAAGGAATGGGTGGAATGAGCGGGATGTCTTCTTCCAGTGGTGACCCTCAGAGTTCGAGTGGCATGCAAATGGGGATGATGCAGAAAGGCGGCATGATGAAGGGGATGGGGATGATGATGATGGGCAAAACACCGGACTCCTCGATGGCGGAGTCGTCTCTCCCAGGCTTCCCGGGGGCCTCGCACATCTACCATATCGGGGCCTCCGATTTCTTTCTCAACCACCGAGAGCATCTCGGGTTGAACGCTGATCAGCAGAAGCAGCTCAACGAATTCAAATCGGACACTCTCCTGAAACAGAATGAGTTCGATCGCCAACTGGAGCGGGCGGAGGAGCAGCTATGGGTCCTGACCAGTGAATCCGAGCCAGATGGAGAGAAGATCCAAAATGCACTGGCCGAGATTGGAGTGCTGACAGCCGAAAAACGTCTCGACTTTATTCGTTCGGTTGGTGCTGCTGCCGAGGTTTTGACGGAAGGCCAGAGGGCTCTTCTCGTCGGCGAATCCTCGGAGGGAGAATCTGATCCCTCGCATGACGATCACCAACACGAGGAACAGGCAAATCAGTGATCGCGCCGTCGGGACGATGCGTGCGAAATCGCCCATACAACGAACAAAATCCACAAGAGGTAACTACCCATGAGCAATACCGAAGAAAGCCAAGAGGAAGGCTCCGAAGGAGCGAAGAAAGTGAAGACGCGCATCACCTGCCGTGCCGAAGGTGCCCAGTCCGTTTGGATCGCCGGGTCCTTTAACGACTGGAAGCCGGATGAATTTCCAATGGAGTGGCAGCCCGAGTCAGTTCCCTCCGGAGATGATGACGAAGGTATCTGGGTTGTTGAATTGGAACTCCTCCCCGGTCGCCATGAGTTCAAGTTTGTCGTGGACGGAGAGTGGTGCTGTTCTCCCGACTGCAGCGGTGACCATGTCTGTCCCGACTGTGTTGAGAATGGACATGGCTCCATGAATCGGGTCCTCGAGGTGGGAGGCTGAATTCACCCGGTTGCGAACGAGAAAAGTCGAAAGAGCCATGCCGCACGAGGAAGCTTCGATCTACGAGGATGCCCTTTCGCGGCTCGATCGAGCCGCGGAGGTCGTCGGGCTATCCAGCGAGATTGCCGACCAACTGAGAGAACCGTTGGAGGCGCTTTCAGTCTCCGTCCGGGTGCGAATGGACGATGGCTCACAGCAGGTGTTTCCCGGATATCGAATTCGTCACGACGACTCCCGGGGGCCGACCAAAGGAGGACTTCGATATCATCCCGAAGTAGAGATGGAAGAGGTCAAGGCGCTGGCGTTCTGGATGACCTGCAAGTGTGCGCTGATGGATATCCCCTTTGGAGGGGCCAAAGGAGGCGTCTGCGTCGACCCGCAAAGCCTCTCGAGAATGGAACTGGAAAGGCTCAGCCGCGCCTTTGTTCAGCGAATGGCGAGTTTTATCGGTCCCAATCGAGACATTCCGGCGCCAGATGTCTACACCAACCCCACCATCATGGGGTGGATGATGGATGAATATTCCCAGGTTCAGAATGAGTTGTGTCCTTCAGTCATCACAGGGAAGCCGCTGGCGCTGAATGGTAGTCCCGGCCGTAACGAGGCTACGGGTCGGGGCGCCTACTATTGTATCAAGGAGCTGGAATCCCGGAAGGGGTGGAACCCGCATCAGGTTCGGGTGGCGATCCAGGGATTTGGAAATGCGGGCCAGAGCGTGGCCTCGCTCCTGTTCGACGACGGTTACCGCATCGTCGCGATCAGTGATGCGACTGGTGGAATATTCAATCATGAAGGCATTTCTATCCCCGAGGTTATCTCTGCAAAGAATCGAAAAGACTCTGCCGAGGATCTCTACAGCAGCTGTTCGGTTTGCGATTGTGGGCACTGTGATGACACGGGTGGACGTTGCACCTGCGAAGATTGCGACTGCCCCGCCTGCGGTTCAGAGCGCATCGACAATCCGACATTGCTGGAACTGGATGTGGACATCCTGATTCCAGCTGCCATCGAGAAGCAGATTACCGCAGAGAACGCAAACAGGATCAACGCAGATTACGTGGTCGAAATTGCCAATGGGCCGACCACTTCTGATGCGGATGAAATCCTGGCGGAGAAGGGTGTCACAGTCATTCCCGACATTCTGGCCAATGCGGGCGGCGTCACCGTGAGCTATTTCGAGTGGCTTCAGAATCGGACTGCTCGTTGGACCGAGGAGAAGGTGAATAGCGAACTGAAGAGGATCATGGTGGCTGCCTTCGAGGAGACGGAACGCTTTGTCAGGGAGGAATCGATCGATTGGAGGACGGCAGCCTACTCGGTGGCCCTGACGCGCCTCAAGGAAGCGATCTCCTGTCGCGGCACGAAGAACTTTTTCAATCAAGTTGCATGAAAACGATAGTATCCGCCCCCATATCCCAAGAGCGACTCTGCTCTGTTTTGGCGATTTTTTTAGTTTCGCTGCTATTGCTGATTCCTGGATCTGTCCCGGCACAGATATCGGAAGAAGAGCATCGCTCTCACCACCCGGAGGAGACGGCAGCCGGTACGTCCAGCCAGGGGAACCAGAGCGGAAAGACGGACGGAGCCGGAATGATGGGCGGCGGTATGAGTGCGATGATGGGTAAAGGCGGAATGGGCGACATGATGGAGAAAATGGGGGCGCCAAAAGAGAGAGAGTTGTATCCGGAATTGATGGCTCTTCCCGGGCTGCCCTTGGAGAAACGTGAAGATGTGCGCCGTAAAGCTCGGCAGCGGATGTATGACGGAGTCACATTGATGGCGGACGGTATGGGCGAACTTTCCGAGGCAACGCCACGCGATGATGTGAGTGCGATGCAGGAAGCTATTGAGAAAGTGGGAATCGGATTGGCCCACTATGACAGCGGATTGGCAGCCTATCGAGCCCTTGTAGAAGGGAGTGAACCTCGAAACGTTGCGCTGCAATGGTTCCGCAAGGAGATGAATCTTGTGGGGGGAAGTGGGGCCGGTGGAGTCCCAGGACACGAGCGCGGAATCCTCGGAATGTCCGTTTTCCACTTCATCTCCATGGCTTCCCTGACTCTTTTCGCTGCGGCGATGCTGGTGATGTATTTTTTCAAAATGAGACGCGCGACTCAGCTGATTGAGGAGCTGGCGGCTCGTGGTTCGGGCTCGTCTCCTGCGGGAGTTGCCGTTCCCCCCGCGTCCCTTCCTTCTGCCGACAGCTCGGTCCCGGTAGTCAAAGCACCAACCGCTCCGCCGGTTGACCCGAGCTCTCCCGTCGATCCCCCGGAGTTTCCCGAGATGCGTTCCCGCACGGTCCCGGTTAAGCCGTGGTCCGGGAAGCTGCGGGTTGAGAGTATTCTCCAGGAGACCCCTTCGGTAAAGACGCTTCGCTTGTCGATGCCGGATTCGGTAGTCCTGCCTTTCACCTACTTTCCCGGCCAGTTCCTGACTTTCTCGCTGAACATCGACGGCGATCAGGTGAAGAGGAGCTACACCATTGCCTCCAGCCCGACCCAATCACACTATTGCGCGGTCACAGTGAAGCGGGAGGAAGACGGGCTGGTTTCCCGCCATCTTCACGACGAGGTGAAAGAGGGCGACTTGCTGGAGTTGTCCGCTTCGTTCGGAAAGTTTGTATTCACTGGAGAAGAGGCAGAGAGCATCGTGTTGATCGCTGGAGGAGTCGGCATTACTCCGATGATGAGCGTCGTCCGTTACCTCACCGACATCGGCTGGCGAAACGACATCTTCTTCCTCTTCGCCTGCCGAACGACGGACGACTTCATCTTCCGGCGGGAGCTCGAGCAACTGCAGCTCATCCACCCGAACCTGCATGTCCACGCCTCGATGACCCGCGAGCCAGGGGCAGTCTGGATGGGATTGAAAGGGTATTTCAACACAGACATCATCAACCATCTTGTCCCCGGTATTTCCGATCGTCGTGTCCATGTGTGCGGTCCGCCACCCATGATGGAAGCGATGCTCTCGAATCTGAAGGAGTTGGGAGTGCCGAAAGATTCGATCTTTACCGAGGCATTTGGTCCCGCGAAGAAACTTGTCGCCAATCCGGCGTCCGCTGCTGCGCCGAAGCCCGAGGTTACCGGGACCACGGTCTCCTTCGCCCGTTCGGAGAAAAAAGCCGACCTTGCGCCGGACGAAACCGTGCTTGAGGCGGCCGATGAGATTGGTGTTGAGATCGACAATTCCTGCCGGTCCGGTCAATGTGGACTCTGCAAAGTGAAGTTGCTTTCCGGCGAGGTGACCATGGAGGTGGAAGACTCGCTCTCCGACGACGATAAGGCTGCCGGGCTGATCCTTGCCTGCCAGGCCAAAGCCGAAGAGCCCATAAGCATCGACGCCTGATTAGCCGATGCAGGAGCGTGAAAAGATCATCGTTTCCGGGCTGGTCACGCTGCTGCTGCTGATCTGGTTCGGCTTTGTGTTCCACTCCGATCCTTCTTTCGCTGGCAGCGGCTGGGGTTTGGTATTCGGAATTTCGGGTGCGTTGTTGATGTTCGTTCCGCTCCTCTATTTGATCGTGAAGCGGATCAAGCCGCTCAAGAAAGCGATGACTCGACATGTTTCGATGCGGACGATGCTGGCGGTCCATATCTATGCCGGCGTCATTGGGCCGGTGCTAGTGGTGATTCACTCGGGGCACAAGTTTGAGAGTCCCCTGGGGATCGCTCTCATCGCGATGACGCTGATCGTGGTGCTGAGCGGATTCATCGGACGATACCTGATGTCGGTTATCGGCAGGGAGATCCGGGAAAAGAAGGCGATGCTCGAGGATTTGAGAAATGACTACGATATCGCGGTCGGACAGTTGGAAGATTCCGGTCGGGTCAGCCTTCTCCGTGATGCAGGGCCGATTCGTTCCACGGTGCTTCGGGTGTTCGCACCGCTGTTTCAGAAGTTGGGCGATCCTGTGGAAATCGAAGTGCTCCGACTGGCCGATGCGATCGCCGACGTCGAGTATGCCATGCGCACCCACCAGACTTTCAAGCGGGCGTTCTCGAAGTGGCTGAAGCTGCATATCGTGATCTCGGTGGTGCTCTATCTGTTGATCGTCCTCCACATCTTCGCCGAGTGGTACTACGGAATCCGATGGCTCGCCTGAAGAAAACATTAACAACGATTCTCGCGATTGCGGCAGTCGTGGCGGGTTTTTCCGCGTTGCTCCGTGACGATGCGTCCGGTCTTGGCGTGGTCACGAATCCCGGTCCTCTTTCTGGAGCACATGCTCATCTTGCCGGCGACTGCATGTCCTGCCACACCGTCGGCAAGGGCGTCGAGGACGCCAGTTGCATCGCTTGTCATGCGAACGCCACCTCCATTCTCCAGCGCCAGCCCACCGCATTCCACGCCGGCATCGGGAACTGCGCCGATTGCCACCAGGAACACCGTCACCCGCCTGCTCGGCTGTCGGAAATGGACCATGAGAGGCTTGCCGAAATCGGGCTTGAGAAGCTGCGGGAGAAGGACTCCGACAGCGAGGCCGCGGCGACGCTGGCTCGAGTCGAGCATTGGATCGCCAGCGGCTTCGCGGCGGCGGCCCTCCCCCCGGGGCATGTGGCACTCACAGAGAGCGAGAGGCTGCTGAACTGCGCTGTTTGCCACTCGAACGACGACCGCCATTTCGATCTCTTCGGCAAAGATTGCGCTGCTTGCCATGGCACGGACAAGTGGACCATCCCGACCTTTCAGCATCCGTCTCCGATGTCCCGTGACTGCGCCCACTGCCATCAGGCTCCGCCCAGCCACTACATGATGCATTTCAAGATGATCTCGGCAAAGGTGGCCGGCAAACCTCATGCAGAAGTCAGTCAATGCTACGAATGTCACCAGACGACCTCATGGCCCGATATTCTGGGGAAGGGCTGGTACAAGCATCACTGATGGTAGCGCAATCGCGGCGTGGATTCGGTCATGAGTCGCCCGGGAACAAAGGGGTAACACATCGTTGCGGTGTTCCACATCTGCCACCCCCCCCCCATTCGGACGCTTATGAGTCACAGAATCGCATTTGGTCACCCCGGAATCGAACCCCGTTGGACGTCGAGCGCCAAAGTGGGAATTGGAACCGCCTACCATACGAGTTCCTGCCTCTGGTTCACTCTCAGCCACGGAATCGTCAACGAGATCTATTTTCCGCATGTGGATACACCGAATAGCAGGGATCTCCAATTTCTTATCACCGATGGTGAAACCTTTTGTCACGAAGAGAGATGCGATCTGGAACACGAAATCGAATATCCGGAACCGGGAACGTTGCTCTATCGCATCACCACTTCTGACCCGGAGAGTCGTTACCGAATAATCAAAGAAATCATCGCAGACCCGCATTCTCCGGTGCTGCTGATTCAGGCTCGATTGGAAATACTGGATCCCTCACTTATGGGAAAGTTGCGGTTGTTCGCGCTGTTGGCTCCTCACCTTAACGGCACCGGAGCAAACAATTCGGCCCATCTTTGCGATCTGGCAGGCAGGCAGTTGATAGAAGCATTCCGTGACGGGATCGATCTCTCATTCGGCTGCTCGCCGGATTTCAAGAGGCGTTCCGTAGGCTATGTCGGCTTCAGCGACGGGTGGCAGGACTTGATGGATAACTTTTCTCTGGATTGGGAATTTCAGGAAGCCTTGGAGGGCAATATCGCAGTAATTGGCGAGGTCGACCTATCGTACGAAGCCACCTTTACGGTGGGAGTAGGCTTTGGGCGCAGTTCGCAGAGCGCGTGTGCCCACCTCCTGCAGAGTTTCGCGGTGCCATTTGAACAGCATCGTGAGCGGTTTATTGCCCAATGGCAACGCAGCCCGGTCAGCAACGATCTCGAGGCCCACACCGGCGATGGGGGAGGCTTGGCACGTCTGAGTCAATCGTTGCTGATGGCGCACGAAGATAAGGTTTTCCAGGGTGGCTTCGTGGCTTCCCTTAGCATACCCTGGGGCGACACCAAAGATGACAGCGACCAGGGCGGGTACCACCTTGTATGGACGCGTGACATGGTCCAAACGGCGACAGCGCTTCTCGCATGCGGCCATACCGAATCGCCGATGCGGGCGCTGATCTGGTTGGCGTCCGTCCAGCGTCCGGATGGCAATTTGCCCCAAAACAGTTCGATCCGAGGCGATGCCTATTGGACGGGAGTCCAACTGGACGAGGTGGCAGCGCCGATTTTGCTTGCATGGCGGTTGCGTCGGGACGAAGCGCTCGGAGATTTCGATCCTTGGGTGCTGATCTCTCGTGCGGCACGCTATCTGATGCTCAACGGACCGGTCACTCCTCAGGAACGATGGGAGGAAAACTCCGGGTATTCGCCCTCCACTGTGGCGACGATCATTGCGGGACTGGTGTGCGCTGCGGAGTTCGCGAAGGAAAGGGAGGAATCAGTGACGGAAAATCTACTGCTCTCTTACGCGGATTGGCTTTCCGATCATTTGGAGGAATGGATGGTGACCGAATGCGGAGAACTCGTGTCCGGGAAGAGGCGCCATTTCATCCGAATCACTCCCGCCGACCCTGATACCCCTGAAGCCGCTCCCGCCCCTGACCGAAGCGATATCTGGATCGCCAACGGTGGCGGGCACCATCCGGCCCGGAACGTGGTGGGCGGCGATTTTCTTCACCTCGTGCGTTTAGGAGTTCGACTGCCGGACGATCCGGTCATTCTGGACTCGATTGAAGTGATCGACGAAGTACTCAAACACGATCTTCCACCGGGATCTTGCTGGCGGCGCTACAATCACGACGGTTATGGAGAGAAAAGGGACGGCAGCGCCTACAACGGGAGTGGCGAAGGCAGATGCTGGCCGATCCTGACCGGCGAACGCGGCCACTACGAGCTGGCCCTCGGTCGCGATCCGATCGACTACATCCGGATGATGGAACGGTTCGCTAACGCTGGCGGGATGCTACCCGAACAACTGTGGGATGGGGAGGATCTGCCGGACCGGAAACTGAAACGGGGTGAACCTACCGGATCGGCGATGCCGCTCTGCTGGTCTCATGCGGAATATCTCAGCCTCGTCCGAAGCCGCAAGGATGGCGTTTGTTTCGACCGGATCGAGCCGGCTTTCCAACGCTATTCGGTGGAGAAACGAAAAGGAGCGCTCGAGATTTGGACGGTCGCCCACCGGTTGAAGCGAATTTCAGCTGGAAAATCGCTGCGAATCCTGACCAACAGGGCGGCAAAGGTTCATTGGAGTGCCGACGACTGGGTATCGATTCATCCTGTGGATACGGAAGATGGGGGCATCGGGTGCTGGTTCGCCGATCTCTCAATTAACAAATTGCCCGATGGATCGGTCGTCGAGTTCACTTTTCAGCATGGGGATGAATGGGTTGGTGAAAATTATCGAGTCGAGGTGGCGGACAAAACTTCAACAGGCGGCGGTAAGTGAAAGCATCGCGTTTCCAGCCTAAAGCTACGGGTTCGACCGGGATCGACCGGAACCGGTGGGCCATCGTTCTCGCAGGCGGGGATGGCGTCCGGCTCCGGGAACTCTCGCGGTTCATCAACGGAGATGACAGACCCAAGCAATTTTGTACGCTCCTTCGTTCCGGGAACTTGGTGGAAACGACTCGACAGAGAGTGAAAGCGAGCGTTCGGGCAGAGCACATTCTTTATTCTCTCACGGAAAGCCATCGTAGGTTTTTTCCGGGGTTTCTGAAAGATAGTCCATCCCAACAAGTCGTGCAGCCCTGCAACCGTGGAACGGCACCGGCCATTCTATCCTCATTGCTGGAAGTCGCGCGTCGAGATCCACGTGCATTAGTAGCGGTGCTGCCATGCGATCATTATTTTTCCGACCAGCGGCCTTTTTTCGAGTCGCTGGAGCGGGCGTTCGATTTGGCAACATCGAATTCCGAATCCGTAATCCTTTTGGGTGTTCCCCAATTAAGAGTCGAATCTGGATACGGGTGGATTGAAACAGGAGAGAGAATGGGAGGAACGGGAGATGCCTACCGAATCGATGCATTCAACGAAAAACCCGCTCAAGAGATGGCTGAGCAACTCATGCGGCGCGGTGCTTTAGTCAACACATTCGCAATGGTCGGGAACGTTCATGCCTTTCTCGAGCTCGTCGCCGAAATGACTCCGGGGCTTCTGCGACGCTTTCTCTTGGCCCAGGAAGCCCATGGCGACAGCGGGAAACCGAAAGACCTGGAGTTCATATACTCCGCTATCGGAGCGGTTGATTTTTCCTCGTCCATACTCGCGCCGAGTTCCGAACGCCTGATCGCCATCCGCCTCGACGGTGTAGATTGGACCGATTTGGGTGATCCCCGGCGTGTGATTGAGCTGATCCTGAGAATGAAAATTCAGGAGAGGCCAGATTGGTTCGCTGAGTGGCAAGACCGAAAGAGCGAATTGTCGCTGGTATCCACAGAGAAGCATATCAAGTGACGAAAAGGTGCGAGGGAAACGATGTTTCGTGGTGTTTTAGCGTTGAAGACAAAGACTCCAATTCTATGAAAACCTTTTTTATCTTTCTCTCAATTTCGGGACTTTGCACAGCCGGTATCGACGCACAGGATTTGGAGATCGACTTGGAAGCTCGCAAGCGGTCTCTGGTGATCATCGAGTCACGCATCGAAGAGCGGGAGGCGGAGATCGATGAAATCAGTAGCGACATCCTCGCCATCCACGCTCGTATCGACGAAAAGCTTGGCCGCATGGTGGAGCGGATGGTGGAAATCGAAGACTCGGCGAAATCCGGCCTCCAGGTTAGTAAAGCCAAGCTCGAACTCATCGATACGTTGCAGGAAATGGTCTTGATCTTCCAGGCACGGCGCGAGGGGTTGGTTCGGAGTTTGGTCGAGGGGAGATCGGACCTGCCGCCGGAAGAGGCAAAAGATGAGATTCGTCATTTCGACGAACATGTGGAACATCACATCGGGCAGATGCTGGAACTGTCGATGTCGTTCTCACAGGACGAAAATGTCGAAAAATACAAGAGGCTGGGTGGAGGAGGCTACTACGGAGACGGTTCGGGATGGTATGGCGATGTGCTCGAGATCAGCGAGGAATGGCGGCAGAACCGGAAGAACCGCAGCATGAACCGGAAGCAGCGCGAAGAGGTGATCGGAGCGCTGCGAGAATCGGTCGCTCGCTGCGAGTCCCGGATCCGAAATATCCGCGAATTTCTCAAACGCGATAGTCTCACGGAAGCAAGTCGGGACATAGCACAGTCCGAGCTTCGCACTCATCAGCTCATGCTCCAAAAGCGGCGCGGTGAGATCGAAGACCGCCTCATCGTGAAGAAGCCCGACACCACCGAGGTCAGCAAAGACGCGGCGGACGACTTGGAGGAGGCTCTTGCCGATCTCCTCGACGATGTGCAGAGAAATATCCAGATGATCACGCTCAAGCACACACAACTGAACCGGGAACAGGAGAATCTCGGAAAGTTGAAAGAAAACCTGAAGGCCCGCAAGGAGTGGCTCGATGCCTACGAAAAGAAAGCGGCCGAGTGAGGCCGCGTGGGAAGCGATAGAGTTTGCCCATTCCTGATCAAAGAAGACAACCCAACAACTATATGAAAGAGAACGAAACGACCAAACTCGTCGAATTCACCTGTCACGCCTCCGGCGCGGACAGCGTCTTCCTCGTCGGCACATTCAATGACTGGAACGCGGCGGCGAACGAGATGGTAAAGACGGCGAAAGATCGATGGATCACCTCGCTCGATCTCGCTCCGGGCCGCTACGAATTCAAGTTCGTCGTGGATGGCGAGTGGTGCTGCGAAGTCGGCTGCGAAGAAGGAGGCGCGGGGTGTCCCAAATGTGTTCCCAACCAATTCGGCACGATGAACCGGGTAATCGAAGTGGAATAGTCAGCCAGAGCCGAAAACGGAAAAATCGATCAACGGCATGCCGACGCCCGACTCCGCCGAACACGCGCTCATCTTTGCGGTGAAATGGGTCATCCTCATGGTGGAGGCCTGCGGCGTCGTGCTGGTGGCGATCGGCGTATGCCTCGCGATCTTTCAGTTGATCCGCTCGCTCGTTGGGCGGCGTTCTGCCGATTTCGTCGAGACCCGGCTGACATTGGCCCGGTTTCTTGCCCTCGCGTTGGAGTTCCAACTCGGCGCTGACGTGCTCGCTACGGCTGTCTCGCCGGATTGGGACCAGATCGGAAAGCTGGCGGCCGTTGCCGCGATCCGGACGGTATTGAACTATTTCCTCTCGATCGAACTAAAAAATGCGGGTCCGAATCCCGGCAATTCCGCAGAAGGCGCAAAATAGATAGAAGGCCATTCCCCTCGCTTCCATGAAATCCGCCCGAGATCCCATCTGTGGAATGACCGTCGACATCGCGACCGCCCTCCAGGTGGAACAGCATGGCGAGATCCGTTACTTTTGTGGAGAATCGTGCCGCGAGCAGTTTGTTAATAGTCTGGTCCCGAGCGATCCCGCCGGGCCCTGTGCGATTGTGATATTCGGCGCTTCCGGCGATCTGACGAAACGCAAACTCCTACCGTCGATCTATCATTTGGTAGCCAATGGCGTCCTGAGAAAAGAATTTGCGATCATCGGCGTGGGCCGCCGCGATTGGAGCGACCGGGATTTCAGGGGACATTTGCGCGAGGCAATGGAGGAATTCGCCTCGCCGAATATCGATAACGAACTATGGGATTTGTTTGAAGATCGATTGAGCTACTGCAGCGGTTCTTATACCGATCTGGAGACCTACCGGAAACTTGATCGAATGCTGGAACAGGAAGCAACCGCCCGCGAGACAGGAGGAAATGTTCTTTTTTATCTGTCGGTTCCACCGGAAAGTTTCGGTTCGATTTCAACCTATCTCGGCGAGAGCGGTTTGCTGAGGGAGCCAGCGGGAAACTGGCGGCGGGTAGTGATCGAAAAACCCTTCGGACACGATCTCGCGTCTGCTATGGAGTTGAACCTGACTTTGTCGAAAGTGATGGCGGAGCGGCAGGTTTTCCGGATCGATCACTATCTGGGAAAAGAGGTTTCGCAGAACTTGCTCGTATTCCGGCTCGGCAACAGCATCATCGAGCCGGTTTGGAACCGGAATCATATCGATTCCGTCGAGATCACGGCGGCGGAATCGATCGGGGTCGAAGGTCGGGCGGCATTCTACGAGAGCACTGGTGCCTTTCGCGACATGATCCAGACGCATCTCCTCTCGGTAATGGCACTGGTATCGATGGAACCCCCGACGTCCCTCGAAGGGGAAGCGGTTCGCAACGAAAAAGCGAAGCTGCTCGATGCGATACGGATTCCGTCGAAGGAAGAAGTCCGCACAGGCACGGTCAGAGGCCGATACGGAGAGGGCGAGGTCAATGGTCAGTTGGTTCCGGGGTATCTGGACGAACCGAGCGTCCCGTCGGAATCGACCGTCGAGACCTATGCGGCGATCAAGCTATGGGTGGATAACTGGAGATGGGCTGGCGTTCCTTTCTACCTTCGGACCGGCAAGCGGCTTGCCCGGCGCGTGACCGAGATCGTCATTCGATTCAAGAATCCGCCGCTCCAGCTCTATGGGAAAACGGAGTGTTCACCTCTCGGCCCGAATTTGCTGATCATGCGAATCCAGCCCAACGAGGGGATGACACTGCAGATGCGGGCCAAAACTCCCGGGACTGTTACCCGCACTCGTGCGGTCGCGTTCGAGTTCGACTATTCGCAGTTCGGATCGGTCGAGTTTTCAGATCATTCGACAGGATATGAAAAGTTGCTCTACGACTGCATCGTCGGGGATCCGACCCTTTTCCATCGAGCCGACATGGTAGAAGCTGCCTGGGAAATCGCCACCCCGATTCTCGATGGATGGGAAAGCGGTATCGCAGGAGAACTCACCACTTATGCCGCCGGTTCTTGGGGAGTGAAAGAAGCTGATCGGTTGATGGGAAAAGACGGTCGACAGTGGTGGACGATGTGAGAAAAAGATCTTCCAGACGCGAGGGTTTCCGGGGCCGGTGGCGTCGCGGCGGTCCGGATGAGGTGCCCCCAATCACTGGAACTGCGAGAAAAAGCGCAATTCTGGATAGATTTTCCGAGGGGTCGCCAGTGCGAGCGGTTTTTCCCTTTTGGGCTGCTTCAAATCAGGAGAGGCCTTTTAAATAATAACAAACATCCTATGAAAACATTGATTCGCGTTTCAATCGCTGTCGTGGCAGTAACCGCTGTCGCTCTCCTCAGTTCCTGCACCTCCACCGGGTCTTCCCGCGACGGGGGATACCACCACCAGAAGCATGGCGGCGGCACCGGTCATGGGTGATTCTCCTTTCTGACCTACAGGAAAATCTTGAGGGGATGTCTCCGGGCGGGGCATCCCCTCTATTTTTCCTGAGGACTGAACAAAAAGCATTCGCATTTCGATGGATGGCGGCGAGTTACCCTTGCACCTTCTGCTCCCGATTGCCCTGGTGCCCGCCATTCTTATCGGCGAGCTGTTCCGGAGGATGCGGCTTCCGTCGGTTGTTGGTCAGATCCTTGCGGGAGTGATTCTCGGGCCGGTCGGGATTGGTCTGATCGCTCCGCTTGGCGGCGAATCCGAAAGTCAGGGTGGGTTTCACGAGTTGGCCGAGATCGGACTCTGTGTCCTTCTTTTTAAG
This sequence comes from Verrucomicrobiales bacterium, assembly GCA_002698785.1. Classification (GTDB taxonomy): domain Bacteria; phylum Verrucomicrobiota; class Verrucomicrobiia; order Verrucomicrobiales; family DEV007; genus Arctic95D-9. The sequence continues at coordinate 221,633 of PAAG01000047.1, read as the reverse complement.
ATCGGGCTCGAGACAAAGGTCAGCCAGTTCACTCGTGTCTGGCGCCCGGCGGTCGGAATCGCAGTTCTGGGTATGCTGGTTCCGTTCGGCGCGGGGCTCGGTATTGGGGGCTTCTTGCTGGAATGGACATGGTCTGCCTCATTGTTCCTGGCTGCCGCGCTCACTGCGACCAGTATTGGAGTGACTGCCGCTGTGATCAGTGAGCTGGGACTCGAAGAGACAAGCGAAGCTCGCATCATCATGGGAGCAGCAATCTTGGATGATATTCTGGGATTGTTGCTGCTTTCTTCTCTCACAGCTCTTTCAGGAGCGGGAGGATCCCCTTCATGGAGTGTGGGGGGCAGTTTTCTCCAGGCTGTGTTTTTCCTCGGACTCGCTCTGTTTGTGGGGCCGCTGGTCGTCAGGGGGATCGACCGAGTCTCCGACTGGCTGCGAAGCGAATGGGTGCTCCTTGTTCTGGCATTCGGGTTTCTGCTTCTGATGGCGAGTTTTGCCGAACGAGTCGGACTGGCGGCGATCATCGGGTCATACGCTGCAGGCCTGGTGTTCTCAGAGAAAGACCAGAAGCAGCTGGAGCGCGGGCTTACCCCACTTACCGAACTTTTCGCCCCCATTTTCTTTATTCTGATCGGCAGTTCCATCTCGTTTGACGCGCTCTCGGGTTGGGGCGGACTGTTGGCAGCGACTGCCGTGCTACTGGTTGCAGTGAGCTCGAAATTGATTCCTCCTTTCGCCATTCCCGGGTTGAGTGGAAAGCGCCTGGTCATCGGGAGTGGGCTGATCCCGCGGGGTGAAGTGGGTCTACTTTTTGCCCAGGTAGGCCTGTCGTCCGCTCTGCTGTCAAATTCCCAATATTCGCTTCTGGCGATCGTGATCGTGGCAACCACGATTGCCGGCCCACTCCTCTTCCGTTTTTCCGTAACGCGGCAATCTACCCACCTTTCTACGAATTCATGAGCGAGCAGTTTCCCAAGGATGAATTCGATGACAGTGGGATCTGGAGAGAGTTTCGTCGTCCGGTCGTTGTTTCGATTGCAGTCTCGGTAGTGGCGGAGTTGGCAATCTTTGTCGTCTACGGACTAATTCTGTTTCCCGGCGGAAGCTGGTTCCAGAAGCTACTGTGGACGGTGGTGTTCTGTGGTATTGGAATGGGGGCGGCGACCGGGGCCTTGATCTGCGCACTGATCACCGAACGACTTTGGGGTTGGAGAGCGATTGTCGCATGTTCCGTTCTCAGCGTGCTGGTGTTGGGGATCGGATGCAACCTACTCTGCTACTCTCTCGACCTGCACATCCACTTCTTTGGAGCGCACGAGAATCCGGTCTCGTTTGTCGGTTCCGGCTTTTTCGGTTCCGCTGCGGGGGGAGCCTTGGCCGGTTGGTTGCTGTTTACGGATCGCGGAAATCATGTCGCGGACCGCTTGCATCTATGAGTGGTTTCCGGCCGACACGGGATTAGAGAAAAACTCGATCCCCCTCGGATAGATGCACGACTCGACGAGCCTCTCTCGCATCTGATGGCTCCGGGAGCTTGTGAAAAATCGGGAACTGTCGTTTGAATTTCAGTTTCAGGAATGAACCGTCCGGAGTCTGATCCTGGGTAATTGGGTAGAGAATCATTCGGAGTCGAGGCGGAAGATCGGCCGACTTCCGATGGCGGGCGAGAAAACGAATGAAGCCAGATGCCGCGTGCTTTCCAAGTGTGGGATTCGCAGATGCTTCGAGGATCAGGAGCAAAGGGATCCCGAAGAGAGTCTTCTCGATTCCAAGGACGAAACATTGAAGGAGTTGCTCGCCATCGCGCCATCCTGCAAAAAACTTCCGTTCGCTTCCCGAGCTTAGATACCAATCGAGAGTGTCGCGGTTGATGTGTTTCTCCAGAACGTCCGAGCTTTTGCCGAGTGCAAGTCCCGCAACTTCTGACAGGTCCGTGACAAGTCCGTCGCTCCAATCGATCGTATCGAGTCGTGGTTTGCGAGATGCGGATGCGAAGAATTTGGAAGGCAGGTTTCCGATTGCACCAGGAAAGATTGGATAAACGGAAACTGAGCTGGCGGGGATTTGAGTGAATTTCGTCCGGTCGAGTAGGGCCTGTGCTGGTTGATTAGGTGTGCCGTCCACCAACTGGTATTGATTTGATAAACGAACTGCCTTCAAGAAGAGTGGAAGAGATGCGGCACGTGCTTCTGGTTTCACAAAGTGGGTCGTAAGTGCGAGGCTGGGAATTCGTGAGCCGAGAAAGGTGTAATCGTGGGGGATCAATCCGAGGAAACCACTAATCGCCTCGCTGGAAGATCGCAGGAGAAATCCTTTTGGAGAAGATTCACGGCAATACGGATTGTCGGTCCACCATGATCTCATCCTCTTCCTCCAGATGCGAAGAGGCAACTTCTTCTCCTGCTTGGTTCTACCCTCAAACGAAGAGAGAAAACGTGCTATCTCCTCGATCTCTTCGGGCCCCCCCCTGCTCGTTCCGCGGTGTATGACATCTGAGTGATCGTCGGGGGTATGGAGCCTGGACTCCCGTAGATTTAGCGCCGCAAATATGAGGGCGCGCCCGCAATTCCATCCGCCCACCCTCGCGTTACTGAGCAACCCTGCGCAGGTGAACGACTTCCGGCCTCGCAGGGATCTGGATTCAGTGAGGAGCGATCCGGCCTACCGAGAGGGCGAGTCTCGATGGGACATTTCCGCAGATGGCATATCGATGTGCGAACGCCCGGTTTCTACGAGGAATCATTTCACCTTCTTGAGATACTTCTCTGGATCGGCCTTGAACTTCTTTACGCACGGTTTGCAGCAGAGCTTGATCGTCCGGCCGGCGTGTCGGACTTTGACTGGCTTACCCATGCTTTCCAACTTTTCGCCCGAAACGGGGCAGTGGGTCTGAACCTTGGCCGCAGGAGTGTTCTCAGCGGCACTGACTGAGGCGGCAAGAAAGGCGATGGCGAATAGGGCGGTGAGAAACGGTTTCATGATCCAAGTAGTGGAATGAGGTCACGAGCCATGGACCTTTGCGGTGTAGGTCGCGGGATCGGCGTTGAAGTCTTTGATGCAGCTTTTGCAGCAAAGCTTCACTTCCTTGCCCTCGTGAGTGACGACGATAGGAGTTCCCATGCTGCCGAGCGCTTCTCCGGAGACGGGGCAAAGACCTTGACCGGCAGCGTGGCCCGCGTGGTCGGAATGACCTCCGTGATCATTTTCTTCACTGCACCCCACGAACGCGAGCGCGGTCAGGGCCAGTATGGTAAGGATGGAGAGTTGTTTTGTCATGGCATGGAAGACGGATGGGATTGAGTTTTGATTCTGGTCTGGGCCGGATTGGTTTCCCGGCATCATCGAAGAAAAACCCCGGCCGTTTTCCAGCCCCTCAGAGATTTCGGACTTTTTTGGACTATGAGTTTGGCTCAACCGATCCTCATCCGCCGCAGCCGCAGCGAATTCGCGATCACGGACACCGAGCTGAAGCTCATCGCAGCACCAGCGATCATCGGGCTGAGCAGGATCCCGAAGAACGGATACAAGACACCGGCGGCGACCGGCACACCCAGCGTATTGTAGGCGAAGGCAAAAAACAGGTTCTGCCGAATGTTGCGCATGACTGTTCGACCGACCTCGACCGAGTTGGCGATGCCGTTGAGATCGCCTTTCACCAGGGTGACAGCGGCGCTTTCGATCGCGACGTCGGTGCCGGTGCCCATCGCGATGCCGACATCGGCTTCCGCCAGGGCCGGGGCGTCGTTGATGCCGTCGCCCGCCATCGCCACAACGTGTCCCTCGGACTTCAGCCGCTTGACCAACTCGATTTTGTCTTCCGGTGAAAGCCCTGCGTGGATCTCGTCGATCCCGAGTTCCTTGCCCACGGCTTTTGCAGTGGATTCGTTGTCGCCGGTGGCCATCAGTAGTCGAATGCCGCGACGATGAAGCGACTCAACTGCGGCGGGCGTGGTTTCTTTTATGGCGTCGGAGATACCGAGCAGACCGATCCATTGCCCTTCTCGGGCGACCCAGACGACGGTCTTCGCCTTGCTCTGTAGCTCGTCGCTTTTCCCACGAAGGTCTTCGGACAAATCGGAAACTCTTTCGGTGATGAAAAGCGGCTTGCCAATCTCGATCTTGTTTCCTTTCACTTTTCCGCTGACGCCACCTCCGGTGTGAGAGGCGAAGTCGTCGGTTTCCGCGATTTCGAGATTCCGTTCCTTGGCCTCTTTTACGATAGCGCGGGCGAGTGGATGCTCACTGTTGGTCTCGATCGATGCGGCGGTGGCGAGCAGATCGTCTTCGTCGACGCCATCCGCGGCGGCGATATCGGTAACGCTGGGTTGGCCGGCAGTGAGAGTCCCGGTCTTGTCGGTGATGAGCACATCGACTTTCTCCACTCGCTCGAGCGCCTCCGCGTTCTTGACCAGAATCCCCGCCTGGGCGGCACGACCGACTCCGACCATGATGGACATCGGAGTGGCAAGGCCAAGGGCGCAGGGGCATGCGATGATGAGTACGGAAACCGAGTTCACGATCGCGAAGGCCATCGCCGGGGCCGGCCCCGAGATCGCCCAGACCACAAAGGTGACGATCGCGATCAGGATGACAGCGGGCACGAACCATCCCGCGACGGAGTCGGCCAGTTTCTGGATCGGGGCGCGGCTGCGTTGCGCCTCGGCGACCATGTGGACGATCTGGGACAGCAGGGTCTCACTGCCAACTTTTTCCGCCCGCATGGTGAAGGCACCGGTCTGATTCACCGTCGCGCCGATCACTTCGTCGCCCTCGCCGCGCTCGACCGGGACGGGTTCCCCGGTGATCATGGACTCGTCGATGTGGCTCTTGCCCTCCACGACAACACCATCGAGCGGAACCTTTTCGCCCGGCTTCACCCGGAGCAGATCACCAGGTTGGATCTGGTCGACCGGCACATCCTCCTCCACCCCGTCGATCAAGCGGTGCGCCTCGTTGGCGGCGAGTCCAAGCAAAGCCTGAATCGCTTCGCCCGTTTTTCCCCGCGCTCGCGCTTCGAGCCACTGCCCCAGGAGGACGAGGACGGTAATGACGGCCGCCGCCTCGAAGTAGAGGCCGACCTCGCCAGTGGAACCGTCTCCATGCTCCCGGAACGAATCAGGAAACAAGCCGGGGAACAGGACCGCGACCGCGCTGTAAAGAAAGGCTGCCCCGACCCCGACGGCGATCAGGGTGAACATGTTGAGGCTGCGATTGACCACCGATCGCCAGCCTTTCCGGAAAAACATTCCACCAGCCCAGAAGACGACCGGAGTGGTGAGGGCGAATTCGAGCCATCCCGTCCATGATGGGATCTCGACCCCGGGAATCATCTTTGCCATGGCGATGAGCAGGACCGGTATCGTCAGTGCCGTTCCGATCCAGAATTTGCGCGACAGATCGCGGATCTCCGCCTCGGCGTGTTCGTCGTGTCCTCCGGCGACCGTTTTCGGCTCCAGCGGCATTCCGCAGATGGGGCAGTCGCCCGGTCCCTCCTGCTCGATCTCCGGGTGCATCGGGCAGGTGTAGAGGGTCTGTCCAGCGGGGGGGGTTGGACTCATCGGCTCCAGCGTCATCCCGCACTTCGGACAGTCGCCCGGTTCGTCGGAAACTACCTCCGGATGCATGGGACAGGTGTATTGCGTGCCTTTACCCATCCTTTGGGGTGGCCTCTCGTCGCCCTCGTTTCCCTTGGAATGGCAACAGTCGTGGGAGTCTTCCATAACAATAGACTAACAAAGATTAAAAACGGGGCTACCAGGCTCGGCGGCCCAAATTGTAGAATCCCGCGACGGCCGCACCCGCGAGCCAACCTAGCACGAAGGTGCTGACAAGACCGAGGCAGACTTCGTTGGCGGGAACCGCTTCGCGCAGGACCGGCTCGACGTCCAGACCGTGCAACAGGCTGTTGAAGAACGTGACCGCCTGATCGTGCGGCACGGTCGCCATGGTGAGCATGCAGCCGAGATAGAACAGGACGGCCACGCATCCGACGGCGAATCCCATCCGGATCGGGTTCAGCGCGAGGTGTGGTGGTTTCGGCGAGGTAGATTGGTCATTCTTCATGATGGTGGCTTCCGGTTGCGTGGAGTTTGAAATGCAGCAGATGGCAGAAGAGCATCAGGACCAGAAAGATGGCCAAGGTCCAGCCCTCACCGACTCCGAGAGCGGGCAGGAGAAAAATGAGCAGGATGGGCAGGCCGCACCCCAGCAGCATGATGAGCATATGTTTCATGAGAATGAATCGTTTCGAGTTTCAGTGTCGTCGAGCGAGCGCAGAAAGAAGCGTTCCCCGGCGAAGATGATCGCCATGCCAGCGATCGAAGCCCAGATGACGAGCATGTCCGACTGGGCTTTGACCCACAGCAGTGCCACGAGGACAACCACATCGAGGATCATCGCGATGATCAGGATCGATGCCCGTGCATCGACCTCTTTCCGAAGATGCCTGAAAACTCCCCAGTGGATCACCAGATCCATCACGATGTAGAAGACCGCACCGAGAGCGGCGATCCGACCGAGGTCGAAGAAAACCGTCAAGAGCATCGCCAGCACCAACGTGTAGACGAGCGTGTGCCTCTGAATGTCGCCGGGCATTCCGAAGTGCCGGTGCGGGACCAGTTTCATGTCCGTGAGCATCGCGAGCATCCGGGACACCGCGAACACGCTGGCGATCACCCCGGAGACCGTCGCGACGATCGCGAAGCCCACCGTGATCCAGAGTCCCACCTGTCCGAACGCAGGACGCGATGCCTCCGCAAGAGCGTAGTCCTTCGCCGCAACGATTTCGTCGATGGAAAGATTGCCGCCCACGGCGAACGCCACCAGCAGGTAGAGCAAGGTGCAGAGCGCGAGCGAGATCACGATCGCCCTCCCGACGTTTCGGTGGGGGTTCTCGATTTCGCCGCCGCTATTGGTGATCGTGGTGAAACCTTTGTAGGCGAGGATCGCCAGCGCGATCGCCCCGAGAAAGGACCCCGGCCCCGTTTGTTCTGGAACCGCCGAGATACTCTCGAACGAGAGTCCGGATGCCCACAGACCTCCTCCCGCCAGAATCGCCAGACCGGCGATCTTCACGAAGGCCATGACGAACGAGAAGGTCTGGATGAACCGGTTGCTGAGGGCGTTCACGAACCCAGCGAACAGGAGCAGCCCGACCCCGAGGGCGGGAACGATCCAGCTGTCCTTGTCCAGATCAAACAGTTGCAGCGTGTAGGTGCCGAAAGTCCGGGCGACGAGGCTCTCGTTGATGACCATCGAGAAATACATCAGCAGGGCGCAGGCGCCGGTCATCACCCCGCGTCCGTAGGCCTTGTTCAGGAACATCGCGATGCCGCCCGCCGATGGGTAGGCGTTCGACAGCTTCACGTAGGAGTAGGCGCTGAAACCGGCGATCACGGCGGCCAGCACGAAAGCGACCGGAAACCACTCCCCTGCGAGTTCCGCGACCTGGCCGGTCAGGGCGAAGATTCCCGCCCCGATCATGACGCCCGTTCCCATCGAAACCGCTCCGGTCAGCGAGAGGCTGCCTTCTTCGTAGTGTGAAGAACGGTCGGAGCCGCTCTTTTCGTCACCGTGCGAGTCGTGGTCCATTTATGGAAATCAGGTCTTCGTTAGGAAGACGAGCCAACAGGGTGGGACGTCTATAACCCAGCCCTGTTGACTCGCTGTGCAGAGAAAGTGATTGTGAATTTCACGCGCGCCTTTTCCATTTCAAGGTAGGAGGAACCATCACTTCTTCGGACCACCGCAGTGAGGCATTTTGGGGCCAAAATAGGGATTGTTGACTTTCCCATCGGCGCTTAGCCAATCGCCGCCGCCGCCTTTCACCATGGGACAGTGCATTACGGTGTAGTGGTCTCCGTGTCCTTTCGCAAGTTCGATCGCTTTAGCACTGAGAGCTTTGAATGCCTCTCGAGCGGTTGCGAGATTTTCCGCATCCGCGACCTTGGTCGCTGGTTCGGCAAGAGCGCTGTCTGCGTCGTGGTCGGTGATACTGGCCGCAGCTTCCTTTGCGGCTGCGAGGTCGTCTTCGTACAAGGCGTTTGCCACGTTGAGATAGCCTTTGAGAACGTGCATTGCATGGTCTTCCTCGGCTTGCGCAGGGAAAGGAGAGAAGGCAATGGCGAATGAGGTCAAAGCGAAGAGGGAGAGAATTGATTTCATGGGATTTGATGAGGGATAGACTTTCTTGGAATCAGCGCCACGGCTTGCGGCGTCAGGAAGAGAAACACCGCCGCTGTGTCTACCCCTCATTATTCTCTGTTCTGGAACGAAAAAAACTCCACGAGCCGTGGTCGAAACCAGAAACCCGTGGAGTTCTCAATGGCGAGTTGCGAGCTGTGATCAGCCGCTGATTTTCTTCTGCCAGTAGGGCTTCCGGTCGTCTTTACGATCAGAGGGGATGGTGGGGGGATTGGGCGTTTTGTCTTTCTTTCTCACCCCAGGCACCTTGTTGTTCGGGACGGCTTGCGCATCGGGGGCCACAATCGCGAATGCGAAGACGGCGAGGGCGACAGCTAGAATGCTCTTTCGGATGGTTTTCATTGTCAATTTAGGGTTTTTGTTTCGGACGCGCGGGTTGAAAAAACGCGTCTTCTACAAGAGAAACCCCGGTCGGCCTGCCACCCCTCAACTTTTTCATTCCCAACGGATTGAGCCCTGAAGGGGGGCTGTCGGATCCTGGCACTGAACTCGCGGACGGAACTCACCTGGTGAAGAATCTCGGCAGAAATTTCAGGGGTGAGAATCCCGGAGGGGTTTCACCGGATGAAGCCCAGAGCTTCGGAAACAAACAAACCTGAAAACATATGAAAAAACTCATTCTATTCGCAGTTGCCTTCGTCATGATGGGAGGAATCGTCAGCAACAGTTACGCCGGTCTTCCGGAGCACATGCGGAAGGTCGCGACGAAGCAGGACGCCGAAAAGATCACCACGGGAAAGGTGGCGATGGCTTGTTCCAAATGCCAGTCGATCCAAGTCAGGGAGGTGGACGAGAAGAAGTCGTTTGCAGAATGGTTCAAGTCGGGCACTGATCACGGCTGTCCCGGTTGCGGAGGGAAGATCAAGGTCACCCACGTGAGCGCCAAAACCGGGCAACCCCACAAGGTCGTCCACACCTGTTCGGAGTGTGGGGACGACTCGGCCTACTGCTGCTCCACGACGCCCGGGAAAAAGACGCCCGGGATGGATAAGAAAAAGAAGTGATTCCTCATCCTTCAACAGTCGAGTAATCCGGGGAGGTCAGCTGAAGAGCTGGCCTCTCTCGTTTTCAACGCGAAGGAGGGCTAAACCTGCACTCTCAATTCCGCCTCGGAGCGAAGTCGGATCGGTTGAAGCGCTGGATACCTCTGGAGAATTTCACCGTAGAGATCAACGTTCCGTGTCGCCCTCATCGAGACTACGACCGCATAGTCGAGGCGACCGCTGCTTTCGTGACGCGGGATCGCGTCGAGCACGAGGAAAGGTTCGTCGACTGAATTCGCACGTTTCGTCACGACTCTCTTGACGATTGGCTCCCACTTCATTTCATCGCGATGGGCACTTTCGGTCTTGTACTTGTTGCCCGAGTCGCTTCGGGGAAGTGCGCTCTGGCGATACCCTTGCCCAAGTAATTCCGCGACCCTGTCCTGGTCATCCTCGAGGTGGAGGATTTCTCTTTTCCGTCCCGCAGGGAACTTTGGAGGATTGAAGGCGTATTGCTTTGAGTTGGGGTAGAAGCTCGCCTCGACGCAGTATTTCGTGTAGTCGTCCGAGTGCAGAGGATCGACTTCCGGTAAGATGGCTACCGTCCATTTGAAGTGAATCTGGCCTTCCGAAACAGCGCCGGAAGGGAGGAGCAGTGGAAGTTTCACGGAACTCTTCAATGGAATCGGCCCTTGATAGGCGATCGTGACTTCGTTTTCGTCACAGCTCAGGATGTCCATCATTTGTTCGGGAACGACTCCATGGCCGAAGTCATGGTCCGGCCGATTCAGCGGATGTTCGGCGGAGTGTATGACCAACGCCCGAGCGAGAAGGGCACTGCCTCGATCCAGTTTTCCGATTGCCTCCCCGACCAGCGAAGTGACCAGGGGAGTGCTGAAACTGGTCCCACGGGAGAGAAGCTTCTGGCCGGGGGTCGTGGAAACAACATGAATGGGCGAGTTCTCACATCCCCCGAATGCGACCACATCGGGTTTGATCTTGGCCCCCTCACGCCCCGGGCCGCGGCAAGAGTATGGGGCAATTTCACGGTCGCCGCCATTCTGCGTCCATGCACCGACACCGATCCCGTTGACCAAGTCGGCCGGTGCCTGAACGCGATTGAGATCGGGAGGGTTCTCTCCGTCGTTTCCGACTGCTACGCAAAAGGTCACCTGATAGTTTTTCGCGAGGATGTCGAGGGCATAAGTGAAGCGGGAGATTGAGTCGTCAAAGATGGGGCCCCGTGGCCCAAGGCTGACGTTGTACACGCGGATGTCGCTTCGGCTGGGAACCACGTTCTCGATGACATCGATCGCTTCGTAGAGATCAACGTCACCAGGATCGGATGTGGGCAGAACCCGGAAGCTCGCCACCGAAACTTTTGGCGGATCGAGCGGGACCGTCTTGTCCCTGGAGTTCAATGCGCCATGCAGGAGCAATCCTGCTACTGCCGTACCGTGAGCAACGCCCTCGGGGTCTTCACTGGCGGCGATGGACATGGCTTCGTCGTGATCCACGTGCCCTGCAAGAAGAGGATTTGTTGTGTCCACGCCACCATCGAACAGTCCTACGGTAATTGTGGACCGAGCCGTATCTGCGGGTGGTGGCGGAGCTGTTGCCGTTGGAGCAGTTCGCAAGTCCTCGAAAGAGCCGGCCATCAGAGGGTGGGCCGTGCGGAGGGGGATCAACCCGCGCAGTTTTTCGAGATCGCTTCGCAGAATGTAGGCAGAAAGGAAGAACGGACCTCTTTCGTACGGGACAAATCGCGCATTGCTCTGGAAATCCTCACTATCGGAGAACAGATCGAGGATCAAACGAGCCTGATCTTCGGTGGAATACACCGAGGGGTGGAAGACCAACTCGACTCGACCTTCATCCCAATGGGGCATCTTCTCGAAGGCCGAAAGACGTTCTTCGTCCGTTTGAAGGTCAAATTTTTCAATTCGGCAAATCTCGTTGGCAAATCCTTGAGTGAGACTGGATTCGCTGGCGTCGAGTTCTTTCAGGAGGCGCCGAAATCCTCGTTCAGCGCTGCTTACAAATACCAACCTGCTCGAGATCGACTTCTTTCCCGGCTTTGGCTTCAGGGTTTCGTAATCCGATGCGTCGACCTCAAAGTTTCTGGAGCCGATTTTGCTGAGATCCGGAACGCGCTGAAAGATGTGCTGAGGATCATAGGATTTCGCCACGAAGCTGGGATGGAGCCGAAGGCAGAGTACGGATTCGTCTTTGAGCTTTTTCTCCTGCGGAATTTCGCGGAGCGCTTCGATGGAGCGAGTCAACTCGGACTTAACGTGCGAACGAGCTTCTTCGTATGTGCGCGGCTCCGTTTTCGGTCCACCGCTGGTGCCTCGCTTTACCGAGCTCACGAATTTTTCACCGTTTGCCAGGAGTAGTCTTGGTTTTCTTTCCGCCATCTTTTTCTTTCTTGGTTAAGTGGTATTGAACCGATGTGGGGCTCTTTCCGATTAAATCCGCAATTTCGCGGACGGTAAAATCCGTCCCGGACCGAAGAGCTCGGGCTACATCTCCGACCTCAGACTTTTCCATTTCTCCGTTTGCCATGTATCCGAGTTCTTCGAGGAGAGCTATTGCGAGGGGAACGTTCTCGAGCAGATGTTTCGAGGCCGCTGACTGGCCAGCGCGATGGATGTCTGAGCCGTTGGCCCCATTTGTCAAAGCTGCGCATGCCTCGAAGAGCTGCTCGTCCGCATGTTCCGCGAAACTTCCCAGAGAGTTTTTCAGAATGGCGGCTCGCTGGTCTGGCGCCGGGAGCGGCATTTGCACGACAAGATCGAATCTCCGTTCCATTGCCGGATCGATCATTTCCTGGTGGTTTGTCGCTGCATAGATGACGGAGTGGTAGGGCCAGTCCTCAAGTTCTTTGAGCAGCACGTTTACGATCCTCTTGAGCTCTCCCACATCGGATTGATCGTCGCGTCGCTTGGCAATGGCGTCGAATTCGTCGAGAAGCAAGAGGCAGGGACTGGAGCGTGCATAGTCAAGAATCTTGCGAAGGTTTGCACCGGTTTTGCCCAGGTAGCTCGAGATCGAAGTGGCTAGATCGAGAACTACCAAAGGGATCTGAAGCTCCCGAGCCAACCAGTTTGCTGTCATTGTTTTTCCGGTGCCGGGAGGACCTTGGCACAGAATGGTTCGTGGAGGGTTGAGGCCTTCCTGAAGCAGTTTTGCCATTGAACGGCGACGATTGATGAAGGAGTGAAATTGAGAAGCAACACCATCGTCGAGCAACGGCGGGTGCGCTTGGTCGATCGAAGGAATGCGAAGAAGGGAGACCCCTTCATCTGAATCAGTCGGTGGTGGATTCTCTGCTGCCCAGCGAAGAGAAGAGGCGTTTACGGAGAACGAGGCAAGCATGTCGGCGAGTTCCCGAGCCAGATTGGGGGATCCGGGTTTCAATCGTCGAGTTGCAGAAAGAGCAATCAGTTCGAGTCTCTCGGTGTCCCGTGCCAAACCTGCTTTCAGGGAATCAACCAGCAGCTTAGATATCGGATCTGTTCTATTTTTGTTCTGTTTTTCACCCGCCATAGAACAAGATTGCTCAAATGGCAGAATAAACAAAGGGAAACGTGTTCTAATTTACGTTTTCACCTCCTGTCTTGATGAGAGAGTCTCGGAGCATCTTTCTTGCGCGATACAATCGAGTCTCCACCGTCTTCTCCGAACAGCGAAGAATTTCGGCGATCTCGCTCTGGGGTAGCTCATTGAAATGGAATAAGACTACGGGTGTTCTCAGTTTTTCCGGGAGACGCTGGACGGCTGACCTCACCGCAGCACTCGACTCCGTTTGCTCAAGAGCTCTCGCGGGGTCGGATTGAGTGGATTCCCTCTCCATTCTGCTGGTCACTTCATCGGTGAGGGCGGCCTCTGGATGGCGTTTCGTCCATCGGAAATGGTTTCGGGCCAGGTTGGCTGCGATCGTGAAGAGGTAAGCGGAGGCTTTGGCTTTTGGCTTATATTTCCTACGGGCTCGGTAGACTCGGACGAACACTTCCTGGGCAAGGTCCGCAGCGGTTTCGTAGTCTCCGATCGTTCGATAGAAATAGGCGAGAATCGGTTTGCGCCAGCGATCCATCAATGCGTTCAGGGCCAGATCCTCCCCGTCGCGCAGCTGAATCAGCAACTGCCGGTCAGATTCGTCTTCGAGGGGGCTCGAATCCTGATTTCGACCTGCTTCAGTCATTCTCCGGAAGGGGATGACTCAATCGAGTGAGGAGCGGCGTGTTCAATCAGCTCCTCGTGAAATTCTCCGTTCTTGGAGATATGAGGCATCCGGCCGGGGGCGATTAGATGGTCGAAGATGCGTTTTCGATAGCGAGCGCCATCCTCCTCACTCATCACCCGACTGACTTCGTACATGTGCAGAATCGTCGCTTCGCGGCATCGCTCACGCTGTGAAATCCATGAGGAGATCGCTTCCGAAACTGCGGAATTCACCTCGGGATTCTCGGTGATCGCTTCGTCGAGGGCATTTTGTACGGTGACGAGTTCCTGACAGAGCTCGCGGCAGATGATGTCATGAGCCTTGTGTTTAGCGAAGATCTCGGAAAACTGTTCGTCGCTCAGATTGTACTCGTAGCGAAGCCACTCCAATTCCGGATGTTCCGCCTTCATGGCGCTCGCTGCGTCGTCCGTTACCCAGCGGAAGATGCAGACGTAGAGGCAGGTGAATAGTGCGAGCGAGAGCAAGACGATAGCGACAGCGCGATTCATGAGGGTGATCGGTGATTAATGCCGCTCCGAGCTTGATTTCACTTCGGTGTGGAAGATGGGGTCGATGGAGGATTTGTAGGCCATCGCGAGACGGTCCCACGTTTGCTCACGGCTATGCCTGCCGTGTAGGGAGGCAGCGACCAAGATCGCGAACATGGCGCATATTGCGACCGGGGTGGCAACCCGAACGCTCAAAAGCTTTTCGAGGATTTCGCGGAATCTCTCGATTGCTGAGGATTTTTCCCGGATTGAGATCTCTCTCCACACGGACGCGCGGAAGTGAGGGTCGTCAGGAACGTCGATTTCCCAGTCTTCTAATTGTTTCTGTAGGTCGTCCTCTTTCATGGTATGGAGGGGGATTTCACTGAGGTAGAACACTTTTCCCAGCGTCTCCCCTCATAAAAAAACTGGTTTCAATCTTAACATAAATTGCGGTCCGAGTAGTCATCAGTGAGTGGATCGGTCGCGGCTCGCTTGCTTGGGGTTATTGAGCTTCCTCCGGGAATCCCTTCGCTTGTTGATCGATGCAGGGTGTTCGTGGCACATGTGGTTGTGGCAATGCTCTTCCGATTCGTTACTTTCGTTGGCCGTTAAGATGCAGTGAAGGCGGAAGCGAATGGCAGAAAGAACTGCTTCCGATCTGTTTTCAGGAAGGGGTTTCAGATTCGGTTTTCGGGGTGGTTGCATTCTGTGACTTCCGCCGATTCCAGGAGTACTTGGTCTCCTCGATCCAGCAGTAGAGCGTGGGTACGACAAACACGGTGAGGATGGCGACGGTCATACCGCCGAACGTCGGGATCGCCATGGGAACCATGACGTCAGAGCCGCGACCGTCGCTTGTGAGCACCGGGAGCAATGCGAGCAGAGTCGTGGCGGTGGTCATCATGGCAGGGCGATTACGTTTCACGGCGGCTTCGACAGTGGTGTCCCGGATCTCCTGTCGGGTGGCCGGTTGATTGGCCCGGAACTTCTGTTGGAGGTAGGTGGCCATGATGACGCCGTCATCAGTGGCAATGCCAAAGAGGGCCAGGAAGCCGACCCAGACAGCGACACTCAGGTTGATCGGATTGATCTGGAACAGCTCGCGAAACTCGACACCTCCCAGTGCGAAATCGAGGAACCAGGGCTGGTTGTAAAACCAAATCATGATGAATCCTCCCGACCACGCGACGAAGATCCCGCTGAAGACGAGAAGCGAAGTGCTTACGACACGGAACTGCAGGTAGATAAGGATGAAGATCAGCATCAGGGCGAGCGGCACGATCAAAGCGAGACGCTTTTCGGCTCGGACCTGGTTCTCGTAGCTGCCCGTGAACTGATAGCTGACGCCGGCGGGAACGACGAAATCTCCACTCTCGATGTGCTGCTCGATGAGGGCACGCGCATCATTGACCACGCTGACCTCCGCGTTGCCGGGCTGCTTGTCGAAGATGACGTAGGCGACGAGGAACGTATCCTCACTCTTGATGACCTGAGGACCACGGACGAATTCGACATCGGAGAGCTCACCAAGCGGGATCTGCCTGCCATCGGGTGCAGGAACAAGGATTTCACGGAGTTCCTCGATCGAGTCTCGACGTTCCCTCAGGTAGCGCACCCGGACCGGGTAGCGCTCGCGTCCTTCCACCGTTGTCGTAATGCGGCGACCGCCGATCGCCACCTCGATGACATCCTGCACGTCCCGAATGCTGATATTGTAGCGGGCAATGGCCTCGCGATCGATGTGGATCTCCAGGTAAGGCTTGCCGACGACGCGGTCGGCAAACACCGTCGCGGGGTTGATCGTCGACACTCCCTTGAGAATGGCTTCGAGTTCGAGAGCCACGTTTTCGATGGTCTCCAGATCGGGGCCATACACCTTCAATCCCATGGGCGCGCGCATCCCGGTCTGAAGCATGACGATGCGGGTCTCGATCGGTTGCAGCTTCGGGGCGGATGTCACTCCCGGTAGCTCCGCTGCGGCGACAATCTCCTTCCAGATGTCGTCCGGTGACTGGATGTGATCCCGCCAGAGCCGGATTCGTTTTCCATTCTCATCTTCTCCCCACTCCGGCTTGTAGGTAATGACGGTCTCGATCATGCTGACAGGCGCGGGATCGAGCGAACTTTCCACCCGGCCGATCTTGCCGACGACCATCTCTACCTCCGGGATTGCATTGATGGCCTGGTCTTGCAACTGGAGCACCCGCTTGGCTTCGCCGATCGAGGCGTGAGGCATTGTGGTCGGCATCAGGAGAAAGGAACCCTCATCGAGGGAGGGCATGAACTCTTTCCCGAGGCCCTTGTAGATGAGGAATCCACAGGCTACCACGGTGCTCACCAACAGGACGAGGAGCCACTTTGCCCGGAGAAAAAACCGAAGCACCCGCTCATAGACATGCATGAATCCGTAGATGAGCGCGAGAAGGGTGACGATGATCACGGCTACGAACAGGTGGTTCCAGAGTCCGTAGGCAGGACCAAGCGGTGCCCAGCCAGTGCCAAGGAAGGCGATAACGACAAGGCAAAGCACGATGATGAAACCAAGATGGATCCGGGGCGAGCGGTCGGAAAAGACGTCGAGCCGCCGCTTGAAGAGCATGTGGATCAGCGGGGGGAGCAGCGTCAGTGCAATAAGGACGGATGCGATCAGCGCGAAGGTCTTGGTGTAGGCGAGTGGCTTGAAGAGCTTGCCCTCGGCACCCTCCATCGCGAAGACGGGCAGGAAACTGATCACGGTTGTCAGCACGGCCGTGAGCACGGCGCCTCCCACTTCGGAACAGGCGGCAAAAATAATCGGGAGACGAGGCTCATCCTCGTCGGCCTGGTCGAGAGCCTTGAGCACGTTCTCGCAGAGCACGATCCCCATATCGACAATCGTCCCGATCGCGATGGCGATACCAGACAGCGCGACGACATTGGCATCGACCCCGAATAGCTTCATGCCGACGAAGGTGAGGAGAACAGCCGCCGGCAACATGAGGGAGATGAGCAGGGAACTCCGTAGGTGAAAGACGAGCAGGAGCACGACGACGATCGTGATCAGGATCTCTTCGGTGAGGGCCGTGTTCAGCGTTTCGAGTGTCTCGTTAATCAGACCAGTCCGATCATAGAAGGGAACGATGGTCACCTGACTGACAGTTCCGTCCTCAAGCGTCTTGCGAGGAAGACCCGCCGCGATCGAGTCGATGGTTTGTTTCACGTTCTGGATCGTAGCCATCGGATTGGCACCGTAACGAGCCACGACAACTCCTCCGACCGCTTCCGCTCCGGCCTTGTCGAGAACACCTCTTCGGAGTGCCGGACCGAAGCTAATCTCTGCCACCTCATCGAGAGTAATGGGAATATCGCCTCGGGCTCCCACCGCCGTCTTGCGAAGATCGTCGAGCGAGGTGATGAAACCACGTCCCCGAATCACGTACTCCATCCGGCTGATCTCGATAGTGCGGGCACCCACATCGAGATTGGCGTTCCGCACCGCCTTGAAGATTTGTTCGAGCGTGACTCCAAATGCTCGCATCGCATCGGGATCGACGTCGATCTGATACTCTTTGAGAAACCCACCGATGGACGCAACCTCCGCCACCCCGTCCGTTCCCTGAAGCGCGTAGCGAACATAGAAGTCCTGAATGCTGCGGAGCTCCTGCGGATCCCAGCCGCCTGCCGGGTTGCCTTCCGGATCGCGTCCTTCCAGGGTGTACCAAAACACCTGTCCGAGAGCTGTGGCGTCGGGACCGAGGGCGGGGCTAACCTCTTCCGGGAGGGTGCCTGCGGGGAGGCTGTTCAGCTTCTCCAGGATCTTGGCCCTGGACCAGTCCCATTCTGCGTCTTCGTTGAAAATGAGATAAATGCTGGAGAATCCGAAATAGGAGTAGCTTCGGATTGTCTTCACTTCGGGAATTCCCAGCAGGGCTGCGGTGAGCGGAAACGTGATCTGGTCCTCCACATCCTGCGGAGAACGCCCCATCCACTCGGTGAAAATGATTTGCTGGTTCTCACCGATGTCGGGAATCGCATCGACGGGAACGGGGTTCCTGGGAAGACCGCCGATTTTCCAATCGAAGGGAGCCACGAGGATACCCCAGACTACCAGCATGAAAGCGATCAGCAGAACGATCAGCTTGTTCTGCAGACAGAACTGGATCAGGCGAGTGACCAGAGAACGGTCTTCTTCGGGAAGGTGCATATCGATTACTGATCCGTTTTCCCGTCTTCTTTCGTTCCGGTGAGTTGCTCTTTGATCTCCCCGCACTTCAACATCTCGGCCCCGAAGTAGGGGTTGAGGATGTCCTTGCCCGATTGAAGCCAGTCTGCCCCCTGTTCATTGAAAGCCATTGGACAATGGGCCTTATAGATGGATTGGCTCAATCCTTCACCGAAAACGGTCACCAGTTGCTCCACTCCGCTGGAAACGGTTTTGAATCCGATCCGTTGCTGCGCAAGCGTGTCCGTCTCGAAAATCGACTGGACCACGGAGTCCAGATTCTTGCTGATGGCATTGAGGAGAAAGGCTCCTTGCGGATTGGTTTCGGCAGCCCGCTTCAACTCGGGCAACTGGCCTGCGAGCGTCTGTGCTGCCTGTTTTGCCTTGCCCAGCGAATCTTCTGCGAGAGCTTGCTGGAGAGAAAAGTAGGCTGCCACCATCTCCTCGACGACCCGTCTCCCCTCCTCATCGAGGGGAATCGACTTGGCCGTCGCAATTTGCTCCCGGATTTCGCCGCATTGCAGCATCGTGGCGCCAAAGTAGGGGTTGAGGAGGTTTTCATCCGGCTGTAGCCAGCTGCCCCCGGTGTCATCGAATGCCATGGGACAGTAGTGAACAAAGACGGGCAGGTTCGCGGTGCCGAAGCGGCGAACCATCTCATCGACCAGCAGGCTGAGATTCTGGAATTCGGCCCGGAACGGTTCCACTTCCTCCCGGGATTTCAGCGAGGCGAGACTCTCTTCGAGTCTGCCAGAGAGATCCTTCCAGACTTCGGCGGAGGCGGCAGGCAAACTGGTCGAGGGAACCGATCGGAGTCGCTCGAGGAAAGCGTCTGCAGATTTCTGCGCTGACTCGAGTGAGTCGCCGGCCAAGGCGCTCTGGATCGCATAGTAGGACTCCAGAAGCCCGTCCGACTTCGTTAGAAACTCTTCCGATGCCGGCGCTTCCGGGAAGAGACGTTCGCCCTCTCCGTCGCCCGGTAGCATCATGCTCTTCTTGGCCTGGATCTGCAGAGCACTATCGATCACAAATCCGCCCTGAGCGACGACACGCTCTCCGGGCTTCAAGCCGGCTGCGACAATGTATTGGTCTCCAGCGCGGGGGCCGATCAGGATCTCGCGCCCCTCGAAGGTCGGTTGCTCCGTGTCCGGAACTTCCACATAGACAACGGATCGCTTGCCGGTGTGAAGTACGGCGCTCACGGGAATCACCATTGGCGGCTCGGATAGATCCTTGTCAGCGACATAGCCGAGTTTCTCGGCGGGAACCAGATCCATCCCGCAGACGTCACACTGCCCCGGTCCATCTTTGACGACCTCCGGGTGCATCGGACTGATCCACTTGCCGGCGAGAGATGGATCGAGGACCTGGCCAGCTCCAGCGACCTTGGCATGCACGATTCCGGAGACGAACATGCCCGGCTTCAGGAGTTCCTCCTGATTGGGAACATTGACCCGAACGGCGACGGTTCGGGTCGATGGATCCAGTTCGGGGGAGATAAAGGAAATGCGACCATCGAAGGTGCGGCCGGGGATCGACTCGGTCGTGAATGCAATTTCCTGTCCGAAACGCAACCAAGGTGTATCGCTTTCGTAGGCGTCGAGCAGCACCCAGACTTCGTCCAGGTCGGCGATCCGAAAGAAAGGTGTCCCTGTCTGCACGTAGTCGCCTTCGTTCACGTTCTTGTGAGTGACGATGCCCGCCATGGGAGCATCCATCATCAACTGGTCCGATGTCTTGCCCGAAGATTCGATCTCAGAGATTCGCTTCTCGGAGAACCCCCAGAGTCGAAGTTTGTCCCGTGCCACTTCTACCGCCTTCTGGTTGTCGAACTTCTTGGCAGTCAGTAATTCTGTCTGGGCGCTGAGCAGTTCCGGGCTGTAAACCACAGCAAGGTGGTCACCTTTCTCGACACGAATTCCAGTGTAGTCCACGAACAGGCGGTCGATCCGTGCAGGGAACCTCGCTGCCACGGTTCGCATGGATGTCTCGTCGTAAACTACTTTTCCATAGAGACGGACCTCGGCTTCCGGGTGTTCACGAGAGACCTCCACCGTCGTGATGCCGGCGAGGGCCTTGGCTGCTTCCGACATGGAGAAGCTGCGTTCGCCGTCGCCTCCTCCCATTGCGCTGAGGGGGATCAGATCCATCGCGCAGATCGGACAAAGGCCCGGCTTTGGAGCTTTGACCTGCGGGTGCATGGAGCAGGTCCATACTTCGTCCTCAGCGGCGGCCTCCTCGTCACCTCCGGATGAGGCGTTGCCATGATCATGCGCTTCCCCCGAAGGTGAATGACCGCGGAACAGGAAGAATCCGAGCAAAAGCCCTGACAGCAGGGCAGCAGATGCGGTGATTATCGTTCTCTTCATGGTCGGGCGATCCTATTTGGCAACGGAAAGGGGTTCTGTGAGCGTTCGGATTTCAAGCGCAGCTTTGTGGGCGGAAGAGAGGGCACGTTGATTCATGAGTTGTAGATCGAGCAAAGTTCGCTCCGCGTCGATCAAGTCGGTCACCGTTGCCTTGTCGTTGCGATAGCTTTCCTCCGTCAACTCGAGTGCCTGCTCTGCGGACGGAAGCAACTTCTCCCGGTAGAGGTCGAGTCTCTTCTTTGCCTCACGCCAGGATTGCACGGCGCGGTGTAGGTCGGCCTGCAGGCGCTGTTGCATGCTCGTTACATCGGCCCGGGCTGCCGAAGCCAGTTCTGCCTTCTCTTCACGCTCTGCCCGGTATTTGTCAAAAGCGAGGGGGATGCTCACGCCGACCATGACTCCCACCGCTGTTTCGCCCCCGTTGCCGATGTCGATGACGTTTGCTCCGATATTGATATCCGGGAGTGGAGACTTGCGGGAGAGGCGTTCTGCCAGATCAGCTGACATCACGCCAGCTTCAGCGGCAGCGATCAGAGGATGCTGTGCTGTCTGACGTTCCAAGGACTCGAGTGGGTCGATGGAAGGAGGGCGGACGGGGAGTGTGGGAAGCGGGAGAGGAGTATTGAGAGTCGGAGTTCTGCCCATGAGACTCTCCAGACGCGAACTCAACGCGGAACGCTGCTCCCGGAGGCCCTGAAGTTGATCTTCTACTCGTGTCGTTTCCACTTCCAGCCTCAGGGAGGCCGACAGATCGCCGCCGGCGCGTACCTTGGTATCCACTGTCGGAGCGAGTTGTTCCAGCAACTCGTAGTTCCTTCGTGAGATCCGGATGGCTTCCCCAAGGTAGGCGTAGTCAAAGAAAGTCAGACCGACTTCACGGACGATCTGGCGTTGTTGTGCCTCGAAACGAAAGAATGTGGAGCGAGCATTTTCGTCTGCGATGCTTTCTCGAAGAATCAGCTTGCCGGGCCAGGGAAATGCCTGAGTCAGGCTGACCGCTCGCTCTTGAGGGCCGGTGCGAGTTTGAACCTGAGAAACGAACTCTGTGTAGCTCAACTTGGGGTCGGGGAGAGCACCCACTTGAGTTCCAATTTTGCGGGATGCCTTTACTCGATCAAACTGCGCCGACAATTCCGGATTGGAGGCAAGAGCCTCACGGAGAACGCTTTCCAAGGTAGGCGGGACTTCCTGAGCGAGCGCGTGGCGCCCGTTAGAGGCAAGCGCAAGAATGATGGAAACGAAAAAGAAGTGTTTCATGTGTTCGTCAAGGATAGAAAATCCCGCCACAATCACAACACCGCATCGTCCATTAACCCCTCAGAAAATTTTCAGAAAAAATGGCAAGTCCGATTTCTCCTGATGATCGCAGTCAAAGAATTCGTGAGAAACTAGAGCGTGAATTTCACTGCTCCCACGAAGATCGAGCCGTTGCGGTCAAGGAGCAGAAAAACGGCGTTCGGTATTGCTCTCAGTGTCAGCGGTGCGGTGAATTTGAGATGCTCCGTGCCGGAGACTTAGCCCAAAGCGAAAAGGCTGGTGCGATCCCGTTCGACAAGGGAATCAAAGAACGCTGGTGGAAGGCTCGTTCGAGCCGTGCCGGCGATCTATACGATCAGGACCGGGAGCAAGAGAAAGCCGAGTTTGACCGCTGGTATCAGAGCTACCTGACGACGCCCGAGTGGAGGATTAAACGCGATGCGGTCCTGAAGCGGGCAGGTCATATGTGCGAAGGGTGTTTGAAGTGGAAGGCGACAGAGGTTCACCATCTGACCTATGTGAGAGTCGGAAGAGAGATGCTGTTTGATCTGGTGGCGGTGTGTGAGATCTGCCATCGAGAGATCCACGACCCTGATTCTGTGGAACAAGATGATGAAGAGGAATGGGATCCTTCGTGGGATGATGAGGCTCCGCCATTCTAGACGAAATGAGGGGCTCAGGCAGATGCTGGGGGGAGGCCATTTTTCGCACTGGCGCGGAGGGCACTCTCAGTGTAAGGGAAGACACGGAGATGCCCCGGTGGTGAAATTGGTAAACACATTGGACTTAAAATCCAACGGAGATTACTCCTTGCCGGTTCAAGTCCGGCTCGGGGCACTGCCGCTTTTCCCATGGCCGCTGCTGGGGACGCTGTGCTCAGAGCTGTCTGCTGGGATTGTCACTTTTGTCACTACTGTCCCTCATACGGGCAGAGCCCCTGATACGAAGGTATAAAAGAGTAAGCTTGCTCTTCTTCTTTTGGTGGTGTGCGCGGGGGCGGACGACGCCACAAGGGACAGTAGTGACAAAAGTGACACCGCGCCGCCCCGTGCCTATGAGCGACAACACCACCAGCTATTTGACGGCCAAGCGAAGCATCTTCATGGGTCTGCCGCCACTCGACTCAAGCTCGAAGAGTTCCAGACGTCCGTCCGACAGCGAGACCAATCTGCTTACTTCCGCAGCGTTGATCTTCATCCGACGCTGGACATCCCGGGAAGAAACATGACCGTTGGCTGCGTCACAGAGCAGAGCCTCAATGCTCTGAAGTTTCGATGAAACCGACTGGCTTACCGCATTCTCAAGACAGAGCCGTTGTTGAATGCCAAACCACTCCACAATCTGTATCGCCCTCTGGGCGCACCAAATATGCAAGGGGTGGTTGTGCGACTCAACTCCGAAGCAGATCACCTGCAAAACGAGCGCAAGTTTCCAGGCAATCTCGGACCATCTCGCCATGCATTGAACGATGACGTCATCTTCACCAGCCATCTTTTTCTGAACCTGTTGTCTGTGGAGATCCATGACCTGCTTCACATCAGTGGGCACTTTGACCACGTAGGTTCCAGGGCTGGCAGTGCGATAGGTGTGAAGAATCGGGTTCAGCTGATCCGCATAGCACTTTTGAAAATGATTCAAGTCCCCCGAGAAAGGCGTCGGTGAGGGCGCGGACTCAGGGAAAAACTGAAGAGGAAGGATCCTGCCAAGAAGTCCAGATTCAGACAGTGACTCGTTGGAATAGAGTTTAGTGATCAGATCGTTTTGAACCGTGAGGCTCATAGAGAGCGAACCGCCCTGGTGACTGGACACGCTATCACGCGAGATGCGGTCCACCTTCGTACGGTCGCCCGAGAAACCTTTCAGAAGTACATCCTCTTCGGTCCGGGAACCGCGTCGACCTTCCCCCGCGAGGTTCTTGATCAATTTGCGTGCATCGCTGGAATTGAGGTCAATCGAACCATAGTCAGCGAGCAGCACTTCGAGAGATTCAGGTGTCGTATCCTCCGCCAGGAAGCGGGGAACCAATGACTTTCGTTTCAACTCCTTCTGTTCCTTATAGAGTGCCGAGAGCTCATCCAGCAGTTGATGGGACTCGCCCTCGTCTGTCGGCCGGGAGAGCTTATCAATCTTTCTCTCAGTCAGCTTCAGCCTCGCTTCGATCTGGGGGAGAGTATCGGAACGAAAAGCTGCTTGGTAGTTCGCTTCAAAATCGGCGTGAGGCTGAAACAGTTTTTCATAGACCATCGTCTTTCCGGCGCCGCTGGGCAGAGCCTGGATGGAGAATAGATTCGAGTTCGTAGTGAGACCACTGATGGTCTCGACCGACAGGCCGCCGTTAGCCGCGGCAGAGACAGCCATCAATGCTGCAGTTGTTGTGAACTCGAGAGGCGTCTCCAGCGCGCTGCTCAAAGCCAGACAGTGTTGGCCAATGTGTTTTTCTTCCAGGCCCGCAAAAGGGAAGGGCGGGACTTCTTCATCATAGAGGGTGCGATTGTTCATGAGTAAAATTCGAGGATATGTTGTTTGGTATTTCTGATTTTCTTGTCGTTTCTGAAGCCGTTCGGCAGGCGAACAGCATGGCAGCGCGGCCAGGTCATGGGATCGGCGCCGAGTTGAATCGCGCGATCCATGAAGCTTCTCAGTTCGCTTTCGTTGCGTTCTGAGCAGTGAAACCATCCGTGGAGCGACTTGTTCCCGGAGTGGCAGATAAGCCGGAGTGGCAACTTCTGGCTCAAGTAGTGCAGGAGCTTCTTTTGAACCTCCAGGTCATGGCGATCAAACTCGACCACGAGGTGTTGACGCGGCCCGGTATTGTCCAGACAACGCTGTGACAGCTCACCCTGTTTGTTCAGACCCATCAGTTTCGACATGGCCGAAGGCACGATGAACTGCATCCCATCGATCCATGGCAGTGCAGACTCCAGAGTCGAAGTCGTCATCTGATATAAGGAAGGTCCTGTGCAGATAAGCGAACCGGACTCATAGAGGAGGCGGCAGACTTCAGCGGCTGTCCCAGGCAATCTCTCCAAAGGACTTGGCGGCCGGTAGTTCGCACAGAGGGCGTCTTTCACTGCCACCTCCGAATAGTCAGGCACCTTTCTTTTCGGCGCTACTGCGCTCTCGTGCTCAATCGACGAATGATAAGAAGATTGCCGAACGTTTTTGACCGTCTCGACAATCTCTCTCGCTGGGACATCCCGCCCGCAGTCTTGGCAAGAAAATCGCAGGATCTCTTCCAGTTCCCGGGCGTTCAGGAAGGGATTCGCTCTGTGTGCCAGGTGAAACAGAAAAGGGTGTACCCCGCCACCGGTCTTTGGGCACTGTTTCACCAGCTCCTTGACGTCTTGCGGAAGCTTCTGGAGCGAATGAAAGGCACTCATGCGTCCTCCTTTCGCTCTTGAATCAGGTCTTCCACCTGCTGCCGGTCATACCGGACGATACGACTGCCTACCCGCACCGGTGTAAGCAGTCCCTTCTCCTCCCAGCGGAAAACAGTTCTCGGATGAACCTTGAATCGATCCGCTACTTCGCGCCGTGATAATAACGATGTGTCGCTCATAGTCCTGCAATGTCATTGCAGGAGCGACTCTCAAAACGCCGTCAGAAAAGAAGCTCTTGAGAATGTGCTTAAATGAACACTTTTGACAGTCGAAGTTCAGCTCTGATCTGCTTCATTCAATGCGACGTCTACTTCTCCAACTCTTGTTCCCCAGCGGTCACGGAATTTTACCATGATATCTCGACCTCGTTTGATTTTTTTTCTCCAGGCATCGTCCGTCTCTACGACTGTCTTCCTTGGCTGCACAACGTCCTTCTTTGGATCTAGCTCTGCTTTGTCACGGGCAGCAGGCATTTTCCCATATTTCTCGCAAAGGCGGAATGCTGCAAAGTCGCTCAGCTGGGTCTCGCGACCTCGACTCTTCCCACGTTGATCTTTCGAGAATGATTTTTTGTCTCGATAATATTTGAGTTGAGAGAGAATTTTCTCAAACTCCTCGATGAGCCTCCCTCTTGGGTAGTCGAGGTCGACTAGCATCTTGATGTGATATTGAGACTGGTCGAGACTCTGATCACCTTCTGCGACAATGCTGCGCTTTGCTGCAGCTGCAGCCCGATCGCCAGGGCAAGATCCTGGCATGAAATCTTCGGGATTCAGCCCCTCGAAAGACTGCGCCTTTTCGGCTGCCGCATTCCATGCCGCACTTTCGATCTGACGCTCGAGCTCCTCATGGAAAGGAGACTCCGCTGACCATTCGATCGGCCGAGGAGTTGCCAAAACGCGATAATGCATGTCATATAGAGAACCTTCCTCATTGAGCGTCGCGATGATCGTTTCCTGTATAGTCGCTGGGATCAGGAGGAACGGGTAGTTCGGAAAATAACCCTCGGAAACTCTCGCGAGGAAGGTTTGCAGTTCCTCACGAATCGACCCTTCAAGCTCCAGTTGTCGGGCCATTTCATAGAAAAGGAACTTTTCATCCCATCCGCGGCTTTTGATCAACTCGGTAGTTTCGGAGTGAATGAAGTGCCACTCCTCGTCGGGATACTCACTCACTGTGAGCGGCAATTTCTTCGGTTTGGGCATCTTCTCCATTACGCAATTTTGTCGGAAATTAGCTCTCCCAGTTCAGGACGGATTTTCCGTTTGGAGTCCACGTAGTGTTGAGAAGTGATGTGAATGTCGCCATGCCGGAGTGCTGTACTGGCAGCGTAGATTCCAAACTTATCACAAACCAGGGAGCCAAATTCTTTTCTCAGCACATGGATGGGCTTCTGCTCATCAACACCGACTCTGTGCAACCATCCTACGAGTTCCTTGAATAGCTTCGCGCAGCGGTAGTGGGAATGGCTCATTCCGACTTTCGCGGCATTCTTGGAGGCGATGACGAACCGAGACTTGGACTTTTTAAAGTCCTGATGAAAATATTCCAGTAGCTCTTTGTCTATCGCTACATCGGAGTTCGATTCCTCTGATTTCGCAGAAAATGTTCGAGTCGTCTCCAGTCGGATAATCCCCTCGTCCCAGAGAAACGCTCGCCACTCAAGCTTGTCGATCTCGTTTCTCATCAACCCGGCCATTGCTGCGAGAACGAAAATTTTGAAGAGTTCGCGAGTAAGAGGTTCGATCTCCTTTGCCTCATCTCCGTTTTTGGCCAGTTCGACAAGCTTCACAAGATCGATCGAACTGCGATATTTCATGGACTGACGAGATTCAAAGGGAACCCCTTCAAACGGGGAGACAAAACCATCTGGTAGATCGAGAAAGGGGACGACTTTGCGAGAGAGTAAGCCTTTGGCATTTCTCATGATCGTATTGACGGTGTTTTTCGCTTTTCGGAGGGCTGCGGCATCACCCGCTTTCTTCGACAGGAAAGACTTCTTCCACGAGAGAACCTCCTGCGGTGTGATCATCGTCAACGGCACATCGTTTACACTGAGCTTCCACTTTTCCCGGGAGCCGGCTGACTTGACTGTGATTCCACAAATGTCACCCGCGATGTGGCGAAACGCCCGGCCATAGTCAGCGGCAGTTCGCTCTCCAACAGTCAGGACTCTTGAGGCTGCACCGATCAGATCGCCAACCGTTTGAATGGTGGTAGACGGGGATTCAGTATTCTTGGCTTTCTGAGGCTTATATTCCGCTAGAGTCTCCTCCCATCCACGCGAGACCAACGACAGGTAGATTTGCTTCGCCTTGCGAGCTGCCTCTCCTTTCTCTGCAGACTTGAGATTGAAGGTCTGTCTCTTCCCGTCATGCGCGATCTTCACGCAATAGAACTTGCCCAGTTTTGTTTCCCCTTCGTGCATGCGAGACGGACGAAAGACTGCTCCCTCCCAGTATTTGATACTGGTTTTAGGGTGATCGCGATAGCTGGGGTCTTGAGAAATTTTGGACACTTTTTGGACACTTTTTCTGACATAGAGTGTCCATGAGAGTTCACGTTGGTCAACTTGAAATCCGCTACATCCCCCATTTTACAGGGGGTTCAACGCGACAGGTCGTGACAGAAGATGACAGTTGCGGACAAAGTTTTTCGGACTTAAAATCCGTTGATCTTTTGATCGTGCGGGTTCAAGTCCCGCCGCCAGTATTCTTTGATTCCTTGAGCTTCGAAGGAAAATACCTTGTAAATTCCTGACATTTTGGCGGATGTTCTGGACTTAAGTATGTTGTTGTGTTAGTGTATTGCTGTCGTGGGACAATTTTTTCACCGTCTCCGACTTCTCGTTGGGCGGAATTTCTGCTTAGATCTTCTCTCGAATCGTCTATTCATCATGGTCCGCTCTGTTCTTCTGCTGTCGGTATTAGCTTCGCTCTGTACGGGGCTCTCAGCTCAGGATGAAAAGCCGCGCCTCGTCATCGATTCGAGAGGCCACTCGGGAATTGTGGGTCAAATCTCATTCACTCCCGATGGCTCGCAGTTGATCACAGGATGTGAGGATAAAGTGATCCGCGTCTGGGATGTCGCCACCGGTGAAATTACCCAAACATACCGCCATCGGCAGGGAGATAATTTCGAAGGGGCAATGTCCCCCTTTGGTATGAGTCCTGACGGTCGCTATCTTACTTTTTCCACCAGCACAGGGCAGCCGGGCGAGTCCGCCTTCGATCTTCGTATGATTGATCGCCAGCAAAACAAGATTGTCGCTCTGTTTCGCGGGCACCAGGCGGCGGTGATGTGCTCTCACTTTTCTTCCGATGGATCGCAGCTTTTCACGGGAGATGCCTCGGGCTCGGTCCGAATCTGGAACATGAGTTCTTTCACTGGCATGTCAGGCGACCAGCCACAAGTAATCACAGACTCGGTGTTTCTCGTCGGCCACACAGCCGGCGTGGGAATGATCAGCACCAACCCGGATGCCTCCATGCTGCTCTCCGTTGATACGGCCGGGCAGGGTTTTGTCTGGCAGCGTCAGCCAAACGGTTTCTATAATGGGCTCGGCGACCTCGGACAGGGTTCGGGTAATCTGGGTATGGCTCTCTATTCTCCTGACGGGCAGTATATCGTTGGTGGAGGTCGCAATGGGCAGGTCTACCTCTGGGGTGGAGACGGCTCACCGATTCGGACCATCGACACCGCCATGGGGGGAATTCTCTTCTACTTTGCCTTCTCACCAGACAGCAGCCGTCTCGCGCTGAGTTGGTCCCGGGAGTCCTGTTCTGTGGATGTATATGATTTGCCAGGCGGAAACCTTCTCGGTAGCTACAAAGGTCAACCCAGCGGCACGTCTCGCATGTGCTGGCATCCTGATGGCGAGTCCATCGCCTGTGCGGGTGGAGACAACAACGATGTGGAGATTTGGAAGCTGGTGAATGGTCAGGCCCAGGTCATTCGTTCCATCGAGGGAGATGGCGCTGGAATTTGGTCAGCCGCCATTGATGCAGACAGCGAAGAAAGCGTCCGTGTTGCATTTGGAAATCGGAACGACTACACCGACACAACTCACGACGAGGAATTGGATGACCCACTCCACCGGATTTTCGATTTCATCGAAATGAGCTTTCTCGATACGGAAGACTCTGCGGCGTTTTCAGATTTTCGCCGCGCCAACTGGTCGAACAGCGGAGTCAATGTCTCTTACGGAACGGTCACACATTTGAACCTTTCGAACGCGGGCCAGGTACAGGTGATTCCCAATGCTGGTGATTCGATTCGATCGTTCTCTTTTTTGCCGAACGGCAATTTGATCGTCGGCTCGCAGTATCTTCTCGGTATATACTCTCAATCGGGTCAGCAGGTCGGCATCTTTCCCGAGCAGATCGGGCCAACATTTGCAGTTGCCCCTTCGAAGGATGGAAAGTATCTCGCTACCGCATCCGGCGATGCGATTCATCTCTGGAACCCGGAATCCGGTAGAAAACTGGCAAGTGCATTTGTATCAAGGTCAGGCGAGTGGGTATGTTGGGCACCTTCCGGACACTATGCCGCCTCTCCGGGAGGTGAACGTTATGTTGGCTGGCATGTGAACAAGCCGGCAAATCAGCTTTCTGAATTTTTCCCCAGTTCCGTATTCCGAGAGCAGTTCCACAAGCCGGAGATAGTTCGTGCGGTGGTCAAAACTCGTAGCCTCGAGGAAGGAGTTTCTTCGGGGGGAAGAGAAGAAACTCCAGAACCAGCGGATATCACAAAGTTACTCCCTCCAGATGTAGTGTGGATTTCTCCAGCGCAGACTCGCGGTAGTTCTGACGACTCGCAGGTTCACGTGAAAACCACCGTGAAATCAGACGGCAGCCCATTGCGGGAGGTGAAGCTTCTCCTCAACGGAAAAGCAGTCGAGACTTTCTACAATATCGATGGCGAAACCTATGAAGTAGATCACACGCTCGACCTGCTTCCCGGGGAGAACCGACTGTCTATTTTCGCGAAGAATGAGAATTCAGGAGCGACCAGCGAAGAGCGGGTCGTTCATTATCGAGCCCTTCCGGATCCAGCGCCTTCCCCGGCATCGCCTGCACCAGTAGTCGCGGCGGTCGTCGAAGATCTCCCGGCAGAAATGATGCCTAACCTGTACATGCTCAGCGTAGGTGTCTCGGAATACAAAAACTCCGAATTGACCCTGGGCTTTTGTGATGACGACGCCCGTGCTGTTGCGGACGTATTTGCTGGTCAAAAGGGAAAGCTTTTCAACAAGACTGAGATTCGCACGCTGATCGATGCCGATGCGAGTCGTGATGGAATCCTTGAAGGCCTGGAGTGGCTCCAGGCCAGCGCAACGCAAAAGGACATCATCATCCTGTTTCTGGCCGCCCACGGTATGAACGAGGGACGAAATTATTACCTCGTTCCATGGGATGCCGAATTGGATTCCCTGCGGCGGTCTGGAGTGGCCTGGGGAGACTTTGCCGACATTCTCGGGAACCTTCCCTCCAAGACTCTCATGTTTCTCGATACCTGCCACAGCGGTCAGCTGGGAGACAATCTTTACAAATTCAACACTCGAGGAGCATCAAAGAACGTCGCAGATGCATCCGAAGCCATTCGCGAACTCACGAGCGACGAGAACGGAGTCGTGGTGATGGCGGCATCGACACAGGGAGAAGAGAGCGTCGAGCACGAAGACTGGGGTCACGGAGCCTTTACTCTGGCCCTTATCGAGGGCCTCACCGGAAAAGCCGATTTCATCGAAGACGGCCTCATTCAACTGCGTGAACTCGACACCTATGTCGCCGAGCGAGTGAAAGAACTTTCGGGTGGAATTCAGCATCCCACCACGGTAAAGCCGAGCAGCATCTCCCGGTTTCCGTTGATTCGAGTGGAATAAAGGCTGTCGATCAGTCCAGCCCGGAAGGACCCACGTGGCGAATGTTCTCGCCCTTTGCGATGTAAACCACGTCTTCGGCGATGTTAACCGCATGATCACCGACCCGCTCAAGGCAGCGAACGATAAAGATGAGGTTCAAATACGTCCGCAGATGGTCGACGTCGGATTCCATCTTTTTGGTAAGTTCTTTGATCAGGTCGCGGTGCTCCTTATCCAGAAGCTCTTCTCTCTCGTAGAGAGACAGGGCAAGATCACTATTCCCGTCAGCATAGGCCTCAATCGCATCGCGAAGTAAGCCGAACGACAGTTCGTAAAGGTGACGAACGGGAGCCGAATCGACTGATTCATGGTGCTTGAGAATTTTTCGTGCTCGACGCGCGATATTCTCTGCCTGATCGGAAATCCTCTCCAGGTTGGTGGCGATCTTCATTGTGGCAGCGACGACTCTCAGGTCGGTTGCTACGGGGTTGAAGCGCAAAAGGATCACCATCCCTTTTTCGTCGATATTGCGCTCGTAGCCGTTGACGACCTCATCATCAGCAATGGCCTGGTTGCAGAGGCCGGTATCACGGCTCAAAAGACCTTCGACTGAATTTTTGAGATTCTCCGATGTGGTACTTGCCATCAGGAGGAGAGAACTCCGGACATCTTTGAGGGCCTCTTCGAAATCGGATAATGTGTGCGGTTTATCTGGCATGGGACTTTACTTCTTTCCGATTAGAAGAGTCCCTTGGCCAGTCGCCAATGCAATTGACGGTTTTGATACATACACCCCGTCCCTGCGAGGCGAAACCCCACTCAAACCACTGACCAGGCAAATCAGGTCAATCCGGGATTTCTTCTTCGTGGGTCAGAAAATAGGCGGCTCGAACCACTGACAGCGCATGATTGCCAATCAGTTCAAACTGGTTGTGGATCTCGATCGTGATCATCTCCACTTTCACCTTGTTCTCACCGTCAGACATTCTCTCCATTGAGGCTCGATTGTATTGTTTCCTGAGCTTGTCGGTCTCGTTTTCAAGCTCTAGAGCAAGTTCCAGGTTTTGAAGCGTAGAACCTCCCGTATCGAGGACTCTTCCGTAGAGGTCGATCATCTTGGTCACCACACTGGCGAGCTTGATCACGTTTGCAGCAGCCTCTTCGCTGAATTCATGATCTTTCCGATACTTCCTTCGCGTGATCTGCACGAGTCGGTATATGATATCTGAAATCTCCTCAAGCTCGGATGCGATACGCACCATTCGCGTGACAGCGCGGGCATTCTCCGTGCTGATCTCCGCAGCCGAGGTGCGCACAAGGTATTCCGTAATGTCATGAGTGAGTGCGTCGGCGTCATCCTCCCATTTCTTCAGGAGTTTTACCTGATCGGTTAAATCTCGATCTGGATTTTGAAGAACCTCGACATACGAGGAAAACATCTTTTTGGTGATCGCAGCCAGATCTCGCGTGGCATTTTCTGCTTCTGGAATGTTCAGCTCTCCAATATCCAGAATTCGCTGAGATATGAATTGTAGCCTTGGAGATCTCTCTTCCGTGTCGTCCTTTACCCATTTTGTGACGATTCTGGCGATGAGAGGGATAAATCCAATGAGTAGGCAGATGTTGATCAGGTTGAACGATGTATGAAAGATCGCGAGTTTGAATCCCACGTCGGAGTCATGCTTTTCGGTCCGAAAGCCATCAGGCAACATATCTCCCAGAGAATCCACCATGGAGGTGAATGGAAAAAAGAGAATTACCATCCAGAGGACTCCGAGGACATTGAAGAGAAAGTGGGCTCGTGCGGCGCGTTTGGCGTCGGCACTCGCTCCAATAGAGGCGAGCCAGGCGGTAACAGTCGTCCCGATATTTTCTCCCAAAACGATGGCGGCGGAATCATGAAAGCTGATCCAGCCCTGCAAGGTCAGCGTTACCGTAATGGCCATTGCCGCCGACGATGATTGGACAATGAGGGTCAAACACACACCCAACGCGAGAAAGGTGAGAATCGAGAGGTATCCACGACCTGAAAGATTGCTGATGAAATCCCGGATGTTTTCCGCATAGGCTTTTACGGCAGGATCGGTACTGGCCAGCATGCTCTTTACGTCGGGCACGGAGTCTTTGAGAAGAGAGAGACCGTAGAAAAGGAGACCAAATCCTATGAGAATCTCCCCGAAACTTCTCCATCGATCTTTCCCGATAAAGAAAATTGGGAGACCGATCCCTATTACTGGGAGGGCAACCTTTGAAAGAGAAAACTTCCCGACCAGAGCAATGATCCACGCGGTGAGGGTTGTGCCCAGGTTTGCTCCCATGATAACCCCGATGGACTCGACCAGAGTCAGCAGACCTGCGCTGACAAAGCTGACCACCATGACTGTGGTAGCGGACGAGGACTGTATGAGCCCCGTTGTGACCACGCCCGTCATCACACCGGAGACCCGGTTGCTGGTCATGGTCGCCATGATCTTCCGCATCCGCTCGCCTGCGGTGCGCTGGATGCCTTCCGACATCACTTTCATCCCGTAGAGAAAAACTCCAAGGGATCCTAAGATTTTCAGTATGAAGACGAGAGTGGCCATTCAGTCAGCGGGGGGAGAATGGCCGACTGTGCCAAAAGAGACGAAATTGTCACATAAAAAACCCTCTGAATTTTCTACCGGAGACTTCGGCTACTATTCCTCTTCCAAGGCAGAAGGGCCGACATGCCGAATATCGGCGGCACGATGAATGTAGACCGCTTCTTCGCCGATGTTCACCGAGTGGTCACCAACACGCTCCAGGCACCGAACGATGAAGATCAAATTCAAGTAAGTCCGCAAATTCTCGGTGTCTTGCTCCATCAGGCGGGTCAGCTTTTTCAGGATCTTTCCGTGGAGAGCATCGAGCTCTTCGTCCCTTTTGAAAAGAGTGAGAGCAAGTTCAACATCGCCCTCGGAATAGGCTTGGATCGCGTCGTCGAGAAGATCAGCCGCCTTTTGAAAAAGAGGCTCAATCAAACGTGTCTCGCTTTGGTTCGGTTTCTTCAGGATTTTCCTGGCTCTCCGGGCGATATGCTCAGCAAGATCGGAGATTCTTTCCAGGTTGGTGGAAATTTTCATCGACCCGATTACACTCCGCAAATCTGTGGCAACGGGG
The DNA here is from genome assembly GCA_002698785.1 of Verrucomicrobiales bacterium. Lineage (GTDB taxonomy): Bacteria > Verrucomicrobiota > Verrucomicrobiia > Verrucomicrobiales > DEV007 > Arctic95D-9. The sequence continues at coordinate 187,524 of PAAG01000047.1, read as the reverse complement.
TTGAAGCGCATCAGGATTTCCATCCCGTCCTCGTCGATCTGGCGCTCGAATGTGTTGACGATATCGTCGTCAGCGATGGCTTGGTTGCAGAGGTTGGAATCTCTTTCCAACAGACCGATGACCGCATTCTTAAGATTTACCGAAGCGGTGCTCGCCATCAAAAGAATAGATTTCTTTGTATTGGCCAAGCCTTCTTCGAATTCGTGAAGCGTGTGAGGAATCTCTGACATGTATTGAAAGAGATTAGAGTAAGTTCCGGAAAAACCAAAGGAAGGTTTTTCCGGGAACTCATTTCTCCATCTCTTGGAATGGGCGGGTTAGGTAGTTGCCGAATTGTCCGAAACGACAGGAGTCGACGACTTCTGAGTATTCCTTGAACCGCTGAGTTCGAGCACTCCTTGAAGGCTGGAGGGAAGGAATACCTTGTCTCCGGGATTCTTGGAGATGGTATTAAAACCTTCGAGCACTTTCTGTGCGATCAAGATTTCTGTAGCTTCGCTAGCTCCGACTGTCTGGGACAGAGTATCGAGATACAGCTTTTCTGCCTGCGCGGTAATTTGCAGAGCCTTGGCCTGGCCTTCGGCTCGTGCAATTGCTGCGTCGCGTTCCGCTTCGGCTGTCCGAAGGGTAGCTGCGGCCTGTCCCTCTGCTTCCGATACAATTGCTCGGCTGCGGCGTTCGGCTTCAAGCTGCTGCAGCATGGCTGCTCCCGTCGCGTCGTCGGTGCGAAGTTCCTGGATCTCGACACGGAGAAGCTGGACACCCCACTTACGAAGAGTATCGCTCAGACCAGAAACAATGGCTTCATTCAATTCAGCTCGGGCAGAGAGAGCATCGTCAAGATCGCGAAGGCCGATTTCAGAGCGAATGACGTTCAGGGCCGCCTGCAATAGAGATTGATGCAGATGGTCGACCTCGTACACGGCTTTCAGCGGATCGACGACACGCCAACTGATCATGCAGTCAACGGTGACCTTTGCGTTGTCCCGAGAGATACATTCGCGGGAATTCGTGTCGCAAATCTGTTCGGATAGCTCGATAAAGACGCCATCCTTGTTGGTTTCGTCTCCCCATTCCATCGACACATCTCGAACTTTGTCGAGAAAGGGAAGTTTGATGCGGAGCCCGCTGTGCTGAACTTTTACTGGCTTACCGAAACGTTCGATGATGCGGCAATGATTCTGTGGGACTGTGGATATCATGGTAGTGGTAGTTGGGTTAGAGTGTTGTAATAGAGAAGACACCATTTTCTACGGAAGTGATTTTCACTGGAGCGCGATCGGAAAACCTTGGAGAATCGGAACTGATATCAACAGGCCACAAGTCGCCGTTCCATTCGACAAAAGTCTTTTCATTGATCTTTCGGAACGTCGCAGTAGCTCCGACCGCAGAATGAATGGCTTCGTCTGCTCCAGAAGGCAGGCAGCGGCGAACCAGGGGGGCTATCATCTGTTTCCATAGTAGGTAAAAGATCGCGATCAAGACCGATAGGCATCCCAAACTAATAAGAATCGTCCATTTCGTCGAAACGTCGAAGAGCAGTGAGAGATAGATCGAGATACCGATCAGAGCTGCGAGGCTGAGGAATTCTGTTTCGAAAAAAATATCGAGTACCAGCACAGTCATCGCAATGGCCAGAACCCAGAGGAAACCTTGTAGGGATGGATCGAAAATGCTCATCGTCAAATAGGGGGTAGAAAGAAAATTACGATGTCAGTATTCCTGCTGTTCTGCATTTTGTGGATTACATTTCCGTTTCATTTTTGGACCGCCAATGTTTGCCTCACTCACGCACTTGTCAGAATTGGCGTACTCAGTCAGGGTGTGAGTAATGGTTCCGCCAGATAATGAGATTGAGCTCGACGAGCTTGCATCCGAGCCTGACGAAGGAACGGTGAAATGTGCAGAGCGCATCGACGGGGATATAGCCGTCGCGGGAGCTGGTGGTAAAATGGGTTTTCATCTTTGCCTGATGCTACGCAGAGCAATCGAACGGTCGGGTGATGGAAAGAAGGTCTATGCGATCTCCCGTTTCGAGGACAAAGAGAAGAGGAAATCCTTCGAAGACAGTGGAATCGATACTATTCCAACTGATCTATCGACTGAGCGGGGCTACGAAAATCTTCCCAAAGTCGCTGCGGCGTTTTACCTGGCCGGTATGAAATTTGGAACGAGCAGCTCACCCGAAATGCTCAAGGTATTCAACGAGGATATGCCTGCCCGTTTCGCCCTCCATTATTCAGACGTTCCAATCGTCGCTTTGTCGACAGGCTGTGTATATCCGTTCGTAAGCCCATCCTCAGAAGGCTCGAAAGAAACAGAACCTGTGGGGCCAACCGGGGAGTATGCCGTTTCCTGTGTCGGTCGGGAAAAGGCATTTGAAAGCGTGAGCCTCGAAAAGGGAACACCCATCGCATTGATTCGCCTGAACTACTCTGTCGATCTCCGTTATGGGGTCTTGGTAGACATTGCTCAAAACGTATTTTCTGGGGAGCCGGTCGACGTTTCCATGGGTTACCTGAATTGCATCTGGCAAGGGGATGCAACACGTCATATTGTCAGAGCACTCTCTGACGCAACGGCCTCTCCGAATTCCTTCATCTTGAACGTCACGGGAGAGAGAATATTGAAGGTAAGGGAGATCGCGGAATGGTTTGGAGAGCGGTTCGGGAAACCCGTTACCGTAATAGGTGAGGAAGCTCCGACTGCGTGGCTGAGTGATGCAGGCAAGGCACATGCACTCTATGGCAAACCCAAGGTCGACGAAGCAAGTCTGATGGAGTGGGTTGCGTACTGGACTGAGCGAGGTAATCCTATTTTAGGAAAGCCCACTCATTTTGAAGTAAGAGACGGAAAATACTGACATGACGATTTCGGATTTACGAATTCATCTTCTAGCGGGGCAGGTTATTCCTGCTATGCCATTGGCACTGAATGAAGACGGCTCCTGGTCGCAGCAACATCAGAGAGCTCTGGTGCGATACTATCTGGATGCAGGAGTCGGGGGCGTCGCTGTCGGGGTTCACACCACTCAGTTTGAAATTCGTAAACCGGAGCACGACCTTCTGGAGTCTATCTTGCGATTTTGTTCGGAAAAACAAGACCAGTGGCTGGGAGAGAAGCCGCGACGCGTTGCAAAGATCGCGGGCATCTGTGGTGATACCGACCAGGCTTTGCGAGAAGCCAACCTAGCAGTTGAGTGTGGATATCATGCTGGCCTTCTCAGCATGTCTGCGATGAGTGAGGAGAGCGAGGACCGCCTCATCGAGCACTGCCGTGCCGTGGCGGAGATCATCCCGTTGTTCGGGTTTTACCTTCAGCCGAAGATCGGCGGTGGCATGTATCCTTATTCCTTCTGGCGGCGGTTTGCTGAGATCGAGAATGTCGTTGCCATCAAGATTGCTCCGTTCGACCGCTATGCGACTTTCGAAGTAGTACGCGCGGTGATCGATGCGGGGCGTGACGACATAGCGCTGTATACAGGCAACGATGATAATATCATCAACGATTTGCTGACGGTCTTCAATTTCAGTGGATCGAAGAGACATATAAGTGGTGGCCTTCTGGGACAGTGGGCGGTCTGGACGAAAGCAGCCGTCGATACGTTGGAGGAAATCAAACTGATGAAAGCTCGGAACCCGAAGCAGATCGAGTCGTGGTGGCTTACCAGGAACACGGAATTGACCGATGCGAATGGAGCGCTGTTCGATGCCGCCAACGAGTTTGCTGGCTCCATTCCGGGAATTCATGAGGTGTTGAGGAGGCAGGGGCTGTTACCTTCGATTCGCTGCCTTGATCCCGAAGAAACATTGTCGCCCGGTCAAAAAGAAGAAATCGACCGAGTCCTGGAGGCCTATTCTTTCCTGGAAGATGATGAGTTTGTCAGGAATAACCTCGACCGCTGGATGAACGACTAGCGAAGCGTCCACTGGAAAAAGAAAAACGCTCCCTGGCGGGGGAGCGTTTCGATTCTAATTTTGAGTAGTTGGATAAGAAACGGCCTAGTTTTTCTTCTTCTTGTTGTTCCCGCCGCCTCCACCGCCGCTGCTTCGGTTGCGATTTGCGTTCCGCGCCTGGTACGCAGCCTGCATACGGGGATTCGCATAGCCCCCTGTATTGGGGTTCACTTTCCTGTTACTTGAGTTCGAGCTGCTTACTTTTTTCGGCTTGTTGCCGCCGTGATTCGCCGGGGTACCGTAGTACCGCTTGCGGTTGTCGTGGCCATGGTGATCATGATGGTCGTGGTTATGTCGGGAGTAGTAGTAGCCACCGCCGCCGCCATAGTATGGGCGCGAATAATAGGGACGGGAGTATCCACCGTATCCATATCCAGATGGATAACTCGGGTAGCATCCCACGAGCAGGCTGCCGGAAGCACCCAGGCCCAAAAGTAAAAGGGATCGGAGAAGGAAGTTCATAGGAAGTTATTTGAACATAAATCCCGCAAAATGTTCAATCTCAGAGTTTCTCGCCAGAAAAGGATTTTTCCTTCTCCATGCGTCGATGGTTGATCTTCTGGAGGATTTCAGCGGTGGCGCGGGCGTCGCAAAGAGCACGGTGATGGGACTCAAGGGTAATTTCGAGTTCGCGGCACAGATTGGCTAGACCGTAGGATGACATTCCGGGTAAATGCCTCCTTGCAGCGACGACGGTGCAAAGGGTTGGGCACCGAAAATCCTGTTCCAGTCTTTGGTATTCGGCTCGGATAAACCCGTAATCGAATGCGGCACGATGGGCCGCAAAAACGGCATTTCCCACGAAACTCCGAAACTCGTCTGCGATCTCGCGAAATGTTGGAGCATTACTGACCATTTCATCAGTAATCCCGGTGAGGTGGACGATGTTCTTAGGAATACGTCGTTCGGGGTTTACCAGGCTCGACCACTCATCGACGATGCGGTTTCCTTTCATTTTTACCGCTCCGATCTCTGTGATGCGGTTCCATTGGCTGCCTCCTCCGGTTGTTTCGATATCGACCACCACGTACTCTTGTTCTGGATCTACGGTCCAAATGGCACGGATCACTTCGACGGTGAAACCCGCATTGCGGAGTCGCTCGAGTTGTAGCAGTTGATTGCGTCGGATCTGATCTCCTTCCGCTTTGACTTCGACGAATCGAATCTCGCTTCCTTTGATCAGGAGCAAGTCAGGAAATCCGCTCCTGTTTGCCCGGTAGTCAGAGGCTAATTCCCGAAGAATGGGAGACAAGGATCCCGAAGGTGCAAGCGAGACGAATCGGCAAAGCAGCTCGAAGACATCTTCATACCAAGGGAGTATTCCGTTGGGGGTGTCCCGATGGTTATTCCAAACTTCTCTGAGAAATAAAACGGCCTTGTCAGGAAAATCGAAAAGAGAAAGGCGCTCTTCGATTCTCTCTCGATTTCGTTCGAAGAATACACCCGAGTCGAGCCCGGAAGGGCGCCATTCAAACTCATTATGCAGTGCAGCATTCTCGGGATCAAAAAGTAGGTCCCAAAAGGTGAGGCCAAAGAGCTGCTGCCAGATGGTATTCTCAGTGTGCCAGGCTTCCCAGCCCTCTTCTGCCAGTTTTCCAGCCGCGGTTGCTTCGGGGTAATCCCGGCCAGTTTCATCGAGACCGATTACACGAGCGTCACGAAGGAGTTGAGTGAGGCGTCCTACACGTTGCTTTTCGAATTTTCGCGCAAAGAAATCCTCTGCAAAGATCAACTCCTCGTCGCACGAGGGGTTATCGATCATTTGCGAAAGGAGGCTCTCTGCTTCTTTGCGTCGATCGAGTGAGACCAGCAATCGCGCGACTCGTTCGGTCGAAGGAAACTGGTCTGTCAAACCGTAGACCGAAAGTGCCAGTTCGATCTCGTTCATTCTTTCCAGGCGACGCCCCAGGGTGTGAACGGTCCTCGATTGCAATAGCATGGCATCAGGATCGTCCGAAGTTGGCCATTGGGCCGACTCCTCACCAAGGATAAGAATTTCTGCATCCGGCGCAGTCTTCAGCTTTCGCGCCATTTTATCGTAATGATAGGAAGCCAGCGCTGCTTCTCGAGAATCGAAGCGAGCTTTAAAGTCTCTCCGGAAACCCGCAGTTTTTACCACGCCCAGATCTCGTAGGGCGAATGACGTCAGGCCAAATCGAGTTTTCCCAAAGTATAGGTAGAGGAGGTATTCGACCTCATCCTGGCGATCCTGTACGAGGTATCCATACCGAGCTTGGAAGGGAAAACACTCTTCGAAAGAGAAATTCTCAAAGACATACTCAACCAGTTCCTTCTTTCGCGCTGAGGATAGCCGCAGAGGCACTGATGCTGCATCTTCCGCAATGTCGCGAATTAGCGAATCAAGATCGGGTCGTTTCTGCAGCGCTAGCAGCTCAAGAAAATCCCGGTCATCTGGATCACGAGTAAATCGGGCCGTCCGCAATTCATCGAGCGTCAGGTCGAGGTCAGAAATTTCATCGTACTTTAGGTATTCGCGATAAAAGGTGGACCCCTTTCGAGTCACCAGTCGAATGTAAAGGCACTGGGCATCGAGGCTGAGCCGTTGGAAGTCTCCAAGAAACGAGCGATGTGAATCTTCGAGAGCGTGGTCGTAGTGCGAAACCACGAAACCGATCAACTCGTTAAAGTGATCGAGATAGTATCGGGCCTTTAGTTCAATGGCATCCTTCCCACTCACGAGGACGAGTGTCGCATGTTCTTTTGAACAATTCCAGTCTTGAGGTCACTTTCCTGCGAGAAAAGTGAGAGCGCCATCTGGCCCGACGGGAACGATTCCTGTTGGATTGATGTCATCGTGAGTCACGTAGTAGTGACGCTTGATGTGGTCGAAGTTGATGGTTGCTTCTACGCCTTCCAGCGAGCGAAAGCGATCTACGAAGCGCGAGAGATTCGGGTAATCGACTATCCGCCGGATGTTGCATTTGAAATGCCCGTGATACACTGGATCGAACCGAATCAGGGTAACGAACAGCCTGATATCTGTTTCTGTCAGGTTCTCCCCGAACAGGAAAACCGAGCTGGCGAGTTTCTCCTCCAGCATGTCGAGGGTTTCGAACAGGGGAATGACAGCCTCCTCATATGATTTCTGACTGGTGGCGAAGCCCGCTTTGTAAACACCATTGTTCACGTGCTCGTAGATGATCTCATTCAACTCGTCTATTTCGTCGAGTCTTTCTTCAGGAACGAGTTCAAGATCACTCGATGCAAGGGAGCGAAACGCTTTGTTCAGCATCCGCAGCAGATCGTCGTCGGAATTCGTGACGATGCACTTTTCCTTTTTGTCCCAGAGCACCGGAACAGTCACTCGGCCTTGGTATTCTGGATCGCTGGCGAGATAGGCTTCCTTCAAAAGTTGGAAACCATTGGTCGGATCTGGACCGTGCCCATCTCCGTCACGGAAGGCCCAACCGTCTTCTTCGTTCCGGATCGGATCTACGGCGCTCATGCTGATCGCCTCGCTCAAGCCAAGCAACTCACGAGCAATGATGATACGGTGAGCCCACGGACAGGCGTAGCAGACGTAGAGATGATATCGGTTTTTCTCCACGGGGAAAGCTGCGTCGGGGTAATCTTCCACCCAATCACGGAAAGCGTCTTCCTGCCTGTCGAAGGAACCGTCGTCAGATTGTTCGTTGGGAAACTGAGCCATTCTTAGAGAATTACGAATCGGAGAGGAGTTCAGAGGTCATTATCTCAGCTCTCCGCGGCAGCAAGAGCTTCGTCAACTCGGCGGCTTGTATCGCCGGGGCTTCCCGACTTTCGCGAGATGAGGCGATAGCTGATTGGAATGACAAACAGCGTAAACAGAATCGAAATTGAGACTCCGAACAGGATCACAACGCCCACAACGAACCGCGTCTCTGAGCCCGCGCCACTGGTGATGACAAGAGGGAGTGAACCCATTACCGTCGTGAGTCCCGTCATGGCGATTGGGCGAAAACGGAGCACCGAGCCTTCCACAACAGCCTCTTCGAAGTCCTTTCCTTCACTCCTCAGCTGATTGATGAACTCTACAATAAGGATGCCGTTCTTTGCCGCCAGGCCAATCAACATAATCATGCCTATCTGGCTGTAAATACTCTGAGCCTGGCCCGTGAGGAGGAGTCCTAACAATGCTCCTACAACAGCGATCGGAACGGCAAGCATGATCGTAAACGGGTGGACGAAACTCTCAAACTGCGCTGCCAGCACGAGGAAAACGACAAGTAGTGCCAGGGCGAAAACGAATACAATGGAACCGCTGGACTCACGTAGATCCAGCGACTCGCCTTTATATCCAATGATTGCAGATTCCGGCAGCTTCTCTTTTACGATTCGATCAAGAAAATCGAGAGCCTCACTGAGCGTGTAGCCGGGGTTCAAGTTTGATTCGATGGTGATGGAGCGAACTCGGTTGTAGCGGTTCAGTGTCCCCGAGTCGGCGAACTCACGTAGATTCACGAGGTTCGAGAGGGGAATCAATTCTCCAGTGGTTTCGGAACGGACAAAGTAATTATCAAGATCGCCAGGGCTTCGTTTCTGGTCCCATTCTCCCTCAATCATAACGTCGTATTCTTCTCCCTCCTCTGTGAAGGTAGTCACTTCTCTCGATCCGAGAAGGCTCTCTAACGTACGTCCGATCGTGGCAATGGGAACGCCAAGGTCGGCAGCGCGAGTCCGGTTGATGTCGATTCCCAACTGAGGCTTGGTCTCTTTGTAATCGAAGTCGAGTCCAGCAAGACCGGGATTCTTTTTCGCCTCGGCCATTACGATGTCACGCCACTGGGCGAGAGTCTCATAATCTGGTCCTCCAATAACAAACTGAACCTTTTTCTCCAGACCACGGGATAGCCCCTGGCGCATGATTACGAAGTGTTGTAGCCCACGCAGATCGGAGAGCTTTTGTTTTACTTCGGCCATCACCTCGTTGGCGGGCCGTCTTTCCGACCAGTCCGCGAGGTTGATGATAGTGATCACCTGGTTGTAATCGAGTGCATTTCCGAAACCTCGGGGCACCCTGACAAGAAGACGTTGGGCCTCTCCGCTTTCGGCCAGATACATCAGTCGGTCTTCGATTTTGTGCGCTACTTCGAGACTGTATCCATAGCTTGTTCCTTCCGGTGCCTTGGAGATGATGAAGAAAGCGCCGCGATCCTCCTGCGGGGTGAATTCACTTGGGATCGTCCGAAACATCCACCAACCCGCTGCGAGAATTCCGATGATTCCGAGCGTCGCAAGCCATGCGGCACCGATTACCTTTTTGAGCACTTTTCGGTAAATGGATTCCAGGCGACCAAATACTGCCTCGACAGTCCGGGTCAGCCAGTTGGAGCGCTGAGTGTTTTCTACCTTGAGTAGCTTGGAGCAAAGCATCGGAGATAGACTGAGCGCCACGAAACTGGAGAAGGCGACGGCTACGGCAAGGGTAACGGCAAACTCGGTAAACAGCTTGCCTGTTTCACCCGGTAAGAAGGTGATCGGTAAGAATACCGAGATAAGAACCAGTGTGGTCGCGATGACAGCAAAGGCCACCTGTCGGGTGCCCTTGAAAGCGGCGACCAGTGGGTGCTCTCCCTTTTCAAGTCGGCGGTAGACATTTTCGAGTACGACAATGGCGTCGTCGACGACGAGGCCTATCGCCAGGACCAAGGCGAGGAGAGTCAAGACGTTGACCGAGAAATCCAGTGCAAAAAGGATGATCGCAGCACTGATCAGGGAGACCGGAACCGTCACGGCAGGAACGAGTGTAGCCTTCACACTGCCAAGGAAAATGTAGATGACTAGCACGACCAGAATCACCGCGATGGCCAGAGTGCTCTTCACTTCTCGCAGGCTCGCTTCGATAAATGTAGAAGTATCGTAGCTCTGCTCGAGTTTCATGTGAGAGGGAAGGCTTTCGCGAATCCTTTCGGCCTCCTCCTTTACTGCTCGAGCTACTTCGAGCGTGTTGGCTCGGGACTGTTTGATGATCCCTGTTCCGACCATCGGGACGCCATTTCCACGGAAAGAAAGACGAGGCTGGCTTCCTCCGAGTTCTACCCTGGCGACTTCGCCGAGCAGGACTTGATATCCGTCCTCACCGCGTTTGAGAACCAGTTCTTCAAAGTCGGTTGCGCTCCGAAATTCCCGTTGTAGTCGGACGGTAAACTGGCGATCCAGCGATTGCACTGTTCCGGCAGGAAACTCCACGTTTTGGGATCGCAACGCATCCTCCACATCGGCAACCGTCAGATTTCTCGCTGCGAGTGCCTCGCGGTCGAGCCAGATTCGCATAGCGTACCGTGATGCACCACTGATTCGAATTCGGGCCACACCACGCTGCACGGAAAGTCGATCGACAATGTAGCGGTCTGCATAGTCGGCGAGCTCCAGGGGAGTCATCCCTTCGCCCGTCAAATTGAGCCACATCATCACTTCCGTGGCGGAGTCTTCTTTCGTAATTTCGGGCGGATCAGCTTCTTCAGGTAGTGTGCTGAGAAGTCCGGAAACTGCTTCGCGGAGATCGTTAGCGGCAGCATCAATGTCACGGTCGATGGTGAATTCGACGGTCACTACGGAAACCTCGTCCAGGCTTGACGACGATATATTCTTGATCGCTTCGACCGTGCTGATGCGGTCCTCCACGAGTTGGGTGATGCGACGTTCCACCACTGCTGCCGATGCGCCGGGATATGCCGTCTCGATCGTTACGATTGGCGGATCGATGTCAGGATACTCGCGCACCTGCAGGCGTGTGTAACTCACGATGCCGAAGGCGACAAGCAGCAGGCTCATCACCGTGGCAAATACCGGCCGCCGAATGGATGTATCGGATAAAATCATCGGGTCGGAATCCGGTGCTTACTCTGCGGCCTGGTTGGTTGGGTCGAATGCCGGGGCAGGGCCGTCGAACTCTCCGGCGACCTCAACCGTGGCTCCATTCGACAGGGAAAGAATCCCGTCGGTTACGACTGTTGTTCCCTCGGTCAGGCCATTTGTGACTTCCACGTAGCCGGGGCGACGAACGCCAAGTTCCACATCGGCCAGGCGAACAGTATTGTCTTCATTCACTACGTAGACTGAATGCTTGTTCCCGAAAGGAACGATGGCCCGCTCAGGCAGGGCGAGCGCCTCACGGTCATTTCTCTGAAGAGAAACCGTCATCAGCATACCGGGCCGCAGCGTCCTGTCTTTATTCTGGAGGATGGCGCGGACTTCAATAGAGCGAGTCACCGGATCGACCCTGGAGTCCACCGTGGCAATCTCCGCTTCAAAGATATCGTCTGGAAATGCTGGAGACTTTGCTTCCACTCGTGTGCCGGGTTTCAGGTCGTTGAGAAAGACTTCCGGAACAGGGAAATCGAGTTTCATTTTCTCGATTTTATCCACCGTGGTGATTACTGTTCCTGGCTCGACAAGGGCTCCGGGACTGATCCTTCGTAGTCCGATGATCCCGTTGAACGGAGCCGTGATCGTGAGGTCTCTGAGCATCGAGGAGATTTGCTCGATCTTCCCTTCTGCCATGTCGCGCTGGGTAAACCGCTCGTCCAGGGTTACTTCGGCCACCGCATTTTGCCGAGTCAGATTCTGTAGTCGCTCGATCTCGCGCTGTTGTTCTTTCAGTTCAGACTGGGCCACGCTGAGCATCGCCGTTTCTTCGCTCTTCGAAAGCTCCGCGAGAATCTGCCCTTCTTTCACATACTCGCCGTCTTCGAAATGGAGGCTGTCGATTCGCTCCGTGACGTTGGCCGTGATTTCGACAGACTCCTCCGATCGGAGGTTCCCGATGGCCACCGTGGTATCGGTAAAGGGTTGCCGTTCCACTTTAGTTACTGTGACCGGGACGGGCTTCGATACAGGAGCAGAGCCGGTAGCTGTGTCGTTATCTGAGCAGGAACAAGCAAGCAGGGAAATCGACAATAATGACAAAACTGTTCGCATGAGAGAGGGAGGAGGAAAAAGACCTGAACTGTGGCGCGATAAATTGTTAGTTACGACTGGCATAATTACGTTCGGTATTCGTGTAAGGTCTTAGGAAGGGTGATATCTTTGATTTGATGTCTCACCCTGAATTGGCCGATTTTCTTGAAGTAGCTGGAGACTTTCAGCTTGGATCCCTTGATACCGAGCGCCCGAATCCGCTTACAAAAGACCTGTCCGAACTATCCCGGGAAAATCTACCATCCGCCGTCGATTTGCTCAAAGAGGTGGATCGCAGAGCACTTCGTCTCTCGGCGACAAAAATGAGCGACCTGGTGCCATTGGCGGAGGAGATTCGGAAAACGATCGATGGTGGAGGAAAGGTGTTTCTCTGTGGCTGTGGTGCGACCGGACGGCTCTCGATATCCCTCGAGATCTATGCGCGTCGAGGACTTCTGCGTGGGGCGACTGAAAAAAATGTGATTGGGTTTATGGCAGGCGGCGATGCCGCGCTCATTCGTTCGATTGAACGGTTCGAAGACCGTCCGGACTACGGCGAGAGACAATTGTCGGAACTCGGGTTTGGTGGGAATGATCTGCTCATTGCATCCACGGAAGGAGGTGAAACGCCGTTCGTCATCGGATGTGCGGAGATGGCGGCCCGCCAATCTCGACGTTCGCCCTTTTTCCTCTATTGCAACCCGGATGAAGTTCTAGCTCGTTCGGCGGAGAGGTCACGTCGAGTGTTGGAAAATCCATCGATTCAGAAGATCAACCTCTCAGTCGGGCCTATGGCATTGAGCGGGAGTACGCGCATGCAGGCCAGCACAGTTCTGATGGCTGCCATTGGGTTTTCGATGATGTGCTCGGATGAGCCTGACAAAATTCGTCAGAAATTTGACGCTTGGAGAGACTGGGCCGTAGAGCAATGCGACTGGAGCTTTCTCTCTGATTTTATTGAGGCAGAATCAAACCTGTATCGGGAGGGCGGGTTCGTGCTTTATGAACCCGGCGATTTCGACATAGCTGTTCTTACGGACACGACAGAGCGGTCTCCTACCTTCACCTTAACGCCATTTGAGAGGGTGGGGGAATCCGAGCCACCATCTCGATGTTTTCTTCACATCTCTGAGGCATGCTCGGCGTACGAAGCTTGGCGGAAAATACTTGATCGTGAGCCACGCCCGCTTGATTGGGGCGATTTGAGACATTTGACAGGCAGCGAAGCGCTCACTCGTTTCGACTTTTCGGATGCGGGTATGGAACAACGAGAGGCACGCCTGAATGGAGCCCGACAGGAGGTTTTCCGCATAGGAAAAGATCGAAATGGTCGAGTGGTCTGGAGTTTTCAAAACCTTCACAGAGAACTCGAAGGCACAGAAAATGTGGACGAGTTGCAGATAAATCTGCTTGTGAAAATGCTCCTAAATACGCACTCAACCCTGATCATGGGACGGCTCGGCCGCTACGAGGGGAATTTGATGTCTTACGTCAGCGCGAACAATTTTAAGCTTATTGACCGTGCGATTCGCTATGTTCGGCTGCTTATGGAAAGGGACTGCGGGGGTGCCCCATCTTACGAAGACACCGCACACCAATTGCTTGTTGAGAGAAGCAAGCTACAACCCGACGAACCCATTGTCTTGAAAACTGTCGCGTCACTGCGGGAGAAAATGACTGGCTCTGACTGATGTCTTTGCTAGCATTCGGCCATGGCCGATCTTCTTGCTGTCGCTAACATTTCGAAATCATTTCCTGGGGTACGTGCACTTCATGAAGTAGGGTTTTCCATCGGTGAAGGAGAGTGCGTTGCTTTGATCGGCGAGAATGGCGCAGGAAAAAGTACTCTCATGAAAATCCTGGCGGGTGTTCAGCCGCCAGATTCCGGCGAGATTCGGTTGAACGAGAAAGAGATCGAAATCCGTTCTGTCGAAGAGGGGCTCGAACATGGAATCGCTCTCATTCACCAGGAGCTGAACCTCGCAACTAACCTCAGCGTTGGGGCAAACATCTTTCTCGGACGGGAGCCCAGGAAGCTCGGAATGATCGATGAGAAGGAAATTGCAGATCGATCCACAGAATTCCTTGAAAGGGTAGGTCTGGATGTGAGACCGGACACCCTTGTTGGAGAACTCACCATCGGGAAACAGCAATTGGTCGAAATTGCGAAGGCCCTGTCGACGAATGCAAAGATCCTTATCATGGATGAGCCAACGTCCAGCCTGTCACAGGGGGAAACGGAAAAGCTTTTCGAAGTGGCCAAGGACCTGAAGAAAAATGGAGTCAGCATCATCTACATCTCGCATCGTCTCGGCGAGGTCATCGAGCTGGCTGATCGCGTGGTTGTATTACGAGACGGCGAAAATGCTGGGGAGCTGGCACGCGAAGAAATCACTCACGACGCAATGGTGAGTCTCATGGTCGGCCGCGAACTCTCGCAGTTTTACTCTCACGATGCGGGAGAGCCTGGAGATGTCGTACTTTCCGTCTCTGGCGTTCGGACGCCTGCTCATCCCTCACACGAGGTGAGTTTCGACCTGCGAGCAGGCGAGATCGTAGGTATGGCTGGCCTGGTAGGGGCGGGAAGAACGGAACTTCTCGAAACCCTCTTCGGAGTCACTCCGGCCCTGAGTGGGACGATGGAAGTCGAAGGGAAAGAGATCCCTATTCAATCACCTCGCGAGGCTATCGCAGCCGGTCTTGCTCTTGTTCCCGAGGATCGAAAACAGCAGGGACTTGTGATCGAGATGGCCGTTGCAGATAATGTCAGCCTCGCTTCTTTGGAACGAGATCAGAAAGCAGGCTTCTTGAATTTTGACGCAGAATCAAAGCTCACTGCGGAGATGACCGAAAAGATGAGAATCAAGACTCCATCTTCGCGGCAGGTCGTTCGATTCCTTTCCGGAGGAAATCAGCAGAAAGTCGTGATCGGAAAATGGTTAGCGATGAAGCCCAAAATCCTCCTTCTTGACGAGCCCACTCGAGGTATCGACATCGGCGCAAAGCAGGAAATCTACGCCCTCATGGAAGAACTCGCTGATCAGGGCGTCGCAATTCTATTCGTTTCCAGCGAAATGGAAGAAATCCTCGGCATGTCCGACCGGGCTCTCGTCATGCATGAGGGAAAATTCACCGGAGAACTCAAACGCGACGAATTGACTGAGGAAGCGGTTATGCAATTGGCGACAGGGCGTATTGGTGCCGCAGCTTGATTGACCTTCGTTGAAGTGTAATTTTACTCAATGAGTAGTGATCGTGCGCAGCAGAGGCGGGAGAACTGGGTATGTGGGACTTACAAGGTTGAGGATCAAACGAAAGTCGCACGCGAAGACTATCGGAAAATGACGCCGTCTGAACGTATTTCTTTGATTCAAGAACTTCGAGAAATATTCTATGGAACTGAAGCCGCTGCCTCCCGATTTCAAAGACTTCATCGAGATACTGAACAAGGTGAAGGTGAGGTATATGGTAGTAGGAGGTTGGGCGCTGGGGTTCCACGGGTGGCCGAGGCTGACGAAGGACATTGATATTTGGGTGGCCGTCGACCCGGAGAACGAAAAAGCGGTTTGCGAAGCGCTCGTAAAGTTTGGTGCTCCCGGACCGACGGCGGCAGACTTTTTCACCGAAACAGAGAAGAATGTTTATTTTATGGGACTTCCGCCCAACAGAATCGAAGTCATTTCTTCAATCGACGGGGTAACGTTTGACGATTGCTATGAACGGTCAGTCATCGTCGAACATGGAGGAGTGGAATTACGAGTGATTGGTTTAGAAGATTTCAAAACCAATAAGAGGGAGAGTGGACGATATCAGGATTTGGCTGATCTTGATCAGTTAGGTTAGGAATATTTTTTTATTATGGCAAAAGTGCTGGCAGCAATGTCCGGAGGTGTGGACTCCAGTGTCGCGGCGGCTCTGCTCCTGGAGCAGGGACACGAGGTCGTGGGAGCGTACATGAAGAACTGGACCAATGAAGAGGGCCTTCCCGGCGATTGCCCTTGGGAGCAGGATATCCGTGATGCACGCGCCGTTTGTGAGTATCTCGGCATCGAGTTTCGCATCCTCAGTTTGATGGATGACTATCGCGACCGAGTCGTAGAGTATCTGCTGAAAGGCTATCGCGATGGAGTCACTCCCAATCCGGATGTCATGTGCAACCGCGAGATGAAATTCGGCATCTTCCGCGAGTTCGCGATGGCTCAGGAGTTCGAATACGTTGCCACCGGCCACTACGCGCAGATTGTTCATCACGAAGACGAGTCTGTCGACATTCTTCGGGGAGCGAAAGGAAAGGATCAGACCTACTTTCTTGCCTTGCTGGAGCAGGAGCAGATTCGCCCAGCCATGTTTCCCATTGGGCATCTTCCGAAGCCCGAAGTGCGAAAAGAAGCCGAACGCCTGGGTATTCCCGTGGCGCAGAAAAAAGACAGTCAGGGCATCTGTTTCATCGGGGACATCAAGATGTCCGACTTCCTCGGCTACTACATCAAGGATACCCCGGGCCCCATCGTGAATCTCGCTGGAGATGTGGTCGGTGAGCACCGTGGGCTTCACCTTCACACATTAGGGCAGCGCAAAGGACACGGAGTACCCTCCAATACCTTTGGAAAAGCATACGTCGTCGTGGAAAAGCGTCCAAAGACAAACGAGCTCGTGGTAGCCTTTGACGAACCTGATACCCCGGGGCTTTACGCGACGCGCTGCCGAGTAGGCAGTATCTCCGTTACAAATCGAGCTCTTTCCGAAGTCGGGAACATCTCCGCCCAGCCTCGTTATCGTACTGAGTCAGTACCGGTTCGCGCGGAGTTTATCGACGAAACAACTGCGATCTTGGAATACGAAAAACCACAGCGTGCCCTTACGCCCGGACAGATCTGCGCGTTTTACGAAGGGGAAATGCTTCTTGGCGGTGGAGTTTTTCAAGAGATCTATCATCCGGCTCCTTGCTGAGTTGACGGCCAGTACATAAAGAATCGCGCGAACTCACAAAAGCTCGCGCGATCCCTCGTGTCTGTTCAGTTAGTAATTAGCATTCAGCGACCTGAACTCCCGTCGCATCGACAACGGATTCATCCGTTTCGCAATCTACCCGAAAGAAGTAAGCGAGGGGAATTGCATAGGCCCAGTGACGGGTCATCGAAAGGATGGGAAAGAGCGCTCCACCTTCCAGTCCAGCGATGCCCAACCCAAGCAGAGGAAACAGGAGGAACCATACGAGCATCACCGTTTCCACTGTAGTGAAGAAAATCGCGCGGAACCATCCGGGCCCGAACAGGGTCGGTGCAAGAGCTGAGTAAATGACAGCAAGGGCGACACCGTTCCCGTAGTGCATCAGGAGTGCGACAGGGAAGGGGAGCCCGACGGCCTTTGCGAGCACTCCTGGGATATCCCACCAGGTTCCGGTGAGAGCCAGACCAACAAGGTCGAAAAGCAATGTTCCGATAATGCCAGCGAGCCCGGCTTTGATCCATGTGAGTAGTTTTGGATTATTCATGATGTTATTTGTGTGTGTTAGTTAGTGTTTTTGTTTATGCGCGACCACCGAATCGGACGTAGTCATCGAGGTCGAGATATTCGAAGAGGGTGCTCACATCAGGTCGAGGAGTGGAGAGGGAGCCCGAAAATTCGGCAAACCACGCCCTCGCTTCTGTGCTCAAGCCGGGGACATTTTCAATCCACTGGCTCCATGCCTGAATCTCATAGGCGAGTAGGGGGAGTTTCGAGTTCTCGAGGACCCACTCAAGAATTTCGAGGTCTCCCCCGCTTTCGGCGATCGTCTGGAGCAGAGCATCTGCAGCAATGCCAGTGAAGTTGAAAAACTCGACGTCAAGGAGGCTCTCTTCGCCATATTCGTAGACGCCAAGAGTCCCTGTGAGCTTTGCTCGGCCCTTGTCAATCAGGCGGGGAAGATGGGCAAAGCCACCCAATCGAACCCGAGGGCTGCGTGGCGCATGTTTCGTTAAGTCGGAAAGTATTGTTTCGTTCATGTGATGATTTTATTTTAATGTTAGAAATTTTGTTTTGTCACAAGCGGCGGTCGTCTTCGCTGATCGGGTGATCGTTGATGGATGCGAAGCGCTTCGCCATGAGTCCGTTGTCATCGAACTCCCAGTTCTCATTTCCGTGGGCGCGGAACCACTGGCCGGAATCGTTCCGCCACTCATACTCGAATCGAACGGCGATACGGTTTTCACTAAAAGCCCAGAGGGTCTTCTTGAGTTTGTAGTCCAGTTCGCGATTCCATTTGCGCCGAAGAAAGTCGACGATTGCAGTGCGGCCGTTGAGAAACTCGGCGCGGTTTCGCCACTCAGAGTTTTCGGTATAGGCGAGGGCGACACGTTCTGGATCGCACGAATTCCAGGCGTCTTCGGCCAGTTGCACTTTTTCTCTGGCGGTCTCCTCGGTAAACGGAGGAAGGGGAGGGCGTTGGATAGCAGTAGTCATTGGGTTAGGGAATTGTGGCGACGGGCGCGTGAGCCCGCCGCCGTTGCTCGTGGTCTGTTTGTTAAGCGGCTACCGCGACGCCGGATTCGACTTTTGGAAAGTCGATGTCTGTCTGGGCGAGACGATTGAAGTAGTTGGTGAACACGTTCAACGCGACATGAGCGACAATCTCTGTGGCTTCTTCTGCCGTGACTCCAGCCACCTGTGCGGCGGAATAGGTGGAATCCGGGACATTTCCTCGGGTTTCAAGGATGGCATCGACCAAGTCGAGTATGGCCTGTTCTTTTCCATCGGAGGTTTCTCCGCCACGGGCTGCTACGATGTCGTCGGCAGGGATTTTCAACATCCCGCCGATCGCGGTGTGTGCGCTGAGGCAATAGTCGCACTCGTTTACTTCGGCAATGCGAAGAGCGATCTTCTCTCTCGTGGTTGGGCGAAGCGTCCCGTCAGAGACGGCGCCGCTAAGGGCGAGGTAGCCTTGCAAGCCTGCTGCGCTGTTTCCCATGGCCTTAACCATGTTGGGCACGATTCCCAGCTTCTTTTTCACTGCATCGAACAGTCCTGCAATTTGCTGAGGTGCTGTTTCGGCTTCTACGGTTGGTATTCTGTTCATTTGTCTTTTCTTTCTTGTTTTTCTGTTTGCTGAGACCGACCGGTCGGTCGGTTTGTGGGTAAAAAAATGTGATACTTTGGTGAGTGTGAATTACAGCATGCTCTCGAGCTGTAGCTTGGCTGCTTCGACAGGCCACTGTTCCCGGAAGTTCTGCATTTCGACCAGGCTTCCTTCGAAGAGCAGGAACATGGTGGATCCGAGAAGGTCGGTTTCCTGTTTCGGGAGATTGGAATGGTGTTCCGCTGCAAGTGTCTGAAAGAGCTGTCGCAAGCCGTTCTTGTGGTTCGCGATTTCTTCTCTTAGAGCTGCATCCCCGTCGGGCATTTCGCAGAGAGTATTGATGAATGCACACCCACGGTAATCACAATCAGCCATCCATCTTCCCAGAAAATCAAAAATGCCGACGATCTTCGCACGAGCGGAGCGCTTGTTTCGAATCGCATCGTTGAGCCAGCTGTTCCACGTGATGTGGCGCGCTTTGAGCCACGCGATTCCCAAGTCCTCCTTGGATTTGAAATGCGAGTAGAAAGTCCCTTTGGCAGCACCTGCCTCAGCGATGATCTGCTGCACACCAGTCTTATTGTAGCCCTGCTCGTAAAAGAGACGGGAAGCTACATCGAGAATTTCATCTCGTTTTGTCGACTGTTCAGAACCTTTCTGCATGAGATGAAATTACACAGACCGACCGGTCGGTCAATATCTTTTTTCGTGTAAAATGAAAAAGAACTTCTTTTCCGTTTCTTCGAGGGTTCCGGCCTCGTCAGAACGAATCACTGATCAGTTGCATGTAGCGAGACCCGCTCGCGGTCAGCTTAGCCGAGCTTCCACTTCCTGTGATCCGACCATTGGTCAGATAAGAATGGTCGGTTTTTGTTGGCTTCACATAAGTCACAGCAGGGTAGGAAATCTCCTTGTCGCTCGGCCGAATTTCAAGAGGTACGCCGGAGGCTGCAAAGGCATATTCCCAACTCTTAGGTTTCCTGACGGAATTTAAATCGCGAGCTAGAAAAGGATACCGCCTGAGAAAATTATTATTCTCTCCAGGAACCAACACCTTGTAATAAACCTCCTCCGATCCAGCAAGGAACTGGGGAATGCTGATATCGGGATACTGACGATGAGCCTTGAGCAGTTCTGCGATATTGATTCCGATCAAATTCAGCCCGTTGAAAATCCCATGATGGTTCGCGCTGGTAAAGTGCATGTCGTGCCACTTGTTGAAATTGTTGCTCAGGATCATGTTCAATTCTACGTGAACGTGAGAGCGCTCTCGATCGATGCCAGCTCCGGTGTAACCCATCTTCGCGATTTTCTCTCCTGCTCGCACATTCTGACCGGGCTTTACATACGCTTCGCTGAGGTGCGCATACAGCGAGAAAAAAGGCCCCACATCCCAGTCGTGATGCACGACGACGTAGTTCCCGTAGTTACTGTGGCGTGAAGTGGAATTCACATGCACAACCTGTCCATCAGCCATGGACTTGATTTCGTCGAGAGGGTTCCCCGAGCTGTCCCGATTCACTGGACGGATATCCACCCCTTCGTGAAAGCGAGTATAAACGAGTCCAATGCTCGTCTGTCGCTGATTTCGCGAGAAACCGTATGTCCCGCCCTGCCACGGTTTCGTGAGGACGCCATCGACCGTCCGATTGGTATACATGTAAAACTGCGAGGGATCTTCGGAAAAGATCGCGTCGTTTTCAGTTGGCAGAACCAGGCCGAGAGGTCCGGCAAACAGGGGAGAGGTCAGTAAAAAAAGGAGAGCGGCAAAAGCAGGTCTCATATCCGAATAGTGTGAAACGAGGTGGGATTCACCAGTAACACACCGATCCGTGTTTGGCATTTACCTTTTGTTCGGCAGCGCGAACTGAGGCCCCTCAGCAGGCGCGAGATCGTCCACATGCGGGAAACGCTTTCGAAATTCCTGCAAATGCTTCTGTTGCAGCCCGGTCCAGATCACGACGACACCATCCTCGATGGGACGGTCGATGAGAACAGCCTGTAGCGGTGCATCCGAACATCGCAGACCGAGCAACTTGCCCTGATTTGTCAAAGTGATCGCCCTCAACTCGGTGGCTGCGTGGTCCTTCAGCTTGAAAGCCGCACCGTAGCTCACCCCGTCAGAGGAGGTGAATGGGTAAAACCACTTGATGTCGTGGTCCGTAAAGGTCGGCAGCTTGTTGAAGTAATATTGGCGATACTCCTTCCCGAGCTTCACCGGCGTGATAAACTTGGGGTTGTCAGTCTCTTCACCCTCGAGATGGAACGTCACCAGGTACAATTTGTACTTTTTTCCCGCTGCCAGACAAACGGAAAGCGAGCCAGCCAGGAGCAGGAAAATGAGGAGGCGGCGTTTCATAACCCCTTAGTAAAGCGGGAAATCGCGCCTCTGGCAAGTCGAGTTCCGTATTCTCTTAGTGAGGTTCGGGTCGCGAAAATCCATTTTTTCGTTGTCCGTGCGCAGAACATTCGCTAGATCAGGCGAGGCAATTTGTGTTACAATCGTTGCCCGGCGAGCCAAAAGAGCCGAAAATTTCACAACACTTTCAAATTAGCGGAATCAAAAATAGTATGGCTGAAGAAGCGACAGAACAGATAGAACGGGACGACATCAAGCAGAGCGAACTCCCCGCAAACCTTCAGAAACTCTATCTCAAGGCGGAAAGTGCGATGGAGCTTCGCAACTGGGGGTATGCAGTCAGCTTGATCCAGGCAATTCTCACTAAGGAACCTGCTTTCCTTGACGGGCGGAAAAGACTTCGTCTCGCAGCAATCAAGAACAACGAAGGGAAAAAAGGCATCAAGCTCGGTGCGGAGGCCCTGAAGGTTCTGCGGATGCAGAGTCAGGTCAAAAAGAATCCTCTTACAGTGATCGCTGCGCTTGAGAAAGACGTTCTCGGCGACGATCCCTACAACGCTCAGGCAAATGAGCTACTCTACGAGGCAGCTGTCGTCGCCGGCATGCCCATGACCGGAGGTTTCGCCCTTGAGACTGTTATCGAAGGCGATCCCGAAAACCTGAAGTTCTACCATAAGCTGGGTGACTTCTATATGGAGCGGGAGAAATACGAGCAGGCAGCCGTCACCTTCGGGAAGATCGTCGACAAAGACCGGACAGACCTCAACGCAGCGAAGAAATACAAAGACGCCACCGCCCGTGGTTCGATTGCATCACAGAAATGGGACAGCGATGGTGACTGGCGTGAACTTCTCAAGGACAAAGACGCCGCCAAGGATCTGGAAAGCTCCAGCCGTGCCGCAATGACACCGGAGATGCTGGAAGCCCAGGCTGCCCAGCTTCTTGCCGAGTATCAGGAAGACAACAACAACCTCGATGTCAGCAAGCGGCTCGCCGCCACCTACGAGGAGTTGGAGCAGTTCGAGACAGCACTTCAGTTTTACGAGTGGGCCTATCACCTCAGCGGAAAGGATCCGGCGTTGGAGAAAAAGGTCGGGTCGATTCGCGAAATCGTGAACGAGAACTACCTCACCAATCTGCGTGCGTTTGTGGAAGAAAACCCCGAGCACCCGGATATCGAGCAATACAAAGAGCAGCTCAAAGAGGCGGAACAATCTCAACTGGACGCCCTCATCGCCGAGTCACAGGAGCGGGTGGATCGTAATCCCACCGACAACGAACTCCGATTCGAACTCGGTTCTCGTCTCTATCGTGCGGAAAAATACCGCGAGGCAATCGCTCACCTTCAGCAGGCAAAGCGCAGCCCCAACCTGCGTATCAAGGTGATGAACATGCTTGGTCAGTGCTACGACAAGATGAACATGACAGACCTTGCGGCCAACCAGTTTAAGGAAGCCATCGACGAGATGCAGGTCATGGACGAGACCAAAAAAGATCTTCTCTACAACCTCGGATTGCTCAACGAGAAGATGGGCAAAGAGGAAGAATACATGGATGCTCTCAAAGAGATCTACGCCGTCGATTACGGCTACAAAGACGTCGCCGAGCGCGTCGAAAAATCCTACGGTGGTTGATACCGACCTTGAGAAAAGATTACAGCAAAAAGGCCACGCATTTCGCGTGGCCTTTTTCGTTCAGTTATCGATTCCCCGTCACTTGGTGAAGACAAACTTCCCACCATCCACATCCACGTGGATCGTATCCCCGTCCTTGAACTTCCCATCCAGCAAGTCCAGTGACAGCGGATCCAGCAGGCGCTTCTGGATCGTCCGTTTCAAAGGACGGGCACCATAGGCCGGGTCGTATCCCTCTGTTGCCAGCTGGGCGAGTGCACCTTCCGACATATCCAGGGTCAGCCCCTGCGCCGTGAGACGCTTCACGACTCGAGCCATCTGCACCGTCACGATCTCCTTCAGATCTTCCTCCGTCAGGCGGTCGAAGATAATCGTTTCATCCACCCGGTTGAGGAACTCCGGTCGGAAATGCCCTCGCAACGCCTCCATCACCAGCGCCTCACGCTGCTCCGGATTCGTCTCGCTCATGATAAATTCCGAGCCGATGTTGCTTGTCATGATGATCACCGTATTCCGGAAATCCACCGTCCGACCTTGGCCGTCTGTGATTCGTCCATCGTCCAGCACTTGCAGCAGCACGTTGAAAACATCCGGGTGTGCCTTCTCCACCTCGTCGAAAAGAACGACCGAGTAGGGCTTGCGTCGCACCGTTTCAGAAAGCTGTCCGCCTTCTTCATAGCCGACATATCCCGGAGGCGCACCGATCAGTCTCGCGACCGCATGCTTCTCCATGTATTCACTCATGTCGATGCGCACCATCGCATTCTCGTCGTCGAAGAGAAACTCCGCCAGCGAGCGTGAAAGCTCCGTCTTACCCACACCCGTCGGTCCCAGGAAAAGGAAAGACCCAATCGGCCGATTCTCATCCTGTAGCCCCGCACGAGCGCGACGCACCGCATTCGACACCGCCTCGATCGCTTTCTTCTGGCCGATCACACGTTCGCCGATACGCTCTTCCATGCTCACCAGCTTCGAACGTTCGCCCTCTTGCAATCGTGACACCGGGATGTGCGTCCAAGAGCTCACCACTTCCGCAATATCCTCTTCCGTCACTTCTTCTTTCAAAAGGCGGGACGATCCCTGCATCTTGTGCAGTTCTTCCTGAGCCGTCTTCAGCTCTTCTTCCTTGTTCGGCAAAAGACCATACTGGATCTCACTGGCACGACCGAGGTTGCCCTCGCGCTGCGCCTGCTCCAGCTCCATCTTCAGCTTCTCGATTTCTTCCTGAACGACGTTCGCCTTGTCGATCACCGACTTCTCGTTGTGCCACGAAGCCTTCAGGGCATCCGCCTTCTCTTTCAAATCGGCGATCTCCTTCTCCACCTTCTCCAGGCGAGCTTTCGATGCATCGTCTTTCTCCTTCGTCAAAGCCTGACGCTCCATCTCCAACTGCATACTCTGGCGCTCCAGTTGATCGATCTCCGTCGGAAGACTATCCAACTCGATCTTCAAACGCGAAGCCGCCTCATCGATCAAATCGACCGCTTTGTCAGGGAGAAAACGATCCGCGATATAGCGATCGCTTAGCGTAGCCGCCGCCACCAGAGCCGAGTCCTTGATCCGCACCCCGTGGTGCACCTCGTAGCGCTCCTTGATACCCCGCAGAATCGCGATCGTATCCTCCGCACTCGGCTCGTCCACCGTCACCGGCTGGAAACGCCGCTCCAGCGCCGCATCCTTTTCGATATACTTACGATACTCATCCAACGTCGTCGCACCGATCGTCCGCAGCTCACCGCGAGCCAACTGAGGCTTCAGCATGTTCGAGGCATCCACCGCACCTTCGCTGGCACCTGCACCCACGATCGTGTGCAGCTCATCGATAAAGAGAATGATCTCACCCTCACTGGCCGTCACCTCTTTCAAAAACGCCTTCAGTCTGTCCTCGAATTCACCGCGATACTTCGCACCCGCGATCATTGATCCGATGTCCATCGCGATCAGACGCTTGTTCTTCAAAGAATCAGGAACGTCACCGCTCACGATCCTTCGCGCCAGCCCCTCCGCGATCGCAGTCTTACCCACACCAGGTTCGCCGATCAGCACCGGATTATTCTTCGTCCGGCGGGAAAGAATCTGCATAACCCGGCGAATCTCCTCATCGCGTCCGATGATCGGATCGATCTTGCCCTGACGCGCAATCGCCGTCAGATCCGTCCCATACTTCTCCAGCGCCTGGTATTTGCCTTCCGGATCCTGATCCGTCACCCGCTGATTTCCACGCACCGAGACAATCGCATTCTCGATCGATTTCTCATCGACACCATGCCGCTTCAGCAGCGCCTTCAGGTCCGCATTTCCCTCCTGCGCAATCGCAAGAAGAACGTGCTCCACACTCGTGTAGTCGTCCTTCATCTTTCCGCGGAGCTTCTCCGCCGTATTAATGACAGCGCGCAGATCCGAGCTTAGGTAAACTTGTTGTCCGGCATTCCCTTCTACTGAAGGCAACTTACCTAGCAGACCCTCGATCTCATAATCGAGCGCCTCCGTATCCGCACCGATCTTCGAGAGAATCGGCTTCGTCACGCCATCCGCCTGATCCAGCAGCGCCGCAAAAAGATGCACACTACTCAGCTCGGCATGATTGCTGTCATTCGCCAGGCTTTGGGCCGCCTGGAAGGCCTCCTGTAATTTTAAAGTAAACTGGTTCGGGTTCATGGGGTCTTTCTAAAAGGTAATTACGGTTCGTGTTGAAGGAAGGAAATTCGTACCTCAGCACAACCTTCCAAGTGGTTGATTGCTGACGAATAAGACCCTCATTGCATCTTTTTGTTCAAAAATTTTTTAAGCTCCTACGAGATGATAAGACACCGGTTTTAAGCCCTCTTTGGGTTAAAAAAAGTAATGCTCACGAAGTGAAATCGAATCCAAACGGGCGAATATAAAAGCAGCTGATTTACTTCTTATCTGTGCTGCTATCCAACCCGAGAGCTTGAGAAAGAATCTCTCTCTCTTCGGAAGGAAGGTCGAGAAGCACCGACTCATTTTCTCCAGAGGTGAAATACTGAATTCCTACTTTGAGCAGACGGGCTGGAAGTACAAGTTGGGGATGCTTCTTTGCATGATCTTCCCACAGTTTTTGCCATTCGAGCATTCCTTTCTTTGAAAGATTTATATCTTGGAAATATTTAACACTCTCAACGAGTCCAGCGCCAAGTTCGGTGAGAGAATCATTTTCAGCGTAGACATCTACTACGGCACTGATATTCGGAGCCCACATTGTATGATCGTGACCTAAGTTGCAGATGAGATAGAGGTAAAAGATCGTTTCGTCATTTTCGCCCTTCGAAATTCCTTGCCGAAGATTTGCTTTTGCTTGATTCCACTCGCCCCTGCTCAGCCTGATGATTGCACTCTTTCGGTGCGCCTCTCGAATCATCTTATCCGGGAATTGTTCGGGTTCGTCGATAAGAGTCTGGAAGTCGCATAGTGCGGATTCCGTGTTCTCATTCTTAAACATATTGATGAATCCTCTCATAATGCGAGCTGTCCCAGTAGTCTTCGCAGATCCCATCTCTTGATCGATTAACGCAGAAAAATCTTTGATAGCGCTCTCTCGATTTTGCGCTCTAACGTGAATCAGGCCACGCTCTAAATAAATTAGGGCAAGTTGGTGTGAAGGAAGAGTATTAGCATTGATAACTTCCGTCAGATCAGAAATTGCCTCGCTATACTTTCCGAGATCGCGCCAGCGAAGCCCTCTAAATCCTAAAACATTCGCTTTAAGTGAAATCGAAGTTTGTGAGGCGTTGAGGATTGCGTTGACTTCTCGTTGCATCGCCCTTGTTTTTCCAAGTTGGTCAAGACACGAAATTTGCATTAAGCGTGCCATATCCATCTTTTCATCTGGCACATTAACTTCTTTCAATATCAATTCGATTTGAACTAGTGCTTCCTGAGATTTGTTTCTCAGATACAATGCAATACTATACCGTAGTTTATCTTCACATGATTTAGACTCATCCTGAAGATCGCGAAGAAGCTCCAAATCTTCATCGCTACACTTATTCAAGTCAATCGCTGCCGCATCGTCGGAAAGGAATTCAACAAGCAAACTACCCTCAGTTTGCGATCTAGCACAAGCCTCAGAGAAATAGGCAAATGTGATAGTTTCACTCGAAGGTATCTCCTTTACTCGCCTCTCCAGTTCCTCCCGGTCGTACCAAACCCGCAGGAAATCCACTAATAACCGCAGAGGCGTCTGTCCCATCGCTTCTTTCACTTCGTGGCTCAGGCGCATGAGAGGCTCAGCGAGTTCGTAAAGCGATTCTCGTCCGCGTTGGCGACTTTCGACGTAATGAAGGTTTCGAAGCTCGCTCAACTGCTTCGAGATCGTTTGCTGGGAATTGAAAAGGTGGCGGGCGATCGCTTTAACCGGTTGCGGCTTGGGTACAGAGCAGAGATATTCCACGATTCTTCGCTGCAAGGGCGAAAGCCAGCGGAGCCGTTCTTGGTAATAGGGCGTAAGCTGCTCGTCCACGAGTTCTTCGAAAGGTCCAACCAACGTCTCCAAAGATTCGCGGTTGATAAATTCGGAAAGAATAATGAATAGCCTCTGATTACCGCCCGTAAGATGGTGGAGCGCGCGAATACGAGCACGACCTCGGGAAGAAACTACGAATCCGGCTAGGTCATTGTCCTTTCTCTCCTCGGCAACTTTTGCTAGTAGCTCAGTAGCTTCACCAACAGTAAATGGCTTCAAGTGCTCGACCCGGAAGAACCCGAAGAAGGGGGCATCTTGGTCGGCGACGCCGCGGAACAGTCGCTGGGCCGTGGCGACGGTGCAGAATTGGGAGTGGTTCTGAATCAACGCTCGCCATTTCTTTTCCTCGCCTTCTCCGAATGTCTCGAATAGAGCATCAAGATTCTCGATCAACACGAGAACCGTATTTTCCTTCAGCTGCTCCAGAAGGAGTTCCGTTATGGCTTCGAGTGCTGCAGAACGATCGGTGAGATCATAGACGCTCTCGGTCGAGTCGGTTGGAAACTCCGATGGGTAAACCTTCGAAAGCGCACGATGAATTCGTAAGAGAAGGGAAAGAACGGAGTCGCTCGTTTCATCTTCGTTAAGCCAGGCGATGCGCAACTTTTTCATCACCTTAGGCATACCAAGCAGGCGATGCCGAACGAGCGTAATGAGGTGGGTCTTTCCTGAGCCCCTGGGGCCGACAAAAAGAAGGTGATGTTTATTCTTTGTCAGGGCGCTTTCACGAACGGAGTCGACCGCCCCGGAGATAAGGCCCTCCCGCGCCACGGTGATGGCTTCGAGTGCCCTGGGATCCGACCAGTTGGGTGAGAAGCGTTTGATCTTACTCATGAAAGTCGAATGGTCAGGATTACAGTCCGCGATCCCCCCCCCCACCAGCGGCGGACGATTTCGAGGCGGAAAGTGTAGCGATTGCGGGAATTTCGAACGAGATAATGATCGGCCAAAAGAAGCTTTAGCAATGATCGTATCTGTTCATCGTCAGTTTTCGGGACCGTGGATTTCACCCGGTTCATCAGATCGGCAACAGGGAGTCCGCCCGCCTCACCTGAAAGACTGTCGAGAATAGAGAGGACCACGGTCTCGTCATTTCCGTTGGGATAGTATTTTGTCAGGCGATTACGGTAGTGGGCAAGATCCCAGTCGTTGTCAGCAGCGATAAGTTCGCTCTCCAATTTGTCATGGAGCGAGGCCGGAGTTACTTCCTTCGACTTTGGCATTCTCGAAACAAGTCGGTGAATGTAAAAGGGAACATCTCCGGTCAGGGACGCGATGCACTCTGAAGCATCGCCACGCTCGGGAACCTTCAATTTTTCTCCAAGTAATAACTGGTCCGCGAGGTAGATCGCGTCGCCACGATCAAGGGGACCGGGAGCTACTCGCTCGAACGTGTTTAAGGGGGAGTTATTATATCCGTCTCGGCGTAGTTCCGTGAGCACGTGGTGAATCCCGACAGACCCGGTAAGAAGAAGTCGAATGCTGGGGTAATCCTGCGTAAGTGATCGCAGCGTATCGAGAACTTCCATCGCTCGCGCCGGTCCTTCGTCGGTGCGAATGTTATCGAGAAGAAAAGGAACTTCGTCCCAGAAAAATACGATTCTCTCTTCCGACGTTTTATAGTCTTCATCGAGGTCGGCGAAGGTGCGGGATAGAACTTCTTTCCAAGGTGCTACACTTCCGTTTTTCAGCTTCAATACGCCAGCAATCTCTTCCACTGAGCCAATCAAATCTGTCATTCGGCGCAGAGATCGCTTTTTGATGCTAAGCAGAGAATTGGCATCGCGAAACACGCGCGTTGCGAATTCGGAAGCAGTCCGCAGTCCGCCGAGATCCCTTTTTAGAACGACCCAACCCGGCGGTGGTTCTGCCTCCATCTTATTGATAATCATTGTCTTGCCAATTCTTCGGAGATCATTCATATAGACGTTCCGGCCTGCCAGGATCTCCCATAATTCGGCAATAAATTCATCCCGACCGAGGATCTCTTCTGGTGCAAGCTGGCCACCCGGGTTCGACTTCATGCAAACAACATACGTCGTTTCCGACGCGCGTCAATAATAACGTATTAATTCCACAGGCGATTGCCTGTCTCACGTTCGAAGGGTAAATGCCAACCGCAGAAGCCTCTGTTCATACCTCACCACTCTCACAAAGCCGAAACCGCTCCGAAAACACCGTCGCAAACGAAAACCCAGCCACCTGCCAGAACCACACGCTCGTCACGAGAAAGCCCACCCCAAAAACGAGCAGCCCGGAAAACGAACAGGCCAGAGCCGCGAGCGCAATACCCCACGCATGCCAATAGGCCCGGCCACCTTCCCAAACGCGTCGGAGCGCCCGAACCGGATTGAACACCTCCCAGGGATCGAGCTGGTAGCAGTAGTGCGACATATATCCCGGCACCGCAATCGTCGCGACAATCCACAGGACCACGGCTGGGACATACAGAACCGGAATTTCAAAATACCACGCCGCAGCACCACAGATCACCGCCGGAGCATGATACTCCACCATCCCCACAAAGGTCACCGTCCCGTGTTTCAATAGCGACCGGTAATCGGTCCACGCCGGCCAGGCAGACTTTCCATGCTGCATTTGATGAACCATCGCAATCCGGTGTCCCATATTCAAAAGCCAGCCAATCACCGGCACGAACAACCACAGAGCGCCGATCACGATCTCTTTCCGCGCCAGTCCAGACTGCAGCGGATACCGAAACGCCGTCCCAAGTCGAAGCGGCGTAGAAAGATCGATCTCCTGTCGTTCTGGCATTGCAACAAAGGGAGCCCACAATAAACCCACGTCAACAAAACTCCCTCTGCCCGAGCAGGCCATAGGGTCGTTTTCAAGCTCGATCTTTTATTGTGGGTATGTTAGTATTATCATGGCTCGATCTCTCTCGCCAGACTTCGTCAACCGTTCGCGCCACGTCTCTCGCTTCTGCGCCCCAAAAATCCAGAAATGAGGCAGAATGCATCAATATGAAAGACCATAAAAACACCACAACACATTCACATTCAATCAGGTAAGGGGAATCGACCAGCAAAATGAGGGAAAACGCAAATCCCCCTCTTTTCCCATCATTTTCCGCCTCCTGCTCCTCTTCATAATCATACTCATACTCCCCAGAACTTCGAGCTCCATCAAATCAACCGGTGATCACTTCCCTTCACTCCTCTGACAAATCCTCGGAATAAACGATCTCCTCCACAGGCCCATCAAAATGAAACATGTCCTCTTTCAGCCCGATCGGCCAGATGCGCTTCCCGTAGAGGCCGTAAAGCCTGCGCCAGTCAACCCGCTGACCGTTCGCATCTGCCCCACTGTTTTTCTTGGCGGCCACAATGGCGTCGTACCAATAGTAAAGTTCTTCTCCTATTACAATGGGCTCCTCGCCTCCACCGATCTCAAGGATGATCGAAGCATCGAGCACCCCTTCTGTTTTGGTGCCGACCTGTTTGGTTCGGTACTCTTTGCGGTAAGTAGTAAGTCCGACTCCTCGTCCAACATATCTTCGCCCTGCCGGGACCCTGACCGTCTCTCCCACATAGACCGGCACGACACGGTCAAAAGTCTGGGAGAGGCTGGCTACCGCTTCCAGTTGAAGGTCCGCATCTCCATCTTCAACCAATTCAACATTAGGGGCGATCATCCGTACGAGACCAAGAAGAGTCTGCTCGATGGTTGGTTTCATTCGGTTACGTTCCCACTCAGATGGTCTCAAGTAACGCTCCGGCGTAGCAGAAATGGCGACGGTTGCAGGAGAGTTTTCTCCAACAGCATTTCTCAATTCGTCGATCAGGCGAAATCCGAGCTCCGCATACTCTTCCATCTCGGGAAAACGGCCGATCCACTGTGCCTCCAGATTTTCTCGGGCAATGTCGTCAAACAGGGTAGGGAAATTGACAAAGAAGAAGGCGGTGTGATCGAGCGAGTCCTCCCGGTCGAGGGATCGCTCGTGGATCACGACCTTCTGCGCTTCCTCTTGAGTGAGAAGACCGGCGTAGAAACCATGGTTTGGATCAGGTTCCAGATTAGGACGAGGGTAATCGTCGAGCCCGAACCAGGCGCTGGTGTTGGCCTCGGAGTGAAGGACAGCAGAGAGAAACTCCTTCGCTCCGTGTTGATTGAGGATTTCATCGAACGTCATTCCGTCCACCCTGAGGCCGGCGTAGGCCACCTGCGCAGACCTCGGTTCCCCACGAAACTCTTCTCCGTGTTCGAGCACAAGCACTCGCAAGAGCTCCAGATCGCGCGCAATTCGCGGCCCGATTCCCGGCTTGAGCAGCTCATCCACCAACTCCTCTCGAAGTCCATCTTCCCGATGGGTGACTCCAAGGTTTCCATGAAGTGTTTCGTAGCGGAAAATTTGAAATCGAACCCAGGGGATTGGGCTCACAAGCACATAAATGATACACAGTGCAACAAGACCAAAAACCGACTTGGCCGCAACACGAATGGGTTTCGGTCGACTTTTTTGCAGCAATCCCCACCAGGCCACGAGCAGACAAAAAGCCCCGACGAGAAGCGGAATCCAATAGTCCGGCTTGGACAAATCATAGCCAGCAAACCGAAAAACGGTTTGGCGAGAAAACACCATCAACACAACAAAAATGACCGAGGGAAGAAGCCAGAACGACCAGGAAAAGTTGCGTTTCTTTGTTTCTGTTTCCGTCATGTAGAGCGATTGTGGCAGTTTGGGGGATGGGAAGCTAGCCTAACTGTTTTTCATTGTCTGTCTCGGACGTTTCGCAATCGGCTCCAGAATCGGGACAAGTATCCATACTCCGGGCATGCTACCGAGAAACCCGAAACCTCTCTTTGCGTTTCTACTTTCGGGTGTCACGGTGATTTCATGAACCGCGACCCGATAGGGAGGCGCCTTGTCGTTTCTCTCGCCCAACTTGCACTTGTGTGCGCAGTTTTGCTGCAATCGGGATGCGCATCATACGAGTTCATAGGTAAGTTCGTGCAGAACGATCACCCGATGTCCGAGTTCGGATACGGTGCGCTGTCTGATGTGGAAGATCGGAGCAAGTGGGACAAGCAGGAAGGATCGGGCGAATCGCTGCAACAGCCCAAGCCATTGCAGAAAGGCCGGAGAACCTATGTCATTCTCCAGATTGATGGTGGGGGAATCATGGGGATCGCCCCGTCTCGTCTCGTCCACAAAATTGAAGCAGCGATTCACCAGCGCCCCGGCATGCCGAATGCGCGCCTCTGCGATGTCCTTTCTGTCTGTAGCGGAACGAGTACTGGGGCCATCATCACAGGCGGCATTGCCGCTGGGGTTCCTGGCGAGCACATCGCCGACTTTTACTACACTAAAGGGTATGCACTCTTTCAGGGAGAAGGACGATTACCACTGGCACCGGTCTTTCAACATGTGCTGGATCGCGAAGCCTTTCAGGAGAAGCTCATCGAAACAATCGATCAGCACGGTCTCTACGACCCTTCTGTCCGAATGGGCGAACTGGATCGCGTCCCGGTCCTTTCTCTCGCTGCATACGATCTTGTGGGAAAGAAAACTGTATTTCTTCGTAATGAAAGGCGCGAGGACTCACCGGTGAACACCGAGGACATCCAACTGATCGATGCCATCAGCGCTTCGGCTCTATCGGCTGCTGTGTATTTTGGAAAACTACTCGCTCCCGAGGTGACGATGAAGCAGGTCCGTGCCGATGGGGAAACGTACCTTCGCAAGGGTGCTGCTTTCGCAGACGGTGGGCAGGGCACGCAGAACTCTACAATCGAACTGTGTGCCATCGAGGCCCTTCGTATGTTGCAGGCAGACCCCGGGGCACAGGTAGTATTGATCTCGCTCGGTTGTGGCAACGAATACGAAGCTCGAAAATTTAGTGAAGTGATAGAGTACAATGGGTTCGATCAACTCTCCGATTATCTTTTTCGTAACCAGGCGAGGAGTGAATCCATTCTCCTGCAATGGATGACGGCTCTGGATCTGGAAGACCTCGATAATAGGCTTCACGTGTATCGCTTTGATTGGGAACACGATCCGAAAAAAGCCTCCGCATTCTCAATCAACGAAGAACAGCGAAAGTTCCTTGTCGATACCGCAGAAGAAATGGCGGCTCGACCCGATTTCCGACAACTCATTACCGATCTTTCCGACAGCCGTATTCCATTAACGCAGTTTCGCCGGAATTAATTCAAATCAATCCGCATAGATACCTCACTAACCCGTCACACTCTAGATGAGAACCGCTTTCCCATTTCTGTTGCTGTCTATTTTTCTTCCGTTTACCGCGCTTTCTCAAGAAACCCATCCCGGCGTGGTAGCGGCACTCTCTTTCATCGAACAAGTGATGAAGGGAGAAAATGAAGCAGCCTATCAAGGCGCCTCGCAGAAATTCAAGAGTGTTAACTCGATGGAGCAGTTCGAGAAGTTTGTGGCGGAGATGGATGCGGGAGATCTGAAGTCTTTCGAAATTACCAAGGGCACGGCTTCAGACGACGGGACGAGTCTCACAATCAAAGGGAAAGCCAAAAACAGTGAAGGGAAGGGGCGCCAGGTGACAATTGGTATAGCCAAGGAGGGCGAGGGATATGGTATGTCTTATTTTAGAGTCCGTACTTTCGGAACTTCTGGTCTTCCGCCGGTAAAAGATCCCGAGGCCGCGACGAAGCTTGCCACAGGAACTCTCCAGCGCGTAGCTGATAGCATAGCCTCCGGAAATTTTGGCCCATATCTCGACGAGATCAGTGTCATTCACCGCCAGACTTTCGGCGACGACGTCCTCGTGAGCATTGTTGAGCAACTCGATGCCTCCCCTTACGGACCTGTGTCTGAGTTCGTTGACCGTGTCCAGCCCGGGAAACCTGCGAGCATGAATGGCGAACTCGCACGTTATCACTTTGTGGTCGACTATCCGGACCTCAAGCGTCGACTCCTTCTTGAGTTCGTCTCTCTCTGGGGCGAGCCCAATTCGGATCCTTGGCCGAGCCGCTGGCAACTCCAGTTTTTTAATCCGGAACCCAGCACAGAAAAGCCGTCATCCGAGGAGGCTACCGAGTTGGCCCGCTCTTCCCTGACGAAGCTGTTCAGCGGCTTGGCGGAGAAAAACCTCGATTCGTTCTACGCGGAAGCAGCTCCATTCTTTCAGGAAGTCGTCCCACTGCAGAACTTCGAATCGAGCTTCCCCGCCTTCACCGGCAACGAAGTCGATTTTTCCTCATGGAAGCCTGCAGAGGCCAAAGTCCTCAGTTCCGAGCTGACCGGAGAAGTGTCGAAACCACTGGTTATCGAAGTGCTCATTCCCACACCTGCCGAGCCAGCCTATGCTACGCTCACCTTCCTCAAGGAAACCGGCACATGGCAATTCTCCGGAATCTTCTTTCACTCGAAGTCTCCCGAACAGAGGGCCGCGCAGCCAGCACAATAGGATCAGAAAAACAGCATTCGAATCGCTGCGATCGCAGAAAAGACATAAAGCAGGATCTCGAACGCTCGTTGGGGAACAAGATGAATCAATTTTCGACCCGAAAAAATCCCGACCAGAAGAGCCGGCAAAAGTAGTAGGTTGAGCAACAGCGACTCCTTATTGATAAGGTCGAGTTGGCCCAGGAACGGCATCTTGAAAAGATTGACCAGCAGGAAAAAACGAGCGCCGATACCGAGGAATGTCATCTTGGGCATCTTGTGAACGAGACCGTAGATCGAATAGACAGGCCCTGCTGCGTTGGCCAGCATCGTAGAAACCCCAATCAATAAGCAACTGATCCAGCGGAAGATGCGAGAGTCGGGCAAGTGTTCGAGAAATTCCTTTTTAAACTCACGCAGCAGTTGGAGAACGAACATCAGAAGAATGATCCCTCCGATCACGCGTCGGGCAGTAGTGTCATCAAAAGAATCCAGCAGCCACCACGAACCGACAATTGCGGCAAACGTTACGGGCACGAGCGGCCAGATCTGCCGCCAGGTCGCATGCTTCCAGAACAGGGGAAGCACGATGAAGTCGCACACTACCAACATTGGCAGAATAATCCCTACACTGTTTTTCGCCCCGAAAAGCTCAGCGATCAGCAGGACGTTCACAATCGCCAGTCCGGGAAAGCCGGTCTTGGAGATACCAAGGCTGAGCGCTCCAAGAGAGGCGAGCGCGATTACGATCCAGGTGGCATCGAAAGGAAGTTCCAAAACAGGCCCCTGCGATACGACGGGAATGGAGAAGGGGCAAACGCCTTTTCAAGAGGGCTTACTACGAATGGATGTCTTTCGATGGCGAAAAAGTTGGGATCTTGTTGATAGAAAGAGGAAATTATCAGGTAATGTTACCGTATGAAGGGCAGCGATATGGATAATTCGGGCAGAGATTCTGCGAACCGCTCACCGGAGGGATCGATTCCAGGGAGCATAGGCGATGTCAGTTCAAGACTCGGGATAGACGTGAGAGAGTTGCTCATCAGTGGATACTCTCACGCGCAGATTGATCGCGTCTTGAAAGGAGATATGACCCTGAGCGACCTGTTTCAGGAAAAGCCAGCCACTTCAGTCCCTAACGAATAGTGCAAGTGTCATGAGAGTGTTCAATTCGGTCTATCAGTTCACTTCGCCGATCTTGATTGCGATGATCGCTGTTTTGCTGACGGGATGCGGCGAGCGTTTCGGCGACTACCTCGTGCGCATGTCTCCGGAATTTGATTCGATGCGGGCAAAGCTCAAGGAAGTGGCTGCGCTAATACCTGAGGATATGTCAGGGAATTCAAGTGGCGATGTGAAGGTAGATCCGCCGATGCATTATGAGGAATCCAAACCCATGCCGACGAACACAGAGTTCATGATGTTCAAAAACCTGACAGATCCATATTATGATTACAGTGAAGAGGGTGGAATCGATCTCTACCTGACCAAGCACCTGAAGCGGCAGTTGGAGTGGACAGGTGATAAGAATCCACTGGCTGAAGCAGGTAAGAAACGAAGGGTGAGCGAAAACGATCTTGCAGGGTTCGAGGGGACGCTAGCAACGCGATACCTGGCTGTGGCAAGGCTCGAGAATTTTGAACCTGTGGTGGCGACCGGCGATAACACCTTCACCGGCGGCTCCGCGCTGATGAGTGGGCACCTCGTAGATTTGCAGGAAATGAAGCTGTTGGGTTCGTTCCTGATTGAAGCAATTCCGGCTCAGGAAGTGAGCTTTAGTTTCAAACAAGGATTCGACGATCCCAAAGACCGAATGGTCGCCTTCGCCCGGTCGACCGTCTACACGTCGCTGCGAAAGCAGTTCGCAGAAAAGATGCAGGAGACCTTTGGTGGAATGTTCGCACTTCGATGAAGAGAATCGTTTTACTCCTGTGCTTTCTTTCATGCATTGCAGAGGCGAGGGCTGAAGAGATCACATCGGTGGACATCAAGGAGCTCTACGCTGCTCTTTCCTATGATTGGGATGGAGACGGAAAAAGAGACCATGCATTTCTCGTGGCAGGGGATAAAGGAGATGCCGACTTACTGCTCGTAACGAGTAGGGGGCAGGATATGAGATTGCGAGAGTTCGCCATCGCAGGAGGTATGCTGACTCGACCCTGGCTGGAGCTAAATGAGGCAAATTCTTTGGTGGTGATTCAAGGAAATGAAGCAATCGGCCGAAATCGGTGGGAGAGTCGCACCGTCATAGCGTTTCGAGAAGGTCAGTTTGTAGTAGCAGGGTATGACTATGTTGCAAGAGACACCCTGGACCTCGATTTTAATCTCTCTTACTCGGCCAATTACCTGACAGGCAAAGTGATCAGAAACGGGATTGAGAAGAAGGTGGATTCGAAACCGGTTCCTTTAACGGAATGGGAACCGCCCAACAATCTGTGAGTAGAACAAATTGCCGTGCGGAAGCTTCGGGGTTATTAGTTTAGATGTCCGAAGTAACTGGTAGCCCGAAGTGGTCGCGACGTAAGTTTTCCACAGCCTGCATAGGTTTCGGTATCGGGGCGGCAGCACCATCGTATGGACAGTTACGGCAGGATCTGGATCTCCTGCCACGAGGTTCGGATGCCTTCGCAAAATCGTGCGGTATCTTCAATACGGATGTCCACCTGCAACCACAGATCATCGCGAAATGCCGTTCGGTGGATGCGGTGTCCAAGGCAATTCACTATGCCAACGAGCGTGGATTGCCCGTCGCGGTTCGCAGTGGTGGGCATAGTTTCGTAGGACACTGTCTGAACGACAATGGCGTGGTGATCGACCTCACGGAAATGAACCGTCACTCACTTCTTCCAGATGGGGTGGGCTTTGTTGCCGACCCTGCCGTGAAGTTGGGAGGAGTCTACGAATTGCTCCTTCCGAGAAGGCGATTGCTACCAGCCGGATCGTGCGCAGGAGTCGGACTGGCGGGTCTCACTTTGGGTGGCGGATACGGCCTCTTTGCACGGCAATACGGATTGACCTGCGACCACTTGGAAGGAGTGACCTTCGTAAGTGGCTCAGGGGAAGTGATCGATTCTGAAGACGACGCCGATCTCCTGTGGGCCGCCCGAGGGGGAGGGAATGGTAATTTTGGCGTGGCGGTTTCCTTCCGGTTTCGAACACAACCGGCTCCTGCGTTCATCGCCGCAGAGCGTTTCGTTGCCTCTCTATCTGGTGTTTCACAAACGGTGAGCTTGATGCGGAGATGGTTTGAAATCGCGACCGCATTGCCTGACCCAATTTTTGCTGCTCTCGTTCTCAACCACAAAGGAGCCAGCGTATTGATGACTTCTACCTATGCAGAAACTGGCCCCGCTTTTTCCCGGGCTTCTGCACAGTTCCGCGCAGCGGGAATGAAATCGAAAGGCAGCTCCCGTGTGGAACCTATGCGTTCGGTGAAGAGATACTACGGCAGAACAGAACCTCTCCCATTTCGCAATTTCTCCGGAGGCTTCTACCAGGGAATGGCCGATATCGAAGGAGCCGCAGAAGGAATTGTTTCGGCACTGAGAAGCGAATCCGGTTTGATCTTTCAGATCAATACTTTGGGAGGCCAGATCGCAAACGGGCCTGAGAGTGCCTATGCGCATCGAGCCTATCCGTTTCTCGGCGAAGTTCAGGCCTACTGGGAGCCGGGACAGTCAGAGAAGCGGGAGAGGTTGGTTGCTGCTACAGACAGGATTCGTTTAGGACTTCAGCAATCAGGTGTGTCGAGGCACTACCGGAATTACCCGAGTCTTGATTTTTCCGACTGGGAAAATGCGTACTACGGGAGCCGGTATTCCAAGTTGCAGCAGTTGAAGAAGAAATACGATCCATCGAACTTATTCCGAGGAAGTCAGAGGGTAAGTCTCGAAACTTGATTTCTTTCACCAGAGATTTCTGTCCTCGATGAACTTTCGAACAGAAACAAATTCCCCGGCGACGACATCCATGTAGAGGATTTTGCTTCGATCTTCTGAGACGCGAAACATTCCAACCATGGGAGAGACATTGGGATCGTATCCGGACTCGGCGGTATGGAATTCCCTGACTTCCACCAAATACCAATCGGGCTCCTCATCTCGAAATGTCTGGGCAGAAATGGAAATCCCTTTGGGTAGATCAGAACAGAGTGCAATCATCCACGATTGTTCGTGGAACCATTCAGTGATGGCTTCGAGTTCAGCATCGTTCGGTTCTGCTTCCTGCGAAAAGACCAAGAAAGGAAGGACGAGCGCGGTGATGAGGAAGGGGAGCAATTTCATTCTTTTAGAATGATAAATTCGGAATGGACCGAAGAGAAGAGGGATTGTCACTTCATGTATTCTTTCCGGTATTGGAGTGGAGTGATGCCGTTGATCTTTTTGAATCGTTTGGTGAAGTGGCTTTGGTCGTAGAAGCCGACGGCTGCGGCGATGTCGCTCATCGAAAGCGAAGTGGTAGAAAGGAGGCGCTGAGCTTCCTGGACTCGAAGAGAAAGAACGTAGTCCATTGGTGACAGGCGAAGGAGTTTTCGGAAAAGGCGATTGAAATGAGGAACCGACATACCGGCTAGGTCGGCCAGTTTCTGTGCGGTGATCTCGTCGACGAAATGGGTCTCCACGTATTCGATCGCTTTCTGGAGATCGCCGAAGTATGCCCGCTGGCCTTCGGGGGTATCAATCGGGTGCATGATGCCTAACAGGCCTATAATCACCCCGTCAGCTTTCCGAAGAGGAGACTTGCTGGAGAGAAACCACCCGGGAGTACCCTTGATGGTGGGAACGAGCCAGATTTGATTTTTGATGATCTTACCAGTTTCGAAGACAACCCGATCATTCGCTTCATAGGCATCGCCGAGGAGGGCCGGGAAAAAGTCACGCGCTCTTCTCCCGATGAGGCCATTTGCCGAAATTCGATCATAGCGAATGCGATGAAAGTCGTTGTTGTAGACGTAGCGGCTTTCGAGATTTTTCACGAAGACTCCGATATGAGGTGCCGCAGCGATAAGTTCGATCGGCTCTCGTAACGAGGGATTCTGCGAGAAGAATTCTTCCTGGAAATGGAGCGGATCGAACGCTGGCATGATCGGAATATACCAAAATCCACCATCACGTTACAAGACGAGCTTGCGCATTTCCGATACTCTTGGGTCGTAAATTCAACCTCGACTCGTCATGTTCGATTTTCTAGCTGAAGGAAGAGCCCCCCTCTGTGGAGCAAAAAGGTCTCGCCGAGAGTTCCTGACTGTGGGTGCGCTCGGCCCCATTGGACTCTCGCTTCCTCAGTTGCTTTCCGCGAAGCAGCAGGGGCACGTCAAAGGAGACGATACCAAATCATGCATCATGATTTTCAACCTGGGGGGACCGAGTCACGTCGACCTGTGGGACATGAAGCCCGATGCGCCGCAGGAGATTCGAGGGCCTTTCAAACCGATTCGGACGAAATCAGAGGCGATCGATATTTCCGAAATTCTGCCGATGCATGCCAAGGTGGCAGATAAGTTTTCTCTCGTGCGTTCCTGCCATCATGGCGGCGCAGCGGTGCACGACGCTGGCTGGCAGATCATGCAGACAGGTCGCCGTTTTACCGGGGGGATCGAGACACCTCATGCCGGTGCGGTGGCCTCCTACCTGATGAAGGCACGGAACGATCTTCCTCCTTTCGTGGTTTTGCCTGAGCTCATGGGTCGTGGCGGTGGAAATTTACCAAATGGTCAGGCGGGAGGTTTTCTTGGAAAAGCAATGGATCCTTTTGCGCTGATGGCTGACCCATCCAAGCCGGACTTCAGGGTTCCGGATTTGCTTCCTCCCGACCAGATCGGGGCCTCACGCCTTGAGCGCAGACGATCGATGCGTCAAATCGTGGATCAGACTGTGAAAGAGTTTGAAGCGAGTGAAGACGCGCGACTTCTTGATGAAAATTTTCATTCGGCCTTTCGCCTGATGACGAGTGAGACCGCACGCGCTGCTTTTGATCTTTCCAAGGAGAAGCAATCGGTTCGAGATCGCTATGGAATGAATCGTGTCGGACAGTGTTTTCTTCTGGCTCGACGTCTGATTGAGAACGGTGTCCGCTTCGTGACGGTGAATACTTTCCTCACTGTTTTCAACGAACTGTCCTGGGACATTCATGGTTCGAAGCCTTTCATCTCGGTGACTCAAATGAAGGACGAGGTAGCCCCTATGTATGACCAAGCATACTCGGCCTTGATTGAAGACCTGGAGCAAAGAGGGATGCTCGGCGATGTCGTCGTGGCGGGGCTCAGTGAGTTTGGCCGAACACCAAAAGTGAATCCTGCGGGTGGCCGAGATCACTGGCCGCAGTGTTTCACCTGTTCCTTCGCTGGCGGCGGAATCAAAGGCGGAGAGGTCGTTGGAAAGAGTGATCCGATCGGTGGTTTTCCTGCGGAAAGACCGGTGGCTCCGCCTGAGATGGTCGCTACGATTTTTCATGCGCTCGGTTTTGACCTGGAGACGCATTTGCCGGGACCGTCGGGGCGCCCTTTCCCGATCGTCGATTTTGGAACAGAACCTATTCGAGAGCTGTTTGCCTGATGAAGACAATTTTTACTATCATTACTGCGGCACTCGTTTTCGTCCCGTTGGTTCGGGCGGAACTGCATATCTTACCTGAGAAAGTTAATTTGCGCGGGGCGGAAGGAAGGCAGCATCTGTTAACGGTTCGTCGAGACAAGCAGCAATTCATTGGAGAGGTGGAGAGTGTATCCTACCAAAGTAGTAACCCGAAGGTGGTTGAGATTGCTGATGGTGTTGCTATCGCCAAGGGGAATGGCACGGCTGTTGTGACGGCGAAGACTCCCGGGGGTGAAGCTACTCGGGAGGTGACCGTGACAGGTTTCGATGATGAGTTCTCGTGGAGTTTTTCGAATCATGTTCTTCCCGTGTTGACTCGGCAGGGGTGTAACATGGGCGCATGCCATGGAGCTGTGGCGGGGAAAGGTGGATTTCGTCTAAGTCTTCGGGGATACGATCCGCCGGGAGATTTCTACACCATTACCCGCGAGGCCAAAGGGCGTCGAGTGGAGTTAGCTGATCCAGCCCGAAGCCTGCTATTGACGAAACCGACAATGGCGACGCCTCACAAGGGGAGCAAGAGACTCGATCCGAGGTCCCGCGATTATCGAATTCTCGCTGAGTGGATCGCAAACGGTGCCAAAGCTCCGGAAGAGACCGATGCAGAAATTGAGCGCATCGAGGTGATGCCTTCTCTGTCCGTTCTAAAAAAGGGTGATAAGCAGCGAGTCCTGGTTACCGCGCATTACAACGATGGGTCGACGATGGACGTAACTCAGTGGGCGCAGTTCAGCTCTGCGGATGAGACGATCGCATTTGTCGATAAGGATGGGCTCGTTGAGATTATCGGTCATGGTGAAGGAGCGGTTTCAGCTCTGTATTCGAGCAAGGTATCGCTCGCACGTTTTCGAAGCCCTTTTCCGAATGCTGTCCCCGAGGAAGTCTACACAAGCGCTCCGAGTGCGAACAAAATCGACGAGTTGGTCCTGGCACAATTACAAGAACTCAAGCTGAAACCCTCGGGACGATGCTCGGATGAAGTCTTTCTTCGCCGGGTTTGCCTGGACACAATCGGAATGCTGCCAACGGTTGCAGAGACGCGAACATTTTTATCCGATGAGAATCCTGACAAGCGAAAGAAATTGATAGGTGAACTGTTGGAGCGAGAAGAGTTCGTCGATTACTGGACCTATCGCTGGGCAGATGTTTTTCTCGTAAATGGGCAGTTGCTTCGACCTGATGCCGTCAAAGCTTACTACGAGTGGATAAGAGGTAATGTGGCAGCGAATGCTCCGTGGGACGAGATGGCGAGGCAGGTGGTTACGGCCAAAGGTGTGAGCAATGAAAACGGTGCGACGAATTTCTACGCGGTGCACCAGGATCCTGAAACAATGGCCGAAAACGTAAGCCAGTCTTTTCTGAGCCTTTCAATCAATTGTGCGAAGTGTCACAACCACCCTCTTGAGAAATGGACGAACGATCAGTACTACGCCTTTGCGAATATTTTCTCAAGAGTACGTGCCAAAGGTTGGGGCGGTGATGCGAGAAACGGGGACGGAATGCGGACACTGTTCGTTGAGCCACGTGGAGACCTGATTCAGCCGAGGACAGGAAAGCCCCAGATTCCTGCCCCTTTGGACGGAGAATCTATCGATCCGGAATCAGATACTGACCGACGTGAGGCACTGGCTGATTGGCTGACCGACCCGGAGAATCCCTATTTTTCTCGGTCGATCACGAACCGTGTCTGGGCAGCCTATTTCGGGAAAGGACTTGTCGATCCTGTGGATGATCTGCGAGCTTCCAATCCTGCGAGTAACGAAGCCCTTCTCGACTGGCTCTCGGAGTATCTGGCCAAGGAAGTTGACTTTAATTTGAAAGAGCTGATGCGACTGATCCTGGAAAGTGAAACTTACCAGCGGAGTGGTGAGGTGCTCTCAGAAAACGAAGACGACTCCAAGTATCTTTCTCGATACTATCCGAGGCGACTCATGGCAGAGGTTATGCACGATGCCATCGTGAAGGTTTCGGGAGTTCC
Organism: Verrucomicrobiales bacterium; assembly: GCA_002698785.1. Classification (GTDB taxonomy): domain Bacteria; phylum Verrucomicrobiota; class Verrucomicrobiia; order Verrucomicrobiales; family DEV007; genus Arctic95D-9. Next base: position 144,181 of record PAAG01000047.1, on the reverse strand, counting down.
GACCAAGTTCGAAAATGTCGTGCTTAAAGATGGGAGTACGCAGAAGACAGAGTTTTATGACCAGGGCACAAGGGCGATCGAGTTATATGATTCTGCAGTGCAGTCATATTTCCTGAAGACCTTTGGGAGAAATGAGAGAGAGATCACCTGCGAATGTGAGCGTTCCAACCAGCCGAGTATGATTCAGGCATTGCACCTTTCCAACGGCTCAACGCTGAACGACAAGCTCGCCGCCAAGGAAAGTGTTGTCGAGCAGTTGCTGTCTTCTGAGAAGTCTGCAGATGCAGTCATTGATGAGGCGTATCTCGCGACTCTCTGTCGTTATCCGACGAAGAGAGAGAAGGAAGGGTTTCGAGAGCTTTTAGTAGCCGCAAAAGGAGCGGAGAAACGACTGGCCTACGAGGATCTATTCTGGGCATTGATGACGTCGCGAGAGTTTCTGTTCCAACGATAAAATTCAACTCTTTGGTCAAACGATGAAATCCAAATTTGCTTTGGTTGCAGTGGCAGCGCTCTTGGGGGGAGTCTTCCTCGGTGATGTGTCAGGGCGAGAGATTGACTATCACACCGACATTGCTCCACTACTGCGTGATTACTGCTCGGGGTGCCACAATAACTATGATTTCGAAGCTGATTTTTCGGTTGAGACTTTCGAGGACCTGATGCTGGGAGGGGAGTCGGAGGATAAGACAATTATTGTGCCCGGGAAACCCGACGATTCGTATCTCCTCCAGACAATTCACAAGGTGGCAGAACCTGCGATGCCTCCGAAGCGGGAGCCGCAGATGGAAGATGCGGAGATTGCACTTTTGACGGAATGGGTGAAGCAAGGGGCGAAAGGCCCAAAGCCGGAAAATGACGTATCGATTCTTTCCACCCTGACTGTTCCTGAGATCGCTCCTGTTGGAGGTATCGAGAAACCTGTGACGGCTATGGAATACTCTCCCGATGGGAAGTGGATTGCCAAGGCGCGATTCAATGAGGGTGTGTTAGTAGATGCAAAGTCAGGAAAAGTTGTGCGGTCGCTGAAGCAGGATGATGGAAAAATCAATTCCGTTCATTTCTCTCGCGACGGTAAACGTCTTGTTACTGCTTCGGGAATCACCGGTCTCAAGGGAGTCGCGACAATCTGGGATCCTGGAACGGGAAAGGTGATCCAACGCGTCGGTGAAGGAATGCACCGCGATATTCTCTACGATGCGGAGTTTTCTCCTGACGGGAAACTGATGGCTACGGCGGGATACGACCGTGTCATTCGGCTCTGGGATTCCAAAGATGGCGAGCCTGTCAGGGAAATTGAAAGCCATAATGGTGCTGTCTATGACTTAGCGTTCTCTCCTGATGGAGCAATTCTGGCGAGCGCCAGCGGGGACTCGACCGGGAAGCTGTGGCGTGTTTCGGATGGTGAACGTCTTGATACCTTGAATCAGCCTCAGGCAGAACAATACCGAATCGATTTCACTCCCGATGGAAAATTTGTCGTCGCTGTGGGCGCTGATAATCGGATTCGAGTATGGCGTCTTCTTTCCAGAACGGAGCCGAAGATTAATCCTGTTCTGCACGCACGCTTTGGGCATGAGGATGCGATTGTCGAAATGGCTATGTCGAAGGACGGAAGATGGCTCGCTACGGCTTCCGCTGATCGAGCATTGAAACTCTGGTCGCTGCCCGACTTGAATCCAGCAACCGTGTACGAGGCCCAGACTGATGTTGTCGATTCATTGGCGTTTTCCAGAAGTGGTGACGAACTAATAGCGGCGCGTCTCGACGGTTCAGTTGAAGTATTGTCTGCCAGTGGCTTTCAAATCGCGAGAGGTGATGGGGGTGAAGGATACCGTGAGGCGGAGACAAGTGCGTCGATGAGCAGTGGAGATCCAAAGACGAACATTCTGGATGAAACGGAAGGGGAGGCTCCTGTTCTTGCTCTTCCTGCTGAGGTGAAGGGGACGATCGGTGAGATGGGGGATACGGATGAGTTTCGTTTTTCTGCGAAAAAGGGCGAGGCTTGGATAGTGGAGGTCAATGCTGAGCGTTCCAAATCCGAGCTCGATTCAATTATCGCGATCGCCGATTCTGAGGGTAAACCTGTCGAGAGAGTCGTTCTTCAGGCGATGCGTGATTCATGGCTGACGTTTCGAGGAAAGGACTCGACAACGTCCGGTGATTTCCGCGTTCAGAACTGGAGGGAGATGGAGTTGAACGAGTTCCTGTATGTCAACGGGGAGGTCGTGAAGCTGTGGCATTACCCTCGCGGTCCCGATTCCGGCTTCCTGGTTTATCCTGGATTCGGAGCGCGCCATACATACTTCGGCACGACTGCCAAGGCACATCCTGTCGGTCAACCTTGCTATATTGTCAGGGCGCTGGCGCCCGGGGCTGAACCGAGTCCCAATGGTTTGCCACTATACCGAATTTATTACGAGAATGATGATGACGCTGAACGGATGTCAGGAAAGGATTCAAAGCTCACATTTCACGCTCCTGCAGATGGTGAATATCGTGTGAAGATCGCTGATGTGCGTGGGTTTGGCGGAGAAGGGTACCATTATGCTCTCACTATTCGGAAGCCCCAGCCAGACTTCTCAGTTTCCATCTCACAGAAAGAATTGAAAATAAGTCCCGGAAGCAGTTCGGAGATCATGTTTACTGCGAAGCGGGAAGATGGATTCCGAGGCCCGATTCAAATTCGAGTTGATGGTCTTCCCCATGGCCTCGTTTCCCATGGTCCAGTGACGATTGAAGGAGACCAGTATCGCGCTTCGATCCCTCTTTCGGCTACAGGTGACTTTGCCGGTGTAGATGAGGAAGGAATGAAAAGTTTGTCATTCACAGCTGTGGCAGAAGTAGGTACCAAAGAACTCACTCACAATGTAAGCGGCCTGACAAAGATCGAGAAAGGTGCGGATGCCAAGGTGATGGTAGAGATTCAGCCGGAAGGAAATAGTGGAAAAGTAGGCAAGGATGGAGTGCTGGAGTTCATCATTCATCCTGGCGAAACGATTATGGCGAGAGTCGTGGCAGATCGACTCGGCTACAACGGGCGCATTACTTTCGGAAAGGAAGATGCGGGCCGAAATCTTCCGCACGGAGTTTACGTCGATAACATAGGATTGAATGGCTTGATGATCCCGGAAGGCAAGGACGAGCAGCGATTTTTCCTGACGGCTGCGGATTGGGTCCCGGAAACTGAGAGGGAGTTTTTTCTCAGGACTGCTGAAGACGGGAAACAGGCGACGATTCCGGTGCGGTTACGAGTAGTCGCGAAGGACAATCTTGCCGGAAAGTAAGACCTGCTATTTGGCAGAGGGAAGGCGAAGATAGGTTACTACCGTGCGGTGGTCGGAATCGGGGTTGTGCACTGCAAATGTTTTGCGCGGTTCGAGATTTTTCGACACCCAGATCTGATCGAGGCGAAGGAGCGGATATTTTCCAGGGTAGGTATTGCCCCAACTGACTCCGGATTCTGCGTAGGAATCAACAAGTTTGGCTGTGATGAGAGGGCGATAGACATCGTCTGCGGGTGGTGTGCCGAATCCTCCGCTGACGATTCGGCCAATCCGAGGAGTGGTCATCTCGTTCTCACCAAGAAAGGCGCGGACGAGTTTTCGATTGGTAATCCGAGTATCGATAAGATCGTTCCAGACCTCCGGTTTCCACATGTCGATCCTGGGGGCACAGTAGGATAGTTCAATGTCTGTGACGTCGATCGTTGCTCCCTTGGGGTGACGCAGCCTTACGTGAATTGTGGAGGATTCTTCTTCGGCCAGGGTATTCAGGAATTTCCCATGACCAAGAATGGCATTTGTCCGGTGGGTAAGGAGGTCTCTCTCTGCTCCCCACAACTCGTCGGCAAAAGCTTCCAGAGCTTCTTGCTCGGGTGCTTGCTGGATAATTACGACGTCGGGAGATAAGTCTTTGATGCGGTCGAGCGACGACTTTTGCCCATTACAATTCACGTTTACCACGCAGAGGGTGATCGCCTGTTCGTCTTTGGTGGGAGGTGCGGTAAAGATGGCGTGCCCCAGCTCGCGGGTGATTCCGTGGGTCTCTTCGGAGAAGACAACGCCCACGGCGAGCCATATGCACATCACAACGATCGAATATACGTTTCGGCAGACGATCCAGCAAAGCAGCGAAACGATCATGGCGAATCCGGCCCATGCCCAGATGGGTATGAGAGTGATGGGAACCATGGCGTCCCAGCGATTGAGCATGCAAATCCCAACCGTGACGAGAAGCCCGATAAGAAAAGAGGGAACGATCGTTCCGAGGAATTTTTGGATTTTGCGCCACATAGTCACCACCTCATAGGCGGGGAGTTACGATATCGCAAGTCTACGGAATTTTCTCACGTGAATTCTCCGGTTGCACGTGAGGTCTCTCCCGCTTCCATTGCCTGAATGCTGGAAAAACTGAAACAAGAGGTTTTTGACGCTAACTTGATGCTGGTCAAGGAGGGGCTTGTCCGACTGACTTGGGGAAATGTCTCGGGGATTGATCGGGAAAAAGGCCTCTTTGTCATCAAGCCGAGTGGTGTTTCCTACGATTCTCTCAAGGCTGAAGATATGGTGGTGGTCGATCTCGAGGGGGAGGTGGTAGAAGGAGATCTGAAACCGTCTTCGGACACTCCTACTCATCGAATTTTGTACCGAGAATTTGAGGAGATAGGAGGAGTCACGCACACCCACTCTGTCTATGCGACGATGATGTCGCAGGCGGGCGTGGAGTTGCCTTGCCAGGGAACGACCCACGCAGATCACTTTTATGGTTCGGTCCCGGTTGTGAGAGAGCTTTCGAAAGACGAAGTCGCTGAAGATTACGAGACCAATACGGGGCTTGCGATTGTGGAGTGTTTTTCAGGGAGAAATCTCAACCCCATGGAGATGCCCGCGTGTTTTCAAAAATATCACGCGCCTTTTACCTGGGGAAAAAATGCGATGGATTCCGTGAAAAATTCCGTGGCGCTTGAAGTGTGTGCGCAGATGGCGATGGGCACATGGCAGCTAAACCCAGATCAAGGGGGCCTTCCCAAGCACATTCTCGACAAGCACTACCTTCGAAAACACGGTGCCGGAGCCTATTACGGGCAAGGGTGAGGCTGCGCTCCGCTTATTCTGCCCGGGTGCAGTATTCGAGAAGGTGGTCGTAGACTTCGAGAGCAGTGATTTTTTCGCCGCGTTCTAAATCAGGAAAATCTCCGATCAGGACAGGGAAGTCATTGTCGTCTTCGGGAATGCATCCGTGACTTCCTTTGACGAGGCCGGCATCCAAGGGGATGAGATCCATCAGCATTCGGAAACCCAGGGCTTTTTTCGTTAGTTTTCCGGCTACCTTTAGCTTTGGGAGCTTGATCTTGGGATCTATGAAGAGTTCTACCGGGTCGTAGCCAGGTTTTCTGTGAATGTCGACGCACCGGGCGTAGTCAGGCGCACGCTTGTCTTTCTCCCAGTAGTAATAGGTGAACCAACTGGACTGATCCGAGACAGCGACCAGGTCGCCGCTCCGCTCGTGATCGAGACCGAGCTCTGGTTTATCTGAAGGGCGAAACACATCCGTGACTCCATCGATTGAACGAACTGTGGCAATCACTTCTTCGGTGATTGATGGATCGTTGATGTATATGTGGGCCAATTGATGATCGGGGATGGCAAAAGCTTTGCAGTTGCCGAGGTCGATGACTTCGCGCTTGAGCTCGTCCCTCCAGGAAATCCAGCCTTCTTTCCTGAAGACCCGGTTCAGGTGTATGGGGCGGTCGACTCTGGTGATTCCGTATTCGCTAATCAGGAGAACGCGGACACCGCGCTTCTCGAGATGAGTGACGAGATCTTTGACGACTTTGTCGATGGCGTAGAGGTCTTCAACGAGGTCGGGCGAGTCTGGGCCAACCCGCTGAAGATTGTAGTCCAGATGGGGGAGGTAGACGAGGTTCAGGTTGGGCGAGAATTTGTCTTCGAACCATTTCGCGGACTCAGCGATCCACTTACTCGAGTCGATGCCCGCCGCCGGCCCCCAGAAAGCAGGAAAGGGAAACTTACCGAGCTTTCGCTTGATCCGATGACGCAGGTCCATGGGCCATGTCTGGACATCGAAGACCTTTTTCCCATCAGCGCAATAGATTGGCCGAGGGGTAATCTGATAGTCGGCTGTGGAATACATGTTGTTCCACCAGAAGACTTTGGCGCAGGTGTATGTGGAATCGTATTCTTCGCGAATGTGTTCCCACAGCTTCCTCCCCTTTACGAGATGGTTGGATTGTTTCCAGCACCGGTGCTCGGCATACTCCCGATCATACCACATGTTGGCCACGATGCCGTGGTCACCGGGGAGTTTTCCCGTGAGGTAGGTGGCCTGAATTGACGACGTTACTGCAGGAAGAGTGGGTCGAATATTCAGCAGCCTGTTCTCCTCTCGATGCAGGAAATCACGTATAAAAGGAGTTTCTGGCCCGATGTGGCGCAGCGTCAGGCCGACGACATTGAGGATGGCTGTTCTGGGGAGTTTGCTGGCGTTCTTGCTCACGACAATTGATTGTGAGCAGGAAGATACCGCTTGATTGGGATATTGCTAACCCCTTGGTCGGGGAAGACTAGGCGCGGATCTTTTGGCCGAGTCTCTGCTGAAAGAACTGCGCAAAGGGGAGAACAATGTAATTGGGAAGTTTGTGATGTTCTTTACGAAAAGTGAGAAAGAGCCAGCGATGCTCGAAGACATTGAGAACGGCACTGAGGTCCCAAAGGGGAGGAACGACGAGCGTGACGTCTTTTGACACACGCTGAAGTTCATCGAAAAATGCTTTGGGATCTTCTACGTGCTCGATGGTGTGGGAGCAGAGCGTGTGCTCGAACTGATCAGCGGTGAAGGGCAGATTGTAGATATCATCCACGACGACGAGGTTCGGGATGTCAGCATGCTTTACGATATCGACGTTCACCCCTCCGCCATCCGTTTTTCCACAGCAGATATTCAGGTCCCAGGTCTCTTGTCGGTTTCGGATGATTCCGCCCATGATCCTGTAACTCAGAAAGTTCAGCAGTGGGAGGATAATAACTAAAGAAGCGGCAACGATGAGGATTGTGAACAGCATGCTTGGACGTGGTGGTTAACAGCCAGGAAACACGACTGTCACATTCAACGCTGCAACTTCCCTAATTTGACATTTTCGACATGTTAAGAATCTCTCTCGTCGCTTTCCTGTCTCCTTGGGCCCACGGCCTCTTCGCCATCCAGAAGGTCTTTCATGGACTGGGTGAGGCCTGTGCCTGTGAGGTATTCTTCATCGACCGCAATTGTTGCACCGGCACGCTCGAGTTCATCGACGAAGGTGTGATACCTGGCTCTCACAATGATGACGATGCCGTGGTTCAGTGTGCGGACAGACTCGACAATTTTGATTGCGGTTCGGTGGTCTGGGAGGGTAATCACGATGGCACAGGCGCGTGAAATGCCTTCATGAATGAGAAAATCCAAGTTCGTCGCATCGCCAAGAACTGCGTCGACTCCCATCGAGCGAGCAAGGTCGACATTGTTGGGCTTCATCTCGATCACTCGGGGAGTGACTCCCTCGTGAGCTCTGACTTCTTCTGCGACTCGTTGTCCCGAGGGACCGAATCCAACGATTAATACAAGACTGTCAGACGGGTCCTTTTTCTCGGAGGCGGGAATTTGGGAGAGGCTCCCTTTTCCAGGAAGTAACGCCTGTATTTTGTCACCAATTGGTAATGCGACACGGATCAGCAAGGGGGTAGCAAAAAGGGAAACGAGAGTAGCAGAGACCAGGTATCGGAATGTCTCCTCCGGGAACAGATCGGAACCATTGGCGATTCCGGCGATCACAATGCCGAATTCGCCGACTTGAGCGAGAAGAATTCCGCTGGCAACTGCGTGTCGTGGAGGCAGACGGAAACCCAATGCGATCCCCGTTATGACGAGTGCCTTTCCTGCGAGGAGAAGGGCAGTGATCCCTAACACGGGAAAGGCATGGCGCGCTATCCAGTGGGGATCACCAAGCATCCCGACGGAGGCAAAGAACAGAGTGATGAAAACGATGCGCAGGCCACCAATATCCGAGCGGACCTGAGTCGCAAAGGGAGACTCTGCGAGCAGCATTCCCGCCAGGAATGCGCCGAGGGCAGGAGAGAGATTCAGTGAATGAGCGGCGAGCGCTGATCCTATGGCGAGGACCACTGACAAAAGAACGAGAAGCTCCCGATCACGGGCCAAGCTGAGCTGTCTCATCAGAGGCGGGAGGACGAATTTTGAGAGAAGAAGGAACCCGGTGACGAGAGAGACAATGAGAATGGCTGCCTTGAGGAGGCTGACGACTACCTCGGAGAAGGTCCCGCCCTCTGACAACATCGTGACGAGAAGCACCAGGGGAACAACGGCAACATCCTGCATCAGTAGGATACCCAGGGCCGTTCGGCCGTGCACGGAGTCTAGCTCTGCTCGGTCGGTGAGGAGCCGCAGAACGCACGCTGTTGAGGACAATGCGACTGTAGCACCAACGGCGAGAGCACCTTTTCCATCCAAGCCGAAAATGAGGGCGGCAAGAGCACCGAGTCCGAGAGTCAGGGTTATCTGGAGCGTTCCCCCTATTCCTGCTGCCGGACCGAGTTTGAGTAGGCTGCGGGCCGAGAATTCCAACCCGATAGCAAAGAGAAGAAGAGAAACGCCCAATTCGGCAATGACGGGAACACCGGAATCGGCATCGACAATGTCAAACATGCCAGGACCGACAAGCATTCCAGCGATTAGATACCCAAGGATCGCCGATTGCCGGAATCTCTCGAACAATGTCCCCATGACCAGAGCCAGCGCGAGCAGGACGACCAATTGGAAAAGGACGTGCCAGACTTCAGACGTGGCGGGATCTGGGGGGGCTGCGGAAAGGGGGATCATACTGGATTATGAGACTGAAGCATTCCAGATGGCTCGTGGCAACGTATAGAGTTTCAAGAGAAGCCGCATGCAGGATCAACTTGCTATTTTACCATTTTCCGACTAGCGACACTGTGTCGGCTAGTCATTTCGTAGCCAAAATTCATGAAGCATCACGGACGAAAAATTTGTGGCGCTCTCCTTTGGAGATGCGTTCCACTTGTTTTTTTCCTCGCGTTTACCTCGTGTTCGACCGTCAAGGTCCGGACTCTGCATGGCAAATTGACTCGCGAGTCGATCGAGTCTGCCCGCGAACTGCGGATGCTCGACGAAGACGCATATAAGAATGAAGAAGTCGAGGAGATCGCAGTCGATTGTCTCAGTCTGTTGAGGGATGCCCGTCGATACGAGTGGCGAGGCCAGACTGGGCGTGCTGCGGGATGCTACCTCCACTCAGCTCTCTACGCGAGGAACGAGCTTGCTGCGACCCACCTGGAGTTGGATACGAGAAAGAAATTGTTGGAATTGCACAATTTCTCCCTCGCCAGATTTGTCGAATATTGGATCGGGAATGGGCGCGCTGGCGGTAATGACGGGGACACGTTTTATTGTGGGGATGTGAGATTCGATGTTTCGACAGGGGCGGGTTCCTATTACGAGGATGACTATTTCGACAACGTTGTTTCCACTGTTTCTGTGAAGGGGCGTGGTGTGGTGAAGAAGCGACGGGATGGGATTGGTGCCAGTCTTGTGGGTGTTCGTCATCAGTCTCCCGAGCGGGCTGAGGAAATGGAGTATTTCTTTCGTCGGGGATTACATGTCCCGGTTTCCGCCGTGATCGAAAACGTGACGGATTCGAGTGGTGGTCGGTCGGTGGCCATTTCGTTTTTGAACCCTCTTGTGACGACTTCGTATGAGTATGGCGGATTTGATTATGCGGTTGCAGCCGACTTTTCATCGCCGGTTGAGATGCTTGCTTCGGGAGAGAATGAGTTGATTCTGGGGCTCGCTGGATTTTTTCTGGCTGCAGTGCAGATTGAGGAGTCGGGAATATTTCTCGCCGAGCCTTATGATCCGAACCGGATTCCAGTTGTCTTGACGCACGGGCTGTTTTCGTCGCCGATGATCTGGAGGGATATCATTCCTCACATGAGTGCTGAGGATGATTTGTCGGAAAAGTATCAGTTCATGCTGTTCGCCTATCCTAGCTCCCTGACGATACCAGAATCTGCGAGGTTGTTTCGAGAATGTCTGGCTGATCTGAGGGCGAAATACGATCCCGAAGGAAATGACCCGCTCAGTAAAAATATGATTGGGGTAGGGCACAGTATGGGGGGTGTTTTGACTCACTTGTTAGTCGCCGATATGGGGGATCATCTCTGGGATCAATTCAGTGATGTTCCATTTTCGCAATTTGAGTTTCCTCCAGGTGGAGTGAAAGAAGATGCTCGGTCGCTGACTTTCTTTGCTCCCGATCCTGCTGTGAGAAGGGCAGTCTACTATTCAACACCTCACGGAGGGGCTGAATTGGCCGAGCTGAATGCTGCGAATGTCGTGTCTCGCCTGGCAAAATTGCCATCCGGGTTTCTTGATGTAACGACGACGGTATTTGAAATGCCTTTCCAGAAAGATTTGGGGGTAACGTTAGGTAAGAAGATGACGAGTATTCAGTCACTTCAACCTGACTCTCCCATCGTGGAGGCGCTGAACCAGGCACCTTACAAGCCAGGTGTCGTCTACCATTCCATTATCGGAGACCGAGGTAAGAACGACACTCCTAACAGCTCGGATGGGGTTGTCGAATACTGGAGTTCTCATCAGAAAGGGGCCGAATCGGAATTGATTGTGCCTACCGGACACCGGTCTTACGAAGATCAGAAAGCGATCGAAGAACTGGAGAGGATTTTGCGATTGCACGCCGGATTAACCGAGGGATAGGAAAGGGGGCAAGGCTTTGTTATGCCTTCTTCTTTTCCTCGTTTTGTTCTCGCAGTTGCTGGCTGATTTTTTTGCAAGTTGCCAATACGCTCGGAGGCGTAGCGGGAAGCGGAAGGTCGATCTCCAGGCTTGCATCGAGGCCAAAAGAGCGAAGAGCATCCCACAGGGCTTCTCGTATTGAAATGGCAAGTAGCAGGGGAGCTTCCCCGCAGGGATCCCCGGCAGCCGAGCTGCGATCGCTGGCGGGCCGAAGGCGGTCGGTAAAGATTTGGAATGGAGCATCGGCAAAGCCAGAAATTCCTTCGCCGACGTAGTGGTCTCTTTCCCTCGAGGGAGAGTCGGGCTCTTCGGATAGGACCCACCCCATTCCGATGGTAAACGAGCGCATTAGCTGAGCAAAATCTCTATCACTCTGATTTACTGACGGAGAGCCCTCGTGCGCGACGTCGAGCCGAAGAACCTGAATTTCGCCGGTGAACGCGTCGATTTGAATCTCCGCCACTGCAGCCGCATAGGTGAAAGAAGAGAAAGGCCAGCCCCCTCCGAGATCGGGATCCCACCAGAGGTTGGGGGTACGATGGTATCCGGTTTCAACGAGGTTCACCCGTTTCCGCCAGGCTCCTTCAATGACTTCTTTGAAATGCAAAGGGCTCGTGGGAGAAATATCACTACCCACGGAGTTATTCGAAAACTGGATGGCTTCCATCTCGATCTCCGTCTGGCCACGTGCAGCGAACAACTGAAGTGCGACCTCGCGAAGGCGGGATAAGAGCTTCTTGCAGGCTTCTTCCAGTGACCGAAGCACCAAACCTGCCGCATCGGTACCGATTACTGGAGTGGCTCTCGGCAAAACGTCGAAGTCATTCAGGATGACTCGGACGGAATCAGCATCGATGCCGAGATGACGAGCCACTTCCTCTTGAATTTGAGAGGAGAGCCCATCATTGGTATCCACCATTCCAATCCTAACAAGAACCGAACCGTCTGCGAGGATCTGGATGATGGAGGCTGCTGCATTTCGTTCCGAGCGGGGGTCGCCCAATCCGAATTTGATGGGAATGATGCTAATACCGCGTTTGTGGGTGGAGTTCTTCTTGTTCCACCTTTCCACTTCCTTGATCCGATTTTCGTAATCACTGCGAACCAGAACTTGATTCCAGACCCGGGAAATTGCTGTGGCATTGACAGGCTGGCCGTAAGGAGTCGTTTTGAGCTCCTTTTCTTCGTTGTAGAAATTCGACTCTCGTACTGTGTGTGGTGGCAAGTCGACAGCTTCTGCCACTTTCTGAATAACTTCTTCTACCGCCCATGTTCCCTGTGCGGCCCCCTCAGCGGGAAGAGTGGAAGAAACAATCGTATTCGTTCGGCAGAGGCGCGCAGCAATCCGTAGGTTGGGTATGGCGTAAACAGAATCGGCGTGCAACATCGCTCGATCCATTACGGTGGCAGAATCTGCGACGTAAAAGCCCGCATCCAAGGAGAGATTCAGATTCAGGGCAGAAATCACTCCTTTCTCATCGAATCCGACTTCAAAACCTGCTTGAACGGCATGTCGGCGCCCACGGGTGAGGGGAGAATGCTCAGATGAAAGAGCCAACTGAATAGTGCTGCCCGTTTTTATTGATGCGTGGGTCGCTAGCATCGCCAGTCGCACTGGTTCCATCTCCAGCGCTTCGGTCGCTCCTGCCAGTGGAATGGAATCAAGAAAAACGGAAGATTCCGGGATGTCGGCGGCTCGAGCGGCTGCTGTGCGGACTGAGGTAGGAAGGAGTGCCTTTGACTGGATGTTTAATGCCAGTCCATTGTCCACTGGACGGACGGTTACAGAGAGAGGTTCTGATAAGCAGGATTCCTGGGGAGCAATCTTGAAACTCCCTCGAAGCGTTTTTTGAGCCTCAGAGAGGGTGGGTTTGGCTGCACCTCTCTCACAAACCCTAGGATCCCCATGGAAGCTCTTCATGGCCAATGCATGATCCAGATCGACGATCCCTTCGGTGGTGTGGTATTCTATGTCGAGCGCGTCCGCTGCCTGGAGGCAGGTGGCTTCGTCTGTTGCAACGACAATGGCGACAGGTTGTCCACGATAGAAAACCTCGTCGCCTGCGAGCAGGGGTTCTCCAGAGAAATCGGGGCCCAGACTGTTCTGGAAAGGAGGCAGGTCTTCCGCAAGAATGACTGCCTCCACACCATCTAAAGCTCGAGCGGCATCGGCTCTTTTTCTCGCAATCGAGGCCGAGTGGTGAGGGCTTTCTACGACAAGGGCGGCCAGCGTTCTTCTGCGGGATTGCCATGTGGGTGCGGGGCGAGAGCTTCCTCCCGAGCTGAGTTCGTCCTTTCTGCGTCGAAGGCGCTCAGCGAAAGTTTCTTTGTTCTCGCCACTGCCTTCATCAGGAAGGCGAAACGGGGTGATATTGTCTTTTTCCTGGTCACTCATGGAGACGGGATAGAACTGCCGGAGCTGAAACAGCAATTCACGAGGATAACGAATCAAAAAATGGTTGGCTGAGTTTGGCAAACTCGCCAGTTGCCGTCAATGACACAGGATCAGTGCTGCTCGGGGTAGGGTGCTGGTAATAGAATTTCTGGAACAGGGTTACGATTAGCTGTTTTCGATAGTCGGTAAGCGTATCCGAAGCATCGGCGTCCTCCACTTGTACCGCCTGGTTCAGGATTGGGAGAATGCTGAAGACTGTGCTCTCCGTCCATGGCTTACCGGTGAGAGCTTCTTCAACTTCGCGCACTCTAACGGGAGATTTCGCAATTCCTGAATAGGCGATCCATGCCTTCACGATTGTTTTGTCGCGGAGTTCCACAGCAAAGGCTCCCGTCGCATACGACTGGCTCATGGTCCGTTTCGGGGCTGCGCAATAGACGTCACACAAACGAGATGTAATTCCACGTGCGGCGAGGATTCCTGCATTTGCTCGGGGTATTATCACGCTGCGAATGATCTCTCCGGGAGTGGTGATCGTGCCACCGTCCTCGCGATAGAATTGAGAAATGGGGGCGTCCCGTTCTCCGTCCTGCGACAGGAGAATGACGCGTGCATTGAGGGCGATCAAGAGAGGAGCGAGCTGTCCGTATGGCCAAGCGGTTGCGAGATAACCACCAAGAGTTGCTCGGTTTCGAATTGCTCGGGAACCAAAACGTCGGAGGATCTTGTTAAAGGATGTCAACTCTCTTCCGATCTTCTCTGCTATTTGGGTCAATGAAATTGCCGAGCCAATCTCCCAAGCATCTTCAGTCGTGATGATCTCATTCAATTCCTTCACTCCTTCGAGGGAAATGAGATTGGAAAACTCGACTGACTTTCCTAAGCGGGTAAGGCCCGTCCCTCCTGCTACGATCTGAGCGCTGGGATACTCTGCTTTCAATCGCATCATCTCGACAAGTGTTCCCGGTCGATAAAAGCGTCGTTTCGATTTGTCGACGTAGTTCAGCGTTGTGCGCTCGTTGATCTGGAAAAGTCGTTTGGTAAATCGGTCTCCGAAGATGTCCTTCTTCCCGGTCCAGACGGTGCTTTCCTGTCCGCTGCGCTCTGCCTTCTGTGCTGCTTCGTGGCGGAGTTGTTCGGTGGAGGCAAAAACCTGGGCGGCAGCGTTTCGAATGGCTGGCACGTTTGCTGTGCGTGTGTTGATTGCGTCGAATTGGTCCGATATTTGCCCCTGGCGGCGCAGGTCCGGGCGGTAATATCCTTCGAACATCAGGGTAATGAGAGCATCTTCGCGCTCTGTTCCGCTTTCGAAGTTTCCCTTTTGAAGAGCAAGGTTTACAGGATGGTCCGGCTCGACATTGCGAATTCCCTCTGGGGTCCAGACTTGCCTGCCTGCGAGCATGGGCATCATCAAGAGACCTGCGTCGGCCACTCGAAATCTGTGGCTCTCGTTTTCGATATCGCCAATGACAATCAGCTTGCTGTTGTGCCACGGGTTGTGATGCGCAAATGAGGAAAAGCAGGGGTCGAGTTGGGAAAGGAAGGACGCTAGCGACAGGTGCGTGTCTTCGCTTTCTACGCGGCAAGGTTCGCCATCCAATTCGAAACTAAACCAACTCTGCATAATCTCCCACTACCGGCGTCGTTGGTTAAGAATTCCTTATTTCAAGGGAGTCCAAAGATCACCGAAAGGCCTTATTACCATAAAAATTTGAATGTCACACACCAATTTTGTCAATTGCCACGGGCCAGTTCGTTCCATTCTTTCCTGGCATAGCGGCTTTCAAGTGTAGTCTCCGCGTCCATCAATAACTTGGATTCCGTGATTTCATTTGTCAGTCGGACCTCTTCAGAAAGCTGTTGGAGGAATTCTTGAATCCAATCTGCGTCGGGTAGGCGGAGTTTTGATGGAACGCGGATGCTCCCTTGGTGTATGACATGGCCGGCTGAGCGCCGTTGCGCGCCTCCCCCAACTTTTTTCCCAGAACCTGGATCAACGAGATCCCACCCGACCGTGTTTTCAAAGCAGGGGCCAGTGGCGAGTGGTTGGGACCTTTGCTCCAGAAGGACTGTCGCTCCAAAATTGTTCAGACAATCGGCCACGATTTGGTGGATCCACTGGTATCTGTCTGTCGCATTTAACGACGAGAGCTCGGAGCCTGCGGGAAGTGTGAGAAGAAAAGTGAGATCTTCTCCGTGCTCGACCTTTCCGCCTCCGGTAAAGCGGCGGACGGGGCCACGTGCCGGATCGTGCAAGTATTCCCTCGGCGCGAAACGATGAAAGTAGCCAACAGTCACAGCTGGTGCGTTCCAGCAATAGGATCGAAAAAAGGCGTCACCAGTTTTCTGGGTGTGCTCAAATATTGCCTGGTCGAGTGCCATATTTTCTGCTGCACCTCGGAATACCATGTCGGGCCAGTATGTTAGTGAGGAAAGTTTCACTGATCGCGATTGCTCAACATAAGGTGGAGAGGCTTTCTGTCGGGATCAAATAAAAGCGTTTGTCTTTACTGGGTTTCCGTGTTTCTTACGGCCCGCTTTTCGTCGCTGCTCACGTGGCGGAATTGGTAGACGCGCTAGATTCAGGTTCTCGCTAGCTCAGTTTTTAGGATTTTTCATTCCTTTGCAAATTGCTGAATATAAGTGGTTTGCGATCATGTCTCTCTCAGGTTAATCCGCTCTCTTTGCGTGGTTTTGCGCGAAAATTGGGCTTTCGTGTATAAAAGCGGTGTATAAAAAACCGGGGGATAATTAGGGAGAAGAGAATTTGAGTAATCTGCGCGTTCTGTTCAACTCGATGCGAAGGCCAGTCGGATAGAGGGTGGTTTCCGGTGTCGAGAATTACCGAAAAATTTGGTCCCGTGTCTACGATTCTCCCGATTTGTTGCGCATTAGAGAACCGGCACCCGATATACGTACGAGCCCAATCACCTTTGCCGAAGAGCAATTTGCGACCCTGGTGATCCTACACCTGAGTGGTGTGTTGGAAGCGAAAAAAAAGACATGTGCTGGTGCCACTCGGCGAAGCGGACAAAGACATCCGGGAATTCTTCTCCCGACTGATCTCCAAGGAAGTGTGGAACTGGCGCAAGCGGTTTCAGGACGAGAAGTTCCGGGCTTTTCTGAATCAACTGATTACCTAATTGCCCGATAAATCGCAATGATTCAGCTTCCAGGTGGAGAAAACCTTGAATACCAGTCAAAGGTGTCGCTAGTCTCTACCGACATTGAACTCTCGAATAAACCAACCTCAAAGAAAGGTCGTTTTGCTCCCTCACACCGCAGTCGGGGAAGGCGTGGAAAGGACTGCCCGAGCAAGGTTGTACCACCTACTGGGCTACAAAGTCTATGTTGCTAGTACGAGCCAGCTCAAGAGCAATCGCGAGGCTTTCGAATTTCTCTTCCACAAAAATCCCTATATTTCTGGCGAGAAAGTGCCTGAGGAAGACGACGTTGTCGACGGCATCATCAGGGAAGATAAGCCGTTTAAACGAAACGAGTTCAATCCGGGCATTCTGAAACGAGATGACTTTTCCAAGGAGGACCGGATCATCCGGCTCTTCTACCATCCCCGGTCCAACCCGGTCCTGAAAGACAAGATCCTGCTGGACCTGAACATTTCCTCTTACCGGCTCGCCGGAGGCCGCGACAGTTTCGAGAATGTCACGGATTACGTTCGCAGACACTATCCAAACGCCACCGCCTTGATTCGCGAGAATTACGATCTCAAGGTGCGTGGATTCGAGCCGCTCCCTGTTGCCCGCGAGTTCGAATCGATCACCTACCGCACCATTTACGATTATTGCGATATCGTCAGCTCTGCCGCCAAGGTGGTTTGCCTCCAGACCGGATCGCAGTTCCTCGCTTGCGCCTACAACCGCAAAGTGGACTGCCTGCGCACCGAAGAGCACCAGGCGAAGGTGAACAACCCCAATCGGCTTTTGTATTTTGACTGTGACGTAACCGATATCGACGTGAGATGATTGGCCTCTATTCCTACCGCACCAATAACATTGGAGACGACTTCCAGAGTTACGTCCTCGCCCGATACCTGGGAGAGAAAGCGGCATTCGTGTGGAGGGACGGCGCTGCTAACTACAAAGGCGAAGTCACCGACCTCATCGTCAACGGGTTCGTCACGAGGGAAGCTCTGCCCATTCACGAGTCGGTCAGACCGCTCTTCTTGGCGGGATGGTTCGATCCGATGCTGCTATCGGACTCGGACAAAGTAGCCTTCCTAAGCTCCCACGAACCGATCGGCTGCCGGGATACCGATTCCCTGGAGCGATGCCGGGCCGCCGGACTTCAGTCCAGTTTCACCGGATGCCCGACTATCCTGTGCGAACCGATCGAGGAAGAAGTCCCCGGTTCCATCCTCATGGTCGACGTGGATCCCCGCCTGTTCCAGTCGGGCAACCCACACTACCGCGTCCAGACACAGATTGCGGGTTCCGTCCAGTGGGGAACCAACGTGGTCGACTTTACCCTGTCTCAGGAAGAACGAGTCCGCGAATGTGCGCGCAGGCACCGGTGGATGAGCCGGGCCGAACTTGTCATCACAAGCCGAATTCATATCGCGCTTCCGGCCTTGGGAATGGGGAAGGCCGTCATCTTCGTGCAGGACCATATCACCATCGAAGGTAGACTGACCGCATTGCCCCCACAAGTGAGACAGGTTCTCCCTGACGCCTGCCCGGAACTTTCCCTCGATCCCGAGAAACACCGCTACGACATCCGCGAATATCGGGAGCACGTGAAGCGTACCATCGAAGAGCGGTGCGGCCACTTGCGAAAAGACAAAATGGGGAATCACATTTTTTGAAGAAACACCTGCCATTTCTTCTGCAAGACGCGTACGTCGTCCCGATAGAGATACAAAAAGGCGTCGATGGCATCCTTCGGATATACCGAATGATCTTCGTTCCGCCAGGGGTAGTCGTCAAAGATAAGGAATCCGCCCGGTTTGACTAGGCGAAACGAAAGCACACCATCTTCCAGCACATCCCGGCCGTGGTGAGAACCGTCGATGTATATCAGGTCGAATTGGCCGGGCCGGAGATTCCGAAGGTGGGTCCACGACGGGCCGGACAATTTCGTTACTTTGTGTGCCTTTCCGCTCGCTTGAAGATTGGTGTCGAACCGCGCCTCGACCACGGGATTGCTAAACAAATCGATGCACGTTAGCGTAGACTCCTGTTGAACCAGGAGATGTTCGAGCATCCACATCGCCGACCGACCTTCCAGGGAACCTATCTCCATCGCGTGAACCGTACCTGCAGACAAGTATCCAAAGGATTCCCACCAGTCACTTTCCCGATTAGAAAACCAATCTTTCGTGAATTCATACTTGTCCACCCAGGAGACCGCTGATTCGTTAGATGAAGGATTCATGAGTTCGATACCTAATCTCTATATTCCCGGATTTCAAAAATGTGCCACCTCGTCCCTATTCGAAAGCCTCATCCTTCATCCGGAAATTTCCGAACCCTCCGACTGGCATGACCTCGACCGCAGCACCTACCCGAAGGAAACCCATTTTTTCAATCAGCATTATCATCGAGGTATTGAATTCGTGGAGTCTCTCTATGCCGGATGCACCGAAAGATATAGGCTCGACGGAACGCCGAATTACTTCGCCGCCGAGAACGCACTCGGCCGAATTGCCAAGGCCGCTCCCGATGCCCGCTTCGTCGTGGGCATGAGAAACCCGGTGGACCGGCTCATTAGCGCGTGGAACCACTGGAACCAGCTCCACCCCCGCGGACGGTGGCCAATTCCCCGACCGGAAGGAACTCTGGAACAGAACCTGAAAGCGGAAATGGACAATGCAGAAAAGATCGGCTTCGGGCAAGGATTTCTGGGGATGGGCTGTTATGCGATTCATCTTGAGCGGGCCTTGCGGATCATTCCCCGGGACCGGATTCACTTTGTTTTTGCGGAACACTTGGGAGACAATTTCGAAGAGGAAATGAAATCCATTTTCCGGTTTCTCGAACTTCCACCCCTGACCCTTCCTTTGCTACACCAACATCGTCGAAAATGGACAGTGACAAGAATTCGCCCGCGATTGAGATCATTTCTGAAAGAGTTCTATTTTGAGAAGAACAGTGGCCTGTCCGCACTCATCGGACGGACAATTCCGTGGGAGCAGTAAATTTCTCAGCGGGCGTGTCCTCCTTTGGAGCGATGCCAAAATGGGAGAGGCAATTCCGTGCGCTGGAGGACAAGTCCATCGTCACTTCCGCCTCTGGCAGTTGTTTAACCAGCATATCGAAATTCCGTGCGTAGGCTTCACAGACATTCGTGAGAAGATTCAGGAGACGCCGATAGTGAAGATGCGCTGCCGTTTCCTTGTCCTGCCCCGGTTCGATGAGAACGATCCGGAAGTTGGAAGCAACGAGTAGGTTGATCAAGGCTTCCTCGCGAAAAGCAGCGTAGGAAGCGGGAAGAGGGAATGGGGATGTCAAGTTCCAAGCGAATCCGGCCCAACGAGCTTCATTTGCGCGAAGTGAATATATGACTTGATCAGTGAGTGATCGAGCCAGTTCACGACGGGTGGGAAAGGTATTGGGATCGATCGGTGACGGACGAAACACGACTCTCTCATCCGAAGAACAGAGTCGTTCGATCTCAGGAATCAGGGAACTCTCGCCAAAGAGAATCACACAAAACTTCGACAAATAGTTGTGAAATACCGTATGACCCAGGATGCGTTCAATTTCCTCCGGATCAGTGTCGCCGAAGTGAGCGTTCCGATAGCGGGTGAAATTCTCTTTGTTCGGAATCCGGTCTTCTTCGTGATGCAGGTGGACTCCCACTAAAGGAAGTGTATGCGGGGTGTGGAGTTCTTTAAGACGCTCGGCAAAGTCCATGTCTTCCCATCCCCAACCGGAGAAACTTTCGTCGAGACCTCCCGTTTGCTCGAAGGCTTCCCGGCTGAAGATCAGCGTCCCCGGACCGAACAGGTCAATGATTTGGTAGGGGCTGACCGGCGTTTCTCCCGGTTCGTAGGCTGCGAGTTTTTCGCCGGACAGCGAGAGAACTGTTTCGCTTTCGGCAGCTTCGAGGCGAACAAAGAAAAGCAAGGGCCTTACTACAGGAACTGCTTTGGAATTCAGGGCAGCCAATTGGTTGAGGACTGCGACTGGGTTAGCATAGATATCAGCGTCAATCTGCCACACATAGCGTACCCCAAGTGCGTCAAATGCGTAGCGGGCAGCTTCATTAATCAGCCGCGCCTTGTGAATGGCAGTGTCATCGACTTCGAATTTCAAATGATGAAGAGAGCTGGCCTGCAATTTTTCTACGAGTCTCGAGAGGACTTGGTTGGAATCTGGGCCAGCTTGTTCCGACAGGATCAGGTGAGGCAATTCCTTGGCGTATTGCTCCAGCAGGAAGCGGAGGTTTTTAAAACGAAGAGAAGTCGTGTCATCGACTCGGACCGGAATAATCATAGCAACCTCTCCGGGATCGGGCTGCTCTGCGAGACGGTCCGCCGGGGCGAATGTCACGTTCCTGCCGTTGGGCGAGAGGAGCTTTGCTTGGAAACTTTGAAGTTGCTTATGGTGAGAGTTGATTCGCGAATAGCATTCTGCGGATTTGCGGGCAACATCCAAGTCTGGTTGGATCAGTTTCTGTGCGAGCCGAATAAAATATCGGCTCGAACCGGAAAACGTAGTTGAGGCGTGAAATGGTTTCTGGGCTCCGGCAAAATGGACAATTTTCGCGTCCTCTGGGCATTTACGTATTTTTTGAGCAAAAGAATTCCAGGTACCGTCCAGAGGAAGCCAATCATGGTAGCAGATAACATTGAGAGCGTACTGATCGTGGAGCGGTGGTGGGCCTTCGAAGTGAGCCATGAATTCGCAAGCACAGTTAAAACATGCTTCGGCAATTTCTCTTTCCCGCCAGATATCCAGATTCATAAGCATGACACCAGAGTTGAAATAGGGAATCTCGGGATTCAGCTTCCGAACTTCCCAGTCGATGACCCCGTGATCCGCCCCGATTTCAGGAATAATCTGGTCCCTCACTGCAGCGACGGGATAGCCGGCACATGAAGTTTTCCACAGAGAGGTGATGTCGGACTGAATGTACAAGTCGGAATCGAGGTATAGAATTTTCGATTCAGGGAAGAGGTAGGGAGCGAGCAATCGGTCATAATGTCCGGTGTCGGGAAGATCGAAAAATATATCAGGAATCGCAGGATGCTCACGGAAGCAGTCCGAGGCGTTTTCCAATGTCTCAAGGTGGGCTCCCGCCGCCATTACATATACTTCAAGTAATTCCTTCAGATGTCCCGGTATCCCGCGATCAATCAGAAAAAGGTGAATCCTGGAAGGTTCTGCCGCGTTGAGCAAAAGGGAACGCACTGTCACGAGCATCAACTGGGCAAACCCTTGGTTGGCAGACAGTAAAATGCGGATCGAATCGTCGGTCATAAATGTAATGGGAGGTTCAAATGTTTCATGCGTTTCTGGATATGGTTCTTGCCGGGCAGCCCTGTCCAGTGCATCACCACCGCATCTGGATGATCTCCGGCTAGCCGAAGTTGGTGAAAGTGTTCTGGCAGCTCTACAATAGTGGCCTCGGTTTCGTAGAGGGTGAAATTCAGAATCTCCTGGTCGCTCCGGAATTTTCTGTACAGTTTCAGCGTTTCGTCACACCAATTTACGAGGACGGAATCCCCGGTGTGAATGCCAACCAGTCCGCTGTTGTAGTAATATCGCTCCCGGAAGAACTTACGGTATCTTCCGGAAGGTATTAGGTCTTTGCCCAGTGAGATACCTTCTCCCGGCCAATGGAACAGGAGGCTGATATCACCGCGGACCTCGCAGTCCAGATCGCAAAAAACCGTTCGGTCAAAGGGCGATTGGGCGATCGCAAATGGTTTGTGAAACCAGGGATACACGGAATCAGGTAGAGGACTATTCAAGGGAATGATTGGCACTTCTTTTCTCGCTAGATAGTCCCTACCCTCCTCAGAAAGCCCCGCGTCAACTAATGCTACCTTCAATAGTGGATTCGTTTGCTCGAAGCAATGAAACCACCAAGGTAAGAGCCATTCCAAATCGCGGTCTGCCATCAAGAGAACTCCGCTCGATCCTGGGAGTGGGGCGGCACCATTCACAATCGGCGCAGGGACCGATCTCGGATGTTTCGACCGATCGATGCGGCGGAGTCCTGCTCGATTATGGCTAGCCGTATTTTCCGGGAAAAGCTCCGCTGAATCGTTCCCCCCACCCTCTCGGTCGTAAAGGCCCTGCGTCGGGTCAACTACTCCAGGTTCCGGAAATTCTTTCGTAGCAAACCGAATGGCTTCTTCGTAGGGCAAGTGGGGAAACGCTTTGAGACGGGAATCCGGATTGCAATTCCATACGAAGAAAGAGCCGGCTTCGAATCGGGGCCGAAGCGCGGTGAAGTATTTCTCCAACAGTCGATAGGACTTCATATTCCCTGTTACCGAGTCCGATGAACGAGTCTGGGAGAAATGATACGCATACTCCTTCGTCATATGGAAATCGACACCGAGCAGAAAAACATGACCGGCCCCTAGGTGATAGAGAAGTTTCAACGTCGCAAGCATGACCGACCGTCCCCCTCCCGATTTCGCTGGCCCCCAACTGACTGAGGGCCTCGTCAAAAAATCGTCGCATGCAAATTCGAGGTCGCTTTCAAAAAAGAAGACATTGGGGCATTCCGCTGCCGAACGCCTAGTCAACGATTTCGATACATTGTCGAAAATGAGACCGTCCCGATTTTGCACGCGAGTAAATTTAGTAATCTTCGGATCGAGCCAGATGGATTGTATGAAGTGGCTTGGTTCGTCGACCGACACCCAGAAATTCGGTCGGAAAGAGGCTGCCGAATTGTTCATTCCAACGGTAACTACACCGGGACGGGAAAGCGGTTCCAGATCGATGTCTTGAAGACTTGGCCCTCCTCCTATCAAGAATACGGGCGATCCGTTTAAAAGCCCCGACAAGTCGGAAGACCCTCCGTGAGGCAGGGACCACAATGAAAGGCGCGGCCGGGATTGCAACTGGCTGGGCGCGACAGCATCAAGTCGAACCTCATCTATGCCGGTTCCAGATCGATTCATTGCTGGCGTCTATTTTTCGACGAGATCCATTAGCCGGCACATAAGGAGTGCTTGAAACGCACCGAGCCACGCGATTACGAAAACCGATATGGCCAGATCGAGAAAGAGCCAGACATCGACGATTCGAGGTTGGTAGATCAGTACCAACGCGAGGGAAACCCAATGCCCGAAGCAGTAGGGACACTTGACGAGTTCTCCGCAGAAGGAGCTCCGAGCAGAGATCCAATTACGCAACGGCTCAAAAAGCTTTGTTTCGGAAACAGAGAACGAAATGCAGGCCGTTACAATCGAAAGGGTAAGGACCAGTTCGGTCATTCAGCAGGTATCGGACTACGATGAAACGGAAGCCGCTAGCAACCGCCGCGGCAGTGGGTAACAGGGCGGAGCCTGCGCTTTTGGGTCCAGGGAGAATGAACGGCGATCCAGTAAGAATACATAATACGCAATTGGTGTAAATAGTAATGATGTCAGGAGTGTATTTGGAAATACACCCTACCTATCTCAGCATAGGAAATCACCTCATGGCAAGCAAGTGAAAATATTTATTTTAAAAAGCATTGACGTTGAACGGAGAGGAGTGCCAATGTTGGCACCTATTCAGATTTGATGTGCCTAGCAATCTTCTGAATTATACATATATAACAAACAGATTCACTGATTCCAGTGCTCATGCGAGGACGGGAATCAATCTCCCAAAGCCCAACAGTTAACACCCAAATTTCCATGCCTAGCTCTGCGCCCTCCTCTGAATCGCCCTACAATCCCTGGGGCAACGCCGACACCAACGGAGGCCGGGTTGGTCCTCGCTACGGAAGTCCGACTGATACGTGCGATACGTGCGACATGACGGATCCCAGTATATTTTGTCAGGATGGTGATCCGTGCGATCCTGAGGGAGCTGGTGGAGGAAATTGGTGCGTTTTTGACCCATGTGATTATACAGATCCTGATTCGTCTTGCGCTCAGATTTCCAGTCCTCCTGCGAGTTCAGGCCCGCCAGAAGAAGAAAATCCGGCTGCACAAAACAATGCCACGGGGGTGCCGTGGACACCGGGAGGAACCCAGCCATTCGGAGATTTGCGGGACCAGGCACCGAACCGTCCGGCACAGGTGACGAACATGAACTCCATCGGGGGCGAAACAGCCCTGGTGCGGGACGGGATCGGTCAGATCTATATGATTGAGCGCGACTTGACCCGGAATTCTAGCGTGAGTTCACCGGCGGGCGACTCTGCGGGCTACGATCCGGGCCAACTTTTTCCTTGGGGGCAAACGCGAAGTTACGCGAACATCGAAGGATCGGACACCGGTCAGATCAACGGGAACCGCTGGTTGAACAAAGAGCTTGGTTACCTTGATTTCCAGGGAGCGGCAGCCGGGGTGAACGATCCCGACCGTATTATCCGGCGGGGACTGGCGAACCAGTCCTGGTTTTTTGAGAAAAACCAGTCGACCGGGGACTATGCTCCCCTGACAGCCTTTTACGGACAACTGGAGCACGTGAGCGACACGTTTGTGATCACATTGGAATCGGGCGAGCAGTGGATCTACTACGACAACTCGGTAAGCCATCCCGCCGACCTTCGAGGTAAGCTCAAGGGCCTGACATCAAGTTATGGCAGCACAATCAATCTGCAGTACGATGTCAATGATGAATTGGAGCGAGTAAACTTCCAGTGGTGGGACTCTCTTAACGGTGAGAACCAGAACGACCTGTTTATCTACGAATATTACGACACCCTTGATCACCTGGGAATGCTCAAGAGCGTGACCTACAAACACAACGGGGTGAACTTCCGAAAGGTGGAATACACCTACTACACCGACGAAGACGGCAAGGGCAGCGACAACGACCTCAAGAGTGCGCGGGTTTGGGGGTGGTTGGACTTCAACGAAAACACGGATCTTTCGCAAGCAAGCCAGGCGGCGGGGGGCGAGTGGGCGTTTGCACACGAAAACTTTTACCGGTACTACACCGAAGAGAGTTCGACGGGTTTTGCCCACGGGTTGAAGTATGCCCTGCGAGGCCAGGCTTGCAGCACGATCCGCAAAGCAGGCATCGACCCGGAAACCGCCAGCGACACCGTTCTCGCCCAATATGCGGACTATTACTTCGAGTATTCGGATGTCGCGGATGGAGCAAAAACCCGGAGGGTGACCCTGCAGAAGTTCCGTGGCGGAACCGAAACCATCCAGTACAGTTACACCGACAACCCGGACAACCCGACCACCGGGGACAACAACGACTGGGCCGTGCAGACCACGACGACCAATCCCGACGGGAGCGAACGCCGTGTCTACACCAATCCGAGCGGAGGGGTGCTGGTGTCGATCTACGAAGATCCGCAGGGCAACAAGACCTACGATGCGATGGAGTTCAACGACTACGGTTGGAACTCCCAGCACGCCTACCCGACCGCAGTCAACAGCGTGACCGAACCGTCCGGGGGCAGCACGACCCTGACCGTGAACTACAACACTGACGCCGGATTAATCTACACCTTCGACTACTACGACACCGACAACCCGACCACCGGTGCCGTCGCGGGCCGTCCCGCGGGCTGGTCGGCCCAGGAAGGGAGTGGAGGGACACCCGACCTGCTCGACCAGGTCACCTGGAATACCGAGACAGTGAACGGAGCGAGTATCTTTCCTCTTTGGCAACGCATCCGGTATCCGGAGGCGGGGATGAGCAGTCCTCCCACCCTGGAAACCGAGTACACCTACTACCAGGACGCTGACGGCAACGACACCCTGCAGGTCTACCAGATAGTGCAGAAAATGCCAGTGGTGCCAACAAGCCAGAACGGAGACGGGCTGGAGCACGAAATTACCTCCATCATGGACGTCAACGGGAACCTCATTTGGAAGAAGGATGCCCGCGGGTATATCACCAACTGGCAGTACCGTCCCGACGGAGTGCTCATGCAGCGAATCGATGATGTCGACACGACGAAAGTGGAAAACGTGCCGGATGGGTGGACAACCCCGGCGGGAGGCGGGCAGAACCTCGTGACCGACATCGTGAGCGATGCGGTGGGCAAACCCCTGATCCAGTATGGCCCTTGGCACCAGGCCGTGTTGCATGAAGAGGACACCGAGGCCGTGAACGTTCGTACTGTGAAATTGACCCTCTACCGCCCCGACCTCGACGAAGTATGGACCGCAACCGGATACGCGACCGGCAACGCCCCGGCCTATGGATACGAAACCGTGGGTGAAGTGACCATCACCCGCTACGACAAGAACGGAAAGGTGACCGAAAAGATCCGTGCGAACCGGGAATGCACCTGCGGGACTCTGCGTGCTACCGAGAAGTTCCCGCAGAAGACCTGGGAATCGTGGACGCAGAACGTCTACGACGACTGGGGTCGGCTACTGGTGAAGCGCGTATACCACAACATCCCCCTATTCGGCGAAGGAGAAAAGGGCGAGCACTACGGGGAAACAAAGTATGAATACAACGAGATGGGACGGATCGTGCGGATGGTCAGCCCTGTCGGAACAATTACGCGAACTGTCTACGACACACGAGGCCTGGCGATCGAACGTTGGGTGGGCACGGACGACATCGATGCGACCAATGCCGAACCGGATGGTGGAACCTCCGGACAAGCGGCGGGCAACAACATGCGCATGACCTTGTTGATGGACTACGATAACGGAGACTTCAACGGAAACGGGTTGCTGACCAGCGAGACGAGGCCGGTGGACGACACCTCCGCCAACGACCAAATAACCGAATACGCCTACGATTATCGGACACTCTTGGTGCAGACGACCAGGAAAGATGCCGTGTCCACCGCGCAGGACTTGATCACGGCCTACACCTACAACAATTTCGGCTACATTACCCAGACCGACTTTTACCACACCAGCGTCGCCGCCGGAAACCTGCGGGGCCGAACCAAGGATTACTGGGACAATCTGGGGCGTATCTACAAGAGCGAGCGATACGGAGTGGCCTCGAATGGCACGGTGGGCAATGCGATCCGCAGCGAGAGCTGGCGCGATGTCAACGGCAACGTGATCAAGCAACTCAACCAGGGCAGCGAAGCGTTTTCGAAAACAGTCTATGACGGGATGAACCGTCCCATCGAGAACTATCTGTGCTGCAACGCAGGCACTTCCACTGACGACAACGACCCGTCCGGAGACGTGGTGGTCGAGCAGTGGGAAAAGAGCTACAATCCGCTCGGGTGGTTGGAACTCGAAACCCGCTACCAGCGCTTCCACGATGCGACGGGTAACGGAGCCCTGAACGGACCAAATGGTTCGCAGCCCAAGGCGCGTCGCTATTACACAGCGAACTGGTTCGACGGGGTGAGCCGGCAGGTGGCCAGTGCCAACTATGGAACCAACGGAGGAGCGGACTTGACGAGGCCAGCAGCGGTTCCGGACCGTTCGGATACGGTATTGGTTACGAGCTACCGTTACGTGACCGAATACGAAGCCGACGCTTCGATCGACCCGATGGGCATCGAAACCCGCTGGACAAAGGATGCCCTCGGGCGCCGCATTGTTCTGATCGAGAACTACGATCCATCGAAGCCGTCGAGCGACTACGGAGCCAACCGGACGATGGCCTACCGCTACACGCTCGACGATCAATTGCAAACCCTGACGCTGGTGAACGAAGTGACGGGTGACCAGGTAACCAGGTGGATCTATGGCACGACCTTGGACGACTCGAAAGTGGCGCGCAACGACCTGCTCCGGGCGAAGATCTATCCGGAGAGCGACGACGACTACGATCCGTTGGGAGACGGGGCGGATGATCTTTACGAACGGATCGAGTACAGTTACAATCGTCAATCAGCGACGACTGCGATGACGGATCCCAACGGCACAGTGCACGAGTACGACTACGACAAGTTCGGTCGTCAAACACAGGATCGGGTGACAACACTTGCCAGTGGAATCGACAATGCCGTGCTACGCATAACGACCGAGTATGATGACCGGGGGCAGAAAAGCAAAATTACCTCCTACGACAATGCGACAGTGGGTAGCGGAACCGTGGTCAACGAAGTGGCCTACGAATACGACGACTTCGGGCAGTTGGCGGCGGACAAGCAGTCGCATAGCGGCGCGGTGAGTGGCAGCACGCCGGAAGTGTCGTATGCTTACGAAAATGGAAGCAGTGGCAACACAATCCGGCGGACCTCGATGACCTATCCAGACGGTCGGGTGGTCGATTACGGATACGGTAGTACGAGCAGTGCGGACAACCTGATGAGTCGTGTGGCAACAATCAAGATCAACGGAGAAAGCGACAACGCGGCGGAGTATGATTATTTGGGGACGGGCACCGTGGTGAAGGTGACGAGTCCGGAACCGGGAGTGGCATTGTCGTATATCAAGACAGCGAGTGCCGCAGCAGGCGATGCGGGCGACCAGTACAACGGCTACGACCGCTTCGGGCGGGTGGTGGACATGCGCTGGGCGACGACTAGCGGAGGAGCGGTGCGGGACCGGTTCCAATATGGTTATGACCGGAGTTCGATGCGGACTTGGCGTTCGAACCTGGCGGCGTCGCCCGGGGATGGTCAGGATAGTGCCTACCGTTACGATGGTTTATATCAGGTGACACAGGCAACACGAGGAGACCTGAACATCAACCGGACCGCAGTGGGAGGAGTGCCAGGTTCCGAGGAGACCTTCTCCTACGATCCTACCGGCAACTGGCTCAGATATACCGAGGCTGAAGATGGAACCGTGACGCTGGACCAAACCCGAGTGAACAACATGGATAACCAGATCACGCAGTTCGACGGATCGAGTGAGGATGTCGAGTACGACTTGAACGGAAACGCGACCGAAATGCCGCCGGATGCGGAAGGAGATTGGACTGCGGGCAATTACAAGCAGTTGAAATGGGATGCGTGGAACCGGATCACCGAGATTCAAATCTGGGAAGGGGATCAGGTGACCTTGGTGGGACCGATCGATTATGACGGACAATACCGAAGGTTGTCGGTGGAGACGTTACCGACGCAGGTTCGTCACTATTACTACAACGATCAATGGAAAGCCGTAGAAGAGCGGCTGGACACAGAAACGGATGCAGAACGGCAGTACGTGTGGGGGGCTGACAACCGGAACAATTTGGTCCTACGAGACCGCGACACGACCGGAAACGGAACTTTGGACGAAAGGCTCTATGCGACACGGGATGCAATGAGTTCCGGCGCTGCAGTATTGGATACATCGGGTGCGGTTCAAGAGCGCTACGGCTACTCCGCATTTGGCAAACGGACGGTGATGGCCGCCGACTTTAGCGACCGCTCAGGCACCAATTACGACTGGACTTATGCGTTCCATGGAGAGTTCTTGGATTTAGAAACTATGCTCGTGAATTATGGATTTCGGTATTATGAATCCGAAATTGGGAGATGGTTGGGTAGAGACCCAATTGAAGAAAATGGAGGGCTGAATTTGTTGATGTATTGTGGCAACAACCCGTGTTCAAACCGCGATTTATTTGGATGGTATTTAGATTGGATACCAATTCTTGGTGCAGTAGAGGATGCCATACAAACCGCCCTAAGGGATTTTCCAGGAATGAAAGTGGAACACTATAAGTCAGGAAAACACGAGGAGTATGATATATGCTTATATAATATGCGAAGAATGAAGATTAACTTCACTATTGATATGATAGCTCCCAACGTCATTAGATATGCGGTGGATATTGGGTTAGCAATAGTCGGCTTCATACCTACAACTCCTACGAAAATTGCTGGCTTAGTTGGCGCGGTAGGCGCGATCGCAGACGCTGTAGTCACTTTATGGGCCACGCAAGTGATCTCCGATACCGCAGCAGAAGCGACTCGGAAGTATTGCGACGATGAGTATGCGTGCAACCGTCGTGGAGGGGGAGGAGGGGCCGCGTGATGGACTTGTTGCAAGGGTGGGGTGGATTGTTTTTGAAGTTTGTCATTTCGCTAATATTGTTTCTCACTTGGCTGTTTTTCTCTGTCCATGCTATGCAGCGCATTGAAGATCCGCGCGCACGTGCGGGATGGTTTTGCTTGCTAGTTTTCACATTTTGGATAGCTCCTGTCTTCTACTATTTCCTTTGCTATCGGCAGTTTAAAAAGGAAGGAAAAGGGGGCTGGATTTTTCGGGAATAACGGACCCGCGAATTGCAATCTAGGTTTAGAAAAATGTCCACGCCAACCGTATAAAAAAATCAAAATCCGAAAAGCTTCTCGGCGGTTGAACCCATCTTCGATCAGTCGCCCTCAAAAACGGAATCAAAACGTCATCCCTCCAATTCGATTTCCTTGGTTCCGACCCAATTCGGTTGGATAGTGATGCGACCTTTCACACGATGTCAGGACGAAGATGAAGGAACCCTGGAAACTGTTCAAGGCGTTTATGAAATTAGTGGCTTTTTTTCTCGGACGCCACCAGCCAGCCACAGTGCGCGACGATACTAACAATACAGCTATAAACTCGACATTTCAAACGCATTTTGCTAGAATGGAGTCGATGTTGGAGGCGAGTATTTTCTGGAATTCTGCCCACGCGAAACTCCGTTGCAGGTAATCCCGTATATTCCACCCCGACTAGCCAAAAAAGAGGAAAAAACCGGAAATGATAGCTCTGAAAGCATTTCAAAACTCTTGTAATCAACATGTTATGTGGAAAATGATGAGAAAACGAAAACCCCATCATTTTAGAAAACGTCAGTTCCAGGACCCTCAGAATGTCAGAAAGCCGGTCGCGTCGTAGTGACCGCCGGTCATAGCAATCTCCTACGACTCATAGTGACCCTGCCGGTCAAGTGGCGCTCCGTTTGACCATACAACCCAAGCATCAAATCCACCGCTAGTTGACCATAGCACTGGAGGGGCTTGCCAATGGAGCCGTATTTGCAAATGATAGATAATGGTCACGAGAATTGTCTTTAACCTGTTTGCCATCAGTACCCCCAATACCGGGGACTCGGTGGTGAGCCCGCTCGACTACTACCCCATTCCTTACGCGCATAAGTTCAATCTGCTCACCACGAAGCCTTCCGACATCAAGGACTCTATCATCCTGGTGGGAGGCGGTGGAGTATTGTGCTTTTTTGACTACTTTCTCAAGATGCATAAAGGAAACAACAAACTCGTGGGGTGGGGACTTGGGTTCAACGAGCATACCACCGATCTCCATAAGCCACATAGATCGGACCTTGTGTCCAAGTTCGACCTGCTTGGAATTCGTAACTTCGATGCCCGACCCGACTCTTTGCCTGCGGCGGAGTCTCATATTGTTCCGTGCGTAAGCTGCAAACATGAAGTGTTCGACCGCGACTACGAAATCCAGGAGGAAGTAAGAGTCTACGAACACATGCAATATGGTATCGATCTATTTCCGAACCAACCACGGTTTATCAATACGCTCAAGCGTCACACCTTCGAGGAGGTGATCGAGTGGATCGGAGGTTGCCGGAAGCTCGTTACTTCAAGCTACCACGGTGCGTACTGGGGTCTCCTTCTTGGAAAAGAAGTCTACATTGCGAACGC
Source organism: Verrucomicrobiales bacterium (assembly GCA_002698785.1). Classification (GTDB taxonomy): domain Bacteria; phylum Verrucomicrobiota; class Verrucomicrobiia; order Verrucomicrobiales; family DEV007; genus Arctic95D-9. Next base: position 112,311 of record PAAG01000047.1, on the reverse strand, counting down.
ATTCTCCACAAAGTTCAGGTGCCTGCCGGGAGCTAAGATCGTGAACTCTGAGGACCAAGTCCAAGGCGCGACACCGTCCGTGAACTTCCTACAGGAGTGCCGACGTAGGAACGATTCGTTTTACCGCCGGTTTGAGCGACTTCGAAAAGAAGCCGAGAAAGATGGCTGAAATGAGGGCTCGTTCGTGGGCCTTTGGAAGAAGGAAGCTATAATTTTTTGGGTCGTCGGCAGTATGCTTCGAATGAAGTGTCGATCACGATAGTCGCCAAGAATTGAGAGACCGTATTAGGTTTAGCAGCAAATGATAGAAGGACAATGTGTGCTTAGGCGAGGTTCTCCGTTGCGTTTTCTTGACGTGAGTGATGATTCACTGATCTCAAATGAAAAGGCAGTCTTGTCACGTCGGCTGAGTGATTTCCTACGGGAAATTTTATCTGTCTGGAGGAATCCTCAGCGAACGTCCGGAAAGGATGCACTTAAGGAGAAGGTCTTGATTGCATTTGTGGAGACTGACAGTCACGTGTCTGATTTTGACTCTTATCTATCACGCGTATTGCCCACTGCATGTGCGAAAGAACTAATTGTTATCGTTCTCCGAAACCAAGACTGGCTCTCAGGCGAATTTCAACAAAAGATCATTGATGGCATCTCTGGGCAATCCGAAACAGTCTACCGAGCCAGTATCGGGGAAGCTTTGGTCTTTTTCGGGAAACGAAGTGCATTCTCCTCGTCCCGTCTGGGAAGTAGAAACCCAGTGGTTGAGCTAAGTCTCGGAGAGGCAGTCATTCAATTGGAGATCTGGGCTGCTCGCCGCGACGGAAGAAAATGGAGAAATCTTCCAAGATTGTTCATTCCTGGTTTTCCAAAGTGTGGCACCACGGCCTTGCACGAAATGCTAGTCCAGCATTCACAGATTTCAGGAGCGGTAGAAGACGACGGAACATCGTGCAAAGAAGTTCGATTTTTCACACGACGTTACGCAGAGGGCCTGGATTGGTATTCCAACCAATTCAAAGATCGTCGTTCCATCAACCTGGACGCTACACCGATTTATCTGAGTAATCGCCATATCCTAAACCGAATTCGGAAACATATTCACAATGCCCGATTTATTATCGTAATGCGCGACCCGGTTATAAGGTCATACAGCCATTGGAACTTTTGGAATTTACTCCCTCCCGATGAGCAAGCTCGGTTTCGTTTACCCTTTCCAGAGGGAACCTTCGAGGACAATTTGCGTGGAGACATCGACACCCTGAAAAAGGACTGCTTCCCTGGACTATTCAGTTGTGGCCTTTACTTCGAACAGATCAAAATGCTTCGCTCTCTATATTCAGACGATGCAATCCACTATTGCTTTACCGAAGATCTCAAAAGCAACCCCGACAAAGAGCTGAATCGAATTCAGGATTTCCTGGAAATCCGGCAGGAAAGAATCAAAACAAGCTCAGCCAACTCGGTATCCTATATCGTGCCTCCACTAAAGAAGGAAACAGAGCAATGGTTGACTGAGGCCTACGCGGATACCGTCAAGAAGCTTCGGTCGGAATTGAACCTCAATCCACCGTGGTCTCGGTGGAAGTGAATAGAATTGAGACGGAGAGATCTCATCTGTTTTTTTGCGTTGGTTCAAGCAGGCAATCATAGACGTTAAGAGTCGTATTCGCCAGGGTACATCTCGAAGCCAAGCCGTTTATATAACAGGCTATTTTTTGTGAATATTTCTGAGAAGCAGGATTGAGTGATTTTGGGTTTATCCTTAGAAATGCTCTTTCGCACTGCCGATTCTTCGTATGCGTCAAACGGAGCGCCACTTGACTGGCAGCGTCACTACGGGTCGTAGCAGATCGCTATGACCGATGGTCACTACGACGCGAGGCGGTTGGCCGACTACTTCGCATCGGCCCAAGTCGCCGGAGTGATCTTGTGAATCTGGCGGTTGGTCATCGTCGGCAGGGGTGTCAGAACATCTTTGATGTATTCGTAGGGATCGATGCCGCGGTTCCGGCAATTGGTGACGATCAAATAAATCACCGCACTCCGCCACCCTGCGTCTTCGCCCCCGATGAACAACCAGTTCTTCTTGCCGACGGCTGTGGGCCGAATGGCGTTCTCGCAAAGGTTGTGGTCGATTTCGATTCTACCGTTGTCGAGGAAGCGCGCCAGCATCGGCCATTGGCCGAGGGAGTGGTGAAGCGCTTTGCCCATGAGACTTCTAGGCAGGTGGGTTCGGCTCTTCTCGAAGACATGCAGGCTGCGCCGGATGCGTTCGACGATCGTGCGGCTCTCGCTCCGCCGCACGGCCTCCCGCAACCGGGGGCGGCCCGGCTTTCGATTCGAAGCTCGCACATTGGGAGGCTTATTTTTAGGTGGAGTAGGTGTTCGGATCTCAATATCTGTATATGTGCTTCTCGTTATCCGTGACTGTGAATTTCAGGGCGAGCGATTGCCAGTTCCCGATCGAAATCATGCGTTGATATGGATGCGGGCTACTGTTAATGTGCCTGTATGGTTTTGTCTCTATGCCTCCAGTAGGTTTGGGTTTGTTTGAAATTTGGGATTTTGCAAAGAATATACAGATAGACGAGAGAAAACTTGAAATAGTGTTTGTTGTTTTTGCGTTGGGTGGATATTCCTAGTTTGTGATGAGTTCCGCTTCTTCGATTCGATGGTTCAAAACAACGTTTGCCGATAAGCTGGAGTGGGCTGTGAAAGACACACCATTTAGTTCCGACCTTCTCTGTGCCATTGCCTATCAGGAAACGGGATATGTGTGGGGAAAATACATCCAGAGCCTCTCGATACCGGAAATTTTATCAATCTGCGTAGGGGATTCTCTCGACTACCCGAAGCGAAAGGCATTTCCTCGCACCCGGGCCGACCTTGAGGCAAAGCCCAAAGGAAAGGAGATGTTCAAGATTGCCCGGAAGGCTTTGCGGCTCGTTGCCAAGTACGAGTCCGGGTATGCCGGGGCGGTGAAAAACCCCAATAAATTTTGCCATGGGTTTGGCATTTTCCAGTATGACTTGCAGTTTTTTGAGGAGGATCCCGGATACTTTCTCAACGAAAGTTGGCAGGATTTCGATTTGTGCCTGGCAAACTGTATCAAGGAGCTGTTTTCGGCGATGGCGCGGCAAGGTTGGAAGACGAAAACAGTCTTGACACGTAAGGAGAAGATTCACATAGCCATTGCCTACAATCGCGGGACATCCAATCTGAGTAAAGGGTTCAAGCAGGGATATTATTCGGGCGGAAAATACTACGGTGAGTGGATCGATAAGTATTTGCGAATCGCGGAAGGCATTTCGGTTGTGCCGGTGGTGAATTTGGGAATGGAAGAGCCGGAGCCGAACTCGCTAGCCGTCCGCGTGTATCAAGTGGCGGCGGGCTCGGTTTCCAGTCTCCGCGAACGGGCCACGAAATACTCCACGGAAGTTCGAAAGCTCGATCCGGGACAGGTCGTAGTCCGTTTGGATGAGGGGGAGGCAGACTATTGGAGAGTCGAAGTGAATCTGGAAGAAGGTATTTTCCGAGGGTATGTGTTAGCGGATTACCTGGAACCGATTCGTGCCATTCCGATACGGACCGAGGAACCGGTCGCGATTGATCTGGAGAAGATCCCGGGGTATATCCGTGCCGAACTTGACATGCCAACGGGGGCGCTGTCGCCGGGGACAAAGTCGAAGGAGGTAAGACGAGTTCAGGAGTGGCTGACATTCCATGAATTCGACACTTCCATTGACGGGGAATTCGGACCGGCGACGGAGAGAGTTCTGAAACGATTTCAAAAGGCGAAGAAGCTCGGGCAATCAGGTTCCGTGAATGAAAGAACGTGGTCGAAGCTGATCGAACCGATGAAGCAGGTCTTGTCAAAACCGGCCGGTATCGAAACAATACCGTATCCGGAAGCGGTATTGGCTGTCGCGCTGCAACACGCGGAGGTTCGGCCGTTTGAAGTGGGCGGACAGAATTGTGGTCCGTGGGTGAGGTTGTACTGCGGGGGGAACGATGGCGAAGACTGGTTGTGGTGCGCGGGATTTGCCACATTTCTGATGAAGCAAGCGGCCTTTTACCGGGGCCAGGCTCCCTTGATAGACGGGTCGGTTTCCTGCGACACCCTGGCGTCCCAGGCGAAAGCAACAGACCGATTCGTTTCGCGCTCCGAACTGGTGACGGGAGAGTTCCCGTGGAAATCGTTCGGGCGTTGTGCCGTGTTCCTGCAGCGGAAGTCTCACAACGATTGGAACCACACCGGGCTCGCCTTCAATTTTCAAGGAACCGGGGAGGAAATTGTATTCGATACGATCGAAGGGAACACCAACGGCGGAGGAAGTAGAAACGGTGGGGAGGCCCGGCGAAGCACACGAAGCATGTCAGGAAAAACATACGACTTCATTTCACTTGCGTAAGGAATTTTGAATTTAACCACACGGATACTATGCCTGCACCGGAGTTTGTGATTCACACGGGAAAAAACGGAACCCTCGACACCACGACGGTCGAACACATCGACCTCATGATGGCTGCCGCCAAAGAGAAGGGGAGATTGGTCATCCATCTTCATGGAGGGCTGGTGAACGAAGAAAAGGCGAGAGCAAAAGCCGATGAGTTGCTTCCGGTATATCAAGGAACGGGTTGCCACCCTGTCTTCTTCATCTATGAGACGGGACTTCTGGAGATTGTACGAAACAATGTCGGAGAAATTGCCAAAGAGAAAATCTTCAAGATCTTGTTAAACAAGATTCTCCAATATGCAAAAGGGAAACTCGGAACTCCCGAGGGGGCAAAAGGAATAGGTGGATTTCCACTTCCCAGCGAAATCGAAATCGGAGTGGCTCTCAGCAAGGTGAATCAGGAGATCGAGCCCTTTCCGGGGTTTCAGACGGTTACGGCCGAAGCCTTGACCGAGCAGGAGGAAGCTCGGTTTCGGGAAGAATTGTCCACCAATGTCATCTTGCAGGAGGAAATTCAGGCGGTCGTAAACGGAGCCGCCGACTTCAGCCGTGTCGAGGAATCGTCCAAGGGGATTACGGTTTCACATCAGGTTTCCACAGAAACACTGATGTCGCCGGATGTGGTCAGCGAGCTTGTCGAAGAGGCTAGGATGAAGGAAGGCAAGGGGATCTTTGCGTCAGCGGCTTTTTTCTTGAGGGCCGGAAAGATTCTCAGCCGTGTTGTTTCCCGGTTTCTAGAAAAACGGCACCATGGGCTCTATACTACGGTGGTCGAAGAACTGCTTCGTGAGTTTTATCTGGCCAATGTCGGAGCAAGCGTGTGGGGTGCCATGAAAAAAGAGACTTCCGATACCTTCGAACAGCCCGGAGGAGAGGAGAAGCGAGGCGGTTGGTACTTTGTGGAGCGGCTCGGAGAGTTGCTGCAAGACGAGGGCGACTTGGAGGTAAATATAGTCGCGCACAGTCTCGGCTCAGTCTTTGCCTGCAATTTGATCGACTATTTGGCCATGGCTCGGGCCAGCGAAACCCATCCGTTACCGGAGAACTTCCAGTTGCGAAACCTGCTCTTCATGGCGCCTGCCGTCAGCCACGAACGCTTCGCCCAGACGCTTTCCGCCAATGCCGACCTCTTCCGGGAGTTCCGGATGTTCAATCTCGGTGATGAGTTGGAGAGTGGCTACTGGGAAGTCCCCGGAGTGTATCCGCGTTCTCTGCTCTATCTTGTGTCCGGTTTGTTCGAAGTCGACGGCGATGGAAGCGGAGTCTACGACAAGCCCTTGGTTGGAATGGCTAGGTATCTTTCCCTGTCGGATGTGTACCAATCCGAAGGGGTGCCTGAGATTCGTGAGTTCCTCGAAGCTGGTCCGGACCGGGTATTCTATTCGATTGTCGATTCGGGGGACGGCAAGGCGACCAATGCGGTTAAACACGGCGGTTTCGACGATTGGGACCCACCAGCGCCAAGGAAGACGATGGAAAGCGTATCCGAAATATTGTCGATATAGAACCTGATTGAAAGAATGCCGAATCCACTTCATTTCGGAGTTTGTGTCGGAATCAATCGATATCCAGAGTTTCGAGACCTGAAATTCGCGAGGAGGGACGCTGAGGCTTTTCACGACTGGTTGATTTCTCCAGGGGGAGGAGGCTTGCCTTCCGGCAATGCAAAGCTGGTTGTCGTGGACGATGCCGATATGCCGGAGGGGACGCTACGAGAAGACGGAGTCCCGTCGCAGAGCCAAATTCTCGATGAGATCAAAAAATGGATCGATACAATAGAAGCCCACCTTTCCCTCAATATCGGCGATTGGGAGAAGACACGCTTGTATGTTTTCGTGTCGGGGCATGGCATTGCTCCGACGGGAAACAGTGTTGCTTTACTGGCGGCTGACTCGAGTCCCAGTGTGCCGGGAAACCACCTAGATAGCGGTAGATTGAGAGATTTTTTTCAAGAGACCCAGAGTTTCCGTGAGGTTGTCGTTTTCGCCGATTGTTGCCGTGAGAGGGTAAGTGGGATCGACGCGGCCTTTCTTCCTTGGCTGAAATCGGGAAAGAATCGGGGAGAGGTAAGTTATTTGGTTGGTTGCGGAGCCGAGTACGGCGGGCTTGCCTTCGAACCAAGCGGCGAGCCGGAATTGAATCGGGGGCACTTCACGGGCGCATTGCTGCAAGCCTTGAAAGGTGCCGCCCTTGCTTCGGGAGAAACCGCCATTACGGGATACAACTTGAAACGCTTTTTGGAAAAACGAGTGAAGGAAATTGCGTCGGACAACGGGGTCAACCAGAAAGCCTACATCGATGGCGGCGGAGGGGAAATCGTTTTCACAAACGAGGAAACGGCTGCGACTGAGTTTGAGATTACCATACGGTTTCCTGCGGCGTACTCGGGGGAAGCCTTCCTGTTGGATGGAAGTTTCAACGAGGTAGATCGAAAAAACGTCACGGAACCAAGCTGGACAGTCTCACTGAAGAAAGGACTGTATCTGGTATCGGACGAAAACGAAACGAAGTTTGCCAATGGGGGGCAGTTTATGGTCGTCGGGGAAAAGAAGGAGATTCATGTCTGAGGTGCTACAATCCGTCGAACTTTCGTCAGCCATGGGGCCGATTCGGATTCGTCTGCTGGATCACCAGTTCAACGAAGTTGCCCACGGATACGGGAAGTTGAACGTTCGGGTGAAACCGGGGATCTATTTGGTGCAGACCAGTGCCGGAGGATGGGAGGGGGAGGAAATCATTACGGTCCGGCCTAACGAAGATTTTCGCGACAATTCTCTCGAAGCTCCTATCGTTTCTGCGGCACCCATTTCCGGAGAAGAAGCGGTGCGCCGGTGTCATGCAGAGTCCATTGATGAGTTTTGCCGGCATCCAATTCTTCGCGTGGGCGGTGAGCGATCCAGATTAGTTTTGTTTGTTCGCGATTCGGAGGGATCCCTGGATGAACGGTTCTCCCTTCATGGGTTGGAAGTTTGCGATGCAGGAGGCGAAATGTTGGCCCGCTTGGGGGGAGCGTCGGATTCGCGGCAAGGTATGGTGATAGATCGCTCAAGTGGTTGGGCCGGGATGAGCGCTGAATTGAATCCCGGTGGTTATTTGCTCAAGTGGACAGAAAAGCGGCACAGTCAGTGGGCAAAAAATCCTAAACTACGCGCTTCGGTGGCACAACCATTGTGGGTTGAGAAGGGATGGACTACAGTGGTGATGATGGCATCCCATCCCGAGCGATTCGAGCCTCGCATGACCGGGATGAGCATATACATGGCGAAATTTGGGGAGGGATTACGATTGGCTCTTGAGGAGCAGAGGGAGGTAGCACTGATGCAAGAGATGGCTCTGAACGGAATTCGGCAGGGAGTCGGGATGATTTCGGGAGATTTTCTGCATCGAATTCTGAACGCGAAATACCGGAATCCGATGGCAGGTGTGTTAGGTGCTCATGCCTTGTTGCTCAAGAGAGAAGTAAATTGGAATCTCTTCGATACGGTGATCGCCAATTTGAGCCGATTATTGCCCTATTGTCCGGATGTGGTTGCCTTGCGAATGATGGGAAAGATGCGGCGGAAGCAGACGGCTCGAACTCGGACTTCTCCGATCAAGGTTCCACCCATGCTGTATCCGGCGTATCAGGGAGTGTTGTCGCGTGAGTGGAACGAGGGAGGCGTTATTCTGCCGGGTAGTCTGGCTGAAAAAGCGTCCGCGAAGCTACTCCCGCAAGGCCCATGGACAGTTTGGAAGACAGAACGTGAACCGGAAGAAGTTATTGCGGATATTCCGCCGCCCCCGCGTTTCGAACCCTCCTTCGTGGAGACTCTCGGTGAATTCAAAACGGGATTGGAACGGGAAACGAAGAAATGGTGGCAAAAGGAAATTTCAACGGAATCCGCCTCTGCTGACGATTCGGTGGGCAGGCAGGTGAAATCGGTTTTGGGACAAATCGCCGCATCGGGGATCGCTCCAAGCACTGACATGTTCATGAGACAATTTCGGGACTCAGGAGTGCCGATGTCGGGAGTAATGCGAGTGATCGATTCGATGGAGAAAAAGACTAGTTAGTGATCCAATAAGAAAGCCGGAAGGGTTTACTGTTGGATCACTGAATCGCTTGCTTGATCGTAGTGATTAACCTTTACTTTTGTTTCTTTATAGATATAATTTTCCAGAACATTCCGCTTGTGTATTCTTGTTTCGCCAATTTTGTCATGGCTGAAAGTCAAACTGTTGCTATAACCGAATTTCTTATTGATTCAGAGCTTCTCTCTAAGATATTGCCCGACATCTTTATCGGCTTTGGATTTATCATCCCGCTGGTACTGACTGCAGGGTGGATTCGTATTCGTAGTTCCGATGATGGAGAAAGCAGAACTGCACGGGCAATAGATTCTGTTGCCGCGATGGCAATATTTTCCTGGATAGGATTCTTTGTGGGGCAACGAATGATTTACCATTTTGATAAACCTGATCGGTTTGTATTGGGTTCTTTGCTTGCCTGTGCCTTTGCAACTCTTGTTTTGGCGCTGCCGGCCTCGGCTTTTCTTCGAGGAGAGTCCACAAATACTACGGAAAGGAATGGCTTTTGGGAGCGATTCTGGTGCTCGATCCGTTTCGGGTTGAATCTAATTCGTCCGGTCGTTCCCGTAGTTTCACGGCTTGTGGTAGTATTTGCTTTGGCGGCCGGAATTTCAGCATATGCGTTTCTCATCTCTCATGTGCATGTCACGGTGACGCTTAGGCAGGAGGAAGGTGAAGAAGCGCCGGATTTCTTGTACTGTTACATTTCGAGTGATGGTGAGCCAGTTGATAGTGGAGGGACGAACATGACCGGCGGGGGAAAACTGCTGAACTTTACAAGAACGGATAAGCGGGATGAAAATGCAATTTCATTGTGGATCCCAGTAGTCAATCATCCCGCCGATGATTGGACAGGGAGTTCTCTTGTGGTTGGTTATAACACAAAGGCTGCTAAACAGGGAAATGCGAATGCAGAGGAGCGTTTCGGTGGAAGGCTGTCGAAGATTCAGCTTAAGGAACTTACGCCTGTTCAAGATGGTTTGTTAAACCTGCCTTCATATGTTGTCAGTATTCTTCCGAGTAGCCCATCCTGAGCATGACCAGAAAACTTGTGAATCATTCAGTTTTTATCCAAACTGCTAAAACTTCTGATACAGGTAGTTGGGGTGGGCTTTTAATTTTAACTGTGGTTTTTATCTTCCAGTGTCTTCCTGGGAAGTTGGCTGCCGATGAAGAACACATAAGTCAACTAACGATTATTATCGATGGCAGGAAACGTCCTGATAAGTTTAAGGCGGTGCTCGGTGACGTAGAAGTTGTGCTGGAAACTGCTTCAGGTGAGTTCCGGTATCTTAGTATGTACGGGTATCAGCCGAAAGGATCAAAGGAGGAGTTTACTGGTGAAATGACGCGGTCTGTTCAGCTCAAAAGTGACGAGAAGTGGATTGGATGGGCTCGAAACGGTGATCAACTTCAAATCTTTCCAGTAGATGATGAGAATTTTGCGCTTTACCGTCTTCGAGAAGATGTCAAGCCTGGTGGGGGAGACAAGATTGTCTTTTCGTTTCTGTCGCAGGAGGGGGTTTTGGAGAGGTCTAAGGAGGAACTACTAAATCGAATTCGTAAATTGGACTCCCAGTCGTCGTTAGTCGAATTGGATGAGGCGATGGAGGCTTTTGTTAGGTTTGTCAGTGATAAGGCGAAGGATCGCGGTGAGTTTGACATCGATGCCTATCGACTTCGAAGTTTGAAGGAAATCTGGGATGTTCTGAATGAAGAGATTCTTTCGTCCGGTGAGATGAGATCTCGGTTTGTTTCTGATACAAATCTGTTTCAATTTTGGACAATGACTTCAGACCACTTGGTTGACGCGATTGCACACAAAAACTGGAAATCTGAGCAGAATAAGAGAAGGGAAGAGAGGATTTCCGTATTTGCCCACATGCTAGCCACGGGATTGAAAACAGTTCGCAAGTCTCATCGGCAAATGAGTAGGAGCTGGCCGGATATTCACCTGGGATTAGTCATCCAGCAATGTCGTAACAAAGACATGAGAAGCTTTCTTGAGGCGTTCTCTTCGTATCTCCAAGATAGAAAGGCGGATTCGTGGAAATTAGCGATAGAAGGGGTGTGCGGCGAGGAGCCGGACAGTAAGAAAGGTTCCGATGCAAAGGACAGCCGTTTTGAATCTGCAGCCTCATTTGCGAGAGGTTTAGCTTTGCAAGATGTTGGAGCAATTGATTTGAATTCTGTTGAAGCTGCGCTGACTCCGTTAAAACGGTTGGATTAGTTTAATCTCGCGCTGCGGATCATCTGTCGTCCTGAGGGATTTGAATTCGGTGATGACTCTTGAGAGAGCGGAACATGGCATCAAGGTGGGCATTCGAACGACTTCGGAATCAAGGAATGGTTGCAGTCGTCGGACAGTACTATTTGTGAATGGTGGAGCGACCGGCAAATATTGCTATTCATTGCGATCGGAACCGGTGTAATTTCCGACAGTTCTTCTGCTCGACTCGTGCGTTATCGTTCTTGCGGTAGGGGCGCGACCGGGTAAAGGCCACGGCGGGCCTTTCGCCTCGCTCCTGAAGGTAGCTGACGAGATGCCAGTTCAAAAACTCGCTTCCGTTGTCGCTGTCGAACCCGACCAAATCGAAGGGCAGACTTTGTTCGATCTCGGCAATGGCGGACACCACTCCATGCTGCCCTTTGTTCCACACCGCACGGCATTCGGTCCACTGGGTATGCACGTCGGTGAGGTCGACGGTCCAGGTGAAGTCGCCTTCGAGCCGGTCTCCGCAGTGGGCCACGGTATCGGCCTCGACGTACCCGGGCATGGCAATGTCGTCGTTGTCGGTACGGATCGGGATCTGGGTCTTGATCAGGGTTCCGGGCTTGGTCCCGCTGTTTCGTTTCCGCTTCTCACTGGCCCGCACGGGCGCGAGAAGTCGATCGATGCTGCTCGCGCTGATGGTTTGGAGCCGTTTGCGCAGGACGTTGCCCAGGCGTCCGTATTTCTTTTCGTAGTGTGGCAACCACTGTTCGATCATCGGCTGGAGAAGCTTGGCACAGGGTTGGTTGGCAGCCAGCCAGATCGTCTTGAGTACTTTGCGGTCCGCTTCTGCGTAGGTTGCCTTGCGACCTCGGGTTTCCTTCCTGCCGAGGGTGGAACCCACGGGCCGGTTCATGAGCTTGATCGCATGCTTACGGCTCATGCCGCACACCTCGACCAACTCATCAAGCAGTCGGCTTTTGCCCCGTCGACCACGACTCTGGGAGCGCATTCGCATCTTCTCAACATACTCGTTCTTACTCTGCTGACTCATTTCGGATGGGCGATCCATCCAGTGTCATCTATTTTGACGCAACGTAGGTAAATCACGCTTTCCGGCTACACTCCTTCGGTGTCATTTATTTTGAGGCAATTCGGGATTTTCCTCGAAAAGGGAAACTTCTTGCCAATTTATTTATGTATGAAAATATCGGTATGCATGCAAATATCGGTATGTATGCAAATATCGGTGTCACGCAATCGCGGTAACCAAGTGATTGATGAGTTTCAGTTCCAGTCGCTATTCTGAGAGAGTTCTGATGAATAAGTCGCCTACTCTTACTAGTAGCCTCATTTATGAGGGATTTGATTTCGGATTCTCCTGCGTGTACCGGGACAGCTCTGAGATCAATAACTGCTGTTTCAGGCGCAGTCGCCTATTGTCATCGCAACCACATAGGTTAATGTTTTAACTGCACTCCGCTTAGTATCTACTATCAAGTTTCCTCTAACAACCTATGAATAACCCAGATTTGCAGAAACGTCGGAAGGAAATAAGTTGTCGACTTCTTTGGGGTTTACTCGTTGTTGTGAGTATTGCTGGACTATTCCTATCCTTGTCGAGCAACTTGCGGGAAGGATTTAGTGGCGAAACTGGTGCGGGGGGGAATACCACGTCTCACCGCGACGGAATCGGTGAAGGCGCTAATTCGGGTAGCGCCGTGACGCTTCTTGATTCAGACTCATCTAGACCTGAAATAGACGAACTCAAAAAACAGGCCTTCGCTCTAAGGAAAGTCAGAGATTCGATTGGGGCGGAAATTCGTAAATTACCAGATGAACGCTGGGAAATTCTCACGCGTGCAATTGATTCCCGCCCAGACTTGGTATCGATGGTCGGAGAAAGGGAGGATATCGATCACACACTCAATAAGGCTTTGCGTGATCCTCGGCTTCACGAACTCTCCGCATGGTCGATTAAAGATCGGGCACGTATTGTAAAAGAATTAGTTGAGAGTGGCGCAAACGATCCAGGTAGTTTCAAGTCAATGAAAGATTTCTTGAAGTCTGAATCAGAGAAAGTCAGAAAATTCTATTTTCTTTACGAAGCTGACCGACTTCTGTCTGACCCCGATTCCAGTGATATCGCTGAATCATGGTTGAGGAGTCGTTTGGAGTTATCTGAAGCCGATGAGGCTTTTTTTTCAGCGACTGAGGGGCGGGAGGCGCTATTTTTTTCCTTTCGGGAATTCAGCGATTCTGTTGTGCCGAATGAGATTGTTCTTAAAAACCTTCTGGAGCAACCGGATCGGAGAGGGCAGATTGCAGAAGAGGTTAAGTCTTCCGAGATGGACATGGTCGATTCAGCTTTACCAATTGGCATCGAGGATATCATTAGTGATCTAACTGTTCTCGGGATGAAGCGAGCGATGTTGGGACATCATTTGCGATCAGAGATTCCTGAGCTTCATGCTTTTGAACAGCGAAGAAGGGACCTGCTTCTGAAGCATTCTGCAGCGGACAGAGAAGTTCAGGAAGTCGATGATATCATCCGAAGAGAGCAACGATTAGCGAATTTTTAGTTACGGCAATAAAGGGGAAGCCCAGATAGTATGGTGAAATCAATTGATCTGTTGCAAAATGAAATTTTCGTTCCTGTCAAATTTTATGTCATGGGCGAGATAGATAAGAGAAATAGTCAAATCAATTAGAAGGTATAGAAATGAAGAAAAAGGACAAAAACGGTATTAGCCGTAGGAAATTCATAGTCCGGAGTGCTGGATCGACTCTCGCTGTGGGGTTTGGGGCAGGGCTCTCGTCGTGCCAGACCCCAGGTGGCGGTTCGGGCCTAAGGTTTCCAGAAGGAACGAAAGGAACTCTTGGCTACAAGGTAACGCCAGATAGTTGGGAAGCTACGGGCGGACTTGAGTTTCCTCTTGGTGGAGTCGGTATTGGCGGGGGAGGAAATGGTAACAACAATAGCGGGCAAGTTACGACTACGTATGACTCGGTTACTGACACTTACACGATCGAAAACCTCACCCAGGAGGATATTGTCATTCTCAGATACGGTCTTGATGAAATTGATGGCTCAGCAGTCAATTTGACCAATGTCGAGGTCACGCTGGCTGCCGGCCAATCGCTCTCAGCTACCGAGCCGAATCCCGATTCCTGGTCCATTACGAATATATCGAATACGGATGTAGATCTAGGGGCGGGATATTCTCTAGCACCGAATGAAACATTAGATATTGGTGAGGGTTAACGAAGTGGGACACTTAAACTCTGTTTCGAGATTGGAGGTATGTTGAGTTCTCGATTCGTTCAATTGCGCTTTAGTGAGTGCGTGAGGGGCAGCGTCCTTCACGCACTACTTCGCTCTGTCCACCTCATTGCTCGAAGCTAATTCCGAAAATGGTAGGCAGTTACACCAAAAACTCATTTTGGAATTTTGTGCGTAAGGTTAGATTCCCGTTTAGCGCTGTGCTTGTGTTTTTCTTTGCCGGCTTTTCGTCAAGTTTTGCACAAGGTCTTCTTTCTCGAGCCTCGTTCAATCTTCCGGAGGTCCCGCCCTTATATCAGGTCGTTACGGAGAGGGGGACTGCTGTCCGGCGAGTTGATTCTTTAGGAGTATCAGATCCGAAAGACAAGTATGCTGATATCGGTGTAGTGTCGGGCCTTCTTGTTCCAATAACTCCTGACGGCTACTGTCTCACTGCTGCACACAACATCGGGAAGGGAGACCTAATGACTATTTTCGAGCCCGTGCCAGAAAACCGAGACTACGGCGCGGCGTTCGTTGTTACAGATTTTCGAGAAAATGCTCCTGCTCCATTTGTTTTGCTGGATGAGCGGGCTGGTCAAGCTGTTACTATCAAGCAAACGGGTAAAAACCGTTTCTCCACAAATGAGGTAGAATCACGAGATGTTCGAGTGCTCTCTAGGGTTTTGGAGGCAAGTGATTTACAAATTGCCAAAGATCATCTGCAGAAATCCGACGATCTATTCTGCATCAAGCTAAAAGAAGTTAAAATCTGGAACGAAGACGATTTGGCTTTGGTCAAAATTCCTTTCCCGACTCCATCATATTTTTCTCTCTCAATTTCAGAGGTTCAAGTCGGTGAACCAATAATGGTGTTTATGAATCCTGTTAGGCATGCTGGGAGATTGAATTACGTAACTAGAAGAATAGATCGGGATTTAGATAACCTGCCGATCACCTTTTCTAGTTTCTATCCGCTCAAGATGGCCGGTAAAGGTTTGAGTAGGGATGGCGACAGTGGTGGAGCTATTATTAATGGAGACGGAGAACTTGTCGGTATCAAAATTGGTACTTTAGCTCAAGGTTTCGGAGTTCGAGCTGTTGAAGTCGCAGCAGGTCTTCGGCACACTGTTATAATGGAGATGATAGAGAAACATAGAAAATCGTTGAGATGATAGCATCGCGCTTCGAAGAATTACCGGTTGCCTCCCGTGGAGTCGTTATGTGTGCTGGTGGCGTCACCTATCTCACGAATGCCTATATTGCCCTCAGGCTGTTGCGTTATCACAAGTGTGATCTTCCAGTCGAAGTGTGGTATCAAGATGCAAGCGAGTTGGATGACGACGCAGTATCCGTTTTTGACGACCTCAAAGTGACCTTTCGCTCATCTCGTGATGAAGCACTTGAAAAGGGACTCACACCGCCTACTGGCTGGGCGCTTAAACCGTTTGCTATGCTCCATTCGACCTTTGACGAGTTGCTTTATTTAGATTCAGACAATTTTGTAGTGCGCAATCCAGAATACCTCTTCGACTCGGATGAGTTCAATAGCTTTGGGGCAGTCTTTTGGCCGGACTTACAGAAATCTTCGCCTTTTAACAAGATCTGGAATCTTCTTGGTCTTTTTCCACGTGATGAGTGGGAGTTCGAGAGCGGCCAAATTTTGATAAACAAAAACGACTTCTTGGAGCCGCTTCAATTTGCTTTGCAGATGAATTATGATGCTGACAAATATTATCAGCACATATGGGGAGACAAAGATACGTTCCGATTTGCGTGGCATAAGTTTAATCGTTCTTTTGCGATGCCTGAAACTGAGGTCGAACTCTTAACGGCCGCAAGCGGCCCGAAGAATGGTGGGGTAATGTGCCAGCACGACTTTGAAGGGCGACGGATATTTCAGCACCGTAACATTTTAAAATGGCAGCTCTTTGGCGAAAATCCTCAAGTTGCCGGATTTCTTCATGAACCATTGTGTCGGAAGTTCCTAAACGAACTGAGAGAGCGATGGAATGGCAAAATCAATGCTGATGAAATTACACCTCAAAGTGTTCTAAATGATGTAGCCGTTCACTTGTTTGACCAGCCATGGCTCTTGGCAGGGGTAGGCCGAGTAAAAGAGCATCGAGTTACGACAACAGATAATCTCTACGGCATGCGAGAGCATGGCTTGGTAAACAATCGGTCATGGGCAGCGCCAGAATCGACTTTTGTTGATCCTGATGAGATAGCTGGTGGAATTAGACTTGCCGGTAATGAAATTCGTTTCCTGAAATCGGGGAGGGTCGAAGGATTGGAGAGCACTGGATTGTGGTATTGGCAGATAAAGATGGGGAGGTTTGGCGATGTGCTCTATATTCATGGTGACCGGAACGTGGAAATGTTGCTTAGATTTCGAGACGATCTGCCGTTTTCATGCTGGGAAGGAAGTATCGGAGAGAGAGACTCTTTTAGGCCTGTCCGTATGGCACCATTTTCCGAGCTTTTTCCCATCGAAAGTTTCGGTTCCGAGGTCGAGTCCAGTCTTAGCGAACAAGTTACCACGAAGAAACTACTTCTGACAAATTCTGCAACGGGTATTGGCGACTTGATTCATTCTTTATACGTTGCTGTTGGTGCGGCAGATTTGTATGATGAGGTTGTCCTTGTTTCGCCAAGAGCAGATTGGTTGGATCGCGCATGCCATCCGGGCGTTACAGTGGCTTCTGAATTACCCACAGACTTCGAAGGGTATGAAACTGTGAATTTGGGGATTCGATATCACTTGATGAACCGTCACGGCAAATCAAGATTAGATTGGCTTTCGGGTCTTGTGGGGCAGTCTTGTATCGCTGCTCGCCCGGATTTTGTAGACACTTCCTTGAGAGACCCCATCGATGAGTTTTCTCGTTATGTCGTCTTCGCTCCATTCGCTTCTCGTGAAGAACGAAATTGGAGTCCAATTCATTGGCAGAGACTCACCAACAAAATGGAAGAAAGGGGGTATCAAGTTGTCATACTGGGAACAGATACACAAGAGGGTGATATCGAGTCAGTTTTTAGTTCTAGCAATGCAGCATGGCTGACCGGCCTAGATCCTGACGTGGTGTGCGATATTCTTTTAGGTGCTGAGTTTGTGGTAGGTTTGGATAGTGGAATCACACATCTCTGCGGACTCCTCGAGGTTACTGTCTTCGCGATTCATTCGCAGATGTCACCAGATTTTCTGTTTCAGTGCTCACCCAGTGTGGTAAGTATTTTTGCAAACGGGGAATGTGCGGGATGCAGGTGGCAGCCTGAAAACGGTTACAATTCCGCGTGCCAGAATGGATGTTCCGAGCTTGTGGGTATTACAGCTGCTACGGTTGCCAGCACAGTCGATAACGCACTTAAAGATAAAGTAAAACCAGAGAAGGAAATTGTAAATGGGGGCGAACACAAAAATTATAGTGGAATACTGGCGAGCGAACGGCAGACTGAATTTACAGATGCGGAGCATTGCTAAATGAAAAGCCTTAGCTTGATTTAAAATGTATACCGACACTACACCTGAAGAAATTCCCGTTCACGCTGCATTTAGCTCTTTGAGTCGGGACATTGAGGATGATATCGAGAATTTCGCGATAGAACGCATGTTGGGGGGGATAGACGGGTATACTGACAAAGAAAATGTTCGATGGGAGCCAAGAGAGTGTTTGCTAGTTGCGAGTGGATGGTGGAAGCAGCGGAAGAGCGACTTCCCACCTTCTCAAAACATTGCTCTGGCCTATGTGGGATTTCATTGGGATTGGACGGATGTCCTTTCATACGAACAATTACTACACTTCCGGAGTTGGCAGCCGATTGGCTGTCGTGACCCTGAAACTGCACGCCGTTTCTCTGAAATGGGTGTCGAATGTCACTTTAGTGGTTCGATGACACTTGGTCTCGATCGGTGGATTGAGGCCCGTCGCGATAAGTTAATACTCTCAGTCGATGTTCCAGAGACGTTTACTCTCCCTGACGGGACTGTTGAACTTTCGCTTGAATGTCGAAGAAATAATCATCCGCAGTTTGTTCGCTCAAAGACCAAAGAGCTGCTCGAATATTTTCAGAAAGCATCATTAGTTATTACGACACGTGTGCAGGCAGCATTAGCCTGCCTTGCCTTCGGTACGCCTGTGGTATTCGTATCGGAGAAATTATCGCCAGCGGTTGGTGCGCTTGTTGCCCATGTGGACCTTGTTCCCCCAGATTTTGATGGTGAGCTAACTGGAAATGTGATGTCACTGGAGTTTCGTAAACAGGCGGCTGAAAGAGCGCGTGGATCTTTGATGGATGCAATCAACAACGCCAGAGATATCTATTCTGGGAGTCTGTTGTTGGGCGAGAGCGATGAAGATAATTCAAAAAATACCTTTTCGTAGAATGAATTTCGTTCCACGATTTGTCATTGTAAGCTCTCCCATGCGGACTGGATCAACATGGCTTGTTGAAATGCTCCGTGGGATTATAGAAGTGCCAGACAATCTTGTCGCAAACTCTATCGAGCAGATCGAAGATCTTGTGGGTAACGGGCCAGCAGCTGGCATAATCAAATCGCATCAGATCGTTGATCTCGACTGGGCGGGCTTATCGGATTCTCTCCCGATTGTGCGACTGACGCGGAATTATAAGGACAGCCTTATTTCGAGAGTTCTTTACGCGATCCACATCAGACCCAATGAAGGTCGGGGTGTCGGTGATGATGAGTTAGAAGATCTTGTTGATACGTTAGGCGACTTTACCGATGCTGAGTTTGTGAACGCATTTTTCGAACAATGTCCACTTGTGGAGAAATGGTTGGCTGAGATTGTAGTTCATGAACGAGGTGAAAGTCCGCAATGCGTGACATTGTCATATGAGGCAATGATGTATAATCCTTACGATCAGATAAGAACCTTGATTCATAGGTTCTGGCCTGAATCGAAAGACATTATTCGTCGGGTCGATGAAACGGTTAGGAATTCTATCCGACTGGGATACAGCCAACGTGATACGTTTCTTCGGAGAAAGGCGGTCGGTGTGGGAGGTTGGGAGACATGGCTCACATGTAAGCAGTCCGAAAGAATTGATTCGCTGTATTTCGAACTACGCGAACGTGCTTTCCAGAAAAGTAATCTCCGCGCTGAAGAGCTAATTGGAGGCAACGTCTCGAGTGTAGCGTAGCCCGGATTCGGCTTAGCCCAATGGATACCTTCCTTGAGCTAACTCTGTGCTTTAGGGGGAAGTATCAGTCAGAGCAAAAAGGTATTCTTCGAATTACGGTATAACCGGATATATCCGATCAGAAACTTGATGAGACATTTATGAAGGGGTTTTTGTTGCTTTTTGAATAGCTTTTGTCAAAACTCACGAGCGTGAAATAGACTAACTTTCACTCTAAAAACATCAACGAATTCTGGAGAACCGGGTGCATGCTCTCGAAAAAAAACAAGGTTTTATGTATGGATGTAAAGAGGTTCCGCTCCCCCTGCGAATTGGCGGTATTCTTAGCTATTGTATTATCTGCACTGACGATCACGGCTTTATTCCCCTTTGGTGCCTCCGGAGAGACTGAGGATGCTGATTTCGAGGTTGTTAATTGTGTTGCGAAAATATCTCCTCACCAAACACTGACCATCGAAGTTGCGGGATACTTGCGTTATATTTCACCTTATCTTGTGGCTAGTGCTACGGTCGAATGCTCTATCCCCTCTGGTGAGGACTATACGATCGGGTTTATTCAGCAGGTAGATGATCTACAACTGAGAATGGAATACGAACGTGCTACAACGAGTTGGGAGATGCCTTTTTTTCCTATAAATGACGCGAGTGGGGCGCTTCTTCCATGGTATCACGCGCGGGAGGGGAGTGCGATTGTGAAAGGTGGTGCGGTCGACGCGATTGTGGAAGTTGCGGTGAATGACAACTTCGATATCCAGATTTCATGGAAAGAGCTCGAGCCTCCAAGTGGTATAGCTCGTGAGGGAGAGCCTGATTTGTTGAGAGTAGAGAGGTACCAGAAGTTTACGCTTTGGTTGGTCGCGAGACGTTCATCGGACGGTCATATAGTAGTGTTGAGGAAGATACCATGGGAAATAGGCATCGATATTGCCGTTGATCCGAGTCGTCCGCTTGGAGAGCGGGCAACGAGCAAGAATGTACGAATTGTACAACCGAGCGTTATGAAGCGGGCTAAGCGCGATTCTACTATGAGAATTCCCAAGCGAGTGTTGAAGTCTCCGACCGCAAACAAGGCTCAGGAGTTTTGGTGGACTCCAAAGAAAAGCGATTATGGGAAGAGGACCCGATTGAATTGAGCGAACGCCGTTTCCGCAAGGTGGTTTTTGTGTATGAAACGTTGCATTGCTTGAAAGGCAGCATTCTGCGAGCATCTAGCAATTATTCGACGGCAGATGCTTTCGATCTAGGGAGAGTATTAGTTGAGCTGCTTGTACAAACTATTAGCGCTGCTGAGAGGTGGTGTAGCAAGATTTTCGATGGTTTTGTAGCAGAGGGCAGTGCATACGCATACTCTCGTTCGGCAGTATTCGGAGTTCTTTTCAGAGGAGAAAAGGCCCGTGCTGCTGACGTTGAACCTAAACTGATTTCCGAAATTAGTTTCCGGTAAGAGTGATCCTTGAGTTGTGCTATTTTTATAGTGAGTCAAGATGACCTATTGCCAAGCCACGCCAACTTCCCAATTCTGGCATCACATCCGTTGTTCTTTCCTTCCTAAAGCCCGGATCACAACCCCATCGAACGACTCTGGCAACACCTCAAGAGCCACTACTTCGCGGGGTTCATCACGAAGTATACTTCTGAACTCACCGACAAGTTGGAAACCTCTATTCGCGATCTCCTCAAGGAACCAGACAAACTTCAATCTGTCTGTAGAACCCACAGCGATTAACGGACATTAAATTTGGAAAACGGTCTAAGTTTAAACTGCCTAAGATTAAACATCACAGGGAACGCGAGATCCGACTAGAACGGGGGATTGTTCTGCGGCCTTCTGGTGGAGGCAATTTACCTGGCCGAAATACGGCACGAATTCAAAATAGCCGTAACGCTTTTCGACGTAAATCTAAGTCAGAATAAAACGCTTCAGGAATTAAACCTC
Source organism: Verrucomicrobiales bacterium (assembly GCA_002698785.1). Lineage (GTDB taxonomy): Bacteria > Verrucomicrobiota > Verrucomicrobiia > Verrucomicrobiales > DEV007 > Arctic95D-9. The sequence continues at coordinate 91,213 of PAAG01000047.1, read as the reverse complement.
CTGAAGTTGCCTTTCAAGACGGAGTAAATGCTCTTGTGATATTGATATATTGCCTTGCTCAGGAAAGGACTCAATCATTTTCGACTCGTCGTATTCGATTGGCTCCCAATATGACGCAACTATCTCCGCGATTCCCGAATAGTCTAGCCTCTCCGAGCGAGGCCATCTGTAGCAAAGAACGTAATTTCTGTTTGCTATACCACTGTAAAAGTCTCGGAAACGATGGTCAATGGGCTGAGCAGAATTAAACCCAAATATGGGGGACATCTCGATTCCCTTTCTTCCAGCAAAGTGGAAGTGAGCGCAGGGAATACCAAATGCCTCGGCAATGATTACACCGTGAAGACTAACAGACAGTATCACTTTACATGACCTGATTTCGTTTATCTTTGCGATAACACCTTTAACTGATCTTTCGGCCACTGTTGAGATGATCCTTACTGAGTCACCCTCACTTACTTTATATCGAACGAACTCGTCTCGTGGTGAGCTTGATAATGAGAATTGATCTTCAAGCTCGGATAAATGTAAAACGACTCCAATATCATACTTCTTTTTAACGGGAATTGGCAGAACTTTCTTCATTATCCAAGCAGGATCACCATAGATTCCCGAAGTATCGACACCGTTATGTTTTAATACCATCTCCGAGATGGCCCCGCGTGTCATTGTTGCCCTGAGCCTGCTATTCCGATAGACCTTAAAATATGGTAAATTCTTCCGCGGGTCGAAATTTACGTCTATTCCCGTGCCCCATATTGAAACGGACGTATTCTCCGAAACAAGTCCTTCGATCGAATGTCCGATTGTTCCGACTGCACAGACGCAGTGCTCATCATTTACTCTATGGGGTACAACTTCTTTACCCGACACAAGAGCTGTAACAATTGGAGATAATGCGTCACCGAAATTACAAGTCTTTGTACCTGGTGGTCTCTTTACCCAGATGAGGCTCACTTTATCTTCGCACATTTCCTGATGTAAAAGTTAAGTCAATTATGGGTAGAAATTTGGTAAGCGGCAGCTCTGTCTTAGCTTAGTTTTGAGAGTTGATCACCGATGCCAAGTAGAAAAGGTGTTTCCGACAAACTGCTCTACAAAATTCTTATCTGCCTCCCAGCGGGGATCTTTCGTCACATCTGCGGTGTGAGTCTCAATCGTGTGCAGCTGACCTTTGCGTGCAAAAAACGGCATAGCTAGAGTGTGTAACATGTATTCGTCCCAACAGTAGTTCGGCCAGACTTCCCCAAACGATGGTTGGGTAGGTTTTGAGGGGCCCTCACACAGGAAGGTCGGCGGTCCAGAATGCGCGAGATTGCATAGAACCTGACCAAAAGCAGCTTCTGAGAAGTCAAATTCCGTGATCTTTCGAATGAAGACACGTGACCCTAATACACCTCGATAGAACTCATTGCTGCGGGTCCTTCCGCAAGTTCTTATCATTCCGGCATTAGAGTCTTCCCGTGCAATTTGCATTCTTTTTAGCCAATTCATTTGACGATTTATTTCCACATCAAGGTCCACATAGAATAAACTGTGCATCTCGGACAAAAAGTAACGGAGGCTCGCTCCATGGCCGATCATGTCCACCTGGGTATTTGCCACATAAATCCAAACTGATTTTGGGAGGAACTCGATCAAGGCCTTGCTTACGTCTTGTGACACGACTAACGCGAGATCGATCTGTTCTGCCAATTCTTTTGCAAGCCGAGCGTAAAGGCTCCACCAAGAGGTTCCTCTACCTTTTCCACGTTCAAGTATGAGCTCGTTCTCGAGATAATTCCGAGAGAGCTCGTCGTGACGATGGTTTTCCATCCATGATTCGGCCGAGTGACTGAGACCTGGGGAAGCAAATGCGCAGGATCCAGCAAGCGGCTCTCTGTCTCCCTTTTGTATAAGCGTAATTTTAAAAGGATTTGTTGGCAGTAGGGATCTCCTTAAACCTATATTTTTGGCATAGGAAGCATAGAACTCAGGTGTATGGATATCGTAGACTTTTGGTTTTACATTAAGTGCTGTATCGTCAACTTCCGTATCAGTCATTCATACGACCTTATTGGTTGTGAAGTGGCACGTCAAGATTCATTCATTCGGATGCCTTCGTAGCATGGAGGTCCAAAGCGGACAACTGAATGTTTCTGGTGTGAGATAGTGATTGGAACTCGAGAAAATGAGTTTGGATCGTCCGTCTTTTTGTTCCCCTTTAATGGTGGCATTATTATTCAAGATGAATTCAATGTAGAATTCAGCGCTCACGGTTCCACGTAATTGATTCGATCTCCTTTTGAGAGCTTGTGGATGTCCCAGACCGAGCGGAGAAGTGATGATTGTAGTTCTGAACTCTCGGGGTTATTGGTTTTTCTTCTAGGGTGGCGGTGTGTGCCTGAGCGTTTGTTTTTTTGCTAGTAGAACATTGAGACGGAGAGAATTTTCCGGAGGGTTCTTATTTGGATTTGTGCTGAGTTTTAAACGCGGGAGTTCAAGGGCCTTTTCGGTCTCTCCATGTCCATTCCGTAGTGCTCGAACTATGTCACTGCCAAACTCTAGGTTTTGAACCAGCTGTAAAATTTAGACTTTCTGGAAGTCTTGCCGTCTGGAGTGACGTTAGTCAATCAGGCCAATGGATTGTTTTGACAGCTGAAATGGAGTTGAAATTGCTTGAAGAGAATGGAGCTTTCGTGATACTTATGTTTTCGTTCGACAGTTGACGAAACTCAGAAGTGGAATTGAAATTAGATCATTTGAAATGAACCCTTATACGCCTCTGGCAATGGGAATGCCTGGAGTTCAAGAGCTTCTGGTTGTTCTAGTGATAGTAATCCTTCTTTTCGGTGCTAAGAAGATCCCTGATTTGGCGAGAGGAATGGGGAGAGGATTAGGTGAGTTTAAAAAAGGTAAGATTGAAGGGGAGAGCACCGAGAAGGAGGATAACTAGCTTAGTTGATTCAGCGTTTGAAGTGGACCATGTTTGTGAGTCAATTATGTGGAAAGTAATAGTTGGATATAAGCAATGATATATGTTTTATCCGGGAACCGGAAAAAATCTCATTCATTCCGCTCCACTTTCTCGGGACCCCTCAAGGGAATTTGAATTCTTTTCACCGGGGAATCGGAAACTGCGATATTCGCAGTTTCGCCGCTGGCCGTGTCGAGAAGATGCCAGCTCCGGAACGCGGAAATTAAAACAACATCTGTACCGCTTATCGGAATTGCGTTGGATGCATTTCTGGTCATGGCTTCGATCTTGTCGGTCACCGGTTGAGCAAAGATTCGTTTTAGTTCGGTTTTCCCAAACTTCCCGAGCCACGTTCCTCGCTCTGTCGAATCGCTACTGTCGCTCGACAGCAGGAAGGTTCCCTCGGGAAGCATCTCAATAGCCGATGGAGGAGGACCATTGATGACAGGGTGAGCTTCTTTGTTTTTCACATTCAAGCAAAGGAGACCCTTCGCGGAATCCAGAACCATGAGGTAATCCTCACCTAGAAGCGGTTGAGCGGCGAGGCGGAGGGAATATTGCCGTTGCCCGGTCTCGTAAATGGTGGTGACGGTTTGAGTATTGTGATCGTAGAGAAGAACGGAATCGATCAAAAGCAGGGCGGCACGGTGGTCGTCGAGCCAGGCTACACCATGTTGAGGTATTCCTCTTGGTAGAGGTACTGTGTTTTGGTGATCGGTGTCGACATCGTAGACGATGAGTTGGGGAGGGGTGGTGGCTGCGGAACCGAGGCGGAGGCGGAAGGAGGGATCGGGGTAGGTGACGGCGGGAAGCCGGATAGGCTTGGCTTCGCCGGTGTCGAGATCTACTCGAACGAGGCCGTAGCGCATTTCACGGTAGAGGAGGGCTTGCCTGGTGCCGGCGAGGAGGCGTCCGAGGAAGGGGGAGCCGAGGAAGTATCCCAGATTGGTGACCTGGGTTTCGTTGGTGATGGTGGCGTTGGACCAGTCAGGGGTGCCTCTCCAAATGTCTCCGTCCTGAACGTGAATGATGCGGTCCATTTCGTCGGGGACGTAACCATCAAAGGGACGGCCATGGGAGAGTCGAAGGGGACCGATGAGGTTGCCACCTGTGTCCAGCACATCGACGGAACTGGGGGAATGGAAGAGGGCGATCCGGTTGGGGGCGGAGAAGTAATAGACCTGATCGGTGGGTTTGAGTGGCTGGGTAAGCCAGTTCGGACGGAGGGGTTCGAGACCGGTGCCAGTGACTTGAAAGAGGGAAGATCCAGCGACGACCATCGTGTCGGGATTGATGGGAAATTCGGGTGCTTTGGCAACGGGTGCGGGAGCGGAGGTAGTGGAAGGAGTTGTGTCGATTCGGGATGAGTTGGATTGGGAACGCGACGCATATCCGATGGCCCAGACAGAGAAGATCAGGGTGCTGACAAGGAAGATACCCCCAGCGATGGCCCATTTGGGGAACTGGAGAAGGAGACGTTTGATCATTCGTTTTCCTCCTCTTCACTCTCGCCAAAGCCCTGGGGTGGGCTGATGAGAATTTTTTCGATGTAGACTTCGTTGTCGGAATTGTCCTGAAAGTCGGAATCGGCTTCTTTGACCCAGGCGGCGCGTTTGGATTTGATGGCATGGAAGAGGCGGTCGCCGAGGCCTCGTCCCACGAGGGTGACGAGAAATCCGCCGAACTCGAGGTCGAGGGTGCCTTCGTCGGGATCGTGGTTGAACCAGTTGAGGTCGGGGTAGGCGAAGCAGGTACGGAGGCCGTCCCGGAAGCGGATCTCGAGGAAGTTTTCCTGGTAGCCTTCAGCGGAGAGCACGGAATAGAACTTATTCGGATCGGTTTCGTCTTCGGGGGCGCTTTTGTTGCGGCGGTCGGCGAGGATGTCTTCGATGGGATTGGAGGGCATGGGTGCTCTTGCTAGGTTGGGTTACCGGTGTGGAATGGCCGGGCGTTGCACTGTAGCGGTCCGGACCGGTTTTAAGGAAGTCTTCACGGGTGTTTTGGCAGGATCGGCATGGCGGTGGGTGAAGGCTCGGATCTGGCGGATGCGTTGCTGGGCGATTCGCTGAGCGTTGCGGAGCACGCGGGTGGAGGTCATCCATTCTTGCGCGCTCTTCAGGTGGGCGGTGAACTTGCGCAGGAGGTGGGTGCGTTCGGGCTGCGGACGGGGTGTCTTGCTAGGTTGGGTAGTCTGTTTCGGGTGGAGATGACGCGGGGCGTTGGGGGAGCGGAACTCGCCGTAACCCCGGCGCTGAGTGAGATAGTCGGTCCAGCGTTGGTTGGTTGGTGAGGATTTTTTCGGGGGATGGAGCTTCGTGAGAAACTCGCGAGCGGCTTCCTTGGTTCCTTTTTTGGCAACTGTCTTGCGCCAGCCCTCGCGGTCGAGTTCTTTTTCGAGGAGGGCGTTCCAATCGCGTCCGGTCGCTTTGGCCAGTTCAAGGGCGGAGCGCCGTTTCGCGGAAATCCCCACGGCTTCCTGGAGGGCGGTGCGGTCGTCGGTGTAGATCTGGACGCGTTCTTTGCCCCGGCTCACGGAAACGTAGAACTGTTCTCGGCTCGCGGCGGCGAAGCTGTCGGAGGATTGGGCGATAAGGACATCCTTAACACTCTTGCTCTGGGAGGCGTGGGATGTCGTGCAGTAGCCGTGGGTCCAGTGGCCGTCGTTCTTGTCGAGGATGGCCCCGGTGGTGAGGCGGAGGTGGCCTTCGGGGGTGAAGCCTTCGATTTCGCGAAGGTTGCCGTTGCTATGGCGGCGGCCGTCCCGGCTGAAACCATTGCGGGTCAGGCGGATGCGGTCGCCGTGGGCGAGGGAAATGGTTTCGTGGGCGAAGACCTGGAACTTTTTGGTTTCGGTCAGGTTGAGGGGCCGGGGTGTTTCGTTCTTGGATTGCACGAGGATATCGCCCTGGGGAGTGATTTCGGTTACGGTCAAACGCTGCCCGCGTTTGACGCCTTTGCCGTTCTGGTGGTACTGGATGAGGAGACCGGGGGAATAGTGTTCGGGCTCGCGCTTCTCGGCGGTTTCCCAATGAAGGTTGCGGTAGCAGGGGAAGGTGTGTTCGTCGCGGAGCCGCTTCGCCTCGAAGAGTTTCTCGCGGATCGCGGCGGTGACTTGGCGGCCTTCGGCGCGGGTCGGGGACACGACAAGGGGAGCGGTCTTGCTCAGGCTCAGGGTGAGGTAGTCCTGGGCGAGTTGGCGGTGGCGTTCTTCGCGATCAGGGATTTCGCGAAGGGCTCCCATGGCGTCAAGTTTGAGGAAGGCGTTGGGGAGATCGCCCTTGCTCAGGTCGGACACCGCTTCGCGGTAGGTTTCGGGTTTCTGGCGGCGAATGCGGGTGATTTCGGCGGGGCGCAGTCCGGCGAATTGCTGGAGGGTACGGAAGGCATCGCCGCGGGCTACGGGGGCGTGTTGTCTGGTGTCGCCGGTGAGGAGGATGCGGGTGTCGGGTCCGGCGGTCTGGAGGAGGGCGTGGAGATCGCGGGTGCCGAGGAGGCTGGCTTCGTCGATCCAGAGAACCTGGCCTTTGGTCTGTTGCTGGAGTTTGGGATTGGCGAGGTAGTGGGCGGCAGTTTCGGCGTTGGGGAATCCGGCCTCGCGCAGGGTGTCGCGGGAGGCGTCGGCGGAGGGAGCGAGGGCAAGGACGGTATGGCCGTGTGATTCGAGGGCCGCGACGGCTTCCTGCATGGCGGTGGTTTTGCCGGTTCCGGCTCCACCGCGCACGGCGATGACGCGGTCGTGGGAGTGAAGGATGTGGGAAACGGCAGCCTGTTGTTCGTCACTCAGGAAATGGGTGCGGAAGCGGTGGGAACCGGGAACGAGGGAGGGGTAACGACCTTTTCCGGCGCGGACTTGGGTCACAAGGGAGATTTCTTCGGCGAGGACTTCGTCATGGGTGAGGAGGAGGTCTCCGTGGACCTGTTTTTCCCAGACTTTGCGGGTGCGGTATTCGGCTTCGATCGCTTCGGGGGTGACCTGGCCGACGCCATAGCGGAGGGCTTCGGCGAGGAGTCGGTTGCGGCGGACGACGGCATCGCGGGCGAAGAGCTTTTCGAAGGCGTGGTCGAGGGCTTGTTTCGCGCTGAGGTAGGGGGGAGCTGGTTGGGTGCGGGTATGTTGGAGCTGGGTGATGTCTTCGGGGGTGAGGCGGGCCTGCCAGGCCTGGGTGAGTTCGGTTTCGGTGAGGCCGCGGCGTTTGCCTTGGCGGGTGAGGGCTCCGAGTTTGTCTTTTTCGGGATCGGTGAGGTGTTGTTCTCGGGCGAGGCGTTCGATCTCGGCGGTGCGGCGGGAGAATTTGTCGATCAGCGGGCGGGGCATTCCGGCGATTTCCCAGCCGGAACGGGTGCGCTGGACCTGGTAGCCAAGGGCTTTGGTGCGGAGGGCGAGGCGGGCGTGGAATCGGGCCTGGTGGAGGGGTAGGTCGCGGCGGGCTTGCTGGATCTTGGCGGCTTTCCAGCGGGATTCGGTGGGATCGAAGGTGGTGTTGAAGACGTAGGCATGTACGTGGGTGTGGGGATCGGGAATGCCTCCGATAGGGCGGGCGGTGAGGTGGACGAATTCGGCCCAGCAGAGGTTGCCGGTATCGCGGTCCCGGTCGGCCCCGTGAATGCGGACGCGGGTCTGGGTTTGGGCTTCGATGTCGGCCATGGTATCCTGCACGCTGTCGCGGAAGGCCTGGAGGAGGCGCGGGTCGTTTCCGAGGGAAAGGGCGAGGCTGAAGGATTTGGGGGCGTGGAAGTTGATGTCCCAGCCCACGGTGCGGGAAGTGTTGACGCGGGGATTGAGTTTGTCGCCGGTTGTGGGGTGGTGGTTGTCGAGGAGGCGGGCGAATTGCTCTTCTTTGACTTCGCCGGTCAGGCCGAGGGTGGCGGCGGCTTTGCCGTGCCACTTCCCGAGGATTTCATCGGTATAGTAATCGGCGCGGGCCAAGCCGCTGCGGAAATAAGCCCTGGCGGAAACGCCGCTCGTGCTGGCCACCACGCGAATCATAGGGAATCAGGGTAGCATGAGGTAGGGAATTAGGCGAGGGGATGTTTTGGCGATTCTCTAGTTTCAGTCGGGTGGGGTGATGTGCGGGTTTTCTGGGTGTGTGTCAAAAATGAAACTGTAACGTACATATGGTATTCGCCTATTAATGTAGGTATGAAAATCAATTATATAATTCTATCGGTTTTGTTCGTTTTTTCCGGGGTTCTTCGAGCCAATTCGTTCAACCTGCCCGTTCCAGTCGGGACAATCAAAGGGGCTCACGTGGATTACGAAGATTCGGATACGGTCCGGATTGTAGTCGGATACGGTGAATGCAGCGGCTACTACTGGGAGGTGACTTCAGTGGCAATGCTGGATATCACCGTGACGCCGGGGGCGGATGATGCGGTTTATTTCTATATCGATCATTCCGCCAGTTCCTACCCGTCTCCTTCGTTCTATGATTCGTTGACCGAACCGGTTTGGAGCGATTCCGCTCAAGGATGGTATGATGGAGAGGATAGGTGCGTTGGGGCGATTTTGTACGAGAATGCGACTTCTTCTCTCAAGCACACGCGCCGTATCGGGGATGTGTATTATTTTGCCAGCCAAATCGTTTTGGATGACAATGTGAATCCAGATGGGACATACAATGCTACTACCAAGGATGTTGATGATTACGCTCCGGTCATGACCTATGCTGTCGAAGTGGAAATGTATGGCCAGGATGGTGGTGACAAAATGGCGGCACGTGCCCATGCTGTTGCCAATCCTTACAGCATTGCGGGAATTTCGGGGTATCACAAGGGGCAGGCAACAGGGTGGCTCTACACTGGATCAGGAGATAGATCGATCGAAATCATCGGAGAGAATGACGATGAAAACGTGATGAAGTGCCGTATGCGGGGGTATCGATTCGAGCGCGATGCGGAAAATGATTTGGAGGAATGACTCTGTTGGGTTGCTTTCTGCCACTCATGTCACATTTTAGAAAGTCCGATTCCGGAATCATACCGGTCTCGGTCTTTAATGATTTTGGGCTACTGCAGTGAGAAAGTGGAAGCATTATTGCCGGGTAGGCATGGGTGCGGGAAGTCCGGTGGGTTCTCTGGGGCGAGGGGCCGTTCGTGTGGCGGGAACGGTAGGTCTTGTGTAGATAATTCTCTTGCGGCATGTGATTGTCTTCGCCACAATTTGACCTTCACCTTTTCTGATTATGCATCCTGTTCTTTATAATATTCTGGTGTTGTTTGCCTATGGGGTCGCCGGTTCGATCATGATGGCGGTGGCTCTGGGAATTTTGATCAAGGTATGGGACTGGATCACTCCGGTGGATGAGTGGGAGGAACTGAAGAAGGGAAACATCGCAGTGGCGATTGTCACGGCGGCGGTGATTCTTTCGCTGGCGATTGTTATTGCTGCTGCCATTTTGCCGGGATCATGAAAGCGTTCGGCATCGCGGTTCTGGCAGTTTGTCTGTTGGCGGTTCCACTGCCGGCTTATGATTTGACGACCAGGGACGGAAGGGTCTTCAAGGATATCCGGCTTCGGGAAAAGACGGATCTAGGGATACGGATTGCTTATGAGGGAGGCGGGGAGGTGTTCCTGGATTATGCGGTGATTCCGGTTCCGGATCTGTGGACTTTCGGGTTTGAGGAGGACAAGTACAAGGCGGCAAAACAGCCGGTGAATTCGTCCCGCAAGGCTCTTTCCAGTTCCACGCCGGTTTCCACTACACGCTACAAGGAGGATCGGGTGTCCCGCTACGGTAACTCTTCGGGGGCTTCGAGTTCTTCTTCGGGAGCTTCGAACTCGGGATCTTCGTCGGGTAGCTCAGGGTTTGGGTTGTTGTCGTCGCCCTCCCGTTCTTCGTCGTATTCTTCGTCTACCAGCTCGCGGCAGTGTGCGGGCTACACGCAGAAGGGATATCGCTGTAAGCGGATGGTGCGGGGAGGCAGCTATTGCTACCAGCACCGGTGAGTGTTATTTCCGCGGAGTGCGGGGCGGTGTTTTCGGAGCGGGTTTTGCCTTGGGCTGGGTCGGTCGGGCGGGTTGCCTCGGCTGGTGTTTGGCAATGGCATCGCTCTGGGTTCGTTTCTTTTCGGGGGAAAGGTGGGTGGTAGGTTTGACTTTGGTGCCGGTCTTTTGCTGGCTTTTGGCTTTCTGATGGTCGTAATGCCATTTCCCGGCATTGATGCCTTTCTTTTCGCCGGGTTGGGTAGTGATGTTGCGGCGGGCGGCGGTGGCTTTGCGGTGGTCGTAGGTCCAGCTTTCGGCGTTGATTCCCTTTTTAGGAGTCTGGTCGCCGGTTTTGGGAAGGGCCTGCCGTTGTGCTTCAGTTAGAATAGGTCGGCTCTTGGGCTGGTTGGATTTGAGGAAGCCGCCGATCTGGCGTTGCCGGACTTTGCTGTGGGAGGGCGGCGTAAGGCCTCGGTGTCGTCCTCCGCCTTTGGTGGATTGACGGACCTGTTCGATTCGCTTTGTCCATTCTTTACCGGTCAGGCTGGAGGGCCGGGTAGCCTTTTGCTGGCGCACCTGCTCGGTGAAGGGTTTGGGTTCGACGGTGCGGCGGGAGGCGACGGCCCGGGCCCATTGTTTGCTATTGAGCTTTTCGGGCATCAAGATAGGACGGGTGGTTCTTTCAGTGTCGGGGAAGGAAGGAGTTAGGGCAAGGGAGAATCGGAGGGAAAGGGCTTTCCCTCGGGGCTACGCTGTGCGGCCCTACCCATTCTGCGGGGACACCCCGCGGCAAACTGAGTAGTCTGCTTTCCGGGCATTAATCAAGTTTGATAGGTATCCCTGAGTTCGCAATATACCAAGCATCTGCGGCGAATAGAAGACTGGGACGTTCAAGTAAAAAACTGAAATCGTCTTCAATGCTTTGACAACGAGGACTGACCTGTGTGTTCAAGAGATCATCCGATTTTATGCTCCAGATTCTTGAAGTAGCGTCGTGGTCTCCACCACTTGACATGTTTCTGTCCGGCTTTTTTCCAAATTTGTCTATAAGGAAAATTGCCTCAGATTTGTTCTCTGATTTCTTGTGCTTTTTAACACCCGTAATATGCAAGTAGCCAACCTCCTCTCTAATGTCAAAATTCTCTTCGTCCTCGCTATCCGAATCAGTGACTTCATCTGGCGAAAGCCAAAATAGCGGGATATAATTATCTTCATGAAAACGAATGATCTCCAAAGCGGACTCTCGTCGTAGCCAATTGCTGGGCCACACCAGTATCCGAGCAAAACACATACCTTTTATCTGATGCTCCGTGTTTCTCTGCCTTTCTAATGACTCTTGTTCAAATTCTCCCCACACACTTAGAGAATTCTTGGATTCCTGATCTTTCCTGCGATAAAGCGAGTCCAAGAGTATCGACATATATCTTCCCACCTCCGGATTTTTGCTCAATACACTTCCGACTTCGAAGCCCGGTTTCAGGTCCCGCGAACGGTTGAGGCAGGTCACCATTGCGTCGTGGATCTCTTTCGAAAAAGCATCATTGATTCGACTTTGGCGAGAATCGACATCCCCGTGTGTGATTGAATCGCCGATGGAATTAGATTTCAAGAATGAATGTGATCTGCGAAGGTATTGGTTTACATGAGGCACGGAAGAAATCATATATCCCGAATTCCTCCAACTCCCAGGAGACTGAAAGATGACTTCTCGGAGCGAATCAATTTTCGAATACTCAAAATAACACCGGTTAATTGATTCGAGCCGCTCCCTAGCATTTGTGTCAGAAATAAAACTTCGGTCAAACTCTTCCACTGGAACATCGCTGTAAGCATACCGACTGAACACTTCGATAGCCTTCATTCGATCATGCGGATCGGGAAAAGATTCGATAGGGGTCGTCGAGACTCGCAAATTAGCGGCGGTTTCGATGAGTTCGGGTTCTTTACCTCTTGGTCCGAATTCCGTTTTACTGAAGACGTTCTTAAAAAGTGTAACTTTGACAATGCTGGTTCCTTCCTCCGACCGTAGGCGTATGATGTTGAAACCCTTTTCAGCCTGTTCGTTATCGGGCCAAAGTGAAGGCGCTCCAATGCAAATAATTCCCGATTCTATATATGGCCGAACATCCGGAATGTTGGTGGTTTCCATCTTCTTTGGATGCGAAAAGTGCCAAATAGTCGACTCGTGATTGTGACCATGAAGTAGCAACTTGAAATTGTTCCGTAACAAGCAGTCTTGAAACATTCCTTGTTGACTGTAAAGATGTGGTTCAAAGCGGTTCGCTGTACGAAATGGGCTGTGATGAACCACGGCGATGGGAAAAATATGCGAATTAGGGAGGGCGCCAATTCCTTCTGAAATCTTTCTGATATGCTCTCTTTCTACTTCGATTAGATCTAATTTGGGCCTGAAGATCGCAGGTGGCTGACTCATTGGGCGCATATGCGAAATTCCCGCTAGTAATTTAGCTGCTTTCCCCGCCCGTTGGAGAAATGTACACTCGTATCGATATCCGCATCGGGTCGAAGAATCAATGGGCCAAAAGACGATTTGTTTCGAAGTAGCCTTTTCAAAAAATCTTTCATCATTAACGTCTCGAGGTGTGACAAACCGCCCGTCGGAAAAAACTCTATTGAAAGGTTCAGCACGATCTTTCCCTGGAATGATCCCAATGTCTCCACCTCTCTCAGAAGATAAGATAATTGACGCCTGGGAGTCGTTTTGACGGGTAATGTCGTGATTACCCGGAACTGCGACGCATAGATTGAACTCAATCCCATTACTCTTGCACTCAGACTTGAGCAATTCGACGAGTACCCGATAAGAGAGCTTAAATTGCATTTCATGGCCTCCTTTAGAGTTAGGACTGTGAGAAGCCGCCGTTTTTGCACAAACAAAGTCCCCATTCAATACGAGAAAAACTTGCTCGTCTTTTACACTTTTATCTTCGGTTGCAATTAGCCGTGAGCTGAGCTTGGGAACAATTAGATCCTTTATCATTCTTTCGAGCGTGGACTCGAAAGTTCCGTCAATCGAAGCTTTACCTGGATGAAGATCTGAAATCTGAAGAATAGTCGCATTCATCGCTTGAGCGGTGGTAAGTATAGTCCGCTTTTTACGATGCTAAATACATCTAGCAACTACTTTTCGAAAAAAGGCATATTTCGGAACTCATGAAAAAAGACAGAAGTTTTCCTCCATTCAAGACAGAGCTCTTCAGGACACATGGTTTCACAATTTTCTACTAGAATTTGGAGCATAAGACCGCCTTTCTTGAGAAGGTATTCTGCACTTTTGGAGAGAACCCATTCGGCGTCAGAACACGAAAGAAACATTAGTATATCGCTACGGCGAGATTCAAACTCTGAGAGAGCTTGCTTTGCCCCTTCTATGTCGATCTCACGGTTCTTACCAAGGTAGCCAGTACAATGGCTGTCTAAACATTCGCAAACGTTGCTTGAAATGCTGATTGCCATTGCGCACAGTACGTTTTCGCGCAAAAGCAGAAAGTCTTCATCCGGCTTCTCCATCGGGGGGATGACACGCGGCGGGTGTCATTTTCTTCACCTAACGGAAGTTGGACTGCAATTCAAGAAGCTTCTGATCAATTAGGTCAGTTCCTCGCTCACGTCCTCCTTCAGTCAGAGCACGTAAGAACGTCACGTGGTCTTGAATGCTTCGGATGCTCAGGGAAATATTGTTCTGCACTTCAACATCTCTAGCGACCTCAAATTGCCCTTGCAAGATTCTAATCGTGTCTTGCAGTGCGCCTATGGCTTTTTCCGAGGCATCCGTGGGTAGTGTCTCATCGGGTTCCAGATCGCAATAGTGATGGGCCTTTGATCTGATACGTCGAGCTAGCAAACACACGGTGAAGCCAGGGTCGGGAGGAGTGGTAGGCGTAACTTTAGAGAGATGCTCTTCGAGCGTAGTGATGCCGGAAATGAGTGCTTCCAATACTTCACTGCTTCGAGCGCGATGTTTTTCTCTGCTGTAATTTTCTTCTCCCAAAGTGTTACCCATTTATACGGCTATTTAAGATTACGACTCAGCTACACTTGCAGGTAGCATTTCTTATCGCAATCTAGTATTAACAGTAGCTAAAAATTAGTAAATATCAATAAGAAGTTTTTAAAATAAAGAATTTAAGAATTTCTAAACTTTTTCTATTTATGTAATTGATTGGGGTTCACGTAGTTGCGAATGAGGAGGTCGTTAAATCGAACCTTTGGGGATAGGTTTGAGCGATGCGTTTTCGTTTTCTAAAGAAGTCTCAGGTGAATAAAAGGTACGAGAAAAGCTGAATAAGAAACATTTAAGGGGGAAGTTTTTAATTTTTTGCGGGAAATCGACTGATTCAGCCTAATGGATTTGGATTTTGTTAAAACTTCGGAGCTCTTTCATGATCCCGCTGCCATAAGACGGTTTTATATAGACTAGTTTTCATTTTCGAGTGTAACATGATCTGAATTTACTTATTTTCTCCTTTGATCTAACCGTGTTCTGCCAAACCGAATATATTGCGGAAATATTCCCGATTCCTTAAGCATATGTGGCCCTCGCAATGTTTTTTCTTAGCTTCTTTTCGTGGTCTTGCGCCATCGGTCTGGATTGCAGGGCTACGGATGTTTTTGGGGGTTCCCAAGTGAAGTTTTGGTAGCGTTTCAGGGGCTTTTGTGTCGAGTCAGTCTTGATGAGTTTGCTTAGGTCCACCACGGGTAACTTGGTTGCCGTCCCTATAGTGTTTAAATGGCAAGTGGATTTGAGCTGATCCCGATTCTACCGAATTCGGGTTACTCACCATCCGCTTTCATGACCTTCCAGCAGCACCAATCTTCGAACATGTTGACCAAGCCTTCGATTTTCTTTACCCCGTCTCTGGTCAACCAGCGATAGCAGTGACTGACATTTTCATCGTCCCAAGTAGACATTGTACCGGCAATCATTACTGTCGCAGCGGATGGAAACGATGGGGCCGGAGATCGATAGAGAGCTACCCTGCTCTTTAAGAAAATTTCAAGTTCCCCGATTCGTTTCAAGATTTCCCGCCATCGTTCTATAGTTCCTTCCGAATTCATATGGCTTTCGGTAAGCTCGATCCATTCGACTTGAAAGTTGTGGGTGTCGCCTGCTTCTTCCCACTTATCTCGGAACCCTCGAAACGCATACAATAAAGGTTCGGAAATACTTGCCGGTACTTTCCCGGTCGGATTGAGAAGGTAGTTTCTCAGATGTGCGTTTGGATGCTTGAACTTCAGGTCTTTGTCTATCGTGGACAAATAGTCGTATAATTCCTTGAAATTTCCTGACGCGAGGTCTTCATCCACCACCCACAATAAGTTATAAATAACTCCGGAAGCCAGGTTTGGCCGCCAAAGTTCTTCGAACTTTCCTTTCGACGATTCCGCAAGAGCGGGGAGTTCCTGTGGTGAAATCAACCAGATGGAGGGGGAGGTATTCTCCTTGTCGGCACATTCGCTGATTGCCCGCTTAATCCATCGTTGCAGGTTTTTGATGTATTGGTCGTCCGGGAGAGCGGGCGTCTTTTTTCCCTTGATCCATACGTCAAGAATTCGATTTCGATCGATTTCTAGGACATCGGCGATAGCCAGGACAATATTTTCTCTAGTTCGGGAGGGTACTTGCCGCCCCAACTCCCATGCACTAATCGAGGCTTGGGTGAGTGTGTGTTTGCCGGATAACGACAAGTGTTCGTTGATTCTTTCTGCCAGTTCCTGTTGAGAGAGTTTGTGCTTTTTACGGTTCTGTTGAAGTAGCTGTGAGAAATTCATTTATCTTTCCAGAATGCGATTTTCTTTTCCATAAGTATCAGGGCAAGAAAGAGGATAAGGCCGGTGGCTGAGACCAGAAACAGGGCGCCATACATCAGGGGGGTCTTCAAGTGGTAACTTGAGTTTGCGATGACATATCCTATCCCTCGTGTTGCACTCAAATATTCGCCGATGACTGCACCGACCAAGGCCATCGGTAAAGCAACTTTCAGGCCTGAAAACAGCGAAGGCAGAGCCGAGGGGATACGTGCTTTCCAGAATATCTGAGATTTGGTCGCGCCATACATATCGAGAAGTTCGACCACGCTTTGATTGGTGCTTCGCAATCCGTCAAAACAAGCGACCAGGACGGGAAAGAAACACAATATCGACGACATTACGACCTTGCTCAAGAGACCGCTTCCGAACCACAAAATCACAACCGGAGCCATCGCGATTAGAGGTGTGGCTTTGATCATGAGCGCAATGGGGTAGGCGGCTTGCCGGAAGAACGTGGAAAGGATAAAGAGGAAAGCGACGAAACAGCCCAGGGTCGATCCGATCAGGAAACCTGCCAGTGACTCGCCAATCGTGAACAGGAGTTCGAGGAAGAGATAACCCGCTTTATCTCCGAGTGCGCCGGCAATCGAAACGAGGCTCGGCGAGACTACCTCGGGAAGTTTCAACCCAACTCGAACTGCCTCCCAAATTCCGGCACACACAGCGAACCCTACAAGAATTGGCACGAGTTTTCTCACGGCAACAAGGATCTGATTTTTTGGACTTCGTTGAAGAACTCCTGTTTTTTCAACAATTCTCGCGTCCTGGGACCCTCGAAGCTTATCCGATGTTCGGACACGACTTGTCCCGGCCTTGCGGAAAGCACGACCACTTTATTGGCAAGGAAAACTGCTTCCTCGATCGAATGGGTGACAATTACAGCGGCAAATTTCCGGGAACGCTGAATCTCAATAAAAAGCTGTCCCATTTCCTGCCTGCTGAAATCGTCCAGTGAGGAAAACGGTTCGTCCAGAAGCACGAGTTTGTGCTCGGCCACGATCAGTCTCGCAAACACGGCCCGCTGTTTCATCCCTCCGGAAAGTTGGTCGGGATATGACTTTTCAAATCCCATCAATCCGACCGTTTCAACAGCCTCGTCGATACTAGCCCCGCTTCTATCAACTTTTTCAAACTCCAAAGGCAATCGAATGTTGCCTTCCATGGTCCTCCACGGGAGCAAAGTGGGGGCTTGAGAAAACAATGCCACTGTCCCCTTTAGTTCCTCTTTCTCGGCACTCGTACCGTTAATTCTAATTTCACCGGATGCCGGGGAGAGAAAGCCACCTATTAATCGGGCGATAGTGGTTTTTCCGCATCCACTGGGACCGACCAATGCCAGAACCTCTTCTTGATTCAGTGAGAAGCTAAGGTTTGTTAGAACTTTCAACTTCTTCCCGAACGAAAAGGAAAGATCGCGAACCGTGAGAGATTCGCTATTCGAATTTTCGGCCATGGATTTTCTCAAGGAATTGGGTCGTGAATGCCTCTTTAACCGGGAAGTCGTTTTCAATTGCCCCTTCCTCTTTTAAGTATTTGTACGCGCTCTCGAACATTCCGGAATCCATGTATCCTTTCGGAAACTCCTCGGAATTGCTGATTACCGCATTAAACATAGACTCGCTCTTCCGGACAAATTCGAGATCGTCAGCCAGAGTGGGATTTGCACTCAGCAGAATCGACTCGGCTTCCTCCGGGTGTTCCAAAGTGGTATCGATGCCTTGGAAGATACCCCTAAGAATTTTTTCGCAAATCTCGGGCCGGCTTTCAATCGTTTCTTCCAGAGCGAAAATCGTGTAACCATGAGTGATGACACCGTAATCGGATGCGCGAATCACATTCACGGGGTGGCCTTCCAGCGGAAGTTGGATCGCGGCGCGTACCGTGAACGCCCACTGAGCGTCGATTTTGCTGGTGATTAACTGGGTGTAATCGAGGCCCATACTGCTCTCATTGATCTTAACCCCTTCCTTCTTTAAGAGCGGTTTTAGCACGTCGGTAGTGATGTGGCCCGGGAAAAACGCGACTTTTTTGTCCTGCAACTGAGATATTTCAGTGATTCCCGAGGGCTCTAAAGTGACAAAGCACGGAAAGTTGGCGTTCCTGTGGAGGATTGCGATGGCCTTGACCGGAATACCTTGTCCCTTGGCTACCAAGAGGATTTCCGGTCCTCCAACTATACCGAAGGTGTTCTTTCCCGCGGCCACCATCTTCACAGGATTCACTTCGGCACCGCCTTGCTCCAGCTTTACAGACAGCCCAAGTTCTTCAAAAAAACCTTTGTCACGTGCTACGAAAAGTGGAGTTTGACCGGTTGTAATCGGGGGGATCGGGTTTCTGAGCGATACTTCCGGAACCGTATTTTCGCGTTTGCGGACAAAATGCCATCCAATTCCAATGGCCAAAACAGCCAGAATTACAGGAATTAAAAACCTCTTCATGCGAAAAAATACGACAAAAATAGGAAATTGAAATACATTTAATGCGAGTTAATTGCGTTTTTCTTGCGGTTTTGTAATGTAATACGAAATTTTAGCATGAAACAAGAAGAATTGCTCCGCCACTACATTAAGATCCGCCCGGATGAAAAACGGGAAAATGAAACTGCTGCTTTTCATATTCATGTTGATTCTCAGGAAGTTCTACCTGAGGGAGCAACGAAAGCGCTCCTTGACGCAGGCTTCACATACGATCTGTTCGACCCGGAATGGCATTTTTATGGTAAGGATGGCGATCCGAATAAACCTTTCGGGCATTTTGCACCGGTTCAACATATGACGTTCGTAACGTCAAATGCACCGAGATATAGGGAGCAATGGATGAAAGCGGTTGGTATTGTCGAGAAAAGTGAAGCTCGTTGCTATGTCGAAGGAGAGCTCATCGTTTTGGATGAGCCTTTGCCTGCGAAGCCGCTCAATTACGAGGCCTTTGAAAGGGTGGCGCCCCGATCCGATGGCGAAGGCCAATTCCCAACTTATTGTTCTGCCATCGAAAAAGGCCAGGCGCGGACTCTTCCCGCACTTGTGGAGCTACGGCGTTTGGATCCCTTGAAAAATGGGAAGCGTGACAGGTTCCGAAGAGGGGAGATGCATCTGACTTTGCGGGACGATACCCATCCGTTGTTGCTGGAACTCTTGTGCAACCTCGGCTTTTCCGTTCCGGCCATTCCCAAGTTGGTGGAATCGGAAGATGGCGATTTGGAGCGAAATCCTGACGGTAGTTTTCGCAAAATTCTCGATATTCCTCTTACCCTTCAGACAACCGACATGAGATTGCTGATGCGAGTGGCGAATTTGGCGGTTACGATCATCGAACAGGTAGGTGGCGTAGGAGACGGTTCGATCAAGATAGAGTTTGCCACGCACATTGCCGTGCTGAATGGTGTGGACTACAACAAGTCGATTCCCCCCGTTTTGGATAAAGTGATTTTCCACCCGAAATTTGAATCTCTCGGACACGACAAGCTCGGATCGATGGACGCAAATCTCGCGAAACTGACTCGATTTACGCGGGAGCGAGTCAAAACAGCCCCCCATGAAGATCGGATTGAAAGGTTCAAGCAAATTTGGAGCAAGACGATCTCCAGTGAATTGGAGAATATGGATGGAAGGCCAGAATCCTGACAAACACATAACTATTGACTTCCGATGCCAAGATTGTTAAGATGGCTAAATTTTTTCCGATCCGGTCAAGCTGAAACCGATGGGCTTGGCGGTTCCAGTCAGGATTGGGGAATGGGTCACTGTGAGGTATCCGGAAACACGGTCCTTTCGCCGCGTTTTCGAATGCCTGATGATTTGGTCGAGAGAACGGGATATTTGCTGGAACGGCTGTTTGCCTTGGCCTTGCCCGTGCCTGATTACGGGCCGGTTTCGAACTACGCCATTAAGGAGGCTGGTGAGATCAGACAAACGCTTCGGATTTATATTTCGGAAGGAAAATTTCAGCCTGACGATTATTGGTTTGTTGAGGTGATCGACTTCACTGACAGAGATGAGGTGGGTAACGAATTGGGCTATAGTTTCATCGTTTCAGAGAGGAATCTGGTTCTACGAGGCAACTTTATCCGATTGCACGGTGTAAGCGTTCCTGACCGCCCGTATCCAGTTGTGAAAATCACAGATGAAGGTTCGATTCTTCCTAGCGAGGTACAAAAAAAGCTGGTGGATTTTCTCACCAGCTTTGATCGGATAGGGCAGGAGATGTCGCCGAATTTTTCTGTATCAGTCCCCATCAGAGAGAGATAAGGAAGTATCCATCTTCAGTTTCAGCACTCGTTCCGTGAAGGCTTTCAATGAGGTCCCTCAACCCGAGGCGCTCTTTTTCCGTTATCAACATCTCAGCGGGTACTTTTCTTCCGTTCTTCTGTTTGATGAAGTAAAGAACGAAGAAGAACTGATCCTCCGTTCGTTTCGGTGAGACCTGACCTTTGGCCACCGTAGTATTCGTCTTCTGCTTCATAACGCATTCTATTGGGTTAGATGGTGAAAGAATCTCATGGATTCCAGGTTCTGATAATAGGCCGATCACTATGCCAGAAAGGCCCTGTGTAAGAATGATCCGTGAAAACCTGTTTTTATGCAATGAAAAAAGCCATTTAATGTAAATAACTTGCAAATAATAGTGGTATGCGAAAATTGAACGCGTAAAAGATGAATTATGTGATAGTTGTGGCTTGTGCATAGTGTGGTCGAAAGCCTTCTGGTTGGCAGGGTTGGAGAATTCTGCTGATCCGCTTGAATCAATTGGCGTCAAGACATGTCTGACTTAAAATGGGATGCATGCTAAAATGGGGCACGTGGTACGCATGGCGTTTGCCGGATTGTTGAATCTCCCTTCTCCCCTTCGGGACTGGTTCCTCCTTCCTCATGTCTTTTCGAATGCTGGCAGAGCTGCCGTTTCGGTCAATCTCCTGCCCGCGCCGATCCGTGTTGTCGTTGACCGAAACGGCTAGGTACTCTGCCGGTCGCTCCTCAATCCCTTCGGGGAGAAACCAATCCAAAGGAGAATAACATGACTCAATCTACAACGAACAAACCGGTTCATTCGATTCGATACGGCAATGTCCGTGTCGCGATCTGGCGCAATGAGACCGGATTTCACAACGTTACCCTGGAGCGTTCCTACCGAAAGGACGACCAGTGGAAATCGAGCGATTCGTTCGGACGTGACGATCTTCCCAAGCTGACCGCGGCGGTCGAAGAGGCCTATCGCTGGATCTTCCAGAACGCCAAGGATGCGGAGGAATCCCATGAGTAGGGATTCTGTCTACGGTTTCACCCGCTCGGTTCACGAGCGGGCGGAACGCCTCGTTGCTTCGGAAATCCTGTGCAACGACTCGGGATTTGTACCTCTATTGATCCGTGAGAAATTCGCGGGGCAGTTTGGTCTCGATCGCATTGCGAACCTTTTCGACGATTCGGTGGAGGCAATGGAAGAGTTCCTTATCGAGGAGGGTTGCCTGCCGGAAAACTGGAACGAACTGGATGATGCCGGAAAAGGACTTGTTGCCGGACGGTTCGAGTTTTCCCCGGTGCTGAAGGATATTCTGGAGTGGTGGCGTGTTTCTGACGCTCTTGCCCGTCATTTGGTGCGTAGCGGTGAACCGGTCTTGCGGAACGATTTCGGTGCCTGGTGGGGACGAACCTCTTCGGGACAGGAAATCCTCATGGATGGGACGATTCAGCGTCTGCTTTCAACGGGAAGTTCTGATGACCGACGAGGGAATGGAGTGCCATGTTTTCGTCTGGGATTACAGTCACCTGACGGCCCGGGTCGAAGTACGGTTAATGAAACGGTATTTCGGGAGTAGTCACGATCATCTCGAAATTCGCTCGGTGGAACCGCAGGGCCATCCGCTCCCGGTGACGAAGACGGGCTATAAGTCGCTCTGGCCGGTTCACGGGGAGTATGCGTCGGCGGAGGAGGCCGCCGGAGCGGTCCGGGACTGGCTCGAGGAATCGATCGGCAACCAGGAGTGGCAGGAGTTCGTGACTGAATCGGAGCAACCCTGTCTGTTCTGAACGGTTTGGTGAAGTAATCTTCCGGATTTGACGGGAGTTCCAGGTTCTCCTTCGAAAGAATTCTCCGGGGTGGGGAAGGGCACTCTGGCAGAAGGGCTTTGCGCGTCCATTCCGGCCCGCTCCATTCACTCGCTGCGCTTCGTTCCCGTGTTCTCCATGGACTCGCTCCGCTCCTCCCGCCTCTTCGAGCGCCAATCCCACCAAAGGGAGAATTCACATCAAAAAGGAGAACACTATGAAACTACTGACGAAATCGATTCGAAACCAACTCATCGAAAACTACCGCAAGCAACAGAGCGAAGGAGAGGAAATCGACTTTAAACCGATCGTGAAACTCTTTACACCGGATGCGGGTGCGACGTGGCTGCTGACGGAGTTGAATCCGGAGCACAATGTAGCGTTCGGGCTATGCGATCTGGGATTGGGATTTCCGGAGTTGGGCTATGTCAGCTTGGAGGAAATCGAGAGTATCCGAGGAGGGCTGGGATTGCCGGTGGAGCGGGACCGGTATTTCGAAGCGAAGAAAAGGCTGTCGGAATATGCAGTGGAGGCAAGGGAGAAGGAGCGGATTTGTGCCTGAATCAGGTTGGCCGACAGAACGGCGGAGTCCGGAAGGGCTTCGCCGTTATTGCTTCTTGAGTGAAGAAACGAAGAACTCGCCCCCCCCTGCCGCGTCGCTTCCGTTTCGAGAACCCGGCTCCGGCGCCTCGTTCCTCGGCAGACGCAGCCGGAACCTCTCAACCGAAGCTCCTCCACGCTTGCCTCGAAGGAGGACACTGCTTCGGAGAGTCCTCTGGATGTAGTCTTTGAGTTTGCGGAGTGGGGGAAGGAAGAAATGGGTATTGGAGTCCCAAGTTTCTGCTCGAATTGTGCGAATTCTGAGTAGTGGCGGAATTGCATCTTGGGTGTTCAGACATCGTCCCTTAGCACAGCTAAGGAGGTGAATGGAGATTCATAAATTTGTAACATTTCTCTGATACAATGGAACGTGGAGGTTGCCTTGAACGAACTCGACGACATCGAACTGGCAAAGCTGGAAAAAGCGGTAAGTGCCCTAAAGAGAATCACTGGAGTGGGAGGTGATAGTTCCACCAGTGTGATGGTGGGGGCCGCGATTGCCGGAAATGAGCGGAGAATTGAAGCGCTGAAAGCGGAAGGGGCAGGCGATCCGGAAAGCCGCGAACGGAAGGAAGAGGCGAGGTATCAATACTTGGCGATCGCTTATCTTGCCGACCAAGAGCAGGGTCTGACTTCCGCGGAGCGGGCCCAATATGGTTCGTTTCTGGAACGGCCGTTTTTCACTCGGGCCGATTTCACAGAGTTGAACGGATTCTACGGATCGGCCTACGACCGATTGAGTGATCGTGGAAAGGCCGAAATGTCTCACCGTGTTTGGGAAGGGATTCGTCAGGGTGAATATTTGTTTACCGACCTTCCGGAGAATGTGAAAGAGAAGGAATCGGAGCGGCTGTATGCTTTGCTTGCTGATACGGAAAAGATAGCGGCAAACCTGCAACGGATTCCGTCAGAGGACCGCAAGGAATTCATGGCCGCAATGGAAGCGGGTAGAAAAGAGGAAGCTGCCCGGATTCTGAATGGAGAAGGATTCCGGGACAATGTGGCACTGTCACCTACTGCGGAAATTGTCTCGCGGGAATCATCCTCTTCACGGGAGGAGGATGATCGGAGTATTGAGGAAAAGGGAAGCGGTGAACTGACGTTAAACGATGTCGAATGTCCACGCATTTCGGAAGTTTCGAAAACGGGAGCCGATGCGTCCGTTCAACTCAAGTTTTAGCCTTTTCGATCCAGAGCCCGTTCCATGAAACCGAGACGGAGTTCTGCCATGATGGCGTGATTCAAAATGTTGATCACGGATTTGATCCAGCTTTCTAGTTCGTTGGCTCGGCTTTGGGGAAGTTGCTCTTCGAGTTGGTGGAAGATGGAAGAATACATATCGTAAAGTTCACGCGAGTATCTCGCAGCTTCCGAAGGGGTGACCGGGGTTCCCCGCTGGCCCGCAAATACCCGTTTGGAGATTTGTGACTTCCCGAATTCTGTTAGGCGGTCGTATGGACCGTTATAGAAACGTTCCAGTGTTTGGAAATCGGTTTTACTGAAGGTGTTCTTCTCAAGGAGTTTTCGGAATTCGCTCTGCTCTTTCTCCGAGAGTGCAGCTTCTCTACTGGCCAGGTAGCGGGCGTCTCCGTCTTCTGCGATTCGGAGAAGTTCCGTGGACAAGTGACCAAGGTCTGCTTCGAGGCTCTTTCCGGTTGCTAACTCTGAATAGGCGGGGTCTTGGTATTCGTTGAATACCATCACAAGTGTAGTGCCGGTTCCGTTTTCTCCGTTGATTGCAAGTCGTAGCAACTGGCCGGTTTTTGTTGCCAATCGAGGAAGTTGAAGTGTTTCTTCGAAATCGGTCCAGCTTTCTTCAAGTGTGGTGATGTAATCAGCTGTGAAATAGGAAGGGAGCAAACGGCCCATCTCTTTCCCGTGTTTTTCGGAATACTTCGAACGGATTCTCTCGTGCTCGGCGAGGATGTGTTGGCAATAGGGGACGGGAGAACCGTGTTGCTCCAGACTGTTTGCGAGCCGGAGGAAGATCGAGGTCAAGTTAGTTTGGGCAGGTTTGAACTGAAACTCTTCGGCAACACCTAGCGAAAAAGTGAAGCTGAAAAGCGCCGTGAAGAGGAAACGGATGGTGTTCATGAAACAGTTTGCTAGAAAAGTGTTTCATGGAGGTTGAATGAGCTTGAGTGCGTATGATGAGGGAGGGCGAAGGAAATATCTGAGCTTAGCAGAGGGAAAGCGGTTCATAGAACGGTCGTGTGTGCTCCCGCTGCGGGAGCAGTTGTTTTGTAAACTCCTCTACTTCTCGGGATGCCGTATCTCTGAGGCACTGAGCTTGACCCTTAATGATATCGATTTCGAAGAAAACTACCTCCGAGTTCGAACACTAAAGCAGCGATCGAAAGCCACCGTCCGGAGAATTCCGGTTCCTCAGGAACTTGCGAAAAAACTTGAGGAGAACGCGACTGATGATGGAAAACTCTGGAACTTCTCACGAACTACCGCTTGGCGTGAGGTAAAACTCGTCATGCTTGTCTCGGAGATATACGGACCGCAAGCCAGCCCAAAAGGACTGCGGCACGGATTCGGAGTCCGATGTGCGCTTGCTGGAATTCCAGTGACCCAAATCCAAGACTGGATGGGACATTCTAGCGTTGAAACAACAGCGATTTATTTGGATGTACGCGATGGAGAGGAAAGGGAGTTGATGAGTCGAACTTGGAACTTTATTGAGAAATAGTGTGAGGATCGAATTCGGCCATTCCATAGCAGCTTGGCAGTGCTAGAGCACTCAATCGCGAGTAACACGACGCCGCATTGATCGTCAGATTTAATCTGAATTGTTTTCTCTTATGGGATCGATTTTGGGCCGCGATATTGGTGGTCAGAGCATCTGAAAGGTGATTGAATATCAGTAGAAGTTGATGGAAACAAGAAACGACCTATACGGAGCAAGATACTGGCGCTGTGCGCTACAAGTCAATCCGTTCGCCTACTGCGAGGACAACGCCAAGGATACGGGCGATTTGGACGAAGACGAATACACCTCCGCTCTGATCGCCGCCTGCATAGAGGAAGGCATCGAGGTAATCGGAATCACAGATCACCACCGAATTGAGAGTTCCGAGAAGCTAATGCTCGAAGCGGAAGCGGCTGGTCTCACCGTATTTCCGGGGTTCGAATTTTATTCCAAAGATGGTGTTCACTTCCTCTGCCTGTTCGATCCCGGAACGTCGATCAAATCAGTCCAAGCCAAGCTTCACGATTGCGTTGACCATGACGGCGAGGAGCCGGAAACGGTCGGTAAGTATGACGCGCTTGAGTTCATGGACAAATGCCACACGTGGAAAGGAGCGATCTGCGTGGCAGCGCACCTTTGTTCTAAGAACGGCCTCCTCAAGGAATTGTCCAACGCGCCAAGGGCGAATGCTTGGAAGTCAGAAAAACTGTTCGCCGGGTGCCTTCCAGGCGACATCGACGGAGCTCCTCACGAACACCGGAACATCCTCAAGAATAAGGAGCCTGAGTACAAGCGAGAACGCCCCGTAGCTCTCATCAACGCGAACGATTTATCCTCTCCGAATGACGCAGGCAGCCCCAGCGTTTCTTGCTGGATCAAGATGTCGGATGTCACAGTCGAAGGACTGCGCCAAGCATTCTTGGATGCCGAGTCCAGGATTCGTCTCGAATGCCCCGAAGAAGAACGGACCGAGATTCTCTCGATCAGCTGGGAAGGCGGTTTCCTCGATGGAACAACGATCAATTTCAACGAGAACCTCAACGTCCTGATTGGGGGTCCCGGCTCAGGAAAGTCGTCGGTCGTTGAAAGTATTCGGCACGTGATGGGCATTGAGCCCGCAACCGAAGGAGTGAAGACATCGGTCGATTCCTTGATCAAAAAAGTGATCGGTCGCGGGACGAAGATTTCTTTGCACGTAAGGGTCAGAAGGCCAGCAGAGAGAGAATATTTGATCGAACGAGTTCTCCCTAATCCGCCCCAAGTGCGCGAAATCGATGGAGGCGAAGTTGGCGATCTTCTCGATGTGCGACCGACGGAGATTCTTCCGGTCTTCGACATTTTCGGCCAACATGAGATTTCCGAACTCGCTCGCGATCCGACGATGCTGACAAAACTGCTGGCGCGCTTCGTGGGGAGTTCAGCCAATGACGATGGAGAGATTTCAGAGCTGAATCGTGCCCTTTCGGCTAATCGAAAACAACTGCTCGAACTCCACGAAGAGATGGATGAAGTCCGTAGCAAAGTCGGACAACTTCCCGCATTGAAGCAAAAGATGAAGCAGTTCAAGAGGGCAAAGGTTGACGAGAAACTGGGGCTATCTCAAGCCTTGGCTGAAGAGGAGCAGGTATTGGCGAGCATCTCGTCCGAGATTGAGGCATGGGAGGAATGGGTGGATGACATACAAGAAAATGTGGAAGAGGAACTTCCAGAAAGTCTCGATGATGAGGAACTCAAAGACCTCCCAAACGTTGAGTTGATCAAGAAAGGGCGGGCAGCATTGGAGTTGATTCCGATCGCTGGAAGAAACGCCCACAAGTTGCTCGCGGATGCGGTAGTGAAAGCAAAAACTGACTTCGATGCCATCGAAGTTGCGTGGGAGAAAATTAGGTCCGGGAATGATAAGGCCTTTCAGAAGACTTCCCGCGAATTGGAAAAAGAGGGCATCGACGTCGATGAGTATCTTTCGGTGCTCAAGAAGCTTGGCGAAATTTCACCACTCGAAAAGACGGCAGAATCTGCGAGAAAGAAGGAAGACAGTTTGCGGAAACAGCGGCGGGAACTCCTCGTTAAGTTGAACGACGCCCGGGCCTCAAATTTTCGCGCTCTCGAAAAAGCGGCAAAGAAGGTCAGCAAACGCTTGCGATCCGTCATTCGAGTCTCGACTATTTTCTTCGCCGATCGACAGCCTCTGTTTGAGTTGATTAGATCGGAAGTTTCAGGACAGACGGCTCAGGCGGTTAAGGCTCTAGAGGAATTGGACGATCTTACCCCGAGTGAATTTGCCGATGCCTGCCGCGCTGGATCGGAACAGCTTCAGGAGCAATTCGGTATTGCAGTGGGCACCGCTCAGCGGATTACAGAAGCGGGCGAAGAGTTCTTCCTCAAGATTGAGGAGCTTGAGTTTCTTTCCCAAACCGAAATCGAACTCAACATCGCGCGCAATGAAGGCTCCGAAGACTGGCGTTGCCTCGAAGATCTTTCGACCGGTCAGAAAGCAACCGCGATCCTTCTCCTTCTCCTGCTTGAATCCGATGTGCCCCTGATCATTGATCAACCGGAAGACGATCTCGACAACAAGTTCATCAGCCGAGACATCGTCTCGAAGATGCGGGATGGCAAGAGTCGGAGGCAGTTCATTTTTGCCAGTCACAACGCAAACATCCCGGTTCTCGGAGATGCCGAACTGATTGTAGGAATGGAAGCGAAGGGTGAAGGCGGCGATCTCCATGCTGTCGTCGAACCTGAGAACATGGGGTCGATCGATAAGCCTTCGGTTTGCCAGTTGATTAAGGAAGTGCTGGAAGGTGGCGACACCGCATTTTTAAAGCGACAGGAAAAATACGGATTCTGAGAATGCAGCTCAAATTAATCTCGGTGAGAATCCCGTATGATTCCCGGATTCGCAACTCTTGGTGAGTTTTTGATGTTTCGATTAATTCCAAAGATTGCAGCTGAGAACCATTCGACAGTTTTTCCAAAAGCAATCTCAACAATACTCTATGGCGTAGTGATTCGATCTGCTTGAATGGAGGCAGTGTGGTTCAGGAATAGCTGATTCTGGTTACGCACAAAAATTCCTCAAGAAGGGTGACTCTAGCGAGATTCCCCGAGAGGTTGCTTACATTCCTGCAGTGTGTATTGTCTGAAACACTTTTCTAGCAAACTGTTTCAAGTTTGAAATTCCTCTGTTGTGCAATTAGTTGAGTTTTCGGTATGATCAAATTGTCGTTTGGTGTTCTCGCTTCTATAGAAACTCAATTCACGGTAGATCCACAATATTCAAGAGAGAGGCTGAGGTCGGATTGATCCTTGCTGAATTCAGTCCTTAAGCACTACCTCCTTCTTTGAAGTGAAACCAAAACGGAGTCAGTAAGACGAAGAGAAAGTTTAGCGAAACATTAATGAAGGGAATATCGATTTGATTTTCAGTTCACAGGTGCGATCTGGAGTTGACCGAATTTGTTTTTCTCAGCGATCCATCCAGAGAATTCCGCCCAGCGCCACTCATATTGCTCAGTTAACTGAGTCCGCCCCAGGCTAACTGGAGTTTTGTATTTAACGTGAGCATACGTCTTCCCCTTAAAGTAAATGTCGGGCCTCATCGAAACGTAGTCGTCGTTCGGCGCATACCAACTGACAATGCCTGTCCCACCGCTCGTGTCTTTCACATTGATATCACCATTTCTTAGATTTCTCGCCGGCATCCAGCCAGAAAAAGTTCCCCTGAGCCATCTAACTCCCTCTTCTTCCCGAGATTCGCTCGTGGAGACTTTGAAGACGTTTCCTTCGTGAGAAAAAACAGTGGCAACCACCTTACTGAGCGTATTAGGTTCCTTAAAGACCGAGACGCCGTTTTCCCCTCCATAAACTACTCTGTACTGTGCGCTGCTTGCTACACGGTTGATTAGACCAGAGAAGTCAATTTGAGGTTGAGTGTTAGTTCGCGACGGACTCTCCTTTGGCATCTCGTTCGACTCGACTCGAAACGCATTCGGTTTCGTGGGCTCATTATCCGAAATCTCCGGTTCATTTGGTTTGCGAAATGGATTCCGACTAGTTAGAGAGTTTTCCGGTGCAGGCTCGGTCTGTATAATGTTTTTGAGAAAATCTGGTGTTTCGTCAGTCGCCGACGGCCTATTTTGATCGGTCTGAATTTTGCGCAAGGTTTCGTTCACTTCAATGTTTGCAGTTTTCTCTGGTACTGGCTCTCGATTGAACGGAGAATCGATGTCCAACGATTTGAGAAGAATGGGGACAACAATTACCAAGCCGAGGAGAAAGACAACGGATGTAATTAAGAATTCCCCGAATCTTCGAATTTTATTCTTTTTCATGTCACTTCTCTATCCAACGCGAAGGGAAAACACATTATGTGCTAGTTCTGAATATAACAGGAAGGTTCTGAGTTGCCTTGGTTGTTCCCAGCAGGGGATAGAGCATCTCCTTTAGCTCCTGCCGAACTACGCTGATAGAATTCGCTCGTCTTTTTCCAGTTTTCGAAGACTGCCTTTGTAAAAAGAGCAAAGGAACCCAAATAAAGCCAAACTCCGACAAGATAGAGCCAGAAGTCAGGACCCTCTGACAAGATAATATTCCCTATAACGAAACACAGTGTGGGTTCGATGACCATTTTTACCATGTCTCCCCTGAAATGCAAGGCGTTGAAAACTCGATAAAATCCCATGAATATCGGAAGAGGCTTGCCGCTTGACCAAGCATCCTTCGAGCCAGCGCCGAAGCGTCTGAGTAAGTATCCCAGAAGAAGTTGAAAATGGGCGACTACCGGAATAATCGCCAAGATGTAGGCGACCCGGCTGTCGGTGCCAAGATTTCTGATTGCCTCTTCATTAATCGAAAAAAAATGGGAACCTGCATAAATGGTTGTCCAAATTTTCCATGACCGCGCGATGGAATCGCCGAAAGTTTCTATATCTGGAGGCAATTCGAAGTGGGGAACCCATCTTACGAGTCCTGGAGTAAAAATCCCCCCACTGCTTTCAATGGAAATCCCAAAGGTGCTGAAAACCCAATATACGTTCAAAAAGAGAATGCCCAGTACAACTTTGGGGAAAGTGAGATAGTTTCTCCCCAGTTTGCGACGGAGAAAGATCTCAAGCGAGAACGTAGCAATTTCGAGTACATAAAAAGGAAGTCCCGGCCAACCTGCCCGGCAATAAGATACACGATCAAAAATCTCTTCGGTGCTTTCCCCGCCTTGCTTGCTCATGAGGTGCCAGTTCTAGAATTCGCCTATTCTTTTGGTAACGGAGGTGGTTTCTTCGATTGCGCTGTGGCGCTACTAGAATCATACGCCGGAACTGGTCCAATGCCTGCGAGACGTTTTTGCGTAAAACCAACTTTACCAAAGTTCTCTTTTGCGCCGGTACAACAGATGATGGCTTCGACTAGTAGTTTGGACAGCTTACCTCCTCGTTTTAACTGCGTGAACGCCGAGGGCATGACTCGATAGCGAAGCTCTTCCGAAGTATTCGCTGTACTGGAATAGCTATAATCGGTTCCTGCCCCCAGCCAGAACCAACTCCCCCAATTTCTTGTCTTTCCCTCACCTTGTGTGCCACTTTGGGTCGAACGGCTCGTTATCTGTTGATATTCTTTGCCGAGGAGCTCAGCTGCCCAAACGTTGGTTACAGTATCGCTTGAGGCATGAAAAATCTTCGTCTGAAGGTTTGCCAAAAGCGCATCAGTTTCTGCCTTTCCTTTTTCTCCAGGCATGATCGAATGATAGTTGCTCAAACTTTGGGTCAAGTAGACTGTCGCAACATTTGCCGATCGCGCGGTAGTTTGGAAAAGCATGTCGCGTGAGCTAATGAAGAACTGTGCTTCATCAGCCCAGAGAAAAACAGGCTTGGATTCCTCGCCTGAAAAATCGCTTCGCTCCATCGCCCGCTGCCAGATGAGCTTGTAGAGAACTTGAGAGAACTGCCCTAATTCGAAATACTGTTTCACGGGCATATCTACGAGAATGATCTTT
Source organism: Verrucomicrobiales bacterium (assembly GCA_002698785.1). GTDB lineage: Bacteria > Verrucomicrobiota > Verrucomicrobiia > Verrucomicrobiales > DEV007 > Arctic95D-9. Next base: position 60,175 of record PAAG01000047.1, on the reverse strand, counting down.
CCTTCTCGACAGAGTTCTGGTCTTGCCTGAGGTTGTTCCTTGCTGGCGCTGAACAACGGTTTGAGAATCCCCCGGATAAATGGGTCTGCAACGGTTGTAAACATACTTACCACACCAGACCGCTCTTCGTGGCCCATATTCGAGAAGCGGTGGAGCCAGTAATTACCCACGGTTCCGATATCGTCCGCTCTCGGATGCCTGGAGGAAAGAGCCGCTAGTTCTTTTAGAAGAGTCACGCAATAGCTGGCAGTTTCCTTCTCGGCGATCATTTTGCGGGCTAATTCAATAGAAGTAGGGGCCGTAGTAATTACTTCATGAGCATTACTAAAAGTTAGCGATTCTCCCGTGAGAAGGAGGAGATCGACGGTGTTCCTGAGCATCTGACGCGCTGCATTGATCCAAAATCCGGCATTTTGAATCCCTGCCCCTTCGCCGCGTTGCGAAACTTCCATGACTGCTGTAAAAAGATTCACAACATTCTCAGTAAATAGCGCGGTATCCTCACCCACGAACTTCCGCTCATATTCCAAGAAGTTGAAGGAGTATGGCCGGGAATCATTGATTCGTGGGCCGAGAAGAATGAGATCGTCTGCCCGTTTAGTGGCAGCAGCGTAGCGTCGCCACGTTTCTGTCTCGTCAGGCTTTACTGTCAGAACAAGCCCACCAAGGCCAGCCTCCAAAAACTTAAGCGCGAGATGTTGTCCGCTGCCCGAAGTCTTCCCAGAACCGGTTCCTCCAAAAATCTGAGTGCCAGACATCGCGTCGCGCAGAGTCCAGTGAGTGGCACCCCAAGTCATAATCTCTTGGTCCAGTATGTCTGTTGGCATCAGAATTATTGAGAATCGGTCGCGTGAAGAGGGATATAGATTATTCCTTTCATCACTTTAAAAGGCAACAATCGCTCTGCAAACTCTGCCTCAAGAATATGGCTAATTTTTAACACAATCTTTTAGGCCTTTGAGGCATATCCATATTTTTCTGCACGTGACACCTAGAAGTGACAATTCTGCAACAGAATGGTGAAAAGTGAGTCCGAGATGCCCCCCCCCTTCACTTTTGCGGCTAAACCTGCTATTCTGCACCGCACATTAAGAGAGGAAACATGGAACACAAAGCCCGAGAGCCAATTGTTTTCGACACGATTAAGGAAGAAGACACTTTCGCACTCAAAAAGGCCGCGGAATATCTGCGAGAAATTTTCTACCCGAACGAGACAACGGAAACTTTTTGGGAACTCGCAGATTACCTTGCTACTGATGCATATTTTTTTCGTTTCGCATCAGATGCACGGCTTGAGGATACGGAAGCCATTACGGAGAAAACCAAGGATTTACTGAAGAATCTGGCTCCTCCTCTTGAAGCCTTTATCGACAGCTTTGCTGAGAAACACCCTACCGATAAAATCGTGCATGAAGACGCCCGATGGAAAGCCTTGACTGATTTGGGACGAAAATCTGTGGCAGCTTTGGAAGCAGATCTCCCGAAAGGAAATTACGGCACACTCGAGCCCTACTAAAATTTCCGTTATGAGCCTGATGAAACCTCCGGACCGGCCCGCAGGAATTCCAGATGACTGGGTTTGTTTCCGCGAAAAGGAAGGGCAATGGGTTTTTGGGCCAACCAACATTAATGCCAGAGAATTTTATCAAGTCCGGTTCACAAAAGCAGAACAAGATGCAACGCATGTGTCAAAACGGGTCGATAACTGGAAAATCAAATATTCGGGGCAATACCATGATGCAAAGGGCAACCCGGTAAAACTGAGGTCCAACGAAGCACACATCTCCTCGACCAAGATGCACAATGCAGTAACATTCAATGAGATCGATTCAAAACGAAAGACCTATCAAAAGTTTCTCAAGGCAGGTGGCAGCAGAGACCAAAAGAATAGAGAAAAGCAACGGGAGAGCATACATACAGAACAAAGTGGGGATTTCTTTCAGTCGCTCAGGGGAGAATCCCACATATCCAAGTCCAACACTTCCGCACCTTCCAGCAACAGCAGGACGAAGGAGAACCAATACGAAAAAACCAAAGACCGAAAGCAGGAACGCCCTCCTCAAACCATCCTTTCCGACGCCAGAGAACAATCCTCGAAGGAGGCCGGCCGAGCTGGCACCGAGCGCGGAAAGACGAGAGGGGGGGAGGCCGATAAGAACGCTCCGCAGGATATGGCTTCCCAGCAAAAGCGTGATGTGGAGAGCTACGGAGTGAGGGACAGGGCAAAGCGGCAAAAATCTCACGAGAAAAACAAAGAACTGAAAGGGAAGAACTGGAGCGGTGCTCGAACGAAGCAAAGCATGAACGCTCAAGGAAAAAAAGCGAATTCCCAGCATTCCAAGGAGCCGCAATCGCCTACGCCGAAGGCTCAACCCACGAAGCCAAAAAAATCGGCATTGTCCGCCCAGAAAGCAAAACCCTTTACCGCCAGGCAGCCCAAGCCTGCTTCCCCTCAAGAGCAGAACATCAAATCGGCCAGCAATACCAAAAAAACTACGCCATACCAACATGCCAAACCAGCCGGAACGGCATCAAAGACAAATAGCGATCAGCCAAAATCAGGCAACCCGAAGAAGGCCCAAACGCAAGTCGAGCAAACAAAGAATCCGTCCCCCTCGGCCTCTCAAAAGAGTTCTCTAGTCTGCCAGGCAAAGAAACCTTCCAGCCCATCAGCCTTACCAGGTAAGATCGGACAGCCCGCGAAGAAGCCATCCGGTCAATCTCCGGGTAGGGTAGAAAAGACCGGTCAGCCCCTCCCTTCTCAAAAAACGGTCGGAGCATCGAGAAAATCCCACGTCGTCACTCCAGGGAAGATGAATGGAAGCAACGGCACTCGACCGGAGACAACCTCGCCGAAGGCCCCTAAAGCGGAGCAACTCAGAACCTCTGCTAAGCCCCCGCAGAAAGGTAAAAAACCCGTATCACCAAACCCGGTTAAGCAGAGTGAAACGGCAGGCAAAAAGCCTTCCTCCAGTTCCAATCCGAAGAGCAATGGCAGCGCTGCCTCGAAACGGAATCAGCAAATCAAAGCCAATCAGGCTCGTGCCCAGACTCAGAGAAGGGCGAGAACTCCCCAGAAAGGGGCAGCGAAACCGCCTCCTCCCAAATCCACTCCAAGAAAATAAGACCTCGCAATAGATTGTGATCTACATCTTTGTCTTCGGTATTCCGGGCTGATCAAGACTAATTTGGCACCAAAGATGAAAATGGAGCAACCTTTTGTAAGTATTTCGGATTTCGGCGGTTACCCGAACAGTATCCGTATCTTTTCGTGCCAAAATTTTCGCTACTGGAAGAACTCGATTGAGCATGGAGATAAAATGCGGATAGAATGGTCTCATGTCGGAATTCAAGAGCAATTTTCTTAGTGATTTCGTATCCGTAAGCGATGACCGGAAATTCTTCTCGGCCTCCAGCGGGGGTGAAACTCGCATCGATTTCCAGAAGAGAGATGGCAGTCGAATTTCACTGCCTTATTACAGTTCACAGGAGATTGTGTACGATCAGTATATCGACGAAGACGGCAACACAGACGGCGAGTTTATTTCGATCAACTTTCCGGGTACGGGGAAAGTAAGTATCTTTGGGGAAAAACTCACAGCTGTTTATGAAGGATTCAATCGCCAAGTCATCTACTGCTTGCGTGAGGCGAGTGACGGAGAGTCCGAAGATTCTGACGGTCTCTTCGTGGAATCTCTCCTCGTGGAATTGGAGGGACACCAAACGACGGATCAGGAATGGGAGACCGGCGAAGAGCTGGAGGGGGATGCGTTTGAAGAGAAAGAGAACGACGAATCCTGAATCATTCGAATCTTTTTCTCATCCGCTACCGCCTGCATACAGTATGAGATAAGTGGGTATCGCAGATCCTGAAATGGAATCGTTAGTCAAGTATGAGGATAGACTGCTTCAGATTGTTACCGTTCGACTTGGCATGAATTGACTATACTTATATCCGTGCGGTAGGGTCGGAACTATGGATCAAGAATCGAAGGTTCCACTAAGAGGGGGAATTCAGGACTGGCCGGGTGATAATGAAGTGCTTCTGGAATTGGGTGAAGGAGAGAGGGCGGAGAATTATTGGAGTTTGAGGGATGCTTTTGAGGGGGCGCAGGTGTTTGGTGGCACGGGGTCGGGGAAAAGCTCGGGAAGCGGACAGGCCTTGGCGCGTGCGTTTCTGGCGGCCAATCTGGGTGGTCTGGTTTTGACTGCGAAGACGGACGAGGCGGCTGCGTGGCGAAAGATGGCCGAGGAGGAGGGGAGGAGTGAAGACCTGATTGAGGTGACTTTGGAGGGTAGGTTTCAATTTAACTTTCTTCGGTATGAGTTGAACCGGCCGGGAGTGGGGGCCGGGCATACGGAATCGCTGGTGAATCTGTTCTGTGCAGTTCTGGAATCGGCGGAGAAGCGGCAGGGACAGATGGGTGGTGGCGATGCCTATTGGAATCGCGCATTGCGGCAGTTGCTTCGCAATGCTATCGATTTGGCGGTGCTGGCGCTGGAGGATGTGGATCTTTCGAGCCTGTATGAGATCATTGCGTCGGCTCCGACTTCGCGGGAGGAGACACGGGATGAAGGGTGGCAGGAGTCGTCGGCTTGTTTTGCTTTGCTGCAAGCAGCTCAAGCGAAACATACGGATGGGAATCGGGCAGAGGACTTGAAGCTGGTGGCCGCGTATTTCCTACGGGAATTCGCGGGGCTAGCCAATGAAACGCGGTCGGTGGTGGTGAGCACGTTTACATCGATGGCGGATTGTTTCATGCGGGGTGCTTTGCGGAAGCTGTTTTGTGAGGGACTGAATTATTCTCCAGAGGATTGTTTCGACGGAAAGATCATTGTGTTGAATTTGCCGGTGAAGGAGTTTCACGAGTTGGGGCAGTTCGCCCAGGTGTTGTTCAAGTTTGTGTGGCAGCGGGCAGTGGAGCGGCGTATTCCGGTGGATACAGACCGGCGCATGGCGCAGGAGACGATACGGCCGGTGTTTCTGTTCGCGGATGAGAGCCAATTCTTCGTGAACAGTTATGATGCCTTGTTCCAGTCGACGGCACGGAGTTCGCGGGCCTGCACGGTCTATTTAACACAGAACTTGCCTACCTATTTCTCGGCCTTTGGCGGAGCAAATGGTCGACAGGAGGCGGAGAGCTTCCTGGGGAATTTGCAGACGAAGATTGCGCATGCCAACGGAGATCCGGCGACGAATTTGTGGATGGCGGATTCGATCGGGCGGACGCGTCAGATCCAGCTTTCGGGTGGAATGTCGGAGGGAGGAATGGGACCGGGGAGAACCAGCTTCAATCAGACGGCGGGTGGAAATCTGGTCTATGAATATCCGGTGCAACCGGCGGAGTTCACTACCTTGGCAACGGGAGGGCCGGATCATGGATATCAGGTCGGGGCGATTATTTTTCAGGGAGGGCGGAGTTGGCTGCCGGATGGGCAGAAGCCGCGCAATTTCATCCGGCATTTGTTTTCTCAAAAACCATGAAGGACGCTCAGATCAAACGGAAGGCGGAGTCGGCGCACATCCCGGTGATCAGCCCGGTGCTGCATGTGATGGTCATGCCGGTACTGGTTCTGCTGCGTCATGATTTCGGGTATCTGTTTCTTCGGCCTAAAAGTATTTTCCTCGCTCTGATCTGGGCGCTTCTCCTGTTCGCGGTGTATTCACTGTTCGAATCGACGCGGTGGAGTCGCGGGGCTCTGTTCTTCTGGTTCTGTACATTTTCGGCGATTGGATACGTGGGGCATTTGATCCGGGCGATGGTTTCGCAGTGGGGGAAAGCCCAACACGATCAGTTTGCAGGGCGGTCGTTTCTTTCTTTGCTGGGACTGGCGGACTGGAAGGTGTTTCTGTGGGGAGAGCCTGTGTTGGTGTTGGTGGTTTCGACTGGATTGCGAATCGTTGCGGGGGCGAACTCTCTGTCGGGCTATCTGCTATTCGCAGCACTGGCGATGTTCGCGAAAGAGGGGATTAATCAGTGGGCGAGGGTGCGCAAGGTGAAGCAGCAGGCAGATGCTTTGGAAGATACGGAGGATACCATGACGGAGGTCGCGGAGAAGCGGGAACCTCCTCCCCTCCCGGCGAGTGTCGTGGGAACTTCGCGCAAACCTCGTCAGCAACGAAGCCGAGTGCGGGTGGAGAGTGCCTCGGAGGGAGATCTGGAAAAATACGCCGCTATGCTGCGGTTGATTCCGCCCTATTCTCTCCAGCAGGCAGAAGGGAATTACAAGGCCCTGGTCAGGCAGTTCCACCCGGATGAGGTGAATCGAACGGCGGAACAGAATGCATCGCTGGCGGCTCTCAATGAGGCGATTGGGTTTTTCCGGACTCATTTTCGGGAAGAGTGACGATCCTGTTTTTTCTTGCCTGTGTCGGTGGAGTCACACGGATGAAATGATTGGGTAATTTTGAGGGTAACGTGTTATGAGAGGATAGATTTCTCTCGTAAAATCAATAGGATAAAGCCGTTGTTCGAGTCCGCCCCGGGGCACCATCCTTAATTTCCGTTAACGTTTCAGGAAGTGCCGGAAGGTGGCTGTAGCTCTTGGTTTTCGGTGATTTTGACCTTCTGTTTTTGTGTCAGAAAGTGCCAGGAAATACCCTAGTTACCCAGAAAATCCTGGGTAATTTTGAGGGTAATTTTTCAATGTCGCTTCCGTAAGGAATTCATCTGGGTTACGCTTTGTGATGTGATACTAACAGATGCAAAAATCAGAGCAACAAAACCAAACGGGAAGACCTTCCGTCTAGGCGATGGAGAGGGGTTGTTTTTGGTCGTGCGCCCGAATGGGAACAAACACTGGCAGCTTCGCTATCGTTTTTTGGACAAGGAGAAGACACTCTCCCTCGGAAAATATCCGAGAGTGAACTTGGCGGAGGCGAGGGATAAGAAGATAGATTCCTTGAGGTTGATCGATTCGGGAAAAGACCCGAGTGCGAACCGCAAACAAGAAAAAGCATTGGCGATATTTCGCGACCGGAATTCTTTCGGAGCGGTCACAGAAGAGTGGCTCGAACGCAATCGTTCTGTCTGGTCGGAGAAGCATTCGAAAAAGGTAAAATGCCGTTTGGATAATCACATTATACCAAAGCTCGGTTCACGCCCTATCGCGGAGATTGCGCCGTTGGAAATGCTTTCCGTAGTTCAGGAGATTGAAACAAAGGGCGCAACATTCTCGGCGCACCGTTGCTTACAGATGTGTGGGGCGATTTTCAATTTCGCTATCATTACAGGCCGGGTTCAGCACAACGTAACGATTGGACTGAACAAAGCGCTACGACCGCACAGGGAGAAACATCATCCGACATTACGGGTGCAGGAATTGCCGGAGTTTTTGAAAGCGTTGGAGGAATTGCATACGACAGAACAGAATAAACTGGCGTTTAAGCTTCTGCTCCTCACGGCAGTGAGAACAGGCGAGATGCGCCACAGCAAGTGGATCGATGTTGATATCGAAGCAAAGGAGTGGCGAATCCCAGCAGAAATCACCAAAATGCGGACAGAGCACATCGTTCCGCTTTCCCGGCAGAGCATTTCCATTTTAGAGAAACTGCACCGGATCACTGGCCATCAGGAATGGTTGTTCCCGAACCAGCAGCGCCAGAAGCATCCTGTGATGAGCGAGAACACCATCAACCACATGATCGACCGTATGGGCTACAAGGGGCGGATTGTAGGGCATGGGTTTCGTTCGCTATTTTCCACCGTGCTGAACGAAAACGGCTTCAATCGCGATGCGATCGAGCGCCAGCTTGCCCATATGGAGCGAAACTCTGTTCGCGCTGCCTACAACCGGGCGGAATACATGCCCGAACGCCGAGAACTCATGCAATGGTGGGGAGATTTTGTAATGAATCAAAACTCGTACCTCTGATTTATGCGTAAAAAATGGGTGTTTTTGTGAGTTATAAACGGGAGTTTTATGCCTCATTCCGTCCGCCATTCTCTATCCAGCGGAGAACTTGCTCGATCTCAGCTTCGCTCCAACAGACGCCACGTGAGTGTGATTTGTCTGGGCGGCGGCGGTAGGGCTTCGGAAATCTCCCTTCCTTGATGCCGCGATACCATTCGGTCTTGCTGTAGGGCACACGCTCAAGAACGCGCTCCAGGGTTAAAAATGCTTTGGTCATACTTCCTCCTGTTCTGGTGAGGAGAGGCAATCTAAGCAAGGAAAGCGAATTACGGAAGGGGGCCTGGCTTCCGTTAATCGAGTTGGTATGAAATACTAACATACAACTAGCGATTGAGGGGTTCCGTATAATTTCTAGTAAGGGTATATACCATTCTTGGTAACACAATTTAACCAATTGAGGAGAAGAATGGATACGGAGAAGGAAGACGCGGAGCGTGAAGGAAGGGAACCTATCGATATTGAGAACGGACAGGAACCGGAATGTCGTGCGCTGTGGGCTGCGGTTCTTGTTCAGGCCTGCATTGATGCAAGGTCACGGAGCAAGAGTGCGAAAGCTGCGCGATGGAAGGCGGAAGCCCTTGCTTGGCTTGGCAACGCTTCGAATCACCGTGATTTTGAGACGGTGTGTGATCTCGCGGGTGTGGACCCGAGAGAAACGCGAAGGGTGCTTAAGGAGATGATTCACGACGGGGAGGGGGTGGACTTTCACTGTGTGCGTAAAGCCCGTCCGCATCAGCGAAGGAGACGAAATCAATCAACCAACCAAGGAGAAAACGATGACAAACAGCAATCGACCGATCAAGACAGTCCGCGCGGGAAACGTTCGCGCGGCCATTTGGGCCAACGTGGCGGAGGATGACCGAACCTATTTTTCAGTCGCGGTGACCCGAAGTTACCGTGACGGAGAGGAATGGAAGGATTCCACGGTATTCGGAAGGGATGATCTACCGCGTGTGGAACTGGTGACGCGAAAGGCATTCGAGTACATCAGCCTTAATGCGGAGAAAGCCCGCAATGGAGAAAGCTTTGTGGAGCGTGTCGGCGGAGGGGAATCTGAGCGCGAATGTGCTTAGGGTGGAATGTTAGGCAGCCGGACCGTCCTCGGTCGCGGCTGTCACTTTCTTCGGTTCAGCTTTCGAAGGGCCGAGCTTCTTTGGCTCTGGAGGTGGGCAGCGCTGCGCTTGGCTTTCCTGGAATCGGAAGCTGTGGTTCCGTTGCGGCGGTTACGAACGCTTTCCCTCCAGGGATTTATTGACGGTGTTGGCTTGGGAACTCGCGGATTCAGCATCTTTTCGGTGTCGCAGCCAGCACCATTGTAGCGGCCCGCTTCTCTAAGAACGCGCTCGACTTCGGAAACGGGGATCAAGGTTCTCCCGTAGCCGGTAAGCGCTGTGACTTTTCCGGCGTATAGTTGCCGGTATCCCCAAGTCTGGGATTTGCCGAACAAAGCGGCAAACTCGCCGGGTGTCAGGGCTACTTTTTCCGTCTGGCGATTTCCCATTAGAATTTGGGGACAAATGGTTTGCTGCGCGAATGAGTCGTTTGGAGAGGTGTGGAAAGCTATTTTTATCCATATTGATTCCACGCCCCTACCTGATGGGATGTAGCAACTACAACGTGGATTTCAGGCTGAAATACTCCGATTCCAATTTCGAGAGCTGTGTCTGGATTTCGGCCATACGCTCTAGTGTGTTGATTGCGCAATCAGGATCAGTCTTCCTCAGGTTGGTGCTCCGGAAAGGGGATGCCATTATCGGTTTGCTGGGAGTTGAGACTCCGGCTTTGTCGAGCCAACTCTTAACAGTGAGTGGACTTATTGACCATTTCGCCACGGCGGCGGATTGACCGCCGCGTCCGTGGGACTCGTTGTACTCGCGAACGAAATCGACTACCTTGTCTTTTGTTTGTTGATCGTAACGAACAGCCATATGATACAATGCTTCGGTATCGCGCTATGTTCAAAGTATTTGCTTCAATGCGATCTTTTGCCCATTACTGAAGTGCAATCCCTGCGAGTGTTGGATGCCAGTTAATATCGAAGGAATGGATGGCCGGGGTGCAACTTCCATCTAATCGGCTAGGAAAAAGAAACTTTCTTCGCTGCGGCGAGGCTGTGTTCGTTGCGAAGGTGGCCATAGGTTTTCATGGCAAGGACGCCGCCATCGGAGTGGCCCAGCCATCTTGAAAGAGTGGGGATGTCTACTCCAGATTCGATGCATACCGTGGCGAAAAAATGTCGGAGATCGTGATGGGTGAGGGGAGTGAGTTCGAGTGTGGTGGCGGCGCGTTTCAGGGCTTTGCTTGCGGATTTGACCGCAAGGATGGGGGACTCGCGGGTGGCGTCGATTCGTTTTTCGGCGATACGCATCAGCAGGTTCTCGAGATCGGGGATGATGGGACCCCGCCGAACCTGCCGGTTTTTTGTTCCTTCGTCGGGTTCGCCCGTGACGATCAACTCGCCGCGCTTGAGGTCGCAGTTCTTCCACAGAATCCAGGGGGCTTCGCCGACGCGGACTCCAGAATACGCCAAAAATTCGACGAAGTCCCCACAGGCTTCTCCCCATCGGCTGGGGGAGTTCCGGATTTCTTCGACCAGCGCGGTAAATTCTTCCCGACTCGGAAGCGATCCGGTCAGGTCTTTGCTCCGTGCTTTGCGTTGTTTGATTCCGGAAAACGGATTGGATGGACGGATGCCCCGATTCACCGCCAGATCGAGGGCGGTGCGAAAGGCGGAAAGAACGTGATTGAAGTGGCTTGCGGAAACTGTCCGGCTGTAAGGACCAGCCCAGGCTTCGCATTCTTCCGGGGTAAGGCGGCGAATCGGCCTTTGCTTGATGCCTGGCCAGATTTTGGGAACGACATTGTAGATGTCGTCCCAGAACTTTTTCGTGCTTTCTTTGAGGGAAGGATCGTTCCGGATCTGCCCTTGGCGGGCGGTGATGGCGTCACCCACGGTCCGGAGCGGACGCTCTTCCTGTTGCGGAGCGCTTTCCTGTCGTTTCGCTTCGAGGGCGAGTTCTTCGTCCCGCTTCTTGAGGGCGACGCTTTTGACCTTGGTTCGGAGGCTGCGCCAGGTGCGCTTTCCGAGCCTGACGTAATAGGTTCCGGATTTGTGGCGGTAGAGGTGCTGGTGGCGAGTGGGTTGCCATGTTTTTGCGTTTGCACTCATGGGGAAAGAGCGTAAAATCCGGGCTCAGTGTATAACAATGGTGTATAAAACGGTGAAAACTAGAATTCAACATAGCCGTAAACCCTTGTTTTACAAGGAAAAGCTCACGTGGCGGAATTGGTAGACGCGCTAGATTCAGGTTCTAGTGGGGTTAAACCCGTGGAGGTTCGAGTCCTCTCGTGAGCACTTTTTCTGGCAGCGAGCGGTCGATTATAGATGTCAGAAGAAACCAAGGATCAAAATCCGGCATTCGTTCATCGTGCATTCTCCTCGATAGCGAGCCGGTATGTGCTGACGAATCACGTGCTTAGTCTTGGTATTGATGTCTTCTGGCGAAAGTATGTGGCTCAGCTGGCGGCTGAGGTGACACCCTCTCTGATACTGGATGTGGCGACTGGCAGTGGAGATCTCGCGGCTGCTGTGCAAAAGAGGAATCCTGGGGCACGTGTGATTGGTGCGGACTTCTGCGCTCCGATGCTGGCGGAGGCTAGAAAGCGTGGTCTTCGTGAGCTGATCGTTGCAGACGGGCTTCGGCTTCCCTTTCCGGATAGCACTTTTGATGTCCTGACCATTGGTTATGGTCTCAGGAATATGGCGAACTGGGGGTCTGGAATTCGTGAGTTTTCTCGAGTCCTTCGTCCGGGAGGTCGCTTGATCGTCTTGGATTTCTCGCTTCCCTCCAATCGCCTGCTACGTGTTCCCTACCGGTTTTACCTTCACCGTGTCCTTCCAGGGCTCGCTGGGACACTGACTGGAAATAAGGAAGCATACGCCTACCTCGGGGAATCTATCGAACGGTTTCCATCTGGTGAGAATATGCAGAATCTCATCACTGCAAATGGCTTCGAAGATGCTATGTGGGAGCCTCAGATGGGTGGAATTAGTAGCGTTTACTCTGCGCGAGCACTCTGATTCCCATTTCCCAGCCTTCATTTCGGCTTTTGGCCGGGGAAAGAGCCGCAAAAGAAAAGTTTCCCTAAATTTTTGATATTTGGTAATTTTTGGTCAGATTCGAGAAAGAAATCAGGAGTGAAAATCACAATTTAGTTTCTCCATTCCGTGTCACGCACCGATTTTGTGCGACAAGGTGTTGGTGAATAACGGGTAAAATACGTGAATTTTGCATTTACAACCGCATTCTATGCTGTCATCCCATTAGGGTTACACCGTGAAGGACGATGGCATGGGAAAGGCTTTTGCCCCCCTTTTGTCATCTAACTCCCCCCACTATCAGCAAATGAGAACCATTGCTCCCAGACTTCGAAAGAGTTTCGTCGCACAAGTCGTTGTGCTCGCGATGCTCACACCCGGACTCATGACGTTTCCGGTTTCCTTGAACGCGAACCCTCGAGGAGGCCAGGTAGTTCACGGTAACGTGAACTGGGCCAACAACGGAAAAACGCTTAACATCAATAACTCTTCGAATAGTGCCATCATCAATTGGCAGTCGTTCTCGATCCAGGCGGATGAGATTACGAGGATTAATCAGGGAGCAGGTGCGGTGACCTTGAACCGAGTTGTTGCTGGTAACCCATCAGAGATTTACGGGCAATTGAGAGCAGCCAGGGGGGATGTGCTTCTCATCAACCCGAACGGAATCATGGTTGGGCCAGGCGGTGTGATCGACGTGCAGGGGATGCTGACACTCTCGACTCTGGACATCACCAATGATGACTTTCTAAATGGGGGATCGAATCGATTCAGGGGGAATTCAGGCGCTGGGATCGTAAACTACGGTTCGATTGTCAGTGAGAGCGGTGACGTCGTTATGCTGGGTAACTTCCTTCGCAACGCTTCAGAGGGCTCTGTAACAGCTCCTGATGGTAACGTGGTCTTTGGTGCTGGTGGCGATATTATCGTGAACCAGACTGTCAGTGGTAGCACGATTTCGGTGGTTGGTGGAGGCCCTGGTGGCGAAAAGGGCATTGAGAACGACGGCACAATCAGTGGAGCTGGCGCTGAGCTGAAAGCTCACGGGAACGTGTATGCGCTTGCCATTAAGAACGATGGGGTTGTGCGTGCTAATGGATACAATTTCTCCGGTGGCAAGCTTACCCTCAGTGCAGGATCACGCGGTAGCGTTGTGAACACAGGTCAACTGTATGCACAAAACCGTGATGGGTCCGGCGGTCAGATTTCCGTTTCTGGTGGAAACGTAACATTAGGAAACAACTCCGTGGTGGATGCCTCGGGTGACGCCGGGATGGCTGGTGGTCAGGTTTCGGTATCCGGCCGAAATGTTTCCGTTGCTTCGACGGCTTCGGTTTCTGCCGGCGGTTCGACTGGCGGTTCGGTTTCTATTATTGGAAGCAATTCCGCTACTGTGAATGGTAGCATTGATACGGTTGGTTCTTCCGCGGCAGGAGGTAATGTGGATGTGACGGCGAGTTCGGTGACAGTCGGTTCTACGGCCACGATCGATGCCTCAGGTGTTTCTAGCGGCGGCGAGGTTCGTATAGGCGGAGGAATTCAGGGTTCAGATTCAACAATCGCAAATTCTGATAGCACGACGGTTGAGGAGGGTTCGGTGATCCTTGCGGATGCGACCGGTGGTAACGCAGGCACCGTGGTGATCTGGTCCGATGGCGACACGATGTACAACGGTCAGGTTTCCGCTCAGGCTTTGGGCAATGTTGGAAACGGTGGTTTTGTTGAAGTTTCTGGCTTGAATACTCTCGCCTTCTTTGGGTCGGCATCTACGGCGGCAGCAAATGGGAAAACAGGCCGTCTACTCCTCGACCCGACGAACGTGGTTATCGGTCCCGGTGGTGGGGCGACCATGTCAGATACTGCTCTTGTGAATGCGGTGTTGAACAACAATGTCGTTATCCACACAGCCTCTGCCAATACGGAAGACGGAGACATTACCATTCAGAGTGGATCGAATGTGGTCTACGACAGTCCCAACTCTCTCGCGTTTTTCGCTCATGGATCGATTTTCGTAAATGGTGATGTCAAAAATCACGGGACTACTGATGCTGCCGGTACCGGGAATATCACACTGGTTGCAGGATGGGATGGTACTGGTGCGAGCAATTTCGGATTTGATCCTGACAACACAGGTGCGGGCTCTTCGGGGCCTTCTGTGAGTGCAACAGAGGTGCTCAGCGGAGACTACGGAGAGTGGGGCACAGGTGGTGGAAGCGTTTACTTGAATGATGCCGCATTGGAACCTGTTGAGGTTGGTAGTGCGCGTGGCGAGACGAATGCCTTTGGATTCAATGTCGACCTCCGTGGTGGCAATGGCGGTGGTGAGTTCACTCAACTGGGATATCGCCGGGAGAACGACATTCGTGGAATGGTGCTTCAGGCGGATGCGAATCCTTTTGCGATCTATACAGGAATGGATGGGCTAGCTACTGCAGTTACGATTCAGGCGGATTTCGCCGGTGCAGGTCCGATTCAATTGATTGCCGATGCTTATGCAGATACGGACGCGGACAATGCTTTTACCGCCGGTGAAGAGGTTGATATGACTCTAAATGAGTTGATCGATTCATGGAATGCTCAGAATCCCGGAAACACAATCACACTGACTTCCGGAGACGGAACTCAGGTTGTTGATCGCTTTACGCCAATTGTTTTCTCAAATACGGTCAATACCACAACAGTCGATCAAGAGACCGGTGTCACTGGCAATATTAACGTGAATGCGAAGCAGGATGTGTTGCTTGCTCCTAATTCCAACACGTCTAACGAAGAGGGTGTTAAGTCGACTGACCGGGTATATGTAATGATCGGTCACGGAGGACAGCGTGACAGTAATGATGATGTCGATGATCGGGCTGGCCAGTTTTTTGAGGTCCAATTGGAGGCGAATATGCCAGCTGATCCCATGAACCCTTGGCCAGCTTCTCGTGTGACGGTTGCTTCATCAGATGATTGGGGCAGTGACTCCGGAACGACCACAGTGGGAGATGGAGACAATAGTGGTGATATTGTCGTGAATGCTGGTAGAGCTGTGATCATGACTGGAGCCCGTGCTGAATCATTCGTGCAAATCGGTCATGGCGCTCGCGCTGGATCCGGGACCACTGGGCATAATTTCAATGCGAACAACACAGGTGAGATCAACCGGGGTACTTATGATGGGCACGTTGCGCATACATCGAACTCTGTGAATGGAGATTTATCAGGAAATATCTCAGTCACGGGAGGTGTCATCGATGTGGAAGCAGGTTTTTACAACCAATCATATGCAATGATTGGGCATGGGGGAATGCGCGCACGGGGAGACCACCGCGGTGATATCTCTGTGACCGCAACAGTTGGTGGAATAATTGCCGAAGCAGCTCCCGATTCCGCAATTGGTGGACCCGCAAACTCAAATGATTGGCGGTGGAGAAACAACCGTGACCAGTCTTTTGTTCAGTTCGGACACGGTGGTTTTGATTCCGACTACGCTAATAATGATATCTTGCCTCGGCGGACTGTGACCTTGGATACCACATCTGGGCTTGCTCAATCCGTCGCGAATTCAAGTGTGGCTGGCGATGGGATCGCAATCAATCCGGACACTGGGATGGCTTATGGTCATGGCGGTGATATCACTGTGACTTCTGCTGGTGGAATTGAATTCCGTGCGGCGAACGGAACGGATGCATATGCAATGGTTGGTCACGGAGGGCGTTCCACACAAGGGGATCACTTCGGTGATGTGACCGTGATAGCTCAGAATGGCGATATTATCTTTGATCGCGATGCAGATCAAATCAACGAGCGTGGTCGTGATATCACGAACCGCGGCCAGCGTGCTCATGTGCAAATTGGTCACGGCGGCACCCGCTACGTTGGTGGCTCGACAGGTGATATTTACGTATCAGCTACCGGGGATATCGAATTCTATGCAGGGCGTTCCGAGTCTTACGCGATGGTCGGTCACGGCGGTCGCGGAGAAGACGGTTCTACATGGAGCGGTGGTCGTCAGCGTAACAACCAGGCAAACGGGACGCATTCTGGTGACATCACGGTCCTTGCCGGTGGTGATATCACTTTCCGAAGCGGATTTGGAAACAACTCATCGCATTCTTTCTCACAGATCGGTCATGGTGGTTACTTTCAGCAAGCTGACATTGTCGATCCGTTAGGTCTGACCAACGGTGCTCTCATCGGAGGTGGAGCTATAGACGAGAGCGAGACCGGGCACCATGGTGATATTACCGTTACGGCTGGCGGAAGCATTTCATTCAAGGCCGGGGCGGACACCCTGCGTGAGGGGCAGACCTTCTTCGAGGCTAATGCGCGCGATGCCTGGACGATGGTTGGTCATGGTGGGTATTTCTCAAAAGGGGATCACTACGGACAAATTGATGTGAACGCCGGCGGTGATATGGAGTTTGAAGCACGTGGTGGATGGGACGCCGTCACGATCGAGAACAACGCGAGCGACAACAATACCAATACTCTCGGAACACCCCGTCTTAACTCTACCGAAGACAACGGCCGGAGCGGTTACAGAAACTTCGCTACTATCGGGCACGGCGGGGTCGACTCGACTCACAACAACAACAATCCGACTCAAAACTGGAACAATTCTGGTGCCGAGGGCGATGGCCTGGGTCTCGATTACGGTGATGGAGTTTCGGATATCGACATCACCGTTGGTGGCGACTTCAGGCTGTATGGTGCGATGAAAGACACCAACCAGATTCCTATCCCGGTTCGAATCATTCAGGATAATGGGGCAGGTAATCCAAATATTGGGGCTGTGTTGAATACCTATCTGCTGGAAGACGGGACAACGCCCGCCACACCAGGACAGGGTTTTAGTCAATTCTACGGCCGATTGGTCACTGTTGATCGTGCTAATGGGGAAACGTGGACAATGCCAGACCCAGTTATGTCCGCAGAGGATAGCTACGCGCAGATCGGTCACGGTGGGCGAAGTGGAGACTACCGTGGTGGAGTTGACGGTGAAGGTCACCGCGGCAACATCACGATTAATGTGGGTGGCGATTTTGATGCGCGAGCAGGTGATATCCAGCAGGCCGTATCGACGGGGCAGGAATTGACGATTACGGTCGAGAATTACCAGGGCGTCGATGGGATGGGTGGTTCCGATCCAGCTGTCGGAATGGGAACACTCGGTGGAGCGGGAGAATATTACGTCGGTCCGGGAATCAACTCTGCTGGTTCAGGAAACTTCATCAATGGGGACAACAGCCAAGACGACCCTTCACAGGGACAGAGGCAATATTTGCACATCGGTCTTGGTGGCTGGGCTGCTCGCGGCGACCATGTCGGTGACATCGTGATTAACGTCGGTGGTAACATGGACGTGATAGCAGGTGAGGGCCGCGAATCGTACGCTCAAGTCGGTAACGGCGGATTCGATGCAGATGGTTCAAACGACAACAATGCAAGGAACGGCGACACCGGTAACACCGGAGCGATCACGATCGATATTGGCGGATACTTGAATCTCTTGGCCGGCGGTCGCGATGCGGATGTCGTGTCCGAATGGGGAACGGATGTCACTTCTCTTATCGATAATGACAATGCCCGAGGCACCTCTGCCCGAATTGGACACGGTGGATATGCAACGGGTGGTAGCCACTCCGGAAACATTTCCGTCCGCACTGGTTCGGACATTATGATGATCGGTGGTACGAACCCTCGGGGATCAGATTCCCAGATTGGTCACGGTGGTTATGCTGCGCGTGGCGAATCTCACAGTGGAGATATCTTCGTCTACTCTGAGTCAGGAAATATCACCCTCCAAGGTGGAACAAGCGTAGAGGATACTGGTTCCACTCAGGGCGGTGGCCTCGACAATACAGGTCACATTTCCTCTGGTCGTCGCTCGAATGCTCAGATTGGTCACGGTGGTTGGGATTCCGACCCGCAGGGCGGAAACCAGAACAATGCACCTGGAGTTGGCGGAAACACAGGTAACATCGATGTGATTGCCAAGAGAGGCAACATCTCGATTCTCGGTGGCGGCAACGGTATGATCACTGCGAACACGAACCGATTCGAGGGAATGTATGCAATGGTCGGTCACGGCGGATATGCTACCGACGGAGACATGACTGGTGATATCAACGTATCTGCCGGTGGAAATGTTGTTCTCACTGGTGGCGAGGCTGCTCGCGATCCATGGGCGCAGATTGGGCATGGAGGATACGCCTCAAGCGGCAACCACAGTGGAATTATTGACGTGGAAGCGGGGGGCAGTGTCATCCTCACGCGCGGAACTGGTGAATTTAATCCATGGGCAAAAATTGGTCATGGCGCACAGGCATTCGGAGGTCGAAACAATAACGGTTCCGGGAACAGGAACGGTGACATCTTTGTGAGTGCCGGGCTGAACTTCGATTCCGTGGGTGGCCTGGTTGGTCATGTAGATCCTCTGAACGTGGGAGACCTCTTCGCATATGACGAAGGTAGTACTTTCATCGCGGTCAGCCGGAACAATCCATTTGCTGGCGGTCCCGGCAGCTTCATCACAGATTCGACCACCGTTCTGGCAAGTTCGGGATTCGGAGTAGGAAGTGAGTTGAGGCTCTACATGCCTGATTCCGGTGCAAACCAGATTGCAGAGGGAACCTTCATCAATTCCGGTGAATACACCCGCACGCCGACTCCGGACGGCACACGGAATGATGAAAATATTGCAACTGAGCATACTTTCACCACGGGTGCATACGGCGAGCTCGAGGGGACCTTCACCCCAGAAGGTGCTTACCCGACCAACAGTTTCGGTCTCTACAATATCTATTATGCAGGGCCAGATCCTGATGCGGTTGTGGATCCTCCTACTCTTCCACCAACCCTTCCTCCTGTCATTGATCCTGGATTCGGCTTCAATGACTTCTTGTTCGATGCGTTCTTCGATCAGTTTGGAAGAGACGATCTGTTCTTCTCCTTCGATGGCTTCACTTTCCTGGATACGAGTTTGTCACGGGACGAGGCGTTGCTTGTTGACCCGAGCTTCCTCCTGATGTCCTTCATCATCGAAAACCGATTCGAAGGAGCGGCGCAGACTATCCTCTCTGAGGATGAGCTCCAGAAGGAGAAAGAGCGTCGCAAGCGTAGAGCAGGTCGTAAGGTCGGAAAGTCCGGTCTTGTATACTACGCTTTCGATCCAAGCACCAACCGATACTCAAGCTACCGACTGTTTGGTCTTCCGCAGGAAGATTTGGCTCCAGCCCAGTAAAACCGTCACGGAAAGCTCCGACGAGACAAGTATAAGCAAAACGATCTGAGTATCGAAACCCCCTCCTTAACTTTTCCAAGCCTATGAAAACCATCCGAATCGGCAAACGCTGTCAGAAATGGGTTTTATCCCTTCTGCTGCCTTCTTTCGCCTTCATCAGTGGGCCTGTTCAGGCCAACCCGAGAGGTGGAAGAGTGGTTCGTGGTGCAGCCGATATAGTGAATGTTTCGGCCAATCATCTCAAAATCCACCAGCAGACTCAAAGAGCCGTTATCAACTGGGATAACTTTTCGATTGGTGCTGGTCAGGTAACGCGGTTTGTTCAACCAAATCGTAACGCATCTGTCCTGAACCGTGTCACGACTGGGAACGTCTCTCACATTCACGGCCAGTTGAAGGGTAATGGAAACGTCTACGTGGTAAACCCAAACGGGATTTTCGTTCACTCCGGTGGCGTGATCGACATTGGTGGTAGTGCCGTTCTCTCGACACTCGACATCGACAACGACGATTTCATGGGCGGTGGTGACGACCTCTTTTACGGCGGTTCGACCGCAGGTATCACGAACGTAGGTTCCATTTCTTCTGCCGATGGCGACGTGATCCTCATGGGTGGATTTGTTGATAACGACGGCCAGATCGGCGCTCTGAACGGCACTGTCGCAATTGGTGCTGGGGGAGAAATTCTGGTGAAAGAAACCGGCCAGTCCAAAATTACGATTCGTGGTGGCTCAGGTTCCAGCGGTAATGCCGATGGAACAGGGATTTCCAACACAGGCTCCATCAGCGGTGCCAATGCAGAATTAAAGGCGCACGGCAACATCTACGCTCTTGCTATCAACAACAGCGGAATGGTCCGCGCTTCAGGTGCCACACGTTCAAACGGTCGAGTGCGTCTCCAGGCATCGGGATCTAGTTCGAATATCAATCTTGGGACGAATTCGCAGATCATCGCGAGCGCGGGTAGCAGTGGCGGCGATGTCGCAATTTCTTCCGACGGTGGCGATGTGACAGTGGGCGGTTCTATCGATGCCAGTGGGAATGTGGATGGCGGCAGTGTCAGTGTTGTCGGTAATAATGTTACCCAGACTGCGGGATCTGTGATCGACGCGAGCGGCGGTTCCTCCGGCGGTAGCGTTAAGATCGACTCTGTTGAGTTGACCAGCATCGACGGAAAGGTGGATGCCTCGAGCGCGTATGGCACAGGAGGAGACATCGACATCACTGGCGATCTGATTCTCGCTGACGCGAATGCAACGATCACTGCTGACGGTATGGAAGGTGGTAAGATCCGAGTGGGTGGAGATTTTCAAGGTAAGGATACGGGCCTCAGGGAAGCTTCTCGCGTGGGAGTTGCGGAAGGTGCTGACATCCGTGCAGACGGTACCCTCGGCAATGCCGGAACGGTGATTGTGTGGGCTAACAATGACACCGTCTTCCTCGGCGATGTATCAGCTCAGGCACGTGGCATCGTTGGAAACGGCGGCTTGGTGGAGGTTTCTGGCAAGCAGCATTTGATCTTCGACGGTAATGCTTCTGTTCATGCAGCAAACGGAAAATCGGGAACTCTTCTTTTCGACCCGGGCGATGTGATCGTCGGTGCAGTTGGACCATTGACATCTCCTTTGCTGGGACCCATCACTGAATCGACCGTCAGTGTTCAGTCCATCAACGAGACTTTGCAGGACGGTGGCGACGTTTTGATCGTCACGGACAGTGGCGATATCTTTTTCGAGAACCTCGGTCAGGGTGGTTTTGACAATGATGGTAACGCTCAGAATGATCGTCACCTCGCGATTCAGTGGACCAACTCGGATGGTGACTTTGGTGCTTTCGCTCAGGGGTCTATCATTCTCGAAAACCACATCAGGACATCTGGTGGCGGATCCATTAACCTGATTGCTGGCTGGACAGGTGCTGAAGACGACGGGACCCTCGCTTTCGATCCGGAGGGAGCATGGGATACCTACGTTGCCTCAGGCTCTTTTGGTGAAGGCGGCGGCAGTATCTTTGTTGGTAATACAAACATGAACCGCCACGTTGTCGTGGGTAGCCGATACGGCGACACCAACCTCGCGGGTTTTGACATTCGGGTGACAGGCTCCGATACGAACACCATTCACCGCTTTGCCCAGGTTGGCTTCCACGACGGAGGGCAAGTTTTCGCTCCGCGTCTGAATAACGGTAACGGAATCTCTCTCGACCTGACTGATGGAGGAGGAAACTGGTATCTCAGTGACGGTTTGAATGGTGCTGGTCAGCCTCTGGCCGGAACTTATGATCCAATCGCTGGTATCGTCGGTCAGAATGAGGTCGACATGAACGGTGACGGCATCATGGATGGAGTTCGTGGTGTGAACAGTAGCGGTGTTCTCAACGATACTTTTATCCCTTATGCCAACCACTTTAACTCCAGTGCGAGTGGTAACTGGTGGTGGCAGCAGATTGAGGATGCGGGAAGCGCAGAAACCAAAGACCCGGACGGTCTTGGTGGGCGTCGCCCCGAATACGGTGCCGGTTCTTCGAGCAATGGTGCTGACATAAATGTCCTCGCCCGAGGAAATGTTCTTGTTCAAGGCGGTGCCGGACGAGAAGAGACCGGCGCGATGATCGGTCATGGAGGTGTGAATCGCAATAACTGGGGAGGTGCTGGAACTTCGGTTCGTGAGAACGGTGATGAGAATCCTGCGAGTGCCAACTTCTCAATTTCTACTAACGGAAACAACAATCAGCGTATTGAGCGTAACCAGATTGAGCGGATGTGGACGATCAATGGTTCGATCCAGGACCGAAACGCTACCTCCATTGCCCGTTTGGCACCCGTATACGGAAACATCAATGTTCTTGCCGGAGTGGACACCAGTGTGGGTGTGCTTGTTGATCATGATAATGGAACAATAAATGGAGTCGTTGGTCAGGGCGGTCGTGTTGCTCTGCAGGCTGCGCAGGATTTTGAAACTGGAAACCAGTCTCACAACTCGTTTGTCCAGATCGGTCATGGCGGAATTGGTCAATTCGGAGAGTTCTACGGTGATATTTACGTGGAGGCCGGGAGCACGATTTCCCTTGAAGCCGGTAACGGAACCAGATCATACGCTACGATTGGTCATACTTTCGGTGGTCATGCCTATTGGAACCCAACGAGCGTGGAAGATCAGCAGATTCGATTCTTCTCCTCCGCATCGGACTTCGATAACCCGAACCTGCGCCGTGGTGAACTTTTCTCAGGCGAAGTGACAACCGGCTTTGATCCGACGATCGATCCGGCTGCTGGTTCCCGTTTCAATTTGGACAACTATCCCGTCGAGGTGGATCCTGACGGCGTTCCCGCGAGTGGCGACGAATACTTCGTCACTCAATACACTCGCGGTCAGTCTGGCCCTGGTGGGACCCATCCTCAGGGATCGGGTGGACTTGCTCCGTTGGACCTCTCACCAATGGGGCCTGTGACTGTCGAAGCTCTCGATGGTAGCACTATCAGTGGCTTACACGGCGACGTGACAGTGATTTCTCGTGCTGGCGATATCGAGGTGGAAGCCTACAACACTCCTGACGATCCCACAGTCGCTCAGGCGCGAGATCGACGTTTCGCGGGGATTGGCCACGGCGGAACCAACTTTGCTTTCTGGACCGAGGGATCTGGTTACCAAGGATTGCAGACATTTGCAGAAACACCTAATGGTGGAAACCCGGCCGACTTGGACGGACGTGAAATCGTGGTCTGGGAGATCGGTGATTCTAACACCGCAAGCCGGACCGAGATTGGTAATACGGGTAGGGCCGAGCGAAATCGATCTGTCCAGATGATGACTATCACAGGCGACATCAACGTCGAAGCCGGTGGTGATGTGTCGCTGACAGCAGGAAATGATGTATTTGATGACGCAAGAATTGGTCACGGTGGTTCTGAGTTGGCCGATCCGGAAAGTTCATCTTTCGTCTTAGGGGATATCCAGGTTACTGCCGGTGGGAACATTGACATCACCGGTGGCGGTATTGTTGAGAACGAGGGTAGAACCAATACAAATAACGGATTTGACATGCGCGCCCATGCCCAGATTGGCCACGGTGGATACCGTTCCGGTTTCTATGGCTACTTGGGAGATATCGAAGTCAATGCGAACGGCGACATAACGCTGACGAATGGCTCTCACACCGCGACCTATGCGAAGATCGGCCACCAGGGCTGGGAAGACTACGGTCAGTCTGGTGGTGACTTCATCCGGGCTGAGAATTTCATCCGAGATGGAATCAGCGTAAACATCGATACTACACTGAACAACAGCGTGGCGGTGGTTGATTACGAGTTCTACGACTTCGGTGGAAATCTGGAGAAGACGGAGACACGAGACTTCTCTTATGCGGGTGATTCGCTCGGAGATCGCAATACCGCGAATATCAATGTTCGCGCCGGAGGCAATGTTACTCTGCAGCACGCTGCACTGGGTAAGCGCCGAAATGACAGGAATGCAGGTGATGGTAACTTGATTGATGACGCGCAGGACGACGGTGTCCGTACTCGTCGTTCATTCGCGATGATTGGACACGGTGGAATCGTTGCCGACGCGATCAACGAATATAATCCGAATTCCAATTATGGAGACAAGATCGGCGACATTACGGTGGTAGCCGAAACTGGAAACGTCACGATGACCAACGGCTCGGGCGAGGATCGTTGGACAAGAATCGGTCACGGTGTGGGCCGAAACGATCGTGTCAACGGAACGCTTACGACTCACTCAAGTGCCGTCGAGCTGGCCGGGGATATTACTGTCTCTGCAGGTGGGAATGTCTCGGTGGATGCTTCCGCAGCTCCTGCAAACGAACGGGATGAAAATACGAATGCTCTCTTCGGTTCTGCTGCACCGTCACGCTGGAACCCTGTGATTATTGGTCACGGAGGTATTAGCAACAACTTGGATATCGTAGTGTTGAATGGCGGTGAGGATGTGAATGGAATCGGGGCAAGTTCTACCATTTCGGTAAATGCGGGTGGGGACTTGTCAGTTCTAGCTGGTCAGGGAACAGAGAACTCTTATGCCCAGGTCGGGCACGGTTTCTCCTCCGACCAAGGGAATGATGCTGCTCGACGTCTCAACGTTTACACGGGATTCAATGGTGACATCATCGTGAACGTGCTCGGCGACATCACTTTGGTGGGCAGTCCAAATGCATGGTCCGAAACCCCAAGTGGACTTAGCGACGGTGTTCCGGATACTATCTCCGGTGCTTATGCCGCAATCGGTAATGGGGGATATCTTATTGACGCTCCTTCTTCCGGTGACATCAGCATCTATGCAGGTGGTGATATTAACCTGACCGCACAACAGCGCACCGATGAAGCTGTGGATGGCTCTCTTACTGGCGGAGGGATTTATCAACAGATCAATCCAGATACCGGGGTCATTGCCTCTGTTTTCAACTTCGCTAAGATTGGTCACTTCTCGATTGAGGATGAGAGCCGGAATACTGGTAGCGGTGACGGTGTGCAGAACGCGAGCCAGTCTGGAGACATCACAGTCGTCGTGAATCGAGACCTCACTCTTCAGGGCGGAACGACTCCAGATGTTGATCAGCAGACAATCTATGGCGCATTCGTTCAGATTGGCCACGGTGGCCCAGGTATTTCTGGCGATGTCGAGGGCAATGTGACAGTTCTCGTGAGAAGAAATACTACGGTCAATACCGGATCAGAAATTGATGGCAGCAGCGCAACCACGCTTAGCCTCAACAACTACGCGATGATCGGTAATGGTGACTACATCAAGGACTCGGTGAACTCAGCAGCCTCACTCTTCCGCCAGGAAGCTCAAGGGGTTCGTTCTGGCAACGTCGTTATTGCTTCCGGAAATCACGCCACATTCAATGGCGCTCTCGTTGGGCACGCTGATGATGCTGTCTCGAGCCAAACTGTAATCGGCAATACCCAGGTCGCGGTCAGCCGCTTGAATCCATTCTTTGGAGGCTCCGGGAGACTCACTGCTACAAATGGAACGGTGTTTACCAGCGGTGGATATGGATCCGGTGGACAGCTTGAGTTTTACATTCCATCCCGTTCGAACAACCTTATGGACGATACGACTCGTCTGAACGAGGTGTCGGCTGGGTATACTGTTGAGCCTGGTGACTTTGCAGCTCCTTTCACCCCCGGTGGTGGAATCTATGCAGGTCGTGAAGATGAGATCTATCTCACACCGGACCTTTGGTGGGACCAGACCGGTAGAGCTGCCGCAGTAGGAATCTCCGGCGGCGGAGTTTTCCCGACAGATGCGGTTAGCGGGCAGGGTGGCGCCATTGCCAATGTAGATGCCCCCGGTGGACTGTTTAATCTTGCAACACTCGTTGCTGGTGCGCTTGGATCTTCTGCGCCCGACTACCGTGACAATAACGGTGTAAGTGGGGCTGGGCAGTATACGATCTACTACGATGCCACTGAGTTCGTGGAGAATTCTCTTCCAGTTCCTCCTGGGCCAACATTGCCACCTCCGATACCTGTTCCACCACTGGTGTTCAACTTCAACGGATTTGCCTTCCTTGACCAGTATGATTCTTTCGAACTGGCAGAGCAGTTATTGCAGAATGGCATTGCCGGTGGCGATGACTTCCTCTATGCAGGGCTTTCTTTCGGGGAACTTGATGAGTCAGAGCAGCAAGAGTCCGGTGCTTGGGCAATTGAGAACAGCCTCGACAATATGTTTGGCGATCAGCGGGATTCCTTCTCGGTTGAAGAACAGGATGAAGAAGAACGCCGCCGGAGAAGACGGGCAGAAAAAGGCGTCGGACCACTTGGTTTGACCTACTATGTCTACGATCCAGGCACAAACCGCTACTCAAGTTACAGGTTGTTCGGAAATCTTACGACAAACTTCTATCTGACTCAGTGAGATAGTTAAGATTCCTAAAAGAGCGAAACATCAAAAATTTGAATATTCCTCTTGCGAAGCAGCCGGTTGTCTTTCAGAATCGAGGGTGGGCGAATGTAAATAGTTCGCTCACCTTTTTTCTTAAACCGCTCTAGATGAAGCATTTGAAGTCCATCACCTTAGTCGTCGCATTTGCATCCATGACATGGAATGTGGTGGCTCAAGATATGGAACTCGGAGCCCTCCCGCCGATTCCTGATTTGGATCTGGGTGATCCTGAACGCAAGTTGAGTTGGAAAGAGAAGCGACAGAAGAGTCGCAAGGCGTCTCAGAGCCGTTACGAGAACAATGTGTACGAGCGCACCGCTGAGGATACAGGGAGAGCGACTGTTTACCAGCGCCTCTCCAATTCGGTGAAAGAACGCACATCTACTCCGCGGCCGACAACCGAGATTTCAGTCGATAACACAATCTCCTCGAGCGACAACGCAATGACTGCGAGTGGAGCTCGACTTCAGCCCTTCGGAGAAGAAGGGAAATACTGGGAAGGTATACCGCTTCCTCCGCAGGACGAGTTGGAGATCGACTTGCTCCCAATGCCAGACCTCCGGACTCCTGATCAGATTACGAAAAAAGAGCGGCTCAGAAACAAGCGAATTGCCAAGTATGAGCTGCGTAAAGCTGAGGCGGATGCCAAGCGCGAGGAAAGAGAAGCGCGCGAGCGTGCTGTTGTTAATCTTCCGCCCGCCGATCCAGCCAACGCACTGGTGCAGGTTGAATCGCAGGGTGGCTATGATCCCGGTTACATGGGTAACGTAGATGCACCTGAGACGATTAACAGTGGTGGAAATTTGAAACCGTTCAACGAGGACTCTTCTTACTACAAGGATGGGTCGCTTGTATACAAAGGGCGGAAAAATACGGCGCCCGCTCAGGTCTGGTGGAAGAAAGGAACAAGCGAGCCAGGTGATGGTGTCGAGCCAAAATGGCAATGGAGAAACCCTTTTGGTGGGCCGCGTGATGATGTTCAGCCCGTTTCCTATACGGAACCTGCCGATTCAGGCGGATACTCTGCATCCAGATCGTCGCTGGATTCTACAATGCTCACATCAAATCTTCGAGGCATTCGGATCGTTCGTTCGACACGCGAAGTTTCCAAGTCTGGTCTTGGTGGAGTTTCTGGCGTTGTGCTGGAAGGGGTGGATCTGCCAAACAAAGTTTATCCCGTTTTTGAGTCAAGGATTGGAACGTCTCTCACATTGGGCGATCTGAACCAGATGGTGCGTGACGCGGTCCTGGCCTACCGAAAGAGCGACCTTCCTGTTGTAGACGTTCTTGTTCCTGAGCAAGAGATCACATCCGGTGTGCTCCAACTTGTGATTATCGAAGGTCGCCTTGGCGATGTGATTGTTGAAGGTGCGAGCAGGCCTGAAAGTCGAGCGCTTGCGGGGCAAATTCGAACCGAGCGAGGCGAAGTTATTCGTGAGAGCCAGCTCACCGAAGATCTTGCGTGGATTAACAAGCACCCAACCCGCCAGGTTGACTTGATCTTCAGCCCTGGCGATGGCTACGGCGAAACGGATGTTATCCTGAGGAGTCAGGCGTATAAGGATCTTCAGGCATACTTCGCCTATGAGAACTCAGGAACGGAAACTCTCGGTGAAGACCGAGCGATCTTCGGGGTCAGCTGGACTGGGCCGCTCTTCTTTGGTGAGGGATCAATCCTGAGTTACCAGCTCACAACGAATTTCGACAAGAGTGACGCAAATATCCACGGACATAGTGGGGTATTCGCAACCTATCTGCCATGGAGGCACCAGTTGACTCTTTTGGGTGCATATGTGGATTCCAAAGCAAACTTCGTGAATGCCAATGGTATTCCAATCAGCACTGATGGTGTGAACAAGCAGGGAAGTATCCGTTATGGAATCCCGCTTCCGAGTATCGGAAATATCTCTCACGAGCTTGAGCTCGGAATGGATATCAAGTCTAGCAGCACCGATCTTGATCTGAATAGTGCTCAAGTCTTTGACACGATTTCGGAAATTGCCCAATACAGCCTTGGTTACAACATTATCGCGAAAGACACTTCTGGTGTTTGGCGGGTTGACTCGGAGGTCTACTCTAGCCCGGGCGACAAGACGGTTCTCAATACCGACGCAATCTTCGATTCGCAGCGTGCGGGTGCGAAAGCCAATTACACTTACGGACGAGTTTCTATTGAGCGTGATCAGCAACTCGGTGATGGTGGCTGGACGGTGTTTGCTCGTATGCAGGGACAAGTCACGAACGGAAACCTACTGGCGAGCGAAACCCTGGGTGCGGGCGGATATGATACTGTTCGAGGATTCGAGCAGCGAGTGGTGCGTGGAGATTCTGGTCTCGTCGGCTCGGTTGAGTTGAGAACGCCTACCTTCTACCCTGCTGTCTTTGGAGGTTTTGATAACGTTAGAGACGGTGCCTTCGGTCTTCTTTTCTACGATGCCGCAACCCTCTCGAGCGAAGATCCGCTTCCGGGTGAAATTGACCGCTCTCTTGGGTCGGTTGGTGTTGGTTTCCGCTACCAGAAGTCCGATTGGTTTACCTTGCGGGTAGATTATGGTTTCCAGGTCTCCGAGCAGGGATTTGACGATGGCGAGCAAGGACGCTGGCACGTTGGGGCTCGCGCAACGTTCTAAGAAACGTTCGTTTGTAAAAGAGCTACGAGTTTGATTAGGCCGGGTGATCTAGATCCCCGGCCTCACGACTTTCAGGCTGGAGGGTCTCTTTTGTTTCCTGAGATGTGTGCTCCTCGTTTTGATTGAGAGGATCGGTTATTGCGCACGCAATTTCGGAACTCGTTCTCTCTCCTCTCTTAGCTGCTGGCTCTTGCTTTATAATGATGAGCGCCTATTGCTGGGAGCCCAGGAAGGTGAGGGGCTTGGATATGTTTGCTAACATTGATAGGCGATTGCCATCATCGGCGGAGAGATTGTCGCGGCCGAGGGGTGTTCCGGTAGTATTAGAATCTGGAGACCAGTAAGCGGCCTCTGATGTGCACTGTTTCTTCGCTTTAATGCCAAGGGCTGAGACATCCGGCTGGCGGACTCCTGAAGACTGTAAATAGAGGGGAGTTCTACTGGGGGTTCGTGGTGGGATTATTGCGGAGTACGAAAAAAAGCTTCCCCGGGATGGGGAAGCTTTTTGAAGGGTTGGATGGTCAAAAAGATCTGAAGATCAGGCGGCGTCTGCGCCTTTGTGACCGAGGATTTTCACAGTGCGGTTGAGCTGGTCGTATTCGATCGGCTTCTTGATTACCGTTACTGGCCCGCTGGAGAGAATCTTGGTGAGAATCTCACTGTCGGGATAGCCTGTAATGATCACGATTGGAAGGTCGGGATAGAGCTTCTTGAGCTTCGCGTAAAGTTCGTCACCTGGAATGTCAGGCAATTTCAAGTCGAGGAATACCAAGTCGAAGCGCTGCTTTTCGGCGTATGAGAGAGCTTCTGCTCCTGTGCCAACAACGATTCTTCCAAATCCGGCCTTCTTGAGAAACTGCTTGAAGAGGGTCTGGAGAGCTGGGTCGTCATCAACGACAAGCACTGTAGGTTGGCCACCTTCGTCAGTTTTCAGAATGTCCCGGTCGAGGAGGCTGCGCTTGATGCGCCAGCGGCCACCGATTTGGATCGCGGGGAGCTGCCCACGCTGGACAAGGTAATACACCGTGGGAAGAGGAATCCGCAGATACTCTGCGGTTTCTTTCACGGTCATCAATTCTGGGGCTTCTTCGTCTGCCATGGGTATGCTATTTAGTTACAGACCGACCTTCAACAGGACTTAACTGTCTGAAATTACCACAATTATAAGGCTATAAAAACCACAATTTCGGTAATCCTGAAGGGCGGTTCTAATAATTGTGGCCAGTTTTAGAATAAATACAAGAAATAAATGAGAAATATTTTCAGTTTTGAGAGTCTTTCGTGCGACTCGGGTGGCTGAAATGCTTCGCTATTGCTGAGAATCCGATAGCGGATGCGCTTTTGATAGGAGTCCTTGGGGCTGTAATAGCTTTATCCACTGTATAAAACCGCCTTGGTTGCAAACCTGATAATCGACAACTTGCCAGGGGCTCGTCACCTTGGAAGGGAACATGGTTCTCGTCAATGGCGTGTCGCGGCTTAGAGAATGAAATCTGGAAATTGTATTCGTTGCGGAAACCTCGGTGCACTAAACGAGGAACGAAACAGTGGATAAATTGGGAAGCTGGACTATGAATGGCCATGAATTTCTTCGAGGCGATTGTTCTAGGGCTGGTGCAGGGGCTCACAGAGTTTCTGCCGGTTTCTTCGTCGGGGCATCTGGTGCTCACCCAGGAGTTGCTCGGGGTCGATGACAAAGGCGTCACCTTTGAGATCCTTGTTCATTTCGGGACGTTGCTTTCGGTGGTTATTTATTTCTGGAAGCCTCTCTGGCGGATGTTCCTTTCGATTCTTCCGCCTTTTCGGCCGGAGTACCAGAAAGATCGGAAGATGATTCCGTATCTGATCGTAGCGAGTATTCCGGCGGCTATTGTTGGGTTTTCTCCTCTGAAGGATTCTTTCGAAGGTGTTTATGAGAAGCCAGCCATGGTGGCGGCATTACTGATTGTTACTGGTGTGCTGCTCTTCCTTCCGCGGCTTCTCGCAAGGAGAGGAAAGCGGGAAATCGGGTATGGCTCGGCGCTGGCAATGGGGGTAGGGCAGGCATTTGCAATTCTTCCGGGAATTTCACGTTCAGGGTCGACGATTGTTTCGGGAATGCTGGCGGGAACGAAATCATCGGATGCGGCTGAGTTTTCCTTTCTGATGGCAATTCCGGCGATTGCTGCTGCAGCGGTTTTGGAATTGAGACATTTGGGAGACCTTCAAACCGATGTTTTAGGTCCTTATATAGTGGGCGCTGTAGTGGCCTTCGTATCGGGGTTGGGAGCGATCTACACGGTGCTGGCAGCGATCCGGAAGGGTAAATTTGAGTTCTTCGGGATCTATTGCCTTGTTGCAGGAGTCGTTGGATTTCTGTATTTTCGGTCGATCGGGGCCTAATTTTCGGACTTGCCCGTTCGTTCCGTTCTAGACCGCGTCTTGTTTTTGACAGTTTGAAATGATCGAATCGAATCCATTGAAATCCGAAAAGAGTCTTCTTCTGAAGGCTCTTTTGAGTTTTGTGATCGTTTCCGGTCTTTCAGGAGTCGTGTTCGCCCAATCTTATACCACCGCTCGTCTCGCGGACGGTTTTGACATTCCTGTGGGGAAGCCGAATGGGGACGGGTATTATGTTTACCGCGGTTTTTCGCCGAACGGGCACATGGGCGAAGATTGGAACGGCAACGGCGGTGGCGACTCGGACGAGGGCGATCCGGTCTATTCTATGGGAAATGGGGTGGTTGTTTTCTCAGAGGATTATAAGAGAGGCTGGGGGAATGTGATCATCATCCGGCACGCTTTCCGAGAAAAGAACGGCCAAATCGCTTTCGTGGATTCCCTGTATGGCCACCTGAAGGTGCGTTCTGTAAGCGTAGGGCAGCAGGTAACGCGGGGGCAGCTTGTGGGAACGATTGGCACAGGCCCTTATGGAATGTATGCGGCGCATTTGCATTTCGAGATTCGAAAAGATCTGCGTGTGGGGATGCGTCGGGATTTGTATCCAAAGACCTACACGACGTATCACAGCCCTCGTACGTTTATCCAGACTTACCGAAGGCTGCGGCACGAGGACCGGATCGTGAGGATCCCGATCAATACGTTTTCAAAGAGCAATCCGAATCTGTTGACCACTGCTCCGGTTTCCGTTGAGGAAATTACCGAGCGTTCTGCGGCGGTGAGGCCTGTAGTTCCTGAAGAGATCGAAACCGTCATTGAGGCCGAAACCAGCACCGAAGCGGCCTCTCCGGAGAAGTCCAAATCGATTTTCGAGAAGCTGTTTCAGAAGCTTTCCGAGTAGCAGAAACTATTCAGTTTTTGGTCTGTACGATTCGATGAGGCTTTCTGCCTCGGATTTCAGATACTGAAATTTTTCGGGTTTCTTCGTGCGTAGATCCGTTTCCTCATTCGGGTCAGATTCGAGGTCGAAGAGAAATTCACCTTCTTCGGGGCTGAGGAGGTATTTCATGTTGTCTTCGCGGTAGGCTATCCATGGTTTGCGCTCGAGTTCTGAGTGAGCGCCTGTCATCCAGAGCATGTTTCGAGGCTCTTGTGTGCTCTGCTCCTCGCCGGTTAGAAGGCTGGCGAAGCTCACGCCATCGAGTGGCAGGCCAGAATCGGGCTCGATATCGGCGAGTTCGCAGAATGTCGGGAATAGATCGAGTGACCACAGTTGCGAATCTGATTTCTGGCCGGCTTCGATCTTGCCGGGCCAACGCATGACGCAAGGAACTCGGATTCCACCTTCGAACAGGGTGGCCTTGTTTCCACGAAGAGGGAGGTTGCTGCCGCCGTAGGTCGGGTCGCCTCCGTGGTCTGTGAGAAAAATGACGAGAGTGTCGTTTTCGAGTTCGTATTCTTCCAGTGCGGCGAGGACTTTTCCGACGCCATCGTCGAGGCTGACAGTCATGGCTGCGAATTCGCGGCGGATCTTGTCTTCGATACTGGCGACTCGTTTCAGCTCTGCGGCCTGTGGTTGCATGAGATTGACCGGTTTTTTGTCGGCCGGACTGTAGCCTTTACCAAAATGGGGGGCGTTGTAGGCGAGGTAGAGAAAGAAGGGGCGGTCGCGTTCTTTCTGGCCGCTGAGGTAATCAATGGCTTCTTCTGTGATGAGTTCGGTCGCGTATCCGTTTTCCGAGACGTGTTGGGAACCGTTGTACCAATCGGGAATGATCCCGTAGGTCATGGTGAAGAAATCGATACATCCACCCGTGTGACCGATGAAGGTGTCGAAACCGTGGTTCAGCGGGAGCAGGGATGGATCGCCGTGGCCAAGGTGCCATTTCCCAATGAGGGAGGTGTCGTAGCCTGCTTGGTCTCGCAGGACAGAGGCGATGGTGACTTCCTTTTCCTGGATGCCTTTGTCGGCGTGTCCCTCTGCCATGAACATGAGAGCACCGAGGAGTTGATCCTGGGAGCGAACAGGATTCTGGCCGGTTAAAAGGCCAAATCGGGAAGGGGTACAGATAGAAGAGGCGGAGTAGAAGCTGTTGAACTGGATTCCCTCGGCAGCAATACGGTCGATGTTCGGAGTAGGGATTTCGGAACCGTAGCATCCCACGTCGTTGATTCCCTGATCGTCGGTAAAGATGAGGAGAATGTTGGGTGGGGGTGTGGCTCGGGAGATGGAGACGAGGAGGAGAGTGGCGAGGAAGATTGTGAGGGGTTTGGACATGGCGGGGAGAAGGCACAAAGGGATATGGCACAAAGGCACTAAGTGAGGCAGAAGGTTACGGGCAGAAGGCAGAAGTGGTGGTGGCGCAGTGGCGCAGTCAGAACATAGGTAACACATTTGGTTCAATACATGGGTAACACTTTTTGAGGGGCGGATTACAGGTCTATTTTTGAAAATGAGGGGAAATGAGGGGGATTTCGTTTTTCTGCATTTTCGGCCTGTTTTGTGGGTGTTGTTTTGGTGTAACGCGTTTTTGGTGAGTCTGTTGTTGGTGATTCGGGTGTCATGCATTTTCCCATCATTTCCGGAAATCTGCCCTCATTTCGGGATCTTTTGAGGGGATTGGCGGAGTTGGATGGCATCGAGCGAAAGGTGAGGGGAGGTTCGAGAACTTGTGAACTTGGAGGAAAAGGGGCGAGAGCGAAGGGGGGGGCGTTCTGGGGTGCAGTGGCGGTCTAACAGCGTGTTGAAAAACCATGAAACGAAAAATCTATGGTATTAATGTTTTGGGAATGTCCGGCTTCGCCGATGGGAAAGGGAAACCGCCCCTTCGGGCTGGGGCCCTTTTGTTTGCTGGCTTCGTTGCGAATCAGTCAGGTAGCTTGCTACTTTCCTTCCCCGCGCCTCGCCAGTAAACAAAATGACATCCAGTTTTTCATTCCCTGCTTTTTCAACAGGCTGCTGATTCTAACATAACAATAAAATGAAGTCGAGGCTGTTCCGGATACGAGTTGCGATTCGGTAGCTGCCATCGTAGGAGGTTTTATGAATGAGTCCCCTGTAGCTATTGTCATCTCTGGACCGTCCAGCGCAGGGAAAACTTCTCTCGCGAAGGCTCTTCAAGAGTCGCTTTTACCTGAGGTGTGGCTGGCGTTTTCGGTCGACGATATCATCTATGGTCTGCCGGAGTCGGTGCTTCATCGGTGCAACCTTGAGGACAATTGGGAAGGTGTCGATGGTGGTGCCTTCTACAATGGGGCTACTGGGTGTCTCCGTGCGCTTCTCGAAGCCGGGAACCGAGTGATTTTTGATGCCGTAGTAGGCAATGAAAAGAGTGGAAAGAGTATCGAGATGGCCCTTTCAGGCTTTGCTGTGTTCACTATCGAGCTACGATGCGATCTTTCTACTCTCGAACAAAGAGCTTCTCACCGAGGCGACAGGACGATAAGGGAGACACGTCGAAGTTTTGAATCATCGCGCACTCATGCCGAGCCGGATTGTGTGCTCGACTCCGGTGAGCATACTGTTGAGGAAATGGCTGCTCTTGTGGTGGAGGCAATTCATGATGCTCGAGCCCTTCGTGGAGGGGGCAAGCCTATCTGAGGGGCCTTCTCGATGAAAATGTGGCTGGCTGAAGTGCTCACGTATTTCCTATGCCTATCACTGTGAAATGAGGAATTAGAATAATCGAGCTTCGTATCCTCTGGATTCTCAATTGGAGTAACAATCAATCGAACTAAGCAAAAATATCGGCTCTTTTCGATTGATGCACAGTAAAGCGAGTCTTACAAAAAAGCGTGCGGTAGGCATTCCGGGATAATCACCTGAAACCCTTGACCTGCCGGGAGTTCTCCGCTTCTGTGAAAGATAATTAACATGCCAATAGCGAAAATGAATATCGATATTTGGTTCCTGTAATATTACTGTTCTGTGAAGAAATGGATACCCCACCAGTAGGGCTATTAGCAGCCATCCACGCAGATTACATTCAGCCTAACCGGTGGGTCGCGTGGGCAGACAGGCAGATCGGTCACACTAAAGAGCCGCCGATGTGGCTCATTGATCTCTCCCTTGCCCGAGACACCAGTGCCGCATGGAATGCGATTAGCGAGTCGATCCACGACACTCCGGAATTACCTTTGCGGGAACTCGACGAGATAGCGCTCGGTCTCATCGCTCTTAAGTATTTCGAGGGTGAGATCGAATTCTCAACTTTCCTCCATCGAGCGGGAGATCACACGGATCCAAGCAGTTGCTCAACTGACTGCGAGTATTTTTACCATCATCTGAATCGATACCTATCGGCTCCGTCTCCCCGCGATTATGAGGATCGAGCCGCTCCCGAGATTCGGCAATATTTGAAGGAGGCTATTGACCTGGCTCAGGTGGCGAAGGCACAGATCAAACCAGTCACAGAACAAGCGGGTGGACACCAAAATCCTACACGACCTGAGTCGACATGACCCTCTTAACTCGAACCCTAAACCCTGTTGCGGAGTGGCGCTGCCTGTAGGCGGCGGGTCACCCTCGACGTTAGCGTAGAAAACCAAAGCCTCTTGCGTAGAAGATTATGAGTTTTGTTCCTGAAACCGCATCTGATATCGAATCGTCGAAACACTTCGAGCTGAAGCACACAACCTCACGAGGAATTAAGATCTACATTCGTGAGCTTTCTGAGGAGGAAGCAGAGACGATTATTATAGGATCTCGAGATGATGAATTCCTCTCGGTACAGGAGGACTCGCAAAGGCTCATGGTGACGATCAAAGACAACGAGATTGTGAACGGAGAGTTCGACGATTCTGAAGACACGCTCGAAGTCCTAGACTTTATGGTTGAGAGCGAACTATAAGGCTAACAAGGCGTCGATCGTAAGCCCGATCCTGCCGCGAGTTAATTTACTTCCGTGACTCGAATCCGTATTCCGTAACCGACGCATCCCTGCCGAATCAGGCTGCCATGCTCCAGACGTAGTGCCAGAAAATATGCCTGAGGTTCCTCATCCAGAATTTCCTGCGCTCCTGGTCGAATTGGACGGAAGCCTTGAAGTTCTCGGT
This sequence comes from Verrucomicrobiales bacterium, assembly GCA_002698785.1. Classification (GTDB taxonomy): domain Bacteria; phylum Verrucomicrobiota; class Verrucomicrobiia; order Verrucomicrobiales; family DEV007; genus Arctic95D-9. The sequence continues at coordinate 23,959 of PAAG01000047.1, read as the reverse complement.
TCTAACGACGAGTGGACTGAAGACGTCGACCACTGGTTCTGGGCAACCTCGGAAGTATTCTTGGTAGACCGACGATTACGCAAATTCAATCTGATTGCAGATCGGGCTCAGGATGGGCGGCCCAATGACACTCCTGAATGGCAGTATTCTTCCGTTCTTGATCGGCAGTTCGTTGAGGGTTTGATTCGAAACAACCCGGATTTAGACCAAGCAGACGCAGAAATAGGATTATTTTTTGAGGCGATCACTGGAAGCTAACATGATCATAACAGGTCGACTCACTCAACTCGATACTCGCTGGGAGTCGTTTGACTTTTGTGATCCGATTCCTTACTTTGCACTCGTGTCCGTGCTCTGGGTATCGAGCTAGTGGCCTCAAATGTTCAGCAATGAAAGCAGCCATACCAAGCATTCTGGTCATCAACCTTGGTTTGACCATTGCGGGGTGTGATAAGCCTTATGTCAGCCCCCAGGTCAGCCTTCCGACAACCGACCTTCCTCACCATGGTTCTGGACTTTCTTTGAGGACCTACTTTCAGGGGCTCGCGATTCCTCCGGTTGATCAAGAGTTTAACCAGGTTGATGAACCGGCGTTGTTTCAAATTCTGAATGAGACACTCGCACTTGATACTCCGGCACTCATGGAGCTTTCAATTTTCGCGTAGCCATGCCGAGCCGGATTGTGTGTTCGACTCCGGTATGCATACGGTCGAGTAAATGGCTGCTCTGGTTGTAGAGGCCCTTCATGAGGCTTGTTGGTCCTTCGTGGAAAGGTCGATCGTGCTAGAAGCAGGTTGATCCTGTTTTGATGGCACTGTGCTTAACTCGACAAACAACGTATTGTCTCCTTCGAATTGCTACACTGAAATCGAGAATGAATTTCGAAATTCGGTTCTTGTCGTGCCACTGTTAGTTGATTGAACATGAAACGATGCAGTTGGCAGTAAACATTTTTGTCATTCTGGCTTTGCTTATCGCCGCAGTGATCCCGATTAGGATTTATTTCAAAACGAAATCTTACTCTCGTCTTATTTTATCTGCGTGGGGGACTATTTTTGCATGGGCAGTGTTGAATTGTATTGTCGTGCCTGGGATTCTGGGGCTTCTCGGAATTGAAGACTTAGTGCGGTATTTTCCGGAGGGACCAGCCGTAGTCGCGAGCGCTATTGCTGGTTGGATCTTCGGACTGGAACTCGCAGTGTTAGTGCTCGTATCGCGGGGTGTCCGTTGGGTCTTCCGCAGGTTATTTGGCAAAGCTGAACCGAGGGGCTAACACCACGTGGCTTTGAATCCTCGCCACTCCGGGAGTTGTATTCGTTTGTTGCATTTGTTATTTTCTTAGTAAGGAGACCCGCGTCCTCCAGCGACAATCAGCCATGGCCATTCATCAACGTTCGGCTTTGAAAACCATGAATATGATCCCAGTGTCGGCACTCCTCTTCTTCTGCGCGTGCGAGAAAATCGAGGAAACCTCAGTTGTCGGTAATTCGGATCACGTTATTCAATCGACAACTGAGCCCGTACTGTCAGATCATGACGGATTCTTTACGCTCTCCCTAGAAGATGGCCCGAATGAGAATACAGAGTATGGAGTGCGATTGCTTGCAGTGGGGCCAAACTTTGCGACGATATTTTCGACCAATGATAATACTGTCGATACTGCCTACATTGGTGAACATTTTGATGGCGGAAGCTTCGGGCGGATTGGGTTGCTGCTTGTAAGAACCGATCCGGAATTGAAGGCCGCCTTGATGAAGCGAACCGTTCCTCACTAGGGGGTATTAAAATTCAGGGCGGATGTGGATTTTTTCGATGTAATTAGAAATCAGGCCCCGCGAGCGGAGCGGATGTGGGGAGAAGCTCGGTCATTGCGCCACCTCACTTTGTGGCTCCTCAGTCGCAGGAGAATCACCGCTCTTTCGAAGCGCCGTGTGAGGCGGGTTAGTTGCCAGCGTCACGCCTCACCCTGATTTTCGAACACACCCAAGCTGAATTGTTGATTCTAATTTCGAACAGAGAGCCTCTTGTCGAGGGAATAGGACGACAAACGAAACCCGTCGGAGCTTTCACTCCTCTCGCACTCATACCGAACCGGATTGTGTGTTCGACTCCGGGATGCATTCGGTGGAACAAGTGGTGACGTTCGTTGTAGAAGCAATCAATGAGTGCCGGTGATGTGGTATAGTGTAGAAGTAAGGTCTGTTCCTTTGCCCGTTCGGTGTTGGACTCTGTGCGGCGATATCCCCCCTGAAAGAGAATTCGATGAGCAATCCAGAGACGGTAGAGATTCGAGAAGCGGTTCCCACGGATCTGCCAACGATTGTTCGCATGCTCGCAGACGATGTGTTGGGTAGTAATCGTGAGAGCTATTGCGAGCCGCTCCCTCGTGAATACCATACGGCGTTCGAGGAGATCTCGGAGAGCGATGACAATATCTTACTAGTGGCAGTTTTCGATAAAATGGTGGTCGGAGTTTTGCAGGTGACTTTTGTTCCCTATCTCACTTTCAGGGGAGGGAAACGGGCTCTGGTCGAAGGAGTCCGGGTTGAGAAGGCCTTTCGGTCGAAGGGGATCGGTCGTCTCTTGCTGGAAGAGGTAGTTAGACGATCAAAAGAACGTGGATGCCACTTAATCCAACTGACTACGGACAAGTCTCGGCGCGAGGCCAGAAAATTTTACGAGTCGTGTGGATTCGTTGCGAGCCATGAAGGCTTGAAACTCTTTCTCTAAAGAAACCGAATATGGATGCTGGCCTGAATTTTTTGCAGGGTTGATCGTGGCATTACGGCTGAAGTCGGAAGCTCATTCCCAAGTGTTGTAACGGGAAGTTGACGAGAGTGGGAGTCGAGAGTCCGTTACTGCAAATGTCGAAGTTCGATCAGCATATCGTTGCTTCCTGTGGAGGCTTTGGGATGGAGCCCGAGAATCTCGTGCTTGATGAGTTTGTGATTCAAATCGCTCGAACCTCGAACCCTCGGGTCTGCTTTGTCCCTACGGCCAGTGGGGATTCTGACCACTACACGCGAAGGTTTTACCAGTCCTTTACGACGCTGGATTGCCGCCCTTGCCATCTGTCGCTATTTCAGCCGCCAACGGATGATTTACTGAGCTACTTGTGCGAACAGGATGTTGTCTACGTGGGTGGTGGTAATACTCGGAACATGTTGGCGATTTGGCGGGAGTGGTCGGTGGATACTTACCTGCGGCAGGCGCTAGAGGGCGGAACGATTTTGACGGGGCTGAGCGCGGGTGCGATCTGCTGGTTTGAGCAGGCGACGACGGATTCGTTTGCGCCGATTCATTCTCAACAGGTAGACTCCATGGATTGCCTGGGGTTTGTGCCAGGGTCCCACTGTCCCTATTACGATTCTGCGAATCGAAGGGAGTTTTACCATCAGGAGATTCTGTCCGGCGCTATGAAGGAGGGATACGCCACAGAAGTCGGGACGGCTCTCCATTTTACAAACGGCGAATTCGTTGAAGCCATTTCGTCGCGGAGTGAAGCAAGGGCCTACCATGTCGGGAAAAATGGCGAGGAAATCTGTGCGACTGAATTGGACATTCGAAGGCTTTAGCCTCCTATTAATTTTTTCTGTTTGAGTCGCTCTAGACGGTTCTTTCTCCGGGTGACGGATAAAAGGACTTTGCTCTTTTGATTTTGAATGGACGGCTATTCGGCGAACACTCCCTAACAGCCTGTTGAAAAACCATGAAAAGAAAAATCTATGGTATTAATGTTTTGGGAATGTCTGGCTTCGTTGCGAATCAGTCAGGTAGCTTGCTAACTTCCTTTATCGCGCCTCGCCAGTAAACAAAATGTCTCCCGCTTTTTCATTCCCTGCTTTTTCAACAGGCTGCTAATGATGACTCCCAGATTTCCACGCAATTTATCGATACCGGTCACGAACTACCTGACTGGTGTCACTTACTCTTTGCACCGAGTCGATGAAGTGGTGGAGACGGATGAGATACTTGCGGAGATGGTCGCGATCGGAAACGAGACTCTGGTGTACTCGTGGCTGTTTGATGAAATGTTGGACGGAAAGCCTTATCAAACGAAGAATGCTCGGGATTTTTTTGAGATGGGAATCAACGGGTGGAGAAGCAGCAAAATGTTCGTGTTTCTGCTCCTGACTAAGGACGGGCATCCAGCGGCATGTATTGATATCAAGTCTGCCGATCTTGGGCGAGCCGAGATCGGGTATCTCGCGAGCCACAGGCACCGGGGCGTCATGACGAATACGGTAGTCGCGCTGTCTGAGTTGGCGAAAGAGGCGGGATACAAGATGCTTTACGGAAGGGTTCGCAAGAGGAACCGGGAATCACTGGGAGTTCTGCTTCGAGCCGGGTTTTCGCGCAACGAACAGGAGTCGGCGGAATGTGAGACATACGACTATTTTGAACTCAAGTTTTCATGAGATTGCGAGGAGTGATATGCGGCTGGTTGTCGATCTAATCGATTCCGATACGCTTGATGAAGGTGTAACCATAAATGGATTTGAAGAATGTGATCGAGCTCCGCCCTTTTGAATATTCGGATATACCGAGGTTGATCGGATGGATACCGGATGCCCGTTTCCTACTTCAGTGGGCTGGGCCAGGATATTCGTTTCCGTTGGATGCTGCTCAACTTTTTGAGGCGCTTGGAAAGACTAAGGGAACGGCTCCGTCGCATCTCATGTTCAAGGCGCTCCGGCAACCCGAGGACGTGGTGATTGGGCATATCGAACTCATGGGGATCGATCATAAACGGAGGAGAGCGCACATGGGGCGAGTCCTGATCGGGGAGCCTAAGTGGCGTGGAAAGGGGTATGGTAGGCAGATGGTGAAGGCTGCAATCGATTACGCATTCGGAACGATGAATTTTGATACGATTACTCTCAGTGTGTTCGACTTTAACACTCGAGCGATGGCGGCCTACGAGGCGATTGGTTTTTTGGAATACGAGCGTGTTTCCGCTGCCAGGCGGTTCGGTGAGGAATCCTGGGGTCTCGTTTTGATGCGCATTGAGCGGGATGTGTGGATGAGGAGTTTGGTTTGATGTTGTGCTCGTGGTTGCGTAGCCCAAGTCCCGGTGTTTGAGTGGAGAATAATGAACTGGCGTCGCGCAACGGATTTTGAACTCGATCTACTTGCGGAGTGGAACCATCAATTGATCGAGGACGAGGGGCACCGAAATCCGATGTGTGTGGCTGAGCTCCGGGAGAGAATGAGAGGGTGGCTTTTCTCTGACTATATTGCTGTTGTGTTCGCGAATGATGAGGATGTTGCCTATGCGCTATTCCGAGAATCTGAGGAGGAGATTTACTTGAGGCAGTTTTTTGTCCGGAGGGACAAACGGCGAAGCGGAGTTGGGTCCAGAGCGATGGCGATATTGTTCGAGGAGATCTGGCCCCGTGATAAGCGACTAACGGTGGATGCATTGGTTCGAAACGCAGAGGCAGTGGCGTTTTGGAGATCGGTTGGCTATCTGGATTACTGTTTGAGTCTCGAAATTCTGCCGAATGAAAGATCCGCACAGACCTGTGATTCCGAAACGCCGACTCTGGCGGCAGGAGACTGACAATCTGGAAAGCTATGGAGTTCGCCAGCCATGTGAGTCATTACTTCGAAAAGGAAGCAGGGCCTTTGCTGAGCATCTGTGATCTGGCGCCCGAGCAGAGAAGGGCGATCATTGATCGGGAAAAGGATGCGGAGACGGGATTTAATCGGTTTTCCTATGGTGAAGAGTTTTTTGATTTTCGCCTGCTCGCTGACGATCTGCTGCTGGATCTCTATGAGGGAAAGTTTGGAAGGCGGCCAGAGAGGCGACCATTCTACGGTGTCCTCGGTGATGCGGATGTCGTCGGTGGGTTGTTTCGTGATCCTCACAAGATGAGAATTCCTGTCGAGGCGTTTGGGGAGGGGGAACTGACGTTTATGTGTCCAGATCATTTTCATCTGGTGAGTTTGATGAAGCGAGACGGTGGTGGGAGGATGTTCGGATATCAGATTCCGAATGATTATTCGGAAGAGGCGTATCCGTATTTTGGAAAGCTGATGACGTATGAGGAGCTGGTCGAGGGTTTTGAGGCGCTGAAGATCGATCGACATCTAATGAAGGAGATGGAGTCGAACGGGTGGTATCGCTATGTGGAGGCCCAGATCTGGGCTGATCCTGAAGTGCTGAGGAGGGAGTTTGGTAGTTCAGTCGGCGTGGTTCCCGAGCCTTGGAAACTACATGGAGTTACCCAGGGAAGTCGCTCTGTAGGCAGCGCGAAGGAAACTACACCGCTGGATACTGCCGGGCTGCCTGAGGCACCCTCCTCCCTGAGCTACGGAGGGGTAACTATCGCCTTTTGCCGAATGACGGAGGGAGACGAATCTAGAGGATTTGCTCCGGGATACCATTTTACAATCTTCAACGCTCGGTCGGAGGAGGTCGGTCACCTTAATTTTCGGGTAGGGGACTCGGAGCATATCAGGCTGGCGGCTGGCCACATTGGGTTCGAAGTCACTGAGCAGCATCGTGGCAATGGATATGCTGCTCTTGCCTGCTTTGCTGTGGCTCCGTGGGTTGCGAAAGTATCCGGTGCCGTGATTATCACCGTGGATCCTGACAATATTCCTAGTATTCGCACCATAGAGCGAATCGGTGCTGTTTTTCTGGATGAAGTCGATGTGCCGGTGGGAGATCCGCATTATGAGCGGGGCTCTTTTCGTAAGAAGCGATATCGTTGGGTACCCAAGAAACAAGAATGAACCACCCCCTGAGTCAGAGATTTGTTCGGTTCGCGGAGTCTGAGTGCCTTGGATCCTCGGAGCTATATTATCAACTCTCGCTGGGGATGACGGAGGATGAAGATCTGCTGGATCTCGCCAGATTTTCCAAGGAGGGACAGCCGGTTCCCAATCTTTTCTTTGGGGCGGTTCACTATCTTCTCAGTTTCGATCGTGATGTGCCACTGACGGCGTTTTATCCCAGTCTGAGTGCTTCTCCTGTGGGGAGTGAGGATGATGCTTTCCCTGCGTTTCGGGAATTTGTGTTGTCTCATCGTGATGAGGTTATTGATGTGATAGGACGTCGTCTTGTCCAAACGAATGAAGTGAGGCGATGCGCGTATCTCTTTCCCTCGATCCAGTATGCGGCGGGAAGGTTTGAAGACCGCCCGCTAGCCCTGATCGAGATTGGAACAAGTGCGGGGCTGAATCTTCTCTGGGATAAGTATTCCTATCGGTATGGGGATCTGGAAGGTCTGGGTGACGGGGGATCTTCGGTGATGATACAGTCGGAGATACGAGGTGAATTTCCTGATTGCCTCTTTGGTTCGGTGTCTCGGATATCTCATCGTATCGGGCTGGATCTGAATATTGTCGATACCTCGGATCCTGACGAAGCTGCCTGGCTGCGCGCCTTGATCTGGCCTGAGCACAAGGAAAGAAGAGACATCCTTGATGCTGCGTTGCGGCGTCGGTCTGGTTTTGATCTGGATCTGCGGCAGGGTGACGGGTTCTCAGTGATTGCGGACGTGATCAATGAAATACCCGAAGGGTCTGTCGCCTGTGTCTATCATACGCACGTCGCGAATCAGGTGGACCGGGAGAGTATCGAGACGTTTCTGGACACTCTGGCGGAGATTGGAAAGAGGCGGGATTTGATCCACATTTGTAACAATATTCAGCCGACCCTGCATCTCACCTTTTACAAGGATGGCGTGGAGGAGAATGTTCCTCTTGCCAGAACCGACGGCCACGCGAGGTGGTTTGAATGGTTGGCAGGGGGAACTGACATAGCCCGCCCTAGTGTGTAAGACAATGAGTATCGCATGCGTGATTTTTGATCTAGATGGGACGCTTGTTGATAGCGAAGGACTCTGTAGTCGAGCGTTTCTCGATCTGGTGCCAGAGTTGGATCTGTCTTTGGAGGACATGGTCGCTCGCTGTCGAGGACAGAAGCTGGCTCATATTCTTGGCGATATTGAAGAACATATTAGCCGATCGTTACCTGCTGGTTTTGAGCAGGAGTATCGGGCGAGGGTTGCTTCGTTGTTTGAAACCGAACTACGGCCGGTTCCGGGAGTAATGGAGATGCTCGCGGGTATTCCATATCCCATTTGCGTGGCTTCGAGTGGGCCGAGAGAAAAGATCTGTCAGGCGCTAACTGTGAGTTCGCTCTTCCACTTTTTCGGCGAAAATGTTTTTAGCTCTTATGAGGTGGGATCGTGGAAACCGGAACCGGGGCTCCTTTTGCATGCTGCCGAAGCGATGGGTTTTTCTCCGGGGCAATGTGCGGTCGTGGAAGATAGTGCGCCCGGGATTCAGGCCGCTGTTGCGGCGGGGATGAGGCCGTTCTATTTTTTGCCTGACAAGGAGGCTCGGTACGATAGTGGGGCAGTTGTTTTTGGTTCAATGGCAGAACTTCCCGGGTTGCTCAATTTATGAATTAATGGAAGGAGAATCGCAGGGTGGAAGTTGGGCTTCAAGCAGGAGAGCGTTTATCGTTTCGATGAGAGAGGACGGGTTGTTGAACTCTGACAATCGAGCGGGTTGCCTTTTGTATGGCAGAAAGAGCTTCTCGGTGGTTTGAATCCCTATTATGATTCTAGCGGATAGTCATTCATGGAAGACGAAAGTTATACCCGGATCTATGATCGTCTGCTGCGGCAGGAGAATACATTTCAACGTGTGAAAGTTTTCTTTCTCTTTATTGCGATCGGTCTGATCGGGGTCTGGGTGTATCTATTGATGCTTGCTTTGAAGCCGTCGGTGATTGATTCTCCCTTGTTTTCAATTACCTTCACGCTGCAGTTGGTGGTATTCGCCGCTGCTGCCAATCTGTCTGTGTTTTTGGGGCGCAACTGGAATGGGAACCCAGAGAGAAGGTTGCTGCTGGAGTTGGCCGAGAGGTCTTTTGGTTCCCCTGACAAAGAAACGCCAGAGACGTCTGCAGGTGGTGTCGACTAGGGTGAGTTCGAAAATCAGGATGAACGTGAATTTTTTTCGATGTATTTAGAGATAAGGCACCGCGAACGGGGCGGATGTGGGGAGAAGCGCTAGCATCACGCCTCCCCCTGATTTTCGAACACATCCTAAATCATCCGGAGTGGTTCAAGGAAAAGGGGATCGATGGTCCAGGAGATGAACGGGAAGATCACTATGAGGAATGCATAGCATGCCATGCGGTAGAGCAATATGACGCCTAGTCCTCTGCCCATACTGCAGTTGTAGTGAGTGGAGACCAGGTTTGCCGAAACTAAGGTGGCAACGACGAGCAGTGCCAGCCCGGCGTAGCTGAGGGTGTTCTGGGAGACTCCTTGGTTTTCCGCGAATGCGATGACAACTGAGCCGAGTATCCAAATCGCGAGCCCTCCGACGATTTGTTTTGTATAACCAGGGATGTTATCGGCGGAAATTCGAAAGATACTTGCTCCGAGAAGAAAAGAGAGGAAATCCAGAAGTATGAGGGAGAGAATACCAAAGACGAGAAACAGCCAAAAAGGAGTCAGCGAGGAAGGATCTCTTTTTGTATACCACCCAGCCAGCCACCCTGCTTCGTGAGATACTGCTGGTATGCATAGTGCGTGCCATTTGCTTCTGTAACTCAGGGAATCCAGAGGGGATGATCCTTCGCTATTGTCCGGCATGCGCCAGTGAACTCGTTTGGTTTCGCGGTCGTAGCGGACGAGCTCTGCTTTGATTTCTCTATTCTCTTTGCTCTTCCAAGTCCAGAGTTCTCCTGTGGTAGGTATGCAACTAGTCAGCAGTATGCATGCTGCTGTCAGACTGCCTATCTGCAGGTATTGGCGAAGATTCATCAGGGGCACCTTGGTGGTCCCTTACTATAGTTGCAAGCGCGGCTTAGGGTGTGTTCGAAAATCGGGATGGACGCGAATTTTTTTCGATGTATTTAGAGATCTGGCCCCGCGAACGGGACGGATGTGGGGAGAAGCGCGTCCATTGCGCCAACTCACTTTGTTGCTCCTCAGTCGCGGGGAAACCCGCTTCTTCGAAGCGCCGTGCGAGGCGGGGCAATGGCGAGCGTCACGCCTCACCCTGATTTTCAGGCGCACCCTAGTATCAGGTTCGCTTTGCGAGGAAAAACTCTATAGAATCAACAAGGGCGCGCCAACTGGCCTGTATGATATTGTAGCTGACACCGACGGTGCCCCAGTCGTCTTTGCCATCGGTGCTGAGGATGAGCACTCGTGTCTTAGCTGCTGTCCCCATGTGGCTGTCGATGATACGGACTTTGTAGTCTTCGAGTTCCATCTCGTCGATCTGTGGGTAGGAAGGGCGGAGTGCCTTGCGCATTGCAGCATCGAGGGCATTCACAGGACCGTCGCCTTCGGCAACGGTGTATTGCTCTTCTCCGTTGACGATGACTTTTACTGTCGCCGAGCAGGTCTGGTAATCATTTGCTCCATCGCGGCGGAAGGTGCAGTGGTATTCCTTGAGCTTGAAGAAGGGCTGGTAGGTCTTGAGGTGCTTTCGGATGAGCAGTTCGAAGGAGCCTTCGGCGGCTTCGAATTCGTAGCCTTGCTCTTCGAGGTTCTTCAGGTCTGCGAGGATGGCTTTTGCTTCGTCGGAGCCTTTCTCAATCGGGAGGCCGAGTTCTTCGGCTTTCATGAGGACGTTTGACTGGCCGGAGAGCTCGGAGACGAGGATGCGCTGTCGGTTTCCGACGGTGCGGGGTTCGATGTGCTCGAAGCTGTGGGCGACTTTCTGCACTGCGTTCACGTGCATTCCCCCTTTGTGAGCGAAAGCGGTGGCGCCGACGTAGGGAGCTCGGACGTTATGCTCGCAATTGGCAAGGTCGTCTACGAAGCGAGAAAGGTGGGCGAGCTTGGAAATGTCCTTAACGAGGGGGTGCCCCATTTTCAGTTGAAGGTTGGGGATAGCGGTGGTGAGGTTGCAGTTCCCGGTGCGCTCTCCGTAGCCGTTGATGGTGCCCTGGATCTGGGTAGCTCCGGCACGGATGGAGGCGAGTGCATTGGCCACGGCCACTCCGGTGTCGTCGTGGGTGTGGATGCCGACGGGCAGGCCGACTTTTTTCATCACGACGTCGGTGATCTCTGCCACTTCGTGGGGCATGGTGCCGCCGTTAGTATCGCAGAGGACGACCCAGTCGGCGCCGCCTTCTTTGGCTGCCAGGAGGGTGGCGAGGGCGTGCTCGGGACAATCTTTGTATCCGTCGAAGAAATGCTCGGCGTCGTAGATGACTTCGCGGCCATTTTCTTTCAGATATCGCGTGGTGTCGCGAATCATGGCCTGGTTTTCCTTTTCTGTCGTTCCGAGGATTTCGGTGACGTGGAGGCGCCAGCTTTTGCCGAAGAAGGTGATGACCGGAGTTTTGGCATCGAGAAGGGTTTTGACCTGGATGTCGTCTTCGACCGGGGTGTCTTTTCGGCGAGTGGATCCGAAGGCAGCGATCTTTGCGCTTTTCCAGTCTACGTCGACGGCCTGCTCGAAAAAGGAGACGTCCTTGGGATTGGAACCAGGCCAACCGCCTTCGATGTAGTCGACTCCAAAGGCGTCTAATTCCTTGGCGATGCGGATTTTATCGACTGAGCTGAAGTTTACTCCTTCACCCTGGGTGCCGTCTCGCAGGGTGGTGTCATACAGTTTTACATCGGGGGATTCGCTCATGAGTCAGGGCCGTGAAAAAAGTGAAAGGTCAAAAGGGGAAATCGTGCCGGGGAAGGGGGCGATCCCGATTCGGTAAGCTCTGGCAGGAAAAAAGACCGATTCGCAATCACCTGGCTCTCTCAGCCAATAATGGCAGTGCCAATAATGATTGCGTTGCTAATAATCGTAATAATGGAAAAGCGATCCATTTGCCAACTGGCGCGGAGTCTAGCGCAGGGTGGGGGGGAAGGCAATGGTATTTGTTTTCCGGGTTGGTGGCTAGCCCGGACGTGTTCCCACCATCTCACACAAGCGCTTTTTCAGGGCTTCGAGGCCTTCGCCGGTCTCGGCGGAGATGGGAAAGACTTCCTGCTTTGGAAAGCGGGTCTTGAGGGCTTCGAGGTAGAGCTGAGATTCTTCGAGGTCGACTTTGTTGGCGACAATCAGCCATTCTCGTTCGCCGAGTTCTTCGTCGTAGAGGCGGAGTTCTTTTCGGAGAATCTGAATGTCCGAGATAGGGTCGCGCTGATCGACGCCGGCAGTATCCACGACAAAAAGGAATACGGAACAGCGGCTGATGTGACGGAGGAAGTCGTGTCCGAGGCCGACGTTCTCGTGCGCGCCTTCGATGAGTCCCGGTATGTCTGCGACGGTGGCGCGGTAGAAGCCGGGGAATTCGACGATGCCAACCATGGGCTTCAGGGTTGTGAAGGGGTAGGCGGCTACTTTTGGCGTGGCGTTGGAAAGTGTGCGGAGAAGGGTGGATTTTCCGGCGTTTGGGAATCCGACGAGGCCCACGTCCGCGATGCGTCGCAACTCGAGATAGTACCAGCCCTCGTCGCCTTTTTCACCGGGGGTGAATTCGATGGGGGCCTGGTTGGTGTCGGTACGGAAGTTCCAGTTACCTTTTCCTCCGACTCCGCCTTCGCACAGGACGAATCGTTCTCCGACCGTCGTAAGGTCTGCGATGATTTCGCCGTAGCCCTTTTTCTCGGGCTCTTCCTCGTCTTCGAAATGTTCTTCCAGCTCGCCCTCGGCAGGGTTTTCGTCTTCGTCGAGTTCTCCTTCCTCGTCTTCGTCATCCATGGTTCGGTCCATCAGAACCATGGTGCCTTCGGTGTCTTCAACGAACTCTCCGGCCCAATCGGCGCCGGTGAATGCCTCGTCGACGAGGAAATCTTCTTCGTCGGGGTCCTTTTTCGACTCGGGTGGTTGTGTCTGGTAGACGATGGTGCCGGGGGGGACTTTTAGAATGAGGTCTTTCCCGGAGCGTCCGGTTTTGCGCTGGCCCTGGCCGTGAACGCCTCGTTCCGCTTTGTAGTTGGGCTTGTAGAAGAACTCCCTGAGGTTGTCGGTGTGCTGGTCGACTACGAGGATGACGTCGCCTCCGCGGCCTCCGTCTCCACCGTCGGGGCCTCCCTTTGGGGTAAACTTCTCCCTGCGGAAGCTGGAACAGCCGTTCCCGCCGTCGCCGGCTTTGGCGTGAATTTTAATATGATCGACAAACATGGAAGAGAAATTTAGGAGTCTCGGGAACCTTTACCACGATTCTGATCAGTTGGAAATCAGGAGGCCTCGTGATTTTTTCCCCTGTTACTGTGATCGCTCATCTCACGTTATTCACAGGAATTTTCCTCAGTTGTTCACAATACTTCTGCAAAAATGTGAATAACTTTTTCGGAGGGGAAGAATGTTGATAAGTGGGACTTATTACACGCCTAGAGTGGTTCAAAATGGCAAATAGAAGGCAGGTCTATGCCATATTTGTTGCGTAAGGTGTTGATTATAAGTTTGTTGTTCGGTGATTGAGGGTTTCTCACGGTTCCTGCGTCGAATGTGAATAACTTCTGAATAACTTGGGCAAAGTCGGTGAATTTCCTCTTTTCGACAGGTTGTTCAGAAGTTATTCACAACCTTTTCTTCGACAAATTGAGGAAAACTTATTCAGATCCTAGACAGCGATTTGGGCGGTTGGGTGGAATTACAATTCGTTGGGGGATTTTGTAATTGCTTCGCTGTTCGGCGTGCTAGATGCTGCGAGTCTGTGACAAATGGAATCGCCTGAGGAAACCGTAGAGAAGAAGTCTGTTCCTTCCAATTTCCAGAGAAAGACTTTCTGGATTGCGATTACAGCGTTGTCGATCGTGGTAATCGGAGCGATCACCGTAGGGTTTGTCATGCTGGGTGCGACGGTGCTGAGCTATCTGCAGCCGGTTCTGGTGCCTTTGGCGGTAGCGGGAATTATTGCTTATCTCCTGGAACCGGTGATCCGCTGGTTGGAGCGCCGGGGTTGGAGTCACGGCAAGGCGATGATGGCTGTGTTTGTCACCTTTCTAGTAATGGTGGTGCTCCTGATTGTACTGGTTGTCGTTCCGACAGTTGGGCAGGCGGGTGAAGTGTATAAGAATTGGGATGTGTATCAAAAGCAGGCCACGAAGATGGTGACGGATGGAATTGAGAAATTCCAGAACTCTCAGTTCAACACAGAAAAGGCCAAGGAATATTATACAGAAGGTATCGAGTGGGTTTCTGAAGAGGGACCGGGGATTGCTGCCAATTTCGGGGAGTGGTTGTGGGAAAGGGTGCGGGGGGCGTTTGGTTTCTTCGGATATGTGCTGGGGCTATTGCTGGTGCCGATCTATCTTTTCTACTTTCTTCGAGAAGGGCACAAGATTTCAGAGACCTGGTCGGAATACCTGCCGTTGAGGGCTTCCAAATTTAAAGATGAGGTGGTTGCTACTCTCACTGAGGTAAACGGATACCTGATTTCCTTTTTCCGTGGCCAGATGGTTGTGAGCTTGATCGATGGAGCACTGGTAGCGGTGGCCCTTTCTGTGATAGGGCTTCCGTATGCTTTGTTGATCGGTGTTTTCCTGGCGATCCTTGGGCTGATCCCTTTCATCGGGAATCTGCTGGTAATGATCCCGGCTTTGATCATTGCCATCGTTCATTTTGGCGCGAAAGCCACTGGGACAGTAGTGGGGGATGTGGCACCAGTGGTCGGTGAGGTGGCAAAGGTGCAGATCACGGACGGAGGAAAAGTCGAAACGATCAAAAAAGTAGTGACCAAAGCGACCCAAGTAGGGGACGGATACGAAGTAGAGGTGCTACTGCATGCCTGGAACTGGCTGCCTCATGTCTGGGCCTATCCAGTGATCGTGTTGGCGATATTTGTGATTTTGCAGCAAATCAATGGTTTGGTGACTGCTCCGAAAATTGTCGGGGATTCGGTCGGGCTACATCCATTGACGGTGATTTTCTCCGTTCTCTTCTGGTCGCTGCTTCTGGGTGGTCTGTTGGGCGCTCTCCTTGCGGTCCCCCTTACAGCTTCGCTGAAGGTATTGTTTCGACGTTATATCTGGGAAAGAAGGATCGAGCCTGCTGTGCACAGGGACGATGGCGATAGGGAATTGTCCGACGGTGACAGCGATCCTGAACTTGAACCTGCTTGAGATTCGGAGGAAGAACGAGTTCCGGCTTCGTCAAGGCTTGCATGGTCAGGATTCTCGTCCATCCTATGCCCCTACTGAATGCAGAAAGTCGATACCAGAAGACTCGCCGAAGAGATCCAGAAGCAGGGGACTTGGGTCCATGCTGTAAAGAGTGAAATGGGCCGTGTGGTCGTCGGGCAGGAGGCGCTTGTGAACCGCCTGCTGGTCGGCTTATTGACAAACGGCCATGTGCTTCTGGAAGGTGTTCCGGGTCTGGCGAAAACCCTGACGGTGAATGCGCTGGCAGGGGCTATGTCGGCGGATTTCCAGCGGATTCAGTTTACTCCGGATCTTCTGCCTGCTGATTTGCTGGGAACGCTGATTTTCAATCCGCAAACCAACGAGTTTTCCCCGAAGCTGGGGCCGATTTTCTCGAACCTCATCCTGGCGGATGAGATCAACCGTGCACCTGCCAAGGTACAGAGTGCGTTGCTCGAGGCGATGCAGGAGAGGCAGGTCACGATAGGGGATACGACTTACAAGCTTCCCGATCCTTTCTTAGTGCTGGCTACGCAGAACCCAATCGATCAGGAGGGGACGTATCAACTTCCTGAGGCGCAGTTGGACCGATTTCTGGTGAAGGTAGTGGTGGAATATCCTTCGGTCGAAGAAGAGCGAGCCATTCTCGACAGAATGGCTACTTCGAGCCCGAAATTAACGACTCGACCTGTGGTAAATCCTGAAACGGTAGTGAAGAGCAGGGAACTGGTGAACTACGTCCACGTTGAAGATGGAGTGAAGGATTATATCGTGAGCCTGATCCACGCGACTCGTTTCCCCGGAGATATCGAGTCTGCATTGGAGCCTCTGATTCGGGCGGGAGCTTCTCCGAGGGGAACAATCAATCTGACTCTTGCGGCAAAAGCCGCGGCCTTCCTTGAGGGAAGAGGCTATGTCGTGCCACAGGATGTGAAGAATCTCGCCTATGACGTGCTCCGTCACCGAATTCTGCTGAGCTACGAAGCCGAAGCAGAAGAGATCACGAGCGAGCAGATTATTGCGACGATTCTGGACCGATTGCCGGTGCCTTGATTTTTATTTCAGAATTGGACGAGAACGGACCTGCGTTTATCGTTGTGGCACCCCGTCCCCTCGCTTCATGAAGAGTTCTGCCCGAGTGATCGTCATGCTGTTCGCGATCGTAGCGATCGTGATCATTCTGTTGGTGTTTTCCCAGAAGAGTAAGGAACGGGCGCGAAAGACTCTGGTGGAGGATTACGCGGCTGAAATCACTGAGATAGAAATGCCAGCGCGGGATCCTGAAGCTGGCGATGGAAAAGAAGTGAGAATGATACGGCAGCTCGTCGTCGGTTGTTCGAGCGAGAAGCTGGTCGATCTTCGTGAGTTCGGGTCCCTGATGGCAAAAGTGGGGCAACCTACCGTCCTTGACCTGACGGGTGCACCAAATCTGCAATCGTTCCAAGGAGTGGAGCAGATGTCTGGTCTGGAATCGCTCGTTGCGATTGATTGTCCGAAGTTGGTTTCGGCGGAAGGAGTGGCTGGCCATACCGGACTTCGCGAACTGGTTTTTACGGATAGTCAGGCATTTGCCGATGCTTCCGCGGTAAAGGGGCTGCCTAACCTCGATACTTTGGATTTCAGTGGGTGCGAAGCTCTGAGTGGAGTGGATGTTTCAGGGTTGAGCGGGTTGAAAAACCTTTATCTCTCCCGTTGCCGAAATCTAAAGGTTTTGAACGTGGGGGCTCTTTCCGGTCTCTTGCAACTTTATCTGGATGGATGTGGTGGGTTAGAAACTCTGGAGGGGCTTTCCCATTTAACCTCTTTGACTGACCTGGATCTGAGCAACGCGAGTTCACTTACGCAGATTGATGGGGTGGAAGAATTGAAGTCGCTTATCGTCCTGGATATCCGGAATGTGGCGCTGGAGGACTTTTCAGGAATCGGAAAGCTGCCGACGCTTCGGGTGTTGCGGATGGGTGGGCAGGATTCTCTTGAGACGCTTGAGCCTTTTACTCATATGGAATCACTTCGAGAAATCCACTTAGAGGCCTGCGCGAATTTTCGGAGCCTTAAAGGGCTTCCACCGAATGTGTCTCAGTATGCAGGTTTCACCTATTGTCCGAAGTTGACCAGTCTTGAGGGAGTTGAAGTGGCGACGTCACTGGAGCAGCTGGATATGACTGGGTGTGAAAATCTGAAGGACATTTCGGCTCTCGCGAGTCTGGAGAACTTGATTCAATTGAGCCTCGTGAAATGCCGCCAGGTTACTGATATTTCTGTAATTGAAGGGCTGGACAAACTCTTGATCGCCATGATGGGCGGTTCAGGGGTTCCTCCGGCAACGACGGAAGATTTCGAACCGGCGAATAAGGACCTGATCCTGGACTTCACTATTTCGGAGTAAACGGTCAGGCGACTTCCAGTCCGCGAAGACCTGCGGAAGTGCTGCTGCCGAACTGGTCGATTTCGATGCCCATTCGCTGTGCGAGAGGGACAAACAGGTTGGCCAGGGGAGTGTTGTCTTCCTCATCGTGTGCCACGTAGGCTCCGTGTTTGAAGCCGCCGCCAGCAAGGATGATGGGGAGGTTTCGCCAGTTGTGGCTGCTCGCATTGCCGAGGTTCGATCCGTAAAGAACTGAGGTGTGATCGAGGAGGGGCTTCCCGTTTTCCTCGATTCCTTTCAGCTTCCCGAGGAACTCGTTGAGGACGGTGAATTCCGCCTCTTCGATGAGCTTGAGTTCCTCGATCTTCTTGGGGTCTTTTCCGTGGTGAGAAAGATTGTGCCAGTCAGTCTGTACATTCGGAATGGTCGGGACAGCATTCATACCGCTGAGCTGGAAGGTGACAGTTCGGGTCGAATCGGTCTGAAGCGCCAAGGCGATCATGTCGTTCATGAGCCGCTGTTTCCCGATGGCATCCTGCTTGTCCGTGATGTCTTTGGGCTCGGTGGCGTCGACCTTTGGCTTGGGCTTCTGAACCCAGTTCTCGGATTCCTGTAATCGCACTTCCAAGTCACGAACAGAAGAGAGGTATTCGTCGAGTTTCTCTTTGTCACGGTGACCAAGTTCTTTATCGAGTTTCTTTGCCTCTCCTAGCACGGTATCGAGGATGCTTCTTCCGCGCTGAAACTGTTTCATTTCTGCGGCAACTTCCTGTTCGGTTCCCTCAACGAAGAGTGCCTTGAACAGCTTGGAAGGGGAGGTTTCCCCCGGGATTTCTACTCCACTGGAGGACCAGGACATGGATCGTCCACTCGTGGAAAGAGTGAGGTAGGGAAAACGAGTTTCCACACCGATCTGGTTTGCGATGACCTGATCGAGAGAGATGGAGTTCTTGAATCCTGCCAGGCCGGGACGGCGCGCACAGGTAAGCCAGGTCAATTCGGAGGCGTGACCGTTGTTTCCCTGCTGTTCGGGGTGGGAGAGGCCCGAGAAGACAGTGATGTCGTCCCGGTGATCTTTGAGGCGATCAAGGTAAGGAGTCAGCTCGTAGTCACGGCCTTCTTTGGTGGGAAACAAATGTGGTGTGTGAAATCCAAGTGTCGCACACATCGCAACAAATCGCTTTGGCGAAGCTGGACTCGCAGCTCGCGAAAAGGCGGGCGTCATCGCTTCGAGAAAAGGCAGGCTGAAAAGAGCGCTCCCCGTTCCTTTTAAAAAGTGACGACGGCTGAGTGCTGATCTACTGGCAAGGTAAGGAGTATTCATTGCTGGCCTTTTACTTATGATTGAAGATTTCGCTCTGTAAGCAAAGCAGAATCAAATCGCGCATGCGATGTTCGTTTTTTGCCGATGCGGCGACGATTTTGTTAATTTCGGGACGGTCGGAAAAGCCCATTTCTCGACCAGTCGAAAAGGTGAGGAATTTCGTGGTAAATGCTTTGGCTAGTTGGTCTTTGTCTTCCGCAATGAGTTCGCGGAATTCTTTGAAGCCGGAAAATGATCTTCCGTCCTGAAGGTTTCCGCTGGCATCTACTGGCTGGCCGATTTTGAATTGGACGCGTTTACCATTTAGATTCCGGTATTCCGGTTTCTCTCCTTCGCCAAGACTGCGGAAGGTGTCCCGCCATCCGCCGATAGGGTTGAAGGATTCCAGAGCGAATCCTGGCGGGTCGATCATTTCGTGGCAGGATTGACAGTTCTCTGAGGTGCGATGCTTTTCGAGAATCTGGCGAAGGGTTTCGGCCCCACGAATATCGGGTTCGACTCCGGGGATTCCAGGGGGAGGAGGTGCAGGGTGTTTGCCAAGGATCCGTTCGTTGAACCAGACTCCTCGAAGGACAGGTGACGTGTTTGTTCCATTAGCTGAGACTTTGAGAACGCTCCCTTGGGTGATAAAGCCCCCGCGGTTGGACTCGGCAGGAAGCGATACGCGTTCCACCTGCGGAGAACTGACACCTTCGATTCCGTAGTGCTCTGCGAGGCGCCAGTTCAACATGGCGAAATCCGATTGAACGATGTAACTGACGTCGAGGTTTTCCCGGATGAGTTCGTGGAAGTATGTTCTCGTTTCCTTCACCATTGATTTTTGAAGGTATCGATCAAACTCCGGGAAAAGTTTGTCGTCGGGACTGGTGAAATCAATATCGCGGAGGTCGAGCCAAGAATCGGTAAAGTCGGCGATGAATCGCTCAAACCGTGGATCTTCGATCAGGCGCTGAGCGTGTTTCTCGATGGAAGATCGGAGGGTGCCTCCCTCGGCGGAAGCGAGGAGTTCCTCGTCTGGGAATGTGCGCGACAATGCGTAGGAGAGCCGGCAAGCGAGAGCGTAGTCGTCGAGTTTTCCGGCGGGTTCTTTCAAGTAAAGGAAATCGGGAGAGCAGAGCATTGCGCTCAGTGCGGTTCGGAGGCTCGTTTCGAATGTTTCTCCTGCGCCGAGCTCCTGCTGAAATAGTAGAAGGTAGGGCGCGATCGTTCGTTCTCCGTTAGGGCGACGGAAGGCAGCTTCCGCGAAGCGTTCGAGAACTGGAATGACAGCCTGAGTTGCATCTTCTGGTGCGATTTCAAACTTTGGCTGATACCATGGCTTTTCCTTATCGGCTGGATTGCGAGGTTCGATTTCACTGCGGTTGAGGCCGTCGAAGATCAGGTGGTGTCCCTTGGTTGGAAACTCGTCGACAATGGGGCCTTCAATTTCGACGTAGGAAATGGCGAGCCCTGGTCCCTCGTAATTTTCGAGACCGTTCTTTTTGATCAGGTATTCTTCGTCGTGGATTCCCTGAGCGCGGATGTCAATCATGTAACGGCGATCCATCCAGGCGGTGAGTTCGACTGTGGTGGGCTTGCCGGGAGTGAAGGCGAAGTACCCGTATATTGGCTTGTCTGAAGCGCGGGCGAAGGATGTTCCGCCTACGGAAAAAGTAACGGGTTTGTCGCTTTGATAGGCGTAGCCTGTGACTCGAATTTTGTAGTATCCTTCTTCTTTTGCTTCTGCCTCGCGCAGCATTCCGGTTGGATAGGCGAGGTCTTGGAAAAAGACGACTGCTCCGTCTTTAGCTTTGAGCCAGGAGCTGCCGATGAATTTCTCGTGACCACGGGTGTCAGCGTAGCTGGCTCGTGTGACGGTCGCCTCGGATTTGCTGGTCGTTTTGGCAATTGCGGTGTCGAGTGCCTCGTCTGCGACCTCCAGATAACGCTGCATCTGGATCATCGAAATACCGAGGGCGCCGCCGACGGTATCAAACTCGTGGGAACGTCCGTCTTCAGGGAGAGTGTCGATGATGTCTAGGCGGATACCGAGGAGGTCGTTCAGCGTGTTCTGGTATTCCTGGCGGTTGAGGCGACGGAGGATGGTGCCTTTCTGCTCTTCGTGCGCTGCGGAGAGGGAAGGTGCGAGGTTCTCCCTGAAGTAACGCTTCTCTCCGTCGGTCAGAGGATCGCGATCGTCGGGAGGCATCTCGCCGGAGGCTACACGGTCATAGATCCGAATCCATTTGGATAAAGTGTGCTCGTCTGAGAGGTCAGTGGGAAGGGAGAACAGGTCGAGTTCTCCCTTGGTTGTGAGATCGTCGTGGCATTCGTAGCAGTGTTTGTCGAAAACGCTCTCAAGTGGTTTCGTGAAATCATCTGCTCCCAGCAGCATCGAGGTAACCACGAGATGGACTACTCCGGTAATCGTAAAGAATCTGTGGGTGGAGGGGAAATTCATGGAGGGGAATCCGGATTTTTGATCAATCCGCTGCTTTTTGGCAAGGGGTATCGAGGCCAAACTTGCACCCTTTTATATCATTGAGAGGCGAACGTGTGACACTCGATCGAGTACAAAAAAGGGCCAGCGTGCGCTGGCCCTCTGGGAAAGGTGTTGTAAGTGGCTGGATTAGAATGCTTTTTGCCAGCCGAGTGTGATCATCCAGTCCATTCCAAGTTGTGGTCCGTTGAGGTCCTGGTAGATCGGGGTTCCGGCTTCTACGGCAAAGCGATGACCAGCGAGAAGGCCGTCTCGGCAGTAGTAGTTGATACCGCCGAACACGTCGAGTCGGTCGCCGCCGCGCAGGTTTGGGTTAGCCGTTGGGACTGGACCGCCAATGCGTCGGTCGCGTCCGTCGATGTCCTGCCAAGTGGTGGCGGTAAGACGAAGGGAGGTGCTGAGCGAATTGGAGAGGCGATAGGCTCCCCAGACGTTTGCTGTGATGTCGTCTCCCAGAGAGTAGCCTTCGTCATTCTCGCCGAGATGAATGGTGCCGAGGAGTTGCATTCCCCAGGAGAAGTTGTTGCACTGTCCCAGGTAAGTAACCCCGGGGTGGAGGTCCCAGGTTCCCGAACCGAGTTGCATCGGATAAGGAAGACGAACGACTGCTCCCGCCGGAGGAACGAATCCCGTCTCGGTGGTAGATCCAGTCGGAGCGCTCATGAGCAGGTTGAGGTGTGCTTTGGTGTTCCCTTTTTCGAAGATATTCAGGAGGCCACCGAATTTGAAGTCACCGATACCGTTCGTGTTTGTGCTGAAGGTCGTGCCGTTCGCTACGAGGTGATCCATCGACTTGTCGAGAACGGGAATCATGAAGGACAAGGTGAGGTCGTCCGTGGGGGCATACATGGCGCCGATCATGTGCATTTCCGTCTGCATATCGACAGGCATGATCTGGTAAGGCCCGACGCCGGGAGGGCTGAGCTGCGACTGAGGTGTGACCTCGTTGTCGCCAACGTAGTTCGGGCGCATGTCCATGAACATGTAGCGGTAGGAGAGCATGACTTCTCCTGCGTGGTGGGTGTGATCAGCCATTACCCCAATTGGGGCATGGCTGTCGGGACGGGAGTGATCGTAAGGAGTTTCAGAACAATGCTGCTCTACGATTTGCTTCGGTGCGATGTCCCCGGCAACGAGCGGAGATGCGATCGCGAGGCTTAGGATTAGAAAGATAGTTTGAATAAAAGATTTCATTAGGTGTAAATGTTAGGTTTAAAACTCGTGCATGCGAAAGTGCAGCACGATTGCGCGGGGAAGGGCGATAGAGCTTAGATGCTCTGAGACTGGGCGATTATGCCCGGGGAGGATGGTCTATCCCGAAAATGTAACCAGATCCTTTCCCTGACTGTGGCTCTGTGATGGCAAACAACACCTTACGGGTGTGGGAAAGTTGGTGAGAGGCGAGCGAGAGCGGCGCAACTGTCTGGCTGTTTGACAGGAGGGTTGCTTCCTTTTCCTGCTCTGTGAGCTTCTCTGCCTGCAACGCTTTACAGTGGTCACAAGGGGCGTTGCCGGAAATGGTCGTGAGAACCTTTTCTACCAGAGAGGTCGAAGCTGGTGCTTCCTGAACCATTTGAACCCAGGTAATCGACTGCATAACACCCCAGTGGACGTCCGTGAGAAGGACGGCTGTCAGGATAGCCAGAATGGTCGGGATTCGGTTCAACGGGGTATCTTTGGCGTTTTATTCGCTGAAATGCAAGCGGTGAGATGACGTGAATGTCGAGAGGTTTCGTTTTGACTTGTGCCGACGTAGGGCTCCATTGGATCGTAGCAATCAAACGATGAAAGTAGCTTTAGTCACAGGAGCAAGTAAGGGAGTCGGGCGAGGAATCGCCTATGGGTTGGCAGATGCCGGTTGGGATATTGCCGTCAATTACCACAGCGATAAAGAAGGGGCTGACGAAACCCGCGAGGCGATCGAGGAAAAAGGGCGGAGGTGTTTTACCATTTCCGGTGATGTGGGCAACAAGGAGGATGTGAATGCGATGTTCTCGGCGGTTGTGGCGGAGATGGGGCAGCTGGATTGTCTGGTGAATAATGCGGGACGCCAGACGTTTGCTCCTCTGTTGGAACTGAAAGAAGAAGATTGGGATAAGACGATTCGTACAAATTTGAAAGGGAGCTTTCTCTGCACGCAGGCAGGGGCTCGGATCATGAAGGAGCAGGGGAATGGTGGTTCGATCATTAATATCGGATCAGGGGCGAATAAGCAGCCTTTCATGAATCTCATTGATTACTGCGCGTCGAAGGGTGGGCTGGAACAGCTGACTCGAGTGAGCGCCTGTGAGTTGGGACAGTATGGTATTCGTGTGAACTGTGTGGCTCCGGGAGCGATTGAGATCGAGCGCACCAAGGAGGAGTCGGATGACTATGCGGGGACCTGGTCGCCATTGACGCCGATGAACCGTATCGGTTACCCTAGCGATATTGCGCACATGGTTGTCCATCTTGCGGCTGAGGAATCTAACTTTGTGACAGGTCAGACGATCTATGTCGACGGTGGGCTCTGGACGAAGACGCACTGGCCTTACGATGCGGAGTGATCCGTTTACCACTCCACTACTTGTAGCAGATTGCTGTAGTCGTCTGTCCAGACAGGGACCGCGCGGCGCGGCTTGCGTTGCAGCCGCACCAGGCCCTTCCGCTGGTCCATCGTCAGCTTCTTGGCCACGTTCGCGAGTGGCTGGCGGTGGCGCGCGAGCAGGATCCAGATC
>PAAG01000046.1 GCA_002698785.1 Verrucomicrobiales bacterium | reverse complement strand
TTTTAAATCTGACTTCTCGAATCATCAGTAATCGTGTGATCGACGAAATCCGAAAGCGGACCCGTCGCCCGGACAACAGCAACATCGAAACAGTAGCCGAAGCGGAATTCGCCACTCAGCCCGACGAAACCAAAAAGGGAATCGTGGAAGAAATTCAACTGGCTCTCTCCAGTTTGGAAGATCGATACCGCCACTTGTTGGAGGACTTCTATTTTGGAGAACTGAGTACTGAAGAAATTTCAAAGAAACGAGGCCGACCGAAAGGTTCGGTCTGTTCCGACCTAGTCAAAGCGCGTGGGCTGATGAGTTCACTGCTCGAAGGACGTGTAGACATTAACATTTTATAACAAAACCAAGCGAGCAATGAAACGTGAGGCAAAAGAAATTAGCGACGATGAATGGACAAAGTCGCTGGGAGAACTAAACGAAGCCGATTTTTCTGCCCTTCGGGATGGGTTGGAAGGTGAGGCTGTCGATCTGGATGCGGACGGCAAGCTGGACAAGCTACTCAGAGACGCGACGTCGGAAAGCAAAGTTTCCATCGACGATGCACCACCGCTCCCGCCTTCTGTTAGGGAAAGGTTCGAAGCAGAGAAAAATACCGCCCTTGCAGCTATTGCGGCCGAAGAAGAGGAGCTGGACGCCTCCATTTACTCAACTCCACGGCGGTATTCTCCTGAGCCAGAGAAGAAGAGCTTCTTGAGCAAACTTTTCGGACCAATCGGCATCGGAGTCGTAGGAGCTGCAGCAGCAGTATGCATCGGAGTATTTGTGATAAATCGGTCGGAAGCTCCTTCAACCGTGACCACTTTTGCGGCCAACTCAGCAACTATGCTCACTCCGGGTGAGGTGACTGGTTTCACAGAGCCTGTCTTCACCTGGAATACAGATAATGGGGGAAGCGTAGATATTGAAATCAGGGAAGTTGGGACCGGACGTGTCGTCGGATCATTGAAGCAGGTATTCTCGCCGCTTCGATATTCGTCACTTGTAGGAGACGAGGCGCTATCAGTAAACGGAAATTACGAGGTGAAAATCTTGAATGGTGATGAGGCACTCGCTTCCCGGACATTCAAGACGCTCGACTCTACCGGTGGTGCTCCTGCACCGCCCGAAGAAATGGATGAAATCATCCGACAGTGTAAGGAACTCATCGCGAAGAACCGCCCAGCGGATGCCTGGATGCTGTGGGGGGAGTTGACGGTGGACCAAAAGAAAGATCCCCGCATGAAGGAACTGAAAGAACTAATCCTCGGGGCAATTGCAGCCTAGTAAGCGAAACCAAACCCAGCGTGGAAAGTTCCACTCGGTTCGCCCGGACGTTGATCCGGGTTGTGGCCGTATTCAAGACGAAGAGGTCCAATCGGTGTCCGGTAGCGAATTCCGAGACCGATCGCATAACGAAGGTCATCAAGGCCAGCGTCGCCGGAATCGATCAGCAGGTTACCCGCATCAGCAAAAGGGACAATGCTTAAACCATCAATCGCTGGAATGGGGATCTCGTATTCTGCATTAAATACGGTGAAAAACTCACCACCTGTCGGATAGCCGGTAGCAGGATCGAAAGGACCAAGTTCTCGTTCAGGAAAACTACGAACACTGTAGGCTCCTCCGTTAAAGAAACGGAGGTCGATCGGAATGGCACCCTGATTTCCCATTGGTGAAATAGCACCGGCACGAGCACCCAGTCGAAGCGTGTGATCTCTGACTGGAATGTAGAAGCCGAGGCGACCCGTCGCTTTCAAAAACTCGGTATCGCTCGCGATAGCTGATGAGGCAACGCTGATCGAAGTCTGCGCGATCCAGCCCTTTCTCGGTGCTGTGGGATTGTCTCTTCGATCATGCGTCAGAGAGAAACCAGCCGAGTGAGTGAAGTATTCCGTATCTCCCAGGAAAATTGGGGAAATGTCGGCGTCGTGAACGTCGGTGTAACTTGCCTCCCCGAAAAAGGATAGCGCATTCTTCTTTTCCCTACCGAGCCGACGAGTGAACTCGTAGCGGCCGCCGGTCTGGAATTTTTCGTATCCTTCCTCACTTCGGTTGATCGCAAACAGCGTTCCTCGAAACTCGTAGTCGCTGTCGAGAACCCAGGGGTCGGTGTATTCGACCTCTCCTCTCGCTCCCCGGCTGGAAAGCTCGATGGTAGCATCCACTTTTCTCACGCTTCCAAAGAGGTTCAGATTCCGAAACTCAAACCCGCCAATCGGTCCTTCGTAGGTCGCGAATCCAGCGTAGACACCGAGGGTGCGGGAATATCCTTCTTCCACCTCCACGTCGAGACTAACGGTTCCGTCGTTGTTCTCGACCAGGTCAGTTCGCACTGTCTCGAAAGCGCCTGTTTGCAGCAACTCCTCGACTGCAGCGTTCGTTCGATCGGGAGAGTAGGGCTTGTTGACGAGTTCGTCGAAATGACGTTCGAAGAACTCAGAATTCACTTTCTCATTTCCGTTAACGGAAATGGAGCCAACACTGATTCTTTCTCCCCAGTCTGCATCGACAGATACATCAACGACAGAGAATCCGTCGGCTGAGCGTGGACTCGATGGGGTAGCGGTGATGGTCGCGTTGTAATATCCTGAATCGACGGCGAGTGCGCGAAGACGAGTTTCCAGATTGGCTGGTATGGCTGCACTGAAATTCTGTTCTGAAAAGTCTTTCTGGATCTCTTCATAACCTTTCCCGATCTCTGGAACGGGAGCAGCAGGAAGGGTGATCGAGCCGACTTTCATTTGCTGTCCCTCGTCGATGACTACAGCTATGTCCGCATTTCCATTCGAAAAATCGGTTTCGAGATCCACAGAGACATCCCCAAAGCCGAGCAGGATGTAAAATTCTTCGATCCTCTTTTTACCCTGTTTGATGTCTTCTGCCACATAGGGGAGAGATGAGGTATCACTCGACGAAACGCGCTTCACCGTGGCGGTTGTGAGCAATTCCTCCACGCCGGCATCGTCAATTGTCGTGTTTCCCGATACGGAAATATCACCAATGAGGATGGAGGAGCCTTCTGAGACAGAGAGGATGATCGTGTCGTTCTCAAGTTTCCAGTCGACAGTTGCTTCCTTGTAGCCTCGATCCCGAAGAGCATTTTCAAGGAAAAAGGAAATATCATCCGCCCGAGCCATAGAGACGCCGCTCGATTCAATGAATTCGATTTGCGGAGCAATCCACTTATTAGCCTGATCAGCCGGGATCGTCTGAAGCCCTTCTATCCTTACGGGAGATGCCTCGGAGAATTGACAAAAGACCACCGCCGCCGCTGAGAGGAGCGGCACTTTCCACGATAAGTCTGTATGCTTCAATGACATTCAAGCGGGGCTCAATTATCGGAATCTGAAAACGTATTTAAGTAAGGCCCGATAATCGCTGCCGGAATCGACATCTCCGACGAAGAAAAGCTGCTTCCAAAGGCGGATTTTTCCTCCAAAGGTCTGCTCTCCTGTCTCCGGATCTACTCCGCCAATTTCAAGCTCGGTTCGCTCCTCCAATTCGTCAAGAACCGTTCTCTCCTTTTCGGCTGCGCTAGTCTTCCGTAAATTCTTGAAGAGCAACGTCGCAGCTTTCGAGCCAGCCAGCGATGCTGCATCATCTCCGATCAGCTCGTCACGGGTTGTTCCGGTGGCTAGAAGGGTCATGATGTCCTCGCTCGGCATTGGTGGATTGCTGGTCAGGACATATTTGGGGTCCAGGATACGATTGTAGAGGTAGATGTTGATACGATAGCTGTCGGCCTTGGCGCGAGCCTTAAACTCAACGGTTCCGTTGAATCCGGTGCTTGGATCGAACTCAATCCGGCCTGTTTCCACGTCGACACTACTGAAGGGCAGGGAAAGTTCGCCTTCGGCAATTTTCACAAATCCGTTCGGAGTGGGGGAACCAAGATTCCCCGATATGGTCAGATCAGCCTCGATTTCGGACTCCGCGAGATTTCCTCGAATTAAGAATGGAGTCTTTGTGTAAATCCGAACATTCAACGGCCAGTTTTGGAAAGGCTCCACTTTCACCCCAAAGTCCAGATCTGTGTAGGCTACTCCGCCACCTCTTGGAGCCCTTTTTACAGTGGGAAGAGAAGACTTCTTTCTGGCGGTCGGAAGCCCTATCGGAACCAAGTCGATGTTCTTGAAAAAGCGGCTGTTCACAATACCCAGGTCGCCGGATATGGAAACGGCTGACCAAGGCCCAGCGATGCGGAGGTCGGCATCGGTCCTCACATTTACGTCTGGGGTTCGCACGACAAGAACTTCAGACCCCGTTACGTTAAAGCTCAGCTGTGGCTCCTCACCGGATTCGAGCTTTGCCGTACCACTCGCTTCAACGATTCCACCTGCCACGATGGCGCGCAGTCGTTCCAACGTGATGCGATTATCTTCAAAACGAATCACGCTATCGATGTCCTTGAGGTCAGGGGCGTTCCGATCATCAAATCTCAAACGGTTGATGTCGAGGTTTCCTGTCCCGGACAAGTTTGGCTTGGAAAGAGTGCCGCCGGCCTTGGCATTGATTGCTACGGTTCCGTCGATCGCCTCGATTCCCGGAACTTGGGTGCGGATGAAAGAAAGGGAACTCTTATCCATCCGTGCAGAGGCGCGAAACTCCTCATCTAGCACGTTCCTCTCCCCAGTTGCCCACTCGCCCGGCCAGAAGGGGAGCTGGGCTTCGAGTGAAAGAGGTTGGACGTCGGGGTGTCTGTAGGTGCCATTCAGTCGAGCGGACTGGTCCTTTGCTGTCAGATGCAATTCAGCCCTTCCCACCGCATACTCTTTTTCACCGGGCACAGCGAGGTCGACGAGCTTTGTGTCCAAGGTCAACTCTGGAGAAGAGGGGGAGCCGCTAGCAGCGAGATCGATCGAAATGCTACCTTTGATCGGGGCTTCTGCCTGAAACAGGGGGGAAATGGAACCCAGCGACAAGTCATCTGTTCTCAGTGAAAGCTCCATTGGTTCTTTCTGAGAAAACCAGTCAGATGCAGAGAGTTTCTCGGGGTTCAGAGGGACCGAGCCATCGAGTGAGAAAACTCGCGTTCCTGCCGCAGTTCCTGACCAGTCGGCCAAAGCCAGTACATTATCCTGCCAAGTTAGGTCTCCTTCCAAATCGAGGATGCGGCTACCGACACTGAGAGATGCACTGGCCGATTGGAAATCCAGAAAACTACCGTTCAGCTTCAAATCGATTGGTTCGGCGCCGTCTGCCAAGGCCAGATCGACAATGTTGAGGTCTACTCTCGAATCGATCTTTTTCTGTTTTACGTCACCTTTAGCCTCAATGGTGGCAGTAGCCGTCTCGGGGAGAAGAGATCCGATTGCTCGGTTTTTCAGGAGGCGCTTCAAAACTCCATCTTTCTCCAAGTTCAGATCCAAAGACAGTGAAGAATCATAGTTCTGTTCGATGAGATGATACGCTCCACTACCTTTGATCTGACTGAGGTCATCTGCCAGTATTGCAATGGAGGCTACGATCTGATTGGACTGCGGAACGGATCCCTCTATATCGATCGATTGGAGTGTCTCGCCATCTAGAGTCAAAGTTTCTGAGCGAAGTGAAACTTGGCCACTCTCAACAGAAGACCCGACTAATCGTAGATCTTTTACCTCCAGATCTAGCCCGCCAGACACTGGGAAAGCTTTCAGCTCGCCGGGAGCGAAATCTCTCCAGACGGGTTCGAGGTCCGGCGCGCTGAACTGTAGATCCACACCAACGGATCGTTTCGCCAAATCTTCAAAGGATTCTGCATCTGTTAGGTCGATAAAAGCGTTAGCGTTCAGGCTCGAGCCAGACTGATTCGCGGTCACCTTCGCCTTCAGTAACTTGGCTGCCTGGATCATCTCGGTGCTCGCGGCAACTTCGATCTGCTGGATGTCGACGTCGTTCCAGCGGAGACCGGAAATGAGGGCTCCCAGATCAACTTTCCAGTCTTTTGGCCGGGAAGCGCTTCCTGCTAGATCCAGATCGATATCTAGCAAAGCATCTTCTGAAACTCCTTCGAACCGCGGACTGAAGTTGATGTCACCACGGACATTCAGGGCGTCGAAGGCCCCGCTTGCTTTCAAAGCACCGTTCAGAGTTCCATCGAGCGGGAGAGTTGTGGCGGACAGTTGAGAAATTTCACTGACAGTCAGATCCTTGATTCCCAAGTCAAGTTCGACCGGCCCTTTTTGTTCGAGAAATGGTGTCTCTGTCCCGAAAGGTATCGAAGCCGACAGGGAAAGCTTCTCTACATTGCCATTCTCAATTTTCCAATTGGTCAGTGTAGCGCGCTCGCCGTCCCAGGCGGCTGTGCCATAAAGGCCAATATCTCCTGAGCGAACCGAAAGGCTTGGAATTTGAATGTTTTTATCCTGGTGATTTACTGTCGCAGTGACATCGATCGGCGGGGATTTATTTACTTGGAATTGAGACAATGTCAGGGTTGCGTCACCCAGATGTTGCGGAGCCTTTAGACTGCCTTCTCCCTTCCATTTGAGAACGCCAGTTCCTGTCATGGGGGGAGTCTCTAACTTTGCCAGAAGATTTCCAAGCTGGCCTTGGGTAGAAAAATTGCCTGTAGCGGTTGCTGTGTACTCCAACGTCTGTGGATTCAAATTGCCTGAGACGCGAACAAGTGTGTCGGAATCGAGTCCTGCGTCAGCCGCGATTTTTAGCGAATCTGGTGATTCTACAGCCCCGGTAATTTGAAGCAGGTTCAACGCATCTCCGTTCCACTTCAGGGAATCTGATACGATGGAAAGAGTGCCGGATTGTACAGTCGTTCCACCCACCAGTTGAACGTTTTCGACTCGGGCAGAAATTTTTCCTTCAAGAGGCAAGTCTTCGGCGATAGGAGCGATCACTTGCTGCACCGAAGAAACATCTATAAAAGCACCGAGGTCCACGGGGATTTGCCCCAATTCTTCTGTTGTTTCGAAGTTTTCAAGCGGGGCGGATGCCGCGAGCTGCACGGAAGCACCCGGTAGGCTTGCTTGGAATGTGGCTATGTTATTCTGGATCGCGAGAGCTACGGTATCGACGGCGAATTCTTCCCAGTGGATCCTGGAGGCGACGAGGCTGCCGTTGATATCCCAAGTCGATGGATTCTCAAAATCTCCATCAAAACGAAGGTCGAGATCGGTAACTCTTCCACCCAACTTTGCTTGGATCTCTCCTCCCGCAGGGATTTCCGATAAAACGAATGTTGTGCCCCGGTGCATCTTAAGCGACGCCTTTCCTGCCGAAGAAAAATTGGCGGAAAACTTTCCTCCGGCAAACTTGAAGTCAGCCTCGCCGTCGAATACTCCGGGCTTAGATTCTGCAACGGTTAGTGATTGAAGGCTGGTTGTTGACCCGATCTGCCAGGATTGAAGAGACACTGAATGTTCGTCCTTCTGGAGGACAGCCGAAATAGGGGAGACCGGTTCGTTCCCCGGGAGCTCCAGACCGGTAATGGTAAATCTTCCATCTTCTCCGGGATTTGACTGAAGAGAGAAATTATCGATTCGATAGGATTTGTCGCCTTGCTTGATAACAAGATCGATTTCTGCGAGAGCAAACTCTGCATCAAGTAGGTTCCAGAACGGACTGAAGTCTT
Source organism: Verrucomicrobiales bacterium (assembly GCA_002698785.1). GTDB lineage: Bacteria > Verrucomicrobiota > Verrucomicrobiia > Verrucomicrobiales > DEV007 > Arctic95D-9. The sequence goes on along the minus strand of PAAG01000046.1, from coordinate 222,922 downwards.
TCGGTTCTGCTTGCGACTTTTTCTGCTCCTTTGGTTTCTTCTTGTCGCCTGATGGCTCCGGTAGATCGATCTCGACAGTTGCTTTTTGGATTCTAACCAGCTCCAGCCAACCAAAGGTGGTGGCACTTGTAATCAGCCCCCAAGTGTCATAATCGACAGTCGCTTCTTCCAGTTTCAGTGAAACAAGAGGATTCTCTTTGCCTTCCAACTCGACATTACCAATGGAGAAGCCACCCCAGATCGAACCGTCGATGGTAAAGTCACCTTCGATACCTTGCTTTTCCGCGAGATTAAGTGCGATCGCCTTTCCGAAAATTCGGAATCCCGGCCCATTGAGGAAGAGAAGGAGAACAATAAGACCCACAAAGCCGACAGCGAGAAATATCAGGGCGCAGCCGAACAGCTTCCGTGATCGGCTTTTTCCAAGTTTGTTTTTCGCCGGAGGCATTGCCTCGGCGTTTCGCACGTCATCCGCCGACATTCAAAGGAGGTTGGGTAAATCTCGATTATTCCCAGTCTAGGAATATTACGGGTTACGAAACAAACTCGCAAGCGGTGTGCCAAAAGTATAAAACAAGAAAATATGGATAATTATCTTGATTATGATTTCTCGGAAGAAAAAGGACAATATCCGCAAAGGAAGATTACCGTTTCTTCAGAAAAGCGATCAGATTTGCCATGTCCTCTTTGCTCATAGCTGCCTCCAGGCCTTCCGGCATAAGAGACATTCCGGTGGATGAGACCTTTGCAATCTCGGTTCGGGGAATCGATTCGGTGAGACCTCCTGGTAGCCGAAGATTCACACTGGCAGAATCTTCGGATGCAACCAACCCTGTCAAAACTCGACCTTCTTTCGTTTCAATGGTCATCGAAACCCAGCGTTCTTCGACTGCCCGATTTGGATCAAGGATATCTGTTAGCAGTGCTTCTGCCGGTTTGATTTTCACATCATTCAAGGACGGGCCAACATCCATTCCGATTTCTCCCACCTTGTGGCAGGTAAAGCAGGTTGCTGTTTGAAAGACGAGCTCACCCTTGGCTGGATCACCTATGTGGGAGTCGAGTGCTGCTCCGAACTCTTTGATGACTTTGGCGCGGTTTGCAGAAGCCTGTCCGAACAATTCCAGTGCGAGTGACTTAATCTCTTCATTCGAAGAACGACCGTATGACCAACGAGTCATTGGGGGCATGATGGCCGGATTGATCTCACCTGCTTGCATTCTCTTCATCAGAGCAAGACCGGACTTTGTGTTACCTGTTATGAGGGCCAGCGCCTCCCGTAGGGGTGTCGGCGCCAGTGAGTCCCAGCGATCAAAGAAAAACTGCGCCACCGTTTCTCGATTGTCTCGAGATAGCATCTGTACTGCGGCAGCTTGTATCGCTGGTGCCTCCGAAGGCTGAAGCAATTTTTCGACGATCTCCGTTTTCTCCTCCCATGGTTGTTGAGCTACGAGAGAGAGCGCCGTAATGCGGTCAGCTTCGGGGCGGCTGCGATCAAGTGCTATTTCGCTGGCGCTGCTTAGCAATTTTTGAAGAGTGTTCACTCCGTCTCCTAATTCCGGAGGCGCAGCGGAAATCAGTGCCGCGACCGACTTCTGTTTCAGAGGGCTTGCCCGGAGTCCGGTGGAAAGTCCTGACACGACTTCAAAATGCCACCACTTCGGATCACCTTTGAGAAGCGCGAGTGTTTGCTGTAGCGCCTCAATATTTCCGAGGTTTGCAGTCAGGCGAGCAAAATCTTCGAGTGTCTCGCCTGATCCTTCTTTGTTTTTTGAGAGAAAAGTTTCATTTTTCAGGAGAGAAGTAAGGATAGAAGGTGCGGAATCCGGAATCGAACTCATCACTGCTTTTCTGAACCACGTGTCTTCTGGCGACCTTGCGATTCCTTTTGCGAGAGTTTCCACATTCCAAGGAAGATCGGGGAATAGAGAAAGGGCAAGAAAGCGCATTCGAGATGATTCAGCATTTCCGAAACTCAAGATATGCTTTTCCAGCTGTTGGGTTAGCTCCATTTCAGAAGCGAACTCCAGAGCTGGTTCAGTCGTAGAAAAGGTCCAGGGAGTCTCGAAAGCGAGGCAGAGATCCTCAGCTGACAATTCTCCAAGCCCTTCCAAAGTGCCGAGGCAGTGAGCCATAGCTGGTTCGGTCTCGGGATCAGCCAGCGTCTCACGCAGGAGGGGAACGACTTCCTTCAATTGCTTCTCCACAATGATTCGTTGGGCATTGGTTCGTGTCCACCCGTTCGGATTCGAAAGTGCAGCAACAAGTTCCTCTGGTTTATCGGGGAGTGGGGCGGTCGTCCGAGATTCTCCTTTCGGAGCAATTTTCCAGATTCGTCCTTGGTCGAACCCAGCTCTCATATAGTGAGATTTAGAGAACTCTTCGGGAAAGAAGCGAGCGTGGTCGATGAAACGGCGATACATATCAACAATGTAGAGAGCTCCGTCTGGACCGTTTCTCACCTGCACAGGGCGGCACCACTCGTCACCTGAAGCAAGAAACTCACGGTCTTCTCCGACTCGTTCCGCGCTGAACGTTGCGCCTTTAGGAATGAGTGTATTTCTCGTCACGAGCTGTGCGGTTGGATCGCAGACGAAGACGTCTCCAGTCAGATCCGGTAACCAGTCTCCCGTGTATACCCCGATGCCGCATGCGGCTGTGTGCGTTCCCGCGTGCGCTGCTGACGTAGTATGGCTAAGTGCAATCGGGCGCACGGGGGCACCTGGTGGCTGAATATCTTCATGCCCAACTGAGATGGCTGCGAGAGGTGTTCTCTTTACCGCTTCATGCGGCATTACGGCAAACATGATAGGGTTCCGGTTGCTGCAGAAAAAATGGCGACCGAAGGCATCGAGTGTTCCACCGTATTGGCCGGTTCCAGTGCTTAGCTTCAGGTCGCCGCCGCGGGGATCATATCGAAGATTCAAACGGGGAAATTCCAGGACCTTATCTGGATCTCCTTCTGGATAGATCTCTTTTCCGTCGAGCCCGTTGGAAAGGTAGATATCGTTGTTGATACCATATCGGGGGCTTGAGACTTGGAGCTGGTTGTGGCGCGGTTCGTTACTGTGGAAGAGCGGTTTGATTTCATCCGCTTTATCATCGCCGTCGGTATCTTTCAGAAAAAGGATTGCTGTTCGCGTGGTGGCAAGCAGGCCGCCGTTCAACGGGAGAAGCCCCTGAACGTGATCCATTTCGTCGGCCCACACGACTGATTTGTCCATGACTCCGTCACCGTCGGAATCGGTAAGTAGGCGAATGCGAGAGAGATATGGCTCACCCTCGTTCGGTAGGGGATAATCGCGCATCTCGGCGACAAACATTCTACCGTTTTCGTCCCATACGACATCGACTGGATCGCAGACGAGTGGCTCGGCTGCAACGAGGCGAATTTCGTAGTCTTCAGGCAGATCAAGTTCCCATTTGGCGAGACTCTCCTCGGGGCTGAGCGGAAGTCTGCGAGGGAGAATACTTTCCCCGGTTATTGAGTAGCCCATGTCACTGGAACGTGATTCGGGCGACCATTCTTCGTCGAAGTCACCAATAGGGAACAGTTCGAGGCGTCGGATTTTGTACTCCGCGAGCTCACTCTGGAGGCCGATTTTGCCATGAGGGGAAACGACGTTGGTTGCTTTGCTAGTAATTTTTCCGTTGAGGCGTATTTCGATCGTGGAACCGTCACAAATCACTTCCAGTCGATTCCATTCGCCGACTGGGTTCTCGATGTCGAGTTCGCCGCGGAAAGCCTTCACGTCTTTCCAGTTTTCGGATCGGTGCTGCCAACCTACGTGAGCCGATTTCTTTCCCTCAGGTGGAAACGTCATCTCTTTTCCGTCGGGAGCCCAGAGTGGGGGATCTTGGTTCGTCGCGGTAGAAACAAAGGAAAGTGGTGTGTCTTCTGTCGATAGAACAACAATTCCTCCCGTGCCGCCTTCGATCATGGAGACCTGATAACATGTCGGCCAAACCTTACCGTAAGACTGATCCGGACCTTGAATATGGAAGAGAACTCCTCCATCCCGCGCTCGGTCTGATCTCCCCGCATACGTTCGCTCTGCCCACTGATATTCGAATACCAGGTGGTAATTCTGATATTCTTTCTCTGTTCGCGAATACCCAAGGCCCAGGCCAGTCACATGAAGGTTTCCTTCGCCGTCCTTCTTCCAGACCTCGTCAAAATCTTGTGAGAGAGAAGCTTTCTCGTTGAGAAATTGTTCGAAGGACTCTGCAAGGAGATCGATCGGCTTTTCAGGGGAAATCGGCTCTGCAACGGCAGGGATAGCAATGCCGATGGCGGCAAGAGAAAGGAGGAGGCGGAATCCACGCATGGAATCCACCTTAAACATCACTCTGTACGATGGGAAGAACCTCGTCCGGCGAGATTGCGTGTATTCCTGTCGCAAATCTTCGACTATTTTCGTCGGGTTTTGAATTGTACGGCGTCGATTTTTGACTCGTCCAAAGTTGATTGGGTAGTCAGCCTGCCTCGGAATGAGGACTTCCGGGATTTGCCTTTCTGCTTAATCTTCACTTGGTACCGAACTGTAGCTCCAGGCTCAATTCGCGGGCTTTGAAACCGTCCTGTCTGAATCAGAGCGGTCAAGTTTCGGCGATGGGGACTGAGTTCAAAATACTTCAGCTTGAAGTTTCTATCGCTTCCCGTGCCGTACACCTTCCCGCCGTCATACCTGGCAAACGCGTCATTTTGCCACGCGATATCAAACTTGTCGTTGATACGCTTCCGTCGCGTCTTGCTTCTTGCCAATTGGTTGGCTCCCGATCGATTGTAGATGTTGATACCAGACCAGTTGCTGGAGCGATGGGTAATGAAAAGGTCCGGTTGGACCTGGTTCATGATTGCATTCCGATATGAATTCGGGTCCCGATTGAGGAGGATCGATCTCATCTTGAGCGTCGCCATTCCCAAATCTGACATCTTCGATTCGACTTTGGTTGTCAAAGTTTTCACTGCGGTGGATGAGATGACCTCGAGCGTTACGTCATCGACTATCAGCATGCTTCCTGTGCCGTTGTAGATCCAGGCGGATAGGGAAACGGTTCCCGATGGCGCAATTCCAATCACTTCGAATTCGGAATAGCCAGTACTGTTCGGCATCGTCGTCTGAGTCTCTGAAAGGATGGTGCCGCCGCTCCCCCAGAAAATGAACCCAGCCTCATGGATTCCTCCCGGTGCGGAAGTCTTGTAGTATCCGTGCAGCCGATATTCGTTGCCTCCGGATGCAGACTGGTTGTGAACGACAAATGAGTTTATTCCAAACTCTGCGGCACCGGTTCCAGTGCGAGCATCCGTTGTTACAGCGATGTTGCTTCCACCAGTGTCCCAGCCGGAGAAGTCTCCAGATTCGAATCCACCATTGCTCAGAAGATTGTCCGGTTCGGGCGGGGGAGCAGTCGATCTTGTTAGAGAGAGCGAGTCTGCTGTAATCGCTCCACCGGAACCGCAGAAGATCCACACTGACATGTTAGTGGTATTGGCAGGAACTTCGGTGAGCACCTGAAAATTCTGATAAGATGCCGAGTTTGACAACGGTGTGATGGCATCACCGACATCGTTTCCATTGGCATCCCAGAACGTGAATCCCGCCTCGAGGAGGCTAGAACTCCCTTCCGTTTTGTAGACACCGGAGAAATCGAGTACATCTCCCGGAGTAGCTGCAGTGTTAAAAACAATGAAAGAATTGTCGCCCATTCGGGCCGCCTTGTTGCCGGTATTGGCCCCTGCCACAATGGTGGTATCATTGACTGCATCCCACGATGTGAAGTCATTTTCAAAGTCTCCATTCGGGAAGAGATTGTCACTGTTTCCCGGATCCCCCTGACCGCCAACGTAGAAGACGAGATTATCGATTTTCGCCATACCGCTTCCTGAGGTCAGGATGTAAACCGCAGCTACGCTGGCATTTGGGGGCGCGGTCATCTCAAGGCTGAATGAAGTATAAGCTGTGGCAGGTGGTAGCAGAACAAACTCGTCGCCAACTTCATTTCCGTTGGAGTCGAAGAAAGTCGTACCGGCATACAGTTTATTGAAAGATGCATCTCCCGTGTACCAACCGGTAAAGGTGTAATTCTCTGAACCAGTGGCAGGGATCGATTGGACAATGAATGTATCGGTACCCACCGTCACGGCAATCGCTCCCGATTGCGCCTGAGAGGTCGTGGCAGCCGATCCTCCAGAGTCCCAGGACTGAAGGCCGTTTTCGAAACTCGCATTCGTCAGTAGGTTGATGGGAGTTGCTTCAAGGTCCGCTTCGAAAACGAGCGGATTCTCGATTGCGAGATTCGCGTTGCCGTTTGTATCCGTCACTTTGTCAGCGGCGATAGTGAGATTGCCAAGTCCATTGGCAGTGGGAGAGATCGTAATGGTCCAGTTCGATCCGGATCCGGAAATAGAATCAACCGTTCCATTAACGACATCAAAATCGCTAGCCGTGAGGCCAAGGATTGGCTCGGAAACTGTCGCGGTAACGTCGAAGGTTCCGTCCACTGTCTGTGATCCGTTAGTGTGAGTGAGCGTGATGGCTGGTAGTGAATAATCGACTGGCGGTGTCTCGCTCGTCGGTCCGGTAGGGCTGATTGCCGGATCGAGGGATCGAATCCATTCCGCGACGGTATTCACGGCGTCTGTATCGATAGCATTTTTTGCCAGTGGGGGCATAGCACAGCAACCATCCAGAGAACTCATTCGAATGTGAAGGATCGAGTTGAGAACATTGTCAGGCTCCACCAGTTTTGGATCTGCTAAGGTAAGGGGATTCGTCGGTTCCACATTGATGATGTTCTGGAAGTTGGGTGGAACGGTGAGTCGAGCGTCGAACTGCGCTTGAGTTGGGCCATTGGGGCGATGGCACTGCGAGCAATTGATGTCCAGGTAGGCCCTTGCCCGTCTATCGAGTGATTCGGTGGTATCATTTACATTTGCCGAAGTCAGGAAAGTGGAAATGGCTGGGGGGGCCAGAGTTGTGTCAAAGAAGCCAAGTTCGCTCAATGTAAGCAATTGGTTTGCAGCCCTTCCTGTTGTGGGGTAGAAAATCTCGCGATTGAGATGACGTGTTTTCGGTCCGAGTACTGTCTTTGCCGCATCAGTGTGACAAATGAAACATTCGGTCCTTCCCGGGAAATGCCACTCGACTGACTCACCTCCGCCGAGGTCAATTGTTTCTTCGACAGGTGGTCCGGGGAGGAGGTCTGCATCGGAATTATCCGGACGCCATTTGTAGGTAAATCCAAAATACTTCCCGTCTGAGCCATGGACGAAAAAGCGCGTTTCAAGACGTCTCCCGGAGATTTCGAAGTGTTTGATCAAAACAGTCCCGATTGGGAATGTCCAGGGTTCGTTCTCAGAGAACTGGATCTTCTCAGCCGCAGTATCTGGAGTGCCATCGTTTGGGATCGCAATCCACCGTTTCTTGTCGGCTCCGTCCGACCACAGAGGTTGGACAAGATCATAGGGCATGACTCCACTGCGAGGGGTGAGGGAGGCGAGGTCACTGAATGCTCCTGTTGCGGAAAGGGTAGACGGGGGTTCGGGAATACCGGAACCTGTCCTGCCGAACTTGTAAATGACACCGCCGTCTTTATCTGTTCCTGCCAAAGACAGAATGTAGACCTCGTTATCGGCATCGATTCCGAAAGACCCGAGTCCGTTCTTCGGACCTGGGCCGGTTCGAGTCATGGTGACCAGATCCTCGATCTGTGGGGCCTCTCCGGGTGTATAGGTGAGGGCGCGAATTTTGTTGTTGTTGTGATCTCCCATGATGTACTTCCCATACAAGTCTGGGTGTTCTGATCCTCGATAGACGTACCCTCCGATTACACAACCGCCCAAACCTCTTCCATATGCCCACACGGGTGGTTGGTCTGTGCCGATCAAATTGGATGGCTTTGATTTCGGGCCCGAAATGTCGCCTTCTCGGTAGGGCCATTGAAGATTGGCCCCTTTTACGACCAGGCTGATCTCTTCTCTGCTGCCCTGGCCGACATCACCCAGCCAGATACGGCCTGTAACCGGATCCTGAGTCATGCGGTGAGGGGATCGAGATCCAATCGCCCAAAATTCTTCCAGGTTACTTCCGTTGGCGCTTTGCCACGGGTTATCATTCGGAATGTAGTATCCTTGCGAGTAGGAGTTGGGCCATCCGAACGGGGGATTTGATGGGTTCTGTGGTTGGCGGCGAATCGGGTGCGAACGTGTCGGGTCCTGATCAACATCGATTCGCAGGATCCCCGCGAGCAGGCCCACGTTGATTTTTTGTCCGGTATTGTATTGATCGTTCGCGCCACCCTCGTCACCAATGCTAAGGTAAAGGAATCCGTCGGGTCCGAAAAAGAGGCCCCCTCCGTTGTGCCAGTTGTGGCGGTCGTATTGATTGATTAGAACAAATTCGCTTGAGGTATCGATTGAGTTTGTTCCGTGTCGCCAGGTGAATCGTGAGAGGCGACAGTAGGCGCGGTTTTTCTCTGCCGGATTTGGTGTGTAGCGATAATAAACAAAAATATAGTCTCGATTGGGAGAATCAACCTGACCAAACTCCGGGTGAAATGCAGCTCCTACCATACCGGAGTCATGACTCGATTCCACGTTGGAAGAGATGTTGAAAAGAACTGTCTTTGATGTAGTGGCAGGATCATTCTCGAAAACTGCCAGACGCCCGTTCTTCTCCACAACGAGGAGTTCATTCGTCCCGGGAACGGGAATCATTTGAACTGGATCAATAAACGTCAGGTTGGGAAAGGCGTTCACGAGGGTCCAGCTTCCCGTAGCGGGACGTGGTGTTTCAGATGGAAGGTTGCCATCGAGATATGCGCCAATCGGTTCCGCTTGGTCAAGTCCTCCTGACTGAGCAAAGGAAAGTGAAACGGGCAGGACCAGGGCTGCCAGGAGAGCGTGGGTTTGTCTGCTCATGGAATTTGTATTTCTAAAGTTTCACTCACCTGCCTCGCGCTTTGAAGAGGACGGCGTCTACACGAGAGGAATTCAATTCAGACCTGCTGAAGATCCGGCCCCTGAATGCCTTCCGGCGGGACTTTCTCTTTTCTCGAATGAGGATCTCGTAGGTGGAGATTTCCAAAGGAGCGACTCGCTGGTTTTTGAACCGCCCGGTAATGAACGATGACGTGACGTTCCTCTTGCCAACGCTGATGGTGAAATACTTGACCTTGAAATGACGGTTGCCTCTGGTTGCGAAAAATGAGCTTCTATCGAAACGTTTTGCCGCGTCGTTTTGCCAAACTACTTCAAAGATTTCACGGATTCTGCGGTTCCTGGTCTTGATTTTCTTCTTCTGTCCCGCCGCATTGGCGTTGTAGATGTCGAAACCGACCCAGTCATCATTTCCATGTGTGATTGCCAGGTCGGGTTGTACGGGATTTTTGGAAGGCGTTTGATAGGCCAAAGGATCGCGATTCGAGAGAATGGTTCGAAGGGCCGTGCCTGCGATTGAAACCGCAGGAGGAACTGTTTGGCTATTCGTCGGAAGGGTGCCCTCAAGCAACTCAAGGGCAAAGTCGTCTACGGTAAGATCACTTCCGAAACCACTGTAAATCCAAACGGACATTGCTGCTGTTCCTGCTGGTGCAGTTCCAGATACTTCGAACGGGGAGAATGACTCCGAATGGGTGAGGTCGATTTCTGATTCAAATACGACTCCTCCATTCTGGTTCCAATACACGATTCCGACTTCGTGAATGCCACCAGGGGATGATGTCTTGTAGTGGCCTGAAAAGCGATATTTGTCTCCGGGAGATGCGCTTTGGTTGAAGATGAGAAACGAGTCTGTCTCGAATTTGGCAGCATACGTTCCTGTTCGTGCGTCTGTTGATGTCGATACCGGGCTGCTACCACTGTCCCACCCTGACAAGCTCCCTTCTTCAAATCCTCCGTTCGAGAATTGATTTGGATCAGCATTGGGATCGTTACTACCAGTCCGGATGAAGGAAAGCGCGTCTGCTTTGGCTGTACCACCCCCGCCGGTTAGGACATATACAGTCGCAGTCTCCGCACCCTCTGGCGCTGTTACATCCAATTGGAAACTCGAATAGCTCTCTGTCTGAGTCGGAACGTTGAAAGTGTCTTGCAGTTCGTTTCCGTTCCCATCGTAGAAGCTGACGCCGACCTCCATGTGACCAAGCGAGGCAGATCTGGTATACCAACCCGTGTAGCGGAAGGTATCAAATGGTTCGATTAGCACAGTCTGTACGACAAAAGAGCTCTCTCCGAACTCCAGTGCTGTGTTGCCTGAGAAAACTTCATTGGTGGAGGATACTGAGCCTCCCGTGTGCCAATGCTGTGCGCCTTCTTCAAACCCTCCGTCTACGAGTAGATTTACAGGTGGCTCGCTTGAGCCGTACTCGAAGTTCAGTGGTGATGTCAGGGAAAGGTTGGCGTTTCCGTTTGCATCCGCTACTCGATCCGATGGTATTGAGATTGTCCCTGAACCGAGAGAGGTGGGAGTTATGGAAGCTGTCCAGTTGGTTCCCGATCCGCTGACGGAATTTACCTTGCCATTGGTAACTTCAAAGTCAGAAGCAGTCAGTCCGAAGATCGGTTCATTGGCATTAACGACGATGTCGAAAGTGTCGTTCACCTGTTCGCTAGGACCGGAATGGGCAAGGGATATTTTTGGAGTCGAGTAATCCTGTGGAGGTGTTTCGCTGGTAGGGCCTGTTGGGCTGATTGTTGGGTCGAGAGAACGAATCCAATCAGCAACCACGTTAACGGCATCAGTATCCACGGCATTCTTTGCCAGAGGAGGCATTGCGCAGCAACCATCGAGGGTGTTCATACGCAGGTAGAGAATCGAGTCGGGCACATTACCCGGTTCAACCAATTTCGGATCGCTCAGTCCCAGTGGATTCAGCGGATCGACATTGATGATGTTCTGGAAATCGGACGGGACCGTGAAGCGGGAGTCGAACTGGGCCTGTGTCGGTCCGCCGGGTTGATGGCACTGAGAGCAGTTGATGTCTATGTAAGATCGAGCCCGGCGTTCCAGGGATTCCGAGGTGTCGTTGATGTTCGCTGAAATCAGAAAAGATCCCACCGCGTTTGGATCGAATCCTGGGGAGAAGAATCCCTGGTCGTTCAAGGTGACAAGCTGGTTCGCTGTTCTACCGGTCTCTGGATAAAAGAGTTCCTTATTGAGATGACGTGTCTTTGGTCCAAGGACAGTTTTCGATGCGTCGGTATGACAGATGAAGCATTCCGTTCGACTTGGGTAATGCCATTCGATCTGCTGGCCACCGGAGAGGGTGATAGTTTCGTCTACTGCAGGTCCGGGCAGGAGGTCTGCATCTGACTGGTCGGCGCGCCATTTGTAGGTAAAGCCGAAGAATTTTGAATCAGTTCCTTTCACCAGGAATCGAGTCTCGAGGCGACGTCCCGCGATTTCGAAGTGTTTGATGAGGACGCTTCCGACAGGGAACGTCCATGGCTCCGTTTCGGAAAAGCCAATCTGCTCTCCAGGAGAGTCAGGCGTTCCGTCGTTCGGGATAGAGAGCCATCTCTTTTTCTCAGCTCCATCTGACCAGAGAGGTTGAATGAGATCGTAGGGAATGACTCCGCCTCGGGGTGTAAGACTTCCAAGATCGGAGAAGGCACCTGTGCCTGACAGGGTGGCAGGCGGTTCGGGAACTGAATTACCGGAGCGGCTTAGTTTGTAAATGAATCCACCATTCAGGGCTCGGTTCGCAACGGTGATAATGTATATCTCACCGTCGGCATCCAATCCGAAGGTGCCGAGCCGACCGTCTTCTATGTCGAGTAGTTCTTCGACGATAGGTGGAGAGCCCGGCGAGTAGCTCAGCGCCCAGATCTTTCCATTGTTGTGATCGCCGAAGATGTATTTCCCGACGAGGTCGGGATGTTCGAGGCCTCGATAGACGTAGCCACCAATGATACATCCACCGACAGAACGGGGATAAGCGTAGACCGGAGGTTGGTCTGTTCCAATCAAGTTTTCAGGCTTGGGTAGGAGACCTGTGGTATCTCCCTCTCGGTAGGGCCACTGAAGGTTCGAACCTTTCGTGATCAGACTGACTTCTTCACGTTGACCTCCTCCAACATCACCAACCCAGATGTTGTTGGTGACGGGATCGTGTGTCATTCGGTGAGGGGACCGGAGACCGATCGCCCAGAATTCTTCTAACGTGCTGCCGCTGGGACTTTGCCATGGATTGTCGTTAGGGATGTAATAGCCCTGAGAAAAAGAGTCGGGCCAACCGGGAGGGGGAGTTTCAGGATTTTGAGGCTGTCGGCGGATAGGATGGGAGCGGCTGGAGTCCTGATCCACGTCGATTCTCAGGACACCTGCAAGCAACCCAAGGTCTGTTCGCTGTGCTGCGATATCATTTTTCCCGGGGACCCCGTCTTCACCGATACAGAGGTAAAGGAATCCCTCTGAACCAAAGAAGAGGCCTCCGCCGTTGTGAATGTTGGTGACATCGAACTGTTGAATCAACACCAACTCGGAGTTGGGATCGATGGAGTTTGTTCCAACTCGCCATGAGAAGCGGGACAGGCGGCAATAGGCGTACTCTGTTTCGGACTTGTCTGGGGTATAGCGGTAGTAGGCGTAGATGTAATCTCGGTTGGGAGAATCGACCTGGCCGAACTCGGGATGCAGTGCGAGTCCAAGCAAGCCGGAGTCTGTCGTTGCCTCTACCTGCGGAAAAATGTTGAGCAATTCGGTGTCAGATGACGTAGTCGGAGTGTTCTCAAAAACGACAATCTGACCATCCTTTTGGGCAATTAAGATCTGATTTGTTCCCGGAACCGGGAGCATCTGCAAGGGATCTTCCAGATCGAGAAGGGGAAATGCGGTTACGGCTTCCCAGCTTCCTGAGGCAGATTTCGGAGTCTCTGAAGGAAGTGCACCATCAAGGAACGGGCCAATCGGCGAGGCACTATCCAACCCGCCGACCTGAGCCGAAACTAAATTAGAAAGAAGAGAAGAAACTACAAGCAGTTGAACGAACAGACGCCCCATAGCCTGCGACTCTACCCGTAATTTCCAGAATTGAAATTAAATTTACAGAAATGAGATCAATTAATGAAAATATTCCTAATTTTGAGAATTTAAGGGGCGAAAGTGGCCTTGTGTGGGTGTCTAACTGGCGATCTGCTGTGTTTAGTTCACGTTCGTGAACACCGCCTGGACGTCTTCGTCGTCCTCCAACTTGTCGAGGAGTTCCTCGATCTCGTTCATCTGGTCCTCAGTGAAGTCCTGAGGATTGTTCGGAATGCGCTGAGGGCTGGCTTTCTTGATCTCGATGCCTAGTTCGTCGACCTTTGATGTGAGGTTGCCGAAATCGGTGAAATCTGCGTAGGCGTAGGCGATACCCTCATTTACCTCGAGTTCTTCGAGACCGCCGTCGATCAGTTCGAGCTCGATCTCTTCGATCTCCATTTCGTCTGTGATTTTAAACTCAACCACGGCCTTGCGATCGAACATGAACTCCAGTGAGCCAGTCGGCAGGAGTTGGCCCCCTGCTTTGTTGAAATAGGTTTTGATGTTCGCCACAGATCGGTTGGTGTTATCTGTGGCGCATTCGACGAAGATCATTACGCCGTGCGGGCCTTTGCCTTCGTAGTTTACTTCTGAAATCTCGGCGGAGTCTTTTCCATCAGCCCGTTTGATTGCGGACTCGATATTGTCCTTGGGCATGTTCTGGGCCTTCGCATTCTGGATGGCGAGGCGCAGTTTGGCATTCGATTCGGGGTCGGGCCCTCCCTCCTTGGCCGCCATTGTGATGGCTTTCCCAAGTTTCGGAAAGATTTTGGACATTTTGTCCCAACGGGCCTCCTTTGAGGCGCGACGATATTCAAATGCTCTACCCATATGGGGGGATTTTTGCCGTACAATCAGCGATTTCGCAAGGGGGATTCTAAATGAGTCTCGAGTCAATTTTTGATGGTTTAGACTAGGTTTACCGACCCAGATCAATTCGTTTTCGTATTCGAATTCGTTTTCCGCACGCGTTTTTTATTCGAAATTTAACAGAGGACCGAGATCTCTTTGATTTGATTTGATACTCAAAACGTATTCGTTTCGAGTATTTTGAAATATTTCGGGTGGGAGTTCCGATTATGGAGCGATTGGATCCTGCTGATGTAGGCTCCAAAGAAATTGATGCAGGGCTGTTTCCCGGGGCCACGACCCAAACGCTGTCTAGATAGTGCCTCGCAGATCCAGACGATGCCAGGATTCGAAGCTTTGCTCTGCCTGCAGAACGCTTTTTAATGGTCAAGATTCGAACTTTTGGACGGGGTGGATTAACTATATTCTTCTGCACGTCAATTTGATAAGATCCAAAAGGTGCCCCTGAGCTACGACTAATAGACAGGAAAGTAGGTCCGAGAACCGGGCTCGCCTGGAAAACGGTGGCGGTTCGCTGGGTGGCGGAGGTAATCGTCGAGTCAGAAAGGAGATTACCGTTGGCATCCCACAGTTTTAGTTCGAAGTCGGTTGTTCCGATATCAGAGCCAGTTGTGATTTCCGCACTTGCAGATATTCGCATAGGACAAGCTCCGAAATCTTCAATTTCGAAGAAATCCGTATCGCCGCCACTTTGGATGCTTCCCGTGATGGAATTGGCAATGTCTGCCAAATCGGCTGACGCTATATCGTCATTTGGCTCCGATTCGGGTATGGCAATAGCAGGAGAGCATGAGAATGCTATTGCCAAGATAGCGATCAGAATTGGTGAAATGGATATCATTCGAATTTGTGTCGTAGCTTATAATACACGCCACGAAGAACCATGTTTCCGGTTCGGGAGAATTAGGGGGGGCAACAATAATTCACCATACCGCTATTTCATCCAACCGACCTTCAAAATTATTCACGTCGTCGCAGCGGCCGCCGAAGAATATGGTGGTGAGGTCTTCTGGGAATTCGGCGGGTGCTTCGGTCTCGATCTCGAGTTCGTCGTTGAGAAATACTCGCACTCTATCTCCACTGCGCTCGAGTTTGAGGTGATACCAGGTCCAGCGCTCGATCGGTGTTTTGCCTGCCACTGCTTTTGAGGGATCAAATCCGTGGAAGAAGGTAAGAAGGCCGGCATTTCCAGATGTTCCGCCGATGCCGAGGTGATCTCCTTCGTCACCGAGTGCAAAATCGCGGCCACGGGAGATAATCCAGCCGGTCTCATCGCGGGCGCTGGTGGGCATGCCGTTCCAGAACCAGAGGGATACCGTGTAGTCACTGTCGAGATTAGGGATACTGGTGCGCAGACGATCTCCAGCAAAATGGGCAGCGCGGTTGATGTGGTTTTCCGAGCTGAACTGTTTAGGACCTTTCAGGTAGAAAAGGACCTGAGGTTCGTAAAAGGCATCCCGGTGGTTGGGCGATTCGTCTTCTGCGACCGGTCCGGAAAACTCATCGAGACGGTAGTAGGCGCGTGGTTCGTCGTTGAGGATGTCGCTGGCTGCGTCGCTGTCAGGAGTGATGTAGGGCTTGCGTGTCTTACCAGTGACGGTTTCAAGTAGTTGGATTGCAGCTTCGGTGATTTTGGGTTCGGCCTCGACTTCGAGGCCGGCGGAGCGGGCTGGCCAGGTGTTGTAGCCACCAAGAAGGTGTTGCTCGGGCGGGGGGATGTAGCCGTCGCCGCCATTAGCCAGTTCGATGACCATGGTGTGTTCGGTGGGACTGGCCGCTTTGATTTTTAATCCGGTGAGTGCGTAGGTCTCATTGGGAGTGGTTGCTATTGCGATCTTGTCGCCGAGTCGAAGGGCCTGAACGACAACTTCAGTTTGCTGCTTTTCGTGGAGGAATATCTGTTCACGCGCGTAAATCTCTTCCTTTGTTTTGGGGAGGTTTTCGCCGAGTTCGGCCACAATCTTCTGCGCCCATTCCAGGCGTTGTTTGTCAGGGACGCGGTAATTGAGCGTCATTCTCGACTCCTGCATCGCGATGGATTTCGGCTTCTCATATTCGATTTCCTCATAAGCGGTCAGGGCGAGGTCGATCATCTGAGAAGAATATTCTTCGATGCTGATTGCATCGTTTTTTCGCTCTGGAGATTCCTCGTAGTCGTGTCGCCAGATGTCTCCGCTACAGCCGTGGGACATCATGGCGACGAACCGGTTGTCGTCCGGGGCGAGCCTTTCTTTTATGCCGTTGGAAAAGAGTCCAAAGTAATCAGCGCTGATGTCCTGATCGCCGAAATAGTGCATGGAAAAGTTGGCGAGGAATCCGAGTGGTTTTCCTTCAGTTGTCTGAACGGAAATGATAGAGAGCATAGGATCTTCCGGGCCGGATTTGCCGATGACGTTGTCCCAGTTCGTGGCTGCGTGCATGTTGGCCCGGACGGTGAGGTTTCCGAAAGGATCTTCTCGGACCATATCGGGACGGATGACCCAGCGACGCAGGGCTGTGTATTTGCCAGCGTCGATTTCTCCCCATCCGATCTGGGCGGGTTTCATTCGCTTGAGTGGGGTGAGGACTGCATCGACAAGCTTCTTGGTGAGAAACAGCACATAAGCTGGGTCGGGTTCAGTCCCAAGTGCTCCCATGCAAGAGGGCGCTGTGTGGGTGTGGGTGGCAGAGATGAGTATGTGTTTTGTGGGAACGCCGCTTTTTTCTGAGGCGATCTCTTTCACCTTGTCGAGAAGCTCCCGGGGCATCATGCAGCTGTCGACTACGACGAGGACGATGGTTTCTTTCCCGTCGGAAAATGCCAGGGAGCGTGCGCTGACCGGAGTTTTGACCTTGTCGACAGAGCGGCTTGTCATGCTGCCGTTGACAAGCACAGGCAATTTCTTCGGCGTGATGTCGATGAGGGCGGTGCCTGCTTTAAATTCGGCGTGCGAAAGGAAGGGAAACAGAAGGCAGAGTGCGGTCAGGTAGATTCGCATGGGATCACGCTAGATTAGGGGAAGGATAAAGGGCAATCACCAAGAGATACGGCAGTGATGGCGGATTCGTGTGCTTAAGCGACGGAATTTTGTCAAAATGATGGGAAATGATAAGGGATTCGCGGATATCAGGGGGCGGAAGTCGGAGGTCACGGCTGAATGCTTTGTTTCCTTTGCGAGCTGGTAAATTGAAAATGAGGGGAAATGATGGGGATTCTCGCAAATGTCTGAGGTCCGAAGTCAGAGATCAGGGTAGAACTCGGTATGCTCTCAGGATTCTGGTGAATCGAAAATGATGGGAAATGATAGCGTTTCTCGGGTCTGTGAAATCGGTAAATGAAGGTGTGGTTTGCTCTCGGGGTAAACACCATTCGTTGTAAAAGGCGCGTCTGTGTATCGAGCATAGATTGATTCTAACAAAAACACAATGAGATGTCGAGCTTGTTCGCTTGAGCGACGGCGTTGTATGTTGCTCTTGGTCTCGGGGATGAAAGGTGAGCTGGTATATGTTGAATTGAAGACGGGTCAATTCGATTGCGGCCCTGCCTGGATCGGTTTTGCGGAGCGTTCGAAATCGGGGCGAACGCTCTATTTTAACGACCGGGCGTTTCAATCGTGTAAGGGCCGAGGTGTCGGAGCCAACTATTTTGATCTGGAAACGGGAGAGCAATATTGGATCTCCGGGGTGAAGGGCGATCTTTCTGACAGGCACTGGGCTGGTTCCGGGATCGTCCTGGTAGAGCGGAAAGCTCTTCGGGAATGCATGAATGTCGTGGGATTGGAAGAATTCCCGAAGTCAGGATATGATCTTGTCGATTTGGAGGTTGGCGATGTAAGGGAGCGAGTCAAAGCCCTAGAGAATGAGAAGGTGAGAAGCGATGGAGAGTGATGAGGCACAGTGAGTGCACTATGTTTGCCTGTGCACATTGGTTTGGGTATAGTGTGTCTCCGGTCTCCCTCTTCAAAGGTTGAGTCTGGCGAAGTTATGATATTGGATACCATTATTGGTCTTTTTGTTTCCCTGTTTGGAGCTCTCATTGAAGGGGCAGCTATAATCACTATCCCTCTCATCAATCTGATCCTTGCTGGGGTTGAAGCTTTGGTTTCGCTCTTCGTGTCTGGATTTACCTTAGGTCGGATCGAGCGGAAGAAGGGGAAGAAGCGTTCATCCATTCAGACGACTCTGAATGCTGTGTTGTTGCTGTGCATCCTCTTCGCGCTCGGTTGGGTTTTTCTGGGGCCAAAGGTGATGAATCGAAGTGTCACATTCGTAGCGGAGGACGGTTATAGCCTTCCTTTTGCCGCAGCGATCATTCATACAAACGAGAGCGACCAACATGTTAGATCCGACAATGCGGGAAATTTGGTTATCCCGCGGTTTGGCACGACTGGAATCACTATTAAAGACCCGAGATGTATCGAGAAAACCTGGAGTCAGGAGGAGATTGGAACAGAACTGATTGTTGGTAGGACCGTGCTTGGGGCGGGTTTGGATTCTTTGGCGGAAGGCTTGTTAAAACCGGTAGGTGAGTGAACCGAAGTGGGTATGGACGGCCCGTTATCCAATTTGACTAAATGATCGAAGTCTTGGAGAGACCTCCCACTGCCGAGGAATACGAGGCGATTGTGGTGTCCGTTGGATTTCGGAGCTATGATCGCGAGGCCGTCGAGATCGCTTTGCGGAATACGGTTTTCTCGGTTTGTAAGATGGAGGGAGAGCGGATGATCGGGCTTGGGAGAAGCAGATGAGGTGGTCGGTGGGAAGTAGCC
The DNA here is from genome assembly GCA_002698785.1 of Verrucomicrobiales bacterium. Taxonomy (GTDB): domain Bacteria; phylum Verrucomicrobiota; class Verrucomicrobiia; order Verrucomicrobiales; family DEV007; genus Arctic95D-9. The sequence goes on along the minus strand of PAAG01000046.1, from coordinate 204,279 downwards.
TTGGCGGATTGGCTTGGCAAATGTGCTGAAGTTATTCAGTTGGGTGGGGAAATGTAATTTGTTGTTGGGCGGATGCTTTGCTATCTTCCGACTATGATTTCTCCCTCGGATCTTTTGGAGCTACCTCTGGATGAACGTTTGAAATGCATGGAGGTTCTCTGGGATTCGCTTCGTGAGGCCGAGCCAGATTCCCCAGGTTGGCACGGTGAAGTTCTTGCGGAGCGTCGTGCGAAGATCGAGAGTGGTGAGGCGAAGTTCATTTCGGGGAATGAGTTAAAGAAGCGGCTCCAGCGCTAAGGCATGGAGATTGTCTACTTGGAGGAGGTAGAATTCGACCTTCAGGACGGAAGGGATTTCTACGACAAGCAACAACCTGGAATTGGAGACTATTTTGTCGATTCCATTTTGGCGGATGCGGAATCGTTGACACTTTATGCCGGGGTGCATTCGAAGCATTTCGGGTTCTATCGATTGTTTGGAAAGACGTTTCCTTTTGCGATTTACTACCTTGTCGATGCAGAATTGGTATCTGTCTGCGCGATTCTTGACATGCGTCGTGATCCCGCTTGGATACGGACGGAGTTGGGGGCGCGCCGTAGCTAAAACTTCGCAACTAGGACTACAAAGCCTCCGCGCACCTCATCCCATCCAGCGCCGCACTGACGATGCCACCTGCATAACCGGCGCCTTCGCCGCAGGGGTAGAAATCTGATATGCCTGGATGTTGGAGGGTGGTTTGGTCTCTGGGGATGCGGACGGGGGAGCTGGTTCTTGTCTCAAAACCGATGAGTAAGGCTTCTTCGGTGACGTAGCCTTTCATTCGTTTACCGAACTGACGGAGGCCGTCGGTCATGCGGGTGACGATGGCGTCAGGCATGAGCTCGTCGAGGCGGGAGGGATTGAGCCCCGGTTTGTAGCTGGTGTCAGGCAGCTTGCTCGAGTCGCGCTTGGCTAGAAAGTCGAGGAGGCGCTGGGCGGGAGCGACCTGGCCTCCGCCTCCGGCTTGTTTGGCGAGCTGTTCGAGGTGTTTCTGGTAGGCGATCCCGGCGAGGATGCCGTGTTCCTTTTCGAAGGCTTTTGTGTCTTCGGGCTCAACGGTTACGACCATGCCGCTGTTGGCAAAGGGGGAGTCTCTCTTGGAGAGGCTCATTCCGTTGACGACGACTTCGTCGTTCTCGGTGGAGGCGGGGACGATGAAGCCTCCGGGACACATGCAGAAGGAATGGACTCCGCGTCCACGAATCTTGGTGGCGAGGGAATAGCGGGCAGCGGGAAGGAGTAGGGGGCGATCGATCCCGCGCTCGTAGTGGTATTGTAAGGAATCGATGAGTGGCTGGGGATGCTCGATGCGGACTCCTACGGCGAAGGGTTTCTGCTCGAGGAGGATCTTGTGTTGGTAAAGGAGGCGGTAGATGTCTCGAGCGGAGTGGCCGGTGGCGAGGATGACGGCGTCTCCGATGAGTTCTTCGGTCTCGTTGATGATGACGCCTTTGATTGTCTGATCTACCAGGATGAGGTCGGTGACTTTGGCTCCGAATCGGACTTCGCCTCCGGCATCGTTGATGGTCTGGCGGATGGCTTTGACGACGTTGGGAAGGAGGTTGGAGCCGATGTGGGGATGGGCATCGATGAGGATGCGTTCGGGTGCTCCGTGGGCGACGAGGGTCTCGTAGACTTTCCTGACAGGGCCACGTTTGGTGGCTCGGGTGTAGAGTTTTCCGTCGGAAAACGTGCCAGCACCGCCTTCACCGAAGCAGTAGTTGGAGTCTTCGATGACGGTTCCGTGACGAAGAATAGGGGCGAGGTCGTAGCGTCGAGCGGATGCGTCTTTGCCTCGCTCGAGAACGATGGGTTTCCATCCACGTTCGATCGCGGTGAGAGCGGCAAAGAGTCCGGCAGGGCCGCTGCCGACGATGATGACGGTTTTTGCTTCGGCCGGAACGCTTGGGGCGGAATATGTGATCGATGGTTCGACGGGAAGTGGTGCGTCGATGCCGACCTCGAAACGGAGCTGGACTTTAATGTCAGGCTTGCGGGCGTCGAGGGAGTGCTTGCGGAGACGGAGGGTGGAGATCCGTTTGGGGTGGATCTTGAGTTTCCGCGCGACGGCTTTGCGCTGCGCGGTTTCGTCCTCAGAAAGGGCGAGGGGAAGGATGACGTCGACGGTCACCGGTTCGGGTGGCGACTGATCTGCCATCGCTTCTTATGCGTTGTCGCCGGAGAATAGGAAACCGGTTAGTGGACTGGTGGCTGAAGCTGTTGAATCGGCCTCGGGGACGCCTCCCTGGGTGTAGGCGATGCGACCGGCTTCGACTGCCATTTTGAAAGCGCGGGCGATCTCGGAGGGATTTCTGGCAATGGCGATGGCGGTATTCACGAGGACGGCGTCAGCGCCCATTTCAAGTGCTTCGGCGGCGTGGCTGGGACGCCCGATACCGGCATCGACGACCACGGGCACGGTAGCCTGATTGATGATGATCTCGATCTGGCGACGGGTCTCGATTCCCTGGTTGGAGCCAATGGGAGCGCCGAGAGGCATTACTGTCGCGGTGCCGACTTCCTGGAGTCGCTTGGCGAGGACGGGGTCGGCATTGATGTAGGGAAGGACAGTGAAGCCTTCATTGACGAGGACTTCGGCGGCCTTGAGAGTTTCGATGGGATCGGGAAGGAGGTAGGTCGGGTCGGGATGAATCTCGAGTTTCACCCACTTGGGAAGCCCGGCGGATACGGCGAGCCGGGCGAGGCGGACGGCTTCTTCGGCGTTCATCGCGCCGGATGTGTTGGGGAGAAGCAGGTATTTCTCTGGATCGATGAAATCGAGAATGTTCGCGTAGGGATCGTTTTTCCCAGAGAGGTCGGCGCGGCGAAGGGCAACGGTGACGATCTCGGTGCCGGATGCCTCGAGGGCATCGCGCATGGACTCGTTTGACGAGAATTTGCCCGTGCCCAGCATGAGACGGGATTGAAAAGAGCGATCAGCAATGACTAGGGGATCAGACACGGAAGCAGGGTGGTTCTTGGAGTTCTTACCTTACGGAGTTGGGAAGCGTTCACCACATAAAAAAACCTCTCCGACTTCGACCGGAGAGGTTTTTCTAATTGCGTACCGTGTGAAAACACACGCCCACAACAACAACCAAGCAATGAAACTTTAGGTCAACAACAACCCAAAAAAATCAACTGAGATGACTTTAGTCGGATTTTTGAATCTTGTCTATATAAATTTGCAAAAAAGTGAGTCAATATTGTGGTTTTTCTCAAAATTGACTAAGATTTGTCTTTTGCGAGTAAATCACGGATTTCGGTGAGGAGTTCGATGTCTTTGGAAACCTTGGCTTCTGCTGGTGGCTTCTCTTCTTCCTTCTGAAGGGCTGCGACGAACTTTTTAATCACGATAAAAAGGACGAGGGCAAGGATGAGGAAGCTGATCAACGCTGTGATGAAATTTCCGTAGGTGAGGACGGTGGCACCGTCTTCCAGCGCTTTTTCTGCGGTAAAGTAAGTGGCCCCTTCGGTTTCACCTTCTTTCAAGACGGCGAATCGGTCGCTGAAATCGACTCCACCGGTCATGAGTCCGATAATCGGCATGAACATGTCGTCTACGAGGCTTTTGACCACGGTTCCGAATGCTCCGCCGATGATTATCCCCACCGCCATGTCGACGAGGTTCCCTTTGAACGCGAATTTCTTAAAGTCTTCGATGAAAGCCATAACCCTGACAGATTGGCTACATGAAGCCCCTGTGAGCAAGGTGATTTGATTCTGAGGGAACTAAAAGAATCGGCTCGTTTCAGATTTTCGGGAGTCTATCTGAAACGGGTAGAAATTCTGGAGAAACTAGAGCTTCCTTAACTGGAGGTGGAGAAACGCTTTCCTGGAATTTTTCGACGGATTTCCAGACTGCCAACACTGCCAAGGCGATGATCGCGATAACAGAAAGCCAGAATCCAACATCGTAGAAGGGCTTGGGAGTGAGGGAGGCAGGAAGTCGTCGATACCGAAAATAGACTGCTCCGAACACTACGATAACGAGAATGACGGCAGTGATGGTTCCTCCGACGAGTACCATAAAGACAGGGTCTTTGAAGAAGAACTTCAGGATTGCCCAAGTGATAGGGAAGGTAAAGGCGAGGATGGCGATGGAGAGACGGCGTGATTTTTGATCTCGAAAGTCGATGAGTCCTACAGCGCCGAACGCATCGGAGAAAATTCGGCTCCAGGCGGCGAGTGCTGAAAAGAGGGTAGAGAAGAGAACGAAAAATGCGCCGACGAGGAAGGCGACTTCGGCCCAGTTGCCCAGTGACTGGGTGTACATGCGGGAGAGGATCAATACCATCTCATCGTTTGCCGGGACGAGGCCTTGGGCATTGAGGACTGCGGCACCGAGTATGTAAAAGGCGACCGTCATGAGCGTATAGACCACCATGGAAAGGAAGGCGTCCCAATACATGACGCGGATCCAGCCACGGGCGCGGGCCTGCCATTCCGGGGTGTCTTCGCGTGGACCGGTCTTGGCGGCGTATCCTTTTTCCAAGAGCCAGTAATTGTAAGCCATAATTTCGTCTCCACCGACTCCGGTGATGCCGAAGGCGGCGATAGCGACTCCGACGATGGCGAGAGGAACTCCGTTCCAAAAGGAGAGGCCTTCTCCGATGTCGGCTGCGGTGAAGGCGAATTCGGTGAACTGCACCCCGATGACGCACGCGAAGGTGAAGAGGGTGAAGAGACCGATCATCACGAGGGAGACGATCTCGATGAATCGGTATCGCCCTCGGAAGATCAGGAGTGCCACGACGATGGCCATGACGCCTGTCCAGATTTCATACCGAAAGGCTGGAAAGAGGATGTTCAGGATGACTCCGACCCCTCCGATAATGCCGCCGAGCTGGAGTTGCTTGGCGGTCATGAGAAGGAGGCAGATCCAGGTGGCCCATCCTCCTTTCCCGACTTTCGGGCCGGGGAGTTTGTTGAGTGCCTGGAAGGTGGTCTCGCCCGACTGGATGGCGTGCTTGCCGAACTCCAGCTGGACGAAAACTTTCACAAGGCAGCTCGCAATGATGACCCACATCGCCACGAATCCAGCTTTCGCTCCCAGGGTGGTGGTGGCGATGAGTTCACCCGATCCGACGATAGATGCGGAAAGGATGAAGCCGGGCCCGAGATACTTGAGCATCCCTCCCAGACGGGTGGGTGGCTCCTCGATCATCGAGGCGTCTCTGGCGTAGGGGTCTTTCACGAAAGAGAAGTTAGAAGCTGGGAGTTGGAAGCTGGAATTTTCCAGCTTCCGGTCTCACGGTAATTATTCAGCTTTCTGCGTTGCCGGATCGGTGACCTGAGGCCAGTCGTCGGTGCGGAAAGGGACTACGGGGAGTCCTTCACGGCTTTGGAGGTTGGCTACGGGATTGACTGCCCAGGCGTAGCGGACAGCCACCGGCTTTTCAACGGCGTCACTGGTGACTACGACTTTGTTGTTTCCCTGCAGGGTGCCTGTGGCGTTGTGCCAGACTTTGTCCTCGCCCGCGACGGCAAACCCTTTCGCTTCGCGCGTGTCGAAGGTGTAGAGGGTCGATCCTACGTCTTTGAATGTGAGAACCGCTTTGTTGCCCTGGATCTCCATGGATTCGAAAGAGGGACTCTTGTATGCGATTTGTGTGCCGTAGTCGCGAGCGAGTGCGATTCGGGCGAGACGCTTGGCGACGTTCTGCTTGTCGCGTGGATGAATGTCGCGGCCTTCGCCGAGGTCGTAGATGACAGCCTGTCCAGTATTGGGAAGGGCGAGAGTGTTAGTCTGAGCTTCTCGAAGCTCGGCCCATTCGTCGTCGCCGGGAGTGTCGGTTTCGTCGCGGAAATCAGCAAGTTGGACCCAGTAAAAAGGGAAGTCGCCCTGTCCCCAGGCGTTGCGCCATTCAGTGATCATGAGGCCAAAGAGATCGTCGTACTGGTAGGCGCGACCCGCGTTTGACTCGCCCTGATACCAGATGGTGCCACGGATACCGTAGCCGATGGTAGGACTGAGGACTCCAGCCCAGAGGTTGCCGGGACGGTGCTGGCCACGGAGCTGGTCGCGAGGAGGGCGTGGAGGATTTTTGCCTTCAGCCTTTGCCTTTTCGGCCTGGACCTTCCAGTCAGCCATGGCTTTCTCGTAGTCGAAGTTCTTTTCGATTTCTTCCCACTGAGCGATGTAGTCAGCGAAACGACCGTCTTTTTCGAGGGTGCCGCGCTCGACCCATGCTTCGGCAGCGGAGCCGCCCCAGGCGTTGTCGACGAGGCCGATCGGGACGCCGAGCGTTTGATGGAGCTGACGACCGAAGAAGTAACCCACGGCGGAAAAGTCGCCCACGGTAGCTGGGGTGCAGATGTCCCACTGACCTTTGAAGTCGTCCTGGACCTCCTGTGTTCCGACTTGTGGAACGGAGATGAGGCGGATGTTGGGGTAGTTGGCGGTGGCGATTTCGAGATCTGGATCGTCGGCGCTGGCAACGTTCCACTGCATGTTCGACTGGCCGGAGCAGACCCATACTTCGCCAACCACGATGTTTGTGAGGACGATTTGTTCGCTACCAGAAGAGACTACCATGCGCAGGGCGTAGTGGGAGCCAGCCATGGGGGCGAGTTTTACCTGCCATTTGCCCTCGGCATCAGCTTTGGTGTCGTGGGTTTGTCCGGCGATAGTGACTTTGACCGGGGCATCCGCGTTTGCCCAACCCCAGATAGGATTCTCAAGGTCGCGCTGGAGGACCATGTTGTCTCCAATGATGGAGGGAAGTTTCAGCTCTGCGTGGGCGAAAGGAGCCAGCAGGGCCACGGCAAGGAGGCTGGTGAGAACAGCGATGCGATTCATAAGGGGGCGTTTGTAAGGAAATTCTCGGGGGAGTGCAACTGTGAATCTTAGCGGGTTGACGGTGAGGGCATATTTTTGAGAGGATCTTGCGAATGACTCTCGAAGATTTTGTCGCTGCCTATGAGAAGGCTCTTGCTTCGCAGGAGTGGGAAAATGTCTCGCCTCTGATTCATCCCGACTGCACGGTGACGTTTTCCAGTGGTCAGGTGAATGTGGGAAAAGCAGCCGTGGAGAAGGCTTTCCGTTTCAATTTTGACCTCATCAAGGAGGAGAAATATGCGATGTCTGAGGTTCACTGGATCGTGAAGACAGAGGAGTTCGCGGTTTTTTCCTTCGAATACGACTGGTCGGGGATGATCCACGGAAGTCCCGCCGCCGGTGGTGGGCGGGGGACGTCATCCCTAGTGAAAATCAATGGGCAATGGATGCTCGCGGCGGAGCATCTGGGACCGCGGGATAAGTGAGGTCGGCAGAGAGTCCCGAGAGACTATTCCCGGAATATGAGTTCGAGCCTCGCCTTATCACGAAGGGGGCCGGAACGAGCGGTAAAATCGACGTCGTTTTTGCGGTCGGATCGTGCGCCGGCCCAGAGTCGAGAAGTACTAATTCGATAGAGAATCTTCTCTGATTCTCCGGGCTCTAAGGAAGTGAAGTATTTGCCGGACTTTGCTTGTGCGGTGATCACCTTGCGGCGTCCGCCGGGATAGGCAAATACTGAGGTGTTCGTTCCGTCGGCGAGATCTACTTCGGCGCTGAATTTAATACGGTCCCGAGTAGATCCGTCGTTTTGAATGCGGAGATGCACGATCGCCTTGTGGGCCTGTGCAATGAAGCCCTTTTTCTTTACTGTCTGTCTGCGGGATGCTTTGCGTTTGCTGTAGACATTATCTCCGCGTAGGCGCTGTGGTTTTGCTCCGATCAACAAGTCCGGGCGAGAGCTAGGACCGGTCAGGACAGCGGTAACACCGATCTGGATGCGGGCGCCGTCGCCCTCTTCTCCTCCAAAATCACCAAACTCAATTGATTGTCCTGAGGTGAAGCCGGAAAAGGGAATTGTCGTCTGGACTGTCTGGTTTTCGAATGTCGCAGTTGAGAACATGAAGTCGCGAGTTGAGACGGACTGGGGTGCAGGTGGAGCTGTTTCATCAGCCAAGATCTGAATCAGTTCGAAATAGAGCTGGGAACCTTTTACGGACAAGATGAATCCGTCGCCGCCCATAATTTCTAGTAGCGGATCGAAGGTGGCTTTATCGAAGGAGGGGAAATCCAGGTCGTTGATATCGGTCGCCGAAGTTAGGCGGGCTACTGTGTATTCCGAGCTTCCACCATCGGGCCTTTGTGAAACGGCAAATGCGTTTGAGAATTCATCTTCGCCCAGTACCCATTGCGTATCGAACAATGGAACGTCTGTTTTTGTGACAATGGTTTTCTCCGCTATCATATCCATCCTGATATCTGGCAATGTATTGATAGACCCGTCGAGTTCGATGACGGTCGTGCCGTCCGCGGGGTTTTCGGAAAGAGTAACGAGGAGGTCTGCCTGCGCGACGGAAGCGGCGGATGCCAGCGTAGCAATCGCAAGGCACAACTTGCTGAATGTGTGTTTCATGTTAGAGAGATGGATGATCCAGCCTGAGGCTCTGCCGTTTGGTTTGGCGGCGGAGTCAGGGAAATGCGGCTGTCGCCGCGCGCGGTTCAATGTCTTATGGGACCCTATCCGGTGCTCGTCAACCGGTAATGTGCTTGGGTTAGACCCGCAATACCTTGAATTTGCCTCATATACAAGAAGGGCGGTATGAATTGTGAGGCGAAGTGCTCGAATTATGATTAGCACGTGCTCTACACTACCATATCAACCGATTCATTTGATGCTGAAGTAGTGAGTTGCGATTATCTACCGGATTGTTCTTCTACGGGAGGAAATCCGTGAAAACGGCGGCCGCCATTGGCTCTTCTGAAAGTTTTATTGCGGGGCAGCTTGATCTTCATTTTTGCGCGGACGACATCTTTCTTTTCGTTCGCGGTGATCGAAGTCGCGAGGACGCTGAGGTTCTGTCGTTTTCCTCCCTTGCGAAACTTGGGCTTTATCCTGGCGAGGTAGGTGGCTCCGCCGCCGGATGCCACGCTCTCCAAAAGATCGCTTGTGAGCAGTTGTGCCGTCACGTTGCCAACGCCGAGCTGAATGTATCGGGTGCGGAAGGCGCGCTTTCCTTTGGAGGCTGCGATTCGGATCGCGTCGGGACCTTCGCCGCTGTTGCGGACGGAGAAGCAGAAACGCACGGGCCGCTTCGTTTTGCTCTTGATCGAGAGTGTCTGACCGGCAGCGGAGGTGTTGATGATTCCACGGCCGCGTTGTTGGCGTGCTTTCGGCCCGATGGTGGTGTCGACTCCTCGTTGGTAAATGGTCGCGACTGCCTCGATCTTTCTGACCCGACCGGTGAAGTCGGTGAAATAGAGGTTTCCTTCTTTATCGAATGCGATTTCGACCGGGGTATTGATCTGAGCACTCGTTGCGGGGCCTCCGTCACCGGAGAAACCGGGCGTGCCAGTGCCCGCGATGGTGGTGATGATGTTCGTGATTCCATCGATTTTTCGAATCACTCCGGGTCCCTCATCACCGAAAAAGTAGTTGTCTGCATCGTCGAAGATCAGGCCACGGCAGTAATCGAACTGGGCTGCGCTGGCGTCGTCTCCGTCGCCAGTGTAGGCTTGCGTTCCATCGCCTACTACGGTCGTCACGATACCGGTGACAGCATCGATGCGACGTACTCTTCTCAATTCACCAATGTAGATATTTCCCTGGCTGTCGGTCGAAGCAGAAAGGGGTTGAAAGGTTTGGGCATCGACCGCGGGCCCTCCATCTCCCGTGGACGCTTGTGTGCCATCACCGAGTAGCTGGGAAACGATCCCCGATGCGGCATCGACGCGTACCACCGTGTTATTGCCATTCATCGGAAATACGAGATCTCCATTGGCGAGAAAGACGAAAGTGCCAGCACTCCCGATGTTCGTCTCGGTGCGGTGAAGGCCGAATCCGGTGACGGAAAAATTTCCCGTTCCCAGATAGGTTGTCACGACATCGGTTTTTGGGTCCCATCGGCGAAGTCTGTTGTTGCTGAACTCATAGAAGTAGAGTGCGCCATCCGGCCCGAACTTCATGTAGGATGGTCGATTGACCTGTGTCTCGGCCCCGCTCATGCCGTCTCCATTGAAGCCGGCCAATCCCGTCCCGACGGCGGTGGTGATGATTCCTGTCCCGGCGTCGATCTTTCGTATGCGATGGCCGAAGAGTTCGCTCACATAGACGTGTCCGTCGCGATCGACGGCAATGCCCTGGGGAAAGTAGAGCTCCGCATCCGTGGCCGGGCCGCCATCACCGCTCGAGGAATCGGTGCCTTGTCCGGCAATCGTCGTGATGTCGCCGGGTGCGGCGGAGGCAATGGTGTAAGAAAATAGCGAGACAGCGACGAAGATTGGCAGACGGAGAAGGACGTTCATGGATTTCAAAAACACTCCACGAAGCTGACACCGGGAGAGGGAATTTCACTTTGCGCGAACCGGCATGTAACAACTCGGAAAAACGGCAATCGGTGAGTGGAGTAGTTGCTTTTGTCTTCTCTGCTCCGACTTCATTATTCGTTTTTATCCCCACAACGAGAAGGAGCGAATGTTGAAATCTTCGATTGCGGTGTGTAACCTGCCGGGTCGTTGGAATTGTCGAATCGAATCGCTGTGACCGAAGACTCTCATTCCCAAGCGCAAAACAAAAGCGAACCTGCTCCCGGATTTTTCCCGGATACAAGATGGAGTGTCGTGCAGCGATTCCAGCAGCGACTCGATGAGTCCAGTGTGTGGGAACCGGAGACTGTCTCAGGTGCTGCCAACGAGCTTTGTCATCTCTACTGGCGCCCGGTTTTTCAACATGTTCGAGCGAAAGGACTCGATACCGAGGACGCCAAAGACGTGACGCAGCAGATCTTTTCGAGTCTTTTCGAAACGCAGCGGTTGAAGGAAGTGGACGAGAGTAAAGGGAGGCTGCGAAGTTTCCTTCGTGCCGTGGCGAATCGGCATGTGGCCGAATTTTTCCGAACGGCGGGGCGTATCAAGCGGGGATGGGATCAGGTGCGGATCGAGATCGATCCGGAGAAAGTGTTGGTCGTCTGCGAAACGAAATCCCCGGGGAGTGGTCTTGATCGAGACTTTGATCGGCAGTGGGCAGAGGAGTTGATGGATCGAGTCGCTCAACTGTTGGAGGAGTCGTATCGCAAGAGGGACCGAGGGAGGTGGTTCGAGGTTCTTTTCCCAAAGCTGACATCGGAAGAGGGCGATTCGTATTGCGAGATAGCGGAGACGCTGGGGGTTACGGAATCAGCGATTCGAGTTGGAATTCACCGGATGCGAAAACGGTATCGGGATTTCCTTCGAAAGGAAGTGGCGCAGACCGTCGACAGTGAGGCTGCCGTCGACGAAGAACTTCGCTCTCTTTACATTGCCGTCCAGGAAGGGGTATGATTTGTCGTAGCAATTCTGTTTGTAACAGACTGCAGAATACGGCAATGGGGAAGGGTGAGGAGAGTTTTCCAATGAGGAGGATAGCTCTGTTTTTTGATTCATGGAATCTTCTGACCGACTCAAACTGCTCCAGCTTGCCATGGGGGACGACGACGACACGGTTCGCTCGTCGCGGTCGGGCTTGTGGGAGCCTCCGCCCGAGGCAGTGCTCGATGCCGCGATTCCCCAATATGAAATCGTCAAGCTCATCGCCGTCGGTGGTATGGGCGCGGTCTATCAGGCGACGGATGAGGTGGGCAACGAAGTGGCGATCAAGGTGATGCCGCCAGAGTTCGACTCCGACCCCTTGCTCTCATCGCGATTCGAGACGGAGATGGGAATTCTTTCCGATCTCGATCACGAACACATTGTCAGGGTTTCGAAAACAGGTGTGGCCGGAGGAGGGCTGCGCTACATCGCCATGGAGTATGTGGGCGGTGGTACCCTGCGAGGGAAGCGCCCAACAAGTGAAGCGCTGGCAATCGTAAATCAGATTTGCGAAGGCTTGAAACATGCGCATGAGAAGCAGGTAATCCATCGAGATTTGAAGCCGTCTAACATTCTCCTCACCGACGACGGTCGTGCGAAGATCGCTGACTTCGGCCTCGCGAAAAAAGTCATCGTCTCGGGCGAGGCACCGTCTTTGACCCTGACAGGTGCTCAACTAGGCACCCCACACTACATGGCTCCGGAGATGCTCGATCCGGAGGGAACCGTCGATGCCCGCGCGGATATCTACAGCGTGGGCGTGATTTTGTATCAGTTACTGACCGGAAAAATACCCGTGGGGCGGTATGAGAAGGCGTCGAAGTTAGCGGGCAGTCCGGGCTCGCTGGATGCGGTCTTGGATAAGGCGATGGCTGTCGATCCGGATGACCGGTTTCAGACCGTGATCGAGTTGCAATCTTCATTAGAAAGAAATTCGTCCCCGTCGCGCTCTCTTCGGAAAAAAGTCAAAATCGCAACCTCTGTCGCAATCGTTCTGATAGGGATAGGTCTTGTTTTCGCCCTTTTGCACGAGCCAAATAGCCCCCCTTCGGAATCCGTCCTCGTCGGATCTAGTGAAGCCATTTCATCCAAATCGTATCCCTGGAATGCGGAAGTTCTTTGGGGGACGTCGTTGTTTGAAAACCAGGAATGGGGTTCGGAGAGAGATTTCTTTGCTCGCCCGGGCACACGACTCTCTGCTCGTATCGACAAAAATGGGGGTCAGTCGAAGTTCCTCGGTGGCAACCTTCGACTCTTGCCGGGAACGATGCTCACAGCAGGAGGGACGGCAGGAAAAATCGTGGCAGAATCGCTCGTTCTCAATGGCGGCTCCATCGAATTACTGGATAAGCGTTCGCCGCAGAGCGGAAATTTCCGGGTATACTCTCTTAGTTTCGGTACTACTATGGAAGGGGATATCTCCGTGGAGTCTGTCTCGCAATTCGTTCGGTTCGAACCCGGCATCGGGCCAGAGGTTAAGGCGAACCTGTCTGGCAATGCGCCCCTTATTGTCGGTCGACCGGAGTCGCAATTGATGTTTGTTTTTTCCGGCAACAATCGTCACTTCTCTGGCGGCTGCTTCATTGATGGCATTGTCAGGCTGGACTCGATTACCGGACTTGGGACGGGACCGATCCAAATCGGTAGCGGGAGTTTGAGAATTGGGAGAGAGAGCATTTCGGGCGAAGAAAACGAAATCATGCGACTGGGAAAGGTCGACGTCTCGGAGCGAGGCATTCTCACCGTCCTCCGGAATGTGTCGGTAGAGAGCCTACGTTTGCATGGCGAAGTCGTTGCGCCGGGCGAGTATGCTCCCGAGTCGGAATTGGAGGATCATCCCGGGATTCAGATAATGGGAACGATCACGGTCGAGGGCACTGGAATCGCAGAGTTCGACCTCTACCGTTTCAATGCCGACCCATTGCCCGAGGGCGCGCCAGTCCACACAATGTCTCAAGATGGCGAGTGGTTCGATCGCAAAATTTGGGGCAAAGAGGCACCGACGAGAGTTGCGTATCGCGACAGGAATTCAACGGTGAAAGTCGCCCAATACCGAGTTCCCAAGGGAGTTAAAATGTCGGTCGGACCGTACAGTCCGGGACTGAATTATTTCGGCGGGCGGGTCTGCACCCTGGAAAAGGGAGGAGAGCTCTCCTTTTCCTCGAACGGATCTACTCTAGTATTTCCTGAGCTGCGTTTGCAAGGGGGGAAGATCCTGCACCGAGTGGTGAGCAATGCCATGTTCTCTTCTGCAACACTGGCAGGTCAACTCGTCGTAGAAGAGGCCACGACCTTACACTTCGGCGCTCGCAATCAGGACGATGCAGCAGGCCGATTGTTTCTCGAGGGGGAAATATCGGGTGCCCACGATCTGATTCTTGAAGGAGAAGACGAAGGCTTCCTCGTAATCGGTGCGGACACCTCGCAATACCAGGGAGACTGGATCGTAAATAAAGGCACGTTAGGCGGACTGAATTCGCGAGTCTTTGAAAACGCGACCGTGCGATTGTCAGGGCAAGATGCGGCTCTCGGGACTCTACGTCTTAATTCGATACGCGTGAAGCGTGTCGAGACGGAAGACGGCGCGAAACTGGTTTCCGCCTCGGGAGAGATCGTCATCGACGAATGGATCCACGAAGGCGAGATCGTGCCGCCGGGGATCTACCGGAACCATCCCGCCATCGAAAATCTCGTCGCAGACCCTCTCACCGTCATCGTCGGGTTCGAGACAAAACTCCCAGTCTCCACAAATCGGTAGTGGTGAACTCCAGCTCGCCAAGCAGTCGAATTGCCACACGAGCCCGGCGAACGCACACTGATCGAGGTGCGGCCCGGAAGCAACCACCACAGTCCATTCTTCGGTGGTATTCTCATGTGGCTATGTTAGTGTATTGACCCGCCTTCCACGGCCCCCGCCGAAACACCCCCACCCACCGACACAAAACGACAATATCCCGCCCAGAATGTCGTGAAATGATGGGACCCCATTATTCTGAAAATTCCCACAAGCCACTGAAAACAAATCAGTTGCAAAAAATAAACAGAATTTTGCCCTCAAAAAACGATTTCCCCATCATTTTCTTCACAGAAAGTGTAACAGCGTTCTGCAAAGGGCAATCGAGAGGGTGACGGGGGCTCCCTCGACATTGATTGCCATGAATTACAGATGCTCCTTTCTCTTTCTCACTCTGACTGTTGCCTGCACCACCCCGGTGCTGGCGGATACTCTCACCGTCCTGAACAACGCAGATTCTGGTGCCGGATCGTTGCGCAATGCGATCGACACGGCCAGCTCGGGCGATACGATCGATTTCGGCGCCGGGTTGAATGGCCAGACTATTCGCCTCACCACCGGTCAGCTGCTGGTCGATATCGATCTCACGATCGACGCTGCTGCCTTGTCTAACGGTATCACCATTTCCGGAGATGCCGATGGGAGCGGCACTCCTACCTCTGGTGATTCCCGTATCTTTCAGGTCGATGCCGGAAACACCGTCACGATGTACAATCTCACTATGCGGGATGGGGCCACTGCCGACGCCGCTCCCGACACGACCTCCGATCCGGGGGGAGGAATCTTGAATGCTGGAGATTTAACCCTCATCGATTGCATAGTCACTCATTGCCGCACTGGGGATGGCGAAGACTCCGCGAACGCATCAATTGCAAAAGGCGGGAGTGCAGGAAACGGGGGAGGCATTTACAACGATGCCGCAGGGGCCCTGACCCTGCTGCGCACCCGCATCACCTTCAACAATACTGGCAGTGGAGGCGATGCTGACGGGCTGGGCACAGCCGACATAACAGTCGGAGGAGACGGTGGAATTGGGGGAGGCATATACAACGGAGGTAGCCTTTCGATTTCCCAAAGTACGATCAGCGACAATACTTGCGGAGACGCTGGTGATTCAATCAATGGCAGAGGACTCGGGGATGCTTTTGGTGAAACCGGATGGGGAGGCGGAATAGCCAACTTTATTTCCAATCAGGCACTGGTCATCGAGGACACTACCATTGCAAGAAACCGGACCGGGACCCTGAAAGGTGACTTTGACGGCGGGAGAGGTGCTGGCATAGCGATCGTGTTCGCCAGTTCGGCGACACTCACAAATGTCACGATCGCGGACAACACCCAGCCTGGAACCCTCGCGCCCGTAGGTGGAGGAGGAGGAATCTCTGTCTTCAGTACGGCTACCCAGATCACCAATTGCACCATTGTCGGCAATCGAGTGGCGGGAAACGGGGGCGGAATCGAACATGTTGGGACGGAAGAGACCGTAACCCTTGAAAACACGATCGTGGCGGGAAACTCTACCCAGGGAGAGGTCGCCACCGGCAACGATCTCTTTGGCGAGTTCGCCGAAGCTGGCTTGAATTTCATCGGGGACACGGATGGTGCAACCGGGCTCGGCTCTCCGCTGACGGGCGATCCGAAGTTGGGGCCGCTCCGGGACAATGGAGGTCTCACCGAGACGATGAACCCGCTGATCGGCTCTCCCGTGATCGATGCTGGCATTCCGACCGGCAATACTCCGGCGACCGATCAACGGGGTGAGGCGAGGCCTTTTGGCGATGAAATCGATATTGGTGCAGTGGAGTATTTTCCTTCGCCTGCGCCCAAGATCATTGCTCCAAGGAAAGTGACGTTTCGCGGCAAGCGAGCTAAGATTGGAATGTCTGTGACCGGTGGAACGGATGGATTGCTATTGCGAGTAAAGGCAACGGGGCGTGCGAAAGCGAAGGTAAGGGGAGGGAATCCCTATAAGATCATCGTTAAGAAGATCTCGAAAAAGCGAATCCGGGTGAAGATTTTCGCGACCAATGCGGCGAATCTCAGAGCTTTTGCGAAAACGAAGGCAATACGTAAGAGGTAACGGTCAACTGAAGCCTGAAGAACTATGATCGATCACACAAACTCGGGCTTGCGTTTGTATGAAGCGGTAGCAGTATGTTCTACCATGAGGCATTTCTTTTCTCTTGTGGTCCTGGTGCTTGGTCTTGGGTTTTACTGCACTCCTTCGGTGCAGGCTCAGGGAGGCGGTCTTTTCAGTGCTTTGTTCGGCGGAAATGCGAATCGAGCGGTGAATCCAAAGCCCGGCAAACATGTGGAAGTGAATCTAACCCAGCAGGTTCTACGGGCCTACGAAGGGAACCGCCTCGTTTTAAAGACCAATATCAGTTCAGGTAAGGGCGGGTGCACTCCAACTGGTCGCTATCGTGCTGCCTGGAAAAATGCCGATCACTACTCAAGCATTTACGATAATGCACCGATGCCTTGGGCCGTGCAGATCAATGGCAATATTTTCATTCACGGCTCCTACGACGTGCCGAATTATCCGGCCTCGCACGGTTGTATCCGTGTGCCTGTAGACGGTCGGAATGCTGCCAAGCGGTTCTTTGCCTGGTGTGATTCCGGGACTCCGGTGCATGTGTTTTATGAATAGGAGCTAGGAGGTAGAAGCTGGGAGGTGCTGGCGACTCTCAAGGGCTGAGGGGATTTCTCGGCGATTTGGCGATGGGAGAATTTTCGTCGGGACGAAAATGATGGGAAATGATGGGGTTTTCGTTTTTCGTCATTTCGGCTTTTTGGGGAGGGTTTTTGCGGTTGTAAGGTGCTGGATGTGAGTTGTTTACTCTCGGTTTGTCTGCGGTGCATCTTTCGGACATTTACATGCATTTCGGGTGCTTCTGTGCGTTTTGGGCATTGGCGGGGTGATATTTAGGATAGGCTGTTTTCTCGATTCTGGCAGGCTCTCTGAACGGTGCGGTTGGATGCTGGGATATGTGGAGAAAGACCTCTGCCTTAGTGTGTCATTCTAACAAATGCACAACGATCTGTCGAGAGTATCTGGATTGATTTGGATGGGGCTGGTTGATAGCCTTCTGGCAGATGATGAAGGTTTTCTATCTTGCCGTTACAGTAGGCTTGCTGCTGGTTCTGGTTTTCTTAAATACGGTGACGATTGCGACTACCGTTGAGGAGGTCACGGCGATGCGGATGAGCCGTGCACCAGATAGCTGGCATATTGTGGTCGTGAACGACGATCTTTTTCATCCTGCTAAGAGCGAGCAGGATCTGAAACGGAACTTGCTGGGATTCTTTGAGCAGGCAGGAATTCCGAGCTATCGGAGAAATGAGAGGTGGATACTCTGCTTGTTGGTTGCCTTTGGATTTGGCGTCTTGGGATGTATCAGGGAGTGGCGGATTGCGAAGGCTAGCTAGATCGATCAATACGACTCTCTGTCTGGTTCCATTCGGCATGAAATGGATCGAAAGGTGCGGTGGGAAGAGCTTTGCGATTTCACCCGACCTCAATCACTGCTTTCCGTAGTTCAGGGTCGGTGATCGTTCCTTCGAAAAGGTCGGGCACTTCATCCAACGCCAAACGATGCGTGATCCATGGCTGTGTATCCACCGCACCACTTTCGACGGCTTCGATGACTTCCCGCATCTCCGCTGACGTTGCATTGCGACTCGACATCAAAGTGATCTCTTTCCGATGGAAGGTTGGGTCGTGGAAGGTGACTTCGCCTTGAAAGAGACCGACGAAGATGATGGTGCCTCCGTGAGCGACAAGATCGAAGGTGGTGTGCATGGAGCCGGTGTGGCCGGTAGCGTCGAAAACGAGGTCGGGGAGGTTGCCTCCGCAGGAGTCGAGGAGGGGGGAGTTGCCCTTGGCTTGGGAAGGCTTTTTGCTCTGGGAAGGCTTGAAGGCCTCACTCCAACTTTTGGCTTCTGGGTTTACGATGAGGGTGCGCTCGACGCCGAAGGCTTCGCGGGTGAAGGCGAGGCGGTCTTCACTGAGGTCGGCGACGATGATGTTTTTGGTGATGTTGCGGAGGAAGGAGAGGACGCTGAGTCCGATGGGGCCGGCGCCGAGAATGAGGGCGGTGTCGCTCTCTTGCGCGCGGCTGCGGTGGGTGGCGTGGCATCCGATGCTGAGCATCTCGACGAGGGCGAGCTGGTCGGGGGTGGCGGTTTTTGCGGGGTGGAGTTTGTGGGTGGGGACGTTGATCTGGGGGCGCATGCCGCCGTCGCAATGGACGCCAAGGACCTGGAGGTTTTCGCAGCAGTTGGTTTTGCCTTTTTGGGACGCGGGAGAAGTGGGATCGTTGAGGTAGGGCTCGACGGCGACGAGTTGGCCGGGTTTGAGTTCGGAGGGGCCGTTGAGTTCGACGATCTCGGCGGCGAGTTCGTGGCCGAGGATGCGGGGGTACTCGAAGAATGGTTGGCGTCCGTGGAAGGCGTGGATGTCGGTGCCGCAGACGCCGATGGTGCGGATGCGGACGCGGGCTTCGCCCTCGTTGGGTGAGGGAACGGTGTCAGGGATGGCGGTGAGGCGTCCTGGTTCGGTTAGGGCGATGGCCTGCTGACGCATTTTAGTAATCGGTGATCAGTGATCGGTAATCAGTTTCGGTTGGGCTTCTGTCCACGGGCAAGGTGGCTGCATAAGCGCGTAGGCTTGCCCTTCCACGATAGATCGGCGGAGTGGGGGAATGGAACACGAATTTGCACGAATGGGATGAATTTACACAAAACGGTTTGGCTTTGGGGGGGCTGCTTTTTCTTCGAGAGTTCGCATAGTTTTCACACTTCAATCATCTTTGGGCGGGAACGTGGGAGGTGATGAGGTTGGAAAGCGAGGAAAGAGGCGATTGGTCCCGGAATGTATTTGTGATTGGGCTCCCTTTGCTGGGGACGGCGGTGCTCTTTTGCACTGACGAGTGGTTGAACGGCGATATCCGAAAGTTGAGTTCGGGATTGTTTGCGGTCTGCTCGGGAGTTTGTGCCGTTGCTACGCTATTTTGTCCGAGGCTGTTCCGGCGTTTTGTTGTGGGGTGCCTTGTGTCTCCGATTCCGTATGTTGGGTTTTCGCTCTTAGTGTACGCGTGGTGGATTCTGGATCGGGACTATGGGATCGGGCCGGAGATAGGGCAGATGACGGGATTTCTAATTGTTGCGGTTCTGTTTCTGTTGGCGGTTTTGATTCCGTTTGTTTTTGGGCTGAGCCTGATTTTGGGAAAGAGGAATGGTAGGGGGCCTTGAACGCTGGACGAGGTGAGTGGGTTTTTAATAGCTGCCAGCAAGGCGCGTGTGCTCGCTCTGCCCGATCTTTGAACGGGCGGAAAGGGATGCGGGTTTACGCCGGGGGGCGGATGGGCTATGAATGTACTCGTTCACGCTCGCACCTACCCTGCCTGGTTTTTAATCAGACGGAGAGAGATGCGAATTTGCGCGGAGGGTATGGGCTCCGGGTGTGCTCGCTTACCAGACTGTGTTAAATTGAAATTAGATTCGGAGGTTTTTGTAATCGTCAGCGACTGAATTGGATTTGAGACCAATTCTTCAGTTGGGAAGTCAGGAGGCCGCCTACGGCTTTGTTTCGATTCCTAAACCGGTTCATGACTGCCTCTTTTGCGAGTTTTGGCGACGTGATGGCTTTCATGACACATTCGAAGCCTTTTTCTTTGAGCACTCGCTTCCAGTTGTAACAGAGCGCCATCAAATTGAGCTCTCCCTCGCAACCTCGTTTCCCGGTCACCGAAAACTGTCCGTATCCCCAGATCGATTTCAGTGTTCCAAACGGATGTTCGACGATTTGTTTTCGCTGGGCGTATATCTCAGGATTATCCGTGACACGTTGCTTCACTCGGTCTTCAATCTCGCGATACTCACTTACCGTCACTTTGCGATATTTACCTCGGGTACATTTCGCCAGTTGGGGACATCCTTTGCACGCAGCACAGTTGTAGTATACGCGATAGTTCGTCTCTTTGATGCGTTTGTCAGAGTGGCGAGTTAGCCGCTTGTGTGCGGGGCAGATATATTCGTCTTTATCCTCGTCATATCGAAAATCCTCTATTCGAAAGCCGACTGTCTTGATGGCTGTGGTTTCTTTCACCGGCAGATGTACTTCGATTCCGCTGTTTTCGCATTCCGCCATTTGCACACTGTTGCTGTAACCAGCGTCGGCTAAAACTTTGAGGGGATGTTCCGGATCCAGTTCGATTCCCAACGCTTCGCATCCCGCCTTCGCCATGGGGCGAAGCTGCCCGGCATCGTTGCCTGCATCAACGATCTCTACATGTGCGATGAGATGATGCCGGGCATCGACCACGCATTGCACGTTGTGCCCAACCACGCTCCGGCCTCCTTTCTGAAGGAGCCTACTATCGGGATCGTTCAGGCTTACTTGCCCGCTGGTGTTTGTCTCACAGTCCGAACGCAGCTGTTCGATCCGATGTTTTTTTGCCCGGAGTTCTTTGAGGTTGCCTTTCGGACCGAGATTCTCCACCTCCCTGGCATCTTCTTCGGTAGTCTTCTCGGTGCCTTTCCCGGTGTCCTCCGATTCGTCGTCTCCATCGGCCAGTGCCTCGGTGTATTCGGAGATGGCTTTGTCGATCTTCTCCTCCAGCCGGTTCAATTTTGCTCTAGTGAAGTTCTTTGATTTGTTGTTAAGGGCTTTGAAAAAGCTCCCGTCTATCGCTTCGATCTCTCGTCCGAAGAGATGAAGGAAATCGGCAATGTTATGGAAGTTGCGCAGCACTTTTTTGAACGCATCTGCATTCTTCTTGCGAAAATGATTGATCGTCCAATGGTCGGGGTGGGCTCGCTCAATCAACCAAATGACTTCCAGGTTGCGATGCGTTTCGGCTTCCAACTTTCGTGACGATCGAATCTGGTTGAGATAACCATAGATCAATTATTTCAAGAGTGCTTCGGCGGAGTAGGTAGACGGACGACCGGGTGCGCCTCCCGTTTTCACATCGAAACCAAGCGATCCCAGATCCAGCGAATCGACGTACGCATCCAATACTCGCACCGGGTTATCTGCTCTGACGTAGTCGTCGAGGCATTCGGGTAGAAGCATCACTTCCTGACGCCGCTTCAACGATGGATCGCTCATTTTTGATTGTATCGCTCCCTCAAGAAATCACCGCATGAATTATCACACAATCTCTTACGCTCGCA
Source organism: Verrucomicrobiales bacterium (assembly GCA_002698785.1). Classification (GTDB taxonomy): domain Bacteria; phylum Verrucomicrobiota; class Verrucomicrobiia; order Verrucomicrobiales; family DEV007; genus Arctic95D-9. Next base: position 182,926 of record PAAG01000046.1, on the reverse strand, counting down.
CCTACAGATTGCCCCGGCCTATGCCACAGGGCACTCGTTGATGGCTTTGAAGAAGTCGTTGCCTTTGTTATCCACTAATATGAAGGCGGGGAAGTTTTCGACTTCGATTTTCCAGACGGCTTCCATGCCGAGTTCAGGGAAGTCTAACACTTCCACTTTTTTGATGTGGTTCTGGGCGAGGATGGCGGCAGGGCCTCCGATGGAGCCTAGATAAAAACCGCCGTGTTGTTTGCAGGAGTCGGTGACTTGCTGGCTGCGGTTGCCTTTGGCAATCATGACCATGGAGGCTCCGTGGGACTGGAACTGCTCTACGTAGGGGTCCATGCGTCCGGCGGTCGTGGGGCCGAAGGAGCCGCTGGGCATGCCTTCGGGTGTTTTGGCAGGGCCGGCGTAGTAGACGGGGTATTGTTTGAAGTAGTCGGGAAGGTCCTGTCCGTTTTCGATCATCTCGCGGAGCTTGGCGTGGGCGATGTCGCGGGCGACGATGATGGTGCCGCTGAGCTCAAGGGCGGTGGTGACGGGGTATTTGGAGAGGGTCTCGAGGGTCTTGGTCATGCCTTCGTTGAGGTCGACAGGGACGCCATGGAACTGGTGGTCTCTCCACTTTTCGGGGATATACTGGCCAGGGTTTGTCTCGAGCTGTTCGACGAAGAGGCCGTCTTTGGTGATCTTGGCTTTGGCCTGGCGGTCGGCGGAGCAGGAGACGCCGAGGCCGACGGGGCAGCTGGCTCCGTGACGGGGCAGGCGAATGACGCGAACGTCGAGGGCGAAGTATTTGCCGCCGAACTGGGCTCCGATGCCGACGTTGCGGGCTTTTTCGAGGAGGATCTTTTCCATCTCGACGTCGCGGAAGGCCTGGGCGTTTTCGCTGCCTTCGGTGGGGAGCTCGTCGTAGTAGCGGGTGGAGGCGAGCTTGACGGTCTTGAGGTTCATCTCGGCGCTGGTGCCGCCGACGACAAAGGCCATGTGGTAGGGCGGGCAGGCGGATGTGCCGAGGGTTTTCATTTTCTCGACGGCCCAGTTGACGAATTTGTTCGGGGTGAGGAGGGCTTTGGTCTCCTGGTAGAGGTAGGTCTTATTTGCGGAGCCGCCTCCTTTGGTGATGAACTGGAAATGGTATTCGTCGCCTTCGGTGGCGTAGAGTTCAATCTGGGCGGGAAGGTTGGAGCGGGTGTTTTTCTCTTCGAAGAAGGTGATGGGCGCCATCTGGGAGTAGCGCAGGTTTTCTTCCTGGTAGGTTTTCCAGACGCCTTCAGCGAGGGCGGCTTCGTCGTTGGCTCCGGTCCAGACCTGCTGGCCTTTTTTTCCCATGACGATGGCGGTGCCGGTGTCCTGGCACATGGGGAGGATGCCGCGGGCGGCGATCTCGGCATTTCGGAGAAGAGTGAGGGCGACGAGGCGGTCGTTGTCGGTGGCGTCTTCGTCGTCGAGAATTGCGGCGACTTGTTTGAGGTGTGAGGGCCGGAGCATGAAGGAAATATCATGCACGGCTTCGTTGGCGAGACGTGTGAGGGCCTCGGGAGCGACTTTGAGGATCTGGTTTCCTTCGAATTCTACGAGTTCTACGCCTTCGTCGGTGATGTGGCGGTATTCGGTTTTGTCGGGGCCGAGTGGGAACGGTTTGTGGTAGGTGAAGTCGGTCATGGCGAATTATGCCACGATGTCACCGGGTGGTTCTGGGGTCAAGGGGATGGAGGGGCCAAGTATTCAGTAATCTGTGATCTGTAATCAGATTGCTGGTAGGCTTCGGGGCGTGTAGGTGCAGATCTGGCTTTTTCCGGGAATGGGAATGCTCGGAGACCCTGAGCGGCGCTCTGCTTCTGCTGTGCTCGCTCGCACTCGCACCTACTGGGGAACAGTCGTGGTAGTTTTTTACCCGCGTGGTGGGCGGGGAGCGTCGGGGTCTGAGATGTGGACCCAGGTGTGGACGTGGGGATCGCCGCGGAAATACCAAGTCATGTGGGGACCTTCGATCCGCCAGTTGTCCCAGACTTTGTCGTCGCCAATGTCTGCGTCTTTGTAGAAAGAGAGGTGCAGGTCGTCGAAGCCGGCTTTTTCTATAAGAGCCATGGACTCTTTGCGATCGGCTTCGCGGAAGGGCATGAGTAGATCGTCGAGGACGCCACGGAGGGCGGTCTTCTGGTCGGCGGTCATGTCGGTGGCGGAGAGGCCGGGGAGTCCTTCGGTGGAGCGTCGATGGCGAATGGTGGAGGTGTTGTCGCCGGGGGATTCGTCGAGGAGGGCTGCGTCGCGCTGTTTGCCATCGAGCATTTCGAAGACCTTGTTGGCGCTTTTCGCCTGAAACCAATAGGCGTTGCCTTTGTGTTCTGGTCCTTCATAGAAGGTGTCGGCAGCGTGGCCGTAGAAGATTGGGCCGCCGAAGGCTTTGCCTTTTACGGAGTCGCCGTCGATACGGCGGGTGCAGTGACGGCCGGTGAGGACGAATTCGAAGTCGCCGGTGCCAGGCTCGCCGAATAGGGCTATGGAGCAGTCGCCGAAGCCTTTCCGGCCGCTGTCGTGGATAACCTGATCGATGACTTTGTCGGCGTATTCTTCGCTATGGGCTTTGAGGAAGATCTCGCGGACCATGGCGTTCTGGTCTTTGTCGAGAAAGTTGCCGATGCGCTGTTCGGTAATGTGCCAGTTGTTCGACACTTTGCTACGAAGGGGATCGTCAAAGCCGAAAGCGAGCGCTGCTCGTTGTGGCTCGGTTAGGGAATTATAGAGGGATTTGACCACGGTCTCGGCTTCTACTGTGGTTGCCTCAGCTCGGAGGGCGGCTGGTGTTGCCAATGCCGCCGTGGTGAAAGCGGAGTTGCGCAAGAATGAACGACGATCAGTCATAGGATGATGGGGTGAGGTTGAGTCGATACTACCAAAATGTAACTCCGTGGGTATGGCCTATATGAGGCACAGAGGGATAAGGCACACAGGCACAAAGGGAGGCAGAAGCGGTTTCTGACCTCGTGCGTATACAGCGCAATCTTACGGCAATTCGCTGAGGAAGGTGGCGAGATTGATGAGGTCGGAGATGGTGAGGAATTCGTTGAAGCTGGGCATGGGGGAGTTCTCGGCTTTGAAGTGGTCGCCGAGTGTCATCATGAGGATGCGGTATTCCTCGGCGACTGTGTGGTTGGGATTCATGATGGCGGCACCATATTGGTCGCGGGTCCAGCCCGCGTGGTCCTGTTCGCCGAGGGGAATTGCGTAGGTTGGGTCGACTTCAATCTTGGGAAGTTCGGTGTCTTTGACGGTGTGGCATTTGTAACAGCCTTTCTCGACAAAGATCTTTTTGCCGAGGCCTGCTTTCCCTTGAGGAACGATTGTCTTCTGGTGAACGGGGTCTTCTGCCTGCAGGGTGAGATGGAGGCTTGTGACTGCGATGAGGGCAAACACGAGATGTTTCATAATTATTAAGGAAATCGTATCAGATTTCGTCTTTTCGTAAATAGCGCCAATTGGGAAATTCTGTGCGTTTCTTGTCCAACATCTCGGGATTTCCGTTGTCACAGGTGGGGGATTTATGAAAAGATACTGTAACGAGGCTCTGCCTTTTGGTGTCTTGCCTCTGACTCTCCTTTCTTTTGCCACCCCCCTTATTATGATTCTTCCCCCAAAACGGTTTGGGCGATTTTTTTGCTCTCTTTTCTTCGGTGTTTTGATTCCGAGTGGCTTCCTTTATTCGCAGACTCTTGAGGAGGCTGTGGATGAAGATGGGGCAGGTCGCACATACACGACGGAGGCTGGGTTTAACGAGAATGATGACCCATACACAGAAGGGGAATTCATGGGACAGACTGCGGAGTCTCATGATGGGGTTGATTCTGCGAAGTCGACTCTGGGTATCAATACTTTCAGCCGTTTGATGACAACGGTGGAAGGTCCTGCTGATATCAGTTTCTGGTGGAAAAAGGACTCCCAGAATGGGCCTGATACGCTGACTTTTTACTCTCCGGATGGGTCTGTTAGTGAAGGAATCATTGACCATGACTGGACCCAACGCACGATTCCTATCGATCACGGTACCCACGATGTATACTGGGAGTTCAAGCGGGACATCGAGGTGTCGAATCTCGATTTTGGTGAGGCTTGGATCGATGAGATCTCGGTCGATCCGGTCCCTATCGATACTACTGTAAAGTCAGCGGTTGATTACGACGGTCCAGATGCGGATTCTCCCGCTTTGGATATCTACACTCGAGACTGGACAGAGTTCGCTCTCGCAGGGGCTCTCAATGGAACTGTCGCGAAGAGTGGACCGGTTGGCGAAGGAGAGACTTCCTATATGACTATGGAGGTGGAGGGGCCAGCGGTAATTGAATTTGACTGGGGTATCGAGTCGGAGAATTCGACGGCTACCTTCTTGGTCGATGGTGTGGCCTTGGACTCTATCTCTGATACTTTTGATCTAACATCTCGTATTCATGAGATTGGGCCCGGGACGCATGTGGTTCGTTTTGAGTATACTCAGGAGGTTTCAGCAGGGGGAGGATATTCCGGTGCGAACGAGGTTTATCTGGATAATTTTCAAATCACCGAATTCGGCGCCAGTACTTTGCTGGCCATTGCTATTGAGCGTTCGATCGGAGTGTATAGCTCGGACGGATCATGGGATCGGGAGACGAGTGTGAGTCATGATGGTGTCGATTCTGCGGGAATCATAACAGATCAGCCGACTGACAGTTCGAGAGTTTATAAGATGTTCATTGAGTTGCCTGATGATCCGGGCTTACTCAAGTTCCAGATGAACATCATGAACGAGAATAGTGACGATAGAGGAAGGCTTTTGGTTTTTGTTGATGATGAGACTTTGGTGAATTTTGGCACTGCAACGGATGGGTGGACTGAGGTTCAGGCGAATCTGGATCAAGGTGAGGACAGGATTTTGGAAGCGTGGTATTTCCGTCTCGCTGACAGTGACACAGGATCGGTCACTCGGGCCGCCTACATTGATGAGGTGAGTTTCGCTCCGGGTGAGACGAACTTCCAGCCTGACCTGATGATCCAGCCTGCGAAGAGGGCTTTAAAGGGATCGAACATTCACAATGGTTCGGGTGCGGGGCAGAGAGGTGTAGCTCGCGTAAAACGGAGAAGGCCTGTCGGAATTTTTACGCTGACCTGCCAGAACGACAGTCCAACGGATGCGGATGCGATTCGGCTTTCCGGAACGAGATCGAATCGACATTTTAAGACGTTTTTCATCGTGTCGTCCGGTGGTTCGAATTTCAACTACACGGCTTCGTTTGTGACTGGTCGATTTGCGACAGTGGATCTGAGTTCGTATGATACTGAGTCATTTCAGGTCTGGGTCCGGCAGAAGCGCCGAGCGAAGCGTTCCTCGCGGACGATCACAGTGCGCGGAAATTCCCTGGAGGATTCGCGTAAAGTCGATGTGGTGAAGGCGAAGGTGCGGGTGAAGAAGAAGTAGACTGCAGGGCGCTTGGGGCAGGTCGAGGTTCTCTGATTGCGTGACAACTGCGTTCTTGTCGTAGGGGAGTGATGTCTGGCAATCTTGATGTAAACCTTGCCACTCCCACTTCCAATGCCCCTATGAGAACCCTTGTCTATTCCCTGTTGTTTTCACTCGCTGTACTTTTTTCTTTTTCCCAGGCAAATGACGCTGAATCTTTGCTGAAAGGTGTCGTCTCCGAAGGGCTTGCCTTGAAGTCCGCCGGAAAGATTGCCTTTGGGCCGGATGGCCTGTTTTTGATCTCTGATCCGAGATCTGCATCGGTCGTCGCTGTGGTAACCGGGGATACCGGGCCGGTGGAAAAGCTGTCTCACCGGGTCGATAATATTGAGGGGGCTCTATCTGCTGCGGTCGGCTCTGAGAAAGTGACGATCGTCGATATGGCGGTGAACCCTCAATCAGGGAAGGTGTATTTTTCGGTAAACGCGCAGCCAGGAAACAAGCCTGCAGTGTTGCGGCTCTCGTCGACGGGCGAGGTGGAAGTCTTGGATCTATCTTCGCTTAAGCATGTGCGGATGAGTCTGCCGACTTCTGAGAACGCCCAGCTGCGCAACGTGACGGATCTGGCTTGGGGTGGAGATGCGGTGATTGTCGCCGGGCAGTCTTCGGAGGAGTTTGCGAACAAGATCTATGAAATTCCGGCTCCTTTGGAAAACGGTGAGAACGCGAACTTTTTCTCTGCGGAAACCTACCATGTCGCTCATCGAAGATGGGAAACGAAGGCTCCGATCCAGAGCTTTATCCCGTGGGAGGAGGACGGCGATTTTTATATCGTTGGGGCGTTTGCCTGCACACCGATCGCAAAGTTTCCCATCAAGGACATCGAGAGCGGGACAAAGATCAAGGGAACGAGTGTGATTGAGTTAGGGAGTGGGAATCGCCCGAGGGATATGTTTACCTATGAGAAAGATGGTGAGCAGTGGCTGGTGACGAATACGCAGCGTTTTAAGGATAATCTTTTCGGACCGAGTAAATACTGGGCAGCGAGAGTGAAGCTGGAATATCTGGATGCGAGTGATCCTGCAGAGACGAATGAGAATGCCCCCCGTCGTAATACGAAAGCCGCGAGTGGGCCAGACGCGAAGGGTATCGAGGTTGTCGAAGAGCTTTTTGGAGCTGTTATCGTGAGCCAGTTGGAGAATGATGAGGTTGTGATTTTGAAAGAGTCTGAGGAAGGGAAGAATGACGCACCGCATTCCGTCGAATTGATAACACTGCCCTAAGACGGTTTGAATTCTCTGACTGGAAATTCAGTTCTCGCTGTTCTGGCTCTCATTGCGGTAGATGCAGGAGCCTTTTCCTATGAGCCTTGGGTTTCGGTTCGACCCAAGGTGCCTGTTTTGCCGGCAAATCAGTTGAAGTTTTATCTCCATTTCCGCGAACCAATGGCTCGAGGAGAGGTCTTTCGGTATATTCGGCTCGTTGAGATCGACAAATCGGCGCAGGAGGTCGCAGAAGTGCCGGAACCTTTTCGTGAAGTCGAATTATGGGACGAAACCTTTACGCGAATGACTCTGTGGCTTCACCCCGGCCGTCAGAAACCGGGAGTAAATCTGAATGTGGATATCGGCCCCATACTCGAAGAAGGAAAAAGGTATCGTCTGGAAATTTCTCCTGAATGGGATTTCGAAGATGGAAAAGGGTTAACGGGGGAAGACAGGAACACGGAACGGTTCGATTTTTACGCTGGGCCGACGGATGATGCGCAGCCAGATCCATCGGGATGGACGGTAGAACGGGAGAGCGAGAGAGCAATCAAGGTACTCACCGGCGAATGCATCGATTCAGTGTCTGCCGAAAAACGGATTACTTTCTATGACGAATCAGGAAAGGTCGTTGTTCCTAATTTCTTCTCATCGAATTCTGAATATCTTTTCGTAAGCAGGCAACTGTGGGAGAGTGGGAAATATCGGATGGAGGTCGATCCCGCTCTTGAGGATGTGGCGGGAAACAGTGTTGCCCGGCCTTTCAATCTTGATATCGTGAAGTATCCTGATTTTATGGAGCGGACTGAACCGGTGGTGGTAGAGTTCGTCTTGCCGTAGAAAGGGAATTGTCCGGTTGTCAGGCGAGAGGTAGGCGCTAGTGTTGCAATTCTGAATTTATGGAAGAAACCGTTTCCGATTTGTCTGACATTAAGAAATTCGTCCCGCGTCAAAATCTGCCTGAGCTTTTGGAACAGCTCCGTAGGGAGGGAAAGAAGATCGTGTTTACCAATGGCTGTTTCGACCTTCTGCATGTGGGGCACGTGTTGCTTCTTCGGGAGTCAAAGGAGTTGGCGGATGTCCTGATCGTGGGATTGAACGAAGATGAGTCCGTTCGACGGAGAAAAGGCGAGGGACGACCTGTGCGAAATCTGGGACAGCGTGTCGCCTATATGGCCGAGGTTGATGAGGTGGATTATATGACTTCTTTTGACGAAGATGATGTCACGAATCTGCTTCTTGAGATTTCTCCTGACATTTACACAAAAGGTGGGGACTACGTTTTAGATACGGTTGATGAGAGCCTGAAAAAGGCGATCGAGGAGAAAGGTATAGACGTGAGGTTCCTGTCTTTGGAAGAGGGAGTTTCCACGACCAATATCCTCAAGACCGGCGACTACTCGGCGATCTTCAAGAAGGACGAGTAGGCTGGCCTTTACACCGCTGCAGATACGACACTGATCGCTTTCTGCCAGCGGGTTGACAGGTCGGCATTGGGGCGCAGCCATGCCTCCCGGTGCATCCAAAGCATGTTGTCGATGTCGGAAAGGATGTCCATGGTTTCCTCCTGACTGAGTGACTCCGGGCCGTCGCGAAGAAGGCGTTCCGCGAGAAAACGGCGTTCGTCCGAAGAGCCTGTTTTCGGAACACAGGAGGCAACCTCTCGACCATAGTATTTCTGCCCGGTTACCAGTCGGCGGCGCGCTCTTCTCAGCAGCGAAACATGTACAGCGTTCAGGTATGGGTCGAGGACCGCATCGGTAATACTGCCGAAGTGGTGGCGACGTTTTGTCTTGAAGGTCAACGCCTGTGTGACTTCTACCGGTGGATTCTGTTCCTCGGGCGTGAGGAAGAGTTGTTCACGCTTGGCAGTCATCCCGATGTCTTTTCGACTGGTCCATACCGAAATAGGAATCGACAACCACAGCCCAGTTAGAACGGGAGACAACCACCAGAACAGAATCGGATTGACCATGAATGCCACGATACCGGCGCCAATTCCGAGGAGAGTGTGAAAGCCGTGCGTGGTGATCGCTTCGTCCCATGACGTGCCCTGCGCTCCGCGGCGTTGTGCGGCCCAGCCTACGGTCTTCCCAAGTATATTCCAGATGACGAACTTTGTGTGGAACAGCATCAGAACCGGAGCGAGGAGAGCACTGAAAAAGGTTTCGATCAAAGAACTGGTGAAGGCGTTGAGCATTCCCCCAAATCCTTTGCGACGTTCTTTATCAAAAGCAAGGTCGACAAGACAAAGGAACTTCGGCATGAAAAGAAGTGTCAATGTCAGGACAAGTAAGAACAGCCCCTGGGCAGTTGTGGCAATGGAAGCGTAAAACATGTCGCCATGAGCGAATGCCTGATAAAAAGCAACAGACATGAAGAGAAGCCAGATGGGGGATGCAACGTATCCGAGAATACCGTTAGCCAAGTGGATGCGTGTTTTCCCGCGCAGCTCACGTGCGAAAAGAAGCATGGCATGTTGGAGGTTGCCCTGACACCAGCGTCTGTCCCGTTGGGCAGATTCGATGATTCCCTGTGGGCCTTCTTCGTAGCTGCCTTCGAGATCCTGAGCAATCCAGACTTCCCAGCCTGCCCGTCGTAAGAGGCCTGCCTCAACGAAGTCGTGGGAGAGAATATGACCGCCGAAAGGCTTTCGACCCGGTAACTCCGGAAGATCGCAGTGTTCGATAAACGGACGAAGGCGAATGATGGCATTGTGTCCCCAGAAGTTTCCTCCGCATTGTTGCCAGAAAGCAAGGCCTTCCATAAAGACAGGACCATAGAGACGATTTGCGAACTGCTGCATGCGGCCGAAGAGAGATTCTCCCCCGACGAGTCCAGGAGCGGTTTGGATGAGTGCCACTCGGGGGTGAGACTCCATGCGCCGATAGAGTTCTGTCAGGGTGCTGCCCGTCACAATACTGTCCGCGTCGAGGACAATCATGTAGCGATAGTGGTCACCCCATGTGCGGCAGAAATCGGAGACGTTCCCGCTTTTCTTGTTCACATTGCTGGGACGTCGACGATAAAAGACCCGGTCCTGTGCATTGCGACTTTGGAGGAAGTTCATCCATGCGGCTTCTTCCTCGACCCACTGCTCGGGCTGGTTGGAATCGGAGAGAATGAAGAAGTCAAAAACGTCGTGCTCCGGTTCTCGCATGACGGAGTCGAAGATCGCGCCCAGTCCTGCAAAGACACGCTCTACGGGTTCATTGTATACCGGAATAATAATCGCGACTCGCGGAACAGTGTCACTTTCTGGCTCTCCAATGGAGTCGGGCATCTTTGCGGCGGTTGGGGAGAACCGGCGCAGGAAGAAGCCAAAGGCGGCGTGGGAAAAGCCAAAAGCCAGGTACCCGAAAAGGATCGTAAACAGGAACCACATGATGGCGGATGAAAAAGTCCACCCCAAGTGCCACAGATAGTCAGCCATCAGGTAGGAACCGAGCCCGGTAATACCCAGGACGACTGAAAAGAAAAGAAATGTCTGCAGGGTGGAGTCGGTCTCGAGAGCTCTCGCCCTCGTTCCAGAGTCGTTGGCATTCATGGAGGAAAAAATGGTTAGCGGGTCAGGAAGAAAATGAGTGAGAGTAGCGCGCCGAATGCGATCCAGAGAGCCCATTGCACGGCTGTACGAAAACGTCCCATACTTTCGAGAGTTCTGTTGGCGGCATGGACAATTCCCAAATCGATCGGACGTGGGCGCATTTCAACAAAGCTGAAATCCGGGTCAGCTCGAAGGTAGGCTTCTCGTATCGCCTCTTTGAATTGTTCAGGGACGGGCTCTTCCGAGAGGAACAGTTGTTGCCACGGAACCCGAGATTCTACGAGGAGCAAAGCGAGGCGTCCACGAGCAGAGATTCTGTCGAGTGGTTCCGGAGCTTCGTCGCCCAATACATCCCGGAACCAGGAAACGATCAGTTTGTCGGTTTCTTCTGCCGCGATTTCCACCGGAAGGCGATGTGTCTCCTGTTCGTGCCGGAGATTGGCACGGCCAAGGATCTTCAGCACGAGTGAGCTGAGCAACAGCTTATTGTTTACATGCAAAGCGAGGAAGTATGCTTCGACGCGTCGATACGCCTCGTTCCATTGTTCGAGGGATTCCCGGTTTTCGAGCCAGTTTTCGCTCGAGGTTGCTGCGGGACTTAAGGGCTCCACTGATATGACCATGTCTCTGATATTGGTTGCTTGGTTGTTGTTGAAAGGAGGCGACAGCGGAGTTCGACGGGCTGGCTGTTTGAGTCGTCGGTGTCCATCTTGAACTCGACACGCCAGCCGCCAGTCTTGACGTTTTTGAAGCACTGGTTCTCGGTCACGTAACCGTTGGAGCTGGAGTTGATTTCTGCGAAAACGGGAGCGTCGGGAGCGAGTGCTCTCAGTTCTGGCCCGTCGAAGTCGATGACAAACCGCCGGGTGTCGGGGAAGGCGACAATTTCTCCGAGGCGGGTGGAAATGGCCCTGTTTCGAGAGAGGACCTCCTCGTCGTGCATTTTCCATGACAGCGTATAGGAGTAGGAGAGGGAATCGCCGGCTTTCGGCTTATTCTGGGGTTCGAAAAAGGCAACAACGTTGTCCATTCCCTCGTTGTTCGTGGGGAGTTCGATGAGGCGAACCGCGCCTTCTCCCCATTTGTCTTTGGGCTGGACCCATCCCGTAGGCGTGAGCCAGTAGGGGTTACTCAGGTCCTGGTAGTTGTCGAAGTTCCGATCCCTCTGCATCAGGCCAAACCCCTGAACATCCGGGGCGTTGAACCAGGCAAAGCGGATGGCGTGGTGATTGTAGAGAGGACGCCAGACTGTTTCGTCGTTCCACGTCGTGAAGAGTAGGCCATCTGAATCGTGGACTTCCGGGCGCCAGTCCATGAAAGGCCGTTCCTTGTGGTTCTCGCCGAACCAATACATCGATGTCAGCGGTGCGAGGCCGATCGATGGATTTTCCTTCCGGAAATAGAGGGATACGTCGATGTCAGCGTCTGTGCTTTCCCCCGGGTAGATTTTGAATTGGAAGGCGCCGGCGACGCTCGGGCTATCTAGAAGGGCATACAGGTGGAGAAAATTGTCTCCCGGAGTGGGTTCAACGAGCCAGTATTCAACGAAGTCGGGAAATTCTTCCGGAGCTTCGTGATGGACTGAGTTGATGGCCAAGCCCCGGGCAGACAGCCCATATGCCTGGTCCTTTCCCATGAGCCGGAAGTAGCTTGCTCCGACAAAAGAGCCAATCTCGTCGAAGTCATTGGGACCGCCATTCAACGGGTGGCGGATGCGAAAGCCAGCGAAGCCTCCGATCTTTTCTTCTTCAATTGGGTCATGAACAACAAGCTCGTCGTAGTTGAACCACTTTTTAGAAAACGGAAGCGGATTCGCTTCTCCGTTCTCTGAATTGATGAGGTTCATTTTCACCGGTTTCCGGAACAGGTACCCAGAGTGGAGAAACTCGATTCGGAAAGGCGATTGGCGATCTTCCCAGAGGACTCCACCTTCACTCGTCTTGATGGCTCGGTATTGATCGTAGTTCAGATCGTTGAGAACCTGAGGTAGCTCTTGCGGAGGGGAATAGTCGGCCTTTGCACGCTCCTGAGCGATCGACTCTAACTTGGAAAAAGAGAATGAGTCGGCAAAAGTGAGTGTGGCAAACAGGGAGGTGCAGGCAAATGCACTGGTAAATAAGGAGTGAGAGTAACGCATCCGTGTATGGCGCGATTGCGTGCATTTATCATGCCGATCCCCAGAAATTACAAGCCTGAAGTGGTAGCCCTTTTGTATCAGTGGGTTGGGGGACTTTGATGTGGTTAAAGCATCTAGAGCAGCACGGATGCGAAATTGCGAAGTGCAATCCTACGTCTATTTGAGTGCATTTTGCCCGATTTGCCTCGCGCAGGGCAGAGCGCCCTACTGTCTCAACTCTACAGTCCGTCGGCACCACCGAGGCCATCTGTTTCTAACACTCTTTGTGTTGCGGGGACAGTGCCCACTTTCGTCTGAGTAAGAGGTAGCCAGCCCGCTGGGATCTGCTGTTTTTCGATTTCGGGCGGGAGTTCTTCAGCAAACTTGGCAAGGGGCATCCATGAATACAGATTCGACACTGCATCGGGAGGTGTTTGGCTCTGGGCGGGTTCGGGATCGAGATCGATTCCTTCGAGTTCGATCATCCCCGGGGCTCCGCGGCCGTCCCAGAGAGGGGCTGCGAGTGCTATGCTCTGGTCGCCGTGAATGGTGACGGTCCAGTTTTTCTGCGTCTCGAAGTCGTTCGCCGTATCGGGAACGAAGGGAGCGCCCATATCTTCGATGATGCTGTATTTCGTGTAGTCTGCCCCGACAATTCTATTGGGAGTGCACTGGAGCTGGGTGGGGATGCCAGTTCTGGTGGAGGCATAGAAGAGAAAGGAGAGAGACTGCCCTTTCTGCACGGCGGGGATGCTGAGCCGTGACGTAGGAGCAGGAGAGCTCCATGCATCGCCGCCGGTAGAAAGCTTGATCAGTTTTCCTTCGTTGAATGCAGCAAGGAAAACGCAGCCTGCGCGCAAGAGTCCGAGAATATTTTCACGATTTCCTGTGCCCGAAAGGACGAGCTTGTCTTCGCTGGGAGAGGACAGAAGGCGAATGACTTTATACTCAGAATTGCCGCTCATCATCTCCTCAAAGGAGTCATCAGTGAACGGAAGATTGAAAAGTGGTGCGTCCTTGTTGGGATGAAGTTCGAAGAGGACTTCCCAGTCGTTCTCTCCGACTGGTCCAGCCAGTTTCACTGTCGCGGGATAGAAGGCATCGTAGTTCCCTCGGTCGGTGACGGGCCATTGGGAAGCGGCTTCTACTGCAGTTGTCGCTTCATAGACTTCGATGATCGCATCTTCCCCTGTATCCGGATCGATTCCCTGCACACGCTTCTTTAATTTCGGAAGCGGAGGGAGAACTTCTTCTCCGTCGAAGTAGAGAAAGGAAGGCGCTTTCCCGGTATCAATCCACTCATCATAGCTTTCTTTCGTCACGTAGAAGCGAAGATTCCCCAGTGGAACAAATCCGGAAACAATTCCTTTTTGGGGTTCGGCTGTGGTGCCCAGAAGTTTGGCGTCGTTTGCCGGGCGATCGAGCACCTTCATACCGTTTGGTGCTTCGAGTACGACAGGATGTTTGAAGCGCTTGAATTTGTCGTTCCAGGTGTCTTGAGCCGTTAATTGGACAGCGCATATCAAGGTGAGAAAAGCGGCGAGGTATTTCCGGGGTGAGGGGCACTTCATCGATTTATTGATCTTCTATTATCGAGGATTCGCAATGCAGATCTCGTTTGCTATGTACCGATTGTGAACGGTGGACTATGCAGATCGCATTGTCTTAGACCTGCTGGGTGTTAGTTCTGTTCTGTGTAAGGCGTTGGAATACAATGTTTTGTAGGATGGTCCCTGGTTGGAACACCGTTTGCGCCTTTTACAACCCATGAGTGAATCAACAGTAAGTATTTTAGAAATTGAAAATGTGACCCCTGAAGTAAAGCGTTTCGTGACAGACCGGCCCGATGGATACCAGTTTCGACCTGGGCAGGCAACCGAAGTGGCTATAGCGAAAGATGGATGGCGCGACGAAGAACGGCCCTTCACGTTCACTTCGCTCCCGAACGACGCGAAGCTTGAGTTTACCATCAAGATTTATCCAGAGAGAGATGGCGTTACCGATCGGCTTGGGGATCTGAAGGAGGGAGATGAGTTGATACTGGGAGACGCCTGGGGTGCCATCGAGTACATGGGAACAGGAACCTTCATCGCAGGTGGGGCGGGCATTACGCCATTTATTTCAATCCTTCGTGAGCTTGAGAAGGAGGAGAAGTTGAAAGGAAATCGCCTGATCTTTTCTAACGACAGAGAGAGCGACGTGATTCTTGCCGGAGAACTGCGACGACTTCTCGGAGATGACGCCAAGTTTGTCATCACTGACGAGGAGAGCGAAAGGTATTTCTCGGGAAGAGTGGACGAAGACTATCTGAAGAAACAGATAAGTGATTTCGACCAGTACTTCTACGTTTGCGGACCACCTGCAATGGTCGAGGACGTGACAGAGGCTCTCAAGAAACTGGGAGCAGATGAGTCGAGGATAGTCACCGAGGAAGCCTGATCTTCCCCGATTCGCTTGTTTGTCTCGAAATCGCAGTGCGGTTGTTTCAACCGGCTGCGCGAAACTTCTGTCTGGCTCCAGGATCCCGATTGCTGACCATGAGCACTTTTTTGCTAATGACTTTCAGCGGGAGCTCAATGTCGAACACTTGTGGATTCGGAATGAGTCCCATGTAGACACTTTCCAGCCACTTGCCGACTTCTGTGCCTAGATCGTAGGATTCGTTACCTATTCGTGCGATTGCAGAGCCCCGAACGGGTGTCACCGAGACATTGTAGCTCGCCTGTACGAGCAGGCGTAGTTTTTCTGCGATTGCGTTCTGAACTGCCGGATTGGAGATCGGGCACTCGTTCAGGTGGTAGTCCATCTTTCTGATATCTGCCGAGGTAATTCGAAGGCTCACCCGAGTGACTGGGATGAGACGATGATTGGCAGACGGCAGTATGGGGAGGAAGGTCGGGAACTGTGAGTCCGAAGTGGGTCGAGTGGTAGCCGCCATACATAATGGACGACGCAAAGGACGAAGCTCTTAGAAGGAGATGGAAAATTTCGCACAAAAAGAACGTTACTTTACCGAAACATTGCGAAACGCCATCGTCCCGAAGCTGAAGCCAAGACCGACCGTTGTCTTCGAGTGATCGATGGCGGGATGGGAAACCGTCTTTTCGTAATCACCGATTTTCACCTCTGCTGTATCGCCACTGAACGTCACCGTGACGTCGGTCCACTCTCCGGGTCGGAGCGGCGGGCCTTCGCGATCGAGAGATCCATCGGGCTCTCCTTCGTGAGCAAATGCCTTGATAAAGGTGCCTCGGTCTCGAGAAACAAAGCGGAAGATGTGACCGTCGGATCCGTTGATGGTGAAAATGAAGCTCTGCACATTCTCGTCGGGCTTCATGGAAAACGCGACGGTTGCATCAGTGAAATCAACGTCATACCAGAGAGCAGGACCGTGGTCCTTGAACTTCTTGTAGAGCTTGTCGTCCTGTGTGCAGAAGGCAGTGTTTTCTTCGAACTTCCATGGACCCCGGGTGGCTCGCCTGATTGAATCATCGCTACTTGCGAAGTCGTCAGAGATGGGTGGTTCGGCTGCTCTGAGTGAGGTGCCAAGTGACAAGGCAACGAGAATGAAAAGAAGGGACTGTCTCATATCGTGAGAGGATGGGGATGTAAATTGATTCTATTTTCCTGAATAACAAACCAGGCGCTCCTGTCTTTGCTCGCCGTCGTAATCTGCAACACGGAGGAAAATCTCGTTTCCACAAATCGAAGGGGTAGAAAAGGTTTCGTCAGCGATCTTTTCGGGGCCGAGAATTTCAGGGCCTTCGGGGTTGGTTTCTACGATGAAAACTTCGCCTGTCTCATTCACTACATAGAAGGCGTCTGTGACTAACGTGGGTGATCCTGTGAAATTTCCTCCGAGGCGATCTTTCCACATTTCTTCTCCTGTCGCGGCGTCCCAGCAGACAGCTATTCCCGAATCGAGGGCAGCCCAGATGTAGCCGTCTTTTTCCAAAAGGGAGGGAACATAAAGACGGTCTTTTTTCTCCCAGGCGATGTCACCGGAGCCGTCGGCAACTATCGCGGTAATGTGATTGGTGGGATAGCCGCCGCTGGAGTAAATATGCTTTCCGTCGGTTACCGTGGTCGAGACACATTCGGTGGTGGAACCATCTATCTCCCAGTTCACTTCTCCGGTCAGCGGATCGAGACTCGTTACCTTCTCTGTGCCGATCATGAAGAGCTGCTTTTTACCGGAAGCTTCGAGAACGACGGGCGATGGGTAATTGGGAAACTCGGCACGTTCGTGTCTCCAAACGATTTCTCCGGTCTTGCGGTCGAGCCCACAAATGGCACCACCGCCTTTGTTGTCAGCCGAAACGAGAAGAAGATCTTCGTAAACCATAGGCGAGGAGCCGTATCCCTGGTGCAGGACGTAATCGGTGATCTTGGTCTGCCATACCTGTTTGCCATCGAGGTCGAGGGCTGTGGTGTAGACGGCATCGCCGTTAAGAAAACTGATGTATACCTTTTCCCCGTCACAGGCGGGCGTTCCAGATGCCCACGATGCTTTCTTGTTGCCTTGCTGGGTAAAGCCACCTTCGTGGATTTCAGTGTTCCATTTTTTGTCGCCGGTCTCTCGATCAAAACAGTAGATCGACTGAGTCTGCTTTTCCTCGTCGGCAACTGCGATGAAAACATTTTCAGCCACAACGCAGGCTGAACCATGAGATCTGCCAGGAATATCGACAGACCACTTCAGTGCGGATTTGTCGGAAAAGTCCCGAGGGAGACATTCTTCGGCAATCGCGGTACCGTTTGAATTCGGACCACGCCACATGGGCCAATCGGCGGCGGGCGACGATGCTGCCCATACGAGAGTGAGCGCGGCGATAAGAAATGGTTTTGCAGCCATGGTTTTGAATGAAGCGAAGTTGGCAAAAAATGCCAAGCCTTTCCGACCAAATTCCTGGGCGTGACCGACTACAGGGATTCTAAAAATGCGAGAAGTGCCTGGCGTTCTTTGGCTGGGAGCGCTTTGTAGGCTTCGCGAGAAAATGTCGCCTCACCACCATGCCAGAGGATTGCTTCTTCCAGATTGCGTGCTCTCCCATCGTGGAGGAATCGGGTGTGCCCATTCACGGTTTCAGTGAGTCCGATACCCCAGAGTGGAGGTGTCCGCCACTCGGTTCCAGTGGCCGCAAAGTCGGGGCGGTGATCGGCCAATTCAGGCCCCATGTCATGGAGGAGAAGGTCGGTGTAAGGGCGAATTGTCTGATTTTCGAGTTCCGGTAGCGCGGGATATTCCGATGCTGTTTTCAGTTCGGGAATGTGGCAGGCTGAGCAACGAGCTTCGTGAAAGAGGGATTTCCCTTTGGTCACCAAGGGCGATTTCCAATCACGCCGGGCAGGTGGTGCCAACGTCTGCGTATAGCTGACAACACGGTCGAGAATCTTGTCATCTAAATCTGGTGTGAGAGAGGAGGTGAAAGAAGCTTTCAGGAGATTGAACTGATGGTCTGTTAGGCTTTCTTTCGGGTGGACGGAGGAGGTGATTCCGATGTCTGATAGAAAAGCCGCAGCGGTCTGCTGACGAATATCGGTCTGGTTTGCTTTCCACCCGAAACGCCCGACTTCAATCTTTTCACTTTCAGGGTTCCAGACGCGATTTGGTTTTCCGGAAATGCCATCTCCATCCGAGTCCTCAGGATCAGAGAGATCGAGGATCGTTTTCTCCGGGATTGCTTCGAGGAGACCGAGACCGTGAAGAGGAGGCGCGATGCGAGGACTGAACATGATTCCAGGATCGGGCGAGCCATGTGAGTCGGAGAAAACGAGCTGATAGATGGGGCGTTCCAGAGTGTAGGTGGTTCCGTCCTGGAATGTGTCTTTGATAGTCTCATATTCGATGATCACTTTTCCTTCGGGCTCGATATTTGGAATTGAATCGATAGCGAGTTGATCGCCAAATGTTGGATCGGGAATGGGGGAGCCGGTTTCCGATTTTCCGGGAACACTAAGACGGAAAAGCAATGCAGAAGAAGGCTGATCGTCGGTTAGCGGAGCA
Source organism: Verrucomicrobiales bacterium (assembly GCA_002698785.1). Taxonomy (GTDB): domain Bacteria; phylum Verrucomicrobiota; class Verrucomicrobiia; order Verrucomicrobiales; family DEV007; genus Arctic95D-9. Next base: position 164,581 of record PAAG01000046.1, on the reverse strand, counting down.
CCTCGACCATCGCGAAGGTGGCAAGCCGAGCAGGAGCGGGCATGAAATAGTGGTCCCAGTCCGTCCCGTGACGTAGGTGATGCCGGGGCGACGATCCAGTTTTTGTTGAAGAAGGAATTTCCAATGACGTGAGCCCTTCGGTTTTCCCGAGAAATGTTCGCGAGGGGGAGGGAATAAGCGTTTTGCCCGGCCTGAAAGACGGTGGTCGATCCGCCGCTGAACTCTTCTGAATCGCTCGCAATTCCCTCGTTCGAAAGGAGAAGAAAGACTGCCGTAAAGAAAACGCGGAGGGAATGCTTCGTCATCGAAAAAATTCTCACGATGCAGATTCTGCTGATGGCTTTTCTACGAATGCCTCGCGATGCATAAGGAATTTCTTCGTAACAAGGCCTTCGGTTGGACTGAAGAGCCAGGCCGCGACGAAGAATCCACCGGCAACGAGGGCGATCATCCCGGAGGAGGTGGTGCTGTCAAAGCCGAACCACCCGGGGACGATGAGAGCAGATATGTGACCGAATACGGCAGACAATGCTGCCACCGCAGCTGCAATGAGCAGCATGGGAATCATCCTGCGGGTGAGTAAGAGTGCTGTCGCCGGTGGAACGATAAGCATCGCGATGACGATGATACTCCCGACCGATTCGAAAGCGGCCACGGTAGTGACTGCTACCATGGTCATAAGAAGATAGTGAAGAAATCGTGATGAATACCCTAACGTGTCTGCTAAATCGGGATCGAAGGAACTCAATTTTAGTTCCTTGTAAAGGAGCACAATGACGAGGAGGTTCGCCAGGAGCGCTCCTCCGTTGACCAGAGCTGCTCGTGGAATCTCTACTCCAAAGACAGGGATGAGATCGAGAGGAGTCAATTCGATCGCTCCATAAAGAACGCATCCCGGATCGAGGTCTACATTGTCTGCCGCGCGCCGAATCATGATCAGGCCGACGGCAAATAACGTAGTGAATACGATTCCCATGGCAGCTCCTCGGTCCACATTTCCGAATCTACTGATCCACTGTGTGAAAAGGGCAGTAAGAACTCCTGCGATGGCGGCGCCAATGAACATCGAAGCGCTGGACCGAGTGCCTGATATGAGGAATGCAATGGCGAGCCCTGGTAATACTGCATGGCTGATCGCGTCACCCATCATGCTCATTTTTCGAAGAACGAGGAAGCAACCAGGAAGGGCACAGGCAATCGCACAGAGTGCACCAACGATGACGATCCAGTTGTCGAAGGAAGTCCAATTCATTTCGTCTCCTCCTTTCCTAAATCGATCATGTGCGGGCTCGGAGGGACCGGGAGAGAAATGTGTTTCTCTCCAAGGTAGGTTTCCAGTTGGCGCACGATATCGGCACCGAGAATGTGTTCGACCATGTCGGCATCTCGATCGACATGGCTCGGGGCGATATCTGCGTATTTGATGAGATAGGTTTCCCAAAGTCGGTGATTTCGGGTGACTCGTGCCGCTTCGCCAAAACCTGGCTCGGAGAGGTGCAGCATTCCGGGTGCAGCCGGCTCGATGTGATCTTCTCGCTTTGCGACCGCTAGCACGTGCCGTAGCTTTCGTTGTGACCATGCTCGCTTGGTCAGAAGGTCTTTGATAGGGAATGACTCATTGCGAACTTCATTTCCGCCGGCCTCGGTCTCGAGGATTTCGTAGGCGGCTCGCAGGAGGTGTTGGCGGTCAACTTTTCGCCGGAGCCTTGACTGGCGAAGAAACCGTGGAATGACTCCTTTTGCCGGGGCAAAGAGCATACTCAAAAGGAAGAGCAGGGCTGCTACGAGAACGATCACTGCTCCAGCGGGCAGTTGGGGAGTGAGGGCTGATACAGATGCTCCGATCCATCCGCTGGCACCACCAATGGCAGCGGACAGAAACAGCATCGGCAGCATATTGTGCGTCCAGAAACGGGCAGCTGTGGGGGGGGTGATCAGGAAAGCGATGACAAGAATGAGCCCAACGGCCTGCAGCCCGATCACAGTAACGGCAGTTACCACTCCCAGCAGCAATAGATCCAGGGCAAGTGTTGGCCATCCCTGTGTTGCTGCATATCCGTCGTCAAAACATAGAAGAAGGAACTCTTTGAGAAAACCGAGAACAATGAGTGATGATACTCCCGCTACCAAAGCGATGATAAGAAAGTCGGACTGGACCATGGAAGCGGTCTTTCCGTAAATAAACGATTCCAGACCAGCTGAGCTGGCACCGGGGAGTGTCTGCACCATTCGCAGGCTGGCGACGCCGACGCCGAAGAAAACGCTGAGTACAAAACCCATTGCCACGTCGTCACGCAACCGGGTGGTGTTTCGAATGAGTAGCATTGTCAGGATGCCGGCGACGCCGGAAAGGGTGGCACCTAACAAAAGGCCCGGGAGGGATTTTCCGTCACCGCCCATGCTGACCATTACGGCGAAAGCAATGGCAATTCCGGGCAATGTTGCGTGGGAGAGGGCATCACCCATCAGTGATCGCTTCCGGAGAAGAAGGAAGGATCCAATCAAGCCGGCGGCGATTCCGAGCATTGTAGTGCTCAACACGACAAGGCGCGTGTTGTAGTTCTGCAGGAACAGCACTTCGAGGATGTCGGACATTGTCATTCAGGCCCTCGCTCGCCGCAGGGCTTCGGCCGCTTTTTCGAGCAGGTTGAGTTTTCCTCCGTAGGTTTTTTGAAGGTTTTCCTGTGAGAACACTTCCTCTGCAGGGCCGTCTGCCACGACTCGCATGTTCAGGAGGACAAGCCAGTCAAAGTAGGTGGTTACCGTGGCGAGATCGTGGTGTACGACGAGACAGGTTTTTCCCTCGCTGCTGAGCATGCGGAGAAGTTTGACGATGGCTTCCTCTGTAGCGGCGTCGACTGCAGCGAAGGGTTCATCCATCAGGTAGAGTTCGGCATCCTGCATGAGTGCTCGGGCAAGGAACACTCTCTGCTGCTGTCCGCCGGACAACTGGCTGATCTGCCTGTGAGCGAGATGAGCAATGCCGACTTTGTCGAGAGACTCCATCGCTCTGTCTTTCTCCTTTTTGCTGACTCGGCGGAACCAACCAACTCGTCGGTAAGCCCCCATCGCAACGACGTCGAGGGCACTGACAGGAAAATCCCAGTCCACACTTTCCCGCTGCGGTACGTATGCGACCAAGTGGCGCATTTTACGATAGGGTTTGCCATAGATATGCGCCCATCCTGAGGTTTTTGGAATAAGGTCAAGAATCGCTTTCAGGAGCGTGCTCTTTCCCGCTCCGTTGGGCCCGACGATGCCAACGAGCTTTCCTTCGGGAATATTCAGTTCCACATCCCAGAGAACAGGTTTGCGATGATACGCGACGGTGAGGTCGTGGATGGCGAGGGGAATTTCGGGTGGGTGTTCCGGACGCGTTTCCGTCGACCTTGGCGGGTGGGTCGACTGGGTTTTCAGATTTTCTGAGTCGATGGACATCTCGGGAATGTGTCAGCCTGATTCGCCCTGGCTAAGGCGGCGGTTGCGAATCATACAATTGTAGTAAAGGACACCCTGTGTGCTGTGTCAAAAGCGCTTCGTAAAACCAGCAAATACTCCCAGGTCTTCAGCCGGGCCATTCAAACCGACTTGAGTTCCGCAGTCGAGGACGGTGTCTTCATTCAGGCTCAGGGTGAACCCGCCAGCAAAATATGACTGATACGCTGATGGGCCGGTAATACCGATATATTCAGTGAAAAGTCCAACGTTCTCCGTGATGTCGAATCCCAGCACGGCGGAATGAAGAAACTCCACGTCGTGATCGAAGGTCGCGTCGTTGTAGACGGCGTCGACTTCAGCCATTAGTCCGAGACCAATTCCGTCAGCCAGGTCCATACCGAAAGGGAGAATCAGGCCACCTTCGACTTCGCCATTGCTGAGATTTGTGCCTGTAGGAATCTTGATGAATGGAAAGATAGCGAAGGCTGTGTCACCACCATCATTTCCCCACAGATTCTGTTTCAGCCGGAGTTGCATATCACCGAAGCCTTCTGCGCCTTTTCCAGTTGCCGGGTCTTCCCAGGTAAATGTATCGAAGACGAACTGAAGGTCGGTAGAGTTTGTAAGACCGAGTTTCAGGTTGGTCGACATGATAGTGTAACTGTCATCGCCACCATCGCGGCGCCAATCGAAGAAACTGGCCTCGATCACCCATGCTCCAGCATCAACGGTATGGGGGCTCTCCGTTGCATCGGGGCGGTCAGGCGAGAGATCCCTCCATAACTCTCTCGGTGTCGGGTTGAAAAGATTATAGACGGACTTGTCGGTGCTATGCGTTTCGTCTGGAACCGGCTGGATAGGGGAGCCAGCCAACAGGGTGAAAGCAGACAATGAAAGAAATGCGACAGGCAGAGAGGCAGATAGAAGGTGTGAAAGTGTCTTCATGTAAGAGTGGAAGATTCGGTTCGAGATTATTCAGAATGAGTAAGTTTGTCGTTTTTGCCGCTCGCGGGAGCTTCTCCCCCAAGAGCACGTGTGATAGTAGTGACGTTGTGGTCGATCATACCGATGTAGGTTCCCTCATAGGTGCCGGCGGGGCCCATGGCGTCGGAGAAAAGTTCGCCACCTATCACGATGCTGTGGCCACGAGCTTTGGCGCCTTCGATCAGTGCTCGAACGTTTTTGTCTGATACAGATGTCTCCACAAAGACAGCCGGGATCTTCTTGTCGACGAGGAACGTGACAAGGTCTTCGATATCCTTGATTCCGGCCTCCGACTCGGTGCTGAGTCCCTGGATTCCCTTGACCTCAAGCCCGTATGCGCGAGCCATGTAGCTGAATGCATCGTGGGCGGTGACCAGCACTCGCTGCCCTTCCGGGATGGAGCTGATCGACTTTTTGGCATATGCGTCGAGGGACTCCAATTGCTCAAGGTAGGCGGTAGCACGCTCTTTGTATTCCTCCGCATTCTCAGGATCGTATTCGCTGAGAGCTTTCTCCACGACTGACACCGCTCGAATCCAACCCTGCACATCCATCCAGACGTGCGGGTCCATGTGTTCCTCTTCGTCGGTGAGAATGTAGTCCGCCTGATTTAGTATTTCTTCGGTAACGGCATACACGGGCTTTCCTGTCCGCGCGAGCCTCACGAGAACATCACCCATCTTTCCCTCGAGTTGGAGGCCGTTGTAAAAAACTACGTCAGCCGCCTGAAGTGCCTTCACGTCCGTACTCGTCGGCTTGTAGACGTGAGGATCGACTCCTTCGCCGATGATTCCTTTCACTTCAGCTCGATTTCCTGCCACTTCGCGAACAATGTCCGCAATCATTCCGACTGTCGCGGTGACCTGATAGGTCCCTGAGGCTTCGGTGCTGGTGGCTGATTCCTCCGGGCCACACGAGATCAGTGCAGTCGAAAGTGAGAGTGTGGCGATAGCAGATAGAAATCGTGATCGAGTCATAAAACGTGGTTTTCGGTTAATTTGAAATATCATCGCTATTTATCTTGAGTAATCAAGATAAAATAATTGGGAGGCTCAAAATGCTGTGGTAGGTTATTCAAAATCATGCCCTCCAGCACTGTAGAAAATTACTTAAAGGCCATCCTTCGAATTCAAGAATCGGGAAAAGGAACGGCTACAGTGGGGGACATCGCTCGCGAGTTGGAAGTTACTCCTGGAACTGTCACTACGATGATGCGGCATTTGAGCGAGAAAGGGCTCATTGATTACCAACCGAGACGTGGGCTTAGTCTTCGTCCGAAAGGAGTGACGGCTGCGATGAAGGTGGTGCGGCGGCACCGTCTTATCGAGACTTTTCTTGTTCAGGTGATGGGCCTGGACTGGTCAGAAGTTCATGAAGAAGCTGAGATTCTCGAGCACGTGATCTCCGACCGACTGCTCGAGCGGATCGACAAAATGTTAGGTGAGCCTTCCTATGATCCCCATGGCGATCCTATCCCGGATAAGGATGGGAAGATTCACGATCTGATTGAGGCGACTCCTTTAGCCCAGGCCGACGCTGGTTCGTATAGGGTGGTTCGAGTGTCAGATGGTAATTCCGCTCTCCTGGGTTGGCTGAACGAGAAAGGAATGACGATTGGTGAAGAGTTTGAGCTTTCTCATCCAGATCGTGCCGCTGGTTTACTTGAGATTGTGAAGAAAGAAGGAGGGCGAGTGCAATTGGGTATCAATGTAGCCGAGCACGTCTATGTCGAGGCAGCCGGGTAGGTTATTTGCCCGGTGGTTCGCTATCTATTTGGCAGCGGATTTGGCTTACACAACTCTAGCGGTAGAAAATTGTGACTGTGATCGACTTCTTTTTACCGTCACTGGATTCACTCTGGAGGACATGGATTACCTCATGGTGGTCGTTGACCTCCAACCAGTCTATTATCGCGGTTTCCAGAGTCTCCGCGCTATCTTCCACGAAAACTTTTGCTCTCATATTCTATGAATTATTAATAATTTTCATAAAATTTGCAAGTGGAAAACATATGAGTTGTTTCATTAACAACTTCTTTTCCTCGCGATGTCTGTCCAACTCAAAAAAATTGCTGGCTGTGAGCTGAACGTAGTGGGATGTGAGACCGCTCAGGGTAGCGTAACGATATTCGTCCAGTAGTGCGAGAAATTTGCGATCATGTCGCGGAATTCCTGATAACGCGAGGGTTTCGAGATGTAAGAGGATGCTCCTTTGGCATAGGATTGTAGAATATCCTCGTCTCTTGAACTGGATGTCAGCATGACCACTGGCAACTGCCTGTATTGGGGATCTGCTTTGACCGCATCCAGAACTTCAAAACCGTTCATGCGGGGCATGTTCACGTCGAGTAGGATAAGCTTGGGCAAGTTTCCACTCGATGACTTCTCTGCGAGCATTTCCATAGCCTCGACACCGTCAGTCGCAATAGTGAGATGAAACGGAAGTTCTTCGTCTCGAATAGCTCTCTTAATTAGATAGACATCGTCTTCGCTATCTTCAGCAAGCAGGATTTCCAGTTCAAGTTCAGCAACCATCAGGGATTCATATCTAAGGTTTAGGTGAAGTCAACACAAGGTAGAATGCTGTTCCTCCACCAGTTCGATTGCGAAACCAGACTTCACCTCCATGTTTTTCCGCTACTTTTCTCACAATAGCGAGCCCAAGGCCAGTACCGTCGATTTCTCTTCCTACGCCACGGCGAAACAGCTGAAAGAGTCTTTCGTCCATGGGAGGCTGGATCCCGATGCCTCTATCTTTTACGACGATGCCTTTCCGTTTCTTGTCTCGGTAGGGGTGAATTGAAATCTCGGGAGGGGAGCCATTCTTGGAGAATTTCAGGGCATTCCCGATGAGGTGGTGCACAGCTTGTTGTGCCGACTTTTTCTCTACTAAGATCGAGGGGAGTTTTTCCGAGACTTCTATTTTTGCTCCTGTGGACTCGATTTCTTTGTGGAGATGCTTGAGTTGACTTTCGACAAGGCTCTTCAAGGAGGTTTTCTCCTGGCTCATCTCCAAATGGTGTAGGCGGGATATAGTAGCGATATCACTGAGGAGATCCTCCAGTCGGGCTGCCCCTCCTTTTAATCGATCAAGAACGTGGCGAGAGTCTTCGTTCAAACAGTCTCTGCATTCTTCTTCGAGGAGGCTGGAAAAGGAATTTACCGTTCGGATAGGTTCTCGAAGGTCGTGAGAGATTGTGTGAAGCAGGGTTTCGAGTTCAGTGTTCGTCCTAAACAGTTCCGAATCGGATCTCTCTTGATCGCGATTGTAACTATTGATGGCAAAAGTAGTGCTCCAGAAAACGAGGCCTCCAATCAGAAATGTAGCGACCAAAGCCATACTGGAGAGCGTGACACCGAGAGCCGTCAGGCTGGCCCGCTCAATCTCGAGAACTTCACCGTACCAGCCATGATACGTGTCTTCGATATGAATGCTCTCGAGCCCCTTTGATTCTTTCTCGTTACCTATAGTCGAAATGATTGTCGCCCCGTTGGTATCGTAAATTACGTATCTCTCATCTTCGACAATGGGGTGGAGCGCATGAGAGAAGAACTCACGTGCATCAAAAAACGCTTCCAGGTATCCGCTGTCCTTGAATGGCTCAGAGTTTTCGATACGCAATGAAATAACGAAATAGTGAAACGAAGATCCGGACTCTTCCAGATCGGCGAAAGTTAGCTTGGAAGGAGACTCTCCCGTCTCCCATTCCTCGACTAGATGACGCAGCCCTTCGTTCTTCAGGTTGATTCGGCGGGTCGAGTCATCGTCTCTAAGGAATGTGATCGCAAACAACCCCGGTGTAGTTCTTATATGCTCTTCAGCATCCTCAACCCAGTTTGGACCTCGTATCCCTCCTTCATACCGGCGCACCATTTGCTTTAAAGAAAGGCGGACGGAATCTAAGACAGAGTGTAATTGCGTATGGATGGATTTGCCTCGTAACTTTGTCTCTTCCAGAGCACTTCGATTTTCGAGTGAGGAAACAGTATTCCAGATGCTGAGCCCTATAGTTAAAGCCACCAAAGTCGACACTAACGAGAGCCATGCTGGGATACGGTTGTGCTTTTCAGAAACTGTGCGCTCTGCATACCAACTGTCGATGAGGAAGGATCCTCCCAGCACTACGAAACCCGTGGCTGTGTGGATTGCCATGCGAGTGTAGTTTCCCCAACCGTAGGTGCTTTCCGTCCCCGTGATATAGCCATAGATCGCAAGCGCCGCGAGGCAAAATACGCATGTGGAAAGGAACACGACGAGAACCCTGTTTGCAGAGGACTGGCGATATGCCATGATCATCACCGCGCATAGAATAAAGGAAATGGCAGTGTTAGGAGCCATCCGGCCCGGGTGAGAGGTTTTCACCGTTGTATGAGCGGTGAATAGTGCCTCATCGATGCCGAAAGAGATTCCAAAAGCGTATTGGCACAGGGTGAGGCTGGCAAGTAGAGCTACCAGTATGGCCAAGGGGATAGCAATCCGGTATTTTCTCAAGAACAAGAGGATTGCGGCGCTTCCGGTGGCTACGAAAAGAAGGGCAGTGTTGAATTGCATCGGCACCCACGAAGGAGCGATCTGCATCAGCAGCGGAGATTTCGTGATCCAGCCGACGATAACAATCACCCCTAGCAGAACGACAAGGGCAATTGCTGGCATGACCAAGCGATCAAGCAGGCGCGTTTTTCTAAGATTCAATGGGACCGTAGGCATTGTCGAGTGACTTTGCGACAGGTTAAAGGTATGGAAATTATGGTAAATTGCAATAAATAATATTCAAGAACTCTGTAAGAGCTGCCGGGATTAGCGGTCTTTTGCTCAATTTTCTGGCAAATTGCACTGAAGCTAAGGGGGGACTGAGGAGTGGCACCCGGCGAGTGTTCTACCTCTTCTTCGCTGGAGATAGAGTGACGTAGAATTCTGCTCCACCGCCAGAGCGATTTTTGAACCACGCCTTACCACCGTGGTGTTGAGCCACTTTTTTCACGATTGCCAATCCCACACCAGTTCCCTCCACATTTTTTCCAACTCCACGCCGGAAAAGATCGAAGAGGCGATCGTCTGCTTTCTCAGGTAGGCCAATTCCACGGTCTTTCACAACGATCCCTTTTCCTTCCGGACCAATGTAGGGTTCGATTGTGATTTCCGCAGGCATTCCTGGCTGTGCGAATTTTACCGCGTTAGAGAGCAGATTGTTCAACGCTCTTCCGGTCCATGCTTTCTCCACTTCGATTGCGGGAAGATCGTGAGAAACTGTCAATTTCGATCCGGTATCCTGGAGTTGTTCGTTGAGGGCTTCTATCTGCTCCTGCACAATTTCATTCAGAGGGCCCGAAGGTGATGACTTATCCATCCGATACGCCCGCGAAATCGTGCCTACATCGGACAGAAGGGAATCGAGCCTCTCCGCGCCACCGATGATGCGATGGAGCAATTCCCGGTCGTCGTCATTCAGTGTTTCACCCAGATCGTCTTCCAAAAGGGCTGTGAACGAATTGATCGACCGCACAGGCTCTTTCAGGTCGTGGGAGACAACGAATAGTAGGGTCTCCAACTCTTCGTAGGCTTCGCGTATCTCCTCGTCTGTTTGGTGGAGTTGGAGGTTGTAGGTATCAATTCCAAGTTTCGCGATCCAGGCGATTAGCCCGGAAAGTAGCAATCCTCCAAAAAGCATAATGGTAGAGAGGCGGACGCCAACCTCTGTGATTGACAAGTCCTGTGATCCTGTCGCCGTGACGCTCCATGGATGATCTGGATCGCTTTCCGTGGCGAAGCCGCCCGATGCTTTTTTCGAACTGGCAAACTTGCTTCCCGTGTAAAGAGGGATGCCAGCAATGGATATTTGTACTCGTTTTCTGTGATCTTTGTTTTTGATCGAATGTTCGAAGAAAGGAATGGTATCAAAAAAACCGACGAGGTAGCCGTCGACTTTCTGAGAGTGGGGATCGCGTATCCGAATGGATATAAGAAAAGCATCTTCACGCCATTCCTGATCTTGAAAAATCGAAGCCCTTTCGGCAATGCTTTTGAGTGCTTTAATGTTGCTGTATCCGGCAACTTCGTGCTCGCGCGACTGGTCCAGGGCAATGATGAACGGTTTCGTTGTGCTCTCTTTGAAGTAAGCTATCGCAAAGAGACCACGGATGTCCGTCAGGTAATTCACGGAATCATCTATCCATCCATCGCCTCGCATCCCGCCTTCAAAGCGGTCTGCCATTCGCACCATTGCGTGGAAGTTTCCATTGATAGCCAGGCTTACTTTCTGATTTACGACGAACGCAAGAGTTCGCATTTCGCGGTCTTGTCTTTTCTGCTGGAGAATTACGATCGAGTTCCAGGCGCATAAAGCGACAGTCACGGCGAGCGTCAATGCCACGAAGGAAAGCCAGTGGGGGAGAGGTCTGGGTGGGGGAATGTCGCGAGTTCTCCGCCATCCCTCGGCCAATAAAGTGCTACTCAGGATAATAAACCCTGTCGCGGTATGCAGGGCCATTCTTGTGAAATCACCCCAGCCGTATGCGTTTTCCGCTGCCGCCAGATAACCATAGAGTGCAAGAAGACCGAGGGAAAAAGCGAGCGTGGCTGCTGCGACGGGTAGGGTAGTCCAGCGGGGCCGATAAGAAAAGCCAGCAATTGCAAACCCGGTCAATACAAATGCAATCGCCGTATTAGGAGCCATTCTACCGGGATGAGACGTGCGAGTTGTCGTGAAAGGCTCGACGAAAAGCGTGTCGATTCCGAACGAAACTCCCAGCGGATATTGCAGAGCGGTAACTGAAGAGAAACTGACTACGAGGACACATCCGATCAGTGCGAAGCGGTGCTTTCCCTGAAATGCCAAAAGCGCACTGACGCTGGAGGTGAGAAACATCAATGCAGTGTTGAACTGCATTGGAGCAAATGACGGCATTATCTGCGTGAGTGCCACTGAGCGGATTATCCAGCCAATGAGAACTGAGCAAGCAAGAATACCCACCACTCCTGCCGAGATCGAAAGAGTGTTGCGAAAATAGGTCTGCCGATATGGAACCGTTGGGGCGTCCATTCTTGAAAAAGGAGTATGCGGTAGGGGACCAAAATGATTTTACACGAGATTTTCTTAAATTACAATAATTATAAAGAAAATTAGAATACGTTCCATTGGTGTCATTGAAATCCGTGAGAAATCAGGAAATCTTCAACAGTCGGGAGGAAAGAATGGTTTTTCCCTTGCGAATCATGAAGGATCACGCACTGTAACCGCTCGCCGCGACCGAGCGATTTCAGGACAGGTGTCTGAGCGGTTTAAGGAGCACGCTTGGAAAGCGTGTGTAGGGGTAACTCTACCGTGGGTTCGAATCCCACCCTGTCCGCCATTTTCTTTCGATGAAGCTCAGCAAAAGCACAGGTCGGGCAATTCTTACGGTTCTGATCTGTATTCTCTCTCCTGAGGTTTCGACTGCCGCGCCGTGGCAGGTGGATTGCAGGCAGGTGGTGCTGGTGGTAACTTCGGACTGGTCGGCGACTGAGGGCACTTTGCGGACCTTCCAGCGTGCTCGGGATAAGTGGGTTGAAGTAGGGAAAGGATTTCCTGTGAATGTGGGGCGCAATGGTCTGGGATGGGGACTGGGGCTGCATCGCAAACGGAAAGAAGAACCCTCGAAAAGGGAAGGGGATCGCAGGGCTCCGGCCGGGGTTTTCCGTTTGGGAGGTGGGTTTGGTGCAAAAGGAATGTCTTTGTCGCAGTTTCCCTACAGGACAGTCGATGATGGAGACCTGTGGATCGATGATCCAGATTCTCGAAGCTACAATCGCTGGGTACGCAAGAGTGATCCGAACATCGTTCCCGACTGGAATTCCTCTGAAATTCTCAAGCGAAGGGACGGGCTTTATGATCACGCTATCGTAGTCGAGCACAACATGAATCCCATTGTGCCGGGAAGGGGAAGTGCGATTTTTATGCATATCTGGCTGGGGCGAGGGGTGCCTACGATCGGCTGCACGACGATGGAGAAAGACAAGATCAGGTCACTATTGAAATGGCTGGATGCCTCTGCGAGGCCGGTTCTGGTGCAGGTGCCTCGTAGCGAGTTAGAAGGACTGGAACTGCCACAAGGGCTGAAACAGGCTGTTCAGTGATGCTTGTGCGACGCGGATTTCGTTCTATACTTTGCCGGAATATCCTCCTACGTTTCCCTTCTTTTTCCCAATGAGACCGGGTTTTTGTTTCTTCTCCCTGTTCGCCCTTTTGTTGACGTCCTGTCAGGTGCCTTCTTCTCTGAAGCAGTCTTCGGGACAGGATGGGCAGGGTTCCTCCTATTCCCAGTTGCTTCGCTTTACGGGTGGCCTGGAGGCTCCTACGTGGGACAAGGTCCGTCCCAAGTCGAGTATCCCTGGATGGGACTACGACATTGATGCCACGTATTTCAGCATCAAGACGGATGAGAAAGTTCTCGCGATCACTTTCGACGATGGGCCTCATGGGGTGAATACGCCGAGGCTTCTGGACATGTTGAAAAAGCGGAAGATTAAGGCTACTTTTTACGTTGTTGGTAATATGGTGGAATACAATCCCGATATCCTGAAGCGCATGATTGCTGAAGGGCATGAGATTGGGAACCATACGGTCACTCACGGGACTCTGTCCCGCATGTCGGACGATGCGCTGAGGAAGGAATTGAGGGATGCTCATGATATGATTATTGAGGCTTGTGGCGTTGCTCCGAGATCGATGCGCCCGCCGGGTGGAGCGATAAAGAATGATCAGAAAAAGCTGATGCTGAAGGAATTTGGTTACCCGACGATTCTCTGGTCAGTGGATCCCGAAGACTGGAAAAAGCCTGGTGTCGCAACGGTGACGAGTCGTCTTGTGAATGGCGCTCGCCCTGGTGGAATTCTTCTCGTGCATGATCTGCACGCCACGACCGTCGATGCGATGCCATCGACTTTTGATCAGTTGCTCGCAAAGGGATACCGCTTCGTGACTGTGACTGAGCTGATCGAGATGGAAATGGAATCGAGGTTGCAGGCGGCCGCTGAAGGGGGCTCGGGAGATTCGACTGAGTAAACCCCAGAGTAGGTGTGGGAATGTAATCACCTCTGATCGGTAAATCTGCGAAAAAAGGTTTGTCGTATTGAAATTTCTCTGTAGCATCCTGCCTTAGAACGTCTTTCAGACCGCTGATATGAAGGTTTTCTCTACTGTCCTCGCGATCACTTTTCTCACTTGTTCTCTGACCCAGGCGGGTTGGAATTGGAATAAGGAAGCTTACCACAGCGCCAAGTCGCCGATGGTGGAGCAAAAAATCACCAGCCCGAGCTACTGCTACGACATCGGTTGGGAGTTCAGCCTTTTTGCTTCTGGCGCCTGGGCCGATGTTGCGAATATCGAAGGTGAATATGGTGGTGGTCTTGGTCTCACTTACTTCTTGGGTCACAACTTCGGCATCGGAGTGGAATACATGAAGCAGGGCGGCGCTCCTATCGAGCACGTCGGGCGTCTTGGTTTCAATTATCGGATGCCTCTTGGCGGTGAGTGCTGCAGCACAATCGCTCCTTACGTTTTCGGTGGGCCTGGTATCGTAGGTTCGAATAGCTCTGACATGCTTTGGTATGTAGGCGGTGGTCTTGATCTGCGATTTGAGTCGTGGGGCTGCACCGGGCTTTTCGCTGATTATTCCTACAACTGGGTAGACGATAATCCTGCCGATTTTGCGATCATCCGTGCGGGTATCCGGGTGCCTTGGTAATCGGATACGGTTTTCGATTCTCAGGAATTTGCTGACCCGGTTCGTCTTTGGATGCACCGGGTTTTTTGTGCCTTTAGGATAGAGGGATTCTCTTTGGGCAGTTTTGCGCAGGGAAATCCATGAACACGCCGGGGTTTTTGTGTTCAAGGAAAGGAGGTTTCTGTCATGTTCAACTCTATGCGCAGAGATCTCGTTTACCTCTTTACTGCTACATTTTTCGTCGGGGCTGGTGTTGCTGCTGATCCGGACGCGAACGTCGCAGGCTCTGATCAGGCGGCGGAAGTGATACTGAACTTTGAGGGCCGTGGTGCTCTTTCGGACGGTTCGGATCCGACTCCTCCGGAAGAGGCTCTGAAGGCGTTTCGGGTTCGCGAGGGATTTGAAATCGAACTTATCGCAAGTGAGCCAGAAATCGGCCAGCCCCTTCATATCAGTTGGGACTCGCAGGGGAGGATGTGGGTCACGCAATATCTGCAGTATCAGTTCCCTGCAGGGTTGAAGATTGTTGAATACGACAACCACTTGCGGGCGCAGTTCGACAAGGTTCCGCTCCCGCCTCCGCTCGGTGAGAAAGGCGCCGACAAGATCACCGTTTTTGAAGACACTGATGGAGACGGGATTTATGATCAGCACCGTGATGTCATTACGGGATTGAACATCGCGACCTCGTGCGTGACGGGGGCAGGCGGTATCTGGGTATCGAATGCACCCTATCTCCTTTTTTTTCCTGATGCCGATGGGGATGCGGTGCCGGATGGGGATCCTGAGGTGAAGCTGTCGGGATTCGGTATTGAGGATACTCATTCTGTGATGAACAGCTTGAAGTGGGGGCCGGACGGTTGGCTGTACGGAGTGAATGGCTCGACTACGACTGGGAGTGTGGTGGATCCCTATTCTGGCAAGGCGGTGGAATGGCAGGGGCAGATGGTCTGGCGATTCCATCCGGAATGGGAGAAGTTTGAGATTTTTGCCGAAGGCGGTGGGAATACGTTCAGTCTTGAGATTGATTCTGTCGGTCGAGTCTTTTCGGGAACGAATAATGGAAAGACCCGGGGGATGTACTATCCGCAAGGAAGCTATGGGAAGAAGTCGTGGGGAAAACATGGCCCCCTGACAAACCCCTATGCATTCGGCTACTTCCAGCACATGGAGCACGAGGGTGATGATCGTCGGTTTGCCCAGGCATTCTGTATTTATGAAGGGGGGCTCTTTCCGCAGGAGTGGAATGGGAAAATTATTGCGCCAAATTCGCTCCACAACATTGTGTGGGTGAGTGAGCTGATCCCTGACGGAACTACCTATCGCACCGTGGATGAGGAACCACTCGTCGAAACCGATGACAGGTGGTTTCGTCCTGTCTTTTCCGGAGTTGGTCCCGATGGCTGTGTCTACATGGCGGACTGGTATGATACGAGATTGAGTCACGTGAGGCCGGTTGACGACTGGCACAAAGGGAGCGGTCGGATATATCGAATCAAGCCGAAGGGAACGAAGCCGAAGGTGATGCACGGGGATTTGAGCGAGGCTGCGCCCGCGGAGCTTGTTGAGATTTTGCGAGAAGATCCGAACTGGGTGGTGAGAAAGCGAGCTTTGCTCGAGCTGGAATGGGATGAGAGTGATCCTCTTTCCAAGGTTAGACTGTTGGCTCCAGACGAAGAGGAAGGAAAGTTGAAGGAGCTTTCGGCAATGCTCGACTCGGCCAGCCTCGCGGCCGGAGAGCTTCTGTTTCCGATGTATTTGGAAAACCGTCCGAGCGGAGCGGAGCAGCGTGCAGCGAAGCGCTGGCAGGTGGCGATTCTGGAGTTTGCGTCGATTGCGAGTGAAAACCTGAGTCCGGAACAGCAGGCAAGGCGATCGGATATTGCGAAGGAGTTTGCGGAGATGAATTTTATGGAATCTGGAGCAGATTCCGATGCTTCTCTGCGTGCTCGTCTGGCTACAACCGCGAGAAGGATGACACCTGAGTTGGGATTGGCTATTGTTGAGCGATTGCTTCCGTTTGAGGAAGATTTCGAGGACCCCCATATTCCTTTGCTGATTTGGTGGGCGATCGAGGCTCATGCGGAAGATGGACGTGCAGATGTTGTAAGGCTGGCGACGGAGCCGGACACTTGGAAATCGAAGTTGTTCCGGGAGTTCATCGCCGAGCGACTCGGTCGGCGTTATGCGATGGCGGGTGGTGAAGAAAATTTTATGACTGCATCCAGGCTGGTTGAGGCGGCTCCTGACAAGGATGCGAAAGAACGGCTCATGACTGGTGTGTTTCTCGCTTTCGAAGGAACTTCGATGCCGAAGTTGCCGGAAGCGCTTGCCAAGCAGGTGCGGGAGCATGCGGCGAAGTCGGGAAGCAGCGAGATGGCGCTGGCAATTCAGCAGGGAGACAAGGAAGCGTTGAAGAAGGCGATCGCGGTGGTGAACTCCTCTTCGTCGAATCCGATCGAGAGGCTGGAGCTGGCGAAACTTTTCGGCGAGATCGAGGACCCAATTGTTGTGGCGCCATTGCTGAGGCTTCTTGGACTGGACCAACAGAGCGCGTTGAAGCGCGTCGCCCTGCAGTCTCTGGCCCGGTATGATGATCCGAGTATCCCCAAGACGATTCTTGGACGTTACGGTTCCACTCTTCCTGCAGAGCACAATGTGCGTTCGACGGCCGAGAGGGTTCTGGCAAGCCGTCCAAAGTGGGCGATGATGATGATGGACAAGGTCGACGAGGCCGTAGTGAAGGATCGCGATGTTTCGCCGGATGTGGTGCAGTTGATGATGCAGCACAATGATCCGGCTCTGAACGAGCGGATCAGTGATCACTGGCCGGGGATTGCAGCTGGATCCGGTGGAGTCGATCTGGCGGCAGAGGATAAGCGGATTAAGGAAGTGCTGTCCGCAGGTGCTGGAGATGCTGCTGCGGGGAAGGTGATCTTTTCGACTCGTTGTGCGACGTGTCATCAGTTGTTTGGGGAAGGGATGAGTATCGGGCCGGACCTGACTCCGTATGAGCGGGGAAACCTGGATTTCTGGATTCCTTCGATCGTGAATCCGAGCCTGGAGCTGCGAGAGGGTTACCTGAACTACGTCGCATCGATGAAGGACGGTAGGGTGCTTACTGGACTGATGCAGGAGCAGTCGCCGAAGACAGTTTCGTTGCGAGATCTGGCAGGGCAGGTGACGGTGTTGGATCGGACAGAGGTGGAGAAGCTGGAAGCGTCCCCGATCTCGTTGATGCCGCCGGCGTTGTTGTCAGGGCTGAGCGACGAGGAGCTGCGTGATCTGTTTGCCTATTTGATGAAGGGAGTGGGGGAGTAGAAATAAGGCAGAAGTGTTTTGGCCCGAGGGATGAAAATGATGGGTTGAGTTTTTATTTTATTCGAGTGTTTTTGTTTTCTGTTTGTTGGCTGTGAGAGGTTTAAGTGGGTGTTGGTAGGTTTCGTGATGATGGGAAATGATGGGGTTTTCGTTTTTCATCATTTTCGCAATGGGGACTCAGGATATGTGAGTGGATTCGATTGCGAGGGGGCTGCATGTTGTTTATACTAACAAAACCACACGGGAAAGTCGATGCGATTTCTGTGGAATGCGCAGCGAAATTTTTCTACACTCCGGATGATGAATTGGCAGACTAGTCCAGCTGTTGTGGAGGGAGTGGTTGTCCTTATCGGACTAGCGAGCTGGGGTCTGGCCGAATTTTGCTTTCCTGTGATCGCGCAGGTTTGGCGATTTATTGAGTCACTCGGTTTCCAGTGAGATTTGGGTGCCGAGTGAGTGCTTTTCGTTCGGGTGCAGTGTTATGGTTTCTTCTCCTGCGTTTGCTGCTTCGATGCAGACCATGTTTTGGTAGCCGTTGTCTGGCATGTCGGCCATCTTCTCTGCAGCTTCTTTCCAGGGGTTCCAGATGACGGTGGTGTCGGAACCGGCTTTGGTGACCTTGATGGTGCGATCGAGGGACTTGTCGTGGAGGAGGATATCTGAGGATGTGCCTTCGTAGATGCTGTCGAACGCCTTGTCGAAGGTGATGTTGCCTGTTTGTATTTTCTCCTGGTAGTCGTCCATTTTGTCGTGGTAACGGACTTCGTCGAGGCCGGAGATTTCGACTTGATCGATGTCGCCTACGTTGAGGTAGGTGTGGAGGGCCTGAGTGATCGTGAATGGCTGCTCTGAAAGATTGGTGGTGGTGAGTTCGAGGTGCAGTTTTTTCGATACGGTGATGATAAGTTGGAGGTCAAAGGCGGGCAGGCTTTCGCATGACGGAAGTTTGAGGGTGATCTTTGCCTCGGGGGCGTCGGCGGAGGTGGATGTGACTTCCCATAGGGAGGTGCGTGCGACTCCGTGAGCGGGGATGTCGTACGGAGTGTCTTGATCTGCGAATCGAGGCCAGCAAACAGGGATGCCGCCGCGAATGGCTTTCCCGGTGAGATAGATGGCATCGGGACTGGTCCAGATGACTTCGGCTGCGCCGGTGGGAATCCACGAGGTGAGGTGGGCTCCGTAAAGACAGACCTCGGCGGTTCCGTGCGAGGTGGTGAGGCTTACGAAAGGGAACTCGCCGGGGCCCTGATGGAAGGCGATGTGTTCGTCGATGCCGAAGTGGTGGTTTAGTTCGTCGGGTGTTTGTGCTGGCATGGGGTAGGAACGTCCTTTTTCTACGCCGGGCCAAGTGACGAATTTTGATGGAAGGGATGAATGGTATTTGCGGGCGGGAGGGGAATCCGCAGAGTGGATAGCGGGGGGGAGCTGTCGAGTTCTGAAAATGAACGCGGACGTATTCTTTTGTAGGATTGAATCTGTGCTAATTCGTCGACGTGCGAGCCGCACGTCGCTACCATGTAGCAAAATTAGGCTTTCAATAGTGACTGTCGAGTGATGAGGAATAGAAGTGTCTGTTATATTATTATCGCTGGATGCGTTTTGATTATTTTGTTTGGGACTCCGGTGTTCAGCCGCATCATGGCTAATGGGATGGTTCGGGATCTACCCGAAGATCGCGTGGCTATTCGGACGGATTATGTTTCCGTAAACGATTTTCTACTACTGTATGAAGTTCTCCATAAGACTGACGTGGGGATGTTCAGTGCTTGGTGGTTCTTCGGCGCCTTTTCGGATTTTGACGTGGAAAGGGAAGACAGTGCCGATTTTTTTGAGACTCTTGAGGGCCTAGGGCTCGAACCACGGTATTTGTAGAACGACTTAGTTCACCATCCAGGCACCGGAGGTGTCGTTCTTTTCGTTGATGTCGTCGATGCCTTTCTGGACGGCCTTCTCTGAATCACAGGTGAGGCTGGCGACGGCGTCGCGAAGTTTTCCTCCTGCGTTGTCCATGTATTCCTGCACGTCGAGGGGGCTGTGGATCTGGGCGTAACAGCGTCGAGGGCCGGTGCGGGGCATAGCCTTGGAATAGTAGTCCTCGGCAATTCGTTCGACAGTCTCGTCGTAGCGATCAATGGTAGGTTTGTCAGAAAGGTAGGGGGTGAGGTAGCCGTGGATCCGAAGGACAAGAATGGCTTTCTCGGCGATGCCGTCGATTTCGGGGTGGGGTTCGGCTTTCTCGTCGGTACGGAGTTGGTGGATCTTCGATCGAATCTTGCGGATGCGGTCGACGAGATCGGTCTCGGGAGAAGCTTCGAGGCTGAGGCCTCCTTCGAGTTTTGCGACAAGGTCGTTGGTGAACCCGGTTAGCGTTTCGTAGAGTCCTTCGGGACCGGTGGCCATCTCTTCTT
The DNA here is from genome assembly GCA_002698785.1 of Verrucomicrobiales bacterium. GTDB lineage: Bacteria > Verrucomicrobiota > Verrucomicrobiia > Verrucomicrobiales > DEV007 > Arctic95D-9. The sequence continues at coordinate 144,729 of PAAG01000046.1, read as the reverse complement.
TGTAGCCGTGGGTTCTCAAGTAGTTCGACACGATGTGGTTGCCTAGACCGAAGACTGCATCGAGCGGTTTTACGTCTTTGGGATATTGGTATCCGCAATCGCGAGCGAGCTGAATCATCCGCTCGGTTACTGTCTCCTTTGGAGCGGTGAGATGTGTGAATTTGAGGCTGATAGGAATGACCTTCACCCGCGCTGTGTCTTTTAGGTCTTTCTGCGCTTTGAGGGCGATGAAGGCGGTTCCGTCGAGGAAGGGGGTGACGCGATCGTTGGTGAGGTAGACGTTACCTTCGGGGTAGATGTTCAACGCAAAGTCGCCACCTTTGATCATGTCGATGGCGGTAGACATGGCTTTTCGGTCGCTGCCTTCTCGGTCGATGGAAAAGTGGCCACATTTCTGCATTACCCAGCAACTGAGTTTGCTGCGCAGGAAGACATCGTATGCAGCCATAAAGGAGGAAGGAATTCCGAGCTGTCGGTGCACTTCAGAGATGACTTGGGGGTCGCTGTGCGAGGGGTGGTTGATGACGAAAACGAGACGATCGCCGTTAGTTCGAGCCTCGTTGATTTCGTCTAAGGCACCTTCGACCCGGAGTTCTTGGATGAGGTGATTTTTTCTAGGGACGATAAAGTGCTGGTTCACTTTCCGGCCCAGCCAGATGACAGGCGAGGATGGCTGTGGTTCAAAGAACTGATACGGTGCGTCGGAGAACTCTAGCATTGTGGCGGTAATCTGTAATCAGTTATCCGTAATCAGTGAGAAAAGTCGAGATCGTAAGTGAATTTCGATAGTTGAAACATGTAACAGAATCTCGAATTTATCCGCCGACGAGGTGGTCGTCGATTTGGTCGGGGTTTTTCATGCGATGAAGTTCCAGGTCTTCGACGAGAAGGGTGGCTGTTTCGAGATAGACGCCAACAAGTCCTTTTTCGAAGTGCCGGTCGGCAAGGGAAAGTGAGACGTAGCCGTTGATAGAAAGTTCGATGTAGCTGCCGAATGTGAGAAGGGAAATCTCGGCTTCGCCAGGTGTATCGACAAACCAGTAGGATGATTGCAGTGTCTCAAACGACATCATTCTTTCGCCATCTTCATCGGGTGCTGTTCCCCATGCACGTATCTGGGCGACTCCTTTGAGGAGGTCGAGTGAGAGGTAGTAGCCGTCGTGTGTCTCGGGATCGATTCGTAGGACGAGACCGCATTTGCCTTTGCCCTGGAGTTTGAGGCGACACTTGAGCCAGAAGTTTTCGAGTTCCTGATCGAAGACGAATGCCTGAAAAGCGCTGGCGCTGGAGACTTCCCAACGAGCTTCTTCGGTGCGGCAGTGATCGTGTTCGTGATTTTTTAGGCTCTTGACGCAGAGGGTGTCGACTTTTTCGGCTTTCCAGTTTTCGAACTGTTCAAAGGTCTTGAGTCGGAGGAGTCCGGAGGGAGATCTTACGAGTCGCTTGGGTGGCGGCATGATGTTGTCGGCGGTGCGATCGTGCCGGTTCATGGCAAAGAAGCCCCACAGAAGCCAACCATTTTCGTCATGGCAGATACGACCGGCGTAGTTTCCTGCGGCCATAAGGACATTGTCGTGGTAGCTGCGCCATTCGGCGTCCATTTCGTCACCATACCAGTAGCGGATTTTTGCGTCTTCTCGCATGCTTCCAATAAGGTAACGATGGCCGTCTATGGAAACGAGGTTTGGAACTTCGATATCATCGTAAAGCCCCGGGTGGTGCATGGTAGGACGGAACTCGAAGCAGTAGGGTTTGACTTCCTTGAGGAGGGCAACACAGCCACGTCTCACTGTGGGGCCGTTTTTCACTCGGGCGGCGGCCAGCATCCAGTTTCCATCTTTTCCCGAGAAGAAATATGGATCGCGGAAGCTAATCCAGTGGCGACCTTCTTCGAGGTCGGCCTCATAGAAGTCGGGCGAAGGGGAGAGGGGAAAGCAGCTATCCTCATCGATCATGGCTGCGATAGCTGTAGCTTCGGTGCGGCGACTCTCTTCGCGAGCCTGGCGCACGAGTTCGGGATCGTTAGGGCCACGTTCGTCTTTCCAGTGGACGGGATATTTTTCCCAGTGATAGAGGTCGTCACTGAGGGCGAGGCCGATCCGCTGGTAGAGTCCACGGTCTCTCCGTGTGAGGCCGGTGTAGAACATGCGCCAGGATCCGGGCTTATGGGGATCGGGTGAGACGTGCATGGTCCAGAGCATGAGATCGTCCCAACTGCCGGGGTCACCGATGAAAAGTGCATTCCTGACACGCCGCCAATGGATTCCATCGGTGCTGACGGCATGCGCGATGAAATCGTGGTTTGGCAGGACGAGGTGGAAGAGGTGATACAGGCCGTTGTGATAGAGGACGTCGACGTCGCCGATTGCTTTTCTGCTGCCGTCAGTTTCGGTGTACATGAAAGGTATGAAAGAGGCGGAAGAGGGCTTTGTCCAGAGCGGAGGGGAAGTGAGGTCTGCGTACAGGGCCGAGATTCGGAATGGTTGATTGCTCACGGAAGGTGACGTAAGGGTGCAAACAGGTAGTGAGTTCGCATGGAAGATATATAAAGGACGGTTATTCGACACTCGATGGCAACGCATTCATATAAACCTTTTCTCGTTACCGCGATCATCGTTGTTTTTCTCGCGGTTTTATCGGCTGTCCTGTATTGGGCTGGCTTGGTAAGCACGCGCCGTCAGGTGTATCAGGATCTTCGAAGGAAAGGTGCTACTGTAATGGTGGTGGATTCCCTCTTAACTCAGAAGATCCTGGACGATATCCTCCACTTTCAACCCGATCCGGAGGTAGCCGGGAAGCAGAATCACGGGTTGCGAGATTCGATTCCGCTGACTGCGCCAGCGATGTTGAGAGTGACCGTTCCTGGATACGCGGATGAGTATCCGCAGGAGGAGCTCGCTTCGTATCCGATGCGTGAAGTGACTTCCCTGGCATTTCATGCAATGGAGATCGATCATGAGTTGATCGACTCGCTGGGGGTGAAACCTGTGTGCCGGGAACTGACGCTGAACTCGAACGGAATCCTTGGAGAGGGGGAGTTCCGGGCAATCGCCGAAATTTTTCCGAACTTGAAACGATTCGTGTTGATGAGGACGAATATCGATGCGGGAAATCTGGATATGTTAGAGGGGCTTCCGCTCACTGTGCTGGATCTGGATACGACTGGGATGGTCGTATTGTCAGAAAGCGATACGGAGAAGCTTGTTCGCGCTTTTCCTAATCTTACGAAGTTGCGAATTCGGGGGATTGAGAAAGAAGCGACAAATGTTCTCGGATCTCTGAGACATCTGGAGAGGTTGTCCCTGGTATGGCCCAAGCGTTCAGATGGGGAAGGGGTGGAACTCGCAGTTTTTCCAAGGCTTACCCAGCTTACGATTCGTCAGTATGTGGGAGGCAAGCTGGGAGGGAGCGATTTTTCGCCTTTTGTAGGGCCGGAGATTCCGAGGCTTGAAACTCTTCGAGTGAATTCGTCGGAACTCACAAAAGAAGATGTCAGGGACTTGGTTCGTCGCTTTCCTTCGATAACGAAGTTGAGCTTGAACAGGACTCTGGTGAACGGGAATGCCCTCGCTGAGCTATCCAGTCTGTCAAATTTGAGAACCCTCGATCTCACGAGGTTGAAACTGAATCTTGCCGATCCGTCGCTGGTGTTGTCTTTTGACGGGGTCGAGGTGCTGGCCGATCAGGCCACGACGCTGCGATTGAGGTTTTCAGAGAAGACCCGGCTGGAGGTCGTGAAGCAATCGGATGAGTACAGGGTCTACGATATTGATTTCGATGTGATGGATTTGCAGATCGAGCCTTGAAGAGTTCAATTCTCCGGGGAATCGGGTCTTGGAAAGAGTTCGAGGTGTTTCCGATAGACTCGTTCGAGTTCTTTGATGGGGGTTTCGTGTTCGTCGACTCTGATGTCGCGGTATCGATCGTTGAGGCCTCCATAGCCCCAGCCATCGCGAACGATGAGAAGTGCTGCAGACTGTCGTCCTCGTTTGTCGCCACCTGCTTTTTGCCCGGCACGAAGAGCGGCGATGAGTCTCTCGGCAAGAACGCCGGAAGTATTTTCAAAGGCAGTTGCCATTGCGTCGATGACTTCGGGGCCGGCAAGGATGTTGCCCTGCACGGCGTAGTTCTTTCCAATTTTTCCGCCAGCCCAAGAGTGGCACTCTTTGCCTGTGAAGTTGGCTGAGGTGCCGTCGGCTGCGATGATGCCGACCTGCCGTGATTCCCGGAGAGGGTCGTCTCTCGTGAGGAGGTTGAGTGTTTTGTCAGGTGTGAGACCAGAGTCGAGAGCGAGCAAGCCGAGAGGACCGTAGCCGACGTTTGCGTAGGACTGGGTGGCTACCGCACCGACCCCGGCTTTTGCAAACGGGACGATCGAGCCGACACCGACGATTTTGGACTGGACGGCTACTCCAATCTCACCGGTATCCGGATCGACCGCGACAATGGAAAAGGTGGCGACGGGAGGCGGGGCGTCTGCTCTCAGGTCTGATATCAAAGTGAGAGACAGGCAGGCGACGATTCTCCAAAACATGACGTGAAACGGTTCTTGCGGCGGACGGCGGAACTTATAGGATGGGCGAGACCTTACCAAAATACAAAGAGTCCCCGCCACTGAATTCCCCATGATTCGAATTTTCCTTTTTTCTCTCTCGGTTCTTGCGACCGGTTTCGCCTTTGCGGCTGAGAAGCCGAATATCCTGATGATCTCTATCGACGATCAGAATGACTGGATCGGCTACATGGGCGGGCATCCGAATGCGATCACTCCGAACATTGATGCGCTGGCCAAGTCGGGCACCGCTTTTACCAATGCTCACTGCCAGGCGCCTCTCTGTAATCCTTCGCGGACCAGCCTGATGCTATCGAAGAGACCGGGTTCGACGGGGATTTATGGACTGAAGCCGTGGTTTCGCGATGTGGAGGAATTGAAAGACCTGGAGACGCTGCCGCAGTATTTAATGAGCAATGGCTACAAGACCTACATGGCCGGGAAGATTTATCATGGGGGCTATGGCCGCCATGTGGGTGTGAAAGGAGTCAAAGAATGGGATGAAGTGGGCCCTGGTGCGAGTGGGAAACCTTTTCCGCCGCAAAAGCTGGTAGATACTCCGCAGCCCCATCGTCTCGTTGACTGGGGGTCGTTTCCTCACAAGGATCAGGACAAAGGGGACTGGAAGGTGGCTTCGTGGACGGTTGAGATACTGGACGAGATGCCGAAGGACAAACCGTTCCTCATGGCGTGTGGCTTCTTTCTTCCTCATGTGCCTTGCTATGCCACGCAGAAGTGGTTCGACATGCATCCTGAGGAGTCGACTCAGTTGCCGATCATCAAGAGGGATGACAGGAATGACACGCCGCGCTTTTCCTGGTATCTACATTGGAAACTGCCGGAGCCTCGGTTGGAGTTCCTGGAGGATGCAGATGAGTGGATGAATCTAACTCGGTCGTATCTGGCATGCACTTCGTTTGTCGACAGTCAGGTGAAGCGGGTGATGGATGCTCTCGATCGCAATGGCTTCGGTGAGAACACGATTGTTGTCCTCTGGTCCGATCACGGATGGCACATCGGAGAGAAGGAGATCACCGGGAAGAATACGCTATGGGATGACGGAACTCGAGTGCCGCTGATTTTTGCCGGTCCTGGAGTGGTCGCGGGACAAGTGTGCGGTAAGCCCGCGGAGTTGCTGGATATTTATCCGACGCTGGCTGAGCTGTGTGGTCTGCCGGAAACGAAGGGGCTGGAAGGGCACTCTCTGGTACCTCAGTTGAAAGATGCGAGTGCTCCGCGCGAGTTCCCTGCGATCACGACTCACAATGCGGGGAACCATGGCATCCGGTCTGAGAATTGGAGGTATATCGTTTATGCTGACGGATCGGAAGAGCTGTATGACATGGTGGAAGATCCGAATGAGTGGACTAATCTTGCCGGTGAAGAGAAATATGCGGATGTGATCGCCGAGCACAGGAAGTTTCTTCCAAAAAATGACATGCCACCGGCACCTAACAGTGCAGCGCGCGTATTAACCTATAAGGACGGCAAGGTAAACTGGGAGGGGGAGGACATTCCTGACGGAGCCCCCATCCCGGAAATCACCAGATAGAAAAGTATGGCAACCGGTCGAGAGGAACATGCTGAGAGGCTTTCTCACCGAAGTTCGTTCGGAAAGGATCTGGCACGACGATCCAAATCGAAGTGCGAACTGTGTGAGACGTCCGGGGTGAAGCTCGGTGTTTTTGAAGTTCCGCCGGAGCAATCAATTCCGACGATCGAACGGTGTGTCCTGCTTTGCGAGAGGTGTATCGAACAGATCTCTAATCCGAAGCGATTTGAATCCGGTGAGCAGTGGCGGTGTCTGCAGCAGGCCGCCTGGAGCGAAATCCCTGCGGTGCAGGTGCTGTCTGTCCGGCTATTGCGACGGCAGGCGGATTCGGAGGATTGGGCGAGGGAGACTTTGGAAGGGCTGTTTTTGGATGAGGATGTTGAGGAATGGGCAGGTGAAGCTGAGTAGGCGGGAGAGAAAAAGAGTAGGATAAAGATTAAGAGTAAACGGAAAACGCCCCTTCTGCGGTGTGACAGAAGGGGCGCTTTGGCGAAACGAAAACAGGGTTTCGGGAAATTTGTATTGGGCTACCTCATGAGAGCAGCTCGTTTTTTGAATTTTCTAGCGAGCAAATAGTAGAAAACGACTCGGTGCTTGTTTGGTTTTGAGTATTTCTGGGCCACCTCCGCGAGGCCCGCGTCGACCTTTTCAGTGTCCTTGAGGCCGAGTTTGCCGATCAGAAAATTGTTTTTCACCCGACCAAGTTCTTCGGGGTCAGAGGAGGCCACCAGAGAACTGTCTTTTCGATAAATGGCTGGGCCGCAGGCTTTCACGACAGCGAAGAGAAACTTCTTGTCTACGGGCTCTCCCATCTCCGTGAGGTCGGAGATGTATTGTTCCATCAAATCGTCGAGCCTGCTCATTGAACACCGGTAGTGAAGAGGGAAAAATCGGTATTTACGAGGTCTTAAATATCACAATTTGGGAGTTTTCGCCAAGATTTTAATTCTCGTGATATTGAAACGGCGCGATCCGGCAGTTCTGTTGCCTTTACAGTCGCCGAGGTGCTCGCTAGGAGTAGGTGCATGATGGTTTCACGATTTTTCCTTTTGGCGCTGGGCTTTGCTTTTTGTTGCTCGTGTTTTGCGGATGAGCAGCCGAATATTCTGTTCATTTTTTCTGACGACCAATGCTTCGAAACGATTGGTGCGTTGGGAATGACGGACATCGAGACACCAAATTTGGATCGACTCGTTGAAGAGGGGACCACTTTTACCCATGCCTACAATATGGGCGGTTGGAATGGTGCGATCTGTGTGGCCAGCCGACACATGCTGAACACGGGTGCTTACCTTTGGAAGGCGAAGAAGATCTCAGAGAACATCGGAAAGGATAAGCCTGCACACCCCGGGATCCCCAATTACCCGAAAGAGGGAATGATGTGGTCGCAGATGATGAAGGAGGCGGGCTATGACACTTACATGACCGGAAAGTGGCATGTGAAAGCGGATGCCGCGGAGATTTTCGATGTGGCGCGCCATATTCGGCCTGGAATGCCGAATCAGACCGACGAGGGATACAATCGGCCTGTGCAGGGGGTGCCGGACAAATGGAGCCCTTTTGATACTTCTTTCGACGGGTTCTGGAAGGGAGGGAAGCACTGGAGCGAGGTAGTAGCGGATGATGCGCAGGACTTTTTGGAGATGGCCAAGGCAAAGGAGAATCCGTTCTTCATGTATATTGCCTTTAATGCGCCCCATGACCCCCGGCAGTCTCCACGAGAATATGTAGAGAAGTATCCTTTGGACAGAATCGAGGTACCTGAGAATTTCCTCCCCGAGTATCCTTACAAGAACGAAATCGATAACCGCCCATCACTTCGCGACGAGAAGCTGGCACCGTTTCCGCGCACTAAATACGCGGTGCAAGTCCATCGGCAGGAGTACTATGCCATTATCACCCATCTCGACACGCAAATTGGACGGATTCTGGATGCTCTGGAAGAGAGCGGGAAGAGGGAAAATACCTATATTTTCTTCACCTCGGACCATGGACTCGCGGTTGGGCACCACGGGTTGATCGGGAAGCAGAATCCATTCGATCACAGTGTGAGGGTGCCCTTCATGGTAGTAGGGCCCGGTGTGGAGGCTTCAAAGAAAGTTGATAGTCCCATTTATCTTCAGGATGTTATGCCTACTTCTCTGGAGTTGGCAGGTGTTGATGTTCCGGAGCGTGTGCAATTCAAATCCCTTGTTCCAGCGCTGGAGGGGAGCGGCGAAGTGGGCTATGAGGAGATCTATTTCGCCTATCTGGAGAGCCAGCGGACGATCGTGAAAGATGGCTTCAAACTTATCCTTTTCCCGAATGTTCCGAAGGTTCTGCTTTTTGATTTGAAGAACGATCCGCTTGAGATGAGGGATGTGTCAGGTGAGTATCCGGAAAAGGTGGGTGAATTGTATAAGCATTTTCAAGAACTTCAGGAGGAGATGGAGGACCCTGTGGATCTGGAAGGTGTATTTCCAGAGTTGTAAGTAAAACAGTAGCAGGAACTCAGCAATATGGGCCGGAGGGAGGTCCCTTTCGGCCACAAGTGGGCGGTTCTGCGGTGCCCAGGGAGAGGTGAAATGATATATAGGTTTTATAAACCTATAGGGGGAATCCGTACTACGGGTATCAGTTTTCGGTAATTTACAACTTTTGCGTAGCGAGGCACGTTCAATATACACGCAGAATTGACTGCAAATTCCATTGAGGGCTACTCAGGAATGAGCAAAATCAAAAAAATGGGAATTTGTTTCACATTTCTTAAACAAATCCTTAAGATGCGTTATAGTTATTAGAATTATTTTATTGATTTCCGTCCGTCGTGTTGTTTATGAGAGGTGTTTCAAATTTGAAACGTTTCTAAAATTTGTGCCGCAGAGATGAAAAAAGACCACAAGGTAACTGGTGGGGCTGGGAGAGATTTTGTGTCTAACAGCCGGTCGAGTTCTCAATTTCCGAGTGAAATAGAGAGTGTTGGAAAGAATACGACCACAGAACGTGTTCTCGTGATTGATGACGATCCGGTCGTCGGTCGAATGATCGAGAAGGCGCTGGAAGGTAGTAGCGCCCGAGTTCTGCAGGAATTTGGAATACCGGAGTATGGGGCTTACGACTTTCAGGATGTCGATTGCATTGTTCTCGACTACATGATGCCAGTGCGAAATGGCATCGAGATCCTTCAAGAGATAAGGGCTGTTTCTCAAGATGTGCCGGTTCTTTTTCTTACAGGTTTTGGAGATCCTGACCTTGCTGAAAAATCTCTTGCCCTGGGTGCCAATCGTTTCGTTGCGAAGCCGATCAGCCCGGTGGCGGTGAAGGCGATGATCGAGGAATTGGTGGCAGGAACTCGAAGCGAGGTAGCTCCTTCGGAGTCCGCACGCACCACGCCCCCTGTGCGGCAGTCGAAGTCAGCGCACATTTCTCGTCAGTTTTTTGCCGTTACGGATAGTGGTGAGCTAGTAGAAGGGGAGATCGTGCGATTTGGGACAAGATCGGCTGTCGTGGAGATGTCGAATTCTTCAGAGATTAGTGCCGGTGACAGTCTGAACGGAATTTCGTTTCGGTTTGGTCGAATTCAGGTTGAATCCAGTCACGGTATTGTCAGGCATCTCGAAAGTCTGTCCGACGAACGGAGCGAAGTCGAAATCTTGGTCCCCGAATTGTGGGGAGTCGTGGAAAGGAGTATCTCGGAGAGGGGTGATGAAGGCGCAAATACTGATGGTTTCAATTTGTCTGGCAATGAGAGAATGGGGTGGCTCGAGAAGGAACAGCAGATGCTACCCGCTGATTTTCGAATTGCCGTTCACGAATTGGTCGGTGTGTTGCAGGTGGTGGAACAGGATGGCACGGCATATGAGCTGTCAAAAGATGACAATGGAGAGCCGGTGCAAGAATTCCGAGACGATGCTGATTTCGTGAAGACCACCTCGGAGCGTTATGCCCCTCTTTTCTGGAGTGCGATGCAGAGATTTGAAGCGGCTGCGAAACCACTTCTACGTGGTGAGCATTCCAGTCTCGCGAAAGAGTATGCGAGAAAACATCTGTATCCCCTTGCATTAAGTTCTCCTTTCCTTTCACGAGTGGTTGAGAAACCAATTGGTGTGCCGGGGGACTATGGAATGCTGGGGCAGATTCTCGGAAATCCTCTTGAAGGTTATTCGGTCTATGACCGTGTTTTTAATTCCTGGATTCTCGGGTGTGGAGCGGCGGCAGCCTATCGGAACCGCGTAAATCTGTTGCATCGGGAAATTGTCGCGTCGGTGGGGAAAGCGAGTAGTGAAGGACACAAGGCCGAGATCCTCAGCATGGCCAGTGGGGTTGCCTATGAAGTGCAGCGGTACATTGAATCTCCCGATCAAGGAAAGGACGTAGATTTTGTTCTCGTGGACTTTTCTCCCGAAACGCTTGAGGAAGCTCAGCGGCAATATCGAACCTACGGGGCTTTTCCTGAAGGGGTGAATGTTGAACTTCACCAAAGTTCTGTAATCGATCTGGCAAACGCCTCGCGCCAAGTTAAGGGGGAGGGCTATAGGCCTGGTTCGAAATACGACCTGGTCTATTGTGCAGGTTTGTTCGACTACCTTTCTGACCGATTGGTCACCAAGGTGTCGCAGTATCTCTTCGGGCTTTTGCGACCGGGTGGAAAGTTGGTGCTGAGTAATTACACGACAAATAACCCTATCATTGCGTGGATGACCCTGGTGATGGACTGGGAGTTGATCTATCGAAGTGAGGAAGACTTCGGCGATCTCATCCAAACGGCACTTCCAGACCATCGTGTGGAACTGGAAACCGATGAGGGTGGAGTCGAGGTCTACGCTCTGGTAACAAACTGAGACAATATAATTTTCATAAAATTTAGGATTTTCCGGTATTTTATGGTATCATTTCGTGATGCCGCTCATCCGGACATTCCTGAATTTTTGGAAGAACTGGTCCAAGCCTCCTGACGGACTCTCAGAGTTCGGCTGGAAGCTCATGTTTGCGGAGGAGCGTCACGCGACGCTCAAGAACCAGCGCCTGGTCACGATTTTGATCGTTACCATGGTGCCGTCGTACGCGATTCTCGACTATTTTGCGTATCCGGATCATTTTACGACCTTCGTTATTTTGCGGGGGATTTGTACTTTGGCCGCGGCTTTTGCTTACTGGGCGAGTACGACACAATGGGGGCGTACGAATTATCGAATATTCACGGTCGCTTTGCCGTTGATTCCGGCATTTTTCATCTCGTTGATGGTTTTTATCTCGGGTGATCCGGGGACTCCGTATTATGCAGGGCTAACACTGGTGATCGTTGCAGTGGGATTCGTCTTCCACTGGACCTATCGAGAGGCTTTGATCTCGACGATTTGTATTTTCGTGATGTTTTTTGCAGCGGCCGCTCCCCACGCGCTTAGTGGGATGGATGATCGCCTTGCCGCGTGGTTTATTAACAACAGTATTTTCATTCTCGCGAAAGGGATTGTGATCGTTGCCGGGTGTTTTGTTCACTTTCGGTTTCGAGTGAACGAATACATTCTTCGAGATCGCTCCAGGTTTCAGAAGATGAAGTTGCGTTCGCAGAGGCTTGAGCTGCAGGAGGCGTTGAAAGAACTGAAGGAGACCGAGGGACAACTGATCCAATCTGAAAAGATGGTCTCTCTTGGTGAATTGAGTGCCGGGGTGATCCACGAGATAGGGAATCCGCTCAATTATTCAAATCAGGCGCTATTTTTGCTTCGCCGGCTCGTGCGGAAGGGCGACACGAATCCATACGTTATGGAGGCGATCGATGACATTCAGGACAGTATCGATCGCATGAAGGATATTGTCAGCGAGCTTCGCGAGTTCTCTCACAAGAGTAGTGAAGTCCGCATAGAATTCGCCATTCGAGAAGCAATCGATGTTGCCTGTAGAATGCTGGGTAAGGAGATCACGGACAGTCAGACCACACTTTCTATCGAAGTTCCTGCTTCGCTCCGGATTGAGGGAGTCAAAAACCAGGTGACGCAGGTTTTCATTAACCTGATTCAAAATGCGATTCAGGCCATGGAAGCGGCAGAGGGCAACAAGCGGAAGCTTATCGATATCAGTGCTTACGACGATGGAAATCAAATTGAAATCGTGATTCGTGACTCGGGCCCTGGAATTCCCAATGAGATCAGAAATCGAATTTTTGATCCGTTTTTCACTACGAAGGAAGTTGGTGAAGGAACGGGACTCGGCCTGAGCATTTGTTTCCGAATTGTCGAGGCACACGGTGGTACGATCCGTATCCAGTCGGAGCTGATGGAGTTTACGAGTTTTGTCATCACTTTCCCCAAACATGTCCGCAGGGAAGCAAGTCAACATCATATACCAACCATAACAGGAGCAAAAAATGGAACAGCAGTTCACTGATTACGGGATTCTCTACGTTGATGACGAGGAGAAGTCTCTCAAATATTTCGAAGCGATTTTCGAAGATATCGCTCCGATATACACGGCGACAGGTCCAGAACAAGGAATGGAGATTTTCCAGGCCAACCATCATAGAATCGGTCTGGTGCTAAGTGACAAAAAGATGCCGAACGAGTCGGGAATCGATTTCTTGAAGCGAGTGCGGGACTACGATCCGGAGCCTCTTCGATTTCTCGTTACGGCGTTTGCCGACTTCGGGGTGGCTGTCGATGCATTGAATGATGGGTTGTTGTATTCATACCTGTCAAAGCCGTGGGATCCTGAAGAAATGGAGCACCGGTTGATTCGTGCGTTGAAACATTTCTGCCTCCGGAAAGAGCGGGAGCAGTTGATTGCTGAGAAGGCTGCTGCCGTGAACCAGTTGATGATGGCGGACAAGGCGGCCAGTATCGGGATTCTTTCGTCGGGCTTGAATCACCACCTCCGGAACGCTTTGACGGTAATGAGGACTTTCCATGAGATGCTTCCAATGCAGTTGGAAGAGGAACTCGGTATCAGCCCGGATAGCTCCACCTTTTGGAACGAGTATTACAATGAGGTAGGCGGCCAGATTGAACGAGTGACATCCATGCTGAAGAACCTTTCCGAAGGAACGGCGGCGAGCCGAATGGATCTTGAGCACGATATCGATATCGAGGAAGTTATGAGAGCCGCTTCGGAGATCGCAATCGAATCGGATGTAGCCATTTCAGTCTCCATCGAGGCTGACGCCAATGCTCCGAAGGTTTCTGGCGACCTCCAGAAAATCTCGCAGATGGCTCGGCTTCTTTTCCAGGAAGCCAAGTCATCACTTCACGACGGCGGAGAAATCGAAGTGAAAATTACCGAAGCCGAGAACGACAACAAGAGTGTTGCGATTGAGTTCATCGACAATGGACCGCTCATCCCGTCGGCCCATCATGACCGGCTGTTCGATCCGTTTTTTGTTCGAAGTGATAAGCCCCAGGAGTTGGGAACAAACCTCGTTGCCTGCTATTTGACGGTATTCTACCACGGTGGACGCATTTGGGCGGAGCACACGAAGGATGGCCGCAATGCCATCAAGATTGTTCTCCCAGTGGTGCCACCACGCGAGCAACCTACGCTTGGTGTGCGGAGTCTGCATTGCCAGACAAGTAAGTCTGATTTCTCTGCCAAGGCCTGCGAGACGATTCTACCTTCCTGATTCTTCTCGCATTCTGAAGGCGAGAAGAGTATGTGACTGCGTTTACCAATGGCAGTCATATTGAAGGATGGATCAGTGTTTTTGCATATCCCAAAAACGGGAGGCACCTGGGCGACAGGTGTCCTGAAGGAACTGGGACTGACTCGATGCTCTCTTGGGCATCGCCATGCGAACTGGTCTCACTTGTTGGCGCCAGGTAATCAGGGGCTCGGGCGAAAGTGCGAATACTTACTGAAGCGATCCCTCCACCTTCAAACATCGCCTCGACCCTTTACCTTCTGTTTCGTGAGGCACCCGTTGGACTGGTATGAATCGTTTTACGCCTACAAGTCGCAGCCGTCTATTGATTGGGAGCTGGACGGCGATTTTGAAAATCCGGACCGGTGGCATCCGAACTCTGTCTTAAACGGTCTGGGGAAGGGGAAGACGTTTAACGAGTTTGTAGAAGCGGTCCATAATCGATTTCCCGGTTATGTGACTGCTCTCTATTCATACTACACGCTTCGTCCGGTAGACTTCGTGGGAAAACAGGAAACTCTGCGGGAAGATCTGGTTAGGGTGTTGCAGGAGCGTGGCTTCACGTTTGATCGGGAGAAGGTTCTCGGTAGCGAAAGAGCAAATCAGAGCCGCCCAGAGTCGAAGCGACTGGAGTGGGATGCGGACCTTCGGGAAAAGGTGATGAGGGCCGAGTGGGCGGGGATTACAAGATTCGGCTACGACAAATAAAAAACCGCCCTGACCCGGGATGCGGGAAAGGGCGGTTGGAAAAGTCGAGTCTATCGAAACGGCTTATCAGCCTTTCTCGGACTTGTAGATTTCGAGTGCCTCAGCTGGCTTGAGTCCTTCGTGGACGACGCCTGCGACAGCCTTGATCATTCCAAGTGGGCAGTCGGACTGGAAAACGTTCCGTCCCATGTCGACACCGGATGCTCCACAGTCGATCGCGTTGTAAGCGAGTTCCAGAGCTTCGAGCTCGGGAAGCTTCTTACCACCTGCAATAACAACAGGAACCGGGCAAGCGGCTACCACGTTTTCGAATCCTTCAGTGTAGTAAGTCTTCACGATGCTTGCACCGTTCTCGGCACAGACGCGAGCTGCGAGACCGAAGTAGCGGGAGTCGCGAGCCATGTCTTTACCGACGGCAGTCACACCCATTACCGGGATGCTGTATTTGTTACCGAGGTCAACGAGCTTGGAGAAGTTGGCGATGGTGGAGGCTTCAGTTGCTGCATCACCAACGGAGATCATCGCAGCCATGGCGGCAGCGTTCATGCTGATCGCTTCTTCTTCACTGATGAGAACATTGTGGTTCATCTCGGTGAGGATGGTTGTGCCCGTGTCCGTGCGGAGACAGACCGGCTTGGTGTTTTCCGCAGGAATGCTGGAACGGATCATTCCGCGAGTTCCCATGAGACAGTCCGCATACTCAGCGAGAGGTGCGATGTTGAGATCGATTCGCTCAAGGCCAGACGTAGGTCCCATCAGGAAACCGTGGTCAAAAGCGAGCATCACTGTGTTACCGGACTTGCGATTGAAGATGCGCGCCATGCGGTTCTTAATTCCCCAGTCAGTGCTGTTCATTCCCTTGAGGTAAAAGGAAGAAGTGTCGGCGGGGGTGTTGAGACCAAAATTGTCTCCGTCTCTGATATCGTCCAAGTCAGCCATGTTGTAGAAAAAGTAGGATTTTTTGAGAACGGAAGCTTGGAAGAGAAGGGCCGATGGGTCAATATCGGATTACGCAGCCTTTGAGTCGATTTGGTTGAATTACCACAAATGGTGCAATATATCTTTGCCGTATGGAGTTGGTTGCGAAATCTCGGTGGTGTTTGCTTTTTGCTATTGGGCTTGTAGGATTTCTGCCTTCGCCCTTTGATGGATATGTCTGTGCTGAAGACCTTTATCTCAACAACGCAAGGGTCTCCGGTTGGATGCGGGCAAACAGAAGAAAGCAGAAGCTCCTGCTAAACGTGACAGGAACAGATCGTGACAGCAAAGCGAGGGTAGAGATCAAGCTTCGTGTGCGCGGAAAGGAATTCCCGGGGGTCATGAGCCAGAAATACGCGGTATTTGTGGATTTTGTCAGCAGTTCCCGGAGGGATATCAGTGGAAGGATTGTTTCTCCCAACGTGATTGATGTCAGATCAAAGTTTCTTCGTTGGTCTTTTGGTAAGATACGAATGAAACGACGTCTTTCAGGGACAAAGAGAGGGAAGCAAAGAATCCGAGGAAGAACTTCTCTAATCGTGGAGATCGTGGAACCAGCCACCGGGGTGGAAGTGCCGTTTCTGAAGGCTCCTCCGGGGTATACTTTTTTCTTGAGGACCTAGAGGAGAGTCTCGACGAATTCGTTGGGATCGAAGCACTTGAAGTCGGCCTCCGTTTCGCCTGTGCCGATGAATTTGGTGGGAACTCCGAGGTCGTGCTTGATGGCGACTACGCTTCCACCTTTACCGGACCCGTCTAGCTTAGTGACGATGACTCCGTTCAGATCGAGGGCGGATTGGAATTCCTTAGTCTGAGAGACGGCATTCGAGCCAGTAGTGGCGTCGACAACGATCCAGCGTTCGTGAGGAGCGGATTCGTCCTGCTTCGCTATGGTGCGCCGGATCTTTTTGAGCTCCTCCATCAGGTTGTGCCTGGTGTGGAGACGGCCGGCGGTATCGCAGATGAGGTAATTGGCTCCGGTGGAGATGGCTTTTGCGTGGGCGTCGAAGCAGACGGCGGAGGGGTCGCCCTGATATTGCGTTGTGACAATCGGAACATCGATGCGTTCGGCCCAGATTTTGAGCTGTTCGATGGCAGCAGCGCGGAAAGTATCTGCGGCGGCGAGGACGACGCCGTGCCCCTGGTTTTTCAGGTAAGCGGCGAGCTTTGCGACGGAAGTCGTTTTTCCTACGCCGTTTACGCCTGCGACAAGGATAACCGTTGGTTTACCTGGTTCACCGGGCGTGGGAATCTCGGCGGGCTCTGTGCCGATGATGTTCTGTATTTCCTCGCGGCATGCCTCTACGACGGACTCTGCATCGAGTTTGCCTTTTCGAGCCTGAAGCTCGTCGACAATTTCCGTTGTCAGGCGGATACCGAGATCGCCGCCAATCAGTGTCTCTTCAAGATCATCCCAATCAATTTCATTTCCGCGAAACCTGTTGAGTATGTTTTTGAAAAGTCCCATTTCTACTTAGTCTGTATCCTTTGTTTTCAGTATGGCATCGAGGATGCCATTGACGAATTTCGGAGATTCTTCGGTTCCAAATCGCTTGGCAATTTCGATAGCCTCGTTGATTGCTGCCTGCGGAGGGATGTAGTCGGTGAAGAGAATTTCGTAAGCTCCCAACCTGAGAATGCTGCGATCGATGGAAGTGAGCCGATAGAAAGAGTAGTTCTCCAGATTGTTACGGATGGCTATGTCGATCTCCGAGAGGTTGGTTCGAATACCTGAGAGGAGTTCGCCGGCAAAGTCTTTTGCGAACTGCTTTGCGAGGCGAATGTCCCAGAATTCGGCGATCTTCTCGTCCGAAAAATCGATCTCGCTCTGGATGTCGTTGCCATAGAGATACTGGACCACTGCCTCGCGACCATCTCGGCGCGGGGAGGGGGCTTTTTTCTTGGGCTTGGATTTTTTTGAACCAGAAGAATCCATCGGAACGGACACGATCTCTCGCCGATTCTCAAGGATTTGCAAGTTCTTGCTGAAAGCAGAAGGAATAGGATCAGTTGGAATGGGTGGGGGGCGAAACCTTCCCTTTTTTGTCCGAGTCGGAAGGCAGCACTTCGCTAATCACCATTCCGGGACGGGCAAATGATATTCCTCGACCTGATGTGGTGCCGATCATCACAGATTCGATGATCGGAGCCGTCACGGGTTCGTTCGCATACCATTCGACGAGAAAGTTTGCCCCGCTACCGCCGGAAGAATCGCTCTGCTCGACGAGAACTTCGGTGGTGCCCAGTGCGGGAAGTCTGACTGGTTTGTCCAAGTAGGATTTCACTTCTCTCCCCTGTGTGTCGAAGTAGCGTAGTGCGCTGACGATGATCTCACTATCTGTGCTGGTGTTGCGGACACTGAGGGTAACAGTGAGTTGAAAAGGTTCGCCTGAGCTGTGGTAAACGTGGGAGTAAGCTGGAACGTAGACTCTTTGCCCCTCAATCGGGTCAGTAGTGAGGTGGCTGAGGTCGACTCTGACAAACTGCTCCGATTCGAGTTCGTGGGGTGGGCTGTGCTCCAGGGTGTATTCGAATCTGTCGAGTCGCTGGAAGAGGTAAAAGGCGAAGAGGGCGAGCGCCAAGAGGAAAACTACGACAAATCCAGCCAGGAGCTTCATTTGCCGAACAAGCGTTTCGAAGTCTTCGACCGATGATTTTTTTGTCATGTCACTGAGCCCTTTCGGATGGAAGCTTGAGGGAGAGAAAATGAGGGATTCTCACCGGGATTTTCTGCGTTAGGATTAAGATGTGGCGGATAGGCAGGGATGGAACTGGTAGTCAAAGAGGGAAGCAGATTTTGGACCATTGATGAGGACCGCTTATTCTTGACAGTACGCTGTCAGGTCTCTAATGAAAATTGATGAACGTCTTTCTGTGTATATCGTTTTGAGTTATGAGGCGGGATTTTTCGATTTATAGTTTTGCTACTGTTCTGGCATTGTTTTTTTGCATGCCAGCGCACGATCCCGTTCTGGCTGATGACGATTTGCCTGATGATGTTGTGTCTCTGCAGGAGAGTTATGCACGCGAGGTTGAACGGGTGCTGATACCTATTCAGGAAAAGTACCTCGAGGCTCTCGATCGACTTCGGGATAGCTACACTCGCGCCGGTAAGTTGGACGAGGCTTTGAAGATTGAGGAAGAGATCAAGCTGGCTCAAGAGTGGCGTTCTCTTCCTCTGGATCAATTGCGGGGTGGGATGATGGAGGAATTGGATCGAAAAGAATTTGAAGAGTGGCTGAAGACGAAAGAGTTCCGCTTCCGAGGTGTGTCCTCTGTTACTCTTCGTTTCGGCGAAGATCGAGTGGATTGGGATACAGGAAACAAGACTCAGCAATACGAGTACAAAGTGAAAGGTTCCCGCGATGTGGTGATCTTTGGCTCGCAGGAGTTCAAACTGGAGTTTGAGAAGGACCTATCCAGCGGCGTTTTTCTGTCCAATATCGGAAAATATGATCTGACGATAGCCGACGCCAAGAAATAGAGGGAGTCGGTGGACTGGCAGGATCAACCTTCGACGGGGACGTAGTTGGTTTCATCTGCCCAAGCGGGGATGGTCCAAGTATTGTTTGCGTTTGGTATGGCTTTCTCTCCGGCCTTGGTGTGCCAGAGGATTGTCTTTTCGGTCGTCTCATCCTCGGGTTCTCCGACGACGATTTCGAAAGAGGACAGGCTGGGGAAGATCTTGAAGGTGGTGCTGCCGTTGGGATCTTTGAGTTGGATGGGATCGGGAAGTGTGTCGCTCATTTAGGTGGGTGTAGTACTGGCGATTTGAATATGCTCTAGAAAAGGGGGAGAAAGTTGCCGCAGGTTCTGTGCCTTTTGGTTTGGGTGATGTCTGGGCTGAATGTTTGCCATCATGGATGGTCACAACATGGCCGGTGGCATTCGCTTCGACTGAAGTCGAAGTTACTGTTGTAGAGGAAAGCCACTGGTGGTGGTGATTGCTTCTTTTCCTTCACGAAGGGAAACTATGCGGCATTCAATGTCTTTTTGGCCTTCGATGAATTTGAGCCCCTCCTTTTCCCCCAAGAGGGTGACGGCGGTAGCGTAACTGTCGGTGGTGGTGGCGTCGGGTGCGATGACGGTGGCGGCGATGCGCTCGGTGAGGCCGAGGCCGGTTTCGGTGGATACGATGTGGGAGTAACGGACTCCGTCGAGTTCGATGAATTGGCGCGCGTCGCCTGAGGTAGAGATGGCCTGATTTTTCAATGTGACGGTCTGCATTTCTTCGGGAGCGATGGAGACGTCGAGAGTTTCGATTCCGATCGTCCAGCCTTCACGGCCAGGTGGGGGATCGCCCACGACGATGTCTCCGCTGGCAGCTACCAGCACTTGATTGTAGCCGGCTTCTCTGAGTATGAGAAATGCTGCGTCTGCGGCGTACCCTTTGGCTATACCGCCAAGATCGAACAGCATGCCGTCTATTCTCTTGGTGATCGTTCTCTGGATAGGGTTGAGGTCGAGATGTCGATAGTCCGTCCGAAAGAGGGCGGAATTCAGGTTTTTCGGAGGGGGGAGACGACCGTTCTTTTTTGTGGTGCGCCAGAGGCGAATGAGAGGACCTGCAGTTGGATCGAATGCGCCACCGGTGGCTTCGGAGAGTTGAACGGCTTTTTGAAAAACATTGAAGAGGTCACGACTGACTTGGTTCGGTTTCCCTGAGGGCTCTCGGGCGAAGTTGTTCAGCTCAGATTCCGGTAAGTAGTCGGAACAGATTTGATTTAGTTCTGCGACTCGTTCGAATGCTTTGTCGGCGGCCGCCTTTATCATTTCGGACTCTCGCTTTTCGCCGTAGATCCGAATGGTAAACAAGGTCCCCATGTGAGGCTGCTGGAAGGTGAAGAGGGATTTCTCTTCGGCCCTGCAGGAGGTGGGTAGAAGGCATACCAATGCAGCAAAAAGGCGGACCAAGTGGCCCGCCTTTGCAGAGTTTTCTTTCGCTCCGGGAGCTTCGATCATAGGCGATTACTCCTGACCGCGACCGAAGTTCCAATGGATGTTCATGGTTTCGGCTTCCGGAACCTCGAGAGGGCGGACGATGCGGAAACCAAGCCAGTGGGCGTCTGTGTGATACCAGATGGACTTGGGAAGCTGTGGGTCCTGCACTTTCCAGTTCTCGTCAGAGAAAATGCGGCGTGCGGAGCGGAGTTCTTCTGGTGGGTCATACCAGGAACCGCCACGGGCTACGCGTGGATAGAGAGTGGTGGGAATCTCGAGTGGATTCTGGACAGTTTTGCCTTCGTATTTGGCATAGGCGTCTTCGATGTATTGGTCGAGGCACCATTCCATAACGTTTCCGTGCATGTCGAAGAGGCCCCATGGATTGGGCTTTTTCGTGCCGACTTTTTCATACCCTACACGGACCTGCTCGGGGTCCATGACTGCGAAGTCTGCGAGTTGGTCCTCCGGGCAGGAGAAAGCGGAAGTTGTTCCGTCGCGGCAAGCGTATTCCCACTCGGCTTCGGTAGGAAGGCGGTAGTAGTGGCCGGTCTGTGCACTGAGCCATTGACAGAATTTGTTGGCTGCGTGCTGGGTCATGCAAATCGCTGGGTAGCCGTCGGTGCCCATACCAAAGCTCATCTCGGTGTATGGGGTAGTCGGGCTGGAAACGACGTCTACAGGTTCGGCGTCTTCAGGAATGCTTTCGGGAGATCCATCTTTGTTACGCGCTACGCCCGTGATCATGAACGGCTCATACATGTTCCATGTAACTTCGAATTTGCCCATCCAGAAGGGAGCAATTTCGACTTTGTGCTGGGGACCTTCGTCTTCGAAACGTCCCGCTTCATCACCGGGGCTGCCCATGAGAAACTGACCGCCGGGAAGGGCGACCATTTCGAATTTTTCACCGGTCTTGGGAATTTCGCCGGTGTAATCCTTCATGTCGGCCTCAGCTTTTTCGGTCGATGTCTCCAGGATCTTCTCACGAATCGTTTTGATGAGATCGAGATTGTCAGCCATTCCGCCTTCTTCTTCCGCAGCGGCTGCTCCGCCGAGAGAAAAGCCCTCTGGCCAAACTGCGCCCTGCTCTACCCAGAGGCGAAGGAACATGTGCTCTTGCTCATTGAAAGGTCCGCCTTTGGTCAGGAGAGGCTGGATGTTGTTTTTGAAGTCCATGCGAGGCTTCTCTTCAAGAGTGACGCCTTCGGGCCACTTCGCGCCCTGATCGATCCAGTTCTTCAGGATTTCCTGCTGCTCGATGGTGAGGGGCTTCTTGGGAGGCATGATGTCCGGGCTGTCGTGCGGCTCGGCGGTCATCCAGTACACTGCGCTGGCGTCGGAATCACCTGCTACGATGGTTTCATCGGGCCAAGACTCTCCGCCGGCGATAGCGGCTTCCATGGTATCCATTCGGTATTCGCCTTCCTGCTTTTCGGGGCCATGGCAGTGGATGCAGGTGCCTTCAATCAAAGGCTTTACCTGTGTCATGAAGTCGACTTCCTCTGCGGAATAGCCGGACGTCACGAGGGCTGAAGTGGCGAGCAAGGCAATCTGAGTCTTTCGCATAGTCAAAAAAGTGTGAACGGGAAGCAAAGCAAAGAACCGCAACTGAATCAAGCGCCGCATTAAAGGAAAAAGGTGAAAAAGATCCTTATCCAGGGCGGGATTGGCGTAGTTGACGTAATGCGTTCGACCGTATTGATTCCGGGGTGCGAATTTTTGTCTGCGTTTTTGTATGCCTGATGTTGTTCAGGGCGGTCCAGGGTGCTGGGGAGGGAGTACGTGGTTTCATCGGAGTCGAACCATTTGAGGTGCGGTTGGAAGCGCTTGTGGAGGTTTCTGCATTCAGGGAGGCCTGGAAAATCGATGGAGAAATGGTGACTCCGGAAATGAAGAGGCAAATTCTGGAGAATGTGAAAACGCTCCTTCGATCTGGGGTGAATCTGAATGCTGGTGGGCAGAGTTTCGATTTCACCGATCAAACGGCCAGGTTTCTGGTGCAAGACCCGGTGACAGGATATGTGGAGGACGAGCGGGAAAATATTCCGGTGAATGACGCGCTTGTTGGTGTGACGCTTTCTTCGGTGGCGCGCGATGTAACAGAGTTGGAAATCGAGTGGCTTTGGTTTGCTCCTGGCCAAGAGCGTTTGCCGATCGAAATTGCGAGCCGGGGGCCGCCGGCAGCGCGATTCGTTACTCCAGAGAACAAGAAAGCGAGCTGGAGCATGATCGACGGAATCGAGGCTCCAAAGCTTCTTTCGGTGCCGGAGGTCAGGGTGGTTCGTGCGGCTCCCTTGAAGTTCTTTCTCCCCATCGCGCTGATTGGTCTGATCGCAGGTTCGATCGTTGTGGTGCGGAAAAAAATGGAGTCTCCGAAGTGGATCCTGTTCCTAATGGTCGGGAGTTTGGTTCTAGGTTTTCTTGCGATACGGATTCGAACCGAGACACTGGAAGCGCCTGCTGCGAAAGAAGTGGATGAGATCGTTTATGCACTTCTACGAAACACGTATCATGCCTTTGATTTTCGGGATGAATCGAACATTTACGACACGCTCGAGAAGAGCATAGAGGGAGCACTCCTGGAGCGCGTGTACCTGGAAATTCGGAATTCTCTGGAACTGGAAAATGTGGGTGGTGCGCGGGTGCGGGTGTATGAGATAGCACTCAGGGAGGCGAAGATGGAGGGATTGGTAGGTGACACGAATGCTTTTCAGGCTCATACAGAATGGGTAACCATCGGAGAGGTTACCCACTGGGGCCATACTCACGAACGTACCAATAAGTATGAGGCAGAGATCACGGTAGATGCGGTTGAAGGGACTTGGAAAATGTCGGACCTTGAACTCTTGAATGAGGAGCGCGTCCAGAAAACAACCCGCCGAGTGGCTTCGCCACAGCTATGATTGAGTGCCGCGATATCGAGTTTACGTATCCGGGGGAGAGGTTCACGCTGCGCATCCCGGAGTTTTGCGCAAAGAAAGGTGAGGCGGTTGCTTTGGTAGGACCGAGTGGTTGTGGAAAATCGACTTTTCTGAATTTGATTGCCGGAAATCTGATTCCTTCTTCGGGGGAGATTCAAGTGGGGGAGTTTCGGCCAGCCGAGATGCCTGTATCAGACAGGCAGCGGTATCGGTTAGGTAACATCGGGCTGGTGCCGCAGAGTTTCGAACTTTTGGATTATCTCACGGTGAGGGAGAACATCGGGTTGCCCTACCGGATTGGGAAGAGCTACGATGAGCCCGCCGGTTTAGGGGAGAGATGCCAATCGTTGGCGGGACGTGCTGGGATCGAGGAACTGCTGGATGATTTTCCCGACCGGTTGTCGCAGGGAGAAAGGCAGAGAGCTGCTTTGTGCCGGGGCCTGGTGACGGAACCACCTTTGGTGCTCGCTGACGAACCGACGGGTAACCTGGATCCAGAAAATCAGGACAAGAGCGTTGAACTACTTTTAGAGGAGGCGCGAAGGATCGAGGCAACGGTTCTGATGATCACGCACGATCCAGTTCTCTTACCGAAGTTTGACCGAGTAGTCGACATGCCCGAACTGAGGAAGGGGGCGGCGTCGTGAACTGGAAGGGCGTATTTTTCCTAGGGTGGAAATACCTTGTCCGAAATCGGACGAAAACCATGCTGCTTGTTTCTGCGTTTTCGCTGGTGTGGCTTTTGCCCGCAGCGATTGGGGTGGTCGTCAGTCAGGTAGAAATCCATTTGAGGGAACGTGCTGAGTCTACTCCGTTGTTGCTCGGAAAGACGGGGAGTGCTCTGGAGTTGGTGTTCAACGGATTGTATTTTACAAAACCTCAGATCGGAACCCTGCCGAGCGGAGAAGTGCAGACAATCGGCGACGATGGACTGGTGACGGCAATACCGATCCACGCAAAGTATTCATCGGGAGAATACCGAATCGTGGGAACTAGCCTGGACTACTTTTCGTTTCGTGAATTGCGGGTTGGTGAGGGGAGACAGCTGATACGGTTGGGTGAATGTGTGGTGGGATCTGCTGTAGCGGAAGGAACCGGGGTTGAGATCGGGGATGCGATCATTTCTTCTCCGGAAGCGCTGTTTGATCTGGCGGGGGTGTATCCTTTGAAAATGAATGTGGTCGGAATTCTGGAGCCTTCGGGTTCTCCTGACGACGAAGCCATTTTTGTCGATGTAAAAACGTGCTGGGTGATAGGCGGGCTTGGGCACGGGCACCAGGAAGCAGAGAAGACGGAGGAGAAAGAGCGCCTGAATCTGGAAGAAGAAGAGGGTGGGGTAATTCGCCTGAACGCCTCAGTCGTTGAGTATAACGAGATCACCCCGGAGAATGCAGACTCGTTTCATTTCCATGGGGATACGGGGGACTTTCCGCTCACCGCAGCAGTGATTCTGCCAAGGGATGCGAAGGCCCAGGCCATCGTGAAAGGGCGCTATGTTTCCTCGGAACTGCTCCAATTGATCTCTCCAAAGGAAGAGATGAATGAGTTGTTCGAGACAGTATTCAGCGTGCAGAAGCTGGTGCTCTGGCTGCTGTTTGCGATCGGAGTAGCGACTCTAGCGATTGGTGCTTTGGTCTTCCTTTTATCGTATCGACTGAGAAGCGATGAGTTTCGCCAACTTAGAGTTTTGGGAGCCGACCCGATCGTGTTGAGGGCTCTCGTAGGATTTGAATCGATCTTTGTCGTCGTCTCAAGCCTGATCGTGGCAGGGGCCTTAGTTGCCTTGATAGGATTCGTATCCCCCGGAATCATCCGCGAAGTGCTGTGACTTCAGTCCATGGGGCGGAGTGATCGAGGGGAATCGAGAATCTCCTTCAAGATAAGAGCATTCGTGAGCTGCTTGCCGTCCTTCAGCTTTCCAGTGAGTGCTTTCGCCAACTCGCTTTTCCGTTTCCTTCTCTTGGTTTTCAGGGGAGGACCAGAGATTGCTCCTGGTAAGGGAGCAACAACAGGAACCTCCTCCTTCGGCGGTGGTGGCGGAGTCTTGGGCTTTTGCGCGGAGCGCGGAACAGGCGGCGGACCGGATGCGCGGGGCGGTGGGGGCTGGCTTGCCTCCATTTGCCGCTGCATTTCCTCGAACAAGTCACGAAATGATTTCGGTTGCTGAGGTTGTGGCGGTGGGGTGCTCTGGCGTGGCGTGCTTTGTGGAGAACGGCCAGACCTGCGACTCGCCAATTCTTCGGCTTTTTTTGCTGCACGCCGTTCTCTCCTGGCTTCTGCCGCTTCCCGGATCTGGTTGCGTACCCATCCTATGAATAGGATGAATACAACAACAACGATATGCCAAGGGAAGTCTTCCATGAGAGATGTTCGTCAGGTGCTTTCCGACTAGTTATGCGGATTGCCGTCTTCGTCTTCATCTTCGCTGACTTCTTCGGCAATGCTTGAACGCATTTCAGTGTCAGCAGTGATGTTGCGATAGCGGGCGTAGTCCATTACACCGAGATTTCCGCTACGGAATGCCTCGGCCATAGCCATGGGCACCTGTGCTTCGGCTTCGACGAGTTTGGCGCGCATTTCCTGAGTGCGTGCGGCCATTTCCTGTTCCGTGGCAACGGCGGCTGCGCGACGAACCTCGGCTTTCGCCTGGGCGACGTCTTTGTCGGCTTCGGCCTGGCTCTTTTGCAGGGTCGCTCCAATGTTGTCGCCCACGTCTACGTCGGCGATATCGATGGAAAGGATCTCGAATGCTGTGTTCGCGTCAAGGCCACGCTCAAGAACGCGTTTTGAAATATGGTCAGGGTTCTCCAGCACGTCTTTGTGGGAAGAGGCGGAACCAATGGAGGTCACGATTCCTTCGTTTACACGAGCGATAATTGTCTCTTCTGTCGCACCGCCGACGAAGCGGTCGAGATTTGTTCGCACGGTGACTCGTGCTCGTGCGCGGAGTTGAATACCGTCGCGAGCAACTGCATCGATTTTTCCGCCGCCTCCGGGACAATCGATCACTGCAGGGTTAATTGATGTTCGAACCGCCTCGAGAACAGTCTTGGTGGTTCCTTTCACAGCAAGGTCAATAGCGCAGGCACGATCAAAAGCGAGAGGGATGGCGGCTTTGTCAGCGGCGATCATCGCGAGCACAACGTCGTCGATGTGACCTCCTGCAAGATAGTGGGCTTCGAGTTGGTCGGTAGAGAAATCGAGGCCAGCCTTTGCTGCTGTAATTCGACTATCTACGATGAGTGCTGGTGGCACTTTCCGAATCCACATGGCGACCAGATTGAGAAGACCAACCGGTGCGTTCGATACGCGAGCACGAATCCAGATCCCGATGAACTTCGCGAGGATCAGGAAAATGACAATGACGATCAGGACGATGATCCCGATGATTATAAATTGGAGCATGGCAGGTTGTGGGCTTTTGGGTTTTCTGTTGGATAGTTGTAAGAACTGATCTACTCGATGTCGAGCGCTTTACGAAGAACTGGTTCAAATTCGTCTGCCTGACGCATGAAGCCAAGGTCATTAGGGTGGGAACCATCGGTGGCACCCTCTGTGTCGCCGCCCAGCAAATCTTCACCGGGAATATAGTAGATGTCTTTCTCCCCGGTGGAAACGAGGGCGTCAAATGCGCGGACGAGGGAGGCGCGATTGCCTTTGTGACGGTCCCGCCTACTTTTGAAAATCCATGAGTTAGTGAAGGATCGGTCTTCGACGAGGATGATGGGGGTATTGGGGCGAGCCCTTCGAAGTTGCTTTACGAGGGGCAGTGCTCTTTCCTCGACCATGTCGCCGTCCATGTTGGGAAGACAATCGATCACATAGGCAGCGGCATCGATTTCGGTGAGGAGGGCACCAACTTCGGGTTCCATTTTCCCATTTCCTGAGAAGCCGAGGTTAACGATAGGGTAGTCGAGACGTCGGCCGAGAATGGCGGGATGAGTCATGCCCGGACGGGAAGCGCAGGCCCCATGAGTGATCGATGTTCCGTAGAAAACGATCGGCTTTTGCTTCCTTGGTGCTACAGGCTGGAACTTGGAGTTCTCAGGAACTCCAATCGAAATTTCGGCGGTGGAATTGAACAGCGGCAGGTAGCACATGTATGTGCGCAGCCCCGGATCGAGCCCTTTGATCGTGTGCTCGACCTCCTGTTTGGTGGGCTTGGAAACATCTACCCATTTCCACTTTCCGTCATCAAGGGCGTAGACATCAACTCCGCTCACACCTGTTGCAGGCATGTGAGGCATCGCGAGACCGGCATCGCCAAGTTTGTAGCGGATGGTGAATTCGGTCGAATCGGTATTGAAGCGGAAAAGAATACCGGAGCTGTCGCGGCTAAGGTTCCAGACAGCATCCCTGACAATTCCTTCCGCTTTGGCTGGAAGTCTATCGTATCGCAGTTTGAGAGCGCCGGGGGGCCATCCCTGTCCTTCGACGCCCCAACTCGCTACATCGTGCCAGACGATAGGTATTTCTTTCTCTTCCGAGTTCACGAGTGCTGCCGACATGGTCAACACTACGAAAAGAAGGCGCGCCGTATTTCGAATTCGGTACCGGAAGCGGTTCATGGCGTAAAAAAATGCAAGCTGTTCTCACTACGGAAGCGATGTCGTTCCGTTCGTCAACTGGTGATCTTGGAACACAGGATGCCGCGGCGGAACGGTTGTGCAGCTATCTGTTTGCGAGATGCTCTTCAAGCCAATCAAGAGCTTCTTTGCGAGATGTAAGAACTCCCTCCAATTGAAGGTCTTGTATTTCTGTGAGTATTTTTCCCAACTCCGGCCCCGGCGAAATACCTCTCTCGATCAGATCTCGGCCATCGAGGAATTTCTCCGGAATTAAGGGAGCCTCGGAGAACTCTTTTCTCTTCTGCTGAATGAAATCGTAGTTTCCCAACCTTCCATTGCTGCCAAGACAGTCGACGTGGTGGAGCTCCAACTCGACTTCGAAATTCTCCCTGGCCATGAAGCGTTTCAGCTTGGCCTTGCGCATTTTTTGCACGTCTTTGAACTTCATGTGTTGATCCACTGCGCCAACTACGACGTCGATAATGTGGTTGGGATAGCGAAGTCGCTTGAGGATTTCTTCCGTCATTTCCGCACCGATTTTGTCGTGGCCATTGAACCGGATGCGTTCGGCCTCTTCGTCATAAGTGTAAGTCGCAGGTTTTGCGATGTCGTGGAAGAGAACCGATAATACCAGTGGAAGGCTCGCGTCTGGCGTAAGGTGGGTGAGCATCAAACGGGTATGAGTGAACACATCTCCTTCCGGATGCCATTGAGGTGGTTGGTCACAACCTTGAAGAGTAAGGATTTCGGGTAGGATCGCCTTCATGAGGCCGCTATCGACGAGAAGGTCGAAGCCACGCACCCTGTTGGGACTCTTCCAGATTTTGTCCAGTTCTTCGCGAATGCGTTCTGGACTGATCGTCGTGATCTTCTCGGCAGTTTTCTGAATGCTATTCCAAGTTTCGTCTTCGATTTGAAAATTGAAAACAGTCGCGAAGCGAATCGCCCGCAGCATTCGCAGGAAGTCTTCCTGAAAGCGGTGAGTAGGAATGCCGATTGCTCGGATGGTTCCTGCTTTCAAATCACTTTGTCCGCCTACATAATCAATGAGTTCTTCGGCTATGGGATCGAAGAACATGCCGTTGATGGTAAAGTCTCTTCGTTTGGCGTCCTCCTCCGGTGAAGAAAAGAGGACCGACTCCGGTCGTCTTCCGTCTTTGTATTCTCCGTCTTCGCGAAATGTTGCGATTTCGAAATGTTCGCCATCGCGACGGACCAAAACAACGCCAAAGTGAGCCCCAACCGTTCCCGATCCGGGGAAGATTCGGAGAACTTGTTCGGGTGTTGCATTCGTAGCGATATCGAAATCTTTGGGCACTACATCGCGGAGGCGGTCTCGAACGCAACCACCCGCAAAATAAGCAATGTATCCGGCCTCTTGAAGTTTCCGGACTAATCCCGTCGCAGTGTTTTCCATACAGGGTTACGGCATTTTGATGCCGAGATCAGAAGCTCGCACGTGACTGACTTTACCGAAGGCAGTCATATCGTCGAAATGCCACCATTCGGATACGATGGTGCGGAAGCCTAGATCGCGCATAGTCTTTTGCAGGAGAGCGACACGCTTGGCGATTTCTGGATTTCCGCCCTTGTAGTCGGAAGCTGCCGAATGAGAGAATTCGTCAAATTTTGAGGGCATGGCCACCTCTTGGCCTGTATTCTTGTCTACAAGCGTGAGATCTACAGAGATGCCGTAACAATGCCACGAAAGACCTTTGCTTGGAGGGACGACGTATTTTGGATCTTTGACTGCATCCCATAGTGCCTGGTGCGCTTCCGGCGGGCGCCAGGCATCCCAGATTTTCAGGGCATATCCGTGCTCGTTGAGAGTCTTGTTCGCTTTTTTCAATTTCTCCGCGGTCAGACGGTGCACCAGGCAAGGCATGTCGGGCAGGTAAAGGGGACGCCCTGAAGCGGAAGTCACTTTATACTTCATGTCGATGCGAGCTCCGGGAACTTCTTTTTCGACCGAAACAAGATTATAGCGTTTTGCTTTTCTAATAATCGCTGCCTGGGGATCGCGATTGAATTGAAACAATCCACCCTGTCCGCCCGATATCAAAGGAACGCAAAAGACGAGAGCAAACGTAATGGCAACAATATGGGGAGAGAAGCGCATGATTACCTGAGCATGGTAGTTTGGATTTTTGCCGGGCGCAATGGTATCTCGGAGGAGGAAAGGACAGGGGAGTCGAAAACTGCCCTTCTTCCGATATTGAAACTTGCCTCCCAAAATCCTCGATATAGCATCTTGCTCTATGAGCATGTTCTCCGACCTGATGGGCCGAATCTTCGGCAAGAAAAAAGAAGAAGAAACTCCTGCTGAAGAAGCTCCACCAACACCAGCTCCCGAGCCAGGTGCGGAGGGTGAGGTAATCGATGAGCCAACCGCGGCTGAAGTAGATGCTGCTGAGCCTGCACCTGCTCCGATCGAAGAAGTCGATGTGGAGGCAATTCTTACCAAAATGGAAGCTGAGCATCCTGAAGATCTGGATTGGAAACGTTCGATTGTGGACCTGATGAAGCTTGTCGGAATGGACAGCAGCTATGGTGCTCGTAAAGAGCTTGCTCTTGAGCTCGGATACAGCCAGGCGGACATCGATGCCAAAGGCTCAGCCGAGATGAACATGTGGTTGCACAAGCAGGTCATGAAGAAGCTCGCTGAGAATGGCGGAAAAGTCCCTGCTGATCTCCTCGACTAATTTCAGACTGATTCCGTAAACTGAAGGGCCGGACCGTGTGAGCGGACTCCGGCCTTTTCTTTTTTCAGGCGAACTCTCCTATGAGAGGGAACTCACGATCACTTCTTGTGGATCGTTGAGAAGACCATTGGACTAAGAAGGGACTCTCCGGAATCAGACGGAACGTTTTGGCATACAATGCGAAGCACTGTTTCTGTTGGAATCTCTTCCACCTTCAGAATGACTGTCTCTCCGTCGGATTCAATGATGGGCTCGGCTGCCAGTTTCCTGTCGCCCGAACTGGATAGTGAAATAGCAGTGACTGAATAGCTCTCGGGCTTTACTGCCTCGGTGCGGTCGACCGGCTGGGTGAAGTCGAGCACAATCAGGTTCTGGCGCAGTTCGATCTTTGAAATGCGAAAGTCGTCTGGGGCAAGTTCAACGGGGATGAACCCGCTCTCACCACCACCGAGCACGCTGCCTTCTTTCATTTCGACCAAGGTCACCAAGTTTTCTTTGGTTTCGCTGTGCACGAGAAATGAGCCCTGCCAGATCCCTCCGCGTTCTTCGGGAATGATCTCGATGAGACGTCTGGAGTCAGGGCAGGTTGCGAGAAGTTTTTCCTGACCACCATCGTGGTAAAAAGCGAACTTTGTTGGCTCTGCTCCTTTTGTCAGCTCTGCCGGGATGAGAAGGGACGGTCGAGTGTATGGGACTGATTCAGGCACTGGAGCTTGGGGATTGAAGGAGGGGATTTCCGTTAGCGAGAGATAGTATCCGTCTTTGTAATCTGGCATATCGAGCCTGGCTGCGAGAAGACCATCGGAACTTAGGGCAAACGAAGAGACAGGAAGTTGGCTATTTGTTACCGGAATAAGCTCCTTTGAAGATGGATGCCAAGCGACGATCCTGGCTCGTGGTGTTTCTCCTTCTTCTTCAATATACGGGGATATAGCGAAAAGAATTCTACCGTAGGCGTCCGCTATCGGGCCTGCCGTGATACTCGACCCCTGATCTTTGCCGGGCCAGGTTCTGACCAGGGCCTGGAAGAAGTCCAGCTCCATATTCTGGTCCGTATCGAATGCCTGTGTGATTTCACCTGGGGCCGCAAACACGAGTGAGTAGTTGGGACCGATAGTGAGTTCTGAGAGACCGCTCCATTTCACATCGGAGTAGAGTTCCCAGCCGATTTGGCTGAGACCAGGAGAGAATTTCGCCACTCCAATCTGTCCCTCTTTATTCAAAAAGAAGACGTTCTTGTCATCAATAGGGGCAATCGCACTGACACTGGGAGATGATTCCTGACTGCTGATCTGAACGAATTTTCTCTGCTTACTGCCCGACGCGGCATCCTGACTAATAGCAGGATTAAATAAGACAACAGCCATGGCAACCAAAGCGGAGAGCGCTGTGTGTCGGAAAATGGTTGGGTGGGAGATCAATTCGTGGAGTCGGTGTCGGGTTGAACCAGTTGGTAGGTCAAGACAACTTCTGTTGCATCCTCAACGGGTATAGAAAGAACATTTTTATCCCAAGTTCCTTTGGAAGCTGCTGCACGATTTCTCCAGTCCTCAGGAATTTTGATCGTTACAGGCCGGGAGGGAGAACGAAATGAGAAGCGTTGTTTCAGTGTCTTGCCGAGATCCTCAAGCCAGATGCGTTCCTCGACCACCAGGGAACCAAACGTATAAAGGAACTCAGGGCTACCATCGACGAGGCGGAAGCCGAAATATTCGGGATCTCCCGAGGCATCGGCTAGAGGAGGTGGCCCAGCTGCCTGGAGAATATAGGGATAGGTGGAGGGCAGGTCAGCTTCAACTGGATCTTTTTTCCCATCCAGATCGAGAACGCCAAGCAAACGGCAGACAACAGGATCCCAGAAAATAGCCACCTTCGCCTGGAGGGAGCCCACGACAAAAATGGATTCGAAATCCTCAGGGGTGCCGTCCTCAGCCAGATATGGTTTCAGAGCAACTTCATCGGTGAGGAAATTCTTGAATGGGCGTCGAGAGACATCAAGCTCCAAAGTTGGTCCCAAGCTGCTGCTGCCAGATTCTTTATCTTTTTCTGGAACAGGGCTGTCGGGTTCCTGTGCAAAGCACTCGGAACTCAGCATGACTGCGAAAATCGCGAATGGAAAAATAGGAAGGCGCATCAAGACTTCGCGTTGGGAGGTGTGTCGCGGGTGAATACCCAATCATCACCAGAACTCAATTTCGCATTATATCGGTATCCCTCCATCTTGAATTTCTTCAAATCTGCGGGCTCTGTGATTCTATTTCGAATCATGAATTCGCACATCATACCTCTGGCTTTCTTACCGTAATAGCTGAGGAACTTGTAGGTGCCGTTCTTCAGTTCCTTGAACTGGGGGGTTATCGTCTGGCAGGCGAGGGTAGAAAGGTCGACGGCCGAGAAGTATTCGTTCGAGGCGAGGTTAATCAGGGTTTCCGAACCTGATTTCTTGAGGGAATTCTTCAGCTCTTTTGTGATGCGATCTCCCCAAAACTCGTAGAGGTTTTTTCCGCGGCTTGTTTTGAGCTGTGTGCCCATCTCAAGGCGGTATGGCTGCATCAGATCGAGTGGACGGAGCGAGCCATACAGACCGGACAGGATGCGGAGGTGCTTCTGTGCAAACTGGAAGTCGGACTTAGTATAGTCTGCCAGTTCAAAACCGGTGTAGACATCACCTTTAAAAGCGAGGAGAGCAGCCCTGGCATTGTCGTCTGTGAATGGGGTGTGCCACTCTTTGTAACGAGTGAAGTTCAGGTCAGCCAGTTTCTCACTGATTCCCATCAGGTCGCGAAGCTGGGGCCGCGATTTCTTCCTGAGCACTTCGATGATCTCTGAGGCCTCGTCGAGAAACTGTGGCTGCGTCGAAGTATGTGGAGGGCAGGGGGATTCGAAGTCGAGTGTCTTCGCTGGCGAGATTACGGCGAGCATGCGGATGAAAGAGGGACGTATTGAAAGCCGGAACGATAGGGGATCTTTGAGGGGCTGACAACAAATAGGAGAAAAGAGAAATTCGAGCTGCAATAAATTTTAAAAATTTAAATAAAATTATTTTAAATTGATAATTATTTGTTAAACTTTAATATTTATTGACTAAGTTATGGAACCAATTGCGAAGTTCTTTATGATCTTTTTCGGGGGATCTGTGGTGATGCTTACCTTGATATTGGTTGCGGCAATGCCAAGTGTCTTGCGGGCTTGTCGTCGGACTTTTCGCCAGCTCAGGGCCCGGAGAACGCGGGGGGCACGAATGCTGGCTGATTTGGATAAGTTGCGGTCGGATTCGATTGCCCTCGAAGGGGTTTACTCCTTCACTGAAAAAGCCGACCGGTAAGGTGGCTTATGCGCAAGGTCGGGAGGATGCGCAAATTTTGTGGCAAACAAAATTTTACGACCCTCTTAACTGATCGCTGGTGTAGAGGGCAGCGGAACGCGCTCTGGCAGCCTGTTCAAATACTCGCTGGCGATATCTTCCAGTTCCGCGATCGAGCTTACCGTGGAGAATCTGCTTCGAAGTAGTTTTCCTTGTGGAAGCCCTTTTGAGTAAGCCATCAAGCGGGAGCGGAGAGATTGCATGGCGTGCTTCTCTGTTGGGAATTTGCCCCACTCGTTAAGCATTTGGGAATGGCGGAGGATGAGTTCCCAGCGTTCCTCTACGGGCACGGGTGCTGGGTGTTCTCCAGTCTCCAGATAGTGCTTTGCATCGCGGAATACCCACGGGTATTGCATGGCAGCTCGTCCAATCATGACGCCGCTGACTCCGGTGGTATTTCTTCGAATTTCCACATCCTGGCCGGTCTCAATGTCTCCATTGCCGATCACTGGGACGGTTACTTTGCTGGTACACTCATCGATTACTTCCCAGTCAGCTTCGCCAGAGTATCCCTGCGCCCGTGTGCGGCCGTGGATGGCGATGGCCTGCATCCCGCAGTCTTCGAGGATGTGGCATACTTCCGGGGCGTTGATGAGGCTCTGGTCCCAGCCAATGCGGATTTTTGCCGTCACAGGAACCTGATCGCCGACACCTTTTGCGATGGAAGAGGCGACTTCGGCGAGAACGGGGCAGTCTTTGAGGAGTGAGGATCCGCCATTTCTGGATACGACTTTTTTGACCGGGCAACCAAAGTTGATGTCGATGAAATCGGGCTGTTTCCAGTCGATGATCTTCTTTGCTGCTTCCGCCATGCGAGGGCCGTCAGCGCCGAAAAGTTGAACTCCGACGGGACGTTGGGTCTCTTCAAATTCCGTGTAGACGCGGGTCCGTTCGTCCGCCTGAATGATGCCCTCGGCGGATACAAACTCGGTCACCATTACGTCCGCGCCCAGTTCTTTGCAGATTCGGCGAAATACCAAATCCGTCACTCCCGCCATTGGGGCGAGGTAAAGGGGGAATTGGCCGTTCTGGAACCAAGGTAGCATTTTTCTAATTTGATCGGTGCCCAGAAATGGGGCTTGCGAGAATATTGAGCGACAATTGTGAGCTGATAAAGCCCATGGGCTGCTGTGCGGGAATGTACTCCGACACGCAGTTTTCTCAAATAGACACCTGTGGCTTACTCCACTGCGGCAGGCTCTTTGGTTTTGTCGACCTGAGCTTTTGCAGGTTCAGCTTGAAGACCGTCATAGACTCCGAAGTCGTTGAACCAGACTTTTTTCGCCCATCGGTAGACTGGATGCTTTTCAGGAATCTCATCACCGGTCGGCATCCACTGACTGTTGCGTGGTGTCATTGCTTCCAGTTCTGCGATGGCTGTCTTGCGAATCGTGGTGTCCTTAGCTCCGTGTTTCTCGGCCAGTGCTTTGACAAGGTCGGGGCGCTCCAGAACGATGCAGCCGCGGGTATGCTGGGCTGCTGTCTCGCGGAAGTCTCTCATGAATTCGGACTGCGTAAGGGTGTCGTAAATAGAGCCATCCCGGACGTTTTCCGTGGCGAACTGGATAATGGGGCAGGGCTCAACTCCTCCCGTGGGACCTATGTGATGAGAAATGCCATTCGCCATGGGGCAAAGTGCGCGGCCTTCGCCATCGTAGTAGGCGTCGATGATACCGATCGGAAGCTTGGTGCGCATGTTCACCACAAACTCACGAACTCGGCGGGCTTGCTCTGGTGAAAGTGCTAGTTGTTCGTTTGGCTGGGGGCCTACGGGACGGTAGGTGTGATACCATGCGTAGTGAACGCCTCGTTTGATAAGTGTGCGTAACCAGCTCTCTGTGAGTAAGTCGTCGATGTTGGTTGCACAGAGGCTTGTGGCGACACCCGTTAGGATCTTGTTGTCGAGGCAGTTGTCGAGACCGCGAAGGGTTCGGTTGAGCACATCCTTTCCACCGCGTCGCTCGTTTGCGACGATTTCGGTGCCTTCGATGGAGATCAGGGGAGTGGCATTTCCGAGTTGGCGAAGTTGCTTCGCTTTTTTCTCGGTGATCATCTGCCCGTTCGTGAAGACCTGAAAGAAGCAGTCAGGGTGTTCGGCCAGGAAGTCGAACAATTCGGTGTGCATGAACGGCTCGCCACCGAGAATGCCAAAGAAAGAGTTCCCATGGGCCTTGGCGTCGTTGACGATGTTGTTGAGGTCGTCGAGTTCGAGCTTTACCTGGGGTTTGTCGACGTCCACCCAGCAGCCCTGGCAACGTAGGTTGCAACTGTTGAGGATTGAGAGATAGATGAAAGGGGGGAAGTAAGTTCCCTCTTTCATCCTCTTCTTGAAAAGGTTTACGGATCGGACGCCTTTCACACCGAAGTTCCACATGAACTTGGCGAGGTGGCGCTTGTCAGCAGTCTTGAGAATTCGACCTGCGTATTGGAGGGAAGGAACGAGCATGGTAAGGGGGAGTCTCGGGAGGGACGATAGCCCAGAATCCGGATCTCCACTATGCCGAAATCACGCCGCTCTACGAGAGATGTTTTAGCGCGGAGTCTACACTCGCCTCATCGTGAACGATGGAGTGAAGTGCAGCTGCGATCTTCTTCGGCTGGGGATGTTGCCAGACGTTGCGGCCTACGGCGACGCCAACTGCTCCTGCGTTCATTGCATTTTTTACCATACCGAGCAGTGCTGAGTCGTCACCCATGGCAGCTCCGCCAAGGACGATCACAGGAACAAAGCAGGCATCGACGATAGCTTTGAATTCGTCGGAAGTGGCGCCGGTGGGGTAAGCTGTTTTTACAATGTCGGACCCGAGTTCCGCGGCCATGCGAACGGTGAAGCCGATGTTTTCGAGGGTGTAATCGGAAGGTCGCCCGATTCCAAAGGGAAGCGCTTCCAAGATCACCGGGACGTCGACTTCAAGGCTCTCTCCAACCAATTCGGCTGCTTCACGTGTGATATCTGCTTCATTCGAATGATGAGTGTAGAGCATGTTCATCATCGCGTTGGCACCTACGGTCAGGGCTTCGTCGGCTCCGTAGATGCGATAGGCACCCTCGTCGATATTGTCACCGTAGCGAGGCTTGTAAACGTCTGTGCGCAGACACAGGCCTTTGTCATCGAGTGCGTCGGCGGCTGCGAGAGCCAGACCCAGATTGACGACAAAGCCGTCTACCACTGGGCTGACTTCTTCGATCAAGGCGACAGGATCTTCCATCCCAGGGACAGGAATGGCAGTGCCGTGGTCGATGGGGAGTATGACGGTGCGTCCGTCGGACTGGAGAAACTTCGAGAGGTTTTCAGATCGATCCATAGGGGGGGTAGCCCTACTGGACACGTAGTGCAGGGGTTTCGCAAGCGAGCAACTGAGGAAGCTTCGCTAATTCTGTACCCCGGGGAAACTGGTAACATACTTGATTTTGAAATCGGGAAAGCTGTCCACGATCTGAATTTTGTAGTCGGGGAAGCTGTCCACGATCTGCCATTTTCCCGGGCCGTCAGGAAAGCTCGTGACTTTCTGGACATGGAGATCTGCGAAAGAGTCTACAACTTGAACCTTGTAGTCCGGGAATGAAGTGACGAACTGAATTTTGCCGCGAATTTTTGCGAGGTCTTTCATGGGTATCTTGCAGTTTGAAGCAATTCCGTCCGTTTGGGGGAGGAGAAGTGCAAATGTAATAGCAGAAAGAAAACCGACCCCCGAGGCAACGCGACGATTCATCATTTCTTACTGACGGACTGTTTCATCGTTCTATGCAGACGAATCATGAATTTTGATTGTGTCTAATTTTTGTCCATTTTTTGTCGAGATAATGTTCATCTTTGTTTCGCTCACCGTCGTAACCGGTTTTGGCAGGTCAATGGAAACACCCATAGGCCTACACAAAATAAAACGACCAAACAAACATCTTATGAAAAAACTACTCATTACCTCAATTACAGCAGCTACAGCGCTTTTGATCTCAGCAACAGCAAGTGAGAAGCACGAGAAGAAATCAATCGTCGAGATTGCCGCAGGAAACGAAGACTTCTCGACACTGGTGGCCGCAGTCAAAGCTGCCGGCCTCGCCGAGACACTTTCTGGAGAAGGACCATTTACAGTCTTCGCACCTACCAACGAGGCGTTTGCGAAGCTTCCCGACGGAGCGCTCGACGAGCTGCTTAAGCCTGAAAACAAAGATGCACTGGCAGATGTCCTTACCTACCACGTTGTATCCGGAAAAGTGATGGCCGCTGACGTAAAGCCAATGGACGCTGAAACCGTTAATGGCGCAGAAGCAAAGGTCACTGTGGACGGAGATACCGTGCAGATCGACGACGCGACTGTTGTAAAAACCGACATCGAGGCTTCCAACGGTGTGATCCATGTGATTGACGCTGTCATCATGCCTGCCGAGTAATCCACCAGTTGGCAAGTCGGTTGAATTACTTTAACTGATCGTTATTTAGAAGCGGCTGTCCTAGCGGGCAGTCGCTTTTTTATTTTGTCGGAAAGGAGCGGGAAGGTCCGTGTTGCATTCGGGATTCTCCTCCCATATCTCTGGGTAACCACTCTTCCTCTATCATTTCATGTCCGATCCTGAACTCCTCGAATCTGAAGTAGAACGTCCCTGGGAGCCACTCGGGGAGCGCATCGAAGCAAGCGATCATGCGGGAGCTGCGGAATTCCTGGAGGAGCTGAGTCCGGAGGATCAGCGACTTGCGATGGCCCACCTTCCGGGAAAGTCGCAGATCACTCTCGTCGAGAATTTGTCACCAGCCATTGCTGCCGAGCTGCTGGAGCGACTTCCGGAGGCGCATGCGGTTGAGATTCTTGAAGATCTGAGCCCTGAGGCGGCAGCCGATATTGTAGAGGAGCTACCGGAAGGGATAGGCGCAGACCTTCTTCGGGAAATGCACACCGAGGAGACTGAGGCCGTTCTCGCGGAACTCGATGATGCAGATGAGGCTGATCATTTGCGAGAACGATCCGGGTACGAATGGGATACAGCTGGCGGGCTCATGACGGAGTCGTTCGCCGCATTCTCCGAAGACTCTACAGTAGGTGATGTTCTCCACGAACTCGGTGAGCATGCAGAGCTCTATGGGGACATGGATGTTCAGTATGTTTATGTCACCGATGGCGGAGGAATTCTGAGGGGAGTTCTCCGCTTACGCGACCTTGTCCTGACTCGCCGTGCCAGACCTGTTGTCGAGGTGATGATCGTGGACCCACTCAGTGTCAGCGTAAGTGACGATTTCGACTCGCTTCGAAAAGTTTTCGACGACAAGAATTACATCGGTCTGCCGGTGATCGAGGCATCGGGTTTGCTTGTGGGGGTGATTACTCAGCAGGCTGTCCGGGAAGCGACTGCTGACCACCAGACTGAAGATTACCTGCACTCCTCCGGTATTGTCGGAGGGGAAGAGCTGCGAAGCATGCCGATGTTTCAGCGTTGTCGGCGTCGTCTCGCCTGGCTCGCACCAAATATCGTCCTGAACATTGTCGCGGCCAGTGTGATTGCAATGTATGAAGACACTCTGCAGTCTGTGATCGCGCTTGCTGTTTTTCTGCCTATCGTCTCCGACATGAGTGGTTGCTCGGGCAATCAGGCTGTTGCTGTGAGTATTCGTGAACTGACGCTTGGCTTGATTCGACCGACAGAGTTTGTGCGTATAGTCTGGAAAGAAGGGGTATTGGGAATCTGCAACGGTATGATTCTCGGTGTGCTGCTGGGCACGATAGCCGCTCTCTGGAAAGACAATGTATACCTTGGCTTGGTAGTAGGGGGAGCGCTCGCACTGAATACACTCCTGTCCGTTCTACTTGGAGGATGTGTTCCTCTTTTACTGAAAAAGTTTAAGGTCGATCCCGCTCTTGCTTCGGGACCAATCCTTACCACCGCGACTGATATGTGCGGGTTTTTCCTGGTGTTGAACCTCGCCTCGGCCGTGCTGGCGAAGCTTGCGTGAGCAGGTCAGGGGCTTTCTATTTCCGCAGACGGTAGTTTTCTGCTCGCAAACCGTCGATTTCTGCCTGCAATTCTGCCATCCGGCGCTCGGTGGATCTACGCTTCATGGTCCCGTAGCCATAGCGTTGGAGTTCGATGTTCAGTTCCTTGTACTGTCGTTGCAGATTTTCGATTTCCTTGTTGTTCAATTCGATAGTGTGGGAGGTTCTGGAGTCTGCTGAAAGGGTATTGTTATTTCCTGAGGTGGAGACCATTCCGGATGATCCAAGAGGGAGGGAGCGCGCAAATGTCTGATCCTCCTCGGAAAGCCGGTTGATTGGGAGGACGAATGATTTTCGATCATCAATCCGAATGATATTTAGACTGTTCTCACTGCGGCCGACGATGGATGCCTCCATTTCTCTCCCGTTTTTATCGGTGAGAGTGCGTTTTATCGGGAATCTCTTATTTGATCCAAGCAACTCTGCCAACTGAGGGTTGTCGCAAGAGGACAGAAATAGAGATATAGAC
Source organism: Verrucomicrobiales bacterium (assembly GCA_002698785.1). Lineage (GTDB taxonomy): Bacteria > Verrucomicrobiota > Verrucomicrobiia > Verrucomicrobiales > DEV007 > Arctic95D-9. The sequence goes on along the minus strand of PAAG01000046.1, from coordinate 104,378 downwards.
ACGATGAATAGGTAATAAGCGGTCCTCTTCATAGGTAATGGCTAATGGTGGCACGAGTTTCCCATCTATGTAAGAAAAACTTTTGCCAGGTTGTTACGATGAAAATCGCTTTTCCATCATCTTCGTGCAGGTGGGATCCACTCGTCGAGGAGTGGAGCATAGCGGACTTGAACCGCTGACCCCCTGCATGCCATGCAGGTGCTCTACCAGCTGAGCTAATGCCCCGTTTCCTTCGCTCTGCCGAATTTGGCAGGGCGGGGATCATAGAATCGGTTTGGGGGATCGGCAAATGGAAAATTCCCTTTTCGTATGGGGGAATTCAGGATGTGATCGCCCACGCCAATTCAAGGTCCATCCCAACCGGGAGGGGGACTACGGGGCCTTCATCAGTCTGATGCGTTTCGCACTTGGATGGAGTCTGCTCCATCGTGAAAGTCTCTGTGGAGACAGGAAATTCGTAGAACTCGGGGCCGTTCGTGGAGAGAAACCGTTTCAATTCTGCCTCTCCCGAGTCTGAAAAGAGGTCGGATTCAGAGGCTTCGAAGGCCATGGCATAGAGCTGCGGTGCACATCCGCCGGTGTAGCATCCGGCGGCGCAACCGCATTCCGTCGCTTTAGTAGTGTGGGGCGCGCTGTCTGTTCCCGCGAAGAATTTGGACTGACCTTCCGTGGTTACGGCCTCGCGAAGGGCTGCTCGGTCTTCCTCGAACTTCACAATTGGGAGGCAGTAGAGATGGTATTTCAGACCCTGGATGAGGTGTCCAACGGTGTAGATGAGGTGTTGAGGAGTGATGGTCGCACCTACGGTAGCCGGTGCGGACTGGACAAATTCAGCAGCCGTTTTTGTCGTGATGTGCTCGCAGACGATCTTGAGATTCGGATGAGTATCCAGAACCCTCGGTAAACTATTCGTGTAAAAAACTGACTCAGCTGTTTGTTTCTGATCAAAATAGTCAGGTCCGGCTAGTGCGTGCTGCTCTCCGTGAATGCAGAGAACGAGTCCGTGCTCTTCCATGGCACGAAAGACATCACTACCGATCCAATTGTCCATCGCGACGCCGTGTTCGGCGTTAGTTGTGCCGTGTGGGGGATAGTATTTGCAGGCGCGAAGGAGTCCGGACTTTGCTCCCTCTTCGATCATGGAGGGAGTTGTCTCTCGTGTCAGGTAGAGTGGAATGATCAGCTGGTCGAAGGCATCCGCTCCGGCAGCCAGGAGGTCGTCTCGGTAGGCTTCGATGGACCAGGACGTGTCAGATTTCTCTCCAGTGATGCGAGCGACGGGGGGCTTGGTGTTCGGCATTGCCAGGGCACCTGCACATCCCATGGCGAGATGGTCAGCGATATAGGTAGCCACGTTCGCTCCCTGGCGAAAGTGGGTGTGGAGGTCATACCATTTGGGAAGAGTGAGTGTCTCGGCCATCGTTTGCCAAACAGTCACCACTTTTGTCCCGTTTCAAGGGAAACCGTTGTCAGCGTTTCGGTTTCTCCTTCTTTTTGGGGCGGTTCATACGTTTGATAAAATCGGCATACTCGGGGCGTGATTTGAACTGCTCCATGTATGGTTTGTAGGCCGAGTCTTCGGTCCACATGCGCCTCTCTGGCTGATTTGGATCGAGTTTTCCGCTCTCGTAGTCCTCGCCAGCGACGGATGCTTCCACTGTGTCGTTCCATTTTATCCAACGGGCTTCCATTTTCTTGGCGAGCTCGGGTTTGGTTTCTTTCAGGTTTGCGGACTCAGTAGGGTCGTCAGCCAAATCATAGAGGGCGATGTCCCCATCTTTGGAAACCATGAGTTTGTGCTGCCCGTCTGCGCTGAGCAGGACTCCTCGACCATCATGACGAAAGGCGAGGGGCTTCTTTCGCTTCCATTCTTTCCCTTCGATTAATGGAAGGATGCTGACTCCGTCGACAGGTTTTAACATCACTGTTTCTGGAAGGCCGACAAGATCAGCGAGGGTGGGGAAAATGTCGACGGTGCCGGCAATCGTCTCGGTGATCCGACCTTCTGTGATCACGGATGGCCACTCGATAATTCCGGGAACGCGAAGTCCGCCTTCGAACATCGTGTTTTTCGATCCGCGAAGTCCTCCCATGGTTTCGGGGCCGAATTGGGACAGGCCGCCGTTGTCGCTGCAATACCAAACCAAGGTATTTTCCGCGATACCCATTTCACGTATTGATTCACGTAGCGTCCCGATACTGCGATCCATGGCGACGATCTCACCATACTGGTGCTGGTATTCCTCCGGGAGATCAGAAAAAGGGGCGCGGTCTTCCTCTGACGCGACGAAAGGGGAATGTGGTGTGCCATACCAGATGACAGAGAACGTGGGACCGTCGGCGGCCTTTTCTTCTATAAACTTGAGAGCCTGATCGACCACGATCTCTGAAGAGTCTCCTTTGTAGTCCTCGAAATCACCCATTCGGCTGAGTAGGGGATCTCGGTCGAAGAAATTGGTGACTGTGAGCCAGTGGTCGAATCCGAAGGCTCCCGGACTGTGCGTGTCATCCTTCAGAACAGGAACACCGGGGCCACGAAGGCCGTTAAGGTGCCATTTGCCAAAATGACCAGTGGCGTATCCCGCGTCTCTCAATGCCTGTGCAACGGTTTTTTCCTGTAGCCGCAGGGGATAGCCGTGGTTGAAGACTCCCGTGCGGTCGTTGGTGCGCCCAGTCACTACGGTGGCACGAGTGGGAGAGCAATTGGAAGCCCCGGCGTAGAATCGATTGAACCGCAAGCCGCTGGCTGCCATGTCGTCTAGATTGGGAGTTTTCAGGTTCGGATGGTCCATGTAGCCCATCTGTCCCCAGCCCTGGTCGTCGGCCATGACGAGGATGATGTGAGGTTTTTCGGCAGCGGACAGGAGTGAAAAAGAGAGAAGGAATGATAGAAAAAGCGTTTTCATGGGGCTTGCCAGCGTCGTCTGAAAGTGATACATCGCGGCCATGAAACCTTCGATCCTTTTTTCTACCGTATTTCTGGGCCTAGTCACGATGACAGCTGTTGCTGACGAGCCCAACACCCTGACCGAAGCCGAGAAGAAAGACGGCTGGAAGCTGCTCTTCGACGGAAAGGACCTCTCCAATTTCCGAAACTACAAAGCCGAGGGCGTGAATGAAAAGTGGCAGGTCAAAGATGGCGCCTTCACCCTTACAGAAAAAGGTGGCGGAGATATCATTACGAAAGAAGAATACGGCGCTTTCGAGATCAAACTCGACTACAAAATCGCTCCCGAAGGAAACAGTGGGCTGATGTATCACGTTAAAGAAACCGAGCCCAAGCCTTGGCAGACAGGGCCTGAGGTTCAGATTCAGGACAACGTTGATGGGCATGACCCACAGAAAGCAGGTTGGTTGTATCAGCTTTACCCTTCAGAGGTCGACGCGACAAACCCAGCGGGCGAGTGGAACACGATGCACATCATCATCACTCCTGAGAAGTGCGTTCACTACATGAACGGCACGAAGTATTGTGAATACGTGAAAGGATCAGAGGAATGGGACGAGAAGGTGGCTGCCAGCAAGTTTTCGAAGTTCGAGAATTTCGGAAAACCTACCGAAGGTCACATCTGCCTTCAGGACCACGGCAATGTGGTTTCTTTCCGTAATGTGAAGATCAAGGTTGTAGAATGATCTAAATTATCTTCGTAACGAGCTCTTTATAAGGGGCTTCAGTCGATTCGGCTGGATGTTCAGGCTCTCGGTTGGTATTCTGCCAACTGTAGAGCCTGATTTATGTTCGCTACGATCGTAACAAGCGCCGATATGGCGTGGATGTTCTGGACAGCCCTATCCATCCTTTTTTTGATTCCGTTCCTCAGTGGGCTTCTGTCCCGCATGATATTTTCCCGGAAGGTCCCTGCCTACGTTTTCGGTGTATTGCTGGGAATTTTCCTGCCGATTCTCAAATGTGTATTTCTCGGGATGGAGTTGGAGGGGGAATTTTCTGAGGTTTTAGAATGGATAGGGATTGCTTTCGTAGGCACTTGGTTTGTTGCGTCGGCTGTTATCGGTGTCAGAACGGCTGAGGCTTTTCTGGAAGGGCTGAAGAGTGTTTCGAAGGCTCAGCGATAAGTAGAATAATCGAAATCCTCGGGTAAAGAGAGGCGCCAGACCCAGTCACCGTCGTTCAGTCTCCATCGTATCTGTCCGCCATCATCAACTTTGTTGGCTCCGACGCTGTAAATTTCGTAAGAGTCGCTAGCGAGGAGTTTGTATCTCATTGGAGATTTTGAAAATGGGTCTGTTGTTATCTCAACAGGGAGGGGAGGAGAAATCTGGCTGACGTCAGTCGGGAAGGTCCCCTTGTTTTTCCGAAATTTCTCCAAGGCAATGGCTATGCGGGCGTGGTGGATGTAAGTCTCCGTGCGCAAGGCTCTATCGAATAAGACTCCATAATTTGGAATACAATTCGCCGCCAGTCGGTATCGGATCCTTGTGTGATGTTCCGAGTTTAGAGCTGTCATCAACCTCTCAATGGTCGAGCTTGCTGGTAGGTGGTTGATTGCTCGATTTCCTGAGGCATCGGAGAGAATTCCCAGTTGAAGAAGTTCGGACGCTTTGGTGAAATTGTCGTAATACCATCCAGAGGGTATCAGGGGATGAAAGTTTCCGTTTAGATCGAGCCCCGACTTTCTCACCTTGTCTCGTCCCTCCTTATCGAGATAGCCGAATTCGAACCATCCAACTCTCTCGTCTCGGATTGCTTTGAGTAGATTTGTCTGGAGTTTAAAACGGGAAAGCAGCTCGTCAAAGGTCCTCATTTGATCGTTCGACCAAAGGCTCTGAGCCAAACCCTGTTGGATAATTGAAATGCCCTGTTGCAGAAATATGTATCCGACGATTTGGGGTAAAATAAAATGATCTGCGAAAATTCGCTCAGAGAGGAGAATAATAGTTTCCGCATCGTAAGCGGCCTCAGTGATGTTTCCTTTTTCCAAGTGGTGGCGCCCCCTCGTAGAAACGAGATGGGAAAACTTCATGAAAGGATTGGTGTATTCAAACAGCGGACTGATCATTTCATCATTCAAATCAATAGGAAACCTACAGTCAGGAAGGCGAACTGACTCTTCCAGGGCGCTGATAGCTGCACTATGTTTAGTATAAAAATCTTCAAACTTTTCCCGCGCCTCTTCGGGCGTGATGTCTGGGAAATGTGCTTGGACCGGAGGTGTGAAAATATAAGAAACCGACCTCTTTTCTGTGGGGTTGGTGTAACCGTGAAGTGTCTTCAGATCGAAATTGACCGGAGTATTCCAAGACTTTTCCGATTCTTCTATTTCAAGGCCCCGGAAGAATCTTACAATCGAGGTCTCCGCAAAATTTTGCTCCGGGTTTGATTCAATTGCGTCTGAAATCCCTGCGATTGAGACAGGTTCTCCGATGCTCCTCAGGTAATCGACGTGTTCCTCGAATTGCCTCTTCTGAACCATGGTATATCCCGGCCAGATGAGGACAATGAGAAATACCAAGGAAAATATTGTTAGGAATCCCCAGGCTTTCCACCAAAACGCGGGGCTCCGGGAGTGCTGTTCATGGAGGCTCACCAAAGGATTATAGCTGGAACTCTTATCTCTGTCGATGTGGTGGTGAGATTCGTCGCTACAGTTTATAGGTGTTCGCGTTGACGGGCTTGCATATGGAATCGAATTCTGATTCCTTTCTGCAATGATTCGACTGGGATGTTGTTGGCTTTTGTTGCTGTTGTTTAGTGTTGGTAACTCCGTTGGGGAAAGCAAATACACCCCCGAACAGCTTTCAAAATGGCTGGACCGATTTCCGCAAGCGGATGCGAATCGGGATGGAGTTCTTACGAGTGAAGAAGCGGATCAGTATCGGAAGTCTGTTCTCAAGGGGCAGAAAGGGAAGGGAAAAACTGGCGGTGGAGCGCCCCGGACGTTCTCGGTCGACCCGCGGTGGGAGAGTTCGGATTTTCCGGAGACCGCCGTATTTCGCAAGTCGCCGGAAGAGATTGCGTCGATCTATCAGGAGGTCGTTGGAGCAGGAAAGAAGGCGGTCGTGTCTCACGAGAAGCCTGAGAACGGAGTGCTTCGGATCATTGGCACGGGGCATAGCTTTATGGCACCGGGATACAATTCGCTGTTGAGGATCTGTCGAGCGGATGGATTTGAGCAGCCTCTTTACACTCACATCGGAGGTGGGATGACCGGCAGCACCCGATACAAGTGGGAGCAGGAAAATGGCATTTTTCAGTTCGAGGGAAAGCCTGTGCCGAAGTTACTGGCGTCGATTGCGAATGCGGACTGGGATGTCATGACATGGGGGCCGTATTTCAACGATGAGATCGAATACTACACCTGCTGGATCGATTTCTGTCTGAAGTATCAGCCGAACATGAAATTCTATCTCTCGGATGCGTGGATACAATTGTATCAGCTGGAAGAGAATCCTGAATCAGAAGAGTTCTTTACCGAAGAGGTGATTGAGAAGCTTGGTCAGGAAAAGCGAGATCTGTATGGAAATTTGATGAAGAAGGTTCGGGAGATGTATCCTGACAAGGTTTTCATTCTCCCGACTTCTGATGCGATGACCCTGGCGGCGAAATACTACGTTCGCGGCGAACTTCCGCAGGTAGAGGGAATCCATAAAGTGATCGGTGGGAAGGAGCGTTCTCTCTGGAGGGATCAGCTAGGGCACCTTGGGCCGGGCTTTGATCGGCTGGAGGGCTACGTCTTTTACGCCACACTCTATGGTAAGTCGCCCGAGTTGATCGACAAGGAAGTCGACTTTGGTGGAAAAGGCGATTATCCCGGCCCGGATCTGGACAAGATGTTTCGGAAGATCGCCTGGGAAGCGGTGACTGGTCATCCACTCTCAGGCGTAGTGGATGAAGATGGTGATGGTATGGCTGACGTCGTATCAGAGTAGCGCCCGGATCGGGATGCCATCGCTGATGGCGAGGGGGCGGCCGATCGGGGTGGTTAGCTCATACTCATAGTCGACTCCGAATTTTTCGAGGACGGTGGCGTGAATGTCCTCGACGCGGACTTTTCCTGCGGGCTCTTCTTTCTCGCCAGTCGGATCGGTTTCTCCGATGACTTGGCCGTTCTTGAGTCCGCCTCCTCCCATGAGAATGCTGAAGCCGTGTGGCCAATGGTCGCGTCCTTCGGTGACGTTCTGTTTCGGGGTGCGTCCAAATTCTGTGCCTACAACGATGATCGTTTCGTCGTAAAGATCGCGGGCTTTGAGACCTTTGATCAGGGAAGCGAGAGCAGGGTCGAGAATGGCATTCTGTTTGAGAACGCCTTCGAGATTATTGGCGTGAGTATCCCATCCTCCCAGAGTAACCTCGACACAGCGGACCCCAGCTTCCACGAGCCTGACGGCCGCTAGACATCCACGACCGAAAGGTGTGTCTCCGTAAGCTTCGCGCTCTGCCTTTGGCAGGTCGGCGATTTCAAAGGCAGACAGTTGGTCGGATGACATCATGTGTCGTGCCCTTTCGATGGAGGACTGATGGAGAGTTCTCTCCTTTTCCAGACTGGCGAGACGTCCTGCGGAGAACGAGTTCTCAAGAATGTTAAGGGAATCCATGCGCTTGGCTGTCCGCGTTTCGTCAACGCGGGAGCGGACATCTGGGATTGGGCTCTTGGGATCTCCTATTTGAAAGGCATCATACTGCGCGCCAAGGTATCCTCCACGGGCGGAGTCGCGCCCGGCCATGATCGAAATGTGGGTCGGAATCTCAATGGTAGATCCGTCGATCAGGGGGGCGGGAAGTTCGTGGCAGAGAACAGAGCCGATAGACGGATGAACCAATCCGGGAAAGGGGCGGTATCCGGTTTTTACGTTATAGGTGGCTCGTTCGTGGTCACCTTCTTTGCTGGTGACGGAACGGATGATGGAGAAGTCGTTGGTAAGTTCGGCGGTCTGTTCGAGACCTTTTCCGAATTGAATTCCTTTTGTGGCAGTAGCGATGGCGGTGCTGTCGTAGCCGATGGGACTGCCGGGGTGGGGATCGAAGGTTTCCAACTGGCTCGCTCCGCCACGCATCCAAAGAACGATGACGGATTTCGGACGTTTTCCGGTGGTTTCGGCGGCGAGAGTGAGTTGGCGGGAAAGGGGAGTCAGCCAACTCAATCCAGCGAGGCCGATTCCCTGTAGGAGGGTACGACGTGAGAAATGGTCATTCGATCCACATGCTTCTGCTGCGAGTTCACGCTTCGTTGGGATATGAGAAAACGGGTTCATCGATTCCAGGAGAATTCAGTTGAGTTGATCAGGGCCCAGTAGACATCTTCCATCATTTTCTCCCGATGCTTGCTCTTGGTGCCGTCGATGAGGGAGACAAAGTGACGACTTTCTTCCTCGTTGGGATGGCGTGTCAGGGTGGCGAGAAAGGCGACGTCGACAGCCGCTTCGTCGGACGGAGAGTGGTGAGCCAGGCGAGTCGAGCTGTTCATGAGCGGATTTGGCTCCGTTCGTTCGTCGACGAGCTTGCCGTTCATGAGAAGGAGACGCTGAGGGATTGTCCCTGCGTCCTCGATGAATTCGTTTTCACCCGGATCGCCGTAGCGTTTCACAAAGTCTCGGGTTTCCCCAAAGCGGCGGATTTTCTGAAAGATGTGCGTGTTTCCATCAAGGGCAGTCAGCGTTCCTGCCTGAATCACGCTGCCGGCTACTTGTTCCGGGCGAAGTGGTGTAATGGGAAATGCGGCCCACGCTTCTTCTTGTTCGAGTGTGACGGGCGCTTCCGGATCTCCGGTACTGCTTGATCGGCGGAAAGGCTCGCTCGCAGCCATGATGCGGATGAGGCTCTGGAGGTCAAAGTCGCTTTCAATGAAAGCATCGACAAACTCTTCCATTCCCACCGGAAATGGACCTTCGAGTGGAATATCGTCTACGGGTGAGGAGAGCGGACGTCCAGTAATCAGGGCCCATGTGCGATTGACCATGGCGCGAGAGAACGCCCGGTTCTCACGGTGGGTGATCCACTGAGCCAAGCGTTGACGGTAATTACCCGATTCGGGAAGAAGCTCGGGAGAGTAGGGGACCAGGGCAGGGACTTTCGATTCCTCTGTTTCTCCGTTATAGCGGGTCTGATAGACTTTTTTACGGTTCTCGATGACTCCGCTGACGGCCATATCCGACTGGGCGAAAAAGGCGGCAAGCTGATGGAAGTCCTGCTGTTTCCAGTGATCGCCGAATTTGTCATCATGACACTGCATGCAATCGAGGCTGACTCCGAGAAAAGCCCGCGAAGTGCGGGCTGCGAGTTTCACCTCGTCAGGGCCCTTGTTTTCTCCATTCTGGATGACGGAGACCGTAATGAAATTCGCCTCTGGGTTGGATGTCCAGATTCCTTCCGCAGCGACCATGTCGCGAACTAATTCGTCGTAGGGGCGGTTTCTAACGAGCTCTTCAGCGAGCCAATTGACCATGCGGCGTCGGCGATACACGAGAAAGGGACCCTGTTCGACACCCACGTAGGTGCGGGCGAGTCGTTCCGCAATATAGTTGGAATAGCGCTGATCGGAGAAAAGGTGGGTCAGCCAGGATTGGATTGGGTCAGCGTCTTCGGTAAGTGATTTGAGTCGACGGATTTCTTCGAGAGAAGGCGCTGCGCCAGTGAGTGCCAGTGAAAGACGCCGAACGAGAGTGAGAGTGTCCGCTTCGGGAGTAGGTGACAGGTTTTCGCTTTTCCAGTGATCCGCGAAGATTTGATTCACTGTTTCGAGCTGCTGAATCTCCGTTGCGCCTAAGTTGGATGGCGGTAGTTCTTCCAGTCGCGGCTCTTTCAGATAGAAACTCAGTCCAACCACAGCTGCTACCATCAGCGCTGCCAAAGTGGCAAGACCTATGAGGATGCGGGAGAAAGACGATGACATGGTGTCAGGGTGGCGTTAGAAAAGAGTATTCCGATTTTCTACCACGGAAAGACGTGGTCTCAGAAGAATCGGTTACGAATTTGTATTTCTAAATGGGAAAAGAGCGACTCGACCAGGCCCTGCATCGCCGAGGATTATGCGATTCACGCGAGATGGCCAAGCGATTGATCCTCGCCGGTGAGGTGCGTGTCGAAGGTGTCGACGGGCTCTTGAAGCCGGGGCTGAAAGTCGACGAGGATGCCGAAATCGAAGTCAAGAACCGGCCGAAGTTCGTCAGTCGTGGTGGTTTGAAAATCGAGAAGGCGCTGGATGAATTCGAGATCGATGTAGAGGACGCCGTGGTATTTGATGCTGGCGCTTCCACGGGAGGCTTTACAGACTGTGTCCTTCAACGAGGGGCGGCAAAAGTCTACGCCTATGACGTGGGGAAAAACCAACTGGCTTGGAAGATAAGGAATGATGAGCGAGTCGTGTCGCGGGAGGGATTCAATATTCGATACCTTGAGCCGTCTGATTTGCCGGAGCAGGTCGATCTCGTCGTGATCGATGTATCGTTTATTTCTCTCACACTGATACTTGGGCCGATTTTTGAGGTCCTGAAACCGGGAGGATCGGTTGTCTGTCTGATCAAACCGCAGTTCGAACTGAAAAAAGAACAGATAGGAAAAGGGGGAATTGTACGCGAGCCCGAGTTGCATAAGGAGGCGGTGGAGAAAATTCGCAGCTTTGTTGTGGATGATCTCGGAAAAAGCTGGCAAGCACTTACCCAGTCGCCTATCAGTGGCACCGATGGTAATATCGAATTTCTGGCATGGCTGAAGCACCCCGAGTAGGAATCGTCGCGAACCCATCCAAGGCTGGAGCGAAGGATTTGCTCAAGGACCTTGTGAAGCAGTTCGGTGAGCAAGGTGTCCCGGTCGTGCTGGAGGACGAGACGGCTTGTCTAGCAAATTTCGAGAGCGGCTTGCCGTTGGCGGAATTGAGCGATCAGATCGACCTACTGGTCGTCCTCGGTGGAGACGGGACGATACTCTGGGTCCTGCGGCAGTTGGAAGAGAAGATCAAACCAGTTGCGGCGATTAATACGGGCACGCTCGGATTTTTGACTAGTGCTACGGCAGACGAGAGCAGCGATCTTGTCCATGCGATCGTGACCGGAGATTACAAAACATCTCAGCGAGTTCTCATAGAAGGGACTTTGCAAAGGGAAGGGAAAACACTCGATAACTTCTTTGCCTTGAACGAGGTAACGCTTTGTCGAGGGGTGGATTCTCGCGTGATTCATGTAGAAGCAAACATCAATGGAAAGCGTGCAAATCGATACACGGGTGATGGTCTCATTCTCGCGACTCCTACCGGGTCCACCGCCTATTCTCTGTCAGCGGGAGGACCTCTGGTGCAGCCGGGGGCGAGTGTTTTCGTGGTGACCCCAATTTGTCCTCACACTCTTGCGAATCGGCCGCTGGTTCTTGACGGCTCGGCTCATGTGGTGTTCGAGGTGCCGGAGCAGAGGGATGATTTGGCGCTGATGGTCGATGGACAGTTGGTGGCTGACCTTCGCGAGCCAGCAACGGTCGACATGCGTCGCGCTCATTTCAGCCTTCCGTTGATTTCCTTGCCTGGGAACAATTTCTACGATGTGCTCCACCAGAAATTGGGTTGGACCGGGACGACTATTTAAAAAGTGTGATCCGCTGTAATCACTGACTCGCTTTCGACGAGCATTGGGAAGCCGTCGCGGACGGGGTAAAGGCGTTTGCCGTCTTCCGTCACGAAACCACCTTCAGCGAAGGTGCCGGGGAAACGTTGAAGTTCCTCCGATGTAGCCGACCTGATTCGCTGCCCGGAAACGGGGCAGCGAAGAAGCTCAGTGACTTCTTCTGACAGGATCTCTGCCATCAGTATAGAGGAACCGAGCTATCGATTTCAGTGGACCAGGCATTGATCCCACCTTGAACGTGGCTGGCATCAGTAAACCCAGCGTCGTTCAGAATCATCAGCGCTTTGGCGCTACGACCTCCTGCTTTGCAATGGATGATTGTTTCTGCCTCGGGATCAAGTTCCCCGAGACGTTCGGGAAGTTCGCCAAGGGGGATCACGGTGGAGCCGGGTAGTTTCGCGATTTCGATTTCGTGGTGTTCTCGAACATCGAGTAGCACGAATGACGAGCTGTCTTCCATACGGGCTTTCAGTTGGTGGACATCGATTTCGCGAAATTCTGGGGATTGGCTCATGTCACAGGTAAAATCAATTTCTTTGAGTTCTTGTATCGAGGGTGATTCGCCGCACACGGCGCATTCGGGATCGCGACGTAATTTGATCTCACGGAAACGAAATGCAAGTGCATCGAAGTGAACCAGGCGCCCGATCAACGGCTGGCCAATGCCGAGGATCAATTTGATCGCTTCATTTGCCTGAAGGCTCCCGACGATTCCAGGGAGTACTCCCAGGACGCCACCTTCCGCACAGCTGGGGACTTGACCGGGATCTGGTGGGGTAGGAAAGAGGCACCGGTAACAGGGGCCTCCAAGGTGTGGAGCAAAGACGGAAACTTGTCCTTCGAATCGGAAGATGGAGCCGTAGACGTTCGGCTTCTGGGTAAGGACAGACAGATCGTTGGAAAGGTAACGGGTTGTGAAGTTATCCGTCCCGTCGATGATGAGGTCGCATGGCTCTGCCAGTTCCCTGGCGTTTTCAGCTGAAAGGCGGGCATCGTGGATGTGGACCTTCACTTCGGGATTGATCTCACTCAGGCGACCTGCGGCAGACTCGATTTTCTTTCTGCCTACGTCTGACGTTCCGTGAACAATTTGTCTCTGGAGATTGGAGAAATCTACGACATCAAAATCGACCAAGTGAATTTCTCCGACTCCTGCTGCAGCGAGATACATGGTGACGGGGGAGCCGAGGCCGCCTGCACCAATGCAGAGCACGCTTGCCGATTTCAGCTTTTTTTGACCCTCGATCCCGACGTCAGGAATGCTGAGGTGCCGTGCGTAACGCTGCATCTCTTCGGTTGTAAGTTCCATATCCAGAGTCGGTGATGAGGAGGGCTCCATTTATTCGGATAAAGCGGGAGTTGTTGATTTTTTGAAAGGTTTTAGACGGAAAAGATCATCGGCTTCGCTGTAACAAGCAAATGACAATTGGGGACTGTATTCTCCGGTCAATCTCAACTCACCAGATTATTTAGACGAAAATCCAACAAGAACCTCCCAAAAAGCAAATGAAACGAAACCTGTTCACATTTATCCCGCTCCTGGCTATTGGCGGCCTTCTCGCGTCGAGCCTGCCCACGGTGCGGGCTGATTCCATTAAGTTCGCTGACTTGGAAAAGCGAATAACAGTGGATAAATCCCCTGTCTCCACCGAAAACGGTGCTGTTGCGAGTTATGCACCTGCGCTGAAAAAAGTAATGCCCACAGTGGTGACGATCGAGTCTCGAAAAGCCGTCGAGGCAACGAGCAATCCGATGCAGGAAGAAATGCTCAAAAGATTTTTCCCTGACATCCCCGACGAGTATTTTGATCGGCATGGCGGCGGCAACTCGCCAATGCAGGAGGGGTTGGGCTCTGGAGTGATCATCTCAGAGGATGGTTACATTCTCACAAACAATCACGTCGTAGGAGATGCTGATGAAATCACGGTCATCCTTCCAGATACTCACAAAGAATACGAGGGGACGCTCGTAGGAGCTGATCCTCGCACTGACGTTGCGCTAATTAAGATCGAAGAGACTGGTTTGCAGGCGATTACAATCGGTGACAGCGCGAAGCTGAATATCGGTGATGTCGCTCTCGCGGTAGGTAACCCTCTCGGTCTCGAGCAGACTGCTACAATTGGAATCATCAGTGCTGTCGGCCGAAACGAGCTGAACATCACCAACGGCGGTTTCGAGAATTTCATCCAGACGGATGCAGCGATCAACAGAGGAAACTCCGGCGGTGCTCTCGTTGACGCGCAGGGGCGTCTTATCGGTATCAACACGGCGATCCAGTCAAACTTTACTGGTGGCAATATCGGTATCGGCTTCGCGATTCCATCGAACATGGCTCTGAACATCGTGCAGCGGCTCCTGGATGATGGTGGCACTGTCCGTCGTGGATTCCTGGGGGTCTCCCTCCGTGAAATCGACAACAACTACGCCCGTGCACTCGGTCGTGACGACCTTTCGGGTGTTCTAATCACTGAAGTTCATCCCGACACTCCTGCAGAGAAGAGTGGCATGAAGCCTGGTGATTTGATCGTAGGCTACAATGACAAGGATGTGGATGGCGTTCAGCGTCTGCGACTTGATATCAGCAATACCTCTCCTGGAACGGATGTGAACTTCAGTGTCATTCGCAATGGCAAAGAGAAAGACTTCAGCGTAGAGCTGGGTGACTTGGAAGAAGTGAATCTTGCTGGATTTACCTCACCTGGCCGCGAGAAGCCTGAGGCAAAGCCAAAAGAGCTCGTTGAGGGTGTCCGCGTCAAAGATATCGCAGAGGAAGATCGTGAGGCTCTTCAACTTGACGAGTCTGTGGAAGGTGTGCTGGTAGAGAGTGTGAAAGACAATGTCTCTGCTGCCGCAAATGGTCTACGCCCCGGGGTTGTCATCACTCAGATCGACCAGAAGGACGTAAAATCATCGAAGGAAGCTCATGACATTGTGAGCGGGTTCGAAGGCGATGTTCTGCTCCTGCAGGTGTATGCCGGTGGACGTCGTGACATCCTTGCGATTCCTCTCACAGAATAATTTCCACCCGCGTAAACATCCCGTGAGTGATTCCGAAGAAGATTTCGGTATCAGCCGACTGGATCAACCTTCAGTCGGTACTCACGGGTGGCAGGTAAGACTGCAAAGAAAAGGCGTCCGTTACGGGCGCTTTTTTTCTGATTCTGTCTGGGGCGGTGAAGATGGCGCGTTGCTCAAAGCCAGGCAGTATCGCGATCGCCTTCTTGCTCACACCGAGCGGGGAACAGGCAAAGGGGTTTCTACCCGATCACATACCTCACCGGCCGCACGAAATCGCTCTGGCGTAGTGGGCGTTACCCGAATCATTCAGCGAAGCGCGAAAGGAGCTGAGTATCACTTCTGGCAAGCGAATTGGACATCTCCGGACGGAGTCCGAGAGTCGATCCGATTTTCGGTATTGAAGTACGGGGATCGAGAAGCGTTTCGCTTGGCCTGCCGGGCACGAAGAGAGGCAAGGGGATAGCCACTATTCCGCTTTAGGGATCTCGGCAAGTATCGAACTGATATAGGGGAAAAGCTGTTTCTTCCGGCTGACGACGCCTTTCAGTACGAACAGATGAGAATCTTTCCTCGGATAAGCGATTCTCTCTCTGATTTCCTGAGATGCTTCGATGAGTAGCAGACTATCATTCAGCGTGATGTCAGTAATCATCAGGCAGGCGAAATCCAGATTGTTCTCGTCTATTAACCGACGAAGCTCCTGCTGCAGAGCTTCGCGGGATGGCCAAAAGTAATCGAAGCCGACTTCTTCTACCTGAGAAATGCTCAGGCGATAGCCGCTCTCATCGAATTCTTTCCGATCTGAACCGACGGCATGTTGGGTATCTTTTCCTCGAAGGACCGAACCAACGGAGAAAAACTCATCTTTGAACTGATCCACATCGATTTCCGCGATTTGGCTGGCCCATTGAAGAATACTCCTGTCTTCATCTGTAGTAGTAGGCGAAGTCAGGTTGAGCGTGTCAGAAATGATGCCGGCGCAGATGCAGAGGGCAGTGGTTTTCGACGGTTGAACGTTATGCGTCTGGAATGCATTGCCGACGATTGTGCATGTGGAGCCGACAGTCTTGTTGATGAATTGAATCGGCTCCTTCGTGACCAGGTTTCCGCTGAGTCGGTGGTGATCGATTACCTCGATGATCTCTGCCTCTTCGGCTCCGCTTACGGCCTGAGAAAACTCATTGTGGTCTACTAGAACAAGTCGGGGCCGGTCTGGATTCACCAGATCGGTGCGTGAGAAAACACCGATGAGGTTGCCTGTGTCTGGATCGCAGACGGGGAACAAGGCCTGCTGTCGGTTTGCCTTTATCTTGTCTTTGATCACCTGGATGGTGGTCTCCGGCGGGAAGAAAACAAAGTCTTTGGAAACCGCATTTTGAATGGCCCTGGCACCACGGATTAACTGGGTCGTCGAAGCGGTGTCCCTTTCCGTTACGAGGATCGCTGTCCCGTTTACTTTCGCAGCCTGAATGATCGCTTCGGAGGGGCGAAACCCACTGGTGATGACAAGGCATCTCACTCCCGCTTCAACGGCATGGAGGTGGACGCCAGCACGGTCACCTGTGATGATGAGCAACTTCTCTTTCGGAAGACGTCCGATTCGTTCCACCATGACAGGTTCTGACGAACCGGCCACCATCATAAGAAAGTCTTGTTCATCGACCGACTCGTCAGAGAGATGAATAATTTCGGCATCCAATACCCGGGCGATGTTGCGAGTCGAAGTTGTAACGAGTCTTGCATTGTCGCCTTGATCGCTCTCGGGAATGAGGAGGGGAAGGAGATCCTGAAGGGATAGGATCCCGAGCATCGTTCCGGAAACATCCACTACCGGAACACTTCGGATGTTGTGTTCCGTCATTCTACGGTAGGCTTCGATGACTGTCTCGTTCTGCAGCGCAGATACGACTTCTTTTCTGCAAATGTCTGAAGCGCGCAAAAAGACGTCGCTCATCAAGCGAGGTTTGGTGGCGCCAGCTTTGTTCAGCACCCACTCTGTTCGAGTATTGGGAGGTCCGCAGCAGGCTGCCCGCGCTTCCGGTATGCGTGTTTGACGAAGCAAGTCCGCATAGGCCAATGCCGAACAAATGGCATCAGTATCGGGATTCTTGTGCCCGATAACCCATGTAGGGGAACCGGGACGAGGGATGGTGCTGTTTCTGGCGCTCACGGCTTTACTCTCCTCGAATCTTACCTAGTTTCGACAGAATTTTTCGCAGATCTCCGCAAAGGGTACAACTGTCTCGTGTTCTGACTCAATCGGCCTTGTCTAAGGCGATCAACGAGAAGGGGCTACTCTTTCCTCCCATTCAAGGTTCAGTGCTCGAAGGCGATCTGCTAAACCCCGTGTTGTTTCCTGCGGGGTTCCATCCAGTAGACTGTTTTGCTCACCGGGGTCGGTGGCGAGATCGAACATCCATTCTTCGGTTTCTCCACCTTCGGTTTTCCTGACGTATTTGTAGTTTCCATCACGAACGGCCCACCACGTTTTGTCTCCTCTCTTTGATCGCCAGTGTAGCTCTCGAGAATATTCAGGGCTGGTTTCGATAACATGCGCAAGTAAGTCGTCACCATCCAGACCGTCTGAGGGAATTTCGGCCCCGGCCACAGTAAGAAAGCTATGGGAGAGGTCCATGAGAGTTCCGACCTGCTCGCAGGTCTTTCCCGATGGAAGTTTTGCTGGCCAGCGAGCAATCATTGGTACGCGAATCCCTCCTTCGAACAGGGTCCCCTTGAAATCACGCCAGGGATCATTGAGACCAGGAGGCATCGCCCCATGGTCACTGGCGAAAACGATCAGGGTGTTTTCGGTAAGGCCATTTTCTTCAAGTGATTCGACCACTTTACCCACGGAATTGTCGAGGCTTTCGAGCATCTCGATGTAGGTCTCCCGGGTACCTTTCGTCCAGTTTTCGGCTGAGGGGAGTCCTCCATCGTCATCGCCGGGAGCTTGAAAGGGGAAGTGCGGAGCAGCGTGTGGCAGGTAGAGAAAGAAGGGGGCTTCCGGTGACTTTGCTCGCTTTTCGATAAGCTGAAGCGCGTCTTCTGTGATCAGGTCAGTCGTGTAGCCCTCTTCTTGAATCGGCTCGCGGCCGGAAAGGTAGACCTCGATATCTGATAGTTCCTTGTGACGGAAGTAGTCGACATTTCCACCGAGGAAACCGATGAACTCTTCAAAGCCCTGATCGAGTGGAGAAAACTTCGGCTCGTATCCCAAGTGCCATTTCCCGAAGATTGCGTTGTAGTAACCCGCTTTCTGAAGAGCCGGGGCGGTTACAGCATAATCAGCGGGAAGACCCAGATCGTCGTTTTCCGCTAATCTGATAGCGTCGTCGTATCTTCCCACATTGCCTGTTCCGATGGCGCATTCCAATCCACCCACACGCTGGGGGTATCTGCCTGTCAGGAAAGCCGTGCGGGAAGGGGTGCACTCAGGTCCCATCGCATAGATGTTGGTGAACCGAACCCCGTCCGCCGCCAATTTGTCGATATGCGGAGTTTTTACATCAGGTGCGCCGTAGCAGGAGACGTCCGCGTAGCCCATGTCATCTGCGAGGATGAAGATGATGTTGGGACGATCATCCGCTGAGGCGAAGAGGGGAAGTGATGCGAGGGCAATGGCGGTGAGCCTCGCTAGTGACTTTGGAAGACGGAAGCGCATGGGGTATTTACGTATTTCTTTTGAGAATGATAATCAATCGAAAGCATCGAGAACTCGGTTCACCCGACGATTCAGATCTGCAGCCGCTCGATCTGTCTGGCTGTCTACGTCGGAAGTGCTGACGAGGACCCCGCTTGTTCGCGACCATATTGGTTTGTTGTCTTTACCGATGGTAACTGTTTCCACCTTTGGTGGAATGGGGACGACTACACGAAACTCAGGCCGCCCATCTGCCCGCAACATAGCCTGGGTCATCTTGATTCGGGCTGTTTTACCGAATCCACGAATGGAGGTTTTGTTGATCGTGTTCAGAGGGCTGAAGAGGACGCCTTCTACAACTAATTCTTCTCCTACCACGTCTACTCGGTGAAAGATTAGCTGCTCAGAAGTTACTGCCTGGATACCCATTGCGCTTTTTGTCACCGGCGCGGTGGAGGAACAGCTCGATATTGTGAGGAGAAAGAGAGGGGAAAGGAGAAGTGCAATGAGTCGAACTCCAAATTCCGTCGATTTGCACTTGGTCTTCATTTCTCCAAAGAGCCTAAGTTCACCCGAAGTAGTCCGGCTCCTGCCCCGGTTTCCACTTGATATTGCATCCGCTGCTGGGATACCACGGCTGGGGTGTCTCTTTGCCCTCAATCAGGTTGTCGATGGCCCTTGCCAGATCTTCTCCAGTCGGGGAACCGTTGCCTGGGCGCGTGTCGTCGAACTGACCGGCGTATGCGAGTTTCAGGTTGGAATCGAAAAGGTAGAAGTCGGGCGTGCAGGCTGCGGCATAGGATTTCGCAACGTCCTGAGATTCATCGTGTAAGTAGGGGAAATTCCACCCTTTTTCCTTGGCGAACTCAGCCATCTTTTCAGGAGAGTCAGCAGGATATTTCTCTACGTTGTTGGAACTGATGGCAACTGTGGCGATACCTTTTCCTGAGACTTCATCGGCGAATTCTCCGAGCTTGTCTGCAAGATGAATGACAAAAGGGCAGTGGTTACAGACAAACGCAACAAGTAAGCCCTTCTTGCCTGATATGAGATTTGAAAGCTGGTAAATGCTTCCCTGGGCGTCAGGAAGCTCGAAATCTGGGGCGGATTGCCCTGGTTTGAGTTGGAAGGTCGAGGGTACTTCAGCCATGGTAGAATAAAGGGGAGAACAGGATTGGTTCAGATAATCAAATCTTTTTTCCAGAAGAGTTGACATTCTAACCGAAAGCAACTATAAGTCCCGCCCCTTTTTTTCGAATCTGGTAACTCACGTTTACGATGGCAACTGTAGAAGTAATTTTAAAGGAAAAGATCGACGGTCTTGGTGCGGAAGCTGACGTCGTAAAGGTGAAGCGTGGATTTGCACGTAATTTTCTCCTTCCTCAAGGCCGTGCCTACGAGGCGACTCGCGGAAATCTCCGTCATGTCGAGCAGTTGAAGGAGACTCGCGCCAAGCGTGAAGCTCAGGAACTTGCTGACGCTGAGAATGCGGCGACTCGCCTCAAGAAGCTTCGTCTGACTACCGAGCTTTCAATCGGGCAGGGGGGTAAAGCTTTTGGTTCCGTGACTGTTTCTGATGTTGCAGATCTGATCAACGAGAAGAGCAAGTTGAATATTGACCGTCACCAGCTTGTCTTAGAGAATCCAATCAAGACGACTGGAAGCTTCGACATCCCTGTGAAGCTTCATCCTGATGTGGATGCCTCCGTTACGGTTCGCGTGGTGGCAGCCGACGAGGCTGGCGAAGAAGCGAGCGCAGAATCAGAAAGCTGATCGAACTTCGGGGATAGTTGATCGAAAATAGTAATTTTGATCAATTAGCTTTGCGAAATTCGGGCGGGTTGCTTAGATAGCAGACCCGCCTTTTTTCTGTACTGCGGACAGGGTATTGGCGGCGTCCGAATATGGAAGGTCCATTTCGGGCTATCCATCCTCTCAACACACCCGTTCACACAAACCGATGCCTGAATTCAACCGACAAGGCGCGGACAACCCGTCTGCGCACCATTCCGACTCTTTGCGAAAGGGACCAAAAGGAAAACGAGACAACGGCGATAGACCGCCCAACAGATCCGGCCCGGGAGACGACTCTCTCCGCTCTATGCCGGTCAACGTGGATGCCGAGCGAGCTGCGCTATCTTGTATGCTGCTCGACCCGAACAACATCATTCCTCGAGCGATCGAGAAGATGTCTCCTCCCTTCTTTTACATCCCCGCTCACCGGGTCATCTACGAGGCTCTGCTTCACCTGTATAAGACGCGGCCAGAGGGTAAGCTGGACTTGATCATTCTCACGACCGAACTCGATCAACGGGATCAGTTGGAGGCTGTTGGGGGCGCTAGAGCGCTGGCTGACTTGCTGGACGATGTTCCCACCACGGCTCTCTTCGACGATTACGTGGAGTTTTTGAAAGAGAAGTTTGTGCTGCGTCGAGTAATTGGGGACTGCACGAACTGTGTCACGGATGCCTACGACAGTCCTGACGACGTAAAGTCCTTCCTCGACACAGTGGAGAAAAAGGTCCTTGGCATCCGGAACGAGATCGAGCAGGAGAAGGGGATTGAAGACATGCGGACCCACGTGCTCAATGTCATCCAATCCATCGAGGACGTTTACAATAACGAAGGAACCACAAGCGGTCTCATGACGGGATTCCACGATCTCGACGAAATGACCAATGGTTTCCACGGCGGGGAGATGATCGTTGTCGCGGCTCGTCCTTCGATGGGTAAGACCTCTTTCGTCATGAACATCGTCGAGAATATCTCGATTCGGAAAGAGAATGCCGTTCCCGTTGCAGTGTTCAGTCTTGAGATGAGCAGCGAATCACTGGTGCAACGTGTTCTCTGTTCTCGTGCCAAGGTGCAGATGCAGAAACTGCGAGGTGGATTCCTTTCAAAGAGTGATTTTCCTCAGTTGATGCAGGCGGCAGGGCAGATGGCCGAAGCTCCGATCTGGATCGACGATACTCCGGGCCTGACAATTAACGAGCTGCAGGCAAAGGCTCGACGTTTGAAAAAGGATCACGACATTCAATTGATCGCGATTGACTACCTTCAGCTTTTGAAAGCGCCTGATACCGCTCGGCGAGATGGTCGTGAGAAGGAGATCGCGGAGATTTCGGGTGGTATCAAAGGTGTCGCGAAGGAACTGAATATCCCGATCATCGTCCTTGCGCAGTTGAACCGGAATCCTGACTCTCGCGGTGGTAAGCCTCGAATGAGTGACCTTCGTGAGTCTGGCTCGATCGAGCAGGATGCCGACCTTGTTGGACTTCTGATGCGTCCTGAAGTTTATGCTGATGACGAAGAGGATCGCGAGAGCAAATGGGGCGAAGCCGAATTTATCATTGCGAAGCAGCGTAACGGTCCTACGGGTGAAGTGCCGCTGACGTTCCATAAGGAATTCATGCGGTTCGATAACCGGGCAAAAACCGATGAGCCTGGCTGAGTGAATCGATAGACTGTTTTTCTGAGTATGAAGCCCTGGCAATGGATTCTCGTCGCAATGATCGCGGCACTGGTGACCGGATCGATCATTAATGCCACCTGTGTGGTGGAGACGGAACCCGAGCTGGTGCTCAATCGAACCGGCGAGATCCTTGTTTCGATTTTTGACTACATAGGCACCATCTTCATGAATCTCTTGAAGATGGTGATCGTACCCTTGGTCTTCACTTCTATTGTCGTGGGAATTGCTGGACTGGGGAAGAGCTCGGGATTTGCGAGACTTGGCATAAAAACGATCGGCTACTATGCGCTGACCAGTTTGATCGCGATCTTGATTGGTCTGACCATGGTCAATGTCTTCAAGCCAGGGTTGAAAGACGGACAGCCAAATGAGGCAATTCAGCAGCAGATCGAGGGGAACGCCGACAAGTACAAAGGTGCGGTCGAAGGCAAGCTGGCAGGTCAGGAGGGTGGAATGAGTGCTGTGCGGGATTTGTTCATCCGGATGATTCCCCAGAACGTCTTCGAATCATTCGGGGCAAATAACAAAATGCTGTCGCTGATTTTCGTGAGTATCCTCACGGGAGTTGGACTGATTTTTATCTCGAGCAGCGGAAGGGGATCAGTCCTCGGATTTTTTGAGGGGCTCAATGAACTGACGCTGCTGATCACTAACTGGGTCATGATTCTGGCACCGATCGGAATTTTCGGATTGGTCGCGGAGACGACAGCTCAGACAGGGATCCCGATCGTCCTGCTGCTTGGAAAATATTTCCTCGTTGTGGTAGCGGCGTTGCTGACTCACCTCTTTGTCGTGATGCCGCTAATTCTGAAGTTCCTTGCTGGTGTCAGTCCCAGGAAACATTTTTATGCGATGCGGAATGCATTGCTCACAGCGTTCTCAACATCTTCGAGTTCGGCCACGCTACCTGTGACCATGAACGCACTGATGAAAAACGCAGGAGCTTCAGAAAGGGTGACCAGCTTCGTTTTGCCTCTCGGAGCAACGGTGAATATGGATGGGACGGCTCTTTACGAATGTGTCGCGGTGATGTTTGTAGCGCAGGTGCTCGGCTTCGAGATGGCTCTCACGACGCAGTTTACCGTGGTAATGCTTGCGCTTCTTACAAGCATTGGGGTCGCGGGGGTTCCCTCGGCGAGCTTGGTGGCGATCACGATTATTGTTTATAACGTGGGAATCCCGAATGCTGAAGCCGTAATCGGGTTGATTCTCGCAGTCGACCGACCACTCGATATGACTCGTACAGCGGTGAATGTTTTCAGTGACTCCTGCGGCGCAATCGTCGTAGCCAAGTCTGAGGGAGAAGACGTATTGAGCGGCGAGCCTGCGGAGGCGTAATTTGCCGGATATCCGGCGTTGAAACACTGTGGAGTTTGCGTGTACACTCTCCGCCTTCTGAAATGTACAGTCAGAAGTAGAGTCTATGGAAAAGGAAACCTCCCGTCGTAACTTCGTAAAGGGCGTCGCCGCTACAGCCGCCGCCTTCAATTTTCAAGTCGTCCCGAGCCGTGTTTTCGGTGCAAACGAGAAAATCACACTCGCAGGAATTGGAACCTCTGGCAAAGGAGCGAGTGATATCAGCAACTCGGCTGAAGCCGGGTTCGAGATTACTCACCTCTGTGACATTGTTAATACCGACAAATATCCGAACGCGGGCGGTGGATGGGTAAAAACGAGAAAGAACTATCCCGACGCGAAATTTTTTGAGGACTGGCGCGAAATGCTCGAGTCCGAAGGGGATAAGATCGACGCCGTTACTGTTTCCACTCCGGACCACGTCCACGCGCATGCTGCGTCGGCTGCGATGAAGAAGGACTGCGCGGTGTATTGTCAGAAGCCGCTTACTCACGGTATCTGGGAGGCCCGTTACCTGACCGAGCTTGCTGCGAAAACTGGTGTGGTCACTCAAATGGGCAACCAGGCACACGCCGAAGCTCACATGCGTCGTGTCGTGGAATTGATTCAGGCGGGATTGATCGGTGATGTAGTGGAAGTTCATGCCTGGACGAACCGCCCAATCTGGCCACAGGGAATCCCCGCATGGCCAGAGCCAGAAGAAGCACCTGCTCACGTGAATTGGGATCTCTGGGTAGGTCCCGCTCCTTTCCGCGAATACAGCTCAAAGATTGCTCCGTTCAAATGGCGTGGATATTGGGATTTTGGAACTGGTGCTCTTGGTGACATGGCTTGCCACATCATGGACCTCAGCTACTGGGCTGCAGATCTCGGTGCGCCAACCAGCGTCAGCGCAGTGAGTGCCGACGGAAGAGGGGCGATGAGCGATGTGTCTCCTCCGACATGGGCGACGATTGAATACGAGTTTCCAAAGCGTGGCAATAAGCCGCCAGTGAAATACACTTGGTACGACGGATACAAGGACGCTGTTTTCAATCCTGACAAGTGGGCTCTGGAAAGCAGCATCGACGGAGGAAAGATCCGTGAGCGTAATCTCCCACCAGCGGAGATTCTCGAAGGATTCGGTGGCGACGAAAAAGGTGGCTACGGCTGTGTTCTCATTGGAACCGAAGGGAAGATCTGGTTCAACCGCAGCAAGGACAACTGGGTCGTTAAGCCAGGAAGCCTAATGGATGGATTTGATTACCCAGAGCCGACTATTCCACGTGCTCGCGACGAAGATCCTCACAAGGAATTCATCGATGCGATCAAGGCGGGCGATGCTTCATTGCCCCAGTCGAAGTTTGCTCACAGCGGGCCGTTCACTGAAATGGTTCTCCTTGGAAATCTCGCTGTTCGCCTCAACAAGAAAGTGGAGTGGGATTCCGAGAATCTTTCTTCGCCGAATACTCCGGAAGCCGCGAAACTCATCAAGAGAGACTATCGCGACGGGTGGGCGCTCTCCTGATTGGATTAACAGATTTCATACGGAATTACGAAGACGGGAGCTCTTTACGGGCTCCCGTTTTTCGTTTAACTGAGGGAATGCGCTGGTTTCTCCTGGTTCCTTTTTTCTTTCTCTCTGCATGCGGTCTCGCCGAGGACGATGTGATTTCTGAGGAGAAGGCAACGGAGGTGATGAATGCCTTCCAAGGGCAGCGGTATGGGAAGGTAATCGAGCTGACTGAGGGCCTTTCAGAAGACAGCAAGTGGCGAAGAATACGTGGGATCGCCTTCCAGAGAAGGGGAATGGATCGGTTCTTTGAGAAAGGAGAGGTGGATGGTGCGATTGCCGATTTTGACGCCTTTCTCGAATTGTATCCGGAAGAGGATGCTCATCATTGGCAACGTGGTTTGGCCTATTATTACGCTGAGGAGTATGAAAAGGGGAAAGCCCAATTCGAACGGCACCAGACGGTGAATACTCAGGATGTGGAAAACGCGGCCTGGCATTTTCTCTGCAGTGTTCGTGCGCCCGGCGGCACCATCGAAAAGGCGAGGGAAGAGTTCATTGATATACAGCGAGATAGCCGCGTCCCGATGAAAGAGGTTCACGCACTCTTTGCAGGAAAAGGAACGGCAGAAGAGGTCCTTGCGGCGTCAAAGCCCGATGATGACAATGTGCTTTCCGATGCTGAACGAAACAATCTTTGCTATGCGCATCTGTATCTCGGACTTTACTACGAGGCCGTGGGTGATCTGGAGAAGTCTGAAGAGCACATTCGAAAAGCGGCATTTGAGTACTCCATGGAGCATCCCATGGGAAAGGTGGCGCAGCTGCATGCGAAAGTAAGAGGCATCAGTCCAGTCAACTAGAGTCTCCGGACTCTGATATCCTTCCAGTAGACACGCTGACCGGCTTTCCAATTTTTCCCTCCATGAACCTGAAGGGCGATTGATCCCTCGGGTAGCGTCACTTCTTTAGCCTTTTCCGCATCAAATTTTGGATGCGATGTTTCAGTTGCATCGAATCGACAGCATTTCAGTCCGTTTACCCAAGTCTCGATGGTGGGTAAGTGACCTCCGGTGACGCGTATGCGAATGTCATTCCAGTCGTCTGTTTTCCAGACGGAGAGCCATTCCTCTTGCGTGCAGAGCTGTTCGTAAACATTGTCTGGCCAGTCTGTTGTACGGGAATCGACCGCCATTTCCAGAGGAGGTTTGGCAGGATCAATCCGAGAGAAACCAAACGGACGGAAGGGGACGCTATAGGGCTTGGTCTCCAGCCGAATATGTCCGACATTCCCGTGGTCGTGGTGGTCGACATAAATTTGCCATCCGGCGCCTTTCTCATCTGTTCGGACAAAGATACCGCTGTCTGGCCCCCAGTCCGGCTTGAGAGAGATCTCCAATTCGAACTCATCAAATGTCTCGTCCGTGAGCAGCAGACCTCCATTTCCCGAGCCGGGTGGGTCTTGCTCACCAAATAGGATGCCATCCTGCGTGACTCCCCAGTTTCCGCCCGTGCCGTGTTGGCCTCGCTTGCTTTGTTTGTGCCAGCCGCTCAGGTCTTCTCCATTAAAGAGCATAGTCCATTTGGTGTGCGGCTCCTTCTTTCCCGATTCCTGAGCAAGGAGGGTGAAGGGAAAAAGAAATAGAAGTGATGAAATTCCTACAAGCGCGTGCATTGGCGGCACTGTGAACTGCATCGCTATTTCTGGTAAGCACGCAATCGAGCAAGCCCGACGAAAGGGAAGGCTCGACTACCTTCTCTTTCTCTTTGGTATAGCCTTGAACTTGTATCGAGCAACGTCAGTTGTGGACGGATCGTTATTTATCGTGCTCGTCGTGTAAGCAATCATCTTCCTTCGGCGCGTCGAACCATGTCGAGTGACTTTCACTTTCAATTTGATCATGTCCGTTGCGAGGGGGAGGAGCCTACGGTTGAACCTACCCGTAGCCATTTGAGCAGTGACGTTGCCAGTGCCGGGGGCGATGTATTTTAGATCAAAGTAGAGATCCGGCTGATTTCCGTAGGAAGTGAGTTTCACCGGTGCAACGCCTTCGTTCAGAGTTTTGAAAAAGACTTTCCCTGCTTTTCTTCCTTTTACTTTGTCTTTGATCGTCTGCCCTCGGCCCTTGGTGTTGTAGTGTTGCTGTCCAATCTGGCGATGAGGCTTCGGGCCAATTGTCATGTCGGGGCGGTTGCCGATTTCTCCCGATTCCAAGCCTTTCCAGATCAGGTCATATGATGTCGTATCCGATGTGGTTGGTCGAATGCGGAGATAGTAATTCTCTTTTGCTGCCGCCAGGTCATAAGAAAGGATCGAGCCGGTGGCAAGTGGAGTCGCTGTGGCGAGTTCGTTCTCTTCCTCGTCGAACAAGATGATTTCTATGGGAACTTGCGGTGACAGGGGCATCACGATGATTTCGATTCTCGTTTTTGCCGGTTGTAATGTCAGGCTGTACCAGTCTTCGTCGGCGGCGATACCCAGGCCAGCGTGCCTGGAGAGCCAGATCTCTTCGATTGCACTGAGAGAATAGGCTTCTTCCTTACTGTCGTTCTCCTCGTATCGGTCATCGGGCACTTCGGGAAGGCCTGCGTATCCTGACACTCCCGCCGAAGGGAGGGAATCACCTGTCGCGTTTCTCGCCACGACGAAGTAAAAGTAGACTGTGTCTTCTACGACATCGGTATCGTAGTAAGAGAGAAGTGGAGTGGTTTCGACAAGAGTCGCCGAATCAAAGTCATCGATGGTGTTTCGGTAGACGAGGTATTCCTCCGCGCCGGCAATGGTTGCCCAGCTCACTTCGATAGCTCCTTCAAAGGTTCCCTCGGTTGCGGCGACTCCAGTAGGAGAGGTTGGGGGATCCGGAACATTCGGACGAGTCCCGGAATCGCTTGTGCTGTAGTCGGAGTCGCCGGTGGAGTTCGACGCAACTACGAAGTAAAAATAGGTTTCTCCCTGAACGGCGGAGGTATCTTCGTAGGATGTCTCTCCGGTGACGTAAGCAATTTGGGTGGCTCCGTCTGTCGTATTCGATGTGTTTCGGTAGACGTAGTAGCCCTCTGCAAATTCGACAGGTTCCCAACTGATCAGAATGGTTCCTGACTCTTCGTCGGTCGCTGTCACTGACGTGGGAGCGGAAGGGGCTGGTGTTTGGCGGAGCCCCGATTCTGCAACTGAGAGCGAGGATTCGCCCGTAGTATTGTAAGCCAGAACGAAGTAGTAATAAGTCTGGTCATATTCAGCTGTTGTGTCTTCAAAAGAGAGGTCAGCGGTGTCTGCAATCTCCACTTTGTTCGAACCATTGGGGAAGATGGATCGATAGAGCCGATACCCGGTCGCCCATGTCGAGGCATCCCATGATATGGCCACGTGCGTCGAAGGTGTGTTGTCCGATGCCGAAAGATTAGTCGGAGTCAACGGGACAGGTGGAGCCCTGAATCCGATGTCGCTATCCGAAAGTGGAGAATCTCCACCTGAGTTGTGGGCGGCGACGAAGTAGTAGTATTCGGTCTCGTGATTTGCCGTGAGGTCGAGGAATGTTGTGGCAGCAGTCGAATCGAGCAGCAGAATGTCGGTTCCCGCTTCATTTGAGGAGCGATAGACTTTGTAGGTTGCTGCTCGAGCGGATGCGTTCCAAGTGAGTAGAACATGATCTGTAGAATCCCCATCAGAAGCCGTTAGTCCCGTTGGCTTCTCAGGGATCTCTGCATTGCGATATCCTCTTTCTCCGGCGGTAAAGGCAGATGAACCACCAGAACTGTATGCGAGGGCGAAGTAGTAGTAAGTAGTATCCGCTGCAGCACTTGAATCTTCGAAAGAAGTCTGAGTTTGGTCGGCTATCTCTTCTCCGTCGAGTGGGGAATCGGTAAGAGACCGGACCAGCCTATACCCGGCCGCCCCGGAGCTCGCTGACCACGATACGGAAACTGATTCGCTGGAAGTGCCGTCCGACGCCGAAATCGTTGCCGGCGTGTCAGGAATCTCGGCGGCACGAAAACCGGAGTCGCCCTGTGACTTGGATGATTCTCCTCCCTCGTTGTATGCGCTGACGAAATAGAAGTATTCCACGTCTGTCGCAGCCGATGAGTCGTCGTATGTCGTGCCAGACACAGAAGCGATGTTAGAAGCGAGTGATGGATTGTTCGTCGTGGCTCTGTAGAGTCGATATTCATCTGCGTGATCAACAGATTGCCAGGACACCTCGACATGAGTCGTATGCGTTCCGTCCGAAGCGGAGATCGAACCGGGCGCAGATGGTGTGGGGGGGATGATGTGTCCAGGATCTCCAGCCGTTGGTGGAGATTCTCCATCGTTATTGTAAGCTGTCGCGAAGTAGTAATAGGTCTTGTGCGGATCTACCGACGTATCGGTGTAAGACGTCACTGCCGAGTCCTGCAATTGCACAGCGCCACTGAAGAGGCTGCTTTCCGAACGATAAAGCCTGTAGCCAATTGCCGATGTGGAAGTGCTCCAGCTAATTTGAATTTGGGTCGTCGAGGTGCCATCGGATGCACTGATCGACGTGGGAGTATCGGGCAATGCGGAGTTGCGATATCCGGAATCATCGATCGAGCGTGCGGATTCGCCTTCCGTGTTGTAGGCGGCAACGAAGTAGTAATAAGTGGTGTCTGGATCGATGTCTGTATCGTTGAAGGATGTCCCAGCAATATCGGCAATCTGGCTGGCGTTTGAGGCCACATTGGTTGTGCCTCGGAAAAGCTTGTAACCCGTGGCGTTGGCGCTTGCCGGCCAAGTGACGGAAACATGTGTGGCAGCGCTACCATCGCTCGCGGATATGGAAGCGGGAGCGGCTGGGGGATTCGGAAGGCGATGCCCTACTTCCGGTGACGATAGGTTGGACTCTGCTTCCGTGTTGTAGGCGGACACGAAATAGTAGTAGCTGGTGCTGTGATCGACTTCAGAATCGATGAATGACAACCCCTGAAGATCTGCGATCTCCGAAGCTCCGCTGGGAATATTTGTTGTGCCGCGGTAGAGGCGGTAACCAGTAGCTCCGGCGACAGAGGTCCAGGTGACTTCGATGTGAATGGCTGAACTTCCGTCGCTGGCTGAAAGGTTTGCGGGAGTGGCGGGGGGATTCGGAAGTCTGCTGCCCGAGTCTGGAGAAGAAAGGGGTGACTCGGCTTCGTCATTGTAAGCCGAAACAAAGTAGAAATAATCCGTGTCTGCTGAGACGTCAGTATCGTTGAAAGAAGTTCCTGTGAGGTCTTTTATCAGGGCTGCATCCCCAGGAATATTTGTCGTTCCACGGTAGAGCCTGTATCCAGTCGCTCCACTCACAGAGGGCCAGGAAACAGCGATATGATCCTGGCTTGTTCCATCGCTAGCGGAGAGATTTGTGGGAACTGGAGGTGGATTCGGGAGGCGTTGACCGACATCAGGAGCAGACAGGTCTGATTCTGCCTCGTTGTTGTATGCCGAGACGAAGTAGTAGTAGTCCGTGTTCGGAGACACGTCAGTGTCACTGAAGGATGTTCCGGATTGATCTGCGATTTGAACGGCTTCGCCGGGCACAGTAGACGTTCCTCGATACAATCTGTATCCCGTCGCGCCAGTCGAACTTGGCCAGGAGACAGTGATTTCCGTTTTGCTCGTTCCATCGCTGGCAGAGATCGAAGAGGGAACAGGTGGTGGTTGTGGGAGTCGGTGCCCGACTTCGGGAGAGGAGAGTTCTGATTCGGCCTCATCATTGTAAGCCGAAACAAAATAGTAAAAGTCCGTGTCTGCTGAGACATTCGAGTCGTTGAAAGAAGTGCCGGGGATATCGGCTATCTGCGAGGCCTCGCCAGCCACGTTGGAAGAACCTCTATACAATCGATATCCATTTGCCCCGGAAACAGGACCCCAGCTGATTTCAATGTGAACTTTACTGGTGCCATCACTCGCGGAGAGATTTGCTGGGATTGCCGGTGGGTTAGGAAGTCGCTGGCCAACATCTGGTGATGAGAGGTCAGATTCGGCCTCGTCGTTGTAAGCTGAGACGAAGTAGTAGTAGTCAATGTCCGGAGAGACATTCGAGTCGTTGTAAGAAGAGCCCGGAACGTCGGCAATTTCTTCGGCGTCACCCGGAACATTGGTGTTTCCGCGATAAAGGCGATACCCCGTTGCTCCTGTCGAAGTGGACCAGGATACTTCAATTTGCAGTGTACTGGTGCCATCACTGGCCGAGATAGAAGAAGGAATTGCAGGAGGATTTGCCAGGCGATGTCCGACGTCTGGAGTCGAGAGTTCAGATTCCGCTTCTGCGTTGTAGGATGAGACGAAGTAGTAGTAGTTCGTTTCTGCATCTACACCAGTATCGTTGAAAGAGGTGCTGGCGAGGTCTTGCAGCAGAGTGGCTTCGCCGGGAATGTTCGTGGACCCGCGATACAGTCTGTAACCATCCGCTCCCGAAACAGAGGACCATGACACTTCTACTTGCGTCTTGCTTGATCCGTCGCTGGCAGAGAGGTTTGTTGGTATTGAGGGAGGGTTCGGGAGTCGATGCCCGACGTCCGGAGAAGAGAGGTCTGATTCGGCTTCGTCGTTGTAGGCCGAGACGAAGTAGTAGTAATCGGTGTTTGGAGAGACTTCTGTGTCTTCGTATGAGGTTCCGTTAGTATCAGCGACTTCCGCTGCATCACCGGGGACGTTGGTTGTTCCTCGATAAAGTCGGTAACCGGTCGCCCCGACGACAGAGGTCCAAGTGACTTCAATATGAGTGGCTGAACTTCCGTCGCTGGCTGAAAGGTTTGCGGGAGTGGCTGGGGGATTCGGAAGTCTGCTGCCCGAGTCTGGAGAAGAAAGGTCTGACTCGGCTTCGTCATTGTAAGCCGAAACAAAGTAGAAATAATCCGTATCTGCTGAGACGTCAGGATCGTTGAAAGAAGTTCCTGTGAGGTCCTTTATCAGGGCTGCACCTCCTGGATTATTTGTCGTTCCACGGTAGAGCCTGTATCCAGTGGCACCGGTCGCAGTGGTCCATAACACTTCAATGTGAAGCATGCTTGTGCCGTCGCTAGCGGAGAGATTTGTGGGAACCGCAGGCGGATTTGGCAGGCGTTGCCCCACATCAGGAGCGGACAAGTCCGATTCTGCTTCGTCGTTGTAAGCTGAGATGAAATAGTAGTAGTTCGTATCTGGTGCCACATCGGTATCGTTGAAGGAGGTGCCGGCCAAGTCTTGGATCTCGATAGCATCGCCAGAAACATTCGTCGTTCCGCGATAGAGTCGGTAGCCGGTCGCGCCACTCACCGAAGACCAGGAAACTGCGATATGATCCTGGCTTGTTCCATCGCTAGCGGAGAGATTGGTTGGAACTGAAGGTGGATTCGGGAGGCGTTGACCGACATCGGGTACGGAAAGGTCTGATTCGGCTTCACCATTGTATGCCGAGACGAAGTAGTAGTAGTTTGTGTCTGGTGCGACATCCGCGTCGTTGAAGGAGGTGCCAGCCAAGTCCTGGATCTCGATAGCATCGCCAGAAACATTCGTCGTTCCGCGATAGAGCCGGTATCCGGTAGCGCCGGAAACGGATGACCAGGAAACAGCGATATGTTCCGAGCTTGTTCCATCGCTTGCGGAGAGGTTGTTCGGAATGGCGGGCGGGGTTGCCAACCGCTGACCGACATCAGGAGCGGACAAGTCGGATTCGCCCTCGCTGTTGTAAGCGGAGACGAAATAGTAGTAGTTTGTGTCTGGTGCGACATTCGGGTCGTTGAAGGAGGTGCCAGACAGGTCGTGGATTTCGGTGGCGTCGCCAGAAATATTCGTCGTTCCGCGATAGAGTCGGTATCCATCGGCGCCGGAAACGGGGGACCATGTGACCTCAATATGAGCGGAACTGGTGCCATCACTTGCCGAAAGATTTGTGGGGACTGCGGGTGGATTGGCAAGCCGATGTCCGACCTCGTATCCACTGAACGAAGAGCTTCCACCTCCATTGTACGCCCGAACAAAGTAGTAGTAGGAGGTTTCAGCAGAGACCTGCGTATCTGTGAACGAGGTAGAAGTTGTATCGGCGACTTCGCTTGCATCGTTGATCGATGTGGTCAGTGAACGATACAGGTGATAGCCAGTCGCATTCGCTGAAGAGGACCATGAAACCTCGATCTTATCGGGATGGGCACCATCCGTAGCGGAGAGATTCGCTGGGGTAGCAGGTGGGGCTAGCTGGCGGAATCCGGATTCTCCCGATGATCGAGCGGAGGTTCCGGTGCCATTGTAAGCTTCGACGAAATAGTAGTAGGTGACATTGGGGACCGCAGTCGTGTCGTTGTGAGTCAATCCAGTGACGTCTGCTATTTCACTGGCTCCGGAAGCATCATTGGTCTGAGATCGGAATACTCGATATCCAGTGGCGTAATTGGCCTGCTGCCATGTGATCGTGACGTGATCTGTGGAAGATCCATCGGATGCGGAAAGCGAAGTCGGAGTAGCTGGTGCAGGTGGCCGAATAAAGCCGGCATCGCTTAGCGAGAAATCAGATTCTGTCGCGCCTCGGTAGGCCTTCACAAAATAGTAGTAGGTTACTCCAGGCGTAGCCGTTGTGTCTGCGTATGATGTGAGAGGGGACGTGGCGAGAAGGGATGCGCCGTCGCTGGAGTCGGATACAGAACGATAGATGCGGTATCCATCAGCATTGGTAGATTCTCCCCAGAAGATGCCAACTTTGTCGGAGAACACTCCATCAGTTGCTGAGACATTGGTGGGCACAGGTGGAGGGGGGAGGTTCCAGATTCCGCTGTCACTTGCAGAAAAGTCAGATTCGTTGCTCGGGTTGTAAGCCTTGACGAAATAGTAGTAGGTCGTGCCTGCAGATGCAGTTGTGTCAGAATAGGTGGTCGAAGACGTGGAATCGATTTGAATCGCTGATCCAGACGAGTCTGAGGTGGCGCGGTAGATGTAATATCCGGTAGCATCTGCCGATGCGGACCAACTTACGTCAATACGATTGGAAACCGTTCCATCGGTTGCGGTGACATTGGTGGGAACACTCGGAACTGGATAGGTTCGGTGTCCCGGTTCTGCGGAGGTGAAGTCGGAGAAGGTCGATCCGTTCTTCGCCCGAACAAAGTAGTAGGCGATGGTATCCAGTGCAATCGAGGTGTCTTCGTACGTCAGGTTGGAGGTTTCTGTGAGTAGGAAAGCATCGCCAGAGTTGGTGGTCGATCCTCGGAAAATCTGATACGAAGCGGCGTTCGTCGACGCAGCCCAAGTCACTGTGACCTTGTCGGAGTGGTCGCCATCGGTTGCGGAAATCGTCGCCGGAGGATCAAGTGAGAGGTTGGATCGATGTCCGCGATCCGACTCCGAAAAGTCCGAGAGGCCACCTTGAGCGTTGGAGCAATCGAGCCAGTAATAATAGTAGGTGTCCAGCGCGGCTGTTGTGTCGACATACTCAGTATCTGTTGTGACCGCAATGTTGACAGCACCGGAGAGGTTGTCCGAGGTAGAGCGATAAATCCCGTAATCAACCGCAGCGGATACGGGATTCCACGTTATCGTGATCTGAGGCTCACCATCCGTGGCAGAGACTCCAGTGGGTGCTCCAAAGGAAGCATATGTAAACCCGCTGTCACTGGAGGAGAATGCGGATTCACCGGCGAAGTTCTTTGCTTTCACGAAGTAGTAATAGGACGTTTCCAACACCAGGTTTGTCGAGTCAGCGTAAGTGGTACCCACTACCTCAGCGATTAGTGATGCTGTTCCGCTTGAGTCGGATGTCGAACGATACAGGAGATAGCTAGTTGCTCCCGCAGATGGTGTCCAGGAGACGGTGATGTCCGTTTCGGATTCTCCATCCGTCGCGGTGATATATGCAGGTGTATCTGGGGCTACCTGACCCGCATCAGGCACATAGCCTCCGGAGAGAACGTATTCACCGACACTACCGTAGTCTGTGTAGCCGTCTGATGCCGTTCCGAGCCCGACTCCTTCTACGCGAATGTAATAGACTCCGGCAGGTTGGTTTGTGACTCCAAGGGTTGCTTCAAAATCATCTGCGGGATTTGCTTCGGCGATTACCGAACCGCCTGAGTCGAGAAGCTCTAGATGAGTGTCCAGATTCGTATACGCATCAGTAAGTAAGGTGAGGGAAATATCTCCTGTGCCACCGGTCTCGATTCGAAAGACATCGATGTCGTCTTGCGTTTCGATCACGCCCGTCATGTTGATGGCTCCCGGGGAATCTTCTCCGGGGCCGGATGCCGTAGCGATCGTGTCACCAAATTCATCGGTCCGAATGTCGAGAAAGGTATCGATCTCGGCGAAATCGTCCTCGTCGTTATCTGCATCGGCATATTCTCCTTTCGAGAACTGAACAATGTCCCTGTAGTAGGCGTTGCCCATGATGGGCCCCCATTTGATACCGGTTCCTGAGTGATCATGACCGGAGTAGTATTCTTTTATACTGGTCCCGTCATGAGTCAGGCCGAGTTGGTGACCAACTTCGTGGCTTGCTGCTTCCGAAGCCAGGTTGATTCCTGAATTGAAGACCCAGCACATGTAATCAGTCTCGTCACCAAAGGTGTTGGTGTATGCGACTCCTCCAGCTGTGTTTGAATACCAACTCTGTGTTGGAGTAAAAATTACCATGCAACGATCGGCGGTATTTGTCGCGTCAAAGACAGACCGATCCGTAGTGACGTTCACATTGAAGACGCGATAATCAGCGGAGACACTTTTCCAGATTGATTCAACATCACCTGTAGATCCGTACGCTGCGGCATTGATTGGATCTCCGTTGTTGTGGTTCGTGTTCCAAACGGTCCCGTCGACATATTCCCCATCGAAATCGAGATAGATTACTTTTGGTGCACTGGGAAGGCTTTCTAAGAGGGGGATGGACCCACCCGCCTCTGCAAGTTCCTTAGGAGCGCCTTCGGCAGCGGCCGCTGCGGCAGGAGCAGAAGGCAACCCGGGAAGAAGATTGCCACCGTCGAAGCGGCTACAGATAACTTTGTCGACGGATGTTGTGGAAAGGTGAATTTCGCTGTTCGAGCGTCGTTCTCTGAATTGAAGAACTTCCGGACTCTTTCTCGAAAGAAGCATGCCGGTCAGTACTTCATTGGTGTCAATCTTCAGGGAAGCGGTGGTCTCGGGGAAGTCGGTCAGCTTCAGTCCGAGAACTCGTGCACCGTTCTCATGATTGTGGTTCATGGTCACCTCAGCGGATAGAGGGGGAGAGAGCGGGAGTTCTACCAACTGTCCGACTTCGGCAGTGAAAAGAGCCCGGAATGGAGCGGAGGCGAGGGTTGGGACTTCTTCGATTTGGAGATCTTCCCAGAAATCCTTGCTGGAACTTGAAGTCTCTGAATCCGTTTCGGCGAGTGTCTTCGATGTTGTTACCGGTGGATTGGTGGTTTCCACATCAGGCGCGCCGTCCAATTTTTCATGTTGTGCGCCTTTGGTTGTTTCTGAGTCGGCGTGCTCAATGGGATTCGACTGCGAATGAGCGGGCGATTGCTCGGGCTGATCAGTGTTTTTTAGCGTAAAATAAAAGCACAACACAATGAGCACCAATACCCCACAGGATATTGCCGCAAACTTTTGAGGAGCGCTGCGTGCCATAGTGTTTGTGTGTGCGTGTCGAGTAAGAGCGGCTGAAATTTGCGTGGAGGTCGCAAAGTCGCGGTTCTTCGAGCGATAACCTTACGTCTAATACCCTTACAATCAATATAAAAACCATAAAAACCATAATTTGAGCATGGCACAGGTTGGAGGTTGAATCCTTGAATATGGGCCTGTTCAGATTTGAATAATGTAAGAAGATCCCAATTGGATGATTCGATTGGGGAACCTTTTCACTGTGGCGATCTCAGGGGCGATTTGTGTTTCCGCATCAGTATCGGCCGATTTCGACGCGCTTTTGTCTCCCGTGTTTCAAGAACACTGCGTCCGATGTCACGGGGAGAACGGTAAAGTGAAAGGAAAGGTCGACTTGACCAAGATCGATTCGGTGGACCATTTGGTAGGAGATTCGAATTTCCTTGAGGCTCTACTGGAAGTCATCGAATTCGAGGAGATGCCCCCTGAGGATGAGCCTCCTCTTCCTATTGAGGTAAGGGAAGCATTGGTGGGGCACTTAGACAGCTTGCTGGATACCAGTCTCGCCTCTGTCACAGAGTATCCGTCAACTCCGATTCGACGGTTGAATCGGTTTCAATACAACAACGCGGTTCAGGATCTCTTCGATTTGAACGTAGAAGTTTTCTCCCTCCCTGAGCGAATGTGCAGGGAACATGCAGACTACTTTCAGCCAGAATCCGGAAAAATGCCCGAGGTGGTGCAGGTGGGCAGTCGACCACTCGGGAAGTCGCAGCTCATTGAAAAACGACTCGGGGGAGTAGCAGCCTTTCCTCAGGATTTGCGAGCAGAGCACGGTTTCGACAATCGTGGAGATCATCTCACGCTCTCCCCGATTTTGATGGAGTCCTTTCTCCGACTAGGAAAATCAATTGTCGAGAGCCACGATTTCAATGAAAAGACGAGTGGTGTCTGGAAGGTCTACTTTTCCGAGCCGGGAGAAGGGGCGGAGATCGAGGCGGTAGTCCGACCACGTATGGAACGTTTTCTGACTCATGCCTTTCGCAAGCCAGTCGAGCAAGACACAATCGATCGATACAGCTCCTATGTTCTGACAATGATGGACGAGGGCGAAAGTCTGTCCAGCAGCATGAAGGAGGCGATGGCTGCAGCGCTCGCTTCTCCTCGATTCCTCTACCTGTTTGATTCCGCGGCTGCGGAGCCGGGGTTAGCAAGTGTTGACGACTACGAGTTGGCTTCTCGGTTGTCGTTTTTCCTATGGGGAAGTATCCCCGACCAGAGACTCTTGAATCTCGCGAGGAAAGGACGGTTGAAAGAACCCGAGACGCTCCGTCAGGAAGTTGACCGAATGCTGCGTGATGAGAAACTCAAGCGATTCTGCGACAGCTTCCCCGCGCAGTGGCTGCAATTGGAAAGAATCATCACCTCCACTCCGGATCGCGAGACCTATCCCGATTTCTATTTCGCAAAGTACCGCACGAGCATGCACATGATGCTGGAGCCTCTGCTCGTTTTTGAAACTCTCCTCATCGAGAACCAATCCATCATCAAGCTGATCGATTGCGACTTTTCCTACCGCAGCAATCGCCTGCGTCGATGGTATGGCGAAGAAATCGAAAGTCAGAAAAACGAAGTCACTCGTGTGGAGTTTCAAAGGGTACCTGTAACCGACCGTCGACAGGGCGGGGTGATTACGAATGCAGCAGTCATGACCATGACGTCAGGAGCAAAGAGAACTCACCCCATCACCCGTGGAGCCTGGATTTTGACCGCTATTTTCAACGACCCTCCCGAACCGCCTCCTGCCGACGTGCCGCCATTGAAGGAAGATGGGCTCGATGTAGATAAGATGACCTTGCGAGAGCGTTTCGCAGCCCACCGGGAGCAAGCCTCGTGCGCAGGATGTCACGAGAAGATCGACCCTCTTGGATTCGCCTTAGAGAATTTCGGGCCCGCAGGTGAGTGGCGTGAAGTCTACGAGAATGGACGGGAGGTCGACTCTTCCGGCGCTCTCTTTCGACGTCACGAGTTTACAGACGTGGTTGAATTCAAGGATGCAATTCTGGAAGAAAAAGAACGATTTGTGAGAGCATTCGCATCGCACCTGCTGTCATTCGCGCTCGGGCGGGAACTCGAGGCGGTAGACGCTCCTGCTTTGGACAAGATCTCTGAAACAGTAAAAGACGACGACTATCGATTTCACTCCCTCATACACGGGATTGTGTCGAGCGACCCATTTCTGCAAAAGTATACGGTGTCTGAAACACAGGCGGTAGCCGCACAGTAAAGGTATGAAACAAACGAGCAGAAGGAATTTTCTGAGAGGAGCCGGTGGTGCTCTCATGAGTCTGCCGTGGCTAGAGAGTGTGAGTGGTGCGACGTCTGCTCCTGCGAAACGTCTCGCCATCTATTACGTTCCGATTGGTGTCGTCCGGCGCGGATTCTTTCCTGGAGAAGGGGAGGCGACGATTCCGAAATTCACCAGCAGTCAGGAAGAGATCAAAGTCGATGTCGCAATCAAGCCCGGCGAACACGCTTTTCCATCGACTCCCACTCTTGATCGACTAAAACCCGTTCAGGATAAAGTCACGTTGGTCACTGGTATGAATCGCTTCTACCAGAATGGCACCGACGTTCACGCCCAGTGTGGATCGTGCTTTCTCAGTAGCGCTTTGCCTAACACGATCACGACATCGGCATATCCGCTGGACCGGACATTCGACCATATTGTCGGCGACGAAATAGGAAGTGTTACACCCTTTCGAACACTTGAGCTCAGCTGCAATAGTCACAAAGACAACCTCGAATCGATCTACTTCGACAATATCTCATGGTTCGGCACCGGCCATGTAGCACCGTCCCTTCGCGACCCTCGAAAGGTCTATCGTCGCCTTTTCGGCACGAAGGAAATCCAAGCCTATCGAAACATCACGGATCTTGTCTTGGAAGACGCGAAGTCCCTTCAGCGCGGGCTTACCTACACAGATCAGCAGAAGTTCGGTGAATACTTCGATTCTATTCGCACCATCGAGCAGCAGATGGACAAGCTCGATGACATGAAGGGAGAACTCTCTCGCGTGAAGATCGAAGAACCGCCCGAGTCCTATTTGCCACGTGGTGAATACATCCGCCTCATGGGGGATCTGATGATCTCAGCACTCCAAACCGGGCTCACTCGAGTGGCTACCTTGATGGTTGGCCCTGAACGCTGGAATACACCGTTTACCTTCGAGGGTGTATTTGACGATCCCAGAAGCCACCACGTCATGTCCCATAATCAGGACAAATTCGTGGATGATTTGATCAAACTCGACCAATTCCACATGGATCAGTATGTCTACCTGGTCGATCGAATGGCCTCTCTGGAAGAAGCCGACGGATCCACACTTCTCGATAACACCATCTTCACCTACGGCTCTGGTCTTGGCGACGGAGCGACACATCAATATTCGGATCTTCCTATTGTTGTGTCAGGAAGGTCAGGCGGCACTCTCCGAGGCGGAGGGCGCTGGATCCATTGCAGGGAAGGGGAGCCGTTGGCAAACCTCTGGCTCACGCAGGCTCGCGCTCTCGGTATCGAAATGAAGAGCTTCGCCGACAGCACGGGAACCCTTCCCGCGCTTCTAGCGTGAGGATTAATTGACGATATCTCCGATGATCATGATCGAGCCGGCGTGCCAGACATGATCACTGTAGCGTTCGGGGTTCTTGTCGAAATCATCTCGGTTCTTCTCAAAGAGAATTTCCCGCTTATCGAGTTTTTCATCGGTTAGGGTCAGAGTGACAGACTGCACTTCATCCGTTTCATCGCCTCCGACACGTAACGTATTAAGACGATGATAGGTGCAGTGGCCATCGATTCTGTTCACGAACCTTTCGTCCTTATCATTCAGCTTGATCGAGATCTGCCCTCCATCCGGTCCGAGGATGTCGTAGATGGAGACTTCCTTTCCTTTAAATCGAAACGAGAGAGTAGCGCCGGGCTCCTTCGCGAGCCACATCTCAGGCATGCGCTTCGAGAAACGCTTTGCGATGGTATTGCCATTTTCTCCTGAATCGAGTTTCTCCCACCCTCCGCTCAATAGGTCTTCTGTGATGGGGACGATCTTCGCCGCTTCCCAGTTGTCCTCGCGAAACGGCGTTCCAAGTTCATGGGGCTTCGCCTCGCCACCTGCCTCTTCCAGCTTCTCCCAAGAACGAGCAACTGCTTCTAGATAAAGTTCGTGACCCGTCTCAACCAGCGGATGAACACCGTCTGTCGAAAATACCAAAGGAGCATCATCAGGTTCGTCACCGGTTGGCTTTTCTCCTTTGAAAATCAAAGTTCCATCCTTTTCCCGCGCCGCTACCTCCATCGCCATGTGAATCGTGGGGATGTCATAGTGATCGGCGAGTTCTTCCATCGCACTCGCAGAACGATAAAATTTCCCGTTTTGTAGGTCCGCGAGTTGCGGCTGGCTCAGGGTGTAAACAAAAACGATATCGATTTCCGGGTCGGCGTTCCAGGTTTGCCTCACGATCCCTTCCATCGCTTTGTGGATTTGTTCCGGCGGCGCACCGCCGTCATTGACGGCGAACTCGACAAAGAGAAAGTCAGGATCGTGGCGCAACACATCCTGCTCCAAGCGAAAAACCCCCAAGTCAGAACCCGTGCCGCCAATTGCTGCGTGGATTTCCGAGAGATTCTTGTTTGGGTAACGTTCTTTCAACCATTCCAGCGTCTTTACTCGCCATCCTGCTGCTGCCGTGATGCTGCCGCCCAGATAGGCGATGCGAAGTTCTTCATCAGAGTCGCTGTGCAGCTTCTTCAGGATATTGGGAATTCCTCCTCTGATGGATAGCTCTTTCGCATCGCGAAGAAGGTATTCGTCCTCAGTGTGGCCGAGAGAAGTGGAGAGAAAGAAAATTCCGGAAAGTAAAAGAGGTAACAGAGGGGATTTCATTGCAATTTGAGCAATTTGCAGAGAACTCCCCAGTGTGCGAGTTTGAAATTGCGTGATAGGACCAGATTTCTCCGGCTACTCGAATTTGATATACGCGTAACCGAGCAACTGAAGTTCGATCAGTCTTGGAAAGGCACCCCGGACCGTCGCCACCCCATCGGCAAGATGCTCGGATGTCACCTCGCGCTGCTCCATCGAACTTTCGCAGAGTTCAATGCTGACCCCTCGATCTACAAGACTGTCGATTAAAGCCAGATTCGGATTCTCCGTCCCTCCCTCAGCGCCAAGTCGCTTTCGAGTTTCTGCGTTGACGAGCGCGTTCGTTCCGTCGCCATGGAAGACGAGGTGCAGATCGATTTCAGAATCCGATACGTCATTGTCATTGTACGTATTCAAGAGTTTTTCAGCGTAGAAAAGTGCCCGGCTGACGCCGTTTTTGAGTTTGTCGTCGCTGATCTGGTAAGCAACCTTCACGTTTTCGGTTACCTGGAGGGGAATGCGAACGTGTCCCGATGGATGCTCGGTCAGGTTCTGCATCGCTGGAGAATCGGCGGCGGTTCCCAATTGAAATGCCGTAGAGATTAGCGAGACAGTGATTACGAAGGCGATTGATTTCATAGGTTAGGAGGTGGTATTCCTGATTGGAATATAACTATGTGGTTATGTTTTGAGCATTGTTCAAAGTTTGAGGAAGAAATCATCTTCGATGACACTCGCGCCGTGTTTACGGACTTAGCCCGATCAGGGTGTGCTGTGATAGGAATCAGAGAGTTGCTTTGGAAAATCATGGATAGAGTCAGGTGGGGAATCATTGGCATCGGCCGCTTCGGGAAAATTCACGCCCGGGTTATAGCGGGCTTGCCAAATTGCGATCTCATCGCATTTTCAAACCGAAATGATGCTCGCCTCAGTGAAGCCGCAGAGGAGTTTCAAATCCAAACCTGCTACTCAGACTACCGAGATCTTCTAGCTGACGACTCTATCGATGCAGTCAGCATCACCACACACTGGCAGGATCACTACGAAGTGGGACTCGCTGCATTGGAGAGCGGGAAGCACGTCATGCTCGAAAAGCCGATGGCGGCCACGTCGGAACAATGCCGAGAACTACTATCTGCTGCGGAAAAAAGCGATGCCTGCTTCATGGTCGGGCACGTGTGCAGATTCGACCCACGCGTCACCTTGGCGAAAGACGCAATCGATGCAGGCCGGATAGGTCGCATTGTCTCCATGCATGCTCGGAGAAATCTCCCGATGGCACCGGGCAACATTCGTCTTGATAAAATCTCTCCGCTCGTTGGAGACGGGATTCACGATGCGGATCTGATGATGTGGTTTCTCGATCGTGGGCCCTCCTCGGTCTATGCCCGGAACATTCAATTCAGCGGACACCAGTATCCTGACCTGGGATGGGCGATGCTTCATTTCGATGATGAAGCGATTGGAGTCATCGAAACCGTCTGGTGCTTGCCTGAGAACGTGTCGACAGGCATCGATGCAAAAATGGAGATCATAGGGACAGAAGGGAAAATTTCCATCGACTGCGCCCACACAGGACTGGCGATTACCGATAGCGAGGGAACAAAGCAACCCGATACAGTCTACTGGCCGCTCCAACACGGGAGGCAAATCGGAGCGCTCGAAAGGGAACTCGACTATTTCTCTCGCTGCATCCTCTCAGGAGAGAAACCCGAAGTGATCACTCCGTTCGAAG
Organism: Verrucomicrobiales bacterium; assembly: GCA_002698785.1. Taxonomy (GTDB): domain Bacteria; phylum Verrucomicrobiota; class Verrucomicrobiia; order Verrucomicrobiales; family DEV007; genus Arctic95D-9. The sequence continues at coordinate 61,630 of PAAG01000046.1, read as the reverse complement.
CAGCAAGAGCATTGGCCGTGATGGAGATAGCTGAACAATCGGCATCCGAGAAAAGAGCTATTTCATTTACCTTCAATGGATTGTAGCTGGTTTTGATACTGCTCAAAATCGCTGGCCAGAACATTCTGATTTGCTGCTGGAGCAGTCGGATAACCCGTTCGACTGGCCCCGTTTACTCACCTGCTAGCCTTTCGACGAAGATTGATCACCTCACTCTCGGCCGTGCCAAGGCTACATGACTGCGTGATAGTGAGCCGTTTGCAAATGAGGCTGGCAACGGCTTACTCTATCCTATGCTGACCATCTCCGGTTCTACCCGGTCGCGTTCCCGCTTTTGCGACGGTGTTTCTCGGCGAGATTTCCTGCGAATCGGGGGATTGGGCCTTGGTGGGCTCTCGTTGCCTCAGGTTCTCCAGGCAGAACAGCGAGCAGGGCTTCGGAAATCTCCGAAGTCAGTCATCATGGTTTACATGGCTGGTGCTCCTCCGCATCAGGATATGTACGATCTCAAGATGGATGCACCTTCCGAAATGCGCGGCGAGTTTCGCCCCATTCCGACCAGCGTTCCGGGGATTGAAGTCTGTGAATTGCTTCCGAATCTGGCTCGTATCATGGATAAGTGCGTGCCGATCCGTTCCCTCTACGGCGCTCCGAATGGGAGTCACGACTCCTTCATGTGCTTTACTGGAAAGGTTGGTTCCACACTGACTTCCACCGGCCAGCCTCCCGGCGGTTGGCCATCCATTGGCGCCGTGATGTCCGATCTCATGGGCTCTCGCAACCCGAACATTCCTGCCTTCGTCGGGCTTGCGCCAAGGGCAGGGCATCCTCCCTACGGATCTTCGGGTAAACCAGGATTTCTCGGGTTCAGTCACGGACCGTTCAAGCCTTCCGGCCCCGGAAAAGATGACCTGACATTGTCTTCACTGACCTCCGCCCGTCTCGACGCACGGAAAGGTCTGTTAGAGTCCTTTGACCAGTTCCGTCGTGATACTGATGCGAGTGGAGTCATGGAAGGGCTCGACGATTTCCATCAGCAGGCATTTGGGCTGCTTACTTCCAGCGAACTTGCGGAAGCCCTGAATTTGGAGAAAGAGGATCCCAAAGTCCGTGAGCGTTATGGAAAAGGGGATGCGAAGAACGTGGGCGACGGTGCACCGCGTAATCTTGAGCATTTCCTACTGGCTCGCCGCCTTGTCGAAGCAGGCGCACGCTGTGTCACGCTCAACTACGGAAGGTGGGACTTTCACAGCAACAACTTCAGCGGAATGCGATCGCATGCTCCCTGGTTTGACCAGGGACTCAGTGCATTGATCGAAGACCTCCACGAGCGGGGAATGGCAGATGACACACTGGTCATCGCTTGGGGGGAATTTGGCCGGACGCCAATGATCAATAAAGACGCGGGTCGGGATCACTGGCCGCGGGTTGGTGGGGCCTTACTCGCCTGTGGTGGATTGCAGACCGGTCAGGTGATCGGGGCAACGGACCGCACGGGAGGAGAGATTGCCGATCGTCCCGTGCACTTTGGCGAGGTCTTCGCGACCATTTACCACCAACTTGGGATCAACTCAAACGAGGTAACGATTCAGGACTTGTCAGGCCGCCCCCATTTCCTGGTGGACGGCTACAAGCCAATGAGAGAACTGATTTGATCAGTTCAAAAGGATGTCTTCGATGAAGGAAGGCATATCCTTGTATTTCCCTTCCTTTGGCTGTCCTGAGATCAGGAGATAGCAGGGCATTCCTACGGAGTCAGCTTTCTCTTTCATCTTCACTCCGTAAACCGGGTGGTGGATTCCGTGGCCGGCATCTTTCGAGGGCAATGACATGTCAGCACCATAGGTCATCAAGAGTGGCGGGTCGTCTTTGGTGACATGGTTGTAAGCAGAGAACTCATGATAGAGGTCCTTGTGCTTCTCGTAGTTTTCGAGAGCTCCCTCAATGGTGGGTTCACCAACGGCCATATTGATCATTTTGTGCTTCAGAACGTTGGGTCCAAGCCATGGCTCGATCTGCTTGGGGTCGATGGAGGTTTGTCCCGATCCGACAACAGCTCCCGAGACACGTGACGATTCGCGTTCGACCGGGTCATCCGAATCTGGGTTCGCCATATCATCGTGGCAGAGAATCCACATCGAAGTGCAAGCTCCTGCACTTCCTCCGGTCAAAACCACCTTCTCCTTGTTGATGTTCCATTCATCCGCTTTCGAACGCAGAAACTGAAGCGCACGAACAGCATCGTAGACAGGAACGGGAAGGGGATCAGTGCCTGTCAGGCGGTAATTCACAGCAGCAATAGAAATTCCTTTACCCAGATAGTATTCCGGATTGGGAACGCCCTTGGACTTGTCCCCACCGATCCATCCTCCACCATGTATGTAAACGAGAAGGGGGCGAGGTCCTTCGCCCTCAGCTTTCCAGAAATCGATCTTGGTCAGGTCGTATTCGTCGTAGGGGACATCTGCCATGGTAGGCTCAATCGCTTTCTTCTCTTCGGAAAACGCGTGGTGTGATATTGCTCCGGTTAGAGCCGCCAGCAGAAGGAGTTTATTCAGTCTCATCTCCACAGTGATACAGGATCCGAATGTTTCTTGTTAGATACTGGATTACGCCGTTCTCCACCGCGCCGTCCTCGCGAAGCCGGCAAACAACGCGAAGAGAAGTAGCGCCAGAAGAACTGTGCGCCCCAAGCTCATTCGATACGATTTTGAGAAGGACAGATCCAACTCAAGCGGTGCATTCTCTTCTACTTGTATCGTGCGTGTGAAGGTATACACCGTTCCTTCTTCAGGCAGCGTTATCGTCACGGCTTGAGGGGCCGGAACGGTTGTCCGCTGATGCTGAACCAGACGGCCAGCGATACGCTGTAGCGCAGCATTGTCCTCATCCGTGTTGCCTTGTAAGAGCTGGCTCAATTCCTGGGGACGATAGTTGAGGTCGCCCTCTTGAAGAATCCGGTTCTCGGTAATTCCGGCTTGGATTTGCTGGTTGGGTTGGTTGACCTGCTCTTCGCCTCCGTTGTCGATGTAGACTCGTTGCCTTCGGGTGTTGAGCCCAACGATGGCCTGCTGGGTCTGGAGATTCTCCAACTGCACTCGCGCATCTTCGTTCGAGGCGGCATCGAGGCCATATTGGTTCGCGACGCTGTTGAATGCCCAACGCGCTTTGCTCTGTTCACCTTTCTGGAGAAGGTCATTGGCTTGCTCCAGCAATTCGGCGGCCTTCTGCGCCTGCTCGCGCCTCTGTCCACTGGCTTTGTTCAGGTAACTCGACTTGTCAAAACGCGACCAGTTCTGCTGTTGCTTCAACTTCAGGTTGCCGCCGTCGTCTGTCAGTTCGAACCCTTTCGGTGCTACAACACTCCATTCGATATTCTCGAGGGGCACGTCGAGTTGTGGGCTCGTCAGGTCGACATGGCTGAGCTTTTCGCCGGGCACGGAGTAGAAGAATTTCACATTCGCAGTACGGTCGTTGGCTCCTGGTAAAATGTAAAACTGCCAGGTGTCGCCCTGCCGAACGGAATGAACGCTTTCTCCATTTACAAAGATGCTGAACAGTTCGCCATTCGCGGGTAGCCCAATAGAGAGGCTACTACGTTGGATGACTTCCATGGTCAGATCGACAGAGGTGAGCTGGTCTCCAAAAGGGGAGAGAACCGTCGTCAGCTTGCCATTCGCGACGCGGAGTTTGAGGGCTTCGGCAAGAGAATGACTTTTTGCCTCCACCACAAGCGGCTGCTCCGGATTCACAGTGCGTAGTGTGACAACCGGTGCGTTTCGATTTCCGGCTTCGCGAAGTTTCTGGGGAACAGTATTCCAGTCGGCATTCTGCCAGCCTCGTGTCAGTTCTTCCGGGCGAACTTCAAGCCTTCCACCTGCGCGAATGCCGAAGTAGTAGGCAAGCTGTCGCGCCTCGGGAAATTCGGCAGGCGAGAGGGATTCAGTCTGGTTCTCACGTTCGCCGCGCCGCTCGTATTCGATGCGAACATCGACATCGCCGACCACTCTGCGCTTGAACTGAATCTCCCATACATCAGAGTCCGGGGCTGTCCTGACAAGATCACTTACGGCACTGCCGCTGGCCCGTAGTGTTTTCACTTCTTCCTCTCCTGTAATGGGGAGTTTCACTCTCAGCGAGCGCACGGAAGCGTTCTGTATCTTGAAGTTTCCAAAGAGCGAAGTGCGTGTCTGTCCTTCGCGAAGAAAGACTTCATGAAGAACCTGCCCAGTTACCCACGGGTCGAGCTTCTCTATTCCAAGGACGAGATTCCAGTCCTGCTGGAGCAGTCGGAAGGCTAGCGAGCCCTGGGTGCCGTCACCGAGTGAGCGGGGATCGATCTCGGACACGTTCTGACGGTCCACAGTGCGAAGTCGTATTCCCGTCGTCGGTTTCACTACCAACTCTCCCGTTTGGCGATTTGCTTCATTCAATTGAAAGTGGGGGATGGTCCATTCGGAAATCTCTTCGGGAGAGGGTCCCGTCAGGGTGAGGGAGAAACTCTGAGAACCGATTGTTTTTCCGTTCAGGTGAAGCACAATCTGGCGTGACTCACCCTCGGAAAGCTCAGCCCAGTGGTGAAGTGCATCACCGGTGAGTGATTCCACTTCAAGCCCGTCTGGCAGGGGAAAGCTCAACTTGAACAGCCCGGCACGTGTAACGTCAGCGAGGAAATTCACAGCGAGAACGACACGTTCGTCACCCAGCGATAGAATCTGTTTGCTGGCGACGCGCACTTCCGGAGCAACCGGAGCAACTCGTAACGCTAGCGAGCCTCCCTCTGAGCCATATCGATACACACGATGTAAAACCGTCTTATCGTTAGGCAGCAGTTCGGCTGAGAAGTCACCGAGATTTACCGGAGACATTGTTTCGGATTCTGCCTTCTCCGGCTGAGCGTCATCGCTGAAGGCGATTGCGAGCAAACCAACTTCGCCAGCCGCATTCATGACACGCAGAGGCTCAAGCGCCGCATCGGTGGGCAGCGGATCCAGCCCTCTCTGTGTCTCGACAATGATGTCGAAACTCTCTGCCTGAGCTGGTTCTATACTGAGTTCAAGGTTTCTCGAATCAGCGTCAAATTGCCAGGCTCCGATAGGTCCCGTAACTTCACTAACCGTAATGCCTTCGGGTATTTGGACGGTCAGCGACGACACCTGCCCCTGTGCAGGACGGATGTGAATCTTGTGACGACCATCAATGACTCCCGGATTCGGGATATACAGGTTCGAAATCTCGGTGAAGAAATGGGTTTCTTCCGATGCCACGTCGCGCGCTTTGGGTTGCAACTGGATCGTTGTCTTTGCCTGTGGCGCTAGAAGCAAGGTAGCAGAGGAGGCCTTTTCATCTTGGATCGTTTTGACCTGGACCGCGGCTGCGCTGGAAAAAATCCAGTCAGGGCGGTCGTAGGTAGCTTTGATCTCCTGCACCGCAGCTGGTCCGGTCGGAAGGAGAAACCCGGCTTTCAGATCCACAATCTCTACTTGGAACTCGAAGGTCGCCTCAATCGCAGTTTTCTCGGTAGCGGGAGTGACCAAATCGAAAGGATTGACGACTTCCACGGCCTTCTCTTCCTTTTCGGGAATGGTGATAATGTAAGAGAGGCCGTGTTCAGCGAGATTTTGTCGTGTCAATCGCAGCCCTTCTCCTTGAAACTCCGTCAAAGTGGCTGGCGCGCGCAGGAGGAGAAAGCTATCTCCCGGTTTCCCGGATACTTGAACCGTGCCTTTTCCAGTCAATCGGCCGTTCTCATGGGTGATTGACCATTCCTGCTTGATGGAGTCAGCGGCCGCGAACCCTTCGGGAACAACTCCCTGAGCTTTCGCGACTGTGCCCGAGCCGAAAATCAATAGTGCACCAATCAGGATGGATGCTGTGGCTGTTCCTTCTGTGGGAGAAGAATCGGCATCAAGATCCTTTTTTTTCTCTCTTTTCAGTGAACGTCTGCGCTTTCCTTCTTTCCACCAGAAACGCAAGCGTGGAAGTAGTAGTCCAACGGACAAAATTGCGGCCAGGAAAAGAAAGAACCAGGGCGCACCGTTTCGCTGGGTGAGAATCCCCAATGCGATGAGAAGTCCGCCACCTGCTCTCCAGAGAAAAACACCACCCTTCGGTGAGCGGAGGAAGGATCCAATCGCGACGACGACTCCCGCGACGATCAGTATAATACCGAGCCACGACAGATTGGCTTTCCATAAGGCGAGAGTGCGAAGGTGCAGCTCCACCAGTTCTCCTGACATTACCAGTGGCAGGCTCAATTGGAGCGGTTGTGGGCGGCCTGCCGAATGGTAGGCATTCAATGTCGCTCCCAGTGCGCCAACCACAGCAGCGAGGAGAAAGCAGAGTCCAAGAAACCCGAGAAAGCTCGGCTTACGACTCATCCAGATACCAATCGCGGCAAGGCCAAGAATGAAGGCGAGCTGTCCGATCCCGTGCAAACTGAGCCAACGAAGTCCGGAGGAGGGAAGAACGGGCACGGGAGGTTCGACGGTGCCGCCTGTGGGGATCACCACGTGCTGTTCGTCGCCGGTGATCGTCCACTCGGTTTTCAATACCGGAGCTTCAACGAGAGGAAGTGCCGCTACGGGACGTGTGCCTTCCACGGCTGGTCTTCCGATTCGCAGATTGACTTCGACCGGAACATTGGGGTCTGTTCCTCCAGGCAGGGGAATCAAGGTGGTGTCACCCGATTGACGAGCGGTGACAGATTCTCCGCCGACAGTTACCGCCCAAAGGCGAACTGACTCCGGTAATTGCAGTTTCAACACACGATGCCCTCTCGATTTTACGTAATAAACCAGGTCGGATACGAGCTCTCCTTCAGAGGAAATACGGCTGGTAACCTCCGAGAATTCAACCACTTGGCTAACCATTTTTCCAGGCTCGAACCAAGTGATCTGGACAGAAAGCTCGAAAGGACGATCTGTGTATTGCCAGGCACCCAGTGACGGAGCCGCACTGAGCAGTCGGAACTCTGCGGGAAGCTCGAGAGCATCGAGTTTCAAGAGGTCATCCGAGATTTGCTTCACATCCGTTTGCACCTGCATCGGACTCACAATCTGCAAATAGCCTCGCTCTCCCTGGACGTCATTAGGGGCCACTCGGCCCGGTTGCAACGTCCCAGTTTCGCTATCGAGCTTCTCTTCAAAGGTGACTAGAAGAGTGTAGGGGCCTATGACAGGTTGGTGAAGGGTGACAATCAGAACATCTCCATCGCGTCTGAAACTGCGTACATCTTTTCCTTCAACTGCGACATTTCCAAGGTCGGCTGGAGTGGTGATCTGGAGTTCGGAGACGGGGGCGCCGGTGACAAAGTAGTTGATGAGAACGCTTCCATAAGCCGTTCCATCGCTCAGTGAGTAAAGGTGGAACACGTCTGTTTGAACGCTTTTTTCCAATAGTTCGACCTGCATGGTAGCCGACCATCCTGGCTCACGAATCCGAAACGCCTGCTGAAGGTTCGCGACCTGCTTGGGAAAATAGGAAAGCGGCTTCTCAACGAGCAGATCGGTTTCACCAGCGGAAATGCGAAATCCCGGAGCACCCACAATTCCGATGTCTCCGCGAACGGATGCTGCATCAGGATATTGAAGAGCTGGCAGAACCCAGTCGCCCGCCGCTGCAGGGACGCTCTTCTCAAGATTCAGTGAGACCAACTGCCGACCAATGATGTCTGAGGAGAAAATGATTTTTAGATTTCGAACTCCGTTCTCAGTTTCCGTTGCGGCAATGTAGTCCGCCACGCTCGCACCGGATACCGATACAACCGAGTAGTCTTCGGGAACGAGCAGGTCCCATTCGCGAATGGGCGCCTCCCGGATATCAAACTCCACGTCTGCGGTGATCGTGCGGTCGGTTTCTGAAAGCTGGTAGAGCACCAGCTCTGAAACATTGACTTCCGGCTGAATCCTGTCAGCCAACACTTCAAAGTCATATTCAGCGGCAGGGAAACGGAACACGAAGACCTGGCGCGCTTCGAGTGCTTGCCCGGGAAACTGCTCAGGCGCCAGTTGGGTAAGGCCACTGATTTCTGCCGGTTCAAGGCGAACGCTGCTCTCATTGGAAAGACGGATGTAGCCTGAGTGGCGGACGGAGTCCTGCGGAGTAATGCGAATCCCTTTCACTCGAACCGGAAACGCATCCATCGGGAGCTGGGTTCGAATGGACAGGGTGCCCGTCTCTGTGATTGCCTGACCGAGTCGAATGTTTAGAACCTTCTGATCGTTGGCGTTGTCGAGGCTCCATCCGACGACATTAGTTCCCTGAACATCGAGAACTTCACCCGGTCCGATGAGATCCAGCTTCAGCTCGTCGAGTTCGCCTTGCAACACCCGGTATTCAATGTCATGGCGCTGGCGCAATAGCCCGGCACTCACCGTGGTTTCGATCTGAGCCGAAGTGCTGAAGAAAAGTTTTCCTTCTCCGATTTTGCGGGATTCCTTCCACGCTAGCATGCACTGACCGGTCGCTGGAATGAATCCATCGAAGGTGTCTTTTGATCGGGCATTCTTCTCGGGAACCACAGCCGCGTTTTCGAGAAACTCTACTTCGCCGGAAAAGCCACTGACACGAATCGGAGCCACGGCTCCCGAAGCGACGGCGAAATCCAGTTTTTTCCACCCACCTTCCGTTTTCACACGGGCAACAAAGTCCAACTCGATGGGGTAGGTGCCTTCTTTATCAAAGGTCATCTCATAGCTGACAGGACCCTTGGGATTTGCTTTCACCCGCAATTGGTAGGGCGCTTTGTCAGGAATTTCCTGGAAGGCAGCGTTGCCGCTTAGAATCGCAACGGATGCACCTGCTTTGGAAACCGTGGCAGTAGTCTTCAGGTGAAAGGTCATCGACTTTCCGTCAGGACTCAGTTCTCCCTCCAGGTCAAAGCGCGAGAGTTCGACCGGAGCAGGGGAGGTTCCGCTTCGGTTGAGTTGAACAACAAGCTTTCCTCCCGTCGCAGTCTGGAGGCGCGTCGTATTCTCCTCGGCTTCAGTCAAAGGAAGAAAACCCTCCATGGTGGACACCTTTCCAATCACGCCATTGGTGTAGCGGATCGAAACCACCTCGTTGAATCCGGCAATGCTCTCACTTCCATCAGCAAGGTTGGTGATGGTCTGGGCAGAGGGAAGCGAAAGGTCCTTGTCGGACATGCGAATGGAAAAGGTGTGATTCGTCTCCGGCTTCTTCGGATCGCTTGGTGGTTTGGCCGTGATTTCGATGTATCGCTTTTTCTCAGAATCCCACCGCACTGCCCAAGCCTCTACCGTCTTGCCTTCGACTCCCAGGACTTCAGCAGTTCCTCTCGTGTGGAATGAGAAGGTGGTCGCGTTTCCTTGTAAAATCTTAACATTTGCAGTGACCGTGTAGCTCACCTTGCTCGGATCGATGGTGACTTGGTTGTCGATATCGGCAGAGTAAAAAACGGGTGGTTCCGGAATATCCTGCGGCGCTTCAATAATGATTCTACCACCAGAATTTTCAGAAGTAGGTTCCTCTTTGGCTTTGTCAGGATTTTCCCGGGCGACAGAAACGACTGCCAGGAAGGTAAGAAGGTTGAGCAGCAGTGGGATTTTCATCATAAGATACCGTCAGGCGACTTTTCCGGATTTCGATTCGGAAGTTGTCATTTGATTGTGAGTGAGTTGTAAGAGAATTGTCAGCGACCGGAGATCTCTTGCGTCTTCCGGATCATTTCACGGAGCTGTGCGACCTTTTCGTTCTCTTCCAGTCGTTGGGGGAGGCCGTTGAGGAATTGACTCAGGGCATCAAGCTCCACGACTTCTCCGAGAGGTTCTTCCTTCAACCGGGCGCCAAGAAACGCTGCCGAAGAGGCTAAACGTAGGGTAGGGGAAGCCTGGTCGATCCTTGGAGCATTTGGTTGATAGGCAATCGGCCAGCGTCGCTCGACCATCTCTCCTGACGCCATGTCTCGGAATCGAACGGATACAAAACCGATATCGCCTTCGCCTTCTGGATCGGGCTGGAACTGATACAATGCGACACCTGCCTCCTCTGCTGCCAGCTCTGCCGCATCGACTTTGTCGTTTCGGAAGTCTTCTTTGTTCAGTCGGTGCTTCTCAAATCCAAGCAGTTTGTATGTGGTGACCCTGTTAGGATTGAATTCGATCTGCACTTTGACATTGCCAGCCGCGGGGTGAAGAGCTCCTGCGATCTGTTTGGCAAAGCCGGCGTCGGCATCCTCGGGACGATCGAGCAAGTAATAGCGACCGTCGCCTTTGCGGGTGAGGGCTTCGAGTATTTCATCGTTCAGGCCTTCCGTTCCGATTCCGGCGGCATCGAAGGCGATTCCCGAATTGCGCATCGACTCGACAAGTTTCGCCAGATCCTCCGGTTCTGCATTTCCGAGGTTTGCCGCTCCGTCAGTGAGAAGGATAATGCGATTCTGTGCTTTCGCATCGTGTTGCTCTCTGGCTTTCTCATAGGCGAGAGTGAGAGCTGCCTCCAGGTTGGTGCCTCCTTCGCTGGGAAGATTGGAGATCGTATCGATCAATGTATTTCCCTGATCTCCTCCTATCTTGTCTGCAAGAAGCCGGGGTTGCCGGGCAAAGCTAATCAGGGTGACCTGATCGTTCTCGTTTAGCTGTGATGTAAGTAGTGAGAAAGCACGACGCACTGTTTCCTGCCGGTCAGAGCGCTCCATCGATCCCGAGTTGTCGAGTAGGAACGTGAGACGAAGAGGCGTCGAAGCATTGCGCCCCTGCGCCGCTGTTCGCATGGAGACGCGGAGGATATTCCGCTGCTGGAGAAATGGATGAGCCGCCTGCTCCATCTGACAAGCGACCTTCTCTTCCATCGTCGGCTTGGGATCACCGTAGTCGAAGGCATTCACAAACTCTTCGATTCGAACGGTGTTCTTGTCAGGCCATTCACCTTTCGCCAAAGCCGCTTGGGCGAGCTTAAACGAAACGTCGCTAACGTGGAGAGAGAAGGTGGAAAAGGGCTCGTCTTCGGTTTTCGTTTCATAGAGTCCAGCGGGAGCCTTTGCGGGGCGACGATTGCGCCGTGGCAAAGCGGTTTTCGGCCTATCAGCCTTGACCGGTTTCTTCTTTTTTGTCTCCTCTTTGGTGCCATGTGGGACGATGACGACGGCATGCGATTCGGTGTCGTACTCCAATCGGGCAAGAGCAGTTGTGTAACGTAGCGCCTCGGCTAACGGAACATTAGTTAGGCGAAGAGTTATGGGAGTTTCTGCGATCTCCTCATAGTTTTCTCCGACATCGACAACGAGATTGACACCTTTAGCGGCAACATCTGGATCTGGATCCAGTTCAACGCTTCTCTGTTGGAGGAAACTTAGAGCATCTTCCAACGGGGTTTCTTGAAACTCCAAGCTTGGTAAAATGATAGATTTTAATTTCGCTTCGACATCTGGCTGGGGAATTGCACCTGAGGGGATGACGACAGGTGACTCCCAACCGGCGGCTACTTCTCGAAGCATCTTCGCCCGAGTGTGATCGTAGGCTGTATCGTAATAGTGCATTCGATGCTCTTCCGTTTCCTTTAATCCACGACGAGCGGCGAGGTTGTAGGGAGCGCTATTCAGAGCTTTGTGATATTCTCGGCCGGCACGCTCCAAGTCACCGAGTTCGGTGTATTTTTGAGCTGTTTTATTTGCCACCTTCAATCGACGCACTCGCTCCAGTTGTTCTGGGGTGAGCGCTGGAGAATGATAATCAGGATCGTTCAGTTGCTCGATTAACCTCTTTGCGTCGATATTCTGTGGATCAACGCTGGGTTGGAGGATCTCTTCGATTTGCGCGATCGCTTCCGGATATCTCCCTTCTTCGGCATGGCCTCTTGCTTCCAACACACCTGCACGGGAGAATTGCTTTGTGTAAGCCTGACGACGAGGATTCGTAACGGGTGCATCGGGCAGCAAGTCCATCGAAGCGCGATACTGGTCGATCGCACCCTGGTAGTCCCCATCCGCCATGAGTTGCGAACCTCGCAGAGCGGCTTCGTCAGCTTTCTTCACTCGCTCCTGAAGGCGGATAACGTAGTTTTTTGCCAGGCTGGGTAGGGCGGGATCGCTGGAATTATTGCCTCGTGGGCCACTATTCTCTTTTTCGTTTGAACGCGAAGCTTCTTGTTTTACCAAGCGTGACTCATTTTCGTCGTTCTCAATAACTGTTCGTATTTCAGACAACTGGGCCTGTATATCTCCGCTGTTGTTTGGCACTCCCATCTCATTGTCATCAGATGGGGAGATAGAGATTTTCCTGCCGTTCTTCGATTCTACCGAGATATCGCCACCTGCTCCTAATGCGACTGTGCCGTCTGAAGCTCTATTCTGGCCTGGGAAGTTTCCGCCGATGCGAACATTTCCTCCTTCTCCTCCACTGGCATCAACGATCGTTCGAGATAAATCGTCAGTCTTGGAGAAGAGTCGTCCGACCTGAGGAAGATCCCCAAGAAACGGGACCTTATCTTCTACATCGGGAACTACGCCAAGCGAACTGCCTCGCCCAGAACTCAACGAGTCGTTTGGACTTCCTTCTTGGTAGTCGAAACCTCGTAGGTCTTTTGCCCCACCAATATACTCTCGTGTGAATACTAAACTCTCGTCTGTTGCACTTGAAGCGTCGGCTAGGGAAGGTGAATCGGGGAAGGATAATTCTTCCTCGGATTTGAGTGGCAGCTCACGACGAACAACTTGATCCCTGGTTCTCGCATTCTCATCAATTTGAACCGATCCAAGAGCAATCGTTCCGGAAGGACCGGCCGCCGAGAGAGCAATTGAGTTGGAGTTTCCTTCCGAGGGAAGATTTACCCAGGTCTGGCTGTCTTTGCCGGTTTCAGTTCGGTCGCTTTCCTGAACGGGGGTTGGTTTAGAATCAACGTCTCCAAAGGACGCGGAGGCACCTACATGAAACCTTCCATTGTTCCCGTCAAACGAGTCAGCTGGAATTCCTCCGTGGCCCGTTTGCACCGGGGCAAATGAAGGCTCTTTCACTGCTGATTTCTTCTTCGGAATCGACTCGGGTGACGGTTCTTCGCTATAAGAATAAGCGAGCGTGTCGAAATCGGTAGCAGTTGAGCTGCTCGGAGAATCAATCGCAGCGAAGTTGTCGACTGTTTGCCGGACGTAAGGTCGTGACAGGGTCTCAGATTCAATCATCTCTTCCCGGTCGGCTGAAGCTGAGTAAGTGACGATGCTTTCTGATAACTCTGCTGACATCGGCCGTTTCGCTTCTCTAACTGTGAAGACTGCGGCACCCACAACCAGAAGCATGGCTACTACGGCAACTGCGATGGAGGTAACGACGCTACGAACCAAACGGAACTTCGCTCTTCGGATTTTGCTCCGGTCGATCTCTTCAACGGCAATCTTAGGCTTCCTGTTGGGATCGATCGTATCGAGGACTGTTGTGCGATGTTCCTTGGATAACTTCCAAACTGAATCGTCGGAACTCTCGGTCGCAATTCCTCTCAATAGCTCATCTGCCGACTCGATGCGGTCGTGGAATAGTCTGAGCTCGGGCTGCTCTTCGAACACGCGTTCCAGTTCTTCGCGTTCAAAGTCGGAGGCTTCACCGAGCACGAGGGCCACGATGCGGGCTTCCAGTTCTGGTTCAATATAGGGGTGGAGAGGTTCGTCTTTCATGGCGCTTCATCGATTCCGAGTTGGCGCAACTTCTCAGCAAGTTGCTTGAGCAGGTGATGCAAGCGGTATCCCACGTTTCCGATGCTGAGTCCGGTTCGTTCGCTGATTTCGCGGTACTTGAGATCTTCGAAGTATTTCAATTGAATGAGTTGGCGGTCGGCTTCTTCCAGTTCTGCGAGAAGGAGGCGCAGAAAGCCGGCAGCTTCCATACGGTGAAGCAGGGCTGTCGGTGTGTCGGGAGAATCGTTGTCGTGTGATTCGTGGTTGTTTGTGAGGATTTCCTTCTTGTGGTCGCGGTGGTGGTTGTATGCTCGGTTGCGGACGCTGCGGTAGAGCCATGCCCGGGGATTCTCGACGGAGTCCCAGTGGTTGTGGAGTTGTAGAAACACCTCCTGGACGAGGTCTTCCGCTACTGCCCGTTTCCCGACCAGCGAAAAGGCGTATCGCAGCAGAGGGCTTTCCTCTGCGTCGAATACTTCCCGGAGCGATGGCTTCGCTTCCGCCGTTTCAGGTCGTGCGGGGGCGGGCATCGCTTTTACCGTGGGCTCGGGGGTTGTTTGTCCGGGGCGATTCACTGATTATCATCCTCTCATAGGGAATCGACACCTGACGATTCTGATTCTTAGAAAATGTAGAAATATTTTTCTGAATACTTCTTCAGGACTTTCCCGGTATTGCCATGCGGCCCGTGATTTGCTGTGATTACCGGCGTGCTAAGTCCGGAGGAACTGACCCAGAAAGCGTTTGAGCGAACCAATTTCGGTAAGGTCGATGCGGTGATCGTAGTGGTTTACCTGCTCCTCTCGCTCTGTATCGGCCTGATGGTAAAGCGATATGCGGGCTCCATGGAGAACTACATCGGAGCAGGGAGAAAGATCGGACCGTGGCTCGGAGTAGCAACAATGACGGGAACGGAGCTCGGGCTCGTTACCGTGATGTATTCGGCGCAAAAAGGATTCACCGGAGGGTTCGCAGCGTTTCACATTGCAGTGATTGCCGGGGTAGCAACCCTGTTTGTAGGGCTGACAGGATTTATCGTGGGGCCGTTACGGAGGATGAAAGTCCTCACGATTCCTGAATACTACGAGACGCGATTCAACAAACCGATTCGTGTTCTGGGCGGCATACTCCTGGTGTTTGCAGGTGTCTTGAATATGGGGCTATTTCTGAAAGTTGGCTCCATGTTCATCGTTGGGGTGACCGGTATTGCGAGTGACGGGGAAGCGCTGAAGTGGGTGATGGTCGGGCTGCTTGTCCTTGTTTTGATCTACACAACTTTGGGCGGGATGATCTCGGTGATCCTGACGGACTATGTTCAATTTGTTGTCTTGTCTTTTGGATTGTTGATCGGCACGGGATTGGCAGTTTGGAAACTTGGCTGGTCAAAGATCTTTGATGGTACTCGCCAGGTGCTTGGTGAGTCAGGATTCGATCCAACAATAGCGGAAGGTGGATTCGGTTGGTCCTACGTTTTCTGGATGATCATTACTGCCGGGCTGATCGGAAGCGCTGTCTGGCCGACGGCGGTATCTCGTGCTCTCACGATGGAGAGTGAAAAGGCGGTGCGAAAGCAATATTGCTGGTCATCAATCTCCTTTGCGGTCCGATTTCTCTTTCCCTATTTCTGGGGGATCTGCGCGCTGGTCTTTATCCATTTTCATCCCATCGGCCAGGATATGAAGCTGTTGTTCTTTCCTGTTGATGAGAGTGTCGAGCCGCTGAGTAACCTGTATGCGATGCCCATGGTTATGGCGCGGATTTTGCCGCCCGTTCTTCTGGGCATAGTGACGGCAGGGATGATCGCAGCATTTATGTCGACCCACGATTCCTATTTCCTGACGTGGAGTTCGGTCATCACGCAGGACATAGTTGCACCTTTGCGGAAAAAGGAATTTTCAACCAAAGCCCGCGTGCGGTTGACCCGGTTCTGCATCGTTCTAATGGGAGGATATGTTCTTTACTGGAGCGTCTTCTATCAGGGGCGGGAAGACATCTGGGACTACATGGCTGTTACCGGTGGGATCTATTTCACCGGGGCCTTCGTTGTCCTGATGTTAGGTGTTTACTGGAAACGAACCAGTTCTCTTGGCGCTCTGCTGGGGTTGTGTTCAGGGCTGTTGATGCTCTTTGGCCTGGAGCCGATTCAGAAGGCTGTCGGATTAAAATACCAGGATGAGCAAGGGGAGTGGATCGAGATTCTCTCCAGCCCTCAGATTGGGCTGATCACAGTAGGGATTGCGATAGTGCTGACCGTGCTGGGATCCTTAATTCGACCAGATAAGCCGAAGGAGGTCAAAGCATGACGTGGGAACTGTTCTGGAGAATCGTGCTCGTTGGTGTCGTGGCGGCTTTTGCGATAATGAGTGTGCTCGTTACTGTTCTTGGCGCGCGGGATATCGGAAAATTGCTGAAGGGACTAAAAGAGGACGAAGAAGAATAGTTTCGGGTGCTAGACATTCGGAATAAGGGATCGCTTTCAATCCAAAAAGTTGGGATGATGTCGTCTTTCGAGGAATAAATACCGAGTTTCTATGAATGTTCGATACTTGTGCTTTGTGGTCCTTATCGTGGGATTCGGATTTGCGGACGAACCTCTCCCTGCCCGAGTAGGACTGTATGTGGGAGAGGGAACCGGCCCCAGTAGGGAGGATGTATCGCGTGTGATAGCGGGGGAGATGGAAATTCGAGAAGTGAGTGCCGAAGAGATTCGACAGGGTATCTTGAAGGAACTCGATGTACTGGTGCACCCGGGAGGGAGCGGTAGTAAGCAGGGGAAATCGCTTGGAAAAGAGGGGCGGGAAGCGGTGCGGGAATTTGTCCAAAGAGGAGGAGGCTATCTGGGAATTTGTGCCGGAGCGTATCTTGCAACCAACGACTACGACTGGTCTCTAGCATTGATTGACGCAAAGGTTCTTGATCGGCGGCACTGGAACCGTGGGAATGGAGAAGTTGTCATTCAGTTGTCGGAAGCTGGAAAAGAGCTATTTGAGGAGAAGAGTGACGAGGTGGCCATTCTGTATTTCCAGGGACCGCTTCTTGCCCGGCGGGAGTGGGACAATGAGGATGTGCCCGACTACGAGAGCCTGGCAATCTACAAAACAGAGATTGCGGAGAAGGGAGCGCCCGACGGGGTAATGCCGGGAACTACGGCGATTGCCCGGGCTGAATTTGGGAAAGGCAGAGTCTTCTGTTTTAGCCCGCATCCCGAGAAGACCGAGGGGCTCGAAAGCCAAGTTCTTCAAGCGGTTAAATGGGTGTCACGGAGGTAGCTGCCCCGAGGGACGCATAAAAAATGAAAGAATTGTAATCTCCGTGTAACCTTTTTTGATAGAATCCGGTAATTATATGAGTGGGAGAGGAAAACAAAATGAATTCAGAAAAAGATGTTATTCTTGCCGAGGCGCTAGATTGCAAACCGAATGAAATTACGCCATTTCTCAATCTGGCCTGTGGAACGGACCAGGATCTGAGAAGGTGGATCGAAGAGCGCATTCGTCGTCGGGCGCGACTTGATGCGAGGACAATCAAAAGCGCTCCAGAAGCAATAAGTGGAGCCAGGTCTACACAGGTTCCACCTTCACCGGACAGACCTTCAACTCGGCCGTCTCAGTGACAGGGTCGTAGCCGGAACCGGTGAGGACATTCACCGGAACGTTGGCAAAGGAAAAGGAGGTGAAGACGGTTCCTTTCGGGGACATGTCGGTCACTTTCACGGGAATCTCTATCGTTCCGCGGGCGCTGGACAGTTTTGCCAATCCTCCATGCGCCAGGCCCAAGGTGGCCGCGTCATCTGGATGGACCTCGAGGGTCTCGTTTGGCAGTAGATATTCGATCCCTGCGCTTCGACCCGTCTGAGTGCGGGTGTGGTAGGCCTGCAGTCGGCGTCCTGTGGTGAGCCAAAGGGGAAAGTCCTCGCTGATAACCTCGGCGGGATCCCGATAGCCGATGACTTTGAAGACGCCACGTCCGTTTTTGAATTCTTTCTCGTGTAAACGAGGTGTGCCGGGATGGCCCTCTTCGGGAACAGGCCACTGGTATTCGCCGTTTTCGATTCGATCCCAATCCAGCCCAGCATAGATGGGGCTGAGACTGCAGAGTTCGTTGAATACTTCTTTAGCGGACTCGTATTCAAATCCCGGGGTGCCCATCCGTTTGGCAATCTCACTGACGATCCACCAGTCGGGCTTTGCTTCGCCAACCGGAGGAACGGCCTGCCGAAGCCGCTGAACGCGGCGCTCAGTATTTGTCTGGACCCCGTCGGTTTCTCCCCACGCAGTTGCGGGAAAGACAACGTCGGCAAGCTCAGCAGTTTCGGTTAGGAAAATGTCGATGACTACCAAGTGATCCAGGCTCTTGAGGGCGTGCTCGCAGTGGTTCTTATCAGGATCGCTGACGACGGTGTTTTCGCCATCGATGAGCATGGCGTGGATTCCGTTCCCACAGGTATTGAGTGCGGTGACTTTTGTGATGCCTTTCTCGGCGTCGATCTCGGTCTGGTAGGCTTCGGAGAATTTCTTCGCGAACTCCGGATCGCCACAGGGCTGAAATCCAGGGAAGTTCGCCGGCACGGCTCCGCAATCTCCCGCGCCCTGGATATTGTTCTGGCCGCGCATCGGATTGATGCCGCCGCCCTCAACGCCGAGATTGCCTGTCATCAAAGCGAGGTTGCAGAGGGACTGCACGTTGTCGACGCCACAGATATGCTCAGTGATCCCGAGTGTGTAGTAAATGGCGGAAGGATTTCCACGACCATAGATGAGTCCGGCCTGTTCGATGTCTTCGGCTGGAACTTCACAGATTTCGGACGCCCATTCGGGAGTGAACTGCTTGATGTGTTCGAGAAACTCTGGTCCGCCAGTGGTTCGGTGGGCGATAAAGGAATCATCGATCATGCCCTCGCGCTGGATGACATGAGCCATCGCTAGTAGAAGAGCGACGTCCGAACCCACTCGAATCGGCAGGTGGAGGTGCGCCATCTTCGCAAGGCGAGTCTTGCGAGGGTCGGCAACGACCATCGTTGCTCCTGAGGTGAGAGCCTTCTTGAGACGCGTGGCGGCAACGGGATGACACTCAGTCATGTTCGTTCCGATGGCGAAAATCACATCAGGCTTCTCCATATCCCGAAGGGGATTACTCATTGCGCCTCGACCTATAGTAGCTGCCAGACCGGCAACTGTGGGAGCGTGTCACGCTCGCGAACAATTATCTATGTAATTGGTCCCGAAGCTCGCCCTGATGAATTTCTGCATCGAATAGGCGGCTTCGTGGGGCGCTCGCCCGGAGGCAACCCCGTAGATACTATGTCGTCCGTATCGCTTTTTAGCTCTGAGAAATCCCTGGGCTGCGATTTCCAGCGCCTCGTCCCAATCCGCTTCGTGAAGTTCACCATCGTCACGACGGACGAGGGGCTTCTTCAGTCGATCGGCATTCTGGATAAAGTCGAAAGCGAATTGGCCTTTCACACAGAGGGCGCCTTCGTTGGCAGGACCATCCATGGCTGGCAGGACCCCAACGATCTTGTCGCCTTTGCTAAGGAGATCTACGCTGCAACCGACGCCGCAGTACGGGCAGATGCTTCGGGTTTTCTTGATCTCACCTTCGGTTTCGGCGTCGCGGAGGGCTTTCTTGTCGCCAAGAGCTCCGGTCGGGCAAGTCTGGACGCACTGTCCGCAGAATGTGCACTGCGAGTCACGCAGGTCGTTGTTAAACTCAGCGATGATCTGAGTGTGAAAACCGCGATTCATCACGTTGATCGCGTAATCTCCTTCCTGCTCAGCGCAGACACGAACGCAGCGATAGCAGGAAATGCAGTTGTCGTAATCCCGGAGGATGAAAGGGTTCTTGTCGTTTGTGTTTGTCGTTCCGGATTTTTTGCCCTGGAAACGGCCCGTGCGAGCTCCGTAAATGTCGACGAGCTTGGTGAGCTCCTGCGACGCGTATCCGCTCAGGGGATTGACGTCGAGATTTCGGTTCTCTGACGCAACCAGTTCGAGGAGAGTCTTGCGGTGCTTCTCGATAGCTTCTGTCCTCGTCTTCACCACCATGCCGTCGTTGGCTTTGGTAGTGCAGGAGGCTACTGGATTTCGGATCCCTTCAACTTCAACTACACAGAGTCGACAGGCCCCGAAAGCTTCGAGACGGTCGTCGTAGCAAAGAGTGGGAATCTCGCGCCGAGCGCGCGTTGCAACCTCGTAGATGGTCTCACCATCGGAGAAAGAGACCTCCTCACCATCCAGGGTCATTTTGAGCGATCGCTCAGTGTCGACGTTGTTGACGGTGGTTAGCATACGGGGTTCCCCTAAATTAAGAAATTATACAAATCGAATCAAGAAAGAACCCGCTCAAATAGATGGCGCGATTAGAGCATTCCTGAAGAAAGTGATTTTGAGAATTTGAAGTGCCACTTTCGGCAACTTGGTTGGAATTCTGTGTTTGCCATGCGAAGTTGCTCTCCCTCGACCTTCCTTCATGAAGTCCTCCTCCAATTCTGTATCTCCCAACAAATCCCCTGAAAAAGATGCTCAAGATCAAGCGTCTGTAAAAGTCGAAGAGCAGCCACCTGAGGATTACACGGGAATCACCGTTTCGAAGCCGAAAGAGTACGCCGCAGGAGCGAAAGCGGTGACCTCTTCGTTGAAGCATGTTTTTGGTAATGCTGGACTGAAAAGGGGAACGAAGGGAATGCTTCAATTGAACCAGAAAGATGGATTCGATTGTCCTTCCTGCGCTTGGCCCGATCCAGACGATCACCGTGCAACGACGGAGTTCTGTGAGAACGGGGCGAAAGCCATGGCTTCGGAGACGACCAAGCGTCGAGTCGACCCGGAGTTTTTCAGAAAGTATTCTGTTTCCGAGATTTCGAAAGAATCGGACTACTGGATGGAACAGCAAGGACGCCTGACCGACCCCGTCGTTTTGCGGCCCGGTTCTACCCACTACGAACCCATAGATTGGGACGATGCTTTTACGCTGATAGCGGAAGAACTCAATTCACTGCCAAGTCCTGACGAAGCGATTTTTTATACTTCGGGTCGAACCGTGAATGAGAGCGCGTTTCTGTATGGGCTCTTCGTCAGGATGTATGGAACGAACAACCTGCCTGATTGCTCGAATATGTGTCACGAGTCGAGTGGTTCTGCGCTGGGTGCTTCGATCGGTATCGGAAAAGGAACGGTCTCCCTTCACGATTTGGAAACGGCAGAGACACTTCTAATCGTTGGGCAGAACCCGGGGACCAACCACCCGAGGATGCTGTCGGCACTCCAGGAAGCGGTTCGAAATGGAGCCGAGATCGCCGCTGTAAATCCGATGAAGGAAGCTGGCTTGGTCGGTTTTGCTCATCCCCAGGAAATCAAAGGGATGATGGGCATGGCTACCACGCTGGCTCAGCACTACATTCGAGTGAAGGTGAACGGCGACCAGGCGCTTTTCCAGGGACTGGCAAAAGCCGTTTTCGATCTCGAAGCCGAGATGCCCGGGAAAGTAGTCGACCAGGCATTTATCGACGAGCATACCACCGGATTTGAGGAGTATGCGGAGGGGATCGCAATGGTGACCTGGAAGGACATCGAATCTCGCTCGGGTGTTTCGGAGAAAGAAATCCGGGATCTTGCGAAGGTGATGGTTCGCGGTGAGAAGAAGCTGATCACCTGCTGGGCAATGGGCCTGACACAACATCGCAACGCCGTGGCTACGATCCGTGATGTGGTGAACCTGCACTTGATGCTTGGAGCTATCGGGCGGCCTGGCGCGGGACTGTGTCCAGTTCGTGGGCATAGCAATGTGCAGGGCGATCGCACGATGGGAATCTTCGAGAAAATGCCGGATTCGTTTCACGATGCAATCGACCGGGTTTTCGAATTCGAATCTCCCCGAAAGCACGGATACGATGTGGTGAATTCTATTCTGGCCATGCACGAAGGGCGAGCTTCGGTGTTTTTTGCGATGGGGGGCAATTTCCTCCAGGCGACACCCGATACCGAGTTCACTGCGGATGCGTTGCGACAATGTTCGCTGACAGTGCAGGTATCCACGAAGTTGAACCGCAGCCATGTGGTGACCGGAAAAACCGGACTGATTCTCCCGTGTCTTGGACGAAGTGAACTGGACCTGGATGAGAACGGAGAGGCGCAGTTCTCGACGGTGGAGAATTCCATGGGAGTCGTGCACCAGAGCAAAGGAATGCTGAAACCGATATCAGACAATCTTTTGAGTGAAATCGAAATTGCTGCACGCCTGGCTCAGGCGACCCTCGGAGAAAAGGCTACGATCGATTTCGTAGAAGTGGCGAAGAACTACGATCGTGTAAGGGACTTGATCGAGAAAACCATTCCTCATTTTGATAACTTCAATGAACGCGTGAGAAAGCCGGGAGGTTTCTACCTACATAATGCGGCTAAGGAACTGGATTTCCATACGGCCTCTGGAAAAGCCGAGTTCTCTTCGGAGGCGCTTTCCTCGGCAGATTTAGGGGAAGGGGAACTTATGCTGATGACTTTGCGTAGTCATGACCAATTCAACACGACTGTGTATGGGTTGCACGATCGCTATCGTGGTATCAGCAACGAGCGCAGGATTCTTTTCATGAATCCTGATGACATGAAGGAGCGCGAGATTCGTCCTCTCGCACCGGTAACGATTCGAAACACTTCGGACGGGCGTGTTCGTGAGGTTAGGAAGTTTCTCGCTATTCCTTATGAGCTTCCAAGGGATGCCGTGGCTGGATACTTCCCGGAGCTAAACCCGCTTGTGCCGATTGGATCGGTTGCTGAGATTTCGAATACCCCCACTTCGAAATCGGTTCCTGTCTTGGTGATTCCGGAGAGCTGAACCAATCGTCGCATTTTCCGTCTCAGCAGAAATGTTGGGGTATTGGTGGCATTCTTTCCTGTTTTTTATCTAACGGGTATCGGGGTGGCGAAATCTTTGCTTACCTGAATGGGCTCTCAACCTATGGTTGAGGTCATGTGCCCAGAATGAATTCTGCCAAATCCCCAGAATCCGC
The DNA here is from genome assembly GCA_002698785.1 of Verrucomicrobiales bacterium. GTDB lineage: Bacteria > Verrucomicrobiota > Verrucomicrobiia > Verrucomicrobiales > DEV007 > Arctic95D-9. Next base: position 39,005 of record PAAG01000046.1, on the reverse strand, counting down.
TATCCTTGTGATCAACTGTGGAAGCTCTTCCGTGAAATTTGCTGTGATTGCAGCAGATTCCGAGGGGCTGCGCATGAGTGGTCTAGTTGAGCGGATTGGTACACCCGAGACATCGATGACGGTGAAGCGGGGACAGGAGAAATCTGGATTTCCATTGCCGAATTTTGATTTACCTCAATGCCTTCGGGCGGTTCTCGAACAGGTGCCGGATGATCTCCAAATTTGCGGAGTGGGGCATCGAGTCGTGCATGGCGGGGAGACGTTTTCTTCCAGTGTTTTGATCGACGAGTCTGTGATTGAAGGGATTCTTGCCTGTGCTCCGCTGGCTCCGCTTCACAATCCGGCCAATCTCGCCGGGATAGAGGCTGCACGGTCTGTTTTTGGCGAACTGCCGCACGTTGCGGTTTTTGATACGGCTTTTCACCAGACACTTCCACCTCAGGCGTTTCACTATGCCGTTCCGTATGAGTGGTATGAAGAGCAGCGGGTGAGGCGATACGGTTTCCATGGTACGAGCCACCGCTTTGTTGCGGAAGATGCCGCAAACCGAATCGGAAAGCCGGTCGAAGAACTCAGTCTCATCACGGCGCACCTGGGGAACGGGTGCAGTGCCTGCGCGGTGGAAAAAGGTAGAAGTGTCGATACAACAATGGGGCTTTCTCCGCTGGAGGGGCTGGTGATGGGAACGAGGAGTGGTGACGTGGACCCGGCTCTACATGGCTTTCTTCAAGATCAAATGGGATGGTCTCTGGGCCGTATCACGAAGGCCCTGAATAAGGAGAGTGGCCTTGCAGGGCTCTCCGGTATCAGCAATGACATGCGAACGCTGCTGGAGTCGAGTGAGTATCGTGCAGGCCTCGCAGTATCCGTTTTCTCCTATCGTCTCGCCAAAGCGATCGGTGCACTTACCGCTGGATTGAGCCGCCTCGATGCTCTGGTTTTTACTGGAGGAATTGGTGAGAACGCGGCTGCGGTGCGATCTCAAACGGTCTCTCATCTCGGTATCCTTGGATTTTCCCTGGATGAGTCCGCGAACGAGACCCATGGCAGTGAAGCCAATGGTATAATCTCACAGGAGGGAAGCCGGGCTTGCTATGTCATTCCCACTAACGAAGAACTCATGATCGCTCGCGAGACTCTTCAATTAATCGAACGATGAAACATATTTTCTTTCTTGCCGCCGCTGGTGTGAACAGCGGTCTTACCTCTATTTCGCTCGGGGTATTCCGTGCGCTCGACCGGAGGGGGATTCGGGTTGGTTTCTGCAAGCCCATCAGCCAAAACCTTATTCCGGAAGGGGAATTGGATCCCTCCATCAGCTTGATCAAGGCAACCACTGGTTTTGAGCCTGCTGATCCTCTCGCATTGGATGAAGCAGAACGATATGTCCGAGAGAACAATGTCGACGACCTCATGGAGCGCGTTGTCGGACTGGTGAATGAAAACAGCGAGGACATTGATGTGCTGGTAGTTGAGGGATTGCTGCCCACCGATCAGAATTCTTCTCTCGGAGAGATCAATAAAGCGATGGCGCAGGCGTTGAGCGCCGATGTGATCGTGGTGAACTCGGTGAAAGGTCACTCACTTTCCGAAGTGAACGAAGACATCGAATTGACCGCCTCACTGTATGGAGGTACGCGAGCGCCCAGAGTGGTCGGCTGCATTTTGAACAAAATCGAGGGAGATAAGGCGGCAATGGCAGAGCGAGTTGGAAGAGAGTGCTCTGTTTTTGAAGAGGACGGATTTCGCCTTTTGGGATGCGTGCCGTGGAATCCTGACTTGCCCTCTGTCCGAGTCTCGGATGTGGCCAGGCATCTGAATGCTACGATCATCAATGCCGGAGAAATGGAACGGCGAAGGGTGAAGTCCGTTGCGCTGTCCGCTCGGAATATTTCTCACATCCTCTACATTTTCGACGGGGGACGGTTGATCGTTTCGCCGATCGATCGTCTCGATATCCTGATCACGGCGGCTTACAAGACACTCGATAATATACCCATCGCAGGAATTGTCCTGACGAGCGGAACTGAGCTGGCGCCGGAAGTGATGGATGCCTGTCGGCCTGCGTTTGCCAAAGGGCTACCGGTTCTTGCGGTGGAATCGCACAGCTTCGAGACGGCGACCGCTCTTTCGCGGATCTCAAGTGCTATCCCGGCGGATGATATTGAGCGTTTCAATACAACGCTAGAGTTTATTGCCCGGAATCTCGATGCAGGAATCCTGCAATCACGGGTCGATGCAGATCTGGAAATTCGGCTTTCGCCAGCAGCGTTCCGTCATGAGCTTTCGAAGCGCGCTCGCCTGGCCAATAAGAGAATCATTCTGCCGGAAGGTAATGAACCTCGCACTATCACTGCCGCCGCGATCTGTCAGGAGAGGGGCCTCGCTCGGTGCGTGCTGGTAGGGAACGTCGAGGAGGTGACCCGAGTTGCGAATTCCATCGATGTGTCTCTCGATGGAATAGAGATCATCGATCCGGACGAAGTTCGCGAACGCTATGTCCCGGAATTGATGGAGATGCGAAAGCATAAGAAACTCTCGGAAAAAGCAGCAAGCGAAGCACTCGAGGATAATGTGATGTTAGGCACCGTGATGCTGGCTCTCGATGAAGTCGACGGGTTGGTCTCCGGCGCGGTGCATTCCACGGCGAATACGATTCGACCCGCGTTGCAGCTCATCAAGACTGGGCCAAATGCGAAGGCCGTCTCTTCCGTGTTTTTCATGTGTCTGCCTGATCAGGTTCTAGTCTATGGGGATTGCGCCGTTATCCCTGACCCTGACAAAGAGGTCTTGGCGGACATTGCTGTTCAAAGTGCGAACTCTGCGACAAGCTTTGGCATTTCTCCTCGGGTCGCTCTGATCAGTTACAGCACGGGAGAATCTGGCTCGGGCGCCGATGTGGAAAAGGTGCGGGAGGCGACTGCATTGGCACAGAGCATACGACCCGATCTTCTCATCGATGGCCCTCTGCAGTATGATGCGGCGGCCGTCGCGGCGGTTGCGAAGACAAAAGCCCCGGACAGCCCCGTAGCTGGTCAGGCGACGGTCTTTGTGTTTCCCGACCTGAACACGGGTAATACGACCTACAAGGCGGTGCAGCGTTCTGCGAATGTTACGAGTATTGGTCCGGTCCTGCAGGGATTGAGAAAGCCGGTGAATGATTTGTCCCGAGGGGCGCTGGTCGACGATATTGTTTACACCATCGCGATTACGGCGGTGCAGGCGGAGTCGACGAAGGGGGCATAGGAAGAATGCCTTCCCTGCGAAGTTCACGAAATCGGAATGGAGCGGTAACGAAACGGTAACAACGCGAGCTGAGGATGGGAGCATGAAAACTCCCAGTCCTTTTTATCGTAGTAGGCCAGTTCGTACCGCGTTCACCCTGATCGAACTTATAGTTGTTGTGGTTGTGATCGGGGTGATCGCGAGCCTCGCCGTTCCCACTGTAATGAAAGTTCAGGACAAGGCGGCGGCGAAAGCGGCGAAGTACGAATTGATTCACGATGAGCCAGCAGTCGAAGTCGAGGAGACTCCGCCGGGTGAGAGGCTGCCGATGTTTGAGAAGTTCGAGGCGGATTATCGGCTGAGTTCGGACTACCAGCGTGTCGGCCTGGAGGTCTATTCTCGATATAGTCTCTATGGCAGCGGGCGGCTTGCCATACGGTCCGCTCTCACCGGTGGTGGAAACGGACGAAGCGGACATGTTTCGCTGCATGTTCCGTTTCCAGATGGGACGATTGAGGCATCCGACATTTACCTCCGTATTCTTGATCCGGAAACAGGCGAGGCCGTGGAGTCACGAGAGGCAGTGTATCGGCGTGACGGGATTTTCTGGGAAGGGCAACTGGCAGAGGGAGAAGTGATGGAAGCGGAATTCGGTTTTACGACACAAGGGACAGAGAGCGTGGAAATTGCCCTGCCGCCAGCACGCCGACTTTCGAACCTCGATCTCTCGCTCGATCTCTCGGATTCTTCCGCAGATGAGGTGACTTCGTATTCGCTGAGGGCCGATGAGGTAGTTGACCAAAAGTATCATTGGGAGTTTGCGAATCTCGTTTCGGATCGGTCAATCGTTGTTCGCATCCCAGGGGCGGAGAGTCCTGGGGGAAGGCTGATCACTTTGTTCCGCTTCATGGCTGTAGCAGTGTTCCTTTTTGGCGGAGGATTTCTCTATATGAATGAGTCTCACGCTCCCGGTCGATTGGACAGGTTTCGGCTTGGTCATTTCTTCCTGCTGGCGCTGACCTATTCGCTGTTCTTCATCATCTTCGCCGTGATCATCTACCGGGAGCATCTCGGAGTCATTCCCGCGCTGGCCCTTTCGGCGGTGTTTTCGCTTCCGTTGTTGGTGATGCATGTGGCGCGTATCACGACGCTGCGATTCGCAATCCGCCACGTGTTCCCACTCGCTGTAGTGACGTTGGCCCTGGTAGTGAACGGAGTCTACGGAGGCGGTTTCCGTGACTACGGATTCCTCATTCTGCTCGTTGCTGTGACAGCGTATCTGACAGCTACCTACCGGCCGGGGGAGAAGAAAGGGAGAGAGAGTGGAAAACTTGTAGAGGCAGTAGGTTGAGGAAAAATGCGAAGTGATCGGCTCGTCGGAAGTCGTCAAATTGCTCGCTGCACTCTCTATCGCCAAACGATAGAACAGGCCCTAAAGTCTGCGACAAACATGGCGAGAAGAAAAAAGCGGGATCCCGAACTGGAGGTTCGACTGAACCGGCTGAAAAGCATCGTACAGCCCTCGAATCTCGCAAGCTATCGGGAAGCGGCGGAGGTGTTGTCAGACCCGGAAGAATTCGAACTGATGAAGGTGTTCTTCAACGAACATTCCGGGGTGCCGCGGGAAGTGTGGTTCTGCATGGTTCCGTTCTTTCAAGAACATCCGGATCTCTGGGCACGGCTGCGAGAGGAAGTGCCGTTTCATGTCCATTCTTGCGTCGATCAATGGCTGCCCCGGCAGATGTTGAGTTTCAGTGGAACGAAGGAGGAGTTTTGTGCCTTTGCTACTGAGATTGGGGGACTACCTTTGCGAGGTAGATGCCACCAGCTGAGTAGGTCACCTTGGCTGCAGTGAGGTCGTCGCCGACCTGTATGGTAGCGTTAGTGCTGGTAAAGGGGACAAGTAATGAGCCGTGGCTGATGGATGCGGTCTCGTGTTCTCTGGGTTCGGCAGAATCTTTTCGCTGAGAGCATACTGCGCCGTCCCTTACCGAGAATGTGATGAGAAATGGTCCTTCCGTTTCTACGATCGAGACGGTTTCGAGCCAGCGGAGAAATTCGGCTTCTGTCATCTCGCTCAATGTCGTCGGCAGGGGAGCTTCGGTAGTGCCGGTGGCGGCGTCGATGAGTCGCTGTGCCTCGACCGCGTCTTCAGTACGCCCGCTTTCGAGATAGGCCTCTTTGAGCTTCTTCAACTCTGCGACATATGTCTGGGTAATTGGGGCGGTGGCTCTCGCAATAGCTCGCTCATAGTTCTGCTTCAGCGAATCGAGCTTTGACTCCAATTCTGCGAAGGACGTAGTTGCGACTGTTGCGATGATGATCGCGATGGAAGGCAGGGGGCTCTTTGAAGGTTTCAGCATTGTCGGGAATTATTGCTCGAGAATATCAGGGGCGTTCCTTTGCTGTCAATTTTCAGGGAAGAGCGAGGAGTGAAAATCTTCCGTTTCATCAGGCATAGCTTTTCTCCCCGAAAATGGCCTTCAAAACCTTCAAAACTCGGCAAAAAGGGGAGTATTGAAGGTTTTGAAGGTTTTGAAGGTTTTGAAGGCGGGGGTAAGGATCAAAAAGGCGTTTTCCTGGCCGGTGATTTCGATTTCAGGTAAAACGGCGAGAGCTCTGATCGGTAATGTCGTTCGTCTTCGAACAGTGCTTCGGTATTGCTGAACCGATGACGATTGGTAGTCCAATCAGAGCCATGATCCATACGAAGGGCAGAACGAATCCACCGAGAAGCAGCTCTACAGCCCCATACATTCGAAGGGGATTTTCTGGGGTATCCAAGCGGGTTAGAGCCAGAACTAGCAGGCTGACAGAAGGAATTGTCGCCAAAATCGAAGACACTTTAGCAAGGGATCTCACCCTGCGTGAGCGGGAACGGTGACGGCAGGAAAAGCCTATGATTACTCCGATAGCAAGGCTCGCTGTTACAATCAGTAAATAATCCCCGTATCCTGGCGTTCCCATGGGTGTTCTTTCTAAGCTCTCTTTGGATCAACCAAAATCGCATTCGACCCCGACGATCGCACCTGCGGGATTCAGTAGCCCATACACGGGGAAGATCCGCTATCGATCGCTCGCCAAGCCAGAGTGTTACCTATGCTCTGAACCTGGATTTTTCACTCAACCCCGGCCTTCAAAACCTTCAAAACCTTCAATACTCGGTTAAAAGGGGAGTTTTGAAGGTTTTGAAGGTGGATTCTGAGGAGCGGGCGAGTGTTCTCAGGTTTTTTGAATGAAGGTCAGACAGAGTTGAAAATCACCGATCTCTCTACACATTGTTGAGGCGTTAGAGCCAATTCGATATGATCACTATTCCCTCCATTCGACTCTATTGGGGAAAGAGTCGGTCCAGTGATCAGCGCAGCACTTTCTCAAAGACACGGAGAAAATTCTTTCCGAAGATCTTGGCGAGGTCTTCATCCGTGTAGCCCTTGGCTCGGAGGGCCTCGTAGAGGTGAAACCAGCGCTGTTCTCCATTCAGTTCGGGACAGCAATAGGCGACGGTCTCCGATTCCGGCACGCCGTTTCGTTTCAAATCGGAGGCGATGCCGACATGGTCGATGCCTGCCACATTGATCGCGTGTTCCAGATGAGCGATGAAATGCTCCATCGTTGCTCCTTTCCCGGAATCGTTGATCATGAATTTGATCGGAGTAATCCCGAAGACACCACCCGTCTTGGCAATGGCCCGGATCTCATCATCCGTCTTGTTTCGCCTCGCGGGTGTGATCGCATCACAACCCGCGTGAGTTGAGGTGATCGGCATACAGCTGGTAGCGCACGCATCGAGAGTGGTCTGCCGATTGCAGTGAGATACGTCGACAATGATTCCCAGACGATTGCAGGTTGCCACCACATCTTTTCCCAGAGGAGTGAGGCCGCTGGTTTCATCATCTCCGCTGCTGGAGCCGGTGCCGAGACGATCGGATGAGGGCACGCTGATATTCGAGCCGTAGACGAGCTGCACCATGCGAAGCCCGTCGCGATGCCAGCCCTCAATCGGCGCAGTCGTTCCCTGGAGAGGCCAAGGGTGCTGCGTGTGAAACAGCCATCCATGCTGACCGGTATTCGACATGGTCTCGATATCTTCGTAGCGACGGATGATCACGGTGTTGGTGAAGTGACCCTTTTCCACTGCTGACACCATCTTTTTCATCTCCTCGGGCCGGCGAATGTCCCAAACCGCCAAATCTACCCCGGTGCCGTTTCGATAGTCGCCCATATCGAAGGTGCCGTCCTCCTGGCGGGGGAAACGGTGTAACGTGGATCCCGGCCGGTAATAGGGGAAGCACAGCCCATCGACGATCACGTTCTCAGCGAAGAATTTCTTTGCTTCGTCTGACTGGGCTTCGGCTTGAGAAGTCCATAATAGAGAAAGAAAGAGAGTATAGAATAGCAAGGCGCGTCTCATGCGGTGGGGGATATGGGGGAGTGCGAGGCATTGTCCGGCCTGGTTTTTCTATAGAGCACGTGACGCCGGAAATCGTTCCCTTCAGGAACCTCAGGATGATAAAAATCACCCTGATGGTCTCGCCTAAAACCAAGACGCTCCATCAAGCGAATCGACCTTAGATTGAGAGGTGTCGTAAATGAGACGATTTCATCCAGGCCAACATTAGAGAATCCAAAGTCGACCGCTTTCGAGGCAGCCTTAAAGGCAACACCTCGCCCCCAGAACTCCTTTCGGAGACGCCACAGGACCTCCGTGCATGGCGAAAACGGCAAGTCATAGTCAGGAACGTGCAAGCCGACCATACCAGCGAACACGCCGTCGACGTCTACCGCCCAGACACCCCAGCCACGCCGATCCAGATCGCTGCGTAAGCGGTTGAAGACATCCTGAGACTCACTCCGCGACATTGGGAGCAAAAACCTCATCACTTCTGGGGCGGCGTTCATCTCCGCGAAGGGCTCAAAGTCAGATTCCGCCCACTGACGTAGATTCACTGTATACATACTGAGTTCGATAGTAGTGCTGTAGGAACCGAATATCGATTCAATTTCGAAATTAGGAGGGATGTCATCTCACAGAGTAGAGAACTCGAGATGGGTAAGAGTATCTGAAATGCAGAAGATTGTTTTTACAAATTGACGTATGCTGCGAAGCTCCTACTTTCCGGCCATGGTAAGGTTCGTGAATCAAAAACTCCTGGCAGTCGTTCTCGCAATACTGGGTGCATCATCCGCTTTCTGCGTCGATCAGCAGCTACTGAGCGATCTTGGCGGCGTTTACGACGGCAAATATGTCTCGGGCTATTATGAGTTAATTGAATCTGGCGGTACCACGCTTCCCATCGGCAAACGCTATCAAGGGCGACTTGTGATTCCAAAACGTAAAGGCAGGAAACTGAAAGGTTCTTTTGTTTCCGGGGCTGGGCGACTGGACTTCAGCCAGCGAGTGAGAAACATCAAGAGTAACCGAGCCTCGGCAAAGTATCGCAGTCCGTTGGTTTTAACACTTCGTAAAGCAGACAACCCCGACGGGCTTCCTCCTTTTGTTGGCGCCTTTCGTGTGAAAGCAGTACGAAAAGAGTATGGAGAATTTCTCAATATGACTTTCTGGGGCGTTCAGGTCGTTGATGATGGGGGAAGCGTGAGGATGTTTAAGGTGCAGGGAAAGTTCCGCACTCGCCGAAAATGAGGCTTTTATGGTATTTGTAGATCCGAGCGCATGTCGGAACGCGGTATCTGTGCTTTCGTTTGAATTGCGATTTAACCGTCGGTGTAAGCGTATTGTGCTACCGGGGCTTACGCGGGAGTTGAGGGGGGATCTCGACTTTTTGGGCCGAGCGATCACCGGCTCTCAAGTAACCGGTCTCAGAACAGAGCGCTCACCCCTTCGCTGATCGCGAGCATTTCGACCGTCAACTTCTGGACCGCGAGGCTGGAACCGGACTCCGCCCGGAGGACCTTGATCGCTGCAATCTTACTGCCACCCTTCATTTCGGTCAGGATTTTCTCCTTCATTTCCGGCGTCATGGTGGAGAGAATCTTCTTCGCTTCCGCGAGATTCTCCTCCGTGTAGTAATCCTTCTTCTCCAGCTTCGCCTGATCAGCTGATTTTGCCGGTGCTGTGGTAGGGGATGTAACCGGTGGCGCAGGAGGTGCTGGCGCGGACGTTTCAGCCGAGACCTTTTCGGTGGTCGGCTTTTCTTCGGTTACGACTTTCTTTTGGGGTTGAGGCTCTGTCTCGACGGTCGGCTCAGGTGTTGCCGACGAGCCCTCCTCCCTCTCCGTGCAGGAGGAAACAAAGACCAACGACAAAAGCACGGCAGGAACGAAGAGAGAACATTTCATACCACATCCTTTTTCCAGCTTAGTGGTTTTCGCAACTCAAGAGAATCGGATTTGGGAAGCGCAGCTAACTCTTCAAACATTTCATACACCCCCCCATCTGTATGTGGACAGGAGCAAATTCTCAAAAAGGATGAAAGGGGAGATTATCCGAGAATTGATACTCTGATGTAATTCCATAATCGAAAGGTGCATAGAGAATATAATACGCGAAAATAGTAAAAACGGGAGGAGGGTTTGGACAGAGGAATGATAACACAACACCTTTCCTTTCCGACTATGACATTCGTTATCCATTCCCGGTCGCATCGTGATTGCTGCCCGAATGATTCCTCGGCGATGGATTTCAGGGGGAGGGGTGTATGAAATGTTTGAAAAGTTTGAAGCGGTCGCCCCGAGGGGAGCTAGGAGAGTGCTTTCGGGGGGGCTGTCACTGGGAAGTGGCAGGACGAGCGGTAGGCTGAGGCGTGTAGGCGTTGAGTCCAGCGCCTTGTTCGCTCTTCTTCATGAGATTCGGCCTCATGCCTATTTTGTAGCTCTTACCGCTCCAGAACTCAATCTCTCTCCCATCGTAGGCTACTTCTTCGGTGAATGCCTCATCTCCCGATTCGGGTGGTAGCGTGATCGTGACTTGGTAGAAGTCCTTGCCTCCAATGGAGCCCTGATACTCCGCCCTCAGTGCGTATTCTGGTTCACCCTCGACGCGGGTGGCAATGCTTACTCCTATCGGACCGTGCTCGTAATCCCAAATTGGCTTGGAATACGCTCCCTGCTGCTCCGCTTCATGGACAAAGAACTGAACATCAGGAAAATTGGGCACTGAAGAACGCGGCGGTTCTGAGGATACTCCTGGCACCGTCTGCTTGGTGCATCCACAAAGCAGAAGCATTGGTAAAGCAATGAGGATTGTTGTTTTCATAGCGAACGTTAAAGGTGATCCGAAGCCTACTGGGAGGGCGCCTTCGATGCTCTGTTAGGGTTCTTAGTTGTCATACGCTTTCGACTCACGCCGGGTAGGCTATTGGTGTTCACCGACTTGCTCTCCCTTCGTAGGACGTTGAGCTTTCGCGCCCAGGTGAGTGCAAAGTCCTCGGCGAAATCCTCTCGGCGCATCGGAGAATTGAACCAGGGTTGATTGATATGACCGAGTTCGTGAAGGAGGAGGTGGAACAGGTAGTAGGTCTTCAATTCATCCAAATCCCACGCTTGAAACCAGCCATGCTCGTCCTCCTCCCAACGAGCATTCCAGGGCTCGTAATGCTGAACTGCCTTCTTCTTCGGAGGAGTGTTGCTCCAGAATACTCGAAGTGTGGTCGGAAACGGGTTGAGAATGATGCAGGAATATCTGCGCCTCGCTTCAACACCTCGCCGCTTGTCAGAGACAGTCAATCGCGGCATCACCACGGCGCGGAGATGCTCGGTCAACTTGTTGGGCATGCGATCGAGAGTCTTCCTGATCTCGTCCTCGGAAACTGGATGGAAGTAATCTCTGGAGGGATTGTCCTCGATGACGATATATCCGTCGTGAATTTCTTCGTCAGAAAGACGCGCCCAGATTTGACGCGAGAAAATACGTGAAAGCTTTTCCGAAGCAGAGCCGTCCTTCACCCGTCCGCCTTGGGTCTTCCCAATGTTTTTGTTCCTGCGGATTGGGTTCCTCATTTTTTGGGAGAACAGTAGTATTTTAGGAATCGAATATCGATATTCATATTCGATTTCAGTAGGTAAAATTCACATGCACAAAAGCGGAAAACTTCCGGCAGGTCAAGGGTGTGGGGAGGAGGCTAGTATAGAATTTCGGAACGTTGCAATGAGGGCAAAATAGAATTGAGAATTGTCGGTTGACCCCATTTAGGACCATTTAGACCCCATTTATGCAACTGACCCCATAGACCATAGACGACCTCTTCTCTGCCGTCTCATCACTCTTCGTTTTATTTTCTCTTTCACATCAGATCTTCTGAGGCGATCAACTAAGTTTGAATTGATCTTTGCCGTCACGTCGCGGAGCATAGATATTTGCCATTCGGAGCAAAAGGGGGATATCCAGATTTCATCCACACAGTCTTCCAATCTAATTTTGATTGGAATTACTTTAGGGAATTCATCCTCATTCTTTATTCTAGGTGGATTCTCAGCAGACAATTCTCCTTCAGGCAAATCAACAGCATCCTCAATAATCGTGAATCTGATTTCTTCTTCAGACGAATATGCCTCCGCCTTTACGTTCAGGAGAGTCGTAATGACCTGGAGTTCTTCAATATCTTCAAACTCATCTCGGTAATCCACCTCTCTGTAGTCGAAGCTATAGTCACCCCAATCTGCACTGTTAATAATCTGATCTACCGTGCTCTTTATTGCGACGCCAATATGTGACGCGCCCAAATAAGAATGCCAGAGTGAACGACATTCCGTCTTTTTTCCAGTCCAGCAACTGATGTAGTGTGTCTTTCTGATTGCTTCGATATAGATTTTTGATCCGTCCAGATGCTCTTCTTTCCCGTCAAAGGCACCCGAACTTCTTAGCCTGTGTCGCATGAGCTCGGTTTCGAGCAAGTCTGCTGCTATTTTTATTTGGGTGAATTTAAGGGATGAGGTAAGCAGAAAATCCAGATATTTGTCGATGCTGATATACCGCCAAATTACTTGATCGCCTTTGGGTCTCGGTGGGGCAGCTCTCATTTGGATTTCATCTGATAGTGATTAGGACATCTCAATTCAATTCGGTGCGCGAATTAGAACGCGAAACGGAGGGAAAAGAATTGAGAATTGCCTGTCTACCACATTTACGTCGGCTCGCTCTCGCCATTTGGGGCTTGAGGTTTGGGAAACCTGGAACCGTCCTCCAAGCAAGTCTCCAACTGACTATGAAGGTCGATGATCGATTCGACGAGTGGTGCGACTTCGTAGCTCTCTCCAAAAATCTCGAAGTGTCCATTGTCGACGAAGTAAGCTCTGAATAATTTTAGCGGTCCTCGGTCATCTGGTGGCGAAGGTCCGAAATAATCGGGAACATATTGCCCCGCGAAATTGTTCCGCAAATAGTCGTCCAGATATTCATCATAATGTTCGACCATATTCCGCAGCTTTCGGTCTTTAAGCGCGCTATCATCGGAGATCTGAAATGCTTCTCGGAGTCTTTCGCCTCGCTCTTGGTATTTCTTGCCGGTCGGCCAGAAAAAGCGGGAGATCGCAGCCCCCTGATTCAAGATGTTCTGCGCATCATTCAATGCGAATTGTGGAGGGAAACTATCATCACCCTCTCCATATCGAGAGATCCATTTGGAGAGGTTTTCTGTAGACCTGAGTGCTGAATCGGTGTTGAAGTGAAGGCTGACAAGATAAAATGCTTCGAATCCAGGAAAAAAAACGAATGGCGGATCTTCGATTGATGGAGTGTCTTCCATTTTTTTGGTAGAACGGTAGCATTATGTGAACTGGGTATCGACATTCATTTTTGATTTCAGTTGGGGAGTTTTCTCTCACAAAAGTGGGAATCCCCGACAGATCAAGGTGTCTGGGTCGATGTTGTCTACCGTTGGCTGAAGGTCTTACGACCTTCGCTACGCTTTGTCACCAACATAACTCTCCACCTGCTCTGGAAAGTACTTCATCAACGACTCGGTCACGAACGGCGCCGCCATTCCGAGTCCACAGGCACTGGTCGACTTCATGGTGCTGCCGATGTCTTGCATTTCGGCGAGCCATTCTTCCTTCGTTAGCTCTGGCGCGGCTCCGTTGAGGCGCTCGGTCATTCTTTGGGTGCCGATGCGGCAGGGGAAGCACTTGCCGCAGCTTTCGTGGGCGTAGAAGGCCATTGCGTCGTGGGCGGCTTTGACCATGTCTCGGGAATCGTCGAAGACGATGATGCCTCCGGCGCCGAGGAAGGATCCGCGTGGTTTAATGCAGGCGTCGTCGAGGGTGATGTGGAGGTCGTCGCCGGCGAGGAAGCCTCCTGACAAACCTGCCATGGTGACGGCCTGGAAGGTGCGACCCTCTTTCGGGCCTTCGGCCCATTCGTTGAGTAGGGTTTGTAAGGGGAGGCCGATGGGTATCTCGTAGTTGCCGGGACGCTGGACGTCACCGGAGAGGGAAATCACTTTCGTCCCGGCGTGCTCGCCCATGCCGAGGCCCTGGTACCATTCGGCGCCGTTGGCGACGATGGGGGGAACGGAGGCGAGGGTCTCGACGTTGTTGACGACGGTGGGCTTGTCGTTGAAGCCGTGGGTGACGGGAAAGGGCGGCTTGTTGCGGGGGAAGGGATGCTTGCCCTCGAGGCTGTTGAGGAGGGAGCCTTCCTCTCCGCAGATGTAGGCACCGGCTCCGCGCCGGACGTAGAGGTGAAAGGTGTGGCCGGAGCCGAGAATGTTTTCGCCGAGGAGATTGTTGGCGCGGGCATCCTGGATGGCGTTCTCGAGGATGGCTTCGGTCTCGGGGTATTCGTAGCGGAGGTAGATGAAGCCGAGGGGGGCTCCGGTAGCGAAGGAGGCGAGAGTCATGCCCTCGATGATGGCGAAGGGATCGCGGTCCATGAGGGTGCGGTCCTTGAAGCAGCCGGGCTCGCCTTCGTCGGCGTTGCAGACGATGGCCTTGGGATCGCCGGGGGCTTCGGCGACGGCTTTCCATTTGATGCCGGTGGGGAATCCGGCGCCGCCGCGTCCGGCGAGCTTGGAATCGGTGACGGTCTGGACGACGTCCTCGGGTTTCATTTCGCCGAGGGCTTTTGTGAGGGCGGTGTAGCCTCCGGTGGCGCGATAGCCGTCGAGGGTGGCGCGGGCGTCGTCACGGATATGGGCAAAGACGCACTCGGTGGTGCCGCCGGGATTGGGCGCGGGAACCGGTGTAGCGCGATGCTCGAGGGTTTCTTTGGTTTTGCCGACGTAGACTTTGTCGCCTTTGATGACGGGCACCATGTCGTCGCAGCGTCCGGCGCAGGGCATCTCGGTGGCGCCTTCGGGCTTGAGGGATTCGTAAAGCTCGTTGCCGCCATTGAGGCAGCAGACGTTGCCGGTGCAGACGCGTGGCTTTTCTTTGCCCTGGGGGTCGCGGGCGAAGTGGTGGTAGAAGGTAACGGTGCCGTAGAGCTCGGCGAGGGGGATTTTCAAGCCTTCGGAGACGGCGCGGATGGCGTCGTCACTGATGTAGCCGTCGCGATTGTGAAAGGCGTGGAGCAGCGGAAGAAGGGGAGCGGGTTCGTTTTTCCAGCGCTCGGTGAGTTCTTTGTCAGTGGGGGACGACATGGCTGTGCGAGAGTCTCAAAAGTCGAGTCCCGGGTCAAGGGGGAAGGCTTGACGGGTTGACGGACGAGAGATCACTCGGGGTCCCTAAAAGTAGTCGTCGCGAGGTGAGCCGTCATAACGACCGAATTTGAGACAACACTTCTTAAAGCGTCTGCCTGAGTTGCAGGGGCACAGGTCGTTTCGACCTAGTTTCTCGGTGAGCAGTTTTGTGCCGTGGACGATTCTAACACCGCGTTTGACTGCTGTTTCGGATGGGAATCCCCGTTTACGCTTGCTGGAGCGTTCGAAAAAAGGGGAGGTCCTGGAGTTTCTCTGGATCTTTCATGGCGTCCTCCTTGGTTGAATGAGAGATGCCATTCTACTAGCGAACGAGGGGAAAGCAAGGTGGTCGTCCCTTATCTGCGGCGCTTTCTCTTACCTTTCGCCTTAATGAAGATGGTCGCGGTATCGCTGGAGTTGGATACACCAGGGATGTGCGAAGACATTTGAGGAATGAATTTACGCTTCCTGGTGAGGGCGCGGCGTTTGGGTTTGATTTTTACTTCGAGAAGTGCGGATTGGAAGGGGGAGAGTGCGTTGCCTGAGCGCGAGCTTTTCATCGCGGCAGTGACGTTTGACTTCGCTCCCGCATGGGTATTGAAGTAACGAACCTTGAAGAAGCGGTTTCCACCGGTTCCGTAGGATCTCACATTAGATTTCTCGGTCCCTTCATTTCGGCTGATTGAGAAGGCGCGTATTTTCTTCGGACGCTTCACTTTTTCGCGGAGCTTCTGGCGGCGGCCATAGGGGTCCTGGAGAAAGGTTCCGAACTGTCGAGTCAACGTATCACCAATCGTGAGGTCGATTCGACCGCCTTCTTCATTTTCTCCAATAAAGCGCCAGAGCAGATTGTATCGAAGCTTTGAACCATCCTGGGATGAGAGGTGGAGGAAGTAGGTTTCTCCGGCAGTTGGATAGTGAAACTGGTAGGGGAGAATTCCGCCAGATGTGCTGACGGTGGTTATTTCCGCACCGGATTGATCGTGAATCGTGAGGTCGATTTCGCTGGAGCCACCAGTTACCTCAAGGAGGATGTCGACCCGACCAGCCTCGGCAGGAGCGGGAATAGAGAACCAGTCGGGATCGGCGAGGATGCCCTGCCCACGGAAATTACTGAGCCACCATCCTTCTACTTCGGAAAGGGAATAGGCTGCACCGATGCGATCGTTGGCCTCGTATGCGTCGTCTCCAGGGGTGCGGGAGCCTGCCATACCGATGACTCCATTGGAGGGGCTGGAATCGCCAGAGCTGCCTTCTGCTACGATGAAGTAGTAGTAAGCAGTATTGAACGCGGCCGAATCATCGAAGTAGGAGTTTGTCATCGTCTCGGCAATCTCGAGGGCCGAGTGGATGTTCGCGGAGGTTCCACGGTAAATGGAATAGTGGCCAGCTCCGGAGACACTGTTCCACTGGAGAGCGACGGTTCCCTCTATCGTTCCCTGGCTGGCGGTCACGCCGGTCGGGGTAGAGAGGCCCGCTTTTCTGAAGCCGCTGTCGATGGGGCTGTAGTCGGCGGTTGAGGCATCGTTCACGGCCTGGACAAAGTAGTAGTAGGTGAAGTTGGCGAAGGCAGAGTCGTCACGGTACGTGGTATCTCCGTCGATGTAGCCGAGAAGGGTGGCACCGCTGGTCGACTGGATGGTGTTTCGGTAGACATAGTAACCGGCGGCGTAGGCTCCGGAAGACCAGTTGATGTTGGTGTAGAGCGAACTTTGTCCGTCTGAGGCAGAGAGGGAATCAGGGGCCTCAGCAGGACTGACACGAAAGCCAGATTCGCTGCCAGAGAGGTCGGATTCGCCAAGGAAGTTGTAGGACCTGACGAAGAAGTAGTAGGTGCGGTTCGCTGATGCGGAAGTATCGAGGTATTCGGTTCCTGTCAGGTCTGCGATCTTGGATGCGGAGAGTGTCGAATTGTAAGCGGCGCGGTAAAGTTCGTATCCGACTGCGTTTGCGGAAGCATTCCACGTCACTTTCACGTGCTCAGTGGAGGTGCCGTCGGTAGCGGTGAGTCCTGTAGGTGTAGTGGCTTCGCCTGCTGTCGGGTGCGTTCCGGTGAGGTGATATTCGCCTGTGCTGCCGTAGGTCGTGTAACCAGTGTCAGCAGTTCCAAGCCCACTATTGGTCACGTAAAGAAAGTATTCTCCCGGAGGAAGGTTGGACGCGGTGAGTGAGGCATTGAATGAGTTCGTGGGAGCAGAGCCCGCTACATACTGACCATTCTGATCGGCTAGTGTGAGGGAGAGGTCGAGATTGCTGTATGATGAAGTTCTTTCCACCTGAAAACGAAATGTTCCCGTTTTCGAAGTCGGGAAACGAAAGATGTCGACGTCGTTGGAGCGTCCGATCATGCCGATGATGTCAGTTGTTCCTGTCTCGCTG
Organism: Verrucomicrobiales bacterium; assembly: GCA_002698785.1. Classification (GTDB taxonomy): domain Bacteria; phylum Verrucomicrobiota; class Verrucomicrobiia; order Verrucomicrobiales; family DEV007; genus Arctic95D-9. The sequence continues at coordinate 21,825 of PAAG01000046.1, read as the reverse complement.
GTCTCATGAGTAACTGAGTTGGCGACTGTGCTGGAGAAATCGTCGGCACGGTAGGAGAGATCGCGGGCGATGACGGCGAGGTCGTCTTGCTTTTCATTCGCATTTTTGTATTCGCCTTTCGAAAACTGGACCATGTTGCGGTTGTATCCGAGGCCCATGATCGGTGCCCAGCTGGTTCCCGAGCTGTGGGTGTGCCCACTGTAATAGGCGGAGTTGTTGTCTCCATCGTGGTTGAGTCCCATCTGGTGGCCGACCTCGTGGGTGGCTGCTTGAGAAGCGCCGTCACGGTCTGTATTGAAAACCCAGCACATGTAGTTCGAGCTGCTGCCGAAGGAACTGGTGTAGGCAACGCCGCCGGAGTTTCCATACCAGGATTTGGATGGGGTAAAGATCGCCATACAGCGCTGGCTCGTAGGGGTGTTGTCAAAAACGCTTCGGTCGGTGGTGACGTTTACGTCGAAGATGTTGTAGTCCTGAACCACGATTTCCCAGATAGCCGGAATGAGGCTGGTATTGCCAAATGGCTCGGCCACAATCGGCTTACCATCATTGTATTGATTCCAGGAAGATCCTGAGACGGTTTCTCCATCGAAGTCGAGGTAGATGACATTGGTTGCATCGGGGTTGCTTTCCAAAAGGGGAATCGAGCTGGATGCTGCTTCAGCGGGCTGTTGCTCTGACTCGGGTGCTTCTTCAATGGCCATTGCGAGTCCTCCGAGAATCTGTTTGGGATCGATGCGAGCGCACATGAGATGATCGATCGGCAGCTTTTCGGTTTTAACGTCGCTGATCGCATCTGGAGAGGAAAACTGGATTGCTTCACGTTGTCCTTTTGTCACGATGTGGCCTGTAATGATTCCCTGTGGGCTTTTCTCGAGATAGCCTGTGGTGCCGGGGAAATCGGGGAAGTCGAACGTCTTTACGAGAGTCCCGTCAGGATGCTGGTGGGACATGGATACGACTCCGGTGAGTGCCTCGAAAGAGGGGAAGGGGATAGAACCTTCCGTTTCTGCTTCGAGGATAGCGCTGTAGTGAGCGCGAGGTGTAGTCGCTTGAGAGATTAATGGAAGAACAGTCGCCTCTAGCATGGCAACATTGTTCTCGGCAGCAACGCCCTGAGGTGACTCGGCGTTGCGATTGGAATCTGACGATTGATCGTTGGTCGTGAGCTCGATCTGCTCTGCGACTTTCGGTTTTGAGGATGTAGGAGGAGATACAGGTCCCGCCTGTTGCATCCCAATTTTACCCAAAATGAGTAAGATTAGGATGCAACCAGGCACGACGAACCCGTATAAGGGGCGTCTGGCCACTTTCATTGGAGGAGGAAAAAAGTTTGAGGAAAAATTGAGGAAGCCGCCTAACTCGAATAAATCCGGGTCAGACGGCAGTTGCACCATCACGCATATATTGTGCCACGCAATATAAAAATGATAATAATTGTAAAAACAATAATCAAAAAGGAGGCATAATGGGGCCTGGGGCTTGTCTCTGCTGCATTCGGGCAATTGCGTGACTGGGAATTTTTCGAGAAGCAGCTAGCGTTAATTTCTACCTACCTTGCAGAATACAAACCCCATGTTGCATTTTACAATCTCTCGCGGTCTCGCTCTTTCGTTCCTCTCCATTTTTGCTATCGGAGCGGGTGATGTTTTCTCGAGTCCAGATTCGAAAAAGCCGAATGTGCTGATCCTCTATGCGGACGATCTCGGGTTCGGCGACCTTGGTTGCTACAATCCCGAATCAAAAATCCCAACGCCTAATCTGGATAAGCTGGCCGCTCGTGGGATGCGGTTTACGGATGGGCATTCCTCTTCCGGGATATGCACTCCCAGCCGCTACGCGCTATTGACCGGGAGACATCACTGGCGTGATTTCCACGGAATCGTAAATGCGTTTGGCGAATCGGTATTTGCTCCGGAACGCCTGACATTGCCTGAAATGATGAAGGAAAAGGGCTACGCGACAAATGCCATAGGGAAGTGGCACCTCGGCTGGGACTGGGCAGCGATCCGGGATCCGGATGCTGTCGGGGAACAGGTAGGTAGGAACATGTCATGGAGTTTCGAAGCGTTTGATTGGAGCAAGTCGATTCCAGACGGGCCGTTGGCACACGGCTTTGACCACTACTTTGGAGACACGGTGATCAATTTCCCTCCATACTGCTGGATCGAAGACGACAAGGTCGTTCGTGCTCCGGACACGATGATGGATACGGGAAAGTGGAAGCCCATCAAAGAAGGAAACTGGGAATGCCGACCCGGTCCAATGATCTCTGATTGGGATCCCTATCAAAACATCCCAACAACAACGGCCAAGGCGGTGGAGTATATTAAGAGCCGGAAAGGGGAAGAGGAGCCTTTCTTCCTCTATTTCGCTTTTCCTTCGCCTCACGCACCCATCATTCCTAACGATGAGTTCGATGGAACGTCCGAAGCAGGCCCATACGGGGACTTCGTAGTCGAAACCGATGATGCCTGCGGACGCATCCTCGCTGCACTGGAAGAGAGTGGTTTGTCAGGGGACACGGTGGTGATTTTCTCAGCGGACAATGGGCCAGAGCATTATGCTTACGCGAGGGATGAGAAATACGGCCATTGGTCACCGCATCCACTACGGGGTTTGAAGCGGGATATTTACGAAGGCGGACATCATGTGCCGTATATCATTTCCTGGCCGGGAGTGACTGAAGAGGGAGCGGTGAGCGACGCGCTGGTTTCTCAGATCGATATCATGGCAACGATCGCAGGGGCTCTCGATTTCGAATTGCCTAATGATGCTGCAGAAGATTCCTACGACCTAATGCCGATTCTGACAGGGGAGAGTGACAAAGTGCGATCCTACCACATTCACAACACCTTCGAAGACCGTTGGGCGATGCGTAGTGGGGACTGGGTGCTGATCGATGGCAAGAATGGTTACCATTCTCGTCTCGACAAGAAGTGGGAAGAAATGCACGGCTATCCCGCCGACGACAAAGGTCCAGTGGAACTCTACAATCTCAGCGAAGACATTGGACAGCGACAAAATCTTGCTTCCGAGAAACCAGAGAAGGTAGAGGAGTTGAAGGCTCTCCTTGCCAAGATTCGTGAGCAAGGACATTCCGCACCACGATTGGAGAAGGGAGAATGAGGTTCGTAGGGCTGTTTAGTTGTCTTTTTCTCCTCGCCTCCTCTGCGGCAGAGGAGAAACCAAATATCGTGCTGTTTCTGGTCGATGATATGGGCTGGCAGGATACGTCAGTGCCGTTTTCGGATGAGGTGACTCCTTTCAATAAACGATACCGCACTCCGAATATGGAGCGACTCGCCGAAGACGGTGTGAAGTTTACGAACGCCTATGCCTGTTCCATTTGTTCACCGACTCGCATTTCGTTGATGACGGGAATGAACGCCGCACGTCATCGAGTTACGAACTGGACTCTGCGGAAGAACGCGAGCAACGACAGGAAGCATCCAGTCTTGGATTTTCCCGAGTGGAATGTGAACGGATTGTCGCCCGACCCGCGGATAGAGAGAACCTTTCACGCGAGAGCGCTCCCGGATTATTTGAAAGTGGTTGGTTACGAGACAATCCATGTCGGGAAGGCACACTTCGGAGCAGTGGGCACGCCAGGAGAAGATCCGCTGAACATCGGGTTCTCTGTCAACATCGCCGGGCATGCGGCGGGAGGGCCCGGAAGTTTCCTCGGAACGCAGAACTTTTCCGCGATCTGGCGAGATGGGGATGAAATCTGGGATGTTCCTGGATTGGAGAAATACCACGGGAAAGACATTTTCCTGACAGAAGCCCTCACTCGGGAAGGTCTCGCTTCGGTAGATAAAGCTGTGAAAGAGGAGAAGCCCTTTTTCCTGTACATGTCGCACTATGCAGTCCATGTGCCGTTCGCCGAAGACAGTCGGTTTATCGAGCGATACAAGGCGATGGGACTGGATGAAAAGGAAGCGATGTATGCCGCGATGGTCGAAGGCATGGACAAGAGCCTGGGGGATATCCTGGACTACCTGGATGAGAACAAGCTTAGCGAAAATACGATCGTCATGTTTATGAGCGACAATGGAGGGCTCAGTGCGCACGGTCGAGGGGGAGAACCGCATACGCACAACCGACCGCTTTCGAGTGGGAAGGGATCGGCACATGAGGGAGGAGTTCGCGTGCCAATGATTGTGAAATGGCCGGGCTTTGCGGAAGCAGGAGGAGTGAGTGAAAACCCGGTAATTATTGAGGACTTTTTTCCTTCTATTCTTGAAATGGCAGGGCTCGGAGATTCCGTTATTGAAGCCGATGGCAGGAGCATTGTTCCCTTGCTGAAGGGGAGTCCTTCAGCATCATCAGGGCGTCCTCTCTTCTGGCATGTCCCCAACAACTGGGGAGGAAGAGGGCCCGGAATCGGTCCCTCCAGCACAATACTCAAAAATGGGTGGAAGCTGATCTACTATCACAATCCCGAACGAGTGCCTCGCTATGAACTTTTCAATCTCGAAGAGGACCTCGGCGAGACAGAAAACCTCGCTGATTCGAATCCCGAGAAACGCGACGCCCTCGCCAAGGAGCTGGCGGCCTATCTGGAGTCAGTAGAAGCCCAAATGCCAACAATAAAAGCGACGGGAGAGCTGGTCGAATTACCTCGTTGATTCAAGTGACCCAGCGAGGCCTTTGGCTTTGTCAGTCCAGTCTTCGACGGAACTGGAGCCAAATGCCGTGACCATTTTCCACGTTCCCTCGAATCCAGCGGGGACCGTAGCATTCGAAAAGCTCTGCAGATAGTATTTTCGATAGGTGCCGGGGACGTTCCAGAGTTTGGAAAACGGTTTGGCTTCGTCAGGGAATTGGATGAGTCGAGATACGGCATATTGGCTGCTTTCGGGCTCGTAGATCGCCATCCAATCGACCGGTTGGTTGATGTAGAATAGCCGTGCGACGTCATCTGTGTCTTTCAGAGTTTCCGATTCACCCTCAGCTGCGGAAATGAACGCGGAACATGTTGGCTTCCAGGCATGCATGAAGTGATACACCAGTTTCAGTGGAGTGGCTTCGTCCGTTTTAATGGTCGCGGTTTCGGAAATCTTGTTGTCTTGGATCTCGATGACGTTGGTCAATTGAAAGGTCCTGATTTTCGATTCGCGTTCGAGTCGGAAGGTCTTGGCCGTGATTTCGGAAGTCGGGGTTGGTATCTCTTGATCGTCAGCGTAGAAACGAAGGGACTTCAGCTCTTCGGGTTCGTTTTCGAGGTGGGCCGTTCCGATGAAGCCGGTCTCGGGAAAGGAGAAGACTGTCCCGTATGCGCTCTTCTCCGTGGTCATCGGCTTGCCCTTGTAGTCAAATCGCCCCGGTGTCCACTGCGAGGCCTGCCGTAAAAGCATTGTCACATCGCCACAGGTGACGGTGATGGATTCGAGATCGGGACCGATGTTTGGTTTGAAATCGGAACCGGAGACCTGGGCCGAAACGAAAACGAGTAGGGCGAGAATTCGCGTCATCGAAAGTATATCCGATGGAAAAGTGTCGCGAGATACCCGAAAAATGACCGTATCCAAGCTATTCCTTTGCGCATAGATATCGATACAGTGAGGAAGAATGGTGCGTTTGTTTCTATCGGTTTCGTTTTGTTTATCCACTCTCGGATTGTTCGCGGATGATCGACTTGTGAGAGAGTCTGATCCGCTTTCTCCTGAGGAAGAAAAGGCCGCGTTGATCGTTCCCGAGGGTTTCGAAGTTCAGCTATTTGCCGCGGAGCCGATGATCAACAAGCCGATCAATATCGCTTTCGATGACGAAGGGCGGCTCTGGGTTTCCTCCACGGTAGAGTATCCCTACGCAGCAGAGAACACTCGATGGTCTGATGAGAAAGGAACTCGGGTCGCGGAGAGTCGGGATGCGATCAAGATTCTTGAGGATACTGACGGAGACGGAAAGGCTGACACAGTTTCAGACTTTGCCGATGGCCTCAATATCCCGACTGGGGTTCTGCCGTGGCATCGACCAGAACACAAGATGGGATGCATCGCCTGGAGTATTCCGAACATCTGGTATTTCGCAGACTCAACGGGGGATGGAAAGGCGGATCATCGAGAGGTGTTATTTGGTCCTTTGGGGTATGAGGACGACACACACGGCATGTGCTCCAGCTTTCGGATGGGGCCCGACGGCTGGGTATACGCAACACATGGGTTCAACAATACCAGTCATTTCATCGCCAAGGATGGCAGCACGCTCGATTTGAATTCTGGGAACGTCTTCCGCTTTCGTCCCGACGCGTCCAAGGTAGAGATCTGGTCGTGGGGGCAGGTGAATCCGTTTGGGCTCGCGTTTGATCGACGAGGTTTTCTCTACAGTGCTGACTGCCACAGCGCACCGATCTATCAATTGTTGCGTGGAGCGTATTATCCAAGTTTCAAAAAACCGCACGATGGACTGGGTTTCGCACCGGAGATGCTGGAGCATTCCCACGGTTCGACCGGTATCGCCGGGATCGTATATCTTGAGGACGATGTCTGGGGAAAGGAATGGAATGACCACATCCTTATCGGCAATCCGGTGACCTCTCGAATCAATGCGGATCGAGTCGAATTCACAGGCACGACTCCTAACGCGATCGAACAGCCTGACTTCGTCGTGAGCGAAGATCCGTGGTTTCGACCTGTGGACCTGACAATTGGGCCGGATGGGGCGGTGTATGTAGCCGATTTCTACAATCGAATTATCGGACACTACGAAGTGAAACTCGATCATCCTGGCCGAGATCGAGAACGGGGCCGAGTCTGGCGAATCGTCAAAAAGGGAGGGATGAAGGCGCAGAGACAAACGTTTCCTGAACGATTAGAGTCTAAGGAGCCAATTTCAGATTTGAGCGACCCTTCTCCTTTTCTCAGGCGCGCTGCGACAGATGCGATCTATTCAAATCCAACCAAAGAAGCAATACCGCCAATGCTGGATTCTCTGACCACAACGGATACTGAAGATACTCATCTGGTTCACTCGATCCGGCTGGCCCTGCGTGAGTGCCTGAAGACTCCGGGGGCATTCAGCGAAGTCGGAGACGAACATCGTGACGAGGTTCTTGGCATTGCTCTGGCCGTGCCTTCTGCCGAATCGGCTCGCTGGCTCAATCGACAGCGTGAGTTCTGGGGCGAGAAGAAAAGCGCGTATTTGGTTCACATTGGGCGGTATGCGGACTTCGGAGTGAGACAGGAATGCATGTCATTCTACCGTGCTTCGGATGCATCACTCGCTGAGCAGTTCGAGGCCTTGGATGCTCTTGCGATGGGATTGGAAGAACGGGGAACAGTATATCAGGAAGGCGCCCTGATGGAATGGGCAGGAGACCTGGCTCGCGTCTTTCTTGAGAAGAGTGGGGGAACTGACAAGGCAACATGGAAAGCAGTCTCTCATCCCAAGGCGCCAGATTCAAATCAGCCCTGGGTGATGCAAATGAGAAAGTGTGAGGACGGGAAAGAAGTCTCTGTGCTTTCGAGTTTGCCGAAGGGAGAAAAGCAGGCGGAACAGAGAATGGGCATATTACAATCGCGACCGTTCTCGTGCTCGCCTGAGATCAGCTTCTGGGTATGCGGGCATCGCGGTTTTCCAAAGGAGGAGCCTCACAACAAAAGCTATGTGTGCCTGGTAGACGACAAGACAGATAAAGAACTGTATCGAGCGTATCCGCCACGAAGCGACGTGTGTAAACTGACCACGTGGGACACAAAGAAACTCGAAGGAAAGCCTGTCAGGCTCGAGATAGTGGACGGCGACAATGGAAAAGCGTTCGCCTGGATAGGCGTCACTCGCTTAGCAGGAGCGGAAGGAATAGACGTGGAATCGTTTCGAGAAGATAACAAGCGCATGATTGCTCTTCGGCGATTGGCTGAATTGCTGAAGGTCGCGGCTCCTGCGGATCTCCGTGATAAACTCCGTCCCTATCTACCTTCGGGGCCGAAACCTCCGCCAAGGGAGATGACTCGTGAGGAACAGAAGAACGTCGATAAGCTGATCGTCAGGCGAGTGATGGGCTACGAGCAGGGACGAATCAATGTGGACGCAGGTAAGAAAGTCTTTCAAACCTACTGCGCGGCCTGCCACCGAGTCGGTGGAGAGGGCGGGATCACCGGTCCTCAGCTCGATGGAATTGGGAACCGTGGAGTTGAGCGACTGGCTGAAGACATCCTTGATCCGAATCGAAACGTCGATGCTCATTTTCGATCGACTTTGCTTACGATGAAAGATGGATCAGTGACGGGCGGATTTGTCGTGTCGGAGAAGGGCGAGGTGCTTCAGGTCATCGACGGCGGAGGTGTGCAACACCGCATACTGAAGAGCGATGTCGCGAAGCGAGAGGTTTCCAATGTGTCCCTGATGCCACCAAATTTCGGAACGGCGATTTCAGAGAATGATTTTCGCAATCTGCTGGGATGGCTCTTGAATGCCAAGTGAATCACGGTAGCCAGATCGCTTTGCTGATTCCCATTACGAAAGGTTCGTATACCGGTGCGTCAGGCTGGTAGGGCGGCATCATCGGCCACCATCCCTCCGAGATCCCAGGACCACTGGCAACGGAGACGAGGAGGTCCCCCTGAATGGCGTTAAGATCTGAAATAGAAATCCTTACGCTATATTTTTCTCCCGCTTTCTTTCCGTCAGCTTGTTCAATTTCCAGGGTCTTAGCAAGTTCGCCATTTCGATAAATGCGAAGTCGATCTGCCTCTGTCCAACTTGGTCCGTGAACTGTTACGGTGAGAGTGTCTCCTTCAATTTCTGCCAATGTGAGAAGACCGAAGCTGGTATGAGCATTCCCCGCGAGCAGCGAGTCGACAGCTGCGTTCACATCGAAGCTACTCGGATCACTGTCGTCGCTTTCGATGTAAGTGCGTGCCTGTCCGGGAATGGCGAAATTGACAGTATGACTGTCGCTGGATCCAATACCTGCAATCTTGTGGCCGCTTTGTAAGAGTGACATCCAGTCATGTACCAATTGCATCGGGTCTGTCTGCTGCGCCCCGGAATTGATCAGTTCCATCGCATTGGCTTCGAGTTTCAGGCCTTCTTTGAAGACTCCTATCTCCGCGTCGAAATGCTCGGGAGAGAGGGGGGTATACCCTCGGTGGACATCTCTGCCGTGGTTCAGCATGCAGACGCGGACTCCAGGTGTCGCGAAGATATTTTGAAAGATCTGATTCCACGGACGGAGTTTGTGTTGTGCTGTGGGAGAGCCGGGTTCGACAGGGAATGTGTTAAAGTGACCCAGGCTCGTCGTCACTTCACAACCGAGGATGGTTGTCATCCAGCGATTCGCTCCGATTCGGGCAGCTTCCTGCCGATATTCGATATGCTTGTCGTGACCGGTTGATACGGGGAGCTCGACACCTTCACCGGCAATGGAGATGAGGCGCTCCGTGAGGGTGCAGTCTCCATGGCGATCAAACTCGAAGGTGTGCAGGTGAGGATCGCAGGCGACCAGTCCGGGTGTGTCGACTTCGCGAGCCAATTCGAATGTTAGGGATTTACTGGAATTCGAGCTATCAATGGTGACCTTGCGATTCTCCAGACTGTATTCAAAACCGCGCCCGCAGTAAACATTGTAGGTCCGAGGTGTCTCCTCATTTCCTGCAACTCCCACCGAAGCGTTTCCATCGAGGGAGTAAACCACTCCTTCTCGAATCGCGGTGCGATCATCGGATTCCGCATCGAGTAGAACGAGTGCCCCTGTCTCGGCATCAAGGATGGTGAACCGGCAGGGGATAGATTCCCCTGTTTCTGCAGAAACGGCTTTCAGTATGAGCTCGGCTGTAAATTTGGGAAGGGCCCGGGTGTATCCGCGAGCTTGTTGCAATTCTCTAGTCCGGGAGGCCATTTCCTCCGACCATACCGAATCGTGAAGAGTGATTTCACCGACCTGAATGTCGTCGCTGTCTTCAGATTCGGTGAAGATTCGTAGCGTATTGCCTTTTTTCTTGAGCAAGTTTTCTGAAATCGCAATGCCTTGTTCCTGATGGTTGTGATCCCGCTGGAGAACCGCGATGCGCTGGTCGTTCAGGTGTACGAGCCAACTCTGCTTCGTGCCTTCCTGGCGTAAGGTTAGAATTTGGTATTGATCTGGATTCTCGAGATCGAAAGTAAGATTCAGTTCCTTCCCATCCGGTGTTTCGGCGTAATGGGTCCATTCCCTAATGTCACCGTTTCTCAGATGAAGAAAATCTTCTTCCAGCACCAGCGGTTCAGCCTTTGCGCAAATCGTGGAGGCGAAAATAGCAGCAACAAGAGGGACTCGAACGGGGATCATACTGGCCGAGTGTGAGCCAGCGAGTTCCAGCAAGCAATCACGCAATCACTGCGCAGAATCGTGCACGGCCATCTCCCGGAAATCGAGGCCCGTAGGCTGCTGGAAAATGCGCAGATCAAATTCACGAGCGACAGCGAAAAGGTGATCGAATATGTCTGCCTGGATGCCTTCGTATTCTGCCCAAACGGTGGTGGTCGTGAAGCAGTAGATCTCAATAGGAAGTCCGGTCCCAGTAGGAGCCAACTGCCGAACCAGTAGAGTCATGTCCTTGCGGATCTTCGGGTGGTTTCGCAAGTAGGCTTCGATGTAGGCTCGAAAAGTTCCGACGTTGGTGAGCCTGCGACCGTTCACTCTGTTTTGTTCTGCATCAGGAGGGAGCGAGGCATTGAACTCGGCAACTTCTTTGCGCTTTTGCTCCAGATATTCCTCGATGTGTTCGATTGCACGATATTTGTCCAAGGTTTCCTCGGAACAGAGTGAAATGGAGTTGGTATCTACGAGGAGGCTGCGTTTGATCCGGCGGCCTCCGCTTTCGGACATTCCCCGCCAGTTCTTAAACGGTTCGCTGATGAGTGCGTAGGTCGGAATGGTCGTGATTGTCTTGTCCCAATTGCGAACTTTGACGGTGGTCAAACCGATCTGCATAACATCTCCGTCTGCGGAATGGCTGGGCATTTCAAGCCAGTCACCGGTGGAGAGCATGTCGTTGGTGGCGAGCTGAATGCCAGCAACGAAACCAAGGATGACGTCCTTGAAGACAAGCATCAATATGGAGGCAAACACCCCGAGTCCACCGAGCAACACACCAGGAGACTCTCCAATCAATATCGCTATTCCAATGATGAGAGCGATCAGGGCAGTGAGGAGTTTTGCGACCTGTGTGAAAATCGCCAGATTGATTTGCTTGGCGATGGGAAACTTTGTGAGTGTCTGGTGGGTGAAGTTCAGGAGCGAATCCACCACGAAAAAACCAGTGAGCAGCATGTAGATGGCTGACGCCCCCTTCAGAATTGCTGCCACGATGGGTGCTTTCTCAAACAACCCCGGAGACACGATGAAAATCAGGAGGCCGGGAAAAAGGTGGGTGAACCATTTGAATACACCGTGCCCGATCAAGTCATCGTCCCAGGTGAAAGGCGTCTTCTCGACCGACTTTCGAACAATTTTGAGAACGACTGGACGAAATACGACGTAGCTGAGCCACGCGGCGACGGCCATTGCCCCGAGTAGGATCAGAACAGTTACGGTATCGACCAGACTTTCAGGAATACGGCCTTGATCGGACAGCCAGTCGCTGAGTTTCTCTGTGTATCCAGCGAGTGACTGGTTCAGTGCCTTTGTCGATTCTTCTATCTTCTCAGAGGCAACCGAGGCGATCTCTGGTTTGCTTTCTTCTTCAGCCATTACGGGGTGATTGGGGGACTCACCTTAACAGGGTTATCGCTTCTTCAAGATTTTGTTTCGTCACATCGGAGGAAACGAAGGCGTTTCCAGTGCGATCGAGGAGAACAAAGCGAATTTGACCAGACTCGAACTTCTTGTCCCTCTGCATTGCTGAAAGGATGTCCTCATTCGACACATCAGCTTCAAGCTTTGTCGGGAGGTCATAGAGTTCGAGACAGGAAATGATGCGTTTGCCCTCGTCTTCGCTCAGGTCAGACATTCCTACCGAAAGGCGCGTGGCAGCCACAAGACCGAGGCTGATGGCTTCTCCGTGGAGAAATCGTCCATAGCCACCGGCGGCTTCGATGCCGTGGCCAATGGTATGGCCAAAGTTGAGAAGGGCACGAGTGCCGGTAGTTTCCCGCTCGTCTTCTTCCACTACTGCTGCCTTGATGGCGACGTTGCGAGTTACCAGCTCGACAAGGTGTTCCCGGATGGTGTCTTTCTTTTCAACCAGATCGAGCAGGTCTTCATCTCGGATAGCTGCGTGTTTGATGATTTCCGCAAACCCCTCATTAAACTCCCGGTCAGGAAGTGAGGAGAGGGTATCGACATCCGCGAGAACCAATTGTGGCTGGTGAAAGGCACCGAGGAGGTTCTTGCCCTCTGGAGTATTCACGCCTGTTTTACCACCTACCGAACTGTCGACTTGGCTTACGATAGTGGTCGGGATCTGAACGCAAGGGATTCCACGTTGGAAAATAGCGGCAGCAAATCCGGCCAGGTCTCCCACGACTCCACCGCCAAGAGCGACGAGAAAAGACTTCCTGTCGAGACCTGCCTGAAGCATCTTTCGAGATACGTCGGTCACGCACTCCACACTCTTGGATGCCTCGCCGGCGGGGACTTCGATCAGATGGGGAGTGATACCCGCGGCTCGCAGGGAACTCATGACTTTCTCCGCATACAGTGGCCCGACGTTCGAATCGGTAACGACTGCTGCTGTTTTGCTGCGAATACCGGTGTGCAGTTGCACCAGGTCGGCAGTGCTACCAATCAGATCGGTGCCGATGAGAACGGTATAGCGATCGTTCTTCAGGCTCAGTGATACAGTGGACGGGTTTCCTTCGGCGACTATCGGCATGGGAGGGGGACTTTGCGGTGAACCGAGTAGGATTGCAAGATTGGCTTTTCAACTTTGGAGTGCCGAAAGGATTCGCTCTACCACAGAATCCACTGCGTCATCAGGTGCCACCGGTATCGGCACAAAGGCGTCCTCGCGCTTGAACCAAGTTTCCTGACGCTTGGCATATCGGCGTGTGATCGTGCGAATGGCTTCGATGCAGGTCTCTTCATCAATCTCTCCAGCAAGAAGAGAGCGAATCTCGCGAATTCCGATGGCTTTCTCTGCGGTGTTTGAAAGTTCTTTCAGTTTGGCTACCTCATCTACAACCCCTGCTTCGAACATGAGTGTGGTTCGGCGGTTGATACGATCATAGATGTCGGCTCGTTCCCTCTGGAGGTAGAATGCAGTGATATTCGGGGCGTCGTTTTCCCACGACTGTTTGAGCTGCGATGCCGGTTGTCCGGCGAGGATGCTGATCTCGAGATTTCTCGTGACGTAGCGTCTGTTTTTGAGGTTGGTGGTCTCAGCTCCCTCAGGATCAGTTTGTTGATACTTTTCGACGAGTTCTTCGAGGGAAAACTGATCGAGTTCTGCTCGAAGGTCGGGATCGCCCTTGGGTGTCGGAGCTAATCCGTGAGTGATGGCCTTGAGATAAAGGCCGCTCCCCCCGACTACGAGAGGAACATTCCCTCGAGACCTGACTTCCTCAATCTTCGCCTTCGCTACTCTGGCGAATCTCGCAGCATCACACTCCTCGGAGGGGGGGAGAAATTCGAAAAGATGGTGGGGGACGTGACGCTTTTCGTTCTTTGCTGGGGCTGCACTGAGTATCGGCATCCCCTGGTAGATCTGATACGCATCGGCATTTACAATTTCGACGTTGCCGAGCTGTGTTGCGAGTTCGACAGCAATCGCCGTTTTCCCACTGCCGGTCTGTCCGGAGAGGTAGATGGGCTGCAGGGACTCGATCATGAAAAGGGGAAAAGAAAAACGCCGAACCGACCATTAGATCGATTCGGCGTTTGAGCAAAAAATTCAGGTAGAATTATGCGCGTGACTCACTGAGAGACGGCTCTTCTACTTCCTTGTTCTGCGGCTCTTCAGCGTTGTCCTCTTTTTCGCGAGGACCGTCGCTGCGAGCTCCACTGACGATAAGCTTGCGTCCCATAAAGTCCTGGTCATCCAGAACTTCGACGGCGCGTTTGGCTTCATCTACGGACACCATCTCCACGAAAGCGAATCCTTTGGACTGCTGAGTTCGTGAGTTTGTGACTACTTCTGCAGAGAGAACGTTACCGATTCCGCGGAAGAGTTCTTCCAGATCGTGCTCTGTAGCAGCGTAGTCGAGATTGCCGACATAGAGGCGACCTGAGGTCACTTCAGTGCGCTGCCTTGTTTTCTTTGGCTTCGGCTTAGACTGGGTCGAAGCCTTCGGAGCAGGTTTTTGCTTAGACTGCTTGTTCGACTTCTTCCCCTTGGTGGAGTTGTTCGCTGTCGGCTTGCCGAGCAGGCCAAATGTCAGGATTGAGAGAATCTTTTGTCCGGTCGTTGGTTTCGGCGGAGCTTTGGGCTTGCGTGAGCGCCCTCTATTGCGATTTCGATTCCTGTTACGGTTGCGATTGCTGTTTCCTTGATTGTTGGAATGGCGGTTTCGATTCCTACCGCCTGAGCGATTGCCGCGGTGGCGGCGCTTTTGATTGTTTTCTGATCTTGATTCCATTCGTAGTGGAAGATTTTGGTTGGAGGTCCGGTTCGAACTGGACCTGTTCATCGTTAAGGGAGCGATGTGCCACTGCTTGTAAGAAAGCAGAATGAGTTGCAGGTAATCCGGACAGTTTCGGGGGTATCGCGAGAGTCGACTTTGACGACGCGAGAAGTCCTGATTCAAATTCGCACGGAAGGGAACTGAACGTTGTGTTTCTAGATTCGACGTCAGAATCGCTCTGTGTCGATGGGGCGTTCCCTAGGCGCTGCATGGCTGCGCTCCTATTCTTTTTATTCAGCAGACCAATCGCCAATGCCGTCAATGCCTGCCACGAAGTGAGGGGATTGACGGATGATCTCCGGCCGAAAAGGGCCAGAAACGTTTTCAGGGGATACATTGGTGAGGGATTTACTGCTATCGCAATGATAGTCGCTGAGTCTTTCTCTGCAAGTTCGGAATTGCGTCGGAGATAAACGGAAATGCGCAGGATATCTTGTGTAAAAACAAGCTGTAAAAAACTGATTTATAATTGGTTATAACCATATTTGATTACAGGGAGATGCCTCGTTTCCAAGGCTGGAAATCATCTTGTCCCAGAATCTGCGCACAAGTCTGTTTTCGGCCGGACGCTACCTCAATAATCAGATCAAGAAGGTTAGCCGATAGCTCGGAAGGGGTTGTTTCTCCCCGAATTACCCCTCCGGTATCGAAGTCGATCAAATCGGGTAGACGCTCTGCGAGTTCGGTATTGCTACTCACTTTGATAACGGGGCAAACGGGATTTCCCGTTGGTGTTCCCAGTCCCGTCGTGAATACGATTACATTCGCGTGAGCACCTGCCATTGCAGTGGTTGATTCCACATCCCCTCCGGGTGTGCAGAGTAGGTTCAGGCCAGGAGTGGTCACCATTTCAGGGTAGTCATGGGCTGCGACGATCGGAGATGTTCCACCTTTCTTTGCTGCCCCTGCTGATTTGATTGCGTCAGTGATGAGCCCGTCTCGAATGTTCCCCGGGCTGGGATTCTGGGAGAAATCACTGCCCACCGCCCGTGCTCTCTCCGAATAACGCGACGTCAGGTCCGCGAATCTCTCTGCGACATCATCGGAAATGCATCGATCGAGTAATTCCTGCTCTACTCCACAAAGCTCTGGGAATTCAGACAGGATGACTTTACCGCCCAATGCCACAAGGCGGTCAGAAGCTTCTCCGAGCGTCGGGTTGGCGGATATCCCTGAGAATCCGTCGCTCCCGCCACATTCGACCCCCAGGCATAAGTGGGAGACTGATGCTGGCGATCGCTCGCATTTGTCGGCTTCGATGAGGCCAAGGAATGTTTCTTTGATCGCTTTTTCCAAAAGAGTTTTTTCGTCTGGGAATGATTGCTGGCGAAATGTCAGAAGTGGTTTGTCAAAATCCGGACACCGCTCAGCGATCGCTTCTTCGAGAATTTCAAGCTGTGCGTTTTCACACCCCAGGCTCAGGACTGTTGCTCCCGCAACGTTCGGATGAGTGATGTAGCCGGCCAGTAGCCCACAGAGCGCTGCGGCATCATCACGAGTTCCACCACATCCCAACGAATGAGTGAGAAACTTGATGCCATCCACATTCGGAAAAACTCGCTTGGACGAGTCTTCTTCAAGATCCTCGCATGAGAGGTCTGCAATTGCCTCAGTATCGGCCCCTGATTGATAGGTCGATACCAGTTTCTCGGCAAAGTCCTGATAGTGAGAAGTCTTTTCATAGCCGAGAGAGCGTTCGAATGCTGTGCGTATGGCATTCACATTCCTGGTTTCGCAAAAGACCATTGGGACGACCAGCCAATGATTGGCGGTTCCCACAGATCCATCTGCACGGTGAAACCCATCGAAAGTTTTCTCACTCCATTTCGAAACATCTGGGGAATTCCAAGAGGAAGAATCGGATCTGCGCTTGGAGAAGCCGTCCGCATCGTGTTTGAGGTTGGCGGTTGTAATGAGTCCTCCCGCAGGAATTGACTGCGTCGCGATCCCTACGGTGACTCCATACATCCGGGCACGACTACCTTCCGCCAGGTCTTCGAGAGCTACTTTTTGTTTCGGGGGGATTGGCTCGATTGGCGACACATTTTTTCCGTCAAACTCAAGTTCTTCCCCCGGGGCCAAGTGGCGCAGGGCAACGGCGAGATTATCAGTTGGATCGATCAGAAGGGCTGGTTTCATTCCTGAATAAAGGGTTGAGCGGCAGGACTTGCGGAAAACCTGTCAACGTGCATCATGCCACATGCAATTTGATTTGTTCAATCTCGACGGTCGATCGGCACTAGTAACCGGTGGTAGTCGTGGTCTGGGTAAGGCGATGGCCCGCGGTTTTGCCGAGGCGGGAGCAGATGTGATGATCTGCAGCAGAAAAGAGGATGAGCTCCAGGCTGCAGTGGCTGAGATCAGTGAAGGGCTCGACACGAAGGTTTGTTACAAAGTCTGTGACATGTCCAAACGGGAAGACGTCGATGCCTTGGCTGCAGCAGCCTTAGAAGAATTTGGAACCGTCGATATTCTCGTAAACAACGCGGGCGTGAACAAGCCGCAGCCCATCGATGAAATCGACGACGATGACTGGGATTGGCAAGTCGAGATTAATCTCACCTCCATCATGCGACTGACACGTAAGCTCACTCCAGCTATGAAGGCGCAGAAATGGGGCAGGGTAATTCACATTTCATCCGTGCTGGGCGTTGGATCGAAACCTGCTCGAAATGCGTACTCCGCCACTAAGTCAGCACTGGTCGGACTGGCCAAGGCGAGTGCGCTGGACTTGGGACCATTTGGCGTTACCGTGAATTGCATCGGACCTGGACCATTTCTCACAGACATGCCGTTAAGCCTCCTGAACGAAGAGCAACAGAATGAGTTTGCCGAGACCACAGCGTTGAAGCGCTGGGGCCAGCCAAGAGAGCTTGCCGGTCCTGCGCTATTGCTCGCCAGCGATGCGGGAGCCTACATCACCGGCGAGATTTTACTGGTCGATGGGGGAGCTTTTGCAAGAGCGCTCTAATAAAATAGGAGTTTTCAAGTTTTATTATATAGGTTATAATTATTAAGTAATCTAAACTTATTCATGATATGAGCAGAATCCTTCTCTCCGTGGTAGCTTGCTTGGGTGTGACGAGTGCTGGAATCAGCCAGAGTGCGCCAAACAAAATTGACCTCAGCGATCCTTCGCTTGTTTTTGTAGACGAGTCCGTCATTCCGATTCCCCTCGAGATCTTCGCTTCCCTCGATAAATTGGGAAATCAGGACTGGGGCCAGCAGGTGAATGAACGGGAGGTAAAGCTGAACATGAATAGATCGCGGACCGCGATGCTTTTCGGGCTTGTCATTTCTGAAGGCTTCATTGCTGTGCAAGCGAAAGACAAAGACGCAGTTAAGAGAATCGGCCGCGAAGTGTTGCGTCTCGCACAACCTTTGAACGTAGCAAACGAAGTCGAGGGGCACGCCAATGCGATCATGAACACGGCTGGAGATGGAAACTGGGCCCAAGTTCGCAAGGAGTTGGATAAAACGCGCCAGACCGTTCTTGATGAGATGAAGAGTAATCGGGACGACGATCTCGTGGATCTCGTCAGCCTTGGTGGTTGGCTTGGCGGAACAGAAGCCCTTGCAGCAGTGCTGAAGTCAAACTACACCGTGGAAGGATCTGATCTACTCAACCAGCCAGAACTTGTCGGAAAACTGAAGTCCGATTTCAACTCGCTCCCTCGTCGGGTTCGCAATGGCAAGCTTTTCAATCAAGTAGGGAAGACCCTGTCTCATTTGGAGTCGCTGATGAAAATCGACGGAAATGGCATCATCAGCGAAGGCAAGGTGATTGAGATTTCCGTGGCGACGAGCAATCTCGTGCAAGCCATCTATGAGAGTTAAGCTCTTCCTGCTGCCAGCTTACCTGGGAATTGCCTGCTCACTGCTCTTCGCGGGGCTTCATTGCTCGCATGGCCAGGACAATGATTCAGATGTCGAAGCCGAGAATGAGCCTCTCAACGATATCAAGCTCATCGCTCAATCGGCTGCGATTCCCTCACTGAAAGGTGAGAGCCCATTTGTTCTCCGTGAATCGTGGTGGAAAGGGAATCTGAAACCCGGCAACGCCAAACTGATTCAGATTCAGCTTTTTCGCCGGAACGAGTATCAATTCTGGATGGCAGTTCCCGATGTCGATGCTGGTCTCAATCTCAACGTGTACAACAGCGAAGGGGAAATGGTAGAGAGCGAGACTGTGACGTTTCCCGAAACGAACGTAGTCAGCACCATTGTAAGACCGAAAGCGACGGGGCTCTATTACGTGCGTGTTTCTTTGAAAACCACTATCGACAAGAATCAGGATTGGGCCGTGATATACGCCTATCGCTGATTGATCGAATTTTCCTGATGGGCCAGCTGGAGTTGATCGTATTCGATCTCGATTTTACTCTGTGGGATTGCGGCGGGCTGTGGGTTGATTGCACTGATTTTCCATTTCGGAAAGACAGTTCGGGTAGGATTGAAGATGGGAGTGGAAGGCATCTCCGCCTGTTTGAAGATGTGGGGGACATTCTTGACGTTGTCGACCATATGGACGTACCGATGGCATTGGCTTCTAGAACCGAACAGCCAGCATGGGCTAGAACTCTTCTCGACCTAATGGGGATTCGAAGTCGTTTTGCTTTCGAAGAGATCTATCCTGGAAGCAAGGTAGCCCATTTTCAAAAACTGAAAATCGACTCAGGTGTCAGTTTTGATAACATGCTCTTCTTCGACGACGAGAACCGGAACATCGTCGAAGTAGGAGATTTGGGAGTGAATTCTGTCCTTGTTCCGAATGGGCTCAACAGCGGACTGTTTGAAAAGGGAGTTGAGAATGCACGGATTCGCCAACGGCCCTTCGAATGAATTCTTAGCGACGATTCTGTTTGAGTAAAGAATTTGAGGGATTTGGCGACGTGCGCGATCTCTAGCGCAAACCTTGGCATGCTTGCTGCTTTTTGCGTGCGATATACATCGGAAACCTACACGGACGTCAAACTTCGGTGCCGTTTCCACTTGATGCCAAGGGACCAGAAAAAGCGGCCTCCGCGAGGGGCCGCTTTTTTTTCATCTCAGGGAAAGACGCATCTCACAGTGAGGGATCCCAGCTTCTTCGAAAACGGATCCACTGACTTCGTAGCCCATAGATTGATAAAAGGGAATGGAGTGGGTCTGGGCATGCAGCGTCGTTTCGCGATGGCCGCTCTCTCGAGCCGTCGAAATCAGGCGCCTCATTAGTGCCGCTCCGATTCCTTTTCTTCTGAACTCTTTGAGGACGGCGACTCTTCCGATTCGACCGTTGGGAAGAAGTCTGGCAGTTCCAATAGGGCGGTCCTCACGATCAATCGCAAGGAGGTGTAATGAAGTAGAATCGTCTGCGTCTCGCTCCAGATGCTCCGGGACCTCTTGCTCCATGACGAAGACAGTTTTTCGCACATGTAGCAATCTGGCATGCTCCGTCTCCCACGGGGCTTCAATGATTGTGAATTCTATTTCCATGTTCTGATCGGTAAATTCCCGAGGGGAGGTTTGCGATTATGGGATTTACATTATCGAGTCACGAGTTATAATTACCATAACATCGGTAACGTAGGCGCATGAGCACTGTGGCAGATTCAATCGGGGGATTTTCGGGGTTTAAGATGCGATTGATTATGATCGCGTTGCTTGTTGCTGCGGGCGGTATGTTTTGGCAGATTGGCCGGAATGTCTCCGATGGTCGGGGAGCTGGATTTTCTTTGTCACCGTCTGGCGGTTTCACTGTAGGGTCGGTCAAATCCCCAAAAACAATCACTGCGGCACGTCGCTGGGGGGGATCAATGGTACGAATTGGGATCACTTTCGTCGCTGCGATCGTAGTCGGCGGACTTACACGCGCCTATTTCAAGTCGATGGTATCTTTTGTTGTTCTTAGCATCATCGTCATCGCCTTCCTTCATTTCAAGGGAATGGTAGAACCGTTCTGGGAACCCTATTTGCAATCGATGGGGAATGGGAAGCAGTGGATTGTCGACCAGACAAAGTCGTTTACCCATTTCGTGCACGGGGCCTTCGTTCCGTTTTTTGTTGGTCTTGGTGGATTTTTGCTGGGATTGAAGCGATAACACTCAGCGATGCAGGGATCTTTGCGCTGGGTGGTGGCTTTTCCGACAGAAGCCCTACCGATTATTCGAGAATTCGGACTGAAAGAGAAGAGCAACGGAGCGGGACCATTTCCGTTTTACCAGTCTTCCGACGGGGAGGTCGCACTCGTGATTTCAGGAAAAGGAATCTTGAATTCTGCTGCAGCAACCGCTGCTTTAGCTGCTTCTGTTGATGATGCGCCAGCCGCATGGATAAACTTTGGTATCGCTGGTTCTGGCAATCCTGACTACGGCAAAACTTTCCTTGGGTCTCGAATCAGTGACGAACAGTCGAAAAGATGCTGGTATCCTTCACCGTGCGGAAAAGCAAAGGTGGAGCCAGAACGGCGACCGCTCAAGACGGTGGGGGAACCGGCTTTGCAATATCCGGAGAGCGGAACTCTGGTTGAGATGGAAGCTGCTGGGTTTTATCCCATCGCATTGAAGTGCTCAACGTCAGAGCTGTGTCAGGTAGTAAAGGTTGTGTCAGATGATCCAGATCATCCGATCACATCGTTGAACAAGGAAGTCGTAGTAGAATTGTGTGAGGCCGGCCTTCAGGCGATCCTTCCCTGGCTCGAATCGATACGGAACATTGTTTCGGAGGAGAGGGAGGTAGGACAAAAGCCTGAGGAATACTTCGATATTTTGGAGAAATTCCATTTCACGGAAACGCAAAAACATCAACTGAGTAAGCTTCTGCGTTTCTGGAATGCTAAAGAGAATGGCCGACAGGCCGTAGGGAAGCTGCTGGAGGATTGCCGGGATTCACGAGAGGTGATTTCAGCTATCAGGGGGGAGTTGTATCAGGTCACATTGTGACGAAACGGTCCTTTTCCTACGGTTAGTAAGGAAATGGCTTGCCGCCTTCGGGATTTACAGCGAAAAGAGTTACACTGCGAACCACGATTCTTGAGATGAATTTTCTTTTTCTCCTCGCCGAGTCCTCTTCAGATAGTGATCCCAATGGATTCTTTCGGTCCCTTTTCTTCGCTTTTCTGATCGCCACTGTAATCTGGCTCATCCTATGGATGTTTTTGCGTGTGGAGATCGATGAAGAGACCCGGAAAGGTGCAGGATCCGATTCCGCACGCTCCAAAAAGCCAGAGCCAGAGCCAGAGCCAGAGCCAGAGCCAGAGCCAGAGCCAGAGCCAGAGCCAGAGCCAGAGCCAGAGCCAGA
>PAAG01000045.1 GCA_002698785.1 Verrucomicrobiales bacterium | reverse complement strand
TTCGAAGAAGCGGGGTTTCCCCCGCGACTGAGGAGCAACAAAGTGAGGTGGCGCAAGGGACGCGCTTCTCCCCACATACGCCCCGCTCGCGGGGCCTGACCTCTAAATACATCGAAAAAATTCGCGTCCATCCTGATTTTCGAACACTCCCTAGGTTTGTTAGTTGGAAAAAGCCGTCCATCGTTGACCTCAAGTTCACTTGAGGTGAAAGTATCCAAATGGCCTGCGACGACGAAAACGAAGAACTGCTCACCGTCGGAGAAACCTCGAAAAGGAGCGGCATCGCCGTTTCCGCGATCCACTTCTACGAATCGAAAAGCCTTGTCCGTTCCGTGCGCGACTCCCGAAACCACCGGCGCTTTCCACGGCGAGAACTCCGCGTCCTCGCCTTTATCAAAGTCGCCCAGCGCCTCGGGTTCACGCTCGAAGAAATCAAAGAAGCCTTCCGAGACATCCCCGACGACCGCGTCCCGTCCAAGGAAGACTGGCAGAAAGTCAGCCGCGCCTGGGACCAGACACTCAAAGAGAAAATTGCCCTCGCCACCCGCATGCGGAATCAACTCAATCTCTGCATCGGCTGTGGTTGCCTTTCCTTGAAAGACTGCCCCCTCCAGAACCCCAGCGACGAGCTCGCCCTCAAAGGCCCCGGACCGAGGCTGCTCTGAGGATGCAACACGTCCTCCATTGCCGGGTATCCACGGCAGTGGAAAATCGCATTCAACCTGTTTCCTGCATATCAGCATCAGAAACCGCTACCTCCTCAAGTTAACTTGAGGACAATAGAAATTTCCTCTCGCCCATCTCTTTGGAAAGCTCACACTCTCCCTGCCAGAGCAAATCTCGGCAGAGAGGAGCGAACGTCGTTCACAGTTCAAACCGCTTAAGAATCAACGCGCCATGGCCGCACCTCCCGAATCCGTCGCGTCTTGTTCGGCTCAAAACAGGGTTTTATTTCCACTTTTTTCGTAATTTTAATAAAATTAAGATACAAATGGCAGCGGCATTCGTTTACCTTATTCCCGGATTCAGCGCAAATGCCCACCGATAGCATCCAACCGAAGAAAAGAGAGCTTGGCCAATGCGGCCTATGCTTCGTCGCGGCATCGGTTGCTCTCATGGCCATCGTTGTAATGATTGGTTGGTTCGTCCGCTCTGAGGCGATAACCCAACTATCGCCATCATTCGTTGCAATGCAGTTCAACACCGCACTGATGTTTCTCGCAGCCAGCGTGGCGACGATTCTGGCTTTCAAAAGAAAAACTACAGGCGCTCTCATCTCCACGATCTGCCTCATCGCCTTCTCTTTTCTCACGGGCATTCAGTATCTCACCAATACCAACTTTGGCCTTGATACCCTTATCGTTGACCCGTTCACCACCGAAATGACCTCCCACCCGGGCCGAATGGCACCGAATACCGCTCTGGCATTCATTTTGACTGGGTTGGGAATCATGGAACTCCTGTTCCGGGAAAGGTGGAAAATATACCCGGTGGTCGGCTCGACACTCGCACTTTGCATCGCGATCCTCTCCCTCTACGGCTACGCAACTCTCACGGAAAATGCTTATGGCTGGTCCGATCTCACCCCAATTGCACTCCACACGGCGGTGGGATTCGCGGTTCTTAATCTCACGATTCTGATAGAAACCTGGAGACGTTCAAGAGCGCAGGGAAACAAGGATATTCCAGAATGGATCGCCTTTATAGTCGGCTCACTCGCCCTGACTGTCGGCGTGGGCGCATGGAACTCTCTGCTGATCGTAGAACAGCGAAAAGGAGAACTTGCTTTGAACCAGAGCGCCTACTCCGCGAGCCAGAAGATCGACATTGAAATGCGCGGAGACGTAAAAGCCATGAGACGAATGGCAGACCGATACGAACTCGGTATGCGCGGCGATTGGTGGATCGAAGATGCGGAGAACTATCTCGAAGACATCCCGGGCCTTTTTGCAATCGCCTTCTACCAGACATCACCAAAAGCGAAAAGAGTCATCGCAGTCGACGATGAAACAAAAAAAGAACTCAGGACCTTTTCTCTGGAGAATATGGCGAAAGCCACCGCCGAACACCAGAACCTCTATCTAAATCCCGATTGGAATAAAGATGCGTTCATGATCTCCTTTCCAATAAAAGAACTCAACGAAACCAACAGAGCCGGTACACTCATCGGCTTTTTCGACTCAGAGCAGTTCTTTGCCCACTCAATCGGGAATGAAGAAAATTCCATCATTGTATCAATGGGTGACAAAACAATTTACGTCTCACCAACCGAGCAGAATTCAGAGGGCAGTGCTCCTATCAAATCGACCACAGCGGTACTTTCCAGCCCATGGACAATCACCGCTAGAGGCAACCCTGAAATGACGGAGACAGGAATCGGCCTTCAGCTTTCCACCATCACATTGATCAGTGCATTCACCTTTGCCCTCCTGATATACTTGGGGGCAAAGGAAGGAATTCGCAGCTACAACCTCAACCATCAAAGATCGGACTTAGAGCTTCAGGAAGCCTACGACGAGTTAGAGACGCTTCTCTACATCATCTCTCACGACCTTAAAGAGCCGATACGCTCTGTGAATTCCTTCACGGAGATTCTCGTAGAAGATTACAGCGAATGCCTGCCCGAAGATGGACGAACGATCGTTGCCAAAATATCCTCAGGAGCAGGCAGAATGGAAGACTTGCTAGCTGGAGTGGCCATGATATCCCGCGCCATCAAGATGGATACCCCGATGACGAAGCTACCGCTCGAGAAAATTGTCATTGCCCAGATTACCTCCCTCTCGGAAGAAGAGCGTTACAAGGACGCCAAGGTTAACGTGTCGCATAGTTTACCTTCCATACTGGTCGAAGAAGCCTGGGTCTCCAGAGCAGTAAACAACCTACTTTCGAATGCGCTCAAATTTTCCGATCCCTCTGTATCCGCCGAAGTGGAAGTAGAACCATATCATGGTCCCGAAGGAAAAGGAATCGTCGTGAAGGACAGGGGCCCCGGCCTCCCGAAACACGCCGACAATCGACTCTTTGACCTGTTTCGAAGAGGAGTCGGAAAGAATGTCGAAGGAAGTGGGATTGGACTCGCCATCGTAAAGAAAGTCGCGCAAAGGCACGGCGGCAAAGCGTGGTTCAAAAACCGCCAAGGCGGCGGAGCAGAGTTTTACCTGACCCTGGAACCGTCAAAAAGGAACCGCCGATAACTCCCGGCCTCCCGCATTCGTCGCCAACCCTCCTCCGTGGCCCATCGCCACAAAGGGAAAGTCATCTTTCTTAGCTCCTTCCGGCTCGACATTTATTTGTGCATTTGTTAGTATGCAGCACATGACAAATCCCCCCTCTTCCACTCGGCGTTCCCTGAATCAAAAACAGAAACACTTCCTCGACCGATACCACATTACAGGCGACCTCGGGCAATCCTGGATCGATGCAGGATACAACTGCACCATCGAGAGCGCTTCCAGCAACGCCAGTAGAGTTCTCCAGAGAGAAGACGCGCAGGAGTATCTGCAGTCCCTCCAGAAACACAGCCGTCAACGAACCGGCCTGACAGCTGAGAAGCTACTCGATCGCCTCGAACAGATCATCGACAGCCCCGACGCACGCGACCGCGACGTGATCCAGGCCATTCGCGAAGCAGGGCGAATGATTGGCGCCTACCAGCCCAAACCCGAACCAAAAGAACCAGTCCGCGACACTCTCCACGAATTCATAAAGAGAGTCCGCGCTCAAGGAAGTCGAAGAGCCGAGACTGAAATCGAACCTCCGGTAGAAACCAGTTACGAATATCAGCAGACGCCCGAAACCCCTCCTGCCGAAGAACCACCGATCCATTCAACACCAGAGCCCACACCGGTGCCCCACCACGTTCCACAGAGACAATCCTCTATCCACCGACAACCTCTCCCGCCAAACGAGGTCCATCCACACTACAATCCCTACTACGACCCAACCATCCCACAGAGAAAACCCATCAAAGTGATCCGCCCCGGCCAGACCAGCTAAAACCCAACCTTTCCCGGAAATTCCAACTCCTGAATCCCCCATCATTTCCCATCATTTTCCCCCTTCTTCAAAAACTCGAAAACGCCCACGCCGACCAACGCAACAACCAGAAGCCCGGCTACATGCCAATACCCCATCGTGACCTCCCAGAGATTGGGCTGATGGCGAAAGCTAAGCAGGGCAGGTTTCAACTCCATCTTCCCCCTCGGATTAGGGTGCCGGTAAAAACGCTTCGCACCCAGATTCGCAATATGCCCATTCACAAAACTCAATCGGAGCAGGGAACTTGCCGTGAACACCTCAAGGGTGCAGTTCCCCAAGTAGATGAGATGCCTCTCGGAATACCGGCTGCTGTTCCACCAGAAATAGAGGACCAAGAGCAAGAGAAATGACACAGACATGACCCCACACCAGTGCCGAAAGAACTGGGAAACGTGTCGTTTTCTGGGTTCATCCATGTTTTTCCGAAAAAATGGCATGTCTGAGTCACATTTTACACTGGTTCCGGTCAATGAATTACGATCTATTGTATAAGATTTTCGAAACGAAACCATGTCGACGCAGGAACTAGTAGAAGCCCTCCAAGCAGATCCAGGCAATTGGGAACTCCGCCTGGCCGTGGTCGAATCCTTCGTAGCCGAAGGAAAACACGACACTGCAGTGGAATACGTGAACCAGGGGGAAGCCCTCCCACGTGAGCCCGCCCCGTGGCTCGCCGCCGCAAAATGCTACGCTGCCGTGGGAGCCTTGGAACAAGCCAACGGACTTGTCGAGTCAGCTCTGGAAATCGATCCGGACTACGCGCCAGCGAAAGAATACAAGGGAGAGCTCGAGTCCCATATGGCAGCGATTGCGAATCCCGTCACCCCTGTCCCTATGTCTCCACAGGACGAGGAAGCAGACGATGATGACGAAGATATTGCAGTCGCAGTAGTAGCGGACGACGAAGTCGAGGCTACGGCGGTGCCTGAACCGACCCCGGTAGCAGTGCCCCGAGTCGGCTCCGATGACGAGCCCATGACTCTCCCTCAGGTGAGCTTCTCCAATACGGAGATGGAAGCACTTCAGGCAGCGGAAGAAGAAGCACTTCGGATGCGCGAAGCTGCCATTCGCCGCGACAAGATGAATTCGGTAATCGTTACCGTGCTCCTCCATGTCGCTGTAGTCGCACTCTTGATGATGGTAGCCACCAAGGCACCCCAGAGCGCACCACCGCAGATTGTCGCCTCTTCCCAGCCCCCGAGTCAGGAAGAAGTTATCGAAAATGAAACGATGGATAAGCCGACGCTGGAACCGACCACCGCAGTCAACTCCGCCGTCGCTGACATCATCAGTGTGAATGCTCAGTCTTCCTTCTCGGTTTCCAACCTCGACGTCCAGATTTCCGACGTCGCTGTTGAGACAGGCATGTCGTTCACCCCTTCAATGAGCGTGGGAATGCCTACCTCATCTGAATCCCGGATGATGTTCGGGCAGGAGATGGAAGGCGAAGTTCTCGGCGTCATTCTCGACGTTTCAGGGTCGATGGCAGAATGGCTCCCTCTCGTCGTACGCGAAGTCGACAAGAACTTCCCCGACTCCCCCATCGTTTACGTCCGGAATGTCGTCGTAAAGAGCGCCAAATCTGGCGAAAACGAAGTGCGAACAATCATTCCAGATGAAGTGATTCCATACGACAAAGAACTCAAGACCCCCACGCCTTACTGGTTCCTGTGGCACGATCTCCCCAAAAAGGCACCGCAGCGCTACGTGGACCGCTTGATCGAAACATTCAAAGGAGGTCGTCCGAATGTCTTTCTCACTGTCGGCCCAGGATACAGGGGTAGTGGAGGCACTCCGCTGACCGATTCCATCGACTTCCTCATGGAACAGGATATCGATTCCCTCTACATCTTCTCAGACTTCGAAGACTACGTTGACGAAGATGTTTGCCTGGAGCTTGGCCAGAAACTCGGTCGCCGGAAAATCCGCACCTATGTTCAGCCCGCTGAGAAAGGCACCGAATTCCTCGACGTCATGACCAAAAAACTGGTCAACCGCACTCTGGGACGTCAATTGCCATCGCTCTACTCCATTCTTGGAGATGATGTAGAAGCACCTGAGAAACCCCTCACACTCACTAAGAACGAGGGGCCGGAAATGCCCGATGTCGACTTCAAGCACGCTACCCCTCGTGCAGAGATCGTCGGCGATGGAAGCTATGGCTTTAAGCCAGGTAAGGACTGGTTCGAGATTCACCGTATCGAAGAGCCCGAATACACCGCGGTCTTTTACGGCCCGGAAGCTCGTGCCTATGTCTTCCTGAAGACTGCGGACGGATACATTCAGGACCCCATCCGTTTCTATTATCACAGCTGGAAGAGATTCCCTGATCACCCGGATCCAAGGTCACGTGTCCGCAGGAGAAAATTTGTCGGCCTGCAGGAAGATCCTACATTCGACGGCAAAGAGATCGTCTGGAAGATGAAGCTCGAAGACGACTTGAAGTTCAATGTGCACATGTATCTCGGTAGAAAAGGAATGCACGCCACCTATACCGCCGAACCTCCTAAAGACGGCACGGACGACGGCGACCACATTTCCTTTGGCATGCCCGCCTTGGCTTGGGAGCGAAAAGACAAATATTTCAGCTATGATCTGCCGAATGAAGGCGTGAAGCTGGACGAAGTTCGACAGATCGTTCACCCCAACACACTGATCATCAACCTGCCTCGTGAAAACCGGGACAGACAGGCGAAAGCTTGGAATGAAGCTGGATTCGAAATGGGTTACAACACTCGTCATTACGACGAATTGATTCGAGTCTTCCCTCCCGGAATACGCGATATCAAGGTGGAGGGCCCGTCATTCGGTCCTCGTAAGATTCATGCTCGCACAACCAGTGGCAAAGTATACCTCGGCGCCCATGCTGGCCGTGCCGATACAGAGCCATGGGAAGGCTTCGGAGCACATATGTCACGTCGCGAAGACGTCCGCGAACGCTTCACAAAGACCGAAGCAATCGAGCTTGAAATCGAGTAAGCGAATGGAGCTCTAATGAGCTCCACGCCGAATTTCAGAACCTTCGAAATACAGGCGAATTCGGTAAGTGGTATTCGGGCGAAATTGAATTTCGCCCGTTTGCACATTTACTCGCTCAGGTATCTTCGAAAGCTGCTTGTCGATCACCGCGTGGTATCCACGGTCGGAAAAGATGTCGATCAACATCGCCAGCGCCAGAGGATCCGAGAGAACTTGGTCCTCATTATTGATCACTGCTCGGCCCGAAATGGCATGGCGCTCGATGATCGGAATGAACTTCTCTTGAATCAAATCCACGATCTCCTGAAACAGATCGTGATTCTCCCGGACATATCGATCGAGACGACGAACCAGCTCCTGCCGCGCGTGAACGACCAGTTCACTCGCCAGCGGAATTCCCCGAATCAGTTGAAATGTCTCGGGCTCAAGTTCCAGGGAACTTTGGTACTGGAGCTCCTGAAGAATATTCTCCTCCACCTCCTCAATCGTTCCCTGCGCATTGATCAGGTGATAGAAAAACACCTCACGCAAAGACTGAAGTGCATCCCACGTACTCTCCTTGAAAACTCGGTAGCGATGCTTCGCTGCCTCCACGTCGAGGTCGGTCGCCCGCAACTCCTGTAGTTCACCCACACCGGTCTGGCGAACTTCTTCATTATGCTGAGCGATCTGGCGTCCACGATACAACTGACGCTCCACACTCGTCTTCTCATCCACAAAAAGAACCATCACATGGATCGTCGGCTGGCGAAAGTAGCCCGCCAACGGAGTTTCCGCATAGTCGCGATGAAGCTTATCGATCTTCTTCACCAGCAACTTCATACACTCCACCTGCACCTTGGTACGAGGAAAACCATCCAGAACCGCCCCATCGCGAAACTCCGGTTCCAGCATCTTGCGTAGCAGGATCCCCATCACCTCACGGTCTCCGACAAGCATCCCTTTGTCCTTGAGCGCTTTCGCCTCAGGACTATTCAGCAACGAACTCACGACGATCGGAGGGCAGGTAAACCCTCGGGCTTTCATGATAAAAGTCGTATTCGTCCCCTTTCCCGAGCCTGGAGCACCGCCAAGAAGAATAATCTCCTTCGGGAAACGGAGATTCTCGATTCCATACTCCTCAACCATGCCCCTCCAAACCGCGTTGAAGATTACCTGCGCATCCTTGATTTCGACATCAGTCAATGTCGATGGAACGTCCTCCTGTTTTGCCTCGCTCATAAAATGTCGTCCGATGGAATCGTTCCTACCGCAAGTTTAATTCCGTATCGGTGCCGACTATTTCGATTCTTTCTTTTCAAAGTAGCGATCCAGCACGGAATCGAGATATTTCTTCATCGAAGGAGCGAGCTCCTCAAACCCCACAGCAGAGCGAGGTTGCCCCAGGGCTCGGCGCATTGCGTTGTGCATCATGTAACGGCCCGTGACGACATTCATATGAATGTCGTCACGGTAAAGCTCCTGTATATTACCAATGGGTGCCTCTCCCGCCTCAATATCTTCCGCAATCAGAGCCAGCAAATCCTGCGTGTGCGTCAGCTGAAACTCACGATCCGGATACAACTCTCGCAACTTCTCGAGCAGCGCTTCAAAATACGCAGGGCTGTGCACCATCTTTCCATCCACATCCTCACTCGCATACTCTTCGGCTCGGCTCGCTGATCTCGCCCAACCCGTATGGATGATCACTTTGGCTTTCTTCTGAAGATCCAGAAACGCAGCAATCACTGCCGCGTCTTCTTCCAGAGTGCTCCCATAATGAACCTGAAGAGAAAGGAAATCATATTGCTTCTCCTCCAACGCCTGCGGCCAGAGCGTCGATGTTTTCACACAGGGCTCCTCCGGGTTCTCGTACATGAACGGCAAGCTCTTCCCACAGTCCACATGCCACTGCGTATCTCCATCAAGCAAAGATGGAACCGTGTCCCAGGTGAGAGAATTTCCGACCAGAAAATAGGAAAGTGCTTTTTCGTCCTCCTGAGCAACTGCTGCCTGAAACAGAATCAAGGAAGAAACGATCGTTAAGAAGATGTGCCTCATACCCGCATCCTATTCACGAAAGCCTCTCCGGGCCATCCCACAATCCCGTGAAAACGGGGACAGCATGGCGACTTTGTGCCGGAAAAAGAAATAGCTTACCCAGACCCGCAGCCCTCATATTACCCGGATGAAAAAATCCCCCGCTTTTTTCCTGATCGTTGCCTTCTCCGCACTTAGTAGTCTAGCCATTTCAGATGACGCCCCGGAGGGATTCACCTCCCTTTTCAACGGCAAAGATCTGGCGGGCTGGAAGATACCCGAGGGTGACGGTGGGCACTGGAAGGTTCTCGATGGAGTCATCGACTACGATGCCCAATCCGAAGCAAAAGACGACAAGCATCTCTGGACCAAAAAAGAGTACGGCGATTTTGAACTCACCCTCGATTGGCGCATCAAACAGACCACCGGTTTCTACAACGTGCCCTACGTGCTGCCCGATGGCTCTTACGTAAAAGACGAAAACGGAAAAAAGGTTACCCACCCCATGCCAAACGCCGACTCCGGAATCTACCTTCGTGGAGAGTCCAAATATCAGCTCAACATCTGGTGCTGGCCCATCGGTTCCGGCGAAGTCTATGGCATTCGGAACAACGAATCTTATCCACTCGAAGTCCGCACAGGAGTTACCCCAAAACTTAAGGCAGATAAACCCATCGGAGAGTGGAACACATTTCACATTACCATGAAGGGCGACCGACTGACAGTGGTCTTGAACGGTCACACTGTCATCGAAGATGCTCTACTCCCTGAAGTTCCAGAAAAAGGTCGCATCGCTCTCCAACACCACGGAGGCAAGAAGGCAGATGGAGAATGGTCTCCCGCATCCAGCCTGGTTCAGTTTCGCAATATCTACATCAAAGAATTGGAGTAACTTCCCCCTCTCCCAATCATCATGAAAGCCTCGGCACTCGTTACCCTGATCTCATTTTCCTGTTTCTTAATCGGAACAGCTGAAGAAGATCCCACCTTCGGCCATTCCGTTCACGGCGAAGAGTTCAACGAAGGACCAAGACAGGCCGCCGTGCTGATTCCTGGCACTGGTGACGTTCACTTCGAAGTCACCACCGACTCTGACGAAGCGCAGCAGTTCTTCGTTCAGGGGGTCGGACAGTTGCACGGATTCTGGGACTTCGAAGCAGAGCGCAGTTTTCGGCAAGTTGCTTTAATCGATCCAGAGTGCGCCATGGCCTATTGGGGAATGGCGATGGCAAACTTCAAGAACGACAAACGCGGCAAAGGTTTCATCGAAGAAGCGACCAGTCGAAAGGAGCAAGCCTCTGATCGAGAAAAGATGTGGATCGATGGGTTGGCAAAATACTTCGAGGATACAAAGGCCGATAAGAAAAAGCGCCTGAGAGAGTTTGTGCGCTCCATCGAAAAGATCGCCACGGAGTATCCTGATGATATCGAGGCACAGGCCTTCCTGATGAAACAGATATACTACAATCACGGGAAGGGTCTCGAAATACCGAGTCACTACGCGATCAACCTTCTTGTCGATCGTATCCTCACCCTCGATCCCGATCATCCGGCAAACCACTATCAAATCCACCTTTGGGATAAAGAAATCCCGTCGAAGGCCCTGACAGCCGCTGCAAACTGTGGCCCCTCGGCACCGGGCATCGCCCACATGTGGCATATGCCCGGCCACATATACTCTCGGCTTCACCGTTACCAGGATGCGGTCTGGCAACAAGAGGCCTCTGCGCGAATCGATCACGAGCACATGATCCGATACCAGATCGTGCCCGACCAGATCCACAACTTCGCGCACAACAACGAATGGTGTATCCGAAACCTGAACTTCCTCGGCGATTACCAGCGGTCTGTCGAACTCGCGACAAACATGATTTCCCTTCCGCGCCTCGCGAAGTTCAAAAAAGAGGAAGACGAGTCGACCTACGATCCTTCTGGAAGCAGTTGGCAGTATGGTAGGATCCGCCTCCGGGACACACTCGTCCGATTCGAGCAGTGGGACGAACTGATCCGAGAAGCGGAATCAGGAGTTCTCGTTCCCGACGACAAATCTATCAAGCAAAACGAGCACGACCGGTTCGTAGGAATCGCGAAATACGAAACCGGCAACTTGGATGGCGCGAATGTTCATCTTGGGAATCTCGAAGAACGACTGAAGGAGAAAGAAGTGAAACGAGACAAAGCGATCGCCGATGCCGAAACCAAAGCAAAGGATGCCGGCAAAGACGAGAAAGGAATCAAGACGGCGAAAGAGTCAGCAGAGAAAGAGTTCAAAAAAGACATCGAAACCCTCCAGAACTACGTGAATGATCTCCTCGTTTATCAAGCGCTCTCCCAGACTCCTCCCAACTTGGACGCAGCAAAGAAAGTGCTACCGGACCTTAAGGATATCGCCAAAGCTCGTCATGCAATGCTGTGGCATCGAGCAGGTGACAACGCGAAGGCAATTGAATTGGCTGAAAGTGCCGTGAAATCCGGAGAGGGTGAAGTGCTCCCTCTGGCTACCCAGGTTTCCATCCTCCACGCCGCCGGGAAAAAAGAGGAAGCGAAAAAGGCTTTCGAAACCCTTCGAACACTAGCCTACAACTCGGACGATGTTTCTCCGCTCATCGCTTCCCTGAGCGGCATTGCGAAAGATCTGGGACTTCCTGAAAAGTGGCGAGTAAAGCCAGAGGCTTCCGGCGATCTCGGAGAACGCCCTCCTCTGGATTCGCTAGGCCCATTCCGTTGGACCCCACCCGCAGCCAAGCCTATTGCACTTTCCAATACCAAAGCAGAGACGGTCACTTTGAATGACTTCGAAGGGAAACCCGTCCTAGTGATCTTCTTCCTGGGGAAAGGTTGCAGCCACTGCATGGAGCAACTGAACGAGTTTGCTCCGGTCTACGACAAATATCGTGAAGCAGGAATCGAGATCCTTGCCGTCAGCACCGACTCACTTGCCGGTCTTGCCGAAACATTTCAAGAAACGGCGGAGGGGAAAAACCCTTTCCCTTTTACCATGGTGTCCGATCCGACTTTCCATTCCTTCCGCCAGTATAAGGCTTTCGACGATTTTGAACAGATGGGCCTTCACGGCACCTTCCTCATCGACGAAAGCCGTCGTATACGTTGGCAGAACATTAGCTTCGAACCTTTCATGCACCCTAACTGGTTGCTGGAAGAGTGCGTCAGGTTACTCAGCCTGGACAAGCCGGAGAGTTGATTACTCTTCCACCTTCAGCCACTGCACGGCGTCGACGACGACGTAGCCGTCGGTGTCAGCGTTGCTGACGATGACAACCGCTTCGGCTCCTGCGGGATAGGTGACTGTCGCAAGTTCCTCGAAGGGCTCAGCTGAGGGAGATTCCTTCTCGTTGATGGTCACAGTCTTCGATCCTCCGGGATACTGGACTTCCACTTTTACGTTGGATGCACGGTTTCCGCTGCCAGGATAGGCAAGGCTGACTCTATAAGTTCCCGCTTCTTCGATTGTCGTTTTGAAAGTAGCAACACTTTCTCCCTTACGGTCGTTATCGTCGTGGTGGTAGCCGAAGCCAACGAATGGACCACTTGAAGAACTGGTTTTCCAAGAACCGGTGAATTCTGCCGCCTCGTCGTCCACAACGATTCCCTCAACTTTGGAAACTGCAGTTCCTTTTCCGCCAGCGATCGGGCCGTCGTATTCGAGAATCTGTCCGTCTTCGAGCAACCGCTTCCGCAACGCGTCGTACTCGACGTCCTGCACGTCGATGTCTTCGTCGATCGCCATGGCCGCGGCTGTTGCAGCACTCTGGCCAAGGATCATGAAGACAGGCTCCATGCGGATCGAACCGAATGCGATGTGCGTACTGGAAACACAAACCGGCACGAGCAAGTTGGTGCACTGTTCTTTCTTAGGAACAAGTGAACCATAGGCAATCTCATATGGCCCGCGAGTGCTGACACCAATGTCTCCCTCGTTCTGGACGTGACCATTTTCATCGATGTGACGCTGTGTGTTGTGAGAATCAATCGCGTAGGATCCCATGCCGACTGACTCAGGAGTGGGCTTCACTTTGCGAAGTTCGTTCTCCGTCATAACAAAGTCACCAATCATCCGGCGAGCTTCACGAATGTAGAGTTGATGAGACCAGTTCCCATTGTCTTGAAACTCATCTTTGGGAAGGCCCCAGCGATTCATTTCGTCCTGCACATCTTTCGGGACGCGAGGGTCGGTCGCGATGAAGTAGAGCAATCCTTTCTGGTAGGTTTCGTGCTCCTTGATGATCTCGCGGCGCTCTTCGTAGCTGGCTTCAGGATACTCGTAGTTGTAACCAATGTTATCGAAACTGAAAGGGCCGTGGTTGTTGGTGTCTGTCTTGTGGTTCGGGATAGGGTCGAATTTGTTGAAGACCTCCATTCCCCAACCGGCTTCAAAACAACGGACGAGAAGCTCATACTGCTCCGGGTCGTAACCTTCGGGCGCCGTGAAAGGGATGCGGTTTTCGGGATGGTCTGTTAGGCACATACGGAAGCAGTATGCCTGCACACGGTGGTCGCCTGCGCCTTTTTCACCAGGAGGCTCAGTGCTGATACGGGCCAGAACACCGCTGCTCGGATCGTCAGGATCTACGTAGGGACTGACAGGCCTGTCGAGTGCCTGGAAGTGATGTTTATGGTGGTCCACGTCGGTCTGAACGCCATTCCAAGTTTCGCCATACTCGGAGTTTGCTTCACGTCCGACGTGATAGTCCACACCAGCCGCTGCGACAAGATCCCCTTCGTACGTGGTGTCGAGGAACATTTTTCCTGAGTAAGTCTTTCCACTGAGCGTCGTGATCGAGACGATTCGGCCATCCTTCACTTCCACACCGTTCTCACGATCAAGCCACTCGTCACGGTGAACCGGGATATCAAATTCCTTCACATAGTCTTCGTAGACTTTCTCAGCGATGCTGGGCTCGAAGATCCACATGGTCTTGTATTCGGGATCGACAGCATCAGTGCCTTGTCCCTTTCCGCCGTATTCAGATTTCTTCTGGAACTTCCAGTTCTCATCTTTGTCGTAGTATTGCCAGATTCGATGGTAGAAATCGCGGGAGAGTCCGCCAATGACAGCCTTGTTGCCAGTATCGGTCCAGCCCAGACCGCCGCTCGACAGGCCGCCCAAGTGAATATCCGGGCTGACGATGATTACTGATTTCCCCATTTTCTTCGCCTGAACGGCGGCGATGACGGAAGCAGAGGTTCCCCCGTAAATCACGACATCGTGAGCGGGTTGCTCCTCTGCATGGGAGTTGTTTTGACTGACGATCAGGGTCAGGATCGAAAGTCCGGTTAATAGGATTCGGGTATGCGCTTTCACGCGCAGAGTCTAGAAACTCAAGGGGCGAGTAACAAGAAGCTATTTCACGCCAAAAATTTCGTGACCAATTTTCTCTGGCCTGTCATCTGCCTGCCGGTCAGGCCAGAATATCTTCTACTACGTGTCCGTGCACGTCGGTGAGACGGAAGTCCCGTCCCGAGTAGCGATAGGTCAGTTTCTTATGATCAAAACCAAGCAAATGCAGCATCGTCGCGTGAAGGTCGTGCACGTGGACGGGGTTGGAAGCAATCCCAAGACCCCACTCATCAGTTTCTCCATAGGCTGTTCCGCCTTTTACACCGCCACCAGCCATCCAGACAGTGAACCCGTCGACATGGTGATCACGACCGATCTTGTTCACATCGCTTGGGCCCTTTTGGATCGTAGAAGTACGTCCCATTTCTCCGCCCCAGACGACTAGAGTGTCTTCAAGCATCCCCCGCAGTTCGAGATCTTCGAGAAGGGCTGCGATCGGTTGATCCGATTCCTCTGCCAGCTTCTGGTGTCGAGGGATCAAACCAGAGTGACTATCCCAAGGTTGGCCGGCTCCGTGATAACACTGGACGTAGCGAACTCCGCGCTCTGCGAGGCGGCGAGCCATGAGAAGGTTTCGTCCTACCGGTGTGTCGCCGTAGGCATCACGAACTGCCTGAGGCTCTTTCGTCACGTCGAAGGCATCTGTCGCTGCGCTCTGCATACGAAACGCCAGCTCCATCGTGTGGATACGTGAGTCAAGACGTTCATCACCAGGGTGCTCTTTCTTGTGTTCCTGATTGAGGAATCGAGTCAGGCCAAGAAGATTTCGCTGTGTGCCAAATCGAATGTCCTTCCGGTTGAGGTGAGGGATCATTTCTCCCCCCTTCGCATTCGTTTCAATGTGGGTGCCTTGATAGACTCCAGGGAGAAAGGAACTCGTCCAGTTTCGGGACTGAGCGGTCGGCATGCCGTTTGGCATAAGAACCACATATCCCGGAAGGTCTTCACTTTCTGTTCCCAATCCGTAGAGGACCCATGATCCTACACTAGGACGGGACAGAACCGGATGCCCACAGTTCATCATGAGCAAACCGGGAGAGTGGTTTGCGATCTCACTCTCCATCGAGCGAATCACACAGAGCTTGTCCGCGTGCTTTGCGAGATTCGGGTAAAGCTCGGAAATCTCCAGACCGCTCTGGCCATGCTTTGAGAATTTAAATGGAGATGCCCAAATCGTTCCCACTCGATTCCGCTGAGTTGGCTGGAGCGTCTTCTTGATGGAATCGGGCAACTCTTTCCCGTCGAACTTTGCCAGCCCCGGCTTGTGATCAAAAGTGTCGATCTGGGACGGTCCGCCATTCATGAAGAGGTGAATGACCCTCTTTGCTTTGGCCGGAAAATGAGGATGACGGGGAGCGAGAGGCGAATCCATTCCGCCTTCCCTGACGTTCGCCAGGAGATCAGAGGCAGCCAGAGCCCCCATACCGAATCCAATTCGCTGGAGAGCTTCCCGCCTGGAAAATGTTGAAAAAGGATTCATACCTGATCAGTCCACGTAAAGAAATTCATTCGACATCAGCAACGACTGCGCTAGCAGCGGCCATGGGTCCACGTTTCGCCCATTCTCGATTTCCGCAAATCTCGCGATGCGATTCACCTCGCCCACGGAAGGCTTTCTCTGTAACGCCGCTTCAAAGATCTTTGTTACTTTTTCTTCCTCCGGAGTCTTCTCGGTGAATCCAAGCTTATCGACGATCGTTTTTGCCTGATCGATGATGAATGGGGAATTCATCAGGAACAGGGCCTGAGGCGGAACGATATTATCTGTGCGCTGGCCCTGAGTCTGCATCGGTGATGGGTAATCAAAATTACGCAAGGTAGGATCCTGATTGAATCGGTTGATGTAACCGTAGATGCTTCGGCGGTGAGAGTAGTCGTCTCCCCAGAGTTCTTCTGGGCGACCGTGCACTTTGAGATCAAGATTTCCTGACACGGCCAAATAAGAATCCCTCATCTCTTCGACACCCAGACGCTGTCGATTGGCTCGCCAGTAATATTCGTTCTCCGGGTCGATTGCTTCCATTCCGCCTCGATTCTCACTGCTCTGCTGAAATGTCTCTGAAGAAACGATCTCTTTCACGAGGTGTTTGGTAGACCATCCATTCTCGATGAAGTTCGCAGCCAGATAATCGAGAAGCTCCGGATGACTGGGCGCTTCACCCTGCAGACCGAAATCGGATGGGGTGTCCACAATGTAGTCCCCCATCAGCATTCCCCAGATGCGATTCACATACACGCGAGCGGTCAGTGGGTTCTTCGGGTCAATGATCTTCTCTGCCACTTCAAGACGACCGCTGTTGTCTTTGCTGAACGGCTTTTGCTGAGGGTCCAGGATCTTTAAAAACTGACGAGGTACACGATCCCCTTTGTTGCTCGGCTCGCCCCGTATGTAAATCATCGGGTTTGATGGCCTCTTTTTTTCAGTGATTGCGATGGCTCGGGCCGGAGCGCCGTTATTAAAAAGTAGCAGTTCCGCCAGATCCGTCTGTTCGATGGACTCGGCGAGAGAGCGGTTGTTCCCTTTTTTCTTTTTGCCTGCGTCTTCGATTGATTTGTCGATCTTTGCTCGCTCTTCGCGATAACTCGCAAGCTCTCCGGGAGCAGGTTTATATCCCTTAATCTCAGGAAACTCTTCCTCTTTCCAGGGCTCGGGGCGGTTTACCGAACTGAAGACACCATAGAGCGAATAGTAATCGGCGGTCGGGACCGGCTCGAACTTGTGGTCGTGGCAGCGCGCGCAGGAAACAGTCATGCCAAGGAAGCCTCGAGTCGTTGCGTCGATGACATCGTCCACGAAATCTCCGCTCATGTTTCGGTGCGGAGAAACCCCGATAAAGCCAACACCTGCGAGCTCGGGAGCGTTCGGCGCAAACTCCATCATGTCTGCCGCCAACTGCTCCTTCACGAATTGATTAAACGGTTTATCGGCATTGAAGGCGTCGATAACATAGTCCCTGTAAGTAAAGGCGTAGGGGTAGTAGTGGGGCGTTTTGGTATCCGGACGATAGGTGCCCGCTGTGTCGGCGTAACGGGCGACATCCAGCCACATACGAGCGACGTGCTCTCCGAACTGAGGAGAGTCCATGAGGGTCTCCACGAGTTGATCGATCTCCATTTCGAAAAGCTTCTTATCGGTGGGCGGGAGCCCCGTCAGTGCGTAGCTAAGTCGCCTTACGAGCGTCTGTTTGTCAGCCTTTTCGGATGGAGTCAGCCTCTTCTCCTTCAGCTTTGCAAAAATCAGTTGGTCGATTGCCTGACCTTTCCCAGCAGCGGGTAATTCCGGCTTTTTGACCGGCTGGAACGACCAGTGGTCAGCGGCCTTTTCGAAAATCACTTCCTGATTTCCCAACTGGGAAAATGCTGTTTCGCCCATGTCCTCAATTGGACCGGCGGCGCCATCTTTAACCCACCGGCGGAAGATGTTTATTTCCTCCTCCTCCAACTCATACTTGGGAGGCATGGCAATATCTTCGTTTCTGCGAGTGATCGCCTGAATCAAGAGCGAAGCGCCCAGTTGTCCGGGAACGACTGCTTTGCCAGAGTCTCCGCCCTCAAGCCAGCCACTTTCCCGGTCGAGGAGAAGCCCACCTTTCTGTGAACCCTCCTGCTCAGAATGGCAGTCATAGCAGTGCTTGATGAGGAGGGGGCGGACTTTCCGCTCGAAATACTCCGAACCGCTCATCTGCTCTTTGGGAAGAGCATGGGAGAAAACTGGGATGGAAAAGACAATCCCCGCCCCAAGAGCAAACTTTACAAACCGCTGAGAAAAAACACTCACCATTCAATATATGGATTACGACACCCAATTCATTGATTGCCGTCCACGCGTTTGCGTGAATAAGCCTCGGGCGTGGAAACAGGGACATTCCACCCACCACCAAGAGCTTGAACAAGTTGCACAGCCGACAAAAGTCGGGCCGACCGAGCGCGGACGAGTTCTCGCTTTTCCGCCAAGGCTGTTCGCTGCGCATCCACCACCTCGAGATAACTCACGAGACCACCGGAATACCGCTTCTGAGAAAGGTCCGCTGCACGCTCCGCCGAGCTGGCAGCCGCCTGGTGGGCGACAATTTCTCGATCCAGGAAACGGTTCGCGGAAAGAGCGTCTTCCACTTCGCGAAACGCATTCAAGACAGTCTCTTTGTATAGCCCGACCGTTTCATCGGACTCCGCATAAGCACGCTCCAAATCGTTCCCCGAGCGCCCTGCGTTGTAGAGAGGAACCTCCACCTCAGGACCGATTTCGCCGAAGAGACTGCTCGGGTCGAAAAGGTCAGACAGCTTCAAGCTGGAGAGGCCACCCATCCCGACAAGGTTGATACGAGGAAGGTAGGTTGCTTTTACAACACCGATTCTTTCTGCTGCGGCATCCATGCGCCTGTCAGCAGCTACGATATCCGGTCGGCGAGACAACAATTCGCAGGGAATCCCCGATGGAATCGCCGGGGGATTTTTTACTCCGCCTGAAGGAAGCGAAAACGTTGCCGGAACTTCTCCTACCAGAGCGGCGAGAGCATTCGAGACAGCGGCCCGCTCTCGTTCCAATTGAAGTAAATCGGCGCGAGCTGATTCGAGTTCCGTTTCCGCACGAGCAAGATCAAGGTCGGTGATCTCTCCTCCTCGCACTCGAGCATCGATCAGCTTGAGGTTTTCCCTACGCAGATCAACGCTCCGCTCGACTACTCCGATCTCGCTATCGAGGTAACGGAGTTGGAAATAGTTTCGAGCGAGTTCTGCCCGGAGCGAAAGTCGGGCACCCGCCCAATCGGCGTAGGCAGCTTCGGACTCAGCCTTTGCAGCCTCGACCAGTCCGCGCACGCGGCCCCAGAGATCGATCTCGTAGCTCAGATTTAGAGCGGCTCGAAATTCGTTGTAGGTCAGATTCGGGGGAACAAAAATTCCACTCGCGGAGTCGCGCTTCCGCTTTGCGGTAAGACCACCACGCAAAACCGGGAACTGGTCCGCTTTGGAAAGCCCCAGCTCTGCTCGTGACCGATCATACCGAGCCAGCGCGACCGCCAGAGAGGGATTGTCGGCATCGAGCTTGTTGATCAGTTGGTTAAGCCCTGGATCATTGAAGCAGTCCCACCAACGGCCCTCGGGCAGCAACTGAGATTTTGCAGAACCATTTTTGTATTTACTGCCAGCAGCGACTTTGGAGTCTGCCAATTCGGATGGATCGACGGTACAGCTTGTTATGGAAGCCAGCGTCAAACTGGCTCCGAGGCAAAACAAGGTTCCTGATCCGCGGATCGACATAAAGGAGAGGAGGGAGAATAGAGCCATCAGGCCACTACGGTGTCCCCAGTTGGTTTCGTGTCAGTTGGGACCGTTGGCACTATGGACTCATCCCGACGAATGGCAAACATCGTACTCAGCACCGTAGGCACAAGAAAGAGAGTAAATACGGTCGAAACGGCCAATCCGCCGACAACGACTGCACCGAGACCTCGATACAGCTCAGACCCGGCACCGGGAAGAATGACCAGCGGCAACATACCGCCAACACTCGTCAAGGTGCTCATGAGAATTGGGCGAACTCGACTTTTCACGGATTCCTGGATTGCGATTTGTGGATCGAGATCAGGATCCTCTCTCAGGAAGTTCAATGTCTGGTGGACGATGAGAATTGAGTTGTTCACCACCACTCCTGCGAGAATTACGAAGCCGAGAATGGTGAGCATATCCAGATTTTGAACGGGAGAGTATCTATCGATCGTGCTCCACCAGTGAACCAAGGCCAATCCAAGGAATCCTCCGAAAGTCGCCAAGGGAACACTAATCATGATCACCAACGGATAGGTCCAGCTCTGGAAGAGAATGACAAGAAGGAGATAAATTACGAGAAATGCCAGCGCGAGCGTGCTGGACACTGTTCCCAGAATCGTTCCATCTCCGAGTAGAGCCGTTTTTATCTCACTGAGTTTGCCAGCAGATCCTGACAGGCTTATCCCAACAGTGGAAGGAATGGCTCCACCAGCACGAAGTCCTTGGATTGTCTCTTCCACCTGGTCGATGACACTATCGAGGGGGATTTCCGCAGGCGGAGTCAGTTGGAGCGTCACTGCCCTGAGCCGGTCTACATGGCGAATTTCGTCAGGTCCCTGGACGCGCTGCAAAGAAGCTACACTACCAAAATCGACAACGGCCCCCGTTGGAGTAGCTACGGGGGCGTCCATCATTTCCTCAAGCGCATCGTCCTGGCGGGAATATTTGCTCAGGATCTTCATGTCCTTGAGTTCCCCGTTTTGTTCGTAGTCGCGGAACAGGAGAATTCCGTCACCATTGGCTTGAACAGCCAACCCAAGGTCGGCCCTAGTCATACCGAGTTCACGCAGGCGCTCGTCGTTTGGAACGATGCGAAGCTCGGAGAGCGGAAGGGCAAAGTTGGGTGGTTCCGGGTTTAACGAGGTGGGTCCGAATTTCCCCATCAATGTCCCAAACAAGGCCATCGCAGAGGCGCCTACCTCGTCGAGATTGTTCCCGGTGAGGTTGATATTTACCGCTGAACCGGTAGTTCCTCCTACCCTGAAGAGAGGCATCTGGAAGGCAAACGCGAACGTGTCTGGAGCCGATACCCCGGATGTCGCGTAGTTCATAAGGTCGATACCGTCGACGACCTTTTTCTTATCTTTTGAGATCGCTCCGTGGAACATCCGCCCTTCGAAGCTAACGAGGAAATAATCGTCAATCGGCGGCGGCATGACAGTCTCTCCGGGGTTTGCCATCATGGGAACCGGCTCACGGTTGTCGACAGGGTCTGTGGAAAGCCCTTGCTCTTCTTCAAGGACGTCCTCGATACCGAATTTGTTCTCGGTAGCTTCCCACGCCGGCCGCATGCGCTCTTCGATTCGAGTCCCCATCTTCGACAATTGATCGAGGTTGTATCCGGGAGGCGGGAACAGGAGACCGAACACCACGTTCCGATTTCCTTTGGGCAAGTAATCCATGTCCGGCCGCAGCATTTCGCTCCCTACCACAGTGACGACTGAGAATACCGCGATGATTGCGATCCTCCTGGGCCACGTCCGAGTCCCTACCGAAACGATACTCGTCACCCACCCGGGAAGAGCTTCCACGAATCGAATCAGGGGCTCGAAAAGCCGAGCAAGGAAAGCGCCGAAGCTTGTTTTCGGGCCGGAGTCGTCGACATCACTCCTGTGAAGGAGCCGACCGGCAGCAACTGGGATAACAGTCAGCGAGACGATCATGCTCAAGCCAACTGAAGCCATGATCGCGAGTGCGATATCCCGGAAGAGCTGGCCAGCCGTCTCTTGAATCAACAAAATCGGACAGAAAACTGCGAGAGTCGTAAGGGTCGACGCGACGACCGCACCAGCGACCTCCTTAGCTCCATCGAGCGCGGCCTTTGGTGCGCGTTTCCCCATCTCCAAATGGCGATAGATGTTCTCGATCACGACGATTGCGTTGTCCACAACCATGCCGACTGCGAATGCCAATCCTGCAAGGGAGATGATATTGATCGAGCGGCCCAATGCCACGAGGA
Organism: Verrucomicrobiales bacterium; assembly: GCA_002698785.1. GTDB lineage: Bacteria > Verrucomicrobiota > Verrucomicrobiia > Verrucomicrobiales > DEV007 > Arctic95D-9. Next base: position 191,573 of record PAAG01000045.1, on the reverse strand, counting down.
CCACAAAGGATGCGATCACTGATACCGGAATCGCGATCGCGATAATGCCGACACTGCGAAATGAACGCAGGAAAAACAAAAGCGTAAATGTCGCGAGAACACTACCGAGCAGCAGATTCGAACGAACGAGTTTGACCGCATCGCGAACGTAAGTGGTGGAATCGTAACTGACGATGAGTTCGAGAGTACCGTTGAGCCCTAACTGATTCGCCTTTTGCTCCAACAATCCGCCGGGAGCGTTCATGTCATCCACCTCGGCAAACAGTGCTTCCATCGTTTCCAGGAGGTTTGCGCCACGCTCGAGCTGAAAGTTGAAGAAAGGCATCTTGTGGCCCCGCGCACGAGCCCAGTCGGTGGGTTCCTTAAACGCTTCTTCCACCGTTGCGATATCTCCAAGATACACTGGGCCACTAGCATCTCGGGTCAGGACCATCGCCTCGACATCTTCCGGACTCTGGAAACGCCCCGTGCTTCGAACTCGGATATCGCGTTTTCCCTCTTCGATTCGGCCCGCAGCAAGATCGACATTCGCAGACTCAATGGAAGAACGCAGCTGTGAATAAGTGATTCGGCGATTCGCCATCGCTACGGGATCGATGAGAATGTGAAGCTCGGAAGGTAATGCCCCACGAATACCCACCTGAGAAATTCCCGGTACTCGATCAAAGCGCGGCCTCATCCGCCGCTCCATGAAATCGTAAAGGCGCGCGGGGTCATACTCCGGATCGGTCGAGGCCAATCCTATCCAGGAAATGTAGTCGACTGACTCCGGGTCTACCGGCTCGACAACGGGTTGCAATACACCGTCAGGATACCCCGGAACTTCGTCGAGTTTCTGCAACACTTCGGCAAGTGCGATTTTGATGTCGGTGCCCGTTTCAAACTCAAGTCTGATCGTTCCCTGCCCTGCGGCACTGGTAGAAGTCATGGCTTTGAGGCCTTTCACCTCTCCAAGGACTTTTTCCTGCTCCTCGACGATATCACTCTCGATCTCGACTGCAGAAGCGCTCTCCCAGTTGGTCAGAACCGAGACAACAACTGATTCCACTTCGGGAGTCATTCGGATGGGAACACGGGTCACCGCAAGGAGCCCCGCAAATACGCTTAACAAAACCGCTACCGCAACGGAGATGGGTTGTTCGATTGCCTTTTGAATCATCGCCCCGCCTTTCCGATTATGGTTTCACGCCTTCGACTGGCGCTTCTTCTCCCTCTTCCAGCTCCCCCACAATCAAGGGAGTCCCCGGAAAGAGCCGTTCATTCCCTTCTACGACCACCATCTGGCCTGGCTTCAAGGATTCGGCATCAAGAAATGTGAGTCCATCTCTCCTGAACCGAACGTTCACCGGGACGCGCTCGGCTATAGGCATGCCGCCATCCTCGGTGGGAGACACTCGAAACACTGATGCGCCCTGAAATGTTTCCAGAACGGCGTCTACCGGAACTGCCAACATACCCGCCATCTCACTAACGGGGATTTCTGCATGGACCGACATTCCCGGTGCAAGCTCTCCCTCCAGATCATCAATCTCTACAACGACAGGGAAAAGTCGCGTCACAGGATCAATGTCGGACACGCGACGAATCGATTTTGCAGGGGAAGAGGCCTCGGTTCCATCTGCGATAATACTAATTGGTGCTTCTCCTTCAGAAACCGATCCCATGAACCGCTCTGGCACATTCATCCAAGCTTCGATCGTCCCGGAGGAAACCAGTGTTACGACGCTGTCTCCCGGCGCGATCCATTCTCCGGGATCGACATTCCGCTGCACGACCCGACCAGAAAATGGGGCTTTTACTTCCAAGTCCGTCACCCGAACTCGGAGGAGTTCCAAAGCACTCTCCGATGCTTTCCTCTCATCCTCTGCCGCTTTTCTGCGGGCCGATGCGACTGATGCTTCTCGCTCTGCATCAAGAAACTCTCGCTCTGCTACAGCACGTTGGGAGAGAAGCTTTTCTTTCATCTCCAGATCTGTGGTTGCCCGTTTTTCCTCTGCTTTTCTTTCTTCTACCACAGCGGTGGCAGCGGTATTGCGAGATTCGGCTTCAGCCAGTGTCGCACGAAGGCGTCTATCATCGAGCAACATGAGCACGTCTCCTTTCTCGACTTTATCGCCCACATCTACCCTAACTTCTTTCACAGCTCCCGACTCCTGCGCGGCAACCTCCGCTCTTTCCACCGCTCGCAAAGTACCTGTTACGCGGCGCTTCTCCTGCACGGGCTGTTGTACGACCGGAGCGGCAATGACAGTCGCTGGCGGTGGCCCCTGCTGGCCCCCACCTCCTTCTGACTGGGGTGCTGCAGGCTCTGCCTTACGGAGTTGCTGAATACCGACCCAAAGGCCACCAATCAGTACAACCGCCAAGATGACCCAGCGCAGGGGGTTCCCCCCTTCTGAGCGTTTGGTAGACTGTGACTGCGGCTCCTTCTCAGGATTCTGATGATCGTCCGTTGGCATCTCGCTGAGACAATCGCCACGAGACGCTCGATAGCAAGAGACCTTACAAAAAAACGAAAAAATTACGTGAGCAATCTCACCACAATACTATTGGAAAAATCGGCGATCCGGTCGAATCATACGCTCCATATGGAACCCGAGGAAAACAAGAACGTGTTGGGTGGCGAACTCATTCCTTGCAGCACGACGCCGATGACAGGATTTTACCGAACAGGCAAGTGCCAGGTGGGTCCCGAAGACCTCGGTTGCCACGCAGTCTGCTGCGTTCTGACAGAAGAGTTTCTCGCTTTCAGTGCTGCAGCTGGAAATGATCTCAGCACACCAGTTCCCGAATACGGTTTCCCCGGATTGAAGCCGGGAGATCGCTGGTGTGTCTGCGCCGCTCGCTGGAAAGAAGCTCTCGACGCAGGATTCGCCTGCGAAGTAGTACTCGAGGCAACTTCGGAGGCTGCATTGCAATATGTGTCCCGGAGTATTCTCGAAGAGTATGCACTACTGCCGGAAGATTCCTGAAGGGCTTATCCGCGAATTCTCACGAAACAATTGCCACATCTTCTTCTCCTCCTTCTCTTGTCGATTTCAGGGATCGATTCACCACTTCCAGCAAGTGTGAGAGTTGGTAAGGCTTCTGGACAAAGTCAGCAGGCGCTATTCCGTTCGATGCCGTGTATCTTTCCTGATCACCGATATATCCGCTGCATATAATAACGGGGCGCTCGGGGAACTCGTTGGCCAGAATTTCAAAAGCCTCCTTGCCGCACATCACAGGCATAGTGGCATCCATAACAACGATATCAATCTTATCACCAAGCTCGCGACTGATCTTCACGGCCTCCTCGCCATTTTCAGCCGACACCACCTCGAAACCTTTTCGGCGAAGAATACTTTCAGCAACCATTCGTACTTGAGCCTCATCGTCGACAACCAAAACCAGCCCGCCCGTAACGACGTCGGTTTCGGGTAATTCAATGGGGGCAACCAGCCTGTCGGGGCGATTTTGTTTTTCTGCCGTTCGGGGAAGGAATATCCGGAAGCGTGTTCCCACTCCCAATCTTGATTCGATTTCGATCCAGCCACCGTGACGCTCCACGATTCCCTGGCACATCGACAAACCAAGCCCCGTCCCTTTTCCTTGCTCTTTTGTCGTAAAAAATGGTTCGAAGATCTTGTCCTGAATCTCTTTGGACATGCCACTTCCGTTGTCTATCACATCCACAAAGACAAACTCCCCAACCATCGATTCGCCGTCGAAACTTTGAATCACTCGTGGAGAGAGCTCCACATTACCTGTTCTTAGAATGATTCTTCCGGATTCCGCGATGGCGTCACGGGCGTTTACGCACAGGTTCATCATGACCTGCTGCAACTGATTGCTATCTCCCACCACCGGCCAGAGTTCGGTATTGCAAACCAACTCCAACGAGATAGATGGACCCAAGGAGTGCTTCAATAGCTCTCGCGTATCTTCTACCACATCGTTCAGGCAACAAACCCTTGACTGCATCGTGCTGGTTCGAGAGTAGGCAAGAAGCTTCTCAACCAGAGTACCCGCACGAGCACCGGCCTTCTGAGCCGTATCCAGATGGGGCATGGCTGATTCGTATGCTTTCTCTTCGAGGCATTCGTTCACGATCGCCAGGTTACCGCAAATGCTTGTGAGGAGGTTGTTAAAATCATGTGCCACCCCTCCTGCAAGACGCCCAACGGCCTCCATTTTCTGAGCCTGACGAAGCTGCTCCGATAGTTGTCTTTGATCTGTAAGATCGTGAAAAATCCACAACCGGGCGCGATTGCCCGTCTCCACTCCCACTTGAACTGGTGCTGAGGAAACCTGAACGACCCTATCCCGATCAAGCGCAAACACCCATTCACTCTTGGTCAGACAGCCGGGGTCGTTTCCAATGCTTGCATACATTTCCCGAAACTCGTCAGCATTGCCGCAATGTTCGGTGATCACATTCATGATGTCCTCGAAAGAAGCCCCTCTATGAACAGCCGGACTGAAACGGAACATTTTTGAGAAAACTGAATTCAGTTCCACAACTTTGTTGTCCGGACCGACCAAGATCAATGCATGTTGTACAGCCTCCCACGATGCTCGGAGGTGGGCCGTTGTTCGCTCTCTCTCCTTCAGCATCTTCGTCCGGGAAAGTAGCGAATCCTTCAGAGAGCCCTGTGCCGATTCCAACTTCATCACCATATGATTGAAAGATTCGCCGAGTTGATCCAGCTCAATGGTTCCGGAGTCGACCGGAACTCGATCCTTCATGTATCCCTCTGCGACATTACGCGCAGCGTCAGACGCGCAGCGAACTGGCTTCGAAAGATGATTTCCAGCCACCATCCCCAGGAAAGCCGAGAGGAGAATTCCGAAGAGAGCCGCCAGGATATGGAAGAATGTCGATTCTCGGACAGCCACCATGGAAATGATCGAATTCTCCATCCAAACAATGCGCCAAGGACGATTCGACTCCAACTGAAATGCAGGCTTTACGAGGCGAGTCACAAAATCGAACTCTTCTCCGCTTGCGCTCGTTTTGTAGACTCCTCTTCCCGGGACGCTCCAGAATGAAGCTGACTTTTCGTCGTCGAATTTCGTGAATGGTTCTGATCCATCGGTTGAGATGAGTATGTTTCCAGAAGCATCCAACAAATACAATTCGTTACCAGGAGGTGTGTGAACAGCCCGGATCGTACCACCTAAACGCTCAAACGGTACACTGGCACGAATGATTCGAGCATTCGATTCGGCTTCGGGAATAGGAATGTAAACAGAAACAATGATGTCCTTTTCGTGTATCAATTTCTGAGGAGAAGACATGATGAGTTCCTCCTTCTCCAAAGCGTGTCGGAACCAGACTGATTCGTCCCTGATGTCGAGGGTCTCGGACGTGGATTCGATAACGTATCCCGCATTGTCCAAAAGGGTGACCTCGCTGTAGATGCCCTCCACAAGGCGCTCCATCTCTTTGAATACTGCCTCTTCTGCTCCCCCTTTTCCCGACAGAGCAGGGTTCGATGCGAGGGCTTCGAAATCCTCGTAACTGCGGGTTAAGACGGATTCCAATTGCGAAGCAATCTGCGACACCATAGTCGCGTTCTTGCGATAATAATCGTCTCGAATGTTCTCCCTTGTGAACCAGTGCGATAGAAAAACCAGCAATCCAATCGGGAACAGACTAACAAGTACAAAAGCCGCAGTCAACCGACTGCGGATTCCCCACTTAATATTCCATTTTTTAGCCTTACTGCTCACTTTGACTGGTTGGATTACCGTTCTCCTGCCTCGTTCGAATACTAAATTTTTGCGCCTGACTAACACGAAGTAGGCGCCCACGCGTCACCTCACTGAACCTCCGGCTAATCTGAGAAAACTGCTGCGCTGGTCGTGGCCCGAAAAGCTCATAATGTTTCAGCTCTTCTTCGCCAGGCCACAGTAATTCTTTGTCCAGCATGGCCGCATCCACATTGTCCCAGGAGGCAGGATACGGATTGGGATACTTTAATTCCTCGGAACTTTTTGCGATGCAAGCCGGTCGCATCAGATAGCTGAGAAAACTATAAACTTCGTCCACGTTCTCAGCGTCACGAGACATCGCGAAAACATCCAACCACATCCCGGCTCCCTCTTTTGGAAGAAAATAAGAAATACGAGAATCCCTTTCGGCCATGCGAACACATTCCCCGCTGTAGCAAAGGCCTGCCCAATATTCGCCCTCCAAAAGGCTTTTCTTCACAATGTCCTGCGAAGCGAAGCGTAATTCACATTTTTCCACCAATTCGTTCAGCCTATCTGAAGCAAGGTCGATGTCTTCTTCTGAGTAGGCATTGATTGATTTCCCGCTCATTCGGTGAATAACGCCGAGGCATTCGAATGGATTATCAAGCAATAGCACCTTCCCTTTCATCTGAGGCTCAAAGAGCATCTCGAAGCTCTTTTCCGGAGACGCAATCTTATCGGATCGATAGGCGACGATGGTTGTGCCCCAGTGATACGGTATTGAGTAACTGGAAACTTCTTCTGAAAGGTTCTGGAGAACTTCAGGCATCAACTCATCGATCGCCGGGAGTTTTTGCAGGTCGAGCCGCCTCAACAATTTCTGCTTTGCAAGACGAGAAACAGAACTCGCCTCCACAGCCACCAAATCATACCTGTGTGGATACGCCCGAAGCTGAGCCACCATCTCTTCAGTTGTAGAGAACTCGTGTTTCTCTACAGAGATTCCCGTCTCCCATGTGAAATCCCGAACGACAGATTTAGAAAGATACCCTGTCGATGTCAGAATACGCACGACCGCTCCATCTCGCCCTTTCTCGGGACGAATGGAAGCAATCTCCAATTTCTTGCAAGATGTGACACTGGCGAAAAAAGCTACCAGCACACATAAAGCAGCAAACTTGTGCGGGATACCCATCTTATAAAAAGAATAAATATCGTAATAAATTACAACTTACACAAGTTTAATATCTTTTTATCGCGAAGTATTTTCCCTAATTACAATCGAAATTGAATCCCATTTCCGGGAGTTTTCGCAGTGGTGCTAAATGCGGACCGGCAAACCGCGTAAACGACGATTCTTCCAATTCCTTGAGATGAGTTCTCCCAGAAATCTATTTCGAAGAGAATTCGAAACGTAGAGGGGACATTCCCGGTTTTACTTCGACGAGAAGTGGCTCGCCTCCCGGCTTGAGCGAGTCCAATTGAACGATTTTGTCTTCAGCGTCCTCCGTTTCCTCCCAGATACTCCCTTCGAAACGGAGTTTTGAAGCCCCAACTACTGGACCGGTTGATTCGGGAGAAGAGAATTTCCCGCGCCTGACTCTCACTGACACTATTGGGAAGCTACCCTCTTCAGGATAAAACGTGAGCACCCCCCAACTCACCGGGAGCCCATCCAGTTTTACCTCTCCCGAGACAGAGGCCTGAGAAGCAGGCCCGGAATAGAAGGAACGGCTGCGAAGCCAATTATCCAGAAGCCCCGACCATGTTCCAAGAACAGGGTCCCCACCATATAAACCAACTCCGTGCGGTCCCTTTTCGTATATGTGCATCTCGGCAGGAACTCCATTTTCGCGCAAAGCGAGGTAGAACCGAACGGCATTTTCCGCAGGAACTGCCGAATCCTCATCTGTCTGGAAAAGAAACGTGGGAGGAGTGTCCGAAGTAACGTTTTTCTCGGAGGAGACTGAAACGGCCAAATCTTCATCCTGATATTTGTCTGGGCCCAGAAGATTTTTTCTCGAGCCTCCATGGGTGATTTCCGAATCCATGCTGATGACCGGATAGCACAACACGGCGAGATCCGGACGCGCACTGGCTTTATCTATTTCATCGACTGCATCATAGACCTCTCTATCAAAAAGGGTCGCAGCCATGCTGGCAAGGTGCCCACCGGCGGAAAAACCCATGACCGCAATTCTCTCCGGATCGATGTCATAGCTCTCTGCATTTGAGCGAACCCAGCGAATGGCCCGTTGAACATCTGCCAACTCTGCCGGGTAATGATACCCCTGCGAACCTAACCGATAGTGAAGAACAAAGGCAGACACACCCCTTTCGTTGTACCATTCGGCGATCTGATGGCCTTCGTGGTCCTTCGCCAGGCCACCATATCCCCCACCGGGACAGACGACGACTGCCGCCCGAGTATGGGACTCAGCATTTTGAGTGGGATAAAGATTCAGAATGGGAAAAACATCTTCCTGGTCCTCAGAATTCGGAAACGGCATTTTTCCCTCAGGCCATAATGAGGTTGTCTCCTGAGACCAGGCAGACGTTGTCATAACAAAAACAGTGAGAAGTAGAGTGATAGGGAGTTTCATTCGACACCAAGGTTTCTTTTTAAATCATCCAGTTCGCCACGCAACGATTCGATCTCTTCTTTGAGGCTTGAGATAGTTTCTTCCATTTCTTCTCTCCACGTTGCTGCTGGAGCGACTTCACGAGTTGGCGCTGCGGAGATAGCTGATTGCTCGGGCGCTACATCCCCTGACAAAAGGTGCACGTAGGTAGCAACACGACGTCCGCCACCTGCTGGAACGAGCTTCACAAGTGGAGATGGTTTAAAGTCTGCCATCTCGTCGAGAGTCGACTGCACTTTCTCCACATCCACGAAAGGATGTAATCGCTCTGTTCTCTGCCTCAATTCGCCAGCGGTTTGCTGCCCTCTGAGTAGTAATACACAGAGAATTGCCTGCTGCCCCTTCGTCAAATACGGAAGCTTATTTTCGATCGTGTGCTTGCACTTAGGCACGCGTGCCCCGGCCTGATGGACCAGCATGGAAAGCTTTTTATAACGAAGCCCTTCCATTGCCTCTTCCACCTCATCAGTTCCCAGATCGGTAACCGGGTCCCGATTGCTCGATTGGTTGCAGGCGGAGTGAAGACTGTTGAACGTGAGTGGATAATGATCAGGCGTGGTGGCTTCCTTCTCTAAAAGACATCCGAGCACGCGAGTTTCTGCGAAGGTAAGAACGGGAAAGCCATTGGAAGCTGTCTCGTTACCAGAGGAGGGGATTTCGTCTGACATGTATGTTTATTCGATAAACTTTCCGGGGTTAAGAATCCCGTTGGGATCCAAGGTCGCTTTCAGTTTTTTGTGAATCTCAACAGAAACCGGGGAGACAGCATCCTTGAACCAGCGCTTTTTGGCAAGACCTACTCCGTGTTCGCCCGTAATTTGACCATTGTTTTCGATGATCCATCGAAACAAAATATCCAGCGCATCGTCGGCCTTCTCTCTTGCGACCGGATCGGAATCATAATCTTTGACCATGAGATTGGTGTGAATGTTCCCGTCCCCTGCATGCCCAAAGCACGCAACTGGAATGCCAGTGTCGTCCTGAAGCTTCCGGGCAAAACGAACCAGCTCGACCAGTTTGGATCGGGGCACGACAATGTCTTCGTTCAGTTTGATCAGACCAGTAGCTCGCAACGAATAAGAAAATTCTCTCCTCAATTTCCAAATCGCTTCGCAGGCATCTTTGTCCCTCGCTTCTTCTACGGAGATTGCTCCCGAACCTTCGACCAACTCTTTCAACGATGAGAGATCTCGAAGCACCGAATCTTTTCGCCCATCTAACTCAACGATCAAATGAGCATTCCCATCTGGAAGCATCTCAGGGCCAAGGTAATCCCGAGCAGCCTGCAAGGTGAATCCATCGGTGATTTCCAGGCCAGAGGGCTGCCAGCCTGAATCGAGAATCTTTTGAACCGCTTCCGCTGCAACTTCGAATGCTGGAAAGGTCGCAGTCAGCATCGCCCTCGCTTCCGGATGAGGAATCAAACGCAACGTTGCTTTTGTTACCACACCCAAAAGCCCCTCCGACCCAACAAACATTCCTATCAAATCGAGACCGGTTTTGTTCTTATGACAACGACCTCCAGTCTCAAGAATCTCACCGTTTGGAAGAACCACTTCTAAACCCAAAACATATGGTCTTGTGACGCCGTATTTTACACATCGAGGGCCACCTGCATTTGTCGCAATTGTTCCACCGACGGAACACTCTTTCAGACTTGCTGGATCAGGTGGGTAATACCACCCCAACTCGCGAGCAGCTTCCTGTAGATCATTTAAAATGACTCCCGGTTCGACAACCGCGACTCCATCCTCCGGGTTAACCTCCAGGATTTGATCCATCTTTCGAACGGAGAGCAAGATTCCACCTTTTACCGGAACGCATCCACCAACGTAACCTACCCCAGCACCACGTGTCGTTACCGGAATACCTCTCTCATTGGAAAACTTCAGAACAGCCTGCACATCTTCCCGACATAGCGCGTGGATCACAACATCAGGCATGGCAGCAGCATGCCACCGATCTACACCAAATTCCCTACGGACATCATCCGCCGTGGATAACTTTTCCGAACCGACTACCTCGGAGAGCTCCTCCACCCAATCAGCAGGTGCGGCTACTTCTCCCAAAACGTTTTGATCAATTGCCATACTTTAGGAATAAAGACGATAGCGCCGACTGCTGCCGCTGCAAGCGCGGCGACCAACACGGCACCAGCACTCAAGTCTTTCACTTTTCCAATCCCCGGGTCACGATTCGGATGAAGCACATCACACAGCTTCTCGATCGACGTATTCATGATCTCTGCGGAGAGAACCAAACCTGACACCAAGAGTACCGCCACCCACTCCATTGCATCCAGCTGGAACCACAAACCTAGCGCAACAACAATTCCGAAAACTACCAATTGAATACGAAGATTCACCTCGCTCCTTATTGCGCTAACAATGCCAGAAAATGCCGCTTTAAACTTTTCCAAAGTTCGAAAACGTTCTTGCGGTTCCTTCATAAATTACTTGGCGTATAATAAATATCCGTTAAATATTAACCATCCGCTGATTAAAACCCATTTCCGATTATGACCAAAAAAGCCGCGAAGAAGAAAGCAGCCCGACCGAGCAGAAAGAAAATCGGTTTCGTAGGAGTTGGCAAAATGGGTGCTAACATGGCTCGTCATCTGAAAGATCTAAACTACAACGTGACAGCTGTATACGATGTCAATCGTACCGCAGCCAATGAACTTGCAGAAGAGATAGGTGCAACTGCATACTCGAAGCTGGCAGATGTGACGGCAAATGCAGACATCATTTTTACGGTGGTAACGAACGATGCTGCGATGAAGAAAATCTTCTTCGGAAAGAGAGACAGTCTTTTCACTTCACCTGCCGGAAAGACATTTATCAACTGCGCGACACTGTCCCCCGGAATTCAAAAAGAGGTCGCGACGTCTGCGAAGAGAAGAAAGGCCAGTTGCATCGAAGCATGTATGGCGAGTAGCATCAGCCACGCCCGAACGGGACAGCTCTACCTGATGGTGGGCGCAGACGATGATGTTTTCAAAGCGAACGAGAAGCTGCTTCAAGATATCAGTGTGAATCTCCGGCACATTGGTAAAGTCGGAAAAGCTGCCGAAGTGAAAGCTCTCGTAAACATGGTCATGAACATTAACACCGCAGGGCTTGCTGAAGGGCTTGGACTAGCAAAAGCACTTGGACATGACTTGGAAATGATATGCGAAGTCTTTTCCCAGACCGGTGCCAACTCACGGGTCCTGGAAACCGATGCGGAAGATATGATCGCACGCGATCACGAATGTTGGTTTTCCGCCGAACACGCCGCCAAGGATTCCGGAATTGCCGGAGGTCTCGCCAAGGCAAAGAAACTTTCCCTACCACTGAACGATGCGACCAAAGCTCAATACGATCGCATGGTACAGTTGGGAATCGGTGACCTTGATAAATCAGGAGTTGCCGAGCTGACCTTCCCCGGAAGATCCGGCACGAAGAAGAAACCAACTCGCCGCAAGAAATGAAAAAGAAAACTGCGTCTAAAAAGGCAGCACCGAAGAAAAAGGTCGCTGCAAAGAAGAAGGCAGCGCCGAAGAAAAAGGCTGCTGTGAAGAAGAAGGCAGCTCCTAAGAAAAAGGCCGCTGTGAAGAAAAAGGCTGCTCCCAAGAAAAAGGCTGCAGTTAAAAAGAAAGCCGCTGTGAAGAAAAAGGCTGCCCCTAAGAAAAAGGCTGCAGTTAAAAAGAAAGCCGCGGTGAAGAAGAAGGCTGCCCCTAAGAAAAAGGCCGCTGCCAAGAAGAAAGCCGCGGTGAAGAAGAAGGCGGCTCCTAAGAAAAAGGCCGCTGCTAAAAAGAAAGCCGCGGTGAAGAAGAAGGCGGCTCCTAAGAAAAAGGCCGCCGCAAAAAAGAAAGCAGCAGTAAAAAAGAAAGCAGCTCCTAAGAAAAAGGCTGCTACTAAGAAGAAGACTGCGCGCAAAAAAGTGGCTAAGAAGAAGTAAACTTTCCAACCACCATTTATCGAAAAATTGCAATGAGCGTACCTGCGGGTGCGCTCATTTGCTTTTCAACATTTTGTCCATCATCTTCATCATGATTTGTCCTCGCTCTTCGCGAGGCATTTCCGGGTTCTTCTCTCGAAGCTCCCCCATCTTCTTGAACAGTTTCTGGCGCTGGTCTTCACTCAGCTTCTCCATTTTCTCCCGGAATTCAGGCGGAGGTCCAAAACCTCTTTTGCGCCCACCATCCCGCTCACGAGACTCCCGATCTCCCCCTCCAGACCCGGCACCCGGTTTTGATTCACCCGGTTTCAATTGCCATTCCGCGTATCGTACGGTCACTACTTCGCCGCCGTTCACGGAGACCTTCGCCGCTACTTTTTCGAGATCGGAATCTTCCTTTAACTCGACCATTTTCCATCCCTGCGAGTTCAGTTGACTCGAAACAACAAACGTCTCCTTGGTCTCTTTATTGAGGAGCGTCGCCACTCGCTCGTCATCTACCAAGGCAACCCCAGTCAGGATCAATGAATCGCTCAAGTTAATCGCCCGAGTGAACGGTGACTGCTCCTGCAAAGCACCGAAATCTGAATCTCCAACCTCTTCTGGAATAAAAACCACTCCCATCTCCTGCGCCGAGGCGCTTACCAAAACAATAGAACATAGGAGAATGGCAAGGGATTGACTCATCAGTCGAATGAAACACCGCCGGTAGGGCCTGGTTTCGCTTCCTGATACTTTCGAAATTCTTCGGGAACAAAATCCAGGTCACTCGCTTCTCGAACAGCAATCGTGATTTGAAAATCCATCACATCAGGTGGGATGGGATTCTGGTACTCATCCAAGCAATCACGAAGTGCCTCCTCTGCCGTGATTGAGTCTGTCTTGACCTGCCGATACACCTTAACCGCGATTGACTCGGCCGCACCAGCGGTGACCAATCCAGGAACGAGAGGGAGGAGGTCTTCCGGGCACTCCTTCGGTAAATCCAGATCGTGTTTTTTCCCCAGAGCGCGAATCAAATGATACGCTTCTCCTGCCTCATGAGCAGGAAACAGCGGTATCTTCACATCCACTCTGCCGGGACGTTTCAGATCGACTTCAATCAAGTCGGGGCGACTGGAAGCAAGTATCCAGAGAATGCGACCGCGATTTTGGCTATCGCTCATTTCCTTCGCCATCATGGAATACACCCGTCCAGACACACCTGAGTCGCCGGATCCAGAGTCACGACTTCCCAGAGCCTGATCGGCTTCGTCGATGAACACGATGCATCGACCGAGAGCATGAAGTAATCCGAAGATCTTTTCCAGGTTCCCCTCTGTGCTTCCTACCCACCGATCTCGAAAGTTTTTCATCTTTACCACGGGGACACCAGCCTCTCCAGCAAGGCACTCCACTATGTAGGTCTTTCCCGTCCCCACAGGACCACACAACAAATAACCCATCGGCATTGCAGCAAGGTCTCCTTGTTTCCATAATTCAATATCCTGTCGCATCCAGGTTTTGATGGCGTCATGGCCGTACACATCGTCAAGCGTCCGGGTAGGTTCGAGAAACTCGATCAGCCCCTGCGAGTCCTGTTCGACGAGACACTTTTTAAGATCGGCAAAGTCCTTTTCCAAGAGAGGCTCTGATTCATACTCTCGACGTTTCAACAATGCTTCAATGGAGCCGATAGTCGCACCGGCAAGTCTTCCGGCTACCTCGCCTGCCAGTCCCTGGAAATTTTTCAGAGCGACTGGATACTCCTTTTCAAAATACGCAAAGGCCGCCGTCAGCTCCGCCAACTCAGGCATAGGGATTTCGATCTGAGCGGCACGCTGATTTTGCGCGAGGATGTGATTCAAATCATTGAGATTCTCCGAGATCAAAAACACCGCCAGATTCTGTTCAGTGAAGTGCGTCTCGTTCGACCACGCCCTCACCGCAGATGCCATAGAGTTCAGTTGGTAGTCCCTAATCTGTTTCGCGACAGGAAAAACCAATTCTGCCGTTTTGATCAGGACCGCGACATGGAAGTTTCGACCGGCAAGACTCTCCTCCACCTCACCAGGGCTCAAATTTCTCAGGTTCACACAAAACCGTAGAAAACTGTCGAGAAAACCAATCGCACCAGGTGGATCTTTTGGAAAATCATCGGAGAAACGAAGTTGGCGATAGAGTTCTTCACCGCGTTCTATTGTTAGCCCAGAGCCTAGCTCATAACTCAAGATGAGATCGAATTTCTGCAGTTGCACCTCTCGAAAGTAATCCGTCAGATTTCCAATCCGTGAACCTCCCGTGCTTTCATCTGCGAGGAGAAACCGGTCGTTAACGTTTCCATGTACGACAAACTGGTTTGCAGCTCCCGATAGATAGATATGGCGAATTTCACCCGCCCAACCAAAAGTTCCCATAATCACGAATCCGGGGAATCTACACGAAGAAGAGAGGCAAAACGAGCCGCAAACTCATGCATTATCAGATTCACCGGCGTTTCCTGATTGTTTTCACGAATTGATCGAAGTGGTCTTTCTCTGCAGCAGCTTCTTCCATCAATTCATCAAGATTTCGTCGATCTCGTTTTGTTGGGCGCCCAGCCCCGGCGTCACGCTTTGGTGCGACTTCTCGCGATGCCTTAGCAATCTCTGCAGCACGCTCGTATTCTTCAGCCGGGGTCTGGTCTATCAGATAGTCGTCAACAACTTTGGCACCTACCCGCTTTTCCAAAAGCTCTTTCACTTCGACTGTACGAGTCAGAAAACCACGCTTCACTTTTAATGTGTCTCCCACTCGAATATGGCGAGACGGTCGGCACTTCTGATCATTCACAAGCAAATGCGCCTTTCG
This sequence comes from Verrucomicrobiales bacterium, assembly GCA_002698785.1. Taxonomy (GTDB): domain Bacteria; phylum Verrucomicrobiota; class Verrucomicrobiia; order Verrucomicrobiales; family DEV007; genus Arctic95D-9. The sequence continues at coordinate 176,481 of PAAG01000045.1, read as the reverse complement.
GCAGGCGGCTGAGGCCTGACTTCGAGTCTTGAATAAGCGCACCGAATACGTCCACAGATCTACCCGGACACTCTCGATTTTCTCTTCGTCTCTCTCTTCCACGAATCTGTCACTTCACTTCTGTGAAATTATACCGTCGTCCCTACATAGGTCCAACACGTTTCACCATATCGGGCCTTCACTTTTTCGCCCAGCGATTCCCCGGAAGCACCATTCTTCAACATGGCGAGCATAGTCGATCCTGAACCGGACAAAAGGGCAGCATGAATCTCCGGCTGCTCCAGAAGCCACTTTTTCATATCCCCCAAGATAGGGAACTTCTCAAAAACGGGCCGCTCCAAATGGTTTACCATTTCACCCCAGGCACACACTTGGGGAAGGTAATGAAACCCCTTGTATTCAGCTGACTCAGCAAAGCGTTGGTAGGCCCAGCCCGCGGCAATCTCAAAAGGGGGTTTGCAGAGAAAAATCCCCAACCGCTTGGGCTGCTGATTTCCCTTCACAGGTGTGACGAGTTCTCCCCTTCCCCTGCAATCGCATGGACGATCGTAGACAAAAAAAGGAATGTCCGAGCCTATTGTCGCAGCGATTCCTGACAATACCTCCTCACTGAGATTGAGTTCTGCCATTTGATTGATCGCTCGCAGAACCGCGGCGGCATCGCTACTTCCCCCCCCGAGTCCAGCTCCTGAGGGAATGCTCTTTTCCAAATCGATACTCAACGCGAGTTTTTTCTGGCAATGCCTTTCCAACGCGCGAACAGCACGAACCACCAGATTCTCTTCTCCAGTGGGAAGAGATGGGTCAGAACACCGGAGCACCACTCTTCCATCGTCCCGCCATTTCAAAAACAGAGTATCCCGGAGGGACAGACAAACCATACGGGTGTCAATCTCATGGAATCCGTCCTCCCTCTTTCCCAGCACTCGAAGCCACAGATTCGTCTTGGCGGGCGCGTCAATTTCGAACGCGCCTGTCATATCGGGAAAATCGCTCATTCCTGCCAACCAATCACAGCGAACAAACGCCCGGTCTTTCCCTTTTCTTTTCGATAACTGTAGTAGCGATTCGGATCGCTCGTTGTGCAGACGCCACAATCAAAAACCTGAGATTCCGGGACACCTGCCGAGACACAATTTTCGACGATATTGAAAGCGAAATTCACTTCGTACTCGGGAGGCCGAATGCAGGGAGCGACCTGAACAATGATATCTTCCGGGTTCGAACCAAAATGATCCATCATCGTCTCAATAGCCACCGGAGCGATTGCCATTTCCGTGCCTTTTTTTCCGGAGTGAACCAAACCGCAGACCTTCTTTACCGGATCGGCCATGAATACAGCTGCGCAATCCGCTACAAAAATCCCCAGGAACTGTCCGGGAGTGCTCGTGACTAGACCATCAGTATCCGGATACCGCGTGTCGACAGCACCGCTCTCCGGTGTGCAAATCTGGACGTTATTTCCATGCACTTGCTGCCCCGTTGCAAGATCACTGCGAGAGATTCCTAACTCCTTCAATTGCGCGATGTGATGCTCCTCCAACCGGTGCAGAGCAGTCTCACGGTCCGTTTTCACGTCAATCTCCGGGTGTTTCAAAATAAACCCGTGAACCAGTCCATCCATATTCGACAGCGCAGGGTAGGTCTCGATGTATTGGTGGGACACCATAGGTGACGCAACATTCGTTCACGTTGGAGTCAATCGCCAGTACAAACGAAATTCTTCCCACATAGAATCCACGGTAGAAGGCTGCCAGAACTGCGCTACATTCGCCGCCTTCATGTTGGCAGTCGACAAAGTCTCCATCGAATATGGCGCTCGAACTCTCTTCCGGGATCTCTCTTTCACGATCCGGGCAAAGGAGCGCTGGTCACTTGCTGGCCCGAATGGAGCCGGAAAATCGACTTTGATGAAGATCATCGCCGGTATTGAGTCGGCCGACACTGGCCGCATTATCAAAGCAAAACAGACAACTGTAGGTTACTTGCCTCAGGAAGGTGTGAAGCATAAAGGCTCTTCCGTTTTTGAAGAGACCGCCAAAGCTTTCGACGATGTGAAACAATTGCAGGCTCAATTGCAGGAAGTTGAGTCGGAACTGGAGACGGCGGATCCCGAGAGCGAAGAATACGGCGATTTGTTGGAAGTGTTCGGCGACATACAGCTCCGGCTCGATCACCACGATGTCAGCAAGATGAAACCGAGAATCGAGACGGTTCTCAATGGCCTGGGATTTTCCCAAGACGATCTTGAGCGCGAAACGAGTGAGTTCAGTGGCGGATGGCAGATGCGGATTGCCATGGCAAAGCTGCTCCTTCAGGAGCCTTCCGTCCTCCTACTGGACGAGCCGACCAACCACCTGGACATCGAGACAGTACAATGGCTGGAGCAATGGCTTCGCCAGTACGGAGGAGCGATCATCCTGATTTCGCACGACCGGAGCATGTTGGATAATCTCACCAACCGGACTCTCGCCTTTGAGAATGGCCGGGTAGAGCAGTATTCAGGAAATTACTCCTTCTACTTGAGTGAAAGGGACGCTCGGAGAGAACAGGTCGAGCGTGCCTACCGAAATCAGCAGAAAGAGATCGAAACTGCTGAAAAACTAATCAACCGATTCCGCGCCAAGGCTTCCAAGGCAAAGATGGTCCAATCCAGGATCAAACAGCTCGAGAAGATGGAGCGCATCGAAATCGAAGAAGAAGGCTCATCCATCGATTTCCGATTTCCTCAGCCTGAGCGATCAGGCCAAACCGTGGTCAAATTTGAAAACCTCTGCAAATACTACGGAGACAACCACGTGATCGACGGATTCGATTTCGAGATAGAGCGTGGGGACAAGATCGCCATCGTAGGTGTCAACGGAGCGGGGAAATCGACGTTTTCGAGAATTCTGGCAGGAACAGAAGAACCCACGTCGGGTGATCGGGAGCTGGGTCACAAAGTGAGTATCGCTTACTTTTCCCAGACACACGCCGACGAGCTTGATCCGAAAAAGACAGTACTCGGTACGATGGAAGGTAGCGTCACTTCCGCCGCAGCAGGAAACCTCAGAACCCTGCTGGGAGCTTTCCTGTTCAGGGGTGACGATGTATTCAAGTCCGTGAGTGTTCTGTCAGGTGGAGAACGAGGTCGACTCGCACTTGCCCGCATGCTCCTTCAGCCTGCGAACTTTCTCATTCTCGACGAACCGACGAACCACCTCGATCTTCAATCTCAGGAAGTGCTTCAAAAAGCGCTACTCGATTACACAGGTGCTTACGTCATCGTTTCCCACAACCGCTCGTTCCTCGATCCTATAGTCACGAAGGTTCTTGAGTTTATTCCCAATCGCCCCCCGAAGGTCTACTACGGTAACGTCAGCGATTACATCGAAAAGAAACAGGCCGATCTGGAGGCGGAGAAATCTCGCGCGGCACAACCTTCATCGAAAGCAGGAGCACCCCAGAAAGAATCTGATGGCCTCAGTCGCAAGGAGCAACGAAGACTGGAAGCGAAAGCGAGAGAAGAGAAAGCAGCTAAGCTCAAACCTCTGAAGAAAGAGTTCGAGAAGGTAGAGCAATCCATCAGCAACCTGGAACAGGAAAAAGCAGAACTGACGAGGAAACTCGTCGATCCCGAATTTTTCAAGAAGGGAGAGGAAGCAGCAGAGGCGACAAAACGATTCTCAGAAGTAGAATCGGAGCTGGAAGGTTGCTATTCTCGCTGGAGTGAGATGAGTGACGAAATCGAGCGGATTGAGTCGGAAGCGTAGGCAATCAGACGCATCTGAATACATTTCTCTCAATCAGGAATCCGTGCCTTTCGATTCCGTAGGTAACCGCAAACGAGTCAATGCTAAACGGTTGCCAGAAATCCTGGGAACCGCTACTCTAAAACCACCGCTCTAAGATATGAAGAAGGCCGCCGGAACAGCCGTCATAGCCTCTCTGCTGTCGTTGTGCGCGCCTCTCTGGGCTGCAGAACGAGTAGCGCTGGTCATTGGTGTTGACCAGTATCAGGAACTTCCGGCAGCGGCTCAATTGCAGGTTGCGGTTCGTGACGCATCGCTCATCGCAAACACGTTGAAATCTTTACCAGATCCGTTTTCGGTAAACCTTCTCACGAATCCTGACCGGGAAAGCATCTCCCAGGCTTTCGATTCATTCATTGAAGAAGCTACGAATGCGGAATGTGCAGTCGTCTATTTTGCCGGCCATGGCATTGAGTTTCATGGGGAAAATTACTTACTGGTAAAAGACACCAAGTTCGATGCTCGAAGTGATGAGACCGTGCGACGCGTGAAGGAACGCCTTTACTTCGATTCCCTACCTATGCAGAAGGTTCTTGATGATCTGGATGAGACCGAAGCAAATCTGAAACTCGTCATTCTCGACGCCTGCCGAGACAATCCTATCGAGATCGAAGGCCCTAACGGCACCCGTAGCCTTGCTGGCTCGAAGAGTGGTTTAGGCAGAGTAACCGCGCCCTCAGGTATGTTGATCAGCTATTCCGCAGATGCCGGTGAGCAGGCTAACGACGGATTGTTTACCGAGATCCTTTCCAACCATATTCAAATGCCCGGCCGGTCCATTATGGAAGTTTTCGCCATGACTCGAGCTGAGGTCCGTAAGCAGGCCGGAGCGCTCGCCGCTGAAGGCCGCGGTGTACTACATGAGCCTGCGGAGTACAGTAAACTCGACCCTTCTGCCCTTTCCTTCTCTTTCAGGCCTGGACCAATCACACAGGCACCCAAACCAAAACACATGGCAGCGCCTTCTACTCCCGGGCAGACCGATGCAGTGAAGTTTCAATCGCAGAAAGAAGCCGAAGTCCGGATCAAACTAGCGGAGGTCAATGCAAAGATGGACTCCGACCGAAAACGCTATAACGACGCCCTCAACGTAATCAATACGCTTACGCACAATAAAAGGCGCCCCGTCCGAGAAGGCTCCCCAGAATATCACAAATGCGTGGCTGCATCGAATATCATTGGAGAGATCGAACGTTCTGCCCCGGAATTGATTGAGGAAAAGCAAAAGCTCGAGGCTGTCCTTAAGACGCTGGGTGTTCCTATTGACCGAGAGTAGGACCGACACATTCCTGGATCGATTTGTCTGATCAATCCTCTTGATTCCATCCCACGGAACCGCTCTGTTTCCCAATGGCGGAATCCCCGAATCGACTCTTTCTCCTGGACGGCATGGCGCTGGTGTATCGCGCTCACTTCGCCCTGATCCGCAGCCCTATCTACACGTCGAATCGAGTGAATACCTCGGCCCTTTTCGGATTCACTACGACACTTCTCGATTTGCTCGAAAAGCAGTCCCCCACCCACATTGCCGTGGCTTTCGACACAAGTGACCCGACACCTCGGCACAAGCTCTATCCGGAATACAAAGCAACACGGGAAGACATGCCGGAGGACCTGAGCCTTCAGCTGCCCCATGTGAAGCGATTGATCGAGGCCTTTCACATTCCCGTGATAGAATGCCCCGGCTGGGAAGCCGACGACATCATTGGAACTCTTGCAAAACGAGCCGAAGAAATTGGAAACTTCGAGACCTATATGGTGACGCCGGACAAAGATTTTGCCCAGCTTGTCACTGACACGACCCGGATTTACAAACCCGGTCGCCAGGGAAGCGAAGCCCAAATCCTTGATCGAGCTGCAATCTGCGAAAACTGGCAAGTAGAAGACCCGCTGCAGACAATCGACATCCTTGGACTGATGGGCGACAGCTCGGACAATATTCCGGGCGTTCCAGGGGTCGGGGAGAAGACTGCTATCAAGCTGATCTCAAACTTCAACAGCGTCGAGAATCTGCTCGAGCACACGGATGAGTTGAAGGGGAAACAGAAAGAGAACGTAGAAAACAATCGCGATTTGGCCCTCCTTTCCAAAGAACTGGTTACCATCATGAAGGATGCACCAGTCGACGTGAGCTTTGACGACATCAAAATCACAGAACGCGATGACGAAGCCATCAAGTCCATCTTCGTTGAGTTTGAATTCAATGCTCTCGGAAAGCGGCTTTTCGGAACTGACTTCCAGGCAGGCCGCGGTCATGCAACCTCAGAAGAGGGCGGAGAGTTGGTCGCACAATTGAAGACCATCAGCGACTTCAAGAAATCCTATCAGTACATCACCAGCGACGACAAGAAGTCGAGGGAGAAGCTGATCGCAAAACTCGAACAACTGGAATCGTGGTGCTTCGACATTGAGACGAATTCACTCGATCAGAGAACTGCGAGTATCATCGGCCTTGGGTTTTCATGGGAGCAGCACCAAGCGGCATACGTCCAGATCAGCGAAGACGAAAAGGGAAAAGCAATCCTCGAAGAATTTCGTTCACTCTTTGAAAAAACAGATGTCGAGAAAATCGGACACAACCTGAAGTTTGATATCGGAGTTCTCTTCTGGCAGGGAATCAAAGTCGCAACTCCCATCTTCGATACGATGCTTGCCCACAGCTTGGTCGAGCCCGACCAGCGGCACAAGATGGACTACCTCGCCGAGTCAATTCTCGGATACACCCCTATCTCGTTCGAGTCCGTTTTCGGAAAAGAAACAGAAAAGAGCGGCCAACTCAGCCTATTCGGGGAAGCCGAAATGACGGGATCCGGACCGGACTTCGAAAAGGTCGCAGAATACGGGTGTGAAGATGCTGACGTGACCTGGCAGCTCGCGGCAAAGCTCCGTGAGCAGGTCGAAAAGTCACAGCAGGAACAGATCCTCTACGACATCGAGTTCCCTCTCGTTCCCGTGCTAGTGGGGATGGAAGCAGAAGGAATCAAAGTAGATCGGGATACCCTCTCGGAAATTGGAACCGTCCTCGGAGAGCGTATCGCCGCCGAAGAGAAGGCGATTTACTCAGCAGCCGGAACCGAGTTCAATCTCAATTCGCCAAAACAGGTGGGAGAAGTTCTTTTCGACAAACTTCACCTTGTCGAGAACCCGAAGAAGACCAAGAGAGGGCAATACAAAACGGACGAACAGACCCTGACAGCACTCGCCACGGAGCACCAGATCGTGCGTGACATTCTCACCTATCGAGAGGCTGCAAAGTTGAAGAGCACATATGTCGACGCTCTCCCAGAGGCCATTTTTTCAGAAACGGGGCGTATCCACACAACGTTTCATCAACTAATGACAGCGACTGGGCGCCTCGCTTCGAACAACCCAAATCTACAGAACATTCCTATTCGATCAGACCAAGGCAGGGAAATTCGCAGAGCCTTCGTCCCGAGAAGTGAAGAATATACCCTTCTCGCTGCGGACTACTCACAGATTGAACTGCGCGTAATGGCTTCTCTATGTGAAGACGCAGCCATGATCGAAGCATTCCAGAATGAACTCGATATTCACACGGCAACCGCCGCCCGTGTCTTCGGCGTTGATCTCGATGGCGTCACTTCTGATATGAGGAGAACGGCCAAGATGGTAAACTTTGGAATTATCTATGGGATATCCGCCTTTGGCCTGTCCCAGCGATTGAACGGAGAAGTTTCCCGCTCGGAAGCATCGAAGATCATCGAAGAATATTTCCGTCAATATCCCGGTGTTAAGGAGTTCCAGGACAAGACAATCGAGCAGGCCCAAAGCGATGGATACGTGGAGACCATGTCGGGACGTCGCCGCTACCTGCGCGACATCAATTCGCGAAACGGCACAATCCGAGCCGCAGCAGAACGGACTGCGATCAACACACCCATCCAGGGAACTGCAGCTGACATGATCAAGATTGCGATGGTAAAGGTCGCCGACCTACTGAGCAAAGGTGGTTACAAAACACGCATGCTCCTGCAAGTGCACGACGAACTGGTCTTCGACTTACACAAGGAAGAGGCAGACGAAGTCGTTCCGAAGATCGAAGACGCCATGAAATCAGCCCTTCCCCTCTCCGTCCCCATTGTTGTGGAGTCAGGAACTGGAGCAAACTGGCTGGAAGCTCATTAAACAAAAAAGGCCCGCTCCTTCTCAGGAACGGGCCTTGGAAAATAAGGAGAAGCGTTCGGAGGAAATTAACCCTCTACTTCTTCGCCCACTGCGTAGCGCTCGAAACGAGTGATCTCGATTTTCTTGTCGCCAGTGGACTTAGCAACTCCGTCGATAAGGTCCTCGATGGACTTGTCACCATCCTTAATGAACGCCTGCTCGAGGAGGCAGTTGGTGCTGTAAAATTTGCCCATCTTACCGCCGATGATTTTCTCGATGATTTCAGCAGGCTTGTCTTTCATCTGCTCACGGAAGATGTCCTTCTCTTTCTCGACAAGCTCAGCAGGAACTTCGTCACGACCGATGCAGATCGGCTGTGCCGCTGCAATGTGAAGAGTCAGGTCTTTGACGAATTCACGGAATCCGTCGTCCTTGGCTGTCGCGGCTTCGCCGGTAGAAACTTCAACGAGCACACCGACGCGGCCCTGCATGTGGATGTAGGAAGCGACAACGCCTTCACCATCGAGTTCGTATTTTGCGAAACGGGTAAGCCCCATGTTCTCGCCAAGCTCACCCACTTTGACTTTGATGAACTCGTCAAGAGTCTGAGAAGAATCCTGAGCAAACTTCTGTGCCTTGAGTTCTTCAAGAGAATCGACGCTCTTGCTCTCGGCGATGTGATCGAGGATCTGCTCAACGAACGCCTGAAAGTTCTCATTCTTGGCAACGAAGTCAGTTTCGCAGTTCACTTCGACAAGGATACCTGTTTTTGCTCCCTCTACGATGCGAGATGCGATGACACCTTCCTTAGCGGCACGGCCTGCTTTCTTGTCGGCATCGGCAATCCCCTTCTTCCTAAGAACAGTTTCGGCTGCTTCCAGATCACCACCCGCTTCAGCGAGGGCGGCTTTGCAGTCCATCATTCCCGCATTCGTCTTGTCGCGGAGTGTCTTGATCAATTCTACGGTAATCTCGGCCATGATTTTATTACGTTAGAGGTAATGGAGTAAAAGTGAGGATTCCACTACTGGGAATCAGTGGCAATTTTGTTGGATTCGGGCAGGCCACTCTACCGGAATCCGTAGTCCGGGACTGGAGTCGTCCGTATTCTTGGAGAACGACTCCTTCTGTCCCTCGCGTTACGGTCAGTTGTTTGCGATGACCGGATCGATGAGCTTCTTCAGAACAACCCGGATGGAGCGAATCGCATCATCGTTGGAAACGATCGGGTATTCGACCAGATCAGGATCTGCATTCGAATCGACCATGGCAACGATCGGGATGTGAAGTTTGCGGGCTTCATTGATCGCATTGTATTCGCGAGCAGAATCCACGATGACAACGGCGTCAGGAAGGCGATCCATGTTTCGGATTCCGGAAAGACGAAGGTGAAGCTTCTCCTTCTCGCGATTGAGCGCGGAGATCTCCTTTTTACTCATCTTTTTGAAGTCAGGCGACTTCTGGAGGTTCTCGAGAGACTCCATGCGGCTGACACTGCGACGGACTGTCTCAAGGTTAGTGAGGGTTCCACCCAACCAGCGGTGGTTTACGTAGTATTGTCCGGTAGCTTCTGCGGCTTCGCGAACGGCGTCCTGTGCCTGGCGCTTACACCCGACGAAAAGGACTTTCTTACCCTTGGAAATCAGATCGGAAAGATACTGACTGGCTGAATCGATCTGCTCAACAGTCTTTTCGAGGTTGATGAGGTGAACGTTCTGCTTTTCCCCAAGGATGTAGGGGCGCATTTTGGGGTTCCACTTACGGGACTGGTGTCCGAAATGGACACCCGCTTCAACGAGTTCAGTAATGAGTTCGGTAGACATCTTATTGGTCGGCCCCTTTTAGCAGGAAACCGTTATTTCGCTGAGAAGTGCCATCCTTGTTAGTCCCTGCCCCTGCGGGCATTCACTTCTCGATTGTTCTTCGAGGATGGTCGGGAAAGGGGCGCCACTAAACGCCCAAATTCAGAAAAATCAAGGAAAAGTAGGGATGGCGGAATTGTCGCTCCGCCATCCCCAAAATTGATTCCTATTATGCGAGTTCTTCGACAGTCTCCTCTTCTTCAACAGGAGCTTCTTCTTTCTCTACGAGATCTTCTGGAACGGCATGCTCTACAACACCGAGGTTGCGAGTCGCATGGAAACCGGTTCCCGCAGGAATGAGGTGTCCCATGATGACGTTTTCCTTGAATCCACGGAGGTAGTCGATCTTGCCGAGAGTAGACGCTTCGGTGAGCACTCGAGTGGTATCCTGGAAGGATGCCGCAGAAATGAAGCTGTCCGTTTCCAGAGATGCCTTGGTGATACCAAGGAGAACCGGCTCGCCTTCTGCAGGCTTACCACCTTGTTCCACCATATCAGCGTTGATGGCTTCAAACGTCGTGCGCTCAATTTGGTCACCCCAGAGGAACTGGGTATCACCAGGATCGGTGATGCGAACCTTACGAAGCATCTGACGGATGATGATCTCGATGTGCTTGTCATTAATTTCCACACCCTGGAGACGGTAAACGTCCTGAACCTCGCTAACGAGGTGCTCCATAAGAGCGTGTGGTCCAAGAATGTCGAGAATATCGTGAGGAATAACAGCACCTTCAGTGAGCTTCTGCCCCTTGTGAACACGGTCACCGGGCTGGACGAGGTAGTGCTTACCAAGAGGAATGAGGTGTTCTTCCTGCTCTCCGGTGTCTGGATCTGTCACGAGTAGCTTACGCTTCGCACGAACCGTTCCTCCAAGAGATACTTCACCGTCAATCTTCGCAATCTCGGCCACTTCTTTCGGCTTCCGAGCTTCGAAGAGCTCAGCAACACGAGGAAGACCACCGGTAATATCCTTAGTCTCGGATACTTTCCGCGGAGTCTTGGCAAGCTGATCACCACCAGTTACTTTCTGACCTTCCTTCACAGAAAGGTGAGCACCTGTCGGGATCGAGTAGGTAGCCAACTCTTCGCCGGTCTTCTCGTCCACGATCTGGATCTGTGGGTGGAGGTCCTCTTTGTGCTCGATAACCACGAGCCCTTTGGTGTTCGTCTCCTTGTCGATCTCAGTATCAAGGGTAATGCCCTGGATCATGTCGCGGAACTGAATCTTACCAGCCTTCTCGGTAATCACCGGAACACTGTAAGGGTCCCATGTCGCAAGGGTGGCTCCCTTCTTGATCTCCTCGTTGTCACCGACCTGAATCACAGAACCGCTGACGATGTTGTAAGACTCAAGCTCACGCCCGTCCTTGTCGTGAATAGAAACCGTTCCGTTCTTGTTCAGAGCAACGAAGGTCTTGTCCGGCGTTTCCACCGTACGAAGGTTATTGTAGTGAATGATACCCTTCGTCTTCACCTTAATGATCGGCTGCTTGAACGTTCCGGATGCAACACCACCAACGTGGAATGTACGCATCGTCAACTGTGTTCCAGGCTCGCCAATCGACTGGGCGGCAATAATACCGACAGCCTCACCAACCTTGGCCATTTCGTTCGTGGCCAGGTTCATGCCATAACAGCGAGCACAACAACCGCGACGGCTCTCACAAGTAAGGACCGAGCGAATCTTAAGCTGCTCATGGCCGATGTCGTTGAGGCGAAGCGCGATCTCCTCATCAATCATCTGGCTTGGCTTAACGACGGCTTCGTCTCCGTTCACCACTTTCTCAGCAGCAACACGACCGTAAATACGAGTCTTGAGATCGACGACCTCTTCATCACCTTCGTAGATCGACTTCACGAGAATACCATTTGCGGTTCCACAGTCCTCTTCGGTGATGATCACGTCCTGAGCCACATCGACAAGCTTACGGGTCATGTAACCGGAGTCAGCTGTCTTAAGCGCGGTATCGGCAAGACCTTTACGCGCACCGTGAGTGGAGATGAAGTATTCCAGAACGGAAAGACCAGAACGGAAGTTCGAAATAATCGGACGTTCAATAATCTCACCAGAAGGCTTGGCCATAAGACCGCGCATACCGGAAAGCTGCTTAATCTGCTGACGGTTACCACGAGCACCGGAATCGACCATCATGAAGAGCGGACTCGGAAGGTCTTTGCCCTCGTTGTGCTCAATGGTGCGGAACAGCGCCTTAGTGATCTCGTCACCAGCATGTGTCCAGATATCGACGATCTTGTTGTAGCGCTCCTTGTTGGTGATGACACCAGCACGATACTGATCGTTCGCTTTCTTCACCTCTGCGGTCGCTTCGTCAACCTCGGTCGCTTTCTCATCCGGAATGATCATGTCGAAGATACCGACAGAAGTTCCGGAACGGGTCGCCTCTTTGAACCCAAGAGATTTGAGAAGATCGAGTGAACGGACAGTTCCGTCCTGACCGGATACCTGGTAGCAACGCCAAATGATATCAGACAATTGCTTCTTACCAGCAGTGCCGTTGAAGAAGCCAAGAGCATCGGGCCAAATCTCGTTGAAACGAACACGTCCCGCCGTGGTGATGATCACCTTGCGCTCCCCGTCACCGAAAATGGTGTCGTTGTTACCGAAATCCGGGTTACGCAGACGAATTGGGTCGTGCATGTCGATGGAGCGGTTCGCCACAGCAAACTCAACCTCAGAAGTATCTGAGAAGAGCGGAAGCGTCGGCTCTTTGTCAGGATCGCGAAGAGGGATCTGACGGCAATATGTGAGGAAGTACGAACCAAGCGTAATATCCTGCGAAGGCGTCGTGATCGGCTTACCACTCGAAGGAGTGAAGATGTTATTCGGCGCAAGCATGAGCATGCGGGCCTCCATCTGTGCTTCCACTGAGAGAGGAACGTGAACCGCCATCTGGTCACCATCGAAGTCAGCGTTATACGCAGTACAAACGAGCGGGTGAACACGAATCGCCGATCCCTCGATGAGAACAGGCTCAAATGCCTGAATCGAGAGGCGGTGAAGCGTGGGCGCACGGTTCAACATGACCGGATGTCCTTTGGTCACCTCTTCGAGGATATCCCAAACTTCAGAAGTCTTGCGCTCGATGAGCTTCTTCGCGCTACGAACGGTGTGTACGTAACCAAGCTCTTTAAGGCGACGAATGATGAATGGCTCGAAAAGAACGAGAGCCATCTTCTTCGGAAGACCGCACTGGTGGAGCTTGAGGTCAGGACCAATCACGATCACGGAACGACCGGAGTAGTCGACTCGCTTACCGAGAAGGTTCTGACGGAAACGTCCGCCCTTACCTTTGAGCATGTCCGAAAGCGACTTGAGGGCACGGTTACCAGCACCGGTGACGGCGCGACCATGACGTCCGTTGTCGAAGAGGGCATCAACCGCTTCCTGAAGCATACGCTTCTCGTTACGGATGATGACGTCTGGAGTCTTGAGCTGCAGAAGGTTCTTAAGACGGTTGTTCCGGTTGATGACTCGACGGTAGAGGTCGTTCAAATCGGAAGTAGCAAAGCGGCCACCTTCCAGAGGAACCAGCGGACGAAGGTCCGGAGGAATGACAGGAAGAACCTCAAGGATCATCCACTCGGGACGAGTCTTTGAGTAATGGAAACCTTGAGCGAGCTTGAGGCGCTTAGCGAGCTTCTTACGGACCTGCTTGGAACGGGTCTTGCCCATGGCTTCTTCCATCTCCTCGATGAGGACGGGAAGCTCTATACGGGAAAGAAGGTCGCGAACAGCTTCAGCACCCATTCCTGCCTCGAAACCTTCGACGCCGTATTCTTCCTGGGCGTCACGGAATTCGAGTTCGGTAAGGAGCTGTCCTGGTTCGAGCGGGGTGTTGCCCGGATCAACCACGATATAGTCTTCGTAATAAATCACGCGCTCCAGCTGACGGGCACTCATGTCGAGCATGAGGCCGATGCGGGAAGGCATACACTTGTAGAACCAGATGTGCGACACAGGCACGGCCAATTCGATGTGGCCCATGCGTTCACGACGCACGCGGGAGAGCGTCACCTCAACACCGCAACGGTCACAGACCGTTCCTTTGTGCTTGATGCGCTTGTATTTACCGCAGGCACATTCCCAGTCCTTGGTAGGACCGAAAATCCGCTCACAGAAAAGGCCTCCCTTTTCTGGCTTGAATGTACGGTAGTTAATCGTTTCCGGATTTTTTACCTCCCCACGACTCCAGGAGCGGATCGTTTCGGGGTTGGCTACCGTGATACGAACGTGATCGAAACTGTCGGACTTGCGCTCAAGTCCGAAGATTTCGTCAAGATGAGTTTCTGAGCTTAAAGTTGGAACTGACACGACTTTAAATGGCTAGGGTTCGAAGGATTAGGTTGGGATCGCGATACACGGATTAGGAAATTGCGAGACTGTCGGAGAGGATTTCCTCGGGCGAACGGTCGGAAGAACCGACGCGAACGTCGAGACCGAGGCTTTGCATCTCCTTGATGAGAACGTTGAATGATTCAGGCGTTCCAGCGTCGAGGGTGTTATCCCCCTTAACGATGGACTCGTAAATCCGTGTCCGTCCCTGAACGTCATCAGACTTAACGGTGAGAAGTTCCTGCAGCGTGTAGGCTGCACCGTAGGCCTCGAGGGCCCACACCTCCATCTCACCGAATCGCTGACCGCCGTATTGGGCTTTACCACCAAGCGGCTGCTGGGTGACGAGCGAGTAAGGACCGACCGCCCGGGCGTGGATCTTGTCCTGGACAAGGTGACCGAGCTTCAGCATGTAAATGATGCCGACCACGACCTCCTGATAGAAAGGATCGCCGGTGCGGCCATCGTAAAGCTGTGACTTACCGTTGAGACCGATCCATTCGAAGCCTTCTTTCTCCTTCGCTTCCTGGAGATACTCCACGATTTTCGATTCAGGAATACCGTCAAACACAGGTGTGGCCACTTTGAAGCCAAGAGCCTTGGCAGCAACACCGAGGTGTGTTTCAAGAACCTGTCCTACGTTCATTCGGCTAGGAACGCCGAGGGGGTTCAAACAGATGTCGACTGGAGTTCCATCTTCGAGGAACGGCATGTCTTCTTCCGGAACGATCGTCGCAACAACACCTTTGTTACCGTGACGACCGGCCATCTTGTCACCGACTGAAAGCTTACGCTTCTTGGCGACGTATACCTTTACCTGCTTGATGACACCAGGATCAACTTCGTCGCCAGATTCGATGCGGTCGAGTTGACGCTCCCGCTCCATGTCGACGTCGGCGAACTTCTGCTCGTAGCTGGAAATGATGTCGAGGATCTTGTTACGGATCGGGCTCGGATCGATTTCAACGTTGGCGTAGTTGTCGGCAAGCTTGCGAAGGAGTGTCTTCGTGATCTTGCGGTTCGCAGGGATGATGATCTCACCAGTGCGGCCATTGACCACATCAAGAGGAATCTTTTCTCCGAGGAGAATGTCGGAAAGCTTCTCAGTGAGCTGCTCGGTAAGCTCTTCATGACGACGCTTGTGCTCGTCGATGATTTGCTTCTGCTGCTTCTGCTGCTCTTTCGGATCGAGCTTCTCTTTGCTGGAAGAGTTACGAGAAGAAACGCGAACGTCCATCACGATACCAACACAACCGGAAGGAACGCGAAGTGACGTGTCTTTCACGTCGGCAGCTTTTTCACCGAAGATCGCGCGGAGGAGTCGCTCTTCAGGAGCAAGTTCCGTTTCGCTCTTCGGAGTGATCTTTCCGACGAGGATGTCGCCAGGCTTCACTTCGGCACCGACTCGGATAACGCCGTCAGGACCAAGGTCTTTGAGAGCCTCTTCACCGACGTTCGGAATGTCGCGAGTAATTTCTTCTGGTCCAAGCTTGGTGTCACGAGCTCCGATTTCGAACTCATCCACGTGAATGGAGGTGTAGACGTCTTCTTTCACGATGCGCTCGCTGATCACGATCGCATCCTCGAAGTTGTATCCGTTCCAAGGCATGAACGCGACGAGCACGTTGCGCCCGAGAGCAAGCTCACCCTGCTCGGTATTCGGTCCGTCAGCGAGAACATCACCCGCTTTGACTTTGTCGCCCCGGTTGATGATTGGCTTCTGGTTGATGCAGGTGCCCGCGTTCGAACGCATGAACTTACGCAACGGGTAAACGTAAACACCGTTGTCCACATCGCTCTTCAGCTTGAAAGGATTCGTCAGGAATTGAGCCTCCGAACAAGGCAGCTCTCCGTCGCTTGTCACGACGATGATCTCTGCCGTAGCAGCAGCTACGATTCCGGCCCCGATGGATACGACAACAGCGCGTGAGTCACGAGCCACTTTGC
This sequence comes from Verrucomicrobiales bacterium, assembly GCA_002698785.1. Taxonomy (GTDB): domain Bacteria; phylum Verrucomicrobiota; class Verrucomicrobiia; order Verrucomicrobiales; family DEV007; genus Arctic95D-9. The sequence goes on along the minus strand of PAAG01000045.1, from coordinate 160,402 downwards.
CTTCCATTCCTGTTCCGACATAAGGAGAGTCGGAAACAAGAAGCGGAACTCCCTGGCGTTGCATGTTCGAGCCCATGAGTGCGCGGTTCGCATCATCGTGCTCAAGGAAAGGAATCAGACTCGCCGCAACAGAGACAAGCTGCTTCGGAGAGACGTCCATGTAAGTCGACTCGGTTGGGTCCACTTCGATGAATTCACCGAGGTGACGAACCGTGATCTTCTCAGTAAGGAAATTTCCTTTCTCATCGATCGGGTTGTTTGCCTGAGCGATGAGGTAGCTTTCTTCCTGGTCAGCTGTGAGATAGTCGATCTTCTTGGAAACTTTACCCTTCACGATACGACGGTAAGGAGTTTCGATGAAGCCAAACTCGTTGATACGAGCATAACAACTCATCGAGTTAATCAGACCAATGTTTGGACCTTCCGGTGTCTCAATCGGGCAGATACGGCCGTAGTGAGATGGGTGAACGTCACGCACTTCGAAGCCGGCACGGTCACGGTTCAGACCACCAGGTCCAAGAGCTGAAAGACGACGCTTGTGGGTCAGTTCGGACAGAGGGTTGATCTGGTCCATGAACTGACTCAACTGAGAACGACCGAAGAAGTCACGAACAACGGCAGCAAGCGCTTTCGGGTTCACGAGTTTCGAAGGAGTCATTCCGTCGAGATTGATGTCGAACAGAGTCATTCGCTCTTTAACGAGACGCTCTGTACGGGCAAGACCGACACGGCACTGATTCGCGAGAAGCTCGCCTACCGCACGAATACGACGGCTACCAAGGTGGTCAATGTCATCGAGAACACCTTCACCACGGCGAAGACCGAAGAGATACCCCATAGCGACGAGGAAATCGTCGGAGGTGATCACTCTTTCGTTTTCGTCCACATCGAGGCCGAGTTTCTGGTTGATCTTGTAACGACCAACACGAGTCAGGTCGTACTTCTTCGGATCGAAGAAAAGGCGCTTCAGCAACGCACGAGCATTTGCCACTGTCGGAGGATCGCCAGGGCGGAGACGGCGATAGATATCCTTAAGCGCTTCCTCTTCGTTAGCAGCAGGATCCTTTTTGAGTGACTTGATCAACAGGTCATCGTGAGACGCCTGAACGATCGGAACACTCTTGATACCGAGACCGCTGAGCTGGGTAATTACGGCGAGGGTGAGTGGCTCGTAGGCTTTTGCCACGACCATGTCACCATCCATAACGTCCTCGAAAATGACCATGTTGGCGAGTTCCGCCTCGTCCATGGAAGGATCGATCTTCAGCTTTTCGATCTCATAAAACTGGGAAATGATGTCTTCGTCAGTCGGGTATCCAATGGCGCGCAGGAATGTTGTCGCAAGGAACTTACGACGGCGACGACGACGGTCGAGGTATACGTATAGAAGGTCGTTCGTATCAAACTGAACTTCCATCCAGGAACCGCGGTCAGGAATGATGCGGAAGCCAAAAAGAGTCTTTCCGTTCAGGTGGAGGTTGGTTTCGAAGCAAACACCAGGAGAACGGTGAAGCTGGCTGACAACAACACGCTCAGCACCGTTGATGACGAATGTACCCCGCTGGGTCATCATGGGAAGCTCTCCCATGTATACACGCTCTTCTTTCGTCCCAGACTCGTCGGTGAGTGCAAAGGTCACGTAGAGAGGAGCACTGAAAGTCTCACCGTCGCGGAGCGCCTCAAGGGCAGTCAGCTTTGGCTCGCCTACTTCATATTTTGCAAAATCGAGTGTGAATTTTTCGTCATAACTCTGGATCGGAAAGACCTCCTGGAAGACTGACTGAAGGCCAGTAGAAATCCGATCGGACGGAGTAACTTCTTGTTGAAGGAACTCCCGATAGGAATCAAGCTGTACCTCGATAAGGTTAGGAGTATCGATTGCCTCCTCAATCTTACCGAAATACAAACGTTCGAGTTTCTGGGCACGTGCTGACATAATGGCGCTGGATTTATTGGGTCTCTAGAGATCGTGAACTCTTGCGCCCCTCGTTATGATAGCGAGATCCCCATACAAACAGGTGTACACGGGAAAACGCTATCGCCCTCGGAGCCTGCCGCCTCAAATACGAGACGACGAAGCCTGACCATCTCAAAATGGCCAGGATTCGACGTCGAATTCAGCTTTGTTGCCTCGGGGTTAGATGCACGCTCTCTGTAACTAGTAACGGTTGGATAGCGAAATTTCTTAAAAAAAGATTTTCGGGTGAGCTTCCGGCCCCCGAAAGGGCCGGAAGTCCCGAAAGCAGTAACTTACTTGAGCTCGATGGTAGCACCGGCTTCGGTAAGCTTGGTCTTGATTTCTTCGGCTTCGTCCTTGGAAGCAGCTTCCTTAAGAGTTGTAGGAGCGCTCTCAACAATCTTCTTAGCGTCGGCAAGACCGAGGCCGGAGATTGCTTCACGAACTGCCTTAATCACGGCAATCTTGTTGTCACCGAAAGATTCGAGAACAACGTCAAATTCGTCCTTCTCTTCAGCAGCAGCTTCGCCACCACCTGCGGCGGGTGCAGCTGCAACTGCAGCAGGAGCAGCAGCGCTAACTCCCCACTTTTCTTCCAATGCTTTCACGAGGTCAGCAACCTCGAGTACCGTCAGACCACTCAACTGGTCAACTAATGCGTCTGTATCAGCCATATTTCTGGTGGGTATCGCCGCGTCGAAAAGCGTTCCGACAATTAAGATGCTGCGCTCAGCATTCGACAAGGAACCCGGTTTTTTGTTTTCTGGTTCATCAGACGGCGATCGTCGCCATCCAAAATGTTAATAAAAATCAATGTTTTCTGTTTTATCCCTGGTCGGCTTTCGCCTGAAGGACACGTGCCAGTGAAGCACCTGGTTCGTTGAGAACAGTAACGAGCTTCTGCGCTGGCGAGCTGAGCACACCGAGCAACTGGGCCTGGAGAATTTCCTTCGGAGGAAGATCTGCAAGAGCATTCACTTTTTCGACGTCGAGCAGCTCTCCGTCGAGAACGCCACCGCGAACCGCACCCTTGCCACCGTTCTCTTTCGAGAAGGTTTTCAGTGCTTTCGCCGCCGCGCAAACATCGCTTTCTCCCGTGACAACAGCTGTCTGGCCGGAGAGAAACTCCGCAACACCCTCTGGGTATTCGGCAGAATTTGCAGCGCGCTTAACAAAACTGTTTTTGGCCACCTGGAATTTGGCTCCGTTTTCTTTGAGTCGCTTGCGCAAATCTTCGAACTGAGGAACGGTCATTCCCGCGTAGTCAGCTACAATCAGGAAAGGCGACTCGTTAATCCGGCCCAAAAGGTCGTCGATGATGACTTGTTTTACTTCTTTCATCGTTCTTAAAGTTTGGTGATTCTAATCTTCGTGGTTATTGCCCTCTCGATCACTTCCAATCTGAAAGGTCGACATTCACACCGGGAGTCATCGTCGCAGTGATCGCCCCGTTCAGGAGGAAGATCCCTTTTGCCGATGCCGGACGATTACCATTCACCGCATCAATCACGGCCTTGCCGTTCTCAATCAGGTCAGCGTCTTCGAAAGAAGCTTTTCCGATCGGAACTGAAATGTTTCCATTTTTGTCGAGTTTGAAGTCAACACGACCAGCCTTCACCGCTTTCACTGCACCAGCAGTATCATCGGTAACGGTGCCAGTTTTTGGGTTTGGCATGAGACCGCGAGGTCCCAACTGTCTACCCAGCTTACGAACTTCGGACATGGCAGCTGGCGTAGCGATAACTGCGTCGAAATCCATCATTCCGCCCTGCACTTCTTTGATCAGAGCTTCGAAGCCGACATAATCAGCTCCTGCATTTTTCGCTTCTGTTGCCGCTTCACCTTCGGCGAAAACGAGAACCTTCACTTCTTTACCGCTTCCGTTTGGAAGGGGACATGTTCCGCGAACCATCTGATCGGACTGACGAGGATCAACTCCCATACGGAATGTGATCGTCACCGTCTGATCGAACTTCGGTGCAGGAAACTTCTTCACAAGGGAGACCGCCTCTTCAATAGAGTAGATCTTTCCCGCTTCCACCAATTCGGCGGCCTTCAGGTATCTTTTGCTTCTTTTCTTAGCCATGTTTCAGGTTGCAGTGCGAACGGACTTCGAGCCCTCCTGCGGTTTTGAGTTTACTCAAAAAATTTAGTCGACGATTTCGAGGCCCATCTGACGAGCTGTTCCAGCAAGGATGCGGCACGCCATCTCCTCGTCATCAGTGTTCATATCCTCCATCTTGATGCGAGCCACTTCAACGAGCTGGTCGCGCGTGAGTTTTCCCACCTTGGTTTTGTTTGGAGTTCCGGAACCGGAAGCGATGTTAGCCGCCTTCTTGAGAAGAACCGCTGCCGGTGGCTTCTTGGTAATGAAAGTGAAACTCTTGTCTGCAAACACACTGATTACCACGGGGAGAATCTCTCCTGCGTTCTGCTGGGTGCGAGCGTTAAACTCCTTACAGAACTCCATGATGTTGACCCCTGCCTGACCGAGAGCCGGACCGACCGGAGGTGACGGGTTTGCCTGTCCTGCAGGGATCTGCAGCTTCAATTGTTGAACCAATTCTTTAGCCATCGTGCTTCCTATTAAATAAAATCTTTCTCTTCCTCGTCCAACTGGCCGCAAGGCCAATCAATCCACAAATTCTTAACCAACTTCTACCTGCCAGTATTCGAGCGGAACAAGTGTCTCTCGCCCGAAGATGTTGACCGACACCATGAGTTCGCCCTTTTCTTCATTAACCTCGGCGATGATTCCGGTCTGCCCCTGGAAAGGCCCATCAGAGACCACCACAGTATCACCGACCTCAAACTCAACAGCAGGCTTCACGCTTCCTTCGCGCTCCTTAATCTGCTGGAGCATCCCCTCAACTTCATGCATAGGCATGGGCATAGGGTAGTCTTTTGTTCCGGCGAAATTAATCACACCATCAGTCTCCTGAATGAAATACCATGTCCGGTCGACCAAGGTATTGTCCTCATGAAGGAGGTGCATGTTTATAATAATGTAACCCGGGAAGAATTTTCGATTCGCTTCCCGCTTCTGCCCAGACTTCACCTCTGAGACACGCTCCTGCGGAACGAGCACCTCGTAGATAAGGTCGCCCATTTCTTCGGCAGCGATTCGCCGCTCAATGCTGTCGCGCACTTTCAACTCCTGTCCGGAGAGAACGTGAACCACGTACCATTGATCATTTGGTGCTGGGATACTCGGCATGGGTGAAGGGGTTAAAAAACGTCAGAATTAGAATCCAGAGGTGAGGAAATCCATGGTGTTACGCATCGCAAAATCGATCGTAGCCACGAATGCCCCGAGGAGAACCATCGCAATCAAGACCACTACAGTGGAATCGATGAGCTGCTTGTATCTCTTAAGACCCTTTTCTTTCGGATCCCAAGGCCACGTCGCCTTCTTCAGCTCTCCGCGAACTTCTCCCAGGTATTTTCCTAACTTCATGTTTCCAATTTGGGGGTTAAATTTTCCGCTTTTTCAGGAGTGGCAGGGCAGGCGAGACTCGAACTCGCAACCAACGGTTTTGGAGACCGCTACTCTACCAATTGAGCTACTGCCCTATGTCCCACTTCCACTTATTGGCGGAAAGAGGGGAGCCGACATCTCGGGTCCCCTCGATAGTTTTTCCTGCTGCCCCGAGCTCCTCGTGAAGCTCGGGACAAATCAGAAAGTAATTACACTTGATTAGTCAAGGATGTCGGAGACACGACCCGCACCAACGGTACGTCCACCTTCACGAATCGCGAAGCGGATGGTCTTCTCCATAGCAATCGGAGTAATCAATTCAACTTCGATAGCAACGTTGTCACCAGGCATAACCATCTCAACTCCGTCAGGAAGCTGGACAGAACCAGTTACGTCAGTTGTACGGAAGTAGAACTGAGGACGGTAGTTGTTGAAGAATGGCGTGTGACGACCACCCTCATCCTTGCTCAGAACGTAAACTTCTGCCTTGAACTTACGGTGAGGAGTGATGGAGCCAGGCTTTGCAATCACCTGACCGCGCTCGATGTCGTCTTTCTTGAGGCCACGAAGAAGAAGCCCAACGTTGTCACCTGCACGACCTTCGTCGAGAAGCTTACGGAACATCTCGATGTCTGTAACAGTAGTTTTGACAGTGTCGCGAATACCAACAATCTCAACTTCTTCCATCTTCTTGACGATCCCACGCTCAACACGACCAGTCGCAACAGTACCACGACCTTCGATAGAGAACACGTCCTCAACAGGCATAAGGAAATCCTGATCGATCGGGCGCTCAGGAAGCGGGATGTATTCATCAACAGCTTCCATGAGCTTCATGATTGCATCCTGATGAGTTGCGTCTCCCTCGAGAGCCTTGAGAGCAGAACCACGAACGATTGGAATGTCGTCACCTGGGAACTCATACTGGCTAAGAAGTTCGCGAACTTCCATCTCAACTAGATCAAGAAGCTCTTCGTCGTCAACCTGGTCAACCTTGTTGAGGAAAACCACGATCGCAGGAACACCAACCTGACGAGCAAGAAGGATGTGCTCACGAGTCTGAGGCATTGGACCGTCTGCTGCAGAGCAAACGAGGATAGCACCGTCCATCTGAGCGGCACCAGTAATCATGTTTTTCACGTAGTCAGCGTGACCGGGGCAATCTACGTGGGCGTAGTGGCGGTTCTCGGTCTCGTATTCAACGTGTGCGGTAGAAATTGTAATTCCGCGTTCGCGCTCTTCCGGTGCACCGTCAATCTCGTCGTAAGCACGCTTTTCCGCGAAACCTTTCTCAGCGAGAGTCGTGGTGATAGCGGCGGTGAGCGTCGTCTTACCGTGGTCAACGTGACCGATCGTTCCGACGTTCACGTGCGGTTTGTTTCGTTCGAATGCTGCTTTTGCCATTGTCGTTTGGTTTTTTTGTTGGTTATCGTCTAAAAATCGACTGTCAGGTCGTGGGCGCTTCTCGCTTTCCCGTTCTCGCTATGTCTTTTTCTAAGTTCTGTTTACGTAATACTAAAAATGGAGCTCTTGACGGGATTTGAACCCGTGACCTCTTCCTTACCAAGGAAGTGCTCTACCCCTGAGCTACAAGAGCCTTTTAAAGCACCTTGAGCTTAAAGACCGGATGATCCCATAACTCAGGCATCCAAATTACACCTGAAGGCAATAAACCCCACGCATCACTTCCTTTCGGGAGGGTGCACGGGGGACTTAGGGGCCGTACGGGCGAATTTAGCCGCGAAAGCTACTCGACAGGTTGGTTCTGTCAAAAAAATATTCCGAATTCGTTTAAAAAAAAGCAATTCATTGATTTTGGGGATCAAAATCTTCCGAAAATCGGCGAATCTCGACGGATTTCCCGGTTTTCTCATCCACATCCACAATGACTCCTCGAATTCCCACAATTCCCTTGGCGACAGGAAACCTTCGCGGAGTCGATTTAAGGAACCTTTCGACGATCGGTTCGATCTCTCTCCCGAGGATGGATTCGAGCGGACCGCACATCCCGGCATCGGTCAGATAAGCAGTTCCACCAGAGAAAATCGTTTCGTCCGCGGTCTGCACGTGGGTGTGCGTTCCGACCACTGCAGAGGCAAGCCCATCGAGGCATCGCCCCATAGCGATCTTCTCACTGGTCGTCTCGGCGTGGAAATCAACAAAAATCACAGACACCTCTTCTTCCTGTTTCAGCTTCTCGATTTCGTCGCAAACGGCGATGAAGGGATTTTCCAGAGGTGGCTGGATGAAGCTTCTTCCCTGCGCGTTGATGACGGCCACCTTGCCCTTTGCGGTTTCCAACACGATTGAGCCAAAGCCCGGAGTTCCGGACGGGTAATTCAACGGTCGAAGCAGACGAGGCTCCGTCGCCATGTAATCAACGATCTCCTGCTGGTCCCAGATGTGGTCCCCAGACGTAATCACCGCAGCACCAGCCCGCATAAGTTCGATGGAGATCTTCGGTGTGATCCCCCGTCCACCAGCGGAGTTTTCACCGTTCACGATAATGAAGTCGACGTTTTCTTCTTTCCGAATCTCAGGCAGGCGGGAAATCACCGCTTTTCGACCGGGTTCGCCAACAATATCTCCTAGAAATAGAATTCTGAGCATGCTTCAGTTACATCAGCTGGTTTTACGAGGAGGGAAAACCAAATAGTTACCGTGTTGAAGATCTTTCCTCAATATTTTCAAATCATTTTGGCGAAACTTGCAGCGTCCAGTGCCGTCGCTCTGGCGTGCTTTCCTTTCGTAGCGCCCGCCCAGACCGGCGCAGTTTCGATGAACCTGGCTGGAAGCGATCCTCGCGATTATTCGGCCCCTCCCCCATTCATTGCCCGCCTTGGCGAAGTTCCAGACTGGACGATCCTGGATGCCTACCAGCACACGATTACCCGGGAAGAATTCACTTATCTGCTGAATCATTGCTACGCGAGAAGTAAGGAGGAATACAAAGATCTCATCACCATCCAAGAGGACAGGGTTTTGATATTGAAGCAGTCCAACCACCCGGAGGCCGGGTGGTATGACTTGCGATTCCGGCAGAAAGGGCACTTATCCGCCGAGCCACCTCGATTCTGGCGCCGCCCTGTCGACTTACCCGACCTGGAGCCGAATTCTACCCGGCCGCTAGACGGTGTCCTTATCGCCATCGACCCAGGTCACATCGGCGGAAAATGGGTGACTTGGGATGACCGACACTTTCGGATCGGTAGAGACACGATTGAAGTTCGCGAAGGAGAAATGACCTTAACGGTGGCAAAAATTCTCGAGCGAGATCTTTCCCTCCTCGGTGCCAGAGTCCTCCTGACAAGAAACAGCAACCACCCCGTGACCGAAGAACGGGTCGAAACCCTTCAGGAAGAGGCCCGCCATTACCTGATACAAAGGAAGAAGGTTCCCTCCGGCAGCCTAATTTCCAGCACTGCAAAGGCGATGTTTGCCATTTCCAGCGAGATCAGGGAACGAGGCAACTTGGTGAACGAGAGTCTCCAGCCTGATTTGGCCCTCTGCCTGCATTTTAATGCGTCCCCGATGTCTGCACGCTATCCGTCATTCAAAACGCCGAATCATCTCCATCTTCTTATCAACGGCTGCTACAGCGGCGGTGAAATCGCCGAAGACGACACACGAATGGAAATGCTCCTCCGGATTCTCCAGCGGGTCTACTACGAGGAGGTAGAGCTGGCGGACGAGATTTCGCGCCCCATGCAAAAGGAGACTCGCCTGCCCTCATTCCACTACGACGGCACCAACGGGATGGCGATCAACAACAACGACCTTGTCTGGGCGAGGAACCTGCTCGCCAACCGCGTCTTCATGTGCCCGGTGGTGTTTTTCGAACCTTACTGCATGAACCATCGCGAAGTCTACGACCGGGTACAAATGGGAGAGTACGATGGGCTACGGGAAATCAACGGAGCCTACCGCAAAAACATCTACCAAGAGTACGCCGACGGCATCACCGCCGGCCTGGTTCGGTATTTCGAGAAGAACCGCTAGTAGATTATTCAGGACGGCAGGACCGAGGGATCGGTCCCGATCGTTCCAACTAACCCACTCACGAATCCTTCTGGATCTGACTCGATCTCGCTGAGTTTTGCCTTCGTTTTTTCCAATCGCTCCGGCAGGCCAAGCCTCGCGGACTCTTTCTCGTAATTCCGTCGCCCAATAAACGATTCGAGCGAACTCACGTGGCTTCGAAGCATGTTCAATTTTGCTTCTCGCTTGGCAACAAGGCGCTCTTTGTACCATTCGCTTTGAATCACGGTCTCGCGGTCGAAAAGCGCGCGCACTTCTGGATCGTGTATCGATTTTCCTTCGTAGTCTCCGTGCGCCATGATGTGGAGCAATGCCTTCAACGGAGGAATAGCGTCTTCGATACCGCCATCATCGAAATAACTCTTGGCGACTTTCTGCTGAGTCTCGGTGATGTTTTTGATTCCATCCACGAACTCGGCGTGGTTTTGAAGTTCGGGGCGAAGCATCTCATCAGTGAAGACGCTTCTTGGCTCTGTAAACATGCGCCCGAAGAAGGTATCGACGAATTTGAACGTAATCCGGTATCCCAACCGGCTTCCGGGAATAGTTTCGCCGTTATCCTCGAAATCCTGCATCGCTTCGAGATATCCTTGCTCGATCAGCCATTTGGGATCGCGCTCACGAAGGAACATACGACTCCAGATTTCAGGAACGACCAGACTGATATCGTGATCGACTCGATAATTGGGTCCGATATATCCAGCTGCGGTGCTGAATCCCTGGTAGCCTCCCATGATGTATCCGAGAAGAGCAGAGTTCAAATCAACCACTGGCAGGAGCATATTGAAAGGCCCCTTGGTCAAAGCCCCTTCCGAGCCTGCTCCAGTTGTTGATGGAGATTTGCCCGTGAGACTCGCAACAAAATCCATGAAGAGTTCGGGCAACTCCTGGTAGTGAATCGGCCCATAAACGGCAAGCGCACGAATGCCTGCGGCGGTATCCGCCGGGTTGTTTCTACGTCCCGGTAGAACTGCGTGAACCGGATTCAGAACGGGTTGTTCAGGAGTCAGGCGGCGATAGAGGCGCGAACCAAGATCTCCAAGATATTCGGCACGCGGGTTTTCCAAATCGGGTCGGTTCTGGAGATAGCGAGGGTTTGCACTCGGCTTTCCATTTACCAATCGAGGATGGGCGGAACTGATGAAGTATTCGGGACCGCTCTTGGCTTTCACGAAGCCGTTGATCGTTTTCTTCAGCGGTTTGGTAAACTGGTCGAAACGAATCGCGTCTTCGACCATCTTCTTCCCATCATCTTTTGTCTGAGGCTCATAGTTTGAGAAGAAATTTCCGCCTTTCGAAAAGTCGATTTCAGTCTGCTTGTCATATCCACGATGGATTGCCTCATCGGGTCTCTGGAAAAGACGATACTCACAGTTGTGGGAAAACTTGTAGCTCGGGAATTTCACATCAGGGTGAAGAAGAGCCGGATCAATCTTCCCGGCAGGGAGAGTGATCGAGGCGGTGATGTCGTCCTCTCTCTGAAGCTTGGTTGCAGGAAAGAAATCCTTCCGTAGACCAAACATCCTCCAAGAGCCATCCTGGCTGTAACCGACTCTCAGATAGCGGGTCATCACCGTATCCCTGCGGTATTTCAGGATGTAGCCTGAACCACCGTTGATCATGTCGACTCGGAATCGGCTGCGCCAATCGTCGCCCCAATCGGGCTTCCAGTATCGTTTCAGCGTGAGAATAAAATCTCTGACCGTGCGGGGAATGGTGGAAATGAATTCGTTGTAGTCGTCAGAAAATTCATCACTGGGCGAGAACAATCGCACTACCGATCCCAAAGACCTTTTAGGATCGAGAACCTTCCGGCTAGGCTCGGCATCGGGTCGGGGATTCCTGAATCGGTCTCCATAGTCCCGCTGGAGGAGTTGTTCAACAAGGAACATGTCGTTGTCAAAACGAGGCATGATCACAGGTCCTTCCAGCATGGCATCGGAGAGAGACTTGGAGATCTCTGACTTACCGCCACCTGAGACCGTACAGGGCTTATGGCAGAACGTCCCTTCGGCGTTCGTTCCCACCAATCTCCAACGCTGGCCTTCTCCCGGCTTACTCATTTCTACCTTGTAGCCGGATGGCAAGATGTAGGTCTTTTCCGGTTGAAGAAGAATTGACTGTTCTTCCCCGTCTTTGCTCCATGTGACTGCCTGCTCATGGAGATCAATGTAAGCATCTTCCGGAATATAAACGATATCCGGGTAGGTCTTGTCGATCGCATAGCCCTCTGGCTGCACATCGATAAGATCCCCCATACGATCAACGACTTCTTGAAACGAGTGATCGACCTCGAAGTGCTGCTCGCTCAATGAGAAGTGCTCGCCAAGGTCGAAGCTGGGGAAGACAAGCGCACCACCGGCGTGCTCTTCCTCTGCGAGGCCGTAAAGATTCGACGCGTAGCTAATCTGAGTTTTGACCTCTTTTTTGCAGTAACCAAAGTAGTTGTCTGCAATGAGAGTGACAACCACTCCACTAGTATCGCGAGCCGTCGCTTTGAAGGCTGAACCATCGTTGTATAGCTCATCCTCATTTTCCCAGCACATACCATCAGCCTTCTGGCGTTCCGTTGCTTCGGAAATGTGTGGCAGACCGAGATCTTTCTTCTTAAGAGTGATGAGGTGAGGAGCCAGAATCACACACCCGGTGTGACCCGACCAGTGCTCAACGTCGAGGCGCGCGTCGTTTTCCGGAAGGAAAGGGTCACCGGCATTGCCGAAAATCGACTCTACGAAATCGAGGTTGCTGACCAAGTTGCCGGGCACAAAGAAGCGAGTCTCCATGGTCTTTTCATCCGACACTCCAGATACCTCTGGAGAAACTACAGGGCGCAGCATAAGAGAAACGAAAGCTTTGACGGGCTCCTCTTCTCCACTGGTGAAAGGAACTGTCAGGATGTCTTCCGGTGGATTCAAGGCAGCTTTCAACAGACGCGCAAAAGTCTCTTTGGGCACAGCTCTCTTGTCGGCCGCAATCGGCAAACCACCCTCACTGACGTGGAAGACACCTTTCGTCGTCCGCCTGTCTTTGGCCGGATTGTGGCAGACTCCCTGCCACGTACGAAAACTGGAAACGATTTCCGACTGAAACTTATCTCCTTTCGAAGGAAGTGATAGCAACCTGGCCAAGCCATGACGCTCAAGCACGAGCGCGTCTGGAAGCATGGGCTCCCCTTCAGTAAAGGCGGAAGTCCCTTCCAGATACTTAGCCAGCCAGTTCGAAATGTGCTGGTCCACAGGAGCCCGGTAGTTCTCGAGAACACGAAGGCGTTCCTGAAAGTTCTGGATGAGTGACCTACCCATTTCCAGGAACGGGTAATCCTCTTCCTCTCCAACAATTGGGAAGCCTCGTGATGCCAGCTTCAGGTTCACATATTCCCGAGCAAGATGATCATCCTGCTTACCCGTTTCCGGCGCTTTCCCAAAAAATCCAATTCTGTCTCCTAATGTACGGCTCATGTATCTCGTTCAGTCTGATTTTGATGCATCTCTCGTGCCTACCTCACATGGAATCATGAGGAAATCTTGGATTCCACCATGTCGATTTCGTCAAATAGCAGACACACGACAATATATGCGCGGAATTCAGGGTCACTTCGGCTCGATTTCGCGAAAAGTCTCCGCAACCGACTCAAGCTGAGGGAGCGAAGTTTCGCGATATGGAACCTGTGTCCATCCAAGAAGGTGATAATATCGGTCCGGTCCTTCCAAAAAGGTGCAGAGATAGACGTATTCAACATTCGACGCCGTTCCTACGACCTCCTGCTGGACTCCGGGCATGCCTGCTATCTCGACCTGCTTGGGTTCTCCGAGCTCCGGTGCGCTCAATGTGGACTTGGCAAACTCAAGCGAGACCGCCGCGAAATCGGACAAAAGGAAGTCTGCAGGAAGGTTTTCCTTTTCGTCCACAAACACTGCATAATAATCGTGCCCGTTCGAATTCCCGATTTCCAGATGGGTATCGCGAAATCCCATATCCACGAATGACCAGATACCCTGGGGTTCGAAAAAGGCAGAGCCATCGGAAAGCTCGAATTTCACTGGAGCTTCTTTGGCATTTTCCACGCCTTCTTCCTTTGCCTGATCAGCTCCGTAGATAGCGAGCAGGACGAAACAGGCGAAGCCCAGCAGAACGGTTGCCATCGAGGTGATCGCCCATCCTTTCGATTTGCGGACGATGGCCATCACCAGCGAGATGATGAACAGAATGGGAACAACGCCCATTAGGAAACAAGCCACAAGGCCAATCAGGGTATCGCTGGAACTCGATGCTTCCTCCATTTCTCGCAGTTACTTTTGTCACCATGCCGGGAATTGCGATCGAAGCAATCCAGAATCGTGATTTCCTCGAAGACACCATGCAAAACGCCGCCTGAGAATGGCGCTTGCGTTTCGGTCGTTACCCGTGGACATTTCGCGCCCCTCCGGAAAAACCCGAACATGCCCTATCGCGTCTGCAGAATCTTTGAAATCGAAAACGGTCACATGCTGAGCAAGCATCCCGACAAGTGCCGCTTTCCCCACGGGCATTCCCGCAAGGTGGAATGTGTTCTCGAAGCCGAGGATCTGGACAAGAATGAGATGGTCTGCGATTTCAAAGTGCTGAAATTGATCTTGTCGGATTATCTCGATCAATTCGACCACGCGATCTGCATGAACACGGATGATGCTTCTTACGCCGATTTTAAGGAGCGATTTGGGGACCGAGTGATCGGCTACGAATCAGAAGACCCGACTACAGAGGTGTTGGCGCGTGATATTTTTCACCACCTCAGCGAATCGCTGGCCGCTTATGCCAGCGAAGAGCACGAGTACGGGCTGAGAGATAACGTTCGCGTCGTGGCAGTGAAGGTCTGGGAGACATCCAGCTCCTGGGCGGAATACTCGGCGTCCTAGGCGCGAATAGCCGCGCGAGCTTCGAGGAAGGCTTCCTTCAACTCGTTGTAGTTTGTCGCGACCGGATACTGGGGAAATTCGTCGATCACGTTCTGAGGAGGACAGAAAAGAATACCCCGGTCCGCCTCTCCCAGCATGGTGGTATCGTTGTAGGAGTCGCCTGAAGCGATTACTTTGAAGTTCAGTTCGTGGAACCGCTTCACGGCTTCACGCTTCTGATCCGGCATCCGGAGATGATAGGCCTCGACTTTTCCCTCCTCTGAAATTCCAAGCTTGTGGCAAAAGAGTGTTGGATTCCCTAACTGACGCATCAAGGGATCAGCAAACTCGTAGAAGGTGTCGGAGAGGATCACGACCTGGAATTCGGTTTTCAACCAATCGAGGAAGTCTTTTGCCCCCTCCAGCGGTCCGAGCCCATCGATGACTTCCTGAATATCCTGAATCTTGAGATTGTGTTCGTCGAGAATTCTCAAACGCTGTGTCATCAAAACGTCGTAGTCAGGAATGTCGCGAGTGGTTGCGAGCAACTCGTCGATTCCCGTCTTCTGGGCAACGTTGATCCAGATTTCCGGAATCAGGACTCCTTCGAGGTCTAGGCAGGCTATTTCCAAAACAAATGCGGGTTGTTTCTTTCGCACGTTTCCGCCATCCCGGCTGAGAATTCAATTGGATTCTCTGACTAGAATCTCTTGATTAGTTGGTGATTCTAGACTTCGTGACCGGATTATGTCGATCGACTCCAAACAGGTTCTCGGTGTCATCCCCGCTCGATGGGGATCGACCCGGTTTCCCGGAAAACCCCTTCATCCTCTTGCAGGTAAACCTCTCATCCAGCATGTCTGGGATCGGTGCCAGCAATGTCGAAACCTGGCCCACCTAACGGTGGCTACTGATGACGAGAGGATCGCGGAGGTTGTTCGCGAATTCGGAGGACATGTGACGATGACCAGGGATGATCATCCAAGCGGGACGGATCGTGCAGCGGAGGTGGCTGAAGCATTTCCCTTGATGACGCACATCATCAATATCCAGGGAGACGAACCGCTCATCGATACCGATTTGATTGATCGGCTCGCTGCGGATCTCCTTGCTCAGCCGGGGCTGCCCATGATTACTGCGGCTAACCCTATTCAACCGGGTGATCCGGTTCTGGAGGATTCCAATGTGGTCAAGGTGACCATCGATGCGAACGGGAACGCACTTTATTTCTCCCGAAGCCTGATCCCCCACCCCAGGAACACTCCCGAGGAACTGATCTACTATCGTCACAAGGGAATTTATGGATTCCGGCGCGACTTTCTTTTTGATTTTATTACCTGGGAACCATCACTTCTGGAACGCACCGAAGGTCTCGAACAACTCCGTGCGCTGGAGAACGGTGGACGAATTCGGGTAGTTTTAACAGAAGACGATTCGCCCGGCGTTGACACGCCAGAGCAGGCAGCGATACTCCACGAACAGTTGACCTCATGAAGTACATCTTCGTCACAGGAGGGGTGGTAAGTTCTCTCGGAAAAGGACTTGCAGCAGCAGCCCTCGGAACATTGCTCGAATGCAGGGGATTCAAAGTCCTCATGCAGAAATTCGATCCGTACTTGAATGTTGATCCAGGCACGATGAGCCCGTTTCAGCACGGCGAGGTTTATGTTTTGGACGACGGTGCCGAGACCGATTTGGACTTGGGACACTACGAGCGTTTTACCAGTGGCAAGCTGTCGCAATTGAACAACCTGACGAGCGGTCAGGTATACGAAAACGTGATTCGGAAAGAACGGAAGGGTGATTATCTGGGAGCTACTGTCCAGGTGATTCCTCACGTGACGGACGAGATCAAAGGCAGAATCTACGATGTCGCTGCGCAGACTGACGCCGACATTATCATCACCGAGATCGGTGGAACAACGGGTGACATCGAAGGGCTGCCTTTCCTGGAAGCTTTGCGTCAGTTCAAGGATGAAGTCGGGCACGAGAATGTCGCCTACATGCACGCAACCCTGGTGCCATACATCAAGGCTGCAGAAGAACTGAAGACAAAGCCGACACAGCAGAGCGTCGCGAAGCTGCGTGAGATCGGTATCGCCCCGGATGTGATCATTTGCCGATCGGAGCATCCCGTGGACAACGATCTGAAGCGCAAAATCTCGATGTTCTGTAATGTGAAACCCGAGGCCGTAGTTCCTTTCGTCGACATGAAGGGGACAATCTACGAAGCGCCTCTCAAGCTTCACGATCAGCAGCTCGACAGCATCATTTGTGACCGCCTGGGACTCGAAAGCAAAGAGCCTGAACTCATCGAGTGGCGAAATATGGTCGACCGTATCGTCAACCCGACGCACACCGTGAAAATCGGAGTGGTCGGGAAATACATCGACCTGATGGATGCCTACAAGTCGATCTACGAATCACTCACGCACGCTGGTGCGGCGAACGATGCCAAGGTGGAAGTGGTTAGAATTGACTCCGGAGATATCGAGCAGAATGGACCTTCGCAATATCTCGATGACGTCTCCGCCATCCTGATCCCTGGTGGATTTGGAGATCGCGGGATCGAAGGGAAGATCACGGCTGCGAAGTATGCTCGCGAGAACGACATCCCCTATTTCGGTATCTGTCTGGGCATGCAGATCGCGACCA
Source organism: Verrucomicrobiales bacterium (assembly GCA_002698785.1). GTDB lineage: Bacteria > Verrucomicrobiota > Verrucomicrobiia > Verrucomicrobiales > DEV007 > Arctic95D-9. The sequence goes on along the minus strand of PAAG01000045.1, from coordinate 143,400 downwards.
TCGAATTCGCACGAAATGTGTGCGGACTGGAAGATGCGCACAGCACGGAATTCAATCCTTTTACTCCCCATCCTGTGATCTGCCTTCTCGAAGAACAGAAGGAAGTGGAGAACATGGGAGCAACAATGCGTCTCGGAACCTGGGAAGCCAAGCTGGACTCGAACAGCAAGTGTGCCGAACTCTACGGAAGCACAAAGGTAAACGAACGGCACCGCCACCGCTATGAGTTCAATCAGAACTACAAGGACAACTTTGAAAGCAAGGGTTTCAAGCTGGTAGGAACTTCGCCGGACGAGTCGCTCGCGGAGATCATCGAAATTCCTGACCACCCTTTCTTCATCGCCGTTCAGTTTCACCCCGAGTTCCAGAGCAAACCAACCAACCCTCATCCACTATTCAAAGGGTTCGTCGCTGCCGCGCTGGAAAACCGAAGGTAAAAATTAAGGGGACTCCGGCCTTGAGACGAACCAGGAATTCTTGATTGCGAGAATTTCGTGGTCCTTCGAGGCGAAACGTTTTGTGATAGGAAAAGTGCCCGACGAGAGGAGAATTTCCGCTCTTTCATCTGTGACCGGCTCAGTCTCCACAACCTGGTGACCCACATTCTGGAAGATCTCCTGGTAGTCATCGTGCCGCAGACGATTCATGTACATGTATCGATTTGAAGCGAAGCGATCCCACTCCTCGTCCGAGTATTGAAGGAAATTGATCACGGTTATCGTCTTGTCAGTGTGCGCGAAGTGATCACTGTAATCAATCAAGTGAACAAAGAGACCATCGGGTTTCACGATCCTGTTCCCCTCTTCGAAAATCCCTTTTACGACACCGGGAGGGATATGCTCAAGAACGACAAAGGAAACATGGAAGTCGATACAATCGTCGTCCAAACCTGTCGCCGATGCGTCGGATGGAGCACGGTATTCGATCCCACATTCGTCGTAGAATCGCTCCATGGAGAAAGGCCGCTGCTCCAGCAGCGAAATTGCCTTCTCATACCGAGCTTCATCCAACCGACCGTCGAGAATCGATCTCACTCGCTTCGGTTTTTCCACGAGGAACTGAAGGGCCTCCTCCACGAGCTTCGGGCGAACATACGGATTCAAATCGACCGTAATAGTTCGCTCCGCTCCCATGAGCCAGAAGGTTAAGGGAACGACAGGCACCCAGCCGGTACCGACTTCGAAAAAGACTCCACCTTTGGGATCTCTCCCCTGCTTTTCGATTCGGCTCCAAATCTCGCTGGCGGCCCGGATCTTACGAGGAAATTCGAATTCACGAAGCCGTCCGAATTTCCGCTGAAGCCCATAATAGGCGGTATACGAAAGACCCGAGGGCAGTTTTGAAATCAGATTCTGAATCCGAGCTTTCGTTGTCCACCTCATGAGAAAAAAATAAAAAAGGGCTCAAGTTTTGAAGCGGAAATCTGGATCATAACCTCAGGAATGCCATTCTGAATACTCACCAAATTTCTGTTGAGTCAGATGGATCAATACAGGTTCCTGCCACGCCGCTACGACACCATATGAGAATCGGTCTTTAGATCCAATATTACCTACGGATGCAGTTGCCGCTCCATGAACTACCTTTGCGCGAGAGCCAAACTCGGCCTGTAGGCGACCAACAAAATCAGTTCTCTCGAAAGTTTCGCCGCCTTCCTTGAACGAAATCACATTGTGATAAATTGTAATCAAAGGCGGGCAAATGGCGTCCACAAAACAACCGCTCTCAACCGCCAATGCCATCGCTCGCCCTAGCATTTCGGCCCGTTCATTGGAGAGTCGTAGATCAATCCATAACCAGACAAACTCAACCTCCCGCTCTTTCAACGAACTATCAACTAAGCCAGTTTCAGCAATGAGCGAATCAACCGCTTCAGGAGTAACGCACGACTGGAAGAGACCGCGCAATCGAGCCTCTTCCTTTCGCCGCCGAAACCACTTCATGACCCAGACGCCGTAAATCAGGCTACCAAACCGCTTCTTTCTAACAAAGCCGCAAGATCGGGATCGCGGCCCATGAATTCGCGGAACAATTCGCCGGCTTCGCGAGAGTTTCCTTTGCTCAGAATTTTCTCCCGGAATTCGCGGCCGACCTCGGAACTCAGCACACCCGCTTCATCAAATCGAGTGAATGCGTCAGCATCAAGAACTTCAGCCCACTTGTAAGAGTAGTAGCCCGCCGCGTAACCTGTCGCGCTGGCGAAAAGGTGGGTAAAACGTCGAGCCATCGCGGGAGGACGTGTCGCCAGAGGCATGAGGTAACCGTCCAGAATCTGGTATACCAGTTCGTCGAGGGTCTTTGCCTCGGGCTTTTCGTAATGATTGATGTGCAGCTCCAGATCCATCTTACCGAATGAGAGCTGTCTCATCTGAGCCATGGCTGACTGGAAGTTGCGCGCGCCTAACATTTTCTCAAACAGCGCATCCGGGATCGGCTCGCCGGTCTCGTAGTGCTTCGCAAAAAAGTCGAGGCTCACGCGAGACCAGCAGAAGTTCTCCATAATCTGGGAGGGCAGCTCCACGAAGTCCCAGACGACGTTGACTCCGTTTAGAGACTTAATTTCGACCTCGCCCAGAAGGTGGTGCAGCAGATGGCCAAATTCGTGGAAAACGGTTTCTACTTCGCTGTGGGTAAGCAAAGCAGGCTTCTTCGAGGAAGAAGGTGTCATGTTGCCGCAAATCAAACCAAGATGAGGCTCGCGTTCGGCACCTTCTTTGCCAGGAACACCGGTGAGAAGATAGTTCATCCAGGCGCCTCCACGTTTTTCGTCTCTCGGATGCCAGTCAGCATAAAAGGAACCGAGGTGCTCGCCAGTTTCTGAATCACGAAGCTCGTAGAACTTCACCTCTGGGTGCCAGACTTCCGCCCCTTCCCCTTCCGGTTTCTCACCTGGCCTGGCGTAGATCGCGTCCCGCTCGGTGATATCCAGTCCAAAAATCTGTTCCGTGAGGCGGAACATTCCCTGGATCACATTACCAATCGCAAAGTATGGGCGGACCTCTTCTTCGTCGAAATCGTAGCGGGCTTTCCGGAGCTTCTCACACCAGTAAGGCACATCCCATGGTTGAAAATCGCCATCCCAGTCAGGCTCTTTTCCTTTTCTGAATTCGCTGAGCTCCTCAATTTCCTTCTGGAAAAACGGCTTCGTCTTTTCCGCCAAGTCCTCGACAAAATTCAGCGCTGTCGCTCCGTCTTTCGCCATGCGCTCTTCAAGAACCTGATCGGCAAAATTCACCTTTCCAAGGATCGCGGCTTTCTCATGCCGAAGGCGCAGGATGTCCCAGATCAATTCTGTGTTATCGAATTTCTCGCCACGCCCAATCGTAACACTGCCTTCCCACACTTCCTGCCTGAGAGATGCATCGTCCGCAAATTCGAGGACAGGGAAATAGACCGGAGCTTTCAGGGTAATCCGCCAGACTGGCTTTTCATCCGTGCCGAGATCTTTGGCTTCCGCTTCCGATCGAAGAACAGCCATTGCTGTCTCTGGTAGGCCGGCGAGCCTGCTCTCATCTTCCACGATGAGTTCCCACGCGTTTGTCGAGTCGAGGACGTTTTCCGAAAATTTCTGGGTGTGCTTCGCCAGTTCCGCCTGAACTTCTTCGAGACGCGTTTTCTGATCCTCGGGCAAATCTGCACCGCTCCGAACAAAGCTCTTTACCTCTTCTTCAAGGAGTCGCTTTCGGATTCCAGTCAATGACGCCGCTTCTTTCGTCTCCGAATAGGCCTTAATTCGTTTCCACAACTTCTCGTTCAGAGGTATGCGCGAATAGAACTGCGTCACCTCTGGCAGCATAGCATTGTATGCCGCTCGTAGCTCATCACTGTTGCGGACCGAGTCGAGATGACTTACGAGCCCCCATGCCCGGGAAAGAGTTTCGGTGGCCTTTTCCATCTCCACCATCGTGTTCTCGAACGTCAGCTCTTCTGGATCAAATTCCTCACAGAGCGCACCGATCTTTTCCTGCGCTTCAGTGAGGGCCGCTTTGATGTCTGGCTCGATAGCTTCCGGAACCAGCGTCGACCATTCGATATGGAATTCGTCGCAAAGAAAAGGGTGAGGGATTTTAGACATGCCGGAACGGTACGGAGACACAGCCTTTCGTAAAGAAATTGCGAAGAATTTCTGCGCAATTTCTCTTCCGCCTCGTGCAGCTAGACGCTTTCCGAAACGGAAGCCTGCCCCTGCCCCAGCGAGCGGAAATCAAAAAAGAACAATACCCCCGCTAGACCGCACCAGATTGTGTCGGCAATGAGAGCGTTTCTCAAGAACGCCCACGCGGGAGGCGACACATTGGGTACCCCCACGGTCTGGCTCTGCCACCAACCGAACAGTGACTTTTCATACCCCGGCCATGCGAGCCAGCTGTATGTATTCGCCACGACGTAGAATGCTACGCTACACACCAATGTTCCAAACAGCATGCGCGCCCATGTCTTTTTACGCCGGCCGAGAACAGCAGCCGTATAGCTGACGGCAAATATAAAGCATGCGGATAAAATCGTGTATCCCCCAATCCCTCCGCTGCCATGCCAGAATCCAAGAATCAAATCGCTCGCCACAAGAGCGAGAGCGGGAATCCACCAGAACCGCAGCCCAAGAAGCAAAGCTCCTCCAAAGGCCGTTGCCATCAGGGGAGCTGTGTTCCCAGCGAATCCGAAATGGGAAATGGCAAGACGATAAGCAACAGTCAGGAGGATGAGCCCCAGAACAACAGGGACTCCCGACCGAGACCACTTCGCAGTGGAGGAACTATCTGGACTGGTGCTATTCAAGAGCCTGCCTCAAGCGAGAGATTTCAGTTTCTCGACGATGGCATCTTTTCCCATAATGCCGGTCTTTGTCTCTTTGATCTCACCATCCTTCATGAAGACGAGTGTTGGGACTGCGCGAATGCCGAATTTCATCGCCAACTCACGCTCAGCCATTACATCGACCTTGGTCACTTTCGCCGTATCGGCAACTTCCTCTGCCACCTGATCGAGAACTGGGGACAGCATCTTGCAGGGACCGCAGTGCTCGGACCAGAAATCGATGATAACAGGTGTGGATGCGCCTTCTGCTTCGCTCGCAAAATTGTCGCTAGTAAGATTGACGATAGATTCGTGTGCCATGGGTATAAACTGAGATTGTTGTTCAGAAAAGATTACGAGCAGAAGCCCGTTGTCGGCCTCCTGCCTGAGCCTGTTATTCCCCTATTATTCGGTAGTGAGCAAGTGAGAAATCCGGATACGTCTCGGCACAGCGACCGAAATGCACAATATTCCTACACCTATGGGATGCCGACCACCACGAAGGGAAGCAGCGCCTCTACCTGAAGGGTAACTTGTGAATGAAAATTTCCTCAACCCCCGCTCATCTTCGTGAACAGCTCAATAGCGAGCACCACGATGGACAGGAGAAGGACAATGATAGCGAAAGGCATGAGTCCAGATTCTTCGTATTCTTCTTCCCATTCTTCCTCGGCATCTTCTTCCGTGGACTGAATGTTGGGAGCTTGGGAAATGGTTTTTGTCGGGCTTCCTGGCTGACCCATCGGCTGGGTTGCCTGCCCCATCTTAACGGTAGCAGCAGGAAGAGGCTTAGCGCCCCCCGGTTGTTGCAGAGGAGTCGTTGTCTTCCCAACAGGGCCAGGACCTCCGCTTCCGGGAGCCTTAGCCAGTGGAATTGTCTTCGCACCAACAGGCGACGTTGCAGCAGTCGTTGTAGGAACTGGTGCTGTTGGTCCCAGAGGGTCAGGTCCCCCTGATTTCGCCACACCTACAGGAGTGGTTGGACCCAGTGGATCTGGAGCTTTTGACAAAGGAATAGTCTTAGGGCCAGCGGGTGGCGCCGCAGGAGGCGGAGTAGGGGCCGCGCGTGGCGGTGCTGGCGCAGAAGGAGCACTTGGAGGCGGCGGAGCACTGGGGGCGGTAGGCGCTGTCGGTGCCGAGACGTCGCCAATGGGAGCCGTCTGTGGTGCGTCCGTAGGAATTGGTGCAGTTGATGGACCGTCGGAGGGAATCGGAGCGGTAGAACCTTTCGGAGCTACAGGTCCCGACTCATCAGACTGAGCCCTGAGACTAATTCGAACTGTCTCCTTTTTCAGAGGCACGGTAGACGTACTAACCGAAGGTTTGGGTGGATCTTTATCACTCATTCCGCGAACTTTTTAAAAGTTTGTTTGAGATCATTAAGGCCTCGAATCTAACTTAATGTCAACCGCTTAATCATTTGTAAATCTCGATTCGGTCATTTTTCTCAAGGCACTTGGCCTCGTATGTTCTAGAGTCCCACGGAGTCAAAGATATGTTCGAATTCCCAACCAGCCCACAGGCACTCCTCCAGGAGCTCATCCGAATCCCCAGCGTAAATCCGGATGGAGCACCTGGCCAAGGCGCTACTGGAGAGAAAGATTGTGCTGAATGGGTAGGCTCCTTTCTCACAGAGTGCGGTGCAGCGGTCCAATTCGAAGAAGTCCTTGAGGGAAGACCCAATGTCATCGCACATTTTCCCGGCAGGGAGAACAAGCCTGGAATTCTATTCGCTCCCCATACAGACACGGTGAGCGTTCAAGGAATGACCGTCGATCCTTTCGGAGGAGTCATTGAAGATGGAAAAATCTATGGGCGAGGTGCCTCCGACACAAAAGGGACAATGGCTGCTATGCTATGGGCGCTCCACCTGATGCGGGAAGAGATTCCTGATTTATCTGCCGCAGTGAGCTTTGTCGGGCTAATGGGGGAAGAGGCAGGACAACCAGGGTCAAAACATTTCGCAGACAAGCACTCAGGTGAATTCGAATTCGCTGTCGTGGGTGAGCCCACTGAATTAGAAACGGTATACACCCACAAGGGTTGCGTATGGCTCGAACTAACCTCTAACGGGAAGTCGTGTCACGGGTCCACTCCCCAACGCGGTGTGAACGCGATCCGGAGACTCACCAGCGTGATGGAGGAACTTCTCACGCGCATGGAATCCCGCTTAAAGAATTTTCCGGACCCCGTTCTCGGTGACCCTACAGTAAGCCTCGGAACAATTCACGGCGGCAACAGTACGAATATCGTACCAGCGCAATGCCGTATTACCCTCGATTTTCGGGAAACTCCCGCATTTTACCAATGGGGCGGATGTAGGAAGCTCCTCAGCGAGACACTAGGCAAAATGGGCCTGGAAGATGCCTTCGAAGTTACGACCATCGGTGACTCGACTCCTCTCCAGACAGATCCGGAGATCGACGGCATCCAGAAGCTCAAATCAATCGGTTCGAAACTGACGAGTGCACCATGGTTCTGCGATGCCGGAAGGCTAGAGGACGGAGGAATTCCGGCAGTTGCCGTTGGCCCCGGTAGTATCGCCCAGGCACACACGAAAGACGAGTATCTGAAGGTCGACGATCTGCTCGCCGGAGTGGAGTTCTACCAGCAGTTCCTTTCCTGCTACCGGTGAACCTTCCTATTGGACACAAAAAAAGCCGCCCCGAAGGACGGCTTTCCAAATTCTTTGCAGTCAGAGACTTACCAAGTTCTACCACGCGTGTAGCCTACCGTAGTCAGGAAACCGATCTGTGGAGGAAACTCTTCGTATCCGCTCCAGGGAAGATAATCGATGTCTGCCATAGCTGGGCGGTAGCTGTCTTTGTAGAGAGGCTTCTGCCAGTTGATCAACTCGTAGAATCCATACTTCAGACGAGCACCTGCACGCTGTGTGCCCTGAATCAGTCCTGCGAACATAATTCCAGAGGCTTGCTCTGTATGTCTTTCGCCCCAGCGGTGCATTGTGGTAGGAATTTCCGTCCACCCGTAAAGGATATTTGAAAGACCGCGGCTGAACTTCCGCGCTTTCGTGTATTTCGTCTTCGGCGGCTCGTGAATATCGGCAACTGCTACCGAAGAGAACGCAAAGAGCATCAGGATGGCCAAAAATTTCCTCATATCTGGTGCGCAGATTAGACAGACCCAAGATAATTGGCAACCAAAAATTTTTTTTCGCTTGGCTCGGGGCTCCTTCTTTCTATGTTGAGCAACAATGCATCCCGAACTTGAAAAGCTAGTCGCACGAGGAAAGATCGAGCCAGAAACCGCAGAGCAACTGGAGGCCCTGCCTCCTGGTACGTTTTGTGAACACAAAAGCTGGGGCGCCGGCAAAATTGCCGAGTGGGACCGCCTGAACGTCAAGGTAGTCGTCGACTTTGAAGAAAAGGAAGGACACGAGATGGGAATGAAATTTGCCGGTATGTCTCTTACCCCTATCCCGGAGGATTCCTTCCTGGCGAAAAGGCACTCTTCACTCGACGAACTCCGTGACCTCGCAGCGAGCGATTCCGTTGAACTGGTAAAGCTCGCCCTCAGCAGCCATGGTGACAGACTCTACCTCGACCAACTGGAAGAGTTGGTGAAAGGAAAAATCGTCACCGAAGGAAAATACAAAAGCTGGTGGGAATCCACCAAGAAGAAGCTTCGCGAAGACCTTCAGTTTATTGTTCCAGCGAAAAGAACAGAGCCGCTTGAACTGCGTGAGGAAGATTTCGATCCCTCAGAAGGCCTCATCGCCGACTTTCATGAAGCACGCGATCTCAAAGCGAAAGTGAAAGCAGTCGAAGCAATCATTAAAGATATCGGCGCCTTCAAAGATCACCAGGACAGACTCGAAAACCTCGTCGCCGATATCAGCGAGATTGCCCGAAAAGGGGTCAAACTGCAGTATCTTCAAGCGGTCGAACTCATTTTGATCCGTGAAGAACTTTGCAGTAAGGTCAAAGATCTTGAGGCAGGTGACGATCAGATCAAGATCTCCGAGATTCTTGCCGCCGACGAGAGCGCCATTCCGGGTCTTTTCGAAGAACTATCACTTACTCGCCTTCGTCAGGTCCTTAAGAGTTTCCCCGAGGCATTTGGCGATGAGTGGGTCGACAAGATTCTCGGAATCATTCCAGAGTGCAACTTGCGCTCGATCTCAGAGATCGCGAACTTCCTCGAGTCCTCGGAGAAGAAAGCCGCACTCATCGAGTATATGGAAGATGGACTCCAGCAGCGCTCCCTTTCCTCCGACTCCCTTGCATGGATCTGCAAGGAGAGAAAAGGAATGGCGAAAAATCTTTTCACTCCAGAACTGAGCCTTTCCGTGATGAGCTCACTTGAGTCCGACCAGTTGAATGAAGAAGGTTCCGTTCGCTCGGCAAACCGCCTTCGCGACCTCGTCGAAACCGACAAAGACTTGATTCCTGATTTGATCGAAGGGGCCAACATCAACACAATTCGAAATTTTGCGAGCCGACTTATTACTTCTGCTTCTTTCGATGAATTGACTCGAAAGTCCCTCATGGCCCGTGTCATCAAGCTTCACCCCGACGTGTTGGATTTGGTCAGTGGGAATGAGAAAAAGCAGGACGAGACTCTCATCGTTTCCGAGGAGAGCTACACAGTCAAGAAGGCTGCCTACGATCGATTGGTCAAAGAAGAGATTCCCCAGAACCGGGAAGACATCAAGATTGCACGCTCCTACGGAGACTTGCGCGAGAACTTCGAGTATAAGTCTGCCAAGGAATACCAGCGTGTTCTCATGAAGCGTCAGAACGACTGGGAACGCGATTTGAAACTGGCTCAGCCAACCGATTTCGCGAACCCGGACACGAGCCAGGCGTCGATCGGGACGGTCGTCGAAATGGAATCTACCAGCGACGACGAAACGCTCACTTATACCATTCTTGGTGCTTGGGATTCTGATCCAGAACAGGGAATCATTGCCTATCTCTCTGAGAGGGCCGTCCAGATTCTGGAGAAGAAGGTCGGCGATCAGGTCGACCTGCCATTGGTTGATGGAGGGACGAAGTCTTACAAGATTACTTCAATCAGTCCCTTCCGCAGCTAATCACTTTGCGGCAAAGTCGCGGGGATGAAATGGATCCCTTTTCTCTTTCTCCCCGCGTTTTTCAGCCTTGCCTTTGCGGCGCCAGACAAGCCGAACATCGTCTTCATTAATGCAGACGACCTGACGCACTCGGATCTCAGCGTCTACGGAGGGCAAGCAAAGACACCCAACTTCGACCGATTGGCGGGAGAAGGGATGGTGTTCCGTCAGTGTTTCCAGGCGGCACCCATGTGTTCGCCAACACGACACAATCTCTACACGGGGATTTATCCGGTAAAGACGGGTGCATATCCCAATCACACGTTCGCGAAAGAAGGCACAAAGAGCATTGTGCACTATTTACAGCCACACGGCTATCGGGTGGCGCTGAGTGGAAAGCGGCATATTTCTCCCGAGTCGGTTTTTCCCTTCGAATACTCAGGACAGAAAAATCCGGATATGGAAGCCATCGAGAAGCTGATGGCTGAATCAAAAGAAGCCGACACTCCTTTCTGCCTCTTTGCTTGTTCCAATGAGCCACACGAGCCCTGGAACCTGGGTGATGCCACCCAGTACCCGCCAAAAGAAATCAAGCTGCCCCCTTATTTCATCGACACCCCGGCAACTCGTCAAGGCATGTCAAAATACCTGGCCGAGGTCACCTACTACGATGGACAGGTGGGACAAATCCTGGACTTACTCGATAAGTATTCCCTGACAGAAAACACCATTGTCATGGTTTCGAGCGAACAGGGAAACAGCCTGCCCTTCGCCAAATGGACGCTGTACGATCCCGGTTTGCAGACCGCCCTTCTCGTCCGCTGGCCGGGGAAAGTGGCAGAGGGCTCATCGACTGACGCAATGGTGGAATACACCGATGTCGTTCCAACGCTTCTAGATGCCGTCGACATCGAGATACCAGACGGACTCGACGGAAAGAGCTTTCTCCCTGTCCTCGCAGGCGAAGCGACCGAACACAAAGAATACGTGTACGGCATCATGACGACCCGTGGGATCAACTTCGGGTCAGAGAATTTCGGTATCCGGAGTATTCGATCGAAGACTCATCAATTGATCGTGAACTTCACCCCGGAAGTAAAATTCACGAATGCCTGTTCGAAATCGGAAGAGTTCCAATCGTGGGTCAGACGAGCCGAGTCAGGAAAGAAACGAGCCGCAAAGTTCGTGGAACGCTATCATTACCGCCCCCCTGTCGAACTCTACGAAGTGGGAAATGGCTGGCACAAATGGAACAACCTGGCCGATTCGGCAGATCATTCAGAGATTCTGCGAGACCTCCAAGGCCGACTCGATTCGTGGATGAAGGAACAAGGCGATCTGGGTCAGGAAACGGAAATGGCTGCTTTAGAACACCAATCCCGAGGGAAGAAGAAAAAAGGAAAGAAAAAATAAATCCCTGTCAGGCGAATGTCAGCTTCGCCACAGCACCGCGATCTGGTCGATTGGTGAGCGTCGCGTCGCCACCATGAAGCTCCATCGCGGAGCGAACAAAGCTCAAACCAATGCCCGAGCCCTTGCGCCCCGTCACTTCATTCTTGAGCGAATAGAAGCGATCAAAAACCCGGCCCTCTGCAAAGTCAGGAATTCCCGGGCCTTCATCTCTTACCCAAAGAGAAATTTTCCCTTCTTCCCTGGCTAGCTCAACTTCCACCGTTCCCCCATTCGGCGAAAAATCGAATGCGTTACCGAGAACATTTCGTATTGCGATTCGGAGCATCAGCGAATCTCCAACGATTTTCTCGGACTTCTCCAAGCCCTTTTGCTCAACGGTGAGGTTGCGGGCCTCCCGAGATGTCTTGAGTTCTTCCAGTTCCTCCTTCAGTAACTCCGACAGATTAATCTCTTCTTTTCGACCCAGCGTTGTCTGGCTTTCGACCGAAGCGAGCTGGACCAATCGCCTGACCATATCTTCGCTTCTTGTGGTCTCGGTCAGGATATTGTTCAAAAACCGCTTACGGGTTTCTTCGGGCATGGACTCATCTACCAACTCGGCAGCCCCACGAATGGCCGCCAAAGGACTTTTGAGTTCGTGGGTCAATGCCTGCACATAATTTTCCACGTAGTGCCGTCCTTCGAGTTCTCTTCTCATTTTCTCGAGAGCGAGTGACAGTGTTTTGAGTTCTCCCAAACCCGTTGGCGGCACAGTTTCTTTCTCTCCTTGGGCAACTCCCAGTGCATGCCTTGTGAGGTTTCTGATAGGGGAAAGAATGAGATACGCCCAAAGGACTGAGCCAATTGCGACAACTGCTGCCGCCACCAGACTCGTTTTCAGAATGAGTCGACGTGATTCATCCACAAAAGGAGCCATTGCCACTTCGGGTCTCGAGACGGTTAGCGTGCCAATCATCTCGTCCTCAAAATAAATCGGCGCCGCAATAAAAAACACGCTCGTTCTGGGATCACCAGGATCCAGGCGGGTACTTCTCACCCCATATTTCCCCTGCCGAGCGAGATAAACATCATTGTATTCCGAGTAGTCCTTTCCCTCTCTCTTGCCTTCATCGGAATCAAAAATCACGATTCCGACTTCGTTCGTGATGTAGATGTTTGTCTGAATCTCTCTTTTCTCCAACTGGTAGATCGTCGCGAGAAATTCCCTCTTGTAGGCGCTGGCTATACCTTGCCTGAAGTTCGAAACATCAATCTTCCCATCTCTCAGGTCTTGTTCGAGCAACCCGGCAAAGAGATGGGCAAAGTCCACCAACGGCTCCTCAGAGGCCTGTGAATACTGACGCGAGACATCGTCCCGAATCGTTTTCATTACCCAATAGAACCCGCTGCCAGCGATGGCAAGAAATCCGATGACGATCAGCAGCGTGATTTTCACAGTATGTCACCTCGCACGTTTGAAGCTGTAACCCAGGCCGCGATGCGTAACGATAGGGTCAAAGTCTGGATCCACCTCGTGCAGTTTCTTACGGAGCGTCTTGATGTGCGCATCCACTGTGCGATCCGATGCCGCTTCCGGTTCATCCCACACCAGATCCATGAGTTGGTCCCTCGAAAACACCCGCTCAGGGTTCTCCATAAATACCTTCAGCATTCCGAATTCGTATCGAGACAACCCGAGATCGGCATCCTGACACGTACCTCGATACTGATCGAGAACCAACGTCAGGGGCCCACAGCAGACATTTCCTCTTTCTTCTGTTATCTCTGGTCCAGACGAGCCTCTTTCAAACCGCCGGAGAATGGCGTGGATTCTCGCGGTCAGCTCACGCGGGCTGAATGGTTTCACCACGTAATCATCCGCCCCTAACTCGAGACCAACCACACGATCAATCTCGTTTTCGCGAGCGGTCAGAAATAAAATAGGGACTTCCGATTCTTTGCGAATCTCACGACAGACATCGAATCCAGTGATGTCTGGCAGCCCAACGTCGAGCACGACAAATCTTGGATTCGCGTCTTTCAACGCGGCAAGCCCTTCCCTTCCTGTTCCCGCGTGGACAACCGAAAATCCGTCCGACTCCAAGGCATAGACGATGGTCTCGGCGATGGCCGGTTCGTCTTCGACTACAAGAACGGGGGCTTGGCTCAAAACACGGCAGGGTATCTACCGGGTCGCGTTCGCAACCCGGAGTTTATGGAAACGGGGGGTGCTTGACGGGAAGTCTACGCGGACTGTATGTCTCGCCCGGATAAAAGAGGAAACCAGGGTTTTGGCTGATCACTTCGTATTTCGACAATCGAAATTCAGGAACGACGAAGTTCGAATTGGGATCGTAGATGGTTTTTCCGGTAAAGCTTCCCCAGATTCGGTACTCGTAATTGTGGTCGTATCCATGCGTCAGGCCTGTTCCTTCTTCCGGTACTCGGTCTGGCTGTTTGGTGATGGTCTCATTCATGATCACCAGTTTCGCCTCAGACCAAGGCTGACGTGGCTGACGTAAGTAGCCCCAGAAACGCGTCCCGTCCGTCCAGTATCGGCGTCCAATGTAGTAGTTCCCGGTAGGCTCTGTGGCAATTTGCGCATTACGCGCTTTCACCGCTGGATTGTTCAGTGCTGATGCAGGCAGCTGCCCAGCACCACTCCTACCTGAGCTGGATCCCGTCGTCTCGCAGGAGGACAACATCCAAGTTGCAGTAAGAATAGAACATAGGTAAACCAGCCGTTTAGCCGGAAATCCGGCGCGGTTCGTGTCGTGTTTCATAAAGACGTCTTAATAATTAAGGCGGCAGGTAGAACAAGAACGATACGTCCTGTTAATTCATTAGTAAAACGCAGAATTTTTTTCGAATCTTTCAAAAATCCTGTTCTGCACGGGAGGCTTCGATGAGCAAAGCGAGCCCGTACTGACCGAGAGTTTCATCGAGACTCCAGAAGCGAACCATTGAGTCATTTTCGTAGTAACGCACTACGAAGATCATGAGGACATTGAAGAGTTCGGCGAGATTCGTCCTTTTTCCCTCCATCTCCCCTTTGATCAGGCGATTCAAGGTGAACTGAACGCGAAGGAAGTTTGTGAAGAGCAAAAAGAATGCATTCACCTCAGGAATTCTGTCGCCATCGAGGTCTTCGAACAAGAGTTCCTGGTTAAGGTGCATTTCCTCTCTTTCTGACAGAATCTCGAGAAATCGCCCGACCGTTTTCTCAACTTCCGCCGTGAGGGCCTCTTCGCTCTCGATCCGCTTATACTGTCTCGGGTATTTCAGCTTCAGCAGAAAGCACATTCTCTCGACCAGGTTGTGCTTCAACTCATCGCTCTTGCGATAGATCGCATTGGTTCGTCGAAGGGATCGGACGAAATAGCCGATGTCTACCCAAGCAAAATCGAGTTTGGCCGGGTTATCATAGAAAAGGGACGAAGATGGCAACAGGTCCTCTTTTTCCGCGTTATCGAGTTTGAATTTGTATTCGATACAATCGGCAGTCAGTTCCGCCACAATGGGAGCGAGAAGCGCGTCCATCCGCTCTCGTATCCACTGGTCCAGATATCGAGTTGCCAACTCTTCATCAAATCGAATCGTCCCGCTGGCGGTGAGATAAACCAAGTCCAGCGGAGACACCACGTTTCCATCGGGAAGGTGGAGGTGTTCGTTTGCATCGACGGGAGATTTGAGACTCTCCATCGTGTCGTAGAGCCTGCGAAGCTCTGTCAGGTCGCCCTGCCACATGTGCCCCCACGTGTCATGAATGAGGTATTTCTCGATTTCGGCAGTCCGCTCGATTGTTGTTGTGGAGTTCAGTCCTTCAATAACGTCGGCTTCCGTCCATCCTAACTCCGCAGCTAAATCGCTCACCAAATCAGGGCCTGCGTCTCTTGCATCGAAAGAGCTGAATGTGGGAAAATGGCTGAAATATTGAAAGGCAAATCGCCCGGTGTGTTTGAGCCAGGCAACCGCTTCTTCCTTTTCTTCTACTGTCCGGTTTTCTTCGAGTTCCTTCTCTTTGGGAAGACTCCAGTAAAGACAGGTTCGAGTGACGATCATTTCGATCTCGTTCGCCCGTAGAGGATTGCCTGGGAAATACCGATCGAAGACTTGTTTGATTTCTTTCTTCGGCTTTGCCGCATTTTCCCCATCAACCAGCCACTTCCTGACAACATCCACGAGAAGGCGTCTCTGCTTCAGTTTTTCTTCGGCCTTTCTGAATTCGACCTCGATTGCCTGGAGGCGGTGTTCTGAGACCTGCAGTTTCTTTGCCAGTGCGGCAAGGGCGGACGAGTGTCGTGCGGCGCCCACTCTCCTGGCTTTAAAATGCGGGTATGTTACGAGTTCAATCGTAGACACAGTCTCTTCCACTGTTCCAACGGTATCCGGGTACAGAGGCTCCAACCGATAGGCCAACAGGAACGCATCAACCACCGGAATGGGTATTTCCGTGGGGAGGTTTTCCTGAAGATCATGACTCAGTAGCCCTGACAATTCTGCCTCAGCCTGGAGGAGGACTGAGGCAGGAACATCGCCTTTCCCCATTTCGGCATAGGAATCCAGATTAAGCAATTCGGTGAGCCGTTTCACCGAGGAAAACACCTCGGAGAAATCTGATGCCAGCTCTCCAGTCAACTCATCCTCAATATCGGCAAACAAAGACATCACTCTCAATTCTTTTCAGACTCTCCCATAGGTTGAGAGTTTTCTATCGGCGCTGATAAATCGCTTTCAAAATCGCCAAAAGTTTCACTCCATTCCTGAGACATTCGATCACTTACTCGCTTCGCAATATCCTGTTCCCGACGGAGCCGATTGATTGCACGATCCAGTTCCAAGTGAGTGGCATCCTCATCGACCAAGCCTCCGGATGGATTGAGAAGCCGCCCAAGATTTTGCCAGGTATCTTCCAAGGTGTTCCATGCGGAGTGCACCTGTTCCGCAACCGATTGACGGGCTTCTTCAATGTTCTTTCTCTGTTCGACCGTCAGGGGAACCGGCGATTTGTTGAGGCGATCGTCGAAATTTGCCAAACGCTCCAGTTGATCGGCTACGCCGAATGCCACTGCGTCTGTCAGGCTCTCGACCTCCTTTTTCGGCGAAGTCAGGCCATCCCCATCTCCGTGGATCGCGCTCTCGATCTGCTGCTTTTTCTCCACGAAACTCACCATCGTATCTGCATATTTGCCATGCCCCTTCGCGGAAAGTTCGAGAGCAACATCGATCAAATGCTTGTCCTGCTTATCGTTGCTTTCGGCAATCACTTCTTCCAGCAATTTGGACTCGAGCTTTTGACCGTGCCCCTTCCAGTACCAACCTATCCCGACTGTGACGGCAGCGGCTAGCGCAGCAAACCAACCGGCTCCGATATCAAGGAAGGCAAAAGCTCCAACGACAGGAAGATACGGGGCCCATGTGATGGGAGACCCCAGAGCAATCTTCCACTTCCGGGCCTTTATTTTGCTGTCCGGAATCGGAAAGGTCGATCGCAAACTGTCGTCGGCTGGCGGCATGGATAGGAACGTAGATCGATCAGGTATCCTCTGCGAGATAAATTCGGGCACGACGGCAACGTCGCTTCCATGAGCGCAGCCCCTCACCGGACTCTTTCGCCAGAGGTTCCTCGCCTCCTCTCCCGACTGCGTGGACTCGGTGCTCAGAGATTTTTCCCTTCTGAATCAGGCAGTCCCGGATGGCATTCGCTCTCTCCTGCGACAGGGCAAGATCGGCCTCCTTGTTCGAGCCTGGACTGACGTGAGCCTGAACGATGATGCGGTGCCCGGGGTAGTGAACAAGCTTCTGTGTAGCTTCGAGAAGTTCCTGCTGAAATTCTTCCGGTATGGTAGCCTGACCAACTCCAAATGTGATCGGCTTTTCCAACAATGTTCCGGTCCGCTTTTCCCAAAGAGCGTCCCAGGCAGTTTCATCCAATGGAGCAAAAAAGCGCTGAAGCGGCTCGGCTTGGGTCGAAGCATTCGAAGCCATGCTGGAGCTGCTCTTCTGTAGGAACCCACTGTTCACAATGAGACGTGGATTTCCCTCTAGCGGATCGGTGGAGAGATCTCCGACATCGACAAGAATTCGGGTGATATTCGCGACAGCGTCGGTCAAGCGAAGCTCGCCCTGACCGTTGATCATATCCCGGTTGCCTTTGAGATCGAGAAAGCGGATACCACTGAGCATGGTGTCTGCGTTCGACTCCGATTCTCCGCTGTCTTTCTTGGCAAGTTTTCGAAATTCCTCCGGGTCGGATGAATAGTAATTCAGCGTGTCGAAGTACACATCGGTGATTGCCTGCACAACGGCTGGCTTCTCTGACACGAGAGATCGCGAAGCTATCGAGACATCATAAATCACGCTCCGCGCCTGCCGTGTATCGATCAGTCGGGTCGCTCCAGGAATCTCGCGAAGGGACTTTGATACAAAGGGCTCCCAGAGCACAGCAAAGTCAGCATCCCCGTTTTTCAGACGATTGTAAGCGGTCTGGGCATCGTCAGTGCGGAAAGAAGGAAGGTTCGTCTTAAGGTTCTCAATCTCAAAGTGAGCCACTTGAGACTTCAGCAAGAATTCAGAAGGAGAAAAGCCAACAAATGCACCTTTGATGTTCTCAGCGCGGAGATCATCAAGGGTAGCGATACCTTCCGTTGCGATCACCGCGTCGCCACCATACGATTCATCAATTCCGAAGACGATGACTCCCGGATAATTCGTTGACTCTCCATTGAGCAGAAAACTGTCGATTGTGGCGCATACCAGATCGCAATCGCCGGAATCGAGCATTTCAAAACGTGCCTGGAAATCGGGCTCGTTCTTGAAGTTTACAGCGATAGCTCGCTTCTCCATCTCACTTCGAAAACGGGGCGACCGAAAGATCAGGTACCCGAGCCATTCATCGCCACAGATAGTGATCCGATGCTCGATCCCTTTCGCGTCACTTGTATTGAGAAGTTGATTCTCTTCCTTTTTCGCTTCCCGCCACGGCTCACTCACCTTCCAGCCAATCATCCCGAGTAGCAGGAGGATACAGGCTGCGACAAATACTTTCTTCATTTGTGGGAGAATTCGGGAGGGTTCTTATTTATTCTGTTTCCCCACCCGGTGCAACTTGCCGGATTGCTTTCAATGCCTGCATCGCTGCGAGATCCTTATCTGTAATTTCGATATCGGTGTCATCTCCGATCTCTGCATCGACTTCGAGCAAGCTCTGGACAAGTTCCTGTTCATTGTCGGCCTCCATATAGCGGGTGGCAGCCGGCTTCATATATGCGCCCTGACCATGAAAGCCAATTCCTACCACTTCGACAATTTCACTGCGTAGCGCGAGAATTTCTTTCAAGACCCCGCGAGTCCCGTTAGGATCGACCGTTTCATAGCCATCGGTAAAGACGACCACCACGTGGCGCTCGTAGGGCGAGAACTCTTCTCTTCGCTTTGCGATGGCCTCCCGGGCCAGTTGCAAGCACTGAACAATTGGGGTTTTTCCGTAAGGTTTTGCTCCTGACACATGCCCAGCAATCGAATCACGTTGTCCATCTCCCCGGCCAATCGGGACAACTACACGTCCCGATCCCTGAGCAAAATCGAGCAAACCCAAGCTGTAGGTCGTGGGTAATTCTTTTAACCAAGTGGAGAATGCGCTCTTCGCCTCTGCCATCTTGTTTTCCTCTTCCATCGACCCCGATGTATCAAAAATGATGGTGATCGCGGTGGCTGTCTGGGCCTGTTTTTCTTCCTCCAGTGCCTGTTCGATGTCATCCGCATAACCGATCAGAGAGACGGAAGCGATGAAAGAGAGGATCAGTCGAGTCTTCATATCGTGTTCCTGTGTTCGGGTTTCTCTCGATTACTGCAGATCGTCGACTCCGAAATCCAATGGGATCTCCGCTTCGACCGCGTAGATGAACATCTCTCCCCGCATGTTCTCAGCCCGCTGCTCCGGTTTTGTCGGTTTTCCATGGATTGGATCGGAGATTCCCATCCCTTTCACATCGAATCGTGAAAGGTCGATTTCGTCGTTGGTAAACCCCTGAGCTTCCCGAAGATACTGGGCGTAGGCGCGCTTGACAGCAAAGGCCCGCTCGTAGCTGAGCTGGTTTGCTGAATTAACCACCTGTTCAATCTTGGGAAGCGGGTATTCCTTGAATTGATTCGTTCCAGCAACGCGCTTTTTGTAGGTGTTTTCGCCCTGCTGCTTCTTCGCGAGAACGAAATTATAGAAGAAGTTGTCGGCATGGCCACGCAGCTGCACAATCGCCCCACCGTATCTGGTAACTTTTTCGTGCAGCGTATCGAAGATGTCTTTGTGGTTCTGCCATTCAATATTGGAAGTGTTTGCCGGGAACTGGAATGAGGTGGAAAACAGCATGCTCGCATCTTCACTTTCCGCAGCCTTGCGGACCATCTGGGTGCTGGTGAAGACTTCCTTCTTTTTGGTAATGGGAGTCGCAGCGCCTCCAAAGTCTGTGGAGAAATTCCAACCAGCGTACTCCGGAAGTGTCACGTTCTCGACGGTCCCGGTGGCGGCGTAGTATTTCTGAATTCGTTCGCAACTCGGGACAAAGCCGATGGGGTTCTTGTCGTTCGTAAAGAAATCGATGTTTCCGCCCTTTCCAGCCAGTTCCAGATCTACTCCCACCCAAGCGATGTAATCATTCACTGCACCCGCGTCGAGGAGGAATATCTCAGCCAGAGGTCCACACTTTTTCTTGAAAGCATCGACCTTAGATTTATCGGCATTGCTCTTTTTCGCAATGTTAGCCAACTCCGCCTGAAAGCTTTCCTGTTCGCTCAATTGAGCCTGAACAAACCCGTGAACAATCTCGCGGTTCTCACGAAAGAAATCAGCTCGAACAGCATAGACATCCGCGATCACTCGTGAGGCAGTTCTCGTCGTCAAGATAGGGCGTGCTCCTTTGACGCTGTCCTCAGCACCGGTCCCGACAGTGCCCCCTGCGGTCAGTGTCAGGATATCCGGAAAAATACAAGCCGCCCCAGCGATTGAACTGTCTTCACGAAAGGCTCCCGCGGGATCGTGCGTATTGCCATCGGCCGCGACGTCCGGGTTGTAGGTGATTTCGCTCACGTATTTGATGGTGACATCATCAGGCTTGAGCCCGGCATCTTCGAGAAGCACCTGAACGAGGTCGAAGTGAGGGCCCGACGCCTGCACGACAACGGACTTTCCCTTCAAGTCAGCGAGATTCTCAATATCCTTGGCCACGAAACCATCGGCTCCAGTAGACCACGAGAGCTGGAAGATTACCACGGGAGCGTAGTCCGGCCCGAGTGACGAAAGCGCCTCACTGGCAAGGTTGATCATACCCACCGTGCCTCGCAGAAATGGGGACTTTCCAGAGATGTAGTTTTTTACCTGAGTATCAAAGTTGTCGACCAACTCCAATTCGGCAGAAACTCCCATCGCCTTCGCCAGCGGCGAATCTGGATTGGCCTTAGTCCCCTCGTTACTGGAAACAGTGACACCATCGGCTGCCCAGGTGATCATAGGAATCTGCACCGAGCCGCGCGAGAGATCGACCTTTCCCGGATTCGCAGACTGCAAAAATGTTGAGTTTTTATAAGGTTTTGTGGGCTCAACATATACGACCTCGGCCTTCACTCGGGGAGCGGCAGCGAGAAGTGCTGCGGACAGGCTGAAGAATAACAGGCGGTTCTGTATAGATTTCATGGCTGTGGACTGATGGTCGGAATAATAGGCGACTCCGGGCGCCGTTTCGATTACAAAAACGTCTGAGGATTCGAACCTATGCGTGGTTCGTCCTTACTCCATTAGCGTCAGGGAGAAACTAACGACGATTTTTTTCCTGCTTCTGGAAAAGAGGGAGCAGGTTCTCTCGAATCCAGTCAAAAGCAGCTTCCAGCCCGTTTTCCTGATAGATCTTCCCAATGCGGGCTTCGACGGAGGTAGGGTTTCCAATCGCGGATAAGAACTGATTGGAGGTCATATTCCTGAGCTTTTCGCCACAGAGAGTTCCGTAGGTTTCGAGTATCCACGAGCGGGCGTACAAATCCAGAACGGTATCTCCGATCCAGGCCAGCTCCTGTTCTCGACGCTTCTCGTCGCCTTTGCGGTCTTTTTTCATTTCTGGTCCTGCATGTAGGCTTCGAGAGCTTCTCGAGTGATGACATAGCGCGCTCCGCAACGGGGGCATCCGGCTGGGATGACCTCCTCTTTACCAAAGATTTCTTCCCGAGCTTCGTCCGTCATCCCTGCAATGATGGGAAAGATCCGGTCAGGACTGCATCCGCAGTCGAAGCGATAGTGCCTGGTCTCGAGCAAGCTCATTTCCTCGTCTTGATCAAGAGTTTGAATTTTCTCATCGTCCAATGCTTCCAACCAATCGAGATCGCAATCTGGCTGAGCAGAGACAAAAACATAATCTTCTTCGCTGTAGCGAAAGAACCGACCGCGTCGCTGCTCGCTCTGTTGGTAGTAGAACTCGGCGATTTCGAAGGGATTTGGCGTTTCTACCTCGATCATGCTCTGTCTCGGCTCTCCACCATCCGTGGTTACCTGCGAAATAAAGAGATTCGCGTCCCGCTTTCGCACGTCTTCGGTGAACAGGCGCCCCGTAATGTTTCCCTGCCTGTTGCTACCGGTGAAAAAGAAGTTCTGCAAGGGGTCCTGCCAGCTGAGCGTCCACGCGACTGCTTCGTTCCACGGGCGCGAAGCGAGATGGAGAGTCAATGCCGCGAGTCCATCCTTCAGCATCAGGTCCTGCTGAGGCTCATGCTGAATCTGATGCTGCATCAAGTGCAGGTAAAAATCGGTGTAAATGGGAGAAAACTCGCCCCTCACAGCAAGAGCGTTCCTCTCGCGGACGAAATAGCAGCGAATCTCAATAGGTTCTGTCTCGGCTTGTTTGTCTGGTTTGTTCAACATGTGTCTTCACAGGACGTCGATTCAACCTACGACTTTCCTCAAATTACGCGAATTTCAATTCCCGCTTCGCAAATGTGCTGCTTGAACCTTGGCGGCTCTCAGTGATAGTTTCCTTTGAGGATGGAAAGCGCAGAATTAGTCACCCTATTAATGCAGAACGAAGCGTTTGCGGACGCTCCGGAAGATGTCGTTGTTGCGCTCGTGGAGGCGGGGGAGATTAAAACTCTCGACCCAGGCACGGTGATTATTACAGAAGGAAAGCAGGGGGAGAGCATTTGGACTCTCCTCGAAGGAGAGTTTGACGTTTTTGTAGAGGGCGACCTGGTAAACCGTATGACGGAGAAAGGTGAAGTTGCCGGAGAGATCAGCGCGGTGTCCCTCACTCCTGCGACAGCAACCGTCCAGAGTTCTGGTGTGGCCAAAGCATTCTGCATCCCCCAGCAGGCACTCCACAAAATCATGGAAAGCCACCCAGCGCTTGCTGCTTCGATGCTGCGTTCGATGGCAAAATACCTGGGCCGACGGTAGTAGATCGGTTCAGCCCACGCTGTCCTTCATTTCCTGAGAGAGCTGAAAGAGGCGCTGCACCTGCTTCAATGGAATGTGATTCACGTCGTAGCGATTGTCTGCCCCAAGAAGGAGAGAAAAGGTTCCCAGTCCCTTACCCTCGTCCCGCATAAGGGTGTTCATGACCGACTTCCACGGGTGGGCCTCCAGCTCGTACCCAACACGCTTCTCATTGAGAATAAAAATGTGCTTGTCCGTAATGACCACGCACTGCTTCGTTTTGCTAAGAAGTCCAACTTTCGCCTGAACAGCAATATAGTAGATATCTTCGGTCTCACCTATGACATTCGATACCTCACGAAAGGCGATACCCACCTTTTCGGTATCCTGCCCGTCGTCAACAAAATGGCTGATCTGCTCCTGAACCTCAAAGACTTCGTGAATGGGCTTCCACTCACCAATGCCCTCGTAGTAGACCATGTCGTGAACAGAAATTTTTCTGTCGTTCAAGAGAGCAAGGAGGTCGTGCTCGCTGTATGGGCCCTCTGGATCGCGCTCTCCCCTTCTCAAGATGGAAAACGTGAGTTCATTTGCGCTATCAGTTTGAAGTTCACTCATTGAAGCTAGGCGGTGGTGTATTTACAATGTGATTCAAATCGCTAAAATCAGCAAGTCAAAAAGATTCCCCCGACTCATTGTCCGTAAACCAGTCAGCCGGGATTCTCCTGGGGCGTCCCGACGGCATCTGGACAAGAGCCACAATCTGCTTCGCTCTTGCGACCACTCTCTCCCCTGAAACAGAGAGTTCGAAGCCACATGTTGCTCGCACCCGCTCAGCGCCTTCCATACAAGCGCTCACCTCGACTTCGTCACCCAAGCGAGCGGGAGAAAGGTAATCGACTTCAGTTCGAATGACCGCAGGAAACAGATTTGTCTCGTTCATCGCCGTTAGTTCCATTCCCAACTCCGCAAGAAGTGTGCAACGTGCCCTTTCTATATATCGAAGATAAGCAATGTTCGATACCACTCCTCCGCAATCAGTATCGTAAAACAGAACTGTTTCTCTGGTTTTGATGCACTTCATGGTTGGAGCAGATTGGCAGGCGGGTGCTCAAGGAGGCTTCGAAAGAGACGAACGTAGACAGGAACCGCGGCGGATGATAGCATCCAAGCTCACTGGAATTGAATGAAAAAAGCGTTTCTTGCCGGAATCCGTGTCTTATCTATGATCGTGGTTCTCACCGCCCTGGTCACGGATTCGAGCGGCGCTTTTGATTCGCCAGATTTCGATACCGAAGTGTTCTCCGCTGACGGTATTTTTCTTGAGTCTTCGCAGAGGGATTCACTTCTGCAGGCTCTCGCTGCTCTTGCAGCCAATTTCCCCTCTCACAAACGTGTAGACGATGATCTGAAAGAAAAGGCGCTGGCGATTGCTCTGAGACTCGATCCGCTTCATTACAATTCCAGACAGACATATCAGGCTCTAATTGAAGGCCGCCCCCCCGCAGAGACACAATACTTCAGCAACATAACCACTGTATCCGAGAACCTCTGGTCCACCGCACAGCAGCTATTGGAGGCTCCAGTCGACCCTGAGGAGAAAAAGCTCGCTCCTTTTTTGATGGAACTCTCTCTCCTGACTCACCCGGAGCCACCGTTGAAGCGAATTCAAGAATTCGCTGATTTAACTGAGGGAAAGCCTCCGGGGTGGAATCGATTCGTCTCTCTCGAACCTACCGAGCAACAAAGTACGATTCGGGCAGGCGACATCATGAAAGAAGCGCGCAGCCTTATTCGAAAGGAAGAGAAAGAAATGCGCGTGGATCCTTTTGGTCCCGAAACGCCCAGTCCACCAGTGCCGCCCACAACCGAAGTAGAGCTTCCGGAAATTACTCCCGTCTCCCGAAGGTTGATGTGTGTGCGCCAGATGGGCGAAGATGCGACCACAATCGTCGCAGGTGATTTTCTCCTGACGCTGAGAAGTGCATCAGGCCCAGAGGAAGTTTCCCAATTTCCTTGGGTTACCGGTCCCATGGCGAAGGGTTTTCCCGAGCTTCCATTTCTTTCCGGGGAAGCTTCTCTGCCTATCAAGGAACTGAAGGTCCCCGGATCCATAATTGAGGAACGTGAATGGGACTGGCCACAGGGTGCGGTAGCGGAGATCAACTGCACTCCTGCAGAAACCTTGCAAGTCACCGCACTCCCCACCGGTTTGCCCGGAAAGCTCCCGGCTCTCGTGCTACTCGACACGGCCCTGAATAAGAGAGAGATCCATGGTCAATTTGTCCTTTCCGGAGAATTAGAGACCTGGGATTCTTCTCCCGTCCTGAAGGAGGATCTTCTTGGAGTGATCCAGGCGGCAGCAAAATTTGAGAGGCCTTACCTGCTTATTCCAGAAAGTGCTTACGGCCAGGTGATCGAATATATAAAATCTACCCAGAATCTCGGCATCCTCTTCCCAGTGGAACTAATTTCCTACTCCAGTCTCGACGAAGCGCTCTCGTTTGCCAACGAGCCTGTCCCAGTCGAATTGCGGCAAGGCTCGGAAGCGTTTCACTTAATCGAAAAAGTGACTACGCGGGAAGAAGTTTCCCTGCGCATGTCCCTCGTCGATCTCGCGAGAAACTCGAAAGTCCAGGAGAGGTTGAAATCCATCTTGGAAAGTTATCCTCGCCACCTTTCTGCACGAGCGATGCTAGAATTCGGAACGATGTCGAGCACCGTAAACAGTCCCCCTTCTTCAACAAACTTACTCCAGGCAATCGACGATGCCATTGCGCCCTTTCTTGAGATGGAAGACGACCTTTTCTCCCGCATTGAGTTAGAGTCAAAACTAGTACCGGCCGAAGAGAAACTCTCCCAACTGCGCCCGTCCGTTCCACTGGAGTTGAGGAACTACTTAAGCCGGTCGGAAGATCTTCTCGAAGCTGCCGAAATGTATCTTCAACTCAACAACCAACGAACTTCAATCGCTGAACAACGCCTGCGCGAAGCCAGGGAAGCGATCAAAGAACTTGAAGAGGAGAGATTGTCGATTGATGGCGCGAGCCCCGGAGGGAACTGAGGCTCCTTCGAAAGTGGTCAATTGCCCCTCCCTTGTCTGCCAAGGCTTCCAGATACCTCCTCCGCATGCACGCTGGCCATTGCTCAAAGTTAGCAGGGACCCTTACTGTTGAAGCTGTTTCCGCGGATTCTGAGTCTTTCATTGGGAAACTTCGCTCTGAATTTGATTGAGCAGTTCGTCACGCCTACTCCTCGCAGTTTCCAGATTTCTCGTCTTGAGAGAAACCCTTACTCTTTCAGCCGTGAAATCGGGCCGATGAAGGGTGAAGTGACACCACCAAGTTCCCCGATTGTTCCAGAGGTGGTGGTTCGGGTTCTCTTCTTTCGTTCGAGTCGCGAGTGTTCCAATTACGCTTGAGGAGTTTCCTCCCGCGATATCGAGTACGTCTTGATATGTCATTTTTGATGCAGTTTCTGTTTTTCAGTTACCGCATCAGGGTCAGTGAAATCCGCTAAGAAGGCCTTCATCCGGGAGAAATTCTGTTCGGATCTAAGATCCGCACATCGGATGAGGAAGGAAAAAATCCCTCAACTCGCCCAAGGCACCTTGGTTTCTCCAAACCAGGTTGCCGGACCCAAATCTCTTCGGGCCACTCCTGATGCTTGAAGAACGGTAACAAACGACAGCCCTCTTTCAAGTTTCTCCTGTGTCATACAATCAATTCATAGAAATTTTTTCTTGCGTGGCTCTGATAAAATCGTATGAACAAATCTATGTATCATGATTTGTTGATTCGTAAATTTTCAATGTGGGCAGGAATCCTCACGGTGGCTGTCAGCTCAATGGGTGAGGATGAGGTGGTGTCGACGCTAGTCGACGATAATCTCTCCAGTCTCGACATGATCTTCGTGGAATCGATCGAAGACGAACCTCCGGTGATCATCCGCGAGCAGGCAATACAGCAAGTTTCGCTTCCGTCGGTCGCCACGAAAACAACTCAGTCGCCCGAGAACAAAAAGAGGCTGCGACCGATTGTTGATTCTATTTCCGGTGCGGAAATTCGTTCCTACCAACGCTACGGGATTGCCGATATCGCGAACCAGACTGCCGGGCTCACTGTAGTACAAACTGGCCAGGCAGGATCACAATCTTCGCTTTTCATTCGCGGTCATGAAAGCAACCACACTGTCGTTCTACTCAATGGGCGCCGACTTCCTCCGGGCCTGGCAGGTCTTTATCAGTTGGAGTTTCTTGATGTATCCACTCTGGAATCGGTGCAGATTCTGAAAGGTGGTGCGAGTTCCCTCTACGGTGCTGACGCTCTGGCAGGAGCAATTGACTTCCAGTCGACCGACGCTCGCTTTGTGCAGTCGAATTCAATTTCGTCCTACTTTGAGGGTGGATCCTTTTCCACATTCCGCACCGGGCACAAGATCACCGTTCGAGATGGAGCAGTAGGAATGGCTCTGGATGCTTCTTATCACGATACTGATAATGATCGGGAGTTTTCCGCATTCGAGAATGGAACCATCCGAGGGAATTTCGCAGTGGAACTTGGAGATGGTGTCTTCTTCGACATCCTTGGATATGTTCAGGATTCGTATCTGGAAGTTCCCGGATCGTCCCTGAGTCCGACATTTCCGGAATCTCAGATCAATATGAACCAATCGGGACTCTTCTCTCCGAGGTTCTCCATCAAGCGGGACGATTGGGATTTTTCTGTCTTCTACAGCTACACCACCAACGAACTAGAGGCGACACAGGACGTTTTCTTTCTCGATAACCTTTTGGAACAGAACGGACATGAGGCTGAAGCTGTATTCCACTACCACCCGGATGATTCTGCGACCTACTCGGTGGGAGGTGGATATTATCAGTATGGATTCGATCGCACGCCTCTGATTCCGGGACCGTTTAATTTGCCTTCCGAGTTCGAATACAGCTACTCCAGCATTTTTGCCCAGGCCGATATCGATCTGCCCGCGAACTTTCACCTCCTGACGTCCGGGAGATACGACGATCACGACACTTTTGAAAGCAAAGGCACCTACACCGTTCAGCTGAGCCACGAGATCGAACCGACCGGCACGACCATTTTCGGAAAGACCTCAACAGGCTACAAGGCTCCATCGGGACAGGATTTCATCTTCCTCGCTGCAGGACTGGACCCCGCAACGCTCTCTCCTGAAGAAAGCCAATCGTGGGAACTGGGAGTGAAGCAGGAAGTCTTCAATGAGCGCAGTTCAGTCGGCGTGACCTACTTCCACACGGATATCGAAAATCTGGTCGATGCCGATCCTTTTACCTTTGTCGATCCAGCTATCGTCGATACGGAAACACAGGGAATCGAAACCGAATTGGTAGTTTCCCCCTGCGAAGGACTGCGATTGTATGCGAACTACACCTGGCTCGATGCGATCATTACCGATGGCGCCTACCTCAGCGGATTCGGAGGACTTCCTGGAGATCGACTCCCCCGTCGGCCTGAGCACACTTTGTCGGGTGGTTTTCTGGTGACCGGTGACAACTGGAAGGTGGGAGCAGAAATCTCCGGTGCCTATGAGAGGCTGGATTCACCGGGATTCTATCTCGACGACTATACCGTAGCCCGGCTTTTCGGAAGCGTTCGCCCCTGCGAAAAGGTGGAACTTTACGGACGTATTGAGAACATTTTTGACCTCGATTACGAGACAACCTCTGGATACGAAGCCTCTGGGCTGGG
The DNA here is from genome assembly GCA_002698785.1 of Verrucomicrobiales bacterium. Classification (GTDB taxonomy): domain Bacteria; phylum Verrucomicrobiota; class Verrucomicrobiia; order Verrucomicrobiales; family DEV007; genus Arctic95D-9. Next base: position 115,043 of record PAAG01000045.1, on the reverse strand, counting down.
TGCATTTGGAGGGGTCAGAATTGTCATCGGAGACTGATCCCGGCTTGCTCACCTGCCGATACGCGTTTAACTCCCCGCCATGCCAGAAGATCTCACCAGCGAACTCAAAGGAGAACTGTCGAAGCGAATTCTCGTTCTCGACGGTGCGATGGGCACCACAATTCGCGGATATGGACTGGAAGAGTCCGATGCTCGCGGGGAGCGCTTTGCCAAGAATGAGAAAGATCTCCTGAACAACGGGGATATCCTCTCCCTAACCAAGCCGGATGTAATCGGTGATATCCACAAGCGGTTCCTTGAAGCCGGATCGGATATCATTGAGACGAATACGTTCTCCGGCACAACTCTGGCGCAGAGTGAGTTTTTTGTCGAAGACCCCCGGGAGAAAGGAAAAGGCCGAAAGGATCCTGAGTTCTTCCAGAGAGAGGTGGTCAACAATCCATTTCTGAAAGATCTGGCTTGGGAGATCAACGTGGAGTCGGCGAAGCTCGCACGGAAATGGTGCGATGACATCGGATCAGACACGGGTCGTAAGCGCTACGTCGCCGGGGCGATCGGGCCAATGACAGTTTCGCTGACCAACTCACCAGATGCGGAAGATCCGGGTTTCCGAGTTGTTACGTTCGATCAGGTGAGAGACGCCTACAAACATCAGATCCGCGCCCTTGTAGAAGGCGGCACGGACATCATGATGGTCGAGACGATTTTCGACTCCCTGAATGCGAAAGCTGCGCTTGTCGCACTTCGCGAGGTGTATGACGAGGACGGGATCGAACTGCCGATCATCGTCTCCGCCGCGGTCGGACGCGGTGGTGAAACGATGATTTCCGCCCAGAAAGTCGAGGCGATGTGGAATGCGGTGGCTCACGCGAAGCCACTGGCGGTCGGATTGAACTGTTCGCTCGGACCAGACCTGATGGAACCGCATCTTGCGGAACTCTCGAAGGTTGCTGAGACTCATGTATCGGTTTATCCAAATGCGGGTCTTCCGAACCCACTAGCGCCCACTGGTTTCGACCTTGAGCCGCGTCACATGGAGGAATTCCTCGATGGATTTGCGAAATCAGGACTCGTGAACCTGATCGGCGGGTGCTGCGGAAATACACCGGAGCACGTAGCTGCAATTGCAAAAGCAGCGGAAAGAAATGCACCTCGGGCTGTTCCGGAAGCGACTCCAGCAATGCGATTGTCAGGATCCGAAACCTACAACCATACCGAGGAGAAGAATTTCCTTATGGTTGGAGAGCGGACAAACGTGGCTGGTTCTCCGAGGTTCAAGAAACTGATCAAGGAGAACAAGTTGGAGGAAGCCGTCTCCATCGCTCGTCAGCAGGTGGAAAATGGTGCCCCGGTGATCGACGTCTGCATGGACGAGGGCATGATCGAAGGCGTTCCGACGATGACGCGATTCCTCAATCTGCTCGCGTCGGAGCCCGATGTCGCTGCCGTCCCCATCATGGTGGACTCTTCGAAATGGGAGATCATCGAAGCGGGCCTACAGTGCCTCCAAGGTAAAGGAATCGTGAACTCTATTTCACTCAAGGGTGGAGAAGAAGAGTTCAAGGCGCAGGCACGAAAGATCATGACCTACGGTGCAGCTGTCGTCGTCATGGCATTCGACGAAGAGGGACAGGCGGACAGCTACGAGAAGAAAATCAAAATCTGCGAACGGGCCTATCGAATTCTCGTCGACGAGGTTGGTTTCAATCCGGAAGATATCATTTTTGACCCTAACATCCTAACCGTCGCTACCGGGATGGACGAGCATAACAACTATGCCGTCGATTTCATTGAAGCGACTCGATGGATCAAAGAAAACCTTCCGGGCGCGAAGGTCAGCGGAGGGGTATCGAATATTTCTTTCAGCTTCCGCGGAAACAATGTCGTCCGCGAGGCGATGCATGCGGCTTTCCTTTATCACGCCGGCAAGGCGGGTATGGACATGGGCATCGTGAACCCGGGTATGCTCGAGGTTTACGACGAGGTCGAGCCGAAACTCCTGAAGCTCGTGGAGGATGTTCTGCTGAACCGCAATGATGGGGCAACAGAAGCTCTGATCGATTACGCCGAAGAGTTGAAGGCAGCAGGTGCGCACGTATCGGAGAAAGCCAGCGGTCCTGATTTGTCCTGGAGGGAAGCCAGCGTCGGAGAGCGCATGACTCATGCCCTCGTCAAGGGCATCACCGATTTCATTGAAGAAGACACGGAGGAAGCAAGGCAATCACTCGGTCGTCCACTCGACGTGATCGAAGGCCCATTGATGGATGGGATGAAGGTGGTAGGAGATCTGTTCGGGGCAGGCAAGATGTTCCTCCCCCAGGTCGTGAAGAGCGCACGCGTGATGAAGAAAGCGGTCGCCTACCTGACCCCTTACATGGAAGCGGAGAAAGGCGATGACGCGGAAGATGATGCTCCGACCTTTGTCATCGCGACCGTAAAGGGTGACGTCCACGACATCGGCAAGAACATTGTTGGCGTTGTGCTAGGGTGCAATGGCTACAAAGTGATCGACCTCGGCGTGATGGTTGATTGTGACAAAATCATGGCTGCCGCAAAAGAACACGGTGCAGACATCGTGGGGATGAGCGGCCTGATCACTCCTTCGCTGGATGAGATGATTTACAACGCGAAGGAATTCGAAAAGCACGAATTCGACACACCAATCCTGATTGGTGGTGCAACCACTTCCCGCGCTCACACAGCGATTAAAATCAGTGAGCATTACAGTCAGCCTATCGTCCATGTCGGCGATGCATCGCTGGTGGTAGGTGTGTGCAACAGCCTTCTTTCCGACAACTTGAGAGATGGATTCCTTGAAAAGCATCGCGCTCAGGAGGTGAAGGAGAGGGAGATCTATTCCGGGAAAGGGTCGACCGCTGTGTACCTGCCTTTCGAAGAGGCGAAGAAGAGTCCCTACCAGATTAACTGGGAGACGACGGACATTGCCAAACCAGAAGAGATCGGAAAACACCATTGGGATCGTGTTCCGCTGCAGGAGATCGTTGATGTCTTTGACTGGTCGCCGTTTTTTCACGCCTGGGAACTGCGAGGCGTCTTCCCCAAGATCCTCGATCACGAAGTCCATGGTGAAGAAGCGAGGAAGCTTCACGCTGATGCGCAGAGAATCCTTGAAGATCTGGTCGAGAATGAGCGACTTCATTGCCGAGCGGTTTGGGGTGTCTGGCCAGCGCAATCAACCGGAGAAGATGTTGAGCTTTTCGCGAACGAAGAGAAGTCAGAATTGCTGACGACCTTCCACTTCCTGCGCCAGCAGAAAGAGAAGATCAAAGAAGGCACGCCTTTCCAGAGCCTGGCTGACTTTGTTGCTCCCGCCAGCGCGGCACGCACGGATTATCTCGGGGCTTTTGCTGTCACGGCAGGAAATGAAGTCGAGGAATACGCGAAAACTTTCCGGGACAATGGTGACGACTATACGGCGATCATTATTCAAGCTTTGGCCGATCGTTTTGCCGAAGGCCTGGCCGAATTGATGCACCGCAAGGTTCGCGAATACATGGGCTTCGGAAAAACCGAGAATCTCGGAGTTGACGAGCTGATCAAGGAACGATACCGCGGTATTCGTCCAGCGGCTGGATACCCGGCATGCCCCGATCACACAGAGAAGGCGATCCTTTGGGATCTGCTTGATGTTGAGAAAACGGTGGGCATCCAACTGACGACGAGCTATGCGATGTTCCCTCCTTCATCCGTGAGTGGACTTTACTTCTTCAATGAAGAAGCTCGCTACTTCAACGTCGGCAAGATCCAGCGAGATCAGTTGGAGGACTATGCCGCACGGAAGAAGATGTCGATTGAGGAAGCCGAGAAATGGCTGGCTCCTAATCTGGCTGAGTGATCTCGACGAGGTCACCCAGCTTCACGATTTCGACCAATTCCAGCAGGTCCTTTTGGCCGACGTTGATGCATCCACCTGTGATGCATTTCCCGATGCGTGACTCGTCCTGTGTCCCGTGGATGGCATAGGAATACCAGCGAAAGACTCCTTTGTATTCCCCGAAATGGAATGGCTGTTGAACGGAAGTGTCGACAGGCTCAAGACCAATGAACGCGTCGCCGTATTCCCCACCCTTACCATCTCCATCGAAGTCGATGGATGACATGTTAGTGAAAAGCTTCTCCTCCAGCCATTCTCGTGATTTGCCGGATTGTTGAACCAGGCTGTCGGTCATCGCGAAGGTTTCCCGAGTGAGAATTGCGTTCACGCGAAATGTTCCGAGGAGGGAATAACCACCTTCGAATGCGGAGCCCTCGCTTTTGAAACCATGCTTTCCGAAACCAACAGCGAACTTCTCCCCTTTTAGTAAGCCGGAGCTTTCCCTAGGGTTACTTTTGTTGAGAACGACTTTCAAGCGAGGCGTGGTATCAGCGAAGCCCCGCTTTGGGAGTAACCCAACTGCAGCAAGCCCAGCGATCCAGTTTCGCCGTCTCATCCGGCCTGAAGGCGGGCAGCCACGTCCTTCGCAAAATAGGTGAGAATCATGTCAGCTCCGGCTCTCTTAATTCCTAACAAGGACTCCATGGCGACTTTCTCCTCATCTACCCAACCATCTTTCGCGGCAGACTTGATCATGAGATACTCACCGCTCACCTGATAAGCTGCGATTGGGACATCCACTGAATCACGAATGATGCGAATGATGTCGAGATACGGTCCCGCTGGTTTCACCATGACCATGTCGGCACCTTCGGCGATGTCGAGCTCGGCTTCGCGAAGTGCTTCCCTGCTGTTCGCGGGATCCATCTGATAGGTTTTTTTGTCGCCCGCTTTGGGAGCGGAATCGAGAGCCCCACGAAATGGTCCGTAGTAGGCCGACGCGTATTTGGCAGTGTAGCTGAGAATGGACACTTCTTCGAAATGATATCGGTCGAGAGTTGCTCGTATTGCTCCGATTCGACCGTCCATCATGTCACTCGGGGATACGATGTCGGCCCCGGCCTTTGCATGACAGAGCGCTTGCTTACAGAGAACCTTGACCGTTTCGTCGTTTACTATCTTGAGGTCTCCGTCTTTGGTTTTTTCGACAATCCCGTCGTGCCCATCTGAATTGTAGGGATCGAGAGCGACGTCTGTGATCACGACGACGTCCGGATACGCTTCTTTGACCGCTTTGATCGCACGTGGGACGAGACCGTCGTCGTTGTAGCACTCCTCACCTTTCGGCGTTTTCAGATCTTCTTCGATTTTCGGGAAGAAAACGACGGCTCTCACTCCTACTTCATAAGCTCGTCCCACTTCCCCTACCAATCCAGCCAAGCTCCAACGATGGCAGCCGGGCATTGACTCAATAGGATCGTTGGTTTCGTCTTCGTGAATGAAGAGCGGGTAGATGAAGTCGGCCGGTGTGAGGACAGTCTCGGAGACGAGGCCCCGGATTGCCGGGCTTTTGCGATTCCGTCGAGGACGAATGGGAAGGGTCAGTTTTTCGAACATAGCTCGTAGCCTTCCTTAGTATCCTTGATTTCCCATCCTGCCTCAAGGACTTCATCCCGCAGGCGATCGGCAGTAGCCCAGTCCTTGTCCTGCTTTGCTTTCCAGCGCTGCTCGGCTTTTTCTGCGATTTCGGGAGGTGCTTCGGATTTCTCCTCCTCTGCAGGCAATTCAATCCCCATGGCTTCGAGAGCTGTGTGGAGTCCCTTCCATTCTCTGAGCGCTTCCTCAGGCTTCAGGTCGCCAGGTTTGATGGCCTTCATGGCTGAAAAGATTCGACCGAAGGCTTCTGGAGTATTCAAGTCGTCAGCGAGAGCTTGAATCGCATCCTCGAATGATCCTCTATCCGTAAGAGAAATCGCATCTTCGTAGGAAAATTCGGGAGTTTCTCCTGCCGCGTCTTTCAATGATTTCTCGAATTTAGCGATTCTCTGAAGCGCCTGACGTGCTCCCTGAAGAGCCGGGAATGACTCGTTACCTTCCGCGTCTCGAGCTACGAAATTGAGCGGCTGGCGATAATGCGCGGAGATGAGAACGTAGCGAAGTTCGCTAGCGGTGAAGCCTGCTTTCTCAATATCGGCAAGAGTGTAGAAGTTCTTCGCACTCTTCGACATTTTCCCCCCATCCACGAGAAGGTGGGTGGTGTGAAACCAGTGGTCGGCCATGGAGGCACCAGTGCACGCTTCGCTTTGGGCAATCTCGTTCTCGTGGTGTGGAAAAACGAGATCAACTCCGCCGGAGTGCAGGTCGAAGCTTTCCCCGAGGTATTCGCGGCACATCGCGGAGCACTCCAGGTGCCAGCCCGGGCGCCCCTGACCCCATGGGCTTTCCCAGTAATTCTCGCCATCCTCTTCGCGACGGCCTTTCCAAAGAGCGAAATCGGCGACGGAATCTTTTTCGTACTCGTCATCCGTGATGGCTCCGGACGCGCCAGTTTTCAGTTCGCGTTGGTCGAGGCGGGATAGCTTTCCGTATGTCGGGAAACTGGAAACGCTGAAGTAGACAGAGCCGTCGTCGCTACGGTAGGCATGCCCCTTTTCCACCAACTCTTCGATCATCGCGACCTGCTGGGGAATGTGCCCTACAGCGCTTGGTTCTTTGTGAGGAGGGAGATTGTTCAGGCTGTCGCAGTCTTTGTGGAATTTCTTTGTCCAGTACTCGGTGAAGTCAGTGAGCGTTTTTCCCGCTGCCTGTGAATCCCGGATCGTTTTGTCATCCACATCGGTGAGATTGCGAACGTGAAATGTCTTGAGCCCGCAAATCTCAAGAGTGCGACGGAATACATCCTGCAATACAAAGGTACGAAAGTTACCAATATGCGCCGGACCATAAACTGTAGGACCGCAGCAGTAGAACCGGTAGGTATCGCCTTCTCTCGGTTTCAACTCGCGGATTTCACGAGACAGGGTGTCGAAAAGTCTCATCTCTGGCATTCGGAAGAAAAGAGAGCCGAGAGACCGGTTTTGCAACCACTACGACCGATTTTCACTAGAGAAATTCTTAATTCCTGGATCTAAATCACCACAAAATTCGCAAAATTGAGACTCAGTTTAATTATCTTTCATCTTTTAATCACCATAATCATGTTTATACTTCCGGCACTCCTTCTCGAAACAGGTAACAGACAGCTATGACTCTGAAGCTCGTGGTGACGACTAACGTCCAAGGTGACGTTTTCGAACTCATTCTCGAAAATAAGAAATATCGGATCGGTCGTCGGCACGACAACGAACTCCGAATCAAAGAAACGTACATTTCCGGTTACCATTCTGAAATTGTCAGGAATTCTGACGGAGATTATGAGTTAGTCGACCTCGGCTCATCGAACGGAACGTTCTTGAATGGAAAGCGTGTCGAAAAGCCTGAGGTCATCAGTGCGGGCGACTATATCAAATTTGGCATCCTCAAAGTGGCCGTCGCTGAAGTAGGATCCGACGGACCCACTATCGTTTCACTAAAGGATCGCCCTGCCTTTGCTGGAAAAGCGAAGGATGAGACATCATCAATCGGCGTAGAGAAAAAGACCGGTAGCGTCGACTCTCTGAAAAGCATTTCCACACCGGGAACGCTTTCTCCTAACATCCCGACAGAGGCAGACCCTCCAAAGAGAGAGGACGACGGGAGTAAAAAGAAACTCGAGTCTCTGGAGAAAGAACTCAAGGAGACGAAAGCGGCACTAACTAAGACAGAAGAAGAGGCGAGCAAATTGCGCAGTTCCCTCGATGCCAAAGAAGGTGAGATACAGGAGCTTTCCAAAACTGCCAGCGCGGAGACTGAGAAAGCGAAAAGTGAGTTGGAAGACCAGATTCAGGCGCTGGAGCACGAAATCGAGCAATCAAAAGCCAAAGAGAATCGCCTGACCTCCGAGTTGGAAGAAACCAAACAATCAAAGGCAGTAGAGGCCGAGTCTCTGAAGAATGCTCAGGAAGAGATCGATAAACTGAAAGCTGATTTCGATGAATCCAAAACAAAACTGGCTGCCTTTGAGCAAAAAGTTTCGGAAGAGGAACAGCTACGTCAGGAAGAAAGCTCCGCGAGTGAGTCCACCATCTCACAATTGCAGGCTGAGCTGTCTGAACTGAAAACGGAACTGGAGGCTAAGTCCTCGGAAGCCGTCAAGGCGGCAGCCATTTCTGCTTCAATCGCCAAGCTGACCAGCGACTTTGACGAAGTGAGTTCGCGTGAGAAAACCTTACAGGAACAACTTTCCCTCAAGGAGGAAGAGCTTGCTACGCTGAGAACAAACTCTACTGAAGAAGCGGACCAGTCCAAAGCAGCAATCGAGGAAGCTCGATCACAGGCCAGCACCCTGCAAGAACAGTTGGAAGAGGAGAAAGCTGCTCGACTGTCTCTTGAGAGCGAAATTAAGGGCCTGCAAGATAACGCTTCCGCCTCGGCTAACGAGCTAGAGGAGAAACTGAGCGGCGCCCTTAAGGAAAACGAAGAACTCTCCCAGCAACTTGATGAGCTGAAAAAGTCACTTAGTTCGCTCGAAGACGACCTCACCAACACAACAGCGAACGCCGAGGCAGCAGAGGCCGAAGCGGCCAAAGTGATCACTCTCTCCGAGGAGGTTCAATCTCTCACTGGAAAACTGGACGAGAGCCAGACGACAATCGAAGACCTGAAGAGCCAGCTCAGCGAAACCACTGCAAGCGTCGAAGAAGCCAAGGGCGAAGCAGCGAAGGTGGTTACCCTTTCTTCGGAGATCGAGGCCCTGACGAAACAACTCGACGAACGCCAGGCTGCAATTGAAAAGCTGGAAACTCAGCTCAGCGATACCACTGCCGACGCAGAAGAAGCCAAAGGCGAGGCGGCGAAAGTTCTTACTCTCACGTCGGAAATCGACACGCTCAGAGGGCAATTGAAAGATTCCGACATAACTATACGCGAACTCGACGAGAAAGAACGATCCACTCGAACCTCGCTCGAAACAGCGCTGTCAGAGAAGGAAAATTTACATTCCCATTTGCAGTCCAAGGAGTCCGAAATATCGGATCGTGCCGCTGAATTCGAAAATGATCGGGTTCGTCTGGAATCGAAAGTTGCTGAGTCGCTCGCGCTGATCGCGACGTTGGAAGCGTCCAAAGATGCCGTATCCAAGGAATCGAGTTCGAAAGTTTCCGAACTCGAGCAGTTGTTGGAGAGCGCCCGCAAGGAATCAAAAGATCTTTCAAATCGCTTCGAAACGGCCCAGAAATCGCTGGAGGAGCTCAGTGCAGAGAAAGCACTTCTCGCCTCCGAACTGGAGACTGCCAAAACCACAAAAGACGAATCCTCCCAGGAAGTTACTTTGCTTCAGGACAAAGTCCGAACCCTGGAAGAGAATCGGGATGCGTTAGCGAATGACCTGGAGACGGCAAAGGAAGCTGCCGAAGCAATACCTGTGCTGAAGCAGGAAATTGAGTCTCTCAAGGAAGAAGCCGAGACCCATAAAAAGCAGGCAGATGAGAGTCTTCTGTCTTCGAAGCAGTCTCTCGATGAGCTCACCTCGGAGAAAGAGAGACTTCTCGCGGATCTGGCGGACGCACGAAAGTCCGGAACGGACACCGGTTCAGAGCTGACGTCTCTGAGGGAAAAGGTCGAGATGCTCGAATCCGAGCTAAGCTCCACCACTGACCAACTCAGACAGGAACGGGGATCGGTTCAAAGCGCAAAGGCAGAAGCCAACCAACTGCGCATCGACCTGCAGAAGACACGAGAGTCTTCTGACAGAGATTTCCAGGAATCCGAGCGCACTCTGAAGTCCCGCATTGCGGAGTTGGAGACGGCTCTTGCTTCCGAAAAAGTCCGGGCGCTCGATGGCCAGAAGAAGAACGAGTTGCTCTCAGGAGAAGTTTTTTCTTTCCGCTCCAACCTTAACACGACTGAGCAGGAACTCGAAAGCCTGAGACGGAGTAACGAAGACGCTTCGCGTAACAACGGAAGGCTGCAGGCAGAACTCAATCGCTACTCTGCCGAGAAGGATGAACTCTCCCGCGAGCTTGAGCATTCGCGAGTGCGCTCTAAGGAGTTGCTCGCGGAAGTGGAAGGCTTACAGCAGTCGCTCACGGCGAAGACACGCGAACTCGTCGAGAAGGATTCGGAACACGCGCGCAACGAGAGCGATCTGGTGCAGTCCCTGAAGCGGGAGCTCAGCAACGCAGTTTCCGCACGTGAAAACGCTGAAACGAAACGAGCGGAAATTGAGCGAGAGAAGCAATCGCTCAGCGGATCGTTTGAGCGGCTCAAAGCCCAGTTGGACTCTTCGGAGACCTCGCTCAAGAGCGCTGCCGAACGCGAAGAAAATATTCTTCACGAAAAGGGTCTGCTCGCCCGCAGGCTGGAGAAAGCGGAGTCCAGCAACAGTGAACTCGCCGCGAGAATCAAGGAAGAGGTAAGTGCTTCTCTTGCAGGTAAGCAACTGATTGAGAAGCTGGAGAGCCAGATTCGAGAGAACGAATCAGAGGCAGTCCGGCGGGAACAGGAACGAATTCGAGAGATTGAAACGGACCTCTCGCAGTGGCGCCGTTCCGCACAGGATAGCGAAGAAAGGCTTCTAGGCCTCGGAGAAATGCTCAGCTCTGTTAAGGAGGATCGAAAAACAGCCCAGGATGAAGTACTTGCCCTAAAAAACCGGATCATTGAAGTTGAGGCGGAGACTTCTTCGATGAGGGAGCTGTTGCGCGAAAATGAAATGCAAAGGGCAGATCTCTCCTCGAAACTGGCCGACAAGACAGCTCTGGCAGCGAGCCACGAAAAGATGGCTTCCTCCCTGAAACAGGAGTTGGATGCAACGATCTCTCGTTACACCGAGTCGGAGAGAGGGTTGCTCGAAAAACATCGAGGTGAGATCGACTCCCTCCTTGAGGAATTGCGACTTGAGACCAATCGAAAAGAAAAGCTTCAGAAAGACCTGGAAGACACACGGAATGGTTTGTCTGAAGCATTACGCAATGCTTGGGAAGAGAGCCGCAAGGCACAGGCCGAACTCATCGCGGAAGGTAACGCAAAGCTCTCCGGAATGGAAGACGAACTCACCCAGGTGATTCGATCGAGGGAGGAAATGGAAGCTGCCAGGAACAGTCTGGAAGACGAATTGAACGACCGCGAAGAGCGCATCGAACGGTTGTCCGAAACCATCGAGGATCTGGAGGCAAAAATTCGCGACGAACAGGAAGCTCGCGAGTTTGTCATTACTGAGTTGGACCAGACCAGAGGAGGGTTTTCCCAAGCGCTCCAATCCAACTGGATTCACCTGGAGAAAGCGCGACGATTACATGCGACGGAACTCGCCGCCAGGGAGCAGTCGGAGAGGACTGTGGCCAAATTACAATCGGAAACAGCAAACCTGTCCGAAAAGCTCGAAGAAACCGAGACCAAAAGGCGGCAGGAGATTCAGGACTGGGAAAACCGTTACAACGAGTTGAGAGAGGAAAAGCTCACTCTTGCGAGCGAAGATGCCAACCTGCAGCGAATCAGAGAACAAATTGGAGAGGCTACGAGCCAGAGAAAATCGACGGAGGAGGAGTTGGAAAAACTCAGTCGAAGCCTTCACGAATTCCAACAGAAAGAAGCCCAGATCAAGGAACAACGGGATCAGTTGCTTGGCGAGCGCGAGGAACTGAAAGCGACGTTGAACCAAGCCAGAAAAGACCTGGAGTCAGTACAACGCCGGACTACAGATTCACGCGACCAAGGAGAAAAGCTTTCAGAGACAATCCATGCCGCGGAGCGTCGAATCCAGTCACTCAAGAAACTTGAGTCGGAGATGGAGCAGGCAGTAGAAAGGCGTCGTCAGCAGAATGTCCTGAGTCGAAGCGATGTATTCAGCGAAACGACGGCAGACTACGTCGCTCGAAACACGGGCGAATTCCCGCAAGAGGACTTCTATCGCAAACTGATCGCAAAGATCGATTTGATAGATGACCTGGCGAAGAGATACGAGAATAAGTGGCGATACCCGAAAGTCTCAGACCAACTCGTCATACTCAAGAGAAGCTTCCTCGAACTGCTCAGGGATCACTCCGTTCTCCAATTCGATCTCGAACCGGGGACTGTTCTTTCTATTGAAGAAAGAAAACGAATCAAACTCGTTCCACAGCCAGACACAGGAGCTAGAAAGCCTGTGGTGAATGGCACAAATGGCCATGATTCACGAGTCATTGAGACTGTACGTCCTGGCTACCTCTATCAGAACGGGAACAAGAATGTGATTATTCGGAAAGCAGAAGTGGTTGTAGCGTAGGCCAGACTGGGCAGACATAGGCCAAAGGGAAAAAAATCGGCCTAGAACTTATGAAAAATCTGGATTTTTCGTTTCAAACATAGTAAATTTATCGTTATCGAGACACAATAACGATTTTTCTCCTCCTTAAAAACATGGCAGACAGAACCGCTTTGCATGTCGGTATCGATCTTGGGACCAGCACATCATCGCTGGCCCACGTTCGCTCCGACGGAAATCCTGAGATCGTCCCTAATTCCGACGGGGAGCGGCTAACACCGTCGGTCGTTTTTTTCGATCGCTATGAAGGAATCAAGTTAGTCGGGTCCGCTGCCAAGGATGGTGGCGATCCGGATCGGACTGTTCGCCACATTAAGAAGAAGATGGATGACCCCGCTTTCTTTGTCGAAATTGACGGAGAAAAGTGGACCCCGACCGAAATTTCAGCACTCATTCTCGCCAAGCTCCGAAAAGATTGCTCGAAGCTAATCGGACAGATCGATGACGTTGTCATTACGGTCCCCGCTAATTTTAACGAACTGGCGAGGAAGGCAACCGTCACAGCCGGGCGTCTGGCGGGCCTGAGTGTAAAGAGGATCGTCAACGAGCCAACTGCCGCCGCTCTCTACTATGCGCACACCCAATCCGTTCAGGGAAGGGTGCTGGTCTACGATCTCGGTGGAGGAACCCTGGACATCACCATTCTGGACATCGACCGCGACAATGTTGATATCCTTTTGAGCGAAGGCGCTCGGCATCTCGGTGGATCTGACTTTGATGAAATTCTGATCGACCTGATTGGGGAAAAATTTCGTGAACAGAACGGAAAGGACCTGATCCTTGACGAACACCAACGTCGCAGGCTCCTCGCCGCTGCGGAGGATACTAAAAAGCGATTGTCGAAACTCAACGTGGTCTCTGAGAAGATTGGAAGCGAAGATTTTGGCCTGGCGGAAGTGGAACTTTCTCGTGATTCCTTTGAAGAAGCCATTCGCAGGTTGCTGACTCGGACAGTGATGCTTGTCGAGCAGGCTCTCGACAACCTCGGGCTCCAGCCGAATGAAATTGATCACGTCGTTCTCGTAGGCGGCAGCACACGAATCCCTAAAGTTCAGGAGTTGCTGACGAATCAATTCGGTCGCCCGCCTATTTCGTGCGGCAATGTGGATGAATGTGTAGCGCTGGGGGCCGCGTTGTTTGCGCAGCGTGCTCGCCGAGTGTCAGAAGTGTGCAACCACAGCTATGGGACACTGGCTCTCATTGAAGACGCAGTCACTCGTGAAGCAAGTGTTCAGAATTCGATCGTGATTCCGAAAAACACCCCTATCCCCTGTTCGATGTCTCAGACATACATGACGTCGGAAGACAATGAGGAGCTCATCGAAGTCGAAATTACCCAGGGAGAGGATCTTGATCCCCGCTATGTGGATATTATAGGGAAGATCAGTCTTCGCGTACCGCCCGGACGTCCTGCCGGCTGTCAGGTTACGGTCACCTACAGTTATGACGAGAACCAACGAGTGAGGGCACAAGTCTACGACGAAGAATCGGGACTGAGAAAAGATATTTCTATCGAATACAAAGGAGACGGAGTTTTGCCTGACGAAGAAATTGAAAGGAAATCGGCCTACCTGAAAAAAGTAAAAATCGCCTAACAAAAACACCTGCATCACATCATGTTCAAGAAACTCATCAACTTCTTCAGTGGGCGCCCAGAGCAAGAACAGGACCTTCGAGTCGGTGGCATTTTCGGAAAAATGACCCCGGAAGCTCTCTGCGAAATCGACCCTCAAAAAATGAGTCAGGAAGAGATTCGGCAGAAACTGGCCTCTCTCTACAAACGTCACAATCAGGCGGCGGGAAGTTTAAATCCCGAGCTCAGGGAGGAAGCAGAGCAAATGCTGGATGCCATCGTCCACTGCCGGGAAAAGTACGTGGATAGCGCAGCCTGATTCCCCCTCCACCCGCACCGAAGAAATCAGTACTCCGGCGGGTTTTCCACCTCGTTTCTTTCTTCTTCGGTAAGATCCTCGCTAACCCTGATGTAGTCGCCATCGAAGTAGGCGCGGGCCCCATGGTAGTACATGGTGTTTTCTCCGATCACTTCGATCTTCTTGCCCCGTTTCACCATGGTGATCCATGTCTCATCCGACATGTCATCAATGCGAGTTGAAAATCTCGCCGTTTGATTTTTTGCAAACGCTACTCCCCCAATGGAGCCCAAATGATAAGTCGGGCCCCGAACGACATCGATTCGAAAACGAATCGTGTCGTCCCCACCTTCGATGATGGCCATTCGACCTCCGTTGCCATCGATCCACATCCCTTCCCACGACTTGGTAAAGGAGTCGGCCTTAATCCATGCTTCGACAATCACAGCCCGTGTATCTGTGAATTGGGCTAAGGCTCTCCAATATTCGGCATTCTCTTTTTCTTTCCCTTCCTCAGCCTGCCCATTGAAGTGGGCAGCCATCTCCGCTCGCTCGTCACGACTCTCGAGCCACACACGCTGCTCTTCCTGAAGCTTTCCGAATTCCCATTCCGAGAGATCGGTTTTTGCTTTCTGGTAAAGTGTGTTCAGGTTCTTATCAGCCTCACTGAACATTTGTTTGGCTTGAGAGAGTGTAAGATCCTCCTGTGTGAGCCCAGAAGGCAGGAAACAGAACATTGATAGGATGACCGTCAGCGAAAAGCAGGCTCTCATTATACTTGAAATCTTTGCCCTAGAGAAATCTCGACGCAAGTATGTTCCCTCGAAATTTCTGGTATCTATGCAGGCTGGAAAGTAGCCATTGAAACAGGACGTATCGAAGTCACGTAGGTCTGGAGTTCAGGATAAAACCGGAGAAAATGTTGCTCCATTTCCCCTTCAAATTGTTCCAGATATGCGACTGCTTCAGCAATTACTGACAAAGCAGGCGATCTTCGTGCGATTCGTTTCAGAGTAATGTCGACGCCCTCTTTCGTTCGGTAACTGAGCAGCCATTCCTCACAAATCATTCGCCGTATTGCCGATGCTGCATGGGGCGGTGCCCATGGAAGGGCAGAAACGAGGTCTCGATGCACCGACTCCACAAACGCGTCGATGCTTCCGCCATGGCTGAACTGTCGCCAATGTCGGTGAAGGAAATAGTCGTAGAACACATCTATGATGATCCCTGCATAACGCCTCAAGTTTACCGGCAGAAGGTCTTTGCTCTCATTCCATACGTCACTCTTATCAGTGAACGAATCGACTAACCGATGCTCCATGATTCCCTGCCAGATCACGAGTGGAAATCGCTCATCCCAGGGATTCCCTTTCACAAAATCGCCGAGCAGATTCCCCATCCTCGACTCGGGAGTCGGCAGCGCGAGGTGGAGGTGTGCAAGAAAATTCATTCGGAGTGAATCCGCCATGAAATACGCTTTTCATCGAGGAATCGCGGGGGTCATACTGCGGGTCACTTTCATACCCCCATGAACGCACCAAGGCACGCTAAAATATTCTCGCTCCTTTTCACAATCATGTTCACCACAGCCACTTCTCAGTCACAAGAATCTGAGTTCGTCCCAATTTACGAAGAGGAAAACGTCCCAGATTACGTTCTGCCAAACCCGTTACAGTTTGAAAATGGCGATCCCGTACGCACGAAAGAGGATTGGGAAAAACGAAGAGAAGAGCTTCTCAACCTTTTTGCGGAACACGTGTATGGCAGAGTGCCGGGAGGGGTCTCCGATGAGATCACCCACGAAAAACGCAAATCGGTAGATGAATTCCTGAATGGGAAAGCTGTTCTGGAAGAGATCCGAATTTTTCTGACAGGCGATCAGTCAGGGACATTTCTCGATCTGCTTATCATAAAGCCAAAAAACCAGAACGCAAAGTCACCTGCTTTTCTGACCCTGAATTTCGCTGGTAATCATTCCATCCATCCTTCACCGGAAATTTCTCTTTCTGAATCGTGGATGAGAATAAGTTCGAGCGACCGCAAGGCTGGACTCGTTGTCGACAATAAGGCGACCGAAAAGGCTCGAGGTGACAGGACTTCGCGCTGGCCTGTAGAAAAGATCATCGATAGCGGAGTTGCACTTGCCACTTTCTACTACGGCGATGTCGATCCAGATTTTGATGATGATTTCGAGAATGGGATTCAGGGACACTACGAAAAGCCCGCTCCCGATGAATGGGGTTCTATCTCGGCTTGGGCATGGGGAGCACAGAGAGCGATGGATTATCTGGTGTCAGATCCAGATATTGATGCAGAAAAGATTGGTCTACTAGGGCATTCGAGACTCGGGAAGACCTCGCTCTGGGCCGGCGCACAAGACGAACGCTTTGCTCTCGTTATCTCAAATAACTCCGGTTGCGGCGGAGCCGCGCTCAGCCGGCGACGTTTTGGCGAGAGCGTTCTCCGAATCAACACGAGCTTCCCTCACTGGTTTTGCGATAATTTCACGAAGTATAACGACAACGAGTCAGAACTGCCAGTCGACCAGCATGAGCTGATTTCTCTGATTGCTCCCCGCCTGGTCTACGTTGCGAGCGCTGAAGAAGACCAGTGGGCCGACCCGAGAGGCGAATTCCTTTCCGCATTTCACGCAGGGCCAGTTTACGAATTACTTGGACTTGCTCCCCTCCCCCAGAGCGAGCCACCTGCAGTCAACGAACCGATTGGTGAAAACATCCGATATCACATACGGACAGGTAAGCACGACGTGACCGAGTTTGACTGGCACCAGTACATTCAAGCCCTAAAGAGCCTGAAGTAGGACGGAGAATTCAGCGTCCGTAGAACGGGTTCATCGTCGAATGGACCGATCCATCCGGCATGACCATGTGGCATCCCTGCTTATGGAAGTTGCCCCTCTCCATCGCCCATGGCTGATTCCAGCGGTAGGGAGTCTGAGGATTGCGGTCAAAGCGGGTAGCAATGTAAGAACCGTAGTATTTCTTCTTCTGCTTGCTCAGCTTCATTTCGAGTGAGCGATCCGAAGGGCAGAGCCAAGATTCCTGGCTCAAACCGTAGGGCTCGGTGGATTTAATCCAAAACTCGAAGAAGTCCTCTTCGTTGTACTTGAATTTCCCCTCTTCCATTTGCGGCCAGTGACCTTTGTCGTTGAGGTATCCAAGCATGCCTCCATGAACGGCACGCATGTGGGAAAGGCACTTAGCCTTTTTCGACCGCTTCACAAAGGTATCGAACAGGGGGACTGAGGCTGTTAGCAAAACAGCTATTATCCCGATTGAGACCAAAATCTCAATCAACGTAAAAGCTGCGCTTGAAGACTCAATGCGCAGCTTTTGACAAGAATTTGGTGATGACCGAACGCCCGACACGTTTGGATTAAATTCCGAAGAAGATTTCCTGAGACACTTTGGTGCCGAATACAGTGAATCGGAAGCGTCCGTCTGGCCCAGTCGCTCTTCCCGTTCCTGAGAAAGCGCTTGCTGGCAGAAGCTTGCTACCGCGGTCAAATCTGGCACGGAACGCAGAATTGATCGCTTCGTTGTTTCCGTCCGTTGCGTTCGCAGTAGCTTGAACGATGCCGAGGGCAGAGTTTGCGGTCCCTAAAGTGGTCCCAGAATAAAAGACACCCCGATAGTACCAAGTGTTAGAGGCAGTTCCGAATGCGCCAATCACAACGTTACCAGAGTTGAACCCTGGAGTGCTGACCGTAGCAATTAGGTTGCCTTGGTCATCCGTGAGAAACAGTGTGCTAGGAGAAGTTGGAATATCCTGGGATCCTATGAAGTCGTTTCCAACCACAATCCGGAACAGGCCAAGTCCGTTGATAGTGGATGCCACTGCCTCGTAGACTCCATCATCTGCATTGTTTCCCAATGCGTTGTTATTGCTGAAAGGACCACCGACCCATGCCTGTGTGGTGAACATCGGGAGCAGAACGAAAGCGCAGAAAATGGCGAAAAACTGTTTCATCTGTAGGAGGGATTCCTGTTTGTAATTTGGCTAAGAAGAATCGTTTTTCCAATGGAAGGCAAGCGGGAAATTTAAAAATTTTCAACTTCCACCTCCTGTAAGACATTCTAAGAAAATGCCTTCTGGAATCGCTCCTTCAATTCGTCAGGGTCTTCCAAGCCGATCCAGAATCGAAGCAGATTCCGGTCCACGCCCCTTTCAGAGGCCCATTCCAGCTCTTTGTAATGGGCCAAAAGCGTGTATGGGCAGGCCAGACTGAAGTTAGTCCCCAGGCTCGGCCCTTTGGACATTTCCAGTTTGTCGTAAAAGGCCGCAGCTGCTGACTCTCCGCCACGCAGAACCACGGAAAAGAGCCCTCCGTATGCACCGTCTTCCCTCATCAAATCGCGATAGAAACTCTCGGTTTCCTGATCAGGAAACCACAATTTCTCAATCTGGGGCTGCTCCCTGAGCCACTGAACGATTTCGAGAGTATTTTCATCAGAAGCTCGAACCCGCTCCTCAAAATGCCTGGAGTTCACTTCAAGTGCGATAGCATCGCGCTCGAACAGCGGGCCTCCAGACTCCTCTGAGGGAAGCTCATCGAGAAACTCTTCATAGAAAGGTGACTTTGGATTCAGGATCACAGCCCCCGCAGCGACATCCCCTTCGCCAGAGAAAACCTTGGTGAGACTGGTCGTAATGGCATCGGCATATCGAAAGCCGTCTACATTCACTGACGTAGCGATGGTGTCGTCAACAATCAACGGAATGTCTCGCTCACGAAGAAGAGGAGAAATCCCCTTCAAATTCGCTGTTCGAAGAAGTGGATTACTGGGAATTTCGGAGAATACGGCTGCAGCGTCTCCATTTTCCTCAAACCATTCCCGGATCTCCTCTTCTCCTCCCGAAGCAGTGACCGAGAAATCCACTACCCCGCCCTCGCCAAATTGTTGCTGTATCTTGAATGTGTCGAGGTAAGGGAACTCGAGCTGTAGTGTCGGTTTCCCGGGTTTCCGTCTCGTTGCGATTCGGTGGAGCGCGAAGATGGCAGCCATTCCGGATGAGAAGAGAAATACATCCGAAGCAGATACCCCCTCATGGAATGACGCGAGTCGTTCCCGAATGGTGTTGAGCGCCTCTGATCCCTCTTCTGCCAGTTTCTCGTTTAATGGAGCATCCGAAAGCGCTGATTCTGCCAGCCTGCTGCTGACGATCTCGCCACCGTGCTGCCAGCATTTCCAGGCCACGTCAAAACACTCTTCAGGAAACAGGACGACGATCAGGCTATTCCAGCCATAGGACTCGAGACGGCATGAACTTCCTGTCCTTTGTTTCACATAGTCTGCACATCGCCACGCGGCAGCCAGCGAGGGAAAAACGAGAACGGCTTCGGTGTCTTTGGCGAATTCCTCTCGCGCTGCGAGGCACAACTCTGCGACAATCGGGTGTATCACGAAGCGAGGATAACCACACTCAAACTGGTCGATGATATCCTGCTCTCCCTCTTCGTATCCAATGACGTGTTTCCACTGCGGCAAACAAACCGAGACGGCATGGTCACTGTCCGGAATCGCCAATCCGAGATCGTCGGGCTTACAGAAAGGATCGGTAAATGGGTCACGCATATCTTATTTGCCCAATGCCTGTTTCACATCCCCGATCAAATCGTCGAGCGTTTCGATACCTACGGAAAATCGCACGAGGGAATCTGTTATCCCGACGGCTTCCCGAGTCTCTTTTGGAACACTCGCATGCGTCATTGAAGCCGGGTGGCAGCAGAGAGATTCCACGCCACCAAGGCTTTCAGCCTTCGGGAAATATTGGAGCCCCTCTACAAGGCGCAGTGTCTCTTCGAGCCTCTTCCCGAAATCTACGGTCACGATACCAGAACCGCCCCTCATTTGCTTTTGCGCTAATTCATATTGGGGGTGGGAGGGAAGGAAGGGATATCGCACTTCGACGGCCTCGGTATCGCTTTCAAGGAATTTGGCAAACCCCAGAGCATTTTCACAATGGCGCTCCATGCGAATCGCCTGAGTTTTCGCTCCGCGATGGATCAGCCAGCAATCCATCGGCGAGGGCTGCAGACCCAACGCCTTCTGAGCAAAGATCATTTTCTCCTGCCATTCCTCAGAATTGGTGCAGACAGCTCCGGCAAGAGCGTCGGAGTGGCCGTTGGTGTATTTGGTGAGGGAGAGCAGCGAAAGATCGGCTCCCAGTTCCAACGGCTTCTGGAGATAGCTTCCAGCAAAGGTGTTGTCGACGAGCACAGGAGCGCCAACGGAGTGGGCGGCCTCTGAAACGGCAGCTATATCAATCACTTTGAGATTGGGGTTCGTTGGGGACTCAATCCAAACCAGCGTGGGATTTATCTCTGCGAGAGATTCCAAACTACCGGGATCGGTGAAGTCGAGATATTTCACGGTTACTCCAAACTTTGCGAACACCTGCGCAAATAGTCGGAATGTGCACCCATATATATTTTCCTCTGCGACCACGGTATCGCCCTGACTAAGCGTAGATACAACGGCGGTAATTGCGGAAACTCCACTTCCGAAGCTCGTGCAGAAACGAGCCCCTTCCAGACTTGCCACAGTACGATCCAGGAGAACGAAATTTGGATTTCCCGAACGGGTGTAGTCGAAGCCGTTAGGATTTCCGTATTCGAAAGTGGAAGTCAGCCAAACCGGCGGGCTGACTGTTCCGGTATCTCCGATGAAATCGCGTCCCGAGTGAATGGCGCGAGTTTCAAATCCTGCTGTCTCTGTTTCCTGCATGCCCGACGAATCAACCGGTTTCATCGAACGAGTCAACCGGATAGACTGTCATGAACTATGGTTGTTGCGCCTTCTCCTTTCAATATCGCCTTGCATCGACCGACCAAGCTTTGCCAAGATTTCGATTACCGTGAACTTCAGTGAGCGTCCCACACCTCCTCAACTCTTCCGCAAATTCGAACGTGGAATCATTTCCCGCGAAGAACTGCATGAGTTGATGTCGCATCATGCGCAGGATTTGATCGATGAGATGATCGAAGCTCGTAAGAAGCCGAAGACGTCGTATATCGAACGAATTCGAAATCTTGCAGCAGTTCGAAAGCTGACGAAAAAGCATGGTGCCTCGAATGTGCGGGAAGTCCTGGCAGCCCTGGGAGAGATCGAGGGATTTCCACCATCGCAAATATTGTGGAACGCGAATCACGCTGACGTTCCCCTCCATTGTTTCATACGCTCGCGCATCGAACCAGTTTTCCGTATTCCCCGCTTCGAAATGGAGCCGATGATCGTTTCACTCGATGTGGAGTATGGCTCGAACGACCGCAGAAAGACGATCCGGGAGACTATCCTATTCCAGCGCGACGCGATGCTGCGCCTCGAATTACTGGAGAGACTCCCTCGCTAGTTGGTGAGCTTCAACTCCCTCTGCTCCTCTATCTGAGCGAATTCAATGATGGCCTCCTCATCATCGACATCCACGACTTGAACACCAAGCCCCACCAAGGCTTCGCAAATTTCGTCAGCGGCGTCCCTCTCTTCCGATTCCTTCGGCCGCTTGACTACGAATAGAAATTCACCGGGAAGACAGTCAACGCGCTGAAGTCGACGCACCTTTGCCACCCATTCATCTCCGTGAGTATAGATGCGAGTCGGGGTTGCCTGGTCCAGATTCAGGGGCTTGATCGCTTTTTCAGGAATGTCCGAGCCCCTAGGCGTAAAGGCGAGAGGGATTCCAACATGATAGGCATCCGTTCCCACCCATGGAGCTTCGCGGTAGAGCTTGTCGAGTCGGTTCGCGTGGAGCAGCTTGCGAAGATCGCGTGTCAGTTTCTTCTCCTCGTAGTCCACCGGGTTCAGATTCCAATGTTCGACATACCGGCGATAGAGACGATCCAACGCCATTTCGATATCATCGGTCAGGAAAGTTCCCTTCGATGCATAGAAAAACGGAGACGAAATCGGTGCGGTAAGACGCCGAAAAAGCTCCATATCGCCCTCAACAACGAAGAGATCATCCTGGGAAGGATGGTTCCGCCCGGATGCGGTGGAGTCGTCAGCCCATAGATTTGTCTCAATCGCCAGCGCAGAAAGTTCGTTGTCGAGTCGTTTTAGCCCCTGCCGGTATACTGAGAGGTCCAGTTCAGGAAAACAGGCCGAAATTCTTTTGGTTTTCTGCGAAGAGATAAGTTTATGCACCAGAAACCTGCTGCGAGCTTCCACTGCAACGAGCCCCACATTGACGAACTCTCCGATCTCCGGATAAGGCCGGAAACCGACCGCAGCGTAATTCAGAACCAGGCTCATTTGAAAAAGGATTTCAGGTTGGGAGGATTCCCTCGATAGGAAACTCGGGCTTCATCAGCTGCGCTTCAACGTCTTGTCGACGAACTGAAATTCGTTCGATGCCACTCGAATCACTGAGCCACTCTGGAGGTATTTCATCCCAGATCCGCTTCAGGCCGTAGACAGCTGATTCGAATTTCGTCCT
This sequence comes from Verrucomicrobiales bacterium, assembly GCA_002698785.1. Taxonomy (GTDB): domain Bacteria; phylum Verrucomicrobiota; class Verrucomicrobiia; order Verrucomicrobiales; family DEV007; genus Arctic95D-9. The sequence continues at coordinate 92,500 of PAAG01000045.1, read as the reverse complement.
CCACTTTTCGAAGAACGACTTCTCAAGGAAAGGCCTGGAATCGATGAACGCATGCTGGCGCTTGAATTCATCGGGATCAAAATCTTCAGCAAGGCACCTGTCGTGATCAATGAGGAATACTGATTGAAGGACCGGATCCCACAAAAGGTTGGGATCTCCACCGAGACGATCGAGGCAGCGATCCGGATTGCGAGTCCACCAATCGAAACAGAGCACTCGCAATCGGGTCTCTTCATGAATGCTTCGGATATGAGATGACCGGATATCTTCGGAGAACTGAATCCGACGGGAACCGAAAGCGAGGCCGGGCTGAAAATCCTCTTTGTGATCCAGCACCGCATACGCAGCCAGTTGCTTGGGTATCTCGACCACGTGGACGGGAGCCACCGGCAAGCCGCACTCTTCAGCGAGACGTCCGAAAACATATTCAAAGACAAGCTGCTCAGCTACGACATTCGCCCCTTTGACGTAATACATATTACCGTCTTGCGCCTCGCAGAGGAATGGACGGCTCACCCCTGTCTGGGAACGGCCACAAACGCTAATCAGCTTGGGAATCATAGAAGAACGTCGGGAAGCTATGCAACCAACCAGAGCTTCGGCAACAAAATGTGACAAAAAATAAAGATTAGTTTTTGCCCCAAGTTTGCGCTGATTCGAAAATCGAATGTTGAAAGAGTGCGTTTTGCCGGGAGCTTGCATCGTATACACGTCTCACGAATGCCGAGTTTTGACCCCATTTCCGTTCGATCGAAATTCCCCATCCTTTCCCGAAAGATATCAGGAAAGCCGCTGACCTATCTGGATAATGGCGCGACTTCACAGAAGCCCGCCCGCGTCATCGAAGCGATCGATCAGTTTTACCGTGTCGATAATGCGAATATCCATCGCGGAGTGCACTACCTGAGTCGAGAAGCCACCGAAGCTTACGAAGAAGCCCGCGAGTTCATCAAAGGATGCCTCAACCTCCCTGAGAACCATGAAGCGATTTTCGTGAGAGGCGCGACGGAGGGAATTAACCTGATCACTCACGGATTGCGAGATTCCCTAAACGAGGGGGACGAGATCATTCTTACCATCATGGAGCACCATGCCAATTTTGTTCCCTGGCAGGTCCTCGCGGAGGAAAAGAAGCTCTCGATCCGCTACATTGGCCTGAAAGAAGATGGCAGCCTGGACCTCGAAGAATGGAAAAACGCCTTCTCAGAGAAAACAAAAGTAGCCAGTTTCACCCACATTTCTAACGTGCTGGGAACGGTCAACCCGGTGACAGAGATGGTGGAATTCGCCCACGAACGAAATGTCCTGACCTTGGTTGATGGAGCCCAGGCAGTTCCTCACGGCCCCGTAGATCTCAAGTCAATTGGTTCCGAATTCTACGTTTTTTCGGGACACAAAATGTTCGCTCCGGACGGAATTGGTATTGTCACAGGTCCACGAGCGCTCCTGAACGAGTTTGCTCCATATCAGACAGGCGGAGACATGATAGACCGCGTTTCCGTCAAAGGGTCAACGTTTCGCGAAGTTCCAGAACGCTTCGAGGCGGGAACACCCAATATTTCCGGCGTGATTGGCCTCGCTGAAGCATTCCGCTTCATGACTGAGATTGATTGGAATGCTGCTCACGCTCATGAAACAGAGCTTTTGAATCATACTACTGAAGAACTGCAAAAGTTTGATGGCATGCGCATATTTGGGTCGACTGAGGGGAAAGTGGCCATTGTCTCATTCCTCTTAGACTCCGTCCACCCACACGATATCGGGTCAGTTCTGGATACCGAAGGAGTTGCGATCCGGGTAGGACACCATTGCGCCCAGCCCTTAATGGACTACCTGGATGTGCCGGCCACCGCCCGCGCTTCTTTCGCTCTCTATAACTCTCACGAAGACGTCGAGGCGTTTCTCTCAGGAATGAGAAAAGTCATCCGCTTTTTCGCGTAAAGACCCATCTGCGAATTGCTTGCTTTCCCCCAGCGTTCAGGCAAGGTAGCGGCCACCCATTTTTCGGACAATGAGCAACCCTCTCCAAGTTTATATCGACGGCGAATTCTTTCCCGAGAACGAGGCGAAGATTTCCGTATTCGACCACGGCCTCTTGTACGGCGACGGTGTATTTGAGGGGATTCGATTCTACAACGATCGCGTCTTTCGCCTGGAAGAACACATCGACCGCCTTTTCGATTCTGCAAAGGCGATCCACCTTACAATCCCGGCGACACCGGAGGAAGTCATCGAAATGGTCGTGTCGACGATTCGTAAGAACGAACTGCACGACGGTTACGTCCGTTTACTGGTGACTCGCGGAAAAGGAGAACTTGGACTTAGCCCTTACCGCTGTGAAAAAGCCTCGCTCGTCGTAATAGCATCGACCATTTCGCTCTATCCTGCAGAAAAGTATGAGACAGGACTCATTCTGGCTACCTGTGCCACCAGGCGCCCTACTCATGACAGCCTCTCTCCTTCGGTTAAATCGCTGAATTACCTGAGCAATGTCATGGCAAAAGTTGAAGCGCTGGCATCTGGTGCAGAAGAAGGCGTGATGCTGAATACGGAAGGTTATGTGGCTGAGTGCACCGGCGATAATATTTTCGTGATTAAAGATGGAGTCATCTACACTCCAACGGTGGCTTCTGGCTCCCTCAATGGGATCACTAGAAAGGCCGTTATAGAACTCGCTCTCGAAGCGGGATTCGAATTGCGAGAGATTCAGATGTCGCGCTACGATATGTATACGGCAGACGAACTTTTTCTCACTGGAACTGCGGCAGAAGTGGTCCCGGTCGCCGAGTATGACAAGCGAGTCATTGGAACAGGTAAGACGGGCCCAGTCACGAAGCAATTACTCGAGGCATTCCGAAATTTGGTACAAACCACAGGCACACCGATTTACTAAGTGCGGTTCGTGACGTAAAGTCTTCCAGTGGAGGCTTCGTTCCCGATTCCAGGGGCCGAGCCTCTAAGTGAATTCATGAATTGCGACGTCTGCCAGACCGAGAAAGCAACAATCTTCTTCAGCCAGATGGTGGAGGGAAAACTGCAGAAAGTTAATCTCTGCAAATCCTGCGCCGACGAGAAAGGAGTTACCGACCCAACGGGATACGAACTGGCCAATATGCTTGCTGGAATGGGAAAAGAATCAGAACCGGAAAAACCCGCCAGCAGCGATACCGACGAGCTAACATGTGACTCATGTGGTTTTACTCAGACCGATTTCAAGAAAACCGGTCGATTCGGCTGCGCGAATTGCTACTACGTATTCGACGACGGCCTCGACAGCCTCCTTGAGGCCATGCACAAACACACGCAGCATAAAGGGAAGGTGCCCGCGAGCTTCCCCAACCTCCCCGAAGCCGAACCAGTCGAAACTCCCTCGGCAGAAATGGAGAAAAGTCCTCTCGACAAATTGAGCGAGTTGAAAGAATCGCTGTCTAAGTCGGTGGAAGATGAGGATTACGAAGAAGCGGCACGTATCCGCGACGAAATCTCTCAATTGGAATCTCAACTAGGAGATTCGTAATCTTATGATGTCGACTGGCATCCTCAGTGCTTCTGAAACTATCGAACGTCCCTTGTAGCAATGCGCTTCTCTACCCTACTGAAGAATCCTGCTGAATGGATGCGGACCCCAGGTCCGGAGAGCGATATTGTGATCACGAGCCGCATCCGGCTCGCTCGAAATCTCGTTGGTCATGCTTTCCCAGGATGGGCAAGAAAAGAGGGCCGGATCATGGTCATGGATGAGATTCGCCCTCATCTTGAGGAATTGACCGAGATGAAGGATTCCTTTTCTGAGGAGATGACGAAACTCTCCGCCATTGAGAAGCAGGTACTGGTAGAGCGTCACCTGATCAGTCGAGAGCATGCCGCCAAAGGGCCTGGTTGCAGCACTGTGATGAATCGCATGCAGACCATAAGCGTCATGGTGAATGAGGAAGATCACCTCCGGATGCAGGCCATTCGCCCTGGCCTACAGCTTTCCTCCGCTTTTCGGATGCTCGACCAGATCGACACCGAGCTGGAGGGAGAGCTCCCCTACGCATTCGATCACCAATACGGATATTTGACCGCCTGCCCGACGAACCTCGGCACTGGAATGCGAGCATCCGCGATGCTCCATCTGCCGGGGCTGGTTCTGAGCGAGCAGATCAATCAGACGATTCAGGGGGCAAACAAAATAGGACTGGCTGTTCGCGGCCTCTACGGAGAAGGGACTGAGGCGCTTGCAAACCTGTTTCAGATCTCAAACCAGAACACACTCGGCTCCACTGAGGAGGAGATCATTGAGCATCTCTGCCGCGTGATTGAGCAACTGATCGAAAACGAGAAGAACGCTCGAATGAAGATCCTCGAGGATCGTCCAACCACGATGCAGGATCAAATCGGTCGCGCATACGCGGTTCTAAAGTACGCGCACATTATTACGTCTAAAGAAGCGCTGAATCATCTCTCGATGATCCGGTTGGGATGCGACCTAGGGTTCGTGCCGGAAGAAGAACGCGAAACGATCAACGTTCTTCTCACCGAGATCCAGCCGGCTCACCTGCAGATTTCCGCAAAAAGAAAATTAACCCCGGAAGAGCGCGACATTTTGCGTGCCGATATCATAAGGAACAGTTTAAATGGGCTGACGCCTCCAGATTTTAGCAGTATACTGACAGAAAGGGACGACGACCAAGATGAATAATTTCACCCCCAGAGCACAACAGGTCCTGGCTCTCGCACGGAAAGAAGCCGACCGCTTTAACCATAATTATGTAGGAACGGAGCACTTGCTACTTGGCTTGATCAAGCTGGGACAGGGAGTTGCTGTCAATGTTCTCCAGAAAATGAATCTGGACCTGGAAACAGTCCGCCTGGAGGTCGAAAAACAGGTCGGAAATGGTCCCGAGACGAAAATGGTCGGCAACATTCCCTACACACCTCGAGTGAAGAAGGTGCTGGCCCTCGCAGGGAAAGAGGCAAAGAATCTCAATCACAGCTACGTAGGAACGGAACACATCCTCCTCGGTCTCCTTCGCGAGGGCGATGGGGTCGCCGCTCGAGTCCTGAAGAACCTCGACGTCGATATCGAGAGAACAAGAAACGAGATCCTTCGTGAGCTTGATCCGAACTTCGCTGGTAACAACCTCGAAGACGAGGACGGCGACTTTGAAGAAATGGGCGCAGGCCGCAGCAAAGAAGGCAAGACTCCTGCCCTGAAGGCTTTCGGTCGTGATCTTACAGAACTCGCTCAGAATGCGGAGCTTGATCCTGTGATTGGGCGAAGCAGCGAGATCGAACGAGTGATCCAGATCCTCTGCCGACGCACCAAGAATAACCCGGTCTTGATCGGTGAAGCAGGTGTCGGTAAAACAGCGATTGCCGAAGGTTTGGCTCAGGAAATTTCTTCCGGAAACGTGCCGGAGCTTCTTCGCGAGAAGCGCGTGATCACACTCGACCTCGCTCTGATGGTTGCCGGAACAAAATACCGCGGCCAGTTCGAAGAACGCATTAAGGCGGTCATGGACGAGATTAAGCGTTCCAAGAATGTGATCCTTTTCATCGACGAGCTTCACACCATCGTGGGAGCCGGATCGGCGGAAGGTGCCATGGACGCCTCTAACATCATCAAACCGGCGCTCAGTCGCGGGGAGCTTCAGTGCATCGGTGCAACCACGATGAACGAATACCGGAAGTTCATTGAGAAAGACGCCGCTCTCGAACGACGCTTCCAGCAAGTAAAAGTGGAAGAGCCCAGCATCGACGATGCGATCCTGATTCTTCAGGGGCTTCGCTCGAAGTACGAATCCCACCACAAGGCAGAATACACAGAATCGGCCATCGAGGCTTGTGTTAGGCTTTCTGCGCGCTACCTGACAGGACGATTCCTCCCTGACAAGGCCATCGATATCCTTGACGAAGCAGGCGCTCGCTCTCGCATTGCCTCAATGACTCGCCCGCCACAGATCAAGGATCTCGAGAATGAGATTGAAGAGATTGTGGCAGAGAAAGAGGCTGCCATTAAGGACCAGGATTTCGAGAACGCTGCAGCACTCCGCGACAAGGAGAAGAACAAGCGCCAGGAAATGGAAGACATCCTCGAAGAATGGCGCTCCAGCAACGAAGAGAAAGTCGTGGTCGTCGAGGACGACGATATCATGACCGTCGTTTCCAAATGGACAGGTGTTCCACTCCAGCGCATGGAGGAAAAAGAGACCGAGAAGCTTCTCAAGATGGAGGACGAGCTCAAGGGCCGGGTCATCGGTCAGGACGAAGCTGTCACAGCCATTTCGAAAGCACTTCGCCGTAGCCGTGCCGACCTGAAAGATCCGCGTCGCCCAATCGGCTCCTTTATTTTCCTTGGACCCACTGGTGTTGGTAAGACTTACCTCGCTCGCAACCTTGCCGAATTCATGTTCGGCGATGCGGATGCCCTCATCCAAATCGACATGTCCGAATACATGGAGAAGTTTACCAGCAGCCGCCTGATCGGTTCGCCTCCTGGGTATGTCGGATATGAAGAAGGCGGACAGCTTTCAGAAGCCGTCCGTAGACGTCCTTACTCTGTTGTTCTTTTCGATGAAGTCGAGAAAGCGCATCCCGATGTAATGAACCTTCTTCTTCAGATCCTTGAAGAAGGCATGATCACGGACAGCTTGGGCCGGAAGATCGATTTCCGGAATACGATCATCATCCTTACTTCGAATGTTGGAGCGGACGTCATCAAACGCCAGGTAACTGTAGGATTCGGTGCCATGGGTAGCGGTGCCGATGGCGACTACGACAACATGAGAGACAAGATTCTCGAAAGGGCTAAGGAGGCATTCAAACCTGAATTTCTCAACCGCCTCGACGAGAAGATCGTCTTCCACGTTCTGGACAGAGAAGACCTTATCAAGATCGTCGACCTCGAAATCGACAACGTTCTCAAGCGTCTTGCCGAGAAGGAGATCTTCCTCAAGCTCGACAAGAAAGCCAAGGAGTTCCTCATCGAGGAAGGTTACGATCCGAACTACGGAGCACGTCCAATGAGACGTACCGTTGAACGTCACATCGAAGATCCCCTGGCCGAGCATCTCCTGCGTGGAGATATCACCGGCGGACAATTGGTGAAAGTATCCTACAAGAAGGGCGAGAAATACCTCAACTTCAAGACAGAGGATATCGACGATGGCGACAAGGACGACCCGGTCGAGCAGGTAAGCTCTGCGGAAGGTTGATTCTAGTCATCATCCTGACTCGAAACGAAACTTTAACAGAAAGGCCGGAGGAAACTCCGGCCTTTTTCATTCCTGGCAAGCCAAGCTAAAAGTCGGTCAGCAGCCTACGATTTTTCCAGACGTAGTTGAATCCGGAAAGCAAAGTCAATCCCAGGCTCAACCAGATGAGGATTGCTCCGAGGATGCCCACCCCTAACACCTTGTTTTCGAACAGGCCCTTCATCCACGCAAAGGCAGGCTCACTCGAAGCCAGAAAGACGAGGAAGTAGATCACTGTTACTATCTGCGAAACGGTCTTGTATTTTCCGAGATTTTCCGCCGCAAGGACTACACCTTCGGCTGAGGCCAGCAGGCGCAATCCGGTCACCAGAAACTCTCGAGAAAGAATCGCGATCACAATCCACGCAGGGATCAATTCTAATCTTGTAAGTAGAACAAATCCGGCGCACATGAGGATTTTATCCGCAAGCGGATCCATAAGCTTGCCAAAATTGGTCACAAGAGAATGCTTCCGAGCGAGGTAGCCATCAAGAAAATCCGTGATCGCTGCGAGCACGAAAACGATGAGGGCAGCCGTACGGAAATGAGCGATCTCATTCAGCGAGAGGAGCGCTACAAACACAAACGACAGAAAGAGCCGTGCTACGGTTAGCTGGTTAGGGACGTTCATATCGGAGGAGGTTACCGACCATACCCCGACCGTCCCGAGACGGCAAAGAAATGCAAATAACAAATTCTCCGAAAGCAGAGGGAGAATTATTTCATGACCTCGGAATGGGGGTGATCTGCCGAACCTCCCTGAAGTTCGAGGCCTGAGTATTATCCTGCGAGTCCGTATCCACTGGCTTGTCCCGCTTATCAGAATTGGAGGCGACTGCATCCCGCCCAGCCTCTACTAGCTCAGGCTGTAAAACCCGGTCGCGAAATTCATCTGAGTTAACCAGCGCTACCGGTTCAGGCTCCTCTTTCTCAATCCTGTCTCCGGTGATCTTCGGCTCTTCCACTGTTTCCTCGAGATCGGCTGGTAGATGCTCAACTGGGTCAGCAACGGAGTTCTCAGAAGAGCTGATCGCATCTTCGATCACTTGATCCACTACCGAGACATTTTCTTCGCCCTTCTTCTCCCATTCAAAGTCCTGCACGGGCGACATCAGCGCAATCGCACCGATGTGAATCAAGGTCACGACAAAGACGAGGACAACCGTTTCAAAAGATAGTTTCATGACAAGATTCCTTTTCTTAATTAGGCATCACTGATGGAGAGCTGCCTGACGTGCAATAGGGTTCACCTGAAGTTCCTGTTGAGAGTCATCTGACCGTAGAAGTTGTTTTCGAATGGAGTGATATTTACGGCTCTCTTTCGAATCTTCCGATTCTTCACCCGGCCCACCTTCGACCTCCGCCGATTCCTGATGAGGCTTTGTCTCTTCTTTGCTGGGTTCCGGTTTCGCGAAACTCCGTTCAAACAACCGCGAAATATCTTCACTGAACCTTTGCAACAGTCGGCGACGTTTCTTGAGGATGATCTTGAAAGCGATCTGGCCAAGGACAGGCGGCATTGCGACAATGATAGCAAGAATAGGAAATCCAAGCGCAGCCCCTACTACAGGTGCCATTTCGGGATACGCCAGCGTCTGGTCGAAACCCTCCATAAGTGTCCAGAAAAAGCCGAAGGCTCCCAAGAGAAAGGCAAATGCAGCAGTCAGACGAAGGCCGTCAACACCTCGGTCGAGCTGGAATGAGGCTCGTCGAAAGCCATCGCCAAATGCCATTCGCAGGAAATCCAGTTGGCGATCGCTCAACTTCCCAGCCTGGCGAAGACGTAGGCTCAAGTCCCCTTTCGGTTCTCTGGAGCCCAATAGCTGATAGGCCGCTTCGCGAGCTCCAGCGAGATAGATCAGCAGTTTTAGAGAGAACTCATTCTTCCAACCTTCTTCAAATACTTCGAGAGTTGTTTTCGATTGTCTCAGACGATCTGTGAACTGTCGGTCCACTTTCCGATTTCGGAGAAGGAACACAGCCTTGCTGAGAATCATCACCCAGCTCACGATCGAGAGCATGAAAAGCATCCAGACGATGATCTTCCCCGGAAAAACGGATAGATCCAACATACTGCGAATGCTCGCCCAGACAGGGCTCACAGGGAGAAACAAGGCCATCATAATCTAAAAACTTCCCTCAAAAACCACTCGAGAATTACTCAATATTTTATAATATCTAATATTTATTAATAAAAACAAGCCTTGTTCGTAAAAATTTCGACCCAATTCCATTCCAATCTGTTCAAATCGAAAATCCCGACTCTTTTGTAATCGAACAATTCCTTGAATTGGCGGAGTGTAGTCGTCGTCATATCATTACAATCATGAGCGCCCTCGTTATCATACTCATCGTCGTCGCAGTCATTGCCGTTCCCGTGATCTTCGTGATCGGGGTTTACAACGGATTGGTGAAACTGCGGAACCGTTATAAAAATGCCTTTGCCCAGATCGACGTTCAGTTGAAGCGGAGGCACGAACTGATTCCCAACCTCGTCGAAACTGCGAAAGCCTTCATGCAGCACGAGCGCGAGACGCTGGAGGCTGTCATTCAAGCACGCAACGCAGCAACTCAGGCTCGCGAGCACGCCAACCCGGGAGACGGTGCATCCATGACTCAGTTGGCAAATGCCGAAGCTGGACTTGGTGGAACACTTGGCCGCCTCTTTGCTCTCTCTGAGAGCTATCCAGAACTGCGAAGCAATCAGAACATGCTCCAGCTTCAGGAGGAACTCACCTCGACAGAATCAAAGGTCGCCTTTTCCCGTCAGTCCTACAACGACGCGGTGATGCACTTTAATAACAAGCTCGAGATGTTCCCCTCGAACATCATCGCGAACATGTTCAACTTCGTTCCGGCAACAATGTTCGAAGTCTCTGACGAATCCGAGCGTGATTCCGTTAGAGTGGAATTTTAATCTGGTATTCGATTTCCGATTTCGCAGGAGCTCGCTCCGAGTTCCTCTCTGACTCGCCATGGACTTTTTCGACCATCAGGAAAAGGCACGAAAGAAGAGCCACCTGCTCGTGTTTTACTTCGTGCTGGCCCTGATTGGGATTGTCCTGGCGATCTATTCCCTCACCGTTGCCATCCTCTTCTTCGTCGATGGGAAAGGCGCTCAATCTCCCGGCATCGACCTGTGGCAGCCTGACACACTTGCCATCGTGGGCATCTCGACCGCAGTCGTTGTTTTCCTCGCTTCCACATTCAAGACGATGCAGCTCTCGGGCGGAGGGCAGGTAGTCGCTCGCGAACTGGGCGGAAGAGAAATCGATGTCAATACGACGGACTATCACGAGCGACGTCTCCTCAATATTGTTGAAGAGATGGCCATCGCTTCGGGAGTGCCGGTTCCGACCGTCTATGTGATGGACTCGGAGAATTCAATCAATGCCTTTGCTGCCGGAAAGACGACGAGCGACGCCGTCATAGGGGTGACACGAGGATGCATGACTCTTTTGACTCGCGATGAGCTTCAGGGCGTGATTGCCCACGAATTTTCCCACATCTTGAATGGTGACATGCGGCTCAACATGAGACTGATGGGCCTGCTGTTCGGGATTCTCTTCCTTGCCCTGATAGGTGAACTGATCGTGCGTGGCGCGTTTCGCGGCGGCGTGAGTTCGAACCGAAAGGAAGGAGCCAGCGCGGCACTCGTGATTTTGCTCGCCGGGGTTGGTCTACTTGCGATCGGGTATATCGGGAGCTTTTTCGCGAACCTCATCAAAGCTTCCGTTTCGAGGCAGCGGGAGTATCTCGCTGATGCTTCGGCCGTTCAGTTTACACGAAATCCCGACGGCATTGCCGGAGCGTTGATGAAAATTGGAGGGCTGAAAGAACACGCGCAAATCTCCAGCCCAATGGCAAAAGATGCGAGCCACCTCTTCTTTGGGAGCGCCATTTCCTCAAATCTCTTTGCGACGCACCCGCCACTCACCACTCGCATTAAGAGACTATTACCCCACTGGAACGGCGAAATGGGCGCCGTCTCCCTGCCTCCCATTACGGAAAGAACCGACACGCCAAGGTCGGAGGCAGTGTCAGGATTTTCTGGCGGACCACCGGCGCTGCCGAATGAGAACGAATCTGTTTCCCTGACCGACGAAGAAGCCTTCGAGAGCATGCGGTCCGTGCACATTGAGCAGGTCGAACTCGGGCAGAACATCATGAATGCCATTCCAGCTCGCTGGAAAGAAGCCTGTCACTCCGTATCGGGTGCCCAGACAATGGTATTTGCCCTGCTGCTTGCCCAGGATGAAAAGTTGCGAAGCACCGAGCTGGATCGCCTCGCATCCCTGACAGATCCCGAAACGAGTCGAAATTCCTACGAGCTTTTTCAAGAAGTGCATACGATTCACTCCGCGGTAAAACTTGGCCTCATCGATTTAGCGATCCCAGCGCTTCGACACTTATCGCCAAATGAGTACGGACGTTTTCGGGAAATCGTGAATTCGCTGATTGCGAGCGACAGGCAGGTGGACCTGTTTGAATTCTCTCTCATTCAAATCGTGACTCGTCACCTCGACACGTATTTCCATCGCCGTAAGCCTGCGAAGATTCAATACCGTTCCTTCGAGTCTCTGAAGAATGAAACAGGGGTTCTCCTTTCAACACTTGCCGCCATGGGTGGCGAGAAAGGTATGGGAGAAGCGTTTCGCCGGGCGGAGGAGCATCTTCAGAGGAAAGATGCGTTCAAAGTCCCCTTCAAGTCCCCCGAGGAATGTTCCCTCAATTACATAGAGGATGCCTTGGAAAAATTCTCCAAGGCCACGCCCACGTTGAAGAAGCATCTTCTCGAAGCCTGCAGCCGCAGCGTAATGGCCGATCAGGCAGTCTCCAGCCGCGAAGCAGAGCTCATCCGTGCCATTGCAGACGCGATGGGTTGCCCCATTCCTCCTTTTGTTCGGACGGCTCCTTTGGCTGAGTGACAAGACCGTTTCTCGATTCGTGTTTGCGCCCTAAGTAGATCCGGTGACGAGTCGTAGTGGAAAAAGAGGCACTTATTTTCCTCTATATGGAAAGAGTGCACCTAAACCTGCCGTATTGTCCGTCTAAGCGTGAGCCGGATTCTGGCTCGCGCCAAAAGCGTCCCATCATGATGAAACCGAAATCAATCCCGTCGTTGGTCCTATCCGTCCTGTTCATCGCCCTCGCTGGTCTCATTCCAAACTCAGCATTTTCGCAGTCCACCGAAGGCACGGGTAAGCAAAGTCTCACCTTTCAGCTCTACCCATATCAGTTCAATTCACGGAACCCGCTCACTCCGGAATCTGAAATTCTTCTGCAGTTCAATGCACCGGTCGAACCGTCTGCTGCCGAAAAGAGCCTCATTCTCTATGACAAACCGAATGACCGATTTGCTCCGATCAAGGCATCCCGCCCGACTACTGACGAGATCAAGGAACTCAGAAAATCCGACCCTACCGGAATCCCAGAGGAGAATTTCGTTCTCATTCGCCCCTCCTCTCCCCTTCCTCTGAACGGCACCTGGTATCTGAACGCGCGAGCCGGGCTGAACAGCAGTAACGGAACCAACGAAATCATCGAGAGCCGCCTTCAGTATGTCGGGAATCTCGCGGCTTTCACGATCAGCAAACTGATCAGTTCGAACGAATACAATTCGCCGATGCGCATTCGCATCTCTCACAACAAGAGCAGCCTCCAGGAAAAATTCGACGCGAAGGCACTCGCCGAATACATCACGATCAGCCCAGAGCCGGACAATTTCTCCATCGATCCGGGAAGTTACCAGATCATGCTGGATGGTGACTTTGAATACGGGGAAGAATATTCGGTGACTGTGAAGAGCGGACTGATCGCCAACGACACGACCCAACTGGAGCAGGTCTTTTCAGAAACGACAACGTTTGTCCCCAATGAGGGATTCATTACTTATCCCGCATTCTCGACAACACAGAACGCAAGCGGTCACCGACATTTCGATGTAAAAACGGGAAACCTCACAGGCCTCCGCACTCGTGTAAAATCCCTCTCCGGCGACAACCTCATCCTCGCAATGCGGGAGTACGACGAGAAATACGAGGGCTGGGGAGAGAAGCAGACGGTTCCTTTTGCCACCGTACCTGGAGAAACGATTTACGATTCCTTCCAGGATCCAACAGCGAAAGTCGACACGACAGAAACTGTAACTCTTGATTGGAACGAACTCGCCGGTGAAGAGAAGACCGGTGCCTTTTATCTGTGCTCCGAAGGACGCTCCGCCACTCGCGAACAACTCTCGGTAGGAGCACAGTCTTTGATTCAGCTTACGGATATTGGACTAGCCTGGAAACAGTCCGATGAAGGAACTGTTCTCTACGGCTTTTCCCTTCAATCCGGAAACCCACTGCCCGGAATGAAGATCCGGATCGTAGATGAAAATGCGAAGCTTCTCGCCGAAACGACAACTGGTGAAAATGGTATCGGGAACCTTGAAGCCAGCGCCTACAAAGAAAAAGAGGGCAAGCTATACCTGGACTCTCAGTTGGGCGAAGATCGCCACGTCATCCAGTTCTTTGAAGATCTTGAGACAGTAGGCCTCTGGAACTTTAACGTTCAGCAACGCTGGGACGACCTGATCGATGGAGAACGCCGCACACTCCTCTTTGTCGATAGGAACGTTTATAAGCCCGGCGAAGAGGTAAAGTTGAAGGCCATTTCTCGATTCATCGATGCCGACAAACTCCTCGGCCCAGGATCTGGTGCAGCGACTCTCCGCGTCTACGATGCCCGCCATCGCAAGATTGTTGAGAAGGATGTTCAACTCGGAGAGAACGGTAGTTTCGACGATTCCTTCAAACTCCCGGCAGCAGGACTCGGCTGGCATTCTATTGAGCTCGACTTTAATCCCAAGGAACTCGGTGAAGACGAACATCCAGATTGGCGTTTGATCGCCCATCACTCCTTTCAGGTAGAGGAATACCGCGTCAATACCTTCGAAGTGAACCTGGATTCGAAAGACTCCTACACCCTGACCGACAAATTGGAGATTCCTGTTAGCGCGAATTACTACATGGGCAAATCTCTTTCCAAGGCGGAGCTGACTTGGAATGCCTACGCCAACAATCAGTATCCTCGCCCGAGAGGTTTCGATGAATTCGAGTTTGGCGATCGCATTGTCGATTTCGACTCGTTCAGCACCGACGGAAAGGGAACTTTGACATCGAAGGGTGAAGCGACCATTTCCTTTGAGTTACCAGAACAGGATGCCCATCCGGGGCCTCGAAGCGTTTCCGTCACGGCACAGGTCACCGATGCAAACCAGCAGACGATTTCGAACTCGACTCGTTTCACGGTGCATAGCTCCGACTTCTACCTTGGCATGCGCCTACCCGAAGGCGTCCATCGAGCAGGAGACACGGCTACTTTTTCTGTAGCAGCAGTGTCTACAGAAGGAGATGCCTACACCAATGAGGTATCCACAACAGTGCTCGTCGAGAAGGCGATCTGGAACACAGTAAAAGTCAGGGGCGCCAACGGAAGAATGACTCACCGGAACGAGAAGCGCCTCGAAATGGTTTCCGAAGAAACCTTTGCTCTTAAGACAGCTATCGATCCAGAGACAGGATTGACGAAAGCAATGCCTTACGACATCAAGTTTGCCGACGCGGGCGATTACGAAATCACGATCACAGCTCGCGATGCCGAAGAACGCCCTGTCATTACCAAGTGCAAATTCACTGTAATCGGTGCGGAGGAACCTTCCTGGTCCTGGTACGATGTCATCCGCATCGATATGACACCGGACAAGACGACTTACAATGTCGGCGACACGGCTAAAATCCTCGTTCGTTCCCCTGTGTTTGGTCATGCCTTACTGACAACCGAACGCGGTGGTGTCCGCTCCGCAGAGTCCATCATGATCGATCAGTATGAGACAGTCCTCGAAGTGCCGATCAAAGAAGGCGACGCGCCGAATCTATTTGCGTCCATCCTGATTGTTCGTGGTTCTGATGAGAGCCCTCACATTCACACCTCTGCAGATTATCGAATGGGGTATTGCCAGTTGGAAGTTGATGATCCTGCCTCACACCTCTCTTCCAAGATCGACACCGGAAATCGCGAATATTATCAGCCTGGGGAAGAAGTCACTCTATCCACGACAATTACCGACGCCGAAGGTAATCCCGTCGAAGGTGCCGAAGTCACTTTCTTTGCGGTAGACGAAGGTGTTCTCAGCCTGACAGGACACAGGACTCCTGATCCACACGATGTCTTTCACGACATTTTCCCGCTTTCGGTCTTCACCGGACAGAGCCTCCGGTCCCTCCTACCTGAAAATCCAAAGGAGCAGGACTTCGCGAATAAGGGATATGTCATTGGCGGTGGCGGCGCCAACAACGGCCTCGATCCAGACCGAGTGAGAAAAGATTTCAAGCCCCTCGCATTCTGGCAACCCGCATTGATCACCGACGCGGCAGGTTTGGTCAGCACCACTTTCACCGCTCCTGATAACCTGACTGAGTTCCGCGTAATGGCGGTCGTGGCGGAAGGCAATCGCTTTGGCCACTCCGAAGCTCCCTTGGTTATCAACAAACCACTGATCATCGAACCGGCACTCCCCGGCTTCACCAACGTGACCGACCAAATCGACTTGTCAGCCGTCATTCACAATAACACAGGAAAGCAGCAGGAAGTTGAGATCACGGTCGCTCTCGACGATCACGCTACCTTTGTTAATCAACTCGGTGAGACGCTGAAAACCAATCTCCCCTCTTCCGCCGACAACAGCACCCGAACTGCAAAATTGTTCCTCAATCCGGGAGCGACCGAGACCATTTCTTTCCCGGCTGCACTTGTGGAAGTTGGCGAAGCGAAGTGGAACTGGAAAGTTCGCTCTATCACAGAAGAGAGTCTGCGCGACGCCACTGAATCGACGATCCAAGTGGGTTATCCTTTGCCCCTGCTACGCGAATCACACACGTTTGCGATTCGCGACGAACAGGACTTGGAAAACGCTCTCCGATCCGTCGCACCGCGCCTTTTGAACGGTCGCGGTGATGTGGAAGTTACTCTTTCCAACTCCCGCCTTGTCGAAGCTGCCGATGCGATCGACTACCTGCTCAAATATCCTTACGGATGTGTTGAGCAGACGACTTCGTCGCTGATCCCTTGGCTGAGCACCCAGCAGTTGCAGAAGGTCATGCCGCAACTGGACAAGAAGCCTGCGGAGATCGACCGAGCAATCAAGGCTGGTATCGAAAGACTCTTCTCAATGCAGACCAGCGATGGCGGACTCGGCTACTGGCCGGGCTCGAATGACTCCGTTCTCTGGGGAAGCGCCTACGGAGGTGTCGCCATTGCATACGCTCAAAAGCAGGGTATCGAAGTTCCCGAAGAGCAAACGCAGGCACTCTGGAACTATCTTTCCAAAAACCTGCGCGAGTCAGGCGATCTGAAAGAACCCTACCAACTCTCCCAGCGCTGCCTTGCTTCCTACACACTGGCACTCGCTGGTGTGAATGAGACGTCCTACCACGAGTTGTTCTACTCAAAGAGAAACGAGCTTTCTTCGGAAGCCCGCTCGCTCCTGGCACTCGCTATGATCGAGAGCGGAACAGATGTTCCCGAACGAATTGCTACGCTGCTGTCTCCCGACACTCGAGTCCCCGTTGCCGAGGTTTCCTGGTATAAGACTCCCTACATTGCCGCCACGCGATTGCTCGCTCAGGTAAGACATGACCCGAAGAGTAACCGTGTCGAAGACCTCGTGAATGACCTGATGAAACTTCGCAAACCGCAGCGCGGATGGGGAAGCACCTACTCGAATGCATGGCCGCTGATCGCGCTTTCTGCCTACAGCGAAGCTACGGCAAAGAGCATGTCCGCAAATGAAATCGAGGTGGCATTTGGCGAAGAATCAAAAAATGTCTCCCTGGCCGCTGAACCGGGAAGTAAGCAGATCGCCTTCACATTCGATGGCGATGTTTCCGACCGAGGACTTTCAATCAATCCGGCAAACTCCGCACCGGTCTATGCCAGCGTGCAGATCGCGACGCGCCCCGAACTCATTCCCATTGAACCCGAGAACAATGGGTTTGGGATTCACCGGAACTACCAGAAAGTGAAACTGGATGGAAGCCTGACTGAAGCGGAAAACCTTGAGGTCGGCGACCTGATCCTCGTTACACTTGATGTAAACCTCCCGAATCAACGCGAATCCTACCTCGCCATAGACGATCCGCTGCCTGCCATTTTTGAAGCGGTTAACCCGAAGTTCAAATCGCAGGCAACGCAGAAAGTCGACCGCGACCGGAAGATCCGCCGCCTGTATGCCAATCACACTGAGATGCAAAAAGACCGGGTGGTATTCTTTGCCGACAGCGTGTTCAACGCCGGTGACTACACCCTCCAGTACCTCGCTCGCGTGGTGGCACCCGGAGTCGTCACCGCTCCCCCAGCCAAGATCGAAGCGATGTATGAACCGCAACGATTTGGCCTAAGCGGAACGGAACAAATCAAAGCAAAAGCCAAGACGATCAATACTGGCGAAGTCGCTGTGCGCTGAACTAGAGAAAGGTAATCTTGTTCGGAGATGAAACGGAAGATCGGAATCGGTGTCCTTGCCGCAGCGCTGCTTTACGGCGTTGTGATTTACATCGTTCCGATCTTTTTTCCGCTTCCGGAGAACCTCCTGGCTGGCCCGCCTCAAGGTCTCCTGTTTTTGGATAGAAAGGAAAAGCCGGTCAGGAGATTACTTGATGGTGACCTGAGGGCCGATGAGCCGTCTACCTACGACGAGTTTCCGAAGTCTTTGATCGAGGCCACCCTCGCAGCGGAAGACTGCCGTTTCTTTTCCCACAATGGTCTCGACTACATGAGCATCGGAAGGGCCGTTCGCGATGCGGCTGTGAAGAAGCGTTTTGTCTCTGGCGCGTCGACAGTGACTCAGCAAACGATAAAGCTTTACTCCCCGCCAAGAAAGAGGGTTTTCCGCACCAAGTTCATCGAAGCGTTTACGGCTCGAAAGCTGGAGATGTTCGCCGATAAGGAGACGATTCTCACTGCCTACTTCAATCACCTTCCTTACGGCAATCAGTTCACAGGGGCGAGAACAGCTGCTCGTGGATATTTTGGAAAACCGCTTTCCGATCTCTCCATCGCAGAATCAGCTCTTCTCGCAGGACTGCCTAACAAGCCCTCCTATTTCAATCCATGGAAGAATCCGGACGCGGCAAGAAAACGGCAATTGTGGATTCTCGGGCGGATGAAAGAAGAGCGCTACATCGACGAAACCGAATACACGACCGCTGCGGCAGAACCTCTTAACCTCCTGCCCGGCCCGGCCCAGGTCTTCCATGCTCCCCATTTCACGGAACTCCTTCGCGAACAGAATCCGGATACTATTAAAGAGGCCATTTCCGGGTCCCGGACTTTGCGGACGACTCTCGATCTGGATCTCCAACGGTTTGTCGAAAGCACCGTATCTGCAGAATTGGCGAGACTGACTCATCAGTCCAACGAATCGAATGACCTCCAATCCGCTGTTGTGGTGATCGACAATGAAACCGGCGATGTGCTCGCACTGACTGGTTCCCGCTCCTTCTTCTCTTCACGTTCTGGACAGATCAACGGGGCATGGAGACCGCGATCTGCTGGATCAACGTTAAAGCCTTTTACCTATCTGGTCGCGCTGGAGCGGGGCTACAATGCGGCATCAGTCTTGCCAGACACGCCGATTGAATACATTACCTCGACCGGGGCTTATCAGCCGGTGAATTTCGATCGCCGATTCAATGGCCCTGTTTCGATCCGGCACGCATTGGCCAATTCGCTCAATGTCCCTGCCGTAAAACTTCTCGATCAATTGGGCGGACCGGAAGTGCTCCATTCTACCCTGACGAAAGACCTGCATCTCACAGGACTGAAATCCGATCCTGTGGAATACGGCCTGGGACTCACGCTGGGGAATGCTGAAGTTCGCCTCCTTGAACTCACCAACGCCTATGCCTGCCTTGCACGACTTGGCCAATATCTACCGTATCGTTTCGTGATGGATGAATCCACTCCAGAACCGGTCGAGGTATTCGACGCGGATTGCGCCTGGGTTCTGGCAGACATCCTTTCTGACAATGACGCACGAGTTGCCGCTTTCGGGATTCACTCTCCCTTGAATCTGCCTTTCCGGGCCGCTTGCAAAACAGGCACCTCAACAGATTTTCGAGACAACTGGACAATCGGATTTACCCCGAATTTCACGGTCGGCGTTTGGGTAGGTAGCTTCAGCAATCGCCCACTGAATCAAATCTCAGGCTCAATGGGTGCGGCTCCGATTTTCCATCAAGTGATGGTACGTCTCAATGAAGGTGGCGATTCGGGATGGTATGAAACACCAGCCGATGCGGAGCGCAGAATAGTGGACACTCTATCTGGTAAACTGGCTGAAACTATCGACCTTCCTTCGTCCCGAGTCCGCGAAGAATGGTTCGTGAATGGATCGGTACCCTTCGAAGCAACGGACCGCGACTACACTGAAGACGGAAAGACAAAACTGTCCCTGCTCTATACCAATTGGTGGAGAAGTGAAGCCAATGATCTACAGACGGAAGCAGCATTGGAAGAAGTGCTCGAGGTCACTCCTGAATTTCGCATCGTGAGCCCATTGGAGGGCACCGTCGCCTACCTTGACCCCGACCTCCCGAACGACGGCTCTCAGTTTCCTTTAAAGGTGGCCGGCTCTGGCCAGGAAGAAATTGAATGGGCAAGCGACAGCCTTGAAGTTCGCTCCGATGGCCAACGTATGTGGGTCGTCCTACAACCGGGAGAACACGAGATCGTAGCTCACGATCGAAAATCCGGCCGCACTGTTGCAAGCCGGTTTCGAGTGGAGGCATTGTAAGCCCGAAGGCCTTACTCTCCTTTCCGCTTCAACTGCGGGAAGAGAACCACGTCGCGAATTGATTCAGCTCCGGTGAGCATCATCATGAGACGGTCGATACCGATACCGATACCACCTGCGGGAGGCATGCCGTATTCCAGCGCGAGAAGGAAGTCTTCGTCGATCTTCTGGATTTCTTCACCGGCCTGCTCTTCGAGACGGACTCGCTGAACATCGGGGTCATTGAGCTCCGAGTATCCAGGAGATATCTCCGCACCGTTGATGATGAGTTCATACACATCGACCACGGAGTCGTCCTCGGTATTCTGCTTTGCCAAAGGAACGAGTTCTTTTGATACGTGCGTGACGAAAATGGGATCAATCGACTTCTCCTCCACGAGTTTCTCGAATACCTGCTGCGAGACTTCGTAGTCCTCCATGTCCGGGGAAATCTCGACACCGAGTTCTCCACAACGCTCACGACGGCCCTCGGGAGTGAGGTCCCACCAGTCTTTGCCAGCAGCCTCTGCAACGAGATCCTTATACGGAGCACGCTTCCACGGACGGGAGAGGTCGATGGTTTTGGTGACGTTGTCTTCGGCATCTTTGTGCTCGATTTTCAGTCCGCCACAGTATTTCTCTGCGAGGTGACAAATGAGATCTTCCACGAGATCTGCCATCTGCTCGAAATCGGCGTATGCCCAATAGGCTTCAAGCATGGTGAACTCCGGATTGTGACGACGACTGATGCCTTCGTTACGGAAGCTGCGGTTCAGCTCGAATACTTTGTTAAACCCTCCGACAAGCAAGCGCTTGAGATAAAGCTCCGGCGCGATTCGGAGATACATGTCCATACTCAGCGCATTGTGCCGAGTCTCGAACGGTTGAGCCGCCGCTCCACCGGGAACATCCTGAAGCATTGGGGTCTCCACTTCGAAAAAGCCTTTCTCGCCGAGGTATTTGCGAATCTCTGCGACCATCTGGCAGCGCTTGCGGAAGATCTCGCGGGAACGCTCGTTGGAAATCAGGTCGAGGTATCGCTGACGGTATTTGATCTGTGGGTCGACAACACCGTGCCACTTGGAAGGCATGGGGCGAAGAGACTTGGAAAGAACGGTGACTGCGTTCGCCTTTACGGAAGGCTCCCCGACTTTCGTGGTGAAGGTTTCTCCTTCAATCCCGATCCAGTCGCCGATATCGAGCTGCTTGTAGGCCGCCCACTGTTCTTCGCCAATCTGCTTCTGGTTTACGAAAATCTGGATACGACCATTGATGTCAGAGACATCGAGGAAATTGCTTTTCCCCATGTCACGAAGCGCGGTAATACGCCCGGCAATCTTTACCGCCTTCTCTTCTTCGAAATTTTCGCGCAACTCTCCGGGCGAGTGAGTCGTTTCAAACTTACTGCCAAACGGATCAATTCCCTGGGAGCGCAACTCGTCGAGCTTTTCGCGGCGAACTTGCAGCAGGGCTCCGAGATCTTCGGCTTGCGTCGGTTCGTTTTCGTCTGACATAAGGTTTGTTTCGTTGAAGGTTGTTTGTAAACAGGACGCAAAGGATGGTCGACCCCGCCGAAAAATCAACCCAAGTTCGAGAGAGAGCGCCAGCATTCGCAGAAGTTGCGGACGGCGTCCTTCTTGATGGGCGGCTGGCGCTATTCCACAATGAGCAGAAGTGGATGGCAGTTTCCGACCTGCATTTCGGCTACGAAGTGAGCCGTAGGCAAGACGGGGGGCTCTGGCCGATGTGGGGAATGGACACTATTGAGAA
Source organism: Verrucomicrobiales bacterium (assembly GCA_002698785.1). Classification (GTDB taxonomy): domain Bacteria; phylum Verrucomicrobiota; class Verrucomicrobiia; order Verrucomicrobiales; family DEV007; genus Arctic95D-9. The sequence goes on along the minus strand of PAAG01000045.1, from coordinate 70,675 downwards.
CCGCCTTCGTGAATTGATCGAGTCTTTCCAACCGGAGCAATTGATCCTGCTGGGAGACATTGTCGACAGCGCAGCCGCAGCTCCTGAGGCAATCGAGTGGATGACCCGGATATTCGACCTCTGTCCCGATCTGGTTCTAATCGCAGGCAATCATGATCGGGGAGCAGTGAAGAGGAAATTTCCTTTCGTCTCATCGCATCAGGTAGATGGCTTCTTTTTTCATCATGGGCACCAGAATGAGCCAGTCCCGGATGCCTGTGTAGAGATCACAGGGCACTATCATCCGTCGGTCAGTTTTGCTGATGGAGCCGGGACAAGACTGCGGCTCCCTACGCTTGCGATGGAACGTTGCCCGGAGACATCTTTAGAGAAATGGACCATGCCCGCCTTTTCTCCCTGGGCTGGAGGATACCGTTATTCGGCCCAGTTCCCGTCTGGTGAGGTTCGCCAGTTTGCCTGTAGCCTCCAGCGAGTTTTTGAAATCGAATAAGCAGATGCCTTCCATTCTCATCATCGGACACGGATACATTGGATCCCAGCTTGGAAGCGAGTTGGCTGATGCCGGGTATCGCGTGGCAGCTCTCAACCGCAGTTCAGAGGAGTCTTCCAAATACCCCATTCTGACTGGCGATCTCGGCGACGCTGAGTCCTTGGCGCGGGCAGGTGAAAATTTCGAAGGCGAGATCGATTTTATCGTCCATTGCGCGAGTTCAGGACGAGGAGGAGCGGAGGCATATCGAACAGTTTTCGTAGAAGGTGTTAAGAATTTACAAGGTATTTTCCCTGAGGTCCCCATCATCCTCACGAGCAGCAGCAGCGTGTATGGGCAGACCGATGGCTCGGTGGTTACGGAAGATTCGGAGACCTCACCTGACCGGGAAACCAGCCAGTTGCTCTGCGAGGCGGAGAGCTTGGTCAGTGACGGCGGAGGGGTGGCTCTTCGACTGGCGGGCATTTATGGACCCGGTCGCTCGGTTCATTTAAAGAAGATACTCGAAGGCACGGCGACAATCGAGTCTGGGGAGGTGAGCCGTTTTCTGAACCAAATCCATCGAGACGACGCAGTTGGGGCAATCTGCCATGTGATCGAAAACTTCTCCGCGCTCGGCGATCAAAGGATCTTCAATGTGTCTGACGATACCCCGGTCACCCAGCGTGAGTGCTACGAGCAGCTTGCCGAATTCTTTGATTTACCGATTCCCCCGGAGGCTCCGCCTGATATGAACCGCAAGCGGGCCTGGACAAACAAGATCGTTTCTAATGAAGCGCTCAGAAGCACAGGCTGGCGACTGATATACCCTTCCTTTATTGGGGCTTTGAGCTCGGATCCGAATCTTGTTCCCTCCATTCGAGAACAGATCTGAGCTACCCTCCTTTTGAAAGAACCATCACTTTGAACTGCTGCCCCATGATGGACGGATGGGTCAAGGTCTGGAACTGACGAAGGCGTTTGGCGGCCCGAGCATCAGGGGCCTGTCCCTCGAGGCCCAAGAGCCATGGTTTTGATGCCTCAATGAGGAAGTGGTGCTGGTCGGTGAAGGTCTCGACGGAAAGGCTGTGCTCCTCGGCGACTTCGCCCAGGCGGGTAAAGTCGACGTGGGCGGTGATGTCAATTTCACCCGGTGACTTGAAGGGATCTTCTGTCGCTTGATGGCGGCGATAGCATCTCATGGTGCCCGTGGTCCTGGAGGGTGCGTAATAGTCTCCCCCTTCATAACCGTAATCGATGATCCACCAGAGTCCCTTTTGGAACAGGGTGGAAATCTCGTCCATCCAAGGTTCCAATTCCGTGCAAAACTCGGTGGTATAGCCCTCAGGATATTCGGACTGCCACCTTTTAATGAAGTTCTCAAAGTCCGAATTGGCTTCGCCGACTTTCCAGGCAAACCGGTCCTGGTCGATGGCGACTCTTTTTTCTCTCCACTCCCCCTTCTGCATCTCAAAACAATCGAAGGGGAATGCATCGAGCAATTCATTACAGAGGAAGATGCCCTCAGGTGCTTTTGCACCCGCGACATCCGGGACAATTTGGATCTTTTCCGCTCCCGCTTCGGTCGAAAGTCGCTTCTCCAGCCACTCCCGGTGCTTTTTTCGAGGCTCGATGATTCGATAGAGGAACGAGTCGAACAGTTCTGGAGAGATTTCCTGAATTCCCCGCACCACATCCAGGGCCAAGGTCCCGTCGTGGGCGCCCTGCTCGACGATGACAAAGCTTTCCGGCTTGTCGAATCTAGCGCTCCATTCGGTCACAATCTGCTGGGCGAGAAGGAATCCGAAAGTCTCGCCGACGGTCACACTGGTGTAGAAATCGCCCTCTCGACCGATTCGGTTTTCATCAAGCCGCGAATAGTATCCCCCCTCCTCGTGGTAGAGTATCTCGCGCATATAGTCCGAAAAAGGGATGGAGAGGTCCTCAGAATTCGATATTCTTTGAAAGACGGCCTCGAAAAGTGGCGTATCTTTGGCATCCGTGGATTCTGTCGGCGCTTTTTGCATCGATTTGGTTCCTATTCTTCTCCAACCCAACACACAAAACCTTCCGTGTCAGACAATTTCGACGATATCGATTTTGAAGCAAGTCAGCCTGAAAAAGCTGACTCGCAGAAAGAGCGCGCGATCGACCTTCCGTCGCTTTCCGATAAATCTGCGGCCAAGTCCCGCAGGCGACGGAGAGCCATCTTCTGGCTGAAGTTTTTCGGCTTCGTAGTGGTGCTTTTTCTGATCATTTCCCTGATCGGTGCTGCAGGAGCGTTTTTCTACTGCAAGCCACGCTATGACCTCGCCCACTCGTTCGATTTGTCGGAACTAAAGGAGATCGAGGTTGCGAGCCGCATTTTCGACCGTAAGGGCGAAGAACTTGGTCGTATCTTCGTCCAGAACCGCCGCCCAGTTGAGCTGGATGAAGTCTCAAAGAATTTCGTCAACGCTCTTCTCGCCGCGGAGGACAGCCGTTTCTATGACCACGGCGGGGTCGATTACTGGGGTATTCTACGAGCACTCTACTACGGAATTCGATCCAAAGGGATCAATCAGGGGGCCTCTACCATCACCCAGCAGCTGGCCAGACAGACATTTCAGCTCAAGGACAGGACCTTCAGCCGTAAGGTAACTGAGATTTTCCTCGCTCAGCGCGTCGAGGATTACCTGGGGAGTAAACAGAAGATTCTCGAATTGTATTCCAACCGGATTTATTTCGGCAGCGGGTACTATGGAATCGCCTCGGCTGCCGAGGGGTATTTTGGAAAGACTCCTGATCAGCTTTCCGTCCAGGAAGCGGCCACACTTGCAGCTACAATCCCCAACCCTTATCACCGTTCCCCGAGGAGTTTCCCCGAAACTTCGAAACGGTGGAGAAACCACGTCCTCGACCGAATGGAAGCAGAGGGGTTCATCGACAATGATCAGTGCAAGAAATTCAAACAGACCGAAATCCGCACCATTCCCAAAGGAAATATCACGGGGAAATCGGCATTTGTTTACGAGAAGGTTCGCCAAGAAGTGATCGATCTACTCGGGTATGAAGCTGTCTCCAAAGGTGGCTTTGAAATTCACACGACCATCGATGGAGATGTCCAGGAAGTTGCCGATAAGGCGCTGAAGGAGCAGCTTTCCAAAATCGAACAGTATCCGAACTTTTCTCACCCAACACTGGCTGATTACAAAAAGAAAAAGGCTGCGTTCAGGGAGTCCGCTCACCCGGATCAAAAATTTCCCGCTCCAAAATATCTGCAGGGCGCAATCATCGTGCTCGACAACAAGACTGGTTCGATCCTCGCGCAAGTGGGCGGCAGGGACTTCACCGACAGTATGTTCGACCGAGTTTCCCAAGGCCGCAGGCCCACAGGAACAGTGTTCAAACCTTTCGTCTATGCCGCCGCTTTTGAGGCCGGCTATTTTCCCGGCACACTGATTGACGACACCGCCATGGATGCGCGCCAGGTCATGGTTGGGGGAACTACTGGTATTCTTGGAGAATGGGGAGTCGAGAATCGGGAAAATACCTACGAAGGACGGATCACTGCAAGGACAGCGCTCGCCAAGTCAAAGAATGCAGCCACAGTGCGCTTGGGGCAGAAGATTGGAACGGAGCCCGTGGTCAAGCTTGCAGAGTCTGCAGGGCTTGATTTTGAAGGCGACCTTCAGAAGTTCAACGCCACTTTCCTGGGCCGTAACCCAAGTTCTCCGGAGCAGCTCTGTCTCGCCTACACTATCTTCCCCAACAAGGGGCGTCGTGCCGAGAAGACCCATGTTATTTCCAACATCCGAGATCCGCAGGGTAATGTGATCTACACCCCGAAAATCAGCATGAGCCGGGGACAATCGATTGATCGCTACACCGCCTTTCAGATCAGCAGCATCCTTGAGGAATCTTTCGAAGACGGAACAGGGAAGAAAGCCCGCGAGAAGTATGGCCTAGGTGAGTTCCCTGTCGCAGGAAAATCGGGCACAGAATACAACTTCACTGACAACTGGTTTGCGGGTTACACATCGGAAGTGACGTGTGTTGTCTGGACCGGATTTGACCAATCCGAGACCATCTATCCTGGTGCCTTCAGTGCCGATACGGTTCTCCCCGTCTGGACAGCGGTTATGAACCAGGCCGCAAAGAATTTTGAGCCAAGGGAGTTTATTCCTCCAGCTGACGCGGAACAGGTCGAGATCTGCCTGCAGTCTGGTGAACTAGCTTCCGACGATTGCTACGAAGTCGTACAGAAAGGTGATGGGATCTCCTCACAAGTCAGATGTACTTATGTAGAATATTTGCGTCCCGGGACAAATCTTGAGCAGATTTGCCATATTCATGGGGGACCTGGAAGACGAAAAATCACCAAGAACACTACAGAAGACGGAATCATCCGGCCTCAATTCGTAGTAAGCGAAGCAGCTGAACCCGTATTTCCTATCGGTCCGACCATCATCGGAAACGAAGACCCTTATAACTCGGTGACTCCTGTCATCCGAGCCAGAGTCGCTGTTGTGACGCCGGTAGAGGAGGAGGAGAAAGATGATGAAAAAGATTCCGACCTCGACAACAACGGTATTCCCGTAGCTCGACCTGTGATGGACCTCGAAGAGGAGGCTCCGCAGAGAGTGCAATTGGCGCCCCCTCGCGCAATTCAATTCGATTGATCGGTGACAAACTTTGTCGGCGCCGGATATATTCCGGCATGCTCACAATCATCAAGCTGGTCGTTTCTGCGGGTCTCATCTATCTCGTCAACGAAATCGTAGTCACCCGGAGCAAGCCGTTCCTGGGTAGCATGATTGCTTCGCTTCCCCTTGTTTCCCTGATCACCTTTATCTGGATCTGGAATGGACTACGGGAAAACCCGGAGGCACAGACCGAGAAACTCGCGGCCCACTCTGCGGGAGTATTCTGGTTCGTACTCCCCAGCTTGCCGATGTTTTTGATCTTTCCAGCCCTCTTGAAGAAAGGGCTTACTTTCTGGCCCTCACTGATCATTTGCTGTGTCATTACGATGGGCCTCTACGCGGGCATGGCCCTGCTACTCAAGCGCTTCGGCATAGACCTATGAAACACGTAATCACCCTGCTGGCACTAGCGTTTCCGCTTTCCTGCCTGCTCACTGAAACAAACGGAGCGGATTCAACGGAGCGACCTCCAAACTTCATCGTGATCTTTTGTGACAACCTGGGCTACGGGGATATCGAGCCCTTTGGTTCCACGCTTCACCGAACGCCTCACTTGAATCGCATGGCAGAAGAGGGGCGGAAATTTACTCACTTCTGCGTGAGTGCCGGAGTCTGCACGCCTTCGCGGGCCAGTCTCATCACAGGATGTTATTCGCAACGGGTTGGACTGCACCAGAACCCGAGAGACTACCACGTTCTTCGACCTGTCTCGCCTTATGGGCTCCATCCCGACGAAGTCACCATTGCCGAAGCTTTGCAGGAATTGGGATATGAAACGGGGATGATCGGAAAATGGCACCTCGGCGATCAACATCCCTTTCTACCCAGCCAGCAGGGGTTCGACTTCTTCTTCGGAGTGCCCTATTCCGACGACATGACGGAAAGGATCTGGAACAGGGACGGCTCCCACTGGCCCCCTCTTCCGTTGATGGAAAACAACACCGTCCTCGAGGCCCCCGTGGATCGAAATGGGTTAACCAAGCGTTACACGGAAGTCGCCATTGAATGGATCGAGCAGAACAAGGAGTCCCCATTTTTTCTCTACATTCCGCAGGCAATGCCCGGCAGCACCTCGGAACCTTTTTCCAGTGAAGAGTTTCGAGGAAAAAGCAAGAACGGGCCATGGGGAGACTCTATCGAAGAACTCGACTGGTCGACGGGCGAAATACTGAGATACCTCGAAGAGGCAGATCTGGCCGAAGATACCCTGGTCGTGTGGACATCTGACAACGGGGCTCCGATCCAGAAAGACAAAGAAGATCTGAGCCGAGGATCCAACCTTCCCTTGTACGGACGCGGATATACCACAAGTGAAGGAGCATTTCGCGTTCCTACGATCATGTGGTGGCCCGGATCAGTTCCGGCAGGCACCACCTGCGAGGAACTTTCTTCGACCATGGATCTCTATCCTACTTTCGTGTCCCTGGCGGGAGGGAAACCAGACGAAAAGGTGAAGCGGGACGGGCATGACATTTCCGAACTTGTGAAAGGAGCAGATGGAGCCAAAACACCCTATCCCTACTACGCCTACTACTATCTCGATCAATTGCAGGCGGTTCGGTCTGGACCTTGGAAGCTCTTTGTACCGCTGGACGACTTCCGGCAACATCCGCACTACCGGAAGCGCGGTGAAATGAACGGACCACTCCTCTTCAACGTCGTGGACGACATCGGATGCACCCGCGACCTGGCCGCAGAGAACCCCGAGATAGTCTCTCGGTTATCCAAATACGCAGACGAAATTCGGGCTGATCTCGGAGACTCCGGAAAGAAAGGGAAAGGACAAAGACCTCTCGGGAGAATTGACAATCCCATTCCCGTCGTGCTGAAAGAATAGGTACGACGTCACGCTGCGAAGCTTTCACCGCACGAGCAGGTGACAACAGCATTAGGATTTGTCACTTTGAATCCCCCCTGCTGTAGATCGTCGCTGAAATCGAGTTCCGAGCCAGTCACGAAAAGTGCGCTCTTTGGATCTATCACGACTCGCACTTCGTTTGATTTCACCATGATATCACGGTTCGCAGGCCCATCGACTAGGTCCATTTTGTATTGAAGCCCCGAGCAACCGCCACCGATCACAGCGACCCGCAGAGCACCGTGCTCTAGACGTCCCTGTTTTTTCAAAAGAGACCTCAGCTTCTCCGAAGCACCGTCGAGCACTTTGATGAGAGTTTCGTTTCCGAGTTTGTATTGGATTTCCGACACGTGAGCAAATTCCGGCACGCAGAATCAGAACGCAATTTCTTTTTCCACGCCAGCGAGCCATTACGAAGACAGCATGTCTTTCATCTGACTGAAGTAGTCAGAAGCAAACTCTTCGTCAACCGGGGCAGACTCGAGCGTGTCGTAGTCCGTTTCGATGATTTCTTCTTTGCTGAACTCTTTGAAAAAGGAACTCGGCTGACAGGGCATTTTATCTCCGTAGCGCTTGCGACTGTGGCACCAAGTGATCGTCAGCTCCTCCATTGCGCGAGTGATTCCCACGTAAAGCAGGCGGCGCTCTTCGGCTCTGTTGCCTTCTTCCACGGAACGCGAATGGGGAAGAATCCCCTCTTCCACACCGACGATGAAGCAAACCGGAAACTCCAACCCTTTGGCCGCATGCATGGTGATGAGAGAGACGCCTTTCCCTCCATCATCCTTTTCGTTTTCTTTGTCCTGCATGAGCGCGGCACTGTCGAGAAAGCCGCGAAGGCCGCGTTTGGATTTCTCGAAGTGGCTGTGCATTCCGTCGAGCAACTCGGAAACATTCCGACGACGGTTGTCAGTCTCCTCAGGAGTTTTGCAGGTTTTCTTTAAATACTCGTCGTAGTTGATCTCCTTGGTCAGGGCCTCCGTCATTGCCGCGTAATTCGCGGACTTGGTGTGAACCGTGTCGCTGTAGCGGTGGATGAATGTAACGAATTCTTCGATCGCATTTTGAGCCCGCGTCGTGAGAGTCGCGAGAAATTCGAGGTCGTTCAAAGCCTCAAACACACTGATTTTGTGGTCGATGCTGAACTGAGTCGCGAGAGCAATCGTCCCCTGCCCGATTCCTCGAGGAGGCGTCGCAATACAACGCAAGAGACTCACGTCGTCCTCGTGATTGAGAAATAGTTGGAGATAGGCTAGCAAGTCTTTGATCTCTCTTCGCTCGTAGAAAGACTGCCCGCCAATCAGCTTGTATGGGATGTCGCTCTCGCGGAGCTTCTCTTCCATAACGCGAGACTGCGTATTCATGCGGAAGAGAATGGCCATGTTCTCGTATGACCTGCGGTCGATTCGGTGGCACTCGAGAATTTCGCCGACCACAAATTCTGCCTCGGTATCCGCATCAGGCATCGCAATGACACGAATTTTCTCCCCTTCACCCCGACTGCTCCAGAGAGTCTTCTCACGTCGGTCGATATTGTGGCGGATGAGACTATTCGCGAGACGAAGAACTGTGTTCGTGGAACGGTAATTTTCCTCCAGCTTGATGACCTTCGGATTGGAAAAGAACCTTTCGAAATCGAGGATGTTCGAGATCTCAGCTCCGCGCCAGCCATAGATACTCTGGTCATCGTCGCCCACCACACAAACATTCTGCTCTTCTCCCACGAGGAGACGAAGCAGATCCATCTGAAGGTGGTTGGTGTCCTGAAACTCATCCACCATGATGAATCGGAATCGACGCTGCCAATCTTTTCGAATATCAGGATTCTCCTCGAGACCCTGCACGGCGAGAATGAGGAGGTCGTCAAAGTCCACAGCATTGAGCTGCTTCAGCTCGCGCTGGTAGGTTCGATAGACCTCGTTGATGAGGGAGTCCTCTTGATCGCTGATCGGGTTACCCGTGTTTTTCGCCTGACTGATCAGCATGTTTGCGAGCTTGGGATCGAGGTTTTCGTCTTTCCCCACTTTTCTTACGATGATTCGCCGGAGCAGGCCAAGCTGATCGCTCTGCGTATAAATGGAGAAACTCTTTTTGTAGCCGAGCCGCTCAATACATGTCCGGAGAATTCTCACGCAAAGGCTGTGAAATGTTGCGATCGTGACTTCCTCGGCCTTTTCGAATTCGATCATCGTGCCGACCCGCTCCCGCATCTCGTTTGCGGCTTTGTTAGTAAACGTCACCGCCAGAATCTGGCTTGGCGGGATGTCGTTGTAGATCATCCCCGCGATTCGGGTCGTTACGACACGAGTTTTCCCCGTCCCAGCTCCGGCAAGAATGAGCACAGGACCATAAATCTGCTCAGCGGCAGCACGTTGAGGCGGGTTCAGGGCCAAAAGGCCCTTCTTCGAGAACATGGAATTTGCGGAACGGTGGAGGGGAAAGTCTGTCAGCCGGATTAGCTGATCAGACGAAGCGCAAACGGGTAGCGATACGGCGTGCCCTTGTTTGCAGCCATACCTCCGAGAATGCAGTAAACGATCACTCCCACAACGAGTGCAACGTAAAGAATCATAGCCAAGCAAGCGCCGACAACCGGGATGAAGCCGAGTACTACGCTAATGATGCCCAGAGCAACGTATGCAATTGCCGCGGTGATCTGAAAGTTCAAAGACTCTTTCCCTTGATCGTTGATAAAGGGGCTCTCCTCTTTTTTGATCAGCCAAATAATCAGAGGGCCGACAAAAGCTGTCACGGCACCGAGAACGTGGACGAGCATGCCCATTGTTTTTTCTTCACTCTCGGGGAGTTTTCCCTGTCCGAGGCCGACTCCGGCTGCGGAAGGAGCTTCGAGAGGAATGCCGCCACCGGAGGCAGGAGCACTTTCCACCGGAGGTGGAGAATCTTGAGGAGGGGTCGGATCGTTGTGTGGTGGTGGAGTGTCCTGGTCGCTCATATGTTTTTGATAAGACGAATTCCGTTCAACTTCAAGCAAATTGGATGAGACAAACTTCACACGTAGACCGTAGGATCGGTAAGTTTCGCAAGTTCAAACGCTTCCTTGCGCTCGACACAAGTTCCACATTTTCCACAGTGCAGCTCCCCACCCTTGTAGCACGACCAGGTGCGTGAGAAATCCACTCCCAGCTCGGCCCCGGCGGATGCAATGTCCTCTTTGCGCATCGCTATGAATGGTCTCAAGACTTGGAGATCGGCATAGGTGCCGGCAGAGATGGCTTCTGCCATTGGGCTCATGAATTCCTCCCGGCAATCCGGGTAGATCGCGTGGTCACCTGAATGTGCGGCAATGACGAGCCCAGACGCCCCGATACTTTCGGCAAAACCTGCGGCTATCGAGAGCATGATCCCATTTCGAAAAGGCACCACGGTCTGCTTCATGTTTTCCGCCTCGTAGTGGCCTTCGGGAACTTCGCCGCCACTCTTCAGCAGATTGCTTTCGAAGAGTTCGTTCATGAAAGCGAGTTCCACGACGCGGTGAGGAATTCCGAACTTTGCGCAGTGCTCCGCGGCAAAGGGAATCTCTTTGTGATTGTGCTTTGACCCGTAGTCAAAGCTGAGCCCGGCGACGACCTCATGGTCGGCATTCGCCCGATAGAGAGCCGTGACGGAGTCCATTCCGCCGCTGACCAGAACCACTACCTTCATTCGGCTTCGCGAAGTCCTGCGTCAGGATATTCGGCAGTCGCTGTGAGCTGAATTCCGCCGCGAGGGGAGAACTTTCCGCGAACGATCATACGACGGGGATCACATGCGCCTGAAAGGTCGTCGAGAATACGGTTTACGATATCCTCATTGAAGGATGGAGTGTTCCGAAAAGAGGCGAGGTAGAATTTGAGCGATTTTGTCTCAATGCAGCGCTCTCCGGGAATGTAACGGATGTTGAGGTGAGCCGTATCGGGTTGACCGGTCACGGGGCACAAGGAGCTGAATTCTGGATAGTCTAGCTCGATCCAGTAATTCCTTTCGGCATTCCGATTGGGGAATACTTCCAACGTAGCTTCCTCCGGCGAGGAAGGGAGACGGTTTTCACTGTGCCCGAGCAAGGTAAGCTCGGAGACTTGCGATGATTTACTCATATTGACTCTGCTAACGTGCCGTTCCGTCGGCATCGCAAGCAGTTATGGTTTTTTGACGACAATTTCAACCCGGCGGTTCAGGGCCTGCTGCTCAATGGTGCCGTCTATCGAAACAATGGGACGACTTTCTCCCAAGCCTACCACGCGGATGTTGGTGTCGTCGATTCGAAGTCGCTCGACCAGCCAATCCTTCACCGCATTTGCTCGCTTGAGACTGAGTTCGCGGTTGGCTTCTTCTGCACCGAAACTGTCAGTGTGACCTTCAATAGTAAAAGTAGCATCTGGATTCGTCTGCACGACAAAGGCGAGCTTCATCATACTGAGGCGGGCTTCTTCTTTGAGTTGGAACTCGTTGTATTCGAAAAGAATGTCTGTGGGCAGGGCTATTTTTTCCTCCCCAGACGGAAGGCCGCCTGTTCGTGAAATCATATCGTCCAGGCTGGCGTATCCCTTCACAAACTCCTCGGCGCCATTACCGAAGGCTTTTGAAGCAGCGTTTTTGAAAAATTCGTCGGTATCTACGGTGTCACTCAGATCGTCGGTTTGATTCAATTCCATCACCGGCTGGGCTGCGGATACATTCGCAGAGGAGTCGATGAGCTTATTCCGCATCTCTGCCAGATCTTTCGAGAGCATTTCGGCAGCGGATATTTCGAGTTGGCTGGCCGCCATATCCAATGCCTCACGGGGAGCTTTGGGAGCCTCGGTGCTGAAAATCTGGGGCGTTTTGATTGGGGACATCCGGATGGGCTCGTCCTTCATCTGCTCCATAAGGTCGAATTCATCGAGTGAATTGTCGACCAAGTCGAGCTCGCTCAATTTCTCCGGCTCAATGGGCTTTCTGTCTTCGGGCACTACCGGTTCGGAGAGAAGCTCATTGAGCTTGTCCCTGTCGATGGTGATCTGCTCTTTCTGAGATCGCCAGACAAGCTCTTCCCCTGTCGCAGCCTTACTGCGTCGCTCGATCCCGCCAAGGATGATGTAGAGAATCACATGGACGAGAACGGACACGAGAATCGCGAGGAGAACCCACCAACCGAGGTTGCGGGTTTCCACTTTGAAAACGGATTTCCCCTGTGCTCCGGGGTGCCAATCGTAGCTCGTGGCCATAGTTTAGGTAATCTGAGACTCAGGCACGGGAACCTAGTTCAATTTTCTCGTTTCAGCAAAGGACGAACGTGGTAATAAGACCTTAGTGAATTCCTCCCTGCGAAATGCGCTTTTCGGTCTCGACCTGGACCGCTATCGAATCGCCCGATCCCTTATGATACGGGGGCTGGGCCTCGTTTACCTGATTGCGATTGCTTCATGGTGGTCACAGGTCACCTTGCTCGTGGGAAAGGACGGATTGCTACCTGCCGAGAACTTACTCGAATTTGTCCAGAGTCGTACCGACGGGACTGACCGGTCCCCATTTCTCCTGCTTCCCGGGGTCTTCTGGTGGATCGGGGCTTCGAATTTCTCACTGCACTTCGTTTGCTGGACAGGTTGTATTCTCTCCATTCTGGTCATCATGGGCCGTCTGACTGGCCCGTCACTGGTGTGTCTGTGGTGGCTCTACCTCTCCCTTGTGAATACCGGGGGAGTCTTCATGAGTTTTCAATGGGATATACTGCTGCTCGAAGCTGGATTTCTTTCCATTTTCCTCGCCAACTGGCGGTGGAAGTTGACTTGGTTCGACCCTCCAAAACTGAGTGTTGTGAACCAGATCGCTCTCGTTTTCCTGTGGTTTTTGATTGCGAAGCTGATGTTCTTCTCCGGATGGGTGAAGCTCGCCTGGGCGGGTGAACAGTATCCCGAATGGTGGCCCGATCTCTCGGCGATGACCTACCACTACATGACGCAACCGATTCCCACCTGGACTGCTTGGTGGATGCATCAGTTACCGGAGTGGTTTCAGAGAGCGTCGTTGTGGCCGATGTATTTCATCGAGATCATCCTACCATTTGCCGTGGTTTTCGGGCGGTTTGGTCGTCTGGCCGCGGGAATTGGATTTACGGTGCTGATGTTGCTCATCCTTCTCACCGGCAACTATACCTACTTCAACTGGCTGACGATCGTGCTTTGCATCCCCCTGATCCACGACCGGCTCTGGCCAAACTGGTTCCGGAACTGGGTGCGCTTCAAACCACTCGGCCTCCTGCCCAAACCGGCAACCAAACCGCTTGTCGCAAAGCTTGCTGTCGCCACGCCGTTTTTTCTCGTCCTGGCTCTACTGAATCTGAACACCATTCTGCGAGACCTTCACAACGCTCCAAATCCTGTCCTTTCTCGCAACGTGGTGCCGCCCTGGATGCAATCCTTTTCCGCCGCCCTTTCCCCCTGGCATCTGGTGTCGGGCTATGGGCTCTTCCGAACGATGACCACGGAACGCCCCGAGATCATCCTGGAAGGCAGTAGGGATGGCATCACCTGGTTCCAGTACGACTTCGCATGGAAAGTGGATGACCTGTCTGATCGTCCCAAGTTTGTCGCACCGCACCAGCCCCGGGTTGCCTGGCAATTCTGGTTTGCCGCCTTGGAAAAACGATTCGACTACCGAAGCCGAAACTCGGCATGGATTGAGTCGCTGGTCCTCAAACTTCTTCGTGGAGACGAAAACGTGAACGCACTATTGAAGACGAATCCTTTCCCTGATACACCCCCGGCTTACATTCGGGGGAGACTCTTCAACTATGAATTTACTAGCCGGGAAGAACGAGAACGCACGGGGGACTGGTGGAATCGAGTCGCTGCTGGCGAATACCTTCCCAAGGTCAGCCTTCCTTCAGGAAACGAAGAGGTTCAATAACATGTCCTTTGTCGCATCCACTGATGTGCTAGGTTGGAACCTCCTCTTGTGTTGCCTGCAATTCGATTGGAAATTCCGGTAATGAAATCTTTTTGGGTAGACTTGATCGTGAAAGTCACCCTGCCTTTTGGAACCCGCTGGGTCCAGAAGCAGGAGGCTACGATCCTGCGTGATGGTCGCCCACTGAGTGAGTGGGAAACCATGTGGGCGACCGACGTTGGTGTGAAGAAGCCCGAAGCAGTGCGCATACTCCCGGTTCCAAGAGTACCCACCCCCGGTTCCTGGTTTACACGCCTACCCAGCCTGATCTTTGGGTTCATGTCTGAGGGGCCTACGGGAATGGCAGTGAATTACGGCATTTACCTTGAAGCATCACAGGCGACCAATCCGTCCCTGCTCGTTCACGAACTGACGCACGTGGCGCAATTTGAAAGATTGGGAGGAGTAGAGGCGTTCCTTCGCGAATATCTGACCCAATGCGTAAGGGATGGATACTGGGATTCCGACCTGGAATTGGAGGCACGCACGGCAGCAGCTCCGTTCACCCGTCCTCCGGGAGGATAGCGATCTCTAGTAGGCGAAAATACCTACACCACGTTTCATCGCTTGTTTTTACTCTACCAATCAGGCAAACTGTCGATGCTTATGGAGTCGCATGAAGTTCTGAAAGAGGCCTTTGAAAGCCCAAACACAAGTCCCAAAGAGATTGCTTCTGAGTTGGGAGTCTCTTTGTCGCTTGTCTACAAGTGGGCACAACCGAATTCAGATTCCGGTTCCGGAAGCCGGAATCCTCTCGATCGGGTTTCGGAGCTGGTTGAGCTGACGAAGCATCTCGAAATCCTCGAATGGCTCTGCACACAGTGCGGCGGGTACTTCGTGCGGAACCCGAAGAGCAGTTGCGAACAGGGATATGAAGTCGTCCCGGCCACTCACAGTATCGTTCAGCAGTTTGCCGGCCTTCTTGATGTCGTGTCCAGAGCGGCGCAGGACAACACCATCGACCCGGAAGAATCCGCACAGATCCGGCAAGTGTGGGACAGGCTGAAGGCCTATTGCGAGGGTTTTGTCCGCTGCTGCGAAGAGGGAGATTTCGAGCAAATCCAGAAAGAGCTCAACGTGTAGCGGCGTATACAATTACATGTCTCTAAAGGACCTCCCCCGGAACAGCCCCCCTCGTTGCTGGGCTGAAATTCATCTTAGTGCGCTAAAACAAAACGCCAGAACCTGCGCTGCTCTAGCTGGCGAGCATTGCGGCCTTATGGCCATCGTGAAAGCCGACGCATACGGCCACGGGCTGGAGGCAGTCAGCACGGCGCTCTCGACGGAAGTTGACTGGTTCGGAGTGGCAAATGTGCGTGAAGCTTTCCGCGCGAGGAAAGCAATCGGAGATGCTGAGGTGGGAATCCTGGTTCTGAGCCCCGCAACTCCTGAGGAGATACCGGAGATCGTGGAAGCAGGATTTTCAGGGTCTGTCTCGTCTCTTGGTGAAATGGAAAGATACGCGGAGGCAGCTCGAGATCGGAACCGGAAGGCCCGTCTCCATGCTGTGGCGGACACTGGAATGGGGAGGATGGGCGCTCTGAAGGACGAATTCCCTCAACTGGTTTCCGCCATACAAGAAAGCGACGACTGTATCCTTGAAGGAGTCGAAACGCATTTTCCTTCCGCGGACGAAGAAGAAGATTTCACTCGGAGCCAGATTGAAATTTTTCGAGAAATTCTCGCGGGGCTTGATTTGGACGACAAATGCCACATCCACCTCGGGAATAGCGCTGGTTTGCTCGGTTTTCAGGAGATGCTGCCATTCGCCACACTCGCGCGACCAGGCTTGGCCCTATATGGCATTTCGCCGCTCCCGAACATTGCCGCATCCCTTTCTCCCGCTCTTACCCTGAAATCTCGAATCGCCCTGATCAGAGAGATCCCTGAAGGCACTTCGATCAGCTACGGGAGAACCTTTACCAGCGACCGCCCCATGCGAACAGCGACCCTCGGTGTTGGCTATGGCGACGGGTATCCCCGGCACGTTTCAGGCCAGGGTGCCGAGGTGTTGATTGAAGGAAAGCGCTGTCCTTTGCTTGGTCGAGTCACCATGGATCAGATCGTGGTCGACATTTCTCAATGCTCCACCGACATATCCTGCGGAGACGAGGTTGTTTTGATAGGCACTCAGGGAGACGAAAAAATCAGCACGGAGGAGATAGCCTCCAAAGCCGGGAGCATCCCCTGGGAAATCCTGACGGGCATAACCAGCCGTGTCGAGAGGCTCTACCTTCCCTAACAGGCCACTACAAAACGTCAGCACCCTCCACTTGATATCGCTGCACTTGATCAAATCGATCATCCAGCCAATCCAAATTGGTCGTGGTAATGAGCTTTTGCGAAGACGCCGGCCAGGCATTCATAAGAGCGTTTCTACGTGAAGGATCCAATTCTCCGAAGACATCGTCGATCAGCATGACTGGTGCGCTTCGCTGTGTCTTGTGAAAGAGATTCGCCTGGCCCAGTTTCAGGGACAACGCGACTGTTCGCTGCTGCCCTTCGCTTGCAAATTTGGCAGCCGGCATACCGTTAAGTGTGAGTTGCAGATCATCTCGATGAGGCCCTGCCAGGGTCTGCCTTTTTCGCAGCTCTTCCCCCCTTCTCTCTTCCAGAGTCGCAAAAAGGTCATCGTCAGGTCCTGAGGCGTTTTCATACTCGAGGAGGAGTTCCTCATTGCTTCCACTGATGTCGGCCTGAGCTTGAGCGGCCCAAGGTTTCAGTTGCTCGATCAATACTCTTCTCGTGCTGGTTACCACAGCCCCTTGATCGTGAAGAACCCGGGTGTAGGCATCAATCTCCGGCCATTTCGGTGATGCATCGCGTTTTAGAAGGTAGTTTCTGGATCGCAGCGCCTTTTCATACGCTTTCAGGGCATTCCGGTAGCCCGGATACATCTGGGAAGCCATGAAGTCGAGAAACCGTCTGCGCCCCTCTCCCCCACCACGAACCAGCGCGAGGTCATCATTTGCCATCCAGACCACGAGTGCGCTATATGCCAAGTAATTCCCGGAACGCCCCTGTGACTCGCCATCAACAAGAAGGCGGCGCCCGGTTTCCCGATATTGCACCCGCAGTTGATACTCATCCCTACCAGCCAAATCTCCTCCGACGGCGAAAGCTTTTTCCGAAAAACGGATGCACTCGGAAAGTGAAGTCGCTCGCGGACTCTGGAGCCTGAGAAGCACGCAAGCCGCTTCAAGGATCGAAGTCTTCCCCTGAGCATTATTGCCATGGAACAGAGTCATTTCTCCGTCCAGCCCCAACCGCAACGTCTCGAAGCATCGAAACTGGCTGAGTTGGAGGGAGGTCAAATTCATCGGATCGGAACAGTCGAGCAGGATTACGAGTTTTCCAGCCGGACTGTTGCCGCAGGCAAAATGAAATGCGAATCAAAACACCGGTTCGATCATCTGCCTGTCGTAGTCTTCCCAAATTCCTTTCAGTTTTTTCAGAACGGAAGGCTCGGAATCAGCAAGATCGTTTTCCTCTTCTTGATCTGCTGCGAGATTGAACAACATCCATGGTCCAGGCTGTCCCCGCCTCTTACCGCGAACAAGCTTCCAATCGTCTTTTCTGAGCGCTCCCTGATCGCCCACCCTCCAGAATAACGAGTCATGAGGCGCTTCGTTTTTTTCCCCGGTCAGGTAGGGAATCAGATCTACCCCATCCAGCTCATTCTCTGGTTTCAATCCCGCCAGCTGCAAACTCGTTGGAAAGAGATCGAGAGAAATCACTGGTTTCTCGAAATCCACTCCGTGCGGTAAAACGCTGGGATACTGAACGAGAAAAGGCACCCGAATCCCCCCTTCGAACAAGGTGCCCTTCCCCCCTCGCAGCGGGAGGTTGCTACTCGTCAGTTCGCGAGTGGGGCCTCCGTTATCACTCAGAAAAACGATCATCGTATTGTCCCGGATTCCTGCTTTTTCCACCGCGTCTAGTACCTGCCCAACGCCATCATCCAGATGAACCAGCATCGCACCGAAGATGCGTCGCTGAATGTCTTCGATGTGAGACAAACGGGCCATGTAACTGTCTTCTCCCTGCAACGGACTATGCACCGCATTGTATGCCAGATAGAGGAAGAACGGGCGTTGGTCACCGCACTGCTGAATAAAACGCACCCCCTCCCGAGTGATTGCGTCGGTGAGATTTTCCGATTCTTCCACGGGTTGGCCATTTAGGTAGATGGGATTGTCAGCATCGTAATCTGGCTCGTTAGTGCCCATGTGGGTAGAAAAGATGAGCTTCTCGTCACGGGATGTCCATCGCCCCATTTTACCACCGGGCAGGGACTTTCTTCTCAGCCAGGTCGTCATTCCATCGTATGGCGCGGGACGAAAATAGTGCCCCTCGTGGAGGAAGCCGTAAAATTGATCAAATCCCCTCCTTATCGGATTGAAATAGGCGGTGCCCCCTAGATGCCACTTTCCAATCATGGCAGTGCTGTATCCTGCTTCGTCACGAAGACGGTCCGCAATTGTAACTTGGTCAACCGGCAGCCCTGCATCGGGATCTTCATTACGAGGTCCAATCGGATTAAATTCGAAGCCAAATCTAGTTTGGTATTTGCCCGTGATAAGCCCGGCCCTGGAGGCCGCACAAAATGGTGCCGTCACATATCCGTGAGTAAATCGCACGCCGCTCTCAGCGATCGAATCAATTCGGGGTGTTGGAACATCGGTATCAGGATTCTGACAGCTCAATTCTCCGTAACCCAAATCATCAGCAATGATGAAGATGATATTCGGCAAGTCTGCAGCATGAGAAGGTGTCAGGCCGATGAGAATAAGAAACGAAACAAAGCGGGGGATAAAGCGTTTCATTAGCTCACTCTTCCGACCAGGCTATGGAAATCAAGACACAAATCGCTGGGTATCACTGATTCAGGTGCCCAATCGTGAAAAAGACCTGCGATTACAAACCGCTCAACCGTTTGTAATGGGAGGATACTCCTTTCCGTGTTGTTGTAGGAGCGTCCATAACTCTCGCAATATCACTCCTTCATCCCATGGAAATACTTGAAACACTATGCGTCGCCCTGGGATTCGCTACCCTAGCGGGTCTCAATCTTTATCTTGTTGTCTTCGTCACAGGTCTAGCGATAAACCAAGGCTGGGTAGATGTCTCGTCCACCTATCCTGACCTTCTTGTTCTCGGTGACCCCGCCGTAATGACAGCCGCCGGAGTATTTTTCTGCCTCGAATTTTTCTCTGACAAAGTACCGTGGGTCGATTCCCTTTGGGATTCGATTCATACGCTGGTCAGACCCGTCGGGGGTGCATTGCTCGCCATCCACACATTAGGCCCCACCGAACCAGCTTTCGACGTGATCGTTGCTCTCCTGGCCGGTGGAACTACTTTAGTAGCCCACAGCTTCAAGTCGGGAACACGTCTTGCCCTGAATGCATCTCCCGAGCCCGTCACCAATATCGCCGCGAGCGTTACAGAAGACATAGCTGTGCTGGGTGGTCTCGCACTGATGAGCGTGAACCCGATCCTTGCCGCCATCTTCTGTATCCTCTTCCTCGGCGTGTCTCTCTATCTCACTCCAAAATTGTTCCGCCGAATCCGCGCATTCTTCTGGATGCTACGTTATAAGGCACTTTCCCTGGTCTCACGCCCAGACCGAGAAGGTCTCATGTATGCAGGGCTATCCTCGGATGAAGACCAATATCTTGGAACGATACTAGGCGGGAGAAAAGCTGATCCTACCTGGTCGACAAAGGTTTTGGTAGGAAAGTGCAAGCGCTTTCCCGGCTTTACCACGATGACATTCGGCAGGCTAATCTGCGAAAACCAGACCACTGGGTATCTTCACTTCATCGGTAGGAAAATGTGGCGCTTCTATCACGCCAAGCTTTCGCTGAGTGACTTGGAGATTACACAGGAGCCTCGTTTTTTTCGGAGAAGATGTTGTGCTGTATGACTTGGAAGGGAAGCGAAAGCTCGTCCTCCGCCTCCCTGCTGGACACAGGGAACTTGCCAATCGTGTTGTAGAGGAGCTGATTCTACGACGAGACAACCTGGGAGACCTTCCTTCTGATCGATTACTTATGGCCGAAAGCGAAGTCCTGGAACCTGAAGAGGGCGCGATCGCTTAACCCCCGACTCTACTGCCGGAAGCAGGTTTGGAGAAACCTGCTCCCACAGATGTGGTTCTGAGCCACGAAGCTCGTCAGCCAGGAGATTACCTGGGATCTGGCGAGCTTCTTTTTCCGACTCAACTAGATCGGAATCGAATCCTTCAACGCGGCCAGGAAGGTAAGCCACGGAAGAGTGACACATTTTATCCGAGTGGGGAATTTTCGAATCCCCAACAAATCGGCCACTCCGTGCCCCTCCAGATTATCATCACGCTCACCCCTCATGATTTCGGTGAAAACGCGGCAGTAATCTTCCGCTTCTTCCATTGAGTTCCCGGCGAGCAATTGAGTCATAAGAGACGCAGAAGCTCGCGAAATGAGGCAGCTGTCCGATGAAAACCCTACTTCATCCAGCGACTCTAACTTTTGCCGAACGAAAATTGTGATTCGGTCACCACACAGAGGATTGAAACCTTCGGCCTGAAACCGGCATTGGAAAATCTCGCCTTCGTTTCGTGGATTCCTTCCGTGGTCCAGAATGATTTCAGTGTACAATTCCGTCAGATTTTCCATCTCGGAAACTTAAGGTAATAGCGTTAGGAATCGCGAGCCAAATCCGAAAGAAATACCGGGGACAGGACTCGAACCTGCACACCAAAGGCACTTGATCCTAAGAAATGAGAACCTTCTGACAAGTGCAATTTGGTGCCATTATAAAAGGAGAAGTCGCACCGCAATTTTTATAACTGCACCCGAATGAAGTGGGAAACGGCAGCAAAGGCAGCAATCCGAATATTGGTTTCGTTCCCTGATTTGGCCACCTCTTTCATGGCTTCGCTTGGAGCTTTCTTATGCGCCTTTTGAAGTTCAAGACCATGCTCTGCGACATCACATCCGCCACGCTTTTTCTAAAATGGCCTACCTTCGGAGTCCAGACACTTCCTGCCCTTTTCGTCATAAATCTGAGCACCAATCAGGCAACTCTCGCCTTCTTCGGAGTATGCGTTCCGGACTATTTTCTGAGCATTGAGCGCATCCTCAAGGTCGAAGCACCAACACACGAGCTTTTCCTCCCTGAATTGATGACCTGACAAGCATGTCAGCGCGAATGGACATTCGCATATATTTTGAGTCCTTAGAAGGTAAGAATCGGCCATTGAAATCTTTGCCCTCCTTTTTGAGTTGTTATCGAAGATTTTGTAAACACCCACAACAACAACCGCTAAACACGACAAGAACGTCAGAATCACATAACTCTTGCTCTCTCCAGAGTCCACCCCATAAATGTCATCGAAGTCGGTGGTCAACAACCAAATCAGATGACCAATTCCACTGAGTGCTGCTAAAAACACGACACCTTTGAAGAACCCATTGTCTCTCTTGGGCAGGTAAAATCGCATCCGCTCCAAGTCTCGAAGTTCCTTTTTGGTTTTCATTTCCTGAAGAAAGGGAGGCTCATTTCAAACCTCTCAGCCTCAATCAAATCTTGGCCTAATTCGCCAACCTCCAGTGATTCCAGCCGGCTCCACATAGAAGGGTTGAGTTCTAACGATGCTGGAACCGCGAACTCCTGCGATACGATTAAGCGCTGCAATGTTGGATTTCGTTGCAGGAAACGATTTCCACAAGAGATACAAGTTTTCGTAATCGCTTCCGTATTTTGACTTGGACCAACCCGATGCCGAATTCTCCCTTAACTCAGTACTTCTTTTATCGGTTGAGAATTTTGCAAAGGCTTGAGACAAGCTGACCATTTGCCGCCAGTGTTCTCGCGAGACATTTCGCTCAGAAACGAATTTTTGAGCCAAGAGGAAAATCGCGGCAATCTTTCCGTCATCGGATTCATTCCGAAAAGCCTCCGTGCCCATTAGTCTTTCAAGAGCGCTATCCAATCCTGCAACCGCTGAGATACGATCTGCTTCTGTGGTCTCGTCATTTTCAACTTTTTCCGACAAGCTATCGAATAGATCCTCTGCCACTTTGGATATTTCGAAAGGTCCTTTTTTGAAGGACAACTCCTGAATCGCTATTCCATTCACATCCACCAGATCAAATGACGCCGTACCTTTACGAGTTTCAAAAATGCAGATGATTCGATCGTGGGTGAAATGAAAAAACTGAAGCAGTGCTCCCAAAGAGACGAGAACAACTGCTGCTCGCAACGCTTTCCGCTTTGTCCCGCGATACAACGTGAGAGCTTGGAATGAGACTGTTAGCAGGAGAAGAATTGCAAAGTAGATCGATGAAAATCTAAAAAAGTGTGTTGCAAATGGTCCGACAACAAAAATTCCAACTGACAACAAGAGCGATCCAACAAGAATGAAGACCACTGTGGGAGGCGGGGAATTTTCACTTCCCTCTGAATTTGCTTTCCTTATCAGAACATATGCTTCCGACAAAATCGAAATCCAAATTGCGGCGTAGAGAAACAATGGAAGTCCTTGTGAGGATAGAAGGTTCATAAATTGCTAGGCTAATCTCAAGCCAAGTTCCCCTCAACATAACAGAAAAAAGTTCACGAAAATATAGAAGGTATGGCCGTCAGGATTGCATCAGGAGCTTTTCATCGCGGCGATCAACCCAACGGATTCTGATCTGCAAATCAAAGGAACTTGGACCTTACGCAGCCACGACCTGCAAATCGAGAGTTCGTTTCAATCGTGAGACATAGGCGTTCGATACATTGAAGATTTCCGCGATCTGATTGCCGGTCTTCTCCCCCGTTTTGACCATTTCGACCATTGCCTCCCTTTGGGCTTTCGAGAGTTTTTGGGGACGACCAAGGCTTGCACCTCTTGATTTGGCATTCGCCAAACCGTTCTTCGTTCGCTCGCTGACCAGTTCTCTCTCAAATTGTGCGAAAGCTCCAAGCACGCTGAATAACATCTTCCCCGCTGCGGATTTCGTTTCGATTGATTCCGATAAGGATCTAAAGGCGGCTCCACGCTCATCCAACTTCTCCAGCAGCAGAATCAAGTCTCGCAAAGAACGAGAGAGACGATCCAACTTGTAAACAACTAGCTCATCACCCTTCCGCATCATTTCTAATGCTTTGTGAAGCTGCGGGCGATCCCATCGCCCCCCTGACTCCTTCTCCTGAAATATTTGTTCACATCCAGCCGCCTTCAGTGCGTCAATCTGAGCAGCATTGTTTTGGTCCTGAGTAGAAACGCGAGCGTAGCCAATTTTCACGATTCAGATGTTACAATAACGTATGACCAAAGTCAAGCAGAGATAACCTTTTGGACACAGGTTTTTGTAAACGGGAACATAAGGGTTCCAGCCGATTCGGAACGTCCTCAGTTTTCATTAGAAAAAGGAACGATTTTGAAAACAGCACAAAACCTGCTGCGATTGATTACTAATCAATCCGGCGAAGTACAATACGAAATCCGGTCCCGTTGCTTTCAGTCGTTGGGGGGAAGCTGTGACGGTAAGCAGCACGACATTCGACTGCGGGTCTGCTCCATGCGCCGCCGCGTCGAACCTTGCTAGTTCCACTGTCTGCCCCCTCGGGAGCTACACCACCTTCCAAAGAGTCGTTTTTGAACCAATCGGAACACCATTCAGAAACATTTCCGTGCATGTCATGAAGCCCCCACTCATTCTCTTTCTTCTCGCCCACGGGATGGGTCATTGCATGATTTCCCCTCGGACCTTCGTTGCCTTGAAACCAAGCAATTTCTTCGATCTCATCATAGAAGGGACCAGCACTGCCCGCCCTGCAAGCATATTCCCACTCGGCCTCAGTGGGCAAATCGTATTTCCAATGCTCTCCGATTTTCTTCATTTCGCGCTCAATAATAGTAAGCGTTTCACAGAATTCGGCGGCTTTATTCCATGTAACTTGGTCGGCTGGCAAAGTCGCACCGAATCTCGACCAATGGCTCGAATAGCTATCGAAGATGTCATGAAATTCTTCCTGCGTCACCTCGAACTTCCCCATCCAAAAACCTCTCGGTAGCTCCACTTCAACTTGCTTTTCAAGAGCAGGATCTCGACCTTCTTCCGTTTCAGGACTGCCCATCGTAAACCGACCCGCAGGAATCCAGCAGAGCGTCATACCAAGACTGTTTCTCATTTCGTCTCCGGCTTCATCACCCGCGATCCCATCTTGAATCGGAACGCTTTTCGATTGCTTTACAACCGCTACGACGTTCGATGAGCCACCCGCCAACTTGTCCAACCTTTGCGCCTCTAGGCGGGCTTTCTTAGCATCCTCTATCCGGTCAATGCGAGTCCATTGAGTTGCCAATTCCTCAGCCCTTTTTCTAAATTTCTCTATCACGGGCCGAGCCTTTTCAGCGTGGCTGGCTTCAAGGTTTTCCGCTCGCTCCCTGTAGATTTTTTGCAAGCGAAGGATCTGAGGCACAGACGAAACATCGACACCACCGCTGCGGAATTGATCAATCTCCTTCTCAACGACTATAAAAGATTCTAAGTCGCCATTCTTCCGGAACTCTTCTCCCTGCTTCTCAAGGTAATTGGAATAAGTCTCTTGTAGCCGTGCTATCGGCTCATTGAGATCGGACAATTCTTTCTCCAAATCTTTCCGTAATTTGTCCAGTTCCGGCGGTTCGGTTGCAGACACAAGCGAAAACCAGAGGGCAAACGGTACGATTAGTGTTCGAAATTTCATTTTCAAATTCATTTTACCGTGATTCAGCACTTTCTCTTCAATCGCAGTTCAAGCGCGAAAGCCGACTTCTACGGACTACCAACTCGGAAGCCAACTGTATCACTTTCATCCTCGGGAACGCCTCGCCATCGGAATGTGGAACGTGCATCTTCCTCGTCATTGTTCCAACAACTCCCCCTTATACCCCGTTTGTCCGTGGCGACTACCGCCTCATTCCATTCCAAAGCATTTCCGGCTTGATCAAAAGTGCCATAGAAACTTGGGCTGCCACCATATGAACCAACATTCGTAAGGTAATTCTGCGTAGAACTGAAACTTGCACTCTGTGTTACCGAGTGAACCCCACCCGCCGTCTTGATATTTGCCTGATTTGTCAATGGAAGCGGCCCAATCGTATTTTCTGGAGCGGAATTACTTTTCGTTGGAAATAGCCAATAATCTCCAGAAGGTCCGCCCACTCCCTGCGGATGATAGTAAGCCGCCTTATACCATTCGTCTTCGCTAGGAATGAAATATTTGGCGTCGTTCTCCCTATCTATCGCCAAGGCCCCACTTGTAGCACCATTCAAAAAATAAGCTCCGTCTTCTGTTGTGGTCAAATCCTGAAGCCCTTTGGGTTGCCCATTGTGCAACCAGTTGCAGAACCGAGCAGCATCAAACCAACTTACATACGTCACAGGTCGGCTTGAATTTCCAATGGCGGAATACTCGTAGCTTCCTATCGTTCCCGACCGTTGAATTCCCGCCACGTTCAGATCCGTAGCCATTGCGGGGTTGTAGAGACCATATGTGTCTGTGGTCGCTACTGCATTCAAAAACGCCACGTACTGTCCGAGTGTGACTTCATATTTTCCAATCTGGAACTGGTAAGAAACTGCGCCATATGATGTCGAGTCGGCTGAATTTCCTGCATTTCCTACCGTCACCATCTCGATTTCAACTCTCCCGTTGGAGCAGTTGTCTATGGCTTCGGACAATTGTGAGTTGAGACTTTGAATATTGCTTCGCAGGACCCGAATCTGTCTTTTCAGTTTCCGATTCTCCTTTTTCAGTTTCTTAGTCACTCTTTTGTCACGGGACGTTCCCGCCCAAGAAGTGTCCGGTAAAATCGGCCACAACATGCTAAAGAAAACGGAAACGATCACTGCCAATCTAATCTGATGACACTGGTGCCGTTTGTGTCGCAAAATAGTCATAAACAAGGTCTTCTTTTTTGAAAATGGTGAACAGATTCTGAGGTAGCCTCCTGAAATTGCAACCCGTCTCTAATTCCGAAACACGCCTTTACTCCTAGCTTTGTAAAGGTCTGGAAATGACCAATATCCCGTAGAATCCGTTGGGATGTACTGGATGTGTGAATACGGCATACTTGGATTGGGATTGTTATCGAAAAGAAATTCCATGTCGTCTTGGAACTCTGCAATCGAATCACCGGATTGTGGCTCATACTGGCCGTAACCGGAGCCATCCGCGTAATGGATTCGTGCAATGAAGTGATTTGGCAACGAGTAACCGAAGTTCGGACTCGTACGAATCAATCGTGAACCCTTGTATTGGAACTTCCTCCCCTTTTTCAGGAGCTTCCCCCGAATCTCAATCTCCTCATTGAAGTTGCCGGTGGTCTTACACATTGCCTTCAATGTCTGCTTGCGGCGATTAGACTTCAACGATCCTCCACGCAAACGACCAGTCATTCTTGAAGTCCAGCTTGGCTGATCCTTCAAGATTTCGAATTTCCCAGTGATTCTCTTTCCGCGAATTTTCACATGAACTTCACCAATGCTTCCAGATTCGTTGATCACTTTGATTGTTCCTCTCCAAGTTGATCCAGCCTGTACGAACGAAACCGATAGATTGAGAATTATTAACCAGGTGAAAAGACAAAATAAGGATGATTTTTGTTTCATTGGAGCAGAAAGAGTTCTTAGAACAGAATTACGAGACAATGCGGTTATGCTGCCCTCGTATTTCGCTCAATCGCGAGCATGACGAGAGTGAGACTGAGAATGCTAAGGATCAGAAACAGACCAAAGATTGCCGCAGTGTATCCCGCCCTTGTCGCCAAAGCCTTGTATTCCCCAAATTCGTCAGAACTCATTTTGGCGAATTTGAGCGGAGCGTATGCATTTATCGCGTCAATTGGATCTTTCCCGTTCCTCTCTGCTTGTTCCGCGATGACAGACATATTTTGAAGAAAATCTTCTTGCTGGCTCTTTGAATACTGATCGATCCAACCTACCAGAACATTCTTATTTTCACCTTCAAATAAGACTTGGAGATTCTTCGGAACTTCCGCTTCTATTGCGCCCCAAGAGTCCGAACCACTTTCACCTGCATCTGGAATCTCTTCTGAATTATTGAGGGATTCAACAACATCAGAATAGGAGACTTCTGAGCCTTCTACGGGCGAAAATAGCTTTACAGCTATTACTGCAATCAAAATGACAAGGACTGCTGCACCCACAAGCGCAAACGCTCTTGTTAGCCCAAAAACGAACCTTTCGAATCCCGACACAGTTTTATTTTCTCCGTTGGCCATATCTACATTGTTAATTTCTTTGAGCTTCTATTGTCCAGCTTCCCCGCGTAAATTTTATTCGCTTATCAATCTTGCTTTTCACTAGTCCCTTTTTCCCAGAAACCCGAACGCGGCCCCAAAAGCGAGTAGCAGGAACCACAGGCCACCCCATCCAACCAAGAGAAAGGACCACCCTATTTCTCCTGACTTTCCCAACATCGCGAGCAGAAGCACCGTTACAGCTACAAAGGCGATCCAATGAAGCACCTTTGGAATGGACCAAAACAGCTTCAATCCGAAATAGAAAACAAACGGAGCTATTACGATCCCTGCAATGATCAAAGCGATTTCCATGAACAGGGTGTAGCTCGTGTTGCTCACTTCTGAGCAGCACCAGAGCTAAGGGTGGGGATATATCCCCTTTTTTTCAGTTTCGTCAAGGGGAAACTTGGCCTCGTGAACAACGAGCGAAGTGAAAGAGTCCTTCAAATTCTCAGTCTGAAGATCAAATCAGCAAGGGAAGCAGCAGGACTATCAAAGAATGAATTATCCAAGATGACCGGATTGGATCGCTCCACTCTTCGCTTTGTGGAAGATCCCACTGAAAACCCAACAATCCTGACATTGATACGAATTTCTCTGGCACTGGACTTTGATCTTGGAAAAGCATTAGCGGAGAGTTTTGCAGAGGAGCGAGAAGCAAACGATGGGGAACCGAATTCCTGACCGGAAATGCCCGAGCTTTCCTCAAATTATAATCGCCTCTGCTCAATAAGCTTTAACTGCCTTTTCTTCACCCTCTGAGAGAATTCAAACGCCTCAGAATCAATTATAATTGAAAAGAAGGGTATTTCTGAGGTCCAGTCACGCAGCAGCCAAACTCTCAGACATTCTCTCACGGGAGATCATCTTTGTTTTCACCTTTGGGACGATTCCGCACTCAGCTTCAAATGCAGTTTCAATCATTACCTTCAGAACATCCAAATGTTCTTCTGTCGTATGAAATGCGTCATGAATCGAGATCAGGCAAGCATCAGGAAATTGCGAAGCGAACTGTGTTGCAACGGTATCAATCATAACTTTCGCCTCAATCATTTTTAGATGGTGCGCCAGGTGTTTGTAATTTCTCCACTTTAGATTCCTCAATCTCTGAGAGAGATCCGGAAACTCCTTACGGAATAGATCTTGGATTGCCTTTTCCAATGGTTCTAGATCTGAGAAATTGCTCCCGAAAAACAGCGGCACAAACGAGTCATCTTTTATGTCTTGACGGGTCACATCCGCAAATTCCTCAATTGCCACCAAACGATTGGCAAAGAAGTCGTAAAACCCTTCCTTCTCGATAATGTGTTTGTACCGTGCCTTTTCAAAACTATCCGGCTTATAGAAGGTTGCGGCCAAAGTTGGCTGACTGCTGGAGACATCAATTTCGTGAAGGGGCTTCATTTCATCCCCCCAATATAACGCTTCACGCAGAATTCTTGGGAACGAAGAGCCACGATGGAGTAAACGGCGAGACGGATTTAGACGTTTCCAGTTACGATTCTCCTCGAACTCCCTGACATCACACCGGTACTCGATTTGTTTTTCTGCTGAGAAACAAGAGATGACTTCTTCTAGAACAACATAATCAAACCGCATTTCCGAGGCGGATTTCAAGATTTGGTTTCTCCCCTTGTGTTCCACCAACTCTTTCCTCTCCCACGATTCATTCCAACTGCGGTGCTTCTGGATCAATTTCTCGTTCTTGATTTCAACCTCCTTGACGGGGCCAGAACGATACTCAAAACAAAGCCGATATTGATAAGACCTTACTCCGGTTCTGTAGTTTACAGGAGATCGCTCTATCACCCCGCCCTGCGTAAGCGCGGTAAGAATCATCCTCTTCTTCTCTTTTGTAAGAATCGCTTCAAGCCTTCTAACATGGAGTGGCGTATACCTCGTCCTCTTCTTCTCGCTGCCTCTAACCTTGTTGCTCTTAGTAAGGATGGAACAGAGTAGAATTGCCTTTTCCAAATGCATTTCTTTAAGAAGAATCGTGTATTCACCCCCAAGCTTTTTAAAAACCTCTTCCAGTTTCAGGTTGGCTGGGATCTTGACCACAAGAGGGTCAAGATCCGAAAAAGCGTGCACAGTTATACCAGTGTGCTGCTGCTGCTCTTTCTTCTTCTGTTTTGTTTTTGAGTTTTTCATTCATTTAATCCTCCTTTCTTTAAGATTTCAGACAGCTTTGATCGCAAAGCCTCTTTAGCTTCTTCTTTGCCCTGACATTGTACTGTCTTTGTGGCGGGCCACCAATTCAACACCCCACCCTTTTTTGTTCGCAGGGTGTGCTTTCCTTCATTCTCTTCAATTGAAACAATCGAGAACCCAAATTCCCGAATTAGATCAATCAAACCTTCAATTTCTCCGTAGAATCGGAGCTTATTGTTATGCATGAAGTAATTTACACCACCACATATAGCGATTTCAACCAATCCGGAGATTTTGTGATTTATTATAATAATACAGCGATCGAATTAGTTGGTTCTCAATAACTTTTTCTTCACCGAAATTTGGCTAGAAGCATTGTAAAACAAGGGATTGCGAAGATTTTCCAATAACTTTTTTAGAATTTTTAGAGTGAATGCTAGAGTCGAAAAAAAGTGAATATGGACCTCTCCATTTCATTACCATTCCAGTACAATCATAACTTCAAACTCAATTTCTCCTGTTCCGCTTCTAACGAGTTAGAAGCACCAATCGATTGAAGCATTTTCCGGCACGAACATCATATCTGCCCATTCTTAAGGAAGATTCGTCATGCTAAGATTGGGACTCCAAGAGAGTATAAACTCTATGCTCTCAAATAATTTTCGGGAGCAACCTTAAAATGGGCCTCACACGTGGAAAATTGAATTTTTTTGACGTTAGCCCCGCCAAACCTGACATTCTGATTTTCAATGACTTACGTTTTCTTTATTTTATAAGTAATTGATCATCAACAAGTTATGACTTGCAATTCCTCAATCTTGGGCGAGTGTATGGTATGGATATTATTCCAAACTTAACAAGGAAGGAGGTTTTAAACCTAGAACCAAGAGGCTCAAATCAGTCTCAGAATATTAACAATGAAGTTCTCACCACGAAGGAACTCGCAGACAGATTGTCCGTTTCCGAACGAACAATTTACAACTGGAGATCATTCGGGAGAATTCCACGAATCGGATTCGGAAATGTTGTACGATTCATCCTTGGCGATGTGATCAAGGCTTTGAAGGATGAGGAATGGAGGGACGGCATAGGCAATTCAATTTCTTATGAAGTCCTCAATACGAAGCAACTTGCCAAACGGCTATCTGTTTCAGAAAGAACCATCTACAATTGGAGATTGAGCAGGCTCATTCCTGAATTCGGAGATGGTGGAGTTGTTCGTTTCATCTACAGCGATGTCTTGAATGCTCTGCGGAAAGGAGGTGCAGCGTGAGAGTTCCATCGTTCACCCCCAAAAAGATAATGAACCACGGTAAGGAGTGTTGGCAGATAAACATTCCCGCCCTCTATTCGCCCAAAAAGAAGAGGGAACGACTCATCTTTGATACCAAAAGCAAGGCAGATGCAAAGTCTCGACAACTGAAGGCGGCTGCGCAGAAGTTTGGTTCAAACTTACCAACCCTTTCACACGACCTCCATGCGCAAGTGGTAAAGGTAATCAGAAAGCTAGAACCACACGGAATTCGTCTTGAGGAAGCTGTTGACGGGTATCTGGAAAGAGTCCAGCAACTGGAGAGTAGTATCACCTATTCTGAACTTGTTGACGCTGTCGTAAAACACAAAAGAGATCGAGGAAAACGCGAGAAGTACGTGGGCGATGTGCGACAAAAGGGAAGACGATTCTTGCCTTTTTTCGGAGATAAAAAGATCTGCGACATCAGTACGCTTGAGATTGATGAAGCTGTCTCGAATCTAGAAATCGCGCCCTCTTCCAAGCGTGTTTATCGAAGATATTTGAGGCTTATTTTCAACCAAGCTCTTGAATGGCAAATGCTGGACAAGAATCCAGTTCCGCCCAACAAAAAGGAGATTACAGAAAGAAAAGAACCTTCGATCTTCACTCCCGAACAGGTCCAGACACTCTTACACGGTGCAACTGACGAACTGCTTCCGTATTATGTGCTCGCAGTTTTCTGCGGAATTCGCCCCACTGAAATCACAAGGCTGAGCTGGGATAAAGTTCACTTTGAGGAGAAAGTCATCCGAGTTGGGTCCAGCCAATCAAAAACCAAGCTCCCACGATTGGTCAAGATCAATGAAACCGCATTTGCATGGCTGAAGAAGTTCAAAGGGAAATCAGGGAAAATAATTCCAGACTCTTTTCGGGCCAAATTTGATCAGAACCGAAAAGACACTGGACTGTTTTCGGCATGGAGCAGTGATGTTCTCAGACACACTTGCGCGACTTATCACGCGACACTTCATGAGGAATATGAAAAGACTGCATACCTTCTTGGACATGACGTAGCCACCTTGAAGCGATACTATTTCCAACCAGTCTTGAAGACGGTAGCTGATAAGTTTTGGAAGCTAAGGCCAAAAAACTAAGGGCATCAAAGGGGCAGCAGCTTTCTGAGCAATTGGGAGGCTGCTGTTCTAAGCCCCTGAAAACAAAAGAAATACCGGAGACAGGACTCGAACCTGCACACCTTGCGGCACTTGATCCTAAGTCAAGCGTGTCTACCAATTTCACCACCCCGGCTTTTTCGAGCAGCTAATCTGCCATCACACTACCGGAATACAAGCAGACGTTTCATTCATGATAAGACCATTGTTATCAGACGGTCCGACAGAAACGCTCCCGAGAGGTCACGAACAAGTCTTGCACTTTACACGATAAATTAGTATCCCTTACGTCGCGATGGCTAAACGATACGATCAACGAACAAAGGAAAAAGTTGTCTCCTTTGTAAAAGGTTACAATGCCGAACATGGGAGGGGGGGACAAAGCGCTGCGGTGAAAAAGTTCTCGATCAATCCTATTACAGTTCGGTCCTGGCTAGACAACATAGATTCTTCAGCGGCTCCCAGTTCGAAGAAAAAGAACTCAGGTAAGACGGGCACCAAGCGAAAACTGAATGATGATTCCGTCATTGGAGTTTTGGAAAGAATGCAGAAGATTCAAGCTGAAATTAAAAGGCTTCAGACTGAGTACGAGAGGCTAAAAGCGAGCATCTAATTTCTCTCCATTCCGGTCCCCCACCAATTTTCTGACGCCACATACGCTGTCGTTCGAAGGTTACAGGTCAGCCAATTACACTGTCAGGCAAAGCAGGCTGCGGGAACACCTTGGTGTACCCATTATTTTCTCGCACGCGCCAGACGCCTCAGTGTCTTAACCTGTCTGTGCCGTTGCACCTTTGGACCGGATTGCAGTGCGAGTAGCGCTGACAAGCTCATTCGCCTTGCTTTGTAGAAGGTCGAAGCACGCCGCTTGGATGTGTGACTTCGGATGACCCGTTTCTTTTTATCGACACCGGGAGATTCTACCAGCCCTTTACCCAGATCGATCTTGGGAGTGCCCGGAGCAATATCGAGTAGATCTCCCGATGTAGTTACATAAGCCTCGAGATCAAAGGACGTGAATGCCCTTCTCGTTGCCAAATATTCTCCCCAAAGCAGGGCCACTCCAGCTACATAGGAGGCTGCCGCACTGGTCCCACTAGTTGTCATCATTCCCTGCGAGCCCGCCTTTGCAGAAAGGACCTCCACTCCCGGAGCTACTACATCAGGATTGGAATTCGAAAAGCCTGCCACAACATATCCGTCTTTTCCCCTGTCGAGCGCCCCTACAGAGGTTATCCCACCCACGGCTGAAATCGGCTCAGACGACAGCTGCCATGGCAAATCCGGTGATTTGATATTGGCATCTCCCACACCGGTAACCACAATCATGGCGCGAGATCTCAAGCGAAGAAATGCCACATACTTTCTGTACAGAGAGATTAGTGAATGATATGCCTCCAGCGCTACACCAGCCGCCGCATCAGAGGTAGTCCCACCACTTTTCAATCGATCGATGTAGTCGTGGAGGCTAATTGAAAGCGACATCAAGACTACATTAGCCCCTCCTCGTGCAGCCCATTCCAAGGCCTGAAAAACACGCCAGCTTTCGCCGCACCCGGAATCATCCACCACTTTGGCAATTAATCCCCGCTCGACATCCCGAGCCACCCCGATTCGCACGCCTGCCACATCCTGCCCGAAAAGCGCTCCGGCGCTATGTGTGCCGTGGCCGTGACCATCGCCATTTCCGACTCCGACAAAGTCACGTTCTACCAGATCCATTCCTGAAAAGGCCGCATGCGCACTGTCGATGCCCGAATCAAGGATGGCAGCAATCATTCCTTTACCACTCAAAGAGCTGTTCACGGCACCTATTGATTCGATTCCCCACGCGCAATAGGCATTTGTCACGGCATCAAAATGATCCCGTTGATCGGGAACCGATTCCTGTATGCGAATCGGAATATTTGGCGCAAGGGCTATGAATTCATTCTCTCTTTGAACCGCTGCCACTTGTGTTTCGTCTAGATTTTCCAGGGCAATTTCTGGAAGCGGAAATCGCAAATTCCCGTCGCAGGTTTCTTGAGAGCGGGATTCACGTAGAACGATAAATTCTTGTTTCATGGATCTGTGTTTCGAGGGGTAGGAAAAAAAGAAACCGATCCATCCCCAGAGCATGGTCCAATCGCCAAGTGCGAGACATGCCAAGCCGGAAGCCCAAGACAGGAATGCCCTGGAAATGATCACGCAATGTGACCAGCAGCCGTTTTGATTGTGTCTTTGCCATCCCGGAAAGGTCTGGTAGGTTCCTGTTGGCAGTCCTTTGCGAGAAACGACGCCAACAGAAAAAGAAGAATCCGGCACGGTTTGTTACATGCAAAAAGACGAGCTATTCGATCAGGACATCAACAAACGATCGATTCGCAGCAAGACTCCGCTTGGTCCGGAAGAAATGGCTCGTCGCTATCCCGTGACTCGATGGAGCCTTGTCATGGCCGCAGCAGACGGTAACGAAAAGGCTCTCAACGACTTATGTGAGTCATACTGGTTCCCGATTTACGGTGCGTTCTTCGACAAAGTTCAGAATCATCATGACGCGGAAGATCTGTCGCAGCGCTTCTTCGCGGATATTCTCCGCCGCCAAGATCTTAGAAAACTGGACAGGGAACGAGGACTTTTCCGTGCCTTTCTCAAAACATCAATTGGCAACATGTTTTCCAATTTTGTGGATGAAAATAATGCGCTGAAGCGAGGGGGAGGTAAGGCCATTCTATCCATCAGCGAAGGGAAAGCGGAAGAGTGGCTTCGCCAGGAAAGCCCGGTAACCGAGGATCCTGGAGTGCTTTTCGACAGAAGATGGATATTCTCACTACTTGAGATCGCAAAAACCGACCTGAGACGCAGCTACGCGGAACAAGGGAAACAACGCCTGTTTGAAGAACTCGAAGATTTTTTGCTGACTCAAGCGCGTACCATTCCTTATTCGGAGATCGCGGCGAGATTGAACATCAGAGCTGGGACCGCGAGAGTAAATGCCCATCGGATTCGTGCCCGCTACCGCGAACTCATCAGAATTCGAATCCATGAGACGGTAGACAAATCCGCCCAGGTCGATGAAGAACTTGGATATCTTTCCGGCCTCATCGGGATAGACCTGTCAGAAAGGCAAGGCCTCGAATAGGATTATGGAATCCAGCGCCATCGGTGATTGGCGCTGGAATCAATCCCGAGAATTTCTCATCGAACTCAACCTACCGGCGTGGGAGTTGGTGTGGGCGTAGGGGGCGTGGGAGTTGGTGTCGGCGTGGGCGTAGGGGGCGTAGGTGTTGGAGTCGGCGTAGGCGTGGGGGGCGTAGGTGTTGGAGTCGGCGTAGGCGTGGGGGGCGTAGGTGTTGGAGTTGGGGTCGGTGTCATATCGATGATGGTACAAAAGTCACAAGGTTATTAGCAGATTACCGAGAAGCTTGAAATCACTTAAGTATGTAACTCACTTCAAGAATCGCATGCCTTCACTTACCAATGAAAAACATTCAGTGGATACACCAATCTGAGCACATCCGATACCAAGCAGTTCAGCGTACTAAAGTCATCCCCCAAACTTTATTTCACCACAACACCAATCCTTGGTATTCAGACCACCAGGTTCAGACTAATTCGCCACACCAAGGTTCACCAACCGAACAAGGCGGATCCCCGCAAACTCCCTATCATTTCCATATACATCTTTCGTAAATGAAATATCGTTGATGGCACCTCCGGGATTCGGCAAATGCGCTCCCCCCAATGCATAGGAGTTCCCCTCGAGTGCCTCTGCGAGACCTCTGTCGCGGTGAAGCCACTCCGGCACGTTGCCAAACATATCAAAAAGCCCATATGGATTGGGACGTTTCGTTTCAATCGTCAATTCGGAGGGACTTGATTTGTCTGGGATCTTGACATAGCGACCAATCAATTCCGCAGAACTCCCGAAATAATGATAGTCGGTCGTTACCCCTCCCTTGCATGCGAACCTCCATTCAGAAACGGTCGGCATACGGTAACCTGATCGGCTCAAGAAGTTTTCGCGCAGAAACCACTTCCCTTCTTTCTCAACGTAACAGGGTGCAAGGCCTTCAGAACTCGATAGATTGTTGCAATACCTCGCAATATCAATCGCGGAGATTCCTACGACAGGGATGTTTCCCTTTATCGGCTGGCTCGGACTATTCTGATCTTCTTCGAACTGTGGAGCATGTTTCAGATACTGGTCTCTACAAATTTCCGATGCCGAAATGGCCATATGTCGTCCTTCATATTCTGGCAGAATCGAAAACTCTATCCCGCTATCTGACACGAACCAACCTTTCGGCGAAAACCGCTGCTCTTCTCTGGAGCTCGGTATTTCTTGCCCCCAATTCCTGAGAGCATACTTTGCTGACGCGCGAACGCTGGAGAGTCGGGAACTATATGCCCCCAGCACGCGCCCCAGAATTACCTCTCTCTTTTCAACAGGGATTTCCTTCCATGCTACTTCTCCAATTGACTGGAGCAGACCGTCCAGCACGTGCCCTGTGCCTCTAAATTCGGAAGAATCCCATAGTTCAAAGCTGCCAATTCTCGATGGCTTGAGGTACTCGATCAGGAATGTTCTTTCGTCGGCTCGCTGGATGTCGCCCAACAGCTCCCGCAGCTTCTCTATGTCACCTACAGTGTAAAACGCGATTGCCGCTTTCGCAGATCTCTGAGCAGAGAGAATATAAGCTGGGTGATTTTTTGGTCCATCCCCCGGGGGAGCTCGCAAGGCAGTAATAGCGGCCCCTTCTATCGCCTCGCCAAACGAGAACATCGCTTTTGCCCATTTGATGACGTCTTCGACTTCCAAGCTGAGCCACTCTTCAGTGAGCGCCTCTGCATCCCCACCGGGCTCAAGCGAGAATAGAGCCAGTCTTGCTCTAAAGCCCGTCTCCGCCGTTGGATGGTCTGCCGCAGTGGTCTGAAGGTAATGCAATCCCGCTGCCTCCAGAGGTCCCAGAGAATTGCAAAATCCTCTAAACTCCGTGGGTTCGACATCTGTCAAAAACCGAAGAAGTGAGGATTGATCGGAGCGATCAATTTGATTCAGAGCCGCCTCAGCAAGCAGGAGTTTCGGATCGTCCGGCCTTCGGCCTCTCATGCTTTCTCGCAGCTTCGGCACGAGCCATTTCTGGCTTCTTTTAATCTCGGCTTCCATTTCAGGAATGTCTGTGATTCCGCCAGAGAAAATCCTGTTGTGAACGCTCTGCGCATGGATTCGCCCATGTATCTCGAATGCTGTTATTCCCATCATGAAGATAACAACAACAAGAGCGATCACCTGGATTAGAGACCTGCGACCGCCCATAGCCATCAGATCCCTTTCTTCCTGAGTCCATCGCGACTTCGTGGTGAATAGTTTAATCTGCCACCACTCCAGCGCATTCGGCAGGTAACGGCGATTTCGAGTGCCTCGCCACTGGATCAGAGACTCTCGAAGTCGTAGCTCAGCTCGCCCCGCCCTGGTTTCCATCTTTCTACCGTCGAGCCACCGGCGGATACTGGGGACCAAGTAGTCGTGGGCCAAACCAAATTTCGGTTCTCCGTCTCCACTTCCGTCCTGAGTAGCGCTCAATAGTCGAAATTCCCTGGTCAGGAGAAAAAAGAACTCGTCAAACTCACGGCTTTCCTCGTCGTATCCAGCCACTTTGCGGAGTTCTTCCCAAGTCAGCGCCTGCCCTTTAATCTTCGAGGAGTCCATCGACAACAGCGCCTCGAGAACCCGCTCCGCCAACTTCACACTCCTCTTCGCAACCTGTCCGGATATCCGTTTCGAAAAACACTCATCCAGGTAGAGCACCCCGAGTCCCGACATTCCTCCCACCAGTTGCAGCTCGCCTGGTGTCCAAGGTCTCGAGCGAAACATTTCCGCGAAAAGGGCGAGTTTGACAGGAATCACTCGATCCTCCTCCGACAATTCCTTTACCGCCATTTTGACGAAACGCCTCTGAACACGGTCCAGCTTCTCGGGCAACGCTTTGTAACTTCGGCCGAACTGTATAAGTACGTTCTCAGCATGTCGGCGGTCGAACAGGTCGACCACACCAGCGTTTCTCCCTGTATCAATGTTGAGCGACAGCTCTTCGAAGACTTTGCTGATACCGACCCAGAAATCATCTCTGACCACGGTGACTGCGAGCAATCGGGTGCCGTCGCAATTTCGAAGGGCTCGCACCAATTCTCCGTTGTTCTCCTTTCGGCTGTGGATGTATTGCTCGAATTGGTCGATCACCAGCAACACTTTACATCCCACTGCGGCGCCCTCTCCTTCTTGCAGGCGTTTCAGCAATCGGCAGATATCGTTCTCGTCATCAAGCCTGGGAAATCGATGGTGTAGTGCTTTCCTAAGTTTTTCTTCTGTGCTCCCATCTGCCTCGACAAAGACCGAGATCACTGAAGAGTCGAGGTGAGGAATCACTCCACTTTTTATCAGGGATGATTTGCCGCTACCGCTATTTCCATAGATTACTCCGACGCGGAATGTCTTCTCTGGATCGGTTGCCTCGATTCTTGTCTTCCACCGACTCACTATCTCAGGAAAGCCATTCCGGTCTCTAGATCCGGGGAGCAGATTCAGGAAGAAATTTGCGTCTTCTTCTCCAAAACTGTTCAGCCCCTTTGGAACGACTTCTACAGAGACAACCTCACCACTATGTCCCGTTGCCGCTGGAGCAAGGTAGCCTTCGAGGCGCTTTTCAAACGACGAGGGTGAACCTGAAGCATCCGGTCGATCGAGGGGAAGACGTGAGAGTGCGTCCATGCACAATTCCTGAAGCGCTGAAGACACCTCCGGATTAATTGCCGAGGGCGGTAGAAACTCTCCGTATTCGATGTCTTCGAGGATTTTCTCGAGCTCTCCCTCGAACGGAACTTTTCCGGTCAAAATCTCATAGAGAATCACACCCAGACTAAAGACATCGGATCGTCCCGAAACCATGTCGGAATCGCCTCTCGCCTGTTCCGGGCTCATATATGGGGGAGTACCGAGGCGGCAGGCATTCCCCTTCCCTAAGTTCTCGGGAACGAGAGTCAGACCAAAATCAATCAGGTAGGGATGCCCGTATTCATCAATCATGATGTTTCCGGGCTTCACATCTCTGTGAACCAATCGATGATCGTGAGCACACTGAAGAGCTCTGGAAATGCTAGCTAAAATCCGAACTCCTTCTTCGACTGTGATAGCTGGCTCACGGCCCAACCGATCGGCCAGTGTCTCCCCGTCAATATACTTGGAAACGATAAAACTTTCCCCCGCATCCGTTTGTCCGGCATCGAAAACGGGAACAATGTTCGGATGATCGAGCGCTGCCAGAATTCGGGCCTCTCGACGCCATACGCCTTCCCAGAGGACATCTGAGTCAGCGCCATAATCAATTACTTTTATCGCAACCCGCCGGTCTAATCGGGTATCTAAAGCCAGGTATACACGACCGAAAGCGCCTTCTCCCAGAACATCTTCAACCAGATAGTGAGAAATCCATTCGGGGAAATCCTCCTCATCTGGGTCAAATTCTTCTGGAAGCGAACTCATGGGGAAACGCCGCGTGGCTTACCTGTGCAATTTCCAACACTTGAATCCGATTTACAAGATATTGCTTTCCATGCCGATATCGAATGGATGCCAAACTATGCAGCGATTCTGTAATTTGGGCTGGACCGACGTTTCTATTGGCTATGTTTCGACCGTGATCTTACTGACTCATTGGAAGGGCCGTTTCGGCAACCGCATGTTTACCTATCTCTATGGAGTGAACTATGCCCGTCGACACAGCACTCAATTTTTCCTCCCCAGCAAGTGGGAGGGAACAACACTATTCGCCGACTGCGGCATTCAGGTATTTCCGGATGAATCCTTATGCAGTCAATTGATCGAATCGGGAAGAAATCGGACAGATCCGGAAGTTCGCCACGAAGCGGTACGAAGTTATTTTGAATCACGCGGCAACCCCGTTTCCTATCACGACCCAGACAAAGACGAAGAAAATCAGTCGGAAAATGTCTATTTCGAGAAGCTGTGTGTACAGAGCGAACGAATATTCCAACGCTACTCCATGAGGGAGGTTCGATCCATTTTCGAATGGTCTCCGGCAGTGAAGGAATCCTCGCTGTATCAAGAGATGGAAGCGAGAAAAGGCACCTACTCGGTCGCACACCTGCGCAGAGGTGACATCGCAAACGTCTCACTGAACGAACGTCGGGATACAGCATACAGCGTGCTCTCCCGCCAAAGCTATGAACGTGCTTTCTCGGATTTTGGAGTTTCCCCAGACGAAGTTATCTGGGTAACCGATGATCGCACCGGTAACTGGGGCATACCTCGAAATCCGGTGCGGCATGCAGGATGGTCATACCCCGAAGGAAGCACACAGATCGAGGGGTGCTTCTTCGACTGGCTGGAAGACTTTCTTCTCATTTACTTTGCCAAATCGGTCTTCCGAGCCAACAGCAGTTTCAGTTGGTGGGCGGCATGCCTCAACCCTGATGCCAGGATCTATAGTCCCGTCCTGACAGAACGGAAAAATTATCTCGGCCCGGGAGACGAACTGGATGTTGAATTCGTGGAGGGCAATCACCCTCATTGGCTCAACCTCAAAAGAGGGAGGCCTACCGACAACATCTATATCCCGGCCTGAAACTCAGATGATCACACAATCTGGATATCCTTCGATACTGCTGGAGAGATTCCGATAGATTTCATCCAGACGATCCTTGTCCTTTGTATCGAGTTCATCGTAGCGGTTTGCCCGGGCTCTCTTGGGAGGAAACTCAGCTTGATAGTTTTCCGGCAAACCTGCGAACGACAAGATTACCGGCAGTAAATCCCAGAACTGGCTACCGCGAACCAGCATTCTGAAGTATGGCCGCTGAATTTCGGCATTCGACCAGTTCGCGAATTGCTCCGAAAATCTGAAAGAATCGATTCCTTCCTGCAGGAAACGATCGAGCTGGTTGTTATGATTCGGTCTCGTTCCGGTGATGGCGAGGGCGTGACCGGAAGCAATCTTTCGTTCAAACAAGCTTAGCGAAATCACCCTGGGATCTTCAAAGATGAAGATGGCACGAGTAATTTTTTCCGAACCGGAAGACTCACCGACACGGTCACGGTGCATGGGCACGTCATTTTCCAATGGTGGGATGATACGATGCTTCAAACCCAGTTGATTTCCGCCAGCACCCGGCTCCACTAATCCCTCGGAATTCCTCGGGCAGTTGCATTCCGTGCGCTTCGAGAACCAATTTACGATCATTGTCGATGCGCACCCTCCCATTGAGCTAATCAACAGCATAGTGTTTTGGACTCCATATTCA
The DNA here is from genome assembly GCA_002698785.1 of Verrucomicrobiales bacterium. Lineage (GTDB taxonomy): Bacteria > Verrucomicrobiota > Verrucomicrobiia > Verrucomicrobiales > DEV007 > Arctic95D-9. The sequence goes on along the minus strand of PAAG01000045.1, from coordinate 29,597 downwards.
GTTGCTTATAGGACTTCGTATCCGAAGCGATCCAGCACTTCCTGAACCGCAGGGTCGTCCTGGATCCGACTTACGACGTCTGCACTCAGTTCCTCTCTCCAGAAGTCACTCTTCGACAAAACAAATTCGACTCCCTTATCAGCATTCTCAGTGACGCTTTTCCAGAGGAACCGCTCAGGAAATTCCCGAGGGAAAGATTCTCGGTAAGCGCTGGAGTGTTCGACCCCCAGATGCGCAAAAATCCTCCGGAGTTCCTTTTCAGAGTCTGAGAGCAAATCCTCGTATCGGACGATACACACATTGTCTCCCGCCAGGCTTTCTTTCCAGAACTCGAAATTCGCCTTGAAAGAACTCCACCTGTTTTCCTTCTCTTCCTCCGGCGTTTTATCAGCCCAGATACTCCGGTAAATCGCTCGGGGATCACGCATCGTGTAGACAAGAATGTGCTCGGCCTCGACATGTCTCGCCAGATCAGGAGTTCTGTAGAAATCCGGACTCTTGTCTCCGATCCCAAGGATCCCGTTCTTCCCATATTTCTCCGCCAGGATGGGAACTGCCTTTTGATGCCAGAGCTCGTAGTCGCCCGTCGAGCTTTGTTTCTTTCGATCGAGAAGCCCAATAATCTCGAAGGGATGTAGCCCGTGTTTTCGCATCCGTTGGAAATGCAGCTTTACGTACATCTCGCCGAAGAGAGCCCTGTTGATCTCAGATTCACAAAGGCAGATCAACTCGGGGTGATCGTCAAGACAACGCGACAAAAGGGATGATCCCGTGCGGAGAGGCCCGATTAGAGAAAAGCGTATCATCAAATTCGCTATCAGGAGATATCCCAGTGAGTGGTGTATTGATCCGGGAATCTATTGTAGTGGTGAAAGTTCACCGCAGTGATGCTGATTGAAGGAGAAAGCGACCGCACCTGGTGCCACCACCCCACCGGCAGAAACAATGCTTGTCCTTCTTCGAGAATACATTCCCTCATGTTGATTTCTTCGACCAAAGGAAACCGTTCATAGTCCGGATGATCACAATCAAAGCCGGTGTAGCAGTGGAAGTCATTGTAAATCCTCGTGAAATAACAAGGCGGGAACAACTTCACTGACTTGCTACCACTCACCTGCAATAGAAGATTATTCGTCAGGTCGTGATGGAGCTGGGTAACGGTCCCTTTGGGCCCGATCCATAGGAATGCTTTACCCTTGTGATTCTCCCGGTCCAGAATGTCAGGCATCCAACGGTTTGAGTTCGTGATCGAAGAAAAGACCTCGTCATTTCTCTTTCCGTTGTTTGCCGTCAGGTAAACATCGTTATCTTCATCGTCTCGAAGCACACGGTCGAGAAACTCGCGGAATTTCACCACGCTTTTATGTTCGTTCGAATTTCTCTCGTAGTATTGATCCGCATTTCTCCCCTCCTGGATTTCTACTTCCTCTTCACCGTAGCGTTTACTCAGCGCATTCCACGAGAGGTCATCTCGAATTGCTTTCACCTCGTCCCATCCAGTTAGTATGAGAGGTTCGTTTGAAAAGTAGAAAGACTCGTAAAACTCTTCATTCGAAATCGACTTCTTCGTCTGAATTTCACTCGATCTCGCTCGATCAGATCGGGCCAACGAGTCCAGAATCCATTCCATTTTGGCCGCTCTGGTGGTACTGTTCCCACTGGTTCCCGATTCACCTCCCAGTAGCCTTGCCGTCTCGATCATGGCTTCCGCTATGGTTTTATCGATGCCGTCTCGCACCATTGCTTCTGTCATGGCAGAAGCCGAAACCTCCAATTCAAGGTTCTTCCGAATCCATTCGACCCATCCCTTGGTGAATGGGTTCTGCTCTCGGACAGATTCACTTTCCATAACACTAACTCCTCAATAACTTTTCCAGTTGTGGGATCGATGCTCATATCGAACCTCTTCAAATTTCATCCTTTGCTCTGGCTCAGAAAACATTCTCACAGCGATTGCCTGAATGGTCGAATCTCCCCACCTGTATTTGTAAATACCGCCAGACTCATCAACGCTCCCCAAGAAGTTCACCACCTCCGGCCGTGACCAGAATGCGACACTGCTAACGTGGAAATTGTTGTAGTAGTTGAGCGCAGAAACATCTACGTCATTCACCTTCTCAGGGTGGACCGCTTCAAGGTACTTGCGTGAGAATTCGGGCAGCGTTTCCCTTGTCAGTTTGTGACCCTCGATTTTTTCCCGCACATATCCGTAGAGACAATCTGAATCGGCAAGTTTTTCAAAAGGGTCGAAGTTCAATTCTCCGTGGAGGAAGCAGTCATCATCGAGACGCCAATAATACTGGTATTCCTCAAGCAGCGGGTATATCTCGACCGAAAAGAAACGGCACATGTGCTTATACCCTAATCGCCATGTGTTTTCGTAGGGAAGAAATCTGTCAGCATGCTTTTTTGAAAAGCACTTGTCAGGAAGGGTTACAAACGCAGAATTTGGGGAGGCGTCTTTTACATAGCTCTGCTGCTCTGAAGTGATATTGCCCTCGTGAAATATCAGATTATCGCAGTCGGAAAAACCGGAAAAGTTTCTCTGTAACGACAGATTTCTCTCAATCAATTCATCGTAGTCAGACAGATTCTTCTTTCCCCTAACAAGGCAGACTATCGCGTTCTTTTTTGATGATGGAACCTGGGAAGAAGTCACTATGTATTCCTCAGGGATAGCGATATTGAACGCAACCTCACAATTGCGAAATCCGAAAAAACTTTTCCAGAAAAGCGCTGCAAAACGGCTCAGTCGGAGCTACGTCTTCAGCCCCCAAATTTCATGATCGAACCCGTAGAACTCAGCCGCAAATATCTCTCCGACACCGGAGGTTGGAAGGAGATGAAGGAAGCTCGCTCACTCCATTCCGCAGGCCGTGTCGATTCTGCGACCTACGAAAAAGGGATCCTTGAGGGAATGGTGCGAGACAAGGGAAAAACGTTCAAGACACGTCTCGAGATTCGCTCTCGAATCGACGTAGAAAATCATTGCCCCTGTTTTCGCGCTCGCAGGGATGGAATCATCTGTGCTCATGCTCTTGCTGTTGGTCTGGAGTTTCTTGAGCCAACGGTTAAGCAGGAGCCAAAATCCCAACAAGCGACACCAAAGCAGGCAGAAGAGAAGCCGAAGCTCAGTGCTGATTGGCCAAAGGTAGTGGAAGTAGCGGACGAAACAGCAATTCCTGCACGACTACACATCGTTATCCCTCCGGACCTTCCGACCTCTTGGAATAAGGGACGCCTCGGGATCGGGGTGGAGATCGAGACAGACGATCGTCGTTGCCTGCTGAAGGCACTCAAGCCGAAGGCACCACTCTTTCTTGAATCAGGTGAGGCAGCGCTGTTCCGAGCCCTTCAGGAGATCACACCAGAATCAGTTCCGGGAATGCTGTCCCTCACCACTGAGAATCTCTCTGCGCTTTTTGCAGCCTCGCCCGATACCAATGCTTTTACCCTGGGCAAATCTGCCCAACTGAACATCTCATCGAGCCCCCTTCTTCTGAATCTCACACGAAAGACCGGGCTTAGCTTTCAAGCGAACTGGCCACCGGATGTGGTTCCTCTGATTACTACCTCAGGGGCATGGGCAATTTCTGGAAAAGACCTCCTTCAACCCGTGGCGCAGGGGATAGACAGTTCGTTGTCGTCAGTCTTGATCGGAGGACTCACTCTTAGCCCTGAAAACTTCTCTCCAGCGTTTCGAGAGTTGTCTCGCCATTTTGACACAGAAGAAATCGAAGTGCGCCAGGGTCGTGTAGCAATCCACGTTGAATTGGAAGGCTCACTCAACCATCTCGATGCCCACCTCTCCTTCGGCTATGGAAAAAGGTCCATCCCTGCCTCTGAGAATCGAGATTCCGTCCGGGAAGAATCCGGAGTGCTGATTCTAGCAGATCGAAATGGAGAAGAAGCGGCGATAGCTGCTCTCGAAGCAGCAGGATTTGCACGCCGAGGCCATGAGGGAAAATTCGTTTTAAAGAACAAAGAAGCCATTCTTCAGTTTCTCGCCCACGGCTACCCAGCACTTCAGCAGCAATGGTCGACCGAGACGGGAGAGCGGTTCGATCACGCCCTCGGGCAAGTCGAGCCAATTCAGACCAACTTTGACTTTCGATCGGGTGGCGAGAACTGGTTCGCAATGGAAGTGGGCTTTTCCACTCCATCCGGTGATACGGTTTCCCGCCAGGAGATCGAGCGATTGCTCCAAATGGGGCAATCAGGAAAGAAATCCCTCTCAGGGAAAACGGCTGTTCTCGACACCTCCCTTGCTGAGAATCTCTCAGAGATCCTCAACGACTGTGACCCGGAGCAACTGCAGCCTGGCACCTACCGCATTGACCAAAGTCAGGCAGGGTATATTCGGGAGACTGCTGACGACCTCGGCTTTCAAACTCGGGGAGCTGTTCCCTGGCAAACCACCGAAGACTCGATTGAGTTTTACCCTCTCGACCCTGAATTAGAGTCCACGCTACGCCCTTATCAGAAGGAAGGGGTGAACTGGATGCAGAATCTGGCATCGCGGGGAATGGGCGGAATACTCGCCGACGACATGGGACTGGGTAAGACGCTGCAGACTCTCTCCTTCCTTTATTCGGTGGGAGGAACCGCGCTCGTCGTGTGTCCCTCTTCACTCGTCTACAACTGGGTTTCCGAAGCGGAGAAGTTCGTTCCTGAATTGAAAACGGTCGGCATCGAAGGACCGAATCGCTCGGATATTCTGAAAGACAACCAGGATGCCGATATTTTCGTCACCAGCTACGCATTGCTCCGCCGGGATGAGGATGTGTGGAGAGAGTGGGACTTTGATGTCGTAATTCTCGACGAAGCTCAACACATCAAGAATCCAGAGGCGAAAGTGTCGCAAGCAGCCCATCGCCTAAACGGCACACATCGTTTTGCACTGACTGGAACTCCTATTGAAAACTCCGTCCGCGATCTTTGGTCGATTTCTCAGTTCGCCCTTCCCGGGTATTTGGGCAGTCGTGCCAATTTCACAGAGCGGTTTGAAAAGCCTCTCTCATCCAACCAGCCTTCTACGAGCGTTCAGGAACGCCTTTCTCGCCGTCTGAAACCCGTAGTAATGCGCAGGCTGAAGCAAGAGGTCGCAAAAGACTTGCCGGAGAAAATCGAGCAAGTTGTCTACTGCGATCTCAAATCCACACAGCAGGAAGTGTATGAGAAACTTCTTCGAGAAAGCCGACAATCCATTCTTAATGCAGAGGGTGGTCGTCAGCGAATGCTCGCCCTGACAGCCCTCCTAAGGCTGCGCCAGACTTGCTGTGATTTGCGACTTCTCGGCATGTCGGAGATCGAAGAAAAAGACGCTTCCATCAAAGGTGATGTTTTGGCGGAACTTCTTGAGGAAGCTTTGGATGGTGGACATCGAGTGCTTATCTTCAGCCAGTTTGTCGAGATGCTCCAGCTTCTCGTTCCTCAACTGGCGGCAAAGCAAATCGACTTCTGCTATCTAGACGGTCAAACCAAGAATCGAGCAGATGTCGTAAAGCGGTTCCAGGAAAAAGACGTCCCGGTTTTTCTCATCAGCCTGAAAGCGGGTGGAGTCGGTCTCAACCTGACCGGAGCCGACACGGTAATTCACGTCGACCCCTGGTGGAACCCGGCTGTGGAAGCGCAAGCGACAGACCGTGCCCACCGAATCGGACAGACGCGAGTCGTGAACAGCTACAAACTCATCACGCGAAACACGGTGGAAGAGAAAATCCTCGCCCTGCAAAACCGCAAGCGAGAAGTCACCGAGTCACTCCTATCAGGAGCCGGAGAAGCCCGCCTCAGCGAGGCGGAACTCCTGAGTCTCTTTGATTGATCACTGCTGATTCGCCGGCGGCGGTGAAGTTCGACGAGGAGGCTTTTGTGGCGCCACTTCCTGTTCAGGATCAGCCAGAAGCGCATCCTCAGACTTGCTCGGGGCAAGAGGCTTCACCGATTTGAGATACTTAAACAAATCTGTGTCGGTGGAGAGCACTACAGTGCTGTCCCCGAGGATGCTCTCATACAACTCCAGAGTCCGAAGAAACTCGTAAAAATCCGCTGCCTCGAGAGATTGATTATAGGCATCCGCATAGATCTCGGTGGCCTTGGCATCTGCCTCACCTTTTATTGTCTCGACCTCTTTGTATGCTTCCGACTCGATCTCTTTGAGATCGCGCGCCATGTCGCCGAGGATCTTCGCCGCTTCACCCGCACCCTCTGACCGGAAGCGCTCCGCAATCTGCTGACGCTCAGAGATCATTCTTTCGTAAATACGCTCCTGCACACTTTCGTTGTAGTTGATGCGCTTGAACCGAACATCGAGAAGTTCGACTCCAAACTCCTGCAACTTCGTCTTTGCCGTTGTAAAGATATCCTGCTCCAAAGCGCTTCGACCTCGTCGAATGGGGATTAACTTTCCGACGGAACCCGTCATGTCCGCTTCGACCAACTCTTCTTCTACCTGAACCTTTCGGTCTTTTGTGGTACGGACAATCTCAATCAACTCATGCTTAGCGATGGAGTTCCGCATTTCTGAACCGAGAATATCGTCGAGACGGGATTGGGCGCGGCGCTCGTTCTGCAACTTCACAAAGTAGCGCAGAGGATCAACGATAGCCCAGCGAGCATATGTATCGACCCTGATGTACGTTTTATCCTTGGTGGGCATCTCAGTGGCGGAGCCGTCCCATTCAAGAATCCGCTTATCAAATCGATTCACCTTCTGCAGGAAAGGCATCTTAAACTTCAACCCCGGATCAGTGATCGGATCGCCAACCGGCTTACCGAATTGAGTAACAATAACCTGCTCCGTCTCGCGAACGGTGTAAATCCCTCCTGCCGCAACCAGAAGTACGACAAAGAGAATTAAAAGAACTAAACAACCTGTACCAGCTTTCTTCATAATTTATCCTCCTGTTGTATTATTTTGCTGTTGGTGTGAGGGGAAGGAAAGGCAGCAACTGGCTGGTGTCCTCGTCAACCACCACTCTCTTTTCGAGTCTGGGCATCACTCCCTCCATCGTCTCGAGGTAAAGGCGTCTCCTCGTCACATCAGGTGCCTTCTGATATTCCTCGAACAGGGCAACGAACCTTGCGGCATCACCCTGAGCTTCATTAATTCGCTGAGTTGAATATCCTTCTGCCTCGCTGATTTGGCGCTCTGCTTCGCCCCGAGCTTTCGGAACCTCCCTGTTATACTGGCCATTCGCCACGTTGATCTCTTTCTCTTTCTCCTGCTGAGCCTGATTCACCTCGTTGAAGGATGCCTGAACAGGCTTGGGAGGATCCACGTTCTTCAACTGAACCTGGTCAATTGTGATCCCGAGTTCATACAAATCGACGAGGGCCTTCAGTTTCTCCTGACACTCCGACTCAATCTCCTGGCGACCGATCGTGATCACCTCATCAACCGTCCTGTCCCCAACGACCTCACGCATCACGGACTCACTGGCATCCCTCAAAGTCTCATCTGAACTGCGAACCTTAAAAAGATACTTTTCCGGCTCGGTTATCCGGTATTGAATCACCCACTCAACAAGAGCTGCGTTCAAATCCCCAGTCACCATATTCTTCTCAAGCTCCATTTCCGAGCGGCTGGTGTATTGATAGTAATTTGACGCTCCTTCAGTGCCGAACCCAAACTCCTGTTTCTGCTGGCGGCCGACGGGGACAAACTCGACATTATCGATACCGAATGGCATCTTAAAGTGCAGTCCGGGATCGACCGTCTTGATGTGTTTTCCGAAACGGAGAACGACCCCTGCTTCTTCAACCTGAACGGTGTAAAACGAGCTGAACACCGCAATGATCGCCAAGATCCCGACGGCAATGATCCCGATGATCTTGCCTCCATTCTCCGGGCCTTTGAGTTCTATAATTTCCTTTCCAACCTGTATGCGCATAGTGCCCGCATTGTAACGGGTTGAGCCGCACTATCCAGTTACAAAAGAGAAAAGACTTTGGAATCAGCTTTGTGAGTGCACGGGCTCGTTTCGGATAGCAGCTATCACCCGAACGCAGTCCGCAGCTGCCTTCACATTATGCACTCGGAAAATATTAGCCCCGCCAGCCAAACCTCTCACAAGACAAGCAACCGTGCCGGCATCCCTTTCCCTTGGGTTCTCAATGCCAAGCACATCACCAATCACCGTTTTTCGCGAGATCGGAAGCAATACAGGGAGGCCATACTGCTGCAGGCGCTCCAGAGAGGAGAAGATTCTCAAATTGTCCTCGCTCTGCTTTGCGAAATCTATCCCCGGATCGAGGACGATATGGTCCTCGGAGAGCCCAATCTTATTCGCCCTGGCAATGCGATCGTCGAAAAACCCCTCCAATGATTCCCAGATATCGTCATACCGCTGCTCTAAGTGGGCAACCTTTGGCTGCCCCACGGTGTGCATAATCAAGAGAGATGCTCCGAATTCGAAGCACAGTCTTGCATTACTATCTTCTACCATTCCGCCGATATCATTGATGAGATCGACGCTTCCCGTCTTCAGCACTGCTTCCACAATCTCGGGACGCCAAGTATTCACCGATAAAAGCGGAGGCCACATTTGGAGCTCGTCTCTCGGCTTTACTTCTGCGCAGACAGTCTCGAACGAATCGATAAATGGGAGAAGCCTGGCGATCTCTTCTTCAATCTCGATTGCTCCCCGATTTGTCCGTGCGCTTTCGGCTCCCACATCAATAATGTCCGCCCCATCCTGCACCATCTGCGATGCCTGACGAAGGGCGTGTTCGACATCTAAAGTACCATCCCCTGAGAAAGAGTCGTCATTCACATTGACGATTCCCATTACTCGAGGAAATGCCTGGAGAGCTGCCTTCATAAGTTCTTCACTTTACGAGAGCCCCTCCCCCTCCATAGGCCTCTCGCTGATTACCTCCAGTGGATAGAAATCCGGCTCAGTAAGCAACAAAAAAGGAATTGATTACAGGCTTGACTATTTCTCTGAGAATCAGGCAATTCGGACGCTTCGCTTCTTGTCGAGCTTCAGAACCTGACCTGAATCCCAGACGGGCGTTGCCTTCGGATCGGTGATTTTTTCACCATCCAGTTGGACGCTTCCCTGTTGAATCAGGCGGCGCACATCACCACCAGATCTCTTTGTCTCGAAAACTGACTCGAAAGCTTGCGCCACCACTCCGACAATGTCTTTCCTCTCACCAATCTCCATTTCCGGAAGATCGGCCGAAGCCATATCCTTTTTGCTGAACATTGATTCCCAGTTCTCCCTGGCAGCTTTTGCATCAGCTTCCGAGTGATAGCGGGTCACGATTTTTGCGGCGAGGGATTTCTTTGCCTCCATCGGATGCATGTCCGAATCGATCTCTTCACCCAGCAAGAGGATCGCATATCGAGCCATGAGTTCGTCAGAGATGCTCATCAATTTGCCGAACATTTCGCCGGGAGGCTCTGAAATCCCCACGTAGTTGTTCAGGCTCTTACTCATTTTCTGGACTCCATCGAGACCTTCCAGAATGGGCATGCACATCACGACCTGAGGCTCCATGTCCTTCGACTTCTGCATATCCCGACCGACAAGAATGTTAAACAGTTGGTCGGTGCCCCCGAGCTCGACATCGGACTCCACTTCGACGGAATCCCACCCCTGCACGATAGGGTACTGGATCTCGTGCAGGCGGACTTCCTGATCGTTCGCGATCCGGTTTTTGAAATCCTCACGTTGAAGCATCTGCTGCATAGTGACGCGAGCATTGAGTTGGATCACGTCGGTGAAGCTCATTTTATTGAACCACTCGCCGTTGAATTTGATCTCGGTTTTTTCCTTATCGAGAATGCGGAAAGCTTGTTCGGTGTAGGTCTCTGCATTGGCGAGAATCTCTTCACGGGACAAAGGAGGACGAGTCTTTGAGCGACCGGTGGGATCGCCAATCTGAGCAGTAAAGTCACCAATGATCAAAACGGCCTGATGCCCGAGTTCCTGAAATTGACGCAGTTTTTCGAGCACCACGCTGTGTCCCAAGTGAAGATCGGGCGAGGTAGGATCGACACCCAACTTGGCACGAAGCGGCTTGCCTCTCTCAAGCTTGGCGAGAAGTTCTTTCTCGCTAATCAAGTTAGCGACGCCACGGGTAAGGATCTGCAGTTGTTCGGCGGGTGTTTTCATGAGCCTGGAAAAAGGCCGCAAGAAACATGGCCCGACCGCCTCAATCAAGCATCTTCTTCTTCCACTGGAGAAGCCGCGTCTTCCCGAGCTACCTGACCAAATTTTTCCCGGTAAATGCTAGGGGTAATATCGAAAACCGAATCAAACTGCTTGGCGAACTCGCTGGTGCTGGCAAATCCGAGACTGCGAGAGATCCGACGAGGTTCTTCGGTGTCGGTGAGAAGTCGGCAGGCAGCATGAAAAACCCGTCTCCGCTGGGCGTATTCCGGCATCGTCATGCCCGTAAGATCATCAAAAGCTGTCTCAATCGCTTTTTTCTCAAATCCGCCACGAGGCATCGATGCCGGGTCGAATGGCTCTGCGCGCAGGATAGTGGATTCGATTTCGTCGAGCGCATGCTTGGCTTCTGGAAGAACATCCACCTCGGTAACCCCTCTCCAGAAACGATGGTGCTCATCAGCAAGCAACATCATGAGTTTCAAAACAGAAACGCGAGCAATGGGCTCGAGTTGGCGCTTTTCTTTCAAGAGGACACGGAGATACTCCAACTCGCCCCGAATGCGACCGGCGGCTTCCGCCCTGGTCGTGAAAACGTGCAAATTCTCGTCGCGGGGAAACCGAAACCATGACTGGTCAAAAAACAACGCCAGGACAAGCGGGGAGTTCGCGACAATTTCATACTCCCGGGTCAGCCACTCGGGTAGATAGCGAACCCTTGTGATCACCACCTCCTCAGGTTGTTTCACCCGGTGCCGGTGCCCTGGGTTGACCATTATTACCGCGCCCTCCCGGACGGCTTGAGTTCCCACATCCGTTTCGTGGAGAAAGTTGCCCTCTTGGACGAAAAAGATTTCCGGAAAGTTCGTCGCCGGAAACTCGTATTCGTCGATAAGATAGAAATGCGTGAGACGAACCGGCCAACGCCCGGAGTTCTCAATCCTATTCTCGCCTATCGAGGATTTCTTGAAGAAAAGACCCATCGCTTTCGTGTATTGTAAGGACGAAGATACTCAATCGAAGATTTCAAATTCTTGCGGATATGTTACCCGGTAAAGAACTAAGCCATCCGGGGGCGCACAATAGGGAGCTTTCCGTCCCCTCACTTCGCCCTCCAAAAGCTTTGCGATTTCCTTCTGAGTGATCCTGTCCCGCATACAATACACCGCTGTGCCGACAAGGAAACGGACCATTTTATAGAGAAATCCATTTCCCCGGAAACTGATGATGGCCTTTGCCGGCGAAAGGCGATCGATTGAAGCCTCAAAAATTGTCCTGTTGGTATCGCGATCTTCGTCTTTTCCATCGTTCCGGTTCGCGGAAAAGGCACGGAAATCGTGATTCCCCTGAAAGAGAGAGAGGATCTCTTCCCATTCGTCTCCCAGAGATAAATTCCGCTGGTGCCAGACCACCCCAACTTCAAGCGGATGCAAAACATCACCCGTAGCGATGGTGTAGCGATACTCTTTTTCCAGCGCTGAAAACCGAGAATGAAACTCCGGATTCACCTCACCGCACAAAACGACTCGAACGGAAGCTGGCAGTTTGGAGTTTAGTGCTTTTTGCCACTCGCCACCATTCATCCTCCAATCCGCAGGTGCATCAAAATGAGCGACTTGCCTCTCGGCGTGAACACCTGCGTCCGTTCTCCCAGAGCCCTGAATTGTGGACACATCGGGGCAGATCGATTGTATGGCTTCGAGCAGGGAATCTTGCACAGTTTTCCCGCCTGCCTGACTCTGCCACCCCGAAAAAGGTCGACCGTCATAGGCGAGATCCATGCGAAACCGCTTCCGCTCTGTCGAAGAAATTTCCATCAATCCTCTCGGCTACCCTACGTGGAAAAGCCTGTCAAGGCGTTGCCAAACTGGGTGAGATACCCTCTATTTCAACACAATTTGAAACCGCTACCCTATCTCGATCTGAAACGACACTTTCGCGAATGGCGACAGTTCATTCTGCCGGTATTCGTTTTAGTAGGTGCGATTCTACTGATTGTGCTGATCACCGTTCGGACAGGAAATAACTCGATCGTTGATCCGGAAAAGCTCGTAAACCCAGCACGGATTGGGCTTCTGAGCCCAAAAGAGACGTTTTTCGATCCTGCGTTTGCGGTCGCATCGCCCATAGAGCTGGCAGAAGCGCCCAAAGCTGTGGCCTTTGATTTCCCGGTGGGAAGCCGCCACGGAGCCCTGACCTACAACGCCCAGCCTTTTCTGACAAGTCGTCACCTGGGAGATGATCTCAATGGTATCGGTGGTCAAAACTCGGATCTCGGAGATCCTGTTTTCGCCATTTCTGATGGCCTTTGTATTGAAGCGGGCTGGCCTTCCGACGGCTGGGGTAACGTAGTCATTCTTCTTCACGAGTTACCAAACGGACAAGTGATCGAGAGCTTCTATGGGCATCTCGACAAAATTCTCATTCCAGTGGGTAAGCAGGTGCGACGAGGGGATAAGATCGGAACGATAGGAAATGCCGACGGCCTCTACCTCGCACATCTTCATTTCGAGCTGAGAACTTACCCCACCATTGATGCCGGAGCCGGATACGCCGATTCAAAAATGGGGAGACTCTCGGGAGAATTATCCCTCAAGAAATGGCGAACGAGAGAAGACAATCAGCTGGCTGCAGCGCCGACCGGTTCTCCCCTACCGGCAAAGCCCATGACTTTCGACACAGAGGCGAAGTCGGCCCCCTGATCTATGGATGTGTCGACTCTTCTGGTTGCGGCAGTAATCTTCGCCGCTACGTACCTTCAATCGGCGACTGGCTTCGGTCTGGCCTTGGTCTGCATGGCAGTCATTCCCCTGGTGATACCCGTTGAAGACGCTATCGCCTGCGTGGCTATCGCCAGCTTCTTCGTGAATTTCTTTATTTTCTTCGCGAACCGAGCTGGTTTCTCTTTCAGAAAGGCGCTGCCACTGAGTATCGGAATCATCCTCGGAATCCCCATCGGCTATTACGCTTTGCGGGGCCTCGACGGAAAAATGATTATCCGACTACTCGGAATCGCCTTGATGGCCATTTCTGCGTGGGATTTCATCCAAGGTCGATTTGCATCAAAATTTGTCATCCCCGAGAAAGCGGGAGGAGTTTTCGGGCTCATTGGCGGAGTGCTCGCGGGAGCGTTCAATGTCGGAGGGCCGCCAATCGTCGTGTACACCTACTCCCGGCCCTGGGCTAAGGTAGAAGCCGTTGCCATCCTCCAGACTGTATTCATCGCCGGTGGAACAACTCGAAACCTGCTCATGGTTCACGAAGGCGAATACACGCGCGAACTACTTACGATGGTCGGGTGGTCTCTTCCAGGATGTCTCGTAGCAGTTTGGCTGGGGAAATTAACTCTGGATAGAGTCCCTCAAGTGCTCCTGAGAAAAATCGTTTTCGCCCTGATTTTCTTCATTGGCTTACGCTACGTCATTTCTCCCTGATCTGCCTCGTCTCCAAATGCTCGAATGTAGAGATGCACCATCGCCATGGTGGAAAGTGCTCCGGTAACGAATACGCCGACATAGAGAACCAACGCTCCGGCAATGGTCAGTAGATTCGCAACAATACTAAACAAGGCAATCTTGAACCAGTGCATTCGCGTCACTTCCCACGAGAGCCGAATGGCCTGACCAGCGGAAATTTCGCAATCCAGTATGAGCAGCATCGCAAAATTCCCAACGGCTGTGACCAGAGCGAAAAGGAACATCAGGACAAGAGCACCGACCACTGCCGCCAGACCCAATGAAACTGCGATCAGAGGAGACTCAGGGCCAGAAGGGTTCATCTCACCAATCAGAACTCCTCCGCCGATAGTTGCGCCAACAGCAAGACCGGTAAAGAGAAGCGTCGCAACGATCACGACGCCGACGAGTATGAGATTCAAGATGGCAAGCGGCCCAAACTGCCGACGAAATCCTTCGAAAATAGCATCTGTACTCGCTGACACACCGCGCTTCCGGCAAAGCACATACCAGCTGAATCCCACCATGATCGGATACATCATGAAAAAGATCGGAACATACAGTTGGCTCGCAAATGAGACGATCAGCGATGTCAGGGCGAAGAGTCCGACATAGGGCCAAAAGTCTGATTTCATCTGCTTGAGCGCAGCGCTGAAACACTCGCCAATTTCAGGAACGAACCCCGCACGCATTCGAGCTTCTCGAGGCACAAATGCTGCCCGGACTGCTGGAGGTTGTGAAACCACTGCAGGTAAGCTGGGCGGAAGTGGTCTTCTGGAAAAAACCAACGAATCAACATCTTCTGCAGGCATCCAATCATCGAAGCCCTCCTTCCAAACCAAAGAAGAAGCCTGAATAGTTCCGTCTTCTATTAAGGACTGTAGGCGCGACTCGGTAACTGGACCTTTTCTTTCACCTTCGAATTCGTAGAACCAGATTTCTTCACTCATTACTCCGATAAGAGAGACGTCTCTATTTCCATAAAATGCCCAAACATTTGAAGTCTATAACCGATTGTAAACCAGACACCCGATTGTAATCGTCAAACTGGACAAAAACAGGGATTCTCATCACCGTAATGATGGAATCCTTAAATACCTGGTGGGACCACCTGAATCTGGTCACGAAGTTTTTCTACGGCATCGGTATCCTCTCTACGGTCATTCTTTGCGTGCAGACGATTCTTTCCCTAATCGGACTCGACGGAGGAGATTCCGACGGAGCACTCGACACCGTCGAAGACGTCGATGGTGGTGAAGGTAGCGATGTAGGATTTCTCTCTTTCCGCACCATTGTCGCCTTCCTCACCGGTTTCGGGTGGATCGGAGCCCTGCTTTTAAAAATCGGCACTGCCATTTGGATCGCACTCCTCGCTGCCGGAGCGACTGGCTTCGTTTTCATGTTTTTGATTTTCTGGCTCATGCGAGCTCTCTGGTCGATGCGCGAAAGTGGAACACTCGATTACCGAAGCGCCATCGGAGAAATCGGCAGCGTTTATCTCCCGATACCGGGAGAGCGCACAGGTAAAGGCCAGATCGAAGTAATGATGCAGGGGCGCCTGCAAACCGTACCCGCCGTGACTTCGAAACCGGATCGCCTTGAAAATCGCTCGCGTGTTCTCGTGGTCGATGTCCTCGAAGACAACACTCTGGTCGTCGTTCCCGACGACACACCAACCCAACCCTAACTAGAAACAAAAATAAATGACCGAACTCACTATCATGATCGGCACAATCGTGCTGCTATTCTTTGGAACCCTTATCGCCATTGCGACGAGGTACAAGCGATGCCCCCCGGATCGCATTCTCGTAATCTACGGAAAGACCGGAGTTGGGAAGAACGGGCGAAGTGGTAAGTGCTACCACGGCGGAGGTGCTTTCGTGTGGCCTATCATACAGTCGTCCCAGTTCCTCGACCTCACTCCAATCCCGATCGACATCCGATTGGAAGGAGCTCTCTCTCAGCAGAACATTCGAGTGAATACGCCTTCTACCTTTACCGTAGGTATCTCCACGGAACCGGGCGTGATGGAGAACGCCGCAGAGCGTCTACTCGGCCTGACCCTACCTGAAGTACAAGACCTTGCGAAAGACATCATCTTCGGCCAGATGCGTGTGGTTATCGCCACGATGCCTATCGAGGAAATCAATGCCGACCGGGACAAGCTGATCGACAACATTTCCAACGGAGTGGAAGTCGAACTCAAGAAGGTCGGTCTCCGCCTGATTAACGTTAACATTCAGGACATCACCGATGAGTCTGGTTACATCAACGCTCTTGGCCAGGAGGCAGCTGCTCGAGCAATCAATGAAGCGAAAGTGAAAGTCGCAGAGAAAGAGCGCGATGGTGAAATTGGTAAAGCAAATGCCGAACAGATGCAGCGCATCGAAGTAGCGAGAGCCCATTCGCAGGCTGTGGAAGGGGAAAACAACGCTGCGGTTACGATCGCAAAATCAAATGCCATCCGGCGCGAGCAGGAAGCCGAGGCAAACCGAGTCGGTTCTGCCGCGGAACGAGTGAAGCAGGCAGACGCCGAACGCGAAGCCTACGCTGCCGAGCAGGAAGCAGAAGCCGCACGTGCGACTCGTGAAGAGGCAACACAGTATGCGGATATCGTCGTTCCCGCTATGGTCGAGAAACAGCGTATCGAGACCTTGGCTGAAGCCGAAGCTGAGCAGATCCGCCGCATGGAAAAAGGTAAGGCTGACGGTATTCGCTCCGTAATGGAAGCCGAAGCAGAAGGTGTAAAAGCCCAACTGTCTGCGAAAGCCGAAGGTTTCAAAGAAGTCTTCGAAGCAACCAAGGACAATCCGGACCTTTCCGCTCTCATGCTGATGATCGAGCAGTTGCCCGATCTGGTTGCCGAGCAGGTAAAAGCGATCTCCAACCTCAAGATCGACAAAGTTACGGTCTGGGATGGTGGTGGAAACAACGGCGGCAATGGCAGTACGGCTGACTTTGTCTCCAATCTGGTGAAATCCCTGCCTCCGCTTCACGAACTGACAGGAAATGTCGGAATTCAATTACCAGAGTTCCTCGGAAGACTTGATGGGGATCGACCCTCTTCTTCGAAGATCAGCTACCCGACCCAAAGGGAAATCTCCCCATCGACCGAAGAAGCTGCAGAACCGATTTCTGATCGTGTCGATAGCCAGACATGACACAGGAGCATCAATTTCGATTGAGATAGCATCTCTATTGCAACTTGACGCACCTGTAAACGACGTCTCAGTTCCTGCAAAGGGACTGAGACGTTCCTGTATATGGAAGACAACACGCTCAAGTGGCCGATCGCTTTCGTTCATTTAATGAAAACGGGCGGCCAAACCATACGCGCCATACTCCAGAAGAACTTTGGCCCGAACCATTGCGATATGTTGCTGATGGAGGAGGCAACCCCCAGAGACTGGCGCTGGGTCAAAACCTGTTATCCCTTTCTCCGAAGCGTACGCGGGCACTGCGTACTGCCCGGAGATAATATATTGGAGCAATACTACCCAAACTCTCGATACTACACCTTTCTTCGTGAGCCCATCAAACGCGCTATTTCTCACTATCGCTTTCGCGAACAAAGTGGAGATGCTCTTGCCCCTTTGGAAGATTGGCTAAAAGACTACGGTGACTATATGTGTTACCGGCTTGCCGGGGAACGCAATGCCAGCGCTGCTATCGAAGTGATCGAGAAACAAATCGAATTTGTTGGCCTTACTGAACGGTTTGATGAATCACTGCTGCTCTGGAGACACTGGGTCGGGTTGGCAGAAGCAGACCTGAATTACCAAACGGTGAACAAAAGGAAAGTATCAGAGTCTGAGGTGAAGAAAGATACCGCTCCGAAAACCATCGAAATGATCCGAGAGTTTCATCAGGAAGATCAGAAGCTCTACGACTATGTTTCCGAGACAGTCTTTCCGCAGCAGATTGAAAAGTGGGGAAACCAACTCGATGAAGAATTGGCTCAGTTTGAGCGCGACCAGGAACAGAACCCTTCCAACAAAAACGTGAGAAGTCAGTTAGGACGCCTCAAGCGCAACTGCCTTTATCGCATCGGCGTCCGCAAAGTCGAGGGACACATCAAGCAAAGCTGATCTTCCCGTTGGTTCACTGACTAATTCCGAAGAACATCCCGGCGATACTTGCGCTGATTAAACTGGCAATCGCCCCTCCAATCATAGAGCGAAAGCCGAGGAGAGCTAAATCGCTTCGACGTTCCGGAGCCAATGCACCGATACCCCCAATCTGAATCCCGATCGAAGCAAAATTGGCGAAGCCGCAAAGCGCAAAAGTAGCGAGGAATACAGTCTTGGGACTCATTTCGCCTGCACCATTGAACTCGGCCAGTTGCAAATAGGCAACAAACTCATTCGCTACGAGCTTTGTCCCCAGTAATTGCCCCAGTTGAAGAACGTCACCACCGTCTGCTCCAACGGCCCAGGCGATCGGAGCAAAAAGAAATCCTAACAGAGCCTGAAGCGAAAGGGACTCGAATGCCCCCCCACTCGCGGTTTGAATCACTCCATCTAGAAAACCGCTTTCTTCTCCTCCGCCAATCCCCCCTACCCAACCCAGGAAAGCATTGACCATCGCAATCACAGCGATGAATACGATCAACATCGCTGCGACATTCAATGCCAGTTTTAAACCTTCGGTCGTTCCTCGAACCAGCGCATCGAGCAAATTCCTTCCGTGTTTATCTCTTGGCACCAGGAGGTTCTCTTGTATCTCTCCGGTCTCTGGGACAATCATCTTCGCGACGAAGAGGGCGGCCGGTGCATTCATGATCGAAGCTGTGAGTAGTTGTCGAGCTACTGCAGTCTGCATTTCCAGGTCTTCTCCCGCCAAAGTCACCACATACAGACCAAAGACACTGCCCGCAATGGTAGCCATTCCTCCTGTCATTAGTGCCATCAGCTCAGATCGCGTCATTCCAAGAATGTATGGCTTCACAATCAAGGGAGCTTCAGTTTGCCCGACAAAAACGTTTGCCGCCGCCGCGAGACTTTCCGCACCTGATAGTCTCATGGCACGTTTCATCACCCAGGCAAACCCGAAGACAATTCGCTGCAGAATACCGAGGTAATACAGAACTGAAGTCAGGGCAGAGACAAACAGAATGATCGGCAGCACTTTGAAGGCAAAGCCGTACTTACTCGCATCGATCAACTCACCGAACATAAACGACGCACCTTCATCACTGAATCCAATCAAAGTGATAAAAATGCTCGAGATCCACTCCACAACTTTCCCAAAAGGAGTCGCGAGAACAAGAACAGCGAGGATCAATTGTAGCACCACGCCACCTGCAACGAGCTTCCAATTGATGGATCGCTTTGCATTACTGAGGGCAAAGCAAATGCCCAGCAGGACAATTACCCCCAGGATTCCGCGGAGTATCTGGATCGCCATAGAAACAAGTTAGAGTTCCACCGAACTTCCCCCGTCTCGAGCAGATCGCAAACAGGCATCGAGAACCTTCTGCGTTTTCAGCGAAATTTCAGGCCAATGTTGATCCGGTTTTCCACTGAGAGCAAGATCTCCGAAATTGCGGAACAGCTTGGTTTCCTGAGAGGTTGGATGACTATCAGCATACTCTCTCACATTTACGCGAGTGCGATGTCTCTCCATGCGAAAATTACAGATGTCCTGTTCGAAATGAGCCTGCTCGATATCGAAGCCAACTTCAGGGCCGTTGTAGGGCAAGACAAAATCATTGAGGTAAACGTGCCCACCGGTTCCGCTGATATTGCACCACTGCTGATGCTCCATTTCGAAGCTGCAGAAAAAGCTACCTGTCACCCCACTGGCAAAAGTCATCTCGGCAGAAAGACTGATAGGCACTGAATCGGGACTGTCCGGTCTTCCCGATTGCCGAATCATGTCTGCCTGAACTGACGTCGGCATTTCGTATTTCATCGTCCAGAGAATCATTCGGATGCAATACCATCCAAGGTCTCCAAGACTCCCCAGAGGTTCGAGATCTGAATGGACCCGAATATTCTCTTTCAAAAAATCATCCGGCGCCATGAAACTGAACTGAGAGGCAATCCTCTTGATTGTCCCAACAGCCTTGTCCTCATCCAAGACTTCTCGCAGCCGAGGCAGGCGATCACTGTGCATGAACATCACACCATCCATGAACTGCACGTTCGCCTCGGAGCACGCACCTATCATCTCTTCGACCTCTTCGACATTTCTTCCGCACGGTTTCTCGCAAAGCACATGTTTCCCAGCTTTCGCGGCCTGAATGACATATTCTTTTCTAACCCCCGTCGGCAGAGGGATGTAGATGGCATCGATGTCGTCAGCAGCGATCATTTCCTCGTACCCAGCAATCGGTCTCGGCGGCGGATCGTGAGGCACCTGTGACTGATTCTCCGCGATGTATTCGCGGGCCCGTTCTTCCGTGCGGCTCGCCACGGCCACTACGGTTCCGTTGCCACTGTTCCGTATTGCCTGCCAGTTTTTGCGGGCAATCGTTGCTGTTCCTAAAATGCCCCATCGGCAAAGATCACTACTCATAGAAATGCATCATTGATGGCAACTCCCTATCGAGCGGTCAAGGTCCGAACACAAAGACTCTCAACGGAATTTGATCTCCACCCCGCGAGATCGCCAACCTCGGTAGATATCTTCTTCCATCTCGTCCCAGGATCTACCTGCGAGCAATGGCTCGAACATCTCTGGCGCTTTCTTGCCTTCCTTCAGCCCTTTTAGAAAAGCTTTGATGTTTTTGGCTTCCCCTTCGCCATCCATGTGAAAAAAGTAATATGCTATCAAAGCCGCCAGCCCATAATTGAGGTTCGCGTTTGCCACAAAATCTTCGTAGGGCTGCATGAAATATTCCTGCAGGTCGGGAGCAATGATCGTCTCCCCGAGTGCTCGACCTCCCGTGTTATTTTCTCCATAAGCCGTGACTTTCTCTTTCAGGGCCCGGAGATCGTCCACATTGAATTTCCCAGACCGGTAGCCACTGCTTGCAATGTATTCCGCCAGTCCCTCCGTAAACCAGCCACGAGATCCAATTGCGTAGTATTCCGGATCGGTGATCTGGTGCGTGATTTCGTGAGACAAGGTCGTGTTCTCCTTGTCATAGTCGACGCTGTAGTTGCTTCCCACCTGCTTCACACCCAGGCTGGTCAGCGGCACCAGGATATCACCTTCGCCGTCTCGGCTGATGTAGACCCCTGCTGATCCTGGAGGGCCTCCCTTCTCATAATAGGCCTCCCGGGTTTCAAAAAGATGAATCTTGTGCCTCTCTTCCCGGAAGGGCTTCACCATCCCAAGGGGCAACTCGCGGCAGAACTGATTCGTCGCTTCGAACAGAACAGAGAAACGGCGAACAACCGAGGTGTTCAGCTTTACGTCGCAGATGAACTCGTAGTGCTCGCTCGCATAGATATATTCACCCTTATCTTCGTCTTCCTTGATCACTTCGATATCCTGGGAGACATCCGCCGAGACCAACTTTGGCCACTCCGCATCCCAGACCGGCTGAATATCCGAGTCCCCTGCCGTATCGGTTGGTGCACTTTTCTCCCAGTCTTTAATGAACTCGCGATCGGGACTTGATAGGCTCGCAATCGGAACCTCGAAATTGTTTGGTCCCATTTTCAGAATTGCATTCTCGCCGGATACCTCGATCAACTCAGCATCGATTGTTTTTCCTTCTGAGTTTGTCCACGTTCGCTGTTCCGCATGCGAAAGTGCAGCCCAGGATATTGAGAGAAGGAAGAACGTCCAATTGCGCAGGGGAAACATCGGTCGTAAGCCTATGACGTTTCGAACTGGCCATCAAGACCAATGCATTGCCGTTTCGAAATGCTGAATCAACCCATGGCAGAAAAAGAAGACGTTCTACAATCAGTTTTCGGGCACTCCCAATTCAGGGAAGGGCAAGAAGCTGTCATCGACATTCTTCTGGCCGGGAGGTCGGCTCTGGCTCTCTTTCCTACAGGCGCGGGCAAGAGCCTCTGCTACCAGCTCCCGGCACTCATGTTGGAAGGGCTGACACTCGTCGTTTCTCCTCTCATCGCCCTGATGAAAGACCAAGTGGAATCCCTCCAGTCGAGAGGAGTTCAAGCTGCTCGCCTCGATTCCACAATTGATCGTAAAGAAATAGAGGAGATTTACTCTCAAATGAATGCGGGATCGCTCAAGCTACTCTATGTGGCACCGGAGCGCCTTGCGAACGACGGATTCCTCCGCCGACTTCGAAGAGTGAAAATCGACCTGCTCGCCGTCGACGAAGCCCACTGTATCTCGGAGTGGGGCCACAACTTCCGCCCGGACTATTTGAAAATCGCGCCTTTGGCAAAAGACCTCTCCATTCCCAGAGTGCTTGCCCTGACAGCAACCGCAACACCTCGAGTAGCCGCCGATATTCGGGCTCGATTTCAAATCCGGGATTCGGATCATGTTCAGACAGGTTTCTCCCGCCCGAACCTGAGCTTTCATGTCCACCCTTCCAGCAGCGACGAAAGGGACCAAAACCTCACTGAACTTCTCCAGAAAAATCCCGAAGGCCCAGCTGTCGTTTATGTGACCTTACAGCAAACGGCCGAACGAGTGGCTGGCGTTCTTTCCAGAGCAGGGCTCGACGCACGTGCCTATCATGCCGGGATGCGCGACGATCACCGCGCCGATCTTCAGGACGATTTTATGGGAGGGCGCGTAGCCATCGTCGTCGCAACGATCGCTTTTGGAATGGGAGTCGACAAAGCCGATATCAGGCATGTCTATCACTACAACTTACCCAAGTCGCTGGAGAACTATGTCCAGGAATCAGGACGGGCGGGTAGAGATGGGAATGACTCTACGTGCGAAATCCTCGCCTGCGCCGATGACCTTACCGTGTTGGAGAATTTCATCTATGGAGACACCCCTTCAAGGAGCGCATTGAAATCCCTCGTCGAACATGTTCTCCTTCAGGGAACGGAATTTTCCATCTCCCGATACGATCTATCCCAGTCCAGAGACATTCGCCCATCGGTAGTCTCCACCGCATTGACCTATCTCGAGCTCGAAGAAGTCATCATTCCTCGTGGACCTTTCTACGGGGGATATCGAGTGCAGCTTCTCCGCACAATCGATCAGGTCCTCGCCGGACACACCGCAGCTCGACAGAACTTTTTGAAGAAGCTCTTCGATTCAGGCAAGAAAGGCCGATCCTGGTATACCTTCGACATTGCAGAAAGTGCATTTGCCATCAGCGAAACGGAAGATCGGATTCGCAAGGCAATCCAATACCTGGCCGACATGGGAGACGCCGTTGTGAAACCGACTGGCCTTCGGCATTCCTACCGCCTCAACTCTAACAAGAAGTCAACTGTCCAAGAGCTTACTACGTTTCTTGTCGAACGATTCGAAACTCGTGAGACAGGAGAAATTGAAAGACTTCACCAAGTCGTTGAGTTGTGTGAAACGCCGGAATGCATTCCTCAGCAGATCCTCGAATATTTCGGTGAATCAATGAAGCCCTGCGGATCTTGCAGCTACTGTACGGGCCAATACTCCGGAGGGCCTTTGCCGGGCAATGATCGACCCTCCATCCAACTGGAAGACGCCGAGATTCTCCAGGAACTCTGTGACGAAGGCCATCCAGCCCTTCGCCAGCCACGCCAGTTAGCCCGCTTCCTATGTGGTCTTTCAAGCCCAGCTACGACAAGAGCAAAACTTCACCGTAGTGACCATTTCGGGATTCTCGAGAACGTCCCGTTTCTTGATGTTCTCGCCCATGTGGAATCGCTGATCGGTTAGAACGAAGCTCCGCTATTCACTCAGTATCTCTGTCAGGATTCTGCCTTCAGGACAGGTTTCAGCCAACTCAAGTAACCTCTCCTTCGCCGTCGGTATGTGCTGAAGGAACTCTGGTTTTCCCATCACCTCGCTGATGTATCCATAAGCACCCAGAGCCTGCATCAGTCTCTGCATGGCACACTTGGTCAAAATGCTGCGAAATTCTTCCATCGTCTCCTCGTGTCCCGCCGCCTGCTTCAAAGAGAAATAGTAGTCAATGAGATGCTCTCGCTCTTCTGCCGAGAACTCGGTGTAAGGATCATACACCATCGAGGCGAGATCGTATTCCGGCCTTCCCCAACGCATCCCCTGATAATCGATCATGCGAGTGTCTCTTCCTACAACCATGACATTGGTACTTTGAAAATCACGATGCACCAGAGATCGAGGCAGACGGCTCAATGATTCTCCCAGAGATTGCAACCCCTCGTCGGCACCAATGGCCTCTGCCGCTTGCTCCGACACAAATGGGCCCACGTACCTCTTCAAAAAGTAACCTCTCTCCCATTCATAAAGCTCTTCATCGAATCCAGGTTCCATGATTGGGACATCCGCAGGAGGGGCTTCCTCCGTCATCTGGTGCATGAGAAACACATTCCTCAATGCCGACTCGTAAGCCGGGCGCCGCACTTTGGCCCAATCCTCGTGGGCAATCATATGCAGATCAATCTCTCCAAGGTCTTCCATCCAGAGGATGTTCAGTTCCTCGTTTCTCGCGAGAATCGCGGGCACAGGAATGCCGTTGTTAAGCAAGAAGTCAGTGATAGGGGCAAATCGGATATTGTCAGGGCGATCGTTGGTAAAATGCATGACCACGACAGATCCCTCTTTCGGAACTCCCGTGATACGAACAAAAACTCGGCCAGAGCCCCCTTTATCGATCAATACCAGTGAATAGGGGCCTCCTTCAGAGTGCCCAAATGCTTCTTCCGTTCGTAACTCAATCTCGCTTAGTTCCATACTGGCCAATTCGCGCTTACCATTACCTCTAACGTGGAAAAGTCATTCTAATCTCGTTGCCATTACCGCTTTGATTCCGTACCTTCTCCAACTCGAAATCAGCATCTCTCCATGCCAGATAGCGATCCCCCATTGACTCCGCGCAAAACTCCCCGCTCTTCCCGCCTCAAAACTGAAGGACGCCGAGTGGGCCTGATGCCTGAGAAAGGGTGGGCAGTTCGTAATTATCGATACTTGAGCGGGAGCCTGCTTCCCGCCTTGATTAGAAAGAGGGAAGCCACCGGCCCGGATGCTGCCCCGGAATTTCCGACGCTGGAACCTCACCAGGTGGAAGTCGTCTGGATCGGACATGCGAGCTTCCTCGTTCGCACGGCCAACTTCAACGTTTTGATCGATCCCGTCTGGGCAAAGTGGATGGGACCTCTGAAGCGTCACCGAGACCCGGGAATCGACATTGAGCATCTTCCGAAAATTGATCTCGTTCTTATTACCCACGCCCATTTCGACCATCTCTGCAGGATGACATTGAAACGCATCGTCGATGGGTCCCAGACGGTGATTGTTCCCCGAGGGGTCGCTCAGGTTCTGAAGAAGCTGAACATCGATCGCATCGAAGAAATGTCTGATTGGGATTACCTCAGTTTTGGAGGAGCCGAACTCCATTTCACCCCGGCTCACCACTGGGGTGCTCGCTACATTCACGACACGCACAAAGGCTTTGGAGGATTCATCATCAAGACGCCAGAGCACACGGTTTACCACTCGGGCGACTCAGCGTATTTTGATGGATTCTCGGAGATCGGAAACCGCTTTCAAATTGATACCGCGCTACTCCCGATCGGCGCTTACGACTGCCCAAGCGGACGAGAGGTCCATATGAATCCGGAAGAAGCTGTGCAGGCATTTTTCGACATCAAAGCGTCTCGAATGATACCCATGCACCATGCGACGTTCCCCATAAGCAATGAGCATCCCGCGGAACCGCTCGAAAGACTCTATCGGGCAATAACGGAGCACCATTTGGAAGACCGCGTTGTGATTCCCGGAGAAGGGCAACAGGTGATTCTATCCTCACACGACGAGAGGAATCGATAGAGTGAAATCACTCACTTTCTGAGGAATACTCCTCCGTCTCCGGAATAGCTTCTGCAGCCACTTCCCTCTCCTCGACCTTAGCCGATGGAAGCGAGCG
The DNA here is from genome assembly GCA_002698785.1 of Verrucomicrobiales bacterium. Taxonomy (GTDB): domain Bacteria; phylum Verrucomicrobiota; class Verrucomicrobiia; order Verrucomicrobiales; family DEV007; genus Arctic95D-9. The sequence continues at coordinate 4,074 of PAAG01000045.1, read as the reverse complement.
CCGGTCCGGACTCTCCGGCTCGTGACCCGGGCCAGATTCCTGCCACTCAATCCCGTTGGTCTGGGCAATTAGCTTCCACTCAGAGATTGTGTTTATCCCGCGGACAGCAGCATCACGGTCTACAAATGCGGAGGCATGCAACGCTTTACGGTATGCCTCCTCGGCATCCGTGACTTCTCCGTGCCGCAAATGATGTTCCGCCTCTGCAATCATCAGGTTCCCATACAGCGGAGCCCACTCGCTCGCATCTACCAGTCGCTGACGAGCCCGGCTCTTCCGCCCGAGTTCGTCCAGCACAGCAGCGTGTCCGACCGCAGAATGAACGTCCTGTGGATATAATTCACGAGCTTTGGAAAAATACTGGTCCGCCTGCTCCAGAGCATGGATTCTCGCCGGTCTCGGCATCTCCGATGTGATGCCTGCCACCTGAGCGTGGGCGCTCAACGAATAGGCATAGGGATTCATCGGATCGTATCCACGAGCTGCCTTCAAATACCTGAATTGCTGAAAGTTCCGATTATCTCCCTCAAACGTAAGTCTCGCCATCTCGAGATAAAATTCGCTGCGTGCATAGATCACTCCGAAAAATGCGAGGGCGAGACCGCAGGCGAAAGCACCCGCCCGGTTCGCCAGCATGAGACTGCCTCCGGGAATCAGCGAATCCTCTTCCTTCACCAAGGCAGCTGCCATCGGGTCCGGTGCAGCCAGAATGCCGAGCAGCACAGCTACCGCAAGAGCGAACACCGGAAGGTGCATGACAAAATCGAAGAAAGACAGCGTACCAATCGCAGCGAGAACGGAGAGCGCTCCAAGAGTCATTCCAAGATGATCTGAACGCGGTAGCGAGATACCACCGAAAGCACCAAAACCAGCGTAAGCTCGAACGAAGCGAAGGCCACTCATGCAATGGAGCACGAGCACAGCGAGAGCGAGGCCAAGACCCATTATCCCGTAATCCGCAAGCAACTGGAGATACTCGTTATGGATGAACTCAGGGTCGGGAACTTCACTGCTGAGTTTCTCGCTGCGATACAAGCGGCTGTAGTAATAGGAGGAACGACTTCCCGTTCCAAGAAAAGGAGAACGCTTGATTTGCTCGACCCCAGCATCCCACATCGCAGGGACGGAAGCTCCATTGTCCTTTGTCAGGATGCTCTGGTCGATTTGGCGGCTCAACGGTCCACCGGCGATCAGCATAGCGGCTAAAGCGATCAAAGCGATGCCTCCTACTCCGGCAAAAATGGAAAAGCGGAGCTTGCTATCGAGCTTTTTCCACACTAGCCCTGCAACTGCGATGCTGCTGACTCCCAACCCGGCAACCATGGCAAGGACAGCAGGACCACTGCCTACAAGAATTACAGTCGATGCACAGACGACCCCGAGAGCTGCCCAGGCAATGCGAATGCGATTTCCACTTCGAGAAAAGACAGACAGGCACAACCAGAGGGGCGTCATCGCTGCCATGAATCCCGCAAAGTGATCGGGATGATTAAAAAGGCCACCGACCTTGTCCGGGTACGTGCGCTCGTATCCGGGAAAAATCCACAAAGAGGAATCAAATCCGGCCTGTAAGCCGGCAAAAACGAGATTCACGATCGTTAAAACCGCAAACCCCAGCATAAAGCGTCCCCGCCACTGGATCGTGGAAAATAACGAAAGAAACAGGGCATACGTCAGGAAACACGCCACAATCAGTGACGCGTCCTCCCGAGCGAAATACGAAACCTCAGACTCACCCGCTCGAATAAGGAGGTAACCGATCGAGGCAAATGAGACCAAAGTCGTCCATCGAGGTAGTGTGAAAGCCACATCTCGAAACAGAGCTACGATAGAAAGCACACCAGCAAGACCGAGCAAAGCATAGCCCGGCCAGACGAAGGTCATGGAAGTCGAGGTTCCAATCAGCCCGGATATCAAAAAGCCGGCAAGGAAAACTACTCCCACCAGAAATCGCCAACTAGCTTTCATTCTCAAAGGACGCAAACGGTCTACGAATCGAATTATGTAACAATTTTAGAAAAACTAAAATCATTATTTTCTTAAATATTCACTAAAGCAAACTAAATGCCAAAGCAGTAATCAGGGTTTCCAGCGAGATTCGGATTGATTTTGAATGCTAAAACCCGGAAACTACGAGCCCTTGAACTCCAGCAACGCCATGAAATCTGTCTCGGCTCTACTCCTGCTACTCCTCACCTTTTTCGCAGTCGAGAGAGCAAATGCTCAGATTCAAGTCGACTTGGAACTGGATAGAAAATTATGGGTTCAGCACGAACCCATCACTGGCGAACTGACGATCGTCAACCGAGCGGGCCAGGATGTAATTCTGGGTGACACAGATGGCATGAGCTGGCTTGATTTCTCCGTGACTGATGGCCGTGGCTATCTCATTACCCCGGTACGAAACCACCTCAACGAACGTCCCATTGTTCTCTCCGCAGGCCAAACCTACAAACACGACGTCACCATCAATAAATATTATCCGATGGCTACAATCGGCGTGTATCGAGTAAAGGCCACGGTGACGTTCCCTCAGATCAACCGCGTATTCCAAACACCGGTCGTGAGTGTTCAGGTTACCCAGGGGCAGCCCATCTGGAGTCAAATTGTCGGAGTACCGCAAGGGCACCCGAAAGCCGGAACTTACCGCGAATATTCACTGATGACGTTCTATCACGGAGCCAGAAGCAAGGCCCTCTATTTCAGCCTGAAAGACAGCGACTCCGGAATGGTCTACAAAACCTACCCTCTGGGCGATTACATGACTGTGAGGCCCCCTCAACACGCAATCGACCAGCAAAATCGACTTCATGTTCTCCACATGTCCGGTCCTCAGCGCTACAAATACTCTATCATCGGTGTCGATGGTGACCCGATTAGCCAGCAGACTTTCTTCGAGAAAAACGGAAACCGGCCCGAAATCAAAAGCAACGATTTCGGAGAGGTCGCAGTCTCAGGAGGCTTCACAGAGTCTGAAATGGAAACGCCCTACGAGGAGGCGGAATTCCGCAGGCTCTCTGAAAGACCCCCGGGGTTGCCGAATTTCTGACAATTTCTCTCCGGCCACCGCGGCAGATTTCCGCGGTTTCGTCTCTTTTATGCGAATTTTCCATTCGCATCGTGCGGTTTTCGGATCCGGTGTAAGTCCCGCAAAATCAGTAACCTCAGAGGTCTAGGGCCACAAATCTTCCGATTTCCATAAAAATTAGGAAGAATTATTTTGAACAATAATGTTCAAAGTATTACATATTTCTTAAAGACTTGTGTTTCTTAACAATTGGTTAAAGTAAAATGAATCCTCGAATGACCACTCGCACTCACCATTCGATTCCGCCGATTGTTCCACCGCCGAACTGTTTCACAGTACTGGTTGTGGACGATATGCTTCCCAACCGAATCCTGCTTCGAAAGGTCCTGCAGTCCGCAGGCTATGCTATTCTCGAAGCGGAAAATGGCGCGGTAGCCATGGAATTGCTCGAATCTCTTCCACACCTTCCCGACCTCATCGTCACAGACATAGAAATGCCAGTGATGGACGGAATATCCTTCATTGGTGAAGTACGTGAACTGGACGGAAGAGTGTCAAATATCCCGATCATTGCAGCGTCGGGAAATGCAGACGAACAAATGTCCCGCGAGGCCGTATCAGCTGGCTCGGACGTTTTCATGACAAAACCCTTCGACCTGCCGCAGTTGCGAAGAGCGATGGCTGAACTCCTTCGTGCTCGTCGCAACAGCCCGAATGAGCGCAGCGAGACCAGCGCACTGGTCCTCCGAAATCGCCTCAACCTCGGCTCGCGTCAGGTGCAGGAGGGATAATTCGCGGCTTCTGCTTTCGCAGATAGCAGATTGCGTCTACAATCCCCCTCCACCGGATTCTGGCCTTTGATCAGGCTTGGCTCAGGTGCTCTCTCTTCCACCTGACCAACTGTGAATACGACCCAATTTTCTGAACTCGGCCTTCCTGAACCACTGCTTGCCGCAGTGGAAGAACTCGGCTTTGAAGCTCCCTCCGCCATTCAGGCCGCCGCCATCCCCCCGGCTATGGCGGGCCACGACCTTATTGGTCTATCG
>PAAG01000044.1 GCA_002698785.1 Verrucomicrobiales bacterium | reverse complement strand
TCGACTACCGAACTCCCGCTCAGTACGAACGGGTCACTCTATCTTTAACATAATAACCCAATCAACGGTCCAATAATCCCTTGCACCTCAGATTGTCTTGCTATTCCTTAGATAATTGATGGTTGCTTGCTCTTTCGCGACGCCGTGTAGAATTTTTATTATCGAGTGTTTTTATGGGTAGTATTGCTGCTGGAGTGGGTGGTTTTATGCAGTATTGTTGTCGGGATGTGCTGATCTGTGAATTTTTCGTTATTAATGTATAAAAATATTGAAAAATACACTGCGACTGTGTTTAGGGGGTAGGTATGTTGGGTGCTTGCTTCTTGAGATCTACTTCGACCTTTTTTCGCTTTGTCTTTCTGTTTTGGATTCTCCAGTTAGTTGGGGGGCTTACAGGCTACAGTCAGTTGTTGGTTCCAAATGCGGGGTGGGAAGATTTTAGTGGCATTAGTGGTCATCCGCTTGGGCAAGGTGATCATAGTTCAAACACAACAGATCCTGATATTACAGCCACTGGAGGAGATCTAAGTGTTGGTGCTACCTCTGATTCGGGATATTTCTATCACAAAGCGGTGGGAGAGGGCGACGATCTACGATTAAGAATCACGAGTTCGCAATCCTCGGGTGTTGGAGGGCTGATGGTGCGAAATGATGGGAGCGCTAATGCAGCATTTGTTTTCCTTGGGAGAAAGGCTAGCAGCGAGGCTGACGAGATTGTGATTCGGTTTCGAAAGATGGCCGGTGATCCTATCGAAGAGAAGGTGATAGAGGCAACGCCTTTTCGATCATGGTTTCGCATAGTGATTGGAAGGGATCGCGTCTATCTCTACGAGGCCGGAAATGTCAACGCTCATCACCCGGGCACTTGGGCGCCCCTCGGTATGCTTCCAATCGATCTTTCTGGCGGTGAACCGTGGGAAATAAAAAACGATCTCGCGGGAATTTTTCTTGAAGACGGAGAGATGGACTACGGAACTCTGATCCAAACTTCAGACCTGATATGGAAGGAGCTGGAGTCGGATCTGACAAATGCGGAAGTGACTGGAGGATGGACGACTGTCTCTCCGTCAGGCGGGCAGGAGAGTATCTCAGGTCAATTGGTGAGCCATCCTGTTCAAAGCTCGACACCGCGTTCCTACGTCGCCTTTAAGATGACAACCTCTACCCCTTCGGACTATGAGGCATATCTTCATCTTCCTTCAGGAAATCCGTCTGAATTAACAGCCGAGATTTGGCAAGGGGGGCAAAGTATTAGCACAGCTTTGATTTCTACGGTGTCTTCGGAGAACGGGTGGTATTACGCGGGGGCCGCGGAGCTATTGGCAGGTGACTTTGAAGTCAGGTTGTATGCTGATGGATCCGTCACGGGCACGGTATATGGTGACGCCGCTGCTGCGGTCACACGTGCGGCAACTTATTCGACGGCTGCTTATCCGCATTGGAACAAGAGTCCGTCGTCTCGTGTGCGCTCGGGTTATGACGCGACTTCATCGAATTACGTCTATAAGCATGCACTGCATGTTAGGAATAATGGAAATCAGGTAACCAGGTGGGATGCTATGGCATATTCATCCGAGGTTCTTGTCGGGGATGGAGAGTATTTCATGAGGATTGTCGACAATGCGAAGATCGGTTCAGCTGGACTGTCTACGTTGTCATATGGTCAGTCACCTGGTTACATTTCCTACCGATTTGATCAAGATGCTAATAGTAAAGTTAAGCCTTACATCAACGGGGCGGCCAGTTCATCGGCGCTGAATCATACTTCGTCCACAATTTATTGGGTTCGCCGAGTCGGGAATTACATAAGCCTGTGGAAGGGTAATGAGTTCATTGGGCACACGACAGCGGGATCGACGGCGCAGCTTTTTATGCGAATGGCCGGCTACGACAAAAATTTCAGAGTGGCGGGTTCGGGAGTGAGGGGGCGATTTGTGCATTATTCGCGCCCTAACGATCTCGATGCGGATACTGTGTTGGACAAAGGTGATTACGAGACATCGTTTTTCGAGAGTTGGGTGATTGATGCCGATCCCGAAGATGACATCCAATCAGTCCATGATGTGCTTGGGCAATTCCCGGCCCCAACGGGAGATACGGATTTTGATGAAGCTCAGGAGCAACTTGCCGATCCAGACGGGGATGGCATTTCAAATTATGACGAGTGGGCTGGAGCTTACCGCACGAGCCCGGTTCTTGCTGACACAGATGGAGATGGAATTAATGATGGTGACGAAATTGATCCTTCGACCGATGACCCTGCAACTGATCCTACGAAAGTTGATACTGATGGCGATGGTTTGTCGGATAAGCAGGAGATTGATTTTAATGATCTGTACGGATTTGAGCGAGGTACTGTCTCCTATTTTGATCCGACAAAAGCAAACAGCGACTACGTAGCATATGTCGATGAAGTGGGAGACTATACGGAGTGGGAGATTTTGAATCACGCCCTTAATGATGGTGATCCAACAAACAATAACGGGAATCCGAATGACGGAGATGATTTCGAGAGTCTTGCTGACATACATAATGGTACTGACTTTGACGGTGATGACGTTTTTGACCACCTTGAGAGTCAGGATGGAACATCAGCGATAGACCCGGAGGACTACTTCTTCGCCGTAGAGTTCGCACGGACGTTTGGGAAGAGTGTAGAAAGCGAGATCTATCTCGACGTCTCAACTGATGGCGTGGAGTCGACTCGAATCAGACGGGTTGATTCGCTTCCGGGGGGAGTGGTGTCGGGAGGGCTGAGCCATCATCGATTGAAGGATGGGAGTCGAATTCGCTTCAAAGTTACCGATAACTCGATCGATGCAACTGTTGGGATTAGTCACCTGGATGACAGTGCTGGGTTGCCGGCTCCGGGAGACGAACCTCACTATGCCGTTGCTGTGGCGATGAATTCCAGTGGAAAGGCCGAGGTATTGTTCTCTGGTCAACCTATAGTTCTATATGATGGGACGAGCGAGTTTACTATCAATGCCGACTCGCAGAATCCGGATTTGATCGAGCTTCGTCTTGAGATGAATTCCGAGTCACAGCGCATGGTGGTGGAGCAGAATTTTGAGGAGATTGCCGAGATTTCTCTGGCTGGGGCCGACTTGGATCTTGTGGAGCACCCGATGGTAGTGGCCGTTTCGCTTCCGGAAGAAGACGCGGAAGTCTATAATTTGCGGTATCGCTTAGTTCGTGATCCAGATACCGATAACGACTATCTGCTGGACAGCTGGGAGCAGGCAATTGTCGATGCAAAGGCTGAGTACACCATTGTGGATGATGTGAAACGGGATTTCGATGACGATTTGGATGGGTTGCTCAATTCGGAAGAATTCGCGATCGGCACTCAGGGGCACTTAATAGACTCGGATTACGACGGTCTCCGAGATGATTGGGAGTGGGAGTATAACACGGCGTTTAATCCCATTATCCCCGATTCTGATGCATCCGCCTCCGACTATGACAACGATGGCGTGAAGGACTTGGTGGAGCACGACCGGTATTATTCGGAGGGAATTGAACTCGATCCAACTTCAAGGGATAGTGATGGAGACGGGATCGAAGATGAGATGGAATTGGCGATCATCGACCGTAGCGGTTCAGATGGAATTGTGAATTTTCTTACGGCATTGCCGGATGACGATGTTGACTTCGACCTTGTTAGCAACGGTTTGGAGTCTTTCGAAGGAACGTCACCGATTGATGGGGCCGACCATTTCGAGCCTTTGGTGTTTGACCGGCTTGGGAAAACAGAAAGTGTGATTGTATCTGAAACGGATGAAGGTGGGGTCGACTACTCGACGACAGTTGACCGCAAGTCTTCTCTCTCTGCTGGGGAGACGGGGCGGGCTCTATCTCATCAGAGGCTGAAAGATGGGAGCCGGATACGTTTCCGCTTTGGTGATCCTTCAAAAGAAGCCCGGATAGGTGTTGTGCAGGCCGATTCATTCTTTACGGGAGCCGTAAGGTCTCCAGAACTGTATGTATCCACGAATGAGCAGGGGGAATTGCAAATTTCGTCAAGCTTTGATAGCCAGGTTTCCCTGGGTACTTCCGTAGTCTTGTCGCCGCTTGATGTGCTGGAACTAAAAGTGGACCTGTCAGCTTCCACTCCGAAGCTCATTTTGCTGTGGGTGGATAGCGAGAACGTGGAGCAATCCGCAGACATTCCTTTCACTAATGCGCCGTCTTTACCAGTAGACGGAGATTTGATGATCGCGGTTGAAGTGTTGGAGGAAGGTGCGTCGGTAGAGTTCGGGAGGTGTTACAACGTAATTGAACCGGATGCCGATCTGGACGGAATGGCGGATGCCTGGGAGCAACATTACACGGACGTAGATGAGCCTTCCCTCGATGCGGACAATGACGGGGTTTCAAATTTGCAGGAATACCGGAACCAGACAAATCCGAATTCTTCCCACTCTGATAACGATGGGATTCCTGACGAATGGGAGTTGGATAACGGTCTCGACCCACTGGAAGACAACACTACGGAGGATTCCGACTCAGACGGTCTTACTGACGTGGAGGAATACAACCTCTTCGTTGGAGGGCACATAATATACGCCAACAACTGGGACAGTGACGGAGACGGGGTGAGCGACGGAGTCGAGTTTGCCATTATCGGAGTAGATGAGTTCGATGAATATGCCGCTCAAGACAATGTCTCTGCCTCGGGCGATTACGATCACGACTGGTTGAGCAATGCGGACGAAGGTCTGTGGGAAACAGATGCGCTCGAACCTGACAGCGATGAGGACGGAGCAGTCGATGGTTACGAAGTGTTCGCGGGAACTTCTCCGACCGACCCTCTTAGCTATCCGATCGATCCGGTTGAAGTTTCTCTCGAATCTGGTGATACATTGATCGTTGGAAGGGAATTCGAGAATTTCACTGGTGCTGCACTTACGTGGAGTGGGACGAGTTTCGACAGTGTTGTATTGGGTGAAGGAGAAGATCCAGATATCGAATGGTTCTCGGTACTGCCTCAAGGGGAAACCCTCTCAACGTATGGCTCTTCTTCACTATCTTTTTCTGTCGATCCTTCCGGCATACCGAATGACATGTATGAAGGAGCGTATGAACTGCGTGACAGCGAAGACCATTTGCTGGTTCGGATTCCCGTAACTCTGTATCTTTCTCAGGGGCCGCTGACAAGCATTGATGCTCCCTTGGATGGCACTAACGTCGATTACCTTTCCCATGTTCCTGTTTCGGCGACAGTAACTCACCCCAGTGATGCGGAGATAACCGGTGTACAGTTTTATGCCGATGGTGTTGCGATTGGAAGTCCGGATTACGAAGCTCCTTACCAAGTGATCTACGACGTTACGGAAGCTGACGGCACGGTGATCGAGTTTACAGCGGTTGCAGTCGATGAATTCAATGTTCCCGGGCCCATTTCCGATCCAGTGTCGGTAACGGTTCAATGGGACGTTTCGGATGTGGATGGCTTCACCTACCAATCGACCGGAACAATGGAAGAAGCCGACGACTGGCATACGATGGTACTCGGAGCCGATTTGGGAGGACAGTTCGAAGACTGGAATGACGATAATGGGAAGATTTTGGCAAGTTCCCAAGGTTGGGGACTGAAGGACCGTTGGGATGGGGTATCTTTCTTCTTTCGCTCTTCGAATCCTCAAGATCGTGAGATGATTGAAAGTCGGAGACCGATGTTTGCTCCTTCCAGTGCCTCATCTTCTTCAGGCGGAGTAATGATTCGTGGAGGGTTGCGAGCCGATGCACCCTTTGTGGCTGTGGAAGTAACAGCAACAGGGAACCTTTTGGCGAAGTATCGTGAGAGCCAAGGTGCAGAGGTAGTGTCAATCGATTGTGGAAATGCTAATGATATAGCTTTTCTGCGAATCCTGCGAGTCGGTGGTCAAGCATTGCTTTATGGGAAGGCGCATTCCGCGGACTGGGCACTGTTGACCAATCCGATTAAGACCTCTTTTGAGAGTGTGTTTTCAGGGGGATATGTGTCTTCGGGTGAGGACCGTCAAGATCAGGGGATCGCACGGTTCGAAGATTTACAGCTATCTCGTGGCAGATATGATCTCGAAGCGTCATACCAAGACCTTTATGCTTTTAGTGGGACTTCTGGAGCCAATGGAGAAATCAAGTTTCCGCTAGTAATGGACGGGGGAAGCAACCCCGCGCCGTCATGGTTGAAACGAGCCCATCTTTGGATCAAAGACCTTGTTCTGGTACCTGATAGTGGCGATTCGGTCGTGGTTAGAGTAAATCATTACGATGACTCTTTCGTGGTTGCCCAGTCGGACATTGTAGTTGAGGTGCCTGATGAAAACTCTGAATTAACTTATCTTGGAGAGTTTTTTATCTCATCGATTTCGGCGAACGATTCTGGTGCAGATCCCATCATTGAGCTTACTGGGGCAACCCCTGGCGTTGACGCGGTTGGTGGGTGTATGGGAGTGGTTGTAGAAAATATTGCTTCACACGAGACGGGCGGTTTCGTGGTAACGGATCCAAATGATCAGTCTTCTGTAGACGCTTATAATGCCATGGTTGCATTCTATCAAACGCCCGAGCAGGGACTCTATCCGTCCCTTCTGGAATATGACTATGATGGCGATGGTCTTACTACAAGATACGAGACTGGTGCGTTCGCTGATCCCGCGACCGAGACCCCTGAGGGGCACATCGAAACTGATCCAGATAGCTACGATTCGGACCGAGATCATATCGATGACTTGGAGGATTTCAGTCCTTTGACATATGAGATCAGAGATTGGGATGTCGATGGATTGTCGTACGCGGTTGAGTTGATTTATTCGCTCGACGATGAGGATTGGGATTTCGACGACGATGGCTACCTCGACGGAGACGAGATTGTTATCTACGGAACTGATCCTTCTTCCGCAGCCAGCGTTCCAGATACTCCTCTCGCCGAAGACTCCCTGCGGAAGGTGCTGCACACACCCTCGGACATCAATGTCGACGGAGACTTCCTTCAAGATTCCTGGGAGGAGGAGCATTTCGGAAGCGTGATGACGAACAGCTACGATGACGACCCTGACAATGATGGGGTATCGAACGAGGAAGAAATGTATGCCGGAACGGATCCAAACAGTTCGGACTCTGATGGCGATGGATGGAGCGACTGGACGGAATACCACTATGGAGGAAATCCGGATCATCCGGGGGTCAAACCGGTTGATTCCGATGGCGACGATCTGGCAGACCTATGGGAAATAGAATACTTTGGGAATACTACCGCCCAGACGGGAAGTGGTGACCCCGACCTGGACTTGCTCTTGAACAAGGACGAGCAATACTGGGGTCTCGACCCGAATGACTCCGATTCCGACGGGGACGACTGGACTGATGGATATGAGATTACGAACGGTTGGAATCCACACGATCCGGCGGATGGTCTGGTCGACGGCGATGGTGACGGAGTAGGGCGTGGCCGGGAGTGGGCCCTGAACTTGTCCGACGAAGATCCTGACTTCGATGACGACGGTCAACCCGACGGGTTCGAGTTGGATCGAGGAACAGACCCCGACGATCCCAATAGCAAAACCGACGGATCGATTTTCCTAATCGTCGACACCGACAATGATGGTATGCCGGACAGTTGGGAGGACCAATATGGACTCGATTCGAATTATTGGCAGGACGCATTAGTTGATACGGACAACGATGGTGTACCTAACCTACAGGAGCACATCAATGAAACTGATCCTAAGGATGGCTTGGCAGATCCGGACGGTGACGGAATCCCAACTTGGATAGAAGTAATTCGGGGGTGGCCCGCAGATGTCAATCAGTACAGCGATGGCACGTCCACCGACCGAGACGAAGATGGAGTTCCTGATGTTTGGGAAGCATACTTTGGATATGCTCCCGTACCTTCGAATACGAATGATCCTCCTGCAGAGCCCCATTACGATCCGGAAGATAGCGAGTCTTCTCAGTACTGGTACTACGATACAGCGACGGCAACCATGCTGTACGATGGTCCCAATTGGGATTATGATGTGAACGGCATTTTGGTGTATACGGGAACCGAATGGGAGTATGATATCAATGGCGTTCTTGTTTGGGCCGGAGAGTGGTATGACGTGCCACAAGGGTATGTAGATCCAAACCCTCTATTTCAGGTTCAAGACTTTGATGGGGATGGATTGTCGAATGCAGACGAATATGCATTGAAAACAGATCCCCTCGACACGGATACCGATGAAGATGGGGTGTCCGACGGAGATGAGTACCATACCTATGTAACCAATCCCGCTGACGATCCTGCTCCGCCGTTCCCCGTCGATCCGAATGTCCTGACCCTCGCTGACCTGGATAGTGACAGCGACGACATTCCTGACCTCTGGGAGGCCTTTCTTGACTCAGTTGAGGTGGATGGTACCAATGATGGAGATATCGACCCGACAGGAGATCCCGATGACGACGATCTCACCAACCTCTGGGAGTATCGTTATCGCACCGTGATATTGAATCCTGATACGGATGGCGACGGAGCAGGAGACGGTCTCGAAGTTCTTGTAGGCACGAATCCGCGCAACCCCAGCCAGGACTATGATCAGGACGAAATCGATGATAACTGGGAAAGAGCCTATGGGCTGAACCCCTTCCTTGCTGCCGATGCGAAAGACGACCTGGATAATGACGGATTGTCGAACCTCGAAGAGTTTCGAGCGGAGACCGACCCAACGGAACCGGATTCTGACAACGATGACCTCACTGATTTTGAAGAGGTAAAAATCTATCGAACAAACCCCGGAGAACCAGACTCAGAATTCGATGAGCTCACCGATTATGAAGAGGTCATCGAATATGGGACAGATCCGTGGTTGGAAGATACAGACGGTGATGGAATTAGCGATTTCGATGAGATAACGATTTGGGGGACTGACCCTCTTCGTCCCAACGTGATTGAGAACAATCAGCCCGTTCAGGACCAATACACAGGAACTGTCTCCCATAACGGATTGTACACTGAGAGTTTCTCTCCTCCTCCGCTCACCCTTCAATTTTACACGGACGTAGGCAATAATCCGAGCTACGGCGGCTGTGACGACCCGGAATTTCGAGAGGCAAATCCCGATTTTTGCGACCTCGGTGAATTCATGGATTGCTCGGACTTGCCATCGTGGGTTGGTGTACCCGAATGTGGCGAGGGATTCGAGTTCGACTGGGAAGCATGCAATTGTGTAGAGGTTCTGACGAACGATGATGGGGAAGAGGAGGAAGAAGAAGACCGTCCCACCTCCAAATGGACTCGCCCCAATGTCTCTGCAAACGATCTCACCGGCTCACGCTATCGGAAAATCAGTTTGGACGGGAGACCGATACCGGATGAAATGCCGGACGAATCGGCTGAAAACGATGGCGAAAAAGAAGAAACCTACATCGATGCATTCAACCTGAGTCTCAGTCACTCCACCACGGATGTATACGTTCCCATGCAGGGAGCCGATTTCTCATTGGAAGTGAGACGCAACAGTCGGGGTGATCAGAGCTGGAAGGGAACCAGCCTCAGTGATGGTTTTGTAGTGCGTGATCAGGGGCTCAGGACATCCGAGCGCCTCGATCTCCCGTTCGGTCTGGGGTGGTCTAGCAACATCGGAGCACACGCGAAAGTTGTAGAAAACATCGGAGAAACCGGAGCGACGGAGAGTTCGCTGGGAACACTGATCGATGAGAACGGGTCAGTGCATTCGTTCAACATCGTAAATGGTGCGTGGTTTCCGCAGCCTGGGGCTGGCGGTTCTGCCAAAAGTTACATGAATGTCGTTGCCGGCGGTGGTGGAGCGATTGTCTTTACGAAGAAGTTTGGAACGACATTGTTGTATCAGAAAATTGGTTACGAGCAGCAATATGTTGGGAATCGCAAGACCCTTGTGCCTGAAGAAACTCCACATACAAAGGTTTTCTACTACCGGCTGGAGTCAGTAACTGATCGCAACGAGAACACACTGATATACACGTATCCAGGGCCCAATACCGTGATTCCCTCTCGTATTTCGAACCCGGATCGGGGACTGGATGTTGCGATTGCGCAATCCGCAACCGGCAGGGTGACCGCAGTCCGCGATTGTCGCGGCAAAGTGACCCGCTACGAATACTCGCCCAATTACGAACAACTGATTGCAGTGCACCGACCGAATGGCGATACGATCAAATATTCTTATACCATAGGTAAGCAGGAAGATTGGAAAATGTTTGCCTCAGGGGATAAACCTGAGGTCACGGGACGATTTGTCACAACCTATGACTTGGCCTCAATCACTGACCGGCACGGGAACGAGTACCGGTTTCACTACGAGAACAATGGCAACGTACAATTCTGGGACAATGATGTCTCCGATTATCGGACGCAGATCGGACTGCCGCGAATTGTATCGAAAGTGATCGCTCCAGATGGAGTGACGTCCCATTTTGAGTATCGTGGAAGACTGAAGATCGGTCCAGCGTTTGGCGAAGAGATGCCCGAGATAGTGGGGTATCGTGCCGAGTCTTCGATTACCGATGCGGAAGGGGAAAATTGGACCTACAGATTTTACGCCCCTAGCTTCATCGATACGGAAAACTTGCCTGGTGCATACATCGACCCGGAAGCGGAGCAGGTAATCATCGCGTATCAAATGATGGAGATCACCCACGCCGGGGGTTCCGAATCCTTCCTATTCAATCTCGAAGCAGGAAACGCACTGTCCCGTCATACCGATCTGAGTGGTGCTACAACGACCTACAATTACGACGAAGGGTTCTCCCTCGGCGTTAACACGTTTCTCAATGATACTCGGGTCTTCCTGAGGTTTGACGATCCGACGTCTGTGATAGATCCGGCAGGTACGACCTATAATTTCTACGAGCCCGACAGTCGCCGCTTGGAGAAAATCCAAAGAGGAACGTTGGTGACGGAATACGAGTTCGACGACGAGGGCAATAGAATCCGGGAAACCATTTCCAAAAATAACGCTTTGGTCAGGGAAACATTCTTCGCTTATGATCCCGTTAAGAATTTTGACAACAGCCGGGGATTCATGTCCGGGAAAACCGTGACCGACGGAGTCGATGTAGATGGGGGAGTCGACTTGGTTACCACCTACGAGCCCGACGACCAACTCCGCGTAAAGCAGGAAATCGCCTACGATGGCGCTACGGAACTAATCACAGAATACACCTACGACGGAAACGGCAACAAACTTTCCGTGACCGACCCGAGAGGATTCGTGACCAATTTCGAATACGACGGTTGGAACCGCCTCATCAAGACCGTCCAACCACCGTTCCAGGGTCCCGCGCCGGGCGACCCTGTCGTCACGTCGGAAAACCGGGTTTCGTATGGGAAATCGGACGAATTCGGCGGAGACGAAATTGTCCAGGAGCACGTCGAAAACGGAGCCGTCGTTTCCCGTTCCATCAAGGAATACGACAAGCGGAGACGTTTGCGACGTTCGGGAATCGATGTCGACCTCGATAGCGACCTCATTCGCACCGGGCCCGCAGGCGACATCGTTACTGAAAATCAATACAACGATGTTGGGCAGGTTACGTCGAGCACAGACCCTAGAGGCTTCGTCACCGAGATCGATTACGACCAACTCCATCGCAAAGAAGAAGAGCGCTTCGCCGTTGGAGAAGACGAAGAATATGCGGTCCAGTATTTCTACGAGCAGGACGGCGACGATGCCTGGCAGGAGACCGGGTTCAATGGTGATGCCTACACTGGAGGACTCTTCACCGGCTTCAAGCCCCTCAAGACCGTCACGCCCAAGGCGACGGTCTACCACGCCTACGACGGTTCCTACCGTATGACCGCGCAGAAGACCGTCTTCCCCACCGGATTAGGTGGCACCGGCAGCGCAACGGAGACCTACAAATACGACGTCCACAACAATGTCTACCGAACAGTCGATCCCTCCGGGCTCGTGACCGAAATGGATTACGACGGCCTCAACCAGGTCGTGGAGACCCGGGTTGGCGTGGGAACTCCGGAGGGCCCCCTCGTTACCTCCACCAGCTACACTCCCGCTGGCCTGCCCTACGAGCAGACTGACGTGTTCGGGCGAGTGACCACCACCGCCTATGACACCGTCGGGCGTCCCACCTCCGTTACCTCGCCAGTGCTGCGAGACTCCGATGGAAACGACATCCTCGACAATTTGCAAGATCCCCAGCAGGCTGTCACCCACACGACCTACGATGCCGCAGGCAATGCCCTGACCGTTACCGATCCGCTCGGGAATACCGTTACCACCACCTACGATTCGCGGAATCGCCCCATCATCGTGACCGCTCCTCCGGAGAAAGTCCACGGACAGGGCGCCGAAGTGGTCGCTTCCACCCTGACGACCTACGACAGCCGGGACAACGTGGTGAAAGCCACCGACCCTGATCTGTTCGTCACCACCACCGTCTACGACAGTGCCAATCGCGCCACTGACGTCTATGGCGCGCCGATTGACGTCGTCAGCTTTGACCCGAACGGAGATGTGACTATTGATGGCAACGGTGATATTGCTCTAGACAATGCAGTCGTCACCCATGTTCAGACCGACTACGATCAGAATGGAAATGCCGTCGAGGTGACCGATGCAAACGGGACCGTCATTTCCAACACCTACGATCCACTCAATCGCCTTGAAACCACCCTGGACGCTGAGAACATTACCACGCAGTTCGAATACGACAGCGCAGGGAACAAGACCAAAGTCATCGCCGACGTCGGTGGTCTCCACCAGGTGACCACCTTCACCTACGACGGACTCAACCGGAATACAAAGACCGACTACCCCGCCGGCGTGCAGGCCGTCATCAACACCTACGATGCCACCAACCTCCGCAGCCGAAATGACGGAAACGGCGTCACCAGTTACTCTTACGACAGCTACAACCGACTCAAGACCGTCACCTACGACAACAATGACACCCGCGTCTATAGCTATGACAAAGCCGGTCGCATCCTCACCGTGACCGAAAGCACCGACGCCCGTGCTAACGTCTCCTACGCCTACGACACCCTCGGGAACATGGACCGGGAGACGAGCAACGGCGTCACCCACGCTTACACCCACGACGTGGGCGGCAACCGGATAGAAGTTGTTTACGGCCTCACTGGCCAGACCATCGAGTCCACCTACGATGCCTGGAACCGCCTCGAGACAATGACTGAGAACGGGCGCACGACCACCTACGGCTACGACAAGCTTGGTCGCGTGACCCGCAAGCTCTTCCCCAACGGACAGGTTCTTGTGAGCGAATACGACGCTCAGGGGCGCCGCACTGCCAACGTCACCCACAAGCCCGGCACCCTATTGACCCCGGGGGCAATGATGTACCGTCAGGACTACGCCTGGGACAAAGCCGGGAACCTGATCTACCAGAAAGAACAGATCGAAGACTTCGCCACTCCCGGGACCTTCCGTACTCGAACTGTACTCAACGAATACGACCTCAACTATCGCCTCCAAGCCGAAACCATCGACGACGACGGAGCGGTGAGCGTCACCGAATACGATTACGATAACCTCAGTAACCGCACTAAGAGGAGAATAGACGCTGATAACAATGGCCAGTGGGAATCCGTTGCCGAGTACCAATATGATCACGCTGAAAAATGGAACCAGTTGGAAGGCTTCGATGAGTATGATGGACCTGAAGGACCGGGGCGAACCCTGCTGAAAGAGGTTGATTTCGGGTATGATGCGAATGGCAACCGGACCTCTCGAATCGAGGATGGAACAACGACCCACACCTATTCGTGGGACAGAGAAAACCGCCTGACTGGAGTTACGCAGGGGACTGATTCCTACTCGTATACCTACGACTATCGCACCCGCCGAATCGTCCGCGACGAAAGCGCGGGAATCGATAACCAGGGCAACCCCGGAGTCTCGACCTCATTGGTCTTCAGTGGAGGCACCAGCAATCAGGAATGGGAGAGCGGCCAACTCGGAACCGCAGCCACTGCCGGAAGCATCAGCGGAACGTCACGGCCGGATGTAACTTTCGTGAGAGGTAGCGATTGGGGTGGAGGAGTTGGAGGCGTTCTCTACAGCCTGCGTGCCGATGTGGGCACGACGAACTACTCGGCAGGCTTCAACTTCTATAACAGCCGGGGCGATGTCATCGCCAAGACCGACGAATCGGGAGACTTCACCTGGCAAGGCGAGTACCAAGCCGACGGTCAGCGCACCCATGAGATCGGAGAAAACAAAGACCGCCAGCGAGGGAACACGAAAGACGAAGATCCGACCGGGTTGTTGTGCGAAGGCTTCCGTTATCGGGATTTGGAGACAGGTTCATGGTTAAGTCGAGATCCCGCCGGATTTGTGGATGGCCCCAACTTGTATGCGTATGTAAATCAAAACCCTTGGACCAAGTTCGATCCGCTTGGGTTGGCGGAGAGGTTTAGCCGCGAGTATTGGAAGAATATTTATGACCATCTCACCGTCGGAGTAGTTCACCTGGCAAAGAATCCCGAGATATTCGTGGAAACGGCAACGAGTGAAGAAGGGAAAGAGGCTTTCAAGAACGGCATGAAGATGGAAGCCATGAGCCGTATCAATCCCTTGAATCGGCTTACCGGCAAGAAGCGGACACTGAATTCGAAACACAACAAGAATTCCGTAGACTCTAACAATGGGACCAACCTGACCCCGCGGGATGGGGACCCAACTCCTATTTCAGCGAAGGATCAGATGAAGAAGAACCAAGCGGATGGAAAACGCCGTGAGGAGCAAGTTCAAAACGACCTTAAAAATGAGAATCCCGATGCATCTGTTCAAAGGGAGCAATATTTGAGAGATGAGAATGGACAGATCGTTAAAGATCCATTGACAGGAGAAGCGCGGCGGGTTGATCATGCTGTCATTGACAAGGAGAAAGCTTCTGCGCAGACAGTAGAAACAACAGGAACGAATGTTGATAAAACCAAGCAATTGGAAAAAGAGCAACGTATTCGGGAACAAGGAGGAACATATGTCAGGGACCGGGAAACAAGAGATGTTGTGCCAGTTAAAGATGTCTCCGAAGTTCGTAAGCTCGACTAATCTTGAAGATGAAACCGTGGACGATAACATCGGTACAGGCGCGCCGACAGGTGTCAAAAAAATTATGTGAGGCGGGACTCTCTGGGGAGAGTGACGAGCAAATTGCAACGAAGATTTTTTCGTTGATTTCGTTTTTGGAAGGGAACGGCCTTTCGAGAAAATTTGGAATCGAGAGTCCCTCTGAAATAACCGACGAATTTGCAATTACATCAGAAGATCTGAATGAGGAAGGAATGAATGTAATTCGTAAATCGTATGAGAAGTGGTCGAGCGCGGATACTGGCTCTGGGGATGTTCGTTTGTTAGAATTGACGCTAAAACGGGTGCGTAACAGTCCAAAATGAACGAAATTTTTGTATATGACAAAGGCATTTATCATGAGGCAGATGCAGAAGAAGTGCTACCCGGTTCCAAAGGGCTGAATCACATTGGGTTCTTTTTTGGGTGGGTGTGTGACTCGAATTTGGAGAGTGACTCTGTCGGAAATGAATTTGCAGATGAGATTGCAGCCTTTAGGAGGCGGGAAATTACAGGGCCTGATTTATTGAGGGTGCTTGGGGGAACGCTGGCCTCAGATATGCTAAGTCCAATCGGAAATGAATTTGCAAAACGTTACTACGACTCGGGAACCTATTTTGATGATTATGCCGAGTTGTTTGACGGTGAAGTTTTGAGCATGTATGGCGTGGAAAACAATTGGGAGAATTATGAGCGTGTTAAGCAAATGATCGGGGAGCGCTTTTCCGGTATGAACCGAGGACAAGGGTAACAAACGAACCGGGAACGTACGTTAGCAACCAACAGCCAATCTTGTGCCAAGCTGCTGTATGAGAAAAACAGATTTCCCTTCCAAGCTTCTTCGATCGGGCCTTGCACTTGATGGCAGGTGCCGATGCTGATATTCATTCGAACGCTCCAACGATAAGTCCACCCACTCCAACCGCTGTCCTCGGCAACTCTGAAAGGTCAATTGGACTTCTTCATCCGACCTTCCAACAAACAAACGAGTAAGAAACGCGACCTGTCAGGGATATGTCACGGGGAAGTTTGCGTAGAGAGAGCGTGTAGTCAAGGGCCGCCGCACCGCCAACATCACGCACAAGCCCGGTACCCTCGCTGCCCCCGGAGCGATGATGTATCGTCAGGACTACGCCTGGGACAAGGCGGGCAACCTGATCTACCAGAAAGAACAGATCGAAGACTTCGCCACGCCCGGCACCTTCCGCACCCGGACCGTGTTCAACGAGTACGATAACCTCTACCGCCTCCAGGCGGAAACCATCGGCGACGCCGGAGCCGTCAGCCTAACCGAATACGATTACGACGACGCGAACAACCGGACAGATCGCCGCAAAGACACCGACGGCGACGGCACCGACGACGAGGTGGCAACATACGATTACACCGGCGGTTGGAACCAGCTCCAGTACTACACCGAAGAAGACGCCAACGGGAATGTATTGCGAGCGGTGAACTTCTTATACGACGCGAATGGCAACCGGAGCGAGCGCAACGCCATCCTCAAGACCTATAATCCCGACAACAGCGTAGCATCGACCACCACCGAAAACGACGTCTACAGTTGGGACAAAGAAAACCGGCTCACCGGAGTCATCGACGACATAGGTGGATCGAGCAACACGTATACGTATGCCTACGATTATCGAACTCGCCGAATCGTCCGCGACGAAAGCGCGGGAGTCGATAACCAGGGCAATCCCGGAGTATCGACTTCACTGGTGTTCAGTGGAGGCACGAGCACGCAAGAATGGGAAAGCAGCCAACTCGGAACCGCAGCGACCGCCGGAAATATTAGCGGTAGCGCTCGGCCCGATGTCACCTTCGTGCGCGGCAGCGACTGGGGCGGGGGAGTTGGTGGAGTGCTCTACAGCTTGCGTGCTGATGTCGGTACCACGAACTACAGTGCCGGCTTCAACTTCTACAACAGCCGAGGCGACGTCATCGCCAAGACAGACGATACGGGCGCCTTCACCTGGCAAGGCGAATACCAAGCCGACGGCACCCGCACCCACGAAGTCGGAGAAAACAAAGACCGTCAGCGCGGCAACACCAAAGACGAAGATCCGACCGGGTTGTTGTGTGAAGGCTTTCGTTACCGAGATCTCGAAACGATGACGTGGCTGTCTAAAGATCCGGCCGGTTTCGTCGACGGACCGAATCTCTACTGCTACGTCAATCAAAACCCCTGGACCAAGTTCGATCCGCTGGGGCTCACTACCGGCTTTGAACCCATGCTTTTGCCGCTCACAGGTGGCGGAGGCGCTACAGCAGGAGGAGGAGCAGCAGCATTAGGCGGTCCTGCAACGGTGCTTGTCGTGGGTGGAGCAGCGGCTGTAGCAATTGGGTATAAGATTTACGAAGTCTCTCAACAACCACCTGGTAGTTTCGATTCTTCAAAACCGTGCATGACGGGCTATACTCCCAAAGAGTCCGAGTCAGTCGACCACTTCGCAATGACCCAAGATATTGCGAACTCCGGTAAAAGCGGTGAGGTCTCAGTACATACCGAGGCAGGTTCCTATGAGTCGAATGAAGATGGAGGGTGGACCCAAACATCGGGGGATAATATTGGCACCGCTGAAAGCCCAAGGACAGATGGAAGATCGTCTCCAGAAGGCTCGGTAAAGGATAATGCTGATGGCAATGGTCAAAAAAGAGAAAAAATTGGGAAATTTTTAGAAGGCGATGATGTTGCTGAAGCGCGCGACCACGCAAAGGAAGTTGGAAGAGTCACTGGAGTTGTCGATCGTGCAGGTGCGAAAGCGAGGAGAAAGGAAAGGATGAAAAATAGGACAACAGTCCCAGAAAAAGACAGAGACGAGTTCCCACCAGCTACTATCAAGCCGGATGATCCATCAAAGATTTCCGTAAAACCAATTGACCGATCACATAACCGCCGAAGCGGTCGGCGATTGAGAGATGAATTACCGCCTGATGGTACACCAGTTGAAATTGACCCATGAGTAGCATTGACAAATTGATCGAAATCGGTTCTAAGGCACTCACAAACGAGAGCCCTCAATCGACGCAATTACTTTCAGAAAAAAGCGAACTCTCGAAGTCGCTGAAGGATTTGTTGGAGGGCAAAAACGGGTTTGTGGCGTTCGAAGCAGCACTTGTTGTCTTTCCCTCATGCGATATCGGACAGACCAAGGGAATCGAATCTTGGAATTTGCAATCGGGTTGGCGTAACGGATATGCTGATTGTTTAGATCCAGAAACCATTTTCTTTGCGCACGATCTGTTTGGAGTCCAATTCGGGATAGAGGGTGATCGAGTCGTTCAGTTTAATCCGGAAACAGGGGAATTAACCACTTATGCAAACTCATTCGATGAATGGGCAAGTGTGCTACTAGAGAATTATCAGGCAGACACCGGATGGCCTCTTGCTCACGAATGGCAAATTGCAAACGGGCAGCTTCTACCTCATGAACGGTTGCTTCCAAAGCAGCCATTTATATTGGGGGGAGAATTCGAAGTGGATAACCTTATCGCCATAGAAGCTGAGTGCGGCATGAGAAACTGGGCAACATTATACAATAGCATCAAAACTGCATCTGATGGTGAGGAGGTATCAGTGTCTGGTTGGCTTGATTGTAGGTAGATAAGTAGCAACCAACAGCAGGCGAAATGCCATCTGTTTGAAGAATTGAAACCGGATGCAGCTTCTCGCTAGTAACGGCCCAGAGAGCCCGACATTCCGGGATCTGGCTGGCTTTCACTTATCTCCGAACGCCTCAACACAAACTCCGCCCACTGAAAGTGCTGTCCCTAGGCAACTCTAGGCGACCAAAGTTTAAAGTTTAAAGCGAAAGTTTAAAGGGACGGACATACAGTTGAATTTTGCTTGCGAATGCAGATTGAACATTGAAGTGCAACGGGGTCCTGTTTTGAGTGTAGGAATAGTGTATTCAGGTGGCGAGTTATTTGTTTGCTTCGAGAAGGTGGTGTTCGAGCTCGCACGGAGCAGCGAACGAGAGCGTTTTTCGGGGCCTCTGATTGAGCTCTGAGGCGACTTTGCGGTAGGTCAGGTAATGGGCAGAGAGAGGCCGCTTCGCTGCTTTTGGGAAGTATTCCCGTAGCAGGCCTATGGTGTTCTCCACCAGGCCTTTCTGCCAGGCATGGTAGGGTAGGCAGAAGTAGGCCTTCGAGTCGGTCTGCATCGCAACCTCCC
Organism: Verrucomicrobiales bacterium; assembly: GCA_002698785.1. GTDB lineage: Bacteria > Verrucomicrobiota > Verrucomicrobiia > Verrucomicrobiales > DEV007 > Arctic95D-9. The sequence goes on along the minus strand of PAAG01000044.1, from coordinate 22,700 downwards.
CGAAGCGAGCGAACTCGCTTCCGTTGTCATAGGTGATAGACCGAACCTGATAGGGCGACAGTGCCTTTACGATTGCTTGAGAGACGGTTTCTGCCTTCCGATCCTTCAGTGTCTTGATCACTGTGAATTTGGTTTTCCGCTCAACGAGTACGAGGAGGGCACGTCTGGACCGATAAGGTCCGAGCATCAAGTCCGCCTCCCAGTCGCCGTAGTAGCGCTTTTCCGCTATGGATTCGGGCCTCTCGTCGATCATGGTTCGATTTTCGAGAAGTGCGGTGCGAGGTCTGTATTTCCGATATGCTTTTCCTTTTCTCCTTAGCTTCTTGCGGAGGCCCAGTCGGCCTCCGCCACGGTATTTGTAGATCCAGCGATAGATGGATACCGCCGAGATCGATTTGCCGGTTTCCCGGTAGAAGACCGATGTGATCTGTTCAGGACTGAACCGCTTCTCAAGACCATCCCTGATAATGTGGGCGTTCCCGGGGCGGATCTTCTTCCGGACGCGGCTAGCGGAAGCTCTTCGCCACCTGGCTTGGTCGTCGGCAATATAGCAGCAATAGCCGCAACCAGAATAGTTGCGTCTCACCTCACGCGATATGGTAGACGGAGAGCGTCCCAGCCTCCTTGCGATCTCCCGGAGCGCTAAGCGCTCCTTTTTCCACATTCCGATGAGCCTTCTTTCTGTTACGGTTAGGTGGGTGTATTTCCTCATGGCGATGTCTTCCGAACAGTCGCCCTGTTGCGCTTCAGTTGAAAATCAGCAGCTTCTTCGCTTTGGATTTGGAGCCCTACTTTCTGTCTTCGCCACCGCCTGAATCTGAGGTGTTCGTGACATTTACTTCCTTTCTGGCACCGCTTATGCTCGGTTAGGGTTTTTTACGTGTTGCAGGAAATGCCAGAGAGTTTGTCTGATATTGGAAATTCACAGTGGGTCGATCCGTTTCTTGGGTGTGATGCCGCTGATCTCCCGGAACCTAAGGGAATCGCTGAACGATGGTGGTGTGCGAAGCCGCCTGTGGGGAATACTCATCCGGGGGCGACGTTGCCGTTTGGTATGGTGTCGGTGTGTGCGTATTCGGGGGCGTATGTGACGGGTTACGGCAGGTATGATGTGTCGCTGAGTGGGGATCCTCCGGAGATTTTCTATGAGCGACACGAGGCGCTCGGGTTGGCTCATTTTCAGCAGTCGGGGACGGGGCGGATCCGGATGTATTACAATTATCTCCTGACGACTCCTTTATGTGGTGATGGCTTGGCGGGGCTGGGTGATAGGTATTTGCTGGAGGATGAGGCGGCGAAGCCTGGCTATTATGCAGGGAAGTTGGTGGAATCGGATGTGAAGTTCGAGGTGACGTGCACGAAGCGGACGGCCTTGCATCGGTATCATTTCCCGGAAGGGAAAACGGGAAAGGTGGCAATTGATCTGACGTCGGGAGGTTTGTTAATCGGTGGTGCCCGAAGTTATCCTACGAAGGCGCGGGCTTCTTTTAATGAGGATGGGATCTGTGTCGGAAGGGTTCTGCAGGAGGGGATTCCGTTTTATTTCCATGTCCGGTGCATGACGCCGATTCGTGCGTGGGGAATCTGGAAGGATGGCGAGCAGGTCGAGTGTGAGGGAGAGTTTGTCGCGGATAAGGATTTGTTGAAGTCGGAGACGCCGTTTGGGATCTGGTTCGAGGCGGAGAATCCGGGGGAGACGATGGAGGTGCGGATTGGTTTTTCGCTGCATTGCACGGATCGGTCGGCGGAGGCGATTGGCAGGGGGGAGGATAGGTCGTTCGATACGATTGCGGGGGAGGCCCAGGCGCTGTGGGACTCGGTGCTCGGGAAGATCGAAGTGAAGGGTGGAACGGATGAGCTGAAGGAGATTTTTTACACGTCGCTGTATCACACGACGTTGAAGCCGGGCGACTTCATGGATGAGAATCCGTTCACGGGGAAAGAGGGACCGTTCTTTTTTGACCTATCGACGTTGTGGGATCTCTATAAAACGCAGTTGCCGCTGGTGATGTCGCTGTGGCCAGAGTTCGGGAGGGATTTCGTGGCGTTTCTTTCGGAGGTGGCAAATCGAGAGGGGGGCTTTCCGATCAGTTATTTGATGGATATCGCGCCGGATCGCTTTACAAAACAGGCGACGGGGTTGTGCCACATGATCCTGACTGATGCACAAATGCGCGGGATCGAAGGGAATTGGGACGGTGTCCTGCGATTGCTCTGGAAGACTTCGCTGAGTGGTAAGGGACGCCGTGGTAAGTTTGCAGAATTCGCGCGGAATCATGTAGTGGAGCCGCTGACGCACACGCTGGATATTGCTTTTGCGAACTGGTGTATCGCGCAGATGGCGAAGCGGCAGGGGGACCAGATCATTTACGACAAGAGTATTCCGTTAGGGCATTTCTGGACGAATGCTTTCGATCCTGAAACGGGGTTGATGAAGAAAGAGTCGGATTACTATGAGGGGGAAAACTGGAACTACTCTTTCCGCTTTTTCCATGACATGGTAGGGAGGATCAATTTCGCCGGGGGCGAAGAGAGGTTTATTGAGCTCTTGGATTTGTTTTTTGGATTCAAAGAGCCGGCTGAGGGGCAGGAGGTGCACAATTTTGAAGGCTTGAACAACGAGCCGGATATGGAGACGCCTTTTGCATATCTGTATGCAGGGCGTCATGACAGGACGGCGGAGATTGTCCGGAGCGTGATGCGCTATCAGTTCACGACTGGAAAGGGCGGGCTGCCTGGGAATGATGACTCGGGTGGGTTGTCGTCCTGGTATGTGTGGAATGCGGTGGGACTTTTCCCAGTGACGGCGATGCCGGTGATGCTAATCGGGAGTCCGATTTTTGAAGAAGCGAAACTGAAGCTCTATGGCGGCGATTTTACGGTGAAGGCGCTGAACCAGGCGGAGGATCACTATTATGTGCAGCGGGCGTGGTTGAATTCACGGCCTCTGGATCGGTGTTACCTGAAATTGAGCGAGTTTGCGGCTGAGGCGGAACTGACGCTGGAGATGGGACCTGAGCCGTCTGACTGGGCGAAGGACTCGCGTCCGCCTTCTTTTATTTCTTGATGGGGGAATGAAAGAGGGGGGCCGTTTGCTGTGGATGCGTGCCGGGTTTGGCCGGGTGACTTCGGGTTGTCCGGGTGGGATTATCCGAGTCGCTACGGGCGAAGCCCTTCGCTTTGTCGGCTCTCTCCGCTACGCTCCGAGTCGAACTGAAGTTCGAATCCTGGTCCCCAAAATCAAATGGCCCGAGCCTCGCTACGCTGAGGCTCGGGCCATTTGATGGCGGTCCGGGTGGGATTCGAACCCACGGAACCCTCACGGGTTCACTTCTTTAGCAAAGAAGCGCTTTCGACCACTCAGCCACCGAACCTTAGTCGAAATAAATCGGTTGCTCCTGCCAAACAGAAGCGGGGGCGGAAGTTGCCAGTGAAGAGGCTCTGAGTCAACGATTTTTACGCAATTTATCAGGTGGTTGGGCGTGTTTTCTCTAGACAGATTTCGACTTCTCCGCCCTGCTCTCTCACTGCGTAGGTGCGGATTCCACGTGCGGCGGGTCCGCTGAGGACGTCTCCGGTAGCGAGGTCGAACTCGGCGAAGTGCCAGGGGCAAGCGATACATCCGTTTTCGACGGGGCCGAATGCGATGGATGCGTCGGCGTGGGGGCAGAGGTCGTCTATGGCGTAGATTTCTCCCTGATGGCGGATGAGGGCGATGCGGTGTCCTTCAAGCTCGAAGGGTTTTCCTTTTCCTTCTTCGAGTTCGGTTGAGGAGGCGATGCGCTGGAAGGTGGTGTCGTCGGCCATGGGGAAAGATACCTTAGAATCCGAGTTCCTGCCTGATTTGATTGGCGCTTTTGCCGGTTTCCCGAAGGCTTTTCAGTGTGATGGAATTGTCTCGTTTGGCGAGTCGGCGTCCGGAGTCGTCGGTCAGCAGCTTATGGTGATGGTAGGTAGGCGGGGTGATTCCGAGGAGCGCCTGCAACACGCAATGCAGGTGGGTGGAGTCAAAAAGGTCGACTCCGCGGACAATGTCTGTGATTCCCTGAAGTCCGTCGTCTATCACGACGGCAAGATGATAGCTGGTGCCGATGTCTTTCCTGACGATTACGGCATCGCCCAACAATTCGGGTTTTGCCTGCTGAGTGCCGTTTATGGCGTCCTGCCAGGTGAGGGTGTGCCCGATTGTTTTCAGGGATTTCGAGAGGTCGAGTCGGAGGGCGTAGTCTTCTCCGGCTGCTATTCGGGAGTTTTGCTCGTCTGTGCTGAGTCGTCGGCAGGTGCCGGGGTAGAGTGGGCCATCACTGCCGTGGGGAGCCCCGCCTGCGGCTTCGATTTCCCTCAGGATGTCTTTTCGGGTGCAGAAGCAGGGGTAAAGGAGGCCGCGTGATCGGAGTTCATCGGCCTTTTCTGTATACTCCTGTCTGTGCTCGCTCTGGATCCGGACGGGAGTTTCCCACTCGATGCCCAGCCATGCGAGATCTTCGTAGATTTGATCGGTATTTTCCGGGGTGCAGCGATTGAAATCGATGTCTTCGATTCGAAGGATGAACCGCCCGTTTTCTTCTTTTGCCATGTTCCACGCGAGTAGGGCCGAGTAGGCGTGGCCGAGGTGGAGGTGGCCGGTGGGGCTGGGGGCAAACCGGGTTACGAACATTGCTTCGAGAAATTTTGAACTTTAATGGAGTTTTGCCAATCTACCATGCATACGTGTCGTATCCTGATTGACCTTCTTATTTCCTGATTGGATCGTTTCGGCTTATGCAGATTACCCCCGTATTTTTTTCCCTTATGAAAACAAGGTTTGCTGCTTTTTGTCTTTGTTTTGTCAGTTTGGTTTTCGCTGAGGAGGATCCGGCGAAGATGGAATCGATTCTTCTGGATGGAACTCGGCAACTCACATTTGAAGGGCTTCGTGCGGGAGAAGGGTATTTTTCTGCTGATGGATCGAAGATGATCTTCCAGAGTGAAAGGGAGGAGGGCAATCCTTTCTACCAAATCTACCTGATGGACCTGGAGACTGGGGATGTGGAGCGAGTGTCGCCGGGGATGGGGAAAACGACCTGTGCCTGGATTCATCCGGAAGGTGACAAGGTGCTGTTTGCCTCGACACATTCTGATCCTGATTCTGAGAAGCTGCAGAAGGAAGAATATGAACTGCGTGAGTCTGGAAAGGCTCGCAAGTATTCGTGGGACTATGATGAGGATTTTGAGATCTACGAGTACGACCTAAACACCAAGGAGTATAAGAATCTGACAAACACCCTGGGATATGATGCTGAGGGTGCCTATTCCCCGGATGGGTCGAAGATCGTTTTTGGATCGAACCGACAGGCCTACGACGGTTCGATGAGCGAGGAGGACCAGAAGGCGTTCAAGCTCGATAAGAAATTCCCGATGGAAATCTACATCGCGGATGCTGATGGCAGCAATGTGAAGCGCCTGACTGATGTGGATGGTTATGATGGTGGTCCTTTCTTCAGTCAGGATGGAGAGAAAATCTGCTGGCGCCGTTTTGATCGGAAAGGGCTGACTGCTGAGATCTTCACGATGAACATTGATGGCAGCGACCAGAAGCAGCTCACGAAGCTGGGCGCGATGTCGTGGGCGCCGTTCTTTCACCCTAGTGGGGAGTATCTGATTTTTGCGACGAACAAGCATGGGTTCGATAATTTTGAACTCTACCTGGTCGATGCTGCGGGAGAAAAAGAGCCAGTTCGGGTTACCTACACTCCGGGATTTGATGGCTTGCCCACATTCACTCCAGATGGGGAAACCATGTCCTGGACCTCGAACCGGACATCATCGAAGCAGTCGCAGATTTTCCTCGCGAAGTGGAATCATGAAAAGGCGATGGAGCTTTTGGATAAGAGCTCGGCGGCGAAAGGTCCTGCAAAGCTGGAGAAAGAAGAAGAGGCGGAAAAGAAGGTCACCTTTGAAACAACTCCTGAGATTACGGTGGCTGACTTGAGGCAGCATCTGGAATATCTGGCCTCCGATGAGTTGAATGGACGATTGACGGGGACTCCCGGTGAAATTGCAGCGACGGCTCACGTGGCTGATGCCTTTAAAAAGTGGGGACTGGAACCCGGCGGAGATGGTGCTTCGTATTTTGAAGAGTTTGAGTTCACGGCAGGTGTCGCTGTGGGAGAGGACAACAATCTGTCTCTCTCCTTGGGGGAGGAAAAGATGAACCCGAAGGTCGACGAAGAATGGCGGCCTGTTTCTTTCTCGAAGAATGGCGACATCAATAAAGCAGGTATTGTTTTCGTTGGCTACGGTTTGGAAATTCCAGACGGGGAGGGTGGGGAATCATACTCAAGCTACTTCCACTCAGATGTGAAAGGGAAGTGGGTGATGGTGATGCGTTACATCCCTGACGATGTCCCAAAAGAGCAGAGGGAGGAGATGCAGCGATACTCAAGACTTCGTCACAAGGCGACGCTCGCTCGCCGGAAGTTTGCTGCCGGTATTATTTTTGTGACTGGTCCTGAAACGGAGGTGAAGGATGAGTTGGTCCCGATGCAGTTCGATGCTTCGCTCGCGGATTCAGGGATTCCTGCGATTTCGATTTCGACTGACCTCGCCAAGAAGTTGGTGTCGAAGGCCGGTAAAGATCTCACCGAGATTCAAAAGACATTGGATACTGGTGAGATGGTTCAGGGTTTTGAGATTCCTGACACATCCATGGAGGTGAGTATCGATGTGGACCAAGAGAAGCGTATCGGTCGGAACGTGATAGGTGTGCTTTCGGCAGGTCAGACTGGACCGCATCCGAATCCTGCGGTGGTGATTGGCGCACATATCGATCACTTGGGAGCTGAGGCTGGTCCTGGATCTCTGGCGAGAGATGATGAGAAAGATATGATTCACTACGGAGCTGACGACAATGCTTCGGGGGTGGCTGGTTTGTTAGAGATTGCAGAGTATCTTTCTGACATGAGGGAAAGAGGCAAGCTCGATCTGCAGAGAGATATTGTTTTTGCGGCCTGGTCAGGTGAGGAGATCGGTTTACTGGGATCGTCCCACTTTGTCCGTAAACTCGCCAAGGACACGATGGGTGATGAGAGCGCTCCATTGGGCCTGCTGATTTCTTCCTACCTGAATATGGACATGATTGGTCGGTTGAATGAAAAGCTGGTTCTTCAGGGAATCGGATCGAGCGACTACTGGAAGAGTGCTATTGAGCAGCGGAATGCTCCGATTGGACTACCCATCAATGCCCAAAACGATACTTACCTTCCAACTGACGCGACGAATTTTTACCTGCGAAAGGTGCCCATTCTCAGTGCCTTCACTGGGGCTCATGAGGATTATCACACACCGCGAGATACTCCCGATAAGATTAACTACGAGGGGGCAAGGGATATTTCGAAGCTGATGGGGCTAATCGCGCGAGGACTCGCTATTGATTCGAATGCTCCCAAATATGTAAAAGTAGACCCTCCGAAGAACCGGGGAGCTCGTGGGTTCCGCGTCTATCTCGGAACTATTCCCGACTACAGCCAAGGTGATGTCAAAGGGGTCATGTTGAGCGGTGTGGCGGAAAATGGCCCTGCTGGAGAAGCTGGTGTGAAGGGCGGAGACGTGATTGTTGGTTTGGCCGACAAAAAGATTCTCAACATCTACGATTACACTGAGGTGTTGGGGAGCCTGAAAGTAGGAGAAGAAACAAAAATCGTAGTACTTCGCGACGGTGAGGAAATCGAGCTTTCCCTTACTCCCGGGTCGCGTGATTAAGAGTAGAGATTTCCCTTGAGGGTGATTCAGATTCAGCGGTTTAAGTGAGCCACTCGAAATTTTTAAGCTGATCGTCCCGTCGCGCAGTGCGGATAATACCGCGCTGGTGTTGCAACTCTGCGTCGCAAAAAAACAGACAATATCGCTTTTAGTGGTGCGCTTTGTGCTCAGTCGCTTCTTCAGGAGGGTAAAAACACCTTGGAAGAAGCGTTTATATGAAACACAAACCGATGGGCGGCAATCGCCTCTCCATCTCATCTGCTGAGTTTTCCGGGCCGACTACGGACTGGTTAGGTGCTTTCTTTTCACTTCATTCCTACCGAAAGCGAGTTTTTGCTCGTCTCTATGTCTTGGCATTCCTCTTCCCCGGGCTGCTACTTTGGACGGGAACAGGCCACGCGAATCCGAGAGGAGGGCAAGTTGTTCACGGCGATGTGTCGATACATTCGAGAGGCGGTAATATTCTCGATATCGAGCAACGAACTGCGAACGCCATCATCAACTGGGAGGAATTCTCGATCGATTCCGATGAGTTAACTCGATTTCAGCAACCCAGCGCCAATGCAGCTGTACTCAACCGGGTGACAGGAGGGAATCCTACGGCGATTCATGGAGCGCTACGTGCGAACGGAAATGTATTTGTGATTAACCCAAATGGAATCCTGGTCGGAGCGGGAGGAACGATTGACGTGCACGGACTGGTCCTTTCCACTCTCGATGTATCCAACGGGGAGTTTCTCGCCGGGGGGGATATGGTCTTTGCTGGTTCTTCTGGCGCTGGTGTCACAAACCTGGGGCGAGTCAATGCTATCGGAGGTGATGTGTTTTTGATAGGGAAAACTGTGAGCAACAGCGGGACGATTTCAGCAAGAAATGGAACGGTAGGGTTGGCCGCAGGCGAAGAGGTGTTGCTGAAAGAAACGGACAGCTCGATGGGAGACCGGGTGTTTGTTCGCGCCACCGGCTCTGGAGTGAGTGGTACAGGAGTTTTTAACGATGGAACAATCGAAGGAGCTGCAGTGGAACTGAAGGCACATGGGAACCTGTATGCTTTGGCGATCAACAATAAAGGATCGGTTCGGGCGACGGAGGTCAGCGGTTCCGGAGGGAGTGTTCGTTTGTCAGGGATCGGCGGATCTGTATCGAGCAGCGGCAGTATTCGAGTGAGCGCGCCTTCTGTGGGGAACTCTGCCTCAGCTTTGATTGCGGCAGCATATGCCAAAGTGGATGGTGAAATTTATGCAAGCGGAAGAACCGGTGGACTTATCGAGGTCAACGCTTCCAGGGAAGCGGTAGTTAATGGGGAGATTGAAGCTGCGGGTTCGGATGGGATTGGAGGATCCGTAGTCGTCGAAGCAGAAACCGTTACGGTGGGTGCCTCAGCGAGTATCGATGTGAGCGGCACGCAAGGTGGAGGCAGTGTCAAAATTGGAGGAGGATTTCAAGGGCAGGATGAAAGTGTGGTCAATGCTACCAGCACGGTTGTTGAGGCGGGGAGCGAGATTGTTGCTGATGCAACTTCTACAGGGAACGGTGGAACCGTGATCGTGTGGGCGGATGAAAATGCTCTCTTCGAAGGTAAAATTTCGGCGCGGGGGATTGCTAGTGGTGGTTTTGTTGAAGTGTCAGGAAAAGATGTGCTCGGTTTTCACGGAGAGGTATCTACGCTGGCTGCGAACGGAACGGCTGGGATATTGCTTCTCGATCCGAGGAATGGTGAAATCAGCTCCGCCGCTCACGATCCTTCTGGCAGTCCGTTCAATATCAATAACGGCACTCTTCAAACAGCTCTGGCATCCAACAACGTGATCGTTTCTACTCTCGATGGTGGGACAATGGATGCGGGAAACCTGAGTGTGAATGATCAGGTGATCTGGGATTCGGCTTTCAGTCTCACTCTGCTCGCTGAAGGGGATGTGTATCTGGCAGACAACATTGCTAACAGAGGTGCCGGTAATATTAACATCGTTGCGGGTTGGGATTCTTCAGTGGCTCCACTGGGAGTTGGCGATGCTTCGTTTTATTCAGTCGGATCGGATATTGACATGGAGACTCAGATTTTCGGTGTCGATGGTGCTTTTGGAAATGACATGGGGAGCGTGTACGTGGGATCGCGAGATGCTCCTGAAATTGGTGCTGACAATGAAGTCATGGTTGGTAGCCGTCTCGGACAGACGAATGTGGCGGGTTACGACGTGAACGTATGGTCGAGCCCGCTCGATACAGATTACAATCCTCGAAAGTTTTCCCAAATCGGTTACGCGCGAACGACAGCGGGAACATCCGGGGCTGATCCAATTTCGGGTGAGATACATGTTGAGGCGGTCAATGATATCAGCCTGATAGCCAACCGTTTTGCGGTAGGGGCAGAGGGGTATCCCAGTTGGGGGAATTCACCGACGCCAGGTGCGGGCAATCAGGGGTATAACGCATACGCCCAGATCGGGCATGGAGGCCGTGAGGCGTTGAGGACGTCAAATATGAGCGGCGACATTACCCTTGTTGCCGGTCGTGATATCACTGCGCAGGCAGGTTTGAGTCGGGAGAACTACGCTATTGTTGGACATGGTGGATACGATAATAAGCAAGCCGACGCGACCGCAGTGATTGGTGCTGCGGAAATCAATGTGACGGCTGGTCGCGATATTTCTTTTGCCGCAGGTCGAGGCGGCACAGCGTTTGCCCAGCTGGGGCATGGTGGTGCGACGCATGACCTGGCTTCCTTCACTGAAAGCGCGATCAACGTATCTGCCGGTGGTGATCTGTCTTTCTACGGTGGTAGTGGATCGGTCTCTAGTGGTTCCACTTCTTCTTATGCACTTCTCGGGCATGGAGGGAATGACTCTGATTTTGATGTGGCCGGGCAAGGCTACATGGGGGATATCTCGGTCCTCGTAGGCGGGCAGGTTCTACTGCAGGGCGGTGATCAGAATAATAACTATGCCATGATCGGCAACGGGGGCCTGAATATCGATGGGAATGCGGGAGGAGCCGTCGATGTGACCGCCGGCAATGGGGGGATCATGCTTACCGGGGGAAGTTCCACGAATTCTTTCGTTCAGATCGGCAGTGGAGGTTACAATTTCGAAGGAGATCTATCCGGCGATACCATAGTGGAGACAACTGGTGCGGACGGGATATTATTGCAAGGGGGAGACGGTAGTAATGCCCAGGCCGTTATTGGTCACGGTAATTTTTATGGATCGACTACTGTGACTTCAGGAGACGTAACAGTGACTGTCGCTGCGGGAGGAATTACCGCGAATGCTTCTACAGCGGGATATTTCGCAGGCGCAGGGATTGGGCATCTGGGTCGTGACAATAGTGGGAATAAATCTGGCACCATCGAAGTCACTGTAATGGATGGGGATATCTCGCTCATCGGGGGCGAGGCGTTTGGCTCCAGCCGATATAATTCCGCTCAAATCGGCCATGGCGGATATGGAAACGGAGTGACAGGAAACGCTAGTGCCGATATTTTTGTGACCGCTTCGAACGGAGCCATATCGATTGATGCGGGAGAGAACTATGGTGCCTACGCTCAGATTGGCCACGGAGGTTTTGGTGCGGGAACGGGAATCGAAGGTGATTTCAATGGAAATATTGCGGTCACTGCGAGTGGGGACATCGAGATTCGGTCGGGGGATCAGCCTTATACTTTTGCGAGGATAGGACACGGCGGGCGAGATACAGACGGCAACATGGGGCTTGCCGGTGAGAGCATTCGGGTAATTTCGGAAACTGGAAATCTTGAACTCGAAGGCATCAGCGGGGGGGATTCAATAGCTCACATTGGGCATGGCGACTTAAACGATTCGGATGGAACGAGACAAGGTGACATACTTGTCGATGTGGCTGGTGAGATTTCTCTGGTCTATAATCCCAATCCTGTTTGGATTGGTCACCGAACGACGGATGCAGGGGGACTTTCGGACTCCAACGTGACGATTCGCGCGGGATCTCTTGATTTCACTTCCGGGGTTTCGGGGGGAGATACTTTTCAGGTGATTGAAACCTTCGACAGCATGGTGATCGGAAATCTTGCTGGTGGAGATGTAACTCTTGTCGATATGGGCACTGGGGGAATTTCGATGCAGGAGTCGATTGATACGACTTCGTCTTTTGATCTGAACATTTTGTCCCACTCGGATATCTTTGTTGCGGACGAGATAATCAATCGTGGTGAAGGAAATGTGAATCTCGTAGCGGGATGGGATCCTTCTGTTTCAGATTTATCTTCCGGAAGCGAGATGTCTCCTTTCCGCTACTACACGATAAGCGATATCGACATGGATACGGAGATCTTCGATGTCGCTGGAGCTTTCGGAAGCGGAGGAGGTAGTGTTTTTGTAGGGGTGAATCCGGACATGTCGGGAGCGGATCGTGCGGTGGTTGTTGCCAGCCGGGACGGTCAGACAAATGTAGCGGGTTACGATGTGAATGTGTGGGGTGGTGCTGTGACGGGAGGAACAAACTCTGGGGCAAGAAAATATTCTCAGATTGGATTTAACGCTCAGCAGGGTGGAGGAACTTCTGCCAGTGGCAGGATTCGTGTAGGTGCAGAGAACGATGTAGACGTGCGTGCAAACTTCTTTGCTGTCGGAGTTGATGGGGCTCTTGGTTGGACCAACCAAGATCAGACCGGTTATGCCTCTCACGCGCAGATCGGTCATGGCGGGGAAAGAACGTCTATTAAGGACAAAGATCTTACCGGAGACATAATGGTCGAAGCGGGTGGAGACCTGAATGTCGTGGGGGGAATTACTTTCAACAACCATGCGATGGTTGGGCATGGTGGATACGATAATCCGGATGATAACGACGGGAACAACCTCGCCCGACTGGGTGGTGATATTACGGTGGACGTAGATGGAAACGTTTCCCTGCAAAGTGGCAGCGGTTTCTTTGCTCACTCGAAAATTGGACACGGTGGCTACAATCATTTTCTTGGTGAATTCGTAGAGAGTGATATTTCGATAATGGCAGGTGGGAATGTTTCTCTGACGGGAGGACCTGGAACGGGGAACAGCTCAAGTGAGCGTGGCATGGCGCAGATCGGACATGGAGGATACAACGCTGATTTTATCGAGATTCCGGGGACAATGGACGATCCTGTTCCTGTGAGTGCCGGAAGTGGTCGAGGATATACTGGAAACATCACGGTCGCTGCGGATGGGAGCATTGCAGTGACAGCTGGTGGTGGCGATGACTATAATTATGCCGTTGTAGGTCACGGAGGTGTTTCCACGCACGGCGATCATTCTGGAATGATTTCGGTTACTGGAGGGACGGGAGTCACTGTTCAGGGGACAACTGACAGCTCGGGAGGTTCCGGCAATTTTGCTCAGATCGGACACGTCATGTATTCGAGCGAAGGGGTGGTCTCCGGTGATGTCGAGGTGACTGCTACTACAGGAGGCGTGCAAGTGCTGGGCGGAGCACGAGGATCTTCCTATGCCCTTATAGGAAACGGTGGAACTCAGATCCTGGATGGAACTGTCATCGGTGGCGCGACTACCGTCAATTCCCTGGGGACGAATGCGGTGACTGATGGAATCACTGTGTTGGGTGGTGAAGGGAGTCACTCGTATGCAGCCATTGGGCACGGGGCGACTCGAAGCACCGGGGGGACTGGTGGACACCCCAGCATGACTCTGACTGGAGATACGACCGTCCATTCAGCCGCAGGAGACATTCTTGTGCAGGGAGGGACGTATGGATATTTCTCTACCGGAATGATAGGACACGGGGGACGGGATGTTGACGGTGATATGTCAGGAATGATCACTGTCTCCTCTGATTCTGGAGACATCCTGGTAATTGGGGGGCTTGAGAATACTGCTTCGAATTACAACTCCGCCCAGATTGGCCACGGCGGTTACGGGAATGGACTGACAAAGACATACAGCGGGGATATTTCGGTCTTGGCTTCTGATGGAGCGATAGCTGTGGAAGGGGGAGTCGGGTATGGAGTATACGCGCAAATTGGCCATGGGGGTTTTGGGGGAATCGATGCCATCAATGGCGATGCCTCTGGATCAATACGCGTCGAGGCGATGAATGACATTTCCTTACTGGGAGGAGATGCCGGTGCCACCTATGCCCGGGTCGGTCATGGTGGGCAAGGGGTGACCGGATCAATCGGGGATGCAGACGATACTATCGAAGTGATTTCTCATTCTGGTGGTCTCGAGATGTTCGGTGGCGTTTCCACATCTTCCATTGGTAATGGAGACATATCGAACACAGGAGAGAGAAAGGGAGACATTCTCGTTGATGTGGCGGGAGAAATCTCGGTGGCCGGGAATGCGAATCTGGTAAGAATTGGTCATCGAACAGCGACTGCGGGTGCGATATCTGACGCTGATGTGACGATTCGTGCGAGGTCTCTTGATTATTCGTCTGGGGATTCCGGAGGAGATGTTTTTGCGGTGGCAGGAATCTTTGGAAGCATGATGGAAGATAACCTGCTTGGTGGTCATGTTAGCTTGGTGGGAATGGGCTCCGGCGGACTCTGGGTTGATGATCGAATTCTACAGGATTCTGGTTTTGATCTTAATTTGCTGTCTTTTAGTGATGTTTACGTGTCAGAGGATGTGATTAATCAGGGGAGCGGCGATATCAACGTTGTTGCTGGTTGGGATCCTTCGAGTGCGGACCTGTCTCCAGATGTTGAAGTTTCGCCTTTCCGGTACTACTGGATTCGCGATGTGGACATGGACACGCAAATCTTCGGCGTTCCGGGATCTCATGGAAATGGTGAAGGTAGTGTTTGGGTGGGGGCGAATGCAGATCTAAGCGCTGCGGATACTGGTGTCGTTCTTGGCAGTAGAACTGGAGGGACAAATGTTGCCGGATACGATGTGAATGTGTGGGGAGGTGCTTTGACCGGAGGAATCAATGACGGGAGCGAAAAGTATTCGCAAATTGGATACAACAGGGTCGACGCGCAGACTGGAACCGATCTCGCGGTGACAGGGAGAATTCGCGTGGCTACGATGAATGATTTATTTGTGGAAGCGAATCATTACGCGGTGGGAACGCTCGGATACGGTGGTTGGACGAATGCCGATCGAACAGGCTATGCCTCGTACGCCCAGATAGGTCACGGAGGAGAGCGAGGATCAGTTCAGGATATGGATTTGACCGGGGACATTGTGGTTGAGGTAGGAAATGACATCATCGCCAGGGGTGGGCAGACCCGCGAGAACTATGCGATGATTGGGCATGGTGGGTACGATAATATTCAGTCGACTTCGGCGCGAGTGGGAGGGGATATCACGGTCACTGCTGGCAACGATTTCGATTTCGAGGCAGGTCAGGGATTATACGCTCAAGCGCAGATCGGGCATGTTGGAGTGAGGCACACGGTCGCGGATTTTGTGGACAGTGATATTTCAGTCACTGCGGGAGGAGATATCCACCTGACAGGTGTACAATCTGCGTCCGGTAATAATCGAGGATCCTACGCAAAGATCGGTCACGGTGGGTACCAGGCTGATGTTCAGACCGCTGGCGAGGGATATGTCGGAAATATCGATGTCCACGCTGATGGCACGGTTGTCATGACCTCTGGTGTGGACGCTTGGACTTTTGCTCAGATTGGTCACGGAGGTTACACCAGTTCGGGGAACCACGAGGGTGATATCTGTGTTGTCGGCGTTGGTGGGGTCAGCCTGATCGCTACGGTTGGCACGGGTGATGATTCTTTCGTGCAGATCGGCCATGGTGGGAACGATACCTCGGGAGATTTCACAGGAGATATCACTGTTACTTCGAGCAACGGGGCAGTTACATTGAGTTCGGGAAATGATCTGGGGCGTTTCACTCAGATTGGACATGGAGGATCTGGATCGAGCGGGGAAATGACAGGGGAGATCAAGGTGGCTGCCGGCAACGGAGACCTGACTTTGACGGGCGGAGCCGGAGACGAGGCATATGCCATGGTGGGGCATGGTGATGGTGCGGGGACTTCAAGTGGTCAACGGGGTGGAGGAGTTCAGCTTTTCTCAAGCGGAGCGTTGTCTGCCTCAAGCGGATCGGGAACTGGGGCTGGTGCTTTTGTGTTTCACCAGAACAGCACTGGTTTGCAAACGGGTGATTATCTGGGTGGGTTAGGATTTCAGCTCGTCGGTAATGGCGGTATTTCACTTGAAGATGCTGCGGTTGCAGATGTGCAAACGATGATCGGTGGAAATATCGGAAGTGGTCCGATTTCGCTGGCGATCGCGAATGACGTAGACATCACGATTGGTGGACCGGACATTGCCGTGAATTCATCGGACGGATTCTATGTTCTGACAGGAGGTAGCCTGACGATGTTGAGTAGCTATCAGAATAGTGGCTCAGGAGATGTGACTCTCGTAGCGGGATGGGATGGAACTGGATTGACTTCGACTGGCTCTGTTGATTTTACAGATCCGTGCGATCCGGTGATCTCTCCTAATGGTACGCTGAATGTGTCATTTACCTGTGATTCCTTTGGGAACAGTGGCGGAGTTCTGACCATCGGTTCTGAATCACAAGTTGATGGAGTTGCTATCGGGTCGAAGGACGGATTGAACACTTTTGCTGGAGCGGGAATTATGCTATCTGCTGGTGATTCAGGCACGGATAGCTTTTCGCAACTTGGCTACCGACCGACCGCTGGTGGAATGGGCGGCACTGGAGATATCGAAGTTCATGTGAAGGGCAGTGGATTGACATTCAATAGCGGAGATGCTGATGGTGCTTTTACCCAAATCGGTCATGGCGGCTATGGCTCTGTTGCTGGGGATGTCGTCGAAGCAGATGTAACAGTTTCGTTCTGCGAGCCGGGTGACCTAACGTTGAACTCGGGTGGAGGTCTTTACGCCTACTCGATGCTGGGACATGGGGGAGCAGTTCTGGCCCAGTCGAATTCAGGAGATCTTTCCATATCCAATGTTGCGAATGTAACAATGTCAGGTGGTGACGGGGAGAGAGCTTATTCGCAAATCGGTTTTGGCGGATATGATGCGGACGGAACTCATTCCGGTTCGATATCCATCGACGCAATCAATTCGGTGGCAATGACAGGTGGTTTTGGTGTGAGAGCATCAGTCCAGATCGGGCATGGTGGACATTACGAAAACGGAGGTGCGAACAGTGGTGATATTCATATTACCACGAGCGATTCTGGTGCGGGTGTTAGTCTTGTTTCTGGTTCGTCGACGGTTGGTAGCAACACTCTATCGAGCGCGCATATCGGGCATGGCGGTTACCAAGCGCATGGCACCCATTCCGGGGATATCGTGATCGACACTGCTGGTGGCTTCAGCCTCTCAGGTGGAAATCGTGATTTGAACTACAAACTGGTCGGTCATGGAGGGCGTAACACAAATGGGACTGCGTCTGGTGCTATTAATGTGACAGCGGCGGGAGACGTCGATTTGATTGCAGGAACGAACGACTGGACCTTTGCGCAGGTTGGTCACGGAGGTGGAACCTCCTCAGGGGATCACACCGTGACTGCTGTTGGTACCATCGGAGCGACAGACGGAATCAGGGTCATAACAACGAATGGTGATATTCGTGTTGTCGGGGGAAGGGCTGGTAATGCCGGAGCAGACGGTAGGAATGCTTATGCGCAGATAGGTTTGGGCGGAGTTCAGTCGTCTGGGGATGTGACGGGAGATATTTATCTTTCAGCTACGGACGGCATTGACGTGATCGGTGGCGGGCGAGACCATAATTATGCGATGATCGGCCACGGAGGTGATCGGGCTAGTGGAATGCGGGTTGGTGATATTTTCGTAGAGACAACTGGAGGGGATATTGATGTCGAAGGCGGGCTTCTTCAGGAGCTTTCTGTCGGGCAGATTGGGCACGGCGGGTTCAGATCAGGTTCTGCCATGGGTGCAATTGAAGTTCATGCGCATGCAGGAACTGTGACCATTAAAAATGGCGGTGGAGATGATGACGGTGATCTTGGTCATTTCACGGTTGGTGACCACAGTTTCAGTTCTGGTCAGATTGGACATGGTGGGCCGAGCGATACACTAGCGGCTGTCACACTGAGCGGTGAAATCTGCGTCGTTGGGTTAAATGGTGTGGAGCTGTCTTCTGAGAGAGATGGGGACAAGGCGTATTCGCAGATCGGTCATGGTGGTTACAATCTGACTGGTGATTTCGACGGTGATATCACTGTGGTGGCTCCAGATGGTTCCGTGACTATTACCGGAGGAAGCGGAGGAGCCGAGGGTGAGTATGCTCAGATTGGGCACGGTGGAGTGAATTCTAATGGTTCTTTGTCAGGAGATGTCAATGTGGTCGCGGGTGACGGTGATATGGTTCTTACCGGTGGCGCTGCGGATAACTCCTATGCGATGATCGGGCATGGTGATGGAGCGAAGACTTCTGGTGGCACGCGAGAGGGTGGCGTTCATTTGTTCGCGAGTGGTCAATTGAATGGAACGAATGGTAGCGGTACGGGAAGTGATGTATTCATTTTCCACCAAAACTCCAGTGGGCTGCAGCCAGGGGACTACCTCGGCGGTGATGGCTATCAGAAAGTTGCCAACGGCGGGACGAACCTTCCGGGTTCTGCCTTGGTTGATGAGACTACCATGATCAACGGAAACATCGGTGCAGGTGTTACGATCTTTGACACGAGCAACACTGATTATGTGATTAATGGTGGCGACACGTTTGTTTCCACTTCGGATGATTTTTACATCGTGACAGGCGGCAATATTACGATGCTGGACAGCTACCAGAATGAAGGAAATGGCTCGGTCACTTTGGTTGCTGGCTGGGATGGGAGTGGAACAGCCACCCCTGGGAGTGTGAGCTACACAGGGGGAAGTTTCTGTGATCCAGTCGTTTCTAATCCGGGTCTGGCGATTGATTTTAACAACTGCGATACCTTCGGGAACGGTGGAGCTACAGTAACTCTGGGAAGTGCGACGGAGACTGCGCCTGTCATAGTCGGAAGCGCGGGCGGGACAACTACGGTAGCGGCCCACGGTCTGAATCTGCATGGTAGTGATAGTTCGACTGATTCTTTTGCCCAACTCGGATATCGACCCACTGCAACAGAGCCAAACGCAACCGGTGCGATTGACATTCATGTTAAGTCTGGTGGCGTAACTCTGGATGCAGGAGCGGCGAATGGTTCGTTTACACAGATCGGGCATGGTGGAACCGGTGGCACAGGAGGAGGTCTAATAGCCGCACCTATTTCCATCACGTTCTGTGATGACGAAGTGGGAGATGTTTCGTTGCTCGCCAGCTCGGGAACAGGTTCTTATGCTCACATTGGTCATGGAGGGAATGCTTGGAGCGGAGACAAGCAAGGCGCGATTCTGATTGATGGAGCCAACGACGTTGTCATGAGCGGTGGAGGAGCAAACAGCTACGCTCAGGTCGGGCATGGTGGGGCCGGTGTCTCCGGTGCCTATGGCACGGGTGAGTCCAGTGGATCGATTGAGTTTTTAGATATAGCGGGAGACGTCACGATGACTGGAGGAAACGCCGGGAATTCGTACTCACAGATTGGTCACGGTGGGGTGAGAAGCAGCGGGTACTTTGCAGGAAACGTCTCGGTTGCTGCGGGAGGTAGCATCACCGGGACCGGTGGGTCCAGTGATGGAGCCTACATTCAGATTGGCCACGGTGGGAGAAATGTGACTTCCACAGCTCCTTCGTCCTTTGGATCTGCCGATATTCACGTCGACGCTGGAGAGGACGTTATTTTGATGGGCGGAGACAGTAGCTATACGCATGCGAAAATTGGCCACAGCGCGTCGCTCACAATCGTGTCCTCGTTTGAGGAGAGTGATATTTCTGTTTCTGCTGGGCGAAATATCCAACTGATTTCTCCGCAGTATGAAACGTTTACCTCTAACTCTTACTCCAATACCCAGATAGGACATGGCGGTGTCAGGGCATCAGTAGACGAAGGGGATTCTGGCTACTCCGGCGATATCGATGTGAGCGCTGGAGGAAAGATTGATGTGATTGCTTCGCGAAATGCGAGGACTTACAATTACTCCCAGATCGGGCACGTGACTTATTTCAATACGCCGGGAATTCATTCTGGCGATATCGATGTGGTTGCCGGCACTCAGGAGGGGCTTGCCGAATACGGATTGAATGTGATTGCAAGCAGTGGTGATTACAATGGTGCGGTCAATCTCAGTAATGGTTACTACAGCTATGCGGCGATCGGTCACCAAGGGCACGGCGGCAATTTTTCTCTTACCGGAGACATCGATGTGGATGTAGTAAGAGGTGGAATCAACGTCATCGGAGGGACGGGAGTCTCGGGAACGACGTCAGGAGATACACCTTCAGATATCCGCCTTCATCCTGCTCAGATCGGGCATGGGGGATACAATGTTACCAGTGTGGGGGAAGGGATACATGGTTCTGTCAGGGTAAGCGCGCAGGGGGATATTCTGTTGGAAGGGAACAGTGGCCCAACTTCTCCCGTTTACATAGGTCATGGAGGATACAGTGCTGATGGGGCGATCGGAAAAGAGGGAGATGAGATTGTAGTAATTTCGCGGGAGGGTAACCTTGAGTTGCGCACGAATGGTTCCGTTGCCAATAACATCGTGATGATAGGAAATGGTTCCTCGACTGGAGGTTCAGGAACCCGCATGGGCGATATCCTGATAGATGTTGCTGGAGAGATTTCGACGGCACAGGATGGAACACCAGTCTGGCTCGGGCACAGAACGGACACGGCTGGAGGAATTTCCAATGCTGATGTGACCATACGCGCGAGTTCGTTCGATACTGTTACGGGAGTGTCTGGCAGTGATGTTTTTGAATTGAGTGGAGCATCGGGCTCTGTAATTGCGCAGAACATGAGCGGTGGTCATGTCACGCTGATCGACACAGGGAGTGGTGGTATCTGGTTCAATTCGTCGACAGTGGGAGATTCCAGCTACGATTTGAATCTTCTCTCTGAAACGGACGTGTTCATCTCGAATGATGCCATCAACCGAGGAAGTGGGGACGTAAACATTGTGGCAGGGTGGGATCCTGCGGTGGAAGATTTCTCCAGTGCACCGGTTGATTCTTCTTTTCGCTACTACTGGATTCGAGATATCGACATGGATACTCAGGTCTTCGATGTGGCAGGAGCTTATGCCAACGGTGGCGCTGGTGTCTGGATCGGTGCGAACGCCGATCTGAGTGGAGCCGATACAGGGGTAGTTGTAGCCAGTCGGTTAGGGCAGACCAACGTTGTCGGGCAGGATGTGAATGTGTGGGGAGGTGCAGTCACAGGTGGTTTGAATACCGGGCACCGATACTATTCTCAAATCGGTTACAACCGCATCGATGGTGGTACAGGAGAAACTCTTGATGCCACGGGTCGGATCCGAGTCCAGGCTGTCGATGAGGTATATGTAGAAGCGAACCACTACGCAGTTGGCACAGTTGGATATGGTGGGTGGACGGATCAGGACCGCACCGGGCAGGCTTCATTCGCACAGATCGGGCACGGCGGTGAGCGTACGTCGGTTCACGACATGACGCTTACAGGTGACATCATCGTTGAAGCGGGCGGAGATGTTCGTGTGACTGGTGGGCAGACAATCAATAACCATGCGAGGATTGGGCACGGTGGCTACGACAACCCTGACGATAACGATGGGACGAACAATGCCATGTTAGGAGGTGAAATTCTAGTCGATGCAGGGGGCAACGTAACGTTTCAGGCTGGGCAGGGATACTATGCATACGCGCAGTTGGGCCACGGTGGCAGCAGCCATTACATGGGAACTTTTATCGAGAGTGATATCACGCTGAATGTTGGTGGAGATGTGGCTTTTATAGGTGGGCCCGGGAATATGACGGGGAATACGTTGAGCCAGCAGGCGTATGCTCAACTGGGCCACGGAGGATACAACGCCGACTTTATCGAGACCCCAGGGACGATGGACGACGCTGTCCCTGTTAGTGCGGGTTCAGGGCGGGGATATGCCGGTAATATTTCCGTGACGGCTACCGGCAGTGTATCCGTTCTTGCCGGGGGTGGAGACGACTACAATTATGCCACTATCGGAAATGGCGGTGCTTTCAGCAATGGAGATCATTCCGGCGATATTCATATCCAAGCGGGAACGGGTGTTCTTGTGGATGGTGGAGATTCTAACACTGCAAATTTTGCTCAGATTGGCCACGTTGGGTATCTGAGTGAAGGAGATTTTGATGGAGATATCTGCATTGTTACAAGCACAGGTGATGTCGTGCTCGAGGGAGGTGCTGGTAGTCGAGGGTATGCCCAGATAGGTTCTGGGGGAGATGGTGTCACGGGTGATATGTCAGGAGATATCCAAGTCGGCATTGCATCCGGGAACCTATCTTTAACCGGGGGCTCCGGGACTTATGCTGATGCCACTATCGGTCACGGCGCATCCGACATTACTGGAACCCAGCAAGGGGATGTGCTTCTCGGGGTTTCTGCTGGAACGGTCACATTGGTCGATGGATCCTCTGGATTGGCGCGTTTGGGGCACCTTGGAGACGTGATTCCACAGTCTGATTTTGCGCTGATTACGGGTACGCTGGATGTGTCTTCTGCGAGCGATGGCCTAGGCGGAGCGATTGGCCGGATGGGACCGGGTGGAGCCGTGGACATCGGAGTGCTCAATGGCGATTTGACGATAGATGGGGGAAGCGGAGCGTTTCTTAACCACGCCTTTGACGTGGATCTGTTTGCAGGTGGAGACGTGAACGTGCTGACAACGATCCTGAACGGTGGAAACGGTTCAGTGAGTGCGATAGCAGGTTGGGACGGAGTGACCGGTCTGATCGAAGTGAGCGACTACAACAGTTGCCCGGTCTTTACGACCCTGGATCTGGATGCGGCAAGTGTCCTCGCCGATCCCGCTGTCTACGGCAACGCAACTGCCGTGGTCAACATCGGAGACGGGACCCAGACCCAGGCAGCAGTGGTGGGGAGTGCCGGAGGCACGACCAACGTA
>PAAG01000043.1 GCA_002698785.1 Verrucomicrobiales bacterium | reverse complement strand
TGCGTCGCTCAAATCATGAAACAAATCGACGAACCTTTACCCCAAACTACTTGACCGACTACATGCCGGAAATGATGGGGTTTTCGTTTCCCCTCATTTTCCCGAAATGGGCGGTCCCTGAGCGGGGATTCCCATGGATGGAATGGGGTGATTTTGTGAAAGAGCAGGGGAGGTGACCCGGTGTTCCGCGGGTGCGGGGGTATTCTAACATGTTTCTAATATTGTGTCGAGGTTTTGGGGCGGTATGTGCTGGAGTGACGGCTTTAGCCGTTATTGGACTGGGTGGCGTGGCTTTCGGGAAGGGCTGAAGCCCTCACTCCAGCCTTGATGAATCCGGAATAGGGAAAGTTTGGCTAACGATTGATCTTGGAACATGAGAGATTACCATTTGGGAAGAATTACTAGATGAAAGAATATCGAGTATTGATTCCAGACGAGTATTATCAGCTTGTGAATTTTCGACAGGAGGATCTGCCAGGTGTTGCGGTGATCAATTCTGCTCTTCAGGGGTTCGAGCCACGGGAGGTTTTTGATTGGCATCTCTCCCTGATGATTGATTTTGAGGACTTAATCGAAAACGGGATGCCGTCTCGTGCTGAGTGTGAGCTTATTGAGCCTTGGGAAAACGAACTCGATGCGAAGTTTAAGGGCGAAAATCCTAAGAAGCCAAATGCGCTTTTTCTTGCACGGATCACCTGGAGAGAAACGCGAGAGTTGTTATACCGAGTCTGCCAACCCGATCCTCCACACGAGTATCTGCGAGGATTGATTCAGGCAAAAGAGCATCTTCGTCCGTTTGACTACCGCATCGACTCCGATCCAGAGTGGGCGTTGGCAAATTGGCATTTGAATACTGCGTTGAATGGGGAAGGTGGTGCTCAGGAGCTTAGTTAACAATGGATCAAGATCCTTACCAATTTCCAATTATCACAGGTCGATACCAGATGACCACTCGCTGGAGTATCGGGCTGGAGTCTCAATATCGCCGACGAGTCGAGGATGGTGACTTGGTGATCTGGCGGCCGGGGATCACGAACTGGATCGCGGTGTGGGGGATGAAGGAGGGAGAGACGAAGGAGGGTAAACTCCAGTGGATTCAGGAAACGGCGAGTTCGGACGCGGTGGAGACATACGAAAAAGAGAAGGACGGCTATGTTGCGTGGGCCTATTTGCTCTACGAGAAGACAGAGGAAGACGAGCGGTGGGCGTTGTATAGTTTTATAATCGGTGAATCCGGTCATGTCCAACTAGCGACCTATTTCGATGAGAAAAAGGATTTGGATGTGGCGATCGACCTCTGGATGAGTTTAGAGGAGAGTAGGTAAATGGCCTTTCGTGCTAAGTCTCCACTCCTGCGGACGGCATTCGATATAGAATCATGGCAGACAAGAAAGAGTTACGGCAACTGGCGATTCAAAGGGAGCTAGAGAGGCGAAATCGAGCGGCGGCGGAGGCTTGCCCGATTTCACGATCTGACTTCGAGAAGATGGTGGATCATGTGAGTGATTTTCTGGTAGATCATCCGCACGAGAATGATTTTGCGGTGACGACGGCGTTTCTGGAGGGGAAGGGGTTGCCGGTTGAGGAAACGCTTTCCTTTTTGACGGAGAGGCGAATAAAGGCCGATTGGGATCTTCTCGTCAGTGGGGATGCCCACAATTTCTTCGGTCCGTCGGCTGATCGCCTTGTTCGAATGCCTTTGGATGAGGGTGAGTTGGATGACTTACTCGATTGGCTCGATGCGGAGATCGAGGCAAAGGGATGCAATCATACCCATGAGCTTACGCGGAAGTGGCTGTCCACGAACGGACATCCTGTGGTGCGGGTTGTCGGATCGCTGATGGCTCTTGGTGGGTTCTGTGATTGCGAGGTGGTCATGAATGTGGAGACGGAGGGGATCTATCCGTGATTTTGGCGGTATTGTGGTTTTCTAATGAGTGCGTAAATGAAACCCTACACCGAACTGATTAATCTCGACGAGCCGGGCATGGATCTGGTGCGGACCTGGCTGGCGGAGGGCTCGCTGGAGTATGAGGTTTTGCCGCCGTGCAGTGAGAGGGGATCTCGGCTTGAGGAGGTGCAGGTGACGACGAGGTCGCCGATGGGTGCGATTGTGTATGAGACGGGCGGGATTCTGGTGGAATTGAACGCCCATAACGATCTTTGTAGGGAATATGGGTGAGTCTTGTAATGTCGCGTCTGCCGAGTTCCTGGAACGGCTGAGGAAGATCGAACCGTCTTTCGATCGATCTGGACGTCGCAGGCATTATCCATGCAAGGTAACGTTGAAGGATGGGCGGGTCGTGCCTCGGGTTATATGTGTGGAGGATCATCGTGGTTTTCAAACTGATGCCTGGATTCATCCGGATCAGGTTCGTTCAATCGAACCTACGGCGGAACGATTGCCTGCTGAGTTAGCGAGCGATGTCTATGCGGCGGGTGAGTCCGGGATGGGCTATGAGATTTTCGTCATCAATATGCTCGACGGTTCTCAGCCGGTATTCGTCACGAACAATATCGTGGATTTTCCCGATTATCCCGGGGACCTCGATGCGTCTGCCGCTGTATCTGTTATGCCTCATCACGGTAGGGAGCGACCGCGTGGAGCATTTCGAGGTAGCCGGGAGTTTGAATGGTGTTATTTCGTAGCGCCGGAGAAGGTCGGGGCAGTCGGGAATGCGACATCTGGTTCGAGGAATGAATTGACTAATTCAAGTCAATCTTGCCAGAATAGTCCATCGATGGAGACGATACTTGCGATGAAGGAGCGGCACCGTGTCGAGCGGTTGAATGCGAAGAGACCGCCGATCGGAATTTTCCTGATGATCTTGATCCCGCTGGTGTGTGGGTCGGTGCTCACGTATTTCATCGGGTTCTTCTGGGGTGTCTTTTACTGGATAATTGGGGGAATGTTATTCTCGTATAATTCTTATGTGGTTCACAAACGGCTGGATGCGATCGCCGACCGGCAGAAGGCGGAGATTGATTCTCGTGAGAATACCGTTCGGGTAACGGAGGTGGTGGATTGAGGCGCTGTGTGGGTGGTGACTCCGCAAGCTACGCGAGGTCGAACTTGCCTGTGTTTGCAGCGTTGCTGGAGTGACGGCTTTAGCCGTTTTGGGCTTGAATGGCTTGGCTTCCGAAAAGGGCTGAAGCCCTCACTCCAGCGGCTCGAGATGGAGGTGGTGTGGTGGTCGGGGATTGATGTTTGGTTTTGGACCGTTTACGTTTCGATGGGTATGCGTCTTTCTTATTTATCGCCTCGTTGTAAGGCTTCGACGAGTCGGATTCATGGCACGGGTCTGTTTGCTGTTTCGGGTATCCGGGAGGGGGAGGTCGTTGCGGTGAAAGGGGGATATATTCTCGGCGGTGAGGAATGGGCCGGGCTGGAGAAGGAACTGGGCCCGGCCGAGATTCAGATCGCGGATGATTTGTATATTGCTCCGACAAGGATGGAGGAACGAGACGGTGCGATGCTGTATAGCAATCACTCGTGCGATCCTAACATTGGTATACAGGGGCAGATTGTCTTTGTGGCGATGCGTGATATCGCGGCGGGCGAGGAATTGACTCACGATTGGGCGACGACGGATAATGAGGACTATTCGATGTCGTGTAATTGTGGATCGCCGCATTGTCGTGGCACGGTAACGGGGCAGGACTGGAGAATGCCGGAGCTGCAGGTGCGCTACGCGGGGTGGTTTGCCTGGCACATTCAACGTGCGATTGAGGGGATGCGGGACGAGGTGGCTGGTTGAGGAGGGACTGTGGCTCTGACGGTTGGGAAGGGCTGAAGCCCTCACTCCAGCGGGTGGGGCGTGATGAAGAATCTGCGGTCGAGGATTGATGTTTGGTTTCTGTACTTCCACTGTTTTTCAATCTAGAGAAATGAAGTGTTCGAGCTGCGATACGGAGATGAGTGAGGTGCGGGTGGGTGTTCGACGGGAGGTAGCGAATATGCTGCTGTTCGGTATGGGAAGTTCTTCTTTGATGATCCAGAAGGTGGGTAGGAAAAACTGGGCGACGTATCTTTCTCCGGATTCGAAGCGAATGGGGTTCTATTGTGATGGGTGCGAGCAGCTGGTGATCCAGAAGCGGTTTGGGTGAGTGGTATTTTTATGTAGGCCTGTGTTATTCTGAATCGCCATGAGTCCGATCGTTCTGAAATTCCTGATTGTGGCCAGTTACACGGGCGCGGTGGTTCCTGTACTGATCGCTTTGGTAGTTCCTCTTGTTCGCAGGGCAATATCGCGGGGCGTTTGGAGGATTCTTTTAGTTTTCATTGGTGTTCACGCGGTTTCATTTATCCCATTTCTGATTGCCCACCGCAGGGAGGCTCCGTCGGCTCTTGAGGCTCTGTGGATACCGATGCCGCTAGGTGTGTTCTTTTTCTTTCTGGCGAGTTTTGCAGTGGTGGTCCATTGGTTTCATGGAAGATGTATGCGTCGGGCTGAGGGGGGCTGCGCTGGAGGAGGCTGAGAAGATGGGAGACAATAACAGCGTGTTGGTCGATTATGTGACGAGAACTCCCGAGGGAGCCTACTGCCTGATCCTAGTGGAGGAGGGGCCTTGGGTTGATGAGGAGATCGAAAGGGAACTCGAACGAGTTCGGATGCGACTTTGCAACGGTTTCGATGCTCTGCTTCTGGGGTTAGTCGCAAATAAATTTCCGGAGAGTGAAGGGCAAGCAGCAATCATCAAGCTGTCTTGTTTCAATTTGCCGAACGAGCGGGTGATGGAGTCTTATAATCGATTCGTCGATTCAATCGATAGTTCGGATGAGTTGCAGCGTGAAATCGAGTCATCCGCTTTCGTTGCGACAGTGGAGTTTACGATTTCCCTCTATTCGACTGATAATCCCTGCAACGTGCATGCTGATGCTGATGAGTTTTGATGGCGTTTCCCTGGGGCGGTTGTTGAGGCTTGGGGTGTGGATCGAATCGTTGTATTTTGAATGAAGAAAATGAAGACTTTGTTATCTCTACTGTGCCTTGTTGCTGCGGTATGTGCGCAGGCTGAGGATGCCTTTCCCTACGGAACGGAGGTGTCGGCCGATCCCGCCGTCAGGATCAAGGCCATTAAGCAGAAAGATTTTCCCTACGAGTGTTACATCTACCCTGAAGTGACGAAGGCATTCGCGGACGAAATTGTGGAGCGTGTGGAGATCATCGTCTCTTTCGCGGTGCCTGATTCTGGCTACATGTCTACGTCGCGTATGTATTTGCGATCGAGCGATGAGGCCGAGGTTATCCACGTCAGTTTTTCGGAGACATCGATGAAGAATGTTTCGGTAGCGATTCACTACTGGAGCAGTTTTCGGATGGTGGAAAGATCGACGCAGAATCTGGGTGAGCTATGCGAGGGGCGTGATTTGCCGTTTTCGTTTTGAGGGGGCTCTGTCGTCCCGAAAAGGGCTGAAGCCCTCACTCCAGCTAGTGGCATCGAGAATGGGAGATCATGCGGTGGAGCAAAATCGGGTCGATGCGATCCTGAAGGCGCGCCTGTGGAAAAAGCTGAAGAGGATCAAAACGAAGCTCGGGAATGCGAGGAAGAAGCGGCAGGTCAGGAAGTTGAAGAAATTCAAGAAGCAGGCGAGGAGGCTGAAGTCACAGCTCCGTGGTCTATAGTGGTGTGTGAGGTATAGGGAAAGTGGTGCATTTTGCACGGTGAAAAAGGCGATTTTTTCGGAATTGAAGTATTGGCATGTGGGTAAGATGTGGTGAATAATCTGGCGGATTTTTCTCTTCACTATCTACTCTTTGTGTCCCATGAATTGTTTGCGTATCTTCGTCGGGCTGGTTGCCCTGTTCTCTCCTGTCTTGTTGACGGTTTCGGCCTCGGCTATTGAATTGCTTTCCCGCGATACGAACGGGGAGTTTTCTGATGGGTTCTGTAGTGTGATGGACATCACTCCAGATGGGCGGTTTGTGCTTTTTCTCAGTACGGGGACGGATCTCATTGTCGGGGATGATAATGACGAGTTCGATCTGTTTCTTTATGATAATGTGAGTGAGACGATCGAGCGGGTATCGCTGGATGAGGGCGATGGGGAGATCTCTGGTGGTGTGGAGTCCGGGGGACGTATTTCTGATGATGGGAACCGGATTCTCTTTATTTCGGATGATGCGAATGTGGTGACCGGGGACATGAATGGCTTGAAGGATGTTTTTCTCCGTGACCGAACGGGAGGCGGGTCGACGGTTCGTGTATCGGTGCCGAATGGTGGGGGTGAGTATGAGGCGGGCGACATCCAGGGCTTCGATATTTCGGGGGATGGTGCGTTTGTGGCTTTTGTTTCGGACTCTGACGATTTTGTGATGGGTGACTCGAATGGAACGAAGGATGTTTTCCGGCACGAGGTGGATGGCGGGGCGACGATTCGCGTGTCTGTCACGGATGGGGAGATGGAATCGGCCGGGAGCTGCGACTCGCCGTCGATCTCGGATGACGGGAATAAGATCGCGTTTCTCAGCACGGGGAGTGATCTGGTCGGCAACGATATGAATGGGCATAGGGATACTTTTGTTCGTGATGTGATCGGCGGGACAACGACTCGTGTTTCTCTGACGAGTGCGGGTGGGGAGGCTCTGAATGGTGGCACGAATGAGGGGTGTGTGATCTCTGGTAATGGGAATGTGGTGGCGTTCGGTTCTTCGGCTACGAATATGGTGGCGGGCGATACGAATGGGATTACGGATGTGTTTGTCAGGGATCTGGTGTCGAATACGACGGAGCGTGTGTCGGTATCGAACACGGGGCAGCAGGCGGATCAGTTTACGAGTTTTCCGTCGATTTCGCAGAATGGACGTTTTGTCGGTTTCAGCTCGAGTGCGACTACGCTGGACAGCCGTTTTGTGGGGCCTTTCTCGGCGGGTTTTCTTCACGACCGGGTGACGAAGACGACGGCGACGGTCAACATCGGTGAGTCGGGTGAGTTCGGTATAGGTAACTTCGGCGGATCGGGGTCGTCGATTCCCTACCTCGCGAACAATGGGGAGCATGTCTTCGACAGTGGTGGGACGAATATGCTGGTCGGCGGCACGACTGAGAATTCGGATGTCTATCAGTCCGATTTTGTGCCGAAGGTGGTGGCGGTGGATAATTCCGCTCTGCGTGCGCGACTGCTCAAGAAGCTGAAGAGGTTTAAGAAGAAGCTGAAGAATGCAAAACGTAAGCGGCAGGTCGCGAAGGTGAAGAAGTTCAAAAAGAAGATCAAGAAGGTGAAGAAGCAGCTTCGTCGGCTGTGAGTGTGGTTGGGGGCGTTGCTTGTGGGGAGGGGTGAAGCGGTTTGTCCTGCGTTCAGTTTTTAGGTGTGTTAGTTTTGTGCGTTTGGCATTTTCCTCGGGAGCGGGTGTTGGTATGCTTTGAGGGGAGTGTTGAAATATGAACTATCGCTATTCGATCGCGAATTACATCTGGCACTTGAATGGGCATCCTGTGTATGGGATGCCGATGGCGTATCTGGATCCGGATCGGCTGAGGCATCCGGACGCTGCAGTCGATGCCTATGATGATGATCTGCCGGTGTTGGTCGGGCGGAAGTTTCGGACGGTGGTTTCACTAGTGAACCGAAGGCAGCAGCGGGTATTGGAAAATGCGGGGTTTGAGTTTCATGCTGTTTTGATACCGGATGGGGAGGCACCGACGCTCCTGCAGGTGGAGGAGTATCGTAAGATTGTCGAAGCGTGTCCGAAGCCAATGGTAGTGCATTGTGAGGGTGGTGTCGGGAGAACGGGGACGATGCTCGCGCTGTATCTTATTTTCCAAGGTGTGGAGAATGCGGAGGCAATCCGGCAGGTGAGGAAATCGCTCCCAACGGCGATCGAGACGTCGGCGCAGGAGAGGTTTTTGCTGGGGTATCAGCCGGGGTGAGTTCGGTCCCGGCGGGTTTTCTTTTTAATGAAAGGATGTATGAAACATCCGAAACAAGTGTTTGAAACATCCGGAAAAGATGTTTAGAGTATCTTGTTGTGAGTGATTTAGATTCAACGCGGGTGGAGGAGGCTCTGCTGTTATTGGGTGAAATGCTTGATTATGAGAGCGTTGCGCCGGTTCATCTTGTCGTGGTTGGTGGATCTGCTCTTTTGGCGGCGGGGATTGTGTCGCGAACAACGTATGATGTGGATGTTTTTGCCCGCAGGGCGGAGGTGGATGGTGGCATTCTGGATGCACGGCCTCTTCCAGAGCCTGTTCAACTCGCGGCGAAGCATGTGGCGAACGAGTTGCGGTTGCGACCGAACTGGCTGAATACGGGGCCAACGTGGGTGGCTGCTCCGCTGGGGAGTTATCCGACGGAGTTCTGGTCGGAAATGGTTGTTCGTGAGTATGGAAAGAGTCTGACTATTACTTACATTGGTAGGACTGGTTTGATTTACTTAAAGTTTCATGCGGCGATCGATTCGTCACGAAAGCGGCAAGAGGTCGATGTGGATGATTTGCGACTTCTCAAGCCGTCG
This sequence comes from Verrucomicrobiales bacterium, assembly GCA_002698785.1. Taxonomy (GTDB): domain Bacteria; phylum Verrucomicrobiota; class Verrucomicrobiia; order Verrucomicrobiales; family DEV007; genus Arctic95D-9. The sequence continues at coordinate 94,244 of PAAG01000043.1, read as the reverse complement.
CGTGAGGAAGCGACGAAGGTCCTTGGTTGGATGAGGGATGAGGAATTGATTCATGCGGGGAATGCTGAGGTGTTGGAGGAACTGCTGACCACTTTGGGATATGAAGACCTTGTTTCATAAGCTGAAATCTGAGTTCCGTGATGCGATGAAAGATTTCCTCTGGGATCAGTGGGTGTCGATCGGGGTGGCGGGTAGTGCGCGGGGGAATGGTGTTCCGTTTGTGATTGATCCGGAGGCGTTATTGCTTGCGACGACTCGGTTTGCTGGGGCGGATCATCGTATCATGGGGGAGGTGATGGACTGGCTGCATCAGAACGGAGATGTGCTGAGTATGCAGCGGATGAAGGGGCTGGTGGGTGATCCTGGGATGGCGGATGTTCCTCGGTTGGTCGGTATTGCCGAGGAGATGGTCCGATCAAAGAAGATGGGATGGAAAGTGCTCCTCAAGCTGGATAGTGCGGATGCCGGTTCCGTGTCGAAAAGCAATCGAGTGAGGGAGTCGCGGGGGATGAGTTTGCCTCCCGATACGGAGGAGGTGGGTGCGTTTCTTTTTCGGCTGCGTTTTATGTTTGGTGTAAATGCCAGGGCGGAGGTGATCGCGTGGCTCCTGACACACGAAGGCGGGCATCCAGCGCGTATCGCTCGCGAGACAGGGTGGTTTTCGAAGTCGATCCAGGCGATCCTGAATGACATGGAGAAGTCTGGACTTGTCAGGGTGCAATCGGGACGAAGGGAGAAGGTGTTCGAATTGGATCGGGAGAAGTGGCTTGCGTTGTTTGCTCCTTATCAGAGTTTGAGCTGGCTTACTCAGCCACCGTTCTACCTTGCGTGCAGTTGTGTCGATGAGGCTTTGAGTGAGCTTGGCCCAATTTCCGGGGCCAGTCCAAGTATGCTGTCCACGGTGATACACAAGAATCTCGATGGTTTGATCAACCTCTATATGCGTGAGGCCGGGCAGGGTTTTCTCTTTGCCGGGCTGGAAAGGATGCGAGGGCAGGCGGTTGTGGATGCGTTTCAGGACCGTGTGGGTCTTTTATGTAAGATTCTTCGCGAGGACAGGCTGAAGCTGTGTTCGAACTGATATGGGCTGTGCTTCTGGTGTGTGATATATACTGAGTTGCATGTAGTTACACGGATGTGGAGAAATCGACGGATTTTTCACGTGTCTTTGGATCGGTTTCCCCATAGTATGCCCGGTATGAACCGCTCCAGAATTCTTCTCGCTGGAATGTCGGCGATGGTCTTGTTGTTCCCCCGGCCGGGGCACGCTGATGGTGATCCTGTCGATACTTGGGATCCGAATCCGAATGCTTCGGTCAATGCCGTAGAGGTCCAGGCGGATGGGAAACTGCTTGTCTCGGGAAATTTCACTACGATTGGCGGAGGTAGCTCTGTTCAACTGCAGCGGCTGACGAATGAGGGGGTGCCGGATCCGGATTTTTTCTTCAACGATAGTCAGTTCACGGTGAACGCGATCTTTGAGCAGGAGGATGGCAAGATCCTGATCGCAGGGGAGTATTTCGATTTCATGGGGCCGACGGTAGGGCGGGTGGATCGTCTGTTGCCCAGTGGTGGATTTGATAATACGTTTTCATCTAACACTGACACGAATGTGGAGATCCTCGCGGTGGCTGCGCAGGCGGATGGGAAGGTGCTCATCGGGGGCGAATTTACGGAGTTTGAGGGGACGGCGCGAGATCGAATCGCCCGGCTGGATGCGGATGGAAACCTGGATGCGACTTTCAATCCGGGGGCGGATGACGATGTGACGGGCATTTTGCCTCTGGCGGACGGACGGATTCTTGTGTGGGGTGATTTTGCTACAATCGCGGGGGCTGCGCGGGATTTTGTCGCGATCTTGAATGAGGATGGGACGATCGATACGAGTTTTGATCCGCCTGCGTTCACGGGGAATCGGGTTCTGGATTGCGAGGTGCAGCCGGATGGGAAGATCCTGGTGGGTGGTGATTTCACGGACATTGGCGGGGCTGCGCGGACTGGGATCGCTCGGTTGAACACGGACGGTTCGGTCGATCTGGGCTACGACCCGGGATCGGATGGCGGGGTGCTGTCGATTGAGCTTCAGCCGGATGGGGCGGCGATCTTTGGTGGTAATTTCTCCACGACGGGGGGTGGGACGGCGAACAATTTTGCCCGGGTCGATGTCGATGGGAATCTCGATATGGATTTTGCCCCGGTGGGGACTTCGAGCTTTGTGAGGGAGGTCGCGATCCAGCCGGATGGAAAGATTGTGGTGTCTGGTGACTTTGTGAGTGCGGAGGGTGTGACGAGGATTTACCTGGCGCGATACAATTCGGATGGATCGGTGGAGGAGGAGCTGAATCCGATGTCTAACAATGTGTCACAGGTGACGGCGCTGGCGATTCAACCGGATGGGAAGACGGTGATCACGGGTGCCATGAACGAGGTTGATGGGGAGGTGGTGAACGGGATTGTGCGCCTGAATCAGAATGGCTCGGTAGATACGGATTTTGCTGCGAATGCTTCCGTGGGAGTTCCTGTAAATGCCATCGCGATACAGGAGGACGGGAAGATTGTGCTGGGTGGGGAATTCTTCGGTATCGGGTTTGAAGACCAGAATGATCTCGGTCGGTTGAATGGTGACGGTACGGTGGATGTTGACTTCGATCCGCTGATTGAGTCGGATACAATGATTGTTTCGAATCCGGAGATTGAAGCGCTCGCGATTCAGCCAGATGGGAAGATCATCGTCGGGGGGCACTTTCATTTTGTGGATAGTGTGAGGAGGAATAATATCGCGCGGCTGAATGCGGATAGTTCTCTGGATGCCTCTTTTGATCCGAATGCGGACGATGAGATACGGACGGTGATGGTTCTGGAAAACGGGCAAATTCTGATCGGTGGTGCGTTTGATAATGTGGGGGGATCTCCACAGGCGAATCTGGCGCGGCTGAATAGTGACGGGACGCTCGATACGACTTTCACACCGGATATCGACGGTTCGATCTTCACGCTGGCGATGCACAATGACGGGCGGATCTATGCGGGAGGGTTTTTCGACGTTGTCGATGGGATGGAGCAGGAGTTCATCTGTCGTCTTCACATGGATGGCTCTTTTGACATGACGTATACGCCGATTATTGAGAGTCTGGAGATCGGTGCCATGGCGGCGCAGGCCAATGGCGATCTGGTTATGGTAGGGCGATTCGATATGATCAATGGGTTGACGAGGGATAAGATCGCCCGTGTGAACAAGAATGGTCTGGCGGATCTCGATTTTGCTTCTTCTGCCAATATTAATGTGAACTACACTGCCCTTACTCCTTGTGGAAAGATCATGATTGGCGGGCAGTTCACTTCGATCGATTCGGAGTCACGTCCGCGTTTTGCCCGCCTCACGAATGGTTCTGCGGTTCAAAGCCTCGACTACATGGACAATGGCACGGCGGTGAAGTGGAGTCGTGGGGGGACGAGTCCGGATTTGATTTCGGCGAAGTTCGAGATTTCCAGTGATAATGGGATGACGTGGTCTGCGCTGGGCGCTGGGTCTCGCATTAGTGGGACGAGTGATTGGGAGTTGACGGGGCTTGTCCTACCAGAGCAACAAAATTTCCTGGTTCGTGCGATGGGCCGGGCGAATACTGACTCGGGAGGTGGTGTCGGAGGTTCGCTCTACGAAACCACGAAACTGATGTGGATCGAGGATGTGATCGTTCCGGCGCCTGTTGTCGTTGATAACAGTGCTGCGATCGCGGTTCTACAGCGGAAGATCAAGAGGGTGAAGAGCGCGATTAAGCGTGCGAGGAAGTCGGGAAATCGTAACAAGATCCGCCGTTTGAAGAAGAAATTCCGCAAGTTCAGGGTGCGTTTGCGATTGCTATGATTTTTTGGTTTGTCAGGAGATACTGACGTATTGTCTTGGCTTGTGCGAGATCCTGGAATGGATTTTGGGGGTGTGGGCTACATGGTTGTGAGTCTTGCGACAAGAATCGTTTCAATGATGTCTCTTGCCTTCGGGAGCGAATGCCTGAGGTTCCCGGCTTTTTTGATGGGAATATGAAAGAGTTGCAGTGGCAGGTAGATGGTCCTCTATGGGAGGCGTATGTGGAACACCGGGCGAAGTCGGAGAAGGGGCATATGGTCCTGGCTGCGATCTTCGGGGCTTCGGCGATGGCTTTTGTAGGGCTGGTGCTGGGGGCGAATCTGATTGCGGAGACGAAGTCGGTCATTTTCCTAGCTGGGTTGTGTGCGTTGGTTGGGGGAGTGCTGCTGCCTACGGTGGTGTTTTTCCGAATCGAGAAGGCGAGAAAGGAGCGGCTGGAAATGTCGGAGCAGGAGTTGCGAATGGATGAGGGGGAAATCGAGTTTTACCAGATGAGGTCGAGCCTGGTGAATGAGGACGGTGTGGGGCTGGTGGGATTGCGTTTGGAGGAAGGCTTCTACGATGATCGGTATGCGGCTCTGATTGTTCACACGGTGTTCGAAGACAGGAAGGGGCGTAGGAGAAATCGGTTTGCGACCTACCCGGTGCCAGATGAGAAGGTGGTGGATGTGCGGATGGTGATAGATGAGTTGCATAAGGATACGGGCTGAAGGGGTGGAGATATGTTAGTTGAGTAGGCGGCCGAGGACTGATGTTGGTTTGTGGCGAGGTGTTGACGGTAAATCGTTCGACATTTCGGTGAGGTTGGGAAATGCTGGTTTGTTGTATGAACCAGAACGCTCTCATCATTGTTTGTGTCCTGCTCACTCTTGCGGCGGGGTATGTGTTGTTTGGATTGGTTGGTAGAGATCCGGAGGTTCCGCTGCAGAACGATATGGCTCGCATCGTTGGCGGGAGCTTGCTCGGGGTAGCGGCGCTGACTTCGTTTGTTTTCTTGTTGAAGGGCGCTGGTGATGAGGTCAAGAAGGTGGAGGACGGGTTTGAGGCACCGGATCAAGTGCTGGCCCGATGGAATGTAGAGGGCGAACTCTGGAAGGCGTATGTGGATGAGTCGAACCGGGAGCGGCTGGGGTGTCTCCCGACGGCCGGGATAATGGCGGCTGCTTTCTTTGGATTTGTTTCATATAACATTGCCTCTTCCTTTGTTTATCGTGTCCAGCCAATGATTTTGTTCGGGCTGGGCGGAGCCATTCTTGGGGGCTTCCTTGTCCCGACGGTGATGTATCTTCGGATCGAGAGAAGGCGGAGGAAGATGTTGGCTCTGGGTGGCGGAGAGGTGCAGGTGACAAGAGATGGAGTGCAGCTCGCGGATTGCAGTTCTTTCTGGAATCTCACGGATCGCAGGTTGGTTAGTCTGCGGGTGGACGAGTATTTCTACTACGGAAAGTTCCCGGCTCTTGTGGTTCATTTCCAAATCAAGTCGCACAAGGGTGGGTACAATGATGCGGTCCATTCCTATCCTGTGGCGGCTGGAGAGGAGGAGGCGCTCGGTAAGGCGATTGAGCAGATCTTGGAGAAGGGTGAGTGATGGTTTGCCGGCGTAGAAGCGCGAAACGGGACACGAGGCTCCGGTGAACGAGAGGAGTGTCGTTCCTCCTTAGTGGCGTGTTAGACCGGTTTTTACCCATCATTTTCGGGATTTGCTCATCATTTGGCGGATGGGTGGTTTCCTTTATTGCCGGGGGCTGGAGGGGGTTGTCTGGCGAAAATGACGGGAAATGATGGGGTTTTCGTTTTTCATCATTTTCCCGGAAACAGTGCGCCTGAATGGGGCGGACCGCTTGCGATTCGGGTAAGTTGTTTGAGAAAGAGCGAGGGAAATGGATCGGTGTTTCGCGAGTCCTTGTTAATTCTAACATGTTGCTAAGGGAATGTCGAGATTTTGGGGGAGCTTGGTGGTACTTGCTTTGGGGAAGGGCTGAAGCCCTCACTCCAGCGGGGGGGGGGGAGACTGGGTGGTTGATTGAAGGTGTGCGTAGGGTTATCGTCTGGGTGCGAATGAGTGAGGAGAAGAAATGGCGAAGTCGAGATCCGGTGTTCCCCGATGGGGTGTGCGGGATCTCGAAGTATACCTGGATCTGTCCGGACTGCCGTTGCTCGGTGAGGCGGTCGATCCACGATGCTGAGTCGCCCCGGTGTTCTTCGTGTGCGGGGCCGATGGTGTGGTTCGGGACAAAGAATGAGGTCCCTCGCAGGAACAATGCGAAGGCGTGGAATCAGTTGCGGGAGTATTACAGGGAGAGACCGGATGGGGAGTAGCGGGAGACTGGCGCTCGCTTTGAGGGGTAAAGATACGTGGCGGTAGTGGTTGCGATTTTCCTAACCTGCTGCGATTTTTGAGGAAGGCTTCGCATGAGTAAATCACACGGTTTTGAGTGACGCCAGCAGAGCGAATGCGAAGATTTAGGAATGGTGCATTCCATTATCAATACGATTACTTTGACGCTAAAACCACGGAGTTCCTCAGCTTGGATCAACCATTTGACTGGGCTTTTTCACTCAGCGATCCGTTTGAGGATTGGTTCGAAAACTGGTGGTCCAGCAAGCATTGAATCCTTCGCTATCCGTGTTGGCAGTCAGCATTGCCTTCGGCTTCCAGCGCCTGCCGTTCTTGTGCTTTCTTACCAACAACATCAAAGGCTCTAAGCAATCCTTCGCACTCAGGATCGGGGTGATGCAGTTTTTCCCTACAAGAATCTCCTGTTGTTTGAGACCCTTGTAATCTACTCGATTAAATTAAGACACTACCGGGCGATGGGTTTACTGATCGTGTTTTGGGGAAGGGCTGAAGCCCTCACTCCAGCAGGGGGGAAGACGGGGTGGTTGGGGAGTTGACGGGGTGTCGGAAATTCGATAGTAGGTGGTGATGGCCGTTCGCAGTATTCCCGTAGCGATAATCTTGGGCGAGATTCTTTTTCTCGTGGCGTTCCGGATTGTTTCGACTTGTCTGCCTGACCTTGTCGGTATGAGAATCACCAATGCGCTGGCGTATGGGACGTATCTTGTCTGCCCGATGGTTGCGGCTCTGATTGCGGGGAATAGAAAGGTGCTTACCGCCGTGTTGACGGGTGCGCTGTGTGTCGCTACCGCAGTACTGGGGTTTGGTGTTGCCACTTATCCTTTTGTGAGTTGGAAGGGGATTTTGATAACGATCTTCCTCGGGCTGTCGTTCGCTTCGCTGGGAGGATGTATTGCGTGGGGGGTTGAAAAGGTTGGGAAGTGGGTTTTTTCGAAAAGGAGCGAGGTCGATGGGTAGAGACTGTGGGATGGGTAGTCTAGGGTGATATTGGTTTTTGTATTTGTAGGTCTGTCGCGGAAAGTGATTGTTAGATGATGAGTGAATTGAAGTACCCGCTTTTGCATAACGTTGGGATTGTGGTGGAGGATTTAGACGGCGCGATTGCTTTTTTTACGGAGCTTGGGCTTGAGTTGGAAGGGCGCGGCCCTGTGGAAGGGGTGTGGGCAGATGGAGTGACGGGGCTTTCCGGGATGAAGACTGAGATCGCAATGATGCGAACTCCGGATGGTCACGGTCGGCTTGAGCTGTCTCGATTTCTGGCTCCTTCGGTGGAGGCGGATCATCGCGGGGCACCGGTGAACGCTCTTGGTTATCTGCGGGTGATGTTCACGGTTGAGGATCTCGAAGGGACGATCAAGAGGCTCGGGAGTCATGGTGCTGAATTGGTCGATCAAGTTGTGGAGTATGCGGATGTGTATCGGCTTTGTTATATTCGTGGCCCCGAGGGCATATTAATCGGGCTCGCGGAGGAGTTGGACTGAGGTCGGAGTTGGTAAAGATACGTGGCGGTAGTGGTTGCGATTTTCCTAACCTGCTGCGAAGTTAGGGAGGAACGCTTCGCATGAGTGAATCACACTACATTGGGTGGTTGTCGCTGATACTCGACGACGACGAGAGGGTTCGGTATGCCTTTGTCGCTGATTCTGAGGGAACGGTGCTCGGTCGATTGGGCGACAAGGAAGTGCTTGATTGTGTGGAGGTGGTAGACGAGTCGGAGAAGCCGGGGGCGATCGTTTCGTTTTACCTGGAGAATGTCGAGCATGAGAAGGAAAGGGGTCCTTTTGTCCCTCGCCTCCATACCCAGGGCCGAACGAGCGGGGCTTTCGGGAAGCCGGCGGTCGGCTTTCTCGTGGGGATGTTTGCGGATATGCCGGAAGAAATCTACGAAGGGGGTGGGGGAGAGCGTTCGAAATGGATTTCGGAATTCCGGGCGGAGATGCGGGAGCTGATCAACGGCTATCCGAAGCTGGCGCCGCCGAAGGCGAGTGGGAAGTAGGTGGTGTTGTGCCTGATATTGAGGGAGTATGAGATGCTGTTGGAGTGACGGCTTAAGAGGATTTTGGAATGGACGGGATTTCGGTAAAACCAATGCGGCGGTATTTAGGGAAATTTGTTTCATGATAGAAACACACTACTCCCAATGGCTGTCGCAAGTTTACCGCTCCAGTAAGAGAGTGAGGTATGCGTTTTTGGCTGATTCAGAGGGTAAAATTCTCGCAAGGGTCGGGAGTAAAGGTTCCCTGGATTGTAGTGGTGTCGTTGATGTTTCGGAACGTCCGGAATCAATTGTGTCATTCTATGAAGCCAACATTGAATACGAGAAAGAGGGGGATTCTTTCGTACCTCGTCTTTTTGGTCAGGGGCGAGCGAATGGAGCTCTTGGAATTCCGACAGCTGGTTTCCTGGTCGGATTGTATGCGGATATGCCAATAGAGATTTATGAAGGTTCGGGTGGGGAGAGGGTGGAGTGGATAGTTCAGTTTCAAGCGGAGATGAGGGAGATTTTCAAGAGGCAGAAAAGGTTGGAGTGACGGCTTCAGCCGTTCTGGAATGGCCGGGACTTCCGTCCTCGAAGGGCTGAAGCCCTCACTCCAGCGGGTGGTGAATTTTGGGGGGGCGGTTGGTTATTTTAACTTGGTTGATTTGACGTTTCTACTCGGCTCGAGAAGGTTGTTGGGATAAAGAAGATTAGAAGAGGGGTTTTCCGCTTCACAATATGAACACCACAGAGATTCGGCCTCTTTGTCTGGAGGACTGTGAGAAGATTGGGCCTTTGTTGCGGGAGATCTGGCTGGATGCGTATCACGGTATCCAGACGGAGGAGGAGTTGCTGGAGCAGTCGCACAAGGTGCATGCACCGGAGCTGGTCGGGAGGGAGATTGATGATCCTAACATGTGCAGTGTCGTTGCGGTGTGTGATGGGCGGCTGATTGGTCATGCGCGGAGTGATCTCTATGAGGGTGCGGTCGAGATCTCGCGCCTGTACGTGTTGCGCGAGTTCTACGGGCAGGGCATCGGCAAGGCGCTGCTGCGGGAGGTGGAGTCGTTTTTTGATCCGATGTATGAGGTGTGGCTCGATGTGTTTGAGGCGAATCAACGGGCGGTGGATTTTTACCTGTCACAGGGATATGAAATCGTGACGCACTCGACGGAGATGCAGAGTGCGGGGAAAGATGTGTATCATTATCGGATGCGGAAGGGTAGGGGTTGATTTGTAGTCGCTTACGCGGCAACGGTATTCAAAGCGGGGGTAAGTGATATTAGGAATAGTAGAAATGAAGGACGCAATTGCGAAATTTTGGCGTGAGTTTGAAATTCTCACTCCCAAGTTGGAAGACCTGCGAACTGCTGATGATCCTGTCTATGATGAGATGCTCGCGGCACTTCAAAAGGTTGATTCCGATCTCTATTTTGAGTTTTGCTCGTCTCCGGGGAGTAACGAATTTATCGTAACGGCGGATGGCCAAAAGAAATTGTTCCCACTGGTAGAAATGATCGTCGAGGAAGCTCCCGATATGGATGACTGGGAATTCTTTGCGCTAAAGCCCAAACGAGGATTTCCGGTTACGACGAGGTGGGAACAGGTTGTTGTAGCGATTGAGGATGTTTCGGTAGTTCCGGTTTTTCGCGAAACGGGAGAAATGGGGCTTTGGTTGTATGTTCAAGGCCTTTGTGAGGCGAATGAAGGTGATATCCATAATGCCTTACTACGAGCACTCGACGTCGGCCTGGGAGAGCGAAGGTTCGCGGAGATGGTCGTGGCTACATGGGTTCATCCCGCATCAGAGGCGCCGGAATCGGCTTTTCCGCTTTCGGAACTGGATGAATATATTGATCGAATGGAGAGTAAATAGTGAGTACCAGAACTCTTGTGAATTGATTAACTTTTCCATTCCAGAAGAATTTCTTGAGTATCTGCGGGTTGGATTGTGATTTAATCGGGCTTATCGATCGATAATGGGACTTCAGCATTACAAGATTCGGCTCATTCCAACGGAGTTTGAGGGTGTTGTTCGGGAGGAGGGTTGCTGGAATGAGCGGCAACCCACGGAGGAGGAACTGAAGGAGTATTGTGGAATCTTGCCGGTCGATAGGAGTTGGGGAGAAGTGAGTGAGTTTCGGTCAAGGAAGGGATTTGGTTCGGTTTTGTATGTCTGGCGCGATGATAAGCTTGTGCGTGAGCTGACGGTGGAGTGGACTCCGTCAGAAATCGATGTTCTCCGCAAAGTGTGCGAACAAGCTCGTCGAATGAATTGCGATTTCTACTCAGATGAGACCGGGCGACGTTTTACTGCTTCTGTTGAATCGTGTCTTTCAGATTGGAAGGAAACGAGGTCGGCGAAATTCGTTGCGAATCCGATGAAAGCTCTGGTAGAGCGTGGAGGGGAGATTGAGGGGGAAGGGTGATTGTCCACAGAGGATATACCAAGGCAAAAGAAAAAGCGGTGGTGACCGGTTTTGATTTTTGGTGGAAAGAGAGGCTCTGTCCTCGAAGGGCTGAAGCCCTCACTCCAGCAGGGGCAGGCAGGAGGCGAGGTTTTGGGGATTTGCCTTGTTTGTTGTGACGCTTTGGTTCGACCTGAAGTGGTTGAAAATTTGGGATTTTCGCGGTATTTGTTCGATGATGACAATCGAAGAAATTCAGTCCGAAATTGGGCATCTTTCCGATGAGCATCTTTCTAAGGTGATTGCTTACGCTGTGCATCTGAAGAATCTTCGAGATCCGGAATCGGCTGCGATTCTGAAGGAGCGACTGGACGATAAGGATCCGGAACATTGGCTCACGATCGAGGAGTTTGAGGCTCGGTTGGAAGATTCGTAATGCCGCCCTATAAGGTATTCATTAACCTCGATATTTTATCGGAGGTCCCGGCCTCAGGGAAAGCGAGGGAGCAGATTTTGAATTTCATCAAGTCGCTTGCTGACGATCCTTTCCAGTCAGGTGACTATTCGGACATTGATGATGTTGGAAGAACGATCTTCACTAAGATTGTTGCGAGTTACGCCATCACTTACTGGGCTGATTCGCCGGTTCGTGAGGTCAAGGTGATTCTGATTCAGCGTGCTGATAGTTTCTAGAATGCCTTCCAGGCTCCAATGAGCGCTCGCGCGGATGTTTCAGCTTTCTGCGATTGAAGAAGAAAGGGATGTTATGCGTGCGGTTGGGGATAACGGTGAGTTCGATCTTAGGGGAACGGCTGAGGAGTTTGCTGAGCTTCGAGAAAGGCTTTGGGAGTTTTGCTGTGACGATGGGGCGGAGTCGTTTGTGGTAGATCTTGAGAGTGGGTTCGATCCGGCTCCTTATCGTATGGTTTTTCGCTCGACGGTGTTTGTTAAATCGGCAGGGAAGCTTGTGATCCGGGCAGAGGGTGACGAGTTGATCGTTACCGGACATCGTGAGGGATTGCTTGCTTTTGCTGACTGGCTTCCGAAAGAGGTGGATGAAGCTCCCTATCATGTGCATTTTGATGGAGTTTCGTTGCCCGATCTTTTTGCTCGTGAGGATCAGGGGATTGTGTTTTCGGTTTATGTATGAGTGATTGGGATCATTAGGGAAGAAATTCTGGGTATCGGTGAATGTCTGCTTCAGGAGTTTCCAGGCTGTGACTCCATCCTATAAGGGCTGAGGCGATCAATCCAGAACCGTGAAGTCGGCGAGATTTGATTTTGGTGTTGTCGATACTATGTTCCTAGTAAATGAGGAATGCATTCTTGACAGCGCTGTTGATTGGATGTGCGGTTGCTCCGGTTGCGGGATTTTTTCCTGTCGAGATCCATTATGGTTTGATGAAGGGGGGCGAGCTTTTTGGATTTTCTGAGAATGCCGAAACGGTCTCGGCGGGACCGCCGGGAATTTCTTATCGGGCGCTTGTGTTTTTTCAGGACTGGCTCTCTCTGGTGATGGCGCTGGTGTTTTTTGCGGGCGTTTGTGTGCTCGGTTATCGGGTTCGACGGAATGAAAAACCACGGCCTTCTGGGTTGGTCTTGTTACTCTTTTTCGGGGGAGCTGCTTCCTACTTTTTTATCCCGCATCTCGCGCCGTTTTTCTTTGCGGTGGTAATGCTCGCGGTGTTGGCGAATATTCGAATCTGGTGGGTTGATGGACGGAAAGGCTTCGCGGAGCAAGTTTTAAGTTGAGTGGGGGCAGCCAATGGGCGTTGCCGATGGATTGATGGATTTCGCTGTTTCGGGATGACCGGGACTTGGTAATCGAAGGGCTAAAGCCCTCACTCGAGCAGGTAGGGCTTCTGGCGAGATCGATTCCAGGTGGTGGCCGTTTTGATTTTTGGTGGCGGTGGTGGGCAGGGTGGCCTTTGGTAAGGGATTACTATGTTCAATGATTCTGAGATAGCCGATTTACTGGAGGCGCGGTCGATTTCTTACCTGGATCCGTGGAAGGGGAATGATGAGGGGAAGATCGATTCGTTTTACAAACGGGTGGTGAAGGATGTGGAGAAGGGGGCGAAGGTGAAGTCCCGCATCGAGTGGGATCACTACGGTTCGGGCTATGCGTCGTTTGTGGATGCGTGGTTTTACCGGGAGGACGATGCGTTTGCAGTGGAGGCCTATCAGGAGGTGGCGTATGGTGGCGTCGCGGTGCTGCTGAGTCGGTTGTCTCCGTTTTTTGTGATGGGTCAGGGTGTGAAGTCGTGGCACGACAAGGGCGGGAGCAGCTATCTGCCGGCGCTCGGTTTTGTGGATGAGTTCGCTAATGATGCCGTGAGGGAGTTGAGCTCGAAGATCGAGGGGCTTCTCGAGGGGCATGGATTGAAAAGGCTGTCTCGTGTGGAGCTGGAGGAGCCGCTGTCGGAATCGCTGGAGGTGCCCACGATTTTGAGTCCGCCGCCGTTCAAGGAGTTCGATGCTCTGTTTTATTGGGAGGATTGAGGTGGGTGTTGGAGTGACGGCTTCAGCCGTTCTGGATTAGCAGGGGCTTCGTCCTCGAAGGGCTGAAGCCCTCACTCCAGCAGTTGGGAATGTGCAGGTTTCCGTCGATTCGGGGTGGCGCGTGGTGGTTGGGGTGGCTATGTTCGGTCATTGTGACTGTGTGTTGGAATGCGTGTGATCAAGCCTAGCCGAATTGTTCTGGGAGGGTGTCTTCTGGCGTTTGGTGCGTCGTTTTTGAACACGGGGTTCCTGCTTTCGACGGGGGCGTCGGTGAGCCATTTGACGGGGGATATCGCGAGGCTGGGGTCGGGGCTGTCTCCGTTTGGTGCTTCGGAGGGCAGGCATATCGCGAATGTGGCGATGGCGACGGTGGGGTTTTTGCTAGGGGCGACGATCTCGGGTTTTTTGCTGCATCATCCAACGTTGGAGATCAGTAAGCCATACGGTCGGGCGCTCTCGGCGATGGGGGTGTGTCTGGTGGTGGCGCATTTTTTCTATGCGGATTTTCCGCTGGTGGCGATCGGGATAGCGAGTGCGGTCTGTGGGGCGCAGAATGCGCTGGCGAATCGGTATCGGGGGGTGGTCCTACGGACGACGCATCTGACGGGGCTGTTCACGGACTTTGGGATTCACCTGGGTATGCGGCTGCGCGGGCACCAGGTGGAGGGCTGGAAGCTGCTGATACCGGTCTGGATCACGCTGTCGTTTCTGCTGGGTGCGGTGTCGAGCAGTGTGCTGATTCTACAGGGACGGACGGACTGGCTGCTGATGGCGGGTGGTGGGTATGTCCTGGGTGGTGCGGTCTGGAGTGTTTACAAGAGGATGGGATAGGTGAGGGTACTTCCGCTATTCTCACGATCCAAGATGGACGGTTGGTTCGGTCTGATTTGATTGAGGTGAAAGAATGACTCCACGGGAAACAGCTCAAAGCTACGATGCGCTGGCCAGTCACTGGGCGGGTGAAGGCTGAGGGTTGAGGTTCGGAGAAAATTGCTGTAGCCTGCTGCATGGTCACGGTTGATGAGATTCTTGCACTCCCCAAAGATGAGAGGCTCAGAATAATGGAGCTTCTCTGGTCGGGTCTCACTGAATCGGATGAGTCGATTGACTCGCCTTCGTGGCATGACGAAGTCCTTTCTGAAACCGCCAAGCGTGTTGCTGAGGGCACAGAAACCCCAATCGATTTTTCGGCCGCTAAGGAGATTCTTCGTAGCGAACGGCGATGATCTTTCCTAATGATACACGTCCTCGAATGAGGAAAGGGTGAGGTGCGCAATTTTTTGGTTTCGGTAGATGGGGGCGGGGGTGTTACCCGAGCTTGGGGGCATCGAATAGGTATTTCCATTTTGAACCGAATCTGCTTGCTATACGTATGCTTGTTTGTTGTACGATCCGGTGAGTGGTTCTCCCGGAACCGCTATCCCCGCAGATGAGTAACGAAAGCCCTCAAGATTTGCAGACGTCCGGTGCCGGTTCGGCGGCGGATGATGTGGATCTGTTGTTGCGGCTGGATGGGAAGAATCCGGATACGCTGGGGGCTGTCTACGATCGCTATGGGCGGGTCGTTTTTACGCTGGCGTCGCGCATTCTCAACGATGCGCGTGAGAGTGAGGAGGTGACGCAGGATGTGTTCCTCGCGATCTGGAAGAAGCCGGATTCTTATGACCCGAAGAAGGCGTCTCCCATCACGTGGCTGGCGACGCTGACGCGAAATAAGTGCATCGATAGGATGCGGAAGGCGGGGCGACGGATTCCTGCGGCTGGGGGCGAAGAGGATGTGCCGGTGGCTGTGGATGAGAATCCGGGATCGAGTCCTTTCCTGATGTGTGCGATGTCGGATATGTCGGAGCAGGTGCACTCGTGTCTGTCGCGGCTGTCGGATTCGCAACGCACGGCGGTGGAGTCGGCGTATTTTGATTCTCTTTCGATGACGGAAATTTCGAAAAAGTTGTCGGTGCCTTCGGGAACGGTAAAGTCCCGAATCCGGCTGGCAATGGATAAGTTGCGGTCGTGCCTCGGGCCCCGCCTGGATGAAGAATGACTGATGAGCTAAAAGAACAGGCAGTGATGTACGCCCTCGGCCAGCTGGCGGAGGACGAGCGGGCTGCTTTTGTCTCGGCATTGAGGTCGAATGCGGAGCTGGCTGTGCTGGTCGGTGAGTATGAGGCTGTGCTAGGGGCGATCGCTCTCTCTGCTGAGGAGGCGATTCCTCCTGCGTCGCTGCGTGAGCGAATTCTTCGGGAAGCGGGCGGAGGCGAAGAGACTGTGGTGCCTTTCCGTAGGCCGATCGAAAGGAAGCGTTCTTCTTTCGTGCCGTGGGCGGCGGCGGCGATGTTTGCGATTTTCTGTGGTTTCCTCGGACTGCAAGTGGCGGAGTTGAAGAGGGAGAATGCGGAGCTGGCTCGCCTGAACGATCCGGAAAATATACGCCTGGTGGCGCTGGCTGCGGCATCGGAGGAGTATCCGGATATTTCTGCGAATGTGGCGTGGAATCCGGAAAGCGGGATCGGTTTTATCGAAACGAAGGATCTGCCTCCTGCGCCGAGCGGCAAGACGTATCAGCTGTGGGTGTTTGAGGAGGGGAATCCGGCTCCTGTTTCTGCGGGTCTGTTCGATCCTGCGGCTTCGGTGCGTGCTTCTTTCCAGCCGGATCGGCCGGTGGAGAAAGCGGTGACGTTTGCGGTGAGCCTGGAGGTAGCCGGTGGGCGTCCTCAGCCAGAGGGACCTGTCGTCCTGGCTGGCAATGCGCAGGGTAGCTGATCCCTGTGTTTTCGGGGCCTGGAGCGTGTTGGCGTTGGTCGTGAAAAAAATATCGAGAAAAAGTGAACCGCTTTGTGGAAACGGGCGAATCCCCGGGAAAGTCACCCGGTTTCGATGTTTCTCTTTTCCCCAGATTTACGACGGTCCATTCGCTCGCTCGCGAAAGCGCTCCTGGTAATCACGTCTGCAGTTCTAGTCTCCTGTTCTGGTGAGATAGAGGAGGTGAGTGTTCCGGAAAAGGAGGTGGAGGCTGAGAGCATTGCGCTGATTCCTCATGATGGAGATGGGGTGGTGGATGAGCGAATCCGCAAGGCGCAGGAGCGAGTGGCGAGCGGACAGGTGCCGGTGGCCTCGTGGGAGGCACTTGGCTGGGCATTTGTCGCAAAGGCGCGGCAGAGTTTTGATGCGGGGTATTACACGCTGGCAGAGGCCTGCGCGGATGAGATCGAGGGGATCGAGGCGGAAGCGTCGGAGGCGCTGCTGTTGCGCGGGCATGTGGCTCACAATCTTCATCGTTTCGCCGAAGCGGAGGAGATCGCCCGAACCCTGACAGAACGAGAAGGCGGGCCGTTTGATTTTCTTTTACTCGGCGATGCCCTGATCGAGCAGGGGAAGATCAACGAGGCGATCGAGGCCTACCAGACGGCGGTCGACATGCGGCCTGATCTGCAATCCTATGCGAGGGTGGGCTGGGTGAGGTGGATGATCGGCGACGTTCCGGGTGCGATCGAGGCGACGAAGCGTGCGGTGGCTGCTGGCTCGCCGCAGGATCCGGATTCGCTCGCGTGGGCGTTGACTCAGTTGGCAGGATTTTACTTTCATCAGTCCCAGGTTGGTGAAGCGGAGCGGGTAGTCAGCAAAGCGGTTACTTACATACCTGACTACCCGCCCGCACTCCTTCTTCGTGGCCGTATGCTGATGGATAGCGGTGATTTTGATGAGGCGGTTTCGGTGCTTGAGAAAGCGGCGGAGAAGAACCCGCAGCCGCAGTATCAGTGGGCTTTGTTAGAGGCGCTGGAGGAAGCTGATGAGGCGGCTGGAGCGAAGGAGTTGCGCGATACGTTTCATGCGACGGCGGAGCGTCTCGACCCTCGGACGTATGCCCTCTATCACGCGACGAAGGGGGAGAGGATCGGGCTTGCAGTCGAGCTTGCCGAGGCGGAGTTGGAGGAACGTCAGGATATTTACACGCATAATGCGCTGGCGTGGGCTCTTTGCGCGAAGGGGCAACTGGAAGAGGCGCAGGTCCACATGGACGAGGCTCTTTCTGTGCTCACGGATGATGGGCGGCTTTACTTTCATGCCGCTGTCATCGCTCGCCGACTCGGCAATCTGGATGAGGCGCGCGACTGGTTCAGTGCGGCCTCTGATCTGAAACATACTCTCTTTCCTTCCGAACGAAGAATTCTCAAATCTCTCGGTGAAGAACTCGCCGGAAATCCTTTCTCCTCGTGAAGATGAGTGAGAAAGCAATCGACCAAAAACCAACAATCCTATGAAAAAAAACCATATTATCAGGGCCGGTTCCGGCGCGCTCGCTTTGGCGGTGTCGCTGGCCCTATCTCCTACGGCGGAGGCATCCAGTCACATGGACGCTCCGCTGATTACTCTCGATCCTGCGGCAAACACGACGGACGTCTATGCTTTTGTCGGCGATTACGAGGGACAGAAAATGCTGATGACTGCTCTCGGTGTGTATCCGCACCAGGAACCAGGTGTCGGTCCTAACAAATACAATTTCGATGACGAGGTGTTGTATGCGATTCACGTTTCAACAGGCAGCGACGTGGCTGCCGGAATCGCGACCTACACGTATGAGTTCCAGTTTGAGACGACGTATCGGAACTCGAATACCATCCTGCAATCCTACCTCGGCGTGGTGGAAGCAAATGCAGATGCGAACCAGAACCTGATCCAGACGTACATGGTGACGAAGGTCAATAATTCGACCGGGATTCGAACCGAGCTGGGCACGGGAATTGTTCCGCCAAACAACCAGGGCATCGCGACTCCTTACTACAATGTCGCGGACAATGGCGAAAACCCTGCGAAGCCAGGGGTAAGCACACTCGGTGAGCTCGACCGATATACTGCTGGTGCGATCGCTGCGCTGAGCAACAATTACATGTCGTTCGCGGGACAGCGTGACGATGGTTTCTACGGGGACATCCAGTCCATTTTCGATCTCCTTCAGCTGCGCGACCCGGGTGTCGATTCGCAGGGTGGTTTTAACATTCACATGATGTCGCTCGCGATTCCCCTGGACGAGCTCGGTGGTGATCAGCAGGTGGTCGGTGTGTATGCGACGACGAGCCGTGAGAAAATCGACATTGTTACCGATTACTCCTACGATCAGCGCCGAAAGGTGAGAACAAAGCGGAAGAATCGTCGTCGTACTGTCAGGGAGATCACGTTCACTCGCACCATCCGCACGACGCAGACTCCTGTGCCACGCATGGCTCAGGTCGGTCGCCAGGGAAATCCACTTTTCAATGAGGCCCTTGTAGCGATTCGTGACAAGGATCTCTACAGCCGCACGAGTCCATCGGAAGATGATGAGCTTTTCCGTGACTATGCGGAGACACCTGAGCTGGCCGCTCTGATCAATGCGATCGTGTTTGGCGGATCGGGTCCTGCCATCGAGGAGAACCGCACGGATATCGCCGGGATCTATATTCCTGATGTGATCAAGGTCGACCTTTCTACTCCAGTAGCGCGGTTGGCGGGTGCTGGTCCGATGGATGCGGACAACCCGGACGACGCGGGCTTTTCGAACCAGAGTATTTTTGGTGGAGATACGCTGCTGAGTGCGATCCAGGACCCGTTCGACAACGGCGGGCAAATCCCGGGTGGCTGGCCGAACGGACGCCGCTTTGGTGATGATGTGATCGACATTGCGGTGACGGCGCTCATCAGTGACCTGCGGACGAATCCTGTGACGATCAATTCTGCTGCCGGGATCGACGGTGTGAATTCGAACGATGCGGGTTACAACAAGGTTTTCCCTTACGAGTCTACCCCTCAAAACGGAAGAAACCATATCCATCCGTAATAACGGAGGCCCTCCTTCTTCCTTCCGCGGTGGCCGGTTTGTCGGCCATCGCGGATTCTTTCTTTTCGAGAAATGAGATCGAGAAACGTGTTTATGCGTCAATGGTTTAGCGTGGCATTTGTATGCTTGATAGTTGGAATTCTTGAAGCTCACGATCCGGGATTCAGCACTGCGAACGTTACCTTGGAAAGAGACCGGGTGGATGCCATTGTCACCTTTTCCCAGGAAGAGATCGCGGAATACCTGAAGCGTGATGGTGAGCGAGATGAATTGCTCCTGGTGAATGGGGAAAAGGCGGTGTCGCAACGTGTCGAGTATGATGATGACGACAATGCGATCTTTTACTTATCATTTTCGTCGAACGAAGGACGGGCCGTAAGAATCGATGCTCCTGTTGTCGACGATTTGATTTTTGGGCATCGGCAACACCTTCTGGTCAGGGATGAGAATCGAGATTTCGTCACTCAACAGCTCCTGAAAGCGGGAGCACATTCGACTACTGTCAGGAAAGATACTTATGGCAGGGAGGGTGTCGGACGACAAGCGTCCGATCGCTCGGCGGTTCCCTTCTGGACCGTTTGGCTGACTCTGATGTCGATGGTTGTGGCTGTGTATGTGCTGTATCGGACGCGAAGTGCCGTGCGAGGCTCTGCTCTGGGGAATATCGCCTGAGCGGGAGCAGTGGGGTCATTTCCGCAGCGATTTCACCTTTGCCTGGACGGTGTCGCTTTTCCCAAGGAGGGAAGAGGTGGAGGTGATGCGGAATTTGCTCGGTGAGATTCGGGAATTGGTTTTGCTCTTCAATGTGCTGCGGAAGAGTACGGTGCTGCCGGGTTCGATGTCGGAAAGGCTGAGTCGACCGCGGATGAGTGCGCCGGTGACATTCTTCCGACCACCGGTGAGTTGGAAGACTTTGAGCTTTACGACGCTTTTGTTAGGCTTGTTGCTGCGGACGCCGATGGTGTCCGGAAAGATGCCGTCGTTCTGGATGCTGAAGACGTGTTTGCTTTTCTTCTTTCCTTTGAGTTTGACGACGATTCTCTGGCCAGCTGCGTTGGCGTTGTAAATGTTGTTTCCTTTTTGGCGGCGGGGTTTCTGCCCAATGAGGGCGTCGGGCTGGACGTCGGCGAGTTCGATGGCTTCGGTGGAGCCGGTGTCGATGGCAAAGAAACGGCGGCGGGGCATGCCGCGCTGGTCGATCTCGGGATTTGGGCTGAAGAGACCGCTGCTCTTGGCGGAGGAGAAGAAGAATGGGGGGCGTGTGAGGGTTTTTCCGCCGTAGTCGCCGAGGGGGGCGAGATCCTCGATGGGGAGGAAGCTATTGTTAAGCACGGTCACTGGACCGTTGAGATTGCTATCGATGGGGGCGCCGTTGCCCGCAAAGAGCGCGTTCTGGACCCCAAGGAAGCCACCGGCAATGCTTATCGCTCCGCCAGCCTGCCCGCATCGGTTTTCTGAAAACGTAGTTCGCGTAACAAGGGCGGCGCTCAGTTCGTCTTTACGGATGGCACCGCCTAGCACCGACGCTTCATTGTTGTCGAAGGTGGAATTAAGGATGCGCACCACGGACCCTGAACCACTCACAGCGATGGCACCTCCCAGGTCGGCGATGTTATTTGTGAAAGTGCATCGATCGACAAAAAGACTGGTACTGAATTCCGCACTGGATACCAGTATCCCGCCGCCAACATTTCCTTGATCGATGTTCTGGAATCCGCATCGGTCAATGATGCTGTCCCGCAGCACGACGTTGGAATCAACGATCACCAATGCGACCCTCGCGTTTTCGATCGTCACGCATTCAAAGATGCAAAACGAGTCGAACATTAAGAACCCGCCCTCGGTGTCGCCGCCGCCCCCTGATATCTTAATTCCGTCCGGCAAACCCGCACCCGTGAGTTTCAACGAGCCGTTGTCGATTTGGAGAGATGAGTCCAGTTGAATGGCCTGTCCATTCAGAGATTGATCGAAACGAATCGTCCGGAATTGACCTGACGCAACCACATCCCGGATCGCTTCGCGCAGGGAAACTTCTGGGCCGGCCGGCGTATCGTTTTCATCCTCGGCGGTGGTCACGGTAACGGGTGGATCTCCGAGGGAGAATATGTAGGTGGCTCCGGCACCACTTGTGGTGAGGCTTTCGCCGGGCGAGCCGACTGCCAGTTCCGGAACGAGGTCGCCATCGAGATCTCCGAGCAGGGTGCAGGACAGGCCGAAGCTATCTCCCGTGCTAATGATGGGTGCTCCGGAAGAGCCAGATCGCAGGGCGGTATTCGCCCTGACGGAGCCGTCAGGCCGGAGCAAGAGTACGAACATGGCTCCTGCTCCGTTATCGCCCGCGGCACCGACGGCAATGTCGGGAGTGCCTTCGGCGTCGATGTTCCCCAAGGCAGCGATGCTGGAGCCAAACGCGCTGGAGTCTGCGAGAACGGGAGCTCCATTATCGCCCGAGAAGATTTTCTGCGAAAGGACTGCGGTACCGGTCCGATCCAGAAATAGAATATGGACGGCTCCCCGGCCGGTGCCGACAGTACTATCCCCGGTAGCACCGACAGCGAGCTCGGGCTTACCGTCGCGGTCGATGTCTCCGATATACCGGCAGGAGAATCCGAAATTGTCATTGTCTGCGAGGGTAACTCCGGTGTTGTGAGCGATTTTCTGGAAGGACTTGATCGCCAGGCTATCGTCTAGAAAGAGGATGTAGACTGCGCCTCGATTGCTGCCTCCGGTATCATCTCCGGGGGCGCCGACGGCGAGTTCCTGGTTGCCATCGCCATCCAGATCGGGCAACCAGTCGCAGGAAAATCCGAAACTGTCTTCAGCAGTCAGTGTCGGTCCGACGAAGGAATTGGTGACGAGACCTGGCCCGGGGACGATGCTGCCGTTCGCATTGAATCCGGCGAGGATGACCTCGCCCGCATCAGTAGCATTAATGTTTGATTGAGCGGCGCCTATGGCGAGGACCGGGATTTCGTTGTTCCCGACGTCTGGTCGAAACGCCAATGCGCTACCAAAAAAGGAAATGCCGGGATCGCTAACAAAGCCATTCAATCCTGCTGCTACCTTGGATTGAGATTTCACGGTGCCGTCTGCATTCAGCAACAGGAGGTAGATCGCTCCATGGCCTGCAAAGCCCGTGTCGTCGCTCGGGGCACCCACAACCATGTCGGTGATGCCATCGCCATCGATGTCGCCAACGGACTCGCAGGAAAAGCCGAAGGCATCGTCTATGGACAAGGTCGATGGCGCGAGGCCACTTGCTCCGTTGGCGATTCTCCTCTCGACAGCAAGGTCTCCTGGACCGGCCTGGAGGGAAACCACGGTCAGGTGCAGGGCGAGGAAGGCGCAAGACAGGCTCGCGATTCGGTGAGTCAACGACAGGAGGTCCATGCTTTGGCGATAGGTGTTTGAAATTTGGTGTAGTGTCATCTCTGCATACTCATGGCGCTATCGACGCCTCTCCCGCAGCGACTTGATCTTTGCCTGGACGGTGTCGCTTTTGCCGAAGAAGGAAGAGGTGGAGGTAAAGCGGAGTTTGCCGCGTGCTTTTCTGTCCTTCGATTTGCGTTTGTAGTCGGCTTTGAAGGCGACGGATTGGCCGGGAGCGAGGTTGAGCAGGGGGAGCCCGCGCCGCAGCGCTGCGGTGACGTTGCCACCACCCAGCTGGCGAACTTTGAGTTTGAGGGTGCGCTTGTTAGGCTTGTTGCTGCGCATGATAAAGGAATCAGGGAAGATGCCGTCGTTCTGCACGGTCATGAAGGTTTTGAATTTCTTCCTGCCCTGAAGCTTCACTTTGACTTTCTGTCCGGCCCCGGTGGTGTTGTAGAGGTTGTTGCCTTTTTGCCGGCCGCGTTTTTCGCCAATGAGGTTGTCGGGTTGGTAGTCGGTGAGTTCGATGGCCTCGGCAGCGCCAGGGTCGGAGCCGCCGTTGCGGGTGCGGGGGAGGCCGTTTTGATCGGTCGTGGGGAGAGGGAGGAAAGGCACGCCGTTAATGTCGGTAGCGGTGGGCAGCAGGGGACGGGTGGGGATCTTGCCATTGTAGTTGGCGAGAGGTGCGAGGTCGTCGAGGTCTGGGAAGCGGGATTCGAATTCGTTCGCGATTCCTCCGTTGACGAAGTCGATTACGAACATGCTGCCCGGGAACAGGCAGTTTCTGAGCGTGACGGTGCTGTTATCCGTGAGTAGTGCGCTGCCCTGCACGGCACTGTTTTCGATAAAGGTGCAGAAGTTAATACTGGCCGCGTCAATGCCACTGCAGAGGATGGCTCCGCCGCCGTCGTTGGGGTCGGACAGGGTTGTGGCAGAGTTACTGATGAAGGTGCAGTTGACGGCTTGCAGCTGTGCGGTGCCGAGCGTCATCGAAATCGCACCGCCCTCGTCGGCTTCGTTTTCGATAAAGGTGGAGTTTGTAATTTTAGCGAACCCACTGCTGGAGATGGCGCCACCCCGGGCGAGAGAGCTTGTGCTGATGCAGCGTCGAAAGGTGACCTGGTTCACAAAGAGAGCGCTGGAGGTGAAGGCCTCGATGCCCCCGCCGCTTCCCCCTTCGAAACCATTCTCGAGATTGAGGCACTCAAGGGTGAGAGCATCGCCCTGGTGCTCGATGATCTGGTGCTGTCCATCGCCGGATATTGTGATGCCGTCGGGAAGGTCTTTGGCTGTGATTCGGAGAGACTGGCCGGATGCGATATTGAGTGTGTCTGTCAGGGTGATGGTGGAGCCGTTGAGTGAGGGAGCGAAGTCAATTTCGCGAAACTCGCCCGTAGCCTCGGCATCGCGGATTGCTTCGCGCAGGGAAAGGTTCGCTCCCGAGGGCGTGTCGAATTCATCAGCCGCGGTGGTCACCGTGATGGGCAGGTCGCCGAGGGAGAGGATGTGAATGGCACCCCTGGAATCCCCATCCGTATCGTCTCCCTCCGCCCCGACGGCGAGTTCCGGAATGCCGTCGCCATCCAGGTCTCCGAGAAAGGTGCAGGAGATGCCGAAAAAATCGGCGTTTGCAAGCGCGCCGAACCCTACCGTGTTGCTGGCGATCTTGGTCTGGGATTTTACCGACCCATCCGCATTCAGGAACAACACATAGACCGCACCTCGGAGGATTCCGCCCGTGTCGTCGCCGGTGGCGCCTACGACAAGTTCCGGGATTCCGTCGCCATTTAGGTCTCCTAACGGTGAGCAGGAGATACCGAAACCATCGGAGTCCGTGAGCGTGCCGAATCCTCCCGTATCGTCGGCGATCTTGGTCTGGGATTTGACCGACCCATCCACATTCAGGAACAACACATAGACCGCTCCACGAAAAGTGCCACCCGTGTCGTCGCCTTCGGCGCCCACGACGAGATCGGGAATGCCGTCGCCATCCAGATCCCCCGGCGTCGTGCAGGAGGTGCCGAAAAAATCGGCGTTTGTAAGCGTGCCGAATTCCCCCGTATTGTTGGCGATCTTGGTCTGGGATTTTACCGACCCATTTCTATCCAGAAACAGTATGTAAAGGGCACCGCGGTTACTGCCGCCCGTATCGTCGTCGGAGGCACCAACGACGAGTTCCGAGACTCCGTCGCCATCCAAATCTCCCAACGCTGCACACGATATGCCGAACTTGTCTGCGTCTGCGAGTGTGCCGAATCCCCCCGTATTGTCGGCGATCTTGGTCTGGGATTTGACCGACCCATTTCTATTCAGAAACAGTATGTGAATGGCACCCCTGGAATCCCCGCCCGTATCGTCACCAATTGCTCCGACGACGAGTTCCGGAATTCCGTCGCCATCCAGATCCCCCAATGAGGTGCAGGAACTCCCGAATTCGTCAAAGTTTGCGAGTGTGCTGAATCCCCCCGTATTGTCGGCGATCTTGGTCTGGGATTTGACCGACCCATTTCTATCCAGAAACAGTATGTAAAGGGCACCGCGGTTACTGCCGCCCGTATTGTCACCAGTTGCTCCGACAACGAGCTCTGGAATGCCGTCGCCATCCAGATCTCCCAGTGTCGTGCAGGAGGTGCCGAAAAGCCCGAAGTCTACCAGCGAACCCAAGCCTCCGGTATTGCTGGCAATCTTCGAGAACGTATCCACCTCGCCGGGCGCTGCATGGGCGGCGTAGGGCAACCACAGGAAAAAGCAGGCCATTGCGAGGGTGAGTGAGTGATGTCTCATAGTAGGGGGGGTAGTTCGGTGAGCAGAATTGGGACCGTCTTGGGAAAAGAGTGGCCCTCCACTTGTTTCCTCGTAAGACGGCGGAATTTGTTACCGAAAAAGTGCACAAACTTGCGATAGGCGAGAGCGGCTACCGTTTCAGGCTTTGCGCACGTTTGAGGAAGCTCCTCGATTTTTTGAGCAGGCGCTTTGCTTTGGCGGTCTGTCCTTTTCGCTTGGCTTGCGCGGCCTTCTTCTTGAGCTTCTTTGCTTTGTTTTCGAGAGATGCGATGAGGGCGAGGCGGGCGGTACGGGCGGCGGGAGATTCCCATTCGGTATAGGTATCCTCCGCGTTTGCTCCGATGAGAATCGTCGACTCGTCGTCAAAAATCAGCCGCACGATTTCCATGATCGGTTCGTCCTGAGTCGCCATGGCGCGCACGTGGAGGAGTCCGTCGGTGGGGGTGCCCCCGTTGATTCGGTTGTCCCGAAAATTGACGCCGATGAGAAAGGATTGGGAGAAGGGCTGACTTTGGGTATCGAAGCCGGATTGATTCACAGAAACGTAAAATAACTTCGCGAACGGCGCGCCGGATCCGTTTGTGTTGGCTACGATAACGGCACTGGCGTAGAGCGTGTTTTCCTGGTTGAACGCCATCGACTTGAAGTAGGTATTCAACGCCGCACTGGTACCCGATCCTTTGGAAACGTTCAGTCCGGGTGCATCGGCGAGGCCGTCGCCAGTGAAATCGCTTTCGATCGAGAATTTTACCTCATTTGCTGGCAGCGAGGAGAAAGGGATGCGCAACGAACTGTCCTGGGTGATCTGGACGATTCCGGCCGAGGCATTGGTCGCGGCCATCGCTCCGGTGGCAATGGCGGAACCGGCAAGCCAGTTTCGGCTATGGGCGAGCCTGGGGGATGGAATTTCCGTGTCAGACTTTTCGGTGGAAAGATGTGGGTTCATGGGGCGCTGAGTCGTTTATTCGATGCCGTCATTTGTTCCCTCGGAACGGCATTCGATTTGTTACCAAAAAAGTGCAATTTCTTTTGAAATCGTTTTCCCATGGGGGAGGAACGCGTTTTGACAGGTTCGTAAATGCAGGCGTCAGTGCCACGTATGGGGGGCGATCTCGAAAGTGATGTGGACGACATTCTCCGCGACTTCGATGCGAAGGCGGAGGAGGTGTATCTGCGCGACTCGGATTTCGGGGAAAAACCTGGCGAAGTGCTCGGCCATTTCACTCTACAGGAATGCCTGGGCGAAGGGGGCTTCGGCTCGGTCTGGCTCGCGACGCAGGAAAAACCGATCCGCCGCGAGGTCGCACTGAAGATCCTGAAAATGGGCATGGACACGAAGGAGGTCCTCGCCCGCTTCGAGCAGGAACGACAGATGCTGGCGCTGATGGATCACCCCGGCATTTCCAAAGTGCTCGATGCGGGAGCGACTCCCTCGGGTCGGCCTTTCTTCGCGATGGAGCTGGTGAAAGGCGGGCGGGCGATTACGCAGTTTTGTCAGGAAAATGATCTGGATACCGGCGAGAAACTCGAACTGTTCGCTTTTGTCTGCGAGGCGATCCAGCACGCGCATCGCAAGGGCGTCATCCATCGGGATTTGAAACCGGGGAATATTCTCATCACGACCGTGAATGGAAAACCCGAGGCGAAGGTGATCGATTTCGGGATTTCCAAAGCGACCGGCGAGAACGAGCTGACTAACCTCACACTCGTGACGAGGACCGACCGGCTCATGGGCACTCCCGCCTACATGAGCCCCGAGCAGCTCAGTGGTAGTCGCGATGTCGATACGCGATCGGATGTCTACAGCCTCGGTGTCATCCTTTACGAACTGCTCACGGGCACGACTCCTTTTGCCGACACGAAGACGGCGGATGCCGAGCCGGGGGAATGGGCGCGACTGGTGCGGGAGCGAACGCCTCGCAAGCCATCCACTCTGTTGGGCAAAAAGACGGCGCAACAGGATCGGGAAATCGACTCGCAACTGTCCGGCGACCTCGACATCATCGTGCTCAAGACACTGGAGCCCGAGCGAGCACAACGCTATGGATCGGTCGACGAGATGGCGGCGGACCTCCAGCGCTATCTCAACAAAGAGCCCATCCTCGCACGTCCGCGAAGCTCGTGGTATGTGGCGAAGCGTTTCACCCAGCGAAACAAGGCCGCTGTGGTCGGTGGTGCCGGGATACTTCTTGCGCTCGTGGTGGGTTTGATAGTTTCCTCCATTCTGTTCGTGCAGGAGAGGGAGTCGCGTCGCCTCGCCGACCTCGAGGCGGAACGAAGCGAGCAGATCGTGGGCATCTTGAGGAGAACGTTTGAATCGGCGGGCAACTCGAAGGCGAAGGGGAGGGATACCACCATTCTCCAGGACATCCTCGCCGAGACGTCCGACGACATTGCCACCGACCTTGCGGATAAACCGGAGATCGAAGCCGAGATCCGATCCATCATTGGACGGACGTACTACGACCTCGACGAATACGGAAAGTCGATCGAGCAGTGGGAGCGACTGGTGGAGATTCAGCGGGAGTTGGGTGATCCGGGGCAACTCGCAGAGGCATTGTTAGAGCTGGGGGAGGCATTGCAACGAGAGGGCGGGAGTGGAAATGGAGAAGCGCAAGCGAGGGAGGCGATGGCAGTGCTGAAAGAGGCGGGACTGTCCCACACCAGCCTCTGGCACTGGGGAAGTGGGTTGCTCGCCTGGGTGCTCGGAAAATCGGATCGCGAGGAAGAAGCTCTGCCCCTGGCAGAGGAAGCCTTTGGTGCCTGGCGCGAGTCGCCGGATGATCCTCACCTCAAAGATGTGCCCAATGCGTATGCTTTCTGCCTGCGCCGACTGGGACGATTGGAGGAATCAATTTCAGTGCTGCGGGAGTATGTGGAGCATTTGAGCCATGATCAGGAAAAGCCAGATCCGGAATCTGTCCTGATGCTTGCCAACATCGGATCGACCTTCATCCAGATGAAGAAACCGGAGGAAGCATCGCGTGTGCTCACGGAGGCCTACGATCTGGGGCGCGAGCTTTTCCATGACCGAAACCCCAGCGAAGACTACATCCTGATGACTCTCGCGCAGGTGGCGCAGCAAAAGGGAGACCTGTCGGAAGAACGCCGAATCATGAGAGACGCGATGGCGAGCTCGCGTCGGCTGTATCCCGCCGTGCCGCGATTTCGTCGCGAGACGGGAGGGGCGATGGTAAAGGTGTTGTTCCGTCAGGCGGAGGAAGCAATGGAGAAAGGCAAGCACGCCGAGGCAGGAGAACGGCTGGCTGAGCTGGAGCGGCTCGCCGCCGAGTATCCCGAGGACTGCAAGGTCGAGGCGGATCAGCTCGCCGAGGTGAAAGCGGAACTCGAAAAGGCGATGGCTGCTCAGTAGAGCGATCCCGCGAGCGTGTTTTTCAGCCAGGCCATTTCGTTCTCCAGCTCGGAGGAATCGGCGATGGTATTGGCGACTTCTTTTTCCAGCTCGGTGCGAAAGCGTTTCCGGGTGCGATGAACGAGGAGACGGACAGCGCCCTCGGTGGAATCGAGACGGTTTGCCATTTCGACATAGGGTAGGCTGCCCTCTTCTGAGATCAGGTGTGGTTCGAGCATTTCGAAGAGCGCTTCCCGATTTTGCTTTTCGAAGACAGCTTTCATCCTGTCACGAGTGGTGATCACGAGATTGTTTGCCCATGCTCTCCAGAAAAGCTTCTCCGGGTCTTCCACATCGACTGGCTCATACCGGTAGCGTTTTTCTGCCTCCAGCTGATCGAGGGAGAAATTGGGGATTCCACCTCCGCGCTTTTCGGCGGTCCGGTGGCGTTTCTCGTCAACTAACATGCGCGTCAAGACGGCGAGGAGGAATGATCGGAGTTTTCCATGCCCGGCGTCGGGCTCCATCGCCTGGAGGGTATCTTCTGAAATCAGCTTTGTGAAAAATGCCTGTGTCAGATCCTCGGCATCTTCTTCGCTTCGTCCCGAGCGACGCAGGAAGGCGTAGACGGGATACCAGTAGCGCTGACAGAGTTCGCCCAGCGCTTGGTGTGACTCAGTGACGTCTCCATGGCGAATCGACTGGACCAGGGTCCAGTGCGTCGTCGGAAAATGGGAATGTTTATCCGCAGCCATGCTTCGTCCTACTGTCGTCGCATCGTAGTGGATTTCAACGATGTGAAGCGGCCATCGCCCGCCCGGCCTGACGAATTCGGAAGAAACTTCAATTTTTTGTGAAACAAATCGGGCACCACTCCGAGGGAAACAGGTGAACCCATCGATTCTTTTCCAATATGACCACCTCATTGCGACCTTACTTCATTTTACCCATCGCAATTCTCGGCCTCCTCGCCCTGGTTGGGACCGCGCGGGCCGGGATTCTCACGATCCAGAGTTTCCGAGATTCCGGGCAGGGATCGTTGCGCGAATTGATTGCCAATGCCGTCGACGGCGACTCGATCCAGTTCCCGGCCGGCGATCCGGAAACGATCAATCTTACCAGCGGCCCCCTCGTGATTGATAAAAACATCACGATCGACGGTTCTTTTGCTCCCGGCGGGATTACCATCGACGCAGGTTTTTTGAGCGGCATTTTTCAGATCGATGGAGCCCGCGATGTCATTTTCAAAAACCTGAATCTCACCGGTGGAGCGATCTCGGCCGGGACCGGCGCGGCCATCAATCAGCCGGACGGCGGGACGCTCTGGATCGAGGACTGCCGGATCGAGAACAACGATTGCACCCTTGATGGCATCTTCAGTATTTTCTACGATGGAAATACGGGTGACGAGGTTTTCATGATCAACACGACCGTTGATGGAAACACATCCGAGACCGGAGCGGGAGTCTTCATCCGCGACGCGCGGACGGTGATCCTAGGGTGTACTTTCAGCAACAACACCGACGTCAACGTCGGTGGGGTCGGCACGGGACCGCTCACGCTCGCGAGAGACGACAATCCGGACGCCAAAAACGCCGTCTTCAATACGACCATCAGCGGGAACCGGTCCGCCAACGGCAGTGCGGGTATTCTCTGCATATCGCAGGATATAGAAGATTGCGATATTGATCTGATTCACTGCACCATTACGAACAATACCTTTGTCACTGGCACTGAGACCTTTCTCGCCGGCGTAGGAAGCGTCAATATCGTCGAAACAGGAACCGGAACCGCCGATATCAGACCTGACAACAGCATTCTCTCGGGGAACATCGTTGACGGCGTTCCGGGTGACATCGCCAGCATAGCCATCGATAGTGGTGGTAACAACCTCATCGGTGTCGGCGGTGGCTATACCAATGGCGTGAAGGGGAATATTGTCGGATTCAACAATCCAATGCTCTCACCATTGCGGGACAATGGAGGGCCGACCCTGACACACATTCCTATTTTTGGAAGCCCGGCCGTGGATGGCGGTATCGACGACAGCTTCGGCCTCGCATTCGATCAGCGGGAGTTGACCCGGTTCGACGGGCCGAACCCCGACATTGGATCGGTGGAAGGGGTAGACGTTTCGAGAAGGATTGCGACGTTGCGGGCAAAGATCAGGGCGGAAAAAAGAAAAATCCGCATCGCCAAGCGAAAAGGCGACCGCCGCGGCATCAAGAAGGCGAGAAGAAAGCTCAAGCGATTCCAGGCCGCGCTTCGAGCTCTGTAGAGGGAACGGTTACGTCAATCCCGCAGCGACTTGATCTTCGCCATGGCGGTGTCGGCTTTTCCGAAAAGCGACGAAGTCGAAGTGAAACGGAGTTTGCCGCGTGCTTTCTTGGTCTTCGACTTGCGCTTGTAGTCGGCTTTGAAAGAGACGGACTGGCCGGGGGCGAGAGTGGGAAGGGTGAGCCCGGTGCGAAGGACTGCAGTGACGTTACCGCCGCCAATCTGGCGAACCTTCAGTTTCAGGGTGCGCTTGTTAGGCTTGTTGCTGCGCAGGGTGATGGTGTCCGGGACTTCGCCGTCGTTCTGAACGGTCATGAAGGTCTTGAATTTCTTCCGGCCCTGGAGTTTTACCTTCACCTTCTGTCCCGCGCCTGTGGTGTTGTAGATGTTGTTGCCTTTTTGCTTTCCTCTCTTTTCGCCGATGAGGTTATCGGGCTGGTAGTCGGTTGTTTCGATGGCCTCGGCTGCACCGGGGTCTGGACCGCCATTGCGGATGCGAGAAAACCCATTCTGGTCGGTAATGGGGAGGGGAGTGTAGGCGGCCATGTTCTTCGCGGTCGAATCCGGTAGAAGTGGCTGTGTCAGGGTTTTTTCGCCGTAGTATCCGAGGTCGGCGAAGTCGGAGAGAGCGAGGTCGAAGTTGTCAGACTCGGTAAAGGAGCCTGAGGACTCGACGCCCACGCTGGTCTCGCTGTCGGCAAAGGCACAGTTCTCCACGTGGATGGGGCCGCTGGCGGAATAGACGGTGTAGGAGCTAGCTTTCTCTGCGGTGTTGCTGATGAAGGTGGAGCGTTTCACCGTGCTCGTGGCGTCCGAAATATTGGCGATCGCTGCACCGTCGGCGGCGCCCATGGTGATCGACATATTTCCGACGAATGTGGAATTTTCTACGGTGAGATCCGAAGCAATTCCCGCTGAGAGAAGGGCACCTCCGAGGGGACCGGCGTTGTTCTGAAAGGTGGAGTTTCTTACGAAAAGTTTCGTGTTACAAACAACGGCGCCACCCCCGCCTGCGTCGGTACTGCAGTCGTGAATGTAGCATTGATCGATGACGGCTCGGGTATTGCTATTGGTAACGATCACCCCGCCGCCGCTGAAGGAATCGTCGTAACCATCCAATATCTCCAGACATTCCAGCGTCGCCTGGGAAGTGCCTTGGATGTGGAATATGCGGGACTGATTGTTTCCGGAAATAGCGATGCCCTTGGAAAGACCTTTTCCGGTGACCTTGACATCCTGGTCGATGATCGGGATCTCCATTCCGCCGAGAACAATCGTTTTCCCGTTGAGAGAGGGATCGAAATTAATGGTGCGGAATTCGCCGGCGTCCTCGGCGTCGCTGACGGCTTCGCGCAGGGAGATACCGGTGCCATCGGTGGAGGTAGCGTCGTCTTCGTCCTCCAGCGTGGTGACTGTGATAGGGGGATCGCCGATGGAAAGGATGAAGAGGCCGCCTTGATTATTATTCACTGGGGTGTCGATTCTGGTAGCACCGACGGCGATTTCGGGAATGCAGTCTCCGTCGAGATCGCCGAGGGCAGCACAGGAGGAGCCGAAGCTATCGTAGTCTGCGAGTGCATCGAAATCGACGGGATCACTCGCGATTTTGTTCTGGGCTCGGACCTTCCCATCTGTGTTGAGAAAGAGTACGTAAAGCGCTCCTCTCCCGAGACCTCCCGTACCGTCGTCCAATGCCCCGACGCCGACTTCAGGGATTCCGTCTCCGTCGAGATCGCCTAGTGAGGTACAGGAAGATCCGAAAACGTCGAAATCCACAAGGGTGCCGAAGCCGCTTGTATTGTCCGCGATCTTGGTCTGAGACTCGACAGTTCCGTCAGTATCGAGGAAGAGCACGTAGAGGGCACCTCTTCTCGTTCCTCCGGTGGCATCCTGGTGGGCGCCGACACCGAGTTCGGGAATTCCGTCACCATTCAGATCGCCGAGGTTTGCACAGGAAAATCCGAAGTTGTCTCCGTCTGCGAGCGAGCCAAGTCCGTTCGTATTGTGTGCGAGCTTGGTCTGGGATTTGACGGTTCCGTCGGCGTTGAGAAAGGCAATGAAGACAGCACCTCTTCCGCTACCGCCTGTGTCTTCCACATTGGCTCCGATGGCGAGATCGGAAATGCCGTCCCCGTCGAGATCGCCCAGAGAAGCACAGGAGTTTCCGAAGCTATCCCCGTCTACGAGTGTGCCGAATCCGCCGGTATTGTCGGCGATTTTTTCCTGGGATTTTACCGTTCCGTTTGTGTTCAAAGAGAGAATGTAGATAGCGCCACGTCCGCTGCCCCCTGTGTCGTCGCCCGGTGCACCGACTGCGATATCGGGAATGCCATCTCCATTGAAATCGCCAAGTGCAGCGGAGGACATGCCGAAAGAATCTCCGTTCGCGAGTGTGCCGAGACCTGAGGTGTCGCTGGCGATCTTGGTCTGAGATTTCACAGTCCCATCCGCTTTGAGGAAGAGGATATACAGAGCGCCACCGCTGGTGTCGTTGAAGGCGCCAACGGCGAGCTCGGGAATTCCGTCGCCGTTGAGATCTCCGATATTGGTAGTCGATCTCCCAAACGCATTATTGACGGGGAGTGGGCCGCCGGTGAAACCGCCTACGCCATCGGCGATTTTCACGAAGGAATCCACATCGCCCGGCGCGGCGGTGATTGTGGGAGAGAGAAGCCAGCAAAAGTGGGCGGCCAGCAGACCGGTAGTAAGAGCGGTAAAGCGACGAATGAACATGACAAGCGGGTCCTAAAGGTAGTCTGGAGTAATACCGAAGGGGAGAAAAGTGACGGGATTTTTCCCGCTGTTCTCCTACCGGTGGCCCTTAGTAGCGGTGTTCTGCGCGTAAAGAAAGCTCTTTTCTCGGGACCTGCACATTTACTTGTCCCGCAACGACTTCACCCGTGCTTGCACGGTGTCGCGGACGCCGAAGAGGGAGGAAGTGGAAGTGAAACGCAGTTTGCCGCGGGCTTTCTTGTCGAGCGTTTTGCGCTGAAAGGTGGTGCGAAACAGGACGGTCGAGCCGGGGTCGAGATTGGAAAGGGTGAGGCGACCACGGATGAGTGAGCCGGTCACATTCGCCCGCCCGCCGGTGAGCTGGAAGGCTTTGAACTTTAGTGTGCGTCGGTTAGGCTTGTTGCTGCGCACGGAAATGTTGTCGGGGATGATGCCGTCGTTCTGGACGGTGAAGACGGACTTGGCCTTCTTCTTTCCCTTGAGCTTTACGTTAATCCTCTGGCCAGCGCCGTTGGTGTTGAAGATGTTGTTGCCTTTCTGCTTGCCGAGTTTCTGGCCGATGAGGTTGTCGGGCTGGACGTCGGCAGATTCGATGGCTTCGGCGGCTCCGGGATCGGTGCCTCCGTTGCGATTGCGAGCGAGACCGTTCTGGTCGAAGGCGGGAAGGGGAGAAAAGGTCCCTGCATTTTTCGCGGTAGAAGTCGGGAGGAGTGGTCGTGTCAGGGTTTTTCCTCCGAAGTCTCCGAGCGGTGCGAGATCTTCGTCGGGCACGGTCAGGACGTTGAATTCCACGACGACAGCCATTCCATCTCTTTCGATGATGTTGTCATCGGTGAGGAGGCAGTTCTGCAGAATCACGATGCTGTTTTCGACAAAGAGGGCGGAGCCGTCTGATGCTGCCAGGTTCCCGGAGAAGGTGGTGAAGTTGATATCGGTCTGTGTCGTGGTGGCATTGAAGATGGCACCCCCGACGCCTGAAATCGCGGTGTTGTTGAAAAAGCTCGAGTTCGTGATCCTCATCTTTGCGGTCGGTCCTTCATGGATGATCGCTCCACCTGCTTCGGCAGTGTTGTTCAGGAAAGTGCAACGCTCCACGATGAGTGTGCCGGCGTTGGCGATAGCGCCGCCGGACTCTGCATCCACGGTACAATTCAGAAATGCGGTGTCTTTGATGATGGCCTTCGCGACGCTGGAATTTATTGCGAGACCTCCTCCGGGATTGTTTTCCCTCCGTCCGTTCGCGATCGTGAGACATTCGAATGTGACGCTCGATACATTGTCTACGAGGAAGGGGCGAAATGTGTTCTCACCCGAGATCGTAATTCCATCAGGCAGGCCCACACCGGAAATATGCACCTCCATATCGTCCAACACCAGGCCGCTGCCGCTGAGGCGGATGGTCTCGCCATTCAGTGATGAATCGAAAAGGATGGTGCGGAATTCACCCGTGGCCTTGGCGTCGCGGATCGCTTCGCGGAGGGATACGCCAGTGCCGTCGGCAGAGGTGGCATCGAGTTCGTCTACGGTCGTTGTCACCGTGATGGGGAGATCTCCTAACGCGAGCAGAAAAATTGCACCGCGATTGGAGCCGTTCGTGTTTTCACCCGGCACGCCGACCATGACGAAAGGAAGGCCGCTTTCGCCACCGTCGTCGAGGCGGATAACGGCTGAACCGAAAAAGTCGTCGTTGTTGAGTGCCAGGGCAGGACTGGTGTCGTCGATCTCGACGCTGGATTTCACGGTTCCATCCTGATTGAGGAAAATGATATGGAGCGCACCTCGGCTCTGCCCTGTGGTGCTGTCGAACTTGGAACCCACCGCAATGTCTGGAATGCCATCGCCGTCGATGTCGCCCATGCTGGTGCAGGACGAGCCGAAAAGATCGAGGTCAGAAAGGGTTCCGAATCCATTTACCCCGTTTGCGATTTTTACCGAACTTTGCACGGAGCCATCGAGATTCAGAAAGAGGATGTAAACCGCACCCCTGGCAATGCCACCAGTGCTGTCTCCCTCGGCACCGATGATCACCTCGGGAATTCCGTCACCATTCAAATCTTCCAGCGGTGCACAGGACGATCCAAAGTTGTCGAGATCGGCAAAAGTGGGGGCCCCCTCCGAAGCGTTTGCGAGCTTGGTGGTGCCGATCACGGTTCCGCTGTTCGTCAGGAAAAGGACGTAGGCGGCACCTCTCGCGGCGCCACCGGTATCGTCTCCCTTGGCGCCGATGACGACTTCGGAGATGTCGTCGTTGTTCAGGTCGCCGAGGGAGGTGCAGGATGCGCCGAAGAAGTCGTTATCGTTGAGAGGTCCGAATCCCCCGGTGTTGTGGGCCAGCTTGGTCTGGGCTTTGACAGTTCCGTTAGTATTGAGGAACAGCACGTAGGCGGCACCGCGATTTGCTCCCCCGGTATCATCAGTCGAAGCTCCGACGATAAGATCCTGGACGCCATCGCCATCGATGTCTCCTGGTGCCGCGCAGGAAGTGCCGAACTGGTCCCCATTGGAAAGAGTGCCGAATCCACCGGTGTTGTCAGCGATTTTTGTCTGGCTCTTGACGGTGCCGTTGGAGTTGAGGAAAAGGATGTAAACCGCTCCTTTGGACAGTCCGTTCGTCGAGTCGCTGGCGGCACCTACCGCGAGGTCGGGAATTCCGTCCCCGTCAAGGTCGCCGATATCGGTGATCGAGCTGCCGAAATTATCGACGTCGTTCAGGTCGCCGAGTCCGTTGGTGTTGTCGGCGATCTTGATCCCCACGACGAGTTCGCCGGGAGCGGCGGAGGCGATGGAGAAAAGCCCGGCGAGAAGAGCCGTAAAAACGAAGCAGGGGATGGAGAGTTTCATCGGGTAGTAGACGCGTATAAGTTCCGGCTAAGCAGTTCTATTGCCGGAGGGGAAAACTTTCCCATCTACTTCCCTCGAAATCGTCGGCGCTTTGTTACAGGAAAAAGATTCCCGTACAGAAAAAAGCCGCCCCTGCTTAAGTGGCAAGGGCGGCTGTTGGGGAAGTTCTATCGGTTCGTTCAGATTTTTTTCATCCTCTTGCGAAGGGTCCGGATCTTGCGCTTGAGCTTTTTCACTCGTGCTTTCTTACCGGCCCGCTTGGCTTTGCGGAGGGCGAATTTCGCCTTTTTGATCTTCTTTTTGAAGGCAGCCTTGAGTGCCTGGTTTACGACGATCTTTGGTGTCTTGGGCTTGGTGTAAAAGGCGTGCGTTTCACTTCCACCGCCGCCGTTGACGAGATTGGTGGAGTTGCTGGTGAAAACAAGGGCACCATTCGAGGATACGAGAGGAATGCTGGCGGCTCCATTTCCCTGCTGGTTGTTTTTGGTGATGTTCGCAAGCTCGACGCTGTTCGTCTGAAGGTCTTTGTAGAAACCTTCTAAACCCGATCCGGAGTAACGGTTATCAAAGTCTGGGGACGCCGATGTGAAACCCACGAAGCGACCATTGCCGGAGATGGTGGGAAAGGAACTCGGTTGGTCAACCTGGCTCCGATTCGTGGTGAGCGATACGATCTGTGTCTGGTCGTTGAAAATGTCGTAGATAAAGACGTCGCGAGCATCATTCGCATCTCCATCGACGAGATCGGATGCGTCGGAGTCAAATGCGACATAGAGACCATTCCCGGCGATGACCGGGTTGTTGGAATCCCCATTGGTCTCTTCGTCATTAAAGTCCATGGAAATGCGCACTGTGCTCGCTGGAACGGAGCCTACGGAGTGCAGAAATACGTCTGAGAAAGTATTGAAGTCATCCGTGACGACATTGGCGCTGTCCGTCGCGAAGACGACGAGTGTCCCGTCGTCAGAGATTGATCCCCAGCTAGGACCAGTGCCGGTAAGTTCGGCGCCACCGTCGGCCACCGAAACGCGAGTGGTCGTTTCGCCATCGAGATCGCGGACGAAAAGGTCGAGCATCATATTGTCGTCATCGTCGACAAGGTTGTCGGCTACCGAAGCGAAGAGGACGAATTTTCCATTCCCAGAAAGACCGAGGAGGAGACAGTCGGCATTCGGCTCATTCATGGGGTCGTCCGCGAGGGAGGCCAACTCGATGGAGTTGTCTTCGAGGTTCTTCACATAGATATCGACAAAGCCATCGTCGTCTTCGCCGCTAACGAGGTCGGTGGCGATCGCTTGGAAGGCAACGACGAGGCCGTCGTTGGAAATCGAGCCGGAGCTTGAGGCTGCTGCTGTTTGCTCTCCGACGTCGTTGGTGGCGACCAGCGTGAGTTCTCCGGTGGCGCGCTCGTAGACGAAGACGTCGGATAATCCATTGTCATCATCGAGACCGACGAGATTGGAAGCATCACTGGTAAAAACGGCGAATTTTCCGTCTGGCGTGACGTCGTTGGCGGCTGAGGGGCCATTGCCAGCCGTTCCGTTGGCATCTTGAGAGATTCGGTCGGCTGCCTGTGACAGGCCGAAACTAAGCAATAGCGTGGCTGCCAGGAGGCCATTCCTGGCGAAGGAAGGGGAGGGGATCATGAGGTGTTGTGTGGTCGGTGTTGTTGTTTTCTTTCTTGCTTTTGCTACGAGAAAGCCGGGTGTGACAGGGGCACATCGTGACTGTCACCCGGCTACCGAAACGAAGGCGGAAGACGCTCTATTATAATTACCATAGAAGAGAACGCAAGGGTTCTATGAAAATTATGGCTTTATCGAGCCTGATCCATTTACAAGGACCGCAGCTGCTTCTTCACTTTCCTGATCTTCTTTTTGAAGGCTTTGACGCGGGCCGCTTTTTTCGCACGGCGGACTTTGCGGAGCTTCTTCTTAAATTTCCGGAGTTTCTTGGTGAGCTTCGCGCGCAGTATCGCTTTCTGGATGGCGGCGGCTCGAGCCTCGCGGTCGAAGGTGAAGTCCCGACCCGGTGAAGCGAAGACGTCGGTGGTCGATCCGTTGTAGTCGAAGTTCACGAGGTTGGTCGCGTCTGATTCGTAGACGACGGTTTCCCCGTCAGCTGAGATGGTGACATCATCCGAGCTATCATCTGCACCTCCGGTGACATCGTTCATCAAGATGGTTTTCTCAACAGCCACATCCCGCAAGTAAATGTGATAGGCTGAGAAACCAGCATTTGCGTTGCTGGCCCCCATGTTCGTTCCCTGCGAGCGAAATGCCACAAACTGCCCGTCGGAGGATAATGAGAGGGGACCGCTAACGGAAGTAAGGTTTGATTTTTCTTTCTCGTTATTCACCGATACCAGGATGTTTTCTGGCGCCATCGCATCCATGTAGCGAATGAACACGTCGTTTAACGCGTCGTTGTCGTCTCCCGAAAGGTTCGTCCCTGTGGAGTAAAAGACTACAACCCTTCCTGATTCGTTGAGAGAGGGATTCTGGCTCAGTCCGTTGCCTGAGACGGTATTCGTGCTGTCGTAAGAGACCAGCTCCAGAGTTCCGGTGTCGAGGCGGAAGAGGTAGACATCTCTATCGGTGTCAGGATCGTCGGCGAGCAGATTGTCAGAAAATGAGGTGAATGCCACATACTCTCCATCTCCCGATATGACGGCCTGAATTTCGGCGCTATTACCAGGGGCGTCCGAGGCGTTGCGCGAGACCAGTACAATCGAGCTATCATCGGTGCGGCTCCTGGCGTAGATATCGGAATCAGGCATAGTGTCCAGTGGGGATAAGTTGGTTGCTGCGGATTGAAACGCCACCATCGAGCCATCGTACGAGATCGAGGGGTCGGTGGAACTCCCGTTGCCTCTCTCGCCAGATGGCGATCGGGAAATCATCGTGATTTCCCCGGTCGCAATCTCGCAGACGAAAATGTCAATCAGGGCACCTGGATCGTCGTCGACGAAGTTTCTGGCAGTGGACTGGAATGCAACAAATGCGCCGTTCGCAGAAATCACTGCGTCGTTAGAGTCCCCATTCCCGGCCTCTCCCTCCGCATTCTGGGAAATTAGTCGGAGTTCTCGGGTCTCGCGGTCTCTCCAGTAAACATCGCGGAAGAGATTGTCGTCCTCAGGCAACAGGCTAGCCTCGGTATGAAACACCACGTAGCGCCCACTGCCTGATACAGTGGGTTTGAATGCATTTTCAGTACCCTGCGCTTCGTCGTCATCCGCGGAGACGAGGTCGTGAGCGTTTACGGGCGCGATGGTGAATGAGAGCAGAAGACAAGAAGCCGTTCCGAGGCGGGCTAGGATGGATTTCATAGAAGGATGGAAGGAGGAGAGAGAACACTCTCTACCCTAACTAGCTCCCGAAAGACGAATGAATTTCAAGAAAATTCCAAAAACTAACAGAAATCTTTTTCGAGAGCGGTGCATTCTGCAAAGTTGTGCAAAATGCACTCTTTTTAGGGGCCGTGTTAGCATGAGAATTCAGCGCGCTTTCTTTCGGATTTCGAAACGAACCATATCGGAGTAAAGGACGTGGTGGATGATGAGGACGGCGTTCTCCGTGAGGCGGCGAACCTCTTTGGTTTCCTTTCCTTCGACCACGCCGAGCTCTTCTTCTGAGACGGGGAGTTTCTCAAGCTCGCTGATGTCTTTGATTGCTTCGCCGCTCAGGAGTTCGAGTGTCTGGCTGATTTCCTCTGCGGTGGGTTGGTGAGAAGGTGACGCCGGGGGGAGTAACGGATTTCCCTCTGCATCGTTTTCCATGATCATGAAGGAATACTCCATGATCTCGCCGACGGACGGAACTGCGACGAGGCGGATCGCTGCGGTGATGGATCGATCTTCCGTCTTGGACAGCTCGACCATGTAGCTCCGTGCCGAGTAGGTGCCGCCAATTTCATCGCCGCCGATGTCGCGGTCACCGAGGTGTTTCTTTTCCACGCTCTCGTCGATGGATTGCCAGCGTTCTTCCCATTCGTCGATCGTCCACGGGACGTCGGCGTAGAGGGATGGGGCGAGGAGGAGGGATAGGAGAATGGGGTAGAGGGGTTTCATGGGGGGAACTCAAAACGGACTGCCGGGAGGGTGGAAGTCGAAGGCTTCGCAGTAGCGACGCCAGACTTTCTTTTCCATCTTGAAGGCGTAGCCTTCGGCGTATTTCTCGGAGCCGGCGCTGCGGTCGCGGCCGTGCTTGATGCGGTAATGGTGATGTCCTAACTCGTGCAGAAAAATATGGAGAAGCTGCCAGGCGCGGGCGTTGTCTTCGTTGAACTGGAGTTTGGTGATGCCGTGTTCGCCCGTGGTGATTTCTACACCTAGCCTGTTGAGCAGAGGTCGGTGCAGGCGGACGTATTCTTCATCCAGAATGAGGGCTGATAGGTCATCCTCCCATGAGTTGAGTGTGATGGTTGGCCAACTAGGATACTCGTAGTATCCGTCTTCGTATTCGGCTACCGTGCCTGAGAGATAGATGAGATCGAGGTCGGTCGAGACGCGTTTCCAGTCGGGGATGAGGCGGAGAAATTTCCAGGCATCGTCTTTGGTGAGCACCTGCCGACCTCCCGATTTATCAATGCCCACGGCGAGTCCGTTCAGCCGCGTGACCTGCTGGCGGTTCTTCGTCTGGACCACGCCGTTTTTGACCTTGGGCGTGGTTTTGCGGTTGTTGGTGCGGTGGGGCATTGTGGGGGCTGCCGTCATGATGCGGATACTTTTCTCGTATTGCATCAATAAATTCACGGTCAACCTCGTGAACTCTCTTTCTCTGGAAAATATGGCCCTGTGACTTCGGTTACAGCGTCAGAGAGAGCCTTCATCAATTCGTAAGCCCTGTCCGACCGTCTATTTTCGTATCGCAGCTCGGGGATAATGGCATGTGCAGGATTTTCGGGAGTCGGATCTTCTCTGACTGAAATCTGATGTGACTCAAGAGCCTTCTCTGGGATTGTTGCAACTTCGTATCCACCAGGATTTCGTCCGGAAAGACCTTCCTGTTCATCTGTTCTGGGTGGTTTGAATGAAACAGAAACTCCGTCTGTATCATGCTTTTCGGGACGAAAAGCATTGAGTTCGACGTGGTTTGTCTCCGAGTTATAATAATTTCGGGTATATAGCATTCTTCTCAAAATGGACCTCATTGTCGAATCTTGAAGAAGTTTGCTCGTACTGATTTGGTTAAGCGAATTTGGAGACTGTTGTGGTGACAGTAGCCAAAGGCTTTCGAGATCGAACTTTTCCGTTTCGTATAGAGATTGACTCTATTTCCCCTTCACTTGTTGCCTCGATAATGTCTGAAGAGCCCGGGCCTAGATTGAACTCGATCGTGAACCCTCCATCCCCATCCAAAGAGATTGATGTAGGAGGCCTCATTTTCCAATCTGTTTGTTGGACTGATTTAAAGATAGAAAGCAATGCTTGAATTGCCTCTTGGGTAGGGCGCGCGTCTTCGAATATCTCTTTCCGGATTGAAGTTTGGATATCTAGGAATCGAGCACGCCAAGTTTTCTCAGTTGATTCGAATCCCAAGTGAGAAATTATTGAGTCCTCTTCGGTTTCTGACAATTGGAGAGGAGATATGGTTGAGCCTATGCTATTCATCTTCTAGTTCCCAGTATGAGTGAGCTTTTCCGGAAGTGATGTCTTTGAAAAAGGTTACGATCGCGTTGTGACCGATCTTTAAACCA
Source organism: Verrucomicrobiales bacterium (assembly GCA_002698785.1). Classification (GTDB taxonomy): domain Bacteria; phylum Verrucomicrobiota; class Verrucomicrobiia; order Verrucomicrobiales; family DEV007; genus Arctic95D-9. Next base: position 52,267 of record PAAG01000043.1, on the reverse strand, counting down.
TCTTCGACTGATGTCTTGATCGGTCCTCTTGTTGAAAGTTTGATAGTCAAAGTCTCTGGTTCTGCATCTTTTGCATGAGAAACGCTCGCACGCAGGCGGCCGTCATTTTCGCCAATTACATAGCTCCAATTTGAGACAACGGATTCAAGTTTCATTTTGTACGAGGGATCCGGAAACAAAAAGGGACCACAAAGCACGCTTTCCCAATCTTGCACACTTTCCCAAAGCACACCTTTGGGAATGGAATTTACGTAAGTAACTTCCCATTGGCGCGGTGAAGATAGCGAGAGGTTCCGATCTTGTGCGAACGCTTGAAATTTGGTGTACCAGTTTGTGAATTCATCATTCAGAACATGGAAACGAGGGTAGTCTTCCTCTGCCTTTCTCCAATTGTAGATGAACGCTGTTTTTTGTAGCTGCAAAATGCGAGTTTCTGAAATGTCCAGAAACTGGAATCTAACTTCAGGATCCTGGGAGAAGTGCAAATTCAACTGCCCAAAAACCGGAGAATCATCGAACTGCTCCAATTGGTAAGGTAGGACTCTCGCGTCGCGAGAGGTTGGCCAATCATCTTTGTGGCGTTCCCAAAATTGGCCAAAATGCCCGTTTACCAAATCTGGAATGAGGTCAAAGAACACTCCGATTGCAACCTCTGTAACAGGAGGATTTGCGAAGCCTGGAGTTGAAGTCATCGAGTCAAGATATTTAGGAGCTATTGAAAATCAAATGCTTTGAAATCAACAATGAGATAAATCTTAATTTGAAATGGAGTGAGATCGCTGCATTCGAATATGTGGGTAATTTCGCTTAATGATGATGATAATTCTATTAATTTCATTCATTTGGCTTCGAAATTTCGTATGTTGTAGATTTGTTGAGACGATTACGAATGAATTTTGCTCGAATACTTTTTGTTTTCGAGAAAAGATTCTTAAATATTTCACCGCACACCCCCATACCCACGCATGACGCGGGCTTTACGGACGGAGCGGCGGGTGCCGGTGTGGTGGGATTTTCCGGCGAGGCCGGATTCCATGCCTTCCATCATGATGCGGAGGGCGTCGGCGGCGTGGGAGTTGCGGTCGTGGACGGGTGTCTCGACGGCGAGGCCAGTGCGGGATTCGTTGGTGACGCGGTAGTTCTGCAATCGGTCGATTCCGGTGGCGCAGTTGGTGGCGTGGAAGCGCATGCGGGGAAAGGCTTCTTCGGTGGCGTTGATCCCGATCCAGACGTTCTGGGTGCGGGGGACGACGCGGGTGTTGGAAAGGCCGGCTTCCTGAAGATCCTGCTGGACGCTTTTTCCGCTGGTCGCAGTGGCGGTGGCATCGTGAGGGAGAAGATGGGTGCCTAACGGATACCCCTTCGAGAGGATGCGGGAGACGCGATCGGTAAGGGTGATGTTGAGCTCGAGGTCGACGTCGATGATGAGTATCTCGCGCCCGATGATCTGGAAATACCAGGTGACGGTGTTGAAGGGGGAGCCGAGGTCCCACGCGGTATGGACGAGGGCGGAGCGATCAATGGGGAAGTCGGTGATGCGCCCATCGGTCATGGCCTGGTCGAGGTAGGAGGCGTAGATGGCGCCCTCGACGGGGGAAGAGAGGGCTTCTTCGAGGGTGGAGGGGTATTCGCGAACGACTTCGTGGCGATGGCGGACGCGCTTGGCGGCATACCATTTTTTCTGCTCGGGATCGAATCGTTTGCCTAACCGATCCTCCAATTTCCGGAAGTAGTCTTCGATCTCGGCGGTGACCATGCCTTGCATTTCGATGGCTTCGGGGTCGGCGTGCCAGGGGAAGAAGTAGATGGTGCCGGGGGCGTTGGGATCTTTGTGGAGGATGGGGTCAATGAGGTCCCAGAGGCGTCCGGTTTTGCCTCCCATCCAGGTGGTTTCCACGACGGTGCTGCCTCGGCTGGCGGCGGGGAAGGCACCGTTGACAATTTCTTTGGCGCGGGCGTCGTCGCGTGCGGCGATGGGGCCCATCTCGGAAACGTGGAGCAGGGAGAAGTCGCCCCCACGGGCGGAGACTCCGGCGTAGATGGTGGAGGCTTCGGGTTTGTTCTCGTCGGCGAGGCGGAGGCGCAGCTCACGGTCGGACTGGCGGACGATCTGGTATTGGGTGCGGACTTCGGGATCCATGTTTTCGAATCCGAAGCGGATCTGGTCGGCCATTTTTCGGGAGGCGTCTTCCTGGGTGCGGTCAATGAGCATTCCGGTCCAGCCACGGTGCCAGCAGGCGCTGTCGACCTGGAAGAGGTTGATGCCGGTGGAGAGTCCGAGGCGCCGGGATTTGATGATGTAGGCGGGTTCGTTAGGGCGATCGATGAGGTGTTGGAAGATGGTTTCCTGCTCGGGGCGGGGAACGAAGGGGATGGGTTTGCCAGTGCCTTCTTCGCGGCAATGGTAGAGGGTTTGGAGGCGGGTGAGTTGGGATTTCATGGGGAGGGAAGCGCCTGCGGCGCTGTGATCGGTAATCTGTGATCAGTAATCAGTTTTAACGTGTCTGGAGAAGGCACTGGGCTTCTGGAGGTAGTAGTTAGGAACTGGGAGTTAGAAGGGGAGGAACGTTCAACGTCGAACTTTTAACGCTCAACGTTCAAGGGGGGAGAGAGAATGAGGGGGATTAGGAGTTAGAAGTTAGGAGCTGGGAGTTAGAATGGGGTTGGTTCGGCGTTGGTGGGTGGTGAGAGAATGAGTAGGATTGGATTGGGCGTTGGTTGGTGATGAGAAAAAGATAAAGAGCAAGAGTAAGATAAAGAGGCTTCGCCAAAATGATCGCCCCGCGGTCGCGGGGTTCCGCCAAGGCGGAAGGAGTATTTTCAAAATGATGGGAAATGATAGGGGATCGCGTTTTTGGTCATTTTTCGGTGTTTTGTGGGTGTTGATTCTTTGTAAGGTGTTTATGGTAGGCGGATTGGGTGTTTTTGAGTGAGCGATTACTTGCCTATCATTTTCGGGGTTTTCCCATCATTCTGTTGGTAAGTCAGGGGTTTCGCCGTTGCGGACGCGTTTGATGAAGTCGCGGAGGGTGTCGCGTGGCTCGGGTGGGTCCTCGGGCTTTTCGGAGTGCCCTACGAGACGTGAGATCTCGCGACAGGCGGCGATGATCTCGGAGGGTTTGGAATCGGGATTCTCGACGACTTTGCCGAGCTCGGTGACGAGCCGCTCACGCGACCACGTGTGAAGGATGCTGTCGGTTTGCATCCTTGTATTCTAACATAACAAAAATGTTATGTCGAGGCGGGAGGTGGTGGGTCGAGAGGGGTTAATTCTCCTTGGGTTGAGCGGCGACGAACTAGTAATAGAAAACTGCTTTGGCTGTGTCGGAAGCTCTGCTGTTTAGGAGGGAGGTTGCGCGGAATGTAAGAATGGCTGTTTTTTCCCTCTTCCTTTTTTTAAACTTTGGCTTTACCAGCATATAAAAAATCTTTTTTGCTCCTGGGTCGATATCGAAGACGTTCGAATTACCTCGTCGAGAAACAGGGCTGTTGCTGGATTGAAAAAAGTCGTCGCGAACAACCAATTTGAATCTCCTGTTCTTTAGTTTGTAGCGTGCTAGTATGGCATTGTTAGCATGTGAGTCGTTTCGCAGTGCGAAGTAGCAATACCGCGTATTCTTCTTCCTTTTTATGTAGGATTCGTATGTTTGTTTCCTTCCGGTGCGGTTAACTTTATTGAATCCAATTAATCTGACGGAGTTTCTCCCGACTGCGCAATTCGCTCGATGTGTCGGAGCTGGGCCATTCGATGTGATGGATTTGATAGTCGAACTGTGTGAGAAAAGTATCTCCCCGCGTGGCATCACAAGTACTTTTCGTAGGACGGAATCCAGTGCCGTGGAGGTTCCGACGGCTCCTTCTCTGAAATTTCCCGGAGCCATAGTTCCCGCGTAGATGAATACCCGATCTGCTGTTGGGTCGTATCTTCGTAGTCGGTTGTAATCGCTAATGAAAATAGCGCCGTCTGGCCCGGTTGCGATCCCGGAAGGGCGAATATTTGTTGCTGCCCCGCGTAGCCCGTTTCCGTTGAATGAGATTTCCCCTGTGCCGACGATCGTGTGAATCAGCGATGTTGCGGCATCGATCTTCACTACCCTATTCAATGTAGAAAAGAAAATATTGTCACTCGTGTCAATATGGAGGTGGTCGGGTGAGTTAAAACGGGAGTCGATCGCTAATCCGCCGTCTCCGAGAAATGTGGTGCTTTCCGATCCACCTGCGATAGTCGTGCAGATACCAGTGCTCTCGGCGATTCGGCGGATACGATCGTTTCTGAAATCAGTCACATACAGGTTGTCGTCCGAGTCGAATGCAATGTACGTCGGTTCGTTGAATTGTGCCGACAGGCGGTCGCCGTTGTCGCCGCTAAATCCTGATGAACCAGTGCCGGCGAACGTTTCTATGATTCCGGTTGAAACGAGGATTCGGCGGATGATGTGATTGGTTGTTTCTGTGAAATAGATGTTTCCGGCGGAATCACAGGCTATGGAACTGCTGGCTTGGATTGATGCCTCGGTAGCAAGGCCGCCGTCGCCTGTTGAGGCGTTGGCTCCGTTTCCCGCTATGGTTGTGACAATCTTTGTCGCAGCATCAATTTTTCTGATCCGATAATTGAATCTGTCGAGCAGAAAAAGATCTCCGTCAGCGTTCATTGTGATGGAGCGTATAGAACTAAATAATGCATCTGCAGCCGGGCCGCCATCTCCAGAGAATCCCTGTGTGTCGCTCCCGTAGAGGGTGTGGATTCGGCCAGGGTGCTGGGCTGAGGCCTTTTGGGAATATAAGATGGCAGCTGAAGACAAGGCCGCGAGAAGTAAAGGCAGGAATCGGTGTGCGCTGGCCATTTGATACGTGGAAAGTGGTTGTTTAAGGGAAGGGTTTCAGTTGCGAGCCACCGGTTCTGAGCCGCATGCTTGCAATATGCAAATGAGCGCCCTTGTCTCATGCGTGAGGAGGGTCGGGTGCTTGTATAGTAGTTAGGACTAAATTTCAAGTATCGATATAGATAGAATCTTGGGGAGAATTGGCGTCAATCTCAGTAGCGTAAAAAGATATCGCGTCATTTAGATGGGGCTGGTATTCTTGCGGTTGTGAGGTGGTTTTGCGTTTTTTCCATGATAGTATTTTGTTTTCTTCTGGGATGTTCGGAGGAAACGGTGGGGCCTGTTGAAAGTAAGGAAGAGGTTCGAACTCTGGCGGAACGGGCAATCCTACCGAAGGTGGAGATCGATGATTTACGCCTGAGGGACGCAGTGGAGTATCTGCTGGATCGGTTTGTCGCTGTGAATCCGGATTACTGGGAGTTTATCGAGCGGCAAACGCCGGAAGGGCAGAAGGCGGTGTTGCCTTCTTTCCATTTTGATCCCGAATCGAAGAACTCTGATGGGGTTGAGGATGTGCGGGTCATCCTGAATCGTTCGAATATATCGGTGGCGGATGCCCTGGGAAAAGTGATGCAGGCGACTGGCTACCCGGTCTCGGCGGAGTTTGTCGCGAATGGGGATCTGGTCATCCACCACGTGGGTGTGTCTGAGCTGATGGGGCTGGAAAGGGAACTGGAGGAGGATGCGGCGGAAATCGAGAGTTTGCAGGCTGATTTTGAGAAACGGAAAGGGGAATTGCTGGCCGAGATCGATAGCGTAAAAGCGAAACGGAGTGTGGTGGAGAAAGAAGTCGCGGAAATCTTAGACAAGTTCCGTGAGACAGCAGAAATGGAACGTCAGAAGATCCAGGAATTGCGCGACATGGTTCCGTTAGTGTGTTTTCCGTCGGAAGTCGACACTTTGTCGGGGTTGCGAGAGTCGATTGAGAAACTCGCCAGTGAGAATGAGGCTTTGAAGGCGGAATTGGAGAAGGTGAAGGGTGAGTGATTTTTGGCGTTGTCTCTGGAAATAGGCTTCATAGATGTGTGCTTGGTGTCTTGCTGTAAATAGATCAGATTTTCGCTGGTTTCGTCTTGCTATGGTAGTGAGTTTCTTCAACGATCTGGCCTGTTCCTTATGCACTTCTCTTTATCTATGCGGTTTGCGGTTTCTCTAATTTGTCTGTGGCTTCCTTTTTGTCTGGTATCCCAAGATGAGATCTCCCGAACTCCGCCGCAAGAGTGGGAACGATTTGAGGGTGAGTTGATTTCGTTTGAGGAGGCGATGAGCCTTCCGACTGTTCCTGCGGAGTCGAGTGGGCAGGAAAGGGAATCTGAGTTTCTCGTGGATCACCTTTATCGCTACATTCGAGACGACGGCAGTGCGGTGATCGTAAGGCATCGCATTGAGCGACTGTTAAAAGAATCGGGCAAAGAGGAGTTTGCTGCGTTTGGGAATTACTTCCGACCGACTCGCGATACGCTTCATGTGGTTCGGGCGCAGACTCACATGGAGGACGGGCGGACGGTTCCTGTGGAGGATAAGGGGATCTTTATCGAAGAGGGCAAGTCTCGGAGTGAGAACCTCTTCGACGATCGCAAGGAGTTGAAGATCGTTTTTCCGCAGATCAGTGAGGGGGCGTGTATCGAAGTAGTGCTCGTGATCGAAAGTGAGCCGATCACGGAAGGCTATTGGTCGTCATCTTCACTCTGGCACTATCTGGATTCGATCCGAAGTAAAATGATGGTCGTCGAATGTGGGTCGAATATTGCGAAGAAGCTCGAATGGAAGCAGAAGAGTGCGAGCCTGCAGTTTGAGGAGTCGACGAAGGATGATGGGACCCATCGATTCGTATGGTCGAAGAAATCGATTCCTGCGGCGAATCCTGGCGTGGGGGCTCCGTCTCCGTGGCAGAGCGGGCCGCTATTACGTGTCGGTTTGAGTGATGGTTGGGAATTGCTGGGTAGCTGGTTCGCCGGGCTGGTGAAGGAGTCGGGTGGCCTTGATGCCAATCTTAAGAAAAAGGCATCTGAAGCGGAGGGCGATACTCCTGAAGAGATCGCTGCGAACCTGTATGAGTTTGTGACCAACGAGATTCGCTATACAGGGTTGGAGTTTGGCGATGGTGCATACCAGCCACGTGCTCCAGCTGATGTGCTGGAGACGGGGTATGGAGACTGTAAGGACAAATCGAACCTGCTGCGTCTGCTTTTGAAGGAGCGTGGAATTGATTCCCGGATGGTACTCCTGAACTCGTCCATACCGGGGAAGGTGGATAAGAAAATCGCGTCGATGTCTCTTTTCGATCACGCGATTCTGGCGGTGGATTTTTCAGACGCGGACGAGCCGGTCTACTGTGATCCCACGCTGGAGGGTGTCCCTTTTGGGAAGATGGTTCTGAGTAGTAGCGAGAAGGAAGTTCTCATCGTCAATGAAAAGGGAGAGTTGGAATGGGGAACGGCTCCGAAGGTTGAGGCTTCGAAGGTCACAATGACCTCTGATTTGCGGTTGGAACCCATGGGAGGGTTCGCCGGGTGGTTCGATGTTCGTATTTCGGGAATTAATGGGTACCTGGTGCAAAAACATTTTCAGGATTTGGATCGCGGTGAGCGACTAGAGGCTTCGGTGCAGGGTTTGTTTAACTATGTTCAGGGAATCAAAGTCGTGGATTGTGAAGAAGTTTCGCCTACGGATGATGAGACGGATGTTCCTTTTCATTGGAGGTTTTACGCGGTGCAGAATCTGGATCGGTTAGAGCTTTCGGAGAAGACTGCGAGGATGTCGCTCCCGGCGAATCAGTTCGCTCTTACTGTAGTGGGTAAAAAGGGGAGGCGGACAATGCCTTTCCAGGCATTGCCGATCGAGGTCGATTTCTCCACGCGGGTTCAGTTGCCGAAAGGGTGGGAGGTTCTTGATTTTCCCGGTGACCTGTATGAGTCGGGAGAAGGATATGAGATCGAGGCCGAGTGGGTTGTCGAGGATTCGGTGCTGGAGGGATCGTTGCTGCTTTCGCGGACTCAACATGAGTATGGTGTATCTGCCTTCAATGATCTCGCGGATGCGGTGAGGAGCCAGATCTCCTGGCTGACGACCCCGGCGCTCATCAAGCGGGAGCCAGATATGGATGCGGACTGGGTGTTTGACCCTGGTACGATGCCGAAGATGCCAACTGCGGAAGGATACGAGGCTCTAGTTCAGCACTATTTTCCTTTCGATCTGGATTATCCTTTTCTCTCAGATCATGAAAGCCGGGAGGTGGCCTATGAGAGGATGGGTGAGTTGTATGCTGGGGAGGACAGTGCGGATTTCCGTTCTCGGCTGGTTTCGATCATTTCTCGCTACTTCCAGACCTTCGAGAATGCTGATCATGAAAAGATCATCGCTGATGTGCGCTCGGTGATGGATGATTACGAAGGAAAAGTCGATGAGGAAAAAATCGCATCGGGCGAACTTCTGCTGGCGAGCGTTCTCAGTGACACGAATGAACGAGAACTGACGAAGGAGATGTGTGAGGGGCTGCTTGCTCGTGACAGCGTGCCCGCCGTAATCAAGCAGAGTGCAGCGATTCTGCTCGCTCCGATCATTTCGGAGGAAGATCCCGCTCGTTGTAAAGAGTTGTCTCTTCTGGCGATGGAGAATCAGCTTTTGCCAGTGGACTATTGGTTTGTCGCTCCGCTATTGTATCTCGATGCTTCGGCTCGACTGGAGGGTGCATCAGAGGCGGTGTTCTTGAGTGATGTCGAAGTGCTTTTCGAAAAGTTCCCGGAGAGGAAGGAAATGATCGTGACAGCTCTTGCTGGTGTGCCGGAAACACTGGTCATGTACGGCCATCAAGAAAAGGCGCGTATGGTCGTGGCCGCCATTGATGAAATACCGGGACTGGAGGAATTTGAGGAGGAGTTTGATCGTGAGGTCCTCGACAAGACGATGTCGAATCTGGATGACGTGGTGCCGCTCCACGAGAAGTTGGTCGCGTTTCTTGAGGAGAATCCGTGGCCGGATTTGAAGAAGCTCGAGGGAGATGACTACATTGAAAGTGCTGACGATTGCTGGTCGGTAGAAGGTGAAACCTCAGATGTCGAGTTTCGCTACACTCTTCGGGGAATGGTCGACTATGGACCGCAGCCCGACTTTGTTGAGAGAGCTGAGTATTTGCACTCGGTGGGAGAAGAATGGCTGACGGAAGAGGATGCTGCCACACCGCCGGAGCATGTGGAGGCATTGCTGGACCTGGTCCTCGATCTCTGGAGGGTGGGGCCGGAAAGCGAATATACAGATGGCGACGATGCAGTGATTGCGCGGGCAGATACGATCGAGAGGCGAGCGGGTGTGGGTGCGGCCGAAAGCTATTTGCTGGGGGTGGTGGAAGGCGATGAGACGCTTGCGTCCCGGGCTATCTACGAGATTTGCGATTATAAGAGCGACGCAGGAGATTTGGAAGGTTTTATTGATGCTTTAGGAAAGCTGGAGACTGTAGGCGATGATTATGACGCAGCAGACGCGATGGTTCGGGTGGCCTATCTGAGACTCGTGCAGGGCGAATACGAGAAGGGTTGGAAGAAATTTAAAGAGATATCGAAGTTGGAAGACGGCGAAGATTTTCCAGGCTCGTCGTTTCGAATCGCGAAGAAGATCGCCAAGAAAAAGAAGGCATCTCTCGCATGGTGGGCGAAATCCGCTTCATGGTGGGAGCAATGGGTTCTTGTCAGGGATGAACTCAATCTCGGTGATGAGTCTTATCTTGATGACGAATGGGATTATTATGAGCCATGGGAACGAGTTCCGAAACGCTTTAAAGGAAATATTGATAAATTGAGCGAAGCGAAGCCGAAGAAACTCAAGAACGTGGTTCGCAGTAAGCTCAATACGCAGATTGAATATGCTCGCTGGCATGAGGATGGGACCGAGTTGGCCGTGGTGTTGCTAGGACTGGCGTCGGAGGCGTTTCCGAAGAAGAAAGATGAGTTCTTTGCTCTCGTCAATGAGCTGGCGAAGGATGAGGAGAAAGAGTAGCTTTTACGATGCTCACCTACCTCGCCAAGCTTTCCGGTTTTCTGTCGCTCTCCCTGGGTGGAGTGTGGCTGGCGGATGTGCTCGATCTCGAGAGTTGGCGGTGGATGCTTTGTATGATCCCGGCGGTGGCGTTTGGGATGTGGGCGTTTGAGTCGAGAATGTTTTCGCTGTGGCGGCTGGGGCTTTTGTTTTCTCTTTTCTGGGTTGTCTGCTCGGTGATGGAGAACCGAATGGGGCAGGCGCCGGAGTCTTTCGAGGTGTTGTTTGTTTATATGCTGGTCTGGTATTTTGTGCTGTGGGTGTTTCCGGTTGATGAGGAGAAGGCGGCGGAGGGGTAGTGTGCGGCTGGTGTTTTCGGTGAGATTCGCAGCTGTCTGGGCGACGGACATATTTTCTGGTATATTGAAATGCTCTCTGATTCAATGGGTTGCAGATAGCTGTCGGCTTTATTTGATGGCCGATTTGAAATCCCTGTCGTTTGCTGATGATGAGTGCTCGTATTGCTTTCTATCTTGTTCTTGTGTGGGTTTTGTTCGTATCTCCGGGTGAATCTCGGACGTGGACTTCAACGGATGGCAGACAGCTGGAAGGTGATTTTGTCAGGGCGGAGGGCGATTCGGTGTTTGTGAAACGGGGCGACGGGGGTGTGATCGAGATTCCGCTGGAGCGATTGTCGGAAGGGGATCGTAGTTGGGTGAGGGAGCAGCCAGAGGCACCTCCGAGTGACGCTGTGTTTTCCAAGGTTTGGGGGAGGGATGGCGAGGCGTGGAACAAGGAGGACGGGACGTTGATCGATTTTTCCACGGCGGGGTATCATGAGGGGAGAAATGATTTTCCGGAATGGGAGGTAGGGGTGAGTGTCAGGGACTTCGGTGCGGTCGGGGATGGCGCGACGGATGATACGGCTGCTTTTCAAAAGGCGATCGCGGAGTGTGGTGAAAAGAAGGCGGTTTTGATCCCGAATGGGACGTATCTGTTGATGGACTGGATCGGGGTAAGTGAGATGGTGGATAAGTGGGTGAAGCCACTGTCGAAGAGTCAGTATGTGCTGCGGGGAGAAAGTCGTGAGGGTGTGACTCTGCTGCTGGGGACGGGGCTGGAGGATATTCATCCCTGGCCCCAGACGACGGGGAATGGCCGGCCGACCACGCAGTGGTCATGGTCGGGTGGTTTTCTCTGGTTCCAGGATAGTAGTGAGGTCGGGGTGGAGAATCTGACGATCCGGGGGAATGGAGGTCAGTATGATGTGCACTGGAAGGAGAAGGGATATAATGGAATTTTTTTCCGCGACGTGGAGCACGGGTGGGTGCGCAATGTGACCCTGACGGATGTGGACTGCGGGATACTGGTGAATAATGGGAGGTATATCACAATCGAGGATGTGCTTTTCACAAGTTCGGACGGACGGGCCAGTGCAAGTTCGTTCGAGGACAATGAGGGTGTGTCAGGGCATCATGCGATCAATTTTGGAGATGGCTCTTCCTGGTGTGTGGCGGACTCGATCGTGTTTGAGAATCGGTTTCATCATGAGTTGGGGGTGAACGGAGGGACGAATCATTGTGTGTATTCGAATTGCCGGGGGCCGAACCTGCATTTTGACTATCACACGCAAGAGGATAATATTCCGAATATCCTTTTCACTGAGATCGATGCGGGTGAGGGGAGCCTGGTGTGGCGGAATAATTTCTATGGTGCGTGCTCGGGTGGGGTTTTCTGGAATGTAAAAGGGAAGGATTTAATGCTGCCGAAGAAGGAGTCGTGGGTCGATCATCCGATGTTGGCGGATGAGATGAAGACGCTTTTTGTCGGCTGGGAGGGACGACTCCCGAATGACCAGGTGGCGGGACGGCCGTGGTTCGAGGAAATCGATCCGGACCGGCTTTATCCGTCGAATATTTATCATGCGCAGCGGCGGGTGCGTTTTTCCGGGGGTGAGTGACTTGTTCTCGTGAGTCGACAAGTGGCTGCGTTTGTCCTAGAAGAAAGGCATGCAAAAAACGTCCCTGGTTCGGCTTTTTCTTTTCTTGATGGTTTTGTTTGGTTTCTCGTCTCTTCATTCGGAGGAGAAGGAGCTGAAGGTTCTTTTTATCGGGAACAGCTATACGGCGCGGCATAATCTGGCGGAGACGGTGAAGAAGATGGCGGAGGCGGGGCAGCCGGGCCTGACATTTTCACAAACTCAGGTGATCTATGGGGGGCGGCGTCCGGTGGATCATTGGAATCTGTTTACGCAGAATGTGGTGAATCAATACAAGGTGACGGCGGAGGAGATCGAGGCGTCGATTGCGGAGCTGGAGAAGATCGAGGAAAAGGATCCGCTGAAGAAGTATGCGAAGTCGGCGATAGGGAACCAGCGGGAGCTGTTGAAGAATCTGGAGAAGCGCCGGGAGAAGTGGGATGTGGTGGTTTTGCAATCGTATCGGGACGATCTGGAGGGGGCGGATTCTCTGTATATGGAGTATGCGCCGAAGTTCGCGGAGTTGGCAAAGGCGCAGGGCGCGCGGGTGATCCTGTATGAGACGACGCCGAATACGCAGAATGCGAAGGCTCTAACGGAAGCACCAGATGCGGCACCGATTTTGGTAAAGGAAAAGGCGATCGCGGCGCTGGCGGATGAGATCGGGGCGGAGGTGGCGCCAATGTCGATGATTGCACTGGTGTGCCAGCAGGAGCGTCCAGATCTGACGCTGCGATTTGTGAATGATGCGCATTTGAACCAGACTCTTTCGTATCTGACGGGGCTGGCGATTTATGCGGCGCTGTTCGATGAGAGTCCGGTAGGGCTGCCGATCGATTCGGTAACGGACATCCGGTATTGGGAGGGCACGGATAAGACGAAGGATCGAGATGGCGATCCGATCACGAGGAAGTTTTCGGAGAAGGATCGGAAGGAGCTGCAGGAGATCGCGTGGAAGGGCAGGCAGGAGTTTTTGAAGCTGCGGGAGTGAGGGGGAGGGGCTTACTGGTTGGAAGAATGGGAAGGCAGTGTCGGGGCTTTTTTCACTTTCCACTTCCCCACGGAGGTGGGATACCATCCGCCGTACCATCCTTCTAGTTTCCCGGGAGAATCACGGTTTCTGTCCATCCAGAGAAGTTGTTCTCCTGGGATGTAGGAGAAATAGGAGTCTTGTTTTCCATTCTTAGAAGCGACGTAGAGGTGTTTCCAGTCGCTGATTGGCCGGAACTGTCTGGTCACGGTTTTTCCCCAGTTGGCGTGCTGGAGGTGAGAGTAGTAGATGGTTACTTCGATAGGGCCCTCGAATCCGTCGGGTGCGATTGCGCCAAACTGACCGTAAACGAATCCTGCGTTGCCTTCTGTCCAGCGACCTTGGTAGTCGAAAGATTTCTTTTTTGTGGCGATGCGAAAAAGAATAGGGTCGAGGACCCAACTCAGAAGCCAGCCGAGGGATAGCAGAGGGATGAGGAAGAGAAGATGTAAGCAACCCATGGAAGAGTGTCTTTACTTTGTTTCTACTGGTAGCGATTCTGTCGAGTGATGGCAAGGCAGCTTTGGAAGGGAAGGAAGGAGTTTTTGAAGCTGCGGGAGTAGTGGGGGCTGAAGTGGAATCGGTTGATCAAAATAGTTTGTTGTTGTTCAATTGATGCGATAGCATAAAGCAAAACAGTTTATGTGTTCGCATAAAAATACAAATTGTATGCGATCGCATAAAGGGGTATTGTCCCGGTATGAAGATACAATCTCCGCAGGAGCTTGGTGCGCTCATTCGGCGTGAGCGAAACAGGCTCGGCTGGACGCAGGCGGCGCTTGCGGATCGGGTAGGGGTTCGCCCACTCTGGATTTCGGAGTTCGAGCGGGGGAAGCCGACTGCCCAAATCGGTCTGGTTCTGCGCACTCTGAAGGCGCTCGATCTTTTTATCCGTGTGGGAGAGGGGCGGGAGGAGAAGGATTCGGTGTCGACGATCGATCTGGACGATATTCTCGATCCTGGTGTGAGTGAGTCGTTTGTCAGGGAAGGAGAGGAGTTCGTGGATTCGTATCTGCGCAAGGTTCGTGGCAAGGCGGATGCTGAGGGCGAGGATGAGTAGGCGATTGTTAGCGATAGTCGAGGGTCGCCGAATGGGGGAGCTCACCTATGATGAGCGAAGGGACTCGATCAGTTTTCGGTATGATGAGGAATGGACCTCATTGAGGGATTCTTTTCCGCTGTCTCTCTCGATGCCGATGGCGAATCCGCTCCATCGCGATGCTGTAGTGCGACCTTTTATTGAGGGGCTGTTACCTGACAATGATGAGGTGCTGGCGCGGTGGGGAAGACGTCACCATTTATCGCCTCGGAACCCGTTTCGGCTATTGGAGTTTGTGGGGGAAGATTGTGCGGGTGCGGTGCAGTTTGTGGTGCCTGACAGGGCGGAAAGATGGGCGGGCAGCAAGGCGCGACGGAAGGTGGTGTGGCTCTCTGAGCAAGAGTTGAGTGAAAGGATCCAGGAACTGAAGGATGATCACTCGGCCATGCGCCGCATCGGTGACCGAGGGCAGTTCAGCCTGGCCGGGGCACAGCCGAAAATGGGCCTGTATTGGGATGAATCTAATAAACGATGGGGAATCCCCGAGGGTGCGACGCCCACGACGCATATCCTGAAGCCGAATGTGGGTGATTTTGCGGACTATGATCGGAACGAGCATTTCTGTCTTGGGCTGGCGAAACGAATCGGTCTTGCAGCTGCTTCTTCGAAAATTGATACGGTCGGTGGGATACCTGTGATTGTGGTGGAGCGGTTCGATCGTACGTGGAAAGGGAGAAGTCTTTTCAGGGTGCACCAGGAAGATATGTGTCAGGCTCTCGGGATCTCACCTCGTAGCAAGTATCAAAGAGAGGGCGGCTCTTCGGCGAAAGACATTTTTTCTTTGATCCGGGACTCATCGGGGCGACCACGGGTGGATGAGTTGCGGTTTTTGGATGCGATGATTTTTAACTGGCTGATCAAGGGAACGGATGCTCATGCAAAGAACTATGGATTCCTTCATGCTGGGGATCATCAGGTGAGGCTTGCTCCTCTGTATGATCTTTCGTCTTACCTCCCGTATGAGAACCCGAAGGAGGAGCGCAAGGTGCGGATGGCGATGAAGATCGGAGGGGAGTATGCGTGGTGGAAGATTGGTCCGAGACAATGGCAAACCGCATCCAGGGAGTGGGGGATCGAGCGCGATCTTGTTTTTGCTCACGTTTGTTTGATCGCTGAGCGTTTGTTAGTCGGATGTGATGATGTTCGCCGAGAGATGAACGCTGAACTGGGTAAGTCTGGTAAAACGATTGATCGTCTCGTTCGCGGGATCAAAGCGAACTCGGAGGATGCGCTCAGGCTTTTTAGCTAGTCAGTGGATTCGTGCGGGGCTCAAGCTAGCGGCGAGTGTCATTCCTGCGTAACGGTGGGAGGATTGCGCCGGTTTCTTGAGCGAAAAATGTCAAAAAAGGTGAACCAACATACCCGCGGTGGACGTAGATCTTTCCAGCCGCCAGCAGAGTACCAGTGAAAAATAAAAAGCGAACCTGCTACTACTGTGAATCAGAGAAAGACCAAATCATCGAAAGAAAAAATAGAATACATTCTTGAGTTCTGGTGCTCGAAAACGAAGGAGAAGTTCTTTGAATGGAAAAGCTCAACCCCATTTCCCCGCTATGAACGCGGCGATGTGTTTGATCTTTTTCATCCAAACCCGCTCTTCCAGGGCGGAACGAAGTTCCGCGCTGTGACTGTGGTGAACGCGCTTTCGGAGTTGCCTGATGTGACGAATGATGTCAGGCGGAACGCCCAGAGAATTTTCCTAGAGCCTGATGGAGGGACGCCGCCTCCGTCTTATTGAATCTCACTAGGGTGTGTTCGAAAATCAGGATGGGCGTGAATTTTTTCGATCTATTAAGAAATCAGGCCCCGCGAGCGGGGCGGATGCGCGGAGAAGCGCCGGCCCTTGCGCCACCTCACTTTGTTGCTCCTCAGTCGCGGGGGAAACCCCGCTCCTTCGAAGCGCCGTGCGAGGCGGGCAATGGCTAGCGTCACGCCTCACCCTGATTTTCGAACACACCCTAGGGAAGCATTGTTCTGGATGTTCGGTGCGGTATGCGCCGATGGTTATTCCGTTTTCCAATGGAATGTGTATTCGTGTGATTCCGTGCGAGTGCCGGATTCTTCTTCGGTCAGGCCCTTGATCTCGATGTTCTTGTAGCGCCGCGACCAGGCGGGACGCAGGGTAGTGGGGTTGATCTTGACCTCGAATCCGCCGTCCACGGTTATGTTCGGCATTTTCTGGGAGTTGATTTCTTCTTTGGCTTTGCCGGTTTTGTCGATGCCGGAGATGAGGCCGCCAATGGCATCTACCATGGTCGGGTCGCCGATGTGGGAGTCGATTTTGAGGTGAATGTGATCGGGTTTGTCTGGTGTTTCGCCGAGGTGTTGGTAGGTGCGTGTCCCGGTGACGGCGGGCTGGTTGGGGACGAGGACTTCGCTGAATTGTTCTTCGGCGGACTCGCCTGGATCGAGTCCGTAGTCGACCCAGGCTCCGACCCAGCCTACCCAGTATTCTGAGATCGCGGCATTGAGCATCTGTTTCATCGCAGGGTCTTTGAGAGCCTCGGCTGCTTCGCTGCCCGTGTTGCCATCGCCTGTGGAGTCCAGGAGTTTCCCTGTCTCGTCGATCAGGGCGTCGATGCTGGTGATGTCTATGAGATGGCCTTCTTGATCAACGATGAAAGAAGGCAGGGATGCGACGGCGTCGACGGCGGGCTGTAGGGCGCGTTCGAACTCGGGGGTGATAGGCTGGTGATTGAAAGAGTCGAACTGGAAGTCGGTGATGCGAATGATGAACATGCCGTCGTCTCCTGTCTTCACATCGAGTGCGTAGGACATCTCGGCGTGGTTGCCGTCTTTCTCGGCGACTTCGGAAATGCCGACGAGAGCTGGGGCGGGCCAGTCGAATTTCTGCTTTGCGTCTTCTCCGCGCATCGGGAGTGTAAAGGCGCATAGCGTGATGGCTGCAGTGCTGAGACGGGGAAGGGGAGAGGTATACATAGTTCTTTTTCTCGCCTGTTGTAGTGGTATTGCCAAGGAGATTTTTCTATCTCAGGTAGTGTGATATGTATTGGCTGAGTACGGACACCGAGTTTTGGCATTGGGGGATGATTGCTGCGCTGCGCCATCTGGGCGTATCCGGACGGGGTGCGATACCGTAATTACTCACAGATGACAGACGAACCTTGTTTCCATCGATTGGGCGGGCCGGGGATGCCTAGTTGCCGCGTGGTGGCGGTCGATATCGAGTATCGCGATGCGAATGGCGTCTTGCATGACGGGGAGTTGATCGACCCGGAAACGGAGGCTACGGAACTGGATCTGCTGCGGTCGGTGGCACATCGTCTGGGGGTTCACTGGGGTGAGGATGAGTTTGGCTGGTGGTCGGTGTTGCCAAAGGCGAAGATCACGGACTGGGTGGTGTGGCGTCAGGATGACAATGGCCAGCGGTACGTGGTGGAGAGAAATCTGAATGAGCAGGACGCGGAGCTGATGGTGGCGGAAATGGAGGCCTCGGCGCATAAGCAGACCTACTGGGCAGAGCGAGTGTAGGAAGGGCTCACCCTCGGGATGTGCGCGGGAAAGGACTGACTGGTAGCTGTGTGGTTTGTCGCTTGGCAAGATAAGCACTGAGTGTGCGATCACGGTGGAGAATTGCTCGGAGCTTGCCGTTGGGCGAGGTGAGGAACTGGTGGAGTTTGGGTCTTTATTCTGATGCCTGCGACCCGGTTCTCCCCGGTTCCGTCCGGACGGTCCGCTCCTAGATCCGACGTTTTATGAATTTCATCTCTTTTCGCGTTCGCCGGGGTGACTCGCACGCCTCCTCACTCGGCGCCCCCGGATACCGGCCACGCTATGTGCAAATACGATTTTTTAATATATGCACAAATTATTCTTGCCTATATTCTGTGAAGATCTTACAGGTGGGGGTATTGATGATGTGTCTAGAGAAACCTGTATGAATGAAATAGCCTCCACCGAAGACTTCATTGAAGCCGCAGGTTCGACAGATGTAGAATGGGATATTTCGTGTTGCGGAGAAAAGGTCGGTTCTATCACTCACCTCGACATTTCAAATTTTCCGAAAGTCACCGGCCAGTGGAAATCTGTGGACATGCCGATCGCGAAGAAATTCCTCGCAGCGGTCAATTCGGGTCAAAGACCATTGATTGTCGCGACGACTGTAGATGCGCATACTGTGAAGCCTGTCAGTTGTGATACGATCGAAGGGAATGTCGCCCATTTTTTCTGTTATTTTTTACCCTGTTAACCAAATCTGCTATGTTTGAGACTCTGATTAATTTACCCACGGGCAACGACCCCAAGGACGCTCGACACATCGAGAAGCTGGCAAAAATGCCACAACCGAAACCGGTCGAAAGTGCCGGAAACTGGTGTGATATAATGACGTGGTTTCCTGAAGGAAAGGTATTTCATGTGGACTACGAAGGATTCGGGCACCGTCTTGAGATTGACTTCGTAACCAACCCTAACAGAAGCCTGAATTTTAAGAAAGTCATTGTCGATGGTGATAATTTATCTGAATTGGTCTCCAAATACGGTGGCAACGCAATCACTACTACCTACAGCAAGAGGGCTTATGATTGCAGTAAATACGATTATTACCTTGGGTGGGATCTCAGCGGTGATTTCATTGATCAGGTCTCGAATAAGTCCGGTGTGGAGAGTTTTATTATTTATGCTAATTACGACGGCGCGCACAATGACTATTTCTATTTCTGGAAGTACACATGGCATTGGGCGCAGATCACCTAATTTCCCTGGCTGTTCCACTGGACTGATATTGAAATAGTTACGAGCATTACTGTCAATTTGTTGGATCCTCTTGAAAACTTGTGACCGCCCCTGGAATCAGGACGGTCGTTTGCACGCCTGCCTGATGGCTACCCTCCGCCAGCGACAGAGCTGAGTTCCGATTCAGGCTCAAGGCGCACATTTACTCGACCTCGTCGAGGAACTGGTCGGAGAGGTTGGCTCGAGCACGATAGAAGGAGGAGTTGTCCGAGGAAGGCAAATGACAGAGAGTTCTCGGCGGACCTACGTGTGGACCATTGCGACGGCGCAAAGAGTGGGAGCCTACTCCAGACGGTTTTTCATGCCATTACTCGACAAATCGAGACCATAACGGAGTGCCATTCTTGCTTGGCAACGGAAAGTTCTATGCATAGTCTTCCTATATGAAAGTGCGTATACGCTGGTTCGTCGCCTTTGTTCTTTTGTGGGTCGTTTCTCCTTTTGCTACGGGTGATGAGGATTTCCGGGAATGGACTTCCACGAGCGGCTCGACTCTGGTGGCGAGGTTGCGTTCGCTGAACGGAACGAGGGTGGAGTTGATCACGAAGGATGGAAATTTGCTTCAACTGGATTCAAGTCAGCTGTCGGCAGATGACCGCGAGTATCTGAAACGGATACAGACAGAAGGGGTGGGCGTTCTCTCCCGGCAGGCGAAGAAGGGTTCGTGGTATGAATTCAGCCTGCCGCCGGATTGTGAGTTTGTCTGCGAATATGAGTTACAGGCGGATGGGAAATTTACGATCACGATTCCGGCGGAGGGATCGGATAGCTTGGTGCTGGGCTTCGATTTTGAGAAAAAGGACGATCTGGCGAGAGCGTCGCAGGCGACCCGTGAGCCGGTCCGTGTCGCAGATGCTGACGGCAGGATGGAATCGTGGGCCTCGGGACGGTTCGGTGGTGAGTATCCGGCTACGGAGGGGAAGATCAATCTGGTGATTGAGAATCACACTGTCGTAGGAACCAAGGGCGTGATCTGGATCGAGGGCGGTCGGTGAGGCTTGCTGGTTTTCGTGGCAGGGCGTTTATTCGATGTCGAAGTGCTGGGGATGCTAGACGCGGCTCCGATCTATAATTTCGACAGCAGTTTGTAAGGCGGCTTTTTGTAGGGGCGGGCGACAGTCCTAGGTGCTGCGTTTTTTCAGAAAGGTTGTTTCCGGTTTTGCAAATCGATGCCTGTTATCGAGCTATGCGAAACATATAATGGCAGAGCGTGATGGACTGATGATCACGAGCGCAGGCGGTAGTGCACGCTTTTGTGAAACTGTTGAAAGAGCTCTCCAGTTGATTCGTGATCATGATCCACGAAGATATCTTCGAGTGACGAATTCTGCGGATTGGATCGTCGATTACGTCGCACCATTCGGAAGTGGGGGAGGAGTATACCGTTCGGCGATCCGCTCGATTGAACTGGATGTAGACTACAATCTCGTCGATAGCGAGGCCGCCTTAGCCGCTCAGGTGGCCAGTGTGATAGTCCACGAAGCAACTCACGGTGAGCTCAGGCGTCGAGGGTTTCCATACACAGATGTGAACTGGAAGCAATGCGAGCGGATCTGCGTGGCGGAGGAGAATCGGTTTCTTTTAAAGCTACGTAGGTCTGGTTTGGAGTTTCCAGATTGGCTCATTGAAGAGTTCGCTCCTGAACGATGGGACCTGTTTCGTGAAAGCTCCCGATGGAAAAGATTGTGGTGCACGCTGCGACGAATTACGCAGAAGCATTTGGAGGTTTAGCAGGTTCGTCTTTAGCACCTACCGCCACGACTGGATCTTAGCTGCGAGCAATTAGCGTGATGCGCGGCGGATGAGGTGAAACAGAAGGTATATGGTGTGATGTTTTTACATCGATCGGTATCTATATTTACATTTCATTTACTTGCCGTGTGGGATGGACCGGGTTTTGCTTCTGTAGCATGATCATGAAAAAGGTGGGCTCTTTCTTTCTGTGGTTTCTGGTGGTTGCATGTATCTCCGGATTTGGGACGGCCGAGGAGGAATATCGGGAGTGGACGTCCAGTAGTGGTAGCAAAGTGAACGCGAAGCTGCGTTCTCACCGGGGAACAAAGGTTGAATTGATCTCCAAAGAGGGTCAACTGATCCGGTTGGAGATGAACCAGCTGTCCCAGGCAGACCGGGATTTCCTGAATGGCTCGGGCATGAGTGGTGCCACCATTCTCTCCAAAGAGGCGGAGAAAGGGACGTGGTATGAATACAGCCTCCCGGAAAACGCCAAGTTCATCTGCGAATATGAACTCGAGGGAAAGAGTGTTTTCAAGATATCGATCCCGGCAAAAGGGAAAGATACCCAGATCGTCGGCTTTGATTTTAAGGAATCTGACGCGCTCTACGAGGGTGGCCGGGAATACAAGAAAGCGATCAGCGTGGCTCTACCAGACGGGGAATTTTCCGCCCTGGTGTCGGGGAGATTTGCGAAGAAGTATCCGGTAGAGAAAGATCGGGTCGAGTTCGTGATCGAGAATTTCACCGATGTGGTGACGAAGGCGATTGTGTGGACGGAGTGAGGGATAGTGGGGGAGGTATTTCCCAATTGCGGCGGGCACTGGTTCCGTGACGATTTCGCCAGATTCGGTTGGATGGATTTGGTTGATATCGAGGAATGGATTCTCTATGTAGTAGAGATACTTTCCCTATATCCCAATGAAAAACAGCGAATACTTCGACGACATCCTCGACCGTTCCCTTGCACGCCGTAATGCCCTGAAGGCGGGAGGGATGGCTTTGCTGGGTGGGGCAGGGCTTGGTAGTGGCTGGTCGGAGGAAGCTCGATGCCCTGATGAGGTTTTCGAGATAGGGTTCACGCCGGTCGATTCCGTCCCTGTAAACTTGAAGAAGAGCACGGATAAAGCTGACAAAGAGAAAGCTCAAGGGCTTCAGGTACCGAACACTTATGAGTACAAAGAGCTCATCCGGTGGGGCGACCCGATTTTGGCGAAGGTGAGCGAGTTTGACCCGACCAAGCAGACTGCGGAGGAACAAGAGAAGCGATTTGGATTCAACTGCGATTTCGTCGGGTTTTTTCCCATTGACGGTTCTTCCACCCACGGGCTGCTCACCGTCAATCATGAGTATCCCGATCCTGAACTCATGTTCCCGCATTATACGGAATTGAGAGAATGGTATGTGGCGAAGTATGGTCCGCCAATTCCTTCTCCTTCCCCGGAGGCTGAGGAGAAAAGGAAAAAAGCGGATAATAATCCGAGTCCAAAAGGTGGAGCTGCGGTCCCGGACCTGGGAAATGCCAATGCCGGTAAGCCGAAAGCCGAGAAACCGAAGGCGGCCAAGCCAGCCAAAGGAAAGGAATCGGCACCGAAGGAGAAAAAAGAAGAAAAGCCTGACAAGGTCGTTCCAAAAGGAACTATGGCTCCGGGAAAGAAGCCATCTGAAGAGGCGCCGAAGGAAAAAGATGAGGGGAAGAATGAGGATCACTTTGCCGGGATGTCCGACGAGGAAAAGAAGGCGCTCTTTGAAGAATACAATAATGTCACGATGGCTTCGGTAGGCTTGTCAGTCATCGAAATCAAGCGTGTGGAAGAGGCGGATCCAAAGTGGCAATTGGTCATGGACTCCAAATACAATCGCCGCATTACCGCGAATACTGAGAGTGTGATAACCGGGCCGGCAGCTCTCCACCCGTGGGTAGGGCGGACGGCAAGGGGAACGATGTCCAACTGCGCTGCCGGGAAAACACCATGGAATACAGTTCTCAGTGGGGAAGAGAATTTTCAGGAGGCATTTGTCTATGCCCACTCTCTCGAGCCAGACGATCCTCGAAGGGAGGTTCACGTGTGTTCTTATTCGTTTGGGAAGGAGCGGAAAAATTACGAACGAGATTGGTATCTGGTGGACGATGAACGTTTTAATCTAACAAAGAACCCCGAGGAACCATTCAAATATGGGTGGGTCGTCGAAGTCGATCCTTTCGACCCGGACTCACACCCGAAGAAGCGGACCTCGCTGGGGCGCCTTAAGCACGAGGCCTGCACTTTTGCCGAAGGCAAGCCGAAAGGCGACAAGGGCGGAAAGGTCGTGATGTACACTGGTGACGATGAAGAGTTCCAATGTGTTTACAAATACATCAGCCACCAGCGGCTCGAGAAGGACAGTTCGCGGCCTGCAGACGACATTCTCGACGAGGGCATTCTTTACGTTGCCGTCTTCAACGACGATTCTACGGGCAAATGGGTGCCGCTGACTCCGGAGCACCCGGCAATAAAAAATGCAGGAATTCACGACATCGCAGACGTTCTCGTAGACACGAGGAAAGCCGCCAAACTCGTCGGTGGAACCCAGATGGATCGGCCCGAGGATATTGAAACAAATCCCGTGAATGGAAAGGTCTACGTCGTCCTGACAAAGAACACTGATGGTAAGGAAGAGATTAACGCGGCAAATCCTTATCCCAGTAATCCGGGGGGACATATCATTGAAATCACCGAGAAGAATGGAAACCATGCGGCGAAGTCGTTCACGTGGGATATCTTTGTGAAAGGGGAGTCAGGGAAAGACGGTACATTTGCCTGTCCGGACAATATTTGCTTTGGGCCGGGTGGTGCGCTGTGGGTATCGACCGACGGAGCTCCCAAGGCGATTGAGAAAAACGACGGTCTCTTTGCGATCCCAATTTCCGGGCCGAAAGCGGGTGTGCCGCACCAGTTTCTCAGTTCTCCCTGTGGTGCCGAAGTCTGCGGGCCGGAGATGACTCCTAATCAGGAGACCTTGTTTGTGGCAATCCAGCACCCCGGTGAAGAACAGCGTGGCGAAACAAGCAATTTTGAAAATCCTACTACGCGTTGGCCCGACAATGATGATTCAGCCATGCCACCACGGCCTTCGGTGATCGTAATCGAAAAGGATGGCGGTGGGAAAATTGGCTCGTGAACGAGATCTCCCTCTGAAACACTATTTCAACCCTAACCCCTCGACCGCATCGGGATCGAAGTCGGGAGGGAACTGGGTGTCTGCGGTGTAGGTGCAGTTCTGGAAGGTCGCTTTTTCCAATGGTGTGCTCTGGTCGAAGTGGGTGCCGGAAAAACCGCTTTTGATGAGTGTGGTTCCTCCCATAGATACGCGAAACAAAAAGCCGCAACGCCAAGACGGCCCGGCGTGTCGCCTTCTTCTCGGGAGGGGTGGCTGTCATCGGTTCTTCCCGGATATGTAAGGAGAATATGTGACGTGTGGTAACTGTGTTGTGCCGTTACGTTTTGAACAACTTTGTGGTGGAAAACGGAGACCTGATTTACCTCTACCGTAGATGGAACCACTTTCACGCAATGATTTACGAGAGCAACCTTGCTTCGAATCGGTCGAGGATGCTCTCGATTTCGGAGGGGATGTCTATCGTCTGAATATTGAGTATGATCTCGATGCTGCGTTGCTCGCTCGTATCGCGGAGTTCTCGACGATACAGGAGTTGTATCTTTCTCACTGTGATGTGTCACAGCTACTCCCACTATTGCCGGGGCTGCGGAATCTGGAATCCCTTTCTTTGAATGAGTGCGGGTTGGAGTCGGTCCCGGAGAGCGTTTGTGAACTTCCCCGTTTGAACTACCTTGATCTGGACTGGAATGGCATCGTGGAGATTCCATCCTGGGTAAATCTCCTGCAATCTCTTCGCATGCTTACCATTAGGGGTAACGAGGTGAGAACTCTACCGCAGGAATTTTTCGAACTGGTGGACTTGCAATATCTTGCAATGTCAGACAACTGCATCGAAGTCCTGCCTGATGCGATTGGTGACATGCAAGGATTGCGCTCGCTCTATCTCTTTGGCAATCGTCTGAAGACGATGCCTGCCTCGATCGGAAAGTTGCATGGGCAGTTGCGGAGTCTATCCCTGAAGAATAACCCATTTGAAAGCCTTCCCAAGGAACTGGAAGAGTTTTGGCAATCTGAGTCTCTTGATATCGATGTCCAATATTTTCCACTCTTCTTGGGCTGGAGCTACGTGTATTCCAATCGTGATCCGGTGGTGTATATCGATGAGGATGCGCTGAAATGGGTGGAGGGAAACACCGAGTTCGACACACTGCGGGAGGCCATTGTAGAGTATCAGTTAGAGGAGAGGAAAGATGAGATCCTGTCTGCTGTGCGATCGGCCATCGTGCTGACGCCTGCAGGGCCGGACACTCGGAAGGAGTGTGGGAATTCTCGCTTCTGTGGGCAGCCGGATTTGCCTGACAAGGCACTACTACCCAAGGAGGGGAAGCAGTCGTGGCACTTTCTCTGCCAGATCGATCTGGGGGAAATCGCCGCGGTGAACTCTTTTCTGCCGCAGGAGGGACTGCTGTCGTTTTTCCTCCATCCCAGCAATTCGAAAGAAGGGCGGGTGCTGTTTCACGAAGGGCCGAGGGCAGATCTGCAACGGGTGAAGGCGCGGCGATGGCGCCCGTTCGATCTCGACGATCATCCTACCAAGTCACCCATTCGTATGGAGCTTTCCCACTCGGTGGCGCTGCCGGAAAAACTGTTCCGCCTCACCGATGAAGAGGCGTTGCGATACGGGAAATTCCGCGAGGCGATGGGCTACCGGGAAGGACAGCAGGCGATCAATGGATATTCCCCGTTTATCTACGGGAAGTCGGTCAGCGGAAAGGTATCGAAAAGTCGCGAGGGGCTGCCCGAAGAGTGGGTCGAACTGCTCAGCATCCGGTGGGATAAACGCGGGTGGTTCGACCCGGAGCTCGACTATGCGACGACGTTTCTCATTCACCGCGAAGATCTCATGAGGCGAGATTTTGACAGGGTGGTAGTGGAGTGTTGAGAAAGCACCACTACTCCATCCACTCTTTTGCCTTCACGATCGCGAGTGCGAAAAGGTAGTTCTCCAAGGGCCGGTTTTTCAGGGATTCTTTCTGGCTATCCCATTCGGTGGCGAATGCCGTGGCGGTCTCGGGTGATGGGTTTGCGATGGCTTCGGTGAGGCGGATGGTCATGGTGTCCATGTCTCGCCGGACGATGACTTCGTCGTCCATGTTGTCTCCGAAGCGGGCGTTGAATTTTTTCGCGAGTGCCGTGGCGGCTTCGGTATCGCCTTTGTTCCATAGCGCGAGAAGGTGGGCATACTCCTGGTAGGTGATGGAGTTTTTGCGGTTTGTCAGGGGGGCAAAACGGAGGGCGTCGTCCCAGCGTTCGAAGGCGACGCAGGCGAGGGCCAGTCGGTGAGTGTCGTAGTTTGCCTTGGGGTTTTCCTGCTTTCGTTTTTCCTGGGCGGCGATGGCCCGGTCGAGTGCGGCTGTGGCTGCTTCGAGGTTTCCTGATGCACGGTGGCAGGTGGCGATTTCGATATTGGCCATAGCGACGACTCCCAGGTAGTTCATTTCTTCACCGATTTTCTCCTTTTCCTCAAAGTGGTTGATGGCGGTCTGGTAGTCGCGATTTCCGAAATGGGCTTTGCCGAGGGCTTCGCGGAGAAGGTAGTGCTCGGTCTTGTTGTCGACTTTTTCGAGGAGAGGGACGCCCTCTTCGAGAATGGTGATGGCGTTTTCGAAATCACCCACGTCGGCGAGTGCATCGCCGTAGATGCGGATGTATTTGAGTTGTTCGTCAGGATTGGCGTCGAGGTGCTCGGTCGCCATCTCATAGGGACGTCGATAGAGGGGCACCGCGCCTTCGCGATCGAGGTGAGAGGCGCGGATCATGCCGAGTTCTTTGTAACCCTCCATTTTCTTGAGGGCATTTTCGCCGAAGAATTTCTCGAGCAGCGAAATGGCATACTCCTGCTGGGCGGTGGCGATGTCTTCTTTGCCAGCTCGGAGGTGGATTTTCGGAAACTGCACGGTTCGCTGGAGAAGCCCGTTTAGGGGACTGCGTCGGTTGAGTTGAAAGAGGCCGCCTTTGTCCGTTCGGACGCCGGAGCCGAGGTAGTTGCCGGGCTCCATCCACCAGCCGCCAGCATTCTCGCGTGAGAGCAGGACGAAGCCGGTCTTCTGGTTCTCATCGACGAAGCCAATGGCGTGGGGGAGAAAGCGAAAGGCGGGGCGGTCGGCGATCTTGCGACCGTCGGTGCCGAAGACCTCGATGGTGTTGTCTTTGATGATGGCTTTCCCAACGGTGTCGTGTCCGTCGAGAGTAATCGTGTTTTCCCCCTGTCCGGCTGGGGAAAAGGTCGACCCCGCGGGGACGCCGGTGAAGGGGAGAAAGGTCTCCACGTTCGTAAAGGCGAAAGTCTCAAGGTCGTCGGAGAAGGCGATCCACGCGGAGCTACCGCTTTTGTAATCGATGCGGGCGAGGCCGGGTTCGACGTAGGTGAGGTTCTGGACTTTGCTCGTGGTTTTGCCTTTTACGTCTAGGATCTCGATGTGGTCGGCGTGGAACTTCATCCTGCCATTCGAGGGGACGGAGCATTCGTAGGTGACGTCTTTCACCTGCGAGAGAAAGTCGTCGAGGGAGGAGAAGTCTGCCGTCAGAGAAGGCTGAGCAATACTGACGATGAGGAGGAAAAAGGGGAGGCACCAGCGCATGGCGAGAGACTACTGTGTGTAGACGTGCGTTCCAGAAAATTCGTATACATATTCGTCACCGCAAATCTCCCCATCGCATGCGTATGATCATGAGTAAGCGATCGTGGAGGTCTGTATAGCTGTGTTCGATATTCGAAACGGTTTCGTTGGTATATTCAATACGCATGTTCCAGAGGCGAAAGCCCATTTTTCCAGAGAGCAGGTCGAAGTTGCCTGGGACGGTGCTGGGCTCGGGCGTGGCCATCCAGTTGGAAGGGGGCTTTTTCGGATAGTCTTCTTCCTGGAATGATGTATACCACCGCCAGGTGTCGACCCACTCGAGCGGGATCTGCGAGCGGACCTGGTGACGCGTCATGCCAGGCTCGACGTTCTTCCATGCCTCGGGGAGAAACAGGCTCGTGCCGATGGTGAGGCACAGGTAGCCAGCCACGAGTATGGCAAAGGTGACGCCCACCGCCCATGCGAGGAGGTGTTTCATTCCACCTCGGTTTTGGGAAGTATGGTTTCGGTCGGGCGTGCTCAGGATGTTGATTTGCTACTGTTTGGATTGGGTGGGCAGTGGAAAAATATCAAATTTTTGATTCCCGCCTCCTCTATCAACCCAACCAGCCAACCAGACAACATTCTGCGCCGGTTGTTGCGCCTGAGCTTCTTCGATTATTGGCGTCCCCCGAAACAGATTCGCTACAAGGCAGGCTGCGATGACGGTGAGAATGACTTTGGTGTAGAGATCGATTTTCATCGAGGAAATGCTGACAGCATGTCCAATGCCGGTCGAGAAAGATATAGAGAAAATGGCGAAGATGGTGTGACGATTCTTCGTGAGGGCTTGGGTCTACATTGTGTGATCGCTGTGTTCGACGAAAAACTCACGTTCTTCACTACCCTCCGGGAGCGCTTTTCGTCGGGGGCTAGAGGAGAAGCGAACCTTCGGGGCCAAAGTCTTCGTGCCGGTCGTGTTTGAATATGGTGATTTCCGAGACTTTTCCGTCGGTGAATTTGAGGACGAGGACCCACTTTCGGAATCCTCTTTTGACGACCTGGTGATCTCTGAAAAGCCGGGTTGGATCTGAAGCGGGATCGAGTTCCCGGAGTTCTTCCAGGGGGAAGCTGACAGCTTCGCAGACTTCTTCTCGTGTCATGCCTTTCTCAATGCGATCCCATTCTTCAGGATAGTCGAAGGGAAGGGTAAGCAGCATGTAGCTTCCTATCAGAATGAACGGGGTAGCCGCAGCGATCCATGGGAGGTTTCGTTTCATGGGATAGGGAACGGTCGCTCATGTGGGGCGATTGAGCGAGAGGTCTTTTGTGGGTGATTTGTTTCTTCGGTAGGATAAAGCTCCTGATTTGTCTACGCTAGGAGTGCCGGGTGTCTCAGGATCGTTCGTCCGAGTTACCGGGGACGAGGCTGGAGCCTCATCGTACTTTTGGAGTGTTGAAATATTCTCCATTGCTTCTGCGTATTCGATTGCGTTAGGTTTTGCTGTAGGCAGAAAAGATGTTCGGTTTTCGATGGTGGATATATGTAGTGATTGGTGGTGTGATGCTCACCTTGGCAGGTTGTGATCGGTCGAAGCCGCGGGGAGAAAATGCGGAAGGTGGCAAGGCCGGGGTGAAAGAGCAGGTGGCGTCGACATTTCTTCCTCCGCCGGGTAGGGAAGCGATCGAGCGAAAGTTGGATTTGATCCGTCTCCCAGAGGTGGATTTCGACGACATGAACTACGAGAGGGCCTTCGAATGGCTGGAAGAGCAAAGTTTTATCCATGACCTGGAGGATGGAACGGGTGTCTCATTTCGATTCGAAGGTTCTCTAGGGAGCTGGCGCAGCGTGAAGGTTAAGTTCGAGGATGTCAGTCTGCGAGAGGTGCTGGACTACATCGCTGCTCAGCTTGATGCCGCCTACGTAGTGACAGACGAGCATGTGCTGATCGTTCAGAATTACACGATT
Organism: Verrucomicrobiales bacterium; assembly: GCA_002698785.1. Lineage (GTDB taxonomy): Bacteria > Verrucomicrobiota > Verrucomicrobiia > Verrucomicrobiales > DEV007 > Arctic95D-9. The sequence goes on along the minus strand of PAAG01000043.1, from coordinate 23,126 downwards.
GATGACCTAACGCCGTATACGCGGCTGTATGATGTGCCTGAGGAGTTTGTTAGGATGGTGAAGGGGGAAGAGAGCACCGTTCGGGAAGCTCTCGAATCCCAGGGGATCGAGTTCTCGGAGGAGGCTGCGTTGGTCGAGTATCCAGATACTGGAGAGTTACTGGTGAAAAATGTGCGGGAGCAGTTGCTGCTCGTGGAGTTCTTGTTCCATCAGTTGGGGGGCGAGACGGCAGATGAACGAGAGGCTCGACTCGCCGCGATCGATGCGATCGAGACGAAGCTGAAGGAAACCATCATTCCGTCGGTCGAGTTTGAGGACCTTCCGTTTCGGGAAGCGGTGGCAGCATTGCAGCGATACAGCGTCGAATACGATACCTCCCCGAACAACTCTGCAGAAAAAGGTGTGCGCATACGAATCGACCTTCCTGAATATGAGAAGCCTGGGAGGGATTTTGTGGATGAATTTGCGGCCGAGTTTGAGGAAATTGATCCCGTCTCACCTCTGGATGCGAAAATCACGATCCGGCTGGAGAATGTTCCGGTGGCGGAGGCACTGCGATATGTGTGTGCTCTGGCCTACCTGAGATACCGGGTCGATCCACCGGTAGTGGCCATTGGTCACGCAGGACAGACAGAAGAAACGCTGTATACTCGTTCGTATCGGCTGAGACCTGATGTGCTGAGTCTGTCGGAGGATGATGATCACTTTCTACCTGCCGATCCATTCGGGGATGGGCAGTCGGCTGAACCGACACGTTCACCTATGGAGATATTCTTCGGGAAGGTGGGCTTTCAACAGCATAACAAACGCTCTCGTTTGGTTTTCAACGAAGAGGATTCCACGCTGATCGCTCGGGACGCGCACTACAGTTTGGATCGTCTCGAAGAGATTGTCGATGCTCTGAACAGCGGTGGGCCAGATGAATGGGTGGAAGGAGAAATGGCTCGTATCGAGGAAAAGGCATCACGGATTGTGCTGCCCTCGGTGCGCTTTGATAAGGTTCCGCTGGAGCGTGTGCTGGAATATCTGGAACTGCGCTCGCGAGAGCTGGACACTGCGTCGGGCATAGCGAACAGAGGAGTTCGTATCAGGCTCGAGCCGGGGGGCGTGGATCCTTCAACGATACCGGGTTTGATCGGAGACGATCCTTCCCAACCGTCCCGGGAATTCAAGGATGCAATGGGAACTTACGTTTCGAAGCAAAGGAGCGTTAGACGACACCCTGTTACCCTCCATCTCACGAATGTCTCCTTGTCAGAGGTCGTCGCATCCGTCGCTGAGCAGGCTGGTCTGAAAGCGTATGTCGAGGCGGGTTATTTGGTGGTGGCGGGGGAGTGATTAGCAGTTACTCAGCTCGCTTCCTTTTCTTTCCTCACGATGCGTCCCCGTGGGAAGAAACGGATTAGTACGAAAATGCCAGTGAGCAAGGAGATAGATTGGATTATCAACTCAGTCCAGATGGAGAAATCCGCGACCTCACGAACCCAGTAGAGTAGAGAGGCATGTAGGACCATGAATACCAGGAACGGGATCCATGGAAACCAGCACATCCTCATCTCGGCAGGTTCGCCGATGCTTTCGCGCCATTCGGCAAAGAGACGGGCCTGGTCTTTGAAAGACATGAATGTGTAGGCCGCATCCTGCCGGAAGAATGCTTTGACTAGCTCTGCGTCGGTCATACACGATGACACCCTTATACCGGGAGTCAGGTTGATGGCGGAAAGGTCGATTGACTCGTGTCGCGCCTCCTTCGTTTCTTACTTTCACCCCTATTTCGCCGAACAATGCGAGTGCCGGAGAAAGTCAGGATGACGACAGTCACCCCAATTGCGACGACGGTGCTTTTCAGCGGCGTGCAGATATACGCGGGAAGGTGCGTGAAATGACAGAGGGAAAAGTCGATCGCGGCATAGATCAGACAGAAGGAAATCGCTGAGAAGAAAGGGAATCGCTGCTTCTTCATCTCGGCCGGCTCGCCGATTTCTCGTGACCAGTTGGCAAAGCGATGCGCCTGCTCTCGAAAGGGCAGGAACTCGTGAGTGGGGTCGGTCGCGTAGAAGCGTTGTACGAGTTCGGCGTCAGTCATCGATGCTCTTAGGTCCGGGGGGCAGTATTTTGGACAAAAAATCAGGCAGTTTGCAAGGTTGTATACAACCGGAAAATGCCTTTGTGACAAGGAAACCAAATTTTCGCCGTCCCGTCGATGGAGAAAACACTGTTCTACTCCGCCAGATCGGATTCATCGAGAACTGCTGGCTCAGAGGCAAAGGGGGGGCTTTTGTGGCGCTTCGACGGGTCGTCTGACGAGGACGAAGTGTTTCCTAATCGAACGCTGTGCGGTGGGGCCGTGTTTTCTGCTCTTCGTTCGATTGGTCAACAAGACGTGCGAGTTGGGAAAGTATAGGAATGTGACTTATGGAAGAGTATTATATACTATAACAAGCTGTTGGTTGTCACAGTAGATCGTGTTGACTCATCGGCGAGTATGTCTATCATGGGGAACTGATTGATCGAGTGGATCAGTGCTCTCCTTCCTTCTTTGTTAATGGACTTTTTGAAAACCCCAGCCGGTCGAGCCGGAGTCGGTCTCCTTGCCGTGGTGCTGGTTTTCGGAGTAATTTTGCGGCCAGGGCGCTGGAGCGGAGAGGTTTCAAAAATTTCAGAGACAACCGTTCGTTCTGAGGCGGTGGAAGCTGAGATGCTACCGGGAGAAACGCTGACAAGATCGCAGCTCCCCCCAGCAAAGATTGTTTCGTCGTCCGAAGAGGAGCCCGACCCGGTGGTCACAAACGAGCAGAAGGAGAAGGCATTCGGCCAGCTCCAGGCATTGATGGCCAGCGAAGAGGGAGGACAAGGCGTGGACGCCCTTTTACCCGAAGGAGTGCTGGCTAGGTTTGAGAGTTTTGGGGGTGAGAATCGAAAATGGGACGAGGCAGACTTCGCGATTCGGACAGATGATGACGGAAACACCGTGGCTCCGAATCCCGCGCAGGGTATGTATGCTAGTTTCGCGGATTTTGAATCCAAAGGTGTGAGAATCGAGAGTGCTTACGGAGCACCTGATGTCCACGTGAAATTAGCGTCCATCGGGCACGGAAGTGGTGGTCGCGGCTCAGTTGGGCGTCCAAAGATCCAAGAGGTGGAAGATCCAACCCGTGTGGAGTATTCCAGAGGCGGAGGAATCTACGAATGGTATATCAATGGGGAAAACGGCCTCGAGCAGGGGTGGACAATCGAAGCCCCACTCCCGGGAGCTGGTTCGGGAAGAGAGCTGAGGCTGGGGATTGAGATTGAGACCGAGGGTGCAGTTGCTCGGTTGCGTGAAGAAAACAGAGGAGGGGGACCAAGGAAGAATTCTCTTGTATTTTCTGATGCCCAAGGCCGAGAGGTCTGGAGCTACGGAAAGCTAGAAGTGTTTGATTCCACAGGGGCAACTGTGCCTTCCTGGATGGAGCGGAGATTTGATGACGAGTCTCAGAAGGACAGCGTCGTTTTCGACCTCGTGGTTGCCGTGGGAGGTCGAGAGTACCCGCTAACTGTGGATCCCCAAATAAGCTCAGAACTGGCCCATTTTAGCGCGAGTTCTCATTCATCTTCCCCGTCTGACCTCGTTGAGTTTCAGGGAAAAGTATTTTTCTATGCCTCAACGAAAACGTTCGGTCGAGAGATTTGGTGTTCAGACGGTACTGTTGCCGGCACGCGACTGTTGAAAGATGTGACTCTCGAATCGTCGGATGTGACTACTCTTACGGTATTCGATGATAAACTTTTCTTCACCGAAGATGGGGAATTGTGGGTGTCTGATGGCACTTCTGAAGGTACTGAGCCGTTCTTCGACATTATTCCCAATGCTTTGAGGAGTTTCACGAATCTCACGGAAGCAGGGGGACTGCTCTACTTTGTCGGGCGTGATAGCCCAAATGGGAGTGAATTGTGGGCAACCGATGGAACTTCAGAGGGAACTTATCTGGTGAAAGACATTTTTCCCGGCTCTAGTTCATCTCTTCCTGAGCATCTTATCGAGTTCGACGGGAAACTCTTCTTCAGTGCAAGAGATGGTACAAATGGCAAGGAACTTTGGGTAACTGATGGTACGGATGAGGGAACCTCCATGGTGAAGGATATCTACACGGGAGGTGGATATTCGTTGATCACCGAGGTTGCAGAGGCAGGTGGAAAACTCTTTCTAGTGGCTCGCCATCCTGATCATGGTTACGAATTGTGGGTCTCGGACGGAACGGCGACGGGAACGGTGCTAGTCACAGATATCTATCAGGGGAGCACGGATTCTTCACCGTCTTATCTCACTGAAATGGGTGGGAAGCTCTATTTTCGGGCGACGGATAGTATGCATGGCACGGAGTTGTGGGTTTCAGATGGCACGGAAAGTGGAACACAACTGGTGAAGGACATATTTGCGGGTAATTCCCATGGATCACCTACAGATTTGTTCAGAGTGGCTAACATAGTCTTTTTTCGGGCAAATGATGGAGAGTCTGGAGTCGAAGTCTGGAAGACCGATGGTACGGAAGGCGGAACCGAACTGGTTAAAGATATTAATCCGGGAGTAGCAACCTCGAATCCTCAGGGGTTTGGGGTGCTGAATGGGTTGCTGTATTTCGGTGCACTTGATGGAATTGATATACAACTATGGGTTTCAGACGGCACGGAAGAAGGAACCCATGCAGTCGAGGAGATCGGGCCTTATTACCCACTTACATGGCCGGAAGAATTTATCATGGTTGGGGGAAAGCTTTTCTTTTCAGGGATCTCAGGTTACACCGACAGAGAACTGTGGGTCACAGATGGAACTCCTGAGGGCACCAAGGTAGTAAAAGACATTTATCCTTCAGACGAATCTGCTCTTCTGAACGGGAGGATGACGGTTTTCGAGGGAAGAGTCTTCTTCGAAGTTGATGACGGTATTCATGGGCATGAACCGTGGGTTTCGGACGGTACAGTTGAGGGGACTCACATACTCAAAGACATTTATCCAGGTCCTGGAAGCTCGGGATATCGGTATTATGAAGGCACATCATTTACTGAAGCAGGAGGAAAACTCTTTTTTGTGGCCAATGATGGCGTTCATGGACACGAACTCTGGGCAACCGACGGCACGGAAACCGGTACAGTTTTGGTAAAAGACATTCGGCCAGGAATGGGCGGGACGCCCATTGAATATTTTGTAGAGGTAGAGGGGAAGTTATTGTTTTCCGCCCACGACAATGTTCATGGAAGAGAGTCTTGGATTTCGGATGGCACGGAGGCCGGAACGACGATGCTAAAAGATTTTACACCGGGAAATAACTACAGTGGTTTTGAGCAGAGCGTAAAGGTAGGGAGAAAGGCACTTTTTTTTGCGCGAGACGACCTTCATGGAGGCGAGCTTTGGTGCACGGACGGAACCCCTCTTGGTACGCAGATCGTAAAAGACATTCGACCCGGACCAGTATCATCTTTCGCGAGAGATCTTGTCTCGGCCGGTGGGCGACTATACTTCAGGGCGAACGATGGGAGTTCCTTGGAATATTGGATTTCGGACGGAACGACTGGCGGGACCTTGCCATTGGATGAAGTCAACGCAGCATTCACATTTACTAATGGAGCTGAACCTATTATTCAAGTCGGGGACCTCTTGTTTTTTCAAGGCTACGATGGGGCGCACGGATTTGAGCTTTGGGTTTCTGATGGGACAGAAGTCGGTACACATATGCTAAAGGATATCAATCCGGGCAATTATCATTCATTGCCGCAAAATTTTGTGGAGGTTGGAGGTAGATTGTTTTTTGTCGCGTACGATGAAGTTAACGGATTCGAGATGTGGGTTTCGGATGGTACCGAAGAGGGAACTACTTTGACGAAAGATATCTATCCAGGCGACGACTCCAATCTCCCTCATGGAGCTGCGGAAGGAAACTGCAAACTGTATTTCCAGGCCAAGGATGGGGTGAATGGGGCGGAGTTGTGGGTTTCTGACGGTAGCGAGGATGGAACATACCTTCTCGAAGATGTGGCTACAGGGCCAGAAAGTTCTTGGCCTGATGACATAGTATCGATTGGTTACACGCTTCTTTTCACCACGGCTAATCCTGAAGGTGGGCGAGACTTGCGAAGTCTTTCGCTTGTTCCGCCACCTAAGATTAATGAGTTCGACCCTACAACGAGTGAGGATACAGATCTTGAATTCTTGGAGATCGCATCGGACTGCTCCGCCCATGCCCCGTTGGATGGGTATACGGTAGTGTTTTATGACGGAGAGACGGATGCCAGTTACCTGGCAATTGATTTGGGGGGGCAGTCGAGAGGTGAAAATGGGTATTTCGTGATTGGCAACGCGGGGGTTCCCAATGTCGACATGGTGATACCGAATGAATCCTTTGAGGTCGATGTGGGAGCTGTCGCCATTTACAAAGGGGATGCGGCTTCGTATCCGCCGGGTACAGCGGTAACCACGGAGAACTTGGTAGACGCAATTGTTTACGGAACGTCAGGTCAATCGACCGATGTAGGATTGCTAACTCTAATAAGTGAAGGGCAACCTCAAATTAATGAGTCCCGTTATGGGGTTCCGGAGGCGCACTCTTTTCAAAGGTTTCCGGATATAGACGGGGAAGTATTCGAAACAGGCATCTTCGAACTTTTGCCTCCCACGCCTGGCTTTCCAAATGGAATCCCTGTGGCACCGTATCAACTGGACGTCACAGAAGACAGTGATACAGGAGAAAGTAGACAGGACAACGTTACGAGAATCTCAACGCCAACAATCACCGGATTGTGTCACCCACGGGGAACGGTGAATCTTATTTCGTCATTGGCAGGAAATATTGGAAGTGCTGTAGCGGACCGGACTGGGTTTTGGACAATCGAAACAGAATCTCTGGAAGACGGGACTCACGAAATAACAGCAACCTCCGATGGTAGTGCACCGAGTGAGCCCATTTCTGTTGCTGTAGATACCGTTCCGCCAGCGACTCCTTCTTCTCCAATTTTGGAGTCGGATACCGGTGTGCTGAGCGATGACAATCTGACCAAAGATAATTCACCTGGGTTCTCAGGAACTGCGGAGATCGCCAATATCTCTCTTTTTGCTGACTACGCCAGAGTTGCCGAAGGGGCCTCTGATGGAGCTTGGAACTTGACTTCCTATGATCTCCTCGATGGTGAATATCTGTTCACTGCAATTGCAAGCGACCTTGCTGGAAACTGGTCCGATCCGAGTGGTGTGGTCGCGGTAACAATTGATTCCACCCCACCCGAATTAACTATTGAGAAGTCAATGGGGCAGGGAGACCCCGTCTCGAGCGGGCCTATTCTGTTTTCGGCTGTCTTCAGTGAGGAAGTTTTTGGCTTCGATGAGACGAAAGTTAGCATTGGAGGAACGGGCGCGGGTTCGTATGTTGTTTCTGGCGGTCCGTCTGAGTTTCTCATCAACGTGAGTGCGGCAGCTTCTGAAGGACATATCTCTGTTTCTGCCGATGCGGGGGCAGCGATGGATTTAGCAGGCAATATGAGCCTAGATCCGGTCTTGGTAGGAAATTCTGTCACCCTGGACAGTATCGGTAGTGACGGTGGATCGGCAACCGCTCTTGATGTTACAAGCGGGGCGGCTGTTGTCGATGGCTGGATCGATCCAGCCGATACTGACGTATTCTCGTTCACATTAGCTTCGACCAAAATTGTCGAAATTAAAACGACGGGGGAAGTCGATACTCGCGGAGTTTTGACAACTTACGAGGGATCGGTTGTCAATGATCCGGAAGCCGATATGAGCGGGAAGGATGACTCGAATTTCTTCATAGTCGAAGTCCTTCCTCCGGGGGATTATCTCATATTTGTGACGAGTGAGGGTGCGGCCAATACTGGGGCATACCAACTCTCCGTGGAAGTAAAAGATCCTACGGCGTTCATCAACGAGGTTGATGTATTTACACAGCAGTCAGATTCTTTGGAATTTATCGAACTCTACGATGCGGGGCAAGGGAATACCAGCTTGGATGGGCACTGCTTGGTGCTCTACGATAGCGATACAAATACTTCTTTTTACACCGTAGACCTTGATGGATACTCGACAGATGAAGACGGATATTTTCTGATAGGGAATAGTGATGTGTCAGGAGTGGGGCTGATTTTCCCCGATAGAATGCTTCCCGATAATGGATTGGGAGTCGCTCTTTACGAAGGCGATGGAGCAGATTTTCTCGAAGGAACTCCTGCAACCGTAGAAGGGTTGTTGGATGCAGTGTTCGTAGAAAACTTCACAGAGGGCAGTCCGGGGCTGCAATCGCTTCTTTACAGCTATTCCACCGAGTTGCGGCTGGATGAAGATTCCCTCTTGAACGGACGCGGTCATTCTCTACAGCGATTTCCAAATGGGAGAGGGGGATTACGAACAAATGAGAACTTCATTCCAATATCACCAACGCCGGGTGAACCCAATTTAATTCCGTCGCCGCCTACTGGGCTCGACCTTTCGAGTGATAGCGACACGGGCAAGTCTCAAACCGACGATATTACGAGTGAAGCGACTCCTTTGATCACAGGTATTTCCCGCCCCGGGGCTCAAATCTTGCTGATAGAGTCAACCGATGGATCGGTGGGGAGCGGCGTGGCGGGCATTGATGGTAAGTGGTCCATAGAGACCGCTCTGCTCACCGAAGGCACAAAGAGTATCACTGCAGCCGCTGATGGTGGAGAAGAGAGTTCTCCTCTTGTTTTTGAACTCGATCTCACTGCTCCGGCGGCACCGACGGGGCTTGATCTCGATGCGGGCAGTGATTCAAATATTCCTGATGATAATATCACCTCTGACATTACCCCCACTTTTTCCGGCACTTCGGTGGAATCGCATTCTGTGAAGCTTTATGCCAACTCGTTCGAGGTGGGCAGTGTCCAAGGAGATGGAGTTTGGATGATAACCTCCTCTGGCCTCACCGATGGAGGCTATACTGTCACGGCTAGTTCCTGCGACGCTGCCGGGAATGAATCAACCGCCAGTTCTCCGGTGAACTTGGTAGTGGATACGACTCCGCCGACAGTGACGATTTCAAGAGCTCTGGGGCAGATTGATCCGGCTGTTAGTGGTCCAGTCAGTTTTGCCGCTTCGTTTTCAGAGGTTGTTTCTGGGTTTGATAGTAGAGATGTTGTGACCTCAGGACCATTCGTGGGAGGCGTTTCGATTCTCGGCGGTTCGGCTTCCTACATCATATCGGTTGAATCATCTGGCGAAGGTGGATTTGTGGCGATTTCAATACCTGGTGCTGCAGCAATTGACACCGCGGGGAACGCGAGTTCTGCTTCCGTTTCGATTGATAGCAGGATTGATCTGGACATTCATTCCGACACAATACCGGGCGCGACTCCCTTGGTGTTCTCGAACGGAACGGGACAGGTCACTGGATATCTGCACCCGGGTGACAGTGACAGGTTCGCATTTACCATCGCGAGTCCCGTTGTGATTCGCGTCCATTCGACGGGCATGGTCGGGGGATCCGGAGAGTTATATAAGACTGGAGATTCTGCGTTCCAAGTGATCGAAGGGACATCGGATAATGGGGACTTCGAGTTGAATGCGACACTCGTTCCGGGTGATTACACGCTCCTCCTTACAAGCTCGGATTCAGACGGGAGCTACGTGATCGACTTCGAGGAGACTGGTGTTCCCGAGATACAACCGGATCTTCTTGTGAACGGGGTAGGTGACGGCATCTACGACACATTGCAGGGGCAGACGATATCGCTGGTTTCGAAGAAGGCTCGACCAGTGCACGCTACGTTTACTCTCACCAATGATAGCGAGATTCAAGACTCATACACTTTGCGTGCAACGCCTGGAAACCGGCTTTTCCAAACCGTGTATTTGAATCGTGACGACGGAAATATCGCCGCCGGTCTCGTGGCGGGAACTCATCAGGTTGTAGACATGATCCCTGGTGATTCAGGATACCGTATCGCTGCCAGAATTACTCCAAGCAAGAAGAGGCTACGAAAGAAGAAAATCATTCGTCGCGGAACTCGAAAGATCAAAAAGTACAAATACTTGAAAAAGCAATTTTCATCTCGCATCACGGCTACTTCGAGCCTGATGGATACAAAAAGGGATCTCAACGGTATCCAATTGAGAACAAAGTAAGAGGGATCTGTTTCAAAACACGCCTTACTTAGAGCGGTTTGGTAATGGCGGGGATTTGTCGATGGCTGAAGTTCGCGCTCTCGCCCGGAGGCCGCTGGGTTTTAGGACGTAGGGATTCTGGATCAACATTACGAAAAGCGATGGTGTCCAGAAGCAGAGGTAGAGTTTCAGGTTTGCGGTCTGGAAGAAGAGAACGAGGCCGTTGATTTCGGCCGCTTTGGTCAAGCCCCAGATCGCCAGCGAACCGATGACGGTGATGACGATTGCTTTGACGGAGTCAGCCTGAACTCGAGATGGGTGGAGCAAGTATTGAAAGAGAAAGGCTTGTAGTCCAAGGGCGAGGATCAGGAAGGCTATGCTGACGATAGCCATGACTTTCACGAAATGAGGATCGATGGTTTGTGGCTCTGCCTCACCAAAAAGGGCGATGACGAGATCGAGGAACCATGCGGAAAGGAGCATGGCCCAAATGAACCATAGGATGATGCGGGTTATCTTCACTGGGGATACTATTGTGGTGTAGTGGCGTTTTTGCTAGTTTCTCCATGGATCTTTTCCATAGCCACACGGATCACATCTTCGGATGATGGATCGAGGGTGACCGTTGTGTCTTCGTAGCCTTCTTTCGTGAGGGTGACTTCGCGTGGGTAGAATGCGATGCCCTCGTAGCGCATGGAATGGCGGTCGCTTTCTCCAGGGGAGGTTGTGATGGAAAATTTGGCATCTCCCACCGTCTCGGGTTGAGGGTGGGACCAACTGATTTTCTCGAGAGGTTTGTTTGTCTCTGCATCGATGGGGACGATCTCGGTGGAAAGGAACCAGGCCCGTTGCATTTTCCTTCCTATCTCGTGTTGTAACATTCGCGTGGTAGAGGTGGACAGAATGGCTGCAATCGCAACCGGGATCGCGATACATTTTGCGACTTCGGGAGGGCGCGGCTCGCCTGCGAACCAGTCTTTGTATTTTTCTCTCAGTAGCACAACCAGCCCGTAGATCGAGAGGCCAAGACAAAAGGCGAAAACGACCGATGCGACGATTCCGTAGGCGTAGGGATCGTCTTCCGTGAAGCGTTTTGCGGACTCATCGTGGGTGACGAAAGAGATGATCGCCATCACTTCGATTCCGAGAAAGGCCAGGGCAGCCAGTGTCGCCCAGACGAGTCCCCACTTTCGTGAGGAAGGCCGACCGATGAGGATGCCATGCCCGACGAAGATCATGACAAAGGCGATGTCGAATCTGAAATCACCGAGGATCGCAGAAAGGATCATCGCGACAAGGCTGCCAACACCGGCGAAAATAAGCACCCCGCCAACGATGCTGATCGGCAGTGGAGGACGGACATCGGTTTTCATGGTTGGAACCTGTTGTAGAGAGTGGACGGGCTGCTGACCAGCAATTATCAACTACGGTGAGTGGCTCTTGCAATGTTGCCCGGTTGCATGATACAAAGGGGAGAAATTCCACCCAGTCTATACCCCCATGGACAATCCACTTCCCATTTTGAAACGGGCCGGGCTGTTCTGCTTTGCGATCTTTCTTGCCGGTTGCGAGAAGCCACAGCTCGTTTCGGAAAAGAACGAAGAGCGTGAGCCCGAGCTCGAGACGGTCGCACCGAAAACGCCCGACAGTCCCTACGTGAAAATCCGTGAGGGTGTCATCGGTCAGACCTTTGCCACGCTGACGCTGGGTGCCCAGGTTTTCTCTACTGTTGAGGTGCTCGACATTACGGATGAGGAGATCGTGATACGACATGCGGGCGGGGAAGAACTCGTCCCCTGGAGCGACGTGCCGAATGAAGTCCGCGAGCGCTGGGGGTACGATCCTGCCGCTGGGGTCGCTGATTACAAACCGCCGAAGGAGGACAAGTCTCTCCTGTCGAAGCTGATCCCGAAGAAGGAGGAAGAGGAACTCCCCGATCCATCGGTCGCACCTGCGACGAAGCGTAACGAGCGCGAGATCGCGCAGCAAGTGGCCGTTCTTCGTCAGCGGATGGATGCACAGCTGACGGGGATCCGAACGATGGAATCCGATCTCGCCCAGCAGTCCCGCACTTTGTATGCGTTGCGATCACAGCTACAGACCATCCGTACCCAGCAATCGAACCAGCGAACCAACGGCGTGCGTGTTGAGAGAATCGGAGGGGAGACCTCGGTAGTTAATCGCAGCCAGCAGGCGCAGGAGCTGGAGAAACAAATCCGTGCCGCCGAGCCGCTCGTGGCCCAACTAACAAACGCACTCAATTCCGCCCGGCAGGAGTATCAAAAGCTACAGGGCGAAGTGGATGCGCTGTTGCGGGAGTGAGGCTCTACTTGTAACTCTAAAGTCTCTTCAATAATCCAGGGAATGACGAACCCACCAGTAGGCGTAGTCGTACCAGATGACAACACGGTCTGGAAGGGCGAAAGTGGAGTGCTTCTCAACTTTTTTCAACACATCGTCTTCGTAGTGCAACCTCTGCTGCCAGCGACATAGTCCAATTTTTCGGAAGAGAATTTCCGATTGAAATGGGGCCTCAGAATCCATGAAAAAACGCCATTTTGACTTTTCATGACTTACCGCTTTTTCGGAAAAAGGATCGATCGAATCGTCAGGAAGTTGTGACAACAGAACCAAGCTGTGAATTTCCTGCCGAGTCACTCCGGGCTCGATGGCTTCCCACCATTCGGGGAGTAACAGTCGGGTGCCCGCCGTCAGGACAATGAAGGTGGCGAAAATCACTACCGGAATGCCGGCCAGAATCCAGTAGTGGAGGCGTTTCATTGCCGCCTAGTATTGCGTCAAAGGAAGGTCGGTGGCAAGGGTAACTACGTATACTGGGTGAGGTGGTTTTCATTTCACATTCGCCCCCCGATGGTAATGCGGGATCGCGCTTCCACTTGCGAGCTTGCAGGATACTCTTGGCATCCTCTGACCTGATGGACTGTAATTTTCAGTGAAATAGGTAGTAGGTAGTTACTTGGGGAAAACGAGAGCATTTTTTAATATATTGCTTTTCACGGGGAATGAATTTTTCTAAGCATGCCAGAATGACAATACCAGAGGAACAAGAAGAGAAAGTGAAGAGTTACGCTCCTGAGGTCAAGCTCTCATGGTTCCGAAGGGTTACAGACCGCCTGTTTGGTTATGATTATTTCATATCCTATGCATGGGATGATGGAAGGACTTACGCGGTAGAGTTGCATCGGCGGTTGGAAAGTTCGGGATTTAACTGTTTTTTGGATTCAAGCGACTTTGTCAAAGGGGGAAGCATCAACGAGCAGGGGAGAAGAGCATTAAGAAAGACAAGTCGCCTGGTGGTGGTAGCGACTCCCAAATCATTGGAATCGGAATACGTTCTTTTGGAGGTGAGAAATTTTACTCAGTTGAAGCGGGCGGTAATTCCGATTGGGTTTGAGAGCACTTTTTCCAAGGAGTCTGACAGTGCATTGCTTGATATTTTGAATGCCGACAAGCTTCGGATCAATGAGATCGATGAAGCGCTACTACACGGCCCTTCTCCTCACGTCACGGAGGAATTAAGAGAATCTTTCAACCTGCTTCGCCAGGAAGAAAAGCGGGTTCATTGGTTTGCTGCCACCGCGATGCTTTTTCTTGCTTTGGCGATACTGGCAGGATGGTTGGGGTATGCCGCAACTCAGCAGAAAAAGGCAGCGGAGAAAGCTTTTGTTACTCTCTTTATGCGAACGATTGGAGTATCGGGCGCTGACTCGTCGTCATCTGACGAAACGAGCGCGTTATGGGAACTCTCGGAGCTTCCAGAATCTTCCCATAGAGTTCGGGAAGGGATAGTGGATTTCTGGATTTCGGATACCGCAACCTTCCTCCGTGCGGCCCGTGGAAATGGAAGGGGAAAGCGTGCGGCTATGGGGATCAACTACGATCTCTATTCTAAGTTTCAACAAAACGAGGTTGTTGTTGCGAGGGGATTTGCAGAGAGGCTCGCAAGTCCCCTGAGTGAGGAGGAACTGGGAGAACTCAATCGGGCTTTGATTGTTCTTAGTGAGGGATGGGATTCGGAGACAACGCAGCCGGTTATTACGCAGATTAAAACATCGATTCGAGAATCACCTCAGGATATCGTCAATCGCAATGAGTTTGTATCGTTGGAGGCTCGAATTGTAGCCATAGGTAATTTGAGCCGGAAACTCTCTCCATCTGAAGCAGGAATCGAAGCGGTGGACCTACTCAGTATCCTTCTGACATCAGGCTTTGACTCTAGGTATTCAAGCCGATTTCTAGTCTCCTTTCGCACGTTAATGGATCACGTTGATGCTGATTCCAAGAAGGAAATGGCGAGAGTGGTATTTCCACATTTGGTAGAAGATCACGGGTATAACGCTTCGCTTTTCTCGGTGGTTTCGGGGATTTATTGGGCTTGCTGTGAAGAGCTGGACAATGTGGAAGCCTTTGATATGGCGAAGGCTGTATTGGAGAGATTAAAAACAGCAGACGATGATATTTCAGATGACCTCTTCGATGTTCTTAGTCAATTGCATGTCCCTCTCACGCCGGACGATTCTATAGAGTTGAACAAGAGAATCCTGGCAGATTTGAAGGAGGCAGGCAACTCGCCTGAGAAGCAAAAGGGATACAAGCAGGCTCTCTTGTTGGTAGACGAGTCGATCCCCGATGAAGAAATGTATACCTGGATCAAGCCGGTGTTCGACGTTCTCTCGACCTCTGAGCATCTCGATGTAATTGTTAATCTCACTTGGGTGATGAGCGAGAGAACGCTGGAAGCTACACCGGAGTTCACAAATCGACTTTTCGAAATGCTACTTACTGCTCTGGAAGGTGATTTGGATGCGAAGGATGTCACCATGGCTGGGGAAGGGCTGGCTGATTTAAGTGAATACGTGACCGAATCTGAAAGGACAAAAGCACTTGGCTTTCTCGAGTCCCGTTTGAGCGACTTCGGATTGGAGGACAGAACGGATATCGCTTGGGCGATAGATCAGATCAAAGGCGTGTCTGACAAGGACAAGTCGCTGATCGAGATTCGAAAGGGAGAGAATCATGACGAACTTATTCAGTATTTGGCTGATTCGGAAAACACGGAATCCAAAACCTTTATTGTCTCCGAACTCGTAGATAGTGGGTGGAAAATCCGAAATCAGGAGGATGTGGAAGTGGCCAGGAATTTGATCAATGAAATCCCGCACGTTACAGACGAAGACAGCTTGGTTTACTACATGGATGCTTTGCTAGAGTTATGTGAAGTTGCTCCACCGAAAATCATTCACGCTGTTGCGGCGTTTGCGATAGAGAGTGTTTCGCGTTCGAGCTTCGATACCGCAACCCTGTCGATCCATGATCAAAACTATGCGCTCGCCGACTTAGTCGGGAGACTGGGAAGAAAAGCCGGTCTTGAGGATCGGCTACATCTCCTCAAAATCGCGTTGGCGGAAATGAAGATGAGCGAAAATCATAGAGCGATTCAAGGGCTTGAGTATGTGTTGGAATTTCTTTCTGAAGAACCATCTCGTGCTTTCGCTTTGCCTGCCGTGAAAGTGTTGTTCGAAGCCGTTCAGTCGGAAAGGGAGTATTTGACTGTCAGTTCTTTCGCCGCGGCAATCGGTGAGTTGGGGCAGGTTCTTGAGTTTGGAGAAATGAAGGCTGAGGTTCATTTTCTCATCCAGAAGTTGAAAGGCGGAGATGGATCGGTTCGCTATGCATTGGGTTCTCTGGCTGATAAGATTCCAGCGAGTTTGGCCATTGAGGGAGCAACCGGCTTTATTGATTTTGAAAGAGCGCGTGTTAATCGAATCGAAGGGGCTTCGTACTCGAGCCTGCAATGGCTGGATAGATTTCTTGAGAAATCGGGGAGCGCAGTAAGAAATGAGGTAATGACTCACCTGGTGGAAGCGGTAGCATCTGAGTCACTCTCCCTCGAAGGGGATCGTGTCTTTTTGAGTGATGCGGCCTTTACCCTTGCTACCTTGTCGCGAAGATTTGGAGGAAGTGCAGAGCTGACGAATTTTGCTGTCTCGCAGATGCTGACTCAATCAGTCGAAGGCGATGCAGTGGCTTCGGAGTATGAAACGGAGATTGAAGATTATCGCTTAGGGTTCCTAAGGAGTTACTGCAGTGCTCTGTCTGTTCAAGAGTTGGCGGAGTTTTTGAAGTGGCCTGTGTGTGTTGGGGCAGCTGAAAAAATTGCTCTAGCAGAGATTGAGAGAAAGCTTTCGAAAATGCGCAGGGAACCGGTTGATTTCAAAGGGCAGCTTTTTCTTTTCCTCAAGCAGGCCAAGGCGTTGGGGATTCGGCAAATCAAGAAACCCGTTGAAAGACCAAGAGTGGAAGATGCACTGGAGTCGGTGGCGAATTTATTTGGCGAAAGTTTCGGTTACAATGATTTGCCAAGTGAAGCATCGGAATTAGACACGTAACTCTCTTCACCTTTCTACATCCAGCTCCATGGCCATGGGGTGGGCGCGTTCGGAGGAGACGGAGAGGTCGAGTTCGTAGGCGATTTTGTTGAGGCGGCGACCGAGGTTCTCGAAGCTGGCTTCGGCTTCGATCATCTCTTCTTCGGTTACGGAGAATTCGGAGATGTGATCGACGACGAGGGAGCTCTTGTCGTTTCGGTCTTCGTCGCAGACGAGGGTCAGGCCCGTGATGTTGGGAATGTCGTCTGTCGTGGTTTCATCTGCTTCGTTGGCAGAGATGGGGCTGATGTCTTCGAAGGGGACTCGGGGGAAATCCTTGCGGATCTCTTCTTCGAGGTTTTCGCAGCGGGTTTCCCAGTCGTTATTGGGACTGGCGTCTTCGGTGGGCTCGTTGGTCTTCATTGGAGGGAATCCCGGCGGCGGCGTGTGGTGGAAGCACGCCAGTGCCGAAATCAATAGAGGTTAGTTTGCGGACTGTTCGATTTGTTCAAGAGTTTTGATATGTTTCACCACTCGGGGCAAAAGTGTGTCCTTGAGCAGCGCCTCGGATTCGGGAAGGAGGGCTCGATTTTCGAGCACGTCGCCGTAGCTTTTCTCGTTGTCCTTTTCGCAGTTTTTGAGGTTCTCGACGGCGGACTCGGATCCATAAAGGCGAGGTGTCTGCTGGATGGCGTTGGCGTGCACGCCCCAGTTGACGGGACCCACTTCTGGCTCGCCACCCATCTCGCGTATGCTGGATTCGAGCAGGTCGACGGAGTCGCGGTGGGTCTCGCACATGGTCTGGAGGTCGCCAGAGATTGGCTGGCCGGGGAATTTGTCGGCGGCGGACTGATAGGCTGCGACAGCGGAGCGTTCGCGGAGTAGTAGTGTGTTACACGCCTCGATGCATTCGGTGGTTTTGGTAGTGGTAGGTGTGCTCATGGGGATGTTGGGGAGTCTTGGGATTTGTGTTGGGTGAAAGGGTTGTGTCAGGCTACGGAGCGGCGTCCAGACCTTTTCTTCGGCTTCTGGGTGTCTTTGAGAAAAACGGCCACTTCGTCTTTCCCTAGCTTTTTCGAGTAGTAGCGGACGCTGCCGTCGGGCTTTATTTCGTAGTGTTCGGCGTGCTGGTCTCGGAGGGTTTCGGTGGCCTCGATTACGCCATTTTTCTCTTGGCTCGTCTTGGGCCGGGAATCTTTCTCTGTGGCTGAATCGAGCATTTCGCATGTGTCCTCGATGCGTTCTGCCTTGCACGCTGCATTGTCGGGATTGGCGTTGGTATTGCTCTGTTTTATGGGGTCTGTGGATTGGTCCACTGAAGATGGTTGTGCGGTAATTCCCTTGTTATCAGGGGATTGTCTTTTTCTCTCTCCATTCTTTAAGAACTCCTGTAGCGATCTCATTTTGGGCAATGCGTAGTGTTTGCGAGGCCAGGCGGCCTGCCGTTTGCAACTACTCTCTTGCAATGGTGATGCCATTTGTGTTCCTGCTGGGTAGTGGTGAGCGCGAAAGGCGGGGTGGGAGAGAATAAATGTCTCCAGAAGAGAGGGGAGCGCGTTCCCTTGTGTATGAGTAAATGGTTCGAGTTTAGTTCGCCTGGTATTGTGGGGATGTTTGTTAGTGCGGTTGTCGTCTATGCGGCAATCATTGTGTATTGTCGGATTTTCGGGCTGAGGAGTTTTTCGAAAATGTCTGCGGCCGATTTCGCGATGACGGTGGCGGTGGGTTCTCTGTTCGCTTCGATTATCGCGACGCCGGACCCGGCTCTCGGGTTGGGATTGGCGGCGCTGTGTGCTCTCTTTCTCGGGCAATGGGTGGTCGCACATCTCCGAAAGCGCATTCCGGGAGCGACGAAGTTGCTCGATAATAATCCGGTGCTCTTGATGAAGAATGGTGAGATTATCGAGGAAAATCTGAAGTCGACGGGGGTGACGAAGTCCGACCTCATGTCGAAGCTGCGCGAGGCGAATGCGTTCCGCTTTGAGGAAGTTGCGGCGGTTGTTTTTGAAACTACGGGAGATGTCACTGTTCTCCACAGTGCGGAATTGAAATACGGGGATATCGATGACCCGATACTGGAGGGCGTGAAGACGGTGTGAGCTTCTCGCCCCTGCCTTTGCTCGGTAGCGAAATGCAAGGGCGTGGTTGCATTTGTCCCTGATCGGTTGGAGGGCTGTGATGCTCGGTGGTTTTGTAATTCTTTCATTGTCAGGGGATTGTTGTTTGCGGTCTCGTTGGCCGGTAAGTTGCGCCAACCGGGGAGCATGAATTTTAGACTACCTTCTCTAGATGGAATTCGTGTGGCGGTCCTCGTCACCGATGGATTTGAAGAAACGGAATTTACTGAGCCGATCGATCAGCTCGAACGGGCTGGCGCGATGGTCGAAGTCATTACTCCGGATGATCAGAGCCAGGTTCGCGCGTGGTCGGATGAAAAGGCCGACTGGAGCGAGGAGCACACTGTCGACCTGTGTATCGCCGATGCGGATGTCGAAGACTACGATGCTCTCATTCTTCCGGGTGGGGTGCTGAATCCTGACACGCTTCGAACGGATGAGGAAGCGCTCGAGTTTGTGGAGCAGTTTCAGCGGAAAGGGCTTCTCGTTGCGGCTATCTGCCATGCACCGCAGATCCTCGTTAACGCGATCGATCTGAAGGACCGAAAGGTGACTTCTTTTGAGTCGGTGCGGGAGGACCTTGAAAATGCCGGGGCTGAAGTGGTGGACCAAAGCGTTGTGGTTCATGATAATCTCATCACGAGTCGCAATCCTGGTGACCTGGATGAGTTCATCGATGCGATTGCCGAGCTGCTCGTCATGAGAAGCGCGGTTCTGGTGTAGGGTTTTGGATTAGTCCTGTCGCATTGAGAGGGCGGACTTTTCCAATGTCATCTTTCCCAGCAGCTCTACCTGAGGTAGTGCTACAGGTGGATCGAGGGTCGCTCCGAGATTTGCCATGGCGATGTTGAGCGAGTCGATCTCGGTCTTTCGACCTGCGCGGATGTCCTGCAGGGTAGAGATGAGCTGGGTCGAGTTTTCGCTGATCGTCATGATCTGCGCGAGCACTTCTTCTTGAGTGAGGTCGATTCCGAGTCGCTCTGTCAGGGTGAGGCATTCGCTCACCAAGTTGCGGGCGATGTCGGCCGCAGCCTTATCCTTTGCAAATACGCTGTTGTCGACTTCGAGAAGAGGGCAGACTGAGTTGAAAACGACGTTGCAGATTGCCTTTTTCCAGACGGCCTTGTCGATGTTGTCCTCGGCGCGAAAGGGGAATGAATCCGTGTGGAGTTCCCTGACACATTCCTCCAATGTCTGTGCATCTCCCTTTACTGTCCCGATGGGGGAAATGGCGATGGAGCGAAAGGAAAACTCGGTTTCGGATTTCGACTGACTCGTGAGATACACGACACATCGATAGAGGTCTCTACATCCCGCCCTGAGAAACGGGGACTCCACATCGATGCCGTTCTGGAGAAGGACCACTGGGCCCTGGCAATGGTGGTTTACAAGCGCTTCCGCGATCGAAGGGTTGGCGTATGACTTTGCTGATACAATGAAGAGTCCCTCGGCACGATCCAGGTTGTTGAGGTTGATCGTCGGGAGGGCTGCGGTCACCGCACCCGTCGGATCGTGGATCGTGACGTCTGTTGTAGGCGGTACGCTGCCTCGGGCACTGGTTCGAACTGCTACTACATTGCGGCCCGCTTTGGACAAGTAGACCGCCAGCGGAAAGCCGACTGCTCCGCATCCGAGTATGTATATGGTTTTCCCCATGACTTGTGGTTGGACTTTCGAGGATTGGGAACCTTACAGGGTTTGGGAATGAATCGGCCGGACTGGGATGGTTTCGAGTAAAGTCGAGGAACCGAATGTTCTTGGGTCGAGTGGCGATATTGGCTGACATTCCCTGTAGATTTCAGTGGTTGTTTGGTCTATGTGGAGAGTTAGTTGGCCGGAGGTTTGAAACAATCTTTCGTTGAGCCTGCTATGAAAACGGAGCGTGAAAATAGGGACGAGATGGTGAAGCCAGGGAAGGCCGACGGGTTTTCGTCCGTGGAGGCTAAAGACCGCTGGAAATGGATGGCTGTTTCTTCTGCTGCGGTCGGAGTCGGCGCGGCGACCAGCGCCAGCGGAGGGCAAGTGCAGATCGAGCTGACGGGAAGCAGTGCCTCGGTTATCGGAGAGGTTCTCACTGATGATATCGACCGGGACATCACTGGCGATGGGGAGGACGACTTGCTCGATTTGGTCGTCGATATTGCGAAGAGTGAGAGTTTCGTCATCAATTACCAGGTCTTTACTGGGACAATGCTGCGTGTGGGGAGTCGCCGGTTTGAGCCGGTCAGCTCCAACTCTTCGTCCAGTGCTCTGGTGGGCTACGACTTCGGGATTGCGGCGTATGCGTCGGGCTTGTTTGGCTCTACGGTCAGTAGTTACATCGCCTCCGTGGCGGGAGGTGCTTTTTCCTACAGTGTTGGTCAGAACAACGGGACGCCGAATGATGTGACTGGTTTTGTGCCGGTGACGTTTCAAGATTCGCGGATCAATAAGGGGGCAAGGACAAAGGGGTTCGTCCAGGTGCGGGCGTTCAATACTGCGACTGATGAGCATGCGGTTGAGTTCGTGCGCCTGATCTTCAATGATAGCTCGACGAGTTTTGGGTCTCCGCCACCGATGACGGCGACTGTGTATCCTGAGTTCGTTCCGACGAACCCTGCGACCATTGCGAAGTTGAAGCGCAAGATCAGGAAGCTCCAGAAGCGGCAGAAAAAGCTCAAGCGAGCTGGTAAGGCGTCGGCCGCACGCAGAATTGCCAAGAAAGTGCGCAAGTTGAAGAAGCGGTTGCGGTTGCTTTGTTAGGAGTTAGGAGTTAGGAGTTAGGAGTTAGGAGTTAGGAGTGGCTTTGCCGGGGCGCAGTCAGAACATAGGTAACACATTTGGGTCAATACATAGGTAACACTTTTTGTGTTTAGGGTTACAGGTTCAGTGTTGTGATTTGGGTTTGAGTTTCGATTTGCGTTGCTTCGTCCGACGGAGCGTAGCGGAGTCGGGCGAAGCAACGCTGGCCGCCGTTTCCCGGGTAGGATCGGACGGGATAAATGCCAGGGTTTCGGTGTCGAGGTGACCGAGCAGGAGGTTGGCGAACCAGACTTCCTGTAAGTCACCGGTGTATTCTCCCAGCCCTACCTCCCAACCGCCGAGGCAGGTGGAGAGCATGATCGATTCTTTGTGGTAGGTAATGGTTCCACGACGACGGTGAACTTTGCGGGTTTCAAGCCCCTCGTAGTCAAGCTCGTCAGGGGTGCCCTGATAGCTTTGCTCTGATGGCGTGTAGCGTTCCGCCGGAACGGCCATCCCAATCGCTTCGTGGGGCCGCTCGGTATTGTATTCTTCTCTCCATTGATCGAAGGCGTCCTGGTCGCGGCCGATGCGGCGAGATTGCAGTTCACGGCTGATATCGCGATGCATGCGTTCGTGGGCTCCGTTGTCCTGGGGGCAACCAGGGCGACCTCGCTCAAGGTCGATGCCGAGAGCCAGCCACCAAGCGGAGAGGCGGCTCAATCCATGGAGGCCGTTGGTGCTGGCGAAGGGCGGCCCGTTGTCGCTACGGATCGCTCGGGGCAAGCCGTGGTTTTCAAAGAGGGCTTCAAAGCAGCTCTTCACTGTGTCGGTTCGGGCGTTGTCGAGGGCTCGAAGTTCCAGGATCATTCGGCTGTGTTCGTCGCGCACGGTGAGGGGCTCGACGCGCTTCTTGTCTTGACCTCCGAACCACCAGCCTTTGAAGTCTACGGTCCAGATGTCGTTGGGAGCTTCGGCTTTGCGACCGGCTGCAAGACGACCGCTTTGGGCTGCTCGGCGGCGTTTGCGGGGTTGAGTCAGGCCAGCTTTTTCGAGAACACGTTTGAAGGAGCTCTCGCTGGGCGTGTCACCGGGATGCTTGCGACGATAGAGTTCGCGGATCTTGCGGGGCCCCCAGTGGGGATGGGCTTGTTTGAGTCGGATGATTTCGCAGACTGCGGCCTCGGAGAGTTCGTTGGCGTGGCTGTTGGGGCGGCGGCTCTGCTCCTGCATACCGGAGATGCCTTCGGCTACGAAGCGCTCCCGCCACTTGTAGCCCACTCTGCGACTGATGCCGTAGGCTTTGCAGAGTTCGCTGAAGTTGTCGGTGGTGAGCGCTTTCATCGCAAATTCGATTCGTTGGTCCATTTTACAGGTCTCTTTCCACGGCATCGGGAAGCTTCGCTTTCGCTCGCTTCCCGCGCCAGAGTGTTACCTATGTTCTGAACCACCGGTGTTACCTATGTTCTGAACCTGCACCGGTTGTTGGTCGGTTTTTCAAAATGATCCGTTCTTCGCCACGGCTACGAAGGACCAATCGGAGGGAATGATGGTTCGGCTGTCGCAGATTCTGCCGCTGCCGAGGGAGGCGTTAGACGAAAATGATTGAATGTATGAAGTCGGTTAGGCGACCTCGTGCGTGACAGGTTGGGAAGAAAAATGGCAGTGTCTTTGGAAGAACCCGCAGGTGCTTGCAACACCCGTGAGTGGCTGGAAGGCACAGAGGCTCGATCATTTTCCTGAGGTAATTCCTCCGATGATTGTATGAGCCCGCTGGCGCGAAAGGCACCT
>PAAG01000042.1 GCA_002698785.1 Verrucomicrobiales bacterium | reverse complement strand
GTCAACAACCTGCTGGCCATCCTTGGCGTCACCAAGCAATCGCTCAACCGCGTGCTGCGTACCCTGATCGAGGACGGTCTGGTCGAGAGCCGCGTCGGCACCACCGACAAGCGCGAGCGTCACCTCTACCTGACCGAGGACGGGGCCGCGCTCGAACGCAAGCTGTCGGATGCGCAGCGCGCGCGCATGCGCGCCGCCTATCGCGCCGCCGGTCCGCAATCGGTTGCGGGCTTTCGTCGCGTCCTCGAGGCGATGATGGACCCTGACATGCGCCGCCGCTATCACGCCATACGGGAGAGTGACACATGAGCGAACCAGCGCCGCACCTCCTGATCATCGATGATGACGAGCGCATCCGCGACCTCTTGCGCAAATTCCTCATCCGCAACGGGTTTCTCGTGTCGGTCGCCCGCGACGCGGCGCACGCGCGCCGCCTTCTCGGCGGGCTCGACTTCGACCTGCTGGTGATGGACGTGATGATGCCCGGCGAAAGCGGCGTCGAACTGACCCGCGCGATCCGCGAGACCCATGACACGCCGATCCTGCTGCTGACCGCGCGCGGCGAAACCCCCGACCGCATCGAGGGGCTGGAGGCCGGGGCAGACGACTACCTGCCGAAACCGTTCGAGCCCAAGGAACTGCTGCTGCGGATCAACGCCATCCTGCGCCGCATGCCCGAGCCGGAACCCGAACCGACCCAGCCCAAGATCGTGCAGATGGGGCCGGTGCGCTACGATATCGAGCGCGCCGAACTCAGCCGCGCGGGCACGCCCATCCGCCTGACCGCGACCGAGGTGCAGCTGATGCGGATCTTCGCCGAGAACCTGCGCCAGGCGGTCAGCCGCGCGCGACTGGTCGAGGATCTGGGCCGCGACGGCGGTCAGGCGCAGGAACGCGCCGTCGATGTGCAGATCACCCGCCTGCGCCGCAAGATCGAGGCCGACCCGAAACAGCCGCGCTACCTGCAGACCGTGCGCGGCGAAGGCTACATGCTCGCGCCCGACTGACCTGCACACATGCGCAGATCACGATATGTGCACGTATATTTGACCGTCTGAAACCAAAGACTCGTTGAGCGAACAGGGCCGGCATGTGACCTTCCCGCCAGCCGGGGCCACCCGCCGTGGTCCGGCACTGGATGAGTTGCAGGAGAGATGCAAAATGACTTTTACCAAACACCTTGCCGCATGTGCCACCGCCCTGATGATGACGGGCCCCGCCCTCGCCGCCCCGGTCGCGGTCACCACGGTTCTGGACCCGCAGGAGCAGATGCGCTTCGAAATGGGCGACGGATCGAAACATTTCGTGCTTGCCGTGCGCCGAGAGGGCGTCTCGGAAGGCGACGGCGTGCTGGCCGGGGCCAATGTCACCGAATTCGGCTGGCATGATATCAACCCGCCGCATGCGGGCGATCCGCAGGGCTATCTGCGCTTCACCGCCGACAACGGCGATGTGGCGATTATCAAGTTCACCGTCCGCGCCGTCTTCATGAAGGGCGAGGAGAAACCCGTGCTGCATGACGACGGGTTCTGGGAACTCGTGAACGGCACCGGCCAATTCGCCGGGCTGCGCGGTGTCGGCCATCTCAAGATCGAACCGGCGGGCGGGCCCAAGCGGCTCTTTACACTGACCGGTGAAATCGCCGACGCACCCTGAGATCGGGCGGGGCATGGGGGCGCTGCCCCCTGAGCGCGTTCATGCGGTTTGATACCTCTTAGGAAAAAATCGCTGTTTTTTCAATGGGCTATGAATGCGTGATTTCACGGGGTTTGATACCTTCCTGGAGATTTCGGGCCGGAAAGGCGGTTTCGGCGCGGGAGGCACCCGAAAAAAAGGCAATGATTTCAATAGAGGCTTACATCAAGGTGTAGCGTGTAATCACCACACGCTACACCTTACCGTTGGGCTCCGACAGGTGGGGCAGCTTGCGAGCGACCCTATCGCGAAATAGCTCGGTCGTGCGCTCATTGGAAGCAGCTCGACGCAGAAGCAACTCTTCGCGTGTGACGCCTTCGGTGGCGAGCTTTTTGGCTCTCTCGCCGACCCTGAAAGCAAGGTCGCCTGCCCACTCCTCCGGGGTGAGACCAAGCAACTCTTCGCCATCTACCAGTGAGCTTCCCGCTTCACGTGCGCGATGCATGATGGTCTCGAAGTATTGAAGGCTCTCAAGCTCTGCGGCAACGCTTGCCAGTAGATCGGACCCTTCTCCGGAAAACTCGTTGCCGAACGCCAGCCAATCCAGAGAGACCCCAAGTCCCTTTGCCATCGCCAACAACGCCTCGAAGCCGGGAAGGTTCGCCCCGCTCCGAAGCATGTATTTATCTAGCGTCCGCTTGGGGATGCCGGTGCGCTCTGCCATGTCAACGACAGTCCACCCGCGCCGCTCGCGGAGAGAGCGAAGTCTAGCCGCAAGATCATCTGCCATCGGATTATCCTTGCAATTACCCAAAAACGGAATACTATTATTCCGAATATGGTCACTACGTTTTCGGGTTAAGGATACCGATGCGCACCCCAAACGTCCAGAGAAACAATCAGGTTCGAGCGGCATTTGTCGCGCGCGGTACGAGCTTTCATGCCTGGTGCAAGAGCAAGGGACTGGACCCGCACAACGCTCGGAAAGCAGTCTTGGGCACTTGGTCTGGGCCGAAAGCATCTGCAATCTTGAGACAAATCGATGAAGAAATTCGGAGCGCGCCGTGATGCTTGTGAAAGTGCGCGACCTCTGCGGTATGTCGGGTGTCCCGACTTGTCGGAAGAATGCCGGGGCTTGGCTGGAGGCTCGCAGAATAGGCACCGTGACGGGTGCCAGCTCGGGCGGACCCGCAAGCTTCGTCAACCTGTCCGACCTTCCCGAAGATGTGCGTCTTGCCTGGTGGCATCGGGAGCTTGACCGGCTGCACCTGGAGCCCGGCGCGCGCGATGACTCCGCGCATGAGGCGTTCATGGCGCAGCCTGCAAAGGCACGGGCGCGGGCGGAGCGGAAAGCCGCCATCGCCACGATGCTGACCGCGCTCCGGGCGCAGGGGTTGAAGGAAGGCGAACGCTTCGCCCTGGTGCGCCAGCGGTTCGGCGACAAGGGCACGTCAACACCCTCTTTAAAGCGGCTTTCAAAGGCGGTTGAAGGGGAGGCCCCGATCAACTATGCGCCCGCGCTCCTGGACGATT
Source organism: Verrucomicrobiales bacterium (assembly GCA_002698785.1). Taxonomy (GTDB): domain Bacteria; phylum Verrucomicrobiota; class Verrucomicrobiia; order Verrucomicrobiales; family DEV007; genus Arctic95D-9. The sequence goes on along the minus strand of PAAG01000042.1, from coordinate 7,115 downwards.
ACAAGGCGACGGCGCAGCGGGCGGAGATGAGCCAAGAGGCGTGGCGGTTCTTTCTGACGATGATCCGTGACGCGGCTCCGGAATGGCCTCTCAAGGAGGCATGGCGGCGGGTGCGGGATGCGGGCCGGGTGGCGGGATGGGCAGTGCCATCTTTCCCGACATTCTATCGCCGCTGGACCGAACTGAGCGAGGCACAGCGGCTCGAAGCCCGGATTGGCAGGGAAGAAGCGGCCAAGCGGCTGAGCCTTCCGGCGATGCGGGACAAGACAAGCCTGCTGGTGTTAGAAGAAGTATCGCTCGACGGTCGCACACAGGATTTCTTTGTGAATTGGGGCGACGGGAAAGCGACACGCCCGACCATGCTTGTCCTGGTGGACGTGGCGTCCAATACGGTTCTGGATTGGGAACTTGCGCCGTCCGAGAATGCAGGGGCAACCGTGCGCTTGGTCAAGCGGGTTTGCCAGAATTACGGGATCTTCGACACGCTCTATACCGACAACGGTTCTGCCTTCGCAGGGCACCTGGTGGCAGGAGGCAACCCGCACCGGTTCCGCAACGGGATGCCCAAGGGCCTGCAACCGATGGGCATTTGCCAAATCATGGGGATCAAGCTGCGCTTCGCCATGCCGGGAAATGCGCAAGCCAAGATCGCGGAGCGGATATTCGCCACGCTGTCGCGGGCGGTGGACGATGGGCCGGAATTCAAGGGTGCCCATGCTGGCCATACGCCTGGTGCCAGCCCGTCGCCCAAGGTTGTTCCGGTGCCTGTAGAGACTGCGAAGGCGGTGCTGGCGCGCGAGATCGCGCGGCACAACCGGGAAGCCGGGAGGCGCAGCCAAGGCGCACGCGGGCGGTCCTATGATGCCATCCTTCACGACGGTCTGGCCGCGCGGGAAGCGCTCGGTCGCCCCGTGCGGCGTCCGACTGCGGATCAGCTCTACCTTGCTGGGCTGGTCTGGAAGCCGGTCACGGTGGATCGCACCGGGCGCGTGGCGGTGAACGGCTGGCACTATGGCGGGCCGGAAACGCAGGAAGCACTCATTCGCTTCCATGGCACCGGGCGCAAAATCCTGATCGGACGCGACCCAGACGATTTCAGCGCGCCGGCCATCGCCTTCGACGATGCGGGCAACCTGATCTGCCGGGATATCCAGCCCGTAAAACGCGGTGCCTATGGCAGCGCGGACGGCATCCGGGATGCGGCTCGCAACCGCAAGGCCGCGCGCGAGGCGACGAAGGCGGCGGCGGCGGCAAACGACTACCTGGACGATACGGCCTACGCGCAAGCCATGGCGGCGCTCAACCAAGCGTCCAAATCCGATGACACGCCCCCGCCCCCGCCACGCAAAGTGGTCGGCGGACGGTTCGGAGCGCCGCTGCGCGACTGCGCGCACGTGGCGGAAGACGGCTTGTCCGACGTTATCGAAGAATTCGACCGCGCCAAAGGGTTCGACCCGTGGCGCGTCCTTAGCGGCCAGTGACGTGTTTGGAGCACCTCACTGGCCATTCACCGGCGGGCTCAAGCCCACACAGCAAAGCGGAGATCACAATGGCAGAGCATCTGCATATCATCAACCCCCAATCGCGCCAGGCACCCGGCCTGGTCATGACACAGACCGCGACGGATATCCTTCGGTCTGTGCAACTCGTGGCCGAGGAACCCGGCACCCTGACTATGGTGGCAGGCATTCCGGGAATAGGTAAATCCGAGACGCTTTTGCGCTACATCCAGAACAACCCCGAAGCCATGAAGTTTGATATCGTCGCGGGCGAGGGGCGCATCTGGGACCTGGCGGCAAATCTCATGGAGCGCTTCGAGATGGGCACGCCGAATAGCCGCCGGATGCGGGAAGAGCGCCTGCGCATCACTGAAGCCATTGGGATGGGGCGGATCGTCATCTTCGACGAGGCGCAGTACATGGCGAATTACAACCCGCGCGGCGGCTTCAATTTCGACGCGTTTGAGTGGGTTCGGGCCATGGCCGAAGAGGGCTTATTTTCCGTGGTATTTTGCGGCGACCTGTCGCTTGCCGACACGATCGGTTCGGTTCCGCAACTCCGCCGCCGCCTGGTGCGCCCTGTCGTGATCCGGTCAATCCCGAAGGGCGACGTTGCAGCCTTCGCGGCGGCACGCGGTGTGTCTGATCCCGCGATAATCGACGCGCTGGCAGCGGTGGCTAAACGCCACGGGGGATTAGCGGATGTGAAGCGCGCCTTGGAACATTCAGCGCAGCGGGCCTGCAAGCGCGGGATCACTACGGCAGACGTGAAGGCGGCGCTGCTGTATCTGGGTCTGTCGGCACAAGGGGGCCTCTAATGACAATCACACTTGGGTTGAAACTCGACTTTTCCCCCGAAGAGGTTGAAGGCAAAGTCCCGCTCCTCGTGCTTGGTGCCGTCGGCATCAAGGCGCGGATGGTCGAGCTTGCCGGACGCCAAAAATCCCATGTTCTCAACGAGCTTGTCGAACTCCGGTATCACAAGCGGCGTTTGGAACAAGACGGCGTTGGCGATCCCGAAGTTGCCGCGTCGGTGCATCAACTCATTGAGGGCGCGGAAGTCGCCTTTCGGGACGCCAGCGAGATAGAGGCGTTCCTGGAAGCGCTGACTGAATACCCTGCCCTCGAAACTTGGAGAAACCGCAATGTCCGCAATTGAAGAAGACTACCGCGTCAGGAATGCGCGCGAGGGCAAAGCCGTCTACGTATCCGGCAAGACCGGTGAACAGGCAAAGCCACGCATGCTGCACGTGCAACTCACAATGACCGATGATCAGGCTACCCGGTTCTGCGATAGCCTGGATGACGTGCCTTATCTCTATATGAGCGCGGCAAGCCTCTTCGATATGATCCAGGAGGGTGCAGTTTCCGGTTTCACCGGTGCGGATCATCCCGGCATTGTGGCGGCGTGCGAATTCGCAAGTATAGCGCTGCGCCACAAGGCCGAGACGGACGGCGAATCGGTAAACGAACTTGGCTCAATGCTCAAGTCCGCAACCATCGCACCGAACAAGACCTTTGCAGATCAGGAGGAAACATCAGAATGACCATATCACGCAATCAGATTGCCCTCTTGCACGTGGCGAAGGCCAAGCTCGGCCTCAGTGACGCGGAATACCGGACGGCTCTGGTCCATCTTGCCGGGGTCACAACGTCCACGGAACTCGACACCAGCGGCTTTGAAGCGGTACTTGGGTTCTTTCAGTATATGGGGTTTGCGCCTCTATCGGCGCGCGGGGCCAACTACGGCCCGCGGCGCGGAATGGCCAGCTTCGCACAGATTGAGCTGATCCGGACGCTCTGGCATGAATACACGGGTGGGCAGGCCGGTGAGGAAGAGCTTACGAAATGGCTTGAGCGGTGCTGGAAAATCTCAAGCATGCGCTTCCTGAAAGCCGAGACGGCCCCGAAGGTGATTACCGCGCTCAAAGCGATGAAAGCCCGCGCGGCGTGATCCGGGCCGGTGGCGAATTTGATTGGGGCGGCGCGCGGGTGCCGCCCCAATCGCGTCAGAGGCGCTCAGAAGGCCGTGGAGTGCGGGTAGCGTCTCTGGCACCCCCGACCCCCAGAAACACAGAGACGGGTATTAAATCGGTATTTAATGGCGCTCTGAGGCCGCATTCTGCGGGCACGTGCCCTTCGGATGTTGCCTCGCGCCGGGATTTCGGCCTATTCTGGCCTCAGATTGAGCATGCAGCCGCCGCGTATTAGAGATCGGAACCGGCGAGGGCGTGCGACACAGATTTGATCGTTCCCACATGGCAAATGCGTTCTCTCTCCGCAATTACTTGCGGGTGTTTGGCATTATCCGGCGGCGGTATGGTTTTTCCTGCAATCCCAGGTCGCAAAACCAGACCCCAGCCGGACCCCAAGGAGAGAACCGCAATGATCATTGATGACCGGTCGCTGGACCTCGTATTCAAGGGCTTCAAAACCGTCTACACCGACGCCTTCCTTGAAGCCCCGGTCCACTGGGACAAAATCGCCATGCAGGTGAGCAGCACCGGGCGCGATGAAACCTACGGCTGGCTTGGTCAGTTTCCGCAGTTGCGCGAGTGGATTGGCCCGCGCCATGTGAAGAGCCTTCAGGCACACAAGTTCACGATCACAAACCGGAAGTTTGAAAGCACTGTTTCCATCGGGCGCGCGGATATTGCCGATGACCGCTTGGGCGTTTTCAAGCCGAGCTTTTCCGAAATGGGGCAATCGGCGCGACGGCACCCGGAAGAGCTGGTCATGGGGCTTCTGGCCAAAGGCTTCGGAGAGACCGGCTTTGATGGTCAAAACTTCTTTGATACTGACCACCCGGTTGCAGGTGCGGACGGCAATGTCACCGCCGTGAGCAACATGCAGGCGGGCAGTGAGGCCCCTTGGTTCTTGCTGGATACGTCGCGCCAAGTGCGCCCGATCATCTGGCAGGAGCGCGAGACCTATGAATTCCAGAGCATGACGGACCCGACCAATCCCCATGTCTTCATGAATGACGATTATCTCTATGGGGTGCGTGCGCGTGTAAATGCGGGCTTTGGCCTCTGGCAACTTGGCTTCGGCAGCAAGGCCGCACTGACCGCCGAAAACTACGCGGCGGCGCGTGCGGCCATGATGAGCTTCCGCAGCGACGGCGGACGCATTCTCGGGATCAACCCGACCACTTTGATTGTCCCGCCCGCCCTTGAGCAATCCGCCTTGCACATCCTGAATGCGGATCGTGACGCGGCGGGCGCGACCAATGTCTGGAAGGGCACGGCGGCGCTTGTCGTTACCCCATATCTGGACGCCTAAGCACATGCCTGATCTTGTCACCGCCATTTGCGCCCGCGAGATCACCGGGGACGGTGCGCCCGAATGGGTGCATCTTCTTCCGCTTGGGGTGATGAAGGCGCGCGACGGGCGCACATTTGACCTGGCAAACCCGGACGCGGTTGTCCAGGTCTTCAATGCGGGCGGTGTTGATCTGCCGGTTGACTATGAGCACCAAAGCGAACGGGCCGAAGCGCGCAACTCTGGACCGGTTCCGGCGGCGGGCTGGATCAAATCCCTTCAGGTGCGCGCTGATGGAATTTGGGGGCGTGTGGACTGGACCAAGCGCGCCCGCGACATGATCGCAAACCGGGAATACCGGTATCTCAGCCCCGCAATTTTATACAATCAACCGGACCGGAAAATCATCAGGCTTAAAGGTGCCGGTCTCGTCCACAATCCGGCGCTGCATCTGACGGCGCTGGCAAATCAGGAGGACACCATGGCAGACGAAACCTTGACCTTCATGCAGCGCGTCTCGGACATGCTTGGCTTGCCGGAAGGAACTGACGAAACCACCGTTCTCGATGAGCTGGCGGCGCTCTTGAAACAGCGCGACAAGCCGGACCCGCGCAAGTTCGCCCCTGTCGAGGCGCTCAACAGTCTCTTGCGCGACCGCAACACGCGCACTGCCACCATGAGCCAAGGTCGCGCGCAATCGAAAGTGGACGCCGCTTTCAAGGCCGGATACCTCACCACAGCGATGAAGGGTTGGGCCACCGATCTTTGCATGGTGGATGAAGCGGCCTTTGACCGGTTCCTTGAAACGTCCACAGCGCCCTTCGCGCATTTGGTGCAGCGGTCTCATACGGCGGCCACACCGCCGGGCACAGAACAGACCGCTATCATGTCCGACGCGGCAAAAGCGGTATGCACACAGCTTGGGCTTGATCCAAAGGCGCTGATTGATTGAGTGCAGGCGGCAGGGCCTCGCACCCGGATAATCCGGAAACCCTGCATTGCGCTCCGGGCCTCAGCCCGTGCTACGGCCGCGAGAATATCACCGTGTCGCACCTGCACCTCAAGTGCATATCCGTGATCAGGGTCAAGTTCAAGGAAGGTGGCCGTAGGCGGACCCGCTGACATGTCAGTTTGAAAGGCCAGACAGATGAATGTCCCGACGATCCGATACCCGGCCCCGCCCGCACAGGTGGCTGTCTATGTCGAGATCATGGGTCCGAAAATGGCCATGGACTTTCTGTTGGCGTTTGGCGGTGCCCCGCTCGAACACCACGAACGCACAACGGCCCGGTCGCGGATTGCGGCGGTTGTTGGCCCGGAACATGCCCGCGCCTTGGCGCAAGAGAACCACCGATTGCAACCGCGTGTGCCTTTGGCCACGCGCTGGCTTGCGGCCTGTCTGAAAGCAGAGGGCCAATCCGTCCACGACATAGCCCGCAAGCTGCGATGCTCTGACGTGACCGTCCGAAAGTATCTCAGGGCGCAGGAAGCCGCCGAAGCCCGGAGGCGGTCATGAGCGCGTTTGTCGAAGAGATGCGAGACCTGCGCCTTGCCATCACAGAAGCGCGGGCGTTAACCACCACGGCGAATGAGGTTTTAGCGCAGGCTGAAAGGCGGCTTGAAAGCGCCATTGAACAGGCATTTGAAGTGCCGTTCAACTGCACTGCCCCTGCCTCTGATCATCGCCGCGCGCACCGCCCCGGCAAGCCCGCAAGGATCGACATGGACCCGGAATTGCAGGCGTTCATAAGGGCGCGGATTACCCGCCTTACCTTTGCCGAAATCGCGCAGGATGTTAGCCGAACATTCCCGCCCGCACGCCGCGTTGGCAAGAGCGCAATTCACGCATGGTGGACAAAGAACCGAAGCCGGTTTGAGCCGTGATCCGGCATTGATAGCCGGTGGACCGTTCCGGATAAGCGCGGGACTTCTGGATTAGTCCGGTATCAAACCTGCTGAAACGCTGATATCAAACCCGATGAAATACAACAGCGGGGGCAGCGCCCCCTACTCTTTCGGGGCCGCCGCGCGCCGCAGCCGGTCGTTGATCGCGCGGCCCAGCCCGGTCTCGGGGATGGGCGAGACGGCGATGCCCTCCGCCCCCATCGCATCGAGCGCGTGCAGGTGGTGAAAGAGATTGGCGGCGGCCTCGGTCAGATCGCCCGCCCGCGACAGGTTGAGATCGGCCTCGACGGGACCAAAGCCCAGCATCACCTCGCCCGGGCGCGGTGCATCGGCCTCAAGCCGGACCTTTGCCCCCGGCGCGTAATGCGAGCGCATCTGCCCCGGCGTTCTCGATCAGGTGCCTAACCATCTGCAGGTGGCCTGGCACGGTGGCAGCGTGCAAGGCCTGCC
>PAAG01000041.1 GCA_002698785.1 Verrucomicrobiales bacterium | reverse complement strand
GGGGAAACCCCGCTCCTTCGAAGCGCCGTGCGAGGCGGGCAATGGCTAGCGTCACGCCTCACCCTGATTTTCGAACACACCCTTGACCTTTCTCACCAAGAATCGGTCCGGAAAGGACTGGCTGGAAAACCGTCCTTGTTTCCAAAGTTCGGATTCTCTGGGTTGTTTACCCAAGCATAGCGAACTGCTCGTGGCTCGGAAACGCCTTCCCCTGTCACGATGAGTTTGTCGTCTTTGATTTCTGCTTTTGCAGGATGAAATTCGCCGTCTGCTCCCGCGATCTCGAAATACTTGAGTTCCTCGCCATTCAAAGAGGAAAGGCCGCTGCCTACGTAGCGGAAAGAAACTACCGCTTTGTCTCCTTCGATCTGGATCGAATCGAAAATTGGTCCTGAGAAAACGATATTCTCGCCATAGGTATTCGCCCTGGCAAACGCTGCGAGACGCTCTCCAACTGGTTTCTTGTTCTGAGGATGAATGTCCTTGGCATCGCCGGTATCGATGGTCACGACCATTCCGGTATTCTCACCTTCTTCCCAGAATTTGAGCATCTGCTCGCGAATACCGGGCCAGCCTCCGGCGTCGCCACCAGCAAAGTTCGGGAGCTGGACAAGGTAGAAAGGAAAGTTGCGTTTCTCCAACTCGCCATCTGAGGCTGTCGCCCAATCAGTTCTCCAATCCTCAACAAGGCCAAGCATGAGATCCTTGTATCCGGGATAGAAGGGCATACGTGAGTTTGCCTCGCCCTGATACCAGACAACACCGCGAATCGCGTAGGGCTGCAAGGGAGCCACCATGGCGTTGTAGTGCCCGGCAGGACGTTTCACATGATCGGGCCCAAGCGGCTCGCGTGGTGCCCGCCCTTCGACTGTCTTTCCCTCTTTCTTTGCTGCCGCCACTTTCTCTTTCCATTTCGCCAGAGCAGCCTCGTACTTTTTCATTGCTGCCGGATGGTTCTCAACTGTAGACGCCCAATAGGTACGAATGGTTTCCGCGATGGGATCATTGTTGAGTGTATCGGTATTGATCCAGGAAAAGGCGTTTGTGCCTCCGTTTGCGGACTGAATCATTCCGATCGGAACGGATCGGTCTTTTAGCAGTTTTGAGCCGAAATAAAACGCGGTCGCTGAAAAGCTTGCTACGGTGGAAGAGTTCGGCACAGCCCATTGCGCGTTCACTTTCGACTGCCGCTCGTCTTCTCCTTTTACAGGGACTTTGAAGAGTCGCAGACCTTCGTACTCGCCTTTATCGGCGGCTGCTTTTGCCTTCTCGCCGGACAGTGTACGTTCGACGGTCCAACCCATGTTCGATTGCCCGGAACCGACCCAGACTTCTCCCACCAGAACATCGGAAATGGTGATGCTTTTTTCCCCGGCAGTCACTTTCATTTCTGCTGGATCAGCACTTGCCACCAATGGATCCAGAATAACCATCCAATTGCCCTCTGCGTCTGCGTTGGCTGTCTTTTCCTGCTCGCCAAAAGTGACTGTTACCTTCTGCTCAGGTTTTGCAGTGCCCCATACGGGAACGGGCAATTCCTGTTGAAGAACAGCGTGGTCGGTGAAGAGCGGATTCAACTCCAGGGCAAAGAGCGATGCACCGCTCATAGCGAGCGCTAATACTGCTGAGAAAATGGGGATTTTCATGGCGGGAAGCTAGCAGTCGGTTGGACTGAGCGCAATTCGGGAATCCCGATTCAACTTGATCTTACCGGGAACTTTGAGAGATTCCCGCGCACGAAAAACCGGCTATCAAAAGCCCTAACTCGATTTCACATGCTGCGTTTCCCCCTTTTTGGTTTTCCCATCACGATCCACTGGATGTTCTGGGTGCTCTGTTTGATGCTCGGGATCGGGTATCTCGATGGTGAAGGGCCAGAGGCGCTCATGAAGTTCGGACTGCTGACGCTGGTCCTGTTTCTTTCCATCGTCCTACACGAATTGGGTCATGCCTTTGCTCGAAGGAAATTCGGTGCCAGTCATTCCGAGATTACTCTTTACGGGTTAGGCGGTTATTGTGCGGGACCAGGTCGTTTTACCAAATGGCAGTCCATCGGGATTTCTGCCGCGGGCCCCGCTGCGAATGTGATACTGGTCGGCGTCGGATTACTTCTCGGTCTCAGTCCCGGTATGGAGAATCCCATGGTAAGGTCCTTCGTCTTCGACTTGATCATGGTGAACGGATTCCTATTCGTATTTAACGTTCTCCCGATCTATCCCCTCGATGGTGGTCAGATCTTTGGTTACCTGATGGGGCCATCCAGACTACGGGTCGTATTCTGGACCGGTATCATTATCGCGGGAACGATTGCTGTATTCGGCTTACTTTCCCGAAGCATTTTCACCGCAATCATCTGCGGAATGCTTGCCTACGAGAACTGGCAACGCCTGCAGGGCAGACCTTCGGGAATCCCTGGCAACTAGTGTGCGAACTCGGCTAACATCACACTAGGGAGCCATGAGGTATTTTTCGACGAGCTGGAGCGTGATACGTCCCGTGACTTCGAGGCTCCGAGGATCGAGTTTGTCAATGGTGTCTGCCGGGGTGTGCCAGTATGGGTAGTCAAAATCGATAAGGTCGATCGCCGGAATGCCGGCAGATACGTTTAGAGGAACATGGTCATCAGTGATGTAGTCCGGACTGATCCCGACAAAGTTCCGTAGATCGAGATCTTTTGCTGCTTGCAGCAGCTGACGAGCCATGACATCGCGAGCCTGCTTGATCGCCTCGTGATTGACGTGTTCTTTCTGCTCTTTCCCATCGCTCTTCATGGCCTGGAGCGGTGGTCTAGGAACCATGACACCGGCTCGAATATTGAGCTCTGCATCGCCGACCATATCGAGAAGTAATCCCCAACGAGGACGGAGTTCGCCTTTTAGCAGCACCATTTCAGAGGCGTAGTGTTTGCTGCCGTAGAGGCCATCTCGAGGTGTGATATTGGGCCCGAACGCTTCTTCTCCATCGAAAAATACCAGCTCGATTCGAGAGGCCAGAGCTGGTTTTTCCGAGAGAACTCGTCCCAGCTCGATGAGGAGACCAGTACTGGAGGCGCCATCGTTGGCCCCTACAAAATCGAAGCCGCCAAATAGTTTTGTATCGTAGTGTGAGCAGAGGAGTCCGGCGACGCCCTTTTCCCACGAGGTCCCTTTGAAGCGGGCACGGAGATTGATGAACTCTTTTTCTCCATCGGGAGTTTTCGCCGAGAATGTCTGCCGTTTCACTTCCCAGCCGGAGGATGCGAGTTGCTCTTCTATGTAGACTCTCGATTTTTCAATCGCATCAGAGCCTGCCGGGCGCGGGCCCATTTCGACGAAGGCTTTTACATGGGAAAATGCTTTTTCGCCGGAGACAGAAAGCTCCAGTGCAGTGGCCTGATCAAAAGGAGGCAAGGATTCTCCACAACTGGAAAGAGCCAGAGCACCAGCAAGAATGGGTAACAGGCAACGCTTCATGAATTTGAGGAAGCGCTGATTAGTCCAGGTGGATTCCCATCAACTCAAGGATCCGCCCCAGGTCTTCGTTCCCGTAGTATTCGATCTCGATCTTTCCTCGCTTGTCACCGTGCTGGATCGCGATATTTGTCGCAAACCGGCTACGAAGTTCGTCTTGAATCTGACGGAGGTATGCTTCTGCCTGCGGGGAAACTTTCGATTTTTTGGGTGCCTTGGACTTGGTCTTGCCGTTGATATGCTCGGAGACGAGTTTCTCCGTATCACGGACGTTCATTTTCTTACGAACTACCATATCGGCAAGCATGCGCTGCTCGGCTTTTGTCTTGATTCCAAGGATCGCTTTTGCGTGACCGGAGCTAAGCATTTTGCGCGATACGAGCAACTGGACCTCTTCGTCGAGGTCCAACAGGCGAATTGCGTTTGAAACGGTCGCCCGGTTCTTGCCTACGCGCTGGGCAATTTCCTCCTGCTTCAGGCCAAATTCCCTGGCGAGGCGAGAGTAGGCTTCTGCCTCCTCCAATGGGTCGAGATCCTCGCGCTGAAGGTTCTCGATGAGAGCCATCTCGAGAACGTCCCTATCGGAAGCATCACGAAGGATGACAGGGACTTTCTCAAGGCCGAGTTTGGTAGAAGCTCTCCAGCGACGCTCCCCGGCGATAAGTTCGTACTGTCCCGCGACTTCGCGGACGATGAGAGGCTGGATCACCCCATGTTCGCGAATCGACTCGACGAGTTCGTCGAGATGCTCTTCGTTGAACCGCTTTCTCGGCTGCAGCGGCGATGGAACCACTTTATCCAGGTCAACCCGGCGCACACGCTCCCCCGTCGAAGTATCTTCTTCGTCGGATTGAGTGGTCGCAACAGGGACGGTGCCCGGAGCTTTAATCAGGGCTTGAAGGCCTTTTCCAAGGCCTTTCCGGGGACTCTGCGATTCTGACATGAAAAGTGAGGAACGGTCGAAGAATCCACCCTTTTACTCGATGATGCGGACATTAGGGCTCTTTGCACGGGCGGCAGCTTCCATTGCGGCGTGTTGCTCATCGGTGCAGGCAGAGTCAATCGGAGCGTCAGGAGTCTCATCGCTCGAGTTAATCACGCCGTTTTCAATCATCCAGGCCTCGACTTCTTCACCGCTGACATCGGCAAGCATGGTGCCGTTCACAACGACGCAGGGAGAGAGTGGCTGACCGCTTTTCTGCTCCATTTCCCAGCGGAAAGCAGGATTCTTAATGATGTCCTTTTCTTCCCACTCGAGACCGTATTTCCGGAAGATCGAACGAACGCCTTCGCTCCATCCACAAAAAGTTTTCAAATAAGCCGTAATTTCAATATTTTGATCTGCCATGCTCGAACTTGGTTGAATTTGCCAAACTTACAAATAGTCCACGCAGCACCTTTGCGCAAATCCCATTCGGGCGGGAAGTGGCTCGAATTCACAGTTTCCATGACCTGAATACCGCCTATAATAAATCGTCGGTTCATCCTTTGTTTCCATGGATCTTTCCAAATCTCTGCCCCTCGTAATTCTGCTCCTCACTGCATTCACTGGATGTGAGAAGGTTGCCCCGTATTTCGACACGGTAAAGGAAGCTCTAGACCGCAATGCGGAGGAAGAAGCCGAGAAACTCAATGAAATCGCTTTGGAGGATATCCCTCCTCCCCCGGATCCCGTGAAGATGGAACCGGTGATCAACAAGGAGGCACGGGTCTCGATTCTTGGATATCACGATTTCACGGAGGGGAACTCGTCGAATGACATGATCCTGAACATCGATGATTTTCGCAACCAGATGCAGGCAATCAAGGATGCCGAACTGCCTGTCATCAGCATGCGACAGTATCTCGACTGGAAGCAGGGCAAGAAGGATATTCCCGAACAGTGTATCATGATCACTATCGATGATGGTTGGAAGGCGACCCATACCCTCGCGATGAACGTGATGAAAGAATATGGGTATCCTTTCACTGTCTTTCTCTACAAAAACTATGTCGGTGTCGGTGGTCGCTCCATGACGCATGACGAAATTCGTGAGCTGGCTTCTGCTGGAGGTACCATTTCCAGCCACTCAGTAAGTCACCAGAACATGTCGAGCCGGAAAGGAAAATCGGAGGACGCTTACCGGGAGTGGTTGAAGGTGGAACTTGAGGAATCGCAGAGATTTCTGGAGGAGAATTTCGGGGACACTGGTGCTGTGATCAAGACATTTGCTTACCCCTACGGCATCTACAATGACCAAGTAAAGGAGATGGCCAAAGAGTTCGGCTACGAAGCTTGCTTCACAGTGAACGGCAAGAAAACGAACTGGGAAGACGATGATATGGAGATAGGTCGATACGTTGTCCACGGCACTACGCTGGCGAATTTTGACCCGGCCCTGAATTTCGGCGGCGGAAACGTGACTTCTTCGGGCCGAAAACTCCTAACCGAATCCAAAAACGAAGAAGGTGAAGAAGAGGCACCACTTGTGACCGTGCTACCCCCTGCCAATTCTACGATTGGGAACCGCCTGCCATTGATCGAAGTAAATCTGTCGAAACTGGAGGGAGTGCAGGCGGACTCCATATCCATGCGAATCACTGGCTTCGGAAAAGTCCCGCATGTCTTTGATTCCAACACCGGAATAGTATCCTATCAAATCCCTCAACGCCTGAGAGCCGAGTCTGTGGGAGTTCAGGTAGGTTTTCGCCACGCTGGCAACACCGAAGCGGAAATTATCGGATGGAATTTTTCGATCGATAAGATGAAAGACTATTTATCTTCTGAGGCGACTCGCCCCGGTGAGAACGATCCGGTAGACGTTCCTGCAGAGACCTCTTCCACAACCGAAAATTCACGTCCCAACGCCAAACCTACGGCTTCTCTTTAATCCCCTTTTTCCACATGTTCAGCAGTCTATCCGACAATCTCCAGGAAACGTTTAAAAAGCTCCGTGGTCACGGAAAGCTCACGGAGAAGAATATATCCGATGCTCTCCGCGAAGTGCGCCTCGCTCTGCTCGAAGCGGATGTTGAGTTCTCCGTCGCCAAAGAATTCATAGCCAAGGTCAAAGAGAAAGCTCTTGGTGAATCCGTAATGCGAAGCATCAAGCCGGGGCAGCAGATCGTTAAGATTTTCAACGACGAGCTGGCCGAGTTACTGGGTGGTGACGCGGCGCCTCTCGACCTGAATCCCCCTGCCCGCGTTTTGATGGTAGGTCTCAACGGTGCTGGTAAAACAACTACCTCTGCGAAGCTGGCTCTTCATCTGAGGAAGGAAGGGCGTCGCCCTCTCTTGATTGCCTGTGACTTGTATCGTCCGGCTGCGGTGGATCAGTTAGTGACTCTCGGTAAGCAGATCAACATCCCGGTTTTTGAACCCGAAAAGGGTGCCAAAGATCTCGTGAAGGTCGCCAAGGCGGCTCTAAAATGGGCCGAAGACAAGGGCGGCACGGTTCTCATTTTCGATACCGCAGGCCGCCAGGAGGTCGATGACGAGTTGATCGGTGAACTGAAGAAGCTGAGGGATTTCCTCGAACCAAAAGAGACGCTGCTGGTTGCTGATTCTGCAACAGGTCAGCAAGCGGTGAACGTGGCGAAAGTTTTCGATGAGTCGATCGGACTGACAGGTCTTGTTCTTACGAAACTTGATGGTGATGCTCGCGGTGGTGCGGCGCTGTCGATGCGTAGCGTCACGAATAAGCCGATCAAGTTCGCCGGTACTGGAGAAAAAGTTTCTGACTTCGAGGCGTTTGTTCCCGATCGGATGGCCGGTCGGATTCTCGGAATGGGTGATGTCGTCGGGCTCGTCGAACGTGCAGCCGATGCTATCGACGAAGCAGAAGCAATGCGGATGGCTGAGCGAATGCAGAAGTCTGCTTTCGACTTCAACGACTTTCTTGCCCAGATGAAGATGATGAACAAGATGGGTGGAATGCAGAGTATCCTCGGAATGCTCCCCGGAATGGGCGACAAACTCAAAGGGATCAATCTGGATGATCGGCGCATGAAACAAACCGAAGCGATCGTTCTCTCTATGACGCCCAAAGAGCGTAGTCGCCCGGAAATCATCAAGGCTTCCCGCCGTCGCCGTATCGCAGCAGGTAGCGGCACTACGGTTACCCAGGTGAATGGTCTGTTGAAGCAGTTCGGCCAAATGCGCAAGATGATGCGCAACAAGGGCAAGATGAACCAGATGATGAAGCAGTTCGGTGGTGGAAAAATGCCGTTCTGATCGGGAATCAAAAGACACCCAGCATCACCTTGGCGAGGCCGAGGTAGATAATCGCCCCGCTCACATCGACCATGGTGGTAATCGCGGGAGAGGCAACGACTGCTGGGTCGAGACGTCCCATTTTCGCCAACTGGGGCAGTAAAGCGCCAATCAGCGTGGAGGTCATCACCTGTGCGGTAAGTGCGAATCCCACGATACCGACAATACGAAGAGAATTTATCCCTTCGGGCATAAATTGATCGGGCAGTAGAAACTCCACCTGCAGAGCGACGCACAGCCCTAACATCGCACCAAGAAGAATTCCCACGCGAAGTTCTTTCCAGAGGACGCGTCCGAATTCCTTGCTACCAAGCTCACCCAAGGACATCGCTCGGATGACCATAGTAGCCGCCTGCGAACCGGTATTCCCGCCAGCGGCCACAATCATAGGAAAATAAAGAGCCAGGGTGAAATAGGCCTTGAGGACTTCTTCGTATTTCAGGAGTACCCACCCTGAAATGAGGGCCAGGAATGCCAGAACGAGAACCCATCCGAATCGGCGCTTAATATGCGATAAGACAGACGTCTGAAGATAAGCTAAGTCACCGCGATCACCACCGATACCCGAGATTTTCTCCATGTCCTCGGTGGACTCTTCCTCCATGATCTCGAGGGCATCATCGTGAGTAATGACACCAACGAGTTGATCGTTTTCGTCGACTACAGGAAGAGCGACAAGGTCGTAGCGAGCGATCATCTGAGCGGCTTCCTCCTGATCTGCCAGAACCGAAACGCAGGTCTGGTCGCCATCCATGAGTTCCGTGATCGGAGTATCCCAGGTATTGAAAGCGAGATCACGAAGGCGAAGTTTACCGAGGAGCTTTCGATTTTCGTCGACGACAAATATTCGAGAAAGCAGCTCGGCCTCATTCTGAATACAGCGCAATTCGTCGAGAGCCTCTTTCACGGTGAGGTTCTGCCTGACGGTGGCCATGGCCATCGTCATACGGCCACCTGCCGTTTCCTCGGGGAAACGCATCAAATCCTCTGATACGATCCGCTTTTCCTCGGGAAGAAGCTCGATGTACTGAGGGCGATCCTCCTCTTCGATTTCCTGAAGAAGGTCAACTAGTTCGTCATCAGAGAGAGATTCAAGCACTTCTCTCTGCTCCCCTTTTGGAAGAGAATTCAGACGGTGCTCAACGTCTCCCGGAGAAAGGTAGTCGGCCCACTCCGAGAGCACTTCGGCTGGGAGTTTATCGAGAACCTCCTCGCGTGCCACTTCGTCAAACCTCTCGAACGCCATCTCGACATCCCCCGGGTGGGCCTGCTTCGATATTGCCAAAATCCGATCAGGCGACTGACTCCTGAGTGCGTCGACAATTTCGTCGACGCTGACAGGGATGTGACTGGTTGATTCGGTGTCAGGCATTGGCGTGGCATTTTCAACTGCTGGATAGAAAACGCAAGCTTGCTTGCGTACCAATCTTTTCTAAGACGCAATGCTACCCAGGATCCCGAACGATCGGAGGTTGAAACCTGCCGCAATATCGAGGTAAGTTTACTGCATCTTGAGCCTCACTGGTTGCAGGCCTTTTTTATCCCCCGACATTTTCTCTCATGAATCGACTCCTTTTGTTCGCCCTCGCTTTTTTCCCTGCAATCACTCTCGCCGATCCGGTTTCCGGACCTGAAAGGTGGGAAGGAGATATGAAAAAGTTCAGTGCCCGGGACAAAGCGACACCCCCCGAGCCAGATGCCCTCCTTTTCGTGGGAAGTTCCAGCATTCGGATGTGGGATCTCGGAAAATCATGGCCCGATACAAACGTCGTCAATAATGGGTTCGGAGGCTCGACCCTCGCGGATTCAATCTACCACTTTGATACCCTTTTCGGTCCGCAAGATCCCAAAGCAATTATCATCTATGCGGGTGACAACGATATCGCGAAGGGTCTGACACCAAAGGAGACCCTGGAAGACTTTAAGACTCTCGCCGACAAGATCCGTGCGAAATTCCCGGAAGTTCCCGTGATCTACATAGCGATCAAGCCAAGCATCAAAAGATGGGAGCTCTGGCCAACCATGAAAGAAGCCAACGACTTGATCGAGACATATAGCAATTCAAGGCCCGACTTCTACTTTGCCGACATCGCGACTCCAATGCTGAAAGAAGCGGCAGATTCGCCTCCATCAGAAGATTGGTTTGTCCAAGACGGCCTGCACCTCAGCGAAAAAGGATACCGTCGTTGGACGAATGTCGTCAATCGTCACCTCAAATCCGCGGGTGTCGTGGATTGAGCACCATCAACACTGCGGGCATGGAATTTTCTCCGATCAGATTTCTTTCCGCAGTGCGCGGCTTTGCGCGATTCTTTTTTCACGTTGCCGCTTTCTGCTCTTTTATGTTTATGATCTACCTGATCGCGGTCTGGGTGGAGAAGACAGCCGTCTCGCAATCAAAACCCAAAGAGGATCTTCCTCCTCTCTACATCGAGGAAATCCCTCTCACGAGTTCGACGTCCCTGCCCCCGCAAAATATAAACTTTCCTCCCGAAAGGCCTCTTTCCACGAATAACCTCCAGTTTCCATATCCCGTGGATTTGACCAGTCGTGAAGGTGTCACCATCGAGACTGTGTTGCTTAGCCGTCCTTCGAGAGATCAGATCACTTTCCGGAAAAAACAGGACAATCGTATCTACACGATCGAGACAGCCCGTCTCCATGAGAACAGCAAGATCCTGGTCGATGCCTTCTCCGTCGATACCGACCTTCAAATGCAGGCCGATTCGGCTGCAGGCCTCCTTTCGCTAGAAGGCCTCTCGAAGCGGACGTTTCCCGTTTCCTGCAGGATTGCCAACCTCCATGGAAAATATCTCCCCGTCACTCTATTGGAACGCCCCCGGCCAAACGAGATCACCTTCCGACGCCATTTCGACCAGCAGGTTTTTACCATTCCACTGGAGCGATTGAGCCCCAGCCACAGTTCCATCATCCGCCAGTTCCCTTTACTTGCAGAGTGATGGTTCCACCTATCGCGCTCTAACGAGCGGTTGCCTGAAACCCAGTAGCGGGATATATTTAACTTTTCTTAACTTTTCGAATGAAGATGCCGATTCTCCGCGCCTTCTTCCTGGCGCTCCTTCTTGCACCGTTTTCCGACGGCCTCGCGGATTACGTACCGGTCAACAAGAGCGTGCCGGAGCCCAGGCGTGAATTCCGAGCCGCCTGGATCGCTACCGTCCACAATATTGACTGGCCTTCCACCTACACGCTCTCTCCGACCCAGCAACGGGCTGAATTGATCAGTTTGCTGGATCTGGCAGCGGAAACAGGGCTCAATGCGGTCGTTCTCCAGGTGCGAACAGAGTGCGATGCCCTCTACAAATCCAGTATCGAACCCTGGTCTTTTTTCCTGACGGGAAAAATGGGATCTCCCCCACCCGATGGGTATGACCCACTGGAGTTTGCCGTGGCTGAAGCACACAAGCGAGGAATCGAGCTGCATGCCTGGTTCAATCCGTTTCGGTCCAGCGCGACACAACGTTCCAGCAAGTCCTCAAATCATATCACTCGGACTCACCCGTCCCTGATGATGAGCGCGGGGACAATGAAATGGGGAAATCCTGGCTCGGATTTCATTCGAGATCGGGCGATCAGCGTGATGGTCGACGTAACAAAACGCTATGATATTGATGCTGTTCACATTGACGACTATTTCTACCCCTATCCCAAAACGGTAAACGGCAAGGTTTACGACCAGTTCGACGACTCTTCTACCTACAAGGCCTACAGAAATAAAGGCGGACGACTTGATGTTCGTGACTGGCGCCGGAGTCAGATCAATGAGTTCGTTTCCGAGCTCTACAGCTCAATCAAGTCTACCAAGTCGTATGTTGGCGTCGGAATCAGTCCGTTCGGGATCTGGAGACCAGGATACCCCTCTTCGGTGAAAGCAGGCCTCGACGCCTACGATCACATTTACGCTGACTCCAGAAAATGGCTTCAGGAAGGCTGGCTTGATTATTTCTCTCCGCAGCTCTACTGGCGCATCAATCCGCCGGACCAGAGTTTCACCGCTTTGAATCAGTGGTGGGCCGAGCAGAATACCAAACAACGCCATCTTTGGCCCGGAATCGCATCGAGCCGCATTTTGAGTTCCGAGGACAAGGGACGCCCCGCCAGCGAGTCGATCATGCAAATTGAGCAAACTCGCCGCTTCGCCGCTCGTTCCGGCCCCGGCCATATTCACTGGAGTATCAAAGCAATCAAGGAGGACAGAGGTGGACTACGAGCAAAGCTGAGAAGCGTGTATTCAGAATCGGCCATTCCCCCAGCTACGCCCTGGCTGGGGTCTTCTGCTCCTGAACCGGTGTATGTCGCCCCGATTGAAAACGGACAAGGCGTTCAGCTCTTGTTTAAGCCATCGACAACGGCACGCTGGCGTATCATTCAGGTTAAAGAAGGAAACTCATGGGTCACCCTCCGCCGCATCCCCGCCTCGCAGGAGTCCATCCAGCTCGATTCGAAACCTTCTGTCATTGCCATTCGCCACATCGGTCCCACGGGAATTCTTTCCATTCCGACCGTTCTCGCCAATCAATAACTTCGTTTTCCTCAGTTGAAGTAGGTGAACCTTCGTTCTTTAGTTAGCCCATGTTCCGATCTGGAAAACAATTCGTAGCCCTCCCCGTTGTGATCACTTCGGTGCTCATGCTAACGGGTTGCGACAAAGACCTCCAACAGCGAGTTGATCGTCTCGAGGCCGAGCTACGAGCAGTTCGCTCTGACACGCGAGACCAAGTCGATACACTCAAGACACGAGTCATCGAAGCGGAGAACAAGGTCGGCGTTTCGGAAACAGAGAAATCTCTCGATGATCGGATCACCGACCTGGAGGCATCTTTGAGCGAGGCGTTGGCAATGAAGTCGCGCCGAAATGAAATGGTCTATCTGCGCCCCAATTTGCAGGGACACGCGCCATTGAACACCGATCATGGAACATTTCTCGTCCGCATGGAAGGAATTGACCTCAATATCGATTCAGGTGGCTACATGGTGCATTTAAACATTGGGAACCCACATGCGATTGCCATCAATCAGTTCAGTCTCAAGGGAGACTTCGGAGGCGGGACGCCCGAACTCCCGGAGGGACAGGAGTATTCGCTCGACAATGAAATCATTCGAGCCTGGCAAGAAACCTTGAAACCATTTGAATACCGAGTTTCCAAAACCCTCGAACCCTTTTCGTGGACTCCTTTCGACATTGAATTGGAAGCCGACTCGCGCACCGACCTCGAAATGGTTCGTTTTCAGATGATTATCGAAAGCGCCCGCCTCAATCGACAGGATCTGGGTGGGGGCGAATCGACTGGAAGTTCCTTTTCCCATATCAGAGTCGATTCTAAAGGAGCATCAGTCATGAAGACAGATTACGGGGCATTTCTCGTAACGGTAAAATCTTCGGAAGACACTGATGTCGGGACGAAACTGCACTTGGAAATCGGAAATCCCTACGGTTTTACCATCAATCAGTGCCGCCTTCTCGGTGACTATGGTCCGGAGCTCCCTAAACGTGCGGACAGCACCACATCAGAAGACTTCAGCGAGGCGATGGAAAAGTGGAGTTCCGAACTGAAACCCTTTGAATCAATGATCTCATCGAAAGTATCCAATTTTCGATGGAATAAAGTTTCTATCCTGATTCCGGGTCAGGCGGAAGATATTAAGTTTCTTCGCTGCCAGCTCAGGATTGAAGATGTCACTCTCCCGGCCGCAACCGACAAGTGATCAATTCACCTCAGCGGGTTTCAGATCTTTATCCCCCTCGCTGGAGTAGATTCTTCGCAACAGTTTCCCGATGTCGTCAAAGACAAGGTAATTGATCGGCACCAGAATCAAGGTGATCATAGTGGCAAAGAGGATTCCATACCCAAGGCTGACGGCCATGGGAATTAAGAACTGAGCCTGTGTTGCTTCCATACGAATGAGCGGAAACAACCCGGCAAATGTCGTAGCAGATGTCAAAATGATGGCACGAAATCGAGCTGCCCCGGCGACGCTAACAGCATCGAAAACAGTGTCCCCTGCTTTTCGCCTTCGATTGATATAGTCCACCAGGACGAGACTATCGTTCACGACAACACCAGAAAGGGCCAACATACCGAAGTAGCTCAAGAAACTCAATGGCATGCCCGTGGTGTCCCGTTTGATAAAGTCCTCTATCAGGTGGCCCAGAACAGCTCCAATCAAGCCGTATGGGATCACGGCCATCACCATCAGAGGTTGCGTGTAAGAGCGGAATGGAATCGCTAGCATCGCGTAGATTCCGAATACGATCAGCACAGCGCCGATAAGAATCCCTGCGCCATTCTCTGCTTCTTCGCGGGCTTCGCCTTCGAAACTGAAACTCATCCCTGAGTAGCCTCGAAGCACCCCGGGCAACCATCCGGACATGTCTTCGCGAATAGCATCCAGGTCGGCGACTTCTTTGTCGGCATCGGCCGACACTTCAACCGCCCGGTTCCGGTCTCTTCGCTCGATACGTGGAAAACTCTTTTCGATTACCGCTTCAGCAACCGTCGTAAAAGGAACTGCCTGGCCGTCGGTTGTTCGGATTTTCATATTCTCCAACGCAGCAATCGAACGCCGGTCCTCCAGTGGGTACTTCAGCATTACTCGAACCTCGTCTCGGTTCCGTTGGATCTTTTGAATCTCTTCTCCGAAAAATGCCTGTCGGACCTGTCTTGCGAGGTCAGACATCGTCAGCCCAAACTGCTCGGCTTCCGGCCGGATTCTCAGCTGAATCTCGTCGCGACTTTCATCCAAGTTGTCAGCAACATCGAAAAGCCCCTCATACGACTCCAGCCGTTCTTTTACGATCCCAGCGACTTCTGTGAGATCGTCCACATTGTTGCCCCGCAACTCAACCTCAATGGGATCGCGTCCCCGCCCAATCTCTGCTCGAAAATACAATTCCTTTGCCCCGACGATACCACCTCGCTTCTGAAGCTCTTCGCGCCATTCATTCGCCAACTCACGCGTTCCAATCTCGATCTCTCGTTCTTCCGGAGGAGTAATGAAGAAAACGACTTCCCCCTGGTGGCTCTGACCAGTTCGACTGGATGAGCGAGAGGAAGAAACCCCTTGCCCGCCCACAGAAGAAAAGATGTCTTCGATCACAGAAACCCCATCCGATCCGACATGCCGCGCTTTCATCTCCTGCACGATGTCCTCCATCATAAGCACATAGCGCTCCGTCACTTCGAAGGGCGTTCCTTCCTGCATGGTCAGGCGGCAAGTCGCTCTTTCACTTTCTACCCGAGGGAAGCTCACCTGCTTGATCTGCCCACCTTGGAAAGCACCTACCAACACCACCAAGGACGCAATGAAAACAGACAACACCAAATACCTGTTCTTCAGCACCCAGTTCAGCGTTGGTTGATACGCAACCCTGACAAACCATTCCAGGCTTCCTGCTACAGTTTGTTGGAAGGCATTGAACCGACCATATGCTCTACCACACCAGCCAGTAACAGTCCTACCCACAAAGAAGAGAAGAAGAGCCTTGATCCATTTCCGTGGACTGTGAGTGAGATGCGACGGAAGAATCAGCTTCGACTCAACAAGAGAGAAAGCCAGAACCAGGATAACAATCGTGGCGATCTGCGGCATCCAGGCTCCATGAAATCCCGACATGAAAAACAAAGGGACAAAGGCCAACATCGTCGTGAGGACACCAAAAACGACAGGCAATGCCACCTCTTCTGCACCTATGACAGCCGCCTCGACAGGGTCGTGAAAATCCTTCTGCCGAGTGTAAATATTTTCCCCGGTGACAATTGCATCGTCCACCACGACCCCCAACACGAGGATGAAACCGAAAAGGCTGACAATATTGATCGAAACATCCACCCAGGGCATCAAGGCAAAGGCGCCCATGAAACAGATGGGAATTCCGATCACAACCCACACAGCAAGACTTGGCCTCAAGAATAATGTCAGGAGAACGAACACGAAAAGCATCGACTTCCAGGCAGAATCGAGGAGCGTATTCAAGCGGCCTCGAACAATCTTTGACTGATCGCTCCAATAGCTGATTTCAACGCCATCGGGCAATTCCTGTTTGTACGACACCATGAAATCTTTGATTTCATCGGCGATCCGAATGGCGCTTTGATTTCCCTCTCGAAACACAGCAACAAGCACGCACCGCTTCCCATTCATTCGAGCGATAAACGGATTCTCATCGAACCCATCTCGGACGTCTGCGACATCGCCGACTGTGATCCGGGTTCCATCTTCCCGAGCAATGAGGGTGATACTCTCAAACTGCTCCTGATTGTATGCACGCCCTTTTGTTCGGAGGACAACTTCGCCGGAGACTGTTTCCAATGTACCGGCTGGCACGTCGATCGACGACGAACGCAGTGCGCTTGCCACCTGGTTGAATGTCAGTCCGTATTTCAGGAGAGCCGTCTCATCGATCTCAATCGATACCTCGTGGGGCCGGGTGCCCTGCAATTCACAGTTCGTCACTTCGGGTAGGGCAAGGATATCATCCCTGACATGCATCCCCAGCTCGGTCAGGTCGTGTTCACTGAGATCGCCACTGATGACGACGCTGATAACCCATCGACTGGACTCGGCCGTTCGTATGACAAGGTTCTCTGCGTCGCCGGGAGGAAAGTCTTCAAGACCGTCGATTCGGGCTTCAATTTTGTCCCTCACTTCACGGATGTCGTAGTCTTCGTCTATCTCGACATTGACCGATCCGCTACTGGAACTCGCAGTCGACATCATTTCCTCAATTCCCTCAACGTCGGAAATCGCTTCTTCGATACGAATAACAACTGTCTCTTCCACTTCCTCCGGAGTCGCACCCCGGTAGGGAACGGAAATCGTGATAGTGCGCCGCTCGAACTCCGGGAACACCTCCAGAGGAATCTTCCGAGAGGTGAGTGCATATACTCCGGCCAGCACAACTGCAACCATGAGAAGGTTGGCTGCGACTCCGTTTCTGGCGAAAAATGCAATCATGTCCTAGTGAATCAGGATTTCTGAGCGGACTCAGCCGGCTTGCCTTTTCCCGGTCCCTGACCAATACCTTCCCCTTCTGCTTTTCCCTTTCCTTTTCCACCTTTGCCCTTGGAACCGAAGTTGGGATTCGGAATTTCCGTTTCGGGAAGCACCCCGTCAATGGTCGGAAGAACTTTCGCGCCATTCGCTGGGAAAGCCAAAGGCGTAAGACAAACGACCTCGCCAGCATCAAGCGATCCGTCTGTTCCTGACAAAATGACATTATCTTCTTCGGACCAGATAGGATCTACCTCTTTCCGGAATATCGTGTTGTCTTCTTTGATTGTGATCACCTCTCCGCCGACGCGAACCGCCTGACGAGGAAGAACGAATACATCCTGCAGTTCAACGCCCTTCACCATCCCGTCGACAAACATCCCAATCTTCAATGGAAATGCTGCGTCTTCTGTCTTTCGTCGATATGGGTCTTCCACCTCAGCTACCACAAAGAGCTGGCGAGAGGCTTCATCAATTGCGCTATCTACGCGAACCACGCGTCCGGTCCAATGTCCGGTTTCCCGCCCGATTCGTCCTTTGATCAGAACCTCCGGTCCTTTCTCTTTTTCGCTTTCGTCCCGGAATCCATCCGGGAGGTCTACGAAGGCGAGTTGTCGATTCGTGAGCGGCAGACGGACCTCCATGACATCGGTGGCAAATGCCCTACCCAATTGGGTATTCGACGAGACAAACTGCCCCACATCCACATTCTGCTCGATGATACGACCATCAAAAGGAGCTTTGACTTGAGTTCGTTCCAAATTTCGCTCGGCCTGCTTCACTTCTGCTTCTGCTGCTTTCAGGTTCGCTTCGGCCTGAGCGAGCTGAGGCTTGCGAGCCGCCAGATCGTTTGGATCGCCTCTCTTGCCCAGTCTCCGCCAGTTCTCAAGGGCTTGATCTGCCCGAACCTTCTCCTCCTCGATAGCGGTTTTGGCCTGGGCCAGAGTACTTTTGGCCAAAACAAGCGCTGTCTCGTAATCCAGAGGATCAATTTTCACCAGGACCTCGCCCTTCTCGAAGAAACCACCATCTCGAAAGTTTGGCGAAATCTCAATGACTCGGCCACTGACCTCAGGAATCAAGTTGCTTGTCGTTCTTGGACGAACCGTCCCCTGTGTTTGCAGGAATACCTGAAAATTCTCTTTCTTCAGGCGAGTGGCATCGACACGAGTAACTTCCTCCGGAGCGGAAAACGTGCGAGGCTCCGGTTTTGAGAGGATAAAGTGACGAGCAACAAATACCCCGATCGCAACGATCAAGAGTGGAGCGATAATTCGAAAAGCCAGCTTCATTCGGGGGAATTCTAATACAACCCGCCGGGACGTTCCGGGTTGCATACAAGTTGCCCAAAATACGCGCGCACGTCTTTCTGCGCAAGGATGTCGTGACGGTGCTGATGCCGAAGACTAAGCCCGACCTCCCACACCCGGAGATGTGGAAGAATCGGGCATGATTGCACAATTCCTGTAATTTCGAGAATAAACCAATCAATCGACTTTCTTTATCCTGGCCAGACTGGTGTCCCGGCTTGTTGGCTCGAGGCTAGATGAGACTCCCAAGCGGACTTTTCCTTTCCTCTCGTCCCTCGGCTTGAACTTTGTTTTTACCTGAAAGAGGATGATTTTGTCAGGGCGCATATCATCAACGGAATATCCGACTGACTTGACCTTAGCACTCACGTTCTGGCGCCCACCGCTCAAGCGGAAAAACTTCGGTTTCACGCCTTTGATCTTACCTTTCTGCCTTACGAGCAGGTCGTCGATCACGTGGCCATCGTTCTCAACTGCAAAGAAATACTTTCCGCGTTTTCCTTTCGCTTTCACGCGAATTTTCTGCCCGGCAGAATTTAGGTTGTAGCGATTATCGCCCTTCATCTTAGTCAGCGCTCGCTTTCTTCCAATGTGCATATCGCTTCGAGGGGAAGCAGATGCCTCGTGCAGAAGGAAGAAGAAGTCTCTGTCTATCGCCGTTGCCTGATCTGTGCCGGACTGTTCGACATCGGCTGTCCCCACATCGATGCGAAGTGTATCTGCATCGACCACGGTCGCTCTCCCGCAGGGAACTTCGTCCGTAATCGCATTGTGAGAGACGAGCACCTGGACAACCATTTCACTTGATAGGGAATCCGCAAACGCTCCGGGAGCGGTAATGAGGATCTCATAGTCTCCCTCGGCAGTTCTTAAGCTCGTCAACATTCCACCAGAGAAACTTGTGGTGCCGTTGATCAAGTCCCCGGTGGATCCATCGACCGATCCAAGGGCACGTAGCAGTTTGGATGCAGGGAGAGCTGGCTCAGTTCCGCCCGACACTCGGTAGATAGTGAACTGGTATGCCCTGTCAGTGGGGATCACTGCGCTATCGCTCGTTTCATCTTGAGCGTCGTCGACTCGAACGTCGAAGAGAACCTCATCATCGCTTACCGCTGTCGCTCCGTCACCACGAATGATTTTGTCCTGCGGCCCAAGACCATCAACGGTCAGTAGAATGACGTAGTCGTTCACCGAATCCCCGATGAATGCTCCCGTTTTTGAAAGAGAGAGTTCGTAATTTCCAGCGCTGTTCCGGCTTCCTGCAAGTGCGTATCCCTGTGGAGAAATCCCTCCACCTACTCCCCCGCCAGAACCTGCGGTTCCGGTAGCCACCAAATAGCGGCTGCTTGAGTCGACGGCTCCGCTGGAGGGTATACGATGAATAACGAAGAAGAATCCGTTGTTCCGCTCTTCGGCCAAATTGAGATTGGTCGAATCTTCTACCGCTCCCACATTCACATCAATCGTGAGAACATCGTCTGTTGGTGACTGGACATTTGCCACTGCGGTAATGTCGTCGGAAAACGATCCCTCGACTCCGATGTTCACAACAAAATCATCTGCTGAGGTGCCGGCAAAAGCACCTGTAGATGTGATCTCTACGTGATACTGCCCAATGGCAGGGCGGTTCGCTGTCACTACTCCTGATACAGTGTTAGAGCTGTGAGTCACGGCCCCTGCCGAACTTACTTTCCCAATGGCAACTACACTTTCTTGAGCGAAAGAGGTAGAGGCCATGGTGATTGCTGCGAGAGCGACTATTGCTCTGAGCATGTTTTTACTTTCCTTTGTGAAGGAGGTCTTCATTGTTTTGGTCTGCTGTTTAGTTGATTTCCCGCACCTTTTTTCTGGTGGAGAGGTAGTGGGACGAGGTCATTCCCGCCCTGTCCTCTTTTCCTTGGGGAACCGCGACTGGCGGTTACATTTCAGGGAATCTTTTTTAGAAAATTCCTGAGGCGCCGGGACGAGCAGGTCCCGACGCCTCGCGCAGACCGGTCACCGGCGTTTCTTTTTTCCGGCAACCTTGGTGATCACTTTGACTCGGTCCAAAGACACTCCCGAGTTTCCGGTGATCGAGAACTTTGCTTTTCCCTTCTTTGACGAAGAGGTAATTCGCATGTCGAATCGACGACTCTCACCAGGAGGGAGAACCCCGGTTGGTGTCCCTCCAGATATCACGCCAGCGGTCACATTCTTACGCGAGGGCTGATAAAGAAAATACTTCACCCGAAAGGGGCGTTTCGCTCTGGAGCCTGAGAGTAGGATAGTGTCAGGAGCCAAGGAATCGTTTTGGGCAAATCCGACAAGACGCCCTCTTGCTCGCTTGGAATAGCGAGCGACAAGCCTCTGTCCCGCGCCTGTCGCATTGTAGACATCGCTTCCACGCTGACCGCCTAATCCTTTTCCTATCGTTAGATCAGGACGCGGATCCGGAGCAGGGACGGAATCACTGCCATCGATCGAATAGTCGCTGGTACCGTCTGTGTTTACTGCACGAACTCGATAGAACAGTGTGTCTCCAAAGTTGATATTTGTGTCTGTGTATTCCGGTATGGCAACAGTTGCGACCTGGGTCATACTGCCTGAATCGGCGCTTGTCCCTCGCCAGACTTCATAAGTGTCAGCACCAGTAGCGGCATCCCAAGTCACGGATATTCCTGCCCCGAGGTTGCCGCCATATACCGCACTGATATTCTGGGGTATTCCGGGTGGATCACCCGGATCTACGGGCTCATAGGGCTGATTGATCGTGTCTCCGAGCACACCATCCATCGAGGTGCCAGAAAGAGTCTGAATTCCCATTCCTTCTGAAGTCAAAGGCAGGGACTGTAGAGCCATTTCCGTGACGCTCGCAGGTGGACGGGCGAAACGGTAGTATTCCACATCGACTACGAGGTCAGGGTTTTGGGAAAACCCGTTCTCGGCAGTCATCACGTTGTGATTATGACGAAACTGGCCGGCGTGGTTGTCTGCGTTTGTGAACATGTCCTCAGCAGATAGCGAGGCCCAATCCGTATAGGTAGTGATGCCGACCTGGAGTGTGTCTGGCATGTCAGGGCGATTGAATCGATTTTCGATAATCCAGTCCCCTGCTCCATGCTTTCGCATCACTACAAAAGTGGACCCGCGTCTGATGGCCTGAAGGGTCACCACGCTCTCATCGGCAGGAACCCCCTGGGAATCGTAGTAAAGTTGCGAATTCCCGTTGATGGTGGTTTTCACCTCGTAGGTCCACTGGTTCGCAGGGGTCGTCCCACCTGCGTTTCCGTAACTGAGGAAGATGTAGTTTTCCCCGTCAGGAGTCCAGTCGGTGGTGTATCCGGCCGGCGGCCATGGAAGCTCGACGTCCGGCGCGGGATCCGGGTTCGGATTGGCTGCCACGATGTTCCGAGGAGTACGGATCATGATTCCGCCCAGTGAGAACAATGCCTGGGGCCGGCCGGTAAGACCACCCCGACGACTCGCGTCCAGTTGCATTGTGACAACGAAATCGCCTGAGATCTCTTTGTAAACCAGAGGCCCTACCAGATCCATATACCAGCTCGTGGTATATGGCATGATGCGCATGTTTCCCGGAGTCGTGGTGTCGACATCGAAAGTTTCCAGCTTGTCTGAGTTCCATCCTTCGGAGTCGTTCAAGCGATTCCAATTGGTGATCGTCGAGGAATCGTCAAACTCATCGCCCAAGGGAGCAATATCGTCTTCTTCCGGCTCAACAGGTGGTCCTGCACCAGGAATTTCCGAACCATCGAGTTCGAGGAGAAAGGCCATGAGGTCAGCCCGTTCTTGAGCTGGTAAACCGTCCACCTGATGGTGGACTTGCGCCTGCGCCAGGTCGTCTACCGTTGATACCACGATTTCATCGATAGCGGTATTCCCTGCGTTTGTGCCGATGATTTCCACCACGTTCGTTGGCCCTGCATTCAGGCTCACATTCTCAATTCGAACAACACCGAAATCCGTGGCTCTCCACGTGGGATTGTTAACACCGGGTTGGAACTGAACAGGGTGATCGACACCATTGACTCTCAGGTTGGCCGTGGTGAACCATCCTGCAGAATAGCGGATCTCGATCGTTCCCATTCCGCCTGTTCCCCCGTTCACGTTCGAGAATTCTACCTCTCCGTTTTCCACGAGGTTGATAATAGCGCCTCCGTAAGGAATGGCGTCGTAGTTGAGAAACACACCCTGACCGTCATACAAATATGCACCCCCACTGACCGCTCCGTCTTCTGCAGGATAGCTCGTTCCACCAGCAACGGTAAACACCTCATCGAGTGCCTCGGCGCTCCCATCGTGCAGGAAAGGCGCCCCATTCCATAGACCTCGAAGGGTAGGAGTATCAATTCCGGTGAGAGCACCGCCCAGTCGATCTCCTGAGGTTGTGCGTAAGGTTCCTACGTCGTGCATTACACCATCCTGCATGGAGTCGCCCACGTGGCAGGTATTGCAACTGAGATCTGTGAAGACAGTAGCTCCCGCTGCTGCACTTGGTGTGGGAATGCCGTTCGCAGAACGATGAGGACTTTTCGGAATCGATTCGTTCGCGAGACTCGATACGTAGGCGGCGAGGTCATCCAGGTCTGAATCCACGCCTGCTTTCGAAGCTCCAAGAGGATCATTCGCCAAGGCAAATTCTTCGTCTGTCAGGAAACCTGTTCCTCCGAAAGCATTACGAATGTCATGCTCGAAATCCTGAATTTCATCGAAGTTGGAACTCCAGTGAACGTTCCCATGACCCACACCGCTTCTGCCGCGAAGGCTGATGGTATTTCTTAATCCTTCGCCACGCCCGGTGAAATCCCAGATGCGCCCATCGTGACCTCCATCCAGATGACAGGTAGCGCACGACATATATCCTTCCGCACTCATACGGGGATCGCTGGCGTGATAGAAAATGCGTTTTCCGTTCAGAACGGAGGCGCTGAGCAACTCTGACGCTACGGTACCAATTTGTGACTCGCTCAGACTTGCCTGACCGGTTTGAAAGAGATTTCCGCCTTCGATAACTGAGACCGAGCGTCCCAGGAAATTCTTTACGAAAATGCGATTCGTTGTCGGATCGATGCAAATCCCCTGAGGGGCATCTCCCACTGAGCGACGATTTATCAGACCTCCCAGTCCGGCGCCGCTCCCTGCTGCAAACCGATCAAATACGGCGATCTCATTGTTTCCCTGTAAGGCGGTGAAAAAGTAGTCACCCAGTGGCGAATAGGCAACGGCGTGTGAAGAATCGCTGTTATCGATGTCCAATGCATCGACCACCTGAGCGCTTGCCGTATCGACAACGCAGACAATATTTCGCACAGTGTTATCGCTATCGAGGTCAGCACCTGACAAGGCGCCCCGGTCCGTGTTCATCTTGTTACAAGCTACGAGCAGTTCTTCTCCGTCAGGAGAAAGAGCAAGGCCAGTCAAGTAATTGGCAACGCCCATTCCCTCCGCAGTCCCGTCTCGGTGAGCGTCCCAGCCGAATTTGTAAAGGATGATGGTGTTCGTGACAGTCAGGCTGCCTGTGTCGATCTGTCGAACCTCCCCGTGTGAGACAGGTGACAGGAAGCGAGACACATAAAGAGTTCCGCCATCCGCACTCAGTGCCAATGCCCGCGGAGTCGGACCGGCGTTCACATTTCCCGCATTCACACGCGTCGCTGTCGAAAACCGCCTCACGACTCCTGCGTTCATCATGGATACCCAGGCGTAAGTTCCATCCTGCGAAATCACGATTCCAATCGGCCCGTCTCCATAATCCAGATCGATCGTATCAACAACAGAACCGGCAGGTGACACGATATCGATCTGATCATCATCGTAACAAGCCACCCAGGCATTTCCCGAATCATCGATGGCAACTGACCTAGGGTCCTGCCCCACGCCCACCTCGAAGACCACAGCCAGGGAATCTGCATCGAGCATTGAAATTGTGTTATTGTCGGGATTTACAGCCCAGATTCGGCGATTTGCTTCGTCGCAAACGATCGAGCTGCTGTTGACAGGACCTGCAGCTCCCGGGGTGAAATCGGTGACAGTTACTGTTGTAGATCGAGTCGCAATCAAGCCTGAGGTATCCCTTACTTGAACTTTTGCGGGATAGTGGCCCTGCGCTGTGTATGCGTGTTGGACCTGAACATCCGATCCCCAATCTGTCTTAGGGGTGCCATCTCCAAAATCGAACCGATACTCGAGCGCATCAATTTCCGGATCAGTCGCCACTGCGTCGAACGTCAATAGCTCGGATGTCGCGGCAGGATAGGATGAAACCGTCCAACTCGTGACTTCAGGAGCTTCATTTCCGGATACTTCGGAACCGGTAGAAAACGTGAACGCATACGCCTCCATTCCATTTCCGGCAGCATCTTCGATCCCTCCCTCTGGAAAGATCACTTCATATGTTGTATCGGCCTGTAACGGAGAGTCTGGCGTAAATGTCAGAGTGTCGTCAAAAGCGAGCACCCATTGCCCTGCGACCTGACTTCCGCCTACCGGTCGCACGATGAAAGATGTTCCAGACTCAATGGTCGGTGACTCCAGCGTTTCATGAATCAGAACTGAAATGGGTGAGCCTATTGGATAGTTTGTCTGCCCGGCCCGTGGAATATGGCAACCGACCGTCGGTCCCTGAGTATCTGGAGCATTCTGATGGGCCCAGATCGCCATCCCCTGCTGCGGACCCGATCCACCAGTCACGAGCAAATTCCCCAAAGGAAGAAGGAACTGGCTCGTATCGATTCCATTAGCGTCGGACGGGAAAGACAGTTCCGACGTGAGTGTGGACATGTTCACTTTGTGGCTGCCGGCAAAGGCATAGTGATCCTGAAACTGGGCATACATGCACTCATCTCCTGGCAGCGGGATGTCAGCCACGAACTGCATATCCGCCGGGTCCGTGACATCAACGACGCGAATTCCGTTTCCGCCCGTTCGATATGGGAACACCACGTAGAGATGTCCGTCCCCTCCCCAAAGCGATGGCCAGTAGCCACCCGGTCCTCCTGTCGTGAGAATATCAAGCAGAACAGGGTTTGTTGGATCGCTAATGTCGTAGGTCGCCACTCCTGTGCGAGTTTGATCCGCTGCCATGATGAGAATGTTCCCAACGATGAAAGGAAAACCGATTACACCCGTCTCACCTACGTGATCCCACGTCGATTGCACGACTCCGCCCAAGGTCAGTTCCATGGGAAAATTGACGTCACTGTAGCTCCAGAAGGAGGTCGCGCCCCAAGGCTGGTAGAGATGTCCTCGATTCCACACGCCTTCCAGGCCGGGGGTAACGGTCCGCAGGTTTACGTCGGGGGCAGTCGCTTCGAACGACCAGGGAGCCTCGGGAGGCCAATTGGATCCCAATACCAGATTGTTCCCCATTTTGAGATAGCCGTGAGCCAAGATGGGCATGGGAGAAATTCCGAGAACCTCTTCCACTTGCACGCTGGCCAGATTCGAAATATCCCATCGACGGGCCAGAATATCCGAACCGGGCTGGCTGGAAGGTGCTTCCGGGGCTGTATAGAGCCAGCCATTGTGGTAAGCAATCACTGCGGTTCTCCCCTGATTTGGTTCCAACAGAGGCGTGAGGAGAGATCCCGCCGTCTGTGGCACGTTTGGGAAGCCCTGGCCAAAAATCTGACCGGATACCCCGAAAAACACGACTAGAATTGCAAGTACAGAACGCATAGCGGTCTTTTCTTGGGAATTCCCAGGGTCGGGTTACATTAAAAATGCAATATTTTACAAGGAAAACGTCTTTCCTTGATGATCATGGATGTTCCCCGCACCCAGGCCCAGTTTCCTCAGACAAAATGGAGCATGGTTCTCCGGTCCCAGGACCGTGGTGAAACCGGCCAGGATGCCCTTGCTGAATTGTGCCAGTCTTACTGGTTCCCCTTGTATGCCTTCGCTCGAAAATCCGGACGCAATCCTGCGGATGCCGAAGATCTCGTGCAGGGATTTCTTTCCAAAGCCGTTCAAGACCGGCTGTTCATCCGAGCGGATTCCGATAAGGGAAAACTGAGGACGTTCCTCCTCACCGCCTTTCGTCGATTCAGTCGCGACGAGTATGAAAAAACAGTCACCCAGAAGCGAGGCGGCGGGAACGTCGTATCCTTCGATGCGATGGAAGCGGAATCCTGGTATGGCGAATCGGAGTTGGCTGATGAAGCGCCGGAGAAGACATTCGATCGGCACTGGGCGATTACCGTTCTGGAGAATGCGGTGCAGCGGCTTGCCAAAGACTGGGATGCGCGCGGAAAAGGTTCTGACTTTCAGGCTCTTCGTCCTTTTCTCACCGCGTCTGGTTCCTCAGAAGAATATGAGGCTGTGGGAAAATCGATTTCCATGAAGCCCGATACCGTAAAAGTCACTATTCATCGGCTTAGGGCAAAGTTTGGTGTCGCCCTGCGTGAAGAAATCCAAGACACGCAGACAGAAGACGACGATGTTGACTCCGAACTTCGGTATCTGATCCAATTACTGTGAACGAAGACACTCCCCAGCCATCCCGGTCGACCGTTTCGCGAAAGCAATTAGACGGTCTCGACCTGCGTCAATTGATGGCTGAGGGACTGCCCCCTGTTCCACAGGGAGTCGAAAATATTCCCCTGCCCAACATACCCGGTTTCGAGACGATACGCCTACTGGGTGCAGGGGGAATGGGAATCGTCTTCCTGGCCAGACAGATCAGCCTGGATCGGAACGTCGCGATTAAGGTTCTCTCCAATGAAGGAGGAGTCGCCTCACAGTTTTTCGACAGGCTTGAGATTGAAGCCCAATCGATGGCTAAGGTGTCTCATCCAAATACCGTGCAGGTATACGACTTCCTGAGACTTGAGGATGGAAGCGCCGCCGTTGTCATGGAATGGATCGACGGGGGGAATTTGCGAGAGATTTATCTCTCGAGCGGAGAGCCCGTTCACGATTGGCACGAGGCCGTCCGAATCGCGCGTGATGTGGCGTCCAGCCTCGAGGTCGCTCACAACCTGGGAATCATCCACCGTGATGTGAAGCCGGAGAACGTCCTGATGACGGACAAGGGAGTCGTAAAGGTTACCGATTTTGGTCTCTCT
Source organism: Verrucomicrobiales bacterium (assembly GCA_002698785.1). GTDB lineage: Bacteria > Verrucomicrobiota > Verrucomicrobiia > Verrucomicrobiales > DEV007 > Arctic95D-9. Next base: position 57,000 of record PAAG01000041.1, on the reverse strand, counting down.
CGCAGTATGGATTCGCAGCCCATGCTGACCGTGACAGGAGTATACGTAGGCACCCCAGGCTACATGTCGCCTGAGCAGTTAAAGGGAAAAGAAGTCGACGGGCGCACGGATATTTATGCATTGGGGGCGATGCTGTACGAAATGTTGACGGGCGCTCTTCCCCAAGGTCACTTTGATCCACCTCGAAAAGTTCGTTCCGAAATTCCTGTCGGCCTGAGTGAACTGGTGATGCGTTGTCTTCGCTCCAAGCCGGACGATCGCCTCAGCTCTGTTGGAGAATTTCTTTCGGAGTTGGATCAAGCGTTGCGCCCTTCCCGGCGGAAGGCCCTCCTTGCCGCCGGACTCGGTGGTCTGCTCATTGCTGGTGGTGGACTTGCCACGACCTTTTTACAGAAACCACGGTTCCCTCGCTCCCGTCCCCTTCGAGGCGAATGGGTGATCAATGATAACGTGCTTCAGTCGGACGACGACAGAGCAGTGCTCGCTATCGATCCGGGCGGTCCTGTCTTTCCTTCGAATGTAAAAATTCGATTCACCCGTCTTGAAGGTGTCTATTCCATCGCGCTGTTTTTCAGACATCCGACCGGCTGGGGATCCTGCGAACTTTCTGCGTGGGACGACGCCGTCGGTGGAGTCCAGCTAATCAACGGAGATGACGTTCGAAGCATGAATCTCCCTGACATGTTCATACTGGAGTTGGAAAACGGTCGGGAGTATGAGTGGGAAACTCGCCTTCGCCCCGACTCGATCACAATGCTAATTGATGGTCAGGTCTACCTGCGTCGGGATATTGTCGATGCACAATTCAATGTTTCCTTCCCGTGGGATTGGGACATGATCGATACCGAAGGTGAGAGTCTGGCCATCGGTTCATTTCAAAGCCCTACGGCCTTTCACGGTGTAGAAGTCGAACGAGCCGACGCTTGAGCAACAGGCTCTTTATCGACTGGCACGTGATCGAAATCACCTCCGAGGGCCAAATAGAGATCGATACGATTCGTGAGCAATTCCAACTGTTGAGACAGCAACTGGCTTTCCGAATCAAAGGCGCGCCGCTGGCTTTCCAGTAAAGTAATGATGTCCACGATCCCCGTCTCATAGTCTCGCAAGCTTAGTTCCTCAGCGCGTCGAGATTCTGATGTCGCTCTTGAGAGTGCATTCACCTGCCCCTTCAGATAAGCTTCCGCCGCAAGGGCTGTTTCCACTTCGCGGAAAGCGGTCAGCGCGGTCTCTGCATAGGTGGAGGCGAGTTCGTTCCGCTCTTTCTCATCCAATCGAATTTCGGCCTTCAAACGTCCTGCTCGGAAAACAGGCTGAGTCAAACCCGCTCCAATGTTCCAAACCATGTTTTGAATATCGAAGAGATCACCAAACTCATCAGTCGTAGAGGTTCCGATTCCGCCCGTGATTCGAATAGACGGCAAGAGCGCCTTTCGACTAGCGGCCAAATCTTTGTAGGCCGCATCGACACGAGCTTCGGCAGCAAGGAGGTCCGGACGCCGTAGCAGCAATTCGCTAGGTAATCCGGCAGGCACTTCGCGGCGAATTTGAGGTAGCACGCTCAACGCGTCGACATCACCCGAAGGATATTTCCCTAACAATGTCTCCAATGTCCGTTTGGATGCATCCAATTGCCTTTGCTCAGCAAGAAGGTTGGATTCGGCCCTCGCCACATCGGCACGGCTCAAACTGATCTCCAGAGCAGTGCGATCGTCGGCATCTCCTGCTTCCAGTTTGCTATCGAGAATCTGAAGGTTTGTCCGAAGGCTGGAAAGTGTTCTTCGAGACAAAGCAATCTGGAGTTTTGATTCCACGATCTGCAACGTTGTCTTAGCTACGGTCGCAGCAAGAGACAGCCGAGATGCTTCGTAAGCTGCCGCCTCGGCAGTGAGGCGATCGAGTTCCGCCTGTTTCAGATTTCGAATTCTCCCCCACAGATCGACTTCCCAAGCCAGATCCATGGAGAAGTTGAAATTATTCGCCGTCACTGTCTGAAAAGCGGCCCCGCGCAGATTCTGAGAACGGCTGGTCTGAATGCTACCATCCACTGTCGGAAACTGGTCAGCCCCTGCAATACGTGCTCTCTCCTTTGCCTGTTCGACACGTGAGAGAGTTGCTGAAAGATCGTAGTTGTTATCGACCGCTTCCTTTACCAGGGCCCTCATCCGGCTGCTTCCGAAATCGTCCAGCCAACCGGTGACTGAAGCGCGAGGAATGTGTCCGCCTCCCGTCCACCGACTCGGCAACTCCCCGACCATGGCAGACCTATCGGAAACCAATTGAGGCCTAAGGACACAACCACCTGAGCAAATTGCTATAACCAGCAACCACACTGCCACCGCCCCTCTACCAAGACTGGAGAGACACTCTGTATTTCTTTGCGTCAACGGCGATCACTCAGCCGTGAAATCGAGAGTTTGTCGACTCTGAAATTTCACAAAAATGAATCAACAAGTTGAAAGAGAGCCAGCGCTGCGATCAGAACTGCAAGAGGCTGCACAACCCACTGCCTATACCAAGAAAACCGATTCAGAAGCAGGAGGACAGCAGCGGCAATGAGTCCCACCGCGATAAATGCCAGCTCCACACCAAACATAAACTGGATGACTTTTCCTGTGGACACAGGCTCGCCCACCAGAAACACCATTCGGAAAGGATCCGTCAATGCAATATGCCATCCAGAAGCCCAGCCAGCAGCGGCGAGCAGAACACACCGCCACCATTTCAAATTGCGGTGGAAGACGGCTTCCACGGCAATAGCGGCAATCATCAATACCAGAACAGGTATTGCATTCTCTCTGGCCGGAATGATCTCCCATGCAGCAAGCGCGAGGGAGATACTCTGTACGATCAAGAGGATTGCAATCTGGATAAAAACAGACCGACTTCGGATCGTCAGGAGAAAAACAGAAATCAGGAGCAACAATGACAAGCAGGTCCCGTCGAAAAAACTGAGCCAGCCTGATTTCAGTTCAGGGGCCCCGTCGTCGGTCTCGTCGAGACTCTCTCCTGCCGGCGAACTCGTCGCTGACTCTGTCTCGGAAGGCTTGGCCTTCGTCTCCCCAGACTCCTTCGCCTCTGTCTCTTCGGTGAACTTTCCCTTACCCTCTTCTCCTTCGAATGGGTCTCCCTCAAGAATTGGTTCCACGTTCACCGGTCGGCTGTACTCTCCCGCGAGCACGACCTGCATTCTGCGTGAGGGTTGCTCGTCTTTTATCACCACCATGACGACGGCCATTGGGCAACTGGGGTCGAGATAGAGGAGGAATTCCCTGGCCGACTCCGGGATATCCCCTTTCATCGTTACCACAACCTGTTGGCGCTGGAGTTCTTCCGGTGTGTTTTCATCCGAGGCATCGACAATTTCAATTTCGATGCTCGGTTCTTGTTCCTTCTCGTCGAACAGGACGGTCAGGTATTCCACAGCAAATTCGCGAGCCGCATCCTCTGGAGAAATCTGATCATTTAACGCGGGATCCTCGCTGGGAACGACCTCCATTGCTGCATCTAGCAAATACGTCTTTTTCTCTGTGTCCAAATTTGAAATCAGAGAAACGGAAGAGACTTCGTGTGCGCCTAGGGTAGCAACTCCCACGATGAAGGCGACCGACAAGGTAATGGACAGACCGAAGCGTCTCCGAAAACCAGATTTCAACAGCATAACTCATCGAAACTAGCGGCTATACCCAAGAAATGCAGCAACATTCTAGTAGCTCTGAACGCGGATCAGCCACCTGATTACGTAACGTGATTCGCCTTGCGGAGAGGGTCGCCATTTGGTGTCTTATTGTGAAGAATTTGGTTTATACATGAACAATCCCCAGGAAACATCTCAGCCTTTTGATCGACGTAACTTTATGCGCACGGCAGCTGGCGCCACTGCTGCGGCAACGACGTTTGCAGGAGCCGCGCGCGGTGAGGCGATTGATCCCGACAAAAAGATCAAGGTTGGTTTCATCGGCACAGGAGGTCGTGGAACGGGTGCAGCAACGCAGGCCCTCAGCGCAGATGACAACGTAGAGTTGCATTGCATGGCGGATGTCTTCCAGGATCGAATCGACAAATCCCTCGATATCCTGAGCAAGGACGAGAAGCTTGCGGGAAAGGTCGATGTTCCCGCAGAAAGACAATTCGTTGGACTCGACGCCTACAAGCGAGTTTTGGACTCTGATGTAGATGTTGTTCTTCTTACCACCACTCCGGGATTTCGGCCTCTTCACCTGAGAGCCGCCGTGGAAGCAGGAAAGCATGTCTTTGCTGAGAAGCCTATGGCTACCGATGCTGCGGGAGTCCGCCATGCCTATGAAACGGTCAAAATGTCCGAAGGCATGCCAATTTCCATCGTAGCGGGATTTTGCTGGCGCTATTCCCCCAGCCGTATCGAAGCCTATAAAAAGGTGATGGAAGAGGGCCTCATCGGTGACGTTGTGAGCGTTTATGCGACTTACTACTCCGGCCACTCCAAGCCGCACCTTGATCCGTCTCTTCGCACCGACGGAATGACAGATATCGAATGGCAGATCCGCAATTGGTACAACTACACCTGGCTGGGTGGTGGTGGCCTCGTTGAGCAAGCCGTCCACAGTGTGGATAAGATTGGCTGGGTCATGGGCGATACGAGCCCTATTCGTTGCCGCGCTACCGGGGGGCTCGCCGCTCCACAGGCAGGAGGAAACATTTTTGATCACTACCACGTAGCCTACGAATATCCGAACAACGTCTGGTGCCACCTGGCATCGCGTAAGACCCCCGGTTGCCTGAATGAGAATGCCGACTACGTGCGAGGCACGAAAGGAACGTTGATCATCGGTCGCGGATCTGATCCATTCATTCAAGACAACGATGGGAACATGGTCTGGCGCTATCGTAAGCCTAAGACCGGGGAGCCGAACATGTACCAGGTAGAACACGATGAGTTTTTCGCTTCGATCCGTTCGGGTAAGTTCATCAACGACGGTCCTCGCATGGTTCACTCGACGATGATGGCGATCATGGGTCGCATGTCAGCTCAGACAGGCAAAGAAGTTGAATGGGATGAAGCGATGAATGCCGAGGAAGATCTTTTCGCTAACGAGGGTGGAATGACCTGGGATCAATCCTACGATCCCGGCCCTGTTCCAACACCGGGTGTGACCTCAATTGAGGGAATCAGCTAATCACTGAGCCAATCAGGTAGTCAGCCGCACAATCGCACGATTGCTTTCAACGAGGTAGCGCTGAGCTGCCTCTTGAACTGTCGTGCGATCCAGTTCTCGAACGAGATCGGGAGTCTTGCGGTAATTGTCCCAGCCGAGGCCCACGAGTTCATCGACGGTGGCAGTTGCGGCGAGTTCTTTTGCGCCCTGGAGGTGAATGAGTTCACGCCCTAACCAAGAGGCTTTGGCACGTTCGAATTCGTCTTCTGCCAAGCCTTCTGACTTCATTAGCTCGATTTCATCGAGCATCTCAGCCTGTACAAGATCCAGTTTCTCTGGTGAAGTCGAAACATAGAAAACAAGGAATCCCGGTTCCAGCCCCATCATGCGAGTCGCACCCACGGAATAGGCCAGTCCCAGTTCTTCCCGAATCCGAATAAACAGGCGAGATGCCATATCACTACAGGCTTCATCGATCATTTCGAGGGCCGGATTATCCGGATGCAAAAGATCCACTGTCCGGAATCCGATCAGGAGAACAGCCTGCTCTTTTTCATGCTTCAAATCAGCAATGTTCCCGGAAAGATCCGGGAGGGCATACTCAGATCTTACCGAAAATTCTCTCTCTCCCCCCAACAACCCGGAATCAAACCTTTCGCGAATCATATCTTCCGCTTCGCTAAGATCAAGGTCACCAAACACTCCAAGAACGCCATTTCCACCTCGAACGAGCCTCTGGTGAAAACCCATGACCTGTTCCACCTGAAGCGATGAAACCGTGCTTTCCGTTCCGCTGGACTCCAAACCATAGGGGTGGTCGCCATACAGGTCTTTCCGCAATTGTTTCAAAGCCACTGTGAAAGGCCGGTCTCCCTCTGCCTTGAGCTGTGCTAATTGGAACTGCCTCTCCTTTTCGAGGGTCTCTGCGAGAAAGGCAGGTTCGAGCAGTGCTTCGCCGATCGTATCAACTACGAGCGAGAGATCCGGGCGCAGTCCGTTTACCCCGACTCCGAACGAATTGTTTCCAAAGCTTCCACTGATTCCCCCGCCTACCGATTCGATGCGCTCCGCTAGCTCGGCGGCTGAGCGCTTTTTCGTATCCTTGGTGAGCATGCGCGCCATCAGGCGAGTGATCCCATTCGTCTCAGGCGATTCTGCGAGAAGGCCACCACGGAAGACTCCGTTTGCCTGAACAAACGGAACTCGACGATCGGAAAGCAGAAGGACTGTGAGGCCATTTTCCAGGGTAACCTTTCGGATATCTTCCGAGCGTGAGGCGCGAGAAGACGACGCCACAGCGACAGTCTCTTTTTTCGGCAAGAGCGATACCCTCGTGTAGCAAGAGTCGTTGAGGTAACGATTTGCCACTTCGGCGATCTGATCTTCATCGACTGCCTGCACCTGATGCACATACTCGCGGGTGTAGTCCAGATTTCGTGTGAGAATCCAATTCGAAGCAAGATCGGAAGCCTGCCCCCTCATGTCGGTCAGAGTCGAAAACTGCGCGCTGAGAGCCTGGCGCTTTACTTTAGCAAGCTCCTCACGCGAAACACCTCCCCCACGAAGTTTGTGGAGTTCTTCGAAAATTGCGACTTCTGCCGCCTCACTCTTATCTGGCTCCGTATCGAAACTCACCATCAACTGGCCGGAAAAAGAGGGCGTATAGGCATAAGAGCCAATGGAATGCGCTAATTGTTTCTGCTCGCGAATCGAACGAAACAGACGGGAGCTACGCCCATCCCCCAAGATTTGAACCATGAGATCCAACGCAGCCACGTCGCCATGCGTTGCACTGGGCAACGGCCAGGCGAGTCGGCCTCGAAATAAGTCTGTGGGGAATTCAACAAACTCTTCCCTTATGCCCAGTTGAGCGGGCTCCTCGGGGAGGACTACTGGAGCCCTTCTTCGTCTTGGTATGCCTCCGAGTTTTTCACGGATTTGCTCAACAACCTTTTCTCTTTTCACATCGCCCACTACTACGATGAAGATATTGTCCGGCGTGTATTTCTCCCGGTAGTATGCGTAAAGGTCGTCGCGAGAAAGCTGGTTAAATACGTCGAGGTAACCAATAACCGGGTGGCGGCAGGGATGGACGGAATACGCGGTACGGAAGAGCACTTTTCCAAGCACCTGTTCGGGATTGTCTTCGCCCATGGCAATTTCCCGGCGGATGACATCGCTCTCGCTTTCGAACTCATCCTCGGGCAGCGAAGAGAAGCCGATGACATCGCAGAGCACATCGAGGCAGGTATCCGCACCAGTTGAAGGCGAGTCAATCCAATAGACGGTGCGATCGAAAGAAGTGTAGGCGTTGATATAGCCGCCCTCTTGCTGGACCGTCTTTGCTATCTCAGGACCGTCACGATTTTCCGTCCCCTTGAAGAGCATGTGCTCCAGGAAATGAGACATTCCTGCCCCCAACCAATCTCCCTCGTGGATACTACCTGCCCGACACCATGCCTGGAGGCTAACTACGGGAGCAGACGAGTCCTCTTTTACAATGACCTCGAGTCCGTTCGAGAGCGTCGTAAGGGACGCGGAAGTGAGGGGGAACTCCAGTGAATCAGAATACCCACTCAAATTTCCCGGGGTTTTGCTGGTTGATTCCCACGGGTTGGAGGCTCCGATTCTCCGTCATCCGACTTTTTCGCCAAAACCTCCCGCGTAGGGCGGTAGGGACTCAAGAGTCTCTCCTTCAAGTCGATAACACCAACAAAGTCAGTCGGAGAGTCCTCTTCCGAACGTCCAAACGCGCCTGCATCGATCAGATTAAAGACCATATTTCCCACATCTTCGCCGTCACGAATGCCCCAGGAATCGAGAATGGTGACAGCCATGATGCCGAACTCGTCTGCGGCCAGGTTTACGATACCCTCCAGAAGCTCCGGCCCAGTCACATGACGATGCTCCTCAAGTTCGTCGCTGTTATTTGCCTTGATGGCACGCCCCAGCGCCTCGCGCAGGAAGTCATACCCATCAGGCTTGTAGCGATTGTCTTTTTGAAGAATTTTCTTAACGGCTTCGTCGAAGTGGACTCTTTCCATGATGATGTGCGAACGGACCTCTAATGAGTTCGTCAAAAACGGCTATCGAGTCAAGGTGAAAGCCGTCTTTCCTTTTCCAACATAATCTGTCATCGTGATTTGGCCATTCGATTTCCCGGAACCTGATCCTGTTTTCGGTGTTATTTCCCTCAGATGAAGAATCGCTTCCGTTTCCAGACCAAGCTGATGCTGACAATTGTCTTTGCCATCGCCTTGGTGACATTGGCGGTTCTCTGGGCTACGGAGGCGAAGATACGACAGACCTACACGGATCAGTTTTCCATCGAATTCGATGGTCTGGTTGCCCAATTGGAACGCTCCCGGGAGCAAAAGAGTGCTGAGTTTCTGGAGTCCTGCAAAACACTGGCCAGTCACCCTTTTCTGGCAAAGTATCTCAAAGGCGAGACGGACAAGCAGTCGCGAGAGGACTTTATCGACTCTCTTCCCGACATCATCGACAGGCCTGAAAATCGTAGCCAGCGGATAGAGCGCCCAGAAGCTGACAACAGGGAACGAAGACTCGACGGCATTGCATTGATGGACCTGGAAGGTGAGTTCCATTTCCTCGCAACGCCCTCTGGTCGTAATGACCGGGGCATTCCCAAGCGCGCACGAGGTCGCCTCAAGAGCCCGGAGTTCAGGGAAAGAATCGAAGCGATTCTGAAAACGGATAAGCAGCAGACGATCTACATCCCCTCTCCCAATCGAGACAATTCGGTCGAAGAGATGGTGAGGACTCCGGTCGTGGATCCAGAGACGGGAGAAAAACTGGGATTTTTGCTGCGGAAAACTGCTGCAGAGACAGAGGCCCAGAAGTTTCTCGATCGATTCCAGGAAGAGTTCCAGCCGACTCAGCGACTGCTTTCCGGGATTTATATGAATGGGGAGATCTACTCACGTTCCATACAGGGCGATTTCTCTACGGACCTGGCTGAGGCCGTAACAAATACATTTCCGAATCAAACGCCCATCGACGGCCAAAAGTGGACGCGTTTCGAAGTGCAAGCCGAAGACTCTGCCTATCAGGTATACCTGTTTCCCCTCACTGACCTCGATGTCATGCGTCCGGCGTATCAGCTATCGGCTTTTTCACTGGCTCCGCTGGAAGAAGACCTGGCAGAGCTACGAATTCGCGGAAGCGGTATTGCCGTTGTCGCTCTACTCTTCGGCATCCTTCTCGCAGCGCTCCTTTCCCGCAATTTTGCAATTCCATTGAAGAAACTTGCCTTGGGAACGCAGGCAATCCGGGAGGGAAATCTCGATCACCGCGTCGAGATCAACTCTAAAGATGAGATCGGCGAACTTGCCGATTCATTCAACCAGATGGCGGACGAATTGAAGCAAAAGGCGCTTTACCGGGAGCTATTGGGAAAAGTCAGCGATGAGACAGTAGCCCAGGCAATGATCAGTGGTGGTCTGGATCTTGAACTGGGCGGAGAAACGAAGGAAGTCAGCGTTCTGTTCTGCGATATACGTGGGTTCACCGAATTGACCGAGCAAATGCACCCTTCAGAGGTTATCGACCTCTTAAATGAGCACATGACGGCAATGACCAAGGTGGTTCGCGAACACTATGGGGTGGTGGATAAGTTTGTGGGTGATGAGGTCATGGCGGTGTTTGGTGGACTGAAATCGTACGGAAACGACGCAGAGCTAGCCGCTTCCTGCGCCCTTGAAATGATTCGAGTCCGGGAACAGTTGAACCACAAAACCGAGAGACCAATCGAGATCGGTATTGGAGTCGCTACCGGTGAAGTCGTTGCTGGTTGTATGGGGTCCACAGACCGCCTGAATTACACTGTCGTCGGTTCGCGCGTGAACCTGGCATCCCGCCTGTGCGGTGTCGCGGAATCGATGGAACTCGTGATCGACGAACCAACACTTGGAGCATTGAACAAAGAGCCCGTGGTAGAAGAAATGACCGATCTGAGGTTAAAGGGATTTTCAGGAAAGGTGACTGCCTATCGTCTGATAGAATTGAAATCAACAGAAGATATCCCAACGTCAGTCTCGATCTCGGCCTGACCGTGGATCAAAGTTGGGTCAGGTAAATCGGATTGGGGAAAGTGTAAGGAAGCTTCAGCCCTTTCTCATCCCACGTATCCACCACCTCTACCGTCGTGCCGCGCGGGACATGTGTGAACATAACTGGAGCAACCGACATGGGTAAACGAATACAACCATGCGAAGCAGGATAACCGGGAAGATCTCCCGTGTGCATTCCAATGGCGGTATGTCCGAGCCTCATCCAATTCGGCATGTAGACATGATAGAGCGTGGACACTTTTCCTGAACGAATTTTTTCCGTGATCTGGTAGGAGCCCCGAGGGGTAACACAACCGCGTCGAGCGGTAGAAACTGCAGAGTCGATCGCGACGAGACCGTCGATGACGAGGAAAGCGCGCTGCCTCTCGATATCGATGATTACTCGCCTCTCAGACTCTTCCCCTGCCCCATCAAGGAGCGGTTCGTTGATATAGGCATCTTCGTGTGTGTCGTTGTACCAGGATCGCTTGACCGGCACGCGGCGCTTGGGCTTACTCGCCTGCTGTTTTGCCTTCAGCTTCGCTTGCCTCTTTGCCCGGAGTTTATCGAAAAGACCTGCTTCGACTGGGGTAGCAACGGACAAGGACAAGGCGACAAGCAGCAAAGAAAATGCACTGTAGATGACGGGAAGTTTCATTTCACTCTCGATAAATCGGGGGAGACAGATCTCAATTCGATGCAGGATGTCTGCCAATTCCTTATTACATCTCTACTTCCCTTTCCCCCCGTTTCGCAAGAATTTACGAAACTTTCCGCAGCTTAGAGATACGCCCCGAAGCAACCCACTCTGCCACGAAGATATTTCCATTTGCATCGAAACACGCATCGTGAGGATGAACGAATTTCCCAGACACCCACGAAGCTGGTTGGCTACGCATGGCTTTCTTGTCTTTGAGCACCTCTTTTCTCCAATCCGGATCCTCTCCTAGATGGATCATTTTGTTGTCACCATTGAGCAGGGTAATTCGAGCGCTGAGGTCTGGAATAAGGAGCAGGTCTCCAAAGCGATCGATGTTGGCCGGCAGCATGAAACCGCCCATCGTCTGTCGATGGGTCCCGTCCAGATCAAACCACTGCATTCGACCGTTGCCACGGTCGCAGACTACGAGTTGAACGTCGCCTCCTTTACGGTCATCTATCCATAAGCCATGAGGTGTATTGAATTCGCCATCACCTTTACCAGGCGATCCGATGTTTGATTGCCATTTACCATCGGTCCCATAGCGGTGAATCGTGTAAGCCCCGTATCCGTCTGCCAGGAAATAACTTCCATCGGGAAGAAAGGCGAAATTTGTCGGGTGGAAAAATTCCCTCCCCCACTGCCGCGTGTTCCGCTTCGGCTCAGCGTCTCCGTATAGCCCGCTCTGCATGGGCGCGTATTCCGTCCAGACCTCTTCTCCGTCGAGAGTCAATTTGGAGAACTTTGCCATATGGAGGTAACCAGTGACGTAGAGGAACTCTCCTCCATCTTCCTTGCGCACCTCGATACCATGACCGCCGCCCTGGAACTGATTCCCGAAGGCTTTGATAAAATCGCCTTTCTCGTCGAAGACGAAAATCGCGGGGTGATCTGGCTGATCTGGTTTGCCCTCGTGAATGGCGTATAGTCGATTCTGTGAATCCACTGCGACATTGTGCGTGGTTTGCCAAGTGTATTTGTCAGGAAGGTTGGGCCATGCGTGAGAGACTTCATATCGATGCTCTCCCTCGCCAACAATGGCACCGTTGGTGTCACCCGCCTTTGCTTTATGACTCGTGATGAGGTTGATACCGGTGGCTGCGATCGCAGTCGCTCTAGTCAGGAATCGCCTCCGTGAAGTGGAGGATACTGAATTGGGGGTCATTTCAGGATGATAGCCATCCTGAATTTCGCCCGTAATAGCGTGTATGAGCTACGTTCGCGCCCGGATTTCACGCAAGACTTCTCCCACAACCTCTTCCGCAGTCATGTAGGAGCTGTCCACGACCACAGCATCCTCCGGAATCACCAAGGGTGAAGCTTTCCGGTTGGAGTCGATCTTGTCTCGATTAGCAATGGAATCCTCAATCCCCTCCGCGGCTCGGCGTTGTTGCCTGACCTCAGGAGATGCATCGATGTAGAACTTTAGTGGCGTATCGGGAAAAACGACTGACCCGATATCCCGACCTTCCATGACTACCCCCGATTTCTCGGCATAAGCCCTCTGTTCGGCAACCAGTCGTGCCCTGACCTCTGGAATCGCAGCAATCACCGAAACGTTCTGATTCACCGGCTCAGATGCCATCTCCGCTCGTGTAAGAAGCTTTCCGTCGATTGTGATCGTGCTTTTATTTTCGGACTTACCACAGATAAATTTCGTGGATTTCAGCAATTCTAGAACGGAATTCTTATCAGTGGGATCCACATCATTTTCCAGAACCCACCAAGTAAACGCCCGATACATCTCGCCAGAACTGACGAATACAATGCCCAACTCCTGGGCCACCTGCCTTGCAACCGTGCTTTTGCCTGAGGCAGCCGGTCCGTCGATTGCAACGATCTTTGTCGACTCGTCGTTCATGGGTCCGCAATGGTGAACCGGGCAGAGGCTTACCGCAACGGATTTTCGGAGAAGATCGAGAGTCCTGCGAATGTAGAAATCTCTTGCCGCGAGCGCTCCGTTCTCTAACGGTTGACGATATGATTCTATCGGACGCAGAGATCCTCGCCGCTATGGAGAGAAAGGAAATCGTGGTTGAGCCCTACAATCGCGATTGCCTGGGCACCAACAGCTACGACGTGCACTTGAGTAAGCACCTGGCAACGTATCGAAACCGGGTTCTCGATGCCAAGGAACACAACGAGATCGACCATTTTGAGATTCCCGAAGAGGGATATGTCCTCGAGCCGCAGATCAATTACCTCGGATCGACCATTGAATACACCGAGAGTCACAAGGCGGTGCCATTCCTGGAAGGGAAATCAAGCGTCGGCCGGCTCGGTATTGACATTCACGCCACTGCGGGAAAGGGCGATGTAGGATTCTGCAATTACTGGACGCTGGAGATCTCAGTGAAGCAGCCCGTTCGAGTCTACGAAGGGATGCCCGTAGGACAGCTGATCTACTTTCTTGTCGAGGGAGAAATCATCACTCCATACAACTCGAAACAGTCCGCAAAATACAACGATCTCACGCCCCTGCCAGTCGAGTCGCAGATGTTTCGCAACAAGTTCTGAGAAAGGCTGCTATCGGTGGCCGGGAGTGGAGATGCTCCACTCCCGACGTTCGAAAGTCAGCTTTCAGGTAATCCGTTGGCGATTCTCCAATCCTCGTTGGAACCGTTGGGATTTCTGTTTTCGTTGATTGTCTGTTTCAGGTCGACCGTGCTTAAGCGCCGTCCGAAGATTGAGTCGACAGTGAGAGCTTCTGTCTCGAAGGCAGATCCACTCATAGCGGGAGCGTAGTAGGTACGAAATACTCCACGTGCACCGATATCCCAAGTCGGGGGCTGCTGCTCGATCTCGATAAAATAGGGTGATCCATCCATGATCATTCCGCTGAAAGCGGCAGACCAATTGCCCGAGATATCGGCGACCACTGTCAGCGAGCCACCTCCGAGAGTCATCCCATCAATTCCGTAGATCCGGAGGGTCAACACAGTTCCCGGCTGAGCAGTTCCCGAATAGGTCGGGAAGAGAGCCAATATCGGATTCTGATCTTCCCCGTCGTCATCATCAAAAATGCCACCTCGTTCTGCGAGACGGAACCCTTCCAGGATTCCAGAACCTCCGGCGACATGGATATTGTTGATAACAGCGCCTTCAGAGCCCCTAACCGTAACGAGGATCGTTTCACGAATCATTCCACCGTTGCCATCACTGACCGTGTAGGTGAAACGTTCCTGAACAGTTTCTCCCGCTTTCAATGCACGAACGTTAGGAAGTTCGTTATTTATTGCGTAAACGAAATTACCATTCCTGTCGATCTGAAGTGTTCCGTATTGTCCATCGACAAGCGTCGGCTGGTTGCCGCGAACAGCACCACCACGGTTGGTCGCACCATCGAATGACTTTCCTTCCGCTTTGATCCGAACCACTTGGAGGACGTCGTCAATTGCGCCGCCGTTCTGATCAATGTCGCTGTCGTTGTCGAGAACATTTCCAGCCTGAACATCTGACCCACCTATTCCCCCTTCCGTGACCGTGACTCGGTCAATTTGGGTGATCGGTTTGTCATTCTTCCCGACAATCGTCACTGTGACTTCCTGGACGGTGATCGTCCCATCGTCATCGATCAAGGTGAAACGGAATGTATCCGTGGCAGTCTCGTTCTTCGAAAGACGCTGGAATCGGTTAAGCGGATCGTAGGTAATTGTACGATTGTCAGGATTAATAGTCACCTGCCCAATCGTTCCTGTCGTATCGATCGAATCGAGGAAAATATCATCCAAGGTTCCCTGATCGGTTGCCCCTGCCAGCAGATCAATCACTACCGAATGATCTTCGTCCGTGGTTCCCGAATTCGTGCCAGGTACCGGTGCCGTATTGTTGACCGTTACGTCGACGTTATCTCCACCAGAGCCCGTGTCATCATCGTCTACCGTTGAGGTGATCGTGCTGGTGTTCGAAGCTGTTCCATCTTCCGCTACATAGGTTGGAGATCCGTTGATTCCGGCGTCTGGACCATCATCGAGATACTGGTGCAACACGGTAAAGGTAATTTCACCAGTAGTGGTGTTGATCGAATCGATTCTCAATACGCTCTCATCGGTAGAAGAACTGATCATCTGCCCCACGAAGAGAACAGGAGTTGTCGTCCCGTCAGCTGGATTGATCGAGAAAATTGCCGGGATAGCAAACGTCGCGTCATCCACATCATTTGGATCGTCCCAATCGATGACAAGATTGTGCTGATCGAGAAGTCCCGGATCAGTCAATGATCCAGTAACTACTGCAGATTCATTCTCATCGATATCAGATACCGGATTGAGCACGATCACGGGAGCGACATTCGTGACAGTCACGGTCTCTGTCTGCATATCACTCTGGCCATCGTCGTCCGTGACAGTGACGCTGATTGTCGAAATGTCGTTAGCGGTTCCGTTTCCGACTGCTGTGCCATCGTCATGATAACGATGGGTAACCTGGAAGGAAATGACCCCCGTAGTCGTGTTCACTGCAGTGATTGTGAGGACACTGTCATCGGTTGTAGAATTGAACG
This sequence comes from Verrucomicrobiales bacterium, assembly GCA_002698785.1. Taxonomy (GTDB): domain Bacteria; phylum Verrucomicrobiota; class Verrucomicrobiia; order Verrucomicrobiales; family DEV007; genus Arctic95D-9. The sequence goes on along the minus strand of PAAG01000041.1, from coordinate 41,595 downwards.
AGGTATACCCCGCAGCTCCCAATAACTGAGTCAGCGCACCGTTTGCCACGTTTGCACTGAAAATAGCCGCCAGGTCGAACGTTGCGTCCGCCGTGTCGTTGCTGTCACCCCAGTCGATGACAACATTGTGACCATCCAGGCGACCAATGTCTGTTATTGTTCCTGTCAGGACAGCAGTACCCGATTCATCGATTCCAGAAACTGGATCGAGTGAAAGCACAGGAGCTACGTTGCTGACTGTCACGTTAGCCGTCGTGTTCCCGGACTCGCCGTCGTCGTCGGTTACGGTTGCCGAAATCGTCAGGACATCGCTGGCAGTTGCATTTCCATTGGCTGGACCATCATCGAGATACTGGTGAGTCACGCTGAAGGTGATTTCACCCGTCGTCGCGTTGACTCCGGTGATCGTCAATACACTGTCATCAGTGGAAGAGTTAAACGTCGTGTAACCCGCCGTGCCGAGAAGCTGGGTCAAAGACCCATTTGCAGAATCGGCTTCGTAGATCGCCGTCAGATCAAACGTCGCATCAGCTGTGTCATTTGCATCATCCCAGTCAAGGACAAGTCGATGACTATCCAGGCGTCCGATATCAGTAATGGTCCCAGTGACAGTTGCTGTGCCGTTCTCATCGACACCTGAAACAGGGTCCAGGGAAACCGTGGGATCAACGTTGTTGATGGTCACAGTCGTCGTCGCCATTCCTGCCATTTCAGGCCCAGTAGCGGCCATTGCAGCAATCTCATCTGCAGAGAGTGATCTACCGATAATGGAAACCTCGTCCATCATTCCATCGAAGAACCTGCCACTGGTATTCCATCGTCCAATCACCACTTCGTTCGAAAGGCCGGTGAAAGGTGTCTTTCCGGTAAGCGCTCTATCAAGTGCCCCGTTGACGAAGATGGCCTGTTCCTGAGTTGCGGAGGTATATCGCCAAGTGATGTGATACCACTCACCGGTATTTAGTGTTTGCGTTCCGGGAGTATCGTTCCCGAAGAATCCAAAATGAGCACGACCATCTCGGATCACAAGGTGTAAACCATTGTTCGCACCACTCGTCATTGTTCCGAAGACAGTCATGTCGCCTGTCGCGGAATCAAAGTTCACCCAGGCACTGGCAGTAAAGTCACCCCCGAACCCAAGGTCTCCGGCAGTAGCCCCAGTCGAATAGTAATCGCCATTTCCATCAAGTGTCAGCACACCACCTAGAGAGGTGTAAGCACTGCTACCACCAAGAGCTGCGTCTCCAATCAACTCGCCCTCCCGATCATTGCCCGATGAATCGTGAACAGTCGTTGCTCCTGTGTTTTCCTCAAAACGCCAGTAGCCAGTCAGATCGTCGTCAGATCCGACCACCGAAGAATAGGTAGGCTGATCGTCATCTACCACAGACACCTTGATCACAGGTGCATCGGAGGCAGTTCCATTCGCACTGTCAGAGTAATCCGGACTGCTGGCCCCATCGTCGAGATACTGGTGTGAAACCGTAAAAGTGATCTCACCGGTTGTCGTGTTCACTCCGGTGATTTCAAGAACCGAATCGTCCGAAGTGGAGTTGAACATCGCTCCAACCATCAACTCCTGCGTTAACGCTCCCGTATTCGGATCGATGGAGAAAATTGCATCGAAGTCAAAAGTCGCGTCGGCAGTATCATTGTCGTCATCCCAATCAACCGTCACGTGATGGCTATCGAGAAGCCCCGGATCGGCGATTGTTCCATTCAATACCGCCGTTCCATTTTCGTCGATCGTTGTTACCGGATCGAGCGATGTGACTGGACCTACGTTAGAGATCTCCACGGTAGTCGAAGCAACGCTTGGTGGAATGGGGCCCTGCGCCGCAAGTGCGGCAATTTCGATGTCACTCAATGAGCGCCCTATCACGGACACCTCGTCCATCAGACCATCGAAGTAGCGAGTTCCTCCCCCGCTCCATCGACCGATGACGACTTCGTTTGCCGTGCCTGCGAAAGCAGCGTGCCCCGTGGTAGCACGGTCCAATGAACCGTCGACAAAGAGAGCCTGCTCGCCCGTGGCAGAGGTGTATCGCCAAGTTACGTGATACCATTGCCCTGTATTGAGCACCTGGGTACCCCCAGTGTCATTACTGAAGAAACCGAAGTGGGCACGTCCGTTTCGAATCACCAAGTGCAAGCCATTGTTTGCACCGGAGGAATCCGTTCCGAAGACTGTCTTATCGCCAGTCAGGTCATCGAGGTAGATCCAGGCGCTTGCCGTGAAATCACCGCCAAAACCGAGTTCTCCTGCAGTTGCTCCGGTGCTGAAGTAATCTCCATTTCCGTCGAACTCCACCGACTCGCCTAGCGGATTGTAAGCGCTTCCGTTCCCGAACGTGATATCACCATTTGCCGTTGCATGGTAGCCGTTTCCGGAGGAATCGATCGCCACACTGGAACCGGTACCGTCTTCAAACTGCCAATAGCCATTCAAGTCACTACCTTCTGTAAAAATAGTTCCTGAATAACCAGCCACACCGGTCATGTCGTCATCGTAGACAGCGGCAGTGATTGTTGCTGTGTCCGATGCTGTTCCGTTTGCTCCGTTGAACGGAGTCGCTGACACTCCATCATCGAGGTACTGGTGTGTCACACTGAATGTGATCTCACCTGTAGTCAGGTTGATACCAGTGATTGTGAGCACACTGTCATCAGTCGAACTGTTGAAGGTATCGCTCACTGTAAGGCTTGAGGTCGCCGGGATGGCGAAAGTCGCGTTCGAGAGATCGTTCGCATCGCCCCAGTCCACCACAAAAGTGTGGGCATCCTCTTTTCCAGCATCCGTAATCGAGCCGGTTAGGACCGCCGTTCCATTCTCACTGATACCTGTGACAGCATTCAGGGAGACTGACGGGATCACATTGTTCACAGTTACAACGGCGGTTTCGACGTCACCTCCCGTATCGTCATCCGTGATCGTGAAGGTGATCGTGGAGTCGTCACTTGCCGTTGCATTTCCACCAATCACACCATCATCGAGGTATTGGTGGGAAACACTGAAACTGACTTCTCCGGTCGTCGTATTGATAGCGGTGATCGTTAGGACCGCTCCATCAGTCGAACTGGAGATCGTGTCGTTTACCGCGAGGTTTGCTATGGGAGATCCTCCCATCGGATTTACGCTAAAGACCGAAGAAATCGCAAAGGTCGAATCTGCAGCAGCATTCGGATCGTCCCAGTCGATGACCAGAGTCTGCGTGTCGTAGAGACCCGGGTCGGTGTAGGAGCCGGTCACGACGAGCGTATCATCCTCATCGATTTCCGTAGCTACATTCACAGCAAGGTCTGGATCAACGTTAGTGACCGTAGTTGTGACATTCACGACCGCGCTCTTCACGTTCACGGGAACGGGGGCCAGCGCAAGCTGGGCAACCTCCGCATCGGTGAGCGGACGATTCCAGATGGCAACATCGTCCATCGACCCATTGATCGCCTGACTACCGCTGCCTCTACCAAGAATTCGAAGATCAGCCGTATTGGAGAGACCATCCCCAATCGGAACAGTTTTTGTGCTGTTTAACTGACCGTCGATAAATTCCTTCGTCGATGTTCCATCGATTACGTAGGTCACGAGGTGCCAGTTCCCATCAAGCAGATCGTCGTCGAGAGTAGCCACACCATTCTCGTCAACATTCCGGTGGCGATTCTGATTGAATGCACCACCTGTCCCGAATGTGTCCGTGCGCATGCCTACCGAATCGGTATTTGAATCACGATTCACCATCCAGGTCGCTGTGCCGTTATTGGCTTCATCTCCCTTCCGAATGATACGAACCCAATCAGGGTTGTCGGTCGCTTCTGCCTTGAGCCAGAAAGAGACGGTCATCTGATCGTTCACATCTTCAAGGGATGAAGAGCTTGCGACCGAGATGTATCCGGACTGTGCCGTCGAAGCGGATTGACCACCACCCAGAGCCGATGCCGTATCTTCGGTAAACGAGACCGTTCCGCCAGTTACGGCTCCATCGTTATTGTTGTCGGTGGAATCCGTCGCGTCTCCGCTGTCGAAGTTGTAATGGGCCTGCAGTTTGTAACCTAGGGTCTCCCAGACTTGAACAGACACGGAATAGGAATCCTGCGCAGTAGCGGTAGGATCGTCGTCGACATAGACGTGGAAAATTTCAAATTCACCTGTGGTCGCATTGTATGTCCCTTGAGACGCCGTGAGTGTTGAAAGGTCAATGGCTTCCACTCCCGGAGCATTCGGGTCGCCCCAGTCAATGGTCAGAGTATATCCGTCGCCTGCAAAATCGGCGTCGTCGATTCGACCAGTCAGGGATGTTTGTGATCCTTCGTTTTCATCGGTGATTGAGACGTTGGCGAGCTCGGGTGCATCGTTGATACCACGAACGGTGAGGGTCACTGTGGCGGTGTCTGTCTCGCCTTGCAGATCAGTAATCGTGTATTGGAAGGTATCGATATAGGTCTCGCCCTGAGCAAGATAATCGAATACACCGGTAGGATCGTAGGTGAAACTACCGTCTGCATTGACGACCACAGTCGCCCCGCCTGCACTCGTCGCGTCGAAAGCGGAAACTGATACCGTATCTGAGAAATCAGGATCCGAATCGTTCGACAACACTCCCTCCGTAGCAGAAACGTTCACTACATCATCCTCTGTAGTGATCAATTCCTGACGAGCTTCGAGCGCCAGCGTATCGATGGTAATCCACCCTCCATTCGTATCAGTTCGGCGAATGGTGAGAACATTGTCTCCCGTGATCGCACCGACCGAAGCGCCGTCGAACACATCTGTTGTCACCAAGCCTCCCCCGGCGAGGGACTCAGTGTGAATCACGACACCATTGAAGAGAATCTCGACGTCTACACCGCCGACGTTAGGTCCGCCAATACCGATAAAATCGATGCTGAACTGGAACTCATCGTTCAGTTGTCCCGGATCTAGATTGAAGTGAATTCGGTTGGTAGAATCAGCTCCCGAAAAGATAAGGGCACGCTCAAATCCGTAAACGCGGCTCGAACCGCCAATTCCGTCGTTGATAGCTTCGTCTTCCGGAACTGTGCCTATCGTTCCGCCGTATTCACCAGTGAAGTAGTAGTCGTCATCGCGCAGATTTGGATTGCCTGGTGCGGCATTAGTCCCGCCTTCCTGCTCGAACTCACCCGTGTTGTTGTTATCAACACCGAGGCGCCATACTTCCTCGAACGTGCCGTCATCAACTGCATTCGGTGCATCGTTCGAACCAAGGATCGTCACTGTCACTGTAGCCGTATCGGTCGCTCCCTGAGAGTCGCTGATGGTGTAAGTGAAAGTATCCGTAGCCGACTCCCCGAGTGCGAGGTAGTTGAAACGCCCGTTGGAGTCGTAGGTGTAGCTTCCGTCTGCATTCACTATCACAACTCCGCCTGCGGCGCTGTGGGCATCGTGCGCTGTCACAGTGATAGAGTCATCAGGAGCTACTCCATCGATATCAGGGTCGGTATCATTTACCAGAACGCCTTCGCCTGCCGACACGGACAGCACGTCGTCCTCACCAACGGAAATGACTGCACTTTCCTGCAAGTTGATTCGGTCGAACTGCATCCATCCGCCATTCAAGGTCGTACGACGAATCTCAATCACATTATCTCCTGTAGTCGCACCGACAGATGCGCCCGTGAACACAGGTGATGTAAAGATCCCTCCGCCTGCTGTAGTGACCGTGTCAGTGAAAACAACGTTTCCATTGAATACCACCTCGAAAGTGATCGGGCCATTCGTCACATTATTCGAAATGTTATCAATCACGATCTGGAACTCATTATCCAACTGATCAGGACGGAGATTGAAATGGATGAAGTTGTTTGGATCTCCATTCGTCAGTGCCCTGTCGAAACTGGAGAACGGTTCATCACGAACCGGATTCAAGTCGGAGCTTCCATCCAGTCGAGTCGTATAGGTGCCAGCAAAATAGTAATGCTCATCCGTGTTCGCACCCTCGTTAGTGAAGTCACTGTTGTTCCCATTATCGACTCCCAGCTGCCAGACATCCTGAAATGTTCCGTCATCCACAGCTACAGGGCCATCATTCGTGCCCGTAATCGTAATTGTCACTGTTTCCTCGGTAAAGGCACCGCCGTCATCTGTGGCGCGGACCGAGTATTCCAACTCAAGCGTCTCTCCAGTGTTGAGGAAATTGAAAGCCTCCGAGCCGGAATCGAATGCCCAATTGATCGTACCGCTTGTCGAAGATCCGCCGATCACAGGATTGGTTCCAACGCTTAACATCGCGAGGAGCGTAGCATTATCGATTCCGTTCACATTGCCTGTCGCCGATACCGACGCAACGGAAGCCGTAACAACATCGGCCACTTCAGGATCACTGACGGAGAAATCACCAGAAGCAGTCAGACCGGCATCCGTCTCGTCGAGGTCTGCAGTATCTGGACCGTTTCCGATTGTTGGAGCATCATTCGCACCGGCAACATTGATCGTCAGAGTTGTCGACGATGAAAGACCTTCTCCTGTCGCGAGATGGCGTATGTATTCTGGCTCAAGAACGCTACTGAAAAGCGCTGTATCATCGAGATTTCCGTTGAACCAACGAACCGCCTGGAAGCTCGGATTGTCGTGTCCGCCAATCGTTGCCGTGTTATCGAGATTCAAGGCAATGCCCGAGAGAGATCCTCCTAGCTCTCCATTCAAGTAAAGGGACAGCGTTTGCGTCGCTGCATCATACGACAAAGCCACGTGGTTCCAGCTTCCTGGAGTAGCACCACCAGAGATATTAATCGTCGAATACGGTGTGCTGTCGAGCACGCTAAAGACTCTCAAGTCATTTGATCCATTCACCCCATAAAGATGAAGTTCATCTCCACCGCCGAATCCATCGCCAGCGCCCAGGTGCAGTATGAAGTCATCGGTGTCGTTGTCGGCTCTATTGAACCATCCTGAAAATGTCCAGTCACCGTTGTTGAAGTCGTACCCATCGGTATCGACACTCAAACGGCCAGCGTTGGCCGGACCATCCTCATTCAGAAGAAGTGACTGCGCCCCCACTGCTGAAGAAGTGGAATCGTAGCTGTAGTCTCCTGCCACGATTCCTGAGAATGTTCCGTCGTTTCCGTTTCCTGAATTATCAGAAGCCTCGTCGTCAGCAGTTGTGTCAGGTGCTTCGAAGTTGTAGTAAGCGATCAGATCTGTTCGATCGATAATCGTATAGGTGAACACATCCGTGGGTAGATCGCCATCATCCAGCGATTCTGCCACTGTCTGATTCACCGTGTAGGTGTATGATCCATCCGCCGCGATCTCCAACGTACCATAGGCCCCGTCGATCAAAGTAGTTCCGGCAGTAGTGACCGCTCCACCAGTATTCACCGCTCCCGCAAATGGAGTACCGGTGAATTCGACCCGAACAACCGCCAAAGTATCTCCATCAGGATCGGTATCCGCATTGCTCACGTCTCCTGCATCACCAGAAACAAGAATATTCCCGGTGATCACATTTCCTTGAGGATCGACGCCTGCTGTTCCGTTGTTCACTCCGCCATCCTCGACAGCGGTGACCGTGTCAGGATTTGCTACTGGAGCATCGTTCACGGGTAGCACGTTGAAAGAGAAAGTCCTCACCGGAGAGCTACCGCCGTTTTCATCGTTTACGGTAAAGGTGAAGCTGGATGCCGGGCTCCCATTGACGTTGAGGGCTGGCACAAATACCAGATTCGGAATATCGGCAAGCAGGATCTCCTGACCGGCCGTTACATTCATTCCGCTGAGTTGTAGCATTCCCGAAGTCGGAAGCGTCTCAATCGTAATGCTGTAGAATAAATCACTACGGTCCAGATCTCCGAAGTAAAAATCCGGGTTCTCCTGTCCGGGATTCAACGTTCCCGGCGTACCAGCAGCTTGGAACTGCCAAGTGTTGCGATCAGTGAGAGCTATCGATGATCCCACCGGAGACCCGTTCTGGGTCGCTCCAACATTGGCCGAAGTATACCCTGCAGCAGGTCCTTCCTGGGCGGTTACCGTCCCTTCGTAACTGATGAACTCTACCACCTGACCATTTGAATCAATCAAAGCAATCGCATCGGGACCGTTCTCAAGGAATCCGTCTGGAACGGTTCCCGCAGGAAGCGTTACCGCAACGGCTCCGAGGCCCTGTCCTTCGTCATCGATATTTGTTCCAGTCAAATCGATGGTGCCATACTCATCACCACCATTGCCGTCGTAGAAAACAAGGCTCCATCCCGTAAGATCGAAGCCTGCCATGCCGGCCAACTCGACATACTCATCGGCATCGTCACCTGTATTGTCGTAATGAAACTCACTCAGGTAAACTCCATCCACTCGGGTGAGCGAAGCAGTCGTTGTGAATGTGTAGGGTTCGTCCTCGTAGATTGTGCGCTCGCGATCTACGGTTTCCGGATCGTCGTTGACTCCCTCCACGAGAATGGAGACTCTCGCGTGAGTCTGCGATACCACTGAATCGTATTCTGGATCCGTTGATCCCTGGGAGGGCTGGTTGCTTACAGCTGTCGCATTCCCCTGATTCACGAGAGCAAAACTGTCAATCGCAACGCCATCCTCGCGGGGATAGAAACTGAGCGTGTATGTTCCGGGTGCCAGATCGAAATCCAGCGGAATATTCGCTCCGCCGAGCTGAGTGGTTTCCGGAGTGCCCACTCCGGTCCAACTGAACTGGTTGCTGTTGGTTGTAACACGATACCAGTCCGGTACGCCACCACCGCCGTTATCGTCGTCACCATCGCGAAGCTCTTCGATACTTACATAAAACGAATCGCCCCCGCCATTCGAACCAGAAGCCCTGACAAAAAGCTGATACGTTCCCGCGTCCGAAACAACAATAGTGTATTGCACCTTCGGTTCGCCATCGGGATTGAATCCTCCCGCGGATTCGTTCGGCTGCGAAAATCCTCCACCAGCCTCAGGAGTGACTTGGAGAAAATTGCCAAAACGGGCTCCCGTCAGGGGATTTCCGCCCTCGTTATTGTTGAGAGTATCGTCTTCATCGATCAACTCCCAGATATCTCCGCCATTGTCTGTGCGGTTCGAGAAGTCATTTGCCTCCCCTACAATCATTCCGTCGAACTCGAAAAGCTCCACGCTTCTCCCATCGACAGTCTGGTAGGTAAAGGTATCGACGACTGACTCTCCGTCGGCCAGTCCTTGAAGAAATGGCGAACTGGTAGGGTCGTAACTGAAACTTCCATCCGGATTTACGGTAACAGATGCGCCGTATTGGCTTTCCGTATCAGAATCCCCGACCGTCAAGTTAAAGCCGATATCCGTACTGTCGTTGATCAGGACTCCTGTCCCGGCGTCAACGGTGTAAACAGTATCTTCGTCAGCAGGAACTCCGGTGTAATCATCGTCGTTGGCCACTGCCGGGGACTCACGATACAGAACAACATCGTTCCCGTCGCCACGGGCGTAGAAGAGTTCCATATCAATCCCACCAACAGAAACCGCATCACCATCCGCTATACCGCTGAACGTTCCCGTAACCGTCCCGCCGGAACCGACTGCGATTAGAACGATCTCCGTAGCAAGAGGCAGAGTGGAGAAATCCGCGTTGGTATCGATCAGGTTAAGTGTTCCTCCGGTAAGATCGACGCTCCCAGTGACAGTCACCAAATCATTGGTTGCCACCATCATTCCGGAGATATCGATGTTCACATCTCCGGAAATCGTGAGATCGCCATCAATTGTGAGATTCTGCTCGTCGCCGACTCCACCACTGACAACATCACCCGGAGAGAGCGTCCCGCCAGAGGCAATGAGAACATCCCCTGTCACAGTTCCCGAGCCAGCAAGAAGACCTGTTGAGCCAACCATCGTGACTCCGCTGGCGAGGTTTAAATTACCCGTTCCATTAACAGTCAGTGAACCATCGATTTGATCGAGATTATTATTCAACTGTTGAAGCTGCGCACCTGCTCCAATGATGCGAACCGTTGCATCCTGGCCGATTGTGGTAATGCCATTCGGATCAGCAGGTTCCAGATCGAGCGTTGCAAATCCAATCGCAGCCGAAGACGCATCAGCAATCCAGGTACCTCCGGTCAGGGTTGTCCCCGAAACTTGAGTCAGAATATTATCGTCAAACTGTGCGTCTGAAGATGAGGTGGTAATGCGGAGAATCCCATTCAACACTTCTACTGTTCCCTCGTTGGAAAACGTTCCAGCACCTGGTTGGGCAGAGAAGCTGAAGAACTGAGCAGCATCGCTCGACAAACTTGTTCCGGATTTCCGAACTGTTCCTGTCGCCGTATTGGTAAACGTGTAACCATCACGCATTTCAAAATCACCGATCACGGTGATGTCGAAAAGACCGTTATTCACGAATGACCCGCCAGAACTGAGGCCTTGTAAATTGTCAGCTCCTCCAGAAGCAGAGTGATTAAACGTACCATTGTTAGTAAACGTGCCCACACCATTGAGGGCTCGATTTGCGCTTCCGGTTACGTTGAATGTGCCGTCGTTCTGGAACTCACTCGTCGCCATTTGCATGTCGAGTGACGCCCCGCTGACCCAGTTGAAGGTGCCGTCGTTCTCGATTCCAACTCCAGTCGTGTTGATATCGAGTCCACCGGAGTCATCGAGATCCATTAAACCACCAGCTTCGTTCACTACACGGCCATTACCTTCGAGATCACTGCTCAATGCCCCTGTGAAGTGAAAAGCTCCCCCACTCTGGTTTCGGATGATATCCGACGCAGCCAGCAGGTTTGTGATTCCGCTGAAGTGATTCACCGTACCGCCCGAGGCATTCACGAGTTCTCCTCCATCGATGCTGAAATCTCCATCAATGTTGAGCGTCCCCTGATTCGTCAGGACTCCCGACAGCGATTTTGCGTCTGCTGTCACAATGTTGAAGGTTCCGGTGTTGATCAAAGGATTCCCGTTCGAAATGATATCTTCCCGAACCCAGTTCAATCCATCTCCGCCAATGTTAAAGGTTGCCCCTGCAGCACCTGCTTCAAAATCACTTAAAATAGCACCGTTTGTGCTGTTCGTGATTTCGACAAAGCCTCCGTTCGCAGAAGAGCCGCTGAATGTGCCAGTCCAGGTTCCGCCAAGACCGATGTCGCCGCCGTCCGCAGTCCACGTCGAACCTGGATCTGACGTCTGTGTCCCTGTGAGACCGACATGAATCTGCCCGGCATTAGAACGCACTTCTCCACCAGCCAGGTTGTTGAAGGTGGCTGGTCCGAAAATGAAACTCGGATCGCCCAGAGCGCTGGTCTTCAGGATCAAGCCAGAGTTATTGAATACTCCACTCGAAGAGATTTGGAGATCACCACGATTTTGGAACTCTAACGTTCCATTGTTGTTGAATGTGCTACTACCGGTAACGATAAAATTATCGTTCGCACCACCGTACGAATGCACAAAGTTTGCATTGTTAGTGAAAGTTCCAGAACCGGAAAGCGAAATGTTTCCATCATCCGTAAACTGGAAAGTTCCGTCATTAACGATCCCTCCCGTATTGTTCATGGTGATCGTACGGTTACCATTTACAGGACTCAATTCGAACACACCTGTTGCAGCATTGGTGAATGTCCCTGATCCTGCCAGAATAATACTGTCGTTCAGGTTGGCCGTTCCATTGTTCGTAAAACCTGGATTACTCAGAGTTAGAGTGTGAGTCCCCGCTGTAGCACCAAACTCGAAAGTCCCTGTCGTTCCGTTCACGAAAGAAAGCGCCCCATCGATCGTAAAATCGTCGTTCTGGTTTACCGTTCCGTTATTAACGAAAGTACCACCGTCCAGGCTGAGCACACCATTCGTATCCAGTTCGAGCACGCCAGTGGGTCCGTTCTCGAATGTTCCTGTTCCGACCTGGTCAGCGCCAGATCCATTGATATGAATAGTGCCATCGTTCCGGATGGTGTTGCCACGTGCATCGACATCAGAATCTTGCCAGAATAGCCCATCACCCGTCACGTTGATAACGGTCGTGGCTGCGCCAGCCGAGAACCCGCCGCCCGTTGTTCCGGCCGGGTTATCGTTACTCAGTTCAATATCACCGCCTCCCATTGTGGAAGCGCCAGTTATTTCCGCCCACCTTCCAGAGAAAGTAAGACGTGCCGTTCCGGTGGTGATAAAGTCACCTCCTGTAGAAACGAATCCTCCGGTCGCAAATCCGCCCGCAAGGTTCAAGTGCCCATTCTCAACCTGAATGGTGCCAGAGTTAGTAAAGTCACCGCCGCGACTGAAGATGTACGTAGGATCATTGCTAGTGGACCCCATCTTCTGAATTAAACCAAGGTTGTTCAGATGACTGGAACCACGCAATTCAATATCACCGCCGCTCGAGACGAAGATTGTTCCCCCTACTTGGTTCAAGAAAGTTGCCGATCCACTCAGGAAGAGATTGTCATCAGATCCGTTTACCGCGTCCTGGCGGAACGTTCCGTTGTTCGTAAATGTCCCCGTACCATTAATGGCGTCGCCACCAGTCAGCCCGATGAAGATCGCAGTGCCGTCATTCACGAAATTACTACTGTCAGAAAGCGTGAGAGTTCCCTGATTGAATTCGAATGTCGAGGTTGCGGAACTCGTCGCGTCACCAGAAACATCCAGTATCAGAGTGTTCCCGTTGAGATCTGTATCCCCATTAAAATCGAGATTCGCTCCCGTAAGGGTCACACTTCCACCAACCACAACACCTCCATTGAAGACAATATCCTGATCAGCACCATCATTCGCCGTGAAGTCCTGATTCAAGTTGATGGTCTCAGCATTAATCGTGACATCACCGGTAAAGGTAAGGGCATTCGAACCACTGATCGTCACGACGTCTGCCGTTGTCTCACCGAGCGTATTTACGATCAGCCCACCTGTGACATCTGTCTTGGAAACCTGAATCGTGTTCGCATCGATTCGAACTGCTCCTGGAATCGAAGTAGTAAGCGCAAGAGCCGGATCGGAAATGACGTAGTTTCCAGCACCATCATCAACGATAGTGATGTTGTCGTCTGAAGTTCCCCCATTGATGTCTGTGATAACAAGGTTTCCACTTCCATCGATTTCGACGCTCGTCTCCGCTTGTCCAGCCGATGTCAGAACGATGTCTGTTCCCGCTCCGCCAGTGTAGTCGATGGTGAAGACATAGGTCGTTCCGCCAAACGTGACATTAATGGGCGAACCATCCGGAATTCCAACGAAGGTTCCCGTCAAAGCGCCCGTGTAACTTGCGATCGCGTAAGTCGGATCGTCCGTTGCCGAGAGAGCTGTCAGGGAAAGCGTCGCGGCGGAGATATCGAGATTTCCAACGACAGCAAAAACGTCGGCACTTCCGGTCCCTGTTCCATCAAGTTCGATCTCCAGCGTTCCGTTTACAGTGCCTCCATTGCTGAACGTGAGAGTGCCCACACCAGCAACGCCCGGAGCAAGTGTTCCGCCGGCATCGACAGTCAGCACACCGTCAGTACTTCCCGTTCCTGCCAGGATTGCTCCCGATGCAACAGTGTAGCTACCCGCGCCTGTATGCGCGCCGTTCTGGTAAAGCGTTCCGGCAAGAACATCAGTCACGCCTGTGTAAGAATTGGTGCCTGACATTGTCAGCTCACCACCTCCCACTTTATCAATTGAACCTGTTCCACTGATATCAGCGGTGATGAATGTTGCCAGCGTTCGGTCTGGCCAACTTGGAACATTAAATGTGTTTGTTCCAGTTAGAGCAATGGTTCCCCCGATAGTCACTGTCACATTAGCGCCAGTACCAACACTGCTGGAAAGTGTTCCGTCGTTGAATATGAAATCACCCGACAGGTTCCGCTGGGTCCACGTACCCAACGTCGCTCCCGCATTGACCGTTACTGTTCCAGTCAGGTTATTGATCGCATTGTCTCCCTGAACGCCATAGACGCCGTCATTGACAATCAAATTCGCGTATGTGGAATTCGAATTCACCCAGACCTCGTTGCTACCAACTTTCGTAAGCGTAAAGCCTGCACCACTGATCGTTCCGCTATTGAGCCCAAAGCGTCCGCCATCATTTCCGATTGTCGCGTCACTACCTAGAATGAGATACCTGACACCGTTGTTCCCCATGCTTCCGGCACTGTTGAAAAGGGCACCGGTGTCAGGATCGCCTGCGCCAGTTCCATTGATCGTGACACGCTCTGAAGGAAGATTCACGAAATTGAGGTCCAGTGCTCCACCGCTCTGGACAACGGTTCCGTTCAAGGTGCTTCCAGACGCGCCGAGCGCATTCGCATTGTTAAGCTGCAGAATGCCATCGGTTACTGTCGTAATTCCGTCGTAGGAATTATTTCCTGACAGAACAAAAGTCCCGTCCCCGCCCTTGTTTACGTTTCCAGTTCCGCTGATAATCCCCGTTGCTTCCCCTCCCGTCGCGACATTTACCGTGAGGTCGTTTCCACCTAGAGCGATGTCACCGGCGATCGTAGTCGTGCCTACATTCAGTATCAAATCGGAGGAAAGCGTCAAAGCACCTGGCAGAGAAAGAAAATCATCACTTCCCCCGTTAATTGTGATCGACCCGGAAGGCGACGCAAAATCAGTGCTCTCAAATGTGGCAGTCGCATCGGTACTTTCGAGACGGAGGATACCCCCTCCGATGTCTGTGAGCTGCGCATTATCCACTCCCGCCGGGAGATTGAATACGAAATCCGTTGCTGTGGAACCTGTCATGTCCACTGGCTCGAGACCGGTGTAGGTGATTTCCGCCGACATATTGGAATCGAGATCGATCGATCCGTCGGTTCCGTTGATCATATCGTGCGTCACCGTTCCGAACACGCCATTGCGAACTTCCAACGTGTCGTTGTCTCCCGCACTCGTTCCCCCGGTGAAGACGATCATCTGCTGCAGAGCCCCAGCTCCACCACCTTGCAAATCAATAATCAAAGTATCCGTTCCACCGAGAGTATCCACCTGCACCTCAGATCCCGAGATCGAGGTGAATGGGATAAAAATCTCATTCTCGCTAACTCGGACGGATCCAGCGATCGAGGTGGTGAGGAGACCCGATGAGTCAAAGATCGTATACCCATCCTGACTGAGCGTAGCATTTGTGCCCACCGTTATCAGAATCGTGTCGTCGGTATCGCCACCGTTTGCATCGGTAATCACAAGATTGCCCGAGCCGTCGAGATTCACGTCTGTATCTGCGATTCCCAGGCTCACCAAAACGATGTCGTTGCCATCGCCACCCGCGTAGGAAATCTGGAACTCAGCACCTCCCAAAGATAACAAAGCACCCTCAGGCATCCCGCTGAATTCACCAGCAAGTGAAGTTCCCACAGAAAAGAGCTCGATTTCATCACCTACGGATAGGCCAGAGTAATCGGCGGAATTGTCGACGAGATTCAAATCGCCGCTCACTGTCAAAGTACCACCTACCGAAACAAGATCGTGAGTCGAAACTGTTGAGCCCGACAAATCAATGGTGGCTCCACCTGACAGATCGAGATCTCCGGTGAAAGTGATCGTCGCTTCGTCTCCCGTTCCATTGCCTGGAGAAAGAGTTCCTCCAGACTGTATCAATCCGTTACCGTTTACTGTCCCTGCTCCAGCAAGAGTGCCTCCACTCTCTACAGTAACTCCGTTGGCGATGCTTCCGGTTAGCAACAGAGTTCCATCTACCACGGTAGTGTTCTCTGTGAAAGTATTGGTCGCAGCGAGTTCAAATGTTCCTGCACCCTGCTTCGTCAGCCCACCCGTTCCCGAGATCTCGCCAGCGGCCGACCCATTTGCTCCACTCACAGAAATGGTAAGATCGTTAGAGCCCATCGATACTGTGCTTCCTAGAATCACATTTCCACCCGATAGCGTCAGGTCACCACTGGAGGTGACAGCATCATTGAATGTCTGGTCGCCCGCCGTAACCACGGTCACCTTGGACGAATCCACTCCCGCAACCGCATAGTAGTTTCTCTGCACACCCAGTGGGGTCAGAATTTCATCGCGGTAGACGCGCACCATTGCGACCTGGCCATCAAAGCTTTCAGTACTCTGCTGACCGCCACCAATTCCGCCTGCATTACTTCCTCCGAGAGTTCCGATACCGGCAGCATCTCCTCCTGACCAGTCACCTCCACCGGCAACATCGGTTCCAACAGAGACTCCATTCACGAAAAGTTCGAGCACACCGGACGCGATATCATAGGTAAAGACAGCCTGAATGAACTCATCTGTCGCAGGTGCAGTAAGCAGGCCGAGAGTATCCGTCGAGAGATCGTAGCTGACATTTCCCCCTCCAGGAGCCTTGCGCAGGCGAAGTTCATTATTATCGAGAAACAGTCCAATTCCTGTGCCGCCCCCATCTTCGAACAGGATTTGTCCATTCGTAGGAGTTGGGGTCAAATTGTCCGGCTTGAACCACATCTCAAAGGTCACATCTTGTTCCGTCCAGTCTCCTGTGGCAGCCTGGAAAGAGGAAATGTTCGCACCAGCTTCATTTCCGGTAGATCCACCCGGAAAATCGTAGGCACCCGTGATGCCTGGCAAACCGCTAGTCCCCGTGACCCTCGTCACGGCGGGAGAGTCGTCCAAAGTGAAGTTAAGCCCGCTCGGATTTCCAACCACAAGGTCCTCCCATTCCAGGTCGGAGTCTGTGTCTTGACCGGCATCCACAAAGAAATCGAAACCGTCGATCAAATCATCGACCGGCTCGAAAAGAGTCGTTCCCGCTGCATCAGTCGCTATCGACTGCAATCCCCCATCAGCAGAGAGACTACCAAGAGCGTCGGAACCGACATTTCCACCAAACTGAGTAGTGGCTCCGTTAGGTGTGTTCACTGTCAGATTCGCCGACACTCCGTCTGCACCATCCAGAGTCGACCCGAATACAACCGCCCCGGAAGCGCTGTTTTGGGTAATCGTCACATTGCCTGCATTAATGAGCACAGAATCACCGAAGAGAATGTCTCCATCGCTCGTGATATCTGCCGACACAGTGGTGTATCCATCAGGATTTGTTGTCAGATTTCGGACCGCATTCAGCCCACCAACAACATCACCAAAAGAAGTCTCGCCTCCACCCGACGTGGAAAACGCTAAAGAGGCAGAATTACCACCCACCGTTGAATCGAGAGTCGAACCGAATGTCACATTCGCTCCGTTGAAGTTAGCAGAATCGCTTTGCGTAGCGACGTCGTAAGTTTGATCTCCTACCGTCGTGATAGCGATGGGATCGAGCATCAGGATATAGGAATCAGTCACATTTCCTGCGTTCAAATTCGTGCGATAGTACCGCATGGCGGCGATCTCACCCTCAAAAGAAACGCCATCGGAAAAGGCAGTCCCTCCAGGAACGACCGGCGCATTGTCTGCATCGCCGACATCGTCGAGACCGTCATCGTCGTTGCCACCAACCGAGGAGGCAGTTCCGCCACTCGATCCACCAATTCCCATTCCATCGGTCCCGATCCAGTCGTTCACGGAAACAAACAAGGTGTCCCGAATCTCACCGTTTACGTACAGATCGATCCTGTCGTTCGGGGCAGTGCCCCGGGCATCCCTGACATATACAGCAACGACTTGAACAAAGTCGTCCTGCTCTTCGGCGCTCAAAGTCGAAAGGTCGAAATTCACCTGGCCTGACTGCTCTACACCAGGCCCGTCTTTCACCTGAAAAGTCAGGACACTTCCCGCAAGAGTAATAGAGGAGCCGTCACCAGTTCCTCCCGATTCCCAGATTACCTGACCTGGCCCACTCAAAGAAGCTGGCTTGAACCATACTTCGATCGAGCCACTCTCGGCACTCGCGTTCCCCGGGATATTTGAGTTATCGATGGAGAGTGTTGTAATGCGATCGGCTGCAGCACTCGAACCTGCCGTTGGGAATACCCACGAACTGGTGATACCGGAAAACATCGTATCAGGATTCGAGTTTACCGTAATGTTGGATCCAATGCTCAGGTCGTAGGCAGAGATACCATTCAGCTCTGAACCGGCGCCATCCACACTCGCATCAAAATTAAGTATGGAATCTGTCCCCGCTGCCTGATTCAACCTGGTGCCGATAAACAGCTCCCCGTTTCCATTCACAGTGAAGTTTCCGAGACCAGCATCGTTAGAGTTTCCTCCAAGACTGTCTTCTCCAACATCCCCGTTGAGATAGGCATCTCCCTGCGTCAATGTCAGGGTCAAATCGTTCGCCTCGCCCGATTCACTATCAATGCTGCTGTTGAATACAAGGTCCCCACTTCCCGTCGTGGTGAGAACAACATTCTCTCTCACAAGTACACGATCATTGAACACACTCGCCATGGCACCCGTCAGGGTCATATCGGCATCGAGCTGTGTCCTGCCGTTAGGATCGGTCGTCACCGAGCCAAGCGAACCTCCGGTAAAAGTGGTCGAGCCGGAAGAATTCACCGTCAGGTCGTCAGTTGCCGAGCCATTAACCGCGGCAGAAAACGTCGCGTCATTTGACGTTGTAACAGTGATATCGCCATTCATGGTTACGACACCAGAGAATGCCACATTTCTGGCATCCACGGTGGCCGTCGAGCCAAACTCTACCGTGTCGGAAAAGATCGTATCACCCAGAGAATCGATATCGGCCATGCCAGCGAAAACGGTTGCTCCCGAAAATGTCGCAAACCCGCTGCTGATGGTTGTATCTCCAGAAAAGTCACTCGTTCCCTCAAAGGTAAGTGTCCCACCGGAGAAGGTCGTATTCTGATTCGTCGTCAGATTCTCTCCGAACGTCTGTGCTCCCAGGGTAGTCACCGATCCGCTCTCGACGGCAACAGAGCCTCCGGCATCCGTTGTCAGGCTGAGCAATGCATCCGTTCCTCCCACTACACCTGAGATTGTTGTCACGCCCGAAGAATTTAGGGTCACGTTAGAAGAAGTCGAAGCCACACCATCATCGTCGAATGTTCCAGAAAGCGTGACGTCTCCAGTTGTAGAAGTCAGAATAAAATCCGTACCGAGTATCGTGTCGCCATGGTTCTGGTTTCCACTGGTGACAACAGTAACAGTCGCTGGAGCCACATTACTCGAATTCATAAAGTCGAAGTTTGCACCTACCTGACCGCCACCGTCTCCGATTGCGGCACCGCCAGTAAGGACTCCCTCATACAATCGGAATACAGCGATTTGCCCATCGAACGACTCAAATTGACCGAAGGTTCCGGGAGCAGTTCCGCTACCCCATCCTCCCGCGTTCGCCCCGCCGATAGCACCAAGCGCCGAAGGATCGCCTCCATCCCAATCTGTGGATGTTGCTCCGCCGACGTTTTCCGCAACCTTCACTCCATTCACATAGAGGCTCATGGTGTCGGTATCGAAATCAAGGGTTCCAGTGATTTGCATCCACTGCCCCGTCGAATAAGTGCCAGGAACAGTATTGTTCAGAATGCCCAGCGTATCTGCATTCAGATCGTAATCGAGCTCGATACCACCGGTTGTCTGGCGCATACGCAATGTGCCATCGTTCATGATGGCAAAGCCGGTTCCCGTACCGCCGCCTGTTTCCCAGATCATCTGGTGATTGGCGAGCGGACTTCCTGAGGTTCCTACGAGATCGGGATTGATCCAGAACTCAAAGGAGGCGCTTCCGAAATCCTTCGATCCCACTATATCTTGGGGAGCGGAGTCCACCCCACCCGAGTCAACGCGATATCCACCATCTCCATCATCGGATGTTGAACCGCCCGTAAACTGCCCGGCCGCAGAAATTCCTGTCGGTGTGTTGCTACCAGTAGCAGCAGAAATTGAAGGAGAATTCACCCCGCTCGCAACAAGACTGAAACCTCCCCCGGTGTTCGCAATTGATCCTACCGAGTCAAATACTTCACTCGCTCCGATACCAGCGCTGCTGAAGTCGTAGTTCCAGAGAAGCTCGCCCTGCACTTGATCAAAACCAGAGGCCACTTGGACTTCGCCACTACCGGTCGTGTCAAATGATGCCAGCGCTGCTCCCACACCGATGTCAGAATTGATGGAAAGCATTCCTGTAGCGTTCACGGACAATGAGCGAGCAGAAGAATCCGAATCAACTGTACCTACGAAAACGACATCAGCGGCATCCAGAGTCGTATCCCCAACGAGAGTAACCGCAGTCTGGTAGGTCTGTCCTGCGACGGTAACAATGTTCCCAGAAACTTCGATCGATCCCGCACTAGCAGTAATGGAATTCACTCCACCGGCAACACCAGAAATAGTCGCCGTGTCGGAAGGAAGATTTATATCAACGTCAGGGTTTGACCCAAGAACGGTCTGCGTTGTCGTGTGGAAAAGCACTCCGTTGACATGGATCTCCATGTCACCACCGTTCATCGAAAGAGAGACGTTGTTTCCTGTTAAGGTTGAGCCATCAGGTAGCTTATCGTCACCGTGAATTTCAATAGCGCCTACCCCGGTGACGGTGATAGAGACGGTCGCAGTATCCACGCTGCCATCGCCATCTGTGACAGTATAGCTGAAGGTATCGACAATAGTTTCCCCGGCAGCCAGCATCTGGAGGCGTGCTGTCTGGGTCGGATCGTAACTGTAACTACCATCCGCGTTAACAACCACTTCAGCACCAAAAGCGCTGAGCGCATCGTGCGCAGTCACCGTCAGAGCCGGATCACCGGAATCATTGCTGAGCACACCGTCCCCAGGAACGTTGAGAACAGTATCCTCGTCTGTAGCCCCCGTATCGTCTGCCGCGACTGCTGCGACCAGATAGTGAGTCTCTTCAAGTGCCAGACTCGGTAGGCCTTCAGCACTGCCATCCACTGGCAACCGTCGGACCCCTTCTCCGATCTCCTCGCCCATCAAACCGTCGATCTCACTGACATCATCGACATCCTCTAACCCGAGAATATGCCCCTGCTCGTGCATGATTGCCGTGAGCAAGTCGATCCCCTCCATCGCTTCTTCGGTCAATGCTTCCAGGTAGCCTTCATACTCGGTAAACTCTTCGTCGGCCCACTCCGTATCATCGATAAACCAGTCAAATCCCGCGGCATCGTCATCGATGAAAATGGTGTCTCCCTCAACTGCAGCGACTGATGATCCCCCCAGATCGGTCACCACATAATTGATTGATTCCAATGCATTGATCTGCTCTTCCGTCAGTCCTGTTTCTTCCCAGCGAGACAGGGCTTCCTGAGCCAGGCGTTCCACATCTTCTTCGGTGAAGTCTGCGTCTGCCTCTTCGGTAATAAGAACATTTCCAATCCCATCGATTTCATTTGACAGCATTTCTGCCTCCTGAGCCGCCTGCTGCTGAGCATCAGCCTCTTCCGCCATATCCGGATCAACTGGTGCGGGAGTTCCCGAAAAAAGGACCCGCGGTTCAAGAGCTTCAGCAAAAAGAGGGCGCTGACGAGCGGCATTCTGCTTTCTTCGCTTATTTTCCAGCCATTCTTGATAGGCTCGGGACATAGAACGCGCAAAAAACCAGCGTTTACGACGAGAAGAAGTCGTACGATTCATATCTAGATATAAGGGGGATTTATGGGGATTCTAAAAAACGTGAAATCAACGCAAGCAAAAATTACGAGGAAATGCTTTGTATCAGAACTTTCCAATAGGGCAAGCGTGAATCACGTTTTTGAAAGGTTTCGCACAAGTGCGCCAGAATGAGGGGGTAGGGTGTTTCGAGAGAGGTTGTTTCTTGACAAAAAATCGTGACAAACCCTTCAAATGGTTTTTTACGCCGAATTTTTCTCAAGAGAGGCTAACTATCGCCAAATCACTCCATTTCCTACCACCGTGATGCCCCTGAATAGAAATTGGGCTTCCAGCGCCACTCGTCCGAGCGAATCATATCCAGACCTTCGCGCATCGTCATCCCACCCTTGGCAGCGATGCTGATGTCGCTCAAATGTTGCCGCCAAACCTCCATTTCTGCTGCTGAAGGCTCAGAGTGCCTACGAAATGGCACTTTTTGCCCCACCATCATGATGAGATATCCCTCCCAGCTAAAAGGATCATTCAACCCCACCACGGCCTCGCCCCAGAGAACCGAGGGCCCGCACTCTCGGTAATATTCAACAATCTCCTTCGCTCCTGCGAGATCGGTCTCATTCTGGCAGGTTTTCCAGAAATCCGTATCCAATCGCGTGTTGAACTTGTAGTGAAGTGCTAGAAATCGGCGCACTCCTTCCCAGCCTCGATGGCAGAACTGGTTGTAGTACTCCTTTGATTTCTCTTCGACCTCAAAATAGGAATCTCCCAGGCAATGCACCAGTTTCGCTGCATGCTCACAGATCAGCGCGAGAGCTGTCGCTTCGAGAGGTTCTACGAAACCAGCAGCGTTCCCTAGGGCGACGACGTTTTTGACCCACGTTCGTCGACGGGCCCCCGACGCAAAATTCACGACGCGGGTCTCTCCGAGCTTTGGATTCTTCCTGCGAAACTCTGCATCTGCTTCTTCGTCGCTGATAAAATCCGAACAGTACACATAACCTCGGTTGACCAGATCGTCGTGTTCGATCTGCCACGCCCAACCGGAATCCATTGTCTCCGCCGTCGTGTAAGCTGGAATGGGTTCGTCCAATCCTCGGTCCCATCCTCCGATCAGGGCGCGATCGCAGAAAAGGGAAGAACAAAACGATTCCAGAGGTTCCCCGAGAGTTTTCCCCAACAAGAGAGATTCAAACCCGGAACAATCCACATAGAGATCCCCGGTGATTGTTTCTCCAGAAGCCAGCATGAGCCCGGTGACCCCCGACTCGTCATGTTCTACGGATAGAATCTTCTCATCCCGAACATCGATCCCGATCTCCTGTGCGTATCTCGAGAGGAAGTCGACAAAAGGGACATTCTCAACGTGATAAGCTAAGTCGATTCCCACACGAGGAAATCCATTTGCTCCCTTCACAAACCCTTTTTCGTGAGCGGCGAGAGCACCAGACAAATCCCCATATTCGAAATCCTCAAACGCATAGAATCCATTCGGGCGTGGCATACCCTCCAGGAATCGGTCCAGTTGGAAAGTAAACGTGTAAAAGAACTGTTCCCTCGGCCCCCAGAGAAAGCGTATGCCTCGCTTGTAAGTCGGCTTCACCTCTCTGTGAAACCGCTTCGGATCTACGCCAATATGGCCATGGAGAAAGGTCGGCATCGAAACAGTCGTGCCCTCCCCCACTCCTATGATCGGGATATCCGACGAGTGAACAACCGTGACATTGAATCTCGGCATCTGGGATTTTACCGTCAGTGCCGCCAGAAACCCCGCGCTGCCCCCGCCAACAACGATAACTGAATTGTTGAGCCAGATTCCTTTTCTCTTGCCACTTTCTTTCTCTGACATCTTCGATTGGCGAACCGAAGAATGTTAGCCAATTTGATACGAAGGATAGTCACGACTCTGTGTCGATCTTGTGAAACTCGTAAGCTTAGGCGCCCTCCGGACGTCATTTTTCGCTATCGAATGCTAACTTCGGGGTTATTCTCCCCAGCCCCCATATGATCGATTTCGCACTAGTAGGACCTGAATACGTCGCAGACATCCTCACCAGCGAAGAAACACAGACGATCATTCTCGAAGCACACTTCTCCTCCTTCGACCATCCCCTGGATGGAGACCGGCCAGTGACCAAACACATAGAGGGAGCGATTCAGGTTCATCCCTCCTATCTCGAAGCAGGGACTGATCTCTCGAAATACTACCCATATTATAGCTGTCCTGAAGACGGAAATGTTCTTCCCCCAGATCAACTGATCAGTGCTTTGCAGGCCATCGGAGTCACATCCGAAACTTCCGTTCTCGTGTATGGCACAGAGCCCGACGGGATCATGGCAGCAGCACGCCTCATATGGGGGCTCATGTATGCAGGGGTAAAATCCATCCGCCTACTCGATGGTGGCATCGGTGCCTGGCTAGCTTATGAAGGCGACACCGTGTCCTTTATCCCGACTGCAATCGAAGTCGCCCAGAAACCACGGGAAAAGGCCCTCTCATGGGACGTCCAACCTCAATATCTCGCGACAACCGACGAAGTGAAAGCAATCGCCGAGTCCCACACTGGAGCCTCTTCCCGCATCGTCGACGTTCGACGCCCCGGTGAATACAGCGGCACAGAGACCCGCTACTACCCCTTCTTCTCCAAAGCCGGACACATCCCCAGTGCCGTCTTGCAAGGCAACTGGATTAATCTAGTCGAAGCCGATACGCACAAAGTAGGCCCGGTTCTTGAAAACGTCCGTCAGCGCTGGAAAGAACTCGGCATCATCGACGAATCAGTCGAAAAGGGTGACACATCACTGATTTTCTACTGCGGCACCGGATGGCGCTCCAGCCTGTCATTCGTCGTCGCCACCTTGCTCGGCTACCGTGCCAAAAACTTCGACGACGGATTCTATGGCTGGTCGTGGAACGACGAGAATGAAGTGGCCTACGGGCCCGAAGGCCCGCCAGAAGCGATCACTTCTTCTTCCCTTTTGCCCCCTTCTTCCGTCTCTCCACAGCATCAGTGAAGGGAGAGTTCTCAAAAGGCACTGGATCCTCCGTCACCCGAGGATCTTCCGCGTGGGTGAGTTCCTCCATCAGCTCTCCATCGAGCTTTTCGACGATTTCCTTGTAAGCCGGAGACTCCGCCACATTCTCCACCTGATCTGGATCTTCAGATACGACATAAAGCTCTCGACCCGGTCGTTTCCCGAATCCTAGCTCCCACTGCTTCTTGTATTCAGGGTCTTTGCGGTTCTCCACCATCCAGGCCTTTGTCGGGCTCGCATCAATGTCCGAATAGGCCACAAACGTCTCGTTCGTCAGAGTGTCCGTATCCGGAATGCTTTCCGCGGTGACCTGCCCGGGCATTCCCATAGGCCAGCGGTCTGGCTCGAAATTCACAATATAAAGAAAGTCTTTCGTCCGGATCGCCCGCTGCGGATACGGTTTGAAGCCCTCACGTGCATCTCCCACATGACGTTCGCGCCCCGTCACAACCCACGTCCGGGAATCGTCGACCTGTCCCTCCTTGTCCGATGTCATTACATCGAGCACACTCTTACCCGTCATCACCGGAGGAATTTCCACCCCACCGGCTTCCAGGAAAGTCGGACAGAGATCCATCAAGTTCACGAAATCATCGACCACACGGCCGGAAGGAATTTTCCCATTTCCCCACCGAGCCATCAGCGCCACGTGAGTTCCAAAGTCATACAAATTGCACTTCCCTCTCGGAAATCCCGGTGCCCCATGGTCTCCGCTCACCACGATCAGCGTGTTGTCTAACTCTCCCCTCTTTTCCAGTTCCTTCATCAGAACTCCAAGTCCTGCATCAAATGCCATCGCCTCTCCGAGGTAATCGGCAAAATCTTCCCGAATAGTATGAACGTCCGGCAGAAATGACGGCATCTTTCCCTCCAAATCATCCGGCTCCAGCCCCCACAGCTTCTTCCCGGAACCCTGAATCCACTTCCGATGCACATTCGTTGGCCCAAACCAGAAAAGGAACGGTGCATCCTCAGGCTGAGCATCCAGGAACCCTTTGAACTCCTCCTCCACATGCCCGAGAAGTGCTGCTTTCGCTTCGGCCACTGTCTTGCCATCTTCCACCATCTTCGTCGCCACTTGGGAAAACGCGTTAAAGCTCGGCCCCTTCGTCTCGAACCCATATTCCTGAGCACCATAGGGCGCGTCCCTCACCTCTCCGGGACTCCATACCTTATAGAGTTTCCCGATATGATACCCCGAATCCCTCAGCATCAGGGGAAAAACCGGTATCGACTCATCCCAGATCGCCCCCTGGAGGATCGCTCCGCGTCCCGTCCGAAAGAAATACTGCCCCGAAAGCAACGAACTCCGGCACGGCGTGCAGCTCGGCGAGGTGACAAAAGCATTATTGAAAAGCACCCCTTCCTCAGCCACCCGGTCAATATTCGGGGTGCTGAGGATATCATTCACCGTTCCCGGACCGTCTACATCAGCATAAGCCCCCGCGTAGCGCCCCCAGTCATCGGCGAAGGCAAAAAGGATGTTCGGTCGATCCTTAGCAGATAATGCACCTGCCAGAACAGAAGCACCGGCGATTGCCAGGCAGAAAAGAGGGAGTTTTCTCATGCCCCTATACTCGATATCTACGAATCCGGGTCAACACCGCTTTCGAGGCGATCTTGATTGAGTCTCCGATGTCCTTACCGTATGATCCGCCCCTCTTCCATGGCAACGATCGAAACAATTCAGCGAATCATCATTTCCCGATACCGGCAGTTTGAGTACTTCGACCTCAATCTCGCCGATCCATCCTCGAAGGAAACACTCCGAGACATCTGTCTGATCGGACAGAACGGAATCGGAAAATCAACCATTCTCGAGCAACTCCGGCGCGCCTTGGATTCCGGTTTTTATTCAGGAGAAAGAGAAAACGCCCCTGACTCCTTAGTCCTGACCAAACTCGTCATCGATGGCGAGCCACTCTGGCAGGCACGGGTGGCTCACGAGTCATTCCCGGTTCACTGGTTCACCCCAGAAATCGAATCGGCTGAAGAATGGAAGAAACTCAAAGACGACCGACCTGATTTGGATACTTTCGCTGCCGTATTTGAGAACTACAAAGCCGAAGAACCATCAGAGCTGGATGCATCATCACTTCATGTGGATCCCGTAGACCCGCTCTCCGTTTCTACGCCCGGCATCGAATTGCAAGGTTTTCTCTCCCAACTCCAGTTCGATATCGATTGCGGCTTGGAAGAATACTATTTCCTCCCTGAGAACCGCGACCGAACCATCGCGGAAATGGAAGCCACCTATCGAAAAGAGAATCCCTTGCCCCTCCCACTTTTCGATGATCCTTGGAACGACATCCTCGGCGATCTTTCCCTCCGCTTCATTCCCGAAGAAGAAGAAGCTCGATTCCAGTCACTCGTTACAGGAGAGGACGTCCCTGCAAATTCACTCAGCCCGGCATTGCAGCGCCTGCTCATTCAGGTTGCCGACCTCGTACTCTGGAGCAAGGAAAACTCAGGCTCTGGCATCCTCATTCTCGACAATCCCGAAGAAGGCCTTCACCCGACAACCGTTCTCCGAGCGATGAAGACGTACCGCTCGATCATTCAGGGAAACCCCATCCAGACTTTCACGGCCACGAATTCCCCGCTCGTCGCTACACTTTACGAAGCATCCCAACGAATCCGGCTCTCCCTCGATTCTGGAAATCGCCTCACCGCCGAAACCGGCATCGCTCCTCGAGGCAGCAACCCGAACCAGATCTTTTCCAAAGACTTCAACCTGCCACCGCTGAACGGGCCCAAGCCTCCAGCACCGAAGTCCACCCGCAAACGTGGCAGCACGACAGACCAGGACGATCGCGACGAACTCGAAGATCTCATCGACGAACTCATGTCTTACTGAGCAGACAACTATGTCGGACCCCAAATATCTCCCCGGCCTCGAAGGTGTCATGTCCTACACGACATCCTTTGCCCTGCGTCACGGGGACTGCCTTGAGGGAATGAAGGGCCTACCCGAAGAGTCCGTCGACATCGTCGTCACCTCGCCTCCCTACAATCTGGGGATCGACTATCAGAACTACAAAGACAACCTCACCAGCGAAGAATACCTCGCCTGGTCTCGCGATTGGACCGACCAGGTAAAGCGCGTCCTCAAGCCCGATGGTTCCTTCTTCCTAAACGTCGGAGCTACTCCTGCCAATCCTTGGATGCCCCACGAACTTGCATTGTCGCTTCGCGATCAGTGGCACCTGCAGAACACCATCCACTGGATCAAATCCATCACGGTAGAGAAAAGGGATGGCGACCTCGTATCCGTCGGCCATTTTAAGCCAATCAATTCCAAGCGCTTCCTCAACGACTGCCACGAGTTCGTTTTTCATTTCACCAAGACAGGGAAAGTCCCCGTCGACCGCATCGCAGTCGGAGTTCCCTACGCAGACAAGAGCAACATCGCTCGCTGGGGTCACACCGGCGGAAAAGACAAGCGTTGCCGGGGCAACAACTGGTACATCCCTTACGAGACGATCCAGTCCCGAAATAAAGAACGCCCTCACCCCGCCACCTTTCCCGTCGAACTCGCCAGCCGCTGCATCGCACTCCACGGCGGAGAACCTGACACCATCACCATGATGGATCCCTTTCTCGGAATCGGCCACGCCGCCACCGCCGCAGGCGAAGCCGGGGTAAAAGAATTCATAGGCTTCGAGATCGACGACGTCTACATCAACGAAGCCCGCGAGCGTTTGGGAAAATAAGGCATTACTTCCTGCCGAGTCCCTTCGACAATCCATGCGTAGCTTTCGGAATTGAGCCACAGAACCAGATCGGCTAAAACAAGCAGGAACCCTTACCTGTCCCATGGCCGAGATCTACGGAGTCGACTCCTATTCCCCTGACCAAATCGCTGAACGAGTCGAGAACGTCGGGGTGAAGAAAGCGCACTTGTCACTTATCCCCCTCGCCGCCCTCGGTGTTCTCGCAGGAGGCTTCATTGGACTCGGTGCCCTTTACTACACCATCGTAGCAGCAGATCCCGATCTCGGTTTTGCCGTGCAGCGTGTCCTCGGTGGAGTCGTCTTCTCCCTCGGCCTCATCCTCGTCATCGTCGCCGGTGCTGAACTCTTCACCGGAAACAACCTCATGGTCATGGCCTGGGTTCACCGGAAAATCTCTACAAAGCTCCTTCTTCGAAACCTCAGCGTCGTTTACCTCACAAACGCCATAGGTGCCATAGGCCTCGCGATGCTCGTCTCCCAATCGGGCCACGCATCGATGAACAACGGCCTCGTCGGAGAAACGGCCATTGCAATCGCCAAGTCCAAAGTCTCTCTCGGATTCGCAGAAGCATTCTTCCGCGGCATCCTCTGCAACATACTCGTCTGTCTCGCGGTGTGGCTCGCCATGGCTGGCCGGGGATTAGGTGGCAAAATCCTCGCCATCATTTTTCCCATCTCTGCCTTCGTCGCTGCCGGGTTCGAGCACTGCATTGCCAACATGTATCTCGTCCCCCTCGGCATTTTCCTGGCCGGAAATGAGGGGCCAGAATCCCTCACGTGGTTCTCCTTCCTTTTCCGCAACCTCCTCCCCGTTACTCTCGGTAACATCATTGGCGGATCCGTCCTGGTTGGACTCGTCTACCATGTCATCTACGGGAGAAGTCCAAAGCCGTGACGAGTATTTCAGCCAGCCAGGCTAACAAGGCACGCTATCCCCCCGCTCCTATTCCGAAAACTTTGGATCCAGTCGATCCAAAATTGGATCGATAGCTGCAAATTGATCACCGGATCTTTTCTCGGCAAATCGCTCCGCCAGACGATCCAGCTCCATTGCCGCACTATCAAACTCGTTCGACTGCCCCGTCGTAAATCTGAGCGTGTCGAGCAAAACGAGAGCATCCCGAACTTCAGGAATCGATACCTTTCCCAACACTTCCTCGAGATCCCTGCGGATTCGCTTTACTTCCAGCGCATGCTGCACAGCAAACGTATACCTCCCATTTTCCAGTCGTAGATACTTTCCATCCCGATCGACTGGCGCGTCCTTCGCTCGGGACATCGCTTTAAGAGTGTGGGAAAGATGAACGAGCTTGCCCGTTACATAGAGCATCCTGCGCCGAGCACTCGGAATCGGCTGTGGATTCGTTGAATGGCCTTTCACAGCGCCTCCCTCATCGACGAGGAAATTGTGCTTCACCTCGCCGGAGTACCAGGAAAGAAATTCAAAACCATCACTGATGGCAGGATGTCCTGCCATGTTCACCAATTGCTCATCATCGACGACATGGCATCCATAGCAACTTTTCACCATCGCCGCGAGTGACTGCGGATGGACCATACCTTGCTCGGTCGCATCGGAAATACGAGCCGCCCGCGGCGCAGACTTCCGATTGTGAACATCAATCCAGTCGAGCGCTTCACCATGACAGCTTTCACAACTGATCGCCTCAGTCGGCTGCGGAGAACCAGCGATACTTTCATGAGTGTAATGACACCTCATGCAACTCGCCGTCATGGGAATTTCCATCGGCTCGATCTGCATCAGGGCAGCGATCTTCTTCGTCAGTTCGGACTGTCCCAGTGTGGTGAACGACGCTGCATGAATTGATCGCTCCCACGCCGCCACCATTTCCTCGTGGCAGTCACGACAGGATTCGATGCCAGCCGTTTTCGCGGCATCCAGAGGAATCTGCTGCGCCGGAAGGACAGAATGCAACCCCACAAAAGAGACGACGAGCAGTGATCGACAAAAGATCGGCATAATCTTCGATTTTCAGTAAATTTTATAAAACTTAACCTTGAAACAGTCTGAAATACAATAATATTTATAATTTTAATACAGGTTTATTTCCTTTCCCACTTTCATGCGGCTCTTCCACTTCCCCTCAGTCCGTTTCCCGATGCTTGTTGGCATTGGTCTGACGATGTGCGCCTCGACTTTGGGCACGCTGGGTGAAGAGGTCTCGAATTCACCCTCCCCATCGAAAGCAGACGAAGTCCACCGCACCTACCTCGAAACGCTTCGCAAAGAGGGGCGATTCCCAACGGCAGCCAGTTGTTCTCAGTGTCACCCCGATCATTTCGAGGAGTGGTCCGTCTCGCCCCACGCCTACGCGATGATGAGCCCGGTGTTCAACTCCATGCACACCTTCATCACCCAACGCACGGGAGGCACAAACGGCGACTTCTGCATCCGATGCCACACCCCGGTCGCAATGGAGCGGGAAGAAGACCTTTTTGGAAGCGTCCTCCTCCGTTCTCCCGCAGTCCAAGAAGGGGTCAGTTGCGTTGTCTGCCACCGGGTCAACGAAGACTACGGGACATCCAGTGGGCGGTTTTCTATTCACCAGGGTCCACTCTCCGATCCAGTCTTCGGCCCTCATGGAGGAGAGATCCTTAAGTCGGCTATCGATAGCGGAGACTACGGCCTCGTAACCTCCGAAGAAGAACGCGGAAAACTCGTTCACAAAGAAGCCCTTCCCTCTCCCGTCATTTCCCGCTCTGCACAGTGCGGCACCTGTCACGACGTGAACTCTCCTACCGGAATCCGTCTTGAATCGGCATTCACCGAGTTCAAAAACTCTCCCGCCAGCGCGCACGGCGACAGCTGCCAGGACTGCCACATGAACCAGACCCCCGGTAAGATCCTCCCCGACGAAGAGAGGCACACCGGAGACGGACATGATAAAAACTACGCCTACGGTCCCGCCGCCCGAGTAAAAAACTCACCGAGAGACCATGGCGAAGGCATCGCGACACCTTCTCGAAAAAGAACAAACCACATGTTTATCGGACCGGACTACAGCATCGTCCATCCCGGTCTCTTTCCTCACAACGTCGAAGCCGCCGAACTCACCTACACCGCGTGGTTCAAGAAAGTGGTCTCCGAAGAAGCCGGAGAACTCATCGACTACATGCGCTCATCCAAAGAGGAGCAGGACGCAGCAAAGAATGAACGTCTTCGCAAAGCTTCGCAGGTCGCGGCAAAAAATGCTCGTCCCGATTGGCTTTCGTTTCGCTGGGAAGACGGCTGGGGAACTGACGCATTCGAAGAAGAACTCTCCGAAACCGAGAGAAAACGTCGCCTCGCAGGCGCACCGTTTCCCTGGGTAGACGCTGACGATCCCATGGCCGCCATGTACCGCCGAAAGGCAGCGCGTCTTATTCTGAGCAAACAGTTCAACCTTCTCAATCGCGCACACGCCGAACGCACCCGCCTTCTCCGCCGGGGACTGCAGCTGGGGGAATTCACCATCACGCGAGACGATAACAGAAGTCTCGCGTTTGAACTCGACGTCCATAATCCCATGAATGGCCACGCCGTTCCCACCGGATTCGACGCCGAGCGAATTATGTTTCTCGAAGTGACGATCCGGGATATCCAGGACCGCGTTCTCTTCCAGTCTGGTGACCGGGATCCCAACGGAGACCTGCGCGACCTGCATTCAGCTTACGTCCACGCCAGCGCTCCCAAAGAAGGCAAATGGCTCGCCGTGAGCGATTGGAAGAAAACATTAGGCATCAAGCAAACAAAAGAAGACCTCTACTGGCGACCCGACCCGTTCCTCTTTTCGCTCCAGTCAAAGTTTGTAGGTAGGAACCTCGCCGGTGGAGAAAGCGAGCACTCCGTCGCAGTGAACACCTCGCTCGACCCCATCCCCTTTGTCCGCCCACCCACCTCAGCACAGGTCCATACCGGACGCGGCGGCGGGTTCCGAAAACAATTCCGCACCATCCCTCCCCTCAGCCATCGCACTGCAAAATACAGTCTCAATACAAGTCAACTCAGCGGGGAGCGTCCCTATCGGATCGATATCCGCCTCATCGCACAGATGGTTCCAGTCAGCCTGGTGAAGAAAATCTCTTCCGTCGGATTCGACATGAACCTCTCCCCCGCCGAAGTCGCTCGCCGTGTCACTTCTGGTCACAAAATAAATCAGGGCGGAGAACGTCGCGGCGGGGCCGTTACCATTTGGGACAAATGTGTCATTCTCGACCGTCCGTCGAGCGGCACCTCGCTCGACTTCACGCCGACCGAAGAGGAGATCCTCAAAGTCTCCGTTGCCGACTACCCCTTCCCTCACACATCCGAAGAAGAACTGAAAGCCCGCGAGGCCATGTTCAGCGGCTCAACCGAAGTCGAAGACTACATGATTCAAACTCTTGGTCCTCTTTTGCCTGAGCTTTGGCCCGGCGGAGTACCTACCGGCCTTTCACTCTTCCCTGATTCATCAGCCCCTACCAAACCAACAACCGAAACGTCCGGCCCATGACAGGCCGCTTCCAGAACATACTGCGATCGCTCATGGTTGGGTTGATCGGAGTAGGCACCATATGCGCAGCAAACGACGAGGCCCACCCCCTCGCCGGTGTTCGGCTCAGTGGCAGTGGAGAACAACACGACCAAGGTCATTCACTTGGCCTCAGCGAAGAAGTTGTCCCCTATCAGGAATACGCACAGGACATTCCCGACCGTCCCCTCACAGTATCGGAGAAAATCGACGAAGCCGTGTTTCCAGAAAACGTGGCTCGTCGAGAACTCCTCGATGCTCGCGAACCGGACGACACCATCACCGAGGTTCCCGAGCGCAAAAGCCTTTTCGGTAGTGACAGGTTCCTCAGCCCCGGGCCCATCGATCCCGGATTCAAAACACCCTCGGGAGCCATGTGGCGCCCCTCATTTCTCATCTACGGTTCCTACCGGACCGCCCTGCAAAGCTACGAGGCCGCAGGAGGCGAACGCTTCAACGAGTGGGCCAATCGCTTCGACCTTTTCGGAAACCTTTACCTGACAAGCACCGAACGCTTTCTTATCGGATTCCGTCCGCTCGATGAAGAAAGAGTCTTCACTGGTGCCAACAACGATGGATTTCAGGAAGCCTTCAATTTCGAGCCGACCACCTTTTTCTTCGAAGGCGACTTCGGGGAACTCTTCCCCAACCTCGACCCGCACGATCGCCACAGCCTCGACTACCAGTTCTCTATCGGTCGCCAACCCATTCGTCTTCAGGATGGCATCCTCGCTGACGACACCATCGACTCCATCGGCATCACGAGACACAACCTGTTTCGGATGAATGCCTCCGCCACTCGCCTCACCGCTTACGCCGGCTTCAACGAACTGCATCGCAATGACAATCGCCGCGACTCCAGCGCAGACTTCTACGCACTCTCAGGCAACTTCGACTTTCCTGACATGACCATCGAAGTCGACGCCGCCTACGTCAGCGGAAGCAAAAGGCGCGGTGGCGACCGAGCCTACTTCGGACTCGGTCACATCGCCCAACTCGGCTACTGGCACTCCACATTTCGGATGAACGCCTCCTCCGCTCTCGATTACGAATCAACCGCAGTCGCTGACGGCTGGCTCTTCACCCACCAGCTTTCCCGCCCTACCAAACACAGCTCCGATATCATTACACTCAGCTCATTTCTCGAGATTGACGACTACACCTCCGCCGCTCGCGGGCCAGCCATGGGAGGACCACTCGGCGGCTTCACCCTCCTTCAGCGCGCCGTAGGCATCGGAATCTACGGCCCACCCATCGACACCGAGCGGGGCGACGCCTTCGGCTTCGCCTTTTCCTACCAACACTTCCTCGACGCCGATCAGTATCGTCAGATTCTCCTCTCCATCGGAGGCAGCGCCCCCCTCGACGACGCTACCGGTCGCGACGCCACCGGAGCCCTCGCCCTCCAATACCAGCACGCCCTCTCCCACGACCTGATCTGGTCACTCGGCGGCTTCGGCTCCCTCACCGAGTCCGGCGACAAAGGCTTCGGCATCCGCACCGAGCTGACGCAGAAGTTTTAATGTTGTGGCAGACAGGATAATTCACCAACTCCGCCAAGCCCCCTTCCAGCGCCTCCACCATCGCGTGTGCGGGTCCTCAAACGAGCGTTGCACACTTTCCACACGTTCTTCCGGATCCACGTCTTCCAGATCGATCCGAAACATCCAGGTGCGAAGTCCCGTCCAGCCAAAGATTTGGAACAATCGATCCTCGGTTCCCGTCGAACGCATATCATAAACGGGAATGACCCACCTACCGGGCAAGTCGAGTTTCCGATAGGGAGACGGAGGAGGAACATTGGCATCCGCCGTCGGCTCCGCCCGTAGATGAGCGTATACCTCCTCCCTCGCCATCCCCACCTCGATCTCATCCAACTCCTCCGGCAACAAAAACACCGTCCCTGCCGTCAGCGCCAGATAGGTCGCGAACAGCAACACCGGCACAAGAACAGAGAACCAGAGAAGAGGTCGCCTCATCCGGAATTGAATTCAGCCAACTTCAACTATATCACTTCAAAGTTG
Source organism: Verrucomicrobiales bacterium (assembly GCA_002698785.1). Taxonomy (GTDB): domain Bacteria; phylum Verrucomicrobiota; class Verrucomicrobiia; order Verrucomicrobiales; family DEV007; genus Arctic95D-9. The sequence goes on along the minus strand of PAAG01000041.1, from coordinate 6,929 downwards.
AGCGTTGAAAGTTCAATGTTGAACGTTCTACTCCTTCCCCGTCTTCGCCTTCAAATCGGCCCAGAACTCATCCACATTATCCTTTCGAATCTGCCGGCCAGGAATCGAGATAAAATCCCCATCCGCCAGCATCGACTCATCACCCGCAGCGAGAGCGTTCAAGATCTTCACGGACTGGTAGCCATACTCATAAGGATTCTGCACCACCGTTCCATACACAGTCCCTTCCTGAATTCCGGCAAGCGTTCCCGAATCTTCATCGAAGCCGATCACCTTCACCTCATTCAACTTCCCGGCTTGCTCCAGCGCCTGCAGAATCGCCGGAGGATTGTAGGCAAAAAGTCCGATCATCGCATCGATATCCGGATACCGGGACAAAGCATCCTCCGCATTTGCCTTCGCCCGGGTCAGGTCGAAACCATCAGTCATCGTCCCGAGCACGGAAAACTTCTCTCCTTCCAGCGTCGCATCCGGCGGATCATACCGTTCGGGATCGACTGGCCGGTCGAGAAGCTCATCGATCACTCCCTGCCGCCGCTTGCGAGAATTATCCTGCTCCATCCGTCCGATGAGAATGATCACCTTTCCACCGTCAGGCAATGCCTCCTTCACCAACTGACCGCAGAGGCGACCCGCCGTGTAATTATCCATCCCGACATAGGCAAGGCGATCGGAATCCGGCGCGTCCGAATCATGCGTCACCAGTCGAGTCGAAGCAGCTGCTTTATTCAGCATGTCGATCTGGTTCTTCGAATCGATCGGGCTCACTGCCACCCCATCTACACCGCGAGTGACCGCGTCCTCGATCATCTGCTTTTGATCTGTCAACGAACCGGGCATCAGCACACTCACATCGACACCGAGATCCTCACCCGCCTGTTTCGCCCCGGACTCTGCGATAGTCCAGAACTCCGCTACACCGTTGGTGATAAACGCATACCGTTTCTGAGCAGGAGCCCCCCCCTCTCGACAGGAAGTCAAAAACGCTCCAATCCCCGCAAGGACGATTCCAAGAATGATACTGCGCCTCATCATGGCGCAGAGGCTAACGACTCGCCTCAGCGAAGCAAAGTCTTTTCGAACCCGTTTTCCCGGACTTAATCCAGGAGCGTGTCGATCTTCTTCGCCAGATCGAAATCTGCGTCAGTAAGACCACCCGCATCATGCGTGGTCAGCCGCAGCGTAATGGTGCACCAGCGAATGTCGATGTCGGGATGGTGAGCATTCTCTTCCGCAATCTCCGCGACGCCATCCACGAAGTCGATGCCTTCCATGAATTCATCGAATTCCACGACACGAACGAGTTCCTTGTCTTCCACATCCCACTCAGGGAGTTTCTTCATCAAGGATTCGAATTCTTCCGGATCGATCAGGTCTGCCATTGTTTGAGAAGTTGGATTGGACGTCTTTTATTCGTGTCTACGCCTTCAATCGTAATCGCTAGAGGACAAAATCGAATGCGCAAGTACCAATCTTCACTTTTTATAATACCTCTTGGCAAAATAATTTGGCGAAATCTTGCGGTTGAAATTGAGGCTAACGAGACGCTCACGAGGGAGTTGGGTTTCCCCAACGACGGAGTGAGGAACGAAGTTAGAGACGATTTCAGCCCAAGACCTAGGAAACCTAACTGAGCGAAGCGAAGCTAACTCCCCAGAAAAATAAAAAAAATCGTTTCGGCAAAGTATTTTGGCAAGAGGTATAAGGTCCGCGTCCAGCGGAAAATGGCATTGCACCAGCGTAGGAATTCGCTATACCTCGTATCAGCGTAAATGCCCGCCCCACAGGGCACTCCCCGAACAGAAAAAGACTGACATCATGGCTCACGGAAAAATCTACAACAACATCGTCGAAACAGTCGGCAGCACCCCCCTTGTAAAGCTTAATAAGGTCACCGATGGAGTCGACGCGACCATCGCTCTGAAATGCGAATTCTTTAACCCACTCGGCTCCGTGAAAGACCGAATCGGGATGGCCATGATCGAAGCTGCCGAGGCCGAAGGCAAAATCACCTCCGAGACCGTCATCGTCGAGCCTACTAGCGGAAACACCGGTATCGCCCTCGCCTTCGTCTGCGCAGCAAAAGGATACAAGCTCATCCTCACCATGCCCGAGACCATGAGCTTGGAGCGACGCACTCTTCTCGCCCTTCTCGGAGCAGAACTCGTTCTCACCGAAGGTCCAAAGGGAATGAAAGGCGCGATCGCCAAGGCCGAAGAAATCGCCGCCAACACGCCGAACTCCTTCATCCCCCAGCAGTTCTCCAACCCAGCGAACCCCGCGGTCCACATCAAGACAACCGCTGAAGAAATCTGGGAAGACACCGACGGCAAAGTTGACATCGTCGTGTCCGCAGTAGGAACAGGCGGCACCGCCACCGGTTGCGCCGAGGGACTCAAAGCGAAAAATCCCGACATCCAGATAATTGTGGCCGAGCCTGAAGACTCCCCCGTCATCACGCAGACACTCGCAGGAGAAGACCTCACCCCCGGACCTCACAAGATCCAGGGCACCGGCGCTGGCTTTGTCCCCACCAACCTCCACCTGAAGTGTGACAACGGCGACGAGCAGATCACCGAGTGCGTCAAAGTCGGCAACGACGAAGCCTTCGCCATGGCTCGCCGTCTTGCAAAAGAAGAAGGCATTCTCGGCGGAATCAGCACGGGGGCGAACGTCTGCGCTGCGATTGAAATCGCCAAGCGTCCGGAGAACAAAGGCAAGCTCATTGTCACTATCGGCTGCTCCACCGGAGAGCGTTACCTATCTACGCCACTCGCCGACGAGGCAAGAGCCGCAGTTGGTGGCTGACAAATAGAAATTTTCTATTACCTTTCGGGCCGCCGCTCCAGATGGACCGGGGCCCATTGCATCTATACAAAACCCACCATGGCAGAATCTCCCGAAAAACAGGAAGAAACGGAAGAAATCGAAGCCCTTTCGGCTAGCGAAGCTGGAAATGTCGTCGACGCCCTCGACAAGCATCGCACCAAGATTCTTGCCGCCATCGTCCTCGCTGCAGTCGCCGTTTGCGCCTATCTCGTATTCCAGCAGATCGCAAAGCAGAAGCACATCGAAGCCGCCGAAGCCTTCACAGCCGCAGCGGAAAAAGGAGAAATCGCCGCACTCGACGCTGTCGTAGTCGATTTCCCCGGTTCGATTCCAGCTGGCAACGCTCTTCTCATGAAGGCAGAGGTCCAGAACAACCAGGGCAAAAGCCAGGACGCTCAGAAGACCTTGGAGACCTTCATCTCCGATTTCTCCAGCCACCCACGCCACGCTCAGGGCCTGTTCGCTTTGGCAAACCTCTATCACGTCGGAGGAGACGCTGAGAAAGCCAAAGACTACTACAACCAGAGCATAGACGAGCAGCCCGATGGAGAACTCACTCCTCTCGCTCGTATTCGCCTCGGCGACCTCGCTCTTGAAGCAGGCAACAAAGAAGAAGCCCAGCAATTCTACGAGGAGTCTTACACCCTTCACCCCGGCAACCCCTTCTTTGACTATGCCGAAGAGAAAATTGCTCTCATTAAGATTGGCACTCCACCTGTAGTCAAGCAGCCCGAGCCAGAACCAAAGCCGGAAGCGCCCAAGCCAGCGACTCCAGCCGACGGCAAAGGTAAGGCAAAAGCTCCTGCAAAAGGCAATGCCAAAGCCCCCACAGGCGGCAAAGCGAAGACCGAAGGCAAAGCAAAAGCACCTACGAAGGAGAAAGCCAAGGCACCCGGCAAAGGCAAAGCAAAAGCCGACACACCAAAGGAGGCGCCTAAATCAAAAGCAAAAACCGAGGCCCCGAAGGAATCCCCAAAATCATCTCCCAAAGAGTCCGCAAAGTCAGCACCAAAATCTGCCCCCAAAGAAGCAGCAAAAGAGCCTGCCAAATCTTCCCCGAAAGCAGCCCCTAAGGCCGCTCCCAAAGAAGCCGTAAAAGAGGCCCCAGCTCCTGCGGCCAAAGAGGAAGCTCCGAAAGAGTCACCTGCACCCGCAGCAAAAGAAGAAGCACCAAAGGAGCCAGCTCCGGCTCCTCAGCAGTAATTACTGCCGCCTTCCTCTCCGTGGCGTATTCGGGACGGAAAACCGGTTTTCAATTCACCGGATTTCCGTAGCGTATGCCCCATGCCCCGTATCATTGCTGACGTCGTCCTTACCACACCCGGTTCCCTCATTCGTCCCGTCTGTCTCGAAGTAGGAGAAGGCGGCCTCATCAGCCAGATTCACGAGGGCCACACCCCTCCCGCCGGCAGCGAAGTCATCTTCGACGGAGGCGGAGAAATCCGGGCTCTCCCTGGGTTCATCGACATCCACACCCACGGCGCCAACGGCTTCGATCTCTCCTACGCCACCCTCGAGGCCGTAGAAACGATCGCCGAGGCAAAACTCGCCGAAGGCGTCACCACATTTCTGCCTACCACCTGGACCGCATCACCCAGCGACCTCGTCGACATGGCGACCGCCGCCGCAGAGTATCGCAAGAACCAGCGATTCTCCCGCACTCCCTTCCTCCACGTCGAGGGCCCCTACCTGAATCCCGAGCAGGCCGGTGCCCAGAACCCCGGTGAAATGCGCATCCCCGACCTCGCCGAGATCGAGGCCCTTCACAAAATCTGCCCCATCGGCCTCATCTCCCTCGCAGTCGAACTCGATGGAGCACTTCCCTTTCTTCGCGCCATGGCGAAAATGGGCATCGTCACCTCCGCCGCCCACAGCGCCGCCACCTACGCAGAATACCAAGACGCACGCGAAGCCGGGCTCAATCACCTCACTCACTACTGCAACCAGATGTCCCGACTCCATCACCGCGAGGTAGGCCTCGTCGGTGCTGGCATGCTCGACGACGAAATCATGATCGAAGTCATCTGCGACACCGTTCACCTTTGCACCGACATGCTGCGCCTCGTTTTCAAACACCGTAGCTGCGACCGGCTCATGATGATTACCGACTCCATCGCCGCCTCTCACCTTGGCGACGGAGAATATCCCCTTCACGACACCAAGATCATCGTAAAAGACGGAGCCGCTCGCATTCCCGAGGGCAACCTCGCCGGTTCCATCGTCACCTTCGACGAAAACCTCCGCAACGTCTCCCGCATCACCAAGCTTCCCCTCAGCGAACTCACCAAGACCTGCTCTGCCAACCAGGCAAAATCACTCCGCCTCAAAGACCGAGGCCAGATCAAGCAGGGACTCCTCGCTGACATTGCACTCCTCGATCCCGACCTTCACGTCGTGGCAACTTACGTCGGTGGCGAGCAGCGCTACCACGTTTAGATCAGAGCAGCCAGCCTACCGACTCGGCGGCAACGACAGCTCCGATAGAGGCACCGCGATGTAGAACGGGACGACCCCCCGCTCTGCCCATTTCTCTTCCTCCAAGGCATTCCAGTCCGGGAGCAGGTGGTTCGTGATCCACAGCACCCCGAACACCAGCAGGTAAAAAGAAATCCTGCTGATCACCCGATCTCTGGTTCTGACCCCGAGCGTGCTCACGCCTCCCAGTAGACCCAATTCCCGACAAAAATCCAGAAATTATCGTCATTTTTGAAAAAGTTCTCATTTTTACGAATCAAATCCGCGCAAAATGGGCAAATTCACGGAGTTGAGAGAAAACGGAAAATGGCTACAATTAGCGGGTGAACGCAGCCACCTCCATCGAAGCACCTCCCTATCAGGTTCTCCTCTACTACCGCTATGTCCCGATCGCAGATCCCGAGGCATACATGAAAGAGCACCGTGCTCTCTGCGAGTCGCTCGAACTGAAAGGCCGCATTATCGTTGGCGAAGAGGGCATCAACGGTACCGTCTCCGGCACCTACGAGAGCACCCAGAAGTACATCCAGGCGATGCACGACGATCCCCACACCTCCGACATGGAGTTCAAGATCGATCCCGCCGAGGACCACACCTTCCCCAAGCTCTCCATCAAAGTCCGCAGTGAGATCGTCACCCTCGGCCTGCCCGGTGAGAGCGACATCGATCCCAACCAACTCTCCGGCGAACGCCTCTCCCCTCGCGAATTCTACGAGAAAATGCAGGAAGAAGACGTCGTCATCATCGACGGACGCAACGACTACGAGGCCGACCTAGGCCATTTCAAAAACGCCATCTGCCCCCCCATCAGCAGCTTCCGTGAATTCCCCGACTGGCTCCGCGACAACGCACAGGATCTCCAGGGCAAAAAAATCCTCACCTACTGCACCGGCGGCATCCGCTGCGAAAAGCTTTCCGGCTACATCCGCAAAGAAGGCTTCGAAGACGTCTATCAGCTTGAAGGCGGTATCGTAAAATACGGCAAAGACCCCGAGGTCCAGGGCCGCGACTTCGAAGGCCTCTGCTACGTTTTCGACCAGCGTGTCGGCGTCGAAGTCAACCATACCGACACCAAGAAAGTCATTTCCCACTGCCGCTACTGCGGAACCGAAGAGCCCCACTACGGCAACTGCAAATGGCCCAGCTGCAACGAGCAGATTTTCGTCTGCCCGAGTTGTCGCGAAGAAAACGGCCTCTACTGCGGCCCTGAGTGCCGAGCCGAAGCAGAGAAAGACGCGGCCCCCGAGGCAGAATAATCCACTGCCTGGAAAATCGGGAGACTAATGTGAAGTCCGAATTTCCTCCGGATTTCGTAACATGAGAATACTTCTCCAAACGAGAAAACGACCTCATCATACTTCACCATGACCATCATCGATCCCATCCTCGCCGCAGCCGTGAACATCAACCTCAACATCACGGCCATCGTAGCCCTCGTCGCCGGCATCCTCATTCTCATCCGCCCTAAGCTCCTCAATATGATCGTAGCCATCTACCTCATCATCGTCGGAGTAGTCGGTTTGCTAGGCCTCTAATCATCTTCCACTCGAAGGTGCCTTTGTGCCTTTGTGCCTTTGTGCCTTTGTGCCTTTGTGCCTTTGTGCCTTTGTGCCTTTGTGCCTTTG
>PAAG01000040.1 GCA_002698785.1 Verrucomicrobiales bacterium | reverse complement strand
TGCGTCCCCTCCACCAACTCATTGTGAGAAAGCCGGATCTTCCGGACTTCTTCGGCGTTTGTGTTGGAACGGGTCCAAAACCACCAATCGTCACAACCACCCATATCGATAGCGAAGGCCGAAAGGTCTGGTATATCGGCGGAGACATCGCCGAACAGAATGGCGTGGCTCGTAGCGAAGCAGAGCAAATTCAAGCGGGTAAAGACTGGTTCGCAAAACACCTTTCTTGGATCAATCTCGATGGAGCCGAATGGTTTACCTGGCGCGAAAATCGGGCAGAGCCAAACACCGGCACCGGCGACAGACCTCCCGGAGCGTATTGCGACCAACAAGGAAACGTAATCGTTGCCTGGCCCACAAAACTCGCTCTTGCTCCGAATTTGGCCGATCAGGTGCTTAAAATCGCCTCACCGTCACACCCTTCTACTGCCACCCTCCCCTTACCCCATCCACCGATCGGGAAAGCCCCTTGGGATCTTCCATGAAGTATCACACTCTACATTCCACCGATATCTCCGTATCCTGCCTTGGACTTGGCACGGTGAAGTTCGGGCGCAATCAGCAGGTCAAGTATCCCACCAGCTTCGATCTACCTACTGACGAAGAGATTGTATCCCTGTTAGACCTCGCCCAGAAAGAAGGCATCAACCTCCTCGATACAGCTCCGGCTTATGGCACCAGCGAAGAGCGATTGGGAAAACTCCTCGGTAACCGACGGGATGACTGGACTATCGTTTCGAAAGCAGGAGAAGAATTCATCGATGGAGAGTCTCGCTTCGATTTCTCAAAAGAAGCCATCATTCGCAGCGCTGAAAGGACACTAACACGACTCAAAACAGATCGTATTGAATCCCTCCTTCTTCACTCCGATGGAAATGATCTCCAAATTCTAAACGAGAGCGGAGCGGTCGATGCACTCGTCGAATTAAAAAAGTCCGGCAAAGTTCTCACGATCGGCATCTCAACAAAAACCGTTGAAGGAGGTTTGCGAGCTATCGACCTCGGTCTCGACGCCGTCATGGTGACATACAATCCCAAGCATGTTGAAGAACGACCTGTATTGGACGCGGCACTTTCATCAGGGACATCCGTATTCTTGAAGAAAGCCTTGGGAAGCGGCTGGATCGCTGCCGATACTGAGGAAGAAGATCCTGTGGAAGCAGCCCTTCGATTTGTCTTCGCCCATTCCGCGACAACCGCAGCCATCGTCGGCACGCTAAATCCCAACCATCTGCGCGAGAATTGCGCCGCAGTTCGCAGCGCGACACAAGATTGATCGAAAAAAGGGTTGGAGTGTCTGACCTTTGAGGCACCTTGGAAACATCCCCATGTCCGACACTTCTCCCATCTATTTCGACAGCCACATGCATACACCGCTCTGCAAACACGCAGACGGGCACCCGGTTGAGTACATGGAGCAGGGCGTCGCAAGGGGCCTTGCCGGCATTATCATCACATGCCACAGCCCAATGCCGAATCGTTTCTCCCACCGGGTCCGCATGGCACCGGAGCAATTCGACGAGTATTGTGCGATCGTCCAAGTCGCGGCAGACGAAGCTCCCGATGGATTTGAGGTCCTACTCGGAATGGAGAGCGACTTTTTCCCCGGAATGGAGCCGTGGCTCGAAGAATTACACCAGAAGGCAGACTTCCACTATATCCTCGGATCCGTGCACTGGCACATTCCGGAATACATGGACGCCTTCTGGGATGGGGATGTCACTGCATTTCGTCGCCAGTATTTCGAACACCTCGCCGAGTCAGCTGAATCAGGCCTGTTCGATTGCCTCGCTCACCCTGATTTAATCAAAAATGCGAGCCCTCACGATTGGGACTTCGAAAGCAATCGCACCATAATAGCAGAAGCACTCGACAGAATCGCAGAGACAGGTGTCGCGATGGAGTTGAACACCTCCGGATTGAATAAAGTTTACTCCGAAATGAATCCAGGACCGGAAATGCTCGCCATGATGGCCGAGCGTAATATCCCCGTCGTCATTGGCTCAGATTCCCACACTCCCCGGAGGGTAACGGAAAGCTTTTACCTCGCTCTCGACAATCTTGAAGATGCGGGCTTCGAAAACGTCAGTGTTTTTCGAGAAAGAAAAAGGCGTGACCTGGCTATCGAGGACGTGCGCGATTCCCTCGCTGCCTCCAGAGTATTATAGCTTGGCTTCGATTTCACCAATCGTCTTGGCGAGTTCGATCATTCTTTTAACCTCGCGCCGATATCCGGCCTCGTCATTTTGGATATAGAATTCATCACGGCGAACACGGCAACCAGCAAGCTCTCGGCGTAGTTCTTCCATTTCGGCCTCCAGTTGCGCAGCAGTAGCGGGCTTCGCAGGGACTTGATCGACAGTCTTTACCTTCTCTGATACTTCGGGAACTTCCGGAATATCAGGTATCTCCTTCAGCTCGCTTTTTGAAACCGTTGTTGGTTCAATCACGGGTGCTTCGGTTTCCTCCAGCGCTCTTCCCGATAACTGAAGTTCTGATCGCGTAGAATCTGGGATCACCGTCTCCGATGTCGCTTTTGTTTCCGGGCCGGCAACCCTTGCATCATTCAATTGGGCGATAGCTTTTTTCGCTGGTGAAAACACAATCGGAGAAGCCACATACCCAATTCGCAAGACAGCGAGACTAAAGGCCACCGCCGCTGAAGCCGTCAAAACTCGACGTGCATTTTGATTGCCCCACAATCTACTCACCAGAGACTGCGGCTCGTCCCGCTCGTCGTCCAATATTTCAAACTCGGAAGAACCATTGGAGGTCTTGGCAGGTCTGGCTGCCGCTATCTCTTCCACATCAAACTCTTCCGTTACCAATTCGAATACAGAAGCGCATTCGCAAATGACAATATCCTCGTTGTAGAGCCAGTTGTAAAAATTCAATAGCCCCACGGCACTGAAGCCTCCGCTGTTCATCCGATAGACTTCACGGGACGCTTCTTCGAACGTCTTTTTCCCGTCCAACCGGGTTAAAAGCTCATATTGCCATCTCTTCAGAAGAAACTGCTCCCGATCCGCTGTTCGAACAGCCAGGATTTGATCGGGTTGAAACGAGAACACAATCCCCCCCTTCATTCGCAATCGAAGAGGAAAAACCTCCTTCAGATTTCCTGGTAGTCGGGCGCTCAAGGATAGAAGATAGTTAAATTTACAGTAATTATAGTATTACTTAAGTAATAGTCTATCGAAATATTCTCTTTTTTCGTTCCCTGAGGAGTGAGAACTCAGGCCTCCTCGGGCTTTGCGAGCATAGACAGCAACGGTTTGATCGATGCTGGCGAGATTCCGGGGATCCCCGCCATGAGCTTGGCGATTTTACCTGCTATGAGTGGAGCAGCAAAACTACTGCCCGTTTCAATCTTCGTGCCCCCGTTCAACCAAGGGACTTCCACCCGCTCCCCCTGAGCGAGGAAGGACACCATGCGCTCTGGGCGAAAGAAAAACTCGTCTTCCGCGCAATCAATTCCTCTCACGGAAAGAACCGATGGGAAATAGGCCGGCCATTCTCGGATCCCCGCGCCAACATTGCTACACGCCGCTACGATCTGGACCCCCTGCAAATAAGCTCGATCGACCCATTCTTTGTAGTCCATCACATATCGAGGGAGACCTCGACAACCAAAGCTGCAATTGATGATTTGATAGCCTCTTGCCATCGCCTGGTTCACGCATTCTGCGATGACAAAACTGCGCGCGTGATTGCTGCTGTCGAGCGCGCGAAAGCTCCCCAGAGTGACGCCAGGAGCCTCTTTCAGCACCAGGCTGGCCACAGCAGTACCGTGCCCATACACATCCGACCCCACCCCTTCTTCGATTTTCAGATTCACCCCATCGCAGGAAACCGATATGTCATCGGCAAGCTGGATCCCTTCCAGCGCGGGATGAGTCACTTCGACCCCGGAGTCAATAATGGCAACTTTGATCCCGGTTCCGTCAGATATCCGGAGAGCCTCCACCGCCTGCTCAACGGCAGGCCATATTGGTGGACCAGGCTCATCCATCGCTGAGACCGAGGGCGGAGGTGAGTAGCGCCTCATTAATAAGGCGCTCGATAATATTGGAAACGTTTCCCAGCTCAGCGACATCTGAGGAACTGAAGCCCTCTTTTGACGTGGGAGACTCTTCCAATTGAACGCAGGAAATCACTCCGCGCAGCCCAAAAGCAAAATAGAAAGGTACGGCAATCATCGCCGTGGTGTGCTTGGAGATTTTTTTGTCGAGCGTATCGTCGTGTCCCGCACTGGAACTGATCTCATTTTCGCAATAGGGCTGCTGCTGCGAAAACACCATTGAGATAATTCCGGTTCCGATCGGCTGTTCGAAACCTATCAACGATTCTGAATCTATCCCCGAATTGTAAACCGCTACAAGGTTGCCTTCACTTCGATCGGCAAGCCAGACGGTTCCTTCGCAACCACCTACCCTCTCAAATACATCTCCGAGCAGATGAATGAGGTGCTCGTCGAGCAATTCGACCAAGGCAAAAGGATCGCTCGAAGCGATCCATGTTTCCAGTTGTTCTTCGAGGTCCCGACCTGTCTGGACAAAATCGGGGCTTCGAAGCAACTTCGTCCTCGCTCCGATCATCGACTACTTCGACTGCAGAGCTTCGACTAATTCGTGAAGAGCTTTGTCGTTCTCAAGGATATCCGGCAAAAGGGCATCGCGCTGTTCTGCTGACAGCTCGCCAGCGGCAAATTTTTTGATCTGATCGATCTGGTCATCGGAAAGAGCGACGGAACTGCCGTTCCTTCCGGACACTTCTGGGCTCAAATTCTCAAGGAACTGAGCAAGAATGGAGAATTCGTTATTCATGGTAGTTAATCAAGGGAGAGTTCTGAGTTCCAGAAGTAGACGCCGGCAACGCGTCACTTATGCAACAAATTTGGCTCTTTTTCCGCCAATTAGAAAGGACGGAATTCCGCGCTTCACAAACAATAACCAGATAATATGGTTTTTATAGTTTTTATATTGACTTGTCTTCACAATTTGGGTAAGCTTCGAACGCACTAACGCTTTTATGCGTGTGAATTTGTGTTGAGGGGTTAAAAGCGGCGTCGGTCTGAACAGACTGGCGTCGCTTTTCTGCTTTCTATCCCCCATACTGGGGAAATGTATCCCCTTCAAAGGCGTTTTCTCAAGGGAAGGGGCGAACCGTCACCCAAGCATGAATTCCTCCATAATCCTGCAGCGCCCTCTCCGCCTGATCGTCTGCAAATCAGAAGTATTCCCCGATGGGAACAAAGTTGCGTTCAGCGCTTTGGAGTCTCACCTGGACACTCTCCAGGGACGCAAATTCTACGGGCTCGTCTACGAGACCACCGAAGGAATGGACTACTTCGCAGGCCTCGTCCCTGATGAAGAAACAGAAGAGGCAAAATTTATAAACCTTGGGTTCTCCATCCGCGAAGTCGAAGGTGGCCCCTGCGCCCGAGCAAAACTTTTCGACTGGTCTGACAAAACTGATCAAATTGGTCCAACCATTGGCGAGATGATCAAAAAACACGGAATCGACTCCTCACGTCCACAGATCGAATTCTACCGCAGTTTATCCGAATTGCACCTGCTGCTCCCAATTCCTCCGCAAGACTCTTCGCAGATCGATTCAGCCTACAAATCCTCGATTAAAAAATGAAAGAAAACGGCCCGGCACTCAGACTTTCATCCGCTGCACCGGGCCGCCCCGTTCCGCACAAATTTTCGGCACTTTTGGTGCCTGCTTTTTGTCTTGAGTCTCAACGAGCACACCCTTTTTCGGGTGACGATTCACCGAGATTTCAAAACCTGTCCTAACGTATCAATAACCAATTGAGCCGCAACAAAAAAATGAGATTTTTTTACATTATTGCATTCTAATTTTAAAAATTCTCTCAAATTTGCGAATTTTCACGGCTTTTTTGGTTGATATCTGCAATAGCGCTTCACGAATGACCTCATTCATTCTCAAAGTTGCAAAGAAATCTCTCGACAAAGCCACGGAAGCCCACATTATAAAGATAAGTTTATCACTATTGAGAATTAACCATCTCAATTCTGAGAGCGCTTGCAAATTTTCCCACTTACCTTCCACGCTATGCGCCTGAAATCTCTGGAAATCCACGGTTTCAAATCTTTTGCCGATAAGACAAAACTCGAATTCCACGAAGGAGTGACCGGCATCGTCGGTCCCAACGGTTGTGGAAAGTCGAATATTGTCGACTCGATGCGTTGGGTACTTGGTGAAACTTCAGCAAAAGCTCTCCGTGGGGGCGAAATGGCTGACGTCATTTTCAACGGAACTGATCGCCGATCCCCTCTCGGCATGGCCGAGGTCACACTCACCTTGTCGGGTTGTGAAGGTATTCTCGACACCGAGTATGATGAGGTCTCTCTGGGCCGTCGCGTTTTCCGGGACGGGAAAGGCGAATACCTCATCAACAAGCAGCCCTGCCGCCTGAAGGATATCCACAACCTCCTAATGGACACCGGCATTGGCCGGACTAGCTACTCCATCATGGAGCAGGGCAAAATCGACATGCTCCTCAGCTCCAAACCAGAAGACCGAAGAGCCGTCTTTGAAGAGGCTGCAGGAATCACCAAATACAAGAGTCAGAAAAAGGAAGCGCTCAGGAAACTCGATTATACCGAAGCGAACTTGATTCGTATTCGGGACGTCATCGCTGAGAATGAAAGGCAGATTCGTTCACTTTCACGCCAGGCGTCCAAAGCAAAGCGGTTCCAATCGCTTTTTGATGACGTTAAGACTCTGGAACTTCACCTCAGCCACAAGCAATGGCGTGAGCTAAGAGCCGAAAAATCGGAATTGAGCACGTCCATTCGCAATCTCCGGCTCAAACAAGATGAGCTGGAAGATGCAATTGAGAAACGTCAGGCCGCCATGGCAGCAGCCCGAGTTGAATACCAGGAAATCGAGAATCGCCTTACCGAACTCCAGCAGTCATTGGCGCGCCTGGATAACGAGATCAGTTCGGCCAACAACCGTATCGAATTCAACGGCGAAAGAACCCACGAGTTAACAGTTCTGATCCGGAAAAACGAAGAAGACATTGTCCAAACCGGAGAGAAGCGGGAAAGACAGGTCCAGGACATTGAGTCATCAGACCGTCAGCTTTCCGAAGTGGAAGGACGCATCGAAGAAGAAAAGGCGAAAGTCGCCGAGTTAGAAGAATCCACTCGTGAGGCGCGTGCAAACCGGGAACAGGCCAACCAGCGTATCCGCGACCTGGAAGCCGAACGGAGCCAATTGAAGAGCCGGCTCGCAAGCCTCGACGCCACCATCGAAACCAACGTCGGACAGTCCGAATCTGACGCCCAACGCATGCGTCAACTCGATGACGAGATTGAACGCCTGCGAAAGGACGAAGGTGAGCGTGGTTCTGACAAAAGCGACCTGAAGGATCGCATTTCCGTCCACCAGACATCCATCGAAGAGTTCGAAGAGACACTGGCGGAGATGGATCAAAAATACCATCAAGCCAAGCGGGCTGCGATGGAGATGCAGGAGAGCCTTTCTTCCCTCCACAAGCTCCACGCGGAAAAGCGTTCTCGCCTGGAGGTGTTGCAACAATTGCTCGCAGACGGTGAAGGATTTGCTGCCGGTACTCAGGCTGTCATGAAAGGTCTGGATAACCCCGACCATTTCGGTGAGAAAATTCGAAAGCCACTCAGCAATTACATCGAAGTCGATTCTAAATACGCAGAGGCGATCGAAGCTGCGTTAGGAAGAACTCTGCAGGCGGTAGTGGTCTCCGATGTAGCAATCGCGGAGGAGATCCTCACACACCTCCGTGAGAACAAAGTCGGTGAAGCCTCGCTCATTGCAGAGGGTCATCTGAATCGCGAAAAATCATCGAAGCGTGACCGGGCGCCGCTGGGTTCTATTTCATGGGCGAATGAAAAAGTCAAAGTCGACGAGGAGGTTCAGCCACTCATTGCACGTTTGCTGGAGGGTGTCCTTATCGTTGAGGACCTTAACACGGCCATGCGCCTCCGAGAGAAGCGACCTGATGTAGCCCTCGCCACACTGGCTGGCGAATTCGTCACGCGAGAAGGAATCGTTCACGGCGGCCAAACTGGTGAAGAATCCGTATCTGTGCTCAAAATGCAGACCGAGATCCGCGAACTCGGGAAAGTAGCGGAAGCACTCAAGACCGAGGTCGCTACACGCCAGGAACGCAGGGACAACCTGAATGAGCGAGTCGACCAGTTGGAAGATGCTCTTTCCCAGGCGCGCGAACGTCTTCAACAGAAGAAAGTGGCTTCTTCTACCCTCGAAGGAAAACTCGCCCTGATCGAGCGAGACCTGAACCAGCTCGGTAACAAACGGGAAAGCCTGGAATGGGAACGCCGCGAAGTCGAAGAGCGACAGCAGAAAATATCTGAGATTCTCGACCGAAATCGCGGCGAACACGCCGAGAAGACGGCACGAACCGAGGAACTCGATGGAGAGACCGAATCCGCAAATGAAGAGCTGACTGCTGCACGCATCCGCGAAGAAGAGTTGACCGAACTCGTCACCAAAGCTCGAACCAATCTCGCCGTCGAACAGGGAACTCGGCAGAACATTGAAGAGCAGCGCGCTCCAATGATCGCGCGTCTCAAGGAACTCGAAGAACTTCTCGAACGCCGCCACCAGGAAATAACCAGCTATCGTGAGCGCATCGATCGATCAGCGGAAGAAACTGCGGAATTGCAGGAAAAGATTTTCCATTGGGAGGAAGAAGCCTCCTCTGGCAAAACAGAACAGGAAACGATCCAGATCGAGCGGAACAATTACTCTGCCAAGATTGAAGAAGGAGAAACCGAGCTCACTACAAAGCGTCGTGAGGTGCAATCAGTCGCCGATCAACGAGGCAAAGAAGAGGTCAAATCCGCCCAACTCGATCTGAAACTCGAAAGCATCGAGCGCACGTGCCGTGACCGATACCGGACAGAACTCGAATTTTTCGAGCCTGATAGCCATGCTCTGTTGATGGCGATCGAAGAACGGAAGAAAGGAGCAGGTCGGTCACAGAAAAAAGAGCCGTCAAACACCGAGTCCGCAGAATCAGACGAAACCGAGACTGCTGAGGAAGGCGAAACTGTGCTCGAAGACCCCGCCGAACCGGACTGGGAATTTGTAGAAGAAGTGGTTACGCAACTGCGCACCAAACTCGATTCCATGGGTCCGGTGAACATCGATGCTATCGAAGAGTTCGATGAGCTGGAAGAGCACTACCGCTTCAATGTCCAGCAGTTGGAAGACCTTGAGAATTCAAAAGAAGAGCTCTTGCGAATGATCGCTCGCATCAACCGGGACACACGCAAAATGTTCTCTGAAACATTCGAGAACATCCGAAAAAACTTCCGCGACATGTTCAAGGAACTCTTCGGAGAGAAAGCGAAAGCCGACCTGATTCTTCTCGATGATGGAGACCCACTTGAGTGCGGCATCGACATCATCGCCAAGCCTCCAGGCAAGAAACTCCAGTCCATCAGTCTTCTTTCCGGTGGAGAGAGATCCATGACGGCCGTTGCGCTTCTCTTTGGAATCTACATGGTGAAGCCCTCTCCCTTCTGCGTTCTCGACGAGTTGGATGCACCGCTCGACGAGGCCAACATCACACGCTTCATTCGTGTTCTCGACCGATTCATTGGTGGAAGCCAGTTCGTGATCGTGACACACAGTAAGCGGACAATGTCTCGTGCCGATGTCATGTATGGCGTGTCGATGGAAGAGTTTGGGGTATCCAAGACCGTGGGAGTCACATTCTCGAAAGCGGACGAAGCAAAAGGGATGAAAGAAGCCGCAGTTGGTGGCTGATGCCCCTCTATCTTCTTTTTCCCAAATAGAAAAAGCATTTGAGTCAGGCCGAGGTCGCGGCAAGATTTCACGTTGTTGAAAGCGATTGCACAGATATCTGCAGCACTCACTCTTGGGGCTTTGTTAGCCTCACAAACGCGTGCGCTCGAATCAAAACTTGAGACTGCTGAAGGGCTCAGTCGAATCCAGCTTGTTACCGCAGCAAACGCCGTCGTTCCCGGCGAAGACTTCTACGTTGGTCTTGTTCTCGACCATGAACCCGGATTTCACACCTACTGGAGAGGCCCCGGGATTGTGGGAGTCGCTACCTTACTTGAGTGGAATCTTCCCGACGGTTTCGAGGCAGGTAACATACTTTGGCCTCCACCGAAAGTAACGGACATGGCAGGCATCGCTGCGAACGGGTACGAAACAGAGACATGCCTCCTCACAAAAATCGTAGTGCCTGATACGATCGCAGGCGAGACAATCGATTTGAAAGTGAAATGCGCATGGATGGCCTGCGCTACTTCCTGCCATCCGGGCATGCAGGATTTTTCACTTTCGATCCCTGTGAATCGATCTGGCGAACCAGTTGGCCCCGACGTCCGCATTAAGAAAATGTTCGAGAAGGTTCTGGCATCCATTCCTCCTCAAGCACCGGAAGACTGGACTGTCGGCGTATCGCTCAAAGGCACTAACATCACTCTTCGAGTTACATTTGATGGACCTAAAGTAGATACGCGGGACGGAGAGTTCCATTTTTTTTGCGACGATCTGCAGGTGGATTCCGACGAACCTCAGCAGACCATTCTCACCGGAAACCTCAACAGTTTCGATCTGAAACAAACAATGGTTCGACCCGATTTTGCCCCAAAAAATCCTGACGCGATTTCCGGCCTTCTATACTCTTCCAAGGGTTGGCCTGGAATCGACTCGAAATGGGTAGAAATCTCAGTCCCCTGGCCCGAAGGAACCTTTTCCAATGAGTAAAAAGAGTGCGCTGCTACCCGGAGAAAAATGTGACTCCAAGTGGGCCGAAGTCAGAAAGTCCGGCATACACGGTCGCGGGATGTTCGCGAAAAAGAAGATTCCTGCGGGCACTTACATCATCGAATACAAAGGCGAACGCATCGACAAGGACGAATCCAATGATCGCGGCTGGGCGCAATTTGACCGGGCGAAAGAGACGGGAGATGCCGCCGTTTACATCTTCACTCTTGATGACGATTGGGACGTAGACGGAAATGTCCCCGAGAATTCAGCACGACTTATCAATCACAGCTGTGACCCGAACTGCGAATCTTTTATCGAAGAGGACAAGATCTGGATCTCCGCAGTGCGAGACATCGAAAAGGATGAGGAGCTGTTTTTTAATTACGGCTTCGACTTGGAGAATTACGAAGATCACCCCTGCTATTGCGGATCGAAAAAGTGCGTAGGCTACATCTGCGGAGAAGACTACTGGAAAAAGCTCAAACGGAAACTCGCAGCAAAAGAGGGCTGGAAAAAGCGAAAGAAGAAAGACAAAAAGAAGAAGAAAAAGTCCTGAGACTTATCGAGGAGGAGGCCCGCCTCCCGGAGGTGGAAATGGCGGTCTTCCTCGTCCCGGCCTTTCGAAACCTTCCATTTCATTTCCAAACTTCAATTCCACCGGAGTGCCTCGAAAAGCACGCGGAAGCACTGGCCATTCTCGGGACAGAAAATAAGCGTATGTCCCATCTGGGAATTCCGGGGTTACGCAGAACCTGCCGTTGCACTCATCAAGAGTTCCAGAGCCGGCGACAAATTCGTAGTCTTGGACGAATGCCCCGTCGTACTCACCACCGGGGTTTGTTGTCCCGCCGGGGCGATTCCCTTTCCGCAATTGATAGCTGGTCGTCAGCTCCTCAATTCCCGAATTGGGATCCAGAGGGTCTTTGTAACCATACATTGCGTAAATAGGGAAACCGTCGGCCGCCCATCCTATCATTGGGGAATGATCACCGGTTTTGTATCCCAGGCGTTTCATCAGACCGATCGGCAATCCATGATAGTGATAAGTTCCGCCGGGCTGGACATGGGCGTAATTGGCATCAAGCCCAAGATCAATCGCTCCACCGAGCGCTTCATAATTCCAACCGTCCATCTGACCCATCCACGACTCTGCTGTTCCCGGCTCCATCATGACCCCATCGAGGGTGATCCCAAAAACACGAAACCCTCTCCGCCCTCCCCCATTGGGACTTCCGTTGATGTAGGTGATGTGACCGGCTTCTTCCGGCTTTGCGGGAACAACGACATCGAAATTCTGGTCTCGAATCTCATTGGGATTTCCTGAATTCGGAAACCGCCCCACTTTATGATCCGGGATGCTATTTGACTCGATTCTTACACCACGCTGATCAGCTTTTATTGAAACCTCAGACGCAACGGGAGGATTTCGATTGGCAGGGACAAGACGGAGAGGCTGTGATTCCGTTTCCGTATGCTGTCGAGCTTGACGCCCGCTAGGTCGCTGCCCTGGCCCTCCCGGTAGTGGCCCAGGACGCTGGGCAGATAACTCTCCAATCAGAAAAAAACCAGCAATGCCTACCAGTCCGATGAAAGGGATTTTCTGCATACCCCAATAGTGGAGTACGAAAATAACAGCTGAGAAGGCAAAAAGATGACAAAACTGTAATCTTTCTAAGACCTGCCAACTCTATGCGACATCAAGGCACCCGAAGGCTCTGCCCGACATGAATGGTATTGTCGGTAAGTCCGTTGACTCTCTGCAGTTCTTCCACACTCGTATTGTATCTTTTTGAGAGGGCAAAGAGAGTGTCACCCACTGCAACCTTATGATATTGAGTGGGCGAAACCGATACAGACGGAGGTTCGGACGAAGTCATCGAAGCCGGGACCGCCATCGAAGCCGTATTCCCAGCTTCTCTTTCTGCGGATGCCTGAGCATAGGTCGGATAGGCAGAGGGAGTAGATCCCGATTCAGCAGAGGCTACGGCTGTGGCAGGTTCCGGAGAATTGTAGGAAGATCGAGTCCGCCCCCCTGTGTCATTCTTCACCCAGTCTTTCCGATAGCTTCCGTCGTCATCGAAAGGGTAGTCCTTTTTTTCGAGTCCATGCCCGGATGGCGTCTTCAACTTGCCCGGGTCATACTCGATGTCCTTGTACGAAGCGGTCGTTTTGCATTGCGTCAGCAGAGATACCACCAAAACGGCGGCCCCCACATGCGAGCAGACTCGAAAAATCTGTGAACGTTTCATTTCTCCCGGAAGCTTCAAAGTTTGTTCCTGACAACAGGAACGAAAGAGAACTCAATTCCTGAGAAAAATACTATTACTTAATATTTCTAAAAAATAAAGTAATCTAACGCGCCAATTCACCTTCCAGGCGACCTGCGCGGAGAACATCAAGCCGTTGCTGGGCCTGCAAACCAAGCGGAGAAGTCTCATCTATTTTGACGATTTCGACCAGCGTCTGGATCATCCCAACAGCATTGTTCTGCTGCTTTTGCACTCCTGCCTTGTTCATGAGAACTTTCTGTTTCTCGGTCCCCTCCAAACCGAAATCCTCGATGTACTGGTCAGAAAGATCGATCATTTTTTGCCATTGCACGTCCTTTGCCAGAACCTGCATTTTCGTGGCATACTCCGCATCAGCCAGGAGCTTCCGGAACTTTTCCGTGTGTCCGAGAGTATTCTCCGGATCCAGTTCGACCACTTCTTCCAAGATTTCTTTGTAATATCGGGCCGCGAAATTGCCGGGAAGATGAGGGACGCTTTCAATCAACTTCTTTGCGCGCTCTATGCCAGAAAGGTTCCCTGCCGCTTCGCGAGACTCGAGGGTTTTCTTATGAGAATCTTTGATAGCCAGTGCTACCTCAGCATATTCAGCGGGGGTGACGGGCATATACCCATTCATTCCAAAAGGCCTGCCCTCCGCATCGGTGAAAACTACGGTCGGAAACCCGTTTACTCGGTAAGCATCGCGGAGAAGGGACTTCTGGAATGCTTCTTCTTTTTGCAACTTCCCATCCTTTGGATACTCAAGTTTGATGAGAACAAACTTTTCTGAGACCGGCTGCATGAAGTCCGGCTGTCTCAAGATCTCTTTATAAAACTCTTCGCAGATTTCTATCCAACTGGTGGCTGTGAAAACAAGTAGCAGATCCTTTCCTTCTTTTCTTGCCTGCTCCACACCAGATTGATAGTCATCATGCCACTCGGGCAGCGACTCATCCTGAGATTGGGAGGTCGAAACAGCGCATAAGAGAGCGATAACAACGAGAGAGTACAGCGATTTGATTCGTTTCAAGGGGGCAAACATGTCTATTCGTTTCTTGTCACCTTCACAAAGATTTGAGACACAATCGGGGGATTTTCTTGCGCAGATGTGTCCTCAGACGCTTTTGACGGCGAGGAATTGGTAATTTAGCCTCCCACCTTCCAACTTTCAAATGAAGCGAATTCTACTCTTCTTCTCAGCACTGCTCGCGACAGGACCGGTTCTATCTCAAGACGACGCAGTAATGAAGCTGGGCCAGCAGACCTATCAGTTGTGCGTCGCTTGCCACGGTCCAGACGGCAAAGGCATCAAAGCAGGAGACCTGTCCATGGCGCCGTCTCTTCACGGTTCAAAGTATCTCAAACTGGAAGACAACACTCTGGCCACGGGAATTGTTCTGAAAGGGATAGCCAAGGAGGACAACAAATACGTGCAGGCAATGCTACCTCTCGAAGCCGCCCTGAATGACGAACAAATTGCTGCCGTAATCGCCTACGTAACGAAGGAGTTCGCAGGTAAAAGGCAAAAAGTTTCCCCCGCCTCCGTAGCCAAGGCACGCAAGACCTTCGCCGACCAGAAGAGCCCATGGAAACGGTCTGATCTCGAAGACATGTTGAAGGCAGAGCAGGAACCAAAACTCCTCTCCAATGTGACTTATTCAATCTATGAAGGGAAGTGGGAGGAACTACCCGATTTTTCCCAGCTCACACCAATCAAAACCGGCAAACTGGAGAACAACCTTATCTCCCTGGAACCAGCCAAAGACATAAAGGGTGGATTCGGAATGGTATTCGAAGGAAACCTTTCCCTGCCCGACACCCACGAATACATCCTCTCAATCACATCGGACGATGGATCTGCTTTTGTTGTAGATGGAGAAACGCGAGTAGGAAACGACGGCATCCACCCGGCAAGCACTCAACGAATAAAGAACAAACTCGAAGCGGGCGAGCACACATTCAAAATTCTTTATTTCGACGGAGGCGGTCAGCGATTCCTCTCCTCCTATGTTCGTGGAAAGCAGGGAACGATTTGGATCTCTGAAGTGAGAAGCGAAGGCAAAGCAAAATCAAAATCCTACGACCCCATTCCCCTCACCGCTCGCAACCCCGGAGAGGCGATCGTGCATCGCGCTTTTCTCCCCGATGCAAAACCACGTTCCATCGGAGTTGGCTATCCTGATAAAGTCAGCGCCGTTTGGGATGCCGACAATCTGAACCTTGCCTACGTCTACCGAGGCGAATTTATGGATGCCTCTCCGAACTGGAATGCCCGTGGCTCAGGCAGTAATCCTCTTGGAAAGGATCGCGTAAAAACAGCTCAAGGCATGCCCTTACAAGTTCTTGAGAGTCTCGACGAACCATGGCAGCCGATTTCCGAGACGAAGGTGAAGTATGAGCGTGACACCCTCGATCCGCAGAAAGAAATAACGATCAACGTGAAGCACCCGGACTACCAGTTCCGCGGTTACCGATTGGATAAGAACCGATTTCCTACCTTCAAATATGATTTCAAAAAACTCACCGTTACCGACCGAATGAATCCGGAAGAGATTGAAGGAGTAACATCTCTCGTTCGCACCATTGAGTTTGAAGGAAAGGCGGATGAAAACCTATACCTTCGCCTGGCAGACACCGGCTCTCAGGAAACGAAGGATGGATGGATCGATATCGGTCAGAAAATGAAAATCAAAATCCAGGGAGCCGATCCTGTAACCAGACAGATCGAAGGTAAAAAAGAAACTCTCGTTCCCGTAAGCGGCGAGTCCTCTATCACAGTTACCTATCGCTGGAACGCACCACTCGAATCCTGATCCCCTCCTAACCCTTTACCAGACATGAAGCGAATTCTCTCCCTACTGGCCCCCTGCTTTCTAGCATTCTCCGCTTACGCAGAAGATCCAAAGGAATCCGACTACTATACGATCACTGCTATTCCTGCCCCGGATGATGCGGTGATCGAAGGTGGCGCCATCGAATTGATTCCCGATGGTCGTGTTGCAGTCTGCACCCGGCGTGGACAAATCTGGATGATTGAAAATGCAGCGGAGTACCCTGACAAGCCAGCCAAATGGACGCTCTTTGCCGAGTATCTCCACGAGCCCCTTGGCTTAGCCTGGAAAGACGGCTGGCTGTACACGGTACAACGTCCCGAAGTCACACGGATGAAAGACGAAGATGGTGATGGCCGTGCCGATGTTTTCGAGACCGTCAACGACGACTGGGGCATCAACGGAAACTACCACGAATACACTTTTGGTTCTCGATTCGACGACGAGGGCAATCTCTGGCTCGCTCTCTGCCTGACAGGATCATTCACCGCTGAATCGCTTTATCGTGGCTGGGTACTCCGTATCAACGAAGACGGCACGATGCTCCCCACTGCCAGCGGAGTTCGCTCCCCCGGCGGAGTCGGATTCAATGCCTCCGGCGACGTTTTCTACACCGATAACCAGGGCGCCTGGAATGGAACCAGTTCGCTCAAGTGGATCAAGCCGGGTTCGTTTCAAGGCAACCCGAACGGTAATATCTGGTTTCCTTTCGCGAAAGGAGCCCTCGGGGATCGCCCTACAGATCCTCCCTACAC
The DNA here is from genome assembly GCA_002698785.1 of Verrucomicrobiales bacterium. Classification (GTDB taxonomy): domain Bacteria; phylum Verrucomicrobiota; class Verrucomicrobiia; order Verrucomicrobiales; family DEV007; genus Arctic95D-9. The sequence continues at coordinate 40,296 of PAAG01000040.1, read as the reverse complement.
CGAGGAAGGAAGCCGCACGATTACAGAGCGCGGAAACATTTCCCAACTCATTCCTCCTGCCGTCATTCTTCCCCACCAACGAGTAGGAAATTCACCCACAGGCATAGAACCTGACCTAAGCGAAGGAAAGTTCGGTCCTTTTGCCGGACAGGTATTCGTGGGCGAACAAACGCATTCCAAGATCCATCGCGTCTATCTAGAAAAGGTGAACGGTCTTTATCAGGGTGCCATGTTCCCATTCCTGGAAGGTTTTGGCTCTGGAAACATTGGAGTCCGCATCAGTAAGGATGGCATTCTTTACACCAGCGGCTCCAATCGCGGTTGGGGAGCCCGTGGAGGAAAACTCTACAACTTCGAACGCGTCACATGGACAGGAAAAGTGCCATTCGAAATCCATGAAATGCGAGCGACACCAAATGGATTCGAACTCACTTTCACCAAACCGATCGACAAATCGACCGCCACTGACGAAGCCTTCTCAATGGAAGCTTTCACCTACATCTACCAGAAAGCATACGGTAGCCCCGAGGTCGATCAGGTGGAACCAACGGTTTCTGTCGCGTCGGTTGCCGAAGACGGAAAAAGCCTCAAGCTCAAAGTAGAGCCACTCACAAAAGGACACGTCCACGCCCTCGTAGCAGCAGGACTGAAGAGTGAGGAAGGAGCCCCCTTGCTCCACAACGAAGCCTACTACACCCTGAACGAGATCCCGAAGTGACCAGCAACGACAGCAAACTTTGGCTTCTTATTCCATCTTGCTATAATTTCCACAAATGCGATACTTTAGAGAACACTATCTCTGAAGCTTGAGCACCCCGGATTCCCACGATGACAGCACTGCCAACCGCGATCGTTCAATACGGTTGGCGATTGTTACGTCTTTGATTTCCAAAGTCGGAACGATTGTCCTCAGATTGGTTTCCATCCCCATCGCGATCAGCCAGTTCGGGATGGAGCTGTTCGGCGTCTACGCAGCGATCACCCTCGCCGTGGGAATGATCGATATGTTCCACATAGGCATCGGCCCCGCGCTGACCCGTGAAATCTCCCGCGCAGTCGCGAAAAAGGACCGGGAACGGGAGACGACCGTTTTTTCTACGAGCATACTTCTCAGCACAGGGCTCTCCCTCCTTATGGGAGCGATCGCAGCAGCACTGCTCATTTTCATTCCTATTCCCGACCTTTTTGGAGACGAGTTCGCCCCGGTTGCCGAGATCATGCAACGAGCTGCCTGGATCGGTTTGAGCATCATGGTCCTGGAAATGATCTGCGCCACATTTGAAATGGGCCGGGACGGATATCAGGAAACCCGCTTCAACAATTCATGGGGCGCGGCCGGAAACGTCGTTGCTGCAGTCGCTCTATTGACTGGAATCTGGTACTTTCCCACCATCGAGTTCCTCCTGCTCGCCGTAAATGGTTCCATCGTCCTCGCCAAACTGGGAAACACCATTCACCTCCTCATCCAGCGCCCCTATCTGATTCCGAAATTCTCTCTTTTTAAAAGAAAGCTCGTTCGCCCCCTCGCCTTCGACGGATTTCGCTTTTCGATTACCTACATTCTCGCCGCGATGATCGAGTACAATATGATCGCCTTTGTCATCGGTCGCGTCATCGGTCCCGAAGCCGTCGGAGTGTATTCCGTGATGATCACCGTGCACTTCTCATTGACCAACGTCGTGGGAATGATCACCCGCCCCTATTGGCCCGCCCTCATGGACGCCTACGAGCGGAACGACGAGGCATGGATCACAAAAACTTCCCGCCGCCTTTCTCTGGGAGGAATCGCGTTTGGTATCGCTACCACCATTGGGCTCGTTGCGCTCGGCCCCATCCTCCTTCCTTTGTGGGCAGGTGAGGAATTAAAAACCGACGTATCTTCCGGTTTTGAACTCACCCGAATGACTCTTCTTGCTTTCTCCGCCTACTTCACGCTTCACATTTGGCGACACATCAATCAAGTCTTCGCTCTCGGCGTCGGGTGGGTTTCGCAAGTCGCCTGGACCGTTGTCGCCGAAGGCCTCCTCCTCCTCGGACTAGGAACAATGATAGTGATGACGACCGGTAACCTCGGCACTCTCTACGCAGCCATGGCAGGAACACTTGTGCTTTTCTCTGGATGGCTGTTCCCACTCTTCTTCAAGAAAGGCCGCACGCAGACCCCAGAACCTCCGGTCATGGAAGAAGAACTCGTACACCCGGTCAGCTCTCCTCTATAGAAACGGCTCGAATTCTTCCGGAACCTCAGCTTCAAACTCGACCATTTCAGCTGTAACGGGATGCCGGAAACGTAGGCGTCTCGCATGTAGCAGCAGCCGCCCCACCTTCACTTTCTGTCTCGAAGGCTGCCCATAGATCGGGTCTCCGAGAATGGCAGCATGCAGACACTCCTTCAGGTGCACTCGAATCTGGTGAGTCCTCCCTGTGTGAATCACACACTTCACTGCGGCCCATTTTCCGCCTTCATCCTGACGGATCACTTCAAAATCCGTTACCGCTTCTTTTCCCGCAGGCGCTTCGAGGACCGCCATCTTCTGGCGGTTTACGGGGTGGCGTCCGATGCGATTTTCAATGGTGCCCTGTTGCTGGGTCGGAACTCCGTTCGTGATTGCGAGATACTCCTTCCCGGTTTCCCTCCCCGAAAATTGAGCCACAAGAGAATGGTACGCCGTCTCCGTTTTTGCCGCGACCAGACAACCGGACGTATCTTTGTCTAACCGATGCACAATCCCAGGCCGATCGTCGCCAGCCAGTTCACATAGCTTGCCATCACAATGATGCAACAGTGCGTTTACCAGAGTTCCGTCCAGATTACCTGAGGCAGGATGAACCACGAGCCCCGTCTGCTTGTTCACGACAATAATATCGTCGTCTTCGTACAACACGGTGATTTCAATATCCTCCGCTTCCGGCTTTTCGGATCTCGCTTCAGGAAAACTGACTACCACTACATCTCCAACAGCCACAGCATGCCGAGGCTTTACCTTTTTCCCGTTTACCAGTGCCGCACCATCCTTGATCAGTCCCTGCACCGCGGAGCGTGAAAGAGAATGCCCGGCTGCTTCCAGAGCTCCGGGTAAGAAACGATCCAGCCTCTCACCGTCCGCTGATTCAGGGACAGTGACTGTGCATTGGGAAGAACCATTTTCGGAAGAAGTATCCATCAAGACCGAGCACGAAAGAACACGTTGGCCCTCATGATATCAAGAGCATTCCCCTTTTCGATTACTTTTGCCTTGTCCACTCGAGCGCTCTGACACACGTTGCGCGGGATACCTGATGGCTACCGCTCAAAAACAAGGCCCATTCTGGCGCCGCGAAGTTCTTGCCGGAATTACCACCTTCGCCTCAATGGCGTACATTCTTGTGGTCAATCCCGGGATGCTTGCCATCACTGGAATGGATGCAAACGCGCTCGTCACCGCAACCGCATTATCAGCCATCGTCGGGACACTCCTGATGGCTGCCCTCACCAACTACCCCATCGCATTGGCTCCGGGAATGGGGTTGAATGCTTTTTTCACCTTCACCATCTGTGGTCAGCTCGAGATACCCTGGCAGGGCGCCCTCGGGCTCGTGTTCTGGACAGGAGTCCTTTTCCTGATTCTATCTGCGTCAGGATTTCGCGAGCAGGTTGTGAAAGCCATCCCGGACGCCCTGAAAACCGGTATTCAGGCGGGGATCGGATTATTCATCCTCGTGATCGGCCTCAAAAATATCGGCCTCTTCGGAGACCCAGCCCCAAGGTTTATCGCCCTTCAATGGGCTGGCTTTTCGAACGTCCCCTGGCAGATTCTCCTCATTGCTGCTATCGGCCTCATCGCCATTCTTCTCCTCTACCGCCTCCGTTTCGCAGGGGCGATTCTGTGTGGCGTAGCACTCGCCACCATTGTCGGCCTCTTTCTTTCTCTCAACGGAACTCCGGTCACCCCGACTCCGAATTCCGTCGTTTCGAAACCCGCATCATTGGCCCCCATTCTCTTTCAGGTCGACTGGCTTTACCCCTTTAAAAACCCGGGCACAGCGTGGATCCCTCTCCTTACACTAGTCTTTGTCGACCTATTCGACACCATCGGAACTCTCATCGGCGTATCCCGCCAAGCAGGACTCACAGACAAAAATGGGAACCTTCCCAAAATGCGACAGGCGCTTCTCGCTGACGCAGGAGCTACCACGGTCGGTGCCTGCCTCGGAACTTCCCCCGTCACTTCATACATCGAATCGGCAACCGGTATCGAAGCTGGAGGAAAGACCGGCTGGACCTCTGTCACCGTAGCTATCTGTTTTTTACTGGCCCTTTTCTTTCACCCTATCCTTACCGCAATACCAGCTGCCGCCGTCGCACCCGCGCTTCTCATGGTAGGGGGTATGATGATGGTTGGCCTGAAAAGACTGGATTGGAAAGACTGGCGGGCAGCCATTCCTGCTCTCGCCATCGTTCTGCTGATTCCGCTCAATTTCCAGATTGCAGAGGGAATTGCCGCTGGATTCGTCCTCTACACCATACTCATGTATGCAACCGGACAGTGGAAACGCGTCCATTGGTTTCTCGCCGTCCTGAGCGCGCTTTTTCTGGTAAAGCTGATCGCAGATATCGCGAAATAAATCAGTCCAGCTTCGGCGTATAGGGTGGCAGCTCAAAGTTCGGACGCAAATCGTCGACGACCTGCCAGGTATTCAGCGACTTATATTTCGAGAGCGGAACCAAAGTCAGACCTATCGTGCTGCCAATTTCACGATTTGCGGCGCCAGTATGCCTTCGTCCAAAAACGATACCATGCGCCACCCGAATTTTATCAAAGGGATAGTTTCCACGTCGATCGTTTACGACTTCATATTCGTAGATCCCTAGTGCGTTGGAATAATCCAATTCCGCCAAATTGTTCAACACTGACTTTTCGACAAGTCGAAGCTCTAGATCGACCTCATCACGTTGCGCCCCGACATCCGTTCGCGACGAACTGTAGGCACCTCGCGATCCGTCCACTACGGGAACGGCCTGCAAGGGCAACGCACGCACGATCGTAGTTTCCGGCTTCGAATCCGGTTCCATCTTGGCATACGTCGCAAAGTGAGTTGATACCTTCGTAGCCCACTCCCTTGCATCCGCTGGACCGTAGTGAATACCATCGGTCGCAGGATACGGATCATCGAAGTGAGTGACCTCTCCGCTTTCGAAAACCTCTCCATCGAATCGCTTCACCGTTCGACGCATGATAGACGCCAGTTCCTCCTGCAGCTCGATGGGATAGCGTTTTTCGTGAGAGTGTGGCGGCAAAATCCAGTAAGACGTGGCACCACCCTTGGAAATCGAATAGCACATCTGCTCGATCAGCGACTGCACCTCTGCCACATTATCTTCCTTTGGCCGACGCTTGGACCGAAGGGTCGCATACAGATTGATCCCCGTCTGAACCACCACGAGATTCGGTTTATGCTGCACGAGCAGATCCTCAAGCTTTGGCACAGCACGAACATACCCGAGCCGGCGCTCCGAAGTCGGTGACTTCTCCCAAAAGCCGATTGTGCAGGGAAGAGATTGGTAATTCTTCAGCCAGTAATACGGGCTGGCCCCTCCCGCGACCACAGTATGCACTTCAAATCCCGCCGCTCTCATCGAACTATCAAGCGTAGCTCCAAACGCACCAATACTCAGAGAATCCCCCAGAAACAAAACCCGTGGATTCTTCGAACTAGATCCTTCAGCGTTTTCCCAACCAAAAGCAAAAAAGGTCAGGACGAGTACCATTACTCTCACAACACAGCGGTAGGAAAATCTCATATCTCCGTCTGATTCAGATTCCGTAAAGCCTCGCACAAACCAAGACTCTTACGTTTGCGAAATTTCGCAACTCTTCGACTCAAATACAAGTCAAATTACCACAATTTCTATTTATTTATCGAAATTGCGAGAATCAGAGATCCAAACCAGCAGCGCACAAACGCTGGAAATCCTCCCATTCGAGGGAAAGCCCGGAGTCCGACTCTTGAATTGCCCTCATCGTCACAGAGGCGATTTGCTCTCTCGCAGAAGTAAGCGCACGGCTGACTCGAGTCTGATCACATTGCCACATACGGGCGATCGCGGTCTGGCTAATTCCGTGAAGATACGAAAGCTTCAGCATCAGCAGAACCTCCGGCTCTAGAGAATCAAACGCCTCCTTGATGGCCTTTCCCATCAATTCCGATAGATCCTGATCGAGCAACTCCTCTTCCGCAACTTCACCAGCCACACGGTCGAAGCGGTCACCTGCCCGCTCGTCATCGTCCTCGTAAGCAGGCAACTCACCGCGGAATTTGTCTCGCCGCTTCAGATCGAGCCAACGGTTCCAGGTGATCCGAATCATCCAGGTAGAAAGAGAAGATCTTCCCTCAAATTTCTCCAGCAGAGGCCGAGTCTGGCCCTTCTTGCCCGCCCCGAAACACTCGGCGATCACATCCGCAACCAGGTCCTGAGCGTGGACTTTCTCGATCCCTCGGGACATCATCACCCGCTCCAGCATCGGCTGATACTCTTCCAGGAAGCCTTTCACAGCTTCGCCATCACCCGAAATCGCCCGATCGACCAATGCCAGGTCGTCGGCATGCTTCAGCGCTTTGACTTCGGTTGTCGAACTGCTCATTTCAAAGAAGTACGTGAGGTGCAACAATACTCATCTACCGCGAGAAATCGAGAGCCTTTCAACGAATCCACAATCAATTTTGCCCTCTCCACTTTAATTTTGCCCCTCCGTCAATCTTTCGTCCTCAATGATTTTGCCATCCTGCAGGTGCACTCTGCGGTCCACACGATCGAGCAAACGATCGTCGTGAGTGGAAAATACAAAAGCTGCACTCCGTTCATTATTGATACGACGCATCAAATCGATGATCAAATTCGCATTCTTCGTATCGAGATTTGCCGTCGGCTCGTCAGCAATGACGAGGACAGGGTCTGTAACCAAAGCTCGAGCAATCGCGACCCGCTGCTGCTGTCCACCACTCATCTTCTGCGGTCGGTGATCCATTCGATCACCCAGATCGACTTCTCCCAACAACATCGCAGCCTTATCCTTTGCTTCGGAACGGGACGCACCGCTAATCTGGAGAGGCAGCATCACATTCTCCAGCGCCGTCAAAACGGGGATAAGATTAAAATTCTGAAAAACAAATCCAATCGCCGAGTTCCTGAGTTCGCTTCTCTTACCGTCGACCAAACCCGACGCAGCCTCGCCATTGACCACCACTTCCCCGGAAGTCGGAGCATCAATCAAACCAATGAGATTACACAAAGTTGATTTCCCAGATCCCGACGGGCCCCACACCGCAACGAATTCCCGTTCCTCAATATCAAAGTCCACCCCTCCCAGGGCGTTCACCTCGGTGTCACCAAAATGATAAGTCTTCTTGAGATTTCGGGTTTCAACAACTTTCATGTTGCTCAATTGCAATAACGCTTGAAGTCTAGCTGGCCAAATACATTTTGCACGGGGTAAATGATCGACCGCTTCTTAAACTTCCCTATCGGTGAACGTATCCTGTTCATCTTGTGGGGACTCTGGCTGATTTTGATCCTGATCGCAGCGTTTCGTGTGCTTGGATTCTTCATTGCACGGCGAGCTCAGGACCGAAAGTTAAGAAAAAAACCTGCCACACACTTGCCGGTCGCCTTGATCGTGCCAGTCAAAGGCTTCGACCTCCAATCAACACCACGCTTCTTCGACGCACTCTTCGCTCAGGAGTATCCCGAGTATCGGGTGATTGTCTGCTTTGAGTCCTGGAACGACCCAGTTTCGACCTGGCTCAGGGACCAGTTCGACCTTCCCGAGGAACCATCGACCTGGCACCACCCGAATCCTGATTCTCCTCTCAAATCGGTCACGCTGGTCTGCGCTGGCACATCGAAGTCAGAAGGACAGAAAGTGCACAACCAGCGAGCCGCATTCGGCATGTTAAAGGATTCCGATCGCATTGTGGCTTTCGCAGATGCCGACATTCATTGCAAAAGAGATTGGTTGGATCGGCTCGTCGCCCCAATCAATCACGGCAGCCATCGACTCTCAACGACCTACCGCTGGCTCGTTCCCAAACGCCCTACCCTCCCCAATCAATTGGCCAGCGTCATCAATGGATCCATCACAACGCAGGGAGGCAGCGAACTCACAAATGTCTTATGGGGCGGATCCATGGCGATCACTCACGACCTTTTCCTCGAGTTGGACGTTCCCAACCTATTCAAAGGCTCATTGAACGACGACCTTCGTTTGTCAAAAGCAGCTCGAAAGGCGGGGAACAAAATCGCGTTTGTCCGGTCGCTGATCATGCCTACCATGATCGACTTCGACTGGAAAGGCTTCTTCGAGTTTACCAAGCGCCAATACACTCAAGTAAAATTTTTCAGCCCCATCCTGTATACCGGGACAAACTTTGTTCTCGGATTCTACATCATCGGAGCCATGTCGATCCTCACCGCCCTGATCTACGGATATTTCTGGGCATGGATTCCGATCGCAGTTGCCTACGTCATCGATCAGTTTCGGGCATTGGCTCGACAGCAAGTCTACCTTTCTCTGTTTCCGGAAAACGGAATCCGCAGCAAGCTATTTGCCGCATGCTGGCTGGAGCACATGCTCACCCCCATCTGGATGTTCCTGCACTGGATTCTGCTCATTAGCACCTGGACACAGAACCGCATTCAGTGGGCAGGTATCGATTATCGAATTCATTCAAAATCGAAAACCGAAATCCTTCACCGCCCCTCAGTGGAAGAACGACTTCCCGTCGGAGTTCCCGGCCTTGCCCTGCTCGCAGAAATCCACAACCAACGGAGAACTGGATACACTCAGCCAGTCCAACCACGCCCAGCTTCTGTAGAACCAGCCCCGTCGGCACCAGCCGAAACGCAAGTGAGCCCGGAAGAGCCTGCGGAAGCTGTCACAACCGAATCCATCGAGCCCGAAACACCTTCCACTGCGATTGTAGAGGAAGAAGGCACGCCCGAGGAAGTATTGGAGACTGTGGAAGCAGTCGAGGAAGTGGAGGAACAGATCGAAGAAGAGATCGAAACGACCGAGGTGGTTTACATTACTCACCCGGGCGGCCAGTCCGCAGTCATCGCCCTCTCTGCGGCAGTTTCGAAGATTCGAAAAATAAAATCAGAAAGCCGTCCGGTCAGGAAATTCGGTCAGTCGAGACTCGATACGCACATCACCAAGAGCCGTGTGAAGAAGACTACCCGTCACAGTGTCGAGGGCAGGATGCCTTCTTACCCCTCTCCACGCGAGGTTCTCGCACCTGTTGCCCCTGCCCCGGAAACGTCCATCGAGAGCCCTTCCCCGCAAGAAGACTTCCGCCCCGTCTCCCGCTCGGTGGCAGCCCACCGATCTGGACCGGGACACGTGTTTCGTAAGGGAGCCGCTTCTCGCAATCCGGCCCGTTCATCTCGACCCAACGCTGCCAGCAAAGCAACCAAACGCGCAAGGCAAAGTCGCAACACCTCTCGAGGAGCGTCTGCTCGCCCCTGAATTCTCAGTCGAAATACTGAGCTGCCATTTCGACAACTAACTTCTCAAGGTCTTCAGCTGCAATCGGGCGATTGTATACCGCAACCTCTCCGATCGAAGCAACCTGCTCGTCGACAAAGTCGTCAGTCCACCCCCTCTTTCCGATCGTAAATCGATTGAATGGAATAAGCTCTCCTTCGGCAGGTTCAGTAAACTGATAGACTTTGGAATCGCCCTCTTCCCGGGTAGTGAGAACGTGCTTTCCTTCGTTCGCATTCCACGAATAGCCGAATACCCCGAAATTTCCATCCGACCACACGGCACTGACTCTCGGATCTTTTGTATCGGGATCCAGACGAAGAGTCGCGATAACCTGGCCCGAAACGTCGACGGAGAATGTAAGCCACCTGTCCCTCTGTTCCGTCGACATTAACTGCAGAAATTTTCCTGCTCCCGCTCTCAGCCGAACCATCCCTACCACACTGACGCCATTGGTCGCGCTGATACTCCCCGAACGCGTTCCTAAAAAGGAGAGATTGGAAAGGTCGGCAGCAGCAATCTCTTTCTTAAGATTCGGAATCTCCTCAGGGCCGTACAAAGCAAAATTCGGCAGATATTTTCCGAACTCGTCTGTAAAATCTCTGGATAAAGAAGCTGGCATCGTTTGCTTTTTCAGGTTCACCCACAGAGCAATGGGAGAACCCGGTTCTGCAGGAGACTGATAGTCCCTCGCCAAGGTTCCCTCTTCAGCGACAACTCGGGCGACGAGACCCGCCTCCGTCGATAGCGAATACGGAGCTGCCCATCCCATATCTGCCGGAAGGCTCTTGGGCAGAGGCAGCGGGACCTCTTCTACCACTTTCGGTTCAATTTCCTCAGGTAGAGCTTCCGGTTCCTTATCATCACCACCAGAAAAAATTACCCCTAGCAAAACCAGCAGGAGCAAGGAAGAACCCGCACCGATCCACAGCGTGCGATTTTTATACCAAGGGCGAACGTCATCCTCCCCGTCGGTTTTCTTAACCGGGCGAGAAGGAGCTTTCCGCGTCACCGGCCTCGAAGAATCTCTGCTTGGCGAATTTTGTCCTGTACGAGGGGCTGGCTTAATCTCACCAGTCGCGGTTCGAAGCACAACCTTCTGTCTCGCCGTGTTAGACATGATCGGAATCTGCGGACCGGAGGAAATGGGGTTCTGCCCACCGGCGATAGGCCCACTGTGTCTGGTGCTACTCGCTGGATTACGATGCGGCCTCAGTCCCGAAGTAGATTTTTGCTCGCTCGTATCCGGTGGTGCCGGCACGGCTTTCGGCGGAGCCTCTGGCACTGGATCGGCCAGCTTCGCGACAGGAATCTCTTCTTCCGCCTCTTGCCCATCGATCGCAGCCCTAAGCGTAGCGAGAGCTTCACTTGCATTGGCAGGTCGGTCTCCCACGCTGCGAGAGATCATTTTCATCAACCAGCCTCCCACAGGTTTAGGTATGTCCGGCCGAATCTCCCGGATGTCTCGACAATTATGCTCCAGGTGATTCATCGAAGTGCGGGCCGGTGTATCTCCTGTAAAGGGTCCTTTTTGAGCCAGAGAATAGTAGAGCACACACCCCAGGGAGTACAGATCGGTTCTCTGGTCGAGCGGTCGCAGCTCAAGCTGCTCGGGAGCGATGTATTCGATAGAACCAAGAAATGATCCAGATTGATCCAGGGTCTGGGTAGATGGCTGCTGACTGAATTTGGCGAGACCGAAATCGAGTATCTTCACCAGAAACCTCCCTGACGAGGTCAAGGTCAGCATGATATTGGCTGGTTTGATGTCGCGATGAAGCAAACTCACCTCATTTGCTGCCACCAGCGGTTCGAGGCACTGCATTGCGATGTCCTTGAAATCCTCGTAAGACAAAGCACCGGATTTCATTACAGAATTGAGGTCTTGGCCCTCAATCAGTTCCATCACCACGTAGGGCCCCTCTTCATCCTCCTCAAGCGCATAAACCGTCACCACATTGGGGTGCTGGAAACGGGACAAAGCTGCGGCTTCCCTCTCCAGCGCTGCCGTAGCTTCCTGGTTCAGACGCGTTTCCTCGACGGGCAGGAGGCGCTTGATCGCAACCTTTCGCCCCATGACCTTGTCGTAGGCACGGTAGATGGCGCTCATTCCCCCACGCCCCAGTCTTCCCTGGATTTCGTAGCGATCGGACATCTCGGCCTTTAGAATTGCATGAGTATTATAAGATCTACAGAACTGCCCTATCATTTCCTCATTTTCTCCCCTGATTGTCCAACCTTTCTTACCGCATTAGAGGAAAAAATCGGGCTCGATTTCCGGGCATTCCGAATCAAGAATTCTTCTCCAATGAAAAACTTCCCCATTCGGCTCTCGAAACTGTCCTTCTTACTCGCATACTTCGCTATCCTTTTTCACACGGCTTTTGCGGCAGATGAAAAACCTCTCGTCGAGGACGACTTCGAAAGAACAGAACTCGGGAAAGGCTGGACGATCCAGACCGGCGCTTGGGAAATCCGGGAAGGAGCACTCCATGGGGCCGAAATTCCTGAAGACAACCACTCCGCCGCTGCACGTCGAGTTGTTCAGACAACAGACGCAACTTACCAAATGAAATTCCGACTAACTGAGGGAGCAAAGGCTTTCCACTTCGGTTTTGACCCTGCTCGAGGAGAACTGAAAAAACGTGGACACCTTTTCTCCGTAATCATCAGCCCGAAAGGTTGGCGAATCATGAAGCACGTAGACAAAGACCGCCCGAAAGAAGACCCGAACGAGGTGCTGGCTACTGCATCGAACTCATTTGAGACTGGAAAATGGTATTCCCTCGAAGTGGTTACTGATGGCACATCCGTCACCGCGACTATCGATGGGTTCGCGCCACTCAAGGCAGAACACCCTACCTTCGGAGTGAAGAAACCCACGCTGGTATATCGCGTGATTGGTGACGGCGTCGACATTGACGACATTTCAGTGAAATCCAACGCCGCCGAATAAGGGCGCCTTCGTTACTCGGGGCGCTTCGCACCCAGTTGATCCCGCACCTCATCCATAATTTCAGCGAGACGAAGGGTGTCTTTGTGAGAATGTAACTGACTTTCAACCTTTCCCTCATCGAGCGATCTCATGACTGCCTCGATTTCGGGCCGAACCATACCGCAGTCAGGAAACTCTTCCTGCTCGTAAAGAAATCCATCTTTGTACAGCTCAACCGTCTTTGCGGCATGAAAGGTAGGAATGCGAATTTCTCCGTCTGTTCCTAGTATCACGGCGTCCATATGCTCTGCCGTTCGAAATGAACACGTCAGGGCGGAAGATGCACCACTCGTATGTGCCGTCAGGATAGCTGCTGAATCTTCCACCCCGGTCGAAGCCAAAGCCCCAAAGCTGGAGACCTTCTCCACTTCTCCAAGGAGAAAGCGAACCAGATAGAGTGGATAAATCCCGACATCCAACACGGCTCCCCCGGCGAGTTCGGGATTCATCAGTCGATCAGACGGATCGTCGGGTCCTTGAAAACAAAAGTCGGCTTTCGCGAGGCGCACCTCACCAATAGCACCCTGCTCGATCCAGTCTCTCGCAAGTCGAACGGCGGGCAGGAAACCGGTTTTCATTGCTTCCATCAGGAATGCTCCCTTCTCCTTCGCGAACTCAATGAGTGCGCCTGTCTCGCGGCTAGATGGGGTAAGAGGTTTCTCACAGACGACAGCTTTTCCTGCAGCAAGGGCCTTCTCTGCCACATCCCGATGAAAAACGTGGGGAAGCACAATGTAGACGATGTCCACATCACTATCGTCAATCAGGTCTTCATAGGAGGTGTAGGTTCGCTCGAAACCGAAATCCCTCGCAAAACTCTCCGCCCTCTCCTGACTCCGAGACGCCACTGCCACCAGCCGTGCGCGCTCGACATCCCCCAGTTCTTCAGCAAACTCCCGGGCAAAACGCCCTGGTCCGATCAATCCCCATCCATATTGCTTTTCGTAATCCCCCATATTTCAAAATACGAATCAGAAACCCTTCCAATCAAGAGAGAATCAATCGACAAGATGCACTCTGCCAGAATCTCTTCTGGAAATCGAGAAAGGTCCGGCTAGGATGAAGGCTCTATCCGTAACTGTTAACACGGCACAGATAGATCAATTTATGTTTCTTTTTTCAACCGACATTGACGGTACCGTCTACGATGGCCCCGAAACGGCGAAAGAGTTCGCCAGCTTCTGGGGAAATTTGAAGGAAAGTGAGAATCCACCGATTCTGGCCTACAATACAGGTCGCGCTCTCGACGACGCAAAGAATCTAATCGCAACTACCGACCTCCCGGAGCCGGATTACCTGATCTGCGGCGTCGGAACCGAGATGTTCGATTGGAACAATGGTTCTCAACTTTCCGCTTGGCACGAATCACTATCCGAAGGCTGGAGCTTCGAGAAAGTCGTAGAGATAGTCTTGGCTACCGCTCAAGAAATCGAAATGCAGCCAGAAGCCTGCCAGAACCCTCACAAGTGCAGCTGGTATTGGCACAATAAAAATGACTCCGATCTCGAAGCCCTTCGCAACGCTTTAGCAGCAGCGGGCCTCAACGCACAAGTCGTCTACTCATCAAGAAAAGACCTCGACATTCTTCCCAATGGCGCGAACAAAGGGAACGCTGTCTCTTGGTTGTGGACTTGGCTCGACAGGCAATCACTTCCGATTGTTGTTGCCGGAGATTCCGGAAACGATTCTTCGATGTTCCAGGTCGCTGGAGTAAACGGCATACTTGTATCCAATGCTGAAGAGGCACTGTGCAACGCCGTCCCATCCGATTCTTCCTATTTCGCGAGTTCCCCCTGCGCCTATGGCGTAGTGGAAGGCCTCGCCCACTTTTCGCAGGCGCACTCCCCTGAGGCAACCGATTCGCCTGCGGAAGACGTAGTATGAAAGTGCCTGACAACCTATACTTTGTACATTTGTCCATACACGGATTAATCCGTGGTGAGAACCTCGAACTCGGTCGAGACGCAGACACTGGTGGCCAGTGCAAATACGTCGTCGAACTCGTCAAAGCACTCGCCGAACACGAGAAAGTGGGTCAAGTTGACCTCTTCACACGCCGCGTGATCGACCCAAAGGTAAGCGACGACTACGCCCAGCCAGTCGAAGCCCTTGGCAACAACGCATTCATCAAACGCATTCAGGCAGGCCCTCGCCGATACCTTCGGAAAGAAACCCTCTGGCGCTACCTCGATGCATTCATCGACCATTCGCTAGCCGTCTTCAGGCAGAACCACAGACTGCCTGACATTATCCACGCTCACTACGCAGATGCCGGATACGTCGGAAGCCGGCTCGCCTCGCTATTGGGTTGCCCATTCATATTTACAGGCCACTCACTTGGCCGATCAAAGCTGGAAAGACTTCTCGCAAACAACGCGGATCCCGGGAAAATCCGACGCCGCTACAACCTCCCGGCCCGTATCGAAGCAGAGGAGCTTGCTTTGGACACCGCCGCACTGGTTTGCACAAGCACAAACCAGGAAGTGGAGCAGCAATATTCCACCTACGAACTGTATGCGCCCGAAAGGATGCGAGTCATCCCTCCGGGTGTCGACGTATCACGATTCTCCCCACCGGGCAGCGCCGAAGTCCCTGGCGAGGTCACCGAGAAAATCGAACGTTTCCTCGACCACCCTGAGCGCCCCTGCATCCTCGCGATCGCTCGAGCCGACGAAAAGAAAAACCTTCGCTCTCTGGTAAAAGCATTTGGAGAGAGCGAGCACATGCGGCACAGGGCGAATCTCGTCCTCGTCGCAGGCAACCGAGACAAAATCTCACAACTCGACCCCGGTGCTCGGAAAGTCTGGACCGAACTCCTCCAACTCATCGACGATTACGATCTCTATGGCGTCGTATCGATTCCCAAACACCACCAGCCTGACGAAATCCCCGCTTTCTATCGCTACGCAGCAGACAAGAAGGGCCTTTTCGTCAACCCGGCACTAACAGAACCATTTGGCCTGACATTGATCGAAGCCGCCGCCTCCGGACTCCCGGTTCTCGCAACCAACGACGGGGGGCCACGAGACATTCTTGCCAACTGTCAGAATGGAGAGCTCATCGACCCGCTCGACGTTCCTGCCCTGACAGAAGCACTGGAAAGAGCCACGTCCGATCCGGAACGCTGGCAGCAACAATCCACCAACGGCCTCAAGGGAGTCTCCGACCACTACACGTGGAGTGGCCACGTCGAGACCTACCTCGAGGCCACAGCAGGCCTCCTCGAAGAAATCACCAAGCCCCACCTGATCAAAGAAAAGGTCAGAACAGCTCTCCCCCTAGCGGATCGGATCATGTTCACAGGACTTGAGGACAACCCTCTCGACTCCGATCCCGCCGCGATCGAGCGCCTCCGGGAACTCACCGCATCCAATATTCCCAAACTCGGATTTGGCATTGCCACGGGACGCAGTCTCAAAATGTCTCGCGCTCTCATTGAAAAGCACGGCCTCCCCGAGCCCGACGTCTACATCACACAGCTCGGAGGCGAAATTCACTACAGCAAACGCCAGATCCTCGACCTCTCCTGGGAAAAGCACCTCGCCCACCGATGGGAACCAGAGCGCATTATGGAAGTGCTCGAAGGAATCCCCGGAATGACCATCCAGGAGGAAGAAGGTCGCCAACACCAATTCAAGATCTCCTACAATTACGAAAAAGGGGTAGCCCCACGCCGCCGCGAAATCCAGAAACTGCTGCGCGAAAATAACATCCCGGCAAAGGTCATTCTCTCCATGGGATGCTGGCTCGACGTCATCCCACTACGGTCCGGGAAAGGCAATGCGATCCGCTACATTGCCATGCGCTGGGGCATCCCGGCAGACAAAGTTCTCTTCTACGCAAGAAGAGGAAGTGATTATGAAGCCCTGTCCGGCCAGTTTCTTGCTGTGCTCGGGTCTGACCACAGTCTGGAGCTGAAATCGACCGCAAGCCTTCCACGAGTGTACCTCGCAAAGAATCCGAACTTTGCTGGACTTCTCGAAGGTGTGGAAGCATATCAGTTCGACGGAGAAATCCGCGTTCCCGACAGTGCAAAACGACTCATGCCCGAAGAGGCCGAAGAACGAGAATCCGTTCTCTCCCCGGACATGGTAGTACATATGAGTGATGGAGAAGACAACTGAACCGAACCAAGAAGAAGCCCCATTGCTGGCCGGAATTGAGGCCGGCGGCACCAAATACGTTTGCGCCGTAGCAACGAATCCTACCGAACCGCTCCTGGAGACACGCTTTCCTACAGAGGATCCGGAAAAGACCATCGAGCAGGCCGTCGCTTTCTTTAAGGAAGCCGCCGAGTCCTACGGTCCTATCCGCTCCATGGGCATCGGCACATTCGGCCCTGCAGACATCGATCCTCGGTCACCCGGTTACGGTTCCATCCTCAAGACACCAAAACTCAACTGGTCTGGATACAATGTCGTAAACGCCATCCGCGACGGCCTCCACCTCCCTGTCCCCATCGCATTCGACACCGACGTGAATGCAGCCCTCATCGCCGAGGCAGAATACGGCGGCGGTAGAAATCACCGCTTCGTCGCCTATTTCACCATCGGCACAGGTATCGGAGGCAGCTTCATGCACGACGGCGTGCTACTTCACGGCCGCATGCACACAGAGATCGGACACATGGTCATGCCGAATTTCGAAAAAGTCCTCGGCCATAGCACGAACGTCTGTCCATTCCACGAATCCTGCTTCGAAGGCAGAGCCAGCGGTCCAGCAATAGAAGCCCGCTGGGGTGTCCCGGGAGGAGAACTCCCCGACGACCACCCCGCTTGGGACCTCCAGGCGAAATACCTCGCCGCCGGTTGCATCAATCTCACCGCCGTATGGTCACCCGATCTCATCATCCTCGGCGGTGGCGTTTCCCAGAAAGCCGGCCTCATCGACCGCGTGCGACGAGAATTTCACGAAATGTCGGGAGACTACTGGTCACTCCCACCACTAGAGCTATACCTGCAGACACCCGTCCTCGATCAAATGGCAGGCATCGTCGGCGCCTTGACGCTGGCACAGCGACTGCTGTAGTCGAAAACCTGTCCCATCGAGAAACCTCGACGAGTCTCCCTTACCTCATGGTAATTTCCGAACGCCAGTGCCAGACCACCCTTGCCCGTCTCCAACAATTGCTGGAGAAACGGTATCCTGAAGCCGTCAACCTTCCTGAATGGGAAGCCTTTGCAGATCGGCTGAAAAATACCTTCCCCACACTCCTGCCTCATCTACTGGAGCTATACGGGCATCACTTCGACTTCTACTACCACCTTGAGCGCCTCCTCGAGGTCATGGCCAGCGCATGGCTCGATCGCTCCCCCGAGCTGAAAAGTATCGACGTCATGCGCGAAGCTGATCCCTCCTGGTATCAGTCCGGCCATCTCGTAGGAGCCATGGCCTACGTCGACCTCTTCTCCGACGACCTCAAAGGTCTCCTCGATCGCATCCCGTATTTGAAAGAATTAGGCATCACCTACCTCCACCTGATGCCCATCTACAAGACACCCGAGGGTGACGACGATGGAGGATACGCCGTGAGCAGTTATCGGGAAATCGATCCCGACCTCGGTGTCATGGAAGACCTCGAGGAACTCTCGCAGGAACTCCGTCGCCAGGGCATCAGCCTCGTTCTCGATTTCGTTTTCAATCACACCTCCGACGAACACGAGTGGGCCGTCAAAGCCCGCGAAGGCGACGAGACCTACCAGGGCTACTACCTGATGTTCAATTCACGCGCCGAGGCCCAGGAATACGAACAAAACCTGCGCGACATATTTCCCAACGAGCGCCCCGGCTCCTTCACCTACCTCACCCGTCTCAAAAAGTGGGTCTGGACCACCTTCCACATCTATCAGTGGGACCTCAACTACCGCAACCCCGAGGTCTTCAACGCCATGGTGACCGAGATGCTCTTTCTCTCCAACGCAGGCGTCGAGATCCTCCGCATGGATGCCGTTCCCTTCGTCTGGAAACAGAAAGGCACCAACTGCGAGAACCTCCCCGAGGCACACACCGTCATCCAGGCCTTCAACGCCGTCGCCCGTATCGTCGCCCCCGGCATGGTCTTCAAATCCGAAGCCATTGTCGCCCCCGACGAAATCCGGAAATACATGGGCGTCAACGAATGCCAGATTTCCTACAACCCACTTCTCATGGCACTGCTGTGGGAGAGCCTCGCGACGCGCAGCGCCAAGCTCCTCCGCCACTCCATGGAAAAGCGGTTCTCCGTTCCCGACGGCTGCGCCTGGGTAAACTACATCCGCTCCCACGATGACATCGGTTGGGGCTTCGACAACACCGACGCCTACGAAGTCGGTATCGATCCCCACGGCCACCGCAAGTTCCTGACAGACTTCTACATCGGTCGACACGAGTCCACCTTCGCTCAGGGCGAACCCTTTCAGGAAGATCCGAACACCGGCGATGCCCGCGTCTGCGGCACCACCGCCTCCCTCTGCGGACTTCAGAAAGCCCTCGCCGAGAACGACGAAAAAGAGATCGAGTTTTCCCTGCGCCGAATCCTACTCATCCACGGCGTTACCTTTACCATCGGTGGCATTCCCCTCGTGTATCTCGGAGAGGAAATCGGCATGCTCAACGACTACAACTTCCGCGAAGAGCTCGACAAAGAAGGCGACTCAAGATGGCTACACCGTCCCAAATTCGATTGGGACAAAGCCGAGCTTCGAAACGAAGATGGCACCGCCGAGCAAACCATTTACGAAGGCTTTCTCAAACTCAACCAACTCCGAGTCAACAACGCCGCCCTGGCCCGCGGAGAAACCGAGATCGTCGACACCGGGAACGAACACGTCTTTGGTTACTTCCGCACCGCCGACGACCAGAGCATCCTCTGCCTGGCCAACTTCAGCGACCGCCCACAGACCGTTGCCGCTCCTCGGCTTCGTCAGTTAGGCTTGAAGAAAGTCCTCGTCGACATCATTGCCGGCCAGACCGTCATCGCTGCGAAGCAACTCGAGATGGAGCCACTCCAGTTCATGGTCCTCCTCCGCCAGGGAGGTTGATCACAACTCCGTCGACATCAGCTTCTCCGGCGTGCCCTCAAAAAGGGCAGGCCCATTGATCTTGCGCCCCGGAGGAATCGCAAGGATCAAACTCTCCTCAAAACAGTGAAACAGCGTATACGCAGAATACGTCTGAAGAATATCGATACACTCCTGGTGCACCTCGTCCCCGTGGGTCGAAATCACGAACGTTGCCGACGCAGTTGAGAGCAGCTCTGCCGCACCCCGTAGCACATTCGCCTCCTGTCCTTCCACATCGACCTTCAAAAACGTAGGTGCCACCGCATCGCCCGATCCGATCAGCGAATCGATCGACCGCACCGTGACCTCTTCCCCATCGCCACCGATCATTCCCGAGCCCGTCCCCTGCCCGCCGAAGACAGCCGTCCCGTCTTCCTCCGACATCGCACTCGGGATCACCGTTACGTGGTTTAGACGGTTCCACTTCACATGGGAACGCAGGTAAAACAGATTCTCGCTCGATGGCTCGTACGAATACACCCGCCCCGCCGTCAGCTTCTTTGCCGCGATCAGCGAGTAGTAGCCAAAGTGCGCGCCCACATCCCAGAAGACATCCTCTGAATGCAGCGAATCACCGACGAAATTCGCCATCTGCGACTCATAGGTGCCTTTCAGGAAACGCGTCCGTGTTGGGAGACTCCACTTGTAGCCCTCGGCCGGTCCGCCCTTGATTCGAGTGCGGAGATTACGGAGAGCCGAACGGAGGACGCGCTTGTAAGTAGGTGACATCAGAAAAAACGGAAAAATGAAAAGACGCTGGCAGCCAAACCACCAGCGTCAAAGGTTCTCGCGTCCGATAGATCGGAATTCAACCGAAAATTCACCCAACTCCGCTTGTGCAAAGCGGAGCCGACCGACTGATCACTGTTTACCGATCACCGATTACTGAAATCAGCCCAGCGCCCCAACGCGTCCGGTCGAGTCGCCGAAACGCTCTTCCTGCAGGCCGACGCGGTCGAGCATGCTCAGGAACACGTTACACAGCGGAGTATCGCTTCCGAGATCCGTGTGGAGCCCCGTCTGGAGCGTTCCACCGCCGTTTCCGGCTACGATGATCGGCAGCTCTGTGTGCTGGTGACGGTCCGGGTCGTAGAGCCCACCACCCCAGACGAGCTGCGAGTTGTGGAGCAATGTATTTCCGTCCGCATCCTTGCGGCTCTTCAGCTGCTGCAGCAGATACGCAAACTGCTCCGAGTAGAAAAGGTCGATCTTTGCCAGCTTCGCCAACGCCTCTTCATCCTTACGGTGGTGAGAAAGCGTGTGGTGACCATCCGATACGCCGATTTCCTTGAAGCTGCGGTTACTACCGTCATGAGCGAGAAGGAAAGAAACAACGCGAGTCGAATCCGTCTCGAAAGCCATCACCATCATGTCCATCATCAGGCGGACATGCTCCTGGAAAGTGCCCGGAGTTCCCTCCGGCAGATCCATATCAGGCGCCTCTGGGAGGCCAAACTTCTCCGCACGCTCGATACGACGCTCGATCTCACGGACACCGGTCATATACTCATCCAGTTTCAATTGGTCGTTGCGGCCCAGCTCCTTGTTCAGTGCCTTCGCGTCCTCCATTACAAAGTCGAGGATCGACTTTTGCTGCTGATTCCGCATCGCAAAGCCCTTCGAGCGCTCTTCGCCCTTACCCGAGCCAAAAAGACGCTCAAATACGTGGCGAGGATTCGACTCTGGAGTCATTGGCGTCGTGTCCGAACGCCACGAAAGATTGAACTGATACGCGCAGGAATACCCCGAGTCGCACACACCACTCTTCCTTACTCCGTCACAGGAAAGCTCCAGCGAAGGAAAACGCGTCTGATCGCTGATCGCGTTGGCGATCACCTGGTCCACCGATACGCCCAGCTTGATGTCTGCACCCGCTGTTTTCCGGGGACGAACACCCGTCAAAAAGCTCGCGTTCGCACGGGCATGGTCACCACCGCCGTCACCGCCAGAGGTGCCATTCTGATGCGCCAGGTGGCTGATAATGTGGAAATCGTCCTTATATTCCGCGTAGGGCTGGTGCGTTTCGTTGAACTTGTAGTCCTTCCCCGTGCCTTCCAGCTCCCATTTCCATGGATTCACCCCATTCGGCTTGTAGAGGAAAGCCGTCCGCAAGGGCATACCCGTCGCAGTCGTCGCAAGTCCCTTAGCACCAGCCGCTACCGCAGCCTTCGGCAAAAAGGTCTCAAACGTCGGAAGAGCGATAGAAGCGCCCAGGCCACGCAGGAAATTTCGTCGATTGAAAGGAGAATTCGTCATGTCAGGGAATCAGTAAGAGAAACAACAGTGTTTCAGTAACTTACGACAACCTAACCGCAGGAGACGTGCCCACAACGGGCGCGTTTATGCGGGGGATTTCGTGTCCAAAGGGGTTATTTGCGCCGGAGGAGCTTTTTCAGTAATCGGTGATCAGTAATCGGTGATCAGTGCTTTGCCTTCGTTCGAGGGGCGCAAGGTCGATCTTGGATCTTGGGCTTTGGGGAGAAGGATTATGATTATGGGTAGGAGAAGGAGTGGAAAATGAGGGGAAATGAAGGGATTTTTGTTTTTACCTCATTCCCCTGGGGCGGATGGTTATGTTTTTGCGGGGTCTGCTCTTTTGGTAGGCTTGGTTGGTTGGGTCGTAGTAGGGGTTGTACTGTGGATGCCAGTTTGGGTCGCGGTTGGGGTCGCGGCGGTCGGCCTCCATTTCGGCTTTTACCCGCTGGTGATAGTGCGGATGCTTTGTCATGTCCTGTGCGATGGGCTCTGGTTCGGGTTGCGGCTCGGGCTCTTGATGCTGTTGCTCTGAGATTGGGGCTTCGGGTGTGGGTGTCTGATAAGTTTCGGGTTCCGGTTGGTGGTGGATGGGTGGCAAATGGTGGGGTTCGAGGTCTTCGACGGGTTCTCCTGCCCGGACTCTTCGGATGAATTCGTGAAGGGTGTCGCGAACGGGTTCTTTTGGCTCGGGTTTGGGAGTGTAGGCACCGACCATGCGTCCGGCTTCGCGGCAGGCCCATATCACGTCGCGGTTTTTGGCGGTGCGGTCGTCGATGATTTCTTCGAGCCGGTCGAGGATCTTTTCGCGGGTCAGGCCGGTATGCTGACGAGTCGATTGGTGGAGTTCGGCTAGGTATTCCTGTGCGTCCTCACGCTGGAGGATGCGACCGGCATTTCCCGAGGCGCTTTCGAAGGAGCAGTTGTAGCCCGCGTCGAGCCAGGATTGGCCCAAGTTCCCCGTGATGTGGTAGCGGTCGAGGAAGTGTTTTTGGCGGGAGTTTAGGGGGCGTGTGTTTGATTGTGTTTTCATGCGGTTAATTCTAACATAACCACATAAAAATGTCGACAAGCGAAAGAAACGAACTAATTCCCTTCTACCCTCACCATTCTCGGTTTGGACCGCATTAACCTACGGAAGTTTTCTCGAATCCTCATTTCGACTTCGTCTTCAGACAAGTTCCACTCTTCTGCGAGAAGATTGCGAACTTGAAATACCTCAGCCGGAACCATTGATTTTCCCTTCACGGCAACAAAAGGACCGTCAGTCTCTGTGATAACCCGATCAAAAGGTAATACTTTCAAGAGCCTCCGACCTCTTGCAGATCTCAACATGGGATAACCTAAGCTGAACCAACATCCAAGCTGTATGGCTTTCTTTGCCTGCTTTATAGTCCCGGTAAACCAGTGGAGAACGGGAACTGACGCCCCACAATTCTTCTCCAGCATCTGTAAGACTTCATCCTCGGCTCCCCTTGAGTGAATACTCATGATCCGACCACCTAAATTTGCACATTCACTCAAAACCCGCTCGAAAGCGTATTTCTGCCTCTCAATTGAGCTTTTAAATCTCGATGAGCCATCTATCCCCACCTCCCCGACATATTCCGCACACGGCAATAGCTCCAAAAATAGTTTCAGGTCTTTTCCTCGAGATCCAATAAGTTCAGGGTGTAATCCCAAAGCAACCTTGATTCGATCAAATCGAGCAAACCTCGACTGATTTCCCTCCCATGCGGCAGGAGTTGTAGTGACTGATAGCACGTAGCAACCGATTGAATCAGCTTCAGCTGCGACTTCGGTAGGATTTGAGTAAAGATCAAGGTGGCAGTGAAAATCGACGTCCATTCAATTCGATTCTAAAAATCTTTTAATTTCCTTCAACCCGCGTTCAGCTACTGAATAATAGTCTGAAACATTTCCACCAAGGAGCGCAGAACTAATCGCGCTCCCCGCCCATTTTTCCACCCCAACCTTTTTTAATCGCTGTATGGCGAGCCAAGCGGATTTCACATCATCGTAATGCAGATGATTTTTATCATTTTTAGAGAGATCCGAATACATGTATTTTGTTTCGTCTTCGAAACCAGAAACAAAAAAAGCAGAACGACGAACGAGGCAAGGTACACATCTCCCGCAGTGCATATGGATGCGCCCCCCCTTTCCGCAACTCGAACTTTGAGAGGCTAAGCTTTTGAGCAATTCTTGATCACCACAATTCGCCATCATTTCCCCTTTTGTATCAAATTGATGCGGGTTTCGAAGAGAGACACGAATCTCCGCCGCGTTCAAAACTTCTTGCAGGGAACGAACAAATACGGGGTGAGTGGTCTTCGTGTTCAGACTACCTATTCTCATTGGCGTGAATGGAACGTTTAAACTGATGTAACCGTTTTCCGGAACAATCAGATCTACGCCACCACCATTGCCATAACGCTCTAAGCATGTTGCAACCAAGATACCATAACTAAAAAATGCAAGGGACCTAGCTCGTGTTGAACCTTCAGTTTGTTCCGACACCGCATGGACAGACTGTGGCAGTTGAATGTGTTCGCACTTCAGGTGGTTTGCAAAATACTTCTGTTTTTCTTTATCGCCTGTCGAAACCTGGCTAACCAATAACGGCCGGCGTCCGTCAGCAACCTGATCAATCCCACCAATTAAACTATCCAATCCTCCTGACAGCAAAGAAACTGACTCTTGCTTGAATAGCGATCTTTTCGAAGGCTTAAAAAACTCTGCACCATCTCCAACGAATTGAATTGACCACAGATCACCAGTCAAAAAAGAGAAAGTCTTCTCTAAATTTTTGGACTGCTCCGACCAAAAATCGTGATCAATGACGGAAACAACTAACTCGATCTCTCTTGTCCATCCATCTGGGCTCTTTCGTCGAGTGACTGCATGATCGGCTCCGATAGCCGATAGACAAATCGCCATCAGATCCCATGCTCTGACAGAGGGCACAAGACCTTTCCGAGCAACGAGCCCTTGAATTGGTATTCCAATTGCTCCAACTCCTTTATTCTCGGTTGAGCTGAACAGGGAAAACTTTCGATCCGCCCTAATTAGATCAAGCTTACTTTCTGATACACAAGCGACTTTCAATGCAAGTACTCCTCAAAAACGTTAAATGTTGAAACAATAATTGAATTCGTAAAAGCGGACGCATTCGATGATGAGATCCGCTTATCAGTTGCCCGCATTTTATCAAATTCCGCATGAACCTTTCCGTGCACAAACTCTAACATTTCCTCCAACCTGCGGTATCCTTCCGCTATTCCCGATTTTTCGATGATTACTTGGCCAACATCGAGTTCTATTCGGTGGCAAATATCGTGACCGACATACCGCTCGACAAGAAACTCCATCTGGTCATCGGTAAGACTCGCAAAGTCTAAATCTTCAAATTCCTGAGCAACCTCCGAGAGTGCTGAATTCAAGGATTCTCTGTTTGCTTCGGCATCCTGAGTTCCATCACTTGGGCGTACGATTTCGATTACGATATCTCCGATCTCCCGAGCGGACTTTCCACGTAGAGCTTCTCGATTTATTTCCCGATCATCATTGCGAAGTTCTTCGCCATCTCGCAGCCTGCTGAAGGTATCAACTAGGCGTTGAGCAGTTTGGGAAGTTTTTCCCATTCTCGCACCTGCATTAACGGAACCGCCGAGACCGCGTCTGCTATAGTGCGCCAAGCCTCTCTTCAGGCTCTCCTTATCACCAGTTTCCCCAAACGACTTGAGATTTGATCTCGCAGAACGAAATCTTGCAACGGGTGCAAGTACGGGTGGAGGCGCCTCCAATTTTGGATTGTTCTGATTTTCTGATGGATCAGAATCTTCTTGATTATCGTGATCCTTTTCGATTTCTTCAGTACTGCCCGCATCGTCGTCTCCGGTATCCACCCAAGATGGAATCAGTGGAACTCCCCCAACGGGTCCCGAACTACCTTTCGAAGTACCCATTACGTCGTTTCTACTTCAATCGCTTTCTTAACAGGAGTGGAGATATCCTTATTAAGCCACTCAGGAAAGATTTCTTTCTTTGCTAATTGCAGACTGCTAAGTGTCGGAACTATGCTGGCATCAATTTGCACACCAAGGAGATTTTTAAAGAATCGGGAAATTGGGACTTCCAACTCACCATCAGCCTTAATCAATGTCAATAGGTGATAAAGCGCCGGAGGTGTTCCCCATTTCTGCTCACTACGTGCTCGAGATAGCACTTTTTCAGTAATCAATACACGTTCCCGCTTGGGCAATATTTTCAATTCATCAGCCAGAACTTTACTTGCCCCTTTTGGCTTAGAACTCAATAGAGTCTCCAAAACTTGGACCGCCTCAGGCGATAAATGATCTCCGCTTGATACAATCGGAAGATAGTCTTTACTTGCGTAAACTACCCCACGCAAATCTAAGTCAGCGAACTGTGGTGACAAAGATAGCCATTGCCTGGAAAATTCATCAGACCACTCATCATCCAAAATAGGTTTCCCTGTTCTTGCTTCCTTCTCTAAATCAGCTAGAAATTCGGGCTTTCCATCTTCGCTTTCGTTGATCGCTCGAACTAAGGTCGCGTATAACGTTTGGTTTCCGCACCGCTCAAATAACAGCATTTTTGCCAGAGCCGCCTCATCCACAGACACCTCCTGACTTTTAGCAATCGCCAATCGAATGGAAAGGGTGTTTAGGAAACGCTTTATCAGTCGCGGATTTCCACGAATCTTCTCAGAAGTTGTCATCAAAGGTGCAATTCGTGTTGCTAATTCGAACTCCGATGACAATTCCTCAGGACAGTTTCCTATTACAGATTCGATGTACTTCTGATCTACGCTATTCCCTTGCCAACTCTCACTTAGCCGACCGCAGACCGACTGCCTAACTTCTTCCTTTTTTTCCTCGGGTAAATTGCTCCGACTAACAAAGAGCAGGAAGAGAAAAGCTCTCACTTCCTGCGTTCCCAAGGGCGGCACCCTGACTGGAATCTGGATGAGCTTATCAAAGTAGTTTGTCACTAAATCGTCATCGATTTCGATTTTTCCAAAATGTGACCTAACCGCTTGTCTGATCATTGTATCATCAGCAGCAATGATGAAGGAGGTGTTTTCCATAAAGAGGAATAGCCTCATCGCTTCAAGGGTTGAAATCGCAACTTCGGGTAAGCATCGATCCAAATCATCAACAAGAACTACAAGCTTCACATCCAAAGCCTTGAGCGTTTGTTTAAACAATTCGCGAAGGTGATCAATTTCTTCAGGGGGAGATTTTTTCTCTTTCGGCTTAAGTAGTTTTTTGCCGGTTTCTGCTCCCTTTTTTGCAGCCTGTTGCGCAGCTTCGAAATCATCTTCCGTGATATCACCATCAGCGATCCCCTGCCCAGCCTTCCAAATCTCTCCTAGCAAGCCAACGGGAGGTAGCCCTAAAGACAGAGATGCAGCAGTACCTGCGACAACCCCAGCAGACCGAACCCAATTCACTCGCTTTAAAAAACCTTTTGCCTTTTCCATTGCTGATTCGTTCCCCTCTGCTTTCTTTAAGAGCGGGCGGGCAATTGCCTCCATCAATGAAGCTCGTGCATCATCAAACCCTTGGTACAACCATGCGTTAAACTCAATAAACAGGTAGTCATCCTCACTATTTTTCAGTTCTTGATGAATCAGTGAAACCATAGAAGATTTCCCTATCCCCCAGCCGCCACAAACTCCGATTGACAGGGGTTCACTTCCTGACTTTTGGATCAATGTCGACACTGTCTTCGCCACCGCCGTAAAATTTACGAAGTCTTTTTGTGTCTCATTATCGTGCCACATACCGAGTAATTAATATATATATTCACAGTGGGCAATCCCGTTATTGCGGAATCTCCAATGAGTGAGTTTTCCAAGTTGATCAATTGTCGAAACGTTGCAGCAGTACTCGAAGGCATTCACTTTCTTTCGAAAAGAGGCGCCTTTTCGTGGGTTTCATTAGATGGAAACACATAGATCGGGTAGTAATCTTTCATTGGCTTTCGCAAATCTCATCCACTTGGTTTTTAGTGTTCAATGTTGAAAACACGAATGGAAAGAATTTGCACGAATCAGGGCTTCCATCCACAAAGCCAATCACTCCACTGCCTATCCGCGTTCGTGAAAATTCGTTTCATTCGTGAAGCGATCCCGCGGACGCGGGTGAAGCGCATTGGTGCATCGTCTCAGTCCTGAAAACCTCAACACCTGGAACGCTGAACTCCTCACTACACACTAACCAAACCACTCCAGCGGCGGTTGTGCATACGGCCGGAAGATCTCCTGCTCGCCGGTGGGTTCGTCGTAGTAGAGGGCTCGGTTCAATCCTAAGTCGGAGGCGGCGCCGGTGTCGATGAGGCTGGCGGAGTCGGACGCTGACATCTGGAAGAGGATCTTTTTCTCGAATTCTCCGGCGGCTTTTCGACCGAGGGTGCGGTTGACGTTGTTGTAGGAGTCGAGTGACAGGATGGTGTGGTAGCCCCAGCCGGGCCCTTCGCAGATCAATTCGTTGAGGGAGGTAGCGGGCTTGGCCTCAGCCTCTTCGTCGAGGGAGAAGCTGAAGTCTTCTTCGTAGCGAAGCTTTTTGTAGCGATGGAGGGACGGGATGATGAGCATAACGGGCGGTCCGGCGGGAGCTTCGCCCTCGGAGACGGCTTTCATGCTGGTGGCGAGTTCGTTGATGACGTTGCCGATCTCGTGGGCGTCGGGCGTTTCGACTCCCCTCACCTTTTCGATGACTTGGTGGTACCAGGTTTTGGTTCCGGGCTGGCTGAAACGGCTGTCGATGAGGATGAGACGGGCGTCGTCGCCGAGCTGGGCGCGGAGGATGCGGAGGCCGACGGCGACCATGGTGTCGACGACGTCGTCGCGCTGACCGACGATAAGGAGGTTGGAGCCGCTCTGGCGCTCGAAGCGGATCTCGGTGGGGCCTTTGATGGCGTTGGGAGATCCGACGAAGATGGTGGGGGCCTCGGCTTCGCGCGGGCCGCTGGCGATGAGTTCGGCGACTTCGGCATCGCGGGTGACGTCGCCGGGGGCGTTGCCTTCGAAGACGACCTGGCCCATGCCGGTCTTGCCGGTGGCGCGAGCGCGGTCCCGGATTTTCTCGAGGTAGCGGACGCGTTCTTTTTCCTCGAGCCAGACGACCTGGAAGGGCGAGTTGGCCTCGACGGCTCCGGCGCGGTCGTTGTAGATACCTTCGCCGGGCCGGGTAAGGAGTCGGGGCGCGGGATTGGTGTCGTCCATGATGAGGTAGGCGTCGGCCTCGTTACAGGCAAGGGCGATGCGGACGGTCATCTGGCCAAGGGTGGCGCGGGCAAGGGTGAAGGCTCCGCCAAGGGTCTGGGAACCGAGGACGGCATGGATGCCAAAGGCCCGGCCCTGCCGGACGATGCGATCGAGGAGGACGGCGGCCTGCTGGGAGATCTGGTCGTCTTCGGTAAAGAACTCCTGAAACTCGTCGATGAGGAGAAGGGTGCGCGGCATGGGAACGGCGCCCTCTGTTTCCCGGTAGCTGGCGACATCCTGCACGCCGGCGGTACGGAAGAGTTCGCCGCGGTGTTTGAGCTCTTCGTCAAGGCGGTGGAGGACACTGAGGCCGAACTCGCGGTCGCTCTCGATGGCGATGACGCGGGCATGGGGAAGCTGGGCGTCGGCGTAGCATTTGAACTCGACGCCTTTTTTGAAGTCGATGAGGTAGAACTCGACTTCGTCGGGATCGGCCCAGAGGGCGAGGTTGGTAATGAGGATGTGGAAGAGGGTCGATTTACCGGAACCGGTCTTACCAGCGATGAGGGCGTGCTGGCAGGTGCCTTTGCCGAGGGCGAATTGCTGGAGCTTCGTCGCGCCGCTGCGCCCGATGGGAACGGTGAGCTCGGAGGCGGTATTGGAGGTCCACATTTCCTCCTCGTCGGGAGCGATGAAAGAGAAGGGTACCTCGATGCGGTTGGAGTCGCGGTTGGCCTCCCCTATCCGATGCACCCAGGTGGCGAACTTGTCAGGCGCGGGTGGCTGCAGGAGTTGGAGCTTTGTCCCGGAGACGGGATTGTCTTTGAGGAAGAAGCCGTCGATATTACTCCTAACACAGACACAAGCGCGGCGGAGGTCGTCCATTTCAAATCCGGGCGGAAGCTCGGCGCGCATGTCGCTGTGGACGAGGAGAAAGACTCCGCATCGGGCGCCGGAGGCGGCGATGCTCTGGAGACGCTTGGCGGCGAGGTCGGAGAAGCCTTTGGGGAAATCGGCGATGACGACGAAGTGGTATCGCTCGGCAATGGTGCCGGCGGCTTCGTTGTATTGGGTGATGGTCTCGTAGTCGCTACGGAGATACATCTGGATCACTTTTTCCATGTGATCGCAGAGTTCGCCGAGGCGGGCCTCGATCTGGTCTTCCTGCGTGCGGATGCGGGAGTTGATGAGGATTTCTTCGTAGTCGGCAAGGTGCATGAGCCCGGCGAAGCTCTCGCCAAGGCCGACGGGATCGATGAAGGAAAAGGACAGTCGACCGGCGGGCGAATCGGCGAGCCAGGCGAGGGAGAGGTAGTTGAGGAACTTGATGGCTTCGTCACGACCGAACTGCTTTGTCTCGACAAGGATGGAGGCGGAGTCGGGAACGCGCAGTCGCAGGGGCAAGGTGTACTCGGGCGCATCGGGGAGCTGCATGCGATCGGACTGCGGGAGGGGCAGCTCCTCGGCGGCGCCGGAAAGGGAGATACTGCCGTAGCGAACGGTCTCGGAAAAGGTGTCGGGGGCGGTCCACTGGTCGGGGCCTGCCTCGAGCCACTCGACTGTGGTGGGGTCGGTGGTTGTCTCTTCCTTAAGCGTGGTGTGGGCGGGGATGATGGATTTTTCCCACTGGTCGACGAGGGAGCCGAACTGGCGGTCGAGCTCTTCGATCATCCCAGCCTCGGAGGTCTGGGCGTCGCCGGAAAGGGCGTGGAGGCTTTCTTCGCGTTTCTTTTCGATCTCGGCGATGTCGCGATTGAGCCTGCGACCGACGGAATCGAGGCGGGCGCGTTTGGCTCCGGCGAGGCGATCTTTGAGCGAAGTGGCGCGGGCCTCGACGTCTTCGGGACCGCTGTATTTTTTGCCAGCGGCGGAGGTTTCTTCTTCCTTCGCGGCGGTGGCGAGTCCTTTGTCGAATTCGGCTTTGGTTTTCTGGAATTCGCTTTCGATCTGCTGGTTGCGGAGCTTGTAGGAATGCTCGACCCACTCGCGGAACTGGAGCCGGGATTTGCGGGCTTCGAGGAGGGAGTCGTTGTAGTCGGAGGCAAAGGCGAGGGCTTTCACCCGTGCGACGAGAAAGAGAACGCCGACAAGGATGGAGAGCCCAACGGCACCACCAATGGCGACGGGATAGCTGACGGCGGTGACGTCGACAAGGCTGAGAAGAAATGGGAGTCCCCCACCGATGGCGAGGATGAGGAAAATCTGGAGAGTGAGTGGGAAGCCGTTGAACCAGGCGATGAGGGGATTTCGGAGATGCTTTTTCAATCGCTCGCGGAGGTCACGGTGCATCTCTTCGAGCCGATCGGGAGAGATGCCTTTGGCGGAGGCTTCGCTGAGATTTTTGAGAGCGCTGATCAACTCGGAGCGAAGGGAGTGAAAGCCGTTGAAGGATTTGACGGATTCTTTTTCCAGCGTGGTGAAGCGTTTCTGCCACTTGTTCGATTCGGCGAGGCGCTGGTCGTGGAGGGCGTTGTTCTCGGCGAGGTCGGTCTCGCGTGCTTTCCCGGCCTGCATGAATTTGCGCTGGAGGACGGCGCGGCGCTGGCCCTCGGTGTGCTGGATCTCGGAGATGACTCGGTTGCGGACGTCGATCTGGGCTTTGTCGATGCGGAGCTTGCGCTGGGTGAAGATCTCTTCGATGCGGGCTTTCTCTTCGTTGGCTCGGTTGCGCAGCTGGGAGACGGCCTCGGCGTTTTCCTTTTCGATGAGTTCCTCCCGCTCGATGAGGCTCTGGCGGAAGTTGGAGTTCTTGAGCTTGCGGGCTCGCTCGATTCCTTTTTCCCGCTCGGAAAAAGATCGCAAGCCGTCGGTCACTCGCTGAAGGAGGTCGATCGATTCGGGAGTGGATATCGGCTTATGTTTCACAATCTTTGCGGAGTTTCTGGAGCATTTTGTCGAGGTCGTCCATGGCGGTCACGGCGTTGTCCATGGCGTCGAACATGGGTTGCATGTAGGTGCTGTCGAATTCGCGGCTTTTCTGGTCGTGCCAGTGGGCCTGGGTCTCCTGCCACGTTTTCAACAATTCGCGGGAGAGCCCCATCATTCGTCCTTTGCTGTGATTCAGGCTCATTTGTTTTGATCACTCTCCTTGAGTATACGCATCGAGGCTTTTCACCGACTCGGCGAGAAAAGACAAAGCGTTGGCCATGTCGGAATCGAGGAGGTGACGGAGCTTTTCGACTTTGCGGGCTTCGTTCTCGACGGTGGAATCGTAATTTCGCAGCCACGCGGAAACGGCGCGGAGTTTGTCCTCCAGCTCGCGGATCTCCCGGCGTTTTTTGTTGATCTGCATCTGCTGCCCGGTCTTCGCATTCTGGATGCGGGACAGGCGGGCGGTGAAGAGCTGTTGCTCGAGCATCTCGAGATCGCGGTTTCCCTTTTTGATCTCGCGAGTGATGTTCAGGCGCTGCTCGGTCTGGAGCCAGATGCGAGTGCGCTTTACCTCCTCGCTGACCTCATCGAGGACGGCGTTCGCTTTTTCCACGAACAGGACAAGGCTCGAACGAAAACGTTCCAGCGCCTCGATGTTGGTTACATTGGCACGATCTGACACGGTGAGAGGCAGGGGCTTATCGCTGACTGAGATATTCTTCGATCCGCTGGGCCTTTCTCATCAGGAAAGGTGCCTGCTGGTTCGAACTCTCAATAAAGCGGCGCAATACCTTCATCGTATCTTGGAAATCCTGGGCAAATTTTGCCTGCTCATTGTCCTGCCACGTGTCTCCAAGGGCAGCGAATCTGGCATTCAGGGAGGAGAGGGAGTTTTGAAGGTCGGAATTGAAACGTTTCAATTCTTCTGCGAACTTCCGAAGTTCGTCGGGATC
The DNA here is from genome assembly GCA_002698785.1 of Verrucomicrobiales bacterium. Classification (GTDB taxonomy): domain Bacteria; phylum Verrucomicrobiota; class Verrucomicrobiia; order Verrucomicrobiales; family DEV007; genus Arctic95D-9. The sequence continues at coordinate 7,426 of PAAG01000040.1, read as the reverse complement.
TACAATTGCCTTCGACATATCTCACGCTATCAAATCGGGAAGCACGCGACAACAGCTTTGTTGGCTTGCAAGGAAAGGATTTCAGCAATCAACCGCGGGTTGTCCCGCCTTTCGATTTGCGGATAGCGAAGACTCAAGTATGTAGGGGACCCGAAAGACCTGCGCTACGCAATGCTTACGATCCGAAATCTCAAAAAATCCTACGGTGGAAATGCTCTCTTTGAGGACGCCGATCTCCAGATCAACTACGGAGAACGTGCCGCCCTCGTGGGCCCAAATGGAGCCGGCAAATCGACCATTTTCCGCATCATCCTCGGAGAAGAAGAGTCCGACAAAGGAACTGTCGAGCGTGATGAGTGGACGCTGACGGGCTTTCTCCCTCAGGAGAGTGAAGACGTCGGTGATTACACGGTGCTCCAGATCGCGACAGGTCAGGCCGGTGAGATCGAGAAGCTGGAAGCGACTTTGAAGAATCTCGAAGACGCGGGAACGGTGGACGTCCCTGAATACATCGAGGCGCAGGGTAAATTCGATGCGCTTGCCAATCCCGAGGTCGAAGCGAAAGCGAAGAAGATGCTTCGTGGTCTCGGATACAAAGAAGCAGACTTCGAGCGTCCTGCGAAGGAGATGTCTGGCGGATGGATCATGCGGGCACACCTGGCACGGCTTCTCGTAATCGAGCCCGACCTGCTGATGCTCGATGAGCCTACCAACCACCTCGACCTGATGTCGCTCCTGTGGTTTCAGGATTATCTGAAGACTTACTCGGGAGCGATCCTGATGATTTCTCACGACCGTGAATTTATGGATGCGCTGGTCGAATCGGTCCACGATATCGACAATCACAAGCTGATCCATTACACAGGGAACTACTCGGACTACGTCGAACAGCGCCAGCAGAACTACGAACGGCAGAACCAGGCGTATAAGAATCAGCAAAAGCAGATCAAGGAGCTGCAGGACTTTGCGAACAAATTCCGGAATGTTTCTTCGAAGGCGTCGCAAGCGCAGTCGAAGCTCAAAGAGATCGAGCGTATTGAAAAAATCGAAAAGCCACAGGCACCGAAGAAACCGTTCCGTTTCCAAATTCCTGATCCTCCACGCGGTGGACAGAAGGCGCTGACCCTCGAGGGAATTCATTTCGCCTACGGCGACTACAAGGTCTACGAAGGCATCGATCTTGTTATCGAAAAGGGAGAACGTACCGTGCTCGTCGGTCCAAACGGTTCCGGTAAGTCGACACTTTTGAAGTTGCTCGCTGACGAGCTACAACCGCAGCAAGGAAAACGGATCGAAGGGCACAATGCGAAGATTGGTTACTTCTCTCAGCACCGTGCCGCTACGCTGAATCCGAACAATTCAGTCCTCTCCGAAGTGTTGGAAGCCGCCCCCACCCTACGCGAAGACGAAGCGCGAGGGATTCTGGGATCGTTCATGTTCCGTAAGGAAGAAGTTTACAAAATGACCAAGGTATTGAGCGGTGGTGAAAAGAGCCGACTCAACCTGGTGAAGTTCCTCGTCGATCCGCCGAACATCCTGTTGATGGACGAGCCTACGACTCACTTGGACATCTTGACGGTGGAGTCTTTGATTCTGGCGCTGGAGAACTATGCGGGAACGCTGGTCTTCATTTCACACGACGTGCACTTCATCAGAAAGCTGGCGACCGATGTGATCCACGTGAACAACGGAGAAGCTAAGCGATTCCACGGAGACTGGGATTATTTCATCGAAAAGAGAGGCGGCGGTGACGAGCGCGGAGCTTTGACGGCGGAGTAGTGCTAGCATAATTTCTTAAGCAGTTTTTCGGAGGCGATCTTGAACTGCTCGACAATCTCGGTTTCCTCTGGAACTCGAGCTCGCCGAATAAAATCCGTGACGTCGCTCAAACCGAAACCTGCTTGCCGACAGATGAATTCCGCATCGCTTCGATCCTGTGGGTCGTCTCGCATGAGTTTGCTAAGTAGCAGGTCATGGTCTGACAATCTGTAGAGGTTCAAGTTTCGGAGATAATCGATCGAGATGGAAACTCGGTCAGACTTCCAGCCTGGAGTCAGGATCACTTGTGACTCTTCAAAAAAATGGCTGATAAAGAGTCTATCGCTGGCCAATTCTTGATTCACCCGATCTACCGCTTCCCAGAAATTTGTATCTTCCAGCAATTCCTGTCCCTGACCGATCCAGAATACCGCATCGACGTCGCAGGTCATGGCGAAAACGGGATCCGGCTTTTCGAAACCGAGTAGAAGCGCAGCCCGACCGTACAAGGTTAATTCGACGGGAGTATCGAGGTAATAATCCAGGCGGCCCAGTATTTTCTCAGGATTCGAACTCACGAGATCAGATTCCAAGTTTTCGCGCCCACTTTACCGGGTTCCATCTGCGGTTCAGCAAGTCGCGTCCAATGAATCAATGAATCGGAAAAGTCGCACGCATCCTGGAATCTTTTGTAAATCGAAGCCCATGCTGAGTGATGAGGCGATACTTTCAATGCCTGCCTTGCCAGCATCTTCACCTGCCTTTGCAATCTCTCTATCTCAACCAAACGGGAAAATGTAGCCGGATAAATTTCTGCCCGAGAGATGATTTGAGAAGCGAGCCTCAGGATTCGAGGTTCATCGACACGAGACAAGAGAAGGAGCGACGCAGCCAACTCCTCGTCCAGAAGCTCGCTCTCCCCAGGATAGTCGTACTCTGCAACTTTCACTCCGGGGCGAAAGATCGCGTAATAACCACGCGCGTTGCAAATGTCGACAAGCCACTCATCGAGGGTATCACCACTCGAATTTGAATACTTTAAACGCATTCTACGCAGCTTCATTTCCAGCGGTGAAATGTGCACTGTGCAGCCGAGTCGCTTCGCGAGAGTCGCCTTATTCTCTGACATCTCCATCGGCCATAGTTTCGACGATAAAATGGCGAAATCAACGGGAGGAGACACGAACTAGTCTATACTTGGAGTTATGCCCCTTCGAGAGTGAGTGCCAACCCTGGATAATGTACTATCTCCGGGAGCAACATTCTGTTGAGAGGTTCGGCGCCAGCAATGGGCGCGGGGCTTTGACGGCAGAATAGCGTATTCTCAACCGCGTCCACGTTATTGCTGAAGTTGCCGTTGGGAGCATAGGCTCCCGCATGATTTACAGAGTTCTTTTTCTCTTTATTCTGATTGGTGGGGTTGTCCTGTCCAAAGCTGGGGAACCTTTAGCATCAGTTCAGTTCGAGGGCATTGCCGACATGCCAGATCGGACGGCTGAGTTGCAGAAGCAGATCGGGGATAATGATGGGACTTTGGTGATCGCTCCGGGGGTTTATCGGATTACGGAGACGCTGGTTTTCGATTTGGAGCAGGTGCGGAGCACGATTGTGCGTCCGGAGTCCGGTCCGGTGACTTTGATCATGGATGGACCGGGACCGGCGATCCGTATTGCAGGTTCGCATGAGGGAACGGCGAGTCCGAAGTCGTTTCAGCCAGCGACCTGGAATGAAAGGATGCCGATCGTAGAAGGGATCGAGATTGTTGGGAATCATCCAGAAGCGGACGGGATTGAGCTATACCAGTGCGTTGCCCCAACGATCAGCAAGGTGGGTGTTCGGTGGTGCAGGCATGGGATTCACCTGGTGGAGCGGAATCGCAATGTGGTGGTTTCGGATGTTCACCTGTATGAGAATTCGGGTGTCGGACTGTTTCTTGACGATGTGAACCTGCACCAGATCAATGTGAGCAATTCGCACATCAGTTACAATCGTCAGGGTGGAATCGTGGTGATTGATGGCAATGTCAGGAACCTGCAGATTACGGGATGCGATATCGAAGGAAATATGCCAGCGGACGATACGCAGACGGAAGCGGCGAATATTCTACTGCATGTGGCGGGTTCACCGGACGACAAGAGCAAGTCGATCGCTGAGGTGGCGATCACGGGATGTACGATTCAGCACAGTTCGAACTATGGCGGGAAGGACTTTGATTCCATTGCTCCGGGTGGGGCGAATATTCGCATTTATGGTAAGGAGATGTGGCCGATCGATTCGGTGACGATCAGTGGCAATGTGGTGAGCGATACTTCGCTGCTAGTCGACATCAAGGATGCGACGGACATCACGGTGACGGGCAACACTTTCTTTGCCCCGAATCCGGATTTCCTGCATGCGACGAAGAGCAAGCGCCTGGTAGTGCACGGGAATACGTTCAACCCGCGTCAGTTCGAGCGACCAGGGCGGCTAATTTTTGATGCGTGTCAGGATTGCATCGTTTCGGACAATACGTTCCGAGCACTGGCGGCGGAGGGTGGCGCGGTGACGCTGCGTGATTGCCAGCGAATGAATCTTTCGTCGAATATTCTGACGGAGAGCGCGAGCGGCGTAGTGCTGGAGAATTCGCAGGAGGTGATGGTGGACAACTGGATTGTGTCAGGGTTGCCGGAGGGGGTTGAGTTTCTGGTGAAGGATGAGGGTTCGAGTGTTTTGGATTAAGGGGGAGAGGACCGCGGAATACGCGGAAGGTTTTGGCCGCAAACGCGCTGTCGTTGATGCCCGGAGAAAGCGTAAGATGCGCAAAAGGGCTCTGAGCTTCGGAAATTAGGAATGTATGTAGTTCAGCCTTTAGGTGGTGGTTGCACGCAGTTGCGGGTGGGCTTCGAATTCCGCATGAATGCGGAACTCCGTGCGGCTTCGCTAAAGAGGCCCCGCAGGCTCGGTGCTCCGCACTCCCTCCAGCGACGGAGTGAAACTCACGGCAGGACGGAAGCCCAGGCCGTAGTCCCGGTAATCCGAGTAGTACCAGTAACGAATCGCCGACCGGCAGTTGTGCCCACGGTTGCTCCAACTGCCGCCGCGAAACACGCGGTGGGAGCCGGCAAATGCGCCCGAAGGATCCGTAACAGAGCCTGTCGCGTAATCGCCATACCAATCCGCACACCATTCCCCCACGTTCCCGTGCATGTCGCATAATCCCCACTCATTCGGCTTGTTACTACCCACTTTGGCTGTGGTTTCTCCCACTCCATCGTCCTGGCTTTTTTCTGCCCAACCGAACGAAACGTTCGTGTCCGCAAAATTCCCATATTGATACAATTTGCTACTATCGTTTCCAAAACTGTACGCCGTCTGCGTTCCCGCTCGGCACGCATACTCCCATTGTGCCTCCGTCGGCAATGTCCACTTCCACCCTTCCGGCATCGAATGCTGCTCGTTCATTTTCTTGAGCCACTCTTGCGCGTCGTCCCAGCTTACCGTTTCCACAGGCAGCATGTCTCCTTCGAACTCACTCGGATTGCTTCCCATCGCACTTGTCCATTGCGCCTGGGTGCATTCTGTCTTCGCCATCCAGAAACCTCGCGTCAATGTCACCGAATGCTGAGTTTCGTCATCGTCTCGATCCTTCTCACTTTCCGGACTACCCATAAAAAAGTCGCCTGGTGGACACCAGATGAATTCGATGCCACCAAAGGTGCGGGTATCGCCTGCTCTAGTGCCTTCCATTGGGTCTGCGGGAGCTACGGTCGGCTTTCCTGCTGGTTTTTCGGCTATTATTTTTGTTTCTTTTATCTTCTCGGTTTCGGCTTCTACTTTCGCACTACTATTCTCCGCCGCATCTCCAACAAAGCTAATGGCAGGACGAAACCCCAGGTAGTCGAGACGATCATCCGGCATGCCTGCTAAGCGACCTGCCGATCTGCAATCACTCCCGCGGTCGAACCAACCACCTCCTCGAATAACGTGATCGGAGCCGACAGCGGCACCCCGTGGATTGGCCACTGATTCGGCGGGATACTCTCCATACAAATCCTCACACCACTCTTCCACGTTACCATGCATATCGTACAGCCCCCAATTGTTCGGTTCATAGCTGCCCACTTCCGCAATTGTCGCCATTCCATCGTCATGACGTTTATCTTTCCAATAAAAAGGAGCATTTGTATCCGCAAAATTCCCATACGATTTTAGTTTGTATATGTCATCGCCAAAACTGTAAGCCGTTCTAGAACCTGCCCGGCAGGCATACTCCCACTGGGCCTCGGTCGGCAGAGCCCACTGCCAGCCTTCTGGCAAAGGGTGAAGTTGATTCATTTTCCCCATCCATTCCCGGGTGTCGTTCCAGCCAACCAGCACTATGGGAAGCTCCTCGCCTGTCGGTATCCCAGGGTTGCTCCCCATCACGTTCTTCCACTGCGCCTGGGTGCATTCTGTCTTTGCCATCCAGAAGCCCTTCGTCAACCTGACCTGATGCTGGATTTCATCGTCTCCCCGGTCAACTTCGCTTTCCGGGCTTCCCATCAGAAACTCGCCCGGTGGGCACCAGACGAACTCAATGCCACCGAAGGTCCGAATCTCGCCCGCTTTGTTACCACCCATTCCTTCGGAGGTTTGTTCCGGCTCCACATCGAAGATCACTTTCTCTTCCGAAAGGTTTTTCGTAGGGGCAACAAGCGGCTGTTTGTCTTCCACAACGGGCTCCGGCGAGACATGAGACTCCTTTTTCTTCTCTACTAATGCAACTTTCTTTAGCTCTTCCGGCTTAGCTTCTCTGCTCCCCAGACTGCCGTAAATAGCCGCTAGAAGAGCGAGAACCGATACGACCGCGACAGAAACATACAAAGTTCGCTTCGGTTTTCCGGTTGACGCTTTGGGAAGCGGTTCAAGCTCTGGCGCTCCGTGGTCTGTTTGCTCCTCCGGTTCCTGACTTGGCGAAACTTGGCCAGGAGTGTTTTCCGCAGCAATCGGACTCTCAACGCTATTCGTTTCTCCCTCGCCAGCAAACTCGGGCAACGCCTGCCATTCCTTTTGCATCGCTGCCGCAGACTCGAAACGCTTATAGGCCTTCTTCGCCATTGCTTTGCCGACCCATCCGTCCATTTCCCCGGACAGGTCTTCCCGATCGTCGGACGGCATGTCGCCTATTCCTGGCTCGGACTCGCCGGTGAGCATCTGGTAAACAATCAGACCGATCGCGTAGAGGTCGCTCTGGACGGTGTGCTCTTCGAAAGCGGGTGGGCGCAGTTCGGGCGCCATGTATTGCAACGTCCCTATGATGGCTGCGGTGCGGCTGCTCTTTACGTCGGGCAGGGTGTTTTCGATATCGCCGAGATCGCCTTCAAATTCTCCGGGGGAAGAAGAGAATTGCGTTTCTAACAGTGACTGCTGCAATTTTTCGCGGAAGTCCTCCCGCTCTATTGCTTTGGCTAAGCCGAAGTCGGCTATTAGGATGCCGCCTTCGGTGAGAAGTAGGTTCGCCGGTTTGAGGTCGCGGTGGAGGATGCCGCGTTCGTGAGCGTAAGCAACGGCGTTGAGTAGTTGGTCGACCACATCGTAAATGACGGGAAGAGCGAGTTGCTTTTCGTCATCCATCTGATCGCGGAGGGTGACCCAGCGTTTGCCGGATTCGTTGGCGGGGATGCCTTCGATGAGGGGCATGCGCATCCAG
>PAAG01000039.1 GCA_002698785.1 Verrucomicrobiales bacterium | reverse complement strand
TTTCGGCGACAGCAAACGCACCGGTAGGGTTTCTCTCCATAGCCAAAAGGGTTCCCAAAACCTACTCTGAGGTCGAAGCAAATCTGCTACGTAAAAACACAAACCACTTACCATTATGTCAATTATTTCAATCATTGTTTCCCTTGTTGTAACTGGAGTCATTCTATGGGCAGTCAATGCTTATGTTCCGATGAATCCAACGATTAAAAAGATTGTGAATATTCTCGTCGTGATCCTTCTTATTGGATGGCTCCTTTCGATCTTTGGCGTGTTCAACTTTGGCTCTTGAGAGCAAGACGGCATGGATGTCCTAGCGGTCTAATGAAAAACATGCCTTTGACCATGATCGAGCTGGCCGTTTCTCACGACGACATCAGTGAAATGAGCGACCGCATGCAGTCGGGCATTATTGACATTTGCACCGAGAATGCCGTATCCATTGCCTTACGGAAACGAGTCAAATCTGAATACACTCCGCAGATCTACTTCGCTCCGAACCACAACGCCTGTGAGCTGAGAATTGCCGGCGAGTGGCTCGTGCTTCCATCGACTGTCTACTGGTGGCTACGAAAAATCGAAAGCGGTGCGGCCGCGAAGCCCTCGGTATTCTCTATTGCGATCTACCTCCAAGTTCTCAAGGATAACGAAATACCATCGGCTCGAACCGATCGATAATTTCGAAAGGCATTCTGCCGACCAGTCTATCTGTGGGGTGAAGACCCCATAGCTTGCAACGAGTAATTAGAGTACCAAATGTCATGGAAAAAGACAAAGCAGTAGCCCAACTACATAAGAAAATCGACAAGGCATCGAGGAAAATTGACGAACTCAGATTACAAACACATCTCGCCAAAGCGGATGCGAAAACGGCGTTCGACAAACGAGTCAAAACTTTGGAAGAACAAAGAAACAAGCTGCGGAACGACATTCATCACTTCCAACGCAACACGTCAGATGCGTGGGAAGACTTGGCTGAAGGGTGCAACAGTTCATGGAAGGAACTGAGAACCTCGCTGCGAAACGCGCTCAACGAATACCGGTCGGAATGAGCCACTCTTCAGAAGCACTCCCTTTTTGAAAACCATGACCACAATTCACAAAATCAAATGGTTCACCTTGAGTTTCATCGCCGTTTTGTTCGTCGTACTGGTCACTCAAAACACGGGAGTAACCACGATTCAATTCCTCGGATGGCAGATGGAGGCCCCGCGCATGATCGTTATCTCGGGCGCCGGCTTAGGCGGCTTTCTAGCGGGAATACTTGCCGTGCTTCTGCTCCAGCGGAATCGATACCCGTCCCATAGACCATCCACACGGCCCTCCCCTTCGGAAACAACAATGGAAATGTAAGACCACCAATTTGTATGGATCACTCTTTCAGATTTTTAGGAATGACAACAACTGACCCGAGGGACCGGTTCCATTAACTGCAGGACGATTCTCCAGGACACTATGTGATGAGCACATCAGAGCCAAAGTCAGATATTGAAATTCAGGGCAAAATGGCCGTGGCAATCTACCAGACCCACGACGAAGCCGAAACGGCTACAACAGAGTTGCAGCAGGCGGGATTTGACGTAGAAAAAGTTTCCCTCATTGACCAGGACAGTGGAAGACGCAGCGATCGATGGGGACATCAGCGTGCCGGTCTCTACAGCATGGGACTCCCGAGAAATCTCGTCGATCGCTACGAAGAAGCCCTCAAGGCTCACCAATTTATCGTGATCGCTCAGTGGATGTCAGAAGAACTCCCTGACGGTCGCGAGAAAATCGACCGCACCGCCCCGGAATCGGTTGACGAATGGCAATGCAACGAGGCCAAATTGGGCTCACCTTCGCCATGCGACGATCCACATTAATTGCACAAGCTTCTCAGATTGCTTTTCTGCCCGACTGGCCGGACAACCCGTATTGATCTGGCGGGGCTCTGGCTGGTCGTTGAAATACGAAAAGATCTATTCTGGGAGCATTTTCAAAAACCACCCGGTTCGAACCGTCCTGATAAGTGGTTGTTTTTCAGTATTTTAGACAGGTTTCGACTGACTGCAAGCGCCTGCTGTCCCACTGCCCGAACGTGCTCGTTCAGGGCATTTCGTACACAGTTTCATGCACAGTTACGGAACTGGCGAGGTCTATCGCTATGAGCAGGATCGGCCTGCAATCAATACAATAAAACGGAGCCGGTGAATCTTAATACCTGGCTAAAAGGAAAGTCTGCTTACCTTACAAAGCACCACAACTGCGTATGTGAACAGTATTGATCGGAAAAGCATAATAGTGTTCATCTGATCTCTTATAACAGACGTTTATCGCCCGCGCCGTCCTCGCGCTTCGCCGCTTTGGCAGATCATCCACAACGGATGAGATGAATTTCAGTCGCAATACGAATCCTCATACCGAAAAGCTCATGGGCCGGTCCGCCCCGAGGCCGTCGGAATAATTTTACCTGTGCTGTGATTTCGCTCGGGGATTTGCCCGCTTTCACTACTCGGACTGCGGTCATGAGAAATTGCTCGCCTTTATTTGTAAAACACGTGACTACTGCCCTTGCTGCAAAGGCAAAATGAAAAACGTCGGCACAACCGTTCGTTTTGAGGAGATAGAATTTTTCCTGCGCTTGCGCGGACTTTGGGTAGGGATCACTTCGCTTCCGCCACCTCCCGATCCGCCCTTTGATATCGAGAGGATGGAGCCCCTGAATGTTCCGATCCACCGGAACTGGAGCGGTCAGACAGATCCACCACCTGAAGATTGGTGGCAGGACACACCGGGCGAGTGGTATGCCCCCGAACTGCCGCTGGACGATGACTATACCCTTGTTCTCGATGGAGATGAGCCACACGATCTCGCAGACTTTCCCACGTTCTCAGTGTGCCGACGGGAGATCCTCCCCTGTAGCGAAAGACAGCTTCCAGGGAAAGCTGCCGCACTCCTGTGTCCAGACCCCCCCGATTTCTCGACCGCCCCCCACCATTTCAGAGCGGCCCAGTAGATCCGCGCCTCACGGCCTTGACTCCAGCTTGTTTTCATGGCCAAATATCCCCAATAAAACAAGATTTCACCCTTTCTCCCCCTGCCTCCCCCCCCTCAATCCCGGTAGGACCGACGCGCTGATAAGAACTCGTTGAATAAGCAAATTCCTTTCAGTTGAGTGTACACCTTCTGAGGGCGCTTATTAAAGATCCCCTTTCAACTGCCCCCGGCAGTAGGCATCGCACGCTTGGACCGGGAAGACCATAAGAAGAGCATGCATGTGCCAGCAACAGCAGAGAACACCGATGCTGCCAGGATACCTGTTTTCGCATCGTTAATTAGATCTGCCCCGAACGCGAGGTTCGCGATAAACAACGCCATGGTGAACCCAATGCCGGCGAGCAGGCCGCCCGCAGCGAGCAGTGTCCAGTTCAACTCGGGAGGTCGAACTGCAAGACCGATCCGAACCGCAAGCCAACTGAAACCGATGACCCCCATTGGCTTTCCAAACGCGAATGCCATAAAGACCGCTACTGTAACCGAGTTTCCCATTCCAGTGATCGAGATCGGAATCCCGGCATTTGCCAACGCGAAAAGCGGCATGACTACAAAGCTTACCCAAGGAAGCAACGCCATCTCGAGCCTTTCGACCGGCGATAATGTTTCCCTCGCGGCTGCCTCGGCCAAACGCAATGCTTTGCGATCGTCCGTATCACCGCTCCAGTCGTTTCCGGAAGGATTATCGACAACCTGATTCAGAATGGAGTGCAAGCGCTCGTCACTGACCCATCTGCGGGTCGGCGTCATCAGCCCTAGCACTACACCAGCTACCGTCGCATGCACTCCGGAAAGGTCCGTCGCGATCCATACGAATAAACCTGCTGCAAAGTAGATGGCCATATGGCGGATGCCGAGCCGCCTCATCCCGAATACTACGATGAAACCGAAAACCGACAGGCCCAGTGCGATCCAATTGATGTCGTGACCGTACCCAACAGCCACCACCAGGATCGCCCCGACATCGTCAACAATCGCCAACGACAACATGAAAATTCGCAGGCTCTGCGGAATACGCGGCCCCAGGAGCGCCAAACATCCGATCACAAATGCCGTGTCAGTAGCCATGACGGTTCCCCATCCACTTTGGCCGGGTTGTCCCATCTGGATTGTCAGGTACAACAGTGCGGGCATGACCATCCCCCCTAAGGCGGCGCAGACCGATAGCGCAGCAACCCGGAGGTTACGCATTTCTCCGACAACCAACTCTCTCTTCAGTTCCAATGCGATCACAAAGAAAAACAGGGTCATCAACCCATCATTAATCAAACCGCGAAGTGGGCGGGTAACTTCGAAAGAACCAGCATTGATGCCGATCTCGGTTTCCCAGAATCGGAGATAGCCAGCGCTCCACGGGGAATTGGCGATGATGAGGGCGACGATAGTGAAGAGAAGAAGCACTCCGCCAGCAGCAACTCCGAAGTGAATGAACCGGGCAACCGGTTTCCTGAGCCAGTCAATTAATTCCGCAGGAAGTCGTGGAGTTTCAGGCGGGAGATTTTGCTCTCGTTTTATCATATGAAGAAAGAGTCAGATTGCTCCGGCTGCGAAGTCGTTTGAAAGTGTGAGTCGATCAATGCAGTCACGGTCTCTATTCATTCCAGGGAATCGTAAAGAAAAAGGTGCTTCCATGACCATGAGTCGACTCTACCCACATCTTTCCACCGGTTCGCTCAATGATCTGCTTGGAAAACGCCAAACCAATGCCTGTTCCTTGGATTCTCTCATCTTCTTTTGCTCGATAGAATAGAGTGAATATTTTTCCGAGATTTTCTCTGGAGATGCCGATGCCGTTGTCGCGTACGGCAAACTCCCAAAACGCACCGTCCTTCCGGCACTCTACCATGACTTCCAAAGGGCTACTTTTCCGATATTTGATCGCATTGGCAATCAAATTACTAAAGACTTGCCTTACCTGCAGGGAGCCTCGAATGACAGGCAATTCTCCGCCTATCAACAGTTTCACATTCGACATATCGTGCAGCGAATGTGCTTCGTGAAATACTTCTCTTATTAACGGTTCGACTGCAACGGGCTGGTGTGACTCCTTTTCGCTCTCGAATTCAGCGAATGACAGTAACCCGTTCACTACTAATTTAAGATGAGCGGTAGACTCGATCCCGAGATGGATCATCCGATCCAACCTCTTGTTGCCAGATTCGGCAATCATCTCTCGCACCATATACAATGCGGTAACGACACTCTGAAGCGGGGATTTCACTTCATGGGCAACAGTGTGTGAAAACGCCCGCAGCGCCTGATTCTGACTCTCCAGCCGATTCAAGACACGCTTCCGGCTGATAGCATGGTGCACTGATCTTGCAATGACCTCGCTCTTCAAGCTCGTCTTGTCGAGATAGTCCTGAGCTCCCCATGCCATGGCGTTTTCTATCAAGACGGGATCGGGTACGGAAGTCAGGACAATAATGGGCAGGGTCGGAAAAGCTTGTGCAAATCGCTTCAAAGTTTCACCGGCTCGATTCTCCGGCAGACTTATCGCCAGCAGGATGACATCAAAATCCCGCTTTTCGATATGGTCGAGACTTTCCCCGGCGAAGGGGTAATAGTGGACCACGATCTTCGTGTTGGATATTTTCCGCAACTTATCTGTGATCAAATCCCTGTGATCCAAATTATCCTCAATGAGCAGGATTCTACAGTCTGTTTTTCGGGGAATTAGCATGTTAGCGACTCTTATCCATTTCAAGCACTTCGTTACCCGCTATCGGAGAGACAGCGGAGGACGTTTATAAAACATTTCAGGCCCTGGCTGCAGGATCGCGAGGGGCCAGTCATTCATTTGCCGAAGAGGGATCGTCCAGAATCGAGTTTCTCCAAAATTCGGGTGTTTCGTACTCGTGTTCATCGACAGGTTCCGACTCCGCCGCTGCTCTAGCGAAGATTTCACCAGCCATCCCGATTCTGCCAAAGCCTTTGGCAAGGACAGTAATTAGGACAGGTTCATCTCGGCTCCAGCTAAACAAATCTTTTTCATCCGGCATAAGCCCCTCCGGAGTCATGAAGAAGATTTCATCATCATTGAGTCCGGCAGCTTTGAGCTGATCGACGACTCGCCCCGCCTGTGACAACGAAAAAGCTATAAACGATAGGGTCTTCTTCGACATGCCGATGGTATCTGTTCCCGACTTGTGACGAAACCTGCGTTACTCCGAGGCTTTCTTCGTTTTTATCTCCAGTTGGTTGTCCACGCTCGCACTTCCCACGTTTTCATTCGCGATCCCAGAGATGATTTCTTTTTCCTCTTCGGTTTCGACAAGACCACTCAAAGTAGTCATTCCATCCTTCGTAATGACGCTTACGTTGCGAGCATACAAAGATATATCCTTGAGTGCCCGGATCTCTTTCTGGATTGCCATCGTGGAGGCCATGTCCTCTTGGCCATCGCTCGGAGTGCCGAGACGTTTCTCTTTCACGGATTGCGATTGAGCGTAAATCGGATACATCGGAACCGAGTAAGCATCGAAGATACTTTCAATCACTGAAGTCCGTGAAAAGTCCGGCCATTGGTCCGAATTGAAATGTGGGGCGGTTTCCAACTGTTTTTTGCTCGTATCCAGTTGCAGTCGCGTACGATCCATATTGAACAGGAAGAAAACAGGCGGTATCGCACTGAGTTCGTCCGTGACGCCGATAAACTCACCCGTCGTTACGACGATCGCCGTCAAGCGACCGGAAGCCAGGTCTGCCAGTATCTCGGTGACTTCGCCGATGGGTGCTTCCTGCAAATCCGTCACCTTCATTCCCTTCAGTTGGCTGGCACGCTGGATATATTTGAGACGTGATACCGGAATGAGTTCGGTGGTCTGGTCCGACGAGATTTGTGCGACAAAATCGAAAGCCGACTCCTGGTCGAAATGTTTATACAGGGCGGAAAGCTGGTCGTAGGAAAACGATTGCGACCACTCTGCCGGATTGAAAGCGGGTGCAGTTTCCAATTTCTCTTTCCCGATTCCAAGAATCAGGAATTCCTTCGCAGGGTCACGCGTAAGCGCTGCGGGAGGGACCGCAGTTTCTGTATCTCCGATCCCAAGGAATCCGCCTGTGGAAAGAATGAGCGCAACGATGCGACCCGACTCCACGTCCACGGCAAGTTCCCGCACAGTCCCCAGAGTCTCTTCATCCTTGTTCTTGACCTCCCTGCCGACGAGTTCGCTGACTTTATCGACGATGATCAGTCCGGGTTGTATTGCGCTTGGTTCATATCGTTGCTCGAGACGGCCAGAGCCCTGGGTCAGAGTGGTTTGGTCGCTGTCCACTTGCGCGGACACGACGATTGGAATTGCCGCGATGGCAACCGCACTGAGAATGGCGGTGAGGTGGTTGTGATTCAGGTTTGGTTTCATAAGGGAATTTGTTAGGTAGTAGGAGAATTCCTCCATTGAGACCTACAGTAACGAGAACAGATGCCGGTAGCGATGGGGAGATTCCCTACCCACTGGCGGAAACATCCTGTGGTGCGGCAAAGGTCGACTGGGCACACCGCTCTTCACGAAGCGAATTTCAGCGCCGGAGAGGTCTCCGGTGGGGTGGACTCGCTTGCGACGAGATCACTTCAATTGCGGCGATACTTGAGGCTACTCCTATAATGTGGCTGGTAGTTAGGGTTCAAGCCTCGCTCTCTCAATTGATTGTAATAGCTGTCGGGGTTGTTCCGGCCATAGTCATGGGAAGTTGGAAATCCCCTTTGGTTCGTTACAACCGTCTTTACCGTGGAGGATCGAGGTTGATAACGATGTGGCTCAGTAACCGTTCGACAATTTGTGAAAAGTATAAGAACGGCGACTACTAAAAGTGTAACAATCAAAAATGTTTTCATGGCGTTGTATGGTGAGACTGATGTCCTTAGTTGAATATGTTCTGCCATGGACCGGAGAGCTAACTGGAAGGACATTTCGTCAGTATTTCGATCAGCAGTGTATTCACCGGAGCCCGTGAGTGCTATGGGGCTTTTCCCCACCACGTTCATCAATGGTGGAAGGAAGTGCTAAACAGACCTACCTCCCGAGGGGGGGGGGTTATTGCCCATGGACATTGATCAGCCAGCACCGACACTGATGAATCGCTGACGGTCGAGCCAACTGATCGAGAAATTCCTTACCCCTCATGTCTTCCCAGAAAAGAGCAAAACACAAACAAAGCGAGATCGTTTCGTTTTCCCGGTCCTACCGGACAGCATTGCAGAAAGGCCTGTTGGATTCAGAAACGCCCCCTGATCCAGTGCGACTCCGAAGACTTGGCAACCGAGCGGCGAAGCTCGGAATCGATTTACTCGGGCTCGCAAGGATTCACGAAAGCTCTCTTACAGCTTTGGAGACCGCCAGCATACCCGCCCGAGAGAAGAGAGAACGGACGCGGCGCGGCACCGCTTTCTTTGACTTGGTATTGGCACCCATCGAGGAGAGCCGCTTCATCGCCTCCGAAGCGAACACCCGGTTTGAAACCATCATCGAAACATTGACCCGACGCACCGAGGCACTCGACAAGTCGAACAAGAAACTTCAGGTAGAAATCATCCGGCGTAAGGATGTCGAAAACTCGTTGCGGACAAGCGAAGCCACTACCAGTCTTCTGCTCAAACAAGCTCAGGCGATGCAGGAGCAAATGCGCTCTCTTTCCCACCGTCTCATTACCGCTCAAGAAGATGAGCGAAGAAGAATCAGCCGGGAATTGCACGACATTGTCGCCCAGATTCTCGCCGCGATTAATGTGCAGCTCGCGGTCCTGCGCTCGCAGAGCTCTGCCGATCTGGCTGATCTCCAGGAGAAGATCAGCGTCACCGAACGTCTAGTCGAGCAATCGGTTGAGATCGTGCATCGTTTCGCTGCTGAATTACGGCCCGTCGTCCTTGACGATTTAGGGCTCATTCCTGCGCTGAGATCCTACA
>PAAG01000038.1 GCA_002698785.1 Verrucomicrobiales bacterium | reverse complement strand
TTGCATAAAGACGCGAGAGATTTTCCCGAATCGCAAGGCGTTCGCGAGGAGCGAATCGGGATTCGTGACGAGCGAAGAACGCAGAGACTTCAGGGAAAGATCCGCGTTTCCCAGACAATTCGGAGCGTAGCGACGCTCTTTTGGAGCTCCCAAGACAAAACTTTCATTATGTGACGAACTGGGCTAACACCACACTAGTTCATCCCGAGATCATCGGGCTCGTCCGCAATCAACTTGTGCCAGGGGCTGAGATCGCGCAGCAGCTCTTTCCACAAACCGCTTAACCCGGCAACTTCGATCACAT
The DNA here is from genome assembly GCA_002698785.1 of Verrucomicrobiales bacterium. Lineage (GTDB taxonomy): Bacteria > Verrucomicrobiota > Verrucomicrobiia > Verrucomicrobiales > DEV007 > Arctic95D-9. The sequence goes on along the minus strand of PAAG01000038.1, from coordinate 208,379 downwards.
TCTTATGTGGTTTGTGAGCGATCCAGGCTTTGTCTTCCATTTCTGATTCCAATTGCCCCTCGGACCAGCCCGAATAACCAACAAATGCACGGATCTGGAAACCTTCCATTTCGTGACGAATGGCCTCGACCGCAGAAAGATGGGTAAAATATTGCAGTTGCTGATCTACATCTGACCAGCCCAATGCGGAAAAGGTAAGGTGCTCCGTATTTACAGGACCTCCGAGAAAGACCGGAATATCTTTGAGGCTTTCCTGCTGTTCCGTGGGAAGCGCTGCATCGGTCAGAAGGTCCCCCACGGTTCGGTCCAGGGGACGATTCAATATGTATCCCATCGCTCCATCCTCAGCGCTGTGCTCCGTGAGCAGCAGCACACTCTGAAAAAATGTCGGCTCTTTTAAGCTAGGATCCGCAAGGATAAGACTTCCCTTGAGTGATTCTTGCGAATGAAACTGATCTTCCTCTGGCATCGCCCGCGAAATTCAAAGGCGAATCATTCGCCCTTTCTTCACTCTGGGACAGAAATTCGGCATTGGCAACTGGGAAGCCCCGGTGTTCACTGCGGCATGGAGTCTCTCACTGATAAGATTCAATCCGGTGCCTTTCTGTCGGCCGAGGATATACGGGCAGCTGCTGAAATGTTGCTCGACGAATCGCTTTCTATCGAATCGAAAGCCGAATTTCTCACATCCTTTTCCCAGCGTGGAGAAACGGCGGAAGAAATCGCCCTATTTGCAGAAGAATTTCTCACTCGATCCGTCGATCCGAAAATTTCAAAGTCTTCCACGGACCGCCCCCTCATCGATGTTTGCGGGACAGGCGGAGATAAACTGGATCTGTTTAACGTGTCGACGACATCGGTTTTTATTCTAGCTGCGGGTGGACTTGCTGTCGTGAAGCACGGAAATCGCGGTATCACTTCAAAGAGCGGTGGCGCAGATGTTTTGGAATCGCTCGGCATTCGAATCGATCTTCCTCCGGAAGATATATCCAGATGTCTTGATGAGGTAGGAGCTGCCTTCTTATTCGCCCAGATGTATCACCCAACTTTTAAATCTGTTGCGCCCGTCCGGAAGCTTCTCGCAGAAAGAGGTCAGCGCACAATGTTCAATCTTCTGGGCCCCTTGCTGAACCCTGCCCGCCCTGAGTATCAATTGATTGGCGTGTTTGACCCAGCTGCAGGGCCAAAGTTCGCAGAAATCCTCAAAAAGCTTGGTCGCAAGCGAGCGTGGACGGTTCATGGAACAACCGAGACCGGTGCAGGAATGGATGAGATTTCTAATCTCGGCCTCACTCATGTCTGGTCCACTGACCCCGACGACACAGTAGAATCGACGCTACAACCGGAAAATCTCGATATCGGCCCTGCTTCGCTCTCCGACCTGGTGGGTGGTGACGCAGAAGAAAACGCGGAAATCCTGGTCTCGATTCTCTCTGGATCTGAACAGGGGCCCAAACGAGATTTGGTAGCCCTCAACGCTGCTGCGGGTTTCGCCATCGCAGGAATTGTTGAGAACATCAATGCAGGGTTGTCGCTTGCCCGTGAGACAATTGACTCCGGCAAAGCGCTTGCGGTCTTGCGGAAGTGGCAGGAATTCAGCTAAGTTTCAGTTTTCGAAATTACCTTCCTTGCCAGATAGTCCAGCGCACTAAAAGCATACCAGAATGTCGAAATCGAAGATCACTCTTGTAGTTGTCGCAGGATTAGCCGTCCTCGGTGGCGGAGCATACGTTGCCTATCGATTTCTCGATATTCCCTCATTAATCCAACAGGAACTCACTGCAGAAATCCCAACATCGAGGCCTGAAAGACTGGATTCGGAACTGTTAGAAAGGTTTTCCGGCCAATCGATGAAGCAAATTCTCCAGACCTTGCAGAGCGAGTCTGTTTCTACAGAGCCCACCCCATCTACCACAGCAGCCGAAGACTTTCTGGCAGCACTACCCGATGCTCCCTACCCGTTCCCCGCAGATGCTGCAGCAACAGACGCGGCAGCTTTGAAGGAATTCGTGACAAACCTCCAGCAAGGGTCGGCAGAAGCGCCCAACGATGAAGAAAAGCACAAATTCCGACTGGCACTGGCGGGCTTGCATGTCGATCCCGCGCAGATACCCGAGGCACTCCGCTCTCCCCAGGCAGACATCGACGAACCAGACTCTTTCTCCGTGTCCCTTGAAAATCGGAAAGCAGATTTTGCAGCCCCTCTCACATTCGGGAATTTCGATTCCGATCCAGAAACAGAAATCATTTCTCACGGAGGAACCGGTATTTACCAGATTTCTGGCAACACATCTGAGGCAGAATCGTTCCAGATTGAAGTGACCGTCCCCGGAAACGGACTCTATCCTGCAGATTTCGACGGAGACGGCGATCTTGATCTCTTTCTCACCCGCCCCAACGGTTACCCAAACTCATTGCTCCGAAACAAAGGGAACCAATCGTTCGAAGACATCACCATCGAAACAGGCCTACTTTCCTTTGAAGACACTACTGCGGCCGCGTGGATAGATTACGATGGGGACGGGATGCTCGACTTGTTGGTAGGCAGCAGCGATCATCCTCTAGAGTTATATCATCAAACCGAATCAGGGACATTTCAGCCAGTGGCTTGGGATCTGAAACTCTGGGTCCACAAGGGAGTCTCGTCGATCGAAGCAGAGGAAGTCTCAGGCGATGGGCTAACCGATTTCTACCTCGGTTTGGAAGGGCAAGAAGATCGCTTCTACGTCACGAAATCAGCTCCGACGTGGGAGGAATGGCGGTTCGAGAATATTTTCGGGTCCACAGGCCTCGCGAAAACAACAGAGCACGGCGCAGCCGTCCACTTCATTGACTTCGACAGGGATGGAGATTCGGATATCATCCAGATTCCCCCTGCCAGTCCCATTCGATTACTTCACAACACCGGGGATTTGAGTTTCCCGGACGTTACGGAAGACGCATCGCTACCTACGGACCTGATTGCAACCTCAGTGACTTCGTCCGACATCGACAATGATGGATTCGACGAGATCTTTTTTGGAACCCCTCCCCTGCAAACCAACCGCGTTTTCTGGAATAGCGGTGGGACTGGCTTCAAGGAGATCTCGATTGTAAGTGGTTTCAGCTATCTCGACTCTCCATCATCATTCTTTTCCACCGATTTCGATGCTGATGGCCATATCGACCTTTTCTACACCACACCCGACAATTCCGCACGCTGGCTCGAGCCACAGGGAGCGACCGAAAACTGGGTGCATCTGACCATCACCGAATTCGAACCGGCCACGGAGATTTCAATCACCGTAAGAGATGGAGACTGGGTGAAGAGAACGATCACCAGGCAACTCAAACTGCGAGGAGAAATATCCGTTGGCCTGGGGAATGCTAACTCAATTGAAATGATAAATATCCAACGGCCAGATGAAGAGTCCGCCTCTGGAGCATTAAATGATATTGCCCCGAATCAATCGGTGTCGATTGACCTCCCAAAACGCCCAAAGCGAAGAGCCATCGTACCGATGACTGATGGGAACAGTGCCTCCACGGAGCAATAGGGTCGCACGCACCCTCGAAAGAAAATTGAGAAAAACACTCCTGAAAGATCTGACAATCAAAGAAAGCCTACTGATTCTAGTTTTTTAGAAATGTTTATTTTCTACTCCCCTTGTGAACCCGCCGAATCCGTAGCATCTTACTGTGATACTTCCGGGCAATTCCGTCTCGGACCTGCCGCTCTGTTGTGAATCAATGATTGTTCCCATTCAGAAAAATAAGGAATTTGTAGAAGACTTTCAAGGTGCCGACAATGTCAGTGGCGCCATACACATCTGGTGGCTTGGTCAGAGTTCCTTTCTCATCAAATGGAATGGGAATGGACTACTGATCGATCCTTACCTCTCGGACTCTGTCACCAGGAAGACAGCAACAACAGATACCCCGTTGCAGCGAATTTCGGAACACGTGGTAGACCCTCTGGAACTTTCAGGAATCGATGTTGTCCTCTGTAGCAACAACGACCCAGACCGGTTCGATCCGGAAACACTGCTGCCGCTTCGTGCATCCAACCCCAATCTCAAGGTCGTCGTCCCGGCAGGCAATCGCACCGAAGCAGAGGAACTACTGGGAAAAGCGGGACCACCCATACTCACGGTCAACGCTGGCACCTACACCTCATACGGCGCATTCGATTTCCACGGGATCACCGCAACGACCCCCAAGATCCGCCGCGATTCTCGCGGAAATTCGAAGGACTTGGGATTTGTTATCGTTTTCGGCCCTTTCTCGATTTATTTCAGCAGCGCAACGACTTGGCATACAAGCCTGGTAAAGGATGTCCGAAGATGGAGCATCAACCTGGCAATTCTTCCAATCAACGGCGGCGTCGATGAAGATGGGCCCGGGGAAACTTTGAACGGTTTCCAGGCGGCGGCACTTTCAAAAGCCATTAGTACCAGTCTGGTTTGTCCCTGCCACTACGACATGTTTGATGTGGGTAACCCCACCACAGAGGAGTTTTCTTCTTGTTGCGATCGATTGGGACAGAGATACCGGATCCTGAAGCTCGGTCAGCGCATGACAATGGGCCCCGTAGTGGACCCAAGTGCCGGAAAAGCTGCGCCCAGCGAAGAGCACAAAGACGATTGGGGCCTTGGCTACTAAGGGATAACGGCCTCCCTAAGCTTGGCGATAGAGTCCACAGGGCGTGCGAGATCAGACACACCCGTCCAAAAACGCAAACTATTTTCTTGCACAAATACTTGAAATTTCATAAAGATGAAGGAAATAAGATTTTGGAATCTTTTTGTTGATTTTTTATTGAACACATTTATCCACGGGGGCACCAAATTACTTGTCGTGTTATAACGCGTTTCGAGGTGACAAAAATCCGGCTTTTACGTTACTAAGAGAATCGGGTATCGGCTCCGAAAGCCAAGAACCCACCTTACGCCGGCCTCAAACCGTTTAGCACCGTTAAAATTACCCGTTGTAAAGGTGGCATATAGGCTCTCCCGGAACGGATAATGCTCTCTAAGCATCGACAAGTGCGTGCCCCACAGCGTAATACCCTGTAACCCACTCAACAACCATGGCAAATCTGGAAATGGACGGCGGAATCAAGATCTACCTTCGGGAGATCGGAAAGACGCCCCTGCTTACTCGCGAAGAAGAGGTCGAACTCGCTGATCGAATCAAGAAAGGCGATAAAGAAGCCCGTGCACACATGATCAAGGCAAACCTCCGCTTGGTCGTCAAAATTGCCCAGGATTATGCAAACTACGGTTTGCCCCTGCTCGACTTGATCTCCGAAGGCAATATCGGCCTGATGAAGGCTGTCGAGCGTTTCGACCCAAACAAGGGTGGTAAGCTTTCTACCTACGCTGCTTGGTGGATTAAGCAGTCGATCAAGCGTGCGCTCGCAAACCAGAGCAAGACGATCCGCCTTCCCGTCCACATGGTGGATAAAATTTCGAAAATGCGCAGGGTCGCAATGGTGCTCAGCGAAGAACTGGGTCGCGAACCTACTGACGAAGAACTCGCTGAAGAGATCGGGATCGATCGTGCCAAGCTCTCTCACTTGAAGTCAGCGGCACTCCGCCCCGCCTCTCTCGACGCTCCAATCAGTGACGACGATACGACAGAATTTGGAGAGATCATCGGTGACGAGAAAGCTCAGACGCCACTTGAGCTTCTCAGCCACAAGAATATGCACATGCAGCTCGATGATCTCCTTGAGGTTCTCGACGAGCGTGAGCGTAAGATCATAGATGCTCGTTTCGGTCTTGCCGGGCAGAAGCCCAAGACGCTGGAAGAAGTTGGCCAGGAATTCGGCGTGACTCGTGAACGAATTCGCCAGTTGCAGAATATTGCCCTCAAGAAACTGCGACGCGCCCTCCAGAAAAAGGAAGATCCCGGTCCACGCCCTCTAAAGAAGGCCGGCGAGACAAGCGACGACGACTTCTTCAGAGACGAGGAAGAGACGGCGCTGGCGATGTGATTGCCAGCCGAGAGAATCGCCTGATAAATTTCGAAGAGCCGCCTCGCACGAGGCGGCTTTTTTCGTCTACAGCATGGCTCAGGAAGTGAACTCTTCCACGAGAATAGAGGCGTTGTGTCCACCGAACCCAAACGAGTTCGTCAGGGCACGCTTCACCTTCACCTCACGAGCCGTGTGGGGTACGTAGTCGAGATCGCACTCAGGGTCAGGCTCATCCAGATTGATCGTAGGTGGGATAATCCCCTCCTCTATCGCCTTGACGCAAACCGCCAGCTCAACTCCACCAGCAGCACCCAACAGGTGACCTGTCATGGACTTTGTAGAACTGACGATCAGGCCGTCCTTCGCATAATCACCAAAGACACGCTTAATCGCCTTTGTCTCGCAAACATCTCCTAATCCAGTGGAAGTCCCGTGAGCATTCACGTAGTCCACATCTTCCGGAGAAATGCCAGCGTGCTTGATCGCCATCTCCATGCACCTCCTGGCTCCGTCCCCTTCCAAATGAGGCGAAGTCAGGTGATAGGCATCTGCGGATATCCCATAACCAGTGATTTCCGCGTAAATTCGTGCTCCGCGCTTCTTCGCGTGTTCGAGTTCCTCGATCACCATTACGCCGGCACCCTCTCCCATTACAAATCCATCGCGTCCTACGTCAAAGGGGCGGGATGCTTTTTCCGGCTCATCATTACGCATGCTGAGTGCCTTCATGTTTCCAAATCCGGCCAATCCCATCGGGCAAATAGTGGCCTCGGATCCGCCAGCAAGAAAGACATCCGCGTCACCAAACTTAATGATTCGCCAGGCTTCCCCGATATTGTGATTCGATGTAGCACACGCCGTGACGATGCACATGTTCGGACCACGAAGATCGTATTCCATCGACACCATGCCGCTGGAAATATTCGCGATCATCATCGGAATCGTAAACGGCGATACTCTCGACGGCGATTTTTCCAAAAGATTTCGGTGCTGTGTCTCAAGCGTATCGAGCCCACCAATGCCGCTGCCGACCATGCAGCCAAAACGATCCAGATCGACCTTGGAGACGTCGATTCCAGAATCAGTCATCGCCATTTTCGAGGCACCCATTGCGAGTTGGGCGAACCGATCCGCACGACGCGCATCTTTGTGGTTCGAAAAGTACGGTGCTGCATCAAAATCCCGGACTTCCCCGGCAATCTTACAGTCGTAGTCCTGTAGCTTCGGATCACTGATATGCGAAATCCCGCTCTTTCCCGACACCATGCTCTCCCAGAAGGTATCCATATCGTTGCCTACAGGCGACACGACTCCCATCCCGGTAATGACGACTCTTCGTTCCATGTAATAATGCAAATTGGCGGCTAAACTCAGCGTGGTTCAAAGCCATTGCAAGGCGATTTCTCAGCACTTCTCAGGCATTCGAAGGCGCTGAAAGTAATTAAATCTCAATCACCCGTTCACGTTCATTCATCGCCCCACATCTGGGGCACTCAGCCAGATCATGCTCCGACAAATCCTCGAAAACATGATCGCAGATTCCGCATATCACGAAATGCTTCCTGCGCTGATTTTCCCTGCCCTTCCGAAAGATTTCAGCCGCGACCCAGGCAAAAAAGAGCGAACATAAGATGACCAGCAGATAAACTGCGATTAATCCATCTAGCGTGACTCGAAACATATTTCCTTATCTACGTTCCCTCCCCGATACATCATAGAAATTATTCCGCACCTTTCTGTGAACGGTCATTGCGACCACGAATCGTTATCCAGCCTGTTTCCTCCGTCTCCGAAGGCAAAAAACGCAAAGTCGACTCAATCACTTTCGCAATCCCCTCGGAATCAGAGTCATCCATTTCACTCTCGACTTCCTTCACTTCGACACTTCCATCGGGAACCACCCTGATCTGCATGCGAAAGTGAGGAAGCTCTTCTGCAAGCTGGAGGTAGTCCCTCATAATCGACCACGGTGCGATCTGTCTTTTTTTCAAAGGCCCCTCGAAACGAACCGCCATTCGAAACGGGCTGATATCGGCATTATCCGGAATGCGCACCGGCGTTCCATCAAAAAGCTCCGATGCCTCAAGCGGTGACGGCAGCGATTTCACCTCCAATTCCGTGCGCTGGAACGCAGGAGTAAAACGCACAGGGTGCATATCCAAATCCAGGCGTGCCTCAGTATTCGAAGAAGGGGGGAACAAAAACACGGTGCGATCCGATATGCGCTGAATCAAAGACCGAACCGCAGGATCCGTCGGGTCCATTAAGGTCACAGCCTTCGGACTGGATTCAACCCGCACAGGAGTTGGGTAGACCACATTGAAAAGATAGAACCCCGCTCCATGCACGAGAAAGGAAAACATGAGAAATCCCGAAAAGTGCAGCCAGACACGCTTATCCTTCGCCCACTGGAAAATGCCAGCGTCAGAATCGTCTTCTCGATAAGCCGTATTCGCTGCCATCAATTCCTTTCACTCACAAATTCTCGGGCTGAGCAGCAAACTTCACATCGAACCCATTTCTCAAAAGCAATTCAGAAATCTTCATCACCGAACCGTAGTCAACAGACTCGTCGCCCAGCAGAATTACCTGCGATGAAAGCTTTCTCGCATCTTCCAGCAAGTCGGAAAGTTTCTCGAGTGTGACTCGGTCGTCATTAAAATAGAACTCTTCTGAATCCCTGGAGATCAACGTGATAATGTGGGCGTCTTCAGAGGCCGGGAGAGCAGAACTCGACGAAGGAAGCTTCACTTCCACCCCCGATTTCAGAACCAGGTTCGATCCGAAAAGGAAAAAGATGATCAACAGGAGAATGACGTCCATCAAGGGTGCCGTGTAGAGCATCCCAGCTCGATCCCCCAATGTAGACTCAAGCTTCACAACAAACCTCCGAGGCGTTTTCCCTTCGCTTCAATTCGCACTACTGCCACTGTCAGAGTTCGATTCGCCTTCCTGAGCTTCCTGCTCGGAGGAATCGTGGCGGAAGGAAATAATATCGCTCGGCTGCACTCTCAAATCGCAAATCGTATTCACGATCTCGATACCTGCGCTTTCCATGTCGTGCATCAAGCTTTTCGCGTAGGCACGCAAGTGAGCATAGAAAACGAACGAAGGTATTGCCACCATCAAACCGGCGGCCGACGTGATCAATGCCTCGTAAACTCCTTTTGAAATCTCGGCGACAGTCGCAAAACCACCAACCGCATTGATCTGAACAAAAGTATCCACCAATCCGAGAACAGACCCGAGAAGGCCAATCAACGGAGCGATGTAGGCCACCGTTAGCAACACAGTCAGATGCTTTTCTAATTTGGGCACTTCCAGTTGACCACTCTCCTGCACGATCTCTCTGAGTTCGGTTCGAGGTGAGGAATAGCGACGGATCGCTGAATGAATCACACGAGCAGCTGGACCGGGTGTCGAAGCACATTCGGCGAGCGCTTCCGAATAAGCTTTGTTTTTGATCAGATTTCTCAGCCCGAACAGGAGATCGCCCACATCAATTCGCGCGCGATGAAAATAGAACAGTCGCTCAAGGAAAATTGCGATAGCAATGACAGAACATCCTAACAGGAGCCACATCAGCGGCCCACCTTTGGTGATCAAATCCATATTTCCCGTCTGGTAGTGTGAATTCCGGTTCCCCGACCCGTAACACAGGATCGGAGAACTCGAAAGGCTTAATAATTCTTTTCTCTAAAGGGGATTCCTTCCTAAAAATAAAACGGACCTGAACTCTTCACTTCCGCCTCTTCGTCTTCCGATTCCTCCTCGATCAGCACCTCCTGCGAGTCTTCAGAGGAAGGGATTTCCGGACCTTGAGTCAATTCGTCATCCCCTTCTTCAGCGAATCCATCCGAATCATCCAATTCGAAAAGAGCCGACATTTCTTCATGCTCTTTCTCGGAGTTTTCATCATCGAGCTCGAAGACCAGTTCCTCCTTCTCTTCCTCAAAAACGCTCGTGAGAGATTCCTCTTCCGGCTCTTCGTCTTCCACTTCGAAAGGGTTGGCTCCGAGGGCTGGAGGCGTGGCCTCCGGTGCTTCCTCTTCTTCTTCGTCATCGAACTGAAAAATAGACCGCTCTTCCATAGCGGGTCCCTCCTCGGGCAGAGCCACAGTTGTTAGATCTCCGACATCATCCTCTTCTTCAGTTTCGTCGAATTCCAACTCGAAGGGAGATGCTGATGGATCGACTGGCAATGAGGGAGTGTCCTCTTCTTCCTCAGACTCACTGTCTTCGATCACTACTTCAGGCTCGTCAAAAACCAGAGGCTCAAGAATTTCTTTCGGATCTTCCAGCACCACGACGGTGTCATCGGCAAACTCTACGTCAGAAGCGTCAGTCTCCTCGGCATCCGGCTCCTGCAATTCTGGCAATGGCTCAAGGGCACCACCAGCTTCCATCACCGGAGGAGGAAGTTCCAGATCTTCTTCCTCGACGATTACCTCGGGTTCAGCATCAGAGACGCTCTCTACATGCGGAATTGGCGGCGGGCCGGTAGCAACAGGCATACCTACGACACTTTCCCCCTCGGATTGCTGCATCCTTTCTGCACGCCTCTCCATCGCAACCTCTCGCAAAGATTTTCGAGGCGGTTGAACCGGTTGCTCCGCCTCAGGGACCGGAGGAGCAACTTCTGCTGGCTTCACGTCCTGCAAGAGAGCTTCCAAGTCACCCTGGATCTGGTTGGCTTTCTCCCTCACGATTCCGGGAGCCAAGGAAGAACTGGATACTCCCACCAGAATGAAATTGTGAATCAATTCACGCAAATACAGCAGCCTCTGGCCTCCCTGGTGGATGCTCTCAATCTTTCCTGTTTCTCCGAACTGGGAGATCAAAGCCCGCATGGCCCCGCTGGCGCCCGCAACGAGCGCCGAAATCACTTCAATCGTCACTTCTGGCTCAGAAGAGATTCCTGATACGAGAGCCCCACTTCGATCGACAACCAAGGCCGTCTCAAGCCCCACATCTTCGGCAAAATTGCGGAGCAAATCATCCGCTTTTTCCGCAAGCTCGTTGCTGATTTCGAGTGGAATCGCTGGAGAATGATCGGCATTCTCCGGCATCTGTTTGTCAGCATTATCCATATATGAAAGAATCACGTTACTCGATTAGAGGCTCGTCTCAACTGGAGCAGGAGAAACCCTGGAGGAGTTTTGACTTCTTTCTGGAACGTTCGAGGCGTGAAATCCTTTGAGAACAAGTGCAGTTAGATAATCCAACGTGGCAAATACCTGATATCCTGTGGTGGCACAGGAGAGGAATGACGGAGTCCGCAGACGGAATGCTTCATCAAATAGTTCCGGTCGAGTGGCTCCGGCAACATCACGTTTATTGAACTGAAATGCCACGGGAACTGAATCCGGACGTAAGGCATTCACTCTCAATGCATCACAAGTCTGCTCCCAAGCTGAGATGCTGGCGTCATATCTCCCGGGAGATGAATCTGCAACGAAGACGATTCCGTCTACGCCGGCTAACACATTTTCCCGAATAGAACTCATCACATCCTGCCCCGGAACCGTGAATAGCTGAAATCGCGTCTGGTATCCACGGACCTCCGAACTATGAACAGGCAGATAATCGAAAGAAATCGTTCGATTGAGATCAGTCGCTACCGACACGAGGTCTCCGCGTAGCCGCGGATCCAGTCGGCGATGGATGTATTGGAGATTCGTCGTTTTACCGCCGCTGGGGGGCCCACAATAGACAATCTTAAATTGGACCTCTTTTGAATCGTGTCTAACCAGGGCCATATCTCCTTATTCCTTTAGTTTCTCCAAACAGCGTGCGATCAGCGTTAGTTTTTCTCGAATTCCAGGCCCGAACTCAACGGAATCCTGATGGACAGTCAGGCAGCAGTTCCCTTCCAGAAACAGGCTCACGATGCCTTTGTCCGTGTGTAATGTGAAAACCCTCGCTTCGGACAGTCCCGTAAATGACGCGAGATTTCGAATGGTAGAAACCATATCGCGAGCATGATCTCCAACGCGACTCCTGTCGCTGGTGGACGCTTGCACCAATTTGGACTGGTTCGCTATCGCGCACCCATTGATTCCCGGCAGGCTTACAACTCTGCGGGCCAGTTTCGAGAAAGTGAAATTCTCATCAGTGGAGAAAATGGCTCGCAGGATCAAATCCGGATCATCCCCTTCGCGATAGAACGGAAGCGGCGGAGGTGTTGCGCTGGCTTCAGCCGATTCGATTTCCTTCGGTTCTGGAGCAGGTTCGACAAATGTCTCCTCCGCTGGGTCCGTTACGTGAGAAGGCATTTCGGGTGCTTTGTGCAGCCAGGTGGGAGTGGAAAACTCGACCGGCTTCGAAGAAAACGGTTCAGGAGCACTATCAACCGGATCATCACTCTTGGTCTGGCTGTGAAGGGGCCCAACGGAAGCAGTCACTTCGATTTCTGGTTTTACAGACTGTTCAGGGGTCTCCTGAGGTGTCGACTTCGCCCATGGGTCAGCAGGAAATTCTTCAGGCTTCTCTTGCTCGACCTCTCTTTCGTAGGTCTCGTTAGAGCGATCTACGAGCTCAACCTCTTCTTTCTCCTTCCCGAGCGGTTCCTGCACGAATTTTTCTTCCGAAACCACAGGGACCGATTCCTTCGGCGCTACCTCGGGGAGAGTTTTTTCTTCGGGCTCTCGATCTTCCCCTTGAGACGAGTGGTGCAACATTTCCCCAAACCCGGTAAATCCAGTCGGCATAGGCGTCTCCGCCTTTTCATCTGTGGGCGTCGACTCGAACATGGAGCCCCACTTTTCTTCCGATGCTGGAGGCTTCGGACTTTCTGGTTGCCCGCCAGAATCTTTCAGGGCTTCGTTTTCTCCGGCCCCGGGAAAAGGTATATCTTCATCGTCCTGTGCCTTCTTTGAGAACAGTGTCGAAAATCCTTCGCTACTGGTGAATGGATTCTGCTCTTCCTCGTTTTCTGCTGCGGTCGGCTCCTCACCCTCTGAACCCGGTTCGGGTGGCCATTCAAAAGGTGATCCAGACTCAGACTCAAGTCCCGGACTGTCGAAACCGCCTGGTATTTTCTCGACTTCTCCCCGTGTCATTCCCCCCATCCCAAAGGGGTTTGGTGTCTCCTTTTCTTTCGATGGCGAACTGGAAAAGGGATTGGACGTTTCCTGCGGAGAGGAATCGGGCTCCTGCCTCTCTCCATCGCGCTGCTTCATCTCAACCTTAGGTTGGTATGTCTTCCAACTTGCGGACTCATCCTTCGCTTCAGGTGCCTCTCTTCCGGAAGCATTTCCCCCTGAAAAATCCGCGGCCTCGCCCGAGAAACTCTTCGACTTCGCAGGTTCTTCAACTTTCCCCGGAAGGGTGATCGTGGAATCGTTCAACGGAGTGATTTCCGCAGCAAACAACTGCGGACAGACATGATACAAGAGCGACAACCGAATATCGTTCCCATGGTCGACAGGAATTGGCAGCTCCACTTCATCGTCGATCGAAATCCCCGAAGTAGCGGCAATTGCGGGCGGTATGAGGGCCAAGAGCTCACTCAGAAGAAACTTTCTCCGTACAGTAACTTCCCCTCCGGAAGACTTTGAAGGCGTAGCTGGAGAACTTTCTCGCGGAGCGCCTCCCGCAGAAAACGGATTGTCCTGACCATTGCTCGACTCGTCGTCCCCTGGGGAAAAGACGTTTCTGAATGAAAATGACATGGCAGACGAAACGGTTGGAAGGTGTGGTCGAACAAATGTGAAATCTCCAATTCTAATTTAAGTTACAGATCCAGCTGTAATTTATGAAGATTTTAGTAAATCCAGACTAGAGGTGAGATATTAGAAAATCAAGTGAATTTTACTATTAATGCCTCTTAATAAAAATTTCCGCAGATAGCCCTTCGAACCACAGCCATCTCGATATTACCTCAGAGCACGATCCAGATGAGCCCGACCAAGAGCCCATTATTGATCGCATGGGCAACCATCGGAGCGACCAGCGAATCTCTCCATTCGCGGATCAGAGCAAATCCCACTCCCATCGAAGCGAGGGCTGGAATAGCAAATAGTCCCTGGGGATGAAGAGCTGCGAAAATCACTCCAGCCAGCAATGCCGCCCAGATAAACCGCATCCGCTCGCGCAAATACCGGTGAAAAGTCCCCCGGAAAAAGGTCTCCTCAAAGAATGGTGCAAATCCAGCAGCAAGGAAAAGACAGGCAATCTTTGCGAGAAATCCACCTTCGTCGATCCATCCAATAATCGGATGCGGCTCCGGACCAACTTCGTTTTCAGCGAAATACTGCCCCAGAAACGACAGAGCCGCGGTTAACATAATACCGATGGATGCGACGGAAAGGACTCCCATATATCCGACCACACCCGCTCCGATTTCGCGCATCCAGCCCTTCCCTCGATGCCACCCAATTGCCTGGCAAAACTCTCCCCACGAGATTCCCCTCATGCGGGGCCAAAACAATGGAACCAGCACAGCAGCCACGTATCCGATGATCGTAACTGGGCTGCCAACAAATGCACCAGCCAACGCGCCAAGCGTAACCAGCCCAAGATAGAGAGAGAACGCTTCGAAAAGATAACCGTTTCTCAATCCGGAAGGCTGAAATGTATTCTCACGTTTTCCGTTCGTGGTCGTGCTGATATGATAGACCAAGAGACAGGCCCCGACTACGAGCAAACAGAGTCCAGCGATGACGAATCCGGACAGGACCAGAAGAACGACAACCGACTTGGATCGAATGCGATCGATATTCGGAGGTTCGGCACCACCAGTTGATGGAGCCAATTCGGCAAACCAGCCGACATAAGGTCTTAACTCATCCCTCTCATCTTCGCCGATCCCCCCTTCGAGCGAACGCTTGACGAGCGCTCGTAGTGGCTCGTCTTCCAGTTCCTGCATCCATTCATCAATGGGTGCGTTCCCTTCTGGGTATTCAACTTCAAGAAAGTTATCCAATAGAAGTAACGCTGCCCACTGTCTCTCGCCCGAAGCATTTTCTATCAACGGCTCAAGCTGCTGGCCAATCTGCGAATCTGTCTGCTTTGCTCCCGAATAGGGAGCGAGTTTTCCCAGACTGTCAGATCCTACCAGAATCTCTGACTGAAACTTGAAGAGAGACCAATCCGCATTGCCTGGGGCAATTTCGATCGGCTGCTCGATCTTCTCACGTTGCTCCGCAGGTAGGAAAAACGGAATAATCCGGTCGAACGGCAGCAGCGCAAATACGATCAGCGGCCAGCACCACCAAGCCGCCTTACGATTTCTCGGATCAGTTCCGAGACCATTTTCAAAACCCGCCTCTTCCACCGCTATTGCTTTCCAACCTTCCGCTACAAAGTGGTCTCGATATTATGTGGTCACGCAGCGCGAACTATTCCGCGCTGACATCGTAGCAAACGATGTATTCCTGATCCCTCAGGTAAAGCTTTCCACCAACCACGAGGGGATGAGTCCAGATTTTCCCCTTAGGATTACGGTTAGGACTCTGTGGCTCCAACTGCAGGCGCCCTTTCTCCTTGAATCCCTCTGGAGATGCCTCAGCAAGGATCAAAGTGCCATCACCTTCATTCAAGGCATACAGATTGCCCCCGGCAACGTGTACGGCACCCTTTGTCGTGAACTGACCTTTTTCGTTCCACACCATCTCACCAGTCTTCCAATCCTGACAGATCAGACCTGCGCCGTCAGAGAACCCGTAGAGATAGTCTCCCACCTTCACGACACCGCCGTGGTGATTCTTCATGTCCTTGTTCACCCACACATCGCTTGCCTCATTGTCAGGGCCGATCTCGACAAGTTTGCACCCTACCCCATATCCAGATGTGATGTAGATCTCATTCCCATCAACGATAGGAGTCGGAATGACCGCAGTCTTACCATCCCACGAAGAACTCCAGAGGAGTTCACCATCTTCGGCCGCAACACCAACAAGCTCTTTCTCAAACAGACGGATATACTGCTTGGTGCCATTGATTTCAGCGATCACGATCGTGGCGTACTCCGCTTTACCGGGCTTCACATCACTCGCCTCCCAAACGACTGAGCCATTTGTTTTATCCAGGCATACGATTCCGGCATCCTTTCCGCCGGGAGCAACCACAAGGTGAGGTCCGTCTACTAAAGGAGAGGCGGAGAATCCCCAACCTCCTGCCTGGCCACCAAAATCTTCCACCAGGTTCTTCGACCATTCTTCCTTTCCGGTTTCTGCATTAAGACAGGCGATCGTTCCTTTAGGCCCCAGGACAAAAATCATCCCATCAGAAAATGTAGGAGTGCTCCGGGGACCGTGCCCCCATCCCGTATTATAGCCCTGCTGGTCATCCTCGGCATACCCGGTGGCCCAGACTTCCTTGCCTGTCTCCGTATCCACACAGACAACTGTCACTTCTCCATCGCGAGTCCCTTGCGTAAAAAGCTTCCCTCCGACTACCGAAAAGCCGGAGTATCCCATACCGGCATTTTCATATACCCAGAGTTTGTCAGGCCCTTCACTCGGCCAGGAATCGAGGAGATTTTCATCAGGTGAAATTCCGTCCGCATTCGGTCCACGAAACGCAGGCCAGTCATCTCCACCAGACGTGCTTGCCGCAGAGGCTTTCTCCACAGAGGCAATGTATTCCTGATCTTCCAGACTGAGCGACAATATATCCACCTGACCAATTGATCCGTTCGGCAGCTTCAAGTGAACTTTACCCCCTTCGATCTTGAGAAGCTCTGCTTCCACCTCTTTTCCTGAGGACGCCTGTTTCCAGGTCCGGGCCTCAGCAAGGGTAGAGAAAAGGAGAATCGAGAATGCAACGGGGGTGGCCAGGAATTTCATGACGCAAAAATCGCTGATTCGGGAGGACTTGGCAAGTCACGTGTTGAGACACTTCACCGAAACCAAAAAGGGCCGGATGAAAAACATCCGGCCCTCTGTTGTATTGGGGTTGTTACAGCCGATTCGTTAAAAATGGTATCGTCCGCCTACGGTGAACAGGGTGTCGTCGTCGTCGAATTCTGCGGAGAACTTGATTCCGAAACAATCGGTCACGTGATAGATAAGGCCAGCGGTGAAGAGCCACCCATATTCGTCGTCAATACCGGGGTAATGTGTGTGATGGCTGAGATACTCTTTTCTCAGGTCACCTTCGCGACCGTAGTAGTAGGCTTTACCGAACATTTCCAGCCGACCGGCACGCGCACGGATACCAGGTCCGAAGTAGTAACCCCAGCTATCGTAGTCGTGATCGTTGTAGTAAGCGGCGTATTCGGCATCGAGATGCTCACCACCACCTTCGAAGGTGATGTCGATGCACTTTGCGATTGGAGCATGCACACCTGCTCCCAATCGATACTTCTTGGTGTCGACGTCGAGAAAGTGGTTGTCCCAGTTGTATTCATATTCGCCGTCGGAAAATGATCCGTTTACGTAGAACATCGATCCCAAGGACTTGGAGAATCCCAGACCGAATCCGTGTCCCTGATCGAAATAGGTGCTTCCGAAATCAGTGTATTGGTACTCCAGATCGACATAATCGTAGGAGAGACAGCTTTCCACGGCCGGGGGTGGCGCGAGTGGAGCGAGATTCTTGGCAGAGCTCCTCCAATCCCCAGCGGTGGCCGTGCCACCCACCAAGAGAGAACTCGCTACCAGGAGTAGAAGTGAATTTTTCATATAACTTTAGTCGGCTTGTTCTTTTTAGGGATTTGAGAACCCTCAAACCCTTCAAGTTTTCAAAACAAACCACTAAAATTATAAATAGTCAATAAAAATTAAAATTTTTAGAATCCAATTATTTCAATTTTCTTGTATTTTCCAAACCCTTACATAATCGATTTCAAATATTGCAGGGAACGAAGTGGATTCTGCAGGCTCTCCTGCCCACCCTCCGACAGCCAGATTGACCAAGAGAAACATCGGGATTTGGGGCACTTCCTCTCGACTTGTGTGGCGGAGAACGTCATCGACATACCATCGAATCTCATCTTCCTCCCAGACGACGGAAAAGGTGTGAAAGTCTGTCGAGAAATCAGGGCCTTTGAATTCTCCGGTTTGCGACAGTGAGTCACCGTCCGGATCAGCCGGGTCCGGCCAATGATTCGTCATGTATACGCGGTCAGGTTCCTGGCCAAGAACCTCAAGGATATCGATTTCCGGAGGCCAGGCCGGCGGATCTGGGAGCAGCCAGAACGCGGGCCAAAGTCCTTTACCTCGAGGGATTTTACAGCGTATCTCGAACTTTCCGAATTTCTGAGAAAAGCGACCAAGGGTCGTCATCATTCCTGAGCGAAAGTCTCTTTTCTTTCCATCGTAGTACGAAGGCTCCTTTTCGGCGCTGATCTTGAGTATCCCCTGCTCCTGATCAAAGGCCTTAATGATGTAGCCCTGTAGTTCCCCGTTTCGCTCGACTTCCCACGGATCTTTCGGCATCCACCGGTCATAATCGAGCGTCTCCCCTTCAAAATTGTCTTCAAAGGTCAGCTCCCACTTTTCAATCTCGTCCGCTAAAACCAGCCCGGAAAGAAGCAGGGGTAGAATGAGCCATTTCATCCTACAATTTCCATATCAGCAGAATTTATTTCAATTTAATAATCCTCCTCACGCCAGGAAATCACGCGTGCCTCATCTGCTGTCTCATCGCGTGGAAGAAGCCCCTGCTGATCAAGGAAGTCATCGATCGTGCTCAGACAGATCTCGTATGAGCCGGGATCTACGTTCAGATTGAAAAAATTGCGATCCCGTCCCTCAAGCTCAACCAACTCGCAGACGTTTTTGCGTTTTTTCATCCTCTCTGCAAACAAAGATACCTCGAACAAAGGAACTAGCCGGTCATCCGTTCCATGCATGATGAGCATTGGAGGAAGCCCGGAGTCAATGAAACGCGTCAAGCAAGCCCGCTTCGCATCACCAGGTTCCTGAAACTGATCAAAACCATAACTCCCCTTTTCAACATCAATAATTGAGCTGAACAAAATTACCGCGTTAGGCCGTGAGTCACTCTCCTCTTCCACTCTTGACTTCGGTTTCATCGCGCTATGAGCAGCAATATTTCCTCCAGCTCCACTGCCACAGACGATTACCTTATCACTGTCGACATGGAGTTGCTCCCTGTGCTGTCTGACAAATTTAACGGCACTACGCCCGTCTTTCAGTGATTCAACAGGAGTAGACTCAGGGTGAGATTTCGCATTTCGATATTCGACGAGACCACATACAGCACCCCTCTCAATAAAATAAAGAGCATGAGGGGCGAACTCCACGATATTACCACGATCCCAACCACCACCGTTGAAAAACAGGATCACCGGTCGATCTGGCCCATCTTCAATATCGGCTGGAAAGTAGAAATGAATGGAGAGGTTCTCCCCATCCGCGACCTCCTTGTATTCCAGGTCCTTTGCACGCTCGAGCAGTATCCTTTCACGATCCTGAAGAAATTTGATCGACTTTCCCATAACAATCCACCAGAGCGATGAGGTTAGGATCTGCGTATTTGAATTCAAGCAGGATTTCTTTTCCCAAACTCATTCTGTTCAATTTGTCCCGTGATGATACTCTAGCGCATGCGCAACGCAGGATTTTTAGCATCTCTCATTCTGGCTTCACTCGGCTCATTGGTGTTGTCATGCAACGCTGGTGAAGCACGTCCGGATCCGGCGCTACGACCTTCCCTCGAGAGCGTCTATGAGGAGTGGAGGCAGTCGATGGCAACAGGAAACCTTCAGCAGTGGGAGGCGTCGACAGCCTTTTCCCGGCAGATCGAAACAAAAAACCGAATTATATCTCAGCGCCTTCCTTTTCCCGCAGCTCTCTTCGAAGATCCCATTGGCTCACCGTCACTCGGCGGCCTGCTCTCTCTCGGCGTCCTCTCCACAGGCGAAACTGCAACATCGACCTACTTTGGGAAGGCCAATTTTGGGACCGACCCGGAGACACCCATCTCGGATAACTTGATTGTACTCCACTTTCTGAAAGAGGAAGGCCGATGGAAATTCGATAGCCTCCGAATCGTCAAACTGGGAAATGACGGTGAGATTCTGCTCAAATTGAGAAATAGCGATTTCTCGTTCCTGTCAGGAGAAGAGTTTCAACCAGCCGATCAACTCCCCCCACTTCAACAGCCGGTAAATCCTCCAGAGCTACTCGCAGAAGCCTGGATCGACTGCACTGGATACGAAGTAGACATCACGATAAACGGCCATCGCCTCGGCAAATTCACCAACGCGAAGACGACTGAACTCGTGATGGGCGGGGTGAAAAAAGGCAATAATACGATCCAGATCCAATCCGTCCGTCGAGCGGAACTGACAGATAGCGCTCCCAGGTTTGAGTTCGCCATATACGCTGCCGAGTCTGCTGGCTCCGAAGCGAAGCGCGTCCTTCACATCAAAAAGGAGGGAGATCTTCCTCCAACAATGCAGGAGTCGTTCTCCGGGCAATAACCTCGTCCATACAGACAGAGATTACGAGATTGATTCGAAATACCTCTTGCTATTGAGACTTATTATCATTAAATGTCTCGCATGAGCGTTTCCAAGTCGCGTAATTTGTTCGGAACTCCCAACGAGACTCCTCTTTGGGCATGGTTTAAAGAGGTGGGAGAGTCGGACAATTCGACAAGTCACCCTCTTCAACCTGATCAACAGGTCTTTTTGTTCACCATGTCGGGTATCGCCTCCCTTCGGATCGGAGATTCAGAAATAGAGGTCCCGGCAGGGAAAATGGTCTTCGGTTCTGCTCTAAACTTCCCTGGATTTCTCCAGTGTGAAAAGGATACCAGCGTATTGGTTGTTGGTCTTGGAAACAACCTTCTCGCAAATCTACTCGAACCATTTCGCCCAGGCTTGCAGCCGGAGCTTCGAAAACGACTTTTCTCCCCGCAATCTCCGCCAGATCAGTTAGGCGGTTTTGAAACGCCAATTTCGTACTCCACCAGTCTTCAGGCTTCCTTGTTGGACTCTTTTACCAATCCGATGGTTTCCGGTCCTGCTCGTGGATTCTGGTATGAAGGCAAGATCAGGGAGTTGATCTCTATCTTCTGTTTTCGTTCATCACGACAGGAAGATGAGTTCTTCTGCTCTCGTCAGAAACGCCTGGCAATGGAAAGAGTCGAGAAGGCAAAACAATACCTGGACAACCGTTTCGAGGAGCCGGTAGACCTCCAGAAAATTGCAGATCATCTGGAATGCAGCTCATTCTACATCAGTCGCACTTTTTCCACCGTAACAGGAACAACGATTAGCCAGTATGTCAGGAAACTTCGCGTCGAGAAAGCTGCTGAACTGATCCTGAGCGGCAACTATTCCGTCAGCGAAGCTGCCGTGGAAGTGGGCTATCATAGCCTGAGCCACTTCAGCAAAGCATTTCGTGTAGTCAAAGGGGTGCTGCCTTCAAAGTACGAAGCGGCTTGAAAGAGTGAGCCTGACTCAGGCAACGACTAGCTTTCAAACAATCTGCGGCATTACCCGCGTCTGCAGATTGATTCCCATGCCGCGTCAATATCAGGTACATCGCAGGTCACCTGGAAATTTCTATTTCCGAACATATCGAAAATTTCTAACTGCCCCAATTTCTCTCCGTCCATCCGAATAGTCGAGATCCGAAGCGAGTGCACCATTCGCATATCAACATGCCAGGCAGCGTCTCCCGTTTGCGGGAGGATCACCAGAAAACCGTTCGACGCGTGGACCTTCGATGGGGCAAATGCAGATACCATATCTATATGAGGTGCCTGAATGCGAAAGCGAAGCTCAAATCCAGACAGACTCGCCTGCCTGCAAATTTCGTAAAGAGGATGGGACTCCACATTCTCTGCCCGTATTTCTGAAGCTTTCTGACAACACGGGCAAATGTCTGGCTGACCTTCAATTGTATCCCTCCATTCAATCAGTTCTTCCGAAGTAATCTCGGAGTCGAAAAAACGACACGCCAAATCCTGTATCGCGCCCTCGTCGCATAGCCCTGGAATTTCGAGCAGGCTCAATCCAGAAGTGAAACAGGCAAACTCAAAATCCAGCGCAGGAATTCGCTCCGACTCAAATGGCAAAATCCCACCGTGAATTCCGATCCATTCGGAAAGTGAAACCGCGATACCCGTATCCGGATCGATAGCAAAATCTTCGTCCTCGAGCGTTGCTGGGCAAAACTTTGAAACAGTCTTCCCTAACCCTCCACCCGAGTTTCGCGCCTGGATATATACGCTCCCGAGGTCGGGAAGCGCTTCCAGTATATCACGGTAGCATCCCCCTAATCGCACCGCTGACTCCTTTGTGAGCACTGCGTTTGCATCGCCGGGTAGAAATTCGCCCTTCATACAGAAACTAACAGGCTAATAAACCTTCTCTCATTTCCTGGCTCAAAGCAGCTCGCCTCTCGCTTCGTAGGAAAACAACTGATTCCGAAGAGGCGTCATACAGTCGAACACAGGAGCCATCTCGATCGGAGTATGTGACCTGAAGTTGAATTGCTATTCCAATGTGAGTGGAGGCGAATTTCAGGTCGAAGCGCTCCTCGCCAAACGAGCTCTTGGAAACCCCGACCGCAAACTCTTCCTCCGGTTGAAATGGCAAAGACTCGTCGAGCCACGTCCCTGCACCAATCATGCGAAGCATTTCCAATGGAATCACCCTTTCCACAGGTATCGATGACAAACCCCTGACACATCCACCTAGATCAAGACTGCGCTCAGGCACAATCGCCAACGGTATTCCCATTCCTTCGATTTCGATCTCAAACGTTTCACGTCCTCCTTCGCATACACGGTAGATCGCTTCGATACCCTTTGGATCAACAAACAAGCCACTGACGAGATCGACCAGAACTCCATCCTCCTGACTGACAAATACCCCAAACTGTGTCGAGCGGAACAGAGTCCCCTGATTCGACCGTAGGATAAGCTTCGCACTATCGAGATTCTCAAGCAGACCAAAAAATCGGCGTGGTTCAATCCGAAGTAATTCGGCCCTTGGTTTTGGTTCGACTAAGATGCGAGTTGCCCTGTTCATGCAGTATCACTCTCACAGGTCTCGCCTACCGCTTTCGCCCGATTGCAGTTTCTGGCGACGTATTGTCTGAAAGACAAACAAGCATCATGCCCGAACAACGCAGCACAAGCATCTGACTTCAAAGACGGCCACACTTAGCAACATGACCTACTGCAATTTCGACTCCCGTGTAAAAGGAAACCTCACAATTCCCAGCGACCGTCTCCAGAAGCTTCGGGACCTGGAGAAAAAAGTGAAATTGGCTCGCGGCAGAAAGAGAAACAAGCAATCCAAAGGATCCTAATCTCGCATCAACACGATGCGAAACCCCACATCATAGCGATCCTCGGCCGAGGGTCGGGCAGCTGATCGATTCGCGACTGCAAGATCAAACTGAGAAGATCTTGTCCACGCTCCTCCCCTGAGAACTTTCTTTTCAGTACCTACCCAGGAGCTGTTCGGAGTTCCCCCTTCTTTCTGAACGCGGCTTACGATCGTGTGAGAATACCAGTCATTCATCCATTCCCAAACATTTCCCCTCACATCGTAGAGGCCAAATTCATTCGCAGCCAGCGAGCCGACCGGGGCGTGTGATTTCCTCCTCTCGAAAAGACTCGATATCGCACCATCCAGTTTCTGCTGCCCTACGAACTTGCTCCATTCAGCATCCTTGGGAAGTCGATATCGAAACCCTTCCGGCAAATTACCCAGCCCCTGCTCCTGAACAGTCAGGCGTTCGCAAAACTGAACCGCCTCATACCAGTTCACACTATCGACCGGGTGATTCGGAGCTTTGAAATAGCTCGGGTTGGACCCCATGATTCGCTCATAGGCAGCCTGGGTCGTCTCATGAGAAGCGACCCACCCATTCAACTCCCCTATCCAGATCAACTCTTGCCCCAGACCATTGGTAAACGTCCGACTGGTTACCGGAGCTGGATCGTATTTCAACGTCGTAGAAAAATTGAGAGCTCCACCCGGTTCAAGCAAACCAGAAACCTCGGAAGGACGATACTGCTCTTTGCTGATCGTGTAGGAGTAGTTGCCAGGAGGAACAACGGGCAGCACCAGCGGAGTTCTCCCGAGGGGCATTCCATTCGAAACAACCGAGGCTCCAGGAGGCTCGCTCTCCAAGCGGACAGTCCCGTAGTCGAATTCAAAAACCACCTGATTCGTTCCCGCACCAGCATCCACATAGACAGACTTTCCAGTCGAACCCAATTCATCAAGCTGAGCAGAGAAAAGGTATTCCCCTTCCGGTAGTTCCATTCGAAAAGGAGTCGCTTGCACCCCATTTCCTAACCGACGATCCCCCAGATAGACTTTTGCTCCCACAGGATCACTGTCAAAGACCACCAGGGCACGCTCCCACGAGAAATTCAGGTCCTGCGTGACTCCGTCCGCAATTTCCACGGTTCGCTGGATCGGTGCCCACGTATCGTAACGCACTTCCAGCTTGTGCTTTCCAACCGGAAGCTCCGACAGGCTTAGGGGCGTAACTCCGACCTTTTTCAGATTCGCCTCCCCCGTTTGAATCCAGACTTCGGCACCGACCGGATCACTGGTGACGTTCAGCCCACCCTTGGCAAAAACAGCGGACACGGACGAATTTCGATTGTTTTCCACGCGAACGTACTCGGAATACTCAGGCCAACCCTCCACTGCCATGAGGACTTGATACTCTCCTGCATCCAGCAATTCGATCTTGGCTGGCGTCTTGCCGATCTCGACCAGTTCCTTTACCTCCTTATCGATCGTTTTCAGCAACTTAAACTCTGCCCCTTCCGGCTCACTCACTACTTCCAGCCTACCCGCACTCCTCGCGAGCTTGATATCAGCGACCTTGATCGGCTCCTCGGTTTTCACTTCAACCTTCCGAACAACCGGCTCAAATCCCTTTTTCCTGATCGTCAGGGTCTGTTCACCAAACGGCACTCCCACGAACGTGGCCGGGCTCGTCTTTTTCCCATATCCCTCCATCCAGACCTCAGCCCCCTCGGGCACAGTTTCGACTTCGATTACACCTCTAGCCTCGTCCAGCCGCCGATCGATAAGAGGCAAAGACGCGAGAGCATCCGGGTTTTTTGGGTCGAGATCCCTCACCTCGACAAAAAGGCGACGGGCCTCAAACCAATCGCCTTCGGCAACCGCTGATCGTGCGTCCGCCACCTTTCGAGCAACCTCCTTTTGAACCCCCGCCTTATGGACCTCCTCTTCGGAGGGTCCACCACTGCGGGCGCCAAAGAAAATCCCGCCAGAAATGCCAATTACAAGAGATACCACCACCAGGGCAACCCACACCCATGGAGAAACGCGGTTTCCACGCGGACGTATCTCCCTTGGAGGAGGAAGATCGATTCTGGTGGTCTCCCGATTCATAGCAGGTTCGTTTCAACACCCGGTTTTCCGAGTATTCCGATGAGTTTGGCTTCGATTGGGTATGAAAATTTGAAGGTCTCCTACAGTCTGACCCCACACTACCTTTTCGTAAAGAGCGCTTTTGTGACTGGCTGAGACCAAATAAATGCCCAAAAGAAAAGGGGGCAGAGTGAAAACCCTGCCCCCTTTCGGAAAGATTTGGCCCGCGGGACTATCACCCGCAGGCTTGAGATTTCTCTGTTCGAAATCAATCTTCGTCGGATTCCTCGCCCGGACGCCACTCTTCGAAGGCATTGTTGAATGCCTGCTCCAGACCAACGAGGTCGGAACTTGGACGAAGCGCGTCGAATGCTGCAGTCTCCTTCTTGAGTTGCTCTTCGCTGTATTCAGCCGCCTTGATGGAAAGACCGATACGGCGCTCGACTTTGTCCACCTTGATCACGCGGGCTTCTACGTCGTCACCTACTTTGATGACGTCTTTCACCTTGGCTACGTGGTCTTCGCTAAGCTGCGAGATGTGCACCAGGCCATCGATGTCGTCTTCCAGTTGGATGAAAGCACCGAAGCTTGCGATCTTGGCCACCGTTCCCTTGACGAGATCGCCAACCTTGAAGCGGGTATCGATTTCGCTCCATGGATCGTTTTCAAGCTGCTTCACACCAAGCGAAATTCGCTGATTCGTCTTGTCGATCTCGAGAACAGTTGCCTCGACTTCTTCGCCCTTCTTGAGGATCTCGCTTGGGTGATTGATCTTCCGTGTCCAACTGAGGTCGGATACGTGGATCATTCCGTCGATTCCGTCTTCCAGCTCTACGAAAGCACCGTAAGGAGTAAGGTTGCG
The DNA here is from genome assembly GCA_002698785.1 of Verrucomicrobiales bacterium. Classification (GTDB taxonomy): domain Bacteria; phylum Verrucomicrobiota; class Verrucomicrobiia; order Verrucomicrobiales; family DEV007; genus Arctic95D-9. The sequence continues at coordinate 182,264 of PAAG01000038.1, read as the reverse complement.
GATCTCGCCCTTGATCGTGCTGCCGATCGGGTAGCGTGTTTCCACTTCGTCCCATGGGTTGGGCTCGAGCTGGCGAACACCGAGAGAAATCTTCTGCTCGTCCTTGTTGATAGCCAGAACTACCGCTTTCACATCCTGATCGAGAGAAAGCACGTCGCTCGGGCGGGTAATACGCTTCGTCCAGGAAAGTTCGGAAACGTGGATAAGTCCTTCCACACCGCGCTCGATTTCTACGAAAGCACCGTAAGGAACCAGCTTGGTTACGCGGCCGGCAACCTCGGAGCTGATTGGGTACTTCGAATCGATCGCTTCCCATGGGTTGTCCTGAAGCTGCTTCAGGCCAAGAGATACACGCTCCTTGTCCTTGTCCACGTCGAGAATAACGACCTCGATCTTCTGGCCAATGGCGAGCATCTCGCTTGGGTGGTTGATGCGGCCCCAGCTCATATCGGTGATGTGCAGGAGTCCGTCCATACCCTGAAGATCGATGAACGCACCGAAGTCGGTGATGTTCTTGACGATACCCTCGACCTTGTCGCCAATCTTGACGGACTCGAGGAATTCCGCACGCTGCTCGGCACGCTCGGCTTCGATAACTTCGCGACGGCTGAGAACGATGTTCTTACGGATGTCGTTAACTTTAACGATCTTGAATTCGTAAACGTTGCCCACGTATTCATTGAGATCTTTGGGAGGAATAATGTCAATTTGAGAGCCGGGGAGGAAAGCCTCCACGCCGACGTTGACCATAAGGCCGCCTTTGACAACAGACTTGACCTTGCCTTTCACAAGACCGCCGTCTTCGTAAACCTTGACGATCTTGTCCCAGTTCTGCTTGTGGGCAGCTTTTTCCTTCGAGAGGACGACCATGCCCTCATCATTTTCGAGGCGCTCGAGGAGAACTTCGATTTCGTCACCTACGGCAAATTCTTCGTCTTCGAATTCGGAAACTGGAATGATACCCTCTGATTTAGCGCCAATGTCGACGACGACGACTTGAGGGCGGATTTCAATGATTGTCCCCCGCACGATCGAATTTTCGCGGTGGGAATGGAAATTTTGATCGATCAGAGCCATGAGCTCCGGATTCGATGCGGTAATAGTAGCTGACATAATGTAGGTTAGTGGTTGGTTACTTGATTCGTTAGCCTTCCGATGTTGCCTCGACTTAATTCCCACCGCCTGCGAGGCACCTGCAGCGGAGGGGCGGGAAACCTAAGTGGTTTCAGTGATTTCACAACCGTTTTTCCACCCTGCGCGTAGTTTGTCGCCGGACCGCTAACCAATGGATACCCAGCCAGTCACCTGCCCCAGTTGTTTCGAAGAGTTCTCCGTTGCAACACCGCCACCCAGCGAGACCCCATGCGAAGTCGACTACGACTGCGAAATCTGCTGCCGCCCCATGATTATCAGCTTTGAAAGCGATGATGACTTCGTATTCGCGGCAGCCAGGAGCCTCGACGATTAGTTTCCCGGTTCGGGAGACATGCCCCCCATCCCAGCAGACTCTGGTGAGGCCGCAGATTCAGGTGCAGCGGGAACCCCTTCCTTGGGAGCCTCAGGAGCAGGTGCTTCTGCGTTTTCCGACTTCGGAGCTGCGGTTGAGTTCCCTGGAGAAAATTTCACCATTTGGTCCCTTTCGACATCGGAAGCGATACGAAATCCAGTGAAAAAGTTCTGCTCGTCAGCCGAGCTGCTTGCTCTGCGCGAGGTCAGCTCAAACCCTTCCGTCGTGCCAAAAGACGCTCCTCGCTTCAGAGGGACTTTTTTGTCCGGAGAATCAGGGTGGGCATCCCACGTATCGATCCATTCGCTCACATTTCCTGCCAGCCCAATCACTCCGTATCGACTTTCGTCTGCAGCAATCGCATCGACCGGACACCAGTATTCGAATCCATCGACACTTCCTCCTTCCACATCTTCGTTCTCATAATCCAGACCACTGTTGAAATTAGCTTTCACCAGCTCATCACCCCACGGGTAAACACTGCCAGAACGCCCACGGGCGGCTTTCTCCCACTCCTGCTCCGTGGGAAGGCGCCCCCCCATCCATTTGGCATAGGCATACGCATCCCACCAGTCGACCCCGACAACGGGGCAATTCAGATCGATCGTGTCCTTCAAAAACTTTCCTCCGCGCGTGGCCGCCCTCAGCATGCTTCCCCATTGCACGGGTTCGTAACTCTTTTTCGCCTCGGGCTGGTCCGGATGAGCCAGAGCCTTGAAGAGTTTTGGCTTCGCAGAGACGGCATCCAGGAATTTCGCGTAATCGGCAATCGTCACTTCATATCGACCGATCCAGAACTCCGGCACTTCCAACTCTTTCCCGTCCTGAAAAGGAAAAACCCCATCCGGTATGCGAGACATTTCGCCCAGTTCACGAACTTCCGGTTTTCCTCCGAGAATGAGATAGGCGATCAACGCCCCCACGATGATCAACAAACCGACGACAGTTCCCGTAACCACGGCAACCCGATTCGTACGCTTCTCTTCCATCCGGGCAACTTCTGCATCAGACAGCCCCTCCATCGGATCCACCGGACCGAGTGCCCGTTTCAATCCGTCAATCGTGTTGATCGCGTCGATGCGATCCGTGCCCATTTGATTCACCAGCGCGTAAAGCGCCGGATCAGATCCGGACTTTCTCAGAAACGGAGAAATCGCCCGGGCAAGGAGTTCCATCTGCTGCTTTTCTTCCTCTACAGAGAGCGCATACCCCCGCCCTCGAACCGGATTAGCGATCCTCGGCTCCCCCCCCTTCGCGAGGAGAATCGTCTGAGCAGTGATCATGCGGTGAGACATTCCATTCTCCCGGAGATAAAGAAGTGCATCTGCCGCAGCTTCCAGAATCTTCCAGAGAACAGCGTCAGTCAGATCACTCCTTCTGCGAGCCAGGTCACTCAAGCTGGGCGCATCGACCAGCTCAAGAGTATAAAAATTGACTCCCAGCTCCTGGTCGCATTCATACACCAGCGAAATTGCAGGATGATTGACCGAAGCACGAGCACTCGCTTCATCCACAAATCCCTGTACCCAGCGAATATCCTTTCGATGTTTTCGGTAAAGCGTCTTCAACGCCACGTGGCGGCCGATTGAAGTCTGCTCCGCTTCGTATAGAGCAAAATTTTCGTCCCTTTGAATCTCCCGTAACAACTTGTAATCACCAAGCCGAGTCCCTACCGGCAGAGCTTCTTCCGGCAATTCAATCGGTGCCGATTCCACTTGCGGCACAGTCACTTCCTCAACGGGCGTCTCATTGGGAGAAGTAGCAATCTCCGGTGGCGGAGAACTGATTGGCTCAGAAACGTCACTCGGCGTTTCGCTGGCGGGCGCGGGCTCGGTCGCCACAGGCTCCGATGCTGGCTTGGAAACGACAGAATCAAACCAATCGAGCAATACCCCTCGATTTATCGGCTTAAAAAACAAACGGTCTACTTCGAGCACGCGTGGGTAGAAGGGAGTCATATCCTCAGCGCTACTGAACACGCTGGGAAAACTCCCAATCTCGCGGTGCAAATAGTCCCGCAGATCGAAAACATCGTTCCCATTTGCCTCCGTAATACCCGCGATCATCATAGTGATGTAGGGTTGATCGCGACAAGCTTCCCAGGCAGCTGAAGGCGAATCGGCTTCAATCACCTTGCCAGACCGATCACCCAAGACAGAATGAACGGTTTTCCGGTCATCCTCCGAAGAGTCCAGTAAAAGTATGATGGGGTCTTGCTGCATTGGGTTAATTCGAAACAGTGCTATTCAGGAAAGAGAGCGTTCTCGGGTCCAGGCGAAGAGAGTGGTTCCGACTCTCCCCCGGTCATCTCCGGATACTGCAGATGCGAGATTTCCAGAGGCTCGACTACTTTGTCCTGCAATTGGTCCCGATAGTAAAGCTCGATAGCGTACCCATAATAGCTACGGTGACCTAGCTCACGAATCTGTTCATCCGAAAAAGCCGGCTGAGTGTAGTTCACAACGATTTCCTCCCGCCCATTCACCTGCCAGTCATACGGCTCTGTCGGATAGAGCTCGGAAGTATCCGCTGTCGACGACTCAATCCGCTCCCCATCCACGATGTCAAAAAAATACACGATCAGCGACATATCGGTACCCGATGGTTCTGCCGAGGGATCCGCCTCTATTGGTACGCGGAGGGAAACCCGCTGTATATCATCGACCGTGGGGGCTTTTTCGACCACGACTTCTCCCAGCTTCATCACACTCGCCGTTGAACCCTCAGAGGGAACGACTTCCCCCTTCAGTTGCCTCTCCGCAATCGCATAATAGTCGCCCGCCCGGATAGGTCCGAGTTCGAGAAGCCTTTCCCAGTAGGCATTCGCTTTCGCATCCAACCCCATCTGGAGATAAGTGGCAGCAAGCCCCCCAAGTACTCGCGGGTGCTCCGGCAGGGCTGTTTCAGCATCTTTCAAATCCCTCAAGGCCGCCTGCATGTTTCCGCTGGCTCGGTGCTCTTCGCCGGCGGAAACCAATCGCTCCAATATCGCCCCTTCAATTGCCGGAGCGGAAAGCGCAGCCTCGGAAAGATTGTCCGAAAGCGAAGGCTGAGAGCCCGTAGGACCATGAAATGCAGGTTGCGGAAGCACGCCGCTCGCCGATTCCCTCCCTGAAGGTGAACCGGCACCGGGAAAGCCGACAGATCGTGAGGCCGTTTGACTGGTGTCAGGAATCCGAAAAGAAGGGTCGCTGAATTCTGTATCCGCAAAATCATCAATCGTCGGCTCAACGACAGGAGGAGTCGCCGCAGAAATTTGCCGTGGCATCAGGGCAGGCTGCTCACGCATGATTGATGGAGACTCGACGCTCGCTTGTGCCTGTGGCTCCGGTCGTTCCTGTGCCACCGGAGTAGTAACCGGAAGGTTGGGCACGAAGTTTTCAGGAATCGAATTCCCCGCAACCTCGGTAACGACAGGTTTTCGCAACAAGGCAAAGCCCACCGCGATCATCTGCATTGTCGCGATTGAGCAGACAACCCACATGACTGTACTGAAAGTTCGACCATACTCCGGTCGATCCGATAACATGTTCTCCGCCATTAGTTCACATACTCCCGCGAGGCAAAGGACCGATTGACCAAGCAATACAGCGTAACACCACCCCGGGGCCTCACGGGGAAAGATACTGAACCACGGTCGTAATTCAACAAAGGGAAAATTGCCTTTCACGCCTCCGGGCTCTTTCCTCACCGCCTATCGCTTTTTCAAAAAAAAGCTCAACACCTTTGAAATTTCACGCTACAGTCACTCGCACTTGGGAACATCAAAGGATCGTTCCCTTCGTTTTCCTATCGAATCCCAACCGATTTACTACCGTGAGCAGTCATCTATCCAGCGACATTCAGATTGAGGGCGATCTCAATTGTTCCACCGATCTCATTTTCGATGGTTCCATCCAAGGAAACATCACATCGAAAGGAAGCCTCACTATTGGCCAGAATGCATCTGTGGCCGGCGACCTGAAGGCAGAGAAGGCAATCATCGAAGGGAAAGTAAACGGCAATGGTGATTTCACCTCCTGCCGCCTCTCACCCACTTCCGTCATCTCCGGTTCAGTAAGCACCGTCAGCCTGCAGATGGAAGAAGGCGCTTCTCTCGAAGGCCAGTGCAAAGTCGGTAAGGCAAAAGCCTGATTCCGATATTTCAGGCACTTTGCCGGAACTCTTTCAAAACACCCTGTCGTTTTCGTCAGGGTGTTTTTTTATGCCCCGATTTCGGCGACAGCCAATGCATTGGCGGCAGCATGATTGTCGGCGTGACTGAGACTTATCAAAATCTCCCGGATTTTGTTCTCATCGGCAAAATCCTTCCCATTTCCTGACAGAGTAACGTATGGCTTTCCAGCCTCATCCCGCAGAATCTCCATGTCACGCCACTCCAGGTGCACCCCGATTCCCGTTCCCAACGCCTTGGCAATCGCTTCTTTGGCAGCAAACCTCGCCGCGAAATGGCGCGAACTTGGCTTTCTAGCCTCACAATACGACCGTTCCGCGGGAGTGAAGATGCGATCAAGAAAGCGATCGCCAAATTTCTTCACGGACTCCTCAATACGATCCGTGTCGATGATATCGATTCCAATCCCAAATACGTAGGTTCCCGGCTTAATCATCAGATCAGGAGAGTCCGTCCACAATGAGAGAAACCCAGATTACGATAAGAAAGGCCCACCCGAGTAGCATCAATATCGAGGATATCATAGCTACCCACCACACAGCCTTCCCCCCGGGAACAAACGTAACGTTCGATTTTCGATAACGAAGCAGCAGATAGATCGCAACCGGTGCCGTAAAAAGCGAAAAGGGAGCGAGCAACCATACCAGGGCGAGAGCCCGATAATCATATCGTTTTGTCTTCGCTAAGAAACCGGCAGATCGCTCCTCTTCTCGAAGGCGATGGATACACGGCAGGCAGTAATCTCCGCCGCTCCATCGAACAGCCGCCTTCTCAGACATAAAGCACCCGCAGGCGTCACAGACCTTTTCCGCCTTCAGTTCGGGGTAAAACGTGCAAGTGGCATCTCCATCGACGGATAGCTTCCCAGCGGTACTGGATGCAGGAGCTCGAAACAGGCGAGGAAATACAAAGAGCTTCATCTCGCTTTTGCAAACCGGGCAGCTCTCGTCCAGATGCTCGATTTCTTCGCCAACGTTCAATTGGCTGCGGCAGCGCGGGCATTGCAGTATTGCAGCTTCAGTTTCGCTCAAGGTTTCTTCCATCCGATAGATATCCGCTTACTTCTTTATCACTCTCGTTGAAGCGATTCGATCATGAAGAGTTCTCTTCTCTTTGTCGAATGCCGCCATCCAGTAGACACCACCGCAGAGAACCATCGTAAAAAGAAAGATCCCGAACCCAGCAAGGATCGCGAGTGCGATTCCCGCAGAGTTATCACTCGATCCGCCACTCGACAGTGCCCCCATCCCGAAAAGGAAAAGAAAGAAAACGAAATAAGGAATGCCCATCACAATGATGTAGTTGAGAGGCTTCTTCGCTAGCCAGCGACCGAACGCCCTCCCGTAAGTGAGCCTGGAGCCGTCGGCACTGACGATCTTGGCACCTATTACCATTTTCCCGAGCGTTGCCTGGTACTTTCCAATCATCCACGTCTCGTAGAATATGCTGATAGCCAACATTCCGAGGGACCCCAGTCCGGCGGAAAGGAGCATCCCTGTCGTCCAAGCAGGCAACACCTCGCTACTGGATTCGGAAATCCCCGATCCCATGGCTGCAACGACATAATATGGAACCATGCAGATCCAGGATGGAATCATCTTGATCATATAGTCGAGCAGCGACGATAGCGTTCGCCACCAGAAGCCCACATACTCGAGCTTCTTCTCAGTTGCGTCTTCGATATCCACCGCCGCAACCTCCATGAGCTCCTGCACAAAGGCGTCTTTGTATTCGGGGCCGATCAGGGCTTCGCCATAGGGGATGAGTTCACCCATCGGAAAAATTCGCTCCGAATATGCACACACACCAAGCTCGACCGGAACACCGTCATCATCGCTTCCATAAAAACTTTCCGCGACTTGATTGAAAGGGACCCAATCATCCATTCCCTCTTTCCACACCAGGGTCTTTGAAAGGATCGTCCCGTCCTTACTGAGTTCGAGAACTGCCTCCTCCTCCAGAGGACCGCATTGCTTTGCTGTTTCGTCAGTATAGAACCAGGCTGCCATTCGCGGGGTAGTCTTGGTTCAATCGGTACGGAAGTAAATGAATTTCGACAGCATCCGGAAAGGAATCATCCTCCTTGGACAGGCGGCATTAGGGCAACCTCACTACCCGGCTTCACGACCTGTTCGAGATCGGCATATTCGCAATCCACTGCAATCAGCAACCGAGTTTTCCAAGCCTCCAGACCGGGAAAGGACTCAATTACCATATCGAGTAACTCCCTCACCTTCAGTCCTTGATCCGGAAGATTCACCTCCATCGACTCAGTGCCAGTGAGATCCTGCAAAACGGAGAAAAATAAGAGACGAACGCTACCCATTTTTCGCGATAAATTCCTCTTTTAGCACTCCGATCACGGGTAGATTCCGGTATTCTCCCTGATAGTCGAGACCATAGCCCACTACGAATTCATTCCCGACTTCAAACCCCCAGTAGTCCGCATCAACCACCACCGCTCGATCTATCGATTTCTTCAAAAGCACGGCAATCTTGAGCGACTTTGGCTTCCCTTCTTCACGAAGCTTTTCAGCAATTGCGGAAATTGTCCTTCCGGTATCCAGGATATCATCAACAAGGAGAACGTGCCGCCCCTCAATGTCGGGCAACTTGTCCTGTAAGAATGTCACCACACCGGAACTCTTCGTACCACCATGATAGCTTGCGACGGAAATCGAATCGATCCTGAGCGGCAGATGGATCTCCCGAATTAAGTCTGCCATAAAAAGAGCACCCCCCTGCAGAACAACAATGATAGTCAAAGGTTCGCCGTGGTAATCCTGCGTAATGCCAGCCCCCATCGAAGCGATGCACTCCCTGATTTTAGCCTGATCGAACAGAATTTTGTCCAATCGGCTGGAAAGTTCGGCATTTTCACCTGACATCAGTTCCATCAGACTACGAAGCGATACCCAATTCAACCGAATATTTGAAGCGACAGAACAAAGAATTTCGTAATTATCCCTAGTGTGGTGTTACCCAAGTTTGTTGCATGAAGACGCGAGAGATTTTCCCGAATCGCAAGGCGTTCGCGAGGAGCGAATCGGGATTCGTGACGAGCGAAGAACGCAGAGACTTCGGGCAAAGATCAGCGTTTCCCCAGACAATTCGGAGCGTAGCGACGCTCTTTTGGAGCTCCCAAAACAAAACTTTCATTATGTGACGAACTTGGCTAACACCACACTAGAGTAATCAAATCCCCGAAAAGAGCATGAGTTCCCTCTCAAAACCTGAAATCGCCGAACTTCGTCAGGAATACCGCCTGTCGAGCCTATCCCGCACTGATCTCTCAGAATCACCCTTCGACCAGTTCGAAAAATGGTTCAAGCAGGCGAGGGAAGCCGAAATCCGCGAAGCAAATGCCATGACCCTTGGCACCATAGGTCTCGACGGGTCACCCACCTCTCGAATTGTTCTCATGAAAGACTTCGACGAACGAGGAGTAACGTTTTTCACAAACTACGAGAGCCGGAAAGCTCAAGAGTTGGAAACCACACCGAATGCCTCGCTTCTCTTCTTTTGGAAGGAGCTGGAAAGGCAAGTCCAGGTAAAAGGTACCGTTTCCAAGGTGCCTCGCGAGGTCTCGGAAAGCTATTTCTACTCTCGCCCTTACGATAGTCGAATTGGGGCCTGGGCCTCCAGGCAGAGCGAATCAATTCCAAACCGAGAATGGCTCAGCACCCGCGTAGAAGAATTCGAACAGAAGTTTCCCGATACAGGAGAACAGGACTGCGTTCCACTACCCGACTTTTGGGGAGGATACTGCCTCTCTCCAAATCTCGTAGAATTCTGGCAGGGCCAGCCAGGGCGCAAGCACGACCGTTTTGTCTATTCTCTGGCGGAAGGAGAGTGGTCCATTTCCCGCCTCAGTCCCTGACATTTTACCTTACAAACGAAAACGCTCCCGGTTGCCCGGGAGCGTCTCTAAAATCGCTTAACTGTGGGAGGTTGTTAGTTTCTCGATAAACCTGATGAGTGTGTTTCGCTGAGTAAGGGAGGCAAAATTACTTCCCTCTTAAGGTTTATCGGGAACCTAAAAACTCTCGCAACTGTGAATAAATGGGTTGGATATCTGCTTCTTCCCCGCTCTCCGTAGCAGCCATCACTTGCGAAATGCTGTCGGCAATCACGTTGCGCAGGCGACTGACCATCTCAATTCCCTTACGGGTGATCTGAACCATTACCTTGCGACGATCGTCGGCAGCATGGAGGCGCTGGACGTAACCGAGTTTCTCAAGTCTATCGACCAGACCGGTTGCAGCAGCGGTGGAATGGCCCATTTTCTTAGAGATATCCGTCATTGTGAGGTAATCCTCGTTGGCAAGATATCCCAGCAAGAAAAACTGGGCGTACGATACGTTCCCTTTGTTCAGTTCCTTCGAAAGGTCGAGTAGGAATGAACGCTGGGCGAACATAATGAAATCAGCCAAGCGATCGGCATTCGGCTCGACCCCGGCGTTAGTTTCTTCTGATAATTGCATAATGTTACCTCCTAGCGATTTTAGAAATTATGGTAATTGTTAACAATTTAACCCGCTACGATAGCTTTGTGCAACTTTTTTATTAGATTTTTCATAATAATTAGATGATCAACCCTTTTGGTCGCACAAATTTTCAAATAAGTTTCTCATACCTTTCGAATTTCGCAATATTAAATTGTAAGTCTGAATTAAATGTCAAATATGCGACACACTCAAAAAGAGGCGGTAGAAGACCAAAAGTGTAATTTCAGGACCTGACAGAATCCGGGCCTGACCGTAGTCTACCCAGTTCCTTCCGGAACGATATCGCATGAGATTTTTGAAGAATGAAGACAGTTGGTCACTCGACGCCCTGACGCCAGCAGAGTGGCAATTGATCGAAGAGCTGCCGGGAATCGCAGCTGGTGAAGGATTTCGGCCGGCCAGCCGCGAGCGTCTCTTTCCCTCTCCCTTCGATACCAGTACCCTCGCAGATGAGGACACGCTATCTCACGTGGACGATTGGGAGGAATTCGTAAAACCCGACTTGGAAAGTACCTTTTCACAATCTCGCGACATCGTGAAAGAAGACCTCAGTGGAGTGAGAAACCTCTCTCCGGAGGAGATGCCGGAAATCGATGCCTTTGAATGGCTCGGCGAAAATCTCGAATTGAAACGCGTGGACGTCCCCGTCGAACATACCGAACCCTGGTACAGCGTTCTCAACCAGGCACGCCTTCTAATGAATGAGGAATACGGGCTCGCTGATGCCGAGGATCGCGCCATCGCACAAAGCGAGGGAATTCATAGCATCGATCAAGACCGTGTTCTCCTGTTAGCCCAGTACGAGCTCTATTCAGTTCTCCAAAGCATCCTCATCGAAAGCATTATGGATCTTTGAAGCGGGCCCTCACTTCGTTTTTCTCTCTTCCGCTTCCCGCTTTTTTCGAATCGCCTCGACTTTCTTCCTCTCAGCCTCCCTCTCACTCTCCGGGACAAGAGCTGGCGTGAGTGACGACTCGTCGATTTCTTCTTCCGCCGGAATTTCTCTCAATCGAATATTCCGAAACCAAACCGGGTCGCCATGATCCTGCAAAGAGAGAAACGCTCCCCGTGCTGAGAGATCTCCCCCGCGAGCTTGTAAAAGCTTAACATTTTCCTCCCATCGAGAATCGTCGTAATCGAACGCGACCACCTTCTCCCCGTTCAGCCAGTGCTGAATAAAACTACCTTTGGCCACGATTCGAGCCGTATTCCACTCGCCTACCGGCTTGGTGACATCCTCGCTCGGCGCCATACAGAAATAGAGGGAAGCCGCAGTCGTCCTCGGATTCGTTCCATTGCTGTGGCCCTCGTTATGCAGAATTTGGTACTCGTATTGGGTAGGCCGATAATAGACGCCGCTGTTGCTACCCTCCCCCACCCGCCATTCGAACCTCAGTTCGAAGTCATCTGGAACTTTGTATTCCGCAAACACCAAGCTCCCGCCTTTCTCTTTACGAAAAAGGCTTCCATCCGTTTGAATTTCCCAATTGCCCGACTGCTCCCACCCTTCCAGAGAGGTGCCATCGAAAAGGGTGTCGAATTCCGGCTCACCTTTCGCTAAAGGAGTCAAAAGGCCCACCAAGGCAACTATCGCGAACTTTTTCATCATGCTTCTACGGTTCCTCTCCTGATTCTGCCAGCACCTTCGCACTCTGGTCATCCTCTTCGATATTTGCGAATTCAACGCCCGATCGAGCAGCCTCTGTTCGACCTACCTCGATGATCTTAGAATCATCCACTTTGTGCAACTTGGTGTAACTCGGATGATGCGACTCCCTATACGGATTGTTTGATGCGGCATTGTAGCAGCAGATCATCGCCCATCGTGAATTCTCAGAGTGATTCGCCCCGGAAGCATGCAGTGTGTTGGAATGGAAAAACACCGCGTCTCCCGGGTCCATTTCGCAATACACCAACTCCATCACCTTTTGGGCTTCTTCTACCCGCTCTCGATCCGCGCCGGCCTGTTCCCCTGAAAGGATGTGGTTCACACGCCCCATTTTGTGCGAACCTCGCAGCACCTGGAGACATCCATTTTCTTTCGTCGCCGGATCAACGGCGATCATCACACTGCAGAGATCCGGAAAGAGAAGTCCATTCTGATACCAATATCCGTAGTCTTGGTGCCATGCCCACGCCCCACCGGTTCGGGCGTCTTTCAGAATCATCTTAGAATGGTAATGATATACCTCTTCTCCGATCAACTGTTCTACGGAGTCTACCATTCGGCGACAGCGGGCAACCATTCCATATATGCCCTCTCCAGGATGATTCCAGAGTGAAAGTCTCACTCGATTACCTTCTCCATCATCCAAGGCAGTCGCAGCCTGATCAAGCGCGTGATCATTTCTCGCCGTCTCAGCCAGTAGGCCGATTTCCTCTTCGGTGAAGAGCCCTCTCCGTATCAGGTAGCCATTGTCGTGATAGCTAGCCAGTTCCGCCGAATCGAATACTCCGTTCATCTGCCTTCGATCATGACGGATCGAACGAAATATGTAAATCCGGATACCTCAATCCTTCGAATTCTCAGAATTGAGAGTAAAAAATAATAATTTCAAACTTGCAAATTTTCTCAGAAACAATTATTAATTATGAAAATTCATACCGCACCCGCAAATTTTTCGTTCCCGCATGAATTCGATAATCCTTTCCGTCCTTGGCAAAATTGGGCTCTTCCTTCTCTCCACCGTCCTCGGAATGCTGGGCTATCTGGTGTTTCAAGGAAACCTGCTCACGAAAGGTAGCGATGAGGACGCCGGAGCAGTTGTTCAGGATCTGATTCCTCACGAGGTGATGAATTTTAACGCTGAGCCTGTCCTCCTCGCAGAAACCGACAAGCCAGTCGACATCTCGACGGATGCACAGGGAATCTCCTACGTGCTCCAGCGGAACGGGACCATTGTTCGGATCGCTCGTGAATCCTTCAACAAAGACCTCACAACCAACGACTACGCCCACCTTGAGAACGAAGCCAGTGACCACAGCTTGGGATTCACCGCCCTCGCCTTCCACCCCGAATTTCTAGTCGAAGACACCGCCGGATACGGAAAATTTTACGTCGTTACCACAGAGGTCTCCGGTTCCGGGAAAGCTGACTTCCTCCCTGAATTCGGTGCGGACGAGGAAACCCACCAGGACGTGCTCTATGAATTCACAGCAAAAGACCCATTTTCCCCGAATTTTGAAGGGGACAGACGCCAGATCCTTCGGTTCAGCCAGCATGGGCGCGAGCACAACGTTTCCAGCCTCGCTTTCGACCACTATGGGTATCTCTACATTGGAACAGGTGACGGAGCCATCGAAGAAGTCGGAAAGAAGAGCGCCTCGAAAAACGCTTCTTCGCTCACCAGCGCCTTCGGCAAGGTTTTGCGAATCGACCCTCTTGGTTTCAATTCTGAGAACGGACAATATGGTATTCCGGAGACCAACCCTTTCCGGCTTGTTACCGATTCACTTCCTGAGATTTGGGCATTTGGTCTCCGCGCCCCCTACTCCCTTGCTTACGACCCATTTCAGCAGCGCCTCTGCATCGGAGAGCTGGGACAGGATGGAAAAGAAAGAGTTCACCTCAGCCACATCGGGGGAGAACATTTCGGCTGGGATCTGGAAGCCTCGAATTCCATAATCAATCTCGCGTTTCGCTCCCAACTTGCCGATATCATCACCCGACCTCTTCTCACGCTTGATTCAACGAAAGGTGTCATCGGCTCAGCAACGGGAAGCCTCATCTACCGCGGCGAGAGCTTCCCCTCACTTTCCGGGAAAGTGATCGTAGCCAGCCAGGATGGCCAGTTAATGGCTGCATCTCCGCATTCTGATACCAGCCGAAAACTCTCGGTTCTCGAAGAAATTGAAATTTCCGATCACCATGTAAAAGCCCTTCGTGCCAGCAGCTCAGGCGAACTCATCGTGGTATGCGAGGACGGTTCAATTTTTGAACTCCGCAAGAGAACGGCCCTCGGCGAAGGAAGGAAGAAAACTCGGAAGCTCTACTGTTCGATTTCCGAAGTCCCCGTATCTCAGGGCTGATCAAAATTCTGCAGAACCCGGCGTTCTGGGAAAAGGGATAACATCGCGGATGTTCGCCACTCCTGTGACAAACATCAGGAGCCTTTCAAATCCGAGCCCAAAGCCCGCATGCGGCACGGTTCCATAGCGCCTGAGGTCGACATACCAGGAGTATTCTTTTTCATCGAGCTCATGAGCTTCGAAGTTCTCCCGTAGCACATCCAGCCGTTCCTCCCGCTGACTCCCACCGATAATTTCCCCGATCCCCGGCACTAGCAAGTCCATTGCAGCAACGGTCTTTCCATCGTCATTCTTACGCATGTAGAAAGGCTTGATCTCCTTTGGGTAATTATAAACGGTCGTCGGGCACTTGAAGTGTTCCTCGGTCAAATACCGCTCGTGTTCCGACTGGAGGTTCAATCCGTAATCAACCGGATACTCGAACGTTTTTCCACTCTTCTTCAGAAGATCGATCGCCTCCGTGTAGGTCACCCTTTCAAAACTCCGATCCCTGACAAATTCGAGTCTCTCGATCAATCCCTTGTCGACGAACTTGTTGAAGAAGGAAAGGTCTTCCTCACAAGCATCTAGAGCATCCTCCACCAGGAAACGGATCATTTCCTCCGCCAGGTCCATATCTCCTTCGATATCGCAGAAAGCCATCTCTGGCTCGATCATCCAGAACTCGGCAGCGTGCCGAGAAGTATGAGAATTCTCTGCCCGAAAAGTCGGCCCAAAAGTGTAAATGTTAGACAACGCACAGGCGAACGTTTCTCCTTCGAGCTGACCGCTAACCGTCAAATAGGTCGGCTTATCAAAGAACTCTTCTTCTCCCACATTGAACTCCTCGCCCTCCATGGTGACCACACGGAACATCTCTCCTGCCCCTTCGCAATCCGAGGCGGTAATGATAGGTGTGTGCACATAAACGAATCCTTTTTCCTGAAAGAAACGATGAATCGAATAGGCCATTCGCGAACGAACGCGGAAGACGGCCCCGAAGAGATTCGAACGCGGACGCAGGTGAGCGATAGACCGCATAAATTCCATCGAGTGCCCTTTCTTCTGGAGTGGGTAGTCGTCGTCAGCCTTTCCCAGTAGCGTTACCTCGTCCGCTTGAATCTCCCACTTTTGTCCTTTTCCCTGCGAAGGGACTACCTTTCCCGACACCGAAAGCGACGCGCCAGTTGTCAGGTGAACAACAGATTCCTTATATCCCGGGATCGTCGCATCGGCTATCACCTGAAGGTTCGCAAGACAACTGCCATCATTCAGCTCGATAAAGGAAAAAGCCTTCGAATCGCGCTTCGTTCGAACCCAGCCTTCCACTTTTACCTGGCCAGGTGATTCATCGCTCTTGAGAATGTGCGCAACGGTACTTCGTAACATGCAACAGTATCGAAACCGCCCTGATAAATTCAAACAGAATCACTGCTCAATTGCCGCAGCATCCGGATTTCCAACGTCTTCCAAGACGTAGCGAAAACCGTAAAACCGCTCTTTCGACGTCGCCGGAACAGCATTCCGATATCCGGTTACCAGAACTTCTTTCTCGTAAGAGTTGGCCGCACCACCCCGGACAACATTGAGACTGTTTGCGGAATCCCCGAAAGAGTCCAAAACCCACTCCCACACATTTCCGCTGAGATCGTAGAGGCCATTGGGTGCCGGCTGGAAAGAGCCCACGGGAGAAGTGTAGACGAAACCGTCATTGTAACCCTCGATCACATACTTGCCGAAAATGCTACCGGCAGCTGCGTCAGCATAATTGCCGACAGCCTCTGGAGGTGGCCATTGGTTTCCCCATGGGTATACATCATCAGCCAATTGGCTGCGTTCGGCAGGAGAATTTCCGGCTTCCTGATCGATTCCAGCAAAATTGCTCCACTCTCGATCACTTGGCAGTCGGTACTCCTGCCAAGGACGAATCAACCCTGCGGCACGCTCGCGAATCGTTAACCATGAGCAAAATGCTTTGGCTTCCGCCAGATTCACTCCGGCAACTGGGTGATTCAGCGGCTGAACATAGTCCACATTGGGTGCAAATCCTCGAGTGTCCTGGATGAATTCACTGAAGTCAGAAACTCGTGTTTCAAAGGTCGCGACCATGAGATCGCCGACAGGGACCAAAGGCATGCCCATGCTGTTCGACCATTCCTGACCGAACACGACCGATGCATCCCGTTGCATTTCTACTGTTTGACCTATGGGCTCCTGTCCGAGTTCGCCTTCCACAATCGCGGTTTCGTATCCGGGTTTGATGAGCTTCAATGAGTATTTCCCAAGCGGAATCTGGTTCAAAGTGACGGGTGTTTCACCAAGGAACTCTTCTCCATCGTAGACCTGTGCGCCAGGAGGCTCGGAATTCAGAATTAGAATCCCAAACCGATCATCTATGACGAGATAGAAAGAATCACGCCTAGAATCGAGGGCATTGCGTTCGAACCGGTAGTATTTATCGGGTCCAAGATACCCGCCCTGACGATCGATATTCGTCATCCAGCGGCAAAAATCATTCACTGCAGCTTCATCCCGCACCTGAGCAAGCCCTTCCAGTGCAACATAGGGAACTGCTTTCCCGGTGTCTGCCAGATATTGCTCAAACAATTGCGAGCTAATTTCCTGATTCGAGCGGTAGACGCCAGAAGGTTGCTGGGTGAACTCAACTCCCATGTAGTTCACCCATGGGTTACCGGGAATTGGTCCCAAGTCTGGTAGCAATTCCAAGTTCACTACTTGAACCCCCTCGTTCACCGTTCCGGAATACTCGTAGTCATGATATCCATCGAGTTTGAGAACGAACTCAATCGGACCAGGTTCGAATTCGAGGAGACGCGTCTCGGTAATCCCGATCTCTTCGCCATCCAGCCACACACGTGCTCCACTCGGCTGACTCATGATTTTCACCTGTCCCATCGGGGCAGGCGGATTCACGACTTCAACCTTGAGCGGTGGATCTTCCTTTTCTTTGGCAGCGACTTCTTCCTTTGGTGATTCCTTCGGATCTTCTTTTTGCTCTCCCTTTGGCTCCTCCTCTGGATTTTTCACTTCCGCCACCTTCTCCTTTTCACCTTTCGGCTCTTCAGGTCCATCAGATGAAGAAGGCTGTTCTTTTTCTTTCGAAGAATCTTCCTTTTCTTCAGGATCGCCACCTGCGAGGAGAGGAAACTGTTGCTCTTTCTCTTTGGCCTCCTCCTTGGCGGCTTTCTCCTCCTCTGCCTGGCGCTTGGCGAGATCTTCTTGAAAACTCTGATGATCGTCCCAGAGCCACCAGCCAATGCCACCGACCGCGGCAATCAACATAACAAACAAAATAGTGAGCCCGGTCGCCGCCACTCTGCTTCCGGGATTGGATTGGGAGGTGTATTCTTCGGGCAATCCGATAACTCCCTGCAGTGCTTTCGCGAATGCTCCAGCTGTTTCAAAACGCTTTCTCGGATCAGGTGATCCCGCACGACAAATCACCGTATTCAGCGACCTCCACTCATCCCGGTTTACCGTGGGCGGGATTTCCATGTTTGTCGGCAACTCAGGGAAATCCAATCTATCTTTCCCGGTGTGCATTTCATACAGCACCATCGCCAGGGAATATAGATCCGCCGAGCTAGTGCCGGGGCCCTCCGGGGGAACATATCCCTCGGTTCCCACATAGGTTCGCTGCCCGGAGCTGGCCACCAAACCGACATCTGCCAATTTCGGTTTGCCGTTTACAAAGATGATATTCGAAGGTTTTACATCCCGATGCGTAAGTCCAGCCTGGTGCAGATGACCCAGCGCACCTGCCAGAGAGATCCCCAGTTCTACACAATCTCTGACAGAATGGGTGGGTTTTCTTCGGAATTCCGACGATAGCGTCTTGGGAGAGTAGGTATCGATATCCACGTCCCGGTACTCGCCACTCTCATCATCAGCGAGCTCCATTACATAGTAGTAATATCCCTCACTGTCATTTCGGCCAACATGTAACACGTCGACCAGTCCGGGGTGGTTTTGAGAAACCTGCTCGTATTTCTGGATGCCCTCAAACTCCCTTTCAAAAGTGCGCTCGTATTCGAAATCTGTTCGCTGCACCACCTTCACGGCACGGAACATTCCAGTCACCGATCGGGCCAGGTATACCTCTCCGTACGCTCCGCCGCCGATACGACCGAGTATTTCGAAGTTGGGTATCGAGGGGTTGTTGAGGGCTTCCGCGATGGAAAACAATACGCGATTCAGCGGGCTTTTTCCACTGGTATCAGCATTGGATGAAAATCCTATACCTCCTGAGGTTCTAAGCTCAGGACTTTGTCCAGTTCTCCAATTTCAGGTAATGCGGCATGGATTGCGATCTCGAAAACCGTGTCACCAGGAATCTCTACACCCTCCCAGCCAGAGGCTTGCGGAGAAGCAGAGCCACTCGAAGAATCGCTCATTCGGTGGCCAAATCCCCAACCTCCATAGGTAAATCGGGTCTCCACTTCATTTGGACAGGCATCGGAGTAGATTCCCAAGTGCCGTGCTCCGTAAAAAAGTTCGTTAGAGCCATTAAATCCGAATGGTGAGTCTACCTCTCCATTTTTGAAACTCGCCGCCGAAGTAGGGCTGAAAATCCTTTCACCCGTGTCGAGTCGCCGGATCGAAATCCATTCGGCCCAATCGGGAAATTGCGCAATCGAGCGCGCTCTACAGCGTTCTCCGCGATAAACGTCCTGCCCCCACAATCCCACCTGATTTGAACAAAATAAGACAGAAAAACCCTCCTCTGCCGGAATCTCCGTTTCCACTTCATCAGCTTCGGCTGGAGCGGCCTCCCGAGGAGGAGTTCCGTTTAGAGAATGCGTTGTCCCTCCTGCAACTGGCTTACGAAAGCCATCGTCTGGAACAAGGCTTACTTCTTCCTCTTCTATCTTTTTCGGCTGCTCTGGCTGTTCGAGGACTTCCAAAATTCTATCGACTGCCAGTAGAATCTCAGCATGTCGATCGGTCTCCGAGAGCGAAGCTGTCTCCCCGCCATCCACAAGTACAACGGAGCACAAGGGCTGGAAAACAGTCTCCCCGGTTGATTCGAGCAATTCCCTGATTTGCCGGTCTGCCTCATCTGGCGAACTATCCCATCCGGAATCAAGGGAAAGAAGCATGTCCTTAATCTTAATCGTATCTTCCTTCAATTCGGCCTTGGAATGAGCCTCAGAAATTTCCCCGGATAAAAGTGATTCTTCCCAATCCGAGATTCTCGCATAGATAGAGCGCAGCAAGTCGCGGGATTTTTCGAGGCTTTTCTCCTGGCTGCCAGCCATTCCAATTGCCGCAGAGACCACTTCGGGGCGGGGAACGCCCTCATCTCCTACCTGGGTCAATCGATCACCCAACAACTGCATTCGAGAAAGGTCCGTGCCCACTTTCTGCCGTGCTTCGCGAACTTGCTCAGCAAAAGTAAAGACCGCCACTCCAAGCTGGTTAACATCGCCGCTGGATGGATTTATTATTCCGTCGAGGAAGCGGATTAACCGTTGATGCTTTTCAACCTGCTGGCGCTCGACAAGAACCAATTTTTCATGCCTCCAGACAAGTTCTGGTGAATCAGCTTCGGCACCCGAGGAAACATTGGTTGCTGCCTCACCTCCACCACCACGCCCCAATAACCAGCCAATCAAAAGACCCACCAAGCCCACGCCAAGGACAACCATACCGACGGGAGAGGCAAATAGCTCGACAAGCCGAGCCCACCAATTG
Source organism: Verrucomicrobiales bacterium (assembly GCA_002698785.1). Taxonomy (GTDB): domain Bacteria; phylum Verrucomicrobiota; class Verrucomicrobiia; order Verrucomicrobiales; family DEV007; genus Arctic95D-9. The sequence goes on along the minus strand of PAAG01000038.1, from coordinate 162,352 downwards.
GTAACGACGGCTGATATGAGGGGGCAGAGAGATTCTATAGAATCGGAGTTGAGGAAGAGTGGCATTGGAATTTCCAAATCACTCATATCTTTAGGCAACTTCTGGATCGAGCCAAGACATAATTTCGCATCCTTGCAACTCATCCAGTGTGACAGGGTTTTATTCCTAATCGCGCGACATTTCGATATTGTCGCTACTTACGAATCCCGATACGATCCCGATATGAACTGGTTTCTACGATTGTTTCTATTCTCAGCGATTGCCGTGTGTTTTTCTCCCGTCCGCGGTGCCGACTTGACCCCTGAGCAAATTGAATCGCTCAAAGCGAAGCTAAAATCTCTCAAAGAGAATCTCGATAACCACGTATCGACCCGTAATAGTGGCGCCGGAGATGCGTTCATGAATGCAGCGTCCGATCCTCGAGCCGCCGTAGATCTCTACATCAACTGCTACAAACTGGTCAATTTTGACCGGGAGGGAAGATCCGAGTCAGATTTTCGCGCATGGAAAGACGATCAATCAGATCGCTTCCGAGACCCTCAATTTGTTGAGTCACTGCAGCATCAGCTCCGATATCTGGCTTTGAGTTGTGATGCCGCAGAAGTCGAATCTGTGGATAAGGTGTTTTCTTCCCTCATGAGCTATGTCGATGGGCTGAGCCGAATGGAAGAGCTTCCAGGGCCGATGCTCACGCAATCGGTTGCGGGCTCCATTTTCGCTAAAGCGTACTACCTTGAGAAACTTCTCGGTAAGAACGAAAACTGGGAGTCCGTACCGTTTAACATCGGCGGTATCTATGATCGCACGATCCTTCCACACCTTCGCAGTGAGAATCCGAGTGCACTCATGTCTGCCTGGGACAAGCGAATCGAACAGCAATCCAGACTTGCAATGCTGGTAGAGCAGAAGAAAGAAGAACAGCTACGCGGCATGGATCGCGACCAGGCAAGAAGGGCAAGGAATGCTCAAAACAATCAACGGGGCGTCCTCGGAACACTGGACTCCGACGATTTTGCCAACCGCACACTTCCCTTGCTGAAATGGGGAAAACTCAAGGATATGTTCTATCACGTCGATCAAGTGAATGGTGCGAAGGCAATGTTGGACTTCGTGGAAGCGAATTTAACAACGGAACTGGGAGAAGACCTCTACAGCGACTTTGCCAACGTTATCTCCTCTGCGACAAAAGAAGACGACAATACCTCCGGTGAAGTGGAAGGAGCTTCCAACTAAGTCCTGATCTCGTATATTCTCGAATGAAGCGAATTATCCCGATCATCAAGGTATTGTTGTGTACGACAGTAGGATCATTAGCGGCACCTCCTCCACCTGAAGGAGTCGAACCACTCGAAATCGGTGCAACCGCCCCGGACTTTACGCTGCCCGGCGTAGACGGAAATGACCACTCGCTTTCGGAATACAGCAATGCTGATGTTCTCGCCATTCTGTTCACCTGCAATCATTGTCCAAGTGCGCAGGGCGCCGAGTCACGAATCAAATCCATCGTAGAAGACTACAGTGATAAAAGTTTCCAACTGGTAGCAATTTCTCCCAACGACCCTGAATCCGTTCGGTTGAATGAGCTCGGGTATTCCGTGTACGGGGACACCCTCGAAGACATGAAACGCCATGCCGAGGACAACGATTTCAATTTCCCTTATCTCTACGATGGAGAAACGCAGGAAACGTCCAAAGCATATGGAGCACTGGCAACACCGCACATTTTCATTTTTGATAAAGAGCGAACTCTCCGATATGCAGGTCGAGTAGATGATTCCCGCTACGGAAATCCTTCGACCATCGAAAGCCACGACGCTCGAAATGCGATTGATGCCCTGTTAGCAGGAAAAGAGGTGCCCGTTGAAGAAACCAGAGCCCACGGATGCACGACGAAATGGGCCTACAAGCGAGACCTCGTTACAAAATACAACGAAGAATTCGAAGCAAAGGAAGTAACAATCGAACCGCTCTCTCCGGCGGAAGCGAAGGAGCTTCGCTCTAACGCGACAGACAAACTTCGCCTGATCAATTTCTGGGCAACCTGGTGCGGCCCCTGTGTTGGCGAAATGCCTCACCTGGTAGAGATAGGACGACAGTTCGAAACAAGAGGATTCGACATGATCACTATCAGCACCGATGCGCCGGGAGCGATCGACAAAGCTGGAACCATCCTCTCGCGATTTCACGCCGCTCTTCCAAGGCTCACGGAAGCCTCGCTTGAGGAAGAAGGTCGCACCACAAACAACTATCTTTTCGAAGGAAGCACGGATGAATTAGCCGAAGCAATCGATCCCGAATGGCAGGGAACTCTGCCCCACACCATTCTTGTCGCTCCAGGAGGAGAAATCATCCACCGCGTCTCAGGCGAAATTGATCCCGTTGAGATCAAAACTGTAATTGTAGATCAGTTAGGACGTTTTTATTCGCCTAACTGATCACCCAAGCAGTTTCTCCAATTCCCATCCTTCACGATAATCGCGAGTGAGCCACTTGTTGGCCTCCTCGATATTCGTGATGCGCATATTCTCAGCATCCCACTTCAGTTTTTCCTTCGGAAACCGAACCGCAATATTACCCAGTAGTATGGTTTCTGTGAGAAGGCCGCCATATTCGAAATTCGCGGAAGGCTGTTCCCCATCGAGACACGCATCGATCCAACCGTGATAATGATCGCGATCGTCCGCCATCTCATAATCAGTGCTGTAGCCAGTCCCTTCAAAATAAAGGCGAGGTTCTGCAACATGAGGGATAACAAGAGTGCCTTGCTCACCAATGACCAGAGAACCACTACGGGGAAGCGCTTCCCTCGCGGGAAGGTGGGAACCTTTCGTGCTTGGCTGTCGACCTCCGTCATTCCATGTGATGGTGAGTCGATCGGCTGCCGTATATTCCGTACCCGGAACAGTAAACTTGTAAGTGGTCTGGGCTGGCCACACCTCGTCATTCATCCCGGAATGTTCCGCGAAAAAGTCATCGGCGTGTCCGGTTATCTTTAACGCCGTATAGATTGGATCGAGAATGTGGCAGCCGAAATCACCTACGGAGCCACCACCAAAATCCTGCCAGTCACGCCATCCCCAAGGATGATAACAGCGATAGGCAGCCGTGTAAGGACGCATCGGAGCAACACCGATCCAGCTCTCCCAGTTGATAGTGTCCGGTACTGGGTCTTCACCCTTTGGACGACTGATATGGCCGCTCTTTCCGTGCCCAGTGGAAGGCACCCAGCAGTGGACCTGCGTCACCTTTCCTATCCGTCCGGACTGAATGATCTGTACGGCAGTGCGATAAAATTTGTGCGAGTGAATTTGGTTTCCCATACGAGTCACCACTCCGCTCTCTTTTGCCTTATTTACGACCTGCCGCGATTCCCAGACGTTGTGAGTGAGCGGCTTTTGGCAATAGACATGCTTGCCCATATTCATCGCACTGATGGTGCAATAGGCATGCATGTGATCGGGTGTCGAAACGGTAACGGCATCGATGTCATCCCCCATCTCAGCAAACATCTCGCGAAAATCCTGATAAATCGGCGTCTCTGGACTTAACTTTTTTACGTTCAGCGTGCGGTTCAGGTCGATGTCGCAGAATGACACATACTTCTGCTTGTCGTGAGTCGACATCGCTTTGATATCGCTGAAACCCTTCCCGTCAGAACCGATCGAGGCCAGTTGAAGCTTGGAGTTGAGGTTCTGCCCTCGCACAAATGCAGGTGCCGCAGCGATCACGGAGGCTGCTGCCCCGCCCTTCAGGAGATTACGACGTGTCGTCATAACTCCACAGATAGTTTCACGGAAAACCAGGGTCGAGCCGGAATCCGGCGCATTCGCGCTCTCACTCTACAGGCACTTCGTATTTCTTCTGCAACGCTCGGAGTTGGTCTTCCAGCTCAGCTTGAACGTCTGACAAGGCGGGGTCACCAAAGCGACTTTCCAACTCCCGCGGATCGCTCTCAAGGCCATACAATTCCCAGGCATCGATGCGCGGTTCAGGAAAACGAATCAGTTTGTATCTTCCGTCCGTCACCCCGAAATGCAACGGCACCCCGTGACCACCGGACTCATAATAGTGGTAGTAGTGATAGTCTCGCCAATCGCTCGGCGTATTGCCTCGTAAGACCGGGGTCAGACTCCTCCCCTGAAGGTCATTTGGTATCGGCGCATCCGCCACATCGAGAAACGTAGAAGCAAAGTCGAGATTCGATACAATGTCCTTCGAGTTCACCGTTCCAGGAGCTACCATCCCGGGCCACCTGACCAGCAAGGGGGTCCGGAAGCTCTCCTCATACATCCACCGCTTGTCGAACCAACCGTGCTCCCCCAAGTAGAAGCCCTGGTCGGAACTGTATATCACGACGGTATTTTCAGTCAGCCCATTGTCATCGAGATATTTCAATAGACGCCCAACACTCTCATCTACCGCCTTCACACACCGAAGATAATTTTTGATGTATCTTTGATAGTGCCAGCGAGTTCGGTCCCGCCCTTCCAGGTTTGCCTCAAGGTAGGCCTTATTCCTCGGCTCGAAATACTCGTCCAATGCCGTCTTTTGCTTTGGCGTCAGTTTACTGGAATATTCCAGCATCAACCGATGCGGCCCCATGTGATCTGCCAGCCCCATTTTGTGGCCCGCCGCGGCTTTACTCCTTCCCGAATAGTCGTCAAAAAGAGTCGAAGGCTCTGGAACGTCGATGTCAGCCAGGAAGTCGAGATGTCGTATCGCAGGTTCCCATCGTCCATGCGGCGCCTTGTGCTGAGACATGAGAAAAAAGGGTTTGTCAGGATCTCGATTGTCCAGCCATTCGAGAGTCTGGTCTGTGATAACATCGGTCGTGTATCCTTCGTGCTTTACCTTTTTGCCATCCGTATTCAGAATCGGGTTGTAGTATTGCCCCTGACCGCGAAGCACTTCGAAGTGATCAAACCCAGTCGGCTCCGACTTCAAATGCCACTTCCCTACAATGGCGGTTTGATACCCGGCTTTTCTCAGCAATTTCGGCGCAGTCTGCTGCGATCCATCAAAGGTGTCGCCGTTCACCCGAAAGCCGTTCAAATGAGAATACTTTCCCGTCAGAACAACCGCCCTGGACGGACCGCAAATCGAGTTGGTGACGTAGCACTTTCGAAACAGCATCCCTTCCTTTGCGATACGGTCAATATTCGGAGTCGGGGCAATTTCGGCCAATGGACCTCCGTAAGCGCTGATCGCCTGGGTAGCGTGATCATCACAAAAGAGGAAGAGAATGTTAGGCTTTTGCGAAGAACACAAATTCCCCGAAATGAAAAATAAAATTCCCAGAAAGTATAGAATACTACGCATCATCAAAAATCCTCGCGAAGAATGATGGACTTCGCAATGGATTTTCAATAGCCTCTTTCCAATGCGGTTACGACAAAGCCCCCAACTACTCTGGACGTGCCTGCTTGCCTCAATTCTTCTCGGCCCCGCCAGCGATCTGTATTCACAGCAGAAGCCGAAAGTTTTGATTCCGCCCGGAACCAAGGTCACCAAGGATATCGTCTATGCTCAACATGACGGTGTGGATCTATTGCTCGACCTTTACCTTCCCAAGAGTAACCCAGAAGAGAAACTCCCGACCATCCTTTGGGTTCATGGAGGTGGTTGGCTCAAGGGTGATAAAAAGGCGTGCAAGGCAGCTTTCCTTACTAAATATGGCTTCGCTATAGCCAGCATCAACTACCGCTTAACCGATGTAGCGCAATGGCCGGCTCAGATTGAGGATTGTTATGCTGCGGTCAGATGGGTTCGCAAGAACGCTGAGAAACACGGACTGGATCCTGATAAGATTGGCGCGTGGGGATCTTCGGCCGGAGGCCACTTGGTGGCACTGATGGGCACCCGACCCGCAGGCGAGGAAGAGGTCAGCTCGAGAGTCCAGGCAGTATGCGACTGGTTTGGTCCAACCGACCTACTAACAATGCCTCCCAATGTCGTCAGCGAGACCCGCACATTGGAGCAGGTCAGCCAGTCAAACGGAGCAAAACTGCTGGGAGCAACAGTCCAGGATGTCCCCGAATTGGCTAAAGACGCTAGCGCACTCTATCATGTTAGCGAAGATGATCCCCCATTTCTCATCATGCACGGAGAGAATGACCCGGGAGTTCCCTTGGAGCAAAGCAAACGCCTCCAGTCAGCACTGGCGAAACAAAAGATCCGCGTGAAGTACGTAATCGTCGAAGGTGCTGGACATGGCGGACCGGAGTTTACCACGCCAGCTGTTCTCAATACCGTCCGTAACTTTTTCCGAAGGCAGCTCCGCTAGGATCACTGCGGAAAGATCCACTCGTAGCTGTCCGTGTGGGAATAGACTTCTTCGCGAATCTGCTGACACAAGCCTGCCAATCCCGGATTGAGAGATCGACTGTCCACTCCCATGGTCGCGAGTCGCCTGCGAATGAAATTTTTCTCAGCAGCAGGAATCACAATCTTCGCAAGGTGAAGGTTGTCGGAACCCAGTTCAAAAACGTCTTCGAAGGTTTCTGGTGTCGCGTCCTCTGCTGGTAGCGGGTGGCAGAGATAGGTCACTCGCTGGTTAAGCATCGCGGGATTCATTTTTTGAGGAACATACATCTTCGGCTGCTCAGGAACCTGCTCGTAGTCCTGAGAAATCACCAATTCCTTTTCCCCAGGGAGGATCCGCCATACGGCACCATCTTCATCTCCCACCGATGTATCGCAGGCATAGTAGAGAGCTACTAGGGCGTTCGTGGTCCATGTGGACATCCGTGTGGGTAAGCCATTGTGCTGAGCGATCGACATCCACTCCAACTCCGTCATTGGCTCGTATCCCAAATCTCCTCGAGCCGCTTGTTTCATGCGGATCAAAAAGGCTGCCTCAAGTTCTGCCCAAGTAGAAAATTCCGTCTTTGCCACCTCTTCTCGAAACAAAGTGGGACGAATCGACCAATCACTCTTCGCCTGCCCCCGATAGATCGGAGTCCGAAGAAATCCGAGCTGAGGAACCATTTCCTGCAGAAACTCCTCAACGCTATGAACCATTACCTTCTCAATTTCCCTCATACGTCACCTTCAAATTTTGTATTTCCGCGCAAAAATTTGAGAGATTCTCGTGACATCACCTCAATTTAGGCGATATTCCTCAAATTAATCTCGCGTTAGAGAATGATTTCTCATTTCTGACAAAAAATTGCAAACAGAAATTGCAGATTTTTGAACTTTCTTGAGAACTTTTGTATTAAAAAATGAGTACAATCAACCTGGACCGCATCATCTCTGTGATTCCCGAACTCGAATTGAGCGAACTTCGCTCACTTGAGATGGCGGTGAAGGTCGCGATCAACATACGTACTCAAGATGTTCTCAGCACTGACTCAGAAACGACATCTCAAGAAGATGAAGGGCTCGGTTTGAAAGATCAGGCCATCGCCATCCTCGAAGATCCTGAGACATTTGCTCTCTCTCTCGCTGACCAAGCGTTGTTATCGTCCCTGGTTCTCAGTGACGGCTACCACCAGGATGCCTTCTCAAGTCGAGACATAAACGACATTATCGAAGAGAGCGGCCGCCCCCGCATCGCTCATGTCACTTCTGCGATCTCGGGGCTGCTGGATCGCGCATATCTGACTGGCTCCACCAAGTCGCTTTCCCTTTCCAAAGAAGGCAGAGCGAAGGCACGCGGATTGATTGGCATGGTCCGCCGGAAAGCAGCCGTATAAACCGATCAATCACTCACCGGCCAGACACGGCCGCTACGCTCCGTATCCAGACAGTAGTCCGTGTAACAGGCCGACAAAAGATTCCTGCCCAGTTCGACCGCATCCTTTTCCGGACCTCCTGGGTCGCGAGATACTTCTCCACGGGAATTACCAATTCCGCGCACCACCCCCACGAACTCCGATCGAGTGTATCGCGAATACTCCTGTATTTGGTGAATGATGCCCAGAGCGGCACCGGGATACGTTTCTTCTGAAGACAGGACCAGACCGATCTTCTTCTTTGTCATTCGTTGCACCACAGACTCAGATTCGGGATACGAAGCAGCGTAATAACAAAATGTCCGATCAAAGAATGCTTTGGCCTGGGCGGACAGTCCATACCAATACACTGGTGAACAAATCACCACACCAGCAGCAGGAAGAAAGTCCTCGAAGAAAAGTTGCCTAAAGCGATCCTCGATCGAGCACTCGCCATTCTCTTTTCTGCATTGCCTGCAGTCACGAAGGAAGGACGAAATATAATCATCGATATGGCGAATCACTGCAGAGCCCCCAACTTCCCCGACTCCTGCTCGAACAGATTCTGCAAGCACCGCCGAGTTGCCATTTCGGCGAGGGCTTCCGACGAGGATCAATACCGATTCCGAATCATTCATAACTAGTAACAAGAGCAGGTTCCGAACCTTTCAGTCATTCAGAGAGACGCCAGAAACTCCTCAACCTGACGATCAGTTTGTGACCGATGGGCGACAGAGTGCGTGATCTTAGTGGCCCATCTCCTCGACCTACGAAGAGGAATTCCATTTTTTGTGATCCGATCAAGGGAGGCTGGAAGAATCGCTACGCCCGAACCAACGACAGTCGACGCTGCGACAGCCTGCGCTCTGCGCGCCTCGCGAAGAATAGCAGGACGAAATCCAGCTTCACGACAGATGCGATGGAGAAAAGAGTTATAGGAAGGCGCCGCCTCGGGGGAAATCATCACAAAAGGATCATCCGCCAATTCATCCAGCCGTATCGCTTCCTGCCCCGAACGAGGATCGTCGGGAGGTAAGAAAGCCATCAACTCTTCATCTCGCCATTTTGTGATAGAGAGGCCGTTCGGCAATTTCTCCGGCGCTACCCCAATAAAACCAACATCCAGATCTCCACGAGAGAGAGCATCCAGCTGATCAGAAGGAAGTAAGTCATGGAGATTCAGTTGCACGTCAGGATGACTCTTCCGGTAACCGGTGAATACCTCTACCAACTCAGGAGAAAGAACTGCACTGACAAAACCGATTTCAATATTCTTTGTCTCCCCCTGTGCCGCGCGCCGGGCCGCTTCCCCAGCACGTCGCAATTGCGGAACAATATCCCCCGCCTCGGATCGAAAGGCGCGACCAGCCGGGGTTAGTGCGACATGACGCCGAGACCTCTCAAAAAGGATCACGCCCAGTTTTTCTTCCAGGTTGGCGATGTGGCGCGACAGCGGAGGTTGAGCGAGTCGCAGTCGCTCCGCTGCCCGAGTGAATGATAGTTCCTCAGCAACGGCCAGAAAACACTCCAGCTCACGGAGAGAATATTCAGTCATATCAAAAAGGTATCATACTTCATTTGAAATAGTATTTCCATCAATTGCCTTTCTGATCCATTTTGTGAGCGAAATAAGTTAATCTCACGATATGGCCAAAAAGAAGACCGCCCGTAAAAAGACAGAAACGCCCGCTCATCGTCAGTACTCTGCACCGATGCTTGACGGTCCGGACCGCGCACCGAGCCGAGCGATGTTGCATCCCGTTGGTTTCTCAAACGAAGACTTCCAGAAATCCATCATTGGTGTGGCATCTACCTGGAGCATGGTGACTCCCTGTAACATGCACATCGACAAGCTCGCTGCGGAGTCCGTGAAAGGCGCCGATGCAGCAGGTGGAAAAGGTGTCGAGTTCAACACCATCACCATCTCAGACGGAATCTCCATGGGGACGGAAGGGATGAAGTATTCCCTCGTCAGTCGCGAAGTGATTGCAGATTCCATCGAGACCGTCGTCGGATGCGAAGGCATGGACGGGATCGTCGCAATCGGCGGGTGCGATAAAAATATGCCCGGTTGTATGATGGCCATTGCTCGCATGAACCGCCCCGGTATTTTCGTCTATGGCGGCACGATCAAACCTGGCTGCTTCAAGGGTGAAGATGTCGACATCGTTTCCGTATTCGAAGCGGTAGGTAAACACAGTGCCGGAAAGATTGACGACGAGGAACTCGAGGGAGTTACCGAAACAGCCATTCCCGGACCAGGTTCCTGTGGCGGTATGTACACAGCGAACACGATGGCCAGTGCCATCGAAGCTCTTGGAATGAGCCTTCCTAACAGCTCCGCCCAAGCGGCAGTGAGCGATGAGAAAATGATGGATTGCTTTGATGCAGGTGCGGCTGTGGTGAACCTCATTAATAAGAACATTCGTCCCCGCGACATTCTGACAAAGAAGGCATTCGAAAATGCGATCACCGTAGTGACTGCACTTGGTGGCTCGACAAACGCAGTTCTTCACCTCCTCGCGATTGCAGATGCAGCTGGAGTTAAGCTTTCCATCGACGACTTCACACGCATCGGGAAGAAAGTTCCCGTAATCGCTGACCTCAAGCCAAGTGGCGCGAACGTAATGATGAAGCTGGTCGAAATCGGCGGAACACTTCCGCTGATGAAGATGCTGCTCAACGCTGGTTTGCTTCACGGAGACTGCATGACCGTTACCGGGAAGACAATGAAGCAGAACCTCGCCAAGGTGAAAGCTTCCTACCCGAAAGGTCAGACGATCATTAGAAACCTCAAGAATCCAATTAAGAAGGACGGACACCTTGTCATCCTCTACGGAAACCTTGCCCCCGAGGGTGCAGTCGCGAAAATCTCAGGGAAAGAAGGTCTTACTTTCACCGGTAAGGCAAAGGTCTATGACTCTGAAGAGAAAGCAATGCAGGCGATTCTCGGAGGCAAGATCAAAAAAGGCGACGTTGTCGTGATCCGCATGGAAGGCCCCAAAGGCGGGCCCGGTATGCGTGAGATGCTTGGACCCACCGGAGCAATCATGGGAGCTGGACTCGGTAAAGATGTCGCCCTGATCACCGACGGCCGTTTCTCCGGAGGCAGCCACGGCTTCGTAATCGGTCACATCACTCCGGAAGCTTTTGTCGGTGGCCCGCTCGCCCTCGTGAAAAACGGAGACGAGATTTCCATCGATGCCGAGAAACGTGAGATGACCCTCAAAATTTCCAAGAAGGAAATGGCGGACCGGAAGAAGAAGTGGAAGCAGCCGAAGCCGCGTTACACCAAAGGTGTTCTGGCCAAGTATGCCAAACTAGTCAGCTCAGCATCAGAAGGTGCTGTGACCGACAAAGATCTCTGATCAGATTTTTGCCGATCTCGCTCACTCCAGGGTGAGCGGGATCGTCATGCTGATATCGCTGTCAGCAACAGTAAAGGCGCACGCCTTAAACTTAGGTTTCCCCTTCGGAATCTTATTGATGACCGAAAAAGCGAGAGGCTCTTTCGGCATACCAAGCGGGCTCTTGTCCAGCTTACCATTCCCATTCAAATCCTGAATCACGGCGATGGCATAGGTTCCCGGTTTCACATCATCAATCGTAACCGTGACATTGCCTGCCGAGCGTAATGGAACTTTCGGCGAGTTCGCCATCGGCCTTCCGGTAAACGAGCCTGGCGAGTTGTAGAGCCCAACGAGGAGGTTCCCCTTTGCTCCCGGAATATTCGTGACGGTCACAGTAACGGAAACTCCATCGTCAGCGTGTAACGAAACAGGAAAAAGTGCTGCCAGCAGCAGTAGGAAATATTTCATACCCAACTATACGAACCGCTCGCGAACAAAGGAATAGAGAAAAGGGGTATTTCTCGTCACCCGGCCCACTTTCCATTGGCATGAGACCAGATCCGGCCCCATCATATTATCGCGATGATTCCCCCCGAATCGAACGCGGAAGCCTCTTCCAACGATTCAACTCCCCCTTCTGAGATCGTCTTCGAACTCAAGGGCGTTACGAAGGTCTACAATCTCGGCACAGTGCCTGTCCACGCCCTTCGCGGGATCGACCTCCAGCTATACTCCGGCGACTTTGTTGTTTTGCTCGGACATTCAGGAAGCGGAAAATCAACTCTCCTGAACATCATGGGAGGGCTCGATTCTCCCTCCGATGGTAAGGTTCTTTACCGAAATCAAGAGATCACAAAGTTTTCGGAACGAGAACTCACCTTCTACCGGAGAGAACACGTCGGCTTCGTGTTTCAGTTCTATAATCTGATCCCCAGCCTCACCGCACGAGAAAATGTAGCGCTGGTGACAGAAGTTGCCGAAGATCCCCTGCGACCGGAGGAAGCACTGGAACTCGTTGGCCTTTCCCATCGAATCGATCACTTTCCCTCTCAGCTTTCCGGCGGCGAACAACAACGCGTCGCCATCGCGCGAGCGATCGCAAAGCAGCCCCATGTTCTTTTGTGCGACGAACCCACGGGAGCACTCGACGTGCAGACCGGCATCGATGTTCTTGAAGCTATTTCCAGCATCAATCGCGATCTCGGCACCACAACCGCGGTCATCACACACAACGCTGTTATTGCCGACATGGCACATCGCGTCATCTCGCTTGCTGATGGGCAAATCTCTGATGTGAAAATCAACGACTCTCGCATTCCTCCCGCAGAACTGAAGTGGTAGTCACATCTTATCGACGATGAAGGCTCTCGACCGAAAAATGCTACGCGATCTGGCCGCAATGAAAGGCCAGGCCGTCGCGATTGGTGCGGTCGTAGCGTGCGGAATAGCCGTTTTCGTGATGGCGAACACTACTCTCCGCTCGCTTGAGGCTGCACGAGGAAATTACTACACGAACAATCGGTTCGCCGACCTCTTCGTTTCTCTCGTCCGAGCACCCGAAACAGTTGCGGACCGTGTAGCGGAAATTCCCGGTGTTCTCGCTGTCGATCACCGGGTGGTAGAAGCGCTCACACTGGATCTAGATCGAATGCCCGAACCAGTGAGCGGACTGATGCTTTCTCTTCCAGACACGCCGGACAGTGGGCTGAATATGGTGCATTTGCGACAAGGACGACTGCCCGACAAATATCACGATGGCGAAGTGCTCGTAAGTGAACCTTTCGCAGAAGCCCATCGATTGGTTCCGGGCGACACTCTTAATACCACTATCCGAGGACGCCGGGAAAAACTTACGGTCGTCGGCGTCGCTCTCTCTCCCGAATATGTCATCCAACTCCAACCGGGTGGCATCTTTCCTGACAATAGCCGCTTTGGCGTTTTCTGGATGAGCCGGCGACAACTGGAAGCCGCAGCGGACATGGAGGGCGCATTCAACAATCTCACCGCCAGAATTTCACCGAACGCCAGCGAGGATGACATCATCGACTCTATTGACCGCCTCCTCGAGTCCTACGGCGGCACAGGAGCCTATGGTAGGGAAGATCAATACTCCGCCCGCTTCGTCGATGACGAAATCAAGGGGCTCAGAACAATGGGTGTAATCCCCCCATCGATATTCCTAGGAGTGGCGGCATTTCTTTTGAATATCTCCCTGCGTCGGATACTCACACTACAACGAGAGCAGATAGCCGTCCTTAAGGCATTCGGTTACACCAACCAGGAAGTCGCCGTTCACTACGGAAAGCTGATCTCTTCTATCGTGATCGGCGGAGCCATCGCTGGCTCGCTCCTTGGAACTTGGCTGGCTGTTGGAATGACCGACATGTATCTCGAGTTTTACCGGTTCCCGGTGCAAATCTTTTCCCCCGCCGCATCAGTATATATTGCGGCCCTGATCCTTTCTATGATCTCAGGGACTGTAGGTATGTTAGGGGGAATCTCCGCAACCGTTCGGTTAAAACCAGCGGAGGCCATGCGCCCAGCTCCACCGACGAATTACAAGCAGACAATCGTCGAGAGACTCGGACTTCAGCGTTTCTTCTCCCAAGCCGAGCGAATGGTGATCCGCGAACTGGAGAGACGCCCTATCAAAGCCGCTTTAACTACTGTCGGAATTGCTTTCGTTTGTGCCATTCTCGTAGTCGGCAGGTTCGGAAAAGACTCGATCGACTACCTGATCGATTTTCAATTCAACACGGCGGAGCGCGACGACGTTCGAGTTCAACTCGTAGAAGCAGCCCCCTATCGCGCACTTCACGAGTTTTCCAGCATTCCCGGAGTGCTCACCGCGGAGCCTTTCCGAGGTATTCCCGCCATCCTGACTCATGGCCCGCGATCAAAGCGAATCGGCATTACAGGAATCGCGAGCGACAATGAGCTTTTTCGCCTACTGGACGTAGATGGAAATGAAGTCCCACTCGAAGGAGAGGGGCTCGTTCTTTCCTCAGTGCTCGCAGAAACCCTTGCCCTGAACGCAGGTGACGAAATCGAAGTTCAGATCCTCGAAGGTGAGCGCCCACATCGTACTATCCAAGTGTCCGGCTTCGTCGACGATTTCGCAGGGACTGCAGCTTACATGAGTCTTCCCGCTCTGAATCAGTTTCTTCGGGAAGGCAGAAGCATCTCAGGGGCTTATCTTCTCATTGACCCGGTTCGGCAGAATTCTGTTTTCCGAGCATTGAAAGAGCGCCCGGCTGTAGCTGCCCTTTCACTAAAAAAGGCGACCATCGACAGCTTCATGGAAACGATCGCCGAGAACATCATGCGCATGCGGATGATCAATATCATTTTCGCCTCTGTCATTGCTATCGGGGTCGTCTATAGCAGCGCACGGATTTCTTTCTCCGAAAGAGGGCGAGACCTTGCCACCCTGCGTGTGATTGGATTAACGAAGGGGGAAGTCTCGGGAATTCTCCTCGGCGAACTCGCTGTTCTCACTATCATCGCAATCCCACTGGGGCATTTCATCGGATACATGCTTTGCCTTTTCCTTTCCAAGGCGTTGGAAACTGAAATGTATCGAATGCCGATGATTATCCGCCCGGAGACATACGGCGTCGCTGCCGTTGTCGTTCTGCTCGCCTCTCTAGCATCCGCATTAATTGTGCGGAGGAAAATCGACCATCTTGACCTCGTTACTGCCCTGAAAGTCCGTGAATAAACTCGTCCAATGAGCTCAACTCAAAAACAATCCAGCATTCCTCATTTCGTAAAGTGGGTGATTCCTGCCCTCATAATCATCGCAGTGGTTGCCTTCGCCTTTGTTCCACGTCCGATCAAAGTCGACCTCGGCGAGGTGAAAGAGCAGGCAATGATGGTGACGGTCGATGATGACGGGGAAACCCGTGTCCGTGAGCGCTACACCGTATCTGCTCCACTTGGGGGACGTCTCCTTCGAGTAGGACTCGATCCAGGGGATTCCGTTTCTGAGGGCGACATTCTGGCCACAATCGACCCAGGCTCACCGGACCTGCTGAATCCGCGCACGAGAGCCCAGCTCGAAGCCATGGTGAAAGCATCGAAAGCTACGGTGGCGCGAGCAAAGACCCAGGTAGAGGTAGCCACAGTCGATCTTGAGCAGGAGCAAAAGAACGTCGATCGCAATGCCAAACTCGTCGAATCAGGCGGGGTTTCCCAAGCGGAGTTCGAAGAATCTCAACGACGCTACTCTGCTGCCAGCTATGCTGTCGAAGCAGCCAACTCCAACCTCGAAGTTGCAAATTTTGAGCTGGAGCAAGCGAAGGCCGCACTCATCCACACACAAGGTGGCGGTGAACAAGAAACCACTGAAGAGAAAGACTGGAACTTCATCATTCGATCTCCGGTATCAGGAAAGGTGCTGCGGGTTCACGAAGAAAGCAGTCGAATGCTCCAGCCGGGCGCCTCGATCCTCGAGGTCGGCGATCCGAAAGATCTCGAAATGCGGATCGACGTTCTTTCCCAGGATGCAGCCACCATTCAACCGGGACAAAAAGTCATCATCGAGCATTGGGGAGGCAGCGCGCAATTAACCGGCCGCATCCGTTTGGTTGAGCCCTCTGCCTACACCAAAGTCTCAGCTCTCGGCGTAGACGAACAACGAGTCGATGTCATTGCCGACTTCGACTCTCTACCCGATGACGAGAACATCGGAGACGGCTACCGTATCGAAGCTCGAATTGTGGTATGGGACAGCCCTGACGTTGTTACCGTTCCTTCCGGCGCTCTGTTTCGGAGTGGTGAAAACTGGGCTGTATTCCGCGTAATTGACGGAAAGGCCGCGCTGCAACCTGTTGAAATCGGCCACCGAAATGGTCAAGTGGCCGAGATTCTTTCCGGGATATCGGAGGGAGACACGGTGGTTCTCCACCCCGGAGATCAGGTAGAAGACGGAACACGTGTCGAAGCCCGCTAGAGTCCTAAGAGAGCCTCAACATTTTCAACAGTCAGTCTCTTCACAGGCAGATCGTATCCAAGCGTGTCGTAGTTCGGTTGAAATCCGCCACCATCCACATCGACGTAAATTGGATTATTGTAAGCGCAGGGGTGAATCGATGCCTGTGAACTGGTACCGAAGCCCTGCTGTAGCGTTTCACTACCATTGTAAGCAACAACGATAATGTGAGCATCTTCGCTGAGATCGAGCTTCAGCGTATGATCGAATTTCACCACACCATCGCCAAACATATCTGCGTTGTCTTTTCTTGTGTAATTGTACTCAGGAACCTGCTTTCCATTTACGAGCACCTGCACTCGATCGATATCCAACCAGTTCGCACACTGGACTTTCACTTTCAGATCCAGCTCACCACTCGACCGGTCATGCCCCCCTGCAATAATCCCCGCACCTGTCTCTACTTCAAGATACGGCCCTGACGAAAGCACCATTCGCCCCGCCTTAGCATTTCGAGACATTTCCCTCCAGTCGATCTCTGCAGGCTCATCAGAAGAGCTGGGAATATAAGTCCTCCAGCTCCCTACTCCGTTTCCATACACGTGGTGCGCATCGGCCACACCAATTCCCCATACGGTAAGCCCCTGATTCAACAACTGGAGCCAAATAAATTCTCGATTGTAATTCACTTGTTTCCCGAGCCCAGTCCGTGCCTTTCCGATCGAAAACGGAGCATCTGCGAGAATCTGCGAAGCCCTGTAATTCTGGGACTCAAGACCATCAATCAGGTTACCAAAGAAAGCATATCCCCCGTCCGGTCTTCCATCGCCATTCCAGTCGACAAAGTTCTCTGACATATCCGGGTGATTCACATGTACCCAGCGATCGCGCTCCTCTCCCTGGTGATTTCGCAAAACGATAGCATTGAGCCGAGGATCTTTCTGCCAAACGGGAGCCCCGCCATCTTGCAGCTTCGGATTTGGCTCGAAAGGAAAAGAATTAAAGTGGGCTCCCCGTCCCGTGAGTTCCATTCCTGGAACGGTATTCAGAAAGGGAGTCAAACCCAGCTTCTCAATATGCGGAGTCCAATTATAAAGGCGATTGTGTTCCGTGGTAGGCGCGAACTCAATCTGCTCGGCAGCCAGGTTGATCAGTCGGTCATCTGTCCCACAAGTGTTATCACCACTGGGAGTCGAGTGATTGTGGAAGTCCGTGGAAACCCAACCCGGTGATTTCACAGTTCGAACAAGCTGCCCTTCGACCGTGATGTTTTCTTTCTCGCCTCCGCCTGACGAGATATCTTTGATGATCGCGTCAAACTCAGGCCCTCTAGTGATCACGATACGGTAGTCCCCGATCGGAAGCGGAACGGAGAACTCCCCTGTTTCGGAGTGCCACTGATCCACACAACCATGGGCACGATCGGTAGGCCCCAAATTGACCTTCGCAGTTCCCTTTCGGGGATGAAATTGAACCTTGCACGGGGTGTCATTCCATTCGGAATCCGTGATACGAAAGTGGACTCTGGGAACTCCATAAAAACCGAATTCCTGCTGAGCTTTCTTTCCCTTCTCTACAGTGAGATCTACGTCCATAGGATCACAACCGATGTGTTCGGCGATGACCTTGTGCTCCCCGACAGGCCAGGGAAGCTCTACGAGCCCGTCGTCATTCGGATAAGCGTAGACTATTTTCTCGCCGCCTAGTTGAATCCCCATCCTTGCCGTCAGCAGTGGCTTATCATCTGTCTCATAAATCTTTGCCGAGATTGTCCCAATCGCGTCCGGATTCTTCTTCTGCGATACAACTCCCACAGCTTCAGCCGGTGATGTTCCCACAGCAAGAAAACGCGCTACTTTGATCTTCTCCCCAGGTCGGAGTGTAGGGGTATTGGTCTTCGGAATCTCAGCACCACCATCGGTTACCCACGTGTAAGCATATCCACATTTATCAGCGGGATCGATGGAATCCGCCCACTGAATCCCTTTTACACTTCCCTTGTCCCTCATCTGCGTCCAGCCGTCGGTGAGCGAGATCTTCTTTTCTTCCGTTGAAGTGTTTTCAAATATCGTTGTAATCAAGAGTCCCTGCTCTCCCGCTTTCAGTTCGTAGACGTGCCGCTTCGCAATCCCTCCGCCTTTCGCTCCGGAGACTACGGTTTCCACCGCAGCAACATCTGGACTGTCATTTTCTGAAATGATCCTCACATAGTTCACCGGTCCTCGCTGGGCACATGGGGTAAAAATCGTGATCTGATCGTTATCGCTCCCCTTCAATGTCAGATCGTAAAGACACCCCGGAGTCTCATTTCCCTCGCCGTAGAAAGCGCTCATATTCGGTCGGCGCAATGGAAGGTTTCCCGAAATGACAGCCTCCACCTTGTCGTTACGAAGAACGAAATCTCCCACAATGCCGTCGGCTTCCTTTCCCTTTGGTAGCTCTTCGAAATTGCTGTCTCCGATTTCGAATGCTTCGACCGCAGAGGGTTCCGCATAGGAATGAATCGAAGCACTCGAAAAGACGAGAAGTGAGGTGAAAAAGGTTACCGTGGAGAAACGCAGCGCTTGCATGGGAGAATCGTGAGAAAATGAATTCGACTAAAACAGCAAATTCTCATCCCTGTCTGCGTATGCTCGAAACATTTCCGCCACGCAATTCCCGGCTTGAATGCCTTTCATCCCGGGGTTTATGGTGGCCGCACTATGCCGGGCACAGCACCTTCACTGGAAAGCAAATTTTGTCGCTCTCGTCAGGAGACACTTCGCCGTTACCTATCGGAAAACGATCTGGACGGGGCTGTCTTCTTTGATCGCCACTATATTTACTCGCTGACCGGCTACTGGCACGAGCAGCCACTCACTCCAACAGCACTGCTTTTGGAAACTGACGGCGGAGCAACGATTGTCACTCATTTCGAAGACCCCGTCGCACCTGCAGCGGA
This sequence comes from Verrucomicrobiales bacterium, assembly GCA_002698785.1. GTDB lineage: Bacteria > Verrucomicrobiota > Verrucomicrobiia > Verrucomicrobiales > DEV007 > Arctic95D-9. The sequence goes on along the minus strand of PAAG01000038.1, from coordinate 143,413 downwards.
TAAAGTGGTGCCCTACGTGCCGAATCACCTTTTTACCCTGAAGCCCAATCTCTGCGGATGTGTGACGGAAGTCCTGAATCCACTTCTAGCAGGCCTCAAAATAGTTGGCACGGAACAGCAGACGCCAGCTGCACTCATCGAAGGTCCAGTCTGCCGCGATATTTCCGAAGACTACCAATACCTACGCCGTCACAAAGATGACGACGAAGTCGCCGCCCTGGAATATACCATTCGTTCCGCCGACCGAGCTTACACAGAAGCGAAGCGTCTCATCGAACCAGGCATTCTCGAGGTCGAGGTTATGGCCAGCATGCTGGAGGAAGCCACCTATTCTGCCGGTGAGGTTCTTTCAGGATGGGGCCAAGATTATGCCTGCGGAGTTCCCGGGGGCTTTGCCAGAAAGCGCAAAATCGAGGAAAGTGAGCTTTACGTACTCGATGTTGGAGTTGGTATTCGTGGATACCGGAGTGATCTGTGCCGAACCTTTTCCGTTGCAAAAAATCCCACTGATGAGCAATACGCTGCTTGGGAGAAAGTCGTTGAGGTAATGGAGATGGGAAAAGGCATGATCCGCCCTGGGCAATCCTGCAAAGAAATGTTCGAAGCAGTCACCGAAGCTCTCGACGGATGGAATGGATTTTCTTTCTTTCACCACGCCGGACACGGAATCGGGCTCGATGCCCACGAAGTTCCCCGCATCAATTCAGGATGGGACGACACCTTTGAAGTTGGTGACGTTGTCGCCTTCGAACCTGGGCTTTATGGCGGAGCCCTGCACGGAGGCATCCGCCTCGAAAACAACTACCTGGTGACCGAAGACGGAAACCGTCAATTGTCCCACTTCCCCCTCGACCTCGTATAACCTTTCAAATGCTTCCCAGAAGCAGTTACTAAAACACCCTATGAGCACTGAACCCGTTTTGATTGCCGGAACTTGGAGAGAAGCCGATTCCACCGGCACCTTCCAGGCCGAAAACCCCGCCACAAAAGAAGCTATTCCGACAGAGTTTCCCGTTAGCTCATGGAGAGACTGTGAGTTGGCCCTGGCTTCCGCCGCAGAAGCCTTCGTCGCACTTCGTTCCATTCCGGAAGAACAGATCGCCCGCTTTCTAGAATGCTACGCAGAGAAGATCGAAGAGCGCGCAGAAGAGTTGGTCGAAATCGCACATCAGGAAACCGCCCTGCCAAAGTCACCTCGATTGGCAGATGTTGAATTGCCGCGAACGACCGGCCAGCTTCGCCAGGCCGCTGCGGCTGCCCGCACCGCAAACTGGACACACCCTGTCATTGATTCAGCGAACAATATCCGATCCTGCTATGGGTCTATCGGCCCCGTCTGCGTGTTCGGCCCTAACAACTTCCCCTTTGCTTTCAATAGCATTGCAGGGGGAGACTTCGCTGCCGCCATCGCTGCCGGAAACCCAGTGATTGCAAAGGCAAACTCGTCTCATCCCGGAACCACAAAAGTCTTTGGTGAAGCCGCACACGAAGCACTTCAGGAAACGGGACTTCCAGCCGGTATGGTGCAATTGATCTACCGGACTAGTCACTCAACGGGCGAACAACTCATTACAGATGACCGAGTCGGTGCGACAGGATACACCGGCAGCCGGAACGCAGGACTTGCCCTGAAAAAGGCAGCCGACCTGGCAGGAAAACCAATTTATCTCGAACTCTCGAGTGTGAATCCTGTGATATTCCTTCCCAGCATTCTGGAAGAAAAAGCAGAAGCCCTGGCCGAGGAATTTACAGGGAGCTGCCTGATGGGCACCGGACAGTTCTGCACAAATCCCGGAATGGTCCTCCTCATCGAGGGGGAAGATGCAGAAAAGTTCATTTCGACCGTGAAGGAGAAATTCGAATCGGCCGCAACGGGCACACTTCTCTCAGGTTCCGTAGAGAAAACCCTCCACCAGAGCCACAAGACTCTCACGAGTGCCGGTGCCGAAGTTTGCTGCGGAACGAGCGAAGGATCGGGCAATGGGTATTGCGTCGCGAATACCTTGCTGAGAACTGACGGCGCGTCATTCCTCCGTAACCCTGAAACGTTCCAGACGGAAGCATTCGGAAACTCTTCTCTCGTCGTCACTGCCGCATCAATCGACGAAGCAGTCGAAGTCATCGAAAGTCTTGAGGGAAACCTGACAGGTTGCATTTATTCATCAGAGACAGGGGAAGACGATGCCTCTTATGATCGAATCGCTCCCGTTCTCCGACAGAAAGTCGGACGTTTGTTGAACGACAAGATGCCCACCGGCGTAGCCGTTTCACCGGCCATGAATCACGGCGGTCCTTACCCGGCGACAGGTCACCCTGGATTTACGGCCGTAGGCATTCCCGCATCGCTGCTCCGATTTGCCATGCTTCAGTCGTATGACAACGTCAGGGCAGACAGGCTCCCTTCAGTTCTTCAGGATGACTATGACGGACCAACTCAGCGCTTGATCGACGGACGGTGGGTGTAAGTCGTTTATTCCTGTTCGGAATTTTCTGACGTAGCGTCCTCTCGAACGCTACACCACTCGATGGCTTCTTCGCTACCGAGCCCAGCAGCTTTCTTCATCCAGCGTTTTGCCTCGGTGGAAGAAGCGTCGAGACCATAGCCTTGTTCATAGCACTTACCGATAGCAACCATCGCCTCTCGATGTCCCTGCTCCGCAGCGGCAAGAAAAGAAGAAGCCGCCAGTTTCGCATCTTCTTCGGTTCCAATGCGATTGGCATAGAAAAGCCCAAGTTGATATTGCGCATCAACATTGCCTGAGGTCGCTGAGCTCTGCATGAAGCGAAACGCATCGTCTCTCTCTCCTTCTCCTGCCAAAACCACAGCATACAGTTCTTCCGCATGCGCATTCCCTGCTTCCGCAGCAGAAGCAAGATGCCCCCTTACTTCCGGAGTGAAATCGCTATCGATTTTCAACTCGGCTAATAGAAATCGAGAATCCGTGTTTCCCGACTCTGCGGCTTGAAAAAACGCGTTCGCAGCATCTTCAACCTTTCTTTCTTTCAAATAGAGAAGACCAAGCAACTGCGCCGCCTCTTCATCTCCCTGTTCAGAATTTTCCCGCAACGCATCTCGCAATCGGCTGAGATTCGCCGGATTATCCAACTGCTTTAAGAGTGGAAGCCATTTCACCGCTTCTGTTCCTGCCCGAGATACAAAATACTCCTTCAGATTATCCATCGCAGAGTCCAGGTATTCCGGAGCATGTTTCTGGTAATCCGTTTCGGGAAAGCTGAGTTGTTCTGGCGGCTCATACACTCCCTGTTCCTGATTCCACCCGGAGAGAAAGTAGCCGGTAACGGTAGCCACTACTATCGCCCCAATCACCAGCCACAACCATACAGAAGACATCCTTTTCCCGGTATCTTTCGATTTCACAGAACGGATTTCGCCACCATCTGGCTCGGAGATCGCTTTCTCATCCAGGATTTCTTTTGTGATCTTAATTTCAGGTTCCTGCTCCTCTGGAAACAGGTCGTATTCTTCTGGAGAATCTGCAGGGAGCGGAGAAATCCCTTCCTGGTTGATTTCTCCCGAATAAAGCGCTTCACCCAGCACCTCCTCGAAGTTGTCCTCCATTTCTTCCTCTGCTTCGGTCTCTGGCTCCGAGATCTCTTCGGGAGGATTTTGGTGCAAACGGGAGAGAGCACTGAAAAAGTCCGCCTCGATCGACTCAGGGTCTTCTTTCAAGGCGACGCGATACTGCTCGAAAAGTTGGACAAACGACGCTGGGATTTTCTCATGTTCAATGACGGATTGAGACCAAGGAAAAGGCTCACCAGTTAACAATTTCCATACCAGAGGAACAGCTACAGCACTTCTTCTTACCGGTTCTTTCCCTTTGCCGGGAAGCCTCATGAGTTCGCGGACGGCAGAAGGTAAGCGAACCAGATCTCTCATGGTTTCAGCCGTCTGGTGCAGGCGCACTTTTAAAGGAAATTCCGCCCAGCAGGATTCTCCTTTTCGGCCAATCATTTGAGCTGAGGAGATTGCCGAGCGTGTCCCCGTAATCAGAAAAACACTATTCGCTGGCAGCCACCAAACGGCACAGGCACCCACATGCTTCTCCAACTGAGTGATGGCATGCTCAATCCGTCCTGAAAAACTCATCGCAGTATCAAGATCCAGACCTCCCGTTTCCCTGAGTAACGACCTCAGATCCACACCCTCCACACTCTCTTCACCAATCAAGGTAACCGGATCACGGTCTTCAATGTAATTCACATGGAGTTGATGCATCAGCCCACGCCCCGGTCGCCGCGTCGCATTGTGATGTTGAGCCAACCATCCTTCCCGAGGAATCGACGAAGGGCCGGGTAACACCTGCACTGTCGCACTGCTCCCCCGAAGTCGTGTCGGTATTCCATACAGAGGTCCATCCAAATCGATCCCCTCCGAGAGGACATAGTCAGGAGCGCCTCCCTCATAGGATTCCGCTAGAGAAAAACGAAGCCATTCCCTGACAGGTAGCATGGGAAGCGGAATCTGCGACCGCTCTCTCTCAGCAGACGAAGCGAGCGCCTCCAAAGCCGCTTTGAGAGAATCTCCACTGCTTCCTGCTTTCTCGTTCAATGCATCGACCACTGCACTCTTCGTATCATTATCCAGCTCGTCGAAATTCCTGGGCAGGAAGCTGGAATGAAACGTGCGGATGGGAACTCCAGCTATCAGAGAGCAGAAAATCTGTGCAAGATACCACTGAAACTCGTGCTCCTGCACCTGAGCCCCTGGTTTTGTCCATCCATAAAACTCGGAAAACACGGGTCGAATATTTCCATAACGATCCAGAATCACCTGAAAATTCTGCGTGGAGAATCGCTGAAACGAAGGAGGCACTTCCTCGAAACCCGAAAAAAGATCATAGATCTGCAGAATCCAGTCAGCCGCACAGGAAAAGGGAATACCACCCGCTCTCCCCAGGTAATCCGGAAGCGGTTCACCATCCAGCATTTCATCCGCGTAAAACAACTCTTCCCCATCGCGCCCCCACGAAATCAGCCTCGATACATTCGGGTGCCTCAATTCAGCGATCACCTGTAGCTCTTCCTGAAACGCATCGAGTTTATCCTTCCTTACCGCTGCCTCCTCAAAAATATGAAGCCGGGCCAATGCCCAATGCTCACAGTCGAGAACCAGGAGGATTTTCTCATCCATTCCCTGAGCGGGCAAAGGAACCACATTTCCCTTCTCATCCCGCACAAAGCGATATTGGGCAAACTCGGCGATGGATGGATTCGACATTTTCCCGCAAAATGGTTCGTTATAATAATTGGAATAACCGGTTGAGCAGTCGTTCGCGAAGGTAGATATTTACCACCGCTTAGTCACGATCCAATTAGAAAGCATCATGCCGAGCTCTCAGCGAATCAGCAAAATCACCCGAAAAACCGCAGAAACCGATATCGAACTCGAATTGTCAGTCGACGGGATGGGTAAATCATCGATCGATACCGGAGTTCCGTTCTTCGATCATATGCTGACCTTGTTCGCGAAGCATGGCCGATTCGACCTTGCCGTCACCGTGAAAGGAGACATTGAAATCGATTACCATCACACCGTAGAAGATACGGGGATCGTTCTCGGGAAAGCCTTTGTCGAAGCACTGGGAGAAAAAAAAGGGATCTACCGCTACGGGTCCGGACACTACCCGATGGACGAGACGCTCGTCCGCGTAGCCCTCGATGTGAGTGGCCGTCCCTTTTCGCACTACGGTGGACCGGAATCGGTCCCTCACATCGGAGACAAATTCAACTTCACCCTCGTTGAAGAGTTTCTCCGTGCATTTGCGTTCAATGCTTTGCTCAATCTCCATGTGGAAATTCTTTACGGAAGAGATCCCCACCACATGGCCGAGGCTATTTTCAAAGGCCTCTCGCGGAGCTTGGATATCGCAACCGTTGTGGATGAGCGGATAGCCGACATTATTCCAAGCACCAAAGACGTGCTTTAAATTCTTCCTGACTGGATTACAGGTCAGCATGACAGGAAAAGTCGGAGTGATCGATTACGGAGGCGGCAACCTCCAGAACGTTCTGAACGTGCTCAAATACTTGAAGCATGATGGCTCTCTTGTTTCCAAGCCTGAAGACCTCGAAACAATCGATCGCCTGATTTTTCCTGGTGTTGGTTCCTTTGGCGACTGCGTTGAAGTGCTCGACCAAAAGAAACTTCGTGAACCGATTGCCGACTGGGTTCGCTCCGACCGTCCGTTTTTCGGAATCTGCCTTGGATACCAGGTGCTGTTCGAGCAATCCGTGGAGTCCCCAGGCGTGAAGGGCCTCGGTGTATTTGAGGGCGAAGTCGTCCGGTTCCCCGATGATATGGGACTGAAAGTGCCGCACATGGGATGGAACGAAGTGATCCCCTGTGATCACGGTCACCCCGTTTGGAGCGAGCTCCCCACTCCCCTTCACCTGTATTTCGTACATTCCTATTTCCCAAAACCAGCCGATGAAAAAATCATCAGTTCGACCACCTCATACGGTATCGAATTCGCATCCAGTATTGCGAAAGGAAATGCGTTTGCCGGGCAATTCCACCCGGAACGCAGTCAGCAAGCAGGCCTGCGCCTGATTCAAAACTTCCTCGAACAGAGCTGATCCGAAATCAGTTCGTCACTCGCATCGGCATGATGACGTAGAGGAAAGGCTCGTCGATCTTTACGACCCCAGGGCTGCTTTCATCGATCAAATCGATAAAAACTTCGTCCTGACTGAGGTTACGGAGGGGTGCCATCACAAATTCAGGATTGAAAGCTACGACTAGCTTCGGCCCATCGTAGCGCACATCGATGGATTCCTCCGCTTCACCGACCTCAGGTGAGTTGGCCGAAATGGAGAGACGATTGTCATCAAACGTAAAACGGATTGAATTCGTCTTTTCGTTCACAAGAAGGCTGACTCGCTTTACCGCCTGAAGCAGGATCTCCCGCTCCACGGTCACCCGGTGATTCGCATCCCCGGGAATCACCTGACGGAAATTCGGGTAATTCCCCTCGATCAACTTAGTGATCAGGTGGCTGTCATTCAGCTCAAATCCTGCCTGGCTGTCTGTGAGAGACACTTTCAACTCCCCAGAGTCCCCAAGAAGGCGCTGCAACTCATGAACAGCCTTGGTAGGAATAATCACACCAGACTCATTCCCGGCAGGAAACTCAAGATCCTGCTCAACCATAGCGAGACGACGACCATCCGTGGCCACGAGAGTCAACATGCCGTCTCCAATGAGGCAGTTCACACCATTGAGAACATATCGAGTCTCGTCAGTAGAAATAGCGTAAGAAGTCTTTCTCAAGGCATCGCCGAGAAGCTTCTGGTCGATCGTAAACTCTTTCGCATTCGAAAACTCCCCAATCGTAGGGAATTCACTGCTGGGAAGCCCAAGAATTTTGAAGAAACTCGGACCACTGCGAACTGTCGCGGCATTGTCTTCGTTTACCTCGAAATCAATCTCAGAGGTTGGTAGCTCCCGAACGATGCTCGCAAGCCTTCTCGCAGGAAGAGTAGTGGATCCCGGCGTTGAAATATTTGCCGGGATCCTCTTGGTGATCGTTACGTCGAGATCGGTAGTAGAAAGCTGAAGACCCAGTTCGTCGGCTTCTATCAAGACATTAGACAGGATCGGGAGCGTTGTTCGATTACTGACAACGTGTTGAACCTGGTTGAGAGCCTCTTGGAATACGTCTTTATCGATCTGAAACTTCATTTTCTACACAGGGAAGCTCTGAACTTGAACCTCCACAGTGTCTTCGTCAATCTCTCATTCGCCCTCCAGATCAATACCTTCGGGATTTGAGGAGATTCGAGGTCTCGCGTTCCTTGTAAATGTCTTTTTTGACTCTACCTGGGTGCCACCTCGAGCGAGTTTCCGCTTAATCAGTTCGACCGCATTCTTTGTTGCCGGAGAATCTTCACAGCGCTTCTTCACTTTCCTGACGGCATAGATAACCGTTCCATGATCCTTCCCGAAGTTCGCTGCAATCTCTACCAGAGAAAAATCGGTCAAAGTCCGAATCAGAAACATGGCCACCTGCCGGGCTTCAGCAACTCGAGCGGTGCGTTTCTTACCATCAAGGATCTCCACGTCGACATTGTAATGCTCAGCGACAGCCTTCTTAATCTCGCCCATACCGATGTTCTTGCCATCTTCACAGTTGCAGATATCGGCAATCACCTTCGGGACTTCTTCCGGACGCAATTCTTCCTCATTCATGGTCGCCACCATAGCGACCCGGATCAGGGCACCTTCCAGAGCCCGGACGTTTCCGCTGACACGCTCGACAATCGAATCGATCATCTCGTCAGAAACCTCCATATTCCAATCATCTCTCTTTCTACGGAGAATCGCTGCGCGAGTTTCCAGACCTGGGCGGTGGATCTCAGCAGTCAATCCCCACTGAAAGCGTGAGACGAGACGCTCCTCCAGTTGCACGATTTCTGTAGCTGGACAGTCACTGGCCAGAACGATCTGCTTCCGTAAATCTGCCAGACGGTTGAATGTATGGAAGAACTCCTGCTGCAACCCTTCTTTCCTTCCCAGGAACTGAACATCGTCGATTAGCAAGAGGTCTGCCTCACGGTATTTCTTGCGAAACGACATGAGCGAGTTCTTCTGAATCGCGTCGATGTAGTCGTTGGCGAATTGTTCCGCCGTCACGAAGATCACTTTCGATCTCGGGCGCAGCCGGAGAGATTCCCATCCAATTCCATGGAGAAGATGAGTCTTCCCCAAACCAGACGGGGAATGAAAGAAAAGCGGTTGGTAAGTCTTCCCCGGTTCTGCGGCAACCGCTTTCGCTGCTGCCCAGCCGAGCTCGCTGTTTTCGCCAGGCACGAAATTATCAAAGCTGAAAGTTTCCACGAGGCCTGCCTCCAAGCCACGACGACGAATCTTGTCATCACTCGCCACCTCGACGAGAACCTTCGGCTTGAGGTGTGTCACCTGCTCAGATTTCTCTTTTTCAGACTTCGCTTTAGCGGCGCGCTTTCTTTCCTTTTTTGCCTGCTGCTCAGCGGTAGCAACATCGAAGCGAATCGACTTACAGTCGGCAATATGCTTCTGAAAGTGAGATAGTATGGTTTCCTTAAAGTTTTCTTCTACCCAAATCGCGTACATCGATCCGGGGGCTCTCATGACTACCTCATTTTGATCGAGTGCGACGAGCTTGAAGTCGCTTAGCCAGAGGTCAAAAGTTGAAGTGCCCAAGTCATCCTTAAGATCCTTAGTTACTACTTTCCATAATCGTTTTAAAAATCCCTTGGTTGATTCATCATCCTGCGGGAAGGGAACGGGAGTGTGCATTCTCGGTGATTTGTGTCGGTTTCGGGTTCGGTATTTGTGTTGTGCGTTTTCGCCCGCGACGCCGAGACAATATTGAGAAAATCCTGCAAAGTATTCATTTAGAACGAGTTACAAAAAAGTTTGTGCGGCAACTCTCCCTAATTACGGGATCGCAGCCAGAAGTTTTCCCCAACAATATCTTCAACAGATGAGGCTTAAGTATCCGTAACAGATCACCTAATAAGCGTATCTCTGATACTCAATGCACCCAATCTGGTGGCGCAACGCGCGAAGGACAGAGTTACATTCCTGACAAAAAAGGACAACTCAAAAGTATCGAAAATGACAAGTTTTTACAATCCATCCTCGCGTTTTTGAGAACAAGCGCAGGCATTCCCCAACTGCTAAATTTACTAGAAAATTTATTTTAGAAACCTTAATATCCGCAATTTCTAAATTAAAAAAGCGGGATTTGTTAGGTAAAAATCAGTCATTTCCCAAGTCTCTTTTTTTCGCAAAAAGCAGTCCAAACCCGATCGTAATGAACGTAGTTATGGGCCACATCCAAGCAGAGGAAATCGTTGATTTCACCGATTTAGTCTCTCCATCGACGAGTTCGTAGGTCGGCAGCTGGGCAAGAAAATCAGCCAGACTGTCATTCATGAAGAGAACCCAGACATCCGTCCTCACGAAAACAACGAGGACGAAGGAAATTACTGCACCAATTACCAAGCCTACGATCGATCCTCTGCCACGACCAAGCAGCGCTACGAGAAACATACCAAGCAACGGTCCTACGGTGTAGCTGGTCATTCCAAAGGCGAGAGGGAGAATGGGAATATTGGTTCGCTCTTTCACAGCGAATAGCAGGAAAGTGAAGCCGGTAAGCAAGAGGCCCCATACCACGACTAGAATACGGGAGACTCCCACCATTCGGTTTTGCTGTTCCTCTGTGTGCTCCCTGTCGGTATGATAAAATAGCGCCAAGGTCGTCTGGCTGAGCGCCGCGAGTATGGAATCAAGGCTCGATATCGCTGCGGCAAATATCCCCGCTAGAATCAAACCTCGTAACGCCACAGGTAACTCTGTGACGATCCACACAGGGAAAACATTATCCCCGTTTCGCGGCTGGCCGCCCTCCCATCCGATGGCATTCATGATAGAAGGATCAGTCGGCGGACTCTTCTGGTAGAAGACAAATAGAGCGGCACCCACAAAAAGCATCAGGACGGTAACAAACTGCCCAGCAGAACTCCAGATGATCGCCTTCCGGGCGTCCCCGGCATTTCTACAGCAAAACATTCTCTGTGCATTCAACTGGTCGACACCAAATGCATTCAAATTCAGAAAAGGAACCGCAAAAATTGCGACCCAAAAAGTAAACTCGACCGAGGGGTCCAAAGAGAAATTCAGCACTTGGAGCTTGTTAACCGTGGTTCCGTCGAACTGCTCGACCGATCTTGCCGTTTCAAACAAAGTCGCCCAGCCGTCTTCGAATCCACCCACCATCCAGAGCAGCGCGGTTACCCCACCCGCCACAAACAGGACGAACTGCATCACATCCGTCCAGATCACAGTTTGCATTCCCCCCATCAAAGTCCAGCCCACGGCAAAAACACCAATCACGACGATACACCAGCCAAATGGCATCGGCGTAACGACTTGAAGCGGCAAAGCAGCAACGAGAACGCGAACGCTCTGTGCCAGGATACTACCAACAGTAAACAGCACTGTAGCCAAACGCTTCACGCCTGGTCCGAGGCGATTTCCCATGTAGTCATAGGGACTGTAGATGTCCTTTTCATAAAAGACCTTCACAAAGAAGATCCCCACGATGATCCGAGCTGCGATGGAACCAAGAGCCCACTGAAGATAGGTAAAATCGCCACTCAGGGCCATCACCGCACCGGGGACCCCGATAAAGGTAACTCCACTGATCTCAGTCGCGATGATAGAACCACTCACCGCGGGCCATGGCAAAGACCTGCCACCGAGGAAGAAGTCCCGAATGCTTGCCTGCTTTCCGCGCAGCAAGTGTCCGACGAGCGTTGTCAGGGCGAGGTACCCAAATACTACGGCCCAATCCAGACCGGTGAAAAATTGATGAAGTCCGTCCATGGTTACCTCGAAATGCGAGCAGGAATGCTCGTTACCATGAATGGCCTAACCTCTCCACGAAAGAAAAAACGAAGGGAAACTTAAGTTTCCCTATCATTCGAACTTCGGTCTCCCGCGACTACAGCTTGCGACGACGTCGCTTGACATGCAGCTGTGCCAGCGACTTCTGGATCATGATCCGGTGAGCTGCAATGTCCTCTGGAGAAGTCTCTTCAGACATTGCCTTCTCAGCCCGCTCCATCGCCTTTTCGACAGCATCCTCATCAATCGCTTCTTCCTCCATCGCCATGTCAGTCAGTACCGACACGCGATCGTTGGAGATTTCGACGATACCGGTTCCGATAGCGAGAGAAGTCTCTTCACCATCTTTGAGATATCGAAGTTCGCCCGGCTGAAGAGTCGCCACCAAAGGCGCGTGCGACTTCAATATTCCCATTTCCCCTTCCGAACCCGGAACAACCACACTCTCGATCTCATCTGAGAACGCTTTTTTTTCCGGTGTTACAATATCGAGTCGCATGGGGATCTAGATTTGAAATCGATTCTTCAAGAAATCACTTCTCCACACTGTCAATGCCAGCCTTCATGTAGAAGTTATTCTCTGGCACACTGTCGTGCTTACCGTCCAGGATCTCTTTGAAACCGCGAACAGTCTCAGCAACCGGAACGTAAACACCTTCGATACCAGTGAAGACCTGTGCCACGCTGAACGGCTGGCTGAGGAATTTCTGAATCTTACGAGCACGGAAAACGGTCAGTTTGTCATCAGGACTCAATTCGTCCATACCAAGAATCGCGATGATGTCCTGGAGGTCCTTATATCGCTGGAGAACGTTCTGAACGCCACGAGCCACTTCGTAGTGCTCCTCTCCCACCACATCGGGTGCAAGAGCTGTAGAGGTAGAAGCCAAAGGATCAACAGCTGGATAAATTCCAAGCTCAGCAAGAGAACGCTCAAGAACGACGGTAGAGTCGAGGTGAGCGAAAGTGTTAGCTGGAGCAGGGTCAGTCAAGTCATCCGCAGGAACGTAAACCGCCTGGAAGGAAGTAATCGAACCTTTGTTGGTCGAAGTGATTCGCTCCTGGAGTTGTGCCATTTCAGAAGCCAGTGTTGGCTGATAACCCACAGCAGAAGGAGTTCGGCCAAGAAGCGCCGACACCTCAGAGCCTGCCTGAGAGAAACGGAAAACGTTATCAACGAAAAGAAGCACGTCCTGGTTCTTCTCATCACGGAAGTATTCCGCCATAGCGAGCGCTGAGAGCGCAACGCGAAGACGAGCACCCGGAGGCTCGTTCATCTGTCCGTATACAAGAGCCACCTTCGACTTGGAAAGATCGTCCTGGTCGATAACGCCAGCTTCGCTCATTTCCCAGTAAAGGTCATTACCCTCACGAGTCCGCTCGCCAACACCAGCAAAGAGAGAGTAACCACCGTGCTCCTTTGCGATGTTATTGATGAGCTCCATGATGACAACAGTCTTGCCAACACCAGCACCACCAAACGCACCTACCTTACCACCCTTGGTAAACGGGCAAATGAGGTCGATCACTTTAATACCCGTCTCAAGAATCTCTGCCGATGTAGACTGATCTACAAGAGTTGGGGCTGGACGGTGAATAGGATATGTCTTCGTAGCGTTCACAGGACCGCGCTCGTCAACCACGTCACCAGTCACGTTGAAAATACGACCGAGAACACCTTCACCAACAGGCACGGAAATAGGAGCACCGGTATCAGTAATGGAAAGACCTCGCTTCAAACCCTCCGTACTGGACATCGCGACCGCACGCACCCAACCGTCTCCCAGGTGCTGCTGCACTTCGAGAGTAAGCTTAGTGCTCTCACCATTCAGATCGTAATCCACCTCAAGGGCGTTATAGATCTCCGGCAGCTTCTCGGATTTTGAGAAGTCGGCGTCGATCACGGGTCCGATCACCTGGACGATAGTTCCTATGTTGCTCATCTGATTATTCCTGCGCGTTGAGGTGTAGTTTTTTTCGTAAATTGTTTCAAAATAGCGATTCCCCTATCACTCGAGGGCCTTCATCGCTGTGGTAATTTCAAGCAGCTCTGCAGTAATGGCAGCTTGGCGCTGTTTGTTGTACTCCAAAGTAAGATCTTTGATCATCTGGTTGGCGTTGTCGGTCGCCGCCTTCATCGCCACCATTCGGGCACTGTGCTCGGAAGCACGCGATTCCAGGATCATCTGATAAAGCTGGTAGTTCACATACTGAGGAACCACCGCATCAAGCACGCCCGCTGGGCTAGGCTCAAAAATGTATCCGCCATATTCCGGCCCAGGATTCACATCCACCGCCTCGGGGTCTTTACCTACCCCTACAAAATCGGAATCCCGTCCGAGGTCAATCGGGCGAATCGGGAGCAGAGTCTCAAATTGAGGCTCCTGAGAAATCGTGTTGATGAAGTTCGTAAACGCTACCTTCACACGATCAAACTCTCCACTCAGGAACTTCTCCATGAGAAACTCTGAAACCGGCTTGGTCTCCGAGAAGTGGACCGGATCCTTGACCTCAAAGTCGGCCATCAGATCTTTTTTCATCCGGGTCAACGCCTGGCGCCCTTTGATACCAACTGTAACAAACGTGGCATTCGGAGACGCCTCTTCGGCTACCTTCCGGATAAGATTCGTGTTCAAGGGACCACAAAGCCCTTTGTCCGTGGTGACCAGAATCACAAGTTCCTTGTCACCCTCGTGCTCTTTGAGCAGCGGGTGATCCTCTTCGTCGGTCTGTTCTTTCAGGTTAACCAATACCTTGTTCAGAAGATCGGCATAGGAACGGCCAGACAACGCCTGGTCCTGCGCCTTCTTCATCTTCGAGGCCGCGACCAACTGCATGGCCTTGGTAATCTGGGCCGTGTTCTTTACCGACTTAATACGTCGGCGGATGTCGCGAAGGTTAGCCATGAGTTAAGCAGATTCTTGAGTCAGATGAATCAGGCCTTGTAGCTGGATTTGAAATCTTCGATCGCCTGTGTGAGTTCCTCTACGATCTCTTCGGTCAGAGCTTTCTCATCCCGGATCTTTCCAAGGAGACCGTCCTTACGAGTGGTGAGATACTCTTCCATCTTGGCCTGGCAATCTTTAATCTTGTTCACAGGCACACTGTCAAACTTTCCGTTCTGCATTGCCCATAGCAAGCAAACCTCCACCTCCATTGGAATTGGAGTGTACTGATTCTGCTTGAAGAGCTCCACAATACGCTGACCACGCTGGATCTGCGCCTTGGTCTTTTCATCGAGATCGGAACCGAACTGTGCGAATGCCTGCAGTTCGCGGAACTGAGCAAGGTCCAGCTTGGTAGTTCCCGAAACCTTTTTGATCGCCTTTGTCTGTGCGGCAGAACCCACACGAGACACCGAAAGACCGACCGAAATCGCAGGACGAATCCCCTGATAGAAAAGGTCAGTCTCAAGGTAGATCTGGCCGTCTGTAATGGAAATCACGTTCGTCGGAATGTAGGCCGACACGTCACCTGCCTGCGTCTCAATGATCGGAAGAGCGGTCAAAGATCCGCCACCATTTGCCTCACTCAATCGAGCAGAACGCTCAAGAAGGCGTGAGTGAAGATAGAAAACGTCACCAGGATATGCCTCACGACCGGAAGGACGACGGAGAACAAGCGAAACCTGACGATAAGCAACCGCGTGCTTAGAAAGATCGTCATAGACGATCAAAGCGTCCATTCCGTTGTCCATGAACCACTCACCCATCGCACAACCAGCATACGGGGCGAGATACTGGTTCGTTGCCGAATCAGCAGCAGGAGCAGAAACGATCGTGGTGTATTCCATAGCACCGGCTTCCTCAAGAGTGGAAATAATCCGTGCGATGTTCGCCTGCTTCTGCCCTACCGCGACGTAGATACAGTATAGAGGCTTGTGATCCTTCAGCTTACCTTCTTCAGCAGCCTTGTTCTGGCGCGCCTGAGAAATGATCGTATCAATCGCTACAGTCGTCTTACCAGTGGAGCGGTCACCAATGATGAGCTCACGCTGACCGCGACCGACTGGAATCATCGCATCGATGGCAAGAATACCTGTCTGAACCGGAACACTAACCGACTGGCGAGGAATAATTCCGGGTGCGATTTTTTCGACCGGATAAGTTTCTTCTGCACTGATCTCGCCTTTTCCATCGAGCGGCTGACCAAGCACGTTAACAACGCGTCCCAGCATACCTTTTCCGACAGGAACAGAAAGAAGACGTCCGGTAGACTTAACTTCGTCACCCTCTTTGATGTGAAGACCATCACCAAGGAGAATACAACCGACCTCAGTCTCTTCCAGGTTCAGTGCAAGACCGTAGAGCCCACCGGGGAACTCAATCATCTCGTTGAGCATTACGTCGCTCAGCCCTTCTACTTTGGCGACCCCGTCACCAATTTCGCGCACGATACCTACGTTAGACTTCGATACCGAAGTCTTCAGGGAGGCGATTTCAGATTCCAATTCCTGGAGAATATTGCTCATAACCTTTTCTAAGGTGTTTCGTTAGAGTCGATGGGTTCTTAATTAAATTTTTCGGAAAGTCTTTCGACACGATTTTTCACACTACCGTCCCAGACGTCGCTTCCGACACGAATCTTCATGCCACCAAGCAGTTCAGGGTTAATCGAAAATTCGGGCGCAATCTGTTCGCCATACTTCTTTTTCAAGTCGGCAACAACCGCTTCTTTGACTGATGGCTCAAGCTCTACCGCACTTTCGATCACCGCGCGATTTTTCTTCACTTCGAGCTGAATGAGGCGCCAGTAGGCGTTCACCACGCCGAGATAGCCGCGAGGCTTTGACTCAGAAAGCTTCTTCACCACCTTCTGAACCGTGGGAAGATCGAGCTGACCATCTACAAAAGAGACGGCGAACAACTTCTTCGCGGTGCGGAGTGCTTCTTTGCTCGATTTCATTCAGTGGAAAGAACTTTTCTCTTAGAGCGCTACCTGACCAGCAGTCTCTTCGTTGATTCGTTTTTGGTCATCGTCATCCAGCACTTTGCCGGTGACCTTCGAAGTTGCATCAATGACAAGGCGTCCAAAATCGCGCTTCAGCTCGCTCATCGCCGCTTCGTGCTCTACTCGAGAGGCTTCGCGTGCCCTCTCAACAATTTGCTCAGCCTCTCTAGTGGCCTCTTTCGTCCGCTCGACGCGAACAGCCTCAGCACTGTCACGGGCATCATTAATGAGTCGCTCAGCGTCCTGATTCGCTTCGTCGAGCATAGACTGAACTCGTTCTTCAGCCTTCTCCAGATCTTCCTGAATCTTCTTCAGGTTCTCCTCACCTTCGATGATGCGAGTCCGTCGAGCTTCCAGCATGGCCAAAACAGGACCGAACGCAAACTTCGAAAGGATAAAGTATACGACCAGCACAATGATGACCTGGGAGAGGAACTTCGCCCAAGTGAACCCAAATGTTTCGAGTATTTCCATTGTCTTTGCTGAGTGTGAGGAGCTTAGAGTAAAAAATTGAAATCCAGATCCAATCTCGGGGAGGTTTACCACATGGCAAACCTCCCCTCAAATTGGTTCCCTGATATTAGCCACGGAAAGCCATAATCAGAGCGTAAATCGCGATAGCCTCGGCAAGTGCCATTCCGATAATCCCGATTGTAAGGATGTTACCGAATGCGCCAGGGTTACGACCAACCGCCTGAGCGGAAGCCATACCGATCATACCGATTGCGATAGCAGCACCAGCACCCGCAACAGCGAGGGCAAAGTTACCGTTAAAGCCACCTGCAGCTTCGGCAGCAGCAGGAGCAGCAGCAGCGATAGTAGTAAGGATATCAATCATGATTTCTTCTTTTTTGTATGTTTCTCCGCCACCGCCCACACTTTTCTACGCATGGTCCCGATGACAAAATTGGCTTATCAGTGTTCCTCGTGTGATGTCGACAGCTTGATGTAGACCGCGCAAAGCAACGTAAACACCGTCGCCTGCAACGCTCCCACGAGGATTTCCATAAAGTAAAAAGGGATCGGGAAAAGCACCGAAGTTAAAAATGCCCAGAAACCGCCGAGGTTAAAAACATTCTCACCCAGGCCGCTCATCGTTACGAGCAGTGTCTCCCCTGCGTAAATATTACCGAACAATCGAAGCGAAAGAGATACGGGGCGGAAGATAATTGAGACGACCTCGATGACCCCGACAAAAAGGAAGATAGGCATAAGCGCCAACTTCAGCTTTCCCGCCAGTCCGCCCTTAGGCCCAAAAATGTGAACAATCGTTCCCCAGAGCCCCAATTCACGAACAGAGATCCAGAGCCAGACGAACATGAAAACGACAGCAAGAGCGAGAGTCATGTTCAAGTCCGCAGTAGCAGGACGCAGCAGCGGAGTATGCATCTCCTCGATCACACCGTGGCTGGGCCCTTCGCCCCACCCGAGCGTTCCCACACCAGGAAGAAGCCCGAACCAGTTCGCCGTAATGATAAAGATAAAGATGGTCGCAAGCAGCGGGAAGGCCTTTGGCGCAACATGCTTCCCAACAATGCCTTCCACCTGACCGTAAAGGAACTCGATGACCAACTCGACGAAGTTCTGTTTCCGATTCGGAATCAACTGCATCTTCTTGGTCGCCATGCGAACAAAGAAGAGGAGCGCGATCGTAACAATCGCCGCTACAAAAATCGAATTAGTGATCCAGATCTTATCGCTAAGCTCAGGCGCGCTAATTCCTCCCGCGGCGAGAATCGAGGTCATATGGTTGAAATAGATACCTGGAACGTTAATGTCCATGTTTCGAGTCCGGCAGGCAGTTGGATAGGGGGCGCATCGTGAGCAGTTGTCCTTACCGTCTCGGCGCACCGTAAACAATGCGACTACAGGCGCAAGACGATTTTGTGAAAAATTTCACAAGGTTTCAGAACACGGATAAAATCGGAGGGCTCTCCGCTTACTGCCCCTGCAGAAACGGCGTCAACGAATCGAGCAACTTCCGCCCCTTTTCGATCACCTCGGAAGACGATGAACCATCGTCTTCTCCACCGAGAAATTTCTTAGCCTCATTAAGCAGACCATTGGGCAAATCTTCTACAATAGCCTCACCAGCAGCAGCTATCAGCCGTCCACTCAGATCTTCTTTGGGCTCACCTACCGTCCCGGCTAGCGTCATGGGCGCCCAGCGGAATCCATCTCGATCCTCAGTGAATATCTTTCTTTCTGCCCCGGGAATCCAGCGCATCGTCCCTGGGGTGACTCCTACCTGCAAATTTCCGGAGAGCTGTTCCCCGGTGATATCCACTTTTCCCTCAACTCGTATCAGCCCGTCCGATTGCAACGCCAGATTGCGCAATTCAACCGTATCGCCCGTTTTCTTGAAATCAGTCTTTGCCTCGCTCAAAACCAGCCGCTTGAACTGATCTGCCCGTGTGTATTGAGCGACCCGATCCAGCACCGGAAGAGATTCGATCACCCCTTCCTTAATATTCAGCGTGCCTTCATACACAAAAGCACCCGGCTGCCCAGTTATACGCACGGGCCCTTCGATTGTTCCTCCCAGCCTTTTTTCCCAATCGCCTTCGACCAACTCGTCCACATCTATCGAAGATACGGTCAACTCCACATCGAAACTCCCTTCCTCTGAGAAATCGATTTCGCCGACACCATCAATATGTCCATTTTCGTAAATCCCGAGGGAGCATTGATCGATAAAGATTTCTGACTCCTTCCATCGCAGGCCCATCTCCTTTAACTCAATCTCTGGCTGGTCCAGGACCTGCATTTTCCCACCGCGTCCCGCAAACTCCCAAACAGCTGTGGCGAAATCCGGCATGATCTCTGTGCGAACTTCGCTAAGTGCAAAGACCTGCTGACCTGCAGAATTTGCGACTGAGATATTGGCCGAGGATATCGATACCCCATCTACCTCCACCCGATTCGGAAGATATTTCCTGAGCCAGCCTGGAACATCATCCTTCGCAGCCACCTCTTCGGCTGCGTCTTCGCTTGCGGAGGAAGAACCAGGGCTGGATTCCCTCATCGGTCGCGAGAGTCGCTTATTGGAAAAATCCATCTCCAGGCGGTTCACCGTCACATCCGGAATCATAACCGCTTTGTTGCGCAGCCCACCGATCTTGGCTCTGATGCCATCGAGCTCCAATTTTGAAAATGCCGCCTTCTGGTATCCCTCTGCTAAAAACCGATCACTGTAGACTTCCGAACCACTCCAATTCATTTCCGCAAGCTCTACCCGCGATTTCATGTTCGTTTGCGCCGCCTTTACCAGCCAGTCGCGCAGCCCTTCTCCTTTCAACCACCCGTATACCATCGACTTTGCCACGAGGAGCCCGACGACCAAAAGGACAAGAAAAACACCGCCAGTGACTAGAACCACCACCAGGGGATTGACCGACCTGCCAGATTTTTTTCCTCTGCGTCTTTGACTCGCCATAAAGCAAAGGACGACGGGTTTTGGCCCTGCGTAAAGTGAATTTCAATCAGTGGAAATCAAGACCTTCCGATATTGCAGGAACGTGTGGAACAAGATAAAAGTGTCGGCGTGCTGGAACTACACAATATCTTTTTCACGATTCGAAAGCAGTCGAAAGAAATTCACTTGCTGGAGAACATCAATCTACAGGTACCGACGGGCCACTTCATGGCGATCGTGGGTCCTTCTGGTTGCGGGAAATCCACTTTACTGAAGCTGATTGCAGGGATAAACCAGGAAACAGCAGGCAGCATCCATTGGAACGGTCGCAACCTGTCAGAGGAGGGAGACCTCGAACATTCCGAGATTGGCTATGTACCGCAATTCAGTATTGCCTACGAATCCCTTACGGTAGAAGAGAACATTGAAAATGCGGTTCGGCTACGGGCCAAAACTGCAAGCAGATCAGAATTTGAAAAGCTTGTTGATGACACTCTTCTGGCAACAGGACTCGATGAGATTCGGGACAGAATGGTAAAAGTGCTGTCCGGTGGCCAGCGCAGACGACTATCGCTTGCCCTCGAACTGGTGACCGATCCCGTCTTGCTTCTCTGTGACGAAGTCACGAGCGGACTCGATCCAAAGAGTGAGCAGGAGATCGTCTCCCTCATGCACGAACTGAGCAGGAACGAACACCGCCTTGTCATCAACGTGACGCACAGCCTGGCGAATCTTGATCTCTACGATTCCGTCCTTGTGCTCAGCGAAGGTAAAGTGGCCTACCACGGCCCACCTCGCGCCATAGAGCACTACTTCAGCGTCGAAAACGCAGAAGAGATTTACTCACAACTTTCCAAAAGAGGGGCAGCTGAGTGGTCTGCGAGCTGGGAAAAACACAAATCTGCCTACTACGACACTATTCCCGCAGCCCCACACGGTGATCCGAACATTTCCGTTTCAGCCATCACCCCGAATGCGACGATTCAGTTCTTCACCCTCTTTCTCCGAAGGTGGAAAATATTCTTCCGGGATAGGGGACAAATGGCGCTCCAATTCGCGATCCTGATGATTTTTCCCATCCTGGTGATTATCTTCGAACTGGATGGAGTCGAACAAACCCATCGCCTTTCTGAAACGCGCCCGGAAACCCTCGCAGAAATCGAACAGGAGCGGGAGAACTTTACATTCAATCTGAACTTGGGAGGAGTCGTTTCCGGCCTTGTCATGTTCCAGGTGATCCTTCTCACCTTGATGGGCTCGAATAACTCTGCTCGCGAAATCGCGGGCGAACGAAATATCTTTGAAAAAGAGAAATTCGCAGGCGTTCGACCACTTGCATACATCCTCAGCAAAGCCGCATTTCTTTCCGTTCTCGTATTGATCCAATCGATCTGGATGGCCGTGTTTGTGCAGAGCATTTGTCAGATACCGTCGGAGAACTTCGCCTTCCACCTTTTGCTTCTCCTATGTGTAAATGGAGCTATGACGGCCGTTTGCCTTGGCATCTCTTCCCTCGCAAAAACTGCAGACCAGGCATCCCTTCTGAGCATTTATCTGGTTGGTTTCCAGCTTCCGCTCTCGGGAGCAATACTGGCCCTGCCTAACTGGGCCGGCTGGGTAACGCGCCCCTTCATTTCCGCCTACTGGAGCTGGGCAGGAATCATGGATGGTACTGAATCAGATTACCTCCGCTACATCAGGGAAGTCACCGATACTTGGCTCGCTCCGATGTGGCTGTGCTTTGTCGTCCTGTTGGTTCACATTGCCTCGGGCCTTTTCATTTCCTACCTTGGGTCTAAACGGCCTCGCTGGGACGCCTGACCGTGATTCACACCCCCTCCATTTTCCCCTTTCTGCCCTTATGACGACCGACGAAGAACTCATCGATCTTCTTCGCGTGTATATCACTTCGAATAAAGAGGAACAGATAGATACCGTACTCGCCGAACGCACACGCCACATCACCGTGATGCTGGAAGATGTGTACCAGCCACACAACGCCAGTGCCTGCCTGCGTAGCTGCGAGTGCCTTGGAATCCAGGACGTTCATATCGTGGAATCACAATATGCGTACGAGCCAAACAATGAGGTTTCCATGGGTAGTTCCAAGTGGCTTTCCCTGAACCATTATCATCAAACCTCCCGCTGTCTCGAGACGCTGAAAGCTCGGGGTTATACACTCGTCGCCACATCGCCAGCAGAGGATGGCTACGACCTTTCCAGCCTCCCCCTCGACCGCCCGGTCGCACTGCTTTTTGGCACAGAGAAAAAAGGGCTCTCTCAGAAGGCACTTGATTCAGCAGATATGACGCTGCGGCTGCCGATGTACGGATTTACTCAGAGCTACAACATCTCTGTCACCTTGGCGATAGCGCTGTCCCGCTTGACGGAGCGCCTGCGAAGCTCGGAACTCGAATGGAGACTTAGCGAAAAAGAAAAAAAAGAACTGACGCTCACCTTCTATCGACGCATCGTAAGACGTCACGATCTCATCGAATCCGAATTCTGGGATAGCCGAGAAGATTGACCTTTCCCCCCATGCCCAGGAGCAACCGAGAAGAACAACCCGAACTCCCTCTGTTTGAGTCGACAAAGCCTGACACTGTCTCCCGCGTGTTCCTAGGTTGGGAAAATCCAGCTTTAACCTCGCTAGTCGAATACCTGTCAAGAAATTGGAATGGTGAAGGTGTTCTGGATCTTACAGATGCACTGGTAGTCGTCCCTACAAGAAACGCTGGCCGCCGCCTTCGCGAAGCGCTGGCCATCTTTGCAGCAAAGAACGAAGCCGCAGTTTTCCCACCACTGGTAGTGACTCCTGACTTTCTCGTATCGCCCGATCGCCTTCCCCTCTCCGCAGGAAAGGTCGCTTCCCCACGTGCTACAGAACTGATTTGGACAGGCCTTCTTCTGGATCTCAATCTGCACTCCTACCGCAGGATTTTCCCAGTCGATCCTGTCCGTCGGGATTACAAATGGGCGTCTGACAATGCGCGAGAGCTTCTTTCCGTCCGAAAACTGCTGACTGATTCGACGCTCACCTTCGAAGAGGCCGCCAGTATCCTCGCTCGGCACGACATGGAACCCATCCGCTGGGAGGAACTCGCCCAACTCGAAATTCTTGCCGTCGAGAAAACCACTTCACTTGGATGGGAAGACGAAAGCAGAGCGAAACTGAACGCAGTCGAAAAGGGCGTTCTGCCGGATGAAGTCAACGAACTCTATGTTGCTGGCCTCAGCGACATGAGCCCGCTGGCCAAGAGAGCACTGGATCACTACAGTAAGTCCCTCCCGGTGGAGATTCTCGTGTTCGCCCCGGATCAAGAAAAGACATCTTTCGACACCTCGGGGCGCCCTTTGCCGAAAGACTGGCTCGATCGGGATGTTCTGATTTCCGATCCTGAATCAACCATCCATCAGGCAGCGACACCCCTCGGCCAGGCAGAGGAGGCGTGGTCTATCATGTCGTCCCATGATGATCCATCCGGGACAGTCGCACTGGGTATCCCCGATCCAGAAGTAGCACCGGCCATCGAGCAGAACCTCGCCAATCGAGGAATGGGTAGTTACGATCCTGCTGGTAAAGCCGTTTACCGAGAGGGGCTATGCTACCTCCTCCGCCTAACTCAGGATGCGATAACGAAAGAATCGTTTTCTTCTTTGCTGCAGCTTCTCCGTTGTCCGGGTTTTGCAGAATCCGTTTTGCGATCGAACTCCAGCAAGGGAGTTACGCCCACACAATTGCGCCGTGACCTGGACGACATGGCTATCGCTTCCCTCCCCTTCTCATTGAACGACGCCCTTGCTTCCGCGAAACGAACAGCACAGGGAAAGGCTCACACCATTTCGGCAATTGAATGGATGATATCTTGGATCAGCCAATTCAAAAAACGCGATTTCACCGAGGTTCTTACCGATTACCTCAGCGAAATATTTGCCGAAACTTTCTTTTCTCCTCATGACCCGAAGCGCGACATTTTCACCATCGTTGCAGGAGTGATTCACTCATTTCCCGAAGACTTTCGAATCGCGGCCGAGTCGTCGAATTACAAATTTGATCTGAACTCACGGTTCGAAATCCTTCATTCTGCTCTTCGTGATTCTAGAACCTATCCGGAACGCGAGCCCGGCGACATCGACCTTCAGGGTTGGCTTGAGCTGATGTGGGAAGACGCCCCTCACCTCATCATTACCGGAATGAATGATCACGTCGTGCCCGAATCCATCGTAAGTCATGCCTTTCTTCCGGATTCAGCAAGGCGAGTCCTCGGCGTACAGCACAATGATGACCGATTCGCTCGCGATGCATTCCTACTGACAGTGATGCTGGAAACCCGTCGCACTGAATCGACAAGAACCGATCTGATTTTCGGTCGTCAAAGCAGCAGCGGGGATCCGCTACGACCATCTCGTTTATTATTCCAATGTCAGGACAGCGAACTCCCTTCTCGCACGTTGCACTTGTTTCGCGACAACGAACTGGACCGGTCTCCGGTTGCCCGTTCTATTGCCTGGAAACTTTCCCCACGAGTCATTGATCAAGACCATCGCATCTTTCAAAAACTGAGTGTCACGGCATTCAAGCAATACCTCACTTGCCCATTCCGATTTTACCTGAAGCAGGGGCTACGCATGGAAAGCGTCGAGATCGACAAGCGAGAGATGGACTCGCTCGATTTTGGCAACTTGATTCACGACACTCTGGAGAGGTTCGCAAAAACTCCTTCTCTCAGCCAGTCTCGCGACAGTTCAGAAATTGCAGATTTCTTCCTAGAAGAACTCGACCGGTACCTGACACAACGATTTGGAAAACGCTTGGCAACACCCATTGTAATTCAGAGAGAATCTGCCCGGCAACGTCTCCGATGGTGGGCCGAACAAGAGGCAGAGCAGCGCCTTCAGGGGTGGGAAATCTTCGAGTCGGAAACAGACTTGAGTGATGACGACCACCCTTTCGAAATTCTCGGAATGCCGGTCCGCGGTCGCATCGATCGCATTGAGAAGCACCCCGAGTTGGGCCTGAGAGTTCTTGATTTCAAAACATTCTCGCCCATGGAATACAACCGTATCAAGACGGTTGATCGCTACCACCTCGCGACATTAAAACGCAACGAGACGCCCGAAATGTTTCCTGACTGGGCACTTTGTCAGGACAAAAAAGGGAAAGGGCTTCGCTGGATAGACCTGCAAGTCCCCCTCTATCATATCGCTCTCCAAGAAAGATACCCCGACACACCAGTTTCAGCAGGCTATGTAACCCTGGGAAAAACAGAAGCCGAGATCAGAGTCGACGTATGGAACTCACTCGACGAAGAGCTTCTCGCATCGGCCCGCGCCTGCGCAGAAGGCGTGATCGATTCCATTCGCAACCGCATCTTCTGGCCTCCGAACGAACAGATGCCTGCATGGGATGAATTCCGCGATATCCTTTCCCCCACAGCGGAAGATACCGTCGACCACTCTAACCTTTCCTGCCCCTGATGCCGCTCACCGGAAATATCCCCAATGAGATGATCCTCGCGTCAGCGGGCTCCGGTAAAACGTGGCAACTCACAAACCGATACATTGCTCTGTTAGGGCTCCAATTGAAGAGCAATATCCCCGTGACACCTGAGCGAATTGTTGCCGTAACATTCACTCGCAAAGCAGCGGGCGAATTCTTTGACTCCATCCTCGTGAAGCTGGCAGAGGCAGCAGCGGATCCAAAAAAAGCGGCCAGTCTGGCCGCGGACTCCAACGATCCTTTCGCCCCGGTTTTGCAATCTCTCGATTCAGACGATTATCGAAAACTGCTTCGCATCTTCATCACCCGGATGCCTCGCCTCTTCCTGGGCACCCTCGATTCCCTTTTCTCCAATATCCTCCGCGCGTTTCCCGCCGAATTCGGACTGACCGCCGATTTCGAAGTGATGGACGACTACCAGAGCGCCCTTGCCCAGGCCCAAGTGTATCGTTCCGTATTCGAACGACAGGCCGGCGAATCCAAAGATCCATCCAAAGCACAGAAGGACTTTCTGGAATCCTTTCGCAGAGCCACCTTTGGGAAGGAAGAATCACGTATCGTCCGTTATCTCGACACATTCGTCGAAGACCTTCACGACCTCTACCTCAGCGCGTCATCGGGAGAAAAGTGGGGCAACCCAAAAGCCGTTTGGAAAGACGGTAGTGGCGGGTGGATTGCTTCCGGAATCGACGTCAAAGAAGAATTCGAGAAGCTCTTCGCCTCATTCGAGGCCAATCCCGATCCAAAACAGATCAATTGGAAATACTGGGAAGAATTTCGCGATGCAATGGCAGAGCATCAACCCGGCAGCCCCATCAAAGGCAGAGTCGAATATATGCTCAAAGCGTTCTTGGCAAACTGGAAGGACATTCTCGCAGGACACGCTGAAATAAAATTCAATCGCAAGGTTCACTCATTCAATCCTGACGAGTGCACATCCATTCGCAGACTCGTTCAGTATATCGTCGGCAGTGAGCTGGTTGTAAAACTGCAACGAACACATGGTATTTGGGAACTGCTTCACCTCTACGAGTCTACCTACGCGAATGAGATTCGCAGACAGGGTCAGCTCACATTTCAGGATCTTCAACTTCTCTTGGCGGGTATGGACAAAGAGCAGTCAGCGAACGCAGCTATTCTTTCACAAATCCCTGGCGATGACGACCGGCTGCGGATTGACTACCGCCTCGACGCCCGCTACGACCATTGGCTTCTCGACGAGTTCCAGGACACTAACATTACCCAATGGAAAGTAATCGCAAACCTCATCGATGAGGTAGTTCAGGACA
Organism: Verrucomicrobiales bacterium; assembly: GCA_002698785.1. Lineage (GTDB taxonomy): Bacteria > Verrucomicrobiota > Verrucomicrobiia > Verrucomicrobiales > DEV007 > Arctic95D-9. Next base: position 116,840 of record PAAG01000038.1, on the reverse strand, counting down.
CCTCTGGAAGACGTTCCCTGTTCCAAGTGGGGGATGTAAAACAAGCCATCTACGCCTGGCGAGGTGGGGACACGAGGTTATTCCGGGAGATCGAGAATCGCTACAACATCAACGAAGAGCGGATTTCCCTTAGGAATCTCGATGTATCGTGGCGTTCGGGATTCGACGTAATCGATCCCGTTAACCGGGTTTTCGGCAATCGGGAAAAGCTGGAGAAACTCGGTCTTCCCGAACAAACCATCGACCAATGGGAATGGAACGACCATGCGGTGGCGCCCACCAATCAGGATGACGCCGGCATCACATGTCTTCTCAATCCCATTCCACCAGATGGCGAAAAGCTGGAGAAGGAGGATTCATTTGCTCTCGTAGTTGGCATTCTCGAAGAGATCCAGCCCGTGGAACGTGGAATCAGCTGTGCCATTCTCGTGCAGACGAATCGAAATGGAACCGAACTGGTAGATTACATTCGCGCCCACTCTTCAATCCCTGTCGTTAGCGAATCGGACGTTCTTATTGCTTCCGACAATCCCCTCTCACGCGCCATCGTCAGCTACTTTCGCTGCGCAGCACACCCGGGAGACACCTTTTCATGGGAGCACCTCCACATGTCTCCCTTTAGAAAGATCATCAAAAGAGACAATCTCACAGCCGGCTCCCTCAGCAGCCAGACGTTAAAGCTTCTCTTCGATTCAGATTTCGAATCGGTCACACGATCCTTCATCGAACAAATCAGTTCTGCATTCGGCCAGCCACTAGATGAGTTCACAGAAGAGCGTGCGGAAGAATTCGCATTGGCTGCCCGCCTCTTCGATGAAAAAGGAAGTCGCGATATCGACGATTTCCTCGCCTACATCGAGCGCCATACCACACGGGAGCCCGTCGCATCGAGTGCAGTTCAGGTGATGACCATCCACAAGTCGAAAGGCCTGACATTCGATGCGGTTATCTTGCCCGATCTTAAGGGCAACTCCCTCACAACCGCCCGCAGCGAAATTGGAGCCAAAGAAGACAAGGACCGATCGATCGAATGGGTTCTCGATTTGCCAATCCGCCCTATTGTAGAAGCAGACCCCATCCTCAGCGAACATCTCGCTAGCAAAGAAGCAGAAGCAGCCTACGAAGCGCTGTGCAAATTCTACGTGGCGTTAACAAGGGCACGCTACGCGAACTATCTCATCACAGACCCAGTCCCCAAAACGTCGCGATCGCAAAACTTTGTAAAGCTTCTCGAACTGGTTCTTGCTGAGGATTTCGAGGAGGAAGTCACAACCTTCCATGAGACAGAAGCTATCCTACGTTACCAGAGCGACACCCCCCGGACAGATCGAAACTGGTTCAAGGGATTTGAGCGTAAGGCCGCGCCAGAAGAGGAGCCACCACTCGCGTTGCCTCAGTTCGAGGCAGACCGTTTCCGCCCCCGTCGGCGCACACCCAGCAGCTCGGAAGAATACACCGTTCCTGCCGCCCAGATATTTCATCCATCAGGAAGCAACGCCCGTGAGTTTGGAACTTTGGTTCACTCCATGTTTGAAGAGCTGGAGTGGTATTCCGCAAACTCCATGGAGACACTAGCCTGGAATTGGCGTGATCAAACAATCACCAATTCGGAGCAGATTGAGACCGCTCTCGCCGAGGTGGCAAATTGTTTTGAAGAAACAGAAGTCCAGCGACTCATGAGCCGCCCAGACGGGAATTCGGAACTCTGGCGGGAAAAGAGCTTCGAAATTCTCATTGGAAATGAATGGTTGTCAGGAACGTTTGATCGAGTTGTGATTGAGAAAAGCCACGATGGAATCCCGGAAAAAGCGCGAATCATCGATTTCAAGACTGATCGAATCTCAGAATCGAAAGAAATAGAATCCGCCTGCGAAAAGTATCGTGGCCAACTCGAAACCTATCGTGAAGTGTTGAAAAAGATGCTCTTACTCCCCGACGAGTCTATCGAACTCACGCTCATTTTCACTCATCCAGCAAAGGTGGCGAAGCTGTAAAATTCCAATTCTTGCGAATCTATATTGCCCTTCATACGTCTAACCGTTATAACACCCACGCGAAACCTTCGCCCCCTCCCGGATGTACGAAAAGTACCCCATTTCTGGCATCAAGCAGACGTATCGTCGACAGAACGAAGTACGTACGGTGGCCATGCCCTTATTGATCGGTATTCTCCTTCTCGGTCTGGCACTGTTCTTTTTCAAGAGCAAGCCGACGGCTCCCGAAGGTGAAGAGCCCATCGTCAGCAATGTAGAGGAAAATACTGTCCCCGCTTCAGAAGACGCTCCCGAGAAAGACCTTGGGACCGATGAAACCGAAGAGAAATCCGACTCACAAATACAAGCGCTTCCAGTCGAGTCAGTTCCGGTATCATCCATTCACTCCAAAGGAGAGAGCTCCTTGGTCGCTCTATCTCAACCAAAAGCTCCCGCCTTTACAGAATGGATGTCCCCTTCCGACCTCGATTCTTTTATCCGCTCACAAAATGAAGGCCACGAGCAGTCTTTCTGGCAACGCGGCCATTGGATCACCGCAGTAGAAGGTCGCTGGGAATCGGAGAATCACGAATTCCGAATCAGCTACGAGAAAATGCCTTCGCCCGATTCCTGGGAATGGCAGTATCGAGTCGATCAATCGAAGGATGAGTTTGTCGAAAATATTCAGTCGTATTCCTCGAACGGATTCACTTTGGTTCAGAGCAATTCCTACCAGCGTCCAGATGGAAGCCAGCGTTTTCAGGCAGTTTGGAAACGCGATACTTCTTCGCAGACCATCGCTGACACCGGCGTATCGAACGAGACTACTCCTCTCGACATCCAGTAGCCGGACCGGTTACGCGATCAGATCGTCGATTACCGTTCCACCAAACTGGGACAGTTGTTTGAATCGCCCCGCGTGATAGTACGTCAGCTTGTTATCATCGAGACCTAACAAACGCAGAAGCGTCACGTGAAAATCACGAACGTGATGGACTTGGTCCACCGCTTTTGCGCCTATCTCATCGGTCGCTCCGATCGTGTGTCCGGCATTCACGCCTCCGCCGGCCATCCAGACTGTCATGGCATCCGGGTTGTGGTCTCGACCATACGCTTTTCCTCCCCCTCGCACACCGTTATCAGGAGTCCGACCAAACTCGCCCATCCACACGATCAGAGTCTCTTCCAATAGTCCACGATCCTTCAGGTCTTTGATCAAAGCGGCAATCGGTTTGTCCACTCGAGGAATCAGCGATCCATGGGCCTTTGCAATGTAGTCGTGCGAGTCCCAGGTGCTCACATAGAGCTGCACAAACCGCACGCCCTTTTCGACCAGCTTCCGGGCCAGCAGGCATCGACGCCCTACATCGTCAGTAGGCTCAGAACCGATCCCATACATCTCTTTCGTTTTCTCAGACTCGGCATCGATATTCACTGTATTCGGCACCTGAGTCTGCATGCGAAACGCCAACTCATAATTCTTCATCCGCGCCACAAGGTCATCATGATAGGGATGCTCCTCGGCATGGCTTTGATTCAACTTCGCCAGCAGATCGAGATTCTTCCGCTGGTGCTCGCGAGTAATGCCCTTCGGCGGCTGAATATCCAGAATGGGAGATCCTGTTGGACGCAGTGGAGTCCCTTGATAACTCGTCGGCAGATAGCCATTCGCCCAGTTTGCGGCACCGCCCTGAGGATGCGCCAGCTCAGGCAACACGATAAATCCTGGCAGATCCTCATTCTCGGTCCCAAGCCCATAATTGACCCATGCGCCGATTCCCGGATCACCACCAAACTGATTCCCCGTATTCGCCTGATAATTTGCCGTCGGGTGATTCACCGAATCCACCTGCATGCCGCGATAAAAACAGAGGTCGTCAGCCACATCCTTCAGGTTTTCCCAAAGCGTGCACATGTCCGCCCCACTCTCTCCAGCCTTGATGAAATCGAACGGGCTTTGCACGTAGTAGCGCTTTCCACTCGACATGGCTGACTGCTTCTCGCCTTCTCTCGTGAACTCTTTCAAATGGAGATCCGTGAGCTTCGGTTTCGGATCGAAAGTATCGATATGTGAAGGCCCACCCTCCATGTAAAGAAAGATACAATGCTTCGCTTTCGTTTTGGGAAAATGGAGGGCCTGCGCGCCCGGTCCGGGATGAGCCATCAGGTCACGTGAAAGCATCGAAGAAAAGGCCACGCTTCCCAGGCTGGAAGTGAGTCCGTAAAGAAAATCGCGTCGAGAATTCATACTCTTAGGGGGTCGGGTGAAAATCAGTAAACGTAGACAAATTCGTTTGAATTCAGGAGAACCAGACACAGATCCGCAAATGCACGCGTTCGAGCATCGACTTCACTCGGCTGCAAATCCGGCTCGTAGTCTTCGAAGACAAAAAGCTTCTCGGTAAATGAGAAGAACTCACCGGTGTTCTCCTCGTTCGCTTCGCGGACAACCTCCGTCGGAAACTCACGCGGTTCAAAATCGAGTCCTTCCTGCTCTGCGATCATTTGCCGCCAGTGATCGAGCGAAGCGTCCAGTTCTTCTCCATTCGGAGCGCGACCATAGGCAAGCTGGAAAGCTCGCGTTACCGCAGCATTTTCATCATCGACCTCCTCCAACACCCGGTCGGCAAACGCGAGCGCTCGGTCCATTGACTCCTCGCTATTAAACAGCGTGAATACCTGTGGCGTCACATTCGAGGTATCTCGCATTTCGCAGGAAAGGTCCGGCCCCGGCTGATTGAAGACCTCAAGAAAAGGATCCCGATGTCCACGGGTTTTGTGAGCATAGATCGTTCGGCGATTCCGCTGTTCTGGTTTCGGATTAGGAACATAGCTTGGGGCAAATGTCCCCATGATCATCCTTGGTTGCAGTGCAGCTTCCATGTTCATGTCAGGACGAATAGGGATTCCCCCCGCCTCAGTATTCAACTCACCCGAAACGGCTAGCGAAGCATCACGAATTTCTTCTGCAGCGAGCCGCCGAGGAAGAAACGCAGCGTAGCTCGTTCCCTCGGGATCTTTCTCCTTCACGACATCCGGCTCGGGATGAGAGGTTGATCGGCGATAGGCATCCGAACTCATAATCAGTCGGTGCATCTCCTTGATCGACCAGCCTTTTTCCACAAACTCCGAAGCCAGCCAATCCAGCAATTCCGGGTGTGTCGGCTTCTTCCCCGTCGCACCGAAACTGTTTGGGTTTCCAGCAATCGCCTGGCCAAAGTGATATTGCCAGATGCGGTTCACCATCACCCGCGAAGTAAGGCTGTTCTCAGGATCAGCAATCCAGTTCGCAAGAGCAGTTCTACGACCTTCGACCGTGTCCGGGACATCAAATTCCAGTCCACCCGGGACAGCTGACAAAACGGCAGGTTCTACCGGAATTGTTGGAGAGAAAGGATCACCTCCTCCGAGAATCGCCGTCTCTTCCAACTCCCCTTCACCCATCGGATTCTTCGGCATAGCAATGCGGTTGTAGTTATTCTTCATCGGGCGGGTCTTCCCGTTGTAGACCGTGTAAGCAACCGGTTCGTATCGATCCATTTCCCAACCAAAGCGGTTCTGCCACTTCCGCCCGATACGCTCCATCCCGAATTCCTCCGGCTTTTCAAACAGCTTTCCTCCTGGAAGATCTTTCGGCTTCGCCCCTGCCTTTTTCGCTTCCTGCTTTGACTTCCAAGGAAGACCTTTTTCTTCAAACCATTTCGCTTCGTACTCCAACTGCTTTTCAGTAAGCGAAGCCAGCAGGTCCTCGTTCGCCTTCTTTCGCATTTCGTGATAGCGCTTATCCTCTTCCATCCCTTCAAGATTCTCCTCGGGCAGCCAGTTCGTTTTCACCTCAGAAAACTGGGTTGTCGCAAAAATCGCCTGCATCGAATAATAGTCGCGCGTCGGAACCGGATCGAACTTGTGGTCATGACAGCGGGCGCATTGCAGAGCATGTGCCAGGAAAACCTGCCCCACAGAGTCAGTCACATCGTCGAGAAATTGCTGACGCGTCACCTTCGCTACGCTCATCCCCGTGTGCTCCCAGGGCCCCATTCGAAGAAACCCAGTCGCAACTAACATTTCTACATCTTCTCGCTTTCCGATCTCATCCCCGGCGATCTGTTCACGGACAAATTGATCGTATGGCTTATCCTCATTAAACGCACGAATCACGTAGTCCCGATACCTCCAAGTATTCGGTCTCTCATAGTCATTGGCAAAGCCCGAACTGTCCGCATACCGCACTACATCCAGCCAATGTCTTCCCCATTGCTCTCCATAGTGAGGACTGGAAAGCAAGCGCTCTACCAAATCAGCCCACGCAGCTTCCTTGTCCGTTTCCCAGGCAGCAAGAAAATCGGTCACCTCTTCCGGTTTCGGTGGCAGTCCCAACAAGTCGAAAGTCGCCCGACGTATCAACAATCGGGGCTCTGCCTCGGGCGCGGCCTCGATCTCCAGCTCGGTCAGTTTCGCATTTAGGAATGCATCGACCGGATGCCCCTTCCCCGGCACCTCAGGTCGTACCACGGGTTGGTAGGCCCACAAGTCCTCTTTCTTGTAACGCCGATCCGTCCACTCGTCACTGAGTCCTCCGGAAGTAGTCATCTTCACGCCTTCTGCATACTTTTCCTGGATCAGCGCGACACGTTCATCAGTTGGCCAGGGTGCCCCCTCATTGATCCAGTCGCGAATCCACCATTGCTGCTCTTCAGTTAATTGGTCCGCTTCCTTCGGCGGCATCTCATAATCCTCCTCTGTCCTCTTCGTCACGAGGTAGAGAAAACTCTCCTCTCCTTTTCCAGGAATCAGCACTTCGTCGGCAAAGTAATCGCCTCCTTGGAGAATCGCTTTACGGGAAAGCATGTCGAGGTCTCCTTTGATCTTCTCGGGATCGTCTCCATGGCAGGCATTGCATTTCTCCGCGAAAAGAGGCTTCACCTTCAGCGCAAACAGCTTCTCTCCTTTGGTTGGCTCTTTGCCAAACGCAGGAAGAATGCAGAATAATGTTAGGATAAAGAAAATTCGCTTACACATAGGTCAGTGGGGGTTTCCGACACGATAGATTTCGGCAATTTCATCCGACGTCAACGCATCGGCATAAATAGCAAACTCATCAATACGGCCATTCAAGTTTCGAATCGCGAACCAGTCCTTCTCGGGGGAATTGGGTAGTCCCCAGTTCCCAATTTCACCATGCCCTAATCTGGTTTTTGAAATTCGATATCGGTTTCCGATCGGGTCTTCGAGAGTCAACTCTCCATCAGCATAGTGCCGGATTACCTGCTTCTCGAGATCGAGAACCGCAGCAAGATGCATCCACTGACCACTCTTTGAAATATCCCAGACCACCGGGGACCTCGACATACAGTTGTTCTTAGGGCTGTGTAAAAACGAGAACAATACCCGCCCATCTTCCTGGATCTGCCAGTGGCTCTCTCCCGGTTGATAGCTATCTGTCAGGAAAAGTGCATTGTACACACGATCAAGAGAATCGACACGAACCCAGCACATGAAGGTTAGTGATTCGAACTCCCCTGGGATAGCCAGTCGCACGCGACTCCCCATAGGAGTAAATTCAACCGCGCTTTTCCCCAGGTCCTCCCAACGGCCAGGCACCCGATTGGCTCCCACAATGGCACCATCGATCTCAGAACCGGTCGTGGCTTCGTTGAACAGTCGGCGATTCCAGGAACCTGGCTGGTCCATTGGAAAATACGCCAGCACTCTCGGATCTCGCCTTACGGTCCGACTGAATTCCCGCCACCTCTCAAAAAGGGCACTGTTCGACTCAGCGACCTGGCTATCCAGATCCAACGCACTAACAAATCGAGAACGGTCGGCAGTCAACTCGCTGTCACCAGATACAGCTTCACCATCGACAATCTCCCTGACACTCCCTTCTCGATGAAGCTCTACTTTTCCGTCAAAGACGTGGACTTCGGGCGCCCCCTTGTCTCCTATCTCCAGCCCAAATTCCGTTCCCAGGTCGACAACCTTTCCATCAGGCGTATCGATCACAAATCCGCGAGCGGCCGGCGGCACACTCGCACGCAGTTTTCCAGAACGGCAAAATGCCTCCGAAGCTGATCGGATATCCAAATCCCCCGGACCTTCAATCACGAGCGTCGCACCACCGAAAAACTCAATCTGAGCAACTCCTGAATTCAGTTGAATACGTCCCTCCGGGATGATGTCACCCGCTTCGAAACTCTTCCCCTCCCACTCAACATCGACCGAACGAGTCAGGACTGCGTACCCTTTCCCCATCATTTCGTCCTCTTTATTCAGAGCGAGAAAGAAGAAAACGAATGTGGAGATTGCAACAACCGCTGCTGCTGCAAGCCAGCCGAAGGTCGAGAAGGAAATGACGTTTGGCTTATCGTCCGGGTGATCGCTCCACACATCTCCCGTTGCCTGCGAAGCAAAATCGCGAAGTCCTGCATCCAGGGAGGCAAAGTCGAGCAAACGCTCCCGGCATTCATCCGAACTGCGCAACATGTCCTGCAACTCGTCAGATTCCGCATCGGACATTGCCCCGTTCAACCAGGCTTGAGCCAACTCTTCAAAGCGATCGCTCATCCTGCACCTCCCCTATCCGCGGCGGTTTCCACATGGATGCATTCCTGCAATTTCGCTCTCGTGCGATTCAGCATTTTGTAAAATGCCGTTGCGCTCTTCCCAAGCTCCTCCGCGACTTCGTTCAGTTTCACACCCGGCTCGTAGGCAGCCAGTACAATCTTCCGCAGATTGTCGGGCAGCTTCTTGAGACATTTCTCCAAAGCATGTCGTTGATTGGAAAAACGATCGAGGTTCACAGCGGCTTCTTCAGCCAGCAAGTTGATGACATCTTCGTCAAACACATGCCTGTCTCGAGCCTTATCGCGGCGCCATGCCAGCACCTCAAAGCGAGCCACCACGCAGGCCCACTTCATAAAATCGGTATCTGGGTCGAAGTCCGAAAATTTTCGCCAGAGCACCAGACCAGTGTTCTGCATCACCTCATCGACATCATCCCATGAAAACAATAAGGAACGCACGAACGCACGCAGCGAAGGCTCGCAACGGGTAAACAACCGCACAAACTGCTCGTATCGTTCTTCTGTTTCAGGGTTCTCCATGAGAAGTGCTCAACTGGGTAACTCCGTGCCTCGGTCGAAATTGCCCAATTTTTCTCAAAATCTCGTAAACCTACCCTTTTCGTCAGGGTATCGGAAGTCCGCAAAAAGAGAAATACGTTCCATTGCACGGGCAAATCCGACAATCTCAGGAGTATTGTTTGTAACATGTTCCCCCGGACTCTTTTCTTTACCCTCTTTTGCTTCGCAGTTGTTCTGCAAAGCAACGCACAAGCCCGACCGAACGTCCTTTTCATTATCGCGGATGATCTCCGGACTGAGCTTGGTTGTTATGGGTCACCTGTCGCGATCACACCTACCATCGACGCACTCGCCAAAAGTGGTCTTCGCTTCGATCGAGCCTACTGCCAGAAAGCAGTCTGTTGGCCTTCTCGAAACAGTTTCTTCTCCGGCCTCATGCCCGCAAACCTGGGAAGAACCAATGCCGAAAACACCTTTCGCAAAAGTCATCCCAAAATCCCTTCGCTTCCCGAGTGGTTCAAGCAACACGGCTGGCACACCCAAGGGTTCGGGAAAATCCTCCACAATGGTCAGGACGACCCACCATCCTGGAGCAGGCCTCACTTCTTTCCACCACCAAAGCACTACGCCCTTCCCGAAAACAAGGACAAGCACCCCATTATCAATCGCAGCGATCCGGAGAACAAAGGCAATCCTCTCTTTGAGGCAGCAGACGTCCCGGACGAAGCCTACGAAGATGGAATCACTGCCAGCAAGGCAGTGGAGGCCATTCGCTCTGCACCGGAGGGAAAACCATTTTTCTACATGGTCGGTTTTCACAAACCGCACACTCCTTTCAACGCCCCGACAAAATACTGGGACCTCTACACTCGGGAGAACATCCCACTTTCTCCGATTCCAAGCCCACCCGAGAACGTGCCGCGCGCCTTCGCAGTTCACGACTGGAACTATGTCCGCTCCTTTTCTGGCATACCCGAGTCGGGTCCCATGCCTGACGAACTAGCGCGAAAAACACGGCATGCCTATTATGCGTGTGTTAGCTATATCGACGCCCTCACCGGCCGAATTCTCCGAGCGCTTGAGGAGACCGGACAACGAGAGAACACCCTTATCATTTTCACCTCAGATCACGGCTACCATCTCGGTGACCATTCCCTCTGGTCAAAGCACACCAATTTCGAAGTCGCTACCAGAGTCCCCTTGATCGTTTCCGGTCCTTCGGTGAAAAACGGAAATACCAACGCGCTCACGGAACTGGTCGATCTCTACCCTTCTCTCTGCGAAGCCGCCGGACTCGATCTGCCAACGCACCTTGAGGGAAAAAGCTTTGCGTCCGTCCTTACGAACCCGGACTCCTCGGTTCGAAAGTCTGCATACAGTGAGTTCAATCGAAAAGGTGCAAAAGGCCGATCCATTCGTACAGACCGATTCCGATACACGGAGTGGCGCTCGCTGAAATCGGGAGAGATTGTCGCTCGGGAACTTTACGATCACCAGAGTGATCCGCTCGAAAGCAAGAACATCATCGACTCACCGAAATACAAAGAAACAATTCCAGATCTCGAAAAGGAATTGCGGTCGAGGTGATGACAAGACCTAGGCCACCTTACATCAGCACATCGAAAGATGTCAGGAAGCGACAAGAGAAGAAGTCCTCTTTTGCCTCGCTCGGCTAAGAATCAGAACAAGAGCCCAACAGAGCGCAAAGCCTGTAAATGCCGAAATGGGCAGCTTGGGGTGTTGCTGCATCACGGTCAACCACCGGCTCTCCGGAACAAAACCATCTTCTGAAAGAACGAGATTCAAAAAGAATTGATGATCGTGGCGCAGTTTTCCGGTCGTCTCGATTGTGAACCCTAAAGGCACAACTTCGAACCGGTATCCACGATCAACTCCCTCGTGACCAGTCAGGGCAACAGAAGCATGTCGGATTTCGGTCCCTTCCGGAAACTCAAACTGGATAGATGCATTATCGACCTCAAGTTTCTGGAAAGACTCGAGTACATCAAAAGCACCAGCAAGACTTCCTTTCTCACTCTTCCAATCGCCATCCGCTGAGTATTCAACTTCGTATTGGTGGATGCCATGTTCTAGCTTTGCCCCCTCGTCTCCGATGAAGAGCAAATTCATCCCATCAATGAATTCAATGTGATATGGCTCAGGATTTCCATTCCGGCGCACAGATTGAATCGACATGCGGTTGTCGAGAATCAGTCCTCCCGGCCCCTGATAGACAGTAAGGAAAGAAAGGCATGGCCCTCTCTCGAAGCGATTTCCATCGACTTGAAGCTCAAACTGCTGGGCAACCGTCAGATTTCCATCTCTGCCGATCGTGTATTTAGCTCGTAGCGAAACAACTCGTTCTTCTCCATCCTTGTGCTGAACTCCGTGATCATGCTGTTCCCCATGGTCGTGCTGATGACTATGATCGTGCGTATCAGCCCACGCCATTGAACTCCCTGAGAGAGCCGATGCGAGAAGAATTCGAAATAGTATACGCTTCACCGTCGGAAAGTACGACAAATCCAAAGAAACGGCGAATGATAAATTCTAGTTACTACAGATTATTGAGGATTTTATCGTGAATCCCATCAAATCCACCATTGCTGAAAACAATAATGACATCGTCATCCAGCGCCTCTGTCTTTAACCTTTCGACAATCGCATCTGCGTTAGGCTCGTAGAAGGCAGGAGTGCCGCTGTCCTGTAGGGTCTTCATCAGCAGATCCGTATCAAGTCGCTCATTTTCAGCAAGTGAATCCGCTCTTGCGACCTGAGCAATACACACCGCATCGGCATGCGCGAGTGCCTCAGGCAGAGCCTCTTGGAAAACATTCCTGCGAGTTGTATTGGACCTTGGTTCAAAAACAGCCCACAAACGCGAACCGTTGTATTTCTTCCGAATCCCGGTTACCGCCTCGCGAATCGCAGTCGGGTGATGACCAAAATCATCGATTACCGTGATATTTCTCTCCGTGACCCCACGCACTTCCTGCCTTCTCTTGATTCCCTCGAAAGAATTCAGAGCAACTCGAATCGCCTCCGGCTCCACCCCGCCAAAACGGGCCGCCGTAACCGCCATCGCCGCGTTGCGAACATTAAACTCTCCATTCATGGGGATCCGGTAACGTTCCCCCTCAATCGTGAATTCCGTTCCGTCTGGCTGGTAGTCGATATCTTCAATCCGAGCCTCACACTCTTTCGAAAGCCCTACCCTCTTCCGCGGTGCATGCCCCTCTTTCGCAAAGACATCGTCACAATTCTCATCGTCACCATTAATGATGATCAACCCATTATCAGGGACGAGACGAAGCATGTGCCCGAAGGATCGCTTGATCGCGTCGAGACTTTCATAAATATCAGCATGATCGAACTCGATGTTATTCACGATCGCGACCTCTGGCAGGTAATGGATGAATTTCGAGCGCTTGTCGAAAAAAGCCGAGTCATACTCATCCCCCTCGAGAACCGTGATATCTGAATCGGTAAAACGGGCACCTTGTTTCAAATTCCCGGGAAGCCCTCCGATCACGAAATTCGGATTCTGTCCGGCAGATTCGAAAATCCAAGTCAACAAAGAAGACGTTGTCGTTTTCCCATGGGTACCGCTCACCACAAAATTTCGTTTCCCTCTCAGGATCTGCTCTCGCAGTAACTCTGGCAGAGAAATGAAATGCGCCTTTTTCCGCAAGACCTCTTCCACTTCCGGATTTCCACGGCTCTGTGCATTCCCGATAACAAACAGATCCGCATCCTCAGGGAGATTTTCGGCTTTGTATCCATTCAGAATCTCGATTCCACGCCCCTCGAGAAACAACTTCATCGGATCGTAGACCTGTGAATCCGAACCGGTTACACGATATCCCGCGTCGCGGAAAGCAGCGGCAACCGACCCCATCGCCGTTCCGCAAATACCCATGAAATACAAATGTGGTACCGATCCGTTTTTCTCGCTCATTCTCTTCGAGGAAATTTTTACAACCCAATCTCCCTCAAACGGTATTCGGCACCGCCGGGGTAAAACGTTTCTTTAATCTGCTTTTTTTTGCCCTGCAATGCACTTTTACTCATACGCCCGGGTGATTCCGGTTCTTTCAATGAGTATGAGAATTACCCCAACAGATACACGCCACCTAATGTGTCACCCATAAGTGTTATTACTGCACGCTAACACGCGATTGACCCCCCGTTCAGCAAAGACGAAGCTTCTACATGAGTACTTTCGTAAAGCACGAAAAACCGGGAAAACGAGGAACACTGCTGGCCCTGTTCCTCGGTGCCCTTTGGGCAGTGTTCCTTGGCGTTACGTGGTATGCCTATCGAAACAGTGAGGGAGACGGAGGCGGCTTCCTGAATTTCATTGGCAGGTTCCACGTTCTTTTTGTGCATTTCCCGATTGGGATCATCTTCCTTGCCCTGATCATGGAGTTTCTGTCGTATTTCACGGCATTCTCTCACCTCAGGAAATCTATCCCATTTGTCCTCTGGTTGGGCTTCCTCACCAGCATCGCCGCTACCGTCATGGGATATCTCCTGATGCAGGTGGAAGGGTTTGCTGGCAAGGCCGTCGATCTCCACATGTACTATGGACTGGCCGTGGTCGTCTTCACCTTGTTGGCACTCGTTTTCTGCCTCAAAGGCATACGTTCCATCTACTCTCTCTCCCTCCTTGGCGCTGCCTTCACAACAGCCGCAAGTGGCCACTTTGGCGGAGCGATGGTACACGAGGCCGATTACCTCACCGAGCACGCGCCAGAACAACTGAAGCCAATGCTCCTCGTTGGCCTTGCTCATCACGAAGAACCGACCGCCGAGGGCGAGGGTACCGGCGAAGAAGCCGAAGAAGTGCCGCTTGGCGAACGAGTTGTCTACAACGAGTTCGTCGTCCCCATCCTTGAGGCCAAATGCAACGAGTGCCACAACGAGAACAAGATCAAAGGGAAGCTCCGCATGGACACCTTCGACCTTCTCATGGCCGGTGCGGAAGGATCGGACTACCCCACCGTCGAGCCTGGAAACGCCTTCGATTCCGAACTGATTGTGCGCGTAACCCTCGATCCTGATGATGACGAATTCATGCCGCCCAAAGGCGAACCCCTCACAGAAGAGGAAACAAAACTCCTGACCTACTGGATCGACGCTGGAGCTAAGAAGGAACTAACCGTGGCCGAACTGGGTGAAGATCCAGAAATTGAGTCAACTGCACTCGCGGTAGCAGCAATCCATGCCGAATCACAGGAAGAAGCAGCAGACATAGCCGTAGCAACCTACGAATCCGTCTGGGACACACTGTCACCAGAAGAGCAGGAACAGCGCATGGCCGACGTCCTTTCTGCAGCAGAAAAATACCATTTCTCCGTCATGCCAATTTCGGCCGAAGACGAGAGGCTTCGCGTAAATGTCATCAACGCGGCAAAAGAGTTCGGCGACGAACAACTCAAATTGCTCGAACCAGTCGCTGACCAAGTCATCTGGCTCGACCTCGCTCGCAGCCAGATCACCGACGAAGGGCTCAAGACAGTGGGTAAAATGAGAGGCCTCGAACGCCTGCACCTGGAAAACACCAAAGTGACGGACAGCGGTATCGCCCAACTCAAAGGACTCACCGATCTGGAATACCTCAATCTCTACTCCACTGAGGTAGGAAACGGCATTTTCGAAACCTTCACCACCTTACCCAACCTGAAAAAGGTCTACCTGTGGCAGACTAAAGCAGATCCAGCAGAGGCAAGAGCTTTCGAACGCAGCGTAAACCTCGAAATCAACACAGGTGCTGAACTCGCTTCCGCTCAGCCAGAAGCAGCAGAGCCCGAGAAAGAAGAGGAAAAGCCAGCTCCCAAGCCTGAAGAGAAAAAGCCCGAGGAGAAGAAGACGGAGCCGAAAAAGCCTGAAGCGAAGAAACCCGAGGCCAAAACAGCTCCAGCCAAACCTGCGCCTAAGAAGGAAGAGAAGAAAACCGAAACAAAGCCCGCTCCTCCGAAACCAGAAGCAAAAACCGAGGCGAAAAAGCCCGAGCCCAAAGCCGACGCGAAGAAATCTAAGCAGGATACCCCACCGGCACCGAAAAAAGAGACTACTCAACCCAAAAAAGCAGACACCCCTCCCCCGAAAAAGGCAGATGCTCCCAAGCCTGATACTCCGCCTGCTCCAGCGAAAGAGCAGACCGAAGAGAAAAAGAAGGCCTGAAATTCCACCCCCGGAGGCGTTTCCGCCTTTTAATCCCGCAAAACGGGACCATTTTCCGGCGCATTGCGTCGCTTTACCGTCGTAATACACGACAACCAGAATGTATTCCCTGATGACCAAGCTACTGAAACCATCCTGCCTCTTGGCTGGAATGCTTCTTCTTACCCTCACCTCATGCATCGAAGACCATTCAGAAGCCGTCTTGATTGAGAAGGACCCGAATACGGCGTATCCCAGTTTTAAAATTGCAGATTCCAGCACCGAGCGCTTCCGGTACCGTTCTATGGCCAATAGCGCAGAGACATCGTCTTCCGAAGGTGCCGCCCAGCAGCTGGTCTACGACACCCCTGAAGGCTGGACGGAACAGCCCGCTTCCATGATGCGCGTGGTGACCTTTCGATTTGGCGAAAACGACAAAGGCGAGTGCTACCTCGCGCGTCTTCCCGGCGCTGGCGGAGGTCTCCTCGCCAATGTCAATCGCTGGCGGGGCCAGATGGGTGCCGAACCCATAACAGAAGAGGAAGTCAACGCTCTCCCCACCAAGCCTCTGTTCGGAACAGAGGCGACCTACGTAACAGTGGATGGCAGTTTTTCTCCCGGCATGGGAAGCACCGAAACGTATGAAAACTACCGCCTGGTCGGTCTCATACTCTCCTCCGAAGCCGGAGCAGCATTTGTAAAAATGACAGGCCCCAAAGAACTCGTCGAAGCAAACATCGAAGAATTCGACCAGTTCACCTCCTCCCTCGACGTTCAAACGAACTGATCCCCAGATGGCAACGCAGAAAAAAGACACCCCAGACAATTTCCTCCTTCTGGTTTACCGGTTCCTCTCGTCCTACAAACTGGCCACGGTCGTACTCATCCTGATGACTCTGGTCACCCTGTTTGGCACACTGGGGCAGGTAAATCACGGACTCCACGCAGCGAAGGAGAAATATTTCTACTCCTTCCTCTTTACCGACAAAATCGGCAGTATCCCCATCGTTCTCCCCGGCGGCCTTCCCTTGATGTTCATCCTGTTCTTCAACATGGTTCTCGGAGCGATCGTGAAAGTCCGCAAGCGACTGAAGGGCCTCGGACTTCTCATCTCCCATATTGGAATGCTCCTCCTATTGGCCGGAGGGTTCGTCACCTATGCCTTCGCAACAGATGGATATATGGCCATGTATCCGGGGATGAAGACCAATCGCGTCGAAAGCTACCGGAAGTGGCAGTTGGAGATCATCAAGCTGACTGAAGAGAACAAAGCCGAAAAGCTCTTCGTCTATCCATCAGAAGCCCTGCAGTCGATCAAATCGAACGAGCAGCGTTCCATCCCGGGCAATGGCCTACCTTTCGACATCGTTATCAACGGATACTCATCAAACGCGATGCCTGTCCCCGTATCCGCGCCAATCGCCGCCGGCGTCCAGGCAAAACAAATCGATGGTTTCAAACTCGCTCCCCAGGATAAGTCAAAGGAAGCAGAGCAAAACCTACCTGGTTGCTACCTCGAAATCCAACCCACAGGCGACGAAAAGCCGATCGAAACGATCCTCTGGGCAGGTTCCTACAAGTTTGACCCGGGAGAAAAACCCATGCCCTTCATCTTCGAAGTCGAGGGGCAAAAATACGGAGCCCTTCTGGCCAAGAAATCATGGACCGTCCCCTTCGAGGTTCAGCTGGATGAATTTATCTTCGAACAACACCCCGGCATGAGCATGGCTCGAAATTACGAAAGCCGAGTGACTCGGTTTGAGGAAGGGAAATCCGACACCTCTCTCGAGATCAAAATGAACGAACCCATGCGTTACGAGGGATATACCTTCTTTCAAGAATCCTTCGGCCCGGCCGGATCTCAACCCGGCGACCGCATGTATTCCCAGTTCGCAGTAGCAAACAACCCGGCAGACCAGTGGCCCCTCATCGCACTCTGCATCACCGGGGCAGGTCTCCTCGTCCACTTTTTCATGATGCTGGTTGGCTTCGTCGTGAAATCCTTCCAGTCAAAATCCAAACCAAAAACGGCATGAAACTCAGACACATACTTGCCACACTTTCCCTCATTCTCGCGGCCCCCGTTTGTCTCGAAGCCCGCGATGCTCCCGAATCCGTTCTTCCCAACTACGAGGCATGGTCGCCGGAAACGGTGCACGCTTTTGAGCACATCCTGATCCAGGACGATGGCCGGGTAAAACCGATCTACACAGTCGCACGCTTCAAACTCCTTCAGTTCAGCGGACGAACCAGCGCATCATTCAGCACACAGGACGGAGAGAGCCACAGCCTCCATTATGCAGAGTGGCTGCTCGACGTGCTTTTTCGCGGAGAAATCGCGAAAGACATGCCGATCTTCACCATCGACGACTCAGAGACCGTCGTGCAGATCGGAGTTTCGCCGAAATCAAAGCGGGACAAATACTCGTACAACGAGTTGCTCCCTGGCAGAGCTCGCCTGGCCGAACTGGCCCAGCAATACGCCGAGAAGCAACAACAGCACGAGCAGAGCGAGAAGGACCCTCAGTTCGAACTCGACCGTATCGAGGGCATGGTCTTGAACCTGGGAAGGAATGTCAGCGCGTTTGAATATCTCCTCGGTCAGTTTGGGTTTACCCGCCCCGGTGAGTTTCTGGTAAACGAAAATATCCTCCCCGATGAATTGGTAGCGCTTTCGGCAAAAATCGATCCCATCGAAATGCTCGATAGAATGCCTGAGATGACAATCAATCAACTTGTTCAAGTCATCCAGCAGCCACCGTCTGGCGATGAAGATGAAGCCATGTTCTCCGGTGCGTTGCGCCTATTCTTTTTCCACGCCAGCTCGGCGAGAGGCCTGAATATCGTCCCTCCGGAGAGCAACGAGACAGAAGAATGGCTCTCCGCAGGAGATGTCCTAATCAAAGGCCTCGAATCGAAAGAGGCGCGCCCATGGGCCAAGGAACAATTGCAGAGCATTCAGGAGCTGGTGGACGCTCAGAAAGCAGGCCCCGAACAATTCCAGAAAGCCCTCGATGAATACGGCGCCAACCAGAAATCCATTGCTACCGAACGAGGCGAAGGAGAGCACTCCGCATTAGAGGTCCAGCTCTACCGAGGCAAATGGTTCACAAGGGCGTTAGTCTTTTTCATCATCGCTTTTGTCATCACCGCCCTCAGTTGGCTCTCTCCCGCCAGCGCTTACGGCCGTATCATGATCATTCTTGCGAGCCTCCTCGCAATCGCTGGCCTTGTCCTCAATGTCTATGGGATTTCCCTGCGCTGTATTATCCGAGACCGTCCGCCGATCACAAACCTATACGACACCGTTCTGTTCATTACCGCAGTCGCCGTATTCCTTGGCTTGTTCATAGAGGTCGTCACTCGAATCGGAGTAGGCACCCTGCTCGCTGTTTTCAGTGGAGTCGCCGGGATGTTCCTCTCGATCAAATATGAGGCAAAAGAAGCGACCGATACCATGGGGCAGTTAGTCGCCGTGCTGGACACCAACTTCTGGCTCTGGACACATGTAACGATCATTAACATCGGATACGCCGCCGGGATGATTGCCGCCCTCATTGGCATGCTCTATTTGAGTGTCCGCCTGTTCATGGATTTCGCCGGCAAGCGCAACAAAGACTTCCTTCGCGTGCTGACACGCATGAACTACGGAATCATCTGCTTCTGCCTCTTCTTTTCACTCGTCGGAACCGTTCTCGGAGGAATCTGGGCCAACTACAGCTGGGGCCGCTTCTGGGGCTGGGATCCCAAGGAAAACGGAGCACTCATGATTTGTCTCTGGACCCTCGTTATTCTTCACGGCCGCATGGCTGGATGGATCCGCGAGATTGGAGTTCACATGAATGCCGTACTCCTCGGCGGAATAGTCACGTTCAGTTGGTGGGGAGTCAATAACCTCGGCGTCGGTCTTCACAGCTACGGGTTTACCGAGGGCGTTTGGCGCTCCCTTTACCTCTCGTGGATGATCATGGCTGTCTTTCTCGTGATGGGTGCAATCTCCTGGTTTGTGGAACGCTCTAGAAAGAAAAAACCGGGCAGAAGCGATCCTCCTCCGTCGAAACCATTGCCAGCGTGAGAATTTCTACCCAATTTTCTGACTGGCATTTCCAGAAACTCTGCCTACTGTCTCGGCCATGGCAATCTTCCTAGGAATCGTTATCGCAATCACCTTTCTTGCTCTCGGCGCTCTCGCGTTCGGGTATCTCGTAAAGGGATAATTCATTTCGAGTTCCCTCTGGAACTCGATCACAACGCCGATGTCAGTGTGAGCGGAAAATCACACCTGTTCAGTTGCATCGTGAAATTTCGGTCATTAGTTGTCCTTCATGGCCGAGTTTCGAATCTCGAATGAATTGGGGGCGTCTGTGTTCGCCGTGCTTAGCGGTTTGACAGCCCTGTCTTTCACAGCATGGATCTTCGGAGCAGGAGGCTGTTCATCCACAACTCATCCGAAAATCTCTCCCGTCCCCGCTCCCCAGGTAGAGCAGTTGAAAGACGAACTTGCAGAAGAATCGGCACGTCGAGCCGAACTCGCCTTGAAGCTGAAAGAGTCGCAAGAAGTGATTCGCTCACTTTCAGACAAAGCAAGTGCTCTTCAGTCACGGTGGAAAGAAGCAAACGTCCCCGGGCTACGAAGCAACATCAAAGAACTGGAAGCAAAACTCGGAGAGGCGAATACAAGCGAACAAGCACTGAGAGAGAAGAACAGCGCGCTTGAGGCGAAAATAGCGACCCTCACTGCAGAAGCGGGCACCGCGGACACAGATGGATTAAAAAAGAAAGTCGAGTCTCTGCAGAACCAGTTGGACGAAGAAAAGAAAGATTGCGCAGCAGCAAAGAAAGCCCTCGAAACCGAGATCAACACACTGAAATCGAGCCTCGATCAGGCGAAATACGGAGAACAGCTGAAGCGCGCCGTAGAATTTCCAGCGCTGGATCTCCCCCTCCTCGTGAACGATCCAGCAAAACTCGATCCGGCTGTTCGCCCTCTCTTTATTCGCCTCCGCAGCATGGGTGATACTCCCGACGATCGCGAGAAAGTGTATGCAGAGCTCGCGAAAGAAGGACAGACGGAAGCCATGCACTTGGTTCCTTTCACCTCAGGATCCGCAGAGGTCGTAGAGGGAGAAAAAACGAAACTCTCCGAAAAGCTGGGCGCGTCAGAAGGTGGGGCAAAATACCTCGTCGTCGGATATGCATCCGTTGATGGCGAAGCAAAACAAAACTATGAGCTTTCTTCCGAGCGTGCTTCGAATGTCGCTCAGCAGATCGTTGAGCTGGCTAAAGCAGAGGGAAAAGATGTTCAGGCCGTCTATTTTGGCCAGACAAAGCGTTTTAGCACCTCAGACTTACCACCGAATCGCGTCGTCGAAGTCTGGCGAGTAAAATGAGGTGGCACTTTCCCACAGAAACGTAACGTGGCGAAGATTTCGCTGGTCCAATTATTGCGGACCGGTGTAGCACAGGGAAGCACCCGCTCCCCCCCCACCAAGCTATGAATTTCCGTAAAACAAAAATCATCTCCACCCTTGGCCCGGCGACCCAGTCTCCGGAAAAGATCAAAGAACTCATCGAAGCCGGCGTAAACGTTTTTCGGCTGAACATGAGCCATGCTTCCCATGATTGGACTCGGGACACCGTAAAATACATACGCGAACAGTCCTCCGCTCTCGACAAAAGCGTGGCAACCCTCGTCGACCTGCAGGGGCCATCGATTCGCACGGGAGATGTCGAAGAAAAGTTGTCACTATCCAAAGGGGAAACGGTCGAATTTCGAAATTCAGACCTGGAGCCTTCCCAGCCAATTTCCGTCACTACGAATTATGACAAGCTCTTTGAAGACGTGTCCGTCGACGACGTCATGCTCGTCGACAACGGGGAGATCCACTTCAAGGTGCGCAAAATCGAAACGGGCCGACTGATCTGCGAAGTGCTGACAGACGGAAAAATGGGGTCCCGCCGCCACATCAACCTTCCAGGCATCCGCGTAAATCTCCCTGCTCTCACCAAAAAGGATCTCCTCGACCTCGACATCGCTGCCGAACTCGATGTCGATTACGTCGCCATTAGCTTCGTGCGCGATGCAGCCCACATTCGCTACCTCCGGGAACAGCTGGAAGAACGACATTGTGCTGCCAACATAGTCGCAAAAATCGAAGATCAGGAAGCAGTGCGCAACCTCTCCGACATTATTCGTGAAACAGATGCCGTTATGGTCGCCCGGGGAGACCTGGGCATCGAGGTTCACATTGAAGAACTTCCTGTAATCCAGCGTGCCATCCTCAAAGAAGCGGCTCGCATCGGGCGAAAAGTCATCGTGGCCACCCACATGCTTGAGTCCATGGTTGAAAACCCTGTTCCTACCCGCGCCGAAGTCTCTGACGTAGCAAATGCAGTATTCGAGCAGGCAGACGCCGTTATGGTCAGCGGAGAAACTTCGGTTGGCCAATACCCAATCAAATGCATCGATGTTCTCGATCGTATCGCCAGGCGCATGGAAAAAGAACCCGGAGCAAATTTCTGCGCCGACATCGACCTGCGAACGGAAAAGCAGTTCACCGTAAAATCCGCCGTCGTCCTAGCCAACTCGCTGGACGATGCCAGCATCATCATCTTTACCGCTCGAGGGGTTCTCGCAAACTACACCGCCCACCAACGTCCCGAGAAAGCCAATATATTTGCCTTCTCGCCAGATGACAAAGTCGTTCGCTCCCTCCATCTCAACCGTGGAGTTCGGCCGTATCAGATGGAGTTTGCCGAAAATCCGGATGACAGCATTCGCCAGGCGATAGAGTTCCTGAAGAAACGCAAAGAAATCGAAGAAGGCGATCCCGTAGTGATTCTCAGCGACGTGTTGAACGAAGATTTCGACACCGACGCCATTCTTCTTCGACGAGCATGAAGCTTTCAAACTTCCAGAGCATGGATCCCCACCTCCTGGTGGGGCTCGTGAATACGGCGCTCAGAAACGATTTTGAAGACCTTGAAGACCTCGTGGCAACTCACGACCTCGACAAAGAGTCACTGGAACAAAAATTAAGCGACGCGGGCTACGCCTACGTCGCTTCGATTAACCAGTTCCGATCAGCGGGAACCAGCTCGGACTAACCTTCCGGGCTTACTTGTGCTCGGAGACGATCTTTTCCAGTTCTCCTCGCTTCACTCCGGCTGGGGCGTTTACATCTGCGAACTTCTCACGAGCGGCGGCAGCCTGCTCGACAGTCACAGCAGGGGCGCTGTTTCCCCAGCTATTACGAGTGTAAGTAAGAACGGCAGCGAGCTTCTGATCATCGAGCGCAGCCCCGAGAGGTGCCATCACGCCCATAAAGTCCATGTTTTCCTTCGCAATCCCCTTGAGGACCACGAGTAGGGAAAGATCAGGATCCCCCAGCAAAACTTCTGAACCAACCAGGCTCGGCGCCATGAGAGCCGGGCCTGCTTTCAAACCTTTTCCGTCCGGACCGTGGCATGCTGCGCAGGTCGCATAGCTTGTCTGACCGAGCTTCATGACCTCTGGGTCGACAGCAGCAGCGGCACTCGCCTCTTCAGCAGCTGGCGCGGGAGCCGCTGCGGCAGTTTCCGCAGCCGCACCTTCCGTTGCCGGGGCTTCTTCCTTCGCTTCTGCTACAGCGGGTGCAGCAGGAGCTGGCGCTGCGGCAGTCTCCTTCTCTTCCTCTGGTTTTTCCGGGCCACTTCCCCCAAGGAAAGCTACGCCCACAATCCCAAGCATCACGATCAGTGACACGGGGACAAGATAAAAGAACACCTTACCGATTACGGAACTGATGCTGTCAGTCGAATTTTGAGTTTCGTCGCTCATGCTCGCGGGGAAAAAAGCCTGATTTCAGCGGAAGTCAATTGATTGGTATACCAACCTCCCTCACCTTTTACGGAACGGTCCCGCGGTAGGATACGCAATTTCGACACATTTTCGATTTCCTGCTCTTATGTCCCCCATTCCTCAGACGGTCTCTCTTTCACCCGTTGCCGAAAACGAGTCGCTCCAGATACGGCATGTAGCAGAAAAGACCTGGCCGACCGCATACGGCGACATCATCACCCAGAGACAGATCGATTACATGCTGGGGTGGATGTATTCCCTCGAGACGCTGACCCGGGAAATTCGCGAAGGCAACATCCACTACTACTGGCTCGAAGTCCCTGATCGCGTGGGGTTCCTAGCTATCGGACCAATCGAGAGAGGAAGAATTGCCCACCTGCACAAATTCTATCTCCTTCCCGATTTCCAGCGCTCTGGCTATGGCTCTAAGGCCTTTGCAGCCCTTTTCGAACTTCTCACAGAAAAAGGGGTATCCGGGGTAGAACTCCGCGTAAATCGCAATAACCAGAAGGCGATCGCGTTCTACCGAAAGAATCAGTTCGAAATCATTCGTGAGGACTGCGCCGACATCGGAGGAGGATTCGTCATGGACGATTTCATCATGTTTCGGTCCCTGAAACAGTCCTGATTTTTCATAGCGCAAGCCCTCATTCGTCGGCACAGTGTAGTAATGTCGGAAATTACGGTCGTCGAGGTATTTGGAAAAATCAGGGATCGCTTGGATCCCGCGGCTGACCGTCTCTGCGAATTGGCCGATTCTTTTCCCTCCCTCGACAGCGATTCTCCGGCACAACTCGAAAAGGACCTTCACCAAATCGCGGTGAACGCTTGCGGATTTCGCGACCAACTGGATACATGGTTTCCGAGGGAGATAGAGGTCAGCGACGATTTCGACTCCAGTGACCACCTCCGATCCGGTCGCCACGACGCACGGAATCAATTGAACCGCCTCTTCGGTGTCGCGCAATTGATCCGCATATCCACCCCACCCGAGCCCATATTCTCTCTCACCGAGTCCCTGCTCGAACATCTCGAAAGTTGCCTCAGCATAGTTGCAGAATCCACCGTCCCGGGAAAGATCTCGCTCCATGGGAGTAAGTTCGAATGCAACATTCCCGAAGGAATTGCTGAGGGAGCACACATCCTGATAGCGGACGACCAGGCAGAGAACCGGGAGATTCTCGACCGACTCCTCACTCGATGCGGGTTCACCATGGATTTCGCAACGAACGGCGAAGAGGCGATCACAGCCATTGAGAACACTGCATACGACGCCGTCCTTCTCGATATCGAGATGCCCCGCATGGACGGTTTCGAAGTTCTCGCTCGCCTCAGGGAATCCGGGCACCTTCGGCATACCCCCGTCATCGTCGTAACCGGCCTGCAGGAGGAACAGGACGCGGTTCGGTGTATCGAGATCGGGGCCGAGGACTTTCTGTCCCGTCCTATCCGCCCCGCCCTTCTTATGGCTCGCCTCAGCGCCAGCCTCGAAAAGAAACGCCTCCGGGAAAAAGTCTTCGAGCAGCACTTCACCCCGGAGCTCGCACGTGAACTGGCCCGTAATCCCGACCCAATGAAAATGCAGGCACGCCAGGCAGAGGTGACCGTCCTGTTTTGCGATATCAGACGTTTTTCATCGATCAGCGAGCGGATGGGGGCCTCACACACGATCGACTGGCTCAGCGGCGTCATGGGGGAATTTTCCTCAGTTGTAATCGACCACGGCGGAGTTCTGGTGGACTACACAGGCGATGAACTGATGGCTATGTGGGGCGCACCCAACGAACAACCGGACCACGCGGAACTCGGCTGCCGTACAGCCTTGGAAATCCTGGAACGCCTTCCCGAGATCAACAAGAAGTGGCAGCCCATTGTTGGCGCGGAAACGAACGTGGGAATCGGGGTCAACACGGGTGAGGCACTTGTGGGCAATGTGGGTACCCACCGGAAATTCAAATACGGCCCGCTCGGCACGACAGTAAACCTCGCCAGTCGCGTCCAGGGCGCGACGAAATACCTGAAAACTTCGCTGTTGGTTACCGGTGACACCGCGAAGAAACTCCCGGAAGATTTCCCTACCCGACGGCTCTGCCAGGTTCGTGTTCAGAACATCCAGGCGCCGGTCCACCTATTCGAACTGAAACCACCCCAGGCACCGGAAGACTGGGGCACAAGAGCAAAAACGTTCGAACAGGCTCTCGAGCATTTTGAATCTCGAAACTTCCATCAGGCTTCGTCGATTCTAGGCGATATCCTGCTGGCATCGCCAAATGATGGACCATGCCTCCAACTGATGGCACGAGTCGTGGAAGCGATGCTCAACGAAGGGCGCGACTTCTCCCCCGTCTGGACATTGCCGGGGAAATAACGCTCCCCGGATTAGGCTGCTTCACAGGCGCAAAGCGCCGAAATGCACCCACATCCGTGACAGCGATCAAAGCGCCCCCCGCACTGCGCAGGCAAACCGCTCAGGACCCTGTTAATACGGCAATGACAGGCGCGGCAACCGGTGCCGGCGCCCGTTTCAGCCATCACGGACTCTACCGAGTCCACCACGCCTTCTTGAACGGCGCGATGTACGGTAGCTTCCTTAACCTGAGCACAATGACAAAGAATCCCGCTGTCTTCACTTTTGACAGCGAATCTACATGTCGGTATGAGCTCGGTTTGATTCATGTTGCGATTGGACGATCTCAGTCGCCCTCTGATTCACCAAAATGCTGGGACAGGTAGCGCTCGAGCCCGACGAGTTCGATCATGTCGAACTGGGATTCGCACCAGTCGATGCTCTCCTCGGATTCGACCACCATTCGCTCCATTAGGTCTCTGGTTCCTGCATCTTTGGCCTCGATGCAGAGCTGAACCCCTTCGTTGTAGGTCGCTACCCCCTTGGACTCCAATGTGAGACTGTCTTGGATCTGCTGCTTGGGATTGTCGCCAACGAGAATCTTGTCATAGCGAGCGATCTCCGGAACCCCATCAAGATAGAGAATTCGGTCGATCACTTCTTCGGCGTGCTTCATTTCTTCGATGGATTCATCGTAAAAATGCTTGGCGAGCTTATTCAGCCCCCAGTCCGCACACATCTTAGAGCAGATAAAATATTGGTTAATAGCCGTCAATTCGATCGTGAGGCCAGCGTTAAGAGCGTCAATTACTTCTGGATTACCTTTCATACATCTCACGAATCGCCTCATCGACTGCCTGCGCAACCAGAGAAACGACCCAAGTCCACTACGGATAATGAGACTTATTCGCAATAAGAACGTTCAATGCAACTGAAAAATACTTCCACGATCGCGCATGTTCCTTATGGCCCGGGCCGTCTGACCAACTCCCGGTCCAGTTCAGAAAGCATTGCCGCGAAATCCTCAAGACTGATCACTGCCGAGAAAATGCTCTGACGTCCCAGACTTTCATCATCCCCTAATATCGCCTGATCGAACGGCGCAGGAATTACCTTAACATTTCTCAACATTTCGGCCACTTTCCCGTCGAATTCCTCCAAACGATCAGGAAGTAACGTCCTCACCAGAGCTCGTATCCCCGGACCGGTGACGTTACCCCCATCCAGCTTCCGATAGCTTCCCCGATACACATTCGCGATCCCTTGGGCGTCACACTGCACATCGAGGTGAGTCATATCGCTGAAACAGCTGTGCTCGTCCTCCTGTGCCTGCGTGTCCCACGCAACGAGAAGTCGCTCTCCCGCCAGCTCCTTTCCACTCAACGTGTGGATCCCATAGAGAATCTCGCGAGCGGCAGCAACTGGCGGCTTGGCTTCAAACTCTGCTCGGAAATTCCCAGGCTGGTCAGGTGCCCACTCCGCCACAAGCCCCTCCAGATGATCTGTAAGCAAATCTGCACAAGCCAACAGGTACGTCCCCCTCCGCTCCGCATTTGGACCATCAACGTAGTCTGAAACCGGACGGTCCCCGGGACCATCATCATTGTGGTCCTGTCCCCAGAGAAGAAACTCGATCGCATGAAACCCGGAAGTGATCGCCGTCTCTCCCGCCTTTTCATTCATCGTCGCAATCAGCTCCTTTGTGATCTCAGGAAACACAGAAGTCTCATTGATGATCCCCGACTCCGAAGAACCCTCGACGTAATCGATGTAGAACTCGTCCATCGGCCACCCATTGATCATGGGCTCGGGCCCATCCTCGTCATCGATTGGCCCCGCATAAAAACGAAATGCCTCCGACTGAAGGTAGGGATGCCGCGCATCCACCCACTCTGTCTTGGCCGCCGCCAGAGTCTCTTCCGTCGGATCGGCTACAAAAGCTTGAAGGGCCTTTTCCAGACGCTCCGCTTCTGACAGAGAATCGCTGTATGTCGCGTGAACGATCTTGCCATACTGCCGGACGATATCCCGGCAGGTATCAGCCACCGTTACTTCTTTTTTTTTGCCTTCACCTTGAACTCCCAGTTCGGAGAAGGCGTGTGGGCTTCGGCGAAGATGGCCTTGGCTTTTTCGACCAATTCTGGATGGTCGGCGGAAACATCATTCTCTTCCTGTAAATCTTTGGCGAGATTGTAAATCGCTATGGGGCTGTCGGGGTTTTTGGCAATGTTAAGCTGGATGGCCTTCCAGTCTCCCCATCGAGCCGCTTTCTTTCCGCCGCGCTCGTAAAACTCCCAATAGAGGTAATCGTGTTTTTCCTGCCCCTCTTCACCGAGAAGTTCATTCACCATCGAGATACCGTCCGTTTCTTCTGTCGGCTCAACCCCGGCGAGTTCACAGAAAGTGGGAAGCATATCCCAATGCGCTGAGATCAATTCGCTTTCGGTTCCCGCCTCAATTTTACCCGGCCAACGAGCCAGCATGGGCGCACGAATGCCGCCTTCCGTGAGGTCGCGCTTGTAGCCGGTCAATGGACCATTGCTATCGAAGAAATCAGGATCGTGCCCGCCCTCCTGATGCGGACCATTGTCGGAACTCAGGATCACCAGGGTATTTTCATCGATTCCTAATTCCTCCAGCAATGCAAGGACCTCACCGACACCGTCGTCGAGTTTCTTCATCATCCCTGCAAAGGCTGCGATAGGATTCCGCACCTCTGGACCGCTGTATCTCCCAATGGTGTCTTCAAACTCGGGAAACTTCTCCCTGAAAGGAGCCATGTAATCCTCAGGAACGTGCATCGCGGCGTGAGGAATGATTACTGACAGGTAGGCGAAAAATGGACCTTCCTTGTTTTCCCGCAGAAATTCTTCCGCCTCCTCCATGATGAGATCGTGTGAGTACGTCTCGCCATCGAGCTCGACTCGCTCACGATCGCTCCAGAGATGATCTGGATAGTAAGTGTGTGCCTCCCTTTGGCAATTGTAGCCATAAAAACGGTCAAAGTGCTCCATCGGATCGCTCTCCGAACCAGGCGCACCTAGTCCCCACTTTCCGAACATAGAGGTAGTGTAGCCAGCCTTCTTCAGAAGACGTGGGATGGTAACAATATCAGCCGGCATGGGTGCCTGCCCCTCTGGCTTCACTTCCCGGTTCCCACGCACATAAGCGTGCCCGACGTGGACTCCGGTCATCAGCGAGCAACGGGTAGGTGCACAGACCGTGCTACCGGAATAATGCTGGGTGAACTTCATCCCCTCCGTAGCGAGGCGGTCGATATTCGGAGTGCTGAATTTCGTCTGCCCGTAGCAACTGAGATCGCCGTATCCAGCGTCATCCAGAAGGATGTAAATGATATTTGGTTTTTCGGCCGATATCCCGGACAGGGAAACCAGCAGGCTAAGGGCACCAAATATCAGGGAGGAGAGGGATTTTTTCATGGGGCGGGTACCATGGCGATGGCCCGCCCCATCGTCAACCTCGCAAGAAAGCCAATCCCATTACTTGGCCAGCGATCCCGAGAGGCTGCCTGCGAGATCGGCAAATGCCGCAGAAACCTTGTTCTCAGCAGAATCTTTGGTCGCAACCGGTACACCGGAATCTCCTCCCTCACGAGTAGGAGGATCGAGAGGTATCTGCCCCAGCAGTGGAACACCAAGTCTCGCTGCTTCCTTGGCTCCACCGCCTTCTCCGAAAATCGGATATTTCTCTCCGTGGGCACATTCGAACCAGGCCATGTTCTCAACGATGCCCGCAATCGGCACGTTCACCTTCTGGAACATGCCAACCGCTTTTCGTGCATCGATCAATGCGACTTCCTGCGGAGTCGTTACGATAACCGCCGCATCGACTGCCACCGTCTGAACGATCGTCAGTTGGATATCTCCCGTTCCGGGAGGGAGGTCGAGAATGAGATAGTCGAGTTCACCCCAGAGACACTGTCGAAGAAACTGCTGGGTATACCGTGTAGCGAGTGGGCCGCGTACGATCACGGGAGAATCGTCACTCAGAAGATAACCCATGGAGATGGATTTGATCCCGTGCGCTTCAATGGGAACAATCTCATTTTGATCCGTCGCCATCGGCTGCTCATTCTGTGCACCAAGCATCAGCGCGATACTGGGCCCGTAGAGATCGCAATCGCACAAACCAACGCTGGCTCCCGTCTTAGCAAGTGCGATCGCAAGATTGGTCGAAACCGTGGATTTACCCACTCCGCCTTTACCGCTGGCCACAGCGATGATTTTCTTCACCCCGGGAATGCTGGACTGGCCTGCTGCGGGATCTCCGCCAGTGACCGGGTCGGGCGGGTCCTGAATATCGAAATCAATCGAAACCTTTCCAAGGCCCTCCACGGCACTGAGAGCATTTTCCACATTCTCATGAATCGTTCGAGGGATGGCCGGATCACGGGTGGCAAGACTCAGCTTTACCGTGACGTCGCTTCCGTCGACAAGGACCTCTTTTACAAGTCCAAACGAAACAATGTCTCTGCTGAATCCAGGGTAACTTACCGTTCCCAGTTTTTCTCGAATCAAATCTTCTGTAATCATTTTCCAAATACCGAAATCATCGTAGATGATCGAAAGGCGATTACGGATAGAACCGCATCCCGGAGTCATGGCAAGGAAAGAACCCACCAACTTAATGCAGAAAACCGCCATTGCGCTGTTTCCGGACGCGGAATCGGAGCAAATCGAGTTTCTTGACTCCCTTCTTTCTCCCCCCCCCAAAGGAAACGCCGTTATCTGGACTTCCGGCGAGAGAACCGACGAACTCAAACTTCAGCCTCGGGAGGGTTTACCATCGTGGCTCCCCGGGGAAATCGACCTTCTGGAACCGGAGGAGAAAGCGGGAAAATCACGCGCCTACCGGGACGGACTACTCTACAGCCTCGACTATTCCTCCGTTCTCACTGGATCAGCGCTCCTCGCCCTGAGCGATCAAATCGATTCATCTCCCACCGTATTAGACGCCTGCGCCGCCCCTGGCGGGAAATCGATACTTTGCTCTACTCTTCTGAAACCCGGACTGCTCCTTTCCAACGAAGTAGAAGGGAAGCGCCTCGGCATGCTACGTCATAATCTGACCCGGTGCCGAATCCCCAATGCCTACACCCAGCGAATGCCAGTTCATGAATTGGCCGAACAAGCCAGGCATGCGTTTGATCTCTGCCTCGTAGACGCGCCCTGCTCTGGCCAATCACTCCTCGCGAAAGGACAGGATGTGCAAGGATGTTTCCATCCATCCATCGTAAAGGGCAACGCGAGGAGGCAGCGCAAAATCCTCTCCTCCTGTTCCGAAACGGTTCGATCCGGTGGGTTCCTTTTCTATTCCACGTGTACGTTTAGCCAGCGGGAAAACGAAGGAGCTATTGAAAAGTTCGTGGCAGATCATCCCGACTTCACCCCTTTGAAAGTCCCGCACTTGGCAGAATATCGGTCAACCCTCAGCGAATTTCCCAGCTATCGGATCTATCCACATCGGTCGAATGGCGCCGGTGGTTTTGTCTGCCTTCTCCAACGTTCCAGCAGAGAATCCGAAATCGGCTCGATTCCCGATGCGCTGCTCGCTTACCCGGTTGCCCCTCCCAGTTCGATTGATTCCCCCGAATGAATTGCCTCTTCGGCTTCGGCGATCGCTTCACGGCTTATGGTGGGCAATTCTCTCGGGTAATGAGTAATCTTAGGGCTACACCCAAGAAACTCGCGGGTGTAATCAAACGAGGGCCGAGCAAAAACATCGTCGACAGGTCCACTCTCCAGAATCGCCCCGTCGAAAAGTATCGCGACACGATCTGCCACCTCACTCATCCCGGTGAGGTTTCCTGTCGTCATTAACAACGTCACACCATACTCCTTTTGAACTTGGAGAAGCACTTCGAGAAAAGTATTCGCGGCAATCCGATCCATGTCTGTTGTAGCCTCATCACATACAATCAGGCTCGATTTGGAAATTAGAGCTTTCATCAACATGAGTCGCTGAAGCAGCAGCGCTGGCAAATCACACATTCGACGGGGCAATATTCTCTCCGGCTCGATAATGCCTACCGAGTAAAACAACTCACTCCAGTCTTTCGGCCGCTCCTTATCGACGGGTCCATATGCAAGGCGCGCTGCATCGCGTAACCACTGTTGGACAGTTCGGTCGGGATTGAATTGATCTTGCGGGTGGCGATTAATCATCGCGATTGCCCGCGACCGGTGTCTTCGTTTTTGCTTCTGCTTCGCTCTCAGCAGGTCTTTTCCCTCAAACCGGACTGTGCCGTTGAGAATCTTGGTTCGCCCACCGGGGTCCCCTGCGATGACACGTGTAAAAAGAGATTTTCCGCTCCCCGCTTCTCCTGCAAGGATGACAACCTCTCCTGGCATAAGCTTCAGCGAAATATTTCGTAATCCGATCGCCTTTTCTCCCATCGGAAGAGATCTCTCGACAGTCAGGTTCTCAATCTCAAGCAAAGGTTCCTCAGATTCGTTCATCACAGAAAACGCACAATTTGCTCGGCACGGACCGCTCGATTTACCAGCCAACCTAACAGGGAAAAAGCGAGGACAACAACACTGGCCATGATTCCCGGATAAAGAGCCATCCAGGGAGCCTCAATGATCAACCCCTGGCCGTAAGCAATCAAAGATCCACAAGTAATCCTATCGCCACCCATTCCCAGAAATGATAATGCGGTCTCAACCAGCATAAGGCTGGGAACCAGCGCGGCGAATATCCCCGGATACCTTCGAATCACTTTCCGCGAAACCCTGCCCCTGACAATTTCCAATCGAGACAACCCTAACGCATACGCGGCAAGCACATCAAAACCTTCTTCCCCCTCTCGAAACCAGTTTGCGATAACGGGAGCCAGATGCAAACAGACAAGAAAAGCGAGGACAATAATCACTACTTCCTGCTTCCCTCCGGAACCTCCTGCTAACACAATGAGAACTGCCATTGCCGGCAAGATCCCCACGGAGCGACACGCCGAATTCAGCAAACGAAATCGCTTCTCTCCCGGATCGAAGACAAACAGCGCCACGAGGAGATGTGCAAGGCCGATTCCAAGAGCCGCGGCCACCGCAGCAACAGAAAACGACGTCGCCATTCCCACCCAACTGAGGCGGAAAAGATCCAGCCCTGTACCGGTCGTGCCAAACCAATGTTCTGCGTCAGGAGCCTTCCAGGCAGGGATCTCAGAAACAGTGTAAACATCCGACGGACGAACCCCGACATTATGAGCCCCGGAAAATAACCAACCAGCGAGAAGCAGATACAAGCTCGCGAGAAAAAGAACAAACCGCAACTGCCAGAGCTTTGCGAGCGCCTGATTCGCCCACAATTCTGATTTCGATTTTCTCCGATTCCCCATCCCTATGATTTCTTCAAGAGTCCAGCAATCACTTCGCGACAAAACCGGGCAATGCATACGACAATCGCCATCCAAACCCCACCCATGAGGATATCCTCATAAATCCCCTGCCTGACACCTTCCACGAATAGCCGTCCGATTCCTGCGTATCGGAATGCCCATTCGACGTAGATGATACACCCAAGTAGAAATGGCAGAGTACTGTCAATAAGGGCAACCAAATCGGGCAGAGACCTCCGGAAAACATTTCCGTAGAATATGTTTTCGTCAGAATACCCCGAGTAAAACAGCCCTCGCACGTAGGGTAATCCCGCCTCCTTCTCAAGCACTTCGGCGACGGCTCGAATCTGCCATCCGGTTGCCGCTGCCATCGCTGGCAAAGCTACCACTGCGGCATTCCACCATGAGAGCACATCCGGCCCCTGGTCCACCACCCAGTCATCCGCAAATCCTGGGCGCTGCCAGGAGAAATAAGAGAAAATTGCCACGGCAATTGCGAACCAGAAGGGCGGAACAGCGGCAAACGCACTGAAGATTGCGGACAATAAATATTTTCCACCCATTCGACGCCATCTCGCCGCAAGCACACCCCAGATATATCCCACTAACAGAGCCCCCCCATAAGCGAGTGCCAGCACCAGCAGCGTATGGGTGGAGGCACTCTTCCACTTGTCACCCCAACCTGTCACGACGATTTCCGCACCTGCCGAGTGGTCTCGATAAGAGGAAAGATCCCAGACATGTCGGTCGGCCCCTCCGAGCAGCACATACCCCACTTCAACCAACAAGATCAGGAATGCCGCCGCAATCCCCAGCCTGATAACCGCTATCAGCAGTCGATGGAGAATCATTCGAGTCATTCGGGAGATACTTTTTCCTGATTAATCGCTTCTTTCCTCACCCACCAAGGTCGGGAACTCTCAAGCCCTGACTTTCCGATCCCTAACGGAACCACGTTCCGCTCGCCTCCTACCCCTGTCCGCACAACGACAATTCCATCTTTTCTGACAGAAATGATGCGCCCCGAATCACATAGAAACAGGCAAGGCTGAACACGCGCAATCTCTCGTTGCAACCTCTCTGTGAGCTCAAGAACCTTCTCTTCTTCCCTTTCGTATCGAAGTTCTTCCACACAGGAATCGACCACATCATTCTTCAAACCGCAGAAATTTGCCCCTCCTTCTCCCGCCTCACTGGAATGCCAGGTGGTAAAACGATCGCGCTCAAATGGTAATTCCCAACTCAGAAGCACTCCGTCGAAATCACGAGTGGAAAGCCGCTCTGAAAGAATCCTTGCCCAAGGAAGTCGCTCCACCTTTACAGTGACGCCCAGAGCCGCCCACTGTTCTGCAACACCATTTGCCAAACGAATGTGCTCCGGATTTTCCTCATTCACAGTCAGCACGAACTCAAGCGGTTCTCCCGATTCGCTCAACCGCATACCACTGGCCTCATCCATCTCGTAGCCTGCCTCGTCTAATCGATTTTCTGCACCTCTTGGTGTGAAGAGAGGAAGAGGCATTTCCGCATCGCAGTACGGCACACCTGAGTAGAACAAACTGGTCACAGGCTGCTCAAATTCCGTCGTCGTATCACGTAACAACTGTTCCAGATTTACTGCTTGAGCAAGGCCTGCACGCACTTCCTGATTCGCGATGGGCCCTTCATCCAAATTCCAGGCAATGAAATGCTGAAATCGCGGCATACCACGGATCTGCCGAATTGTTCCCGGGTTTCTCTCCGCCCAATCAGAAAATCTCTCTTCGGGGACGATCGCATCGATCTGTCCGGAACGAAGCGCTAGCAATGTCGCTTCGAGAGATCCGAATTTCTTATACGATAGATACTGTTCAACAGGAAGAGCGCGATAGTAGCCGTCGTTTCTTTCGAGGAGTGCGCCTCCATCTCGCCTTCTTTCAATTAGTCGATAAGGCCCATTCCCGACGGGGTACTCCGAAAAACTGGTTAGCGCCTCGTTACTCAAACCAGACTCCTCGAACAGATGAGAAGGCAAGACAGGCAATTTTTCCCACGACTCTAACATGATTGCCGGAGTATCACGGCACCGGACAACAAGGCGAGACGAATCCATTGCCTCCAATGACTCGACAAACCAGAACGAGTCTCCAAGGGGCAGCGGGGACCCGGATCGAGTCAATTCTTGATACGAGAATATGAGGTCCTTCGTCGTAAATGGGGTCCCATCATGCCAAACCACATCTCCCCGCAACTCTACCAACATCTCGTGGGACATTGTGTGGCATCGCTCTCCGGCCAATTCGATCTCAGGAGACAGACTCATGTTTGACTCGTAGTAGAGCTCTAACTCTCTCAGAAAAAGGTCAGTGTCTCCTCGGACGAAAAGATCCACACCAGTATCCCCCCGATACTCCAGCATTTTGATCTGCCCCTTTTCTACCGACGTTTGAAGGAATGTCTCAAACGATTCCCGGATTGAGTGCTTCATCTGCAACCGAACCAGCAAATAATCCCCGAGATTTTCGGGATCGAAATTCGATAGCAGCTTTTGATCGATGCCCGATTCAAATCCCTCCAATGCAATCGTCAATACGGTTCCCTGTCTATCGATAGCCACTGCTCTCAACCCATCCTCCAGGTATTCCCCAGACCGAATCATCGCCTCAGATTCTCCCGCGGCTTCTTCGCTGGCACAGCGAATGACGACCACTGTCTGAAACCGCCACTTATTGATCAGGTTGGGTCTTAACTTCAAATCATCATCCCGAACCAATAGTGGCTCGAATAACAAGTCGGAGACCTCTCTGGTCACTCCAGATTGCGGGAACAACGGATTCAGAAACCCTACAGGTTCCCGAATCGCAGTGACCAAGGCGAGCTTATCTGAACTGGCCTGCAGCTCGCTCACTCGCTGAAATAGCCATGTACCGGCGAAGGCCAACGCCAGAGGTGTGGCATAGAGAAGCGATCGCAACCAGAACATGCACTTCCACTATAATGAAAGGCATTGTGAATGCCAATTGGCATTCACTCTTTCCGAGAGAACAATGGAAGATTCTCAAGGATTGAGATCGAGACACTTCATAGTGTCCTGTCCTCGAACAATGAGGTAACCATCGCTCAACGCCATGGGAGACCAATACTTGAAGTCTGGAATCTTGATGATTTCGCGTTCTCTCTCCACCTGCATGGCAATTTCCTTATCGACTTCCTCCTTTTTTCCAAAGGAGTCGAACAAGCCTACTTCCTTGTAGCCATCAGGCGATGGAACAACAGAGCGAAGATAACCGACTTCGCCATCCTGGATTAAGAGGTGTCCGTCGACGAGAATCATATTGCCGCGGCCCATAAAAGGCTCATCTCCAGTGTGCCATTGAATGTTGCCGTCAAAGTCCATGCACATCAGGCCTCCCGTCTTACGTGCCTCGCCTTTGTGATTGTCGTTCTCGTTCGCCAAAAAGTAGATGTAGTCGCCTATGACAAATGGAGGATGGATCTGGGTTCCCTGAATCATGTCGAAAACCTTTTCCACGTTCCAGTCGTCCCCATCTTTCGTGACCTTGATCATGCAGCTTCCGTTCCCGTAGCCACCGGTAAGGAAAACAAGCTCTTCTGTGACTTTCGTTGGGAAAGGAATTGGAATCTTGTTGAAATAGAGATCAGTCTTCCACAGAACCTCGCCTGTCTCCGGCTCAACACTGATTGTGGTTCCCACACCGGAATCCCCGTCGCGTTTCGTTGCAACCAGAACAGCCTGCTCAACCCCGTGAAGATTCAAAACCGTTGGAGTCGAATGGGTGTCTCCAAACCCTTCGGTTCTCCACTTTTCCTCCCCTGTTTTCATATCGAGCCCAATCAGGCCGACGTCCTCACTCATGGCAGGAACGATGGCGGTATCACCCACCGCTACGACACTCTGGGCCCAGCCCCACTTTGGAGGAGGCGCATCGTATTCGTCTTGAATGGAGATCATCCAATCTGCCTCGTGTGTTTCACGGTTAATTCGAAACACCTGCCCGAAACCACTCACAAAATAGACGGCATCACTCCGAACAAGGGGAACTCCGCGACTGCCGGGAAAGGGAAGCTTTCCGTCGTAATCGAATTTGAATTCCCACTTTTCCTCTCCAGTCTTCAGATCGGCGCAGATCAAACGATCTGTTTCGCCTAGATCACGATCTACGAAGAACACCTCTCCGTCAGCAATAGCAGCTCCCCCGAAACCTTCGTTCAGAGTTTTCGTCCACATGACCTCGGGAGGATTTTTGTCCCAACCAGAGAGATTGAGGCCGGTTTCACTTGAGATCCCTTTTCGGCTCGGTCCCTGAAACTGGGGCCAGTCCTCTGAGAATGCGGGTGAAAGAAGGCCAAGAATGGCAGCGGGCAGAAGAAGGTTTCTCATAGTGGGCCAGAAATTGACAAAGCGTGAGGATGGTTTCAAACACGAAATGATGGCAATCGCGCCATCCAGAAAAGTGTCCGATCAATAGCTACGGCGCATGTGGCTGGGAAGGATGTGCAGTTCCTCCCGATATTTGGCCACGGTACGGCGAGCGATTGTTACTCCGCGTTTGCCGAGTTCCTCCACCAATCGCTGATCGCTGAGAGGCTTACGCGGTTCCTCATTCGCAATCAACTCTGCCAAAGTCTGCTTCACACTGGTGTTGCTAAGCGTTTCCCCGTCCTCGGTTTGGTAGCCCGTGGTGAAGAAATACTTCATCTCG
The DNA here is from genome assembly GCA_002698785.1 of Verrucomicrobiales bacterium. GTDB lineage: Bacteria > Verrucomicrobiota > Verrucomicrobiia > Verrucomicrobiales > DEV007 > Arctic95D-9. The sequence continues at coordinate 79,370 of PAAG01000038.1, read as the reverse complement.
AACACCCCGTGCGGCGTCGACATGTATTTGCCGGAAACGGCGCGGCTCACCGTTGTCTCATGGACGCCCACTTCATCGGCGATCTGGGCCATGTTCATCGGCTTCAGACGAGAAGGTCCCTTATCGAAAAAACCTGGCTGGCGCTTCACGATTTCAGTCGCAATCGAGCGAATCGTCTGCTGGCGCTGGTGGATACTCTTAATCAGAAATTTCCCTGCCCGGATCTTGTCGCGAATGTAGGAACGCGCCTCGCGCCCATTGTTATTCGCCATGAGATCCTTGTAGGCGTTGCTAATACGAAGACGAGGAATCTGCTCGTTGTTCATCGTAACCACCCACTCGTCGCCGATTTTTTCCACGGAAACGTCAGGGGTCACATAGGTATTGGTGTCGCCGCCGAAACGGCTTCCCGGCCTTGGGTCCAGAGCTGCAATAAATTCTGCTGCCTTGGTGATTTGCTCAGGCGTGACGCTGAGCTTTTTCGCGATCTGCGGATAACGCTTCCGCGCAAGGTCATCGAGGTGATGGTCGACCACTCGATATTCGAGACTGTGATGTTTCCCGAGGCGTTCGAGCTGGATCAGGAGACACTCTCTCAAATCGCTCGCGCCTACACCAACGGGATCAAAGCTCTGGACGAGGGTTCTCGCATCTTCGAGATCGTCCATCGGGATCCCCATGTCGAAACAGAGTTCTTCCAGATCGACTTGGAGAAATCCATTCTCGTCGATATTCCCGATGAGCATTTCCGACAATTCCCGGAGAGTTTTGTCTGCGTCCGCAAAACTGAGCTGATTCAGCAAATGCTCCTGAAGCGTGATAGGCTCGACCAGCGAATCCATCACGAACTGGTGCTTTTCGTCTGCATCCTCTTTTCGAGGAGCTGACATTCTGGACTGCGCCATATACTCTCGCCATTCTTCGTCCAACTGGGAGAGCTCTGCGAACTCCTTGTCAAAATCGTCGTCTTCAGAAGAGCTGCTCGCTTCGTCGAGTGAGATATCAGTATTCTCTTCCTCAAGCGTCGGATTCTCCACGAGTTCCTGTTGCACAAGGTGACGCAACTCAAGCGTAGGCGTCTGAAGCAGTTGCAGACTCTGCTGCATCTGTGGCGCTATCGTCTGCTGTTGCAGTAATGATTGATGTTGATCGAACCGCTGTTCGGGCATGACAGGGGGGCCTTATCCAAGGAGTTAATTGCGACGCTAGCATATTTTAGACCAAGCTTCCAAGAAATTTTAAAATTAGAAATTCGAATAAGTTTCAGCCAATCCTCCGCCCTTCTTCAAAGCCTTAGCCTTGCCTTATTTTCATTATTTTTATAGTTTTTATGATAAATCGATAGACTTTATGGTTAAGATGAGCGAAATTCCAAGTGATGAAGTTCTTCTTCACATTTGTTTCTCTTCTCTTTCTTCTGAGTTCGGCAACGAATTCAGGTGAACCTCGTGTTCGTTCAATGCCGGTGGGAAACCAGCCGGGCGACTACTGGGTTGAACTAAAACCAGTCGAAAACGATAACTGTTTAGTAAAGGAAGTCAGGGTAAAGCCGACCGCAATTCCAGCGTGGCAGACACGGTACACCCTCGGACCGGGTGACGTGCTGACTTTTTCAATCTACGACCGCCCTGATTTGACCCGGGATAATGTGACTATCGCTCCCGACGGTACGGTGAGCTACCTCCAGGCGATTGCTGTTCGTGCAAAAGGCCTTACCCCCGATCAACTGCGCAAGCGAATCGAGGCGGAGCTCTCTAAGTATCAGAAGAATGTGAAAGTGATCATCTCGGCATCCACTATCGCGAGCAAAAATTTCTCCATCATTGGTCGCGTCCAGAAACCGGGAAGCTACACTCTCGACCGCCCTACCTCGATTCTGGAAGGCATCGCCATGGCTCAGGGAATCCAGGTGGGCACGGTTCGCGGTTCGGCTTTTGAACTGGCGGATTTCGAACGCTCTTTTGTAGCTCGTCGCGGTAAGAAGCTCGCGGTGAATCTGGCATCCCTTTATTACGAAGGTGACTTCAGCCAGAACGCCTACCTTGAGCCAGATGACTACATTTACGTTGCTTCCAACCTCGACAACGAAGTCTACGTGCTCGGTTCCGTAAACGAGGCAGGACGCCGCAAAATGCCGGTCAAACTAACGATCACACAAGCGATCGGCGAAGCGGGCGGTTTCTCTGACGAAGCGTTTCGTATGCGAGTCCTGCTCATCCGCGGATCGATCCACAATCCTGAAACGCAGATTGTTAATGTGAAATCCATTCTCACAGGAAAAGAGCCGGATATCGAATTGCAAAACAAAGACATTATCTTCGTTGCAAAACGCCCATTCGAGATGGTCGAGCGAGTTCTCGACAGCGCCATCGTCACCTTCATGCAAACCGTGACCGCGGAAGCAATGAACCAGAGTTACAACTCCATCAATCTCGGAAACTAAATTCAGACATCCCCGACAATATGAAGCGTTTCCTGAGTCCCTATTCACTTCATTTGGCAGTCCTTTGCTGCCTGTCACTCCTCCTATCTTCGTGCGTGCATCTACAGCCGACGCACCGCGAATTCCAGACAGCTGCTAACTTTGCTCCGTATGAGGCTCCAGAAGGAGAAATTACCGCGGAAGAAGCGCTCAAGAAGATTCCCGACGAGCCCGATTTCAAACAATTCAATTTCGACCGAAAGCTCGACCCGAGCCTACTGCAGGCTCCTTCGGGCGCTTATCGTGTCGGCCCGGGAGACATCCTCGATATCGAAATCGCGGAAGACGCAGACTCGCGAGCAAAGGCGCGGGTTCTTCCTGACGGCATGCTTTACTACAACGTCGCTCAAGGAATCAACGCTAAGGGAAAGACGCTACATGAAATCTCGACACAGCTTTCTCACCAGCTCAAGGATGACTACGTGAACCCGATCGTCACAGTAAATGTGGCCGATGCGGATAGTCAGCGCTTCTGGATGCTTGGGCAGGTCCAGACGCCAGGCACCTATCCAATCAAAAAGCCAACGACACTGATCGACGCCATTTCCAGCGGAGGCGGCCTTCTTTCCAACCGTGATGGTGTCGAAGTCAGCAATCCCGAGGCAGCCGATCTCGAACGTGCCATCCTCATTCGCAACGGCAACCTCCTGCCGGTGAACTTCGACAAGCTGATCCGCGAGGGAGACATGTCACAGAACGTCTACGTAAAAGGTGGAGACTACATTTTTGTCCCATCCCTAACGGGTCGTTCCATCTACGTCCTCGGAGCAGTGAATCGTCCGGGCCCAGTTTTCTATGAGCGCGGCGCTACCGTTGTGTCAGCCGTGGCCGCTGCAGGAGGACCGAATGTCGAAGCCATTGTGACAAAAGCGCTCATTATTCGAGGCGGAACTCACAACCCAAAGGTGGCCGTGGTCAACCTGCGCTCCATCATGAAAGGGAACGAGCCTGACCTCGCGATCGAGGGCGGAGACATTCTCTGGGTGCCCAAGAGCCCCTGGTCGAAACTCGACGACTATCTTGAAGCCGTTCTTGTAACTGCCGCCCAGGCAGTAGCTGTCCAGGAAGGACTGGGAGTCCTCGGCCAGACAGGCTCCGCAGGGGTTACGATCAATGCGGGAGGATTCTAATCCCCGTCAATTAAGCGCCCCAGACCACCGAGCACACTGCCTTCGCCCTGAGCTTTGCCTCCGGCAGCTGGCGCAGACTTGATGACTCGGTCGGCGAGACGAGAGAACGGCAGGCTCTGAAGCCACACTTTTCCGTGTCCCGTCAAGGTCGCAAGGAAAAGCCCCTCTCCGCCGAAGAACATCGACTTCAAGTTTCCGGCTCTTTCGATGTTGTATTCGATACCGGGTGAAAAAGCCACGAGACAACCCGTATCAACGCGAAGAGTTTCCCCGTTCAGGACACGCTCGGTGATTGTTCCGCCAGCATGAACGAAGGCTTTTCCATCTCCTCTCAATTTCTGGAGGATAAAGCCTTCTCCGCCAAAGAAACCTGCACCCAGCTTTCTATTGAACGCGATTGTCACCTGAGTCCCAAATGCGGCACACAGGAAGGAGTCTTTCTGACATGTGATCTCACCACCGACTTCCTTGAGATCAATTGGAATAATCTTTCCGGGAAATGGTGCCGCAAAGGCAGCGCGGCGTTTCCCGCCACCACCTGAGTGAGTAAAGTGAGTCATAAAAATCGACTCTCCTGTCAAAGCCCTTTTCCCTACGGAAAGTAATTTCCCCATCATACCTTCGTTAGGAGTACTGCCGTCTCCCATCTTGGCTTCAAATGTGATATCGGGCTCTAGGTAGTTCATCGCTCCAGCCTCGGCGATCACCGTCTCACCGGGGTCCAACTCCACCTCCACGATCTGCATGTCATCACCGAAAATCTCGTAATCGATTTCGTGAGAAACCTGCATAGCTGCCGCTGCGACTGGCGGCCCGGCTGGAACTGGAGGAGGCCCTGCAGGAGACGCAGAGTGCCCGAAGAGTTGCGGTAATACCTCACCAGCAGCCTCCCAATTCGCCATCCCCGAACTCCAGACCTTTGTCTGAGGAGTGATTGCCCCTTTTTCGACAAGTCCCGGAAGTTCGGTTTCCGGTGCCTGTGCTTGATCGCTGCTTGAGTTTGCGTAGTGCCAAGTCTTCATATCGATTAGTTGGGAGCCTATGGGAGAACCGAAAAGAATCAAAGAAAGAACCGCGAAGAATTCGATATTGAAACGCCACTGGGTTTAGCGAACACTACCTGACCTAATGATTCGCCCATTTCCCACAGCCGTCTTTCTTCGGCGGATTTCCTCCTCGATCAGGACGGGATTGGCTGCAATCGTCGCATGCTCTTTGCTAGCCGGATGCCGAACTGAAACGAAGGTCGACGTCGCGACGCGCGAAAAGATCCTGCTTCTGGGGAACGGAGGTGAGCCGAAGGCGTTGGATCCTCACATCGTTTCCTCCGTCGGAGATGCGAACATTCTTCGAGCAATGTTTGAGGGGCTGGTCACCTATCATCCCTCCAATGATATGCTCCATGAACCAGGAGTAGCGGAGCGCTGGGAGTCAAACGAGGACTTTTCGGAATGGAGGTTCTTCCTTCGAAAGAACGCCAAGTGGTCCAACGGCGATCCGGTGACGGCGCACGATTTCGTCTACGCTTACAATCGGATTTTGCATCCTGACATGGCCGCGCCCTATGCTTCGATGCTCTATTTTCTGAAAAACGGAGAAGCCTACAATAAACGGGAGATCGAAGATTTCTCGAAGGTCGGCGTAAAAGCAGTGAATGATTTTGAGTTGGTCTGCACCCTGGAAAGTCCGGCGCCGTACTTCCCGGATGTCGTAAAGCACACCACTTGGCTGCCCGTTCACCGCCCTACGATCGAATCATTCGGTAAAATGACCGATCCGTATACGGAATGGCAAAAGCCGGGAAACTCGGTGAGCAACGGTGCCTTTTACCTCACTGACTGGAGGATAAACGCTTACGTCAAAGTTCGCCCCAATCCATATTATTGGGACAAGGAATCCGTTAAGCCGAAAGGGATCAATTTTTATCCGCTGGACAATGTGTTCACAGAAGAGAAGGCCTTCCGAAACGACCTGATCCATTACACCTACACCATGCCGCAGAACTTGATTGAGCGGTATAAAGAGATGGAGAACTCCCCTCTCCGAATCGAAACTTATGCAGGGGTTTACTTCTACCGGTGCAATGTCACGCGACCGCCGATGGACAACCTGGATTTTCGAAAAGCGCTCGCCTATTCCATCAATCAGGAAACAATCGTGAAATACGTGACCATGGGCGGCCAACAGCCAGCGTATGGGTTCACTCCTCCATCAGAAGCAGGATACGACCCTCCGAATGTGGTCAAGTTCGATCCTGACAAAGCAAAAGAGCATTTAAAGAAAGCAGGTTACTCCAATGGTGCGGAAGTGCCGGAATTCACGATCATCATCAATACCTCAGAAGCCCACAAGTCCATCGCAGTCGCCATTCAGGACATGTGGAAGAAGACACTGGGAATCGAAAAGGTGAAAATTGAAAACCAGGAGTGGAAAGTGTTCCAACAGACAGTGCACGACGTGAACTACGAAGTTTCTCGGGCAGGGTGGATAGGCGACTACGTCGATCCAAACACGTTCCTCAGCATGTGGGTCTCGAATGACTCCAATAACAACACGGGATGGTCGAATGCTGACTACGACCGCTTGATGAAAGAAAGCGGTAGGATCAGCGATCCGAAAGAGCGCTACAAAAAGATGAAGGAGGCAGAATCTGTTCTTCTCGAAGAGCTCCCCGTCCTTCCCATTTACTGGTATACTCGGGTCTATCTGCTCCATCCAGATGTGAAGAACTGGAACCCTCTCCTACTGGACAATCATCCATACAAACACATCGATTTGATTGCCGATTGATTTCATTATGGAGACTGCCCGATACATCCTCTCCCGCTTCGGACAATCACTGTTCGCGCTGCTCTGTATCATTACATTGACCTTTTTCCTGGCACGCCTTGCGCCAGGAGGGCCATTCCTGGACGAGAAGGCCGTGCCCGAACATCTGATCGAGCAGATGAACAAGAACTACGGTTTCGACAAAGATCTGCATATTCAGTACTTCCTTTATCTCGGCCGCCTCATTCAAGGTGATCTTGGCCCTTCTCTTGGAAACAAGGGCTTCTCAGTCAATGAAGTCATTGCAGAGGGGTTTCCCGTATCCTTCATGCTCGGTATCGTTGGCCTCATCATAGCCCTTCTGATAGGTGTCCCTGTTGGAGTGTTTGCCGCGGCAAAACGAAATACGGCAATCGACTACACGCTCATGGCAATAGCCATGCTTGGAATCTGCCTTCCCACGTTCGTGATCGCTCCTCTTCTTGGTGAGTTGCTAGCTTTGAACCTAGGGTTGTTCGATGTAGCACTCTGGGAAAACAGTTCGGCGTGGTTTCTCGGTGCCCTTACACTCGGCCTTTACTACTCCGCATACATCGCACGCCTGACTCGCGGAAGCATGTTAGACGTCCTGCACCAGGATTTCATCAGAACAGCGAAAGCGAAGGGTGTCGCCCCCATGAAAGTTCTCTTCAAGCATGCCTTTCGAGGCGGAATCACTCCTGTCGTCGCCTATCTGGGCCCTGCTCTAGCAGGCTTGATAGGAGGTTCCTTCGTAGTGGAAACAGTCTTCGGCCTCCCTGGCTTGGGACAACACTTCATCAAAGCAGCAACCAATCGCGACTACTGGCTGATCAACGGCACAGTCACTGTATTTGCCGTTCTAATCCTCGTAATGAATTTCTTCGTCGACGTCGTCCAAGCCTGGCTCGACCCTCGCACACGCTCTCGTAACTAACATGCCAATCGCAGCTCAAAGAAACGGAAACGTGATCGAGAAAGGTTCCTCTCTCGGAAGGGACGCATGGCTGCGCCTGAAGAAGAACCACCTCGCGATGGCCAGTCTGTGGTTTTTTGTAGGCGTCGTTTTCTTATGTTTTTTGCTGCCTCTTTTCCCGGGAATCTCAGATCCAAACATCACCCATCCGGACCTTCAATCGATGCCTGCACTCTCCAGTGCTACATCGATGGAAAATGCGGAAGTATCCTACTTCCTCGGTAGTGATCATCTCGGTCGAGACATCTTTTCCCGCATGTTACATGGAGGGCGAGTTTCACTGGCAGTCGGCTTTCTCGCGACTGCGGTATCGCTTACAATCGGAGTCATCTATGGCGCTGTGTCAGGATATGTAGGAGGAAGAACTGATTCCATCATGATGCGCATCGTCGATATCCTCTATGCGCTGCCATTCATGATCATCGTGATCATTCTGACAACCTACTTCGGAAATAAATTGTGGCTCCTTTTCGTCTGCATTGGAGCCGTAGAATGGCTGACCATGGCTCGTATCGTCCGAGGCCAGGTGAATTCACTGAAAAACCAGGAGTTCGTCGAAGCAGCACGAAGCATGGGGCTCTCCCAGAGCCGAATCATATTTCGCCATCTCATTCCAAACACAGTCGGTCCGGTGATCGTCTACACGACCCTAACCGTACCTGCAGTGATGCGTCTTGAGGCAATATTGAGCTTCCTCGGTCTCGGCGTCCAGCCTCCCAATGCAAGCTGGGGAAGCCTGATCAAAGAGGGCGCCGACCGGATGGCCAGCGACCCTGGTCTACTGGTGTATCCCGCCATTCTCTTCGGCCTTACCCTCTTTAGCCTGAACTTCCTCGGAGACGGTTTGCGTGACGCACTTGATCCAAAGAGTTCGAAAGACTAAGCCTTTTTCTTATTTCGCTTTCTGCTGTAGCGATAGATTCGACTTCCTGGCACTTTGTGAATCTTTCGAGTAACGCTGTACCCGAGTTCATTCGAAAAGTAGAGTTGCATGGATCTGGCGAAGGCCAGATTGGTCGCCAACAGTGTTCGCAGCGACTTGCGAGACTTACCCCAGGTCTTCCGGGTAACCAAGAGAAAGACATAGAGCGGGCTACCTGGAACATGCTTTACCTCTTTCCTGACTAGAAACACTTGTTTGATGAAATCGAGGTCCGAAAACATTTCCTCCAATTCTGACAAATCTTCCGAAGACAGTCCATGCTCAGCAAACCTGTCACCGGGCGAAACTTTTTCGTCCCGCTCTTTCAGAGCCAGCTCAAACTCATCGGCAGCCGAAAACGATTCCTGTAACAACTCTTCATACTTCTTGTCATTCTTCTTTCTGCGATAGTAATCAGCTAAGGTCTCCAGCCCCTGTTTTCGAAAATTCAGGGGATCATTCTGCATTGCTTTCTCGACATGTTCGATTCCGGCGTCATCGAAATGTCGCAACAGGTGCTGACCATAGACAAAATTTGCGTCAGGATTCTCTGCATCGACATCGATCACATATTCCAGCATCGCTATGGACTTTTTCAGCCCGTGGAGATCGAGCGTCAACGCCGCACGTTTCCATGCCTTTTCTTTTCCCAGCCCACCTTTTTCTTTCCACTCCTGATCGAGTTTAAGCATCATCGGCACGAGAATTTTTGATTCTTCGTGCCTGACCTTCCACGGAAGTAGATTCAGGTATTCCCAGACAATATCGAGAATAATTTCTGCCTCCCTTTCCCCTTTGTTAATCACTTTCGTCACACAGGATTCTGGTCTCGTCAGGTTCCATGAAGCCACAAAGTTTTTCAGTTCATCTTCCGTCTCAGGGGGCGTCACACCCTGTCTCTGCAATCGCTCGAACAAACTCGGATGAGTATCTGTCGCACGAGTTCTCTCACCAAGACTCCACCGCAACTCGATCACAGCATCCTCAAGTGAAATTGGCTCTTTCAACCGCTGGATCAGTCCGCTCACTGACTTTACCGCAGGCAATTCGACAGTTGGCGCCTTACTCCAGACGAACTCCCAGTATGGCGCCACAACCAAAGCCCCCCTCGTAGCAACCCTAAGATTAGCTTCGGCCATTGCCCGATCTCCTACTGCTGCTGCGGCAAGATCATCCGCCTCAAGTTCGGCAGCGCGAAACGCTACGAGCCCAGCCGCGCCCAGATATTGCACATACCATTTTGTAAATGCACGAAATGGGAAGCCGCTGATTCGATGCTTCTCCAGGCGCACCAACAGTTCTGACCACGTTCCGTCGATACGGAATAAACGAGACGACATACGCCGCTGCTTCCTGGATAGGTGTGCCAGCTCATGCGCCAGAACTGCTGTCAGTTGTTCCTCATTCAAGGTGCCGATCAGCGGCAATCCCAGGCAAACATAGAAGCGCTCAGGACCGAACAATCCGAACTTGGGTCGTGATGCCGCATAGGCATTGAATTCCCAATCGATTAGAAGATGAACCTCTTTTTTCCGCAGCTTCAGAGGCTTCCGGAGTTCCTTTACCTTCTGGTGCAAAAACGGGAACTCTTGTTCATCGATGAGTAGACCGCCGGGCTGCGGCAAACGAACCAACAAACTTCTTACAGTCGCGATTACGAACGACAAAGCGAGTCCGAAAGCAGGAATTAACCACCAGTGAAATCCATGCTGAACCACTACCCACACAAGGCCTGCCAGGAAAAGAATATTGAGAAACAATACTCCCCAAACGAATGCATATCCCAAAGCAACAAGACCAAATACTTTCCAACGAAACCCAAAAGGATTCGTCCGCATCTGATCCTCATACGACTCAATAAGTTGATGCTTCTCTTCAGCGGAAAGTAACCATCCCATAATTTGGATCAAGAACAGAAAGTTCTATACTAGGCAATTCCAAACAGGCAATCTGATTATAACAGATCCTCTCCACCCGGCACGATATCCTCCGAGAATGATCGACTTCCTTTTCGGTGCGACCCTACTTGCCTACGTCGTTTTCCTGGTCGCTATGAGGTGGGCTCACCGTAACTGGGGACAAGCAATACTGGCGACGGTTTTCGCCCCGCTGGTCATTATTCCTCTTGGGGCAATCTGCGTTCTCGCAGTTACATTCATTCTCCGTGGAGTAAACTGGATATTGCACCCCTTTGAAACCGCTCTGTCACCCGAGACAATGGGCTGGGTTGGAGTGATCGTCGCAGTCACGATCATCACCATCCTGACGATACACTACGTTAGAGACCAAAGAGACCTGTCCTTAGTAAAGACAGGTCCCCGACTCGGCCCCCGATATCGAGCCCCTAAGCCCAACATCAATTATAGGGGGCCATTGCGTTGAGCAGATCAGCTCTCGATGATCTGGCCCAATACGTAAGGCAAGATGCCTCCCGCATTGTAGTATTCGACTTCGGCTGGGGTATCGAGACGAACCTTCAACGGCACTTCCACAGTCGAACCATCACTCTTGTGCGCAACCAACGTTGCTCCTTGCATCGGCTTCAACTCACCAGCAATGCCCGTGATATCAAAGGTCGCGTCTACCAGGTCCTTCACCTTATCGTAGTCCGCTGTATCCACAAAGTTCAGCGGAAGCACACCCATACCAATCAGGTTTGAACGGTGAATCCGCTCAAAAGATTTCGTTACCACAGCTTGAACGCCGAGGAGACGTGTCCCTTTAGCAGCCCAGTCGCGGCTACTTCCCATGCCGTAATCTTCTCCGCCGATCACAACCAGAGGAGTGCCTTCGGCCTGATAGGCCATCGATGCATTGTAAATGAAGGTCGACTTAGCCCCGTCGAATGAGTCGATCTCCACATCTGGAGCATCAACATCAGACGGTCCGAAATACTGGGTATAACCACCTTCGATTCCGGGGCACATCAGGTTCTTGATTCGAACGTTCGCAAAAGTTCCGCGAGTCATTACACGGTCATTTCCACGACGAGCACCGTAGGAGTTGAACTGCGCTTTCTCGACGCCATTCTCGATGAGGTATTTTCCGGCCGGAGATGTTTCCTTAATCGCACCAGCAGGCGAAATGTGGTCCGTCGTTACAGAATCACCAAAAATACCCAAAGGACGTGCGCCAATGATATCTTCACTCTCTCCTTCTTTCGAATCGAAGAAAGGCGGCGACTGCACATAAGTGGATTTTTCATCCCATTCGTATGTCGCTCCAGTGGTCCCGTCAATTTCACCCCATTTGGGGTTAGCAGTATCAACGTTGCCGTAAAGAGTCTCGTATACCTCTGGCTTGAGAGCGAGCGCGAGTTGCTCACGAACCTCATCCTGAGTCGGCCAGATGTCTGCGAGGAAGATAGGATTTCCTTCTGCATCGGAACCGATGGGATCAGAAGTAAGATCGAGATCCACCCGACCAGCCAGTGCATAGGCAACGACCAGAGGAGGCGACATCAGGAAATTCGCGCGAATCGATCCGTGGACACGAGCTTCAAAGTTTCGGTTTCCGGAAAGAACGGAGGCACAGACGAGATCACCTTCTTTGATTGCACCTTCAATCGCTGGGTGGAGTGGTCCAGAGTTACCGATGCACGTCGTGCAACCATACCCGACCGTCTGGAATCCGAGAGTGTCCAACTCTTCCTGAAGGCCGGTAGCATTCAGGTAGTCGGTAACTACACGTGAGCCAGGCCCGAGTGAAGTTTTCACATAAGGAGCGATTGTGAGCCCCTTCTCATTCGCTTTCTTCGCAACCAAGCCTGCCGCGAGCATTACACTTGGGTTCGAAGTATTAGTGCAGGATGTGATCGCAGCAATTAGGACGGAACCATGAGCCAGTTCCGTGCTGATGGGATCGAACGCCTCATCTGCGAGAACCGTATCGGGAGCAGGGCGATTAGTGGTCATCTCCGCACGGTTCTGTTCCACACCGGGGCTAGGTCCTTCCAGGAGAGAGCCGACAGCATAGCCGGCTGGCTCCGGCATCTCCACCGCTACGCGGGTATTGCGCTGGTCTTCGCTAAGGCCGAAACCTCCGTCGCCGGCACCTGCGGTGAAAAGCGAATTGAACTTGCTGCCAAGTTCCGGAACATCGATTCGATCCTGAGGGCGCTTCGGTCCAGCCACAGCCGGAACGATGGTCGAAAGATCGAGTTCAAGAAGGTCAGTGTATTCACACTCTCCCTTTTCAGGGATGCCAAACAGATCCTGCGCTTTGAAATAGTTTTCTACCGTAGTGCAAAGCTCTTCGGAACGACCTGTTCCGCGGAGATAGTTGATGGTTTCTTCATCAATCGGGAAGAATCCCATAGTGGCCCCGTATTCGGGAGCCATGTTCGCGATGGTAGCGCGGTCCGGGAGAGACAGCGCCTTGGCACCCGGACCGTGGAATTCCACAAACTTACCGACTACACCGTGGGCACGAAGCATTTCCGTCACCCGAAGAGTCAGATCTGTCGCAGTGACACCTTCGGCAAGGGCACCGTGGAGATACACGCCAACCACCTCGGGGACGAGGAAAGTGACGGGCTGGCCCAGCATTCCAGCTTCGGCCTCAATGCCGCCCACACCCCAGCCAACGACACCGAGGCCGTTGATCATTGTCGTGTGTGAATCAGTTCCTACCAAGGTATCGGGATAGTAGACACCGTTCTTGGAGAGAACTCCTTTGGCGAGATACTCAAGGTTCACCTGGTGAACGATACCGATTCCGGGAGGAACCACAGAAAACGTATCAAAAGCCTGCTGGCCCCATTTCAGAAACTCATACCGCTCACGGTTTCGGATGAACTCGATGGCCATATTGCGATCGAGCGCTGCCTGAGAACCCGCGAAATCAACCTGAACGGAGTGGTCAACCACCAGGTCAACCGGAACCAGCGGCTCAACTTTCTCCGCAGGTGCTCCTTTTGCGACAGCAGCATCGCGCATCGCTGCTACGTCGACCAAGAGAGGAACACCAGTGAAATCCTGAAGAACGATTCTAGCTACGGTGAAAGGAATTTCGTAGTCGCCAGGAGAAGCGGCATTGTAGCTGGCTAGATTTTTGACGTCGTCCTCAGTGACTTTCAGTCCATCGCAATTTCGGAGCACAGACTCCAGAACAATTCGAATACTGACCGGAAGACTCTTTAGATTGGGAGCAACACCAGACTCGGCGAGAGCTGGAAGTGAAAAATATCGCCCCTCTGCACCGGATCCGGTGGTGAATGTCCTTTCAACGTCAAAACTCATTTCTTTTTATCGATAGTAGAATTTCTAAATTCCTTGGTATCTGAAAATCCCAATCCGCCTTATCTCAGAAAAGGGCGGGATAATTGGTAAAGCACGAAACAGACCGATTCAACGGTGATTTCCGTGAAACCGAATCTGCACGTGCTCTAATTTGCAGTACCTCAGGCAGTAGCAACGTGCCCCCACCTCAGCTGAGCTCTTTCAGCTTGGCCTTGATTGCGTCGAAATCCGGCAAATCTCCGGGGCTATCGCTGCTTTCGGCGTATTGGATGATGCCTTCTTTGTCGACGATGTAAGCAGAACGCTTGGGAACACCGCCCATGAAAAGGTTCTTCGCAGGAAGGAAGCTGTCGTATGCCACATCGTAAGCCTTCGCCACTTCGTGCTCGTAGTCACTCAGAAGGGTAATCTCGATATTTTCCTTCTCTTTCCAGTTCTGCTGCGCAAACGGATTATCTCCGCTGATTCCGAAGACCTTGGCATTCAGATCTGAATACTCGGAGAGTTCGCTCGTCACTGAGCAGAATTCCTGGGTGCAAACTCCAGTGAATGCCATGGGAACGAAAAGAAGAAGAATGTTCCCTTCGCCGAGATTGTCAGCAAGTCGAACTACTTCAGGTCCATTTTCACCAATCGTGGTGAGTTCAAAATCGGGTGACTTGTTACCTACGGAAAGTGCCATAATTTAGTCTGGGTCGGTTTGATTGTTACGCTTCGACAGTAAGAAAACGACGAGCGCGGTCAAGATGGATTCGAGTATCTTTTCCGGTCTATTCGGCAGACTCATCCTCGTGCCGAACGCCCGTTTCCACGACTAGATGACCATCTTCGACGTAAACCGCGACAATTCCGTCAATATTCGCTTCGATTGCCTCATTCTTGGGATCAATCCGGAAAAAGTCGATCACGGCATAATTATCGATAAATCCCTGCGGCACACTTCCCTCGTCAGCTCGGATATCGCTCACGGTGAATGCGACAGTCCTGCGTCGCAACTCGGGCTTGAATAGGAATGTTCCATTGAGATACCGAAATCCCTTCCGAATAATGCCTTTCCGCATCGGCTGAGCCATTCGGGCGAAAATGCCTCTCGAATCGATAGATTCGATGATCGTCTCGCCTCGGAAGTCTTTCGCAATTTCCAAAGTGGCAATCATGGCATTCAAATCTTCCGCAGTGAACAAAACCCGTTCCGAGCGTTCTTCCGCCACAGCTTTCTCAATCGTCTCAAGCTTTCCTTTCGCGCTTTCCACCTCCGCCCGGGTGGGTTGAGGCACTTCAATGACAGCGGGTTCTTCCTGGGTAAACGTATCGATCTCCTTCGTCTGATACATCCCAACAACCGCATACAGGACGATCAGGCCACCGAAGATCACGATGATCGCCGACAGGATAATGCACCCCGGCATGGGGGATCCCCTGCCTTCTCTAGGATTTGGTTCATCGCTCGACATGCGGGGACTTTGCCTGCGAGCCCCGAAAACGCAAAGGCAGATTTCTGTCTACCCTTCTTACGGGAAGGATGACCGTTGACAGAAAATCGCCAACCCGATAATAGCTGGGCACCCATGAAGCGAATCCTCGGCATTTCGATCCTTCTCATTGCTGTCTACCTGGCAACATGGCTGATGAGCGATCTTCTCACCGGCAGGAACGTGTTCATGTCATCGGGAAATCACGAAAACCTGCTGCGCAGAACAGGCCTTTACGGGATCATCGCAGTTGGTGTTGCATTCGTGATTATCACTGGCGGAATCGACCTTTCGATTGGGTCTGTCATCTGTCTTGTTGGTGTTGGGTTCCCATGGTTCGCCGTCGTTCAAGGATACTCTGTGTGGATTGTTCTTCCGGTAACCATTGTGGTCATTCTCCTCATCGGTCTGTTCCACGGGTTGCTCATCACAGGGCTAAAGTTGCAACCTTTCATCGTGACCCTGTGCGGGCTACTCATGTACCGGGGAATCACTCGCGGTTTCACCCACGATCAGACCGCCGGACTGGGAGACGAACTGCAGTGGCTGAAGTGGCTAGCCAACGGAGAAATCCCAATCACTTCAGAATTCGGAATTCCCATTCCTTTTCTCATCCTGTTCGTGATAGCAATCCTCGCTGCAATCCTGCTGAATCGAACCGTTTTTGGACGCCATCTTCTGGCATTGGGAAACAACGAAGACGCCGCCCGCTACAGCGGCATCAACACTAACAAAGTGATTGTTTCTGCCTATGTCATTTCTGCAATGCTTGCGGGATTTGGAGGGCTTTTGTTCGTACTCGATTCCAATTCCGGCCAACCGAATGACTTCGGCAATTTCTACGAACTATTCGCCATTGCTGCGGCAGTCCTGGGCGGCTGCAGTCTGCGCGGAGGCTCGGGCACTATCCTGGGAGTTGTCATAGGAGCAGCGCTCATTCAACTGCTTCGGAATATGATTACCCTGGTGGACGAGATTCCACAGAACATCGAGTTCGCAATCATTGGAGCCGTAATCCTCACCGGAGCTGTCGGAGACGTCGTGGCGAAGCACGTAGTCACACGTCGAAAGAGAGCGTAGAAAAACACTTTTCCTCAGAAAACGAAACTTGCTTTCAATCGCGGTGTTACATGGATCGAATCAAACGATCTAGTTATGAAGCACATCGCACTCACGATATCTGCATCTCTCGCTCTCATCTCCCCCACTTGGGCAGCTGACGAGGGCGCAGGCAAACCTGGCAGAGGAAAAGGAGACGGTTCCTTTTTCAAACAACTCGACACCAACGACGACAAGTCCATCTCCAAAGAAGAGGCAGGAGAACGTTGGGAACGAATGAGCCGCCTCGACAAAGACAACGACGGCATGATCAGCCCACAGGAATTGATGGCAGGTCGACCCGGTGGCGGCAAAGGCAAGGGACCAGGTGGTCCAAAAGGAAATCCCGGAGAACTTTTTCAGCGCGCCGATAAGAACAGCGACGGAAAACTCACTGAAGACGAGTTGCCCGCCGAAGTATGGTCGCGCATTTCCCGTCTCGACTCCGATAAGGACGGCGCAGTAACCAAAGAAGAAGTCGCTGCAGGCCGTCCGGAAGGTCGCCCCGGTTCCGCAGAGGGTCCCGGAAAAGGGAAAGGCAAAGGTGCAGATTTCCTGAAACGCGCAGATAAGAACGGTGACGGTGACATTTCCAAAGATGAAGTCCCCGAACAGGCATGGGAGCGAATGAGCCGCATGGACAAAGATAACGACGGAGTCCTGACAAAAGAAGAAATGGCAGCAGGTTTTGCGGCAATGAGAGGAATGCGCGGCGAAGGTGGCAAAGGCCCCGGAGGCAGAGCGGGAGCTACATCAGGCGGACCAGTCGCAATCTTTTCTCGCTACGACGAAGACAAGGACGGCAAATTGGCCGAAAGCGAAGTCCCCGGCGAAATGTGGAGCAAACTCCGCAAAGCCGATACCGATGCAGACGGGCTTGTGAGCAAATCCGAACTCGAAAAAGTTTACGGCGAAATGCGAAAATATTCTGCACCACCGGAGAAGAAGCGCCCCGAAATGGAAAAATCTGAGAGCGACTCAGATACAAAGGCCTAACCATTTCCTCAACACCACCCCGAACATACAGAAACCCGGCGATATCCTCGCCGGGTTTTTTGTTTACTCGTGCCGCAACGCTTCAACGGGGTTCATATCGGCAGCACGGAAGGCAGGGTAAATACCGAACAAAACACCGATCACAACAGAGATCGTGAATGCCAGCGTGGGAGCCCAGAATTCGATGATCGTTTTCATCTCAGCGAAATGACTGATCAAAATAGGAATCGCCAGCCCCAGAACCACTCCCAGAAATCCACCAGCGCCTGACAACATCACAGTCTCGATGAGAAACTGCATAACGATGTCCTTTTTCTTTGCCCCCAATGCACGCCTGATACCAATCTCCCTGGTCCTCTCCGTCACAGTCGCCAGCATGATATTCATAATGCCGATGCCCCCCACAAGAAGCGAAATTGCGGCAATAGACCCTAACACGATATTGAAAATTTGCTTCGTCCTCTCCGCACGTCTTAATAGATCTAGAGGAACAGTCATCTTGTAATCCACTTCTTTGTGATTGCGCTCGAGGATATGCTGAATAGCAAGCGCCGCAGGCATCACTCGCTCCGGCGTATCGATACGGACGGTAACTTCGTGAAGCTCCACCTTTTCCGCCTCAAAACTCCCGGAGCGATACTTAAAAAGAACGTCTCCGAAATGGTCTTTCAAGGTGGTAATAGGAATCATCATTTCCATCCCCTCTCCCGACTCAGAAGATCCCTCCAACTCCGCCTCCGAAGCGGCCACAGCCGGGTCGTCTTCGATAATTCCAATGACACGAAAATAACTGGTCTGCACTCGCACCGTCTGCCCGATCGGTTCATCCAGAGGAAATAGTTGGCGCGCGAGGCTTTGTGTAAGCACACATACGGCGGATCGATTAGACATTTCGATCTCGGTAAAAAATCGCCCTCGCATCATATCGCGGTTCCTCATTTCTGGAAACCAGGAAACCGAGCCCAGGACAAGGCCATCGACACTCTGGGAATTATTCCATAGAAAGTCCTTCATCTCTCTGGCCGGCACGACCACTCGGACTCCCGGAACTGTTGCCTGGATCTGGGCCATATCCTTGTAGTTCAGCCCGTATTCGAGAATCAATGATCGCTCCTGCTCCCCTGCCGTGGTGTTATTGGTAGGCTTGACCGACGAGAGGATGATGTTCTGACTACCAAGCTCTTTAATCTGCTGTTGCGCCTCGTAACTGGCCCCTTCGCCGATTGCAAGCATGGCGATCACAGAGCAAACACCGAAAACGATTCCCAACGCTGTAAGAAGGGAACGAAGCTTGTGCATCCAGAGACTCTTAATCCCGAGGATAACGGATCGCTTCAGGCGGAAAAGGGAAAGTCCGCGAATGATTTCCATGCCAATCACAACAAATGCTATTTGGTTTCGCTGTAGGTGTCGAACGCGATCTGGCCGTCTTTCAGGCGAATTACTCGCGGTGTTCGATCCGCCATTCCCTCATCGTGAGTGATCATTACGAGAGTTTTCCCATCCGCGTTCAATTGATCAAAAATCTCAAGGATATCGCCACCTGATTTGGAATCGAGGTTACCAGTGGCCTCATCTGCGAAAATCACAGCAGGGTCGTTCGACAACGCCCTTGCGATTGCGACCCTCTGCTGCTGACCACCAGACAGCTCTGTCGGTTTGTGGTCCAGCCTCTTCCCCAACCCTACCTTGGTGGCCAGTTCGACGGCGATCTCACGGCTTTCTTTCTCCGACACACCTTGGTAGTAGAGCGGAACCTCAATATTTTCGACGACGGACAGTTGCTGGATCAGATTGTAGCTCTGGAAGATAAACCCCAACTTTTTCCCTCTAACCTGAGAGAGATCATCGTCAGAAAGGTGAGAAACATCCTGCCCCCCGAGGAAATAGTGGCCGACGGACGGCTGGTCAAGGCAACCCAGAATATTCAGCATAGTCGATTTCCCGCACCCCGAGGGCCCAAGAATGGAGATGTAGTCGCCAGCAAAAATCTTCAGATCGACCCCACGCAAAGCTTTCACTAACACGGAACCCATTTGGTAGTGTTTTTCAACACCACGCAACTCGATCACTGGATCGCCTACCTTGGCTGACGAAGGATCAACCGACGGAGCCGATTGCGTTTCAGGCATTTTCCTTATCCTTCAATTCCTCATCGACCTCCTGGGAAGCGGTCGCTTTCTCCTCGTCACTCTCCTTCTCACCCGACTCGATCTTACGCTCATTGGCGCGGTCAGCAATCT
Organism: Verrucomicrobiales bacterium; assembly: GCA_002698785.1. Lineage (GTDB taxonomy): Bacteria > Verrucomicrobiota > Verrucomicrobiia > Verrucomicrobiales > DEV007 > Arctic95D-9. Next base: position 60,024 of record PAAG01000038.1, on the reverse strand, counting down.
GCAGTGGAGAAGGCTCATAATCATCAGGCATCTTCAGGTAAACTTCGTCACCATTACCAAGACCCTCACGAATTTCGATAAATTCGTTGTTGTGGGCCCCAATGACGACAGGTGTAGGCTCGTAACCTCCCAATGTCTTACGGAACACGTAGTGCTGGTCATTCTCCACGAAAACAGACTGAACAGGCACGTAATTCACATCGGCCAACTCCTCTACGATAATCTCTACCTTTGCACTCATTCCAGGCTTAAGGAACTCGTGGGTGCCCTCGATCTCCACCGTGGCAGGATAAACCTTCAACGACGGGTTGTAGCGAGAAGCATTCGAATCGGGCAGCACAGCAACTTTCGAAACTCGCCCTACCAGAGTTTTGTCAGGAACAGACTCTGCAGTGATGTAGACTTTCTGCCCCAACTCAATTTTCTTGATGTGAGACTCGTGGATATTCACCTCCACGCCGAGCTTGGACATGTCGGGAATGGTAATGATGGGCTGTCCGTTCTTCAAGGTCGCCCCGGCAGCGATACCGTCATAGTAACGAGAGGTGTAGTAGTTGTCGTTCGCACCACCGTAGGCAACAAGACCGGGCTTCTCCGCGCGAATGATACAGCTCGCCATCTGCTCTTCGAGATTCGTGCGCTTCTTCAATTCCAGCTCGTAGCGTCGCTTGGCGGACCGATACTTCGCATAAATCTGCGACATCTTCGCCATACTTTCGCGCTTGGTCCGAATCAAAGAAAGCAACGCTTCTTCATAATTTGAGAGCATTTTCTCTGCTTCTTTCGGAAACTCGTAGTCTTGGAAAAGTTCGAGTTCGGTCTCCGACCGCTGCAAGGCGAGGCGTGCCTTATCCAGACTGACCAACTCGTTATCCAGCGTTTGCTTTGTGATGAAATCTCTTTTGTGCAGGCGCTTCGCACCCTCCACAGACTCTTCCACCACGGCCAACTGAGACGCCGCAACAAGAGCTTCATCTCGCATGCGTCGAATGGTCTGCTCCGCTTCACCGTCTCCAAGCAATTCATTCTTCAGGAATGATCCAAAATTCACATTGGAAGAGAGACTTTCTTTTTCATCACCCAGATCGAACGGGCTCCCCAGATCATTCTCAGTAGTTTCGGCAAGCTTCTTGGAGTCGAAAGCTTTCACAATCAGATCGGTCGCCTCGTCTTCGTACGCTTGCAGTGTCAATGTATCAAAAGGCAGCTTCAATTTCCGCAGCGTTTGCTCTGCCGCCTGAGCCCCGACAAATTTCTGAAAGTCCAGCAATGCGAATCTCAGCTTCTGACGTTCGCCTTTGATCTCGCTTAAAGCCTCACTTTCTTCGATCTCAATATTCTGTTTCGCTTCAGCGTAAGCCGCTTCAGTCTGCTGGAACTGGACATCGTGATCAACAATCTCTTCCTCCAACTCCGACTGGTCGAGGCGAACCAAAACTTTACCGTTCGCCACATCTTCTTCGGTCACGAAGTATCCTTCTTCAATAATTTCGAGAATCTTCACACCCGCTTTGGCTCTGACCTCGTTCCGGAACTCCAGATAGTTCAGCGCCTGGATGTTGCCTCCCTCCAGAACATCAATCACCAAATCTCCCTTTTGGACATTGGCGACAGGGATCTGCTCATTCGAATTCCCATTGGACTTCGATCCGAACACGAAAAATCCCACGACGCTCAGCGCCGCTGCAATTGCTCCTATGATGACCCACTTCTTCATTTGCTAGCGAGGCTCGTTCTCGAGTTTCTTTACCCAAGAACCGTCTCTACTAACATACAGGATCCCCATGTCCCTCCAAAGGCGCAACCGCGCTAAACTGTGATCTATGACTGTCGAAGTGCGTTGATTCTGAGCATTTACCAAATCATTCTGCGCATCGATCAAATCCCTGGCTTCCCCTTTTCCGAGTTCCGCGAGCAGCAATTGTTCCTCCAGTCGGCGGGCAGCCAGATCTACTCCCTGCTCAGCAATCTCAAAGCTGCGACTCGCCTGATCGAGAGCTCTCCACGCATCGAAAATCTGTAGTTTCGCTCGGTCGCAAGCCAAATCCTTGCTCCTCTCCGCACGCTCCAGAAAAACAATCGCCGAGCGGTAAATATTCCTTTCCGCCTTTCGATCCAGCGGCAAGTCGACGTCAACTCCACCCGCCCATCTTCTTCTATCCCAGTTGATAGCTGGCGTTGTATCGTCCGGATCACTGACCGCATTGTAATCCAGCGAAACGTCCAGTCCCGGAAGCAATCCGTTTTCCGCGACTTTAATCTGTCGTGCCGCATCGTCCACCTGATCACTGGCGGTCGCGAGATCAGGGCGTGTGACAAGTGCAATTTTCACAGCTTGCTCGCGACTGATTCCGGGGTCTTCGATTCTCAGCTTTGAGAGTTCACTATCGTCCAGGATAATGGGCTTATCGACTGGTAACCCGAGAAAGATTTTGTAGTTGTCGAGCAGTGTCTCGTAGGTTCGGACCGAATCAATCCATCGACTCTCCGATTGCAGTGTCGCCTGCCGTAACTGGCCTAATTGCGTCTGTGTTCGGCGATCTTCTTCCGCCAGAGCTTCCTCTCTTTCGATTGTCTTCAGGAACCCCTGATACGCAATATAGTTGTTTCTGACACGGTCTTTAGCCCGCAGAACGCCATAGTAATCGCTCACCAGATCGACGACAAAAAATCGTCGGAAATCGGCAAAATCACGAAGGTCATAGAGGAGATTTCGCTCTTCCTGTGTAAGAGCCTCGAGAGTCACCGTGGTGCCGCCACCCTGCAAAAGAGGCTGCACGACAGAAAACGCCAGATCGGAATCATTCAGCGAACGGTCTCCCGTCAAGAACCTGAGAAAATCCTGAGTAAAGTCGGTCGATATCCGGGCTCCGGTCTTATACAACCAGTTGAACCCTGCGCTCTGAGTTCGTGAAAATGTGTTCGTCGACACCAATTCAGTCATCCCCTCCTCAAGTCGAGCACTGCGGCTATCGATGGCACGGGTTCCTGAGCCGTTGGCAAAGAAAATCGGCGACAATCGGTGGCGGGCCAGAGTGAGGTCCAGCGCATTCAGAAAGACACGCTCCTTCTCATCCAGATAATCCCTCCCGTGCGTGATGCCAGTTTCCAGAGCCTCGGAAAGACTCAGCACGGTAGCCCCCCTCTCTTTCATGGCTACCCGCCCGAGGAAACTGTCTCCGCCTCCACTCTTGCGGAATTTTGAAAGATCCAGAGGGTCTGGAGCCGAGATATCTACGTCACCTTCACTGACATTTTCCACCGTAGGAGTTTTCTGGAAGAGGATGGAATATGTCTCCCGGTCCGCCCTTGTGTGATACATCTGCGGCGAGCACGAAGTCAGGAAAACTACACACAGGGCGACGAGCGACAAAAACCATTGCCGCCATACACCTGTCGCAAACCTAGAAGGCGACTTCCTATCCGATACAGAACCTCGCATTTTGTGTGGCCCCCTTTGTCAAACAAAGCAGGACCTTCTGCAAGGACGCTTACAGGCCATTGAAGTTAAAGAACTCTCAAAGAAAAGCCCGAAAAGAGGCAATCCCCCTCACCACTAGCGCATCAGCCCGTCTATCGGCTCACTTGAATCTGACTCATTCAGAAAGCTTTTTCCTCCACGGGCAATCTGCGGTTCCGATAGAACAAGATCATCTTCCCACAACGGCACTTTTATCCCAAACGTGGACCCTTCCCCCAACTTACTTCGGCAGTAGACCTCGCCCCCCATCGAACGAGCCATGCGATCCACAATCCAAAGCCCGAGCCCATTTGAACTCTCTCCTCCTGTCGGCTGCGGTGAAAGCCGTTGGAATTTTCCAAACAGCTTTGCCTGATCTTCTTCACTCAAGCCGGGGCCTTTATCGATAATCTCAAGACGACAATTTTCGCCTTCTACCTTTGCCTCAATACGGACAATTGAACCATGGGGCGAATACTTGATCGCGTTCGAGACAAGATTATCGAGGATCTGAGACATTGCCCCTTTGTCACAGGCGATCGAAGGAAGGTCCTCCTCGAGGTCGAAAACGATTCCCATATTCTTTCGACCTCCCATATCCCGAAAGTCGTTCACGACTCGTTTCAGAAGTTCTTCCACGGAACACTCCTTCACGTCGAACGTCATCTTTCCATCCTCAATGGCACGCACATCGAGAAGATTCGTCACGATGTCGAACATTCGCGTAGCGGCATTGCTTATCTCTCCCGCAAATGTCTGATAGTCCTCTTTCTTAAGATCTCGGAAGCCTTTCATCAGATCAGCAAACCCGGAAACCACTCCGAGAGGATTCTTCAAATCATGCGCGGCGATATTTAAAAACTCGTTTTTCTCCTGGTTCAATCGAGTCAATCGATCATTCGCTTTCTTCAACTCACCTACAGCTTCTTCCAACTGCTCGAAGGCTCGACGACGGGTGTTTTCAAAAATCATCCCGAGCAGGGCCATGAAAGGAACCAGCCCAGCATAACCGGCAACATCCACGGCTGGCAGCCATTTCGGATCAAATGTTTCCGGAAAGCGGATACCAATCAAATGACAGACGCCAAACACCAAGGCAATAGAGACGGCAACCACCGACCATTTGAATGCGTTGTCACGGGTAGTGATCAAGAGCGCAAAAAGTGGGATGCATGATAGCCATGCAACAGCGTGGCCATGCATTCCTCCTTCGACAACGCACAGTCCAGAGAAGCCCGCTGTCAGGGTCGCGGTATACAGATTCCCCGCGAGAAGCAAATTCCCCGTCCCCTTCAATACAAATGGCAGCGTGGCAAAAACGAGGCTGCACAGGGAAATAATCGACGCCCCAGGAATATGCGAAATAAGGAAATAGAAAAGCGCATAGGCCAGTCCAAAACTGCCCCCCAGAAATCCGAACCGAATGAGTAGCCGAGAACGACGAATTAGATCTGGATGGTCCTCAAAATCCGTCGGAATCAGACGATCCATCCTTGCCGAAACAAAAGAGACGGCTTTCAACGAATTATCAGGAAGGATCAGATGATCCGATCCCTTTTTCCCATTTCCTTCAAAATTCATAACGCACGGACAAACCTATCCAGTGAGTCGTCAGGTCGACAGTCCCACCTGCATACTCTCCACCAGCAAGCCGACTGCCATTGATCGTTCTCGTCGATGGAAGGTCCTGCTGATACGCCAACGATAACTCATACGGCTCTCGAGCCCAAGTAAGTCCACAAGTGACGGTATGTTCAGAAATTGCTCCCGTCATGGGAGAGAGGGAAGAATTAGGGACTGGACTCTCTCCGTATTGATACCCAGCCCTGACCATCAGCTCCTTGGTGAGGGTGTAGTCGACACCCATTCGATACACCATGGTATCCCTCCAGCGGAGTGGAATGGTGTCAACAATTCCATTACTTCCAAGAAGGTCGTTAATCGCTGTGTTACTTCCCTTTGTTAGATCGACGGTGAGGTCATCGAAACCATTACTCCACCGAATCCATTCTGCTTCAGCCGAAAGAACAGCGCGGTCCGACATCCGCAAAGACCCACCAAAAGTCAGTTGGTCTGGAAATTCGTTTTTTACCAGAGAATCATAAACGAACTCCGATTCGACGCCTCGAAGCCCTAATGATCGCAACTGCGCACCAATGTCGCCGCGGGCTGTCCCTGTGGAGTCGACTACTGTGGGAGTTCGATAGGCAAATCCCAGAATCAGACTTTCATCCGGTTTCCACGTCAGTCCAAGGTCGCCATTCACTCCCCACCCCTCAGTCTCCATCGCAAGGAGAGTTTTAAATCCCTTCAGCGCGGGATGACTCTGAAAAATATATGGCGCCACCAACTCATTACGATTGTACACAGCTCCCACCGACGCCCCCAGGCTCAGCGTATCCGATATCTCGACACCGACGCCGACCGCAGTCCTAATGCCCTCAAGCCGTGAACGGTGATGTCTCAAGCCGTAGGAAGTACCTCCGTCCACCCCGCCTGGGACGTCCCCATATACCCAGTCAGCCATTCTCGTTTGCTCGGGAATGATCGAAAAGCCGAGCCCGATTCCATTCTTTAAGGGAGCCCGAATGACCAGTTCAGGAAACATCCCCGTATTTTCATCAAGGCCTCCACGACCTCCAAATCGATTGGTATACGCGCCATCTGCAACCACACCAACTACCGTAAGCGAGAAGTCGGAATCCTCCAGATACCCCAATAGAGCGGGATTCACCGCCATTCCGGCATAAGAATCATCAGGGCTTGCCACTGCAGTGCCCCCTGCACCCATGCTCTTCGCACCTATCCCCACGCGATTAACACCATTCGCTTCCACTCTCAACGAACTAACCACCAAGAGTGCCAGCCCGATGAATAGCAGTGCCAATGAGGAGCGAGTCGCAGGAAAAGGAGAGGAGGAGAGATCCATAAGACAATCTCCTCATAATAATTATAATTTTTTAATATTCAATAAAATTTAGCAATTTGCTGAACCTACTAAAAAAGACGCGGCCGAATCCATTTCTGGATTCGGCCGCGATTTGTTAATTCTGAAACAATCCCCGTAAGCCGGATTCTGTTCACTGAGCCGTATTCGACTGCAGCGGACGATCATTTATCTGAAACCGGTTCCTCATAGGACCCGACCTCTCCTGCATACACAGGATGCGACTAATACCCGGACTTATACCGTGACCGAAGCCACGACACCGGGCCGGCAACCCGTTTGTCCTGTTCTGTCTTGCACCGCATGGGGTTTTTCCTGCCCCCGTCGTTACCTCCGGGGCGGTGAGCTCTTACCTCGCCATTTCACCCTTACCTCACAAATGCGAGGCGGTTTATTTTCTGCGACACTTTCCGTCACTCGGCCATTACAACCAAGCTCCCCGATTTTCACCGGGCATACTGCCGTATGGTGTCCGGACTTTCCTCTAATCCCCGAAAGGACCAGTGATCGTCTCCGGATTGTTTCAGCGGAAAAGTTACCTCTTTCCTGTCCAATTTCCAGCTGATTCACCGGCTTGCCAAACTTCCCCACAACTCAACGCCCTTCGTCCATCCCACGGTTCCGCCAACGACAAGGAAGGCGCACATCGAAAGCCACAGGCAAACGTCCCACGCTCGACCGGGACGCAACCCCGGTTCAATTGTACGATAGCGGAAATACAGTGCTGCAATCCCGAGCATCGGAAGAAGAACTGCCTGCATCAACCCCGACAATAGGATCAACACCACCGGTTTCGGAATCGCGACATAGATCACAAAACACAACAAAGGAAAGGCCGCGCTGAAGAATCGGACTGATTGTTTTCGGGCCTTTTCTCCAGTCAATCTGCGCAACCGAAACACATGGAGTGCGTCAGTCATCAGTCGAGCCTTGGTAGCATTCGAGACAAAGAACGTCGAGAACAGGACCGCAAAGGCTCCTATCAGAAGAATGACCTTTCCAGCCTCTCCGAATACAGGGCCGTAGATTTCCACAAGAGTGGAAATCATCTTTGTCCCCTCGGGAACGAGTCCCTTCCGATGCAGGATGGCAGCACCGAGTAGATAAAACGCCACAGTGCTGAGCGTGTAAACAATCATTGATCCCCAGGCATCCCACTGCAGCACGCGAATCCATCCCCTTGCACGACTTCGCCAATCGTCCGTGTCCCGATACGGTCCGATCCATTTGCCATATCCCTTCTCAAGACACCAATACGGATACGCCACCAGTTCCGCAGCTCCGATACCAATGATCCCGAACGCAGCCAGTGCCGTCAATAGAGCGCCATCCGCTTCCGGCAACCCTAACGAAAGCCCCTCAACCAAATCCTTGGTTCCAATCGCCCAATCCGGCTGAGACTGCAGGGCTAACAAATTTCCGACAGTTATCAGAGTAAACGAAGCTACGAGTGCAGTGCAGAAGATCTCGATGAATTGGAACCCTCCCCGGAGCAACATCACAACCGTCATCACAGTAATGACTCCAGCCCAGAGGACATCCGACTTATCCCCCATCACTGGGAGAAAAATTGCGATCGCCTGACCTACGCCTCCCACGATTCCACCGAGCTGCCCCAACCCCGTCAGAAATGTGATAAACCAGAACCAGGCGATCAAAGGCCCGGCATGGGGAATCCGGTTCAGCGCCGTGACCGTAGTTTCTCCGGCCGTGATGCAATGCCGACAGATCTCGATTTGAGTGAACACCTTGATCACACAGCCCAAGAGGATTAGCCAGAGCAGGGAGAAACCCGCCTCTGCCCCAGTTCGAGTCGTCGCAATCAATTCGCCTGACCCCACAATCGATGCCGCGATGATTAACCCGGGGCCAAGGGATCTAACAATCCCACCCATTGAATGCGGAGGATTTTGTTCCTCACCACTCATCGCCATTTCGCAAAGGCCTTAGACGCTCGATGCCCTGTCTCGATTCTCCAATCCAAAATCGCATCTCGTAGTTCCTGTCGGACCTCTCGATGGGCCTGATCATCCCACAGGTTTTGCTTTTCCAGAGAATCGTTCTCTAGATCAAAAAGCAATCCTTCCCGTCCACCCGGTGCCTGATCCGCTCCGTAGATCTCGACCAATTTCCACTTCTCCGTGCGCACCATTACCTGATAATCCGCAGCCGTGAAATTCCCGTCTCTCGGCTGTTCCGCAAAAACCGCCTTACGCCCCTTCCATTCCCGCTCTTCCTTCAGCGCCGGCATCAATGTCTCGGCCGTGTAATCAGCAGGCACCTCGCACTCTGCCATTTCCAGAATCGTCGGCCCGAGATCAAAAAGAGAAACCAGCTCATCCACAGATCGTCCTTTTCCAAAACGTCCATCCTTTGTCCAGACGATCAAAGGCACCCTGACGACTTGCTCATACATCGTCCACTTCTGCGAATGCCCATGATCCGTCAAGCAATCCCCATGATCCCCGGTGAAAATCACGATCGAATTGTCGAGATATCCGCCTTCTTCCAGAGCATCGAAAATGTCCCCGATCTGCTTGTCGATCATACTTACATTCGCACAATAGTGCCTGCGTTGGCGGAGCCTCTGTTCCTCCGAAGGATCGAGATCCAGTACCACAGAGTCATGGTCCACCTCATTGTTATGCACCCGCATTTCTCTGTATGCGGTCGGCTGGTTCTCAAGGTCGGACTCTTCGATGGGATCAATCGGCACATCTCGGTCCGCATACTCGGCAAGAGCATCCGGTGTAGGATCGTAGGGAGGATGTGGTCCCGGGAATCCGATCTGCAAAAAGAGAGGCTGCTTCGGCGGATACTGACGAATCCACCATTTTGCCATGCCTCCGACGAAATTATCGGACTGCATATCTTCCGGGAGGTCCCAAGTGAAACTTCCCAGAGCTTCTCGATAGTCAGAACGTTCCCGATAGAGCTCCCGCTGCTGTTTTACCAATCCCCTCGCCGCAAGAGCCTTGTCCCACTCGTCAAAAAAATACCGGCCCTCCAGATATCTATCCTTATTCTCCACCACATATCTCTGGTGAAATCCACAGGGAACCGTAAACGGCCACGTGTGCATCTTCCCAACATTGACACTCAAATATCCGGATTCACTGAGATTTTCCACCCAGCTGTGCGTCCATTCATCCGCATTCTTCAGAATTCCTGTTGTGTGAGGATAGTGCCCCGTAAACAAACTGGCCCGCGCTGGTGCACAACTGGCAGCAGTGATATAACAATGGGAAAAAGAGACTCCCTCATTTACCAACTTATCGAGATTTGGCGTGTCCATGTGAGGATACCCCAATGCCGCGATGGTATCGTAGCGCTGCTGGTCAGTGATGATGAAAATGATGTTTGGGCGTGCGTCGCTCATCCGAACACGGTATAAGACACCCCCAGCAAACCGCCAATCATGAAATCCCCCTTGTTGATACTTTTTCTTTCCGTCGTGTATCCCTGCCTCTCCCTCCTAGGGCAGGAAGAACAAACCACCGCCATTCGCGTCACCCACGGCCCAATGCTGGGGAAACCTACCGCTAATTCCATGTCGATCTGGGCTCGCACAGACAAAACTGGTGAAGTCCGCGTCTTCTACGGAACGGAAGAAGACACACTCGATCAAATCGCTCCCCCGATCCAGACCAAGCTGGAGGATGACAATACCGGTTTCACCACCATTGAAGGACTTGAGCCCAATACCCGCTACTACTACCGCATCGAGGACCACCAACTCTCGGGTTCTTTCCGAACACTGCCCGACCCCGACCAATTCCGGAACCCAGAATCCAACCCGGAAGGACTTTTCAACTTCAGCTTCGAGTTCGCCTGCGGAAACAACCAGAAAGGATCAGGAGACAGCAACGGCCCCACCGTCCCCGTTTACGACATATTGAACAACGAGTGGCGGGACAAAGTCCACTTCGCCATCCTGAACGGAGACTGGCTCTACGAAGACCGTAGAGAATATCAAGCCTCCGAATGGCTCCACCAAGTCGGCATCACACCAGACCAGAGTCCCGACATCGTCGACATCGCCCCTGCGATTTCTGGCGTCTGGGAGAATTACAAAATCTACCTCCAGCGCGGTCGCAACCTCAGTGAATGGCATCGCCACATCCCCTCATTTTACACAGCCGACGATCACGAACTGCTGAACGACATCTACGGCACCGCCGAAACCGGATACGTGAATCGCCGGGCCGTGTTTCGCGACACCGCCGTTCGCGCATGGTTCGACTATCTCGCCTGGGCAAATCCCGTTGAGTTCAAAAACACCGCCTGGTTCAGCAGAGGGGAATTCAAGGAAGGCAGTGACGTTCTCACCGATCCTGACGCCGATTTCACCAAACTCGATCTCGAAGCCATGGCAAATCTCCACGTGCACTGGGGCACACCTACCGATGGAGTGAAAGACGCGGCCCTAGATGCTGAATCAGGAGATCCCAATTCAGCCGTCTACGAGATCCTCGAAGTAGTAAGCCCAACAGAGATTCGCATCTCCCCTCCGGCCAAAGCAGACGGCACCGCAGCCTATTCCATCGGGCGCCGATGCTATGGGAAATTCTCCGTATCCAACTGCGATTTCTTTCTCCTCGACACGCGTTCTCACCGCGATCTCCACGATGTCGACAATCCAGACAAACCCGGCACATCCATGCTTGGCAAGCAGCAGTTCAATTGGTTGAAAGAGGAAATCACAAACAGCAATGCCGATTTTCTTTTCGTAGTTTCCTCCGTAAACTTCATGGTTCCGCATGTGGGGAGCGGCGGCGGTGACGACAAACAGGCCACCATCAAAAAGGATGATGCCTGGACCGTGTTTCTTGAAGAACGGGAAGAACTGATCGACCTCTGCGATAAGTTGGACCAACCCGTTTTCGTCCTCACCGGAGATCTCCACAATTCCTTCGCCATTCGAATCACCGACAACGTATTTGAATTCGCCAGCGGCCCCCATAACTCCATCAACCACGCCCCCATGGTCGACGAGGGCGGACGACCCGTGAACGGAAAATTCAAATACGGCCCGCGAGAGTGCGAAATTCGCTGGTCCAGCTATGCGATGGAAGATATTCCCCGAGCCAATCGTACGTTTCCGCATTTCTGTGTGGTCCGAGTGAACAATGTCTTCAATAATCCTGTCGAAAGGAACGGAAACCGCTGGTTTGCTTATCCGCACCCACAGGTGGTTTTCCAGTTTTACGACGGGCTCACCGGTGAATTCCGGTATTCCGAAACCATTGTGAAAGGACTACCCTGAATCACAGTTTGCACCATTTTCCGCACCGACCTTGAAAGCAAATCTCATTCGCACTGAAACAGGAGAATCTTCCGAACTGTCGAACGTCGCCATGATCGGAAGAAGTTCCGAATGCCAGATCGTTGTCGCCGACCCTCGCGTCTCTCGACGCCACGCGATGATCCGGATACAGGATGGCGGCCATTACCTCTTCGATCTCGGCAGCTTTAATGGAAGTTACTTAAACGGTTCTCGAGTCACCGCTGCGCGCCAGTTGAGAAACGGAGACGTTCTCACATTCGCCGAGCACGAATTCCAGTTTACCAAGGAGGGAGAATCGAAAATCGAGGAAGGCACGATGGACCAAATGGGAGGATCGACCATCGCATTGATTCGCTCAACCCCCGTTATCATTCTCGTCAGCGACATAAAGGCATACACAGCACTCTCCGAAGCGCTGGAAGCCGACGACTTGGCTCAAATCATCGGGACTTGGTATTCCGACTGTGAAAACATCATCACAAGTGCTGGTGGCACAGTCGACAAATTCATCGGCGACTGCGTCCTCGCATACTGGACAAAAGTCGATGAAACCACTCTCAATGCCTCACTCCGATCCGCAGAAGCACTGCTCGCCAGTAGCAAGCGGATCTACCAGGATCGGCCCGATATCTTTGACAAAATCACCCAGAAGCTGGAAATCGGCATTGCACTCCACACCGGTAAAGTAGCTTACGGCGGCATGGGCCAGGGAGAATTCACCCTCGTCGGAGATCCTGTAAATCTCACTTTCCGCCTTGAGACTCTCACCCGCAGCCTGAACTACGACGTCTTACTCTCAGGTGAAATGGCTCGTGCCCTCCCAGATTCTCGGGAGCACACCACCAGCCTGGGAGTCCACAAAGTAAAAGGCCGGGCACAAGGGGTCGAGGTCTTTGGTGTGACCTCTTTTCCCGAGCAACCCGGCTGAGCATGCCGTTTCGGGAAATTCCCGAAACGGCCAACAAAGGAGAGCTTATCCGAAACGACCGGAGATGTAGTCTTCCGTTTCCTTCTTCGAAGGATTATTGAAGATCTTGGTCGTCTCATCCATCTCGATCAGATTTCCGAGATAGAAAAATGCCGTGCGATCCGAGACACGTGTCGCCTGCTGCATATTGTGAGTAACGATTACAATCGTGAAATCATCCTTCAACTGAGTGATCAGTTCCTCAACAGTCGTCGTAGAAATCGGGTCGAGAGCAGAACAAGGCTCATCCATCAGGATGATCTTGGGCTTTACCGCAATTGTCCGTGCAATACAGAGACGTTGCTGCTGACCGCCGGAAAGACCAAGCCCGCTCGCATCGAGGCGATCCTTCACCTCTTCCCAGAGACCGGCAAGCCTCAGACTTTCCTCAACTGTGTCGTCGAGAACAGATTTTTTGGCGACACCCTGAATCCGGAGACCGTAAGCAACGTTTTCGTAGATGCTCTTTGGAAAAGGATTGTACTTCTGGAAAACCATCCCGACGTGCTTCCGTAATTCGATCACGTCCACATTAGGGTCGTAAATGTCCGTTCCCAGGATGCGAATCTCCCCGTTGGTGATAGCAGCAGTAGGGATGAGGTCATTCATCCTGTTGAAACAGCGAAGTAGCGTGGACTTTCCGCAACCGCTGGGCCCGATGAAAGCCGTGACTTCGCCACGATTGACCTCCATGGAGATGTTTCTGAGGACGTCTTTTCCTTTCACATAAGCGAAATTCACGTCATCCACCTCGATTACGACATTCGAAGCCTCCTGGTTTTCCGAAGAGGAACTCGAGGATTGAGTGCCTTCAGGAATTTGGGTCTCCTTTTCTTGTTCTGACATAACTGTGCTCATCAGTAAATTACTTGTCGTTTTGTGTTTGTTGGGACCCTGGCAAGAAACCGGACCCTTTTTTTATCACCATTTCACCTTCTTACGATAGTGAATTCGCATCCAAATTGAGAGTGCCGCAAAGCACATCACCAAGATCATGAACACGAACACCGAACCATACTGCATCGGTTTCGTGTACTCCGACTGAGGGATTCGGGCAGCCACCGTATAAATGTGATATGGCATCGCCTGAACCGATTGAGAGAAAAATCCCCCAAGAGAGTTTGCTCCTTCCCACGGCAATACATCCTTGTGAGCGAGAGCAGCCGTGAACATGATCGGGGCCGTTTCACCCGCAACGCGTGTGATACCCAGAATTGAAGCCGTAAGCATTCCTGGAAAAGCGTAAGGAAGAACTGCTTTCGAGATGGTCTGCCACTTGGTAGCACCAAGAGCAAGAGAGGCCTCCCGAAATCCCATGGGAATTGCCTTCAGTGACTCCTCACACGCAGCGATGATCACTGGGAGAATCATCACCGCCAGAGTGAAGCCACCTGCCATCATACAGGTTCCCCACCCTTCGAAAGACAAATACTTACCAGGGAGAATCGGGAACGAGAAAAGCGCGCGATCATTCGGAGCATCGACAATCACAGGAGCAACAAGGCAGAAGAGCCCCAGACCGAATAGACCATACACAATCGAAGGCACACCAGCCAGGTTCATGATCGCCAGGCGGACCATGTCCATAAATCTGCCCTTCGATGAATACTCGTTCAAATATATCGAAGTCGTCAGACCGATAAACAAAGCCACCACAATACATATGAGAGTGAGCAGTGCCGTTCCAACCAACGGCCCGAGGATACCACCTCCGGAGTAAGAGTGGGTATGCTCCTCGATGATCTTCATGTCCGGATTATCACGCTTGAACTGCGAGTAATCCGAGAAATCCAACTGGTGACTTTCTCCGTCAGCCGTATCGAAGACGACCAGAGTCTCAGGACTCTCAGTGAAAAACTTGGTGTTCACAAAAGGGAACGAACTCTCGAAAACGACCGGCGCCCCTTTGATGATGATGTCAGCGAAAATGAAGCCGGCACACGCAAGGATGAAATAGGTCGCCAGACGCAATAAAGTCCGGATAAAACCATCCCTTCTTTTCAATGCAAAATCCTTGGTTGAAAAAGGATTCAGGGACTTTTCGACAGGCTTGTCTTTGGCTAAATCGTGCATGGTGAAAAAAGTAAAAAGTGAAGTCTTGGTCGCCCGTCGTTAGATCTTTTGGAACTTCTTGAGCACTTTCTGCGCCGTAAAGTTTACGGCGAGGGAAATACAGAACAAGACCATACCCACAATGAAAAGCGCCCTCCAGTGAAGCGACCCTTCATCAACCTCGCCGAGTTCCTGGGCAATAATCCCCGTCATAGTATGCGCTGGCTGCGCTACCACTCCGAGCCCCTCAGTGAAATCCGGTATCTTGATCTTGTTACCCGCAACAAGTAGAACAACCATCGTCTCCCCCACGATTCGTCCGAATCCAAGGAGAACTGCTGCAATAATTCCTGAAAGAGCCGTCGGAACGATGACTCGGAAAACAGTCTGCAGTTTCGATGCCCCCATCGCCAGCGAGTTCTCCGTCAACGCACCTGGGACGTTGTTCAAAGCATCCTCTGCCAAGGTAAAAATCGTCGGGATCGCCATGAACGCGAGAAGCAATCCGGCATTGAGAATCGTGAGTCGCTCTGCCATTGGGAAACCAGGCACCCATGACAGCCATTCGACCTGACTGACGTTCCGAAGGGTTTCGCCGAAGACGAGAATCCCAAAGAATCCAAGAACAACAGACGGAATTGCCTCGATGAACTCAATCGCCGGCTTAACGAAGTTCTGCTCACCGTAAGGAGCTACCTGATTTACGTAGACGGCAGCCGCCACAGCGAAAGGAACTGCGACAACAAGTGCGATGATAGAAATCAGCAGTGATCCAGACAACAGCGGCAACAATCCGTAAAAATCATGCCAGGAGCTGTTCGTGATCCAGTTCTTTCCAAAAATGAATGCAGTAGCAGACTCAAAAATTGAGAGGTTCTTATCGTGACGCCACTCTTTGACCTTTTCCGTATTTTCTTCGACACGGTTTTGGAATCGTTCATTATAAACTTCAGCGCGGCCGAACGATTCTCTGGCACTCTTCGTCTCCAGTTCGCTTACCTCAGGAAGTGCAGCATAGAGCTTTTCGGTTTCAGCCTTCAGATCGGCCGCAAGCTTCTCATGTTCGGGAACCCGCTCGTAAATCGGCGCATTAATCTTGTCATACTCAGGCTCGGTGATATCGACGGCGTTCGCCCGATCGAGCATCTCCTGCTTATCTTCGGGATCCTCGGTGTTTTCAGCTCCCTCAAGCAAAGCTTTTCGACGTTCGGGTGCAGTTGAGAATTTCTCAATCTCCCGCTTATTCTCGACAGCGATTTTCTTCAGGTCGCTGTGGTAAGAACGAATTGGGCGAACCGCAGCTTGAATACCTTTGACCGTGTCTTTGAAACCAGTCAGCTCCTCAGCCGCCTTTGCTTTCTTCTCTTTGCTTCGCTCCTTGACCTCAACAATAAAAGCATGCTCCTCATCTGCGTCAGGGTGAGCCTCAAAGAGAACCGCTTCCTTGATCTCATCGATTGAATCAGCGGGCGGCTGGTCAGCCCCGACTCCCAAATCCCAAGCTTCGTCAGAAGCAATTGCTACATTGACTTCCTTTTTCAGCTTCTCACTCAACAGCTCTATCTCCGCATCGAGTTCCTTCATACGAGCCTCAACAGCGGCGATCTCTTTATTTACTTCAGCAAGCTTGGCTGCAGAATCTTCTGATTCGTTAGTGTCCGCAGCCTGATCGGCATTCGCGTCATTCGCTGCCGCCGCCGGAGCCGCTGCCGCTTCGGTGAGCTTCTCCTTGTCTTCAAGCAGGTCCTCAAGCTCGTCTTCGAGATCCTCTTTTTCTTCCTGCCAAGCTTCGAGTCGCCCCCAGGTCTTTTTGGTCATGTTCTCGACGTTCGCAAGAACCGAGCGGTATGCGCGGAGAATCGTGTCTTCCTCCTGTGACGTGCGATTGACCTCTGCGTAGTAGGCCACGTTCGCTGCGCTGTAGAGAGAGGTGTGGGCATCAATTTCCTCACCCACGTAATCGACCAACTCCTGTCCAGCAAGGCGGTAAGATTTCAACCCTTTGTGGTGATCAGGGAAAAACATAATCCCCTCACGAGCAAGAAAGACACAGATCAGAATCAAGATAATGATCGCAAGACTAGCGTTACCACCAAAGAAAAAACGAATGAAGTCTTGCGCCCCAAGGCCAAAAATTTGGAAGCCCTTCTTGCGGAAAGACTCCGCAACTTTCGACTTCTTGCCTCCGGATTTCTGTTTGTTTGTGTCGCTCATTTCAGCAGGAAACGTCACGCTCAGCGTGTTCTGGTTAGGACTATGTGTAAACTTGCGTCGAGAAATTGCCGGGGAAAAAACGTGACGTTTCGGTAACCCCAAAATTCCGCATTTTTAACGTCTGGCGGTTGACGAAAAAAGCCCGGTAGGATTTCCCACCGAGCCTTTCACGAGTGATCCGCGACGCCCCGCGTCCCGGATCCAGGGAGTGAGAATTACTTAGCAGGAATGAAGCCTACGCGCTCCACAACTTCCATTGCCTTCTCGTCAGTAGTTGCCCAAGCAAGGAACTTGGCAGCTGCGTCGGAAAGCTTTCCTTCGATAGTGTAGTAGTGGAGGCTACGAGCGATAGGATAGTCCTTTGCGTTCTCTGGCTTGAGCTCGATGTCGTTCACAGCGATAGCCTTGATTCCGTCTTTGTCAGTGTATGCAAGACCAACGTATCCGATTCCGTTTGCGTTCTTAGCAACTTCCTCAGCGATCTGCTCGTTACCAGCCATCTTCTGAGTGTCAGCACCGTAGTCGCGCTTGTTCATAGCCATTTCCTGGAATGACTTGTAAGTTCCGGAAGAAGTGTTCCGTGTGTAAACAGAGATTGGACCAGCGTCGCCACCAACTTCACTCCAGTCAGTGATGTCACCAGTGAAGATGCCTTCGATCTGCTCGGTAGTAAGACCTTCAACACCGCTCTTTTCGTTCACGATCACGCCGATCATGTCGTAAGCAGCAGTCCAGTCCTTGATTGCCATTCCCTTTGCAGTGAATTCTTCAGTTTCTGAATCCTTGATGTTACGGCTGGACATACCGATGTCAGCAGTTCCGGCAAGGAGGTTAGTGAAAGCACTGGAAGAACCTTCAGCAGCGATTTCGAATGATTCGTCGTTTCCAGCTTCCTTGTAAGCTTCAGCAAGCTGAGGAACCATCTTTGCACCGAGAGTATCGGAGCCCTTAATTACGATCTCGTCAGCATTTGCTCCTGCGAGGAGAGAAGCTGCGGCAAGAATTGCGAGTGTTTTTTTCATGTAAACTTCGTTCAGAGTTGGGTTTGTGTTGTTGGGCCGGCTTTTTTTCCGGCCACGTGTGACGTTGGCTGAACGCCCCCACTCCTTCAAACTGCCCCGCGTACCAATCTTGTAACATTCAGCCAGTTGCGACGAGACGCTCACCTTGGCCAAAAAGCCTGAATTTTGCTGATCAATACGCTCTGCACCAGCCACTTAACTTACCGACCGAATGACATATCCACCCGACTTTTCATCAGGCTTCAGCGAGATAGTTCCCCGCTTCTGCAACTCTTCGAGCACAGAGTTGAACCCGCGAAATCCATAGTAGTTCTCGTTGAAACCCGGATTCCGACGCTTGATCGCCTGTTTTACCATGGATCCCCAAAGCAACTCGTCCTCTCCTCGCGTCTCAAAAAGCGTTTCGATCGTCTCAAGGACCAAATCCAACGCCTCGTCTTGTTTTGATGTCCTCCCTTGCGTGTTTGTTGTCTTCTTTTGAGGTGGGCGAGAGGTTTTCTTTTTCCTCACGAGATCGTCGTAGAAGATGAATTCATCACAATTGGCCAGGAACAGATCGGATGTCGATTGCTTCACCCCCACACCAACGACGTCCTTGTTGTTCTCGCGTAGTTTGCTCACCAGAGGAGAAAAATCAGAATCACCACTGATGATCACAAAAGTATCGATGTGCGGCTTCGTGTAACACAAGTCGAGAGCGTCGACGACCATCCGGATATCGGCCGAGTTCTTCCCTGACTGCCTTACGTGAGGAATATCGATCAATTCGAAATTGGCCTCATGCATCGAGCGTTTGAATTTCTCATACCGGCTCCAGTCACAATACGCCTTTCTCACCACCACGTTCCCCCTCACCAGCACTCGCTCTAAAACTTTTCCAATGCTGAATGGTTCGTATTTCGCCTGATCTGCACCGATTGCGACATTCTCAAAATCGGCAAAGATTGCCATATTGGCGGTTTTTGTATCACTCGACATCTTTCGATTCTCGCTGCCAGATTGCCCAAAAGCAAACCTTGAGGCCCTGCGTCACGATAACGTTAGCATTTTGCATTGTGTTGGGACCAGTATCCACGTTAGGATGTTTTCATGACCGCTGCCAATGTACCAACAGAGAAAAAGTCTTCCACTGGCAAAATTATCGGCTTCATAGGGTGCGGGTGTCTTGGTATCGGTCTCGTGATCGTTGCCATCATCGCCTTCGCTTTCTTCGGAGTCGTGAAAATGCTGAAGTCGAGCGACGCCTACAAGGACTCGATCGCCGCAGTCGAATCGAATCCGGCTGCTATCGATGCGCTTGGCGAACCAATCGAACCGGGTTTTATGCCTCAGGGAAACATCAGCATCAATAATGGTGAAGGAAGTGCCGATTTCCGTATTCCGGTTTCCGGACCAAAAGGTTCCGGTGAAATCCATGTGATCGGAACCAAATCTCCGGGCACTTCCCAGTGGCAGTACACCACATGGGAACTCAATGTGGATGGCGCCACCGAGCCGATCCCTCTGGGCCAGTAAGCCCACCAAAGACAGGACGTGTTGAAGCAGGCGCGCGAGCGCCTGTTGCCGCGGCTCCAGATCGTGCGATCATTCGATACGCATGCAGATTTTCCTTATCCTTTTCATGATTGCTCTCGCCGCCACTATGTGGGGGCGAGGTCGCTATCGGAAGATTTATCAGCAGGAAGAGGAGAATACTCTCGCTGCAAACATCACAGGTGCCTCCATCGCGAGGCGTATCCTGGAAAAACGAGGGGTCGAAGGCGTAGACATCATTCAGTCCCGCGGGCTTCTCGATGATTTTTATTCCCCCGAAAACAAGAGGATCAGTCTCAGCCCACACCACTACTCGGGAACTGACTTTTCCTCCCTCGCCATCGCTTCTCAGCAGGCAGGCAAGGCGATCCAACACTTCGAAGGCCACCGGCCACTCCTTTGGCGCGTGACATCGATTCGCTGGACCGTTTTCCTCAGCCTCCCTCTCGTGATTCTCGCGGCCTTTGCCCTGATCCTGGGAATGAACAAGACGATCTTTCCTTTGATACTTCTAGGTTGGTCGCTGGTTGCGATTTGGAACATCATCACCATTCCTACCGAGCTCGACGCAGGAGAACGCGCCAAGCGCCAACTCGAAGATCTCCGAATCTTCAAGAACCTCGACGAACGCGTCGGAGTCGAGCGGGTGATGGGTGCTTCCAGCACCGCTTACATTGACGGCTTTTACACACTCGGTTCGTGGGCGGCACGCACGCTACTCCCATGGGCACGCAAAAAGATGGGCCCGGAAGAAGAGGCTTAGTCCAACGACTTGATCGAGACATCTTTGAACCACACTACCTGGCCGTGGTTCTGGAGACCGATGTAGCCTTTGCGCGGCTTGTCTTTGATTGCAGTCTTAAACTTGTTGGTCGTACCGTCCGGGTTCTTTCCCACCTCTGGCCAGTCATTCACATCGACATCGAAGACCTGCACACCGTTGATGCTGCAAGTGATTCTCGGACCAACGCATTTCAAAACCAGCTTGTCCCACTCTCCAACCGGATTCGCAGGATTCGCTGAGGGAGCTTTCGCGTCGTAGAAAGATCCATTCAGCTTTCGCGCGTCTTTTTCTCCGTGGGTTTTCTGGAACCCAACATTGTCCATCAGTTGCACCTCAAAGCCTTGATGAATGTGATTCTCTTTCTTTGCCCGATAGAACACTCCGCTGTTGGCGCCTTCTGACAATTTGTAGGAAAGTGAGAGTTCGAAGTCGCCGTATTCCTTCTTTGTCCAGAGGTCGCCCATCCCCTTGAGCTTCTTCTCTCCAGACTTTGTCGTCACCTCTTCCATGTTGCAGGTCACCGAACCATCGTCCGCAATCTCCCAGCTACCTTCGGCGAAATCCCACTGATCGAGGTCCGAACCATCGAACAAGACTTCCACATCACCCGCACGGAGAGACGTGACGAACACAGCAACCAGCAAAATAGAAAACCACTTCATCGTCTGATGGTATCTCACATTAAGTTCTTTCTCGCCAAGGGCGTAATGAAGTCAGAATCGCACCTGCGGAATCGCGCTCAACAGCATCTTCGTCGCATCTGACTGCGGCTCTTCAAAGAGACGATCGGCTTCGTTCACTTCCACAATTTTCCCTTCATCCATCACCGCGATGCGATCGGCAATGTAGCGGACGACAGAGAGATCGTGAGAAATGAAGATCATCGTAAGGTCGAGTTCGTCCCTTAGCTTCCTCAGAAGATTCAAAATCTGTGATTGAATCGATACATCGAGTGCCGACACCGGTTCATCTGCGAGGACAAGCTTGGGCTCCGTTCCCAAGGCTCGTGCAATCGCGATCCGTTGCCGCTGACCACCGGAGAATTCGTGTGGATACTTTCTTATATACCGCGCGTCGAGCCCCACTCTCTCCATCAACTCTGCCACTGCTTCTTCCAGTGCACTTCGGTTGTTTATCAATCCGGGATGCCGAGTCGTTATTGACTCCGCCAGCGCGCTGAAGACCGTCATCCTTGGATTCAGCGATGCGTATGGATCCTGGAAAATCATCTGAAAATCCCGCCGCCGTTTCCGAATTTCACTCGCGGGTAGATCAGCCAGCCGCTCCCCTTCCAAAACCACGCTGCCCGAAGTCGGTCTCAACAACTGCATAATCAACCGTGAGAGGGTCGATTTTCCGCAGCCACTCTCCCCAACCAATCCGAGAATTTCACCCTTCTCGATCGACAGCGAAACACCATCAACCGCTCGCACGGTCTGCAGCTCAGAAGTGAACAGTCCCTTCCGCTTTGTGAAGTGCTTCGTCAGATTTTCCAGTTCGAGGTAGGCCATCGTAACAATCAGATTCCAGCGCTCAGACACCCGGGGCAATTCTGCACCCAGTGTTTACTTTCCAGTTCTACCAACTCCGGACGAGTCTTTGCATGGGCTTCTCCGTTCGAGTCGGGACAACGTGGGGCGAAAGCGCATCCCGGTATCTCGGTTGCCAAATTGGGCGGTAGGCCGGGGATGGTGTAGAGCACTTCGTTTTTCTTCTGCAGGGCAGGGATCGACCGCTGGAGCGCACGTGTGTAGGCGTGCCTGGGTTTTGTAAAAAGAGTATCCACTCCAGCCCGTTCGACGAACCGGCCCGCATACATCACATTCACATAATCACAGACTTCAGAAACCACCGCCAGATCGTGTGTGATGAAAACCACGGCTGTCCCGAGTTCCTTCTGCCGTGTCTTGATCAAATCGAGGACTTGCCTCTGAATCGTCACATCGAGTGCCGTCGTCGGCTCGTCGGCGATCAGAATGTCCGGGCGCGTGATCAACGCCATTGCGATCATGACGCGCTGCCGCATTCCGCCCGAGAATTCGTGGGGATAACTGTGAATGCGATTTTTCGCATCGGGAATTCCGACCGCATCCATTTCCGCGATCGCCCGGGACAGAGCTTCCGATTTCGAAATTCCCTCATGAATCAGGAGAGGCTCGATGAGTTGAGTCGAAATCTTCAAATAGGGATTCAGCGATGTCATCGGATCCTGGAAGATCAGCCCGATCCGTTTCCCTCGAACTCCGCGCATCTTCGCTTCCGGTAATTGCAGCAGGTCCATCCCATCAAACAATGCCTGCCCCGCCTCGATCTTGCCGGGCGGCATCGGGATCAGCTTCAGAAGCGAGTAGCACGTCACTGACTTCCCTGAACCAGACTCTCCGACGATGCCTACGGTCTCGCCCGCCTCGACTGAGAAGGACACGCCGTCCACCGCTTTCACCACCCCGTCACGGGTGTGGAAGCTCGTCGTCAGGTTCTTTACCTCCAGCAATGCCATCTCAATTCTCCCACTCCGCTATTTTGCAGCGCGACATATCGAAGGGCGAAAAGTGAAGAATCGCTCGAGACTCCCCCGCTACAACGGGATTCTCGGGTTGAGGCCCTTTGCGCTCCAACACTGCGTAGGCGCGGTAGCCGTTTTCCATCGTCACTTCAAAAAGACGCCCCTCTTCATAGATCTTGGTGATCAGGCCGGTTGATCGAATTGGAGGGCGTTCGGACATAGAATTACAGTAGTTTCAGTCTGTCAGAGTTTCACGACTTGGCAACGATCGAACGCATCATTCCCATGACGTCATTTTCTCTTCCGGAGCTTACCGGAATCGTGGTGCTGCCTTGAAAAAAATATAAGCTGGAGCCCGTGTCGAAGATCATCAGATAGAACCGCATCTCGTGGGTCTTTTCACCTTTGTCGACATCCGCCTCGACCATTGAGAAGATCGCAGGCCACTTCTTCTCTGGCCCATTCACCTGCCCCGTCCTGAACTCTCCCACATCTTTCACATCAAAAATCTTCTCGTAATTGTTTACCGTATTGCGCAAGAGGTCATCCATCGAACCACCCGAACTCGCATTCATTTCCCGGAGAAACACGGAACTCCGACTGTCTGCTGTCGCCCAGCCAGCCAATACTTCGCCCTGATTTAGATCCGATTTTTCCCACCCGAGCGGCACATTCAGCGAAATTCGCCCCTCGGCGACTTCAACTTCCTCTCCCAAAACGTCCTGAAATACGGAACAAACCAGCAGGAAAATTGCCCCCAAATACGCCACTCTTGGAAAAAACCGTTGCTCTCCCGTCATCTCTACTCTCTATAAAGCACAAAATAACCCAAAACTACGGACCATGGCACGCATCAACGACAACTTTCTTAAGCTCAAAGCTGGCTACCTCTTCCCTGAAATCGGACGTCGAGTAAAAGCATTTACCGAAGCAAATCCCGAAGCCGCAGCCCGACTTATTCGCTGCGGGATCGGAGACGTCACCGAGCCACTCCCCGAAGCTTGCCGCAAGGCCATGCACGACGCCGTCGACGAGCAGGGCGATTCCAAGACTTTCCGTGGCTACGGTCCTGAGCAGGGGTATGACTTTCTTCGCGATGCGATCGCAGACAATACCTACGCCGACCTTCCGATCTCCGCCGACGAGATCTTTATTTCCGATGGCTCCAAGTGCGACTCGGGTAACATCCTCGACATCTTCGATCCTGGAAACACCATCGCCATCACCGACCCAGTATATCCCGTCTACGTTGATACCAACGTCATGATCGGTAACACGGGTGAAGCCGACGAAAACGGAGCCTACGAAGGCCTCGTCTACCTCCCCTGCACGGCGGAGAATGACTTTGTCCCCGCGATCCCTGAGGAGAAAGTCGACATCATCTACCTCTGCTATCCCAATAACCCAACCGGTGCCACCGCGACTCGCGAGCAGCTGACGGCCTGGGTGAACTACGCCAAGGAGAACAATTCCATCATTCTTTACGATGCAGCCTACTCGGCCTTCATCCAGGAAGACGATGTGCCTCGTTCCATCTTCGAAATCGACGGTGCTCGCGAGTGTGCCATCGAATTCCAGAGCTTCTCGAAAAACGGCGGTTTTACTGGAACTCGCTGCGCCTACACCGTGATTCCCAAGGATCTCGTTGGCTATGCAGAGGACGGCTCCACTCATCCGCTGCATGGACTGTGGTCCCGCCGTCACAGCACCAAATTCAATGGAGCCAGCTATCCCGTTCAGCGCGGAGCAGCTGCTGTTTTCTCGGAAGAAGGAAAAGCGCAGGTCGCAGCCCTCATCGAGGGATACATGGGCAACGCCACTCTTCTGCGCGAAGCCTGCCAGAAAATCGGTCTTCCCGTCTTCGGTGGAGTCAACGCACCTTACGTCTGGGTTGGTTGCCCTGAAGGAATCACTTCGTGGGATATGTTCGACCGTATGCTTGAGCAGGCCAATGTGGTGATCACCCCCGGTTCCGGATTCGGCGCTGCTGGCGAGGGCTACTTCCGCATCTCGGCTTTCAACAGCCGCGAGAACGTTGAAGAAGTCTGCCGCCGCATCGAAGAAAACCTGGGATAAGAAGAGATTCAGGTTCTCAGGAGGTGAGCAGTTCCGTGGAAAATGATGGAGAATGATAGCGGATTTACGTTCCACTTTCATCGCCCAAAATTGAACCACCACGCAGGACAGGTCCTGGCAGCGTAACCGGGCACTTTCCGAAATGATGGGAAATGATGGTGGTTTCAGGTTTCCCGGGATTGAGCGGTTCCGGGAAAATGATAGGTAATGATAGGATTTTCCGTTTTCCCGGGAACCCGGGCGAATGAACATTGCAGTGCAAAGAGGCAACTCTACTGCCGCAAATGAGCCGTTGTTGCTGAAAATGGCGTATTCCATCACTGAGCGTCCTAAGGGAGATTCAAACTCATGCTAACAAAACAACAATTCAAAGTCGATTCAATTCGGAGAACTCCGGTTCGAGTCTCCAGGCAGGAGCGAAATGAGTGCTCCCGTGGAGCGGAGGTCCATTCCTGACAAACCTTCAGCGGCGTGCGCTGTCGGTAAGGATTTTCCGGCACCTCTCTGCCAATTGCGGAAATTTTGCTCCAATCGTAGTAAGCACCTGCTCCCGCTCTTCCCTGTCCACAAACGGATATACATCCAAGTGAAGAGCCACGTGCGCCTTGCGCCCATCTTCGCCCTGTCGCAACCAGCTCTCCGCTGCGCGAGCGATGCCGTGTCCATTGTCCGAAGTTGACCAGATCAAAACAGAGAGCACATCCGCCAGCGTGCGCCATTTGACTTCACCCGGCGCCTCCTTCATCACTCGATCCGCGATTCCCGGTTCTCCCCACTCAGCCAGCAGGGCGTCCGCGAGAGTATCGAGCTCATCGTCTGGTTCTTCTTCCGTCTCAATCGCGGCACACATCCGTTCAAGCGTCGTCATTTTTGAAACAAGAAGAGTTCCTGCCCCTCTTTATCCGGAGTCGAAAAAAGCACACCCACCCTATGAAAGAAAGGAACAAACTGTCACCAAGCCCAGCTGTCCTCCGGGTCTCTCCCCACAAAAGAAAAGGGGCGAATGGAATTCCCATTCGCCCCTTCGCAATCCTAGTAAAAAATTTTCGCAAAGGGCATCTCACCTCCTCTGCTACTTGAAAGACGGCTCAGGAAAACTTTTATGAGAAAAAAATGCACTTTTTCCGAAAAAAACGTCTTTTTTGCCCCAAATCGCCATTCCACGCGCGTTCCACGGGTTATTCACATTGGTAGATCCGTCCGTATTTTCGACTTCTAATTCGATTACAAGCCGAAATAGAGAGCCTCACATCTAGCTTTATTGCAATTCCCTTGCATTAGCAATTAATGCAAATAGATTGCATTAATGCCGAGTGGAATTGACCAACTTCAAAACAGCAGGCTTAGAGGGCTGATCCGGGATTTCACCTCGCTCCTCACCCAGCAGATGTATTTCTGGGGAAGAGACGTGGTCCACCCCGAAGGAAATCTCCTGACCCTCTATGGATTTGATCGCAGATCCTCAGAGGGACTCAACGGGACCAGTTGCTACCGAACGCAATCATCCGAAGGCGCGGTCGAACTCCATGGTGCCTGCGTTGGGTCCTACTCTTCCAATTTTCTCCCGGGCTTCCTGTTTATTCGAAATCGCCGGCGTTGCTTTTTATACAGGGGAAGCGAACCGCCTATCCCGGGATTCTATGCCGAAGACCTTCTCTCCTCGGGGCCTGTTTTCTCACTTTACCACGTTTCGTGCCGATTCCTGAACTGGTGGCTCGCCTACGAAGAATGGATCGAATCGACTGTCGGCTCCGGTCACAGAGAGGCGAACTACCGGGCTTTCAAGAAACTCCCCACGTCGCGCGCGATCCTTCCTCGCGATGAATCGCTGAAGTGGCTAAGAGAATACCAGACTTCACCCGAGTCGCTCCGACGGATTCGTGAGTGGCAGAGAACCTCATTTCCAACAACGTAATGAATACCCACAACATTCCTGACAAACTCCCCGTTACTGTTCTCTCCGGCTTCCTTGGAGCAGGAAAGACAACCCTGCTTGAGCACATCCTTCGCAATCGAGAAGGGAAGAGGGTCGCCGTTATCGTGAACGACATGAGCGAAGTCAATATCGATGCCTCCCTTGTCCGCTCTGGCGATGCTTCCCTCTCACATGCAGAGGAAAAAATGGTCGAGATGTCCAATGGGTGTATCTGCTGCACTCTGAGAGAAGACCTGCTGCTCGAAGTCGGCAAGCTGGCTCGGGAGGGCCGATTTGACCACCTGCTAATCGAGTCCACCGGGATTAGCGAACCCATGCCGGTCGCAGAAACTTTCACCTTCCGAGATGAGGAAGGACGATCACTTGGGGATGTGGCAGAGATCGACACGATGGTTACCGTGGTGGATGCTCTCAACTTTCTCCGCGATTACGAAAGCGCCGACCAACTCAGCGATCGGGGCGAAACTGCGGGAGATGGCGACGAACGCAGTATCGTGAATCTGCTAGTCGACCAGATCGAATTCGCCAACGTGATCCTGATCAATAAGATCGATCTCGTAAATGACGAGCAACGGACTCGCATACACTCCATGATCCGGGCGCTGAATCCGAAGGCCATGGTCCACGAAACACGAAACTCCAACGTCCCTCTCCACACTGTGATGGGAACCGGACTGTTTCAACTTTCCGAAGCCGAGGAAACACCCGGCTGGCTCGACTCGCTCGTCGAATACACACCTGAAACGGAAGAGTATGGCATTTCCAATTTCGTTTATCAGAGACGCATCCCTTTTCACCCCGAGCGTCTTTACGCATTGTTCCAGAAGGAATGGCCGGGAGTGATTCGATCCAAGGGCATCTTCTGGCTGGCTACGCGGCTTCAACTCGCCGGTTACTGGTCGCAGGCCGGGGCAATGTGCCAGAATCAATGCCTCGGATATTTCTGGGCGGCGGTTCCGAAAGAATACTGGCCGACCGCCCCCGCTGAGCTTGCTGAGATCGAGAAATCTTCTGCCGGCCCGAATGGCGACTGCCGCCAAGAGCTCGTCCTCATTGGTTCCGGGATGGATCAGGAGAAACTCACTGCCATGCTCGACAGCGCTCTCCTGACAGATGCAGAACTCGCCATGGATCAACAGGAGTGGAAGGACCAGTTATCCGATCCTTTTCCGGATTGGAATATGGCTATCGATGCCATGGATACTGCTCAAGGAACTGTGACCGAAACTCTGACTGCCTGATTCAATATGAGTGACAATGCCGGCAAGAACATCCCGGCTTTCCACCGCTTTCTTCGGCAAGGTTTCGAGATTCCTCGGCTCGACTTCTCTTCTTTAAGAAAGCCAGCAGTGCCCCAGACCAATCAAAACCTGGCTGGTGATATCGAGCGAGTCGTTGCCCGGCTCACATCCATTGTGAACGATTACTGTTCCTGTGCTCAGCGGGTCGGTTGCCCGTTGGACGCCGAAGCGATTCAAATCGTCCTTCTCGCTCTGCACACCGAGTCGGTCGGCGGAGATTATCGGATCTACCTTAAAGCCTTCGACCCAACTGCCACGTTTCTTCGCACATCACTTTTCAATGAACTACTCGAAGTGGCGGGATGCGAGTTCATTGCTGGTCTTTCTCGAACCGAAGGCAGCAGCCATACCCAAATGGACTCGGCCTGCTGGAGGATCTGCCTAACTGAGTTGGAAAGAAGACTCGGCATTTGCTGAGATTACTATTTATCAATGGCCAAACCGCTCCTCTTTCTCACCGGGTTCTTTGGTTCCGGAAAAACCACCCTCCTCAGGTCTCTCGTCGTTGGACTGAAGAAACGAAATCTAACAGCAGATGTCATTCTCAATGATTTCTCCAACGCTGAACTCGATGCGGCTACGCTCGGTGAGGATGCCGCCAGCATCGTGCCGATAGCAGCAAGCTGTGCCTGCTGTGAGAGCCTCGACGAGTTGGTTTCTCTCTGCACAGCTGCCAGCGAAAGTTCAAGCGACGTACTATTAATCGAACTCAATGGCACTGCAGATCCCCTCTCCCTCCTGGAGGCATTCACGTTAGTTGAAAGCCGATTGCCTTTCTTTCCCCGCATCCAAGTAGGATTGGTCGATGCTCGGCACTGGGTGAAGCGAGGAGACTGGAATCCCCTCGAGATACGGCAACTCGAAACCGCAGGGTATTGGGTGCTTTCCCACACAGACTATGTTGGGCAGGATCGGATCGATGAAGTCGCAGGAAGCGTCAGGTCTTGTGCGAGGTATGCAGTGAGAACTTCATCAAAAGAGTTGCTCGAGGCGCTAGAAGGGATGGTATGCGCCCAGCATTCAAAAACAATCGCAACCGACGTTTTTGAATCTTTGCACGCAGTCGGTAGAACTGAAGACGATCCGGTCCACCTGCTCTCTCACCGATTCTCCGGAGTTCAATTCCCACTCCCTCCTCGTGTGAGAAGGCACTCTGTTGAAGCTCTCCTTACCACACTTCCTGACTGGGTAGTTCGTGCGAAGGCTCTTGTAAAACTTGTCGAACACCCCGGATCCCGCTGGCTGTTTCAACGGTCAGGCAAAGATCCACTCCCTCCGCCCCTACCGGTCCCAAATATCACAAAAGTGTCGCCATCATTGGTCTGCATCGGTGCTTGCTTAGCACCTGACGTAATTAAGGAACAAATCGAGGAATTCTTTGGGGAAGACGTAGGACGAGATGGTTTCTATTCTATGCATTCTTCGTAGTCCCCTCTCGTTGTGTAGTATTCTTTTTTCGGATATCACCTTCGCAAAGAGATTGCCCGATGAACCTCCAGACCTCCCTCAAATCCAAACATTCCAAAGCGCAGACGATTCTGATCGCGAAGGAGATTGGGGATTCCCGGGAACGCTTCGAAGAACTCCTTTCGTTCGTTTTGGGAGAGGATATGGACCTAGCTCGCAGGGCGGCTTGGGTGGTTGCCTGCTGTGCGGAAGAGCATCCTGATATGGTGCAGCCTTACCTCGATCGACTTCTCGGCAATCTCCAACGCCCCGACCTTCATGACGGTGTGAAACGCAACACGATGAAGGTAGCTGCGGAGTTGGCGCTGCCCGATGAGCTGTCAGGCCTTGCTGCGGACATTGCGTTCCGGCTCCTGGGTTCTCCTGATGAGACGGTCGCAGTGAAGGTGCACTCGATGTCGGTGCTGGAAAGCCTCTGTATTCGTGAGCCAGCGCTGGCGGAAGAACTGCGTCTCTCGATCGAGCATCAGCTGCCTACGGGAACGAAGGCGGGTTTTCGGTCGAAAGCGAGGAGGGTGTTGGCGTCGCTCGAACGTCTTGGGCGGAACAGAGGTAGAGACCAGAGGCCCGATGTCAGAAGCCAGACGCGAAACTCTTGAGTGAGCACGGCGTAGTCAGGTTAGAACGAAAAAGGCGAATGGTTGCCCACCCGCCTTTTCCTGAACCTGATAAAATTGGATTTGTCAGCGCTTGGCTGTGTAGGGTCGGCTACCGGAGACGAGTTCGTAGATTGGGATATCGAAGAACCCAGTGATGACATTGTAATCGAAATAGCTGAAGTGGTACCAACTCATCTCGACCGTTCCTTTGAACTTTCTCTTCCCTTTGAGCTTTCCGGATACCTTGTAGCGGATGCCGTTTCTATCGATTCCCGAAGCTGTGAAACGACCAGACCTCTTCAGCCGGAAATTCTTGCCATCGGTATTGGAGGCGATGACCTGGAATGTGGTGAAGTTGCCGTAGTCATCCTGACCAAGGGCGAAGATACTGCAGTTCAGTTTCTGAATTTTATTCCCACGTTTGTTCACCTTGAAGGAGATACGACCGGTGGTCCCGGTTTTCCCGCTGTATTTACCAGGGAGCGGGGTGGCGGCTTCCAGCGTTGCATTCAGCCCAGCAGCAGTGGCTACCACTGCAAGGGTTGCAAGGCTCCTACGAACGATTGTGGGGAAACAAGCGGCGTTCATGTGGATATGGACGAGCCACCGCGAAAGGCATGCAACTTTTAATGAGAAAAATTAGTCAATTCCGTCGTTCTTGAGAATGAAGGTTTCAACATCGGCGTTCCAGGCAGTGTTGGAATCCTCGATGGTATACATCATGTGTCCGCCGGTGTAGTGGGTGTAGGAAACCCGGTCGAGCGTTCCCGGAGGCACGTTGAGGTGGTCGATGCTGTGCCGAATGGCGTGGTAGGGCGTAGCGAGATCTTCGTAGCCGCAGTTCACCAGAATCTCGAGCGAGGGATTCTCAAGAAGCGCGGTGGCGAGTTCGTCGAGGACATTTACCGGCTGCCCCACGTATTCGTCGCCATATTTCCACGGTCGCACCCGGCTGGTGAGGATTTCGTAGACGAGGTCGCTCTCGAATTTGAGGTCTCGACGGACGTAGTCATTGAGGGCGGCGGAAAATGGACCATAGACAGCCTGATAACTCGGGTCGTATCCGGGGGAATCTCCTGCGAGATCGCCATCGGCCCCTTTGATCCGTGCGTCGAAACGCCCAAGCATGACGCCCTCGTCGCGCAGTAGTTCTTCTCGGAAGAAGGAGGAGGAAATCCGGAGTTCTCGACGTTTGATTTCTTCCACCTCAAGACCGGTGTAGCGAGAGATACTGGCAGCGAGGTCGTCCATCTCTGCCTCGGTAAGGCGGGTTCCCTTGAGAAGGGCCGATGCGTATTCACCGAAGGCAAATTGTTCTACTTCTGCCCTACGGGCTTCGTCGTTTTCCAAAAGGTCGGGTTCGAGGCGCTGATGATAGGCTGCCACATCGGACATTGCCGGGAGAAAAGTGACGTATGAAAGATCGCTTCCCCAGAGGGTATCGAAACTCAGCACTCCCGATACGAGTATAACTCCGTTCAGATATAGCCCGTAGGAATCGTGCAATCGATGAGCCAGACCGGCGGCGCGAAAGGAGCCGTAGCTTTCTCCGGCGAGAAATTTTGGCGAGAGCCAACGTTCATATCGCGTTGTGTAGAGGCGGATGAACTCGGCCATGGATTCGAGATCTCCTTTCAGCCCATGAAATTCCCCGGCTTTCTTTTCGTCCTGAGCCCGGCTGTATCCTGTGCTGACGGGATCGATGAACACAAGATCGGCGACTTTGAGGATGGAATCGGGATTTTCTTTCAACCGAAACGGTGGGGACGGCATGGTTCCGTCGGGATTCATAGCAACCCGCCTGGGGCCGAATCCACCGAGATGGAGCCAGACAGCAGAGGAGCCCGGGCCTCCGTTGAAGCAAAATACGATGGGTCGAGTGGCGGGGTCCTCGATCCCTTTCTTTTCGTAGGCGACGAAAAAGACCGATGCTTTCGGTTCTTCCTCCTTTTTTGAGATGACCATGGTGCCTGCAGTAGCAGTGTATTCCATCTTCTCGCCACCGAAGGTGCCGGAGTGTTCGGTCTCGACGAGTTGATCTTTGAGCGGCTCCTTTTTCTCCTCTTTCTTCTGTGGGTCGGCTTTTTCGGCAGCCTTTTCCTGGCTATGACCAAGAGAAAAGGTCAGGAAATATAGGAAGATCAAAAGAAAACGGGGGAATTGCATACGGTACAGCTACTCGCGCAGGAGCCTGAAAACAAGCGCGCGGGATGGAATTTGGACGTCGTTTCGGGCGGAATCGGAGCTTGTGAAATTTTTCACAAACGGGTTGATCACGCTTTTGGCGCACGTAACCTTTGCTGAAAGCGCTCAAACAGTCATGTCCGAAGCCAATCAGACCCACGCCGCCTACGATTCGAAGATCGAAGGCAATGTCATTTTCACCAAATCGGATGCCGCCATCAACTGGATGCGGAAGAATTCGTTGTGGCCCATGCCTATGGGACTGGCCTGCTGCGCGATTGAGCTGATGGGTTCTGCTTCTTCTCGTTTCGATATTTCCCGGTTCGGTGCGGAGGTGATGCGCTTTTCTCCCCGCCAGAGTGATGTGATGATTGTCGCGGGCACGGTGACTTACAAAATGGCCCTGGCGGTGAAGCGAATCTGGGACCAGATGCCTGAGCCAAAGTGGTGTATCGCCATGGGTGCGTGTGCTTCCTCTGGTGGAATGTATCGGAGCTACGCCGTTCTCCAGGGAATCGACAACCTGATCCCTGTTGATGTTTACATTTCTGGATGTCCTCCCCGCCCTGAGGCCCTTCTCGAAGGACTGATGAAGCTGCAGGACAAGATTACGAAAGAGGAATCTTCGGTCGCTCACTTCAAATCCGAGAAGTCCGCCTGACACGACTGATTTACGGAACTATGAGCATCGCAACTCTTCAGGAAAAATTTGGTGAGGCCATCCTCAGCACGGTCGAATTTCGTGGCGAAGAAACCGCCATCGTCGAAAAGGCGAAAGCGCACGAGATCCTCCAATTCTGCCGGGACGAGCTCGGTTACGATTACTTGATCGATATCAGCAGCCTCGACCACTTTGGAGAGGAGCCCCGCTGGGAGATGGTCTACGAGCTGTATACTCTCGGAAACGGGCAGTATCACCACTTGCGAATCAAGTGTAAGGCGGCCGAGAACGAGAAGATCGATTCTGTCTCCGACCTCTGGGCGACGGCAGAATGGCACGAGCGCGAGGTCTACGACATGATGGGCATCGAGTTCGAAGGTCTCGCCGACCATCGCCGGATCCTGATGTGGGAGGGGTATCCTTTCTTTCCTCTGCGGAAAGACTTCCCTCTTGCCGGACGTCCCAGTGAGATGCCTGACGTCGCCTTCACAGAACGGGCACCGCTCGCGGGTGGTCCATTCGTGACGTCTCCTACCTCGGCGAGCACGGTGCACCGTGAACCTCGCTCGCGTGAAATCGATTGATTCAATGCCTCTCCGGGCACGAAGCCGGGACCATGACGGACTGGTTTCATGAACTTTCGCAGTGGTTTCAGGAAAGAGAAACCCTGGCAGCCTGGATCGCCGGGACTTCGCTGTTTACGCTGGTTGCGAGCGCTATTGCTGTGCCGATTGTGGTGAGGCGGATTCCTTCGGACTATTTTCTGGAGAAAGGCGAGGAGACGGAGGAACTGCGAAAAAGTCACCCTTTCCTTCGTATTTTCTTTTTGATCTTCAAGAACCTGATTGGTGGGATACTACTGATAGGGGGCATCCTGATGCTGATAACCCCAGGCCAAGGTCTGCTAACCATGGTGATTGGACTCTTATTGATGGACTTTCCCGGAAAGAGGAGATTTGAAATCTGGCTGATCAGCCGAAAACCGGTTTACAAAGCGATCGACTGGATTCGTCGCAGGGCCGAAAAAGAGTCACTGCAGCTCCCGACAGACGCTCGTAATTGAAATTGCCGACATCGGATTATCCCGGCCTGATATAAAAATCGGTTTGTGATTTTCCAATCGGCGTTCTTATTGCGCGCAATCATGAGCGATCACATTCGACTGCACATCCCGGGGCCGGTAGAAATTTCTCCGGCTACATACGAAGCTATGGCGACCCCAATGATTGGGCATCGCAGCAAGGACTTCGTGGCACTTTACGACGACGTACATCCTCGCCTCCAGGAGATGATGGGCACGAAGCAGCCTGTTTTCCTTTCCACCTCCTCGGCGTGGGGTGTAATGGAAGGCTCCCTTCGTAATCTCGTTGCCAAGAAGGTGCTGTGCTGCTGCTCAGGCGCCTTTTCTGACAAGTGGGTCGATGTTGCCAAACGCTGCGGCAAGGAAGCAGAAGCCCTCCAGTATGACTGGGGCGTACCGATCGATCCGGCAGATATTGATGCGAAGCTGGCAACCGGTGAATTCGACACGGTGACTTTCATCCACAACGAAACGTCAACAGGGGTAATGAACCCGCTGGAGGAAGTTGCTGCAGTGGTGAACAAGTATGACGATGTTCTGCTCGTTACGGACACGGTCTCGAGCTTCTCGGTTGTGCCAATCAATGTTGACGAACTGGGCGTAGACGTGCTTCTCACGGGAAGCCAGAAGGCGCTTGCGTTGCCTCCGGGACTTGCGCTGTTCACTGTATCGGAAGCGGCGTTCGAGCGCTCTGCCGGTATCGAAGACCGCGGCTACTATTTTGACTTTCACGAGTTCAAGAAGAACCAGGAGAAGTCGATGACACCGAGCACGCCGTGTATTTCTACGATTTACGGACTGCGCCATCAGCTCGACGTCATCTTTGAAGAAGGCCTGCAAAATCGCTATGCTCGACACAACAAGCTCAACAACATGGTGGCTGAGTGGGTCGAGGCGAATGGTTTTGAGTTTTTCGCTCCGGAAGGTTTTCGCTCGAAGTCTTTGACCTGCATTAAGAACAATAAGGAGATCGATGTAGCCGCCCTCCAGAAATTGATGCGAGACGACCACAAGATACAGCTCGACGGAGGATACGGCCAGATCAAGGGAACGACTTTCCGTCTTTCCAACATGGGTGACGAGACGGAGGAGACCATTGGGAATCTGCTCGATGCTCTCGACAAGTCTCTCGCTCGCCTTTAATCGATCTTTCATCCAATGACCGCGCGTACCGTTTTCCCTCGGGACACCGGGCGCGTTGCGGTCAAGATTTGCGGCATTACTTCCGGAGATCAGGCAAGCGCCATTGCTGAGGCAGGTGCTGATGCGATCGGTATCAATTTCTGGCCACGGTCGAAACGGTACATTTCTTTCGAAGATGCCCTCCCCTGGTTGAACGAACTGAAGGGAGTTCTTCCCAGAGTCGCGGTTACTGTGAATGCCACGGATGATGAGCTGCTCGCCCTGTATGAGTCGGGCGGCCTCGACTGGCTGCAGCTTCACGGTGACGAAACTGCAGAGAGAGTGGCCAGTCTGCTGGAGAAAGGGTTGCCCGTGTTTAAGGCCATTGGCGTTCGGGACAGGGATACATTGGTCGCTTCAGCGGAATTTCCGGGGAGTTCGCTACTACTCGATGCGTATGCTCCGTCAGAGTATGGCGGCAGCGGACACACGATGGACTGGGCGCTCGGGGCAGAAGCCGTCTCTCTTTGGCCTGAGAGGCAAGTGATTCTTGCCGGAGGATTGAAACCCGAAAATGTGGCAGAGGCCATCGAGCAGGTTCATCCAGCTGCAGTCGATGTAGCGAGCGGTGTGGAATCTGCACCGGGTGTCAAAGACTTGGCTCTTGTGAAACGCTTCCTCGAAGCAACTCACTCGGCGTCGCCTTCTTGAGCTGCTTCACCCTCCTGATCCACTTCGTCTTCGATCGGAGTTCGCGATATGATTTTGCCGTGGTCGAGGCGCAAACATTCATGACAGAAACCGCTGAGGATCTGCTCATCATGTGAGGCGAGAACTAGGATGCCTGACTGCCGAGTGAAGTCTTTCATCCGCTGATTCGCCTTTTCCTTGAACGAACGATCGCTGACACCAATGACCTCGTCGATCAGCAATATGTCAGATGGCCAGGCCGTGACGACGCCAAAGCATAGCCTCAGGCGCATTCCCTCGGAATAGGTTCTGACCGGACGGGCCAAGGCATCGCCCAGCTCACAAAATTCCGCCACGTCTTCGGTGATGTCTTTGATTGCCGAACGGGGATAGCCGAACAGCTGAGAAAGAATCTCGATGTTTTCAAATCCAGAAGCCTCCGGCTCTACGCCGCGGCCCAGGCCAAACAGGCAACGAGTAGTACCGCGCTTTCGGTATATTCCGCTGGTGGGCCAGTAGATACCCGCGAGCAAACGCAACAGGCTCGACTTTCCGGCACCATTGTGCCCGACCAGCCCAACGCGGTCTCCGTGTTTGAGAGACATGTTGATCCCGTCGAGTGCTCGCACGATCGGAGAGTCCCCGACTGCATGGTCAGTCTTTCGAAAGAACGGATTGAGCAGTACAGAACGCAAGTTCTTCGCGTTTCTGCCAAAAATAGGCAGGTCCAGCACGACATCTTCAAGCTCAATACTCAGCTCTTCATCACTTGTAGCTTTGTCAGGCAAGATGCTCATCGACTATATCCAGGTCGGCAATTTCCGGTGACAGAAAATGAAAACGACGTATGCCAGCGCCCAACCGACGATGCAAGTCACCACTGTAACCCAGAGGCTGTGCACTTGATATTCCCCACCGATCAATGGCTCTCGAACCAAATTCAACCAGTGGTGAAGCGGATTGTACGCTACCAGGTATTCCTTATCCCCCAGGAACTCGGGCTTCCACATAATGGGTGTGAGGAAGAACAGTGTGCGCAAGGCGCTGGCTATCAGTGGGCCCAGATCGCGATAGCGCGGTGTCAGGAGTGAAAAGAGAAATCCAAACCCAATCAGGTTCACGCAAATCAACAGTAACCCACCGATTGCCGCAGGCACATCATACCAATGCATGGGAACCTTGCAAACAACGACCACGACGATCAGAATCACGGTATGGTGAGCAAAGATTAATGCACCGTGGAAAACTGTCTCAAGGACATGTGTCAGGAAATACTGATCGCCATCACGGATGGCCTGGCCTTTTTCGATGAGAACGTTGCTCGACTCCTGGAGGACTGAGCTGATGAAGCTCAACGTAAGCGCCCCGCAGGTGACAAAGGGAATCATCTCGGCACCCTTCTGCTTGAACACAGTGGCAAAAACAATCCCTAACACCAACACGTAGACCGCCTGCGAAAGAGTGATCCAGAAAGGCCCAATGATAGAGCGCCTGTATCGAAATTGAATCGACTTCTTCGCAAGCATCCAGGCAACCGGGATGCGCCGGAAGGCCATTGCAAGGTTCTGGTTCGCGCTCTGTATCAGCGACTCCATTCGCACAGATCGAATTCGAAAGTTGAGGGGTTCAAGTTGAGGGTTGGCAGTCTCACTCTTTTGAGGCAGCTGCTTCTACTGTAAGGACAAACTCACCCTTAACATCCACTTTTTCCATTCCTCTGATCTCGAAACATACTCCACCGCGAGGTATTCTACGCGAATCTATCTCCAATTGATTCAAAGAGCGCCCCAACTTTCTCCCTTTCATTTGATGAAACCAGATTCGAATCTGCTGCAGGGCAGCTCCGAGACCGGTCGCCCGTTCGACATGACTAAAGCTCTCACGAATCATCTGCAGAAAACGCTCCAAGCCTAGCCCACGCGCCAACCCGAGCTTTTTCCCTAACTTCACCAGAAGCCCACCAATGAGAAATCCGGAAGGCACGGTTTCCGACCACTTTCTCGCAAGAACCTCCGCATCATGGTCGGCCTTTACCGTCAGCTTGATCGAACCCACCCTTTCCGTGTCTATCAAAGCACCCACAAAAATCTTTCCATTGTTTCGGCACAAAGAAAATCGATTCCCGAACATCCAGGACTCCTCCGAAACCCAGACAAACTTCACAAAATGGTCCGGCCTTTGCCGATCGCTCTCCGGTTTGTCAGTATCCGGCCCCTGTTTCTCCGCGAGTTCAAACTCTGGATCTGACAAACGGGGTATCACATTCGCGGCCAACCAGGAGCCGTGTATGATCCATGCGTCGCGAAACTCTTTCTTCAGCGTTTCGAAATCCCCGTAGAGCTTTTCTTCGTCTTCGGCCCCGCCTAGATTTACGATGAAGGGCGTTTCGCAAAAACGACCGAACATTCGGGCCATCTCGCTTCGGATGTCAGGCCGAGTCAGGGGACCTCTATTTAGATTTTCGTAGTACGCCGGGAAACAATCGTATGCGAGGTCGGCATAGCCCCAATGGACCATCTCTTCGGCTCTCGGTTTCCAGACTTCCTCCACAAACGATTGAAAAGCCGGATCACTGAATCGGTAGATTGAATTCCCATTGATGTGGTTCTGAATCGGTATGGGCAACCAGCTCCATCCATGGTATCGGCTCCCCATCATCCAGAAATCATGCGACTCTTCCACCACTTCGACGAAGCGGTCGCACCATCCGGCTTTCACCGGCACACAGTCGATCTCCATCTGGAAACCCGCTTCATATTCCTTTCCGACTGTCTCCATCAATCGGAAGAACATTTCATTCGGTCCCGACAAGAAGCCCTGGCCAGTGGGAGGAATACCGGCTTTTTCCCGGATATAGAGGTCAATTTCGGGATCGAGGTCGGCAAATTCACATCGAACAGCCCGGAATACTTTATCCATACCTGTTCGCATGGATATTTTCGTAACGACATCTTCCAGTCTTGCTGAAGGAGCACAGTTGAAGAAGTAAACCAAATCCACTTTCCCCTCGTTCCCAGAAGAGCACGGGGGACAGGCCTCGCTCCAGTAATTCTGGGTCGAGTAGATTGAGTCGACGTCCGTTTCCAGCACTGGAACGATAACCGCGTAACCGTTACTGGGCTCCGCGACCATCATCTAAACGGTGAAATACGTATTCTTTCAAAACAGCAGGAGAGGTAAAAAAGGGCGTAACAATAACCTCGGAGTTCAGAACCTGAAAGGGTTCGATCGCGGACGTTAGAGGCGAAACAAGAAAAGTGCCAATGCGAATTTCACCGATAATTATTGCAATAGAACAGCATAAACTACCCACCTGCCAACGTGCCTTCCACCACTCCCAGACGGGAATCAGCCTGTAGTTCTTCCCAGAGCCGGTTTTCTTCACCAGTTCCAGAAAACAAGCCTCGGTAGGTCCCGATGAGCCTGGCAGCTTCCGACCGGCTTTCCCGCAGGAATTCTACCCTGTAGCGGTGCAATCCTGCGTCACGAAGAGACCCGAAAAATCGGGCTCCAGTCTGGGCTCTACCGTTGAACAGGGTATTTCGACAACCCACATCTGCCGATAACGGGTGCAGCTGGCCGACGCGATCTTTTAACTCGACCATGTGAGTATCACAAGGCCGACCGCAATTGGTGAAATCCGTTCCTTCTGATAGAAAGCTACAGAAGACACAATGCTCCATATGAAACATGGGCATGTGCTGGTGCAGGGTAATTTCAAACCACTCTGGAGGGGCGCTCCCTAGAAGATCCAAAACCTGTCCGATATTGAGATCATATGAAATGGTGAGATTCTCAAACCCCTGTTCGATGAAACGACGTGCAGTGATTGGGTTCGCCACATTCAGTGAGAAATCTCCAATCACGGCCATCTGGTCAAGCTCACGAAAATGGCGGGCTCCTCCCAGATTTCGGACAAGGACGCCATCTGGTTTTGCCTTTTCCACGACTCGGAACAGGCCGGACTCTCCCGCTTTCTGGATTCGCGGTGTGGCGAGGAATATACGCGTGGAAGGACTCTCGTCCCGTATCCGAGCCACCACCGAGCGATAACGCCTCACATCTTCCAGGTCTATGTAGATGGTTTCAAGGCCCGCCTCCAAAACTGCCGATACCTGCTCCTCTGTGCGACAGAGCACCCGCAACTCCGGAGCTGGAAACTCGATAGCCTTCTGATCGGGGAGCAGCTCTTCTACAGTTACGCTTGTTTCTCTCCGTTTGGAGAAACCATCCAAGCGCTCCTCCTCCAGCCGATCGACAAGCGCGCGACGCAGACGGTTCAGTTCGCTCGCCGGAACCATGGGATCTCCAGATATCTCTGCAGAAAGTGATGCAAGCTCGTAAACCGTTCCCCCGAGACGGCTCAATTGATTCTCGAGCATTTCCGCGGTTGCAGGTCGGTTTCGGGCGGCCTCCAGCGAAGAAGCCGACTCTACCGTGATACCCGACGTGAGATCCGTGAGCTTGAGGGGTTTTCCCGATTCGGCCGATACACTCCAATGGAGCGGAATGGTGCGTTTGGGAAGGTTCTCGCCCTTCCAGGTTTGTCTCAGAGCGGAATTGAGAGCGGGGTCGTCTGTTTTCCATACTCTGTCACCTGACCGGACCTTGGAGAAATCGACCTTTCCCCGCTTCAGGAAGAGTCGACGGCCTTTCACCTCGTAGATCCGCCCACCCTGCTCATACTCGGTATTTCCACCAGTGTCGAAAACGATGCCATCGCCGTTACGAAGCGGGGTATCACCCGAGACCTCGACCCAGTCTTTTCCCACCTGTTTCACCTTGCCTACAAAAGCCCCTCTCTTTTTTCCGAAACGAGCGTGGACGAGTTTTTTGTTGTCGATGCCGTTCAACCATCCTGAGTGAAGGCCTCGGGAGAATGCCATTTCCAGTTCGTATTTCTCTTCGGGTGCTGCTGGTTCGTCAATCCCATCAAGCGCTGCGTCGATGGCTTTGCGGTAGGTCCGGGTGACAGCTGCAACATATTCAGGGGTTTTCAGACGCCCTTCGATTTTGAAGCTCGTGACACCTAGGCGGATCAGCTCGGGAACCTGGTCGATCCCCGCGAGATCCTGAGGGGAAAGGAGGTATTTTTTGTCTCCCATGTCCCTTGTTTCGCCGTCGACGACGAGTTCGTAGGGCATGCGGCAAGCCTGGGCACATTCTCCGCGATTGGCACTGCGCTGCCCGAGGGATTCACTGGTGAGGCACTGCCCGGAATAAGCGACGCAGAGAGCGCCATGGACAAAGGTTTCCAGTTCGACTGCTCCTGGCTCGAGAGGATGGAAAAGACGGATTTCCCGCAGGGAGTTCTCCCTAGCGATGACAGCACGATCTAGATCGAGGAGGTCATGAGCAAACGCAAGTGCCTCCGGAGAAGTGATCGTCATCTGGGTAGAGGCGTGCACGTCGAGATCCGGAACCAGTTTCCTCGCCATGGTGGCGAGGCCGATGTCCTGAACGATGATGGCGTCCACACCGGATCGGCTGAGAAGCCGGAGTTGGTTGGCGGCAGCTTCGAGTTCGGAGGTAAAAATGAGAGTATTGAAGGCGACGAACCCTTTCACCCCATGAGCGTGCAGAAACTCCATCAAATCCGGGAGATCGTCGGGAGTGAAGTTATCCGCACGGATTCGAGCATTGAACTGCGGCATTCCGAAATAGATGGCATCAGCCCCGTTGGCGACGGCGGCACGGGCGCACTCCCAGTTCCCTGCAGGAGCCAGAAGTTCGGTCAGATGGGTGCGCGTGCTTTCAGATGCCATTGCCTCAACGGTATCACATCCGCGTTCGAAAGCATTTGAAACACCTCTCCGGACTGCCATCGTTTTCCCATAGCAGGAACCCTGATTGTAGCCACCCACAATGCCCACAAAACCGAAGAGATGCGCGCCATTCTAGGCGATCTTTTTGACGAAATCGTAGATCTGACTGCGATTCTCGACCTGGTGCCACCCGTAAAGAATGGAGCACCTGTGATCTTTTCATCCCGCTGCTCCGATAAAGATGCGACAGATGCTTCGAACTGGGAAGAGTTGATGGATGAGCACCAAAGAAAGAGCATACGACACGGTTTCGATGTTTGGTCACAGTGGCGAAGAATGAGATGACCCAAACGGTGGCGGGCGCTGGAAGGCTTTCGAGAGTTGTGTTTAAAAAGGCTTGGGCTCTGTGCGAGCGAACATCACTGGAGCGCCATCTCGTCGAAGTATCTGGAATTCGTCCACAGAAGCAGGAATTTACTCCTACTAGAAGTTTCGATTTTACCAAAACTTATTCGCTTTGTTCCATGCGCAGAAAGCACCTTACCATTGATGCAACAGCACTAGGATTGTGCCGGCGATTATTATGACAACTACTAAAGCGATTCCGAAGTTAAAGGATCCTTCCCTTCGCTTCCGACCTTCCTTGTCAATCTTTCCATAACTCGATTTGGCAATTTCGTGAGTAATTTGCTTATCGAAACTTTCCCAAACATCATTTGTTTCAAAACGAATTGCTGGGCGGAACCCGACGTCTTTGAACTGGCCATCAGGAGCGCCTCTCAAACGGGTTGCGCATCGGCATAAGTGCCCCTCACTACGCCAACCGCCACCTCGGCACACTCGATATAATGCGTCAAAAGATCCTAGAGGATTAATACTCTCGTATTCTGGATAATCTCCATATCCATCTGCACACCACTCCCAGAGATTCCCGTGCATGTCACACAGCCCCCACCTGTTCTCTTCGTATGTTCCACCTTTTACCGTCGCTCTGTAATAAGGTCCCTGTTCATCACTTCGGTACGGTGAATCCCCTTTAAAGTTCGCCTGTCGACTACTCAATGTATTCCCAAATGCCATTGCTGTTTGCATCCCCGCGCGGCAAGCGTACTCCCATTGCGACTCCGTCGGCAGAGCCCATTTCCAGCCCTCAACTAACGGAACATCCTCATTCATCTTCTTCAGCCACTTCTGCGTACCGTACCAAGTCACACGTTCCACAGGAAGGTCCTCT
The DNA here is from genome assembly GCA_002698785.1 of Verrucomicrobiales bacterium. GTDB lineage: Bacteria > Verrucomicrobiota > Verrucomicrobiia > Verrucomicrobiales > DEV007 > Arctic95D-9. The sequence continues at coordinate 17,136 of PAAG01000038.1, read as the reverse complement.
CCCTTGAAAAAGCTCGGATTGATTCCCGCCACACTGATCCAGTCAGACTGACTACATTCATTCTTAGCAAGCCAGAATCCTTGAGTGAAAGTTACTTTGTGCTGGGTCTCTCCGGCATTCCTACCAACTTCACCAGCCGGACTGCCCATTACAAATTCTCCTGGAGGACACCAAACAAAATCAATTCCCCCAAATTTCCGCTCTTCCCCCTCATAAGTTCCTTCCACGGAGCCCGAGTCTGCATTATCTGATAATGTATTAGTTTCTTGGTTGAAAAAACTTTTCTCCGAAGGGTCATCCTTGCTCTGAGTTTGAACCGCTCTTTTTCCGTCCGCATGAATTGTCTCAGAAACATTCTCCGACTCTGTTTGCGACTGGATATCTTCTATGCCTTTAGAATAGCTCAGTTCGTCTGATTCGTTCGTCTTTTGAAAATCTGGAAGATCTCGCCACTCTTTCAGCATCCTATTTACTGATTGGAATCGCTTTTCGGCTCTCCTTGCCATCGCAACACTCATCCATTCATCCATTTCATGAGATACGTCACAATAACTTGACGGCATTTCACCAATTCCAGGTTCAGCCTCGCCAGTGAGCATTTGGTATACTATCAGGCCAATCGCGTATACATCAGATTGGACCGAGTGATCATCTCCATCCGGTGACCGAAGCTCAGGCGCCAAATACTGAAGTGTCCCAATCCTGGCCTCAGAACGACTACTTTTTGCTTCAGGTAACGTGTGTCCAAAATTTGCAAGATCTCCCTCCATTTCTTCTAACGCTGGAGCGCTGGACGCCGAGACGTTCGTATCGAGCAGGAACAGATGGAAAAGTTGCCGAAATTCGTCATTTTTTAGTGCCTTGGCCAACCCAAAATCACCAACAAGAATTCCGTTCTCGCTGAAAAGTATATTCGCCGGCTTGAGGTCCCGATGAAGAATACCTCGCTCGTGGGCATAACTGACTGCGTCGAGCAACTGATCCACAACTTCGTAGATGACGGACATGGGGAGTTGTCCCTCGTCGTCCATTCTATCGCGAAGAGTAATCCAACGTTTGCCTGATACATTTGCAGGAATCCCCTCAATCAGAGGCATCCGCATCCAAAGAACACCGTTGTCTTCCTGGCGAAAATCGTCGACTTCTAGGATATTCGGATGTCCCTCACCGAGTTCGCTCATCATCCGGGCTTCGTTCTGGAAGCGAGACTGGAATCGTTCTTGTTTGGCGAATTCTTCGTGAAGAACTTTGAGAGCGAAAACGCGCCCCACAGAATTGCGAACGGCATATACCGTTCCCATTCCCCCGGTGCCTAAGGTTCTTTCAATGGTGTGTTGGCCTACAGTTTCGGGCATTGAGCGGTTTTCGTCTTCGAACATAGCCTAGGTTCCTTTTTGAAAAAGGAAATCGTGGGCAGGATTTCTAATATGGATTCGGAAATGTGGCAGAATAGTCTCTTCACGGTAGTGAGTAGGCTCCCATTCTCGTCTGATGGCAAAAACCCTTTATGGCACTAGTCCAACTCAAGAACAATGTGGCTCGGTCTGCGCCCACGAAAACGGTGAGGAATTAGGAGGAATTCACTTGAGGGGTGCAGGGTTCGTTCAGTTGCGCGTTCGAAAGCATTTGAAACACCTCTCCGGGCTGCCATCGTTTTCCCATGGCAGGAACCCTGATTGTAGCCACCCACAATGCCCACAAAACCGAAGAGATGCGCGCCATTCTAGGCGATCTTTTTGACGAGATCGTAGATCTGACAGCAATACCGGGATTGGAACCACCCGTAGAGGATGGCGAGACCTTTGCAGAAAATTCAGCGATCAAGGCACTGGCAGCAAGTCAGGAGCAGCCAGATGCCTTCGTTCTGGCCGACGACTCCGGTCTCGAAGTCGATGCGCTCGGCGGGGCTCCGGGGATTTATTCTTCCCGCTATTCAGGGGAAGACGCAACGGATGCTTCGAACCGGGAGAAATTGCTGGAGGAGTTAGCGAAGAAAGAGAATGCCGAGAAACAACGGACGGCGCGTTTTCGGTGTGTAGTCACCGTGGCACAGAATGGAGAGGTGCTGAGTCAGTTCGATGGAACGGTCGAAGGGACCATCGCAGCTTCGACGACGGGAGAAGGTGGTTTTGGATACGATCCGCTATTTGTGCCCGAGGGATATGAGAGGTCGTTCGGCGAGCTTTCGGAAGAAGTGAAGAATGGGATGAGCCACCGAGGACGGGCGCTGGAGGGCTTTCGCGAGTGGTGGGAGAAAAAATCGTAGAACCACAGAGGTCTACTCCAGTTCAAGCACGATAGGGCAGTGGTCGGAACCCATGACTTCGGGAAGTATTTTGGAGGTTTTCACACGGGGCATGAGAGATTCGGACGCGCAGAAATAGTCGATGCGCCAACCCACGTTCTTGGCGCGAGCTCCCCCACGGTAACTCCACCAAGTGTAGTGGTCGGTCTCTTCCGGGTGGAAATGGCGGAATGTGTCGACGAACCCTGCCGCCACGATGTCGTCGAACCCAGCCCGCTCTTCGTCAGAGAAACCCGCATTCTTGCGATTGGCTTTCGGGCGAGCAAGGTCGATCTCGGTATGAGCAACGTTTAGGTCACCCGCAAAAATGACTGGCTTTTCCTTCTCCAGTTCTTTCATCGCGTCCAGGAAAGCAGCGTTCCACTCCATGCGGTAGGGAAGCCGGCGCAACTCGTTCTGCGCATTCGGAGTATAGACATTTACGATATAGAAATCGTCATATTCCAGAGTCAGCACTCGCCCTTCCTGGTCGTGTTCTTCCCTATCGATTCCATGTTTAGCTGAGAGCACGGGAATACGGCTGAAAGTGGCTACACCAGAGTAGCCTTTTTTCACGGCAGGATTCCATTCCACGTGCCAGCCCAAGCCCTCGAAGTCGAGATCAACCTGGTCCCGAGTGGCCTTCACCTCCTGGAGCATGACGATATCGGGTTGATGTTCGGCCAGAAAGTCTTCAAACCCTTTCTTCAGTACGGCCCGGATTCCATTCACGTTCCAGCTAATTACCTTCATATTCAATTGCTCCTGCGTTTTGCTTCCGAATTGAGGGACCCTATTCGCGGGTTTTACAATGTAAAATTTCCCTTGCGATACTTACACATGCACGGAAATACAAAGGGCGCCGCCCCTTGCCACTCGGCAAAAACCCCAAAAATGGCGCGATTTTTTGAAACAAACGAGCGGAAGGACTCCGCTTACCCACGCGTAAAAACTTAACCGCAATCAGAAATGATCGAAGTCGAAAACCTGCAGAAGCATTTCGGAACGAAGGTCGCCGTCGACGGTGTTTCATTCACGGTGAACAAAGGCGAAGTGCTCGGCTTCCTGGGACCCAACGGGGCCGGAAAGTCGACCACAATGCGCATGGTAACCGGATACCTGCCTCCAACGGACGGAAAAATCTCCATCGACGGAGTGGATATCGAAGATGACGAAATTGCCGCGAAAGCCCGGATCGGATATTTGCCAGAGGCGGCCCCTCTCTACTCGGATATGACAGTAGAGGGATTTCTTCGCTTTTCGGCTGAAATGCGAGGCGTTCCGTCCGGAGAACTCGACGCGGCAGTGGACAATGCGATCAAGACCACTTTCCTGGAACCCGTTCGCCACCAGAGTATCGATACTCTTTCGAAAGGTTACCGGCACCGCACATGCTTCGCTCAGTCGATCATTCACGATCCGGAGATCCTGATTCTCGACGAACCGACTGACGGTCTCGATCCGAATCAGAAGCACGAGATTCGCCAGTTGATCCGCCGCATGGGGAAAGAAAAGGCGATCATTTTCTCCACCCACATCCTCGAGGAGGTGGAAGCAGCCTGCACCCGCGCCATTATCATCGACCGCGGACGCGTTATCGCTGACGGGACTCCGGATGAATTGAAAGCTCGTGCCGCGAAGGCAGGCGCTGTCCTTCTACGGGCAAAAGGTCTCGCGGGAACCGGAATCGAGAAAGAACTCGATAAGATGGGTGAGTCCGAAAAAGTCGAGGTCATCGAAAGCGACGACGAAGGCATCACCGCGATGGTTTATCCCGCCAAAGGAAAGAAGGAAAACCTCAGCACTGCTATTTATTCGCTCTGCAAAGAGAAGAACCTGACGATCGAAGAACTTCGAGTCGAAGAAGGTCGCCTTGACGACCTCTTTCGTGAAATCACGAAGACCGACGCAGAAGATTAACCCTCACCGAGCCAGAAAAAATAACCCGAATCGAATCAAGACATCATGGATGCCTTTATAAACTTGCTCACTGACTTTGCGATTCCGACCGTAGTGGTAGCGGCGATCTTCGTAGCGATTCTGCTGTTTGTCCTTCCGCGTGAAGTCCGAACCATTTTCAAGCGCGAGCTATCCAGCTACTTCACCTCGCCGATCGCGTATGTGCTATTCGTCGTGTTCCTCGGAATCTCGAACACGCTTTCTTTCTTCTTCACCGGAGTTCTTGAGGGTGGAGAGGCTGACCTGTTTCTACCTTACTTCCAATACCTCCCATGGTATCTGGTTCTGATCGCTCCTGCGGTCGGCATGCGACTCTGGTCAGAGGAGCAGCGTCTTGGCACGATGGAACTTTTGCTCACTATGCCCGTGGCCCCCTGGCAGGCGATCCTTGGAAAATACCTCGCCGCTGCAGTCGTTCTGTTCGGGATGCTTGTCCTGTCGTTCCCGATCGTGTGGACGATCAACTACCTCGGTGACCCGGACAACGGGGTGATCATGGCTGGCTTCGTTGCGTCGTTCCTGGTCGCCCTCTGTTTCCTCGCAGTAACTTCTGTGATTTCCGCCATGACGCGCAGCCAGATGGTTGCCCTGCTGGTATCAGTCGCGGCCTGCATGATGCTCTGGCTCAGCGGACTGCCGCATGTGAGCGAGCTCCTCATGAGCCTCAAAGGTGGTTGGCTGATCTTCTGGCCGATCCTGAAACTTGTTAATATTCTCGGCGTGATGCCCCACTTCACGGAGCTTGCGAAGGGCGTCCTCGGTCTTCGCGACATCGTTTTCTTCGTCACATTTATCGCCTTCTGCCTGTTCGCAACATCGGTTGTAATCCGACTCAAGCGAGCCTGACAAAATTTTAAACCCATTCCTAATCGACTCCCTAAAGCTATGAGTGAATCGAAAGAAACCCATTCAACCAAGCTCAGCCGCGGCACCGTTGCCATCCTCGGTTTGATAGTCGCATTCGTGCTGGCTCTGGCGGTGAATTTCCTCTTTGGAAAGTTCAACCTCCGTGCAGACCTGACAGAATACAATGTCTACACTCTTTCCGAGGGAACTCGGAACATCCTGAACAAATTGGATACTCCTGTCACCGTTCGCTACTACGTCACTGACGACAGCAAGGTCATGAGCCCGAGTGAACGTGCCCGTGCACGCCGCGTGGAAGACCTCCTGAGTGAGTTTGTTCGGAGCGCCCCGTCGAAAGAACTCGAACTCGTGAACGACGAAGGCGAATTCGAAGAGAAGAAAGTAAAGATGCTGACAGTGAAGAAGCTCAACCCCGAGCCTAACACTGACGCTGAAGACGCTGCTATCATCGATGGACTCCAAGCCGGAGTCTCCGGCGAGACGAACAACGAGCTCTATTTCGGAATCGCAGTAGAGTGCATTGATAAGAAAGAAACGATTCCTTTCCTTCCTGCTACCCCCGAGACCCAGCTCGAATACGATCTTGCCCGTGCTATCTCCAATGTCCACGGAGGCGAGGAGAAAAAGATCACTGTCATGACGGGGCTTTCCGTCGGCGGTGGTTTTTCCGGAAACTTCCAGGCTCCTCCGCAGCAGCCATGGATGTTTTTCGAACAGTTGAGCAAAGATTACGAAGTGGAGACGATTCCCGCCACCAGCACAGAGATTCCTGAGGGAACCACAACGCTGATGATCATTCATCCCTATGACATCACAGAAGAAGCTCAGTTTGCTGTCGATCAGTACCTCCTTCAGGGCGGTAATGTGATCGCCCTGGTCGATCCTAACTTCTTCTACGCTCGTGCGCTCGCGCAGGGCCAACAACAGATGCCTGGTATGCCTCCTCAAGGTGGACCGCCCCCGACTTCTGATCTGGACAAGCTTCTCAAGCACTGGGGAGTGAAGTATGATGCCAATCAAGTGTTGGCCGATCTGAACTTCGGTTCTGAGATCATTCGCCGTGGAAACTTCTCACCAACCTTCCTTACGCTGAACCGAGAAGCTCTCGGTGACGGAGAAGACTCCCCTGGGCTGAAGGATCCAATGACACAGATGCTGAACCATCTGAATATGCTCACTCCCGGTGCGTTTGAGATCACGCCAACACCCGGCATACAGGTCGATCGCCTTGTTCTTTCATCGCCCACCAACCAGTTGGTTGGATCTTTTGACGCCGATCCAACTCAAGAAGGCGGTGCCGATCGCATCCGTGAAGACTTCGAATCGTATGGAAAACGCCGGTCTCTGGTTGCTCGCTTGAGCGGGGAGTTCAAAACTGCTTTCCCTGAAGGCAATCCCTCAAAAGGCGAGGACGAAGCCGAAAGCAATGCTGATGAGAGCGACGAGACAGCCGCTGATGAGGAAAAGACAGACGAGGCTGAAGAAGACACTGCCCTGAAAACCGCATCTGCTCCCGGTCGAGTGCTTCTTATCGCAGACGTCGATTTCATCTATGATGCGAATGTTGTTCGCCGGAGTCAGATCCCGGGGCTCAACATCGTGATCCCTGAGATGCTGAACGAAAACCTGACTCTCGTTCAAAATGCTGTTGAGCAAATGTCGGGAGATCCGGACCTGATCAATGTCCGAAGCCGGAATTCTGTTCGCCGCCCCTTCACTCGCCAGAACGAATGGTATCGCGAAGCACAGGAAAAGTTCGCGAAAGAAGTCGCTGACTTCCGTGAGAAGGCGAAGTCTGCCGAGACTCGCCTGAACGAGATTCTCTCTTCGACTCCAGAGAATATTGATCAGGCACTGCTTTCGCCCGAAGTGCAAGCGGAGCTGGAGACACTCCGTTCGGAAGAAGTCGAATTCCGTCGCCGTGAGCGAGAGTTGCAGAAGGAAGTCACGAAAGAATTCCGCCGCAAGCTGGCGACTTACAAATTTGGTAACTCACTCTTCATGCCGATAGTCGTGATTCTATTCGGAATCGGCCTGGCGATTTACCGGAAGAGCAAAACAGCAGCCAGATAATTCAATCCAAGATCGAGCCAACTTAACTACTACGTAACCATGGGTCAGAAGACATTAATTCGTTTGCTGATAGCACTGGGTGTTATTGGAGTCATCGCTGCGATCCTTCACTTCACCGGATCCGGCGGCGGGGTATCTGAAGTCGAACAGGCAAATTCGAAACGGAAGGTATTTAAAGATTTCCCGATCAATGAGGTTTCTCGAGTCTCTGTGGAAGCCAAGGATGCCTCCGTCACCCTTGTGAAAGGTGAGAATAACTGGGAAGTCGTGGAGCGTGAAGGCTATCCTGCAGATACGGAGCCAATTGTGAAACTCCTGAAGGACATTTGGGACCTCAAGATCGCACAGCCAGTAACTATCGGCAGGAGCCAGTTCTCACGCCTCAATCTGGTTGCGCCCGAGGACGCAAAATCCGCTGAAGACGGGGCGACAGTCCTGACGTTTCAGAACACCGAAGAGAAGGATCTCGGAACACTCTGGCTTGGGAAAGTCTACGAGCGCTCAGAGAATCGCCCCAACCCTTTCGGAGGAGGGATGGCGACTTCAGAGGCCGGGCGCTATGTGAAAACGGGTAGCAGCAATTCGGTTTTTCTCGTTGGCGAGACATTCAGTTCTGTTGCCACCGATCCTGCCGAATGGGTCGACAAGACTTTCTTCAAAGTCGAAGGCGTCAAATCGATCGAAATCGATACAGGCTCGCCTGAACAGGACTGGAAGCTGACTCGGGATTCCCAGGAAGATAACTTTACCCTCGTAGACGCGAAAGATGGTGAAGACCTCGACGCAGCGAAAACCGCGTCGATGAAGAGTGCATTCTCCAATCCGCAGATAGAGGATGTTTTTGTCGGGGAAGCCGCAAAAGAAAATCAACCTGAAGCCGCGACCTTCACGGTCTCTACTTTCGACGGGTTCACCTATATCATTGCGGTGGGTGAAAAGAATGATCTCAATGAATTGCCCCTGACTGTCCAAGTGTCTGCCGAGTTCGAAGAAAAGCGTAAGCCTGGCGAAGAAGAAAGCGACGAGGAGAAAACGCGGCTCGACAAGCAGTTTGAGGAAAACCTTACCAAGTTGAAAGAAAAGCTGAACGCTGAGAAGAAACTCGAGGGCCATGTGTTCAAAGTTCGGAGTTACTTGGTGGATCCGATCCAGAAAGATCGCTCTGAACTCATGGCGGAAGAAACAGAAGAGGGAGCTCCCGCCGCCGGTGAAAGTCAGATTGCTCCAGGAGTAAGTCTCCCCGGCCTTCCCGGAGCCCAGCCAAATGCTGCCCCTAAAGCGCAACCAAAGCCCAAGGCAGCACCAAAGGCTGCTCCCAAGGAAGAAGCGAAGCCAAAACCAGAGGTTACCCCCAAGGAGGATTCGAAGCCCAAACCAAAGGCAAACTCCAATCCTAAACCGGCTCCGAAAGCGAAAACGAAAGCAACCCCTGACCCACAGCCGAAAGCTGAGGAGTAGCAGCCATTTTTCACTCTTTCTAGCAAGATTCCTAAGAACGGAGGGCTTCCCTCCGTTTTTTTGTGCCTCGCGAAACGGAATTCACCTTCAATTTTTTCGCCTTCGAAATATTTCAGGTTGCTTTAATCAATAAAAATTATTATTATTATGGGAAATATATTTTCGAGTCGTGCCTTTTCCTTCAAATTCCAGCCCTCGCGGTCACGAAAATTCCTCTGATATGGGAGGGATCGCGCTCCTTAGTGGCTATTCGGAATCAGAGACTTTACGTTTCACCAACCTTTCCAGCGGGCTCCCTGCGGACATTCTGAACCTATTCTGTGCAGGCACGTTTTCTTTCTGGCGCTGGAAGCCTCGGACGAATGAACTCAGGGTAGATGGAAGTTTCCAGGCATCTTCACTTGAGGACTGGATGACCAGAATTCATCCCAGAGATCAAGAGGGATTCTCTGCATTTCTCGACAAGGAGTGGTCAAGTGTCGACAGCCCACAGGTCATCAACTATCGGTTCAAACCTGATGCACACGGTGACTACGAGATGATTCGTCACACAGCGGTCATGCATCAGGACGAAAGGCAGCCCACGTTGTCCGGACTAATCGAGAGATTGCCTTCCGAAGATGAAAGCCTGACTCACCTGCAACATCTGCAGCAGCGACTGAACCACCTGGAAGTTCGTGCCAGCGAAGTCGGAAATGCGATGAGCAATATCCAGGGGCAGGAGGATGTGCAGCTCCTGGTCGAAAGACTGCGCACAAGCATCGAAGCCGAGGCAGTCGTTCTCGTAAAACTTTCCACCGAATTTCATTTCACAGAGACATCTGCCGCCAGTTTTCAGCCTGATGTATTCACGCCTCAACTGGAGGAAAGATTACCTGAGTCAGTTGAGGACTATCTAAACAACAATGTAGCGCATTCTGGCAAAGGCCCTATCACGTTCAGTATTTCATCGGGAGAGTTTCTGACCGGGAGTGTCTTCGGGCACATCATACCGGACGAAAATGATGAACCAGCCGCTTTTCTTTTCGCGTTTTTTCGGGATGGCACTTCCCTCGAATCGCGTTCGATAGCAAGCTCGTTTGTGTCGATCATTGGAGCTGCTCTTTGTCTGGAGCTCAAACGTCATAGCGCGACCTTAAAATTGCATGCCGCCGAAAACCAGATTCGGCAGGCGCAGAAACTAGCCGACCTCGGTAAAATGGTCAGCGGAGTCGCGCACGACTTCAATAATCTGCTTACCGTCATTCAGGGCCATACATCGCTCATCGAAGAATCACTTGAGAGTGAATCTCAAGGCTTCGATCCGAGAGAGTCGCTGGATTTAATCAAACAGGCTTCCACGCAAGCTGTGGATCTAGCAAAACAGCTTCTTTTGATCAGCCGACAGCATAAGGCGAACATCGAAAGCTGTGACTTGAATGTGGTCATCCACAATTTCGTCAAAATGATGCGACGGGTTGTGGAGGAAAATTTCGAATTCAATCTTTCCCTGTTTTCTGATGATCTGCCGATCATGGCTGACAAATCCATGATTGGTCAGGTTCTGATGAACCTGATCGTGAATGCTCGCGATGCCATGACTGGTGGGGGCACCGTTACAATCGAAACGACGAAAGTAAAATCATCCAAAGAAGGTGAAGATGAAGCCGACTACGCTTGCCTCGCTATCGAAGATACCGGATGTGGAATGGACGAAGAGCAACTGAAGAAAATCTTCGATCCATTTTATACGACAAAAGAAGAAGGCAAAGGTACGGGACTGGGACTAGCGAATGTTTCAGCCATCATTGACCAACATGGAGGCTATCTGAATGTGACCAGCACCGTGGGAGTTGGCACACGTTTCGAAGTGTTTCTGCCTATCGTACTTGCCTCGGAAGCAAAGGCTGCCCAGCCAAGCAATCCCGAAGCCCAAAAGGACAACCTGAGAGGCTCGACCATTCTTCTTGTCGAAGACGAGTCGGCAGTCCGAAAGCTTGTTAAGCGCCTCCTCGAAATGCTTGGCGTACGTGTTCTGGAGGCTCCATCAGGGCGCAAAGCTCTCGATCTGTGGCCTGAAATCAGAGATGAAGTCTCTCTGGTCATCTCTGACATTGTGATGCCTGATGGAATTTCCGGTTGGGAACTTGCGAAAGAACTTCACAAGGAACATCCGAAGCTCGGAATTCTCCTGACAAGTGGCTACGACGAGAGGCCCGAAGATCACGATCTCGGGGACCAGCCACAGATCGCTTTCTTACAGAAGCCCTATGAGACGAAAAACCTTCGCCAGATGCTGGGGCAACTTCTGGAAGCCGGAACAGAATCCTAGTAGATCTCGAAGTCGATCAGGTCGTCCCCGACTTCAGGCTTGGCTGCCGTATCGATATTTTTGTTCTTGGTCGTTAATGTGCCAAAGGAGTGTCTATCGCTCACTTCGTCCACCTTGATCCAACCCAGAATCTTTTCGCCTCTCCTCACGGCAAATCGCTGATTCACTCGCACTCCCTGGCTTGGCCCGGCGTCGAAAGTAACGACTCCCCAGTCCTTGTCATAACTCATGACCTTCGCCAAGGCGGGTGCATTGCGAATCTGCACTCGATACCTCTCCATTTCCTCTTCAACACTGGGATTTCCACCGGGAGGATTCTTCAAGGCTTCGCGCAGAAACTCGGGAAGCTCTTCTTCCAGATCTCCAATGCCGTCGGTGGACAGTTCTTTCGAGTTATTCGCTATCTCGGAATTCAGCGGACGGCTGTCTTCGCCCTTGCTGATTCGGTTGTATTGCTCCTCGATTCTCTGCCCTTCTGCGCGCACCTGATCCAGCGTGCTCCGCAGCGCCTCCAACTCTGGATCTTCCGGACTTGGTAAGGTTGACTCTATTCCCATCTGATCAGCCGCTCGATTCAGCTGAGGATTTACCCCACTAACGACCGGAGCCTGAGTAGCCTGTCCGGTAGCTGGTTGAGCATTTGCTGGTGTTTGAGATCCGGCAGACGTTTGCCCGGGAAGCACCTGAGGGTTTGCCGCCGGCTGCCCTGCCTGCATTGCCGGGTCGCGGACCATTCCCTCGGGGACATAGCCATAGCGGGAATAAAGCTCTTTCTCCTTCACCTCGTATTCTTTCTCCAGCCTGGAACGAAGAAAGTCATTCAGACTGATTACTACCACGACCAGGAGAAGAATTACCGCAACACCGAGTGCAATAAACGGTGTGTTACTCCCCTGCCTCTTTTCTCCAATATCGTCTGGACCCATCATATCGAGCGAATTATACAGCCTTTGGATCTCTGAGCCAATCCCGGTCTTTCACTATATTTTTTACCAGAAATAGCGTCTGGGAGACTTGTTCGAGGAGATTTGAATCGAATGAATCTCGCACGGAGGCATGACTAGTCCGGTCGTGTAGAGGAAATCACGCAACGCCAGCTCTCGGCAAAAGGGATCAACCAGACGGTGTGCTGGGTTGTATCTGGGCCAATGGGATCTCCAGACAACGTCCCGGCAGACCGGTGCAGGAATCAATTTCGGCCGATAGACTGGTGAATATCGAAACTGGAGGGCAAAATCGAGAAGCGGTATAAATTCCGTTTCCTCTTGGGGGTCCGCTTCTGGAGCGTCTACCTTTTCTGCCGGCTCAAACAGCATTCGGAGGTTCATCGGCAATTCGGAGTAGTCGACCTTTGCGATTCCCGCTTCGTGCCGAAACGTGAGGCCGGTCTCGTCACCGGAAAGAATGAAGATTTTTTCATACAACCTTCCATTCACCGTTTCGATTTTCTCCAAATCACCGTCGAATCCCTGTGCGTTACCAAGGAATATACCCAAACAAATAAAAATCGCACACTTGAGAAATTTCATAACAATACGACTCACAAGTAAGAAATGTCAGGTCCATTGTCAAGAAACAGAGGAGAGGGATATTCAATGTCCTATTTGGATGATTTCGCTATTGTAGGGCCATGTCTGAATCCAAAGAGGAATTGCGAGATCGACTGAGTGAAACCCAGTATCAGGTAGCCTGTAACGGAGGCACTGAGCCGCCTTTTGATAATGAATACTGGAATCACAAGGAGCCAGGCATCTATGTGGATGTGATTTCAGGGAAGCCGCTTTTTTCCTCGGAGGCGAAATTCGACAGCGGAACGGGTTGGCCGAGTTTTTTCGAACCGATCGATCCTGAAGAAATTGTCGAGATCGAAGATACCAGCTACGGAATGCGAAGAGTCGAAGTGCGCTCCAAAACGGGTGACGCGCACCTTGGTCATGTTTTTCCCGATGGGCCAGCTCCCACCGGTTTGAGATATTGCATCAACTCGGCAGCGCTGCGGTTTGTTCCTGCTGAAGAGTCGGAGGAATAATTCAGGACTGCTTTCTCCCCTCTTGGACAGCCCGGCGGTAGGCCGCAAGGAAATCGGGGAAACGTGCCAGCCCTACCAGCCGGCGGCTATCTACTGATTCCACCACCGGTGCGAGATCGACGTCGGAGGCTTCGAACTTTTCGAAACCTGACCAGAGAGATTCATCCTGCTCGAGGATGACTTTGGGTTCCTGACAAAACTCTTTTAAAGGGAGTTCACTGTCTATGTCATTCCAGTTCAACTCTGGAACTTCGCCGACCAGATCCCCCCGCGAATCGACCACGTAGATGGCGCGGCCCGGGTTTTTCTGCTGTTCTTCCTGCAATTCCTGAACTGTAGCGTCAGCTTGTATTGGAGTGTAGTGCCTTCGAATTAAGGTTCCCACTTGGCGACGGGAAAGAATTCGCTGCTCTGCTGGCCGATCAATTTCGATCCCCCAGTAACGGATTTGTCGATGGAACAGTGACCGGGCGAAGTAGCGCGTCACCACCGCGTTCGCCAGGACCACGGCCACCATCACTGCTGTGGCGGCTTCGTAGTTTTCCGTTAGCTCAAAGACGATCAATATCACGGTCAGTGGCGCACCGATAACTGCACCCACCACGGCACCCATTCCGACGAGCACACTGATTTGATAATCCAGTGAATCGATCAGCATTCCACAGACACCGCCTAACATGGCCCCAAGGAACATGGCAGGTGTGAAGGTCCCTCCGGGATAACGCAGGCCGAGAGAGAATGCACTGGCCACCAGCTTGGCGAGCCCCAGAGAGAGAAGCATGGTCAGGCCAAATTTGGGATCTTCGAGATCCTGTTCCAATACGTTTTGTAGCACGTTGTCTCCGAGACCCAGAATCAGCGGCATCCAGAGTGCCATCGCCCCGGCTACGGCTCCACCGATCGCGGGCTGAATCCACTTTGGAATGTGAGCACGTTCCGCCGTTTTCGAGATCGCCATGACTCCCGACATGTAGAGCATCGCCACCAGTGCAGCCAACAGGCCGAAGCCGAGATAGACGGGATAGTGCCCCAACGTGATTTCGTGCGGTGCGCTCCACAATTTTAATGCGACGTATTCAAAGCTGTGCGCCCGCGCAATCGCTACCGAACTGACAGAAGCGAGAGTGATGGGAGCGAAGGCCTTTAGCTTGAAGTGCCCCAGGATTACCTCGTGGGCGAAAATGACTCCCGCAATCGGTGCGTTGAATGCGGCGGATATTGCAGCAGCTACCCCGCATCCCAGTAGAATTCGGATGCTGGTTTCTCCCAGCCGCAGTGCCTGCGCGCATACCGAGCCGATGGTTGCTCCTAGCTGAACCGCCGGGCCATATCGGCCGACTGGTGCGGCCAGCGCTAGCGACAGCGCATCCGCAAAGCTGGAGATCAGTCCGTCACGGAGTCGCAGCTTCCCCCCGTTTTCTGACGCCGCTACGATCACATGGGCAGGACCTGTGAATCGCTGCCACTTCACGACCTGCAGTATAATCCCAAAAATGACGCCTCCGGCGATTAAGGCTAGCCACTGGAAATATTGCGGTTCGATCCAGTCGAAATCTCGGAGCCAGCTGCCCAGGGAATTGAATGCCAGCAGGAAACCCCAGGCTCCGTAGGCAGAGAGAATTCCAACGGGAATCGCCAGTAGGGACAGGCCGAATACGGAGAAATTCAGCTGACGATGAACGTGACCGACAAATCGAACTCGCTCAGTAAATCCGGCCGAAGATCGCGATTCGCTTTCTTCTGGTAGCTCCTCTTCTGTCTCCGTCTCGGCCATCCGCTCTTTTCTCAACTACGGGCGAGCGAAGGCGATATCAAGCGCGAGGATGAGCCTGATCATAAACTTTCTTCATCCTCTCGATCGATACGTGCGTGTATATCTGGGTGGTCGAGAGGCTGGCGTGGCCAAGCAGTGTCTGCACACTTCGCAGGTCGGCGCCGTGATCCAGCAGGTGGGTGGCAAAGCTGTGGCGAAGCTTGTGGGGGCTCACGTTCAGCGGGATATCTGAGAGGGCGTGGTATTTTTTGAACATCCCCGAGATCGCCCGCGTGGTCATACGACGGCGGAGCTTGCTGATAAACAGTGGCCCCTGCATCACCTTGGCAGCGTTTCGGTATTTGTGGATTGCTTCGGCGGCTGGCGTTCCGACCGGGCAGACTCGTTCTTTGCTGCCTTTACCGAAGACTTTCACACATTCGTTGTGCAGGTCGAAGTCTTCGACGTCGAGCGCTGCCAGCTCAGATAGACGAACTCCGGAGCTGTAGAAAAGTTCGAGGATGGCTGAGTCCCGTAGAGGCAACCAGTCGGGGGCCTGCTTGGATTGCTCCGTTTTCAGGGGAAGCTCGATCAGCTCGATGACCTGCTTCTGGCTGAGAACGACGGGAAGTTTTTTCTCTGCCTTGGGGAGTTGCACTTCGGCAATTGGATTGTGAGTATACCCTTCCCTACGGTTGAGATATTTGTAGAAGCTGCGAAGCGCGGAGAAATGGAGCCGGATCGTGGATCGTGCCCACTCGTCCTTCATGCACTCATACAAGTAATCGCGGAAATCTTCGGCATCGAGGGAGGCCCATCCGGGAAAGGAAGGTACGGTTTCCCGAAATTTCGTGATCGCCTGATGATAATTTGTCAGGGTTCGATGAGAACAGTTTTTCTCGACTGACAAGTATTCGAGAAATGCCTCAAGCAGGGCATCCTGACTAGGAGACGAATCACTCACAAAAACAGAATCAGTTTACGGACGAACCGCAGCTCTTTGGCCAGAAGTGCGATCCGCGGAAACTGAGAGAAGAGCTCATGGCTCCCTGAGAATCGCTTGGGTAATTGGGAAGATGAACGGTCTGCTCGGAGATGGCGCGGAACCCGTTGGCGTCGGACCAACCGAGGGCGATTCGATATTCACGATCTTCTGCGAGGAGAGGAACGATGAAGTGGCCCGATTCGCGATGAAGAATGATCTGTTCCTCCGCATCCGTTTCCCGTCCGTTGATCTGAAGACAGAGTCGGCACTTGGAGTGGAGTGGCTGGCGTTCACTGGTGAGATTCCAGTATACCACTGCTGTGTCGCAGTTTCTTGGTATCACCGTGAAGGATTCTTCAAACAGCAGTTCAGAATCGTCAGAATTGGTCAGAGCAACGGCTTCCATGGTTCAAGCAGCAGATAATTAACTTAAATTAACCATTAATCTTTTTGAATTACCAGAACTTTTGTAGAAATTCGTTAAATTTTTTTCTTTTGCTCAACTTTCACAAAATGGTTCCCGGTTGTATGGGTTCCCCATGTTAACTAAGAGAATCATTCCCTGTCTGGATGTGACGGATGGTCGTGTCGTGAAAGGCACAAATTTTGTAAATCTTCGGGATGCCGGTGATCCTGTCGATTGCGCCGTCGAATACAATCGCCAGGGAGCGGACGAATTAGTGTTTCTCGACATAACCGCCTCATCCGACGAGAGAAAGACGATGGTCGATGTCGTCCGGCAAACGGCGGAGCGATGCTTCATGCCCGTAACTGTTGGTGGTGGAATCCGCACGGTCGAGGATATGCGCGAGATGCTGTTGGCCGGTGCCGACAAGGTCGGGGTGAATACCGCTGCGGTGAACAATCCCGATGTCGTCTCTGCGGGATCGAAGGCATTCGGGGCGCAGTGCATTGTCGTCGCGATCGATGCGAAGCGGAAAAATGATGGGAAAGGATGGGAAGTTTTCACCCATGGTGGCCGGACACCGACGGGAAGAGACGCTATCGAATGGGCTCGTGAGGTACATGATCGGGGTGCCGGGGAGATTCTTTTGACGAGCATGGACGCTGACGGAACGAAGGCTGGTTACGATATCGAGCTGACGGCAGCGATCAGTGACTCCGTTGCTATTCCGGTGATTGCCAGTGGTGGTGCAGGAAATATCGATCATATGGTGGAGGTGTTGGACAAGGGCAAGGCGGATGCTGTGCTCGCGGCGAGTATCTTTCACTTTGGGGAGTATACCGTTGCGGATGTGAAGGAGTATCTCGGGAAGCATGGGGTGCCCGTTCGGCCGTCTCTCGAATTGGCCATCTAAAATCCGGAGGAGATCGGAAATGAGGGGTTTTTCGTTTTTTTCCGGCAAAATCCAGCCCAGTTTTTGTGTAACTCGTTGATTCAACGATTGTTTTGCTA
>PAAG01000037.1 GCA_002698785.1 Verrucomicrobiales bacterium | reverse complement strand
TTGTGCCTTTGTTCCTTTGTGCCTTTGTGCCTTTGTGCCTTTGTGCCTTTGTGCCTTTGTGCCTTTGTGCCTTTGTGCGTTTGTGCGTTTGTGCCTTTGTGCCTCGAATTACAATTCTGCCTTCAGCCTTACCCTCACTCCCCGATACAAAAGAGGTTCTCCTCCCCACGAACGAAAAGCTGATCCCCAAATACAGCAGGTGAAGCAAACACGTTCTCTCCCACATCACTTTGCGCGACGATCTCTAACTCGGGCCCAGGCTTGACCACAGTGATGACTCCTCGATCCGAGGTAAAGTAGGCCAACCCGTTTGCGGCAATCAAAGAGGCACTGTGCTTATCGGTTTCTCCCAGACGATCACGCCACATTCTTTCGCCGTCCTTGGCTCGAAAACAACTCGCCACACCGTTGTCCGCGACGACCAGAAAATAATCTCCCACCGCGATCGGACTCGGAACATATGAAGCTCCCACTTGATGTCTCCAGACCACATGGGTGTCCGTGACATTACCGCTGCCATCCGGACGAATCGCGAGCATGTGTTTGTCTGGAAATCCACAGGTCATAAAAAGGAGATTCAATTCCTCGTTATAAACTAGAGAGGCGACGAACTGCTCTGTCGGCCCATCGATCACCCAATGCTGCTCCCCCGTATCCGGGTCGTAGCTCGCAACTGACAGACTACCTGAAAGGATCAGCTGATTCCTTCCATCAATCGTCCGCAGAATTGGCGTGCAATAACTACGCGTCTTGTTCGGGCGATCGGTTTTCCAGATCTGTTCTCCGGTCTCCTTGTCGAGTGCCACGATGTAAGCATCCCCATCGTGATCGCCGTTGATGATCACTTTATCATTCCACAGCACCGGACTGGAGCAGTAACCATGTTTGCTGGAAAACACTCCCGGGTGCTTGTTCCAAATCTCATTCCCCTCCATGTCATAAGCCGCGATGAACATCTTCTCCCCATCCAGAAAGCTCAGGTAGATCTGTTCTCCATCCGTAGCTGGAGTACTGGAAGCACGACTATTCAAGCGGTGAATCCCCTCGAACTCCGATTTCAAAACGGTCTTTTGCCAAAGCAGGTCTCCACTTTTTCGATCAACACAAATCAGGGAACGCGACGCGCTCTCCTCTTCCGATGACACAAGGTAAATCCGGTCTTCCCAGATAATCGGTGAGGCATGCCCGACACCCGGCACCTTCGTCTTCCAGATCGCATCCTTCTCGATGTCGAACTCAACCGGCAATTTTGGACTTCCTTCCACCGTTCCATCACCACGAGGCCCACGCCATCCCGGCCAATTCTCCGAAGCAGAAACGGAAGCCGCCAAAGCGAGCGAAAGCAGAATGAGAAAAGGCCGTGTCATCCCTGTATCGTGGCGTTGAAGAAAGAGATTTCAATCGCCGAAATAACGCATAGACGCTCTCTCGAAAGATTGTCCAATCCAGCCATGTCGTGTTGTAAAAGAGCATGCCTCGCTTCTTTCTGCTCGCTCTCCTTACGGTGATCACGCCTGCCATAGCCGCTGACCATCCCAACATTATCTACATCCTGGCAGACGACATGGGGATTGGAGATGTCAGTTGTTACAATCAGGCAGCAAAGCTCTCCACTCCTCATATTGACCGCATGGCTGCCGAGGGGATGCGCTTCACCGACGCTCATACCCCCTCCGCCGTCTGCACGCCGACCCGATATGGAATCCTGACCGGTCGCTACTGCTGGAGAACCCGCCTGAAATACCGGGTCCTCGACGGATTCGATCCGCCCCTTATCGAGCCCGACCGAGTCACCGTCCCCTCCCTTCTTCGCGAGAATGGATACACTACTCACTGCGTAGGCAAATGGCACCTAGGCATGACCTTCACCGATAAAGAAGGAGATCCCATGCCAGCCGTACCACTTGATCGGCGCGAGCCACCTCGCCCCGGCCACAAGGTCGACTTTACCGTTCCTATCCAGGGTGGCCCTGTCGCTGTCGGCTTCGATACCTGGTTTGGAATTTCAGCATCCCTCAACATGTCCCCCTTTTGCTACATCAGAGATGACCGAGCAGTTCACCTGCCCATTTTCAAACAAGAGAAAATTCGAACGGACTACATCACTGTCGACGAAGGAGTCCGGTCTCCCGACTTCACCATCTATGGCGTTCTGCCCCGCCTTGCGGGAGAAGCCATATCTGTCATCGAAAATGCCGAAGGGCAGGATAAACCATTCTTTCTCTACGCCCCGCTCACATCCCCACACCTTCCCGTCGTTCCCAATGAAGAATATCGCGGTCGATCTGCCAGCGGAGAATACGGCGATTTTGTCGAAGAAACAGACGCCTTCGTAGGGGCAGTGTTAGAAGCTCTCGATCGAACCGGCCAGGCAGACAACACCCTCATCATTTTCACTGCGGACAACGGCAGCCTTTATCACTGGTGGGAGCCCAAAGAGGCTGACGACGTAGCCAACTACAAAGTCCGAGGACGCGGCGCCGAAATGAAAGAATTCGGCCATCAGGGAAATGCCCATCTTCGAGGAACCAAAGCCGACATCTGGGAAGGCGGCCACCGAGTCCCCTTCGTCGTTCGCTGGCCTGGAAAAACACCAGCCGGAACAGTTAGCGACGAACTCATCGAGCTCACTGATTTACTGGCTACCTGCGCCGCAATCATCGAGACCGACCTTCCAGAAAACGCCGGCCCCGACAGCCGGAATACTCTCCCTGCTCTCCTGACGGAAAAAGCCGATAAGCCCGTGCGCGACTATGCCGTGCATCACTCCCTTTGGGGAGAATTCGCTATTCGCCAGGGCCCTTGGAAAATGATCCCTCACCGCGGCTCGGGTGGATTCACCTTCCCCAGAGAACTCGATCCAGAAACAGTCGGAGGACCTCCCGGTCAACTCTACAACCTCGCCAAAGATCCCTCCGAAACGACCAACCTCTGGGAAGAACGCCCCGAAATCGTCGCTCGACTTCAGGATCTTCTCACTCAAATCCAAGAAATGGAGGCGGAGTAAACGACCGATCAATCGACTATCTTTGTTACGGACATCCTGAACATCTATAGATCTTGTTGACTAAATTATAATAAATATTATAATTTAGATAATGAAGACTTTTGTGAAATGTCTGCTCGGTTCCGTTCTGCTGCTCTGCCCATTCCTAATGGTCTGGGTATTAGGCGTTTCCGCAATGAACCCGACCTACCATCCTGGTGAAGCAGCCGCATCGCGTTTCGAAACTGCCGTCGTAAAATTCGCAGGGAAGGTGAAAAGAGAATTTGCAGCACGAGTACATTTTTTTCAGGGCGAAGACGAACCTGCGCTCGGAGAACAGTTTCTGGCAAGCGATCCTTCCCACCTTGAAACAAGAGACGCGACAATCGAATCGCTCTTTTCCGGAAAGTCAGGCTTTCACTTCACTCAGATCCGCTTCGGTTCCGAAACCAAGCCCTGCCAGATCGACGGGCTCACTCTTGCAGGTCCCTATCCACAGCTTGTATCGGAGGCAGACAAAATCTCGGGAGTCGATCGCAAATTGTCCTACCGCTTTCAGGCGAAACAACACCGCCTGTTCAATTCCGAAACGGGATGGCAGGAATGGAAAACAGGTCTCCCTGCGAACGTCGACAACATCATTCTGGTTCGGCAAAGCGATAGCTGGGTCACCTCGTATCTCCCTGCCAGCCTCAGCCCTCTTCCTCGCAGAAATACCTCCTCCACTTCGAGTTCAGGCATCCAGTCAATTGACCGGTAAAACATCCACCATTCGGGAAGTCGATACAATCGTCCCGATGTGAGATTTCTTTCCTCCACCGATCACACACAGATTCCCTTGAAAACACCCGGATACCAGACCATGCCGTCCGGTGGGTAAAGAAGGCCCCATCTCCCACCTCCCGGTCGAGAGGTCGTAAATATCGTATCGGGAGAACACTTCTTTCGTCCTTTGATCTTCTCCTCCGAGCACGTGGATCTTTCCGCCAACAAGGACAGCCGTGTGTCCACCCGTTGCTTCGGGCAACTGGGCAAAAGTATCCCACTTACCAGTTCGAAAGTCGTGCCGCCAGCAGTCTGCTTGAGGAACCTTTCCCTTTCTACCTCCAACGACATAGATGTTCCGTGTATCTTGAACTACCGAGATATGATCGCGCAATTCTGGCATCGGTGCGATTCGGTTGCGACTCCACTTTCCACTCCTCACGTGCCATGACCACACCTCCGTCGTCTTGAGCCCTCCGAAAAGATGCAGCCACCCATCCCGCTCAACCATGAAATGCTTTACTCGCGCCTCGGGCAACTTGGACACCTCGCTCCACTCTCGGCTTCGCAAATCGTAAGCGTAAAGGGAGTCGGACCATTTTTTCCGATACATATCCCGATAGCCTCCAGAAACATAGATCTTCCCGTCGCAATACGCCGTCCCAACGTGGTTCAGCTTGGTGGGCAACGAAGGAAGCTTCTCCCAACGCGCATTCGCCATGTCGTATGCCTCAAAGGAGCGCAGAGACCCGCGATGAGAAATCCCGCCCACCACATAGACTTTGCCATCTACTGTAGCGGAAGCGAGTTCCGATCGCTGGGTAGGCATTTCTGCACCTTTTGACCATGTTCCCCTACTATCATCGGCATGGACGAACGTAAGCAGCAAAAAGGCAGCTGGCAGGAACAAGCGCATCAACGCATTTCCCTACATCATCTGGAAGATCCGGCAACGGGAAGGTGCAAAAATCTTTCCACTAGTCCTCTCCACCTAGCGGAAACTTATCGCTCAACGCTCCTAACAGAAAATTGATACTGATCACCATCACAACAACAGCGACTGCCAATATCACCAGCTCAAGAGCTACCGCGACTCCCACTCCCGCCGAAAACAGAATGGAAGCAGCCGTTGTCAGAAATCGGACACGATTCTTCTCTTCCACCTTCAGAACAGTCCCAGCTCCGATAAAGCTGACGCCAACAATGATTGCCTGAATGATCCGAATCGGATCCGCAGCTACATGCGACCCGATTTCTACAGAATCGCCAAAGCTATCCACCACTGTCTTGCCTAAAATTACCAGGAGAGCTGAAGCTCCCCCGACCAGCATCTGCGTTCGAAAACCCGCAGGTTTCCCCGAGATTTCTCGCTCTAGCCCGATCAGCCCCGCCAGTATCGTGGCAATCAACACCGTCAAGGCGCTCCAGAGCTGATCGATCGGATTTGCAAAATAGTCCGCCATCTTCCACGAGTTACGAATCAGCCATCAAACTGGTCGAATCCCTCCATCATCCGATTCCTCCAAATCGATGCCCGATGTCTTCGAAAGGTCTCATTGCTTCCCATGCAATCCTCCGTTTCCTTTCGAAACGCTTCGATGAATTCAAAACACTTACCCCTGTTCATTTTCCTCTCGGTCATCTGCACATTAGCAAATGCCGACGAATCAAGATTCGCGAAATGGGGAGATCAAGGAGACGGCACATACGCGAACCCCGTCTTGAATGGAGACTTCGCTGACTCCGATGTCGAAAAGCTCGGCGACACCTGGTATCTCATCACCTCCACCAACCACCTTTCACCAGGGATGACGATCATGGAGTCGACCGATCTCATCAATTGGAAATATACTGGGCACGCCATTCCCTCCCTGACATGGGAGCCCGACTACAATTGGGATCGCATGACCGGCTACCAATGGGGCGTTTGGGCCGGTGACATGACATACCACGAAGAACGAAAAGAGTGGCTCTGCTATCAAATCGACTACCAGTCGGGCCTCTATTTGACCCGCGCAAAAGACATCACCGGCCCCTGGTCCGAACCCGAACTCCTCCTCGAACGCCAGCACTGGACAGACCCAACCGTCTTCTTCGACTACGAAACCCAAGAAGCTTGGATCCTCGTCAACTGGGGACGCGGATCTCCTCCAGAACCCGACAAAGACAACGAGCTCAAACTCTTCAAGCTCTCCTGGGATGGCGGGAAACTCCTGGACGAGGGAAAAACCGTTTTCGCTGGAAACAAAGTAGAAGCCGCTAAGCTTCGCCGCTTCAACAACCAGTGGTATATCATGATGATCGAATGGCAGGGCAAAGGTGAAGAACGCGATCGCAAACAACTCTGCCTGCGTTCCACCACAGACTCCATCTATGGCCCCTACGAATCCAAAATGGTCATGGAGCGCGAAGCAGTGAACGACCGCTCCGCATGTCAGGGTTCGCTCATCGAAACACCGGATGGGAAATGGTGGTTTATGCATCAGCTAGTGCAGAACGGAGAGCCCGTTTTCCACGGACGCCCGCAATGCCTCCAACCGGTCACTTGGACAGACGGCTGGCCTATTATTGGAAAAGACATCGACAACGACGGAGTGGGAGAACCTGTCTGGACTCACAAAAAGCCCATCGAGAGCGACTCAAAATTGAACCTCCAAACCTCCGACGAGTTCGAAAGCGAAACCATCGCTCCCCAGTGGAACTGGAATCACAATCCCCGGACTGATCGCTATTCTCTCACCCAGCGCCCAGGTTATCTGCGCCTCACTGCCTCCAAACCGATCTTGGAAGAAAGAGCCAAAATGAAGGATCCCTTCTGGGGCGTCCCCAACACCCTGTCCCAACGCCAGATCGGAATTGGAAAAACGAGAGTCGAAGCCAAACTCGACCTCTCAGGTCTCCAGAATGGAACCCACGCCGGCATCTGCCACTTTTCCGGTCCCTTTCAAAAATACCTGGGTCAATTCGCCGTATTTGGAGTTCGCCAGGGGTCGGACGACAAACGTGAGCTCTTTTTCCGTCACACGAGAGCAGAAAAAACAGGACCACAAATCGACAGCGCCACCATCTACCTCCGCTCTGATACCGATTTCGATAAAGCCACATTCTCTTGGAGTCTCGACGGAGAAACGTGGAACAAAACAGACTATCACTACACTCTAAAATTCGGCAACTGGAGAGGCAATCGCCCCGGACTCTTCTGCTGGAACACACAAACAGACGATATTGAAAAATCAGGTCACATCGATATCGACTGGTTCCGATACACCCCATCGAGCAGGACTGTGGACTAAAGGTGGCCGCTTTAAATTGTCGCTATGGCAGCCGTCCATATCATCAGTCCCAGTCCAAACAGGAGGTGCGCCACAAGAATGACAATCGCCGATACTCGCCACGCCCGTCGCACCTGCCGAACAGGCAGACAATTGATGATCAACACGAGAATAACACCGTGGATCAAACCGAGCCGAATCGCATACTTTGTATTGGGCGCAGAAAGAACAGCCCCCGATCCGAGTCCCAGAGCCATAGCAAAATAGGCAACCCCAACAGCGGTTCCAAGAGCCAGCAAAGAAATCCAGACACGAGTTAGCACCATCGACGTTCCTTCGTTCAGCAATGAACAATCACCTGAACACAAATTTTCTCAGAATGTTCGGTGAAAATCTCCCGTATTCTCTTGGTCCACTCTTTCATCGCTTTTTTGTTCGCACGGCAGGGCTCATTGATCAGACTCCAGCCATACTCTTGCAGATCCACCCAACCTAGCTCGTTTGATATAATCCCGGAGCAAACAAAATCCTTCGGCAAGTTTCCCACGACCGAAGAGTTCTCCCTTATCTCAGGATCCTCGTTCGGAAATCTCTCCTCAATCTCAGGATCTGATATTGGCTCTCCGGTCGGCAGAAACCAATAGTCCCAGTGCCGGGAGCGAATCGACTCCAGGTCATCATCATCCAATCGATACGGTTCAAGATTCCGAGCCAGCTCATCCCGCAAGCGATTCGATTCAGGATCGATCAATACAACCACCAAGGACTTCATTGGCAAATACTCAAAAAAGGTTCCCCACCTGTATTAACTTTCAATGAGTACATCTTAATAGCTCGATAGGCGACCACAACCGATCAAAAAGCCCAGTTCCGATACAAAACCCGGCGCCCTGATCGATCAATCCCGACGATCCTGCCACTCTCACCAAACCACTCAAAGGAATTCACATTCTCTGGTCCTCCAGGAATCTTCGCCACCCAGGAAGTATCGGCCGTTTCCACCGGTTTCAATCCACTGATCCACTCGCCCAACTCCTCCTCCCGCACGGTCGCAAACACACGAACATCCCATTCTGAAGGCCCCGGCGCCATTCCCCCACCACCATCGGAGAAGAAAATGTGGAAGGCCAGCTCCTCATACGAACGCCGAAAATTCACATACCTCTCCAGGAACGCCTGCTTCCCTTCAAGCGACGAAAATACCGCACTGCTCGTATCGGTGGACCGGCTTTCACCACACCCCACTAGAAACAGTGAAAGAAATAGCAGCAGTGCACTGACGAGCCTCATCACAAAATGAAATCTTCGACGGGCGTTTACGCTGGCTCATATGGCCTGACGAACTCCGAGAAGGGAAACGCAGCACCTCGCCGCCCCATCTCCTCGATCATCATCTCATCTTCAATCAGGAACAGATCGTCCCCGGAAATTGCTTCAAGGATATCGGGAGCCAGACCACTCTCGTCCACCAACTCGATTTCGTTACGGACGCCGGAGAAATCGAAATACCGAGCCGCAAGCTCCTCCGAACCGAACGCCACAAGGGCGACATTCTCCGTATCCACCTTGATCATTATCAAATCTTCCTTCTCACAACACTCCTCATAGGAGCCACCATCCATTGAGATCGATCGCACAAAAAACATATCCGCGAGTACCCTCAGGCCAATCTCAGGATTACTCAAGCCACAGTCCTCATTGAGAAAACTTGACCAGAGTATGATCTTCACCATCGAGCTCTTCTTCGATAATCTCGGAAATCACTTTCCAATCGCCTCCTGCGAGGCCCGCGCCAATCAGAGGATAGCCAATTCGCTTACCCTTCCAACGCCTCTTCACTTCCCCCATCACCCCTCGAATCGCCTCGTAATTAGCCAAAACACCTTTACCTCGCCAATGAAACTGGGTGTAACCGTTTACGACAGTAATCTCATGCATTCCCCTCTCAGCAGTTGCGAAGGATATTTGGCCCAACTTCTCACGAGAGCCTTTCTCCGTCGCACAGTCCGCCTTGTATGCTTCAGGGAAGATCGATTTGATCGCCTTTGCGATTCCTGCACCCATTGTGCACTGGCAATTGCAGCCATGGACGATAACATCAAATTCCCCATCAAGGGCCAACTGAATTAGGTCTCCTTTTACTATCTTCATTTCGAAAGCTGAAGATAGATCCTGAGAAGCACTATTTCTCCGATCTTTTTGTCAATTCTCCAGCGAGCTCTGGAGGTACTTTCTTCTTCGAAACACTGATTTCATCTTTCTTGGTGAAAAGATGAAATTGGATTTGATCGCTCGTCACGGCTATCACCCGTTCTTCTGGCCACTCACGCTTTCCCACAGTCCTTTGAATCCTCACACCATTCTCATCCACACTGACCAAATGAGACGTACGAAAATGCCTGATAGTATTCCTGACCCAGAGGACCGCCATGAGAATCCAGATGAGCAACAGCCCACCGTTCTTCCAACTTGGCTCCCCGGCAAAAATCCGCCCGTTTACCACCACAGCAAAAATCGAAACAACAACACTCAATCCGAACAAAACCACATACCCCCTGCCGGAAGAAACTTTATTCTTTTGAGCCATTCGAAGAATCCACCTCATACAACAGAGGCAGAACAATTCAGGCTACATCCCCCCTTGAAGTCAAGACAATCAACAAGGTGGCAACAATCAACCAGACAAGACACATCTCCACCTCGTCCTCGGATAGTTAATCCTGCGGCGTAAATCACGACCCGCATATCTGATGCCCCCTGAAAGAAACGAGTGCTAAATGATTACCTAATCGAACTCAATCCTCTGGTTTGAACCACACGAATTATTTCCAACAAACAGCCAAGGCTGAAGTCTTGAGGTATCCCCAGTAAAGGATAGCGCACAGGAATACCCTGTCTCAATGATTGGGACATTCCCAGTGACAAAGCCAATCCTGGAAACGATAAGTGAAATTGGGAAAACAATCTGAAAGCCAACATTACCTTTGTTCGTAATTTCCGAAGGCTCACACCGCCGGAGAAGAACAGTGAATTCATCGCCAACACTTATGGCGTCACCGCAATTCCGCCCTCCGTAGAAACCTTCTTCACTCGGGAGATCGGCTACTTCAAACAAAAGAAGTGAGGTGCAAGGGATTATTGGACCGTTGATTGGGTTATTATGTTAAAGATAGAGTGACCCGTTCGTACTGAGCGGGAGTTCGGTAGTCGAGTGCTGAG
>PAAG01000036.1 GCA_002698785.1 Verrucomicrobiales bacterium | reverse complement strand
TGCGCAACACACCCTACTGGGAAGTGAAAGAAGGCTACAAATTCGATCCCGTGAAACACGCGCGGAACGAGGAGATGAAAGAGCACGACATCGGCCCGCTTCGCGACGCCGTCATCGCAGTGGTGAAAGAGACCGGCATGAAAGTGCTCCTCTGTCCCGAAGACGCTACCCAGATGAAGCTCAACAAAGAGATGATCTACGACAAGCTCCCGGCTGATGTAAAAGACCAGGTCGTCTGGCGCGAGGACTATTGGCTCACCGACTTCGCTACCAGCGTCTACACACGCTGCGCCGGACTCTTTGGCAACGAGCAGCACAGCCCCATTCTCTGCATCGGCCACGGCATCCCAGCCATCGTTTGCCGCTATGCCGAGCAGACCAGCAAAGGCTTCATGTGGAAAGACATCGGCCTCTCCGAGTGGCTCTTCGATCACGACTTTGACGAAGCCGAAAAAGGCCTCACCCCAGCCGTCCTCGCCATCGCCAACGATCAGGAAGCCGCCCGCGCCAAAGCCGCCAAAGGCAAAGCCGTAGCTGACGCTCGCATGAAGCGCATGATGGACGTCCTCCGCGAAACCGTCGAAGGGTAGCATGTTAGGGAGAGAATCCCGCCATCGCAGAGTCAGGGAAGACAACTCTTTTCCGGCACAAAGGGATCGTGCCCATCGTTAAGACCGGCACATCCCCAACGCCTTATCCAAAGTGCCCACACGCTGCCGGGCACTCGCCTCGCAGAAAAGCGCACGTGGATCGACTGAAATCCCATCCTGATTCGTCGGTCCACGCATGAGTATAAAGAAAAGAACAGTAGTCATGCTTGCCGTCTCGACGGTTTCCGTCGCTGCGTTCGCGTTGCAGCTTCGCACCCCCACCGGGCAGTTTGACCCCGTGGATTACAACCCCGACCTTGCCGAATTTCGTGGCACCGTGAAAGCCGAATGGATTCGCAACAGCGATCCCCGCGACGCGAAGAAGTTCAAGCTCCTCGACACCATCGAATACACCGCCTCCAACGGAACGACGTGGACAGCCAACTCAGGATCCGAGATCGACGGTGCCTCCATTCCGCGGATCTTCTGGACCCTCGTCGGCGCTCCCACCACCGGCCTCTATCGCGACGCCTCCGTCATCCATGACGTATACTGCGACAGCCGCGAACGATCCTGGGAAGAGACCCACTGGGTATTTCGCGACGCCTGCCGCGAGGCCGGACTTGGCCCCTGGAAAGCCAACCTCATGTATCTCGCCGTCTTTCACTACGGCCCCATCTGGGACCTCGAAGGCAACCTCCAGAGAGCCGTCCAGCCCGTCAGCCCAGAGACCGCAAAGAAAATGCGCGACTTCTGCCGCGACAACCCTGATCTCACCGCAGAACAACTCCGCCAGATCGATCCCCGAATTTGGGAGATTTAGGGAGGCTGTTTATTTTTGCGGGCAAACCATTCGGCGGAAAGTAATCACGTTCTTATAAACAGCCAAAATCGTTACAAACTTGCTCGGCTTAGGCGCATCTAATGTGTTGCATAAATCCGCGACTTCTCCGCCCAAAGCGTCGCCCTAATAGACCTTTAGTGATTTACTCAGATGTTTGGGATGGAAGAATAATTTCTGATTCGGTTTCACCGGGAGTGAAGAAATCTGGTGTGAAATCAGGTGCTCTAGGCTTAGAAATCGCCAAAGAATGTCCAGCGACGCTTCCGTTGAGTTCTAGTAACGAAAAACCATCTTGTCCGCCGTCGTCTAGCGTGTGAAACACATCCACACGGTGGAGAATTGCAGTCGCAAGGTGAACTGCATCTGCTGCTTTAATTGATTTTTCGACAGTCTTTCCTTTGCGTGTAGTTCTCACCTGTTTATTGCATTTGTAATAATCTACAATTTCGCGAGCAAGCAACGCGACCCTCCCGTCGATATCCCAGATCTGATTCTTTCCATACTGGTAAAATCCTAGAAACGAGTCTTCTGCTTTTTGAGATAACGTAAACTGGAGCACCTCCAAGCGAATGAATTGGGAACCAATTATCTGGTTTTCTTCCCTCATGTTCTGCCTCAAAAGCTCTTGAATGTGAGGAACGGAATCTTCGTGCTTGTCAACCTCATTCTTGAGGTAGGCAATGATCACACACGAATCCCAGTAAAATTTTGAGAAATCACCAGTCATTTCTCAAGTCTCGAATTGTTTCTACAGACGGCTTGGGATCATCGGACTCCCCGCGCATATGAAACAGATGGTCGGTTGAAGCAGATTGAGGTAGCGTTTGAATCTCAAATACCTTTATCCTGTGTGGGAACGGCTGATTAGCCCTGAAAAACTTTCTCCCTGAAACAACAACTCTCTCATCCAGTGCGGATTTTGCTGAGTCTTTGAGATCACTGACGAATTCACATCGAATTTGTTGAGGGCCGGACTCTGGATAAATAACGAAATATTTAGTTTTACCATGTAAATTTATTCTCTCTAATCTGCCTTCAACTGATCCATAAGATATTTCTGATGAGTCTAAATACGAAGATATTGCTGATTTTAACTCATCATCAAATGCTACAATAGACTGGTGATTTCTTAGGACAACTCCTCCAAACTTATCTTGATCAAAATTTACCAAAGCTTGGAATCTCTCTATCACATCATCTGACATTTCTGCAGAAGGCTCCTTGGTTGTCCTTATTCGATTAAGCTCCTCAAAAAAACGGTGATGTGTCTCTTCGATACGTGATCTAGATTCAATGTTTTTTTCGACAGGTTCAACTGTAATTCGGAAAATATGTTCTTCTGTAACACGATTCAACTCAGCAACGCGGTAATATAGAGTGGTTTTACGCTTGTGCGTCAATGCCCGATTGACGGCATTCATGGAGGATGTGAGCGCTTCTAACTTCGAAATCATCTCGGAAAGAAGAATTCTACCTTCTTCTCTCTCTGTTCCTTCGAACTCTAGCGTGAGAAGAAGCTCCTCATTCATTATTCACTCCTGCGTGTCTGGCTGTAAGAAGATCGACCAGTATGGATGGTATATCACCCCATTTTCTCAGAGCGGTATTACGATTGTTTTTGTTCACGAAAACCAAAACTTTATTCATTGTGCGCCCTTTCGAACGGCCTCCGCCTTGACTACGACGGGTTGATTTCTCAGGCATGTTTTTCATCGCACTCGCATCTTCTGAAATGTTTCATACCGTGTTCAACCAAGCAAGAAAAGAAAAGCGCTACAAACCCTCATTCGATCATGATTGTGAACAAAGGAATTCAAACTCGCCACGCTACGATCTTTTTCGTGACAAGCGTATCCACTCCCAATTCTAGTTTATAGCGCTTTTATTTTAAAGTGCTGAAGTCGAGTATATTGCGACACCCTTTCGGAACTTCGGTGAAAGGTTTTGTGGAACTTTTGTCCGCATGGCAATAGTTCGGCAGATTCGAGTTGTTCTTTCCAATTGATAATAATCTCGATATTCGTGAATCTCGGAGGGCGCTTCAATTCCTCAAATTACACCATCGGATTCCTGTAGCTCTCTTAAGAGCGACTTCGCGTAATCTAGGAAAGGCGTTACGGATGAAACATCCACTGTAAACGGAATCGAGTGGACAACCGAGTCTCTAAGGATTTTCCAGCTTTTTAATCTCTCGTAATCTGAGGTGGAGATAACGCCCATCGAATAGCTTTTGTTGATCAAACTCCGATCGGTAAAATCAGACGTTTCAATCCCGTCACGATTTGCTTTGTGCCTCAAGAGCGCAACAATTATGTTCCAAATGAACGGAACTGTCATTGTCGCAGAATCAACGGAGAATATTCTCTCCACCTTACAAAGCTGCTCCTCAATATCGGAAATTGGAACTAAAGAAGAATTAATGTGGGTTTCCGATTCAGGATTCGAGGAAACTGTCTTTATGAGGAATTTCCAACCTGAATGTTTTTCCACAGTTTCAATGATATTCCTGTAATACTTTACGTGTTCGCTGGATTCATGTGATTTAATTTCAATAATCAAACTCTCATTGTCCTTCGTTGCTATAAGGTCAGGGATGTACCCATGCAAAGAGAACGGAACGTCTTCTCTAGTTGGGAATCGATTTACGGCATAACCGTCCGCCTCCAGTTCAATTGCTATTTGGCTAACTAGCCTATCATGTTGTTTGTGAGGATGGTTCATACTAGTTCGCGCAGGTTTCTCGATCTGTCGATTCGGATGTAGAGGCAATCGAAACCAATTAAAATTGCATCTTGTAGGAGCGGTGGAAGTCCCGTCAAATCGATCAAGTCATCCACCATTCTCAGGCTTCCCTGTACGTCGCAAACAATCAGATCATCGGAATAAACCAATGTTGATAAAGAATCTTGAACCGGTTTTATGATATTATTGATATCTGGTGGGTCTTCCTCGCAAATGTAGACGATAGTAAGTCGGAGTTTCGTGTTGTATATTGGGGGGGCTTGCCATTCTCGAAAGGCGCGACCGTAGACGTAGTCCCTCCATTCGTTTTTGTGAGCGCTGCTTTTGGCTTGATGTGAAAGGGGGCGCTTAGGAACGAGGAATTCAAAGGATACCATTTTATTGAGCCAAGATGTGTAGCATTTTTGGTCTCAGTATTCGATTTAAATCAGCAAATTACGAAACAATTCTTCCCGTGTTCTGCAGAGATTTGGCAGGCACGAATATCAATGGACACTTCAGATGACCTCGACATTGCAATAGTGTTATGTTAGTATAAGATTCCTGGTGTGGCAAGTCAATAAGCTTACGCATTTACAACACCCCAAAACCCTCAAAATGAGGGGAAAACCGCAAAATGATGGCCCGTAAAACATCGCAACCCGCACAAAACCAACAACATCACGGCAAAATGAGGGAAAACGGAAAATCCCCTCATTTCCCCTCATTTTGGAATTCACCCTCTTTATCTTTTTCTCAAAACCGCCCACGACCCAAATTCAGCGACCGGTCAAAATCCCCGTAACTCTTACCTCTTCCCCCGCACCCCACCATCCACAGAAGCCCGCGACCAAAATCAAACATCCAAGATCCAATATCAAACATCGAACGTGCCTGGCACACCCGCACACTCCATTCTCCTTCCGATCAACGTCATTCCTGCTTCTTGCTCCCTGCTCCCTGCTCCCGACTTCCTCTCCCCCAAAAATACCCCCTCCTGCCGTTTTTGTATCTCACGCATTCTGTACTCCCTTCCGTCCCTTGATTGTGATTGGATTCGGAGATTCGGTTTTACCCCCTGATTTTTTACAACCCCCTCGATAATGAAATTTGGAAAACTCCTCGCAGTGGCATTGTTATGCACTTCCAGCCTGCTGATCGCGCAGGAAGGGAAGTTCGTCTCGATCTTTAATGGGAAAGACCTCACCGGCTGGGATGGCAATCCCAAGTTCTGGTCAGTCGAAAACGGAGAGATCGTCGGCAAGACAAGCGGCCCGGATGATCTCGAATACAATCAGTTCCTAATCTGGCGCGATGGCACCGTGAAGAACTTCGAACTCAAGGCCATGGTCAAGCAGTCGGGCAACAACTCCGGCATCCAATACCGCAGCGAAGAACGTCCCGACGTCGGCAAGTGGTCGGTCGGCGGCTACCAGTGCGATGTGCATCCCAACCCGGTGAACAACGCCATGATCTATCACGAGCGCGGACGCGGCATCGTCGTTCAAAATGGCCAGAGCGTGGTCGTCGATACTGACGCTCGCAAATGGCTCGTCAAAGAGCGCGACCCGGTCGCTGTCGATGTCGCCGAGTGGCATGAGTACACCATCATTGCGAAGGGCAATCACATCACCCACAAGCTCGACGGAAAGGTCACCATCGAGCTCGACGATTTCGATGAAAAAGGTCGTTCCCTTGAGGGCCTCCTCGCATTCCAGATCCATCGCGGCCCTGCCATGGAAGTCCGCATCAAAGACGTCCAGCTCAAGACCCTGCCCGACGGTGGCGTGACTCCTTTCGCCAAAGCCGACATCCCTTCCGACGCCCAGGAGATCATCAAGCAGAAGCCGGGAGGAAAGGGGAAAGCCAAGGCCAATCCGAAAGCAAAGGCTCAGCCGAAAGCCAAGGCCAAAGAAATGCCCAAGGGCGCGCAGAAAGGAAAAGCGAACGCGAAAGCAAAGCCAAAGCGCAAGCGTCCCACTGAGGTCGGCCCAGCTGTTGGTGAAAACAAAGCCACACCAGTCGACCGCATCAAGGTGCCCGAAGGTTTCCAAGTCGAGCTTCTTTATTCCGTTCCCGGGGGTGATCAGGGTTCCTGGGTCGCTCTCGCCAACGACGACAAAGGCCG
The DNA here is from genome assembly GCA_002698785.1 of Verrucomicrobiales bacterium. Taxonomy (GTDB): domain Bacteria; phylum Verrucomicrobiota; class Verrucomicrobiia; order Verrucomicrobiales; family DEV007; genus Arctic95D-9. The sequence continues at coordinate 67,169 of PAAG01000036.1, read as the reverse complement.
CATCTATGCGAGCGACCAGTATGGCGATCTCTATCGATTCACACCGCCGCCAGCAGGGGAGGAACTCAAGCAGGAAGACGTCACGAAAGTCCCCGTCAACATCCGTGCGATCAACGGAATGGTCTTCGCCTACGGAGCCCTCTATGCCGGGGTCAACGACTACGAGCAGAAAATGCAGAGCGGTCTCTATCGCATCACCGACACAGATGGCGATGACGAACTCGATAAGGTCGAACTACTCCGCGCACTCAATTCGAGAAGTGATCACGGCGTCCACGCGGTTCTCCCTACCGCAGAAGGAAAAGACCTCTATCTCGTCTGCGGAAACAACGTGGACCTGACCGAGTCAGAAGATTCCTCACCTGTGGCGCAAGTCTGGGGCGACGATCACTTGCTGCCCCGCATGCCGGATGGTCGCGGTCACAACCGTGACAGGTTGGCCCCTGGCGGAATCATCTACCGCGTCTCTCCCGATGGGAAAAAGTTCGAGATCGTAGCTTCCGGTTTCCGCAACATCTACGACGCCGGATTAAACAAAGACGGTGAACTCTTCACCTACGACGCCGACATGGAGTACGATTTCAATACTCCCTGGTATCGTCCCACTCGCGTGAATCACGTGGTGAGCGGCGCCGAGTTCGGCTGGAGAAACGGAGCCGGGAAATACCCCGAGTTCTATCCTGACAATCTTCCCGCAGCAGTGAACATCGGCCCCGGATCACCCACCGGCGCGCTCTTCGGTTACGGCGCAAAATTTCCTGCCAAATTCCAGAACGCCTTTTACGTCTTCGACTGGAGCTGGGGCAAAGTCTATGCCTGCCATCTCAAAGAAGACGGTGCCAGCTACGTCGGGGAGAAAGAAGAATTCATCACCGGCGCGCCGCTGCCTGTGACAGACGGCATCATCCACCCCGAAGACGGAGCCATGTATTTCGCCATCGGTGGTCGCCGTGTCCAGTCCGGGCTCTACCGCGTCAGCTACACCGGCGACGAAGACACTTCGCCTGTCGACATGACGCCCGAGGTCAACGCCGACCGCGAGCTTCGCCATCGCCTCGAGGCATTCCACGGCAAGCAAGATCCCGCAGCCGTCGACACCGTCTGGACCTATCTCGATCACGACGATCGTTTTATTCGCTGGGCAGCACGCGTCGCACTTGAGCATCAGCCTGCCGATCAGTGGGCCGACAAAGCACTTTCCGATCCTGTTCCTGGCAGAAGGATTCCTGCCGTTCTCGCACTCGCCCGTGTTACCGGAGTAGCCCCTTCCCAGCGTGCCGAGGATCACAAAGTCGACACCGCCAGCCGCGACAAGATTTTCGCTTCACTCCTCGAGCTCGATCCCGAGGCAATGTCCAAAGACGAACTCCTTGGTTACGTTCGCCTCATCGAAATCGCGCTCGTCCGCTTCGGAGATCCTGACGAAGACACGATCAACAGTCTCGTCGAGAAACTCAATCCCGTTTACCCCGCCGACTCTTTCGAGGAAAACTGGCTTCTCACCGAAACCCTCGCATACCTCCAGGCACCGGAAGCAGCAGCCAAAGGCATGGCCCTTATCGCCTCCGCCGAAAGCCAGGAGCCCCAAATGGAATACGCCCGCAGTCTCCGATTCCTCAAGAAAGGGTGGACCCCCGAGCTTCGCGAGCAGCAGCTCAATTGGTTCCTCAAGGCAGCCAACTACAAGGGGGGTGCCAGCTTTGATAAATTCATCGAATTCATCCGCACCGACAGCCTCGCGACTTTCACCGACGCCGAGAAGAGAGAACTCGCCGAACTCATCGCCAAAGAGCCCGAGAAAAAATCAGCCATCGAAAACATGGGCGCTGTCTTTGCCGGACGCACTCCTACCATGTGGACGCTCGACGAGTTGAGCGCTGCCGCAGAAAATGGAATGACAGGTCGCGATTTCGCCAACGGCCGCAAGATGTTCACCGCAGCCGCCTGCTACGCCTGCCACCGCTTCGGAAACGCAGGAGGCATGACCGGCCCTGACCTCACCGGTTCCGGTGGTCGCTACAGCCCGCACGATCTCCTCGATCAGATCATCAATCCTAGCAAAGAGATCAACGAACAGTTCGCGCCCATCGTGGTGACGAAGAACAACGGCGACATCGTCTCCGGAGTCGTGGTCAACCTCAGCGGTGACAACGTCACCCTGAACACCGACCTTTCCGACCCCAACCAGCGAGTCAACATCGACCGTAAGGAAGTCGAAAGCATCGAAGTATCCAAAGTATCACCGATGCCACCCTTGCTTCTCTCAATGCTGACAAAAGAAGAAGTCCTCGACCTCGTCGCCTACGTCCTTAGTGGCGGCGACGAGACGAACGACATGTTCAAGAAGTAACAGTGCCGAGCGAATCATGGCATTCGGTCTGCTGATTCGCTCTGCCACCGATACCTGACATGACCGATAACCCCCAGACACCAGCCCCAGCGCACGATCCCAAAAAGGACAAGCTCGTCGCAGGCTGTGTCATCGGCGGGCTCTCCCTCTTGGGTATCGCTTTCCTGGCCGTCGGCATTTATCGCATGACTCCGTCATGGGAGACCATCCAGAACGCCCGCGCCTCCACCTCATGGACAGAGACCGAGGCAAAGATCACCGGTGCCCGGATTAATGTAATCGAAGGTTCTACCTCCACTGGCACGCCGAACCGCTATCAGCCCACCGCGGGATACACCTACCAGGTCGACGGCACGGAATACACAGGAGAGAACATTCGCTTCGCAGAATTGGACTATCACAATCGAGGTGCTCGCAACAAGGCCCAGAAGGTCATCGATCCCTATTCCAACTACCCGACGGTCAAAGCCTACTACAATCCCGCCGACCCATCGGTGTCCGTGTTAGAACCTGGCGTCACCCTGGCAACCTTCGGCGCCATCACCGACTCCATTCTCTGGCTCCTCTTCGGCATCGTCATCCTCGGCTTCGCCATCTACCTCCTCTGGCCGCAGAAGAAGCAGGCGGCTGAAAAGAGGTAACCTGATTTTTAAGCAGGCGTTCTCGAAGGCAATCTGTGTAGTATGGTTTCCTTTGATCCGGAATCATGCTGCCGTTGCTCAATTACTCGGGTTTCAGCTCTCCGCCGACTGGCCAGAGCATCCGTTCATCGGTAACGGCCAACCCCACATGGTCCGCCCGCATAACATATTCCGTAGGTATTTCCAAAACAACGTCTGTTAGCGTAAACGTCGGAGACTCGGCTGTGAGACTGACTGACAGAGGGTGAATCGCCTTCGCGATAATATCCGAAGGTCCACTCCCGGATGGCGGACGAACCGTGGCGACGAGTCTCAGCTGTTTCGCATCGATTCGTTCCGTGCGATTCGTAAGGGCTTTGGGTAGGAATGTTAGACGCAAACTAGGTATGTGTAGAACATACTTCTCATCCTTTTCAATGAAAGTGGCAGACCCCTCGTAGGCAAGAGATCCGTAGTCTCCCTGTAGAGTGAATTTTCCTTCCGAACCGAAAGACTGATCTCCCGAACCATCCGGTAGAGGATTGCATTGGGTGAGAAACAGGGACAAGAGGATCAAGTGCGCAGCGAAAAAGATCCGCGCTCCCTTCGATGTAGTCGTTTTCATTGAAAGAATAAAAGACTTGGAGCTCATGACCAGTCAATGGCTAACAATTCAAATATCGATCACGACACATTCAGCGACCACTTGAATCCATCGAGATCATCACAGCCCCAACGTCTTACTTCAATTTTCTCCGCACGCACGAAATCGGCATCGATAAAAAGCCCAATCAGTTCGACTGAGATCCCATCTTGATTCGTCGGTCCAACATGAGTTTAAAGAAAAGAACAGTAGTAATGCTCGCCGTTTCGACGGTTTCCGTCGCTGCGTTCGCTCTGCAGCTTCGCTCTCCTACAGGGCAGTTTGATCCGGTCGATTACAACCCCGATCTTGCAGAGTTTCGTGGCACTGTAAAAGCCGAATGGATCCGGACCAACGACCCAAAAGAGGCAAAGAAATTCAAGCTCCTCGACACGGTCGAATACACCGCCTCCAACGGCTCGCTCTGGAAAGCCGACTCCGGGTCGGAGATCGATGGTGCATCCATTCCGAGAATCTTCTGGACTCTCGTTGGGGCTCCCACCACCGGCCTATACCGCGACGCCTCTGTCATTCATGATGTCTATTGTGACAACCGTGAGCGTTCGTGGGAAGAGACGCACTGGGTATTTCATGATGCCTGCCGAGAAGCTGGTTTAGGTCCCTGGAAGGCCAACCTCATGTATCTCGCCGTTTTCCACTATGGCCCCATCTGGGATATCGAGGGGGACCTCCGAAGAGGTGTTCAATCTGTGAACGAAGAAACGGCAGAGAAAATGCGCGACTTCTGCCGGGACAATCCCAACCTCACCATCGAAGAACTTCGCCTGCTCGATCCGAGAGTTTGGGAGATCTAGCGCACGGCACCGAGTTCGCCTGGATGGATGATTTACCAGGTTCACACTGACGCATGAGAAGCTACGGCTTGTCGAGCAGGATGTAACTACCCCCGGTCAAGCGGGCGATTTCGGAGAGGGGATTTGTCGAGTATTCGGTAGAAGTTCCTTCGCCGGCATCGGTCGAAGACAGGGCAAGCCCGACCGTATCGACGCGGATGCCGAGTGCTGCGAGTTCTTCCGCCTTGGAGAGAAACCCGGTGTCGGTCGGCAGGCCGTCGGATAGCATGATTACCTGTTTGGGCAGAGGGGTAAACTGTTCCGGTAGCGAAAGAGCAGCAGTGTAAAAAGTCCCCCTGCCATCAGCCACGATGTTACCCACACTATTGATCGTCGCATTCTTATTTGGACTTGTCGCTTTCTTGAGTTGATCCGAGCCGTCGGTCCAGTGAACTCCATCTGCAAAGAAAGCGACGTTGTATCGTATGGATGCCGGCAGGAGCTCAATCACCTCGATGAGTTTGTTAATGGTGAATTCGAAACGAGTCGAACTGCCAAAATCTGTCCGCATGGACCCGGAGCCATCGACGACAAACAAGACGTCTCCGGTAACGGAGATGCCGAGGAACTCTACGGTAGTTGCTGCGGTGGAGGTGGCGCTATCAATGTATTTGGCTGTATCGGTGGATCTCGCGTAGGTGGCGATCTCGTATCCATCGGGGAAATCGACGATCGAGGTAAGAAGGGGGCCGCTGTAGCGTGTCCAGTTCGTCCGCTGTGGATGCGCAACCGCGGGGGCAACAATGGAATAATACAGATCGGAAGAGCCCGCGACGTTGGGATTCGTTATCGAAAGAGTGATCTCAGATATGGTGTCAGTAAAAGTGGTGGCCGTCAGAAAGATCTCAGGTGGTGAAAGATTCTCCGGAGGAGGTGGAGGACTGACCTGATAAGAGGCGTGGACATCGTCGCTTGTGATCCACAAATTCGAAACACCCTCAGCATACGCCGTTACAGAGGTAGCCTCAGTGACTGTGATTGGCCCCGAGTATTCAGAAAAGGGGCCATCGTTGATCGAAAACATGATCCATGTCGAAGGATCATTGGGATTCGACAAGTAAACGGTCAGTGGCATTTGATCTTCTGTGAAGGTGCCGCTCGCGATGGATATCTGCGGAGGAGACAGCTTTGTCATCGGAGGGGGAATCTCCGCATTTGGAACATTCGTGACGGGGATCTCGGATGGTCCGATCGGTGCTGTTGCCGGAGAATCTTGATAGGCCCAGATCCAGCCGGGATCCTTATTATACGAAACGGTCGGGGTGCTTATCCTCTTTCCGTAGTCCACATCAGCGAGGTTCTCGTCTAACACAAACTCCAGAATACCGGATCCTCCATTAGGGTTGATGACAAACTTTGTATCCGTGGCACTCCAGGTCACGACGGGCTGGTCGTTTCCAGCTTTCCCTGTCACCACCTTCAGACGCGGGTCGATGGAAGAACCGGAGAAACCGGTCACAGTGCTGCGAACGTCTTCTGCTGTGTCCGCCTTGAGGGCATCGATGATGTCCTGAGGCTTCGTTAGTTTATCCAGCGAACCTCCACTCGTCAGGAATTGCTTCACCGCAGAGTTCACGGTGGTGACATCGGTATTGAGCTTCGCGTGTTTCGCGTTGTCTCGAATGTTTCCGAATGATGAAAACGCGATCGCAGAGATCACCCCAACTGCAGACACTACGGCGAGCACCTCAATTAAAGTGAACCCATGCTTTTTCCTCCCTCCGCATGAATTCATAGAGAAAGTTGTATTGCACTTTGCAAATATAAAAAACAATAAAAACAAGAATTTTCACATTTTTGCCCTCAGGATGGGCGAAAACGCTGTTTTGGCACTTATTGCGACGTTTTTTCGGGAGATTTTGTAGATTGGGGCACTTAGTTTATTAATAGATCTTTATATTCAAAGCAGGGTGCTCCTATACGTTTTGCGGTGGAAAAATACATGAGTAGTTGTGTTAGTGAGTCGATAGGTGAGAAATTGTTTTTCCTTCGTTGGCTTGATCATTAGTTGTTTGTAGTGCACGGGTCTTGATGCCTGCCCGCTTTTTATTCTCCTTTCTCTGTGCCGTGCTTCTGTTGGCTCATTTTTTACCAAGTGAAGCCTCAGCGGTTACGGAAGAGGAGGTCCGCGAGGTGGCGACGAAAATGACGTCACTCAAAGAGCAGGGGAAGTATCTCGAGGCTGCGCCTTATGCAGAGAGATTCCGCGACCAGGCGATCGAAATGTTCGGCGCGGATCATAACATGGTCGCCCAGTGCAATATGTCTCTGGGCCAGTGCTATTACATGGGGGGCGAGTATGAAAGGGCAGTCCCTGCGCTCCTGGAGGCGGTGAACTATTACGACGATGGGAAAGAGAAGCCGAAGACACTCAGTCTGATCGTCAACTGGCTGGCGGAGTCTTACGATGCGCTGGAAAAAGTGGAGGAGGCCGAAAAGTACTACAAGATGGCAGTCGAACTGTCCTCGGAAGCTCTCGGCGCGAAGGCTCGCAGGACGGGTGTCGATATGAGCAATCTGGCCGAATTCTATGGGAGAAACGACCGACCGGAAGAAGCGGAGGTCATCTACGAGAAAGTGCTGGAGAACCTGAAGCAAGATCCAGAGGCCAAACCACTCGATTTTGTCGTTCTATACGAGAATCGAGGCTTGCTCCAGCAATTCTGGGGGATGTTTGAAGAAGCGGAGAAATCCTTCCAGGCCGGAATGGATGTGTGCCACAAGGAGTTCGGCATGACGCACTTAGAGAACCTGAGGATGACGGACAACCTTGGGTCGCTCTATCTCGAAATCAGAGAGTATGAAAAAGCCGAGCTTATTCTGACTGATCTGGCGAACGCCTGCGCATCCGAGGTGGGGAAGAACCATACGAAGACGGCCTATGCCCTGGCCATCTTGGCGGAGCTTTATCTCGATATGGAAGATCTTGAGCAGGCTCAGTTTTTAGCCGAGAAAGCGATCAAGGTAATCGTGGCCATTGACGATGAATCTTCGCTGGGAGATGGAATAGCAAACTATGTCCTGGGCAGTGTTCACCGGGAGAACAATAGAGCAGCAGAGGCTGAGGAGTGCTTTATCTATGCACTCGATGTGTTTGAAAAGAAGCTGGGCACCGGTCATCGTCGTACTGCGCACGTGTATCATTTGTATGGGACACTGATGCAGGAGCAGAGTAAATATGAGGATTCGGAGAAACTCCTGATCAAAGCGCTCGACGCAAAAGCGGCTTGCTATGCGCCTGGTCATCCCGAGATTTATAATGCGATGTCGGACTACGGGAACAATCTGGCAGACCTCGGAAAGTTCGAAGCTGCCGAGGGATTCCTGACGGATTATCATGACTATTGCCTTTCCAGTTTTGAACCCGACGACTCAGAATTGCTCGTTGCGGCAGGAAATCTCGGCTCTCTCTACCATGCTATGGGGGAAATCGAAAAGGCGAGGAAGACTTATGAAGAGGCCCTGACAAATGCAGGGGAGGTGTCCAGTGGGGAACCAGTAGATGCTTCGCTGAATCTGTATACGAACCTCGCCAGTCTCTATTCTGCCGTAGGTGAATTCGATAAAGCGGATGAACTACTCGCTTCGGCAGTGACAGATTTGGAACGCTCAGAAAAGCAGGATCCAGACAAGTATGTGTCGATCCTGATTACTCAAGGAAACATTGCGACGAGCCGGGGGGGCTACAAGGAAGCAAAGAGGATCTACCAGAAAGCTGTTGATACCGCGCAAGACTCCTACGGAAAAGAGACCCCGCTTGCGATCACTGCATTGTTCAATCTTTCGACTATTTACAACTACCTCGGCGACTATGCAGATCAGGACCGGGCGCTCTTGCGCTGCATGGAATTGATGGAGGGCGCGTACGGTCCGAATCATCCTGACTTGGCGGCAGTTTGCGTGAATCGAGCATCGCTTTTCGTCCGACTCGGACAGAACGAAGAAGCCCAACGCATGTATGCAAAGGCTCTCGAAATTAATGAATCAATCTTTGGGGAGGATCATTACAAACTCGCTGCGAACCTTTACGGCCTGGGACTGATATTGTCTGACCAGGGTAAGCTTGAGCAGGCGAACAAAGCTTTCGTACGAGCGATGGAGCTACTGGAAGATCAGGAAGTCGACCAGTCTCTGCGACCGCTCATAGCGGCGTCGCGAGCACAAGTGCTTGCCGATCAAAGCAAAGAGGAAGAGGCCGAGAAGACCTTTGAACTCGCCATCGAGCTTGCGAAAGAAATACACGGGCCGGAACACGAACGGACGGCCCATGCTCTTTTATCGTCGGGGCATTACTATGCCATGCGAGATTTTGCAAAAGCTGCGGATTTATTCGAGCAAGCTGTGGCCATTTATGAAAAAGAGAACGGAGACGCTGGTTATTCGATTCGCACTGCCAAAGCCGACCTTGCATTAACCTATCATTTATCAGGAGAGAGAGAAAAGGCGCTGGAGCTCGGAAAGCAGGCTCTCGAACTGGATTACGAAAGGTGGCGCCGTATTCTGACCTATTTCTCGGAGCGGGAGTGTCTGGTGGCTCGAGCGGGTGATAATACGGTGAATCTACCGGGGACACTGGGTGATGCCGATTTGATGGTCGAGGAGCAGATTCGGCTGAAAGGTGCCGTCCTCGATATGCTAAGTGAGCGTCGTCGTGCAGCAGGTAAGCTGGCGGAAAATGAGCAAGCCGTAGAGATGATGGCGAAGCGCGAGAACCTGGCGAACCGGTTTCACCGAGCGATCCTTGAAAAGGGACAGCATAGCAAGGAGGCGGCTGCTTTGAGAGCGGAGCTGGAAAGCACTGAGAAGCAGATTGCGGACATGTTAGAAACGGAGAAGGCAGGAGTAGCTCCCTGTTCCATCGGGCCGGATGAGGTTCGCAGCGTACTTCCCGCCGACGCAGCTCTTGTGGAGATGTTCCGCTATGAGCCGATCACGAAGGAGGAAAACAAGGAACTCCATTATGCTTCTGTGCTTTTGAAGAAAGAGGGCGAGGCAGTTTTCATTCCTCACGGTCCGGCAGCACCTATTGAGGAAGCCATCGAGACCTATCGCGAGATCATCACCGTGGCGACGGCGGAGCTGGTGAAAGACGAAGAACGTGTGCAGAAATTTCGCGAAGCGGAAACGGCTCTTTACGACGCGGTCATTGCCCCGATCGAGGAGCATCTGGGAGGTATGAAAACCGTGATCCTGAGTCCCGGGGACCAGCTTCACTTTATCCCCCTCGCATTTCTGCGTGACGGGGAAAAGAACACTCTCCTCTCGAAGTATGACGTTCGCTATGTGACGAGTGGGCGCGACCTGGTTACCGGTTCAACTTCAACTGAAGCCCCATCCCGACGTGCGCTCTTGTTAGGTGATGCTGTCTTTGAGAATGGTGGCGAAGCTGAGGTCCTACTTGCGGAGAACTCAGATGCGGCTACTGAGATTAGAAGTGGAGTAGAGGAGAATCTGGTATCCGCCACTCCGGCGATTTCGTTCGTTCCTCTTCCCGGGACGCGCAAGGAAGTCGAAGGGATCGAGGGGAAGCTGGCTGAAAAGGATTTCGAGGTGGTTCGTTTGACTGGGGAGAAGGCAACGGAGTCGGCCCTCGATGAACAATGTCAGGGCGCGTCGATTGTCCATCTAGCTACCCACGGATTCATCTTGGATGAGTTGGTGGTGGGAACTGAGAAGGAGGGGGATTCGGAAACTGAGACGCTTTCGCCGCGGCAATCCATTCGCCATCCCATGTACGTGTCGGGTCTCGCCCTGACAAGTGCGCAGGATACCTTTTCTGTCTGGGCCGAAGGTAAAGTTCCGGACCCGGTAAATGACGGGGTGGTGCTTGCGGCGGAAATGGCAGAGCTGGATCTCTCTGCTACCGAGCTCGTTGTCCTGAGTGCTTGTGACACGGGTGCGGGGACCGCGTTCGGTGATGAGGGTGTTCTCGGAATTCGTCAGGCACTCAACACGGCAGGGGCGCGGAATATCATTTTGACCCTGTGGCCGGTGGGAGACCAGGCGACGGTGGAGATCATGTCCTCCTTCTACGACATGTTCCTCAATGACACTCCGGCCTTCCAATCTCTAACGGAAGCACAAAAGAAATTGTATCCCAAGTGGGAAGAAGAGTATGGCGAGGTCAATGCCATCGCATTTCTCGCCCCGTTTCTCTGCACCAGTTCCGGGTTTCCGAAGGCGAAGGTAGGGGAGTAGTGTCGCCGATCTGGAAATTGTCCGCTACAGGACGATGCCGGTGATTTCTCCTTCGAACACGAAGTTGTCGCCTACGAATCCTTGGGCCTGGAAGCTGGCCATCCGAGATCTCAGGCGAGTCGCCTTTACGACCATGACGAGGTCGTCTCCGGGCTCGACGCCGCCACGGAATTTCACTTTGTCGACACCGGCGAAACCGAAGAACTTTTCGCCTTCGGGATCGAATTTCAGGTGGAAAATGAGGGAGCTGACCTGGGCGGCCATCTCAATCATGAGCACGCCAGGCATGAGAGGACGACCGGGGATGTGACCGCGAGTCCAGAATTCTTCGGGGCTCTGGTGTTTGAAACCAACGGCGAACCCGCCTTCGACATCGAGGTGGATCAGTTTGTCGAGCTGCTCGAATTCGTAACGCTGACGGTTCAGCCCGAGCACTTGCTCCTTGGAAAAAGCTACGGAGGAGGTGTCGAGAGTCGCGAGATCGATAATCGGTTCAGATGCCATGATCGAATGGAGTATACGAGAAGGGGAGGTCCGTCAACTTTTCTCAAAATACACTCCGGGAAGTGATCAACCTGGTGGTCAGAGGGAAGTTCACGAGAAGGACATAGATATGGGGAAAAATATGGCAAAAAGGCGTGGTTCGGATGGACACGCAGTTTTTACGAGGTGACGACTTCGCGTTCAATAATGGTTGGATGTTTCTGTATTCTGACCTCATACTCACCTAATTCTCCGCCTGAAAAACGTCCTGCCATGAAAGACCTGCTCCGCTGTTTTGCCGGGTACTGCTATGTACTCACACTTTTTGCCTTTTATACAACTGCCTCTGCCGCAGATACTTCAGAAACTCGCTTGTCGAAAGAGATCCTGTTCGTGGATGCTGGAGTGAAGGATCCAGAGATCTTGCTGTCAGGAGTGCGTGAGGATGTTGAAGTCGTAGTTCTCAATAAGGATCGGGATGGGATTTCGCAGATAGCCGATACGCTACAAGATCAATCTGGCTATGCGGCGATTCACCTTCTCTCCCATGCGGAAGGGGGGCAACTGCACTTGGGGAATGCTGCGATTACGGAAGCTGGCCTGGCTGATTATGCCATGGAGTTGTCGATGATTCGCGAAGCGCTTTCACCGGGTGGCGATGTGCTTCTTTACGGCTGTGATCTGGCGGCTGGGACCGTGGGGCAGGAGTTTATCCTTTCATTCGCGGAGCGTGTCGCCGCAGATGTAGCTGCTTCGAACGATGCAACGGGTGTGGAACTCCTGGGTGGTGATTGGGACCTTGAGACTGCGGTTGGAAAGGTGGAAGCCGAGCTCGCCTTCAACGAGGGTGCACGTGCTGCGTATGTTGTAGACACTCTCGGTTTTATAGATGGGCAGTTTCTCACTGGAACAGCAGACACAAACAATAATGCTTCCATTACGATCGCCCCTGACGGGACCGTTTACGGAGTGTGGGAGTACAGCGCTGGGTCAGATAGCGGAAATATGTTATTCGCTACGTGGAATGGATCTTCCTGGACGGAGATTCCCGGTTCTGGACTGACTGGGTCGATTGTAGCGATGCAGCTGTCCAATCTCGGAAAAATCAATCAGATCGGCGTGAATGGCGTTCAGTTCGACACCAATGGAGACATTCATTTGGCAATTCATGTTGCAGAAACGGCTGGAGGCTCCAGTTCGGAACGGGGGATAGCCTACGGGTTTTTCGACGCCTCTGCCGAAACGTGGAGCTTTCGCCGAATCTATATTTTTACCCATCCAAATGGATTCCTGGCCGTCGCAAATGGTGAATCGGTAATGCTGCTCGATAGCTCGGAGAATCCGCATATGATCTTCGTGTGGTCCGATGCTACGGACCCGGACAGTTACAATATCGTCCACGCATTCGACAATGGTATGGGCTGGAACGTATCAGGGACAACCAATGCGTTTGATGGAACGACAGTCGATACCATATCCGGCGGGTCCAGCATTTCCGGAATTGACGGGGCTGTCGACAGTGCCGGAAATGTCCACGTGTCATACGTCAAGGAAGATCCCGACCTGATCAGCGGCGATGTCTGGTATGTGAAGAGAACGGGTACAACCTGGGGCGCGCCGACAGAAGTGGCCGATACCAACGACGTCTACGTCACCTCTCTTGCTGTCGACAGTAATGATAAGGTTCACATTGCCTATGCACAGCAGACCATCCCATTCGAGCAGTCGACGGTGCGAATTACTTCTGACGCTGGTGGTAGTTTCGCAAATTCTATGGTGGGCTCGATTTCCGCTCCGTCAGGAACTGATTTTTTTGAACAGGTCATTGTGGTCAACATTGCAATTAACGCCTCGGACCAAAGAGTAGTGTCGGGACAGTATAGTGCCTTCGACGATATGGCTAATCGCCTGGAAGAGGCGGTAGTCGTCTTTTCAGAAACGACGCCAGGGACTTTTGTGGCGGAGAACGCGCTGGTAGGAAATTCGTCTCAGGGGAACTTCTTTACTGACCATTGTATGGCTCTGGAGGACGATAATACTGTCACAATTCTCCAGGGCACACGAAATGATGCGTTCAATTCGGGACAACTTCAGTTTGCGACCGGCGTTCCCGATGCACTCAGCGTCACTCCTGAAATGCCCGCGGCCGGTGCTGCGCTGTCGGTGAACGTATCTGGTTCTCAGGCTACTTTTGATATCTACCTGGAGAACCTCGGAGATGTGGAACTGGATACTCTCTCCCTTCCGCTGAATCTGGATGTTGTCCTGGGCAGTGGAAATTATTCCGTTACCAGTGTGCCTTCTTTCATCGACGATCCGGGCACGATTACTCTGAACGCGGGATTTAATGGAAGCGACACGACTCAGCTTCTTTCCAGCGGCACTCTTGCTGCCGGCGATACGGCACAGATTCGTTTGGTGGTCACGGTGGAGAATGTGGAGGATGTAGGAACCGGATTCGGCAGCTACAGCAGTCAGGTCACGTTTTCCGGAGATTCTCCCGAGAACACGACTGTCACCGATCCTTCGGATAATGGCACTGATCCCGATCCGAATGGCAATGGTGATGCCAATGAAGCCGGGGAGAATGATGCCACTATGTTCACGGTGGTTGCAGATCCGGTGATCGGTGTTGCCAAAGATGCTTCGGTGAGCGGGCAGACGGTAACCATCGACTTTTACCTGGAGAATTTTGGTAATGTGGAACTCCAGTCACTTTCGCTCGTCGACGATCTTGACTCTGTATTTGGTGCAGGAAACTACACGGTCACCTCTGGGCCGTCGCTGATCGATGATCCGGGGACAATCACGCTGAACGGAGGCTTCGACGGTTCTGGGACAACCCAGCTCATCACGTCAGGAACTCTTTCGGTAAACGAGACGGCGCAGATACGAATTGTCGTGGAGACAGCTGCTTTGCAGGATACTGGAAGCGGGCTCGGCATTTACAGTAACCAGGTAACTGCTTCGGGACAGGGCCCAGGTATCCCGCCGGATAGTGACTTGTCGGATAGTGGGACCGATCCAGATCCAGACGGAGACGGAAATCCCGACGAAGCGGGAGAGAATGACGCCACTTCCATTACCGTTGCTGAGCAACCTGTCATCGGTGTAGCCAAAGATGTCTCGATCACCGGGCGCACGGCAACGATCGACTTTTACCTGGAGAACTTCGGAAACGTGACGCTTTCGCAGGTGTCGCTGCCGGTGGATCTCGATGCTACCTTTGGTGCGGGGAACTATTCGATCACCTCTCCGCCTTCCCTGATCGACGACCCGGGCACCTTGATGCTGAATGGTTCTTTCAATGGTGGTGGAATGACGGATATCTTTGTTCCGGGTTCGAGCACTCTTGCGTTTGCCGATACGGCCCAGATTCGAGTCGTGGTGGAGGTGACCACGGTAACGGATCAGGGGTCCGGTCTTGGGATATATGATTGTCAGGTTACTGCTGCGGCCCAATCGCCAGATGGCACCATGACGAGTGACCTGTCGGACTCGGGCAGTGACCCGGACCCGAACGGGAATGGTGATCCTACCGATGCCAGTGAAGATGATCCGAGTTCCGTAACTCTCCGGGGATCGATCGGAGATCTCGTCTGGGACGACATGGATGGTGATGGAATGCGGGACGCAGGAGAGCCGGGGCTAGCCGGAGTTACCGTGTTCCTCGATCAAAACCAGAATGATACTCTCGACGGGGGAGAGCCGTTCGCCGCTACCAACTCCACTGGTGGTTATGAGTTTACTGATCTGGCAGCTGGGACCTATTACGTCCGGGTCGATGTCACAACGCTCCCGGCGGGCTTCGTCTTGACGAGTGGGGCTAATCCTCAGGTGGTGAGCCTGTTCGCAGGTGAGCAGGACGATACGATCGACTTTGCGTTCTCTCTTCCTGAGATGCCGAGCCTGGAGGTGACGACCACTGGCGATGTGGTGAACGCTTTCGACGAAGAGACAAGTGTGCGTGAAGCCCTCGAGTATGCGGCCACTTTGATGGGAGGGCAGGAAGTGACATTTGATCCTGCGCTCTTTGCTGGTGGGGCGGCGACGTTCCCGATCGCAACGGAGCTGCAGATCACGAGTTCCGTGACGATCACTGGACCGGGTGCAGATCTGGCTATCTTTGATGGTGGTTCTGTTAGTAACGTTTTTGCTGTCGATGACAGCACGGGCACGGTCCAGAAGGTAGTCCTGTCAAGCATTGCCATTCAAAATGGGGAAGGGGCTTCGCGATCCGATGGCGGAGCCATTACGAATGTTGAGGACCTGATACTGATCGGGGTGGAAATTTCCGATTGTACATCTTCGGCTGCGATTGCCGGTATCTATTCGACCGGTCCGCTTTCCATTTTCAACAGCCTCCTCGCCAACAACTCCGGTCTGGACTACGGTGGAATCTTTCAGGCGGGGACCGAAAACCTCACCATCGTGAACTCTACCTTGTCAGGTAATTCGGGGATAGGTGTTGGACTGGCTGATACCAGCACAATGTTGCTTTCGAATACAACGATCACAGGAAACACAGGAAGCTCGGCGGTAGTTCTTACCTCGGGTGTTTCGCTCACGATCGACAACTCGATTGTAGCAGGCAACAACAGTGGGGACATCGATGGAGCTGCAACCGCAACAGTAGTGTCGAACGGAGCGAACTTCATTGGCGATCCTCAGGGAGAACCTGACTTCTCGAGTGATGCGAGTTTTGCCTCTACCGGAACGGTGATCGGCGATGTTCTCGATCCGACTCTATCTGACAATGGTGGGCCTACGAGGACTCACGCTCTCGTCCCGGGGTCTCCGGCAATCGATGCTGGTCTGGACGCTGACCTGGTCGATGACGTACTCGATCTTGATGGTGATATGGACACTCTCGAGCCGCAGCCCTTTGATCAACGGGGAGTCGGATTTGAGCGTGTGATTATGGGAGATCCGGCATCTGGTGTGGCTACAGTCGACATGGGAGCATTCGAACTTTTTGCTCCGCCGACCTTCGATGCAGGGCTGTTTTCGGTCGCTTCGACTGCGGGGCCGATAGATCTACTCGATCTTACAGGGGCGACTCCGGATGATGGAATGTTTTTCGGTCCCGGTGTTTCTGGTTCGACATTCGATCCTTCGAGCCTGGCTCCCGGGCAGTATGTGATCTCGTACACGATCACGGATGAGTTCGGGGTGAAGAATGTGAATTCGTTTACGATCGAACTGTTCCGCGGGAGTTATCGTCCTGATCTTCGTTACGGGCTGCGCGGCAATGCGAGAAGGCACGATGGCGACAACCGGTATGGCGGTGGTCAATCTCTTAACATAGAGACGAGGCAGCCGAGAAACGTTTTCTTCCTTTCCGCGGAGAATGACGGCAATGTTCCGGACTCTCTTCGAACGAAGGCGAGGGGAATAGCAAAGCGTGATCTAAACGTCCGAATCGTCGAAAAGGGTGGGGATGGAAACGTGACTGGCGCCTTCCTCCGAGGTGGTCATGTCAGTGAACTCAGGGGTGGAGCATTTACCCGATACAAAGTGATCATGAAGATTAAAGATCGTATCCGTTCTAGGAACTTCGCTTCGCGATGGATCTGTAGTTCAGAGTCTTCTCGGTCGGCGCGTGACAAGAACCGAGTTTTGATCCAGTACAAGAGTCCCTTCGAGAGACCGGAGAGTCTATAGTGGGGATTTATAGGTGGTGTTGGTTTTCGATGATTCGGTAAAGAATGGACCGCGAGGTGGATATTGAAGACCCAGGCCCCTGGATCGATGACTTGATGGAGAATGTTCCGGAGGAGCACCGTCTCAGCATG
Source organism: Verrucomicrobiales bacterium (assembly GCA_002698785.1). Lineage (GTDB taxonomy): Bacteria > Verrucomicrobiota > Verrucomicrobiia > Verrucomicrobiales > DEV007 > Arctic95D-9. The sequence continues at coordinate 50,226 of PAAG01000036.1, read as the reverse complement.
GGGCAGATCATGGCGTTTCGCAGCTACACGGATTGTATCGCGCATCTTCCGGAGCGTGAGCGGAACCGACTGTGGGCAAGGTTCAATGCGGCGATGGACGAGCGGTTTCCGCCTATGGTGGATCCTATTCCCTTGGCCCCGGAGGCTCCGAAGCCGGTGGTGCCCAAACCGAGCGATGAGGAGATCCTCGATCTGGCGGTGATGGAGTTTTCGGCTCCGGGAGATCAGTCATCCGAGTTTCACGAGATGCTCTTCCAGCGGGCGATGGGAAAGGTAAATCGAGAGCTGGAAGGAGAAGGGTTTTTCGCGAAGCGGCGGAGGCGGAAGAGGATTGCCAAGCTGATCCGGAAATGGATGGGGGAGAATCTGGGGTAGGCGGCCGGATTGAAATGTTAAGATTTTACAGGGTTTTCGTTTTTGGGTGAAAAACGGGGTTCTTTTGGTGTAAGTGGTTGTTTGTTAGTGTTTTGGCGATGTTGGGGAAATGATGGGTGGCTATCATTTTCCTGCATTTCCCCTCATTTTGGGTCTTTTACCCGACTTATAGGGCATTTCTGTGAATTTGCCTGAGGGCTTCTGGCGCTTCGGTGACTCCATCGAGGAGGGAGAGGATAGAGCAAAATATTTCAACCAGTCTTTCGCGGTCGGGTTTGTATACTCTAACATAGATACAAGAAAAATCCAGTAGAGAGGTGGCGCGGGTGCTGAGAGGTCGTAGGAGACACAGGGATAAATCAGTCGTCTTCGGGTGGCTCGTCCTTTTGCTCCATTGCTGCGAGGCAGCGTTGCCAGTTGGCTCGAACGATTTCTGTGGTCGGGTGGTCTTTGCCGAGAATCTTCTCGGCCCCTTCCGTGGCCTGCTGATAGAGAGGCTCGGCCTGCCCATAGTGGCCTTTTGATTCGAGCAATGCTGCGAGGTTGTTGAGGCTGGTTAAGGTATCCGGATGCTCCGGCCCGAGGACTCGCTCTCTCGATTCCAAGGCTCTGCGATAGAGAGGCTCGGCTTCGTTATAGTTGCCTTTTGATCTGAGCAATGCGGCGAGGTTGTTGAGGCTCTGCATGGTATTGGGATGCTCCGGCCCGAGGACTCGCTCGTACGCCTCCAAGGCTCTGCGATAGAGAGGCTCGGCTTCGTCATAGTTGCCTTTTGATTGGAGCAAGAGGGCGAGGTTGTTGAGGCTGGATAGGGTGTCGGGATGCTCCGGCCCGAGGACACGCTCCCTCGCCTCCAAGGCTCTGCGATAGAGAGGCTCGGCTTGTTCATAGTCGCCCTTTGAATCGAGCAATGCTGCGAGGTTGTTGAGGCTGGTTAAGGTATCCGGATGCTCCGGGCCGAGGACTCGCTCGTATGCCTCCCACGCTCTGCGATAGAGAGGTTCGGCTTCTTCATACTCGCCTTTTGATTTGAGCAATCCGGCGAGGTTGTTGACGCTTTTTAAAGCATCGGGATGCTTCGGTCCGAGGACTCGCTCGTACACCTCCCACGTTCTGCGATAGAGAGGCTCCGCTTCTTCATACTCGCCTTTTGATTCGAGCAATGCGGCGAGGTTATTGAGGCTACATAGGGTATCGGGATGCTCCGGCCCGAAGACTCGCTCTCTCGCTTCCAAGGCTCTGCGATGGAGCGGCTCCGCTTCTTCATACTCGCCTTTTGATTCGAGCAATGCGGCGAGGTTGTTGAGGCTACATAGGGTATCTCGATGTTCCGGCCCGAGGACTCGCTTGGTCGCCTCCAAGGCTCTGCGGTAGAGAGGCTCCGCTTCGCTGTTGTCGCCTTTTGATTTGAGCAAGAGGGCGAGGTTGTTGATGCTCGATAGGGTGTTGGGATGTTCCGGCCCGAGTAATCGCTCGTCCGCCTCCAAGTTTCGCCGGACGTATCTTTCGGCGGCTTCGTAGTTCGCATTTCGAAAAAGCTCGAAGCCAGCGAATCCACTCAGCAGCGAGCAGAGATCTATGGTGTCTTCGTATTCTTTTTCGCGTCCGAAAACCGCTGGTGCGTGAAACGCAAACTGCTCCCACTTCGACCAGGTCGAGATATCCTGTCCTCCGTTCGGTGCCCACTCTTTTACCTTGGCGATCAATCGATGCCATATCTCTTCCCTTTTCTCGCCGAGCTGTGACTGCACAATGCCCTGCACCAGCCGATGTACCTGAAAGGTATCGGCGGGATCGGTGAGGATTTCTGCGAGGGAGTAACGAGCGAGTTCGTGGATGACGCTCTGGTCGGGGCGGGTGTCTTCGGGCTCGAAGATGGTGCGGGGGATCGGCTCGGGAGCGAGGAAGGAAGTCTGGTTGAGGATGTCGCGGGCCTCTTCGCTGAGTCGCTCGAAGGTGGTGAGCCAAGTGGTGGCGACGGTTTCTTCGTAGTCGGTCAGATCGGCGTCGTCCCATTCGAGGACTCGTTTTTCGTTCTCGGCGAGGAGTAGGATGTATTTGGCGAAGGTAACGTTGAATTCGGCGATGTAGGCACCGGCCTGTTCGATGGCGAGGGCAAGGCCGTCGAGAGTTTCGACCAGCTTATCGAGTTCCTGCGATTCGGGATCGTCATCGGCAAGGTCGCGCTGGGTGCGATCGAGGAAAAAGTCACGGGCGGCTTCGGGGGTGAGGAGATCGAGGGGAATGGTGCGGACCTTGGTATTGAAACTCTTCAGCCGCGAGGTGATGAGAACCTTGCCTCGGTCCAACTCGCCGAAGCGATTCTGGATCGCGGAGCGGGCCTCGGGGGTATCGACGTTGTCGACGATGAGGAGCCATTTTTCGTTCTCCGCGAGCCATTTCAGGACGGCGTGGTATCGAGTCTCGGAATCCTGGGCGTGGACGTCCTTCAGGTTGAGGTAGCGCGGATTGGTCAGGTCGGTGAAGCTGGTCGTGAGGGTGGCCTCGCTGTCGCCGGAGAGAAGAAAGGTGGCGCGGTATTCGCTGGCGAAGGCGTAGGCATACTCGATGGCGAGGCGGGTTTTTCCGATCCCGCCCAGTCCGGCAATCGCCTGGGTGATGGCCCCGGCTCCGTCGTGCAGGCCGGTGTGGACCTCGCGTAAGACGTCGGCCCGCCCTTTGAATCGCCGACCGATGGAGCCGGGTAAATTGTTCAGCGTCGCCGCCACCGCCTTGAGATGCTCGTGGGTATCGGCAATGACTTTGGCGTAGAGATCGGGCAAGCTGGAGAAAGTCCAGAGATAGCGACTCGGATTCCCCAGGGCGAGCAGGTCGCCGTAGGCCTGATGGCGGTCGAGTGCCTTCTCGTCGCAATAGAGAAAGAGGGGAATGCGGTGGTGAAGGGCGAGGAGCGCCTCCCACTGGATGTAGGTGAGCGGTCCGCCCTTTACAAAGGCCGTGCGAAGCGCCTCGGCCTGCTTGTCGAGAAAGCTGCGTTCTTCTCCGGCAAACTTCGCATGCAGCCGCTCGATCGCTTGAACGGTCGGTAAGTCACCCAAGCTATCGCCCACGAGCTGGACGACGACGCTGCACTGGCGGATGAAGTCGTCGAGGGCTTCGAGGATGTCGCCGGGTGGTTGAGGGAAATCCTCCTCGGACCGAACGTCCCGCCCTCGTCGCCGAAGACCATGTGCCAAAGCTTGCCGGGTCTCGCCGAAATCCGGATGATCGCGAGCAAACTCGGCGGTTACGCAGGAAAGGAAGATTTTTTCTGTGATGCGTTCGGGAGGCATGGGTGGGGTTGTGGGAGCAGGGGGGCTGCATAAATTGGCGAGGAGGTATAGAGTGAATCAGGTGTCGGAAGGAGGATCTTTGGATTTCTCAAGGGCGGTTTGGCAGTCCTGTAAGTTCATTTTGTAAATCCGTGTATGTGGATGCTCTTCTCCGAGCGTTGCTTCCGCTGCGTTGGCTACTCGTTTATAAAGAACCTCTGCTTCCAAAAGCTCTTTTTGCGTTTCGAGCAGGCATGCTAGGTTATTAATACTCGACAAGGTATCTGGATGCTCCGTTCCTAGGATTCGCTCGTTTCCAGATATAACTTGTCGAAACAGAGGCTTCGCTTCTCCAAAATCGCCGATTTCGAATAACAACACGGCAAGATTGTTTATACTGGACAGCGTCTTGGGATGCTCCGAACCAAGCGCTCGCGCTCTTCCTTCCCAAGCTCGTCTGTAAAATAACTCAGCTTCTCTATATACGCCTTGTTTTTTCAATGAAAGTCCTAAATTATTTACGCTCGTCAATGTAGTAGGATGGTCCTTGCCGAGAACTCGTTCTAGGCCTTCAAGGGATCGACGAAGAATCTCAGATGCTCTTTCATGTTCCCCTTTTCCAGCGAGAAGTCCGGCGAAATTGCTCAGCCATAGCAAAGTGTCTGGGTGTTCTTTTCCGAGGGTGTGCTCAAGCCCCCTCAATACCCGCACATAAAGCGGTTCCGCTTCTTCATATGCGCCTCTTCCTCGCAGTAGACAGGCGAGATTTCCTAAGGTAACTAATGTGTTAGGGTGTTCGGGGCCCAATGTTTTATTGGACGCATTGTGTGCGCGCAGAAAAAGTAGTTCTGCCTCTTCAAATTCGCCTTTTGAATCCAACAAGGAAGCTAGGTTATTCAAGCTTGTTAATGTGTCTGGATGCTCTTCTCCGAGTTCTCGTTCTCTTATCTCCAACGTTCTCCGAAATAGCGATTCTGCTCCATCATAATCAGATCTTTTGTGTAGCGATAACCCCAAATTACTTGCGTTCGTCAAAGTTGATGAGTGCTCAACTCCCAAAATTCGTTCGCTTACATAAAGCGATTGTCGGAAAAGCGTCTCGGCCTTCTCGTATTCACCGTTAGAGAGAAGCATCACTGCCAAATCGTTCGAACGCGCCAGCGTGGCAGGGTGTTCAACGCCGAGCAGTTCTTGATGCACGCTTAAAGCTCGACGTGTCAGAGCTTCGCCAACTGGATAATTACCGTTCCGGAAATGCTCGTACCCCGCAAATCCTGATATCAAGTAACCAAAATCAAGAATATCCTTGAATTCCTTTCCTCGCTGAAAAAGCTCTGTTGCGTGAAACTCGAATTGCTCCCACTTCGGCCAATTGGCAATATCTTGGCCAGAATTCGGTGCCCACGTGGCAAGTTTGTTGAGTAGTAGACTCCACACATCCACCTTTGCCTCACCCAATCGCCCCTGAACCACATCCTGCACTAACCGATGCACTTGAAAGGTTTCGGCGGGTTCATCCAGAATCTCCACCAAAGAATAACGGGCGAGGTCATTAATCGCACTTTCATGCGGCAGCACGTCTTCTCCCTCAAAAATCGCTCGGGGAATCGGCTCGGGGGCGAGGAAGGAGATTTGGTTGAGGAGATCTTTGGCGTCTTCGCTCAACTCAGCGAAGGTGGTGAGCCAGGTGGTGGCGACGGTTTTGTCGTAGTTGGTCAGGTTGGCGTTTTTCCAGGCGAGGACTTGCTGGCGGTTGGTCTCGAAGTATTGGTTGTAATTGGTAAAAGTGATTTTGTGGACGGCGATGTAGGCTGCGGCTTGCTCGATGGCGAGGGCGAGTCCGTCGAGGTTTTCGACGAGCAGATCGAGGGCGGCGGATTCGGGATCGTCTTCGGCGAGTTCTCGCTGGGTGCGGTCGAGGAGAAAATCGCGGGCGGCTTCGGCGCTGAGGAAGCCGAGGGGCATGGCGTTGACCTGGCCGTCGAAGTCGTTGCGGCGGGAGGTAATGAGGACTTTGCCGTGCTGGAGCAGGCCGAGCCGGGATTGGATGGCTTCGCGGGCGTCTTCTGAATCGACGTTGTCGACGATGAGGAGCCAGTTTTCGTTTTTGCTCAGCCAGTGGAGGACGGCGGCGAGGCGGGTCTCGGTGTCACGGTGGTGGACGGCCTCAAGGTCGAGGTAGAGGGGACTGGTTAGCTCGGTGAGGCTGGTGATGAGGGTGCTTTCGCCATCGCCGGAGAGGAGGAAGGTGGCGGTGTATTCGTCGGCGTAGAGGTAGGCATACTCGAGGGCGAGCCGGGTTTTGCCAATGCCACCGAGTCCGGTAATGGCCTGGGTGATGGCGCTGGTCCCGTGTTGCAGGGCCTCGTGGACTTCGCGTAGCTCGGTGGCTCGCCCTTTGAAGCGGTAGCCGATGGAGCCGGGAAGGTTGTTGAGCGGGGCAGGGACGGCAAGGAGGTAGGGATGGGTATCGACGACGACGAGGGTGATAAGGTCGGCTTTGTCCTCGAAGGGCGTGAAGTGTCGCTCGGTGTGGGCTTGTTTGAGGAGGGCTTCGTAGGCCGGGAACTCGGCGCTCGCTTTGCTGTCTTTGCTGCGGTAGAGGAAGAGGGGGCGATTGTGGTGGAGGGCGAGGAGGGCTTCCCACTGGATGTATGTAAGATCCTCGTAGGCAGGCAGGGCGGTGAGGAAGGCTTCGGTCTGGTTGTTGAGAAAGGTGTTGCCGTCTTTCTCAATGCGGGCGAGGAGGCGCTCGCGGGCGTTTTTGCTGGGCTTCTCTCCGAGCTGATCGCCGATGAACTGCACTACGATGGCGCTGTCGCGGATGAAGTCGTCGAGGGTTTCGAGGATGGCTTCCTTGCCTGCCTGGCGAAAGTCTTCTTCGGATTTTACTTCGCGACCGCCGCGGCGGAGTTTGGCGGCGAGATCCTGCCTTGTCTTACCAAACGGAGCCTTCTCACGAGCGAACTCGGCGGTGACGCAGGAGAGGAAGATTTTTTGGGATGAGTTCACTGTGAGAGTGGGAGGCTGGAAACGCGGGGTTCGATGGAAGGTGTGCTATTGCATTTGAGGGAGCAACTAAATAAAGGGTAAACCGTTGAACACGTGTTCGATTGTATGTAATGACAGAGGTAGTTATTGATAAGTATGGCACTCTACTAGATCTGTCGCTTCTCCTCGAAAATCACGTGTTCGACTCGGGATTCGGTAGATTTGAATCGGGCCGTAGCCGATTGGTTTTTCTCTCCCTGAAAACGCGCGTGAGGCCGGTTTCGCGATGCACGGGATGGGAGGCCGGGGCTGTGACGTAGACCTGCGAGCCGCAGGTCTCTACCTTATTGATTTCGGGCCGCGGTGTCGGTTCGTTCACGCCAACCCCGTGAGCATTGCTTTCTTCTCCGGTGAAGCCAGTGGGGGGGAAGCAAAGCAGTTGGTCTCTCGATGATCCCTTCGCCGGTAGCGTGACCGATTTCACCTCAATATCTACCGAGGTCGTTGACAGGTGCATGCCGAACTCGGCTGATGTGTTTTTCTGGGCTGTAGAGGGTGCGGTCGAGGGGTTTATTTTGCGGGCGATTGTTCTGAACGGAGCAGCTTGATGGCTGCTTTCATAAGTCGGGTGGCGATGGGATCGAAGGTGGGGCGGGAGGGATCGAATGGGGTGGTTGGCTCGGTCAGTAGGTAGGGGGAGATGAGGTATTCGGGGATGAAGATGTGCATGGGACGTCCGTCTTGGTCGAGGGCGACTCCGGCGATGTCGATGGTGTCGGTGCCTTCTATGAGTTGGGCGAGGGGGCGGACGTTCGGTGTGGTGGCGGGCAGGGCGTAGTTGCACTTGGGCTTTTGCCATCCGCTTTTGGTGTCGGGGTTGTGAAGGAAGGGGAATGTTCGGTCTGGTTTTTCGTCGGCGAATTCGTTGAGGAATCGAATGCTGAGGTTGTCGATGTAGGTGGTGTTGTTCTGCCCGTATCTGGAGGTGACGGGGAGGTGGGTGTTTTCGGATACGTCGATGAGGGCTTCGGACAGGGGACCGAGGAGGTCGGCGTGTTCGCCTCCGATGAGGAGTATGTGGCCGCCTTTTTCGGCGTATGCCTGGAGCCATTGTCGCGCGGGGGCGGGGCGAAGGGCGCCGGCGCAGATGATGATGACTGGCAGGTCGGCGGGATCTTGTGTGTGTGCAGGTGTCAGGGTGCGGAGGTCGAGGGGACGGTAGGGGGTATCGGTATCTCTCAGCAGGCGCATGGTGGCGGAGGTGAGCCATTTCGACGTGAAGCTGAGGTCGGATTTGTTCATGGTCTGCGATGGCTCGAGGATGACTCCGATGGCGGGGCTGTCGTGATGGGCGGGTGTGTCGAGCAGTCCGTGGTAGGCTGCGTCGTGGGAGAGGGGGCGATTGGCGAGGAAGGTGGTTCGCTGTTCTTCGTAGGTCTGCTGGATGGTTTTTGTCAGTGTGAGGGTGGTGGCGCCGGAGGTGGCGAACTGGTAGGCGGTGAGGATGGCGTCGACTCCGGTGCGGATGCCGTAGCAGCCGAGTTCGGCGAGTGCTTTGCGCCCGTCGGTGATTTCGGCTTCGGAGGCGTCTTGGGAAAAGGTGTGTGCGACGCGGGCGCCGCGCTCGGTGAGGTAGACGTTGGCTTCGAGGCCGTGGAGCATGATTTTTACGAGGACGTCGTCGGGATCGGTTCCGAGTGGGTTGGGGGCGTAGTCTTTGAGGAGGTTGTCGATGGTGGCGCGGTCTTCGGTGGTGCGGGTGACTTCGACGAAGTCGAGGACGCCGCTTTCGCTAAGGTCGATCTGGTAGCCGCCTTTGAATCCGTAGGTGATGAAGTGGACGAGGGGATCGTGGTTGGCGGCGGCTTCGTCGGCGAAGGTGTGGAGGAGACAGGCGGACCAGTAGGCGATGCGCTCGGGAGCGTTTTCGCGAAAGGCATTTGTGAGGAGGATGAAGTTTGCGGCCTGGCCACGTGGTGCGTGGAGGGCGTAGGGGTGGTTCATCCCGAGGCTGTGGAGAAAGGCGAGGTCGTCGGGGTGGAGTGTGATTTTTGTCTGTTCTTCCCACGGTGTGAAATCGTCGGGGGCGTGGGACCATTCGACGATTTTGTGCTGGAGTTCGGGGGTGAGCATTTGCCTGATGGGGGCGGGAAGGTGCTCTACGGCGATCTCGTTGAGGGGATCGTGTCCGCCTCCCCAGGGGAATGCGGTGTGCGTGAGAATGAGCGAGGCGACGGCCGCTGCCACGATGGCGAGAAATGGGTGAGGACTGGGCAGCTCTTTTCTCATAAGCTGCTCAGTATGATCGCTGTTGTCGGCAACGCCAGAGACTGAAGTGCGGACTGTGGGGCGGGCCTGTTGCAGACTGCCTTTATACCCAGAGGGAATCGCAGGAGGCGGCGAGGATGGCTCGGTCGGGTTCTCCGTGGGAGTGCTTGTGGTTGTGGGCGAAGTTGCCGCCGGTGTAGAAGAGCCACCATTTTCCATCTCTCTGCACGAGGTTGTGCGGGGCGTGAAGGAGGTAGGTGGCGACGCCTTTGCCGGGCTTATCGCGAGGAATCCACGGGGTGCGGGCGGGGCGGTGCCACGTGATGCCGTCGTCGGAGTAGCATGGCTCGATGTCGATGGCCTGGGCATCGAGGCTGTAGCTGCCGAGAAGTCCGAGGCGACCCTGGTCGGTGTAGGTAACGGACAGGTAGTAGAACTGCTGGTCGATGGGGTCGTCGGCGTCGGGTGTGATGACGCGTTTCCGGTTTCCCCAAGTGAGTCCGTCGGCACTGGTGTAGCGATCGATGACGCGCATGTAGCCTTTGAGGTTGTCCTGCGGGGCGTAGCGTGGATCGTCTTTTTCTACCTGCACGAGGGCGACGGAGTACATCTCGAAGGTGCCGTCGGGAAGTTGGTAGACGTTGGTGGCATCGTTAGAGAGAAGGGCAGCGGTGGCGAGTTCTTCTCCGGCGATGGGGTGGGCTTCCTGCTTGGCGCGTCGTGTGAGGCCGGCTTCGCTGGTTATGGCTCCGCTGACGGCTCGGTCGCCAGGGTGGTAGAGGCAGGGGGTGAGAGGATTTATAACTCGGAAGCGTCGTGCGGATTCGTCGATGCTATCGGCGGCGACGTAGCGGACGACTCCTCCGCCGTGGGCCCAGAAGTAAAGGCGGGTGCGCCCGCCCTGCAGGCGAAGGGTGACGACCTGGACGGGGTGGGAGCCCTCGGGCATTCCTCCGATGGCCAGCTCGGCATCGGGATCTGGCTCTCCGGTGGTGCACACGGCGTGGACGGCTTTCCATTTTCCGCCGATGGTTCCTTCGTGGTAGCCGATGTTTTTGATTTCGCTCTTGGGGACGGAGGTGCTGGTCCAGACGCGCCAGCGATTGTCGGGGAGGGGTTCGACGGTGGAGGTGAAATTCTGGATCCATCCGTTTTCGTGTTCTCCAGTGTAGCGGAATTGTTCGCCGTGAAGGGTCCAGGCTTCGGGGGGAGCGATCTTTTTTGAGGCGGACTGTGCGAATGATGGGGTAGCCATGCCGAGGCCGAGACTGGCGGCGCCGGTGTTTTTCAGAAATTGTCGTCGGGTGGTGTTCATCGGGGGAAGCTTTGTGGGAGTGGCAGGGTAGGCCTATTCGCCTGCGGGGACGAGGGGGAGGATGATGTGTGAGGGGTGTTCGCTGTTGTGGAAGATCGTGTTGGTGGCGATGATCTTTTGCCGGTAGTCGTTGGCGGGTTCGCCGCTGTTCGGGTTCACATCGAAGCGGGGGAAGTTGCTGCTGGAGATGTCGACGCGGATGCGGTGGCCTTTTTTGAAAACGTTGCTGCACGGGTCGAGCTTGATTTCGAATTCGTAGGTCTCGCCGGGTGTCATGAAGGTCTCTTCCTTGTCGGATTCGCGATAGCGGGCGCGAATGATGCCGTCGCCCATGATGAGGTCGAATCCATCGGGGAACTCTTTGGTGGAGGGATAGACGTCGAGAAGTTTGGCGGTGAAGTCGGTATCGATGGCGGAAGAGGTGGCCCACAGTTTGACGGTGATGGGGCCTACGATGGTGGTGTCTTTCTCGAGGGGAGGGGTGGTGAAGACTAGCACGTCGTTCCGCATGGAGAGAGGCATGGGTTCTTTTGCATTCCAGACATGTTTGCCGCCCCACTGGTTCCAGGCGCCGGAGACTCCACCCACGATGCAGCCGCCTACGGTGGGCACGGGATCGCTGGGATCGAACTGGTAGGTGGTGGATGCGGTAGGGGCTGCTGGTTTGTCAGGGGTGAGTTCGCCACCGGTGTGGAGGTAGTAGTTTGTCTCGACTGCCTCGGGCAAGGGGTAGTCGGGGGCGTCTCGCCAGTAGCCTCCGTGATAGAGCTTTCCGTCTTCTGTCTTGTGGCCGTCTCCGGTTCCCATGACAAAGAGGCGGACGGGGGTGCGGAAAGGGACGTTTTTCCCGAACTCGGTTTCGTCGTTGTTCAACCAGCGATCGAACCAGACGCGGTTTACGGAACCCATGTTTACGGCGGCGTCGGGGCCGAAGTCGACCTGGGCGTGAGAACGTCCACCGGGGCTGTGGGGCCATGGTCCCATGATGAGATGGGTGGGGGCTTTGTTAGTTTCCTTCAGCGCCATGTAGGTCTCAGTCGTGCTGGTGCTGAAGAGGTCGTACCAGCCACCGACCATGAAGACGGGGATATCTTTGTGCTCGTCGACATAGTCGATGATGTTACTGAAACGCCAGAATTCGTCGTTTCGGCGGTGTTCCAGCATATCGACGATCATGTTTTCATACTCCGGGATGATGCGTAGCGGAGTCGTTCCCCTTCGAAGGGGCATGTGGGTGAGGTAGTATTCTTTCTGTCCGGCCTGGCGTTGCAGTGCTTCTTTGTAGGCGGGGTCTCGGGAGAGGCTGCTGTTGGCGGCATTGCCTACGACCCAGTTCACGACACGGAGACGAAAGGCACCGCCGTAGATGACGCTCCCGATACCATGATTGATGGATGGGTTTGAGGGAATGACGGTGGTGAGGTGAGGGGATTGCGACATCGCCGCGAGATGCTGGGTAGCGCCGACGTAGGAGTTGCCCGTCATGCCGATTTTTCCGTTCGACCATGGCTGCTTTGCGATCCATTCGAGGGTGTCGTAGCCATCTTCTCGGTCGGTGGTCATCCAGGTCCACGTTCCTTCTGACTTGCCTCTTCCTCTGGTGTCCTGTGCGACAACGGCGAATCCGTGGGGTGTGTAGGCTCTCGCTTCGCTCGTGCCTTTTCCGTAGGGAGTGCGGGTCAGTACGACGGGTAATGGGCCGCCGAGCACTTTTCCGTCTTTTCTGGGGAGGTAGATGTCTGCTGCCAGCTGAACTCCATCCCGCATGGGGATCATGACATTGCTCTGGACTTCGTAGGTAGCGGTATCACCGGAAGCGCGACCGGTGAGCAGGATGACTAGCAAACACACACCAACGGAAAGGGAGAGTCTGGGGGGCATCCCGGTGTTGTAAGCTACCGTGCCGATGCGGACAACTCCCGCATGTGGGTATGCGGAGTGGGGCGGTGTAAGAGAGGGGAACGCCTCTTAAGAAGGCGGTAGCGTGACGGCCTTCACTTCTATATCGACGAGGTCGTTGACGAGGTGCATGCCGACTCGGCTGAAGAGTTTGCCGGAGCCGTAGAGGACGTTCCAGACGGTGCGGTCGATGAGAAAGGAACTCTGGGCGGCGAGTTGTTTCTCGGGTGTCACTCCTGCGACGGCGGCGAGCTCGACGGGGGCGGTTTTACCTTTAAGGGTGAGGTCGCCGGTGATGATGAGGTTCTGGGTGCCGGGAGGGGCGTCTTCGATGGCTTTTGCGCTGCGGATTTCGAGGACGGCTTCGGGGTGGTGCTCGACGTCGAAGAAGTCGTGGCTCTTGAGGTGGGAGATGAGTCCATCGTGGGCGTCGCCCTGGAGGTCGTTGCACCAGATGTTGGTCATGTCGATTACGAAGCGGCCGCCAGTGAGTTTGCCGTCTTTGATTTCTACTTCGCCGGATTTGATGCCGACGCGACCGTTGTGGTTATTGAGAAGGTTGCGTCCGGTCCACATGAGGTAGCTCTGGCCGAGGTCGAGCTGGTGGGTGCCTTCGGGAATGTTGGGTTCGGCAGGGGGATCGCCGGTGCCTTCGGTGGGGAGGTCGGCAGCGGTCCAGGCGGTGTAGCCTCCTTCGAGCAGGGTGAGGTTGGTGTAGCCGAGTCGCTCCATTTTCTCGATGGCCATTTCGGCTTCTTTGCTTTTCTCGTTTGCGCCGTAGACGATGTAGATGGCGTCTTTGTCAGGGGTGGCTCCTTCGAGGCGATCGGTGAAGGCGACTTCGAACACGCAGTTGCTGACGGCTCCGGCGATGTGGGAATGCTGGTAATCGTCGAGCAAGCGAACATCGAGATAGGTGGCATCGCTGGACTCGTTTGCTGCGGTGGGAGTGATGGTTTTCATGAGGACCTTGGGATGGGGGATTATTGCAATTTTCTCCCGTTGTGTCCTGCTTTTTTTCGAGCGCCGGTTTGTGTCCTTTTTTCCGGTATGACTCTCGGTAGCCTTGAATTTATTTATATTGATATATTGTGGTGAGAGCAGAATGCCAGGCAGGACTGATGGAATGAAGATATTAAGAGAATACAGCAAGGGGCTGTATTCCTCGTATGAATATCAATCTGATGAGAACGCCGGCACGCTCGATATCGAGGTAGGTGTTCTCCTCTTGATGGCGTTCTGGTCATGTCCGGCTGTAATGGGTTTTCAGCGGATATGCGAATCTTTGCAGAGACTGGATCTGCCAGATGGCTTTCGGTTCTGCGTACTCGATATAGATGGTGGCGGAGATTTGATTTCTGAACTCGCGAAGCACGAAGTTTGGATTGGCGGAAGTGCAGAAGGCTACTGGTTTCGCGACGGGGAGATTTTCGTGTCGACGACCGTTTTCTCTGCAACAAGGGAAAGGGTTGAAGGGATCATCGGGGAGATGACTTAATTATGGTTCCGGACCACCTCCGAGTAGTCTCCTCTTCTTTGCGACCCGGGAACTGCACAGGGCGCGGATTTTATAGTAGATTTCGGGTGACACGAGGTCTGTTGAAACGCGGGGTGCAGATTGGCCTGTCTGGAATTTTGATACGATAAGTTTTTGAGATGTCTCCTCCGGATCTTTGTCTTCGTGAGAGTTCTCTTGTTCAGGGATTTCGTAATCGTCTGATCGATCAAAAAGAATTTCTTCGAGTGAGTTATTTTCTGGATTCCATATTTCTACTCGATCAGCCATCAGCACTCGCTTCCAAAGTAATTCGGGAATTTCCGGGTTCTCGTTGTATTGCTGATTTTCTTTTTCTGGATCGCTCCGGGCACGTTTGCGACGAACGGGGACTGACGGCTTCTTTGGTGGGTGCCCCCAATTTGGTTGCAACTCCACGAGAATTCCTGTGGGATCGACGTAGAGCGCATCTTTCTCATTATTCAATTCCTGGTATCCTTCTGCGAGAAATTTACCAATCGATGCCATATTGTTGGTACCTTCCAGTGACTCTATAATGCGGGAGTCCATTCCAAGTGTAACTCCTCTGGGGAGTGCGACGACGTGGAAGGTTCTCTTCCCGTAGCGTTGCTGGCGAGCGTTGTGTGAGTGGATTATTTCTGCAAAGGAGTGGTAGTAAGCGTTCAAGAATCCAGTCATCTGGTTTCCGTCGAGAAATCTCTGTGGCTTTTCTTCTCCGGGTGGATCGATCACCTGCACACGATAATTTCCATTGTATACGTCTACCATAGAAGCAAATCTCGCTGCGACGGGTAAGGGAGGATTCATTTGCATTGCTGGATACATGACTCCGCCAACTGGCAAGTTAGGTAGCTGTAAACATTCCACCAGTGCTCGTGTCTGATCGAGGTTTCTCCGCATTGCTGCAATGCTTCCGGCGGCTGATGAGCAGTGTCCCTTGTTCTCCCAGACAATGAGTGGCCCAATTCTATGCGGGGGCAACGTATCTATGGCGAATGCTGCTATATCGGGCCGACGCGTATTGAGGAAAGTGAAGCGGCCGTTTTCCTTAATTGATCGCGACAGGTGAAAAGCAAACCAGCAGGTAGTTGGAGAGAGCATCGGATTCAGGTAAGTCGCGAGCGCTCCGCCCACGGCTGTTCCAACATGATAGCCGATCTGTCCCTTTTCGGTTGAGTCTAGTTTCCTTGCGACTTCGCTTGGTGGCAGGAACTGGGCAAACGCGGCGTTGGGTAGAAATGTCGGAGCCTGGGGGGCTGCATGTATAGGAGGTGGGCCCCCGGGGAGTCCACCTGCAGAAGCGACCCGATCAAATCCAATCATGAAGGCATAGACACGCCAGGCAATTTCATCGTGGTTCCATTGAATTCCTGGGTAGACCCCCAGCCTAAGTTGCGCATTCATTAGTTCTGCATATCCAAGCCGAATCACGCCAGGGTTTCCGTTGACGGAGTGGGGATCGATTAGAGGGGCAGATATTCCTCCTGCGCAGCCCTCTTGATGGAACTCGTAGTGAAAGTCAGGCATGGGATATGTGGTGGTGCAGTAGGGTGCAGGGGGTTTTGTGTGTATATTTGTTGACTTTGTATAGGGGATTTAATTTTGTGTGGGAAGTTCAATGTGAAATTGAATGTATTAACCGCTTAATAAAATGCCTACTACTATCCCTTATGATCCCAGCCTGGTGCTCGGGAATATCGTCAATCCAAGTAAGATTGACGCTCTCAAAGACATCGCCAAAGCGCAGAAGCCAATCGATGATGCACAGCTTGAGTTGAACTCCCTAATTCTAGCCAAGCGAAGTATGGACATGACTCTTCAAGAGATGATGAACATGAATGTGAAAAAAGAGGATCTCGATTCCATGGCCGCTGAAATTCACACACTTACGACCCAGATGTCTACGGCCGCCGTGAACCTTGCCAAGAAGCACAACGAAGCTCAGCCAAAGATAACGGAAGCGAGAAACAAGGCCGGAAACATTAAGATTGAGGGGCAGGTCGAGAGTCCGATGGATTATAATAAGTCGGCCATCAAACAGTTTCAGCTGTCTGCTGACTCGATGAAAATGGATGCCCAGTATTTCAGGGTGGAGGATAATGAACAAGGACAGGAGGCGCATGCGAACGCAATTGCGACGTATGTTTCCGGACAGACGTCAGGGTTCTTATCGCCTACTTATGCGGCGAAGGTGGGAACTTCGACGAAGGATACCTTGGCGGCGCAGCATGCGAAGCATTCTCTTCAAGGTACACTGGTCATTACTGCAAACTGTACTCATAAGATGGCTGATGTCTTCGCTCCGTTTGTGCTCGACCCTGAGAAAGCGATTCGAGCATGGAATTTCTATGTGGAGAAGACGGGTAAAGGCAAGAAAATCGATACATCAGACCGAAAATCGATGGAAAAGGCGATTTCAGGCAAAGGTTCCGACGAGGCTGAAATGAATCTGCTGTCCGGGGCGACTTATGGTTCCAGCTTCGTGGGAATGGTTCACCTGCTGAAGGAGGAGAAATCGGAGTCGTCACAGAAGTCTTCTACCTTTGCGACCTCGATGAGTGCATCGATTAGTGAGAATCTATTTCTTTCCAATTCGAGTGGAAAATTCGGGCTGGATGCTTCCTTTGCTGATAGTCTCAAAAGTCTGCTGAGCACCTCTAATCTACAGTCTCATGCGAGTGTCATTACGATGGGGCTGATTCCTTCCATCAAGTCGAATGAGGTGGCGACGTCTGTTCAGAACCTGAATCCAGACCCTAAAGCGGTGATGGAGCAGCTTGCTGCCATCCAGGGAGCAACCGATACGGAAGTGAATTCCATGGGGGCGGCCGCTGAAAAGGCCAAGACGGGGGAGAGCTTTATGCAATTGAACAACAGTTATGTGACGAACGTAGTGTCTTCGCTCGGATCGTACGACACGGCGAATAATCAAGTGATCGACACGAACTCCATGATGACTGCGTTTGATGACTATGTTCAAAAAGCAATCGCTGGTAAATGTGGGGTTCCCATTAATTATTTTCTTAAGCCTATCACGGCAAGGCAACTGGCCGAGGCGTGGTTGAACAAGTTCTATCCAAATGAATTTATTGGAGCAAGTTCTGGTGACGACAATTCGAAAGGCCCTGATACTCAAGAGTAGGCTCGGGGAGTGATGCTGGAATATGGGTTCTCGCCGCAAGGTGAGAGCACTTATTTCGAGGAATGCACCTGTTCTCGGTGTTGTGTGAAATCCGACCGCCCAGTCATGGCGGCCGGGTTTTATTGTACGGATCCAATTCCTGTTTGCTTCTACTTATTCCCCCCGGCCGGTTCCGATGATTTCGTTTCCGGTGGGTTCGTGGGAGCTGCCGGGCTGGAGATACCAGGTGCGGTGGCGTCGCTGGACTCGTTTGCAGCGGTGGGGGTGATGGTTTTCATGGGGACCTTTGGATGGGGGATTGTTGCAATTTTCTGCGTTTGTGTCCCCTCTATTTTACGAACTTGATCTGAGTTGAATGAATGGGGTGTGGTCTTTGAAAAATTGCAGGGGCGATTGCCCTTTATCGAGAGAAATAATGCGCTATTCTGGCTCCTCATTTGGTCTAGTGTTGCTGGAGAGATATGCCTGAAACGATCGGTCAATACATTAAGCAAGATACCATCGGGAGGGGTGGTATGGGGACTGTATACTCGGTTCGCGATCTATTGGGGAATGAGTTTGCCTTGAAGGTTCTCCATCAGGAATACAGTGGGGATGAAAGTTTTCGGGCGCGTTTTCTGAACGAGGCCCGGGTGATGAAGAATTTGGGTGCTGCTCACCCTCATATTCTTGAGGTGAATGGGTTTCATCCTGATGAAAATGGTGTGACGTGGATGCAGATGCCTTTGATCAAGGGGATTCCTGCGACGGATGGGGAGAGTCGGTGGGTGACGCTGCGGGACCGAATGGACGATGAAGCGCAGTTCCCGCTGGTGGATGTGTTTGAGATAGTCGATCAGATTCTGGATGCGGTTTCTTATGCTCACGATACGAAGGTGCTGCATAGGGATATTAAACCGGCGAATATCTTACTCGATGAGGATGGGATCGTTGTCGCCGATTTCGGTTTGGCGCAGGCGATCGATCCGGAGGAGTATAAGCAGCAACTGAAGACGACCTGGATCGAAACGAAGGTCCAGGTAGACAATTCTGGTGATCCCCCGGACCTGTCCGAGATAGGGGACACGATTCCGGCGGAGAAGAGTAGTCGTGCGGAAGCGATGATTGGCACGATTCAGTATATGGCTCCGGAGTTGTTGCCGCCGCTTCTTGAGGATCATTCTGAACGGAGTGATCTGTATTCGATCGGCCTGATCGCATTCCAATTGTTGACGGGTAAGAATCGGCCCAGTTTTTCGAGTAAGCCAAGCAAGCTGAGAGATGATCTCTCGGACGAGGTTGACGATTGGGTAGGAAAAGCTCTGGAGGAAGAGCCTGATGAGCGTTTTGCCTCGGCGTCGGAGATGAGGGATGCGTGGCTTGAGATGAGATCGCTTTTCATAGGTAAGGAGGGTGCCGATACTGAGCCGGTTTCTGATGCTGAGCCTGACCCAGATCCGCCAAGCCCATGGCCGAAACCTCGACCGGAGGGTAGGAGGACATCCGTGGGATGGGAGAAGATTTTGATGGGTATTTTTGTGGCGGTAATCGTGGTGTCGGTTTCGGTGATTGTTGTCATGAAGTTCAAGTCTGGTGGTTTTTCCGGGACGGCGAAGGATGCTGGTGTTGATGGTGAAAATGTGGTGGATGTGTCAGGTGGGGATGACGGCTCGGGTGAAGAGGGGGATGCTGAACCTTCTTCAGAAAACGGGAGCACGACAGCTTTGCCGGGCGATACTGACGAGCCGGTGTTGATCGTCGACAGTAACGGTGCGGCGCCGGAGCCGAAAGAAGAGGAGAAGGATTTTGCCGAACGTGTTGCTGAAATTGTTGGAGAGCCTACGCAAGCAGGTTCGGTTGACGATGCAGATGCGAGAGAGAAAGAAGAGACCTCGGACTATCCTGACACGTTTGCTGCACCGGGGCCGGACGAGGGGCCTCTGACCCGAGTGAAAGAGATAATCGACGCGTTCGTCTACGCTCCCAGTTGGGAGGATCGACTGAAATACTGCTACCAAGTGGAACGCCTACGCCCTGCGATTGAGGCATACTATGAGAAGTGGCCATATGTGAAGATTTCGCGATTTTCCAATCAGCTTTTCCAGATGGAGATGGATGAGGAAATGGGAGGTCCTTACTGGGTGTATCTCATTTCGACTAAGGAAGGGGATCAGGGATTTCCTGTCATTGTGAGGGTCGAGGATGGAAACCTGAAAGTCGACTGGGAGATTTTCGTCGAATTTCACGACCGGCATTTGGCGAAATTCCTGGAAGGCGAAATGTCGAATCCGGGGACATATCGTGTCGTACTCGAACGTAAGTCTGACTATTACGGTCTTGATCGTGATTCTTTTTCTGATCTGGACGATTATTATGTTTTTGGGATTAATGCGCCTTACGGGGAGTTGAACGAATTTTCTGATGCTGCTTTTGTGAGGAGGGATTCTCCCATGGCTAGCGATCTGGACGCGGTTGTGGGGTTAAATGATGAACCACTTGCGGTTATCCTGACGCTGGAGCGTGTTTCCTTTCCTCATGGAACCGAGCATCTGGTGATCAAGGAATATGTAACCGAGGGCTGGTTTACGGATATCGGGAATGCCCCGCCGGGTAAGGAGAGCCCAGGTATCGAAGGGCTGGTTTTTGTCGATCGAAAGCAGCAGGAATACAAACTCGAGTATGCTGCTCGACCGGATGCTGAGAGATTTCAAATTCGCCGATTGCCAACGGCGAAATGGCCACAGCCGGAAAATTTCTATTTGAGAGTCGGAGATACTTCTGAGGACGGGCAATTTCGAATCGAGTCGTTTGAGGAGAAGGAAATGGTCAGAAATGGAATCAATTTGGATGCTTCTGTCATCACGATTGTCTATCTACCTACCCAAGAGACGTATGAACTGCTCCGCCAGACTGAGACTGTTATCCCGACGTATTTCGCCGAATTTTCGACGAAGGATGAGGATATCATTTTTGTGAAAGAGGGAGATAGTTTTTCGCTTCCGTCAGCCCCGGGGGAGACTCTTCGGGTGGAGAAAGTGAACGAGGAGTCTGTTGTGGTGAGCTCGATTTCGGCGACCAGCCAAGAGCCGGTAGAGCATGTGATCGAGAAGCGGTGAGAGAGGCCCCAAATACAGGGGGATCTATTTACCGTCTGATTTTCCAAATAGCACCTCATGCTCGAGTTCGAAGAAATCTCGTTTGCCTCCGCGAGACTGGATGCGCGAAATGTTACGGTACATCTCTAGGTTTTCTGCCTGCCGTTGCTTTTCTGATTCGATTGTTTTTTGAGTCTCTTGTTGGTGACCTCGGCTTTCTCGAATCTGTAAGCGGCTCTTGTTTTTCTTCCACCACTCGACCCATCGTTTTCGCTCTCCGATCATGTGCGCGCCAGTTTCCCAGCCAGGATCTGTGTAAGTGTACGGAGTGTCTTTGATGAGTGAACTGAGAGCCCAGATAGCGTAGCTCGATGTGGGATGGTAGGAGGTTCCGCTTTGTTCGTGAGTCACGACAAATGGGCGATGAAGATCTGTGTTTTTTGAAGAAATAATCTCCATCAGCCATCCAACTGTCTCTGATGTGACCTCGGTGGATTCGATCTCGATGGCTTCGATCTTCTCGATGATCGCTTCGAGTTCTCGGCTGGTGTGGTGTGCAATTTCCTGCGAAAACCCAGTGGCGACCAGCCCGGAAAGGGAGAGAAAAGAGACTATTATGCGTCTGACGGGGCGGGGCGCACAGGCTTTTGTGGTCGGTGTATTTTCTTCCGCGATGCGCACTTTCGAAATGTTGCTATTCCGAATGATTGTTGTCTGGCTGCGGGATTTTTGTGACGAGTTTCTGGTGGGGGCACCTTATCGCTGGCTCACCATTACGCCGTCGGTCAGTCTGACGAATCCCCGGTCTTCGAATTCGAGTGCGCGCCGGGATGGTCGTGCAGTCTATTTGCCACACGGAATGGATGCGCCTACAGACAGAAGATTGGCATCTTCTGCTACCTACTGAACCTGTGTGCTGGTTTCCCCCGGTGGAGGAATTGGTTCCCGCGAGTGATGCAGGGTGGGGCGTAGTGTGGACTACAGCTTCTGCTTCCACTTGTCGCCGAACCCAAGGATGAGGAGGCCGAGTGTGGTAATGGAGCCGAAGAGAAGGAGGATGTAAACGAGGTCAGGATTCATGGATCTGATGAGTGTGTTGCGCGGAGTATACACTCGGGATGGAAATGTGCATCTGGGGTTTTTGAAAAGCTGAAAAGACGGTCTGTTGAGACTCGATTTGGGCCGGCCGAATTACAGTTTTGTCATTTTTTTACCCCCTTTTCTGACAGGTTTTTCAGGCAGGATGCAGTCGACCACAAAACAAAGGACTGCATTATGAACATCGATTCGATACTGTTGGAGGAGTTTCGCATTGAACGCCGTGATACGTCGGCCACCGCCGATTCTGCGAATAGCGACCTACGAAAGTGGGTGGCGGAGAATTTGAAGAAGCAATTTGGAGGTGAAGACGAAGAGGTAATGGAGATGGCAGCGAATGGGGGCGGATGCCGGGAGCGTGTGGCGGTGTAGGGCTATTTTGCTGCTGCTTACACTCGAACCAGAAATGAGAAGAAGAGTATGGCGGGCACAAAGTTTACTATGCTGATGCAAATGTCGACTACCACGAAGGTAAAAGCGTTTTTCCTGATTGAAATGTAGGTCCAGAATGCGATTCGGAGTGCGAGAAATAAATACATACTCACCACTGTCCCGGCTCCGATGAGCGATACTATCTGCAACGGCACAAAGTGTAGGGCGATCAATATGTTCGACCATATCTCGCTAACCACGAGTCTCGACAGGTCTTCACGAAAGGGAAGTAAGAAAGAAGAGGCAGAGAGAATGAGCGCCAGTGCGAAAGGAGCAATTTTTACAGCGAGTTGCTTCATCGGGCGAAACAGGTGTTGGCGAAGAGATTACTATTAAGGGGCTGATTTCCTGAAATCTCGACAGCATTACGGCTCCTGGTGGGATGGTTTACTACAACACCCACTCTGCGTGGTCTCTATTCCCGGCTTTCTTTTTCTATCATCTTGGTAGAAAAGGTAGGCTCTGACACTTTTCACCGTGCGTATTGCCCACAGGGGCGGAGGTGCTATGGCTTCACTACGATACGGGCTGTGGCTACGTCCGTTGCAGCGGTTTCTGTGGAGGTGCTGATGAATGTGAGTCGCTGGGGACGGATGCGCCGGGATTGTGATTTTCTCTTCGCCTTGATCTGCGATTCTAACAGGTATGCCTGACCGGGGCGCAAGGCGGGAGTGCGCAGCACGCCTATTCGCAGGGCGCCTGTCACGTTCGTTCGGCCGCCTGTGAGTTGGAAGTGTTTCTGTTTGATAAATCGCCTTCTCGCAATGCCTCGCAGCGCCGAGGTGTCTGTTGACTGGCTGTCATTCTCCACTGCGAAGTAGACTCGCGCGCTCTTCTTACCCTTTACCCGCACCCGCTGTGTCTGGCCCGCTCCCGATCCGTTGTAAATATTGTTTCCGCGCATAGAGAAAAGATTTCTCCGTTTGCCGACTCGAGTGTCGGGCTGAAAAGTCGGCGCGAGATCAAACAGGTTGACCGAGAAATCCTGGTTGCTCCTTTCGCCAAATCCATCGCCGGTAACCTCGACATCCTGCACCTGAATTTCGAGCCTCAGGGTGTGATCACTTGTGATGGATTTGTCGTAAGATAGGACACTGTCTGAAGGAAATCCCTGAACGAATGCGAGGGGGAGAAACTGATCTTCGGTCCGACCCTGGAAAAAGCCCGCGCGGGTGTAAAAGATTACATATCTCCCAGTTGAAGTGCGTGCTGCGTTGATCGCAAAGTTGGCGTCGACATGAGCGGAATAGTCGGAAGAGACAGATCCGTTGGAAGAGGCCGTGAGACTGGACAGTAGTAGTTTGGAAGCGGCGGGGCGGTTTCGCTCGCTGTCGCTGATGTGATAGACGGCAAATGAGTAGTCACGGGCAGTGGTGGTAGGCAGTTCCGAGTTGGCATCGTCCTGCACATCGTCGGTGGACACGAGAATTGTCACTGCATTGTCTGTCACGGTGGAGACTATGCCGCGCACGGTCTCATCGTTAACGAACTCATTTCGAATCGTTGCTTCGAAGACGAAGTTGTCGACGGTATCATTGGTAAATGCTCCTGGTTTCGTCAATGTCAGCGCCTGGACGCCGCCATTGAGGTTCTGGCCTTCCACGACGATGCCGTTTACCCCGAAGGCGTTCACTGAGTTGCTGCCCGTGTTCGTCTCACCGATGGCTGCCAGGAATGGGGTGTCTCGATCCAGTGTCTGGGTACGGGTCGGTAACTGGCGAATGACGAAATAAAATGCCTGGTCTGCTGCCACGGAGCTGTCTGGCGAGGCCGCTGTCTCTGCTTCGCGTGTAAAAATGGTGAATGCTAATCCACCGAGTCCCGAGGAGCTGTTCAACCCCATCGCGATCGTATCTCCCAGAAGATTGTCTTTTGGCGTCGCGGAGATCGTATAGGCCCCCAGTAGTCGGTTGATTTCGTCCGATTGGATTGTGATCTTATACTGTCCTTCTTGTTCCCGCTCGCAGGTAAGCATGCCTTCCGGGAGTAACTGATGGTTCAACAGGGTTCCGTCTTCATCAACACTGCCTAACGCGACCAGACTTTCGACTGCCGTTGCAGGGAGAGCAGAAAGTGTTAGTAAAATAATGACGGAAGAGAGCACTGTGGTCAGTGCACGGCGAAACGGAGGTATATAGTCAGATACGAAAAGGCAGTTCATGGGGCAGGGAAGACGAATTGGGCACGGAAATTATGCAAATTATAGCATAGAAATTCCTCAGTGTATGGGCTCTTGCGGTATAGGCGGGCGCGATAAGTGGGAGAGTGTGATTGCATCACCAATCGAGACAGGCACCACCTGGTTCCAGGTATACCTGACTGTTGACCATAAGAAAGGTAGGCTTATAATTACTAGAATATGCTGACGGACCCGCTGCGCCCGATAAATCACATCTTTCTGGATTTTGAAAATGTGCATGAAATTGATCTTTCGACCTTCGATGAGAAAACGGTGCACTTTACGCTGTTGGTCGGGGCGCAGCAGGCGGGACCTGATTTTTCAATATTGGCACGACTTGCTCAAAAGAGCGCGGCGGTGAATTTGGTGAAGCTGGCCCGGACAGGGGATAATGCACTTGATTTTGCTCTAGCTTACTATGTGGGGCGTGCTGCTGTGACATATCCAACAGCTTATTATCACATCATTTCTAAGGACAAAGGCTACGATGCGATGGTCGAGCATATGCGTGAGCTCAACGTACAGATTCGACGACACGATAGCTTTGATGCGCTGAAGAAGTGCTGGAAGGTGATTGCGGAGAAGGAGATGAATGCTCACCATGAACTGGTTCCAGATGCTAAGAGGGTGCTGAGCAAAAATAGGCCGTCGAATCTTGTAAAGCTTACGAATTATCTGCGGCATCATTTCAAGAAGCCCGAGTCGGTGATCCGTAGGCTAGTCCGCGAGTTGGAAAATCGCGGCGTATTTAAAATCGGGAAAAATGAGAAGATTGAGTATCTTCGTTAGGATGCCTGAAGGCAACTCACTTTGCGTTTTTTAGCGATCGCCACGCTGCGAAGGACCGGGTGAGGAAGTCTTCTGATTTGCCGGGGATGTTGTAGCACTGGAGGCCGATGGGGCCTTTGAAATCGATCTCTTCCAAAATGTCGAATAGTTGGGAGACGTCGTAGGTGCCTTTGCCGAGGGGCTGGATCAGTTCTGACCAGTCCTGTCCGCCTACGTCTGCGCCGGAGATGCTGACCTGGCGCAGCAGGTCGCCTGCACTAGTGAGGGTTTCCTTGAGATCGGCTTTGGGCTCGATCCGGAGGAAGTGGCAGAGGTTGAACATGACGCCGACGTTGTCGCGATCGACTTCGCGGGCAAGGGTTGTGGCATCTGTTAGTGTCTCGACATACATGCCTGCGTGAGGATAGAGGACGATCTGCACTTCGGACTGTGCCGCCAGGTCGGCGATTTTTCTGACGATGTCGACGGCTTCTTTTCGGGGTGCGCTTTTCCGGCCTTTGATGAAGAATTCGATGACTACGTTGGTGCCTTTCATCTTCGGAATGGCTTCGATGAGGGCATCGGGAACGGTTGCTCCATCCTCGGTGAGGTTTGCGCCGGTGTAGAAGCTGAAGACGCGGAGGTCCCACTCTTTGTATATGGTGAACAAGCGATCGAGGTCGCCGTCTTCTGGCAGGTTCGCGGAGCCGATACCGTCGAACCCGATCTTTTTCAAGAGGTCTGCGCGGAGCTCGTCAGTCGGGAGGCGGACTCCATTTTGAAAGGCGAAGAATGGGTAGTCGGCGGCGTGTGTGGTGACGAGGGAGAACGCAAGTAGGGTGCAGAGCCAGCGAAGCATATGCAACGATGAATTTTCGGTAGGCGCGAATCAAACGGATTCTCGACTGGTTTGTGCCAGCGATCGCGGCGGTCTTCCTGAAGTGGTATGATCCACCCGGGGACTTCTAAGAAGCCGTAATCGGCTTTGGTGAGGTCGAGTTCGGGATCGATCATGAGTTGAAAGGGCCGACCGTTGAGAGATGTGATGGCATTGATTCTCAATCGGTGTCCCCGGAGCGGATTCTTCGAGCCTGGGGGTGATGCGAGGTGGCTCCAGGCGCGAGACATGTCCTGGTCTGGAGCGGGTATTCCGTTGGTAAAAGTGAGATGCGATTGGTCCTCTTATCTTTCGGCCTCGGTGTGTTCTCTTTCCCTGACTTACGTTCTTCTCGTTGAAGGCAAGCTTGAGCTACGCCTAGTGCTTTGGATGACAGTGGGGTATGCCGCTCTCAAGCAGATGACGATGGCCCTTCTTTTCCTGCACGGAGCGCGCTCTAGAGTCGGCGCTTTCTTTTCTTGAGCTTCCGTAGCTTTTTCCGGAGCCGCTGGACTTTTTCGCGTTGTCCTTTCTTGCGGGCCTTCTTCATTTTCCGACGAAGCTTTTTGATTTTTCGACTGATCTTCTGCAGTGCGACGAGGTTGTCGTCGGGTGAAACGATTGCTTCGCCGGTTGCTGCAATCGGGCCGAGGCGAAATCCTTCGCCCATGTGGATGTTGTGAAAGAGGATCTCGATCTGGGTCACGTTTGTGAGGTCGGCTCCGTTTCCGGTCGCTCCCATCTGGGCGAATATGGCTTCGCTCGTGCCTGCGCTGCTGACCACGGTGGAGGGTTTGGTAATGAAGTTTCCGGCGTTGGTGTGGATGGTGAGGATGTAGCTGACCGAGCCGGTCACGCTGAGGAAATTCAGGCGAATGCGATCGTTCATTCCTCCGCCGGTGAGGTCGACGCTGAGGCCGTGGTTGTCGGAATTTGCGCCATCGACGCCATCGTAGGTCAGGCGGATTAGGGTGGAGTTTCCCCCGGCGTCGTTGAGTTCGAGTTCTCCGCCTCCTATGGAGACGTCTCCGATGAGCTCACTGCTGACGGTGATGTCTGCCTCTCCCCCGACCATGTTACCCGAGGGTGCCGAGAAGGTACCGCTCGGGATGACCTGGTAGCTGAAGCTGTCCACCGATACGGGGGCGGCATGTAACGACGATGGGGAGCCGAGAGCGAAGATTCCTGATAGGAGAAGGAGGGACGTCAGATGCTTCATGGGTAAGGATGGAGTAAACCGACTTCGGTGATTCCTGGGAGGTAGGTAAGAAAAAGTCGGTCGAGTGTGACGAGGTTCTTTTTTCTGCTATCAAATAATCACCTCGAATTTCGATGGCAAGTGAAAATAGGAGTGGTCGTAGGAAGGAACTCGTGCGCGAGGAGTCTGAGGCCAGGGCTGCTGCATGAACGAGAGTAAGGACTGTTTGAAGATGGGCGGATATTCTTGAGATTGCTTCCAGCGAATGTGTATACACTGACATGAATACAAAAAGAGTCCAGCCGAGGTAGGATGGAGAGCGGGCTGGAGTGGGGAAGGAGCTGAGGACGTGGCCATTCTGGCAGGTCGGGGGAGAGAAATTCTGCTTTCTAAATTCTCCGCCGCATCGAGATTGCACGTGGGTGGCGGGACGAGCGGCAAGTGCTTTCGGTTGCGTCTTGTTCGCCGGTCTCCAAACCTCCCCTCTCTCAGTCAAGTAGCTCATTCTGTATGCTTGTTTTCCTTCAAATTGTTGGCGGGTTTATCCTGCTTATCGGTGGTGCCGAAGTCCTCGTTCGGGGAGCTTCCCGGATTGCCCTTCTGCTTGGGATCACCCCGCTCGTTGTAGGGCTGACTGTGGTCGCTTTCGGAACAAGTGCTCCAGAGATGGCCGTGAGTGTGAGATCTTCTTTGTCGGGTGATGCCGGCGCAGCGGTAGCTTTGGGAAATGTGTTGGGGAGCAATATCGCAAACGTCCTGCTGATACTGGGGGCATCTGCATTGATCGCTCCGTTGCTTGTGAATTCGCGATTGGTAAAGGTTGAGGTGCCTCTGATGATTGGGGCTTCTCTTCTTGTCCTGAGTTTGTCTCTGGATGGGCGGATTGGGCGAATTGACGGAGCGGTTCTTTTCGCTGGTATCCTGCTCTATTGTGCGGCTGCCATCTATCTGGTCCGTCGTTCTTCTGCGACAGCTCCGGAGAAATCGAAGGAGCCGGTGTCTGGTGTGCCGGGAAAGAGCCGTCTCGCGATCCCGATGAGTATTGTCCTGGTGTTAGTCGGGCTTTTGCTGCTGGTGTTTGGTGCGGACTTTCTGGTGAAGGGTGCGGTGGCGCTGGCGCGTTCCCTTGCGATCAGCGAACTGGTAATCGGGCTGACGGTGATCGCGGTGGGAACGTCGCTGCCGGAGCTCGCTACATCAATCCTGGCCAGCCTCAAGGGAGAGCGTGATATCGCGGTGGGGAATGTGGTGGGCAGTAACCTTTTCAACCTTCTTGCCGTTCTCGGGCTTGGTGGCCTCGTCGCGCCAGAGGGGCTGGCGGTGACAGAAGCGGCGATACGGTTTGACCTACCCATCGTGGTGGCGACAGCGGTCGCGTGCCTGCCTGTGTTCCTGACTGGGGGAGAGATACGTCGCTGGGAAGGTGGAGTCTTTCTCGCTTACTACATTTCCTACGTCGTCTTTCTTGTGCTCCATGCGAAAGGGAATGCGTTTGCGGGAACGTTTGGTGCGGCATTCCTGTGGTTCGTTTTTCCCATTACTGCCCTGACGTTTGTGGTGACCTTGACGCTGCACTTCCGTCGTGTACGTGCTACAGCGGCGCGAAGGTAGAGGGGGAGTTCTCTCGAAATAATAGTTTGCTCTTCGTTGAGGAGCCGGAGCAGTTTGCTGGTTATTTGCAGGCGGATCGGTATGAATTGCCCTACCATCATAGAGGCTGTCGAGTTGATTCGATTCCGCCCCGAAGTGCCCTCGGAGAAGCGCTCGACTCCAATTTTACTACCGAAGGATTTTCACCTATTGGATATCCCCATCGCGACCGAAGTCTATCTCCTTGACGGTGAGGATTGAAACGGGGCAGTATGGGAGCATTGGTCCCGAGCAGTTTGCGTAGTGGGGCTCACACTGTTCGAGTAATGAAATTTATCGGCTACACAATTCTTATCGGGCTGAGTCTCTCGTTGAGTGCGTGCGGGGATAGCAGGCCGGACGCTGTCGTTGTGGAAGGTCTGCGCGAATTGTATCCGGGTGGGTTTAAATTTGGGCGCTATAAGGATCGAGTGGTTTCGAGGGGTGAGGAGATCGTTCCTGAATTGATTGCCGCTTCCTGGGATCACGATGCGCAAATGCGGGAATCGGTAGCCAGATGCCTGGGGCATATAGGCGGCGACAAAGCCGTGAAACGGCTGCTCGAAATGGCGGATGATGACGAGATTGAAAACACAATCTGGATCGCGCTGAGCTATACGCGAAGTCCGAAGGCAATCCCCAAGCTGGAGGATGAACTCGCATCGCACAGCGATTCCAGATCGAGAGGCAGGCTGCTCATCACACTGGTAGAATGCGGTGACATGAGCCGTCTCGATGAACTGCTGGAGATGATGAAAACATCCAAGCTGGACGGGCACATTTACCATGCCAATCAGGCCTTTGAGCGGATCGCTGGCAGGCGCTTTAATAAGGATATCGCAAAGATTGAGGCTTGGCTCAAAACGCGGAAGCCGGGGCAAAACGGTGCTGGGCAATCTTTTCCTTCCTCGGCGACGCAGCGCGAGAATAATTCATTTTCGAAACCGCCAGTGGAGGGGGATACGAAGTAGAGGGACTTGAGGTTTTAATATTGTGTCAGGATAATCGAATAATGCTACAGGAGATACTCAATCAAAAAGGGGCGGTCTTGACTCGTGAGGATGCGCTCAAGATTCTGCAAATCGAAGGCAGGCAAAGGTATTTTCAAGATTGGCCAGTGCATTTGGTGATGGCGCTATATGGTGTGGCGTCATTCTTTCTGGGATCGGAATTCCTGTTGGTGTTTTTGTTTGCTGCCACCTGTCTTGCCATGGCAATGGATAGACACGCGAAAAGGCAATTGGAACTCGCCCGTGCCGTTCTTTTTCTTTTCGACGAACGGTGTGATCAGCAAGTGGATACGGAACTTGCACCAGAAGACGGAACGAACGAGCCTTGATCGACCCATCATGTTTTATATTGTTATCTCGGCCTGGCTTGTAGGAGTTGTCGTAAGCTTCATTTATGGAAACAGAAAACTCCCGATCGCGATTCTGTTGATTGGTATTGGCGCTACGGCGGTGCAGTTTACGATTGGAATCGGATATATCTATATCGCTTTGATGGCAGTTCTCTCGGTCATTATTTGGATGGCCAATAAGATGGACATGGTATAGGTGACTTTTTCTTTGGGGCTTCGATCCATGATGGGAATGCCGATGCCGGAAGGAAGACATCGACTTCTCAAGGGGCTTTGTGTTTGATAGGCTGAGTGAAAGGGTAGGGCTTGTCCCGAACCGGGTTTCCCCGTAATCGGATCGAAAGAAGTTTTTTCTATGAGTGGAATAATCGAAAGCGCTGAGATCGAAGATTTTCTCCGCAAAGCTCTCGAGATCCAACTGGAAGATACGGAGCAAGGTCTTTCGGAGGAGAAACTGAAATCAATCGCTTTGCGCGCCGGGGTTTCGGAAGCGGAGTGGAACCGCATCTGTGAGCAGCTGGATGCGCACCTGGAACGAGGACGGAATTTTCTTCAATTCGGAAATCCTGAGGATGCGATTCGGGAATTGGATCCAGCAGTAGCCCTGGCTCCGTATCGTGCCGATGTCCTGGCTGATTGTGCGGATGCCCACCGATTGTATTGGAAAGAAACGGGCGATGACACTTCTCGGAAAAGGGCATTCGATCTGTATGGAAAATGTCTCCAGATCGAACCCGGAAATGTCGCAGCGGCGAGGGGATTGAGCGATTTGAAATCGAGCTCGGATAAGCGGAAGAGAAAGAGAGGTCGAAATCGAACGATTCTCGCCTCCACGGTGATCGCTGCCTCTATATTGATCGGGGTAGGTGTCTTTGCGTGGGGTGGTATTACCCCGGAGGCAGGTCCCGCGCTGGTCCAGGGGAATGATTCTCCCCATTCCGAATTGCTGCCGCCGCCGGCCGATGCGATACCGTTCCGCCAAAGCCGCTACAAAGTCATCGAAATGCAGGGCGTTGGCTGGGAATATGCCAGGCGCGAGTGTGAGCGGCTCGGTGGTCGCCTGGCGTCGGTGCCAGACGAAGAGACGCACCAGTTCCTGCTGGAACTGGCGAAGGGAAGGCGTGTTTGGCTCGGTGCGACGGACAAAGGTCTCGAAGGCGATTGGGTGTGGCTCGATGGGACGCCTATCACATTCTATGCCTGGGATCGAACTGATGGCCGCCGTCTCCCCGATAACTGGCGCGGTCGCGAACATTACCTCGTGATGATTGAAAGCGGGTTCTGGAACGACGCGCCCGAAACGGGAATCACTGGGCGGTTTCGAGTGCAGGGCTTCATCTGCGAGTGGCCGAATTCTGAGTAGGGATGTGGTTTTCTGTGTCCGGAAGTATGGAGAAGGAAAGATGATAGATTGCAGCTGAGCTTTTCTCTGCTGCTGAAGTGATGAAATGGTCCTGTTTTTCGAATCCTTCTGTGAGGAGGACGTTTGATCGGGGCACAAAACTCCTCGGGTTTGTTCGGCGTTTTTTACACTCTTCTTACATTATCCGTTCTGAAAACTGGTAGAATGGACTGCATGAAGAAGCCGATCATTTTCTGTGTAGCGCTTGTTTCAGTGACTGTCGGATGCGCGGCATCTTTCGCGGGAGGTCGCGAGGTCAATTTCAAGCGTCATGGGTTGCCTATGCTGAAGCAGTCATCTGCATTGGCCGACATTCTTGAGAATGACTTCGCGGTGGAGGATCGCGGATTATTGGGGCCGAGCGATGTGCCATTTGATGGAGGAAGGCTCTATACCTACATGGATTTTAAGGCCCGATCGAGAGAAGGTGATGGGCAAGTCTTCCTCATCAGGTTCCATTTCGATCGTAGCGAGAAACCGGTGAATTACTCTCGTGCGACCTTGGTGCGTATGGAAGTTTTCCCTGTCACGGCGTCCAGTGAGATCGAACTGAAGACGTTCCGAGATCTTTACGAGGTGACAGGAGCGAATGAGCCCGCGGAGTTGACGGCTGATGACAGCGAGTCGCCTTGATGTTAAGAAAGGAAATGAAAGCCATCGTTCTATTTTGTCTTTTCCTCTTCGTTTTCGAGAGTGCGGTTGCTGGATTTCATTATCCACAGGACCGGGTTCCGATTAAGGTTGTTGGAGAGGAGGGGAAGCGACTCGACGAGATTCGAATTTCCCAGATCGATTTTGAAAAGGTTGCGGCACCGGAGGCATTTCGTCAGGTCGTGGAAATGTTGAACGCCGCGTCCGGGCAAGGTGCTGTTCCTTTCGAGATCGCTATTAAACTCTCAGCGATCGAGAGCCTCTCGAAGTCCATCACTTTACGTTTGACGAATGTTAGTGGGACGGAGGCGCTGCAGTATGTCACCGCTTTGGCGGGGAGTCATTTTTCGATCAATGAGAACCTGATTGTCGTCATCCCGGTGCCGGAAAAGGGGTTTGGGTCCAAGGATGGAGGAAAATGGGAGAGGCTCTCGAAGTAATCGTGGCAGGGCTGTGTTCTTATATTACTTGTCCACAATGATCACTTGTCGTCGTGCAACGAAGAATGATGTCGCGCTGTTCCGGGAGGTGCGGTTGAAGGCGCTGAAGGAGAGTCCTGAGGCGTTTGGTTCTACGTATGAGGCGTCGTTGCAACGCGATGTGCGCTCGTGGGAGGAGCAACTGTGGGCGACGACGAGTGGTGGTGACCGGAATACTCAGTTCGCGTTCGATGATGAGGAATGTATCGGCATTGCGGCGTTGTATCGCGAGGGGGCGGCTCCGTCGGGTGAGGTTCTGATGATGTGGGTGGATCCGAGTTATCGTGGATCGAGCGCGGCTACGATGCTGGTAGAGGAGCTGCTACGTTGGGCGAAGGGGTCTGAGTTTGCAGAGGTCAACCCGGTCGTTTCGGAATCCAATGCGCGGGCCATTCGGTTTTACGAGAAGCTTGGTTTCCAGGATACCGGTGAGAAGGTGGAGGTCGATGCGAATCGCGATTTGATTGGGATTCGGATGGCTCAGGAGATTGGGAAACCACAATGAAGAATAGTCGACAACTTACCCGCTAATTTTTCGCAAGAATTATGACGCCCTATCAGCAGTTTGTGCTCGAAAATGAGCGATGGTTTCGAGGGCGGTTTCGCGAGTCGGATGAGTCAATCGCCGGGGCAGAATCTACACTGGGCGTGACTTTTCCTCTCGACTTAAAGTGGGTCCTGATGACTTACGGATACTGGCATGCCACTGGTGTGAGTGCACTTGAGGATACGATTGAAAAGACTCTGGCGGCGCGAACCCATGTTGCGTTACCTCACTCATGGATTGTCCTGTATGATCACGATGACGGAGGCGTATTTTTGTTGAACACGTCAGGGGAGGAGGAGGTGGTTGGTTTGTCCTGGGGCGATGTGCCGGAAAATTTGTTTGGCGATGTCGTCTTTCGTTCGCTTTTACTGTACTCGCAGCATCTGATTGAGGTCGAGAGAGCTGCTCTTGAGGAGGAGGATATTGAATATGATCCGGCACGTTTCAATGACCCGCCGCCGACTGAATGAAAAACGCTAGCCGAGTATTTCTTTCTACCAATGCCGACCTTAGATTCGCACTGGTCTCTTTCGACGAGAGTGCCTATGTTCGGGTTTTATGCAGAACGTAGAATTTCGATATTTTCGAAACCCGAGGAATTTTGCTTATAGAACCGACGAGATCGAACCCTGTTCAGTGTGCGGTAAGGAAGGGATCTGGCTGTACGGTGGTGGCTTCTATGGGGCCAGGGATATCGACTGCATCTGCGATGCTTGCCTGAGTGATGGAAAGCTCAAGGAATTGGGAATCGAAACGAACGATGCATTCGAGGGTACTGAAGAACAGAAGGAGGGAATTGTTTTCCGGACGCCAGCTCTGCCTACCTGGCAGGATCGGTGCTGGCCTTTTCGGGAGGGAGACTATTGTGTGTTTGAGAAGATTGCGTCGAAGGGGGATTTCGCGGACAAGGAGGATTTTATCCGCTGCTTTACTTCAGAGGATCAGGAGAGTTCTGATTTGAGTGACATCTGGGACAATTATCTGCCGGAGAAGCCGATCACTTCGATTCAAAACTGGAATTACGACATTTCGATCTACTTGTTTACTCGAAATGGGAGGAAGCATTGCACGTGGGATGCGAGTTAGGTGTAGGGTGGCGTGATTCTATTTGTTGTTTACTCGGTACGACTGGTGTCAATCTTGATTCGAAACTAATGTTACGCGTATTTATTATCATGGGAATTTTCTCATCTCTTTTCGGGTGCAATAAGGATGATTCAGCTGAGCTGTCTCCCGTCGTTGTGACGAACGAGGATGAACATAACATGATCTATGAAAGGGGCTGTAAGTTGATCTATCCCCACATGCAGCTACTCGACCGCGCTCCGAAAGTGAACAGGAAGGTGAAACAGCAGGTTTCGCGTGGCATCGCAGATTTGGACGCGGTAACCGCATACAAACCAGAGAACTGGGCAGCATACTGGATCAAAGGCAAGGGGTATCAAGTCCTTGGGGACGCGCAAGCTGCTAACGCCGAGTTCAAGGCCTCTTTTGCTATCCAGAAGGAGAATCCTGACGTGGCTAGAGAATATGCCTCCACGTGCTTGGATTTGGGTCAAGCAGGCGAAGCTGCCCGTGCGACTGAGCACGCGATCAAGCTGACGCCTGATGATGCCGGGCTCTATGCGAATCTCGCGTTGGCGCTTCTTATCGATGGAAAGCACACAGAAGCAAGGGAGGCAGTCAGTCGATCGCTCCAAATGGCTCCAGGGGACAAGATTTCTCAGGCAGTTCTGACGCTTGTCGATGACGTAATCTCTGGGAAGAAACCACAGCCGAATAATATGGCAGACCTCCACAAAAGGTAATTCAGCGTGGAACGCGGGTCGAAGTGGCAGGAAGTATTGCATGCGGGACGTGAGTTGGGTATGTTGGAAGTCCTCCATTACATTTCGAATAATTCGGAGGAGGATTTCGACATGATCTCAGTCGTTCCGTGATGAATGTGGGCTTGGGCAAAGTTCCGGAAGAGATCGGCAGTGAGCGAGGGATATCAACAGCGTGGGTGTGACGCTTCGGATTGACCCCGGTTGGTCGTTTCGCTACTATGCTTTCAGATAGCTCTTGTCGCAAACTTACTCGCATGAGATTCGTCCTACTCACTTCGATGCTTCTGATGATTGGCAGTAGTCCAGTTCGCTATGCTGGTGGGGAGGAGCTCGATACGGAGATTTTGATCGTCCAAGAGAATGGTGGAGAGTGGATTTATTTCCCCGGGCGTGAGGAGCCCGTGGGGTTTCCGTACAATGTTTTCGTGGACGATCAGTTTGTTTCATCCGACGGGGATGTTGTCGTATTTTTCCTGGTTCATGCCCGAGAAACACTGGGCGAGGATTTTTACGGATTGTTAGTCTGTCAACGCACGGGGGATGACTGGGATCTCGAATACAAATTATTTGCGGCAGATCTGTATTTGAAATTTGGAAAGGGGGCCTGGGTGGATTCTATTTACGATGCCTCGAACCCCAGAAGGGCGATTTTAAAAATTGCTACTTTTGAAAAGCGCCTTCCTCCCTCAAAGGTCCTCCGAACATGGGAGGTGTGGGATATTGTAGAGGAACGGCAGATCAAGGTTCTCGGTCCGGCGCACGTCTCCGCCAGTGAGCCTCCCGAAGCGATCAGACAGCACGCGGCACTCAATGGAGAGTGAGGCGGGGCATCACATCTTACCAAAAGATTGAAACGCTATTTTACAGGAATTCTTTTGCTCGCCAGTCCCTTGCTGTTGCAGGCGGGGTGGCTTCCGCGTGAGATTGGTGAGATTCGTGCCTATGTCTATGACTACCGGCAAGAGGAGAGTGACTCTTTACTGAGGAATGGCAGGCTGCACCGCGGAGTGATCAATGATGGAGGAGCGCAACTGTCGGATGAGCAAATTGACCGTCTGAGGGAGGCGATTCGCTCGAATCAGGAGAGGGTTCCTGGCGCGTTCTGCTATTTGCCGCATCACGGTTTTGTTTTCTTTGATAAAGAAGGGAAGGCGATGGGGCACATCGAGCTGTGTTTCCAATGCGGTAATGTCGCGAGTTCTCCCAAGGGGCTACCAGAGACTCAATGGGATTGGAAGGCATTGCGGAGGTTGCTCGAGGAGCTCGGCATTCCTATCCTCGAAAAGGATGAGGAGTACACGAAGCTCTACGAGGAGGCAAAAGCGAAGAGGAAATAAGGTAGGCCGGGAGTCCCGGCCTGATTCGCTTGGAATATGCCTAGGAGCAGGACAGTTCCTGCTCCCGGTTATGTTGCCTGCTTTTCAACAGGGTGAGTCGGTGGTCCAGTCCTGTTTACTTTTGCAGGTGTGAGGCTCAGGAAAACTCCTGGGTGACCGTTGTGAATTCTTCTGGATCTGCTGGAATTACGACTTTCCTGGCCTTCACTTTAGCACGGCGGAATTTCTTTTTGAGCGTGCGGGCTTTCTTGATTTGGCCTTTGCGCTTGGCCTTCTTGAATTTCTTTTTCAATTTCTTGGCGTCACGCAAGAGGGAAGCTTTCCGCGCAAGGGCTTCGGCTCTGGACTCGGGAGCGGTAATCAATTTCAGCCATGCTCCTGGGTCTGTGAGAGTAACTCCATTTGGGCCGTATGCTTGTCCGACAACGGAAAAGGTCTCTACTGCCACATTGTCGAAATTATGCGTGTAAGCGGTGGCGACGTCGAAGGTGATCTCGAAGGACTCGAAAGTCGCGACTTCTCCGGGCTGGAATCTCGCCTCTACCATGACGTTGAGTGTATTGGTCGATCCCTCTGTGAAGCTTGCGTTGACGCTGGCACCCATCGGGAAGCTTCCTTTTGTTTTGCGAAAACCGATATCGCCAAGATCGGGGAAATCAGCGAATTCTTCCATCGAATCCAGCTCGAAGACAAACTGGAGATAGACATTCTCGAAATCCTCAGGTGCCGCTACTTGAAAGCACTGCCCGGCGGGTGCTTTCCAGACGAACTTCAGCGGGACTTCACCCTGGCTTGAGAAATCGACGTCGAATGTGCCGGGGCTCATGACCTCGAGGGTGTTGATAGACTCGGACGGAGTAGGAGTAGCGGTAAACTCAGTAACAGGGCCTGATACTTCTCCGGTGACGGTGATCTGAGAAAATAGATAGTTCGAAGACAGGATCGTAACGGCTAGTGTGGCAATAAATGATTTCATAGGAAGGTTGATCATCGCCGCGAGGATCCCTGCCTTTTGGTTTATTTCAAGAACCGATTCGAAAATAGTGGGGGATGTTAGGAAGAAGGTCCGATACAGAACATTTTAGCGCTAAAAGTATAGTAACGCTTGACTGCATCGAGTCAGTGCGCGCTGTCTGCGTGGATGCGGGAGCTTCCTGAGTGTTCTCCGTTTCGGGAGTCTCTGGAGTCGACCCGCGAGCCGCAGGTCTCTACCTTCTTGTGCAATGTTAGTTCTCCAAGGCCGACTGTATAAGCGCTCGTTCCTCGGTGGAAAGCCCTGGGATATTGGCGAGCTTTTCGAGGGTTTCGCGGTAGCTCGGACTGCTCCATTGGCGGGAAAGGAAGTTGACGGTGTCGGTCCGGACTTTGCCTGGCTGTATGGTCTTGGCCCACGCAAGTGTTGCGTCAGGATCTTTTGTTGCGGTTTGCTGGATCATTCCGCGAATGGCGTGGTCTCTCAGGTCGGGATCGGAGAGGCTGTCCACGTAGGCTGAGGCAGCGGCGGGATCCTTTCTGGTCCATCGCTTTACCATCCCTCGTATTGCCATGCCGCGAGATTCGGGGCGCTCGATGGAGTAGGCAAAGGCCTCGGCTTCTGCGATGGAGCGGTCGTCGGTGAGGTGGGACGCGATTTCTTCGGCAAGGTAGGGATATTGTTTTCCTCCTTCGGTAGTGGTGTAGTGGTCGATGGCCACGTCGATGTTAGTGGCGGCGACTTTTTTCATGGCCTTGATGTAGGCTTCCCACTGTCCCTGCCACCAGTGTTTCCTGGTGATCTCGAGTAGGCGTTCGGGGTCTTCTTCGAGAAGTTGCGGGGCGACGCCTCGGCAAAAGGCGCGCTTGGGCTCGATGTCGTTTTCGACGTAGGGGAAAAACTCCATCGCTGCATCGAGGTCGTCTTTGGCCCATCGTTCGAAGAGTTCTGTCAGGGCGAGGGATTTCGCTGCGCTGTCTTCCATCTTCAGCAGGTCGAGGGCGACCTGTGCCTCGCGGTGGTCGACGATGCCGGGGCTCTCATGGACGGGGCCGGTGGTTTCGAGGCTCGGATCGGCCAGCGTCTGGGAGGTAGCCACGACTCCATCATTTTGCGAGGCGAGAATCTCTGCAAAAGGGGAGACGGGCTCTTGGCTGCTGGAGGTCGTTTCTGGAGCATCCTCAGGCGCTGGGTCATCTTCCGGTGAGGGGGCTGTATCCGGTTGCGAGCAGGAGGTGGCAAGCACAGCGACCGTCAATGCGAGGATGGTATGTGGGGCCCTCATTAGCAGCGGATACTAAAGAAAAGCAATTCGATACGGAAGATCTTTCTCGGGTATGGTATGTGGAGCGAACTTGACCTGATCAGGTTTTTGCCAAGAGGGCAAAGGGCGTGTTAGGTTTTGGGAAACCCAACTGCTTTACCTGTGAAGACTTTCGTATCTCTGTTTCCTGTTTCGATTTTCGTTCTCGTTTCTGCCTTGGCTACGCCAGTGTCGGACTGTCGTGGGGAAGAAAAGAAGCCCGCCACGACTACTCTCTCGGTGGACTCTGCGGCGTTTACGTTTTCGCCCGGCAATTGGGCGGGTGACGAAGGACGTGGGGGGAGCGGCTACAGGCAGACGTGGAATCCGGGTGCGTATTTCCGGGTGACGTGGGAGGCGGGGAAAGAGGCTTCTGCACCGGTGCTGCTGCTCGATACGTCGACTTTTGATAAAGAGTTATTCGACGCGCCACGGATCGCTTATCAGCTCGATGGCGTCTGGCAGGGCGATGTTCCCTGCGCGGAGGAGATCGTGCTGGAGGGGGCTCGGGATTCGGGCCCACATGAGCTGACGGTTTTTCTGAAAAGCTCACGGCAAACGGAGCGATGGGGATCCGAAGGTGTTAGTGGAAGAAATGTTCTCCGTGTGACGGGGCTTCGCATCGGGGCGAGCGGCACACCGGGGGTGTCGGCTCCTTCGAAAAAGTGGGCGTTGATCGTAGGCGACAGCATCACCGAGGGCGTGGGCGCATATGACTTGGAATGTTATTCTCATCTCGTCGGCGAAGGACTGAGGGAGTGGGGATACGAATATGGTGTCAGCGCCTGTGGATGGAGCGGATGGCTGAATCGTGGCGACAAGCCTCCGGGAGATGTGCCGGGCTACTATGTGATCAAAGATTCTACCGACGGTTCAGGCGGTGAGTATGTCGAGGCAGAGAGCCGCTGGAACAAGATCGATGCGAATACTTCGCTGCTGGATGAGAAAGGACACATCAGCGCCACGGGTGCCACCGGCGAGGAACCATCGGTGATCCTGATCAACTACGGGACGAACGATTCTCTCTGGAAACAGAATCCCAGCGACGTGCAGTCGAGTATGAAACAAGGTTTGCTGGCCGTGCGAGGTGCGGCGCCCGAAGCTGAGATCTTTGTGCTGATTCCCTTTGGGCAATACAAAGCGGAGGAGCTGCGCACGGCGGTGGATGCGTTTCGCGAAGCACGTCCAGATGATGATAAGATCACAATCACCGACCTGGGCCCGGACTCCGCTCGTGCCCTGAAAGTGAAGGAAGGCTACTGGGGCGGGCTTCATCCAAATCCACGGGCACATGCGACTTTCGCCGCGAAGGTACTGGCGAGGATCGGGATGAAGTTGGGGGATATGTGAGGGTTCACTCTAGAGAGAGCGGAATTGTTTTTTTAGCTTCCGGCTCTTCTTTTTGAGTCGCTTGAATTTCGCCAGCTGCTTTTTGCGTTTCGCGATTTTCGCCTTCTTGGTCAGCTTTTTGATTTTCTTTCGCAGCTGCGCCTTCTTTGCCAGGATGATGGGGTAGGTGAGTTGGTCCTCAACAGCGCCGATGTCGACGCGGCCATTGGAGACACGGACTTTTCCACGTTGATCGATGGGGAGAGTTTCGAGAACGTCAGTGTCGCCATCGATGTCGCAGATGTCTGCGGGGAGTTCACTGGTTGTGCCACGGTCAATCACGGGCGAGCCGAGTATGGGGATGCGGACGGCCGGCGATCCTATGGGGCCGTCGAGTGCCCCCAGGGCGGGGGAGAGGGGTGTAGCGACGGTTCCGACGAGATCACCAAATATGTTGGGAATACCCGCAGGGAACTCTGCCTCAGCTCCGGAGTTTTCCCCAATCAGATTTCCGCCGTTGCGTAGAATGGTTCCCGAAGTCTTGCCCAGGTCAAAGCGGTCAACTGAGGGAGAGAAGCCGCCATCACCGCGGGTATTTTCTGCAACGATGGTGTTGGTGATCGTTACGGTGCCGCTGTCTACAAAGATACCGCCACCGAAGCCGGCGGGTGTGCCGGGGCCGCCGGTGTCGCCTGTCTGGTTTCCCGTGATGGTGGAATTGATAATCGTCATCGTGCCGGAGTCGGAGTTCCAGATGCCTCCGCCGTATCCGCCGACTCCGCCGGTGGCTCCGTTGACTCCTGCGCCGCAGGTGTTATCGGCGATGGTGGAGTTGTGGATGGTGACGGTGCCGCCGCTATTTGCCAGCGCAGCACCGTTGCCGCCAGCTCCCCCGGAGTAGGTAAAGGTGTCGGAAGGTGTGCCTCCGATGCCGGTCTGGTTGCCGGTGATGGTGGAGTTGATGATGGTGACGTTGCCCCCGTCATTAAAGATGCCGCCGCCGTCTCCCCCTCGATCGGCAGGCCCAAGTCCGTTGATGCCATTGCCGGTCAGGTTGTTTGCGATGGTCATGTTCTTGAGGGTCAGATAGGTCGTTCCACCCGTGACAAGAATGCCTCCTCCATCGGCGCTGGTGCCGGACTTTCCGTCCGCGATAGTGAAGGAATCGAACACGACAGATATGGCTCCGTTGATGTTGAAAATACGCGAGTTGTCGTTGCCCGAAATGGTGACGCCCTCGGTGAGGTCTGAGGCGTCGATGGCGATCGTTTCGTTGATAGCGATTTCTCCACCGGTGATGAGAATTGTTTCGCCGTCGAGATCGGGATGGAACTTAACCACATCACCCAAACCGGCGCCGGTAACGGCCGACCGAAAAGAGGCATCGGAATTGACGTTCACAAATACATCGATAGCGAAGATCGCCGGGGCGTGAAAGATCAGGGCGAGAGCGAAAACGAAGCGGATAGGGACCTTCATGAAACGCATTCTGCCGTATTGGTGTCGATTTCACAATACTTTACGGCGGGCCGGATCGGGGAGCTGTTTTCGCAGCGCAGAGGTCCTGTCTGTGAAGGTGCGAGAATTCTATTTTCTCCTGCGTTCAGTCCCGGACCAGTTTGATCTTCAGTTGGTCGTCTTTAAGGGACCAGGTTGCTATTTCCGGGCTTTGGACCGTTTCGGCGGTGCGAACAATTCTTCGATCGTCTCTTCCGTAAGGCGATGCAATCGAACACCATCGGGCACGAGTTTTCCGTTAGGGCCTTTCTTGCATTTGCCGAGGCACTTGCACGGGATGATTTCGACCGGGAGGTCGTCTCGTTCGGCAAGGGCGCGACAGAGGTGCTTACCTTTCAGTGGCGTTCCTTTTACTTTCGAGCGCTTCGGCTTTTCGCACTTGCGGCACAGGAGTAGTTTCGGTTTTCGGGGCATTGGGGAGGGATAGAGAACGGACCGTCCCGATCGTAAAGCGTTCAAAGAAGCGGTAATCGAGATCGCAATCCACCGTCAAAGACGCGAGTCGACTGGGACTGCGCTCGTCACAGGTGCGTTCGCCGTTGTTCCGAACGCGGCACCCAGATCGGTTCTGAGTTTCGCATTCGAACAAAAAATGACTACTCTTCGAGCAACATCATCCGAGCTGAAAGTCGCGGCGGGGTTCAAACTGTCCCCGCTCTTCCCTGCTCAAATATCGGTTACCGGGAATATCGGTGCCCTATAACTTGCGCAGCTTTTTGGTGAGCTTCTTGGCTTTTTTGAGAAGCTTTTTCGCTTTGGCCACTTGTTTCTTTCGTTTGGCTACTTTGACCTGCTTCTTCAGCTTCTTGATCTTTTTCTGGAGCTTCGCTTTGGCCGCAGTGTTGTCCACGACTGGGGGAGGGCTCTGCCCGATATACATGGTGATCGATTCCGCGGTTCCACCTGAACCCCACGACCAGACGTAGGTGCCGGGAGTCATGCCAAGGGATGCTATGGTCGCCCCGTCAAATCTAGCCGTTGCGATGATAGGAGATCCTGAAGTGTAATCATCCGGCACCTGTATCAACTTGGGATTCACACCCAACGAGAGGCCGAAGACTGAACCTGTTCCCGATGTGGCGGTCGTCGGGGCGCCGGTACCAAAAGTTCCAGGAGTGATAATGCTGTCGCCATCGCTCACTCGATAAGTATCTCCCACGTCCTCTACCATTTCCGAAGCGGGTCCGAGAGTAAAGTCCGGTTCCAGTGGCCTGATCCTGGGTTCTGCGTAAAACACATTAGTCTCTCTTGTCAGACCGCTTAGGTTCAGCGATCCGGATGCAGAAATGGAGACGCCGTTGATCGTTTCCTGCACTGTGACGGTCACTCCGGCATTTGCCGCGGGAAGAAGAGGCGAGAAGAGGATCGCCAGTAGAAGTCGGCTGTAGTAACGGGATGAGACGCTGCCGACCAGTCTTCCAAATGGTTCTTTCATGGAACCAAGAGGTAATTCATCCGATGCCTTCTGACAAGTAGAGAAGTGGGTCGAAAAGGAGGCTTTCTCTACTTCTTCGCCTTGCCTTTCGCCTTCGCCTCTAGTGCTGCTTTGCGGGCGAGGCCTCGGGCTCGGATGGAGTCGGAGTGGTAGTGCATGTCGAGGTTGGTGAGGTCCTGGATGGCGTTTTCGGGGACTTCGTATTTTTCGCGAAGGGCGTCGAGTTCTTTGTGGAGGCGCTTCACGACGTCGGCGTATTCGGGATTGTCATACTGGTTGACCATCTCGTGGGGATCGGTCTGCATGTCGTAGAGTTCCCACTCTTTGATCTCGTAAAAGTTCATGAGCTTGTAGCGTCCGTCGTAGACTCCTTCGTGGCGGTGGACCATGTGCCAGCCGGGGTATTCGTAGTAGTGATAGTAGTGGGTGGTGCGCCAGTCGTCGGGTGTGTTGCCTTTGAGGATGGGGACGAGGCTGGCTCCCTGCATGTCGTCGGGGACGTCGGCTCCGGCGATGTCGAGAAAGGTCTCGGCAAAGTCGAGGTTGGATACGATGTCGCTGTTTACGCTGCCGGGCTCGACTTGTCCGGGCCAGGAGACGAGCAGGGGTGTGCGGTAGGACTCGTCATACATGAAGCGCTTGTCGAACCACCCGTGTTCGCCAAGGTAGAAGCCCTGGTCGCTGGAGTAGATGAAGACGGTGTTTTGTGAGAGTCCTTCGGCTTCGAGGTAGGCCTGGAGTTCTCCGACGCTGTCGTCGACGGATTTGATGCAGCGCAGGTAGTCTTTGATGTAGCGCTGGTATTTCCAACTGACGAGGTCTTTCCCCTGGGGATCGGCGGCGATGAAGGCGTCGTTTTTCGGCTGGTAGGCGGCGTCCCAG
The DNA here is from genome assembly GCA_002698785.1 of Verrucomicrobiales bacterium. Classification (GTDB taxonomy): domain Bacteria; phylum Verrucomicrobiota; class Verrucomicrobiia; order Verrucomicrobiales; family DEV007; genus Arctic95D-9. Next base: position 7,148 of record PAAG01000036.1, on the reverse strand, counting down.
AGGGCGGCCTGCTCGGGGGTGAGGCGACCGTATCCGCCCCTGATGAATTCGCCGGTGTCGTCTTTTTCTTTTACTTTGAGGTCGCGTCCGAGGGTCATGGTCTTCTCGATGGTCATGTCCTGATCTCTTGCTGCGGTGCCGCGTCCTTTGTAGTCGTCGAAGAGGGTATCGGGTTCGGGGATGGTGACATCGTCGAAGGCGGTGAGGTATTTGGGCGCAGGATCCCAGGCTCGGTGGGGTGCCTTGTGCTGGACCATGAGGATGAAGGGTTTGTCAGGGTCGCGTTGGTCGTCGAGCCAGGTCTTGGCTTTCTCGGTGATGATCTCGGTGCAGTAGCCGGTTTCGCGATGGGTGCCGGAGGGGTTTTTGAAATCGGGGTTGTAGTAGCTGCCCTGGCCGGGAAGGATCTCCCAGTGGTCGAAGCCGGTGGGGTCGCTGGCGAGGTGCCATTTTCCGATGATGGCGGTCTGGTAGCCTGCTTTCTGGAGGAGCTTGGGGAAGGTCTGCTGGGAGCCGTCGAACCTGGTGGCTTCGTTTTTGAAGAAGCCGTTTTTGTGGCTGTATTTTCCGGTGAGGATGGTAGCGCGGCTGGGGCCGCAAATGGAGTTGGTGACCATGCAGCGCTTGAAGAGCATGCCTTCTGCGGCGATGCGGTCGAGGTTGGGCGTAGGGGCGATTTCGGCGAGCGGACCTCCGTAGGCACTGAGTGCCTGGGTGGCGTGGTCGTCGGAAAAGACAAAGACAATGTTAGGGCGATCGGCGGCGAGGGCTGCCGTCGGCAGGAGCAGGGAGAGGAGGAGCGAGAAAAGTAGACGGGGTTTCATCGGGGGAAAGATGGGACCGGATCGGGGCGAAGTCCAGTCTCGTCGCGAACGAGAAGATGCCCTGAGGGGTGGGAGCAAAATGTTAAGATTTGATGGGGTTTTCGTTTTTTGGGCGAAAAAAGGGGTGTTTTTGGTGGAGTGGGCTGTAATTCAGTGAGTTAGCGATGTTGGGGAAATGATGGGAGGCTATCATTTGGATGCATTTCGGTCTTTTTTCCATCATTTGCTGGGGTTTTGGCGGGGGAATTGAGGGAGTGGAGGAAGGTGTGTGTTTCCGGGGGGAGAGGAGTGTCTCGGGTGATGCTGCGTGAGACGGGTGGGGGATTTGTGTTTTATGGGCTGGGATTCGGTAAGTGCGGGGCTTTATTCTAACATAAACACAATGATATTTCCAGTGTAGAGTGGGGGGGGATGGTGCCTCGATTTGTGGAAGATGGAATATTGAGAAACGAGATTCTACAACTGACCCTCTCCCGCAAATTGACAAGATTCTTTAAGAGAAGGCGGCTTTGTGCGGCGGGATCTGCGAAACAGATTGCAGAATAGGCTTCAATAATTTACCGAGAAGATCGATTTCCTATGCCGAACACCAGAGAATTGATCGAGGATATCACCGATCCCGGCCATTTCGAAAAGCTGGCCACTGCCTGTCTCCGCGAAATGTTTCCAGAATGTAATCTGGCGATACAAACCGGGGTAAACGCGGAGGGGAAAACTATTCGTTCCCCAGTAGACGGCATTGTTTCTGTGAAGATTGATGGAAAGCGTGAACTGATTGCGATCCATCACACGACCTCCAAAAAAGAGGATCTTCGGAGCAAATGGTTATATGGTCTGGATGGTGACAGTGATACTTCAGGAGGTGGTGCGGAAGGCGATGTTCCTAAAACAGCCAAAATTTTCAAGCCAGAAAAACAGCAGTCTCCGGACCTGAAGATGACTCTTTATCTCACGACGAATAAAGAGCCGGACGAAAAGTTGGTCAGGGAAGTTGGAAAGATCACCGAGTCTCTTAGTTTTGAGATTGTCATTGTTGCCGCTTCCTCTCTGGCCCATTTTCTCGATTCGACAGCGAGGGGGCAATGGCTTCGGAAGCAATTTCTCGGTGTCGAACAGGAATTACTTTCGAATGAGCTTCTGAGGGATTTGTGTGCAAGAAACTTGGACGCGAATCGGCCCATTAGTTCTTCGGACAGTTGGATCTCGAGAAGTCTAGACGATGAAGTCGAACAGAATTCGCGCCGAAAATTAACGCTTTTGGTCGGTGAATCAGGAACAGGAAAATCAATCGCATGTTTCCGGCAACTGGAGAAAAATCTTTCCCGAGGAGGATATTCGCTTGTCATTGCGCAAGACGTTCTCGAGGCGGCCTCGACACTCGATCATGCGATCTTTTCTACACTGAGCGCTTTGCATCGTCATCTCTCGCCACAGGGCCCAAATGCCAGTGCATTCGCATCCGCAACCGAACCTTTCTTATTATTGATCGAGGATGTAAACGAGTCGGCCCGGCCTGCGCACATAATTCGCAAATTGACTTCAAATTTTGGTGATGACCGAGGAGACTCGCATCACGATTCGAACTCAACGGTCAAAATTCTTTGTCCGGTCTGGCCTGCAATTCTTTCGGGAATGGATTTGGAGCTTCAAAAGGTAATCAGTCCGCACACAAGTGTCGCCCGAAGATTTGATTCAGACGAAGGAATGAGAGCCGTAAAGAGGCGCTCCGAAATCGGAGGGACAGACAAGAATTTATCAAATACGTCGTGCTCGGAGATTGCAGATGCTTTAGGCAATGATCCACTTCTGATCGCTTTACACGACTTGAATTCTCAAGCCACTCCGGAACGAGTTTTACGGGATTTTATCGAGCATGAACTGCAGAGATCTGCGCTGGACTCCGTGAGTCCAGCATCGGACTTCAGGATTGCGATCAACGAGTTGGCGGAAGGCATGATGTCTTTTCGGAACCTTCGCCCTCGATGGCGCGAGATTGAATCGTGGGATTTAATTTCTGGCAAATCTCGCGAGCTACTCGCGATAGTAGGCCGAAGAGGTTTCCTGTTTCGACTCATAGGACACTCAGCAGAACAGCGGATTGAATTTCGCCATGACCGAGTGAGGGAGTCCCTCCTAGTGGAGTGCTGCCTTGCGCTTGATAAAGACGATAGGCTTTCTGATAGAATCGTCTACGATCCTTTTTTTGCAGAAGTTGTGGGCTCGGTGATTCTTGAGAAAGAATCATCCGATTTTCTCGATGTAGTCATGGCAGAAACTCCATTGGCAGTCGTATCCGCGTTGCGGTCTCTCAGAGGGCGAGAGCACTCGTTGCGTTCAATGTTGGTCGGGCGTGTCAAAGCGTGGCTAGACAGCGAGAACACCCATTCCAAGGCGAATGAGTCAGTCCTCACCGCGGCCAGAGCTATGTTAGGTGAATCGATTGGGCCAGAGATTTCCACTCTGGCAGATTCGGCAGGAGGCTCTTCATGGAGCATTCTGGTTGTTAAATTTATCAACGGCTCCTTCGAGGGAGGGCTGGATCTCTTCCAATACCTTGATCCGGGCATGGCTAGTGGGTGGATGAGGAAACGGCTGTTGGATGGTGCGGAAGATCATTTTTCGGAGTATACAAAAGGTTTGGAAAATCTACTTGCCGAGACTCACTTGCCACGGGAAGTGAGAGTATGTGCGCTTCGGTTTGCCGGAGTAATTGGGAATCCTGCACTTCTATCTGCTATAAACGAGTGCTGGGAATCCGACCCGGATCAATTGTCGAACCTTAAGTCATACATGTGGGCTGCGGCTCGATGCTTTGACCCGGAAAACTGCGAGTTGATTGAATATCTCTGCGACGCATGGTCGGCCCTTCCCGATTCAGAAGAGGAAGGAGCGAAAACGCAGACTAAAGCTCATGTTTCCTACGGCGAGTTAAATTTTGCATTCCAAAATTTTCCTATATCAAAAGCTCTCGGCTATTTCATTGAGAAAGCTAATGAAAAGCCGGAACTTGAGAGTTGCATCCGGCAATTGCTCAACGGAGTGGATACACCTGAGGCAGTGTTCTTCGTGATTGAATCCATTGCTAAGCGAATTGAAGAACTCGAAGGCACTGATCTTCGGAATCCGATACTTGATCATTATCCGGAAGTTTGGCGCCGGGCCGACGAAGGGGGGAATCCTATGAGCGAGTCTACACGGATTTTCCTTCGTAAAATTTGGAAAGACGAAGAGAAAAATAAGTTTGTCAGGATCGAGGCGTTTAAATTTTGGGCGGCTTCGCACCGCCTAGGGGACTTGCAACTACTCAGTGAGGTAGAGCCCGACTCAGAGATCTCAGACAAGGTATTCTGGGAACGCCTCCTGAGAGGAGACGCCGAAGCGATTCCATTTTTGATCGAAAAGCTTAAGAGTGGGGATAATTTCATGTGGTGGCAATGCGCGAAGTATGTCAGTTCTCCTGAATTGACAGCATTTTTCTCTGCGGCAATTACGAAACGAGCAGACGAGTTGAAACGGGAGCAGAAGAGCCATTGGTTGGATAAATTTTATGCTGACATATTAATGTCGCTTGAAATTTCCGTAGCAGAGAAGCTGCTAATTGCGCACTGGGAAGGGTTGCAACGGGAGTCACACTATGTTCTTGCTGCACTCTATGTGGCGACACCTCCGCTCGTAACGGTCGCTCACGAACGAATTTCGAAGGACACGAATCCAGGGGAAATAGTGGCGCACCTCTGGTTACGATTTGGAATCAAGACAAAGAATCGTCCTGGTCTCACTCGGCGATGCCAAGCCGAAGCACTTCTTCCGGTATGGGAGTTCCTTAAGAATCAGAGTAAAAACTTCTTGATGGAGTCGTTTTATCAGAATGGGTGGCACGATCTAGCAGAAAAGTTTCCTGCGAGTGACTCTCTTGGTGATCTTTGGAAGGCGTTTGACGGTCTGGCCGAAGAAGATCCTCGATTCTTCAGGAACGAGCGGATCGACGAGGTTTATATTACGGTCCCTTCACGGGAGCAATTCATCGATTCGCTCTTCTCTTGGGCTGAATCACGTAAAGATCTTCAATCCCTTCAGCTACTTTCCGAAATTCTGGCGGTGAAAGGATTAAGGAGCGACTTAGCAAAATTACAACGTTTCCGTGATTTCGAAATAAAGGATGTGGATGCAATTGTCGACAACACGGTATTCTCGGTGCAACGAGCAACATTGGCCTAGTTTATTGGTAAAAGGCGGTAATCAAGAAATCGAAATTTGTCGCCACCAGAGCAACGCTCTTTTCTTTCAAAACCTCACCGCCTCCAACTTCACCAAAGAGATCAGGAAGAACTCTGTAACTGCCTTGGAGAAATCCGTCCATCCGCCCATTAAGCATGATCGACCTGTTCACCATGCATCCCAGCAACCACAAGCCCCGAACTCCCATTGCAGCACGTCAAAAACGGGCGAGGATATTTTGATGTTGGGACGACTGGGAAAGAAGGGAGCGATTTGGGCAGGGGTGGTTGTTGTTTTCCGTTTGAGAATGAAGAGACAGACAAATAGATATTTGAAAGGCGGGCTATTGCTCAATTCGTAGTGGGAGAAGAATTGAGAATTGTCTGTCGCCCCCCTCTTCACCTTCTTCACTTTTGACGTTAGGTTTAGAATATGAAAGTACCCGAGAAGCGGCATATTCTTATTGGTGGTGTTGCATTAATCAAAGGCCGCCTTCGCAATGGCGGGATGTCTATGGTAAGGGTTTGTGATTCGCTCGAGAGGTCTGTGGCTTCTTGGATTTCTGAGGCGCCATTCAACACAATCAGCCTAATCGTGCGTTATGGCGAGGATACCACTGACGAAATTGAGATTGGTGCAATCAACACGAGGCATTCGGAATTGCCTGTGGCTGTTCAGGTGGCTCTTTCGGAGCTGCAGGCCGTTCAATCGGAGGAGGAAGAGCTTGATTCCATATTTCGACATCATACGCTTCGAGCTCTCAAGGAGGTCGGATTACGGTACTCGCTTGGGGAACTCCAGGAATGCCCCTAACAAGGCAGCGCACGGCAAGCCGAATCTGCGTCGAGCCGAGAACTCTTTTCCGAACACGGACAGTGACCTACTTTTCTTTCAGCGCTCTCTGAATCGAGCCGGGGCGCTCTTATGTTCTATTGAAACAATGACCTCGCTGGAGTAGACCTGCGAGCCGCAGGTCTCTACCGTTGTGGGGGTGGTAATTTTGCTGAGGAGGGTTGAGACATGGTGACTGGCTTCTCTTTTGTTTGCGATTTCTCTTCTGACCTCTTCCAACCCGTTCCACGGTGCTGAGGCCGGGGTGCCGCTTCTTCATCGAGGTCGGTTGTGTGTGCTTTTTCGGTGAAATCGAGCACTGGCTCTCATTTTTACGGGAAAAGTTCGAGCCCGTGACAAGTTCATGACATCTTGCTGCGAATATTCATCGAATCCGTAGCCCAAAAGGCAGTAGGGATGAAGATTTTACCGCCTGGTCGCAAGTGATCGGGACTTCTCGGGAGTCTTTGTCGCACCGCCTTCGGCTGCTCCAACGAAAGAACGACATGAAGCGACTGCATCTGAACCTCGATTTGACGGGTGTCATCATCACCCTGGTGGTGGGGGTGTTGCTACCGGTTCTCCTGTCAACTGCGGTGGGTATCGTGGCGCTGATTATCGCTGAGGATACGGGCGGAATCGTGACAGGCGTGCTGATCATCTCTTTCACTTTCGCTGCGACCGGCAGCGCGCTGGTGGCGCTGGTATTGGCGAAGCGAAAGGTGCGACTGGCGAGGGCGCAGGCCGATTTTGTCGCGAGTGTCTCTCACGAGTTCAAGACGCCATTGAGTGCGATTCGCCTGTATGCCCAGACTCTCCAGTCCGGGAAGCTCGCCGATGATCCCGAACAGCAGGCAACGTGTGTGGAAACGATTTTGCGCGAGACCGAATGGTTGGAACTCCTGGTCGATCGTGTGTTGACCTGGCGGACTTCTCCGAAGGCGAAGGTGCCTTTGCAGGTTGAGTGTCGACCGTTGGCCGGGACGATCAACCAGACGATCGAGCGTTTTCGTCGCATGATTCCGCCGGGCTCCGTGAGTCTCACCAGCCAAATCGACAGCAAGGCGACTGTGAATTTCGACGAGCACGCGGTGGAAACGGTGATGATCAATCTGTTGACGAATGCATACAAGTACACGGGGCGTGAGAAGGAGATTGGCGTTTCTGTCAGGGATGAGGACGACAAGGTGGTCATCGAGGTGGCGGACAATGGAGTGGGGATTTCTCCCCGGAATCAGAAGCACGTGTTTCAGCCTTTCTACCGGGTGGGGGAAG
>PAAG01000035.1 GCA_002698785.1 Verrucomicrobiales bacterium | reverse complement strand
TAATGGGAGGCTTCTTCAACACTATCTTCTTTTCTCTATGACTCGTCTTTCCACTATGGTTGTGCTCGCCAGTGTTCTGGTGATGTGTGTGCACTCGGCCATCGCTCAACAGGAGCCGTTGCAGGGGCTCGACCTGACTGAGCATAACTATGCTTCTCCGGGGGATTGGAAGGTGAATTATTATACTGATCCGCAGGGGAATTTTGTCTGTGCGACTTGTATCAAGGATGGTTCTTCGGCGGGTGAGTATTTGCGGTTGATCATGACGGACGATTTCATGGCGCTTGAGTATTTTGTCAGCGGTGTCGCTCCGCAGGGCAGGGTGAAGATGTATTATAATACGCAGTCTCCTGCGGAGGTTGATAGTCTTCCCCGCATGAAGACGGTCTACGGTGGGATCGGTCGGGAACAGGATGCGTGGACGAGGGTGTATCTGGAGAATCTCCCGTCAACGGGCGATCTTTTTTCGAACAGCAAGACGTTGTCGATCCAGGGTAAGGCGGGGATTGTGCAATATGACCTGAAGGGTTCGAACGTTGCTTATAAGAAGATGCTGGAGTGTTTTGCCAACGAGGGGAAGGCATCCTCGGGGGCTGCTAAACCGATGGCGGGGAATCAGATCCAGGTTTCGTTCGCCAATCATAGCGGCTATGAGGTGGGGTTCTTTCTCAATGGTGGGGGCGGTGTGGAGGCCCGGCTTGCGGATGGAAAAACGGAATCGTGGACTGTGACGGTCGATCCGGGGCAGACGCCGATTGTGCGGATTCACCAGGTGCAGGGCGAGTCGCTGGAGTTCACTCTTGAGCATGGCGGTGAGTATCAGTTCGTGGTGCAGGGCGGAAAGATCGTGAATGCCTACCGGTGAGGTGGTTTTCCGGTAGGTGGCCCCGATGTTAGGCCGAATGGACTCGAGAGCCGCGAGGCGCTACCTGGGGTGGGTGGTGTGAAGTGTGTTGTTTCTGGCGCGTCCTAGACGGATGTGATTTGCGAAAAATAGGGTAATTCACCCCTATTGTTGGATTGCGGAGTTCGGGGAGAATGAGGGCCTACTTAATGCCCTTGTTCATGAAATTGACTCTTGTTCTATTCACATCCCTGCTGGTTTTTTCTTTCGCTTCGGTGAGGGGGGAAAATGTTTTCGGCGATAATATTTCCGAAATCGAATTCAATGGTAGAAAGAAGGTCGTCACGGACGGTCTGCTGGACGATTTCTCTGATATCCAGTCGGACAGTGTCTGTTTGCAGACGATTTTCGGATCGTTCCAGGTGGAGTTCGTCGGTGGTCTCGATAGTGCTACATCGATCGAGTTTATTATCAGAAACTCGACTGTTCTTCAGTCTCTCGGGCTCGCGAGTGTGACTCCGAAGGATGTTCTGAACTATGTGCGAAGTTATGCGTATTTTGAGGCGTTTGATAGTGAGGGGAACAATTCGAGCGATCAAATCAGTGTGCATTACGATCTGGAGTTTGACCTGCTTGATCCGGTGGATGGCACAGCGGGTGATGATTTTGTGGGATTGCTAGGTGCTTTCAAGGTGAGTGATGCGCAGGGGAGCACTTTCATTGATGAGGAGGGTGTCGCGTCTCTGGATTCAGACGGGGTATCTTCGCAAGAGCCTATTTTCCTCGGGGCGTTTTCGGGAGGGATGTCGAGTGGGAGCGATGGTGTCTTTTCCAATACGGTGGAGGAGACGTTTGGCTCTACGATACCGCTCGACACGCAGCTGGAGATTTTTGTGGAGACGTTTGCTCAGGTCTTTGCGAGCCAGATCCCGTCGGGTGAGCAGGTGTTCTGGGGGGTGGATTCTTCTAACACTCTTCGAATCACGATTGAGGCTGCGAACCCCTCGACGCGGTTTCGACGTGTGCAGCTGAGCGAAACGGTGCAGCCGGACGGTATCATAAACGGGAAGGGGCAGAACTTTATCAAGCGTCGCCCGAGTAATCGGCAGACTAAGCGGGCGACTGTCGGGAAGAAGAAGAGGTTCCGCTGGGTGGTTGAGAATAACGGGCCGGTGATCAATCTTCTCAATGGGCGTCGGGCGATTCTCGCAAAGGGGCCGCGCAACAGCTCGCGCCTGAAGTTTCGCTATCGCAATCGTGGGGCGAATGTCACGGGCGCTGTGCGTACGGGGCGCTTTGTGCTGCCGATCAAGTTGCCGGGTCAGGGGGAGCTGATTGTTGTCGAAGCGAAGACGAAGCGGAAGAAGAAGTTCGGGAAGCGTCGTCGTGAGTCTTTTAATCTGGATGCTCGAACCGGCGCCGGGACGAAGGATGTATGTCGTCTGCAGCTGACGACGAACTGAGATCGAACAGTGTATTTTTCCTGAGGATTCGGTGGCTTCTGTTGGTGAAGCCACCGTTTTTTTTGTTTTTGGACGTTGAGAGGCTTGGCTTTTGGGAAGGCCTGAAGGCCTCACTCCAGCGTGGGAGTATCAATGTTGCTGGTGAATCGGAGAGTTTTGATACTCTGGGTGCGGGAGGAATGAACACTGCTTCTTCCGCGAGTGGAGGATTGCTATGGCGATCCAAATTTGACTACACTCCCGTCATGGAATCGCCCCTTTTGAATTGCGAGCGTGAATCGCTCGAAACGGAACGCCCGGATTTTGTCCCCAGGACGGGAATGGGAAATCGCTGGCTCGCGGGGACTGCTGCGGCGGTTGGCTCGGCTGCTTTTGCGGGGAAGGCTGAGGCGAGGACGGTCCAGATCAACTTGAACCAGACGATCACTTTCGTCGATACGTCGGCCTTTAAAGGGGATATCACGGGGGACGGGAATGATGAACTTCGCAATGTGGTGCTGAATTACAATATTCCCGGCACGACGTCCCACCAGTATCGCGGGATTCAAATTTTCGAGTTGAAGAGTAACTCCCTGGTCGCCCAGGCACGGGTGGATCGGCGCATTTTTCCTGCATCCACTACGACACGCTATAAAGCATCGATAGGGTCAGCTACGAGTTCTGGGCCGACTCCGGAGTTTGTTCAGAGTTTCGGTTTCGTACGCTTTACGGACGCGCGGATCAATGGAGGGCAGGAGACGGTGGGGTTCGTGTTTTTTCGTGCGTTCAATGATGGCTTTACTGATCACACGATCGATATGGTTCGTCTGGTCTTCGACGATGCGGATCCGGACGGGCCAGCCATCATCAACCAGGTGGAAACCTACCCCGAGTGGGTGGACCCGATCCCGATCCAGCGTGCGTTTCTTCTCTCGAAGATTCGTGAGTTCAAAAAGAAGCTTCGGCTGGCAAAGCGGAAGGATAGGAATGCGAAGGTGCGGCGCCTGAAGAAGAAGATACGAAAGCTGAAGCGGCAGGTGGCGGCTTTGTGAGGGGATTTTTGGTTAGGGCTTGATCGTCCGATCGGTTGTTGTGGTATCGTTCGGATTACCACGTTGGTGTGCTGTTGAGAGGATATGCCTGTTTTCGGTTGCCCCGAGATGTTTTCGGTAAGTAGTGAGGTCCGGAGGAAAGCCAGTTCGCATATGGGCTGACTCCGAAAGTTTCCGTATTAAGGGGTGTTATCTTCTGGAAATCAGGCAATTACGTGATTCTTACATTTTTTTTCATCTTTTTTGAATCCCGGTTACTGGTCGCGCGTCTACCTCGACCATGAGGCATCGCTTTGTTTTGAGAAAGTCCCCTGATGCTTTGTGAACTGCTACTACTGACCAATGAAAATGTCTCACATTCTGAATCGAGTGATCGGAGGGGCTTGCCTTTCCGTTCTTTTTTCGTGTACTGCTGCTACATTGCGGGCCGCAGATGATTCCATCATCGCGATGGGAACTGTCGATGCTTCGGCTGCTTCGTTCTTTAACAGTGCAAACTCTGTGGGTGGAGCTCTTTCCATCACCGACAACGGCACGGGGGACCTCGACATCGTAATCGATGCGGTGGGGGCTTTCGCGGGTGCCATGGAGGAGGACTTCCTCATAGAGATCACCCGACTGGGGTCTGATTCAGATAACTTCGCTTATGGAGTCGCCACTAATGTGACGGCCGATCAGCTCGTTGTCACGACTCGCGGAGTCGACCTTGAGGGAAATGGGGATCAGGATAATTCAAACGCGTCTGATACTGACTTCGGTTTCGTGATTCGCCAAATGAATGCCAACTCTACCATTGGTGCAGGATCGGGTTCCCTCATGGGGCTGGGCCGGGTGAATTCGAATGGCACTCTGGCCTTTGGTTTCGGGGTGAACAGTATTGCGGTAACCTCGGTGCAGAATAATACTGGCGACTATACTGTCACTTTGGAAAAGTCCGGTTTCTTTGCAGGAGCTGCGGTGGAAGATTTCGTCGTCATGGCGACGGTAAGAGGTGCATCAACAGATGATGATATCCCAACTCTCAACGACGTGGTCATTACCGACGACAGTGTTGAGTTGAACATTCTCGTCTTCGATACCCAGATCGGCGGTGCTGAGACTGCGGGTGAAGCTGATGACGACGATTTCTTTTTCACGGTTTATCAGATTCCAGGTTCAACGGTGGGTGGAACTCCCGAATCGGCTCTATTAATCGCTGGTGCCAATGTGACAAGTGCCGGAACACTTGCGAAGGGTGCGACCTCTCTCTCCGGCGGTGTTGTTACTTCCACTGATACAGCAATTGGTGTCTACGAGGTGGATGTGGTAGCCGCAAATGCTTTCGCAGGCAAAACTGCCTCCCAGTATGTCGCGCTTGCGACGATCGCCGATCCCAATGTTGAAGACCACATTATCCAACCCACGGTTAGCTTGGTCAATGACAGCACTCTCCGTATCGGAATTAGAATTACCGACGTAGAGGTAATGGGAGACTCTGTTGGTGATCCCGCTGACGATAGTTTCACTGTCGTCCTGTATGACGCTGATCCCGATTTCCTGACTGACATGCAAATCGGCCAGAAGCGCAACCTCACGAAGATGAAAGGGAACAATCGCTACAACAGTAGCGGCGGTGGCCAGGGCATCAAAGTAGAGTTGCCACCGACTGGACGTAAGCGCTACTTCTTCGCGGTTCAGAACGACGGTGCTTCTCTTGATAATTTCGGCATCAAGGAAAAGGGCGCTGGCAGCATCGTAAAATCCAAGTATTTCCGCCTGACCGGAGGTCGCGCCAATGTGACTGCGAAGGTGAAGCGTGGGAGAGAAGTGGCTACCGGTGTTTCTCCTGATCAGGCCGTTATCTTTCAGGCACAGCCCAAGTATCGCAACGCAGACTCAGCACGCAATCGCAAGATCAAGTTGAGAGGAACATCGCTTCTCAGCGGTTCGACAGATACGGTGAAAGCCAAGGTTGTTCTCGACGACTAACCGGTTTCTTTTCCCTAACAACAATTCAAGCAAGGAAACACCGGGCCGAAATTAGTCCGGTGTTTTTGGTTTCTGGTTTGGTGATCGTAAAAATGGATAAATCTGTGTAACGAACCGCGAGAGATCTCTTTGGAGGGGGCAACAACTGCTCTATCTCTATGAAGAAATCTCTTTTACAGACTCCTTTTGTTTTTGCCGCATCGCTGGTTTTGGCTGCTTCACCGATTGTTGCCCATGCCGATCCGGGCGACATCTCTACCATCGTTGGAACCGGTGCGGAGGGCTACGGCGGTGACGGTGGGTTTGGCCTTTCTGCCACTTTGGAAGAACCGAGAAGGATCGCTTGCGATCCGAAGGGGAACCTTTATTTCATCGATGGCTCCTCACGTGTCCGTCGATACGACCGCACGACGGGAATTGTTTCTTCCTATGCGGGTGGTGCTGGAGTAACTGCACCTGTTGAAAACGCTCACGCGGATGACATCTACCTCTACGCGCCCAACTCGCTCGCGATCGATGGTTTGGGAAATGTCTATGTGGCCTGCGACGGCTCCGATGGTGTTTTTAGAATTGATGCGAAAACGCGCTACGTGACTCGTTATGCCGGTGGCGGCACCAATACTGATGACGGTGCCAGTGCCCTGGATGCGAACCTGGGGTCGGGGATGTATCTCGCATTCGATATGGAGGGTCACCTTTATGTGATGGCGAGTGCGAATGCCAAGATCAGGAAGATCGACAAGGACACTCGCAAAGTCACAACGGTGGTGGGTAGCGGTCTGTTCGGGCACACGGGAGACGGTGGTCCCGCGACGGATGCGGGGCTCACGTATCCGCACGGCCTTTGCTTCGATCGGGAGAATAACCTCTACATCGCGGACACGGGAAATTCGGTCGTGCGTTTTGTGGATGCAAAGACGGGGATCATCTCGACGATCTGCGGCACGGGGACTCCGGGTTACAATGGGGACAATGTTCCGACGTTGGCTGCTCAACTTTATTCTCCGGTCGATGTCAAAGTCGATCGGGATGGGAATGTCTACATTGCCGACACGACCCAGTACCGCGTTCGCAGGATCGTGAAGGGACCGGACAGGCTTCGCACGATCACGGGCACGGGGATCGAGGGCTTCTCCGGCGATGGTGGATCTGCGGTAGCCGCGAAGATCTCTCATGTGGCCGGACTCGCCATCGATTCGTATGGGAATCTTTTCCTGACAGATACGCTGAACCACCGCATTCGCAGGATCGAGGAAGCCGCGCCTGCTACCAGCTTTCAGCCCGACGCCACCGTTGGCAAGAAGCGAAATGGGCAAAAGGGGAACAACGTTTATACTCCCACCGGTGCTGGACAGCTGCAGAGGATCAAGAGCGTCGGCAGCCCGAAGGCGAAGTTCTTTTTCAATATTGAAAGCGATACGAATGGTCTTTTCGCTGATGGTATGACGGTGCGTGTCAGCGGGGCGAACCGGAAGTTCAAGCCGAAGTATGTGCAGATCGGGAAGGGCAATGTTACTGCTGCGATGAAGCGTGGCTATGCTCTCGAAGTGGGAGCTACGGAGCAAGTGCAGTTTCGTGCGAAGGTGAAGGCGAAGCTGGATCGACCCAGGACACGTAGGACTTTTCGCGTTGCCTGCTCGTCAAAGGAGGCGGGAACCACGGATATGGTAAAAGCGAAACTGAAATTCAGGAGGTGATGGGGTGGTTGTTAGGATGTGGTGAGTCTCCTCGTTGCTCGGCGGTGGCGGGGGGCTCGCTAATTGCCTGGGTGGCAGAACGGTGTTTTTCTATTTTTGTCTCGGTTTTGTCCGTTGTAGGGGGAAGACTATCGACTTCTCGACGGCATGAGGTTTTTCTTTTTGTTCCCCTTTGCATTGGCACTTTCCAGCGTTGCTGCGCCGGTCGATTTGCCGCCTGCGGTTGAGGGAAGGTCTATCGATTTTGTGAGTGGATGGAAGACGGTCGAGATCTTTGGGAGCGAAACGACTACGCAGGAGGAAAAGCGCGAAACTCTCGAAATTCTCCAGTCTCCAGAGGAGATGCCGTCGTCGGAAAAGCCGTTCGGAGGGCCGGTTCGATCGGGTTTGATGCAATGGCAACTGGTCCGGTGCGGTCTGGAGGGGGAGGTAAATGCGAATGATGTAGACACGTTGGAGAGGTGTTTTGCTTACCTGATCAGCGAGCTGTCGGGCCCTTATTCTGCGGTAGCTGCGGATGCTCTCTCGAAGATCGTCGGTATGTGCCAGCCGATGGGGATTTTGAATGATCCTGGTTACACTGCGGAGCAATGGGAGAAGTCCGCTGCCCAATCGTGTGAGCTATATCGCGCCGAGATTGATATGGAGTGATGGGTGGGTCTTTCTACCTATAGGGTGTTTGTCCTGGGAAAAGTCGGTATATGCGCCTTGCTCAATCGGTGAGCCGCAGTATCATAGCGTCCCGCAAAACAAGACCTTCCCTTATCAATGAAGACGAAGCGACTTCTCCTTCGTAATGTGCTGGCCACCTGCTGTTTGCTCGCTCCTTTCGGGTTCAACGGTATCGGGCATTCTCTCGACGTCGTGGTGACCAGCGAACTGGACAATGGCAACGGCAATACCTTGCGCGACGCGATCGGCGATATTGTTACCACGGGTGATCCGACGAACAGGATCACCTTTCATCAGGACCTGGATGGCCAGTCGATCATTCTGGGCTCGAAGATTCTGATCAATTCCTCCATCTCGATCGAGATTTCTGCGGCATCGCTTCCGAATGGTCTGATTATCAGCAGCCCGGGATCTGCTGCCTTTCAAGCCGAGGGCTCGACGAGTCTCACACTGGAGGGAATGGATATTCAGGATGCGGTGGGGGAATCGGGATTTGCCGGCGGGGCGATTATTTTTCGTTCTTCAGGTGACCTCGTTGTGAGGGATTGTGATTTCCAGTTCAACCGGGCGCAAGACGGTGCTGTCGGTGCGAATGGCGGAAATGGGGGAGTGATCGGAGTGGAGACGGGGAACGTGACTCTCGACGGCTGCTATTTCGGAGTGAATCGCGCTGGGCATGGTGGCAATGGATCCAGCCCGATGAACGCAGGAAATGGAGGGCACGGTGGCGTGCTTTTCTCCACTACAAGCGGAGACATCACGATTACTGATTGTGATTTCAGCTCCAACAATGCTGGAAATGGTGGTGAAGCCTTCGGGAGTGAAGATGCTGGTGACGGCGGTTGGGGTGGTGTGCTCTACGTTGTCTACACGACGGGGATGATCGATATTTCCGGAACGGTGTTTGGAACATCGAACCGAGCTGGTAATGGTGGAGATGCTGGGAGCGGCGCACCGGGAGATGGCGGAAACGCAGGGGCGATGTTTCTCGACCATGCCAGCGGCATGCGACAGCTGGCCACGATCACTGATTGTCGTATCGAGGGAAATTCGACGGGCAGGGCTGGCGTCAATGTCGGAGCGGCATTCGGCTTTAACGGGGATGGGGGAGGTATCTACGCGGAGGGTCCACTTCTGCTGATCAAAGACTCTTTGATACAGACGAACTCTTGCGATGCCGGGAACAATGCGGGCTCAGCGGGCGGCGGAATTTATGCACGGAACGGTGCCTCCGACGCGGACATCACGCTCGTTAACACCACGCTTTTCCGGAATGATGCCGAGGACTCGGGTGGTGGAATTCACGCACCCGCCGGAGCCGACCTCACGATCATCCACTCCACCATTGTGGAGAATGAGGCCACCACTGGTCTTGGGGGTGGGATCTATGGTGATATGAATTTGACTCTCGAGAACTCCATCGTCTACGACAACACGGACTTCAATGTGACGAACAATGATGACATTTTTCCCTCCAGCTTTAACAAAGTGGGAGGGAACTTCGTGGGGCAGGAGACGCCTGTGGTCGATCCGAAGATCGGTTTCTTCACTTTGATTGCGGAGGGGAAATTTGGGTTTGTGCCGGAGGGTGGATTGCCGGTGGTTGATCAGGCGGTCACTTCGGGAAATACTCCGGCAGAAGACGCGCGGGGATCTGCTAGGATCTTTGGCTCCGCGGCGGACCTCGGAGCAGTAGAATTGAAACACCAGCCCGACAATAAGATTGGTCTGAAAGGAAACCCTGCCACACACAAAAGAGACAATCTCTACAACGCCAGCGGAGCAGGGCAGAAAGTGAAGGTGAAGCTAAATGGAAAGCGTTTCAGCAAATACTGGAACTCGGTCCAGAACGATGGTGATGCCGACAGCGTTCTCCTGCGTCAGACAAAGGTGAAGAAGGGATATAAGCTGAAGAGCTTCCGCCTAACGGGAGGAAGGGCGAATGTCACCGGTGCCCTGAAGCGTCGCGGCTACGTAATCCCTAACATAGCTCCAGGAAATACGGTGGTCTTTCAGCATAAGGTGAAGAAGACCACGCCGGGACGGAGTCCGAAGCTGAAACTCAAGCTCATTGCCCAGTCAACAACTGCCCCTGTTTCTGTCGATACCGTGCAAGTGAAGGTGAAGCCGGGGAGGTAGGAGTCGACGCCACCTACCCACGAAAAGCGTGGGATCATCGAAAAACTTCGCCGGAAACGATATAACTCATTTCCTCTAATTGGAGAGGATCCGGTTGCTCCGAGGTTCAGGAAACACCCATTTCAGCAGGACTGCAGATCGGGCCTGAGAAAAGCGAAACCTATAGGGCTCTGAGTTTCTTTTTGAAGATTTTGATTTTCTTCTTGAACTTCTTCACCTTGGCGACCTTTTTCTTTTTCTTCGCGCGCTTCAGCTTCTTCTTGAATTTTTTGATCTTCTTAAGCAGAGAGGCTCTGAGCGCTGCGTTCCCACTGCCTGTGCTGATCGAAGGCGCATCGACCGGCGCGATATAGTAGTCGGTGTCCGCACCCGTGTCGCCGGGGTCGAAATTCGAGGCTGAGGTTTTAAATACGACTTCGGCTGTATCGCTGACATCGCTATCGGTGGAGCCTGCGTCACCCAGGGTTCCATCCTCTGCTACGGAAACGCGCGTGACTTTTCCGGTTGTCACGTTGAAAGCAAATACGTCCGACTGATCTCCCGAGTCCCCGACTCCTATGTTGTTCGACTTTGTATAGAAAGAGACATAATTCCCATTGTTGGAAATCGCGATATTGTCACACCTCACTTCCGACGCCGTTCCGGAAGAGGTTCTACTTGCGTGAGTCGTGGTCCCGTTTACCAGGTCACGAACGTAGACCTGGAAATTGTTGACGCCCGTTGGTGCCACCCCCGGTACCACACTGGTGTCCTTGCTGGAAAACACCAGCTTGGTCCCGTTCTTCGCAAAGTCCATTTGGTATATTCCGGCACCGATCTCCGCGTCACTGCTGCTCAGGCTGGCGCGAGAGATAGTCGGGCTGGGATTCGCCTGGAGATCCACGACAAACGCATCGGTGTCGCCGTTTGTATCGTTGCCAGTTCCCAGTAAATTATTCGCCGAGGTTCTGAATGCCACGTACCTTCCGTCTGCGGAAATGGAGCAGTCGAAACACTGCGCGTTGGCAGCCGTACCGGCGTCGGACTTTGAAACGAGAATCGTTATATCGTTCACCGTGTCCCGGAGATAGACCAGGTCGGTGCCGCTGGTGACGCCAGTGACGAGGTTCGTCGCACCACTGATGAATACTACATACTGACCGTTGTCAGAAATGTCGCTATCCGAGCAGGCTGCGTTCGCTTCGTCACCCATGGCACCGTCGGCGCGCGATGCGAGAGTCGTCGTCATGCCGGTCCTGTCACGAACATAAATATCGCGCAGGCTGTCTCCGTCATCGCTGACCAGCTGGCTCTCTGCACGAAACGTGACGTACCTTCCATTCGCACTGATATTATCCAGGAAGCTGTCTCCGCCTGCTCCCAGGCCTGTCTCATCGCGTGAGAGCAATTCGAAAGTCATCGTGTCCCGAACCCAGCCATACACATTGTAGAAGCCCCGTTCGTCGGGATGGAAATCGCTTTCCGAACTGGAAAATGCGACGTAGCTGCCGTCGCTGCTGAACTTAGGTTCATTGAGAAATCCGTTTTGCTCCCCGCCACCCGGCAGGAGAGTGACCCGCTCGATGGCAATCGCGGGAGATGAGAGAATAAGTACTCCGAACAGGAAGGATAGAGTCTTCATGGCTTTTTTAGAGGGTGTACCATATTTAAAGCCTATTCAAACAATGATTCGCAACAATGGTTCGCAGAACTGAGATGCTTAGTGGTTTGTTGGTGGCATGGGCAGAGGAGGGTATCCCTAAGATAGGATAGTGAAAGTCGTTCCTGATTTGGTAGGGATGCACAAAAAGGAATCAAACGGCCCTGTTTCGTGACCTGAATCGAAGCATGCACTGGCTGAACTACGGAAAGGAGAAGCCGGAGGAGTTTTCAGCAACTCCACTGCTCTACGTTGTCACGCGGAACTACGATGCGATGAAGCAGTTCTTCACCGATCTCGGGGTTCGCGTCGATGATTCTGATGAGGTGCTTCAGTTTGTGCCCGGCTTTAATCAAGGGCGCGGGACTGCGATCTACTTGTCTGATATGACCGTTTGTCTCGAAGAGGCGACGGACACCGAGCCATCAGGGGCACTCTATTTCTTTATCGACGAGATCTCCGAGGAGCGTCTTCGGCGTCTTTCCAGCAAGTATCCGGTGAAAATCGAGAAGGATATGAGCTTTACCCCGAGTGCGCTCATCACTCCGCCAGATGGAGGGTGCCTCATCGCGGCTCTTCCGCACCTGCGGGAGGGGTGATCGGGGGGCTATCTGATGGGCTACGGTAGAGAAAGGTATCCCGAAACAATAGGCACGGCGGTAGTTGCGAAGATCACGAGACAGGGGGCAGTAAACCAAAGCGTGTGTTTCGCCAAGGGTTCTCTCAGGATGAACGCAAAGAGGGAAAGGAAAATGGAGATCAAGCTACCGCCGAGCAAATACAGGAGGAAGACACCGATGCGGACGAGGATACCCAGGTCAATTTGGGCTTCAAAATAGCCGAAGTAGAAATCAGGCTGAATGAGTAGTGCGTGCACAGTCCCTGCAAGAGACGCCGCTACGGGGGTGGAGAGGGACAAGATTGTAAACAGCGATTTCATGCCTCCAAGTTCTCGCTGAACGACTCATTCTGGAAATCGATAATGAGAATGGAAACATCGGTCAGGGTGATGTTTCCTTTTCAATTTCGCAAATGAGCTCCTATTCAGTCGCTTTCCTTTTTCCATTGCACGCCCACTCCTTTCTCGATCAACTGAATCAAATCGTCGATCTCTTTCGGCTCCAAATTCGGTTGATTCGATTTGAAGAGAAACGTGACAAAGGGATTGAGAATCCGGATGCCGTCTTTCATGAAAGAGTGCGACTCTTTGCTCCAGGAGATTGCCCGGTTTCTGCGGTAGTA
This sequence comes from Verrucomicrobiales bacterium, assembly GCA_002698785.1. Taxonomy (GTDB): domain Bacteria; phylum Verrucomicrobiota; class Verrucomicrobiia; order Verrucomicrobiales; family DEV007; genus Arctic95D-9. The sequence continues at coordinate 20,549 of PAAG01000035.1, read as the reverse complement.
AACGCGGTCCTCATCGTCGTCGTAGATCATGATCTGGAGAATCCATTCGTTTGATTCGGGATTGGCGATCCAGATATCGTGGACCTCGTCGGGAATCGGTGATCCGTCCCAGGGGACGAGAGTTTTGTTAGCTGCGAGGAACACTTTCTGTTTCCCGATCGCTTGCAGGCAGGCGACCGCCTGTGACCGGAAAATGGAGATGTCGATGTCGCCGTGTGGTCTCCGATCGTCGCCGGTGAACAGGGCGACAGAGTGACCTCCGCACAAGACCCAGTCCTCAAAGTCGCCGCAGAGGGACTGGATTTCGTTGATGGAAATCGGGTTCCATTGGGTTGGGGTGGGGGGCATTTGTCAGGGGCGGTTGTCTATCTGCTTGTCTTCTCCTCATTTCGCGCCTCGTATGAGGGCGAACAGGAAAGAAATGCTCCCCGCCAAAAGTGATCCTGTCAAAAGGGCCATAATTGGCTCGACCGGATTTCCCTCGTTCGATGAACTCATTCCTAGAAACATCATGCCGCCGACGAGAGTTCCGGCGATGGTGTAGTTTTTAACCGATTCCTTCCCTGTCTTTCGAAAGACGAGGAACGCGATCAGGAGCGGCGGGACGGCAAAAACGTAAGCGAAGACAGTCGTGATGCCGAGGGAGCCTAAATACGTCGGAGAAGAAATAGAATGAATATCGAGGAGTGCGCAAAAAACGGTGTAGAGCAGGGGAGCAAGGAGAAATGCGCAGGTGATCCGGGTGGGTTCTGAAAAGGGGCGTATTATTTTGAATGAGGTGGAGGTTTGCCGTCTGGAAGAATGCCTTTTATTTGAGTTTTCGTCCGGTATGTGCTGCGGTCTGAGCTTGGGATCTTGGCGTTATGCGGCGTTTTGACTGTTATGCCAATCTTAAGAAGTGCGAAATCTAGTTTTGCTTATATCTGAATTCTAATGTAGATTCAATTCGACTGTTTGGATTGAATAGTTCAGACCCTTTTGTCAGGTAGTAAAGGAGTAGTGTGTCGTTGTTCGGTTTTCTGGCTGCGAAAATTAATAAATTATCTCTCCATGTTTCGTCCTCGATAAAGAGGAGGAATTCCCCCTCGCTGATCGCAGTTTGGTATTGGATACTTGGTGAACTGGTGGTTCCTTTTATGTTTAACAGGCCGCCCGGAGAGAAGGTCCAGGTTTCCGATGGGGCACTATTGCTTTCCCATGAGCCATAAAGTTGGTCGAGTGTGAGCTGATCCTTTGCTGGTGCAATAGAGACGAGCAAAGATAGGCTTGCGATGAGTATAAATGTTTTCATGAGTTAATTGAATATGGAATGGTGGGTAAACTGGAGGAAGGTGTTCGAATATTCGATCGAATTCTATTGGGTACCAAAATTCTGGCCTAGTCAATAAGTATGCCGAGAGGATGTAATTGGTGTGGTGTGTGCCTGAGGTAGGGGGGTGGCAGTATTTCAGATATTGCAAGAGTGTGTCTGATGTCCATACAAGAGATGGAGCCGTAATTTTACCGTCATCTCCTTTCGTATACTACGAATGAGAAAACAGCTTTTGCCACCAGTAGTGTTTGCTTTCGGGCTGTGTGTCTTCGCATCCCGGGCGCTCCTGCTCGAGGGTTTGCTCGTAGGGTATGACCGGCACATCGAGATCGAAGTCGGCTTCGTGGCCGAAACGGTGGAGGGCTGCGTTCCAGTCGATGATGGGCTCACAATCCCAGTCATGCCGATCGCCATCGTGCTGGACGGCGTGCATGGGGCAGGCGTGGATGCCCTGCTTTACGGCGGCGACTTCCTGCCGCGTCTCGGGCTGTTTGGAGATGTAGTAGTGACCGTAGCGGTCGTCTCTCCGGATGTTGTCCGGCGCATACTCTCGGCAGAGGTCGCAGTCTGTGCATTGATCATCAATGTAAAACTTCCCCGGTGCGTTGAGTGGGTATCGGTGGGTGAAGTTCATTTTCTTCGGGGGGTGGAGTTTTATACCGCTTGGCAAAATTCTTTGCCGAAACAATTTATGTTATCAGTGGAGATTGCTTCGCTTTGCTCAGAATAGTTTTGTAAGTCTCGGGCTGAAATCGAGCCTAACTTCGTTCCTCATTCGCTCGTTGGGGAAACCCAACTCACTCCTGAGCGCCTCGTTAGCCCCCATTTCAACCTCGTGATTTCGGCAAATAATTTTGCCAAGAGGTATTTATCGTGAGAATTGTCTCACCTGTCGCTCCGCCGTGATCTGAACCAGTATCTCCGGCTCGTCATGGCGGAGATTTCGACTGTATTGTATCGAATCGAGGGGCGGGGGACAAGACAATTTCGGGGTGCTTGGGGAAGGCGAGGGGACTCGCGACGTGGATCAGGAGCTTACCAGGGGATTAACGAAAACAGCTTTTTCCACTACGGAGACTTTTTCTCCGGCGCATGGCTATCTGTCCCGGAATACCTCTCGATGGAATCGGCCTGAGAGATTAGTGGGCCGAGGTCGAACTCGGCATTGAGCAAGGAGTTCCAGTTGATGATCGGCTCTTTCTCCCAGTCATATGTGTCGCCGTCCTGCCTCACTGCTCCGGTTGGGCATCCTTCAACACCGAGCAGGACGGCTGCCATTTCTTCCTCCGTCTGAGGCTGTTTGTAGAAATACGAATAGCCGTGGCGGTCGTCTCTCTGGATGTTGTCCGGTGCACACTCTCGGCAAAGGTCGCAGTCGGTGCATTCGCCAGTTACGTAGAACTTCCCTGGAACGTTGAGCGGGTATCGGTGAGCGAAGTTCATTAATGCATCAGGAAACTGGGAAGTCTTACCACATTATCTTCCTTCTCGTCGCCAGTTTGGTCGAGTAGAAGGCGTCAAGAAAAGTGGCATACTCAGCCCGTTTCTTTTTCCCGCATCGTCTTCCGAAAATCATCGGTTAGCATGCCGGCGTATCCCCAGTTTTCTTCCTCCACTTCGTCGATGACGATGTGGATGTGTTCGGGCTGTTTGCCGAGGTGCTTCACCAGAGTGTTTGTGAACTCTTCGACGATCGCTTTTTTCTGATCCCTCGTAGCGCCTTTGGTGATCTGCAGATTGATGTATGGCATGCTGTTTTCTCGTAGGCTAGTCGGGAGGGGAAAGCAAGTCACGACGCCTTCACCTACTGCAGCATCGTGCGTCGGCGCCAGTTCAGGTTGATGCCGATCTTTCGTGACATGCTGCCATCCCAGTCCACGGTGAAGCCGTGTTCCTTGAGACAGTCGCACACCTCTTTCGCGATGCCGAGAGCGTGCTTTTCGTACTCGTCGTCTGAAACATCGTCGCTGTCTTCGGGCAAAAACCAACCGTAGGACATGTAGACGGAGATCTCGGTGCTGTCGGCGAGCTCGTCTGGCATGCTCTGATCATGGAAAAAGGCATAGCCTCGAACGACACCGCGAAAGCCGGGGAAGCGTTCGTCAATCTCGTCGATGCGATCGGGGAGTTCACTTGCGGAGCAACTATTGCAGCAGGGCGAGACCTGCCAGAGGAGGATCCCTTTATCGCGCAGCTCTTTCTCGACTTGATCGAGTCGGTCGCAGTCTGTCTCTTCGGGCCAGGTCTCCTGATCTCTCTCGTATTCTTCGAGCGCCTTTTGCAGTTCCACCTTGGCGATTTGTTGGAAAATTTCCCACTCTTCCTCCGGGCATTCGTCCTGGATGTAGGCTTCGAAGCATTTCTCCAGGATGTCGTCGTTGTCCCGGCTCCTCAGGCGGACTTCGCCACGGATATCGTTGCGTATCCAGTCTTGTAGATCCTTTCGAGATGACTCGTCCCAGACCCGCTCGGCAGGCGCCGGGCTCGAGGGTGAGGGCGATGTGGCGCTTTGCTGATCGGAATCTTGATCAAAGAGTTTTCCAAAGAATCGGCGGATAGGGTTCATGGGTGTTTGTGAGGGAGGGGGAGATGAAATTTACTCAATCACACGATAAAAGCTCAACATCATATTCGAGAACCGCTCCGGGTGGTATTCTATCCGGCACGCCGGAGTCTCCGTAAGCCAGGTGGGGGCTGATGGGAAGCCTTCGCGTCCCTCCTTCGCGCATACCGATCACACCTCGTTCCAGACCGGGGATGATTTGTCTTTCTCCGATGCGAAATTCGGCAATGTCTCCGTTTTCCTCGTCGTAATCGATCGATTCGCCACGGTTCAGGCGGCCTCGTGTTCGGATTCGAACGACAGAGCCTGCCGCGGCGATGCGCCCCGACCCTTCGGAAAGGTCTTCGATCGAAACACCTGGTGGTTTGCGGTTGCTCAGTTCCATGAAGGCAGGAGAGGGAAAAGGGGATTGATCTGCTACGTCTATTCTAAAGAAAGAGTGGGTCTGTCAGGTTGAAACCCGAGCGTAACGCCGCCCTCTTTCAGTATTCTTTGAAATACCTGCTCGTCACCGGGATTGACCGTCTGTGTTCCGAATAGAAAGCGATTGCCCTCATCATCTTGGTCCTTGCCATACCAGGAGAAACCGATTCTGCGGAAAAAATGGGCACTCCATTCTGTCGCTTGGAGATTTATCTGGCATCCATTCGGTCGGGGATCCACATAGAGTAATCGCGAAAGTAGGATCGAAGTTCCGTATCCCTTGCGACATTCGGAAGGAGCGACAATTCCAAACGTCAATGCCGCATGGTTCCCAGGAATATAGTTCGTTATGCCGCCGCCACCGACCACCCGACCGTCCACCGTTGCCACGAGATATGTGACCGAGTTATTACGAAGCGTTGTCTGGTAATCAGAGAAATATCCTTTCGGCAAAGAATGACCCTCATGTTCCCGATACATCTGCTCCAAATCGAGGAAATCCTTTTCCTCCGCGTAGCGCACGTGGCATTTGGCTGCTTTGAATGCGCTCATGATTTCATGGTGATCCGATTCGGAACATTCTTCTCCTTCAACATGGCTGCCAATTCATCGAGATGCTCGGCGCCTTCGCTGATCTCATCTTTCGGGATGATGGCGAAAGATCCGCAAGCGAGTTCGATAATCAGGTGTGTATCGGTCAGGATGTATCCGACGAACGCTTTCCACGGTGCGATACTCACGACGTCGCTGACCGTTTCGGCGAGCCCTTTGTCATCGATGGTGAGGGAAATCTCTTTCTTCTTGTGTTCGCGCATCGCTTGCAGGACGGCGTTCCGATAGGTACGGCTGTAGGGAACGGAATGCCAAATCCAGTAGATCAGTGCGACTACGAAAAGGCACGTGGCGAAAAGCATCTCTGCCATGTATCCTACGTAGGCGCCGAATGCCAGCAGCCCCCACCAGAGAATGGTGCGCGAGTAGTAATTTCGCGCCGCAGTCTTTTCGGCGTCAGGGCTTTGTGCTTCGAACAGAGCGTAGTAGTCCCAGTGGGTGTTTCGATATTGTAATGTCATTGTCAGGATCGCTGCGTGTCCGGGGTAGCAGCATCGTCCGCTTTTTTCTTTGCGATCACTTGATCTTCTGGAAAGTGTTTTCTCTGGTAGGTGTCGACGTGCACCATGCTGAGCATGACCCAGAGTGGGCCAAAGCCGATGATGAATCCCAGGGGGATCGGAATGGGGATCTTGTTCAGGTGCATGATCACTCCGGCCAAGCCAAGCAGGAAAAGGACGATCCCGTAGATCAGCATGACTTTTCCGGCAAAGCGATTGACCGGATACCAGACCTCGTCGGATGCCAAGGTGCCTTTGTTCCTTACGCCGTAGGAGTCATTCCTCTGAACGGAGCCGGTGATCAACGGAAACGAAACCACGGCGAAGATAAATCCGATAAACACGTCGAGGGAACTGAGGACAATGAGCATATCAAATTTCTTTCTCTGGGGTCTTTTAGGTCGTCCCGACATGGAGCGACTTCTGTGATCATACACCGAATAGAGTATAGATTCGATCGACTATGTCGACTTGAATCGATTGTAGGTAGAAAGATGTGGCCGGGATTCCCGGAATCAACTGCGCTCCCGGCGGTAATGGCTCTTTACGAGGTAATTCTCCAGCACTTCGGTGCTGACGTGGAAGAAATCGAGAATCCCATCCAACTCACCGAAGAGCGGGATACCGCTGCCGAGCAGCTTCGGAAATCTCGTCACGATCAGCTCATCGATCAGATCGTCTTTTAGAAACGATTGAATCACTTTGCCGCCGTCGATATACAGATTTTCGAGACCTTCGGCAGCCAGTTCTTTGACCACTTCGGACGGGCTACCTGACACGATCGACGCCTTTCCTTCGAGATGTTCCGGAACTGAGCCGAGTGAGTTGCTCACTACGAAAACAGGGTGGGTGTAAGGCCAATGATCGAACTCCAGTACTTTCTCAAAAGTGCCGCGCCCCATCACAAGCGCATCGATCTGGCAAATGAAATCCGCAAAACCGAAATCGCCACCACTGGGATTCGGAGCGTCCTCCAGCCAATCGATTCCGCCGTCCACGGTGGCGATGTATCCATCGAGACTCGCGGCGATGTAGACGTAGTTTGCCATGGCTTGCTATCGTGGGGCAGGGGAAGTGGTGTGGTGAGCTGGAAAGTGAGGGGGGAAACGATTTTTACCCGTTCCCACAATCAGTTCCGAGTCGCCTCCTTCGAGGTCGGGATCTCTGGCAGTGTGATCCTTTCTGACCCGGGCAGCATACGGCGAGTCCAGGCGAGGAGGTAGTTGGCGATCTGGAATTCGTTCAGGTCCACTTCGCTCATCGACTCGTCGCGGAACCACTGGTCGGGCCAGAAAAGCAGCTCCTCCACATCCGCGCCGGGTAGCGTCAGTTCTACGGTCTGCAGGTAGAATGACACATCATCGTCGCTCATTTCCGTCTCGAGGACGGCATCAATGATGGCCACGAGCTCTTCGTAGGTGAGTCCGGGATAGGGTTCTGGAATGGCTTTCGGGTCGAGAGGGGGAAGGTCCATTGCTGCCGATCCTAAGACCAGATGGCGCATTTCACAAATGGAGCATTTGGGAAAAATAAATGGAGCAGTTGTGAAAATTGGTAAAGGAGAGTGAAGAAATTTTCTTTTTCCTTTTGACTATGCATAGTTGCGTTAGTGTATACGTTTCTTCTGCGGTCAGATCCTGCAGAATACGGAATCTGCTTATCATAACGCCATTTTGAAGACTTTTGCTGCCCCAATTTCTTTAGTCGCGTGCTTTACTTCCGCATGCCTCATTCTCACTGCTTTCGTCGTCAAGAACGGTGAGACCCGCGCGGCGGAGATGCCCGTCTTGGAGAAACAGGTAGCTACTCCCGAGGATATCGTCCCGAATGGTTGGGAGATACTCGCGCAGGACAGTGGGGACCTGAATAATGATGACGCTGACGATGCCGTTCTCATTCTGACACATAGCAATTACGAGCCCGATGGCCCCGATACCCGGCGCCTTCTCATCCTGCTATTGCGAGATGGCGATCACTATCAGGTCAGCACGGTCAGTGGTAGAGCTGTCCTTTCCCGCTTTTCGGGTGGCGTCTATGGTGATCCGTATGAGTCGCTCAAGATCGAGCGCGGCACCTTTTATGTGTCCCACTATGGGGGATCTGCGATGCGCTGGGGGATGAAACACCGCTACCGCTACCAGGATGGTGGGTGGTTTCTCATCGGCCACACCGAATACACTTTCTACCGGGGCGAGCTGAAGGAGAAAGACGAAAACCTCGTCACCGGTGACATCGTCGAGAGAATCGGCGATGAAGAGGGGAACACCATCTCCAGCAAAAAGACAAAAGTCGATCCCGCGCCTCTCATTCCTTTGGAAAAAGTCGATCTGTATCATATAGAGGAAGAGACTGAGTGAAGCCACTCCTCCTCCTGCTATGACAGAGAAAGAGAAAATGCTCGCCGGAGAGCTTTACGATGCCTCCGATCCCGAACTGCTCGCCGCCAGAAACCGCGCGCGGGATCTCTGTCGCGATCTCTTTCTCGTCGATACCGGCGATAAAGAGAAAGAACGCCGCATCCTTAGCGACCTGTTGGGCTGCGAGACTGACGTAGCCATCATTCCGCCATTCCACTGCGACTACGGGACGAATATTCATCTTGGTGAGAAAGTGTATTTCAATGCCAACTGCGTCGTGCTCGATGTGCTGCCCGTCACGATTGGCGATCGCGTGCTCATCGGGCCAGCGGTGCAGATCTACACCGCCCTGCATCCCGAGGATGCGAAGACCCGCGCGAGTGGGCTGGAAAACGGAAAACCCGTCAGCATCGGGGATGATGTGTGGATCGGTGGAGGTGCCATCATTTGTCCCGGAGTCACCATCGGCGAGCGCTCTATCGTCGGTGCAGGTAGTGTCGTGACGCGCGACGTTTCGCCGGATGTGATTGTGGCAGGGAATCCGGCGCGCGTCATTCGAGGTGTGGGTAAAGCAGAGGCCTGACAGGTCGCAAATGAAGTTCAGAATGGGGATGTCGGAGAGAAATTGGCGAGCAGATTCCTGGCAAAACGAATAAGTTTATTTCGTTTTACTGATTCTACTGCGAGCGGTTGGTATATGCTATTAGAGGACGAGGGCAAGTAAGCCAGCACATGCACCCGGAAGACGCGATCAACGTCGTTGGTGATCTCGTTGATCTGCCTTGAGTTCTCGAAGAGTTACTGCAGCCCGACTCCACATGTCGTCCAGCACACTGAAGTTCTCACTCGCTTTGAGAGAGTCACTGGTGGCATTCGATTTGAGAAATTTCCGAAGCATCGGAAGCAGTCGTGCTTGCTCGTCAAAATGTTGGAAGACATCGGCGTGGCGGCAGTCACCGATACTCTCCAGGAAAGCGAAAAACTCATCCTGATACTGGTAGTGGTTTGAAATGGAAGAGAGAGCCTGGTAAATCGCCTGATAGTCTCTGTTCACCAGAGAGGCCGTACCACCTGTTAACGAGTTGATAATTGGTTCCCAATGGGCCTCAAAGTCACGGCGTAGTCCGGAAAGACGAATTCGCCGATCTGCTTTCTCCAGAGACTTCGGTGCTACCGCATCGAGCACGCCATTGGCCGCAAAGCGAATCATTTCAGCCTTGAGTAGCGTTCCCTTTTGGTAGACACCTTCGTCGGGGTAGTAGTGGCGAATGACCCGGTCGCTCAATTGGGCGTATACGGTCATGTCGCCCTCTGTGCAGATTGCGCAGCCGAAAGCTTCGCACAAGATTTCTGAAACAAACGTTTTGTGCTGCCCCCAGTAAGGGTATTGCTCGGGATCAATACAGTGCTTATCGAATTCCTTGAACAGCACATGCCCCACCTCATGAGCGAGGTAGATGATCTGTTTTAGATCGAATACGAGATCGGAAGAGACATCGATGAATGCCGTGTAGAAGCTCTTTACGGGTTCGGTGATTGCATAGGGAGAGGGAGAGTCACCAACAAAGACACCAATCGGTATCAGAGCCATGGAGTGATTGACTGCCTCATCGGGCTTTACCTCCTGTACTCTGCGGTTTGTATGATGCCGAGCCAGAAAATAGATCTGGCTCACCAACACATCTGCAACGGTAAGGAATTTGTGATACGAATTCTGGTGTGAGGACAAGGGCAGAACCGTATTCTCACCCGTTGGGTAGCGGCCTCGATACCGGTCCGATAAACAGCGAGCGAGATAGTGCTTCCATTCTCCGAGTGCACTACGAAGTTCCTGCAATCGGTCCGAATCAAAAAGCCCTCGCTTCAACACCGTCTCGAGACTGACTGTCGTCTTCTTGATGAACCCGCGACCCAGCATATAGAGGCTAAGAAATTCATCACTCAAGAACTCATCTTCATGCAGTGAATCCAGCCGTGCCATCATTCCTTCGATGACATTGATCGTCGGTATCGGCATGCCCAACTCTTGGAGTGTGCTACGCGCTTCTGACTCAAAACTATCACGTAACGTGCCGACTGGCCTCAGGAAATTCTGCATCCCTTCACCGTTGATCTCTTCATCATGCTGGAGGTCCAGAGGTTGATCGAGGTAAAGCACCGTCTGCATAGCGCGAACGGGAGTTCCCATCTGACCGGAGATGGCAAAGCCAACATGGATGAGAAATCGAATCAAGTCTGTCAGGTTCTGGTTCTCTGAAGAGCCTAAATGGCGTTGTGTCAGGCTTACATCGACCTGTCCAAATACGAGTGAATAATGGATGCGACTGTCTTTCGATTCGAGAAGGAGGCTTTCTTTCGCCATTTCCTCCACTTTCTTCATGAAGAAATCACCCCTACCAGGAGCCACTTCGAAACGAACATTCCATGCCATCGGATCCTCTTCTCGAACGGACTGGAGTAGAGTGCCAGCAAGTTCTTCCCGTTCCTCTCGGCTCGTTGCCATCGATCTTCGCCATGAAAAATGTATCGCAGGCAGAGTACAACTTGTTAGCATCGCAGTCGAACTCGCATCCGGGGAATTATTCGGATTGGGGATTTGACGAACGTTGCGTACAACGTCGGCAATCGAGGTGAAAGCCTTTCCAAAAACGAGTAGCATCACATCTTCCCAGCCTGTGGTACTTGTCACTATCCACCGGGTGTCGTCATGCCCTGCTGCAACTGACTTCATCTCACGGATGATCTCGTCGAGATATCCCATCGATGGATTTTGACTAACAATGGACCGATTTACCCTGAGGAAGCACACTCCCATCAAAGGAAAGTCTTTCGCCAATTCTTCTAGCCCTTCGTAATCCTCAGGCATTGACAGGACCCTGCCGTACGTCGCCCATTGATTGGCGACCTGACTGGTGAGATTTAACTCACGGTCAGCCATTCGCAAGTCTTCCGGATCATCAGAGAGTGTAAGAATCAAGTGATCATAGCGCCCAAAGACCATGAACTTTGCCGACGATCCTCCTCCAGCCCTCAGTGATTCCAGCAAATTGTCAGCTCGCGTTTCAAAAACATCTTGGAAGTGTTCCGCGTGTGTGGCGCAGAAGACAGCAGACAGAGCCGGCAACCGAAGCGGAGTGTCACTCATCAGAGGGGCGTGGGGAAAAGCGCCCCATCTTCCGCACTAACTGTCAGGACGAAGGGGACGGCAAGACAGAGACTGCGTTACTGATCCGAATCACCCGTGCGGTAGTTCGTTTGCAAATCCGGCATCTCCCCGTCGTAAATTCCAATTTGAAACAGGGATGACGTGCCATGTTCCAGAGAAGGAGTGACGCAGTCGGAGTCTGCCTGATGCTGAAAAATTCGCGCCAGGAAGTCTACCTTCCGTTCAGGACCAAAGTCCGATTCCAGTTCTCTTTCGGTGAGCATGTTGGAGTTACTATCGTTTTTTACGTCTCTGTCAACACTCTGGAGACCTTAACCCAAGGTAATTTGGGCATAAATGCGCCAAATGTAATCCTGATAACAAACCATTTCAACCACGAGAAAGGGATCAATTCTTTCACCTCCTGAGAGTGTCCTGCGAGAAAACGGCTGTGCAAATCCGCATTTTGAGAGCCGCCACGATATCAGATGAGACGTTCCAGAGTGGTGTATTATAATACGAGATTTAAGGCATTGAAAGCTATAACACAACTGATTGGAGCGCTAGAATATCGATTCGATCTCTTTCTGATTTCCTAACAATCCTAAAATATCAACCTGCCGGAAGAAGGGGGAGCACCTGACCGAATTAGTAAAATCATAATTTTCAGCATGTTGGCGGCAGTGTCTTCGTCTCTCTAACGAGACATGAAAACCGCCGCCTTCCTGACAATACTCCTATCGATCTGCACTACGCCGCTCTTCGCGCAGGTGCAGCGCAATCCCATTCTCGAGGTCTACACGGGCACGTGGTGTGCTTTTTGTCCTGATAAAGAGAGCTACATTGAGACGATTCTTGCCAATTATCCTGACACGATCGTTGTCGAGGTTCACGATGGTGATGTTATGCAAACTCCCGAAGGTCACGGGATTGCTTTCGGTTTCAATCCTTCCTTTCCCCAAGCTTCGATCGATCATTTTAAATTCGCTGCCGAGGACTCGGTAACCGTTTCACGCTCGGACTGGCTGGACCGTGTCGGCGACCGAGTCTCGACCACGTCTCCCGTCGCTGTGAACTTGTCCCGTGTCTTGTGGAACCCTGGCACTCGCGAAATGACCGTCCGTGTCACCGCCCGGTTTGCCAGTGCCGTTTCTGGAAACCTACGGTTTAATCTTTATGTTGTTGAAGACAACGTCACCGGTGACGAAGACTACGATCAGACTAACAACTACAACAACTCTGCCGGACACCCATACTTTGGTGCGGGGAATCCCATCGCCGGATACGTTCACCGCAATGTCGTTCGTGAAATCGCGGGTGGCCCGTGGGGAACGAGCAACGTCATCCCTGATGAGGTCGGCGCAGGTCAGAGCTTCAGCCACGAATACACCTACACCCTTCCTGCGGACTACGACGAGACACAGGTGAAGCTGGTTGGCGTAGTCCAGCGCTACAACGGCAACATCGAACAGCGCGAGATCCTGAATGCTGTCGAGGCCCCACTGCTTGTTTCAAAGGTCGATGGCCTTATCGGCAAAAACTCCAACCGTCTCAAAGGGAACAATATTTACAATACCAACGGTGCCGGGCAGAAGCATCGCGCTGCCACCGATCGTCGCAAAAGCGTCTTCGTTTTCTCCGTTGAGAACGATGGATTCGAAAATGGCGACCTCACCACCCGCACCCGCCGCCGCGTCCGCGGCATGAAAGTCCTCTATCGGCAGATTGGGGTAGGGAACGTCACCGCCCAGCTCACCCGTGGTCTCGTCCAGCCTGACATAGCACCTGGATCACGTGCCCTTTTCAAAGCCATCATTAAGCGGAAGACCAAAGACCGCATCCGCCAGAACCTCTTCTTCCAGGCCACCTCGGAGCGAGACACTGATCGTGTGGTGGCAAAGGTGTTGTTTCGGTAGGGGCAAGGATGCTTGTTTGATCTGATTCTGAGAACTCCCTCACTACACGCTGGGCGAAGGCGCTCGTATGGAAACTGACCGATCATTCCTCCGAGCACTGCAGTTTAAACCGGCGACGTTAATTGAGGGGCATTAAGGCGGAAATAGTATCGCTATTCTGATTCAAACTAGGTATACCATTAGGAGGAATGGATGTGATGCGGTTTCATATTCTCATGCTGGTGACTTTGTTATCCTGCTGCTTTCTCAAGGCAGATGAAACAGCGATGGCAAAATCCGTAGCGGCGAAGATCTCGCAAAAGGAACCGGGGTCTCGTCATTTTACCATCGAGTTCACCAATCTGACAGAGGAAGAAATCACCCTCATTCGCCCTCTCGATGGTTCGCTGTGGAATTGGCACTATCCCCACTATGATTTCCAAGTCACTGATCAGAAAGGGAATATCGTGGAGCGTCCCTCTAGATGCGGTATTTCGGGGCTGTGGGCCGATACAGAATGGCCCACGGATTATCTGTTCGTGATTCAGCCTGGGAAATCAATGATGGTAGCGGCTTATCTTCCGCACCATGTACCGAAGGATGGAGAATACCACGTCGCATTTCGATATGTTTGGAAAGCCAGCGAGGATCAAGCTTCGTTACCCGCGTCCGTCGTTATAGGAACAATAAAAGCAGAGCCGATCCGAGTCAGGATTGATCGCTAGTGCTCAGTCCATCACCATGACCTCATCCCCAAAGCAGGAAGAAGCAAAAGCGCTCATGAGTCAGCGCCGCTGGGAAGAGGCGTTGCCCATCCTTCTGGAAGACATTATTGAGAATCCTGAGGACGGGTGGACTTGCCTGTATATCAGTAGCTGTTACTACGAGCTTTGCGATGCGGAAAAGGCAATGTCATGGGCCGAGAGGGCGGAGGAGTTGATGCCCAGCGAGCCCACGCCTCTTGGATGTCAGGGCGATGTTGCGCTCCTAACCGGGGACTATTCCAGGGGCCGCGAACTTTATCTGAAAGCCTTCGACCTCGATCCTGAAGACGAACTCGCGCAAAAGAATTGGAAGCGCTTCCTTGAGATCGAGAAGGGCTAAAATCAACCTCACCGAGTCTTCACTCGGATCAGGCCCTGATCCGTAGCGGCTGCGTCTGTATCGGATATCGTGTTGTAGAAAAGGGAGATCTTCTTTTTCTTATACCTCACTCGCCGTGGCCGGCCCGGACGCTTGATTACCTTTTTGATTTTACTCTTCTTCGGGCGCACGATCAGTGCCACCTGGTGGGGAGAGTCTCCGGGGGAAAGCACGCCCGTGTTGTGCGTGCCGGCGATGAGGCCTGCGGTGACGTTGGCGCCGCCGCTGAGATACTTCACCCGAAAAATGCGATTGCCCCGGCTGCCTCTCATCGAATACGAGTCGTCGGTGTTGCCGTCATTCTCCACCGCGATGACTCCTGTGACGCGGCGCGCTTTCTTCGATACCAGCACCGATGCTTGGCCGCCAAAGGTCCCATAGATCCCGTCGCCTTGTGCGGATGTCAGGGAGGGGCCGACTCTCATGTCTGGCTGAAAGATATCCGGCGGAGGAGCCGTGGCGAGAGTCGACCAGTTCACATCGCGCAGTGCGGCGACATCTACATTGGTCAGCTCGATACGGTCCTGAATCCCGCCGAAATTTGCCACCGGGTCCATCAGTAGATCCTGCAGCACGCCGGCCCCTACCACACCCACCGTCTGCGGGGTGCCATCGGAAAAAACGAGAGACTTATGCACATTGTCGGCAAAGTGGAGATTGCCCGAGCTGACGAGACTGAGTGATGTCGCACTGGCGGAATTGTCATCATTAAAAGCAGCAATCGCGAACACCCCCGTGTAGGTCGATCCGCTGTGGGGGAGCTGATTGAAATCCGTCGCCAGCCCCAGCGCGTGGCCGATCTCGTGCAGGGCGATCGAGTAAAAATCCAGCTTTCCAAACGGCGCCACCGTTGTCAGATCGAAATGCCAGTCCTCTCCCGTATCGAAGGAAATGGTGCCACCCCAGCGAGGCAGATCGTCCACCGTAATCGGGTCGCCGGGAGTATTGTCCTCGATACCTCGGTGCATCGGGCCTTGTTCATCTTCAAAGGTGCTCAGGAAATTCGTGCCCGTCCCCGTGCCGCCGACACCAGCGCTACCCAGCGCTCTACCGCCTGCATACAGGATCCATACATTCGCCGGTAGCCCGGCAAAGCCATACTCATCCGCCGGACCGGAACCGCTCAGGGGATCGCTGCCAAAGTTCGCCGCGGTGCTGATCTCATACGACGCCCCAGTGCCCGGATGGTTGAACCCGATGCGCCAACCCGCCGTCGAGTCCGATGGGCCTACCGCATTCAGAGAGCTCGTGATGACGCGGCTGTAGCGGTCCGCCGCCGCCTGCAGCGCGTCGCGTTTCTGCTGCGTGTCGAAGAAATTGTTCGTGTCGAGAGAGTAGTCGATCACGATATCGATGCCGTGCGAAATCGACACACAGAAAGGCAGCACCGCCAACAGGCAGAAAAAAGGGCATTTCATGGCGAAAGGGGGAGGGGGGGGAAGTCGAGGATACCGTTTTTTACACGAAAAGGGAACCCTTTTCGAAACGACCCGGGAGCCCGGTTCTTAGCCGTGACTTTGTGTTTCTCCCTTTGGCTCAATTTCTTGTGCTGACCACGGCTGCATGGGAATCGTGTTCTGTTAGGCGGTTGGTTGATAGGTGTGTTTTTACCGGCGAGGTGATTCCGGTTTTGAAGAGTTCCTTGCGCAAAAAGTGAAACAAAGTCGCATACATGGCGTGCGGGGACCGTCCGTCTCAATACAGCCCGATCTACCACCTCCTCTCGGTCGGCGCTGTAACCACCACAACCAACCAACCATGAAAAATACTCCCGTAACGAGAACACTCGTGGGTGCCTTACTCCTTATAGCAAGTTTAGGTTTCACTCACACAGCCACTGCGCAGGAGACTCTGATCGCAGCCGGCAACATCAACGCCAGTGGGGACGTAGGAATTTCTACGAGCCCTATCGGTGCAACAGTCAGCTCGACACGCAACGGCGTCGGCAGCGGATCCTACGACATCCAGATCGACAGTATCGGAGCATTCGCGTCGAACACAGAAGACGACTTTCTCATCGAAGTCGGCATCGAACGAGGCGATCTACTGAACGACAACGGCGTAACGGCTGAAGTCAAAAGCGTAAACGCCGACCAGCTCGTCATCGACGTCCAGGTAGCGGATTACGAAGATCTATCGAGCAACGTGTCCAGCGAAGCTCGCGACGAAGATTTCTACTTTGTCATTCGCCGAATCACTGCCGGACAGACATCATTTGTCGGCGACTCCCGCCACCTCCTTGCCATCGGGACCGTAGACACCGACGGCACCCTGCTGGCCAGCTTTGGAGTCGACGGAGTCAACGCCACCTCTCAGAAAAATGCGGAAGGCGACTATACCGTGACCCTCTCGAAGCCGGGTGGATTCGTAGGCGACTCTTCTCAGGACTACCTGTTTCTCGCCACACCGATTGACAGCGGTAGCCAGGATCAAATCATCAGCGCCGACGTGGGAAACAATGGAACCTCCACCGACGACGCTGTCGTGTTCGCTGTTCGTACAACCGACGTGCAGGACAACCCCAATGCAGATGTGGGTGTCGCGGAAGACGAAAACTTCGGTTTCGTCGTATACGCCCTCAATGCCGCTTCCGAAGCAGGAAGCCCCGACTCGCGTCTCATCGCCATGATGGCCAGCGTCGCGCCGAACGGAGACCTCGTCCGAGGTGCCTCATCCCACTCGGGTGGTTCCGTCACATCGACACGGGTCGGAGCGGGGCGTTTCGATGTTGATTTCGTCAGCGCCGGGGCATTTGCTGGCAAAAGCGCAGAGGACTACATCGGCATTGCCACTGTCAGGACAGCCAGCCTACAGGATCGTCAGGCAAACGTGCTTGTCGAAATCGTCAATCCCAGTCTCCTTCGTGTGAACGTTGCCATCAACGACCTTGAGCAGGACGCCACAAGCATAGGTGATCCCGAAGACGACGACTTCTACGTGACTCTTTTCGATACCGATCCCGCCTTCCAGCCCGACCTTCGGATCGGCCGGAAGCGCAACCTCACCAAGATGAAAGGCAACAACCGCTACAACAACAGCGGCGGTGGCCAGGGCATCAAGGTGAAACTTCCCGGAGCTCGCCAGAAGAAATACTTCTTCGCCGTGGAGAACGACGGGAGATCTATCGACGACTTCCGCGTAAAAGAAAAAGGCGCAGGCAGCGAAATCAAGAGCCGTTACTTCCGCCTTACCGGAGGACGGCAGAACGTAACTGCCCGCATCCGCACGAACAAAGAAGTGGCCAGCGATGTGGAGCCGGGAGACATCGTTCTCTTCCAGTCCAGGTTGCGCTATCGCTCCTCTCTCGGGACGCCTCGCCGCAAGATCAAGCTGCTCGGCAGATCGATCGCCAACTTCTCACGCGATACGGTGAAAGCAATCGTCGTTCCTGACAACAACTAACAAACCCTCCAACAATAGCAACTCCGCAGCCGCCGACCTTTCCAGAAAGGTTGGCGGTTTTGCTGTGTCCACATGTCAGTGTGGGGGGAACCCGAGTCATCTCAGACTCTGCCATTTCTTCTCGACCCAGTATCGGGCTTGTTCGTAGGCCCGCTCGTGCCAGTCCGTCGCATGGTGATGGACGCGCTCCACTTTGCCGTTTTCAGAGAACTCCACACCGATTTCCCAATTGCGAAGGGCGAGGGGGCCTTTCAGGTGCAAGGTCATCTCGCGCAGTCCTGCAATATGCCAGAAATCGTGATACTCCCTCGGCGGTTCAGGACCGACAGGGATACGCAACCCAGACATGGGAGGCAGGTCACTCTGAAACACCCAGTCTGCGAGAATCGAGTCCCGAACTTCGTCATAGTGCATGCCCGGTTCGATCTCGCCGATCTCCTTCGGCAGAAAGAAACGCGTCCCAGCCGTCAGCGCGAGATAGCCGACGAACAAAACCACCACCGACGACACGGAAAACCAGACTACCGGGTGTTTCATCACAGAATAACAATCACTCAACCAATCTTCCGATTTGTGACTGAAGACGATACCACTGCACGCTGTGCCAGTCGTGGTGTCCCGTTTCGATCGACTCAGCATTTCCTTCGGTAAACAGCAACCAATACCCCCAAGATCGAAAGCCGATCCGACCTTCGACCCGATACTGAACCTCGGCAGGGCTTTTCCGGTATTCGACGACATACCATTCTTCGGCCATATCATTTGGAGTGAAATTATTTATCCTCGCTGTGTATGGATAGTGAAATTGGGTGATTTCCCAATCAGGCGGCAAACTCTCCAGGAAATCTTTTTCGCTGATACCCACCTCAATCTCATCACACGCCGACGGCAGAAAGAAACGCGTCCCCGCTGTCAGTGCGAAATACCCCGCGATCAAAACCACCACCGTCGTAATTGAGAACCAAACCGCTGCGCGCTTCATGGAGATCAGACTCTCTCAAATCGGAAATGTAGACACAAGAACAACCGCCCTCGAAAAGGGATCCGCTTCTTTCTTGTCGCACGTTGAGGGTTTTGGTTTCATGGCATTGTTCTGCCGATGGTTGCTCGACTTTTTTTCTGCCTTTGCCTCCTGTTTGTGCCGCTGTTGGTGTCCGCGCAAGAGGGTGAAAACGCCGAAGAGCCAGAGTTGTATACCAACGTATACCCGGTCCCTCCGACGTTTCTCACCTCTGACGCTCCGGTTGATCCGGCCAATCCCTTTTCGAGCCATCGAATGACGGCGCGGGAATTTCTTGAGACTTACGTTGGGATGGAGTTTGGGCCGGGAGCCTTTGTGAGTCAGGGTGGACCTACCTCTCAACTTATCATCCGGAACACCTTGGGGCAGCTCAATCTGTTCGATGACTGGGTGGACAAATACTTGCGGAAACACCCGAAAGCTCACCACCTCATCATCGAGCATATCGAAGTCGACCAATCCGACTTTTCCCGCTGGATGCTCGACAATCGCCTCGAAGCCGACGCCACACCCCTCCGGAAAACGGTACAGGATTGGGTGAAAAGGGGGCGCGCCAGGATTGCTGAGATCGTGGTGCTGTCCCTTTCGCCCGGTGAGAAGGCGAGGTCATCTTCGGGCCAGAACGTACCTCAGCCCAGGGCCATCCATCCTCCCCAAATCCCTGGCAAAGTCTCCCTGGACGGTAAGGCGAAGCTCAAACCCATCCCTGCGATACAGACCGAGTTCGTCGAAACAGACTACGGCCTCATCCTGACAGTCGACCCGACCTTCAACGAACGGAGCGGTCACTACCATTTGAAAATCGATTCCCGAAACTCCGAGTTCGGAGGATATCAGCAGAGGCCTGACGAAGCCACCAAGGGCGATGCTCCCATTCAACAGCCCATCACCCACACCAGTCGAATCCAGACCGAGATCGATGTGCGGGCAGGCGAATACGCATTCCTCGGCTCGACCAATCCTCTCCCATCGGAGCGGGATGCGCGGGATGCGCGGGATGATCGAATCGTCCTTCAGTTTCTCCGCCTCGATTTTTCCCAACTACCGAGAGAGTGAAGCGCATACGGTCGGCTCACGGGGGGCTCGTGCCAAAGTCCGAGCCGGTGAGCTTGTTCACCCATGCTTGTATAGCAGAGCCCCAGAAATTCACCTCGTCCCTGTGGGAGATCTTCAGTTCGGCAACGGCGCCATTCTGATATCCGATCCCTAGGTGCCACCCTCGCAGTCCGATACGGCCTATGATGTAATCCCAATTGGCTTTATCCAGTCCATGGCGAGAAAAAGTCCACTCTCTTGGTGTCGACGCAACGATGAGTGGGCCGAATGATTTTGTATGATAAGACGGTTTTCCCCATGTGTTCGGAATCAGTTCGTGTACTTCCTCGCGCGGCATCCCGACCTGAATTGCTTTCCATTCCTCCGGTAGAAAAGGACGTGTCCCTACCGTCAGGGCGAGGTAGCCTACCGCTACCAGGAAAAGAATCGAAAGCGAAAGCCAGAGTGCAGTACGTTTCATGGTAGTTTTGGAAGAGAGAGCGCAAATGGATCCGGCGCCATATTCGGATTCGGGAATATCTGCTTCAGTCTGTAGACCCACTCGCTCCATTTCAGTCTCGCCTGATAGATCCAACCCCAGTGGGCATCATGGTGGCCGAGGGATATTTCTGAAATCTCGCCCTTTTCTTGATACAGGGTTATTTCCCAGTTTCGAAACCCTACTGTTTTCTCGATATGGATTCCCGGGCCATGCCACGAGCCATCAATCATCTCGCGGTACTCCCGCCCCTCGAGCTTCTTATATGCCTCTATCATTGGCATACCCACCTCAAACTCATCCCACCACTTTGGAATAAAAGGCCGTGTCCCAACAGTCAGGGCGAGGTAGCCTGCTATCAGGATCGCAAAGACCCCGACTGAGGACCAGAGAGCAATTTTCCGCATCAGTCCTTCTCTTCCCTTTCAATCGCATCCTGACCATAGGTCTTGAATGCCGGGGACGTCTCCGCGTAGTCGGATACCCTGACAATCACCTCATCGGAGGTGAGGGGAGGGATCGTGTTTGTCTCCAGCAGTCGGACTGAGGTGCAAGGGATTATTGGACCGTTGATTGGGTTATTATGTTAAAGATAGAGTGACCCGTTCGTACTGAGCGGGAGTTCGGTAGTCGAGTGCTGAG
>PAAG01000034.1 GCA_002698785.1 Verrucomicrobiales bacterium | reverse complement strand
TCCCCCACCTACGAAACCCCATTAGAGCAGCTCGCCCGAACCAGGAAAGAAAGAGCCGCCCGCGCCGAGTCCCGCCGCGATCCAGACTGGCATCCCCAGTACAACCCCTACTACGACCCCACCAGCGACCAATACGCCAAGAAATCCACCCCCCTCGTCCGCTGGCGCTAACCCGCAAAATGACGAGATCCGAAATCCCCATCATTCCCCATCATTTTCGAAGGTAATGGATACCCGTCGTTTGGTGGCACGAAACTCAGAGCAGACCCCGAAGCCCCCCTCAACGTCCGAGCGACAACCTCGTGACCAATGACTCTTGTTCCAATGACCCGCCAACCCCATCATTTTCGATTTCCGCCGATCCCCTCAAACACCCGATACCATTTCCCTGTAGCTGGCCTCTTTGAGGCCGGACGATATACCCCGACACTTCCGAAACAACCATCGTCGAAAAACGGCTGTCGAGCACCAAAACCCAACATCAAAGATCCAATATCACCCCCGTGGGCTCTTTATCTTTATCCTTTTCTTACTCTTCTTCTTTTTCCCTCCAGCAAAACCACTTCTCCAACCATTAGTGTCCAATCAGTGTCAATTAGTGGTTCTCCTTTCCATCATAAACCCAGCCACCAGCATACACCTGCGATTTCTCACAGACCATTTACAAAGAACCACAAAAAAACCGGAGCATTCGCTCCGGCTTTTTCGTGAAATTTGATGTGATTTCTCTTTCGAGAAAACGATCAATGGTAGGCTGCCTGAGCGCCTTTGATGTCGCGCTTTTTGAGCCAGGGCATGAGATTGCGGAGACGCTTGCCGACTTTTTCGATCGGGTGCTGCTCGCCTTCTTTGCGCAGAGCCTTGAAGTTCTTGAGACCCGTTTCGGACTCTTCGATCCACTCCTTGGCAAATTTGCCAGACTGGATGCGCTTGAGGGCACGCTCCATCTTCTTCTTCACAGAACCGTCGATGATGGTAGGCCCAGTCTTGAGGTCACCCCACTCAGCAGTGTCGGAGATCGAGAAACGCATTCCAGAAATACCGGACTCGTTGATGAGGTCAACAGTAAGCTTCAGCTCGTGCAAGCACTCGAAGTATGCCATCTCAGGCTGGTATCCAGCTTCGACAAGCACTTCGTAACCGGCAGTGATGAGCTGGCTGACGCCACCGCAAAGAACGGTCTGCTCACCGAAAAGGTCGGTTTCGGTTTCTTCTTTGAAAGTCGTCTGGAAAACACCGGCGCGTGTACCACCGATTCCCTTCGCCCATGCGAGAGCGATCTTCTTCGCGTCGCGACCAGGATTCTGCTCAACAGCGATGAGGGAAGGAACACCTTTTCCTTCGACGAACTGACGGCGAACGATGTGACCAGGTCCCTTAGGAGCAACCATAACAACGTTAACGAAATCAGGAAGCTCAATCGTATTGAAGTGAACAGCGAAACCGTGAGAGAAAAGGAGAGTCTTTCCTTTTTCAAGGTTAGGAGCGATGTCCTTGTTATAGATACCAGCGATCTTGGTATCAGGAGTTGCGATGAAAATGACATCAGCAGCTTTGACCGCGTCGGCGGTGTCCATGACTTCGAAGCCATACTCTTCAGCCACGGCGCGTGACTTACTTTTGGCATAGAGGCCGATGATTACTTTAACACCACTGTCCTTCAGGTTCAGTGCGTGTGCGTGACCTTGTGATCCAAAACCGATCACCGCGCAGGTCTTGCCTTTAAGCACACCCAGGTCCGCGTCTTTATCTGTGTAGATTTTTGCTGCCATCTCGATAGTCTCAATTTTTTTGAGGCGCGTAGGGTCCGCGCAAACAGCGAAATGGTCAAACAGTATCTGTTGAACGGGTTGCGGAAGATTTTACGACACGACTACTACTGGAAGGCATAACGACGCGAAGTTTTCCCACTGCAGTCCGAATTGCAGTAATGGCTGCACCCACTTCATCTTCTGTTGAGAATCTTGAAAAAGAAAACCGAACACTGCTGCGAGCTCGCGAAGAAGAGTGTCCCATCGCTCTCACAATGCGACTGGGTTTCACCGCTCCTGTACTACACGCGGAACCTGGAGAACAACAGATGCCCGCCTCATCGAGAAGAATGAGAAGCCCCTCCCCATCTACACCGGGGAAGTACAGGTTGGAAGTATTCGGCAAACGATTCACTGGATCGCCATTGATCTCGGCACCTTCAATTACTTCGAGCACACCTTTTTCAAAGCGATCACGCAAATCACGAATCTCGTTTGCAGACTCGAGTGCCGCCTTTGCCAACTCCGCTGCAACACCCATTCCAACAATCGCCGGAACGTTTTCTGTACCGGACCGTCTTTCGTCCTCCTGGCCTCCACCGATGATCAGTGGATGAAATCGAGAATTCCGATTCAGGTAAAGAGCACCGATTCCCTTTGGTCCATGAAACTTATGACCCGAAAGGGACAGCGCATGAATCGGCAGTTCGCCAACCGACAACGGTATTTTCCCCACCGCCTGCACCGCATCGGTATGGAAATAGACGTCATGCTCAGCCGCGATTCGAGCCGCTTCCGCAATGGCACTCAAGACACCGGTTTCGTTGTTCGCCCAGATGAGGCTAGCTACGGCGACGCCTTCTTTAGCCAAGGCGTTCTTCCACTCGTCAAGATCGAGAGCACCATCTTCATCGACGCCAACAAACGAAGTTTCGTATCCAGACTCACCCAACTCCTTCACGACCTCGTCGACCGCGCTGTGCTCGGCGGTCGAGGTAACGACTCCTTTTCGATCTGGCCTCACCGCGAGTGCCGAACGAATGGCCGTATTATTCGATTCCGTCCCCCCACTGGTGAAGACCACTTCTTCGGGATGAGATCCAATCAACGCAGCTACCTGTTCGCGGGCCGCATCAATCGCCTTGCGTGACTCGCGTCCAAATCGATATCCTGCAGAAGGATTCCCGTAGTGATCGTCCAGCCAGGGGAGCATGGCTTCGCGAACTTCGGGCGCGACACGAGTCGTTGCATTGTTATCGAGATAGATCATTCCGTTCCGGACTTTTCAGTATACCGCCTCGATACGGGTCCGTCCATGCTACTGGAGACTCACTTCAAATCCCTCATCCTGAAAGTGGCTCAGTACTTCTCCCACAAGAAAGAGAGATCCAGCGACGAGGGTTTTGCCCTCACCCATCTCGGCATTGGCAAGAGCCTCGGACAAATCCGAGGCACTGAAGATCGGAACGCCTTCGCCCCCCGCTTTCGCAAGCGCCACCTTCATTTCTTCCTCACTCAGGCGTCGCTCGGACTTTACCGGAACAAAGGTGATTGAGGAAAGAATGGGCAACAGGGTTTGGAAGATCCCGGATACGTCTTTGGTCTGTACGGCACCGAAAATCAGATCGGCTTTTTCACCGGGGAACTCTTTCTGCCACGCGTCGCAAAGCACTTCGGCGGCTCGTAGGTTGTGCGCTCCATCGACAATCAACCGATCTCCGACTCGCTGAAAGCGACCGGGCCAACTGGTTTTCTCAAGTGATTCCTGAATTCCATCACGAGTCAGTCTCCCGTCATCCACTCGACAGGCTGCCTCTACGGCAAGTGCTGCGTTTTCCTTCTGATGTTCTCCGGCTAAGCCCAGTTTCCAATCTTCGGGGAGAGGATGGTATTCAATGTAGGGAATCCCCAAGGTAAGCGCTCTTCTCCCCACGACATCGCGAGCAACCGGATCCAAATCTGCCACGACTACCGGTGTGTTCGGTTTCAGGATTCCCGCTTTTTCTCCGGCAATCTCCCGTAACGTCTCACCCAACCACTGCTGATGATCGAGCGAGATGGAAGTGATGACACTTACATTCGCCTGGATTGCATTGGTCGCATCAAGTCTGCCACCCATGCCTGTCTCGAGAAGAATCACGTCGCAGTCGCTTTCGCAGAAGATCTGAAGACCGAGTATCAGGACGATCTCAAAAAACGTCGGGTGCGGATCCCATGATTCTACCACGCTGCGAATCTCGGTCAGATACTTCGCAATCGTTTCTTCCTCCGCTTGTTCCCCACCAATGCGAATGCGCTCCCGGAACGTGATCAAATGGGGAGAAGTGAAGAGACCGGTCACGAATCCAGCGTCACGAAGGATCTGCTCAGCAAACGCACAGACCGATCCTTTGCCGTTGGTGCCAGCGACGTGAATGACTTTGCGTCCCTCCATCGCCTCGTTCATACCGAACTCGGCGAGCATCCGTTGTACATTTTCCAAGCCCAGCTTTATTCCAAAAGTCTGGGTGCCATAGAGCCATTCAATCGATTCGTCGTAATTCAAAACAGTGATCGGGTTGCACGAAAAATGCCCTGCCCGCTGGAGATGTCCAGCGAACAGGGCAGGAAGCCGAATGAAAGATTGTGTTGTGGGGGTGGGGCTAAATTAGAAACTTACACGTGCTCCGAACTGGATCGCGTGGCTTCCGGGATTCTCGTCGGTTGTGTGAGTGAAGTCACCGAAGTCAGTGACAAACTCCATGTCCGAGAGCACCAGGTAACGATACTGCATGAAGAGTGCGAGGCGCTCGGTTACCGAGAAATCCACACCTGCAATCAACTGCCAGGCGAAGCCAGCATCTTCATCGCTGTAGAGAATTGTGTCGATGTCACCTTCCATGCGAGTCCATCCATAACCAACACCACCACCGAAGTAACCCGTAGCGCGCTTGGCAATCGGAACCTCTTTGAGCATGTTGAACATGACCGTCTTGGTTTTGACATCGAAATTTGCGGGAAGGGCAAAGTTTGCGTATGTCAGATCGCCGACCTCGTTGGAGATATAGGACCCTTCCAGTTCAAAGCGAGAACCGCCAAGTAGAGCTGAATACACACCGATACCACCACCGGCTGTCCAGTCGTTCTGCATTTCCCAGTCGACCGGAATTGCCTGAGGGTCGAATGGTGGCTGGTAGCCGTCATAGTATGACTGAGCAGAATCGAACGCTCCAGTCGTATCCCAATGGGCACCAGTATCAATACCGCCGTATCCAAAGACATAGCCCTTGAACTGCTTCGGCTGGTGCACAGGTGCTTTGGAATTCATGCGGAAAGGGCCCGCGAACGCCGTGGAGGTGAATGCAACCGCCATTGCAAGCGTTGCAACTTTCAGAAATTTAATATTCAGCTTTTCCATAATATCATTTTATCTCATAATTATGGCTGTTCAACTAATAAACTATAATTTTCTAAAATTTTTAGAAAATTTAGGCCCTCTTTATCGGAGGTTTTAAAAGAATTCCTCTTTGTTCAGGTGTGTGGAAAAGTCGAATTACTGCATTTGAGAATTTTCTGATAAATCAAAATCGTCCTATCAGGACAGGCGATCCGTGGTTTGTTATCTCGCGTTTTCAAATGTCTGCTTCTCCCCTGCCTTCTGTCTTTGGCCTCACTCTCGATGATTGGATCGAGTGGATGCAGGAACGTGGGCAGCCGAAGTTTCGTGCGAAGCAGATTGTGGAGTGGCTGTATCAAAAGCGGGTATCTTCTTTTGAGGAGATGACCAACCTGAGCCGCGAGCTGCGACAGTTGCTGACAGAGCATTTCTCTTTCGGTGCTTTGCCGGTCGTCCGGGTGACGGGATCGGAGGATTCGACAAGGAAGTATCTGTTCCGCCTTCATGATGGTCGATTGATCGAGACGGTGCGGATTCCGGCGAATGTGAATTTTGCAGGCGACCGCAGTCCTCGGATTACACTCTGTATATCGAGCCAAGTGGGCTGCGCGTATGACTGCAAGTTTTGCGCGAGTGGGCTGGCGGGCTTTACCCGGAATCTGGAAGCGGCGGAAATCGTCGGGCAGGTGCTGGCGGTGGAAAGAGAAACGGGCGAGCCAGTTCGGAACATTGTTTTCATGGGAATGGGCGAACCACTCGCCAACCTGACTCGATTGACGAAGGCGCTGGAAATTCTGAATGCTGACTGGGGCGTGAATATCGGAGCACGTCACATGACGGTTTCGACAAGTGGGCTGGCTCCACAGATTGAGAAGCTCTCTAAACTTCCTATGCAGATCCGTTTGGCGATCTCGTTGCACGGCGCGACGGACGAGGTGCGGGAGAAGATCATGCCGGTGAATAAGAAATACTCGATCACACGGTTGTTTGAGGCACTTGAGACATGGCGGGATGTGAAGAAACAGAAGATTACCTTCGAGTATATTTTGATCGAAGGTGTCAACGACAGCCTGGAACAGGCTGAGGTCCTGGCGAAGCGGGCTCGCGGGCTCAACGCAAAGGTGAATTTGATTCCATATAACACTGTTGAGGGACTTCCGTGGAAGCGACCCGATGTGCCTCAGCAGGAAGCGTTTCTCCACACGCTGGAACGCGGTGGGGTGAAGGCCACCCTTCGCCGAGAAAAGGGACACGACATTGACGCCGCCTGCGGACAGTTGCGACTGCAGCAGGAGACGGAAGAAGGGATTATTGTGAAAGAACAGGGTTAAGAGACCTAGCCTTCGGCAAAGTCTTCGCTGAGATCACGGAGACGGGTGCAGACGTGGACGGCGATGTTTTTCAAGATCACCGCTGCGGATTCGGGGGAGCACATGATCATGTGATCGAAGTCGTCGGGGTGGAGCACGAGTAGCTCGGATTTCTCACAGGCCTTCGCGGAGGCACTTCGGGGAAGTTGTTGAAGCAAGGCGAGTTCTCCGAATGAACCGCCTTCTTTGACGATGTGGACGGGAGGCTCGACTCCGTCGAGGCGGATCTCGACAGATCCTGACAGAACAATGTAGAGGGCCTGCCCATCGCTCCCCTGCTCGAAGATGACCTGGTCTTTCTTGGCGGTCTGCTCGTGGAGTCGTTTGAGGACTTCGCCGATCTGTAGATCAGTGAGGCCTTCGAAGATGGAGACGTTCCGGACGGTTTCGTCGAGAAGGTGTCCTCGGGTAGTGTCGAGGACATTGCGCTCGCCGATTTCGCAGACGGGTTTGAAATCGTCGATCAGCTTCCAATTATGAAGTGCCGGCTCCATGCGAAGTTTGACCATACGAATGACATCGAAACGTTCACCCATTACATAAACCATGGAAGGGGCGTAAACGACGGGAGCGAAACCGAGCAAGAAGAGCGATTGCTGGATGCGTGTGGCGTGAGCGTTTACATCGATACTGATGTAGCGAGGGTTGAAGGTTTCTTCGAGATGGGCGAGGCCCCATTCGATAAGTGAACCGCGCGAGCGATCGTCACAGCCTACAAACTCGAAAATGTTGGCCTTTCGTTCCACCTCGTCCCAAGTGTAACCGAGCCCACCGAGAACGACGTCGCCGTGGTGAAGGACAAGATACTGGGCCGCGTGCTGCTTGAGCTTGAGGATGCCATGCTCGAGACGGAAGGAACCGAAGACTTCGGGATTGAGAAAGCGATCGCGGCTGAGGCGAAGGACGCGGATGAGTTCGCGGCCGCTCATTTCGCGGAGGTCGTATGCCTGGCGGTCGCGGAGTGTGGGATATGGCTCAGGCTGGCTGTCGACCATTGCATCGACGGGTAGTCCGCAGCTTGCGAGCGCTAGTGATGCCAATTCGTAAACTTGGGGAATGATGACGGGTCGGCCTTTGCGAAGAATGCGGGCGTTTTCGCCGAGGCGGCAGACGAAGATCGCGGTTTCGAAATCACCGGTGTCGTAGGCGAGAGGCTCGATGCCTACCGGGTGGAAGCCTTCGCGACCTAGAATGACCTGGGAACCGACGTGGACCGTGCGGCATTCACCGAACGAGAAGTCACCGAATTGATCGGCGACGTCGACTGCTGCGCTGGTGAGACGGGAGCCGAGGTTTTTTCCCCGTGCGTCGGGGTGGACGACAAGGCGTCCGATTTCGGAGACGAGGTCGTCAGCATCTCCCACGTTGATCATAACGGCGGCGGAACCGAGGAGGCGACCCGATTCTTCGGCAGCGACATACCACCGGATATTGCCGTCGAAGACGCCGCGCTTGATCCATTCGGTGTCGTAGAAT
The DNA here is from genome assembly GCA_002698785.1 of Verrucomicrobiales bacterium. Classification (GTDB taxonomy): domain Bacteria; phylum Verrucomicrobiota; class Verrucomicrobiia; order Verrucomicrobiales; family DEV007; genus Arctic95D-9. Next base: position 2,540 of record PAAG01000034.1, on the reverse strand, counting down.
TCTTTGAAAGGGTAGTCGTCTCCGTAGACCTCGCGGTAGAGGGTGGCGATTTTTTCTACGTCTCCTTCTTCGACCAAGCGGATGGTAATGTCGTCTTTCTCCTCCATAGCAAACATGTGGGGCGTCTTTCCGCCCATTTCAAAGACGAACCGGACCTTTCGGTGATTCTCTTTTTCCCTATCAAACAGGCCTCGCTCCGGGACGACCTTCTTCGACCACGAACGTGGCCTTAGTTTCCATTGGCGCGCCCGGTTTGTCGACGAAGGGAACGGTCCGGAAAAAGGAGGTCCATTTCTTGGGAGTCAGTTCGCAAGAGACGTAGCCGCGATTGGCGTTGTACCACTGGACAAAGTCGTTCTGGTCGCGGGCGCGTTCGTATTCGGGAATCGGTTTTCCGCCGTTGCCTGCGGATGTCATTGAGGTGCCGACTAACTCGGTGCCAACAAGCGGAGACTTGGGATCCTTAAAATCGAGCTGGAGGTCGTTTACCCAGTTGAGGTGGATGTCGCCGGTGAGGACGACGGGGTTGGGAACTTTTCTGTCGTGCATGAAATTCAGAAGGCGTCGTCGACTGACTTCGTATCCGGGCCACTGGTCCATGCTGTAGCGTTTGTCTTCCCCTTCTCCACGGTTGAGAGGTGCCATCATGACCTGCTGGGCGAGGACGTTCCAGATGGAGTGCGACTGCAGGAGGTTCGACATGAGCCAGTTTTCCTGAGCTGACCCGAGCATGGTGGCTTTGGGATCGAACACCTTGCCTTCCATTGGCTTCTGGTGATCGCCGTTCGGTTGGTCGGTGCGATATTGGCGGGTGTCGAGGACCTGGAAGTTAGCGAGTCGCCCATACTTGCACTCGCGATAGAGCTTCATCTTCGGCCCCTGGGGAAAGGACCGGCGGCGCAGGGGCATGAATTCATAGTAAGCCTGATAGGCATCGGCCCGGCGCATGAGGAAGGACTCGGGGGAGATCCCCTCTTCTTCGGAGACCAAGTTCGCATAGTTGTTGTCGAATTCGTGGTCGTCCCAAGTAACGAGCCAAGGGAAGAGGCGGTGGGCTTCCTGCAAATCCTTGTCGAGACGATACTGGGCGTATCGAGTGCGGTATTCGTCGAGGGTTTCGATCTCTCTGCCGATGTGTTTGCGGGGGCGATTTTCGGCCCCGGCGTATTCGTAGATGTAGTCCCCCAGATGAACGACGAGATCGAGGTCTTCCTGCACCATGTGGGTGTAGCCGTTGAAGAATCCGCTCTCGTAGTGCTGGCAGGAGGTGAAGGCGAACCGCATGAGGTCGGGAGACGCATCGTAGTCCGGTGCTGTGCGCGTGCGGCCGGTTGGGCTAGTTTCGTTGCCAGAGTGGAAGCGGTAGTAATACCAGTGATGAGGCTTGAGTTTCGAAAGCTCGACGTGAACGGAATGACCGAGTTGGGGAGATGCGATGGCATCGCCTTTCTGGACGACGTTGCTGAATGCTTCATCGGTTGCGACTTCCCAGCGGACTTTGACTGGTTCCGGATCCATGCCGCCTCCGTCGAGAGGGTTCGGAGCGAGCCGGGTCCATATGATGACTCCGTCGGGTTCGGGATCTCCTGAAGCGACGCCGAGGGTGAAGGGGTTCGTGTCGAATTGTGGATTCTCATTGATACGACCGGAAGCAGCCCACGAGGCATAGGGTATTGCAGATACAGCGGCGAGATACTGGAGAAATTGACGGCGTTCGATGCCGTAGCGGCGGCTCTGGGAGTGGGGGTGAATAGGCATGGGGCCCAAAGACTACAAGGATCTGGCAAATGCGCGCGAGTGCTGATTTGCGTGTATAAGGAGATCTGAAAACGCTGGTGGACGTGGAGACTTGAGGCTTGGGCTGTGAAGGAGATAAAGAGTAAGAAAAGGATAAAGATAAAGAGGCCGCGGGAGTGATATTGGATCTTTGATGTTGGGTTTTGGTGCTCGACCGCCGTTTTTCGACGATGGTTGCTTCGGTAGTGTTGGGGTGGATCGTCCGGCCTCATAGAGGCCAGCTACAGGGAAATGATATCGGGTGCTTGAGGGGATTGGCGGAAGGGGATGGCGGAAATCGAAAATGATGGGGTTGGCGGGTCAATGGAGGAAGGGTCATTGGTCAAGAGGTTGTCGCTCGGACGTTGAGGGGTTCTTCGGGTTCTGATTTGAATTTCGTATCGCCCAACGACGGGTATTCATGAGCCTCTACAATGATGTGAAATGATGGGATTTTTGTTTTTCGTCATTTTGCTGGTTAGCGCCAGCGGACGAGGGGGGTGGATTTTTTGGCGTATTGGTCGCTGGTGGGGTCGTAGTAGGGGTTGTACTGGGGATGCCAGTCAGGGTCGCGGCGGGATTCGGCGCGGGCGGCTCTTTCTTTCCTGGTGCGGGCGAGCTGCTCTAATGGGGTTTCGTAGGTGGGGGAATCCGTCTGTTCTTCGGGTTCGGGGGATGATTCGGTGTCGGCTTGGTCTTCGTCGGAGGTGTCGGGGAGCCAGAGAGCAGTGCTGGAACGGTTGTAGGCGACGTAGTTGGATGTG
>PAAG01000033.1 GCA_002698785.1 Verrucomicrobiales bacterium | reverse complement strand
TCGAGGTTTGCGTAGATTGCGTTTTCTTTTTCATATCACCGAAATCGTAATCTCTCTCGGCGCCGGTGGCACGGCCTCAATTCCTTCTCATCTTATCTTCGGGCCGCTCGCGGCTACCTCGGATGGGCTCTGCGGCTGCTCGTTTACCTGTAACCGGCGTGGGCTCGGGGATACGCTGATGGGCTCTGCGTCTGCTCGTTTACACTCGCTGCTACGCTGGTGGGCTATGGTGATGTGTCCCCTGCCCTATTCGAATTTGACCTTGGCTTTCATGAGGTCGGGGGCGCCGGTGTTGCCGGAGGTGATGCGGAATTTTGGGACGGCTTTGTTTTTTCCGTCTCTGCCTTTTCGCTTGAGGAGGGCTTTGTAGATGGTGAGCTGGTTAGGCTGCAGGATCTGGAGGTGGTTGCCGAGTTTCCACTGGGCGGTGACGTTGCCTGCTCCGAGCTGTTTGATCTTGAGTTTGAATTGCTTGTTGAGGCGGTAGCTGCCGTAGATGCCGTCGGCGGTGTCACCGTCGTTGCCTACGGTGATAAAGATCTTGGCTTTGGGACGCGGGGTCTTGATGCGAAGGGCGCCGCCGAAGCGGTTGTTGCCTTTGTGTTCCCGGATGGGGCGTTTTTCTCCGAGGGTGAGGTCGGGCCCGTATTTGGTGTCGAGCTGGGCGGTGATGATGGCCTGGCCGTCGGGGCCGCCGTCGTTGTCGACGGTGACGATGGCGTAGATGGTGCGGTCGTCGGTGATGCCGATGGGTCCGTTGAAGGATTTGACGGTGGTGTTGTCGTCAAACATTCCGTTGCCGTCGAGGTCGATGGGGTCGCCTGCACGAAGGACTTCCTGGGCGTTGCCGAATTTGTCGCTGAAGATGAGGACTTCGCGCTCGAGAAGGGCGACGTTGTCGGTGAAGCCGCCGTATATGTAGTCGCCTCGGCTATTTCCCGACATGGTGCGGAAGCCGAGGGCGAAGGAGGCGTCTTCCCAGAGTTCGCTGCTACCGGGGACGATGGGCTGGCCGGTGGCGGCGATGACTTTTCCGTTCCGGACGATCCAGTCGGTGTTGTCGTCGTTGGAACCTCGGGCGAACCAGTTCCCGGCGGCGTCCATGAAGACGTCGCCAATGGTGTAAGAGGCGATGGGGCTGCCGAATCCGGAGCCGGGGATAATGGTGAGGTCTTGAAGAACGATTTTTCCATCAACGGCGACGATGAATTTGGAGCCGGCACCAGTGAGCTCGCCGAGGAGGATGTGGTGGTTGCCGTCGGCGGAGACATGGTAGTCGTCGATTTCGAAGTCTTCCCAGGTTTCGGTGCCGGCCTGCCCCCCTGGGACAGTGACGCGTTCCTGAGCGATGAGGGTGGTGCCGAGCATGATGACACGGTCGTTGTCGGAGGGGAGATCGAAGACTTCGGCGAGGTAGCCGATGGTGCCGTCGGCGGTGATGACGGGTGAGCGAAGGAAGCCTTTGTGGATGTCGCCGGGAAAGGGTGGATCGATAGAGTCGCCTTCCTGGATGGCTTTGCTGAGGCCGCTGGCGACGGAGCCGGTGAGGATGTAGCTGTCGAGGGCGATGGGGCCATCGGTATCGACAACGATGGTGACGAGGCCGTCGTCATTGATGCGGACGGTGCGGTCGATGATATCAACGGTCTCGGAGTTGAAGGGCAGCATGTCGCCTTCGGTGAGGAGGGCTTTTCCTTCGGAGACGACGGTCTGGGGGTTTCCGCTATCGTCGGTGTTGGCAGTGAAGATCATGGGTCCGCCGGGGGCGACGTGCATGCGGTCGAAAACGTTGAGGGTTTCTCCGAGCTGGAAGTCGACTCCGCTAAGGCCGGGGACTTTGGTGCCGGTGGCGCCACTGATGTTGTGGTGTATGGCCTGCCACTCGGGGGCGGCGTGGGTTTTTGCCAGTGAGGCGAGGAGTGTGAGGGTAGCAAGAGAAAGAACTGGGCGAACTAGATAGGGCAAACACTTCATCAGAATAGGAATCGTATGGCAAAGGAGCCTGATTGTAGGTATTTTCTTTTTCTTGGCAAATGGTCATTGGTCATTGGTTACGGCGCGCTGTCCCTCTTTCGGGAGACGCACGGTCGTGGCTGGTGACGGAGGCGGATGGTCTGTCCGCGAGCGCCAGTAACCGTGTAATCCGCTTGCGCCTACCTTGGGTGGGCTGCAATGCTTTTTTAAAAGGTGAGGAGGAATATTCCTATGGTGAGGAGGGCGGTGCCGAGGAGGATCTGGAGGATGTAGACGCCCCAGGAATTGGTGGCCTGGGTGGGCATGTAGTCGTCTGGCTGTGTGGGGTTGTGGTAGAGGGTGATTTTTGTCCCAACGGGCATGAGGTCGGCCCGGCCTTGTTCGCTTTCTTTGTCGTTGTGGGAGATCTCGAGGATGTCGGGGCGGTCTCCGGTGTAGGTTTTTCCGTCCACGGTGTAGGTGAATTCGACTTGGTGCTGGTAGTGGTTTTCGATGCCAAATCTCCCGAGGATGGTGGTGGCGCGTTCTTCGCCGACTTGGGATTTGGTGACGGTGGCGGTGACTTTGGGCCAATGGAGGGCTTGTCTGTATCGCCGGATGGAGAGTATGCCGCTCGCGAGGAGGTAGGTGCCGTAGATGGGCAGGAGTATGGGGATGATTTTCTCGTAGAGGAAGTTCTCGGGCCCAATCGGGAGCAGTGTACTGAGGAGGAATGCGAGCCCGAAGACGGTGTTGATGGTGCCGCCGTTCTGAAACCAGTGGGTTCTCCATCTAATGGGTTTTGGTGAGGATGTGCTCACTTTTCGGCAAAGGCTGGTTCTTCTTCTTCGCCGGTGAGCACGGCGTATTCGCTGGCCTCGCTATCGACGTCGAACGCAAGAGCGGCGACACCTGGCAGGCAAGCGAATGGAAATCGGGGGAGCATACGCGAGGCCCAGTGTGCCAGACACCGAGTCTCTCACGCAATCTTCAAATAGAGAAAAGGAGGGTCTCTCTCTTGTATAGAAAAGATCCTTACTTCCCGACAACCTTGATCTTCTTGGTCGCGGATACCTTCCCTTTCGCATCGTAGGCGCGGATCTTCACTCGGTTTTTGCCGCTCTTGAGTTTCCGAGCGCGAAATTTCCACCTGTTACAGGAGAGCAGCCTGGCGTTCTTGTAGGGAGAACGCCGGACCTTTCCCGCTGACAGGCGGTCTAGATACCGGTGGGTGCGGGGGAAAAATCTTCCGGCTCCTGGCGGGCGGGCTTCTTTCCCCTGCCCTCCGGGCGGGCGTGGTGCTTTGCATCCTGCAGCAGATCAAACTCGTCGTCGTCTTCGGTCTCATTCAGATGAATGACGGAGAGGTCGGTTAATCGATCTCGCAAGATTCTCCATTCACAGCGCTGGAGGGGTGGATGCAGGTCGAGTAGCTGGGCAATCTGGCGGGGTGCGAGCAGACGGGTCTCGCTTTTCTCGCGCATTTTGACTTTCCATCCGGGATAGGTCAAAACGGGGACGACAGGGATTCGTTTTCCACCGGTCCACCGTGCGGCGTCTGTCCGGAAGTCGTTTGCGTTTCGCCGCACCTGTTCGAGGGCGTTGCGATCTGTCTTGCCGCAGGGAAATTTGATCTGGTCATTCTCAAGGACGATGATTCTCTCTTCGGCCGCCAGCTTTTTCGGATACCGGGCGGTCTTCGTCTCGACAACGATCAATCCCCAGGGAGCGAGGACTACGTGGTCGACGTTCCATTTCTTTCGCCCCCGGCTGCAAGGGATGTCGTGAAAGATCATCACGTCGTCATTCAGCAGTCCATCGAGCTCTGCGCCCACGACCTGCTCGCCAAGTCGTCCGATGCGGTAATCACGGATCGGTCGAAAAGAGCGCGAGAGGGACAACAGACAGATGGCCGGGACCGGAATGCCGATCAGCAGGGATGCGAAAAAACTACCACCGGTCAGATAGTGAAACCCTGCCAATGCCCCGCACACACTCAGTCCAAAAATGTAATACGTGCACCTCTCGGTCCTCCTCTCGATTTCCTGCTCAAGGGAGTATCCGGCAGGCCGTCGCATGGAGTCGAACGGACGCTTCATCTGGCTGGACACCCGCATCTCGCGACGACAAAGAACGTAGAGAATGGCGACAGGCACCCCCACAAAGAAACCATACACCCAGATGCTATCTCTCATATATCTCCACAATTTTGCCCAATTATGAAAATTATAGACCAAAAATGTGAAGTATGCAATGGGGAGAATTGGGTGTTTTTTTTTTGGGGGTGTGACGTGCCTTGCTCTGCACAGTTCTCCCCTCTAGAGGAGGTTCGCAACGAAACCGTTTTCTACTCTGTCGAAAGCGCGCTTCTTCGGCGTGGAGGGAATAGAGTCTCTACCTGCTAGCACAATAGTTGCATCACATCGGTGAAAATGCTTACGTTGCGCTTTTGCCGCTTCTTTCCATGTCAGAGCCAACCCCCGATCCGATTGAATCGTTTATTCGCCGCTGGGAAGAGTCAGGAGGACATGAGCGGGCGAATTACCAGCTCTTTCTAAGCGAACTCTGTGCGATTCTCGAGGTTCCCCCACCCGATCCCGCTCAACCCGAGAATGAGAAGAACGCCTACGTGTTCGAGCGCTCGGTAACTCGGGTGAAACCCGACGGAACCGCTACAACAAACTACCTCGATCTTTACAAATCGGGCCATTTCGTTCTCGAAACAAAGCAGGGAGCTACCGCGAAGAAGTCGGGTAAGGATGGGCAGGAAGTGAAGCTTGATCTGCCTTCTACAAGCACAGTATCGACCGGTCACGGTAAGCGCGGGACGGCCGGCTATGACAAAGCGATGGAAAAGGCCTACAACCAGGCCTCGGGCTACATCAGCGATTTGCCCGCCGAGGATGGACGACCGCCTTTCCTCATCGTCTGCGATGTGGGCCATGTTTTCGAGATCTACGCGGAGTTCACTCGTTCAGGCGGGAGGTATCAGAGGTTTCCTGATCCGAAGAATCACCGGATTTACTTGGAGGATCTTCGCGATCCGAAAACACGGGAGCTGCTGCGCACGATCTGGACGGACCCGATGTCGCTCGATCCGTCGAAGCGGGTTGCCAAAGTCACTCGCGACATCGCTGGCCGCCTCGCCGATCTCGCTCGCTCTCTGGAAGCAGACAAACACAATCCCGAGTTGGTCGCGCTTTTCCTCCAGCGGTGCCTTTTTACGATGTTTGCGGAGGATATCGGACTGCTGCCGAAAGATGGCTTTCTCAACCTGTTGAAAAAGATCGAGGGCAACACGGGAGGCTTTGTCGCCATGATCACCAGCCTGTGGAACGACATGGCGAAGGGTACCGATTACTCGGTCGCAATCATGGAGAAGGTTGCCTACTTCAATGGCGGTCTTTTCGAAAATCCTACCGCCCTGCCACTTTCCGAGAAACAAATCGGGCTTCTCATTCATGCTGCGAAATCGGACTGGACGGAGGTCGACCCTGCCATTTTCGGCACATTGTTAGAGAGGGCGCTCGATCCACGCGAACGTCATAAGCTGGGTGCACACTATACTCCGCGTTCCTATGTGGAGCGACTGATTGAGCCGACGATCATGGAGCCCCTGCGGGATGAGTGGCAGGCGGTGAAAACCGCCGCCGTTCAGTATCTCGATCAGGACAAAATCAAGAAGGCTCGTGAAGAGGTGGAGGATTTTCATCATCGACTTTGCGATGTGAAGGTCCTCGATCCCGCGTGTGGCTCGGGAAACTTTCTCTATGTCGCGCTCGAACACCTGAAGAGACTCGAAGCCGAGGTGCTCGATTTCTTTGAAAGCATCGGTGGGAATCGCGCCTTGGAGATGGACAGCTTCAAGGTACGTCCGAATCAATTTCTCGGCATCGAGATCAATCCCTCTGCCGCGCGCATTGCCCAGCTTGTGTTGTGGATCGGTTATTTCCAGTGGCAACACCGCACCACGGGGACGGCGGATACGAACGACCGGCCGCTTCTACAAGGGAAAGACACGATTGAGAATCGCGATGCGGTGTTGGAGTATGACGAACGCATTCCGCGTCTCGATGAGGACGGAAAAGTCGTTCGCATTTGGGACGGTCAAACGACGAAGCCCCATCCTGTGACCGGGAAGGAAGTCCCGGATGAAAGTGCGACGATCGATCTTTTCGACTATGTGAACCCGAGACGTCCGGAATGGCCCGAGGCGGATTTCGTGGTGGGGAATCCTCCGTTTGTGGGAGCCTCACGGATGCGCGACTTCCTTGGCGACGGGTATACGGAGGCGGTTCGCACAGCGTGGAAGGGAGACGTGCCCGAGTCTGCCGATTTTGTGATGTTCTGGTGGCAACGGAGTGCTGAGTTGGTCCGAGCCGGTAAGATCCATCGATTCGGGTTGATCACGACGAATTCGATTCGTCAGACCTTCAATCGACGTGTGCTGGAACCGCATTTAAATGCGGAAAAGAATCCGATGCATTTGGCCTTTGCGATTCCGGATCACCCGTGGGTCGATTCGGCGGATGGGGCGGCGGTTCGGATTGCTATGACGGTGGGCGAATTCGGATTTCTAGATGGAGAACTTCATCGAGTGACCGAGGAATTTGAAATTGAGAACGGTGAACATGACGTATCGATCGAGACTATCGAAGGTACAATTTTAGCGAATTTGAGAAGTGGTGCAGCAATCAGTTCGGCCGACCGCTTAACGGCAAATCTGGAACTTAGCAACCGAGGCCATGAACTCGGTGGATCGGGATTTATCCTAACACGCGTGCAGGCAAAGAATTTGGGCTACTCAATCCACAGTGAAACCTACAAGTATATCCGAGAATATCGAAACGGAAGAGATATAACCGAGAAGTCGCGAGATGTATTGCTCATAGATTTGTATGGATTGGGCGAAAAAGAGGTCGCTAGCAAGGTTCCGAGTTTGTACCAGCATGTCCTTAACCACGTCAAGCCCGAGCGGGATCAAAACCGCAATCCACGGTTAAGGCAGTTTTGGTGGCTACACCGTCGCCTACGCGAAGACCTCCGTCGTATGGTGGCTGAACTACCTCGCTACATCGCAACAGTCGAGACCAGCAAACACCGCTTCTTTGTCTTTCTGGACAAATCGATCCTTCCAGACAATATGCTTGTCAACATAGCCGTCGATGACGCCTATCATCTCGGAATTCTCTCCAGCAAGGTTCATGTTCATTGGGCTCTCGCCGCAGGTGGTCGACTAGGATACGGAAACGACCCTCGCTACAACAAAACCCGCTGCTTCGAAACCTTCCCCTTCCCCGACCCAGGCGAAGCCACTCGCGAACGCATTCGCGAACTCGGCGAGAAGCTCGACGCGCACCGCAAGCGGCAGCAGCAAGCACATCCCGATCTAACCCTGACAGGTATCTACAATGTTCTCGAAAAACTTCGCTCTGGTGAAGCACTCACCGACAAAGAGCGCAAGATTCACGACGACGGGCTCGTCACGGTCCAGAAGCAAATCCACGACGAATTGGACGAGGCGGTCTTTCACGCCTACGGCTGGGACGATCTCTGGCAGCGCCTCCAGAACGGGGAAGATTCGGAAACGGTTGAGGCAGAATTGCTGGAACGCCTCGTCGCGCTGAACCACGAACGCGCCGAGGAGGAGAAACGCGGACTGGTGCGTTGGCTGCGCCCGGAATTCCAAGCTCCGGAAGAGAACGGCCTACCCAAGGAGAAGCAGGAAGAAATCGAATTCCAGGCCGAGAAGGCGGCAGCCAAGCCGAAGATAAAAGTCGAGAAGCAGAAGTGGCCGACGGCTCTCCCCGAACAGGTCGCGGCGATCCAGAAGCTACTGCCCGCCCTCGGTCCGGATGCGAAGGCGCTATCGGAAGCCTTCGGGCGGACGTCGAAGAAACGGATCGGGCAGGTGGAGGAGATTCTTTCGACGCTGGCGGCGCTGGGGCAGTTGTGAATCGACAGCTCCCTTTTTCGTTCCCCGAAATAATCAAGACGAGGGTTGGAAACTCGAAGGCGGCTGTTGTGATTGAGAGGTTCCGCAACCAATTCAGTTAGGATGCCTTACCGATTGCTACTGTGTCGTCGTATATTTGCGTCAGTCGATTGAACGAATCGGGGTTCTCTTTCAAACCGCGTGCAGCGGCTTCCAGACACGATTGCATCACCCAACGGAGCTCGATGAGAGCGTCTTCCTTGGTTGATCCTAGAGCGGTCGCATCAAGTTCTTCGCAGACTGCTGTCCACATGCAACCGGTTGCAAATAGCCGGATTTCAAATTTCATTCATTAACAGACGTTAAGTTAGACGAAGGATAGTAGCAGAGTTGAGAAAAATTCAAATTTATTTCAAGTTACGTCTCGGATTCGATTGCGGCCATCAGTGCTGACTTCACAGCCGTATCGTATCCGCCGACCAGCAGCACATCTCCTCGTGAGATCAGGTTTTCGCATAGGGAATGCAAGGCTAAATTATCATAAAAACTATCAATCTCAACAAAATGCTCGTCGGAGTTACTGAGGCGCCAACCGCATGACATACGAAGCCCGGCCTCGGAAATTGCCTCTCGAATCTCGTTCAGCTTGTCCTCGCTCGCATCGGTAATGAGAACCAAAATTCGTTCGGACTCAACGGTGATTGGTTCATCTCGCGAAAGCTTCCAAAAGAGTGTGACATTTTTGGGGTTCTCAAACGATTCAACCAAAATCGGGATATTATGGCTATCAGCTGCGGCGCGTGCTCCGATAGCGGCAATCCGTTCCCGGTCGCCGTCGCCAAGATTCTTCAACGATTCGATCGCGGCTGCCGTGTTCGTATAAGAATCGCCATCTTGCTTAACTTCTTCTCGAAGCCGGGCGAGTTGCTGACTGCATTGATCAAAGACGACGTTTTTGGTCCTGATTTCTTCGATGGATTCCAATGTGCCAAACCCACAAAGCGAATGTCGAATTCTCTTCGCAACCACTCCTGATATGTACACTTCCCCCTTGTGAGCCTTCAAAGCCGTCTGAGCATCGTGGATGCCCAATCGATTCGTGTTATAAAACGGTGCGATTCCGGTAGCGCAGACGCCATCGATTACTGCGACGACGAGATCACCGAAATCGTCAAACGACTCAATTTCGTGGTCAGGAAACTCCTCTCGCGCTGCAAGGTAGGTGAAACTGTTCTTCTTCCCGTAGGATGCGACCTTCTCACACATTCTGATATACAAAAAAATCCCCAGTTCGCACCTCATAGGCCTGCTGGGTTGCTCGGTTCTGAACAAGCTTTTCCCGCAATCATCGAATATTGTCAACCTATTTATTCCGAATGGTTGGTTTTGGCTTTGCCTATTAGGCAGTGACTTAGTCGATTCCCTACCCGAAGCAAAGCTGACCCATCACCTCGAAATAATTATTACCTTGTTAGTTTACGTTCACACTCAATATGACGCAATCGAAAAACTTCTCCAGTGGTCGATTGGTTCGGATAAAAAGGAAAAACACCAACTCCCAAAAAATGCCAAAGGATAACGGCCGATATCGTTTTGCATCGTTAAAGAAGTCACCTCAGCGTAGACGAACTGAGAAGCTGCAGTATGAGCAGACGGAGTCTTGGTTTCCGGGCATCGTGCTCAGAGTCGATGATGGGGCCACCCGCAGCGAGAGCACACACAACAGCATTGTTGTGTGATCATATGATCATACGACCGGGCCCTTCACAATGCCCGGACCAGTGGTTTAGTTTTCTGACGCGCCTGATCTTGTTGAAGTTGTCGAATTTTCTGGCGAGTCACCGGGCCTTTCCCTCCTTATTGATCATACGCACCGACTTGGCGATAGTAGCTGGATCTTGTCACTACGAAAAGTTGTCGCTCAACAATACGCCGCCAAGTTTTGCGGTGCAATAACACCAAGATGAGACAGACCAAGATAACGCTCTGCTCTTACATCCAGACTCCGACCTCCCGCCCTCCCCTTCCTCATCTTGTCAGGAAGTTTTCGAATATTTCGATTATTCATTTGCTCCTCGATATCGCTGATGCGTACATTATAGGCATGAGAAAATCTGAAGATCGCCTGTCGGCCTCTGAGTTGACGCCTGAAGACCGCGACCTTCTTGAGCAAATCAGCAGGGAGGTATTCGGAGGCGAACGCCCAGCGCTGGTTGGTCAGGACAATGAGAGAGTCGAGCTTCCAGAACCGGTGTTTCAACTTCTGCTTCAGATCGTGAATGCGCTTCGCGAAGGCGAATCTGTTGTTTTGCTTCCCGAGAATGAGCCCATGACGACGCAGGCAGCGGCGAATTATCTCGGAGTGTCGAGACCGTCGCTGGTGAAGCTGCTTGAGTCGAATAAAATACCGTTCCATACCGTCGGAACTCATCGAAGAGTCCTGCTCAAGGATCTACGGGACTACGAAGCTCGTCGGGATGCCAGCAGGCGGAAGGGCATGGGGGCACTCTTCGACCGTATCGCCGAAGAGGGTCTCTATGACGCGGTCGACCGTAAGGATGAGGGCTGATTTCAAAGTCGTCCTCGACGCGTGTGTTCTTGCTCCACCGGCTTTGTGCGATCTGCTCCTGCGCCTCGCTGAGCGCCCGCGGCTTTACTCGCCTCGATGGGGAAAGGATATTCTGGACGAGGTTCATCGAACGCAGGTTAACCGACTGGGTTTTCCCCCAGAGCTCGCGGACTATTGGAGAACGGAGGTGGAAACACACTTCCCGGAGGCATTGATTGAGAACTATGCTCCCCTCATCGACATATGCGATAACGATGAGAAAGACCGTCATGTTCTCGCTACCGCCATCCGGGCGGGAGCAGAACTGATAGTGACGAGTAATCTCCGGCACTTTCCCAATTCATGTCTCGAAAACTGGGATATTCACTCACGCCACCCTTCCGAGTTTCTAATAAACCTTTACACAATGGATTCCGGAATCGTGGTTTCAAAGCTGGTCGCTATCGCGGAGGATCGTAAAGTGCCGCCCCAGAGAATTCTTGGAAAACTCACCACAACGGTCCCTGCGTTTTCCAAGTATAATGCTGAAGACCTGAATTGGATACTCGACTAGATCGTGAGGTTTTTACTAAGCTGGAATATCAGCTCGCCCGGTCTTTGGCCTCTACCCCGAACGTTGGCAAGTTCGGTTACCCGTGTTGGCGGAAAGCCCCTTCCACTCCCCCGGCTTCGGTGCCCAGTCGCCTTCTCCTAGGAACGCTTCTATGACTTCGGCCAGGCTGAGGTCGAAAATGGCTCGGGTGGCCTGCTCTCCGGCGTCATCTCTTTTTGCCTGGGTGAGAAAGGTCTTCAGCTCGTCCCATGATCGACTGACGTCGACTTCGAGGATGCGAAACACGACGGTGGCGAGGCTGTAGCTGAGTTCGAAGCTGTCGCCGGGAATCTCCCAGGAGTGGCCGCTCCAGAATTGCTGGATGGTCTCGGCGTTCCAGTGCGCGACGTGGCGGTCGTGCAACTCTTCGTCCATGTAGAATCCGTGCCCGGTGCCGGTGGCGGATTCCATACGCATGGAAAGGGCTTCGTTCAGCCAGATGGGTATGTCGAGGTGCGCGGTGAGGATGTGCGTCATTTCGTGCACGAAGACGTTTCGATGCAGATTGCCATCGATGACGGGCATGACGAAATGAGCGTATCCATTGGTGGTGATGGCAGTGCCGCCGGACTGCGGAAGCTCGCCGTCGGAATCGAACTCGGAAATGTAGGTGTAGTATGTATCGAGATCGTGGAAGAGAAAAGCGACGAGTTGCGGCGTCTCGGCAGCGACACCGTCGAGTTCTTTGAGGATGCTCTTTTTCGCTGACTCGAGGAAGCGCCCCCGGTCTGCGGCGATGCGACGCTCGTCGGCGGTGACGAATAGGAAGTTCTCCGTCTCGTAGGTGCGGTAGGGATCGCCGAGACTGCGACGAATGGCGGATACCCACTTGCGTGTGACAGTGCGCCACGCCTCGGACTTGGTATCTTCGGTGGGACAGGAGTTATCGATCTGGTCGTTGATCGCCGCCCAATCGGGGTAGATGAACTCCTGCGATTCGCGGAAGTGCGGGGTGAAGTCGAGGTCAGGCATTTCGGGATAAAGGACTGTTGCCCTCCACACTACGAGAGGACCCGCCCTATGGTGTAGGTTTCTCTCCGGAGAACTCTCACAAAGCCCTCAGCTCTTTCCTGAACTTGCGGATCTGCTTTTTGATACGCTTGATCTTGTTGCGGTTGCCGGATTTTTTGGCACGACGCAGGGCCTTTTTCTTCTTCTTGATCTTGCGCAGTAGCTTGGAACGCTGGGCGGCGATGACCGCTGGATCGACCCACTGGGGAAAGTTGTCATCAAACATGACGCCGGTGGGTTTTGCCGTGTTGGCGTCGTCAAAGATGAGACGGACAAAGGTGATCCGCTGCTCCTTTTTGTCCAGGTTCGCGGCGTTTACCTCGAGGAGGCCGGTGGTCTCGGCCCCACCGTTGATCCGGGAGTCGGTAAAGCTCACGGGCACGAATCCGGTGCGGCTCTGGTTCGAGCCGGTGGTGATGCTGGCTGCTGGGACATCTCCAAGGTAGGATGTCGAGCCACCTCCGGTCTTGATCCAACTGGCGATAGCCATCTGGCCGCCGCTGGAACGAAGTGCGAGCTGATAGATACTGGATCCTCCGGAGATACCGATGGCCGACGCTGTCAGCGAAAATATATCGTCATTCCTATCTCCGGTGATGTCGAGATTCTGGCCCGGCGTTGCTGCAATGGTATTCTGATTGATGAAGCCATTGAGGCTGTTGACGCGATTGCCTAGATTGATCTGAACGGTCCCGGCATCGGCTATGCCTGTTGCGCCGGCAGCCAGGGCGGCCGAGCTGGCCATCCACTTCCAGCGGTTCTGTGAATAGGATGATGGGATACGGGAACGACTTACTGTGGGCTCTACGGATTTCATGGAAAAGGCGCAGTTTTACTACAGCTAAAGTGCTGTGGATGAAAGAACAAAGTTCCTTTTTCCCCTACCCCACTTCGTCCCACACTTTCTCATCGCCTCGCTGCCAGCGGAGGGCAAGATCGAGGACGTGATCGGCCTGGCGTTTGATGATCGTGTCAGGATCCGGCTCAGGCTCTCCAGCGGCGACACGCTCGGCGACGTGGCGTATGAAGGAGCCAATGAGAGAGACGCCACGGCGATTCATCTCGAGGGTGAAGTCGTGGATGACATCCTGGTGATCGCGGTGCATGTAGGCGATGCGCGAGGTGATGTCGTGGGGCTTCCCGGTGAGTCCCTGGTAAAGGAGGAGGCCGTTGATGGCGGCATTTACACTGGGATAATCGAGCACCCCATTTTTGAGCTGGTGCTCGAGGACGTCGAGGAGTGGATTGGCAATGGCGATGGATCTCTTGGTACTACGGGCCATGGTGGGAGCGGATCATAGTTCGAGGGGACGAACAATTTATTTCTGGGGATATTTTTTCAAACGGTGTGACCGGGGTGTGACCATCAAATGGTAGACACTGTTCAGAAAAACATCTAGTCTCTTTTCACCATGACACAGTATTCAAGACTCAAGACGATAATCCCTACCCTGCTGACACAAATGAAACCGATCTCCACCGCACACGCCCGCTTCCTGCTCAGGAAGACTTTTTCTTTTCCTCTTCTTCGCGGAGTTTTTCTGCGAGGAGGTTTTCGAGCCAGTTGGAAAAACTACGGTTCTCTCCTTCCGCAGCTTCTTTGGCACGGTTGAGGAGATCCTCCCGTAGCGAGATACTGGTCTGGGTCTTTCCTTTGGCCCGGACGCCGTGTCTTGATTGAGGCTTTTTCTTCATCGGGAGGATAATACACCATAGCAAATAATAACAAAACATTTTTCTTGGTTTAACGGTATATTATACCATACTACATCTTATAGGACACTTTTTATGAAGACGAAAACCTCGATATCAGTCGATGCGGATCTTCTGGAGAAGGCTCGACTGGTAGCAAAGAGAAACCACCGCAGTTTCAGTGGGCAGTTGGAGGCCTGGATATCAGAGGAGCTCCCCGCGGATCCACCCTCGGAAAACACGAAACACAAACCTACCGGAGAGAGATCGGTGAATGAGAAATGAGGGCACGGTGGAGTTCTGCATTTTTGAGGGGGAGTTCGACGGCGAGTGGGTCGAGATCGATTTCACGGAGGACTGGAACGGCGCGGTCGAGATCGAAGAGATCCGCTTTCGCGAGCTCCCCCTCGCCTTTCCCGACTCGGCCATCACACAAACCTTCTACGACCAGGCCATCGAGACGGTGCTGGTAGCGGTAGAGGACTACTAACCAATATCCATTTTCTAACCAAAAACACTATGACAATACAGGAAATACAGAAACTACCGCGAGAGGTGAATGCCTCTCGCCTCAAGGCAACGGCGCTGCTCTGGCGCGGAGACTCGAACTGCTCAGAGATCGCCGACTTTACCGGTGTGCGAAAAGCGAGCGTGACATCCCTGATCGATGGGCTGGAAAAGGAGGGCCTGGCAGAGCGATTCTGCCGCCCGGGAGATCGACGCAGGGTCTTTGTCAGGCTCACGCGAAAGGGTCGCTCGATGGCCCGCAAATTCATCCATGGAGAGGAGGACGCCGCAGCATGAGTGCTCTCGATACCGAATCCCCACTGGAAGAAGCGGACCGCGTGCTGCGCGAAATCAAGGACCTGGTCGAGGCAGTCGAGGTGCAGGCCTCGACGATCGATCAAGACCTCGCCCGCGAGCATGACGAAGCCCTCATGGAAATCTGGCGAACACTCGATCAACTCGCATGGCTCTAAGGGGAACACCTGAAAACCGAAATACTGAAAGTTTGAAATGACGGGGATGTGGCAGACCCGCGGCGCGCCCAGAGGTCTGCCCACCCTACCAACCCCAGAAATTATCATTCTAACTCCCAACTTCTAACTACTACCTCCTAAACCACCATGGCAGGCGACTGGATCAAAATCGAACACTCTACCCCGGACAAACCGGAGGTCGATCACCTCGCGAACATACTTCGCATCGAGCACGATGCTGTCGTCGGCAAACTGCTGCGGCTCTGGATATGGGCCGATCAGCAGACGGTGGATGGAGAATCTTTACTCATCACCGATTCGTTCGTTGACCGTCTCACGTTCTGTCCCGGCTTTGCTACCGCGCTTCGTCGAGTGGGCTGGCTGAAAGGCCGCGATGGCCGCCTTTCACTCCCCCATTTCGACCGGCACAACGGCCAGTCCGCGAAGCAACGTGCCCAGACCGCCAAGAGAGTCGCTCGGTGCCGGGCCAAGGGTTCGCGCCCTCCCCGGTCATGAGAGTTTTCCCTGCCGGTAACGCACCCAGCGTTACGCCAACGCTACCAGAGAAGAGAAGAAAAGAGAAGAGGTACTGCTACCCGCTACTACTGGTTAGACGTACGTCGTACAGGGCAAGCGACGCGTCACCGGAGAGAGGTAGCAGGTAGGAATGTCAGGAAATCGCTATGAAGAAATCCGAACTCATCGAAGAGCTTGTCCACGCAGGCATTGACGATCGCGAGTGGCTCATCAATCGCATTAATGAGCTGCAACGTCGAGGCTGGGAAGATCAGTCGGGCGTCAAGATCCACAACATCAAAGGCTTTCTCTGGAGGGCGTGGACCAGCTATCGCAATTCTCCCTGGCGAGACCTGAGGCGGCTCGAGGAGCGCATTTTCGACCTCTCCCAGCGCATCGATGCGATACGGGCAAACCCCGACCATTACCAGCGCGACCGCTCAGCCCGCTGGAAGCATGAGGAAACGCACACACCCGACTATCGCGCCTTTGTCCTCGCCCAGATCCCCTACCTGACAGAACAACATCAAAAGCGAATGGCAGCAGTGCTGGCCGAGGCCGACCGCCTGCTGGAAGAACCGCTCCTCGATCGCATCGGGCAACTGGCCTCCGGCGCCGAAGGTGAGGACGTGAGCTACACACGAGACGATCTCGTTTTTTCCCAAATGCGGCTGGAGTTCTCCCCCACCGAGCTGCCGACCTTCTGGGACTGGGCGCGGACGCATGCGCCCTTTCACGAAAAAGGCAGGCTCTATCCCAGGCTGCAGGCGGAGCTGGACGAGTGCTTCGCCGAGCTGAAGCAGCTGCGGGAGGAAAAGGAGCGATTGAGGCAACAGGCAGAAGGGAAGTCGGTAGTCAGTAATCTGTGATCAGTAATCGGTATTTCCAGACTAACCGAACAACCACCCCCCCCCTGTAACCTTCAGCCTTCAGCCTCTCTTCCCCAAACACTTTATGACAGAAACAAAACCACTCTCGGTGCAACTCACCGAGGACACAGAAAGGGAGGATCGTTTGCAGCGACTCCTCCAGAACCCATCCTCAGCCAATCCCGACGACGTTCTCGCGGTGGCGGCCGAGGCCAAGACAATGCCAACCGTCCTGGCAAACTACGAAAGCGAGGTGGAATCTCTCTACGGATTCACCGACGAGGACGTGGACGACCGGCTCGCATTTGACCGCTATCTCGCGGCAGCGATGCAGGCACTCCTGCTCCTCGACACCGATCAGGAGATGACGCCTTTCGACGTCATTACCGAGGCATCCGCCATGGCTATCGAGGGCGTCCGACAGCGGCGCACCATCCTCGAAACACACCGCGAGATGCTCATCGAAAAGCGCAAGCCGATCCAGGTGCTCGTCGAAGCGTGGGAGGAAGGAGGTGAAGAATGAGTCACCACCACCACGAAGGTGTCACCGAAGAGGAGCGCCTCGCCTACGACCACTACATGGCCGCGTCGATTGAGGGCATGCTTTCGGCACCGCCGGAAGAAGGCTTCAACATCAACACCGTCGTCGACTTCAGCTCCGTCGTCGCAAGGACTGCGGTCGGTCGGCGGCGCGAGATGCTCGAATACATCGACGCCGAATGGCGAACGAAACAGAAAGGAGGTGCCGAATGATCCCGGACGACATCCTGACGCAGCCCTACGTTCACGAAGACCCGGCCGACGTCACCCCCATCGAGCCCGTGACAGGCGAGTGCCACGCCCTTTGTGAAACCGCCATCACCGGCGAAGCCTTCCTCTGCAGCCTCGAAGTCGGCCACGACGGCCCCTGCCAGACCTGGGACGAGGACGGCGAGGTGCTGGTGGCAAGCGAAAAGAGGCCCGACGACTGAGGTTAGGGATAGGAGATCGTCTTTGGTTAGTAAAGCAACCCAGCAGTTCCGGGTGAGTGCCCGGGGCTGCTGGGCTTTCCTCAAAACATACAACTACATGATCGAGGTTATGATAAATCAACACATAAACTTGAAGCGAATATTAAGTAACGCTATTCTTCTTCTCTTCGGAATCGGCTATCAAGCAATGCTTCATGGCTCACTAGCTTATATCCCAGCAATATCAGACCTTGAATCAAACAAACGAAAATCAATGGTGAACTCGAGTTTCACGATTGCTCGATTAAGTGGCGACGATCTCAACAGAGTAGATGAACTCGGAAAGCCAGAACGAGGCACGCTAGGGTTCCTTCCAATTGGTGCTCTGTCAGACATATTGGGCAGGGGTTGGGCTAAAGGTGCCTTCTCTCCGTCTGGTGAATTAGTTGGGTATCTTCTCTTTGCTGTTTACACCGACCGGTTTCGAATTACACAACTCTGCGTATCACGGCAATATCGAAATCGAGGTATTGCACGCCTTCTTCTCGATTCTCTGATTTCGGAAGCAACAACTCAAAAAGTTATTAAACTCAGATGCCGGCGGGACTTTCCTGCACATCAGATGTGGTCAAAACTTGGCTTCGTACCACTTGACGAGCGTCCTGGGCGCTCAACCGCTGGCCATCCCCTGACTTTGTGGTGCTATCGCCTAGCTTCTGACGACGATTTAGGGCTTTGGCGCGCAGAAGCATCAGACGAAGTAATCGATGTAGCGATCGACGCACAGATATTCTTCGATTTCGACGCTCCTGAGACCCATAACTCCAACATCTCAAAAGGTCTTCTGAATGATTTTCTGGTCGATTCCCTCACCCTCTGGATCACAGACGAGATGTTCGTAGAGATTGATAGGAACTCGGATGAGAATGTTCGTAAGAATTCGCGCGAAAGAGCCCATGGATTTGCTCGTCTTGATTATTCTCCAATTCAGTTTGAAGCATATAAGACTGCGCTACAATCAGTTCTCCCCTACAATACTGAATCTCAGAAATCAGATATACACCACCTCTCCAAGACAGCAGCTTCACAAGTTTCAGTTTTTATTACCAAAGATGAGAGGATTTTAAATCACTCAGAGCAGATTGCTGAAAAATGTGGGTTGCGAGTATTACATCCCGTAGCACTCATCTCATCACTTCACGAAGAATACTCAACACAAGCCTACACGCCTGACAGAGTTTCTGGCTGCAACCTTCTTTGGAGGCCAATGCGGGAAGCAGACACTAATGATGTAGTAGGAGCAGCATTCCGCAATCAAGGTGAGAAGAAAGGCACTTTAAGAGAGTCCGTGAGGTCTTACCTAGCGAGTCCAGTCAGATACAAGTCCGAGGTGTTGTTCTCGGACGGCGAAATCGTCTCATTTCGAGTAATTGACCTGAATACTCAAGGAGAACTCAAAGTTCCGATGGCTCGCGTTAGGCGAGGCCAAAACTCTGATTTGTTCGGATCATTTATCAGTGCTGATACGGTCTCCGTTAGTCTAAATAGCGGCCGAATCGTATGCTCAGTAAATAAGACGGGGTTGTCAGATTCTATTCCGGCTCAACTTTTGAAAATGGGGTTTGTCTCAAATGGGGATTCATATTACCGCTGTCCCATCCCCTCGGTTTCATCTACAGAAGCCGCTTTGAACCACATCCTTTCAATTTACAGTCAGATTTCCCCAATCCTGGAAACACTGGACTCCACGACCTTTGAGAAAACCTGCGCTCCACTTATTTCAAATCAGAATACCCCCTGTTACCTTGTTCCAATAAAGCCAGCTTTCGCAATGGGTTTGATCGACCATAAACAAGCTTCGGGGGACTTATTTGGCGGAAACCCCAATGTGCTTTTACGCTGGGACAACGTCTACTACCGGACGAAAACGAGGCACAAAATGCTTCAAGCGCCCGCACGCATTTTCTGGTATGCCAGCAGAAATATCGGCAAAGTGATCGCAATCTCCCATTTAGATCACATTGATTCCGGCCTTCCAAAAGATCTATTCAGAAAGTATGAGCGTTATGGAATCCTTGAGTGGCGAAACATCTACGAAATTTGCAAGAAGGACGTGAACCGAGAAATAATGGCTCTAAAGTTCTCGCTCACCTTCATGTTTAAACATCGGGTTTCACTTTCAGAACTAAACTCAATTCTAAAAGAAGAAGAGATTTCAGCTTCGTTACAATCACCAATAAAGCTCACGCACGACGCAGCAAAAAAAATCTTTGAGAAAGGGTTTCCCTCCGAATTATGACAAATCAAGCGCCTCCCATTTTAATCTCTCTGAAACCAAATTATGCCGATCTCGTATTCACCGGCTTAAAGACTGCTGAACTCCGGCGTAGAATGCCCTCGGATCTCGAGAATCGTGAGGTATTCGTTTACGTTTCAACACCTGTCCGCGCACTTCGAGGCGGGTTTAAAATTGGGCAGGTCTGGTCGGGATCCCCTGAAGAGATTTGGAGCCATGTATCCCAACTTGCGGCGGTCTCCGAGGATGAATATGAGGCTTATTTTCAGAATGCAAATGTGGCTTATGCACTCGAAATATTGGACTTATGGGAATATCAAGATCCTCCGTCGCTTACAGACCTTAGATCAAACCTTGGAAAGTTCGTTGTGCCACAATCTTATCGATTCGTGAAACCAGTAGAACGAAATTACTTCATGGAACTCTGCGAAACAGAGCAGCGGCTCCCGCTACGATCGGTAGCATAACCGTTCGCGCAATTTGGACTCGGAATTACCCATGAAGGATCTTACAGAGGTTTACAAGGAGACTCATGAGCATTTGCGAGCCTGTGATGATAAAAGAAATAAGCTCGCAAGCATTTATGCAGCTCTGATAGGCGTTGTTTTATTTAGACTTGATTTCACAAGAATTGAGGTGCAAGGGATTATTGGACCGTTGATTGGGTTATTATGTTAAAGATAGAGTGACCCGTTCGTACTGAGCGGGAGTTCGGTAGTCGAG
>PAAG01000032.1 GCA_002698785.1 Verrucomicrobiales bacterium | reverse complement strand
TGCCGGGCCCGGAGCCGTGAAGGAGAAAGTCGCATGACTCGAAAGCCTCGGCTTTTGCCTCGCCGGTTTTTTCCATGATCTTGAGCTTCGGGAAGCGCTTCATGAGAATCTCGTCGACTCCGTTGTCGACTCGGCTGGGCCAAAGGGTGATCTCGTAATCAGGGCAATGTTTTTCCAACAAGGTGAGCATGCCCGGTGTGTGGGCGATGTCGCCGATATTGACGGTCTGCCACGAGGAGCGAAGGAGGATTTTCTTTTTGGGCGCGGCGGCGCGTGTCGATACGAAGGGCGCGGCGGCTGCGGTAGCGAGGGCTGTCCTGACAAAGTTTCTGCGTTGCATAGGCACTACTACGGGCGGGCGTCTGCTTTTTCAACCCCACCGCTACCTCATTAGGAATCGCTTAGGAGTGTCGGAGAGAAATATCATCCCGAAATCGCAACAGAATTATTTTGTGGGCGCGGTGCTAAATCCGCTTTTCAACTGCCGGAATCGGATACATTTCATCGGATTTCGCTGCGGGAGCAGCGTGTCCTCCTCCAATGACTCCAGAAACGTTTCCGTTGGTTCTGACGTTTGTCGTCCTGATCACGGTTTTTGCTCTCTTTATTAAAGAATGGATCCCTGCCGAACTCGTCGCGCTGGGCGGCATGGGCATTCTTATTCTCGCCAAAGTGTTAAGCGACGATGACGTGACTGCTGTCTTCAGCAACTCTGCGCCCATCACGATTGGTGCCATGTTTATTCTGAGCGAAGGTCTCGTCCGCACCGGGGCGATCGACAGGCTTGCTACTCTGTTCGGAAACTGGAGTGGAAACTCGATTGGACGGGTCCTGCTGGTCCTCGGCGTGATCGTTGTGCCGCTCTCAGCGTTTCTCAATAACACTCCTGTTGTAGTTGTCTTTCTCCCTGTGCTGATGGCCTTTTCGCGAAGCTCTGGAATCAAGGCCAGCAAGCTCCTGATCCCCCTTTCGTTCCTCAGTATCCTCGGTGGAACAATGACTCTTATCGGCACCTCGACGAACATCCTCGTGGCCGGGGTCGCGAAGGAAGCAGGGCAGCCACCTTTCAGTGTCTTCGAAATCAGTAAACTCGGGATCGTCTATGCCGCGATCGGTTTCACCTACCTGTATCTGTTTGGTCATCGGCTGCTGCCGGTGCGAGATACGGTGGCGAAGCTAATCGATGCGGAAGACACCCGGCGGTTTCGAAGCGCGGCGGAAGTAGATATGAATTCGCCACTGATTGGCGAACGGCTCAGCACACACCCTTTGTTTACCGATCGGAAAAAGATGATCGTCTACGATGTCATCCGCGATGGACGGAGGGTTGATGAGATACCCCTCGACGCGATCGTGATTGAGCCGGGAGATATTCTCTGGTTTCGAGCGACCTCGAAGGAACTCGGTGAAATCGGATCTGCCTCAGGACTCACTATGCTGCACCGAAAAGTGGGGCCTCCGGAGGAAGGAGAAAACGGATCGGAGATCAAGACGGTTGAGGCCATCATTGGAAGCCAGAATTCCCTGATCGGGCGATCCGTTCGCGACTCTAACCTTCGTCGAAACTACGGCGTCGTTGTCGTCGGATTCCACCGGCAAGGTGAGAACATTGACGAAGCCTACCAAGACTCTCCCCTCGCCTTTGGAGACACTCTGCTTATTGAAGGACCGGTCCACAACCTCGTCCGACTGCAGCAAGAGGAGGACTTCCTGAGCCTCACCGAACTGGCTGTCGCTCCTCGAAGGAAGTCGAAGATGTGGATCGCGGTCACGGCTCTAGCAGCTGTGGTGCTCTGTTCTGCGTTTGAATTGATCTCTATCATGAATGCAGCATTGATCGGTGCCGTGCTCGTCATCGTGACTCGATGTGTGGATGTTCGTGACGCGTATAAGAGCATCGAGTGGAGTATCCTTTTCCTGATCTATGGAATGCTCGGCATTGGAAAAGCGATGGAAAATTCGGGAGGCGCTGAGTTGCTCGCCAATCAAGTGGTGAGCGTGATGGAATCCTTCGGGCCGATCGCAATTCTGGCAGCAATCTATCTGCTGGCTTCCCTGCTCACCGAGATGGTGACGAACAATGCTGTCGCGATTCTTCTGACGCCGATTGTTATCTCAATTGCGGCTACGCTCGATATCGATCCCCGCCCCTTCATTGTGGCGGTGATGTTTGGTGCCAGCGCCAGCTTTATCACACCGATAGGATATCAGACTAACACGTATGTCTACGGTGCCGGTGGCTATCGCTTCGCCGACTTTGTCAAAGTGGGGCTACCGCTCAACATTCTCCTGTGGATCGCGGCGACGGTTTTGATCCCTCTGTTTTGGAAGTTCTAATCGTCAGAGATCGAACTTGATCAGGCCCTGGTAACCAACAGGGACAAGCACAAAACCTTCTCCGATGAAGGCTACATCGGGATTTCCGCTGACTTCGAACTGGTGGATCAGTTTTGGATTCTCCAGATCGGTGATATCGACCACGCTGATCTCTCCGTCGATTCGGTCGCAAGTCACGAGTGTGTTTCCGCGAACGGTCGGTTTCCCGTGGATCTCGGGTCCGCCGGAGATCTTGATGACCGGAATCTCGGTGTCGTATTCGCCTTCCGTTTTGGGCTTGTAGTAGGAGTAGCCTCCGTTGCGTGTGAGGAGCGCATACTCGCCAGCAGCGCAGTAGCCGCCTTTTTCCATATCAGGGAGGAGGTCGATGGGATCAGGTAACGATTTTGGCCCTTCACCGTTCAAGTCTGTCATAAAGGTGCGTCCGGCACACCAGGTTCCGCAGATATATCGATCATCGATGAATCCGTTGCAGAGTTGTCGATAATACACGAGCCCGCCCCAGCCATGCACATCTTCGACTTTGGTGATCTGCGACCAGTCTGACACATCCACCACTTCGTAGCCCTTGCCACCGGAATGGACGACTGCAAATCTACCGTCAGGAGTGACGCGCACCTGCCGTATTGCGGAACTCGATTCGTAGGCAGCCCCTCTCTCCAACTCGGATCCTTCAACTGTGTAGCAAACAAGGCCTTCCGCGCCCTGGGCAGCGTAGAGTTTCTGCCCATCGACCTGGACGTCCATGGCAAACCCCGTGGTCGGGTAGGTCTTCAGCAATTCGAGGTCTTTGTTGAGCACCTGGATTCCCTCCGATCCGCAGGCGGCGTAAACGTAGCCATTTTCTTCTACAGCGGCGTAGACCTGCCCGCCTGAGTGATACGTTGAAAGATTCTTGAGGCCAACTGATTCGAGAGACGAAAAGTCATGGAAGTCTCCACCGGATTTTAATTCGACATCATCGGTGCCGTCTGGTGGAATCGCGCTGACAAGCTCTTCATTTTTGTAAATGTGCAGGTCAGTGAAGAGCCCCGTGAAATACATGTAGCCATCCACCGTTTCCAATCCGCAAACGGGGCTGTAGCAGACTTCTTCCGGATCGAAGGGAATGGCCACGGGTCGGACTCCGGATTTGTCTTCTTTCTTCAGTTTCCGAAACCCATCCTCCCCCGGATATCGAGGGACACGAATCTGGGCCATTTCTTTCGGCTGTTTTGGATCGGATACGTCGAGGATAAAGACTCCGTTGTGGGTGTGATAGAGATAGGCATAGGGAAATGACAGCTTCACCCTCCATGTATCCGGCCAGCCGTAGTAGTATCGCCAGGCAAACTGCACGCGGGAAAGGCGCTTCGGTTCGGTGGGGTTTGAGACATCGTAGATGTCCATGCCATTTCCATTTCCGTAGCGGGGATCATCGAGCGAATGCTCAGCTCCCGGCTGATGGTGTCCGTAGGCAGCGTAGAGCACCCCGTCTTCCACGCAGAGCCCGTCGCCCCGGCCATTGAGCTTTACCGTGGAAACGTGCTTCGGATTGGCGGGATCCCGAACGTCGCAGATGGCAACGCGACATTCTGCCCACGCACCGGCATAGAGGTATCCGTCGGACACGACACACGACTGGGCTTCACCGACGCGAACTACGGAGACGTGTTTCAGTTTCGTTGGATCAGAAATATCGAGTATCTCGACCCCGAACCATCGCTGGGCAACGAAGGCGTAGTCACCCTCAATCGCGATACCGGTTGCGAACTCGATCGAGTCGTAGTGAGATAGCAGCGTCGGCGCGCTCGGGTCTGACACATCCACGACAAACATTCCATCCTCACGCGCGGTAATGTAGGCGATGCCATCCCGAACGACGATCTGCCGCAAATTGCCCACCTTTTCCATTCTCCCCACTTCGACGGGGTGAGCTGGATCCTCGACGGAAACGATGACGAGATTTCTCTCCTGCAGAATGAAGAGGTGTTCCCCATCGCGCACGACGTCCATGCCCGGGCCGATCCCTGCGTCGGCGGTGGGATGCTGCTCATTCTCGAACTGGAGCGTCAGCGTGGCTGAGTCGTCATCGGCTGGTGCATTCGTCAGGAGAAAACATGCCAGTACAGTGAGGATTGCTATCTGTCTCATTACAGAAAGAAGGAAGGTCGGAATAGTGTTTTGGCAACTACAGCGCAAACACTTCAAATCACACACCGGTTACGAGACGCGGATTGACGTGACCCTCGTTCAGGTCGACTCGCTCAGGGCGACCTTTGTGCATGTAGACGACCTCGGTGTGGTCGAGACCGAGTAGCCCCATTACGGTGGCGTGGATGTCGTGCACGTGCATTTTGTCTTCGACAGCGTAAAGGCCGAGTTCGTCGGTAGAGCCGATGGTCTGGCCACCTTTCACACCGCCTCCGGCCATCCACATGGTGAAGCCGGTGGGGTTGTGATCGCGGCCGTCGCCTTTTTCACTCATCGGAGTCCGGCCAAATTCGCCGCCCCAGATGACGAGAGTTTCGTCGAGGAGACCGCGCTGCTTCAGGTCCTGGATCAGGCCAGCAATGGGCTTGTCGACGTTGTTGGTGAGGCGGCCGTGATTCTGTTCCATCTTGGTGTGGCTGTCCCATTTGCTGCCGGCTCCGTGGTAAAGCTGGATGAAGCGAACACCGCGCTCGATGAGACGCCGAGCCATGAGACACTGGCGACCGTAGGTCTCGGTTTCTTTGTCTTCGAGACCGTAGAGTTCCTTGATGTGTTTTGGTTCGCTGTCCAGATCGATGGCTTCGGGAGCCTCGGCCTGCATACGGAAGGCCAATTCATAACTGCGGATGCGAGCCTCAAGATCGGTATTGTCTTCGCGGTTCTGGTAGTGGCGCTGGTTCACCTGCTCGAGGAAGCTCAGCTTGCTCTCCTGGCGGCGGCTGGTGGTATCCTTTGGGTTATTGAGGAATTTGATAGGCTCATTCCCCTGCTCGAAGAGGACACCCTGGTGGACGGCCGGGATAAATCCCGAGCCCCAGGCACGGGCACCGTTCACGACCATGGAATTCGAATCCTTAATGACGACGAAACCGGGAAGGCTGCGATTTTCCGTGCCGAGACCGTAGGAAATCCACGAGCCTAGTGAAGGACGACCGCCAAAGACAGAGCCGGTATTCATCTGGCAGACACCGCCGGCGTGGTTGATACCGTCCGACACGCAGGAGCGGATGACGCAGAGTTCGTCAGCCACTTTTGCCTGGTGCGGAAACCAGTCAGAAACCCAGAGGCCGCTCTCACCGTGTTGTTTGAACGTGCGGTTGGACTTCATCAACGGCGCGGTGGTTTCCCCCATAGGAAGAACGGGAACCTCGAAGCTGTCAGGCAGTTGCTGGCCGTGGAGTTTGTTGAGTTCCGGCTTGGGATCGAAAAGGTCGAGGTGACTTGGGCCACCTTCCATGAAGAGCCAGATCACATTCTTGGCACGCCCGAGCTGGTGAGGAATTTTCGCAGCCGCAGGATTGGGTGCTCCGGTAGAAGCGAGCAGCTTTTCACCGGTAAGAGCGGACAGAGCGACAGCGCCAAAACCGGCTCCGGCACGCCCGAGGAATTCGCGGCGACTGTGAGGGTGATCGATTCGATTGCAGGACATGGCTTCGTAAAACGTGTAAATGTTAGAACTTGAGATGGACCTCAGTGAAGATAGAGAAATTCGTTGGAATTGAGGAGCACCTGGCAGAAATCTGTGGTCGAGCCGAGGAGGCGCAGTGGGATACCTGACGGATCGGCAGCCTCGCGCAGCCAGGCCGTGTTCGGTGCAGGGTGCTCGCCGTCTTTTCCAGAAAAGTTCCAGTCAATGATGCGCTTCCCTTCCGGGCTTCCTTTGCCGCCATTGATAATGAGTTGGTCAGGAGAAAGGATGCCGTTGCTGACAATGAGACGACCGAGTTGACCATCCCAAAGATGACCTTTCGCCCGGTCGCGCCCACCGATAAGAGTGCGGAAGGCGGACGATGCATCGAGTCCACCTACGACCTGATGCTCCACCGTCTGGACCTGCAATGGTGCGTCGGGTTTGCCGAGCTCTTTCATGTAGAAAGTGACACTGCCCTTAGTGACATCGTCCTTGGCAGGCTTCGCCGAAATGGCCGCGGCAATGTACGTTGGAGTCTGAAGAGGAAAGCGCAGGTTGGAAGCGACGACCTCGTAAAACGGCTCGTGCTGGAAGGTCTCGCCAGTCAGCTGCACGATGAAATTTCGCGGCTTGAAGCCGGACTTTTCACTGGTCACCCCGAGGTTCCAACCAGGAGTCTTGGTGCTGCCATTCCACCTACTGACGAGCGTGTTTACAGATGCATCAGGATAGAGACGGTCGAGGTTCGCAACCGCCTCGATGGTAAACTCCTCGCTGGGGAGTTCGACATCTTTCACGGCGAGGCGCTCGAAACGGCTACCGGGCTGAATCCAGAGAGAGTTCTCACCAAGCCCAAGTGCCTTTCCATCGCCGAACACCTGGGAGGTGGGGCGAAGACCGGTTTCGTTGGGGAACTTGCGAGGGGCCTCTGCGGGGCCTTCGACGAATTCTTCGTGGGCACCGAGGAAGTAAAGGGCCGACTCGACCTCAGAAGGCTGAGCCTCACGACCATAGGCCAATAGATAGGCTTCGCGAATGTCTTCGGCCTCGATCTTCGTTTTTCCATCGAGGATGCGCTTGGCAAAGGCGGTGGCTCTCTTACGGGAGAAATCGCCGTTCACCATCATGAGTGATTGGTTAGGCGTTGTCGTGGAGAGGCGGTCAGGGGCAGAGGCAAAGCCAAGCGGTGCGTCGAAGTTTCCGATCAAGGCATCGCGGGAGTTGCGGCGACGCTTCACATAGACGCTCCGGTTGGTCGCAGAGCCGTCGATGGAGGCTCCCCCATCGCGTTGCTGCAATTCGCCGGATACGAAGAGCATCGCATCGCGGATCTGTTCGGCATCGAGACGCTTCGGCGGGTAACGCCAGAGGAGCCTGTTTCCAGAATCGGCTACCGATTCTTTTTCTGACATCTTTCTCCGTGCTGTCTGACGGTATGTAGCGCTCGTCATGATGAGGCGATGCACGCGCTTCATCTTCCAACCTCCGTTGAGGAAGTCACGGGTGAGCCAGTCAAGCAGTTCAGGGTGGCTGGGCTCTTCGCCAAGGCGACCAAAGTCATTGGGAGTGGGGACGAGGCCCTTGGCAAAATGGTGCTGCCAGAGACGGTTCACAATGACGCGGGTGGAAAGAGGGTTGTCCTCGCGCGTGATCCAATTGGCCAAAGCGGTGCGTCGGCCAGTAGTGGTTTCTGTAGGTGTGATCTTTGGCGCTGGCTGATCGAGCAGTGTAAAAAAGGCAGGCTCAACAGCAACTTTTCCGCCGCGCTGGCTGAACTTCGTAACGGCCGGCTCGGTGCCGACGTCAGTGGAAATGAATGCCACAGGGAGAGGCTCGGGCTTGATGTCGTCGAACTTCTTCAGCTTCTCCTGGAGTTCGTTGTAGAGGGCCAGCTTTTTCTCGTCTTTCTCGAACTTCTTTTTGAAATCGAGGCGGTTCTTCGCGTGGTCGACCTGTCGCTGCACCAGTTGGGAAATCTGCTCTTCGTAGGCGGTCCGCTCCTCGGGATCCTTGGCATACATTTCTTTGACCGGATCAGGAAAGACCTTGGAGGCCCCATCGCGGGAGTTCTCATAGTAGGTCTTTGTCAGCTTATCGAGTTCGGCTCGGACGTCTTTCGTTGCCTCTTCCCACTTGGCGAGCTGCTTGTTGTATTCGGCTCTCTGCTCCGGTGTAGCAAGAGTGCGATCCTCGGGCCACCATGTGGCATTGAGAAATGACTGAAGGGCGAAGTAGTCCTTCTGAAGTATGGGGTCGAACTTGTGATCGTGGCACTGGGCACAACCGACTCCGACGCCGAGGAAGACTTCGCCTGTGACGTTGGTCATTTCCGTGATGATGAGGTCCCACTGCATCTCGGCGTTGCGCTGGTTCCATTCGTAAACGCCGTGGCGGAGAAATGCGGTGGCGATGAGCTTGTCAGGATCGTCTGCGGCGAATTCGTCGGCAGCGAGTTGCTCCCGCACGAACTGGTCATACGGCTTGTCGTCGTTCAGGGAATTGATGACATAGTCGCGATAGCGCCACGCGTCGGGGCGGTATCCGTCTGCGTTGTAACCGTCGCTGTCGGAATAACGCACCACGTCGAGCCAGTGCTGCCCCCAGCGCTCTCCGTATCGAGGGTCGGCAAGCAGGCGATCAACCTCTTCGGCAACGGCTTTGTCAGGATCTTTCGCATAGGCTGCGGAGAAGGCTGCGACCACTTCGGTGGAAGGCGGAAGGCCAATGAGATCGAAGTGCATGCGGCGCACCATCTCCTCTGCCGACGCGGGCTCGGACGGTTCCAGGCCTTTTGCCTTGAGGCTGCGGTAGATAAATGGATCAATCTCGTTTTTCGCCCACTCTCTTCCTGCATCCGGCACCTTCACATCTGCCAGGGGCTGCACTGCCCACCACGCCTTGTCCTCTGCGGTGAATCCGTGCTCGTCGCGTTCGACTTCGGTGAAAGTATCTGTCGCGGGCCACGGGGCGCCCATCGCGATCCACTTTGCAAGATCGGCCACCTGCTCTTCGGAGAGAGCATCCTTTTCTTTCGGCGGCATCGCGAAGTCGGGGTCGTCGCGGCGAACGACTTCGATGATGAGTGAAGCCTCGGAGTCGCCCTTTACTAATGCAGGGCCTGTATCGCCGCCTTTGAGAATGGCATCGATGTGATCGACGCGAAGACCACCCTTGGCTTTCTCCTCGCCGTGACATCCGTAGCAATTCTCCGCGAGGACTGGACGAATCTTGTTTTCGAAAAACTTCAGCGCTTCACCAGACAGAGCTTCTTCTGCCTGTGAGGCAGGGATCAGCAATGAACATAGCAAGCCAGCGCCGACGGAGAAACCGAAAAGCCCGTGATGGGAAGTCATGGATCGGATTTTGCGAAGCATCATTCTTTCTAGGGGGGTGCGAGGAAAGTCGATTTCCCATTTTCGTGAACGGTATCGAATCTCCCACGCTAAGGATAGGCCCTTAATCCCGGCGATGGCATCGGGATGCAGTACCACTTTCAGGGTGGCGCGATTCTGCCCCCCCCCTTCTAACTCGTTCGAAATCAGCCGTCTACACCAGTGCCACAACAGGCTATTCAGACGGTGCAGTGGAAACATCCATGGCGCAGCGAAAACCGGTGTGATTGGAGGGTGATTCGTTATCGATTCGTTCGCGGGCGCCAGGCTGATAGCCCTTGCACCAGACATCGGAACAGAGAAACGATCCGCCCTTGGTGACGTGGGCCTCGATTTCCTCTTCTGAAGGGGTTGCATCTTCCTTTGTTGGTCCGGATGAATTTGGCTCGGTTGCGGAGGCGAGTTGGTAGGCGTTCGGGTGGTAGTAGTCGGCGACAATCTCCCAGACGTTGCCCGCCATGTCGTAGAGTCCGTAGTCGTTTGGTGGGAAACTCTTTACAGGTGAGGTGGTGAAATAGCCGTCGGCCTCGGAGTTTTCGTGCGGCCATTTTCCCTGCCAAATGTTCGCCATCCAGACATCTTCGCCTTCGGGAAACATCTCTTTTCCCCAGACATAAGGTTGATGATCGAGGCCACCGCGAGCAGCCTTTTCCCACTCCGCCTCGGTAGGGAGTCGCTTTCCGGCCCACTCGGCGTAGGCAGCAGCATCTTCGTAGGTGACGTTCACAACGGGATGATCGTCGAGGCCTTCAAGAGTGGTGCCCGGACCACCGGGAGTGCGCCAGGTTGCTTCGGGGACGATCTTCCACCACTGGGAGATATCCTGCGGATCGGATAGTTCGCCTTCTGGCAACGCGAAGATGATCGCTCCTGCGAAATGCCCCTCCTCTGATGCCTCCAGAATGCGGTCGATAGAATCGAGGATTTCCTCGCGCTGCTGTCCCGTGGCATTGTTTGCTAGAAGCTCCAAGCGCAGGAGGTTTCGCTTTGTTTCCTGATCGAGTTCACTAGCACGTTCCTCAGGCAAAGGGCGCTCGGCGAATGTTTTGTAGCCGGTGGCCTCGACGAATTCCATGAACTGGCGATTCGTGACCTCGGTCTCGTCGATCCAGAATGCGTCGACTTGCACCTCATGAACCGGATAGGCAGTCTGGTGCGAGAAGGACTCCCCTTCCCTTTCTTCATCATCTCCACCGCGTTGGTAGGTGCCGCCGGGGATGAGGACCATTCCATCCGGAGCGTTGGCGGGAGTCGAGGTGGTGGTTTCGTCAGGAGATGTCTTGGGTGGGGCCTCTGAGCAGGAGATGAGAAGGGAGAGAGAGGTCAGAAGTCCGAAGACAGAAGTCACCAATCTGCTTTCGTAGGAATGTTGTGTGTATGGGGGCATCAGGACGAGGAGAGGGATGAAACAATTGTTTTCAGGAAAGAGTCTACGAGTGCTTTCAAAAATGGTGAAAAACAAAATGATGGGAAATGATGGGGGTTTCGTTTTTCCATCATTTTCGCGTGATGTCCCTGATTTTGTGCGAGTTGCGATGTTTTTCGGACCATCATTTTGCTGCTTTTCCCTCATAAGCGGATCTGACAGTGCTGGAAGCAGCGCCCGCCAACGGGATAGCTTCGCCTCAACAAACACTAACACATCCACATAAGAGGTCGAGCTGAGAAGATATTAGCAGGTATGACTTCTGCCTTCCCTTCCTGTAGCTCATTTGGCGCAATACGCTGTCGAAACAGGATGCGTCAATCGAACAAATATTTGCTCCCGGCCATCAAGGCTGCATCAAGTCGAGCCAGTCGACTCGGTCGAACTCGCCAAGTTCGATTTTTTCTGCAGTGGCTTCCAGTGTCTCAGATGGAATCTCTTCGACTGTTTCTGGTGCGGGATTCCGCCCCTTCAGATCCTGGTCGGTTACTTTTGCGAGGTTTGGGTTCCCCGTTTTGATGAGGTCGACCACCCCCGAGATTACGAGAGGATCGTTCAACATGTCTCCGTGTACTCTGTCGACTTTGAAAGCGGGCACTCCATCGATTAAGGATGACCGGGTTGGGACGGTTCCGTCGCCAAGCGAGGGATTTCCACCGGGCTTTCCTTCGGCAGTCCACAGGTCGGCGGTGGGATGATGAAGAGATACAAAAAGTGACGTTGCGCCCTTCAGGATGGGTGAAGTGCGGAGTGGGTCT
Organism: Verrucomicrobiales bacterium; assembly: GCA_002698785.1. Lineage (GTDB taxonomy): Bacteria > Verrucomicrobiota > Verrucomicrobiia > Verrucomicrobiales > DEV007 > Arctic95D-9. The sequence continues at coordinate 54,350 of PAAG01000032.1, read as the reverse complement.
TTGAGACTGCGACTATGGTCGAGCCACTTCTGTTTGGGAAAGATTTCGTCGGGCCAGTTTGCCTCGGCATAAAATGCGTTGGCATCCGGAAACAGATCGGGATGAGGCAGCATCTCAATCAAGCCAGGTATTCCGGCAGCAAACTGACGAAACTCGTCCAAAGTGTCGCTGCGAGAGAATCGAGAGAGTTTTGCGAGTGTCTTGTTCTGACCTGTCACTGCCATGGGGACAGCATAGCTGCCTCCCAGTGGGCTGCCGACGAGAACGACTTTTTCAACATAGTCGGACCAGTCGTCGAACTTGTTCCCATAGGTGCTAATGACAAGCCCTCCCATCGAGTTGCCAACAAGGCAGACTTTCTTCCCACTACCATTTTTCACCTGACGGATCCTAGCATTCAACTCTTCGGCGGCGAGAGAAACGCTCTTTCGCCAGTCGTAGGAGAATTCGTGCACAACGAAGCCTTTCTTTCGCCAGCGGCGGGCAGCTTTGTGGTAGGATAGTTTGATATGGCCGTCAGGAAAGAGCGTAACTCCATCGACCAAATCCTTGAGGCCATCTGGACTGAGGCTTAGACGCTCCGCAAGATTGCCTTTCAAGAGCTCTGCGAAATCGAGCCAGTATCGGTTTTTGAATACTCCAAAGTTCGCCAGATGTGCCCCCATGATTCCGTGAAGGAGGATAATGTGAGGGAGTTCTGGATCTGGTTTTGTGAAGAGCCCTTCTTCTCCTGCGCCGCTACCCAGTTCGGCTTCGAGATCCTGTATGTATTCGTAGGCTTCTTCGGGCCCCAGAGCATTGATCAATGCGTCCTCAGTCTGGACCCTGTCCCTTTCAAACCCGCTGGCAATGCCTGAGTCGTCGATCGTTTCGAACCAAGTCATGGCCGAGACGATTCCTGTTGGAGAACCGGTAGGTACCAGTGTTTCCTCAGCGGGGACGGGTCTCGCCTTATATAGAGGGTTATCCCAGATAGTGACCCATTCCCGTTCCTGAGCGGGAGAGCCTGTGTATTTGACCCCCAAATCCCGGACTTGCTTGTCGCTCAATAATTCCCAAGCAGGGACAGCAAAGTTGTGCTTTTTGTATATTCCTGCGAAGTGCAGCCCTAGCACATTGCCGCTCTCAATATCCAATACGCATGATCCAGAGTTGCCACCGAGAGTGGAGCAATCGTGCCCCATGGCATCGACCGTTTTTTGAAATGAGTTGATCGAAAGTTTCTCGTGGGAAACCTTGCCCGGCTGTAGTCGTTTGCGATCATAGACACCCTCAAAAACAAGGCTCTGCGCCGCCGAATCGTTTCGCGTGTCTTTTGCGGGATAACCAACCGTAGCAACGGATTTCCCAATGAGTCCCTCGGGTTGTTCGGCCAGCATAGTCAACGGAGTAAATAGCTCCAGATCTCCCGACACCCGAAGAAATGCGGCATCCCAATAGGGATGGATCATGAGAGCTTCCTCTATCTTGAGAATTTTCCCAGGCGTCGGGTAGACATACTTCTCTGTGTCAATAAAGGGTCCACGGAAGTCCATGAACCTGAGCCGCTTTCCGACTCCAGACACGAACATCTGGGCAACATGTCGATTTGTCAGGAGTATGTCTTCTCCTACGAAAAACCCAGTACCGCAGTATTTAGAACTCTTGTCGGCACACTCGATCCGGCCAATCGAGGGAAATGCGGCTCCCAATATTTCTTTCGGGCCGCTCCCATTCAGAAAGAGCCAGTCAGGCTGATCGAAGTCGTTGTAACCCGTTTCGGTAACGTATGCGACAGGTCGCTTGGTCGGAAAGATAATGGCTTCGAGGAAATCGTTCTGACTCAACGAGAGGGAATCTCCTCTCGATATGGTCTCCTGGACGCCGTGAAAGGTTTCCAACGTATCATCGGGTGATGCCTCCAGACTCTCAAAACTTGTGGTCCTTCTGGCCGCCGATTCTACCATCTCTTCTGCAACCGGTGTATCCAGTGATACTCCGAGTGACTCCAGGTATTCGAGATTCTGTTTGGTCCGCTGCGCTTCGTTCATGGTTAGCCCTCCTGAACAATTTTATGAAATATGAGTCACCGATGTGGCTACACCGCCATCACCTGGTAAGAAATGGTGGCAAATTTGGTATCCTGAACCACTACGCCGTGGTTCACACCAAGGTTTTCGAATGCATTGTCGAATGAACCTGCGACGTAAATAATCTGATCGTCCCGATTCATTTTCAGAACTCGAGCAACAATTCCCAGGACAACTCCACCTATTTCCATTGCCAGTGCAGCAGTAGGATTTCCTGCGGCAATGGCCGCCTTCAACTTCCCGCTCACGGATTTGTATTCCGAATCCGATCTAATTTCTTCAAGCACAGTCCCCGCTTGTCGCACCCCTTCGTCCGATTCCATGATAAGGATTCGATAATCGATAAAACGCGGAATCTTTCCTTCCACGGGATTCCTGTACATTGCGACGCCGGATGGACCGAGCGGTAGAGCCTCGTTGTTCTTGACGTTTTCAAAGGTCTTGATCGAGGTGACGATCGGTTCTTCCGAAATATCATCTGTGACAACGCTGGCCACATAGATTTCTGCTCTTCCGAAAGCGCGATTTTTCTTGATGAACACATCGTTCAGGCTCATCCGGACATTTTTGACACTCGGAGGCAGTGCCTCTTCGACCGGAGTCTTGCCCGCGGAAAGTGATTCGAGAATAGGTCTATAAACAACGTCGGGTTCTGGAATGTAACTCATTTTATTATAATTATGAAATGGGAACAAATGAAACGTGTAGAAGTGACATGAGGAGGTTTAGCATCTCGTCTCAAGTCTTCGCCTAGTCGAGCAACAAAACCTCTTCTCGTGTATTCAAAGCGGGTGTAGCGTTTTCGATACCAACCTGAAAGAATGTTGGCAAGCATATTGTACTGTTTTAGAAAATTGTGAGGAGTGTGTGTCGCCTCAGACACCCGCTGCTATTGCGATCGCTCCCCTTGAGACAAAGATTGTCACGTTACCTTGTTTGAAGGTTTTTTTTAATTCTACACTGGACACTTAGCGGGAATCTACCTAGTCATATGCTACGAAGTGTCGGAGATAAGGTTTCTCAACTAGCATTCAAAAGTAAGCTCTTCTCACCAGGTTATTTCTAGAATTAGAGAAAAGAATCCCCTACCCATACCTGGAAAATTTCCATAACGATTACGATCATCATTGCTATGCTCTTTTCCTTATGCCACCGCTCTTTTTAAAAGCACTCTTACTCCGCTCTATTCCATCAAGATACGATCGCATTTCTCCCTAACGTTCATTCCAGAACATTTCACCCTTTCATCCGAATCGAGAATAATTAACCAATCGCAACAAAAAGATACGAAATGAGTAACGACCACCGAATCGCAGACATACGCACAGAGGGAACATTCCCACTAGAATCGAGTGCAACCGCCGCAAACGGAAACCATCTTTCTGAATCCCAGCGAGGTGAAGAAGTGAGCTTCTCCTCTGGAGATCAACTCGGACCGACTGGTCAGCTCGAGCGCATTATCGATGAGAACGATCTCCTTCCGGTTGCCTTTCTCGAATCAGGAGCAAGCCGCCAGCGCAGCATCGCTCGTGTCACTCTTCGTGAGCCGCATAGAGGATTGAATGCAGGAAGTGGCTGGGGCACTGGTTTTCTCGTCAGCCCAAGTCTCTTCTTGACTAACAACCATGTCATCAGGGAAGCCGGATTCCTGCGAAAAATTCGTTTCGAATTCAACTATCAAGTTACTCTAGACGGCTTCGAGACGATACCTGAGAGCTATCTCGCAGCGGCGGATGGCTTTCTCCATACCAATGTTGATCTGGATTACACTTTGGTTCGCCTTAACCCCGGCCCTATCCAGAACGACGGCACTCCCATCCCGCCCGGAAATCGTTGGGGGTCAATTCAACTCGAACCATTCGTTCAGTTTAGAGAGGAACAACATTTCAATATCATTCAACACCCGAATGGTCGTAGAAAGGAAGTTGCTCTGCAGGACAATGAAATCGCAAAGCTGTTTCGGAACATCGTCCTCTACAAGGGTGATACAGAACCGGGATCCTCGGGTTCTCCGGTATTTGACAACGTTTGGCAACTAGTGGCGCTTCATCATGCAGGAGGAGAAACGAATGCCGAAGGCGACTTTGTCAACAACGAGGGAATTCGCATAGACCGAATCGTTGAAGACCTTCGAGAGACGTTCCAGAATTCGTCAGAGATCCTTACGGAACTCGGGATCGCCTAATTAAGAGACCTCTGAACAAATCGTTCAAATCAGTTTTGTCGACCACTAGTCAATAGAAGAGAAATCCGTAAGAGAACAGTTAGTAAATACAATCATGAGAACCGTAGATGTAGAAATCTGGAGACATCCATCTGTACGATTTTCCAATAGCAAAGCAGATAGAATCTTCGCTGACGCCTCAAAACGTCTGCAACGAAAAGACGGAATGAGAGATGTCCCTGTCGATATCCAATTTGTCCGGAAAGGTAATGTGAATGTCCTCCCGAACAACGTTCCCGGTGTGATGCGAAGCAGGAGTGATTACAATGAAGTATTCAACATAGCGCGAACGTCTCTGAAGCTGGTCCGAGGTATTCAATCATGTGGAACCCATACCGGAACGTTTGCCGGGTGTGCGCCTGTAGGAGTGAATCGTCTTGATATGACTATCAAAGGAACGTCACGTTCGCTCGATATCATCCTCCCTCATGAGTTTGGTCATAATTGTGGCCTTCCAGATCGCCGGGACAACTCTCAGTTCATCATGTTCGGCGCTGTGAGATCGGGGATGAAATTTGTCGATCAAAGAGAAGCGAGTAAATATCTCAATGGCCCCCTCGAGACTCTTGAGGGAGAACTGCCCGAAGTCACAAGCGAAGTACCCGATAGCGCGAGACGGATCGATGATTTTGTTTTCACCGAGTATATCCATGGCATTCCTTTTGAGGAAGCCTCTCAATATGGTGAGGAAGAAGCTCGCTATCTTGAAGAACTTCTCAAAGACCCGAGAAATGAAGAGTTCTTCACCCAGATCGTGACTACCCTCTGCTATATTGGCGACCCTGCATCTCGCGATGCTATCGTCAATTTCATCAAGAACACAGCTTTTAACACCGATGATGCTTTTGAGGCTAAGCTTGCTGCAATTCTGCACCTCGGAGACTTTATTCAACAAACCGATGATGGAAATGCTTTTGATTTTCTCAAGACACTGGCTACTGAAGATTCCGCGGAGAAAGACTTGGCAATAGCTCAGAGTAACGCTGTCGAGTCCGTCGAAGAAGAGGGAGTAGTCGCTCCCGATACCAACGAGATAATGGAGGACCTGACGGCATCGGCCGCCCTGGGTCTTGGACTCGTCGCTACACCAGCAGCGAATGACGCACTTGAGACTTTGGGCCGGTCTTCTTCATCGTCAGAGACTCTGAGAGAGGTTTCCAAGTCGGCAAAAGAAACTGCCGAGAAGATCTCAACCGAAGGATGGGAAGGCTACCGCAAGAATTAACAAGCTCTCAGCTCCAGGTCACATAGCAGGGTGCAGCGGATGCGATTTACGATATCACTGCACCCAAGTCCGCGGTATCTGGTATGAGATATTCATTTCGATCAAATGAATAGATAAGAGCTGGCAGAGAAACTCAGATAGAGTGGTGCCTTGAGTATGGCAGGTTGGGGAAATCCCTAATCGCTGAGGACCTGGTCCTCACCTAACGGAACAGGCAGAATATAAAAGTGAATCGAAGGCAGATTGATGGTACTCTGCCTTCGATTTTTTTCGCCATTCCATGATCACGAAACCACCAATCCAAATCATCCTCTGCTCAACTGCGAGCGATAAAACGAGCTCGGAGTTGGTCTCGGCAGTAAAAACTGCCTTCCGAGGTAATTTGGGAGAAGACACTCCCTACATCGCGACGCTGAGCAATCTTGATGTGCCTATGCGTGAGTTTCGCAACGGTCCGCCGGAAATTGAAGCAAGGGATATGCTGGATGGAGCGTTACACACGTTGGTTGTCGTGGTTGTTGATTCAAAACTGGAGACCGACGAGGACTGGAGTCAATGGCTCAAGGCGGCCGAGCAATATGGAAAAGAATGTGGAGGGCGACATTTTCTCTTGGCGCTCTGTCTCTCGGACGAGATCCATAAACGTTACCATACGATCGAAGACTCTGACTATTCCGACAAGCGCGGATACCAAGAGGTCGATCCAATTCCGGGACCTGCAGCTGCCAAGTCCAAGGATACAAGCATTTTCGGTGAGTATGCGGAGAGAGCTACATGGTTTGCGTTGTATGTGTTACAAATCTGCCGCAAAATTCTCACAAAAGCGATTTTCCCAGACGACGAGAAAAGGTGTAGTCTGAAGCTTTTCATCAGCCATGCGAAGAAGGACAGCTTGTCGTTGGCGAATTCTGTGCGTTTGGCCCTCCATGAAAAGTCATATTTCTCTTCCTGGTACGATGCGGAAGATCTAAACGGAGTTGACGATTGGAGAGAGGAGATCAGGAAGGGTGTGGAGACTTCAGTTGTGGTCGTCTTACGAACCGGCGAGTATGACAAACGCCCGTGGTGTCGTCAGGAGTTCCTCTGGGCGGAACAATGCTGCGTCCCGATTGTTTGCGTGGAAGCACGGCTGCACCTCGAGTTCGAAGCCGACCCGCTGAGCACTAACAGGGTACCTAACGTGCGAATTCCAGACGGCAATCTGTTTCGGATTCTTTTTCCTGCGCTTAAGGAAAGCCTGCGCATTCTTCGTCTTCGCCGATTGCAGTTAGAGCTGGAAGAGAATCATCCGGGATTCAAACAAGCGAAAGGGGTAGAGCTTATCCCCTATACTCCCACCTTGAAACATTTGATCTATGCCGGTAAGGCGATGGAGAAAAATGCGGAAGAGGGTGACCTGAACGACAAGAAGGACTATCAAATCGCTCTCTACGCCGATCCTCCACTGGAAACAGAGATGTATGTGGCTTGCCGTGAATACCTGGAGAGCCGTTGTGGGAAAACATATTTGCTTACCCCTACCCTCTTGCCCTTCTGGGAGGGGCACAAGTTTTCTGAGACTGACGAAAATATCGCGAGCTACAGTTTGATGCCAAAAACCAGTTCGCGGAAGGAGGATCTCGAACCTCGCCCTAAGCTAGAAATTAACATCTCTGTCTCGGAACACGTAGATGATTTTCCAAAACTGGGAATCGGCATGACAGAGATCAACAACGCCGTCACTCTTCTGTCCCAGGCAATCATTGCGAACGAAGGAATTGTCGCCCTCGGACATGACTGGCGAAACGACGGCGTGATGCACGAGATGTATAAATTCGCCGAAGAACGACAAGAGGTAGTTCTGGAAGAGGTCGACCGCCCCGGTTTGATCAAAAACTATGCTTTCTGGGGTTTACCGGCATCCCTTACGGAAAGGGAGCGAAACCAGATGAAAGGCATTCTGGATATCTTCCCTTGCGATCCACCGAAGGAATACTCGGGGGAAGAAAGATTTCTTTTCCAACTACCCAAGGAAGAGAGTGGATATGCTTTTGCCCGATCTCTCACTGTAATGCGGAGAACCATGACAGAAAAGTGTTTTGCCAGGGTTTGCTTTGGAGGTCGTGACATGGACCTCCAAAATCCTGACGCAGGGCCAAAAGGACGGTGCCCCGGAGTGGTGGAAGAAGCTTTCTTCAGTTGTTTGTATGACAAGCCCCTATACATCTCCGCCATTTTCGGAGGAGTGATCGGGCAGGTCGTGGATGCCATGCTAGGGAAAGAAGAAGCCAGGTTTCAATTCCAACTGCCCGAGGATGTTCGTGCGTGCTATGAAGAGAACTTTGGTTCTTCGAATCCTGACATTAAAGAAAAGGGATACGACGGCCCGATCGAATCGGAAGAGTTGATCCAATTTTTCAAGGACTACGGAGTAGAGAGGCTTGCGGAAAACAATGGGCTTACGAAGGAGGAGAACCTCGGGCTATTTCGCGCTCTGACGATCGATGAAGTCCGAGAGTATGTGCAGACGGGACTCTCGCGATTGGTTGCCGCCCTAGAGAATCGCTGAATAGCGGAATTATTTCTGAACGCCAACACAAACCCTCTGGCTAGGAGATGAGTAGCTCTAACACTATCGAAAAGGTGATTCGTTTTCTTGAAGGAGAAACCGGAGAAGTTAGAAGCAGACGATCTGAGAAACCCTGGTTTACCGTTCGAACGCTCGCCGACCGAGTTCTTAACAGAAAACAATCAGAGAAACAGCTGGAGCGTATTCTTCTGGATTACTACTCTGGTTCCGTAGAGCAGAATACTATCCCGAGCCTGCGCTATTCTTCCCTTCCGAGTAAGTCCAGCCTTGAAGTACTCTGGGGCGCTACTCAGCATGTAGGTGACCGCCAATTGGACCCCCTTCTCAATACGAACATTGCGGTGAGAATCCCCGAACTCCTGGAAACTGACACTGAAGACAAGTCATCGATCTTTCTCTCTCATTCTCATCGTGATTTCGAGATGGCGAGAGACCTATCGATAGCGCTTCGAGAAGATCGGCGCCCCTGGCTGGCAGAAATGATGATTGAGAAGCAGAGACCGATTAACGGGGAGATCATCTCTGCCCTTCGGCAAGCGAATGAGTGCCTGGTTCTCGTAACCCGGGCTTCACTGCAGTCGACCTGGACCGGAAAAGAGGCCTGGTGTTTCGAGCAATTCGCTGCTCAAAATTCAGGCACTGAAGCGAAAGAGACCTACTACGTGCTCAATGTTGACGATACAGAAGTTCGAGAGGTGAAAGAATATTTACAGGGAACAAGAGAGGAAATTCCTCCCCGCTGCCAAACCATCTGGCACGATGTATTTTCGAGACTACGCGAGCGGTTGAACCAGGCGCAGGTCTACGAATGTACTGCGAATACAGCCTCGAAACTTCGATTCTCCGACAATTTCCAACTCCGCCGATCTGCTCCCTAAGTATTGGGGATGCTTACCTTCTTCGTAAGGCGAAAATCACAACTAGAAACCCATTGCAGTCCTAGTTGACCATTCTAGTGTTTCCCTATGAAACTTCGTGATTTTCTGGAGAACTGGAAGCTCAGCAATCTAAAACTGAATCTTCGGTTCCTCGAAGCAGAATTCGCTCCAAGCGATGCAGACCGTGAAGCCGCCTGGGATTTGTATGTCGAATTGCTAACTCGCATTACTACGCAACGTCTTACTCCCGGAGACGGAGATGAAAAAGCAGCCCTCGACAGTATTTACTCCATGTTTGCGGAGACACGTGGAATCCTCAGAGCAAGGGGATCAGGCTGTGGTGAGTTCGCTAAAATCGCCATCCCAGTTTTGAATCAAATTGTGCGACCGTTTACGGCGAAGTGGCATCGCCTTTCGCTGCAGAATTGTTTTGAAGACGACCAACTCAATCAGGAGTTCCGCGACGAACTGGAAGAACTCCAGGAAAAGCTCCGCCAATACACCCAGGCACTCGCCGCAATGGCCCATGTGGAAGATTTGACGAAATTGGAGGCAGAAAAGGATGGGGAGTGAAACGTTCCGCATCGAAATTTCCTTCATCGAGCAAATCCGCAAGGAAGTGAGCAATGAGTCCAAATGAAGCCGCGATATTTGCGGTTCTCATCCTTATCGGGATTGCTTCGGGCTTCGTTTCTGCAAGCCGAAGCAGGAGCCTCTTTAGTGGGTTGGTTGCCGCACTGTTTGTCGCGATCCTGGTAACGGGCAGCATTGTTTTCCTGATCGCGTTCTTCGAGGTATCTCCCCGTTCGGAGAGTTTGGCTGATTCGGTTGGCTCTGCACTGGGCATTACCGTCCTCTATGGAATTGGAAGCTCGCTTGTTTCAGGACTGTCAGCATTGCTCTCGTGCTGGGTGACGTTCAAATCACGAGGGCCGGTTTGATTCGGATAGTTAATGCTCCCTCGGTGAAACCTAGCTTGTTAGACAGCCGCTAATCACCGCGGTCGGTCGAGCAGTGTTTTACAAACAGATTACGTGTTTGGAATTGAAAGGCGTTTCTTTGCTCTGTAGGCTGCTGGAGGTATGGAGGAAGAAATTGACTATTCGTTTGGGGTAACGCCTCTGTTTATTATCATCCAGATATCCACCTTTCTGGTCTGGTTAGTCCTAGCGGTATTGGCGATTCGTAAGGCTGCCAAGTTCACCTCTGGATCGGCGACTCCTCTTTGGATCCTGCTTGTCTTTCTGGTTCCGTATCTGGGCGCCATTACGACTCTGGCGTGCGTTAAGAAGCCAAAACCGATTACATGACCTATAACTGGAGAAATTTCACCTTGGCCTGATACGCTCTGTTTCGAATGAAATCCCGCCACGTTCTGATTCTTTCACTTCTCGTTGTATTTCAAAGCTTTTCCGTGGCGTCTCCAGAGTTTGCCGATCCGTGGGAGGGTCAGGATCACGAGATAGAGAAGCAGGCGCTAGCTCCTCTGACAAGTCATGCGAAGGTGCAAATCCAAAGGAGGTTTTTGTCTCCTGATGGTGAACTCTCTCTTGAGAGAAAACTCTGGGTGCTGGTGGATTTCCTCGTGGATGATGAAGGGAGAAACTATCGAGACTACTATTACCAAAGTCTCTTTCAAACGATCTCAGCGGAAGACATTGCAACGGAATACACGGTGTCCAAGACGAAGGCTCTGGTCGAGGCATTGCTGGCTTTACCGCAAGGGCCGGCGGTCGTGGCGGTGGAACGCAAGGTTTATGTTGGTCACCCATTGACGGGTGAACCCATACTATCGAGCCCGGAGGAGATTGCCAGAGAGCGGCGCCTTCGGTTTACTTGTGATTTTTTGACAGGATGTTTCAACGTTCTCTTAAAGTATGACAAGGAGGCCGGGCTAGTGCTCGCCGAACAAGCAGCGGAGAGTGAATACGACGATATTGCGCTAACGGGACGAGCATTCGTGATGATAGCGAATGAGCCCGTCGATGGAGGTGGCGGAAAGGTTGAATAGAAGTGATGGCGAAGCGATATCGAGCGGCGCTTGCTCTTTTGATTCTACTCTTCCTGGCCAGTATCATTGTTGGGATTCCCATCGCAATTTTTGGATCGCAGTCGGATGTGAGCCCGGGTGAGCAGGCGGCCGCATTGTGGTATGGCGTGGGGATGGTTGGTTTTGGTGTTTTCGGAATTGCTCGCGCAGTGAAGGTGCAGTCCAAGGAAGCGCTTCGAATTCCCCTGTTCTGCGCGGCGGGGGCTGTGGTTTCGTTTCTGCTGTTGCAGATGTTTGGGCCGTAAGGGTGTGCGCTGAACTTCAAAAATGCCGCTGGATTTGCTTTTCGGTCCCCCCTTTACGATTTCTGCGACCGTTTCTTCTTTTCTGTGTCAGCGAAACCAAGTAGGTTCTTTTTCAGGAGATTTCCCTACTCACCATCGACCGATGAGAATGCCTGCTTTTTTCCGAACTACACGTGGAAAAATCGTTGGCTGGTTACTCGTCGTGGGGGCTCTCGCTGGCCTGACTCAGCTTCTGTTTCTCGGATGGATTTCTCATCACCCGTTGAGTGCGGAGGAATACCAGCAAACCGGATGGGAAATTTTAACCCCTCGCAAGTCAGCGAGCATGAAGGGCTGGGAGTCTCGGCAAATCGGTGAGAAAAGTGCTCTGAGTTATGCATTGGATCGAACGAGGATCATTCTCATGTGCGAATTTCCTTTGAGCATTTCTTCAGAGTCATCGAGTGGTGAGGATTCAGGAAATACGGAGGCCGACAGCCCGGATCGCCCGCCTATCGGGAATGGAACGGCGACGGCAATCACGAGTGACGGTTATTTTCTCACAGCGGCACACGTGGTTGATTTCGATCATGTCTATCTGACGGAGGTGGCGCAAGATGATTATACACAGGAGCTCGAAGCTACGACCCTTCACCCGGTTAGGGTGATCTGGAAAGGCACGCTGAAGGACCCGAACCTTCCTGACATGGCCCTTATCCACTCAGCGCTGCGTCCCGATAAACATTTCTCTCTTCTCCGCCCTCCGGTACTGTCGCCGGGCGCGGAGGTCGTTACTGCTGGATATGGTGGAGGAAAGCCTGCGCAATCCAGCGGTGCAATTTTGCACCGTGGAGGTTTCAAGAAACCAATATCAGGTGCGCACCATGTAGTCTATCTGAGTGATGCACCCATAATTGCTGGCGATAGTGGCGGCCCCTTGATGACGGCGAACGGTGAACTGCTGGGCGTGAATGTGAGTTCCCACTTCGGTATCATGCGCTATCTCTTCGGGGGACGAAAACTCACTAATCATCGTACCAGGACGGTCTGTCCGGACACTGACTGGATTCGGAAATTGATCCTGAAAGACCGGGCGGAACAGAAGGAGGACCAACGGCAGGAGGTCGCGATACGTTGACTGATTCCCCCTACCACTATTGAATTATTAGGATGAAACGATACCCCGTCTTTCCAATGATCGTTTTGACCAGTTTTCTCCTGATTGTAATAGGGCTTATCCTCGCCACCAATCCGAGGCAAAAGGCAAAACTCTCGCTCTCCAGGTCGGATGTACGCGTTAGTCTATCAAATCACTATTTTCGTATCGCTGCTCAACCGAAGAAAATGAGGTTCTCCGCTGATCTCGACTACGAGAGCGAGGAGATTCCTGGCTTCTATTTGCATTTCGCCGCCGCCAAGCCTTTTTCGCTGGCAGAATATTTGTTCACAGTGAAGTTTCATTGCCTCTGGTTAGCGATTCTGGTTCTCCCGGTGTTCGCTCTGTTCACTTGCTTATGGGCGAGAGTATTGAGCGCATCCAGAAACAGTAGTGATAGAAGCATCGCTCCGAGAACCGTTGGCATGTTCCTCTTTGTTTCCCTGCTTTTCGTCTCTGGCGCATTTCTCACATGTTCAATTAATGCCGCGCCTCTGAAAGTGGAAAATCCGATCAGGACAGAGATGTTTGAAATAGTTCCCGCTAGACGAACGGATCAAGCCACTTCTCTACTGGGGAAATTCGAGCTACTACCGCTCGATTCCTCCTCTTTGAAGACCCTTCTCAGTTTTCGTCGAGCATCAGCGGACGTACACGTAGCAGCTGCAAAGAAAACCCTTCATTCACGAAGAAAGGAACTTCTCGAATTGGCCGAGTCATTTCCTGAGAAAACCAGCATAGAGACCGAGCTTAACGAAATAGGAAGTATGATTTCTGAGCTTCAAGTAAATGAGTCGAAAATCCAGCCTTACCTGTGTTCTGTGAAGGTCCCGGTCGGTTCCGAGGCGAACACGAACGGTTTCTCAGGGTCCTTGAAAGATGGTGTTCTCACGATTTCATTCACGACGTTCTCAAAGAGTCACGAATCCAAATCGATTCCCATTGTGGTGTTCCTATCAGACACGCCAACTTCACTGGTTTCTGATGTTATCTATGTCAACTGAAGGTTCCGTTATGTTTTGCTTTTTCAGCACAAAAAAGGCCCACCATAATCCTGGCGGGCTCTTGATGACGGCGAACGGTAAACTCCGGGGCGTGAATCCGAGTTTCCACTACGGTATCATGCGTTATCTCTTTGGAGGGCGGCAGCTCACGAATTATCGAACCCGAACGGTCTGCCCGGACACTGACTAGATTCGATAACTGATCTTGAAATACCAAGCCGGATAGAAGGAGAAAATCCCGGTTGCACAACAAAACACCTCATGATTTCCGATTGGTGTTCGGCGTGTTTGTATTGAGTTTTCCAGAAGATCCCTCTCAACAAAAGGAGATACACTCATTTGTAGCGATCTTTTTCTTGCCACTGGTTACGTTTGTTTTCCATAGTCAGCGCCGATGACATCTTTTGGACCCGCTTTTTTGACCCTGATACTGGGGTATGTAGTTCTCCTTGGAGCGGTCAAGCTCCTGGGGAGAGAGTATGAGGAGGCTGCTTTCTGGCAGATCATGATCGCTGCGATGGTGCTGTATGCACTGGAGCTGGCTTTGAACTTTTTCGCCCCGGATTTTGTGAGGGGTTACTTGCCGACTATTGAGACAGTAGCGATCATGGGAATGGTCTTTGGTGCGGTGGTGTTCGTCACAGTCTTGATCTGTCGTATTGCTTTTCACATTCCCTTCATCACCGGTTTTTTTGTCGCGTTGGTGTATGCGGGTGCGAAGTTCGGGATAGCGGTGGTACTGGGTTTTATGCTTGTGGGTGATACGGACAAGATGCACGAGATTCTCACGCTTTGGGAAAGGCCGAGCCAGGATTATGTGAATTTTGAAACGTATCGGGATCCGAAGTGGATGCCTAATGAGATCACATACCTCTCGATGGATTTTCCCAAGTCGATGGAGCTGGTCGACGAGAGTGTCTACGGTGAGTCTCGGAAGTATGTAAACAAGATCAGGCAGGAGTACGATTCCGGAAAGGCTCATATGCGAGTGCTCTACTGGCATTACAAGGATGGCTATTCCCCGATGCCAGAGGAATCCATGAAGGCGCCGATCTCTCAGTATCTGGAAATGCACAATGAAACGTATGTGCTGGATGCACGCACGGACTATGAGGTGGCGGATGATTCGATCACGGCGCAACTAAAGCGAGTTGCTCTCGATGACTTGGTGATAGAGCCGAATGGACGGTCGAATTTTATTCTGTCCCTGGTCCGCGGTCAGGAAGAATGGCTGATGGAACTGTCAGGCGCTCGCAAGGATATCGAGATGATTGCGCAGTTCTCGTTTCGCTCTGTCGAGTATGTTGGTGGTGAGGACGCTGTAGCCGAAGGGAATGGAGATCCAGCGCCGAAGAGTAATGAGACGTCGAAGTTTCCGGTGTTTCGTGAGCTAACAAACAAGGAAGGGAAAACAATTACGGCGGTGATTACCGAGGTCTCTGCGACGAAGGTGAAATTCACCACGAGCGGCCAGGAGTTCACGTATGATATTGCGGACCTGTCAGAAGAAGATCAGGCGTTTTTGAAGGGGTTACAGTGAGCGGCAATCCTTGTGAGCCACAAGTGCCTTGCGGAAGGGATTCAGTGTGGTTTGAAATAAGTAAATCCCTGATCAAACATTGCGAAGGGTCTGCTTCGCCTTTCTGATTCTTTTTCTGAAGCGCTTGATCTTTGGTTTCTTTTTCGCGCGTTTTGCTTTCTTCAGGGCCCTGACCAGCTTCTTGATTTTACGATTGATAGCGGCTCGGATTGCGGCCGCCGCGGGATCTGTAGGTGTGTATTCTGTCCCGGGAATGATACCCCAGTCTGGATTGTTGGCACCGAAGCCGGAGGCATTCACTATTTTTTGCTCGTTCTCGCCATCTGTGTCGATGATGTACAGGTCTTCCTGATCGCTGAAGACGATCTTCTTACCATCGGGAGAGAAGCGTGGTGCAAATTCGTAACGGGATGGTGAGTTGGTCACGTTAAAGGGCGCTCCCCCATTAGGGTTGTTGATGAAGACATCAATGTTGAACTCGCCAGGGATCGCTTCTGGATAGACGATCTTTTGACCGTTAGGAGACCAACCACTGCTATTGGCTGTCTCCCCAAACGTGCTCGCCATTTTTGGAGTACCGCCTCCGTTGGCTGTCCAGATACCGGTTTTGTATGAAAACTCCTGCAGCAGGTAGTTCTCGGTGAACGTAAGGGTTCCAAAGCTGGATATTTCTGGAAAAGCGAGGCTGTTATCACCCATTTCCTGTGGACCTCTTACTATTGTATAGTTGCTGGATGGCGTCTCGCCGACATCAACGGTGACAAACTGCCGATCCGTAGGATCGCTGTGAGAATCGTCGCGCGATTTGAAGATGATCGTGTCGTTGTCCACCCAACTGGGAAAATACTCGTCCACCGACGTGTTGCTGGTGACTTGCTTTTCGTCAGCACCGTCCGGGCGTATAATGTAGAGATCCCACTCTCCCATGCGCTCGGAGGTGAAGACGATCCAATTTCCGTCTGGTGAAAACGCAGGATCGCCGCCGACTGCGATCGGGAGACTATCCAAAGTGTCCGGGTCAATGACCCAGATATTGCCATTCAGCTCGAAAGTGATGAGACCATTGGCGCCCGGCCAGGTGCCAGCACGGGCAGAAGCGACAAACATCAGGCTGACGAAGGCGGACATTAACCACCCTCTCGTTGCCACTCCGGATATCATTCTGGCAAACGCCTCCAATTTACAGCTATCCAACCTATTCATTATCAACTAGAGAAGTATAGAAATCTGTCTAACAAGGTCTGAATCTCAAGAATTCGGCTCTACCCACTGAATAAAGGAAAGTGTTCTCCAAGGAAATAGATGTCAAGCGACAGGATACTTACGGTTCTCATACCTAAGAACAATATCCCACTACCAACATTGCATGTTCCTAACACTCAGGGGAATTGGAGCCAAGATGCCACGCTCCGTATTCTCCATCGAAATCAATCACTTTAGACCCAGTGGAAAGATTGCGATTTTTCATAGGTCGCGCTAGACACAAAAAGGGCCCACCAGATTCCTGGCGGGCCTTTTCTTTGAAAACAGTATCTCGAAGGTGTCTCGTCTTAGAATGTTCCCCGAATGGAGAACGATGCGTTGATGGGACGGCCCACGGTGACCTGGTGGGTGCTGTGTGAGCTCGGGAAGTATTCGGTGTCGAAGAGGTTTTCGATGTTCACCTGGAGACGGAGGCGATCGCAGAGCTGGTGGTAAACGGCTGCATCGACTCGGGTGTAGCTCGGGAGAACGGCGGTGTTCGCGTTGTCGATGAAGGACTCATCCTGATAGACAACACCGAGTCCGAAGCCGGTCTTTTCTGTCAGCTGGAATTTGTTCCAGATGGAGAAGGTATGCTCGGGAAGCTCGCGTGGACGAAGGCCGGTGGAACCCATGCGGTCAACCTGCTCGCCGTCGAGGTAGCTGTAGCCGGGTGCGATATACCAGTTGTCGGTGATCTGTCCGGTCAGCTGTGCTTCGAAGCCTGTGGTCTTGGTGTCGACGACTTCGAGCGTGCTCGGGTCGGCGTCGGCGACTTGAGGTGAGCTTTCCTCGGCCTCGAAGATGGAGAGGCGAAGAGCGAGGTCGGGCTGGATATTCCAGTTTACGCCGGCTTCGAGGTTTGAATAGGTGTTAGGATCGAGTGCGTTGGTCGTGCCGTTGATGTTGGCGAACTGCTCTCCGCTGCGGGGAAGGAAAGATTCGCTGTAGCTACCGTAGAAGGAGAGTTCTTCGATGGGCTTCAGGATAACGCCGAGGCGAGGTGTGACGTCTTCGTCTCTACGTGTTCTTCTTTCTCCATTTACCGGATTGAAGACGTCGATGTAGAAGGCGTCGTAGCGCGCTCCGAGAACGACGTCGAGCCACTCGGTCATCGCGATTTCATCCTGCATGTAGAAGGAGTGCGCATCGATATCGACGCGGGTGTCGTCGGCGAGATCGGCGTTGAAGTTGTTGGTCGCACGAACGCCGGCTGCGTTGATTCCGCTACCCCAGTTGAGGCGGAAATTCGATGCGTTGAAGACTTCGTTGTCATCGCGTGTGGTATTCCAGAATGTGTTGAAGCGATTCTGGTCGGAGGATGTCTGGACGTATTCTGCGCCGAGGATAACAGTGTGGCCGATGGCGCCGGTGTCGAACTCACCGATCAAGTCACCGGAGAAGATCATGTTTGTGCGGACGGTGTTATCCTGGTATCCGTCGAGGGTGACGAGGTTTCTCACCTGGTCGTAGCCCGATGCGTAGAAGTTCTGGTAGCTCTTCTCGTAGTCGCCGTAGAAACCAGTGAGGCGGCCTTTCCAATTGTCATTGAACTTGTGATTCAAATCCGCACGGAAAGTGTGGGAGCGGAAGGTCGCGGTGTTGAGATCCGGATCACCAAAGACTGTGTCGACGAGCGAGCGGACTGGACGACCGTTGAGGCCAGTCGGGATACCACGATCGATGAAGCGCTCGTGGTCGTTGAACTCGTAGGAAAGGTCGAGGCGAGTGTCTGGCCCCAGCTCAAATGCGACGGTAGGATTTACTCCGTAGCGATTGCCATCGTAGAAATCGCGGTGGTTGCTGAGGTACTCGTGGAAGACATTGATGCGAGCGGCAGCCCAAGGCTCCTGGTAGACCATTTTTCCACCTTTTCCTTCGCCGTATCCGTCGCGGAAGAAGAGCGGCATGTTGTAGTCGAACTCTTCGTAGGTCGCTCCGAATGTATCGACAGTGACTCCGTATTCGCCGAAGGTCTCGCCGATGACGGGGCGCTTGAGTGAACGGTTCAGGATACCACCTGTGCCACCGCGGCCAAAGTGGAGGGCACTCGCACCACGGAGGATCTCGACCTGCTCGACATTGTAGAGTGAACGGTAGTACTGAACGTCGTCACGCAGACCGTCGATGTAGAAATCTGCGGTAGAACGAACGCCGCGGAAAACAACAGCGTCACGGTGTCCTTCACCCTGTGTGTTGGTAACACCTGGTGTGTAGTCGACGATCTCGGAGATGTTGATGATTCCCTGATCTTCGATTCGCTCTTCCTGAAAGATGGTGATGCTGCGAGGGATGTCGACGAGTGGGGTGCCCGTCTTGAGGGCGTTCACCTGATCGTCAATCACGAGGGGCTCAATTTCAGGAGCGGGCTCGACAACGGGTGCGGGCACTGGCACTGGCGCGGGAGCAGGTACGGGTCGCGGAGCGGGACGCGGGGCAGGCTCTGGCGCGGCCGTGCTTTCCACATTGATGGTATCGAGTGTCTTGACCTCTGCATCGGCTGCCACTTCAGCTTCAGGCGCAGGGGCTTCGGTATCCACTGCCGGACTTTCCGCCGGTTCTGAGGATTCAGAAGTCTCAGCATCCTGTGCTGATGCCAGATTGTTCAGGCCGAACAGGAAAATGATGGAAAGATGAAGGCCTGCGAGTGAACGCAGATTTGCCACAAAACGATGGGTTAGGGATTTAGGTGTCATTGATCTTTCTGAGTGAGTCAGATAGAACACAGCCTTATTGCTAACGAATCTCAATAGCAAGATTTTTTTGGCAAATTGGTGGTTTTTGTGTGCGTTTTGAAGGACAGAAAA
Source organism: Verrucomicrobiales bacterium (assembly GCA_002698785.1). GTDB lineage: Bacteria > Verrucomicrobiota > Verrucomicrobiia > Verrucomicrobiales > DEV007 > Arctic95D-9. The sequence continues at coordinate 35,362 of PAAG01000032.1, read as the reverse complement.
TCACACTACTCTCTGTATTTCAATTATTTACAAAATCCCCTTGAACCTATTCGTATCGAAGAGGTTTCCTCGGAGCAGGGTCCCATTCATGAGACAGATGTGGTAACGGGGTCGGAAAACTCCCGAAGGGCCGAAAGCACCTTCAGGAACCGCGTTGTGAGAATACCAAACTCGCGATGGATTGCGATGGGTTCGCTTTTCGTTGCGGGCTATCGGAAATCAATCTTCCACCAATTTAGGATTGGCGAATGTGATGGGAAAACAGCGCTCGGCCCTGGGATGCTAAAAGTTTTCGTCGATGGTAAGGAAGCGACGGTTAACATCTCACTCAGTCAGACAGTGCCTCGAAGGGTAAGGTGTTCACCTTCTGGTAGATATTGCTCTCACGTAGCGCCCCATGATCGACCGTTTTGTCGGTCCCCTCTCTCAAAGAAGCTATCTCATCCCCGTGCACTACATCAGCGGTTAATCGACGGTATTTATCTATAGCGTAATTCTTGATTCGTGGTGAATTTCACTTGCATTGAGTGAATAAGCTGGTTCACCTGTGGTTGTGCAATATATGCACGAAAACCACTGTCGGGACCGTCGCGCTGTGTACGAAAACCGGCGCTTCTCTATCTCCTTGTGTCCCAACCGATGAAACACCGTTTCACCTCCTCTCCACTTGTTCTTTCTATTCTTGCCGTCGCATCCTTCGCGCTGCCTTTGCACACGTCCGAAGCCGCTCCGGGCGACGTGAACGCATTTAATCCCGACCTGAATGGCTTCGTTTCTTCGTCGGCTATTCTTCCGGACGGCACCCTCTACCTAACCGGTCAGTTTTCCACGGTGGGAATGGCGAACCGGACTGGTATTGCTCGTTTTTTACCGAATGGGACATTCGATGCATCGTTCAACCCGAACAACAGCAATATCTGCGAGAGAGTCTATGTGCAGTCCGACAATCAGGTTCTTATTGCCGGTTTTTTCACTACCTGGGAGGGCCAGTCATTCGAGCGGATCGTGCGGATCGATGCCGACGGCAATCACGATACGTCTTTCAATCCTTCACCCAATGACGATATCAACTCCATCTTGCAGCAGGACGACGGGAAACTGATCGTGGCGGGAAGATTCACCTCAATCGACGGGCAGATGGTAAATCGGATCGCCCGGCTCGATACCGACGGATCGCTCGACGCCACGTTCAATGTAGGTATGGGAGCGGACGGTGAAGTGGATGCGCTGGCCTTCCAGGACGACGGAAAGATTCTCGTGATGGGAGAGTTCGCGAATATCGATGGCACGGCTCGCACTGGCTTCGCCAGACTGAATGCAAATGGTTCTCTCGATACTACTTACGACCCGGGTTTCGACGGCACCAATGTATTCAGCATCAACAAGCTGCCAGACGGGAAGTTTTTGGTGTGTGGTATATTTGGCACCTCAAACGGAGCCTTTGCTGCGATGGCACCCGAGTTTCTCGTGCGCCTCAACGCAGACGGAACTCTCGATACTACGTTCACCCCCAATCTGACCGGGGGCGGGGTATTCTCGGCGGTACCTCAGGTAAACGGTAAAATCATCCTCGCCAGCAATCTGTCGAAAATCGACGACATCGATGTGGAGCTATTCAACCGGATCAACGGCGACGGGACTCTCGATACCACCTTTGATTACCTCCTGACTCCAGGGGGAGGACGCGACGCGATCGTCAAAGACAATGGCAATCTGTTCCTCGGTGGCTTTTTTGCGGAGATCAATGGGACGACTCGGAATCGTGCCGCAGAGGTCGAATACGAAGCGACGACGGATGAACTCTCGCATTCTCCCAATGGAACCAAACTTTTCTGGACGCGCAGCGGAAACAACGCCGTGGTGCACCGAGTGCGGTTCGAGATTTCCACCGACGGCGGAACGATATGGACGCCGCTGGGCTTCGCGAGTCGCGTGGGTGCGACGAGCACCTGGGAGCTGGGCGGGCTGAGTCTTCCTCTGGGTGACTTCATGGTTCGTGCCTCCGGTTACATCGGGCACGGAGGAGGATTGGGCGCCACCTCTTCGGGCTATGAGTCGGTGGATACCTTGACGAGAGTCGCCGTAGTAGACAATTCTCTCCTGCGGGCCAGACTCCTGAAAAAGATCAAGAAGCTCGTCAAGAAAGTGAAGCGTTTCCGCCGGAACGGGAAAGTGGCGAAGGTAAAGAAATTGCGCAAAAAGATCCGGAAGCTAGGGAAGCGCGTTCGGAGGCTGTAAGTCTGCCGCATCAGCTACATAGGCTTCGAATTTCGACAGCCTTTCCGAGAGAGCAGCCCCCCCTCTCTAATCCACAGACAGGCGGGCGACATGCCTATGTATTCTCCGGAAATACAACACATCTGTCTAAACACTGGCTTCGAATGGCAACTGTAATGCACCGCCGAGAGCACTAACATTCATATATCAATATATGTAACGCAGTTCATTCAGGTTTTTCACTTGATCGTGTCGAAGTGTCCTTTACCGCTGTAGTAGCCAGCCAACACCATGACTACACGACTCTTCTCCCTCACCATCGGCATTCTCGTTGCATCTTTCACTCTCACCGTTTCCACACGAGCAGACGATTTCTACATCTGGGCCGAAGAAACGGGCGGGGATGTAGTGTTTCAGTTTCAGGGTTCCTTCGATGTGAGCGGGCTGACACTGAGCTTCCAATCTTCTTACGCGGCGCCAAATTTCGTCCAGCCAAATCCCAATGAATTCTCCGTTGCGCCTGCTGGCAGCTATCCAGCGGCAGATTACTACAATGATGCTGTCCCGGAGATGTTGTCATACGGGTCCGGCTCGCGAACGACCACGCCTATCGCGACGGGAGACTTTCTGCTTATCGCGACCGCCACCTTAGGTTCAGGCTTCAACCGTCTAGTTCTTCCCCCCGACTACGCGACAGGACAGGTCCTCAGCGGGTCGATGACGTTTTCCGGCGAGACGTTCGCCAGCTTGGGCGTCGACCCCACGCCTTTCACCTATCAACTGACGGACGGCAACACGACCATTCATATGTTCGAAATGCCTCCCATCGTCGAGGAAGAAGACGACGAACTGGAACTGACCGGTCCCGCCCGCGCCGATCTCCTCATCGGTAAAACGGCGAGTAAGCTGAGAGGAAACAACATCTACAATCGACGTCGCGCCTCAAATCGTCAGACGATCGTGAACCGCAATCGCATCTTCAAAACCAACACGTCGAAAGCGCACCTCGAGATGCAGAACGATGGTGGGGCGGCTGGCAATTTCAAACTGCGCAGCATCGGTGATCGCCTTCCCCGTATGAAAGTGATTGCCCGCTCCCAGGGGCGCAATGTCTCTGGTGCGATCCAGCGCGGGCGTTTCAAAGCCACGATGGCACCGGGCGAGTCCGTTCGCGTTGTGTATCGTCTTCGCACTAACCGCTACTTTGCCGGCGTCCTTCGCAACGGTGACCGCGACGATACGATCCGTTTTCGCCTGACTGGTGATGGAGGCAGGGATAATGCAGAGATGATCAATCGCTACACAGGCCCCACCGGACCTGCACCAGGGGAAGAGTAGGCCGCGATATAGCGGCACTAGAATTCTCGTCACTTCCCTTTCGGCTTCGCTTTCTTCACTTTCGATCTGTTTCCGGCGAGGTCGAGGGCACGGACCTTGATGCGGTTTTTCCCGGAGCGGAGGTTGCGGGCGCGGAAGGTGAATCGACCGCTGGGCTTGAGCTTCACCTTTTTGTAGGACTTCCCAGTCACCTTCACTTCGACTTTGAGTAGGCCCTCGGCGACGCTGGCCGTTCCTTTTACGGTATGGCTGTGCCGTGTTTTTCTGAGTGTGGATTTTTACGGCAGGCTTGGTGGTGTCGACGGTGGCTTCGGCATTTGCCACGGAGAGCCCAAGGTCGAGCTCTCCACCGATCATGCTGCCGTCATGAAAAGTGATGGTGGTCGTAGGTGCGAGCGTTTCAGAAAACGAATCGATGGTGATCGGTGCGGATAATACGTGACTGCATGCGAGCAGGGGTAGGCCCAGCAGCGTGGTCAGAAAGGGGCTGCGGACATAGCCTGAGGCTGTCGTCTTCCTCAAAAGGAAAATGGGTCTTCCTTACGGTTTTCCCGCTTGGCGAAAAATCTTACCGAGAAATTTGTTTTTTGGAAAAAGCCACCTCTGGAGTTTCATTCTAACTGCCGCCGATTTCCTCCTCCTGGCGATTCACGGACATCAGCATCGCAGCCTCTCGATTGCAACAACGATAACCTTGGGCCTGGTAATCGAATAACAAAATCCATTCGAACGAAGTTAACTACACTTTCCAGAAAATCTGCTCCATTGATAATTACAGGTAAAGAAAACAATTTACCGAACCCTATCTCTTCACAAATAACTACCATAACCCATAGAGTCAGATACCCCGATAAACGAACTATATATATTTCTCTCAAATTTAGTTGACCAAGAGCTTTCACATCTCGTTAACTACACTCATCTATTCCACCTCTTGTATTTAACATTCACTAAACCGACTAGTGAAGTAAGCGGCACATTAATTCTGCTTTTGAAATCTAAACGAAAGAAATCGAATGACTGAAGATCTCGATCCCATCCCTTCCGAAACCGTCCGTGCCTTGATGGCTAGTCGAGTCCGTGACGAAGCATCTGATACCTCTCGCGAACGCGTATCTGCTCGCACGCAGGAGAACAATGGCGAAGCAAAACAAGCACTGGCCACTCCACCCGATGGAGATGGCTGGGTTTCGGCATTCGGTACTTTCTCGAAAAGTCTGGAGCACGACGATTTCGGTCGAGTAAAACAGGAGGACCTCCGCACTTTCATCAGCGAAATCAATCAGGATAAACCAGGAAGTTCACTCGGTGAGACCCCTCTACCAGGTACTTACAGTTCGCGACTTCCCGCGCCTTTTGCAGTGGAAAAATTCTCGGGAGAATTTCATTGGCCTCAGACTGGAAATGAAGCCCGCAACTACGAAAGCCCACTCTGCGGACACACGTTAGAGCTCGAAGGCCCGGACCCGGATCAGGTCGCCATGCCACCCGCTCCAAAACTCGGTTCGGCTGAGTTAATTGCCGAAATCGCTGAGGTCTATGCACAAGCTTACTTGAGGGATGTTCCATTTGCTCTATGGGAGGAAGACCCGGAGAAGTTCAATGGAATCAGTTCGGAAGAGGCAGACTATGATCTTTCGAAGATTGATGCGGTTATCAACGCACTGAACGAACTCCCGTTCTTTAAGAGTGAAGAAGGGCTCGACGAGCGGGCAAAACGTCGCCGTAGAGCTCGGTTGATGGGCGAAGAAAAGCTTACCCGCAAGAATTTGTTTCGAGGGTCGACACCGGGAGCACATAACGGTCCTTACCTTTCCCAATTCATGCTGATAGGGAACGAAGAGATCAAGGGACAATCCGTAAAAGATGCACTCTCTCCATCTTCACTTGCGGGGAAGGAAGCAATAAGTGCAATCGAGAGCCTTAGCGAAGACGCCCTCAACCGTGCGGGGCAATTCTGCGATAGTAAGACCCTGAAGACATTGCGAGATTCGGATTCGGAACACCCGGATAAAATAGCGCACGATGGTCCGGCGATTCACACTGATGGTTTGATACGATATGGAGTCCAAGTAATCAACCAACGTGTCATTCCTCATCAACCATTCAGGGATCACATGACGAATCTGGTTTCGTGGCTAGATGTGCAAAATGGATCAAACCGTAAAAACTTCGACTTGTTCCTTAAAGATGGTGATGGAGGTGGTAAATCGCGGTTCATCACCACTCCCCGAGATTTGGCAACATACGTGCATTTTGACCAGCTCTATCAGGCTTACCTGAACGCTTGCCTCATTCTACTCGGTCAGGATGCCGCAACCGATATCGGCATGCCCGAAGGTAAAGGACATCCCACTCGAGATGGCTTTGCGACTTTTGGTGGCCCGCACATTCTCACCCTTGTATGCGAAGTGGCGACGCGCGCATTAAAAGCGGTACGGAGACAAAAATACAATATACATCTCCGCTCACGGCCGGAAGCGCTAGCCGAAGCGGTTACTCTCGCATGGAATGGGGAGGCCGCCCTTGGCCATGTGCAAGATGAGGTAGGAAAGATGTTCACAGATCTCAATGCAACAGAGTTTCTGGACCAGATTTCCAAACACAACGGAGAACAAAACAGTAAGTGGAGGGATGATTTGCAAGGAAATCCCGATCTGGAGGAGTTGCTAGACAACAGGTGGATACAGGAAGAAAAGAATGGGCTTCTTCCAATGGCTTTTCCGGAAGGTTCACCGTTGCACCCTTCCTATGGGGCGGGACATGCCACCGTAGCTGGCGCATGTGTCACTATTTTGAAAGCTTTCTTCGAAATGAACAAAGTGACCGATGGTAGTCTCTTTGAGGAAGGAAAAGTAGAACGGGGAAAACTGAACCTGAAAGAATATATTGAAACCACAGGACCTTACAATTGTCCTGAATCGTTGTTCGGTGACGAAATCATTCTTAAAAACAAGGACCCTGAAAGTTCCGCCCCGAAGGCAACGATTGATACGGCATATCAGGCTGATCCCGGCGCTTCCTGCGATTGCAGCGGCCAGCAATGGGAGGTTGGCCAAATTTTGGTAAAGGCAAAGGAAAGCGGCCTTTCCATACAGGGCGAACTCGACAAACTAGCCGCCAATATTTCCATCGGCCGAAATTTTGCAGGAGTGCATTATTACACCGACTATTATGAATCTCTTCGCATGGGAGAGCGAGTCGCTGTTGGCATCCTGCAGGAACAGATGCTTACGTATCGCGAACCTGTTTCTATGCGTTTCACTTCCTTTGATGGAGACCGCATCCTTATCGTTGGCTCTGGGGGAAGCCGTGGCCTCGATGATGCCAAAGTCTTCGTTTGGCCGGAGGGTGAATCGAAAACAACCGATCAGGTATTTAAGGATTGGTGGAATCGGTAAAAGCCTTCCCAGATGCCCCGTGAAATCTTTTCTCACCTCGATCGTTCGAGGTGAGAAACACGAACGGTCTGGTAGAATAGGGATACGGAGGCGCCAGTTGCAGATATCGTGCCGGTGAAGACCTCACTCTACTCGCCGACTAATTTCTATGCCTAGAAATTTCTGACGATCCAACCTGCTGTTCTCGAAATGAATCTCGCGATGAACTTTGCCTCGAATCCACTAGGGGAGTCGTGTACGAGCCCGCCCTCGTAGAAACGATCTATCAAGTGAATTGAGATTGCTTCCTACTCCGTTTCCTTTCGCACCTGCTCCCACCTGATCAGGGCAATCTGGGCTGCCGTGGTGCGTCGATTTTTTGCCCAGGCTTCCTCGTTTGTCTCGGGGAGCTGAGGTTCTTCGTCTCCGAAACTGATGGGAGTCTCCTGCTCATCTAGCTCACGCTGAAGGCCTATGAGCTCGCGAATGTAAGTGTCGATCACTGCTCGCTGGTAGTTGAACGTCTGGTTCGATTTCCTGGCGAGGGCTGCGTCGCGTCGATTGTCTTCGCTGGGATCTTCTTTCGCCCGATCGGTGATGGTCTTGACACCCTCCTGAGATGAAGAGCGGAATTCCTGCAGGTCCCTGAGTTCTGAAATGGTTTCCTCGATGTCGCTCAACGTATCGGGAGTGGGTTCATCGAAAGGCTCGACCTCGGGGTCATTGATTTCTGCCGGAGCAATCGGTTTTCTCTTTTGTTCACCAGCGCTCAGAACTTCCGCCTCATCGTCATCAGACTCCGGGGGTGGTGGCCCAAAGAGCACCTCCAATTTGAGAGGCTCCCATTTCATCCCCTCGCCTTCTGCTTTGCCGCCTACAACGACACCCTCTTCGATATCAAACTCCAATACCAGGTCGGTAATCTTGTCTCGAATCTGTGTCAGCGCTTCGATTGTGGTCACTTTTCCACTGCCGCCTACCCCTAACAAATCCTCCAGACTCGTACCGTTTCTGCTTTGGCACATGGCATCGAGGCTGATGTGCTTTACTTGCGCCACACTCCCTCGGGAATCGGCAGCAATCGTGGTGGCTTTTAAGATAGCCAGGCCCACTACCGACAAACCAGTCAGTAAGAGTTTCTGACGGATCGAATGGAATTTCGAGTTGGGAGTCATTACGTCACATGATTGAGATTGCAGTATAGAGAACTTCCGACAGGGAAACCCTGGTTCCGATTCCATATAAGCATGCATGCGCCGTCAAGACTATTCCCGGCCATTGCCAGTTGGAACTGTGTCAAAAAAATTTCACGGTTCTGTAACCAGGATCTCCCCTTCCCCAAGAATAGGGTGAACGGCGAGGTTTTCTGCCACGACCGTCGAAGCTTACTATTTGCAACAAACCACAACCAACACCCCGAAATGAAGAACAAAACCAACCTCGTAAAAACAACCCTGGCCGCAGTAGCTGCTGGCCTTTGTCTCATTACCAGTGCTGCTTTCGCAGATGCTCCTTTGAAGTCGACTCTTGATCTGGACATCGATCAAGCGGCGAAAGTCGCGGAGATCCAGAAGGAAGCACGTGATGCAGTCCGGCCTGTGCGTGGCGACCTGCACCGCGAAGAGCGTGCTCTCCGTCGTGCGAAGATCGACAACGACGTAGAGGCGATCGCAAAGCAGGAAAAAGCCATCGAACCACTTCAAGAGGAGCTCGCCAAGATCTTCGCGAAGGAAGAAGAGCAGATTCGCGCTCTCCTGACCCCAGAGCAGACGGAGAAATATGAAGAGTATCTGAAGGAGCGTGACGAAATGGTCGGCAGCTCTCGCGATGTGAAGGACTTCAAAAAAGAAGAGAAGAAAGCAGCGAAGTAATTACTCACTCCGACAATTGGCGCGAAGCGAGATGCGCCCGGCTATGCGAACCGGATCCGAATGGGTCCGGTTCGTTTTGTTTACGAAACCTTGTGTTCTCTACTCCCGTCTCCTGGCCACGGAGGTGGTTCCGTTTTCCATTACCAATTTCGCGACGGTGTTTCCTTTCGCGTCCGCGGAAAGAATGGCGATGTCTCCGGGGAATGTCTTTCCGAAGAGGACGGCGGGAGGTTCTTCAGGAAAACGCCGCAGGACGTGATCTGTCTGTCCGCTTTTGAGATGGACTTGAAATCGGAGCTCGCCGGGCGTTTTGGAGGGCGATGTTTCCACTTTTGTGACAGGCCATTGGGATGGGTCGGCCTGCATCTGGATGACCCAGGCGCGACTGAAGGTGCCGCTCGATTTCCACTCGTAGGTCGGCACGGGCCAAGGGCTGGCGGTTGTGTCGTAGATTCTCCAACCGAGGAGTTCGGGACTCTCCTGCCCTTGTATCATTTTCACCTGAATATCCCCAACGGGATCAACGGGAAGGATCTGCAGGGCAGCGACGGATGCGATGGCGGTCGCGGATTTATCGGTTTCATTTATGGCTATGTCAGAAGCGTTCAGTCCGAGTTGCCAGGGATGACGCCAGGTGCGCTCTTTGTCATCGGCGGGCTCGACGGTGTCGATGACGAGGTAATACCCATCGCGTCGTGGATCATTGCCTTTTACGAAGATGACCTGTCGCAGCCATTTACCCTGTATGTGTTCGTCAGGATTATACCAACCGTAGGTGAAGGCGCCTTCACCATAGCTGAAGCGGTCATTGTCGAGCCAGCGCCGTTCGGGCGGATTGAATCCTACGGCCATGTCGTGCTTCCATTGAGGAATGCTGTTCTCCTGCGCCCAGTCGGGCGAGAGCGTGTTGAAAGAAAGGGAGCGGCCTGCGTGCTTGGTATTGCCGACGCCGCTGTAGCTGCCCCGCCCGGCATTGCGAATGAGGAGATGGTTTCCGAGCTGGGCGTAGATATTTAGGGCGTCAAATTTCCCATGGCTGGCGCCCCAGGGACCTGCCCCAAAGAAGAGGTATTTCTCCTCTGCCCCCCACCCTGTTCGCATGACGTAGTGGCCGGCGTTAGGGAAGTAAACGGAGGTTTCTTCTGGAGGTGACCCCTTCGCCCCTCTGGATGCCATCCATTGGAAATCGGTGCGGTCGGGGAACCACTCAAAGAGGGACTGGTATCGATCCTCGATAGTGCTCCAGCCTCCGTCGTTGAGATCGACCTGTGCCTGGCTGGGTGCGGTGAGCAGCATGGGATGTTCGGCCGCTTTCTCCAAAGTGGAAAGGGCGGACTCGGGCAACTCGGCGCCGAATCGCTTGTAGAGACGCAAGTAGTTTTCCAGCGCGACGAGCGAGGCCCAGTTGTAGCCCGTGCTGAGACTGACGTGACTGCCATCGGGATGAAACTGCTTTTCCAAAATGATGTCCCAGCGTTTCATGGCGGTGGCTTTCCACTCGAGACTTTCAGAAAATTCGGGAAGCATGAGGGCTGTCTGTAGCAATGCCAGGGTGGTGTGCGCCCCACCGTCGTCGTGGGCGGCAAAGCTGCTGGGGTTCATGATGAGGCGGGCCTGTCGCAGCATGCCGAGAAGAATCGCGACGTGGGCCTCGTCGGTGAAGTCGGGTGAATGGCGAAATGTCTCGTAGGCGGGCCACCAGGTGAGTTCGAGACGGCGACCGATGTTGCTGGTATTCATATATCCCCAGCGAAAGGTCGTGCCGTCCATGAGATTGGCCCCACCAACGGTTGGACACTGTGCCCAGAAGAATGGCTCGCGACTGACCCAGTCGTGGACTTCGGCGCTGAACCGCCGGGCATATTTCGGATCGTGATTTTCCTGCCAGGCACGGGCGAGGGATACCCAATGGAAATGCCGATTGAGGTGACCGTTGCAACGAGCCCAGTTCACCTGCAGAGGATCATTCTGGAGCACCCATGGGTGGCTTTCCCCTTTCGTATCGGTCCAGGCTTCGACGAAGCTAGTGAAGTAGCCGATGCTTCCATATTTCCCGACGAGGGCGTTGTCGGCGATCGTCTGCCAGTCGGGATGCAGGACGACGTCGGCGACTTCTTCGATTGCTGGTCCCTTCGGCTGTTGCCGATTGCGCATGTGGTGGAGAAAGAGAGCGAGGGCTTGTTGTTGCTGTCCCTTTTCCAGCGCCTGAGCAATCGGTCTCATCGCAAGGGTCGAAAGGTCGATCGCGCCAAGCACCGACTCGGCCATGGAAGGGAGCCGTCGCGCAGCCTCGGGAGTCAGCTCTGAAAACTGCACTTCAGAGAATCGAGTGGTTCGTGAGAGATCGGGTTCGTTACCGCCGCGCATGGTGAAAAGTGTGATCTTTCCTGCCTGAACCCGCTCGGGTAGGAGATGCTCCTCGACGGGTCGATCCTCGAAATCGACGAAGAGCCGTACGCGTGAACCCTCCCCCTCGGGCCAGACAATGAGTTTTGCCCAATGCCCTTTCCCCTCGCGAAACGGCAACACGTGCGGATGCTGATAGTCGCGATTGTCCATCCAGCCGGGCGGCCTGGGATCGGGCTGCTGCAAGGTGAGGTTGGTCTTGCGATGCCAAAGGGTAAAGGCGGCACGGTCTCCGCCTTCGCGAAAATCGACACGCAGTTGTCCGCCTTCCCCACTCTGCACGGATTCGTTTTCTTTCAGGCCGACCATGGCTCCGGCGATGACCTGCAGATCTCCCCCTTCGGTGGCGACCGGGTCGACGCGGAATTCCATGGAAAAGGATTCGGCGGAGGGATTAACGCTTTCGACGGGCGACTCTTTCCATAGGCCAGAGTGAACTGTTACCTCAAGCGCCCCGGCAGGGACGACGAAAACACCTAACAAAGCGACCAAACCAAAACGTAACATGACAAGGATTTTAAGGGCGTTGAAGTTCAGAGTCTGAGCCTTTCCACCGCATCTGCGAAATGGCGTAAAACGGGGCAAGAATGTCCGTAATGAAAATGCGAACGACGGCGTTCGACCGTATCCCAACCCTTCGATATTCCTGAACCACCTCTGATTTTCGTTACAGAAAAGGATGGCTCGATGTCCCGCGATCCCGCCGCAGATGTAGGGCGGTCTACGGTGTTTACTGTAGGTGAGAAAAGGGATCCCGCCTGTACGGTGGGTTCTCGATGGCAACCTCTCACCTCTCTTGGATTATGATTGATCGCAGACGTTTGCTCAAAAGTGTAACGGCTGGTTTTGGCGCAGCCATGGGCTCTTCGCTGTTTCCGGGTATCGGACAGGCGGCCAGTAGCCTGGCTCCGACCATCGCGCCAGCGACGGGTAAGGCGAAGCGGATCATTTTCTTCCTGCAGAATCAGGGCTTCGATCCGGCGACGGCGATTCCGAAGGGACTGAAGGAGGATGTGTCTCTGGACAGTATCGAGCTACCCGAGCCGATCCGCCCTCTGGAGGCGGTGAAGGATAAGCTGCATATCATCAACGGGATTCATGGAAAGCACACGAGCCCGTCGCACAGTGCGTATTTCGGCGCGCTCGGTGGATATCGTGGTGGTATCGGGATTCCTCCACGCGGGGAGACGATCGACCATGTGATCAGCCAGCGCCTTCCGCAGACGGTGCTGCCTCATCTCTGTATCGGGATGGATTCGCTGGATAATATGAAGTCGCGCCCTACTCTGGCGACGCTGTCGGCGACGGGTGCTGGTAAGCCGATCTTTATGCACTCGAACCCGGTGGACCTTTACCAGATGCTTTTCGGTAGTATCTCGGAGGGTGAGGTGCGGGCCCGGTATGAGGCGCGCTCGAATGTGCTGAATGCGGTGGAGAATATTGCGCGCCAGGGCGGCGGTGTTCTCCCCTCGGCGGAGGCGGCTCGCTATGGCAGCTATGTGGAGGGCTTTCGCGATATCAATCATCTGCGGGAACAGCTTTCGGATATTTCGGATCACCTGGCGGGATTTGCGCCGGAGTTTGGTGAGAAGTTCACGAAGCCAGAGTTCGACACGGACTGGCATGATTCACTTCTCGATCTCGGCATCGCGGCGCTGAAGTCGGGCATCACTAACACGCTCACCATTGGATCAGGTCGTGGTGAGATTTTTGGTGCCTGGAAAGGTCTCGGCGTCACGGAGCAGGGTCACAATCTCGGGCACATGGATCAGCCGGACAACGATATCTGGATCAAGATTCGCCAATACAACAGCGAGATGCTGGTGAAGCTGGTCCAGCAACTGGAGTCGATGCCAGAAGATGGCGGCACGATGATGGATAACACGTTGATCGTTTACACGAGTAACAATGCGGACAAGCAGCACACGGCGGGTCAAAACTGGCCGTTCATGCTACTGGGTAACTGTGGCGGTGCGGTGAAGACGGGTCAGTTTACTCAGTTGGACGGGAAGCGCCCGGTGAACGCTCTCTACACGACTCTGCTGCACGCGATCGGTGCGCCTTGCGACCGCTTTAACATGGATGAATCGCTCGCCGCGAAGTTCGACTCCGGGGTTGGCCCGATCGAACAGCTGCTGGCCTGATCTCCTTTTCCCCTTTTCGATATGAAGACGGTCGCGACATTGTGCGGTTTGACCGCGATGCTGTTCGCGACTGTCACCCGTGCCGAGGAAAGACCGACCTTTGACAGTGTCGTCGATGCTTTTCTCGTGAAGTATTGTCTCGATTGTCACGATGCCGATACGGAGAAGGGTGATGTCGCACTGGATGACATTTTTGATGTCACAGCGGAGAATGCGGAGATCTGGAAGAGTGTGTGGGAACAGGTATCACTGAAGGAGATGCCGCCCCGGGACAAGAAGAATCAGCCGACGGCGATGGAGCGCCTGGAGCTGGCCAACTGGATCACGAGTGAGCTGGAAGTGGCGATGGCTGATGTGGGTGGCTTTTACTCTCACAAGCTACCTAAGAAGGCGAATCACCTCCCTCACGAGCTGCTTTTCGGCGATGAGGTCCCGAAGGATCTGGAGCCGGCTTCTACCCCAGCACGGATCTGGCGCATTCATCCACAGGAGCATCTGGTGCGGCTCAATGCGCTGATCAATATCGATCCGGAATATAATCCTGAGATGCCGGGACAACGGACGGCGGGCGACCGCATCCCGTGGAACGAACAGGGCGAGGTGAAGGTCTACTACGGTCTCGATCGGCTGCAGGCGTGGGTCGGCGGAACGGCGGCGTATGCGGCTGCGATCACCGGTTTCCCCCCGGTGCTGACGACTACGAACGATCATGGGCTGCGGAACTACCCGATCATGTATTCGGTGAACGGAGCCGAGGCGACGCAGATCGCGGCGCTCGCGGAGGATGTGGTGCGCTTCATGGCGAATGGTCCGATTGCGGAGCCGTGGCAATTTGATGCGAAGCAACGGCAGCAGATGCTCCAGACGAAATACAAGGGTATGGACATACGCGGGACGGTCCAGAGCCTGCAGTATGGTCCCGACCCGAAGCGTCCCCTCACCCCTGTCTACGATCTGGTGCAGGATGAAACGGTTTCGCAGGAAAACCTTCGCGCGGCGGTCGTCTTTCTTTTTGAGAATCTCACCGGGCGACCTCCTACCGACGACGAGACGGATGAGTATGTGACTCTCGCAAACGACTCGATCGAGAATCTAGGAAAAGACGATGGTGTGATCCTGGGGCTGGTTCCGATTTTCCTCGATCCCGATGCACTGTTTCGCCCCGAGCTCGCCGACTATGGAAAGCCCGATGAGTATGGCCGCGTGATGCTGCAGGACTGGGAACTCGGTCTCGCGGTGAATGCGGCCTTTTCTTTCCTTCCTCCTGACAAGGAACTCAAACAAGCGGTGCTCGACGGGAAAATGAAAACGCGTAAGGATGTCGAGCGGGAGGTGCAGCGCATCCTTGACGACGACGCCTTTCGCAAACCGCGCATTCTCCAGTTTTTCCGTGAGTATTTCGACTACGATCGCGCGGGGCGTATTTGTAAGGACACCGGGGCTCTTCGTAAAGCGGGATACCGTGAGCGGAACTACACCGAAGTGATGAATGAGATGACGGCGAATACGGACCGTCTCGTCGAGCTGATACTGGAAGAAGACAAGCAGGTGCTGCGTGAGCTTTTGACAACTGATCGCGTGGTGTGGAATCCGGGTAAGGAGACGCTTTACTATTCCACTTTTGAAAATCTCAAGGAGCCGCCGAAGCCGGACAAGGATCCGAAAAAGCGTAAGCCCCCCACCCCGCAACAGCTGGGACATACGATTCTTCCGAACGGAGAGACGGTTCACGTGCGTGTCGCGGAAGAGGTGGCTCGCTATCGGAAGAATTCCCCGAAGGTATCCGAGCGTGTCCTGACACATCTACCGAAAGGTCAACGCCTCGGCATTCTCACTCACCCGAGTTGGCTCGTATCTCACACCGATGCGATGGACAACCACGCCATCCACCGCGGCATCTGGGTGCGCGAGCGTTTACTCGGCGACGCCACGCCTGACGTGCCTATAACGGTCGATGCGATGCTACCCGACGAGCCGAACAACACGCTCCGCCATCGTATGCGAGTAACGCGGGAAGCGGAATGCTGGCGATGTCACCGGAAGATGGACCCGCTCGGATTGCCCTTTGAGCAGTTCAATCACATCGGTCTGTATCGCACGACCGAGCACGGTAAGCCGGTGAACACCCGCGGTGAGATCTTTTTCAGCGGCGATCCGGAGCTCGATGGTCCCGTGAAAGGCCCCTACGAAATGATCCGCAAGCTCGCCGCCAGCGAGCGAGTCGAGCAGGTATTCGTTCGTCATGCTTTCCGGTACTGGATCGGTCGCAACGAGACCGTTAACGACGCTCCAGTTCTCCAGGCCGCCTGGCATGCTTACCACGACAACAACGGAAGCATGAAGGCACTGATCGAGTCGCTGGTGACATCCGATGCGTTTTTGTATCGGACGGTGGAGGAGGAGTGAAGGTAGTCTATCATCCGAACAGCCGACATCATTGCCGCACTGCATGGGTTGATGAAAGATATGGTCAAGTGAGCCAGACCATCCACGTTGAGTTTTCCGCCCCACGGAAGGCGATTGCTCCGCAATAGGGGTACAAATTTCGCAAACCCTCTCTACTCGATAATTAATGTGGTATATTGCCGAGGTAGAAAACCGTTGAATTTATTTCGCCAAGTGAGAGACATCGAACCAGTGAAGCATCAAAGAGAGGCTTACTCCCTTGAGACGCCTTTTGGCACGGTATCGATAGTGCCCCACCCAACAAAAGAAGGCGTATTGCTAAAGCTTGGGAATGAAGTAATCGCTTTCTACAGTTCTTCCTTCGATGCTGCGAAAGATTTACATTCGCAGATCACCGACCCGGACTCACACGTATTTATCGGATATGATCAAGTTGATGAACGGTTTTTCGACTGGAGCCAGTTCCCGGACTTTTCCTTTCCAGAAGATCTTAGCGGATGGAAGAAGCGACACTGAGTTTCGCAGTTCCCGTAACTCGATTCGTCGGCAATGCAGACTTTGATTCTATCATCTGAATTGACGGAGCAGACATCAAAAATTGAAAGACTCCTAAACCACTTTCGTATAGCCTTTATTCGCAGGCAATGAGAACTCGCTGCAGGCTATGCCTCCTTCTACTTTTCCCCATCATGATTATCGGATCGTGGTTTATCTATTCATATAAGAAACCTCACTACATTTCCGATACTTCAAGCGAAGACGGTAATAAAATTGTCAAAATCCACGCAAAAAGAAATAGCTGGCTGTTTGAAGGATTCGATGTTCTCGCAACCATTTCCTCGCGTAGCGGAAAGCCGCTCGACGAACAAATCACGATTGACGAAGTAGACCTGCTCTCTGACGCACGTGAAGCCTATGAATCGCCGCAATGGTTTGAAGACGAGATCACCTTCGTGCCCTCAAGATCCGCAATGGATAAGCCAATCGCCATCAAAATAAACCGAACCAACGGAGCCCTAGAACTCAAATAATCCAGTCGACGTCACCGGGCGAGGACGGTAGACTCCGGCCTCGTAACGAGCCATATGATTACTCGCAAACAGGCGATCTCGATTGTCGCTGAGCACTGGAATAAGAGCATCCTTCAGGACGGTGACGAGTTCCATCCATCTTCAGTGGAACTGCCGGAAGAATGCGATTTCTGGGTTATCCATGGCAACTCGAAAGCCTATCTAGTTGACGGTGATCACCAGCGCCTCGCAGTTGGCGAAGGCGGATATGTCGTCGATGCAGATACGGGCGCCCTTGAAATCGCCGGCTCTGCACAGGACGTTTTGGATATTCTCCAGGACTGTCGTGACGACAAGGTGGCAAACGGTAAAAATTACGTGCTGGCGGGTGGCACTGGTAGCAGAGCGTTTCACGAGATTTCGGCGTTTCGCAAAGTATTCGCATGTGGCGTCCATAGAGCCCGAGAGATGCTAAAGGCACCTGAACGATACTGGTTTACCGGAAAGCGACGCTTGCTCGTGAGCTATCAAGCCGAATTCGAAGCGCTCGATATTCCTTCTGAGGTCATTCTTTTGGACGATGTTTCTGACGTGATCACAATAAACTGGTCAAGTCGATTTAAGTGGGACCTACAATCTCTTTCCAACCGGATACAATCGGTCCAAAGTGACAAGGCAAAATAATCAGAAAAACCCGTTCAGACGACGGTATTACTCATCAAATAGATTTCGTTCAATGTTCGCCGCCCCGCCTCACCTTAATCTTGTCGTCATTCGGTCGGGAGACATAGATCGGGCCGTGACGTTTTATCAAATGATGGGGCTTGTTTTTGAGAAACATAGCCATGGTTCAGGCCCTGAGCACTACGCGTCTGAGGTCTCCGGGTTTGTTTTTGAGATCTACCCGTTGAGTGAGGGTCAGCCTCCGACAACATCGACTCGGATCGGGTTCTCGGTTGATGACGTGGATGCGATTGTTTCATCACTCAAGAATCTAGGCGCGAAAATCGTTTCAACCCCGAAGAACTCCGAGTGGGGGCGCAGGGCAGTCGTGCGAGATCTCGACGGCCATTCGATCGAATTGATCACACCGCCCAACCGAGACATTATTGCGGCATCAGATGAGACTTCGACGGGGTTGGTCACGGGAAGTAATCCTAATGGAATGAGCGCTGGAGATAATGAACGCAGTAGTGAGTAATATTTGGAACTACGTCACGGGTGGGGCGACCGTTGTCATATCTCTGTGCTTTGTCATTGCCGGTTTGATTCGCATTCACCGCGAGATCGGTATCACGAGTTCTTGGGGTTGGTTCTGGGTTTTTGTCGTGGTGGTTGGAAATGTGTTCGGATTTGTTCTCTTCGTTTATTTTCGAGACAAAACTGAAGGCTTCGTCTCTTCCCTTTTCGAGAAGTATTGACGTTGAGGGTTGTTTGGGTAGGAATGTTGGTTGATCTGCTTTTACCCCCGTTATGAAATACTCTCTTGTGCTTTTGACTGGCCTGTTGGCCGGTTGGTTTGGATCTGCTGCTTTGGCTGCTGATGATGTTCTCTGGGACCTGGCGGTCGATGGGGTTCCGGCGGATGGGCAGTCGGGATCGGTGGAGTTGGTGGACGGTGAGGTTTCGCTGAAAGATGGTGCTGCGTTCGCCGTGCCGGCGGAGGCGTTTCCAGATCAGCGGAATTTCACGGTGCAGATCTCTCTGTCGCTGGAGGAGCTGGTGCAGGATGGTGTCTTTACGGTGATGCGGAAGGAAAGTGAGGAGACGGATGATGGGTTTTCGATTTCTTTTAATTACAAGGACAACCCCTATTACGCGAGGGCGATCACTTCGGAGGTGAATGCGATCCTGATGCGGAGCCGCGGCCTGAATGGTCACAAGGTGCCCGAGGTGGATCATCCGTATACCTTCACGGTGGCTGTGCGGGAGGGGCTGGCGACTTTCTATGTGGATGATGTGCCGGTGAAGACTTGCTTCATGGAGCTGATCCCTAACAAGGAACCTATGTGGATAGGCCGCAATGCGGATCCGAAAGCGAAGACGCTGCCGGTGACGATCCATTCGGTGAAAGTCTATGGTCCGGAATACGAGTATGTGTCGAAGCGGGAGCCGAAAAGTGAGTTTCCCCGAGGGGCTGTTGCGGGCAAAGGCTGGGCGCTGGATGTGCCACAGATCGATCACCCGGAATGGCCGAAGGTGCTGATCTATGGGGACTCGATTTCGGTGGGCTATAGCCGTCATTTTATCGAGGAGATGCTGAAGCGGAAGGTCTACGTGTTTCACTGTGTTCACTTCGTCGGTGGCGAAGTCCCGGAAGCAGCGCTGACAGAGATGGCCGGGCGCTACCCGTTTGATGCGATTGTTTTCAACAACGGACTGCATTCGCTCAGCTGGACGCCGGATAGGGTCTCGGATGAGAAAGTGAAAGACCGCATGGGCAGGCTGGCGAGGTGTTTCAAAAACGGTGCTCCCCAGGCGAAGTTGTTTTACCTGATGACGACGCCACATACGGCGGCGCGTCCGTCGAAGGAGGAGCCCGTCAAAGAGCTGGGAGACAAGAACGATGTCGTGATCCGGCTGAATACGCTGTCGGATGAGGTGATGGAGGAGGAAGGTATCGAAGTGATCGATGCGTATGCCCTTTTCGCACCGCGGCTCGAACTGGCCTCGGGCGATGGATACCATTGGCATGGCGAGGCGTATCAGTTGCTGAGTGACGAGATCGTGAAGCGGTTGGGGTTTGAGTGATGGCAGTGACAGTCGAAATACTCCAACGAGCCTCCCGAAGAGGGCATATTGCTGGTCTTGCGAGGAATGCTTGAACCGCCTATTTCATGAGTATGAAATTTCGCTATTCGCAGGGGACGGTTTCGACTGCAATCTGCGTTTTGTCTTTTTTCGGTGTCGTTGCCTATTCAGAAGATAGCGGGCCCGACATGTACGATGGCTTCACCTCGACACGGGGAGGCGAGGGAGGCCGCATCATTCGAGTGACCACTCTGGAGTCCGAAGGGAAGGGATCCCTTCGAAATGCTTTGTGGGAAAAAGGCCCACGCATCGTTGTTTTCGAAGTGGGAGGGGTAATCAATCTCAAAGGACGTTCGCTCAATATTTCCGAGCCTTTTGTCACCGTAGCCGGACAGTCAGCCCCAGAGCCTGGCATTACCATAATCCGTGGAGGTATCGGGGTCGCCACTCATGATGTGATTCTTCAACATCTCAGGGTTCGTCCCGGGGATAATGGCAGGGAGAAGCGCAGCGGCTGGGAGCCGGACGGGATTTCGGCCTACAGCGGCAAGGCACACGACATCATCGTCGATCATTGTTCGCTTACCTGGGCAGTAGACGAGAATCTGTCTGTCTCCGGAGAGCGGTTGAAGGGGCCGGAGGAAACGGCCCATCGAGTCACATTCAGCAACTGTATCATCGCGGAGGCCTTGAATGACTCTTCCCACTCGAAGGGTCCACATTCAAAGGGTTCGCTGGTGCATGACTATTGTCAGGACATCGCGATCATCGGTAATCTTTATGCGAATAACACTCGCCGGAACCCCTTTCTCAAGGCGCATACGACCTGTGTCTTCGTTAATAATTTTATCTACAATCCAGGAACGGCAGCCATCCAGATGGACTACTCGGAAAAGGAGTGGAAGGACGCCCCTGTTGATCCGCTTCCCGGTCGCGCGTCTATCACGGGAAATGTGCTCCATCATGGTCTGGACACTCGAACGGGTCTCGCCCTGGTTGCCGATCGCGGGGCAGTGTGGCTACATGACAACTCGGTAGTGCCGCGGAAAGAGGAAGAAGGGCCGATTACTCAAGGTGACATTGAGGAATTACCTGACAAGCCCATTTGGCCACAGAAACTCGTTTCCCTTCCCTCCACTGAAACGGTGGCCCATGTCACGAAGAATGCGGGAGCGCGCCCGGCGGAGCGAGACGACATTGACGCTCGCATCATCCGGGAAACGGTTGAAGGAAAAGGACGCATCATCGACTCGCAAGAGGAGGTCGGCGGGTATCCAGAGCACGAATCGACTGAGCGAAAGCTCGACATCCCTGAAGACAATATTTCTGCCTGGCTGAATGAGATGGCTCGTGCAGTGGAAGAACCGTGAGTTTCCCATGCTGTAATCATTTTCCAGACTTGGAGTTTTGCTTTGCGGCGGTAACGGGCCCGCTATAAAGAAGTGGTCCCGTGATCGAGGCGGGTTTGGTTGTCCAATAGGTGGGATCGCGCGACTTGTTCTGTTGCAATGGTTTTGCTTTCCTAGTGGAAGCCCTTTCAATGGCCGCCGCCCCGCTTAGCCTTGCCTCCCCTACCCCAGATATTCTTTTGTTATGAAACCTCCTAAACCTGATACCAATCGCCGCGATTTTCTCCAGAAGTCTGTTTTCGGAACCGCAGCGGCGGGCCTGACGATTGCGTCGACTTCTCATGCGTCGGCCCAGGCACCGGCGGAAGCGCTGGAGCCGGAAGTAACGAACGACGTCGACGTGCTCGTAGTCGGCGGTGGAACGGCAGGCCATGTGGCGGCGATCCAGGCGGCGCGTGCGGGAGCGAAGACGCTGCTGGTCGAGCGCGGTGCTCAGTTGGGTGGTACGACAACTACGGGCGGGGTGGCGTTTCCGGGTCTTTTCGATGCGTGGGGTAAGCAGGTGATCGCGGGGATTGGCTGGGAGATCGTCAAGGAAAGCGTGGAGATGGATGGCGGGACGATTCCTGATTTTTCGAAGGTGCCTCAGCGGCACTGGCACAACCAGGTGTTCACGAATCAGTTTCTCTACGCGCTGCTCGCCGAGGAGAAATGCACGGAGGCGGGTGTGGAGATCGCCTATTATGAGTTTCCGGAGAAGGTGACGGAGTCCGACACGGGATGGACGGTGGATTGCATCGGCTTTGGCACGAGACGTAGGGTGACATGCAAACAGATCATCGACTGCACGGGTGGTGCTGAGGTGGTGGGTATGTTGGGGTTTCCCCGTCTTCGAGAAGAGGAACGGCAACCGGGGTCATATCTTTTCATGATGGGTGAAGAACATGAGCCGGGGCGCAACCAGATCCACCGGCTCTATGTGCACGGCGCGGACTCGACGAACTCTCGCACGGTGACGGTGGCGAACATGACAGGGCGGAAATCGATTTTGGAAAAGGTGCGGAAGGAAGGCAAACGCCTGATGCATCTGCAGCCGGAGACAGGCTTTCGGGAAAGCTATCGTATTGAGGGGGAAACAATGGTGACGGTGAATGACTATCGGACGGGACGTGTGTTTGACGACGCGATCAGCTATGCGTTTTATCCGGTGGATCTGCATACGAAGACCGGGGTGAAGCCGAAGCCGCTCGATCCTGGCACGGTGCCTACGATTCCCCTGAGTGCGCTGATTCCGAAGGGTAGCAAGAACATCATTGTTGCGGGTCGTTGTATCAGTAGTGATCGGCTGGCGAACTCGGGGCTGCGCGTCCAGGCTCCGTGTATGGGCATGGGACAGGCGGCCGGTGTGGCGGCGACGCTTGCTGCGAAAGCGGGCACTACGCCGCTGGATGTTTCTTTGAAAGAGATTCATGCGCTGTTGAAGGAGCACGGCCAGATTGTTCCTGACATTGCCACGGCGTAGCCGTTTTATGAGTCGCAAACGCAGCCTTGTTTCCCTGCTCACGGCGTTCAGCTTTCTGGTGCTGTCGGTGACGGGGGTGCTTGCGTTTGTTCGTCCTTTTTCGATTCAGATCGTTGGGCTACATGCGCTGATAGGGTTTGTCTTTATCGGACTGATCGTGCTGCATGTGGTGAACAACAATGGGCATCTCGGTCGCTATCTGAAACGGGGGCCGGTGAGGATGAGCCTGGGTGCGGTCGTGGTGCTGGCGGGTTTGTTTTTCTGGCAGCCGTCGCCTATCAAAAGTGTGCTGGGGTTGAGCAAGAATATCGGGCCGTCGCTGGATGCGTATGAGATCGATGAGCTGGGGATGTCGTATCGGTATGCGCCGGATCCGGGATACCAGATGGCGCTGACGGTGCGGAGTGGATCGGGGTTCGATACGGAAGCGCCGCCGCACTTTGCGATCTGGCTGGAGAATGCTTCGCACTATCATATCAAGACGCTGCATACGCCGCCGGGTGAGGAAGGGCGCACTGCCCTGCCCTACTGGGATTTCAAATTGCGGGGTTGGGAGAAAGCGAAACGCGAGGCAGAGAAGTCGGGCACTGCCCTGGCGGATGAGGCGGGTATCGATGCGATCTCCGGGCCTACTCAGAACAGCTCTTTCGATCCGGGTGATTACATACTGCCGGGGAATGCGGAGGAGTCGCTGCCGTATCGCCTGCTGCTGGAGATCAATCAGCCGGGTGATGAGCAGGCGTCTCTCGTTTATGCGGTCGAGATCGACAACATCGATCCACGCACGTTTCAGTTGCTGGACCTGGTCGGCTATCCGAAGCGGGAGGAAGATGATGACGATGGCAAGGAGGTGTGGTCGCTTTACTACATCGACGAGAGTTTCGGCTCGGCTCTCGACCTGATCGACAGCGCGCTGCTGACTATCGAGCGTGGGGAGTAGCCGGAGAAACTCTATAGAGATCGCGGTGGTTTCGATTCGGTATTCACATCGAAAAATCTGGAAAAGGCTGCTTGCGCCAAGGGGCTTACGGTGGGATCGACTACTATGTCTTTGCGGCTGTCCCTACTCCTTTCTCTCGTCATCGTCTTTCTATTGTCTCCGACTGCTTTTGCGGACAGCGATGCGGCGCTTCTGCTTCGGCTGAAGGGGACGTATTTTGGTCGAGAGGTCGCGACGCTTCGTGCTCCCGGTTTCAAGACGGAGAGGTCGCAGTTCAGCACGCGGTATGTTCTTCCGAATGGACGGGGCGTGATTCGTGGATATCACCGCGCCATCGGTGGAACGGGACGGGCCAGGCTGGTGGGGAGAATCCGGCGGGTGAAGTGCCGCGGGAATCGCGTCATTTATCAGGGTGTGGTTCGCTTTCGCTTTCGAGGTCGTTCTTTGACCGCGCGGCGCTTTCGGGCTGTCGCCACGGAACGGGCTAATGCTACTGCGATCCTGACTACCACCGGCACCTACAAGCTACGAGGCATCCGGATCAATGGGGCGTTTCGCGGACAGAAGTGACGTGGAACGAGGCGGCTGGTGTTTGAGTGGTTATTCGTTGCATGCCAGGTTTTCGTAGTAGCTTATTGTAGATCCGAAGCGCAAGGGGAACACGGGACACAGTTGAGAGCGGCTTACGTTCTGACATGAGTGACTGGGTCATTTGCTTGCTAACATATTCCTATTTCGGCATCGAGATCGCATCCGGTGGGGAATGGTTTTGCCTTCGCTCCGGGCCGGGTTGCCGAGTTCTGTTCTTGTGCTTGATCGAGAATCGTGATAGCTAGAGGGAAATGAATCGCGAACCTTTGCTCCTTTCGTCTCGCCCATGTTTTTTTGCGAGGCTCGGACGGGGATTCCCAGTTTTGGGGATCTGTTTTCTTCTCGGCTGCCTTGGCCTGATCCCGACTCTTTCCCAAGGTGCCGACTGGGAGGAGGTGACCTCCCACATCGGGAACTTTTCCGTCCAGTTACCCGGAGAAGTCCAATACAAGAAGGATGAAGCCGATACGAAGATGGGGAAGCTGATTCTCCACAATTTCATCGTGGAAGGTGACTTGGGCACATCTGTTTACCTCGTGATTTGCACGGAGTATCCGAAGGCGCTTCTTGAGCAACGAACGACCCAGCAAATCCTGGACGATGCGGCCGGCGGAGCAGTTGGGATTGGAGAAGTGCAATCGAAGAAGGAAATCGTCCATGACGGCTGCGAGGGACGCGATCTGGTTTTCACGAAGCCTGGCGAGCCGACGCAGAACCTCCGGTGGAGAATCATGCTCTTCGATGGCAACCTCTACCAGATAGGGTGCGTGAGCATAGGCAACGAAGTTAATCAGGAAATCTTCTCACTGATTTGTGATTCGTTCACGATTTTGAGGAAGTAGAGGGATCGGTGGAGTTAGGAGTTAGGAGTTAGGAGTTAGGAGTTAGGAGTTAGGAGTTAGCGGTTAGCGGTTAGCGGTTAGCGGTTAGCGGTTAGGATAAATTTTTCCGGCTATCTGAGGTGGCACTGTTTGCCGTGAAATATCGACTGAAAGTGGTGTAGTTCGGTGAATTTTGTCGACGATGTTGGAGTGTATCCCTACTCCCTTCCGTTGCTATGAAGTTGCTTGTTTCTCTGCTTCTCACGGTGGTTGCCGTTGGAGTTACCCGTGCCCAGGAGATGTATTTTTTTGAAACGGTGGAGGGCTCGGCTGTGCTGGATGGTCAGTTGGTTCAGAACCAGGACATCACGGTGGTGACCCCCCCGGGCGAAAAAGACCCGGTTCTCCAGTGATGAACGGGGGCCGATGGTGACTTTTACGCTGGTGGAGGACCAGCCAAAGGACTGGAAGCCGATGTGCGCAGTCGGTGACGATGTGCTGATCTCGCAGTTTGCGGTGGAGCGACCGAAGGATGGCAGTGAGTCCCCCACCCTCCTGGTGCTGCGGCATAAGAATGCGAAGAAGATCGAGTTCTGGGGCAACCACCTGGCGGACTTTCTCATGACGCGGTATGATTTGCTGCGGTATATGCCGGAGAGGTAGGTTTGCGGGTATAGGGAAGAATCACTCGACCTCCGCTCCGCTTCGTACAAGCATTTTGCACGCGGTCGTGAAGCGTTCATTTGTGAACCCATCAAGTAATTGGCATTTCACCAATCGGTCTGTCATCGTGGGGAACAGGCGGGAGTGCATGTCGTCCAGTATCACGAAATCTTTGAATTCCGGATGCTCTGCCAACCACGCAACAATCTCAGCGCCGCGTGGAACAATGCGAGACTTTTCGCCAGCTTCTGCTTCGTAGGCCAACACAGGGGTCGCCCAATGTTTGTGCAGCAGTTCTGTGGGAAATCGCTTTCCTAACACTTTCGTAATCTCGGACTGATCGTACCGAAGACGCCAATCCGATGAGATCACGATCAGCGCGTTGCATATTTCAGCCAGTCTTACGACCCGCTGAATTCGTTCCGAGCAGAACTCTGCTTCGGGCTTCATCCCGCCCGAAGGAACGGGAATTCGAACCACACCGTCAAAATCTAGGAAGATTACTTTCATAGCTTAGGAAGTAGAAAGCAGGCCCAATAAAAAAGGCGCTACCAACTCATTCTCCGCAGTGATTACGCCGCGTTTGTTGCTGGGTATATGTGGAGGCTTGAGAATCGCACTACTTTCAATCTCTTTAATGGGAGAAGCCTTACCCCATGTGAACCGGGTTGTTTGTTTCTTTGAACATCTTCGGCTGCCCCCGGATTTACACTGGATCGAAGATTGGCATATTGCGGCAGATCCTTATCTGCTTCATAAGAAGGCTTCCCACTTTCTTTCTCGGGGTTTTCAAATATTGATCCTTCTGTTATGGAATGCGGCGTGTGTATTTTGTTGAGATCTATTGCTTTTGTTGCTTCGCTTTTTCAGCGGATTGGCTTTTCCCTATTCATGCTCTTCGCGAGTTGTGCGGTTCTGACGGCAGCGGAAGAGGCTCGAGTGTTCAAAAATCAAGACGGGGTTGAGATTGAGGCATCTCTGGTTCAGGTGATCGAAGGAACGCAGATCGAAATACGAAGGGCGAGTGATGGGCAGGAGTTCACGATTCCTATTTCGTCGTTAAGCCTCGACGATCAAGCTTATGTAAAAGGCTATATCGATCAGGCGTCAACGGCGGAGCAAGAGGACTTTCCGATGCTAACAGTTGTGCTAGACGATGTGGAGGACAGCATCCACAAATTTCGTCAGCCCGACAAGGACAATAGGTCGGCAAGCAGCTACACAGGTGTTCACCGAATCCGAGACCGCTATAATCAATATCGCGTGCCCGTGTATGAGGGAGCGTGGATTCCGCTTCGACTAAAGGGGCACGATATCCACCTACCCTATCAAGGTGAAGGGAAATGGGAGTTCTCTCATCAGGAGACTGAATATGGGAATTCGGTCGAATTCTCTCTCCAACGGGACGGAGACAAGAAGGAGCTGACGTTTGTAGCTGGTCGTGGAGTCACGTCGCTAGAAAAGCATCTTTCTTCGCTAACACAGGATCAGATGGGTTCGGTGCTGGCTATTGACTGTGGAACTCCTGAGTATCTCTCAGCGATCGAGAATTTCTCCCTCGATGTTTCACTCTCGATCTCGCTACCTGTCGGGATCCGCATTTCCAAGTCCGACGGAAGGGAGATTCAGACGGAGGTAACTTTGGATGATTTGGCACGTCTGCAGGGCAAGGAGGTCGTGGGGCTGGAACTACGAATATTCTCCAGTGACCTGGAGGCTCTCAACGTGCTCCCAGATCTGAAATTTCTGTCCATTTACATCAACGATAACAACAACAGAAATGATTATGTGTTCCAGTATCAACCAAATTTGGAACACCTAGTGGTGAACAAAGGTTGCTCTACGATAGACTGGGAGTCATCTCTGCAGAACCTCCCCGCCCTTCGTTCCCTCACACTATCAGGGACGTCATCTGAAGATGATGTCATTCTTTCAACTTTCGAGGATTGTCCCAAGCTGGAGTATCTGTATCTGGCTTGTCCCCTACCTCGTGATTTCGATTCGAAAATTCTTGCCAGGGTTCCAGCACTTCGACATCTGTCGCTCAACACTTTTCACCCACAGGCTGCAACTAGCGCATTTGAAGATCTCGTCAATATTAACGGGCTACGAACACTGCAGGTGACTGACCGGTTTCTACCTTCGGAGTTACTCGATAATTGGTTTGGTTCGGGTGCTATGTCTGAATTGAGAATGCTTTCTGGCATTTATCTCCCTGATTTTTCAAACACTCCTAAGCTGCGCCACTTGACCGTATACGATGAGGATATTTCTCCAGATGCGGAGTATGAGAGAGTAAGCGTCATACCTGATTCACTTGAGTCACTGACTCTTGCCCAACTCTCGAAGGAAGCTCTCGAAAGGTGCACATTTCCAGAGAGCAACAAGATCAAGAGTCTGTGTATCGATAATAGCGAGATCGTAGATGACATGTATTTCTCAGTTTTCGGAAACCTTAAGTTTTTCGACGATCAAATTTATTCAACTGTTGCTGAATCATATGAGTCATTGGATCTCGTTCATTTTCCCAAACTGAAAGATCTCGTAATTAGAGAGAATCGAGCACTTACCGAAATCGAAAATATCTCCAACCACCCTACGTTGGAGAGCCTGACGCTACTCACTCTTCGCTCTTTGGTTTCCCTCGGCATCGCTTATCCTAACACGACTCTTAAGAGGGTTGACTTGAGGCGGCTGGAAGATCTACCCAACCTTTCCGCCATCAGTGGCCTGACAGGGTGTGAATTCCTGAATGTGTATGACACCGCTTTTCCGGGAGCGAAAGAGTTCCTTTCTCGGAATCCAATTGAGAGAGCGATGGTCTATCGATGCGAAGGGACTGCCGATGTGATGATACCAGAGGAGGAGTAATTTCCGCTCCATCTCCCTCCAGCCACTCCATCAGATTCTCGTCGCTTTCGATGACGACGGCTGGAAAGCCGTCTCTCCTTGGGTGGTTTCCGGGCTTGGTTTTTGGAACACGAATGGACACGAATGCGGGTGGGTGTTGGCGACGCGGGCAACGTTTTCGATTTCCAATCCGCGGGCGCCAAATTTCACGACTGCTGCAACCGCTCTGCATCGGCCAAATCCTGACTGCGGCCACTCGCCAGCTTGTTTCGAATCAACTGGTCTTTTCCGATGACTTGAATTGGAAGTCCATCCAGTTCGAAAGGGATTCGGGAGTTCCATGACTCATTCCAAGTTGTTCCGTCGATACCGGTCAGGAGGTCAATTCGATTGGGAGCCATACCAAGTTGGATGATGTAATCGGCTTTAAGGAAATCATCGCGCTCGATTTCCAGATCTCCGAATCCGAATTTTTCGATGACCCCAATTATTCGATCAGCATTTTCGGGCGATACCTGAATCAAGAAGTCGATGTCTTCTGTAAACCTCGGTGCACCATGGACAGCGAGGGCGTATCCCCCAACCAAAAGAAACTCAACTTTCTCGGAGAGGAGCAACTCGACAAACTCGCGGATATCCTTCTGTAGTTCCATTGTCAGGATAGAATGAACGGCCTCGCTTGAGGAGTTCGAAGAATACGCGCATGGATTCTTCTCTGTCCTCGATCAGGGGAGCGAGTTTTTCCTCTTTCAAGGAAAGCTTTTTTACGATCCGTTCCACTGGGTAAGGTAGCACATTTTCCGGTAATTTCGAATGTGGGGAGCGCCGGTATCACGAGTTTCTCGGCTCACGCTTTTTGCCACAAGGTACTTCAAATTTTGATGAGGTTTTGTCGCTTTCGATGACGACGCCTGGAAAGCCGTCCCTCCTTGGATGGTTTCCGAGTCTGTTCTTTTTGGAACACGAATGGACACGAATTCGCTTCGCTCCACGAATGGGCACGAATTGTGGGTGGGTTTGAAATTGGCGGGAGCTTTGGCCGATCTTGCTTCCGCTAGTCGATGGACTCCAAGCGCTTTATCAGATTCTCGTCGCGTTCGGTGACGAAGTTGATGACGGTGCCTTCTCTTCCGGCGCGGGCGGTGCGGCCGGCGCGGTGGAGGTAGTTCTTGAGCTCCCGGGGAAGGTGGTAGTTGATGACGCGGTCTACGTTTTCAACATCGAGTCCGCGGGCGGCGAGGTCGGTGGAGATGAGGATCTCGGTGGTGCCTTCGCGGAATTCTTTGAGGTTCTTGCGGCGCTCTTTTTTGTCCATGTCACCCCGGTAGATGGCGCAGTCGTAGCCGGCTTCTTCGAGGAGCTCGGCGAGGGCGTCGCACTGGTCTTTGGTGTTGGTGAAGATGAGGGTGCCTTCGTTTCCTGTTGGGCGGCTGGATCCTTCGATTAAGAGTTCTTCAAGCAAAGGGAAGCGTTTGCCGCGAGGGACTTTGAGGTTGTTGGTGATGAGGGTGGAGACGAGGCGGTGGCGCCCGGCGGTCTCGAGGATCTCGGCGTCTTCGAATTTTTCGCGGATGAGGTCCTGCACGGCGTCGGCTGCGGTGGCGGTGAAGAGGGCGAGCTGGGCGTCGGATGGGCTCTTTTTGAGGACGCGGTTGATGACGGGCAGGAAGCCGGCGTCGAGCATCTGGTCGGCTTCGTCGAAGACGAGGATGCGGACGTCGTCGAGGGCGAGGCTGTCGCGCTGGATGAGCTGCTCGAGGCGCCCAGGGGTGGCGACGAGGACTTCAAAGGGGCCGTCGACGTTTCTGCGGGCCTGGGCCATGGGGGTGCCGCCGAGGCCGGTGCGGACGCGGATGCGGGTGTGGTGGGTGAAGTCTTTGAAGGCGCGGGAGACCTGCTCGCCGAGGTCGCTGGAGGGTACGAGGACTACTGCCCGAGGAAGGCCTTTTTCGGTGACGGAGTCGCCGTCGTCTTCGAGCTGCTTGAGGGTGTTGAGGACGGCAAGGGCGTAAGCGAGGGTCTTGCCGGTGCCGGTCTCGGCGACGCCGGCAACGGATTTGCCTTTTAACAATGGAGGAAGGGCGAGGGTCTGGATCTCGGTGGGCGTGGTGAATTCTTTCTCCTCAAGGGTCTGGAGAAGGCTGGAGCGGAGGGTGAATTCTTTGAAAGAGGGCATCGGGAGATATACAACGGTTGGGGGAAATCTGAAATGCTGAAAATTTGAAATGCTGAAATGGCGCTAGGCTGAAGGCTAAAATGGTTCAGGGTTTCTGGCTTCTGGTCAGGTGGGTTGGTTGTGGGTTTTTGTCTGGTGGTGCCAGACTTGGCGGATGAGGATGGCGGTGATGACGGCTCCTATGAGGTTGGCGACGAGGTCCCAGCCGGTATTTTGATAATCACCGATGTTGTTTTGCGGGATGATCATGGTGGCGAAGAACTCTATGACTTCGTTGAGGGCGCCGAAGCCCATGCCGCCGGTGGCGCAGATGCCGAGCATCCCCAAGGTAGGCTGGAGGGGGCCTCCGTCGCGGCTGCGGGTGCGGCTGGCAAGGGCCTGCCAGCACAGCCAGGTGACGAGGCCGACGCCGCATCCGTGGACGAGCTGGTCGTATTTCACATAGCCGGGAATGATGCGCCAGTTGTAGAAGACGCCGGTGGTGTCGGCGGTATGCCAGGTGTCGGGTATGGGTGCGAGTCCGCCGATCATGTGGGCAAGGCCCCAGAGGCTGAATCCCCACAGGAGTGCGCGGCTGAGCCCGGCACGCCGGTAGACGCCAAGCACGGCGACGATGATGAGGCTCATCACGGCGAGGTAGAGGAGGAATTCGTAGTTCCTCTGTATGAGGATCCAGACGGCAGCGACGGTGAGGAAGCTGTAGCTGAATATGAGCACGTGTCGGAGCTGCTCTTTTGTGGCGACGTGGCGCATGTGTGAGTGGGAATTTTAGGGAATGGCGGAAGGGGTGACAATCGCGGATTTCAGCCAGAATGAGGGGCGGTCCGGGTGGTGGTTTCAGAATCAGTTTCTCGGGAAGGCGGAGGCATTGGGAAACCGCTGGACTCTGCTGATGTGTCTACTCATAGTGGCAAGGCGATGTTTTTGAAAATGGTCGGCATCTCTATTGTGATGATCCTCGCGCTATCGGCTGGGATCGGAGGTTCGATCTCGTTTTTTGTGATGCTGTCGAACGGGAGGTCCCCCTCCCCGCTTATCCTTATCGGTGGTGTGGGTGGGTTTGTACTGGCGGGTTGGCTGTTCTGGCTTTTGCTGAAGATGAATCGCCAGTGGGTCGATCGGTATTCGGAGAAGTTCGACACGGAGCCTGATGGAGTCGTGGCTCAATGGGAGGTGGATGAGGTGACGTGGAATGTTTTCGCAGATCGTGAACTGGAGCAATCGAAGAATGATACTCCGTTTGCGAGTCTGCTGCTGGGCGGGGTCGTCGCGGCCATCACGCTGTTCGTCGCGTGGAAGCCGGCGGGGGTTCCGCTGGTCTTTGTCTGGGCAGTTGGGCTGGGGCTGTTTGTTGCGATGGTTTCATGGTTCGTGATGTCGCGGTCTTCAAAACGAACGGCATCTCTGCGGAAGGGTGAGCGGTCTGCCACGGTGTGGCTTCGCCCGGATGGGGTGAGGATCAATAAACGGATTATCACTTGGGCTCATTTTGGATCGAGGCTGGAATCAATCGCTGTCGAGCCATCGGCGGAGGATCAACCCTACGCGGTGTTGCAGGTGGGTGTTTCGACATCAACGGGAAATGGTCGCGCGCACAATGATCATCGCATCGCAGTTCCGAGGGATCGGGAGGAGGAGGTGCGCCGGGTGGTGGAGACGGCGTTTGGGATGGACTTCTCGCCAGGATAATAATAGGTAATTCCTCCTCGGCTAGATAAATTTGATATCGATAGTAATGGGTGCTATTCCTAAATTGTACAATCCCCCTCTTCTTTTTGAAACCATTGAATAAATCACATTCGTTCTTGCCCCTTTTACTTTTCCTCTTTGCGATACTTACCTATCTCGCAAAAGATTGCTTTCCATGGAAAACTAGCGCCTATCGCACGGCCGAGTCAGCCTTATCAGGAGACTCGACGACGAAAACCGGCGCGAATCATAAAGAATCAGATCAAGCTATCTTTTCCAATAAAAGTGAGGACAGAGCACATCCACCGACACCTTCGTCAGCAACTGAGCCAGATGTCTCTTTTTCTATTCACAAGAACAGCTCAAAGGTTAGCGCATGGAATCGAAATCACAGCTTGGACTTTCACTTTGACCAGGAAGGTGGACTTGCCTTTAGTTCTCAACATGAAAAGTCTCAATCGTTTTGGCATTGTCGCCTGCGTAGCTCTTTCACTTCCTGCCTTAGACAATCTTCTACGCAACACAACGAGGTGGTTTTTCATCGAAATGATGGAGTATGTGAATTTTTTCGAAATACCCACGAGGGTATGGAGCATGGTTTTACCGTCGATTCACCTTTGACGACAAAATCAGATCATGGGGTTTCAAAGATAGATCTCTCCTTCGAGACGAATTTGGAAGCTCGCATGATGGTCGGACCGGAGGGAGAACGGCTCATCGCATTCTTCGGCGAATCAGACAGACCTAGCTTCTACTATCACACCCTAACAGTATTCGATAATAACGGAAAGAAACTTCCTTCAAGCCTCCAGTTCGAACGCAAGAAAGATACCGAAACAGTAATCTCTCTCGTGTTCGACGACACCAGTGCAACATATCCGATTACAATCGATCCTTTTATCAGCACATCACTCGCAGAACTCCCCGGTAACCGCGGGAACTCAACACTTTCAGACTCTGGAGATGTCATCTACTTCGGAGGCGGCATGGAAGACACTGGGTTGGAATTGTGGCGAACTGATGGAACCCCGGAGGGAACTTTCTTGGTAAAAGACATTCGCCCAGGCCCAAAAAGTTCTAATCCAAGTTCTTTTATTCGTCTCGGAGGGAAATTGTTATTCAGGGCAGATGATGGAGTAAACGGGGCGGAACTTTGGATCACAGATGGTACGACAGAAGGTACTAGTTTGCTGAAGGACATCAATCCAGGGCCGGACTACTCCTCCCCCGTTTACCCTGAATTGGTCAACGGCATGGTAATATTCCACGCGCAAACAGCTGATGAAGGTCGCGAGCTATGGCAGACCGATGGAACTCGGGAAGGCACGAAAATGATCAAGGATATTTATCCCGGTCCAGAGGATGGATATCATGTTTTTACGCGGTTGGTCGATGCTGGCGGTAAATTTTATTTCGTTGGGAATTCGGGCTCTCCCAAATTTAAAGAACTTTGGGTCACAGATGGTACGACTGAAGGTACATTTCCTATCAACGAGACCTACGATGGTCACGAGGTAGATTCTCCCGAATATCTGACGGAATTTGGAGAAGAACTGTATTTCACCGGATCGGTGAAACCCATAACGGGAGGAAGCCTCGGTCGGGAGATATGCAAAAGTGACGGCACGATTGACGGGACTGCACTCGTGGAGGATATCATGCCAGGATCGACCAGTTCATGGCCTTCTACATTCTACGCGGACGACAACTTCTTGTATTTCGTGGCAGAACATCCGGAAAGGGGCATTGAATTGTTTCGAACTACGGGAGAACCCGGCGAAACAATAGTACTGACCGACCGCTCGGGTAACCCATCATCGGATCCTACCTCGTTTCGTCGCACCGAAACTGGAGTCTTCTTTATGAACTCTACCGTGGAGGATGGGTATCAACCATGGCATTCTGAAGGATCTCCAGAGACAACTGGGATAATCAAGAAGCTGAATGCTGATGGTGATCTTTTTCCACTTTCTACGAGTTCGTATGACGGAAATGTTCTCTTTGTTGTTGACGACGGAGTTCATGGTCCAGAAATATGGAGCACTGACGGAACAGATGAAGGAACCGCTCTAGTCAAAGACATCAATCCCGGCCCGCCGGGATCATTCCAGCTAGTCCCTTTTTATAGCCCCATTCACAGTCTCTTCCTGAAATTCGAAGATAAACTGCTTATTCCGGCGAACGACGGAATTCACGGTTTTGAGTATTGGATTACTGATGGCACTGAGGCGGGAACACGACTTCTAAAAGATATCAATCCGGGGCCGGCAACGAGTTACCCTTCGGTTCTCAATCACATCGGAGATAAATTCCTTTTTCTGGGCGATGATGGCATTCATGGAGAGGAATTATGGATCTCCGATGGAACCGAGGAAGGAACTAGGCTGGTCGCCGATATCAATACTGTATCGCAAACAGAATTCGCTGAATTCAACGAACTGATTTTCTTCAGCGGCGCAGATTCACAACATGGAACCGAGCTTTGGATCAGCGATGGGACTGAGGTGGGCACAAGGCTCTTTAAAGATCTCAATCCCGGACCAAACTCCTCTTACCCTTCGCACTTAACAATTGCCGGATCCTTCCTTTATTTTACGGTAAAGAACACGAATGGACTTTGGGAACTCTGGAAAA
The DNA here is from genome assembly GCA_002698785.1 of Verrucomicrobiales bacterium. Taxonomy (GTDB): domain Bacteria; phylum Verrucomicrobiota; class Verrucomicrobiia; order Verrucomicrobiales; family DEV007; genus Arctic95D-9. The sequence continues at coordinate 604 of PAAG01000032.1, read as the reverse complement.
CAGATGGGACCGTAGATGGTACCTTGCACGTTTCCGCCCTCATAGCAGCCGAAGAGTCGGAGTCAGGCACGGAAGGGCCTACGCTTGAGATCATCGACGCAGAAGCTGTTGGAAGCACCCTGTATCTGACCACAGTGAATGAAAGCTCCGACCCAATCCTTTGGAAAAGCGGGGGGCTATCTGAGAATACCTTGGCGTTAGCGAGCTTTGAAAGAACAGCCCCATACCTTATGATGATGACTGAATTTGAAGGAGGGATTTACTTCTGTGCTCAACAATCCGGTCAAACTGGAATATGGAGGAGTCGCGGAAATGCAACCGGCGCAATCACAAACCTGCATCTAAGCCTACGTTCCCACCCATATGTATTCAATGACGACATCTTCTTCGCAAATTATTCTTCTCAAACTGGTACGGAACTTTGGATAATAGACGACAGTCTAGAAGGAGCTAGTTTGGTGAAGGATGTGAGTTACGAAAGATCTTCTTCGCCGATAGAGTTTGCTGCGTGCGATAGTTCCCTCTTTTTTTTCAATGGTAACAGCCTTTGGAAAACAGACGGCACCACAGAAGGAACGCTCTTCATAAAACGTCCAAATCCATT
>PAAG01000031.1 GCA_002698785.1 Verrucomicrobiales bacterium | reverse complement strand
TGCCGCGCAGCATATGCAGCCGTTTACCATTTCGAAGACGTTCTCCTCGACGTCATGCTGAGCTACCTTCTCTTCGCCGGAGCGTTGCATGTCGACCTCTCCGACCTCGCCAAGCAGAAATGGGCGATTGCCTTGATGGCTACCATCGGTGTCTGCCTTTCCACTGTCCTGGTGGGTAGCATCGCCTACTTTCTCCTGCCTCTCTTCGGTTTTGAAACGAAGTTCATTTACTGCCTGCTTTTCGGTGCCCTCATTTCTCCGACCGACCCTGTCGCCGTATTGGGCATTCTGAAAAAAGCAGGAGTCGGCAAGACGCTGGAGACAAAAATCACCGGAGAATCACTTTTCAACGACGGCGTCGGCGTCGTCATATTCCTCGCCCTTCTCGGTATCGCCACAGGAAAGCACGAACCCTCCCTCGGTCACGTTGCGGAGTTATTCGCCGTGGAAGCCCTTGGTGGTATCGCTTTTGGAGCTGCCCTCGGCTTCGTTGGTTACTTTCTGATCCGTGCTATCGACAACTACCAGGTGGAAGTTCTTCTCACACTGGCAATGGTCACCGGAGGCTACACTCTTGCTATGCATTTTCATCTCTCCGGCCCACTCGCGATGGTCGTAGCCGGGTTGATGATTGGAAACCACGGCCGAGTTCTCGCCATGTCCAACACCACGAGGAAGCACCTCGACCTATTCTGGGAGCTGCTGGATGAAATCCTCAACGCACTCCTCTTCGCCCTGATCGGCCTGGAACTCCTCATCGTGGCGAATCAGTTCTCCATCCAGACATTCCTGCTCGGGCTCGTGATGATCGTTGCGGTCCTGATCTGTCGCGCCGCCTCTGTTTCTCTCCCTGTCACAATTCTAAAGCCGTTCCGAAAGTTCGACGAAGGCACTATCAAGATGCTGACATGGGGTGGCCTGCGAGGAGGAATTTCGGTCGCACTGGCACTCGCTTTGCCGGAAGAGGCGGGTCGGAGTATCTTCCTCAAGATCACCTACATGGTTGTGATATTCTCCATCGCCGTGCAGGGGCTCACGGTAGGATCGCTGTATCAGCGGATCGTTAGTCGTTCCGAAAAGAACAACCCCGATGTGCCGGAAGAAAAGCCCGCCTGAGATCAGCAGGAAGTCGGCACCCCGATCGCCAGCTTCACCGAGTGCGGAATCGCACCCTTCACAAAGCTGAGGCATTCCACTGCTCCGCTTGGCTTCCCAGGCAGAGCAATCACGAGAGACGTATCGACTATCGCAGCCAGGCTGCGAGAAAGAATCGCGTTCGGAGTGATCTCCAGAGACCTCATCCGCATCGTCTCACCGAACCCCGGGATCTCGACACGCATGATGTCCCGAATCGCTTCAGGAGTGACATCGCGATGGGCAATGCCAGTCCCTCCAGTCGTCAAAATGAGGCCACATCCCTGCGCCGAAAAACCACGGATCGTAGTCGAGATCCTTTCGCGATCATCAGGGACAACCGCTTCAGCCTCGACCTTCCATCCATACTCGTCACACGCCTTCCGTAGAGCCGGACCGCCGTGATCTTCGTATTCACCCGCCGATGCGCGATCGGAAACAGTGATCACCCCTACGAGGATGGAATCGCTCATACACTCGGTCCAGGATTCACCTTACTGATAACCGCCCAGATTCGGCGTCGGAAACGTCGGTGGCGTAGGGGGAGCTGGAGGCGTAGTGGCAGACGGATAAGAAACGCTGGGATTTCCCGAGTTAGGCACTGTTGGCGGAGCGATCGTGCTGCTCGATCCGGCAGAGGAAGAAGGGATCGATGGCATGCGTGGTTCCGCCGGAGTGGTAGTCGTCGAAGGATAGGAGCCAGTCGAACTGCTTGTCGAAGAGGATGCTCCATAGCTCGGCGTGCTTCCGTATCCTGTCGAAGAAGGAGGCGCAGGAGCCGACGAGCTGTTCATTGCGAGGCCTCCACCTGGAGGTGCTGAAGTCGGAACCTGAATCGTGCGGCCAGCATAAATCACGGTATTCGTCATCCCGTTAGCTGCTTGGATTCGTGTCACGCTCGTGTTGTACTGCGTGGCGATTTTTCCCAAGGTATCTCCGGAAGCTACCTGATAAGGAACCAGCTTCTCACCCTCTCGCAGACTGAAAGGAGCAGGCTCACGTGCCGGTGCCGGAGCGGGCGCGCTGGCAACGGGAGACGAGTTTGCCGCTGCAGGAACTGGATTTGTCCCACCCTGCGAATCAGGGTACCCGGCGGAGGCCGGATACGCAGCAGGAGGCGGAGCCGCTTCTGCGACTGCTACGTCCTTGTTCTTATTGGAAAGGCAGCCTACCGAGAAAACACTGCAGGCAATGGAAAAAGACAATACGAATGTTGTTCGCACTCTGAGCATGGGAACAAATACCATTCGCACGACATTCGAGAAAGTTGAAATTTAAAATTTCTCAACTTTAATTCTCAAATTTTGATATTTTTGCGATTTTGAATAAAAGCAGGAACTGATATTCAAAAATAGCTTTTTATCAGGCACCTACCAGCATCCTGTCTGGATGCTCAATGCAGTCTTTCACACGCACAAGAAACGTCACAGCTTCCTTCCCATCGACGATTCGGTGGTCGTAAGTGAGCGCCAGATTCATCATCGGACGGATCACCACTTCCCCATTCACCGCTATCGGCCGCTGCTGGATGGAATGCATTCCCAGAATACCTGACTGCGGCGGATTCAGAATCGGTGTGCTCAAGAGCGAGCCATAAATGCCACCATTCGTGATCGTAAAAACACCTCCCTGGAGGTCAGAAAGCTCCACCTTCCCTTCTCTCGCCTTAGTTGCATAGGAAATGATGTCCTGTTCGATCTCGGCAAAAGACTTGGTATCGCAATCGCGAACCACAGGAACGATCAGTCCCTTGTCCGTTCCAACAGCTACACCAATATCGTAAAAATGGTTCTCCACGACATCATCCCCATCAATTTGCGCATTGATCGACGGTACCGCTTTGAGACCATCCACCACGGCCTTGATGAAGAATGACATGAAGCCAAGCTTCACTCCGTGACGACCGACAAAGTCTTCCTGCACACGCTTGCGGAGGTTCATCACCTCCGACATGTCGCATTCGTTGAAAGTAGTCAGCAGCGCAGCCTCCTGCTGGGCATTCACCAGGTGGGCGGCAATCTTTCTCCGCAGAGGAGACATTTTCTTTCGGGTCGTGCGGTCCTTCTTCGGTGCCGCAGCGGGTTCCTCTGCGGGCTCCTTGGACTCTGCCGCAGCCTCTTCCTTGGTATCCGATTTCCCGTCAACCGCGTCGAGGACATCCGATTTCGTGATTTTTCCACCCGTTCCCGTGCCAGTCACTGTGGAAAGGTCGATTCCCTCGTCCTTGGCAATCTTCCGCGCCACAGGTGTCGCACGAACATCACCATCATCGCTTTCCTCCTCTGAGGAACTGGATTCTTCGGAACTTTCTTTGGGAGCTTCTTCCTTGCTAACGCCTCCATCATCAGCTGGCGCTTCACCTTCTTGGATTTCAGCAACAGGAGCCCCGATGTCGAGCTCGTCTCCCTCTTCCGCGAGATGATGAAGAACGCCATCCTTGTCGCTCTCCAGCTCGGTCGAGATTTTGTCCGTTTCGATGGTTAAAATAACTTCGCCTGCGCGGACGTAATCGCCCTCTGATTTGTGCCAGGTTCCTAAAGTTGCCGAAGTGATCGATTCACCCACTGAAGGGATCTTAATCTCGTGCGCCATATTTTGAGTCAAAAAGTTACGGAAAGGGATAAAAGAGTAAAACTACACAAAGGTCTACTTGTTAAATGCTTCTTCGATAAGGCGATTCTGCTCCAATTTGTGGATCGCCTTCGATCCGGAAGATGGGCTCGCAGCCGTGTCTCGACCAGCATAGCGGACATGGTGGTCGGTCAATTTCTGCAATCTCGGTCCTACGAAAGTCCACCCACCCATGTTCAGTGGCTCTTCCTGACACCATACCCATTTTGTGACATTCGGGTAGCGGGAAGCGATTTCCGCGATCCTTTCCGAATGCCAGGGATACAGCTGCTCGACCCGAATGATCGCTACGTTATTGATCTCATGGCGGCGACGATATTCCAGCAGCTCATAATAGACCTTACCCGAGCAGAAAATCAGGCGGCTGATCCAGTCATGAGGAGACCGATCCTCCGTATTGTCATCGATAACTTCCTGGAAGCATGTTCCTTCCGAAAAATCTTCAATGTTCGATACACACGCCTGATGAGTCAGCAGACTCTTAGGAGTCATAATCACCAACGGCTTCTTGAAAGGACGGCTGACCTGACGGCGAAGAACATGGAAATACTGGGCAGGCGTCGTGAGGTTACAGACCTGCATGTTTTGTTCAGCACAAAGCTGAAGGAAACGCTCAAGACGCGCACTACTGTGCTCGGGCCCCTGCCCTTCGTAGCCGTGCGGCAGCAACAGTGTCAGGCTGCTGGTTCTCTGCCATTTTGATTCCGCGGAAGAAATGAACTGGTCGATAATGACCTGTGCACCGTTAGAAAAGTCACCGAATTGGGCTTCCCAGAGAACAAGAACATCCGAAGCAGTAAGTGAATAGCCATACTCGAATCCGAGAACGGCAAACTCAGAAAGGTTACTGTTGTATACCCAGAGCTTCTGACGCTGGTTCGACTCGAGATGGTTCAATGGGGTGTAACGCTTCCGGGTCTTGGGATCGTAAAGAACCGCGTGGCGGTGGCTGAAAGTACCCCGACGGCAGTCCTGTCCGGAGAGACGCACCGAGTAATCGTCTTTGATGAGAGAGCCAAAAGCCAATGCCTCGGCGAACGCCCAGTTGATTCCCTTCCCTTTCTCGATCGCCTCGCGACGAGGGCCGAGAAATCGCTTCGCCAGCTTCGAGTTAACATTTACCCCTTCGGGAATCTCGGAAATTCTCAGGCCGATTTCGCGCACGGTATCCGCAGGAATACCGGTAATGGAGGGGGCATGATTGTACTCGGGCTGCGGATCAACGGCTGCTTCGGCCAGCTTGTGGCCATCACCGCGCTCCATGGCTTCCTCGAGCTCAGCCATTTCACTGTTCAACTTGTCGAGGCAATCTTGCTCGACCGAATCCGCCTCATCGTGAGTCATCTCTTTCGAGTCGACGAGCTCACGGCGGAAAAGCGTAAGTGGAGTGTCATGCTTGCGGATGTCGCGATAGGTCTTCGGCAGAGTGAACGCAGGCTCATCGCCTTCGTTGTGTCCATGACGGCGGTAGCAGACGATGTCGATCACCACATCGCGACCAAATTCCTGACGGAATGCCAAAGCCAACTCTGTGACGTAAAGGACGTCCATCGGAGAGTCTCCATTCACATGGAAAACCGGAGCCTCGATCAGCTTGGCAACATCCGTGCAGTAAACGGAAGAACGAGCGTCTTTCGGAGTAGTGGTAAATCCGATCTGGTTGTTCACCACGATGTGAACTGTTCCGCCCGTGCGGTAACCGAGAAGCTGAGAAAGGTTCAGCGTTTCTGCCACACTCCCCTGCCCGGCAAACGCCGCATCACCATGGATCAGAACAGGAAGAACGGCATCCCGGTCGACAAAAGAGTCATGAAGCTTTTCATCACGCGCACGCTGGCGAGCGCGGGCTTTCCCTTCCACAACGGCATTTACTGCTTCAAGGTGACTCGGGTTTGCGGCCAACTGGATCTTAAACTCATGATCGTCGAACTTCAGAGTCGACTCATATCCGAGGTGATATTTCACGTCTCCATCTCCAGCGACAAGATTCGGGACGTAGTTCTCGGAGAACTCATACAGGATCACCCGCAGTGGCTTCTTCAAAAGGTTCGCCAGCACATTCAGACGACCTCGGTGAGCCATTCCCATTACGAGTTCTGACACACCATACTTCTGGAACATCGAAGTGAGTCCATTCAAGGCCACCATGAGAGCGTCTCCACCCTCAAGCGAGAATCGCTTCTGTCCTACATACTTCCGATGCAGGAATCTTTCAAAATGTTCCGCCTCGGCCAGCCACTTGAGCGCTAGCTTCTTGTCTTCATGCGGCGGATCGGGCTGATCGATCCTTGCTTCGATCCGATCACGAAGCCAGTTTCGCACATCCGGCGTCTGGATATGCATAAACTCAAAACCGATCTTTTCGCAGTAGGTGCGACGAAGACGATCGATAAGTTCCCGGAGTTTCATCTTCCGGCCGTTTTCGTAAAACTGAGTCGTTACCTCTTCGTCGAGATGCTCTGGCAAAAATCCAAGCTCATCGAGGCTGAGGAGATGAGGCTCGGGAGCACTTTCCTCAAGCGGGTCCAACCATGCACCGATGTGCCCGAGAGTACGGTAAGTGTGCACCAGCGAAACCACCCTTGCCCGGGTCGCGATATCGAGACCGCCAACCATCTCGGTTGCGCCTGAGACACCGCTCGCGGAACCACTCGAACCAGGCTGAGTCATCCCCAGTTCGAACCCCTCAAAGAACATCGCCCAATTCTGGTCAACGGAATTGGGATCCTCTTTCCAGGATTCGTATTTGCGGTCGATTAGATCGACATTCGCACGCGCAGATATGGAGTGACTCATGAGAGTAGCAGGTCGGACTGAAAAACGGGCATTCAAAGTCGCTTCAATCTAAGCCGCTGGCTAGAAGAAAATCCCAAAATCAGAGCGAAAATTTGACACGAATTCTCACCCCGAATCCGAAACCCGAATTCGTTTTGCCCTTTGTGTTCAAGGCTTAATCAGGATACGTGCCAACCCGCGGTTGAAGACTACAAAATCGGCAAAACCTTCCTCGTTGAGGATCAACAGAATACCTACATACCTACCTTCATCCGGCAGGCACGAATCGTATTCGCCATCAGCATCGCGATGGTCATTTTACCCACGCCACCCGGCACAGGCGTTATCGCACTGCATTTCTCGGCTACAGCCTCAAAATCGACATCTCCCACCAGTCTGCTTCCCCGTTTTGCAGTCGGATCCTCGATTCGATTGATTCCCACGTCGATCACCACGGCACCTTCCTTTACATGATCGGGACCGATGAACTTCGGAATTCCGATCGCCGCGACAAGGATATCTGCCTCACTCGTCACTGCCTTCAGGTCCCTCGTTCGAGAATGAGCAACTGTCACAGTCGCATTACCACCCGCTCCTTTCCCCATCATCAAAAGAGCGAGGCTTTTCCCAACCAGCAAGCTTCTCCCGACGATGACCACGTTCTGTCCCGACGTCTCAATCCCACTCTCAATGAGCATTCGCTGACAACCACTCGGCGTGCAGGGAGCAAAACCAGTGGGGTCGTCCATCGCAAGTTTACCCAGATTAATCGGGTGAAGGCCATCCACATCCTTCGCCGGATCGATGCGAAGAATCACTTCATCCTCATTCAAATGCTTCGGCAGCGGGAGCTGAACGAGGATTCCATGGATCGACTCATCCGCGTTCAGTTCGTCAATCACCGCATGCAACTCCTCCTGCGTCGTGTCGGCAGACTTTTCGATTTTCACCGAATGCATCCCAAGCTCCTGGCACTTCCGCTCTTTCGATCCGACATAGGCTCGTGAAGCCGGATCGTCTCCGACCAGCACCACCGCCAGTCCGGGCAGGTGCCCAGCCGCCTTTAGCTCCTCAAACGAGGCAAGGCACTCCTGGTATACAGCTTCAGCGATGGGGGCTCCTTCAATCAACTTCATGGTCGGGATTCAATGCGTTTTCAACTCTCAAGCGCTCCTGCTCGAACGCTTCATCATCGAGTTCTTTGGGAATGGAAATCAGAGGTTCCAGATAGACGTCTACCGTGGTGAAAGGCTTCGGCAATCGAAATTTATCCCAGCTCTTAAAACTCCAGTAAGAGCCATATTCGATTCGAAAAGGAAGAATCTGGGCTCCCGTCATCTGGGCCAGCTTCACAGTGCCGGGCCCCAGTTTGTAGCGCGGACCACGAGGCCCGTCGGGAATAATGCCGACATCGTATCCCTCCTTCAGCCAGTCCTTCAGGGCCACCAGCGCAGCAACTGCCCTCCTCGAAGAAGAACCTCGAATCGCCGCGACCTTATACATTGAAATGATCTTGGCAATGATCTCGCCATCACGGCTCGCACTCGTCAGCACCGCCCCGCTTCTCGATGGCAAATACCGCCGATAAATGTCCGCCAGAACGAAAATTCGATTGTGCCAGCAGATCCAGATCATCGGCGTCTCAGGCAGGTTCTCTCTCAGATTATCTGGATCATGGCATCGCCAACGAAATGTAACCGCGAAAACCTTCATCAAGGCCACAAGGCACACCCCAATGCGCCGAGCCTTGGGAGACAGATCTTTTGCCGAAACCAAAGTTTTATCCAGACGGGACATCTACAGTTTAGAGCAAATCCGCCTCCTTCAGGCAGGTTGTCAGGGCAATCTGACGATCGAGTTTTTCTCGGTAAAGCCCCACGTTGTCCGCATTAGGCAGGCACCGTGTTGACTCCTCAAGTGCAACGAAACGCCCGCACAGGTCCTCGTAGCTCCCTTTTCCGTCTGCAAAGGCAGCTTGAATAGCACCGCCTAAACCAGCGCCCTCCGCCGTCGCCAGCCCCACTACGGGAACTCCAAATACATCCGCCGAAATTTGGCGCCACACCGCACTCTTCGATCCACCGCCCGTCAGTCGAATCTCACTGGGCGAAAGTCCAAGCTCGTCGAATCGACGCAACCCGTAAGCCAAGCCCAACGTCGCTCCCTCCATTGCCGCACGAGCGAGATGTGCTGGAGAACCACTCGATCCAGACAAACCGTGCAGCACACCACTGCCATTCGGGAGATTCGGAGTCCGCTCACCATTCAGGTAAGGCAGAAAGCTCACCCCGCCAGCGCCCGCTGGAACAGACTGTATCTGCGCCTCCATTTCCGAGTGATCCCATCCAAACCAGTTTCGAACCTGCTCGGTGACCACCGTCACATTCATCGTACAAACCAGCGGGAGCCAACGATCCGTGCTGTCGCAAAAAGCGGCAATCTCTCCATTGGGATCGATGATCGGCTTCTCTGCACAGCCATACAACGTTCCCGATGTGCCAAAGCTCGCCGTGATCACACCGTCCGCAATATTTCCCGTCCCGATCGCACCCATCATGTTGTCACCACCACCCGCACTGACAATCACACTGGAATCCACGCCCCATTCAGAGGCCAACTCCGGACGCAAGGTTCCATGCACCTCGTTTGACGATCCGAGAGTCGGAAGCATCTCGTGCACGGAGGAATCAACGAAATTGATCAACTCAGCATCCCATTCCCGGGTACGAACATTGAGAATCCCCGTCCCGGAAGCATCTCCGAACTCCATTCGCTTCACACCGGAAAGCCAGAAGTTAATGTAATCGTGGGGCAAAAGAATAGTTTTTACCCTGGAAAAGTGATCAGGCTCGTTCTGCTTTAGCCAGAGCAGCTTAGGGATCGTGTATCCCGGCATGATAGCGTTGCCGGCTTTTTCGATAAGCCCATCAACACCACCAAACGCATCGGCAAACTGCTGGCACTGCTCCGTAGTCGAGGTATCGCACCAGAGTTTTGCAGGTCGGATCACCTCATCATTCTCGTCCAGAACAACAAGTCCGTGCTGCTGACCACTGACACCGATCCCGCGCAGTTCGCCCTTTCGATCACCCAGCTGATTCAGGCAATCCAGGATGGTCGACTGAACGGCATCGATCCAGTCCGCAGGGTGTTGTTCGAGGTGGCCCGCAGGTAAGCCCTCAATCAACCCATACGGTTTACTCGACTGGGCGACAATCTCGCCGGTCTCGAAATCAAGGACGACCGACTTGGTGCTTTGCGTCCCGCTATCAATGCCTATGTAAAACATGGGCTAATGGCTAGCGGGGAACGAGATAACGTTCAAGCACGTAAAAATGGAGATTACCCTTTGGGAAGCAAACCTTCCTTCAGAGCCTTGGCGACAGCACCTGTCATCGTGTTGACGTGGAGCTTGCTGTAGATTCCACGAATGTGCTTGTCGACGGTGTGGAAGCTGAGGTCGAGCTGGTCGGCGATCTCCTTCTTCGTGAGCCCCTCCACCATCTGCTCGAGCACCTCTTTCTCACGCTCGGTAAGGCCATAGTCGCGGCTCTGGGGAGCCAGATCGCTGAACATGTCGAGCACTCGGCGAGCAATCAGGGCATTGATAGGAGCACCTCCACCGAGAATCTCACGGATCGCATCTGGAATCTCGCCCATGCTGGAAGTCTTCAGAAGATAACCGGAAGCACCGGCACAGATCGCGTTGAAAACCTTCTCGTTGTCGTCAAAAACAGAAAAGACGAGAATCTCGATCTCAGGCAAAGCTGTCTTGATTCGGCGAATCCCCTCGATACCACTCATTCCCGGCAAACCGATGTCGAAGAGCATCACGTCAGGGCGCTCACCAGCCACCAAAGCCTCAATCGCTTCCTCGCACCGCTCGTACTGGTGCACGCACTTCATGTCCTTCTGACGGTCGAGAACACGAGCCACGGTGCGGCGCAGAGTTTCGTTGTCTTCAACCACCCAAACGCGTGTTGGGGCTTTGGGGGTTTCTTCGGTCTGGTTTTCCTCGCTCATTTCCTAAAAGACGGTAGTTAAGGTGAATCGAATAGGGTAAAATGCATGCAAAATTTTTCCCCGTTCACGGCATGGGTACGGTCAGGAGAACTGTGGTGCCCTCTTCCAGGGCACTCCGCACTTTCAAGTTCGCCCCAATTGCCTGAGCGCGCATGCGCAAATTACGAAGACCGTTCCCCTCCTTGAACTCCTGGTCGAGATTGTTGAAGCCCTTGCCATCGTCCTCGATTTTCATCTGCAGTCGGTTTCTCTTGCAGTCGATCTCAATATTCACATTCTCCGCCTCCGCGTGCCGAACGATGTTATTCAAGACCTCTTTGTAGATCAGGAAAAGGTCACGTTTGAACTCCAATGGCAACCGATCGTCATGAGCTTCGCCTTGAACGTTGATGGAATACTCATGCGCTCGAAGCAGTTTGGACGCGGTTTCTCGGAAACGAGTCAGCATCTGTGACCAGGTCTCTTCTCCTGGACGAATCAGCCACACAATATCCCGCATCGATTCGATCGTCTTGTCGGCGGTAGACTTAATCTCCGTCAATTCCTCCACAACAAGCTCCGGTTCATCTGCCTCTGTTTTCCCCAGCTCTGCCAACAGGGCAATACTACTCAAGTTACTTCCGATATCGTCGTGAAGATCGCTCGCAATCCTCTGACGGAGAGCCTCAAGATCTTTCCTCCGTTTCACCCGTCCCCGGGAAAGGGCAACCAGGACAAATCCAAGCACTCCAGTGACACCACTGGCAATCAAAGTCACACCACGGGTCACCGTTTTATCAACAAGATCCAAGCGCTGCTCTTCCTTATCGAGCCATCGCCTCACGAGGTTATTGCGCTTCGAAAGATCCGAAAGCCACGTCTCATACGACACCAGATTGCGACGGCTACTGTATCCATCGACCAGGAACTCGGGAGCCCAGTTTCGAATTTTCAATGTATGCATCCCGGTCACCGGCTTCTTCAAAGCCACATTCTCATTGCCGGAATACACCTGCAGTTCAGCCAGATCGAACGATATTCGCGTCGGATTTTTCGGCCCATGAACCGAGACCCTCACATATCGCCCATATCCATCATTCACAGGAACGGCGAGCGGATTGGCCCCAATCATTCCAATCTGTGATGGATTGAAGCGACCCACCACATCCGCATTCTTCATGTCGGGCGATTCGGAAATCTCAATACTCAAAGGATAAGGAAAGCGTATCGTCGGATCCGGGACCGCTGCCGGCGGATCGGCAAGGATGATCGCCACCTGCTCGATCGGCATGGGCTCTCCCAGGTCCACTTGGACCCAACTCTGATTCGCAGGCTTCTGCGACCTCGCACGGAATCCCAGGGTCGGACTGTCCTCAATCCCGTGGGGAAGCCCCAACGTCGTGATACCATCCACGACAAATTTACTCGACCAAACATCCGGGTCACCACCACTGTCCAGAGCAGTTGCCTTTTTTCCTAGAGCAAGATTTCGCCCGCCATCGAGCACCATCACCTCACTGAGCGCGAAAACATTCTGTCCCGTCGGCGAACGCCACAGCCCCGCTGCAGAAACGCTGATCCGAATATACCGACCACTCACCCCTGCCACTTCACGGAAATAAGGCCACCTCCTCACACCCGACGGATCATCCATACGGTTCTCGATCATCGTCTCGTAATTTCGAAACTCCGCATCGTCAGAAATATCGATCCGAAAACTGCGAGGAAATCCATATCCAAAGACCACTTCCCCATCACCGAGCTCAGCCGTCACAGGGAAAAGCGCGATCGCATCTGGCGATACCCTTTCCCCCATATCGATCTGCAACCACTTCGGTCGCGTTTTCGAATTCCCCGAGTGGTATCCAAACGCATTTACCCGCTGCGTTTCCCTCGTGACACGAGGAAGTTTTTCCAATTGGGAAATGATGTCCTCCTGAGCTTCCTCAATATCACGCAGGTCCCGGTTGAACAATCTCGCAATCTGGTCCGCACTCGTTTGCCGAGGATTGATGACCGGCTCGATCAAGTCGGGAGGTGAAAGCTCGGGCAGATCCCAGGTCGTCGCCCCCTGCCCTCCCGGATCGGGAAATGGCGAAAGCTGCGCGTGGACACACGCCACCTGAATCACTGCAAAACACGCAGCGAGCAACCCGAGCTTCGGGAGGCTACATTGTACGGGAATTTTCTTCAAGAGAATCGCGAGGTCGGTAGCCGTCTATTCTATCACACGATCAACGAATCGACTACCCCGGTACTCACGCCATTAAACGTCTCGGATTCGAGGCCCATCACACCACCGATGGTGTGCAGAAGATTCGAATGTGGGGTCCCCTTTTCGCAGCGAATGTGCTGCCCCTGACGGAGCTTACCGCCACCTCCTCCAGCCACGAGGAGTGGTAGGTCATTCTTGATGTGCCCATTGCCGTCTTTCATTCCCGACCCGTAAAGCACCACAGAGTTATCCAGCAGATTCCCGTCGCCCTCTTCAATCGAACGCATTCTCTCAAGAAGGTAGGCAAGTTGTTCGATATACCACGTGCTCACACGAGTATACTCCTGCACCGAGTCCTCCTTGTTCTTGTGGTGGGACATTCCGTGGTGATCGCTCGTCACCCCATCGAGGAAAGAGAAATTCTGGCGGCTGAAACCATGCGCCGTCATCAGCGTTCCGACACGCGTCGTGTCCGTCCAGAAAGAGAGAACCATCAGGTCCATCATCAGTCGGAGATGCATCTGGCGATCGCGCGGCAAACCGGGGCCGGGTCTCTCCAGCATCTCAGGAGCCATCGTCGGCTCCCATTCCGGGGTCGGTGGATTCAGCGTCTTCTCCACCCTCACTTCGACTTCGCGAACCGAATCCAGATACTCATCGATCTTATCCCGATCGATTGATCCTGCACGCTTCCGCAGACCCTTCGCATCATCCAGCACGAGATCGAGAACGCTTTTCCTGCGAGTCGCCTCACTGACTGCTGCCGGACCCGTCCGATCGCGGAAAAGACGATCAAAAGCAACGCGAGGATTGATCTCTGGAGAAACGCGAGTCGTTTCGCTGCTCCAGCTCACCGTATTGGCATAAGCGATCGGCTCACCACTGGCGATCCCCTGTCGCGGAGGCTCCGTTCCAAGAATAACCGATCGCAGCGGAGTCCGGTCACCGACCAGCGCAGCGACCTGCTGGTCCAGGGACACCGCATTTTTCTTCAAGCTGATCTGCCTTCCGGTCAAAAACGAACCAGTCAGCTGTACGTGCCCTTTACCCAGGTTATCCAATCCGCTGACAACAGAGAAGTCGCCCATCAGCGGTTCCAGCGGAGAAAGAATCGGCGAAAGCGTAAAATCAGTTCCCACACCCGTCACATCCCACGCCTTGGGAAATACCCCGTTCGGTTGGAAGATGCTGCACAAGCGCTTCGGAGCACTGGCCGAGGCACCTTTCGCCTCCATCATTTCCAGGTAAGGAAGCGCAAGAGTCGCCCCCAGACCGCGGAGAAGAGTTCTTCTGGAAAGTGGTTTTCGTATCATTCTTTCGTGGGATGAAGTTCGATCTCCGTTTGTGCGTGTTGGTGTCGAAAAGGATAACTGTCTACGATTGCCTGAACCAGAGAGGTTCCACCGTATTCATTCGCAGCGACCTTTTCACAAATCTCCAGGACGGCAGGCTCGTCGTAAAATTGGAGTTCACGACCCAGGCCATAACTCAGCAGACGTTCTGCCAAATGCCTCACAAAATCTTCCCTGCGATTCTCCGTTAGATAGGTGCGCAAACCGGCCACACCCGTAAAGGAAGTACCGTCGGGAAGCACGCCCTCCATATCAAGCTTCCCCTCGTCCCCTCTCCAGCGCCCGATCACATCGAAACCTTCCAAGCCAAAGCCGAGTGGGTCGATCTTGTCGTGACACACCGCGCAGTCGGCCCGGTCCCGATGAATTTCCAGTTCCTCCTTCAAGGACTTTCCGCGACTCCCCGCATTTCCCGGCAACTCCCCTGCATCCGCAGGCGGATCTCCCGGCTCATCACCGAGAATTCGCTCCATCACAAAAACACCACGCAGCACGGGACTCGTTCTTACTGGAGTCGACGTCGCTGCCAGCACACTTCCCATCCCTAGAATGCCGCCACGCCTCTGCTGCTCTTCCTCATTCAGCGAAACAAGCTGCAATTCCTCACCTCGAACATCGGGAATCCCATAGTGCGCCGCGAGACGGTAGTTCAGATACGTATGATCCGACGACAGTAATTCGAACAGACTCTTATCTGTCGCCAGGATGCGCTGGAACCACATTGCCGTTTCCGCCTTCATCGCCTCCGCCAACTCCGCATCGAATTCAGGGAAACGGGTTCCATCCGGAATCACACTGATACCGAGCGATTCGTATCCCAGCCACTGCCCCGGAAATGTAGAGAAAAGCGCATCCGCCTTCGGATCGTTCAGCATTCTCTTCACTTGCCGATTGATCTCCCCCTCTTCCGATAGTTTGCCCTCATCAGCCAGGTTTCGAAGTTCCTTATCGGGGGTGCTTTGCCAGAGAAAGTAAGAAAGCCGAGAAGCCAGTTGATGATCCGTCAGCTCCATCACTTCATCACCCGGTTTTGCGGGAAGCTCCTCGGCCCGGTAGAGAAAGCTCGGCGAAACCAGAACAGCAGAGACAGCCGCACCGGCAGCCTCCCCGTGACTCCCTCCCTCGTCGCGAATCGTTTGGTAAAAGGTCAGGTATTTCTCCATCTCCATCTCCGTCTCAGGGACTGGGCGCCGGAACGCACGGGAAACAAAATCAGGGAACCATTTCTTCCACCCCTTGCCTTTCACAACAGCTTTCACCGCCTCATCCAGAAGCTCAGGATTATCGAGGTCTGAGGGAAGAACGGGCCCCTCCACTTTGAGCCAGTCCACCCCGATGAAACCTCGTTTCTGGGCGACAATGGGATTCTCAATCGCCAAGAGTTTCTCTCGGTCTTTCAAAGCCTCTTGATTTGCCTCAGCATATTGCTTCTCGAACTGCTTGACCGATATCCCCATTTCCTTTGCCAGCTTGGGCTTCAACTCCTCCAAAGGCACTAACCGCTCCTCAACATAGCCTTTGAAACGCGCGTGTTGATTAGGATCCCCGTTCTCTCCCAGCAAACGCAGCCACTCGTATGCGCGCTGCACGCCTTTCTCGTTCCGGTTCCAGTCGAGAACGAGCTTTCTCAACTCGCCCGATGGCTCCTCCGGCATGGCCAACTCAGGAGATCGCTTCACCGACTCCTTGCCGATAATCTCGTTCGCATTCTCTGGAAGCACCGTGTATTGCGGGTCGCTCTCTTTGTCCTTCCCCTTTTTCTTCAACTCTCGCGGCGGCAGCTTCACATTCAGCGTCACCTGGTGGCTGCCCGGAGTCATAAAGAAAGTAGCGGAATCTTCTTGGAGCTCTCTTCCATCTACCCGCAACTCTCCTACTAACACGTCATCCATTCGGAACAGAGCCTTGGCCGGACCGTATGTGGTGCTCTTTCCTCGTATCGTCACGCGGTAGAATCCATACGCTGGCAATTCCACGCTCTCGTAGAGAGTCTTTTGTCCATTGGTTAGAATGTGCCCCACACTATCTTCATCGAACTTCGAAGGCTTTGTCAGACTCTCCGTCATAAACATCTTCTCAGCCTCACGAAACCACGAGATCGGCTCCTTTGAAAAAGAATGCAGCGCCTCGATCGTGAGATCGGCTGCCTCGAAATACTTTTCCAGGTCCGTCCCTGTCACGAACAGATTATCCCGGTCGTTGGTGAATCCCGTTCTTCCCTCCGCATCTGGCGAAAAGTTCCTCCCCGGATTCGTATCCATCCCGAACAGGTCGCGGATCGTGTTGTTGTATTCAGCACGTGTCAGGCGCGGGATCGTTACGTGGCCCGGGTGCTTGTATTTCTCCCAGTCAATATCGTTGACCTTTTCGTGCAGAACCTCTTCCCAGTGCGCGTAAGCCTTCTCGTCGGGCAGAGGGTCTTTCGGCGGCATCTCCCGAGTCTCGATCTGTTCCAGAATGGAAAGCCAGGCTTCTCGATCCCGAATGAAGTCAGGGGCGTCCACCATCTCATCAAGCCGCAGATCGCCTTTCTGGACGTCCGCATCGTGACACTTGAAGCAGTAATCAGAGAAGAAACCATACAGCTCATCCATTTCATTTCCCCGAACGGAGGAGAGAACTGTGGAGAAAGCAAAAATGAAGAGGAGAGCGCGCACGAATCGAACGATCCTCATAAAGCCCGCAAAATCAATAGCTTCGCGTGGCGCAAAAGGGGCCATAAGACACCGCTGAAACGGACCTTTTCAGCTTCACGTTAGCGGTAAAACCAACGAAATCAGCGAGATAGAACAAAAACACAAAAAATTCAAGATTTGACGCATAACCCTGAATTCGCTACGTCTGTATCTGCATGACGTCAGTTCGAAGACCGGCTGACATCAGGAACCAACAAAACAACATTATTTAGACTGCTATGGCTATTATTGGAGGAATTCTCGCTTTCGTCGCTGGTATCGCATGCCTGATCTTTTGGATCATGGCTATCGTAAAAGCGTTCAAAGCAGGCGACACTCTTTGGGGAGTGCTCTCAATCTTTATTGGGATTTGTGGCTTGATCTATCTGTTCATGAAAGGACAGACCAAACTCGCGATCTACTGGATCATCGCAATGGTTATTGCCGGTATCGGATACGGCATCGGAATGGCTGGAGCGATCAATCAGGCAGGTGGCCTCGAAGGTCTTCAGACCATGCCTCAGTAAGATCTCTTACCAGATTTTGCAGAAAGGCGATCCGGAAACGGGTCGCCTTTTTTCATGTTAGGGCCTTCTTCCCTTTTTCGACATCGAGAGCGATCTGCTCTTTCAGCTCATCGACTCCCGAGAATTTCTTTTCCCTTCTCAGGAACTGCACGAACTCCACCTCCAGGTCTTCCCCGTAGATCTCATAGTCCAGGCCAAAAAGGTGGATCTCCAGCAACCGCTTCACCTCGCCTCCCTCGACCGTCGGTCGATACCCCAGATTCGCGACACCATCCCACGAGTCTCCATACCCTACGACTCGCACAGCATACACCCCGGTTGGCGGAAGTTGCTCACTGTGGACCGTTAGATTCGCCGTCGGGAACCCGATGGTCCGCCCCAGCTTTCGTCCACCGATCACAGTGCCATAGACCGTATACTTTCTCCCGAGGAGTTTCTCCGCCACCTCAAAATCCCCCGCTCCGACCGCTTCGCGAATCCGCGTACTGCTGACCCGCATACCGCCCATTTCTACGGTAGGCACACCCGTCACCTCAAAATTCAACTCACTCCCCAGGGTCCTCAGTAACTCCACATCACCAGACCTGCCTTTTCCGAACTGCCACGCCTCGCCCACACAGATACGGGCGATTCCACCGGCAGGCCCCGAGCCGATCAAAGCCCTCACGAATTCTTCCCCGGTCTGTTCCGCAAAATCCCGGTCAAAGCGAACGATCAGGACGTTCTTTACCCCCATCTCCCTTTCCAGGATCAGCAGCTTGTGCTCATGCCCCGCCAGGAGCCTTGGGGCATTGGCTGGTGCCAACACTTCTACGGGATGAGGATCAAAAGTAACAACAACAATCTGTCCCCCAACCTCTTTTGCAGAATCAAAAGCTGCTTCTATAACCTCCTTATGCCCCAGATGCACTCCATCAAAAACCCCGATCGCCAAATGCAGCGGACCCTCAAGATTTTTCAGTTCGGAGATATCATGCAGCAGATTCATTGTTCATAGGCAGAAGCAGCAAAACCATTCATATCACGCTCCTCGCAGTCGCGAAACCTCTGGAAGTGAGAGCATTTTCGAAGCGATATCGTCTCTGTCTCCGTGCTTCAGTTCCTCAAATGTCACTGATCTTTCCAAATCGAACTTGCCCGATCTCGTCCGGCGGAGGGCTTTCAGGAAAGCACCACATCCCAGTTCCTGACCGATGTCGTGTGCATACGTCCGAACGTAGAATCCCTTCGTGCAGCGAACTTTAAAGTCTACTTCCGGCAGCTCGATTCGATCAATCCGGTGACTGTAGACGTGTACAAATCTCGGTTCGCGGGCGACCTCTTTCCCCTGCCGAGCCAGCTTGTAGAGAGGAACACCGTCCTTCTTGATCGCCGAGACCATCGGTGGAGTCTGGTAAAAATCTCCGCGGAACTTCTGGAATGCCGCCTCAATCTGCTCATCAGAAAACGCCGGGACTTCCGCTTCTGTCTCCACCTGCCCCTCGGCATCCTGCGTATTGGTCGTTTTTCCCAGCTCCAGCGTGCCCGTGTATTCCTTGTCCTCCGACATCAGGAGATCCGAGATCTTCGTCGCGCGTCCGACTACGAGAATCAACAATCCCGTCGCCATCGGATCCAGCGTGCCACAGTGGCCGATCTTTTTCATATTCAGTGTCCGTCGAGCCACGGCCACAACATCATGCGAGGTCATGTCCTGACCTTTATCTACCAGCAAAACGCCATCGATGGGATTTGAACTCATCTTCTTCGGTTGGGAAGGAATTTCCTTTGCCCGTTCTGAAACGGGAGCGCGAACAGTATCCACGTGGGATGAAATGGAAACCCTTTATTCCGACTTTGTTCCCGAGATGTCGTAACAAATCAGCTTCGTGCCATCGTAGTTCTTGTTGATGAACAGGCGCCCATTGCTCACCACGGGCGGTGCCCAGGTCTCTGGAGTGTAGAACAAACGGGCCATCGAACCGAGCTGAAATCCGCCCGCATCGAGGAACATTCGGATCAGCGAGCCGTTCTCACTCAGACAGAGAAAACCGCCATCGACATAGATCAGATGCGCGTGCCCGAGGCTGATCGGGATGTCCCGTCCATTCCACGGGATCGTGGTCTGGTAGAACGCCTCATTCCAGAGGTGTCGTCCTGTCGCAGCATCAAAAGCGAGCATCAGCCCCCCGTTTCCGCCAAATCCGTAGACGATTCCTTCGTGATAAATCGGCGTCTGGAACTGGCATCCAAACTCTGGAGAGGTCCACAGGATCCGAGCGTGGAACGCCGAATCGTATTGGAGCATCACTCCACCCTTTCCGTAATCCTCCGTGATAAAAACTCGATTCGGTCCACAGGGAACCGGAGTCGCTGCATTCACGCTGGCGAAATTATCCGAGCGCCAGGGAAAAGAATCTTTCACCGCCCCATCCGTGGGATCGATCAAGAGCACCCCACCGTGAGTCGGCTTCACCTTTCCTCCGGCAAACACAACGAGACAGTCCACCCCATTGACCGGCATCACGACTGGTGAAGCATAGCTGCCATTCCAGTCATGATCAGTTGTCCAGATAGTATCTCCCGTTTTCTTATCGAGAGCCGCGACTGTCGCAGAATCGGATCCCACCTGCACGATCAGTTTCTCTCCAAAAACAAGCGGACAAGAACCGTATCCGAAGAAAAATGGCGAAGGTCCAAAGACTGCTGGCAAACTCTTTTCCCAGACGATCTCGCCGCTCGAAAGCTCAAAGCAGATCAGGTCTCCATCATTCCCGAGAGTGTAAACGAGCTTCGTCTCCGGATCGATCACCGGACTACTACGTGGCGCATCGAAAATGCCGTAAGTCTCCGCTGCGTTCGCCATCTCCACGTCATACGAGTGACTCCAGACCTCTTCCCCCGTATCGGCCATCACACATTTCACCTCTTCCTTCGAATCCACCTGGTGAATGAACACAACATGATCGTCGACCACTACGGGTCCGGCATGCCCACCACCTCGCTCCACTTCCCACAACACGGGAGGTCCCTCCGGACCATATTCGAGATTCAATCCCGTTTCACCGCTATGCAGATCCATAGTCGGCCCCAGAAAAGTGGGCCAGTCCTCCGCCTGCACATGATGACTCGATCCAAAAACAAAAACGACTGCCGCAGCAGCCAGACGTAACAGTTTAGACCTTTTGCCAGAAATATTTGCCGAAATCTCGTGGTTGAGGTTGCGTTTGGCAAGGCGCTTGAGAGGGAGTTGGGCTTCCCCAACGACCGAACAAGGAACGAAGCCAAGCGAAACCTCAGCCCGAGCCTCAAAAAACGCCTTCTTCGCGAAGCGAAGGGAATTCCTACCCGTAAAAAAATCATTTCGGTAAAGATTTCTGGCAAGAGGTCTATACATCATTAGCCCAACTGTAGGCCAGATAGGACCCGTTGTTGGGTATTTTTGTTGAAAAATCGAGCCATCATCCTCTTCATTCACTATGGAAAACTCCCTTCTCCTCCACGGACGCAAAGCCATCATCACCGGTGCATCGAGCGGCATTGGCCGAGCGATCGCAGAGCAACTGGCCGCTCAAGGAGCCTCCGTAGCCCTCCTCGCACGCCGTGAGGAACGCCTCCGCGAGACCGCAGAAAAAATCGAAGGAAACGGAGGAACCGCTGCCGTGTTTCCCATCGACCTCCGCGACTTTTCGACCATCCCCAACTGCATTTCCAAAGCATCCGACAAACTGGATGGCCTCGACATACTCATCAATGCTGCCGGAGTCGCCCGTCAGGCTAGTCTCGTGGACGGAGATTTTGACGACTGGCAAACCATGATGGACGTCAACGTCCTCGCCCTCACTGCCGTGACCAAAGAAGCCCTCCGCTACTTTCCTTCGGAAGGAGGCCACATCGTGAACATCAGTAGCATGTCAGGACATCGAGTCCCCGGAAAAGGAGGGTTCTACGCTCCTTCCAAATTCGCCGTCCGAGCCATCACCGAAGGCTTGCGGCAGGAACTCCGACAAGCCGACAACCTTACCCGCGTCAGCAGCATTTCACCCGGCTTCGTCGACACCGAACTCCTCGACGAATACTTCGCCACCGGAGCAGGTGGATCAAAATACGACAAGATCGGCTACCCAATACTCCAGCCCCAAGAAATCGCCGACCTCGTCCTCCACCAACTCACCATGCCCAAAACCGCCGAAGTCACCGACATCCTCGTCCGCCCCACCGGCCAGAAAACCTGACGTCTCAAGGTAGGTGCGAGCGTGAGCGAGTACAGTCGAATCCACCCACCTACTTCGCCTTGTAGAAAAAAATCACCCCATCCGCCACAGCCCCGTTAGTAGCCGAAGCCCCGGAAACGCGAACCTTCTTCCGGAACGATCGCTCCTTCTTCAAACGTCGCACCTTAATCACCCCAACTGCACGCCCGGCTCCCGAAAGCACCGGAGTCCGATAAGTCCCCCTGACAACCGTGCCCGTGATATTTCCAGCCGGCGGACTCGCGGAAACATACGTCACCCGTAACAACCGATTCCCCCTCGTACCCCGCAACCTCACCGCCTCAGGCAACCTATCACTTTGAATCCCGAGGAAAGCACGAGCCCCCCGCTTCGACGCGACTTTCAGTTGCTGCCGACCGCCATATTGATTATTTCCCCGCATGCTTGATAGCGAATTCCCGATAGATAGATCCGGCCGCGGACGAAGAGCAACAACACTCTGCACAGCACTCACCGGTTCAGGAATACCCACCACGGAAACCGCTCGCACCCAGTAATACTGCTCCACCGAAGGATCGCCCGCATCGTCCACGAACTTCCCGGACGATGAATCCCCTAGCAAAGCCGCCTCGCCGAACTCACCCGTCGTCCCGCGAAAAATCTGCACAGTCGCCGCCAGGTTCGGATCCCACGAGACCTCCACATCGACTCCTGCCCTCGTAACCGAGAAAGGCACTACACCAGCCCGAAGAGGCACCGGCAGAAAATACTCCTCACTCCCTAGCCGATACACCATCCGCATCGCCGTATCGGGACCGGACTCTACGCTCGATGGCAATCGCAGGCGAAAACGACCCGGCTGAGCCCCCGGCTCATATCGAGCTTCCTCATCGATCGCCCAGGGAACCGTCATCGGATCACTCGAAAACTCCGTCCGCATCCAGGTGTCGACAGGCAGATCCTCATTCAGCACGAACTCTACAAACAATCCTTCTCCATCTCGATCGAGCACAATGGGAAATCCATCCACCTCTTCTGGCGACAGCAAATGGAACTTCTCTGCCAGGTGAAACACCCCATCAGACTCTGGATCCGAGTCAGGGTCTTTCTCATTGGCCGCCAGTCCGGAAAAGCTATCCACCCAAGTCGAAAACGGAAC
Organism: Verrucomicrobiales bacterium; assembly: GCA_002698785.1. GTDB lineage: Bacteria > Verrucomicrobiota > Verrucomicrobiia > Verrucomicrobiales > DEV007 > Arctic95D-9. The sequence goes on along the minus strand of PAAG01000031.1, from coordinate 173,147 downwards.
TGCCCCTCCATTTTGAAACTGCCCACTCAAAACCGGTCGCAGGCTGGAATCCGACGCCTCTCGCGAATGATACCGATAGATCGTTCCACTCGATACCTGCGAAAGCACCCGCGAACCGACCGAGAAAAAACCATCTCCACCCACCTCGCTCGACACCACTGACGTCACCTCGAACACCTGTTTCATCGACGGACTGGGCGACCAGAATTCCAACGATTGCACCAGCGAAGGTTTACTCGCCCACGTCAGCGAACCTTCCGTCCATCCATCGCCAGCCAGGAAAAGTTCCGCGTCGCAATCCGTCTCGCTGGAACCGGCATTCAGCTCGAGAGAAATCGATTCAGCAGTATATCCCGCCCACGAAGAAAGGTCCCACTTCAGGTAAAACTCTCTCTCCACTGCTTCGCCTCCATCGTTTTTCATCCAGAGAGAATTGGCGCTTCCGAAGTTGTCATTCTCATTCGCTGCTCCCCCACGAACATATCCGTCGGCAATCGGTTCGAGCGCCTCGCGCTTCCTGTCCGGGGCCAACACATGAAAGGTAAATACCTCAGAAGTCTCCGCCTCAGGGATGGTGTAGCTCGTATTCCTGGCCGTGCATCGAAACCGGTAGGTCCCCGGCAATGGAACCGCAGCAAAACCAGATCCGATCCGCGCAGCTCCCGGCCCTTCAACCTGCAACCACTCGATTTCCCCCATCGCAGGAACAGAGGTGCTATCGCCGAACAGCACCACCGCATCCAGCGGAACCCGATTCACGGGAAACGCAAAATACCGCTCCTCTCCCGACTCGATACGAGGCAGAAACAAACGCCGCCGCAACTGATCCCGATACAGCGAATACGGATCCAGCGTGTCGCCCGCACCAACACCTTCTACATGATCGACCGGCGCCGTTTTCTCCGTCGATGTCCCTCCCGTTTCAACCGCCGTCACCGCACCACGCGTCCCGATCACATAGCCATACTTCGCTTGCTGCGAGTGCACCACCTTCCCGATCGGACTCGACACACCCTCCGTATTCCAGAAGACCGAATGGGCCGAAGTCAGGTTGTGCTTCGGATCGGTTCCGTAGGGGCGGTAGTGCGCGGTAAACCACGAATTATCCGCGATACACACATCGATCAGATTCGAATGCGAGAACTGCATGTGATGATCGCTCGCCTTTCCCGACGTATTGTAGGAACTCGTCGAACCCGTTGCCTTCCCCGTATTTTTGTCGCGACAGTTGTGATACACATTGCCCGAACTCCCCATGTGGGAAAACACAAACCCGTGCCGATTGAACTCCGCGATACAATCCCTGACAAGACACTCATTCGAATGGGAAAGCCGATACATGTAGCCATTTCCCCCACCGCCTCCATACTGCGGCCGCTGCAGGTGACACTCCTCGATCGTCACTCCCCGACACTCGGAAAGAAGGATGCCATTAGATAGCATGTGAGCTGTCGTCGTATTCCCAGATGCCTGAAAAGAATCGACCCGTCGGATCCACGAATTCCGCGCGTTCCTCATCTGAATCAGATAGGAGGCATGAGTGTCGTATGCACTCTTTCCCGAATCCGTGTAGTCCGACTCTCCCCAGTTCGATCCGGGGTGTTGCACATTGCCGATCGAGAGATCCTCGATTCCCACTCCTTCGAGCGCATTGTTCCGGATATAGACTCGCGCATTATCCCGCATCTTCAGCGCATACCGCAGAGGAGCATCCAGGATGAGCTCGTTATTCACCGTATCGACTTCCATCACCTGCCTCGAATAGCGCAATCCTCCCAGTGATGCCTCGAACCCCAGCCACCCCGGCTCATTGTGTTCGTTCACCCAGTCCGTCGTCACATCCATGCGGATCACCACCCAGTCACCGACCGAGAACGCAGAAACATCAGCCAGAGGAACCCGGAATCCCGGAGTTAGTAGATCCTCTGTGATCGTATAGGCAGTGCCACTGTTCCAGCCCCAGTAGGGAGTCGGCCCGGCAAACTCGACCACTCTTTTGCTTCGCATCTGATACGAGGTATTCAGAAGAAAGGTCTGCCCTTTCCCCGCTCCGCGAAGCACCACGTTCGATCCCGAGACTTTCAAGGCGACCGACTCGCCACTCAGCGGTTCGACCAGATACGTTCCCGCGGGCAGATACACCACACCACCTCCCGCCGAAGTTGCCGCATTGATTGCGTTCTGAATCTCGATAGTGCTATCGACCGTCCCTGTCGGATCGGCCCCATACCCACTCACCACATCGAACACCGGACCTACAATGTCTGGAATCGGTTCCTCTCCCCGCATGTAGCCCGCATACGAGAAATCCTGAACCACCTTGTCCGACTCGAAAAAGAGATTCGGATCAGGAACCCACGAATCATCATACAACGAACTCTCCCACCCGCGCACGGAAGTCCCGAGAGCGACAAAACCAAGAAAGAGAATGGAGAAGAGAAGACGCAAGGGCCGGATAGTAACCGACCCGCAATCTTCTCAACAAGCCGAATCAACGCAAGACTCTATTTTTCCCCACTCCGCGTAAAATCCAATCCAACCAACTCACATTGAATAAATTGCTACCAAGTCAGGACATTCTAACCAAAAAAGAATCCCATGTGAAAACCTAACATTTCACAGACCGCGTTGCCCCATACATCGGCATCCACCCCTGCAACCCAGTCGACTCTTCGTCCCAGTCGTCTTCATAGAATCCCATGATCGCCAATCCGGCATCGCACTGCCCTCCGAGCTGCTCTTCCCAACTGTGGCTGAACTCCAGACTCAACTGTGCATCCATCTGATCCGAAAGGTCCTCAAAGTCCGTCGACTCGAGGTCCGAATACGGCAGCCGATGCTTCACCACCAGCTTTCCGGTCTCTTCCAGAATCTCATGATCAAAAAGGAAAAACGCCGGATTCATGAAACCGCACAGCATTTGCCCTCCCGGCTTCAACACGCGGGCACACTCCTTCCAGATCGGCTCAAGCTTCTCCGCAAAGACGTTGGAAACAGGATTAAAGATCAAATCGAACTCGCCATCCTCCAGCCCTGACAGGTCTGCCATATCGCCCTGCAGGCAACGAACCGACAGATCATTGCGAGCGCATGTCTCTTCGTCCTTCTGCAACTGGATATCCGAAGCATCATACGAAGTCACCTCCGCCCCCGCCGCCGCAAGAATCGGAACCTGTTGCCCGCCACCCGAAGCCAACGCCAGCACCTTCACCCCCGAAAGATCGGGATACGAAGGAAACCACGACTGAGGCACCACCTTGTTCGGAGTCAGGATGACCGACCACTCCCCGGCCCGAGCCTTGGCAAACACCTCGTCCGGATAGGGTGTGCTCCACCGGCACCCCTCCTCCGACTGCAGATTCCACGCATTGCGATTGTATTCGAGGATGTCTGTATCCATAAGCTTCGCTATTCCAACGACTGATTCTCTGTGCTGTCTAGACGAAACTGCACCTCTTCGCTTTCCGGATAGGTAACCACCAACTCGTAGGTCTCGGCCAAGCTGCCCGTGCTGTAGCGAAGCCAGTCAGAGTCTTCCGAATCGAGATACGTTGTTCCCGTCCAAGGATTGGTCGTAGACGCATCGAGAAACTCCAGCTCGACCAGGAGCGAGACCAGTTCCTTCCCTTTCATCGGCTGTTTGGGATACAGCTCTTCTGAAATGTGGTAGTTCTGAAGTCCCTCCTGTACTTCAAGAAGTAGAGCCCTTACCCGACGTTCTTGCCTCGCTTCCTGAATCGGCGATGCCAGCAGGAAGGCAGCACCTCCGATCAAAATCGCGAGGCCAACGAAACGCACGACTGGAGATCCCTTCTTCTTCATACTATCCAAGCCAAACTGAGAGTGGAACGAGATACAAAACTACAGCCACAGCAAAGAGCCCCAACCCCATCCAGTCACGTGCGCCAAACCGATCCTTCCCGGAACGTCGGCGGACGAACTCCAGCAACCACCCGGTCGGACAACCGAAGCGGCAATACACCATCGGGAAAAACAGCGAAAGCAACAGGCTCCCCACCGCGATAGAGATCGTCGCTATCCCGGCCGCTTTCACGAGGTAAGCATCGAAAGGTTCGATCCCCGCGAGATCGAAATCCAGTTGCAGAAAGGATACCCCTAACACCACGATCAGAAGCAGAAACGGTATCCATTTCCCCAGCCACTTGCCATCCGCAGGCATCTTCTGGACCCACTTCGCTGGCAGCCACTTCATCGTCCAGCGCTGGAGGTTCCCGTGAGGGCAAATGAACTGACAATACACCGGCTGCTTCGTGAACCAGGGCAGCAGGAAGAGGGCAAAAACGAACAGCACCAGCCCCGGCGTAGCCTCCCAGGGGATGCGGCTTTCCATCCAACCAACCAGCAGAGACTGAGCAATCAGATCGCCTAGCCAGAAGCCCAGCACCCCGATCGTAGCCACCGAATAAATCCATCGAAAGCGCTGGAACGCCTTCTTCTTCCAAAACGCAAACAGGCAGCCAAGTAGCAGGATCACAAAAAGGACGGCATCTCTCCAGTGGAAATCGATCTTTCTCTCCGCCCCCTCATTTCCTTCGGCTACGGCCAGGCGATGGGTGATGCTTTCCATCACCGCCTCACTCGTGCGGGTCGCGCCAGATACTCCCCAGATTCCCACATCGCCCCAGTCCGTAATCTCAGCCACAGATGCCCAGTCTTTCTCATTCCAGGACTCCATGAAAATGTAATCATTCTGAACATCCTCGATATGGCTCGGCGTGTCGTAGCTGTGGCGTATCGAAATGCCCAATATCAAGTCCTCCTCATCCAGCACGACGAGCACATCCGACGGACCGGAATACCCAACCACGTCTCGCGAATACGGCATGGTGCGCACCGTGTAGCCGATTATCTCGCCCGCCTCATCCGTCACGAAAAGCCCAGCCCTCGTCCCGGGGTCGACTTTCAGCCGGTGAGCATCAGGAAGAAATACTTTCACCTCCGCCACCGTGATTGGCCAGTCGCCCTGCACGCGCAACCGGTCGTGATGATGGCGAATCATCCACGCAATCGCCACCAACACCGCCAAGCGGTAAATCTGTAACACCCAGGATTTGATGGCGTCATCCTAGCGAGAGATTTCTCCTCGCCAAGCATCGAAATAGGCTATGCGATTTGCCGTCCAATTCGTCACCGCAGTTTATCAGCGATGTTATCCGCGTATCCCGTCATCTCGAGATAAGCCTTTCCTACCACTTCCCCCAGCGAAAGGTCGAGCACATCACAAGCGCCCTCCCAATAACTGACACCGCCAGCGCCTCCCGTCATCTCCTGAGCCTCCATGATCGGGATCAGCTGAAAAGTCCGCTTCTTCCCACTCTTCGGATCGGTTGTTTCAATAACAGGCTTCACGGGATACGTCGCGCCTGTGTTCGGACTCGTCCATCCGCCTTCCTGCTTCCACGAATATTCCTCCGGCGTCTGGTGTGTCAGCTTCCCCTTTTCATCAATCCAGACCAATCGGGAAAAGGGCGAGGGCTCCCCGGATTCTGTCCGCAGAATGTATCCCATGATTTCCCTTCCATCTTCAAACTGGATACAGGTCCAGTCCCAGCCGATCTGTCCGCGCTCCAGCTGGCTACTTGAGATCTCGTGATCCATCCACGCCTGCCCTGCCACACGAAGAGTTTCCCCGTTCAGGGTGAGCTCCCCATCCAATTCCATTCGCGGATAGGTGAGGTAGTAGCTGGCTGCCTTTTCACCTTTCCCTTTCTTCGAGATTCCCGTTTCACCAAAACGAACGAGAGGTTTCGTAGGAAGCAAGTTCAGGGAAAAGCCCGCATCAGACCGAATCGTTCCATTCAGAGCGATCCCGCTTCCTTTTCTCTTCAGCGACCAGTTTCCATTGAACAGGTCAAGATCCTCGACGCTCGCCCCTGCGTTCCACCCTTCCCGGTTCAATCTCTCTTCATGGAGAAAACGCCCCGTCTGAGGATCCGACAGTCCCATGTGTGCCATGTAGATTTGAGAACCACCGAACTCGTCTGACTCATCGACTTCTCCCGGCTTCTGCCCCAACCGGAAAAAGGTCGCTTGAAATCCATAGCGACGGTGATGGGTCATCATGTGACCGGTGATGTACCACCATTCGATCTTGAAATCCGGATGGCTCCCATGGTCACGCGGAAAGGTGAATTCCGTTCCCTGCTTCGGATAGCTCCACTCGGCTTCTTCCGCAAAAGAAGGAAGCGACATAGCAATCAACAGTGTAATCCAGACAGTCTTCATTCCCTTCGATCCGATTGTAGATTCGCATTCCGATACCCGACGAACCACGCAACACCTCCGGCCGTGACCATCGTGATGATAGCAAGCGCCACAAACGATACCCAAGGCACACGATACATCAGCGTCCAGCCAAAGCTCTGAGGATTGATCACGTCGATCAAAATCCACCCTAGCAAAAAGCTCATCAGGAATCCACCCGTCAATCCGACAAGCGACAAACCAACGCCCTCCCACAGGGCGGCCGTCGCGATATCGCGACGAGTAGCGCCCAGCGACTTCAACGTAGACAGCTCATTCCGCCGTTCTAACAAAAGCCCAGCCAGAGCCATGCCCAACCCGGATACGGCAATAAACACCGCAATCGCCTCCAGCGCATACGTCACCGCAAAGGTCTGATGGAATATCCGCAACGACTCGGCTCTCAGGCGTTGATTCGTCCGAACGTTCAACAGCGGAAACTCACGCTGTATTGCTTCTGTTACCTCCTCGGGAGCAGAGCCCTCAGTTAGGTAAATCGCCATCTGCGACACATCATCATCGAACCATTCCCTTAGAAAACTTCGATGCACGATGATTGTTCCCGTCTCGTTTCCATAATCGGCATACACACCGGTTAGCTCTACCTGCCGTTCTCCCTGCGGAGTCGGAATGGCAAAGCGATCCCCTTTCTCCAATCCAAACTTTCGCTGAAGTGCCTCGCTTCCCCATGCCGGAAACACTTCACCGTTTCGATTCGCAAGTGCATTCGGACCGGTTTCCTGAGGTTCCTGCAACCAGATCAATTGCAAGTAGCGCTCGGGGTCATCATGATAGTCCGAGCCGCCCAGATAGACCTCTCGCTCGCCGAGCGAAATGCTATAGCGACGTAGCTTATCGACACCATCCACACCGGGCATGGCCTCGATTCGCGTCCACGTGTCTTTTGGTATCACATTCTCATTTACCAGCGAATTGCTTCCTGGAGCCGAGACATAGAGATCCGCTTTCAGCATTTGTTCGATCCACGACGTAAGAGTCGACTCAAAGCTCTTCACCAAGATCCCCATCGCTGCCGCCATCCCTATCGCCGCCGCCAGTCCGGCTGCTGTCAGGCGATGTCTGCCCCCAGGATTTCTGAGCTGACTCGCCGCATAGCTGCACATGGCCGACTTCCGAAAACGCCCCAGCCCTTTCGAGACCACCGGAAACAGAACACCAATGAGAAAGGTAAATGCCAGAACAATCAATGCCGAAGCGACATACCCGCCGACCGGAATCGCAACGCCATCATCCGTATGAAAAGCAGGCTGCAAAGCAAAGATCGTAGCAATCACTCCCAGCGCGATTCCCCAACCCCATTCTTCCAGAATTCGAAATCCACCCCCGGCGGTTCCCTGCTTCATCACTTGGGCAGGCGGTGTAGTAGAAGCCTCTCGCGAAGGCACGACTCCAGCAAGGACACTAGCCACCACGCCAAAGCCAAACGAGAACGCAATCTCTCCTCCGCTCAGCGAGACCGCGGTCGTTGTCGTTTCATAGTAAAGTGTGTTCACCGTCTGGGCGATCGCCCCGACCAGCCCTTCGGCAAGCAGCCTCCCTAGCACAATACCAGAGATACTCCCCACGACTCCGAGCACGAGACTCTCTACCATCCAAGCTGCCCGAATCTGTCGAGGTGTGACTCCCAGCGACCTGAGAATCGCGATCTCTCCTCGTCGTTTGATTACCGCAGCTTCCATCGCCTGCATAATCAGATAGAGGCCAACCAGCAAAGACAGCATGGACAATATCGCGAGATTCAGGCGAAAGGCCGCACTCATCGTGGTGATCGAGCCTTTTCTCTGCTCCGGAGTTTCCAAAAGCAGGCCGCGCTCATCAGCAAATGATGTAAGTAGGCTCATCGCCGTTCCACGGGTTTTCTCCTCGTGTTCCCCGGGAGGAATCCGCAATTCGATCCGTGTCAGGGATTCATCCCCCGATGCTTCGAGCAGTCCCGGCAGATCCATCAGGATCAGGTTATCCGGCACTTCGGGTCGATTGGGATCTGCGGGAAGCACCCCGACGATCTCCAGATCGACGGATCGCCCATTGATTGCGACCTGGAAAGAATCTCCAGCCTCTCCGCCCCAGCGATCGAGAAATTCCTGCCCGACAAACCCCGCGTCGCTTCGATTCAACATCGGGCTGTCGGCGGGAGCAGCGATGTTGGTGAGCGACTCGGTGTAGTTCCGCAAATTCTGCAATGCCACCAGATCGGTCCCAACAACGCGGAGCAGACCATTTTCCCCTTCTCCAATCAAGACACCGGACTTCTCTGCCACGGGAAAGACTCCCATCGGCGTCGCACCCAATTGCTTCCGCAAAGCCACCAGATCTTCTAATTCTATCTTTCCGGCAGGTGACCGAATGATGAAGTCCGACTCCCCGGAAATCGATTCAGTGAACAGGGTAAACCCGGAAACCGCGGCCTTATTCGCAAGGCGAATCGAAAGAAAGACCGCGACACCAAGAGCCAGCACCCCTACGAGCAATGCCGTGAGACGAAATTCCGACTTCCAGTGTCGCCAGATCATCCTGCGCCACAGAAGCATCGCGACACCTCCTGAGGAGGAATGCTGGGGGGTAGTCGGCATATTCAGCGTGATTCGTCTGCAACGACTTCATCCGACTCCACGATCTCACCATCCCGCATTTTCAGCGTGCGGCTGCATATCTCGGTGACCCGCCGACTGTGCGTGACCAGCAACATTGCAATTCCATGTCGCTCGCTCAGATCCTCGAGCAGGGATAAAATTGCATCGCCGGTAGCCGAGTCGAGATTTCCGGTTGGTTCGTCGGCTAGGATCAATTCCGGCTGGATTGCGAGTGCCCTCGCGATCGCTACTCGCTGCATTTCGCCTCCACTCAATTCATGTGGACGGGCGTGAGAACGCTTCGCCAACCCGACTTCGGCGATCAGAGACTCCACCTTTTCCCTCCTCTTGGCCTCCTCCCAACCAAGCAGTTGCAGAGGGAATTCCACATTTTCTGCAGCCGAAAGCGTGGGTAGTAGATGAAAAAACTGAAAAATTGTGCTGACCTTCTCGCGTCTCAACTGGCACAACCCAGTCTCGTCCAGCCCCGACAAATCAGCGTCTCCGACCCGTATTTCACCACTGTCAGGACGGTCAATTCCCCCGACACAGTTGAGAAGTGTGCTCTTCCCGGACCCGGAAGGGCCCATCAGTGCTACCCTCTCTCCTGGAGCCATTTCGAAGGAAACCCCGTTCAGGACGGTAGTTTTTCCATAGGATTTTGTGACCCTCGATACTTGCAGCGCTTTCATTTTACTTCACCGTATGCGGATTACGACACTTCCGGCACATTAGGACCGGTAAAAACAGTTTCCCCGACATCCATGCCTCGATTTCCAATTCAGATGCCGCAGTTAGGTGAATCAATTGCGGAGGCAACTATCACTGAAATTCTCATTTCCGCCGGAGACGAGATAAACGCCGACCAGGACATTTTCCAAGTGGAAACCGATAAGGCCATGATGGAAGTGACGACTCCTTGCAGCGGAACGATCGCAGAGGTCGTCGCCGAAGTCGGCACCAGCTACGCTGTGGGCGCCCAACTCGCCTTCATCGAAGCTACGGAAGAAGATGCCATCAAGGCCGGGCTGATGAAAAATCCCGCCGACGTGGAACCGGAGACAGAAGAGGACGAAGAAGAAGATGCAAACGTGCATTTCGCGGTCGACCCCAAAGACACGATCGAAACAGCAGGCGCCCCATCCGTCCAGCCAACCGTAGAGGGCGGTTTACCCGTTCCTGTGCGTTCGAGCGTGTATCTCAGCCCCCGCATGCGACACCGAATGGAAGAACTCGGCCTCAACGCTGCCGATCTGGCGGGCCTGGCAGGAAGCGGAGCGGGTGGTCGTGTCACAGTGGAAGATTTCGAGAAGTTCATGAGCGAGCTGGAGGAGCGCCAGATGACGGAAGCTTCTCACATGCGAATAGCGGTAGCGGACTCCATGCGCCGCAGTTGGACCCGCCCTCTGGCGACAGTCACAGTTCCAATCACGCTGGATAAAGTGCTCGCTCACCGGAAGAGTCTCGATCCCAAGCCGGGCGTCACACTCTATGCGATGCGCGCCCTCGCGATTGCGATCGCCGAGAATACCGCCGTGGCGGGTCGCCTGATCGGCACAAGGATCGTGCACCCGCAGTCCATCGACATCGGTTTCGCCGTTGAAGTGGCAGATGGCGTTCTCGTTCCTCACATCAAGAACGTAGATACCAAGACTCTTTCTGAGATGCAGGAACGCTACGACGAGTTAGTAGCAAGGGCGCAGGACCGCAAACTTCCTCCAGAGGCAATGGTTGCCGGTCTCGCCACTGTCACGAACGTCGGTCCTTTCGGCATCACCGCTGCAACTCCAATCCCGCTTCCCGAGCAGAACCTCGTTCTCGGGCTGATGGCAGGACAAATGGAACCCGTCTGGGACAAGGAAAAGCAGACGTTCGTTCCGATGATGAAGGCGAATTTCATTCTCAGCTTCGACCACCGCATCCTTGATGGAGGCGCTGCAGGTCGTCTTCTCCAGCGCGTCGGAGCACTTCTCCAGGAACCGGAAAAGCTCTAGCAGCATTCCGTTTTCGCGGTAGTTCCCCTTTTTGTCCGAGCGCCTACACTCGCCTCAATGGAAATCCATATTGCCACCGACTCCAAATCCAGCGGTGTGGTTGCCGCCCAGAAAGGAGCGGCACTCCTTCGTGATGCACTTGAGCAAAAAACCTACGCCAACATCATCGTGGCAACGGGTGCTTCTCAATTCAACATGCTGGAGAATCTGGTAAAGGAGCCCGGAATTGCGTGGCAGCGAGTCACGATCTTTCATCTCGACGAGTATGTCGGACTGCCTATCTGCCACAAAGCATCCTTTCGGCAGTATCTCTGGGATCGCTTTGTAAAACTGCTTCCTCACCCGCCGCGTGCGTTTCATCCACTCGACGGAGAAATCGACGCACAGGCAGAGTGCGCCCGGATCGGGGCCCTGATCTCGGCAGTCGATATCGACGTGGCTTTCATCGGCATCGGAGAGAACGGTCACATCGCATTCAACGATCCCCCGGCAAATTTCGAAACCGAAGTTCCCTATCACGTCGTCGACCTCGACGAAGCGTGCCGCCAGCAGCAGTTTGGCGAAGGTTGGTTCCCTACTTTCGAAGACGTGCCGAAACAGGCCATCTCGATGACCGTTTCTCAGATCTTGAAGAGCAAACATATCATCTGCACCGTTCCGGATGAGCGAAAAGCACAGGCAGTGAAAAACACTATCGAAGGTCCCGTGACCAACGAAGTCCCTGCGTCGGTCCTGCAGAACCACACGGCGACCAATCTCTTTCTCGATAAACCATCCGCCAGCAGACTGGCCTAGGCATATCGCTGGCCCCAACGCCAGATCGCCCAGAACAGGGCTACTCCCAGCAGGAATGTGCTGACCGCCAATATGGTGAGGAAACCGGTGAACTTCACGATCACCAGAGCTCCGACAAACTGGAGAAGGATCACAACGAGAAGAAGCCTGACAATGAACTCGTGGCCACGATTCGATATGAAACGAGCACCAGCGGGAGCGCCTATCGCCACCACTGGCACGCACACCCACCAGTAGTTCCAAGTATCCTCAGCGATCGGCTCGCCTCCCCCAAACTGACGCCAGACGAAACCGACAAGACTGTTCCCTGCCATCAATACAACCGACGTGGGAGTTGCCACCGTTTCACACACTCGGAAGCCCAATACCAGGACAGCGAAAATAAGGATATCCAGTCCACTTCCCAGTAGGCCAGTGATGATTCCACCGGCAAATCCCGCTAAGACCAATACAGGGATTTCCATTCCTCCATGCTTGCCAACACTCAACAGTCGAACGGGGCGCTTCAGGTGACTGATTCGCCAAAGAGCAAACCCGAACGCCAGCCAGAGAGAGACAAAAAAGACCTTGGTTGGATCCGAGTCGAACCAGTACTGCACGACTTCGAGGCCAACGATCACTCCACCAGCCCCGGCAAGCCCTCCGAAAAGTAGCGCCTTTCGGTCTACAGGAATGCGTCGGCACAAAATCGCCACTGACGCCGAGGTCATGCCCACAGACTGAATCATCATCGAAAAGTCACGCGCGCTTTTTGGGTCGATATTAAAGCCCAGCGTCATAACCGGGAAGGCGACAGCTCCGCCTCCCTGGCTTGTCGATCCTGCCACGAAGGAACCGAAGGCCATCGTGACCGACATAAACCAGTTCTCGACAAAGAGCCCCCATCGGTTGCCCAAAAACATGGCACCGGCCCAGAGCACCCAGACGAGTAAGATAAAGAGTGTATCCAGACGGAACTTAGACATCGAGATGAGGCGAAAAACCTGACATGTTGCACAGGTTATACGTTCGTCCTCGAATCGCGAGTGTGATTATTGAGTCCGCAATTAGGGCCTCAAATCAGCCCCCGGGAGGTGGTGGCGGCCGAAACTGTCCTGTGACGAACTTCTTCCAATCAGTCACGAACTGTCCCTGAGGAATAAAGGTTTCGTCTTCTCCCAGCTCAGCCGACGGATCTTTCATCTTGATCGCTTCTCCAGTTTCTACATTGCCGACAAATCCTTTCGAGCGTTCAATCTCAGGGAAAACCGGGAGGGGCGGAGTTTCAGGCTCGGGCTCTTCCTCTTCTTCGCCCTCCTTGGCTTCGGCGCCCTCGGCGTTCTCTGCTCCTTCTTCCGGCTCCGGTTCGGGCTTTTTCTCCACTTTCTCCGGAATTCGCCTTTCGATGATACTTTCCAGGTATTTCACCGCGAAATATTCGCAGGCGAGATTCATCATGTCAGTGCCCCTGAATTCTCTGCCACTGGTCCAATTGGGCTTCAGCGATGCGTTCTCCGCGAGAACCTTTTTCGCATCGTTCTCCGATCCCCAGATCTCGTGAGCATTGCTGTATTCTCCCCAGATGAAAAGCATAGGCACTTTCGCCGACGCTTCGGTAGCTTCCTGGTCGTAAAAACCACCTTTCGCCACGACCGCAGTCATGACACGCTCCGGAACCCACTGGGTAAAGTTGTAAGCAAATCCTCCCCCGACCTTTCCTGAACCAAACAACGCGATAGGTGCATCGATCAAGGACTCCTGCTTTGATTTGATCGCGATATCATTGATCGCCTTCAGCACCGCAGCACCGCTACCTTTACCAGCAAAGATAAAATCAGGATTATTCGTCGGATCTCTCCTGTCTCCAGTAGTGAAGTGATAGGTCATCACGGCAAGACCATATTTATTCTGGATATCGGCCCACGGACCTGTCCCCATGTCTTTTCCCAGAAGGTAGGTAGAAGCAAACCCATCATCCCCCTGCCCTACAAAAAGAACGCCTCGCGGTTCGCCCACAGGCATCTGCATCAAATAGGTCACTCCGGAAACCGATGTATCGAACCATCCCGGGTAGGTCGACTTGCGCCCATTTTCGTCGGTCACGGTGGCTTCTGGTTGCTTCGAGGTGTCGGACAGGGTCTGTAGATCGATCGTCTCTCCAGCCTGAGACTGCTCGTACGCAGCGTAGATGAGAGGGTGCTCGCGTTTCAGCGCAGGGAGATCCAGCTTATCCCAGGGAATTCCCATCAGAGGACCATCTTCCGTCATGTGTGCCGTGATACCCTTGGGGGTCGCCTCTTTCAGGATTGCGAAGTCGACTTTTTTCCCAGACGAGCCCGTCAACGAAACAGGCTCCGCGCTCCCAATCGAAACGAAAAGAAACAGAATCGCACAGATTGAAATCTTCCACCCCCAATCCCCTCCCAGATTGCAGATCGTTTTCATAGTGATATCAAGGAATACCATATAGGGTTTCCTACGAGCAAGAGGATTCGCTATCTCCCCGGTTTCCACGAAAGTATCGGCGCCCGAGGATCGGCACGGATGCCGTAGCGCGCCTCCGCATCCTCTATGGCACTCTGCCAGGCCGATTTCCCTCGGAGAGCCCCCACTGTGCGAGACGGAAAGTCGACATTGATCCCCACGATCGAACCGCCAGAGAGATCCCGTCGCAAGGCAGCCGCTTCTGCACTGACATGCTCCTTATTCGTCGAAAAAGATACCCAGCATGGAATCGGCTGCGATTTGTCCCAACCTTTGCCAGTCAGCGGAACGACATATCGCCACTGCTTGGGATTAGCCGAAGGCGATTTGCCTGCTCCCACAGAACCAGAACGCCAAGTGTGAACACCCATCATATCGAGATGCGGAGTTCCCGTAATTTGCAAGTGTCGCTTCGCGAGGTACTTGGGTGCGTCTTCAATCTGCGGCACTACCACGGCCGCCCTTTTCTCAAAACAACCTGTCAGGAATGTCGACAGGACGATGACGAACAGGATCGAATACCACCTCATTGAAAAAAAGAAGGTCCGCCAGATCGCCGGATAGACTGTAACTTGTGGCCTCCGGAAGATGTCGCTTGGCCTAATGGCACTTGGACAAAACTCCGCTATGGAAAACGGTAGTCCGTCTCGACGACCTGAACGGACTAAACTATGGAACGAACCTCTGGAGGATTCCAGTGATTCTTTCGAGATCTTCAGGATTCTTTGGGAGCTTCCTCCGCTGTAGCACCTGACTTTTCCATCAGCCAGACAAGCACTACTCCGATGATCATCAAGAGCACCGCAATAGCCGTCTCACCCGACATAGCAGGCAGTTGCCAATCATAGCCAATCACCTTCTCTTTCACCCGATCCTCGTGCTCGAAGGTCTCGGTGATGGCCTCTTTCCACGGCCAGATGACCAACAGTGAACCGGCAACGAAACCGGTCAGCAGAGCAACAGCCTGATCGTGGAATTTCTTGAAGATCCAGGCCAACAGACGACTCAGCGTAACGAGACCAATCACCGCACCGATTCCGACAGGAATCAGAATCGACAGTGCCTCTGGGTCGGCTGATTTTAACCGGGAGACAGAATCAACCATCACCAGCTTATAGTTTCCCAGCAGAAGCAGGACAAACGAACCCGATAAGCCTGGAATGATCATGCTGGCCATTGCGATGACACCACAGAGAAGCAGATAGGGAATGGAATCATTCTCCGTCGCAGGCTTCATCATAGCCACCACCACAGCAATGGCGGCACCAAAGAGAAGCAGAAGGATACAGCTCACCGTCCAGCGCGATACTCGCTTTCCTACGAAGTAGATTGAGGCCAAGATCAAACCAAAGAAGAACGCCCAGACGAGCTTCTCGTAATTCTCGAAGAGGTATTTCAATACCTCCGCGAGCGTCAGAATACTAACGACAACACCGATTCCCAACCAGATGAGAAACTTGAGATCGGTCTCTTCAGCAAATTCTTTTATCTTCCCCTTAAATAGGAGCTTCAATGAACTACCACTAAGAGACTTGATAGCGAAAATCAGTCTCTCATAGATCCCCGTAATAAACGCCACCGTTCCACCTGAAACGCCGGGAATAACATTGGCGGCCCCCATGGCAGCGCCCTTGAGAAGTACGGAGATGCTTTCCTTCATGTGAGGAGAGATAAACAAGCGAACGACTGACTAGCCGTATTGTTCCTGCATCTCCTTCAGTTGCCGCCGAATCGCAAGCTTTTTCGCACTCGACATGCGGTCGATGAAAAGCTTCCCGAACAGGTGATCCGTCTCGTGCTGGATTGCGCGGGAGAAAAGACCGTCGGTTTCGATCACGAGCGTTTCGCCATCGAGAGTCTCCACTGTTGCCTTCACTTCTGACGGACGCAAGATGTCTCCTCGGAGGTCGGGGAAAGAAAGACATCCCTCCACATCAGCTTCCTTTTTCCCGACCAGCTCAAGCTTGGGATTGATAAACGTCAGCGGACAAACCTCGGAAAGCTCTTTCTCCTCGCCGTTTACTCGCAGATAACTGATACACTCCGGATCGTGCGATACATCGACGATCGCCAATTGGATCGCCTCTCCCACCTGCTGCGCTGCCAGCCCCACGCCACTCGCCTCATACATCGTCTCCAGCATATCAGCGGCAAGCTCACGGATCTCGTCGGTCACTTCTTCGACCGGCTTGCCAACAGTCCGGAGTACTGGCTCCGGATAAAACACGATTTTACGAATCATAAGGAAAAACTACGAATAAATGTACCCCATGATTTCACCAGACAACGAAAAACCCGGGAAATACTGACTTTTACTTTTCTAAAAGAATTCGGAGCGGGAGATCCTTGATTTCCAGTCCCGCCCGACTAGCCGCGTCCCAGACTTTCACCATTTTTCCCAGAGGGGCACCTTCATCCGCCTTGAGTTCGAGCAACGCATCGGGATTTTCCGCCCGAAAACGCCGCAACCCTGCTTCCAGCTCATTCATCGACAGGACTCGGCTACCGATAGAGACCTCACCGTCTTTGCTCAAAGCGAGTGCAACTCGTCGTTGGGATTCCGTTTTTTCCGTAGCCATCTCCGATGACTTCGGCAGGTTGACTTTCACCAGCGATTCCTCCTGTTTAAAGGTCGTCGTGACGATGAAGAAGATCAGCAGAATCGCGAGAATGTCGATCAAGGTGATGATCGGGACCGCAGGCCGCTGACGACGTTTTCGGTAGATATTCACTGCAGAAAATCGTCTTTCTTGAGATTGTTCGCAGCCTGACGGATGGAACTGGACACTTTCTCGTCAGGGATGACAGGTTCGTCGCCTTCCGGCATAACATTGTCATACAGTTCCGGCCCGCCATTCTTGTAGAATTCGTGCAGCAAATGGCCAGCGATCACTTCAAGCCGGGCCGCAACGCGTTCCAGGCGCCGAGTGAAGTAGGAGTGCAAAATCACTGTGATCACTGCAACGACGAGACCGGCGATGGTCGTGTTCAAAGCGACCGCAATTCCGGAAGCGATCAGGGAAGGATCAGAAACATCGCCTTGCGTGCCAAGGGTTCCGAAGACTCCCACCAGACCGCTCACTGTTCCTAACAGGCCAAGAAGCGGCGCAATGGTAATGACCACTTCGAGGACGCCCATCCCGTTTTCGAGGCGAACCATCTGCTCTTTCGCGGTAGCCTCGACAGCCTCCGTTGCTTCTGCACGTGAAGAGAACTCGGGAGAAAGGGCGATGCGGCTGACGCGGGCGATGGGACTTTCACTCCTCCTGAAATTTGCGAGAAGTCGCGTGGCTTTTCCTTCGCGAAACAGCTTTCCACATCGGCTGAGGTCTTCGCGTAGCTCCGGGGGAATAATAGAATTCCATCGCAAAGTAATCGCCCGATGAATGCTGACAGCAATCGCGACGAATGAGCACAGGGCAATGAACGCCATGAAAACCCCTCCCGAGAGAAGGAACTCCCATACCCTGGCATTAAACGTTGAGTCCAGCATGCTTCGTCTTAATAGATGATAAATCGGAAATCGAATACCAGTCCGGTGCCTCCGTAGGACTTGGCCACTTCGGGCGGCATCGGCGGAATGTCAGCGATATTGATCGAGTGTAAACTGCGTTCCACCGCAAAGGATGTCGTTTCGCTCTCAACCATCCGCAAGTCCGTAACGCTGCCATCTCTATGAATGACCCCTTCAATCCATAGTACGCCGACCGTGAAATCGTCTTTGTGGCGAATGCGCTCCCGGTTCCACTGCTTCCCTACCTCTTCCCAAACCTTCTTCTTGTATCGTCCGAGCGGAGTATCCTCCGCATCGACGGCGTTGTCCCCGAGACGGCTGCTCTCTCCATTCAAGATGCTCATTTTCTCTTCGAGGCTCAGTCCATCGGCGAACATCCCGGCATCAGCAGGATTGATCTGTTCCTCTTTCTGCTCTTCGACCTCCTCGATTTTTTCGACCATTTTCTCTGGAGGGTCGGTCGTCTCGCCAATCTCTTCTGCGATCTGATCTGTGGTTTCTTCTTTTTCCTCTTCTCCCAATTCACGTCCGATCGAATGGGATCCATTGGGATCAGTGAAAGACTTCACAGACATCGCCTTTTCGATGGTTTCTCCCAACTGTTCTGTCGGTCGGGTCAACGGCTTCGGCTCGGTACTGTCGTTCTCTGTCTTCTCCCCCTCCTGCTTTTTATCATTTTCTCCTTCGACAGCCTTTGCCGCTGCCTGAGCACGGGCCTGCTGGCGTCCTGGCGAAGCCACGGAAGTATTTGCCAATAGGCGAGCCATGTTTGAACCGGATCCCGGCGAGGCCTTTCCTGCCGCCTCGCCATCGGTGTAGTCGCGTTCTTCGAGAACTATGTCCGGCACAGGAAGACTCCCCCGCACAGTGGGCCCTTTGTAATCCGGAGGAAGGTTCGGATCTGGCTGCAATCGGGATGCGGCAGTCGTATTTCGATCGGATTCGTAGGCCGCTGTCTCAGGTGCTTCTGCCTCTGGAGTATTCGAATCAGTATTCACAAAGGGTCTCGGCCCCTCCTCCATGGGCAATTCTGGCTCAACGGGTTCCTCTTCCACCTCATCGAGTAGCTCTGCCAGATCTACCACGACCTCCATCGGCTCCTCTCTTTCCCGCAAAGGGGCGGATGGCTCGGGCTTCCAGCGTGCGCTCTGAATCAAGAGCGGTGGCAGCAAAAGCAGGATGAGGACTGCGTGAACCGCAAATGTCCCGGAAATACTGGCAAAGAGTTTTTGCGTTTCCGACATTGCACTGACTTAAGAATTCCGGCGAAACGCGAATTAAAGCGTTTTTCTGGCGAAATGAAAGAGGTATTGCTGCGCGTATCCCGCGTTCTCACCGAAATATCGCTCGGCCCAAAGCTGTAATTTTGGTCCTTTCACCCGCTTTCGATACAGGTCTCGCAGAATTCGTTCAATCCACACATCGATCGGAAATGCGCCCCACCTCCCACTGCCGAAAAGCAGTGCGCAGTTCGCGATTTTATCCCCCACACCATGGAGTTTCATCAGTTCTACCCGAGCCTCACTGAGATCCATCTCATTTTCGATCTTTTCCAAATCGATCTCCCCTTCAGACACCGCTCGCGCGGCAAGGAACAGAGACTTCGCCCGGTAGCCGAGTGCACACTTTCGGAGTTCGCCCTCGCCAGCTTCGACAAACGATTCTGGCTCTGGATAACTATAGAAAGACTTCCCATCGAGAGTGTAGGGAGTCCCATATCTCTGGCGCAAGGTCATGGATATGCCACGAATGTGGGCCACCTGCTTAAGCGAAGACGTAATAAAAGTAGCAAGGCATTCCCACAAAGGTTGTCGCGCCAGTCGAATCCCCGGGCAAAAGGCAATAGCATCTTTCAATACCAGGTCATTGGTGGGAAACGTACTGTGAATCGTTTCCATATCTTGATCCAAACCGAAGTAACGTGTGGCACGCTCTGCATGCCCATTGGAGATAAAGACTCCCCCAGCGCCATCGGATGCGATGAAGGTAGGCGCATTCGAACCAATGCAGCCAGCATAGCCTGACAAGCCATACCATTCGATAGCCTCCCAGTGGAAAAGCTGCCCTGATTTCAAAGTAGTATCGAGACAGAAGGGATACTCAACAGGTACCCTGACAAGCTGCGTATCAGCCATTAGCTGGGGTGGCTCAGTGCCTTAGCTCACGAAGAAGCTCAAACTACCCAGCTCGGCAGCGAGGTCCACGTGATTTACGACGACCTCTTCGGGGACATTGAGCAATGCCGGCGAGAAATTCAAAATCGCCTTCACTCCCGCCTCGACGAGAGTATCTGCCACGGGCTGCCCGGAGGCTTCAGGGACAGCAATGATCGCCATGCGAACTCCGTATTCCCTGACATACGTTTCTAATTCGTCAGAATGATACACGG
The DNA here is from genome assembly GCA_002698785.1 of Verrucomicrobiales bacterium. Lineage (GTDB taxonomy): Bacteria > Verrucomicrobiota > Verrucomicrobiia > Verrucomicrobiales > DEV007 > Arctic95D-9. Next base: position 153,134 of record PAAG01000031.1, on the reverse strand, counting down.
GAACACCCATTTGCTCGGTGGTCGATTTCACACACCCAGGCTCTGCATCGAACGCCGCAATAATCTCAAAACCTTCTTTTCGGAATCCGGAATACCGCAGCAAAGCCGAGCCGAGATTACCTACACCGATCAAGACTACCGGTTGAAGCATAGAAAGCCCCATCACACCGGATATGGCTTCTGACAATGTAGTCACTGAGTACCCTAGTCCACGGGTGCCAAACTGGCCAACATGACCGAGGTCTTTCCGTAGTTGCGTCGGCTTTACACCTGCAGCGCCTGCGAGGTCTTCAGATGAAACTGTTTCTACCCCCTGTTCTTTCAGTCGCTGGAGGCATCTTTGATAGAGAGACAGTCGGTAGACAGTTCTCTTGGGGATGTCGATTTTTTCCACTTTTACTTGGGGGGTTTATTGAGGATAAGGCAATTCGTCGAATTCGTCACATCTTAGACGGACGGAAATACGCATTCTTTAACTTTTTTGCCAAAACCCCGCCATTTTTCTCATCTTTGCTACAAATCCACATCATAGAGATGTCCTTCGGCCCTTTTTTCCGAACGAACAATGACTCTATCGAGTACCGAATCTCCAGCAACTGTGCCATTTCCCCATATTATCGAGCGCTTGATCTGTGCGTTTTCACCGATGGATGCACCGGGTCCTACCCAACTCAAGTCGTCGATTTCAGCCCCAGGAGCGATGTCTGCTTCGGGGCTGATTTTCATCATCGGCTCTCCTGGGCTGCGCCAATTGTATTTCTCAAACCCCTCAAGAGCAGAGAGATAGGAATCTCTTTCTCCCAAATCGCTCCAGGTTCCTCCATCGGCGAGAACTCCACCCACTCTTTCCCCAGCCTTGATCGCCTCGAGGATCGGAAGCACCACCGACTCGATTTCCCCCGGTTTCAGATACGGGAGAAAGTGTGGAGCGACGAAGTAAATCCCTGTAAATTGATAGCGCTGCGACCAATCTGGTTTCAATACCCCTCGCAGATCCACGACCTGTCCGCTCTTTGGGTCGTAGCCCACCCGCAGTTCATCCCCTTCTGACCGGAGGACCATTGTCACGGCGTTTCCGCTATCCAGATGAGTCCGCCAAGCATCGCCGAGCGGTAGATCCGTCAAGATGTCGCCGTTGTAGACGACGAAAGAATCATCTTTCGGCAACCAGTCCCGCACATTGTCAATTCCACCCGCCGTATCCAGCAGCACAGGCTCGTGCCGGAATGTGATCTCATTTCCACGATACATCCCGTCCGGGAAGTGCTCGCTGTAGGCGTCAGGGCAATGGTGAGTATTCACCAGGAAACGGCTCACACCGAGGTCGGCCATGAGATGGTCGAAGGCATAGTTGATCAAAGGCCGATTGCAGACAGGCACCAGCGGCTTCGGAAGAAACTCCGTCAGTGGTCTCAATCGGGTGCCCAGTCCAGCACCAAGAACAAAAGCCTGTATTTCGCCACTCGCCATTTCGGCGCCAAGGTGGTCGCTTTTGCCCCTAGATCAACTCTCATTCCCCCGTTTTCCCGAGAGGCGCCCGGTTCGTCACGTCGATACGGAAACCGGAGCCGTTTGCAGTTCTCGACATTGTGCGCCACCTTGAGCGATGGCAATTACCGTGAACGGAGAATCAATCTCAGATGATGAGATCGAGGAAGAATTCGATTCTATCAAAGAACACTACCAGAACCTGGGAGAAGTGGTGTGTTGTGACCGGGATCAGGAATTCCAGCAGTATGCGCGGGAAAACCTCATCAACCGCACTCTTCTCGAGCAGGAGTCGATGAAAAAATTCGGCAACCTCGACGATTCAGTTGTCGAGAAGCGATTCGAAGAGTTGAAGGCGGAGCACGGTGGAGAACAGGAGTTTTTCGAAAACACCGGCTTCACACCGGGCGATAAGAAAATGATTCTCCGTCGTCTCCGTAGCAGTATGCTCGTAGACCGTCTCCTGGAATCCGAGCTGCCGGAACTGAAAGATCCCACGGACGAAGAACTCGAAGCCTACTATCAGGAGAACATTTCACGCTATCTCTCGGAAGAAGAAGTCCGGGTCAGCCAGATCTTTATCGAACCGGCCAGTCACGAAGCAGCCCGCGAAGCATATCTGGCCCTTCGCGAAGTGAGGAAAGAAATCCTCAACGGAAAAGATTTCGATCAAGCCGCCGCCGAGCACGGTTCCGACGAAGAGAGGGATATCGATCTCGGCTTCATGAAACAAGGCACCACCATGCCGGAAGTGGAAGCCATTACCTTTTCCATGGAAATCGGCGAAGTGAGCCCCGTAATCGCAACGCACTATGGGTTTCACCTTTTCAAAGTGACAGATCGCAAAGATCCAGCCCCTATCCCCAGGGATGAGATCGAGACGCTCGAGGAACAATGGAAGACGGAATCCCGCAATACTGCTGTGGAGTCCTACATAAGTTCTCTCAGGGACCAAGGCACCATCGAAGAGAACGCAGAGTCAAACAGCTGACTCGGCAGCTATTTCCCAGGAAAAACGACGGCGAACATCGCAGACACATCCCGAAGAAAGAGAATCGTTTCCAGATCTCCTGGTGGGATGAAGATCAACATCAGTTCGCTCTCCCCGTATTGAATATCCAAATACTCGGATAACTCAGTGATTGCGGGATCATCCAATGCGTCGAGGCTCATCTTTTCACCAGTCATTGGTCCTTCGGTGATCACGACACCTTCGCGGAGCAGTCGGGCAGTCGCCTCAACGCCTCCCATGGAGTCGGGAATGACGTGAGCCACGCCAAAGCTCGATAAAGCCGCCGACAATTTGGCCACATTCTGGGCGTTTGCCAATGCACTCGCCTTCTTAGAAGATTCGTTGATTCTTGAAATCGTCGGAATCGCTAACGCGGCAATCACACCGATAACTGCAACCACGATGAGCACTTCCACGAGGCTCATCCCGGAGGTTGAATTTCGATCTGCTGGCAGGCGTCTCATATAAATTCAAAAAATTCTAAGCGTTTTCTTGAAATATCAAATTCAGTAATTATTATGGAACCCAAATTACTCGTTTTTCGTAATAAACACTACTTCATTGTAATTTTCAATAATTATGATGATTCTATAAGATAGTCGAGTTGAAAAGGATCCGCTCAAGTTTTCTCCTGTCTTGCCTCGCTCTTCAAACATCCTTGATGGGCCTTGCAGTAGTCGATGCTGCCGAGCCACCCAGCCGGATTCGCTTTACCAACCTTTCTCGTTCGACCCCATCAGGTCTAAAATCGAACCATGTTCGTGATCTTGTAGAGGATCTTCGGAGATTCGTCTGGCTCGCGACAGATAAAGGTCTCGCGCGATTCGACGGTTGGGAGACAGTCCATTATCAGCATTCCCCCAATAATCCCAATGGACTGGTTAGCAATCAGTTAACCTGCATTACTACGCGAGAAGATATACCATCCCCTCTCTGGATTGGCACCTCTTCCAGCGGACTGATGGAGTTCCATCCTCAAGAGGAACGCGTGGTCCATTTCAGCCAGTCCGGAGCGGAAAACCAGAAACTGCTGAGTAATTCTATTTCCGACCTTGTTATCTCGGGGTCGGATCCGAAGAGAACTCTGTGGATCGCGACTGACAAGGGCCTCAACTTGATGGACCTGAACACGGGAAAAATCTCAGTAGCAGAGGGAAACCCGGGGAAGGAGAAAATCTCTCTCCTCTCGGTCCGCCGGGAAAACGAGGTCTGGGTAGGAACCGCAGCTGGTGGACTGTATCGCTGGAGCGAGGGAAAGAAGAAGTTTGAAGAGATCTGGAAAACGACCGTCCCGGTAACAGCGGTCACGGAAGACCCTCAGAACCGCACGTGGATCGGAACGGACGGACTGGGAGTCCACCGCATCGCGGCAGGATCTTCCTCAAAACCAAAGCAGGTCTCACTGGATTCCTTAACCATTACCTCCCTTTTCGTCGATTCGAACGCGAACCTGTGGGTGGGAACAATGGATGGCCTCGCCCTTTATCATCCAGGAAACGACTCTTTTACCTGGTTTCGCAACAATCCGCGCAACGGCGACAGTCTTGCTGATAACCAGATCACGACGATCTTTGAGGACAAATCAAAAGTTCTCTGGTTTGCGACCCTCAATGGTGGCACCAGCCGTTTCAGTCTGGATCGCCAGTGGTTCTCCCAGATTCGCGCAAATCCCTCCGACCCGAATGGTATCCCCCATCGATCCATTCGCACGATTGCTATTTCTCCCGAACAAGATCTCTGGGTAGGGACAGGACGGGGGCTGGCAATATGGAGCCCTGACGAGACAAAAGTGCTCCCCGACTCACTCTCCGTTGCCGTAGGTCAGTCCGGATTGAATGACTTGGTTTTCGACAGCAAAGATAATCTCTGGATCGCCACGCTAGGAAATGGACTCATCCGATGGACCGAGGGAGAGGAACCGAAAAAGTTCAAACACTCCCCCAACCGAAAGACTTCCATTGGGCATGACAATGTGTCCTCAGTTTGCGAATCTCGCACGGGTGAACTCTGGGTGGGAACCAATGGAGCGGGCCTCTGGATCTACAACGACCGGGACGAGTCCTTCCAGAAGGTCGAATCAAAATCTGAGGATTCCCTGCTTTTCATCAATGACCTGAAAACCGCAGAAGATGGTAGCCTCTGGATCGCGGGGGCGTCGAATCTACACATTCTTCCCGCTGGCACGGGAGTCACCTCCACCTTTGCAGAAGCATTCCCCGACGCAGCAGACCTCTCTTCCCCTCAAATCACAACGCTGCTGCCGGATACCAATGGCGTTCTCTGGATCGGAACAAAAGACAAAGGACTCGACCGGTTCAACATCGCCACCAGAGAGATCTCGAATTTTAACTCAGCGATTCATGGCCTGCCGGATGACGAAATCACAGGGCTGATCAAGGACGACAATGGTTTCCTCTGGGTCGCGACAAAAACTGGCATTGCTCGCCTGAATTCAATGCAGAGCGAGTTCCGCGTTTTCTCCCCGGAAGACGGGCTGATGAGCGAAGGCTTTAACTCTAACGCAGTCGTAAAGGATGAGGCAGGATATCTGTATTTCGGGGGACTCGACGGATTCAACATTATCGATCCCGACAATCTTCCTGATCTCCCCGTTACCCCAAATCCCATCCTGACAGGTCTCGAACTTTTCGGAGAGACCGTTGTTCCCAAAAAAGGAGGAATTCTCGAAAAAGAGCTCGCCGCCACCGGGACAGTAAAGATCCCCTTCGATCCACGGCTCAAGCTGGCCATCAGTTTTGGTAACCTCGATTACAGAAATCCCAGCGGAGGATTCTTTCGCTACATGTTGAAGGGATATGAATATGACTGGCGTCCAGCCGGAGATACTCGAAAGGCTTCCTACGCTTCCCTGCCCCATGGAAAATATGAATTCCTAGTCCAGTCTTCGCTCAATGGGCGTGACTGGTTCGACAACACCGTCCGCACAAAGATCTGGATTACCCCGCCATTTTATGAAACGTGGTGGTTTCGAAGCGTCGGCCTTCTCGCTATCGTTTTTGGAACCGTTCTCCTGGCAAAGTGGCTGATCAGCTCGCGCCTGAAGCACTTCCAACGCCGCCAGCAGATGCTAACCGCACAGCGGGACAAGGCGGAGGCTGCCCTTGCTCGGCAATTGCAGAGCCGAATGCTGGTCGAACGGACCACACGAGATCTCAACTTCGACCACCGCGAAGACCAGATCCTCAACGATGCACTGCAGGGAATCACAGAGCAGTTCGAAGCCGCACTCTGTCTCATTCTACGTATCGAACAAGGAGAAGAAGATGATGGCGGTGCTCTCCAGCTGAATCGCATCGGCTACTACTCCGCAGTTCCCGCCCCCCTCAATCACTGTCCTGATGTGCCGATTGAATCATCACTCGCCCAGCTTGTCCTGAACAGCGCGGAGGTAGTGACCACCCGGAATCGGAACGAACTTCCCCCTGGCCTGACAAAGCCACTGGATCCTAACGCCGAATTAAACCTCCTTGCTTCCAGAACCACATTCCTCGAGCAGGCGAACGGAATGATCATTCTCGTCCGAGTCGGTGACCGCGATCCGTGGGAAGACGATGACTACAAACTCATCCAAGCCATCGCGGGACAATTCGGTCTTGCCATCGCCCAACTCAGCACGGCGAAAACGGAAGAGAAATACCGGAAGCACCTAGAGGACGCGAAGCACGATGCCGAAGTCGCCAACCGGGCAAAAAGTGACTTCCTGGCGAAGATGACGCACGAGCTGCGAACCCCTTTAAACGCCATCATCGGTTTCTCAGAGATTCTGAACGAAGACTCCACGTTGAATCCAAAACAACGTGAGACGATCAACATCATCAATAACAGTGGTGAGCACCTTCTCGATGTGATCAACGAAATTCTCGATCTCTCAAAAATTGAGGCTGGTAAGATGGAGAAAAACGAAGAAACCTTCGAGCTCGTTCCCCTCCTCCAGTCCGTTTATGAGATGCTTTCGATGAAAGCCTCGGAGAAACGGATCGGATTCAACTTCTCGGCTCAGGGAAATCTTCCAGGAGAGGTCGTCACCGATCGAAGCAAGATTCGCCAGATTCTCATTAACCTTCTTGGAAATGCGATCAAGTTCACCGCCATGGGTTCGGTGAACCTCCAGGTGAAAGCCGTTCCGATCTCGGAACCGGAGGATCGTGACGGCCGAGTTCGCCGTCAGACGCGCCTCCTTTTCGAAGTGCGTGACTCAGGAAAAGGGATTGCGGAAGAAGAAGTCGGAAAACTCTTCGAACGTTACTCCCAGACCGAATCAGGCCGCCGCTCAAGTGAAGGCACCGGACTTGGGCTTCCGATCGCCCGCAATTTCATCCAGCTTCTTGGAGGCGACATTGAAGTCACCTCGGTCCTCGGAGAAGGAACCACGTTTACTTTCCACATCGAATGTGAGGAACTCGCGCCCGCAGCCAAGGCTGCTACCGACAACACACCAGTCCTCGACGAAAGCACCGCCAATCGCATCACCGGGTTCTCCTCTTCGATTGATGACCTCCGCGTTCTTCTTGCAGAGGACAACCCGGTAAACCGTCTCCTTCTCAAGAAGATCCTTGGAAAAGCAGGATTCAACCTCGCTGAAGCAGTCGACGGTCAGGATGCCATCGACAAGTGGAACGAGTGGCAGCCTCACATCATCTTCATGGACGAGGACATGCCCGTCAAAAAGGGAACGGAAGCCGCGAGCGAGATCATGTCCCTCGCTGATGAAAACTCACGCCCCGTCATCGTCTCACTAACTGCCTATGCGATGGAACAGGCGCGAGCAGCAGCTCTCGAAGCCGGATGTACTGACTTCGTCGCGAAACCGTTCCGATCACACGAACTCTTTGGTGTGATATCAAAACACCTCGATGTGAATTACATCTTCGGTGATGACGTCGCCCTGAGCCGGTAGATCACCGAACGTCAGGATCAGTTACATCATACTGCCCGGCTACTTTCTCCTCGATACAGGGAGTGCTCTCCTCTACCCAGTGAGCAAAGTGCTCGCTCGCTTTGTGCGCCAGAAATGCTTCGCGGTCGGTATAAAGTTCGTAAATCGCGAACTTGTCAGGATCGTCGACATGGCGAGACCACTCCCACTTCAGGCAACTTTCCTCCTGGCGGGAATGCCTGGCGTTATTCTCCAACGCTTTGATCATATCGTCGGCTTTTCCGGAAACAGCTTTGATGGTAACAACAACAGCGAACATGCCGCCAGTTACCGCACGGGGACCGCATCTGCAAGAGCCGAATTCCCGTTTCGCCGTCTGCGACACCGCGTGAGATAGACCAGCCCAAACGCCATTCCCACGACTCCTCCAAGATAGCTGGAGTTGTGAATGTAGGCGACAGTCATGAACGCCTCCTTATTCTCCACTCCTTTGATGTCCATCAGATTATGCCAGCCTTCCGCATACCCGGTCGTCGTTCGCCACAGCCCAAACAGCCATCCACAGACTCCCGCAAGAAAGGCAGTCAGGAAGACAATCATAAAAGAAACGGCAATCTCCCGCGGCGGAGCAATCTTCCCCTCGCGAGATAAAGAAACGCGCGACAGAACCCAGGCCGTTAGCGCCCCAACCCACCAGGTCGCCATGAAGCCGATGATGCCCGCAAAAAGCCGTGGCGAATCTGTAGACGGGCGAGCCCACCAGAATTGATCGAACTTTACCCGGGTGAAATACTCCTCCCCTATCGTGTAAGTGATTTGATCGTGAATCACCCCATACGCTCCACCGACGATAGCTCCGACTACGGTGACCAGAAAAATGCCCCGCACCGCGTGAAGCGGAATACGGGGCACCAAATATTTGAGCAGATCCATGTGGATCGCTTTCTGGGATCGAATCAGAACCCAAGTCCGGGAGGAAGGCCGAGCCCGGAAGTAAGCTTGCTCATTTCGGCCTGGCTCATTTCTTTTGCCTGTCCGATGGCTTGTTTCACGCCACTGAGAACGAGGTCTTCGAGCATTTCCGTATCTTCCGGATCCACAACGGAAGGATCAATCTTGATGGAAGTTACCTCTCCACCACCGTTGGCCACCACAACAACTTTGCCTCCACCCACGCTGGCCTCGATCTCGCGAGTCGCCAGCTCTTCCTGCATTTCGCCCATCTTCTTTTGCATCTGCTGGGCCTGTTTCATCATTTTTGCGATGTTCATAAAATCTTGGTCTTTTTCTTAGTTTAAGGCTTAACCACGCGTGCTTCAAATTCGCTTAGCGCTTTACTGATAAGTGGATCGTTGTGGAAGTCTTCTTCCGGCTCGGCTTCTTCGGTCTCAGCGGCTGGTTCCGGTTCGGGTTCTGGTTGAGCAGGTGCAGCTTCGGCTTGAGGCTCGGGCTCTGGATCGTCGTCCGGTATTTGAATCTCGAGAGGTTGGATATCGTCCCGGACTTCAATGACCAGCTTTTCGCGCCCTCCAGAGAGTCTATGCAGGACCTCTTCGATATCCGACTCGTAGCGAGAAAGGGAAATCTGGAAAAAGCGCTGCTCCGACGCAAATCCGATCGCGAACTCTCCGTTTTCGTGACGGAGATACTGCGCCGCGACAAGCCATGTCTCAAAGAGAGGGCGCTCATCGATGAGCACTCTCCTCAATTCATTCCACAGTACATCTCCAGAGAGATTCCCTGCCGGTGCAGCAGGGGCAGGAGCCGGTTCAGGCTCCGGTGCTGGTTGAGTTTCCGGCTCGGGTTTTACTTCCTTGGGCGTTTCAAGAGTCAACTTAACTGGTGGCTCCACAGGAGTGGACGCCGCTGCAGGGCTGGAAGTCGGTTCAGACTTTTCCGGCGGGGGTTCCTTTCTTGTCGCTGGTGGTTCAGACGAAGCCACGGGAGCAGGAGCTGCGGTCGTTGTAGCAGTCGCAGCCACCGCCGGCAGGCTGTCTGCCGAACCTGCCGCGGCAGAAACAAGGGCAATCACGTCGTCGAGCGAAGCCTCCTGCAAGGCTTGAATCGCTTTGATCGCACCGATTTCAAGGTGGAGCTTTTTGTTCGGGGCCCACTTCATCCGTGCATCCGTCTCGGCAAGCAGATCGATCAGCTTCAGCAGCTTGTTCGTATCCACCCCGGATGCCTGTGCCACGATGGCGTCGCGAACATCAGCGGGAGCACCTTCGCCACCCTTCTTCGGGTCGACCTTGGCTACGAGAACGTTCCGGAAATGCCCGATCAAGTCGGAAAGCAGCTTGGAAAGATCTTTTCCTCCCTCACTGTGGGCGTTGATCGCCTCCAGTGTATCGGAGTTGTTGTGATCGAGAATCAATCCGGCAAGATTCGAAATCGATTCCGCTGAGTTAAAGCCAAAGATCTCGAGAACATTCTCTTCCGTAATCTTCTCTCCGCAGAAAGCTACCAGTTGATCGAGCATCGACTGAGCGTCGCGCATCCCACCTTCCGCACCCTTCGCGATCGCATAGGCAGCAACCTCGTCCAACTCCACTCCCTCGTTTGAAGCGATATGGAGCAGGTGATTCGCGATAACCGGAGAGGGAATTCTACGAAGATCAAACCGCTGGCATCGACTGATGATCGTCGGGAGGATCTTCTGCGGTTCCGTAGTGGCAAAGATGAATTTTACGTGCTCAGGCGGCTCTTCCAGCGTTTTCAGGAGAGCATTGAAGGCCGCTGTCGTCAGCATGTGCACCTCATCGATGTAGTAGATTTTGAACTTCCCGGATGAGGGCGCGAATTTCACCGTGTCCCGCAATTCCCGAACCTGCTCGACACCGTTGTTCGAGGCACCATCGATCTCCAGCACATCGAGGCTGTTCCCTTCCGCAATCTCCTTACAAATAGGATCGTCAGGGTCGAAATCAATTTTCGGTCCGCCGGGACAGTTCAGCGCCTTGGCGAGAATACGAGCGGTCGACGTCTTGCCTGTTCCACGCGGCCCGACAAACAGGTAGGCGTGGGCAAGACGGTCCTGCTCGATGGCATTCCGTAGCGTTTGCACGACATGGTCCTGCCCCAACACGTCGGAAAAGGTGCGGGGGCGGTATTTCCGTGCGAAAACCTGGTAGGAGGTACTCACGCACCCACTGTAGAGAAGAATCGACGAAGGAAAATGAAGAATCGCAGAAATTTCAATTCTGCTTCCCTGTTCCGCCTCTACGACCCTTTATGGCTCTTAAAACGATCGAGAGTTTCTTCGCGTTCGGTTTTGTGATCCACCATCGGCTCGACGTAATCGGGGTGGATCTTCTGCCCTTTCTCCGGTGGTTTCGTAAAAAGCTTGGGCTGAACGGCTTCCAATTCAGGCACCCAGCGCTTGATGTATTCGCCGTCAGGATCGTATCGATCTGTCTGAGTCCACGGATTCTGAATCCGAAAATACGGAGCGGCGTCTGCTCCCGTCCCCGCAGACCATTGCCAGCCCCCATTGTTATTGGCAATTTCACCATCCAACAGATGCTGCATGAAGTGTGATTCCCCATGCCGCCAGTAGACATGGACATCCTTCGTCAGGAACATGGCCACGATCATTCGCACTCGGTTGTGCATGTAGCCGGTCTCCAAAAGCTGCCTCATCCCCGCATCGACGATGGGAAAACCGGTTTTCCCTTCTTTCCATTTTTCGAAGCGATCACCTTTTCCTGGATCATCCCATTTCAGCCCCCTCCAGTCAGCATTGAAATCCGTCTCCAGAACCTCGGGATAAAAGTGAAGAATCGAGATGAAAAACTCACGCCACGCCAACTGTTTCTGAAAGGTGTGAATTGAGCTTCGGATCGAATCGCTGCGTGACGCATTTCGAGCCTCTTCTGCACGATGAAACACTTCCCTCGGGGATAACGTTCCATACCGAAGATCTGCCCCGAGATGGGAGGTCGCATCCGCAGCGGGATCATTCCTCATTCCCTCATACTCGTCGATGACAACGTCGATGGCACGTTTCAGCCGCTTCCGAGCTTCTTTCTCACCCGGCTCTCGGAGCAGTTTGCCATCATATTCCAGGCCCCAGTCGCTTACACTGGGAACGGAGCCCTTCCTGATGGTCGTCAACGTGTGGATCGTTCGGACCGTGTTGACGGCCTGTGGTTTCTCAACGTCAAACCACGAACGCGAAAAGGGCGTGTAGACCTTGTAGGGATTACCCGAACCCGTCAGTACTTCGCCGGGCTCATGGAGGACCACATCGTTGAAATCGCAGTATTCGATCCCGAACTCTCGACAGAGCTCCTTCACCTTTTTCTCCATTTCCTTCCCGTGAGGGTCTGGATCTCGATTTAGATAAATGGCTTCGGCATTGCTCTCTTTGATCAATTCACGCAGTTCTTCGACCGTATCTCCCCTGCGAAAGATCATCCGACCTCCAGCGTGATCGATATTTTTGGAGAGGGACTCGAGACAGCCGCAGAGGAATGCCTGCCTCCCCGGTCCAGTCCAGTGGTGTTCCCCTTTCCAATCGCTGGAAATGTAGACGGGCAGGACCTTTTCAGAGTCCGTCGTAGCGTGGTGGAGCGCCGTATTATCCGACAATCTCAGGTCGCGGCGAAACCAGTGGATCACATTCTCAAAGCGGGGCATATCAGATATACGGCACAGGGGCAGAATCAGATTTCTTCGACTTGAGCCCACGCATCGTCGAGGTAATCAGCCGGATCATTCTTCCCCAATGCGGAAAGCCGCTCGTAAAAATCCCCACGTTGCTTCAGACCACGCTTCTTCGCCCCCTGCGCCAGGACTTGAGACTTTTTCTCTATCTCTCGCCGGACAACCGCTTTTTTACCCGCCCCCAATCCACCGAGATACAATATCTCCAGAAGCGCTAATACCCGAAACCGATCCATCGCAATGGTAGTCATCGAAAGTTGATCATCATGCCCGCCGTGTCGCCGGACGAGATCCTTCGGGACTAATCCCACCTTTTCCGAAGCCGTAATGCGCAGCCAGAGCTCATAATCCTCACAAACAGCAAATCGCTCATCGAAGCCACCATGTTCCTCCCAGAGATCGCGAGAGATCATTACACAGGAGGGAGCGATCGCACAATGCTTGCAGGCATCTTCGAAAAGGTCCCCTCCCTGCTGTATCTGGTGTTCTTTTTTGCGCACCTCGCCACCATTCCGAAACCACCGCTCCCCCACCTGTGAGATTCGATTACCTGAATTCTCGGCATGCCAGCGCAATTGAGCCTCCAGTTTCCGCTCCTCCCACTCATCATCCGAGTCGAGAAATGTGATCCAGTGGGCATTCGTCCTTTCCACACCTGCATTCCTTGCAGCAGCTGGGCCAGCATTCTTTGTTAGTCTCATCCATTTCCCCCCGGCGTCTTCAACCAGCTCGCGAACTTTCGCCATATCGACGGTCGAACAGTCGTCCACGACAACAATTTCATCGGGTTGGCACGATTGGCGCAGCACCGAATCAAGGGCCCTCAATAGTAATTCAGGGCGATTGTATACCGGGATGACAACGGCAGTTTGCATAGTAGAAAACTTTTACACTCTTTATACTTGAAACAGATAGGAAACTGGATCACTTCCCGTTTTCTATAGCCCCTCCCCTTCAAGGTTATGAGCGACGATAGCAACAAATCGGACAAAAACGGAAGTAGCAGCTTACCGGATGGAATCCCGGCCCCACCTCCGCCGAAGCCGAATATCGCCGACCCAACTCAGTCGGGACCGACATATGGAACCACAGAAAAAACTGGAAAAAAGAAGAAGAAGGGCCGAAATCATCCTACTGACCCCTACAAACCAGTGAAAAACAAAGGAGGATGTAAAGGATGCTGCGGCTGCCTGGTAGGAACCGGGGTAGTGGCCGTAATTTTGCTAATCGCAGCCGCTGCTGCGTTGCGGTTCTACGGGCCAATGCGCCACCTGTCGAATGGGTATGAGTTGGTCCAGGTAGAAGATCCGGATGCGACGATCAGCATCGCTCCTGACAAGCCAACCTATTACATCGGTCAGAAAATCACCTACAACGCAGCTGCAACGGAGGTTCCCATTGCTATCCTCGGGACGGAAATCCGCATCGAAGGTGACTTCTCTGACGACGTGACGATTACCGGAGCCAAAGTAACCGGATCGTCGAACGCCAACTTTGCCAAAGATCTGGAAATATGGGCGGCTGAATTCTACGACGAAGGACTTTTCCTGAACGGAGAACTTAAAGGTCGCGTTATGAAAAGCCTTCAGTAAGCTGCATTCGATATGGTCGAAATCACAGCTTCGTACGAGGGGACACTTCGGTGTTCTGCCACCCACGGTCCTTCAGGCTCCGTAGTCGAAACGGATGCACCCACCGATAATCACGGGAAAGGCGAACGTTTCTCCCCTACCGATATGGTGGCGACAGCGCTTGGCACCTGCATGCTGACGACAATGGGAATTTTTGCTCAACGTCACGACATCGACCTCACTGGTTCGACAGTGAAAATCGAGAAGCACATGACCGCTGAGTTACCGCGCAAGATCGCCAGGATCGTGACTCATCTCAAGATCACCGTTCCCGAAGATCACGCGATGCGCCCTGCACTGGAAAAGGCAGCGCTTACCTGCCCTGTGCATCTCAGTCTGCACCCAGATGTTGAGAAGCCGTTCGTGATCGAGTGGGCAGGATAAGAGCCTGTCACGCGATCACTTCCCGAATCGGATCGGCACCTTCTACGCCCACCAACTTGTGGTCGAGCCCGCCGAAGAAGAAGCTTAGGTTGTTCGGATCGAGCCCCATCAGCTCCAGAATAGTCGCGTGGAGGTGTTTTACGTGAAAGCGATTCTCGACTGCAGCAGCACCCAATTCGTCTGTCTGCCCAACTGAGACACCACCTTTCACACCACCACCGGCCATCCACATCGTGAAGCCATAGCTGTTGTGGTCGCGACCGGTTCCACTTTCATACTCTGCCGTCGGCTGACGACCGAACTCTCCACCCCAGACGATCAACGTTTCGTCGAGCATCCCGCGGCGTTTCAAATCTTTGATGAGTCCAGCAATCGGTTTGTCCGTCGATCCCGCGTGGTGATTGTGATTCTTCTCAAGGTCACCATGAGCATCCCAGTTGTCATCATTGTGTGCACCACCAGAATAGATTTGGATAAAGCGAGTCCCTCGTTCCACAAGTCGTCGGGCCAGCAGGCATTTGCGACCGAAATCCTGCGTTTCCTTCTGGTCAATACAGTAGAGAGACTTCGTTTCCTCACTCTCATTCTCTAAGTCGATCGCCTCGGGAGCCGTTGACTGCATCCGGTAGGCCAGCTCATAACTCGCAATACGAGCCGATAGATTCGTATTATCGAAACGAGAAGAAAGGTGCCCCGCATTCATGTGGTTCAACGAATCGATCAGCATTCTCTGCTCGCGATTGTCCATCCCGTTCACATGATCGAGATTGAGAATCGGACTTCCCTGCGAACGAAAGACAGTACCCTGGTAACTCGCCGGCATGAACCCAGAGGTCCAGTTCTTCGCGCCAGAGATCGGCCCACCACTTTGATCCAGCATGACTACATACCCCGGGAGGTTCTCATTCACCGATCCCAGGCCGTAGTTCACCCACGAACCAAGCGATGGGTGCCCACTGATCAACGAACCGCTGTTCATCATCAGGAGAGCAGAGCCGTGGATTGGAGAATCCGCCGTCATTGAGTGTAGAAAAGCAATGTCATCCACACACGAGCCAACATGAGGGAAAAGGTCGGACACATACTTCCCGCTTTCACCATACTGCTTGAACTTCCACTTCGGCTCGACAATACGGCCTTCGTTCTTCTTCCCGCCTCGACCAAAAGTCTTCACCGCGATAGTCTTCCCATCCATCCCATACATCGACGGTTTGTAATCGAAGGTATCGATGTGGCTCGGCCCACCATACATGAAAAGGAAGATCACATTCTTCGCCTTCCCGAGCTGCATCGGCGGCTTGCTCGCAAGCGGATTCATCGCCGTAGAGGCATTGGCCTTATTGAAAAAACCATCCTGGCTGAGCATACCCGTCAGGGCGAGCGCCGGGAAACCACCCGCAACATTGTGGAGGAACTCGCGTCGATTGACGTTTCCGCAGAAATCTTTCTTTCGCTTCTTCATGGCAAATCAGTCCAGGTAAATGAATTCGTTCAAGTTGAGGGTCAGCAGAGCCACGCGTTCCAGCGCATCGTCGGAGGAGAGCCCCGCTTCGTTCTTCAGTTTCTGGTAAAATCCGTTCAGGTCAGCCACCTCATCTGCCGATGGCTGTCGCTGCAGGGCGAGTGCGAGACCACTTGTGATTTGGTCATTCACGTCGTCGCCCGCTTCCTTCATGCGATTGGCAAACAGCGCTGCCTGATCGTTGATGAACTTTGAATTCAACATGCTCAGCGCCTGTGTCGGAACTGTCGTGGAAAAGCGCACCGCACAACCCGTGTCCGTATCGGCCTGGTCGAAATCGGCGAGCATCTGGTGGCGCAGGCTACGCTTCACATGCACATACAGTGAACGGCGGTAGTGCTCCGACTCATCTTTCGTAACAGGCCATCCCTTCCCCGGACGGGAAGCAGTCGCAAGCACTTCTGGCGGAAGCGGCGGGTACACCCAGTCACCGTAGCTCTTCAGATTCAATTTTCCTGACATGGCAAGAATCGTATCGCGCAGTTCCTCTGCGGTGAGGCGTCGCATCGAGTAGCGCCAGAAATGGTTGTTCTGCGGATCCTTTTCCAAGCTCGCGGAATCGGGCTCCGAAGACATTTTGTAGGTGTTACTCATCACGATCAGGCGGTGCATCGCTTTCATGTCCCAACCGCTCTCGACGAACTGATTCGCGAGCCAGTCCAGGAGCTCGGGGTGAGTCGGCTTTTCGCCCAACTTTCCAAAATCAGAACTGCTCGGAACAATCCCTCTACCGAAATGGTGCTGCCACAGGCGATTCATCATCACGCGGGAAGTGAGAGGATTGTCAGGGTCGACGATCCAGTTGGCCAATGCCAGACGACGTCCCGAGGTCGTTTTGCCGAGATGGCTGACGGGGTCCGATTCGATCGCACGAGGTTCAGAATTGTCACTGGCAAGCACCGCCGGGACACCCGGTGAAACTTCGTCTCCCAGAGCGTGAGCACTTCCCCGAAGGTGGATGTGCATCGGCCCAGGATTTGCACCCTTCTCCGTAACGACATTCAGCGGAGTGCCGGGCTCTTTCGAACTCCACGAGTCGATATCCTCGATCGTTTTCTTAAACTCCTCGACAATATCACGCCCCGCCTTTTCATTGACCTCCCACTGCAGCGGCTTTGATCCCTTCTTGCTCAGCATCTTTTCGACAAGCGCGACGCGAGAGCCGGTCTTCAACGAGACATCGATATACTGCCCGCCATTGCCATGCTTACAGTGCACCGCGAGAACGTTCTTTCCGGTCTGGAAGGCATCGAGAGCTTTGTCAGGAAGAACGATCGATTCGTAGTCAGTCGTATATCCGCTCGCCTTGTGAATCAGCGTCCCGTTGAGATACACTTCGACATCCTCATCGTGGTGAAGGTCCAACGTCACCGATGCGGGAAGACTTGTGAGACCAAACGTAGTGCGCATCCAAATGTCTTTCGTTTCCCAAGGGGTCTTCACATGAGAATTTGGGACGCCTTTAACTCCGAAGCCTCCCTTCGCCTTGAACCACGCTTTGTTCACGAATCCGACATCGCTCCAGTCATCGGTCGGTTTCTCCATGGTGTAGAACCAGTCCGTGCTTCCGTTTCGGGCGTCTTCGACAAAGGTAATCGTTTTCTCCAAGTCGCCTTTATCTTCGAATAGAAAACCGGCAAGCTCCGCAGAAAGACGCTCTCTCTTATCGCGAAGGCTCTTAAGCTTTTCTCGCCGCTCTCGTTCAAATGAAGCTTTTTCGTCCTGCTCCGCCCACGCCACAATCGTCCCCTCGGTCTTGTAGTGCGTTACTCCGGTAAAGAAGGACATAAAGGAATAGTAATCCTTCTGGGAAATCGGGTCCGCCTTGTGGTCGTGACAACGAGCGCATCCCATCGTCGTGCCGAGAAAGGTCTCGCTGGTGACCTGCACATTATCGGCGAGAACATCATAGACATGCTGCTTCCGGTCGGCGGGTTCATCATCCCACTGCATGAGGCGGTGATAGCCTGTTGCGACCAGCGAATCCATTGTGGGATTCTCGATCTCATCACCCGCGAGCTGCTCGATGATGAACTTATCGTATGGCTTGTTCTCGTTGAAAGCTTTGATCACATAGTCGCGGTAGCGCCAGATCTCCGGCTTCGGATTATCCCGCTCAAAACCATTCGATTCCGCATAGCGAACCAAATCCAACCAATGCCGAGCCCACTTCTCCCCATGCTGAGGACGGGAGAGAAGATCTTCCACCAATGCCGCATAAGCGCCCTCAAAATCGTTTTCCGCTTCCGCCAGGAATGAGTCCACTTCTTGCGGCGATGGAGGCAGACCGATCAGATCATAATAGAGACGACGGACGAGAACCTGTGGACTTGCCTGGGAGTTCGGACGTAGCCCTTCACGATCCAGCTGCGCCCTGACAAAGGCATCGATTCCATTCTCCTGCCACGAAGCATCTTTGACTTTTGGCGGATCGTCCTTCGATACCGAGCGGTAGGCCCACCATTCGCGATCTTCATCGGAGACCGAAAAGCCTCGGCGCTCTTTTGCGTCGCCTTTAATCTCCAAAGATGGATCATACGGAGCACCGCTGTCGATCCACTGGGTTAGGATCATGATGTCCTCCTCGGAAAGCTTCTCCTTCGGAGGCATCTGGTAGTCCTCGTTCTTGTAACTGATCGCCTCCAGCAACACGCTCGCTGCTGGATCGTCAGCGTTGTAGGCTGGACCGAAGTGCCCACCTCGCACCAGTCCGTCGCGGCTGGTGATTCGGAAATCGCTTTTCAGGTGTTCTCCAGCGCCATGACACTTGAAACAGTTCTTTTCCAACACGGGGAAAACCTTTTCCGAAAAGAACTTACGGTCAGCCTCTTCATCTGCGGACGAGAATGAAAACACTCCTACTATCGCCAGGAAAAGAGCACACTGTTTGAAAAACCAAGTCATCGGAAAGGGGCAGAAAGGGAGAAGGATTGTGCTGGCAGGATACCATGACAGTCCAGAGCGTATTGGCCCGACAAGGTCCGTTTTTGTAAAATTGCGACAAATCCCCACTTACAGGAATCACGCAATTACGTGGGACAGACGTGAAACAGGAGGAAAAGTCCGCCCTACTATCCCTTGCCAGACTCGACCTCTCCACCCTGCATCTTCCACCACATGATGCCCCTGTGGAGATGGAAAATCCGTTCGAAGCCGGCTTCTTTGAACGCTTTCAACGAAAGGCGGCTGCGAAACCCTCCGTCGCAATAGACCAATACCGGGACGCTCTTGTCCATCTTCTCGACCGCTTTGGGATCAAGCTTCCCGCCTGTATAACTGACGTTTTCTGCCCCTGGCAAGTGACTCGAAGCAAAGCTTTTGGCGGGACGAACATCGGCAATTTGGAGATTCGGCTCTTCCTCCATCAAGATGATGACCGCTTCCTTATCTACATTGGCGATTTCTTTCACGGCTCCTCCCGTCGCAAAAAGGTCCTTATCCCAGAAATAATCATAGATATGCCAACCGGCAATGATCGTGAAAACGACCACTAAAATGGCGAGAATGGTCTTTTTCATTCACCTGAACTTACTGCGGAAACAGCGAAATTGGCAGATGCGGCATTGCGGCGGAGGCAATAAAAAAGGCGAAGGATGTTTCACCTTCGCCCTTTTCAGAAATTTTTGTGATCGTATAAGATCAGCGAGGGCGAGCTTCGTTCACTCTCAGATTGCGCCCATCAACGTTCTTGCCGTCGAGAGAGCCGATCGCATTGTCCATTGACTGCTTGGAGTCCATGGTCACAAATGCGAAACCACGAGGGCGGCCCGTGTCACGGTCTGTGGGAACGTGAACGTCCGTTACCTGGCCGTGCTGAGCGAAGAGGGTTTCGATATCTTGTTTTGTCGTGTCATACGACAAATTTCCTACGTACATTTTCATAACTTTAACAATGGTTCTCGAACGAGACGTTGCCTTCAGAAACCGTTTTCTGGAGACGGGAATTTAGTTTTGACCAACGAACCACTGAGACTCACCTGGCATCACTTCAGACCTTTTTAGTGCCAAGCTTCGAACCGAAGGTCCAGTTTACTCTCGATTCGGAATATAGCGAAGGAAATTTCTCAGGAGGCGACTTTCGCGATTCGATCTCCGGTGTTAACTACCGCATCTTGAACAACTCGGGCATAGACACCACGAGCACGGAGTTCCTTTCCGACTGGTGAGTTTACGAATCGAAGTGCGTCTTTTCCGTAGCGATCCTTGAATTTGCCGCAGCCAAGATGAGGCACTTCTGTGATCTCGACGATGCATTCGCCGATTGCCAGTCGATCACCTGGCTGGAGGTGTTCGGTATCGAGGCAATAATCCGTGTAGAGCGTATCGCCTGCCAGGGGCCAGCGATCGGAGGATGGCTCGATTGACTCGAGCACACGGGTATTCATGATCGCGAGCTGCACATCGGGGTGTGGTGAACCGTCGTCGAGGCTTTTCCAGCAACCATCGGCCCAGTTGTCCCCATCGGCTCCGCCAGCGAGGCTGAGTAAGCAACTTTCGAGAACAGTCCGTTGATTCTCTTTCGGGCGGACTACGATAAGTTTCAGCTCGCCGGACTCTCGTGGAGACTCACGGATGTAGTCGAGGTGTTCTTCGTAGGGGGATGCCGTCGCAGTCATTTCCTCAGGTCACAGAAATAGAGTTCCACAGATTCGACGATGGACCACTTTGAATCTTTCTCAAAAAGCGAAACACGCCCATACGCCCGGATTTGCCGTTGTAGGAAGGCGTCCTTTCGCCCACCCTGCTGAAAGTCCCCAGTGTATCGCTATGCCATTTCGTTTCTTCCTTTTGTTTCTCTCCGGATTTCTCTTTTTCTCTCTCTCCCACGCCCAGGATCGCCCGAATATCCTCTGGATCACAACCGAAGACATCAGCCGCGAGCTTGGTTGCTACGGGGATGAATACGCAGACACTCCGAATCTCGACAAGCTTGCGGAAAATGGGATTCGCTACACCCGTTTTTTCGCCGAATCGCCCATGTGCGCTCCATCGCGCAGCACCATCATCACCGGCATACACAACGGACCACTCGGCTCGTCGCAGATGCGATCTCTCCATCGCATTCCCGAGAGAATCCGTCCCTTTTCTGCTTATCTTCGTGATGCGGGTTACTATTGCGTGAACAACTCGAAAACCGACTACAACCTTGCCCGCGACGATTCGGGCGAGAACAAGGAGTTCGTCGACGAAGGCTGGGACCAGTCGTCTCCGCAAGCGCATTGGAAAAATGCTCCAGAGGGAAAACCGTTTTTCTGTATCTTCAATTACGTCGACACCCATCAGTCCCGCGCCAGCCGGAACGACTACGATTACTTTGTCGAGAAGGTGCAATCGAAGCTGGCCGAAGAGCGCATTCACGATCCTGACAAAGCTCCTCTCCCACCTCATTATCCGGATTCTAAAATCTTCCGCAAGACAGTCGCCCGGTATCATGACTGCATCACCGTTCTGGACGACTATGTGGGGAATGTGCTCGCCGAATTGGAGGAAGCGGGACATGCAGACGACACCATCGTTTTCTTCTACTCTGATCACGGCGCCGGGATGCCGACTGGGAAAGCCTGTGTCTCGGACTACGGCCTGCGATGCCCTTTGATCATTCATTTCCCAGATAAGTATCGCCACCTCGCCCCTTCCGATAATGGATCGGTGAGCGATCGTCTCACCTGCTTCTCGGATCTCGCTCCAACCATGCTGCATCTGCTGGGGCTCACGGTTCCCAGCGAAATGTCGGGCGTTCCGTTTCTTGGAGCAACTATGCCCGAGGCACCGAAGTATGTGCACGGCACTCGCGACCGCATGGACGAGACGCTGGAAACGACTCGCTGGATCACCGATGGCCAATACCTGCTCGTTCGCAGCTACCAAACCGACCTTGCCTATGACCAACAGACCGTTACCTCGTTCTACAACGGAAATGGTGAGGGCTGTCAGGAAATCCGTGATTTGAAAGAAGCCAGAAAACTGAATGACATGCAGTTGCATTTCTGGGGAGACCGGCGCCCCGCTGTGATGCTTTTCGATAGTGAAGCCGATCCTTGGAACACGACTGACCTCGCCACCGACCCTGCTCATTTCCAGCGAGTCGATGAGATGCTCGCTGCGCTCGAAACTGAACTGGTATCCAAGCGCGATCTCGGGTTCTGGCCCGAGCCCGAGCTGGCCGATGCGGAAAAGGAAGCACCGGCCCGTGAATTGGCTTTCAGTCGAGACAGGTATCCCATTGAGCGCATTCTCGAAACGGCCAAGCTCCAGTCTGTGAAAGAACTCAAGGCGCGGCTCAGTGAGAATCACTTCGTGGTTCGCTACTGGGCTATCCTTGCCCTGGCGAACATCGGCGCCGATGCCCGTGGTGCCATCCCCCAACTGAAAGAGTGCCTTACCGACGAATCCGCTTCCGTCCGGATCGAAGCAGCAACCTTGCTCCCTAGCCTGACAGACTCTCCAGAATCCGTTGCCCTGCTCACCCGTGAGCTCGATAGCCCCAACGAATGGGCGGCCTGCCGTGCAGCACGCGGCCTTGAAGAAATCGGAGAAGCGGCCCGACCAAGCATCGAGAAAATGAAAGAAGCCCTCGACCGTGGATCTTCCGGCCACACCCACAAACCGAAAGGCCCCGAAGCAATTAACTACGGCTTCGAGTTTTCGCTGATCACCGCGCTGCGTGAGTTGGGGGCGTACGAGAAAGAATAGTCCGCTCACGATGTAGCGAATTTCTTGAGGAATCTGGAGGGTTGAGATTTTGCTCAGTATTGATGTATTACTGTTATTTTCGCTCTCTAATACCCTTTGCGGAAGCAAATATTGATTTCGGATTTCCTCGCCTGATAGTTCGCTAAACCTCATGTCGTATGCATCCCGCAAATCCCCCCTTGTCCGTCGCGGGCATTTTGTAGGTGTAAGCATTCTCATTTTGAGCGCTTTCGTGTCTGGTTTCTTTCTGTTTCGCATCTTCCTTGAAGCACATCGAAGTTCGGATTGGCCATCGACAGGTGGGATCGTAGAGAGAGCTGAAGTCATTGATCTACCGTTCGGAAGCCACAGGATCGACGTAAGATACCGATATCGTGTCGGTGATGAGGACTTTGTGGGAACTCGAATTCGAGCTTCAGACGGTGAAGTGGACAATCGAGAGATTGCAGAGGATCAGATAAGCGGCCTTCAGTCTGGAGAAGAAGTGACCGTATATTATGATCCTGCAATCCCGGAGAGTTCCTTCCTGAGGCCGGGAGCTGGTCTGCAGGAGTATTTTCTTTTGTTTGTTCCGTTTGCCATGCTTATTTGGGGTCTTTATAAGATCATTATGCCTTTCGTTATTAGTTAGGTTCTCCTTTTTGAATCAATGAAAATCGTGGGAGGCTGAGGCGGGGAGTTCTTGTACGGCGCGGAGGGGTTCTATGACTTCGGCTATGATGTGGGTGGTGCCTTCGGCTTGCTGGACTTTTCCAGTGATGACGAGGAATGGTTCGGTGGTGATGGTGAGTCGGTTGTCTTCGAAGCGGTTCGCGTAGACGATGCTGTTGGATAGGCCGGTCTCGTCTTCGAGGGTGATGAAGACGACTCCTTTTGCGGTTCCGGGACGCTGGCGACAGATGACGGCTCCAGCGGTGGTGACGATGGCTCCGTCAGGCTGGTGCGGCAGTTCGCTGGCTGGAAAAACGGTGGAAGGCAGTTGTTTTCGAACGAGGGACATGGGATGTCGGCCGGTGGTGAGACCGAGCCCGGTGAAGTCGGCCTGGATACGCTCGGTGTAGTTCATGTCAGGCAGTGGGCATTTCTGGACTTTGGCCGCCTGGACCTGTTCGTCAGCGAAAAGGTCGCCCTGTTCGAGGGCAGGTTCTTCGACTTGCCAGAGGGATTTGCGACGAGTTTCGGAGAGATCGTTGAGGGCACCGACAGAGGCCAGTTGGCGCAGCTGACGGGTATCGAATCGGGTGCGGCGGCGAAAGTCTTCGAGACTGTCGAAAGGCTGGCGTTCGCGCTCGATGATCATGGAGAGAGCGGCGGCTTCTTTGACTCCTTTTACAGTGAGGAGACCGAGGCGGACGGTGTTGTCGTCGATGACTTCGCATTCCCAGCCGGATTCGATCACGCTGGGGGCGATGAACTTGAGACCACGGCGTTTGGCATCCTGAATGAGAGTGGCAGGCGAATAGAAGCCCATGGGCTGATTGTTGAGCAGCCCGGTGAAAAACTCGGCGGCACGGTGGACCTTGAGGTAGCTGCTGAGGTAAGCGAGAAGGCCAAAGCTGATGGCGTGCGACTCGGGGAACCCGTAGAGGGCAAAGGAGCCGATGGTCTGGACGATGCGATCGACTTTCTTTGGTTCAACGTTTCGTTCTTCCAAGGCGGCACGGAGTTTTCGCTCGACCCGCTGCATCCGCTCATGAGATCGGTGGAAGCCCATGGCTCTCCGGAGTTCCTCGGCTTCGCTACCGGAAAAGTCAGCCATGACCATTGCCATCTTGAGGACCTGCTCCTGGAACATGGGAACCCCAAGCGTGCGTTCGAGTGTCGGCTTGAGCTTGTCGTCGATGTATTCGATCTCTTCCTTTCCATCGCGGCGATCGAGGTAGGGATGGGCGAGCCCCCCGGCAATGGGACCGGGACGGACAATAGCGACTTCGACGACCACGTCGTAGAAACAACGCGGCTTGAGGCGGCGAAGTGTATTCATCTGGGCACGGCTCTCGACCTGGAAAACGCCTACGGTATCTGCATCACACATGAGCTCGTAGGTGGCCTGATCGTCCTTGGGCAAATGTGGGAGATCGATGGGACGTCCGCGCTTTTCAGAAATCTTGAGCGTTTCTTCGAGAACGGCCATCATGCCGAGGCCTAACAGGTCCACTTTAATGATGCCCATGTCCTCGCAGTCGTTCTTGTCCCACTGGGCGACGGTACGGCCTTCCATGCTTGCGTTTTCGAGAGGCATGACGGCATCGAGAGCACCCTGACAAATAATCATGCCGCCAGAGTGCTGGCCGAGGTGACGAGGCAGGCCATAGATCTGATCGTAGAGATTGGCGAGAGCAGCAGATCGTGGATGGTCGGCGGTGATGCCGGACTGAGCGACCTGATCCTGAAATGTGAGGGTGTGCTTGTAATCGCCGCTGGCATAGAGATCGGAGAAGCGGCTGAGAATTTCTTCGGGAAACTCGAGCACCTTGCCAATCTCCCGAACGGCACTGCGGCCTCGATAGGTGATGACGTTGGCCGTCATGGCAGAACCGTGGCGACCGTAGCGCCGATAGACCTCCTGGATAACCTGTTCGCGTTTGTCGCCGCTGGGCAGGTCGAGATCGATATCGGGCCAGGACTTTCGGCCTTCGCTGAGGAAACGCTCGAAGAGCAGTTTCG
The DNA here is from genome assembly GCA_002698785.1 of Verrucomicrobiales bacterium. GTDB lineage: Bacteria > Verrucomicrobiota > Verrucomicrobiia > Verrucomicrobiales > DEV007 > Arctic95D-9. Next base: position 128,175 of record PAAG01000031.1, on the reverse strand, counting down.
ATTCGATGGGATTGACCGGTGTGATGTCGAGGCTGTAGCAGACGGCGCTGTTGGCAGCACTCCCCCGCCCCTGCACCATAATGTCGCTCTCGCGGCAGTATTTCACGAGATCCCAGACGATGAGAAAGTATCCGCTGAACCCCAGCTTGAAGATGAGATCGAGTTCACGCTGGATCTGGGTTTTGACTTCACATGTTACCTTTTTGAAACGTTTCTTTGCCCCCGCCCAAGCCATTTCGGCGAGAAAGGTGTCCATGCTGTGGCCTTCGGGCACGGGAAATTTTGGGAACTCGTAGCCGAGATTTTCGAGGGTGAAGTCGAGCTGATCAGCAAGACGGGCGGTGTTCTCGATCGCTTCGGGAATGTCGTGAAACAGCTGCGCCATCTGCTCAGGGGTTTTGACGTGGCGCTCTCCGTTGATGGCGAGTTGGCGCCCTGCCGAGTCGAGGGTGGTGTGGAGACGAAGGCAGGTGAAGACATCCTGGATCTGGCGATTTTCGGGAACAGAATAGCAGACGCCGTTGGTGGCGAGAAGCGGTAGTCCATGCGCGGCAGCAAGATCGCGCTTGGCACGGATGAGTTGTTCTTCTCCCCGGATGGAGTGGCGCTGCAGTTCGATCCAGATGTCTCGCTCGGGGACGTGGCGCTTGAGTTTTTCGAGAGCGCTTTCCATTTCCCGATGGGCACCGCGTTGCCACGAAGTATCGAGGGGCCCTTCGCCATCGCCTGACAGAACAGCCACGTCGCCGACGATTTCTTCGAGTTCGTGCCAGCCGATGGGGCATTCCCCTTTCGGCGAGCGAAGCTGGGCACGAGTGATGAGGCGAGAAGTATTCTGATAGCCACGGCGGTTTCGGATGAGAACAGGAAGGACGGTGCCGTCTTCCATGGAGAGTTCAGTCCCGACGATGGCGCGGTTACCGTGCCCTTTTGCCCGCTGGTGAAACCTGACCGATCCATAAAACCCATCCCGATCGCAGAGCGCCATGGCAGGCAAGTCGCGTATGGCCATCTCGTCGGCGAGGGCCTCGGGCTGCGAGGCGCCACGGAGAAAGCTGAAAGCGCTGCGAGCGTGGAGTTCGTGGAACATTTTTCAGGAGTTAGGAGATAGGAGTTGGTAGTTAGAATGCCGGGGTTCTGGTGGCTGAGGTGAATTTTAGAAAATGATGGGAAATGATGGGGGTTTCGAGGATGCAGGGGCGTGGCGTCCGGCCTCAAAGAGGCCAGCTACAGGTAAAGGGGCTGCTTTCGAGTGATGTGTGGGTTTCGAAAATGAGGGGAAATGAGGGGATTTTTTATTGTGGTGTTTTGGATGCTGATGGAGGAAGTGCTGTGTTTGGGTATGGGAGTGGGGTTTGATGGAGGTATTCTATCAAAAACATACGGGATGGTCGAGGTTGTTGTGGGCTTGTTAGTTTCATTACCAAGTTTCAGATGGGCTTTGGCGGGGCTTCTGTGAACGACAAGAATGTCGTTCCTCCTTGTGCAGGGCTTCCGGCTACTTCTGCCTCCCTTTTGCGCCTCTGTATCACTTTCAATCGTAGTAGCCTTCTATGATCCACCTCCTCCCTGTGTCGATGAGGCGGAAGAGGCCCTGATTGAGGAGTTCGATGTCCCATTCGGTTCGGTTCCAGATCTTCCCTTGGTGCCACCAGTCGCCTTCGCATTTCCAGGGGCCGTAGTGCTCGATGACGACTCCGTTGATGCGGCTGGATTCGACCATGATGGGATAGCCGTCGCGAAGACGGACGGCAGCAGTGGCAGCGGTCGGGTATTTGCGAAAGATGGGGCCGGTCGTTGGAGGGCCTGTCAGGGTGTTTTCGTCGTCTTCGATTGCGGGAATATCATGAGGCAACGGGACGAGTTCGCAGGTGCCGGGGCGATGGGTATCGCAGAATCGAGGTGAACCGACGAAGTCGCTACCGACGAGTTTGCGAAGGCGTTTCAGGGTTTCCTGAAACTGGTGGATGTTGCGGAGTCCAGCCCCGAAAAGGAGGCGCTGGGAGGAAACACGGTCGGCGGGCTCGTAGCGCAGAAGCAGTGACTCGACGGCGGTTTTCATCTCGATCTGCTCGATGTGGCCGCTGATGATGCGAAAGAGAACCTCGTGCTCCAAGGTCGGCTCGGGCAGAGCGAGACGTTTGGCATAGCAGCTGCCGTCGGTAAAGGTGAGCACGAGCACGACTGCGGCGGCGGCTCGACCGGTGCGGGAGACTCGATTGCTAAGGCGCTCGATGAGCCGGTTTATGAGAAAGAAGAGCGGCTCTTTGTCGTTGAGTTCGTAGTCGAACTCGTAGCGCTCTTCGAAGAGGTGTTCGAGTTGGGCCTGTCGCAAAGGGCGCTGCAGGCGACCGGTAAGGCGCAGCCAAAGTTCGACGCCTTCTTCCCCGAGTCGAGCGGCGACGGCCTGGTGGCTGAGTCGGGCGAAGCTGCCGAGCGTCTTGACTCCCCAGAGGTGGAGGCGCTCGTTCAATTCCGCTCCTGTTTCGGCGATGGTGAGGGGCAAACGGTCAAGAAATTCGAGGCGGCGGTCGGGATCGAGATGCCAGAGGATTTCCCCACTTTCGCGCGCGGCGACGGCGGCGATGCGGGCGAGTGAGGGTGTTTGGCCCATTCCTATAACGGTTGAGAAGCCGAGGTCGGCGAGCTGGCGTTGCACTCGGTAGCCGTTTTGCTCCCATTCTTCGGACGGCTGGCTGGCGAGGTCGAGGGTGAGGAGTCCGGGCTCGGTTTCTTCCATGCCGGGCACCCAGCTGAGGGCGGCTTCGAGAAGGAGGCGTGCGGCAGTTTCTTCTGCGGCGGCGGAGGGACGGCGCACTTGAAGGCCGGGACAGCGAGCCAAGGCCTGGACGGTGGACATGCTGGCCTCGACTTCCCATTGGTAGGCCCTGTCATTTCCACAAAGAACAACGGACTGGCGTTTGCTGTCGTCGACAAGAATGAGGGGTGTTTCGTGATTTCGTTCGCCACGGGCGACGGCCTGGAGACGAAAGTCGGGGCACCAGAGGACGGCGAAGCCGGAGTTGGTTGTGGTGTGGTTGTGGTAGCCCATGGGTGAATGGATGGTGGGATGCTGATGGGCTTTGGCGGGTGGGCTCTTGGCCCGAAGATTTGCATCTTCGGCTACGCTGGTGGGCTTCGGCGGGTGGGCTCTGGTCGAAGTTGTGGCCAACTCCGCTACGCTGGTAGGCTTTGGGAAACGGACTGGGATGTCCGTTCTACGGCTTGGGGTGTGTGATGTTTTAGTTCGTCATTGGCTTCTCTGTTTTTTATCCGGCGATCGATAGAGCGGAGCGGGACTTCCTGCTATCATGGCTGGTCGATACGGGAAACGTCATCGGGGTGAACCGACTCTGTTCGAGAAGTCCCGCCCGCTCAGAATCGAGGCTATCGATCGAAAGGGTGTTCTCTACGGAAAGACGATGTTTTGCGGCGGAGGTTACCGCCTTGCGCGAAAAAATGACGGTGACTGCCTCGCGGGGGCGCAGTTGCCCAAGGATGCGGTACCACTGGCCGGAACGGACGGCGCTCCAGTCGGAGGGTTCGCAGTCGCGCAGGTCGAGAAGGAAGAGCTGGAAGTTTTCATCGCGCGATGCGATGTCGAGGGCCTCGACGGCTTGCTTGGCGGATTCGCAGCCTACCCAGAGGAGTGTTTCCAGATCGCTCTCGGGAAAACTCTCGGGAGTAAAGCCGCGACCTACATCAAAGAGGACGGCGTATTGTCTTTCGCGCCGGGCGCGGGCCATGAGTTCGGCCATGACGAGTCCCCCACCCTTCGAATAGCCGGGACTGATGATCTCGGTGAGCTGGCCGCGTGGCAGTCCGCCGCCAAGTTGCTCGTTGAGCCCCTGTAGACCGGTGGCGACACGGGTCTCCCGCGTTTCCTGCACCCGGAGGAGGTCGCTGCCAGAGGTAATTTGGTTTCCCAACTGGTTGCGAAGTTCCGCCAATGCAGCGATCTTGTGCTCGCCGATTTCTGCCATGCTTCGTGTATACTGTTCAAATAAACAGTATGCCCTAATTTTCTGCGTGCAAGGCTATTTTCCGTGTAACGGACGGGAATTTTCTTCTTTTCCGGGAGTAGAAACCAACTACTCCCATGAAAAACACATCTATTATTCTTGCTCTCGCAGCACTCGTAATCACGACTCTACCCGCCAAGGCCGACGTCTGGTGGGAATGGTATTTCGCCAGTGAAGCCGGGTATTTCCTGACTGACGGAGATATCAACGATGTGGTCGTCGACCACGCTTTCACCATCAAGGATATCGCGCTGACGCAAACCACGCTGGGATTTACTGCCGGAACAGCCAGCCAGAGGCGACTTATCATCAATCAACCGAACCTGGGCTTTCAATGGAATGGAACTCACGCGACGGAATTCTCCCGGGCCAGTGGAGCCTACACGAACGGAGCGAATGCCTTTGTCGAGGGGCACGAGCATATTTTCTTTGGCTTTCAGCCGAACTCAGGCGGGAATATCGGGGACAGCAAAGTGAGACACGCAAAAGACAACATCACCTATGTTTCTGCTACTTTGATCCTGATCCCCATCATTCCCGATGTCGAAGCGCGGCCAGACGCGATGGTCGGAAAAACCATCTCTCCTGCTGGACAAATCGGAAAGGATGTCTACAGCCCCGGCAATGAGTTCGTCCCTATCGCCAACCAGAAGGTGACGGTGCGGGCACGCGACAAGCGAAACACGAAATTCTATTACTCGGTGAACAGTGATGCCGACGTGCCTGAAGGCTTTCGTGTGGCTGGAACCCGGAAAAATCGCCAGTTTGCAGTGAAGTATCGTTTCTGGACGGGAAAGGCCTGGACGAATGTGACGGGTGCGATGAGTCGAAACGGATTCACCACGCCACGCTACCTACCGGGCGAAAATGCCCGAATCCAAGTAAAGGTGAAGCCGAACACAGATGGGAAACGACGTGCAAGAACGTTCCGCTGCCTCGCGACCTCTCGTGCCGATGGAGCCATTTCTGACCTTGTCAAAGCGAAGGTAAAAGTGAAACCTTAAGGGGTCGACTGAACCATCGACCGCTTGTTATGGAATCGCCACCGCCTGTGCCCAAGGCTCCGGCCAAGCCAACGCCCGCGTGGGTGATCGTGATCGGGATTCTCCTCCCCTTTGTCTGGGGAGGCATCGCGGTGGGGCTCGGGTTCATGGCCATGCTGATGATGGCTTTCGGCAGCGACTCGGGGCTTAGCAAGCCGGAGCTTCAGAATGCGATGCTGGTCGGTGAAATGATCAGCATCGGTGTGGCAGGAATTGCGGGGATTCCGATCGGGCTGGGAATCGCGTGGAGGAAAGTGCGGAAGGTGTGCTTGTGGACCGGAGGGACTATGGCGGTGTTGGGGATACTGGGGGCGGTCGTGTGTGTCGTGGTGTATTTTGTTTCGTTTGTGTAGCGAGGATGAGAGGGTGAGTTCGTCTGCTCGTTTACACTCGCTGCTACTGTGTGTGGGGTAAAGCGCGCCCAAATCACGGAGCTATGGTCTCTCGTTTACCGGACTGGTCAATTTTGATGCCGTAGGCATCGCGGTAGTAGCTCACGACCTGGTTTAATGTGGACTGTACGGAGCCTCGGTCGTTGTAGTCCCATGGACCGACGTAGACGAGCCAAAGCTTGGCTCCACTGAGGGACGAGTAGTCGGGAATCCACAAGACGCCGGAGGGAAAGCCGCGGGCAGACCAGCGTGAAGCGGCGGCCTGGGCTGAGTTCCTAGAATCTTCTGCTTCGCAGGCGATCACCCACTGAGACTGGTTGAAATTGCGAGAGGAGTTCTGCGGAGCTGGCGGCGGAGTGGTTGGAGTATTGCTCGTCTGCATGTCGGCGAGCTGTTGTTTCAGCTTCGCGATCTCGGCTGCCATCTCGGCGTCTTTTTCTTTCTGAGCCATCTCGGCACGGAGTTTTTCGAGTTCGGCCTGCATGTTGCTGTTTCCACCCGGTTCGGGAGCAGGAGTCGTGTCAGGCTTTGCGGGAGTGGTATCGACTACGGAACCAGGAGTGGCGTCGCCCGGGATGAGTGGCTCGTCTACGAAGGCGGCGACGCTGGCGCCGGTGCCGTCGAATTTGAGCCAGGGTTTCTGGTCGCTCTCGATGCGCTGGGAGACGCCGGTGAAAAGAAGCATCATGCCCGCGTTTTTCTTGGCATCGAGTTCGGCGAGAAGGGCCGAGGTGAAGGGGCTGTGGTTGCCAGCGCCATCGGGGACTGCTTTCCCGGGTTCGCCGGAGAACACCATCATGGTGCCTTCGGGAAGTTCTTTCTCAGACACTTTAGCGAGACCGCCGGAGTCGCCGGAGCGGGTGCGTGCCCAACTGCGGGACTTGGCGAAGGGATTGTTACGACAGCAATCGAGGACGACGAGCTTGAGTCCACTGACGGAGTCGCGCAGCTCGCGCATGATGTCTTCCAGCGGGATGGTCTCGCGATCGAGGGCAAAGTCGAGCGCGAGTTCCTGATCTTCGCCGGAAAGGTTCGGATCGATCTCAAGGTTGGCGTCGACGGGTGCGAGGTAGTTTTTCTGGTTCACCTCGAAGCCGTGACCTGCGTAGAAGAACACAGCGACGTCGGCACCTGCAGCGGCGCGGGCAAATTTCTTGAGAGCAAAAGACATCTCGTTGACTCCCCCATCTTCGACCTTGATGACTTCGTAGCCTCCTGCCTGAAGTTGGCCGGCGACGGCACGGGCGTCGTTGAGTGGATTGTCGAGAGTGGCGACATTCTCGTAGGCGTTGTTGCCTATGACGAGGGCAACTCGGTCGGCGGCATTTGTGAGGCCAGCGCTAAGTAGCGTAGCGAGAGTGAGAATGATGGTGTGCGGCGTTCTCATGGTTTCGTCAGGGGAAATGTGGTCCTACAATTTACTCAGGTCCAGTGAGGCTTTGAATTCGGCGTAGGCTTGTTTCCATTTTTCATGAGCTTCGGGGCCGTAGATCATAAACTCCCAGAGGATGGCTAGGGCATCTTCGTCTTTGGAGAGCGAGTAGGAACGTTGAAAATAGCGGGTGTAGTGTCCGTTGCGGCTGGTGATACCGAAGCGCTGAATGACCTTGTCTTCTTTCTCGATGGATTCTGTCGAAGTTTCGATTTCGCCTTTTTGCATGGGGCGCCAGGCTATGAGGCGGTCGTATTCTCCGGTTCCGAGTTTACCGATTTTAACTATGGTGACGGCGAATTCGCAGTCGCGGTCAGGAGAACGAAACCGTCTGTCGATAAGGACATCATCAGTCTCCGCCAGAGGGGGCGCGACGGCCATGGACGGCCTGGAAGTGAAATGCTCGGGGACTACGAGGGTCTCGGCCTGAGGGCTCTCGTTTTCATTGTGCACGTAAAGTCCCCCGGTAGGGTCGGGTATCCCGTCCTGAGTATGGTAGTAGGCAAGGTGGCGCTTGATGCCTTCGTAGCGCTTTTCCATGGAGTCCTTTCCGCTGGCATCGAACCATTGTTGGAGCATGTCGCCGGGGCAGTCGGTAGAGGCAACCATACGGTGTGTGACGAGGTTCTCAGAATCGACGTTGTGTTCCTGCATCTTCGCCGCGACGAATTCGATGAGAGATATCAAGGCTTCCTTTTCCGGAAGGCGATCGGTGAAGCTCCCTATCATGCACACGAGAAGTCGGCCGTTGAGATCGTATTTCGTGCCACTGTCTCCCTGGTAGTGCCAGTCACGGCCTTCGTAGATCTTCCCGGAGGGGCCTATGAGGTAGTGATAAGCGATGTCTCCCCACCCCCGGTCTTCGATGTGGTAACGCTGCACGTTGATGAGGCGGCTGACTTCGCTGCTGGGGAGCTGGTTGGGCGTCTCGGTGTGGTGGATGACGATGGAAGTGATGCCATCGGTGTGCTTTTTCATCCGTTCGGATTTCGGTTTGGTGCCACCGGTGGACCAGACCGATTGGGGGATGGTCTCGACTTTTTCCTCACCGCTCACGAGAAGGACTGAAGAAAAAAGGAGGATGGAAGGGAGAAGAAACCTCATCATGGGACGGACGATTGTAGCCCATCCACGATGCGAAATCAGTAGGGAATCACTTTTTCTTGAGCTTCACGGTCTTTCGCGAAGACCGGCCGAATTCGTCGGTGGCGGTGAGCTTTACGCGGGTCACTTTGCGCTTCAATTTGCTAACGATGACTTTGTAGGGATTGCGCCCTCTCACCTTTGCTTTGGCTCCGCCAGTGGCTTTTGCTTTCAGGCTGACATTGAGTTCGGATGAGATGCTGGTCTTTATGCGCCCGCGGTTGCGAACGTTCAGTTTCTTCGGTGCATTGATGCGAGGTCCACCGGGGGCTCCGGCCTGAGTAATCACGTGCTCAGCGTCACCAACGGAGATTTTGGCAGTACGGGGCAGTGTAGATCTGTTTGTGGAAACGGTGACGCCGATGGAGTCGTTACCAAAACCAAAAGTGGTATCGATCGTAGCCCAGGTTGAGTCACTGCTGGCGTTCCAGAGGCCTGTGGCATTCAGAGGCAGCGTGTATTCTTTACCAGTGTAGGTAATCTCGGGAGTCGTGGGACACAGCTCATAATGTTCGCCGACCCACGGCATGTAGGGAAAGTAGGTGGCGCCTGTATTAACTCCATCTCCCAAAGCGCCGATCGCCATTCGATTGCCGAAAATGGAGGCTCCAAAGCCATATAGATCGCCAGTTTCCTGGTCGTGCGCCTCGAGCTTGGCGCGGCGAACGGGAGCGGTCGGCGTGCTGACGTCATACACGTAGGTTGCTCCGCGCTGGGAGTCGTCTCCATACGCACCGACGAGCAGAAAATCCCCGGAGAGCTGAGCCTGGCATCCAAACACGTCATTTTCTTCTCCGTCGGACGCAGTGATTCGTTTTTGCAATACTGGGCTTTCCATATTCCCGATGTCGTAAAGATCTACCGCGCCTCCAAAAGTGCCCACATCATTGGCAATGAGATCGCCAATCGTGAGGAGGTCGCCCTCGATCGACAATGCCTCCGTTCCAAATCCGAAAGACTGGATGACAGGTGGCGAAAACTTGAATGTTTCTGTCGGGTTCTTTGGATCGGAAACATCGAAGAGATAGACATGGACCAATACAGAAGGCGTATTGCGTCTCCCATTCATAACGGCTTTGCTCCCTTCGAGCTCTACCGTGCTTCCAAAGAAGTTGTCGGCCTCTGCATCGCTGCCCTGAAAGGAAGAGAGAAATTCGGGAGATGCCGGATTCGAGATATCGAAAAGAAAACATTCGCCCGGTATATCGACATCGTTGGCTGAGGTAGGCGCACCGACGAGGAGCATGGTTCCACACAGGCTGACTGACTCTCCAAATTTCGTGTAAGCCGTCGGCGTCGGTGCCTTCAGCTTGATGATTTGCGATGGATTGTCCGGGTCCGAACAATCGACCAGATACACAGCTCCCGAATCAGTTCCGGAATCGTCGTCATCCCCATCCCCTACCACGAGAAGAGTTCCGTCTAGATCAAACCTGGGAGAATCATTTAACAGCGAAAATCGCCCGCGTTCGGTCGGGTTCGACGCATCCCCCAGGCTGAAGAGATCGACTCCGCCTTCGGAACCCACGGCAGCCAGGGTTCCAGCCACTTTAGTTCGGAGGCCGAATTTATCGCCACTGGTGATCCCTCCCGCGACACGCTTTGGCTGGGGTAAGTAATAGACCTCATCGAGGTAGGCCCGGTTTTGAATCCCCCCAGTGGGAGAAACGCTTTGAATATACTCCCATTGAATCTGTGCCGATGGGTTAACCACTACGAGACTGCCCGGCTCATAATCGGTAAAAGGGCCTATTCCCGCGCCAGCTACATCGCTGGAAGCCGTGAAAGAGGTTCCCGAACTAAACTCAGACTCGACTTTCCACCAAAAGGCAATCACTCCAGGCCCATCCACAGTGACTCGGATTTGTGCCTTCTGCCCGATGGAAATCTGTGGGCTGACCGCCGCATCGACGCCGTCGTGAGTAGGAAAACCTGTCGAGCCCCAGCTGCCCGTCCCCGCCGTGGTGTAGGTCCCGGCTCCGCCATCGAGGGCGTCTTCGAGGGGGCCCGAGTGGGCGTATGGGTGGCACAGAGCGAGGATACTGACGATCCAGATGGCGTAGCGATGGTTCATGGAAATGAGAGGTATTCTCCCTTCCTCTCGGAAACGCATGGGCTTCGTTTCACGTTATTTTCACTTTTTGTGAATTTGTGTCACTATTCTGTCCCGGCACCGCTTTCCCGCCTGATGAAGTCTTCCGACAGCCCGCAATTTCCGACGACGCACTGGACCCTGGTCCAGACGATTCGGACGGGTGATTCGGATGAGGTGGAACACGCCTTGAACCAGATTTGCCACGGATACTGGTATCCTGTTTATGCTTACTTAAGACGCTCGGGAAGAAACGAGCAGGATGCCGAGGATCTGACGCAGGCATTTTTCGCCAAGCTGATTTCAGAAGAAACGCTGAAGGAAGCAGAAGAAGAGCGAGGCCGACTACGGACGTTTCTTCTCGCCGTGTTGAACCGAATGTTGGTCGATGAAATACGCTACCGCACGGCAGCCAAACGTGGCGGTGGGGTGCCCGACTTTTCCCTCGACCATCTGGAGGCGGAGGAGCGCTATCGAAACGAGCCTGCCGACACAGACGACCCCGAGAAGATCTACCTGCGTGCGTGGGCGAATCAGGTCTTGGAAAATGCGCGTGGCAAGGTCCTCACCGCCTTTTCAGAAGAGGGTCGCGAGGATCTCTACCGGAAAATCGAACCGTTTCTCACCACCGATGACGACACTCCCCCCTACCAGGAACTGGCTGAGGAATTGAACTCGACCGAAGGAGCAGTGCGTTTACTCGTTCATCGGACACGGAAAAAGTTCCGCACGCAGTTGGAGAAAGACGTCGCGAAGACGGTGGTGGATTCGAACGACGTAAAGAACGAACTGGAATGGCTACGTTCGGCGATAGCGTTTCGTTAGGGCGACGGTAGTTTCGCTTTCAGCTCTGCAAGCTTCTTCGAATCGATCCGGTGATCCGGTTCCGATGCGATGAGTTTTTCCATGTCGTCGATGCGATCGGCAGCGAGATTGTATTCTTTGTTCTTCAATGCGATTTCTGTTTGGCGAACGAGGGCTTTCGCGAAGTAGCCCTGGATCTCCTTTCGGTAGCGATGTCCGGGCTTGTAGTTTCGATTGCAGACAGCCATTGCCTGGCGAAGCAATTCCCTTTCGCGTTCGAAGTCTCCTCTTTGCCCGGCGATTTTGCTAAGGTAGGAAAGGATATGATCCTCGTCCGGCGCATTTTTGCCCCAGAGTCTGTGACTGAGTTCGAGTGCTTCTGTCAGGACCTGTTCCGCCTCATCCAATTCCCCTACCTGAACCAGAATCATCCCATAGTTGTCGAGCGCATTGGCGATCTCCGGGTGCTCGGAGCCGTGGACTGTACGCAGCTGCTCTAATTCTGCTCGATACACCTGTAGCGCTTCCCTTTTTTGGCCAACCAGATTCAGGCAGATACCGAGGGAATCCGGAGCGCGCGAGTAGTAGGGATTCTCCGGATCCTCTTCCCATTTCCGATAACACTCTTCTGCTATCGGGAGCGCTTCCTTTGCTCGTCCAGTTTTCAGTAAAGTCCATGCTTGGAGAATCCTGGCTCCATACCAACGCTCTCCACCCTCATTCCCGGATTTTCTCAGGAGTTCCAGGGCCTCTGCAGCATAAGGTTCTGCTGCCTTCGGCGAACTTTTCGACACGACTTCTCCCAGGTCTATCAAAGCCTCAGCGAGAGCTGTCGGCTCCCCGGTCTCACGGCGCAATGCCACAAGCTGCTCAAATTGCCTCTGCGATTCAGGATAGGCATCCACATCGAAGTAGGTGCGCCCGACAATTTCACGAATCTCCGACTCAATCTCTGGCTGAAGATCCAAATCCGCGTCGATTCGGTTTGCTGTTGAATCGAGAATTTCCCGTAACATTGTCGAATCCCGACCTAGGGACTTTGAGACACCCGCGCTCTCAAGCGTCTCTCGCAGGATTGTCGTCACCTGCCTGCTGCGCTCTACCTCGAGGTCGGCGAGACGCCTGGCTTCTTTTTCCTGAAGGAAAAGGATCGACGATGCAACGAGCCCCGCTAACAAGGCCACTAGAACGGCAACGCTCCCGATGACGGCTGCCTTGTTCCTTTGGGTGAAGCGTTTGGCCACGTAGCCAAAACTCCGAGGACGCGCCTCGATGGGCTCGTGATTCAGGTGGCGCTGAATGTCGGCGGCGAAATCGCCCACCGAGTCGTATCGACGGTCAATCTCGGGTTCCAGCGATTTCAAAACAATGCAGTCGAGATCGCCTTTCAGCTCGGATCGAAGGTGACGGCTCTTTTCGGATCGCTTGCCATCGATCAGGGTAGATGGCTTCGGTGGAGTCCGTTCGCGAACGAGGCGTGCCCATTCTCCGGGTTCTGCTGAGCTGGTCTCGGTTTCTACGAACGGCGTCGTCTCCGTGAGTAACTCGTAAAGCAAAACGCCCAGGCTATGCAGATCGGATCGCGTATCGACGTCCTTTCTTCCTGCCAGCTGTTCGGGGCTCATGTAGGCGGGAGTGCCCATCATGCGGTCGGCCCGTGTCAGGATGGTGAAATCAGTGAGGCGGTCTTCGCCGGTCGCCTTGGAGATTCCAAAATCGATCACCTTAACTTCTGGAGAATCCACGCTGCCCGAGACGAGAATATTGGTTGGTTTCAAGTCTCGGTGAATGATACCCTTCTGATGGGCGTGCTGGATGGCCTCGCAGACGGCGGTGAATAGTTTCAGCCTGCCGGCGGTTTCGAGTCCGCTCTCGGAGCAATACTGGGTGATGGCTTTTCCTTCTTTGACCAGCTCCATCACAAAGAAAGGACGGCCTGATGGAGTGGCCCCGGCGTCGAGGACTCCGGCAATCGCGGGGTGTTCCATCATAGCGAGGACTTGCCTCTCCTGCTCGAAACGGGCGAGGACTTCGCGTGTGTCCATTCCCATTTTCAGGATCTTCAGCGCGACCTCCCGTCGGATGGGCTGATTCTGCTTCGCTTTCCAAACAGAACCAAATCCACCTTCACCGAGGCATTCGATGAGAGTGTAGTTGCCCAGGGTTTCCCCGGCCTTCTCGCCGAAGTCGGAATCGCGCAAGAACTCCTCATCCACGTTCGCATCGAAGTCGCGGAGGATGTCGCCTACGTCCAGATCGGGATCCAGCCCCATAGCCGGGACTGACGCCCCTCTTTACCGTCCTGTCAAAAGGCCGAGCGTCTAACGGTATTGTTTCCGGTAGTACATCGGCGTCATGCCCATGTGCTTTCGGAATTGGCGGGAAAAGGCGGCCTGATCGTAAAACCCGAGTTCGGTGGCGATCTCGGCGATGGGCTTTCGGGTGGCCCGCAGTGCATCGCATGCCGCATGGACACGCATTTTGATGATGTATTGCTGTGGAGGCGTCTTGAGATGCTCTTTAAATTTCCGCTCAAATTGACGGACGGACAGCTCGCACATCTCGGCGAGGCGAGGAATCTGGATCTCGCGATTGAAGTGAGCGCCGATGAAATTGAGTGCCGGCAGGAGGTCGGAATCGGCGGGAAGAAGCTCGCGCTGCTGGTCGAAATTCTGGATCGTGCCCATGACTCCGATGACTTCGCCATCGCGGGAGCGCACTGGAATTTTGTTCGTCAGGAACCAAGCAGGAATCCCCTGCCGACTGATGAAGACCTCGACGATCTCCAGCATCGGTTCTGCTGACTCCATGACTTTCAGGTCGTCAGCACGGAACTTCTCGGCGAGGCTGCTGGGGAGAAGCTCAAAATCAGTAACGCCCCAGAAGTCGTCCGAATCGGGATACCCATACAGGTCTAGAAGGCCTCTATTTGCAGCGAGAAGTCGGCCTTTTGTATCCTTCGCGAAGAAGAGAACGCCGGGCAGATGGTCGAAGAGAAGGTGAAATGCCTGATCCGGCTGGATGTCTTCCAAAAACCTCTTCCTCAATTCCAATCCGTTCTCGCTTGTCATGAAAGATGTACTTCGTTCGATTCGTATGTTGTCCTTACGGGTAAAATGGGTTGATTGCTAGAAATCGCGGTGAATGCCGCTACATTGCACATGCGTTATGACTGAAGATTACGATTCAGACCAAACTCTGGAAGCATACGGCTATGGAAAGTCCGGCAAGGGCAAAACCATAGTCATTGTGATTCTCTCCATATTCTTCCTGGCAGCTGTCGCTGCGGCCATCGTCCTCGGAAAACTCTGGAGCGACGATCAGTCGAAAGTCCTGACTCTTCAACAACAGGTGGAGTCGATGAGTTCGCGAGTAAGTGAACTTGAGAACAAGAATGCGGAACTCTCTTCCCTTCTCGCCGACAAGCAGGCTGAAACGGAGCGTTTGAAAGAGGAATGGGCCACACAGGTCGAAACCCTGCAAACCCAGCACAAAGAGCAGCTCCAGCGGACCTACGGCCAGATGAACGAAATCGTCTATGACAGCCGAAAAACACTGGCCTACATCGGCGACATCGAGACACGTCTTCGAGAGGGAGAGAATCTCGATCGCGAGGAAATCACAAAGCTCACAGGAGTAGTCAATGGACTCGCGTTTTTACACGAACAATATAAGAAGCCCCTGGCTGAATTTCGTGAGCTGGACCGCTTTTTCGCGCAGCAGCTGGCGGCGATTCCTGCCGACCAGGTTGATCCTATCGAGACGACTCCTCTCGGGAAGCGGATCTTTAAGAACAAGCAGTTCAAGGAGGAAAGAAATCAATACTTCGAGGATCAGGGACGGCGTTCGGCATTGGTAGAAGCCAAAGGTCGTGTCGCATCTGCCTATGCCTCGGCTCAAAGGCAGATGGCCAGCGTCTCTCTGGATGTGAACCAGTATCTTCTCGAACTGGAAAACGTGATCGATTCGAATCAGAAAAGCGCAGACGATGTGGCTGAGTTCTTCGAGAAATCAAAAGAGATCCTCAAGATCCACGACCGGATCATGAACATTGAGACGCCCTCCGGCACTACGGTAAGACCTTGATCGTCAGGCTCAAATCGCTTCCTTAACCATTTTCACCGTCCCCTGTTCGACGGTCTGCGACGTATTGATTTTCGGGATCGGGTGTCGGTCTTTTTCCTTTCTGTAGAAAGATTCACTTGCTTATCCCAACAATCGTTTCAAACGTGTGTTTGAATTTTGTTGATTGGGAATTGAATGTCGGGCGAACCGGACAAACAGGCGGATACGAAGAACCGTATCCTCGACGCAGCGGAGACGCTCTTTTCGGAGTGTGGCTTCGGAGATGTATCGCTGCGCCAGATCACAACTGAGGCGGGAGTGAATATCGCGGCGGTGAATTACCACTTCGGATCGAAGGATAAGCTGGTGATCGAAGTGATGGATCGAGTCGTCACACCGATCAATCGCCAGCGGCTCGCCCTGCTTGAGGAGGCGGAAGCGAAATACGGCGACGATCCCGTTCCTGTAGAAGAAATTCTTGAAGCGATGCACCGGCCCGTGGTCGATCAGTTGAAAGACTCCGGACTGCAGACCAGCGTATACTTGCGGCTGGCAGGTCGTTGCCTTTCTGAATCGGCCGATCATTTGTCAGACGGACTGGTGGGGCTCTTTCAGGAAGTGATCGGCAGGGTGATGGCGGCTCTCGCAAAAACACTCCCGCATCTCTCAGACGAGGACATTTTCTGGAGAATGCATCTCTCTTTCGGAACGATGGTGTATGCGCTCACACACGAAGATCGCCTGCCTCTGATCTCCCGCGGTGCATTTGAGTCATCCGATCCAGAGGAAACTCTTCAGCAATTGATCGAATTTACTGCGGGCGGTCTCAAGGCAGCAGCTGGTGCGAAAAAGAAAAAGGCAAAACCAGAGCGTGTGAAGGCGGGCGCAACGATCACCGCAATTGCCGCGCTGGCCTTACTCTCAAGTTGCAAGTCTGCCTCTCCCGAGGATGCAAAGCACCTTGCAACGATTAAGGCGCCAGCCCACTGGGTGGCAGGCCCGACGTGGAGACCATCCCACTGGCCCGATCACCATTGGATCGAGAACTTTTCTTCCCCTCCCCTGACCTCTTACATCGAGCGGGTGCTGGAGCATAACAAAGACCTCAAGGGCGCCCAGTCACGCATAGAAATTGCCCTGGCAAATGCACGAATCATCGGCGCGGATTTGTATCCCCAGATTGATGGTGGTCTTTCCGGTCAGCGCAGCCTGCAAAACTTTATCGGTTTTCCGTTTGGAGGCCCTGGCGGTAACCCCGGTGTGCTGTCGAGCCGCAGCAATCAGTTTGGCCTTTCCCTGAACATGAGTTGGGAGCTTGACCTATGGGGAAGGATTCGTGCTGCTAAGTCGGCCGCAGTGGCGGAATTCGAGCAGTCCCAGTTTGATCGCGGGACGGCCCAGTTGTCAATCGCAGGACAGGCAGCCAAATCGTGGTTCGCTCTTGCGGAAGCTCGTGACCAAGCCGAGCTCGCACGAGACACGATCACCATTTACTCGGAAACGGAGCGTTTGATCCGAGATCGCTTCGAAGCTGGCATTGAAGAAGGCGGGCAGGGATTTGCCTCGCAACTTCTCCTCGCCGAAGCAGATGTGGAAAACGCCAAGGAAACGCTCCAGACGAGACTGGAACTGGTCGGTCGCACGTCGCGCCAAATGGAGGTTCTCGCCGGTGCCTATCCGGAAGGGCGCGAAGGAACTGCAGCCAGCCTGCCGGGATATCCCGGAAAAGTGCCCGCCGATATTCCCGCCACTCTCCTCGATCGCAGACCCGACCTTGCTTCAGCAGAACGCAGGATTGCTGCGGCTGACAAACGCCTTCTCGAAGCGCGACGTTCCCTCCTTCCCACGATCGGATTGACCAGTAGCTTCGGCACAACGAGCGAAGATTTCAGTAACCTGTTAGACAGCGACTTCACCGTATGGAGTGTCGCCGGCAATCTGGCCCAGCCGATTTTGCAGGGCGGAAGATTGCGCGCCAACATCTCAAAACGAGATGCGGAACTGGACCTCGCCGTGACCGAGTATGAACAGGCTGCCCTGACCGCTTTTTCCGAAGTGGAAAATGCTCTCGCCGCCGAAGCTTTCTACAACCAGAGAGTCTCTGCGCTTTTGAAATCAGCCCGCCTTTCGCGTGACGCCTACCAGCGCTCATTGGAGGAATTTTCCGGCGGAACCGGTGACGTGCTGACCGTGCTGAGCGCTCAACAGCGAACCTTTGCAGCTGAATCACAACTCCTCTCTGTTCGTCGAATGAGACTGGATAACCGGGTCGATCTTTACCTCGCCCTCGGTGGAAGCTTCCGCCATTGCGAACCCGTTCCGGAAAAGACACCTCAGTCATGAAACGTTTTCTCAAAGTTATTATCGGCGTCGGAATCATCGCCGTAGCCTTCGCGATCGCAGGGCTTCTCTGGATCACACGACCGGTCGCAGAAAAGAAGGAAGAGCAGGCCGAGCTGCCGGTGGCGGAATATATGGTGGTCGACCTGGAGACACTGACGTTTGACCTTCCCTCCCAGGGAATCGTTGAAGCCGATCGGCAGACTTTGATCGCAGCTCCCGTAGCCGGGCGGGTCGAGTCGGTATCGGAGAAATTCGAGGCCGGTGGTGAATTCGCGAAGGACGAACTGATGGTCCAACTCGATGCGACTGACTACGAGGCTGCTGTCGCCCAAGCAGCCGCCAACCTTGCCGACGCTCAGACTGCCCTGGCAAACGAGCAAGCCAAGGCCGACCAGGCCGAGCGCGACTGGAGGAAACTCGGTCGCGGTGGCGCTCCCAGCGACCTTGCCTTGCGAAAACCTCAGCTTGAGAGTGCGAAGAAGAAAATCAAATCAGCCGAGGCGGCTCTGAAAAAGGCAGAGAACGATCTGAAAAACACCGCGATCAAAGCACCTTTTCAGTCTGTTGTGACGTCCACGAACACCGAAATTGGAAGCTATCTCACCCCCGGGGCTCCGGTCGCCGAACTCTACCAGTCCAGCCCCTTCGAGGTGCGCTTGCCTGTGTCAGTAGACGAAGCCTCCCTACTCCCAACCGACGAGAAAGGAGAGCCCAAAGGGACCGTTTCTTTGAGTGCCCAGGCGGGTGGAGACACACGGAAATGGAATGCCGAGATCATTCGTAACGAAGGTCAAATCGACCGGGAGACACGCTCCCTTTACCTGGTGGCCAAGGTGGGAGACCCCACCAACAAATCGGGAATCTATTTGCGCCCCGGCCTTTTCGTCGAAGCATCCATCCCGAGCCGGGAGTTTCACGATGTCGCCGCCGTTCCGTCGGAAGCATTCCGCAACCTGGAAGAGGTCGTGGTTATCGAAGAGGAGACGAACAAAATCCGCTACCGCAAGGTGGGCATTCTTCACCGGAGCAAAGACCACGTCTACGTTTCGAGTGGCCTGGAAGAGGGAGATCGCGTGTGCCTGACAAACGCCTCTGCGTTGATCAAAAACCAGCCGGTCGAACCTCAACTTCGTCAGGTAGCTCCTGAAGAAGAAGAAGATCCAACGATCCTTCAATCCCAGAACTGACGTCGTGAGCGATTCCTACAAAGACTCCGGCATCATTTACTGGTTCAGCCGGAACCACGTCGCCGCCAACTTCCTGATGGTTCTCATCGTGGTCGTTGGATTTGGCACGTGGCCGACGCTGAAAAAGGAGATCTTTCCAGAAACGTCTGTAGACGCTCTCACGGTCGCAGTCCCCTTTCCCAACGCGACTCCGGAGGAAGTGGAGAAAGGGATCATCATCCCGATCGAGGAAGCGATCCAAGACGTCGACGGCATCGATACGATTCGCTCCACTGCCAATCAGGGCGCCGGCACCGTGACGATCGAAGTCGGAACCGGCTACGATGTCCGAAATGTGATGGATGACGTGAAGAGCCGCGTCGATGCCATTCAAAATCTCGCGGAGGAGGCAGAAGAGCCGGTGCTCCAGGAGATCCTGATCAAAGCGCAGGTCATGAGCATCGCGGTATCTGCGGACACCGATGAGGCAACTCTCCGAGAGATCGCGGAAAAGGTGCGGACCGGCCTGCTGGTGTATGAAGGTGGGAAACAACCGGTCACCCAGGCAACCCTGGCGGCCGTTCGGGACTATGAGATTTCCATCGAAGTATCGGAGCAAACGCTGCGGCAATATGGGATAACCTTTGACCAGGTGGCAGCAGCCGTGCGTAAGGCATCGCTCGACCTCCCTGGTGGATCGGTCAGGACCAAAGGTGGAGAGGTTCTCCTGCGGACAGAAAAGCGTCGCTATAATGAAAAGGACTTCAGTTCGATTCCGGTGATCACCCGCCCTGATGGATCTCAGGTAACACTGCGAGAAATCGCCACGATTCGGGACGGCTTTGAGGAAGATCCTATCGAGGCGAGCTTCGACGGACACCCTGCCATTTTGATCAACGTCTTTCGCGTGGGCAACGAAGACACGATCAAGATCGCCGACACGGTGAAAGAGTATGTCTATGATGTTGCTCCGGCCCATGTGCCTGATGGCGTAACGCTGGAGATCTGGAAGGACGATTCGCAATACCTGTCGGGACGCCTCACACTGCTCGCGAAAAACGGGCTATTCGGTCTAATTCTCGTGACCATCGTCCTGACATTGTTCCTGCGCCCGAGCCTGGCGTTTCTTGTCGCGATCGGTATCCCAGTGTCTTTCGCCGGTGCGATCGCCCTGATGCCCTACACGGATATTTCGATCAATATGATCTCCCTTTTCGCCTTTATCCTCGTGCTGGGGATCGTGGTGGACGATGCGATTGTCGTTGGGGAAAATGTCTACAGCCGCATGCGAAAGGGCGAGCATCCGAAAGACGCGGCGCCACGAGGAACGCACGAAGTGGGGGTGGTTGTGATCTTTGGCGTGGTGACGACGATGATGGCGTTTACGCCGATGCTCGGCTTGAGCGGCGTGAGCGGGAAGATCTGGCCTAACATTCCCCTTATCGTCATCCCGACGCTCTTGTTCTCCCTTTTTCAATCCAAGCTCATTCTCCCCTCTCACCTGGCGGCATTGAAACCTGCGGATCAGGAGACAGAGCCCGGGCCGATCATCCGATTCCAAAGGAAATTTTCCCGGGGATTGGAGAACTTCGTCGACCGGGTATATCGCCCCATTCTTGGAATTGCACTCAAGAACCGATACATCGTTTTGATGATATTCGTTTCGCTGCTGATCATTACTGCGGCAACGATTCGCTCCGGGCACATCAAGTTCGTCTTCTTCCCCGAGGTCGAGACCAACGTGATCAACGCGAAGATCAAACTGGCGCAGGGCGTCTCATTCAAAACGACGCAAGCGGCGATCAAGAAGATCGAGGAAAAGGCCTTTGACCTGAACGACCATTTCGAAACCACCGACGGAAAAAGCGTGATCAAACACATGCTCGCGAGCGTGGGAACCCAGCCTCTACTCCAGGGATTCGAAGGTTCTGGCGGTGTTCCCAAAGGAAACAATATCGGTGAGGTAACCATCGAGCTCGTGGAGACCGAGGAAAGAAAGGACCAGGTCACTGGCGTGGATATTGTCTCGAAATGGCGGGAGTTGGTCGGACCGATTCCGGGAGCAGTGGAGCTGACCTTTGCCACTGAATCAGCCGCAGGCGGTAATGCGATCGACCTGGAGATCATCGGCGAAAACCTCGAAGAAGTTGAGGAAGCCACCGAAGTAGCCAAAAAGGCACTCGGGGAGTTCCAGGGAGTGATCGATATCGCCGATTCGGATATTGAAGGAAAGCCGGAACTGAAGCTCGATATTCTTCCTGAAGGAATCGCCCTCGGCCTGCGCCTCGAGGATGTCGCACGCCAGGTAAGGCAGGGCTTTTACGGAGATGAAATCCAACGTCTCCAGCGAGGTAAGAACGAGGTAAAAGTCTACGTTCGTTACCCGCGCGACGAGAGAAGTTCGATCGCCGATCTGGAAAACATGAAGATCCGGACACCTGATGGTTTGGAAGTTCCTTTCTCCGAGGTCGCTACAGTGGAGTTTGATCGCGCGAATGCATCGATCCAGCGCACGGATCAACAACGGGCGATCCGCATCACAGCCGATGTGGACAAAGCCACCGGCGCCAACGCGACCGAAGTGGTAAAAGCCCTGACATCGGGCTCTATCGAGGACGAGTCTTACGGAAAGCAATGGTCTCGCAATATCCGAAATTTTTTCCGCAAGATCTTGGGCAAAGATCCCCTCACCCCGCCAGAGAAAGGTGCCCTGACAAGAATGGAAGAAGACTTTCCCGGAGTCCGCTACAGCTTCGAGGGGGAACAGAAGGACCAGGCACAGTCCGTCAGTGAGATGAGCCAGAAGGCGCTGCTCGCCCTGCTGGGGATGTATATCCTGATGGCGATTCCGCTTCGCTCTTACATCCAGCCGATGATCGTGATGAGCGTGATTCCCTTCGGCCTCGTGGGAGCGGTGGTGGGGCACCTGCTGCTCCAGTATAATTTCAGCATCATGAGCATGTGCGGGATTGTGGCCCTGGCCGGCGTGGTTGTGAACGACAGCCTTGTGCTCGTCGATTATGTAAATCGCCACGTGGCAGATGGCCAGTCACTCCACGATGCGGCATGGGAGGCTGGTGCGGCACGTTTTCGCCCGATTCTTTTGACCTCGATGACGACCTTCGCCGGCCTGACTCCGATGCTCCTGGAGACCGATGTGCAGGCAAAATTCCTTATTCCCATGGCGGTCTCGCTTTCCTTCGGAATTCTCTTCGCCACGCTGATCACGTTGTTCCTGGTTCCCTGTATCTACCTGATGCTCGAAGATGTGGCAAAACGCTTTGGTCATGACCGCACTGAAGCGTTGCAGAAGAACGATTAACGATTGTCATACTGCCAGTCGGGTTGGATAGTAGAAGGAACCGAATTTCTACCTGTTTTTTCTGACTGAATGAGACGATTCCGCTGGCTCCTGAAACGTGTCTTTCGACAGGTAGGAGGATTTGTCAGGGACAACAACATCGATCCGCTGCCAATTCGTAAGGGGTTTAAGGGATACACAGCGGGTGATTTACGCTCCGACCTACAGGCAGGGCTGAATGTGGCGCTGCTGGGATTCCCGCAGGGGATGGCCTATGCGGTGATTGCTGATCTGCCCATCCAATATGGAATCGTGTCCGCAGCGGTCGCAGCGATCATTGCTCCCCTTTTCTCCGGTTCCCGGCACACGGTGCTTGGACCGACAAATGCGACGGCTTTCATGTTGTTCGCGAGTCTCGCGGCCTTCACGGCGGCAGATCGTCTCTTTTACCTGCCTTTGCTGATGCTCCTGATCGGGCTGTTGCTGACCATTGGGGCTCTTTTCCGTGTCGCGGAGCTGATGCAGTATGTGAGCCGCTCCGTCATTGTCGGGTACATCACCGGAGCCGCCATCCTGATTATGGTCAATCAGGCAAAGCATGTGCTCGGCGTGGAGTTGGAAACCCACGATGTCTCGGATGGGCCGACGACGTTTTTCACCATTCTCCAGGATTTGATCGTGGAGATTCCTCATACCCGATTGGAGCCGGTGGTGCTCTCGGTCGTGACCTTTGGCGTGTGGTTTTTCCTGAAAAAGAAATTCGGGAAGTTACCGCGATTCGCTATCTCGCTCCTGGTCATGACGGGGGTGTATGAATTGCTTAAACTCTACGCCGGTTGGGAAGTCGCGACATTTTCCGAGTTCACCCTCTCCGACCTCGTGCCGCGCCTTCCCGAAGTGAGTTCCCGTGGGTTCTTTTCCGATTTGAACAAACTGATCGGCATTGCCTTTTCCATTGCCTTCCTCGCCGCGCTGGAAAACTCGGTGATGTCAAAAACACTCGCCAGCCGCGTCGGTGACCGGCCAGATGTGAATCAGGACATGCTGAGCGTGGGATTAGCAAATATCGCCTCGTCCCTGACCGGGGGCATGCCTTCCTCAGCTTCGCTCACGCGTTCAGCTCTCAATTTCACGAGCGGTGCGGTATCTCGCCTGTCGAGTATTTTCAGTGGAGTTCTCTGTGCCGTGGGCTTGCTGCTGCTCGGTAAGCACATGGACCTCGTGCCAAAGTGTGTGCTGGGAATGCTCGTGATCAGCATCGCGGCATCGGTGATTAATCGCCATCACATTCGAATTTCGCTTTTCGCCACTCCAGCAGATGCGGCAGTGTTGGTCACGACGTTTGTGGCCGCGCTGATCATGCCTTTGAACGTGGCGATCTTCCTCGGCGTCGGGATTTCCATCGCCCTGTATCTGCGTGCTGCGAGTAAGCCCTATCTCACAGAATACGAGTTCTCCGAACAGGGCGTTTTGCGCGAGGCGGGTGAAAAACGGGCTCGTCCCCTTCCCGCGATCTCCATCGTGCATGTGGAAGGTGACCTTTTCTTTGGTGCTGCTGAGCTGTTTCGGACGCAGATCCAGAAAACCTCGCTCGACCCAGACTTGCGCGTGATCATCCTTCGTCTGAAGAATGCCCGCCACCTCGATGCGACGAGCGTGACAGCACTGGAAGAACTGGTGCAATTCCTCAATGCACACGACCGACACGTGATCGTGAGTGGTGCATCGAAGGATGTCTATCGAGTGCTGAAAAATGCGGGTACCCTGCGAGTGCTCGATCCTCACAATGTTTTCCTCAACAATCCCCAGAACCCTAACCTTTCCACCCGGAAGGCACTGATGAGGGCGCAGGAACTACTCGGCACCACCGAGGCGGACATTCGGATTTTCTACGATCCGAATAAGGATAAGAAGTGATTTCATCACAGTCCTTGGACCAGAATGAGGAAGAGGAATTGCAGGATGTAGATGACAAAGAAATAAGCGATCACTACCGCCACGCCGATAAACAAGACCAAACCGACGATGCCGAGTGGAGTCCGCTTTGCGAACCGATGGTCGCAGGAGAGACACTCATACTCAATAGGCGCCTGCAACTGATGAATCATTCCCACCGTCAGCCCGAGAAGTATGAAGCACCCAGAGGGATAGAGCCAGTAGCGTTTCGCTACGACTTGAGTCTCTTTCGATCCACACTTCGGGCAGGGTTTCACTTTTCCTTCACTGCGCATACTTCCCCTACCTAACGAAAATCTCAAATTTTAGCCAGCTTCCATTTGTGACCTTTCCTGCGAGAACCCATTTCAGGGTCCATTCGTAACCTTGGATGCGAATGAAACTTCTCGAAAACTTCTGGGTGGCGACCACAAAAGACGCGGGCACGAACTGGGTAAAAGACAAGGTACCCCGGCTCGCGGCTGCGTTGGCTTTCTACTCGATGTTTTCGATCGCCCCCCTGTTATTGATCTTGGTGCGATTGACAGGATTCTTCTACGGAGAGGCGACCGCCCGAGATGAACTTCGGGAACAACTGGGTGAAATGACATCTCCACAAACGGCTGAGACTCTGATGAATCTCGCAGAGAATGCATCGCAGTCCGGTGATTCCGTCTGGGCGACCGTCGTCGGATTCGGCGCTCTTTTCTTCGGCGCATCCGGAGTCTTCGGACAATTGCAGGACTCCCTAAACAGTATCTGGGGTATCAAGAGCAAACCGGAAAAGGGCTGGCTCAATATGATCAAAAAGCGGCTTCTCTCCTTCGGGATGATCCTCGTGATCGGTTTCCTGCTGCTGATTTCACTCGCCCTTTCGACCGTCATCTCGTCGATGACAAATACCCTATCGACTCAGCTTTCCGTCCCGGAAGTGCTGCTCCCCGCAGTGAACGTCACGATCTCTTTCCTCGCGATCGCCGTCCTGTTCGGCATGATTTTCAAAGTGCTCCCAGATGCCAATGTCAGAACACGTGATGTCGCAGTCGGTGCCGCTATTGCTAGCGCCCTTTTTACCATAGGTAAGTTTTTCCTCGCGTGGTATCTCGGTCGGGAAAGCACCACATCAGCCTATGGCGCGGCAGGTGCCTTCGTGCTGGTATTGCTCTGGGTCTACTACTCTTCCCTGATTCTCTTCCTTGGGGCGGAGTTCACCCATGCCTACGCGAACCGCAAGGGATCGCCAATCGAGCCGTCCGATCACGCAGTATTCGTTGATACTGTTGAGCTGGAGCAACCAGCCTGAGACGGAAAGAAAGTGATTTTTCCATCGTCAGAAGGGAGCGGATTCGATACACTCCGCCGGAATCGAGTTTGCCAACTTTCGATCCACTTCCCTTTCCATGCTCCCGTTTATCCGTCGCCAGTCTCCGCTAGAACTGTGGGTCACCGTCCTGTTGCGTGGCCGTTGGTTGTTCGCCATTCTCTGGATCGCACTTCTGTGGGGTGCTCTTGCACTGATCCCCAAACTCGACTTTAAATTCAGCCTCGGACAGATGCTACGCGGTGATGACGAAACGATCAAGGAAGTCGAGACCTTCTACCGCACCTTCCCCCCTTCTGACGGCCACCTGATTGTTGCCGCTACCTCGCCAACCACGCTGACCGTGGATCAATTGAGACAGGCATCACAATGGGCCAAAACGATTGAAGAATTGCCCGAAGTGCAGCGCGTCATCTCGGTGAAGCAGATGCTCGATCTGAAGATGGACGGATTCACCCTCGACGAGTGGGCTCGCCTCGGTGGAACCGGTGCCGAACCAATCGACCTCGGTGACGGCGCAGGAATGGAGACATTCAAGGGAACACTGGTGTCGCGCGATTTGAAATCGGTCGCTGTTTATCTGATTAAAGCAAAGGGAGTGCGGCAATCAGAACTCCAACGAGCTGTAGTGGATTCCCTGGCAGAACCATGGGATGGCGCCGAGGTCCGCGTGGTCGGCCCCGGTTTTCTCCTGTGGAAAATGGGCCAATTGCTGAAGTCGAATTTCCACTCCCTGATCCGGATTCAGTTGCTGGCACTCATCATCATTATTCCGTTCTTTATGCGATCACTGCGGCGTGCGTATCTTCCACTCGCCTGTTCCTTTACCGCCTAGCTCGCCTACGTCGCGCTCTTCATTTTGTGTGATAAGCAGTTCGGCGTCATGCACCTCGCCGGACCGGGATTGATCCTAATCATTGGTCTGGCAGACGCGATCCACCTACAACAGAAATTCGACGATGCGCGGGCCGATGGCCTGGGTGTGCGAGAATCGCTCCTCTCCATGTTTACAACAGTGGGGAGGGCCTGCGCTTTGACCTCACTGACAACGGCCTGCGGTTTCCTGAGCCTGACAATTGCTCGGCACGAAGAAGTCCACGACTTCGGAGTATGGTGCGCTATCGGTGTGGGAGTCGCCTACCTTACGGTCATGCTATTGGTCCCAGTGGCGCTCGTCTTTTTCCCCGGAAAAGGAAAGAGAACACGGGCGCAGGCGTTTTCCGGCACACGCTACCTGCGACGCTTCGCTGCTCCTGTGACGGTTCTGTTAGTGCTTCTTTCCGCAGGAGTCGTCAGGACACGGATGGATTCTTCTCTTGAGCGAGAGCTGCCAGAGGACCTGAAAGTCGTCCAAGATACCAACTGGTTCTCCGAGCACTTCCGAGGCATTGATCGAATCGAGGTCGACCTTCACGCCGATTTGCGAGAGCCCGAGGTTTTCTCCCTTGTAGAAAGGATGCAGGAGGACCTGCGAGATTTTCCAGGCATTTCGGGATCGCGATCCTATGTCGATGCGATTCGCATGACGCTGGCACCGGAGGTATTGGAAACCGAAGACGGTCCCATACTCGGCATACAGGCCCTCGGCTCAGGAAATGGACTGCCATTGAACCTGTTGAATCGCGACCTCGATCGAGCGTGCATCGTTTTCTACCGAACAGGCGACTTCGGGACCGAGGCCTACGAGACATTTCGAGATCGCGTGAAGGAATACGCTGATCAGCTTCCCGATGGAGCCAGCATGAAGCTGAACGGGCACCTGCCCATGTTCTACGAAAGCACGACGCTGATTTCAAAGACTCTCGCGATCAGCCTGATCTGCTCGCTGGTAATGATCACTATCATACTCATCGCAGTGCTCCGATCTTTCCGGCTGGCTCTGCTCTGTCTTGTGCCAAATGCGATTCCCCTTCTCGTCGTCGCTGGCATCAGTGGATGGCTGGGCGAGTCGCTGCACCTCGGAATCCTGATCGTCTTTTCCATCGGACTGGGACTTGCCGTGGACGATACCATCCACCTGATGGTGCGCTTCAAGCAATTGCAGAACGAAAGCCCGACGAGCAGCTTGCGGGATTTGATGGACAAAGCGGTCGTATCGAGTGGCTTCGCGATCACGTTGACATCGCTGGTCCTGCTCGTCGCAGCCCTTTGCTATATAGGATCTAACTTTACCACAATGAAGTGGACCGGCGTGACACTCGGGATCGTTGCGATATCCGCCCTGCTCGCCGACCTGATCGTTTTACCCTGGTTGGTTGAGAAATTCCATCGCCAACCGGCCCCCCAACCTGAGAAAGCACAGTCATGAGATCTATCTTTCTTCTACCCTTCGCTCTCGCACCATTGGCCATTCCGCTCCAAGGAGCCCCAACCTACACAAAGGACATCGCCCCGGTGATGAATGAAAAGTGCGTGACCTGTCACCGCCCTGGAGCATCGGCCCCTTTCCAACTAACCGACTACGACTCCGTGCGACGCCGGGCAAAAACCATCGAAAGGGTCATTGATCGAGGTTACATGCCACCGTGGCATGCGATCGGAGGCGACGTCGCCATTGAAGGTGACAGAAGGCTGACCGAAGACGAAAAGCAACTCATTCAGGACTGGGTCGCGGCCGGCCGCCCTGAAGGCGATCCCGCCGATATGCCGGAGCCTCTGGAATTTCCCGATGGTTGGCTGCTCGGCGAACCAGACCTCGTCCTGACAATGGACGAAGCCTACGAACTGCCCGCCGACGGCCCGGACATCTACAGAAATTTTGTGATCGCGTCAGGATTAAAAGAAGAAAAATACCTCAAAGCAGTCGAGTTTCGCGCCTCATCTCCCGAGGTGGTGCACCATGCCCTGATCTATGTCGACAGTTCCGGTCGCTCTCGCGAGGTCGACAAACAGGATCCCGAACCGGGCTTTGCCGAAATGCCGGTGGGCGAAGGCACGGGCAGACAAGTGAGCGGCTGGGTGCCAGGAACCCTGCCCAAACCACTTCCCGAAGGACTCGCCCACAAGGTTCCCGCGGGTAGCGACATCGTGATCCAGACGCACTTTCACCTGACAGGAAAACCAGAGAAAGAAGCATCGACCGTCGGGCTGTATTTCACCGACACCCCGCCGAAGAAACCTTTCACCTCGATCCAGGTGCCTCCGGTGTTCGGTGCCTTCTCCGGCATCGACCTCGCACCCGGAGCGGATGACGTCACGATCGTGGACACTTTTGAAATCCCGGTCGAAGTCGAGGCGTTCGGTCTACAGCCCCACGCCCACTATCGAGGCAAGTCGCTCAACCTGACCGCCGCACTCCCTGACGGAACAGAGCAAGTGCTGCTCAATATTCCCGAATGGGACATGAACTGGCAAGAGGAGTATCGCTTTGAAAACCCTGTCATTCTACCAGCCGGAACAAAACTGACATCGACGATCGCCTGGGACAACTCCGCCGAGTCGACCGACAACCCCATCGTCCCACCCGTGCGCGTGCGCTGGGGATTCGAGTCTTTTGACGAGATGGGCAGCATCGACCTCTTTGTTGTTCCCACCGGAAAGAATCCCGGTCGTGAAATGAAAACGCTACGCAATGCCTATCGCGATCACGTCGTGTGGGTGGCGGGCAAGCACGTCCTTGGCGAAGACAAACTCCGTGGCTTTGGAGAACTTCGCGAAGCAGCTATCGCGAAACTGGATTCAGATGGAGATGGCAAATTGAGTGCAGAGGAAAGAACCGAAGCTCGACGACTCCTGTCCTCACGCTCTATGACTGACGGTCAGATTAAGCAGTAATCGGTATCATCAAATCGATTGGTCTGGCTCGTTCAGTCGCCGCACAATCCGGTCTACGAAAAGGCTACCGTTTACTAAAGTGATCATTAGAGTTTCCCGACGCTCCCTTATTCCGTAGGGAGTTTGCATTGACCTTTTCCCCAGGCCTACCGTAACCTGTGAGTATGAAAGCTATCTTGCTCTCCCTGGCGATCCTTTCCATCGGGATCTCCTCCGGCTCTGCCCGGACATGGAAAAGCGCGGACGGATCGAAGTCTTTCGATGGTGAGCTTCGAAACTACAATCCCGAAACCGGATTTGTGACAGTTGTGTTGAGCAATGGTCGCTCGATCGAATTTCAGCAGGACCTCCTGTCGAAAGAGGATCTCGAGTTCTTAGAATCAGCAGAAACCACATCGGCTCCTTCGCCTGCTGCCGGTCCCAATCCCGACACAAAGGTCGGCAAGCTGATTTCGCGAGCCAAGCTCCACAAGATCGAGGAAGACAAGTTTGAAAAAGCGGAACTCGATAAGTCGCCCGAATACTACATCCTATATTACTCGGCGTCGTGGTGAGGCCCCTGCAGGGCTTCGGCTCCACAGTTTGTGGAGTCCTATACAAAGGAAATCGCTGAGAATCCAAAAGTTGCTCTGATTCACGTTTCGCACGATTCGGACGAGGACAGCGCGGAAGACTGGGCAGTGAAAGAGAAATTCCCTTGGTTGACTGTTCTGCCAGGAGATCGGGTCGCAGACGACTTGATGGAGTTCAAGGTGAAGAATGTCGTGCCCCATTACATCCTCGTGAATGCAGAAGGCGAGATGCTCGCCGAAGGCAAATCCGAGGTTCTATCAAAGGCAAACAGTCTCGGATCGGAGTAAGGCTTTCAACATCAGGCAGCGCCTTTGACCCAATCAATTTTGGGGCTTTGGCAGGGAAAAAAGTTTTCCGCATAAGCGGAGCATTCTTTTGTTGTTCCTCTTCTGTTTTGAGTGATTGGTGGAGTCCTTCCTCCGCCAGATGCACCTGATTCAGCAAGTCGCCAACAACCTGCAAATCCAACTCGGTGAATACGGTTTCTCTCGAAGTCGAGAAACGTCGAAGAATGCCGCCCTTCTCACCCAGAGAGGAAAGTCCCGAATCTTCCTTTTTCTCAGGCTCCAGGGCACTCCCAAGGGCGATGGCTTTACAGTCGGGATCGGCTGGAGCAGAAACGCAGCCTGCAACGTCAGGGAAGTGGCCGACCTTCGTGCATTCGATCTGGAGGGCGCTGCGATGGATTTACGGGAGAATGTCGTTTCGCTGCTCTATGTGGCAGGCCAGGACGATATTGTCTGGCAACCTCAGGCTACAACCTCTTCTGTGCCCTTGAATGAGAGGTCTCTCAAAGCTGAATGCAGACGGATCTCTGATGAGATACTGGAACTGTTTGAAGAGCACGGCCTCCCCTACCTGCAGCGCGTCGATCACCAGAAGTGGAAATCACCTGTCTGACGAAGCGCTTCTCTATCCTGCTGCCGATTCTCCAGCAATGCGTGCAGTGGTCCAGGCGGACTGAAAATTGAAGCCGCCGGTGATCCCGTCGATGTCGAGAACTTCTCCGGCAAAATACAGACCAGGAGCCAGACGACTCTCCATCGTTTTAAAATTCACCTCGGAAAGCTTCACTCCCCCTGCCGTGACGAATTCGTCTTTGTTCATGCTTTTGCCCTGCACCCGGTAGGTTCCCGTAGTGAGCTCGTTGGCGAAACGCCGTCGTGCGTCTTTCGACAGGTTCGACCAGGTTATTTGTTCCCCCACCCCGGACATTTCCGCGAGACGCTGCCAGAGTCGAGACGGTATTCCCGTATCCGGAAGGCCTGACATGACCATTTTCTTCGGATGCTGTTCGCGTGCGGCAGAGAGCATGGCATCGGCCTCTTCAACCCCTCCCTTCCCCAGCCAGTTGATCACGACCTCGAAGGAGTAGTCACTTTCTGCAAGCTCCCTCGCTCCCCAGGCGGAAAGCCGCAAAATCGCAGGACCGCTGAGCCCCCAATGTGTAATCAGACAAGGCCCAGTCGATCGTAATTTCTTCGAGGGAATCGCAGCGAGAACGGAAGCCACCGAGATTCCTGACAGCCCCTCTAATCTGCGATCCGGAATCTTGAAAGTGAAAAGCGATGGTGCCGCCGGAATGATCGTATGCCCCACACTCCCGGCGAGCCGAGCTCCCGCGCCATTTCGGATGCCGCCCGTTGCTATAAGTATAGACTGAGCCCGAATGTCGGGACCATCTTTCGGGATCAAACGCCAAAGCTCCGCATTTTTCTCAATCGAATCAATCTCGATACCGGTGATGACTTCGATTCCCAACTCCTCCGCTCTACGCGTGAAGCAATCGATGATCGTCTGTGACTGATCGGTGGTCGGAAACATACGACCGTCTTCCTCGGTCTTCAGTTCAACACCGTTCTGTGCGAACCAATCGATCGTGTCTCCCGATGCCCAGCGATGGAACGGGCCAATGAGAGTTTTCTCTCCCCTCGGATAATGTGTGGTGAGAGGCTTCGGCTCGAAGCAGGCGTGAGTAACGTTGCAGCGTCCCCCGCCCGAGATCCTGACCTTACCAAGAACCTCCCTGCTCTTTTCGAGGATCGCCACGCGACTGCCCGGAGCAGCCTCGGCAAAAGAGATCGCCCCAAAGTATCCCGCAGCGCCACCTCCGATGGCCACAAAGTCGTAGTCCTCCCCCGGCATATTGGCTATTTCTCGACCAACCAGAGGTTGCGAAATGCGACAGGGTTTCCGTGATCCTGAAAGATAATGAGCCCTTTCTCTTTCTCAGGACGCTTCGCTCCGGCTCCTGTTCCAGTAGCCATCTCGACATCGTCATGAATCACGACACCATTGTGCCGGACGGTGATGCGGGCGTTTACCACTTTCTCCCCATCTATGAACCGAGGTGCGGTGAAATCGATATCATAAGTCTGCCAGGCTAACGGAGGGAATGCCATAGGCACATCAGGCTCCTTGAACTTGTAGAAACAGCCGCACCACTGCGTGCTCAATGATTCGGTGGGAATCGCGTTGTTCGCCGCATCGAAATCCAGCCCGAAGGTATCGATGATCTGGATCTCGTAGTTGTCGAAAATGTAGAGTCCGCTGTTTCCACGATCCTGGCTACTGAGAGGACGGCCTGGTTTGTAGGCGAGGCGAAACTCCGCATGCATGTGGAAATCGCCGACCGGCTGGGTGGTCTTTCCACCCGACCAGAAAAAGCCGTCCTTTACCGTGCCTTCGATGTATTCGGTCTTCTCCCCATCGAAGAGAACGATTGCACCCTCTGGCGCTTTTTTACCTAGCGTATCGCTCTTGCGGTTCACTTTCTTGAGATCTTCGGTGAGGGTCTGTGCGGAACTGCGAACCAGCTTCTCCGCCTTGATCTTCGAAGAATCCCAACCCGCTCCGGGAAGCCCGCCGTCGTAAGTGAGCACATGGAATTCATCATTATCCAGAGCTGCGACCTGCACCCCTACCTTTTTCCCATCGATCTCGCCCGAATACTCTCCCTGGATCTTGAAGTCGGGATGGGCTGCCGCAGCCTTCTTCGGGTCTGTCCAGACCGGCACAGCGACTTTGGGTGGTTTGGCCTGAGCCAGAGTGGCACCAAGCAGGCAAAGAGCAAAAAAGGAAAGGCTGAAAGATCGAATCATGATACCGCGCATTGAACCTGTCCTCACCGTTCTTGTAAAGGGCGGGGAATCGCCAATTCAATTTTCCTCCCTCAGCTGATTTTCCTCCCCATTCTCCCGAGGGAGGAGTAGATTGGAGAAATGAAGGCCGAAGTCATCAGCACGCTATTCCGCTGGTCTCTGGGGGTATTGTTCTTTGCTGTCGCAGGATGGTTCCTCAACAAGTGCGCCGATTCGGGGGAAATATCCTGGCTGCTGATAGGCGTCCCCTTTTTCCTTCTGGGAGCGATTATGTTCTGGAAAACGATTTTCCACATCGCGACCAGACCCTTTCTTCTTCTGATCGACTTGATCTTTTTCCCTGGCGGGAAACTGGCCAAGCCAACACTGAATCTCAAACTCCCTGCCTACTACATCAACCAGGAGAGATATCGAGAAGCCCTCGAAGAGTACACCAAGATCCTGAAGCACTATCCGGACACAGCGGAAGCATATGAAAAATCGATCTGGCTCTACCTGGAGATCTTCGACGAACCGGAGAATGCAAAGAAGCTGGCCAGAAAGGCGAAAGGACGGAAGGTGACGCTGGACGACCGGATCATCCGCCACCTCGAAGATCAGGACAGAAAGCCCTCTGAGCTGCGCTCCTGATTGGGCACGAAAAAACGCCGTGATCCGGAGACCACGGCGCCTTTCGACAATGGCAATTCGTATCCAGTACGAAGCCGGAAGATGTATTACGCAGTTTCGACTTCTGCAATCGTCTGAGAAACACGAGCAACGATCTTATAAGGATCGCCCTGCGAGTTTGGACGACGATCTTCAAGGTAACCCTTGTAGTCGTTCTGCATGAAGGAGTGTGGGATACGGATGGAAGCACCGCGGTCAGCCACACCATAGCTGAACATGTCGATAGACTGAGTTTCGTGAAGACCGGTCAGACGAAGGTGGTTGTCAGGACCGTAAGCAGCGATGTGCTCGTCGCGATTCTTCTCGAATGCAGCCATGAGAGACTCGAAGTATTCCTTACCACCAGTCTCACGCATGTATTCGGTAGAGAAGTTGCAGTGCATACCGGAACCGTTCCAGTCGCCCTGGAAAGGCTTGCAGTGAAGCTCTACGTCTACGCCGTACTTCTCGCAAAGTCTGTAAAGGATGTAGCGAGCAACCCAGATTTCGTCAGCTGCTTTTGCACAACCTTTTCCGAAGATCTGGAATTCCCACTGCCCCTTGGCAACCTCTGCGTTGATACCTTCGTGGTTGATTCCTGCGTCGAGGCAGATGTCGAGGTGCTCCTCTACGATTGCACGAGAAAGGTCACCTACGTTGCTGCTTCCAACACCGCAGTAGTATTCGCCCTGTGGATCAGGATATCCAGAGTCAGGCCATCCGAGAGGACGTCCGTCCTGGAAAAGGAAGTATTCCTGCTCGAGACCAACCCAGAGTCCGGGAACATCTACGATGGTAGCACGTGAGTTGGAAGGGTGTGGGCTGCCGTCAGGCAACATAACTTCACAAAGAACGATGAAGCCGTTCAGACGAGTGGAGTCAGGATAGAGAGCAACTGGCTTAAGGACACAGTCAGAGCTGCTACCTTCGGCCTGCTGAGTGGAGCTTCCGTCGAATCCCCAGTTCTTACAATCTTCGAGAGTGAATTTGTCGGGGTCTCCGTCTACCACGAGTGTTTTGCCTCTGAGGTTAGGTACGGGTTCGTAACCGTCGAGCCAGATGTATTCCAGTTTGAGTTTAGCCATTTGAACTATTTGTCTTTTAGTATGTTAGATTCGAAGCCCACGCATTTTTAGGGGCGTCCTGCGGACACTGTGAGGGCAACGGGTTGAATAACCAATTTCTGAGCGAAGCAAGCGCCATGCCATTTGTCAATGCAGACTGCGACGAAATGACAACTTCGTCGCATAATCCCCTGATTTTCACCGATTTGAGTAAAAAAGGGACGTTTACTGACGACATCCTTCGAGCAGAACGGAGAGAAAATCGGTAATTCCGTGAAGTGCTTCCTTATGATCGGAATCATCGAGCACCTCCAGGCATTTCCGTCCTGCCTCGACAAGCTCCTGACCTTTATCGACTGCGGCCTCGATCGAACCCACGTAATCAGCGATGTTTGCGAGGACTGAGATATCGATTGGCTCTTTCTGAATGAGGAGCCGATGGAGCTTTTCTCTCTGCTTCTCGTTGGCACTGGAGAGCAGGTTGAGAATCGGAAGGGTCAGTTTTCCTTTATTCAGATCAGTTCGCAGCGTCTTTCCGTATTCCTGCTCTTCGCCAATCAAATCGATACAATCGTCATAGATCTGGTAGGCCGTACCGATATGGACGCCAAACTCGCGCAGTGTGCTGCAGACAGATTCCGGCTGGCCATTCAACCTTGCCCCGAGCTCCATCGCTGCGGCAAAGAGCGCAGCGGTCTTCTTGCGGATAATGTCGAAGTAATCTTCGAGGCTCAACTGGAGGTCGAACCTGCGCTGGGTTTGAATGATCTCGCCACTGCAGACCTCATTCGCTGCGATGGCTACCTTGCGACCGATGATGGAATCTTCGAACTCGGTAGACAGCATCAGCGCGTGGGAAAAAAGACAATCCCCGAGAAGCACACTGAGTGCGTTCCCCCACTTCGCGTTCGCCGTAGGAGCCTGCCTGCGGATTTCCGCTCCGTCGATGATGTCGTCGTGGATAAGCGTGGCCACGTGAATGAGCTCCAGAATCACGGCGAGCTTCCTGTGATCGTCGGTGATTTCCCCCGTCGAGCCGCCAGAAAGAAACGTCAGGGCCGGACGAATCCGCTTTCCGGAAGTGTTGAGAATGTAACCAATGTAAGGCTCTACGGCAGGGTCAAAGTCCTCTGCCTGGGCGCGGATGAGTTTTTCCACACGGTCCAGTTCCGGTCTGAGGAACGCAAACGGTGATAGATTCGGCTCGCCGGACGAAGTCGATCTTGAGGTCTCGGATATCATGGAGATGGGTGCGCCTACTGAAAAAGCTACTGAGAAAATGTCAATTCGGAGTGTGATTACGTCTTCGAACCGAATTGAGAGTCAACGATCTCCCATGATTAAGCACAGGCTACGCCGAACCTGTATCTGGAAGTGCCAAACCTGCCCATTTCTCATTTTTGCGACAAACTTTTCCACATTTTTTATAATTTTCATTTTCATTTGTAAAAATTATATGAGATAATTCTCTCACTCAGTCATGAGTTCCTTTCCTTCCTCAGACGAAGTACCACCTTCGCATTCCGAATCGACGCGGACTAATGTCTCGCGTGAGTCCTTTGCTGCCAAGCCGCAGAGAGGTAAGAAATTCGTGTGCTTTCTCATGACCCTCGGCCTTCTGGTTGCGTCCGCCGCCGGTGGCTGGATGACCATAAAGTATTTTCTCTCCACCCCTTCCGTCTCGGGTGTGATCGAACCGCCAGCGCAGCCGTTCAACCAGAATCCCATTTCACCTGCAACGGGGCAATCCACCAGTTTGCAGGGCGAACCACCTTCCTCACCAAAGGCTCAGTCCGTTCCGCAACAGGACCCGGCTGAGCCCCTCAACCCGCCGGTTCCGGTGGAAACAAAGGCTCCCGAGCCTCCAGTTTCCGCTGCGACGACGGACGAGCCCGAGGAAGATCCAAATGGCTTGTGGGAGTTGCGAGAGCAACTTTCCGTTTCCTCCTCCCCGACCGAAGGCATGTACCTGAACGCAGTTCGGACACATGAACAGGCCGGAAAATTAGCCCAGGCCCTCCAAATAACCCGGGACGGCCGCGAGGTGTTCCCAGATTCTGACTCTCTCCTCCTCTCTGAGTCGGATCTCCTCGCGGCCACCGGGTCTCCTGACGAAGCCTGGGAACTGCTTGCCCGCACCGGTCGCGTGGGCGATCGCCAATTCGCTTCGCGGATTCTTCGCTACGGAGTCGATGCCGAAAAATACGACGAAACCCTCGTCGTCCTCTCTTCGGGTGGCTCCCACCAGTACGATTGGTCGCAAGAAGACTGGGTCGCTTTGGTCAAACTCTACGAAAACACGGGCCAGATCGAACTCGCCTTGCAGACGGCAAAAAAGCACCTGGTAGATGAGGCGGAAATCAAGCGACTCAAATCGATCCTCGAAAACGCTCCAAAGCCCGATCCTAACGCCGGATAGCGCATTCAGGCCACACGAAAAGGGCCGCAAATACCTTTTGCAATGGAGTGCCCAAAAGGATAACCTTGAGGCGTGAACACAACATATTTAGCATTTGGAGCCCCCGGTATGCAGGAGATGCTCGTCATCTTCCTGATCGTCCTCCTTCTTTTCGGTGCCAAGAAAATCCCTGAACTCGCACGTGGTGTGGGCAAAGGCATGGGCGAATTCAAAAAAGCAAAGACTGAATTCGAACGTGAAATCCAGGCTGGAGAAGAAGAAGGCAAGCGTGAGTGGGACGAAACGACTAAGCCAAAAGAGTCGACGACTTCCGCTCCCAAGGACTGATCAATCTGGCCTCCCCTTTTGATACTCTTTACAGGTTGTAATGACCTACCAAAGAACCGCCCGGGTAACCCTGGCGGTTTTTTTGTGCTTTCTCGGTCCCCTCGCCTCCCGAGCCGATGACGAAATTGTCTGTGTTTCCTATAATCTGAACAATTACTTCCTCACCGACCGCCCCAAACCTGCTGATTCGGTCGCAGCCGTCGTCGATGCTCTCGTTGCCCTGGAGCCGGACATACTATCGGTTTCCGAACTCGGCGGCAAAGATGCGCTCATAGACCTCCAGGCTCGATTGTCTGGGAAAGGCCTCCATTTGGAAAATGCCGAACACATTCCGGCAGCCGACGGCAAAGGTCGGGATCTTGGCCTGCTCACCCGCTACCCCATTCTCGAAACGAATTCCCAGACCGCCCTCTCCTATCGCATCGGAAACGACCGCTTCCTCATTCAGCGGGGCATACTGGATGTAACTCTCGACCTACCCGACGACTACCAACTTCGATGCCTCGGACTGCATTTGAAATCCAAGCAGCCTGTCCCTGAAGGCGATCAGAACCTGATGCGTCTCAACGAAGCCCGTCTCGTCAGGAAATACATCGACGACATTCTCCAGACAGCTCCCGAGACGAACCTACTCGTCACCGGCGACCTCAATGCCCTACGCAATCAACCCGCCGTCCGCACCATCCAGGGCCCCTATGGCGAAGATACTTACCTCAAAGCAATCCGGCTGAAAGATACCGACGGTCAGACTTGGACACACTTCTGGGATGACGCCGACGCCTATTCCCGTTTTGATTTCGCCCTCGCCAGCAAAGCGCTTCGCAGAGAAGTCGATCCTGACAAATCACGAATCCACCATTGGGCGGATTGGGAAAAGGCCAGCGACCACCGCCCGCTCGTGATTCTCCTCGAGGGCGCGGACGAGTAAAATTGGTCACTCACCCAGTATCGCGGCATCCACTTTCTGAATGAGTGAGGGGCTCGACACTCCCGTAGGTCCACCCATACGATTCATTGACTTCATCAAATCGCCAAAACTGCCAGGGGTAGGATCGACAACACTCACACCCGCGCTAGTCACTGCGCCAAGGGCAGCGTCGGCCATACTCCCACTATTCACTCCGGCTCTTTCCCCGACGGCATTCGCTACGCCGCCAGCCACCACGTTTTCAGCGGTCCCCCTTACGAAACCGTAGGCGGTTTCGCGCATCAAGTTGCGTGCAAACTCCTCGGGATCTCCTGATGTCTCGCAAAGTTTTTCGGCAGTTTTCTTCGCTTGCTCAGGATCAAAATCTTCGCCCCCCGTCTCGATTGCAGTCGCTACCTGATTCATCATGAGGGCGGAATAGCAATACATCCTGACCACCTGATCAAAGAACGAGCAAAGAGCGGAAAAGACTCCTCCTGCCGGATTGAACGTTCCTGAAAGACCCGCCCCACCAAGATAAGAATACAATTGCAGCATGGACCGAATCTTTCGATATTCCGCAGCTACCTCCTCCAGTGACGCTCCCTTCGCAATCTCATATCCTTCGGCCATGTATCCATATACCGCGCCCTGATTGAGATCGATACTCCACCCGGCATTCGGGCTTTCTCCCTGGGTGATCAATACACGATTGTCCTTTTCCAACTGACGCTGAAGAGACGCTGGCAGTTTATCGTCTACTTCTTCTTCACTTTTATGAACAGCGAGTGGCTTCGTTTCCGACAGCAGCCTGACATTGACACTATCCGTATTGTAGGCGGCTCCTTCGGAGGCAAGGACAGCGAGAAGGCTTTTCACCATCGCCTCCCTGTCTTTCGCCACCGGCCAATCAAAACTCGATGGCCAATCCAATCTGCTGCGACGGACAATGTTCTCTCCTTCGACCCTCAGGGACTCGCTCGAAAGCCATAGCGCTGGCCCCATCGGAAAATGGCCGTCTCCCGTGAGGGCAGTGTGGTAGATGCGCATGGTGTTAATCGTGTGAGTATGTCGAAACGAAATGCTTCTACCCAGTTGCTCACGATCGAGATCGCCTCCGTCAATGAACTCTGCCATCAGCAAGGTTTCGATCCAGTTATCCACCCGGCGCGATTCTACGATGTGCTGGGGATAAAAAGAAGGCGAGGTCCACACCGCCGTCCGGGTCATCATTCGCCAGCCGTCGTACCCGTCGGAAAAATCAGCAATCGTTCGATTGGCATTCAGGTTGGGCGGGCCTTTTACCTTCATCTCAATCCGCACCAGCCCAAAGGGCGTCCCCTCGTTCACCGTGTAGTTCGCCGGCGCTTCTCCTTCAAATCCCTCCAACCTGACGATGGCGTTTCTTTTACTCCCCGGCTCCGCGTCTTCAGGAATGGCGTAGGAAAGCTCAATTGCACCAGAAAGAAGCCGTCCCAGCTGGGAATAGAGTCCAGGGAGATCTTCCGTGTTATCGGCGATCATGTAGTCCGTTCCCGAAGCCTCAGCGAACTGACTCAACTGCGTGGAATCAGCTTCACCTATTCCTATGGGAAAAATCAGAGAGTCGCTTTCTTTCAACGCCTGCAAAGTATCAGCGAGGTAGTCACTGTAACCCTGGTTGTCCGATTCGGTATCTTCACCATCGGTGAGAAACACGATGTAAGAAGGCTCGTCGGTGAGTTCGAGAGCCTTGTTGATGGATCCTAGGATTCGCTGTTCTCCCCAGAACTGGAGCCCATCAATTGTCTTCTTCGCATCCCCTTCCCGCTTCGGGGTGA
Source organism: Verrucomicrobiales bacterium (assembly GCA_002698785.1). Taxonomy (GTDB): domain Bacteria; phylum Verrucomicrobiota; class Verrucomicrobiia; order Verrucomicrobiales; family DEV007; genus Arctic95D-9. The sequence continues at coordinate 88,483 of PAAG01000031.1, read as the reverse complement.
GTTCACGCGAAACACTAACATTCCCCCATCCGTGACTGACGATTGCAATCTTTTGTTCGTCTCCGAGTAATTTCACAAGCTCCTTGGCCGCTTCCCGTGCCATCTGGACTCGATTGCCTCCTGTCATGCTCCCGCTGGTATCGATGACAAGAATCACCGGGCGTGGCTCTGCCCGGACAGACTCCAGACGAAGCCCCCTCACTGGCATACCGTTATCTGTCACTGAAAAGTGTCCCGCATGCCAACGAGGCTTCTCCGAAGTCGTAGCATGCATACGCAGTCGAACACGCTTTCCATCTCCGCACATCGCGGAAGCTGTCGTGAGAGTCTCCACTTTTGGAGTGTGAAAGTCCAAGTCGCCTTCCTGATTCAAAACGACGGCAGGCTCTCCCTCAACATCCGAAAGCACAGCGCCTTCGGGGGTGAAACCTTTGCCCCGGTGAGTTTTCCCACCGATCTGCAGAACAGGTGCCCACGCCCAGATTTCATTCGGCTCCGAGACGTTCAGGAGATCCTCAGGCTTCCTGTCGGCCGGAAGAAAGAAAAGTTCGGCGTCCCTGCCAGCAGTTTCTCCACTCCACGACATCAACTCGACTCGGCTCCCATCTCCGCGAACACCTTCGATCTGAATGCGGGTCTCCGACGAAGCAATCGTGTGATTTCCAGAAAAGCCGGGCGTAATTTTATTCGAGGTAAACGTTGTCTCCGCCTTCACCCATTCTTCTTCCTCAGCATTTCGATACTCGACCCAGACCCAGTCGTTGACCTTTGGGTAGACCAGCTCCGGAGCCTCGCCTTCGAAAGTCTCTGGAACCAGTTCGCGAATCTTCTCCAAGGCCTCTGTCACCTCGCCATTCATCGATTCCGCTTTCTCCTCGAAAGCTTCGAAAAGCGAAGCAAACTCAGCATCCGTTGTCGACAGGTCGTGATCGAGATAGTCGGCCAGCTTCTGCAACGCAGCAGGGACGGTGCGATCAAGATCCCCCAGATATTTCTCTGATGGTCTTGTGGAAAAGCCGCCAGCCGAGCGCACCCTTGTCTCCAGCCCCATTTCTTTTAGCAATGCCTCCAACAAACGGGCTCGATCGACACAGTTCGCCACGCGTGTCCGAAGCACTGCATCCGGATCGGCAAATGACTTGGGGTAGGCAGAGAAAAGCGTGCCATTCCGAACGAAGTCTATCGCTGCCTCGGCAGTCTCGAGATTTTTCGCCGCTGTCTCAACTGTGATTCCCGGCCACTCCAACTCGTCCCGAAGTTCGATCAAAATACCGAGAAGATCCTCGTCCGGCTCGGCAGGAGGCTTCTCTCCACAACCTCGAAGTAGTAAAAGCAGCAGTATAACAATCAACACTGCAATCCCCAGCCGGATCAGTTTCTTTCTGCGGTCCATTACACAAATGACGGTTCAAAAAGAACATTTAAGCAAAACGCAGAATCAAAAGTGACAAATCAAATCTTACGAATTCCCTTGGTCGAAAATCCATCTTACGCCCCCTGTTCGCGTGATTGTTCACTTTTTCCCAGGGACTTATTCTGTAAATCGTCAAAAAACAGCCTTCTCCCCCGCGACGAAATCCCTTTCTTGAATGAAACGCCTGCTCACCATCGCTCTCGCACTGCCCGCGCTTTCCGCCTTTGGCGAAATGAAAACCGAAGGCCTCCCGGAAACGGTCAGCTACTACGAACATATCCGCCCGGTCTTCCAGGCGAAATGCCAGGGATGTCACCAACCAGCCAAGGCAAAGTCTGACTATATCATGACCGAAGTCGCCAGCCTCATCAAAGGTGGTGAAACCGATGTCGCTATTGTTCCCGGTAAGCCTCACGAAAGTTACCTACTCGAACTCGTTGTTCCCGCCGAAGGTGAGCCGCGCCCCGAGATGCCTCCAAAGGACGAACCGCTCACAGACTACGAAGTGAAGCTCGTTCGCAAGTGGGTCGAACAGGGTGCCAAGGACGACACTCCGGAAAACGCCATGCAGCGTTTCACTATGGCGAAGCCTCCGACCTACGCCGTCCCTCCCGTCGTTACATCTATCGCCTACTCTCCCGATGGAAAGCTGCTCGCCATGGCTGCCTTCCACGAAGTCCTCATCCATAAAGCAGACGGCAGCGGACTCGTTTCACGATTGGTAGGTTTGTCAGAGCGCATCGAGTCTGTCGAATTTTCCCCCGATGGAAAACAGATCGTCGTCGCTGGTGGACTCCCCGGTCGTATGGGTGAAATCCAGGTCTGGGACGTGGCAAAGAAAGAGCTCGAGCTTTCCAAGATCGTCGGCACCGACACCGCCTATGGAGCAAGCTGGTCGCCCGATGGGACGCTCATCGCATTCGGCCTGCCCGACAATACTGTCCGCGCCATCAAGGCAAAGAACGGCGAGCAGGTTCTCTTCATGGGTAGCCACAACGACTGGGTCCTCGACACCGACTGGTCTGTGAAAGGCGATCACCTCGTCTCCGTCGGTCGCGACATGAGCTCGAAGCTCACCGAGGTAAAGACCGAGCGTTTCATCGATAACATTACCTCCATCACCCCCGGTGCTCTCGTCGGAGGAGTGAACGCCGTCGAACGCCATCCTAAGGAAGACCACATTCTCGTCGGTGGTTCCGATGGCGTCCCGCAGATCTACCGCATGCATCGCGAAACAGCTCGCAAGATCGGAGACAACGCGAACCTCATCCGCAAATACCCCGCCATGAACGGCCGCATCTGGGATGTCGCCTTTTCTCCCGATGGCAAAACCTTCGCCGCCGTATCCAGCCTCGACGGAAAAGGCCAGATCAATCTCTACAAGTCAGAGTACGATGCCACTATCACACCCGAACTGAAGAAGCTCTTCGAAACCGCGCGTCGCAATACCGAAGGCGACAACTCCGATCCCAAGATCGAAGAATTCCACACCCGCGGTGCGGAACAACTCGCGTCCATCGACATCGACGCACCCGTTTTCTCCGTCGCCTTTTCGCCCGATGGAAAAACGATCGCCGCCGGTGCCGCCAACGGATCCGTCCGCCTTCTCAACGCAGCCGACCTAAAGGAAAAGGTCGCCTTCGCGCCCATGGAGATCGACAGCACCCTCGCCGAGGCAAAGGCCGATCCCAAACGCATCAACCTGAAAAAGGCGAAGACCCACGAGTCCCCCGGAGCCCTTCCGGAAGGCCGCAAAGTCACCGCCATCAAGATCGAGCCAGCCAGCATCGACCTCGGCGCGGCCTCCGATTATCGCCAGATGCTCGCCACCGCGACCCTCGACAACGGTACCACCGCAGACGTCACCGGCCTCGTTGATTGGAAGATCGACCAGCCCGTTGCAGAAATTTCCAATCGCGGAGTCGTTCGTCCATCGAAAGAAGGCGAAACCGTCCTCACAGCGTCTTTGTCAGGAATCTCCTCCACCGCCCCCGTCAAAGTCACTTCCACCAAGGCAAAGGAAAACCTCGACTTCGTTCAGGATGTAAACCCCGTCATCACACGCCTCGGCTGTAACATGGGTACATGCCACGGCGCGAAGGATGGAAAGAACGGCTTCAAGCTCTCCCTCCGAGGCTACGATCCCCTCTTCGATGTTCGCGGATTCTCCGACGATCACAACGGACGCCGCGTCAACTTCTCCTCGCCCGACGACTCTCTCATGCTACTCAAAGCGACCGGTGCCGTCCCCCATGAAGGCGGCATGCTCACCGAGCACGACTCGCGCTACTACCACGTCATCCGCAAATGGATCTCCGACGGAGCCCAGCTCGACCTCGACGTCCCTCGCGTCGCCTCCATCGAGCTCTTTCCGAAAAATCCCGTCATTCAGAATATCGGCGACGCCCAGCAGTTCCGCGTCGTTGCCCGCTTCACCGATGGGGAAACCCGCGACGTCACCCTCGAGTCCTTCATTGAATCCGGAAACACCGAAGTCGCAGAGCACGACGACCTCGGCATGCTCTCCACCGTCCGCCGTGGCGAGGCCCCCATCCTCGCACGCTACGAAGGCGCCTACGCTGCCACCACCCTCACCGTCATGGGCGACCGCTCCGGCTTCACCTGGAAAGAACCCGAGACCTGGGGAGAAATCGACAAGCTCGTCGCCGAGAAATGGCAGCGCATGAAGATCGAGCCCAGCGGGCTCTGCACCGACGAAGAATTCGTCCGCCGCGTCTACCTCGACCTGACAGGTCTACCACCTTCTGCCGCGAATGTCCGCCAGTTTCTCCGCGACGATCGTCCCACTCGGGAAAAGCGCGACGCTCTCGTCGACTCACTTATTGGCTCCCCCCAGTACGTCGATTACTGGACAAATAAGTGGAGCGATATGCTACAGGTAAACTCCAAGTTCCTCGGAGGAAGCGGTGCTCGTGAATTCCGTGCCTGGATTCGAGAAGAAATCGACAAAAACACACCCTACGACGAGTTCTCTTACAAGATCCTCACCGCGACCGGTTCGAACAAAGACAACCCGGCCGCCTCCTACTACAAGATTCTGCGCGAGCCCGCAGACATCATGGAGAACACCACGCACCTCTTCCTCGCCACGCGCTTCAACTGCAACAAGTGCCACGACCACCCCTTCGAACGCTGGACGCAGGACCAGTATTACGAGACCGCCGCATTCTTTGCCCAGGTCGACCTCAAGCGTGACACCAAGAACGCCCCCACCCAGAACCTAGGTGGAACTGCTGTCGAAGGCGCCAAACCACTCTACGAAGTCGTCGACGACAAAACCGAAGGCGAAATCAAACACGACCGCACCGGAGAGATCCAGGCACCCGAGTTCCCCTACGAAGCCACGCTCGCCAAAGTCGCTTTCGAAGAAGCCGAGAAACCAACACGTCGCGAAAAACTCGCCGCCTGGATCGTCAGCCCAGACAACCAGTATTTCGCCTCCAGCTATGCGAACCGCATCTGGGGTTACCTGTTAGGCACTGGAATCATCGAGCCACTCGACGACATCCGCGCTGGCAACCCACCGACCAATCCCGACCTTCTCAACTACCTGACAAAGCAGTTCATCGAATCCGACTTCGACGTCCACGCCCTCATGTCAGAAATTTGCAAGTCGCGCACCTACCAGCTTTCCATTCGCACCAACCAGTGGAACGAGACCGACGAGATCAATTTCTCCCACGCCAAAGCGCGCCGTCTCCCTGCCGAAGTTCTCTACGATGCCGTTTATAACGTCGTCGGCGCTACGCCAAGAATTCCCGGCGTAGCCGAGGGCACCCGTGCCAGCCAACTGCCCGATGCCCAGCTCGATCTCAAGAGCGGCTTCCTCGCCAACCTTGGTCGCCCCGCCCGCGAAAGCTCCTGCGAGTGCGAACGCTCCGACGAACTTCAGATGAGCGCCGTCATGGCATTTTTGTCAGGCCCCGCCATTGCCGACGCCATCGGGTCCAAAGACAGCAACCTCCCCGCCCTCGTCGCCGCAGAGCCCGACGACAAAAAGCTCATAGAGGAAATCTATTACCGCGTCCTCGCTCGCGCTCCCAGCGAAGCAGAAACCTCAGCAGCCCTCGCCTCCATGAAAGAGATCGAGAGCGACCACAAAGTCCTCCTCGGCAAAGCCGCCAAAGCCGAAGCCGATTGGGTAGGTCAGCACTCCAACCTCGAAATCGCGCGACTCCAGAAAATCGCCAAGGCACAGTCTAACATTGACGCCTACACCCCCGAATATACCAAGAAGAAGACCGAGGCCGAAGCCGCCCAGAAACAGCGCATCGCCGAAGCCGAAAAAGGAGTGAAGAACTACGAGAAGAATATCCCACGCCTCACCACCGAATTCGCGGCCGGAGTCACTGCCGAACAACTCTGGACCCAGTGGCACCTTCTCGACATCGAGAAAGTCACCACCCGCGACAAATCCGAAGTCGAGATCCTTCCCGACGGATCCATTCATTCCAAGCGTGGCAACAAGCCAGGCAACCTCGACTACACCGTCATTGGCAAGACCAATACCCAGAACATCACCGGTATCATGATCGAGGCCGTTCCTGACGAAACCAACAAAGCCTACGGCGCCGGACTCAACGACAACGGCAACTTCGTCATCACCGAACTCCAACCCAAGTGGAACACCGCCGCCGATCCGAAGAAAGCCATGCCCATCGTCTTTTCTGGCAGCAAAGCCGATCACAACCAGAACGGCTTCGACGTCAAAAACACCTACAACGGTAAACTTGATCGCAGCGACAAAGGCTGGGCCCTCGGAGGAGCCGATCCCCGAATTCCCCACCGTGCTGTCTTCCAGCTCAAAGAGCCCATGAAGGGCGATCCCAAAGGCGCCCAACTCACCCTCGGCGTCATCTGCCGCTACTCCAACGGCGACTACCCCCTCGGCAAATTCCGCGTCTGGTATACCACCGCAGCCGATCCACTGAACTTCGGACTTCCCGCCAATGTAGCCGCCGCTGTAGCCAAGCCCGAAAACGCCCGCACCGATGCCGAGAAAAAAGCACTCACCACCTACGTGCGGGACAACGACGCCGAATGGCGAAAGCGCACCGGCACCCTCCTCGCCGAGAAGCGCCCCCTTCCCTCCGATCCCAAGATGGACCAGTTGAAAGCCGCCCTCGCCACAGCCGAGACACCCGTCACCGAGCCACGTCCACTCGTTCAGCTCCGTCAGGACACGAAGTATTCCATCGAGCAGGCCGCCAACCGCCGCCTCACCGCCGCCCAGGACCTCGTCTGGGCGCTTGTAAACAGCCCCTCATTTTTGTTTAATAGATAAGGAGAAGGCAGAAGGTTACAGGCAAATGGCAGAAGTGAATTCCTACCGAGACCTACATGTATGGCAGAAATCAATGACTCTCGTAACTGACATATACCGACTCTCCGCGAGCTTTCCAAAGGAGAAGAAGTTTGGGCTTACCAATCAGATCCGACGATCCGCCGTTTCGGTCCCGTCCAACATAGCAGAGGGCTACGGGAGAAATTCTACATCCGACTACATCCGTTTCCTTCAAATCGCCTCCGGTTCCCTATACGAACTACAGACCCAGCTCCAAATCGCGGAAAACTTAGAATTTGTCAGGCACCAGCAAACCCAGACCGCAAACGCACTCGCAACAGAGTGCGAAAAAATGCTGAGCTCACTCATCACCAAACTAAAGTCAAAACTCAAATAGCACTGCAAAAGCCTTTTCCCCACAGAGCCTAACAGCCACTTCCGCCTTCCTTTCCCTACTCTACCGAACCATCAATAACCATCCGGCAGAAAACCACTTCTGCCTTCTGCCTGTAACCTTCAGCCTATTACACCACCATGATCCGCCTACCAGGAGAAATCGCCAAAGACCTCTGCGACTCCCACCTCAAACCCGGACGCCGCGACTTCCTGCGAGTAGGCGGAGCCGGAATGCTCGGGATGACGCTCAACAACATCCTCGCCGTCCAAGACGCCAGCGCCGCTTCCAAGCTCGTCGGCCGTCCCGGCTGGGGAAAAGCCAAGTCAGTCATCATGGTCTACTTGCAGGGCGGGCCGAGCCACATCGACCTGTTCGATCCCAAGCCCGACGCACCCGACAACGTCCGCTCCATCTTCAAGCCGATCAATACCAAGACCGACGGCCTCCAGTTTACCGAGCTCCTTCCAAAGCTCGCGCAGAAGACTGACAAGTTCACCACCATCCATTCGATGAGCTACACCCCGAATGGACTCTTCAACCACACCGCCGCGATCTACCAGATCATGACCGGCTACACCACCGACAAAGTCAGCCCTTCCGGTCAGCTCGAGCCCCCCTCTCCCAAAGACTTCCCCAATTTCGGATCCAACATCGTCAGGCTCAAGCCCACCGACGAGCCCATGCTCCCCTTCGTCATGATGCCTCGCCCCCTCCAGGAGTCGAACGTCATCAACAAAGGCGGCACCGCCGGCTTCCTCGGCAAAGCCTACGATCCCTACTACCTCTTCCCCGACGGAGACGACATGGACATGCAGAAAATGAGCAAGATCAAAATCGACGATCTCCAGCTCCGGCCCGACGTCTTCTCCCTCCGCCTCCAGCGTCGTGCCAAGCTTCGCAACGCCCTCACCGACCAGATGCCCGTCATCGAGAAAGCCGTCGAAAACTACAACCTCGACGAATACTACGACAAAGCCCTCAACCTCATCGTCTCCGGTCGCGCCCGCGATGCCTTCGACCTCGCCTCCGAGTCCGAAAAGACCAAAGACATGTACGGCCGCAACACCTTCGGCCAGAGCTGTCTCCTTGCCCGACGCCTCGTCGAAGCCGGGACAAAAGTCGTCGAAGTCGTTTGGCCCAAAGTCGCCAATTCCAGCGACCACTCCTGGGACCACCACGTCGGACTTCCCAAGCGCATGAAAGACCAGTCCGCCCCCATGCTCGACACCGGCCTTTCCGCCCTCTTTGAAGATCTCGACCAGCGCGGCCTACTCGACGAAACCCTCGTCGTCGCCATCGGCGAATTCGGACGCTCCCCCGAGATGGGCGTCTCCACCAGCGGCAACTCCAACAGCGCCGACGGACGCGACCACTGGCCCTACTGCTACACCAGCATCGTAGGAGGCGCCGGCATCAAGCGCGGGTATGTGCATGGCAAGTCCGACAAGACCGGCTCCGCCCCCTTGGAAGATCCCGTCCACCCCACCGAAGTCCTGGCCACCATCTACCACGCCATGGCCATCGATCCCCAGACCATCGTCTACAACCACCTCAACCAGCCAAGAGAACTGGTAAAAGCAGAGATGGTCGAGCGGTTGTTTGCGTAACCACGGCTTCAGCCGTGGCCTGCAAATCGACTTGCTAGGAAACTCGGAAATCGCCCCACCAAGACGACAACGATGGGCCCTAATGTATTCGCACTAGCATGGTATACAGAAGAGGAATATTCGAAATTCCAACATCTCTCGGCCGATCCTGAAGTCTGGGACGAAAGCTATGAGTCTTGGAAAACCAACGCTGAGAGTACAATTCGTGAACTAGAAGCGCACGGTGCAACAGTAGCCAAAATTGATATCTCTTTTACCGAGATTCAGCAATGGTGCGCAATGGCCGGAAAACCAAATGATTCATCGGCTCGAAGCGAATTCGCCGCTGCAAAACATCAATCGACAACCGGCCTGGGAACCTAACGGATAACATAGAAAAATTTGCGCACATTTAATTTAACCGGCCCAACGCAAAGTCGTAATTTCTACCTACAGCATACCTTATGGGTTTTCTCAATTCCCTGATGAACCCTAATCAACATCTTTCTCTTTAAGAACTCGAACACAAAAGGGACGCTCAATTATGGGTATAGCTGAAATTGTATCGGCAATAACTTCAAGCATCTGAATTTCTGCATTGCTTTTTGATCTTAGAGCCTATTCTCTCGCTAGTTCAGCCAAATGATCATAACCGTAGACACCCGCGGCCGACAAAAATAACGCAAGATGGTTAGGTGAAACACGACTAGTGAAAGCAACCAAAATCAAGTTAAGCCAATTGTCTAAATTTCCATTGGAAAGCACAGAACTCAGGAAAAGAGCTCGAACTGTTTTTTCTCGCTCTCCCATTTCATTCAACCGTTGCCCCAATAGGAACCAAATCTCACAATCCATTGGGTCGAGAGTCACGGCCTTCTCCAAGACACCAATAGCATTTTCATCTGACATACTCATGGAACTCTCGGTTAGCTCTCTGGCTGCAAGAGTTTTCCGATGAACTCGAGTTGAACCAGTCTGAAATCTCAAGATTTTTACTGCGTGGTTCAATGCCATGAAAGCGGGAAGGCGTTCATCATCCGAAATCGCTTTAGACGCCAAACCAACTTCCGACCAAAAAAATGCACTTCCAGTCCTTCCCCGCATCAACTGTGATTCTGCAAACAAAAGAAAAACTGAAGGATTACGCACGCGCTCCATTCGCAAAACCCTAACATATGCGAAAGAAGCTGCCGTATATCTTCCCTTTCGAAAAAGATTCCCTCCAGCTTGTTCGAACAAATAGCCTTTCGTTGCGTAATCAGGGTCAAGTTCGCAAGCCAGACGAAACATCTTAATCGCAGGCCGGTGTTGGTTTAAAAAAGTCAAAAACTCCCCAAAGTTGTACGCCAATCTTCCGGCCCTATTCTGCTTCCCCTCAATTGCAAAAGTAGTTAAATCTCTAACTATCTCATAGAGCATCACCTTCTCATGGTCCGAAAGCGAATTTCGTATCGCCATGAAAGCATAAACCTAGGCCTCCTCCGCGAAATTGCTCAGCCGCCTCTTCTGTAAATCTCCAACCAATTGCCTCAGAAAGCCAAAATCGCGATTCTCAACAAGAAGCCGACTTAATATGAATACAGCATCGCCCATCGAATGATAATCCCCCCGCAGATAAGCCGCCTTCAACAGTTTCAGAGAAACATGGGTCTGTCGCACAGAAGCCAAACAAACCGCAGAGCCAATAACGATATTCGATGCAAGTAACTCGGAACGATTGGTCCTAATTGGCATCAACGCGGTTGCAATTCCCTGAAGATCGACAAGCAGGTTCTCCCCTTCGAGTCTGAGTTCAATCGAAAAAACATCTTCTCTCTGATCTTCAAACCTTACCATTGAGCGAAACTCACGCATCTCTCGACGAAGTTCTTGCCTTAACTTGGTTTCTTCGAGCGATTTCCGTTGAGAAAACCGAACGGAAACAGGCGGCTGCACATTTTGACTCCAAAGAAGCCTCAAAGCCCGTAGTCGCTCAAAAATCAACAAAGGAGTTTCCTCGTTCCACAAGTCCTCTTCACCGAATTTGATCGATGCGTTCTTTCCATTCTTTGAAATCCGAATCCGCCTGTCAAAAAACCAAGACCAGTAGATCTGTTTTCCAACAGAACAATACCGCACCAGAATCACGGGAGTTTCCATCGACCTCCAATATTCCAGGGTATCAACTCGAAAACTCATCGAGCATTGCGTCCTTTTAGCAGCGCTTCCTGTTCCCTTAATCTGAAACATTGCTTTCAAGCCGGTAGAACCACCATCTGAAGAGAAACATTCGATTTCCCCATCTACTCCATAATCATGACTCAGTTCACGAAAGACCCAGGACTCAGGTATCACCGATCGAAAAAAGGTTTTCGACTCATCCTCGATTTGATGCGATCGATGTCGCTTAGGCATACATTTATATACATCAGATTTTGAAACTTAGAACGCGAAACTCCAAATTTCAGAAAGTAGAAAGTAGAAGGGGTAACCCGACAAATCTCAAGTTTCACAAAAATCGTCTACAAAAGTCGATTCACCCCGCCAACTGCGAAACACCCCCATTAGCCGCAGTATGCTTGCCCGCCTTTGCGAGAGCAAACTCACCTTCCGAAACCGAAGATGAAGGTCGATATTCGGTTCCCAAAGCACTACTGTTCGGCAAGAAATGAGGCTTGACCACGAAAGAATAATCGGGACGTGGCACGCGGAAATTGTCTCGGACACTTCCACGACCAGCATTTTCCGCATCTTGGATGATTTCCGATTTGTATCTTTCGCTGAGGACGATCGCCCCGAAGCCAAACGCCGATGGATCCCAATGCGACTCTGGGGCTCGTTCGACGACGACGACACATATAGACTACGTCCAAAGAAGGAAGCCGAAGGTTGGACTCGTCAGATTTCGTTCGATGGCGAAGTCATGGTCATCAAAGCCACAGCTCCAGAGCACCGAATCTGGCGATGCAGCAAATTGGCTGAGTCTGAGATCCCGGAGTAGTTCGATTCAGAGGCGGCATTCGCATTCGCAGTTGCACAAGCCTGGAAATGGCGCCGAACAAGAGAAGGACAAGAACAAGCAGGTGCTGACTTTCAACTGAAGCGTACCGCAGAAAAATTAAAGGCCCCATTGCCCTGTCGCGACTTCTTAGCTCATCTTCTTGATCAACGAACTGCCCAAATTGAAACCAAATACGTTATCCCTCTCTCAATCCTACAGTTCTGAAAAAATGCGCCTACTTCGCTTATCTTTGCTATGTGTCCTGAGCATTGTATCAACAGCTTGTTCAAACGAAGGAAACAAAAAAATGAAATTAAATCACGACGCTACTTCAGGTCTTGATATTACGATAGCGCACTCCCCTGACCCCGCTTTTCTTTTCGTCGCAGATCCTGACAGCTATGAAGGATTCGTGTCTTCCGATTGGACGATTGATTCGCTTTGGTCGCACGTAACAGAGCAGATGAACAGTGAGAGGATTGCTGCGTGGGGAACTCCGGAACAAGACCTTAAGATTCGGATTATTGTTCGTGACGGATACATTATCGAACCACCTACACCAGAGTTCGCCGCAGCTACTAGTTTTTACGTTCAATCCGGAGGGCGGCTTTGTTTTGGAAGTTATACGCACATCACGATGAGCGCACAATTTCCGGAAGAGCACATAGACGCAGAATCGAATTATCATCCCGACTACTCCCAACACCTCTTGACGGTTCGTCCTGCACGATATCGAATCGACGTATATCGCCACTTCGGATGGCGCGAGGGTTCACAACATGCAGAGCAGTTAAATAAAGGTGTAAATTTCACGATCGTAATTTCGAACCATCCAACTGGAGACAAGATTTCACATTACGACATTCCCTGGACGACGAGATAGAAGAACGGGAGGCGTCGAATCTAAAATCTTTTCGTCCCTGCTAATTTTCAACTGAAGTGCAAGTGCACCTTGGGAGAGCCCCCCACCGCTAGTCCCTAGCTCCCTCGAAATTCTTCACTCGCGTGCCCGGATGACCAACGACCGAACTCGAAAATCAGTATCGATATTCTGTTCCCATAATACTTCTGTTATCCTTGGAAATGCCCTCTCTCGAACCATCACCTGGCGCAGTCACTGAATTCTTCCGACTTCAGCTCGCGTCGAAGTTCAGAGTCGAACGGGATGTAGAGGCTTGGGCGACAGCACAGATTGAAATTGATCCAAGTCCATCCTACGAGTTATGTGAACTTGCGACGGCAACTACCATCGAACCTCCCCTTCTTTTTGACGCACTCCGCGATTTCCCAAAAACCGAAGATGATCATGATCTAGCGTGGGCGATGTTCTGTCGCTACCTCTATTCTGACCTGACAACGGATCGCTGCTCCGTGGAGGAGACTGTTTACGCTCTTTATCGATTAGACCGTATTCATGAACTCCCTGAACACCTGAACGTGCCCGTCAGCATTCTCGAGGATCAATACTCGTTAGTGCGGGACAGTATTTATGGAACACTGGATGAAGTGAAAACCGAGGCAACCAGGCTTCTACAACTCTGTTTCGACGATGAAACGCCCGATGGACCAAAGGTATAACAATAAAAAGGGGCGGTTGATAAATCTCAAAGTTCGAAAGAACCCAACGCCCCCTCCCCATCGGCAGCCTTCCATTCTCACTTCAAAACAAGGTCAGCACACAATTCTCTATTCTTCTCCGTCTTCTTTCCACGCCCGGGACAGCCACACTATGCTCCTCCCGAAACCCATTGATCTGCCGGGCGTCTTCCGCTTTTGTGCGACTGAACTGAGCTACCGCAATCGAACATTGATATCGATTTTCTCCTCCTATATTACTACAGTTCAGAGCAAAAAGTAACGCTCATCTTCGATGATATTCAGAGTTTGCAGTATTCTACTTCTCGTCTGCGGGTGTGCTATTTGCAGCGATAGCGACGATGTAACAAATGCTCTGGTTGGCCGCTGGATTTGCGACGAGACAAAAACTCGTTCTCTAAATCCTGAGGCAACCCCATTTGCGATGGATCTCCTCCTTGCTGCAGAAACTCAATGGGAGTTCAGCAAAGATGGCACTTTACAATCATTCAGCCGATTGGCGCGCCCCACTCCGAAAACTGTCTGGCGCCAACAAGAGAGTTCCGACGACCAGGATAAAACAATCGAGGTAAAGATCCGCGAACGCTGGATTAAACTGAACATCAGATTTGAAGACGGTTTTCTCATTTCACGAACCCCCGGTGCGGAAAAAGAAATTCCCGGTCATCCTTCCTATATGGCGTTCCGAAAACTTCATCCCGAATCCGACGCTAGTCCTCAATCAGCCGAGCAAGATGACGATGGTAACTAGCCCCCTGATAAATAGAACTACCCACCCAAAAAGTCTCAAACTCGCGGCCCCCTTTCTTTTGAAATCATCACCTGCGCAGACTGTGGAGCCGAGTTTCTTTTCTCCTACGGTGTTAAGGAACCTTCAAACAGCTTCTTGATCCTGCGTTCAAGGGGTCGCACGAACACAACATGCCGAGGCACTCAAGCCTTAACCCATTGAGTTAAAATTACTTTTATTCTACTGTTCGCTCTAAAAATGAAACGACTGCTATTGCCATCAGTTCTGTTTGTCACGTTTCTCTCGCTAGCCGGTGATCCAGTTTCAACCTTCGAGTCAAAAGTGGTCAGAGAGACTAGAGTCGATGGCGACACCGTTTTCTCAACCCACGATGCACTTGCAGCGATTCACCGACTTGTCGACCGAGATGCCTTTGCCGGGATGTCGCGAAACGAAGTATTAAGGATTCTCGGTAATCCCGAAGACCTCAATTCATTCAATCAAGCGCACGAACAGGACGACGCAGCGAGCCTTACATATAGGTTTGATCACGGTCTGGGCGGCTGGGAATTCACTTTCCATTTCGCTGACGGAAAACTCTCCTCAATATCCAAACGTAGCCTCGATTAGCGCGCAGCGAAAAATCTCACACTTTTCCCTTACCCAGCGCCACGCGCACAAAAGCTCCAACCGAAACAACAAATAACCCCTCACCACATCTCGCGGTAATCATCATAGATCAGCAATCCATTATGGCCGTCCGGGATGATCAGGGCCCCGTCCTTCACTAGGGCTGTGTTAGGGTTACCTGCCGTCGGAAACTCCTTCACCAGGTGAGGTTCCTCTTTGTTACTGATGTCCACGATCGCAACGCCGGAGTTCAACCTCGTTGTCAAAATCAGCAGGTCTTCGTCCACCGTCGGTCGTCCCAGGAAATACCCGCCGAACTTGTAGACCGGTTTGTCGTCCAGGTCCGTATCGAGAGCCTTCACCAGGCGGTATCCGCCCCGAGTGGGACAGAGAAATTGATCGCCCACGGGAACGACTCCCGCAGAAAAATAGTACCGCTCGGACAAATCGATCCCCGTATTGATCGCCTCTCCTTCCTTGGCAAAGTCCAACCAGCGGATGCCCGTATTGTGCCCCCAGACACAGGCATAGCGGCCATCGATGGTCCCCTGCGACATCTGGTCGCCGTAGAGAATGCTCACCTTGTGCTCGGCTATCTGCGTCGGATTCGCCGGATCGGTGATGTCCAGCACGAAGAAATGCTGGCCGCTCTGGATCAATGCCCGAGTGCCGTCCGCATAGACTCGTCCCTGACGAACCGCCTGTTTCCGCTCCGGTTCGAATCTGCTGACGAGCGACAGGTCGCCCGATTCATCCAGTCGCCACACCGATAGCCCCGCCGTATTCTCAGACACATAGACGTGCTCCCCGGCGACCGACACATCAACCGCAAAGCCCTCCGTCGGCATGTGAGATATCTCGCGAATCTCCGGCCACAGCTTCACCACCCGCACCCCACCAGCACCGGCGGCGACCACAGCATATTCACCGCAGAAATCGGCACCCCAGACCTGCCCTCCGGGACGATACGCGCGGAACCTCTCATCCGTCTCTTTTACAGGAGGCAAAGCAATCGTGGTCCCCCGGTCGCGCGACACCCGCTTCACCAGCGACGGCGCGGAAAGCACTTTCAGCCCCGCCTTTGGACAGGCCGCATACACAAAGTCATCCACCACCGCCACTCCGCCCACGAGCTCGGGATAGTGACCGACCGTCTTAGGACTTTGCGGATCCTTCACATCCACCAGGAAGACCCCATTAAACGTATCCGCACAAACCACGACATCCCCTCCAGAGACAGGGCTCCACATGTCATAGCCTTGACCATAATAATGTTTCGGGAACTTCACCCCGCCGAGTAGCTTCGGCTTTCGCGGATCTTCGATGGAAAAGACCTCCAAACCATGCCCCGTCCCATAGGCCGGATCATCCTCTGCAGGACGCGCCGACTCCGGGGAAGTGCTCACCGTTCTGTCATGATGTCCAGTCGACGCATAGAGAAGATCGCCATCGACACACACCCCATCACCGAAGCCCCGCAGATCATCCGAATCGATAATCTTCGGTTCGCGAGGATTACTGATGTCGATCGTCGTGAGCTTGCTGGCGCTCCAGTCCCCCCACATACATCACCTCCCCCTTTACATCGACCGACTGCGCCTCATGCGTCTTGATCTTGCCCACGTAGGCCGGCTTCGCCGGATCAGAAATATCCACGATCTCCACCCCATACTGACGCTGGGCGATGAAGAGCAGATTCCCCTGTACCTCGATCCCCGTGGCCAACTCGATGCAGTCGTAGTGAAAGAGCAGTTTCGGCTTCGAGCCCCGCACATCAAAGATAAACACACCATTCGTTCGGGCAGTGACATAGGCGATCCCGTCGTTCACCACTAGTTGCCGGCCCGTCCCCGGAAAATACCCCGCTCCCAACAACTCAGGAGCAGCCGGCTCCGAGATGTCCGCAACGTAGAGATTATACCCGACAAAATACAGACGATCCCCGACCACGACCGCATCCATCACCCCCGACTTATCGATCGTCGCCACGCACTCAAGCTCCGGACCGTAGTCCCGCGACTCCGCCGATGTCTCATCCCCTGCGGCCCATTCACACCACCCCAGCAACACAAAGGCCGCGACTAACCTCGACCACAGCTGGATGCATCGTTTCTTCTCTGACATGGGATTTCTTTTCAATTGTTAGGGATTTACTTCTACCAACCGCCGCTACCTCATAATCTGCGTATTGCCCCAAGGTTGAAAGAGCTTGCAACACCCACCAACAGAAACAAGACCGAAAGAGAGACGATCGGATAAAGACAACACCCTCACCCGAAACGCCCCCCGAATGCACCTCGCACAATATACCACTTTCAGGGTGGCTGAATCGCGTGTCGCATTCCTTAATCTCAGCTTTAGGAAGTCACATGAACCAGCACCGAAATCAAAAAACGCCGAGAGCGAGAGAGCTCGCTCGAAAGTTTCTCGGCTCTAACTCCCAGAGTCGATGAGTACCGATGACTGACGGCGCTGCTTTGCAATCAATCGACTTCGCGCTAGACTTTCCCAACACCAGAACATGCGACCTCGCCACAACGAAAAGTAGTAAGCAAAAAATGAAATTCGAAACAGAACTGGCAGGAATCAGCGAGAATCCCACCGAAGAACGGATTCTCACCGGTCTGGATTCCATCGACGGAGACGAATGCAACTTCGCCATCCTGAGTTCGGACGATATGACCTACGTTCAAACAGCCGGGGATCCGGCCATAGGTTTCGTCTTGGAGTATCAAAAAGGCTCCCTCGCAGAGCACTATCGAGTAAAGAATCAAGAACTGAGTCTGGACGAAATAAAGAAAGCTTTCACGGCGTTCTCAAAAGGTGATGTTTCCTGGATTGATACCTACGAATGGGAAAAAGAAAACCTGTCACCAAAGTCAGGTTGCATGACTGTTTTAGCGATAGCGCTCACCTCGGTCCTATCCTACATAGCGAAGGACAGGATTTGGGGGTAACTACTTTAGCCAAGTTCCCGAGTTATGAAATCCTCAGGTATACATCTAGCCCAAAAACCCTCAGAATAGTTTCATAATCCTAGCATAGGTTCCAAAGCATTCCAATCCCTATGGGTTCGCTAACTTACACGATCATTTCTTATCTCGTTCTTTTCGGAGTAATTCTCTTTTTGCCACTGCTTGTTTTCCCGAAACGGTCGCGTTCGTACATCTGGATCTGGGGATTCTACTTGCTCGGGACCCTCACTTTGATTCTTACGAAAGGATGGGAGTTGAGCACTCGAGGCCCCATCAGCCCTCCAGATGGCACACCAATGTCTCCAATTGGAGGAGCGTCCCTCGGAGAATTTCTTTATGGATTCGCATTTCTAATTTCAATCCCCTTGCTCCTCTACGTATTGACCTTTGGCCTGCCCTGGTTCTTTAAAGGCTGGCCTCCACACGGAAAATTACGAGGCAAGCAACGCGATCCACTCAGTCCATGACCGCCCCGAAACGAAACCTCTTTTCCGAATTCCTAGCCCATCCTACAATCCACACTCGCTCTCCATCGGTGTCGAGCGATCCATTACGTTTGCCCAACCAATGAGCCACTATCAAGGAAGTTGCCTATGCGGAGGAATCCGTTTCGAGATCGACGGCAAAATCAAGAGCATCCTCAACTGTCACTGCACCGATTGCCGCAAGGCCCATGGCGCGGCCTTCCGAACTCGTGGAGCGGTCGAACCGAGCAACTTTCAGTTTCTCTCAGGAGAAGACCTACTGACACGCTACGAGCACAAACCCGGTGAGTTCCGCTCCTTTTGCCGAGTTTGCGGATCCAACATCGCCACCTTCTTTTCCGATCCCTCCATTCCCATTGGGGTAGTCATTGCTTCGCTCGACACCGAACTCGAGACAGGCCCAACCATGCACGTCTTCGTTTCCGACAAAGCAGAATGGTATCCCATCACCGACGACCTCCCCCAGTTCCAGGAACTCCCGCCTAAGTAGAAACCGGCAAAGCAGAGGGAGAAACAAAAGAGGCAAAGAGTGACACCCTTCGCATGCCTCTCCCTACCACCCCAAAAGGAAAACACGAGAGCATCTTGACCTCTCAGAAGTTTTCCGTTCTTGTGAGTCGGGACTTACCTACTAGGTTCGAAACTGAATATCAGAATCTAATTCCTACAACTCTACTGTTTGCTCCGGAAATGAAACCAATTTCGATAGTTCTCCTAACAATCACCGGAACACTTCTCATCGAAGCAATTCTACTCCAAAGTTGGGTCGCCCGGACGATGTTTTTGAACATCATTGACCCGCATCCTAATGACTCCAAAGTCGTAGCACTTACCGAGACGGTGAAACTTACCTATCACGAAACCGAAGTCGGAAAAATTGAAGCTGGACAGATACTCTATCCCCCATGCCGGCACGATCTCTGGTTGACCGATCCCGGTGATCCGAAGGTGATGAAGATGTATGTCGAGTTCGGCAACTCTACAAACCCAGAGGATTTATCGGAGGAGTTGGACAGTTTGTTATTGAAGGATTCTCCTCGACGCCGATCATACATGGAAACGATACCCTCTAGCGATCACAGTGAATAAGCCGAGGCGCTCAAGCCACGACCGCGCCGACTCGAAATGACCTTTGTGATTCGCCTGCCCAAATCATAATTGCTCCGCGCTTTCTTTCGAAGCAGAGCAGAAAACAGAACAGGCGAAACGCGCCCTGTACCCGATCGAACTCCTAGTTCACGCAGACAAAACGATCACTTCGATTGTCCCCAACCTACCGCTCCGCAACGCCCACTTCGTCCGTAATCGAACCAGAGATTTGAAACATCTCAGCCTCTCTTTCATCGGCCGTCAGAGCCCGGATCGAATTCAAATCAACCGTAAGAATCCTCTTGGTCGCAGCCTGTTGTTTCCCATAGGTAGAGTAAACCACGTATGATGTCACTTCCGGCACATTCACCTTTGTCCCACCAAGAGAAATACGCGCCAGCTTCTCAATCTTCCAAACCGACTGCGTCACTTGCCACGCAAAACTCGGAACACCATTTTCACCCGGCACCTGTGCATTCGGACTATCGACCGGCCGAGCCTCCATATGATAGGGAAACGGATTAATATCCTGCCAGAACACTTCTCTCCACGTCTGAACTGCCCCACCATCCCTGATCCTGACCTGCACTGCCTCCCCTGCGGGAATCACCTCATAATCAGATTCCAGGAAAAACTGCACCAACTCATGCCGAGACCGCACCTTCCGGTCATCTGGAAACAGCAGAACGAAAGGTGCCAGTAGCGGATTTTCTCCCCACGCAACTTGCCCACCCGCATCGACCGAGTCCGCGTCTCGGGTATTCGATAGAATCCCCGTCGAAGAGGCAAAACTCCCGTATGTCTCCCCATCAAAAGCCCACACGTATCGTACTCCGGCAAAATTGGGGCCCACACTCTCCGCCAGATAAGGTCTCCCGGTCCTCTTCACGAGAAAGCGCTCACCGGAAAAAGTGGTCTCCACATCGAAGCTCATCCCACTCGGTTTCCTATCGACAAAGCTCTCATCTCGATACGAGAAACTCAGGTTATCGATACTCTCCAGATACTCCGCCCCTCTCTTTTTGATGTCAGCAATACCTCCACCCTCCTGCGCCTCCGCGTCCACGGAAAGAAACAAACCAACCACAACGAATAAAATACCATTAAGCCTCAGATTCATACCTGCACCTCTCTTATCGACCGGGAACTTCTGTTCCATGAAGCAGGTGAAACAATAGGGAAAATCGAAAGAGTCGAACAAGGTAGAAACTGTAAAACTTATTTAAAAAGCGATTCAGATCGTCGTTCGTAGAGAAGATACGAGAGGAAGAGGAAGCCAAGAAGAACAGCCATCAAATCGAGAGCCACCCCACCATTTCAAACTATTTACCTCTTCCCTCCCGGCCCGGGAACGAACTCAAGCTATGTCAAAACTCAGCATCGCGAACAATCCGGCAGTGCGGAACAGGCAAAGATTGAATGTCTTTCGCAGGACTTTCCTACTCTCGCACTCCTACGGGAATCCCATGGGTGTCTTGACCTTTCGGGTCTTTTCCGCTTTTCTTTCTATGCAGATCGCAACCGGTACCGACTATCTCTAGTCCGAATCCATATCACCACTGTTAGCCTGAAATGAGAATCCTTATTCTACTTTCTCTGGTCACGTTCTCTTCCACGGCTTCAGTTAAAGCAGACGATGTAACGAACCTATGGATTGACTTGTCTGCGAAGGTTCAGAATCTTCACCATCAAATATCAGCATTCGGAGCTACGTCTGGCTTAGACTTCTCAACCTATGAGGAGGATCTGAAAGGCATCGACAAAGCGTTGGAAGAATTAGTCGCTGCTGGAGAGTTGGAAAGCAAAACAGTGCTACTAAACGTAGACGGTGAGACTGGACTCAATAAAATCGATGAACTGATTCCGACTGTCGGCGAAATCGGTTCGAAATACGGCTTCTTTGTCGCCAGTGAGATGTGCGATCTCGGAGCGAAATTGCGATTCATGACATTCGATCAAGATCAGCCCATAAAACTTCACTTACGCCTTCCTCGTGAGGAACTGGAACTCATGACCAAACGCTTAAAGGAGCTTAGCCTCACCGAATAGGGCAAAACCGAGCACACGGAAAAACCGCCCCTAATCGCCCCACAACCTGACCACCTTACCCAAAACAACCCATTCAGAAAAATGAAGCTCTCTCTCCACCTTGCCCTTCTCCTCAGCACCGCTGTTACCTTCATCAGTGCATCCGACTCATACGACGAACTCGCGGAATTCGCTCGCGGACGCGATATTCCTGAGTTCTCTCTCGATACCTCAATCATCGTCATGGGCCCACAGTTTGTCGACGAATACTATGCGGGTGAAGACGGCGAAACCCATGTCGTCGCGAAGAGGATCTTGATCCTCCCCGCGGCGGATACCTCCAGTTTAGGCGCAGCAGTTTCAGCAGCCCCGATCGGGCTCCAAACGGTCTATGAAGTCAGGGTATACCGGATGGAGACGAAACAACTGTATGCAAGAATAGTTGGCGAGAATAGAGAACTCGAAGAGTCTCAATTTCCGCTGAAACCAGGCGACATCATTCTCATCGGCAAGCCCGAAGAATTCGGGCAAGACACCGAGCGAGCCCCTAAAACGCCAATAAAATAGTCCGCGAAAACCGTCAAAGTCGCTAGAGGTAGAAAGCTGCCCTTTCCGAGCCCATTCAAGCGGCGCCTCGACTTTTCACTCTCATAAAATGCCCCATCTCACTGACGAAGAAGCATTGAAGCTAATCAAACAGCACGAACAGTGCTACGTGGTCTGGGCAACCGATCGAAACACCATCGTCGCGGTCCATCCATTACCTGTGGACGCCAAACCCGAGGATAGGATCAAGGCTCTCGGGGAAATGAAGACCGATTACTCAGGGCCTACGAAAGGTAGATTCCTATCGCCAGCGACCACAACTCTTCAGACACTTAAAGACGAGGCGCAGGAAACCGAACAAATCGCAAGGCGTATCAGCATATTCCGATCCTGGGAGCACCAGCCTGCGGAAGAACTGATCGAAGTCATTTTCAATGCCGATTTCACCTCGCCTATGGACCCACGTCATGGAACCAATCATCTCGTCGAACGATTATACAAGGTTCACGGGCCATTTCTCACAGAGGAAAACCTTGATAGGTTGAGATCATTTTCCTCCTCAGAACCACGATGTCCAGAGCAAAACCAAGGCCGCAGGCAACTGATTTGCTACTTGGCCGTGCTGACGAACTCACCAGACGTGATACGGGAAGTCTGGCGAAACCGGGACAACAACAAACAGCAGTTTTGGTCAGCCCTGTCGGCGTTCAATGATGCTGTGGGAGACCTCCAGATGGATGATCCAGAGATCCTCGAGTTCCTCATCGAGATGGTGTCAGGCGGGGGAATGTTTGGGCCGCGGTTTGAGGCTATGGTTACACTAGGCAAGATCGGGCCAGCAGCCGGAAAGCCTGCCGCTACTGCAATCCGCGACAGGATTTACGACAGCAGCAGATCGGTAGTGGATGTTAGAGAAAGGGTTCTTAAGCGAATTGAATCCAACGCAACAGATTGGAAGAAGTGCCCCGTGTGCTTTCACGGCTACCTGAATAAGAGCGACAGCATTCCCAGGATTGTCGCCTGCCCCTCCTGTTTCGGCCTAGGCCATACACAGAGGTAAGAATAGGCAGTCATCCAGGATTCTCCAACTGTCCGCAACAATTTGCAATCGGCACCAGAACTAGGGAGTGTATTCTAACATCTCACCACACGCACTAGCCCCCAAATACCACGTGAAAAGACTCGTTAAAAATCTACTCGCAAGGCGTTTCATATGGTTTCTCATCGGACTTTTACTCGTGCCTGGCTTTCGAGCGATCCGCGCCGTCGTTCATCCGACCGCCAAAGATGCCATGGGATTCGTCGGTTACTACGAGGAGTCCTATTCCGTCTTCACTTTTCTAGGTGATTACTCCTACTCCCTCGCCTTCCGCGGGGACAAAGAAAGATTCGAGAAATATGCAGAAAGGTTGGGACTGGACGATCACATGGTCTCAGGCAACGAATGTCGAGAAGAAGCATCAGACGGGCAATGGAGCCGCGGAGTTGTATTTGATCCCGATGACTCGATGATCCAATACTTTTCCACTCGTCGGTGACACCTCCTTGCCCCTGAACCAGTATCAGAAAACCTTTCTCCCCAACCACACCAAAACGCCCCCCCGCACCACCGGGCACGGGAACATACTCCGGCTCCGCCCAGCTCGCCACCGGTAAGAATCCGGCAAAGCCGACGGGGAGACAATATGTGTCTTGGCGCCTGCATCGGCGTCAGTCACCAATTCACATCAAACCGAACAAGAGCCCAGCTACAAAGAACAAAAAGGCCGGGCAAACGAGCCAAACTCAAAACAACGGGCCGAAACAGCTACAGCTTCTCACAATAATCGTCCGGCACCACCGCTTTGAGAAGCCCAGGCAGATCAGCACCATTCTCACTCGTATCCTCCGGCACCGCTTTGCCCTCGATCAGGCAATCTTTCAAATTGGATTCGCCGGTGACCTTCAGAGGCAAGTTTTCCAGAGTCAGTCGTGTAGCGTTAAGGACGGACCGACTCGCAGCCAGGGCAGGTTCGGACGGCCCCACCCTCTTGATGTAGACGTTTGTCAGGGTAAGACTACAGTTTCCATCGGCTCGCCCGGTCACGACCAGTGGCTTCTGGGCCGAGGAAAGGACAAAAGCATTCTCAATCTCGTATCGACCTCGGTCGAGGAAGTATAGATCCACCCCGACACAGTCCGCGATGAACACATCCTTGTAAGTCGTCGTGCTATCGCCCGTATCGCAGATCCCGGTTCCGTTCCCGATGGAAACGAATCCATCTACCCGATACTCGGCCGACTCGTGTGCACTGATGCCGTCGTCCCCACACTCGATCGCACGAATGTTTTCAAAGACAACGTTTCAGCAGTCGCCATGGATATTGAATCCATCATTGTGCGGATGAGTTGCCGTCAGGTTGCGGATGACAAGGTGGCCGTTATCCCCCGAAAACTGCACACCCGCCGAACGAACGGGCCAGCGAATTTCTGATTCGGCGAGGGTTTTTCCATCGGCAATCTTCAGGTAAAAAGTCCCACTCCAGTCATCCTCGGCCGCCCCCTCATTCCTGACAAAAGTCCATTCCCCGGCCCCCAGCTCGTAAGGTTGCTTCAGGGGAGCACTCTTTCCTTTCAGGACCCGGTCCATACGCTGCATCGTGTCGGCAAAGAGAAAGAACCATCGGGCGAGGACGGCCTCGTTCCAATGCGGTGGGAGCACCGTAGAGCGGTACAAGCCAGGCTCGACTTCCTTCCAGTCATCCGGATCGATGGTGTCGCTCCCTTCCAAAGTTGCACCGTGCCCGTCAAGAATCACAGGGCGCCCGGCTTCACCCTGCTTCCTGTAAAAACCGGCGTAGTCATAGTAAACCGTCGGCTTCAGATGGACCGTATCATCCGGCCCCGCGAGAGCGATTCCCCTGGAGATCGATCGGACGGGCAACGCCACGCCGTCATTGGAATCGTCACCAGATTCAGGATCGACGTGCAAGTCTCTCGCGAACGAGTTTCCAACCAAGAGGATAAATAGCAGCAGCGGAACAAAGTAAAAATCGAAAAGTCGACCGGGCATTCCTCACACTTCGATATCCTGCCATCCCCTTCAACCGGCGCGATGAGAGTAACCAGCCCCACTCAGGTATCTTTCAGAGAAGACGTCGACCGTCATTCTTTGAAAACTTCCCCTGCGAAAGCCGCCCTCGCCCCGGAACCGGAGTCTCCACCAGCGGCAACTCCAACAGCGCCGACGGTCGCGTCCACCCCACCGAAGTCCTGGCCACCATCTACCACGCCATGGCCATCGATCCCCAGACAATCGCCTACAACCACCTCAACCAGCGCAGAGAACTGGTAAAAGCCGAGATCGTCGAGCGGTTGTTTGCGTGATCCGAGGAAAAGCCTTCGCGAATTCTCCACTTACTCGCCGCTCAATTTCTATCGAACGCTGTCACAGTTCTTCCGGCATCATCCGAAACGCACCCATCGCCATCAAGAAAAATGCGAAACAGCACAGGAGCGGCATGCTCGCCTCCTCCGGTGCATTCAGGCAAATACGATAGCCACGATCATTCCCGGCACCAACTTTGGTTCTTCCAGTTGTAAAAGTCGTGGCGCTTATCCTGTCCTTCGCACACACAGTTTTCAAGAATTCCCGCCATCTTCTTCCCGTAGGACCCTGAGAATCTTCTCTTTAATAACTCTGCTCTCTATCTCGTAGTATGACTTCACTCTTGCTGGATCCATTTTATCCGGATCAGTAGTCCAAAGGGGAACCTACGGAGGAAACTCGCTTGAGTATACAGCCTTACCTTCACTGTTGATGGACTGAAACGGGAAAATTAAAATATCTTCAGGAAAGCTCTTTTTTTCAACTGGGAACACCCTCACAAACAACTGTATTTCTGCACTTTTCACATTATGCTCCCTCGCAAAGAACGAGACATAGCTTCTTAATAGCTCCGGCTCCCTTGCCGAGTACAAATTGTGAAAATATTTGTGCCATCGCGAACTAAAATAATGCCTCGCCGGCTTATCAGGTGGAGCGGTAGCAAATTCGCGCCCCGTCGGGTAATAACTCCTTATCTTGCTTTCAACCTCTGTGTTAGCAAAAATAATCCCGTCGAAAGTAGGAGGCCTCGGTGCGAATAAAGGCCATCTTTGTTGAAGCTCGACAAAACGAACCACTTGTCCAGCGAAAGTATCACCAAATCCAACAAAACCCGGAATACTTACGTTTGAAAGATTCCAAAAAAATACCAATACCAAAATCAGTATCGGTAAGCCTCGCAGTTGATACAGCAGGCAAGAAAAAGGAGAATCAGGTGCACCTCCTTCGGCGACCTTGCTGAAAATCACCTTAGCCCGACAAATCTTAAAAAGCCGATCCCAAACTGGCGTCGGAATGAAAAGAACCCACGCGACCATACACACGATTGGGAACCATCCGATATTGAGCATTAACCCGGTAGTCAGGTGAAACAGTAGAAAGAGACCGACGATCCCTATTCTAATATGAGGATTCTTGTAAAAAATAAGCCACGAAATAGGCCCAAGTTCCTGCAAAATGACAGCGCTCCGTGTTAATACGCGAAGCAGACCGGGAAATTCCAGTAAAAAATCAGCGGCCGGGCCCTTAAATGTCACTAGAGAAAGAGCAGCTTCCACAGCAGTGAACTCGACCCTCCACATCGCATGGTTTTTATGAAGCGAACTGAAAAGATAAATCATCATGATCTGAAAAATGATACAAATGTGCGATATCTTTACCAACGTCGCCGATTTCAATTGGTTCGAACACTCAACTAGCCCTCTCGTTTTTTCGACTGAAAGGAACATATTCCAGAAGAGAATAATGCGAAAAATGCTATCTCCTCCTGTGTTTACCCAGGGGTTCCTCGCCTGAATCGCAGCGACAGCGATCCAACCAATGACTTTAAAATACTTGTATTGGTATCCCGTGATAAAAGAAATTCCGGAAAACAACATCGCGATAAGCACGGCAAGACTCCAATGAAAGCCATAATGCGCCAGTAAATACGTGATTGAGAAACTATCTTTAGACTGAGAAAATTCATCTTGGACAACTCCAGCGTTCCCATACAGCGCGTAGGCATCACTCATACGAGTAACCGAGTCGAACAGCAGGAGAATGCCCAGGAGAAAGCGAAAAGTAGCGATTGCCCTCCAGTCAATTAGAAACGCCTCTTCCAAACGAAGAAGCGCGGGCTTCTCTTTTCGAACTGGTCCTTGAATTCGCTTATTCAAAGATTTCCTTTGAGTGTTTTAGTATACCACGCCTACTTTTATCGGAAGTCGTGCGATTTCCTCCCCACCGACGACTGCAATCACGCGCGATCCCTCCGGGGGCCTTTTTGCAGACGTGTGCCTGTACTGAACTTCAAAACTGATTTCACCTTCGGAGGTGTCTAGGAGTTCGAGGCTGAAATCTCCATCTTCGTCGAGTATTAACTCAAACTCGTCTGCACCGATAGACCGATCGTTCCACAAAAACTGTGCTCGTCCGGAAACACTAGTCTTTTCTGGAGTCAAATACCCCAAATGAAGTAGCGCCTTGGTAAATCTATAGGGCTTTGAGTGGTCCCAAGTCACCGGGATGACCAGTTGATTATCCTCTCTAGGTATCCTACCATCGCGTATCACGACATCTCCAAAATATCGACCCGCCTCTGCCTCGGGCGTGACTTCAAAATGAAACCTTAATTTCGCAACAGAATAATCACCAAGCTCCTCGACCGCATTCAAAACCTCCGTATCGGAAAGCTCAAATGCTGCAGGGAATCGCTCAAGAGTTGCGTTCCGAAAAGCTGATTCCAGATTCAAATGCGAAGGCGATTGGAAATGGATTTCGACATCTTCATGACCAATCCTTATCTCCGAATCAGTTTCGACCCCTAGCGCGCTTGGCACCGGGTAAATAGTTGGGAAAATAGAAAAGTCTGCAGAAAGCATCAATTTCTTCTCGTTCTGTGCGTTTGATTCAACAACCGCAGTCACCTTGTATTCACCTATCGGTCGCGGATTTGGAACAATTTTCAGAACCAATTCCCCACTCTCACCTGGACTGAGTTCCTTGAATGGCTCCACCCCGGCGCACAGACATGAAGTCTCGATTCTGAGTGGGCGAAGCACATCATTTCCTACGTTCGTAACTGAGTAACTGACCTGGATGACTTCACTTGAATCAGTCGACCACACATTACCAACGTCAAAATTCCTTGCATCGACGCGAATTTTCGCCCCCCCTTGCTGTTCGTCACTGCAACTTTGCATGCCCAACGCCGCAATCGTCAAGAGCCCCGTTGAAATAGCCAATTTTCCCGAGCGTGACCTAATCGCAACAACTGCTCTTGGGATAAAGTAAACCAATAAAGCCCCGCCTAAGAGGAGAATTACAAGAGAATACTTCCGCAATTTCAAAAGAAGTAATCCTTCCTTTGAAATAAGTAATGCTTTCAGTTTCTCATTGCCAAATTCGTCTACTCTAATAAATGCAGGCGAATATGGCGGATTAATTATAAGGAACCGCTGATTATCTTTATCGGGCTCGACCAGAATAAAGTGGCCGAGCTCCCTCGTACCACGACTATCGGTGGAGCGATCTAAATACACGATTGCCACGCCTCGACTCAGCATGAGTTCCGATGCGGAAAAAAACCCGAGAGAGGTATTCAGATTACTCCGTTCAGCAATTTGAGAGAGATCTCTGAAAGAAACTCCACTTTTTACCGCCTCTGGATAATCAGCAACAAGAGCGGAGAAATTGACTTCGCGATCCAGTATTCTCAGAGCAACATAAATGCACCTGATACCGCACAGTGAGTCAGTATGTAGCACTCGATAAGAATCGGGAGATTCGGCAGTGGACTGGCCCGCTGACGCAGATACAAGAGCCAAAACGAACGAACAGATACCCAAAAAAATTGCAGATCTCATTTTATTGAGATCGCAGTTTCTCACGCTCCTGCAGAATTTCTTCCAATCGCTCTTCGGAGCTTCGCTGGACTCCCGAGTGTGGCACAACATTGAAGGCCCGTTCGGCCGACTCAACTGTCATCTCGACGTTAGTTTTCTGATCGACAACGATCACACCGGGACTCAATAGAGGGTCGGATCCACCCTGAAACTCTTCCTTGGACAAAAGTTTGCTCAAATCTTCGCGCAAAGTGTAGATTGCCTCGACTTTTATACCCCGGGCTTCCGCTTCTCTCTTTACTATCTTGGGAAGAGCAATTCCCCCTACATTACAGTATTCCTCCACAACAATACTTTCGAGAAGTTTGCGCACACCGGAAGAATCTAGCGATGGACCAGTCCACTTGTAGCTCTGCAACCCCCCGTCAGTTCCGAATCGAAATGATTTTGAAATGCTAGAAACCTCAAACCCGGCATCGCCACCATCTAAAATGGAAATATTGAACTTACCAGGCTTTGCGGCACCGAAATAGTCAACGACCCTCCTCCCTGAAATTGTCATCCCAAGGATACGGTAAAGGAGATCGGGATCTCTCATCACATCATCGCCAATGTAGCAAAAACCTCCCCGGCGATGGCTAATAGCCTCTTCCGATCCTTCAAGGTGAGGTTGAACTCCCTCGATATCGAGCGCCGAATCCCACCTGCCCTTCTTCACACCATTAGTGAATGTGGAAGAAATGAAGGGAGCCCTTCCCGACTTTCCGAAATCAATCGTGTCGAACCGTAATCCGCGGCCCTCCGGGTCCACCCAGAGGACCTGGTGGGTCTTCAAAGTACCCGGCTGCATAGCGGCGCCTCCTTCTGTGCCTCCGACAACGTCAGTTTTCTGAACCACATCGAAAACAAGACGCATGTAACTACTGCGCAGCGGCGAGGATTCCAAAAATTTTGAAAAATCACTCACACTGGGCAAGTCCGCTTTCCCTCCACCGGGAAGATCCTTCGCCACCCCTGTAGTTTCGTAAACAGCAAGCAGAAAGACCAGACCGGCCGAACAAATTCGGAAAACTCTCATCGCATCCACCATCTGACCTCCTAATGGCAAGGCTGCCACGAACCGTTCCCACAGATGCCTCCAAACCCACTACTGAAGACGGCACACTTATTATCTCCGTCGGGATTAATATCCGGGTCATGGAGATTGCAATAGTAGGTCTCAACGGCACAATTTCTAGTCTGACCGTTATCGCTGCACAAAGCATTGGAAGGCCCGGTGCAACTACAATCTTTCTCGTTGAAGCATTTATCAGCACAAGGATTGGTGGCAGAACACGATTGCCCTTTCGTTCCCGGCTGATTTCCGCATTTGGGCTGACCGTTTTTTGGAGCGCACGTCCCACCTGAATTTGAAGCAATAGAGTGATCGATCAATTGAATCTGCACCAGGTGAGCCACCGCAAAAAGCACCAGTACGCTTGAAATCATCTTAGCTATTTTCATTTTTTCGAATTTTCTAGCATCTAAAGTTTCAGTAACAAATTTTATACCCACTCCCACAAAAATCACTCCAACCAGAAGCAAAAAAAACACAAGTGAAGGTAGGATCTTCACCATCTTCGTCACAGGTAAGAATATCAACCTCACAATCCCTCGTCCGATCATTTTTACAATTTGCATCGGCGGGTCCAGTGCAATAGCAGTTCTTCTCCGCGTAACATTTATCAACGCACGGATTGGTCAAATTACAGGCTTGTCCTGAAGTCCCCGAGTTATCTCCACACGCTGCCTCGCTTGCATTTGCCGAACATGCCCCCCCGGTCAACGAACCGAGCGATTTCTTCTGCTCACCCATGGCAGACAACAACAATAAAGCTCCACAAAACATGGCGCAAGAAATGAGACGCGCGAAGATGATGAGCGTTCTTTTGAATCCAATATTTCCTTTCATAAACACAATACCTAATCTTGTTGAACTTTCCTCAAAACATTCCCCTCCGTGTCGTAATAATACCGAATCTTTCTGCGCATCTCACTTCTTTCACCTACTAACATCGTTTCTTCGAAACTGCGCATCTTCATATAGGATTTTCCAACCGTGCCAACAAAAACCTTTTGCGTCAGCGTCCCATCCCGATGCGCCTCAGTGAGCAGACAGGTATCCCGATTCCAGTAATAGGCCTGCATGCTCCCGTCGGCAAAAATCCTCTCAATTCCCTCAGAATCCGGATCTGCGGTAAGGTGAGCGTCCTTATAGACACTAAGGCCGTCCTTCAAAAGCTTGCCGGATGCCAGGTCCCAATGCCAAACTTGCTCAGAATTATTTCCATGAGCCCACTCGTTGATGCAGCGAAGCTGCTCAGTTCCATCCTCACTCTGGCTGATTTCAAGCTGCACGATATTTCCTGAACTGTCACCAATCAAAGAAAGGCTGCTGACAAGTTCTGATATAATCGGATGCCCGTTAACCTCGGCGAACACCGGCCGGTCAGAATATGAGAATTCCACAACCTCACCAGCCCATGGACCCGAGGACACTTCTAACTCCCTCATCAGCGCGGCACCATCCGAATCGGCAAATTTAGCCTTCAACAGACATCCACGCACGCTCGATACAAGCTCGACACCATCTCTGGTAAACTCCCAGTTGATGGCTTCATCACCACTCTCAATTTTCCTTAGCCGCCCCTGTGTGTAGTGAAGACAAACGTTATCCCGGCAGAGAACGATAGAATCCCCGTCAACATTTGCTTTCCATGCAAAATTCCGCGATTTCCAGACGCCTGCGTCTATATCCTCCGGATAAATATAAATCACACTCCCGTCTGGAAGATGGACGCGGGCACGTGCCTCATCCAAAAGCACTACATTACTGTCAAACAGAGGGAAGAAGGAATTGTATCCCAAGCACGATTCGGAACCGAAGTACCCATCAGTTCCAAAATGCCACACCAAATCGAAGCCTTTCCCGTCACCCAGATCAAACGGCAACTCAAGACTTCGCCAGAGCCAGAAAGCACCAGACCGGGAGGCGTCTCCGACTGCATTATTACAAACCACGCCAGGAAATACCTCCTCATCACAGGAAGCGTAATCCGCATGAACCGGCAAGAGCGCCAGTAGCAACAGGGCAGAGTCCCGAATCTTCATGCGGCAACTTTTCGATCTTCCCTTACGGCCACCGCCTAGCTTTCGGTTGTGCCAGTATCTTCATCATTAGAGTTGCAGGCAGCTTTGGGATTTCCTGACTGTATGTCCCCGATCAGGGAGGAAGATGCTTCGATGATGAAAAACAGAGCAACAACTATAAATGCTTTTACGATCATGTTCATATATGTCTTTTAATATGTACACACATTCTTTGTCAAAAAAATAATTACAAACTTTCGCCTCCACCAATTCGTTTCTCCATGGGGGGGGGGAGAAGTCAGTTGTGAATGGCGCTGCATTGAGCGACCATTCGCTTTCTCCCCCGGTGGTATAATTCGCGGAAGTTTGCTCGTGTCGCGGTGATAAACTGGTGTTGTTTCGATCGTCGTTTGACGGCTCTCCAATCGAGTGATCGAACTGCCGAATCCAAAAAATAAAGATCGGTATTCAGTTCCCAAAACACTACGATTCGGCCAAAAGAATCATGAAAACACCACTCGTCTACATTCTCGCCCTGATCACAATCGCATCGAATGCGCAGGACGAACTGCCAAATCAATTCGAACTCTTGAAGCAGAACTACGACAATGCCATCGAGCGCGCGACCCATCAGATCACTTCGAAGTATGTCCAGGAATTGAAGACGATGAAGGCCCAGATGCTCGAAGCAGGGAACCTCGAAATCGCGAATCAGGCCGACGCAGAGCTAACGCGGCTCGGAGCAGTGGAATCACCCTCAGCGACCAACTGAAACGACACGTCTGGAACTATCCCATCGACGGAAAACCGACAAAGGTCGTCTTCAACGAAAATGGAACCGCCCAGTTCTCCGGTCACCGGAACTACGTCGCCTCC
Organism: Verrucomicrobiales bacterium; assembly: GCA_002698785.1. Lineage (GTDB taxonomy): Bacteria > Verrucomicrobiota > Verrucomicrobiia > Verrucomicrobiales > DEV007 > Arctic95D-9. Next base: position 55,805 of record PAAG01000031.1, on the reverse strand, counting down.
TGGAAGCTCACCGACCCAAAAACCGTCTCCATCACCCTCCCGGACAAAAAGTACTCGATTTCACATTCGACGATCTGGAGACGCTAAAATCCCAAACAAAGCTGAAGGGGGCCGGGACTCGATATCTCGAAGTCATCACGGAAAATTAAAACCGACCAACCGAGAAGACCGTAAGAAGGATTCAGGCATCGATTTTTCATTCTTCGCCCCCTTGCCGAAGGCCACAATCTGGACAAAAGTAAATTATTATGCTATTGTTAGTATTAATTTCGCGCCCAAAAAACCAGCAAAATCGCCCCACCCTTCCTCAAAACCCCAACCCGCTGGAAGCCGCCAAATCTCCCCAAAAAAGCATCATTCGGCATCGAAATGACAGGAAAAAACAGCCACCCATCATTTCCAAAACCAGCACTAACCACTAACCAATAACTACTTACACAAGAACGGACCCCATTTTCCCGATAAAAACGAAAACCCTGTCATTTCTTAACATTTCGACGGAACACAGCACCTCACGGCGAAACGACTACGATCCCCCGCAAGCGTGGAAGGTCGGAAGGTGTCAGCAGTAACATCTCAAACTTCACCTCGTCCTCGCTCAACCAACCTCCCAGCATTCAATCCTCCCCACCCATTCAAAACGATTCTTCCGCCCCACCAGGCCCGGGAACAAACTCAGGCTCGGTCCAACTGGGAACCATAAAGAACCCGACCATTAAGAGGAGAAAGCAGAATATGTAAAGAGTGAAAGGCTTTCGAGCGACTCTCCAGTTCATGCAGGCGAAGACGATCGCCACAATCATCCCCGGTACGAAGAGGATGCAACTCAACAAGTTCGCACCAAGCTGCCCGAATCCCCAGCCCAGGTGAACTTTGAACTCGACCACCAGAAACCAGATCGCCGCAACAGGCAACCCTATCATCCCGACAATGAAAAATATCGGACTGATAAGCGGATGCTTGATACTATCCGGAATCGCCCTCTTTATCTCGCTGTATTCCACGTCCCCACTGCCCCACACGATATCACGATAAAACCACTCAACCTTCGGCCAGATCTTCTGGTATTTCTCCGGAACCGTCACCTCATACGACCCTACATATGGGTCCGATTCTTCCAGCGCCTCCTGAGCCCCCGCTACTGCCACGAGTGTATAGGGGACAAAGAGAGCTAGAAGAAACTTCATGCTTCTGATTAGCATATTCCTACTAGCGGAACAAAGAAAAAAACACCATTCCCTATCTAGAACCAGGGCTTCGATCCCTCATCAAAAATCAAATTGGCTTCAGCCGCTAGTCTTCCTTCTCCCACAAGCATCGCATCTGGACGAAGGCATACTTTTGTGCCATTGTTAGACTTTAAAACCTCGTCCATAAAAACTGTTCCAAACGTCCGCCCCACTCTCGAAATGCACCCATGCCTGAGAGCGTAAAATCTCGCCCAAATGCATCTTTCAGCACCGAAATGCATCAAAATGATAGGTCATGACAACTCCCCAGCATTTTCAAAATCCACACATCCCACTTACTTACAGTCGCTTACAAAGATACTCCCCTAGTATCCCCTACTAAAAACGAAAACCCATTCTTTTCCCATCATTTTGATGGATCGGGACATCTCTGTAATGGCACCCATCGCACAAAAATCAGAGCTCTAACCGTCACCAGAACAGATATACCCCAATTCATGTATTTGATTCCCGCTGTCTCTTGGAGTAAACAACACACCATGAAGCGTTCTCTGTTTCTCGTACTGGGACTATTGTTCTCTCTTTCTTTTCCGGCTTCAGGAGAAGAGTCCACACCCTATCCGGTGGGTAGCATCGATACCTCTTCCGAGAAATTCGACCTGATCTACAATACCGTTGCCGACCAGCATTACGAGGCCGAGAAAGCTGCGCTAAAGACCTACGAAATCACCATCCTTCAAACGATTTCCCCGGGCTACTACCGGGTGCGTGTCGGGGAGACGACCTACGCCATGGAGATCCCCCTTGACCGTCCGTTGGCAGACGATGAAGTGATCCAATTACCCGCCGTTGAAACCGATGAGGTCTATTAATACACCACCGTTCTCGGGGCCCTCTCGACAATCAAAGTCGCAAAGGTCCCTCCCCTTCCCAAGCGAATGACGAAGGACGAATTCCTGATGTTTTTGAAGTCGGGCAAAAGGTTCGAGATTCAAATGGGAACGACAGAACGCAGATGCACCGGGTGCGGTGGATTTGGCACCACCTCAGGCGTGGACAAAACCCGGTGCAGGCTATGCTACGGACGCGGCATTTTCCACGATCCGAAAATGTTCACCGTATTCTGGTGAGCCGCGGCTTCAGTTTTCCCGAAACCAGGGGATCAGTATTCCGAGTTCCTCTTCAAGCTTTGTGAGCCCAACGTCAGTGAGTGGGTCTGGGGCATGATGGTGAGCCTCTATCACTTGGGGAACATGCAGGAACACAGGCCGGAAAGCAGATGCCTTCCGCTCTGCAGAACGAAGTGCCACGTAATAGCAATGATTACACAGGTAGCGCCCTGCACTGTCTGAAACGTGTGTCTCAATACTGGTCGCCAGGAAACTCTTGCGCGCCGCCTCCATATCGTAACCGGCCTCCATCACATGCGGTCCCGTCTCATCGATCACTTTTCCCTGCCGAACCTCACCCGCCGAATCGGGTGTAGCGGTATCATCATAGTTAAAGGCAAAACGCTCCAGGCGGATGGCTTCACTGCCAGCGCTGACTCCCAGCATAATGAGATTCTCAATTCTCCCATCAGCCGCAAGCTCGGCAATACGAGCCCCCGCACTGGCGTAAACAACCGGGAGCAGCTCGAAATGTGTATCGCCCGACGCCCATTCCGGGGCAACCCGGCTCCACTTCTCGACCAGGATACCAGTCGGATTCAGCTCAACACCGGGAAAACTGGAGAAACCCGTTACCACCGTCATTTCATCTCACCCTATCACGAATATCGCACCTCATTCGCATAATGCGCATGCATTCTTCTCACCAATGCCTTCCATCCCGGCGGGTGATATCCCGTCGCGTCACGGAACGCACTCGAATCCAGGGAACGATCAATGCGAACGTCGTCTCTTTCACGGATTTCGATGTCTTTTCCATACACCTCCGCAACCAGGCTGAGCAGATCGTATTTCGGAATGGGGTCGCTGGAGACATGATAGAGGCCTCTGAGGGTTGTGTCAGGCAGCACATGGTTCGCAAGGATGTTGGCAAACTCCACCGTCGGCAGCCCTGAATAGATCGCATTCGTGTATCCCTCAATCGGTTGCTGCTGGCTCAGAAACCACTCCACCAGTCCATAACGAGTCCCAAGCTCATGCCCGATGAACGAAGTCCGCAAGGTCAGGTTGCCATCTTCGATCAACTCTCCCTCCAGCTTCGTCGCCCCATATTCATCGATCGGACTGGGAGTAGAAGTTTCAGTATACATCCCCTCTTTCCCATCAAACACACAATCGGTGCCGATCTGAATCAGCCGAATCGATGTTCCTCGAACCAGATCCGCCATACGGTAAGAAAACTCTACATTCAACGCATGCAGCAATTTCGAATCCTGAGCTCCCGGATGCTGCTTGATCAAACCAATGGCATTGATGATCACATCCGGCTCCACTTTCGAAATCGCAGACCTGATTGAATCAAGATCCTCAACCTCAACGCCAGGGATAAGCCTCTCGCAGGAGTCCTTGGAAAAAAATGCCGCAGCCCTCTCTCCATTACGAACAGTTCCCCACACATCCAGGTCCTCCCGCTTTGCCAGTTCACTGAACAGCACATGCCCCAGCATGCCCGTACTCCCAAGAATCAAAATCCGCTTTCTCCCCATAAACTTATCCTTTTCCCTTCAGAAACAATGCCTTCACCACCGGCCTGACAAGCTTCCCATACACCCATAAACCGATCGGCTGTTTTGCCATCGCACGAAGGACCTTTATCAACTTCACTTCCACCGGTCCCAGAGTGCAGATCGTTCGCGACGGGTCGAGCGGCACAGGTGGAGTCGGTTCGGCCACCAGTGGTTCGGCTGGTGGCGTCGGAGGCGGTTCCACAGGCAAAGCGGGCTCCAGCTTTGGTGGAGAAATCCTTTTCAACTCATCCACGATATGTTTGGCTCGAGTGTCCCCTTTCCGCCTTTCGATCACATCGCGATAGATCTCTGTCAGGCGCGACACATAGAGGTCGTCGCGATAGTTTTCCACCGCCAGCTCCCTCGCCCGTTGCCCGACTTCATGTCGACGGCCCTCGTCTTGCAGCAACGCCGAAAGTTCGCTCGCCAGAGCCTCCGAATTATGAGAACAGGAAACCCCGCCTCCCTGATCCACGAACACTGTATCCTGCAAAGCGGACGATGGCGATCGAGTCACCAACACCGGTTTTCCACACGCCATCGCCTCAGCCGCCATATAACCAAACGACTCCCCGCGGGATGGCATGAGAAACACATCGCAAGCCCGATAGAGGTCTACCAACGTTTCCTTCTCGTCGATCCATCCGAAATTGATGACTCGAAATTTTTCTTTCAAATCCTCACAAAGCCACGTCATGTCGACAGTCAGCAGAGTCACCGGACGATCGACCTCCATCGTCTTCAGCGCCTCAATCACCAGGTCCGTTCCTTTGAAGGGAGCACTGCTCGCTCGAAACGCGATCACCCAATGGTCCGGATCAATCCCGAGCCTTTCGCGACTTTCCAGCGAATCGCCTGGGCAAAACATATCCACATCCAGCGAATGCGGCAGCCGGTGCACTTTCAAATGTTGGAACAAAGGCGACTCCTTCACCCGCTGTTCCATCCAGCGGCTTCCCACGACCAAATCAAGATCGCATTGCTGGAACAGGGTCTTTTTCATCTCCCAGTTCAGCGCCGAGGAATCTTCAGCAATGGGAAACAACGCGTCGAGATCGGGACACTCACCACAACCACTTTTCCACCGGTCGCAGTCGAAAGGATTGATGCAATGCCCGGTAAACGCCCAAGTATCATGAAGCGTCCACACCATCGGCTTCAACCGACTCAGGATCGGCAGATGGTGCAGGTTAAAGAAACCATTCTTGTGGATCAGTTGGAGATGCACCACATCCGCGAAGAGATAAGTAGGCTCGAAAAGAATCTGGTAGCTCAGGGGCGAAAACAGATTGTTGGTATACGACCCGTAGTTGATCTGCTCCGCCAGCTGCCTGAGATATTCCCGGTATTCCTCTCCGATTCTCTCATCCGCCAGTTGATGGGCGTGAACGTTGTCCGTGGTCTTTTTCCAGACCAGATGCTTCGCATCGACCCCGTGCCCTCTCAGCTTGAGATGCAGATCGTAGCCGTCGAACCGCTTCGCCTCGAAGTCATCGTATCCGATGAGCAAACTTCGAAGCGCATCCGGTTCCGCGAAACCTTCCACTCCAACATAGGGATTGTTCCGCAGATAAGTAATTTGTCAGGATGGTTTACCGAGGCCGGAAGCGAGTTAGGTCTACACTCGCAGGTTCATATACCCACCATCGATATTGAAGGCCTGGCCGGTGATGTAGGAAGAATCATCGCTACACAGATACAGGGCGAGCTTCGCGACCTCTTCGGGCTTACACATACGGCCGATAGGCTGGACTTTGGAAAGCTTTTCAAACATCTCCTCTTTGTTGTCGGGATAGTTCTTCGCGAGGTATCCATCAACGAACGGGGTATGCACACGGGCAGGACAAATCGCATTACAACGAATGTTGTCATCGAGATAGTCGGCCGCCACGGAGAGAGTCATCGTGTGGACCGCGCCTTTGCTTGCCGAGTAGGCAAAGCGATCTTTCAGCGCAGAGATCGCTGCGATGCTCGACATGTTGAGAACAACCCCTCCACCTGCTTCCACCATTTTCGGGAGAATCGTATTGAGGCACTGATAGACACCTTTCACGTTCACTTTCATGACCCGGTCGAAGTCTTCTTCCGAAGTCGTCGTCGCCGTTCCGATATTCGCAATACCGGCGTTGTTTACGAGAATATCTACCTTCGAAAAGGCCTGCACCGTTTTGTCTACCGCAGTTTGAATCGAAGAGGAATCAGATACATCGCAGCTGCAGAAAATGGCATTTCCACCCGCTTCGGCGATCGCGGCAATGGTGTCTCCTGCGGCGGCTTCGTCGAGATCGAAAATAGCGACATTTGCTCCCGCTGCGGCAAATGTTTCAGAAATGGCTCTTCCAATCCCGGATCCTCCTCCGGTGACGATGGCGGTCTTATCGGTCAATGTAGACATGCGCCCATGATGAAACGGTATGCGCACTCTGGCAACGGGATTTGTTTCCCGTATTCGGCCTATTGCTTCAGCCTGTCGGACTTAGAGCCCTACAATATCCATGAGCCTGTCGAGAAGAGTCGGCTCGTCTTCAGGGTCGATAGTTGTGTTACTGCCGTTTCCACCGCTGGAGTTCGTCTTGCCGTTTTTGTTGACGGCATCATGGGTGGAAAGGTCGTAGCCGAGAACACGAGCCTGAGCTTCAGGCGACAGAGCGGTAATTGTCTGCACGAGACCTTCGGCATAGCTCAGATAACCGTCTGCGGGATATCCCGAACTCACCGAGCATTGCATGGCAATAAAAGAGGCGGCGCTAGTAACTTCCTGTCCGCGAGCAATTCCGGTAAAGAGGAAAAGTGCGGTCAAGAGGGACGCCAAGTGGATTTTACCAATGGAGACCATATCTGTTTTCGTGTTTCAATTACAATAAATAATATTTTTATCGTAATTGTCAAACTATTTTGCAACTCCCTGGATGCCCCCAATACCCCCGATTTATCCCTCGGAGTCGGGGAAAACGCGCCTCGGCACCTTCTTAGAGCAACGAAGCGACCCAGTCGAAGAACGCTGCCAGCCAACCACTTCCCGAGCTGCTGCCCGATGCAGCGGTCGGATCACTGCTTTCCCCGATTGCTGCAGATGTCTCCGGCGTCGCTGTCGAACCAACGGAATCGGATGCGGATCCAGAAACTCCACCCAATGAAGGCAGGAATCCAAACACATCTTCCTGACCGGCAGGCGAAACCTGAGCAATCGTTCTCGCGAGTCCCCTTGCGTAAGGCATGTAGCCATCTACAGAGTAACCAGAGCTGATCGAGCATTGATAGGCCAACATAGTGGCCGAGTCCTCAGAATCAGTAATCTGCGCTTCTGCTGAATGCAGCAACGCACTCCCAATTGTTATAACAAACAAATTGCGAAATCTAGTCATGTTCCCCTCCTGAGTCTAGTTTTTACTATATTTCTCATTGTTACAACCGCTTTTTTGCAAAATGAAATGGCTTTCTTCCTGACCCGTTTCTCCTACACTACCCCAGCATCCGCGCATGATTCTCGGTTCCCCGCAATTCCTTCTGCTGATTCCCCTCTTGTTGATCGTGGGATGGTTTGCCCGACGCCTCGCCTTGTGGAAACCCCTTCGGGTTCTCTGGCTCCTCTTGATTGTTCTCTTGCTCTGCGATCCGTTGATCCAACTGAAAAAAGGCGGCATCGACCTCTGGGTGCTTGTTGACCGGTCTTCCTCTGCGGAAGATCTCGTCGCCCCGAATGTAGGCGAATGGCGGAACCTACTGGAGAAATCGAAGCCCGGTCAGAAGGACCGCCTTCATTTCGTCGACTATGCGGCTGAAGTCGTGCCCACGGCCAACAGCGAAACCGCGATCTATCCCGGCAATCGGGAGGAAACACGCACCAACCTCGCCATTCGCAATACCCTCGCCCGGATGGAGCCAGATCGGCATCACCGCATTCTCCTGTTCTCTGATGGATACAGCACCGAACCTCTCTCTGGACTCCCCGAGAAACTCCTGCAACAGGGCGTTCCTCTCGACTACCGCCTTCTCCGTGCGGAAGAAGCCAACGATTACCAAGTATCTCGATTGAGCCTGCCGGAGCGAGTGCAATCCGGTGAACCCTACGTAGTGGATATCTCCATCACCGGAAAACCTGATGGTGATGTTCCCCTAACGGTGATTCGTAATGGCCAGGAGCTACTGACTCGCACCGTGAAAGTCACAGGAGGTCAAGGCCGGTTCCGTTTTACCGATCGTGTCGTCAGCCCGGCGGCCTATCAATATACCGCGCGCATCAATCCCGAGACTGATGCCTTTCCGGGAAATAATGATTTCGATCGCTGGATCGAAGTGGTCTCCGGTCCTCGAGTCCTTCTACTAACGGCCTACACAGACGACCCACTTGTTCCCATTCTACAAGCACAAGGATTCCAGGTCGACGTGGTCACAGATACGGTGAACCTCAATCCCGGTCGCCTCACGGGTGCGAAGGCCGTCATTCTCAATAATGTTCCCGCCTACGAAATTCCGAACAACTTCCTGGAAAGCCTCGAGTTTTTCGTTACGGCACAGGGCGGCGGCATGCTGATGGCTGGTGGCCAGCGCAGCTTCGGCTCTGGCGGCTACTACGAATCGGCGGTAGATCCCCTACTGCCAGTATCGATGGAGTTGAAAACGGAACACCGAAAGCTCGCTGTCGCCATGGCGATCGTGATGGACCGATCCGGTTCGATGGCCATGACCACGGCAAGCGGCCACTCCAAAATGCAGCTCGCGAATGAAGGCGCCGCTCGTGCGGTAGAGCTGCTCGGCGACCCCGATGCCGTGACGATTTTTGCGGTGGACAGTCAGGCCCACAAAATTACCGGCCTCACCAACGTCGGGAAAAGCCGGGGCCAGGTCATCGAGAGAGTCCGACGCGTCGAATCGATGGGCGGCGGGATTTTCGTCTACACCGGTTTGAAAGCCGCGTGGGAGGAGCTGAAAAAGTCGAACCTCGGTCAGCGCCACATCATTCTTTTCACCGACGCGAACGACTCCGAAGAACCAGGAGAATACCAGGCTCTCATCAAAGAAATGCGCGCGGCGGAGGCTACCATCAGCGTGATCGGCCTCGGAACGAATGCAGACACCGATGCCGCATTCCTGGAAGACATCGCGAAGCGCGGTGAAGGCCGGATGTTCTTTACCCAGCAAGCAGGCGAGCTCCCTAACATCTTTGCGCAGGAAACCGTGACCGTTGCTCGCTCCTCTTTTATTGACGATGCCACCGGCACCCAGCCCACCGGTCGCTGGTATGAAATCGCACGCAGAGACCTCGGCTGGCTGGAAGCTGTCGGCGGCTACAACCTCAGCTACCTGCGTGAAGGAGATGAGACTGCACTCGTGAGTTCTGATACATACGCCGCACCGCTCGTGGCCTTCGGACGTCGTGGCATTGGGAAAACTGCTGCTGTTTCGTTCCCGCTCGGTGGAGACTTTTCCGAGCAAACCCGAAACTGGGAGAAAGTCGGTGACTTTGTCCAGACCCTCACACGATGGCTGATGGGTGACGCAGTCCCGCCCGGAGTCGGCATCCGTCACCGCACTGAAGGAAGTCGCCTTTCCATTAATCTGATTTACGACTCTGACGAATGGGCAGAGAAATTTTCCCGCGAACCTCCGAGAATCCTCCTCCAGCGCGGCTACCAGACGGGAGCCACCGAGGAACTGGTCTGGGAAAGGCTCGCCCCCGGGCACTACTCCACTTTTACCTCGCTGAAAGCGACGGAACCCGTGCGGGGAGCCGTGCAGATAGGAGGGGCGGCGCTGCCATTTGGTCCCGTCTCAATCGGATCGGACGTGGAATGGCAATTCGACCCCGTCCGCATTTCCGAATTGCGGGAGACAGCGACCACCAGTGGTGGCGAAGAAATCGTCGATCTCACCACCGCATGGAGAAAACCGCCCAGTCCCGAGTTCGAATCCATCCGCGCCTGGCTGGCATCCGCGGCCCTGATACTCTTTTTACTGGAGGCATTCGTCACCCGAGCTGGTTGGCGTATGCCCCTGCCAAGTGCGATCACCGAGAGGAGAGCAAAGGAGAAGCCGGCAAAAGAAAAAGCGAAGAAAGAACCAAAGCCAGACGAGCCCGCCCCGGAACCGACGAAAAAGGCAGATCCCGAGCCCTCGCCCGCCGAGAAACCTTCGCGAAAGTCCCGCTTCGCTCGCGCAAAAAAACGCCGATAACTGCTTTTGCGAATTCGCCAAACCAGCTAGTATGCACGCTTCCATCAGGAAAAAGGATACCATGAGAAAACTCCCTCTAACAATCACCTGCGCGCTGCTGACCTCGGTCTGTGTGCTCGTTGCGCAGGACAAGAAAAAAGAAGAACCCAAAACCTGGGAAGAAAAAGCCGCGGCCCGCTTCGGCGATACTCCCACCGATGAGCACAAAAAGGCGATCGATGAGGCCATCCCTTCGGCAACAGCCGTGCCGATGTCTCCCCGCAAAGTTCTCGTCTTCTATAGATGCGAAGGTTTTATCCACACCTCGATCCCTTTTGGCAACTACGCCCTGCAGCAGATTGCTGATAAGACGGGTGCTTTCACTGTCGACCTTGCAGACGACTATAGTGTTTTCACCAAAGAAAACCTGGCCCAGTACGACGGCATCATTTTCAACAATACGACTCGCCTCGTCCCGAACAAAGACCATCAGGACGCCATCCTTGATTTCATCAAAGGTGGAAAGGGAATCATGGGAATCCATGCTGCCGCCGACAACTTTGCCGAGTGGCCAGAAGGCATCGCCCTCATCGGTGGCATCTTCGCAGGTCACCCCTGGACGGCAGGCGGCACCTGGGCATTCAATCTCGAAGATCCTGACCACACACTCAACGCTGCCTTCGGCGGAAACGGCCAGTGGCATAAGGACGAAATCTATTGGTACGAAGCAGAAAGCTTTGAAGGTCGCGAACGCCTCCGCGTTTTGATGAGCCTCGACATGTCGAAGCCAAAGAACATAGAGCCTCTCAATAACGAGCGCTGGAAAGACAAAGTCGAAGATCCCGCCAAGGTCGATGTTCCCGTTTCCTGGTGTAAGAAAGTGGGCGAGGGCCGCCTCTTTTTCACCAACCTCGGTCACAATGACATGACCTTCGCCAACGAGAAGGTGCTGCAGCACATGCTCGATGGAATCCAGTTTTCCCTGGGCGATCTCGAAGCTGACACCACGCCTTCTTCCGAAGTGGAAGTGAAGATCGTTCCTGCACCCGACGCCCCACCTGAAACTGCGTCGAACTAATTCATTATGCTTTCCGAATTCCTCTCATTCGCCGAGGCGACCGCCCGCGAGGCTGGCGCCCTGACACTCGAATATTTCCTGACCGACGCGGCACAGCCCGAGTTCAAAGGTGACGACACTCCCGTAACGATCGCCGATCGAAATGCGGAGAAACTCATCCGCGAACGAATCACGGCCGCCTACCCCGATCATCAGATTGTAGGAGAGGAATTCGGAGAAAGCGACGAATCCGAATCGAAGTATCGTTGGATCATCGATCCAATCGACGGGACGAAGTCTTTCGTTCACGGTGTGCCTTTGTATGCCGTTCTTCTCGCCCTCGAAATCGACGGTAAAGTCGAAGTCGGCTGTGCCTACTTCCCCGCCCTGGATGAGATTGTTTCCGGTGCCACCGGACTGGGTGCTCACTGGAATGGAAAGCCGTGTTCAGTTTCCGACGAGACATCTCTCGACCGAGCCGTCTGTGCTCACATTGACACCGCTTACTTTGCCAAGAATGGAAAAGGCGAAGCGTGGCAGCGCCTGCAACAGGCCGTCTACTACAACGCGGGTTGGTGCGATGCTTACGGTTACCTGCTCGTCGCGACGGGCCGCGCCGAGGTCATGCTCGACCCGGTGATGGCTGTCTGGGACTGCGGTCCTTTTCCTCCCATCTTCCGCGAAGCCGGTGGATACTTTGGTGACTGGAAAGGAAATGACGGTAACATCGAAGGAGGCGAAGCGCTCGCGACGAACCGACATCTGAAGGACGAAGTCGTCCGCATCCTCAATGATACATGATGATCCCCCGTTTCCTTCTCTTCACACTTCTCCTGACAGTAGCGACACTGTCGCCCGCAAAAGACCTGTTCGTAAATATCGAGACAGGCGACGATGCCAACGACGGTTCTATCGAAAAACCGTTCGCCACCGGCACCCGTGCCGTAAAGGCAGCTGAATCTGGCGACCGCATTGTGCTGCTGCCCAAGAAGGCAGTTTACTACCAGACTCTCGACCTGCGCGGGTGCCCTACGGGAGTCATTATTGAAGGAAACGGTGTCACCCTATCAGGAGCAGAACCCCTCGATCAGTTTGCCTGGGAAAAACTGGAGAACGATCTGCACCGGATTCGTTTGCCGCGCACGGCTCTCGACCGGCATCTCCTGATTGTAAATGGTTCGGCCGAGGGAATGGGACGCCAGGCAGACCCTGACAAGGAATTCCCAAACGCCCAGGACCTCGAACCGGGTGAGTTTCGCTGGGAGTTGATCGACCAGAAAGAAGGATGGCTAACGGTGAAAGGCGATACGTCCAATCTCCAATGGGTCACCCGGGTGAATGGTCTGCAGACATCCGGCGAAATCAGGAATGTGAAGATTTTCAATCTCAACGCCCGTCACTTCCTCAACGACGGTTTCAACATTCATGGCGATGCACGCGGTCTGCAGTTCTTCAACATCACCGGATACGAGAACTTCGATGAAGGCTTCAGCGCCCATGATACCTGCGAATGCTGGATTACCGAGGGGACGTTCTACGGGAATCAGAATGGAATTGCCGATGTGAATCTGGCCGAGACCTACTACGACAAATGCTACTTCCATGAAAACATTGTCTACGAGGTTCTTTTCCTCGGCGGTCGTCACAGCATCGATTCCTCTACGATTCTTTGTTCATCGGATTCTATCCCGTTGAGTATCCGTGAGGGTATCTCCACTGGCGAGACACGCACAGTCGCTCCCGCTCATCTCGTAATGCGAAACGTCGGGTTCGCTACGCCGGGAGGAAAGCCTAACAAGGTGAGATTTGGAGAGGGTAGTTCCATTTTCATCGACAGGAAAACCAACGAAAGACTGGAAGAAGTCGGCTACGACGTGCACGACTCGGCCACTTTGTCTGCGGATCTGTTTTATACCTACCCGATCGGCCGAGATGCTGATAACAAACCGATTGTAGCATGGACAGGCGGAGCAACCATGTCAGGACGCGGCGACTCCTATCGGATCGTTCACTTCGGCAAATTCAATCCCGAAGAAGTTTCCGAAAAACTCAATCCGGAAAATGACTGGATGGGCCTGACAACGCCACTCCCTTCAGCGACGTATCCGCCCGAGGGAAAAGCCTACAGTGAGAACTCAGCAGCGCACGCCATCTGGCGCTGGCTTGGCATCATGGCACCCGATGCGGTTTTCGTTCCAGAAACTCCCGAGGGGCTCGCACTGTCCCAGGCACTGCAGGAGAATCCACCTGCGGAAGTCGGGATGGTGGATGTCTTTACGGTAAAAGAAAACGAAGCTGGCGGCCTCAACTCCACCCCTCTTTCCCACAAGCGTGAGGATGTCGAATCTGCCCGCACGGAAATGCTCAACCGCATCGAGCGCTCCCCCGAAGAACTCCTCGAGGCTCTCGCAGCGAACTACGGCAACCACTTCTCCGGGAGCTACATCGAAGCGCTCGCCCTGATGGTGAAGATCGATCAGCAGGTCGCCAACAACGGCAAGGAACTCGCAGAAAAGTTCCTGACAGATTCACCATCCCTACCCAATAATCCCGGCGCTATCGCAGGCACCCTTCTATACACTCGCTTCGACGAGGACTGGGCCAAAGATCGCATTCTTGCCGTAGCAGACATGGCTTTCGATGAGAATGGGGATCCGCTGGAGTGCATGCCGATCCACCAGGAAATGAGCGATTCGGTCTTCATGGTTTGCCCGATTCTCGCCTACGCCGGAAAAATCTCCGGTGAGAAAAAATATTACGAGCAGTGCATTCGCCATCTCAAGTTCATGCAGAACATGTGCCTCCGCGAGGACGGCCTGTATCGTCACTCACCGCTCGACGAAGCCGCGTGGGGACGCGGGAATGGATTCCCTGCTTTCGGACTGACGCTGACTCTCGGCTGGTTTCCCGAAGAAGAACCGGGGCACGACTACCTCGTTGAATCCCTCACGGCTCATTTGGAGGCCCTTTCCAACCATCAGGATCGGCACGGTATGTGGCACCAGGTCATCGATCACCCGGACAGCTACGCCGAATTTACCAGTACGTGCATGATCACCTACGCCATCTCGAATGCGATCGAGAAAGGATATTTGCCCACTCAACCATGGGCAAGCCGTATGACGACGGGCTGGAGCGGCATCAAGAGCCGTATCGGTATGGACGGCCTCACCCTGCACGATGTCTGCACGGGAACAGGGAAGCAGAAAACCCTCGAAGATTACTACGACCGGGAGGCAATTCTCGGAAAAGATAGCCGCGGAGGAGCAATGGCTCTTTTGCTGGCATCCCGCATGCTGGATTGGTATAGTCGCGCGAAAGAGTGACTCTCCAGCCTAATCATGCGAAACACAACACCTGCTCTTTTCCTTCTCCTGACCACCGCGTTCAGCCCACTTACGGGCCAAAGCGCAGGCATACCGGAAAACTTCCAGCGCGAAAATCTTGTCGCCTGGTGCATCGTTCCTTTCGATGCAAAACATCGAACTCCAACCGAGCGAGCGGCCATGTTGTCGCGGCTCGGCTTGAAACATGTGGCCTATGACTGGCGCGAAAGGCATGTCCCGGAATTCGAATCGGAGCTCGAAGCCTACGAATCGGAAGACATCGAGCTATTCGCCTTCTGGAAAGGCCATCCCGAGGCTTTTCCCCTTTTCAAAGAACATGGTATCACTCCGCAGATCTGGCAGACTATCCCGACTGGTGGCGGACTGACGATTGATGAGAAGGTTCAGTCCACAGTCGACGAGCTTCTTCCGAAGGTCGAAAAGGCGAAAGAGATGGGTCTCGAGTTCGGTCTCTACAATCATGGCGGCTGGGGCGGTCTTCCCAACAGCATGGTCCGTGTCTGCAAAGCATTTCACGAAATGGGCCACACGCACGTGGGTATCGTTTACAACTTTCATCATTCCCATCCGCGTGTTCATCGGTTTCGTAGTGATTTGAACGAGATGCTTCCCTATCTCCTCTGCGTGAATCTCAATGGAATGGTCGACCCGGTGAAGCACGACGTGGGTAAACTGGAGAACAAGATTCGTCCGATTGGGAAAGGTTACCTTGAGAAAAAAATGATCAAGGCCCTCGTCGATTCCGGCTACGACGGGCCGATCGGCATCCTGGGACACGTCAATTCCCGCGACGTGGAAGAAGTGCTCAGCGAAAACATCGCGGGCCTGGAAAAGCTGCTGACCGAGGAACACGTCAGCAGCGAGTGATCCCCGATCACTTCTTCAGGAAAACCCGGTTTACATCGGCTTCGCTCGGATCCGTGAGAGAACGGATGTAAATCGTCTGCGCCATAGCGCCGCGTTTCTTGGGAGTCTTCACGATTACTTTGTGCACCACACGCGAACGGGCATTCAAATCTTTCAGGGTGTAAGAACCCGTGAACATCGCCGAGGTCACGTTTACACCGGCAGTGGTGTTGATGATTCTCTGGCGGAATCCCCGCTTCGGCTTCGTGGCGGTGAGTCGCAATGAATCCACGAGGAAGGCGTCGTTTTCTGCGCAGAGCTTGTAACGAATCGGTCTTTTGCCCTTGGAAACGAATTTGTAGCTCTGCCTGCGAGTCGGGCGAACATCGAACATATTGTCCCCCCGGTTGCGTCGGCTTTGAGTCCAGAGATCCGGCCGGTAGCCACTCGATACGACCCGCACCGTTACGTTTGCCGGTCCGACTCCGCTGCTTTCCGTTACCTTCACAAAATAGCGGCCAGCGGGAACAACTCCGTTGAATTCGTCGATCGTTCCCATGCTGTGACCGGAGGAATCGAAAACTTCGCTTTCCACCTCTCCGTCCGATTCCAGCATCACCATGACGCCATCTCCACCTCCTCCAGTTTGAAAGGTAAAGAACGATGACTCACCGGAGCCGATCGATTCTGACTCCCCGCTGTTGATCCGGATCGCCAACGGTGCATCGCCGGTGTCTCCCTCTTCGACATCGTTCTCCGAAAGGCTGCCGCCGATTGCTGGAGTCAATGAGGCGATGCTGATTGTCGCTCCGTCGGCAGGAAAAACGAAAGATGGGTCCTGCAGGCAATACACTTTGGTCTGCGCTGCGAGCGGATTTCCTCCCTGCCCTGCCGCAGTGAGCCAGATGATCATCAGGTCTGTCCCTTCGGTAAGACCAAGGGCATCCATGTCGATACCGGTGATGATTTCGGCAAAGCCGGTATCCGATGGCCATGGCGCGGCATCGTTGTTCTCAAACACTGCGACAATCAACTCATCGGTCGAGCCAAGAAACGATCCGGCCTCGATCGTCTGTCCGGCGATCCATGGGCCGGGATTGGCGAACCCATCGTCATTTGTGTCTGCCACAAGAATGCCCGTTGCTGCCGTCACACCCGACAAAGGCCCTACTTGCAGATCGATAGTCACGTCGGCGCGCAATGACGACACGAGTGCCGCCATGGCCAATGTTCCTGTCAAAATGCGGGTTTTCATGAGTGGTATCGTAGTCAGGGTGCAGTCGCGCCGGTTTGAATCCAGTTTGACTGATGCGCGGCAGGCGCGGTGAGATTCTCGATCACGAGTGCACTTCCGTTCGGCAACACTTCAGCGTCGGCAACGGGCGTTCCGGCGCGAGCATTCTTCCATCCTGTGCTGGTCGTGAAAAATGTCGCAGCGGGTGTCGGCGATGACGGGAGAGTCGTTTCAAAACGCTGCAGTATGTCGACCCTTTCTGCCACCGCTACACCGCTGCTCTCACGAAAAGCGGGAGCGGATAAATTCAGGTCGGCGAGAGTCGTTCCTCCCAATTTGAGAAGCCCATAGGAATAGCTGCGAGCCACCTGTGACTCCCTGACAATACGAGAAGCTACGGGACCGTGAAAACCGATTCCCTGCATGTCCCAACTCGTACCTCCCAGTCCAGAAGGATGACGAATCACAAGCACCGCATCCACCGGAATACGATCCGTGCCCGCAGCGCGAAACGATCCGCCCGACTCGAACCAGGCTCCGCTTTCCAGAAAGTAAATCCGAGCACCCGATACCAGACCGGAGTTTGATTGCGGAGAAAGAACGATCAGTTCGGAACGTCGACCACTGGCAAACTTGCTCGTCGACTCATGAAAGACCGCCTGTGTTGCCGGTGGGAAAAGCGTATCGAGCGTCCACTCTTCTTCGAGAGCAACTATGGCACCAGGTGACGGCGCGGCAGTTTCAAAATTGACCGTCGCGGTGCTTCCATTGTTTGCCGAGACCGGAAAGCGTAGACCTTCTCCAACACCCTCGAACAACCTCACAGCGTGTCGATCTGCCAACTCATCGGCGGACCAGCCACCAAGCCCGGAAATACTGATGTCTTGGTTTCCATCCGGGTCGGGGCTACCCTCCAGAGTCAACTCACCAAGTGCCGCCTCTCCCGCCCGCACTGGCACGGAGACGTAAGTGTCTCGGGCGGAGGGCAGGACCTTTTCAGAATATCCTGCAATACCCGAGTACACCTCGTCCGCGAGCAGGACCGTTGCCGGTCCGCTCACCAAGCTCATCACTGTAAGCAGGGCTGGAAGAAGTCTTTTCATTGTAAACTCACCACATCATCATCAGTCCATAGTTCTTTGTCAGGACCTGCGGATACGATCTCCATTTTCTCGGCTGAGACAGAGTGAAAGAAATAGGGCGTTCCCCATCGGTCGACCAGCTCACCGTCGCGGTTGACCCATTCTTCGCGATTCGGGAGGAAACGCACTCCCTTTTCATTTTTCCCAAAGAGTCGATCGGCGATCGCACCGTTTTCTCCTCCTTCGGGGTTCGATCCCGTCGCCTGTCGATACGAGTAAATCACCTGCTCCAGAATCTGGAGGTCTTCCGCTGGTTCCGTGTCCTTCGAGTGTAGATGCGTCGCGATTTCCTCCACTCCTACAGCTAACACAATCTCCTCCGGCACACTGGGATCGATGCGCACCTTCGCCGCCTCTGCCTCGGTCGATGCCGAGGAAGCTTTTTCCGAATCTCCAGGAAAACGCCACACCAGTCCGACCCCGATCGCAGCAACGATCAGGATAGCAGGGATGAGCTTGTCGAGTTTCCAGTTCACGAAATGTTATGTCGTAGTTACAAAATCGAGATTGGCCGTGCCGCCGAAAGGATCGTCGAATCGTCCGAGATTCGGGAAGATCGCTTCCATGGAGTTGGCATCGACACCGAACCACTTCGCGATCACTGCGAAATACTGGTCCACTGCCGTCGAAGGAATCCAGCGACCACGGTTCCGGTCCGTGTCGTCGCCTGCTCCCACTTTCAACTGCGGGAAAGTTCCGTAAATTTTTCCACCATTGACCGGGCCACCCATCACCATGGTATGTCCGCCCCAGCCGTGATCCGATCCGGCAGATGCCTCGTTGTTTCCGTTCGGCGTGAAGGTGCGGGTAAAATCGGATGAGGTAAATGTCAGGACGTTGTCAGCCATTCCCAGCGCGTCGAGCGCGTTCTGGAATGCACCCATTGCCGAGCTCAATTCAGACATGAGATCTTCGTGAGACGCCAACTGCGTCTGGTGAGTATCATACCCGCCCGTCGATGCGA
The DNA here is from genome assembly GCA_002698785.1 of Verrucomicrobiales bacterium. GTDB lineage: Bacteria > Verrucomicrobiota > Verrucomicrobiia > Verrucomicrobiales > DEV007 > Arctic95D-9. The sequence goes on along the minus strand of PAAG01000031.1, from coordinate 37,195 downwards.
AGAAGACCTGGCGAAGGTTCCCCAATGGAACGCGACCTGCCACGAGCTTTGCGATCATTTTCAATCGATCGCCGAGGGTGTTCTGTGCACCGGCGAAGATGGCGTCGAAATCGACTCCCGAGTTATCGGCCGCCTCCAGGGCAGCACCGATCGTTGATTCCGCATCGCGAGAACGGATCATCACTTCGTTGTAAGCACGCTCCATCAGGTTGGCGTGCGCGTAGTTCATGATCGTATCGAAAGCCTGCAGCCGTCGTCCGTTCCAGGTCGTTTTGTAACTGCCGTCTTCGTTCAGGGCGTTGGAATAATTCGATCCGTAACTGGAGAGGCTCTTCGCCCCTGTCGTAGTCACGGCATACTGAATCACATCTCCCGATGTGCCGGTTTGAAAGCTGTTGATACCCGCTGCGGTAATCGACATGGAAACCTTTCCGTCTCCATTGTAAGAAGCGTTAAGCAAGTCTGCGACACGACCACCCCAACCGCTTGTGAAGGCTTTGTCAGGCACAGAGCTCTGCCATTGCACCTGCTGATCGGAGTGAGAGAAAAGCTGTGGCGGCAGCGGGATGTTCCCACTCAGGTAATCGTTGCGATTTTCCAGCGGATAAGACAGGGTCCCGACATTCGCAACAAAGCCTAGCTTTCCACTATTGAAGAGACCAGCCAGTTCCGGGCAGTTGTAGTGCAGCGCAAAACCCCGGCTGTCGTTCGACGGGTTGATCGGCTGAAGAGGAATATCATATGGACTACCTGCAGGACGAGGAAGAGCGAGAACACCACGGGCATTGACGTAGTCCGTCCGCAACTCACCATCCGTGGGAATGAGAAGGTTGTTGCTGTCGTTACCACCAAAAAGGAAGACGTTTACGATCGCTTTGTAATCATCGGGGTCTGCACTCTGGGCCATTGCCGCAGTCATCAGACGCAAGTTGGCAATGCTGTGCGTGAGCCCCGCCAAACCGAGGCTGGCACAAGCCGACTGACGGATAAAATCCCGCCGGTCCAGAATGTCTTTGTCTCGTTGCCTCATTAGTCGTTCGTCAAATCGTCAGCGCTGAATCAAAAAGTCAGGGCTTGTGCAAATCAGGTAAAGAAGATCGCGAGCCGCCTCACGAAGATCGGTAGAAGTCGGGGTGTCGTCGGTGTGGTTCCAGACTCGCTCGCAGGCGTTGATAATCGCCTCGCGGGGATTTGCTCCGGTATCGCCGTCGTAGCGTGCTTTCAACGCGCCAGCGCAAAGGATGAGATCCCACTTGTCGAGGACCGCAGCGATGGCATTCCGCTCTTTCTCTACATTGTTGGCACCGGGAGCCACAGCTACAGCCGCCGTCAATTCAGCCTGCACTGCCGCGAGGTCATGCAGCATGCGGTGAGTGGTATCACCACCAGATCCTCCATAGATTGGCTGACCGTAAAGTCCTGTCGTAGTCACGATTGCTGACCACATGAGGTTGGCTGTTTCCACCACTTGCGATTCCGATGTAATGGTAAAGCCAGGAGCAAATAATCCGTTTTCAGCCAGCTCTCCACCAAGTATGTAATCGGGCAGGAACCAGTTGAAGACACTGGGAGCATCGTGCGGGCTCTGACCGAGTCGCCCTGTCATGCTATACATCCGGTGCTGGGTAGCGCCCGGTTCGAATCCCGCAATCTGACCGGCGGAAAGACCGTAGGTAGCCAAATCCGAGACGAGGAGCTCTGACACACTATCCATTGACCGCATCACCTGGACCTGGCGAATGACGGGCTCTTTCTGCTTCCCGTATCCGATATCGTCTGCGAGGGAAAGTGTCCTCGCTTCGTAGTCGAGGAGGATGGCGCGAACCATTTCCTTTACGTTGCCATTCGAATTCTCGAAGGCCTGGGCCACGCGATAGATGTAGCCATTACTCGGGTTACTCGTGACGAGCCGCTGAATGAGGCGACGCGCAATAAATGGGCCGGTATTCTGGTGATTGAAGAGCAGATCGACGACAGAGTTCAAATCCTGGTATCCGTTCTGACCGGCCGGAAATGTCGTGCCCAGAACCGTTTTCTCGCCCCTGTCGTGGTAATTGCTTCCGAAGTTTTTCATCGGAGTCATCCACGCCACTTCGAAATACTTGGGGCCTCCGTTGTAGTAATAGGCGGTGTTGTCCTGGGTAGGGTAACCGGAACCACGTGATCCCACACGCTTCGCAAAGGACCATCCAGTAAAAGCGCGAGCCAGCTCGGTAATGTCGTCGTTGGTGTAGGTGGGGACCGGCTCTCCATTTTCATCGAGAAGCAGGCTCCCATCCGGGTTCAGCATGACCAGTCCGATCGAAAACAACTGCATGATCTCGCGGGCATAGTTCTCATCCGGGCTGATGAGTATATTTCCCTGTCCGTCGTAAGTGGCCTTGTTGTTTTGTAAGTGACTCAGGTAACGCCCCATCAGCGGATGCCGACTAACGTCGTAAAGTGCCTCTCTGTAGCTGTCGTCCGCATTTTCCGACAACATATCGAAGTAGCTCGTGGCTCCGTAGCACCTGTTCCGAACCGTCGCGTCCTGCTCGGAGATCACGAGGATCTGGCTCAGGGCAAAGGCAACACGCTTTCGCAACTGGTCCTTCCCTCCCCGCGCGATCGTCCACCAGGAAATACGATGGTGTTTGTTGAAAGGCTGAGGATTCCCGCCAAAGCGGTCATTTCCATTCAGGTCATACTCCTGGCTGTCGAGCGCGTAGATCAGATCGAAGAACTTCGTATCTGTCTGGGCATACTGATTGTCGATCCATGCGCTGTATGCCGCGATGCGATCACCTGCGTGGTCGTTCACTACCGAATTGTAGAGTGCATCGATCGTCTCTTCGCTCGGCCCGAAAGTCGCCTGCATCAGGAATCGAGAAATGTCCCGCTTCAATGCCTGATCCTGCAAATCATCGATAGCAGGTGGATCGGGTGGAGGATTGAAATCGCCCGATGAATACGGAGTGAAAAAGGCCCACACTTCACCACCGCCATTGTTCGTAGTGTGAGCATTGGCATACAGCGGCAGTTTTCCATTCTGGCCGAACAGAGCGTCGATCAAGTCCTGCGCGGAATTTGCTCCTGCGGGACCGATGTTCCAGACGTGGTCGTCAACGATACCCAGCTCAAGGCTCTCCATGACAGGACCATTGGTCACTCCACCAGACCCATTCGACGTCGATTGGTGGACATGCGCAGCGGTCTGCGGAGAGCTGAGGCCGCTGAAATTCAGATCCACCAGCGCGACCGTGCGCTTACCATTCAATCGCAGGGTCGCATAACCACTGGCAGAGGTGATGGCTCCACGCTCGGGAGTGAGTTGGCCGTAGAAAAGCTGCCAGTTTCCGGGATTGTCTTCGAGATCGAAAATCTGCACCGATCCCTGGGTCGAAGCACCTGTGCCATAATCCGGGTGCGAATCGAGAGTGATATCCACCGTCTCCGGAAACTCCGCCACACCGTCGTCGGTGGGAACAATACTCAAAACTCGCTGAGGCTGACCCGCGCCGATGGTGATAAAGCCACCGGCTACAGCTTGGTCATTCTCGTCGACGATAGAATAATCACCCGCCTCGGCATCCCCACCTACGGTGAAAAATACAGTCGTCTCTGCGAGATCTCCCCCGGTCCTCCGAACGCGAATCTTTCCTGCCTGACTTCCAGATCCACCGAACTTCTCGTACGCTTCGCTTTCCAGCGCGGCGATTTCCACTTCCAGCGGACCTGATGAATTCTGGAACAGAAAAGTGAAAGTCTCATCATCCGCAGTATTCGGATCAAAGGAGAAATTGCTTCCCGGATCGAAGCCATCCAGCGCCTCCTCAGCCCAGTCAGTTAGGTTGTCGCCGTCGGCATCGGCATCGTCTACTCCGATTCTGAAATACGCCTCCGTTTCAGTGATGCCGGTCATTTCCTTCGACATCACCGTCCCATCGCCCACGATATCCGTATCCACCTGCGCCCAGGACGGATTGATCGTGCTACTGGTCTGGTAGATCTTGTAGACTTTCCCTTTCTGGGACTGGAATGTCACCGTGACCGTCGTTCCCGAACGCTCAAAGGTAGAAAACTCGAGGAAATCATTGGGATCGTGGGGATCCGTTCCCGCACGAGCCTCGTCACCGTTCTTTACGAGATCCTTATCTTCGTCCCCACTCGCGACCACATCCCGCGCGTTGTAGAGTAATTCCCATACATCATCGATGCCGTTAGAATTCGAATCCACATCGCCCATCGATTGTAATGACCATGCCAAACAAATGCCGATCGCTACAAATCGAGCGCAATTGGTCTGGATGCGGGGTGACATTTTACGGGGAGAAAAATGAAAATACGGCAAGGCCATCCCACCCAATTCGGGGATAACACGCTGATTTAGCGGAAATAGCAAAAGAACGTCAATCCTTTTCCTACCGAATTCTCAGCACCGATTTTACCGCCTGGAGCACCTTTTCAGCATCCGTCACCGGAGCATATCCCCGAATCGACCAGAACACGTCTCCCCCTTTTCCAACTAACACGGCACCATGAAGTGGATAATTTTCATACTCATCGACCATGTTGAGTGTCTCGAAAACTTTCAGGTCAGGATCGCCAACGAAAGAAAACGGAAAGCTCATGTCTGATTCCGCGAGAGCCTTGTTAGTTTCTTCTCCATCCTGCGGACTCACGGCCACCAGTTGAATCCCCTCTTTCTCGAATTTGTCCGCCAAGGCCCGAAATGCCTGCAATTCGACCTGGCACGCGGGGCACCCCACGCCCGTGTAAAACAGGAACAGCACCGGAGTATCATGCCCCACCGTTTCGCCATTGCTATCTGTAAGGGTTAGTCCTGACACCGACCCAAGGTCGGAGAACACAGGTTCTGGAATCAACACCGGCGCCACCTCGCCGATCCAGTCCTCAACCTTTCTTCCGGCCTCGCCCAGAATCGGACCAATCGCCTCCAGCCATTCCCCTTCTCGATCCGATCCCTTGATCGCTTCGGCCAAAGATCGGTCGATTTGAAAAAGTGCATTTTTTACCTCTCCCTCCTCATAAAGAGCTACAATTTCCGCCACTTTGTCGGCAAGCCCCCCGGTCACACCTTCCTTATCGGCACCACTTTCTGGAGAAACGGCCGCAGAAACTATCATCCATTTCTCAGCCGAAAGGGAACGATCCAGCCCCTGGGAAAGGGCAATCATCCCTTCGACCGTAGCTTGGTCACTTCCAGCCTCGGGAAATGCTGCCAGCAATCTCGTCGCGATCTCGCAAGCTGTCGTCAATTTCCCCTCTTCGATACTTTCCAGGAAAGCAGTGCGCATGGTTCCTGAGCGGGCGTCCCCAGGAACATCCCCATTCCACACGCCCGTTTTTGCCGCCAATTGAATCGGCAAGGAGCCGAGACCTGGTATTTCTTTCAGAAAGGATTCCAGCGGCTCACGAAAAGCACCCGGGATCGACTCTGCCTCCTCGATCTGCCGCTTCACGAGAAAGGACGTCAGGAACTCATGCCCCGGATTCTGCGCCACGAACGCATTCAGGTCTGCATCGACATCCTCCGACTCCAGCAGCACTTTCACAATCGCAGGACCCGGACTCTGCGGAGGCATGTGTTTCAGAGACTCTTTGGCAAACACAGAGCGAAACCCCGGATCGTCGTAGTAAGAAAAGGCCAGGCTAACCAGTGCCTTTCCCGACTCATACCGCACCCACGCTTCGCGAAAATAGGCACGGGCATCCTCGAGGTCGCCATTTACCAGAATGAGCCACCCCTCGTCGATCAACTCATCTGCCGTCCATTCTCCCTCCACCCGTTCGAAGGGGCCTGACAAAAAAGCCTCGAACAAATTCGACGGAGTCGGATTCGCCTCCAGCTGCCAGACGAACGGAGCGAGGCAGCGATACTTGGGCTTTTCCTCTCCTTGAGAAAAAGAAAGCACAAGAACAGCGGAAAGCAGAATCGTCGAAAAGCCGCGCATAAATCTATGAAAGAATACCAGAGCCCGCCCGATACGCCAGCAGATCTCCATCAGGTAATAGGCTTGCTCTTCTCCTCGAATCCCGGCACAGTGTCTATATATGGATTCGGATCCTATAGACGGGGACTTGGCAAAGTTTCTAAGAAAAGCCCTCGAAATCCAACTATCGGATTCCAATAGCTCCCTCTCAGAAGAGGATCTCGCCAGAATCGCCCAGAATGCCGGACTCAGTGAAGAGGACTGGAAACGTGTTTGCAAAAGATTCAACGAACATCTCCAGAAAGGCCGCAACTTTCACCGCTTCGACAATCACATCGACGCGATCTCTGAACTCGAACAGGCCGTGTCTCTCGCTCCCTACCAGGCAGATGTTCTGATTGATTGTGGGAATGCCCATCTCGCCCACTGGAGAAAAACGCGCTCGAAGTCCTCTCATCGACGCGCTGGAGAGCTGGCGCGCAAAGCACTCAAGATTGACCCGACCAACGCCGAGGCAGCAAAATTGCTGAGCGAAACAAAGGCAAAACCACCGGCAGGTCGCGGCCTCGCCCGAAAATCCCTGATCGCTACCGGAGTTGGAGCACTTGCTGCCGCCGCCGCCGTGGCCGCATGGCTTGGGATTTCCAAACCCACCAACGAGAGAGAACCCATCACCGAACAGCTTCCTCCAGCAGCGGAAACATTTCTCCCCCCCGCTCAGCAACGCTCACCAGCTGAGGCCGCCTTGGAATTCTTTCGGAAATACCACATTTTCGCCAAAGACTTTCCGGTTGTTTTCACGAACAGCCTGGAAATGAACTTTGTTTCCGTACCGATCTTTGAGGGCAACAATCAAGTTTCGTCTCTGTTGGTCTGCGTAAATGAAACCCGCGTTCAGGATTATCGTCCATTCGCGGACGAATTGAATGTAGACGACACCTGGAAAAACCCCGGTTACGAAAGCACCGACGCACACCCCGTCACCTTCATCGACTGGCACGAGGCAAAGGCCTACTGCGAATGGCTGACACTGAAAGAACGTGAAGCCGGCCTCATTGGTCCCAACGATCGCTATCGCCTCCCCACTGATCATGAGTGGAGTTGCGCTATTGGCATCGGCACGCTTGAGCCCCCCAGGCTACCGCCAAAATTCAAACACAACGCACTTCGTGATGTGTATCCCTGGGGAGTCGACTGGCCACCTGCCACCGTTCTCGGAAACTATCGAGGACCGGAAGACGAAGAGAGGATCAACGCACCCTTCCTACCTGACGCATACCTGAAAGCCGCGCCCACAGGGTCATTCCCCCTCACTCACTGGGGTATCGAAGACCTCGGAGGGAATGTCTGGGAATGGTCCGAGACCCATTGGAATGTCGACATGATCGACGAAAAATCCACCCGTGGCGGATCGTGGAATACCCAGAACGGAAACCACATCCTCTCTGCCGGTCGTCGCTGGATCAAAAGCCACGACCGCAAAGACTTCCTTGGATTCCGCGTGGTCCTCGACCGCGGGAAATAGCTCCTACCTCACGGCTGATAGCTCAGGATAAACGGCCCGGCTAGCTTCACCGCCTGCGTGATTCCTTTCTCCTCGCGGAACTTCTTCAAATATGCAGCCTGCACCGCGGGTGACACCTGCACAGGATCTTTCTTCCCACCATCGAGATTGCGATACAGGTCGACCATGAACATGGCGGTCTCTTTGTCTGCCACCGGCCAGAGGGTAAGCAACAGGTTCTGTGCCCCCGCTTCAATCAATCCACGACGCATACCGAGAACACCTTCACCGGCGCGGATTTCACCCAGCCCGGTTTCACAGGCAGAAAGAACAACGAGCCATGTGCCGTCGAGGTCTAACAAGGCCATTTCTTCAGCCGTCAGCACACCGTCCTTCGACGTATCAAGAATGCGACCGGCGCCCCACTGCTTCAGCGTTGCCTCTGCCCCCGCGAGCGCAATACCAGACCGGTGCATAGGATTATCGAGCACAACATCGCTGAATGCCTCCAGCGGCTGTCCCTGCTGACTCCCGCCACGACTGCTTTCCCAGTAGCTAGCCACACGCTTCATCGGATCGCTCCGTCCCGTGCGGGGAAGATAAAACCCGTGCGTCGCGAGATGCAGCACACCGGGAGAATCCACCGCATTCACCGATTCCTCGGTCGCTTCCTTCTCCAGGTGACTTTCGATATCCCACTTCCACTCTTTGGAGATCAGCTCGCGAAGCGCCGCTTCCTCTGCCTTCGTTCCGGGCAGAGGCGAAAGGCCAATCCGCCCTAGCATACCCCTCATCGTAACCGCAGCATCGCCTGCGATATTTCGTGCGCCGGCTACATCTTCTGTCGCCGGAGTCTGGAAATCCGGATTCGCGATGATCTGCATGCTGTCCTTGCGAGTCGAATCGTTTTTCCGCAGCAGGTCACGACCTGACGAAACATAGGAAAGCGGCCAAGTCTCGCCGACAAACTTTTCCCCATCCGCAAACAGCGTCGCGAACGACAGGAAGTTCAACGCCCCGTCCGGAGACAAGATGATTCGCTTGCCCGGGGCTGGCAGCTCTTTCGCCAACGGATCCCAGACCGCTGCACCGAGCGCCTGGAGAAATTTCTTCATATCTTCATCCGGCGCGTTCGACCGCACGGCCTTCGCATACGTCTCCATTCCCGCCTCGACTTTCACCGCCTCAGCGAGCGGCACAAAAACCGGCTTTCCTTTCGCCTTCAAAACAACCGCTCCATAGCGAGGAACAAAACGCCCCGGCGCCGAGTAAGCACGATACCGGATGAACTCGATCAGCACCGCATCGGCAGGGATTGCATTCGCCACCTCGTCGACCGTAGCGTCCAGCGACTCCCGCGCTTTGCCCATGTCCGGGTCCGCGCTCTTGAGCTTCTCTTCCAGCCCTTCGATCTCCGCCTTCAAAGCGACCGTCTCGCTGTCATCCGCACCGCTCAGGAGTAGCTCCATCAGCTTCCGCCGCGCCTCTTCGAGCTGCGCCAGTGCTTCGGCCACCGCTGGATCGGATGCGTCTTTGGCGATCCCCTTTTCTTCGAGGATCGACTCCAGCACGATCCCCTTCGTTTTCAAAACCGTCTCATACAGCAACTCCGATTGCCCCAGACTCGCGAACAGACTCCACGGATCGATCGACGAACGATACGAAAGACGCTGCGACTCGTCGGCAAAAGTGAGCACGTCTTCCAGGTTCTTCATGCGCCCCTCGAGCACCTCCTTCGCGAGAGCTTCCGCAGCAGCAGCGTCGCCCTTTTTCTGCAAAAGAAGCACCTGGCTCTCCTTCACATCGAGGATCGCAGGGTGCCCCTCGGGATACTGGGCTGCGATCAAATCAAGCGACTTCGCATAGGAAGCCGCCGCCTCATCATACTGCTCGAGGATCGCCTGCAGATCGCCGATCATGCGGAAACTCTCCTCGGGCCGGATCACGTTGTATTCCAAAGTCAGCATGCGCTGCTGCTCGAAATCTTCTCCGCGCCTCTTGATGCCCTCCAGCATCAGATCGAGCGCCGCCTTTTCCTGACCCGCCGCGCGCAGCACTAGCGCCGAACGTTCGAATGCCAGGTAATTCATATTGGTCTCCACACCCTCCAGCGTTTTCTGAATCGTCTCCGGCTTCAGCATCGGGTTGGTCTTCGGCGCGTTTTCCGCCCACTTTTTGTACAAAGGAAACATCCCCGCTGCCGCTTCCTGCGCCTGCTTCACGAACGCCACCGCATCCTCGTGTTTCTCTAACAAAGACGTCACCTCTGCCAGCTCCATCAACAGATTGGCCCGGCCCCGGAGATAATTCATCTTCATCTGATCCGTGAAATCATTTTCCTGACCGCCCATCGATTTCAGCACCAGGTTCCACGCTGATTCCAGATCCTCTATCCGATCGAGAAATGCATCCGCCGCCTTGGCATAGTCCCCCGTCGCACGGTAGAACGTGCCCTCCATCGACGACACCTCCGCCGCCAACACTGAATACGCCATCGTCGGGTTGTTCTGATCAGCATTTTTCCAATGCGGCACCAGTTGGATCGCTGATTCAAAAGCCTCCGTCGCGCGCTCCAGATCACCGGCCGCGAGGTAGAAATTCATCAAACCCCGCAGGCTGATCCGCACGCGGTCCTCCACCATCCCCATCATCTGAGGAGCTGCCGCCGCCGGAATCCCGGCCGGTGGCTGAATGGCTTTCGCCTGTTCCACACTGCGCTTCAGATCCTCCTCCGCGCCAGCGTAGTCGCCAATGTTATAGCGAAGAGACGCTCGATTGTGCAGCGCCGAATTCGCCTGGATGCCCATCGTGAAGTCCGTCTCCACCGGCTCCAGCGCCTTCACCAGCTTGTCCGCCGCGGCCTCCGCCCCAGCGAGATCGTTTTCGCTCCAGAACGCTGACAGTTCGTCCCACAAAGGCTGCACATCGGCATGAGTGACCTGGGCATGTAAATTCCACGCCGTGGCAACAAAACAAGCCACGACAACTCCAAGCGGAAAGGCAGGGATACGCATAAAAAGAAGGTTTTCAACACATCCGACGAACTGCAAGTGAGGGTTATGTGAGATTTTTTTTGGAAACCTTTGCATCGCATTGATCGAATTCCCTCACTACGCTGACTCCAGCAATGTTTATCGTGATCGAATATGGGATGCCTCACATTTCTGAGACACTCCTACCCCTCCGGCCGAACCGACTGGCTGTGATTCAGGAGACTTGGAAGAATTGCAAAGCATTCGACACAAATACACATCAAAATTGAAGGATGAACAAAGACGAAGCCTGGAGGCAGTTTTGCAGCCTAACCAATCGACGTTCCGAACTGGAGGAGAAGGGTGATTGGGAAGCAGCCACAAGTATCCAGCATGAAATAATCAAGGCATCGCAGCGATATGGAACGCAAAAAACCTCTCAAGCATGGTCGAGACTGGGCTACATCCACCATCGAAACGGGCAAAACGAACTCGCAGAAGACGCCGTAAGACAAGCGATCAATTTGCACGATGCATCAGGCCGAAACCCGGAAGAGAGCCTCGCGACATTACAATTCCAACTCGCTGAAATTCTCGCCACACAAAACCGATTCAGAGAGGCAGTCTCAATCGGAGAAACAGCGATAGAGAATTTTTCGATTTTGCACAACCCGCCCACTGATTTCCTAGCTTCCCGAGAAGCAGAAATTGAGAGAATGCGAGCATTCAGAGATAAATACCTTGGGGAGCAATGAGAAACCTGCTTCGTTTTCCCTCAAGAAACGCAATCTCCCTGCGGCCACACCAAGTTCGGAAATAACCTCTGTCTCCCATACCCAGGCGGCCAGCAAGTCGTCGATCGCCTCCCCCATTATAAGGGGGATCTCTTTCATACAATCTTTTTAGCAACTACGCTCTCACATTCAATACTCGCCTTCCTCCCGCCGATTGCCTATAATAGCGTGTCGAATGAAATGAACGTTTACTTCAGACCAGTTGCCTTGATCCCCGCTACCGTAATACTCTTTGCGATTGGGCTTTTCGCTTCTTGGCTTTTAGCCCGAAACACCTGTATTGAACTTTGTAGTTTCGCCGACTCTCGCTACCACTTGGAACTCCACCCCAGATACACTTCCGGGGGCCATTTCTTCGTTTGGAAGGGAAATGTGATAAGCGGATGTAGTTCCATTCCTATCCCTTTGGGGATAACTGGAAAGCCCATCCGCGATCCAGATGTCATGTCAGTAGTATCGATTTTGCGAGGTGACTGACCGGGAAAGAGCGAAAAACCGAGTCGCATTTGGTTAGAATCGGGAAATAAACCACTATGCCCGAAGAATTTCACCACCCAATGGTCCCTCCCCTTTTTGAACGTGAAGAGAAGGCCGTGCCCGGTCCCTTCTATGTGGCAAAAGACCAGTGTATCATCTGCGAATTTCCTCCATCAATCTCGCCAAGATGCATTCGCATGAATGATGCCCTGTGCAATTCAGAGAAATACTGTCATGTATTCAAACAGCCTGAAACAGAAGAGGAACTCGATTCAATGGTCGCAGCCATGAGAGACTCCTGCGTCAAGGCAATCCGATATTGTGGAACAGATCCAAAGATATTGAAACGACTATCTTCACTGGGACTACGCGATCTGTGCGACGCCCTTACCAAACCAGGCCAGTAAGAAGATTTCTAAAACCCACCTTCTTTTACCGCCAGTGATTTCTCAGAATGAATTTTCCAGAGCCACCCGCTCGCTACCCAACAGCCGAAGCAATGGCGTCACTGGCGAAACGGTTTGATCTGCCAAACCACTCGAACATGCAGGATTGGGAGTACGAGGTAGCAGATCCTGACCGAATTGACGAATTCGTCGCCGCCTACCTATGCGGAGAATTGGGCGACGACGAACGATTCACCCTGATGGAAACGATTCTTCAGTCATTCGAAGAACTTGAAACGCGCGAATCAGATCCTCGCTGGCATTCCCTCCTGGAAACAATTGCCTCCAATCTCGATCTGCACATTTCAACAGTCTATTACTGGGCCCGACTCGATGCCGATAATCCCGACGAAATGTTCCGCATTTCCCCATCCATGAGAACCCTGCTCCGTAGTTCCTAAGATAAAAAATCTTCCAGCGATTCTTATCCGGTTCCGCACACATCTAATTTCATCCCCCGTCCCCTCACCTACACCCCCAACAAAACAGCCCGCGCCCGATCCTGCACGATCTTCAAATACCTCTCGCGACCGACGTCCGACAGTAGCGATACCCTGACAAGAGCCTCCGCCTTCTCAGGAAACTCCTCCACCGACCGCAAAATTTTCTCGGCCCGATCCAGCTTCATCCCGAACCGTTTCGCCAACTCAAGGAAATCCGCGCCCGAGTAAAAGCCATTCTCTCGATACGCATCAGTTTCGAAATCATCCGCGAAGAAGTCGAGGGCGGTCGAACTCTCGGTTGGAAGATGCAGATTCGTGGAAAGAAGGTCGTAGGCAGGGCTCAACACGAAGTCGCCCATGGGTGTGGGAACGAGCGAGAAATTCTTAAAATGCGCGTCCCCGTTTCCGATCGCGTAGTTGAAAACGATTAGGCGAAACAGCTTCTCAATCTCGATGGTATAGGCGCCGCAATATCGCTTCAGTATCTGCCCGATCTCCTCGTAACTGCCGTCGTATTTGTAGTTCTTTCCGTGAGTATCGCGAGTCCGGTTGGAAAGCTGGCAGAAATCTTCCTGGCTCCGTTTCACTCCCGTTTTCGGATCCCTGTCGAAGCGCTTCACGATGTAGGCAGGCGCACCATCCGGAAAAAAGACAATCCCACATGGAGGGACATCGATACCAAACACCTGACCCGCAATCTGCATCGAGACGTGTTCATTCGCCGGAACATCCTCCCGTAACTCAAGAGAAGGCAAGGACGGAATGGGCTTAAGAATGTATTGCCCGTCCGATTCCGTAAGCACGAGCCTCCCTCTCTCGATCCTGACAGATACCTTTTCCTGCACACCAGAAATCGAGATTCGATCCGAGTGATCGCCCCGGAATCGATGAAATGCAGGGAGGTCAAACTCAAGGATAGGCGCGACCTTCCTACCGTCCCAGAGATTTGTAATCGCACCCCGACTCCAGGGCTCCCCGCGTGTCTCGCGCAAAGTACTGAGGCACCGGTTCTCGGGATACAGCGACTGGCTCATGCTCCCTCCTCCTCGGGTTCAACCGTGACATTCCCGATGACATCCGCCGAGGTCGTCCGTATCAGAAAACCAAAACTGTCGTCCTCATCGATCTTGTATTGCCGGGACTGCATGCTTCGCAAAGAGCCCTCGGACAAAAGCCCTTCAAAAAAGGCGAACAAATGGGGCGATTCAAACGGCTCGCTCCGCAGCGGAAGTGTCAGGCTCACCGCAACAGCACGCTCTCTGGCAAGGTAATCAGCATCGTAGCGAAATCGGAACCCCTCAGGCGTCTCCTCGATCCGCCCGGCACGAATACCCCTGACCCTGACAATACCACTTCTCATTCAGTAAAGTTACTCATTCAGCTCGGCCCCGGGCGCACGTGGGACCAGTTGAATATCCAGCCCCATTGACGCACAGAGTTTCGCCAACACCTCAAAGGTCGGGTTACCCTTTCCCGACTCAAGATCGCTCAGCGTGTGCACCGACAGCCCGGAGAGATCCGCCAGATCCGCCTGCGTGATCTTTGCAACCTTTCTCCGATGCCGGAGGGCCTGTCCAAGTTCTTCCAAGTTCATCGATACCGCAGACAAATATTCACTCTAATGAAAATTTGGTCGCAATTCTAGATCCGTCAACCCTATTTACACCAAACTTTTCATTAAACTGAATATCCAAATGCAAATCTACCATCCCCCTACGAATACAAAACTGTAGGATAAAGCTCCAGCTTTGTCCCCGGAAGCCCCGCGAACCATCAATTCCAACCCGACTACTCCATTCTATGACAAAGCTGGAGCTTTATCCTCCAACCACTAATTCGACAACACTCACGCATTCGGTCCTCGCCCCACACCCTCCAATTACCTATAATCAAGCCGACTCCACCTATCGCACTTCATGCCCACACCTCGATAAAATGAGACGACTCGCACATGAGTGGCTCCTGGGCCTGACCTTGCTCGTTCTCCTGCTCGGATCACTAATCGGAGTCCCCGTGGGGTTTGTCGTGTTCTTCTACGGCGTAACAAATGGATTCTCAATCAACGAGATTTTGGCGATTCCACTTTTCCTCGCGCCGGGCTTTCTCTGCTGGTGGGGAATCCGAATCTTTTTCGATCTTGGAAAAGGCTACCTGCCGAAAGTGCGAAGATCTCTCTTCTGGTTCTACGTCGCACTGAATCCCTACTGCTGGTTCTGGCTTTTTCTGCCCTTCCACCGAGCGGGTGTCACGAGCTTCTTGTTCAACGAACCGGAAATGAAACTCGGTTGCGGGATCCTGTTAGCGATGGTCCTTGCTGTCTTCCTCATGCCTCCGGAAAAAGCGAACAACAAGGCATTTCGAAGCACTTCGGCTCGAAGGAAATTGCCCAAACGGTTTGGGACTCCGGAAGCGTTATAGAAAGATGACGGACAGACATTCAAATCTCATGAACTATCGACGGTCAATACTCACGATTTTTTTGAGCGGAATTATCTTTTCCCTTCTTGGCGGAACAATCGGTTTCCTGCTTGGCAAGTTTCTCCCCGATTACTACCAAGGCGTTTTCTCAGCAGGTCAAAATCCTGAATTCAATCCGATAGCTGTGGGGGTCGGACAAGGAGTAACCCAGGGACTAATGGCGGGAATAGCAATTGGATTGATCGTCATCATTATAGACGTGTTATCGCAAGCACGGCGACACAGGAAAGACTGAATCAGGAACGGACAATCGAGAATTCATCACTGCCTCCTGATTGGAACGCAGCCCTAATGTTTTAGTCCCCTAACAAATACTCGAATGAAATTCCCCCTTCTATTCACCCTCCTCTTGTTCGCCGCCCTCCAAGCATGCACGGAGCCTGAGCAACCCCAGGCACATATCACCTTCGATTTTCGAGACCCCACTCTGCTAGATACATCTGCAGATGCGACATTGGATGCGATTGGTTCCCTTTGCGAGTCATCAGACTCCCCGACCACTGTCCGCTTCATGACAAATTCAGGCTCTCCCACCTTCACTTTCTCCACCGGTGAGCTAGCCAACAAGAACGCCATCACCGTCTGTTACTCGCACCTCTTCCTGGATCTGGATCGGCTTTATTACGATGACGAGGAGATCTCCCTCGAGACAGCAAAAACCCGAATAGCGAAGATCGTCGAAGCGGCAAGGCTGACCGACTCGCGTGCCTCTTACATAATCACCGCTTTCCCAACCGCGAAAAATTCCAATCTCGCACAGGTCCTCGAAATTCTTCACGCGGAAGGTATCACCCATCTCATCACCGAATCGGGGAGAATGGATTCAGCGGACTGAGCCCCTCCAGTTTCAATGCTTCACTCCGAAATTGATTCCCTCATCCTCCTGGTGTAATCTCAAATAATGTCGATTCAAGAACTGGAAGCCGAGGCCATGCGCCTCTCCGAGAAAGAACGAGCCGGACTCGCGTCACGACTTCTTGCCTCTCTGTCGCCAGTCCTTTCCGATGATGACGAAGGTCTCGCCGAAGCGCTTCGCCGCGACAAAGAAATGGACAATGATCCTGCTGCTTCCATGACGATGGAAGAGTTCAAGAGTTCGCTCGGACGATAATTGCCGGGAATGGCTGTTGTTTTCAATCGATCGGTCCAGCGAGACGTTTCTGAAATTCTCGCCTACTACACAATTGGGTCCGGCCCCGAACTCGCGGATGAGTTCTTCGAGGAATTAATGCTCTTCATTGGTAACGCGGATTCATATCCGAAAAAGTTTCATTAACTGCGAAAGCCAATCCGTAGGGTCAACCTCAACCGGTTCCCCTACCATTTCCTGTTCCGTGAAGTTGGGACCGACATTCGAGTTTTAGTTGTCCGACACAACAAACGCCACCCTAGCTACGGCATGAGAAGGAAGTGATACCCCCTCACTCCTCCACAGAAGCCACCGGCACTTCACGCCCTTGATTGACCAACGCCTCGCGCTCCAGAGCTTTCGCGACCAAACGGGAAAGATGACGGTAGCCCACGAAATCGGGCGGCACGGTCAAATGCATCGCGATCACCGGAGTTGAGCCCGTTGCCTCTTGCACCGCCCGCGGATTCACCCCGCCGTCCTTCGCATTCATTCCGCGAAGCACTTGCGCATGTATCGCAGTGGCAAAGGCGATGGCTTGATTCGACCTCTCCCACTTTTCTCGCGCTTCCGAGCCCACCCATTCGGTAGTGATTTCCACGCCGTCCTGCGCGGGCTCGCCTTCGACGAAATGCAGTTCCAGCTCCAGGCTTCGTTCCTCGTCCGGCCCGACAGCTTCCCAACCGGCCATCTTCAACAGCCCCTGCAATACATCGATATCGAAATGCTCCAGCAGCGCAGCCTCGCCAATTGGTGAAATGGAAACGCGATCCGGTGCCTCGCGAGGAGTAGACCGCGACGGCCGCAGCACCGGCTCGATCACGCGGGCGAGATCTTTCGTGCTGATCAAGATCGCCCCGCTCTCCTCATCCCGAACGACTGGGTGGAAAAGACCGAACTTCACCTTGTTCACTCGGATAAATTCATCACCAGCCAGAACACTCACCTCCATACGTGGCGACTCCAGCGACATCGAAAGCCCCGGCGCATCCTCACTTTCCCAGACATTCGTGAATTGGTAGAAGCTCGCCATATTTCGCGCCGAAACATAATTCCTCCCGTCTCGCTCGATCACATTCCAATTCGCCTTCTTCTCCTCCTGCCCATTGACCAATCCGATACACAAGAGACACGACACAGAAAGCAAAGCCCATTTCATGCAGGGAACACTATCGAAACCGCACCGAATCGGAAAGATAAATATGCATACCTGGCAGTCCCAAATATATATCACCCGTCACCACCGTGCGTCCCTCGAACGAGGGACTGCGCGCCGTCACCCCTGAACCCCTGAAATTCCCATAGCCCCCACCGCCTTCCGGGGCTACATTACCCGGTGATGCGCAGCAGACCCTTCCCCCGTATTCCAAGGCCGCTCTTTGTGCTGCTGCTGGGTGTGCTGGTTTTCATCGGAGCGACCGCCGCAAAAACCGAGAGCGAATGGGTCACCGTCGAACGCGAGTTCTGGCGAGTGAAATTCCCGCCCGAGTTTGGCGAAGACGCCCGCGCCGTGGATACCATGATGGATCGCGCCACGAAAGAACTCAGCACCCTCTTCGGCGAGCCCGATCCTGCCCGCCTGCTCGACACCACCGTCGTCGAAGTGATGACGCACCCGGACGGATGCCGCCACGCCTCCTACAGCCACGCCTCCATGGAGAGCAACATGCGGTGGGATGGCTACCAGGCCCGCATTCATCTCCTCGCTCCCTCCATCTTTTCCCAATACGCTGTCGGTCGCACCAGCCCCACCGACGCAGTCGATACCTACTACCGGATCCTCTTGCACGAATACTCCTCCGTTTTCGTGCAGCGCCTCATCCTCAGCAAAGGCGGAGGCTGGCAGTATCACCAGGCCGACCCGTGGTTCCTACAGGGATTCGATGAATTCATCGCCAGTCGCGGCGCCGATGGAGAACGCTTCACCGAGCGATTGGAAAAACGCCTCGCTCCCATCCGTCGCCAACCCGACCGCGTGAAGTTCGCCAAAGACATCCGCGTTTCCGATCCCTATGGCGATGGCTTCGCAGTCGTCGCCTTTCTCCACGAAACCTTCGGTCCCGATGCCGTTCGTAAGATCTGGCTCAGCCCCGAACGTTCCTTCTCCCGTGCTGTCGAAAGCACCCTCGGCACCGACTACCCCAATCTCCAGGCAAAGTGGCGGGAGTGGTTGACGAAGGAAACGTAATACGGGCATTTCCTGTTGGCCTTCGCTGCGCCCTTTTGTGTATAGATACAAAAGTCGTGCAGAAGCTCCCCATTAGAACCCTCATCGTACGCGTCCTGTTGGTAACTGCATTGTTAGGACCGATTCTCACAGTCAAAGCGATAAAGTGGCGCTCTTCGAGCGTGTGCACCCGAGCCTATATTCACAATCCGATACGAAAACAGACGTTCCTTGTGGAGTTGCTGCCAGATACGATTTTAATTCTCCGTTTACCTTCCACGTATTCGTCGAGATTCAAATTGTCGCGCTTGCCAGCATCTTCGCCGAGAACATTGGAATCGCGAAACTATCTCCGTCATGCCGCACTTTCGGATTACGAATTCTCATGGAGTTTTATAACCGTGGCATTCGCAGCCATCAGCCTGATTATCTTCCTCATCGGTTTGAGGTTTATGCGCCGCCCAAGCTCCGCTACCCTGCCAGCATCGGAATGAGACGCCAATACCACCAGCGCCAGACCGCCGAAGGCCTTTACCTCTGGGATGTCCATCGCCTCGTGGAGCTCTCCCGATCTCTTCCCATCAAGAAAGTGAAGGTCGACCCCATCCTCGATCACGAGGAATCCTATTGGTTCCAGCCCGACCAGCCACACGCCACCGCCCGAGACATCGCCCTGCACGCGAAGCTGATAGAAGAAACCGACCTCGCTTATCCCATCATCCTTTGCGCAGACGGTCGCATCATGGATGGCATGCACCGCGTCTGCAAAGCCTGGATCAAAGGCCACCGCACCATCTCCGCAGTCCAATTCCTGGAAACACCAGCGCCCGACTACATCAACGTCGATCCCGACACGCTCCCATATGATGAGCCTTGGTGAATAAAGCAAAGCCCCCAGCATAACCCCGAATCTCTCACGAGATTCGCTACCAGCTCCGACTCCGCACCACCAACGTAGCGAAGGATGTGAATCCTTCGTCCTCAGCCCATCAGCCCCCTCCAGCCCAGCCTGAAACCCTGATCGGCTGAACCGCTGCCCCCCTCCTCTTCCCTCCTGCCCGGAAAAAAAGTTCTCCGGCCATGTAACCACGCGTCCCCCTTCCCCAAGACAAGGGTGGCAGGCGAAGCATTTTCCGACTTCAGACCCCGCGAAAATAACGCCCGCCCACAACAACAACCCCAACCAATACCAAAGACATGAAACTTCTTATCACCAAAACCCTCCTCCTCGCAGCGATGTTGCTGGGCTCGACCCAGCTCACATTTGCCCAGGAACCCACGCTCATCGCCTTCGGCAGAGTCGACGAAACCGGCGGAATTACCCGCTACGCCACCACCGTAGATGCAACGATCTCTGGCATGGGCTTCACCAACGGACGCTGCGTCGTCGAGGTCGAACGCGAAAACGCCTTC
The DNA here is from genome assembly GCA_002698785.1 of Verrucomicrobiales bacterium. Classification (GTDB taxonomy): domain Bacteria; phylum Verrucomicrobiota; class Verrucomicrobiia; order Verrucomicrobiales; family DEV007; genus Arctic95D-9. Next base: position 17,439 of record PAAG01000031.1, on the reverse strand, counting down.
ATCGGATACACCGTGGACGAGATCGTCGTTCATACCACCCTGACATCGCCCTTCTACAAAAAGACAAACGTCATCACATCGATCAACGATCTCACCGATCACAAGATCTCCGTAGACGTGCGTATGTCGAACATCGAAGACTCCGCAGCGCCCGACGCCCACGAGCCCGAGGATTGCCCGTTCTACTTCGCCATTCATCGCATCCCCGGTGGGGCCTCCACCATTCCTGCCACCAGTCCCTACCTCTTCGCGACAGGCCGCTACGGCAGCTTCGGAAACCTCTCCTCCGGAGTCACCGTTCCCGATTGCGAAGTCTCTTCGAACTGGGTCAGCGATGGTTACGTCGAACTCACCTTCACAAAACCCGGTGCCTTTGCCGACGACGACGGTTCTGACTATGTCGTGATCGCGACACCCTACAGCACCGGATCGCAGGATAAAATGGTGCGCGTCTATACCTCCGATTTCGCCACCGACGACAGCGTCACCATTCGCTTCCGCTCCTATGATGCACAGGACGAGTCAGACGACGACAACATCGACCCCATTAACGAGACGGTCTACTACACCATCTACCGTGTCCCTACCACACACGCCAACTCCTACTACACATCGAACCAGCTCACCGCCATGGGCCGCATCAATGGCTCCGACGGGAGTATCTTTGGAGCGACCACATCGCTTCCTGGGGGAATGATTTCCGCCAGCCGAGTAGGAACCGGCAACTACGAAATCTTCATCGAGTCACCCGGCGCCTTCGCAGGCCTCAACCTCAACGACTTCACCCTCCAGCTCGGCATCGATCACCATGCCAACATCGACGAGCTGGTCAGCGGTCGCGCCGTAGTAGTCGACGACAACACCCTTCGCATCGATGCCCACGTCGACGACGTCGAGCAGCCCGGCACCGACCTCGGCACACCGACCGATCGCAACGTCACCTTCTTCCTTCATTCCACCCAGGTCGACATGAAGTCTGACATGATGATCGGGAAAAAGCTCAACGCGGCCAAGATGAAAGGCAACAACCGCTACAACACGAACGCAGCCGGACAGAAAATCCGCACTCGCTTGAAAAGCAACCGCGCCAAATACTTCTTCGCAGTGCAGAACGATGGAAACCTCCACGACACACTCACCGTGCGTAAAGCAGGCAAAATCCGCGGAATCAAACCAAGAATCATCCGCCTTACCGGAGGAAAAGCCAACGTCACAGCAAAGGTCAAATCGAGTGGTTTCAAAATGGCAGACCTCGGAGCAGGCAAAAGCGTCCACTTCAAGGTGAAGGTCAAGATGCGCGGAGACAAGCGCGCTTCCAAGCTCCGCCTCATGACCACCTCATCCCGTGGCGGATCGGCCGACGCCTGCCTTGCCAAGGTCAAAGCAGAGCAGTAATCCGAAGATAGCCATCAGGAGAAACAAGCCGGAGATCGGGGGAGCAATCCTTCGATCTCCGATGTATTTTGCACCGGCCTGTTGTAGAATGCCCCACGCGATTACGCGGCTCATGAAAACGCCCGACTCAACGATACTGCCTACAGCATGACACCCGGACCCGCTTCTCGACGCCGTTTCCTAAAAGCCGCTGGCGTCACCCTCGCACTGCCTGCCTTGGAATCCTTTGGCGCTACTGCCCTCGCGGGAAAAGCAAAGGCACAGCGCCTCGTCTGCATCGGCACCTATCTGGGGTTTCACCAGCCATCCTTTTTCCCGAAGCAAGCAGGGAAAGACTACGAGCTGTCGCCGCTTCTCAAACCGATTTCCGATCACCGCGATCAGTTCACCGTTTTCTCCGGCCTCGATCACCGAGCCCCCAATGGCCACAATTCCTGGAACAATTACCTCTGCGGACAGCTTCCCGATTCCTACTCTCTCGACCAACAGGTCTCCGACCGCATCGGGCAGGATTCCCGTTTTCCCTCCCTCCAGCTCACCGCCGGAAAGGCGAGCCGTTCCATGAGCCACACGAAGCAGGGCGTGGCGCTGCCGATGATCGAGCGCCCGACCGTTCTTTACAGCAAACTGTTCGCTTCCCCCGAAGACCGCGCGAGAAGCGAATACATTCTTCGCTCCGGTCACAGTTCACTGGACCTCGTCCTCGAAGATGCGAAACGACTTCAGAGAAACGTCTCCTCTTTGGACAAAGCGAAACTCGATGAGTATTTCGACTCTCTACGCGAAGTGGAAAAGCGCATGTCTCGCCAGATCGAATCCGTCGACGATCCCATTCCCGAGACCGATTACCCAAAGCCGGAATACGATCCCATCGCACCCACCTTACAGCTGGAAGCCGAGAGCATCATGTACGATCTCATGGTTCTTGCTCTCGAGACCGAGTCGACCAATGTGCTCAGCCTTTTCATAGGTGGTCTTGGCCAGGTTTTCACCATCGACGGCCAAACGCTTCAGGCCGGATACCACGCCCTGTCCCACCATGGCAACGATCCCGACGCCATCGCAGACCTCATCCGCGTCGAGACAGAGCACATGAAGCGCTTCGATCGCTTTCTCACGCAACTGAGAACAAAGACCGACGCCAACGGCGAACCACTCCTCGATAGCACGATTGTCATGTTAGGAACAGGCATGGGGGACGCGAGCCGACACGCCAATTCCAATCTCCCCACCCTGGTTGCAGGCGGTGGATTCAATCACGGGAAACACATCGCTGTCGATCCGGAAGCCGACGACTCACCTCTCCTTGGCGACCTCTACATCAGTCTCATGCAGCAGATGGGTATCGAGGCAGAAGAGTTCTCCAACGCAAAGCGCAACCTGAATCACCTCTTCAGCTAGCACAATGAGGCACCGCTTTCTACCTGTAGTGGTCACCTGCGGGTTCATCACCTCGGCACTGTCCGAAGACCTGCCGGACCCAACCCTGACATTCATCGAAAACAACTGTCTCGAATGTCACGACGAAGCCACGCAAAAAGGAGAGATCAATCTCGATTTCTTTGAAGTCGACTGGTCCGAGAAAGACTCCATCCACCTGTGGGAACGCGTTCTCAATGCCGTCGACAAAGGCGAAATGCCACCCGAGAAAAAGCCTCGCCCGAAAGCAGGAAAGCAGCAGCAGTTCCTCGCCTGGCTCGACCAGACACTCACCGAGCACACCCCGATCGGCGGCACACTCGCCCGCCGCCTGAATCAGTCCGAGTACAAGACCACCGTCCAGAAACTGTTCGATCTCAAAGGCTTTCAGCTTCCCACCGGGTTTCCTGCCGATCGCGAATACCACGGGTTCGACAATGTCGGGGAAGGACTCGTCCTTTCTCCACCTTTGCTCCAAGCCTACTCCGAAACAGCTCGTCTCGTCGCAGATCAGCTTTTCCCTCCACCGATCCCTCCCGTCGAAAAACAAAGCTCCAGCGCCGGAGTCGACGAGCTCGTCATCAGCTATTCCTCAGGGAAGGTCGTCGGAGACGCCCTTCGCCTCGGCATGAACTGCAACCCTATCTGGCGTAGCTCCACCTGGCCCACCCGGATCGAAACACATGCCGCCGGCATCTACCGTATCACCGTTGAGCTCTCAACCTTCCGCCCCGCCCCCGACGCTCCTTCCATGATCGCAAAGATCTTCGCCCGCGACCTGTCCAGTCCCGACGGCATTTCAAAAAAGACTCTCCGCGTTCTAAAAGAAATCGAAGTCACCAGCGAGTCGCCCGAAACATACACCTTCGAGGCGGCACTCTACGAACGACAGACTCCGGTCATTCATTGGGAAAACGCCCCATTCTGCAGCGACCGGAAAAATGAGAGTCACCTACTGGCCTACTTCGAAAAGCGCGACTCCGAGATCCCCGGCTACCTCGCTGCCTGGAACGAAATGGTCAACGAGAGTGGCGGGCGTCAGGGCTTCCGAGGTGGCGTCGGCTGGGAACGCGTAAAGAAAAAACTGGAGCGCGACGAGCTTCCAGAGATCTCCGAAAAAGATCGCGCCAAGTTCCTTAAAGCCGCAGCAGGTAATCCCGTGCTCTACGCCGAAACCGTCGTTTTCGACGTCTACGACAATGGCCCTGCCCTCGAAGTCCACGGACTCAAGCTTGAGGGCCCCTTGCGCCCTGTCGACAGCCCAGAGGACAAAGAACGCAAACGCCTCCAAAACAATTTTTTCGGCGAAGATCGAAACCCCGAATCCGTGATACGCCGTTTCCTTACCTCAGCCTTTCGCCGTCCCGCCGACGGCGAAACTGTTCAGTCGTATCTCGCGATGCACGATCGCCACATCACCGCCGGACACACTCCCGACGAGGCCATGCACCTCATCATCAGGAGCGCTCTCATTTCCCCACGTTTCCTCTACCGATCCCTCACCGACGGACCGCTCGACGACTACGATCTCGCCTCTCGCCTTTCTTATTTCCTGACAGGTGCGCCACCCGCCGACCGCCTCATTGAGAAAGCCGAGCAGGGAAAACTCACCGACTCCCAGGTTCTCTACTTCCAGTCGAAGCGCCTTCTTCCCGGAAATTCCTCCGCCCCCTTCGTCCGGAACTTCACCGGCCAATGGCTCGACACCCGAATTCTGCCCGAGATCATGCCCGATCCGAAGTTCAAGTTTAAGACAAAGGATGCCGATTCCGCCCGAGAAGAGGTCGAGCATCTCTTCTTCGAGATACTAAAGGAGAATCGTCCCATGACCGATTTCATCGATCCGGATTTTGCTTTCACCTCTTCCCGTCTCGCACAGCATGTCTATGGCCTCAAAGAGGGATACAGGAAAGGAGGCGGCTACATCATCCAGCGTATCCCCCTACCCCGCGGCGGTCGGTATGGAGGCGTGTTAGGCAACTCTGCCGTCATGATGGCTACCGCCAACGGAGTCGATACCCAGCCCGTCCTCCGCGGCGTCTGGGTGCTGGAAAACATTCTCGGCATGCCTCCTCCGCCGCCGCCAAAATCCGTCCCCGCCCTCACGCCCGACACCCGGGGAGCCACCACTCCTCGCAACCTCCTCACTGCACACACCTCGGATGAGAACTGCGCCGGTTGCCACAAGCGGATCGATCCCGTCGGTTTTGTCCTGGAAAACTTCGATCCCGTAGGAGCCTGGCGCGACAATTGGCCCGGCATCGACAACCCCATCGACGCCTCCTCCACCCTGCCCGACGGCACCGAGATAAAAGACATCGTCGATTTCAAAAAGTGGCTCGTCCAGAACGTCGATCAGTTCTCCGAATGCCTCGCCGGCCATCTCATGACTTACGCCACTGGTCGCGTCCCCAACTACTCCGAGCGCAAAGAAATCGCCGCCATCGTCAAAGCCAACCACGAAACCGGCAACGGCTTTCGCGATCTCCTTCTCGCCCTCATTCAGAGCGAGACATTTCGGACGAAGTAGGAATCCTCGCTCGCGGAAGCGCACGCACTAGCGGCGCTTCTTCTTCATAATGACCTTCGCCCTGCTTGTCGCAGTGAAACCATCGAAAGCGATCGCGCGGATCTTCACTCTCGTCGCGCGGCGGGTCAGTTTCTTCGTCTTTGCCTTCCAGATGGAAACAATACCGCGAGCGTTCTTGTAGCCGCCCTGCCCTACGATTTGAACTTCTACCCTGTTCGCACCGCTGGACCGACCACGGATCGTTGCACGCTTGCGCTTCGTCACGATCTTTCTCTTGATCGCACTCACCGTCACATCATCAGAAAAACGCATCACCCGAGACTGGTCGTATACCGCTACGAGGAGGCTCCCTTCTTTCCCGATCGCGATCTGAGCCGGTCCCCGGAGAGAGCGCTGATCAGAAGGCCTATGATCAGAATTGGTAAAATTCGGATGTCCCAGCACCACATCCGCGTCTACAAGACCGCTCTTCGTCGCCGCATTACGAAAACCAAGCACCCGGACGTTGGTGTAGTCACTCACCCACACAGTTCCATTCGGAGCAGCGGTGACATAGTAGGGATTGTAAAAATTGTTGGGCCCGGCTGCAAGTGCTAGCACATCATCCGCAAAATCATCCTGACCGAGGAGACCACTCGCCGAAGCTCCGTCCATCAGAGTTGCAGCATTGTCGAACCGTAGAACTCGATTAGCGGCTGCATCTGCTACCCACAGCTCCCCGTCCGGTCCAATGCTGATCCCATACGGATCTACAAACTTATCCTGAGCTGCCGTATCGATATCAAAAGTCATCAAATCAACCTGTCCCACCACACAATCCGGAGTCGCCAAACCGTTCTTGGTCGCGGCGTTATCATATCTTACGACCCGCTCCTGCGCATTGTCTGCGACCCAGAGGTTACCCAAGGCATCCACAGCGATACCTGTGGGTGACGCAAATTTGAGTTCGTCGGCCATGACTGTCGAGTTTCCTCCCTGCACCGTAGTAGTAAAATCCACCTGCCCCAGCACACCGTCCGCAGCATCTCCGTCGGCCTTATTGGAAGCATCATCATATCGCAACACACGGAAGTTCTCCCAGTCAGTGACATACAAGCGCCCAGCTGAGTCGAAAGCCAACATCAACGGATAACTCAACGTATCAGCCGCAGCAGAACCACCCTGGTTGGGATCGTTCGAAATGAAATTATCCTGCCCGAGAACACCCTCAGCAGCAGCACCCGTCCTGTAAGCATTGGTCGAAGAAAACCGCAGAATCCGGTTATTTTCGCTGTCCGCTACAAAGACCTTACCTGTAGTAGGATCTACTGCGACACCCTCTGGAAAATTGAACTCCGTAGCCGTGGGTGGAACCGGCACCCCGAAAGTGGCGTCTCCCAAGAAATCGTCACGCCCCAGCACACTTCGACCAGCCGCGAAATTGCTCGGCTCAGCCTGGATGAATGTAGACAGCGAAAGAAGGGAGAAACTACAGCAAAAGAGAAGAACGTTTTTCATCGTGGAAGTCGGCGCGAGGAACATCCACCTTTCCGCGTAATAAGCAACTGTCAGGATTTCCATATACAGGCGCAACTCCGCCTGTAACGAAATCAGAACGATACTGACAGGCTCACCCCACCGTGGAGAGCATCTCCCTGCGGAGAATAGACATCCCACTGCTGCACTCCGTTGTATCCGATATAGGGAGTGAGCGTCGTCCGGCAGTTCAACTGGATCGGCAGTGAAGCCGTAAGGAAATAGTGACTCCAGTCGCTCGAACCGGGAATATCGTAGAAGAAATTGTCGTGATACCCCACCCCACCCGTGAGATAGAGCGAAGCCGCATCACACAAAGGAATCTCTTTTTCCAGGCCTGCCCGATACAGCCAGCCATCGCCACCACCTGCGGCAAAGAAAGAGTCCATCGAATTTAAACCGACCGTTGAACCCACAAAAAACGTCGCAAAACCGAGGTCTCGGCGAATATCGAGACTCAATTCGCCATAGTTGATGCCTTCAATGAAAGGCAGCCCGAAATTCAGGAAACGATGCAGGTAGCCGACCGTGACGTCGAACCCGGCCACATTTTCGAAATCCGCCGCCAGATACACATCCGTCGTATCGATCGGACCGATGAAGTCAAAAGGAAACACCGCATCCGTCCCACTGGTATGAGCCGCGCCAAATCGGATTGGGAAGTAAAAATCCGTAAACGTATAGTTCACATCCACCCAGACAGCATCGCGATCCACCCGCAAACCGTGGAGAATGTAATCCGTCCGATAGCCGGCCGAGATCTCTCCACCCAGGTCGTAACACTCCTCAATCGGGGCCTTCTCAGTGATGGGAGCCTTTCCAGACCAACCACTGTCGCCTGCCCACACCGAAGCTGTAGCGAAAGAAATGGCAATAACAGTCCGGAATTTCATGGGAACGGCAGAGAGAAGCGGATGATTGACTATTACGAATAACTTCGCTTTGGCAATTGATTTTCATACACAAACGAGCCCCACGCGAAAAAGATAGCAACAAGCGGACCACTCATCGAAACGCCCCATCATCGCTCTGGTCGATACTCGCTGCGAAATTATCGATTTCTCCAACTCGCAGCACTCTGGAAAACTTACTCTATGAAATCACCATGTACCAAGGGATCACTGATCCTACCGGTAATTATCATTTTGGCCGGTGTTATCCTGGGCCTCGGCATCGTAGAGACCGTATACGAGCTCATCATTTTCGTTTTCTATTCCCTTGTAGGAGCGGCCCTGACTTCGATCACGCTCTCCATAGCGGCCTTTGTCCGAAAAGAGACAGGTGCAGCGTTCTCGTTTCTACTCTCGTTCCCTTCACTCATTTTCCTCTTTTTGATCGGTGCGTGAACTGCCACCAGACTCCAGATACCAGACTTGCCATCCACAAACGACTCTGCCACAAAAGTGCCAGCCCATGAAACGGACCATCACCCTGTTCGGCATAGCGACGCCCGTCCTGATCTTTGCTGCTTACCTCACGCTGACCGCAGGGACATGGTTTCTCATACCTGATGTCATCACTCGCATCGAACCCGGAATGACCTACGAAGAATCCATCGGGCAATTTCCTGAAGAGTGGCGCATCGACAACGCGGATATCAACCTTCTGGCCGGGGGCCACAAAAAATTACCGGACTGGCACACGAACATTGTAGAACTCGTATCAGGCTCGAAAGCTCCTATGATCATCCACAACCGAGAGAAAATGATCGGACTGCGATTCTGGAGGTGCACCGTCATCACTAGGAACGACACAGTCGAGGAAATACTATTTCAACACACCGACTGGCACGTGAAAGCGTGGGCCGGATTGTCTCGCGCTTGTGGAGAATTCACAAACTGATCTCCCACCTACTCACGCACCTTCGGCACTTCGATTGCCCCCTCATCGAAATCGCAAAATACGATCCTCGTCCCCGCCACCTCAATCGACCTGGATTTTCTTTTCAGTCCCTCAAACGCTTCCGGGAAATACGCCTCCAGCACCTCTCGCGACACGACGGGTTCCCCGTGATGAGTCTCGACTAACAACAGGTTCCCCTTCGCCTTCGGGAGCATTCGGTCATATTGAGTGTTGAAAGACCACACATCGCGATAGCCTTTCTCCCGAGCCATTTCCGTCAGCTTCTCATAAAACGGAGAATTCCCGATTACAAACGCCTGATTCCGCGCCAGGCTCGTTCCACCTCGCGGATCTACTGGCAGAATCGCCACATCCAAGTCTGAAAAATACTCCCGCGACTGCTGCTTCCACTCTTCCCACTGCAGCGACATCACCATCTCCTTCGGATCGTTCCCTTTGTCATAGGCAAATCGGTTTCCCGGCAGAATCCTCATCGCGGGAGAGTAATCGCGATACAGCGTGCTCGCTCCCGGATCCAACAAACACCACGCTCCATCCACATACACCTCAAGGAAGACATGCCCCGACCAGCGCGAAGGCTCCGGCCCCGTTTTGAAATCCCAGATCCAATCCACATCCATCGACTTTACCCACACCGTCGGGATGCCCGCCGACTTCAGCACCACTCCGCAAAAGATCGCCTCGTCCGCACAACTCGCCAGGCAGCCCTCCTCCAATACCGTATCAAAATTTCTCCACTCATAGGCGCGATCACCATTGTAGGAGAGATTCGCCGACTTCCAGTCGAGGACATTTTGGATCGTCTCGGTGTCCGTCTCCCCTTTCCACTCATTCAATAGATCCCTGATCGCTTCGGCGTTCCCAAGTGATATTGGGATCTCGAGATACTCACCGGGATTCGCATAATCGATCCGATCCACCGAAGGCTCCGAACCGACCACCACCGAAGCGACCCCAAACAAGAAAAGAAAAATCGACCTCATTTCCATAGTAATAAAAGAAGTAGGAAAGTTCGCTACACCTCCCCACAAGCCTGAAATCAACAACACTCCACTCCCGCAGCCAGGATCGCGTCCAGCAGTCCCGCCGTCTTCACAGCCTCCGATCGCAGGATCGACTCGTGATCTCCTTCCGCTTCGAAAAGCTCGACCATCCCCCTCGTTCTCGTCGCCCAGAACTTCGCCACCTCTTCCCTCGAACCCGAAGCCGTCGACGAGATGATAGCGAACGAACTCTCCACCATCGGCAGCTCAGCCGACTTCAGCATCCGGTAGTATCTCCGAATCTCCTCCGGCATATCGCTGCTCGCATCCTCATCTGAATCAAAAACCGAATCCGGTATCCATGGATCGATCAGGATCAGCCGCCCCGGTTTCCGTCCGCTTTTCTCCAGCAAATCAGCCAAAAACAAAGCAGTCACCGCCGCGACGCATTCACCGACCAGGGACACATGAGAAAGCCCCTCGATCGATTCAAAAATCCCTTTCACATGAGTCTGAATGTCGTAGTCACAATCCTCCAGCACCTTCACCCATTCCCCATCCATCGCCCGCGAGGGAACCGCAAACATCTGAAACGCAGAAGACAACTGACGAGCGATACCCGCAAACACCAGTATCTCCGGATCACCTCCCCAACCTCCCGGCACAAAAAGCAAACTATCCTCTCCTTCTCGACCTCCTAACGGAACCAGAAACTTCGACACAGCAAGAGCCTCGTCGGAAATCCCTTGCGCCAGCGCTTCCGCCTTCTTCGCCATCGAAGCTACGGTAAAAGCGGAAAACACATCGGCCGCCGCAAACCGAACGCCACAGGCCGATTCTATCGCCGCAAACAAAGCGAGCGCCCGCAGCGAGTCGCCACCCAGCAATACAAAATCCTCGTGCACTCCCACGAAATCCAAATCCAGCACACGCCGCCAATGATCTGCGATTTCCTTTTCCCACTTCGACTCGGGCGGAGTCGCATCCGTGCGATGGAGTTCGACAGGCGGCATCCTCACCATTTCCTCCAGCGCCTTTCGATCCAGCTTCTGATTCAGCAAAAACGGGAAACGATCCAGAAAACGAAACACCGAGGGAACCGCCGACTGCGGCAGATGCCCTAACAAATGCTCCCGCAATTCACCCGGCGAAGGAACCGCATCGCTCACCGGAATGACAAAAGCCGCCAGGCAATCCATCGCGGCACGACTTTTTGCCATCAGCACCGCAGCGTCCTCCACTCCCGAATGCCGCCGCAGCACATGCTCCACCGACGACAGATCCACCAGGTGCCCCCGCACCTTCGCACTGCTATCACTTCGCCCCACGTGCACCAGGTGCCCGCTTTCCAACTGCTTCACCAGATCACGCGTGCGATAGACAATCTCGCTCGCCTCCCGCTGAAAACGCTCCTCAGATTCCCTCGGCCGATTCCAGTAGCCACCCGCAATATACCCGCTGCGAATCACCATCTCTCCCACGTCACCCGCAGGAACAGGCTCCCCCATTTCATCCACAATCGAGATCACCTTCCCCTCCACCGGAAAACCGATCGTCAGTTGCTCCCCATCCAGCACCGGGTCCAGCGACTTATGATGGTAATACTGCGTCGCCGTCCTCGTCTCGCTCGTGCCATAGGCATTCTGCAGCACACAGCGATCAGAAAAATACGCCCCATACAGTTCCAGATCGATCCGATGCACCGGTTCACTCCCCGGCGACAACACACGAAGCGCAGGAAAATTCTCCCCCTTCTCCAACACCCTGACAAACTCGCGAAACGTCGACACATTGATGTCCAGGATCGTCACCGCTTCCTTTTCCAGCCACTGCCGCAGATCGTGAAAACTCGCCCGACTGAGATCCAGCGGACACAGCGTCGCCCCGTTCAACAGAGCCCCACACAGATGACAGATCGCCGCACTACTCCCCAGCGGGAAAAGAAGACCATACCGATCCTCCATCGACACTAACAGATCCCTCGATTGGCGCTGAATATCCGCCAGCACATTCCGATGTGATTGCGCCACCCCGCGCGGCTGGCCCGTCGATCCCGACGTGTAGACGATATAGGCCAGGCTATCCGCGCCGACATCATTGCCAGCGCCACCACCTTTGTAAATTTCCCTACGGTCCAGCCCTACCCCAGTCACCCCCGCAGGCAGCTCGAAAGGAGGCTTTCTCCCCCCGGCGTCGTACGCCACCACATCCGCACCCGTGTCCCGGAGGATCTCCCCGGTTCGCTCCGCCGACAGACTCGGATGCAAAAAGACATACGGTCGCCCCACCTCAAAGCACGCAAAAATCGCAGCGACCATACACACGCTCGTATTTCCATACAGCGCGACAGGCACATCCGCTTCCCCTGCCAAACACCCCGAAAACCCCACTACCATCTCCCGCAGATCCCCATACGAGACCTCCTCCCCCGCATACGAAATCGCGACACGATCCGGCACTGCCCGCGCCACTTTGGCAAAACGCCCACCGATCGAGCCCTCTACCTCTTCGAGCTCAAAAGGCACACGATCCCCCGCAGGCACCGGCAACCCGGCAGCCTCCAGAACTTCGCGCAGAGAAACAGGGAGAGGAGAAAGCATTCAATGAATCCTAAGCAACAACCACTCCGAACAGAGCATAGAATCGCTAAGAGTAGAAATAGGAAAAGCCCCCTTGTTTCCCGGAACCTCAACAAACACAACAGCTCATCCCCGCCCACGCAGCCCAGAAATCCCTCAGCAGCGTATACTAATGGCGCAAGCTTGCGCTCATCTTGAGGGAGATACCGCAATCGAAAGCGAAAAAAAATCCCATCGATTACGGCACCTTTTCCACTTGATCCATAATTTTCATAATTTATATAACCCAAAATACCACTCCGCTCTCCATGCAAAATCTCGGCATTATCGAAGGCTTCTTCGGCCGCCAATGGTCCTGGCCCGCCCGTGCCGACTACGCAGCCTTCCTCAAGCAACACGGCTACAACTACTACATCTACGCCCCCAAAGGCGACCGCTTCCTTCGCGAAGAATGGCACAAACCCTTGCCAGACGTCACCCTTACAGGTCTCCGGAAAATCCGAGAAATCTACTGGAAAGCCGGAGTCGCCTTCGGCATCGGGATCAATCTCTACGAACTCCATTTTCAATACGACGACAAAGCCATCCAGCTTCTCGAAAACAAGATTCGCCAGCTCAACGAGCTCTCTCCTGACATCCTCGCCATCCTCTTCGACGACATGAAAGGCGATCTCGACCGCATCGCCGAGATCCAGGTCGACGCCACCCATCGCGCCGCCGCAGCCACTACAGCGGGGAAGGTCATCATGTGTCCCACCTACTACTCCGACGATCCCAAGCTCGACCAGATCTTCGGCCAGCGCCCCGCCAACTACCTCGAAAGTCTCGGAAAGAGCCTCGATTCATCCGTGAACGTCTTTTGGACCGGTCCCGAAGTCTGTTCCTTCGCCTACCCCATCGACCACCTCAAGTCCGTAGCCGAACGCCTCGGCCGAAAACCCTTTCTCTGGGACAACTACCCCGTCAACGACAGCGCGAAGATGTGCAAACACCTCCACCTCCGCCCCTTCGTCGGTCGCCCCTACCAGATCGCCCTCCATACCGCTGGTCACGCCGTCAACCCGATGAACCAGCCCTACCTGTCCCAAATCCCTCTCGCCACCCTTGCCGAGCGATACCGGGAAAAAGAGACCTACGATCCTGACAAAGCATTCCAGAACGCCGTCACAGCCCTATGCCCCGAGCCACTGGCGGCAGCCCTTCAAGAAGACCTACCACTCCTCCACGACCGAGGACTCGACCAGATCAGCGAATCCGAAAAAGCCCAGCTCATCGCTAGGTATCAAACCTTCAACACACCACAAGCCAACGAAATCGTCGAATGGCTCAACGGCAAATACCCCCACGCCATGGAGTGTCTTACCGATTGATCGAAAAGCGCCACCCCAACCACGTAGCGGAAGTCGCCAGACTTCAGCCGGCCACAAGCCAAGCCCCTACGACTCCCCTTTAAAGGACGAAGCCGACTGCATCGATATCAGGACATCCAAATCCCGCCCCAGCGGTTTCAAAAACTGCGTATTCTGCAACCTCCCAAGGTAACCACCAAACCCATCCCCCGTCAGAGTGAGAGACGTCTGCCACCCCTGCGACTCCTCCGGATTCCCCCACTCATACGAAACCTGATACGCATCCTCCCGCACATTGTAGCGAACGTCCTGGATCTCGATCTCATATCGCCCCTCCGAAAGACCAATCAAATCCCCCTCCACACGCTCCGCTACCAGCGCAGGAGAAATGGGCATTCCCGAAGCCACCGAAGACTTCAGCTGCACCAGCTGAACATTCGTCACAATCAGGCAAACCGCCAGCACAGCGATCGCAATCCATTCGGGCTTCTGTAGGAAAGCAGGTAGAGATTTCATATAGAGACAAAAGGGAGTTCCCTGGAAAGATCACCTGCTACTTGTATCGTTTCCGCACATACAGTTCCAGTATATTTGCACACAATATCGAGTTTCAGATGCGGGGGCTTTCGTTCTGGATTACCTTTCCTCATCATGATGATTCGCGTAGTCTCAGGAATACTCGCCTTTCAGGGCATCCTATGGGCGATGCTATCGCTTTCAGGGCTGATCGTTCCTTTGTTCGCGTTGAGCTCGGTCTTCACAGGCAATGTGATCTGGGACAAAGAATCGGTCGCCTTTTTCCTTCTCTCTGCACAATTGTATTTCGGTTGGTTCATCTGGATCGGCTGGTGGCTGCGCATGCTCGACTCGAGATACGCCGTTTCGCGACGTACATTCTGGATTCTCTCCGCTGTTCAACATGCCATCTGGGTCATTGCCTTCAGTTCAGGTGACCTCTCCGCCGACTCCGCTGCATTCGGCAGGTTTCTTCTGGGCTACAGCATCACCGTGCTGGTAATCTCCATCATCTTCGCATTTCTCGATCGAGAGCCGGATACCACAAAGGGAGCAGTCCTTGAAGCAATAGGCAGATGAAGCGAATTGCGAAGTGGCTTCTGATACTTGGAATGGCGTTCCTTCTTGGTGCGTTATTGGTCACTCCTCGTTCGTTTGCGGAGACCGATGGGATAAACTTGCACCTCAGTGTTTTTCTCTATCTTGGTGGCTTCGGCCTCCTTCTCTCGGGCGCATTACTCCGTGTCGCCCATTATTGCATTGTCAGAAAATTCAAATGGCCAAGCTACATTGTGATGATCCTGTGCGGTATCGCGGGGACCTTGATCTGGACCCTATCGCCACCGAGTGAACGCCCCCAGCTCTGGAACGACACCGGACTTACATTCCTTTCTGCGATGGCAATCGCCGGTCTAACGTCCGGAATCCTCGCACCGCAATCGTGGTTTTTGTCTTGGGTAGGCATCTTCACCGGACAATTGTTTCTGGCTGCATTTGGATTCGGCATCTACGCCCTACCTCTGGGAGCACTCGTAGTCTTGTCTGGATCGATACCGGCATTGATCACGGCCTTTCTGTCCAGTTGGGCAGTTACTCGATTCGGAAGAAAAGTGCCGCTACGGTAGAACTACATCCGGCTACGAGGGGAGCGTCGCCGTGCTTCCTTCATCCCCCCAGAGATCGCAGGACAGAAACAGCATCGTGGAATACACTGTCACTCACAGAGACAGAATCCCATGACGCCTTCCCAGACCCTTGCCAACCTCGAAAGACGAGCCATCACCGCCGCCTGCTCCAGCCTCCGCGACCCCGGCCCGCCCATTGATCCCGGCATCTACACCGACAAAGGATACGCCCTCTTCATCGAAGAAATCCCGGGAGAAGAAGCCGCCAACGCAGCCCTCTCCATGCTCAAGGAAATCGACGACACCATCTCCCCGAACCTCTACTGCCTCTTCTTTCAGCATCTCCTCGAAATGCCCGACCGCGATCCCCTCACCGGAATCGTCCTCACCTCCGGCGGAAAAGACCTACCGCCCCAGCAGAACAAATTCTTCATCTATCAGGAAGAGGGAGAAACCTTAGTATTCGAAGACCCGCCCAAAGTCTTCGACCTCGGCCCCGCACCAAACCTCTTCGACCACTTCGCAGAAGCCGACGAACCCACCGAATGGATCTGGCGCGACTACGAAGACTAAACCAGAACACAAATCCCACAAGCGTAGCGGAAGTGGCTACACTTCCGGCGGCCAGAACCCCTGTCTCGACCACGCCAATCAGAATCATCTCTCCATCGCGCTTCTCCACTTATGCATGCCAGAGAATATCACAAACCATCCCCGTAGCGGAAGTGGCTACACTTTCGCCTTCCCTCACAAATGACCTCCGAACCTACCACAAACCATCGCCCGCAGATTCTGTAGCGGAAGTGGCTACACTTTCGACGGCCACAAGCCTCGCCCCGTTCGCACACTCATCTTCAGAAAAAGGAAGATCTCAGCGCCCGCAGAAAACCAACGCTACGTTCGACCGTTCGTCCGAATGCACACACAACCATCCCCAGCCACCGCGTGGAAGCTGGCCCCTTTTCTCATCATTCTCCTGATTGCATCAGGACTCTGGCTTTTCTCGACGCCCACCGTTCTATCGATTTCCAGCACCGCCCACTCCTGGCTGGGCGCCATGGCGCTTGTTCTTCATTTCGGTGTTTTCTGCCTCGCCCGACTTCGGCGTCGGGAGAACAAGTGGCTGTTTCGATCCTACCTGAGTTTCATCTTGATATCCCCCTACTTGATCAATCTTCTGGCCTACACAGTCCTTCCCAGGATCGCGACCCCACAGTAGCGGAAGTGGCTACACTTTCGCCGACCATACCCCTGCCCCATTCGAAACCCGCCCCCACATTATAATCGCCACGTGAGTGCCACGCCCTCACTATGCATAGTAGAATCTCGTTAGCCCCGAGCGTGACAGAACCATACCAATCTGCCACCATGCCAATTCAAAGAGGAGCCACCCAGCATGCGCGGAAAAATAAAACCCAGCAAACCTGCCTCGATCGTTCAGATGATCATGGCGCTTATTTTCACCATCATCGGCATCACCGTCGTGATGCCGGCAATTAAAGAATCAGATGGCCCCGCATGGTTCGGAGTACTCTGGACACTGGTAGCCATCGGTCTCGGAATTCAAGCCGCCGTGAATGCGTTTTCCGAGGAGGGACTCCCCACCGAAGAATTCACAACATCCCAGACGCCCGCCCCAACGTCACCACCCGCGAAAACAGCAGAAGATCGCCTCGCAGAGCTCGCAACCCTGAAAGAAAAAGGACTCCTCGAGCCTCAAGAATACGAGGCAAAACGTCGGGAGATCATAGAGGATCTCTGAGGTAAATTCGCAGGCCCACTCCATGAAAAAGATCTCACCACTTCTCTGGGGCTGGCTCGGCGGAGCACTCGGCGGCAGCATCCTGTTCGCAGGAGCAACGTGGTTGCATTACCGATTGATGCCCATTACACCCAAATTCGGACTCGACCAGTTCCTCCGGCAAACGCTCCTCTCAACCTTTTCGACAGGACTCTTCATGATACCCGGAGTCATCCTTGCCACGATCCTCTATTTTCGCTTCCCCACCTTTCGCGGAATACGAGCCCTCGCCGCCGCCTGTGTCACCGGCTTTATCACCACTCTAATATGCGGCGCGGTCGTCAATGGCTCCGACTGGTATCTCTTCGGCCCCATCGCGATGACAGGCAGTGTCCTATTCTGGTGGATCACGACTGAAGGTGAAC
>PAAG01000030.1 GCA_002698785.1 Verrucomicrobiales bacterium | reverse complement strand
TCAGGCCCCGCGAGCGGGGCGTATGTGGGGAGAAGCGCGTCCCTTGCGCCACCTCACTTTGTTGCTCCTCAGTCGCGGGGGAAACCCCGCTTCTTCGAAGCGCCTTGCGAGGCGGAGCAATGGCCAGCGTCACGCCTCACCCTGATTTTCTAACACACCCTAAAACTAATGACAGAAAACAGTAAATTAATTGCTCTTGTAACGGGTGCCTCTGATGGCATCGGGAAAGAAACGGCCCGCCAGCTCGCGGAGAAAGGTGTGCGAGTACTCGTCGGTTCGCGTGGCCAGGAAAAGGGCCAGGGTGTGGTCGATGAATTCGCAGAGGCAGGGCTGGAAACGGAGGTCGTGCAGCTGGATGTAACGGCAGAGGAGAGTGTGTATCTGGCGGCCGGTGAGGTCGAACGACGCCACGGGAGGCTGGATATCCTGGTAAATAATGCTGGGGTTGCCCTGGATCGTGGACCTTTGACGGAAGCACCGATCGAGGATGTGATGATGACTTTTAACACGAATGTCTTTGGTACGCTGCGGGTGACACAGGCATTTTTGCCTTTGCTGAAGAAGTCTTCACACGGGCGGATTGTGAATGTCTCAAGTGGGCTGGCGTCGCTGTTGGATATGACTGACGAGGCCAGCAAATACTACGATGTTCTACTGCCGAGCTATGCTTCGTCGAAGGCGGCTCTGAATGCGATGACTGTCCATCTGGCCCGGGAGTTGGGTCCTGCTGGAATCAAGGTGAATGCAGTCGATCCGGATTTGACGAAGACTCGGTATGTAGATCTCCCGGGAGCTCTGCCGGTAGAGGTGGGCGCGGAGCCGTCGGTGAGGTATGCGCTAATCGATGACGATGGACCGACGGGTGGATTCTTTGACCGTTTCGGTCCGCACAAGTGGTAGGTGTGGACGAGCGATTTGCGGGGCGGTTTTCTCGGGCTTGCTGCGAGAAAACCGCTTTTTTCTGGCTGTTTGGCGCGTTCTGCATGTGTGTTGGCACGTTCTGCTAGTGACGGTTTCGGGGTGGGCGGTATGGTGACAACATGGCAAAACCCAAAGTCACCAACGATCGGTTCCGAGTTTCTTCTCTCTTAGGAGACCGACTGAGAGAACGGAAGGTTTCGGTTGCTGAGGTTCTGCATGAGGCCGGATTGCCTCCGCATTTTCTGGATCAGAAAAAGATCCATGCGAGCACTGCGCAGCTCTTTGCTCTCTGGGAGGCGATTGGAAAGGTCAGTGGTGATCCGGGAATCGGTCTGGAACTGGGGGCCGAGCCGAGATTCGAGCGGTTCGATCCTCCACAGATCGCTGCTGCCTGCAGTCGGAATTTTCGAGATGCTCTGAAGCGAATCGCCCGGTGTAAGATCCTGATCTGTCCGGAGGAGATTCGAGTCCATCCCCGGGGAGAGGAAACGACGGTGGAGTTCGCGTTTCTCAATGATGAGTGTGCGGAGCCGGATGTGCTAGTCGATGTCTGTCTGTCGTGGACTCTGGCTATCGGTCGACGGGGAACGGGCGGTAAGGTCGACGCTATCGGATTGGAATTGATCCGAAGTGCGGAGCACCGGGAATTGCTGGAGGAGCACTATGGCTGCCCGATTGTTTTTGGCGCGAAGCGCAATGCGATCGTTTTTCGCACGAGCGATCTCGATCTTCCTTTCATCACTTACAATGAGGAGTTGGTGAAGTTGCTGAGCGAGCAACTGGACCAGGAAATCGAAGCTCGCGAGGCGGAACTGGGCGTGAGGGAGCAGGTGAAGCGGGCGTTGAAGCACTCAATTGCCGGGAAGCGGCCGAGTCGTGAGGAAGTGGCGAAGCATCTCCACCTGAGCCTTCGCACATTGCAGCGCCGGTTGCAGGAGGCGGGTGTCACTTTCAAACAGCTTGTGCAGGATACGCGGGCTGATCTGGCGCGGCAGTATCTGACGGATCGATCTCTGGAGTTGAGTGAGGTCGCTTTTTTACTGGGATACGAAGATCCCAATTCTTTTATCCGCGCTTTCCAGGACTGGGAAGGGACTTCGCCGGGAGCATGGCGGGAGCGGAATTGTTTAAACTAACAAAACTTTAATAAAGAAAGGTAATCATGGAGAATTTTTTAAATTTCACTGACAAAGTAATCCTCGTGACGGGGGCCTCTTCGGGAATTGGATTGGCGACGGCCCAGGCTTTTGCCAAAGCGGGTGGCACGGTCGTGCTGGCGGATTACCGCGAGGATGAAATCAAAGAGGAAGCACAGAACCTGGTGGATGCTGGCTATTCCGCCCTCGCGGTCGGATGCGATGTGAGTGAGGAGAAACAGATAGAGGCGATGATGGAGCGCATCCTCTCTGAGTATGGAAGATTGGATTGTGCGTTCAACAACGCGGGGGTGATGGCACACCTTTCGCCGATGGCGGAGAGCACGATCGAGGAATGGAATCGAGTAATCGACGTCAACCTGCGTGGGGTGTGGGCGTGCATGAAGTACGAACTGCAACAGATGCAGAAGCAGGGGAGCGGCGCGATTGTGAATACGGCGTCCGTAGGAGCTCTAACAGGTAATCCAGGTATTGGTTCCTACATCGCATCGAAGCATGGTGTGATTGGGCTGACTCGTACGGCTGCTCTGGAATATGCGAAGCAGGGGATCCGTGTGAATGCGGTGAATCCAGGCCTCATTGATACGCAGATCGCGAGAGATGTGGTGGAAGGGGATGAGGATGCTTATGCCGCGATTGGTGATGGCGTGCCAATCGGTCGCCCCGGTCGTCCAGAGGAGATTGCCAACGCAGTGCTGTGGCTTTGCAGCCCAGGCGCCAGCTATGTCGTGGGGCACGGTCTGACTGTCGATGGCGGAATGACAGTGGGGTGAATTTTCCTATCACTGCAACATACGCAACCAAAGAGAAACCATTTAATGAATCAGAATTTTATGAACAAAGAAAACACAAACCAAGCAAGAAGGAACTTCCTGCAAGGAACTGCTGCAGTCGGTGCCGGTCTATCGTTGGCTGGTCCGTCGCAGCTATTCGCAGGAGAGAATGGAAACATCAAATCCAAGGGCTATGCAGCCATGGATGACTCGGGAAAATTGAGTCCCTGGGAATTCGAGCGTAGACCTGCTGGTGACGATGATGTCTTGATCGACATCAAGTATGCGAGCATCTGCCACTCGGACATTCACCAGATGAAGGGTGACTGGGGCAAGCAGCAGTATCCGCAGGTTCCCGGTCATGAGATCGTCGGTATCCGTATCGGCAGTTGGGAAGAACGTAACGAAGTTTGCCGTAGGCGATCGTGCAGGTGTTGGCTGTATGGTAGATAGCTGCATGGAATGCGAGAGCTGCACGCACGGCGAGGAGCACTACTGCGAGCGCGGTGAGACGCTCTACACCTATGGTGGCCCTGACAAGGCGTCACCGACTGGAATTACTCAAGGTGGCTATTCTACGAACATCGTGGTGAGAGATCACTTTGCTGTTCACATTCCTGACAATATCACCTTTGAGGAAGCGGCGCCGCTGCTCTGTGCAGGGATTACTACCTACTCGCCGATCATGGATGCGAACTATCAAGTCGGCGAAAAAGTTGGCGTGGCCGGTATCGGCGGGCTGGGGCATATGGCGATCAAACTGGCCGTCGCGAAGGGCGCGGAAGTGTACGGATTCACGACTTCTCCGGACAAGATGGACGACATCCTGAAGTTCGGCGCCAAGGAGGCGATCGTAATCGATGATCCGTCGAAATTTGGTCCTTACAAAGGGAAGCTGGATCACATGATTTCGACGATACCTGTGCAGTTCGATGTGGCGGCCTATGCGTCGGTGGTAAAGCCGAACGGGTTCTTCACTCAGGTGGGAATGCCTACGGGTTTCGAGCTGGCGATCAGTAATATCGGGCTGGCCTCGAGTCGAGTGAACTACAATGCGTCATTGATCGGAGGAATACCGGAAACGCAGGAGGTCGTTCATTTTTGCGCTGACAACGGTATCCGCCCATATATCGAGATCATCAAGGCGGAAGAGGTCAATGAAGCCTGGGAGAAGGTGCTGAACAAGGAGGCTCGCTATCGGTTTGTTATCGATTCGGCCACGATCTAAATCTCAAAGACTAACATGAATACTAATCGAAGAAAATTCTTACAGACGGCTGGTTCTGCCTCTGTTGCTTTGCCAGCCATTCTGCAATCACAAGACAACTCAACACAAAACCCAACCAAGAATATGAAAATGGAAATTACACGAATTGGATCTCAGCCTTCTACCCCGGGACCGGACGAGTGGTTCACGGGAACCACGAGGATCGACCCACTTTTTCAACCGAAGGGGGATTCTCGAGTCTCGGGCGCGAATGTCACTTTTGAGCCGGGGGCTCGGACGGCATGGCATACTCACCCGGTCGGCCAGACTTTGATTGTCACTTCCGGCGTGGGGCGCGTGCAGTGTGAGGGTGGCCCTATCGAGGAGATTCGCCCCGGCGATGTGGTCTGGTTTCCCGCCGGTGTGAAGCACTGGCATGGAGCGAGCCCGGATGTCGCGATGGTCCACATGGCGATCCAAGAGGCGGTCGATGGCAGCCCTGTCACGTGGATGGAGAAAGTCACCGATGAGCAATACGAGGGGTGATACGGCATGCCACACGTGATCGTGAAACTTTGGCCCGGTAAGACGGAGGAGCAGAAGGCTCTTCTGGCCGAAAAGATCACCCGCGACGTCATGGATGTCCTCCTCTACGGGGAGGAGTCCGTGTCGGTCGCGATGGAAGAGGTCGAACCGGGGAGCTGGGCAGAGGATGTGTATCAGCCGGATATCGTGAATGCTCCAGGGAAGCTCTACAAAAAACCGGGGTATGAGATGTGAGAGGGGGGCGGCTCAATGCAAATTCCGGGGAGGTGGAAAGTTTTCTCGCTGCCTTGAGAATTTTTTTGTGTTGTGTTTTTCCTGTTTTCCTAAGTAAAACTTTCCCTCCGCGTTCATTGAACGCTAAACCGTTTCTGTTTTGGTGTCTGACTCTGGAAAGAGGAAGATGATCTCTTTCTGATGTCACGACACTTCGCAGAGAAACAATATCTCCTACATATGGCTAATTTTCCCTCTCGATTCATTTTCGCGGCAATTGCTTCTGTCGCGCTTCTTCCTGCTTCTGTTTCAAAAGTGTCTGCTGAGGTTTTCACCGGGCGGGTAATCCTTCGCGGTTCGATCGTATACAAGGCTGATACGACGGAGATCGCAGCGAGTCTCAAAGGCGTTGGGCTTTCGGCAACGAGCGGTGACCAGATCAATTATAATGCCGGTGGCGTTTTTGCCTCGGGCAGCACGAAGTATCTTGGTAGTTACTCTGGCAAGCTTCGGACGATTGCCAACAATCAGGGCACGATTGTTCGGAAAAAGCAGCTCCGTCCTATTCGAGTGACTCGACGCAAAATCCGTTTCAAAGACGGAGTTATCCGACTGAAAAGACCGATTCGTGCTCGGGAGCTTGGGACTTACCGGATCCGTGGGCGTGGTTTTTTCAAGGTGTCTGCTTAATTGGCAGGCAGTCCCTTCGTGGGTTCAACGGATTTCTTCTTGCGGCCCCCAGCAAGCTGGAGCCGAAGGGGGGAATTGAATTATCCTTCCGCTGCGCGGAATGATCTGCGATGAAGCGCTTCGCGTTTTTTGTGATCCTGCTATCGCAGGACGGGGGCAGTCCCTTCGTGGGGCGGCTTTGCTGAGTTTTTGTCTCGAGAAGGGGATTGAGGTTCTTGTGATCGATAACCTTTCGAGCATGTCCAGCATTTCAGAGAACGATAACGACGATTGGAAACAGATTGGCGACTGGCTGTTGGATTTTCGGAGAAATAATATTGCTGTGGTGGTGGTTCATCATGCCGGAAAGAATGGAGCCATGAGGGGAGCTAGCAGGCGCGAGGATGCAGCCTTCTGGATTGTGAGCCATACGGATTCAAAAGAGCGAACGGCTACCACTGAGGGAGCACGGTTTGTTTCAACATTCACAAAGAATCGAAATGATCGCCATTGGCCGGAACCTGTGGATTGGCATATTTCGGAATCAACAGGGGGAGCTTTCGAGATAAAGACGACGGCAGCGGGAACGGATGAATTGGTTTTCCAGGCTATCGCTGAAGGCGTGGAGCGTTGTTCGGAGATCGCTGAAATGCTCGGATATGCTCGGGTCACTGTTTCAAAAGCGGCGAAGCGATTGGAGACGGGAGAAAGGATCAAGATCGATGGGGGAGGGAATCAGGCTCGGTATAGGGTGGCGTGAGGGAAACGGGTGGCAGGCGTTCGTTTCCGGAATTTCTGCAATCAGTCTCGATTTCGTTTCCCTGCCGATCCTTACCATTTCAGGGATTCTGCCGCTTGTTTCCGGTTCGTTTCCAAATTCGTTTCCTTTCGTTTCTAGTTTCCTGCCTTAGGGGAGGAAATGGGAAACTAACTCTGCTGGCTCAGTATCACTTTCCGAATTGTTTGAAATTGGCGATTCCATACCGATCGCTTCCGTCCGCTGTCTTGGTTAGGAGGAGGATTAGATCTTTATTGATTTTTATAACCCTTCCGGGAAATCCATTATCGGTGACATCCATTACCTTGTTGGACTCAAGATCTGACTTATTCCTGAAACTTCTGCCGGTAATCGCGGCAATTGCAGCATTTAGTTTGTCAAAATCCGCAGACTCTCCAATTCCGGATGGAGGGAGGGAGGTATCGACAAAAACAAAAGAAAGTTCTTTGAAAACCTTCGTATCCGCATCGTGCCGCGCATGAATTACAATCCCGCCGCCGGGACCAATTTTATCACTCCAATTTTCGGCTGTTATATCCACGCCTGATTGGAAGACCCTTGTTACATAGTTTGAAGAATCTCCTTTCGTAGGGAGGACAGTGTTTATCGGCTTCCCGAATCTTTTGGTTAAGGTTTCGATTGAAAGAACTTCCTCTGCTGGTTTTGAAGAATCAGATTCTGGTGGTGGACGCATAAGGCCAAATATCGGTTCACCGCTGGTGTCGTGTCCCATGAGTACAAATAGGTTTTGAGCCAATTTAGTAGCCTGAACATTTTTACCCGCAGGATGGGTTTCGCGAGAGTCTAAGTCAGCTTGGTCGTCAAATTTATGCCCGGTGATAATTTCCAAAGCTTGATTCAGAATATCGAATGAAACTTCTCGTGCTTCCCGCTTTCCGTTAATTGCATCCTGTAGAAGAATGATTTGGAATCTCATACCGAGGAATTCATGAGAATCCGGATCATGTGTTGCATAAACGGCGATATTGTATTTCTCATCGATAGATTCTTTGGGTAAGTAAAGGCTCTTAAGTCCGCTTGACGTCAATTCGGGTTCCTTTATCGGTTTGCCGAACCGCTTATCGAAATCTTCCAGCGTGAGATCAAAAATCGCAGATGTTTGAGGTAGGGAAGGGGGCTGATCAATTGTAGGGATAGAAGGTGGCCCTATACGAGGAGGAGAAATTGGTTGTGCCTGGGAGGGGTGTAGATCGGGCGTAGGGTTAGAGGGTGGTTCTATTCGAGGTGAGGTTCTGGTAGATTTGCTAGGGACTGTGGTGGAAAGAGTGCCGCCGATCATCCTGAAAAGTGGGGCGTATTTTGTGATTCGATCTCTAGCTGTGGCTTCGTTGATTGGCCCAAGAGTGTTTATCTGGAAGCTAATCACTGCGTCTTCTTTGAACACTCTTATCACTTCGGCTGCTCGGGTTGCCTTCATATCTAATTGCTCGAATTCTTGCTCTCGAGTGAAAAGAAGTGCAGGCATTCCATTCAGCGTAGTTTTTAGGAACGATGTAAGCTCAATTCCAAGAGAATCGTAGTCTGTTCTCAATGAGAGCTCGGTATAGGAATTGAATCGACTCTCTGCTGTCTCCGGAGATCCGCTGGCGTCTACTAATGGAAGGACTGTAACCGTCATCCACACATTTCCATGTCCGAAACAGTTTATGAATGTCACTAAACCCTCTTTCTGGGTTTCTTCCGCCTTCCAACTCATTGGTATTAAAAATTTTGCAGTAATCTGGGTATTTCCGCTGTGAGTGATCTCTCTTGTGAATCCAGCAGCAAACTCCTTTTCAGGGTGTTCTTGGTAGGGCTTGTATTGCCAAAGTAGGTTTGCTCGAACCATTTCGATTTCGATACCGCCTTTTGCTCGTGTGGCCACAAGATCTAGAAATTGACGGGCGTCGGCGTCTGTTTTGATACTGTTTAATTTTGTGATCTCGGTCCAAGTCGCATCATCCAATTTTTTGAGAAGCGACTTTGCGTTTTCGCCGGCATCTCGAATCATATCGCCCTCGATCGTTCTCCCTGCAGAGGCAAAAACAGATGCTTCCCATGCGGATTTTGCAGCGAGGGTTTCAATTGCTAGTGAAGGAAATCGCTTCTCAATCTCATTGAGTTGCATTTCTAGACCCCTGCAATAACTACGGCATTGCAATAGTTCGGTAGGGAGATCTCCATTGGGAGTGCCGGGAAGTGGGAGGGATAGATCTTCGCTGAGTAGCGAATTCTGGAGTAATAGGCAGAATGTAAAAAGAGTAGTCCTAAAACCGGGTAGAGAGTTTCGCGCTGCCTGCATGGGGATATTATTAAATGCCGTGAATCGTCAAGGCAGAGTGGATGCAGACTGATTTCATTGAAAGGAAACAGTTTCCCTGAATGCAAGTTTTTGAGTGCGGTTTCTGCGGATGTCGTTCCAGAAAAGAGTAGGAATGGTGTTTTAGTGGCAGCTTGGTGGCAGTGGTTGTGCCTTCCAGGGCTGATTAAAACGCGCAATCCGTTGGTTATCAATGGAGCCGAAGGGGGGAATTGAACCCCCGACCCACGCATTACGAATGCGTTGCTCTACCCCTGAGCTACTTCGGCGTCGCTGCGCCCAGTTGTCGATGATGATTCCGGGCGGGCGAGGAATGTAATCGACTGGTTTCGGCTGTCAATCACGGTGAAATGGGGCTCGGAAAGTTTTTGAATGGCCTTCGGTAGGGTGATTATCGTATTTTTATAGAAATACCCGCAATTTCCCGTCACGGCCTTCGGGGTGGTGGCAATTGCCTTTGTAGCCCTCTTTTACCCTATGGAACTCAGCGACCGCGAACTCTTTATCGAGCAGGTCCGTGAACACCACGCGAGCCTGCGAGGGTTCGTAAGGTCGCTGGGTGTGGACCCTCTCTGGGTGGATGATGTGGCGCAGGAGGCCTTTATCGTGGCTTACAATCGGTTGGAGGAATTCGACCGGGACAGGGATTTCGGTGCGTGGCTGAGGGGTATCGCTCGGAACCTGGTAATTAATGAGCGTCGGAAAGACGCACGCAGGAAGAGAATTTTGTCGGATAACCTCACAGATGTGCTGCTTTCTACTTCGTCGGTCTCGGACGCGGAGGAGAAGGAGATCGGCGACAGAGGGCTGGCGAAGCTGGTGGCTCTGCGCCAGTGCCTGCAAAGCCTGCCGGAGAAGAGTATGCGGATGCTGAAAGCACGGTATGAGGACGAGAATTCGGCTCAGGATATCGCGGAGGAGTTTGCGATGAATCCTCCGGCAGTGCGGAAGGCGCTGGAACGAACGAGAACGGCGCTACGTCAGTGCATGGAACAGAAAATGCAGGTGGCGACGGGGTAATGGATTTTCTGGCAACGCGAGAGTAGATTGCCGAGTAACGAATGAAACACGAAGAGACAACAGACGATTTCTTGAACCGGCTCCTGAATGGGGAGGCGGATGAGGAGGTCTTGTCTACTTTGGCGGCTCGTGCGGAAAGCGATGGTGAACTGGCTGCTCGGCTGTCGGATGAACTGGAGTTTTCCGAGCTGGTGCGCCAGGCGCTGCGTGTGGATGTGGAGCACAGCGGGGAGCATTTCGAAGCGGATCTTGCGAGTGACGATTTTTCTACTGACGATCTGCTGGAGCGTGTTCGTGAGGGAAGCGCGAGTCGATTCGAATGTGATCGGGTGGTAAGGCATCTGTGGGAACACCCGGACAAGGTCGGCGATCTACGGATGAAGATGGCTGAGGACGAGTGGCTGCGCGAAGCACTGGTCGAGTCGAAGGGGGAAGAGGCTTTTGTGGATTCGCTGGCTACGAGGATGTGGGCAGAGACGAGAAAGGATCATTTTGTCGCAGATTTTACGAAGCGGTTGGATGAGGAGATTGCATCTCACGCCCATGAAGATGAGGCAGAGAATGTGGTGGAGTTTCCGGAATCGAACCGCGGGCTTTACTGGCAGATGGCGGGGATGGCGGCCGCGATTATTGTCGCAGGATTTCTGACTTCGCTCTGGTTTGCGGGCGGAATGGAAAGTCGAGCGGAGTCGGCGGCTTCGATCGTGAAGTCTTCTCGGGATGTCATTTGGTCGGGCGATATTGAACCTGACCTGGAAGGTGGATTGAAGCCCGGGCGCTATCAGTTGGATAGCGGTGTAGTGGCTCTGAAGTTCCGCGGAGGTGATGAGATGACGGTCGAGGGGCCTGCGGTTTTCGATGTGAATGAAGATGAGTCGGCTTTTGTTCATGCCGGTGTGGCTTTGGCGCGTTTGTCACCAGACAGAAAAGGGATTTCTTTGCAGTCGAACGGTCTGGATATTCAGGAACCGGCTTCTTTGATGGGAATCAATGCTCGGTCGGAGAGTTCGACGGAGGCGGTGATTTTCAAAGGGGATGGCGGCGTCTGTATGACGGACGGTGGGGTTTGTCGCGAGCTGTATGAGCAGGAGGCTATCAAGGCGGATCGGAATAAGGATCGGCTGGTGGATATCCCGTATAACCCTCATGCGTTTTTGAAGGCCTGGGAGTTGCTTTCCGGTGTGGAGAAGAATCTGGGTGCTGTGAGGATCGAGATGCCGGGATCTGAAATCGGGCCTTCATCTTCGGGACAGAGTGAGGTGCAGGTTTTTGTGGAGAACGAGGCTTTTGAGCCGGAGCAGGACATGGAGGTCGATGATGTGCGGCCGGGTGAGTTCGCTTCTTTCGAAACGAATGCGGGGCAGGCTCTCCAGGCGAGTGGTCAATTGCGAAGCTATCTTTTGCAGCTCTGGCCTTCGGAAGGGGAGGATGGCGAGGAGGTAGAGGCTTCGCTGACTTTCGACCACGAGGTGGTCGGTGTGATTTATTCTTCGGACCGGTTGGCGAGTTCTGATCAGTCGGTTGGGACGACGATGACGCACGCGGGTGAGGAATTTAATCGTGACCGTGGGCTGGATTCATCGGGTGATTTGATCCTTCTGAGTGAAGACCGTCGCACGATCAATCTGAAGCTGCGCGGTGATGGTGAGCGTGTCGATCAGGTGCGGGTGCTGGTGGCGCTGAATTAGGGCACAAAGGCACAAAGGCACACGGACAGCCGTTGGCGTCCGGTGAAGGCACAAAGGCACAGGCTTGCTCTTTTTCCGATTAGGAAAGAAAAAAGATTATTGGTCAGTTAGTAGATTGATGATCTCTGCGGCGGCGGTGAAGCCGAAGGAGCCTGTGACCATGGTGGATGTTCCGAAACCGGTGTCGCAGTTGAGTCGAAGATGGCTTCCGGG
Organism: Verrucomicrobiales bacterium; assembly: GCA_002698785.1. GTDB lineage: Bacteria > Verrucomicrobiota > Verrucomicrobiia > Verrucomicrobiales > DEV007 > Arctic95D-9. The sequence continues at coordinate 1,321 of PAAG01000030.1, read as the reverse complement.
CTCGGCTTCTTCGCGAACGGTTCCGTCTGACCAGGGGAATTTCGCATTCTCGGTGCTGTAAACGGCACGGACTCCGAAGGGGGCTTTGCTTGCTTCGGAGGGGAAGGAGTATGTCTGGCGCAGTTCTTTGCGGACGAGGCGAAGGAGTCGATCGTTGGTGGCGTAGGCGAGATCGTTCGTGGCGATGGCGGCGGGATTTTGTTTTCCGCCAGCTCCTCCGGCGACGACGAGGGGGATGTTCTGTTTTCGACAAGCGTCGATGAGAAAGGCTTTCTGTTTCACATTGTCGATGGCGTCGACGATTCCGGTGAACCCGGGCGCGAGAAGTCTTTCGGCGGTGTTCTCGGTGAAGAAGGCGAGTTCCTGCTGAATTTCGAGGTGGGGATTGATGAGGCGAAGTCGGTCAGCGACTGCTTCGACTTTGAATCGGCCGACTTGTCCGTCGAGGGCGGGGAGCTGTCGGTTGACGTTGGTGACGCAGACTTCGTCGAGGTCGATGAGTGTGATTTTTGCGATACCGGTGCGGGCAAGTGCTTCGGCGGTCCAAGAGCCGACGCCTCCGATTCCGATGACGGCGAAGTGAGCGGTGCGGATACGGTCGAAGGCTTCCTGCCCGTAGAGGCGGGAAATTCCGGAGAAGCGGTCGAAGTAGTCTTGTGGTAGGTCGTCAGGCACGGCGGGGAATGTTGCGATGTAGGTGAACCCGTTGCAAGTTGCTGCTTGGATTATTTCTCTTTATGAAGTGGCAGGTCGTGGCAATTGGAAAACCGTCTTTGTCTTACGCAAAGGATGGTGTCGCTGAGTACCTGAAGCGGTTGCGTCGCTATGCGAGCGTGGAACTGGTGAATGGCTGGAAGGAAGCAGGGCAGGAAAAGAACAGTGCTCAGTTGCTGTCGGCGAGTGAGGGGTCGTTGAGGATCGCTCTCGATGAGCGTGGTGAGATGTGGACGACGGACACGCTGGTGAAGCACGTTGAGGGATGGCAGATGGATGGGGTGAAGCGTGTGGCGTTTTTGATCGGCGGGGCGGATGGGCACACGAAAGAGCTACGAAAAGAGGCGGATCATGTGGTGGCAATGAGTGGCCTGACATTGCAGCATGAGTTGGCGCTGGTTGTGTTGCTGGAGCAGATCTATCGGGTGCACACCATTCTCAAGGGCGAGCCCTACCACCGTTGATGCGGGATTAGGGTGTGTTCGGAAATCAGGATGGACGTGAATTTTTTCGATGTATTAAGAAATCAGGCCCCGCGAGCGGGGCGGATGCGCGGAGAAGCGCCGGCCCTTGCGCCACCTCACTTTGTTGCTCCTCAGTCGCGGGG
>PAAG01000029.1 GCA_002698785.1 Verrucomicrobiales bacterium | reverse complement strand
GTGCCTTCACCGGACGCCAACGGCTGTCCGTGTGCCTTTGTGCCTTCACCGGACGCCAACGGCTGTCCGTGTGCCTTTGTGCCTTCACCGGACGCCAACGGCTGTCCGTGTGCCTTTGTGCCTTCACCGGACGTCCCGCGGACGCGGGACTGTCCGTCTGCCTTTGTGCCCTTAACAGTGTAAATTTGCCCCGCGGTCCACGTCAGACCTTACGCCAATTTCACTTTCCCTCCGCTGGGGAAGTGATAGCGTAAGTCCCAATGAACCGCGTCGCTGCACCGCTCATGCTCGCCATCGGTCTTCTCCCGTTGGCACTGAGTTCCTGTGCCGTGATCCCAGCGAGACTCGTGCAGTCCCATTCACTCGGTGGCCGCGACTGCCCGCTGGAGCCATCTACCATGCACGGCCTCCTCGAGCTCGCCCTCGAGACGCCGAACTCGGGCGAGTCCGCCCACGCCCTTGGACACTTCGTGGAAATCTGGAACGAAGAAAAAAACGGACAACTCTCAGCAGAAGTCGCTCCTCCATCAGGTGAGCCAGCCAAAACCACTTATCAGGTCCATTTCCGAACAAGCGGAGCCGACCGATACGACCCGGCCTATTTCGACGAAATCAAACCCGCAGTCGATTTTCAGGTCAAAAAGATCGATCACCACAGACGCGACGGAATCGGCTGCCCGCTCAAAGCCCTCAGGGAAAACACCGGTAGAGATCCCATCGAGTCCTACTATCCGCCCGAAGCGATCACGAGAGAAGCCACCGCTGTCATTCATCCGGGTCCTGTCCGAGACGGAAAGCAGTCCGTCGAAATCGAACTCCTCTGCACTCTCAAACACAGAGACGTCACAGTGTTAGGCAAGAACGAACCTCTCGCTGCCGATTACTCCATCGCCCTCGCAGCCATGCTCGAGCGAGCAAAGGATCTCAGCAAATCAGAGTTCGCTGATCTACTTACACCCACCCCCGGGCGAGATCCTCAGCTCTACCTCATGGAGCGCTACGATCCGAAAAAGGAGCCACTCATCATGATCCACGGCCTCCTCGATTCCCCGCTTACCTGGGCAGAGCTGACCAACACCCTGCGAGGAAATGACGAGCTGCGCGAGCGATACCAGATCTGGCACTATCTTTACAACACTTCCGCGCCCGGCCTCTACTCCGGTCGCATCCTCCGCACCCAATACCGAGAACTCCGCCGGAAGCTCGACCCTTCCCTCTCCGATCCGGCCATGCAGCGAACCACCCTCCTCACCCACAGCATGGGAGGGATCGTCGCCCGCAGCCTTATCACCGATCCCGGCGATGCCTTCTGGGAGGCAGGATTCACTCGCCCCCTCGACACCCTAGTCCTGAGCGACTAAGACCGCGCCGCCCTGATCGAGGCCTTCCTCTGGAAACCCGAGCCCAGCGTCAAAAGCGTCATCTTCATCACCGTCCCTCACCGAGGCAGCCATTTCGCCGACAATCCGGTTGGGAAGCTGGGCGAGTCCCTCGTCAAACCGCCCAACAAATTCAAAGCCTTCTACGAACGGATCTCCACAGCGAATCCCGGAGCCTTCACCGAAATCTACGCCGAGCTGGGCAAAGGAAACATGGACAGCGTCAGCTCCCTCTCACCTCGCCAACCTACCCTGCAGATTCTACCCGACCTACCTCTTGGTCATCCCGTCGCCCTCCACAGCATCATCGGCAACCGAGGAAGAAGCGGCCCGATCGAAGACAGCTCCGACGGCGTTGTCGAATACTGGAGCAGCCATCTCGACGACGTAGACTCCGAAGTCATCATTCCCCACAACCACCGCTGCCTCGACAAAAAAGAAACCATCGAGGAAGTGTTTCGAATTCTTTTGAAGCCGTAGGCTGCTTCCTCCGCCGGTTCGCTTCCAATCTTCTACCACGGATCAAAACAGAAGGCTTACTAGCCAAATAATGGCAACACTAACCATGACCTTCTACAAAACTCAATGCAAGTCCACTGAGTTGTAACGTCCTGGTACGAAATTGGCAATCACGTCCTTTAGCTTCGTCGAAACGAAGATCGTCACTGGATCTTCAGTGATCGTAAATGCCTCGCAATCTGGAACAAAGTTGGAATCAACAACCAGTCTCTCAATTGAGTCAATTTCTACTCGATTATCGCCAAGACGACGTAGTCGCCCCACACTTTCATCGGTATTGACGCATCCAGAAACATTAACCAGCGGAACCACGACCGAAAATCCATCGAACCCGGGAATCTCCCAAAATGTCAAATCAGTAGTCGACTCTTCAATCGCCGAGCGAAGTTCCGTCGATACAATCCGCCACCCAAAGTTATTTGCGAGAGTATGACTCCTTACCCCTTTCTGATTCCACCCGAACTTGAACCCAGAGAAAAATTCCTCATCAACATCAGCCCCACGTAAATACAACTCAAAGAAATTCGTCTCCTCATCCGGCTCAATCAGCACCGATTGTTCGTCATCTTCGAACTGTAAGTTCCAATCGAAAAACTTAGATTCCATTCTAACAGAGCAGCGTAACTACCAGTCTTAGCTCACCGAAAGTCAATAAGAGTGTAAATCAGACAACTCGGCACCAACGGTTACAAAAAGCTCAAGCATAATACGAGTCCGTCCATTCTTTGTAAAGTGAGCCTGCAACAACCTCAACTTCCATCGTCAAACTGCCGGCCGCTGAAAATCGCCTTTGCGCCTTCCCCGGACTCCAACGGCTTTCCGTTTATCTTTGATCTTCGGGAAAGCACTTCTGCCTTCTGCCTCGACATACCATTGTGTATATGTTAGAATTACAACATGCACAAAAACACATCGAACTCCCCTCGCCCTCTAAATTCCCGCCAACGCCATTTCCTCGACCGCTATCACATCACCGGCAACCTCGGCCAGTCCTGGCTCGAAGCAGGCTACAACTGCTCCCCCGAAAGCGCGTCAAGTAACGCAGGCCGCGTCCTCCAACGCGAAGACGCGCAGGAATACCTCGAGTCACTCCAGCAGCACGACCGTGAAAAATCCGGCTGCACACGCGAGATGATCATCGACCGCTTCAAGCAGATCCTTTTCAGCGAAAACGCCCGCGACCGAGACGTCATCCTCGCCGGACGCGAAATCGCCCGCATGATCGGAGCCTACAATCCACCAGAGAAAAAGCCCGAACCTCAAGTCGACACACTCCACGAATTCATCAAAAAATTCCGCGCTGGCGAAATTCGCGAAGACGAAACTCCCCCGCGTCCCACGAACCACCAAAGCGTGCACTCCGCATCCCTCTGGCTACCGGATCCTGGACCGTGCTCGGACGAACCCAAAATAGAGGACGACGAAACCATCACTGTATCAGAACAAGCAGCAGAACCCGGGCCCACCTGTGAAAGCCCCTTGGAACAACTCGCCCGCCGCAAAAAAGAGAAAGCCGTCCGAGCCGCCGCTCGCCGAGATCCCGACTGGCATCCCCATTACAACCCCTACTACGATCCAACCAACCAAGCCTACCACAAATCTCGCGCCCCCAAAACAATCTACCCCGGAACGTAGCTGCAAATAGGGTCATGAACTGCAGTGAAGCTCAAGCAGACATATGAAAGAGGTCAAACATCGCAAGACTCCTCTGACCTCTGACCTCTGTCTCCTCCCATCATTACCCATCATTTTCCCGCGCAGGACTGATTACCGATCACTAATTACCGATCACTGAAACTAGTGCTCCACATTACTCAGCACTTCCTCAATCGTAGTCTCCCCACTCGCCACCTTATTCCACCCATAATCGCGAAGGGTCGTCATTCCTCCGGCTAGAGCCTGCTTCTTCAGTTGTGAGTAGGAGGCATGAGACGTAATCAATTCCGATAGCTCCGGTTTGATCACACAGATCTCGAGAATCGCCATCCGCCCGCGGTATCCTGTGTCACGACAGGCACGGCATCCGGTCGCCTCAAAAATGCCCGCTTTCCGATCGAGCGGAAAGCCCACCTCATTCAAGTATTCATCTTCCACCACCGCAGGGCGTTTGCACTCGTCGCACAGTTTCCTGACAAGACGCTGTGCAAGGAAGGCTCGCACGGACGACGCAATGAGGAACGGCTCCACTCCCATATCGAGGAGACGTGTAATTCCTGACACAGCATCATTCGTATGAAGCGTCGAAAACACCAGGTGCCCTGTCAAAGCACCACGAATCGCGATCTCCGTCGTCTCCAGGTCACGCATCTCCCCCACCATGATGATATTCGGATCACCCCGCAGGATACTCCGCAAACCACTCGCAAAGGTCAGCCCGATCTCTGGCTTGATCGCGATCTGGATCACCCCATCGAGCCGATTCTCCACCGGGTCCTCGACCGTCACGATGCGCGTCTGCTTCGTGTTCAGAATCTTGAGAAAGGTATACAGAGTCGTCGACTTACCGGAACCCGTCGGCCCCGTCACCAGGATGATCCCGTTCGGCTGCTTCAACAGATCGCGAATCGTTTTCTCCGTCACCGGATCGATTCCCAGCATGGCGATGTCGAAATTCTGCCGAGTCAAAAGACGGAGACTGACACTTTCCCCATTCACCGAAGGAATCGTCGCGACACGCACATCGACCGGGCTTCCATCGAGCTCCAGGTTGATACGCCCATCCTGCGGCAAACGCCGTTCGGCGATGTCGAGTTGCGCCATGATCTTGAGGCGCGAAATCAAGGATGCCTGCAGGGCACGAATGTCAGGCGGCACAGCCACTTCCTGGAGCGCCCCATCGATGCGGTATCGAATCCGAAGGTTTTTCTCCAGAGGCTCCACATGAATATCCGTCGCCCTCTCCCGCAACGCTTCGCGAAAAATCTGGTTCACGAAGTTCATGACCGAGGCTTCTTCTTCTTCCTCGTCGAGCTGCGTTACCTCCTGCTCAAATTCGTCATCTCCCGAAGACTCGCGGCCTTCCAGCAATTCATCAAACTGCTCCGCGCCCACTCCGTAGCCTTGGCGCAGTCCTTCAAGAACCCGATAGCGAGTGCTCACCACCCACGAAACCGGTTTTGTCCATTCCCTGCCGATTGCCTGACGCGCTTCCAGGTTGAACGGATCGTAGGTCATCAGAGTGATGGAGTCTTCATCATACTGCGCAGGCAACAGGCGATGTCGCAGTGCGAGCTTCGCAGGGAAGACACGGTGCAGCGAATTGGACAGATCCAGCTCCGATTCCGCAAGAAACTCCAATCCGGCTTCCTTCGCCAACTGTCGAGCAAATTGCTCTTCATCTACCAACTCGGCATCGAAAACCGCATCCACCAGCGAAACACGTCGCGAGGCAGCTTCCGCCAGCACTTCTTCGCATCGGGGTGCATCGAGACATCCGCTGTTCAGGGAAACCTTGGTAAGAAGAGGCACGAGAGACATGACGATAGGAAAACGATACCCGTCTCCGAGAATGGCAGAGATGGGCTCCGGGAGTCAACCCCGGCGACGGGAGACAGTTGCGTGCGTTTGCGCCTTGCAGAGACAGAACGCTTCCCGCATAGTCCCTTCGTGCTGCTCGATCTGGACAAATTCATCATCAAGGAACGCCCCTATTGGGAGGAGTTGGCGAAACTTGTCCAGACTCAGGAAGAAAATCCATCGAAGCGCCCCACCCTCGAAGAGGTGCAGCGCTTCCATTACCTCTACCAGCGCACCTCCTCAGATCTGGTGAAGCTGAAGACCTTCGCAGGCGAGGCCGAAACCAGCCGTTTCTTGGAACGTCTCGTCGCCCGAGCCTACAGCCGTCTCCATGCCCGCCGCGCTCGGACGATGCCCTTTCGCCCCTGGCAATGGCTCACCCAGACCTTTCCTCAGACTTTCCGTCGGCACGGGCTCGCCTTTGCCCTGTCGATCGGCACATTTTTTCTCGGCTCGGCTTTTGGAGCCACCGCCCTGAAGTTCAATTACGAGCTGAAAAGCGATTTCATCCCTCCCCAATTCTCTCACCTCAACGAAAAGCCCTCGAAGCGAGTTGAGCGCGAGGAAAAGGCGGAATTCGACGGCTTTGAAAACCGGCACCAGTTCTCCGCCTCCCTCATGACGCACAACACCAAGGTCACCATTCTCACCATGGTGACCGGGTTTCTCTGGGGCATTTTCACTTTCGTCCTTCTCTTCTACAACGGAATCCTCATCGGTGTCGTCGGCTTCGACTATCTCGCCGATGGGCAGGGAGAGTTCCTGACGGCCTGGCTACTGCCCCACGGCTCCTTTGAGTTGCCCGCCATTTTCATTGGTGGTCAAGCAGGTCTCGTCATCGCCCACGCCATGTTCGGATGGGGCACCAATCTTCGCCTGAGAGAGCGATTCGCCCGCATCCGCACCGACCTGCTCACCTTGATCGGCGGGGCTGGACTCATGCTCATCTGGGCAGGAATCGTGGAATCGTTTCTCTCTCAGTATCACTCTCCCGGATTCTATCCGTACAAGATTGGATTCGGTGCCGTCCAGCTGCTCGCCCTCATCCTGTTCCTATCCTTCTGTGGCAGGAAGAAACCGAACCTTCAGCACCAGAATATCTAATGCTGGGAAAAACGACATCGCTGGAGATACAAACGCCGGAGGGAGTCCATTTCCAGATTCCCATCGCAAGTCCTTTCAGCCGATGCCTCGCTTTGGCGATCGACCTCGCCGTGATTCTCGCGATCTCGATGATTCTTTATCAGGTCATCAATTTAATCGCCTCCTTTGGTGCAGCGATCCCCTTTCTCGGCAGCATGATTGCAGATATGGGGAGCGGGGTAATGATCGTAGTCCAGTTTGCTGTGACGACTTTTTACGGAATGGTTCTCGAATGGCTCTGGTCCGGGCAGACGGTGGGGAAGCGCCTGTTCAAGCTACGGGTCATCGACGAACGAGGCCTAGGCCTGAGCTTGAAGCAGGTCATTATCCGCAACCTGTTCCGTATGCTCGATATCCTTCCCTCGACGTTCTACTTCATCGGAAGCATCAGCTGCCTCGTCACAAAACGATGCCAGAGAATCGGCGACATCGCCGCGGGAACGCTTGTCGTTCGCGAGACGCAAGAAGCCGCTCCAGCTCTTGGCGAACTGCTGAAACCAGGAGCCAATTCATTCGCCAGCTTGCCACACCTTGAAGCACGGCTCCGTCAGCGAACGACTCCAGAGGAAGCCCGCGTAGCGATGGATGCCGTAACTCGACGAAACGAACTCGCTCCCGAATCACGATTGGAGCTGTTCTCCCAGTTAGCAGGCTACTTCCGCGAAATCGCGGAATTTCCCGAAGAGATTACCCTGGGACTATCCGACGAACAATATGTCAGGAATGTTGTAGACTCACTCTACCGAAGAACATCGGCTTAGCGGCTCAGATCTTCCTGACGCAGCACTTTGTAACCTGCCTTGGAAAGGATCGAGTGACCAAAGTCATTGTCCTCCACACAGAGCGCGAGCGCAGAACTGCCAGTCGGTTGGGAAAGCAGAGGATAGATGAAATGAATGTTTGTCTCTGCGTTCAAGAGAGTTCTCAAACAATCAGGCATCTGCTCGCCCCCTTCCCTTAGTTCAACCACAACGAGTTCTGTCGAATTGAACGGAATCCCTTTTTCAATGAAAAGCGTCTCCACCGTATCTGGATCACTCACAATCAAACGGACCACCGTGTTATCGATGGAATCCTGAACTGATAGCCCCAGCACCACCACATGATTCGATCGCATCAAATCGAGAATCGAAACAAACGCTCCCGGCCGATTCGGCAGGAAAACAGCAATCTGTCTCACCGGTGAACCTTGTGCGGTTCCGGTCCTTACATCATTCGGTTCGTCATGATCCATAGGGCGGCTTCCTAGGTCTATCCTGTCCGATTGAAGCGGGTTTGTCAGGCAAAAAGAACCACCTGATCATTCAACAGTGACGCTTTTCGCCAAATTCCTCGGCTTATCGACATCGCAACCTCTAGCGACAGAAAAATGATAGCTCAGCAATTGCAAAGGAATCACGGCAAGAATCGGACTGAGACACTCCGTCACCTCAGGGATGTAGATCACATCGTCGGCGATCTCTTCGAGTTCAGTCGAGCCCTCTGTAGTGATCGCGATGGTGGGTCCCTTCCGAGCTTTCACCTCTTCGAGGTTGCTCACATTTTTCTCATACACCGAGTCACGGGGCATGATGAATACGCTTGGAACCTCTTCACTCACCAAGGCAATCACCCCGTGCTTCAGCTCGGCACTCGCGTGTCCACTGGCGAAGATGTAAGAAATCTCCTTCATCTTCAAAGCACCTTCGAGTGCAGTGGCGTAGTTGAACTGACGACCAAGAAAGAGCATTCCAGGAGCGTCGATGTATTTCAGCGCGATCTGACGGATATGTTCGCTCTGGAGAAGAATTTTCTCCACCTTCGCTGGAAGCTCTCGAAGCTCCTTCAGCATGTTGCGGCCATACTCGACGGAAAGGTGCTTCATCCGACCAAGCAGCAGCGCCAGCAGGAACAGAACGGTAACCTGAGAAGTAAAGGACTTCGTCGCGGCCACGCCGATTTCCGGTCCGGAGTGCAGGTAGCTTCCCCCATCCGACTCCCGGGCAATCGTCGAACCAACCGAGTTCACGATACCAAGCACACGGTGCCCTTTCCTTTGTCCTTCGCGCATCGCCGCCAGAGTGTCGATCGTCTCGCCGCTCTGACTGATCACAAACGCGAGCGTGTTTTTATCCAGCGGCGGGTTGCGATAGCGAAACTCACTCGCGATCTCCACCTCGGTCGGAATACGCGCAAGGTGCTCGATCATATATTCGCCAACCATCGCTGCGTGGGAGGCCGTGCCACAACCACACAGGACAATTCGATCAATATCGCGAAGTTCACGAGGCGTCAGACCGAGGCCACCAAGAAGCGCCGATGCCTGATCGTCGATCAAACGACCACGGAAAGCATTCTGAATCGAAGTCGGCTGCTCAAAGATTTCCTTGAGCATATAATGGGGATACTCCCCTTTTTCCGCCTGCTCCGGCGTAAAGTCTACTGTGCTGACCTCATACTCGGAAAGGTCGCCATCCACTTTCTCAACCGAGAAATCATCCTGGGTCAAATACACAAGGTCACGGTCCTGAAGATAAATAGCGTCCTTGGTGTGCGATACAATCGCACCAACGTCAGAAGCGAGGAAGTTCTCCCCTTTACCCAAACCGACAACCAGCGGACTGCCCAGACGAGCTCCCACAAGAAAGCCCGGCACATCCGCGTGCATGGCTACGATTCCATACGTTCCAGCCACTTGACTGAGAGAAACACGCACCGCCTCGACGAGACGTCGCTGCAGATCTTCCTCGTCGCCTTCGTCGTAATACTTTCCGATCAGATGGGCCAAAACCTCCGAATCAGTCTGGGACTGAAATACATGCCCTTCCCCCGCGAGAACGTTGCGAAGCTTTTGGTAATTTTCCACAACTCCGTTGTGGACCAGCACAAGCTTACCGCTCTGGTCGGTATGAGGATGAGCATTCACATCAGACGGCTCACCATGGGTTGCCCAGCGAGTGTGACTGATTCCACAGCCACCAGCTACGGGCGATTCTTTGATCAGACCTTTCAAATTCGCGAGACGACCGCTCTTTTTCCTGACCTCGATCTTATTCCCCCCATTCAGCACCGCTAACCCAGACGAGTCGTAACCTCTGTACTCCAACCGCCGTAATCCCTCTAAAAGGATCGGAGCCGCAGAAGCCTTACCAACGTAGCCAATTATACCGCACATAAAATTTATAGATTTTAAAATCTAGAAAAAGCCTAATTTCGATTTCGAATTGAATCAAAAAATTTGTCACTAAATCCGTGCCCTTTCCTGAAAATAAGCTCTATCATCTTTATTGTTCATCATGTCTTCGTCTTCTTCAAAATCTCTGAAAAATGTCCTCTCCATCATTATGGGTGGAGGTCAGGGAACTCGTCTCTTCCCTTTGACACATCGCCGCTCGAAGCCCGCCGTTCCGCTGGCGGGTAAATATCGGATTGTAGATATCCCGATCAGCAACTGCATTAATTCAGGCATCCGCCAGATGTACGTCCTGACTCAGTTCAACAGCGAGTCTCTCAATCGGCACGTTATGAGTGCGTATCGTTTCGATCAGTTCGACGATAATTTCGTCCATATCCTGGCCGCGCAACAGACGCCGGGAGACAACAATTGGTACCAAGGCACTGCTGACGCCGTCCGTCAGAACTTGAGCTATTTCCTCGAAAAGCCCTACAAGTATTTCCTGATTCTCAGCGGAGACCAGTTGTACCGCATGGACTACCGGGAGATGCTGAAACAGCACAAGAAAACAGGAGCTGATCTCACGATCGCCACCACACCCGTCGAGCGCGACCCCGCAAGAGCTTTCGGCCTCATGCACACAGATGAGACCAGCCGGATCACGAATTTCGTCGAAAAACCCGGAGGTGACGATGCCAAACTCGACAAGCTCGTGATGCCAGCACCGCTGCTGAAGTCAGTGGACCTTCCAGAAGACGCCGAAAGATTTCAGGCATCCATGGGAATTTACCTGTTCAACCGCTCGGTGTTGGAAGAAGCGCTTAACAACGACCTCCAGGATTTCGGCGGAGATATTATCCCCTCCATCATCGAGAACAAGAATGTCTACAGCTATATCTTCCGCGGTTACTGGGAAGACATCGGAACGATCGCTTCGTTTTACGAAGCGAATCTTGAAGTGACGAAGATTGTTCCTTCCTTCAATTTCTTCGATCCCGACAATCCGATTTACACTCGCGCCCGCCTTCTTCCGGCCAGTAAAATCAACGAGGCAAATCTCAAAGAGGCACTTCTCTCGGATGGATGCATCATCACGAAAGCAACAATCGAGCGGTCCATCATTGGGGTCCGCTCAATCATCGAAACAGGCTGCGTGATCACAGATTCGATTATTATGGGATCTGATTACTACTCGAGGCGCGTGGTTGAAACCGACGGCAAGACTGACGATTTTCCGATTCAGATCGGCGAGAATACCAAGATTCATAAAGCCATCATCGACAAGAACGCGGTGATCGGAAAGAACGTGACCATTCACCCTGGAAACCGCGTCAATGAAGACAACGAATGGTGCCACATCCGAGATGGAATTGTAGTGGTACCAAAGGGCAAGAGGATTCCGGACGGAACGATCGTTTAGAAAAACTCGATCGTTCTCGCCCTCTCCGTAGATTACGGCTCGATCACTCCGTCGCGTGCGACTGTTACCACCTCTTCCGTGGCAAGGTCTTTGATGACCACTCCGCTCGCGCGGATATCGAGCACCTGATAGTCCTTCTCGCCAATGCCCGGCTCAGTTGTCCGAAAGACGTCACCGGCTTTCACAACATAGCGATACTGGCTGTCCGCAGAGGTAATGATCGCGTAGGTATCAGATGCCTGACCGGTCACATCCTTCACCAACAGGTGAGTAGTGCCGCTCGCAGTGTTTTCCACTTTTACACGGGAAACATCGACCATTCGACCTTTTCCTTCCTTGGAACTCACGAACTTCTGACTCATTTCCTGAACCCGGTAAGGCGTGCCAGGAATCACTTCGCCTTTCTGGACACTGACAGTTTCTTCGGTTCCCTGGCTCAAGCGACGAACTTCGGCTTTGTCAGGTGTAACATCTGAAACGACGATAGGAAGCGGTTCTTCATGATACGCTGCTAGAACCATGCTCTTCACAGGAGCCTGCTTCGGGGCCTTTGAGTGAATGGTGGAACCGTTCAGAGCAACGATCGGCTTCTCCTTAGATTGCTTGCGGACGGAATGTGCTTTTGCAATCCCCTGACGCTGTGGATTAGAAGCTTCCTTGCGGGTTGCTGGAACTTCGACTTTCACGTTACCGGATACAGTATCTTTCTTGGTATTTACAGCAAGAGAAGCGGGAGTTTCTTTTTCTCCGTTTACCTTCTCTGGCTTAGACTCACTTTCAATTTGCCCGGTTTTTTCTGGTGCAGGCAGCGTCTCTTCCACACCTTCTGCAAGAAGCGCTTCGCGAGCATCGGCCATTTCCTCTGCGACTTTATCCCCTTCTGGACTGCGTCCCCAGCTTTCAGGATTTACAATCAGGCTAGTCACTTCCGGGTAACCAGCTGAGTCCGCAAGGTTGGCTGCGGTCTTCTGAGAACTATCCACGGCATATGGGTTCGCCTGATTCTGCAGTAACACCCTGACAGCATCGAGTTTCCCATTCTCGGCTGAAATCATCAGAGGCGTCTTGTTTTCCGGGCTCCGAGCATTGATATTTGCCCCTTGGGCGAGAAGGCTATTGATGACTTCAGAATCTCCGCTGAAACTTGCAACTAAGAGAGCATCGTCGAGCTCAGGTGCCGCCGCAGAAGCCGAGAGAAGTGAAACCACTTCGGAATGTCCATTGTATGCTGCCACCGAAAGAGCAGTCCACCCTTCGGAATCACGAATGGTTGCATCTGCTCCGCGGCTGACGAGCATCCGGGCAACGCGGTCAAAACCTTTCGCAGATGCGGAAATCAGGGCGTCGCGCCCCAGATTGTTCGCATGCCGAGGGTCAGCCCCCATCCCGAGAATCTTCTCTACCGCGTCGAGTTGCCCAGAAGACGCTGCTTTGATCAGGGCGGTGTTCCCCGCCTTGTCCGTCGAGTCGATCGAAACTCCGGCTTCAACAAATTTATCCAAACTTTCCACATCGCCGGCAGATGCCGCAACAAGGAGGTCTCTCACGTCGATCTCGTAGCCCTTCTCTTCCAAGGCCTTCTTAGCGACTTTCTGAGGATCGCTGCAGCCAGTTAGAAAAAGAGTGGCACTAAAAATTGAGACGACGGTTATCAGAACGAAACTGAAATTCCTCATAATTCCTCTAAATCTAGTAATTCACACACAGTTTGAATCCAATTGCACCCTATGACAATCATTTATTTTATAAATATTAACCTTTTATCCATCTTAATGAAAAATTTCTCGCGTCTCCGAAGTTACTGGAGAGAATCTGTGCCTCTCGATCTGTTTTGAAAGTAGACTATCTCATCGTTGGACAGGGTTTGGCGGGCTCACTCCTCAGTTGGCAACTCCTTTCGCGCGGGAAAAGGGTTCTCGTTGTTGACCGGGATGAAGAAGGCACGTCTTCGAAAGTTGCTGCAGGGCTCGTCACTCCGATTGCAGGTAGCCGATTCAACATCCCTGATGGGATGGAAAGAAATCTGAACTTCGCAAAGAAGTTCTATTGGGACCTGGAAGAATCCAGTGGCCTAACTCTCTTTCATCACGTTCGCATCGCTCGCCTTTTTCAGAACGAAAAAGAGGTGGCGACGTGGCAGAAGCGAATCGCAGAATCACCTGAGAGATATAAAGAGTTTTATGAAAAGCTCACAATCGATTCCAGCCAGTTTCACCTTCCCCACGGAGGATTCGAAATGTGTCAGAGCGGATGGCTCGATCTCCCGGCCTTTTTAGAACAAATGCGCCAAATACTGTTGGAGAGGGCTGCCTATGCGATCGGGGTAGTTCGGCCAGCAGACATCGTGACCCACGAGAATTCAGTGCAATGGAAAAATGTGGAGGCCGGCACAATCGTCTTCTGCCAAGGGTGGGAAGGATGCCAGAATGAGTATTTCGACTGGCTTCCCTGGAATCCCGCAAGAGGTGACGTTCTCGATATAAAGATGAAGAATCCTTCGAACGAATCTCGCATCGTTAATCGTGGAGGCTGGATACTACCCAGAGGAGAGAATGTCTTTCGTGCCGGTTCTACATACGACCACGATTTCGCAAATGCATCCCCTACCGAAACGGGCAAAGAGGAGGTTCTTGAGAAAATCGCGCGTATCACGGGAGAAGAGCCAGAAGTGATATCCCACCGCTCTGCGATCCGGCCATCTATTCGCAGGAGCCAGATCATCATGGGGCGCCACCCAAAGCACAGAAGCATCGCCTTCTTCAACGGGCTCGGTTCCAAGGGAGTATTGAACGGTCCCTGGCATGCCCATTGCCTGGCAGATCACTTACTATCAAATAAGCCAATTCCAGAATCGGCAGATTTACAGTCGAATTTTGTCTAAACGAGGGGACTTAAGATGCGTCCGACTGAACTTGCTCACAGATTGATCCGAGACCATGTCAATTGCGGTGACACCGTGGTTGATGCAACCGTCGGAAATGGACATGACACTTTGTTTCTCGCCAACTGTGTCGGGGATTCTGGAAAAGTCCACGGTTTCGACATTCAGCAGCAAGCAATTGAGAGCACCGGACTTCGTACAGCCGAATGCCCGCAGGTAGAATTACATCAAATCGGCCACGAGGAAATGGATACCGTAGTCGATTCGAAGATCGCCGCTGCCATGTTCAACCTGGGGTATCTACCTTCCGGTGATAAGGCAGTCATCACTCGACCGCGAACTACGCTTCTGGCAATACAGAAAGCTCTGGATCTACTTGCGTCGAACGGGCTCATCACCATTGTAGTTTACCCGGGTCACGAAGGTGGGGAGAGCGAAGCCGATGCCATCAGCGACTGGATAACGTCGCAGAACGAATCAGAAGTAGTGGTCGCCAACTATCGCTCCGAAGACTCTCCTTCGCATGCTCCCTATCTCATCGAGATCAGGAAAATGGCATAACCTTTACAAGGAAACGAACAGCGCTCTTTCCCCGGAGGGAAAGAGCGCTGCGACAGTCATTCAGGTTTAGCTAGCGGTGGTTATTCTTCTTCCTCGACCTCACCTTCCTCAGTGCTCTCCTCCTCGAGTATTTCGAGCTGAGTCTCGAGAACATCGTCAGGATCGCTGATATCGAGTTCGAAAGTGCTCTCTCCATTTGGCCCATACTGGTCGTACCCCTCGTAGTAAATATTCACGGGCTTGTAACCGTAGCGCTTCTCCTGGCTACGAAGCCAATCTTCGAGAGTCCAATCATCCGGGAAGAACGATTCTGGTCCAGGGTTGAAGATCGGGCCGAGCGGTCCTCCTGATGGCCCATTCGGATCGTCGATCGGGATCTCGTCGACTTCACCCAACACAATCGTGTCGTAGTAGAATGCAAAGCCTGCTGCCGTCAGCGGATCCGGTCCGGAACCAAACGTGTGATCATGCTCGTTCGGGAAGAGTATACGGTCTCCAATGATGTTGATGGTAAACTCGTCAACTCGTCGAGTTTCGCTTGGGTCAGTCGGCGCACCGCTCCATGTCGCATGGTTCAACTGAGCTCCCGAACCAATCTGGTTGTTCTCACGCCATGGGATGTAGAAACGAAGTCCGTCAGCGCCGTAGAACTGACTACCACCGTTCGCCACAAGGTCTCCCCCGGTAGAGCTGGAAGGATTGTCGGTATTCACGGCAACCTGTGTCGTGCCAGTCACAGGGCCTGCATTAGAGACGTCGTTGATGTGTCCGATCAATGCGTCTCTCATGATCACGTCGTTCGCGGCACCTACATTGATGTCTCCTGAGCGTGTTCCTGTTCCACCAATGGCGGCGAGGCTTCCGCGGAGATCATCCCCGTGTCCAACCTTGGCATAAGCTCCGTCAGCAGTATTCCTTGCCGTGATGGTGACATCGTTTCCTGCATTCAGTTCGATGTCTCCGCCCATGGTTCCCTTTCCTCGGCTTCCTCCATGCCCAGCCTGTGCGAACGAACCAGGAGCCGTGCCACTCGCGATATTGATGTCATTCTGTGCATTCAGGGAGATATCACCGCTGAGGCTGGCATCTCCCGTAGCGTTTGCGTGCCCCACCATCGCTCCTGCCTGAGATCCGTTAGAACCGAGGATGTTGATGTCGGTCGCAGAGGTCAGCGAAATGTTCTGGTTGATTACGTTTCCTTTGAAGCCGTATCCACCGTGTCCCACGAGAGCTCCAGCAAAGCCACCCGATCCGGCCTGCAGATCGATCGAGCCAACGGTCGATTCGAGCGAAATATCCCCGGTGATATCACCGCGAGACTGGAATCCACCATTACCGATCTGGGCGGAGGCTCCGGCAGTATCGCCTCCGGTTAGTGTGATCTGCTCCGCCACAAGATCGATAGAAGCATCCTTACCTCCGCTGGAGCTATTTCCACCCATACCGATTTGAGCGTAGCCATTGGCACCACCTCCAGCGAGGGTCAGATTCACCACGTTTGGTGATACGGAAATCGTTCCGGAAATATCGCTATTATATCCACGACCGCCGTGGCCGACCTGTGCGTAAGCGGCCAATCCTGCTCCGCCCGTCAGCGTGAGGTCTGAAGGTTCACAGAAAGAAATCGAGATATCCGCGTTGTTCACGTTCTCGGCATTCGAGCCGTCGCCTCCATGACCAACCTGGGCGAATGCTCCGGAGAGGCTACCGCCCAGAACCTGCAAGCCACCGGCGTGTGCCTGGACATTGATTGAACCGGAAATCTCACCGCTTCCGTCGCTGTAGAAGCCGAGTTGTGCATGGCCGTCGTTGGAAGCATTGCTACCCAGCACTTCAACCCCATAACCAAGGGCATTCACCGCCCCCAGACGTGAACCAATGCTGATTCCAGTCTGCTGGCTTGCGTTGCCTATATACAGCGTTCCACTGGCAGCGCCGAAGTCGTCACACACGGCAGGTGCCGCGATTGTGATTGGCTGGTAGTCCGGCAGACAGATCGTTCCCAGAGCAGGTGCAGCATCATGGGCGCCATTCATCACTGGAGGAGTCAGGGCAGTCGAGCCGGTGTTCGTCCAGCCTGCGATGAGATTGATCGCTCCCGTTCCCTGATTCTGGAATCCACTCAACATGGTGAGGTTTCCACCGGATGCAAAAGACAGGGTGTTTGCACTGCTGTAGGTGTAGGTGGCGGTTCCGTCTCCGATAGTGAGATCGGTGCCAGAAGCGATTGTGACATCACCATCATCGATAGCAGCATCGATCGTTTCGCTGAGATCAACGATATTGCCAGGTCCAGATTCTTGAGAAGCAGAGAGTGACACACCAGTCAGCCCCACCAGCGAATATCCACTGTCGCCATTCGCCTGCACACCCGAACCTGTGTAACTGATCGAACCGATACCGGACGAAGTCTGATGCGAGATAAGTGCAGCTCCAGTTCCATCGTTCAGGGTGATCGTGCCGTCAGCGTAGACATTCAGTCCGCCATCGCGAGTTCCAGAGGCAGCGGCATCGGAGTTTCCGTGGCCGATCATGGCACCGGAGTCAGCATTGTTGGCTCCACCAGTCAGGCTGATGTTACCTCCAGATACGATAGAGATACTTCCGGAATGATCGCCGCTGGAGTTCTGGCCTCCACCATGTCCAATGTGAGCATAGGTGTCATTAACCGCTCCCCCCTGGAGGGAAATGTCACTGCCTGCCACGACGGTGACGTAACCGGTGAGATCTCCTTGGGCCTCGTAGCCGCCGTGTCCAATCTGGGTGTATGCGAGCTGCTCAACGGCATTTGTGGAATCAAGATCTACCGTTCCACCGACATGCACGCAGATGTCACCAGTGTGGTCACCATCTACATTCTCACCGCCATGACCAATCTGAGCGTAGGAACGCTCCACAGTGCCGGACTGGAGGAGGAGATTTCCGTCCACCCCAACGTGGATATTACCCGTGTTGTGCGAGTCTGCCGATTGATCGGAACGACCTTCTTCACGCACACCGTGACCAATCTGGGCACTGGTTCCGTGGGCTTCGCCACCGATCAAACTAAGGTCGCCTGCCGATTCCACAGTGATATCTCCAATGCTGAGACCGTGTGCGCGAACTCCGCCGTGGCCGATGTTTGCACTGGACTCCCAGATGTCTCCCGGAGATCCACCCGCTGCCAGGAGAATGTCTCCGTTCGCGCCGTTGGTGGTAGTGACAGAAATATTGCCGGTCTTATCGCCAACGGACTCGTGCCCACCATGACCGATCGTGACTGACGAAGTGCTGGCACCCTGACCGCCCTGAAGAACAATCGCTCCACCAGAGGTGACATCGATGTCTCCCATCATTGTTCCGCTAGCACGGAAACCACCGTGACCGAGGCGACCTGCTGACTGGGATGCATCACCTGCATTGAAGGTAAGATTCCCTCCAGCACTGACATTGATCGCACCGGACATGTTTCCATCTGCCTCGTAGCCACCGTGGCCCAGTTGAGCATAATTGCGGTTGCCACTGTCGGCTGCGTTGAAGGTAAGCTCTCCACCTGCGGTGACATTAATTTCGCCGGAGTGATCGCCCTTCGCATTGTGCCCACCGTGACCGAGCTGAGCGTAGTTGTCGTTCCCTTCGCCTGCAGTGAAGACGATGTCTCCAGTGGTTGCTTCGACTGTGATATCACCGCTGTTGCTTCCCTGTGCTTCGTCTCCGCCATGGCCGAGTTGCACGTAGGCATCCTCGAAGCCAGAGGTTCCCACCGAAGTGAAAGTGATATCACCCATGGTGGAAGTCAGGCTGATTGCCCCGGTATTGCCGGGTCCAACTACCGTATCGGGACGTTCCGAGTTCCATGTGCCGTGACCTACCTGACCGAACGCGCGGTGGTTATTTCCGCTGGTGACGCTGATGTCGTCCACTGCGGTGATTTCAATATTTCCGTTGTGGATACCGCGTGCGTCACGGCCACCACCATGGCCAACATGAACATAACCCCAGTGACCGGTGCCACCGTCTGCACCGAATGCGCCGGACGAATTGATCGTGATATTACCGGAATTGTTTCCGTGGGTGAAGATTCCGCCATGACCGATCTGTGCAAAGGTGTTGTCGGCTTCATTCTCGTTGGAGAGTGTGATGTCACCTCCGTTGAGTGTCGTGACGAAGATATTTCCAGAGTTACCCACGTCGGTAATGTCACTGCCATCGTTGTTCGGGTTGTCTGCATCGTAGCCACCGTGACCAAGCTGAGCATTGCCATAAGTGGTGTTACCGGAAGCTGTGAGGAATGTGATTCCTCCCGAACCGGCGGTCACATGGATGTCTGCCTGGTGATCGCCCCGCGCGGACTGTCCGCCGTGTCCGAGCTGAACGTAACTACCACGACCTGAAGCGACCGGACTCTCGAAGAGATCAAATGCTTGGCTGGAGAAGAAGATCTCGTCTCCTGCAGTCACGCGGATTTCCTCATCCGCCCGTCCGAAGTTACCGTTGGAGGCATATCCTCCGTGACCGAGTTGAGCGAAGCTGAACTCATCGGAGCTGTCGTCGTCCTGGTCACCACCACCAACGAACTGTATGGTTCCCGCTGTAGCTTCCACTGTGATATTGCCATGGTGGTCTCCATTCGCGGAGCGTCCGCCGTGGCCGAGGATCACGAAATGATCGCGACCGTGGCCCTCACCTATTCCCAGGATGCTTTCGTTACCACCAAGGAAAAGAATATCTCCCTGTGCTGTTGTGACACTGATATCACCAGAGTGTCCGATGCCTGTGTATTGCCCGGAACCATCGCCAGCTACATCAGCGTCCCAACCACCATGCCCAAGCTGAGCGGACAGTCGGAAGTCTTCGTTGGTTGCGTTGGTTTCGGTTCCGGTTCCTCCAGAGAACAGGATCGCACCCACTGTGTTGACTGTGATGTCACCGGTGTTACCAGCGGCGTCCGCCGAAGTAGCTCCACCTGAGCGGGATCCGCGTCCACCGTGGCCGAGTTGGGTGTAGTTATCGCGACGATCGCCCGCAAGGAAGACAACGCCGGATGGGACAGCGACTCCGTTAATCGTCGCAATATCTACGGTAGACGAGACATCGATATTACCGGTGTAGGTTCCATCTGCATCGTAACCGCCATGACCGAGCTGCGAGTATGACTCTGCATCCCCATCATCCACACCGATCCCGCTGGAGAAGAATACATATCCACCAGTTGTCGCCACATGGATATTACCGACAGCATTGGCCTTGGTGTAGGCACCGCCGTGACCGAGTTGCACATAAGTGTGAGCCTGATCTCCTGCAGTGAAGGTGATATTTCCACCCGCATCGACGAAGATGTCTCCGCTGTTACCCGGATGGCTGTTGATTGTATTGTGGTCAGAAGAATTCGGATTGTCCGCATCATAGCCTCCGTGCCCAAGTTGAGCGTAGCTTTCGTGACCACGGCCACCGGTGAAGGTAATCACACCCACTGCGTCCACATCAATTACACCGGAGTGATCTCCGCGAGCAGCGTAGCCGCCGTTACCGATCTGTGCGTAGGAGTTGTCGTTCAAGCTGTCTGTTCCCCCACCCTGCTGCACAACCGTAGCTGCGCTGAAAGTAATCGATCCCGCCGAGTTCACGGTGATGTCACCTACGTGATTACCATCGTTGGCTCCACCGCCGTTACCGATCTGAACGTAGCTCTCGCGAGCGCGGTCTTCCAATCCTCCGCCAGCTGTGCCGTCTGCTCCAATGAAGTTGATGTCACCCCCGGTTGTCGTAACGGAGATATTGCCCATCGCGCCATTCGTGCCGGTGAAGACGTTGATCGGAGTCTTACCTTCGCTTGCGCTGACTACGGGCGTAAGAAGGTTCCAACCATCATCGTCAGTCCAGGTATCGCCAAGATAAGGTTCGCCTGCGGGTGGCCCAGCGTTCACATTGCCCGGATCGTTCTCGGGACCATACCAGCCGATCGTTCCGAAATTCACGTTCGATCTGTATTCAGCGTCCCAGCCGCCATTACCGATCTGTGCGTAATTTCGCAGGCCACGGAATCCCCAGTTGTTATTCACATCGTCACCTCCGTGAGCAAGGAAGTCGATGCCATTTCCTGCCTCTACAGTGATCGCACTGACAGAGGCGTCATCACTGCCATCGTTGCCGTGTGTGCCGAAAGCATCCTGGCCACCATGACCGATCATGGCATAGGAACGTGAAATTCCCTGTGCTGTTTCGAAGCGAATGTTGCCACCCGCAGTCACATCAATTGTTCCGTTGTGTCCGGGGCCATTCGGAGAGTTAGGATCGGCATCGTTCTGGTAACCGCCGTGACCGATCTGGACGTAACCTTCACCTCCACCACGATTGTAGGTGTATCGGTTATACCCAAGGAAACTGATGTTCCCTGAAGCATCCACCTCGATACTACCCTGATGGGTTCCGGGGTAGTAGCGGTTGTTCGAACCGTAGCGGCGGTCGTAATAGCGGCTGGATCCATCTGAATTTTGCTGGGAAGTCTCGTGGCTGTTCCGTCCACCATGACCGATCTGAGCGTAGGAGCTGCTTGGACCACCGTAGAAGGTGATATCACCATCTCCGGCATTCACATCGATTGCTCCAGTCATGCCACCGGAGGTGTAGAAGCCACCGTGACCGATCTGCGCGTAGTGACTGCCGTTCGAGCCACCGTTTACTGTATCGAGACGTAGACCGACTGCATCGAACAGGATCGAACCTGCAACTGCATCGACTGTAATGTCGCCGTTGTGGTCGCCATCGGTCTGGTATCCACCGTGACCAATCTGAGAGAAGGCATCATTCAGATTACCTGAAATGAACGTGATATCTCCAGTTGTGGTCGTGACCGCGATATTTCCGGAGTTTCCAACCCGCTCAGCCGCAGTGGGCATGCGAGGCTCGAGAGATCCATCCAGGTATCCGAAAACACCACCGGGGTTCGGGTTGTCCGCATCCCATCCACCGTGACCGAGTTGAGCATACTCACGGTAGTTTGTTCCTGCAGTGAACTCAATGTTCCCAACTGCATCGACTGAGATGTTTCCGGAGTGATCGCCGCGGGCTTGGAAACCGCCGTGTCCCAGTTGGGTGTAGGCATAGTAGCGATTCTGCCCCCAGCTGGCGACGGCACCTGAACCACCTGCAAAGGCAATCCGACCACCGGCATCCACATCGATGTTACCCGAGTTATTCCCCTGGGTGTAGATACCGCCATGACCGATTTGTGAGTAGGCTTCGAGAACGTCACCAGAAGTAAAGAGGATGTCGCCATCCGTGATGACGGTGATGTCTCCCGTATTTCCAACGTCGGTAAAGTCGCCATTGTTCGGGGTATCCGCATCGCGACCACCGTGACCAAGCTGGACATAGGATCGAAGTCCAGCCCCACTCCCTGCAGTGAAAGTAATGGTGTCAGTAGAATCCAGTGTGATACTTCCGCTGGCTTCCACGCGGCTGCTGTAGCCACCGTGTCCCAACTGCGAGTATGCCTCGTTACCGGTTCCGCCAAGGAACTGCGTCGTTCCACCGACAGTCACATCGATGTCTCCGCTCACTACACCGTTGGTTCCACGCCCGCCATTACCCAGATGGGTGACGGAGCGAGTGTTGGCACCACTCTGAAACAGCAAGTTGCGTCCAGCATCGACGGTGATATCTCCTGAGTGATCACCGTCGCTAGCATAGCCACCATGACCTAGGAAGGCATAGCTATCTTCAAGGTTACCGCCGGCTCCAGAAGAGCCGATGAAGGTGATATCTCTTCCAGCGGTAACGTCGATTGGACTTTCGATCGTGTTGCCATTGGCATCCACCCCGCCGTGTCCAAGCATCGCATATTCGCGATATTGGCCGAGACCGGCATCGAACACGATATCGTTGCTGACATCGACTGTGATGGATCCGTTTCGATCACCTCGACCTTCGTAGCCTCCATGCCCGAGGGATACATAACCTGTCCATCTGTTTAGCGTATTCGTTCCAGAAGTGAAGAGAAGGTCTCCATCATTCACACTGACCATGATGTCTCCTGTCAAATCGCCTGCCCATCGCATTCCGCCATGTCCGAGCTGTGCGTAGGCCTCTGCACCAGTTCCATTGAACTCGATGTTTCCACCTGTCGCAGTAACCGTGATGTCACCGGAGAGATCTCCATACTGAGTTCCTGTAGAACCAGTGTGACCACCGTGGCCGATCTGTGCATTCGAACGACTGCCTCCTGCGTTGCCACCACCACTGAACACGATGCCATTTCCTGCCAGCACATCGATGGTGCCAGAGTGATCTCCCTGGCCGCCCTCACCACCATGACCGATCATCGCATAGTGCTTTCCTTCGCTACCTTCACCACCGGTAAACTCGATGCTACCTGTAGTGGCCTCTACGGAGATGTTCCCCGAATGATCGCCAGAGGTATAAGAGCCACCGTTACCAATCTGCGCGTAGGCTTCGCGGACCGAGCCGCCTGAAGTTCCCGATCCACCATTGAATACGATATTTCCACCTGTGGAAAGTACGTTGATGTTGCCCGTGTTACCCGGATTGGCAGGATAGACGTTGTTGGGGTTCTCCGACTCCGATCCACCATGACCGATCTGAGCGTAAGCGCGGTAAGCACTACCACCAGTGAATTCAATGTTGCCACCGGAGCTCAAGCTGATCGTGCCGCTGTGATCTCCACGTGCATCGATGCCCCCATGTCCTAGCTGCGCATATTGATAGTAGACGCCGCCCCACCCCGAAGCCGCGTTACCTCCAGCCGCAAAGCGAGTCGCTCCGCTGTTGGTAATCGTGATATCTCCTGAATGGTCCCCATTCGCAGCCTGCCCCCCGTGGCCGATCTGCACGTAGGCGAGATTTCCTGCATTTGTAAGAGGCGAGGTTGCCTCAATATCAACCACGTTGCTGATAGTAATGTCTGCATCTACTACCGAGTTATCCGCGTTGCGACCACCGTGGCCAATCTGTGAGTAGGAAAGACCACCCGTGCTTGCATCCATAGAAATGCTGCCTCGGAGCATCTCGTCTGTGGCGCCTGTCAGGGTGATATCACCAGTCTTCGACCCATGCCCTTCACTGCCACCATGACCAATCTGGGTGAATGAGTCATATCCGGAACTCGAGTTCATATCGATATTGCGGAAATTTGTGATGGAGATGTCTCCTGCACGAGTGTTCCCCGAGCTGCGAATTCCGTGACCGATCTGGGCGTAGGACTGGCTTCCTCCTCCGCCATTGAGAACGACATCACCAGGCTCGCAGAAAGAGATGTCAATCAGAGCGTCAATCGCATCGTTTGAAGATCCCTGACCACCGTGTCCGATCTGAACAAAGGTCGTATTCGCAGCACCGGCAGTCATGGTCAAACCACCCTGCTTTGCTTCGATGTCGATCGTGCCAGTTGCCGTTCCGCTCCCATCGGTGCGGAAACCAATCTGGGAATAAGCACCGGCTGTCGAATTGCTTCCGAACATTTCGATTCCATAGCCGCGCATGATTGTCATGCCCTGACGAGAGCCAACCCGGACGCCCGCAGTCTGAGCGGTGTTTCCGATGGTAAGCACCCCGCCATTCTGTCCCCAGGAATCGCAATCGTTGAAGTCGATCGCACCGGGAATGATCTTCGGTTCGCAGAAATCAATGCCACCCATTCCATCGTCAAAGCTGACTGAGGAAGGAAGCTGAACACCATTCCAACCCGCAACGAGTGCAACGTCACCCGTTCCTGCATTCTGATAAGTGCGCTCAAAGTTGATGTCACCTGTGGCAAGAACGATGAAGTCGAAATCGTGATTCACAAATTCTGCGACAGGGATAGTCGGATTCGACAAGGTGATGTCTCCCGTAATGGTAAGGACGACATCACCCAGTCCTACGTTCCCGTTCACCATCGTATCGATTCCTTCGAACGCTCCGTCCGTAGCCAAGGTCGGGGTTACAGGATTTCCGGAAGTATCAGTTGTGGTTCCGTTAATCACATACTGGTAGCCCTGACCACCGAGGTAATTACCGGGATCTGAGAGACCTGTCCCAGAGTTCGTACGGTGGTGGAGATAGACGTTGCTGTCATTTCCGCCTCCCGGAGTGATTGTCGCATCTCCACCGATGAGATACTGGATGCCACCCTGACGCGTTCCAGATGTGGTGCCGGTGTTTTCGTTGTTTGTGAGGATGTTACCCATCCCATCCGTGACATTGTAGTCGCCCTGCCCGTCACCATGTCCGACCATAGCGTAGCTGCGATTTCCACTGCCTCCGATGAGGTCGAAGTTTCCTCCGTTATTGGCAATCACAGCAATCTCTCCGGCAAGATCACCGCTGGAATCAGACCCACCATGGCCAATCTGGGCGAACTGGTCGTTTCCTCCTCCGCCGAGAATGGAAATGTGGCCGTCTTGTGTCGTGCGACCTGCTACAACGGTAATGTCGCCACTGTGGTTGCCTGCCATCGTATCGCCACCGTGACCAATCTGGGTGAAGGCACGAAGGCCGGAATTGGCGGAGCTATCAAGTGCAATAGCTCCCTCAACATGAACGCAAATCTCGCCAGTGAAGTCACCTCCACCAAGGTAGCCACCGTGGCCGATCTTCGAATAGGCATTGTTGCCAGACCCACCCGTGATCGTCAGGTCGCCAGTCGAGGAAATCTCAACATTGCCGGTAGCTCCACCGTCAGAAGCCGAACCGCCATGACCAATGTGGGCGTAATTGTTGATGCCATTACCTGCAGTGAGAGTCACATCCCCGGAACCTGAAAGCATGATGTTGCCCTCTTTCTCGCCATCGGAGTTCTGTCCGCCATGACCAATCTGTGCATAGGAATTGTTTTCTCCACCCATTCCGCCGAGCACTGACAGAGAGGTAAATCCATCGATCGCGATATCGCCGGACTGAGCGATCGGAGCAACCGTCTCGGTCGTAGCACGACCACCGTGACCGATCTGCGCCCAAGATTCTTCACCGAGGCCTGCATTTACAGCAAGGTCACCGGCCATGTTCACAGTGATACCTCCGAAGAAGGCACTGTTGTCGACATTGTCACCACCATGCCCAAGCATCGCATAAGAATCGAGCGCACCAACGGTGGGAACGCCGCCCCCTCTAACACTGCCCCCTCCCTGGAGGGTGAGGCCTTGGATATCAAGAAGGGAAATGTCAGCACCGTCGAGGGCCGTTCCAATGTTTCCAGTACCGTTGTGACCACCGTGGCCAATCTGGGCATACTGGCGAAGCGGGTCGGAATCCACAGCCTGCAGTTCACCACCCATGATGATCACGTTCTGCGCGCGACCGATGATGATGTCGCCAGTCTTGTCGCCGTTCTGGGCACGCCCACCATGACCGATCTGGGCATTAGAATCGCTGTTTCCTGCATTTGTTCCGCCGAAGAGAGAAAGATCGCCCCCACCACCAACAGCAGTCATGGTGACAGGATCGAAATTCACAAAGATGTCGCCGGAGAGATTCCCGTCAGCATCGTGACCGCCGTGACCAATGCGAGCGGCACTTGCCGTATTACCACCTTCGAGAGTGATCGCATTGCCAGCCACCACAATGTCGCCGCTCATATCGGCGGCATACTCTTCACCGCCGTGGCCAATCTGGGCGGCGCGACGTCCACCATACCCGCGCAGTTCGATATCGCCTACGGTCACTCCACGATCAGCACGAACAGAGATCATGCCAGAGAGAGGCACATCGGCACCATTAACGTCGTCTTCAAGACGATCGTCACCACCGTGGCCAATCATCGCTGAAGTATTATTTGCGGACCCTCCACGAACGAGAACACCGTTCTCTTTCGCCTCGACCATGATGTCTCCGGTCACTCCGCCTGCCGGAGCAAGTGATCCATCGACGATGTGGTAACCAATCTGAGCGTATTCACCTTCGATGTCGCCGTTTCCAGTCGGGAGGTCGTTATTACCACCTTGCAGAGTGAGGCCGTTGGTAAAGATGTTCGTCATCCCCTGTGCACTACCGACGGCAATCGCACGAGGTGAGGCATTGATGATCACATTAGGAGTGGCGAAACCTTGATCGATACCGAACTGCGTTCCGTCGCCTTTCACAGCAGCAGCATTGAAGTCGCCGACAGGAGGACAGATCAAGTGATCGATCGGTCCAGTGCCAGCAGCGAGGTCATCAAAGGCAGAGTATGCCACGTTGGTTCCCGCAATGAGGTTCACATCACCGCTTCCAGGATTCTGAATCGAATAGTTCACATCGATCTGACCGCCAGCGAAGATATTGAAGTCGTTCGCCTGTGCCGCAGCCGTCGTGAAGACCGTGGTATCATCAATCAATGAGTCGACAGTCACGTTCGGTCCGCTGATCGATACATCGCCGAACTCGATATTGGGAGTAATGAGACGGTCGCGTAGCTGATCGTGAAGCGTAAATGTCTGCGAAGCTCCTCCATTGTTCGTGATCGACATCCCGCTGCGGGCGATGACCTGGTATCCTCCGCCGAGATTATCGGCAGGGTTAGCCAATTCATTCTCGGGAACATTGTTGAAGTAATTGTTGTTGTTCCCGACCATATCGAAGGTGTGGCCGATCCAGGCAACACGGTTGCCATTTCGATCGAGCGTTATGTGATCGGCGAGGACAAAGATCCCACCCTCGCGAGATCCTCCGAGGTTTTGATCATTCAAATCATCGTCATCCCCATGCCCGATCAATGCATAGGAGTTAAAACTTCCAGCATCCAAGGTGAGGTCGCCACCAGTTGAAATAACGGATACGTCCCCCTCGAGGTCTACAGAATCACCCGGATCCCATCCACCGTGGCCGATTTGAGCGTAACGGCGGTTCCCACTCGTTCCGGCAAGCAAGTTAATATCACCGGTAGCGGAGACCCCAACATCACCGGAATAGAGATTACTTCCACCTCCCTGGGAATCGTCGCCTCCATGCCCTATGTGAGCGAAGGCACGTTCACCACCCGATCCTCCATCCAAAGTGATCGTTCCTAGAGTCGGATCTGCCGTGGCGAAAGTGATCACGTCCGGATTCATATCGAGGTCAAAATCGCCGACATCGTTGAACACTCCCGTGCCGAGACTCGTGAAGAGAGCACCCGAACCCGCACTCACCTTAATGTGTCCGGACTTATTACCGTCACTGTCATATCCGCCGTGACCAATGTGGGTGTTGGCTCGGTTTCC
The DNA here is from genome assembly GCA_002698785.1 of Verrucomicrobiales bacterium. Lineage (GTDB taxonomy): Bacteria > Verrucomicrobiota > Verrucomicrobiia > Verrucomicrobiales > DEV007 > Arctic95D-9. Next base: position 71,693 of record PAAG01000029.1, on the reverse strand, counting down.
ATCACCGCTGTGCAGTCCAACCGCACCTCCCGCACGAACGAAAATATTACCGGTTTGCACACCGGCAGTGCTACGACTTCCGTGCCCCAGCATCGCGAAGTTGTCATCATCATGACCGCTGCGGAGCATCACATCTCCAGTGCGAGCCACCACACTGATATTACCAGTCGAACCGACATCGGTAGTATTCCCGTTTGGATCGTCCGCATCATATCCTCCATGTCCGACCATCGCATAGGAGCGGTCCGTATTTACCGTCTGGTAGACAAGGCCGATGTTTCGCTGACCACCGTAAGCGTTTGCTCCTGGATTCACGTCGCGATTAAATCGGATGCGACTACCTGTGTAGTCACCCACGACTGTTCCTGCAGTAAAGGTCTCCGTTCCTGACACTCTGTCACCATCCGCATCGACATTGTCGAGGGTCGCATCTGCAACCACGACGAGAGTGTTGTCGTTGTTCACGTCACGGAGAATCATCACGACATTTCCGCTGTCGTCATAGACTCGAACCTCCATCGTGCCAGTAAGGGGGCGATTGAACTGCAGATCCGCCTCCCCTTCCGGACGAGTCGTATTGTCCGTATCGGCAAGGTACTCTGCTGCTCGGTCCAAGCTTCGATGCTCGTTGTTGTCCCCATCCGTTCTCTGGAAAGAATAGGACGCCATGTAGGAACCGGTCGATCCGTCGGATTTCAACTGAGCACCCTCAAGGAGAAAATTCCGCTCGGCGAAAATCTGGATATCTCCCGCGTGATTACCTCGAGCATTGTATCCGCCGTTTCCAACCTGCACATAGTTGTTAGGTCCACCGTCTGTTCGGAACATCGCATCGCGCCCTGCCATCACCGTGATCACCTCACCGACTCGCCCGAAATCACCTGATGTTTGATTGTTCGAAGTATTTCCGTCCTGACGTCCACCATGACCGAGTTGAGCATAATTATTGTTGTCTGCCCAGTCGTCCATTGTGCCACCACCAGCAGCGAAAAGAATATCCGCATCAGCACCGGTAACTGTACCATCTCCCTGAATGCCCGCACGGACCGTGATATCACCGTAGTGATTACCCTGAGAGTTGCGGCCGCCATGACCGAGCTGAGCGTAGTGGTTCGCACCACCGCCATCACCCACGGGCTGGTCGTTATACTGACTGTTACCTCCCAGGAATGTTATACTTCCTTGCTCCGTCGTAACTGAAATATCTCCATTGTGCCCCTCATTATCGAGTCCGGAGGCATCGTAGCGATCAGATTCTCTAACCGCTTCGGCATTCAAACCTCCATGGCCCAGTTGCGTGTAGATATTACCTTCGTTGCTGACGTTCTGAGGATTGTCGTTTTTGAAAGTCGAACCCGCAGCGAAGAAGATGTCACCGACACTGTGAACTGTAATGTCACCGGAAAGCCCCTGATGTCCGGTCGCGGTTGAACCGTAGGTTCTGGACTCGGCACCACCGTGACCAATCTGTGAGAAGTTATTGTTGAAGTCACCCGAACGGAAAACGATTCCTCGTCCGGCCTCGGGTCCCGAAGCGAACGTTCCTGCATTTACAATGATGTTTCCGCCGTGCGTTCCGTCATTGTTGTATCCCCCGTGGCCTAGCATCGCGAATGCCTCGCCGTTGCTACCAGGATTGTTCGTCGCACCGAGATCGATTGTATCATCGATCGAAGCCTTGAACAGGATACCGCCATTCACATTCACTGTAATATCGCCCGAGTTAGAATCACGGGAATCGTATCCACCATGTCCGAGGTGAACGAACGTCGCGTTGTCACGTCCTGCTTGGAATATCAAGTCCCCGGCAGTCACATCGACATTGATATTTCCAGTGTGACCAATGTCATCGTCCGTACCAGCTGCGGAAGCATTCGCATAACGCTCTGCATCACGGAACTGGCTCTCATCATCGCCCACGTTGTATCCACCATGCCCGAGCTGAGCAAACCCGCCGTTCGCTCCATCAACCGAATCAGCTCCCATAAAGGTGACGGTATCCACTGCATCGACATCGATATTGCCGATGTAATTTCCGCCTGACTCAAATCCACCGTGACCGAGCAGCGCCCAACCAAGGTTGTGGTTTGAATTCCGGGTCCCATCACCCTGCACGGCTACGAAGTTCATACCGCCCGCACTGTCGACTGTGATGTCGCCTTCTATGTCGGCAAATACCCGATAGCCACCGTGACCGATCATCGCATGAGACTCACCAGCATTTCCATTGATCGTACCAAGCGATTCGTTTGGAGCATAGAAATTGATATCAGCACCCGCATTCGTAGTGCGAACGGTGATATCCCCCATGAAAGTTCCCAGCGTCGCCAGTCCTGCTGTTGAAGTCCCGCTCGGGCTCACAAAACTGGTATCTCCATTCAAGGCTGCACCAGTCATGAAATTCAGAGCAAGCCCGTCCGGGTTTGTTGTGTAAGGCTCCCATGGGCTCCGACCGCCATTGTTGCTGATTACACCACCATTATCATATGGCCCGAGTATCGCGTAGTTAGCACCATCCATATCCTGCACGTCCCGGAAGCTAGATCTCCATCCGCCATGGCCGATCTGCACATAATTTCGTGCGGTGTTGGTATTAGTGATTCCGGTCGCGAGGAAATTGATACCGTCACCCGCAATGACTTCGATGTCCGAATCGAGGCGTGCGTCACTGACGCCATCACCACCGTGATTACCGAACACCTCATATCCGCCGTGACCGATCTGTGCGAAATCGCCTCTTCTGAAGCCTCCACGGAATTCGATCACTCCACCAGCGTTCACCGTGATATCGCCACTGTGTCCGTCACCGTACGCCGAAAGTGGGTTAGCCGCGGTCTGTCGACCACCATGACCGATCATCGCAAAACCGTTATCCCCATCATTATTTCCGGCGGTGAAATTAACGTCGTTCCCTGCAGTAACCGTAATGTTTCCTGAGCGGGTTGCCGGGCGATAGCCTCGGTCATTACCGCGACGATGTGCTGCGTTCGATCCCCCCCAGCGAAGAGTCTGTGTTCCTCCGTCAGCCCAGCCACCGTGGCCGACCATTGTGAAGGAATTGCTGTCCCCGCCATCGAAGTCGAGATCGACCCCTGCATTTACAAAAATGTCAGAACGGATCTCTCCATCCGAGTAGTAACCGCCATGCCCAATCTGGGTATAGGTGTTATTCCCGCTTCCAGCGACTCCAGCATTCGTTCCTAACAAATCGACATCTGAGTTAAAGCGAACCGTCCCCGCCACCGCATCGACGGTAATGGTGCCATCATGGTCACCGGCAGTTTCATATCCACCATGCCCAATGTGAGCAAAAGTGTTGTGAGCGTTACCGCCAGTAAAGACAATGTCCCCACCGGTAGCAGTAACAGTAATATCTCCAGAGAAGCCGTCATACAGCGGCATACCAATTCCATTTGCAGCATCGATCGAGTTGTCGGTCGGCCAGAACGGCAAACCAACACCTTCCAAGACCCACTGGCTACCATCCCAGGTCGCCGGGTGATTGAAATCATCCGACTGGGAAATCGTACCACTGATTAGATTGCTTCGATACTGACGATAGCTGAAGTAACCGCCGTGACCAATCTGTGCGAAATTGTAAGAGCCAGCATTGTCGTTCTCTCCATCCTCACGGCCATTGATAACGGCGCCGCTGAAGTGAACTCCATCACCAGCAGTAACGTTGATGTCGCCCTCTTTGTCACCGTAAACAAATGAACCACCATGGCCAATCATGGTGAAGTTCTCATCGCCACGAGCACGGTTTCGATGATTCTCATCGTTATTGTTCGAGCGGTTCAATGTGTATACGTGCGCTGCATACGGCACTGCGTCTCCCAGGTTATTCTTCGGTGTGCCGTGGAAATCGATGCGACCACCAGCTGAAACATTGATATGTTCCCCTGCACGCCCAAGGTTGCCTGACATACCGTGTCCGCCATGACCGATCATGGAATAGGCACGATGATCGGTGTTGTTCCCGTCATATGTTTGCCCGCCACCTGCGAACTCAATGTTCCCGTTGATCGACGCCACATCGATATTTCCGTGGTGGTTACCGTGTGAGTTGAAGCCACCGTGACCAATCTGAGTAAAGTGCCCGTAACCACGGCCGCCCCCTCCCTCGAAGTCGATATCTCCATCATTGGTCTCAACGTAAATATCGCCGTTATGTCCCTCGCGTGTAGAAAGAGGATCGTTGCTGGTATTATCCAGGCTACCGTCGGCATCGGAGTTGTAACCACCGTGACCGATCATGGCGAAGTTGTAGTCCATGTCGGTAAGCCCGCTATTCGAAGTTCCCTGGGTGACTCCCGTGACCCTATCACTACTTCCACCAGCAGGATCGAAGTTGAACGCTACGTTGTAATCATCCTGGGCAGTCTGCCCACCACGGAAGCGAATTCCGCCATCAGCCATCACATTAATGTTCCCTGAGAAATACCCGTCCGTAGGAGCTTGAGTATTTGATCCACCGTGACCGATGAGGACAAAGTTGCGACGGTCGTTACCAGCAACGCCAGTGATCGTTCCGCCAGTTCCGCTGTAATTCCCGACTGCATTCACACCCGCCCTAACATCAATGTCACCGGCGTGACCAACGATCGATCCTCCCTCAGGGTGAGCATTGGCAAGCGGTGTCGCGTGGTAGCCGCCATGGCCGATCATCGCATAGGATCGAATCGCATCATTCCGGATATGGGTCGTGGTGTTGTAATCTACAAAGAGATCGGCATTATCATCCGCATTTTCAATCACGGCCACGTTCCAAGTGATCTCGCTGGTCTCGTAGTCGATCGTGCCGACTACCTGCCCAGCCGTTGCGCTTCCGTTAGGAAGATTCACCTGGGCAACCAGATTACCCATACCATCGTCCGCGATCTCTGGTGCTGCATTTCCGTCGTAGGTGTGGGTCGTGTCCGCGATACGGAACTCGACCGTTCCCGGCGTCACATTATCACTCGTCAAGCGAGTCTGCTGTCCACCCCCGACTCCAGCTGCCTCGTCCATCATCAAGTAGCCAAGACCATTCGCACCCCAGTAAACGTTGAATTCGCTGAGGTCATTGTTGTTTCCGCCATTGGAACCTGACATGTCCTGGAACTCACCGTTCCGTGTCACCTCACGCTCAAGGGCAACACCACCGAACATATTGATATCGTTTCCAGCCCATACGCGAACATCGCCGAGAAAAGTACCATCAGCCTCGCGCCCACCCAGACCGATCTGGGCGGAATTGCTCTGGGCACTACCAGCAATGAGGTTTACATTGCCATTGGCTCCGAGTGCGAAGACTTCGATCGATTCATCGCTACGCCCGAGGTGTCCGTTCGGACTACCATCCTGGAACTGGAAACTGTGACCAATTTGGGCCCAGTTCATCTTCCGGGAGTCATTGTCATCCGTAGATTGCCCGCCTACCAGGCTCACGCTGCCATTCTGTGCAGTTACTGAAATACTACCATGGTGGTCGCCACTTGTGGCAATTCCTCCATGCCCAAGATGCGCCGAATGAAAGCGACCTTCTCCCACACCATGGCTGACGAGAATACCGTCAGGGTCGGAAAGAGGTATCGCATTCCCTTCCGGATCGAGGCGGTTCGCGACAGGTGTCGTACTTCCTGCCATGAAGTTGACATCGCCATTTGTAGTCGTAATCACGATATCACCAAAGTGCCCCCAGCGTCCTTCTCCTACACCTGCTTCACCAGCCGTTGTGTCTCCAACCGAGTTGCGAACGAAAAGACCATTCGTCTGCCCGAAGTTGTTTGTATTGTTATTGGAAGGATCGGCATCCCACCCGCCGTGGCCAAGCTGGACACGAAGACGGAAATCCTCATTCTGGCTACGGTCACCATCAGCAGAATCGCCAATTGCTCTTCCTGTTCCAGCAACGAAATCTACATCGCCTCCGGTCGTGATATTGATATCTCCGTTGATTCCGAAAGAATTGGCACCATCTCCCGTTCCCGAGCGAGAACCATGGCCGCCATGGCCAAGCTGAGCATAATTGTTGGCATTGTCCCCGGACTTGAACAACAGGCCAACCTCAGTAGAAGAGTCTCCAATATTGATGACTCCTGGTGCCGTGCTGGCCAGACCACTGCCACCCGCAGTGTTCAACCCTTCGATGGTGATGTCACCGAAATGGTTTCCGTCTGCATCATAGCCTCCGTGGCCAAGTTGCGCATACGCATTATTGTCTGTCTCATCAAGACCGAGCCCGGCAAGAAACTCAACAGCACCATCAGTCCGGATCGTGATGTCTCCCGAATGTGCGCCGTGTAGCGAGTATCCCCCATTACCCAGTTGAGTGTAGGAAATAGCCCCATTACCGGCATGAAAACGAACGTTTCCACCAGCTTCAACGGTGATGTCCCCAACGATACTCTTGTCATCATTTGCGCCAGATTCCTCGGCATCATATCCACCGTTACCCAACTGTGCGTATGAGAGGTCTGCCCCTTGAGGAAGACTGCGCTGATAATCGAGAGTTACGCCCGTCCTTCCGTTGCGATTCACTTGGGCCGTCAGCCCAACAGCTCCCGTCAGATAGTCGACCTGCCCAACGTTCTGGCCAACGGTCAATCCGCTGTCAGCCGCAGCCACGGAAACAATGAGATTTCCAGAGCCGTCGTCGTTGATGATTGTTCCGTCAGGAATACTCATCTTGAAAGTATTTGCAGCGATACCGTTCATATTGCCGACTGTCGCGGCATCGGGCTCCTGTACATCGGTGATTCCACCACGAGTCGTGTTCAGGAAACTTTGTGAGCCGATGATGTTGGCAGGGAAGAATCCCGAACCATTGATCGTATCCAGAGCAAAGCTCAATCCCGGGTTGTTGTTGTGATTCTCGTTGTTTCGAGCAGAACCGCCCTGGTAATAATCGAGATCAAACTGTGCTGTATTCCCTGTATCAACATCTACACCAGCGAAGAAACGAATCATTCCCTCTCGGAGATTGATTTCACCCACCTGGGTGCCTGCCACCCCGGTAATCGCGCCGCTCTGGTCGAGCAATTGACCGGAAGAAGTTCCCTCAATCACGTTTCCATCGATCGTCAAAGTAAATGGGCGTGAGCCGTTGATCGAAATGCCACGATAGCGGAGAGGAATCCAACCTGCCGCCAATCCTGAACCATCGAAATCCCAAGTCGCATAGTCAATCGCAAAGGCGGTCTCATGCACCATGTCGTTTCCATCGCTCTGCCCGCCAATAAAGTGGACATTCCCACCGGCCGTAACCTCGATATTGGCGACGTGATCGCCATTGTTTCCGTATCCCCCATTACCGAGCTGAACCCAGTTTCTTCGTCCACCACCAGCAATGAAATTGATGTCACCAGTAGAGGCAGTAACACTGATTGTTTCAGTTGGATCATCGTTGGCATCGCGCTCACCGTGGTAACCATCCGCTTCGTCACCACCGTGACCAAGGATGGCAAAATTCCTTTTGTCGGTTGCATCGTCCGTCGTAAAAGCGCCACCGAGGAAGTTGATGTCATTCTGTGCAGAAACTGTGATGTTTCCTGTGTGACTACCACGAGCAGAGTATCCCCCGTGCCCCAACTGGGTGTAGTGGATAATTCCATAGCCCTCACCCAGCGTTTCTCCACCCGGAGCATCGATCGCTCCGCCAGCAGCAAAAGTGATACTTCCGTTATTGGAAATCAGTGAGATGTCCCCCGTATGACCAATACCGATGTAGCGCTGGTCATTATTTCCGTCGTTTCGGATATCGACGTCGTAGCCACCATGACCGAGTTGACTGTAAAGGCGTCCGTCATCCAGATTGCGACCATTGTCTAACAAAGTCCCCGACGTAAACGAAACATCGCCATCAGTTTCGACCTCGATATTACCGTAGAGCCCGCGTATCCCGGAGAACCCATCCTCTCTTGCGGATTGTGCACTATATCCTCCGTGGCCCAGTTGAGTGTATGCGTCTGAACCTTGCCCTGCAGAAAAGACAATGCCACCGATAAGGCCGCTGCCGCCAACCGCTCCAGGTGCCAGGCTGATCTCTCCCGATCCGGAAGTGACGTAAATATTGCCCTGATGATTGCCTTCTGCTTCATATCCACCCAGACCTAGCTGCGAATACTGAGCATTGTCGTAGTAGGAGAGTCCCCGCCCTGACAACAACTCAAGAATTCCGCCTGCCGAAACGTTGATGTCCCCTGAAGTATCACCACCGAATGTGAGATCGGGATTCACGTTGTCAATCTGATCGGTCTGAACCCCGTGATAACTCTGGGTCGAATAACCACCGTGGCCAATTTGGGCATAAGCGTTGTCGTAAGAACCTCCGTGGACTCGAATATCTCCGTCAGCACTCAGGTTAATCTCGCCAAAGTTGCCCGCCGAATTCGGACCGCCACGGCCTGAAGCATATCCACCGTTACCAATCTGGACAAATGCCCTGTCGGCATTTCCTTCCGTGTATTGATAGTTCGCAACGACTTCGTCTCCACTCGGGTTGATTGCGCTACGGAACAGGATCTTACCTGTGTCGTAGTTGACATCAGCAATACGATTTCCAAGCGAATCCCGAAGCTGTCCATCGCCAAGATTGTCCGTCAATACGATGGTTCCACTACCATCGTTGTTTGCATCAACGACGATCGAAACAGATCCCGGAACAATACCTGAAGCTCCAAGCCATGCCGTATTCGGTTTCAATGCAGTATCCGAGGCAGCAGTGCGTTCGTCAGAAATGGTAAACGTTCCCCCGTTGGTTGCGGCATACTGGTAATCGATGTTCCGGTTGTAGCGATCGTCACGATCCTCGACCTGACCGATAGCTCCCTGAGAGGTAACAAGTGTTCCATCAATAGTGATCTCACCAGTTGCGTAATTGATGCGCCCAACAGTCTGTCCATTCAACGATCCATTGACCCCAACGATGGTTCCGATATCCGGATCTGGATCACCGGACGGATTATCAACCAAGTCACCATTGTCGACATCCCAGGCAAACGATCCTTCCACAATTCGGCCAGAATTATCATCGTCGAGGAAACCACCATTGGAGGTGGCATTACCAGCACCGTGATACAGAGTAAATCCACGTGTCTGCATGGAAGCTTCCTGCAATGCCGAAAGGGTGTGAATATTCCCTAACTGAAGCGTCGACGAGCTGGATTCTTCCACATAAGGGCCAATCCAATCATTCACTGAGATGATGTCGGTATTTGTAACTGGCCCCAGCCCAATAATGCTGCTTCCATTACCAACGGCCACAATGGTGATCTCACCATCAAAGTCACCATCCATGTTGTAGCCACCGTTACCAATCATGGCGAAGGACTCCTGTCCCTGACCGCCGAAGGCACGGTGGCCAGCCTCGATGATGTTTCCGAACTCATCTCTGGTCACACCACCAAAAACAGTCGAGCGAGTGTAGCCCGCTGTGCCGCCGTCAGATGCATCCATCACAACCGAACCATTCGCCAAAATCGTGATATCACCTCCGATCACATTTCCATCGTGACCATTATCCCAGCCACCATGACCGATCTGGATAAAGTCGGCGGTATCATCCCCACCTTTGAAGTAAACACCACCAGTTGAGTCATCGTTATCATTGGCGCCGTTTTCCCCGGTGCCGGCAATAACGGTAATCGTGTTGTTGCGTGAGAAGTCGCGGGACTGGTTGTGCTCGGAAGAGTTGTATCCACCGTGACCAATCTTCATGTATTTCGCATTAGTCTCCCACTCGTAGTTGTATTGGACGGACTGAGGCCGGTAAGTCTGGCCAGAACCCAGGTAACGCTCCCATTGGTCCCCCGTATCGGCTCCATTTGTCGCTCCTGTATATCCCTGCAAAAGAGAGTCATCAATGACTCGGTCGGTAACGAAATCGAGTGAAAGGAAAGGATCCCTCGGAGCAGAGATGCGGGAGGTGAACTCGATTTCATCCCTAGCTGTCACAAAAATATGTGAGGTCCCATCACCGGCGACGGCTCCCTCGGTGTTACCACCTCCGTGACCAATCTGCCCGTATCCAAAACGCATCCGACCGGAACGGAAAACAATCGCTCCTTCATTCACATTGCCGGTGCCGAGGGAATCCTGCCCCGCGGATACGGTGACGTTTCCTTCGAAAATCTGAATGTCGTTCCGATCACGACCACCGTCATTCTCCTCGTGGCCCGCATCGATGTTGTATCCTCCGTGACCAACTTGGACGAAGTTGAAACCATATCCGTCCAGTGAGTCCTGCCTGCGCTCTTCGCCACCCTGAGCAAAGAAAGTTCCCTGATCTGCTGTGACGGTAATATCACCACGCAAACCGCTCTGGACTTCATCCGCGTCGATCGTATTCAGATATCCCGAAGTAAGGGCGGTATTGATGAATTGCTGGTCTCCGCCGTGACCGATCATGCCGTAAGAATATTGGCCATTGCCCGCCTGAATTTGAATACCCACGTCCCGCATCGTTCCCGGCGCGAGAAGCGGGTCAACCCCTGGTCCTGGATCTCCGATATCGTTGTAGCTGAAAGTGCCGCCTGCGAAAACAGTGATGTCTCCCGATGCAGAGCTATCCGGAATATCGTGGTAGCCTGCGAGGGCATTTGGAAGGTAGGTGGGATTGTCGGCGAAGAATCCATCATCCCCATCCTCCGTTCCCTGCTCGCGCATTGCTCCGCCATGCCCGATCTGGACGGGGCTGTAGTAGTAGCGGTTGGCAGTTCCCTCAGTAGGCAGCACTTCGTCCGCCGCCACGATGGTTCCTGTATTGTCGTCACCAACGCGAGGAAGCTGGTTGTATCCCAGCATCCGAATCGCCCCGCTTGTCACGTTAACAGTAATGTTTCCGCTGCGAGTCTGATCGAAGATGTTTGTTCGGTTACCGTCGGAATCCGAGCCGTGACCGATGTATGCGCCCCTGCGCGTACCTCTACCGGCGCGCAGTTCCAGTCCCACTCCGTCGGAATCCGCACCGAATACGTTCATGGTAATATCGCCATGGAAACTGCCGTGGTTTCGTGAACCACCATGGCCGATCCTGGCATACATACCATCAGATCCATCAGTATTGACGAGATCGGAATTATTCCCATCGAAGGCAGGAGCGGCCATTACGAGGGCTTCTTCTCCCACATTGATCGTGATATCTCCATCGACCATGTATTGGCTTCCGCGATAGGGATCAGCTTCCAGATTTGTCCGCCATGTCGTGCTGAAAAAGGCGCGTCCATTATTCGCCGAGTCCATGATGATACCATCGCGAGTCACCGCGGTATTGTTGCTGCGAGTTGGCTCCGGAACAACAGAACCACCATGACCAATTTGGACAAAACTCCGATTGTCGTCGCCTGTCCGCATATCGAGACGACCACTCAATCCGATGTCGATGTTTCCGGTCGCACCGCTACCAGCACCATCGAACTCACCACCAGACAGTCGCGTCCCACCTAACAAATCAATATAATTCTTGCCAGTAACAGCGTCCGTTGTTGTAAATCCGGTTCCATCTGCCGCAGCATCACTGCCCCACCATTCGCTGTGAACACCGTTGATCGTGTTTCCGTTTTCGTATTCGTACCCAGTGTCATTGAAACCAATCTGAGCCCAACGATTACCGCCGGTGTTGTTGCCTTTCATGATCAAATCATGACCGGCAAGTCGGGTATCGCCGAATCGAGATCCGACATTCACCTGTCTGTCGACGGGAGTATTGGTTTGGTTGATAAAAATCGAACCATCATTGAGACCTGCAGCGTCCGCATCGCCTTCGTTGGCTCCGCCAGGAAGTGTCGCGAAAATCGCGTCCATGTCGAAAGCAACATCCTCATTGATAACACCACTGCCCAAGTCGCCGAGATTCACTCCCGTCACGCCGTTCCAACCTGCTACAGCATTCACACTACCCGTTCCGGCACTGCGAACCGAGCGATTGAAATAAATATCTCCCGTCGCAAGCAGGTAAAGATCGCCGGGATCTGTACCGGCAGAATCCGAATACCATTCCACGCGATCTTCCACCGTAATGTCGCCGCGGTCAGTTCCACCGATGTTCGTCGTGATGATCACGTTTGTTCCCGCATCAAGTGTATTCGAGAGATCCACGTTGTTCACATTGTCAAACGAGGTTGCCGCTGAACTGATCGTCACATCCGTTGGGTCAAGAAGTAACGTTCCACTCAACCCGTGATCGGAGGTCAAATCGACATAGCCGTGATATCCCAGATCTTTCTTGCCCGAAACTTCCGCAAAACCTCCACGTCCTCCACCTGCACCACGGGCATAGATGTCACCTGCAAAGAACGTCGTTTCGTCAGACCACAAAATGACAGCCCCTCCATTCCCGAAATCCAAGGCATCAGCGTAGATCTCCGAACCCTCCGCAACATAAAGAGTTTTGGCATTCGTGATATCCTCGTTCTTACCCTGGAATCCTCCACCAATCTGGACGCTTCCTCCGCCAGAGTATCCTGAAACATTCACGGATGAAGTTGAACTCAACGTGATGTCATCACTCTCGAGAATTACGTTACCCCCGCGGCCTACCTCGGAAGAAACATCAATTTCACCATCGAGTTCTATGGCCTCCGTCGCGGCGACTTTAACATCCGCTGACTCGGCGCGAATCATTCCATCGACCTTTGCATAGGCAGCTTCGATCAGCACCCGTCCGCCGCTACCAATGCTGGGCGCACTGGCACGAATACTTCCTCCATTGGACACGGAACCTCCTGCACCTCGAAGGAATACACGCCCCCCCGAAGTGGTTGCACCAGTAGCACGAATTGAGCCCTTATTGTTGATGGCAAGAGCAAACATGTTTCCGTGAGCCTTGAGCTCAACAGCAGCACCCTCGATCGTGCCGTCATTGTAAATTCCCGTTCCGCTCACACCGGCCCCTTTGGCACGAACAAACATGCGTTCACCCGCCTTCGAATCTGCGGAAAGAAGCACCTCTTCCCCGGCGGCAAGTCCGACTGTCCCCGTTGCTGTAATCGAACCACTGTTTGAGATTGTACGACCAATCAGAAAAACATCGCCACCGATAGCGTTGATACGACCCATGTTGGTGATTCCGCCGCTATTGCTGTCTCCGCTGAACACCATATCTCCCCCGGCAAGGAACTCTCCATTGCTCACGTCCAGAGTTGAAAGAACGAGTCCATGCACATCAATCGTTCCGCCAGCACCCACAAGAATTCCGTTCGGGTTGATGACGAAGACATTTCCGTTTGCCCGAAGCGCTCCATGGATGGCCGATGGATCACCACCCGTAACTCGGTTCAAAACAGCCGAATTTGCTCCTGGTTGACGGAACTGAGTCAGTTCACCGGCGTCGATTGAAAACGAATCCCAGTCGATGACAGCATTGCGACTATTTTGGACGATCTGCAGATTACCGCCCCGATTCGGGCCGATATTCACGTCACCATGCACAACAATCCCACCTCGAGGATTCGCTCGCACCGGAACTGTCCATATAGATAACCCTGGGGCCAGTAGCGTCGTAACTACAACCTGAAGCCGGATAGCTCTGCGCAAAGACCCGCAAAGACTACCCCTATGCAGAGGAGACTTTCTCATATTTTTTTTGTTTAACGGGGGGGAGGGAGCTGTGGGCAAACGCGGGTAAAATCCACGTATCTCCGGAGACTAGGAGAAATTGACAAATGTTGTCGATCCTTTTTTTCTTTTTTTTGACACTTCAAACAGCCCTATCTATCAGGACTTTACACACATTTGAAAGCGACATCGCAAAATTGCGATTCGAAAATCCGACAAACACCCGGTAATATCCGGGATTCCGGATATCTTAGCTGTCTAAAATGAATTTTTGGAGAAATCCGACGTCGACCAATAAAGGGGAGAATCCCCTACCTAGTTTTGTTTGGCCTTCTTCTTACCGCCTTTTTTCTCCTTCTTCGGCTGCGGTGCCGGCTCAGGATCTTCAGGTACTTTGAACTTTTCACGCAACCTGCCTAATTCGGCCTCTAGAGACGCTTGAACGTCTTTATACTCATCTTCACCATAGACTGAATTCAGTTCGTCGGGATCAGATTTCAGATCGAACATCTCCCATTCCCCCACGTGATAGTAGTGGATGAGTTTATGCTCCCCCGTAGTTACGCCGTAATGCCGCGCCACGCTGTGCGCTCCGGGGAATTCGTAGTAGTGGTAGTAAAATGATGTCCGCCAGTCTTTCGGGACGTCTCCTTTCAAGATAGGAACCAAACTCCTCCCCTGCATGTCACCCGGAATCGAAAGGCCAGCTGCATCCAGGAATGTCTCAGGAAAATCCAGGTTCGAAACGATTTCATCGCATTCTGAGCCCGGTTCCACGACGCCTAGCCATTTCACAAGGAGAGGAGTCTTCAGCGATTCTTCATACATCCAGCGCTTGTCGAACCACCCATGCTCTCCCAGATACCACCCTTGGTCGCTGGAGTACATCACGATCGTATTTTCCGCCAGACCCGCTTCTTCCAGATAATCGAGCACCGAACCAACCGCATCATCCACCGACTTCACGCAGCGGAGATAGTCCTTCACGTATCGCTGGTATTTCCATTTGATGATCTCCTTTTCGGACATGGAAGAACGCTTCTTCAGATACGCTTCATTCTTTGGCACGTAGGCCGCGTTCCATGCGTCCAGTTGATCGGGGGTGAGATTCTTTGGCGGAACCAATTTCAAGTCTGACTCCGTCAGGTGCTGCTTGATCTCCATCGTCTGGTTCGCCGCAGGGCTCGCCCGATTCGAATAATCATCCCACAACGTATCCGGTTCCGGAATAGTCTTGTCATCGAGCCACGTTAAATACTTCGGTCCAGGCTGCCAGTTTCTATGCGGCGCTTTGTGCTGAAACATCAGCATGAAGGGCTTTTCCGGGTCCCGTCCTTCCTTGAGCCAGTCGAGAGCTTTGTCACGAATAATGTCTGTGGTATATCCGACATTTTCATTCCTCGTTGCCACGGCATCGATGCCGCCGCTCAGCATCGGGGGATTATAATAAGGCCCTTGTCCTACGAGGACATCGAACATGTCAAAGCCCTGCGGCGTCGACTTCAGGTGCCACTTTCCAACGATTGCTGTTTGATAGCCACCTTTTCTGAGCAACTTGGGAAATGTCTGCTGCGAGCCATCGAACGTATTTCCGTTTCTCACGAAGCCGTTCAGGTGGCTGTATTTGCCCGTCTGAATGACCGCACGGCTGGGTCCGCAGATTGAATTCGTGACATAGCATCGCGTGAATTTCATCCCCTCTTTGGCGATCCTATCAAGGTTCGGGGTGACAATCCGACTGTTGTCATAAGCACTCAGAGCTTGCTCGCAGTGATCGTCGGTAAAAATGAAAACAATGTTCGGCTTCGAATCCGCAGAGCTAAGTGAAAGTGGAAAAACAGCGAAGCAGAACAACGAGAAAACCAGCGAACGGAAAGTCATGACCCGTGGGTTATCTGGTTTTCAATCTTGAATCAATTGCAAAACTGTTATTTATCTGGCGTATCCACGCGTCTGTTTGATTCGCCGGCGCGTTCTGTTACAATTAACCTCCTCCGGATTCTCGAGAAAAATTGAATACCGAAGCAATGAAGTTCCGTTCCATCTCCTTCCTTTCCTCGTCCTTTCTACTATCTCTTCTTGCCCCCGCAGTGCTTGAAGCCGTCGACTATCAGGAAGAGATTCGCCCGATCCTGAACAAGAAGTGCTACAAGTGCCATTCCGGTCCACGGGCAAAAGGAAAGCTCCGCATGGATTCCGAGAACAGTTTCGCAGACCGAATCGGTGGTGATGACCCCGTCATTGTTCCAGGGAATCCTGCCGAATCTCTCCTGGCCATCAAGGCAGGTCTCCCACGCTCCGATGGCGAAGCGATGCCTCCGCCGCCCGCCCGAGAGCGAGGTGCAGAACCTATGACTTCCACTGAGCTCAATCTCGTCAAACAGTGGATATCCGAGGGCGCCAGCTTTGAAAAGGGAGCTGCCCCCACACCGGCTGTGGCAGATGAGCCCGCAATGGAGGAGAAAGTCCACCAATGGACGAATGTTGAGGGAAAAACCCTCGAGGCAGAATTCGCCGGAACCGAAGGAACAAACGTGCTCCTCAAGCTCGCGGACGGCTCCACCATTCCCTACGACTACCACAAGCTCTCACCTGAGAGCCAGGAGCTCGCTAAAAAGCTACACGCGGCGACGCAGTGAAGAGTCGCTTATCCGGACTCTGGAAGAAACGTAGGCATCACGATCCCGTTGACGGGCTGAGCTTCCCCACGTACCTGGGCGAAATGGATTTCACAGTTTCGTGCACCCCAACTGTAGGCGGCATCGATCAACTCTCGCTCTGTTGAGGGGACCAGAAAGACTACTGTTTCCCCACAGAACCTCTCCAACTGAGCCAGCAACAAGGCTTCTGCCGCCTTGGAATTCTTCGCTACACCGGGCCCAATCATGTGCGATGCAGGATGACGAAGTGATACGAGAAATCCGTCAACGTCCCCTTCTTCATCCAAAGAAACCAGCGTGTGCCAGATACCTGAACTGTTCTCAATAAAATAACAGTAGTCATTCTCACGGGAGATACCACTCACATCAAACTCCACTGTTCCCATCGCAACGAGGTCGTTGGGTGTAGCTTCCCTCACCTTCGGCAACTCGCGATTTTCTTCCACAGCCACTCCCTTCCTGGGTACAGACAGGATCATATCCTGATACACCCCATGAGGGCTGAACCCGAATCGGTTGTAGAGCGAAAACGAGTCGAGGTTCAGAGCGCTTGAAACCAATCGGACAGGAAGGTCTTTCCCTTCTGCGTAAAGAATGATCTCCTTCAATAGCTGTCCGGCTAATCCGTGCCCGAAATAGTTGGGGTGCACGTTCATGATGCCGAGAGACACATGTGTCTCTCTAGGATGATAGAAACATGAAGCAGCGAGCATCCCGGTTTTGTTATGCTCCATCACGATTCCGCACCCTTCATCGAGATCCTCATACACCTCGCAGAAGAGACGGCAGTCCTGCGGTTTGCATTGGAATACTGAACGTCCCAGCCGGTGCTGGTACCACGAATTCGTAGAAAGGAAAATCAACTCAGCCACCGAATCGAAATCCGATGCCACCATCGTGCGAAGCGTAAACATGCTGTCGGTGTATGAAATCCAACGCCTCTTGGCAACGAATTTTCACTTACAAAGCCAAAATCAGCCCACCTGATTTCGTAATGGCTCCCCTTTCAGCATACGAAGCACTTCCCTGGCACCTTTGCGGCGGAACTCTGCCTCGCCTTCGTTGCAGAAAAATGCGGAATGGGGATTCAGCAACAAGCGGTCGTGGGCCGGATGCTCTTCATTTCGCCATGCCGCGACTATCTCGTCGTTTTCGCTCGGCGGCTCTGTTTCGAGGACGTCGATACCGGCTCCTTTCAGGTGACCATTTTCCAATGCTCGAACTGCCGCCGCTGTGTCCAATACTCCGCCGCGTGCAGTATTCACCACAATGCCGCCTTCCGGCATCGCTGCAATTTCCTCAGCACCGATCATCCCACGTGTCTCGTCTGTCAGCGGACAATGGAGGCTCAAAACATTGACCTGCTCTAGCAAATCACTCAAATCGAAGGCGCGACGTATTCCGAGCGCCTTGTCGATACCATCGGGAATATAGGGATCGTAGAAAACGACATCGAAACCGAATGCTTTTGCACGCACGGCAGCAGCAGTTCCAATACGCCCCAAGCCCACAATACCAAAGGTTCTCCCTCTCAGCCGCGGCACCGATCCAGCGACCTCCACAGACCACGGCTCACTCGCATTGCGCTGCAGGCGATGATTCAGAAAGTGAACTTCCCTCGCCAGCGAAATGGCCATACCTAAAGCGGAATCAGCAACTTCTTCCGTTCCATAGTCCGGGACGTTGCATACCGGAATCCCAGCACGCTTAGCAGCATCAAGATCAATATTGTCGTAGCCGACACCCGGCCTCACGATGATCTGGCATTTCTTCAACGATTCGATCGTCTTCGCGTCGAGAGAAAGGTAATGATAAATCATTACCGCATCCGCATCGACTATGCCCGCAGCCAGATCTTCCTGTGTGGTCGCACCTAGCGCAACCACATCGGCGCGCCCATCGAGCACCTCTCGTTCATACGCGAGAGGCTCGACGATATAGTCCGTGACGACAACTTTCGGAAGCTCAGCCATCGCACGATTATTCAAATGCTAGACAGGAAATCAACCACCTATCAACCAAAAGACCTTCTCCGCTTCGATCGCGCTGGACGGATATTCGGGCTTTCCAGCCAATACGTTTTCCGCCATTTCGTGCTTGGCCGCGCCGTTCACGAGGAACAAGACTTCTTTTGCCGCCTTGATGAGCGGGTAAGTAAAAGTGATGCGGTAGGTGTCGAACTTCGGCACGAAGTTCTCCACTACCCAGCGCTCCTCCTCTTTCAATGCCTCCGTCTCTGGAAAAAGAGAAGCGGTGTGACCGTCATCCCCCATTCCAAGAAGGATCAGGTCGTGAACGAAAATTTCCTCTCCTGCGATTTGCGCCAACTTCTTCAGTTGCCCTTCGCATCGCTCGGCCGCTTCGGCAGGCTCCAATTCTCCGCACATCCGGATAACATTCGCAGCCGGAACGCCCGCCGGATCGAGAAGACTCGCCTTTACCATGCGGTAGTTGCTCTGCTCGTCTTCCGGAGGCACCGTCCGTTCGTCACCGAAGGTAATCAGCACGCGTTCCCAGTCGATATCTTCACGGGCGGCGAGCGCCTCATAAATGGGAGCCGGTGTCGATCCTCCGCAGAGTGACAGCCGGAAAATTCCGCCATCCCTCTGTGCGTCTACGATCTTACGTGCAATCCAGTAGGTTGCGTCATCGAAAAAGTTATCGGTCTTTGTTACTTCGGCTTCCATAGTGCAGTAGTCGGTAATTAGTTATCCGTGATCAGTGAGTGAACAGGCATTGGACCTACATTACCATGCCACCGTCGACGGTGAGGACTTGGCCTGTGATGTATCGAGCAGCAGGATCAGAGAGGAAAAGGACTGCATTGGCGATGTCTTCAGTTTCCCCGAGGAAACCAAGAGGGATGCCTGTCTGAATCTGGTCTTTCTGATCGTCAGTAAGCTCTCCAGTCATATCAGTGACGATAAAGCCAGGAGCAACGGCATTGACGCAAACCTTACGGCTAGCGAACTCTTTCGCCAAGGCCTTCGTGAAACCAATAAGGCCGGCTTTACTTGCTGCGTAGTTGGCTTGCCCAGCATTTCCCATCAGGCCAATCACTGAGCTGATGTTGATAATCCGGGCATCTTCTGCCTTAAGCAACTGCCTCTGGAAAGCTTTCACTGCGTTGAAAGCTCCCTTCAGATTCGTATCGAGAACGGTATCCCAGTCTTCCTCACTCATCCGCAGAGCCAAGCCGTCACGAGTAACGCCAGCGTTGTTAACCAGAATACTCACGGGTCCGAGATCTGCCGTGACCTGCTTTCCGAATTCAACAGTGGCGTCGTGGTCTGCGATATCGACTGCGTATCCTTTGGCAGAGCCGGGTCCCATCGCATTCAGTTCTTCCGCTGCGGCTGCCGAATTTGCCTCCGTGCGGCTTGCCACGGCTACTTTCGCTCCGGCTTTCACGAACTCTGCCGCGATAGCTTTCCCGATTCCACGTCCGGAACCGGTTACAACGACAACTCGATCTGTAAAATCACTCATGGGCGGTATGTGTCACGGGGAGGGCGGACACGCAAGGGGAAGTTTGGGAGCGGTTTCTCTTCGAATGAGCCCGAGTTCCTGCTAAATCTGCGGGGGACTCACTTTTCCATCACAAATGGCAGCGGCCTGAATACGGTTACATTGCGATCGTTGGGAAGTTTCGGACCAGGCGTGGATCTGCCGTCTTCGATAATTTTCCTGTATTCGGCCACCATCTTCTTCACCTGATCGAAATTGTCGGCGGACAAGTCCGTCGTTTCACCAGGATCGTTTTTGAGGTCATAGAGTTGGACAAAGACAGGATCTAACAGCTCCCCGTTCTTTGCCGGTTTTCTACCGAACGCCTCTACGGCGGATTTCCATGCCTCGTCAGATCTGGTTTCGCTCCCGAATGGCCCAGTACTGCCGCTTCCCGGGCCGAGGATGAGCTTCCAATTTTCATCGTGAAACGCGTCTGTGCGTGTGCCTCGGGTCACGAGTGTGTCCCGAACCGTAGTAGAAGAATCATTCAACACAGGAAGAAAGCTTACCGAGTCCGGCGCGTGCTGATTCGACAATTCGATTCCTGCAATTTCAGCCCAGGTTGCCATCAGGTCGTTCAAGCCGATGAGCGCATTGGTCTCGCTTCCCGGCTCGACAACTCCAGGCCAGACAGCGGCAAACGGAACTCGCAGCCCGCCCTCGTATGCGGAGAATTTGTAGCCACGAAATGGGCCCGTCGTGTAGTGACCGTCTTTCTGCATTTCCTGCATCTGGTTGGCGGTGGCTTCCCGCTTCCGACCGGAGTAGTGCCCAGGACCGTGATCAGAGGAAACCATAATGACCGTATTTTCATCCACACCCGCGTCGCGGAGATGATCCCGAACGCGCCCAATGCAAGCGTCCGTGTTCATAACGAAGTCGCCGTAGATACCGATACGACTTTTCCCTTCGAACTCAGATTCCGGAGAGGTGGGTGTGTGAGGAGCAGTCAATGCGACAAAGAGGAAGAAATGTTTCTTTTCCGCAGCGCGAGCCCTGATATACTCCCCTGCTTCATCACAAAAAGCGGGCAGCACTTCGGTATCGATAAAATCTTCAGCAGCGGGACCAACGCGGTTGAAAGCGCTCCATCCCTTTTGCGCGGTCACGCTTCCCTGCCACTCTTTCCCCCGAATGAATGCGTAGGGAAACATATCGAGCGATCCGGGAAGAAAGAAGCACTCATCAAATCCATAGTCGGTGGGCCCGATCTGGATGGGTTTTGAGAAATCTGTGTTCTCGGGCCCCTGCACTTCTCCGTCGGTCGTGGTCATTCGAGTGCCGAGGTGCCATTTCCCCACATATCCGGTGTGGTAGCCGCCGGATTGGAACATATCGCCCAGCGTGTGCTGACTCGTCGGAAACCGAAGGCCAGTAAAACCCCACGGCCCGCCCTGCTCGGCTTTCCCAAAACGAAAGGCATACCTTCCTGTCATGACCGACGTTCGGCTGGGAACGCATACCGAATCGGTAACATGCGCATTGGTGAACTTCATCCCGTCCGCACAAAGTTTATCGAAGTTCGGCGTGTCGATGTTGCACTTCTCCCCGCCAAAGGCCTTGATGTCCCCGTAGCCGAGGTCGTCGGCTAGTATAAAGACAATGTTAGGGCGATCAGCAGAGTGAGTGAATCCCGCCGCAACGAAGGTGAAACAAATCAAAAAACTGAGTTTTCGTAACATGGCGTTTTTGTATCGCTTGAACTCGATTGCAGCAAGAGACGCGATTGAACAGAGAGCCTCAATTGGCGCGTTTTTCAAAAATGATGGGAAATGATGGAGTTTTCGATTTCCCATCATTTCTGAGTTAACTCGTTCTCTATGTGCATTTTGTATTATTTCACACCTCATCATTTCGCTGCATTTCGCTGCATTTCGACTCATTCCGCGGACTTAAGGCTTCGGGCATAAACCGCAGGCAGAAAAGAATTCGAATCACCCAATACTAACACAAACACACTCCACCTGTCGAGATTATACAGGCTATAGCGCTGCGAAACGATCGAGATCTACTCGTTCTCCAAAAGAAGCGACTGAAGATCAAGGGCGTGGGTATACATCTCCAGTTTTCCATCTGGAGTATGTGGCCACTCCTTTTGTGGGCGATCCCAATAGAGTTCCACGCCATTCTGGTCGGGGTCTCTGAGGTAAAGAGCTTCGCTGACTCCGTGATCGCTGGCACCGTCTAGCTTCACTCCGGCATCCAGGAGTCTACGGAGCGCGTCGGCCAAAGCGGCCCGAGTCGGATACAGGATGGCTACGTGGAAGAGTCCTGTGGCTCCAGCTGGCGGAGGATCTCCGCCGGCGCTCTCCCACGTGTTCAGGCCGATGTGATGATGGTATCCCCCTGCAGAAACGAAAGCGGCCTGAGAGCCATATCGCATGGTGACTTCAAAGCCGAGGACATCGCAGTAAAAATCCAAGGCGCGCTCCAAGTCGGCCACCTTGAGGTGTACGTGTCCGATGCGAGTTTCCGGGTGGATTGGTTTTTCGCTCATTTCCGATGCAGGTTCAGACGATAGTCCTCGAAATTCCTTTCCCGAAATCTTAGAGGCGAAGGAAAAGCCTGCCGCCCTTTTACTTCTGTCTCGCGAAAGAAAAAAACCGACCGGCCAACCACCTACATACCCCTACCGAATTATTTGTATTTACCTACTTATGAAAAATTGATACACTCAACGCGAATTAAACTATATACACGTGTTATGAGACTGTTCTTTGTATTCTGCACCATTGCCTTTTTCGCTTTCACTTCGACGCTTCAAGCAGAGCCTCCAAAAGAAGTTCGAGACCTGATCCGATCTCACTCTCAACAGATCGCAGAAATCGAAAAGCAATACCAAGCGGACCTCGATTCCCTTCTCGAAACATACAAAGAGAAGGAGGATACGGAGACCGTAAACCTCCTGACTCGACTCAAAGAAGAAGCGAATCCTTCGGCTAATGCCACTGCCCCGATTCGCTATTGGACGTGGCAATCCGGTGGAGATCTTGTTCTCAAGTCGAACGGAGAAGCCTACCATACCGAATGGACACGAGGCGGTAACTGGTCTCTGTATGACGACGGATCCATCCGACTCTCAGGGCCTACGGGCGTATTCCGTATTACGTTTGAAGACGGAGTAGGGCACGTGTTACATCTCGCTAAAGGTGGTACCACTACCATCGTTCCCAAGGAACCTGGTGCCTGACATTACTTCGCGAAAGGACGTCCCATACCTTTGACTTTTTTCCTTTTTCGGACCTACTCGTATTTCGCACAATTCCCAATTTTGTCTCCAGGCTCCAGACCAAAGAGCAGTACCCTCTCATGTTTGTGACGGCCAAGTCTTTCCGTACACCTTCTCAACCATGAAGATTACCACACTGACCGCTCTCACTCCATTTTTCACGACTATTAGAAATCAGGAAAAGCAAGTTTCCTATTGAAACTCATAGACTTGCCAATATGCTCGGCGTCTCGTAATTCTTACGATCCGCTTTTGCTGTGAGTCATCTTCCTCCATCTCACTCTAATCGTTACCATGGGCTTACGGTAATCGATGAGTCTGACTTTCCTCAGGCCTGTGCCTGCTCCCGCTCCTACGCGAATTTGGAGCAGTTCTTGACTGGGACCACCCCAGTTGAGGGTGATACAGATTTGAGTGATACCTCCCATTTCCGGGAGAAGAGCATTGGAGTCTGGAGAAACTGCCAATGCGGCAGCACTATGTTGGTTGTCTGCAAGGATCGAAGGGATTCGAGCGAAAATGGCCAGTCCTACAGGCGCCGTTTTGGCAAAGCTATGACAATGCTAAAGGCGGCGGGATTCAGCGCTGATGAAGCTCGCGCCAAATTGCTTGCTCTAGATTCCAAATCATAATGAGAAAACGATGCCTTCCACTCCAACAGGTTGGTTTCGTATTTTCGACGCATTCATCGTCGCGGCAATCATCTGCGCGGCATCCCTTTTCGG
Organism: Verrucomicrobiales bacterium; assembly: GCA_002698785.1. GTDB lineage: Bacteria > Verrucomicrobiota > Verrucomicrobiia > Verrucomicrobiales > DEV007 > Arctic95D-9. Next base: position 48,033 of record PAAG01000029.1, on the reverse strand, counting down.
GATCCTTACACGACCTCTAGATTTTCTCGCCGCATTCTGGCCTGCAAACGCGATCCTTCTCGGGATGATGGTCCGTTGGCCTCGACTCGCTACTCCCTTGGGATGGATCGCCGCAATAGTAGGGTATTTTTTAGCCGACCTGCTTACAGGCGGCACATGGTTAGCCACTGCCTGGTTGACGGCGGGCAATGTAGCTGGCGCTTTGACAGGATGGCTTTTGTTTCGCAGACATTCAGCGAAAGATCTACACCTTCAAAATCCCCTCTCTGTTCTCAGACTTCTTACTGTATGCGCTATAGCAGCATTCGCAGCTGCGGCGGTTGGTAGCGGGACGGCACCCATTCTCTTCGATAAATCCTGGGCAGAGGGTTTCTGGTTCTGGTTTGCTACCGAACTGGTTAACAGTATCGTAATTCTGCCAGTCCTGTTCACGTTTCCCAGATATTCGAATGAAAGGCAACAGCGCTTTTATTTTCAGAAAGAGGACATTGGCTGGCGTTCCGCAGCACCTTTTATCGCTTTGTTAGCTTCGATTGCGGCGACTGAACTTATCGGCGGTCCGGGAGCAATCGCAATCCCGATAACAGCGTTGCTCTGGTGCGCGCTGAGCTATGGGCTATTCACTTCTGCGGTCCTGACAATGCTTCTATGTATGTGGTTATTGATCGCCATTTCGGCTGGGTTTCTACCCATCCCACTTGAAGACGATTTCATGCAGTCGATGACATCGCTCCGCCTCGGCATTACCCTACTGGCACTCGGCCCATTGACAGTAGCGAGCATTAACAGAGCAAAGACGGAACTGCTAAGAAAGCTGCATTACTCGGCAACCCACGATGATCTCACGCGCTCTCTTTCCCGCAAAGCATTCTTTGATCGTGGAGAAGATCTCCTGATGGAGTCCAAATCTTCCAAGACTCCTCTGTCAGTCTTAATGGTTGATGTTGATGACTTCAAACAACTCAATGACCAATATGGTCATGCCCTGGGAGACAGTGTCCTGGTTGGCTTGGTCGGAGCTTTCTCAGAGCTACTCCGAGAGGAAGACATTTTCGGTAGAATCGGGGGCGAAGAGTTTGCGGTGCTTCTCCCTGGAATGTCCATAGATGAGGCCGCCAAAACGGCTGGCCGCTTTCAAAAGGAAGCCAAGACGATATCCGTATCGCCTGCAGGCGGATCAGTTGCCCGAGTAACCGTCAGCATCGGCATTGCAATGACGGATGTTGAGAAGAATGAATCTCTGGAAGAAGTTTTAGCCCGAGCGGACAATGCCCTCTATGAAGCCAAAGAAAACGGGAAAGATCAGGTCATTTGCAGTTAGAGAGGCTGATTTTTTCAAAGATTCTTCCGTAACTGACATTACTTCGCGAAATCAGCGTATTCATTTCTCTGCGCTGAAGATGGTCGTGCTTAGCTGAATCTTAAGGGGGGGGGGAAAGACTAGTCGGTCTCTCCCTTTGACCCGTTGCGAAGAGCAAAGTAGTAGATAAGCGCCCCAATAAGGCCGAGCAATACGCAGAGCAGAATGGCAATAAGACGCTCGTTTTCGGTCAGGGTAGGATTCTTCACCGCGTGGATGATTCCCCAGATCATGGCAAAGAGCCCACCTAAGTTGAGCACCAAAATAAGACAGATCACGACCATCTCCTGAGCGCCGGGCGCGCCAAGAGCAAGTGCGTTAGTAGTGAAAGAGAGCAGGGCCATTATTCTTACCAGATACAAGGAGAGGTGGGCCACTCTCAGAGGGCGCGCAATCGCTTCTTAAACTTGCGGACTTTCTTCTTTACCCGCTTGGCTGCTGTTCGTTTGCCAGCTTTTTTGAGCTTCTTGACTCGCTTGAGCAGTTTTTTGATTTTGCGTTTCAGGCGAGATTTCAGGACTGCGTTATCGTTGACAACCGGTTCAACGTATTCAATAGCCCCGATATCGAGTGCTCCCCCGCCGATGCGTGATCTACCGGTCTGATCGATGGGAAGGGATTCCATGACATCCATATCTCCGTCGAGATCAAAAGCGTCCATCGGGAGAATCATGGGATTCCCTGCTCCTATGAGGAGGGAATTCGGCAACGGTTCGTGTGTAAGAGTCTTCCCGCCATTGTCCTGCAAAGCGAAGAGCTGCGGATCGAAAGGAGCGCCAGCAGTCCCGACGAGATCTCCGTTCATGTTCACGACTGGAAACTCGGTGTCGATCGTTCGGTTGCTCCCAATGCAGTTTCCGCCCAGGGAAAGAATGGTTCCCCCGGTTTCCAGAATATCGTCGCTGATCTCGGCTCCGTTTCCGCTTCCTTTCGAGTTTCCGGCTACGATGGTATTGCCCAGCTCGGTGTCAGAAGAAGAGGCAAATATGGCGCCTCCGCTTCCTCCGGTTGTCGGCCCGCCCGCGTCGCCACCAAGGTTAGCAGTGAAAGTGGAGTTGCAGGCGATGAGACTAGATGAAAGCAGAAAGATGGCTCCTCCTTCTCCGCCAAAACCCGGAGCTTCCCCATCAGTTGCTCCGTCCCCTGCAATATTGCCTGAAAACGTGCTGTTGATGATGGTAATGTCTGCGGTGACTGCGTAGATAGCCCCTCCTCTGCCACCGTTCCCCGCGTCGCTGGCAGGAGCAATTCCGTCTCCGCCGTCTCCAGCATAGTTGCTTACAAAGGTGCAGCCGATAATATTCAATAAAGCGCCGGAGCTTACCGAAATCGCCCCACCATTTCCACCGTTCCCGCCCGAATTGGAACTTCCTCCACCGGTCTGACTGCCCCCTTCACCTGCACGATTGTTCTGAACAGAACAGTTTATGAGGGTGAGGGTACTCCCGGAGCCGATGACAGTGAAAGCGCCCCCACTTTGCCCGTCTGCGGGGTTTGTACCATCCGTAGCGGAATCTGCAGCCCCATCGGTGAAGATGACAGAGCGAACGGTAATCTCTGCTCCACCAGTAACTGTCATCAGGCGTCTTACTCCCTGGCCGGTGATGGTTACCGGATTGGTGAGTGACCTGCCGTCAATGGTGAGGTTCTTGGTGATGCCAATAGGAACGGATATGGGAATGGTTTCCCCCGATAGATCAGGGTGAAAATCGATAACAAACCCAGGGTCGGCATCCGACACGACCTGAAGGAGAGAGCCGGGACCAGAAGCATTCCCATTCTGAACCGTCACATCCGCAGATCGAGAAACCACTGTCGATGTGATCAGAAAAAGGAGTAGTGTGACGCACCGTGTAAGTAAAGTAGTGGGACCTTTCATAGCAATTTGGAGAAAGGCTATTCGACACAATACAGGTAGTAAATCATTCTTTTCGGACGGTCTGCCTCGAAAATTCGCCCAAGGTTGATGGTATTCTACAACCCATTTGATTTCTCATCTCCTTTTCGATAGGTAGAGGCATGCCACCCGAACAATCCTCACGGAGCCAACACTCCTACCGTGTCCCGTATGCTGACACCGATCAGATGGGGATGGTCTATTACGCCAATTTCCTGATCTACTTCGAGAGGTCTCGGAACGAGGCCCTGCGAGAACTGGGGCTGACCTATCGGGAGATGGAAGAGGAAGGCATTATTCTCCCAGTGATTGAAGCGCATTGCAACTATCGGCAGCCCGCCCGGTATGATGATCTGCTAGAGATCCATGGATGGTTTGAGCAGATGGGGCGAACTCGGGTTCGAGCCTGCTGTGAGGTCCGACGAGGCGATACTCTATTGGCGGAGGGATATACGGTGCATGCCTGCCTCTCCAGCGAAACGATGCGCCCAACACGGTTACCGGAGATTTTCGGTTCGACGGAGCGGTAACGGCTTACTCCTTCGGCTCAGCTTTCCAGAGTTCCACGTTCTTGAACTTTGCTCCCTGCCCTTTGTTTACGAGGGCTACGATGCCTTTGGCATCGGCAAAGCGAGAATGGGTGGCTTCGAGTTCTTCGTCGCCGACGGTAGCGCGGTAGTGGTCGCCGATGATTTCGATGGTGACGTCGTACCATTTGTCAGGATCAATATCGACATCCACGGTAGTAAGCCTCTCGGCTTTGGTAGTCTTGGAAATGCCTGACATATGCTGAATCCAGAGCTTATCCGGAGTGATATAGAGGCGCCCCAGGTGATTGTTTGGCGGCACGGTGTCGCGGCAGGCAAAGGCGATCTGGGTGGCGGTGCCTAGCTGAACCTGGGCGGTGATAATGAGATTATCGGTCTCGAAGCGATGGGTGAGCGAGGAGGGGTGGTTGTCTTCGGCCACCTCGTCGCCAATGAGAGCACCATCCTCAATGCGCCACTGACCGATGCCGGCCTGCCATCCGGCGAGTGATGCTTTTCGGGTAACGGGAGTATCCTGATCGAATGGTGATTTTACGATGACATCGGTGGGAACACCGATTTCGAACCCTTTTTCCTCGGCGCTGGCAGCAGCATCTTTTTCTGCCTGCCACTTGGCAGCGTACTCGCGATCTGTCTCGCTGAGAGTGGCGAGGGCGACTTCGTATTTTCTACCGTTCTCCATCCGGAGGGTAGCGGTATCTCCCTGGAGGTCGACCAGTTCAGCAGTGATGGTTTTTCCTTCCGTATTGGTCCAGTCGCGCAGGGAATCTTCAGCGAGAGATATCGTGAGGCATGCGAAAAAGAGGAGCACGTAAATAGGGAGCGTTTTCATTTCGGGGATTACCTTAATAGCGAAGGGAATCTTAGCAGAACGGATAGAAATATCGAGTGTGATGCAAAGGCGGGATCAGGTGGCTTCCTCATCCCCAAACCACCGCTCTTCCGCCTTGCGAAAGCGTCTGCTGACTTCGCGTGCCAGATTCAGGACGAGGCGTGCGAAGATTTCGACATCGTTGTGATAGAGGCGCAACAGATTGCGGTTCGTCAGGGAAAGGGTGACTACCTCCTCAACAGCTCGGACGGTGGCAGATCGAGGACGAATATCGATGAGTTCCATTTCGCCAAATTCATCGCCGGGCCCCAGGGTGGTCAGGAGTGTCTCCCCGTCTTTTGTATCTTTGGTAACATCGACCCGACCTTTTTCGATAAAGTGCAGGCGATCGCCGGTTTCGCCCTCCCGGATGATGTAATCTCCCTCTTTGAACGATTCTTCTTCCATCAGCGGGAGAACTGCCTCGAGGTCTTTTTCAGTGAATCCCCCAAAGAGGGCGTTTGCCTGAAGGAACTTAATTCCGCGTATAAATGGGGTCTCGTTACTCATCGCTTACGAGGCAGTCTCGACGAGAGAACCGTCTCATATCCTCCCCGCTTCTGACAAGTGAAGATTGTCCCCGTCTGGGATCGGGCTTCGCATCTGACGAGAATGCTGTTTCCCTGCCATTGATACAAAGGGTATCAAAGTAGTCGATCACTGAGGTGTGACGGTTCAAAAACGATCCTCTCGCGGACAATCGGGAGGTAGAACCAGAAGATAGCGAGCGTTGCTTTTCAGCTGGCCTTTCCGGACACGGCTTCAAATTTGCCTCCGCACTGAGCGCGACTCTGGTTCAGCGCGCGACTGGCAAAGCTACCAGTTGCGACCTCGGATTTCTCTCATTGAGTCGCCCAACACTCACTGGCGGACCACTTCGACTGTGACTGTCTGTCTACCCCACTCCAGTGCCTGCTTGTGTGTCTTGAAGAAAAGGTCGATACGTTTGCCTTTGATCGCACCGCCGCGATCTTCTACCACTCCCCATCCGTAACCGGGGATCTTGATACGTGTGCCGAAGGGAAACACATCTGTATCTGCGGCGATCGTGTGCTTTGGCTTCGCCTTGGTGCCTGATGCGGTCTCTCCGATTTTCTTCTTTTCCCCTTTGTTTGGACCATAGGCATACACAGGCTGCAGAAGCAGATTCCGCTTCCATCCACAGCATTGGCCACACTTGCAGTATCCTGTCGCCTCCAAGGTGATGTACTCGGTTCTTGAAAACGCAGAGCGTGTCGAGCATGACACAATCGCAGCTGCAGTAGAAACAACCACTGCCAACAGAATAAAAATTCTCATGCGAAAATGTCCTTCAGATTCGCATTTTATCAAATTAAATTGATATTTAGTCTCAGTTTTGAGAATTTTATAAAAACTTTATCTCTCTACGAAGGCAGGCCGATGGCTTCTTCATCCTGCTCCAACTGGTTGCTTTCGAGAATTCGAAAGACGATTTCGACAAATGCTTCGAGGCTGTACGGCTTCTGGATGAATTCGCATGGTGCGATTCCGTCTTCTGTGCGGAAATCTTCGACCTCCGTGATGTAGCCGCTACAAATAATGACCGGACGATCAGGGAAATCCCGCGCCATCAATTGAAACGCCTCCCGCCCACACATAACGGGCATGGTAAAATCCATGACGATGAGTTGGATTTCATCGCCCATTTTCAGGCTGAGTTCGACTGCTTCCTTTCCATTGCAGGCCGTGATCACTTGAAACCCATTCCGTTTCAGCACGCTCTCCGCTACGATCCTGACAGATGGCTCATCATCCACGACGAGAATGGTTCCTTTTTCCTGAGCGGCCGTGAATGTCGCCTGCGCGGGGGAAGAGTCTCCCCGCTTTTTCGCTTTTCTCTTTGCTACCTTGCCGCCGTTGGATCGTGGCAGGTAGATGGAAACAGTCGTGCCCACACCCTCTTGTGATTCAACCTCGATCCAACCGCCATGTTGCTCCACAATCCCCAGACACATGGGTAATCCAAGCCCGGTTCCTTTCCCCTGTTCTTTGGTCGTGAAGAATGGCTCGAAAACCTTGTCGCAGTCTGACTGGTTCATTCCAACGCCGTCGTCTTCTACCTCGAGACAGACGTAATTCATCCGATCAGAAGGACGGTCGTTCTTTTCCCATGTCGCATTGCGAGTGCGCACTCGAATCGAACCTTTTCCACTAATGGCGTCACTAGCGTTCACACAAAGATTGAGCAAGACCTGCTGAACCTGGATGACGTCTGCCTCTACGAGCCACAGGTCTTCATCGCAATCGAGATCCAGGTCGACGTTCGGCTCAAGGGTATAGCGCAGAATTTCTTCCGTATCCCACACGATCGAATTGAGATCCACCTTTTCCAACTTGATGGCGCTGGAGCGAGAATAGCCCAACAACTGACTGACCAGGGAACTGGCACGGCTTGCCGATCTCTGTGCAGTATGAACGTGCTCGTTTACCTGAGAGAGCTTCACCGCTGGAATACCGAGGTCCGACAAACCGTGTTCAGCCAAAGCGAGATTACCTGAGATCGAAGTAAGAAGGTTGTTGAAATCGTGTGCGATGCCCCCTGCGAGACGCCCGACAGCTTCCATCTTCTGGCTTTGCTGCAATTGCTCCTGCAACTGACGCTGTTCTGTTAGATCGCAAAAGATCCAGACCCTTCCCTCTGGTCCCTGTCTTTCGCCTCGAAATACAGGAGCCGTAAAAACCGAGAAGGTTCGAGTTTTGTCCATTTGGAACGCAAACTCCACATCGCACACCGATTTTGGATCTTCAAAAATCTCATCAATCAGCTTCCTGAATTCCTCGGGAGGATCACACCGTTTTACCACTTCGTCGAGAAGGATTCCGACTTCCTGTTCCGAGAGAAACATGTCCCCCATTCCAAACGCCTCCAGCAACGCTGAGTTTGCCAGAACAATCCGGTCACGGCTGTCTGTCAAAAGCAGTCCGTGCTGGACCGCCTCGTAAGAGGCTGCCATCTGGGTGGTCAACGACTCGGCCATCTGCCGATGCCCTTTCTGTTCTTCCAGAGCCCAACCAAGTGAATCCTGCGTCTCCTTCAACTGGGCCATCATGTTGTTGAACGAAGCTGCTACAGCATTTGTTTCAATGGATCCGGACTGTTCTGGAAGCCTTACATCAAGGTCACCTTTCGCAACTCGAAGGACCGCTCGATACAAGCCCTGAAGCGGACTGGACAGATGAGCTCCCGCCCAGAACCCTAACGCTATGGCAAAGGTCAATCCAAACGTCGCGGCAACGAAGTGATTCAACGAATGCTGGTGCAATAGCGCCAGGACATTCTTTCGATCCTCAAACCAAACGAGTCTCCACGATTGACTGCTGTCCAATTGAAAACCCGGGTTGACCTCCAGAGAGACGAATTCGTAGTCCCGCCCATTGGACGGCATCCGATATGTGCCGCTGGGGTTTTCGTTCCAATAGTCGGAAGGTAATTTTTGGTTCAGCCGCTTCAAAGGCTCTACGGCCAAGTTCGAAAAAAGGACATTACCCTGTCCGTCTAACAGTGCCATAAACGAATCGCTGTTCCGTTCCAGGCCAGATACCGAATTTCGAATCACTGCAAACGGGAAACTTGCCCGGATCACCCTGGTATCCCCTGCCGGGGCCTTCGACACGGGTAGGTAAATCGAAAGTGACAACTCTCCGGTCTCGGAGCTCTTCAGAGGGGACGAAACGACGGGATGATTTCGGTCTCGAGCTGCCTGAAACCAGGGCGATCCGTCCTGTGCCTGGGAGAACGGTGAAGTCGACTCGATGGTGCGCCCGTCCGCATCCAGCAAAGACAGCGAAGTCAGCCTGCCAGATTGGATGCGGTGTATCTCCGCCAGTCTTTCTCGACGCGCCTGGCTGTCATTAATCAAATCCGGGTTTGTTGCGAGGTTCTCGATCCCCCAAAGAGTCATCTCGATAGTGGACTCAATCTGGTTGGCAATTTCATTCGCAATGAGAGAATTGCGCCGATGTGCATCTTCGCGGATCTGCTTCCCATTGAAGCGATAGGAAAGAATCACCAAGGCGAGAATCGGAAAGAGCCCTACGAGAGCGAACGCGAGGGTTAGCTTCTCGCGGATGCTCATTGCCGAATGCTTCGACCTGGGAGTTTGCGTCTTTTTGCTCAAACTGTTTCAAGTTCTAAAATGAGGACACTCCCACTGAGCACGCCGGGTTTTCCGAACGAAGAAAGAGACAGAAGAGGAGTTCTCCGAAGACTGACGAAGTCAGCACCGATTATATGGAGATTATTGTATTTATAAACGAAATCAAGGCAATTGAGTGCGCTGACGTGAAGTTTTGCGCCAGCCCTGATACTGCAAGTATCTCGCCGCTGATCGGGCGGATTATTGCTCCGAATCGTCTCGGTAACTCGCTACCACGAGACCGCTCAAATACTTGTCCGGCCGCTCGATGGCTGCGGTCGTTATGGGAAAGGACTGCTGGCCAGTATTCTTTTGTATGAGCTTGAGCCCGAACTGGTAATCATGGAAGAGTTCTTCGCACAATTGCAGGACGCTCTGGTTGCGCTCTTCGGCCAGTTCCGCCAGTCGGCTCACGGCTTCCGATTCAAAAGTCAGTTTTACCCCGTGTTCCTCCTCGAACTTCCGACGAAATGCTGCGATTTCCGACACTATCCGAGTGTCTCCAACTGAGTTTGATTCCTCGATGAGGCGTTGGAGCACCTTTTCTGGGTCTTCGGCGACCTCTTCGTCTATGGATAGTTCTGTTACCGTCGTACCCGGGAGTTCGAATTTAAAATTCCTCAAAAGTCTTTCACAGACAGTGACAAGGCCTCGTGCACCAGTCTTTTCTTTGGCAGCTCTCTCGGAAATCTCTTCGAGAGCCTCATCTGTGAAGCGGGCCTGGATACCAAATGATTCAAACTCTCTTTCATACTGGCGAATCAAGCTCCCCTCCGAATACTTCATGATGTCGAAGAGGTCTGCCGCTTCGAGGTGATCGCACACCACCCGAACAGGAAGGCGCCCGATGAATTCAGCTTCGAACCCAAATTCGATGAAATCCTGAGTGCCCACAGACTCGTGAAGCGAGATCGAATTGGTATCATCTGATCCAGCTGCACCAAACCCGATTGCTCCCTGACGCAGTCGTTTTTCAACAATCTGCTCCAACCCTGAAAAGGCACCGCTGACGATGAAAAGAATATGGCGTGTATTGATGGTGTCTCTGCCGGAATTCCGGCCTTTGCTCATTTCCATCATCGCCTGCATCTGAGACTGGATATCCTGTGGGTTCCGCATTGGCACCTCCGTCTCTTCCATGAGCTTCAATAAAGTCGTTTGAACACCGCGGCCACTCACGTCGCGCCCCATCGAATTACCAGCCGATGCGATCTTATCGATTTCATCAATGTAAATGATGCCATGCTCGGCCAGTTCCAGATCACCATCCGCCTTGCGGAGCAGCTCCCTCACGAGATCATCAACGTCCGCACCCACATATCCCGTCTCAGAGAATTTCGTTGCGTCGGCCTTTACGAAAGGAACGCCGATCAACTCTGCGATGTGTTTCACGAGGTATGTTTTACCCACACCAGTGGGACCTACGATAATGACATTCTGCTTGGCAAACTCAATGGACGCAGCTTTGTCAGGATCTTCCTTCGCGAGGCGCCGCAAGTATTTGGCGTGGTTGTAGTGATCGCATACCGCAATCGCCAGCGCTTTCTTCGCCTCGTCCTGTTGGATTACAAATCGGTCCAGATGCGCTTTGATCTGCCTTGGAATCAAGTCGAAATCATGGATCTTCGCTTGCGGCTCCTCACGCAAATCGTGGTTCTCTCCGGAGGGCTCCTCCTGAGTTGGTCCCGTAAACGAATTCGCAGAATCCATCATGGTAGTGAACGAAACGTTCTCTCCGAAACTCGATTTCAGAAAATCCGAAAGTCTCTTTGAAATTTCTTCCGGGTCGGGAAATCCTTTTTTGCTGTCGTCGTCTTTGTCTGACATAATCACTTTGACGTTTTTCTAGAGTCTATGATTACGAATTGCAAAGATTGTTCGATTATAACCTGTTTCCCGGTTTGTAATCGGATCTATCGCAGTTCCCGCAGGATCTTCATTCGCTCTGCGAATTCTGCAGATTGAGAAGCCAACCTGGGGGCAAGCCGCTGGAACGCTTCAGTCTGGCCCGTCGCTAACGCAAAACATACCAGAGTCTCCCACTCGGACACTGTAGAATCTGAGAGCTCGGGCAGCACCTCTTCCCCCGCCTCCAGCAACCAGTCATACGCGAATTTTTCTACTTCCACTTCGTTCGGGCCGAATCCAAGATCCACGGTGAAAATTACCGATGTAGCAGCCGTAATCGCCGCATCGAGAGGCTTTCCTTCTTTCCTCCTGACAGTGCCTTCGTATTCCCCGGAATTCAGCCGGGTCGCCAGAACACTCCTGTAGTCGTCTGCGCTTGAGAATACCTGTGCAAGTTGGTCTCTCATCGATTTGGCAAAGTCCGTTTCCAGTTCCACATCGCTCAGTTTTTCTGCGACGAGAGCAAAACGCATCGTTCCTATCAAGCTTCCCTGCTCTGTGAGAAAGGCTTTCAGAGAGTCTATCTCTTCGCTCTCTTTCGGACCGATTCCGTCATCCTTTTTCGGTCGGCGAGGTTTCTCAGGCCCCTTTTCACTCGCAACCTGATTGCTTGCCATTTCCTGAGATTTCGCCTGCTCCTCGGCTACCAGTGAAGCAATGGAGTCTATCCGCTGCAGTCGTTCTTTGATTAATTTCGGCAGGGCATGCCGAGTCCGAACCTTTCCGAGTGCATTCTCGAGAGCCGTCTTCTCTTCGGTAAAATCTTCTGAGGATTTCCGGGACGGATTCGGCAGCTTCTGGAGTAGCTCGAAGTCAAAAAAGTAAGGAACAATTTGATCTTGAAATCCCTCAAGCCAGTCGACTTCGGGAGGAATGTTAGATTTGGAATACTCGTCGAGGAAGAAAAAGGCAGATTCGAATTCTCCTAAGTGCCAGTTCTTCAAGCCTGCTGCTACCAGTGCAATCGCCTCAACGGAGTCCGAATCAATCCCGATCCCTCCTCCCATCACTGGAAGTGGCGAAGCCAGATTATTCGCGGAACGGGCGAGGAAAACCAGAACTTCGGTTTCATCTTCGTCTTCCGGCGCCTCACTTCGATCGATTTGAAGCACTTTCGCAAAATGTTCGCGAGATTCGAACTCTCTCCCCTCGAGCAAAAAGATCAATCCGGTGAAATAGTGCGTCCAGCCATCCGTCAGTGGTGGAAGATCCTTTTTCTCTTCAAGCTTTGAAAAGGCATCAGATGCAGCCACGAGGTTTCCTGCCGCCAGTTCCTTTCTGCCGCGCAGAAACAATTCCGCGTTTCGATTCTCCCCTCGACTTATGACACGTTCACCACTCCCGAGCTCAAGCACTTCCTCGGGGACTGTCTCTTTCTTTGGGAAAAGTGCTGCTGCCCCTGCGATGATGATCAGCAGGAGTGCTAATCCCGCAATCACAAGTGCCGGGTTTTTCTTGTTGCCAGATTTTCTTCGATGCGAATCAACGCCGATGACTTTGCGCTGCACTTCTTCGATCTCATCGAGCAGTTCCAAATAGCTCTGGTGGCGATCTTCTGGCCGGTAGGCCATCATCTTTTCCACAAGCTTGACTGTGGGCTTTGAAACACCGGGAGCATCACTTTTCAGATCAACCGGGTTCTCTTTGATGAGCTTCAACTCATCCATTGAATTCGTGTTCGCCTCGAAAGGTGGTTTCCCCGCCAGAGCGTGATAAAGCGTAGCCCCGAGACTGTAGATATCTCCCAGGTAGGTGTCCGGCTCTCCATCCAGTTTCTCGGGAGGGACATAGAATGGGGTTGCCCAGAGGTCTTCGGATTCGTCCGCTCCATCCTGGTGAACGGCGAGGCCAAAATCGACGAGCTTTGTGGTGCCATCTCCCGTTACCAGCATGTTTCCCGGTTTGATATCCCGGTGTATCAGCCCCTCCTCATTCGCGGCACGCAATCCACTCGTAACATCGTGAGCGATATCCAAAACCTTTCCTTCAGCCAGGGAACCATCGCTTGCGATCAACTGCTCCAGGCTCGTGGTCTCGACCAACTCCATGGCGATGAAGAAATACCCCTGATCGTTCCCGACCTTGTAGACCTTCACGACGTTCGGATGCAAAATCGAAGCAGTCAGCTTGGCCTCGCGTTCGAACATGGAGGTGAGCGTCTCATCCCTACTTAGGGCCTGATGGAGGATCTTCAGTGCGACTTCGCGATTCAAATGGACATCCACGGCTTTGAAGACCTGGCTCATCCCCCCCTCACCCAAGAGCTGGGAGATCTGGTATTGGCCCATTGTCGTCCGGACACGCACGGAAGAAGCGCAGTGCGGACAGGTAATTTTTGCAAAGGGTCCCAGAGCCGAGACATTAATGTCCTGCTCGCATTCGGGGCAGCGATTCAGCAACGGGATACTTTCAACATTTTCATCCATTTACACACCACGGAGAACTCTCGAAATGAGAGAGCGACAGTGTATCGTTTGGCCTGAGCAGGTCCAGACAAAACACAGATCGATTGTTCAGATTTATTGATAATCATCATAACCGCGCGTGATGCTTGCTTCCAGGCCACTCAGCAGTAAGTTGTTCTCCGAATGTCAGACATGCAGAAAACCGTTCAGATCGGTAACCATTCCCTGGGCGGAGATCGCCCCCTTTTCATTCTCGGCCCTTGTGTAATTGAGTCGGAAGAGTTTGTACGAGGTCTTGCGCCACAAATCTCAACGATTGCAGCTGAAGCGGGAGTGGATTTTGTGTTTAAGGCGAGTTACGACAAGGCGAACCGCAGTTCCGTATCATCCTTTCGAGGAATGGACTGCGAGGAAGGTTGCAAGATTCTGCGCTCCATCGGGGACGAACTTTCAGTTCCAGTAACCACAGATATCCACACGGAAGAGGAAGCAAAAATCGCAGGCGACTACATCGACATCCTCCAGATTCCTGCGTTTCTCTGTCGCCAAACGGACTTGATCGAAGCGTGTGCCCGTACTGGAAGAGTGGTGAACGTGAAAAAAGGCCAATTTCTTGCTCCCTGGGACGTTAGTAACATTGCAGACAAGCTCGATGCTTTTGGTTGCGAGAACTATTTTTTTACCGAGCGAGGAACCAGCTTCGGATATAATAATCTGGTCGCGGATATGAGATCTATTCCCTGGATACAGGAAAGCGGTTATCGCGTTGTGTTTGACGCTACCCATTCGGTGCAGCGACCGGGAGGGCAGGGCTCCACCAGCGGTGGAGATGGACGACTCGCGCCCGTCCTGGCACGCTCGGCTGTTGCCGCCGGGTGCGACGGTGTCTTCATGGAAACGCATCCCGATCCGGAAAATGCTCTCAGCGACGGCCCCAATCAAGTTCCACTCGACCGCCTGAAAGAAGTTCTTTCCCAATTGAAAGACATCTATCGCCTCGTGCGCGGCCTCTAGTATGATTTTTCGTTTTTCTCCCCTTCCCCTGGTGCTGGTCGCGCTTTTCGCCTTCTCGGGTGTGCTGCATTGTGAAGAAGAGAAATCAAAGGAGGAGAAAAAGGCCCGCAAAGAACGCCGCCAGAAGAAGGCTGCTGATAGCGCCATGCAAGCAGCTTTCCCGCCTGAATTGACCTCTATGTTTCCGATTGGACGTGAGTTCAAGGGCGTCGCAATTCCTTCTTATACTGAGGATGTCCTGAAGTCCGTGATGAATGCCGATTCGGTGACCCGAATCAACGAACAGTTTCTGGATCTGGTAAATCTGCGAATCCTGATTTACAATTCCGAGGGCGAGCCAGAGACCACCATTTTTATGGAACTCGCTGCATACGATCTCCTGGCCGGAGAACTCCGGAGCAAAACGCCATCGCGCATCGAGCAGCCAAGATTCACGATGACGGGAGACCAGTTGATTTTCGAGACGCAGTCCCAAAGGACAAGACTGATCGGAAACGTCCACGTTGTTATCCCTGACGCCAGTGAGTTCACTCCTCTGATGGGACTACCGGCAGGCTCACCATCCAATTAACCATTTCCCTTATGAAGACGGAAACATTCCTCCTCCTCATCGGATTTCTGTATCTGGCAGAAATCCCTCACGCTTCCGCCCAGGACACTTCGGAACTCGAAGAAGCTGGACGCGCGGCTCTCGAAGATCCCCGGTTCAAAAACATGCTCCGCACGATTCGTGAGAACCCGGAAGATGCTGCGAGTGCAGTCCCTGACGAACATGCAGATTCAGTAAAGAGTGCGACAGACATGTTCCTGAAAAACAAGGAAAAGCTCAAACTCGATGACGATGCAATCTCCCCGGAGATGAAAGAGGATTTTGAGAAAAAGGCGCGGGGTGCGGTGTCTGCGGTAGGTCAGATGATCGACAAATCCAAGTCGTCGGATGATCCTCCTGCTACTCGCGCCGTTCCCGCAACAAGGGAAGCGACAGTCGCAGCCACGCCCATTGCCATGCCTGTATCTCCCGAAGAAAGCTCGGCGGAGCCAGAGCCCACACCTGAAACAGTGGTGCAGCGAGATTCCGTACGCCCGTCCCCGGATGCATCCCCCATTCCCTCCCAGATTCCCGATTCTCCAGGGTTGACCCCAGACCAGATACCTGAGCCAAGACCGCTGGAAAAGCAGTACGATATGGAGGGTAAAGGCGGTCTGCGCCCCAAAAAGTCAAAGAAGAGGGAAATGGAGATTTTTGCCCGTGAGTCGATCATGGACAACGAGAGCAATCAGCTCACCTTTGAGGGGAATGTCGTTTTGAATCACCCCCAGTACGATATGAAATGCGAAAAGCTGGTCATTCACATGGCTGGTGGAGCGATGATGCCTGCCGGCGGTGGAGGTGGTGGTGGAGCAACTTTTTCCCGTGCCGTTGCAACCGGGGGCACGGTAGAAATCCGCAGCACCGGCCCGGAGGGTGAGACTCGTCTCGCGCTGGCAAGGAAGGCCGACTACGATGCGGCAGGAGAAATCATCACTTTGAGTGGTGGCCCGCCCTATCTTCAGGACGGAGATCGCTTTATTGAAACAAACTCGAACGACGCCAAGATCGTGATGCGAATCAACGGGAAATGCGAGATTCTCGGCTCCGAACGAAGCCGCATCGTCATTCCAGTCGAAAAGCCCAAACAGGGAGAAAGCATGGGCATCAATGGAGCACTGGGTAATCTCTCCAATCGTGAGAAGCCGAAGAAGAATCGATAGAAAGTTTTCGTAGTTCGAATGAGTTACTCTGATGAGCGAGATGAGATTGCCGAACTGTTTGGCGAACCATCATCAAAAAAGACGGGATATTCCGAAGATCTAGAGCTTCCGCCGCTACGGGAAGATCGGGAAAAGCAAGAAACACCGGCACCACAGAAAAAGGCCCCTCCTTCGCAGAACGTCGAAGTAAAGAAGCCAGTCAAACTTCGCCCTCCAGAAGATGTGGAACCACACCCCCTGGAGAACCGTCCCTCTCCCCCTAAAGAAGAAATCGCTCCCCAGCCCCCTATCGAAGATGAGGAAATCCTCGTTTACGACGAGGCAGATACCCCGGATTTCTCGAACTCAGACTTCTTTTCTTTCGATTCTGACGACCCTCCAAAGAAAGAAGCTCCGACGCCGAAGGAGGCCCCTCCCCTGACCGGACCTCCACCAATGGATGCAGTTCCGCAGCAAAAGCAGGCTCCTCCGCCTATGCCGGTCCCCGCAGCTAAGAATGTCGAGCAAGCTCCTGAGAAAACACCAGAGCCGAAGCCAGAGCCATCTGTAGTGGTGGATGAGCCACGCCCTGCTCCCTCCCCCGAGAAACCGGCCCAATCGGGAACCTTGCTCCTGGATACCCAGGGCCTAAAGAAAGTGTACGACGGTCGTGCAGTCGTGAACGGTGTTGATATCAATGTCCGCCCGGGAGAGATCGTTGGTCTGCTAGGACCAAACGGCGCGGGAAAGACCACGAGCTTTTACATGATCGTGGGTCTCGTTCCCCCCAACGGAGGGAGGGTGATTTTCAATGGGAAGGACGTCACTAACATGCCCATGTACAAGCGGGCTCGCGTGGGTATGGGCTACCTCCCGCAGGAAGAATCGATTTTTCGAAAGTTAACAGTAGAGGAGAACATCATGGCTGTGATGGAGACCCTCACAATCCCCCGAAAAGAGAAAGTCGCCCGTTGCAATGAACTTTTGGAGCGATTCAAAATCACCCACATCCGAAAGAACGTCGCTATGGCCTGTTCTGGCGGAGAGAAGCGCCGAGTAACGATCGCCCGATCGTTGGTCACGCAGCCTAGCCTTTTAATGCTCGATGAACCCTTCGCCGGTGTCGACCCTATCGCTGTGAATGAGATTCAGACGATCGTTGGAGATCTTCGAAAATCGGGTCTCGCAATTTTAATTACAGATCATAGCGCAAAAGAGACTCTAGAGCTGGTGGATCGAGCGTATTTAATATATGAGGGGAAAGTTTTGCGGGAAGGAACACGAGACTTTCTCATCAACGATCCGGTGAGCCGGGAATTGTATCTCGGCGAACGGTTCTCGATGTAACCCATTCTAAAAGAGTGCCTTTCAGCCTTTTTACCGCGTATAGATTCCAGAGATCGCTTGTCAGAAAGCGATCTAATCTGGTACCATTTACGCTAATCAACGGTCACAATCGACCAACAACCCAATAGAAACAAACCATGCAAGTCAAAAACGTAAACCTGCCCATCACTGTCACTGGTCGTCATGTCTCCGTCACGGAGGCGATGAGAGAACATGCGGAAAAGAAAGTGGCTGGACTGCACCTTGACTACCCCAAGATCATCGAGGCAAAAGTTCTCCTGAACGTAGAGCAAGATCGTCACATCGCGGAAATCATTCTTTTCTGCGCCAACCACATTGTCATCGAAGCTGACACTACGACTTCAGACATGTACGCCTCGATCGACGAAACAATTTCCAAGATTGCTCGCCGTATGCGCAAGCACAAGACCCGGATGCTGAAGTCTCACCGGCCAAAGCTGCGCGAAAAGGAAATGCGCTTCCTCGAAGAGGCAGTATATGCCGCGGATCTTCCCGAAGAACCCGAGGAAGATCACGAGCCAACAATCGTTCACAAAGAGAAGTACAAGGTAAAGCACCTCTATTCTGACGAAGCGATTATGGACATGGAAATGAATGAAAAGAACTTCATCCTTTTCCACGACGCAAAGCGTGACTGCCTCGCCTGCCTCTACAAGAAAGATGATGGCGAATACGGCTTGATCTCGCCGATCGAAGACAACTGATCTCTTTCGAAAACGTCTCTCATCGGGAACGCGAATGTTTTTCGCGTTCCCGTTTTTTCATTTATGAGCCTTCCTCCAGCCAGACCCGTAGGTAAAGGCTCGCACCTCGCAATCGTTGCTCCTGCAGGCCCTTTTGATAAAGAAGCATTCCTCCTCGGGGTGGACTGGCTCTGCGAAAGATATCACGTATCCTACTCTCCAGAAATTTTTACAAAGTCAGGGTATTTTGCAGGGAGCGACGATCGGCGTCTGTCGGAGCTTCGACAAGCAATCGAAAATCCTGACGTTGATGCCATACTTTGTGCTCGCGGTGGCTACGGAGCAACTCGCATCCTCCCTGGTCTCGACCTGGAAGCAATTAGAGCAGCCAACAAAACCATCGTAGGATTCAGCGATATCACTGCCCTCCACAATCTCTGGGCAGAGGCGGGAGTTCGGTCGATTCATGCGCCCATGGTCGCCGCCCTCGGAAAAGCCTCTGAAGCGATTCGCACGAAATGGATTGAAGCACTAGAGCACCCCGAGACTGAGAGAAAATGGCATCTCAAACGCATCGATGGAGGAGCCAACGGTGCTGAGGGAGTCCTCGTTGGCGGAAACCTGGCTGTGCTCGGAGCACTGAATGGCACACCTTTTACGCCCAAGCTGAAAGGGAAGATTCTGTTTCTTGAAGATGTCGGCGAACGTCCGTATCGAATCGATCGTATGCTCACAACATTAAAGCAATCAGGATGGTTCGATGTCGTATCAGGAGTGGTACTTGGCGCTTTCACCGAAGGCGATCCCGGTCCCGATGGCACATCAGTCGACGACGTGTTCTGCGAACATTTTTCCGAACTTGATTGCCCGGTTCTGGCGGGATTGTCGGCAGGGCATATCTCTGAGAATGTTCCTCTCAATTTTGGAGCGCCTGCGAAAATTGTCGGCGATTGCCTGATTGTAAATCCGTGATCAACAGCTGCTATGTCGGACGCTCACCCACACGGCGACAAACCTAACCCGCGCAGTATTTTCCTCGCTGGCCTTGTAACCGTTATCCCGCTGTGGATTACCTGGCTCGTTATCTCTTTCCTGTTCACGACCCTTTCTGATTTGGGCCGTCCGGTGTTCAAAGGGCTGGCCAAACTGCTGGAACCAAATTTTCCCCAGATCGGGAAGATTGTAGACAGCCCGATCGCGTGGAATGTATGTTCCTTTCTTCTCGTAATCGTCATCATTTACGGTCTCGGTCTGCTTACGATGGTCGTAGCCGGCCGCAAGGTGGTCGAGTTTTTTGAAGCACTACTCGATCGGCTTCCCGTGATTCGACACGTATACCGTTCTGTAAAAAAGCTCACCACGGTTCTTCAGGAGAAACCGGCGGGCGATGTCCAACGTGTGGTATTGATAGAGTTTCCAACTCCAGAGATGAAAACCGTTGGTCTCGTCACTCGAGTGCTCGAAGACGCGAAAACCGGACGCAAGTTGGCTGCTGTATACGTGCCTACAACGCCGAACCCCACTTCCGGCTATCTGGAAATTGTTCCCGTCGAAAGACTCACCCAGACTGATTGGACAATGGATGAAGCCATGAATTTCATTGTCTCCGGTGGAGCTATTGCACCGGAGAATGTCATCTACGACAACAAGCTTCCTGAGTCAGAAATAAACGTTTCCGAAAGCGAAAATCCCTAGAAGCCCTGCGTTCCGAAAGTGAGATATATATCACCGTAGATGCGACAGGAAGCGGCGAAGAACAGTCCGGTGATCAGGCAAGCCGGCCAGAACCAAGACACCTTTCGCAATCCTAATCGCACCTCGTAGGTGAAAAGGACCATTCCTGCGAGTGACACCAGAACCGATAAGAAAGAGGCGAAATGAAACATTTCAAACCCCGTTAGGGTTCGCTCGAACAGGGGAAGTCCACCCAGCGCCATTGCAATAAAAATCGGGGAGAGCGCTGCAGTGACGGGCACGAGTTGAAGGGAGTACGACCCTTCCAGAAAAGACCGAACATGCATAGTTTTAAAATCCAAAGAGGGCCGGGATGGTGATAAAAATCGGAGGGTTTGAAAAGAAAAATTCACAAAGAAGATAAGATTTTTTTTGCCCCCCCCTTTCTGGGAAAGATCACTGATTCTGATTCAACAGCAGGTAGAGGCCACTCCGGCCAGGACAGACCAAATCAAGATCTCCATCGCTATCGATATCGGAGATGGCCGGACTTAACCCCCACCCCACCTTATCGCCTTTACTGATTTCTCGGCGCCGCCATTTGGCTTCCTTTGGCTCAAACTCATAGCTGTAAATTACCAAAGGATCGTAGGCACCGGGATCCTTCCCCTCGTGAGCCATGTAGCGCTTTCCGCACACGAACTCGTTCACACCATTCCCATCAAGATCGAGCCAATGGGGAGTATGACCTTGGGACCACGACTTATCGATTTCGTGGCGTGTCCATTCGCGTTTCCCGTATTTGTCGTGGCTTTGTTCCAACCAAAAGACTCCGTAGTCGTGCGCACTCGACCAGATGATGTCCGTATCGCCATCCCTATCAACATCTACCACAAGAACCGGAACACTGGCTCGGCGCTCCAGCTCGAACTCGGGATTCCATTCCCACGTTCCACCAATCCGCTCCTGGGGAGCTTTTGCCCAGCCTGACACGCCTACTAAATCCATTCTTCCATCGGAATCGACATCGCCAATTCCCATGCCGTGCCCAGCCAACTCCGGAATCAATTCATGTCGTATCAGGATTTTCCGATTCGAATTTTCACTTTCATTTGTGATCTTCCACCAGGCGACGACTCTGGGACCGTTGGGAAGAAGGTCCACCTGACCGTCTCCATCCACATCGACGAGGCTTCCGTTCTCCATCGCCCCCGGCAATGCAACGATGTGCTTGGGCCATTCTTCGTAAAGGTCGTCTGGCCGCTCGATCCAGTAGATGGACTTGCTGCGATAATTCACATTGATGAAGTCGTCATCTCCATCACCATCCATATCGATGGGCAAATGGGAGTATCCATCAAAGCGGCCTCCAATTTCCTCCACCTTCCTCACAACGTGGGGAGTCCAATCGGGCGCTTCGTACCAGTAGCCACCGCAGAGAATGTCTAGGTCCCCGTCGGCATCTATATCTGAAACCGCAGCCGCGCTGTAGGTCGACTCCGAGTTGATCTCAACTGTCTCGAAAGGAAATCCAGCAGCGGACCGAACCAAGATAAAAATCAAAACGACGGCTCGAAACACTGCTTTCTTCATCAAATTCGGATCGTGATCTTACCAAAATGGCCAGCGCCTTCCAAAGCCGCATAAGCGCCACCTGCATCATCAAATGCGAATGTCTCATCAACAACAGGATGGATCTGATGCTCTTCAAAGAACGCCAACATCCGTTCGAACATTGCTCGGCTTCCGACATATATGCCACTCAAGTCCACGTTTCGCGCTACCAGAGGGAACAGACTTGCGGAAGGAGGATCAAAGCCCGTTAGCACACCGATCAATGAGATACTCCCGCCTGCTCCAACAGAATTCATGGAGCGTTCCAACGTTCCGGGGCCGCCCACTTCGATGACATGGTCCACCCCTTTCTTTTCGGTAAGCTCGAAAACAACTTTGTCCCAATCGGGATGCTCGCGATAGTTGATTGTCTCATCGGCACCGAGAGCTTTTGCACGTTCAAGCTTTTCATCTGAGCTGCTCGTAATAATAACGCGAGCACCAACTGCTTTTGCTATCTGGAGCGCAAAAATCGAGACTCCACCCGTTCCGAGGCAAAGGACAGTATCTCCCGCCTTCAGAGGACGTGATCGCTCCATCAGTCCGTGCCACGCCGTGACTGCCGCACATGGCAAAGCAGCAGCCGCCACCGGGTCCAGATAGGAGGGAATCCGCACAAGACTATGAGCAGGTGCGACCACTTTCTCAGCGAGAACACCGTCGCATGATCCCCCACGGGCCGCTTTGTGATATTTCATGTCGAACGCTCCGTCTTCCCAGTCACGAAAGAACGTCAACGCTACCCTGTCGCCTAAACTCCATTCATCGACACCTGGACCGACTTCTTCAATCACCCCGGCGCCGTCCGAAAGCGGGACAACAGGATCAGATCCTCCCGAAGCGGATTTTCCCGAGCGCACCAGAAGATCGCGATAGTTGAGCGAACAGGCTTCCATCTTCACCGACACTTCACCGTGGCCAGGTGCTGAATCCTCTACATCAGAGGAAGTGAGGGAAAGTGGTTCTCCGGCGGTTTCTGTGGGGGTGAGTAGGAATTGCTTCATATCGCTTTCACAAGGCTATCGTTCGACGGGACTGACGTCCATCGTTCACTGCGTCTTACAGAGGTGTTACGACACACCGACCGGTTAATGGTCGGCGGGATCCGATCCTTTTTTCGCATTCACCATGTAATAGAGCACCGGAACAGCGATCCGGCTCACAAAGAGCGACGCGATTTCACCCGCCATCAGCGCAATCGCAAGTCCCTGGAAAATAGGGTCCATCAGGATCACTCCTGCCCCGACCACCACAGCCATCGCAGTGAGAAGCATCGGACGAAATCGAACCGCGCCGGCATCGACGACCGCTTCCTTCAAAGGCATCCCCTGCTTCAAGCGAAGCTGAATAAAATCCACGAGGATAATCGAATTCCTAACGACGATACCACCGCCTGCCATGAACCCGATCATAGACGTGGCGGAGAAAAAGGCGCCCATCATCCCGTGTGCAGGCAGCACGCCGATCAAGGAAAATGGAATCGCGATCATCACGATCAGTGGAGTGACGAAGGACTTGAACCAACCTACCATCAAAATATAGATCAAGACTAACACAGCCGCAAAAGCAATCCCAAGGTCTCGGAACACCTCGATAGTAATATGCCATTCACCATCCCACTTCATGGAGGGCTCCACATCGACGAATGGCTGCTTTGCGTTCAAAATCTTCAGGGTTGGATCGGTTGCTCCGAATTTCGTGGCATCCAGCTCTGCCAGCTTATCGTTCATTTCGAGAATGGCATACACGGGACTCTCTTTCACTCCAGCCACATCCCCAGTCACATAGGTGACAGGCAGAAGATTTTTGTGATAGATGCTCTTGTCGATGACATCCTCTTCCACCGTTACCAGCTCACCCAGCGGCACCAGTGAAGGTTGCGTGGCCTGAGTTCCCGGTTCCGGCAGCGCATTCGCATCACCCGACCGAACGCGTAGTGCGAGCAGTTGTCGAGGATCCGTGCGAAGTTCGCGAGGCAGCTTCACTCTCACCGTGACAGGTTCCCGCTCTCGGGGGAAATGAACGAGGTCTACGTCGATTCCATCCACCGCCATCTTGAGAGTCTGGGAAATTGTCTCGGCTGCGATTCCGTTCAGCGCGGCCTTTTCCTTGTCGATGTGAAATAGAAACCGCGATTGGTCTTCTTCCACATACCAATCCACATCGACAACACCATCAGTCTCCTCAAAGACCCTCTTCACCTCACTGGCTAGAGCCTCTCGGTTCTCCCGATCATGGCCGTATACCTCAGCAACCAGAGTTTGCAAAACAGGTGGGCCGGGAGGCACTTCTGCCACAGCGACGGCAGCACCATACCTCTCGGCAATCGGGACAATGCTCTCCCTAACACGTTTCGCAATATCGTGACTATCGGTGGATCTGTCGTGCTTCGGCAAGAGATTCACCTGGATATCCGCGACATTAGCCCCTTGTCGCATAAAGTAATGCCTGACAAGCCCATTAAAATTGAATGGCGATGCCACCCCGGAGTACACTTGGTAATCTGTAACCTCCGGTTCCTTCGCAATCATTGCAGCCATCTCCCTTGCGACCCGTGTTGTCTGCTCCAACGTAGCCCCTTCGGGCATGTCGATAATGACCTGGAACTCACTCTTGTTATCGAAGGGAAGCATTTTCACCTTAACGAAACCAATCCCGACCAAGCCCATACTCCCGAGCAGCATCAAGGCGATGATCACCAGGAAAGCGTATCGATGCCATCGTCCTTCCAACAACCAGCCCATGTAGCGCCGGTAGCCCCGCGTCATCCACCCTTCCGTCTCATGAGGGTCGCTCTCCTCTTCTCCCGGATCAGATTTTCCTTTTCGTTTCAACAAACGCAGCGCGGCCCACGGAGTGACGATGAAGGCGATCAGCAGGGAGAATATCATCGCGGCGCTTGCTCCAATCGGGATGGGGCGCATGTATGGTCCCATCAATCCCCCCACAAACGCCATGGGAACAATCGCAGCAATCACTGCCCAAGTTGCAAGAACGGTTGGATTGCCCACCTCACTCACAGCCTCAACGGCGACTTCCATCAGGGGCTTCTTCCGGCTCTCCGGCAATCGATAGTGCCTGACAATGTTCTCAACGACCACGATGGCATCGTCCACGAGAATCCCGATGGAAAAGATTAGTGCGAACAGTGTGATCCGATTCAACGTGAATCCATAGAGATAAAAGACGAGAAGTGTCAGCGCCAAAGTCGAAGGAATTGCGATCGCCACGACAAGAGACTCCCGCCAGCCGAGCATCAGGAGAATCAAGATAGACACGCTCACTACCGCAATCCCCATGTGCAGAAGCAACTCATTCGATTTCTCGGCAGCCGTGTCTCCGTAGTGTCGGGTAACCGATACCTCCACATCGCCGGGGATTACTCTCCCTTTCAACACATCGACCTTACGGAGCACCTCCTCTGTGAGAGCTACGGCATTTGTTCCCGGTCGCTTCGCCACAGTCAGCGTGACAGCACTTTCTTCCCCACCGCTTTTTCCTGAAGCCGCACCGTGACCAAACAAGACGTAGCTATCCGGATCATCCGCTCCATCTTTCAGCGTTGCGACGTCACGCAGATAGACTGGCTTTCCGGAATAAGCGCCGAGAACTACATTTCCAGCTTCCTCGGCTGAATGAAGAAACGCTCCACTCTCAATGAGAACCTCGGAATTGTCAGCCGACATTGTTCCTGCTCGATACTGTTTATTGGCTTGCTGAAGGACTGGAACAATTCCCGCCAGGCTTAAATTTCTAGCAGCAAGGCGAGCCGGATCGATAGAGGCAATAATCGTCCGCTGACGTCCTCCAATCAAAGTCGTCTCAGCCACATCGGGGACCTGCTTCACGGCATCCTCCAGCTCCGCACTCAGTCGACGCAGGGCAATATCATCGTAGCGAGCACTGTGTAATGTCAGGGCGAGAATGGGGACATCGTCGATGGACTTCGCCTTGATCAACGGAGAGGTCACCCCGGGAGGAATACGGTCATAGTTGGACTGCAGTTCCTGATTCAGCCGAACAAGCGCCGTTTCTACATCATGGCCAACCTCAAACCGCACAATCACAAGACTCTGACCTGCACTTGAGGTTGAATACACATACTCCACGCCCTCGATCTCCCAGAGAAGCTTCTCCATCGGAGCCGTGACACGTTCTTCCACCTCCTTTGCCGATGCTCCCGGCATGGCCACCATCACATCGATCATGGGAACCTTGATCTGCGGTTCCTCTTCGCGTGGCAGCATGATAACGGCAAAGGCTCCCAGCAATATCGAAGCAACGACAACAAGCGGAGTCAGCTTCGAGTCGATGAACGCATGCGCCAGTTTCCCGGCGAGACCGTGTGCTGAAGTATTCGAGGTAGAATCGCTCATCGGAAAGAATTCAGCGAGGATAGTTTTCTGCTTCTGAAGCTCCGGTCAGCGGCTGCCCGTCCTGAAGCACCGAAGGAGGAGAGAGAATCACTTCTTCCCCCGGCTCGAGACCAGCGAGAATCTCCGTAGATCCATCGCCACTACTGCCAGTCCGAACGATTCTCAGCTTCGCCGTGTTATCTTCAGCCACAAAGACATAATCCATCTGGCCTCGCGAAATAATAGCCGTTTCCGGGATCGCGATGGCATCTCTCATCCCTCTCGGCAGGAAGGCCCTTCCAAACTGACCCGCCCGAAGAGCTTCCTCGTTCGGCAAATCGAGTTTTACGGAAAAAGTCCTGCTTCCCACATCTGCTGAAGGCGAGATTTCACTCACAGTTCCGTCAAATCCAGTATCGGATATTTCCACGTGAAACGAGTCACCGAGTTCGATCTCTCCTGCGAGCGACTCGGCAACCCCGATCTCCAGCTGCAAAAGGGAGGAATCCTCCATGGAAAAGATCGCTCTCTCGGGAGAAGCAAGATTCCCCGGTTCCAGAAACTTACGCGTCACCGTTCCGTCGAAGGGAGCTTCTACCACGGCATTTTCCACCATGATTTTCGTTTCACGGACACTTGCAGCTGCCATCTGTCGCCTCGCTTCCGCCTGTTCAAAATCGGCCTCCGAAACAGCATTCGACTCTCTGAGTTTTGCAAAGCGAGTCACGTCTCTTTCCGCCTGAGCCAGCGCTGCCTCAGCGCGCTCCAGAGCAGCCTCGAGTTCACGGACATCGAGACGAGCGAGCACGTCACCTTTTTTCACTTTCATTCCAGGAACCGCATCCATGGTCAGGACACGTCCTGTCACTTTCGCTGCCACCTGCGCTTCTTTCTTCGGGCGAACCGTTCCAACAACCTCCTCGAATACCGGCACCTCTTTCCTCTCGACAGTCTGGGTTTCCACTTGGATGGCGGGAAGTTCGACCTGCTCCCCTTCTTTGTGGCCGTGTCCACAGGAAGAAAGAGCAATAGCAGGGAGAAGGATTGTATTTCGGACAAACAATTTCATGGAGACCTTCCGGAGAGAAGTTGTTCTTAAATTTAATATAACTATATTCTTATCCAGGAATATTCAATCCAAATTTTGAACGAAGTTACCTTCCACTATTAGAATCACGAGATCGCCTTTACGCCAAGGAAGTTCTCCATCTCTCCCAGTGCCATCGTGTTGATGACATCGCCCCTGGTGAGCCAACCTTTTCTTGCCACCCTTGCGCCAACGGCGAGAAAATCGAGGTGTTCAGTTTTGTGAGCATCTGGGTTGATTGAGCATTTCACGCCCTTCTCCACCGCATACTTCCACCACCGCCAATCCATATCCAATCTCCACGGATTGCAGTTCAGCTCGATCACCGTCTCTGTTTCGGCACACGCCTCAATAATGGCCGGCACATCGACCGCGTATGGCTCACGCCTCAGCAAAAGCCTTCCGGTCAGGTGCCCCAACATCGTGACACTGGGATGAGAAACAGCCTTGATGATTCGCTCAGTCATGTCGGCTTCCGATAAGGTCATCGCGTTGTGAACACTCGCCACGACGTAGTCGAGTTCCTCAAGCAGATCGTCATCGAAATCGAGGGTCCCATCCTTCAAGATATCAACTTCGTTCCCAGCAAAGATTCGAAATTTGTCACCGTTTTCAGCGAATTCCGCATTCAAATCTGCGATCTCCTGAATTTGCTCCCGTAGTCGTTTCTCGTCGAGCCCATTTGCCTGAAATGAACTCTTCGAGTGGTCTGCGATCCCGAGATATTGCAAACCAAGGTCGATCGCTGCATCCGCCATTTCACGGAGAGTATTCTGGCCGTCACTTGCGACGGTGTGATTGTGGAAGGTTCCGCGAAGGTTCTCCAGCTCAATAAGTCGAGGCAAATCACCAGACTCTGCCGCTTCCACCTCTCCCGTATTTTCCCTCAGCTCTGGTGGAACAAAATCGAGTTCGAGGAACTCATACAGCTGCTGCTCAGTTTCAAAAACTGGAGGCTCCTCGGCCTTGCTACCATCTTTCAAAGCGAGGCGGTATTCATTCAAGGTGTATCCCCTCTCATTTGCACGACCTCGCATCACGACATTGTGCTCCTTGCTTCCCGTGAAGTAAGCAAGCGCACAGGCAAACTCCTCATTCTTGACCGCACGGAGATCGCACTGAAGCCCGTTGTCGAGATAGATGCTCGCTTTCGTTGCGCCTTTCGCGATCACTTTGTCCACCCACGGTTCGGATACGAAGGATTCGATTACGTCCTCAGGGTTCCCGGTCGCCACGAGAAAATCGATATCGTGGACGGTCTCTTTAGCCCTCCTGTAGCTTCCTGCCGCTTCCACCCGAAGACAATCGGGATGCCCTTTCAGCGAATCCAGGATTTGCCTCACTGGCACTTCTACATCTCCCAGACGAAAGCGGTCCGCGTTCTGTTCCCGAAACTCAATCGCCTCCAGAATCTTCTCTGCTGTCTTTTTCCCAAAACCGGAGAGTTCCGCCAGCTTTCCAGACTCGCAGGCCTCCTTAAGCTTCGCTATTGAATCCACACCCAGAGATTCGTATACCGCTTTCACCTTCTTCGGTCCCAATCCTTGAATTTTGAATAGTTCGAAAAGGCTATCGGGAAAGTCGGATTTGAGCTTCTCGTAGTACTCAAGTTTTCCGGTCGAAGCGAGTTCGTGAAGCTTCTGTTGAAGAGCATCACCAATGCCCTTTATGCCTTTCAAATCCCCTTCTTTCGCCCGGGATACGATATCTCCCGAATATTGGCGCACCGTCTCAGCACCCGTCCGATAGGCGCGGATCTTGAACGGATTCTCCCCTTTTAATTCTAAGAGCAACGCTATCTCTTCGAGCGTCTCAGCAAGGTCTTCGCGAGTCATGAGTTATCCATAGCTTGGATTCGCCTCACCTCAAACCGCCGATTTAGCGATACAGACTGTTAATTTGGGTTAAAAACTCGCCAGAATTCGATGAAAATGTTGACAATGCACCTTATATTCAGCGAACGATGAAAAATGGCTGGTTACTTCTACTATATACAGCCATTTCCGCCGTGTGACTTATGAGCAACCGCTACGAACTTCGCGAGCAAATTGGCAAGGGAGGCCTCGGTGCAGTCTACAAAGCACTCGATACTCAGCTCCAGCGTGAGGTTGCAGTCAAACGAGTTCTCACAGCAGAGAGAGCTACCGAGGAAGAAGTCAAAGAGGCTGCCGAGAAACTAATGGCAGAGGCGCAGACGCTTTCCAGCCTCAACCACCCGAACATCATCACGGTCTTTGATGTCGGCCAGGACGAAAAAGGTGGCTTCGTCGTGATGGAGTTGCTCAAAGGGGAAACTCTCGACGAAACCATCGAGCGGGGGGTTCTCACTCAGGAGGATTTCACCGAGATCGTCTACCAGACCATGGAGGCGCTCATCGCAGCGCAGGCAAACGATGTGATTCACCGGGATATCAAGCCGACCAACATCATGGTCATCTGGCAGGCCTCTGGTAAGTTTCAGACCAAGATTCTCGACTTTGGTCTCGCCAAGTTCAGCAAATCGCCTTCGGTTCAGACCATGGATCAGGACGAATCCGTGATGGGTTCGATCTTTTTCATGGCCCCAGAGCAGTTCGAACGAGGAGAACTGGACTCCCGCACAGACATCTACCAGATGGGGTGTGTTTACTACAACGCACTCACAGGACAGTATCCCTTTAACGGAGAAACTGCTCCCCAGGTGATGAACGCCCACCTCCAGCACAAGGTAGTGCCTCTTGAGCAGGTCCGACCAGACCTGTCTCCTTCGATATGCCAGTGGGTAATGTGGTTGATCAATCGCGACATCGAGCACCGCCCAAAAGATGCACGGGAAGCGCTCAAACACTGGCCTCGCGATCCCGAGCCTCCGGGAGCTGTTCCTGTCGAGGCCCTGCCTGTCGAAGAGACCCCGGAAGTCTCCACAGGAGAGATAAAGATTGTGAGAGCTTCCAGCGGGGCTTCGGCTCCTCCCGCTCTCATCGTCACTGGTACCGCACCAAACCTTCCACGAGGAGGACGCACCGGCAGGATTCACGGAGGTCGTACAGGCCCGCTAACCGGCTCCATCCGACCAGGACGCCCAAATGTCAAACGCACGTCCAGTTCGAGCGGCGGCGGAGGGAAACTGAAATGGATTATCATCGGAAGTGTGGTCTCAGCCATTGCAATCTTCATCGCTCTCCAAGTCGTCTCCTCCGCGAATCAAAAGAAAGCGGAACAACGAATCGTCACTCTGGCCGCGCAGGATAATCCAGTCGCGACAGCAGCTGACGTAACTACAGCGCTCGATGTCCTTGAGAACGACAGCTCTTCGGCGGCTTTAAAGGGCGACGCAAAAAAGATCCTCGAGCGAATTGAATTGCCCGCAGCGAACGACATGATTCTGAATCGCCTGAGTTCGACCGGATCATCACAGGCGAAACTGGCTTTTTCAGAGATCCTTTCAGAGCGGGACTACAACGAAGCCATTCCTGCCATTATGGCTGCGTTTCAGTCGGCCAGTTCAGATGACGAACAGACTCGCTTGCTGGATGCTGTGAGAGGGGTGGCTGAAATGAAGGACATCGAGACAATTCTTGATGGACTAAAAGGAGACCCAAGCCTCAATGTCAGAAGAGTTTTCGAAGACACCGTTCTATCTATTCTGCGGAAGAGCGAAGACACAGGAAGAGTCATCGACGAGATTCTTTCACGAGTCTCCACAACCAGTGGGAGTGAAAGAAAGAGCCTGTTCCGAATCCTGGGCGTGATGGGTGGCGAAAAGGTCAGAACACGACTCACTGCAATCTACAACAAAGAGAACGATCCGGAGTATCAGCGCGATGCCATGATCGCCTATCTCAGTTGGAGAGATCGGTCTGTTCTCGATGACGTCGAAACAATTGTGAACGAAACGGAGGACAAGGCGCTACGTTCCGGCGGAGAAAAGGCCTACGCCCGTCTCGCAACACTTCCCGGCCCTGAGCCGATTGCTGAAAAAGTCGAGGCCTGGAAAACAGCATTCGAGCTGATCACCAATCCGAATGACGTTCGACGCCTCATCGGAGCAATGATCGAGTATCCCTCTCCACAAACTTTGAATCTGCTGCGTCAGTGGCAGAACCACCCCAACTATGGGGCTATCGCAAAGAGTGCTGTGACTACTCTTCAGAGATCGATGGCGGGCCTACCTGTTCTCAAACCTGGAGATGAATTGAAGGGCAACAAAGCCAGGGTGCAGGGCAACAACCGCGGTGCATCCATAAACTCTTTCCTTTCCTCTCTCACCAATTGGACATCGCCGGAAACGTGGTTCTCCTGGAGCTTCAAGGTAGAACAACCTGGCGAGTATTCCGTAGAAATCGATCAGGCTTACATGCGCGAAAAACCCAGTGAATTCATTGTCTACTTGGGAGAGTTCGCCCTTCTCGGGCAAACAGAGAAAACGAAATCACTGGAGGAATTTACGGTCGTTAAACTTCCTGGAACGATAACTCTGGCGCCCAATCAAGTGTATACGCTGGTGCTAACGGCGGGAGAGAAAGTACAACCAAGGATGATGGATATTGGAGCCGTCCGTTTGGTGAAGCAGTAATCATCGTTGCCTTCCCTGACCGCCTCCTCCTTGACGATCACCTCCGCCTCCATTGTTTCCACCGGTCTGTTGCGGAATTTCCAGTTCTCTTCCATCGGATAATCGAATCATCGCCCCGCGAATCATGTTTCCTCGCTCTTCGCGTGAGATGTTCGGGTAAGATCGCAACACGTGGCCGACATATTCTCTCAGCTTTTTCTGATTCTCCTCGGAAAGAGATTTGTATCGCTCGATATCCTGTGGAGATGGCCCCCTCCGTTCGCCGTCACGGCGACCGTCTCGTCTACCGCGATCGCCTCCTTTACCTCCACCCTCTCGAGGTTGTGGAGAAAGCTGTGTTTCATCATATTTCAACTCCACTTCTTCTCCCCCAAATGTAAACTTCGCGGTAACCCCGTTCAGCCTCCACGAAGGGGACACTTCGACCAGTGAAATACCCTGCTCGTTTTCTTCAGCATTCGTTACGACGACCGTCTTTTCCGTCTGCCGATTGAAGAGTGTCGCTACCTGCATTTCTTCGAGAGAAGCGATCCCTCGCAACTGATATGTTTCGGTCAGGCTCAATACCCGGGTAAAAGGACTCGATTTTCGTAGCGATGCAAAGTCCTCCTCACCCGGGGCAGAAGGAATCGCTTCCACTACCTCCTGGGCGGAAATAGAGACAGCAACAAGCGAAATCAAAGCAGAGGTAAAATATGCCTTCATCTCATTCAACTACCCTTTGGACTCAGTTGATTGCCCCCGTGATTGTTCAGTCATGGTCGCATCGCCCTGCGGAGCAAACCATCTCGCCACCGTGATTTGACAGACAGCCTGCGGTTCTTCTTCTTTCGAACGAGTATCAAGTTCCAACTCAAGCGCCTTGATGACTTGAAACTTTTCCCGCCCCTGAAGTGAGATGAGCCATTCGATCACTTCATCTTCATTTCCTCGAACCGTCAACCGAACGGCAACTTCTGTGTAGAAGGTATCGTTGACGATGTCCTGCAAGCTCTGCTGCTCGATCTTCAGTTTTCGGTCTAACACATCATCCTGAAGTGATTGCAGCAAATCGCCCTGTGCTTTACCTAGCGTCGTCTCCTTGAGATTAGGTAGAGTCTCTTCAAGCCAACGAAGTCGCGCATCAGCTTTCGGCGCTTCTTCCAGCCACATCTCGTAATCGGCCAACTCACTTTCCAGGGTTCGAATGCGATCTCCACTCCCTCGAAGGGTTTTCATGATCGCTCGGGCGGCAAAGCCATTTGCCACGAGAAAAATCACGGCGAAGCACGCACCGAGTAGCAATTTCTCTCTAACTGTCAGCGCTCGCATAACGGGGTTTCCCTTCAATTTCGAAAGTGGCGGTATTGTTTTGCTCGACCTTTGGGTTCGGCATGCTCCACTCGTAGCTTTTGAAAAAGTCCATTCCTTTCAGATCTTCCAGGAGGCGGTTCGCCAGTTGCACATCCCTCGCCTGTCCTCGAATTCGAACGGTCTGCCCATTGGTTCGATACTCGCGAACAACCACCCCACTAACAGGGAGGGCCGAGGTAATACGACTCAATTGTACGATCGGAAATTTCGCTTTGTCGAAGGCGGGTGAAAGCTGTTTCCACCTCTCCTCAATCATCTGGATATGCTGGACGTCAGGCTCCACTATGGAAACTCGCCGCTCGAGCGATTCGATCTCTGACTTGGTCGCTCTCGATTCGATCCATAACCAGGAAATGACCACCGCGTAAAGGATCAGGCCGGCAACAAGTAAAGCCACATTTCTTTTAGCAGCCCTCTTCCGCTTAGCCGCTCGCGACACACTAGCGGGTTCCAACCTTGGCCTTACGTCTCCCTGCCCGTCGACACCGTCTTCATAAATCTCGACAGGGATCGACAAGGCCAGTTTCAAATCAGCGACTACATCTACCGATACCGGTGGGGATGCCACATACAGACAGTCAGACATCCCCTGTTGAAATTCGGGTTGCCCGTCGAGCCCCATGAGGGCGAGATTAACATCTGTCGCGATCGCCTTTCCAGATTCCGCAGAAGCCGATAGGATTTCCAAGTGCATCGGGACGCCACCAGAAAACACTCCCAGCACAACGCGTCCCTGCTCCAGCCATATTGCGGGACCATCCTTCGGGTGGGATCGCAGAGCTGCCGCTGGGGCATACCCGGTCGAGCCAGGAATCTCTAGTTCAGGTGGCAGATGCACCACGACCGTAACGGAAAAGACATCCCCTTCTTCGTTAGTGCCCACCTTTTGAAAATCGAAAACAGTCTCACCCTGCCGATTCTCTAAACCGCGTTTCTCGATCTGCGAAAAGACCATGCTCTCGTGAAGCGATGCATCCGTTGGCGGTAGGGTGACAGAGAAGAGAGAAACAGCGGAAGAAGGGATCCCGACGACAGCTCCTTTGGGAAAACCAGTTACTTCCAGGCTACGGGACTCCTCCCTTCCACCAGAGAAAAGGACCCACCCCCGGTCAGACGCCGGCACTATCGTTGCGTTGTTCGCCTTCAAAATTGATCGATCTCCGGTATAAACCGCGAAACTCGGAAAAAGTTTTTCGAATTCGCAACCGAGAATCAAGTCTTCAAAAAGCGCCTATCAGGAAATTTGAGACGACAATGTATCGGTGCTCCCACGTCACGTCCCGGGGACGCAGGGTAGGAAGGTCAGGAGCAAGTGCCAAAAGGAAGGGCTCACCACCCAACCATTTTCCATTTTGGAGAAGCCCTTTGAGCGCTCGAAAAGGCTGCCCATTTGACTCGGGATGAAGATAAATGTGTGTCTTTTTACCTCGATAAGGCTCAAGCACCTCAAGTTCGAATCCCGTTTCCAGCAAGGGGCTACTAATGCGCCTGACGACTACATAATGATGATACCCCGTTTCCCACCCAACTTTCTCTCCTTCGCCTTCTTTTCTTCTCTGCACGACATAGGATCGCAGGCTGAGTATGGGAGAAACATCTCGATCCAACGAAGCGGATATCAGATCGTGACACCTCTTCAAATGATTCGACGCAGACTCCTCTTTCTGACGATCCAGATACTGTCCCTCCAGCTTGGGTATCCCCTTCTCATCTAGAAATTCATTCAGCCCGGAAACAAGATCCGCCGAATGAATTCCGTGCACCCCCCATCGATTCCGGCTTGGATACACAACAGAAGGACGGTTTTTGAAATACTTGTCGACCAGGGAACGCATCCGTATTCCTTCATCGGGACCGAGAATCGTCTGATAGGCACTGAGATACTCCGGGCCACTGAACTTCAGCAGGTTCAATATCGAAGCAGGGCCACACCCATTGATCGAATCCGGGAAATCGCGCTGATCAACAATACCCGCCACGGGAATGACCGGCTTTCGGTCCAAGGGCTCAACCTTGTCAGATTGAGCCACCGCAAGATGACAAATCAGGAGAAGGGCCAGTCCGCATCCTATTCTCCTCATCTCTTTCTTCAGCACGTTCTTTCCCTAGACATCCTCACCAGAACTGTCACCAACCTGCCCGCGGAGTTTCGATTCGATAAAGGCTTCCAGATCTCCGTCCATTACAGCTTGAATGTTCCCGGTCTCACAACCAGTCCGGTGGTCTTTTACCATCTGGTAGGGTTGGAAAACGTAGGAGCGAATCTGGCTACCGAAGGCGATCTCGCCTTTCTCACCATACTGGCGCTCCATCTCGGAACGCTTTTTGTCTTCCTCGATCTGGAGAAGTTTGGCCTTCAAGAGCTTCATCGCCATGTCGCGATTTCGTCCCTGCGTCCGCTCCACCGTGCATCGAATCTGAATACCAGAAGGAAAGTGCGTCAGGTGAACGGCGGTCTCCACCTTGTTCACGTTCTGACCTCCCTTACCGCCACTACGTGCCGTTTTGATCTCGATATCTTTTTCGTCGATCTCGATGTCAGGTTCCTCTTTGAGGTCGGGGACCACATCAATACTGGCAAAGGATGTATGACGGCGCGCCTGGGAATCAAATGGCGAGATGCGAACGAGACGGTGAACACCTCTCTCGCAATTGAGATAACCAAAGGCATTCTCTCCCTCAAAGCGCATGGTCACGCCACGCACTCCGACTTCTTCCCCCTCCTGGAGATCGATGATCTCGACCTTGTAGCCATTTTGTTGTCCCCATCGCTGATACATGCGCATCAGCATATCGGCCCAGTCGCAGGCCTCAGTGCCACCAGCACCAGCATGGATTGTAAGGAAAGCATTCTCACCGTCATGAGGCCCACTCAAAAGGGTCTGCAGTTCGATCTTGTCGAGGCCAGCTTCGATCGCCTCGATCTCCGATCGAACCTCCTCCATGGAAGAGTCGTCGTCCTCTTCCGTGGCGAGTTCCATGAGAACCGAGAAATCCTCAATGCGCTGGGTAAGCTCGCGCACAGGAATGACTTTGTTCTTCAGGGCAGCGACTTCGGCTACCTTCTTCTGGGCTCTTTCGTTATCGTCCCAGAAATCGGGAGCGCTCATTTCGACTTCGAACGCTTCCAGTTCTTTTACCAGCTTTTCGAAGTCAAAGATACCGCCGCAACTCGGAGAGCCGGGCCTTTAGAGATTCCGTATCGATGGCTTGCAATTCGTCTTTCATGCGAAGCGTAATTTGTCTCACAATTCTGGAATAATTCAAATCGTCGTTTATCGATTTCACTGACAATTTCATGAAAGCACGAGGCACCCTGATTCGCCGGTCTCCGCTCACGGAGACAAGCCTGATCGTGCACTGGTGTACTCACGAGAATGGGATCGTCAAAACGGTTGCCAAAGGCGCTCGACGCCCAAAGAGCCCTTTCGCAGGCAAGCTCGACCTCTTTTACTTCTGCGAAGTGGAAATTCACCCAGCAAAAAGTGGTGACCTCCATATTTTAAAGGACCTCACCTTGGAACGGCCCCGTCTCGGCCTAAGGCGAAACTACCTGCAGACGCTTGCGGCGTCTTATTTTGTGAAGCTGATCGAACAGGTGTCCGAGCCGGAAGCCCCCGCTCCCGAACTGGCTGATCTACTGGACCGAGGTTTGAACTACCTGGAAGATACCGAGGCAGACTGGCGAGCCATCCGGCACTTTGAGAAACAGCTCGCTGAGTTTCTCGGCGTTCGTCAGAGCGGTATCGAGCCAATTCATTCGATCGACGGGCTTTTCGGAAAGACTCCGAAACAACGCTCCGAACTCGAACAGCGGTTACAAAATACGTAAACAAAAACGCTTCGCTTTCCCGATCGGAATCGCTACGCTCGGCGTTCTATATCATGAAACACCTCGCCACATTCCTCTCTGTTGCAGCACTTTGCGCATGGCTCAACGGAATCACATCACTGCACGCCGCAGAGGTCCGGGACTGGACTAACAATGCCGGAGTCACGATCCGGGCAGAAGCACTCTCCTTCACGGAAGACTCCGTCGTTCTGAAATTAGAAAACGGCAGAGAATATACCGTAGCCCTGAACACTCTGTCCGACGCAGATGTGGAGTATGCCAACAAGACTCGCGAAGAGATGGCCGCAATCGCCAACGCGCCAGAGCTCAAGACGGAGCCAATTATGGCTACGCCAGGAAAAATTCTCTACTCTTCTCCCCTCACACAGATCGACAGCGATTGGAGAACAGCAGTGGGTAGCTGGAGTGCCAGCGAAGCGGGAGTTTCCGGAACGGAGGTCGCCGCAGATGATCACGCCGCCGTCATGAAACGGGCGATGCCTCTGAAGGACGTCATCATCGAATTCGATGTTCTACTCGGTTCAGGAAAGAGCGCCTCTTTCGGTCTAGACGACGCGAAGGATCACGTCTGCCGCGTCACCATCACCCCCACCTCCTTTCAGGCAAAGAAAGATGACAACGATCACGAAGGTCCCGATGTCGGAAAACCTTTCAACTCTATTCAGGAAGAACTCGAAACCGATGAGTGGCACACCGTCCGGATGGAGATCCTGGGAGAAACGCTACTAGCTCAGACCGGCGACCACATCAGCCTTGGCAGCGATCCGCTGCTTGCAACAGAGAAAGCGAAGTGGGGCTTCATCGTATCAGGTGAAACGATCGGGTTCCGCGATTTGAACATCTGGGAAGCCCTTCCCTCCGAAGACGGCGAGAAAGAAGTCGCCCGTCTCAAGCGTCGCCTCGATATCGAGGATTGATCAGCGATACGCACGCAGTTTCGTCTCGGTGCGCACGTAAATAGTGCCCTCAACGATAGCAGGTGTCATTCTGCACAACTCACCCAAGCGATTCGCCGCAATCGGTTGGAATTCGCTCGATGCAGCGATAACATGAACATTGCCGCTCACATCGGCAAAAAATAGATTCACTCCGTCACTCACCGGAGAGCCGAACACCTCCCCTTCTACTCCAGGAAGTCTCTTCTTCCAAAGCTCCTTCCCGGTCTCTGTTTCTACACACGTTCCAATTCCGGAATCTTCGATCAGGAAAGTATAATCACCCACCGCAATCACAGATGGAATGTGAGGGAGGTTCTTCTCCAC
Organism: Verrucomicrobiales bacterium; assembly: GCA_002698785.1. GTDB lineage: Bacteria > Verrucomicrobiota > Verrucomicrobiia > Verrucomicrobiales > DEV007 > Arctic95D-9. The sequence goes on along the minus strand of PAAG01000029.1, from coordinate 10,338 downwards.
TCGCCAGACTTCGTTCCACTCCCCTCCTTCGAGCTTCATCGCGACACAGTGCCGCGGATAGCCTGTAAATCCGCAAGTTCCGATCACAATCCCCTTTGAGACAATGGGCGAGCTGATCGCCCGTTCGTTCGTCTCCAAATTGAAAACCGATTTCTCCGCCACGACAGCACCATCGGCAGGGTCAATCGCGGTGAACCCGTGTGTCCAATTCACAAAAACCAGAACTTCCTTGCCATCCACCTCATACACACAAGGGACCGAGTACGAAATCCGCTTGCTGTGTCTCGGCACAATCCATTTCGTCTCCCCAGTGTTGGCATCCAGCGCAATCAGGTTCCCTTTCTCATTCTCCTGATCGTTATTCAGCACGACCAGATCCTTGTACAGAATAGGCGATCCGCCAAATCCATGACCACCGGTCACCGTTCCTAGATCCTGCTCCCAGGAAATTTCCCCGTCGTGGGATAGTGAAACGACTGTCAGGCTGTCCGGAGTGCCCCAGGCAAACACCACCTGATCCTCATCGACCGCAGGAGTAGACGATGCAGCACTGTTGAAGCGATGCCCTTTGAAAGAACGAGGTGCAAAATGCTGTTTCCAAATCGTCTCCCCAGTCTCACGATTCAGGCACAGCGTCACCCATTCAAAGGCATGCCCCTTCTTTTTCCCCTTTCCTTTCGGTCCGCCCCCGGGCCCGGTTGTAGAATCAACCGCCGGAACAGAGGTCAGAAGAAAAAGCTTATCGCCCCAGACGACAGGAGACCCATGACCAACTCCGGGGATATCCACATCCCATTGCAGGGTACTTTCGTCCAACACTGTGGGAGCGGACTGCCCACTTGCCACGCCTGAACCATTCAATCCTCGGAAGCGAGGCCAACTCTCAGCGTGACTGAAACCGGGCCCGATTCCACAGAGCAAAAGACAGAAAATCCAGAAAGGCCAAGTTCTCATTATCCCGAAGAATAGTTGGCTCCCCTGATTTTTCCAAGCGCGCGAACCCGGAATCCACTGCTACGATTCTCGTTCAAATAAAAAGGGTACGCATACGCCCTCTATAGCAGAATTGACATCGGACTCGGGATCGTGCTAACTGCACGGTGTAAAGCCAACTATCATTATGAAAATAGCTCGAATCTTACTCACAGCAGTTGCAACACTTGCACTCAGCAGCGGTCTCGCTTTTGCCGACGACGCAATCAACGATACTTGCCCGGTGAAAGGTAAGTCTGCAGATGGCTCCAAAAGCGTCGAATACACAGCCACATTTTGCTGCGACAAATGCGTATCGAAATTCGAAAAGGATCCTAAAGCCAGCGCAGCCAAGGTTGCCGCAGCCGAAGAGGGCAAATGTCCTTTTAGCGGTAAGGACGTAGATCCTGAAGCGACTTCAACTGTGAGCATCGCAGTGTGCTGCGGCGGTTGTAAGAAAAAGGTAGCTGCTGAACCGAAGAAATACCTCGGTGAGCTTGGCGAATCCTGATAGGACTCTCCTACAAAATCTTTTCCAAATAGCCTCGGCAGATTGCCGGGGCTATTTTATATTCACTGCATTTCAATCAAAATGAGAACACCACCACGTAATATCATCATTGGAACATTCCTCACCGTCGCGACTGCCTTCGCATTTCTCGGGCAGCGTGCAACGTCGGAGGAAGAAAAGAAAGACGACCACGGTCACGCAAAGGCAGGCATGACACTGCCAATGCCTCCCATGAGCCCGATCCCCAGACCAGAGGATGCCAAACTCTATATCGTATCTCCTAAGGACGGCAAAACAGTGAAGAAAAAGTTCAAAGTCGTATTCGGAGTGAAAGGAATGGGCGTCGCCCCTGCAGGTATCTACATGGGTCCTGACATGCCAACCGGCCACCATCACCTGGTAATCGATTCCGAGCTGCCAGATTTGAAACTCCCTTTCCCCAAGGACGAGAAAAACATGCACTTTGGCGGAGGTCAGACGGAAGTAACGCTCGAGCTTGAGCCCGGCGAACACACCCTCCAGCTTGTATTCGGCGACCACGCACACATTCCACACGACCCACCACTCGTATCTGAAAAGATCACGATCACGGTGGAATAGGAATCGTCCTGAATAAGGATTCTCGAAAGCCCTGTTCGACGACCAGTCGAGCAGGGCTTTTTTAGTGCTCAGGCGAGAAGATCCTTCACCACATGTCCATGCACGTCAGTCAGGCGAAAATCACGACCTTGGAACCGATACGTCAATTGCTCGTGATCAAAACCTAACAGGTGTAGAATAGTCGCCTGCAGATCGTGAACATGCACCGGCTTATCCGCCACAGAGAATCCCAGTTCATCTGAGGCTCCATAGTCGAGTCCTCCCTTCACTCCGGCACCAGCCATCCACATCGTGAACGCATCGGGAAAGTGATCGCGACCCAGCGTTTTCGATTTCGCTGTCCGCCCCTCACGGAAAGGCGTCCGCCCAAACTCCCCTCCCCACACGATCAGGGTATCCTCCATCAGCCCTCTTTCTTTCAGATCGTTGATCAGGGCCGCAATCGGTTTGTCCATCGTGGCACACTTTTTCGTGAGTCCATCCGTAATACCGCTGTCCGGTCGGGTTCCGTGAAAGTCCCACCCCCAGTCGAACAACTGGATAAACCGCACACCCGACTCAGCAAGCCGACGCGCCAGTAGGCAATTATTCGCAAAGCTCGAACCTCCAGGCTCCGCACCATAGGCTTCGATCGTCTTCGGCGACTCTTTCGAAATATCCATCACTTCGGGAACCGAAGTCTGCATACGAAACGCGAGCTCATACTGGGAGATTCGAGTCAGTGTTTCAGGGTGCCCCATTTCTTCCGCCTGTAGCTCATTCAAATCACGCAGCGCATCCAGAGTCTTTCGACGCATCCCTCGACTCATTCCGTTCGGGTCGGACGAATACAAAACCGGATCTCCCTTCGACCGGCACTGCACGCCCTGGTACACAGACGGAAGGAACCCGGAGCCGAAAGAGTTCTTTCCCCCATTTGGCTGCACACCACTCGAGATCAGCACCACGAACCCTGGCAGGTCTTCGTTCTCTGTTCCCAACCCATACGTAGCCCAAGCCCCCATCGACGGACGTCCGGACCGCGGAGAGCCTGTGTAAATCATCAACTCAGCAGGTGCATGGTTGAATTGATCCGTGTGCATCGAATGGACCATGCACATGTCATCCGCCAGACCATGGAAATTCGGAACCGCATCAGACATCCACATTCCGTTTTTTCCGTACTGCGCCCACTTTCTGGGTGAGCCCATCAGCTTCGGAACACCGGAGGTAAATGCAAAAGTCTTCCCTTCGATAAACTTGTCAGGACAGTCCGTCCCATCGTATTTCACCAGCTCCGGCTTGTAATCGAACATGTCGAGATTCGGCGGAGATCCCGTCATATGCAGGTAAATGACCCGCTTCGCCTTTGGCGCATAATGGGGTTGCTTTGGCGCCAGAGGATTACCACCTCCACCCAGCGCGGCTTCCACATCTTTGGCGAGAAGGGCGTTCAGGGCAATCCCTCCAATCCCCGCAGCAGATTGCTGCAGAAAATGCCTTCTGGTTTTCAGCTGAATGTTTTCAAGAAAAGGATTCATGGCTATGTCAGGAAATTTAGAGAAATGCGCTCACCGCTTCATGAACATTTCGTCCAGATTCAAAATCACATTGCAGACGACCGTCCATGCCGCCAACTCAGCAGCATCGCTTCCTTCAGGAATAGGACCGAGGGGATCTTCCGCCATCTGCTTGGCATCTTCTGGCGATGCAGAAAAATCATCGTAAGCGTTTTGATAGAGCGCAGAAAGACGCGACACTTCTTCCTCTTTCGGCTGACGAATCAGAGCATGTCGTAACCCATAGCCGATCTTATCGGAAACGCTCTCACCACCCTTGGCCACCATCTCGCGACCAAGCGCCTGCGCCGCTTCGACGTAGACGGGGTCGTTAAGCGTCACGAGAGCCTGAAGCGGTGTATTCGTCCGACTGCGTCTAACCGTGCAAACCTCTCGATTCGGAGCATCAAAAGTCGCCATCGAGGGATACGGATTACTTCTTCGCCAGGTCGTGTAGAGCCCTCTACGATAGCGGTCTCCCCCTTCACTTGTCTGCCAGTCCGTGGCGCTACCAAAAGCTGCTTTCAATCCCATCTCTGGCTGGGGAGGCTTCACCGGCGGGCCATACATCGTATCACTGAGCAGGCCACTCACCGCCAGCGCCTGGTCCCGCACCATCTCCGCCGTAATCCGGAAACGAGGTCCACGAGCCAGCATTCGGTTGTATGGATCGTCCTCCTCCGCCTTCGGGTTTGTTTTCGACGACTGACGATAGGTCGCCGACATCACGATCTGCTTCAAAAACCGTTTCAAATCCCAGCCATTCTCCTGCAGATCAACCGCCAGCCAGTCCAGAAGTTCAGGATGAGAAGGCAGCTCTCCTTGCGAACCAAACTCCTCGCTTGTCTCTACGATCCCCGTTCCGAAAAGCTGCTCCCAATGACGGTTCGCAATCACCCGTGCCGTGAGCGGATTCTTCTCATCAACCAACCATTTCGCCAGGTCCAGTCGGTTCGGATTATCCTCATGTTCAATCGGATGAAAAACGGCTGGAACACCTTGGCTCACCTGCTCTCCCAGGCTTTGATAATTCCCCCGAATCTGGACAAATGTATCGCGATGCTCGCTTTCCGGCAGATCGCGCATCACCGGAACAGTCGTCTCGGGCTTCATGTCGGCCAGTTGCTTCTCCGCTTTCGCCAAATCAGCACGCTCCTCTTTCAACGATGGAGCAATACTCCGAAAATACGTCGCCAACTTCTCGCGCTCATCATCACTTCGCCCCTCACCTTTTCGAATGATTGTCAGGATGTCTCCGGGCACGTTGGCCCATCTCGCCACCGACGCATCCGAAGTCGCTGAAAGAGAAAAATTCGTCAGCAGATGATTCTTGTGTTCCGACTGCTGAGCGAGGGACACCTCCAATGAGCCACCCTTCAATTCTACCGCATTTCGAAGCGGCAGTGTCAGTGTTTGAGGTTTCCCGGTCCCACCAGCAATAGCCCATCCCTTTTTCGGATCAGGTTTAGCAGCAATTGCCGATGATGCGGGAAAACCGCTTTGCTCGTAGGTCGCGGAAGCCGTCGCAAAAGAAAGCGCCTTCACACCACTGGGAGACAATTCTTCCGATGGCTCAGGAATCCCTTCAGGCGAGCCCGTCCAAACCACCTTCTTCGCTTCATCGAGCAGCTCGACACGATACCCCTTGATCCGAGGTGCGGTATTCCCATCTGTGCGGTTCCACACCACGACGCGATCCAGAGGCATCATCGATCCCAGATCAACTTCGATCCATGGGTCTTTTTCCGAACGTGTGTGGGCGACAGAGTTCTTCGCATAGTCGCCGTTTGTGTTGCCGTCGATCACCCGAGTAGCATCACCACCCGATCCCACGGAACTCTGCATGGCTTTTCCCTTGGCGGCCACGTTCTGCCCATTCGAGAAAGCCTGTAATTCCGCAATGTGGAGAATTCTCTTTTCGCCCGGAACCGTCACTTTCACATAGCGGGCATCGACTGCCTGACTTCCCCGAGGAACCCACTTGGCAGAAATCTTCGAAAGGACAAAATTCGATTGCTGTTTATCGGAGACATCAAGGCGAAGGCCAGTAATCGTAGTAGCAGTGTCAGGCAGATCCACTTTGATCATATACTCGTCATTGGCTGCCTTTTCCCCTTCGAGAACCAAGGTGTTACCGTTCACTTTCAAGGCACCACTCTTCGACGAAACCTCCGTTGGCTGAAGAGCATTCCACACAGGTTCACTCGACAGCCTCGCCAACCAAGCTTCTTGTTCCTTTGCAATTTCCTCCGTCGGCGTATTGAGAATCTTCTTCAATTCCGCGACCTGTGCCTTCAGCTCCGCTTTTTTCTTTTCCTGCTCATCAGACCAGAGTTCAAGAAGGGGCGATTCATCTTTCAGGTCGGCATCCTGGCTCTGATTAAAAAATGCAAACAGCTTGAAATACTCTGCATGCGTCAGCGGATCATACTTGTGAGTATGGCATTGAGCACAGGCCATCGTCGTTCCCATCCACACAGCCATGGTGGTATTAACACGGTCGACCACCGCAACATTACGGAACTCTTCGTCCTGCGTTCCCCCTTCGTTATTTGTCAGCGTGTTCCGATGAAATGCCGTCGCAACGAGCTGTTCCTCTGTCGGGTTCTCTAACAAATCCCCCGCGATCTGTTCGACCGTAAACTGATCGAACGGCTTATTCTCGTTCAACGAACGAATCACGTAGTCCCGAAACGCCCAGATCGTGCGGGGCGGATCGTCCGCATATCCCGCAGAATCGGCATAGCGAGCCAGGTCCAGCCAGACCCGAGCCCAGCGTTCGCCGTACGAAGGTTTCGCCAGAAGACTATCGACATACACCTCGTACGCATTCGGCGCTTCATTCTCTGCGAAAGCCTTGGCTTCTTCCCACGAGGGAGGCAAACCCGTGAGATCCAGCGACAGGCGCCTTGCGAGTGCATATCGATCCGCCTCAGGAGATGGCTCCAAGCCTTCACTCTGCATTCGAGACAGCACAAACCAGTCGATCTCATTCTTTGGCCAGTCGGAACGCACACCCTTTGGGACTTCCGGCTTTTCAGGCAACTCATACGACCAATGCAGCGCATACGGCGCATCTTGCTCGATCCACCTGGTGATCAGGGCAATCTCCTCTTTCGTAAAATGCGCCCCCTTGCCCTTGGGTGGCATCACATCGTCATCGTCAGCCGGGAGTGTGATGCGGTAGAGTAGCTCACTCGCTTCCGGATCGCCGGGGACCAATGCTGCATACCCCCCCAGGTCCTTTGTTGCACCCTCCCGAGTATCCAGGCGGAGATCAGCTTTCAATTCCTCCTCATCCGGCCCATGACAGGCAAAGCACCGATTCGAAAGAAGCGGTCGGATGTCGTGATTAAAATCGATGCGATCCGCTGCATTCACGTAAGCAGCAGATAGAGACAGTGTCAGGATGGAGAATAGATTCCTCATTAATGGCGAAAATTGGCAGAAGTCGTGAAAGAGTCCGCAGACCACAGCGCTGTCGGCTGCCCGTCTTTCACAAGTTGGGAAATTTCTTCCAGGGAAAGGGCTCGATCCCAGATTGCGAGTTCGTCGATACGTCCTCGCAACCCACGAACCGGAGCATGCGGCCATTCAGGATCTCGCAGCCAGTTTCCGAGGCGACACATACCGGGAGTAATCGGCCCATCCTCTTTCATTAGGGAAACCGTCGATGGCTTTCCGTTGATGTAGACTGCCATCGTCCTTTCCGGCTTGGAAATCACCAGAGCCACATGACACCACTTTCCGGGTATCACAGCTTCATTAAAAACAGTCTGTTCCAGTGGGATCTCATTAATACCGCCACGCGAAAATCCAGTCCGACTGATCTGCCAGTGCACATCACCCAGCTCCCATTCGTTCGAATCGACAATGGCGCTCAATTCACGGTCTAACCGATCCACATTGATCCACACCGCCATGGAAAGTTCATAAAATTCACCAGGGATCTCGAACTCCACGGCATCCAGGTCACGGTCAAAAAGCAGGGCGCGCTTCTCCGGCCAACGTCCGGTGACCCATCTCGCGCCCATCACTTCACCGTCACTCACCAGTGCATTGCTCGCCGTGTTATCGAAAACTCCCGCACGCCTTTTTTCCCCATCATCCATTCCGAAAAAGCCGATCAATCCCTGAGCGTCCGCAAACTCAGCCTGCCACTGTTTCCACCGCAGATAGCCAATCGCACCTGGTGTGGGAAACTCCCCCTCTACTGCCGGTGATGCTTCCGATATCTCTCCTTCCACGAACTTCAATGAATCCCCGACAGTCGCCTCTCGGATCAGATCCGACGACTTCGGCTTCTTCAGATTCACCTGCCCATCGAAAACATGCAATTCACTCCCTTGACTACCGCGACTGACAGACACCCCAAATTCAGTCCCGATATCTTCGTAATCGATACCGGGCGAGCCAATCGTAAACCCATGCCCAGTCGGAGGCACGATTGCCCTCACATTTCCCTCAACCAGATCAACACGGAAAGAATCTCGAATGGTAAACTCCGCTGGTGAGTTCATGACAAGGTCCGTCCCGTTGGAAAACCGAAGATGAACGACTCCTTCTTCCAAACGATATTCACCGGCCTCGCAGCGCACCTCATCATCCGGTGACTTTCCTTCTGCGAATCGAGCACCGGCTTCATCGACTACTAGAGCAATAATATTGGTATTCTCCTCACCAGCCCTAGAAACAGGCTCCCGATTTCTGAACTGCTGAAAAACGAGCAATACACAAGCTGCGGCAGCAATGGCCCAAGGTATCAGGTTGCGTGCTCGAAAGGGCACGACCGCAGGTTCAGCAACCGACTCTTCAAACTCCACAGAATAATCGGCCAGCCCCTCTTCCACTGTCGAGAGTAGACGAAGTCTCGCCCTTGCCTCCGAACTCTCGTCGAGGAGTCTCTCAACACGGTCGAAATCGCTCTCCGCAAGACGACCATCGAGATAGTCATCGAGTAATTGCAGTTCGTCTTTGCTCATACCGCTCCCGCTCTCCTTTCCAGGCAATCAGCGAGTTCGCTGCGAATTCGCTTCAACAATTGATACAAAGCATCGGGCGATTTCCCGATCGACTTCGCAAACTCCTTGATCGAAAAATTCGCAGAATAGGCTCGAACGACCAGATTCCGGCGATCCCCCGGCAACTTCGCGAGGCAGTATTCCAGGTTATCCAAGTGACGCTCACGCTGCTCCGTTTCGGCGAGGCCTTCTTCGTTGATCTTTTCCACCACATCATCAGACAGCACCAGCCGATCACGAGCCTTTGAGCGTCGAAATTTTAAGATCTCATATCTAGCAATCACACAGGCCCACTTGGCAAAATCTCTTTCAGGTTCCTCCAAGTCAGCAAACTTCCGCCAGGCAATCAGACTGACCTCCTGCAGAATCTCCGCGACATCATGCGCGCTCTGAACGCTGGGCCGAATATAGGCACGAAGCGAGCGCTCATGTCGCGCCAGCAGCTTTACAAACAACTCGTGAGAGTCCGAATCTTTGGAATTTTCCTGCACTTTCGCCCTTTCACTCCCGATGGTATGGGAATCTGACGAAATTTAGGAAAATTTTCCGTGGCGGGAGTGCGGGATGAACTCACCTCAAGAGAAGCAAAGAACCCACCGCTACCGCTTTAGACCAAGGAGGAACGACACTCATGTCGTTCCCGGAAGCCAAGACCAACTATAGCCATCCGTGCGCATCCCAAAAATACGTGAGCGCGAAGCGCATCCGTGATCCCCTCCTACCTCCACCAACCCCACAGACAGCTTTGATTCCTTTCTTAAAATTAAACTTTCTTACACAAAGTATACTGGGTTAACACTTACTATATTATGAACGGCTCCTCACCGATTTTCGAAGACTGGAACACGCTCTTTTCCGAGTGCTATGCTATTGCAGGACAGTATTTTCCACATTCACGATGGTCCCATTGTACTCGGTACGTAGCCTACGAACCGGGCCACGAGAACCTCGGAAGATTCGATCAAAAGATGCATGGCCGCTTCACTTTTGAATCTGCGAATTTGGTTGAACTTCTGCGAAATGTCTGCGAAACGAAAAATCGAGAGTGTCCAGAATATTGTAACCTGTTCCGATGGTTATCTCAAGCAGACCGCCTCGACGAGCGCATTACGATCTTACCGCATCAAATTGGGCTTATGACAAGATTGATCGAAGACCTCCTCGAAAGAGACACCTGCGAAGTGTACTGCCGGGCATGTTCACGACCGATATATGGAGACCTAATTCGCGAGGTAGGAAACAGGACTCGGTCAACTCGCATTCGCTGCCAAGCGAAACATATCCTCCTGATGGAAAGCATACCAAAGTTCCACTCCTCTACTGAATTCGATAAATGGAAAATTACTAGATGGAAACCTGAAGTATACGAAGTAGTACCTCCGAGACTCCCTTCACTTTGGTTCTACGACCCTCATCGCCACGATAATTTCAAGTCGGATGACATAAACTTGATGCCCGAGAAAACCGGACGTCTTCGAAACCATTACATACCGGACACTATCATCCCGTGTCGGCCGGGTGTCCTCGCCGAATGCTCCGACCGACCTCTCATCCGTTTGGACTGAGCATCCCTCGGACCGCACCTGCACCGTCCATTTCGATACCGCTATGCGCCCAGAAGGAACGACCCTCGCCGGTTACTGGATCCTGTCGTTCCCGGAGGCCCGGCACTCCAAAAGACCCGCACCACCGCACC
>PAAG01000028.1 GCA_002698785.1 Verrucomicrobiales bacterium | reverse complement strand
TCTTGTTTTTGGTGTTGGTGATCGCGATGACTTTGTTTTACGCGGGGATCGGGAACCGGATTTTCCCCAGCAACACCATGACCACATCCTTATTTTTGCCGGTCCTAATCACTTTTATCTGGATTGCTGAACGTTATCGGCGGCAGTTGCAAAGATCGCATTACGCGAAGCTCGTGAACATCGTCTACTCCTGCATGATGGCTCTACCCATCTTGTGGATTACAATCAAGATTGTCCGCGATGTGAGTCGGTTGTTAGGGTGACTTGGGCTACGGGCTCTCGTCCTGTAGTTTTCGGACCAGGCGCTTCACCTTTCGAGCTTTCCAGATCTTCTGAAACACAATTTCCGGATCGTCACCGCTGGTAAAAAACTCGACGGAGCCCACCCCGATGATTCCCGCCAGACCACTGCAACTGACATTGATGGCGCGAATGTCCGCGATACGAACTTCCTGCGAGCTACGTGCAAGAAGCCCCTTTATCAGCTCAATGCGGCGAGGGGTGATGAGATAGTCGTTGGTAAACCGAAGAAAGCTGAGCCGAACCAACCCGGCGATCGCGATCAGAAATCCTACCAACGTGAGACGGTGATCTGTGGAATAAAGATAGCTGCCACCTGCTACTCCCCCAACGATTGCAATGATTGCGATTGGGTTGTTGAGGATGGACGGATGTCCTCGGTAAAGTATTGAACTGGGAGCGAGCTTTCTCTCCGGTTTTTCTTCGGGCTCATCTTCGAAAGTGTCTTCGTCCAGTTGGTCCTCCAAGTCGTCGGGATCACTATCCAAGTTCTTGTGGAGCGGTTCCCAGTCAAGAAGATCACGAATCCGTTCGCACTCGATAGCTCCTTCACGAAGACAGACGTCGTCGTATGAAAATTCTTCGGACTCCAGCTTGTCGAGCAGTTCATCGACGTCGAAAGGCCCGAGCTTCTTGTCGTTCTTTAGAACATAGATGTCTTCGTCGATGGGATATTCTTCAGACATCAGGTTTCGTCAGGAGCCGGGACGTCCGGAACAAATTCCCCGCTGTCTAACAGTACTGCTAAATCCAGCGAGGCGAGTTCGGGGCCGTCGGCACGATAGACGATTGCTTCGAGTGCTGAAATGCGATCCATCTCACCGACGGTGTTGTGAACGAGTCCCTGTATGATTTTTCGATCTCCCTGCGGAGTAGGAAAGAGATTGGTGGCGCGAAAGAACATTCGACCGCTATCCCAGGCAATTTCAAAATTGCCCACTGTCAGCGTTTGGTTCACACGCATCGCGAGTTCCGCAAGGCGTTCGCGTTTTACCGGATCGGTCGTTGTCCGGGGAGATTCTGCCACTACCGAAACGGCAGGGATCTGTGGAAAGGACTGAACGTGCAGTTCCACGCGAGTGTGGTGTGCTTCGAAACCTGCGCGAACGACTTCACGCCCTTCCACTTCGTTGTAGGACCAGCCTGCTTCTTTGAAGGCGGAAAGGATCGTGGAGTAAAGTTCTGAGTGCACCATATTGGAATTTTCTGACGGCTTTGCGATCCGATTACTGAGACTGAGCAGGCGCTCCAATCAACAGTTTTTTTCGCTTCGGAGTCCGGTCAATGAGGAGTGCCAGCACGAGGAGAACGGAAAGTGCGGCGACTGAACCAATGAATCCGCCTAGCGCAGAGGCAAACCCGGACACAATGGGCACGCAGAAAGAAAACGCCAGGACGAGGACTGTGGCAGGTGCTTCAAAGAATAATTCGTAAGGCTTTATTCTGGATCGACCCAGTTGGAGGCCAAGCGTGGCGTAGAGCAGTGTTGCCAGGATCGAGGCAGCCAGGGACAGTATGGGCATGCTGCTACTTCCTCCCAGGCTTGCCCGCATGCTCATTGCGGCAAGTCCAACGGAAGTCGTAATCATAAGTTGGATGCCAAGGAATAGAATTACCGCGGCTCTTCCCACATAGTTGGAGAACCCTGAGGCTCCAATCACGATGGCGTTCATTGCTGCATTGGTTAATAGCAACCAGCCCATCGCGAGAAACGTCTGAACCGGTTCCACAGTCCCCATGAAATATCGGATGAGCTGATAGGGGAGTATCGAAATCAAAATGAGGGCACTGAGACTCGTGGCAACAGCGAGTTTTGACCGGACAATCTGCCACCGAGATAAACGCGTTGTCAGTAAGAGGTCGATATTTCGGCCAACTCCTAATTCACTCTGGAGGGAGCCAAACAGACTGAGAGGTAAAATAAGGACAAAAACAATTCCAAGTAGGGCAATGAATCCGCCTGAAAATACCGGAAGATTGCCCAGCTCACCAAGGATCTGGAAAACAGCCCATTCGCCCAGCACCGCCAGTAGAGCCAGCGACTGCACGATGATGAATACCCATACAAAGTAGGATGCCTTGAGACCCTGCCGCAGGTCTCTCACCAGCACCGGGCTCAACCGGTCCGGAAATTCGGATATCTTCGAGGCGACATCCATGTTTGGCTCCTCGGCAGCGGGAACGGGAAATTACTGAACTGGAGTGAGAGTGACTTTCTGTATGTCCATCACTGCTTTGGCCGCTTTAGTCTTCGGGACAAGGGCGACTTTATTCTCTCCGGCGACAGACAGCTCAACGGTTCCGAGTTTTACTTCCTTCCACTCCTGAAAGCCGCCGGTGTCCTCCACCTTGAATTCTTTCGTCTGGTCATTGATCAAGACAGAGACTTCACTGCCTTCGTTGCCGGTTCCGCATCCGTAGAAGACTGACAATTCAAATTCACCGGGATCGCTGATTTCGAAAACCCACTCTGCCCAGTCTTCCTGTGCCGTCCAGAAACCGAGGCAATTCTTCTCTTCTTTCGGCTCATAACGCATATTCTCGGCATAGGTCGTAGCGGATTTCGCCGCAAGCTCTATCGAACCGTCGATGGATTGGCCGTGTGGCTCAGACTCCGGTGCCGGGCTGAATCGAACACCATGAACTCGAAACGAGTCGTCGTTCGAAAGTCCTCCTGTGAGGAGCATCAGGGGGTGCTCGCCTTTCTCTTCGATGTAGGCGGTGCCAAGAATCATTGGATCCTCCTGCTTCAGTGCATTCGTGCGTGGGGCATAGCCTTTGAGAACGTCATTCCCAACCTTTACCTGGACGCCAAGTTTGGGGCGTTTTGATTCGTAAACGAGTCCTACGGAGTAGTTCCCCCAGCGCTCGGTGTTCAAGGTCCAGAGCCAGTTGGCAAAGTGGCTGCCGGGAGTGTAGTTTCCGTCTTCGGCATCGATGGAGAACGTTCCACGGCTGCGGTCCACCTCCATTGTGTAGTCTGGAGCTTTCGGGCTGTGCTCTAGGTCACCGAAAGGATCTGGTGGAACGTTGGTCGTTTTGTTCTCCTCTCCGACCGCGATAGAAGAAGCGAGTAATGCGGAAAGAAAGACTCCGTGGAAAAGTTTCATAGCCGGGAACTGTATCGGATTCCAAAATCCTCCGCAACTGTCGAAAATGCCCTGCTTGGCGCAAATCAGCCCTACCTGCCTGTAACGCTTAGATCTACGCTCTCGGCGATATGTTGCGTTTTTTGGTTTTCACATCTTTCCTATTGGGTTTTGGCCTGCTGTCTGGGGCAGAGCGGCCAAATATTCTTCTTATCATGGCCGACGACATGGGGTGGTCGGATATCGGTTGCTACGGTGGAGAAATTGAAACGCCAAATATCGATCGGCTCGCTGGGGAGGGGATGCGCTTCACCCAGTTCTACAATAACGGGAAATGTACCACGACGCGTGCGAGCTTGTTGACTGGTCTCTATCCTCGAAATGGCGGAAAGGGGATTGAATTGCACACCTCGAACATGGTGACTCTCGGTGAGGCGCTGACGGGAGCGGGGTACGCTACCGGGCTAAGTGGAAAATGGCACAATGGAAATAAAGCTCCGAACCGACCTTTTGATCGAGGTTTCCAGAAAAGCTACGGACTCTGGGATGGCTGCTGCAATTTCTTTGATCCTTCCCGTCCCGATCCTGAATTCAAAGGGGGCAAGGTGAGGTTTTTCGGAGAAGACGATCGTCAAATCACAGAGTTTCCTGATGACTTCTTCACGACGGAAGCTTTTGCAGACCACACCATTGCGACGATTCAGGAGCACGTGAAAGCGGAAAAGCCGTTCTTCCACTACCTCCCGTTCACGGCTCCTCACTATCCTTTGCATGCTCGCCCCGAGGATATAGCGAAGTTTGAAGGACGGTATGATGTCGGCTGGGACGCCATTCGGGAAACCAGGTACGCCAGGCAAGTCGAGATGGGATTGATCGATCCCAAAACCTACCCGGAACCGGGGCCTAATCCGGACAACGGCTCGTGGACGGCGGTGGAAGAAAAGATGCTCGACTACGAGAAGCTCCGGATGGAGGTGTACGCCGCCATGGTTTACCGGATGGACCAGGAAATCGGTCGTATTCTGAATGCTCTCGATGAACTCGGAATAGCCGAGAATACCATGATTCTCTTCCTTTCGGATAACGGCGGATGTGCAGAGCAACCCGGAGGGAGAATTCCAGAACAGGTGCCAGGACCAGAGGAATACTACAGCCATTGCGGGCCTGATTGGGCCTATGCCCAGAACACTCCATTCAAGCGATACAAATCGCATACGCAGGAAGGTGGGATTGCTACCCCTTTGGTCGTTCGATGGCCAGCAGCAATAAAGGCGGGAACGATCACTGATCAGGTGGGGCACATCATTGATTTCATGCCGACGTTTCTTGACGCGGCTAATGGTGAGTATCCCGTCACACGAGCGGGAGTGCCGGTATTGCTGATGGAGGGCGTTTCGTTGCTGCCTGTTCTCACCGGTGAGGAAACGAGTATTTCGCGACCTGCACCTCTATTCTGGCACTGGGCAAAGAACCGTGCGATTCGAGATGGTGATTGGAAGCTCGTCTGGGAACAGAAAGCGAAGAACGGCTGGGAACTCTACAACCTGAAAAACGATCGGACCGAAACGAAGAATCTTGCCGAAGAGGTTCCGAATCAAGTCAGGCTTCTAAGCGAAAAATGGGAGGCCTGGGCACACTTCACCGGGGTGCACTGAAGGGCGACTACGAAGTTGAGCCTGGCGAGAGAGGGTGTACACTAGCGCCCCACCAAGTCCCCGTAGTTCAACGGATAGAACGAGGCTCTCCTAAAGCTTAGATGCAGGTTCGATTCCTGCCGGGGACGTTCACCCTGGTTCGACCAAACGAACGAGGCTTTGATCGACGCAAGGTCGATCTATGCGGTAAGCGCCTTCGGCGAAATTGTGAGCCACTGTCGTGGCCAAAGGCATTCCTAAAGCTTAGATGCAGGTTCGATTGGTTCTCGCTGGGCGAACCTATGAGGAATCATTTCTGCCGGGGACGTTTTTCTATTAGAGGTCACTGCCCAACTCTCCTCACTCCATATTGATGGTGTGGCTCGGGTTTTTCGAGAATCTCGAATCCAGAGCGGTCTGAGAAAGCCTGAAATCTCTTTTCGGCGGAGGTCTTGTCGACGTCTCCTGAATGGGAGTGAAGCAAATAGCGAAGTGTCAGGGGAGTTTCCTTGGTTACTACGTAATCTCCATTGAAGCAAAAGGAGGCACCCATCCAGCCGTCGTCGCGGACGTGCCAGTGGCTGGGATGACGTGGATTTTCGGGGTGGTCGAAAAAGGTGATTCCTTCGCGTATCCATTTTCTCTCTTCACCAGTTCCAGTAGCAACCGGTCCAGAGTAGTCCATCCATCGAGCCTGCTTTCCGAAAATGTTTTTCTCCCCGACGAGACCTTCGGAGTTTGTGAGGTGACCGTCGCCGAAGTGAGCTGATATCGACTTGGCAACTCGGACAGCAAAAATGCCGAAGTTGGTTTTGCGAAGGATAGTCTGTTCGCGGTTCTCGGGCGTTCGCAGTGTGATCTGAATTTCGAGTTCGTATTCGGAATTTTCCAATGGCCTGAGTGCCGAAATCATATCGTGCTCAAGCAGTTCGACATCATCTGGATCGAACCAGCCGAGGCGAGCGGAATAGACGGCTTCTTCGTCTCCGTCTTCGATGGCGAGCCAGTGTTTCTGGCGGATTTGAGCTTCAGTATTGTCCGACCAGAAAGAGTGACCTTCCACATCGTGATGGGCAAACCAAACGGACCGATGATGGTCGTGGTTTTCTGCTCCCGGATGTCCCATGCGGGTGAGGGAAGTTCCTGAGGGTCCGTTAAGGGGATAGAAGAATGGTCTTGGATACCCCGCTCCATAGTGCCAGCGAACTTTCTCGCTGCCGTCAATGTGAAGGCTGACTTGGTGATCGGGTTGGGGGATGGCTTCGACTCTGGGAGGCTTCGCGGGGAATTCATCGGCACAAAGCAGGCTTGATGAAAAAAGGAAACCCGTAAGACAGAAGATGTGCGTCATGTCCAAGAGGCTAGCCGGAGGAGAAAAGAGCAGTCAATGGCGCTAAAGAGGAAGAAAAAATGGCCGGCTGTCGAATCGACAAACCGGCCATTTTTGTTTCCCCTGATTGAATATGAAATTTTCCTGATTGGCAGCTCGCAGGCTGCTTTCATGAGGTGAATCGAATTGCGATCGGAGCTGATTGAAAAAATGTTAACTTTTTACATGTTTTCTTTTGAGCCTTCCCGACCGGTCCTGAAAAGAGTGATGGCCGGGTGTCGTAGTGACGACCCGGCCATCGTTGTTTCCCCTGATTAACTAAAAAGTGGTTGGTCAGCTGATCGTGTTCTTCCAGATCTTGTAAGAACCATCTGAATAAAAGGTCTTGTAGGTGACAACGGTCACGAGGTAGCTGTAGCGTTTCCCGCAGTGGTCGTAGGCCCATTTCTTGTAAGAGCAGCGATCAACTTCGCAGGTGCGGATCTTGTAAACTCGAGACGTGCAGTGATTGTCGCGGTAACCGGCTTCGGCTGATACGGTGCTGAAAAGGGCGACTGCAGCAAAAGCGAGGGCAAGAAAAAGGTTCTTCATTGTCGTTGGGTGTCTGGTGTTTCGTAAAAGGTATTCGGCTTCGTTTGCCGTGTTCATGAAGGGAATCGTCGGAGGAGGATTTCTGATTGCAGAAAAGTGAATTTTTTCCGAATTCTCTTAAAATAAGGTCTCACTTTCTTTTGTTCTGTTCTGAAAATCAGCGAGTTGTCGAAAATTGTTCATTGCTTGAAAACTTGGCAGTTGATTGTTTTGAGAAACAGCGGACATTACGCGCCCGAGAAATCGGCGAAGAGCGGGGTGTAGCACAGCTTGGTAGTGCGCCTGTTTTGGGAACAGGAGGTCGTCAGTTCGAATCTGGCCACCCCGATGCTCTCTGGAATCGAAAAGGCTCTTTCGATTCATCAACCGGGATACTGGAGAAGCTCCACCGGTATGCGCTCACTGAGAGCGCGGGGAAGGACGATCGTTCCCAGTCCATCATCCCCGACTTCGCATCCGCGACCCTGATCAAACTCGATCATTGTGTATGCAGCGATGCAGGCGTCGATCATATCTGTTTTCCCCGGGCGAAATGCAGAAAAGTCGATTGAAACAGGCGGGTGCCTTTCTCCTTCCAGCATGCTGTAGGAGGCGGAGGGAAAGACTTCGTGAACGGAGGCTCCTGTTTTCACGAGCGCTTCGAAGAGGGAAAAACCCAGTTCCATCCATTCGGGACAGTTGCCCGCAACAGGAGTCCACTGGGGGTTGGCGAGTTTGGCAGCTTTTACTACGACCTCGCAATGTCGGCCATAGCCTACCTCGGAAGGTTTTCGAGGTCGCCAAGTGGTCTTTTTCCTGTCCCAGTAATACTCCCGGATCGTAGGACGATGTTGGCGCGGTGCATCAATACCGATGAGCAATCTATCGATTCCCTCGTGTTGGATTCGCTGGGTTAGTTCGACAGCCTCGTGAGTAATTTCTCTGAAATTGCCGCCACTGAGCCAGCCGGAGTCGATCATACGCCGCTCAGGGTCAAGCAGCATCCATGCGGGAAACCGCTTAGTCTGTGGATCGATCCCAAGGTAGGCGGCAGTCATTCCTAAAAATCTGACCACATTGGACAGATCCGTAAAGTCTCCAAATGCGGTGGCGCGGCAATATTTGAGGCGTGTAAATATTTTCCGGGGAGGTGGGCGAAAGCGGACAAATTCGCTATCGTTTTCATGCCGAGGGAGTGCGATTGCGTTGTTTGGTGCCCTTGATCACATTCGGAGAGTGGGTTCTTGTCACAATTCTCGTTTGTAATTCGCCTAAAATAAGTACGTTGGGTTCCCCAATTTTCTCCCATCCATGCCAGATACCCAGGAAAAAGAGCGTAAGTCATTAGAAGAGCGCAATCAGATGTCTGATCTGGAGCGCTTGCGGCACTCATGTGCACATATTATGGCGACAGCGATCTGCCGAATCTGGCCCGATGCTCAATTTGCGGCCGGACCACCTGTGGAGAACGGATTCTACTACGATGTGGATCTGGAGCACCGCATTACGCCGGACGATTTCGAGAAGATCGAGGCGGAGATGAAAAAGGTGGTGAAGGAAAACCAAGTTTTCGAAAAGGTGATCGTTTCTCGCGATGAAGCGCTGGAAATGGCGAAGAAAGGTCGTCTCGCTGCGGTGGCCGAGCGGGATGTGCCGAGTCAGTTTAAAATCGACCTTTTGGGCGATATTCCGGAAGAAGAAGAAATCTCGTTGTACAAGAATGGAGATTTCTGGGATCTTTGTGCCGGGCCGCATGTACCGAGAACGGGTAATTGTAAGGCGTTCAAAGTGATGAGCGTAGCGAGTGCCTTTTACAAAGGAGATGCGAGCAATCCCCAGTTGCAGCGAGTCTATGGTACTGCGTTCAAGAATAAGACTCTTCTCGAAGAGCATCTGGTGCAGCTCGAAGAGGCAAAGCAGCGGGATCACCGGAAGCTGGGTAAGGAACTCGATCTTTTCCACATCGACGAGATGGTTGGGCAGGGCTTGGTTTTATGGAAGCCGAATGGGGCCGTGGTCCGGCAAGAGTTGCAGAATTTCATCAGCGAGCATTTGGAGCGTCAGGGATACAGCCAGGTTTTCACACCTCACATCGGAAAGCTGGACCTGTACCGTACTTCCGGGCATTTCCCCTACTATGCCGATTCTCAGTTTCCTCCTCTCGCTGAGCGAGATACGCTAGAATCACTTGCGGACGAGGGGTGCACTTGCGGGGAATTGATGAACAAGCTGGAAGAGGGCGATGTGCAGGGCTTTCTCCTGAAGCCGATGAATTGCCCTCACCACATCAAGATTTTCCAGAGCAATCATCACAGTTATCGTGATCTGCCAGTTCGCCTCGCAGAGTTCGGTACTGTTTATCGATGGGAGCAGTCTGGCGAACTGGGGGGAATGACTCGTGTTCGTGGCTTTACTCAGGATGATGCCCACCTTTTCTGCACGGAAGAGCAGGTGAAGGACGAAATCATGGGCTGCCTCGAACTGGTGAAGATCGTTCTGGGAACCCTGGGAATGGAAGACTACCGGGTGCGCGTGGGACTTCGTGATCCTGATTCATCGAAATACGTAGGCGATCCAGAAAAGTGGGATCGTGCGGAAGAAGCACTTCGTGAGGCTGCTTCGACCCTGGGAACTGATTTTACGGAAGAACCGGGCGAAGCGGCATTTTACGGACCAAAGATCGACTTTGTGGTAAAAGACGTCATCGGTCGTGAATGGCAGCTCGGCACAGTGCAGGTCGACTACAACCTGCCGGAGCGTTTTGGCCTGGAATACGTCGGTGCCGACAATGCGTCGCACCGTCCTGTGATGATTCACCGAGCTCCTTTTGGTTCCATGGAGCGCTTCGTAGGTGTCTTGATAGAGCACTTTGCGGGCAAATTCCCGACCTGGCTCTCGCCGGAGCAAGTTCGCATTCTGCCCATCTCCGAGAAATTCGTCGATGCAGCGGACAAGGTATATGAAACGCTGCGGAATGAGGGGATTCGGGTGACGGTAGATAAGACGAATGAGAAGGTAGGTGCGAAAATTCGGCTTGCTCAGCTCGCTCGGATTCCGTATATGTTAATCATCGGAGCGAAAGAACAGGAATCGAATCAAGTTTCTATCCGTCATCGGGACCGCGGTGACGGGGGCGCAGTCAGTGTCGACGAATTTAAAGATCAGATCGTCGACGAGGTCCGCTCCCGCAGTTTATGATAGAGGGTGCAGTCCAGCTCGATCTATTCGGAGGTGCAGCCTGTTGTCTCATCGCTCGAGTTCTTTTTGCCAATCACTCAGGCAATTTTTTCAATTTTGTTCCCATTAAGCGGGAACTTGTTCGTCGTGAACAAAAGACACCAATAATGGAGGTATTACGCCATCGCTAAGAGACCAATGAAACGGAGACCGCGTCAGCCAAGGACGCGGGTGAACGATCGGATTCGGGCTCCCGAAATCCGAGTCATTTACGGAGAACACAACGTTGTCCTGCCTACGCACAAGGCTTTGAGCAAAGCCAAAGAGCTGGGTTTGGATCTCGTGGAAATTGCGCCCCACGCAAGGCCACCAGTCTGTAAGATCGTTGATTACGGAAAGTGGAAGTACGAGCAGTCCAAGCAGAAGAAAGCGGAGAAGCCGAAGAAACGCGAAAAGGAAGTCAAATTCCGTGTAAACATTGATCCGCATGACTATGGGATCAAATTGATGCATGCGGAGGATTTCCTGGCTCATGGATTCAAAGTTCGGATTCAACTGCAATTTCGCGGGCGCCAGATGGCACATAAGGAACTCGGCTTTGAGTTGATGAAGAAGGTGAAAGAAGATCTGGCCACAATGGCTCATGTCGACTTGGAGCCGAAGCTCAATAACCGAAACATCCTAATGATGCTCTCTCCTCTTCCGAAGGAGAAGCAGGTGAGAAAATTTCGTCATGATGACGATGAGTTCGATATCGACGAAGTCGAGGCGGCTCACGCACAGCACGAGGGAGACGATCCCCACGATGATGACGACGATCACGACGATGAGGATACGGAGACATCCGAGTCGAAGGGGTAGGCCGCTTGCGGTAAACCTTCGATAGTCCGCCTTGCCGCCTTTGAAGCGACTATTACTATTCGATATAGACGGCACCTTGATTGACTCTCAGGGTGCCGGGCTAGCTTCGCTGGAGCGAGGGATTTTTTCTGCTTTCCCGGATCGTGTGGGGCGTCAATTCCCCGAGTTGGATCTCGGAGGGGCAACAGATGGAAGTGTCGTCCGATTCCTTTTCGAGACGTTCGAGATCGAAGACATCGAGGAGAACCGGTCGATATTCTATCGAAGTTACGAGGACGCGCTCGTGACGTGCCTCGCTGATTTCGGCAGGCAGAAAAAAGGATGCGCTTTGCCGGGAACATTGTCTCTACTGGAGGAGCTACGATCCCATGAGCAATTCTGCATGGGATTGCTGACGGGAAATACGCAGGAGGGAGCAAAAATTAAACTGAGGCATTTTGGAATGGATGCCTATTTTCCCTACGGCGCTTTCGGGTGTGATCATTGGGAAAGAAATCGGCTGGGACCAATCGCGATTGACCGAGCTTCCCAGCACGAGCAATTTCTGTTTTCTCCCAGAGAGACTTTGATCCTTGGAGATACGGTAAAAGATATTGCCTGTGCCCGCGCTTGCGGTGCCCATGTCCTTGCGGTAGCGACAGGAACCGCCAGCAGGGAAGCCTTGATGGCGGCGGAACCGGATGGTTTGCTTGATGATTTTTCGGATCTGTCAGAGGTTCTGGAAGCAATTGAGCGAGTTTTTCTCAAAAGGGAATCCTGTTAGAACTTTACATTCTGAGTAAAATCTGCTGTGCTTTCCGCTCTGGTTTTTTAAACCCTTAAAAAATTACCCCAACTCCTAAGGAAATTATATGAAGAATACTGTTTTGGCGCTGCTCTCTCTGATCTTGATCGTTGCGATCGTGAATCTGCTTACGGGGCTCGGTGTGATAGGTGGCGCTACTGGAGGCAGTGGTTCAGGCACCAACTACGACTACAAAGCCCTGAACGCGCAGCAGATGGATGCCATCGGCTTCAAAGCGATTGCTGATGAGGAAGGACTCGATATTTCTGAGGAAGGTGAAATCAACTTCCCGAAGGAAATGGTCGACAAGATTTCCAAGAACGCCATGCTTCCACGTACCATTACTGAGGTGGAAAAAGATGGAGGTTGGGAATTTGTCAGTGTGACATCCGACAATTATTACATCTTTCGCAAGGCGAAGTAATCTGTTTTGCAGCCATGATCCAAGGCGGCACAGATCGTCCAGGTTTTCCTCCAATTCTCCGATGGATGATTTGGGGGAGCCTGATCGTGGCAGTTTTCGTGTATCTGGTAGTGATCCAGATTGCCGGATTCGAGAATCCCGAAGAGCGTGACCCTGACTTGGTCAATATCCTATACGTGATGGGCGGCATCAGTGTCTTCATCAGTATGGGAATCAAATTCGTGGTGAAGCGAGTTCGAACACCCGAGGGAAAGCCAAAGGTTCCCACTTGGATCGATCAGGGATTTATTATCGCGTTGGCTCTCGCGGAGTCATCCGCGATCTTCGGGCTGATTCTGGCTTTCCAAGGAAATCCTCCGGCTATCTACCTGCCCTTGTTCGGGATGGCGGTGATTGCATTGGGGCTGAACGCTCCGGCTCTCTTTTTTCCCAAGCCAATAGAGGACTAAGATCAAAGCGCGCGGCCCAGGCTCATTCCAGCCCAGACAGCGATGAGGCCTGCGATTACACTAACTCCGACATTGGCTAGCGCCAGGCCAAGGTGCCCAAAGCGAATCAGTTCGAGCGTGTTCCACCCAAATGTGGAGAAGGTCGTGAAACTGCCGAGAAATCCGGTGAAAATCGCTAGCTGAAGCGCGTTTGAAAACCACTCTTGGTCTTCGAACCAGGTGAACAGCCAGCCAAAGAGAAAGCAACCCAGGACATTGCAGAGGAGAATTCCCCACGGGAACGGAGACTGGCTCCCCCATTTCGCATCAATCCAGTAGTGCAGCCCCCAACGCGAGAGTGCGCCGAGTGAACCTCCCAGCATGAGAGATGCAATGGCTTTCAGCATATCAACTTACAAGGGAGAGCTGTTTTTCACTCAGTAGTTCAGTGACTGCAATTCTTTAGGGATAAACTGGCCGTCTTTCCGGATCACCTTGCCGTCGAAGGAAATCTCTCCGCCCCCGTATTCTGGACGTTGGATGTTTACCAAGTCCCAGTGGACAGAGCTGCGGTTCCCGTTGTCGGCCACTTCGTAGGCCTGGCCCGGAGTGAAGTGAAAGCTGCCAGCGATTTTCTCATCGAAAAGGATGTCTCGCATCGGCTCTTTGATCTCCGGATTGAAACCAATCGCAAACTCCCCGATGAAGCGAGCCCCATCATCCGTGTCGAGGATGTCGTTGATGGCGGTTGTATTGTTTGCGGATGCACTAACGATCTTTCCATTTTTGAATTCGAACTTCACGTTGTCGAATGCGATGCCTCGGTAAATGGAGCCGGTGTTGTAGCTGAGAGTGCCCTGAACAGAATCTTTCACAGGGGCCGTGAAGCACTCTCCATCGGGGATGTTGTGAGAACCGCCACAGGCAATGCCGGGTAGCCCTTTGATAGAAAATCTCAGATCCGTTCCTGGACCTGTGATGTGCACTTCTTCGGTTTGCGTCATCAGGTCAGCAAGGGCGTCCATGCCTTCGGAAAGTTTCTTGTAATCGAGGAGGCAAACCCGGAAATAAAAATCTTCGAACGCCTCCGTGGACATGCCGGCGCTCTGAGCCATTGATGAGTTGGGCCACCGCAAGACGCACCAGCGTGTTTTGTTCACCCGCTCATTGAGGACAGGTCGCATCTTTGTCGAGAGCATCTGCATCTTCTGGTCAGGCACGTCGGAGAGCTCGTTGGCATTGTGACTTCCCCGGATGGCGATGTAGCAATCCATCGACTTCATCTGCTGCATCGCATGCTTGGCAATGGTCGAATATTGGTCGTCGGTCGCGGCCATTGCCAGTTCCCGACTGATTTTCGACTGGTGGATGTTGATGAATGGCGTGGCCTCCACTGCTCGGATTTCACGGATGAGTGCGATGCCGATCTCTTCGGGAACATCAAAGAGTTCGACCAGCACATTTTCGCCGGCTTTGGTAGCTGTGGAATAGCAAACGAGTTGTTTTGCCAGCTCTCCGATACGTGGGTCTTGCATGGCGGTAGTTTCCTTGGAAAACCGGATTGAGGAAAGCGGAAAGTTTGCGTAGTTGCGAGGATTCCGTTAAGTGGACGAGAAAGGAATGAGCAGGGAGAAACAGGTCGCGATTTTCGGGTCGGGGACGGGCTCAAATGCCCATGCGATTCTCCGTGCAGCTCGCGAGGGGAGGCTAGGTGGCCAGGTAGCTGTCGTGGTTACCGATGTTCCGGGCGCAGGGATCCTCGATTTCGCGAAAGAGTTTGGCGTTCCTGCGGTCACGATCGATCCAGGGAAGAGGGGGGGCGGGCGTCTCGCCGACGAAACTCTGGAGGAAATGGAATCTTTGATGCTGCGCTTTTCTGTCGATCTGGTGGTATTGGCAGGTTTCATGAGAATCGTGAGAGATCCGTTCTTGTCTGCATTTGAAGGCCGTATTTTAAATATCCACCCCTCGCTTTTGCCGAAGTATCCGGGTTTGCATACGGTTAGGCGAGCGATGGAGGCGGGTGAAACGGAAACCGGGTGCACCATTCACCTTGTCGATGCAGGCGTGGATACCGGGCAAATTCTAAGGCAGGAGAGGGTTCCAATCTTAGAGGGGGATACGGAACGAGCGGTGTATGCCAGGATACAGGAAGCCGAGCATCGCGCTTATCCTGAGGTGATTTCCGAAAGACTGGAAAACCTCTGATTTAAGAATTCAAGATGGTAAGCCCGGGCAGCAGGTTGGCTTGGGTATCATCTCGATTTGCGCTTCTTTTGCTACGCGCTTCGAAGGCACGGATTCTGGTGCCCATGAGTCATCGTCATACCAGTGTGGGACGACAAGGGATTCAATGGTGTAATGACCGTCGTTGCTGATCTCGATTCCCAGTTTTCCTGCCACGAAATGGTCGAAAGAACGAAAGGCCTCTTCATAGACATCTGACGAGGAGAGGTTTTGTGCCGAGTAAACTCGGAAAACGACTAGTTTATCTTCCCTGGAAATAGCGAGAAGCTGGCGAGCGAGAAAGTTACCCCTGTTGTCGCGGAGAAAGGCGACTCTTTTGTTCACATCGAGGGTATTTGACACAGCAGAGAAAGAATTGAATGCACCGGAAGAAAGGCAACTCCCTACCAATGTACCCATTTTGAGCTCTTCCTGGGGATTTGTCTCCAATTCAATGAAAAGGTCATCGTGGCCTTCCATAGTAACGCGGAAGAAATGATCCTCGTCGTAGAGCCAAAGAGAAAGGTCCAGGTGCCTGTTTCTTTCAATCCAGTCACGGTTTGCGGGATGGTTCTCTCGGTAATTTCGGTTTCCTGCCGTTAGTGCGTGGGCAAAACGTTTCATGCCTCGACGATTTTTGCGTTCGAGGTGGGTCAGTAACTGAACCGTGTGGGTGTCGAGATTTTCTCGGGCAAGACTGCGAAGAATGTCATCGACATGTTGTTTGGCTAGAGCGAAACGGAGATCGATGACGCGGCCAACGAAGTCGTTGCGATAGTGCTCTAGCTTATCATCCCTGAGTAATCGAGTCCCATTGATATGAAGCTTGAGCTTTTCGTGGAAGAGATCGACGGTCCACTCTTTTCCGCAAAAACGGATCAAGTCTGCTACATGGGAAAACTCCACACGCCGAGGATCGAAGTCGAATGCCGGATGGTGTTGGAATAATGCTGCGACGGATCGAACATTGTCCTTGGGAAGTGTTCCGGCAAGGTCCAGGAAATCTAGAAACTGTTTGGGACGAAGAAAGTACAACCCCAGATCCAAGTCGGGGTACGACTGGAGCAGGAGTTCGAGGGTATTTTCGACTCGTTCGCAGGCAACATCGTTGCGGAATTTTTGCTCGATATTTTTGATGGCGGAGCGGCTGAGGGTGCCGAGTCCCCATTGTTGATTCTTCTCTTCTGTTTCAAGGAACTTGCCTATGAATGCGCAGGCACTGAGGGGAAGTTCCTTGAAGCCTTTGGCGATGATGCTCGCTACATTGGAAAGGGAAGAGTATTGAATACAATTTGGAGCCGCCTCGAGGTAATCGATGGAGTACTCAATGCATTCCAGGAGCATGCTCCTGTCGGAAGGCGTGGTCTCGATCACCGTCTTTTCAAGGCGGTCAATCCAACGCTGTAAGGCTGGTTCGGAGAGCGACCGGCTTTTCAGTTCGATCAGAATGTGGAACCACATTTGGAGACCTGTGGGGTTCAAATCCGGCCATTCTTTTTTCTCGATATGGCGACGCAGTACTTTCGACGAGAGGGAACGTTCCCACGTTCGCATGACGGTTTTTGCGACTGAGTTCCAGCTGTTGGTATCTTCATCGGGCTTCTGGTCGAGCGCTGCGGGGAGTTCGAGATACGAATCGAGCCTTGGCCGTGAAGTTGCCTTTTTGGAAAAATGAACCTCAGCACACGATAGCTTGACGGCATCAGCAAGGGCGAGGGCATCGAAAAGTAACTCAGGTTCGAGTTCGTATTTCAGTATGTCGTGGACCTGAGAGAGGTGCAGGTCGTTGCGTCCATTGCGAATGGCTCTCTCTCCCAAGCTGCGTATTAATTTGCAAGGAAGGTGACGAGGGTTCGTTAGTTCGAAGGTCTTGTTTTGCACCCATCCTAGAAAGTGGTGAATCTGTTCCCAATTCGAGAGATTTCGAGCGAGGGAAATCCAGTCGGCGGCTTTGTTGCTGTTTGTCGAGCACACAAAGCGCTGGAGAAATGCGAATTTCTCGGGATCGCTTTTTCCCGTTTCTTCGAGCAGCGCGAGGACGTCTTTTACAGCTTCGAGGCTGCCTCCCCAAAGAAAAGGGAGCGCAGATCGAACTTCGACCTCTGACCATTTGAGGTCGAGAACATCGCCCTTGTATCCGAATCGGAACAGAGCATGAAGGTCAGGGCACCGATCCTGTGAGGGGCGGTGTGCTTTTAGAAAGTCGTATCGATAGTGTTCTGCTAGTTCTTTTTGATTCAGAATCTGAATGGCTTGATCCCAATCCGATGAGTAGCGGACCAGCAGTTCGCGAATCGCGGAGCGATCGCAAAGCCAGGGACGTATGTCTATGGTCGAGAGTCCGAAATCCGGAAGTTTGAGCAGGTATGTCGACTCGACAAAAGGAGTCTCAAGTAGGATGAGAATAATATCAGCCAACAAATATGGTGACCATTCTTCCGCGGAGCCGATACGGTCCCAAGCGGACACGATGGATCGATCCCGAACGGATTTCAATTGGTCGCGAACGTATTGATCTTTTTCAAGGTCGACGTAGTTCCAATGATCTGCGTTGGTCCATACCATCTGGCGCGAGGAGATCGTCCCCTGTCTGCGACGTCGCTTTTTTGCGACCTGATTCTTCGCAGGGCTGGATCTCCGGTCGAGCACCAAAAGGCGGTCCGATACGCGGAAGGCTGGTGTGTAATACAAGGCCATGGTGAAAGGCTCCTTCTTTGAGAAGCGATTTCCGGTGTGCCGGTGATACGTCTTTTCCTGGAGGGAGAAGGAAATGCGCGTACGAAATTCCGGCAGACGGGAAAGCGCTCAGGCGGTCCCTTTCTGGGCACTTGTAAGAATCCGGCGGTTTGAGCTATTGCCGGATTGTATTAGATCGACGACAACTCAACTCACCGTATTCTGCCCAGGGGATCTGTGGGGCGATGTGTGAATTGAGATGGCATAAGCTTTGGTCGAAATGTCTGATTTTGTATCAGACGATTGATCCGGGAAGATATGGGAAAGTTTTCCCGTGGCAAATGATTTTGGAAGTAGTTGGTCGAAACCGGCGATGTAAGGTCGCCTAGATCTCGACTTTGAAAGTATCGTCTTCTTTCATAGAGAGAACGAACGCTGTCATCAGATCGATGACAGCTTCAACGTCGTCGAAGTCTGCCATTTCTACGATGGAGTGCATATAGCGCAGTGGTAGTGAGATAAGTGCACTCGGAATTCCGCCACGGACGTGATAGATAGAATCGGTATCGGTGCCGGTAAAGCGCGAGGATGCTTCGTGCTGGATCGGTATGTCCTTTTCCTTCGCCAGCTCGATGAGGCGTTGGACGATGAGTGGGTGGTTGGCTGTGCCGTGTGTCAAAGAGGGGCCGCCTCCCAGCTCAACTTTACCGTGTTGGGCGTGTTTGATGTCGGGGCTGTCAGTGGCATGGGTGACGTCGAGCACGAGACAGATGTCGGGCTTGAGATTGTAAGCAGCCATGGTCGCACCGTAGCCGCCGATTTCTTCTTGAACTGCGTTGAGAGCGAGACAGGTGGAGGATTGCTTCTCTTCTGCTTCCGAGAGTTTTCGGATGACCTCGGAAATGATGAATCCACCGATTCGGTTGTCGAGGGCACGGCCAACAATCTGGTTTTTTCCAAAGGGAATGGCGCTGTCAGCGTACACTCCGGGGTGACCGACTCGAATTCCCATTTCTTCGACTTCTTCGGCGGACTTTGCTCCGATGTCGACGTATAGCTCGTGAACTTCAGGAGCCTTTTCTCCATCCTTGCGGTCGCGGATGTGAATCGCCGTATTGCCCACGATGCCGAGGACTTCACCTTTTTCCCCGAAGAAAGTGAGCCTGCGTCCACGGGCAGTGGCCCAGTCGGATCCACCGATGCGATCGACCCGAAGAAAGCCATCGCTATCGATGAACTTTACCATAAAGCCGATCTCATCAGCATGGGCTTCGATCATGACGGTAGGTGTGCCCTCAGAAACTCCTTTTACAGTGGCCCACGCGCTGCCATAAGCATCGCTTTCAACAGAGTCTGCAAACTCGCGACACCGCTTGGCCCAGACCCGCTGTCCTCTGACCTCGAATCCAGTGGGGCTCGGGGTGTTGAGGAGTTCGTAGAGGAAAGATTCGGATTCGGGATTCATATTCTGGCGATACGGGTTGAAAGGGGAAGAGTCAACGGAGAGTTAGCGGGACGCCAGGTGAAAAATCAAGATGGTATTCGATAGCAGGAGTCACGCGAAAATAGCCGGAAATCGGGGTGGTATTTCTCAATACTCGGGTGTGACGAACTTGCGTGAAATACTGAGAGGTCTGCTTTGGAAGGTGGCTCACAGCATGAAAAAGGGGGATCCGGAGGGAATTCGGGCAATTGTGAGCGCCCCTGCGATAGTCCGGCTGCCGAGGAGACGAGGGGTTTTGTGCTGATGGCGGGGTTCGATCTTGCCTCCGTCTGGTTCCCAATTCAAGGTAGGGCACTATCGCCTCCGCAACACCGGAAGAACTAACAATGCCAAAACAGGATACTGTAGCTGTCACCGGTGCTTCGGGACATATAGGGTATCACGTTGCAGTGATTCTCTTGCAGCGTGGTTACCGTGTTCTGCTGCTCACGCGACGAATCAATGAGAACATTGAGGGGTTGATAGGACAAGGCGCCGAGCCGCTGCTTTGCGACCTTTTTGACCCTGCTACGTATCTGGAATCGATCAAAGATGCTTCGGCCTTTTTTCATTTGGCGGCTTCAAATACCACGGATACCAGCCGGCCTGATGAAATTGTTAAGAGTACGGTTGATCTCACGGAGACAATCACGAATTGCTGCATTAAGGCTAACATTGATACTCTTGTGTATACCAGCTCCGTGGTAGTTCTCGGGAGAAGCGAATCGCCTGACAGGTTGGTTACTCTCGAAGATGAGGAAGTTTCTCCGGCGAATCCCTACATCCGGGGAAAAGTCGAGGCCGAGCTGTTTTTGAGTGAAATAGCCAAAAGCGGAGATATCGATGTCAGAAGGCTCTATCCGTCGTGGGTTCTTGGACCCAACAACGCGAATGAAACTCCGCCTCATCGTTTTATTCGTGATTTCATTGAAAAGGGACAGCGCTTTTATTTTGCCGGAGGTATTTCCGTTGCCCATGTTGAGGAGGTGGCTCGCGCTCATGTGGAGGCGCTGGAGAAAGGAAGAAAAAATGGTCGATACCTCCTCGGAGGGCAAAATGTTACGTTCCGGGAGTTCTATCACGCTCTTGCCGACGAGACAAAACAGACTCGGCCTGCATTTCTATTTCCGAAGATGCTGATGGTCTTTGCCGCGAAAGTTCTTCAGGTGGTTGCGCGTTTGTCAGGGCTCGGGAGTCCTCCAGAGCCGTCTTTTGTCGATTCGGTTGTGGGCTCTTACAGTTGGTACGATTCTGCTGCTTCGGAAAGTGAGCTTGGGTATCAAATTCCTGACTTACACACGACCTTGAAGACCGCAGTAAGGGACATTCGCTTGCGGAGTGCGAAGATAAACATCATCAATCGCCTGTCGGTTCCGGAATTCGATGGAGATGCTCCTGCATGGTTTGTTACAGGCGCGACAGGATGGCTTGGTCACCGGTTTCTGCAGTTGCTAGTAGATGGGATGAGAGAGGGGGCGATTCCACCTGCTCCGATTCGCCTTTATTGTGAGGAGAAGTTTCGGGACTTCTTTCAAAAAGGTGAGGGCATTGATGTGGTTTTTGGTGATCTGGATGATAAAGCCAAGATGGAAGAAGCTCTGACTGGAGTGGGCACCGTTTGTCACTGTGCTGGATTGATCTATCCGAGTAACACCGCGTTGCTTTACAAAGTGAATGCGGAGGGAACAAAGAATTTGGTGGATGCCTGCATCTGTGCGGGAGTTCGACGTTTCCTCTACATTGGGACGGATTCAATTTGCGGGCGGGACAGCTGCGGCCAGAAACGGATTTTTGACGAGGCGACGCCGGCTTCTCCATACCGCCACTACGGTCGCTCCAAGTATCAGGGGGAGGAGTATGTGCTGTCGAAAACTGCCGAAGGGAAGATTGATGGTACCTCTCTTCGGGGCTTCTGGTTTTTCGGTCCGGGAGCTCCTCCCAGGCAGGAGAATTTTATGGGGATGTTTTCCTGGAAGAGGCAGATCGTTTTCGGTAACGGGAAAAACTATCGGAGTATCACTTCAGTCGACAACCTCGCCAACGCGATGTTGCTGGCGGCAAAGAGCGAGAAGTCCGTAGGGAAATGGTATTGGATTGGGGATTCGAAAGCTGATTACACTGTGGATGAGATTTATCAGAAACTCGCTGCCCACTTCGGAAGTTCTTACCGCCCCTTCTACATCCCGGCTCCCATTTGCATGTGCCTAAATTTCGTGGATCTGCTAATGAGTATGTTTGGTAAGCTCCATCCTACAATACACGCTGCGGGGAAATTCTATTTCGATATCGCAGGTACGATTGAAGCAGCGCAACGCGACTTCGATTACGAGCCCGTTCTTTCATTGGACGAGGAGATTTCGCGCATTCCGCGATAATTGGTCGTGGACGGTGGGCTACTCCGAAGTAGCCATTCTCAGGATTTTTGCGTGAACCGGATCCATCTCGGAGCCGATTCTGTTGAGGTTAGACTTTTCTTTTATTACCTCGAAACGGTCACCAAGATAGCGCAGCCAGATAACGGCACTCCTCTCGATCTCCACTTCTTTCGTTGGTTCTGGCGAGCCAAGGTCTTTCCACGTTCTGCAAAGGAAATATCGCTCGTTGGCTCCGATGCCTGCCGTGCCATCCCTCTTTTCCTCTTCAATTGGATATGCGAGGGAGACATCGGCCTTCACCACATCTCCTTCCATTACGACAGGATGCTCCTTTGAATTGAAAAATACATACAGATCTCTCACTCCGTATTCATTTCGCAAGAGGTAGGAAAACATGATATCTTCGAATTCGCGAGGGTTGCTCTTGTGATACATGAATCCCTCGGCTTCGAACACTATCACGGTTCCAGGATCCAGTGATGGGACTGCCTTTGCGATGAGTTGATGAATTGTCTCCTGGTGAAGGTACAGTTCGGGAAGCGTCTTCCATGCCCTGACAATGACACCTGCGTTGATGATTGTGAGTGCCATGGCTGCGCAGATCATCCATGTCCATTTCCTGTGTTTCAATTTGCTACCAACGAATCCGATGATGACTACGGCCAAAAACGTCATCGAATAAGACATTGGGAGAACGAGACGACTACCCCATTCGACAACATTTCCGTATACGTTAGACAATCCCAGGGCAATATGGAGATAACTCGCGAATGCCCAAACGATGGCCACAGTGAGATACTTTCCCCAGTGACATTTCTCAGATTCTTTCAGCCTATCTGTTCGTGATGCCAGAAACGCTACGACGAAAAAGGCGGCCCCAACGATAATTGGAATGATCCAGTGCCAGCCTTCTTTCAAAAGACCTCCCCACATATCGAATGCCACAGTCCATGATTCGACAAACAGCACTTGCGTAAACGTTAGCCAGATGGGAGCGATCAATCCGAAATTGATCTGGGAGTTGGGCGGTTTTCCGTGATGGCTGAAGTGGAGGAAGTAGAACAGCACGTAAACGGTCATCGTCCCATACCAGCAGGCAAGATTGACAAGTGTATGACGGTTTCGAATATCGACTTTTCCAATCAGCGCAATGATGAGCGGAATCGCGCCGAGGTTGCTCCATCCTGCTTCATACATTCCCATTGAAAGAAATATCGTAATTCCATACAGAATGCGTATGGGAATTCTGTAATTGCGATTGGGAGACCATGACTCTAGTGCCAACCAAAGAACGATGGCAACCCACATCAACATCTCGGGGAGCAATCCTTCCAGAATCAGGTCGTCGACTCCTTCGCGCAGTGCGGTGGTCCAGGTCAATCGAAGGATAGCAGCTGCGAAAGCGAAAAACCGCTGTTTCGGCCAGACCAGGACCACAGTGACATACAGTAGTAAGCTGCAAAGGAGATGCAGGGATGCTGCCAGTGCATGCAGTCCGACCGTTGAATACCCGGCGATCAGACAAAGGAAATTCCATGTCGTTGTTCGGAAGGGGCGGTGGCTGTCCCACGCCATCCATGGCATCGCTCCGTCAGCCGACTCTCGGACAAAGCTGCATGCGTCACTCGAAATCCCGGGAATATTGATGAGCGGAAAAAAGAGAACGGCGCTGACCAGGAGCAAAAAGCATATAGCCACAAAATCAAAGTGCCTGACAAGGTAGTCCCTGAAATTCGTGTAACGTGAAAACATGGTAAACTCTGCGCAAGTAAGGCTGGCGATCGGAGCCCGAAATTATAAGGGGGCTGGAATTAATACAGCTGAAATATTGTAATCTCATGCTTTTATCTCACTGTGGGTGCGAGCGACGTTGGCCTCAATGTTGCGACGTAGGATAAAGTTGTCAGGATGTCGTTTGAATCAAGTAATCAACCAAGACTTGGAGTCGTAGTGCCTCTCGCTAATGAGAGCGGCACCGTTGACGTGTTTCTTGAGCGTGTTCTTGCTGCTCTAGGGGACAGGGACCTTGTATTTTGCATTCTCGATAACGTCAGCAAGGACGACACTCAGGAGAAAGTTGAGTCGTACGGAGCCCGAGACAGTAGGGTCAAATGCATCTGGGCTCCTGAGAGTCGTTGCATTGTTGATGCCTACTTTCGAGGTTATCGGGAGGCGCTCGACGCGGGGTGCCAGTGGATTTTGGAAATGGATGGGGGATTCAGTCATGATCCTACGGAGATTCCTCTGTTCATTACTGCAATGGAGTCGGGGGCTGAGTTCGCTGCCGGAAGTCGCTTTGCATCAGGAGGTGGCCACCGTGGAAATCTTTATCGGACCGGTATCAGCTGGATTGGTACTTTTCTCTCTAACTGGCTGCTTCGCACTGAGATGAAAGATATGACGAGTGGATTCCAATGTTTCAGCAATCCTGCACTCCGTCACGTTGTCGACACCGGAGTAGAAAGCCGTTTCCATTTCTTCCAGACAGAGATTCGTTACATGCTCAAGGATTGGAAGTGGGTGGAAATTCCCATTACATATTCCAATCCCAGCCCCGGAATTGGAGTGGCTCCGATAAAGGAAGCGGTCTCGGTATTGTGGAAGCTTTCGCGACGCAGTCGAACTCCGGTTGGTGAGCCAGCTTGAGTTTTATTGTGCTCTGCTTCTCTGCCAGAGGGATGCTTCCACGAATATGCTTCTGTCCGTGTAGGGGATTGCCATGGGGAGGTATCCAGAGCTCTCCGGGTTCTTGAGGAAAGCCTGAAATTCAGGGTCGTCTTTCAGATTTGATAGGGTGGGGAGAAAGGTGTCTTTCAATACCACGTTGATCTCATTTTCCCTCATGAACTCGTCGAAAGTTTCGCCCTCGTCCATGCCCCATGGCTCGAAGCCTTCGAAGTTCGGGCCCAAGTATTCTTCCAGTTCAGCTTCTGATCGCAGGAGATTCACTTCACCCGCGAGTTCCAGATCACGAATGTAGCGAATGGTCTTTGCCATCACGAGGTCTGGCTCCCACTTTTCCAGTACTCCGTGCTCACGAAAGGGGAGTAGAAAGGGAAAGGAGCAAAGACCTATCGCCAATGGTGCTCCAATCCAGTTTTTTCGTTTTGCCAAGGAAACGGGGCGCAGCTCCCGTTGAGCGAAAAGGAGGAAAGGGAGTAAAAGAATTACCCCCCAAAGGCAGATGAAGTAGTGCTGCCTTGGATAAACCAGAATGACGGAGGGAATAACGGCGAGTAAAAGGGCAATCAGCATGAGGGCTGGTGGGTGCCAGTTCACTTGGTCCACTCGCTTTGAGGTGAAAAAGAAAGCCAAGCCGAAGAGGAGGACGATGGAAGAGATCGTCGCTGATTTATATCCAAAGACTTCGGGGAAATCGAAGAAGCCTTTGTTTGCTTTGGAAAGGCGACCTAGCTCTTGCAGACTTTTTCTGACATTCTCACGTATGTGCCAGAAGAAAGCGGAGGGATTCTCGCTGACGCATTGCCCGATTGAGTTCGCTGTAGGGAAGTCCCGGCTTCGAATTTTCTCTGCGTGGATCCAGGGATTGATCTCTTCACCTGAGTCTTCCACGACATTCAGGCTGTAGTGCTGCGAAAAGGCAGCAAACATACGTTCCTTTCCGGAATTGAAGATGGGAGAGCCGAGGGTAAGGACAAAAATTGCTGCCGTTGCACCGACAACAGCCAGAGGCTTCCACTCGGATCCTGGGATAGGCCGCTTTTTTATCTGGCGCCAACCTAATAGCAGGAGAGCTATGCCAAAGAGCGCGAGCCATGCCACAGCCAATTCGGGCCTCACGTATGCGGCGAGTAGGGTTCCCCCGAGAAGCACTGTGATCCAGTGCAATGGCTTACGAAACGAGGCTGCAATTCCCATCGCCAGTAGAATCAAGATCGCTGAGAAGAGCGCTTGGTACGGCCAGATGTATGGAATTCGTGAATAAAGAAAATACAGGGGCGGGAAGAATGCGATCCATGAGGGAACCCCGTAGCGCCTGAGGGCGAAGTAAAAACTCACCATGAATCCAACCAAGAGAACCTGGTAATTGAGGTAGTACAAATCGACTGGATCCGGCGCTACCAGCGAGAGTAGGAAATACCAGATCTGATATACCGGCCCGAATGATGGGGGGACGAATCCGGTCTCAAACAGATCTCGGCCCTTCTGGAGATAGACCGTTTCATCGGCGGGTCGTAAATCCATCGTCCCTTCGACATGAGATAGAAATCTAATTCCGGCAAAAATCAGGGCGACTATGAACAAGACATCGAGTATTCGGGCCGCATGGCGAGTATGCCCACTCTGATTAAAAAGGGGGGCTAATCGCGGTTTCACCGAGGAAACCCATTTTGCCAGTTTTGAAGACACGTTGTTGAACCTATTTTTCCTGTGAACTGAGACCTAGCTAAGGCGGTCGAACATAGTTGGGATTGGATGATGGGCAAAAGTCAAAATGATGGGAAAAGAGGGGGATTTCGTTTTTGGGTGGGATTTGGGCAGGTTTTCGACGTAAGCGATTGGTGGTGAGTGTTTTGGCGATGTTGGGAAAATGATGGGGATGGATCATATGGATGTCCTGTATTTGATGTAATATGCTGTTTTGTAGGGTGTTGCAGGTTATTTGGGCGCTCTGGGAAATGATTGGGAGAGCGAAGGGGGAGGGATGATTCGAGATCGCGAGGTGTTTCGAGAGGGCGAGACAAATTATTCTAACAAAACCATAAATAAAAGTCGAGGCTGAAAAGGCGTCGAATCGGCATGGGTTTCGCTTCGCTACGCAGTATGTCGGAGTTCTGGCCTGCTATCTCGATTCCTCTCGGAGAAACCCGGCATTGGGAAATTGGTCTGCTGGATCTTTGGATTCACCATGCGAGCGGGGAATGGCGGGTGTGGCATCGGACTGGGGGCGGCGCTTCTCAAGACGGGCGGTATTTGCTGGCGGAGCCGTGTGATGAGCCGGATGGGGCTGCCCAGAGACGTTTTGCTACGGTCGCTTCGGGAGATAAGATTCGGCTTCGGCCGGCGTATCCGGATCGGCCGATTGTTTCGTATCCGGGCTCATCGATCTCGGTTCCGGCGAAGAGTGAGGCTTCTTTTGTCTGTGGGCTTCCGCTGGCGTTGGAAATCGTCGTTGGAGGAAAGAAGAAAGGAGCTTCTTTGATTACATTGCCTCTGCGGAATCTCTCGAAGACGTGGTTCGGCACGCCGCTAGCGGGGGAGCCGTGCTACTCGGCCTCGACGAATGCGGTTCGGGATCATCTGGAGTTGAGTCCGAACAAATACCGGGCGCTGTGTCCGGTGCGGGTTTCGAATCGGTCGAAGGAGAACCTTCCGGTGGATCGTATCTGTATCCATGTCGAGCATCTGCAGCTATATGAGGGGAAAGATTATCTCTGGTCGAATGGGGTGTCGGTAGTGAAGGAGAGTGAGTCGGAGACGAGTAGGGTTACCTATGAGTCAGGACCACCGGATGTAGAGCCTACGGCGGAGTTAGTCACTGAGCCGAGGGTGGTGCCGCCTAGCAACAGTGTGTTTCTGAAGACATTCAACCAACTACGTTCCGCTCTCGCTGAATAGGGGAGTGTAGCGTTGTCCATGCCCGGCACATAATGGAAGAAGTTTACATTGGGATAGAACATAGGATCGCTTCGCTCCGAAATATTTTGGAAAGCGCGGATCTTTTCCCAAATCCCTGCGTTCTTCGCTCGTCACGAATTCTAATTCGCTCCTCGCGAACGCCTTGGGCTATGGAAAAACCTCTCGCGCCATTGTGCACCGTTCCTGAACAACACCACACTCGTGACTTTTTGCCATGACCGTAGACGACTCTACACTCGAGAAACTGGACCCGATCTGGGAGTTTGCTGGAGAATGGGCGGGGCCGGTTCTGGCGAGTGTGATTGCGATCATTGTCGGGATCATTTTCAGCTTTCTTCTGCGGGCAGCGATAAGGCCCTGGAAGAAGCGTCTTTCGCAGCAGGCGCTGCTGGTGATCCGAAAGGGGATTGTCTATGGGGTGAGCGCGATTGTGATCATCACGGTGCTGCAGCAGTTTGGCTTTAAGTTTACAGCTTTGTTAGGTGCCGCGGGGATTGCCGGGATTGCGATCGGGTTTGCGGCGCAGACGAGTTTGTCGAATATGATTAGCGGGCTCTTCCTGATCTGGGAGAAGCCGTTCCAGGTGGGCGATGTGATCATCATTGAGGATACGAAGGGAGTGGTGGAGTCGATCGACCTCCTGAGTATGACCTTGCGGACGCTCGATAATCTGTCGGTGCGCTTTCCGAATGAGACGCTGGTGAAATCGAAGCTGATCAATATCACGAAGCATCCAATTCGTCGTTTTGATATCTATTTCGGGGTGGCCTATCGCTCCGATCCGGATCAGGTGTTTGCGGTGCTACGCCGTGTCGCGACCGAGAATCGCTTTGTGCTCGATGAGCCGAAGCCGCTGATCAGTTTCACGGGCTTCGGGGAGTCGGAGCTGAAGTTCAAGTATGGTGTCTGGCACGAGAAAGACGACTGGATTCCGATGCGGAATGCGATTCTGACGGATCTGAAGAAAGCGCTGGAGGCCGAGGGGATTGAGATTCCGTATCCGCATCGTGTGGTGGTGACGGGGAACTCCGTTGCTGAGGGTGGAGGTTAGCTTATTAGTTTGCCTCAAAATGATTGGCTACAAAAAGGTAGTGAAAGTGGTTAGACATCACTCCGTAGGCTACGACACGGACCACCATCAAGGCTTAGAGGTGGTTCCGTATGATATTGCGAAAGACCTCTGTGCGCGAAATTTGGAGACTTGTCGGCAGTCTACGAATCGGGAGAATGCGGGGTAAAACGAACGGCCCTCGCCAAGTAGTGTGGTGTTCTGTTGCTTACGGATAAGACTTCGCAAGTTCGTAATAAATAAATAGCCTTTCTATTAAACCTAATTCTATTAAAAATTTTAGTATTTTCTGGTAAGTTAAATTTTCCGTGGTGATTAAAATTGATGCTATATGCCGAAAGCACTTATAAGAGTGGGCCGAAACACGAAAGATGAATTTCGAATCCGATTGTAATGAAGAACTTCCCCGGGAGTTAACAGATGTCTGGAAAAAGGCAGGAATCGTAAACGCATTACCTATACAACAGAAAGCTATTAAAAGCGGCTTGTTGAGAGGAGAATCTTTGCTAATAGTTGCACCAACCTCTTCGGGAAAAACGTTTTTGGGGGAAATTGTTGCGACTCAGCATGCTTTCAACGGTCAAAGGGCTATTTATCTAGTGCCATATAAAGCTATTGCAGAAGAGAGATTTGGCGAATTCTCGGAGCGGTATCGCGACAATCAGAATATTGGGCTTCGATGTGTCGTTTCTGACAGGGACCACCGCGAGAATGATACTGATCTTATCATCGGAAAGTTCGATATTGCTATCATAACCTATGAGAAATTAGCCGCACTTCTGGTTTCGGGAAAAGCAATGCTCGATGTTTGTGGCTGTATAATAATAGATGAAGTTCAAATGGTTGCAGATCCCAATCGTGGGACGACGCTTGAATTAATTTTGACAAAACTTCGTAGGCTAAAACAGCGCCCTCAAATTCTCTGTCTCAGCGCCGTGTTAGGGAAGTTGTCAAAGTTCGATGAATGGTTAGGCGTAAAAACTATTAGAGAAAACTATCGGCCGGTTGAACTGCGACAGGGCGTGCTCGGTCCGGGAGACACATTCGAATATCGGGAGTGGAACTCAAATGCAAGCGGGAGTGAACAAATTACAGTTCCGGTTCTCTCCACCGTTGTTTCACATCTCGTTCATGCTGGACAGCAAGTTTTGGTTTTTACAGCTACCGTAGCCCAAACAGAAAAGATCTCAAAATTACTTGCGAGGACGGTAATGTTGCGGGCCGCTAAAGAATCAATTTCTGCTCTGCAAGATGAATCAGATACGGAAACGAGAGATATTCTACTTGCCACACTGCCCAACGGAGTGGCGCTACACAACGCTGATTGTGAACTTCCCGAAAGATTGATAGTTGAGCACGGATTTCGGCAGGGTGAGATACGAGTCATTGTTTCAACAACAACTCTGGCGATGGGCATAAATATGCCGGTTGATAACGTGATACTTGCCGATAATCTTCGATGGACTGTGGTTAATGGGGCTCTAATTCAGGCGCCTTGGTCAAACGCTGATGTGCAGAATCTGTTGGGGCGCGCTGGGAGATTTGGTCAGTCGAAGATGTTCGGAAGGGGGATTATTTTGGTCAATACACCAGCGGAAAAGCGACAGTACTCTCATTTGTATCTAAATTCCAAACCTGATCCGATTAAATCAGCGTTTGTGGAGCAAGATATTGACCGACGGGTCTTAGATGTAGTTGCGAGCGGCTTTGCTGCTTCTGACAATGAGGTTATTTCGTTCTTGTTTGATACATTTGCTGGGCAGGTTTGGGGAAGTTCGAAAGAGCCAATAGAAGATTTGATTCGTGATGGGATAAAGAGGTGCGTAGATCTTGAGTTGTTTGAAAGAGAAGAAGACGGTCTGCTCCGGGCAACTAAGCTCGGCTCAATTTGCGCAGCGCAACATTGTTCCCTCGAAACATTTTCCCAAGTCAAAGAGTACGTGCTCTCTTTAGGGCAATTTAGTCATATTGACGTTGCATTTGCTGGCGCCAGAACATCGGAGGTGCTTGAATCAATACGGCGAATCAAATGGGATGATCCCGAGCGGAATTTGTCGGTAAGAGAACGTCTGAACAAGGCATACTCCGATGATAAGCTAGTAGGGCTTATCTATGCGCTATTTACTGTTTTGATAGAACGGCCGACACAAGCTCCGAAACCGGAGTTTATCATCGCCTCAGTTTGTGAAGAGATTTTACTGTCGGATAGGAAATTAAGGGAGATTTGTCGTGGCTTTCGCATAACCGGTGGGAATTTGCGTCAGATGTGTGAGAATGTGAGTTGGATGGTTGATATAATGGGGGGCGTAGCGGGGATTCTACGACCGGAACTCTCGGTTGAGTTCGGTGAAGTATCGGCTTGTCTCCGTAGGAGAGCACCGATATTCTGTCGGTTGCTTGATGATGTGCCTTCGTTTGTAAGTCGAGATGAGCGAATTAGGCTATTCAGTAGCGGTCTTGAAAGTACAGAGAAACTTATAGAGCGTGCTCCTTCGGAGTTTTCCGGCATAATGAGCGTTTCAAAGGCGGAGCGGGTGTTGGAGACTCTGTTTACTACGAGGAATCGGACTCACGATTATTGGCTTCGAGATCATAAGAGGCGCCTCGATAAAATGGGTTTACAATTCAAACTGATCGAGTCCGTGTGCTTGGAAAAGGGTGTGGCGTTGGAGGGGGCCGTCGAGGATTTGCTAAACTCGGACTTTGTCAACGGAACCGCGCAAAGAATTACGGATCAGAAATCTGGTGAGCCAGATATTCTTCTGCACTTTCAGGACGGTGTGAGTTTCGCGATTCAAGTGACCGGGAAAGAGTCGAATGCGAAATTTGTTGACTCCAAAAAAGCGGGTGACGTTATCCCGCAATCGGCACGGTTTGGTGTGGGTGGTTATGTTTGTATCGGTCGTCCAGACTTCGAAACGCTTGCTCGTGAAAATGCCAGCGCTCTTGGTGCTCAGCATAATTATAAGCAGATTCCCATATATGTGCTTTGTGAACTCTTTGTTCTCTTCAAGGAAGGAAGGATTTCTGCAGAAGTAGCGACAAGTTTTATCCGATTGGTTCGAGGGTATGTTGACATAAAGAGGTTGTTTATTGAGATTGAGAGTTAATGTACTAATTTGTAGAGGTATAAGTGACCAATAAAAATCTTTGACGTTTTCTGTGGATGATGGTAGCAAATATGCGCTTCAATCGGCACAGGACCGCTTAAAGCAACGGTAAAGAACTTGTCGACATCCTGAAGGTGGAGGTTCGAGTCCTCCCCCTCACACCTTCGTGAGGGTAGCGTAGGGGTAGCGCGTCAGGCTATGGCAGCGTTCTTTGTACGCCGGCTTCGGGTTGTAGTTCGCCCGCCCGTTGTTATGTTGATCACGTTACAAATACCAATTACGGACGTCAGGAAATTAGTAGAAAGGGAGAAAGTTCTACAGCGTCCGGGATGGCCTTCGCCAAGTGAGCGCGAATTTGTTCGGTATGTAGGGCCGATTCGTGAGCGAAAAGCTGGTGGAGTCGAGAAAATTGGAGAGTGTTTTCACTGTATTCCGAGAAGCGGTATTCGTGTTGATATCCCAAAATTTTCCTCTAGGACTGGATCCTTGCACCCAAAGTTGCGCGAAATTAGATTCTTTTTTGATGGCGCTGCAATGGGAAAGTTTGAGTTCGCATTTGCATATAGATTTGGCGCGCGACAGATTGATCCCGATGTAGTCGCGCAAACGATTCGTGATATCGTGGGGTGTCGTATTCGTGTTCGGGATGCTGAGGACCCTAAGAAGTTTAACGAGGCAACCTTAGGTAGGTCTGGGAAGTTCTTGTGCAATTTGGTTAGGTTGGGTACTGAAAAGAATGACTCGAAAGAATTTTCGCATTTGATATTTCCTCATAGACCGTTAATCCATTTTGTTGAGGACGTTAATGATGAGGTGGTGGCTCCGCTAGAACACCGTTCGTTTGAGGCTTTTAAGTCGATACAACTGGATTTCTTTAAATATGAATTCGATTCGGGTAGGGGCTTCCAACGATATCTGCCGGTATGGATTCAACACACCGGTGTAAGAGCAGGGAAGGAAGAAAGTAGGAAGTTAAGACTGTCACTTCTTCGATTGCACTCCGAGTATCATAGTCTCAGAAGTGTTGTCGAATTAATCTCACGTGAGGTAGTATCCCCCTCGCCGTTTTCTGATGAGTCGAAGGTTTTGCAGGAATACCTGCGTCGCGTGCTTACGATCATTCGTGCTGACGAGTCGCCGCTTTCTAGTGATATCGTTGATTTTGCAAAGTCAAAGATGTCATTAGCTAGACCTGGGTTTCAAGAAGATATCTTGAATCGACTGAGAGAACAAATTAACATTCGACCGAATCTGTTGAGAAATTTGAGGAAGCATATGGAAGAAGAAAAGAAATCCGAAAGGCCGATTAATATTGGTTTTGTGCATGGACCAGTTCTAATTGATTCGATCGCAAACGAATCGATCAACACCACAATTAGCTATGTGAAAAGGGAACCGATGTCGAACGATTTGGAGCAGGCTCTTACGCGGCTGGGTGACCTGATAAAAGAAGCGTCCGAGTTGCTTGATCAAAAACCTTCTCGTGACCTTGCGAGTAGGTATAAGTCGTTTGCTGAAGAATGCACTCAGGAAAAGCCGGACAAAGGTATACTTGAAGCGATTGGAAATCGAATCGTTGAAGTTACGGCTGGGGTGGCTTCGGTGGCGAAAAATATTGCCACTACAGTAGGGGCTATTTTGGGACTAATTGGTTGACGGTCAGCACTTTTTCAAATTGAACGGTTGGTATTTTTCCCTTTGAACTTAAAAGTCTTTGTCGTTACCGGTTAGGGGTAGAATTTGGGAACGCTCTGCATGTCATTGAAAAGTGTGGTTCAGCTGATAGAGAAAGCGAATCATTCAGAGCTTCGAGTTCTAGCCTTAGACTTTTTGCGTTCCAGGGATCGTCTTATACTCCTCTTCAAATTTTTTGGTGCTGCGGATGTAGACCGGTAAGTCGTGCGTCGGCGTCTTTTATGCGGACGGGATTGTCCGGCGTTTTTAACACGAATTCCGCAAAGCGGGACTTCACGAATTCAAAGAATTGACACGAGTTCTTCAGAATGAAGAATGCCTAATTAATTTCGTCTATTCTTCCGAAGTTTGTTCAGGATCGGTTTGATCTGCGATAGCGTCGTCGGCAACTGCTTCTTCTTCCTCCTCCTTCGCAATACGGGCAATATCCTGAATAGTCTCTCCTTCCTTCGTCTTCATGAGGATAACGCCCTGAGCATTCCGTCCAGTTAACCTTGCATCAGCCGCTTTGATTCTTACGCTTTGGCCGGTGTTGGTCATGAGCATGATATCGTCGTCTTCGGAGACGCGGATGGCGCCTACGACGCGGCCGGTCTTGGCGGTGACTTTCATGGTGATGACGCCTTTTCCTCCACGGCCCTTGGTGGGGTAGTCTTCGAATGGGGTTCGCTTACCGAGGCCTTTTTCGCTGACGACGAGGAGTTGTTCTTCGTTGTCGACGACGGCGAGTGAGACGAGCCAGTCTTCATCGCCCGGGCGGATGCCGGCGACTCCTGAGGAGGGGCGTCCCATGGGGCGAATGTTGTCTTCGCTGGTGCGGACGGCGTAGCCTTTGCTGGTGACGAGGGAGATCTCGTCGGTGCCGTTGGTGAGTTTGACGTCGATGAGTTCGTTGCCGTCTTCGATCTTGATGGCGATGATGCCGTCTTTCCGGTAGTTCCGGAAGTCGGAGAGTTTGGTCTTCTTCACTTTGCCGGAGCGGGTGGCGAAAAGGACGAATTGGTCTTCGACGAAGGTGGCGTCTTTGTCTTCGTTGCCGACGGCTTCGATGCGAAGGACGGCTGCGATGCGTTCTTCGGTCTGGAGGTTGAGGAGGTTCTTAATGGATCTTCCTTTGGAGACGCGGCTGC
This sequence comes from Verrucomicrobiales bacterium, assembly GCA_002698785.1. GTDB lineage: Bacteria > Verrucomicrobiota > Verrucomicrobiia > Verrucomicrobiales > DEV007 > Arctic95D-9. The sequence continues at coordinate 42,203 of PAAG01000028.1, read as the reverse complement.
CTTCGGGGATCTGGAAGACGCGCTCGACGTAGACGCGACCGGTGTTGGTGAAGAACATGAGGTAGTCGTGCGCGGTGGCGGCGAAGAGGTGTTCGACGAAGTCGCCTTCTTCTTTTTCGTCGGCTGCTTCGCGGGTCTCCATTCCTTTGAGGCCTTTGCCTCCGCGGGCCTGGGTGCGGTATTCGGTGGCGAGGGTTCGCTTGATGTAGCCTCGGTTGGAGATGGTGATGAGGTTTGACTCGTTGGCGATGAGGTCGACGACGTTGATGTCGCCTTCGTCGATGTCGAAGTCGGTCTTGCGCGGGGTGGCGTACTTTTCTTTGATCTCAAGGAGCTCGTCTTTGATGATCTGGAGGACGCGTTCTTCGCGGGCAAGGATGTCGAGGAGGTCTTTGATAGTCTCAAGGAGCTCGTCGTATTCGTTTTTGACCTTTTCGCGCTCGAGTCCGACGAGTTGGTAGAGTCGAAGTTCGAGGATGTGGTCGACTTGTTTGTCGGTGAAGATGTACTGGTCGCCTACGACGCTGGCCTGGCCGCGGATGAGGATGCCGAGGGCTTCGGCGGCGGGTTTGGTGAAGTGGTAGGCTTTGATTTTTGCTCGGGCTTCGTCTCGGGTCTTGGAGTCCCGGATCATTTTGATGAAGTCGTCGAGTTCTCCGAGGGCGAGGAGGAAGGCTTCGAGTTTTTCGGCCTGTTCTTCGGCTTTTCCGAGGAGGTAGCGGGTGCGTCGGAGAACGACTTCGCGACGGTGCTCGATGTAGCAGTCGATGGCGTCTTTGATGTTGAGGAGACGCGGGCGACGGTTGTCGATGGCGAGCATGTTAGCGCTGAAGGAGGAGGCGAGCGCGGTGTGTTTGTAGAGGTTGTTGAGAACGACCTGGGAGCGGGCGTCGCGTTTGAGGTCGACAACGACGCGGGTGTTCTCGTCGGACTCGTCGCGGACGGCTGAGATCTCGGGAAGGATCTTGGCGTTGGCTAGCTCGGCGATGCGCTCGACAAGGCGGGCGCGGTTCACGGCGTAGGGGATCTCGGTGATGATGATCTGCTCGCGGCCTTTGGCGTCTTCTTCGATGGTGGCGCGGCCCCGGACTTTGATGCTGCCGCGTCCGGTGGTGGCGTAGTCGTAGATGCCGCGGTTTCCAAGGATGGTACATCCGGTAGGGAAGTCGGGGCCTTTGATGTATTCGAGGAGTTGCTCGACAGTGATGTCGGGGTTGTCGACGGTTGCGCAGATGCCATCGACGACTTCGCCGAGGTTGTGTGGCGGTATGTTAGTCGCCATACCAACGGCGATACCGGTGCCGCCGTTTACGAGAAGGTTCGGGAAGGCGGCGGGGAAGACGACGGGCTCTTGCTGGGTCTCGTCGTAGTTGGCGACGAAGTCGACGGTGGCCTTGTCCATGTCGGTCATGAGGACATGGCCGAGGTGGGTGAGGCGGGCCTCGGTATATCGCATGGCGGCGGGTGGGTCGCCTTCGACGGAGCCGAAGTTGCCCTGTCCGTCGACGAGGCAGTCGCGCATGGACCATGGCTGAGCCATGTTCACGAGGGTAGGGTAAATGGTGGCCTCACCGTGTGGGTGGTAGTTACCGGAGGTGTCACCGCAGATCTTTGCGCACTTACGATAGTGTTTTCCGGGGCCGAGGCCCAGGTCGTTCATGGCGAGTAGGATGCGTCGCTGCGAGGGCTTGAGGCCGTCGCGGACATCGGGGAGTGCTCGGGAAATGATGACTGACATCGAGTAGTCCAAAAACGAGTTGGACATTTCGTCAGCCACGCTGATCGGTTCGACGCTGTCGCCAGAAGAGGAGATTACAGTTTCGTCTGCCATGATTTAAGAAGTTACGGGGTAAGGGTTACGAGTTACGGGCATGTGTCTCGAAGCGGCGGCGTCAACGGTCACTGGACAAGGGTCAACGGGGCTGCTTTCGGGGATTTGATTTGTAGGTCGAAATGCAAGGGAATCTCTGAGAATAAGAATAGGTCAAGAGGGACTGTTGCCGGTGGTTGGCCCGATGGATCGGATGTAGGCATTGAGGCGCTTTCTCAGGGTAATGAGTTGCTGGGAAAGATCGTATGCTACTGATTCCTCGATCAAATTCCTGTCTTTCGCTTTATGAATGAATGTCAGGGTTTCGTTGAGGGAGCCTCTGGAGTAGTAGCAGAATTTGCGATTTTCAGCGAAGTGATAGCGCCCGAAACCTTCGGATATGTTTGCTGCGATGGAGTCTGCGCATCTGACCAGTTGTTTTCCAACGGTGTCCTTTGCGAAATAATTCCAACCCATGATTTCTTTCCAAATACGTTCTGCAATCTGCATTGAATCCTGATAGACTTTCAGGTCATCGACGTTCATCTTGTGACTTCTTGACCCTTGACTGCTGACGGTTTCCTTAGATATCCAAGTTCCTTACGCTGAGGGCGTTGTCTTCGATGAAGCGCTTGCGGGGTTCTACGACGTCTCCCATGAGGATGGTGAAAATACGGTCGGCTTCGACCTGGTTTTCTTCGTCGAGTTTTACGCGGAGGAGTTTTCGGACGGAGGGGTCCATGGTGGTGGTGAACAGCTCTTTGGCGTTCATCTCACCAAGACCCTTGAATCGCTGAATCTGCATGCCGCGACGTCCAATCTCGATGACGGTGTCGAGGATCTGGGGAACACTGAATATGGGATGAGTGCGGGCGTTTTCGCCGTCACCTTCGCGCAGTTCGAACAGTGGCTTGTCTTCGTCGGAGAATTTTTCGACGCTGACGCCTTTTTCCGCAAGACCTGCGATAATTTTTGCCATGGAGCGCGCTTCGTGGACCTCTACGAGAACGGCGCGACGGGTGGGGCCTTCGGCGCGGACAACCGAGGCTTCTTCGGTCGGTTCGGCAGATTCGTCTTCGTCTTCGGCGGCTGTGCGTGCGAAGAGGTTGAGGTCGGGGTTCTCGCTGGCGAAGTCACGAAGGGCGGCTTCGTCGAGGAAGTATTCGACGTAGACTTCGTTGCCCTCGCGGATCTGGACGAGGTATTCGGGAAGGTGACCGTCTTTGGCTTTCTTCAGGTAGTCTTCGAAGTTGCCTGCGTTGCCTCGTATTGTCTCGCTGTAGCGGTTGAGCTTCTCGAGCATCTGGAGGATTTCTTTGAGATCTTCCGGGCCGATGTAGATCTCTTCGTCGTCCTGCAGGGGGTGCAGGGTGACGTCGTCTGCGCCGAGCGAGATGAGGATCTGGCTGAGGGAGCGGTCGTCCTGGACGTATTGCTCTTTTTTCCGCCGTGTGATTTTGTAAAGAGGGGGCTGAGCGATGTAGACGTAGCCTCGTTTTACAAGTTCGGACATCTGGCGGCAGAAGAAGGTCAACAGCAGTGTTCGAATGTGGGAGCCGTCGACGTCCGCATCTGTCATGATGATGATCTTGTGGTAGCGGACTTTTTCGATGTTGAAGGAGCCTTCCTGATCGCCTTCGCCGATCCCCGCACCGATGGCGGTGATCATGGTCTGGATCTCTTTGTTCTGGAGAACTTTGTCGAGGCGGGCTTTTTCCACATTGATGAGCTTACCTCGGATCGGGAGGATGGCCTGGGTGCGGCGGTCCCGGCCCTGCTTGGCGGAGCCACCCGCGGAGTCACCCTCCACAATGTAAAGTTCACTTTCTGAGGGGTCTCGTGAGGAGCAGTCGGCGAGCTTGCCGGGGAGACCTCCGCCTGACATGGCAGACTTCCGAACAGTCTCGCGGGCTTTGCGGGCTGCTTCGCGCGCGCGTGCGGCATTGAGAACCTTTTCGACCATTTTCTTGGCCATGTTGGGGTTCTCTTCGAAGAATTCGGAGAAGCCTTCGTAGACGATGGAGCTGACAACGCCTTCGACTTCGTTGTTCACGAGTTTTTCTTTTGTCTGTGAACTGAAACGTGGATTGGGGTGCTTGATGGAGAGCACTGCGATAATGCCTTCGCGACAGTCGTCACCGGTGAGGGCGGGGTCTTTGTCTTTAAGGAGTTTGTTGGCTTTGGCGTAGGCGTTCACAGCCCTTGTAAGGGCAGAGCGAAAGCCGGAAAGGTGGGCGCCGCCATCGCCGTTCGGGATGGAGTTGGCGAAGCAGAGGATGTTCTCGTGATAGTCGGTGGTGTACTGGATGACGATGTCTGCGTAGCATTCGTCTTCGACGGTCTTTCCTGCGTCGTCGATATCGACCATGCGCTTTCCACTGAGGACGATCGGGTTCTCATGGACGAGTTCCTTGTTCTCACCAAGCTGGCGGACGAACTCGACGATTCCGTCTTCGTAGAAGAATTCCTTCTTCTGCTTCCGCTCGGCGCGTTCGTCGATGAGCTGGATACGAATGCCAGGGTTTAGGAAAGCCAGCTCGCGAAGGCGGGTGGAGAGGTAGTCGAAGTTGAAATCGATTCCGGCGGTGAAGATCGTGGTATCGGGAAAGAAAGAGATTTTCGTTCCTGTCCGGCTCTTGTCGGGGAGTTCGCCAATGACCTCAAGCGGTTTGGTGGTGGCTCCTCGCTCAAAGGCGATGTGGTGAATCTTTCCGTCGCGGTAGACGTCTGCAGTGAACCAGTCGGAAAGTGCGTTCACACACTTGGCTCCGACGCCGTGGAGACCGCCCGAGAATTTGTAGGCTCCCTGACCGAACTTACCACCCGCGTGGAGGTTGGTTAGCACGAGCTCAACGGCAGGGATTCCGAATTTCGGGTGGGTATCGACGGGGATTCCTCGACCGTCGTCTTCCACCGAGATGGATCCGTCGGCGTGAATGGTGATGATGACTTTGTCGCAGTGGCCGGCGAGGTGTTCGTCGATCGAGTTATCGAGAACTTCGAAAACGGTGTGGTGCAAACCTCGCTCAGTGGCCGGGTCGCCGATGTACATCCCGGGTCTTTTACGGACAGCTTCGAGACCTTCGAGCTTGTCGATTTGGCCGGCATCATAATCGCCCGAAGGCTTCGGAGGTTGCTCGTTTTCGGCAGATTCGGACATAATATTTTTGCGAGGGGTTAAAACGAAGAAACCCACTCGATTGAGAGCTGAAATCTGCCCTGAAAATCGAGGGGAATCCGATCTTCTTACATACGCTAAAAACCTCGAATTATCAATGGTTTGAGGCTTTTTTTACCCCCTAAAAGTGCCTTTTTTCGGGTGTTTTCTGAGCTTATCGCGAGAATGCGAAAAATGGGGGCGAAACGGCTGTTTTTCTGGCCTTTTTCCTCAAAAATGAGTGTCGCGAAAATACAAAAACGGGCCAAGGGATGTCCTTGGCCCGTCTGGGAGAAATTCGGGATGTAGTATAACGAGGCCGAAAATCAGTTTTCCTTCAGGTATGCGACTACATCTGCGACATCCTGAGCTGTCATTCCAAGCTGAGGGCCGCTCATCATGAGAGAGCGATTCATCTTCTTCTTGGACTTGATTTTGCCTCTGGGGATCATCTGGGTCACTCCGCCCATGCTGACGATGATGGTCGGGTTTCCGTCCTGGATGAGTAGGCCGTGGACTTTCTTTCCGTCTTTGGTGATGAGCTCTTGTCCATCGAAGCCGTGAGCGATGTCTGCACTCGGATCGATGATGGAGCGTGCGATTACTTCTGAAGTCTGAGTCGCTCCCCAGCCATCCAGAGGTGGACCAAATTGAGCGCCTGCGCCGCCCACCTCGTGGCACATAATGCAGCGGGCAATGGCAGCTTTGCCGCGTGTAGGGTCTCCTCTCAGGGCAAGGACCGACTCAAGCGAGACGGCGTCTTTTGTTGCCTGATCGAGTTCGGGGGTGACGATTTCCTGAATGACGACTTTGGCCGGGTCGTAGATGCCACGGTCTTTCAACTTGGTGAGCATGTCGTGCGAGCTCCAGTCATTGGTGGCGCGATTCATGGCCCACCAGACCGCATCGGCTTTCAGCGGAGTATCGAGTTGAGCAAGTGTCAGCATCGCATCCGCAGCGGTGCTGGTGCGAATGAAGGCAATTGCGTCCATGGCTTGCTTTCGCTGAGCGAGACTGAGTCCTTCACTTTTTGCCCTGACAAGGAAGTCTTCGACAGCGCTCGAAGGGTGAAGGCGCCAGGCGATACCTGCGAAAGCGTCTGACCAGTTGCGGGCGTCGTCGTGTCCCATCGCCGACTTCACGGCTTGGTAGATCTGGGTTTCTTTGCCAGTCGCTCCGGTTCCAAATGCTTCGAGGTAGCTGCGGTCTTTGCCATCGTATCCTTGTGCGAGGGTCACGAGAATGTCCTTTGATGTGTCGAGAGACTCATTTCGCATGGCGAGAGCCACTTCGCGACGAACGGCCGGGTTCGGATCGGTGGCGAGTGCCATTGCGGCAGATAGGAAATCGACGTCGGCTCGTCGCATGGCGCGGAAGGCTGCAATTTTCAATTCGGGTGTGTTCTGGTGCTGGGGAAGCCCTGCGGTTCTCGGTCCGCTGATGCCGAGTTGGTAGAGAAGGTAAATGGCGCGCGCCTGAATGTAGGGGTTGGGATCTTCCAAGAGAGCCGATACCGGCTCGAGTGCCGCGCGACCCTGCTTCTTCAGTTTTTCGAAACCGATTGCGCGCACGTGGACTGCGGGAGACTTGAGTGCCTCGATCTGACCTTCGATTGTGGAAAGATCGATTTTGGGAACTTCTGATTTAAATCCTTTGGGAGCGATGCGGTAGATCGCGCCCGAACAGGTTTCGTCGAGGTCCTGGTGGCCGCCGACGCGAGGATCGTACCAATCTGAAACGTAAAGGGCTCCATCGGGGCCGACTGCGACGTCAGATGGGCGGAAGAGCGTTTTCACTTCTCCGGTCACGCTATCATTGCCGCCAATGAAGTCGGAACCGGCGAACCTGGCTCCATCATCTTTGCCATTGTCGTGTTTGCCAGCGGGGTTGCTAGTCATGAAATCGCTGCGCTCCAATTTGAAACCTGCGCCTTCGAGTTCGGGCTGGTAGCTGAAGATTACGTTTCGGCCGGCTTCGCAGGCAAGGAAGGTGCCTGTCCATTCGTCACCAAGAGCGCCATTTTCGTAAAATACATTACCTGTGGGGGAGCCTCCGCCGTAGACGTCGCCAGCGGGAGTCATGCCGGGATCATCCTGGCGCCACTCTGCGGTGGGGATGTCCTGGCCGGGACGTTTGTCGACACGCCAGGTTCTCTGTCCGTCATTCGAAGAGAAACCAAAGTTCGCGTATTCCATGACGTAGCTGACGCGGCATGCGGGTGGGTCGTCATTGTCGTTCTGAAACATATCGCCGAATGAGTTCAGCGATTGCTCATAGGAATTTCGGTAGTTGTGTCCGATGATTTCGGCATCGGTGCCGTCGGGGTTCATCCGGACGGAAAACCCGCCGACGTAAACGTGACCGTCATCGCTCGGTGTGCCGGCGAGTTTTGCCCCATCGTGAGGATATTCGAATGGGCCAATGGGCTTGGGACGGTATGAGCCGAAGATCGTAAATGTCTGGCCGGATTTGTCGGTGAATTTTCCTCCGACGTTACCGGAGTTGAAATACCATTTCCCATCCGGCCCGACTGTCACGGAGTGGAGGGAGTGGTCGTGGTTCTGGCCATTGAATCCCGTCAGGAGAATTTCGCGTTCGTCCTTCTCGGGATCGAATTTCAGGTCACGGTCAACATCGGTGTAGACGATGAGGTGAGGAGGTTGGGAAACAACTACCTTGTTGTCGATGACGGCAACACCCAGCGGAGCGATGAGAACCGGTTCCTGAACGAACGTATGGCTGGAGTCTGCTTTTCCGTCGTTATCGGTATCTTCGAGGACTACGATGCGATCTCCTTCTGGCTGGCGGTCGAAGTGCCTGCGATAACGGACACCCTCTGCGACCCAGATACGGCCTTCGATGTCGATGTCGATGTTGGTCGGATTATAAAGGTCGGGAGAATTCGCCCAAACAGTGACTTCGAGACCTTCGGGAACTTCAAAGAGATCGAGAGGGACAGATTCGGCAGGCGCTTCAGGGAATGTCTTTTCGTCTTGAGCGATAGCAGGGACGATGGAAACCAGTAGGAGGAGGGCAGAACTTAATTTTCTGCAATTTCTAATAACAGTTTTGCTGGTCATAAGCAGGAGTTTTTCGAGCGAGCGCTAAGTTTGCAGTAGTTTTCCCTCTGGATCAAGGTCTTGGTTCGCGCCTCCATTTGCAGACAAAACCCAAAATGAGGGGATTGAATGCTTGCGTATTGGGGTCCGGTCGGGATTATGTGGAAAACGATGGCAGAAACCACCAGGCCGCTCCTCATATTTGATTTTGATGGGACTCTGGCCAACACGCTGGAGACAGGGATCGAGATTTTCAACGATCTTGCGGAGAGCTACGGACTTCACCAGATCACGATTGAGGAGGCTCGCGAGCTCCGAAAACTCAACACCCGTGCTTTGCTGGATCATCTCGGTATTTCCCGGTTGATGGCAGTAAAGCTGGGCGCTCACATACGCAAATTGTTGCATGAGCGTATGGATGAGGTGGAAATGATCGTGGGCGCGCAACAGGCGGTTCTCGAATTGCACCGTTCAGGATTTCGACTTGGCGTGCTGAGTTCTAATTCTGCCGACAATGTTCGCATGTTCCTGAAGCGCTTTGGCCTGCTGGAGTGTTTCGGTTTCATTGAAGCCGGGGTGAGTCTTTTTGGGAAACCGCAGCGCATCCTGAATGTCTTGAAGAAGCTCAAGGTAGATCCTGCTCAAGTCATGTATGTCGGAGACGAGACTCGTGACATGGAGGCAGCAAGAAAGTCGAAAGTGAGTGGGTTGGCGGTATGCTGGGGGGCGAATGGACGTGAGGCGATGGAAACGGAGGATCCTGATTTCTGCATCGACGATCCCGTTGAATTGCTCCGCTGCGCCGAGGAATTCGAGTCTACTCCCAGACCCAGTGCTTAAGCCTCAATTGCTCCGCGAGTCGAGCTGCTTCGATGGCGCGAGGGCCATCTTTCTGAGAGAGGGAATCTGCCAGCTTGATGGCACCCTTCCAATCTTCAGCAGAAGATAAAATCTGAATCGCAGCGAAACCTGCCCGAAAAACCCAGTCGGACTCAGCGCGGGAGAGATCGGAATTGAGGAAAGTTCCAGGTGTTTCGGCTTCCCCCACGATGGAGCGGTAAATTTCGAGGGCTACGTTAGGATTGCCTGTTGCTTCCAGACATTTTGCGCGTCGAACAGCTGCCGAGTATCGCCAGAACCGAGAGGCTTCCTGGTTGCGTGAAAGGTCTGCGTAGAGTGAGGCTGCTCTCTCCAGTTTCTCCTTGTTTCGGTTGTCGGCGAGCGCTTCGGAATACCAGGAGAACCCGAGATCTGCTGAAACGGCGAAGCGAAGCTCGGGCGGGCATTTTTCGTTCTCGATGAGCGCGGTCAGCTCGTTGCGTGCCTCATCGAACCTGTCGAGGGAGAGAAGCAACAGGCCGAGTTCATGCCTTGCTTGTAGGGCAAACTCTCCGTCTTCTCGAATCAGGCTCTTCCACAGTAGAACAGTCTCTTCATTGGGTGGTGATGATTTCGCGGCAAAGAATTTTGCCGTTTCAGCGCTTGGGGAAGCCGGGAATCTTTCAGCGACGAAATCGAAGTATTCCTTAGCTGCGTCGAAGTTTTTCTGGGCATAAAGCTTTCCGGCAAGCAGGAGTGCAATCTCGGACAGGTAGGACGAACTTGGCCAGTCGTTGAGGAAAGACTGGGACAACTGAATGACTTCGCTGGATTTGTTGTCTGCTATCTCGGTCCAGATTGCGATGTAGTCGAGGCGTTCGCTTTGAAGTAATGTTAGTGTTTGGTTGCTCAACTGGTCAATAATCTCGCGTGCTGCGAGAGGGCGGGCTGGTGCCTGGTTCAGTTGGATTTCTGCGAGAGCCAACTGGGCATCGACATGGGCCGGGTGGTTCGGGTGGGTTCGGACAAAAGCTGTCAGCATGTCGAAGGCTTTGGCATCTCCTTTTGATGCGTAGTAGAGACCGCCTAAATACTCCAGGTCTGCTCGAATGGGGGAGTTGGGCGCGAAATCAGAAAGCTCAGAACGGAGGGAAGAGAACTTGGCAATGTCTTCTGCTTTTAATGCGGCGACTGCTGCATTGTAGAGATTGGTAGAGCGAATGTCGCCTTTTTCAGATTTTGCAGCATCGCGAAACGATTCTGCGGCTTCCTCAAATCTCTCGGAGAGAAAGAGAGCCACGGATTCGGAAAAATGGGCGCGTGTTTTGAGTCTAGTAGGGGTCGAGTAGGCAGGCTCATTTTCGACGTCGCTCGCTGACGGATCGCCGGTGATTGCTTGAATTCTGAGGTTTGCTTCCAGTGCCAGGTTGTGATCTGGCTTTGTGTCGAGGAATCGGTTCAGTTCCGAAATTTGATTCTCCTCTGGCTTTGTTAGTATGATCGAGAACAAGCGAGCGGCTTCTGATGCGGGATGGGTGGGATCCTCTGCTACCGAACTCAATTTTGTTTGAAGTTCGTTGCTCACTGTTTCTCCGACGAGGGATTCCAGAATGAGGAACAACTTTCGTGCTCTTTCTGCATCGCTAGCCAGATCGATCTCTTCGAGTAACATCTTTCTGGCTTCCTCGCTGGTGCCAGACTGGAGTGAGATCCAGACTTTTATCCGAAAAGCCTGTGAGTTTTCTGTCGCGGTCAGGCTCTCGGTAGCGATTGTATCGAGGTAGCTCTCGGCTTCCTGAAACTTTCCTGCTCTCGCTGCTATTTGAGCGAATAAGACTGATTCTGAGGCAGAAACAGGCTCTTCGCATTTCTGGAGAGTTTCGTATGCGAGTTTTTCTTCTCCGCTCGCGGCAAGGCAGATAGCATGGTCCAGCCTCGCATCGCGATTCAACGAGCCGCTTGTTTCCAGGGAATTGTAGAGTTCGGCGGCTTCGGCGAACAGGCTTTCACTTTGATAGGCAAGTGCAACCCAGCGGGTCGTTTGCGGATCTAGAAGAAAATCAGCATTTCTTCGAGCCCATTTGACGGCGCCTAAAGAGTTTCCGTTGCGAACCAGTGACTCAACCAGTCGTTTCGCTACGAAATTCTTTTCGACATCACCGGCTTCTTCTTTCTTGAGGAGATCCCAAGTGCTTCGGAATTCTCGGGAGGCTGTTTCGAATCGTTCGTCTGCCAGTGCCTGACATCCATTGCGAAATGACTCCAAGTCGGCAAGGCTTTCCTGGGCCCTGACATGACTCAACTGGGCCGTCCACAGGAAGGACAGGAAAAGAAAAACGTATGGTGCAATGAGGTTAAACCCTGCGGGAGACAACCCGGTGGGTCGATACCCTGCGGGTCGCATCACGCTCATTTGGTGGAGTAGTTTTTGACGTAGTCGACGATTTTATCGGGTTCGTCGAAGAAGGCCCATACAGCTCTGAGAAAGTCAGCCGGTGCAATGTCGTGGCGGCGCAAAAATGCACGGTCGCCACCACAGCTGAACATGATCTCTGGATCCAGTTCGCCCCGGAGTTTTCCCTTTGCTTTTACGATGATTCGGGGGAGCCAGACAATTCCATCGATCTCTTCGTTTTTGGGCGGAAGTTCGGAAGGCTTGATCTCGTGCGAACTGAGTTCTCCGTTCATGACGGTGTTGAGGTAGTCGCGACGGACGCTCGCAATAAGGAGTGCGTTTCCGGGAGTTGGGTCCCCGTCGTCGCCGTAGTCTTCGATGAAGTCGAAGAACTCGCGAGGTTTGTATCCGATTGATTTCAGGAAGGCGGAATCTTCTTCGCTGTAATAGTTTTCGAAATCGGTATCGCCGGAATTGTATTTTTCGAGGCAACGGTCGAAGAGATCAAGGAAAGTGGTGTTCCAGTTGTATTCACTCATGGGGTTTTCAGGAGGGGAGGTGTTACTTGCTGAGTTCGAGCATACGCATGATGGGGGCCTTGGCTGCTTCCCTTTCTTCTTCGCTGAGGGTAACTTCCGGACTCAGGTCGCGAAGGCATAGGTAGAGTTTCTCCATCGTATTCATCTTCATGTACCGGCAGTCAGCGCATGCACAGTGGTCGGTAGGACCGGCGATGAGATTCTTTTCAGGCACTTCACGTCGGAGACGGTGGAGCATGCCTGATTCGGTGACTACGATAATGTTTTGTGAGGGAGACTCTTTGCAGAAATGCACCATCTTCTCTGTCGAGCATACCTCATCGGCAAGAAGGCGGACGGCTGTTGTGCACTCGGGGTGGGCTACGACTGCGGCGTCAGGATACTCGTCTTTGATTTTCTGAATGCTCTCGCGTGTGAACTCCACGTGGACGTAACAATTGCCGTTCCAGAAGTCCATCTGCCTTCCTGTTTGCTGCGATACCCATGCTCCCAGATTCTGGTCGGGGACGAACAGGATGGGTCTGTCTTTTGGCGCGGCCTCCACGATACGGACGGCGTTGCCACTTGTGCAGATGACATCCGACAATGCCTTTACTGCGGCAGAGGAGTTGATGTAAGTGATGACGTAGTAGTTCTGATCGGCGTTTTCTTCCAGGAACGCTTTCAGTTCGGGGGCCGGGCAAGAGTCTTCGAGTGAGCAGCCGGCGTCGGCATCGGGAAGAATGACGGTTTTTTCCGGATTAATGATCTTGGCCGTTTCGGCCATGAAGTGTACTCCACAAAAAGCGATTACCTCGGCGTCTGTCTCCTGTGCCCGAAAGGATAGCCCGAGCGAGTCTCCCACGTAGTCGGCGATTTCCTGAATTTCGGAAATCTGGTAGTTGTGTGCGAGGATCACGGCGTTTCGTTCCTCTTTGAGCGCGAGGATGTCGGCTCTCAGATCGGTGGTAGTGGCAGTAGCTGTCATTTGTATGAAAGTGTGTGTCCTAGCCGATGATTGTCGGATTGAATCCCATCTTCAGCGGAAGGTCTGTTTTCACGTCGGCCTTAATCTCTGTCTCGCCGGAGATGCGACCGCCGTCTTTGATGTCGGTTTCCGCAGCAACGACATTGCCTTCGACGATGCCTGCGCGGGAAACTCTCAATATTTTCGAGCAGGTCATGTTCCCGGTGAGGTGCCCGTGAATCTCTGCTCGTTCTGTTTTTACCCCATCAGGAAAACTGACTTCGCAGTTCTTTTCGACGATCAGTTTTTGGCAGAAGAGTTGTCCGTGAACAATGCCCGAGTGGCGAAACACTGCCGTGCCGGAGCAATCGACACGCGCGTCGATCGCGCCGTTTACTGTGAGGTTGTGGCAGGCGATCTCGGAATTATTTATGAGTCCGCCACGGCGTGAGATCACAATGTCTCCTCTCGTGCGAAGGGTGTGGCATTTGTTCGCTTTGATCTCGTAGTTGGCGAGACTGATGTAAACGCTGCAACGTTCGCACTGAGTGGACTTTGCGAATCGTGAGACCTTCTGGATGTGATAGCATCGGAAGCAGCGAACAGTGAGTTCGGAAGCGTGTTCGGTCTTTTTCTTTTTGCCTGGCGGTTTGTAATTCGCCGGCATTTTCTCTTTCTCCGGCAGTTGAGGAGCAGTCTCTGTCTGGTTCTGCAGGAGAGTTCCCATGCTGCCCTCGGCGAGAATCTCGCGAGACTGTGCTTTGTCGCCGATAGATTTTTTGCTCGAAGAAGAGGTCTCTTCTTCGTCTTCTGCTAATCCGAAAAATGCACCTGCAGAAATTCCTTCGTCAGTGCTATCGTCTTCGGGAGCAGGTTTGGAGAGTGGTCGTGCCCCTTTGTCTTTTTCTTCAGCGGTCACGAGCCACGCATCTTCGGAGGTTTCCACTTTCTGGCTTTCCTCTTTCGGAGGTGATTTTTTCTCTTCGTGTTTCCTGATTTCGGCAACCCCGGTTACGCGAGCGCCGGGACTTGCAATGGCCTTTCCTTTTTGAACGCGAAAATGCTCGCCACATTCGCGGCAGTAGGAAGAGATCACGAGAGCCGGTTCTGCCTGGGTATTACCGCAATAGGGGCAATCCAGCAGGACGGTCTTGGATTTGTGAAAACTGCGAAACACTTGCGTGACTGGTCAAAATCAAAAGCGCGCCTGGAGAACCCGGCGCGCCTGAATGCCGGTATCGTTACGAACGCGGCGAATCTAGTATCGAAATACTTTCAGGAATCGCCTCCTCCGTCGGATGGCTTGTCGTCGGACTTCTTCGATGAGGAAGATCCAGATTTTGGATTTCCAACGGTCGATGATCCCATAAAAGTAGCGCCTTCTTCGATGGCGAGCTTTCCAGCTGCGACATCGCCATGAAGTTCTGCGTTCTGCTTCAGCTCGCAGCGGTCGGTGACGGTGATGTTTCCTTCGACTCTACCAAAGACGACAACGGAACGTGTGCGGATGTCGCCTACGACAGTTGCGTTTTCACCGACTGTCAGGTCGCCCTCGGAATTGACTTCGCCCTCGATTCGACCATCGATGATGAGGTCGTTCGAAAACCGGAGTTTACCGCGAATTTCTACGTCGCTGGAAAGGATATTTCGGCTACCGGTGATCGAAGGAGAAGATACCGGTTTGCTCTTCGGTAAGGAAGCGGGTGCCTCGGAGGGCTTGTTGTCTCCGCCCTCCGTATTCTCCGGAGCTTCGTCTTGATTGATGATTTGCTTTAGCACGGCTGAATTGTGTGAAGTTTTCCAGTTTTCCAGGCGTATGGCCCGATTCGCTGCGGGAGTATACGGTAATCAGTCAGAAAATAAAAGATCTTCTGCGGGATATGTCCAAATTTCACTAAGGGTCGGATGGTAGTGTGGGATTTTTAGAAATTCCTCAGTCGTGCAGTGAAAGTGCATGGCTACGGTAATTTCGTGGATTAGCTCTGTAGCCTCCGGGCCGACGACAGCTGCGCCGACGATTTCGCCGGTTTCCGTGTTCGCAATCATCTTCACGAAGCCGTGTGTTTCCCCTTTTACCATGGACTTTCCGTGGTCGTCGAAAGGGTAGGTGGCTGAAGCCAGGCTGAGGCCTTTCTTTTTTGCTTCTTCCTCGGTGAGCCCCACGGTGGCGACTTCTGGGTCTGTGAAGATTCCAAGTAAAACGAGGCGGTAATCCATCTTTCGGATGGGGCGTGCGTTTTTGCCGAGGTGAATGGCTGCGTTGTTTGCCGCGATTTCTCCCTGTTCGATTGCGATGTGAACGATCTCATGGGGACCGCAGATGTCTCCGGCTGCGAAGATGTGCTCTGTTGAAGTGCGTTGGTCTGGGCCGCACTCGACTCGGCCTTTGTGATCCACTGCGACGTTTGCTTCGCTCGTCTGGAGCCCATCGCTGTGGGGGGATCTGCCGAGTGCCTGCAAGATCTCATTGGCTTCGACTTGCTGTTCTTTTCCGTCTTTTTCGAAGATGACGACTTTTTTCCCCGATTCGGGATCGAGGGTGACTCGTTTTAGCGAGGTGCCGGTGATGATGTTGATATTTTCCCGCTCGTTGATTGCGTCTTTCACTGCGTCCGCGACATCGCGATCGGAACCGGAAAGGACTTGGTCGCTCCGCTGGATCACGGTGACGTTGCGGCCGATGCCCTCGAGGTAGCATGCCATTTCCAACGCGATGGCTCCTCCGCCGAGGACGATGAAGCTGGGAGGAACGGTCTCGGCATCGAGCACGTCGTTGCTTGTCCAGTAACCTGTTTCTTCCAAACCATCGATGTGAATGCGGGAAATCTTTGAGCCAGCAGAAATCAGTGAAGTCTTAAATTCGACTTCGAAGGGGTCTCCGCCTCCGAGGGGGCGGACCGTTACGGAATGAGGGGACGAGAAGGAGGCATGCCCACGAATGAGGTCGAATCTCTCATCCTGTAGCTGCTGTTGGCGGTAACTGGCGAAGTCGTCTATGAGGACCCGCTTCCGTGCGATGATCTTTTCTGTGGAGACAGATAAGTTTTCTGCAGACAACCCGAATTCTGAGGCGCGCCTCATTGCCCGGAATCGATTTGAAGATTCAATAAGGGTCTTCGAAGGCATGCAACCGCGGAGGATGCAAAGTCCGCCCAGTTCGGGGGCACCATCGACAACGGCAGTTTTGAGGCCAAATTCGTGCGCGGTGCGAGCAGCAGCGTAACCGGCGCTTCCTCCACCGATGACCAGAAAGTCGTAGGTTTTACTCATGAAATAGTATGTTTTCAGGGATGATAGAGGCACTCCCCAGTGCGACAAGGTTTAACGTGATTGCCTACGGAAACGATTGTCCTACAATGTGAGGCATGTCTCCCCGTACACTTTGTCGTTGGCTTCTGCTTTTGCTTTCGTTTTCTCTGTTCACTGGATGCGAAAAAAGGCAGCCAAGCGCGGAGGGTGACGTCGAAAAGACTGACGAAAAACAGGAGGTGGAAGTGATTGTTGAGGCCGAGAAGGAGCCAAAACCAAAACCGGTCGTTCGAAAGGAGCCGGAACTGCTGGTGACGATGGAGGAGGATAAAATCGTAGTGAATGGTTCGCTGAAGAGCAGGATTCAAATTGAGAGAATCGAGCAAGAGTTGGGAGAGGCTTTTTCTGGCACGCGAATCGAGAACAATCTTGTCCGAGATACTTCTCGGTATGCGGTGGGATGGGGTAACCGCGTGACGGAACTTTTCTTGATTCCTTTTCTGTACAATGTGAAGAACGGATCTGTGGAGTACAAAGAAGGCATCGTGACATTGAAAGGCGATTATACGAATCCCCGAGACCTGAAGCGGATACAAGAGCATGCGGTTGTTGTTTTTTCCGGTGACTTTACCAAGGATATCGACAACCAGATGAATCTGGTCGATATGCCCTCTGAATAAGATTGCTTATGTCTCTCCGGCTTGAAATGTTACAGGTCGCCCGCCTGGCTCCCTCGGTTCTGGGCGATGAGGCAACGGAACTGATTCACCAGTTCGTCATCGGCTCGCAGGCTGAGTCCGGTGGTTTCATTGATCGGGATGGTGAGCCAGACCTTTATTACACCAGCTTCGCAATCGATGCGCTGACGGCACTGCAGAAGGAGATTCCTCACGAGGCCCTGCGCTCTTTTCTGACTTCGCGTTTTGAGAGGCTGGAGGAATTGGATTTTGTTCACCTGTGCTGCCTGGCTCGTTGCTGGTCTGCAGTAGAGCCGAAGCCGAGTGAGGACCAACTGAGTAAAATTTATCAAGGCATTGAGTCGTTTCGCACTCCAGATGGTGGATACAACCAGGCGGAGGATTCGGAAACCGGGTCGGCCTACGCCTGTTTTCTCGCGTATGGTGCCTACTCGGATCATGGGAGAACTCTTCCCAACGCGGAAGGAGTGGTGAGCTGTATTTCTTCCCTGAAAACCGAGGATGGGGCTTGGGCTAATGACAAAGATATTCCTGTCCCTAACATTCCTTCTACTGCGGCAGCAGTAACTCTGTGCCGTAATCTCCGCTTACCTATTCCGGAGAATACGCCTGAATGGATTCTGGGAAGCTTTCATGAAGAGGGTGGCTTCCTCGCTTTTCCGCTGGCCCCCATGCCGGATCTTCTCTCGACCGCCGTGGCGCTGCATGCGCTGGACGGCCTACAGGTGCCTTTTGAAGGAATCAAAGAGCGAGCCTTGGATTACATTGATACGTTGTGGACCGCCGCAGGAGGATTTCATGGGAACTGGGAGGACGATGATCTCGACATTGAGTACACGTACTATGGGCTGCTGGCTCTCGGGCATCTCGCACTTTGAGTGATATGAATCGAGACCTAATCGGAGAGACCCTTGCGAATGCTCGTCGACATCTTCTGTCGCTAAGGAATGAGGATGGTCACTGGACAGGGGAGTTGTCGACTTCGGCTTTGTCGACTGCGACGGCGATCGTGGCTCTCGGATCTGTGGATAAAGAGCGATATGCCCTCCAGATAAAGGCGGCATGCTTGTGGCTCTGTGAGAATCAAAATTCCGATGGTGGCTGGGGCGACACGGTGAGGAGCTATTCGAATATCTCGACGACGCTCCTTTGCTGGTCGGCTTTGAAACGATTTGGCTGGGAAGGCGCAAATGTTAGTGTTCGGCGTGCCGGATTCTGGATTTCGGATTACGTGGGTTCTCTTTCTCCGGCGTTGATTGCTGAAACGGTGAAGGCGAGATACGGGAAGGACCGGACGTTTTCCGTCCCGATCCTGATGCTTTGTGCAATCTGCGGAACATTGGGACGCGATGGCTGGCGATGGGTGCTGCCTCTACCGTTTGAGCTGGCCGCTTTTCCCCGTCGATGGTTTGCTGCCATGCGTCTGCCTGTAGTGAGTTATGCCTTGCCGGCTTTGATTGCGATTGGGTATGCCGCGTTCCGGAATGGCGGTCCGGTATTTCGCCTTCTCACTGGTTGGTGGAAGCAACCGGTCTGGCCCAGGGTTTCACGGCTGCTCAGTGAAATACAGCCTTCTTCGGGTGGGTTTCTTGAGGCGGCCCCGCTTACCTGCTTCGTTACGATGGCGCTCGTATCGGCCGGGGAAAAGGAGCATCCTGTGGTGAAAAAGGCAGTGGAGTTTTTGCTGGATACAGTTCGCGAAGATGGAAGTTGGCCAATCGATACGAATCTAGCGACGTGGGCGACAACTTTGAGTGTAAAAGCCCTTGGCGCCGAAAACGGAACCGCTGCCTTTGATACCAGTTCCGAGGTTCGGCAATGGCTGCTCGGGCAACAGTATCGGGAAGTGCATCCTTTCACCGATGCTCCGCCGGGAGGTTGGGCTTGGACAGACCTACCGGGTGGAGTTCCGGATGCGGACGATACTCCTGGAGCGTTGCTTGCGTTGAAGAGGCTACCGTTGAACGAAGATGGGGCCGAAACTCTTGATGCTGCCGAGAAAGCTGTTGTGTGGTTGTTGAATCTGCAGAATCGGGATGGAGGAATACCAACATTCTGTCGTGGATGGGGTGCCTTGCCGTTTGATCGGTCTTCGCCGGATCTGACAGCCCACACCTTGCGTGCGTGGCACTCCTGGGAGGCAGAAATGCCGGAGGAAATACGGGATCGCATTGTCGGGGCGAAGGCTAAAGCGATAGGATATTTGCGGGAGCAACAAAGGACGGATGGTTCGTGGGTTCCTCTCTGGTTTGGAAATCAGGATCGTCTAAATGATGAGGAAAATCCGACGTATGGGACCGCAAACGTACTTTTTGCCCTGAATCCCGTAGAAGATCCTGAGATGGTAAAGGCCGGGAGGGAGTGGCTTCTCGAAAATCAGAATTCCGATGGCGGATGGGGAAGCGGCCGAGGCATCACGCCGTCATCCATCGAAGAGACTGCCCTGGCGATATCTGCTTTAGCGCAGGGAAACCCTAATGACTTGCAGACTGTTGATGCACTTGTGCGTGGCGCGGAGTGGATTTCCAAATCAACAAAAAACGGCTCGAACTTCGAGCCGTCACCAATTGGGTTTTATTTTGCCCGCCTCTGGTATTACGAGCAGATCTATCCGGTGGTGTGGACAGTGGAAAGCTTATCGAACCTCCAGAAGGTGACCGCTCACTGAGGAACGGGTGGTGGCGGAATGCGGTCCGAGGAACCACCGCTAGCCTCAGGGATATTTGTTGGGGCACCAGAAGTGGCAGGCTTATCCGCTGCAGGTGGATCGTCGCGTAGGTCGCGCATTCCTCCCGTTGATGAGGACGGTGCGGAGGGTGTTTGCGCTACGGCGGGAGGATTTGAGCTGCTGCTCGAAATCGCGGGTGGTTCAGGAATATCGTCGTCTACAACATTTCCGGACGGAGGGACTGGGCGATAGGCTTGTGAGTTCGAAGAAGGGGACGTCATACCGGGGACCGGTGGAGCAGGTGGAACGGAATTCCCGGCGATCACACTATCATCAGGAACTCGGGAATGAATTCCGTCCCCCTGGGGCATGGAAAAGTCAGAGCGCGAGAGGCTCGGCATTGTACGCTGCCCGGTCGGGGCAAAGGAATCGAGGATCAAGGGCAGTCCATCGGGGCGAGCTCTCTGATCCCGATAGATCCAGATGGTGCGCAGCACTGTGCCCCGAGTTCCAGAAATGTAGACCTTTCCAACGAGAGCTTGATTTGTATCGAGCAGTTCAAGTCTCCAGATTGGTTCGTTTGAAAAATCGCGAACGCGTAGAAGATATTCACAGCTGTCGAAGGCCATTTTTGCTTTTCTCGCCTCACCTTCTGCGATGGTGAAAGCGGCGACACTGTCGACTCCGACCTGATTGATGCCAAAGTATCCGACGGGTGCATTCATCGGGTAGTGTTCCTGATCCATTCCTGAATCGCCGGCACGTCCTTCGCCTGCCCAGAATTTGTAAAGTAGCCGGGGTGCCCTTTCGTCAAAGGCCAGGATTTCCCAATGGGATGGTTGTGGAATGCCACGACGCCCACGCATTTCTGCGATCCACTGGACGGACTGGGGGCCAAATTGACTGGATACAAGCCCAACGGCTTGCCTGGCTGATGTCGTCGATTGGGCTGAAGAGTTGGACGTCAGCGCTACCAGAGCGAATCCAAGGCAGAGAGATTGGGCAAGACAGGTGAAACGATTCATGTGAAGTGAATGGGGAAATTGAGTGCTTTCCGGACTCAGGGAACGTTTTGAAATACTTAATTCTTAGGGGATTTGCGATCCTGGTCACCAATTTTCGTCGAGAGAAATATGGCGTAATCGCTGCAAATTTCACCGTAGTCCCAGTGCGGGCGGAGGAAAAAACAATTTCCCGTCGCGAATCCATTCGGGTGGTGCACACTCTATACGAGTCATGGGTTTTCGATCTTTCGCTTTTTTTCTGCTTTTTGCGCTGGTTTTGACCGGGCCAGTTTTGGGGCAAGACTCTGTCGCAAAAAGAGTTCCGTTGATCATGATCGATCCGGGGCACGGAGGAAACTCAGTAGCTGGGTCACTCGACGAACGAAGTAACAGCTCACCCAACAATGCGAAGTCGCCTTCGGGGATTTTTGAAAAGGATCTCACACTGGAATTCAGCAAAGTGTTGCGCGAGGAGATTTTTGCAGTGGCCAATGAACGAGGGGAAAAGCTCGGGGTGGTGCTGACTCGTGAGAAAGACGTAAACCTCGATTTTAAGACCCGCGCCGCCTACTGTAATCAGCAGGGAGCGACCTGTGTCGTCAGCATTCATTTTAATGCGGACGGCGTGGGAAAGAGTAAGGGAAGCCTGGCGCTGATTTCCAACCCGAAGCGAAATCCAAATTATGAGATGGATGAGAAATTCGGGAAAGCCCTGGCGGCGGCGTGCTCGGAAGGCGTGCAAAAGCTGCTTCCTTCTTCTTACAGTAGGGGAACGATCACCGATGGCCATCTACATGGCGGCCTGGGATCAAATTTCTTCTTCCAGATGGCAAGGCTGCCTCAATTGAAAAATATTCCGAAGTGCTTTCTTGAGGTCGAGTTTATCGACAATGCCGAGGTGGAGCGAGCGATCCTGAAAGGCGACCGGATTGCGAATTTTCGAACGATTGCTCGGCCGGTGGCTGAATTCCTGGTGAATCACGCTTTGGGTGAGCGCTGATTATTGCTCGATCAGCCCGATCGCAGTTCGGGCGTTTTCTTCGATTTGTTTCCAGTTCTTATCTCGAATCGTCTCTCTGGGTGCCAGCCAACTGCCGCCGACCGCTCCGATGAGGTCATTTCCGAGATACTCGGTGAGATTGGCCGTGGAAATGCCGCCCAGCGGAACAAACTTCAGACCGAGGTGAGCGTAGGGAGCCGAGATGTTTTTGAGGTGTTTAAGTCCGCCGGAGGATTCTGCGGGGAAAAATTTTAGAAGTCGGCAGCCTTCTCTCACGGCAACATCGATATCGGTGGGGGTCATGACGCCGGGGCCGAAGGGGAGGTCGAGCGAGGCGGCTTTGCGGATGATGGCAGGATTTACTCCCGGAGAAACCGCGAATTTGGCTCCTGTATCGGCTACCTGGACCACTTGATCCTCGGTAATGACAGTTCCGATTCCCAGCATCATTTCGGGCAGTTCGGTGCGAATTTTCTTTGCCGCATCGAGGGCAGAGTCGGTACGGAGGGTTAATTCCATCGCCTTTACCCCACCTGCCATTAGGGCTTCTGCTACCGGGACTGCCGCATCGACATCGTCGATCACGAGAACAGCAAGGAGGCGAGACTGGAGGATTTCCTGTCCGACGGGGGAATCGGGGGTTAGGGCGCTCATTTCAGGGGCTTTTCGAGTTTTTTGCGCAAAAGTGCAGCTTTCGTATCTTTTTCAGGCGGGTTGAAATCCTGTATCACGGTGAGAACTTACGCGCTAATGAGTTTTCGACCCTATTTCCCCCTGACTGTTGCTGCCGTAGCGGCAATCGCTCTTTTCGGGACCGTCGCCGACGGTTCTGCCCAAGCGAAGAAGAAAAAGAAGCCAGCGGCGTTTATGCCTGTCGAAGATGTTGAGGGATTGCCGAGAGTTCTTCTGATCGGGGATTCTATCTCGATCGGGTATACGGTTCCCGTTCAGGAGTTATTGAAGGGAAAAGCCAACGTTCACAGACCACTGACCAATTGCGGGCCGACTACGAATGGGGTGGATCATCTCGATGAGTGGTTGGAAACCGGTGGCAAAGGGAAAAAGTGGGATGTCATCCACTTCAACTGGGGACTTCACGACCTGAAATACCTGGAGCCGAACGGAAAGGGGCTTGGTGATCCTAAAGATCCCGCCAATTACCAGCAGGTCCCACCGGATGAATACCGTAAAAACCTCGCCGATCTTGTCGCGAAGCTGAAAGAAACAGGGGCAACACTGATCTGGCGAAATACGACTCCAGTTCCGGAAGGTGCCGCCGGTCGAATCGCCGGAGATGCAGCCAAATACAACGAGATCGCGGCCGAGGTGATGAAGGAAGCAGGAGTCCAGACCCACGATCTCTTTACATTTGCCAAAGAGAAGGAGAAGGAAATTCAGCGCGAGGCGAATGTTCATTACACGGAAGAGGGGTCTCGGAAACTGGCCGAAGAAGTGGTGAAAGTGATCGAGGCAGCTTTGTAGTGACTCCGCGACGAAAGAGTGAGCGTAATTTTGTGGAAAATAGAAATATGAGAATGGTTTCGAAAGGAACGTTAGGTGGAGCCTTGTCGGCAATTGTCGGACTGGCTGCGAGTAGTGTAGTGGCCCAGAATGGGGACCGAGATGGACACGTGATGACTCCTCCTCCTGCAGAGTGGGTGATTCCGGATGCGCCGGTGGTCAATTCTGAAAAGGCTTTGGACACCTTTGAAGTCGAAAAAGGTTTCGAGGTAGAATTGGTGGCCGCCGAGCCTATGGTTCACGATCCGGTCGCGCTGGCTTTCGATGGAAATGGGAGAATGTGGGTCGCCGAGATGCAGGGATATATGCCCGACATTGACGGAAAGAAAGAGGACGAAACGTATGGTCGAATTTCCATTCTCGAAGATACCAACGGGGATGGGAAAGCAGACAAGCACACTGTCTTTCTCGAGAAGTATCTGCTACCTCGTGCTGTCGCTCTCGTCGATGCGGATAAGTCTCTACTCTTTGCTGACAATGAGAGCTTGTATGAAGCAGAAATCCTCATTGATGAGGAAGGGAATATCTCCGCCGGGGAGGTGACTGTTGTCGACGAGAAATACGCCGAAGGTGGGAACCCCGAGCACAAGCCAAATGGCTTGATCTACGGCTTGGATAACTGGCTCTATAACGCGAAGTCCGATCTGCGCTACAAGAAGGTGAATGGAGAGTGGATCAAGGAGAAGACTGAAGACCGTGGGCAGTGGGGCATCAAGCAAGACAACTACGGTCGTCTTCTGACTAACACGAATTCGAACCTCATTACAGTCGAAGAGATTCCACCTGGATTGAAGGTTCGAAACACTGCCTACAATTTCCGCACGAATGTTAGTAGCCGAGTCGCCGATCAGACGGTCTGGCCCATTCGCATCAACCCGGGTGTGAACCGGGGATACATGGAGCAGACATTGACTGATGATGGGTATCTCGCGAAGCCTACGGCTGCTTCCGGATTGGCAATCTATCGTGGCGATCAGTTTCCTGAAGAGTATGAGGGGAACATCTTTGTCCCCGAACCGGCAGGTAACCTGGTGAAGCGCCTCTCCGTCGCCGCGAAGGAGAATGGATTTCGAGAAGTGAAGAGTGCTCTAGAGGGAAGTGAGTTTTTCGCGTCCACTGATGAGCGATCGCGAATCGTAGATGCGTTTACTGCTCCGGATGGAACGCTCTATCTTCTTGATTTTTACCGGGGGATCATCCAGCACCAGGTCTACATGACGAGCTTTCTTCGGGCGCAGGTAGAAGAAAGGAAGTTGGATACGCCGATCGGGCTGGGACGAATCTGGAGAGTGAAGCACAAGGACGGCAAGGAATTGGCCGAAGCTCCGAGGATGGAGGAAGAGACCTCGGTTGAACTGGTCGCATATCTTGCCCATCCCAATGGATGGTGGCGCGACACAGCTCAACGTATCATTGTAGAACGCGGTGGAAATGAGGCTGTTCCTGCCCTTAAGAATCTCGTTTCTGAGAGCGACAATCACCTCGCAAAAATCCACGCAGTCTGGACGCTGGAAGGTTTGGGAGAGCTTGATGCGGCAACATTGAAAACGGCGTTTTCAGATTCGAATCCACGCGTCGTAGCAGAAGCTTTGCGTGCTTCAGAATCACTCGCTGGAACAGAGAAAGAAGATGCTGCCTTTTCGGCAATCGAGGGAGTATCACAAAAAGAAAGTCTCTTTGTGCAGCGTCAACTGGCCGGGTCGCTTGGTCTCTTCGGAGAGAAGGCTATGCCGATGTTAGTCGAACTCGTGAAGAAGTCAGAAAAAGACAAGCTGACTCTTGACCTTGCTGTGAGCGGAATCTCCAATCGAGAGTTGGCTCTTTTCAAAGAGCTTCCCGAGAAGCATACGCTTCGCGTCCCGCTGGTTGAGACAATCGTTCGTCGCAACACCCCTGAGACGATGAAGGCTCTTCTCGCAGAGCTTACAACGAAGGATGGTTATCGTGCCTTCGCCAAGTCAGTCGTCACCATGCGCCAGAAATCTGTGGCGCAGGAGCTACTCACTCAAATGGTGGCTTCGGATACGGCTCCGGATATTCGGTCGGGAATTATCGATGGAATGCTTCAGGGAGGAAAGGACAAGAAATTCAAGCCCATGCCGGTCACGGAGCTGGCGATGCTGAAAGGAGTTGAGTCACTCGACGGAGTGAGCAAAGACAAGCTGAAGAAAGTCGCTGGTCTTTTCGACGTCGGTTCAGGGGAAGAAGTGAATTATCTCGTCAGTGAGGATTTGAAGAAGCAATTCAAGGACGGAGAGGCGCATTACCAGAGAATCTGTATGGGGTGCCATCAGGTACACGGAAACGGGCAGCAATTCCTTGCTCCTCCGCTTGTTGGCTCAGAATGGGTCCACGGCTCGCAGAAACGTCTCATTGCTCTGGTTATGGACGGAGTTTCGGGTCCGATCGAAGTGCTTGGCAAGACCTACACAGTGCCCGAAATTCAACCCCTCATGCCCGGTCTTCGGATTAATCCTGAGGTGACCGACGAGCAGTTGGCAGCAATCCTCACCTATGTTCGTAATGCTTGGGGAAATGCTGCACCTCCTGTTTCGGTTGAGGCATTGAAGAGCTACAGGGAGTCGACAGAGGTCCGCGCTCCCTGGCCAGCCGATGAGCTGAAAAAGATGAAATAGGTCTGGTTTTCCCAGAGCCTTGGGAGCCCATGGAAGACGACATAAAGCGACTCGGGGAACTGCTGAGAGGGAACGAAGCTCTCTCGGCAGCGATGGCTGATCTTGTTGCGCGATCGACGGATGTAGATCTCGAATATTTCTACGAGGAAATCGACAGATCTAACTATTCTCTAGAGGACTGGGCGAGTGCATTGGTTGCTTTTGACAGGTGGATCGAAGGCCAGGGCAAGGTTGAAAGACCTTTTTGCGCTATGGTGGGCTACCTTCACTGCTGCACGCTGACTACGGCAGATTCGGTCGGTGTGCCGTCTTTGGAAGTCGTTCTAGATCAGAGCCTTAAAAATTACGGATTTGAAAGTATTTAAGAATATCAAATTTGAGAAATATTAGAATTTGCGAAAATGGAACAGAAATCGGTAGGCATACACCCCCGAATGTGGTAGACTACTCGCCATGTCAACCACACGTAGAACACGATTCTCACGACGGGTACCAGATCACGTCACCGACGAACTGGTAGCGGTACTTTCCGATCAGCAGACCTTCGGGTTTAACGACCTTTTCGAGGTGGTTTATGAGAACCTTAAGGCTCGGAATGCGGTTAGCGGTGGCGAAGAAATGCTTCGTCTTCGTGCCTATGAGAAGCTCCAAAATCTCGTGACTCGTGGTCTTGTCGAAAAGAACGGCAAAGAGTATCGTGGTCTCGAAAACATTAGTGAAGCGGCTAGCTCGCAGGCAGCAGCTGGCAGCTAAGGGGATAATTAATCCTTCCCGTTCAAGCCTTACATGGCTTTCTTTCCGCTCCGACGTGAATTCGTCTGGACGGCAGCATTAAATTCAATAGATTCCGGTGTGCTGTAAATGGCGCACCGGAATTTTTTTTGTGACTCATGCTACCTGACTACATTCCTGTTCTGATTCAGATCGTAATTGCTTCCGGATTTGCGATTGCCACCCTGATTGCGAGTGCTCTTCTCGGAAAACGTGCTTTGCGCAACAAAGTGAAAGACTCGGCATACGAGTGCGGCATGTTGCCCGTGGGTGAGGGGCAGGCGAGATTCAGCGTGAAATTTTATCTGGTGGCGATGCTCTTCGTGCTTTTCGACATCGAAGTGGTATTCCTATACCCTTGGGCCGCGGTATATCGCCAAGAAATTTCAGAAGGTGGCCTGGTTTTCTTCTGGTCGATGCTTGGGTTCGTGATGATTCTTTTCGTGGCTTATCTTTATGCCCTGAAAAAGGGAGCTCTCGAGTGGAGGAATTGATCTGCTCTATCGCGAGTATCGAAATTGGATAGAATCTCTCCGCGATGGTCCACTACATTGCACTTTTTCGGCTTGTGCCGAGTCTTGATGAGGAGGAGCTGGAAGAGATGATTCGGATCAGTCGGAGTTGTCTCCACCGGGTGAACGAAGCTCACAATTTTCGATCGGGCAGGAGTATTGATAAGGGCAATGAGTTCGGCTTTTTTCTCTCTGCGGACTTTGAGAGTCGGGACAAGCTAGGCATGTTCAAGGAAGATCCGAATTACAAACGCTTTGCTGCGGAGGTAATTGAGAAGTGGACGACCGAGCAAAAGGAATTTCTCTATGAGACGGAGCCGGGAAAGGATCCGAAATATTCCTGATGGCCCGGTTTCAGTGAAAGATTTTTCGCGGGTGTTCTTCCCGCACCGTACCGCCGATAATCATTGCGGCTGTAAAGAGGACGAGGTCTTTTACGAGGTATTGTCCTTCTGGTGTTGGAACGAGGAATCCTTTTTCGAAGCAGATATCCGGGAGAAGCAGGAACGCGAGTAAGGTTCCTGGCAGCCGAATCAAAAGCAGTAGGATACCCAACCGAATAAGCGGCCGAATCAGGAGCGAGATGCCGATGGCAAACTCCCACCAACCAAGTATGGGCACCATATATTCCGGCGAGCCCCAGTAAATTGTCTCAGCAAGAAGCGAAGTGGTCGTTTTGTAGCCGAAAGGCTTAAGTAGACCGAACCAGACGAAGAGAAGCGCCAGACCAAATCGGTGCGCTACATGACCGTAGGATTCCATCCATCCGCCGATGGTTTGGTCGAGCCGATCAAATTTGGGATGCATGAACGGATTGTGACAGCAGTGCCCGGCTGTATGCAATGGCGTGAGTGTTACTCCGCAGGTGCATCGGAAAGTCTGCAAGATTCACGGATTCGTTCGTCGATCTCGTAGCGAAACTACGATGAGACAACGATTCTGGCATCCCGTCCTTTTGCGAAGCCTCCTAGCGGTGGCTGGATTCTGCTTTTCGCCCGCAGTGCAGAGTGGCGGACGGGATGCCCTTGTTATCGGGAACGATGCATACGAGCACGCTCGCCCTCTCGCCAATCCCTGCAATGATGCTACGGCAATGGCGAAGCTGCTTCGAAATCTCGGTTTTACCGTGACGTTTCGAACTGACGCGGATTTGAAATCCATGAAGGGTGCCTTGCGAGAGTTCGTTGATGGCCTCCCAAGGGAAAGGGATCCAGATGCGGTTGCTCTAGTCTATTTCGCCGGGCACGGGGTTCAGATCGATGGAAAGAACTACCTGATTCCCGTGGATGCTGAAATGGCGCGAGACTATGAGGTGCCAGATGAAACTCTATCGATGGATTCCATCATGGGAGGCTTAGAGTCGGCTGGTGCCGGATTGAATCTCCTCGTACTTGATTGCTGTCGAAATAATCCATTCTCTCGGTCCTGGAGAGGGTCCAGAAGCGCATCTTCAACGGGTCTTGCCATGCCGGCGGCAGCTCCTCAGGGAATGTTTATTGCGTTTTCCACTTCGCCTGGTGATGTGGCTGACGATGGAGAAGGAAACAATAGTCCGTATACTGAGGCCCTGTTGAAGCATCTCCCTGAGCCGGGAAGAGCATTTGAAGAAGCGTTCAAGCGGGTCGGTGGAGAGGTAGCCACGAAAACTTCGGGTCTGCAGGAGCCGTGGTTCAACAGCAAGTTCTACGGGAGCTTTCAATTTGTTCCTGAGGGGGCGACGCTTCCTGGGGTAACCGACGATCCGAACGAGGCGACAAAAGATAGCCCCTGGGAAAACACTCTGGGATTGGAATTCCTGCCTCTGCCAGGAAAGCCGGGTGTGCTGATGGCGCGGACTGAAACACGGGTAAGAGATTTTCAGGCATTTGTTAACGATACCGACTACGTGCAAAAAGGTGCAGCAAACGTTCTCTCCATCGAGAAAAGGCCGGACGGAGTATTCACAACCAAATGGATCGAGAAAGCGGATGCTGGCTGGGATAATCCGGGATTCGAGCAGAGCATCCATCATCCGGTCGTTTGCGTGAACTGGCACGAGGCCAAAGCATTCTGTGAATGGCTTTCCAAGAAAGAAGGGAAGACCTACCGGCTGCCTACAGACTCGGAGTGGAGCGCTGCGGTTGGCAGTGCAACAAAGTTTCCGTGGGGCAATGCATGGCCGCCGCCTGCTCGTAGTGGAAATTACTGGGATCTGAAAGCGGTGAGTAATCTTCCGGGTGACTGGAGTAAATCAATTGTTGGGGGTGTGCCCTACAATGATGGGGCCGAGCGAACAGCTCGCGTCGGGAGCTATCCCGCGAATGTGAATGGATTTCACGATCTTGGCGGCAATGTGTGGGAATGGCTGTCTGATGACTATTCGCCTACGATGAACACCCCTGATGCCCTGAGAGCGAACGATATGCTTCTCAAAGAACGAGACGACAACGGACTTCCTTTTAAGTCCATGCGGGGAGGTGCCTGGGATAGTTTTGAATCACTCGAACTCAGGTCAGATCTTCGAGACTTTGATGCGCCGGATCGACGTGACGACGACTACGGGTTTCGCATCGTTCTTGAACTCGATTGATTTCACTATCGGAATTCGGAATCGACCCTAGCTTTCGAAGGAATGAAAGCGCATTACCTGCAGCACGTTCCGTTTGAGGGACCGGGCTACATTGAACTCTGGCTGGGCGAGCGGGAGATTCCCCTCGGCTGCACGAGGCTGTTCGCAAACGATGCCTTTCCACATCCAGATGAGTTCGACCTTCTGATTATCATGGGAGGGCCGATGAGCGTAAATGACGAAGAACTCTATCCTTGGTTGTCTCAGGAAAAGCGTTTCATCCGTGAATCGATTGAGGCTGGTAAATCGATCCTTGGGGTTTGCTTGGGAGCACAGCTGATTGCAAGTGCTCTGGGAGCGGCCGTGTATTCGGGAAATGAGACAGAAATAGGGTGGTTTCCGGTATTTCCTGTTTCTGGAGATCTATTTGAAATGGAAGAAACTGTCTTCCACTGGCATGGGGAGACTTTTGATCTGCCCGTAGGAGCTTCTCACCTGGCACGGAGTGAAGGCTGTGAGAATCAAGCATTTCGATTTGGTGAAAGGGTAGTTGGGTTGCAGTTTCATTTGGAAACGACGCCGCAGACCGTGGCTGAGATGCTTGAGAATGGGAGGGAAGAGCTGGTTCCATCGGCTTACATCCAGGATGAGAAAACAATCTTGGAAATAACGCAGAAGCAGTGCGAGCAAACAAATCAGTTGATGGGAGAGATATTGAGCACGCTTCTGAAAAACTCCCTCTGAAGGGGACAATTCTTCACGAATGCTGCGCAAAAATTGGTCAATTCAGCTAAATGTTTTTCGAAAACTTATTATTAAAACGTTTTCTCTACTAACGACTGAACTGTACCTATCTCGACTAGATCTCCATATTTTCTGAGAGATAACTCCCTGAGGGTAAGTTGATTGCTGGATTTTTCGCGTTCAGCTGAAAACCTCGTTGTCTCTGAAATTTTAGCAAAATTTGTGCCAGATCGGGAATTTACGATAATTCAGAAAAAATACTATTTTTCTATTTAGTATGTAACATTTGTGGTAGGGTTCGGTATCCTCTGAGTAGATCGCTACTCGATTTGTGAATTTTTCCTCCTCAAATCAAGCAATGCGAACACTACAACCGATCAAGAATAATAATGAAATTGAAAAGATTAGGAGGAATCCTAGCGGCGGCTATTGCCGTGCCGGGAATATTACATTCTGAAGACGTAGCCTTTCCGGCCGGCGACTTTAATACAAACCCAGCATCGAGCTGGACCACAGATACAACAGGGGCTGGAAGCGTAACATTTCCAGATGGTGGAGGAGGAGATCTATTAGCTCGCATTGGCGTCGCTGTGACGGGATCTGGCGAGCTGGTAGCAACCGTGCCATCTGGATTTCAAGCGAACTCTCTGTATTCCGTCTCTGTGGACGTGGCGAGTGCAAGCCTGGTGTCCCTGGCATCAAACTCATTCGGCCTTCAGATATTGGATGGGGGTGACAATGTCGTCGCCGAACTCAATCAGGATCAACTGGTGGGCCTTTTGGGACTCGACCTGAGCTTTGCGAATACGCTCACGACAGATCTTAATCTGCTCGATGGTATTCTCTCGGATGATCTGCTGCTCTTAGGAACCCTGCGGGACCTGTTGGCTGAACTCGACTTGGCTGGTGACAGTGATCTGTCTCTTGCCATCGAGGAACTTCTTGTTTCGCTCGTGGGTGAAGATGAAACCGTAGTAACTGCGGTATCTGATCTTTTGGAGAGTGTTTTGGATGGAGATCTTGATCCGGGAAGTCTCACGGATCTTGATATTGCCGATCTACTCAACCTTGACCCTTCCAATCCAATTGTGGCTGATGTGAGCGAATTGCTCGATTCAGTTCTGGGTAACGAAGAAGCGGTAGACGCTCTATTGAACGTGGTAACAGTCTTACTGGGCGATGATGGCGATCTCAGTGATCTCTCTCTTATCGCCGACCTGTTTGAGACTCTTCAGGGAGATGAGGACCTCTTCGGTGTTGTAGGAAACATCCTCAACCTCGAGCTGATCGAGTCGGATCTGATTGGGAGTATAACAGAAGGGGAGGTTCTTGAGCTTCTGGGATTCCTTGATTCTTCAAGCTCTTCCTTTCAAACAGTAACTCTGCTTTTCACCACAGGAGAGACTGCTCCGACTGGCAACATGCAAGTCAGGCTCTCAGCGGGCGCATCGGTTTCGGTCACCTTTGAGACTGATTTCGACAATGTGGCGATCGAAAGGTTCGACCTTGTCGCTACACCACCTGTTGATACCCCACCGAATGTGAACATTTCGAATACCAGGCCTTTGGTTCGTGCCAAGAGGCAGAGGGTAATTCGCGTGACAAACAAACCCCGTGTGCGCATTCAGGGAACGGCCAGAGCTTTTGGTGAGGATAACTTCATTCGCAAGGTCCAGGTGGCTGTAAGAGGAAGAGGCACTCGTCCAGGGCAGCGCAAGTTTAGAAACAAAGTGAAAGGAACGACTAACTGGACAGCACGAGTAAGAGTGCCTGTAGGAGATCGGACAAGAGTGCTTTTCAAAGCGGTAGACGCGACAGGAAAGCGGTCAGTTACATCCCTTGTCCGTGTTCGTCGAAGATAGATTTTGAGGAGGAAAATACGGCTCCTGCTGGGATTCCATTCGAATTCTGGCAGGGGTCGGCTCTCCGCACATTTTACAACCCCCGAACATTCACGAATTTGAGGAGGAAAAATACGGCTTCTGCTGGGATTCCAATCGAATCTCGGCAGGGGCCGGCTCTCCGCACTTTAACAACCCCCCGAACACTCACGAATTTGAGGAGGAAAAATACGGCTTCTGCTGGGATTCCTAACGAATCTCGGCAGGGGCCGGCTCTCCCCTCCTGATGGCCGCATAGGTCAGCGCAATACGAATTTTGAGGAGGAAAAATATGGCTCCTGTTGGGAATCTGGCCGATTCCTGGCAGGAGCCATCTACATTTCTGAGACTTCGGACCTGACCAAGTTTTCTCTCTAGGCGATCAGGTCGTGAAACACTTCCCCGTGGACATCGGTGAGGCGGAAGTCTCTTCCGGCATAACGGAATGTAAGACGTTCGTGATCGAATCCCAGCAGGTGAAGAATGGTCGCGTGAAGGTCGTGAACATGCATACGGTTTTCGACTGCCTTGAATCCAAATTCGTCGGTCTTTCCATACTGGAAACCGCTCTTCACTCCGCCACCAGCCATCCACATGGTGAATCCGTGGTGGTTGTGGTCACGACCGAGTTTGGTATCGGCAGCATTGGCACCCGGTGTGGGAAGCTCAACGGTCGGAGTACGGCCAAACTCACCGCCCCATACGACGAGGGTGTCGTTCAGCATACCCCTCTGCTTGAGGTCTTTCAGAAGCGCCGCAATCGGTTGGTCTGCTTCGGCCCCCAGGCGTCCGTGGTTCTTTTTGATTTCTGAGTGGCTGTCCCAAGGTTGGCCTGCTCCGTGCCAGACCTGAATGAAGCGAACACCTCGCTCGGCAAGACGTCGGGCAATGAGCATCTGACGACCGTGTAGAGTGTCTCCGTAAAGATCGCGGATGTGTTGTGGTTCACGCTCGACGTTGAAAGCATCGGTAGCCTCGATCTGCATGTTATACGCGAGCTCGAGGGAGTGGATGCGGGCTTCGACATCTGGATCGTGCTGTTGCGTCTGCTGATCGGCTCGGTTCATCTGTTGGATGAGGTCAAGCTGTCGGCGCTGCAACTCCTTCGGCATCCGCTTGTTTTTGATGTCTGGAATGAGTTTTGAAATGAGAGTGTTCTCTGTGTCGATGTGCGTTCCCTGATAGGCACCGGGAAGGAAGGCCGAGCGCCAGTTCTGGGTCTCGACTACAGGGACTCCGCCAGGGCAGAGTGATACGAAACCGGGAAGGTTTTCATTTTCTGTCCCCAAGCCGTAGGTTACCCAGCTACCCATGCTCGGGCGAATAAGGCTGACACGCTCAGCACCTGTATTCATGAGCATAAGAGAGGGCTCGTGATTCGGCACGTTTGCATACATCGAATTTACGATGCAGAGATCGTCTGCCATTTCAGCGACTTGTGGGAAGAGATCGCTAGCCCAAATTCCTGACTGTCCGCGCTGCTTGTATTCGAAAGGCGGAGCCATGAGTGTTCCGGTCTTCCTCTCCGTGCGTAGGGACTCACCGGGCATCTCTTTGTTGTGATACTTGTACAACTCCGGCTTGTAGTCGAAGGAGTCGACTTGTGATGGGCCGCCGTTGGCGAAAATGTGAATGACTCGTTTCGCCCTCGCCGGGAAGTGGGTCTTACCTGGGGCGAGTGGGTTCACCGAGCGATCGCTGGCATTCAGGTTAGAGAGGAGGGGGCCAAGACCCAGAGCGCCTCCCATTCCCATGCCGGTGTTGCGGAGGAAGTCTCTACGTGATGAGCAGAAATTATTCATGAAAATGATGGGAAATGACAGGGTTCTTCACCTATTCGACAAAGAGGAATCGGTTGGTGTTCAAAAGGGCGTGAGCGTAGGCGCTCCACGCTGTGGCTGGTTTTGCGGGGCCTGAGAACATCTCCGACTCTTGCCACGCAGGAAAGTTACCGTCGAGGTCTACGATTTTCGGGTCCCACTTTGTGGAATCGTGCGAAGTGTTTCCATTCGCATCGAGGATGAACCAGACGAATTCACCTCTCTTGATTGAGATTTGAGGAATGTTGACGGGCAAGGTTTTTTGAGATGCTTCCAAGACTTTGTCGAAGATGACTCCTTCACTGGATGTCGCTACTCGAAGACGGACGCCGTTGCCTTTGCCAACAGCAGATCGCTCTGCCACACTCTCGACCTGAATCTTTAAATCGGCGGGTGCCCGCCATTGATACATGGCAGATTCACTTTCCGTTGCACCCGGGTGCATGAATCCCCGGTCGTCCGCGCGAAGATAGCGGTAGAGGTTGTGCTCGTAAGGCCATTGCTCCGACATCTGCCAGCGCTCTCCGGTCCAGTGTGGGAAAGGTTTGAAATCCACTTTTCCGGCATCGTCGACCGCTCCCCAGCCGTAGCTCCACTCGGTTTCGGTCTGACGTTCAGCAAAGTCACCCATTTCGGAATTGAATACTGTCAGGAAACTTTCAGCCATATGGCGGTCTGATTCTGAAGGTTCTTTTGCAAAAACAGCGCGGTGCATCGCCTTGATGCGGTCTTCAGCAGATTCGGTTTTCTTCGCCAGATTGGTGGCCTGGTTCTGGACGAAGTTGCTGTTCAAGGTGAAGAGCGCCTGCATGGGGATGGTTGTATTCGGGCGCTGCGCCGTTGTTTCTGACGGGTTGGAGAAGTCAAAGTTCCGGAAAATGGGCGGCAGGTTTTGCCGATCAATGAAGGCGTAGACAGATCTGCGATTCGAGTACGGAGGCTCTAAAATCTTCACGGCCCGGCCATACATCGTGTTGTCGAGGTTTCCGACAACGTCGAGCATTCCATCTCTCATCTGCTCCAGGTCGAGCCGCTGGCGATTGTATTTCCAGAGAAGCCGGTTTTCTGCATCGACCAGCATATTCGCCTCTTCATTTGGATTAGAGGACTGCTGCTGCCATGCCTTTGAGGTGAGGATGAGCTTATGAAGCTTCTTCACGGACCAGCCATTTTCGACGAACCATGTTGCGAGATAATCGAGGAGTTCGGGATGGTCGGGCTTTTCGCCCTGGGTGCCGAAGTCATCCACGCTACGCACTATGCCTTCTCCGAAGTGCCACATCCAGATACGGTTGACGATGTTTCTAGCCGTCAGCGGGTTGGTTGGATCGACGATATCCTGAGCCATCTCGAGACGTCCACTTCCTTTCTCGTATTCCGTGGGCTCTTCGCTGAGAGATGCGATCTCGAGAAACTGGCGAGGTGCCAGCTCGCCTCGACGAGAGGGATTCCCTCGGATGAACACGTGCTGATTGATGTTCGATTCTCGATCTTTCAGCACCAATGCCTTGTCGGCTTCCATTTTGGAATCGGCGACAAATTTGTCGACTACTCGCTCCAGATTCCGAAGCTTGATGCGATCAGGGCGTTCCAGTTTCCCGATCAGTTGAGCGCGACGGTTCGCGATGTTCGGGTTTTCTTTTGCGATTTTTTCGAGTTTTGGCTCAAGGAATTCATCTACGACCTTCTGTTTCTCAGCGAGTTCCTTGAGATACTTGTCATATTCGGGGCCTTTAGGCGCATCACCGATGGTCGGTTGGTCCTCAGTCATCGAGTTGAGGAATACTCCGTAGAGGCTGTAGTATTCTTTGGTCGAAATAGGATCGAATTTGTGATCGTGGCATCTTGCGCAGGACACTGTCAGCGCCATGGTTCCGCGGAATGTGGTGTCGAGACGGTCATCGAGCACTAGTTCCTGCTTCCCGTTCTTGCTGAGTGAAAGGAAACCCAGCGCTGCAAGGTGACGTTTGTCTGGTCCTTCCCAGTCTACGAGTTGCTCACCAGCGAGCTGGTAGAGGAGGAACTTATCGTAGGGAATGTCTTCGTTGAAGGCTTTGATCAGCCAATCGCGATAGGTGTAGCTGTATACGAAGCGGCGCTCGCGGCCCCCAGCTTCGTAGCCTTTTGTATCGGAATAGCGGGCGATATCCATCCAGTGCCGTGCCCAGCGCTCGCCGTAGTGCTGGGAGCCCATGAGATGTTCAATCAATTCCGGCCATACGACGTTGTCGGGGCGCGGGTCGTTGATGAATTTTTGAGACTCTTCGAATTTCGGGGGAAGGCCGAGAAGATCGAAGTGGACGCGGCGGTAAAGAGTCTGGCGGTCTGCTTTCGGTGCCGGTGTCACGCCCAAAGCTTTCTGCGATTTCGAAAGAAAATAATCGATTGGGTGCCCAGCATTCTCAGGGAGTTCGGGCTTTTTCACGGGCTGAAAGGACCAGTGCTGTTTGGGATCAGCTTCGGCTGGCTTATCGTATTCCGGCCAGGGAAGCCCCATGCCGATCCACTTGGTGAGTTTAGCGATGGATTCATCTGAGATCTTCGGCAAATCCTCTGGCATCGAAGGGATATCCTTGCCTCCGGTGTGAGAGACTGATTTAATCAACACACTTTCAGCGGGCTTCTCAAGATCGACCACTTTTCGGTAATCGCTTCCCTTCAACCACCCTGCGCGCCGATCCAGCATCAGCCCAACCTTCGCTTTTGTGCCAGTGTGGCACTCAAGGCAGTTGTCGGCCAAAAGAGGGCGGATTTCTTCCTCGAAGAATTCAATCTGGGCAGCGGGAAACTCCGGTGTAGCGGCATTTTTCTCTGTCGGTGGCTTTGCATCCTCTGCGGAGAAAGCACAGGAGACGGTGGCCAGTGAAACTGACAGGGCGAGGAGTCGCAATTTGTGGGCAAATGACATCTGTTCGTCTAACATTCCATTCACTGTATTGTTACGCAATCGGCGGCTTTACGGGGCATCCAACGTAATTACGCGAAGATTTTCCGTCCAATCGGGTCATCTTTGCAAATTGCCCGATTTCTCCACAATTGGATGCAGGATCTGCTCCATTTTTTGAGCGATTTCAAGAGTATCGAGGCTGTGGGAAACCCGCCGGTTTCTCTGGGAGTGCAAAATCTATCTTTGGTAATGTGCAGGCAAGAAGCTACACGGAACGGTGTTTTGTAACAGCTTTGTAAAAAGATGATATAAATTCATCTCCCGCCTAACCTTCTATAGTTTCCCTCGTTTCAATAGTAGGAGTGATGAGGGCTTTTCTTTCTATTTCTACGTCTTTTGTAGTCTGGTTTTCAGTGCCTTATGTTTTTTCTGATGATCCGGTAAACCTCTCGGAATCTCTCAAGGGGAGGCTCGTCGGGATCGAAGAGATGTCGATAGTGGAGGTAGAGCTGACCGGAGATCCTGAGTACTTTGTATTCTACCATTCGGCGTCGTGGTGAGGCGTTTGCAAAGCCTTTACGAAGCAGTTGGCTTCGCTCCACAGAAAAGTTTTGGAACGTCCTGAGAACGAGCGGTCCGTACAGATCATTCTGGTTGGGCACGACGATTCGGCAGAATCGAATCGAAATTATTTGCTGAAACAGGAAATTCCTTTTCCGGCCCTGAAGTTCGAGGGGCGTGACGAGCTTGGCGATCTTGCGTCAACGGGTCCAGGTGGAAATGGAGCCTTGCCTTTTGTCCGCATATTTAAAGCGGATGGGACTCTTTTTGCGGAAGGCAGTGAACCGCGGCTGGTCTTCCAGGTTTCTCAACTCATCGAATCTGCGGAATAACCTCAAATTATTGAACTTATGAAGGATAAACTCGTCGCGGCAGGTGCTTTTGCTGCCCTTACAACTTGCAGTCTAGCGGCTGAATTCGAAGAACCGGTCATGCTGATGGCAGGAGAAGAACCGATCCGAGTAGAGTCGCCGGGGTATGCCAGTCCCTGTCTGGCGGATTATGATGGCGACGGGAAACAGGAGTTACTTGTGGGGCAATTTGCTCAGGGGAAGATTCGGGTTTTTCCTCATCTTGGAGGCTTACAGTTTGGAGAAGGCCGCTGGCTGGAGGCGGGAGGGAGGATTGCAGAGGTTCCGGGAGTCTGGTGATGCACCAGCTCGACTCCACAGGTTGTGGATCTTAATGATGATGGAAACCTTGATATTCTTTCTGGATCATATTCCCGAAATGGGAATCCGATGGCCGGATTGTTTCAGGTTTTGTGGGGAGCAGGGGCAGGTAAATTCAACCAAGCGCAGCCTCTGGAAGGGACTGATGGCAAGCCCTTGGAGATTCCCTACAATGGAGATAACGAAAGGGTAAAAGGTATTTGTACAAAACCATGGGCAGTCGATTGGGATCACGACGGTGATCTTGACCTGGTAGTGGGCAATTTTGAGGGTGGTTTTTACCTGTTCTCCGGTCAAGGGGAGGGGGCGTTTGACCCTGTTCCGGAGATGTTGGAAACGGACTCGGGTCCTTTGAAAATCGAAGGAGCGCACGGGGATCCCTTTCTTGTGGATTGGGATGGTGACGGGGATCTGGATATGTTAAGTGGTTCGAGTCAAGGTGGTGCACAGTGGGCCGAGAACATAGCCGAAGAAGGGAAAGTGCCTGAGTTTTCCGGCTTCCAAACTTTGATCAAAGGAAGTGGCTACCAGAACAGCTTCGAGTTGTTGAAATGGCAAGATCTGAAGAAGCCACAGCATTCGACGCGCGTCTGGGCTACTGATTTGAATGAGGACGGGAAACCGGACCTACTGCTGGGGGATTCTGTAGCTCTCGCTTCGATAGCTAATGGACTGTCAAAAAACGAGTTCGAAGAGAAGCGTGAGGCATGGCAGAAGAAATGGGATAAGGCTAGCCAGATGCCGTATGTGGAAGGGGATGACGAGGCTAACCAAAAGCGAAATGAGGTTTTCAGAGATCTCTATTTCCAGAAGGCGGAATTCCTGAATGAAGACCGAACAGGGTTTGTCTGGGCTTACTTGAGGAAGTAATCCCGCAAAACCGCATGAAATCGGGGATTGAAAGGAGTGGACGGATTGCCCAGTATGCGTGCTTTCCGTTTGTTCTCTTTCGGTCTCTATGAGTGATTCTACTGATAAAAAGCTGTTCTGGGCGTGTTTCATCGCGCTTGTCGCCACTTCGTTTGTTTTTGGCGTTCGGTCGACCTTGATCGACGATATCGCCCTTGAGTTCGGGATGAATGAGTCCCAGAAGGGCCGAATCCTGGGAGTGGGGCTCTGGCCATTTGCGCTGAGCATCATCGTTTTCAGCCTGATCATTGATAAGATTGGCTACAAAGCCGCAGCTCTGTTTGCCATTGTCTGCCACTTCCTGGCGATTTCGATGACGTTGTTGGCGAAGCCGGATAACAACCTTCTTTACTGGGGGACGTTCACGATGGCGCTCGGGAACGGCACGGTGGAAGCGTTTATTAATCCTGTGGTCGCCACGATTTTCAGCCGGGATAAGGCGAAGTGGCTAAACATCCTCCACGCCGGATGGCCTGCCGGTATTGCCCTGGGAGCGATCTTTACTTTGGTGCTGGGCAATTTCGATATCGGTTGGCAGGTGAAGTTCGGGATGTGTTTCATTCCCGTGGTGATCTACACGATTCTGATTCTAAAGCGGACGTTCCCGGTGAACGAGCGGGTAGCTGCTGGAATCGGGTATCGCGAGATGCTGGGTGAGTTTGGCGCCTTCGGATTTTTTATGTTCACCGTTCTGCTGGTGATGGCGATCTACCAGGCGATCGCTGGTCAGGCAAACTGGGCGGTCGTTTTCGGTGCGGGAGCGGTGGTCGCGGTTCTTGCCGGGATTTACACAAGATCGCTGGGACGGCCGATGTTCGTGTTTGTTCTGCTGACAATGCCATTCCTGGCTACGACAGAATTGGGAACGGATACATGGATGCCGGGACTACTCAGCCTGGAGTTGGGTAAAGCCGCGGCCTGGGTACTGGTGTATACCTCGGTGATCATGACGATCCTACGGTGGTTTGCCGGGCCGATCGTCCACAAATTCTCGCCGATCGGTTTGCTCGTGATCAGTGCTGCTGTGGCAGTGGTTGGGTTGCTCTTACTCAGTCAGTCCGCAGGTTGGGTGATCGTTCTCGTCGCGACGCTGTATGCTTTTGGTAAGACGTTTCTGTGGTCGACGACACTTGGACTGGTTTCGGAGCAGTTTCCCAAGGGGGGAGCATTGACTCTGAACGGTGTATCGGCAGTTGGTGTGCTCGGAATGGGTGTGCTAGGTGCTCCGCTCATGGGAGTCTGGCAGGATACCGACATTGATAAGACTTTGAAGACGGACCACCCGGCCATCTATCAAAAGGTGCAGGGCAAAGAAGAGCCTAACATCATCGGTTCGTCGCCAAGTCTGAATGGGAAGGCGGTAGAAGAGCTTCCGGAGGAGGAGCTGAAAGTTGTGAAAGGGGTGCAGAACGAATACAAGAAGGCGACGTTCGCACGCATGGCTTTGCTGCCAGCGTTCCTTTTTGTGTGCTACCTGATTCTCTTCTTCTACTTCAAGTCGAGAGGGGGATACCGGCCGCAGGAGCTTGGGGCCGGTGGCCACTAACATCAGAATTGCTCGTTCCTGAAAAACGAGCAACCCGGTTGACGAGTGGTGCAGGAAAAACCCCCGTAAAACCTGCTAAGACTGTTCGTCAACCGGGTTGCTGTTCTGGTTTCAACCCTTTTCTAGTCACCCGGTCTAGGACCTTCGGACGGAATCTTATAAGAGCACCCTGCGTGCCAACTCTGGAAAATGAATGATCAGATTTTTGAATTTTTTGGGGGTCAGTCCATTTGGTCTCTGATGTTCGGGAGTGAGTTCAAAAGCGAGTTTCTTTGAGGAAAGAGAAGAGGGGCTCTTGGATAGGAATGATGTTTTTCCTTTCGACGCTATCTCCAGAAATGAAACGGGCAACCCGGTTGACAAGCGCAGGAAAAACCCCCGTAAAACCTGCAAAAGACTTGTCGTCAACCGGGTTGCCGTTCTGGTTTCAACCCTTTTGTCGTCTGGTTCAGGACCTTCTGACAGGTCATTTATATGAGCACTGGGCGTGCCAAGTTTTGAGCAAAACAGAGTCGAAATGAGCGAAATTTTTACATCTGACATCCGCATTCGAGCGGCAAGAGAGGGCGATATTTGCGATATCTTAAACATGGTGAGGGAGTTAGCCGAATTTGAGCGCTTGCTCGATCAGGTAGTGGCCACGGAAGAAGATTATCGAAAAAGTTTGTTTGGAGAGAATTCTGCGGCTGAAGCACTCGTTGCGGAGTCGGAAGATGGACTGATTGGCTACGCGATTTTCTTTTCCACTTTCTCCACTTTTGTGGGGCGCGCGGGAATCTGGCTTGAGGATTTGTATGTGAGGCCTGCTTTTCGAAAGAAAGGAATCGGAAAACAGCTGTTGAAAGCGGTAGGCAGAATCGCTGAAGAGCGTAACGCCGGTCGATACGAGTGGTCTGTCCTGGATTGGAATCGGAACGCGATCGACCTCTACGAAAATATGGGCGGACAAATTCTCGATGAGTGGCGAATCGTTCGGCTTGATCGTAGTGGTATTGCGGATTTGAAAGAGAAATGAGTATTGCTGAAAATCTTAAGCGAGTGCAGAACCAGATTGCCGATGCGGCAACGAAGGCGGGGCGCACGGTGGATGATGTCACTCTAGTCGCAGTGAGTAAGACCTGGCCCGTGTCGGATATTGCTGAAGCGGTGGAGGCAGGGCAACTCGTATTCGGCGAGAACAAGGTCCAGGAACTTCTGGAGAAAGTGCCACAGATGCCAGATGCGCTAGAGTGGCATTTGATCGGACACCTGCAATCAAACAAGACGAGGAAGGTTTTGCCCCTGTGCGGGATGATTCACAGTGTGGATTCTGTGAAGCTCGCTCAGCAGATCGATCGGATTGCGGGAGAGCTTGATCTGCGACCGAAAGTTTTGCTGCAGGTCAATGTTGCGAATGATGACGCGAAATTTGGATTTCCGGTTGGAGTGGTGAAAGAAGAAATTGAAGGATTGCTTGATTTGGAGAATCTCTCGATCGAGGGGCTGATGACTGTTCCTGCCTACCAGGAAGATCCCGAAGAGGTGAAGCCTTTCTTTTCTCGACTACGTGAATTGCGCGACGAACTGGTGGATGTGTCAGGTTTTGGCCTTCCTGTTCTTTCCATGGGGATGAGCCATGATTTCTCCGTTGCCATTGAAGAAGGGGCAACGCATGTGAGGGTGGGCTCTTCGATCTTTGGCGCGAGGAACTACTCAGCGTAGTGGGCAGACCTCTAGGCAGT
Source organism: Verrucomicrobiales bacterium (assembly GCA_002698785.1). Classification (GTDB taxonomy): domain Bacteria; phylum Verrucomicrobiota; class Verrucomicrobiia; order Verrucomicrobiales; family DEV007; genus Arctic95D-9. The sequence goes on along the minus strand of PAAG01000028.1, from coordinate 132 downwards.
CCATTTGCGGTAGAGATTCCAGACCGGGCGAAAGAGGACGTTGCGTTTGAAGCGGCCGACTTTCGAGTTTGCGGTCTCGGGCTCGAAGTCGACGAGTGATGCCCGGAATGCATCGAGATCAGCTGCGAGGTG
>PAAG01000027.1 GCA_002698785.1 Verrucomicrobiales bacterium | reverse complement strand
GAGCCCATCTCGCGTAGCAGCGAGTCCACGCCGGTTACCGGTAAACAAGCAGAGTCGAAGCCTATCCGCGGATCTCGCGTAGCAGCGAGTGTAAACGAGCAGAATCGAAGCCCTTGCACCCTTGCCAGGCCCTCATGGCCGACGCCTGCCAGAACTTCGGCAGGTGAGGGGAATTGCTCACGTTTTTTGCCATCTCACTTCACAACCCGCAAACGAGTTCTACGTATCACGAACCGAGAGGCCAATCTTCCCGCGCCCCACAAAGCGAACAAAGCCGAAGCTAGTCCCATCGCCGGGACGATCGTCTTCTCTGGAAGAACCCGAGCCACCATTGGTTCAATGATCCCGAGGTCATACTTCGCTAAATAGGCAATGCTCACGGGAATCAGCACCCAGTAGTAGTAAGCAAAATGAAACCCTGAAAACACCACCGTTGCCACTACAGGACGCAACCACCAATACTTTTGTAGAAGCCTCGGTGGAAAGAAAACCAACCAAAGCGGAACCGCAAAAAACGCGACGACCAACATCCAGAACGATCCCTCCAGGAACCATTCAAGAGGCATCAACCCGAGCAACCAGTCCATAGGTCACATTTCTCCAGATTCCGTAGCAACCAACACCGCAAACACAGGTAAGAGATCGCGCTATCCTCGCGAACGGCGCACTACATCACCTCGCACTAAATTCCTCCACTCGGATTCCCCGTAAAACACGCCCTCACATCCCTTTTGAAATACAGGTACCAAATCGTGAGCGCAATACCTCCTGCGGCAAGGGCCAGCGACACGACTACGTAATTTCGTGAAAACGCTTCGAGCACATGGAGGACGCAAACAACAGCAGCCAGCACATGTCGCCCCCACGAAAATCCGCGATAGATGATGAACGCCACTCCCATCAAGCAGATCCCGATGCTGAAAACTGTTGGTCCGGATCCATCCGCCCAGAATTCCCCAACGGAGTGAGAGACATCGTTCTCATCTTTCCACCCCGGTAACATCGAGACCACAACTACGACAAACCCCATCAGGCCGCAGCAAAACGTGAACCAGCGAAGGATTGTCGGCATCTCCATCATTCGCCTCCAGATCTTCGAAACCAATTCGCTCATCGGGACACCTTCCGTTCTTTCGGTTCACCTCCACAAGAATTCCCCGCAAAATACGCCTTCACATCCCTTTTGAAATACAGATACCAAATCGTGATTGCGAGATACACACCCATGCTAAGCAGCGGCGCCAACGAAGTGGGGGACTGAACATACTCCGAGACACCTTCCCTGACATACAGCCCACAAAACAGAGCCGCCAGCATGTGCCGATTACGAGGGCGACCCTGATAGATCAGCAGCGCGACCAGAATCATCACCGCTCCAGCCAGGAACACACGCAGTCCAAAACCGTCCGCCCACACCTCACGTAGAGGGAGGGGGAATCCATCCTCATCCACCCAGATCGGCAAGATCGAAAACAACATCGCGAGCACACCCAACGGCGCAGAGACCAGCATCACGCAGCGCAGCAGCCACGGAATTCCCGTCACCCGGCTCCAGACGTTGTAGGCAGATCGAATCATAGAAATATTCACATAACCTGCTGCTTCCCAATAACGGAGAACACACTAGGTGTGTGGGGTTTGAAAGTCGAAATACAGTAATTGAAAATAATTAAAATAGAATTCGATTGCGAGTTTGTATAGAAAGGAAAGTTCACAATTTTTGAGTTGAATCCTTTTACTCCTCTTGTTATCGCCACGGCTGTGTCCTGATAATAATGAAGAAAGCTCCAAAATTTGTCCGTGTTCTACGAACTACTACGCCGTTTCTCCAGGCGATCAGTCTTCTGTTGGTCGCAGTTAGTCTCATCTATTCTCATATTGAGACATCGCTGATTGCGGATCAATTGGCGGAGAATCGGAAGGAACTAGAAGCTACAAAAACCGCGAACAAACGGATGTATACGTTTGACCTTTTGGGTGATCTTTCTGAAAACGGAGATCTTGCTGATGCCAATTTCGCCATGGTAAAGCTGATAAACAAAGGGGCGAGAGTTACCACGGACAAAAACGGGCTTCCGACCGTCGTGAACGAAGATGGATCACCTTCCACTTTGACGATTAACGACCGAGACTTGGTGGCACTCCTTAACTACTATGAATTACTCGGGACAGCCTGGAAAAACAACACGATTGATGAGGCTCTTTTATTTCACGTCAGAGGAGGTCCGATAAAGCGAGCCCACGGAGTATGTGAGGAGTATATCAGAAAGCGAGGAAAGAAAATCAAAGCTCCGAACTTGTACGAGAACTTCCGGTTGATGGCTGCAAAGGTTGATGAGCAGGAAGGGATGCCAGATAAGTAGGTTGTTTTGTTCAATTACAGATCAGCCTAATGCTCTGAAGGACCGGTTCCAGTGTTGAGCCCACCACGAATCTCCAGAATCTTCGCAGCCAAGACCCACCTCACCTGCTACCGCGGGCCCTCCCCATCCACCTGCCTTCTCTGCAGCTCGAGTACCTTCTGCACCACAGCATTGTGCTGCGGATGGGAGCGGTCGTGATACGCCTCGTGTTCGGGATTGCTCTCGTTGCGGATGATGTCCTTCGCCTGCGATCCGTAGGACAAATGGGCCGGCTGCGCGGGGACGTTCGTTAGCTTGCTCTCGGCAATCGACGACGCCACTCCCGCAAACGCCATCGCCACGCGAGGGAGATCCAGCACCGGATCGCTCGGGTCGATGCCGAAGGACGCAGCCACTCGCCGCGCATCCTGCTGGCGCGATTCATAGTCCGCACCCCAGACCTCTCGCAGCTCCTTTCGATCCGCCTCCGCTGCCGCCTCGTTCTCCTTTTGCAGCGAGCCATAATCCTGCAGCTCGCTCTCGACGAGAAAGCCAAAGGCATCGTTCGCCTGTTGCTTTGTCAGGCCCGCCTTGTGAGCGAACTCCGCAAACGCCTCCTGCCGCTCCGCCGTGATCTCGATACCTTCCGGGATTGAAACGCCATCCGGCAGGGAAAACTCGTATCCATCGATCTCGGAAGGGATGCCGACCTTCTCACGATAGGCCGAGATCTCATCGTCCGACGCATCCTCGCCCGGCAGCTTCACATAGCCATCCATGCGCTGCGAGAGTTGACGTCGAGAATCCTCCGCCACCTTGATCAGTCCGGGCAGGTCCTTGTATTTCGAGAGCGAGTTCAGGTAGGGAGAAAACGCCGGGTCCTCCGCATAGTCCTGGAACCAGTCCTTGCGAAACGTCAGCCCATCGGAAAAGACAGAAGGGCTCGTATCAGTCGGGGCGGGGGATTCGATCGGAGAAGCATCGGCGGTCGAACCAAGTTCGGTAGCAGTGTCTGTCGTAGGGGAGTTATCAGTCATGGGTATCAGTGTTCAGTGGTGTTTGTGTTAAAATGATGGAAAATGATAGGGTTTCTTGCTCGGTCAGGATCTCACCAGGCTGGCCGGTTTGATCGACAGCAGGTCCGTCTGGCCGCTGTTCAAAATCAGGAAAGAAAGCAGCGACATCTCTCCGTCCAGGAACGCCGACTCATGAGTCGACATCGACCCATTCGTCCTCGGTTGCAGAGGGTGATGAGAATGGATCAATTCCCCCAGGATTTCCCGGGCCATCGGTTGGGAGAAAACCTCCTCACATTTCTCGCGGAAACGTTCCTGTCGTTTCTTGAAGTCCCGCGCGCTTTCCCCGGTTCGGGGAGTCATCAATCGTTCGCCAATATTCATGTGTGGTCTTTATCTTTATCTTTTTCGTTTTCTTACTCTCACATGGGAGAGAGGCACAAAGCCATAAGGCACAGAGGCACAAAGTGGTTCTGCTAAGGGCGGAGCAACGAGCCCCTTTGTGCCTTATCCCTCTGTGCCTTTGTGCCTGACAAATTACCGATTACTTAAGAACCCCCGCACTCCCCAACTGACTCGCAGCATCTACCGCAGCCATCTCCTCCTCCTGCTGTTGCAGGCGAGCTTCCTCCTCGGCCTGGGCTTCGCGCATGCCTTCGACATCCATCTCGCTCTTGATCCAGTCTTCCTTCACGCCCTCATTGCGGGCCATGCCACGGGCGACCTTGTCCCAGTCGATGTGATCGGCCACACCGGGATGCACCTGCATCAGCGCCGAGCTTTGCTCGAAATAGCGGAGAAAAGACTCATTCTCAATCGCCTCGATCTGCAGCGCCATTCGCGACGTGTAAGTCATCTTCGGATCCGGAACGATCACACCCTCCTCCGACTCCTGCACCAGTTCGCGAGGCGGCTCGGGATACGCCCCTAACCGAAGCAGAACGCCAAACGCCCTGCGACCCAGCGGATTGAAAATCTCCGTCATTTTCGACGCGAACGTCGGGGAAAACGCCGGCAACTGATCCCGCTGACGCTGCATCACCTCCGTCGCCGTCATCTCCTTGCCAGGAGGCATTTCCGACAGCAGCTGGAAGAGGTGATTGTAAAACGTCCGTCGCACATTTGCCTGTCGCCATTCGATCCGGTCCAGCCCCTGCGGGTAGTTCGAATCATTCAGCCACACACGTGGCACCGAGCCCGGATCGGTGAAATACGTCACGCCACCCGCACGCATGTCTATCATATCCTCATGATCGGCGTGGGCCAGCACACGGGGGATCACCGCCGTCTCGACCTGCGTGTCGAGTAGGATCTGCATGTCATTCAGTTGGCGCATGTCAGGCAGCGCACGCCACCCCGGACCAAAGCCCCACACCGTATCCGTGTAGCACTGGTGACGATGAACGAGAATGGGCATCTCCCACGCTCCCTCGACCTTCACCTCTTTCTTTTCGCGTTCCTCGACCCACACGACCTGATAGGCCATGCCAGATTCATCGATCTTACCCGCCTGAGCCTCGTTATTCGGAACCACCGTCCTGACAAAGCGAAAACGATCCTTGTCCATCCGCTTCGGATCCAGGTAGGCCTCGCGCACCTTTTTGCTGACCATGTCCTCTCCGAACCGCTCCACCGCCTGCTTCGCCGTAAAGTCGAACTCCGCGAACACCGTGTCCACCACGCCCCGCGAATCCTCGAGAATCGAATACGTGCCGATGCGCAGCGCCTTGAAGTTCAGGCCGAACTGACCATCCGGCTCCACCACCAGCGCCGACGTGCCGAACGCACCATCATCGAGATACGCCTTGTGGATCTCGCGATAAAAGTTCGAATTCGCCAGGATCTCCCGCGTGATCTCCGTGCACTGGCCATACCATTCCTGGACCGCATCCGATCCATCAAAAGGCTTCGGCGGCTCGAACTTGAACCACGCCGACTCCGAAGGCGAAAGCCACGCCATACAGCCCGCCGCATACGCCTGACATGCCTCCACACCAGTCGTGTCGAAAAGCCCCGACTGCCTGCTCGTATTCGGAGTAGGGGACTGCCGCTGTTCCGCCCCGATATTGTCGACCGATTGTCGGAAGTAGTCGCTCTGCTCCCGCCATTGGCCATGAAAAAACACGCGCATACCGTACGCGTGTTTCTGTCTTTCCAGCAAACGTTCTGCCCGATTCATAGCCCACCTCCCATCGGTGAAGCTCCGCCGCCGAGATACGAAGAGCGGCCCATCGTCGAGATCATTCCGAAGGCCCGTTGCCGACGCAACCTCGGGTCTCGGTTCGCATTAGAGGTGCGCTCATCGATCACATCCGTCTCCGGTGGGATCGGCTCCGTATTCTCCGCGATGTAGTTGTTCATCTGCGCCTGTATTGCGCGGAAGCGTTTCCGTTCCCGCTTCATCTTTCTGCTGACCTGCTTGCGTTTGTTCTTCGCTCGGCGCTGTGCCTTCAGCCGAGACCGACGCTGCTTCTCCAATCGTATTTCCCATTGTTTTGATGCCATATCTGAGAGGATTTGTGTTTCCCTCCATTATACCAGATGTGACAATGTTAGTAAAGAAAGAAGTGTGTTCGTGTTAGTGTTTGGGTGGAGAGCTCCCGTAGAACGGACTTCCCAGTCCGTTCCCTGCCCGGCCCATGCGCCGAACCCACATAGGTGGGATAAAGCTCCAGCTTTGTCCCCAGAAGCCGAGGCGATTCACTCAACCATATCTCGACCTTTCATCTGAGTGCGCGATAGAACCGGTCTTATCGGGTTCGCTAGCACCCATCTCACCGCCAGCCCCATCGAGGTTGGATATTGTCTAGTTCCGCATCCGGATCGCCATCCGGCCCTGCCGAAGATACCGCGAGGGCAGGGTAGGAGCTTTCACCCGGCGCGTTCTCAAGGTAGAAAGGATTTCCCCACGGGTCGATGATCTTCGGCACCTCTCCATCGCGCACGACTCCGGATCTCGGTTCTCCAACACCGGCATTCTCTGCCGTGAACTCTGGCTTTAGCAGAGCCCGATACTTACCGCCTTCCTCAGTCGAGTGGTTCGATAGATGGTCCAGTAAATCAGCGACAGCCTGTCCCTCAAACACGACCTGTGACTCGCCGTCCCATCCGGGGATGCTCGGGTAACTGCCTTCCGCTTTGTAATAGGAATACAATCCCTTTGCGATGGCTGCCGCCAGTCGCTGCGCACGATTGCGGTCTACTGGTAGAAAAATCATCTCCAGGTCGGGAGCATTGTCCTCCCATGTATCGGGATCGCCATCAGGGCCGGGTGACCACGCGAAGACACCATGATCTGTTTTCAGCGCTCGATCGCCAACTAGCACAACACCATCGCCATCACCGTCGATCCGGATAGAGAAGACATTTCCCCACGGATCGAGCAGGCGAGGTTTCTCCGGATCGTCGACGAATCCCCGCACCCATTTACCCTCCCTTTGCTTTGCCTCGTAAAACGAGTCGGGTGAGTAGTTCAACAGCTCCCGAAGAAACGCACCTTCCGCGAGTAAGTCTGCATCCTCCGAGGTGGGGAGTTCGACTGGATATTCACCCGTTTCGCGGTGATAAACCGTGACCTCAAATCGGAGTTCCTCCGCCTGTTCGGCAGCCAGCATTGGGCGGATATCGCCGACCCGTTGCACGGGGCTTAGGAAAAGAGTTGCGAAGAGGAATAGGGCAACAATTGTGATCAGTCCATAACAGCCTTTTGGGGACTTTCGCTCTTTCTTCCTTTCGGACGGAGATTCTGGAATAAAAGGAGATTCGGGCATCTTACTTCTGTGATCGAGAGAGGCACCAGGTGGCAATAATAACGATTCACTCCACTATCTGTCTCACCCGATAGAAGATCGCATCAACGCCCGATTCGTTCGCAGCTTCCCAGATTTGTCGCACATGAACCATTGGGATTTCCGGGTCCATACGAATAAAAAGTAAGGCTCGTTTGTCTTGCTCGTTTGCGTTGGCTACATACCAGCCAAACCTGGCAGAAAGATCCTTTTCCGAAACCGATTCGTGCCCCAGTAGCAGGCTTCCATTGCGAAAAGCGTTCACTGGAATCCCAATATAGTTTTTTGGACTGTAGCAAATTAGATTTCTGGATTCCGGCACCTGCCAAACCCTCGCCGAAACGGGCGCAAGCGCAAACAACCCCATCGAACATAGCAAAACCACCGAAGCAATCACCGGCGCAAGAGTCGTGGAGTGGGGAGGTTTCATCGATTTCGATACTACCTCAATAGGCCGACATATCTCAACCTCCTTTTCCCTCATTCTCTCCGTAGTCAGATCATCTATACTATTTCCCAAACTGGCGGGAGTTGCGCGCCAGATTCGACAAGACTTGCCACGGTTAGTGCACGGCTGGTATTCTCCCAGCATCATGGTTCGGAAAAATCTACCACGTGCGACAGTCGCCACCGTAGCTCTCAGCATCTTGCTGACGTCCGCTATCGTCCACTCGCAGGAAACGGATGACGCTGCGAAGGCTGCGGGCATCATGGACGAGGATCTCATCCAGCCGCTTCTGATGGGGATCAATCACCTTGAGCCTATCCCCGCATACGACCCCGATGGCTACGATATCGCCGTGTACCAGTCCTTGATCGGGAAGCGTTATCCCGAGCTGTGGATGATCGGCAAGCCCAGCTTCTCACCGGAGTATGCGGTGCTCCTCTATGAGACGGTTGATGAATCCAGAGAAGTGAAAGTTTCCGACGATGGTCCTTTATCAATCACGACGGGCCCCACCATCTGGATCCTGGAATACGTCAAGGCTCGCAAACAAATCTGGAAATGGAATGATGAAGCCGACGAGGACGGCTACATACGCTTGGACATTCGTGTGACGGATGACCTGGAACGAAAAAAGATCCAGGTCAGCGAAGAGTTTGCCATCTACATGCGGGCAGCCTGGGAGTCGGTCCTCGAGGACACTCGCTACACGAAATTGCAATACCGTGGGTGTGACGGAGCCACTTTCCAGTTTTACTGCCACCACAACCTGTTCGGTGAAATATGGACTCCTGCGGGCGGAATACCCGGTATGCTGACCAGCCTGGGTCATGAATTGATCACCCTCGCAAGTGCAGAAGAAAAGGACCGCACGGAGCGGGAGAAAAAGTGTCTTACGCTGGCCACAACCATTGAGCTCGTCGTCGAGCGGGAATCAGTCGCCCGCGAGAAAGGCGTGCCCGGTCCTACCTTCTACGACCCGGAATCATCCGAATCTTCAGAAGTCGAAAACGCCGACCCCTTCAAGCCTTGAGATTGGGAATCGACGACCCAGCTGAACCAGAATGAACGCACGTAGTGGAAGTGGCCACACTTTCGTCATCTTCACAAAGGTAGGCGCGAGCGGCCCGCTCGCGTGTCGAAGCCCATCCGCCGATCGAGGGCTCGTCACGCCTTCACTATTTTAACGAACGGTAATCGGACAAGGCGAAACGATGCATCTCGCCACCTTACCCGATCCACACGATCAACCCCAGACCCTTATCCGCCGCGGTGGAAATGAACCTCTTCAACCCTTCAAAGAACTCGACCAGATATCCGAGCGTGTCGTCGTCCTCAGGATCACGGTCCCAGATGGTGGGGTAGATATCCGCTTTCATCATCGCTTCAGGGTCGAAGTTGCTTTTGAACTCCTCGATCGTCACCGCTTCGAGGGCCGAATCGATCGCATGCACCTCCTCGGAAAGAAACGAGCGCCCCGGACCATAGCCAAGATCCTCTTGCCCAATCTCCTTTCCTCCAGCGACGATGAAATTCAGTGGGGGATCGCCCTCCCAGTCCGATCCGGTCAGGAGGAAATGGATCCCGTGCCACGCCTTGTCGAGGTCATAATCTTGAAAATCCTCACTCGGGAACTCGATTGCGGGAGGTGGCGGAGGCGCATCCACTTCCTTCGCGCCGAACAAGCGAGCGAGAAAACCCGGTTTCTTCGGAGGTGCTGACAGCTCCTCATAGATCTCGGGATCATCGTTATAAATGGCGCGGTAAATGAGCCTCGGGTCGTCGTGGACTTTCGCGATGGTATCATCCGATGCCGTCGCGAGACAAAATATCATTCCCATAGCAGGATCAGTAGAACGTGGGTGAAAGGTCTATTCGGGCGAATCAGTTGCCGTGTTTTCTACTTTGGCGGGAGCGGACTCACTCAACCTATCAAGCAGCCCCTTCGGCGCGCGCTTCAGTAGCGAAGGACGTTTCAAACTCGATACCGCACGAAACCCCGAAGGCTCGATAGTGCGCTCGTGCAGGACGACCTTGTCTCCACCATCATAGACCCACAGCTCATACGGCGCGACGAACACGACTGCCCACTTTCCCGGAATTACCGCGTAGGCCGAGTCTTTCCCGATGCCGGTTGTTCCCTTCCAGCCCTCCTCTGTGAAAGTGATCTTGGGCGCCAGCTTATCCTCAGCCACCTTGTCGAGTTCAATGCTCACATCATACCCGTCTCCGGAAAAGGCATACGATTGAAACTCCTCCATCAAGTATTCTTCCGAAGCGTGAATCGGCGAGGCAGCGAGGAAAAAGGGGAGTAGAAAAAGGAGACGATACATTTTGTGTGTTGTTTCCACGTATATAGAGAAACGTAGATCCAGTGTCGAGATTTCAGTAGAGCATTTCGTGCGCGCAGCATTCACACCTCCATCACACGCTCCCCGAACACTCCGATCACCCGAGTATCGCCAATCACCGTCTCCTCATTGAAATGCTGGTGACCGTGGAAAAAGTATTTCGGTTTCGCACGAGCGATATATTCCCGAAACGCATCGAACCCCTGGTGCACATCGCTATCCCGCTCGTGAATCCCACGCGGAGAATTGTGAGCGACAAACACATCCACAGCAGGGAAGTCCCTCAGCGCCGCGTTCACCTCCTCCTGCTCGTAGAGATGATGCCCGCGCGGCTTGTATTTCCAACTCCCACCAAAGCCCCCGAACCGCATCCCGCCGAACGCCGTCGCCGTAAGATGCAGATCCGTCACAAAGCCCGCAAATGGCGCCGCCGAGTCATGATTTCCCCGCACCGCAAAGACACGCTCCGGCTGATACCGATCCCGCGCCTTCTCAATCGTAGAGTCCCACAGATCGCCGAGACAGAGCAGTAGATCGCATTTCATCACATCCAGCCTTCCCACCAGAGAATCGTCGTCAGCCAAAAGAACAATCGTCACAAACCGACCATGACAAAAACACCATAACAAGGCAATACAGAAGCCATATCAAAAAGGTAGGCGCGAGCGGCCCGCTCGCGTGTCGAAGCCCATCCGCCCGCATCACACTGCACTCAGATTAGGCGTCCGATCCCTCAAATACCTATCGAGGCTTCTCGCGAGATCGGTATCGCCCCTGATGGAAAGAATAAATGGCTTCCGATCATGATAGAACTCCTGCAGCGGCAATCCCCATGCGAAATCAGAGTTCTCAAAAGCATCGGGGGGAATAGGGGCGTGTTCCCAGTTCTCATTGGCCCAATCTCGGAGTTCCTTCTCACTGGCGGGTAGCGCTCCCTTGGCATTCGTATAGCGGTGGACCATGTCTGCGTATCCACGGTTTCCGTCGAATTTCATCATCGGCCGGAGTGATTGAAAAGTCGAATAGACCGTTGTTCCGACCGCAAAGAAAAGAACCACGATCGCTATCGTCATCCAAGATCTAGCGAATCGATTCTCTCTCATAGGCTGGCGCTGGCACTGTCATCAACATACCAGAACCAACCCTCCCAATCCAAGCCATCTTTGAAAAGGTAGCCGCGAGCGGCCCGCTCGCGTGTCGAAGCCCATCCGCACGCATCACACTGCACTCGGATCAGGCGTTCGGTCCCTCAGATACATATCACACCACCTCACTCCAGCCCATCCTTCAAACTCGGATGCCACGTGCTGCTCCTCATCCAAAAATCGAGGCTCTCCCCTAAATCCTCATCACCGCCGACCGAGAGAATGAAAGGTTGCCTGCCGTGATAGAACTCCTCCAGCGACAAACCCCAGGCAATATCAGCCTTTTGAAAGGCATCCTCAGGAGGCAAAGTGATATGCTCATGCTCCCAATTTTGGTTCGCCCATTCCCGTAACTCACTTTCGTTTTCTGGGAGCTTCCCGACAGCACTGGCAAAGCCACTGAGAACGTCAGAATACCCTCGGTTCCCGTAGAACATCATCGAGGGGCGAAACATTTCGAAATAGAGAAACGCTATACCGGCAACGATAGCGACACCAAAGACCGCAAGCACAGTGCGGTTCCACCACTTTTGAAACGAGTCTTCCTCATGTGCAGATGCATCTTTCTCCATCGGGGCATCAACATACCAGAACCAACCCTCCCAATCCAAGCCATATCCACAAAGGTAGCCGCGAGCGGCCCGCTCGCGTGTCGAAGCCCATCCGCTCGCCATCCATACCACATCCGCCCAATCCCAAGCATCACCATTGCAACATCGCCTCGATTCCGCTACCAATAGGGACGAATGTTGTATCTATCACTCGGACTGATTCTCCTTGGTATTTTGGCCATCGTCTTTCGACGTAGATTAGGCGAAGCCTTCTGCAGAAATTACGAAGAAGACTGGCCTCGATTAGAGGAGTATGCCCGGAAAAAAAAGTTTGTCATAGGCCCTACTCCACCGCTCAACCGAGAGGATTGCAAACTTGTGATCGCAATCTGCGGAGGCGTAGCCATCGTTCTCGGCTCGATCTTTCTCACTCTCCACTGGGCGACCGACATCCTCAATGAAAGTCTATCTTGATGACGAACGCGCCACACCTCCGGGCTGGACGCGCGTCTATTGGCCGGACGAAGCCATCGCCTTGCTCGAATCGGGCGAAGTCACCGAGATTAGCCTCGACCACGATCTCGGCGATGACGAACGCGGCACCGGCTACGATGTCGTCCTCTGGATCGAAGAAGCCGTCGTCACCCGCGGCTTTCGCCCACCCATCATGAGAGTCCATTCCGCCAACAGCTCCGCCCGAGAGAAGATGGAGCGGGGGATCGCGGCGATAGAGAGATTGGCCAGGGAGGGATAGAACCGACGAAAATATGTAGCGGAAGTGGCCACACTTTCGCCGCCACAACAGCAGCACCATGCCTCGAGCTATCCCCACACATCACAACTCCATCTCATACCTTTCCCGGACGCGGGCGAGGTGCTCGGGCATTACCTTTTTTTCCTCCCATTCGTCCCAGAGTTGCGGGTAGGTGGTCGAGACGAACTGGACCCGAGATCCCTCTAACAAGTTCGCAAAACGTTCTGTCTCTTCCCTCATGGTCGTGTATACGGAAAACTCGGACGCATTCGTTGGCGTCCAGTAAACCGAACCAAGAATGAGCGATTCAAATTCGTTGCGCTTTTGATTCAACCCCAGCGCATGCTTCAGAAGCTGGGCGACATCGAGCCGCTCGAATGACTGCTTTCCCGCCTTCACGGAAAGATACGCCTCGTTCAGGACGGGGCATTCGCAGTTCGCAAAAGCTTCTTCGTAGGCGACTTCGAAACTCGGTTTCTTCAGGTCCAATGGTTCCAGATACTTGCTTTCGACGCCGAGGAGAGTGCTGCCAGTGGTCGCTGCAAAATCCAGGTGGGGATGAGAAATCCCGGTCGGCATTTTCTTCTCAAACGCAAAATCCGAGAATCCACTCAACCCATAGATCTCAAGAACAGTCGGATCAGTCCTCGCCGGGCCAAAGACGTTCACACACAGCGCGGCAGAGGAGTAGGGGGCGTGGAAGGGAGGGAGGTCTCCTCTCAGCTCACCCCCCGCTCCCTGCTTCAAGTCTGCTTTGACGAGTTCGGAATCGATACCCGGAAGAAGCGCCGTTTTAAGATTCGGATAATAGAGAGCGGTTTTTCCCTTTGGGGCCAATGCCACATCAGGGAAGCGCGATTGAATGGTTTCCGTGATCCTCTTTTTCGCGGTAGTGCTGCTGATCTTTCTTTCCCCGCTCATACCACCTCCTCATTTCCGATTTTTCCGGCAGGAACAGACATGCCGTTCTCCACATCCTCGTTGCCGCGCACGATTCGATAGGCACCTCCGGTCGGATTTTCCAGGATCGAGAATCGAGGCAGGACTCCCGTTTCGCGGAACACCTGCTCCGCCCGGCGCATCATCACCTCGTGCGCCTCTTGATAGGTATCGTATTGCATGGGGGGAAGCGTAGCAGGCATGTCAACCAGTCGCTCGACGAACCGTATTTATAAAGAAAACGCTCTCATATCCAGATCTCCCGATGAGAAATCCGATACAGGAAAAACTTTCTCCACATTCTCCCTCATACTTCCCGCCGACCGCTCGTCCACTCTATAGACACCCTTCTCCCCGGCATGAAATTGGATACCTCGGCACGCATGCGGAACGGTGCTCGCCCCTTGGCGCGGCAGACCCTCCTTTCACTTCTCCTCGGCACGATCCCTCTGGGCGCATTCGCCGATACACAGTTCGCCACCGTCTTTGATTTTGCTCCCGATCCCGCCGCTGGCGTCGGACCGCGAGGCGGGCTCATCCTCGCGACCGACGGTCGATTCTACGGGAGACGGCAGAATCCGCAGGAGGTGTTTCGGGTGAATGTAAACGGCAGCTCCTTCAGCAGCGTCCACACCTTCCCCATGGGCGAAGGCGGTTCCGGGGGAGTCATGGAGGCATCGGATGGAAAAATCTACGGCAGCGCCTTCGACGCGAGCGGCGGCTACCTCTACCGGATGGATAAAAACGGGAGCAACTACCAGAAAATCGTTCAGTTTTCCAGCGCACTCGCCGGTATCGATCCCACATCACCGCCGTTCGAAGCGAGCGACGGATTCCTCTACGGACCACTCACTGACGGCACCATCACCGGACACGGCGGATTTTATAAATCATCGAAAGACGGGACAAGCGTCTCCACGCTCCTCGCGCTTACCGGAACAGCGGGGGGAAATCCCGGCGCCTACGACGGATCGATCGGCGGCAGCCTCATCCAGGTGGGCGGCGAACTTTTTGGAGTGACTCCGCTCGGTGGGGCCAACGACGCGGGCGTCATCTTCAAGATCACGCTCACCCCCTCCGTCGGTTACACAGCCATTCACGAGTTCACCGTATCCGAAGGAGCGTCCGCAAAAGTAGCACTGCTACACGCATCCGATGGACGGCTCTACGGCGTTGCCCAGAGTGGGGGAAATGGCGGGGTGATCACCGGCTTCGGGACGATCTTCGGCATCAATACCGACGGCACCGGTTTCCAGGTGCTGCATCGCTTCAACGACATCAACGGAAACGATCCCTCCGGTTCACTCATCGAAGCGCCCGATGGAAAACTCTACGGCCTCTGCTTTCGCGGAGGAGCACCCGGCGATAACTTCGGAGTTGCCTATCGTATCAATAAAAATGGCACCGGACACTCCGTGATTCATAAATTCCGAAACGACACCGATGCCGGATTTCAGCCCGAAGGCGCACTTGTTAGGATCGGGCCGAGTAGCTTTTACGGAGGCACGACCTTCGGCCCTGGCGACGGCACCATCTACCGCATCGACACCACCCAGAGCTCTCCCGCGGTTTTTGGGAAAAAGAAAAAGCGCATCCCATCCATCCGCAGGAAAGTGACCGTCCGAGGCCGAGCGACCGACGACCTCGATGTGGCGAGCGTCTTTTACCGCGTGCGTGGAAAGGGCGGCACCCGCATCGCCAAAGGATCTGGAGAGCGCTGGCGCATCCGTCTCAAGCCAAAGCGACGCCGCACCGTCATCAAAGCCTTCGCCATCGACTTCGACCTGAACAACTCGCCTCAAAGGAAATTCATCGTGATCAAGAGGTAGTGGTTGTGTTAGGATTAAACGTCCCGTGATTAGTGGCATGGATGTTAATGAATGTAGGCCGGGGAATCGCGACAAATGAGTGCTTGGCTGAAGAATTGGAGCTGGTGATTACTTCCTTGTCTCGTTGTCGAATCTCTCCAACAGACCCGGTAGGTCATCCAACTCGGAAAACTTCACATCTCGCTCTCCAATATACTTCTGGTGAATTGCTGTGCCGGAAAAATTGGGATTTGCGAGATAAACGGGAGGCACGGGAAAACACGTTTCTCCCTCGACTAAAACCCCCGAAAAACGGACGTTTTGAAGGTTTGTGGAGGCAGGTAGTCCCCTAAGGAACTCGGCCGGAACGACGCAGTTCTTGAAGGAAATCTCTCTTATCTTGGGGAACTTTCTCAGAAGTGCCGCTGAAGCGGTCGTATCGACCTTCCCATACACGAAAGTTAGCTCTAAAACACCACTCGCTATTGGCCCCTGGAAAACACCATCGACCGGGGTTGGGTTATTTCGGCTCGGTCCTTCCACTCCCACCCGATCGAGCGAAGGGATGGTCGATATTGACTTCCCAAAATTCGGAGTTGCATTCGAAGTGTTCGCCCAGAGGTGATTTAGTTTCGGGAGGTTGGAGAGTTTTTCGATAGTGGTCCCTTC
Organism: Verrucomicrobiales bacterium; assembly: GCA_002698785.1. Classification (GTDB taxonomy): domain Bacteria; phylum Verrucomicrobiota; class Verrucomicrobiia; order Verrucomicrobiales; family DEV007; genus Arctic95D-9. The sequence continues at coordinate 5,732 of PAAG01000027.1, read as the reverse complement.
TTCCAGTTGAATGACCAACTGTTCTAGATTCGGGAACAATGAAGGAAGTAGACCGAGGGCAAGGTCATCTTGTGGTGCAGGGGTGATAGCGGGCTCGCCCAGACTAGTCCGTACTACACCAAGCGACAGTCCGGTCACAGTTTCTAATTCTGCTTTGAGAATTGATTGCCAATCAAGTTCCCGGGTGGCAATTTCCAACTTCTCGAGATTTGGAAACTTCCGTTCGATTTCTGAAATCTCGTTCGAACCAAAGGTTAGGCAACCCGCCACTTGTAGTTCTGTGCACCCCCGGAAAGATTTAATTTCCGAAAGAAGCGAAGGTTCCTTCCAGTTTGAATGTATGCTGACAGATTCGACAGAAGAAAAAAGCGGGCCTCCAAGGCTGCGGTAGTAGTCGGCTGGGTAGAGGTCTCCCCTGCGGACCGCAATGATGCTGCTAAAATGATACCCGTAAGAAAGAATGGGGCAGAAAACTGCTTCACTAAGAGATTCAGGAATTTGGTGATCGATGGATTCAAATAGGCTCACGATACCTTCGAATCTCGGTGAGATGTCCCCACATCTTCCCTGAGTGATGGAATCTGTTTGTTCGATGATTTTCCACTTCCAATACCCATAGCCATACACCAATAGCAGCAGGAAAAACACGGCACCGATCGCCAGGCCGATCGCGCGTTTACTATTGATCTTCTCACTCGACATGGATCTCTACTTTCGTGTGTAGTAGCAAAAGCACCGGCTCGAGACAAGGTCGATCGGCTCTGCCTGCACTTTTATGAACAACCGTAACAAACGCACCATCATCATCGCGAGCGCCACTGCCTTCGCTGTGGCGTGTGTTGCTGTGTATGGCTACGGTGTGTGGAGGGTCAGGATTGAAGACGAGCTCGCCCTGCGAAACATTCGGGTGTATGAGGAGACGCCAAGGTGGGTGGAGCGGACGAACGATTTCGTGGTCATTCGGTTTCAGGAGTGGCCGAAATTTCGTAAGAGGTTGATGGCGGTAACCGCGCCCGTGTTTGCAGTGGGTAGTCCGCCACCTCATGAGGTCTTCATCCAGTATCCTGCCGACGATGTGGGAGACTACTCGATATTCGGATCAAGTCTATTTCGGAACGTGGAGAAAATGAATGTTCTTTACGATTATGATCAGTCGAATATCCTGACACAGCTACCAGAGATCCCTGCCTGCGGTGATCTCGGTCTTATCTGTGCTACGAGGATCGAAGCGGGTGACCTCGCTGCCATCTATCATAACTTTCCGTCGTTGGAAGAGCTTCACTTGAATGCTTTTTTCGTTTCGTGGGAAGACACCGAACTCTTTCGGGATCGAGAGATCACCACACTAGCGTTGACTATGGTGACGTCGGCGAACACGCCCGAGATCAACGAGATTCGTAGCGATCTCACACGGCCCACGCCGGAGCAGATGGAGCACATCGTAGCGAATTTTCCTCACGTAGAGGAGTTGCGCCTTCATCTGGAAGATCCGGAAAGCATTCAGCTGGCTGAGAGGCTGCCAAATCTTGAGACCCTCTCTCTCGGTAGCAACCCACCTCTTGCGGAGGTCGACCTCCGTCGCTTTCCGAGGCTCAACCATCTAGAGGTCTACGCGTTTTACAAAGAGCTATCGTATCTCCTGGAAGGGCCGCCAGCTCCAAATATCAAAACTCTCCATATCGGAGGGAAAGCGAAGTTTGAGTTTCCCGTCGAAGCACTGAGGCCCAAGTTCCCTAATCTCGAACGATTGTCGTTCCGTCAGGGTGTTGTTGCCCGGGTCACTCTTCAGTCTGTTTTCGACATTGATAGTGTGCAGGTCGTGAGTTTGGAGAATTTTCTCTTAGAGGGCGATCATCCGGGCCCCAAAATTGTTCCGCGGAGCCAGGTCGTCATTCACCGCGCCAATCTTGATACTGAGGAACTCGCGGAGGAGTATCCGAATGCTCGGCTTCTTTCTCTCGATCAGTTGGATGAAATTTTCGGTCCGTGAGCCTTCGCTCACCCCTCGAACTTTTCGCGGTAGGCCTCGTAGTAGTCGCGGGCTTCTTCCCAGCGTTCGCGGAGTTTTTCTTCCTGGCGTTGGGGGTCTTTTGCTCTGGTGTGAAGTGGGGGATCGGCGTAGTCGGATTCGAGGACTTCGACCGTCACCTTGTCGCCGGGGGAAAGGCTATATTCGTCGCACCAGCGGAGATGTTCGTCGTCGCCGTTCTCGCGACCGGTCAGGCCGCCGACGCGTAGGGATAGCAGGGGAGGTTCGTCGCGGGTTTCGTGCGTGAATTTGCCGAGCTTCCCGAGCCCGCCAACGATGGCGTTCAGCACAGCGAGGTCTTCGGCACCTGCCTGACAGACCAAGGTTTCATTCACGGAGACGCGCAGTGTGATCATGACAGTGGTTTGTTAGACTGGGTTGCCGTTGCCGGTTTTTCCTGCTGCCAGAGCCTCCGGTGCGGGCTGGCCTACGTATTGCTCGTAGGTGGAATGGATGGTTTTCTCGTCCGCTTCCTCCTGAATGAGGAGCCAAGTTTCGCTGATGGCTTTGAGCCATGAATTGAGGGTCTCGCGATCTTCGTCGGTCATCTTGTTTTCGCGTTCGCCCTCGTGTCCATCGAGCACCAGCGCCCGGCTGCGGTGGAGGAGGCGGTGCACATACCGATGCACGGCGATCGATCCTTCGCTCGGCATGCGGACGAATTCCTTCAGCGCGACCATGCATTCCATGACCTCTTTGAAATTCTGTTCCTCCAGATGACCGCAGTAAGGATTGAGAGAACCGACGAACCCTTCGAGGTATTGGGCTTCTGCAAAATTCTCCATCGCCCTCGAATGAAAGCCCAGCACCTGGATCGCCTTGAGAATATCCATGCCTGAGACACTAAGGGGAGACGCGGCGGGATACAACCGTTTCGGCGGAATTGTTTCAATCGGGTGGGGCGTTTCACGTTCCAAATCGGTAGATCTGGGCGCAAAATCCGGTTTTCTCGGAACCATTGGTTTATCTTGCTCTGGATGTCACCCTCTGGTTTGCAAATCCGAGAGAACATCTTACTGTCGGTCATCGAGGGTAGTTCTATAGATCTTACTGTGTCCCCGGCCTTGCGTCGACTGTTGATGTATTGTCAGGACAAATGTGTTGTGGAATGCTGCCAATCAGGAGCTTTTTCGATCAACGTCGTTTCAATTGGGCGATGGCTTGATTCGGAGAGAGTTGATCGGTCGGAAGAGTTGATAGACGAGATTTCCCAGATCTTCTCTCGGCTGTCTGGTGAAGAAGGAGTGGTTTGCTTCAAGATTCGGGACCTGGAATCTCTTTGGAATAGAAAAGAAGCTACCAATTTTTTCGAAGAGATGAGTGAGGTGTTTCGTGAGGCCTCTGCGGCTCGATTGAATGATTCTGCGAGCTAAATTCGCTTAGGCATTCCAACCTATCCCAAGAGGATCCAGCCGGCGATACCCATGTTCTTCAACGATTCTATAGCGGTGACCGTTTCCCGCACGAGGCCCGGCACGGAATGAAATGACAAGTTCTTCCTCACTCGGGCGGTAGCAGAATGACAAGACTGGAGTCGGGGTCCAGATCGCTGTCCGCTGCTCGACTTTTTCCGGTAGATTTGTTTTTTCGAAAGCATTTCCATCGAAGAACCACGACCGGACAGGCGTGCCTGCGATACGAGCGCCTTCAAAATCTGCTTCGCTGTGTTCGCAGACATAAAGGCCTTCCAATTCATCGGTCTTTTGCATCTGCGACAAGGCCCGTCCTGCAGGAGTGGAGGTGGGGCGGTTCGCACGCCAGCCGTCCTTAATTTCCTTTGCGATCAGAGAGTATGGTTCTTTGTCCCACATGAACTTTTACACAAAAGCGTTTCGCATACGATGTGCAAGGTATTAGAAAACCTTTGCGTAATTACCTGAGATGTCAGTGGTCGATGAAAGCAAACCGAGCGAAACCGAAAAGCGTCTCGGTCGTTGGGCTCGTATTCGTTCGCGGTTGCGGGAGATGCCGGGCCTGTTGTGGGCGACGGTCGTTGGTCTGACTGGCATTTCGATTTTGTGGTTCAGTCATGGTGTGGCCTATGCCATTAGTGGGGTGATGGCCGACTCCCGGCCCGAGCTGTGGCACGAGTCAGTGCTTCTCGCGTTTTTCGTCGTGCTGGCGGCGTTCTGGATTGTTCCGGCGATCATCTACTTCCGGCCTCCTCTGGCTCGCGTGCTTCTTCTTGGCATCGGGGTTGCCCTCTTGTTGTGGAGCGTGCTGCCGTCCTTTCCTCCACTGATCATCTGGGAGGTTTTGGTGTTCTCGGCGCTCTTTCTCGCTTTTCCGATCTACTACCTGTATTTCCGGAAGAACGTGGTGGCTTATTTTAGGCGAGGGAAGGTGAAGGGTTAGAGGCTGGGCGGACGTTGTCTGTCGTGCGTCCACTCGCTCATCGGTAACCGGAAAACCGGCGTGGCGACGTAGGCTATCGGCTACGATAGGGGGGGCTGATCTTGTTTTCTTCTTGATTGATTGGCGGTGTGAAACGGTTCATCCTCCTCGCGTCATGTCGCGAGGTTTGTTGATCACTGTCATTTTTCTGGGTGCCTTCGCTTTTTCCCACGCTGCCGAGCCGCTCGTCACGGGGACGGAGTATACGAAGCAATCGTGGTCGCAGGAGACGGACTATGCTCGCCCCTGGCATGTGCGTGTGCCGGAGGGCGCGACGGAGGAACGGCTGCCGGTTTTCATCTTCCTCCATGGCAATGGGGGAATAGGGAAACGGGCGCTACCGGGATTTGTGAGAAGGAACCCCACCATCGCGGCGGGCTATATCCTGATCTTTCCGGATGGTTACGAGAAAAGCTGGAACATCGTCTCGGAACGTTCGGTGGCGGATGATCGTGGGTTTATCGAGGCGATCATCGAGGACGTCATTACTCGTCCGAATGTGAAGCCTGACAAGATCACCATCATGGGCAGCTCGAATGGTGCGGCGCTGACGAATCAGATCGCGATCGAGACGAAGCTGCCGAACATCCGCAACTACATCACCAGCGTCAGTCACCTGAACACGTACCAGCACGACGGCACGAACTTCAAAGCGAAGGGCGACGACAACAACTACACCGAGGTCGCGACGCCGCAGACGGGCAAGCGCATTCTCAATATCTCGGGTGCCGAAGACACGCTCGTGCCGTATGCGGGCGGGCCATCGCCAAGGATCCCTGCCAAAGACGCCACCTTGCCCTTCGTCGATGCGGAAGAGTCAATCTACCTGTGGGCGAAGCACATGGGCTACGAGGGCGAAAAGCTGACCGAGCCCACCGCGACCGAGGGCAGTATGGAGATCTTTTCCTACCTCGACGGCGATGTGGTGCACTACAAGCTGACCGAGCAGGGCCACGGAGCGACGGGCCATATCCCGGAGAAGTCTCTGCTGGATTTCCTGGAGCGCGAGTAAGCGGTTCCGATTGTGGAATTTTGCCCATCATTTTCGGATTTTCCCATCATTGGGAGAAAAGCTGGTTTCCCGTAATACCGGGGCGCGGAGCGTTTCGACCGGCGAAAATGATTGAATGTATGAAGTCGGTTAGGCGACCTCGTGCGTGACAGGTTGGGAGGAAAAATGGCAGTGTCTTTGGAAGAACCCGCAGGTGCCTGCAACACCCGTGAGTGGCTGGAAGGCACAGAGGCTCGATCATTTTCCTGAGGTAATTCCTCCGATGATTGTATGAGCCCGCTGGCGCGAAAGGCACCT
>PAAG01000026.1 GCA_002698785.1 Verrucomicrobiales bacterium | reverse complement strand
CTTGGTAACTTTTGAACCGACAAAAGCGGAACCTATCTTGCACCGGGACAAAGAATCCCACCAACCAGAGTGCGTATGGAAGCCGGATTCCGTTGTTCGACACCCAACCAAGACCAAGGATTAAACCAACCAAAAATGAATTTTTGATCTCTCGTTGACATTCCTTCTCATGGAAGCCCATCAGCGGAGCCCCGAGCCCACGCCGATTACCGCCACTCGCGCACAACGTCCACACGCCCGCTTCCATAAACTCCTCTATATAAATACCCTACAAAACCACCACCACATCCCGCAACCGAAACCGACCCTTTTCACACCAATTTCGGAATAAGTAGGCTTGCTTAACCATTCTTAAATAGGTATATTCCAATTCCTATAAAATCCAGATCCCCGAATGGGGCGGAGCTATCCCGTTACCGATTGTTTGTCTCATGAACCGCGCATTGAGTATTGCTCTCACTTTTCTAGCTTTGTCAGGCCTGTTAACCAGCACCGCCGTCGCGGATCTCAAGATCAGCCTTTACGAAAACCTGAACAACGGAATGACCGTCGTCGAACTCGACGGAACCATCGCGACCACCAGCGTCGCCATGCTCGATAACTCCACCGGCGTCAGGGAGTTCTCACTGGGAAATGCCATGATGACGAACGTCATTGCCATCGACCATCCACCCGCACAGGTAGCCATGGTCAACTCCACCTTCGGCCAACTTACCGCCGCGACTGGCAGCCTCGATGGCTTCACCTTTCCCGCCCTTGTAGAAGATACCTTGGCGCAAACCGTCTCCTTCACCGGCGCACCCGGCTTCGCCTTCACCGTCAAAGGCACGACTTTCACAGTCAAAGCCTACGCCACCACCGGACCCACCACCCTTGAATTCTCCGAACAGAAAATCCTCCTCGACATCCCCTGGACCGGATTCCTCCCCGATGAAGTCGTCAACTTCGGCCAGTACGACGGACTCGGAGCCGACGGCGTCCGCATCTTCACACGCGGCGACGGCGGCATCGACCCGCCCACCGGCCCAGCCGCACGCCCCGACCTCCTCATCGGAACCAAAGCAAGGCGCCTCAAAGGAGACAACATCTACAACAAAAACAAAGCCTCCAGAAAACAGACCGTGAAGCTGAAAGGCCGCATCGCAAAAGCCCACACCGCCAAAGTGCGCCTCCGCCTCCAGAACGACGGCCTCTTTGCCGACCGCCTACGCTTCGGGTGCTCCATCGCAGGAGAAGACGGAACCCGCACCGCCGTCTTCGCCTTCACCAGTGCAGGCAGAAAAGTCATCACCGCCCAAGCCCTCGCCGGTCGATACTTCACCCGACTCGCCCCCGGAGAAACCGAAAACATCTTCTTCCGCATGAAGACCGAACGCCTCTGGGCCGGAGCACGATCCGACCGCACCAACAAAATCAACTTCATCTGCCGCTCCGCAGGCGGCATCGATCGCGCCTTGCTCGACATCATCTTCCGCGACATCGTCCGCGAAGAAGACTAGCTTGGTTGAAAGCAAAGTAGGGAATATACCTTTCCTCCTTGCTATAGAACAACAAACTCTGTCACAATCCGGGCGCGTATGTTCCCCCGGATTGCGATACCCCTGCTATCTATAGTTACCGCCCTCGCGGTCACCAACTGTAGCGAGCCCAGGGAATACGCCATGCTCACCGGCGAGGCTCCACCACTTCCGCGTGGCACACCAGCGCAGGGCGCCGTCATCGTCGAACTCATCGAAGTCGAGACCCGCCACTTCGAAGCCTGGCTCACCGAAAACACCCTCACCCCATCCGACGCCGTGCCCCTGCGTCGAGCAGCACAAAACTGGATCCACAAAGAAAAAGCCCACATCCTCGACCTCGTCGCCATCAACACCCTCAGCGGATCCCAATCCGAAGTCCGCTCCGTCAAAGAAATCCGATACCCCGAAGGCTACCAATACCCCGAAATCGTAAACCTCGAAGAATCCGAAGCCCCTGACGGAACCACCTCCCGAAACCGGAAATCCACCGGCCACGTCGTCGGAGTTCCACCCACCGCCAGAACATTCAAAAAACGCAACGTCGGCCTCATCCTCAAAGCCCGGGCCATCATCGACACCAAGACCCGCCTCATCGACCTCACCCTGTCACCCGACTGGGTCACCTACCTGGAAAACGCCCAGTGGCAGACCCCCGCCGACCCCGACGCCCCGCACCTCGGCGCCCCCACCTTCAGCAGAAACACACTCGCCACCCACATTACACTGCACGACGGCGTCTACGGCTTCCTCGGCAGCGGGACCCTGCCAGAGCCACAACAAGCCCGGCACCTCCGCGACACCATCGTCATAGTATTTGTTAGAGTCGACATCGACAACCACCCAGCAGGAGAGGGGACCATTGCCTCCCACAAACAAACCACCCACGCCCACTAGAAAGATGAAACCACCCATCCTACTCCCCATTACCCTCATCCTCCTTGCGCTCACCCAGCCAGCCCCCGCACAAGAGAAATCCACCACAAAAGAAGCCGCCCCCACCGCAGCAACCGACGCCGCCCCGGCCCCCGCCACAACCGACACCGAAGCCGACGCACCACCCGTATCCCCCGAGCTCACCGCCGACCACATCGTCCGCGTCTACACAGTACCCCGCACCTTCGCCCCCAGCCTGACCAGAGACAGCCAACGAACCGGCGGCCTACCCATCGATCCCTTCGCCTCAGACGACCCTGCCATAAACAAAAAACGCCGCACCCTGCGCTCCCACCTCGAAGACCTCGGCATCACATTTGGAAAAGGCGCCAGCGTCACCTACGACCACGACACCCTCCAAGTCGTCCTTCACAACACCCCGTCCCAGCACCAACTCTTCGAAGCCTACCTCCAGAGCCTCGTCGCCAGCGGAGAACGCCAGCTCCACCTCCTCCTCGAATACATCGAAGTCGAACAAGAAGACTTCTCCCAATGGATCCTCGACAACAAACTCGCCCTCGACGCCACCCCCATGCGCAAAACCATCCAGGAATGGATCGACGACCGCGACGCCTACCTCATCCAGTCCTCCATCATCACCGCCCGCTCCGGCCAGCGCGCCAAAGTCGAATCCATCCGCGAATACATCTACCCCACCGAATACGACCCACCCGAGATCCCTAACGAAGTCACCCTCTCAGGCCGCGCCACCTCACCCGTCACCAGCATCACACCCACCGCCTTCGAAACACGCCACCTCGGCCACACCTTCGAAATCGACCCCGTCATCGACAGCGACGGCCATACCATCTACCTCAACCTCGCCCCCGAACTCGTCGAACACCAAGGCTACACCCACTGGCCCTCCGAAGACGCCGACCCACTCTTCCGCGCCACCCAGCCCACCTTCTACACCCAGAAAATCACCACCCAGATCGTCGTCACCGACGGCCGCTACGGCTTCCTCGGCACCACCCGACCACGCCAGGCTACTAACAAACGCATCGACGACCCCATCATCCTCCAATTCATCCGCGCCGATATCGGCAACGTCGTCGAATACACCGTCACCGACAGCGACCAACCAGCAGGGGAGGGCGAGTGAAAATGAAACACCTCCACCACATCCTGACAATCCTCCTCCTCCTCGGCACCACCCACCTCACCGCCGAAGACCAAAAGAAAACCACCGAAGTCTTCACCAACCTCCCCGAGCACTGGTTCGACGACGACGACCAGATCATCATCCCGCCCACCATCGATCCCCCCACCATCGATCCCCCCACCATCCACAAGTGGAAAAACACCCGCTCCATCTGCGTCGTCGGCTACCCGGACCAGATCGACGCCGTCCGCGCCGCCATCCTCGGACCACCAGGCCAGGGAAACCTCCACATCCTCGTCGAGACCATCGAAGTCGAGCACCAATACCTCCAGGAATGGCTCCTCGACAACCCCATCAAATCCGACGCCACACCCCTCCACGACCAGCTCCAGACCTGGATCCGCAAAGGACGCGCCCGCCACATCAACACCGACACCATCGTCTGCGGCAGCGGCCAGCGCGCCCTCACCAGATCCGGCGCCGAATACATCTACCCCCACTCGCACGATCCCCCCGAGATTCCCAACCAGGTCCACCTCGACGGAAAAAACCACCTCAAGACCACCCCCAGCGGATTCACCTCCTTCGAAAGGCGCGACCTTGGTAGCACCCTCGAAGTCGACCCCGTCCTGGGACTCGACCGCGTCACCGTAGACCTCAACCTCGCACCCCAGCGCGTCCAGCACCACGGCGACACCTGGTGGCCCGCCCCCGAAGAGAGCGACACCGAGTTCCAGATCCGCAAACCCACCTTCACCACCCAGAAAGTGACCACCCAGATCACCACCCACGACGGCACCTACGCCCTTCTAGGCGGCTACATCCCTGACAAAGCCGTCCAGACAGAAATGCGCCATCCCTTTCACCTCGTCTTCGCCCGCGCCGACGTCTCCACCACAGAAGAAAAACCCGCCTTCAAAGAAGAATAGCAGAGCAGCCGCAGAACATATCGGCGTAGCCGAACTTGCCAAGCTATGCCGGTTACCGGTTCGGAGCAAAGCCGACCCGCACAAATCCCACCAGCTACAGAGCCAAGGTCCAAGGAGGGACGACATTCCTGTCGTCCACCGAAGCCTAACAGCGTAGCAGCGAGTGTGAACGAGCAGACGCAGAGCCAACCAGCCCAGAGCCACCAGCCTTCGTGAAAATTCGTCCCATTCGTGGCGCGAGCGCATTCGTGTTCCTCATCCCGAGCCCCACAGAGCCTATCCACAATTTAGCAGCAGCGGGGTAGTAGCAGCGAGTGTGAACGAGCAGACGCGAAGCCCACCAGCCCAGAGCCCCCCCCACAAAACCCAACCACCTTCGTAAAAATCCCTCCCATTCGAGAACTCCCGCCGACGCGGAACGCATTCATCTTCCCAAGCCAACAAATCCCATCCTCGTAGCGAAACTCGTGAGAGTTTCGGCCACAGCCCATCCGCCCCGTAACCCGTCAACACATAACCCGTTCATCCCCACCACGCCCTTGCGGGAAACAATACACTTGTCTATAGTCAAAAATTCCTGACAATATCTCCGTTCACTCCGCTGTTTTGCTACCACCTGAAAAACCTATCCGACAGACCATCGGCTTACGCCCTCGAAGCGCTGGTGATTTCCATCCTTTCTGATCCATGCAATTTCCATCCATGACTCCAGAGGAGAAAAAAGCCCTCAGCGAGATCGATATATGCGATCTCTTTATCACTCCTGCAATCAAAGGAGCCGGTTGGGATCAATTCAAACAAATGCGTCGCGAGGTTACACTTACACCTGGCCCCGTAATCGTTCGCGGAAACATGTCGTCGCGAAACCAAAAGAAAAAGAAGTTCGCCGACTACGTCCTCCAGTGGAAGCCCGGTATTCCAATTGCCGTCGTAGAAGCGAAGGAGAACAACAAGACAGTCAGCCACGGCATGACACAGGCCCTGGGATATCGCGAAATATTGAATATTCCCAGCGCGTTCAGTTCAAACGGCGACGCATTTGCCTCGCACAACCACTGCCCCTGCGAAGGCGAAGATATCGAATGCGAATTTCCCCTCGAATCTTTCCCTTCACCAGAGACACTCTGGAGCCGCTACAAGAAATTCCGCAATATCGAAGACGATGAGGAAGACCTTGTCGAAGAACCCTACTATCAGGATTCCCAAGGCAAAGCCCCACGCTACTACCAGTCCGAAGCCATCAACCGAGTCCTCGAAGCCGTCGCGAAAGGCCAGAAACGCCTCCTCCTCGTCATGGCAACCGGCACCGGAAAAACATACACCACATTCCAGATCATCTGGCGTCTTTGGAAGGCGGAAAGGGTGAAGCGCGTCCTCTTTCTCGTTGACCGAAATAACCTCGCCGACCAAACCTTGGTCAACGACTTCAAGCCGTTCGGCGGCGTGATGACGAAAATCAGAAATCGCAAGATCGATCCCGCCTACGAAATCTACCTCGGCCTCTATCAGGCACTCACCGGACCGGACGAAGACGATAAGATCTTCAAAACAGTCTCGAAGAACTTCTTCGATCTCATCGTGATCGACGAGTGCCACCGTGGAAGCGCAAACGAAGACTCTGCGTGGCGCGAAATTCTCGAATATTTTTCCAATTCCATTCAAATCGGTCTCACTGCCACACCAAGGGAAACAAAATACGCTTCAAATATTACCTACTTTGGCGAACCCGTATATACCTACAAACTCAAAGAGGGAATCGAAGACGGCTTCCTCGCACCCTACAAAGTCGTCCGCTATTACCTTGATAAAGATCTCCAGGGCTGGACTCCACCTGAGGGCATGGTCGACGATCTCGGTCAGGATATCGAACACCGCACCTACAATCAGGCCGACATGGATCGGATCTTGGTGCTCAACAAGCGCACCAAGCTGGTCGCCAAGTGCGTCATGGAGTTACTGCGGGCGACGGACCCGTATTCGAAAACCATCATTTTCTGCGAAGACATCGATCATGCCGAGCGTATGCGAGTTGCGATAACAAATGAGGCAGGGCAACTCGCCCTCGATCATTCCAAGTATGTCGTCCGCATCACGGGCGACAGTAAAGAAGGGAAGGCCGAGTTGGACAACTTTATCGATCCCGAATCCAAATTTCCTGTCATCGCGACGACCTCGGAACTCCTCACCACCGGAGTCGACGCGAAAACCTGCAAGCTCATTGTCCTCGACAAGACCGTCAATTCCATGACCACGTTCAAGCAGATCGTCGGTCGCGGCACCCGAATCGAAGAGGAGCACGGGAAATACTATTTCACCGTCATGGACTTCAAGGGAGCAACTGACATGTTCAAAGACCCAGACTTCGACGGTGATCCGGTCGTGATTTACGAGCCCGGACCCGATGATGATCCCGTGCCACCCGACCCCGATCCGCCAGGCGATGGTGACGGCGAAGAAGACGATACACCCGGCAGGAAAAAGATCCGGGTAGGAAGCGTCGATGTGAACATCCTCGCTAAGACGGTCGAATACCGAGGAGACGATGGTCAGATGATCACCGAGTCCTACACCGACTACAGCCGCAAACACATCCGCAACGAATATGCTTCGCTCGACGACTTCATTAACACGTGGAACACCACGCGGAAGAAAGAAGCCATCGTCAAAGAGCTGGAGGAATACGGCATAGAGCTTTCTAAACTCGCCGAGGAAGTCGGCAAGGATTTCGGCGATTTCGACCTCATCTGTCACGTCGCCTACGATGCCCCGCCTCTCACACGCCAGGAGCGCGCCAACAATGTCAAAAAGCGCAATTACTTCGAGAAATACGGCGACCAGGCCCGCGCTGTTCTCGAGGCCCTCCTCGACAAATATGCCGACGAAGGCGTTCTCACCATCGAAAGCCCCAAGGTTCTCAAACTAACCCCCTTTGACAAAATGGGCACACCGGTCGAGATCATCCGAAATGTCTTCGGTGGCAAAGACGAGTATGAAAACGCCCTCGTCGAGCTGGAGCGTGCCATCTTCGACCAGAAAGAATCTGCATGAGCAACATTAGTGGAATCATTAAGTCCATTCAGGACATCATGAGAAAAGACGTCGGCGTCGATGGCGATGCGCAGCGCATCAGCCAGCTCGTCTGGATGTTCTTCCTCAAAATCTACGACGATCGCGAGGAAGAGATCGAGTTTCTCGAAGACAATTACACGTCGCCACTTCCCGAAAACCTCCGCTGGAGAAACTGGGCCGCAGATTCCGAGGGCATCACCGGAGACGCCTTGTACAAGTTCGTCACGGACGACCTTTTCCCAACGCTAAAAGAAGGACTCACCCTCGAAGGCCCGACCGGAAAGCGCGCCCAAGTGATCCGCAACGTTTTCGAAGACGCCTACAACTACATGAAGTCCGGGACGCTCATGCGTCAAGTCATCAACAAGATCTGCGAGATCGATTTCAATAACAAAGAGGATCGCCACACCTTCGGCAGTATCTACGAACAGATCCTCAAAGATCTCCAGAGCGCCGGTAACGCGGGCGAATTTTACACCCCGCGTGCCGTTACTCAGTTCATCGTCAACCGTGTCGATCCCAAGCTCGACGAAGTTGTCCTCGATCCCGCTTGTGGCACCGGCGGTTTCCTGAGCTGCACCATCGATCACAAGCGCAGCAACTACGTCAAATCCGCCAAGGATGAGGAAACGCTCATCGAGAGCATTCGTGGCGTTGAGAAAAAGGCGCTCCCACACATGCTTTGCACGACGAACATGATCCTGCACGGCATCGACACACCTACCAATATTCGGCACGACAACACCCTCAGCCGCCCCTACGCCGATTACGGAAACAAAGACCGGGTCCCCGTCATCGTCACCAACCCGCCCTTCGGCGGAACAGAGGAGGACGGCATCGAGAACAACTTTCCCTCCACCTACCGAACCCGGGAGACTGCCGATCTTTTCATGGCACTCATCATCAAACTGCTCAAGAACCAAGGTCGGGCCGCTGTCGTCTTGCCCGACGGATTCCTGTTCGGTGAGGGAGTCAAGACGCGCCTTAAGCAGGATCTTCTCGAAAAGTGCCACCTCCACACCATCTGCCGACTGCCAAACGGTGTGTTCAATCCCTACACAGGCATCAAGACCAACATTCTCTTCTTCACCAAGAAGCCCGAGAGCGAGCACCCTGCTACGAAAGAAGTCTGGTTCTACGAACACCCCTATCCCGAAGGCGTCACCAGCTACAACAAGACGAAGCCCATGCGCTTCGACGAATTCCAACCCGAGATCGATTGGTGGGGGAGTGAGGAAGACGGCTTCGCCAGCCGCGTCGAGAACGAGCAGGCATGGAAGGTGAATGTCGAAGACATCGAGAAGCGCGGCTACAATCTCGACATCAGCAACCCACACGTCGGCGAGCAAGTCAGCCACGATCCCGAAGAACTACTCGCCCAATACAACGAGCAACAGGGACAGATTCAGGACTTGCGCGACCAACTCAAGTCCATCTTGGAAACCGCGTTGGCGGGAGAGAAGTGATGGGAGCTGCCGAAAAATTGATTACCGAGAATCTCGATGTCTGGACGTCGGCGGTGAAGACGAAGTCGAGTGCGGGGAGGGGATCGGCGACCAAACGCGAATTTTACGGAGTCAAGAGACTTCGTGAGTTGATCCTCGAACTGGCGATTCGGGGGCTGCTAGTGCCTCAGGACCCTGACGACGAACCCGCATCGGAATTGCTCAAGAGGATAGCCTCTGAAAAGACAAAGCTGATTGAGGCGGGTACAATCAAAAAACAGAAAACTTTGGTTCCGGTGTCTGAAGAGGAGAAGCCATTTGAAGTTCCCGACGGATGGGAGTGGTGTAAGATTGGGAATGCTGCAATCTCAACTGACTATGGATTATCTGATAAATCATTTCCGGTTGACCATGGAGTTCCCGTTTTGGCGATGGGCCATATCCAATTTGGGAAAGTGTTACTAGGCGGGCAAAAGCGGGTTCCAGCGAATGTCGACTCACTTCCTGAGCTCTATCTCGAAGATCGTGACTTGCTTTACAATCGAACCAACAGCGCGGAACTCGTCGGCAAAACAGGGATCTACCGGGGAGAAGACAAAGCATATACATTTGCGTCGTATCTGATTCGAATACGAACCCTGAAAGACACACCGCTCCCGGAGATGATCAACCTGAACATGTTGGCTCCGAGTTTCCGGTCGACCCAAATTGACCCACACCTAAAGCAGCAATGCGGGCAAGCGAATGTGAATGGTACAGTGATGAAGAATATGCTCGTTGCGGTCGCTCCGACTCACGAAATGGCTCGCATCGTCGCCAAAGTCGATGAGCTGATGGCGCTTTGCCATCGGTTGGAGCAGGAGCAGGAAAGCAGTCTCGAAACCCACGAAACCCTAGTCGAAACCCTCCTCAATGCCCTGACCTCCGCGAGCGAGCAAGGGCAATTCGAAGAAGCCTGGCAACGAATCCAAGCCAACTTCGACATCCTCTTCACCACCGACAGCAGCATCGACCAACTCAAACAAACCATCCTCCAATTGGCCGTGATGGGGAAGCTTGCACCTCAAAAACAAACGGCTGGTACGAGAAGCGCCAGTATGGAGTCGGGCGGGGGCGATCTGAACGAACGGGAAATGCCAATGCCCTTTGAATTACCCGTGAACTGGAAGTGGTGCAGATTAGAAAAGTTAACGGCGATTACAGGAGGTTTCGCGTTTAAAAGTAGTGATTACACGAGCGATGGAACGAGGGTAATTCGGATTTCAGATTTCGATGAATATGGCTTCAAAGACGAGAAGATTGTGAGGCACGATTACCCACCTGAATTAGAGAAATTTTCGCTAAAAAGTGGTGATATCCTCATGGCAATGACAGGAGGCACCGTCGGAAAGACATTTCATGTGAAAACACTTCCTGAACAAATGCTTGTTAACCAACGAGTGGCAACAATCCGGGCTTCGTCAGGGGTTGACGACACGTACCTCAACTTTGTGATCCAATCGAAACTCACTCAACAGGTGATACATGAGGCTAAAAACTCGACTAATGACAACATCTCAATGAAGGATATAAAGTCTTTCCTAATTCCGCTTCCGCCCCTTGCTGAGCAACAGGAGATCGTTTCGAAAGTCGAAGATCTATTGAAGCTTTGCGACCAGATCCAAGCGTGTCTTTACGAAGCACAAGAAACACAAATCGGACTTGCTGATGGCCTTGTCGCCGACGCCGTAAGTTAGAACTTAGACTCGCAAAGATTCTCGATGCGTTTAAAAAAAGTCTACATCAGCGATTACAAGAATCTGAAGGGTTTCGAACTCGACTTCAACGGCGATAGTTCTCTCGACGTCTTCGTCGGTAAAAACGGAACTGGCAAATCGAACCTTTTCGAAGCGCTAATCGAAATTTTTCGTCATCTAGACGAATTCGATTCAAACGGGGAGATGATCGATTTCGACTACCGGATCACCTACGAAATTGACGAGAAAATCACGTCTATTGAGTGGGAAAATGGCAAACTTAAGATCAACAATACCCGAAACCGGAAAACGGTCGGCAAAACCCCACTCCCTGACAATATCCTGGTCTACTATTCCGGACACAATGATACGGTCCGCGATCTGATTGGCAAATACCAAGCGGCATTCCGTGGCCGGATCAAAGGCGCTGACCTCTCCGACAATCGGTACTTCATAGGCATTGGCCCTGAATACAAGCAACTCCTGCTAGTTGCGAGCCTTCTGAAACCGGCGGATAGCCCTTGTCGGCGCTTTGTTTGTGAGAAGCTCGGTATTGTTGAGATCGGGAATGAACTGCGAATTGTCCTAAAGCGCCCGTACTATGCGAGGAGGAAAACGGAGTTCGAAATCGAAAACAACGATGAAGCCGATCGGTTTTGGAAAGCCGCGGGTGTAACGAGAGAATTTTTGAACACGCTGCTGGAGATGCCAGCTCCGGATCCCGATGATGAGCGAGTCCGAACCGAAGGGTATTTATCAAGATCGGACAGATACATACTCTACATCGATGTCCCAAAGCTCCTGGAATTCTTTGAAGGTTCGGAGTCCCACGAAGTGTTTGATCGGCTCGATAACCTGCATGTCCTCGACATGCTCGAAGACATTTCAATTCCTCTCAAACTTACCACTGGGCATGATGCCAACACCTCGTTCTTCAGTGACGGCCAATTCCAATCTGTTTACATTTTTGCAGTAACAGAACTCTTTAAGGAGCGGCACTGCCTGACCCTTCTCGACGAACCGGACTCGTTTCTGCACCCTGAGTGGCAACACGAATTTCTCAGCCAAATTTTTGAGATTTCTGATACCGCCGCCCAGACAAATCACACACTCCTAAGCAGTCATAGTGCGTCGACCATTTCATCAAGCGAGGACGACTTGATCAGTCTTTTTGAGATCGATGGGAATTCCATCCAAGTGAGGAAAACACCGAAGGGAGAAGTCATTTCGTCGCTCTCCGCCGGGTTGATTACGTTCTCTGAGCGTGAAGCTCGCCTTCAGATCCAGCGAGTCTTGAGCGATACAAATGGGCCGATCCTGTTCACCGAAGGTGTGTCAGACGAAGTAATACTCGATACGGCGTGGAAGAAGTTATACCCGGGAGAGACGATGCCCTTTGAGATTCAGAGTGCGTTTTGCTGTGGGTTTCTGGGGAGTCTTCTGCAGCGAGGCGATTTGCATGATAAGCACCCTCAAAGAAAATTCTTTGGGCTTTTCGATTTCGACGATGCTTATAACGAATGGAATGGGTGCAATGGTGATGTTCTCGAATCCGATCCTGAAAAGTGCCTTGCTCGAAAGCTCAAGAACAAGGAGACGTATGCGTTGCTTTTGCCAGTGCCTTCGGCAGGGGCGATTCGGGATCAAGTGATAAACCAAGCGAATGGCGAACATTTTAAGTCGAATTCGCGACTTTCTATGGAACTGATGTTCCACGGGATACCTGCACTGACAGATTATTACGAGATCGATCCGACTCGACCGGGGAACGTTATTCGCTTCTTAGGTGACAAAGTTAGATTTGCAAAAACAGTCGTGCCCTCGCTCGACGCTGCCCACTTCGATGTCTTTCTTCCAATTTTCGATTTCGTGAAGTCAATTTGCGTCCCCCAGCAGACTGCTACGTAGTGGAGTGCACAAACCCAAAAATATTGATACACTGAGATCATTCCTGATTGTGAACGACTCAATGACCCCAAAAGGCAAAACCATCCAGATCTTCCTCCCCGACGGCAACCCGCGCAGCGTCCGCATCGCCGAATTTACGAGTCGGACAGTGCAAGCGATCTCCGTTCCACGGGCGGAATTGGACTTTGCACTAACCCGTCCCGAGCTCGAAAACGTCGGGCTCTATTTCCTCTTCGGCGAACCAGATGACGGCGGAAGTCTCCCACAACTCTACATCGGGGAAGCAGAAAATTTTGCTACCCGGATCAAACAGCACAACAAAAATAAGGACTGGTGGAATCTGTCGATCGTCTGCATTTCGAAGACGGCAGATTTCACAAAAGCGCATGTGAAGTATTTAGAATCTTTTTGCCATGAAGAGGCAAAGAAGACAGGCCGCTACAAGCTTGAAAACGCGAATACCCCAACCCTGTCCCACGTGTCAGAGCCGGTGATCGCGGATCTGATGGACCATTTCGAATCCCTCAAGACATTGATCTCGACTTTGGGGTATCCAGTCTTCGATCGAGTGCCAAAACCCAAATCGAAAGATATTCTGTATTGCAAAGGAAAGAAAGCCGACGCGAGAGGGGAGTATACGGAGGACGGGCTAACCGTATTCGAAGGTTCGATTGGAAATCGAGAGTCAGGTCCCGGTTTTACCGAAGCCTATGCGAACTGGCGCAATGCACTCATCGCGGACGGCATCCTGGAGGCGATCGACGAAGAGACGGTGCGATTTTCCAGAAACATCACGTTTCATTCGCCCAGCCGGGCGGCAATGACGGTCTTGGGTTGGAACGTCAACGGCTGGGAAGCCTGGAAGTACACAAACGGGAAGACGTTGAATGAAGTAAAGCGCAAGAGTTCCGACTAGATACTTCATCCTTCCAACTCCCTTAGTGTTGTGTTAGAATGAAGGGCGCAAAAACCCTCTCGAAACGCGACACTCACACAAACACCCCAATTCCCTGCAAAAAGCACCCCAAAACCCCGAAATGATAACAAAAGTCCGGAAATGATGGGCAGATGACCGCCTCCTCAAAAACACCCAATCAACACAGCCTGAGCGATTTACAAAACACAAACGCCCACAAAACACCGGAAAATGACGAAAAACGCAATCCACTATCATTTCCCATCATTTTGAAAATACTCCTTCCGCCCCGGCGGAATCCCGCGACTGCGGGGCCATTGGTCCTTCGTAGCCGTGGCGAAGAACGGATCATTTCCGAAAACAAAGCAGGGGCGAATCCACAACCTCATTCTCCTACCCCTAATCATACTCCTACTCCCCGCCCAACAAACCAATCAACGCCCGAGCCAACCACATTCTACCTCCCAGCTCCCAGCTTCTAACTCCTGAAATCCTTTATCCTTATCTTACTCTTTATCTTTTTCTAACCACCAACCAACGCTCGAGCCAACAACATTCTACCTCCCAGCTTCCAACTTCTACCTCCTGAAATCCCTTTGTGCCTCCTCCCTTCAAGAAGGAAGAGCCACCCCATCCTCATCAAAACAATTCCGCACCGTTTTCAGCAACTGATAAATCGGAATCGGCTTTTGCACGAAATTTTCACCCGGACGTAATGACAACTCCTGCCCCGCAATATCCGCACTGTAACCGCTTGTAAAGATCGCCCGCAGGTCGGGGCACCGCTGGCGAATCTGATTCGAAAGATCGAGACCGCTCATGCCGCCCGGCATCACAATATCCGTAAACAAAAGATCGATATCACCGCCCGCCGACTCCCATACTTCCAAAGCCTCCTCGCCGTTCGAGGCTTCCAGGATCTCATAGCCTGCGCGCTCCAATACATTGCGCACCAGCAGGCGCACCGGTTGCTCGTCCTCGACCAGCAGGATCTTCTCCTTGCCGCCGATAGCAACCTGCCGGTCGCCACCCGCTGTTGGGCCTTCCTCCTTCTCCTCGTACTCGATGATGGGAATCAAAATGTCGAACGTCGTGCCCACATCCACCTCGCTCTCCACCTGCACCGTTCCCTTGTGCTGATTCACGATACCAAACACCGTCGCCAGCCCGAGCCCGGTGCCTTTGCCAGGATCCTTCGTCGTAAAGAAAGGCTCGAAAATGCGCGACATATTCTCCTCCGAAATTCCGCAGCCCGTATCCGTCACCCGCAGGCTCGCATACTCGCCCGGCACACAATCCGGCAGCGATTCCAGATCCTTCGCCGTCAGCTCGCGCGTCTTCGTTTCGATCGTCAGCTTACCACCCTCCGGCATCGCATCGCGCGCATTCACCGCAAGATTCAAAAGGATCTGGTCCAGCATCCCCGGATCCGCATGCACCCACAGCTTCGCACTCGACTCGTGCAGATCCAACTGCACATCCTCACCAAGGATACGCTTCAGCATCATGGCAATGTTAGACACATTCTCGTTCAGGTTCAGATCCTTCGCCTGGATCACCTGGCGACGACTGAAGGCCAGCAGCTGTCGTGTCAGGCTCGACGCCCGTTCCGCCGCCTGCACGATCAACGTTCCTGCTTCCTTCGTACGCTCCGCATCCGGCTCATCATTGATGAGAAGGGTACCATAGCCATTGATCACCGTGAGCAGGTTATTAAAGTCGTGCGCCACACCGCCCGCAAGACGTCCGATCGCCTCCATCTTCTGCGCCTGTCGCAAATCATCCTCCAACTGTCGGCGCCCGGTGATGTCCCGGTAATTCGTCACGATCGCACCCACCGCAGGATCGTCGAGCAGGTTGATGGAAACGCCTTCCAGCCACAGCCAGTTCCCATTCTTGTGCTGCCTCCGCCACGTGACGGGGAAGGGCTTGTCAGGATTCTCCAGCAACTTCTCCTTCGTATCCTTCACCGCCTGCACATCCTCGGGATGCACATTGTCCAAATAGTTCTGAAAGGTCAGCTCCTCACTCGAATAGCCCTCCACCGCTTGCACCGCGGGGCTGGAATAAATGATACTCCCATCACGATCCACCAGCAGAATGATGTCCGAACTATGCTCGATCAGCGCCCGGAAACGCCGCTGCGCCTTTGTCGCCGCATCCTCCGCCAGCTTCCGCTCCGTGATATCCTGGTTCACTCCATGATACCTGACAGTCCGACCAGTATGATCTTTTTCCGCAAACACCCGGACCGAGAAATACCCCTCTAACCCATCACCCAAAATCACCTTGTGCTCTAGCTGGACATTGTAGCTCAGGTCCTCCGTCTGCAGCGCCTTCGTCATTTCCGACCGCACCGTGTCCCGCTCTTCCTCGGGCAAGAATCGCTCGGCATACTCATCGGGCGACAGAAAATAGCCACCCTGTTCCTCCGCCGACGTCCGCAGCAGATCATAGAAATGATCATTAAAGTGAAAGAGATCTTTCTCCAGATTGTATTCCCAATGCGCCAGCCGAGCGATCTTCATCGCATCCGACAGCTTCGCGGTGCTCTCCTTCAGCGCCTCGGTAAAGTGGAGCTTTTCCCGGTCCCGTTTTCGAATCTCCAACGCGAATGAAATATCGATCGCCAGCTCATCGAGCAGCCTCAGCTCCTCATCCAGAAAACTCTCCTGCTCCTTCGAATAGATCGTAAAAACGCCAAGAATCTCACCCTCCACCCGAATCGGAAATGCCACCATCGACTGGTAACCCTGTCCCTGCGCCGCCGACCGCCACGCCGCCGGACCTACCGGCTCGCCAAGGTCATGGCACACGAGATGCGACTGATCCCGAAACACTTCCAAAGAACTCTTCGCCGCAGAAGCCTGCTCGAGATCGAGATACTCCTCAATACCCTGACGAATACTATCATTCCCCCCAGCGAACGCCTCCATCCGCAGCGGCGCACGAACCGATTTCCGCAACCCAATCCACGCCATCTGGTAGCCACCTTTTTCCACCGCCGTCCGGCAGGAGATCTCCAGCAGCTCATTATTACTCGCCTCGCGAGTAATCGCCTGGTTCACCTCACCGAGAAACGCCTGCACGCCATTCATCCGCTGCGCCCGCAGCTCCTCATGCTTTCGTTTGGTAACATCGAGAATGACGCCCGAAAGAAAGATCGGCGTGCCGTCCTCATTGAACGAATACTCACCCTGACCAGATACCCAACGAATTTCACCCGAAGAGTCGATCACCCGAAACTCATACACCGCCGGCGAACGATAGATCATTGCTGCTTGCAGCGTAGCCTTCAGAGGTTCCAGGTCGTCGGGATGAACCCGCTCCGCGAACATCCGGAAAGAACCATCGAATTCGTTCGGGGCAAAGCCAAGAATCCTATCACTATTCTCATACTGGGAAATGGTATCATCACGAAGATCCCACTCGAACGGTCCCATCTGCGCCGCGTCGAGAGCGATGCGCAGGCGCGATTCATTCGCGGCCATCGTCTGGCTTTGCCGCCGCAGCTCAAGATGGTAGATCACCTGTTGGCTGGTCACTTGCAGGGTTTCCATCTGCAGCTTTGTCAGGCCACGACTGACGGTATCCATCACGCACAGGGCACCGAGCATCTGCCCATCCTGTGTGAGCAGGGGAGTCCCTGCAAAAAAACGAATCGCATCACCACCGGGAATCACGATTTTTCCATCGAAGCGAGGATCGCGATCGCAATTCGGGATAATCAGCATTTCCCCATTTTCGGGAAGGTGAAGCCCAAAGGGATTCTTGCGAGAGGACTGACTCACATTGAGCCCAAAGCGCGATTTGAACCACTGCCGTTTTTCCTCCACAATCGAAATCACACAGATCGGAGCATCGCAAAGCTGCGCAACCAGAGCGGTCAACTTACTCAGAGATCGATCAGGCGTAGCATCAAGAATCTGATAATTCTGGAGCGCACCCGCCTGTGGTTTCCGGGTTGTTGTTTTTTTCAATAAGATCATTCAGCCCTCTTCCTGCCCCCAGGGACAATCTGTGAACTATTTTACCCTATTAGTGAAAAATTGTAAATACCGTAAATATTATACTTTGGTTTGAGCATCGAAATGTATCCAAAGCGACATCTGATATCGGCCGATCAAAACTCTGCCTGCAGACAGGAGGCAGTTTTACCAGACAGGGATGGAATCTTTGATATTATACGGGAATGATTCGCTATTCCTTGCTTTACCTAGTGATACTTATTATCAACTGCGGCCCTTTGCTAGCTCAGCAGGGAGGGACTGGTTTTTTAATCAGCCGAGACGGTTACATCGTCACTTGCGATCGGTGTGCAGGAGAAGGCGATGAAGTGACAGTCCTCGCGAATGATGGATATAGCTATGAGGGCGAGGTAGTTTTCCGTAGTTTCGAACTCGATCTCGCTTGTGTGAAGATTGAGTATTCTGCAGAAGATTGTTTCGATTTGGGTGATTCGTCTGGCGTTGAAATCAATGATCCGGTTCATGTGTTCGGGTTTCCTCTGTCTTTTTCAGTTGGTAGTGCCATGAGTGGATCAACCGGTTCGTTGAGAGGTGTGGATGCAACCGGAGCGGGAGATCGCTTGCGTATCGATGTCTCTATGGAGCCGGGCAATATAGGTGGTCCTGTCCTGAATCGAGATGGAAATGTGGTAGGGGTAGCTCTTTCTAGCAATCGAGTCACTGGCAAAACAGGACGCCCTTTAGAAATGAATTTTGCTGTTCCCAGTAATAGATTAGCAACCGAATTGCAAAACCTAGGTATCCCTTTTGAAAAAGAGGGCCGGCGTCGAACACCCCAAGAGATCGCCGACCTTGCGGAACTGGCGACTGTGCGAATCGTTTCAACCAGTAAACGGCCCAGAGATCCAGTGCGGTCTGACACTGATGACGTGGCGGCACTTTATCAAAGTGTTGTAGAGGCAGGGGAAGAATACGTTCTTCTCGGGAATTCGGAGACGGTTGAAGAAGAAGTCGCGATCTACGATGATGAGGTGGACTATTACAATCAGGGTATTAAGAGCTTTGAAGAAATCCGCGAAGATCTCGAAGGGCTTCGGCTAAAATGGCCAGAGCGTTATTATACGATTTCCTCTGTTGACCATGTCTCGTTGGACACAGAAAAACAGATCGGTTCGACGACAGTAAGATTTCGTTTCGCACTGTTTAAGGGCGGAAAATTTTACAAAGGAATAGCCGACACATTTCTTGTTTTCGATCTATCATCTGGGCAGCCGAAAGCGATATTCGTGCGCGAGCACAAGCGGGTGAAGCAACGAAATGATCGATGACTCTCTAACAGAGGTATCAATTGCTATCGTCGAGGCAACGACGAACGGTCTTCAAGAGATCGTGTATAGGGACAGGCTTTTGGATGAAGTTCTCCCCGGCGCGAAGGGAGAGTTCCTTACTCGTGACATCGGCACTGTATCCGCTCGTGTAGATGACTTTCAGGTCGGGAGAGACGGTGTGCATTTTCTTGGAGAGCTCGAGTCCGCTGATACCACCTGGCATTACAATATCGGTAAACAGCATATCGAAGTCGCCAGTTCTCTCTGACCAGATTTTGAGCGCTTCACTCCCGTTTGCTGCTTCCCATACAGAGTAACCTGCCCGCCGGAGAATGTTGCTGACGAGTTGGCGAACGATCTTTTCATCTTCGACGAGGAGGATGTTTTCATTTCCACCGCGAACCCTGGCATTGCCGATGGATGTCTTGGCCTTCGCCGGTTCTTTCTTTTCGCAAGCTGGTAGGAGAATTTCGAATGTCGTGCCGACTCCCACTTCACTTTCGACGAGGATGGTACCCTCGTGCTGTTTTACGATTCCGAATACGGTGGAAAGCCCCAGTCCGGTTCCTTTCCCTGGTGCTTTGGTCGTGAAAAAGGGCTCGTAAATCCGGGAGAGATCTTCGGGAGCTATGCCGCACCCAGAGTCCGACACGCGGAGGAAAACGTAGTCACCGGCAGAGCAGTCGGGTATCGTCGATGCTGTTTTCTCATCAACGTTGCGAGAACCTGTCTCGATGGAGAGCTCTCCTCCGTCGGGCATTGCGTCGCGAGCGTTGACCGCGAGGTTGAGTAGAATCTGATCCAGCATTCCGGGATCTGCGTGGACCCACAGGTCGGATGGAGAGAGGTTCTGCGTGAACTCGACATCTTCTCCGAGGATTCGTTTCAGCATGCGAGTGACTTTGCCAATGTTATCGTTGAGGTCGAGGTCCTGTGCCTGGATGACCTGGCGTCGGCTGAAGGCGAGTAGTTGTCTTGTCAGGCTGACGGCACGCTCGGCTGCTTGCACGATAAGCGAAGCGGACTCGTTGTCTCTCGTGCGATCCCTTTCGGCGGATAGCAGCAGCGATCCGTATCCGTGGATGACAGTCAAGAGGTTGTTGAAGTCGTGAGCGACACCCCCTGCGAGTTGACCGATGGCCTCCATTTTCTGGGCCTGACGAAGTTCGTTTTCCAATCCACGTCGCTCGGTGATGTCTCGGTAGTTCGTGACGATGGCTTCCACCGCGGGGTCATCGAGAAGGTTGATGGTGACTCCTTCGAGCCAGAGCCAATGCCCGTCTCGGTGGCGGCCCCGCCAGAGCACAGGAAGAGGGGTGTTAGGCTTTGCGAGCAGTTGTTTTCGTGTTTCCTGGAGTTGGGGCAGGTCGTCGGGATGAACGTTGGTGAAGTCGCTTTTTCCGAGAAGTTCCTGACTGTCATACCCTTCCACGGATTCGATCGAGGAACTGAGGTAGAGAATCTTGCCATCCCTGTCTACCAGGGAGATGCAGTCCGAGCTGTGTTCGATCAAAGCACGGAAACGTCTCTCGGCATCTTTGACGGCGTTTTCGCTCAATTTGCGTTCGGTGATGTCCTGATTCACTCCGTGGATGCCGACTGTTCTGCCGGCTTCGTCGAGGTCTTTGAAAACTCTTACCGTGAGGTATCCGGTTGTTCCGTCGCCAAAGTTCACACGGTGCTCGAGTTGCGTGCTGTAGTCTTTGTCCGGCGATTTGATGGCCTTCTCTGCTTCGGTGCGAACGAGGTGACTCTCATCCGACGGGAGGAAGCGGTCGGCATACTGATCCGGCGACATCTGGTAGCCGCCTTCTCTTTCGGCAGTGGTGCGGAGGAGTCGGTAGAAGTGATCGTTGAAATGAAAGATGTCTGTCTTGACGTCGTAGTGCCAATGACTAAGGCGGGCTAATTTCAAAGCCGCGGATAGTCGCTCTTCACTCTTCTTGAGGGCTTGGTTTACCTCTATTTTCTCCGTTTCGTGTTTGCGAATCTCAAGGGCGAAAGAGATGTCGATCGCCAGTTCATCGAGGAGCTGCAATTCTTCTTCGTCAAAGAAATCGGTTTCGCGCGAATAGATCGTGAAAACGCCAAGAACCTCTCCGTCGATGAGTAAGGGCAGGAGGACCTTGGTTCGAAACTCTCTGTCGAGGGAAGTGGAGTGCTTGTCTCCTGGATCTTTTACCTTATCGGTAATCGTGCAGACCGTGTGCCTCTCTGTCGGGCTGGAATCGGCATCACACCAGCAACCGGATGTGCATTCCCGGACGAGGAACCTCTCGGTTTCTTCGCGTGACACCGGGCTGCCACCTGCATATGCGGCTACCTGCAGGTCGGCATCGACAGATTCCCGCAGGCCGATCCAGGCCAGAGGATAGCCGCCATTTTCGACAGCGATTCTGCAGGAAGCTTCCAGCAGTCTGGAGGGGACTCGCTCTCGAGTAATCGTCTGATTCACTTCTCCGAGTACTGAGTAGACACGGTTGAGTCGCTTAATGTGGAGTTCGGATTCTTTCCGTTCAGTGACATCGAGGATGACGCCGAACATCAGTATCGGCGCCCCGGACTCATCATAGGTGTACTCGCCGTGACCGGAGATCCATCGTATCTCGTCGTCTTGATTGTGTATGCGAAACTCGTGCACGACCGGGATGCGGTTCATCATGGCAGACTCGAGTGCTGCGCGTAGAGCAGCTCGGTCTTCGGGATGAACCTGCTGCAAAAACATGCCGAATGAGCCATCGTTCTCTCCAGGGGCGAATCCCATTATTTCGTCGCCCGACGGGAAGCGGACAATCATATCTTCGCGGAGGTCCCATTCGAACGGACTCATCTGCGCGGCCTCCAGAGCAACTCGAAGCCGGGCCTCCTCTGCGGCGATCTGCCCGCTCTGGCGATGGAGTTCCAACTGCGCCATGATTTGTCGCGAAGTGACTTCGAGCGTTTCCACCTGTAGTGGGGTAAGCTCGCGAGGAACTGTGTCCACCAGACAAAGCGCACCCAGCACCTCTTCGTCTGGAGTGATCAGTGGGATGGCGGCGTAAAACCGAATCGGATTATCTCCGATAGAGGGTAAATCATCCGGAAAACGGCGATCGAGAACCGTGTCGGCAACGATGACGGACCTTCTCTCGTTCAGATCGGAGGAGCAAAAACAGGCGGCAAGCGGGTGTTTGCCAACCGCCGTGCCATAGCGTTCCTCGAACATTTTGCTCTTTCCTTTGAGAATGGATAGCCTTGCGACAGGAGTTTCGCAGATCTTTGCGACCAGATCTGTGAGTTCGTCCAGCCGCTCCTTAGGTCCTCTGTCGACCGTAATTCTGTTCTGCTCTGTTACCTGATGCCTTTTCCTATCTACCAAGTTTCCCGATCTAATCATGTGCGAAGCTTTCGAACCCCTCCCCCTGTTGCAATGATACAACAGGTTTCAAAATGTGAAAATCTAAATGCGAAACGTGAAAAAAACAGGACTCCGGATTCTATGACCCGTTGGTTGTCAGGAAATGGTTGGAATGGGTGAAGGTTGGCGGTTTGAGCCATGGGGCGGGGTTGCAGTGGCGGGTTAGGCGCTCGATTTGAAGGAGTATCGAGATCCCGAAAATCTGCGCGCCTGTTGGTTGATGATTTTGCTGAGTCGGGCATACTGCAACAGGAACACGCTATGGATACCACCATCGGACAATATCGGGTTGATCGGAAGATCGGCTCCGGCGGTGTGGGAACGGTGTATGCCGTCACCCATACAAGCCTGATGCGACCCTACGCGTTGAAGGTATTGCACGATTCGTTTCTCGAAGATGAAGCTGTGCGAAAGCGTTTCAAAAACGAGGCCAAGTTCATGGCCGAGCTGGGAGCTGAGCATCCTAATATACTACCGGTCGACGACTTTGACGATTCGGGGGAGATCATCTGGTTGCGTATGCCGTTGGTGACGGGGATTGATTCCGGAGTTTCCGGTGCTCCATGGGTGACGCTGCGGGACAGGATGGAGTCGGAAGGGCAACTTTCGCTTTCCGTCGTGGGTGATGTAGCCAGGCAGATTCTTGATGCGGTGATCTACGCCCACGAAAAGGGAATACTGCATCGTGATTTGAAGCCGGAGAATATTCTCCTCAGTGAGGCGGGTATCTTGATTTCCGATTTCGGACTCGCCAAGGCAGTGGGGAAAGCGGCACTGCAGCTTGAGATCGAAAAGACAGTGATGCATTCCTTGAGCGGCACGACTCTTGAAGATGATGATTTGTCAGGAATCGAAGCCACGGTCGCAGGAATGGAGGCGAGCAAAGCCAAGGCACTTCTGGGGACGTATTCCTACATGGCTCCCGAACTTCGACCTCCGGAAATGGGCGAGCACACAATCCAATCGGAGGTTTTTTCCATCGGCTTGATCATATTCCAGATGCTCACTGCCGAGAGCGAGCCGGGGCTCGGAGAGTCGCTCGACGATTATCGTGGTGATCTTGACGATTCCTGGAGTCGGTGGCTTGCCCGGGCCATCAACCGAAAGCCGCATAGGCGTTTTACAGATGCCAGGGCCATGCTCGAAGCCATGCCTGTAGCCGATGCACCGAGTCGGGAGGTATCCGCGCCACTCGTTGCAACCCCATCGAGAAGTGATACGCCCGAGACTGGGAACAGTGCGGAGGAAAGTTCTTCCTCTCAGGGCGAAAAGGGACCGGGTAGCTCGGAGAAGAAAACTGTCGCCTCCTCGTTTGCCGGCGACGATCTACTGGTGCGCATCGGAATCATTCTCGTGGTCATCATCATAGCATTTGTCCTTTTCGCTATGCTCGGCCAACTGCCTTAATGTAGGGGCGACTCCCCCGCGACAGTATGCATTTTCTGCCATGTTCGGTTGAGGAAGTTGGTGTCTCTGGCATAATGCAATAAGGAACACGCTATGGATGCCACCATCGGACAATATCAGGTCGACCGGAAGATCGGCTCCGGCGGTGTGGGGACGGTGTATGCCGTGACTCACGCGAAACTTCTTCGTCCATTTGCGCTCAAGGTGTTGCACGATTCGTTCCTTGAGGATGAGGAGGTTCGGAAGCGCTTCGCAAACGAGGCAAAGTTCATGGCCGAGTTGGGAGCCGATCATCCGCATGTGCTGCCGGTCGACGATTTTGATGACTCAGGTGAGTTTGTCTGGCTGCGTATGCCACTGGTGACGGGCATCGATTCCGGAGATGAGGAGAAGCCATGGGTCACCCTGCGTGATAGGATGGAGGCAGAGGGACAACTGCCACTGCCAGTCGTTGTGGAAGTGGCGACCCAACTCCTCGATACGGTTGCGTTCGCCCATGAAAAGGGTGTGCTGCACCGCGACTTGAAGCCTGAAAATATCCTGCTGAGCGACGACGGCATCCTCGTGTCCGATTTTGGTCTCGCGAAGGCAGTGGGGAAAACGGCTTTGCAGCTGGAGATTGAAAAGACGGTGATGCAGTCGCTGAATGGCGTGCCTTTTGAAGAAGACGATCTCTCCGACTTCGGCGTCACCGTTGCGGGCCTGGAAGCGAGTAAGGCAAAAGCCCTGTTGGGAACGTATTCCTATATGGCTCCCGAACTACGGCCACCGGAGATGAACGAGCACAGTGTCCAGTCCGAACTGTTTGCGATCGGCTTGATGGTTTTCCAGATGCTCACTGCCGAAGGGGAGCCGGGAATGGGGGAAGTGTTAGAAGACTATCGAGACGATCTCGACGATGGATGGGACCGGTGGATCGCCAAGGCTCTCAACCGGAAACCGGAGCGTCGTTTTGGTAGTGCCAGGGAGATGCTAGAGGCGATGCCGGAGACGGTATCCAAAGAAACAGAAGTGAGTTCCCCGCCTGCCAATGAGAAAGCTGTCGACCCAGCAGAGGAAGGTGAGGTAGCGGAAGCCCCGGAGAGTGCACTCGCGGAACCTGACGGAAAGCCCAAGAGCGGCCCACCACCACTGCGACCAAAAGTCGAAACGGAGGAAACAGCTCCTGCAGTAGAGGAAGAGACGGAAGATGTAGAGAGCGTCCCTGACGAAGTCGAAGGGCAGGAGCCGGCGGAAGTCGCCGAGAGCGAATCTGCAACACCAAAAGTCTACAACTCTTACTTTTTTCAGAACAGGGACCCGAACAAAACCGAAGAGCTTCCTTTGATGCAACGCCTGGCGAAAACTGACGCTCGTCGAATTGTCATCATTATCCTTCTGATCCTAATCCTGCTTCCGCTGATCATTAATTTTTTCGACTTTTTGTCTACCGCTTACGACGGTCCAAACGAGGAGGCCTATTCGGATATGAAACCGGTCTGGGAGCGTTGATGCGGGAGTTTTTCTCGGTGTCTTTCTCTACTTGTCATCGTTAGCTACAGTCTGCCAGAATGCGGGAAACTGTATTTCTGGTGATGCGAAATGTAGAGGTCATTATATTGCGGGTGCTGGTCATCATCGGACTATGCGTTGCGCCGTTTCTTGCCATGATCGGATTCAAGAAAGGAAGGGCGAATCAGTCCGCGGAAACGGTAGAAGAGAGCAAGGCGGGCAATGCCGTTACGCTCGCTCCAAAGGAAGACGAATCGACCGTAGTCGCGGAGACGAAGACTCTGGGCGAGGAGCTGTGGGGGGACAGGACAAGCACCCCTATCGAGGGAGTAAAAGAGGCGATCGAGCCTCTCGCGACGATACTCACACTAGGGAAAAAGAAGGTCGGCGACATCGTGTTCTACGTGATCGACGACTATGTTAGTGAAGGCTGGTTTTCGAAAGAGTGAGCTAGCGGCGGTAGGGAATGTGGTGATGGTAGGGGCGAAATGATGGGTTTTGCGAGGATATCGGGGGATAAATGGCGGGTGGTGATACGTAAGTCGTTGATAGTAAGTGGTTAGCGGGAAATTGGAAAATGATGGGAGACTGTCATTTCCTTCATTTCGGTGCATTTTCGTGCTTTTGCCCATCATTTGGCGGGTTGCTTTCGCGTTTTCAGCGCATCTGGAGAAAAGATGGCGCGTCGATTTCCCCGGGGAAGTGCCTTGAAATATTTGAGAAAGATCGTGCAGGTTCGTCCGGTCTTTTGCGGTCGATGGCTTGTTCTAACAATAGCAGAAAATGCTGCTCTTGTCGAGATGGGACCGTTTGTCGCCTTTGGGAAGACTCGAGATTTTTCTGTTGATCTCTTTACTTCCCCTCATTTCTCGCTACCCATTCGATTTGGGTTAATATAGCGTGGAGGGCATCTGAGCGAGCAAATCAGCATCCAAGGCCCTAAGTTCCAAATCAAGCCACCCGGATGTAGTGACTGCGAAGGGCGAATCTTCTCCGCCGGTTCCCGTCAATCTCGATATCGGCCGGTGAGCGTCAGGGTCATGAGAGAGGCTACGCAAGTCTGTCTGTATTCTCTGCCTGAGTTCCGGGGATACACTTGGAGATTGAGCCAGGAGAGCAAAAAAGCGTGCGAAGGCGAGAACGGTCTGACCGCTTGGTTCGGTCTTCCATTGGGTCAGGGATTCCTTGAGTTCCGTTTCTGACGACGCCACCGCATCGACCAGCATCAATCCATCCGAAGAGCCAAGGACTGAAAGCGCCCGATCTCTGATAATGGGCCTGTCCTGCATGGAGCATCGCAAGGCTTGCCATAGCCTTCGGACCGGAATTTTGGGAGAAGCACAGCGGGCCAGCACGGTCCATGCCGCCTGTACGATACGATCGTTGCGGAAGTAGCGGATGACTTCACATAGCAATTCGCTCAAATTCTCCTCACCTTCGCCCCCAAGGTGCAAGGCGGCGTGCCGAACGGCGTTTGGGGCATGGATGCAGACACAGGCGAGAATGCTGATTTGAGAAATGCAGAGCTGGTGATTCACCCACCTCGAATCGCCAAGGCTTCCCGTCGTCGAACGACCACTCCGGAGCCGACTCCAGTCGCTGAGACTGTGCAACGTCCACATGACGAGCGGCGGAATGAGATGAGGAGGCAAGGTTTCCACCGCACTATTGTCTCCCGGATTTTCAGGACTGTCCCCGACCCACTGGGTCACAGCATCGCCAAGTGAGGCAAAGGCGTTTTCCCGGGTTTCATCAGGGTTCTCATACACTTCCCTCAAGTTGGTCACTTCGGCGCGAAGTACTCGCTCAAGCTCGGTCACAATCTTCTCTAGAGGCACTCCCGGCTTGCAGGCGCTTTTGAGACAATCTACGACCACCCAATCACAATAGCTTTTACCTAACCATGAGATCGCGGGCGTATCCTGAGGGTCCCAAGAAGGAACACTTGGCACAAAACTGAGGTCGTAGCGCCATTCCTCCTTTGAGGTCCCCAATAGCCACAGTATTCCGAGCCATTCTGCGAAAGCATACTTGCATTTGGCGTCTTGAGTTTCCTTTAACCAATCGTCCAAAAGCAGAAGACACTCTTTCGACCATCGCCACGGGCCAAAAATGGTTTCAAGGATTGGATCTTTCTCCGGTTCCGTCTGAGTGCGCTTGAACCATCCTGCTAAAGTATCGGGATCGTCCATCCGCCATTCACGCAAAGCGCGCTCGCCTAGCAGCACGTGCCTTTCCAGGAAGGTTTCCTCGTGCGCATAGACGCCCAGCCGTTCCATTGTCTCGGGTCCACCATGCGCCAACTGTTTTGACAATTCGAACAAAGCCGGTCTTTTCCCATCAAGATTCCATAAGGGACCGCAAAGAGCGAGGCGGGCCCGTCCGGCACTGCCATCGTCTCCCTCGGAAATCAAACGCTTGAGTATGCTCACGTCCTCGGCGTTGTAGCGTTTCTCGACCTCGACGAGCCAGAGCGCGGCATGACAGGCAAGAGAATCGCTGAAGGAGAGCCTCTGCTTACCAGGCGATCCTGGTGGCATCGCCTTCCATTCTCGAATGATCCGCAGCGATTGTGCCGTTGGCCGATTGAGAGCGGGTAAGAGGCGCTGAATTCCGGATGATTCAGCAAAGTCAGAGTCACGTCTCGCTTCCTCCAAGGCAGTTGCCGCCGCTTCAGACAATGCAAGAGAGCGTGAGTCGGCGAACTCCAAAAGCCGGTCCACCAATATCCTCGCTTCTCCGGCTTCTTTCCGTCTAATGGCGGCGGCGAGCTTCTTCCAGACCTGTTCGCTGGCTATCGCTCCGGCTCCGCCCGGTCGCAGAGCGGACTGCTCTTCCACAGCGGATGCAACGAGTAGAGTTGCGGCAAGAGCCGTCCTCGTGCTCTCATCTGCGGGCCAAAACTTCCTTACCCATTGGCGTAGCCAACTGGCGTGCTTCCCGTCGGCAAGCAATCGGTAGCATTCAGGCAGTTCCTTCGGAAAGGCAATCAATCGATTCTTCGCCTGCTCAGATCCCAGCGTTTCGACAAGCGTACGGATTGCCACCAGCACTTCCACGCACCAATCGATCTCCTCGACTCTTTCCAACAGATCTAAAACGACGCCAATCCACGGTTCACTCCGCTGATCGCCCAGGGTGCGTGCGACATAGGATGCCACCAGGCATGCCTCCAAAGCCCATACTGGATCTGCTGATGAAACTTCCTGAAGAATGCGCTCTGCCAGTTGATCATCGTCGATGAGGTGGAGACTCACTGCGTCACGGGCGAGGGTCAAACGATCCGCTACCGAGCCAACTTGGTCCCAAGCCAGTAGCCATTTGTCTTTGAGGAAGTTACCCTCCGAGAATCGTCCTATTTTCTCGTCCTCACTCGGCACATAAGCCCAAATGGTTGCGGCGCGCCAGGACTGAAGTGGCCCCTTAACCAAGGTTGGAGCTTTCTCAAGCACATCTTCGGCGGTGTTAGGGGCGTGAAACCACACACATGCCTTGGCAATTGGATCTCTCGCAAAAAGTGGTTTTAGCATTTCTGTTATCCAACCTTCGGCTAGGTCCGGGCGTATTCGGATAGCTGCTATGTCGGCTAGTTCAAACACCGCATCATAGAAGGCACTCGACGGCAGAGGAAGGCTACCTCCTCCTAACTCGATCAGATCGGGGAGCCCCACATTCAAGGTCGCAATCGATGACGACCTCGCCAATGCTCGCAACATTTCGAGCCGATATTTGCTGCTCGAGTCACTCGGTTTTGGAAGGGTGTCCAAGAACACGGCAAAGAAATAAACTGGATCGTCATCGGTGCCCACAAAGGTTTCGCCCCATTTCTCAGCCTGGTCAGAGAACTGGTGAGAGCAAATCTCTGATGGATTTGGCGGGACTACATCGGTATTAGTGGAGGGATTTTCGTCCACTTCAACAATCGGAACGCCGTTCGCCGGGTCTTGAATATCAGGTCGATCCGCCGGCATCGATGAACTCGTATCAGATGTAGCAATCTGTGTTTCATCATCGTCTGGAGAAGGGGCAAGTTTCGAGTCAGGTTGTGTTTCACTGCTCGGACTTTCGCTGCCATCGGGGTTAATTGGTGGCAAGTCGGGGAAGTCTCGTAGGTCATCCAATGACGGTGATTGAGGTATCTTTGGTTTGCCTGCTCGCTGAGTCTTTTTTTTCTTTATTTTTATTTCTAAAACGCCGCTACGGCGTTGCGCGTGGGCAAGGTAGAAGGCGGCCCTGCTCCATTCCTCAAGGGCAGTTTGAGATTTGAGATCGTGTAGCCATTCGTTTACCATTTCCTGCCCACGAAAACACGCATCCGCCATCTCGTTCTCCAATCTCTGTAAATGCCAAAGCAAAAGCCCCGGATCCGCCTTGCGCGAAGCGACTGCCGAGCATCCACAGACTTTGCCAACGGCGACAACTTCTGCCTGCGAGTGTTCGTCCGCAGCAGTTCGATATCTCGCTTCCAGGGCAGTCGCAATTGAAGTGCCAGCTTGGAGCGCTTGAGAAACATCGTCGCTCAGCCCGTCGTGATAAATAGCCTTGCTCAGATCGAACTTGGGCGGCAGGTCAGGGCGAAACACGCTTTTCCCCATGGTATCCAATACCACCGCCATGTTGTAAACGGTATCTTCACACCCAAACCAGGACGGGTACCGCCATGGTTCGGTAGTAAGACTGTTTTGACGGTCGGCATCCGCTCTCTGAAGCCAGTGCGCGTATTCCCTGTATTTTGAAGCACGTCTCCCCGCATCGTGATCCCCCAAGCTGCCTAACGAAGCCACAACCGAGAGGAAACGGTCCATGTCGTCACCGAGATGGTTGACGACAGCCGGAGAAAGTGGCAAATCTCGCTTGTTCGACAAGGCCGCGCTGGCTTCCCGTAATGTTGTTTCGTCAGACCGCTCCGAAAACTCCACCTGTAGCCGCTCCCACTCCGATAATGCCAAGTGATATAGTCTGGTCTCGTTCACAGCTTCAGGCGGAGGTAAGTCAAACTTCTTTGTTGGCGTGTGTACCTTCAAAAACGGTTCCAGTGTAATCGTTTGACGTAACAGGCGATGAATCGCCCAGTTCCACTGGGGAGAGTCGTACTTTCGCTGCTGCGCAAAAAACTCCACCAATGTTTTTGTAATCCAGCATCGCTCCGTGAACAAATGTGCGGCAGTGGCGGCTATCTCTCCAGCATTTGAACGGCATGCTTCGATGATGCAGTTTTCGAACTCTTCACGACCAATACGACGGCGAATGGCAGCCAACCGTTCCGCGAAGACCCGCCGGACACGGAGCCGTGATTCATCTGGCCCAAGTCGACCATAAGAAGCCAGCAATTGTTGAATTGCTTGTTGAAGCAGGTCGAGCAAGCAATTCTCATCCAGAAGCATCCTGTCGGGCACCTCGAAAAGGACGTCCGCCAGAAAGATTGCCCACTGCTCGGTAAGAAGCAGTTCGGGCTTCAGGCTTCTCTTTTCTTCCAGAAGTTGGACCACTTCGGCGAGCCTCGGGAAGGCTGAGGCTACTCCGTCTGGCTTTTGGTCTTCGATCCACGCCAACTGGCCGAACATAAGAAGCACGGGTTGCCGCCAGCGGGGATCGGTCATGTATCCCTCTGCCAACAGAAGGGAGCACAATTCTTCTGCGTCCCGAAATTGCGGTGTTGCCTGAGGGCTCTCGGGTAGCAGCAAGGAGAATCCAGCGAGATACTCCTGAAAGGTGAGGTGAAGAAAGGTAAATTGCCCCTTCGATCGCTCGCTCAACACGCCTACCTCACGCTCCATCGCCTGTGCGAGCGTCTCCTCTCGGAGCGTCAAGTCGTCCGGGTCTACCTGATATGGTCTCTTCCCTTCCAACCGGGTAAGGGAAGCTAAAAGCTGTTCGCGCAACACCTCATAGCGAATCTCATTGTTCACCGTGTTACGGTGCATGTGAGCGGCCAACGGAGCGTAAAGGGAAAGGACGGTCTCAACACTGCCGAAGATCAAGTCCAGCACGGGTCTCACCTTTTCATCTCCTTCGATTGCCCGCTCCCGCCATTTTTTCGCGGTCTGGTAGATGACGCGTTCGTAAAGGGCGGCACGAATCTCTGGAAGACCGACGCCGGGTGCATCCAGTTGATGCTGGCCTTCATGTGCGTCCCGCCTTTCCGCACTGCCCGTGACAAGCTGGCAGAGCACTGACAACAGCAATGGGTTCCTCGCCATGGATAAGACGCCAGGGCGTTTAATATCAAACACCTGCTCCAGCAACAAGGGAAGCCGGTCGCTGCGGGTCATTGCATCGCACCAATGCTCACAATACTCTTTGATCTGCACCTTGCTCATCGGGCGAATGATGTAATGCGCGAATCGATCTGTCTGGAGTGCAGTCTGGTAGTATCCTGTAATTCTCGATGTCAGAAGTATCTGATTCCCCAGCCCAAGATCCGGTCTCGAAGTGGCATCGGGACGCGATTCCACAAACTCTTGCGAGAAATCTTCGACGAACCGGCGCACCTCCAGTTTCATCTCGCGTGGTACCTCGTCCAACCCATCGAGAATCAGGAAGGCTTGGCCCGAATCGATCACATCATCGACAAATAACCTCCAGTTTTCGCGCGAAGCCGAGGAAGGGCAGGCAATCTTATGAAGGTAATCGAGAAGGGACGTGACTTCTCGCTGGACTAGTTTTTCCCCGAAATCTCTCAGGATGACCAAAAACGGCTGCCTCGCCGGCCCGAGTTCTTCGCTGGGTTTAGCCTCAGACCGGCAACGAAAGAGTTCCGATGCAAGCCACTTACACAAGACCGATTTACCGGATCCCGGATCGCCAAGGATGACACAGCATCGGTCACGTCGCACAATAGAATGCAGCGATTCGCCTTCCCTATCCCGGTCGACTGGCCGGTTGGATTCTTTTGAATCGGCAGCACGGGATGGAGGAAGCGCGGGTTCCCTCACTGTTCGAAGGCGCTGAACTTCGATGGAATCTGCGGGTTTCTGAAGTCCCTCCAATTTTCCGTCTTGTTCCGGACCGGAAAATTCCTGCGACAGTTGTTTCGCCTTATTTCGTTCGTCCAGGGAAGTGGGGTCTGCAACCAAGCTCACATAGAGTTTGCGAAGTGGCAGGCTTCTGACACCTCCTTCCCCAATTTGTGCGGGTTTCTCGTAATTTAGTGAACTCCGGAGATCGTTACTATAAGCCTGAGCGATCTCGGTGCGACCGCGTGGATCGAGCTTCGTTGGCTCACTTCCGATGCCGGACTCCATCTCAGTTTTCTGCTCTTCGTTCTTGGATGCGATCCGCACTGCGGTAGCTACTTTATGGTAGAAATCCTCCTCTCCTACTTCCGGATGGGATTTCCAATCCCAGAGAGGAGATGTATTGATCGCTAGAATTTCAGCTAATGCAGGGAGCTGCTTTTCAACCTCCTCAACTGAAAGATTGATCGGGCACCAGAGAATTTGGGCTTGTCGATTGGAGTGAAGGCGGCGTACGGTCGGCCACTCCCTCGTGCGAAAATAACTGTCAGGCTGCAATAACTCAACGCTGGCAAGTATCAGGAAGATATCGGTCTCTTCCAGCTTTCGCCTCAGGGTGCGTTCCCATTCAATCCCGGTATCCAATTTTTTGTCCACAAACAGTTCGATGGCCCCGTCGAGTTCGAGGGTGGAGAGTCTCTGGGTTAGACCCAGCTGAACGGCTTCAGAGTCGGCGGAAGAATATGCTAAGAATACCTGTTGGCTCATAGGAGAGGAGTCTTAATCGAAAATAAAGGAGGCAGCCTCTCGGCCAAGTCTAGCGGCTTTCTCTGTAGTTTCGGCCAGTCCGAGCCCCCTAGCAGGCTTCATCTCACCATCCTGCGAAAGTGTCTGGATCACTTGGGCGAAGAGCCGCATGTCATTTTGCCTCGTCATGTCCGGTAAGAGCACCCAACTGATTTCTGTCTGATGAGTATTGTATGTCTGGATTGATTTCTGTAGCACATGGAGATACTCCGCCAGGAATTCATCCTTGTGGCCGTAGCCAAACTCATCCGCAAAATAGCTGTCTAGACATAAGATTACATCGGTACATCTCCGAAGGACCAGGAGTTCATAGCCGATCGTTGGATGCTGTTCGAGTTTCGAATCGCATTCCATATTGCGAATAGTGACGAAGCCAAAATCGCCAGACCTCAACTGTCTTGCCCGCCACTCCTCTTTCAAACTGTCGTGAAACGCCGTCACCGATTCTGAGAACTTCCGACGTTGTCTTACCGCCACGATCCCGACTCGGCTGGTGTCATCATAGTATGCAAGGGGTGTATTCTTCGGATCTTTACTGTCCAGGTTCACTCTGAATTCGTCTACTAGGCCTTCCTGCTCGTGACGAACCCTCCACTCACTCTTGTTGCAGTAAAGAACGCGAACGGGCCATGGGTTAAACTGACTAGAACCTCTGGCGAAGACTCCCGATCGGGCGAAACGCTGAAACGAACCGTTGTCAAAGTTTTCACTGTCCCCGACGATCACCAACTCGATCCGAAGATGCTCTCGTTTCTCCTCAAATTCCCTGCGATCTGAGATATGCTCCATGTCAGTTTCTGAGAAGAAATTCCCTGCCAATTTTTCTCGAAGAATGTTTTGAACTTCTTGTGGCACGTTTCCAAAAAAGATTGCATTAGGGGGAGGCAAAGGACGCCAGGACGAGGTCACGAGTTCGTATGTTTCAACGATCTTGGATACGATTGAATCTCTGGCCTGACTGGAACGTCTCGAAACCGAGATTACATTTTCCGCAATTCCGAGGGCGCGTAGCCAGTCGATGCGGTCGCCAACTTCGGCTGACGACTGACCGTCGGCACCAGAATTATTAAAGCGGAACACTAAAAAGCGGTCCTTACCGAACCGTTCGATATGCTCGCGCACGTGCATCATCACGGTCACACATCCTTCGCGGGTGAAATAGGCTTCGCAGTCCATTACCACCACGATTACCGAGTCCCGACAGAAAATACGTTTGAGTTCTGATACGGGCGTAGTGTCTTCCCACTGATGGAAAAATACTGATCTCCTCCCTGCGAAAGAGGGCCGAAAGGCCGAGATGGCCTGCAATTCCTCAGCAGCGGCCTTAATGATGTCAGCAAATTCAGATTTTGTAGCGCACGAGATCGCTACTGCATACGAATAATCTGATGGCGAGCACAGCAGCACAATGGCGATCGTTAAGTCAAAACTAGAATGATTGGCTCTGAGTATATGTAAAGCTCCCAATCCTGTCCGCAGAGCGGGAAGAAGAATGTACGGTAAGTCAACGCCATAGGTAATTTAGTCGAAATATCTCTGGTAGGTATATTAGTCTTTGTCAATGGTGTAATTTTCGCTCTCTTTTCAGGCCAGTTGACCAAGTTTTCCCGGTTTTGGGATTTTGCTGGATCGGGGATTGGTCCAGACAAACCGCCGATGCCGGAACAATTCGTGGAGGAAGGCGACCAGATTATTTCCGTGCGCATCATCGATCAGCAACGAATAGCGATGATAGTTTTATCCCTCCTCATTGTTCACCGGAAGCCTCGTTCTCCTCACAAAGCTCAAATCTGTCTACGGGGCTTTTTGATTTTGCGGCGTATGTGTTTTTTCTTTTTGCTGTCAGGTTTTTCTTCCGGCCTGTCGGTCTTGAGCGTCGCATATCCGACTTCATACTCTTGATGTTTTTCGAAAACAGGGAAGGGGGGGCTTGTGAAATCTAAATCGTCCGGACCGCAATCTTCGTCCTTTCTCACCTTCGGGTGGTGAAGATACTGCTTCCCTTTGATTGCGGTGAGGGGACGCTGCGGTAGTCACCTTTGGGCAATATCAGGTCGGTGTGAGGGTTGGCTGCGGTGGTGGCGGAATCTCTGGGATGTGGGTGTTGCGATTAGGGCAGATTGTCCTTTCCTCTATATAGATTATCTGCGTAGTCTAGCGCCAGTTGTTCGGATGAGGGTGGTATCTATCAGTTTGTTGCTTGTTTGCTTCCTGGCGAGTCCAGGTGTGCTTTGTCCTGCGATGGTGGCCGCTGAGCAGATTTCTCCGTCTGAGGAAGGGTTGGACTCACTGATGTTTTCCTATTCGATTCTCGAGGAAGAAGTCGCGAAATCCTACCGGGAGAAGGTGGAGGAGTTGAATGAAAACTACATCGCTGCGCTCGAGAGAGAGATGGCGAACGTGAAAGCGAAGGGCGATCTCCAAGGGGTGTTGGCGATTCAAAAAGAAATCGAAGTCGTTCAGCAGGAAGGGGCACCGGGGAAAGAAGGCTTTCCGGGTAAGGAGGGAATGCAGGCGACCTATTCGGATGCGAGGGAAGCGATCGAAGCCGAGGAGGAAAAAGCTCTGGGTGAGTTGGCCGCGAAGCACATCGTGCAGTTGAAGTCGCTGAGGAGCGCCCTCGTCAAAGCCAGCAAGATCGAAGTCGCAAAGAAAGCGGATGCGGAGATAAAACGGCTCTCGAAAACAGGTGTTGAGACGGAGCGGGGGGGGGATGGCTTCTGTCGACACTTCTTCGATTGTGCTCGCATCGAAGAAGATTTCGGACAGTCCCATTTACTCCCGCAAGCCGTTGCCGGGGACGTTTGACATAGAGCCAGGGATCTACCGGTTTCGCAGTCGACTGCACATGGGCAACCCGGAGGACAAGAGCGACAATCGGTTCGGCATCGTCAACGCACCGAGGGGCACTACCTTTGATGACTGTGAATTCTTTGTCGATGAGGGGGCGCTGAATGCCGACGGAACGTATTTCGTCGAATCGGCGATCTACGTGGATCTGGGCGGAGAGGTGAATGTGGCGAATTCGATCTTCGACCGCTGTATTCTTCGAAAGGGCGGCGCGTGGTCGGTGAGAAGTTTCTCCGCAAAGTGGACGTTGCGGAATTGTGTCCTGAACCGGTGTTTCGTTGATCCGAACGTGAGCCAGCGGGCCAACGGCATTCACTTGGAAAATTGCACTGTGCTCGATGCCGAAATCGATAGCTTTGCCTACTACGAGACTCCGGTGCGCGATTCGCAGCACAAATGGAGGACGGTGAGGAAATGTCATTTCATCCGATGTCGCATTCCTGAGACCTTTGCGCTGATGACGGAGGACTGCCTGTTCGAGGATTGTACTTTCGTGGGAGACATAGACTCCATCACACCCGAAGAGGAATACACGGTGGAGTTGTTTTTACCCTCCGGTGGGCTTGGTGGACCTTCAGGTGGGGGAGAGATCACGTTCAAGAACCGCGGGCACCTGGAATTGAGAGAGGACGTCGGGTCGACTCTCCGCTATGGGGTCCAGGGGAAACGGGTGGAGTTTCGTTAGGCCAGGAGGAGTCCCGAACGGTCCGTACGTTTTTGATTTTATCGCGGGAGGGGGCGGTCGGCGCCTTGCATTCTGAAACAGCTGTATTGCAGGCTTACTGAAAATGTGAAGTGATGTGCGTGATGGGGTGAATGGGTGTTTTCGGTGTAAGAGGTTTGTGGACAATGAGTTACGGTTTCTTCTGGCGCTCGCGGAATGAATCATGCGCTTGACCCGAAAGAGCTATGATTACATCACTACACGATTTATACATCCACCACATCAAAGACCTCCACAGTGCTGAGACGCAGATTGCAAATGCTCTGCCAGCCATGATTCAGAGGGCTTCTAATGACGAATTGAAAGACCTGTTCCAGGAACACCTCACCGAGACGTTCGGGCAGATCGATCGCATCCTGGAAATCCTGAGAAATCACGATTCCCGGCCGGGGGAGGAGAACTGTCAGGCGATCAAAGGGATCATCGAGGAGGGAGAACATCTCATGGATGAAATGGCGGGCGACGCTGTGGATGCGGGATTGATCGCTGCGGCGCAGCGCGTTGAGCACTACGAGATTGCCGCCTACGGAACAGCCAAAGAGTATGCCGATGTGCTCGGATACGACGATGACGAAAAGCTCATCAAGCAGACTCTCGAGCAGGAAGGCGACACGAATAAGAAGCTCACCAAAATCGCTACGGGCGGTGTATTTTCTGATGGCGCAAATGCCGAGGCTGTTGTAAACAGCTGAATTCTGGGCGCAGGCCCGAATCTTTTACACTGAATTCTCTCACCAAGGGATCGCGGCGGTGCTCGATTTTATCGGGTGCCGCCGCAAGTGTTTTAGGGGATTGTCAGGCACTCGACACGTCCGCCACCGCCTGTTCCTTGAGCACGGCAGGGTGAACAAGGAAGGTCCTGCCTCTTACCCAAGGAACGGGCGGTGTTGGAGTGGTATGTCATGCAAGGGAGCTGCATTCCTGTGATGTGATGAACTGATTGGTTGAGAGAGTGTGTTGCCGTGGCAGGTTCCTGAGATGCGAGAGGAAGTATGTATGTTAGTATTTGTTCCTGCGTGAATGATGCGTCGCCAGTGGCGCTCCGATTGGAAAAAACACTGTATATATATATATATCGGTTGGCACTTTACGTAGCATCAACCTTGCCAAGAGGGGAATTGTCTTTCTGGCGAAAGCGACACGTTGGCCGAGTTGGGTTTCATCCTGTTCAGGTTTTTATCTGGGCTCTCTTGAATTCTCTCCTGAAGATAGGGAAGAATAGAGTTCGCGGGATTGTTTACTTTTCGTGAAATGATGTTCGCAACTGGTTCCAGACCTCTCTGATTGCGTCAGAATTTGGAACCT
The DNA here is from genome assembly GCA_002698785.1 of Verrucomicrobiales bacterium. Classification (GTDB taxonomy): domain Bacteria; phylum Verrucomicrobiota; class Verrucomicrobiia; order Verrucomicrobiales; family DEV007; genus Arctic95D-9. Next base: position 729 of record PAAG01000026.1, on the reverse strand, counting down.
TTCTTTCACTATTCGTCCATTCATAGTAATACAGTTCGTGCTTGTCCCAAATCAGGGCGAGTTCGACGAGAACGTGATTCAAGACACAGACCATGCGGATGCCATTTTTTTTAGCTTCATTGTTCAAAACAATTTCGTATTCGAAGCCTTCCTTTCTGCGAACGGACTTCTTGATGATATTCCATGCGCCGAGTTTCTCATTGATAACTTTGGTCAGTCCGTTCCGGATAGCTTGGTCTGCTGCTGGATTTTTCTGAGTTTTAGTTTTGTCTTCTGAGTCGAACTCTTTTGGTACGGCTTCAAGGGCTGTCCACCTTCCATTCTGAAGAGGGCTGGAATCGCTGGCCAATTTTGGATAGATAGCAAAATTGCGATGAATCCATACAAGATTGGGATGGTTCACCCGAACCATAAATTCCATCCCGCGGGTGTGAAGCTCCATTTGCTGGTAGGTTGGCAGGCTTGCTTTGATGATTCGGTTGTGAAACGGCTCACAAGCATCGAGAAGCGCTTCCATCGATCGGGCCCCGTGTCTGTATTCTGACACTGTCAGGAGCGCCCGTGCTACGGAGTCGTCTATTAACGCCCGCCCTCGATCACCTTTGAAGTGGCCTCGGTCTTCGGGTTCAAGGGGCGGTTTGCGAACGAATCCCTTCTGGTTCAGCATGCCTCGAAGGATGATGGCTCGACGGAGGTAAATCTTCCTTTTTCCGCCGATCTGACCGATGG
>PAAG01000025.1 GCA_002698785.1 Verrucomicrobiales bacterium | reverse complement strand
AGTTCCACCTCTTCTTCGCGAGTCAATAGCGGGGTTTTCCCGATCTCCCGAAGGTAGATCTTGATTCCGCCATCCATTTCAAAATTGGCCATATATATCGTCTAATTGATGCCGGGGATCTGCCCCCATTTTTTTGTCGGTCCGAATCGAATCTTCAGGAAGGATCACCACAGAAGTAATCGAACAGGGTTCGAAATTCGACTTCGACTCCCCTGGTTGAAGTGATTACGACGTGAAGCAGCGACCCGGATCTTTCGAGTCGGTTCCCATCCATGAGCCGGTCAATGGCGAGCGGCTCACGAGACTGGGAGGGGAAGTTAGATGCTCTTGACGTTCTCAGCACAAGGACCCTTGGGGCCTTGACCAGGAGTGAATTCGACTGTGTCTCCCTCGCGAAGTTCCTCGAAAGAGTCCGTGCACGCACTACGGTGAAAAAAGAGGTCGCTGCCTCCCTCTTCCTTAGTAATGAAGCCGAAGCCCTTATCCGAGATGAGTTTTTTGATTGTTCCTTGTGGCATGTTTTGAATGAATTGTTGATAAAGTGTGCCGCAGGAGCCCTTTTGACCATCTCCGGAACACCCCATCCATAAGCGATTTGGGATGAATTGCTCGTGAATTTGTCACCTTTTCTCGCAATTCGCGATTCTTTTTCGGACCTCTCCTCGTCGTAAGCCCAGTGCGAGGATCCTCAAGGCCATCATCAGCAAGCTCATCGGATACGCAATCGCCCGCGAGGCTGGTAAATCTAATTGTATGTCTGTTCCTTTAAACTGCTTTAAACTTGTCCGTTTAAACTGACGTTCGTCTTCAGCTATTCTCCCGCCAATACCGAAAAGCTTCTTCAGGAATTTGATCATAACCGTGCTCTCTTCTCCATGCAAAAAAGTGCAGCCCTGCGCCCGATTTGCCTCGCATCAGTGTCCGATAATAATAAAATTTCACAGCCATATCATACGGATTCTCCCTGAGGCAAATATCAGTTTGATAGGACTCAGGATACCCGTCACAAAATTCTTCGACGATTTGAAGAGCAGAATCATGATCATACGGGAAAAAGTGTTCGAGACACCACACGACAATTTCAAAGTGCCTCCTGAATTCTGGTTCAAACGACTCTATCATCAACGTAGTCCACGATTAAAGATTCCGACTGCTTCCTTAGTGTGGATACTATACTGAAAGAGATTGGGCCACGGTTGGCGCAAATTGTTCGGATCCCAAAACAAAGATGGTCCCCAATCATTAAATGTCCCCCCCCCATAGGACCACTCACCATATCATAACCGTGCGAAATTTGACCGAGGTTTTCTCCGTAGTACGTAACCATATCACTCCAGCCCTGACTTGCACGGGAAAAACGTAAGTGAGACAAACGCCCCAACTGGCTGTTGTGAATACGAAAAGTAACAATCGCCGGCGAAGTGCCAGATACTCGTGCCACATTATTCGCCGTATATTCCGCAAATCCGCATACAACCGAAGAAGCCCACCATTTCGATCCCTCTGATCCTATGGAGGAAATTCCATCTGCACAGCAGGCGGGCTTCTTCACGAAAAACTGAAATGATATTTCGGACCCGATTCTTGAAAACAGGCAGGGACCTCTGACACAAAATGAAACAAACATCTGACATCTTTTCGCGACTGCGCAATGGCGAGACCATTGCCTTTGACGACCCTGAATACTCCAAACTCCGGGATGCCTCGTTCGCCACGAGGAAATGGCTACTCCGCTTGAACCAGTCCGAAGATTCGGATGAAATGCGTGAGCTCCTGGGCCAGATCACGGGTAGCAAAATTGACGAGAGCAGCGCGATCTTCCCTCCATTTCACATTAACTACGGGAAACACACGAAGATAGGTAAGAACGTCTTCATTAACTTCGACTGCGTTTTTCTGGATTTCGGAGGGATCACCATTGAGGACGGTGTCTTTATCGCACCGAAAGTGAGCCTGCTCACCGAAGGGCATCCTATCTCGCCCGAAGAACGTCACTCACTTACGGTGGCGCCGATTCGCGTTAAGAAGAAAGCCTGGATTGGTGCCAATGCTACCATCATGCCCGGCGTGACCATCGGGGAAAACTCCATCATCGCTGCTGTCACGAAGGACGTTCCCGACAACGTTGTGGTAGCTGGCGTCCCTGCAAAGGTTGTCAAAGCGATCGGATAGTTTTCCTGGTCACGATTGCTCTCACTGAGAAGAGAAGAATTTCGCCAACTATCAACCACGACACTGCGACGGGAAAATTTCGATCCCCCCTCCATCATTCCGCGATTTTAACTACAATCTTTCCCTTTGCCCTACCGCTCTCCAAGAGAGCAAATGCTTCATGGGTATCCTCAAAAGAAAATACACTGTCCACCACTACCTCGACTTTCTTTTCTTGGATCAAGGACGCAAGAAAATCCAAGTCAGCTCCGCTTGGGTGCATGAACATGAAACGATACCTTACACCGTACCGTGAGGCGATACGGCGCAGACGAAAACTGATCACCCAGAATAATGCTGCCATGCCGAAGCCACGCCCCAAATCGCGGAAGGCGGTCTGGGGCTCCGGCAATCCCGCGACAGAGACTACCGTTCCCCCGCGGCGAGTCACGGAAAAGGACCGCTCCAGATCCATGCCACCGATCAAATCGAACACCCCGTCACAATCGCTGAGAAGCTCGTCGAAGCGTTCGCTCGTGTAATCGATCACCTCATCCGCCCCGAGACGGCGAACCAACTTCTCTCCGCGAGGCGAGGCTGTCGTGATAACAGTGGCACCGAAGTATTTTGCAATCTGAATGGCAAAGGTGCCCACACCACCAGCTCCCCCAGTGATGAAAATCCGCTGACCTTCCCGAACACCAATCTCGTCACGTAGAACCTGCAAGGCGGTAAGTCCAGCCAGAGGAACCGCAGCTGCTGTCTCGAAATCGAGCGAATCCGGAACAATTGCAAGATGCCTTTCCTCCACCACCACGAACTCGGCGAGGCCTCCCATTCCTTTCTTACTGAGTCGGGCGAAAACGCGGTCCCCCTCAGAAAACCGAGTCACTCCCTGCCCGACAGAATGAACAAATCCTGCAATTTCTCCTCCCAAAACCACCGGTAGCTGATAACGATATATGGCTTTGAGTTTGCCTTCCCGGATTTTGAAATCCACTGGATTGAGACCAGCAGCACAGACACTTACACATACTTCTCCAGCCTGCGGAGTTGGCTTGGAAATATCGTCCCGCAACTCGGTGACCTCAGGGCCACCATACCTATTCATAAGAAATCCGCGCATCGTTCTTAGAGAATATCTGTCGGTCTACCAAAGTGCAATACCCTATCGCCCGTGAGTCCTGTATAAGCCTTCAACTTTGAACAGTTCCGAAGACGATACTCATTCGGCATTGCGATTGACCGTGCGCGGAAGAATGACCATCCGCCAAAAAGGAACTCAATTGGTACTTGTCGCACCCAGCCCAAACGCCAAGAAGAACCGTTTCCCTTTGTTACCTATCCTGAAACCTCAACCTATCACAACCACGAAATGGCCACACCAAGACGGCAAGTATCCGGCATACAAACCGTGTGACGACGGGGAAAACTTGCAATTCGCTGCAAAACGGACGATAGTCGCCTCATCTATAAAGGACTACCGCGCTGCCGGCTCGCTTTAGATACGTCTTGAGCCGCACTCAGCCAAGCCCCGTCGGGCAAATTACCAGCGGCTGTCCTGAACCCCGGCGTCGTGCTGGCGGAATACTATGGAAGATAAAATCCTGAAATTACTCGGGCGGAAAAACTACCTGCCCTCAAACATCCCCGAACTACTCAAGGGACTCAAACTGCCACCCAACGAGCAGCAGAATCTACAGCGGTCACTCCGTGAATTGGAACGTCTCGGCAAGGTAGCCCGCATCAAGGGAAACCGTTACATCCTGCCACGCGAAGCGGACCTGATACCCGGTCGAATCCAAATCACTCGGAAAGGCCGAGGATTCCTGTTACCCGACGAGGTTGGCCGTTCTGAAATTGCTATTCCGGAAAGTGGCACGGGCACGGCAATGAACGATGATCGAGTGCTTGTCAGGCTCGACGTGCGCCCAAAAGGTAAGCGTTCCAAATCGGAGAAAACAAATACCGGAACAGTCGTTCGCGTTTTAGAGAGACGCCGAACACAAATCGTGGGCACCCTGAAAAAGGGGCGACAATTTCTCTATGTCATTCCCGACGATCCAAGGCTGAATCACGACATCTATGTGCCGCCTGCGAAAGACGTCGGTCGCTCGGCCCGGCCGGGAGACAAAGTGGTCGTTGAACTGAAAGAATGGGAGTCTCGGCACACCAATCCCGAAGGTATCATCACCGAAGTCCTGGGACCGCCGACGGCAGAGGGTGTGGACATGCTCGCTGTTCTTCGAAATTACAATCTACCACTGAAGTTCCCTCGAAAAGTGCTGCAGGAGGCTCGCCGAATTGGCTCAAAGGTCTCCGAGAAGGACATCGCCGGGCGAGTCGACTGTCGCGATCACAGTGTGATCAATATCGACCCAGCAGATGCTAAAGATTACGACGATGCCTTCTTCCTCGAACCTGCGAAAGGCAACCGATGGAAACTCTGGGTGCATATCGCTGACGTATCGCACTACGTGAAGCCCGGGTCAGCTCTCGACCAGGAGGCGAAGAAAAGAGGCAACTCAACCTACCTTGTCGACCGGGTCATTCCGATGTTGCCCGAGGCTTTATCCAACGAACTCTGCTCACTAAAACCGAACGTAGATCGCCTCACCAAATGTGTGGAATTTCTCCTGTCGGACGATGGCAAAGTGATTCGCACACGATTTCACGAAGCGGTCATTCACTCGCGCCGCCGTTTCAGCTACGAACAGGCACTCGAGGTTCTGAACAGAAAAGCGAAAGACCCCATCGAGGAAATGGTTCAAGATGCGGGAAGACTCGCTCAGAAGATCCGAAAGCGTCGATTCGCAGCAGGCTCCCTCGACCTTGACTTTCCCGAGACCAAGATCCGTCTCGATGACAGTGGAAAGGTCAAAGCAATTGAAAAGGTCGACAATGATGAGTCCCATCAGTTGATTGAAGAGTTCATGCTGCTCGCAAACGAAGCCGTCGCCGGGCGACTGATGAAATTGCGAAAGCCTTCCATCCACCGCGTGCATGAAAGTCCCGAACCAAAGCGCCTCTTTGATTACCGGCAGGAAGTATTGAGCCACAATCTTGCCTGCGGAAATCTGGAGAAGAAAGAGGAGGTCCAGAAGTTACTGAGACGTCTCAACAACCTGGCGATCGGTGCCGCATTGAAAATCGGATTTCTGCGGTCCTTGATGCGGGCGAGATACTCGGTCGAGCCCTTGGGCCACTATGGCCTTGCCAAGCAGAAGTATGCCCACTTCACCTCGCCAATCCGAAGGTATGCCGACCTCATCGTACACCGCACTCTCTTCGGAAAGGGAAAGATACCGGTACCGGTGCTGACGCGAATTGCCGAGCACATTTCCACGACCGAGAGGAACTCATCCGACGCCGAGCGAGACAGCAAGGATGTGAAACTGTATGCCTACCTTCAGGCGCAGCTGAAATCCAAATCTCGTCACCAATACGAAGCTCTCGTCACCGATATTCGAAATTTTGTCCTGTTCGTCGATGTTCCCGATCTGGGGATGAGGGGTGGCGTTCCCCTTTCACGCCTGGACGACGATTTCTACGAATTCGATACAGCACGAGTGCAACTGATTGGCCGTCGAACCAACCGAACAATCAAACTGGGCGACATCCTCCTCGTCGAAGTGGACAAGGTGGATGCCTTCACAAAGGAAGTGGATTTTCGACCGGTATCAAAAGCAAAGTCTTCTGGCAGGAATCGCCGAAGCAAAAAGAAATCCAGCCGGAACACGAAGAAGAGAGGGCAACGAAAACAGACATCCTCCCGTAATTCCCGGAAGAAAAAGTCAGATCCACCAAGATCTGAAGCACCAAAGAAAAGGACGAAACGGAAGCGGCCACAGTCGCGGCGGAAAAGGAATCGAAAGCCTTCCTCCGAGTCTGGATCTTGACGAGGCCGAACGAGAACAATGAGCCCGCCATCCTACGCCTTTCATTACTTTCGCTCCTTCCGCCCTACTGCCTGCCAGATGCGCGAAAACGTGAGAGGAAACCATGGCGTTGATCCCTCTGATATAGCAGGATAGAGGTTTCATCCGGCGCCTTTGATACCTGCGAACATGTTTTCCCGTTTTTGTTTCCGATTGCTCCTTACCGCTTCTGTCATGATTCCGGCCGGCCTCAGCCTCAATGGGTGGGTCTACGGAGATGAGACAAAAGATATCGAGGCCTTCCTCAAAACTCACTGTGTGAGCTGCCATGGCCCTGACAAGGAGAAAGGCCATCTGCGAGTGGATACTCTTTCTCGTGACTTCAAACAGGGAGCCGACTCGCATCTCTGGGCCGAGGTAATCGAAAAGGTTAACTCGGCGGAAATGCCTCCCGAGGACGAACCGCAACCGACGGAGGACGAGATCTCCTCTTTCGTCGCGAAACTCGACGGAAAAATCAAAGAGGGCAGAGCAGCACGCATGGCGGCTCGACCTCCGGTATCTCACTACCGACTCAGCCGAAAGGAATACCAAAACACTGTCTACGATCTCCTCGGTGTGCGCTACGATCCCACGAAACCGGGGGAACTGAACGAAGACACGCTCTGGCACGGTTACGAGCGCATCGGCTCAGAGTTGTCACTCTCCCCTTCTCACGTGGACCGCTACTATAAGGCGGCGGAACTCGTTCTCGACCGCGCCTTTCCGACGGCTGAACCGGTAGAAGCACGTAAGATCAGAAAAACGGCGGCAGAACTCCGATACGGCGGAGGTGAGGCCCAGCAAGAGGCTCTGGATCGTTTTGGCATCAAGAGGCCACTGCGCTACCTGATGTTTCCAGGCACCGTCCAGAGCGCGCTGGCACCCAACTGGTTTGGCAAAACGGGACCGGAGCACAGTGGTCTGTATAAGCTTCGCATCCAGGCCAGCGGTGTTCGTCCACCTAGAGGGCAACCGGCTCACCTTAGTATCGGCACCCGGACGACTGAGGAAACGGTCGACGGCATCATCGAATTCGACATCACAGCACCAGAGGACAAACCGCAGGTCTATGAGTTCGACGTGTTTCTCGAAATGCCGGCGACTCTCCATTTCTGCGTGGTGGCAACCGACGTGGTGGACCGGCGAGCCGGAGCGGCCTTCCGCAACGCACTCTCCAGTCGTGGCGGCTACATTTTCACTCACAGTAGTGAGACCTTGCTACTGAATCCCAATGCTCCCCAAATGTTCGACGACAAGGGCAACGGTATCTTTTCAACGGTTCTTCTCGATTGGATGGAATGGGAGGGACCACTGGTCTCTGCAGAGGAGCTGACTCGAAGGGAGGGCATCATGCCTCCGGAAGATGCGACACCTGAAGTGGTCGGAAAGCACCTGCAGCGCTTCGCCGAGCGGGCCTGGCGCCGCCCGGTCAAGCTCGATGAATTGGATCGCTACTTGCAGACCTATCGCGAAGATCGGGAGGCGGGCGAAACCACAACAGTCGCCTACCGCACGGCTTTGCTCAGCGTTCTCACGTCACGGAATTTCATCTATCTCGTTGAGGGTGACAAGGTGCCTCGCGAGAAACTGACTGATGCAGAACTTGCCTCACGGCTTTCCTATTTTCTCTGGAGTTCAATGCCTGACAAAGCTCTCTCTGACGCTGCCAAAGGTGGCAAACTCGGCGGCGAAGGCCTTGCCAAGGAAGTAGACAGGATGATTGCGGACGGAAAAGCCGACCGTTTCATTGAAGACTTCTCACGCCAGTGGCTGCAGTTGCACCGCGTTGGAATGTTTCCACCAGATAAGAAGCTCTACCCTACTTATGATGCGTGGCTGGAAACGAGCATGCGTTCTGAGCCAGTGGAATTTTTTCGTGAGATGTTTGTCAGTAACCTCCCTATCGAAAATTTCATCGATTCCGATTGGACCATGGCAAACGCCCGTCTCTGTGACTTCTACGGGTTACCGGAACCAAAGTCGGACAAGTTTCAGCGAGTGTCTCTCACGCCGGAAGACAAGCGCGGAGGACTCCTCACAATGGGAGCAGTGTTAGGACTAACCTCTGACGGGACACGCCACCGCCCAGTGCATCGCGGGGTCTGGCTGAGCGAAGCAATTTTCAACAAGACTCCTCCCCCGCCCCCAGCCAACGTCGATCCCATCGAGCCGGTTCCGCCAGAAGGGGACAAGATTACCGTTCGTAAGCGACTGGAAGTGCATGCCCAGGATGCGAACTGTGCAGCCTGCCATTCGAAGATCGATCCCCTAGGCTTGGCTTGGGATAATTTCGACGCTATCGGCCAGTGGCGAGACCGCGAGGTGGTGCCGACTGGAAAAGGAGAAAATCCCCTCGTGGATCCCTCGGGCGTCATGCCAGATGGCCGCGCTTTCAAAAATGCAGACGAGTTTAAAAAACTGCTGCTGAAAGACCGCAAGACCTTCCAGCACGCCTTCATCGAACATCTCTGCACCTACGCCCTTCGTCGCGTGCTGACAGTAGACGATGAAGACGGCGTCCTCGACATTGTCGAACAAGTGAAGAAAACACCCGGCGGTGTGCAGGACATCGTCCGAGCAGTAGCAACATCCGATTTGATTCAAAAGAGATGAAGCGATTAGCCGTTAGCGATTAGCTTCCCGATGAAGAATGCCAACTGTGAATGAAAAACTTTAGAGACCTCCAAATCTGGAATCGCTCACATGGACTTACTCTTGATATCTACCGCATTACCCAAAGCTTTCCTAGCATCGAAACCTATGGCTTACTTAGCCAGATGCGTCGTTCAGTTTCCTCAATCCCAACTAATATCGCGGAAGGTTGTGGGCGGAGCACAGATAAAGACTTCGCTAGGTTTCTCGACATGGCCATGGGTTCTGCTTCAGAACTCGAATATCAACTCATCCTCGCTTGCGACTTGAGGTATATTTCTGCAGAAATCTTCGAAACGACAAACGCCGAACTCACCGAGATCAAACGCATGCTCAACGCTTTCATACAAAAGCTAAGAGCTAACCGCTAAAAGCTAACGCCTTCCCCATGAATTACCTTTCTCAATCCTGGCGAATTGACCGCCGCCATGCTCTACGAGCGATGGGTTCCTGCATCTCGCTGCCGTTTCTCGAATGCATGGTGCCGCTCCGAGCGTCGGAAAAAGCGACCGAGTCACCACGACGCAGCGCCTTTATTTATCTCGCTAATGGCGTTCATTCGCTGAACTACCAGATCACCACACCAGGCAAGGATTACGAATTTTCTCGTTCACTGAAACCTCTGGAAAAACATCGCGATGTGATCACTCCGATCAGCGGTCTCCACCATCCCGGTGGCCTTGGTCATCACCACAATTGCATTTCCATCTGGCTGACCGGCGGCAAGCTTGGTCCGTCGGATCGCAATACCATATCGGTGGACCAGAAAATGGCCGAAGTCACCGCGCAGCATACGCGCTATCCGTCCATGGAAATTGCCCTGACACAGGGCTCGCTTGCCTGGACTGCTGACGGTGTGCAATTGCCAGCGCTACGTCGTTGCAGCGAAATGTTTGCTTCTCTATTCGAAGAGCCAAAGGGCGGAAAGGAAGCACAGCGGAAAGCCCTGCGCCGCAAGGCCAGCGTTCTGGATGACAACCTTGCGGAGGTTCGCCAACTCGAGAAGCAAATGGGAACGGCTGACAAGGGCCGTCTCGACCAGTATTTGACTTCCGTCCGTGAAGCAGAGATCCGCACGAAGCGGGCCGATGCCTGGCTCGATACCCCATTGCCTAAAATCTCTGACGCCGATCGCGCCCGCACTGACCGCGATATTCCCAAGACCCAGGCAGGTGAGTATTTCCGCACCGTCTATGACCTCATGGTGCTGGCCTTTCAAACCGATGTCACTCGAGTCGCCACATTCAGCCTCGGCGGCGAGGGAGATGCGTTCTCCATTCCTGAAATTGGCATCACAGAGTCCCGTCACCAGCTCAGCCACCACGGAGGTGATGAGGGCTACATGGAAAAGTTGACCAACTACGACGCCTTCGCGATCGAGCAATTCAGCTACTTTCTCACTCGTCTAGCGGAAACGAAAGACTTGAACGGCAAATCGCTTCTCGGCTCAACGATGTCCCTTTTCGGCAGCGGCATGTGCTACGGCCACAGCCACGGAAACGCCAACCTGCCACTCGTTCTCGCGGGCGGTTCTGATCTGGGCCTGAATCATGGCAGCCATCTCGACTTCAACCGGGAAGCAACCACCTTCGAGGACTATGCGGTCGGTGAAGACGGAAAGATCGCCACCTCACACTACCAGATTTGCAGTCGCCCCGTGAACTCGGACGCACACATGAGCAATCTGCTCCTTCTCATGGCTCAGCGCATGGGTGTGGAAACGGATCAGTTTGGTGACAGTAACAAAGTGATCGCGATATGAGACGTCTCCATCGTGTCTTTGACATCTCATTTGATTATCCCTGCTGGACCTTAGTTCTTGCCGGTTTGTTAGTGGTTTATTCTGGCAGCTTTGCCGATGAACCAGCAAAGCCTGAGGAATCCGAACCAGAGGCTTTCCGGCCAATAGGCGGAGAGTTTCCTCCTCTGGAAAAAGCCCATTCCTACCGTGGTGAACTGATCTTCGTTGACCACGCGAATCGTCGTGGCAGCATCCGTGTCGAAGGAAACGGCAAGTTCTTCCGAAACGATCCGCATCCATTCGCGATTCTTCCCTATGGTATCGTCAATTACCACGGAGCACCGGCGGACCTCCGGGACGTGCCGCTCGGCACCGTGATGCATGTTCACGCCTTTCTTCCCCCAGATCCAGAAATATCAGCGGTGCCAGTACTTCCCGTGGACAACAAGTCCAAGGATGCAAATCACAACCGCGGCGCTGGTATCTTCCCAGCAGAGAATCATGTCCTTCTCCTGGAAGACGAACCCAGCCATTGCCGTCGGAAGGGACTTGTCTGGAGACTCCAGGAAATGGAGATCAAGAACAACGAGGGCATGATCATCGCCGCTCGCCTGCCGAAGCAGGGCGAAGGTGGAGAAGTCGAAGAGCAAGAACTCACCTTTGATGCCGCTACCCGCATCTGGCGCGGTCGCGAATTTCTCAGTATCGAAGATCTTGTTACCGAGGGCACGTGGCCAGCGGAAGGAAAGAAATCTCTTGAGGGTCAGCCCGTGCTGCTAGGTATCACCTGGAAGCCGACCGAAGACGGAATTTTTACCCGCTTCCACATTTCGGACATCTGGCTCGATGAAGAGTCACTGGATCGCGCCGCACACAACCAGACCGAAACCCACAAGGCCTTCATTCGCAGTCGCTGGATGGCTGCATGGATCGACGATGTCGAATATGGCAAATTCGGTCGCGCCACAGTTACCGCCACACTGTTCGGCGGTATGGATCCCTCGCTCTACGCCGACTTTAAGAAAGACTCATCTGCCCTGATGAATGCGGTCGAGAACAACCTGAAACACACCCACGGTGCCTACGGTCCGGCCCACATGGCATCGAAGGGGAAAATCCTGGAAGTCATACAGACACCGGGAGAACCACCGCTCGGCAGCAGTGGCATACAGATCCGTTTCGATACCGACCTCATCATTGAGGGTATTCGCCCGCCTCGCGTCGTTCGCGTTCGTCCCAGTGATTGGCCCAAAGTCCAAGTCCCTCGTGAAGAATACCTAAGAAACGGCGGCCCCAGCGTCGAAGAGCGTTTCCCCAGTCCAGACATTTTTCCGAAGTACTGATGGCTTTGCTCTCTTCGCGCTTCGACTTTCGTATTGGCCTTTTGGCGAGTCTGTCCATGCTCGCCATTCAGTTGCCTGCCATTGGTGAAGAATCCGGAGAAGAAGTCTTTCGCCCTAAGCCGGGGAAATTTCCTCCCCTCGAAAAGGCCCATTCATACCGGGGAGAACTGGTGTTCGTCGATCACGCCACCCGTCGCGGGAGCCTCCGCGTCGAGGGGAAAAATGCGTTCCGCCGGAACGAGCCACAACCTTTCGCTCTACTCCCGTACGCGATCGTTCGCTATCACGGTGCGCCTGCCGACCTGCGGGACATCCCGCTCGGAACCATGCTGCACGTCCGCGCCTTTCTTCCGCCGGATCCAAAGATCTCCTCGGTGCCAGTTCTACCGATCAACAACAAGGAAAAAAAATCGGGCTACGGTGATCCGGGAACCGCGCCGGCAGAGAACCATGTTCTTCTTCTGGAAGATGAAATGAGCCACTGCCAGCGAGAAGGCTTGGTATGGAAGCTCAAGGAATTAGAAATCGAGAACTACCAAGGGCTGATTGTCGCAAGACGAGAGCCCACGGAAGCCACTACAGCGCCCGCCCAAGAGGAAACGTTCAGCTTCGATGCCTCGACCCGCATCTGGCGAGGGCGTGAACGCCTCGGAATTTCCGATCTCGTCGACGAAGGCACTTGGCCTGAAAATGGGAAGAAGCCTCTAGACGGACAGGTCGTCCAACTGGGAATCACATGGAGGCCAACACCGGGAGGAGTCTTCACCCGCTTTCATATCTCCGACATCTGGCTGGATGACACAGCAATAAACCGTGCCGCCCAGCTACAGGCTGAAAACCACAAGGCTTTCATTCGCAGTCGCTGGGTGCCCGCGTGGATCGATGAAGTCGAGTATGGCAAGTTTGGCAGCGCCACAGTAACGGCCACGCTTTTCGGCGGCATCGACGACTCCCTCTACGCCGATTTCACCAAAGACGCGAAGATGCTGATGAACCCGGTGGAAAACACCTTGAAGCATACCGAAGGAGGCAGCGCCGGACCTACACAAATGTCAGCCAAAGGATCCATTCTCGAAGTGACAAAAACGGAAGAGCCACCCCTAGGGAGCAGCGGAATACAGATTTGCTTTGCGACGGATCTCATCACCGAAGGCATACGCCCGCCCCGGATCGTCCGCGTCCGACCTGCAAACTGGCCCGACGTTCACCTGCCGCGCGAAGAATACATGCGAGACGGAGCCGCCAGCATCAACGAACGCTTTCCCAGTCCGGATTTCTTCCCGAAATACTGAAGGCGGACTCTGAGGCAAGATCCGAGAAAATCGGGTCGATTTCTCTCGAATTTATGGAGTAACAGGGCAGTCAGAACTGAGGTCATCCACCACCCTTCTCAGGGGTAAGTTGAATCATCTTCACCCGACCATCCCAAGAGGCGAATTAGTTGATAAGAAAGCCTTTGATTCAATGGGATCACGCCCAAGCCTTTCGGATCTCAATCGCGGTTATGAAAATCGCTCATACCACAACTCACCTTAGGTTCGTGAGTTACGCAAAATCAGTTCGAAATGAGTTCGATTAATCATTCTCATGTTTCCCATGAAGAATTTCATTCTTAAAGGTGCTGTAATCGTTCGCTAACTGGTCTGAATCCGGCTCTAGCTTTAAGGCAAGTATGAAAGTCCACCGCTTTGTAACACTCCTAATGGCAACTGCAGCTGGCAGTTGGATGGCCGTCGGCACTGCTGGCGAAGAATATGGCAAAGTCGTTTTGAACGACAAAATGCCTGCTCTAGTAAAACCAACTCTTGATACCAGGATCCGCTATGAATATGGCGACCAGGAAGGGCTGGATGTTTCGCATGCAGGCACGATGCGTAACCGAGTCGGTTTGCTCAGCCGGGAGATGGGAGGTTTCCAGATTTTCGGTGAATACGAAGGAACGCTCGCAGTGGACCGCAACAGCTATCGCGCTGCCAGTGTCCACGGGCCTGCCGGAAAAACAATCATCGCAGACCCCGAGTCTCATGAATTGAATCAGGCATGGGTGTCCTACACCGCACCAAGCGACGTCTGGGGCGTCAAGGTTGGTCGTCAGCGAATCATTCTCGATAACTGGAGATGGGTCGGCAACGTCGGCTGGCGTCAGAACGAGCAGACCTACGACGCTGCAGGAATCACCTTTAATCCAACGAAGGACATCGAAGTCTACTACGGCTTCATCTGGCAGGTGAATCGGATCTTCGGATCAGATGTATTCTTCCCACCTCACACGGACTTCACCGGAAACTCGCACATCTTCAACACGAAGTTCAAGAATACACCGCTCGGCACGTTGACGACCTATGTCTACTCGCTCGACCTTCACAACCTCGCTGGCGATATCAACAGCAACACCAGCTTCGGGTTCTCTCTTGCTGGACCGCTTTGCGACACTGGAATGGACTACTACCTCGAGTATGCCCACCAGATCGACGCATACAGCAACCCGATCGACTACGAAGCAAACTATGTGCACGCATCGGTTTCCGGTAATCTCACAGAGACTGTGAAAGGAACACTGGGAATGGAGTATCTTGGATCTTCAAGCGGACGCGGCTTTGCCTTCCCTCTTGGAACCAATCACAAGTTCAACGGATTTGCTGACCGCTTCCTCGCAACACCTGCTGGTGGCCTCACTGACTGGTATGCTTCTGTCGCTACTCCGATTCCATTCGGCGCAAAGTTCGTAGCGGCTTATCACTACTTCTGGGATGACGGCTACGATGTAGCTCTCGGCCAGGAAGTCGATCTAGTAGCAAGCAAAGACCTTGGCAACGGTCTTTCGATTCTTGCGAAAGCAGCGTTTTTCGACGGCATGGGCGGACAGCCTGATGTGACGAGAGCTTCGCTCGAACTCGACTTCAAATACTAAGAGATTTTCCCAACAATACAGGGGAGCCGCCTAATCGCAGCTTCCTCAACACAAGAGAGGAGATGGGTTTTCCCGTCTCCTCTTTTTTATTGCTATGTCAGAATGCCTGGTATTAGGCATTTGCAGTTTATTCGTGAATGTAATTCATCGAAATGACAATCTGCGCTCAATCCGAAGGTACGATTCGCGCTCTTTTGTTGGAGCGTGAAACCTCGGAACAAAGTGACATCAAACGAGTCATCGCCTGTCGAAAAGCATCGCACGCTTGTCATCGGCAATGGCATGGTCGGCGCGAAGTTTTGCGAGAAGCTTGTCTCCTCCGGTTACACATCTAAACACTCTGTAACTGTTTTTGGTGAAGAGCCGCGTCCGGCATATGATCGGGTCAGGCTGTCGAGCTATGTCCTAAACCGTGAACCGAGCAGACTCGAATTGCTCCCTGCTGAATGGTATGAGGAAAATGGAATCGAACTTAAGACCGGCACACGAATTTCCTCTCTGAATCCAGGAGAAAAGACTGTCACTGACGACAAAGGAGCGACCTACCCATTCGACTCTCTGGTATTTGCAACGGGCTCCTACGCCTTTGTACCCCCTTTTCCCGGTCACGATCTCGACGGGGTGCATGTGTATCGCACCATCGAAGATCTCGCCACGATTTGCGATGTCGCAAAAAAGGCAAGATCCGCAGCAGTGATCGGAGGTGGTTTGTTAGGACTGGAAGCTGCGCAAGCACTCCAATACCTGGAAGTCGAGAATATCCACATCATCGAGCTTGCGCGCTTTCTAATGCCTCAGCAGCTTGATCCATCAGCCAGCGAGATCCTTCTCAACGAGATCAAAAAACAAGGTTTTGAACTCCACCTGGAAACTAAGACCGAGTCGATTGAGAAAACGAATGATGGTCTCAAAATTCACCTCGATGGATCTGATGATATCCAAGTCGATCTACTGATCGTCGCGGCGGGCATTCGACCACAGTCATCGCTAGCCAAAGAGGCGGGAATTCCTCTCGGAGGCCGTGGAGGAATCAAAGTCAATAACAGTCTTGAAACCGAGATTCCCGATATCTACGCAATCGGTGAGTGTGCTGAACACGGCAACCGAATCTATGGCCTAGCCGCTCCGGGATACCAGATGGCCGATACTCTCGCGAAAATACTGAGCGGGAAAAAGAAGGAGAAATTTACCGGAGCCGATACTTCCACTCGACTCAAGATGATGGGAGTCGACGTGGTAACGTTAGGGGAACCGCTACAGCCAGGTGAGACTTCTACCTACCAATCCGAGACTGAGTATCGGCACCTCAGTTTTGACGCAAAACTCCGCCTCAAGGGTGCTCTAGTAGTGGGTTCGTGGCCCGAGGTCGGACAGGTTCAGACCGCCATTCTCCAGAAGCAGAAACTGAAGAAGAGTCAGCGCGAACACTTCGAATCTACGGGGCAGATCTGGAGCGACGGCAGCGAGTGTTCGGTAACGACATGGGCGGATAAAGCCATCGTCTGCAACTGCATGCAGGTGACGAAAGGAACGCTTTGCAAATTGATCGAAGAAGGAAACAGAGACCTGGAAGGTCTTTCTTCAAAGACGGGAGCGGGAAGCGTCTGCGGAAGTTGTAAACCGTTGGTCGCGGAACTAGCAGGTGAGGTCATCCCTGCGTCCGAAGCAGCTACCCCGAAGTCACGTCTTTTGATGTGGTTCTCAGGTGCGGCGATTCTTTTGGCACTGCTCGTCATCTTTGCTCCGCCCCTTACCATACCTGGTTCGGTCGAAGATCCATGGTACAAACTCGATTCCCTGTGGCGCGATTTTGTGTCAAAGCAAGTCACGGGATATACGCTGCTGGGTTTGTCTCTGATTGGATTGGTGATGTCGCTGCGAAAGCGCTTTTCCTGGTTCACTTTCGGGAACTTTATCAATTGGCGCGCCTTTCATGCAGCTTTTGGTACAGCGTCATTGATAGGGCTCTTTGCGCATACCGGGTTCAAGTTTGGAGATAACCTGAACTTCTGGCTCATGTTTGTTTTCGTTGCGCTGAACATCCTCGGCGCTTTCGCCGGAATCATTGCGTCCCTTGAAGTTCGCGGAACTGGAAAGGCTGCTGTTTATGCCCGCCGTATTCGCCCTTCGCTGACCTGGGCGCACGTGATCCTGTTCTGGCCGTTCCCGGTTCTGCTCTGTTTCCACATTCTCTCTGTCTACCTCTACTGATGTCTTTGTTCGCAGCCAGCAAACGCCCCATCTGGATCTGGGCAGGAGTCACACTCCTGCTGGCGGGGTATTTGACGTGGGTATTCTTTGCGAAAGAAGACAAGCGCGAACTCCTTCCGGGAATCACGACAGACGGCCATCACCAAATCGAACAGCGATGCGATGTCTGTCATGACAGCGAACCGGTCGATGGCCTCTTCACCAGTTCTGGAGTCAGCAACAAGGCGTGTATGGAATGCCACAAGCAGGATCTCGAGCTGGCGAACGACTCTCACCCGGTCATCAAGTTTCGAAATCCTGAGAACGCGATTTTCCTGGAGCACATCAAGGCTACGGACTGTGTTACTTGCCACGCGGAGCATCTCGAAGACCGAACCCACCCAATGGCCGTGACGATTCCGCCCGATTATTGCGCGCATTGCCACGATGTAACGCTGGAGCATCGAGAGACGCATGAGGGATTGGCCTTTAACAGCTGCGAGACTGCTGGATGTCACAATTTTCATGATAACCTCTCGCTCTTCGAGTCTTTCCTCAGTGAGCACCTTGCCGAACCCGCAGTCCTGCCAGAACCAAAACGCGAACTCTCAAAGGCAGTCTACCGATGGATATCGGCCGGAAACGAGCGCCCACCGAGTACCACTCCTGATGCACCTGCGGACAGAATCGCGTCCGCCCCGGAACATGTGGCTGACTGGGCCAGTACGGCTCATGCTGCCGCCGGGGTGAACTGTAGTGACTGCCATGGAAAAGGCGCGGCATGGCAGGACAAACCAGCCATCGAATCCTGCGCTACTTGTCACACCCTCGAGACCCAGGATTTTAGGAAAGGGAAACATGGCATGCGCCTCGCCGTGGACCTTTCTCCCATGGAGCCGTCGATGGCTCGGCTCCCGATGAAACCAGAGATGGCTCATGAGTCGCTAGATTGCACATCCTGTCACGGTGCCCACCGCTTCGACCGGGAGTATGCAGCCGCCGAGGCCTGCATGCAGTGTCATGACGACGACCATACGAATAACTTCAGCGCATCACCCCATTTCGCACTCTGGAATGCCGAGTTGAATGGTAAGGCACCAGCAGGAACCGGAGTCTCTTGCGCCACCTGCCATCTGCCCCGCGAGACGCGCACGGACTCCACCTCTGGGACAAAGGTAGAGGTTGTACAACACAACCAGAATGCAAACCTTCACCCCAACGAGAAAATGTATCGCGGGGTGTGCATGAACTGTCACGGCCTCGGCTTTACCATGGATTCCCTCGCTGATCGAAAGCTGATCGAAAACAACTTCAACGGGAAACCGGAGGTCCACGTCGAAAGTCTCGACTGGGTCCGCGAGGTTGAAGAGCGACGGGAAGCCCACCGTAAGAAAATCGAAAGCTCGAACTAAACCATCACCAGCACTGCGAGCCGTGTGCTCGCGAATCCTAGTACCAAACAAAAATGAAAAACAAAATAGCCAAAATCGGAATCGCCCTGGCCTTGGCCGTCGCGGTTGTCACCACTGGCTCTGTGCTTACGTCCTGCTCTGACTCGCAGGCGGCAGCTGGAGCACAGTTCACTCCCCAGCAGCTCGCTGACAGCCTTTACATCGTCCTGAAGTCGGACCGTAAAGTCTATGCCCGCGACATCGTGACTCGCTTGAAAAGTGAAGGCGTGATCACACCGCATGAAGAGTGGCAAGCAAATAAGACATTGCTTCTACCCGCCCAGATGTTCCGCCGTGGAGCTGAAGAAGTCGACCTCGTGCCCGACAAGCCTGTGCCATTCAGCTACTCGCTGCAATCACTCTGGCCTCTGAACTACGAGAACTCGATGAAGCAGACTCCTGTGGTAAAGGAAGGCCTCCAACATTCCATCGATACAGACGGTGAAAACTTCTACGGCGAAGAAACCATCGGCGACCAGAAATACTTCATCGGAATCTATCCTGACAAGGCCGTCGCCGCTGCATGCTGGGAGTGCCACAACGATCACGAGAACCGCAAAGACGACTATCCTGAATTCAAGCAGGGCGACGTCATGGGCGGAGTCGTTATCCGCATCCCAGTTGACTGATTCAGCTTAGTCCTATGAAAGTGCGCACTCTCTCTCCATTCACGCTCCTACTTTCCATCCTCGCTTTCACTGTGAGTTGCAAAGAGGAGAAGAAGGAATCTGCCAAACCCGCCCTCCCCTGGGAATGGGAGCCGGAAGACCCGGAACTCGTCCTCGGGAAGTCGGTCTATGCTGAAACATGCGGCCTTTGCCACAACGAAGGCGAAGAAGGGGCCCCCATGATTCACCATAAGTCTGAGTGGGATCAGCGGATGCAGAAGGGAGAGGCGACTCTCATAGATCACGCGATCAACGGATTTCAAGGAACCTACGGCCACATGCCACCCAAGGGAGACAACAAGAGCTTGACCGATGAACAGGTCACCGCTGCCGTGAAGTTCATGATTGCCACTCCACGCTAACAATTCATCAACATGACAGAAGAACAAAAAGAACTCGTAAAGGGAAGTTGGGAAAAAGTGGTTCCCATCGCAGATCAGGCAGCAGAGATTTTCTACGGAAAACTCTTCGCTCTCGATCCAGACGTGAAGCCCCTTTTTGCAGAGGCGGACATGAAGGAACAAGGCAAGAAACTGATGCAGATGATTACGACGGCCGTTCGCGGCCTCGACAATCTGGAAGCTCTGATCCCTGCCGTGCAAAACCTCGGAAAGCGCCACGTTGATTACGGGGTCAAAGCTGAGCACTACGACACAGTCGGAGCCGCTCTATTGGACACTCTGGCTGTGGGCCTTGGAGATGACTTCACCGAGGAAACCAAGGCTGCATGGGCCGAAACCTATAACACCCTGGCTACTGTGATGAAGGATGCATCCTATTCCTGATTCTTCAAATTTCAGGTTCAGAAAAGCAAGAACCGGGCTGCTTCGATCGGCCCTGTTCTTGCTTCCCCTCTCTCAATTCCAATGACTACCGAAACCCTTGACTCCAGCCCGAATGCTTCTTCCCCGGGAAAGCGCCCCTTTCTTCGCGTTACTGAGATCTGGGTTCCTTCGAAAAATCGCTCCGAGCTCGAACTCTACGACGGGATCTACGGAGAATTGGAAGAATTCCGCGAACATAGCAGCTCCGTTCGCTTCCCATATGGAGAGGGGCTTCCCGGTCAGGCATGGCAAAACCGCTGCCCAATCGTGTTGAATGATTTCGAGGGAACTTACTTCAAGCGAACAAAAGAAGCCCATGATGCAGGGCTGACATCTGCGATCGCACTTCCCATTTTCTCGGGAGAATTCCTTCGCGCCGTAATTGTCTTTCTGTGTGGAGATTCCGAAGCTCTGTCAGGTGCGATCGAAATCTGGAAACTCAACGACGTCGACAGCCTGGATTTCAAAGACGGCTATTACGGAGACCTCGATCGGTTCGAGCATTTGTCGAAGTCAATCCAGTTTCCGCGAGGTCACGGACTGCCGGGAACGACGCTGGTCAATCGATTGCCTACTTTGATGGAGAAACTATCGGGTTCTTCTTCCTTTTTACGTGCTCGATACGCAGCAGAGGCTGGGATTCGTACCGGTATTGCCCTTCCCTTCTTTGAAGCGGAATCTTTCGATACGGTCGTCACATTTCTTTCTTCAAAATCGACGCCCATCGCACGTCGTTTCGAGATATGGCTCCCGAGTCCTGATCGGAGTCACCTTTTCTTCGGCGCAGGGATTGATGGAGACACGGAACATGTGACCACCGCAGATCTCACAAAAACAATCAAACACGGTGAAGGGCCAATCGGGAAATGTTGGCTGAAGGGAATACCCGAGGTAATTATTCAACCTCCAGGATCGGAGTATGACTCGCTGCTGACGATCCCCATCATTGACGGAGCACTCTTGAACTCCGTCATCGTCTGCTTCCAGTAGTCAAGCTGTCTCAGCTGTGAGGTAATCAGTTCGGAGGAGCAAGGTATCCACGACATTCTTGCAAATTCCGGCAAACACACGTTCGATTAGTTGGCCGTCATGTCGAGGGTCTTTGAAAATCGACCAGCGCCGAACCATATCATTCCAAGGGAGTGGCCGGAAAGTGAGTGATCCATCAGAAATGTCTTCTTCCGCTACCCAGGGAGAAAGAAGCCCGATTCCAATTCCAATCTTGGCCATCTCTTTGATGGCGGCCATGCTTCCGACTTGGAGAGCCGTGTTAAGACGATAACCATTCTGAGATGACCCCTGCTCGAGCAGCCGGAATGTTTCGCTCGATTGGCTGTAGAAGATGAAACTTGCCCGCGCAATGTCATCCGCCGTGATCTCCTCCTTCGAAGCCAGAGGGTGCAAGGGAGACAATGCCATCTGAATACAATCCTCAAATAGAAACTCCTTCGTCATCCGCTCAGAAAGCGCCGTTTCAAGAGCAATTGCGACATCGATATCACCCTTGTCGATCATCTCCATCAGACCACGTGAATCGTCTGTCACAATGGAGATATCGAAAGCAGGAAAACTCTCTTTCAACTCCCTCAAAACCGAGGGAAGGACGTATTGACTGATCGTCACCGTGGCTCCAATTCGCAGTCGCCCGTGTCCTGGTTTCTCAAGTAATCGAATGTCATCCTGAGCTCTCAACATGCGAGCCAAGATGCGTTCAGAGTGCGAAAGAAGCGCTTCTCCCGAGCGAGTCAAACGCACCGTTTTCCCGAGCCTTTCGAACAACTTTGTGTCGAGAGTTTGTTCCAGAGCTTTGATCGAATGGCTGATCGCTGACTGGGTCAAACTCAAAGATCTCGCCGCTGCCGTGAAGCTTCCATGCCTTGCTAAAGCCTGAAAAGCAAGGAGTTGTCTACTGTCCAATATTTCCATCCCGTTCAATCATGAGTGATTCTCATGCATCCGATGAAATCATTGAAAGCAATTCCCGGACCAACCGATAGCGATGGCACGTAAAAGGCTCAATAGATTGTGCGTGCCAAGAAAATTGAACAGACAAAACGAGACTTTACGAATAGGATTCGTCCCTCTCGTCGATTGCGCTCCCATCGCTGTAGCAGCCGAGGCAGGCATCTTTGCCCGCCGCGGACTCAACGTGCAACTGATGCGTGAGCCAGGTTGGGCTTCCATCCGCGACAAGGTAGCGTATGGAGAACTCGAAGCTGCGCACGCTCCTGTAGGTCTTGCCTTCGCCTTGAACTGGGGCCTCGGAGTTTTGCGTCAACCTTGTCTGACGGGCTATCTTCTCAACTCCAATGGAGACGCCATTACCTTTTCCAATGAGTTCAATGAAAGAGGAGTGCTCGATCCCAAAACGCTGGCGAAATACATTCAGACGGAACGAAGAGATCGTCCGGTCACTTTTGCCGTCCCTCACTTGTTCAGCACACACCATTTCCTCCTTCTCCACTGGCTTCGTCCTGCCGGGCTGCAAAGTGGTCGCGATTACCAAGTGATCATCCTTCCTCCTTCACTGATGGCAACTTGCCTTGCCAGTGGAAATATCGATGGCTACTGCGTCGGGGAACCATTCAACACTCAAGCTGTGCAGGAAGAAGCAGGAGTCATCGTGGCCGAATCTGCCCAGGTTGCCCCAATGCATCCAGAAAAAGCACTCGTCGTCACCGAGGCTTTCGAAGAGCGCGAACATGATCTTCACATGGCTTTGATTGAAGCCATCGCTGAAGCAGCAGCCCATTGCGAGACTCCGGAGGGCAGAGACATCGCTGCCGACATCCTTTCGCACCCGCAATTCCTGGGACTGGATAAAGACCTTATTCGTTCGAGCCTCTTTGCAGGCGACGAATCAGAGGGCGCTGTCTCCAGCGAGAGATTCCACGTCTTTTCACATCCAGAGGTGAACCGTCCCACGCTGGACAAGGCCAACTGGCTCCTCGCCCAGATGAGATACGCTGGCCTCATCACTGACGCAGAGGTGAAGTCGGGCCCCTCGATTAACCGAATTTTTCGTGAGGACCTGTTCGACCAGGCAACTGCATCCCAGCAAGCCAGCGACCGAAACATCTCCCTCAAATTACTTTGATTTTCAGCCCAAGCCCCCACCCCCACCTAGTTAAACCAGAAACGAAACGAAATGATACCTAAACTGAAATTGATCAAACCCACGATGATTGCAGCGGTCGTTGCTCTCATCGTACCCGCGAAGGCTGATCTGTTGGATGTCGAAAAGGACACGCTGAAGTTCGGCTTTATTAAGCTGACTGACTGTGCCCCTATCGTCATAGCGAAAGAAAAAGGATACTTCGATGATGAGGGCCTCAGCGTCACTGTCGAAGCACAGGGCAACTGGAAAGAGTTGCTGAACCGCGTGATCACCGGAGACCTCGACGGCGCCCACATGCTGGCCGGCCAGCCTATCGGAGCCACTGTTGGTTTCGGAACGCAGGCAGACATCATGACTGCCTACAGTCTCGATTACAACGGTAACGGCATCACTGTCTCCAACGACCTCTGGGAACAGATGAAGCCAAACGTTCCTGCCGATGAAGATGGCAAGCCCATCCACCCCATCACCGCAGAGAGCCTGAAGCCGATATCCGACGCAGCTGTCGCCGCCAACAATAAGCTCAAGATGGGAATGGTTTTCCCAGTCTCGACGCACAACTACGAAATCCGCTATTGGCTCGCCGCTGCAGGCATCAAGCCAGGATTCTACTTCGACCCATCAACTGGGCAGGTAGACGTTCCCGGATTCCTCAACGGTGATGTAGAACTCTCTGTAACTCCTCCGCCACAAATGCCACAGACTCTCGAACAGGGAACAATCGTTGGCTACTGTGTTGGTGAGCCATGGAACCAGCAGGCCGTATTCAAAGGCATCGGTGTTCCTGTAACAACGAACTACGACATCTGGAAGAACAATCCGGAAAAAGTATTCGGTGTTTCCAAAGAGTGGGCTGAAGCCAATCCAAACACCTGGATCGCGGTAACGAAAGCGCTCATCCGCGCTGGACACTGGCTCGACGCAGCACCTGAAAACCGTGTTGAAGCTGCCGAGATTCTTTCTCAGCCAAACTACGTCGGTGCGCCTGTTGAGGTGATCAGCAACAGCATGACGGGAACTTTCGAATTCGAAAAAGGTGACAAGCGCGAGATGCCTGACTTCAACGTCTTCTTCCGCTACAACGCCAGTTATCCTTACTACAGCGACTGCGTCTGGTTCCTCACTCAGATGGTCCGTTGGGGTCAGATCGCCGAGCAGAAGCCTGACAGCTACTTTAAGGAGATGGCAGAGAAAATTTATCGTCCTGACGTCTACATGGAAGCCGTGAAGGAGCTCATTGATGATGGCGAATTCGAAGAAGAAGACTTCGCTGAGGCATTCGCTGCTTTCGAAAGCGGTGGCTATAAAGAGCCCACTTCGGAATTCATCGACGGCAAGACCTACGACGGCACCAAGCCTAACGAATACATCCAGTCGTTCGACATCGGGCTCAAATAAGAGCCCGCCAATCGAACACTGTAATTGCAATCTTTAACACCAAGTCAGTAGCTATGAATGGAGCAGTAGTAGATACGACGACGGCGCCCCCAGAAGGCGCCGTCAAAGCAAAGAAATCAAAATTCACTTACAACCCAAACCGGGTTGCACATACACTCAACAAGCTGGGCCTGGGGTATTTCTCCCCTTTCGCCCGGCTGATTGGGAAAGACGAACCAGCAAAGCAACTTCGTGAAATCGCGTTGAACACGCTTCTCCCGATCGTTGCATTCGCAGGTTTCGTTATCGCCTGGGCAGTCCTCGCGAAGGCAGTACAAACAGACAGCGTTCAGATTCCAAGCCCACACCAGGCATGGTATGCTCTGACCGGTACAGCTATACCCGCCTTCAGTCATCCTTTTCCGGAAAGCATCGAGGGCCTAGAGGCTCCCTACTTTGCGGATAATGACGGTATGGACCCGAAGTCGATCAACGGCTTCGCTCAGGCAGAGAAACTTGCTGAAAAGGAATACATGATCTCGCAGCAAGAACGCGTCGACAAGTTTCTCGCAAGGTCAGAAGAGGCCGCCGCAGAGGGTGATACCGAGAAAGCAGCAAAGTATAAAGAGAATTCGGAGATGTTCGCCTCCAAGACCTACCAGGGAAATAAGACGTTCTACGACCAGATCTGGATCTCTTTGCTGACAGTGGCAATCGGATTTATCGTAGCCACAGTGGTTGCAGTTCCGATTGGAGTTCTCTGCGGGATTTCGCCGATGTTCAACATTGCGATGAACCCGCTCATCCAGCTATTTAAGCCAGTGAGCCCTCTCGCGTGGTTCCCTATCGTGTTCGTATTCACGACTTGGGGTATCGCGACTCCACCGTCCGACTCCATCTGGCAGCGCGCGCTTTTCACATCAGCCGGTGTTGTGATGCTCTGCTCACTTTGGCCTACATTGATCAATACTGCGGTGGGCGTCGCTTCCGTTGATAAGGATCACCTCAACGTCGCCAAGGTACTTAAACTTGGTTGGGCAAAGCGGATCGGGAAAATTGTTCTCCCCGCTTCCCTACCACTCATCTTTACTGGTCTTCGCCTCTCTATCGGAGTTGGCTGGATGGTTCTCATCGCCGCCGACATGATGGCGCAGAACCAGGGCCTCGGAAAGTTCGTCTGGGACATGTACCAGAACGGCGACACCATGAGCACCGCGCAAATTATCGTGGCTGTGTTCGTAATCGGTGCCATCGGATTCTTTCTCGACCGTATCATGCTGGTTTGCCAGCGCCTCGTCACCTTCGAAGAGCAGAACATCTAGTCCTGCCGCTCGACTAACAATCAGCCATAAAACTATCATGGCCTATATTGAACTAAACGACGTATCGGTCGGCTTCGGCTCCGGAACGAATCGCAGCGAGGTGCTCGAGGACATCAACCTCCACATCGAGAAAGGCGAATTCATCGCCATGCTCGGTTACTCAGGCACCGGCAAATCGACGATCATGAATTTGATCGCCGGTCTTATTAAGCCCGACAAGGGCGAAGTCATCGTGAACGGGAAAAAGGTCGAAGGACCTAGTCCCGAACGCGGCCTTGTTTTTCAGAATTACTCACTCCTTCCCTGGTTTGATGTCTACAAGAATGTAGAACTCGCGGTAAACGAGGTATACGCAGGTGAGTCTTCCGAGAGTAAAGATGAGAAGATCCGGACTGCAATAGACCGGGTCAATCTCACTGACGCCTTGCACAAAAAGCCGGGCGAACTCTCGGGAGGGATGCGCCAGCGAAACTCGGTAGCCCGCACCCTTTCCATGAATCCGGATGTGCTGCTGCTCGACGAGCCACTCAGCGCTCTCGACGCTCTTACGCGAAGCGTAATTCAGGATCAGATCCTCGGGATCTGGAAAGAGCTCGGGCAGACAATCATCCTCATCACCAATGATGTCGATGAAGGGCTCTACATGGCTGACCGGATTATCCCGATCAGCGTTGGGCCTCCTGCCACTCTGGGACCAGAAACGGTTGTGAGCTACGAACGCCCTCGTGACAGGAAGGCGATCATGACCAGCCCCGAGTATCAGAAGCTTCGCACCGAAGTGATCAACTTCCTTCTCAACGAAAAAGAAAAGGAACGTGCCGCCTCAGGTACCAAGGCAGTCTCATTGCCTAACATTCGTCCCATGGACATCAGCCGACACAAGCCGAGCTGGTTCTTTGGTCTTCGTCCGAAACCCAAGAAAACCATAACCGCTGCCTAAGTCATGCCTGAAACATATTTTGAAGCCATCAATCTTGGCAAAACTTACAAGACGCCATCTGGCGACGCCGTCATCGTAAAAGGTTTCGACCTGAAGATGCAGAAAGGAGAGTTCGTCTGCGTGCTCGGTCACTCCGGGTGCGGGAAATCGACCGTCCTTTCTATGGTAGCTGGTCTGAACGATATCAGTGAGGGATCTGTCCTGCTGGATCATAAAGAAATCGAAGGAGCTGGCCCCGACAGGGGTGTGGTATTCCAATCGCCCTGTCTCCTGCCCTGGATGACCACATGGGACAATGTCATGCTCGGAGTCGAGCAGGTCTACTTCCACGCCACCCAGGAAGAGAGGAACCAGATCGTCGAATACTACCTGAACGCCGTGGGTCTCCACGGTGCGAAGGACAAGCGCCCCTCTGAACTCTCCGGAGGAATGAGACAGCGTGTCGGACTGGCACGAGCATTCGCGCTCTCGCCGAAGATGCTACTCCTCGATGAGCCGTTTGGGATGCTGGACAAGCTGACCAAGTTCGAACTACAGCAGGTCCTTATCGATCTGTGGAACCGGGAACGACTCACAGCCATGATGATCACCCACGATGTGGATGAGGCGATTTACCTCGCTGACCGCGTAGTGATGATGACCAACGGCCCAGCCGCACGCGTGGGTGAGATCGTAAAGATTGACTTCGAACGACCGAGGGATCGTCGAGACATCATGTCCGACCCGAGATATCTCGAGTATCGCGAGCAGCTGATCAGCTTCCTCGAAGAAAGAGTCTACCAAATGGACGAGGCCGCCTGATCCGGCCTCACAACCTCAAACAATTTTAGAATCGTGAACTCATTACCATCAATTCCCGATTCCGCTCCCTTCACGCCTGCTCAGATCTTATGGCTGAACGGGTACATCGCCGGATTGGTTGGAGAAGCCTCGGCTTCCCCTGCTGTTGTCAGCAAACCAAAGCTCCGCACACCCGTTCTGTACGCGAGCCAATCCGGTAACAGTGAGACACTGGCCGAGGAGTTCGCGGAGGAGTTATCCTCCGCGGGCTTCGACGCCCCCTGTCTCAGCACGGAGGACTTCGGCGAAATCGACCTCACTAAAGAGAAGCATCTCATCCTCGTTTCCAGCACTTGGGGCGATGGTGATCCACCCGACAATGCTGTCGAGTTCTGGAATACTCTCAATAGCGACGATCACCCATCATTGGAGAACCTCTCCTACTCGGTGCTTGCTCTTGGAGACACTAATTATCTCCAGTTCTGTGCTCAGGGGAAAGCGTTCGACGCGCGACTCGAAGCGCTCGGGGCCAAGCGATTCCACCCGCGGGTCGACTGCGATACCGACTTCGAAGAACCGGCTGCAGAGTGGTTTTCCGGCGTTCTTACCGAGTTGAAGAAGCTCGGTGGAGACGACGGCGATACTTCCGATTCCGACGCGCCCAAGGCGAAGAAAAAGGATACCGGATATTCGAAGAAGAATCCATTCCCGGCAAAGCTCATTGG
The DNA here is from genome assembly GCA_002698785.1 of Verrucomicrobiales bacterium. Taxonomy (GTDB): domain Bacteria; phylum Verrucomicrobiota; class Verrucomicrobiia; order Verrucomicrobiales; family DEV007; genus Arctic95D-9. The sequence continues at coordinate 15,776 of PAAG01000025.1, read as the reverse complement.
AAACGTGCCGCTCAACGGAGAGGAATCTCCACGGGACACTCGTCACTTCGAGTTCAGCCTCGAAGGCTCGGGCCTCACCTATGATGTTGGTGACGTGTTAGGTATCTACCCGAAAAACAATGCGGAAACCGTCGACGAACTCATTAAAGTTCTCGGACTGGATCCCGTTGAGGTGGTGACCACCCCTGACAAGGAAGAGAAGGCACTTCGTGACGCTTTGATCGAGGACTTCGACATTCGCGCTGTGAGCGCGATGACCGTCGCAGACTGGGCGGAACTTTCCGGGTCCGAACATCTCAAAGAACTCTCCACCAATGAGGACAAAACTCCTCTGGAAGAGTTTCTCTGGGGCCGTGAGCTGATCGATCTTGCGATTGAGGCGCCGGTCTCTTTCGATAAGGCAGCAGACTTTGTAGCACTTCTACGCAAGTTGGGACCGAGACTCTACTCGATTTCTTCCAGCCCCAAGGCGCACCCGGAACAGGTTCATCTCACAGTGGCAAAAGTCACCTACGAGAGTCACGGTCGATACCGGGAAGGGGTCTGTTCGACATATCTCGCGAACCGTGTGAATGGAGATGGCACCGTGCCGGTGTTTCTCCAATCTGCAGCACATTTCAAGTTGCCAACCGATCTCTCAACCGATGTCATCATGTGTGGCCCCGGAACGGGAATCGCACCATTCCGTGCATTCCTGGAAGAGCGGGAGGCAACAGATGCAACGGGCCGGAACTGGCTCTTCTTCGGAAACCCCCACGAATCAACTGACTTCCTTTACCGAGATCAGCTGCTCGGCATGCAGGAAAAGGGATGTCTCCACCGCTTCGACCTCGCCTGGTCCCGCGACAGCGACACAAAAGTCTATGTCCAGGACAAGATGCGAGAAGCCGGAGAGGAACTTTGGAAATGGCTCGATGGAGGAGCCCATTTCTATGTATGTGGCGATGCCAAGCGCATGGCCAAAGATGTCGACAACGCACTCCTCCACGTGGCCGCCGTTCACGGTGGTCTCGGAGAAGAAGGTGCTGCCGAGTTCATCAACAATCTGAAAAAGGAAAAGAGATACCAGAGGGACGTTTACTGATATGAGCCTGATACCTGACAAAATCGCCGGAGAACCGGTAAATTCCGACCAGGCGCAATACCTCGACGGATTCTTCACGGGAATGCGAAACCGCGGCATGAGCTTCGCGGATGCTGCACCGAACGACGGACCAGTTCCAAAAGCAAAGAAGGAAAAGATCACAGCCGAAGAGAAGATCAAAAACGAACTCAATCCCTTTGATGCTCTTCCAGAACTTCGGAAGAAAGCCAAAGGAAATGTTCCCCCCGAGAAGGAAGACATCTTCCGTTTCAAATGGAACGGTCTCTTCTGGCTCGCTCCGGTTCACGAAGGCTACATGTGCCGACTTCGGATACCTGGAGGGACAGTGAGTTCCTATCAGTTGCGTGAACTCGCTTCAATCGCTGATGATATTGCATGGGGTTACCTGCAGATCACTACTCGGAACAACTTCCAGGTGCGTGTTGTTCAGCCGAAAGACGCTCCCGAGTTGCTTCGCCGCATTCAAGACTGCGGGCTACATTCCCGTGGGTCCGGCGCAGACAACTTGAGGAACTTCACAGCGACGCCAACATCCGGATTAGATCCGTATGAATTGATCGATGTTCTCCCCTATGTGCAGGACCTCTCGCACTACATCATCAATCAGCAGGAGTTCTACAACCTGCCACGAAAATTTAATATCTCCTACGACAGTGGTGGTATTGTAAGAGTAGCCGAAGACACCAATGACATTGGTCTTCGAGCTATAAAATTGAAAGAGCCACCAGAAGGACACCCGCTTCACGGAAAAGTGAAAGCCGGAGTCTACTTCCGCATCCTTCTTGGCGGAGTGACTGGCCACCAGGAGTTCGCCGAAGATTGCGGAGCTATCTGTGCACCCGATGACTCAGTTGATGCCGTGGCAGCACTGACGCGCGTTTTCATCCGCAATGGAAATCGCGGCAACCGCGGCAAATCCCGTATGATCTATCTGATCAAAGAATGGGGTTACGAGAAGTATCTCGAAGAAACTGACAAGCTGCTCGATGAGCCTCTCATTCGTTTCGATTTCAACGACCCTGCATTTACGGATCTCATCGAACCACATGAGAAGCCGAACATCCCCCACTCTCACGTAGGTGTGCAGCCGCAGAAGCAGGCGGGGTTAAACATGCTAGGCGTATACGTTCCTGTTGGTCTTCTTCAAACCGACGAGGCACGACTGATCGCTGATGTCGCTGAAGAATTCGGAACGGGCGATTTACGCCTTACCATTTTCCAGAACCTCATCATTCCGAACATTCCCGACGATAAAATCAAAGCAGCCAAGGCGAAACTCGCTGAAGGCGGGATTCGGTGCGAAGCGAGTCACATTCGGGGAGGAACAGCTGCCTGCACAGGCAATCGCTACTGCAAATATGCCAGCTCTGACACGAAGGGCCACGCCATGGAAGTCGTCGATTACCTTGAGTCGAAGCTGACACTCGATCAGCCGATCAACATTCATGTTACTGGTTGCCCGCACTCATGCGCGCAGCACTACATCGGAGATATCGGTCTACTCGCCTGCAAAGTGCAGGTCGAAGGAGAAGCAGAACCTGTCGAAGGCTACCACGTCTTTATTGGTGGAGGCTTCGGCGGAGACAACAAACGGCTCGGGCGCCAGATCTACAAGAGTGTAGCGGCAGGTGAAGAACTCAATACAAAAATTGAATCACTCCTCCGTGCCTATCTCGCCAACCGCGAAGGCTCCGAGACATTTCTTGAGTTCACCTCTCGCCACGACATCGAAGCGCTTGAAACCATGGCTGCCTGATGAAACTCGTACCCGCCACCAGCCTGATAGACGACTTGCTTGCAGAGCAGCAGTCGCTCACAGCCGTTGAGCGGTTTTCCCAATTTCATTCGGATGCTACTGAACCGGTCCAGGCAAAATACTACCAGGACCTTATCCCTCTCTCCCGCCCGGGAGAGGGGGAACAGTACGCTTTCGAAGTCGACCTCGACGCCTGCAGTGGGTGCAAGGCCTGCGTAACAGCCTGCCATAGCCTGAACGGCCTCGACGAAGGTGAATCATGGCGCGACGTTGGCACCCTTTACACTCCCGAGGCTGACACCGCGACTCAGCAGACGGTGACCACAGCGTGTCATCATTGCTCGGACCCCGCCTGTGCGAACGGTTGCCCTACCCTTGCCTATGACAAGGATGCAGAAACTGGTATCGTTCGCCATCTCGATGACCAGTGTATTGGTTGTCAATACTGCACACTAACCTGCCCATACGACGTGCCGAAATACAACGACCGTCTCGGTATCGTTCGAAAATGCGATATGTGCCATGGACGCCTGAAAGAAGGCGAAGCACCCGCCTGCGTGCAAGCCTGCCCTAATGAGGCCATCAAAATTCGAATCGTTTCTGTTTCAGCTGTCTCCGAACGTTCCACTCCCGACACGTCTCTTTTACCTGGCACTGTTCCCTCTTCCATAACTCGCCCTACTACTACTTTTCTGAATCTCCGTCAGGATGCGGATGAGGAACCGGCAGCAGCTGATCGCGCCGACCTGACCCCAGCTCACAGGCACACTCCCTTGGTGTTCATGTTAGTAATGACTCAGGCTGCTGCCGGTCTCCTCTTGTTCGACTGGATTACACGAGCTTTCTCTTTCTCCTCTGCCCCCGGCACCTGGCACGCTGTCCTCGGATTCATCGTCTGCCAGGTCGGCCTGGCCGGAGCGACTTTTCACCTCGGACGCCCTTTGCAGGGGTGGCGAAGTTTCCTCGGTTGGCGAAAATCGTGGCTCAGCCGGGAGATCCTCGTCTTTGGAGCTTGGGCTGGAGCATTCGCCGCCTATTTAGGAACACTCTGGCTGGAATTACCGCAGTTTATTGAATTGGCCGTTGGAGCGGGGGCAGTGATGGCAGGCCTTACCGGTGTTTTCTGTTCGATGATGGTATACGCCTTCACCAAACGACCTTTCTGGAAACTCTCTCATACTGCAACGCGTTTTGGTCTCACTACCATTGCCATCGGTGCGAGTTTCACATTCCCTGTCGTGGCTGCTGCAGCTATCGCTGCGAAGTTGGCCTTCGAATATTACCTCGCCGCAGAATCTTGTTCTCCGTTTCCGAAGTCCGCTCGATTGATCAAAGGTCCACTGGGCTCCGTTTGGTTGTCCCGACTCGGTCTCGGAGCGATCGCATTCTTTTGCGCCATCATATCCATCTTCTTACCTATCCTGGAGCCGGTCACCCTATTGTTAATGATCGCCAGTGAGCTGTTCGCCCGCGCTCTCTATTTCCAGGCCGTCGAAGTTCCCAAAATGCCGGGCGGTATTTATCCAAGCCATGAGCACTCTGCGACGCATCACTGAACCACTACTCAGTCGCGCTCGAACTTTTTCCGGGCCACTTACCGAACAGCTTGTTCGTGAGCCCGGCGCCTTCGGTCTCGGTCAGGTTCCTTCATCCCTGGCACCCGAGGCAACTACCTCAATGATTTGCGGATTCTGCTCCACCGGCTGCTCCCTCAATGTGCATTTGCGCGAGGGAGCGGCCACTAATCTTTCGCCAGCTGGCGACTACCCGGTCAATATCGGGATGGCATGTCCAAAAGGATGGGAGGCCCTGGCACCGTTGGCTTCACCTGACAGAGCCACTACTCCACTTTTCCGAGAATCCCGAGATCAAAACTTTGCACCAGTCGACTGGTCTACTGCGGCAAAGACCTTCAGCACGCGAATGAAGTCTGTAATCGAAGAGCACGGCCCTGAATCCGTAGCCTTCCTGAGCACCGGCCAGATCTGTACAGAGGAGATGGCCCTACTCGGAGCTTTCGCGAAATTTGGAATGGGAATGATTCACGGCGACGGGAATACTCGACAATGCATGGCCACCGCTGTACGCGCCTACAAAGAGTCATTTGGTTTCGACGCCCCTCCTTTTACCTACGCAGATTTCGAAGAGTCCGATATGCTCGTTCTCGTCGGGTCCAATCTCTGCATAGCTCACCCGATCATGTGGCAGCGGGTACTAAGGAACAAACGCAATCCGGAAATTGTAGTCATCGACCCACGCCGCACTGAAACGGCCATGCAGGCGACGCGCCATATTGCGCTCCAGCCGAAATCCGATCTCGTTCTCTTCTATGGTCTCGCCAACCTTTTGATCCAAAAGAACCTCCTCGATCATTCTTTCATCAAAGCACACACCGCAGATTTTGAGGACTTCAAAACCCACGTGGCCGCTTTTCCAATCGACCTGGTCAGTGAGAAAACCGGGATTTCAGCGGAGCAGCTGGAGTCACTTGCCGAACTGATTGGCAGTGGAAAACGAGTGTCCTTCTGGTGGACCATGGGCGTAAATCAGAGCTATGAGGCGACTCGCACCGCTCAGTCGATTATCAATCTCGCTCTGATGACAGGGAACATAGGGAAGCCCGGCACCGGTGCGAATTCCATTACCGGGCAATGCAATGCCATGGGTTCCCGACTGTTCAGCAATACCACAAACCTGCTCGGAGGACACGACTTCACCAATCCCACCGATCGTGAAAAAGTGGCATCGACCCTTGGCTTTCCCGTGGACCGCATCCCTGACCAAAACAGCCTCGCTTACGATCAAATTGTAGAACGAGTGAAGGAAGGAAAAATCAAAGCTCTCTGGATTATTGCCACAAACCCTTCGCATTCCTGGATCGGGCGCAAGAATTTTTCCGAAGTACTGAGCAAACTCGATTTTCTCGTCGTTCAGGATATGTATCACACTACCGATACCGCAAAGGCTGCCGATCTTGTTTTGCCTGCTGCAGGATGGGGTGAGAAAGATGGAACGCTCATCAACTCGGAGCGGCGCATCGGAATCGTAAAGAAAGTCGCGAAAGCACCCGGCCAGGCTCTCAGTGATTTTTTGATCTTTCGCCTTCTCGCCGACGAATGGGGATGCGGGGCAATGTTCTCCGAATGGAATTCTCCCGAAGCGGTCTTTCGTATCATGCAGAGGCTCAGCAAGGGCCAACCCTGCGATATCTCAGGAATCAACGGATATCAGCAAATTGACGAACAAGGAGGCGTCCAATGGCCGTGGCCAGAAGGAGAAGCGTCCCCTCCGCACAGAGAAAGGCGCCTCTTCTCTAACGGGAAGTTTTTCACGAAAGAAAAGAGAGCCAAATTCATTTTTGAAACAATCACTCCCGATCCTGAGCCCCCTGACGATGAGTATCCACTTCGCCTCCTGACTGGCAGGGGCACGTCGGCCCAGTGGCATACTCAGACACGGACAGGAAAATCCGGGGTGCTTCGCCGCCTTTCCCCACGAACCAATCACATCGAAGTCCATCCCAAAGATGCAGCCGCCCTCGGAGTCAATTCCGGGGATATCGTAAAGGTCTCATCCCGAAGGAGTACAATTGAGATCCTCGTCTTCGTCACTTCAACCGTTATGCAAGGCACCGTCTATATTCCGATGCACGAAGAGACAACCAACCGGCTCACTCTTGCCGTTTTCGACCCCTATTCGAGGCAACCGAGCTACAAGAGCTGCGCCGTAAGAATAGAGCAGTAGGTTTGCCTCCCCCGTTTCGCTTGGCTTTACTGGAGCCTTTCCCTTACCTCCCTTGAAGAAACTCTTTGAGTCCCTTTTTGGCTACCTCCAGCGGAACTTTCAGCTCAGAATCGTCGTTTACTGTATATTCCATCGGCCGACGCACGCCGCTGGTTCGAAGCCCGTTTTGCCGCACCACTTCATGGAATGTCTGCTCGTCGGCAATTGAGACCTCACCAGAGAGGAGCTTCCTCAATCCCGCAGAATCCTCTGCGCCTGATACGATATCGTGAAAGTAATGAATATCACATGAACAGGCGATTCCCGCAGCTGGACAAGGTTTTCGAGCATCGCTTTCTCCCAGTTCCAGCCTGTCTTCGTAGAGATTCCCTATCGCTGGCTCCTGCAAATGAATGCATGGATAAATCTCACCCGATTCGAGGTAGAGGTAGATAACTTTTGCACCAGCGGAGCAGCGAACATTCCTCGTATCGACGCCGCCTTCCATCAGGAGCCACTGGCCCAGAGTCTTTTGGTATTTATTCAAGATAGCCCGCTCTTTATCAGTGTAACGAGTTGGATAGTGCTCTCCTAACATTGCTGTCGGATAAAATGGCAGCTTGAGTTCCTCGCACTTTTCTGCCCATCGATCGAGATGCTGAAGCCTCTCAGGATGCCCTACCACTCTCATTAGAACGGGAACACCAGCATCCCGCAGACGCTCCATTCCTTCGAAGAACCGGTCTTCCGTTTTGCGATCTTCCGAATGCAGAGAACACATCACGTAGTCCATACAAGCCGCATGCCTGACAATAGCGTCCCAGGCAGGGGACCGATGACTGACATTCAGACTCGTATAAATGGAAAAGGAGGAATCCACCTCAGCCCAGGCACCGAAGATCCTTTCAATATTAGGCATCAACATAGGCTCTCCCCCAGTCAGCGAGAACTTCCACCGAATGTCCTGTTCTTTTGAGCGACGAACGAAGAAGCTGATAAACTGTTGCAGAAATTCTTCGTTGCGGAATCTCTCCAACTGACTGCGATCCAGAACACGGCCGGTCTCTGCCAGGTAGCAGTATCCGCAGCGATGGGTGCAGGTGTCGAAAAGAAATATCTCTGCGGTGACGTTTCGGGGCATAAGAGTTCCATGTTGACACGCATTTTAGGAGGTCGCAATCTCACAAGGAGACTTACCCTACCGCACCCATTAGTGAACCTATCCTCATTTCCGGTTTCCCCGTGGAGATGCTCCCACAAACCGGACCGTTTGTACTGTTTGAACTGCCATCGGGACTCCCCGAAATGTGGCAGTCGCTTGCAGTGGTGTTCACCGAGCGCTCCCCCAAAGCCTGCATCCTACTGGCTTCAGAGAGACCTGAGGTGCTGCGAATTCAGGAGAATCTCGTTCGGACCCTTCCGATCCCCGTCTTGGTTTTCTGGGAAAACAATTTTCTGCAAAATCCACGTGTAGAGCGTTGTCAGGATACGCTGAGCATGGCAACCCATGCCTGCGGCAATGTGGTAGACTCAATTGAATCGCGAGACCGTGCGGAGAACCTCTGGGGAATTCGCACTGCCTGTATCTCTGCCAGGGATCTCTTCGAGAATGTTCCACTGCTGGAAGCCCTAGCCGATGCCAGACCCGATACTTTCCCGGAGATCTTGGCACGACTCTCTCAAGAAGAAAAACGTACCCAAACCGGGGGCGTTCCATACATTCCAGACATACCACCTGCCGACCTTTACCACGGAATGGTTGAGGCATGGCAGGTAGCAAAACGACTTGAGAAATTGAACTATGAGCCCGGCTTCATTATCGATGCGGGTTGCTCAACAGGCATCTGGTCAGATACGATGGCTCGGGTGTTCCCGAATTCGGTTTATGTTCTCGTAGATCCCCTGTATGAGGAATATCCAAAAAACGCGCGGGATTACTATTCTTCGCGCCTGAAGACGAAGCATTGCTTCAATTGCGCTCTTACGGGAGAAAATGGCACTCGTAGCTTTTTTCTTTCGAGCAACCTCTACAACAGCTCATTATTCTCGACTGTCGTCATTACATCCTCTGAAACTGTCTCGGTAGCCTGTCGAACGCTCGACTCCATCGCGGAACAGCTTGGGGAGCAACTTCCCGAGCGCGGCATTCTCAAAGCCGACGTTCAGTTGGGCGAGCTTGAGGTTCTCAAGGGAGCCATGGCAGTATGTGACCGGCTCGACTTCATCATTCTCGAAACCACATTGTTTCAAGTGGATGAAGCTCCTGATATGGTCGACGTGCTTCTCTTCATGCGAGAATTCGGATTCGAGCTGCACGATGTATCCGCTGGATGGCGAACTCCCGAATCAGGACAGCTCTATCAGTGTGACCTCGTCTTCAGAGCAAAAGGAAAATTTATGCCCTCTTTTGAAAGCAACGCAACATGACGGCACCAGACACAAGCAAGCTGGCAGAAATATTGACCGCAAACAACGAGCGTGCCCAGGCCTTGCGCGAAAGTGCGGGATATCTCCCTACATGCCTCAACAATCCCCTCGATCCAGCCGAATTTCATGTCCCCAAAGACTTGATCATTCACGGACCTGCACTCGATAATTCTCACGGCACTGGTCTCTATCTGCAGCGTCTATTTCCTGACAACAACGCATTTATTTCCCTCCGGACATTCCGAACCGATAACGATGACCAGGATTTCGGTTCTACGCAGCTTTACATCGAACGCCAGACTACCCCTGACCGGCAGAGTGCATTCAATGCCATTGTCATAGCCCTGCAGGGCCAGAAGATTCGTCGTATTCTCTGTATCCCATATCATGTGGAGGACGCCTGGAATGCTATCGCAGCCCACCAGATAACCGGGGCACCTCTCTGCACATACATTCTGGACGACACGCACTTGATCGAGTCATTCATTCCTTACAAATTACAAAGCGAATTACTTCGATGTTCGCGAGTCTCCTTCGCGGTATCCCCTTTGCTCTGCCAGGCGCTTCAGTCGAAGTTCGGCCGACCAGTTCATTTTCTTCCACCTGTTGCCTCTCAGCATTCCCTGCGAGTATCTCCGTCTACAATTCCGCCCGAGAGTCCGGAGCGGATCGTGATGATAGGAAATGTGTGGTCAGCCTCATGGATGCGACAGCTTATCGAATCCGTAGCGCCTCTTCCCCATACCATTGACTGGTTCTGCCCGCAGAAGAACCTCTCGTTTCCAGATCTGAAAGATGACATCGAGAATGCGGGCATTCGATTCCACGGAGCGGAGTTTCGACACGAGAAAGATCTGTTGGCAAAATTAGAGGAATACCATGTGGCAATCATTCCCTCGGGTGACCTTTCAGAGAAAGACGATCGCAAAGCGATTTCACGCTTCAGCCTTCCTTCCCGCATGCTCAACCTCGCCGCCACAACAGGCATCCCCCTTCTTGTGATTGGCTCACAACACACTTCCGCGGCCGCCTTTGTGAACCAGTTCCAGCTAGGAACCTGTTGTCCCTACGACTCAGGCAAAGTCGCGGCCTCTCTCGGCTACCTGCTCGCCCCCTCACAACAAAAGGCAATTCGTGAGCGCGCAGCAAAGTTGGCTCCACTTTGGAGTGATCGCGGTATCGGTGACTGGATTTGGGACTCCCTCGAACTCGGCCGCCCTGCTGACAATCGATTTCATCTGCACTCCACATCGAGTCCCGTAAGTGAAACTTCGTTCAATTCCTCTGCCTACCAGAGATTGAACAGCAGACGCCTCGAACACTTGGCTCAGATGGAACTGCCCCTGGATGGAAAAAGCATTCTCGAACTGGGTTCCGGCCAGGGAGACCTCAGTCCCTTTTTTATCGATCGCGGCTTCGACCTCACTTTGTCAGATGTTCGTCCCGAGTTGATCAATGTCCTCACCGAAAAGTTTCCTGACCAGAACGTTTTGCGAATCGACCTCGAAGAAGAGCCCGTCGGCATCTCCCCTTTCGATGTCGTATTTGCCTATGGACTGCTTTACCACCTCACCGATCTCGAAAGCGGAATCAAAAACTTGGCTACGCTTTCAAAATCGTACGTCATCCTGAGTACCTGCGTGAACCCCGACGATGATGAGGATATCCTGCTATCAGAACCCATTTCAGATCCTACCCAGGCTTATCACGGCAGAGGCAACCGCCCATCACGCAGACTATTGTTCGAGTTGCTTCAGAAATACTTCAGCAATTGTTACATGCCCCGCTTTCTTCCCGCCCACCCCGAGTATCCCACATCGTGGCCCGTCGCCAGTGAAAACGAGACTGCTTGCCTGGCACGGGTAATCGTAATCGCAGCACACGAAGCATTGGACTGCCCAAGCTTGCAATCTCTGACCCTCCACTGAAACTGAAAGTAATGTCCCTCTTTCGCCGACTAGCCGAAGCTCGAAATACGATCTCAAGGATCGAAACCCAACTTGGTCGACTGGAAGGCCAAATCAGTCGTCTTGAAGGCCAGGTCACCCAGGTTGAGAACCAGGTCACTGGTGTGGGGAGTCAAGTCAGCACCTTGATCTCAGCCCAGGAAGCACAAGCATATGTCCAGACTTCGCTATTGGAAGCTGTTCAGCACCTGACCGATGTCCAGCAATCGCTGATACCCAGAGTCGTTGAAGGCAAAAGCACATCTTCTCAAGTCGAACAATCTCCGCATAGTGAAGCGTCCGTATCCGATTCGCCAACTCCTCCTCTGGAAACTTCGAATACGACTCTCCCAGTCGAGATTCGTCTGGCGCAGGGAATTCTTCCGTTTCTCTCCAATACTCACGTCATTGATGTCGGCGCGTGTCAGGGGGCATTTGCCATCCCCCTCTTGAAGCAGGGCTATCATGTCACCGCAATCGAACCCAATCCAGAGCACAAAGACCTTTGGGAATCTCTCACTGCCACCTATCCTGAGCTTACGTATCTTCCCCTTGGCATATCCTCGGTTTCCGGCTCTGGAGAGTTGCATCCAGTGAAGTTCTCCACAGAGGGAAATCCGTTCGTAGAAAATCCTGTCGCTTTCTCAACTATTAGTCCCCACCCCCTGCCGGAAGGACTTACTTATGGTGACCGAGAGACAATCCAGTTGGATAGTCTTACGGCACTTGTAGAGAAGGACCTGATTCCGCCAAACCCCGGCATCTTGAAAATCGATGCAGAAGGCCAGGACGGCGCAGTGATTGAGTCACTGGGGAGCACAGTTCATCCAGAGGTCATCTTCGCGGAATTCTGGTCAGAAGACTTACCCCTCTGGGGAAATCACTGCACCAACAGCCTCGACCAACTCATCTCTCAAGCCCACGAAAACGAGTGCTATTGGTATTTCACCATTTGCTCGCGCTGGGGAACTGCTGACGTCTCGCTCGATACGGTTTCCGAATCGCTCCCTCCACAGTCCTGGGGCTCCGCTGTTTTCTTTCGAAATTTCGAGGTCTTCCGGAAATCCTATCGGGCAGCCAAACGCATTCTACTGACGGTGTAGAAAAGAGGGAGGCTGCAACGTTCTCAGTGTGTGCGTTGACGAAGTCCTGACAAAAAAGCTGTCGCAAAGCGCCGTCACTCAAGCATGGCGAAAGGCGGAGAAATGAAAGATTGGAGGCCCCAGAAACGCATATCGCGAAACTGGTTTACTGTGTCCAGCGCGTAAGACTACTTACCCCCCGGACAAAACCGTTTCTCGATGTTTATTCGTTCCCGCTGTCTGGTCGGAAGAAGGATCGGTGGATTCCGCAGCCAAAACAAATGAGTCTTCTGACTGCGACTTTGAACGAAAATTCGAACGCCAGAACCACAAGGATTTGCAGAAATAGTCATGGCTTTTTCTATACCTCCAACCCATACAGGCTTTGATGCGCTGACCTACAGCTTTGCGGGAAGAAAACTCTCTCCCTCCTAAGCCAGCCGGACCACCCTCTCCCTCACCTTTTCCGCAGGATTTCCGGAATAAATCCCGTAGGCCTCAAGATCTCCAGTCGCAATCGACCCCACCGCCAGAACCGACATTTTTTTCAACGTCACTCCGGGACAGACAATCGCTTTCGCTCCGACCCATACACCGGCCTCGAGAAGAATCGGGCCGATGCGCAAATCAAAATCGCGGGATTTGTAATCGTGGTTTCCGGTCAAAAGATAGGCACCCTGCGAAATCACGACATTGTTCAAGATCTCGACTGGAGCGAGATTATCGATCCACGCGTGCTCGCCGATCCAACTATGATCTCCCACTTTCAAAAACCAGGGATACTTGATCTTCACACACGGCTTCCAAACGACTCCCTCGCCAATTTCGGCTCCCAGACTCCCAAGAATTTTCGATTTCAAAGACGAAGGCCAGGGAAACCACGTCTCGAAAAAGCAACGACTGATCCACAGCCACAACACCCGCTTCACCAGGCTCCCGGGATTGTAGTCGCCTGCGGAATACTTACTCAGATCAACTTCGCATTCGGCAGGATCGTAGGACATAAAAACATACTCCCGTGTGAAGAGGGCCTTTTCGTCTATCGTGTCAGAATATGATTCAATCAAGGAAGAACATGAAAGGGTCATTCGGGAGATCCACTTGACCACCTCGGCTCTCCCATCGAAAGATTCCTCCCCAAGCCCCCATGACCGACCTTTCTCACAGACTCTCACTGTCGACTTGCTGGTGCTCAGCGAGACACAACGACGGATATGAGATGCTGTGCGAAATCAGGGATCTGGGTTTCCACCAAGCGGAATTGAGCCATGGGATACGCGTCGTTTTAGTCCCCGGAATTCTGAAAGCTATTGAGGAAGGAATCATCCAGATCTCGTCGGTTCACAATTTCTGTCCGCTTCCGAGTTCGGTGCAACACGCCGCCCCCAACCTCTTCCAACCCTCAGCTAAGAAGATCGGCGAGCGAGAAACATGGCTTCGCTATTCTCGACAAACGGTTGAATTCGCAAAATCCGTCGGAGCACAAAACGTGGTCATGCACAGCGGGAGTGTCGATTTCCCATTCCTCTCTCCGAAGCCTGCCATCGCAGATCCTGATGCCTCCGAGAGCGCACGACAAAAAGCGATCGATAAGCTCCGAAAAAAAGCTTCCACAGAAGGGACCGCGACGCAGCGAGTGATCGATGGCTATCGCAAACTCCTCCCCTTTGCGACCGAGCATGGCATACGATTGGCCGCAGAAAATCGCGAAGGGATTCTCGAATTACCACTCGACGACGAGTTCCCCCATTTTTTCTCGCACCTCACCGACACGTCAGCCGAGGGCTTTCCGATGGGAAACCGTAAACTCCACTACTGGCACGACACGGGGCATGCACAGTTAAAGCAAAGCGTCGGCTTGATAGAACATCGAGAACTGCTCGAAAGCGTTTCTGACAAAATCCTCGGGTTCCACCTCCATGACGTCGATGACGAAGGCCACGACCACCAAATCCCTGGAACCGGAACCGTCGACTTTTCGATGATTCGCGAATTTGTCCGTCCGAATCACACTCTCGTGGCCGAACTCAGCCCTCGTCTGAGCCGAGAAGACGTTCTTCGTTCACGCAATTACCTTCTAGAAGCGCTCGGCTGAGAAGGATTTGGCTTGCCTTCCTGATTATTAGTTCCTTACATTCAGGAATCATTAAATAGTTTTTTTGGTTCAAAAATGTTTGAACTTTCAAAACCAAGTTGTATGACTGTCTTAGTGAACCGTTGAGGAGTGATGAAATCGCTGGAAAATCAGGACAATCGTCCAGACGCTCTGAGTGCATCAGAGAGCGAATTCATCCACTTTTTCGTCCGGCTCGCATCCGCACTCAATCTCCCCCGCTCCGTGGGCGAGCTTTTCGGACTCCTCTTCGCAGCAGAAGATCCGATTCCATTTGACGAAATTGTCTCCAGGCTCGGCATCAGCAAAGGGTCCGCCAGCCAGGGCCTCAAATTCCTTACCAAAACAGGCGCCGCCACCATCGTCTATGTTCCGCGCGATCGTCGCACCTTCTACGAAGCAGAAACCAGCATGCGCCGTCTCGTCGGAGGCGCGCTGAAAGAGACGGTCCGCCCACACCTCGAAGGCAATGATACCTATTTCGAAAAAATCGAAAAGAGTATAGAAGCATCAGAGGACCTTTCGAAAAAGTCTATGTCTCACTTGGAACATAGACTAGCCGCGTTAAAAAATTGGAACGAAAAGGCACTCCAAATGCTACCGCTCCTCGAGTTCTTCTTTTCAGCACCGATACCTAAGTCGTTGTTTGACTTGATGAAACGGCACCCCGACGAACCGGAGCCGCATACATAACCCAGGATCTCTTATTAGAGATACCCGCCATTCCCAAACTAGAGAATTGCCGGTTTTCGCACTCGAAAGAGAGCGAATCGACCGGGGGCGGTAGCATCGAGTTTCCGACCGGCTCGATATACAACAACGCAACGCGCCCTTCACGAATGCGAATCCACCGTGAAAAAACTACTGGCCATAGCCAAAGCACTACTCATCGTCCTACTCGTTTGGGCGATCATCGGAACAATTCTGTTCGCCTTTCACCGCCCCATTCTACGAGGAATCGCACACTTCTGGGTCGTGGAGGATCCACCCTTCGAACAAGTGGATGCGATTTTGATACCGGGAGGAAACCTCGAAGTGCGCCCCTTTGCGGCAGCCGAATATTTTCACGAAGGAGTCAGTTCACAATTGGTGACCTTCGTTGTAAAACCATCCCCATCCGAGGAATTGGGTATTACAGAGCCAGCACACAAGAAAACAATCGAAGTGCTGGAAGCGCTGAAAGTCCCGCGAGACGCCATCGTAATATTGGAAGAAACAGTATCGAGCTCGAAAGAAGAGTTGGAGGGGACGAAAGCGTGGTGCCTGAAGAACGAAGTAAAATCGCTGGCAGTCTTGACCGACACATTCCCAAGCCGCAGAATTGCGAGACTCTACCGAAGCGGATTCAGCGATTCGGGCATCAAAGTTCACATCGTTGCTCTGGAGCAGCTCCGCTACACTCCAGACAACTGGTGGCTCGAAGAAGACGGTCTCATATCGTTCCAGAACGAGGTCATAAAATACTTGTATTATCGGGTGCGTTACTGAATCAATCCTGAGCCTTTCAGCAATCCCCGTGCGCCGCAAGGCTGCGGGTCAGCCTTTCAGTTTTTCAGTTTTTCAGTTTTTCAGTTTTTCAGTTTTTCAGTTTTTCAGTTTTTCAGTTTTTCAGTTTTTCAGTTTT
>PAAG01000024.1 GCA_002698785.1 Verrucomicrobiales bacterium | reverse complement strand
TGATCGTCGTGGGCATGGTCGTGATCGTCGTGGGCATGGTCGTGATCGTCGTGGGCATGGTCGTGATCGTCGTGGGCATGGTCGTGATCGTGCTCGCCCGGTTTGAAGGCGCGCCGATCCAATCCCGCGACAAGGTTAATGATTTTCACGTTCGGGTTTCCTTCTTTGAGCTTTGCATGCAGTGATTTTTCGAACGGCAATTCTGCAGTGAAGTAGAGCGACGCTTTTGACAGATCAGAAATCTTGCGTGGTGTTGGAGAGTAACTGTGAGGATCGTCACCTTCGGATACCAGTGTCTCTACGGTAATGAAGTCACCCGCGATTTGCTCGAGGAGCCCTTGGTAAGGGGGGGCCGCAACAAAAACAATCGGCTTGTCACCTTGCGTCGCCGTCTCATCGCCGCAGCTCATTAGGAACGCCGAACATGCGAGTGTTAGAAGTAAGGGTAAGGATCGTTTCATAACGAGATAACGCAAGATACTTGCACTAGTAGTGGCGCGAACGATTCCAGTCAAGGAACTTCAATCGCGTGACGATGGATGGCCCGATTGGTAACAGGGGTTTCACGCGGGGATACAACCCGCCGTCATTGCGGTGGGAACTTCGAAGGAGGGCGGATTGACAGTAACGAAGGTGAGAGTGTTTCTTAGGGGATGAACTGGAAAATCCCCTTTCTATTCGCGGCTCTGATTTGCTGTGTCGCCTCAGCAGCTGAAAACAGGCCCAATATTGTTCTGATTCTCTCAGATGACCAGGCATGGACTGATTACAGTTTCATGGGGCATGAGGAGATTGAAACACCTCATCTTGATGAGCTGGCGGAGAACAGTGCAGTGTTTCGAAGAGGGTATGTTCCCACCGCTCTTTGTCGCCCGTCTTTGATGACGCTGGCGACGGGGCTATACGCCCACCAAAATGGCATAACCGGGAACGACCCTTCTCCTGCGCTGACCGACGGGAAAAAAGCCGGAGAGAAATACGATGCCCTGCGAGAGAGCATGATCTCGAATGTCGACAAGCACCCCACGATAATGAGGCTGCTTAGTGAGAATGGTTATTTGACCCACCAATCAGGGAAATGGTGGGAAGGAAGCTACGAGCGTGGCGGATTCACTGATGGCATGACTCGAGGATTTCCAGAGCCAGGTGGACGACACGGTGACGATGGTCTGAAGATCGGTCGCGAAGGGATGAAGCCGGTCTTTGATTTTGTGGATCACGCTGTTTCCGAAGAAAAGCCCTTTTACCTGTGGTATGCACCGTTCCTCCCGCACACCCCTCACAACCCTCCAAAGGAGCTGTTCGAGAAATACAAAGCGAAGGTCGAGTCAGAGCATGTCGCGCGTTACTATGCGATGTGTGAGTGGTTCGACGAAACTTGTGGCCAACTGATCGATTATATTGATGAGAAGGGGCAAAAGGATAACACCCTATTCGTCTACATATCGGACAATGGATGGATTCAGAGCGTCGACAGCAAAAAGTATGCTCCGAGGTCCAAGCAGTCGGCAAATGAAGGGGGAACTCGCCAACCTATCATGTATAGCTGGCCAGGTGTGATCGAGCCAGGTGATCGAGGCAATCAGTTGGCATCCAGCATCGATATCGTTCCAACGATGCTTTCCGCTGCAGGACTGGATATTCCGGAGAACCTCCCAGGTTTAGATTTAATGGATACCTTGAAGACTGGAGAGGAAACTCCTCGAAAAGAAGTGCTCGGTGAAGGTTTTGCCCATGATGTGGCCGACGTGAATGACCCTGAAGCGTCGCTGCTCTATCGGTGGGTTGTGAAGGGAAAATGGAAACTGCTACTTACCTACGATGGCCAGACGAACCGGTATGCTTCCAGCCATCCCAGGACCGAGAAACGCCCTCAGCTGTTCGATCTTCTTGAGGATCCACACGAAGAAAAGAATCTCGCCAGCGAGAACCCGGAGGTTGTAGCGGAACTCGCTAAAGAGATTCGGGAATGGTGGCCCGTTACGAAGCGCAAAGTTCTGGAGACTTGGGAGTAGTCCTGTTGAACTCTCATGGCTTTGCGGTCAGCAGCGGCGTAAAAAACATAGCTGAAAAAATTGTTAAAGATTCGCGCTCACCCGCATCGGCGAGCGTGAATCCTATTTTTGCTCGCCACACGGTGTAGCGAGAGAGTGTTCGTATTTCCGGTTTTTTCGAAAAAGGTCCGGAATTGATCGAAGTCGGTTTCCTCTATCGAGGGACCACTTGCGATACGAAATATGAACACTCTGATTGTTTCCCTTGGAAAAAGACTATGGATCATTGGCTATGCGGTGATCGCGACCGCAGCCACAAATCAATTCGCCGAAGCGTCCGTTCCCAACATCTCTCAGTCGATTTCGGCTCCGGCAGTACACATCGTCAAGAAGGGCGACACTCTCTACGGCTTGAGCAAGAAATACGGTGTCTCCGTTTCAAGCCTTCGGAGTGCCAATGGAATTCACGGTGATGTCATCCGTATTGGACAAAAGATCAAGATTCCTTCTGGTGGTGGTAACAAACTGACTTTCCATATAGTTCAGCGCGGTGACTCACTCTCCGGGATCGGGAGTCGATACGAGGTTACGGTCTCGCAGATCATGGAATGGAACTCCCTTCGGAAGACGACGATCTATCCGGGACAAAAGCTAAGGGTGTCGAAGGCCGTAGTTTCTGTTCCTTCCAAGTCAAAGCCTCAGGCCGTACCGCTGAAGAAAGTGGATTCGACACAAGATGGGCTTTCTGACAGAATTGACCCGCCGGAAGTGCCAGTAGCAGATTTTCCGAAATTGAAATTCCCTGCGCAGGGAGAGCGGGATGGTGATCCGAAAAAGAGAAAGACGCGTGTGGAGTTGGAGCTTTTGCCTCATGATGATCGGCTTCGTGTTCAAATCTATCTGGATCAATCTGGATTCCGTCCAGGGAAGTTAGACGGGAGTATTGGCGAGTTTACGAACAAAGCAGCAAATCGATGGAAGGAAGCTCGCGGGTTGCAGGAAGAAGGGATCGATACCCTTGTTCACGAAGCGAAGAGAAAGATACAGAATCCCTATCGTGTGTATGTAATTTCCTCCGCCGATGTGAATCAGGTGGGGCGTCTCGCTTCCACGATTCCCCACAAGGCGCATCAGAGCCGTTTGCCATACGCCAGTGTAGCGGAGGTGGTAGCGGAGAAGTTTCATACGGACCATCGTATGTTGGAGCGTCTCAATCCGGGAGTTTCTTTGTATTCTCTTTCGAAGGGAAACAAGGTAAGCGTGCCGAACGTTGCAGATACCTTTTCCTTCCCGGGAGATGTGCCGAAGGGCGGGATGGGCACAACACAGAATCGCATCATCATTGTATGGCCAGAGGAGATTCTCGAAGTTCGTGATTCAAATGGCAAGATACTGGCAAGCTTTCCGGTGACTCTCGGCGCTCAGGCGAGTCACGTTCGTTCAGGTGATTGGAGAGTCGCTAATGTAACTCCTCACCCCTCGTTTCGATGGGATGCATCTGTTCTCAAGGAGGGACGACGAAGTTCGTCTTACTACATACTTCCACCGGGACCCAATAACCTTGTGGGTGTGATGTGGTTGGGGCTGAAGAGACCCGATGGCTCGCTCTCTCATGTGGGGATCCATGGCACTGATCATCCCGAGACTATTGGGCGAGCACACAGTTCGGGCTGTATTCGCCTGGCGAATTGGGATGTCGTCAAATTGGCTGGTCTAGTAAATGTGGGCTGTGCCGTGAACTGGAGAAGGCATTGAACCCGCGCTAAGAAAATCAGCTGCGTGGTTGATTTAGGAGCCTAAAAAGAATAAGAAAATTAAACCGCTGAAACACGAAATAAGTCTGCCAAGGCAAGCTGTCTAGGTATTCAAGCTAGCTTTTTATTATGAGCCGCATTGTAGTCACAGGATTGTCGGGTTCTGAAAAAGGAAAAGAATATTCCTTTGATACTTCATCGATACTTTTGGGGGCGGGACAGAATTGTGATATCTCATTCAATCCTCAATTGGACCGGACTGTTGATATTTCTCATGCCCGGTTGGTATGGCGAGAGGGCCGTTTGTGGGTGGAAGATGCTGGAAGCCGCCATGGAGTTTTTATCGACGGACGTCGGGTTAGTCGTGAGATGTTGCGATCGGACTCGGTGATTGAACTGGGCAGGAATGGGCCTCGTCTCAAAATACAGGCACCAATGGCCGAGCCTGGCGGTCCCAACCCCAAAGCGACCGGGCCCAGTGCAGTGAAGCGAGTCGTGATTCCGTTCGGTGCTCTTGCGCTCTTGGCGGCGATTGCAGTGGCGGTGATTCTGTTGAGCAATCGAGGAGGAAGTGGACCTGATTCTGATGAAAAATTGCAGAATGTAGCCGAACAATATCGTGAGGCAGTGGGGCTCGTTGTTGCCGCGCACAGGGGTAAGAGTCTGCCGGTGGGGACGGCATGGGCGGTAGGCCCGAATTTGTATGCGACAAACGCCCACGTTGCCATTCCCGCACTCGAAGTCATGGCTGCGGGTGGTACCTCGTACATTCATGTGAATCAACGGCCCGATCTAAAATTTAGAATTCTTGGGGGGAAGATTCATCCGAAATACAACCAGCCGATTGTAGACAGCAATGGTGAGGCGCCGGACATCAATGGCTACGACGTGGCGTTGCTGCAGGTCGACGGGACAGCACCCGCCGTATTCAAACTTGCAGGTCGGTCAAAACTTGAAAAACTGGACTCGGGGCACCGGATTGCATTCCTCGGTTTCCCTATGGAAAAGCTCGTTGGTAATGGTGTGAGTGCAGACTCTCCGGTCGCGAATATGCAATCGGGAATCATTACTTCGAATACGGATTATTGGTTGAGAAAGTGCCACTATGAAGAGCGACTTCTCATCAGTCACAACCTTCCTACAACAGGGGGAGCCAGCGGCAGCCCGGTGTTTGATACAGATGGAGATGTCGTGGGGGTATTATTTGCGATGAATATCGTAACATCACTCAAGGTCGATCCTACGACGCAAGAAACATTTTTAGATCGAACGCCAAATGCTGCTCAGCTCAATTTTGCGCAGCGGGTCAGTCTCTTGTCCGAATTAATGGGAATGTCTCAGTGAGAGCGGAATTTCGAGAATGAGTTTCCCTTTTACTTCATAGGTAACATTTTGCCAACCAGCATCATTTTTCTCATGAACATCTTCAAACGTCTTGTGACCGAAAAGTGTCCGAACTGCGATAACCGATTTTCGAAAGATGCGGGTTATTGCAATGTCTGTGGATACGGGAATCAGAAAGCATGGACACAGTGCCAGAAGTGCGGCTCCTCTGTGGGAGCGGAATCGAATTTCTGTTGGAATTGTCATGCCGACCTTGTTTCTCAAGATACCCAGAAAACAAGCGGCGGGGTATGGCGTCGTGAGTTCGATGATATCGCTGTGCGGATACCCCTGCAGTTCCCTGGAGAAGTCTTAAATCAAGGCGTCCAGGTTGAGCAAGGGACCGAGGGGTATCTTTTTATCAACGGTGTTCCCGAGGGCGGAAAGCTCCGCGGAGGATACACAGAGCAGAGGCCTGATCGTTCTCTATTGGATCGACTTTTCCAAATTGAGGGAGGAGACGATCGTGTGGAGGCTGTGATCGTTCCCAGTGAGAATTTCAATGTTCCGGTCCAAGTGTTCCGTGGAATAAGTCTGCGTGAAGGCGGCGAAATACAGGCGTCCGTCGAGCTGACTCTTTCTGTCGAAGACATATTGAAGGTTCGCTCGCAATTGTTGATTAGTCGGGATTCGGTAACGACAGCAGATCTTGAGAATGAATTACTTCCCCATGTTTCCAATGCGCTTGGAAACTGCGTTGGGAATATGAGTCGAGAATCGATTCTGGAAAAACGTTATGACCGAGCCTTTTTCGATGGGCACATTCGGCAGAGCCTGGTCAATCAGTTGGCTGATAAGGGCCTGAGATACGAACGACTCAATGATATTTCTGTCCTTGGTGATTTCATGGAGGAAGAGATCGCCAAAGAGACGAGAGAAAGGCTCCGCCGGGAAGGCCTTGAAGAGCAGTTTCAGCAACTGAATGATGCTCAGGATTTGGAACAATTTCGAGCAAAGCTACACCATGAAACTCGACTGAGTGATAAGCAGCTTCAGGAGATAGAAATGCTTTTCAGTCTCGAATCAAAAGGGAAGATTCGATCCAAAGAGAGAGAATTGGAACTCGGAGAGGCCGTGCATTCCGAGGATATCAAAGACATCAAGATTCGGCGAAATCTCGGTCGTGCTCGAGAGGTGAGTGAGTTCACCGATGAGCGGATGGAAGAGGCTCTGCGTGTAAAGGCAAAGAAGGGGGAGATCGAAAACGCACTAAATCATCAGAGCGAAATGAATCAGGCCAACGTCAGGATTCATCTCGCCACAAGCTTTAGCGGCTTGGATCGTGATGCGATTCTTGCGGCTTCCGGTAAGGAGACTCGTGCGGATCTAATTAAGCTGACTGAAACGGAAAACGAAGCTCTGGCCGCTCAGATCCCCCCCATTAGAAAAGATTTTACCTTTAGTGGAGAACCTGAGGGATTAAAGAGAGAGCCCACAAAATTGGAACTTCGTCGGGAGGCGGTGGGGATTCTCTATGCTGGGGTGAATGCTGATTGTCTGGAGCGTTTGGGAACAGCATGGGCAGTGAGCCATGATAAAATCGTGACCAACGCCCATGTGGCATTGCACGCCATGGGGTATATCGAAAACGGGCTTCGGATTTGGATGAAGTTTGCAGGTGCTGAAGTGCCCCCTATTCAGGTTGCTGGCATGAAAATTCATCCAGAGTTCGATGAGCATCTGTATAAATCGGATATTGGCGAGCATGCAATTCCAGGGTGTGATTTTGCAGTTGGTTACCTGGATGGGAGAAGCCCAAGCCAATTGAGATGTTTAACGGGAGGCTTGTTGCGCACTTTGCGGGTAGGGCAGTCTGTCAGCTATTTAGGGTTTCCTTCAGAAGGGATTCCCGGGCAGGGTTCGAATACAGCATCACCACACCCTTTGTACAAGACAGGATACATTAGTGCATTAACCGATTTCAGTTTTGCTGATGTTGGCCCTTCGCAGGCGTTCCTAATCACTCATGATCTTGGAGTTGCTGGGGGATCCAGTGGCAGCCCTCTTATGGACGATAAGGGGAATGTGATTGGAATTGTTTCGGCGGGCACGATGCATGCGATTAAGTCGAGTGACCCTCAGTTTGACGGAGAGGCTTTTGATAAGATTCCTACAGAGAGAGTGCCATCCGGGGCTTTGGTGAATTTTGCCCAGAGAATCGACCTATTGAACGTACTTTTGTAGAATCTTCGATTGCCTTGTCTGAAAAATGGAATGTCCTCTTCAACTTTTTGTGGAGCGTCCTCAATGGACGCTCGTTGGTGTGGAGACTCCCGTACGACTGGAGCTCAAGAATTTTTGTGACAGTGAGCTAGTCGATTTCTTTGTGACAATTGAAGAAGGGAACAAAGGGGGTGGAATCAACCGGATGGAGCTCCCTATCAAGTCACTTAAACCAGGCGAAGTGAGAGAAGAACACTTCACTTACATTCCTACTATGGAATCGGGGTGTGGTCCGCGGATCGTCATATCTGCGAAGCAACATCCAATCTATTCGTTTTCCACGGCAGTCCGATTTGGTGCCCCTGTCGTCGAATACTCTCAGAATATGAGTATTCAGATCAATGCTCCGTTTCGCAATGAGGGAGTGATTGCTCCTGTGACGGCCGAAGGGGATAACAAGATCGGCAACACAATTAATCTGGAATACAAATCTCGAGAAAGCGCCATCCTCGGAATGTTGGCATCGATGGAGCAATGCTGCGCTATTTTCGAGCCGGTGGACTGGAAGCCCAGCTCATTTCATTTGCCGCTCGATTTTCGATCTGTTCTTCGCATGCGGGCTGTGAAAAACAATTATAAGTATTTCTCGTATGGTCCCAAGAGTGCTCGCCAGGTAGCCGAGTTTTCGGATGGTGGGTATTGGATGAGTAGCCACCCTGTGACCCGGGCGGAATTCCGCGCAGTGATGGAGTCAGAAGCGGAGGAAATTCTGAGCCGTGTTCCGAGCGGTCCTGATTATGATGCTCACCGCGAGGATAGGGTTCCTGTCACATATCTAAAATGGAGGGAAGCCAGAGAATATTGCACCCGTCTCACTCGTTTGGCATACGAAAAGAATTTCCTGCCAGCTGGATTTGAGTTTCGGCTTCCCACCGAAGCAGAGTGGGAATATGCATGTACTCTCGGCAATGAGCGCGATTTCTACGATAAACGTCCTGAGACAATTGCCTGGGCGATGCCACTCTCAGGTAGGAGGATTGCACCAGTGAGCGCTTTGGATTCCTCTGAAGAAGGGTACCGAAAACCGAATGAAATCGGCATCTATGATTTACACGGCCTGGTTTATGAATGGTGCATGGACGAGTATATGCCGATTCCCGATCCCTCCGGTCGAATCGATCCTTGGGTGCGATGGCAGAACGAGTGTTCCGGATATCGTGTTTGCCGAGGGGGGGCTTATTTTTGCGGTTTGGAAAAAGCGACCTCGCACTCTCGGGCTCCAATGAAGATCGATGGAAAGAAGGAGTATAGAGGATTCATCGGGTTCAGGGTTGTACTTGGGGCTTGCCTTGAGGTGGTATGATGGAGTGATGATTGAAACTTCCGATGCGGCATAACAGCATATTAATAGCAATTGTACCAATCGTTCTCCTCGGGATGATCGTTTGGGTGATTGCTGTCGTGATCTCGGATCGAAGGGCGGTAGAAGACGGTGTGATTGAGGATTCCACGGTATTGCGGCAACGGGAGGTTGTACCAATTAAGCCAAACAGGGTGCGTGAACAACCGCAGAGCCACGTTGAGAACGACAGTAATACAAGTGACGACCTCATTCTGCCGAAGGAGAGCGAGGTAGTCGAGAATGTACAGCGGCCAACAAACCCAAAACGGGAAGCTGCGGAGGAAAAAGAAGCCGACGTGGCGAGTGCGATCGAGAGAAGCGAAAGTCATACGGTGCCTCTCCCTGAGGAAGAAGAGACAGTTCAAATTGCTGTCCCGGTCCAGAATCCAGAGACGACTCCGGCAGGGGGCTCTATTGAATCAGCAGAAGAACTACAAAGGATGCTTGGAGGAAAAGATATAGAGACTCTTCCTGAAATATCCAAACCGGTCGCGGCCGAAAAACGCTATGGACCGCCACCCCATCCACCGGAGCCTCTTCAAGGAGATCGTTTTGATCTTGTCGAAATTCGATCAATCAATCCTAACATTCAGATCGATTTGAAGTACGCCACTTCGGACAACTTCTGTGGGAGACCGTTGTATTCTGTGGAGCGTTGCTTTCTTCGACGGGAAGTTGCGGAAAAGTTGAGTCGAGTGCAGGAAGAGTTAGAAAGTATGAACCTCGGGCTGCTTGTCTGGGATGGGTATCGCCCTCATTCTGTACAGTATATGATGTGGGAAGTTTCTCCCACCCCAGGCTACGTAGGAAATCCTGAGAGAGGTTCCAAGCATAATCGGGGAGCTGCAGTGGACCTCACGATTTTTGATCCCCAACAACAGGGGCCTGTGAGAATGCCTACACCCTACGATGAATTTTCCGGGCGTGCGCATGCCAATGCTGTAATTGCTGACAAGGCGGCTGTGAGAAATCGGAATTTACTTCAAACCCTTATGAAGAAACACGGCTTCCAGACAATACGAACGGAATGGTGGCATTTTGACGCGGTAGGGTGGAATCGGTTCGATATCGCGAATGTTCCCATTGAAGACTTGGCGCGGATGAGGGATCAGGAGACTGGTGCTGTCAGGTGAAACCTTTGTGCTTCAGGGAGAATTTCAAAGGACAGACATGGAACTCAATTTCAAGCCCGGTGATACAGTTTTCTCAGGGCGTTACCGCTTGCTCGAATCTCTTGATGATCGGGAAATACCGCTTGTGTGGCTGGTGGAAGAGGAAGATCTGAAGTCAAAACGGCGCGTCATAAAGTTTCTTCCTTTTGCCAGCGAGTTGAGTGAAGACGAACGGTTGAAATTTGTAGACGTGGTAGGTCAAGCAGCGCGGATGATTCATCCGAGTATTGTTCGGACTTACGACGTTTTATCTGAGAATTCGCTACTTGCGATAGTTATGGAGTATGTGCCGGGAAAGTCTTTCAGCCGGCTTTTCCGGGAGGGTAAAGAAGGCCAGGTCCGGCCTGAGCAACTGCGAACCTGGATTCAACAAATCTGCGAGGCGTTGCAGTATGCGCGGAATGAACATGAGTTGGTCCACTGCGGGATCGTTCCATCCCGGATAGTAATCAACGAAAAGAATGATGTTCGTGTTCTCGGTTTTTGGATGGCTGAAGGTGATTTGTTGTCTGCAAGGCAACTGGCGAAGGCAAATCAAGACGAGGAAGAAGTGTTGTTTGCCTACAGCAGCCCTCAATACAAGCACGAATCGATGGTACACCCTTCTGATGAAGTGTATTCGATAGGGGCGATTTTGTTCGAGAGCATTACGGGAGAGAGACCGTTTCCTGGTGTAAACGTCGGGGGGGGCGACGACCTGGCGCTGGACCCTCCCTCTTTTTCGGATGTTATCGGGATCGATGCACCGACTTTAAAAGAGTTCTCAGGCGAGTGGGAGAGACTTGTGAGAAAGTGTCTTGCTCCTAAGCAGGAAGACCGCTTTCAAAGTCCTTCCGATTTGCTGAAAGCTGTGGAGAGCCTGCCGGTTCCTGATGAGGAAATAATCGTTGAGGAACCTGCAATCGAAGAGTGGGCGACTATGAGGTTTGATGAGCACGAGACAGTTGCTGGCAAAGAGCCTGAAATCGAGAACTCGGATTCGACCGAGGAAGGGGAAGCGGAAGGACAAAGCGATGATCCCGCAGATTATTCAGAAGATAGGGAACCTGACGAAGTGGAGGTAGAAGAAGATTTCGAACCTGAACCTCAGGATAAAAGACGCCCAGTTTTCTTCTATGTTGTTCTGGTAGGTATTTTCCTGATTGGGGTCGGTACAATCCTGTTTTTTCTTCCTGATGGAGAGAAGACCGTTGTTCAGATCTCATCAAATCCGACTGGAGCGACGGTCCATGATGTTGCGACTGGCCACCGATTGGGAGTGACTCCGATCGAGATCGACGGTCTTTCTCCGGGGGAAAGAAAGTTCTCCTTTTCAAAAGCGGGATACGAGCCCCGGACTGTTTCCCTGATAATTCGTGAAAAAAAAACCGTGAGCACAAGTCCAAGCCTCGTGGCCAAAGAGGGAATGGATGGAGCGAGCGACTCGGGCAACGGAACGGCTCCGAAGTATCCTTCGTCGAACGATCAGTTAGGAAGGGTTCTAATCCGATCCACACCATCTGGAGCCGTAGTGAAATCTGCGGGAGGGAGCGTGGTGGGCAGGACTCCACTGACACTTGATGGTGTTCCGTATGGTTCGCTCTCTTACGAAGTGCAGAAAGAAGGGTATCGGGAAGAAACAGTCTCCGGTTCGCTAAACTCCAGTAAACTTGAGCTCAGCGCGACGCTGACGTTGGATGCGGGAACAGTAAAGATTTCGAGTAGTCCCAGTGGGGCCTCAATTTATTCCAGCAGCCAAGAGTATCTGGGGAAAACTCCCGCTACACTTGAATATCAGGCTGCAGGTTATCGGACCTACCAACTCCAGATGTCAGGATATGAAGATACCAGTGTGTCGGGACAGCTTTCCGGCGGGGAGACGCTCAGTCTTTCCAAGACGTTGAATAAGGAAGTGGGAAGTGTTTACTTATCCTCATCTCCTTCCGGTGCTTCGGTTTACAGTTCTTCCGGTTCTTGGATTGGAACGACACCGCTGGAATTGAAGAGTGTAAATCCAGGATTCGTCTCGTACGAGTTTCAAAAGGATGGATACAAAACAGAATCTGCAAGCGGTTCCGTTACGCCTGGTGATCGGTTGAGTCTGTCGGCGGATTTGAAGCGGGAACTCGTTCCCTATCGAGTTATCTACAGCGGTAGTGATGGCGTTTTTGTCCGAAGCCATCCGCAAACCGGAGAGATTTTTGCAGCTGCATATGCAAACGATGGAGTGGCCATGAAAGTGTATCTTGTCGGGGAACAAGATTATCGTTCAGACGGGTCGATCTGGGGGCAATTTCAGCTTGAAGGGTGGATGGTTACGAGCAGTTCGACATACACTTACATGGTGCATGAGAGAGACAATATCTGGCGAGTAACATGGTATAAGAACGACAAGGACAAGTTCGTAAATATGCGGTCCTATCCTTCTCTCGATGCGGCTAAAGTCGGAGAGGCGAATGATGGTACACGAATCGTTGCCATGAAGCAGCAGAATGTCGGTGGACGGTTATGGATTTACGGTGGATTCCTTGGGTGGATGTGTATCAAAACGAACACCGGTAACTGGCTTCTCGAACGGGACTGATGTCTCTTGCCGCCTGGAAAACGGGCAGGCTTCCTGTCCTATTTTTTTAGTTTTCTGATGATCACCCTTCGGTTGGTTTGCCGTTTCTTCTCTTTCGTTTCCGGATCATCTTTGTCCTCGATTTTGCTTTCAGCTAAAGGGCGACTTTCGCCGTAGCCGATAGAACTGAGGCGGCCCTCTGTCACACCTTGTTCAATGAGGTATTTGCGCACTCTCTCTGCGCGTCCCTTGGAAAGAGCATCGTTGTAGGAGTCTGTTCCGAGATCGCAAGTGTGGCCCTCAATTAGGAAATAGTCTTCTTCGAGCTTGGGATGATTCATTACAATGGCAACGATCTCCAACTGGTTTTCTGCTGACTCCTCTGCGAAGTCTGTTGAGTCGTATTTGAAAAGCACTTCGTTACTCAAAGCAATTTCTCCTTCTTTAATCAGAACTGCCAGCATATCGGCTTCGTTCACCGGATCTGGCTTTTCTCGCTTGTAGACTTCTCTTTGCGCTAATGAGAATGAAGTGAAAAAGGATAGTGTCAGGACTAATAGAGTGATCGATGTTTTCATGACAATGATCGGAAAAGATTTGGGGTGATAGATTACTTGAGATATTTTTGGACTTCCTTGCTCTGCTTCATCCAGTCGATCAGATCAGGTAGAATTTGTTTTGCGAATTCTACTGCGACGGCAGAATTTCGCGCTCCGGAGGTACTGTCCGCCCTATCTTGCAGATAGATGGTTGTGGCTGTGGCGGACAGTGGATTTCCCTTGGAATCTTGAATCTCAGCATAGAAGGCGAAGGCTGCACATTCGTGGATAGTCCGGCGTGCTGTCCCTGTTTTCCCAATGAATTTGAACTTCATGCCTCGCGACGTGATTTGTCCTGCTTCTTGCCTGACCGCGCTGGATATCCTAACCGCAGTGCCACTTTGCCACGAAGCTGTCATGCCCTTGTGAACGAGGTCCAAAACGTTTTTGTTGGGCATCGATTCAAACTTCGGCTCTTCTTTCGATTTGCGGTCCTTCAACAATCGCGCTTCGACTTTTTTTCCGGAACCGATACGCGCGTATGCTTCTGCAAGTTTGACGTTTGACCAGCGGTTTGTGTTACCGCCCAGGAGCATGGAAACCAGTTCCCCGCGGACGACATCAATTTCCTGAAGATTTAAAACCGTTCGAGCTGGTGTGACTGGCCAGAAAACCGCCGGCAGTGGCTGTTCTTTCTCGATTTCCAATTGCTCCAATAGTGGTTCTATGAAGCTCCGATCAAACTGCCTTGTGCGGTCACTGTAGTCGGTGTTTAAGTCGATACCGAAGCAATCCACAAGCTTTGCATTTGTTCGTAATGAATCGCTGTCGAGACCGTTCGGAATGAAATCACCTCGGATGTGTCGGGAAAAATCGACTTTCCCATTTGTTGCGCGGACTCGACCATTTCCGGAAAGATTATAGGAATCTTCGTCTGCAAGCGTGAGAAGGAATAGGCTTACAGTGTAAGTGTTAGAAGATTTTCCGAGGAAATTAACAGGATCCACTGTCCGTGCGCGACTCACTGTCGTGAGTGGCCGTGCAAGTTTTAGTCCGAAAATGCTTCCCGCGCTCCCTGCAGGTTCTTCAATGGTGAGGTGCTGTAATTCTGGGTAGGCATCCCAGATTGCCGTGGCAAGTATAGGTTTTGTTGTCGAACCAATTGGTATCGTTGGGAAATTTTGATTCCATTTCAGTCGTGAAAGCTTGCTCTCTCCGATATGTGCCGGCGCTCGACCGGTTTGAAAGCGTTGATTCAGGGTTTCGAGATCCGAGGGAGACGGGTAGGAGGGAATGGCGAGCACATCTCCGTTTAGAGCGTCAACAACAGCGACGCACGCGGGCTCATACTCGGTGTGGGCTACTCCCGCTCGAGTAGAATCGAAAGTTCGAACGAAGCTCTCAAGTTTTGTTTGCATGATCGAGTGCAGCGTCTGGTTTACCGTGTGCTGCACGTTTGGTGGTCGCAGTCCTTTCCCTGCGCCGTATGCATTCGTTGCATCTACGATTTGTTGCGTAAAAGGAAGGGATTGGGCAACCTTGGGATCTACCTGGCTGATCAACTGTCCATTCTCGATGTAGCTCTGCATTATCGAAGCTCCGTCGAAACGGCCGAATCGGAAAATCATCTCAGATTCGTCCCTGGGCGCGTTTGTATCGTGAATACGGATGCGGTCCCCCTCCAGCAGCCGGTAGGTGTTTGCCTTCAGTCCCTTCCTTCTCTCCGCAACGAAATCCAGGCCTTCATCGCTCTTAGGGTGCTGAACGGAAATGCCATTGATAAAAAGAAAGAACCGGCGGGGCTTGAAGACGCGGAGAACAGTTCCATCTTTTGTCGCTCTCAGGTTAATGACAGCTCCCGTTCCGCTCTCGAGGAGGTTGTATCCGAGTGCTTGATAGTAGCCACCATCCTTTGGGCCGGGCTGAAACCACTTTCTCAGTGGTAATGCGATAATGGCATCAGGGTCAGCCGCAGTAACTGTTTCATCGAGTGGAGTGAATCCGAGGGCGATTCCATCTCCCCCGAGGGTGGGGAGCTCTTCACCGCCGAAAGAAAACTTGCTGTCCATTGGTGGACGTTGCGGGTAGGGAAGAAAGAAGTTGTAGGAAGAATGGTCGAAACGAATATCCGCTCTCATTTCTCCAGTTTCGCGGTCGCGTCTTTTCCTGACTGTGAAGATTCCTTCGCCTGATTCGTTGAACTGTTCTATGTCCTCCTGAATCCGACGGCTTTCGTTAAAGAAGTCGTTTTGAAGGCGCACTTTCTCTGGAGAAATTCCCTCAGGATCTTCCACGAATTCGATGCGGCCCCAAGGTTGTTCGGCAATCGATTCCTGCGTGGGAGGAATGTATTCCAAGCGGTGGGAATCGATAAGATCCTGAACTCGCTCGATATATCCGTCTGGCTGGTAAAACTCTCTCTCAGAAACAGACGATTGATTCAGGAACAGAAAAACAAAAACGAACACAATCGCCGAGGCAGCCACCAGTGCCGCTATTCGAATGGTGCGGGGACCTATGTTTATGTCTTCGACTTTGGTGTCGAGCGTTGCCGAATCACTCATGTCATTATAATGGGAAAACGGTTATCTTCATTCCGGTACAGCGCTGATTTTTTTGCGATGTGCTGCGTAAACCAGTGCAAGGATACAGAAAAATAGTACGCCAAGCGATTCGATGAGGTCGCTCTTACTGTTAAGCCCAAGAAGATACATGTTCCGCCCTGTAAAAGGGAGGAAACCATAATTGGCCGCCATCATATACACACTTGCGAGGCAAAAAGTGAGGCTGGCAGTCACCGCGGCCCAGCCCACAGGTCCGTTAATTCCGTCAGCAGCTTGTGAGGTGGAAAAGACAACGGATAAATACGCCAGTGCCACGGCGAGTGCGCCAAGAATGCCGAATTGAGCAAAGATAAATATGGCTGACACATTGTCGTTCAGCGACGTGTTTCGCTTTGCATGAATGACGTCGACTTGGAGATAGCCTTCGCCCCACAGTCCCCGCCGAGCATAGTTTTCCATGATTGCATGGTCCTGCGCGATTCTTTCGGCCGTATCAGTTCCGAGTTTTATCAAATATTCTTCGTTAATGAATTGAAGAATGCGGAGTTCCGTACTCCCTGTGGCGATCTCCTGATCGGTTGCAAGAATGCCACTCAGCACTGGCATGGAATACAGAATCCTAGGCGAGGTGAAAGTCCAGATGGTAAAAGCGAGCGGGAGCACAAGTAAGACGGCGGTAAGCGCCTGGGAAACCACTTCCGTTTTATCCACGTCAAATCGTCTCAGCTTGGATGTCGCTTCAATGCAAATGGAGAGTCCAATCAGGGCGACGATTAGAACTTGAGGCAGCAGGTAGAGGAAGAGACCTACATCACTCACAAGAAAGGCCGTAGCAAATTGGAAAAAGAACAATGCGCAAACGAAGGTAAAGAATTTTCCGATTAAGGAAAATTCGTAGGAACCGCTTGATTTCCTTTCTGCAAATAGCCGTGCGCAACCCAGACTGAAGATAATGATGTGTGCAGGAACTGAAATAATTGAGAGTGCAAACCGTCCGACGCCGAGATTGACTG
This sequence comes from Verrucomicrobiales bacterium, assembly GCA_002698785.1. Lineage (GTDB taxonomy): Bacteria > Verrucomicrobiota > Verrucomicrobiia > Verrucomicrobiales > DEV007 > Arctic95D-9. The sequence continues at coordinate 124,198 of PAAG01000024.1, read as the reverse complement.
ATTCTTTGAAGCCGAGAAACAGGAATGCAACTCGAATCGCAAACACTATCCCTGCGGCGATCGCCAATTTTGTAAAAGGGGCACCGTTTTGCCATTGCCTGAGTTGGGCTTCCAGTCGGCCGGGCATGATGAGTGGAAGCGCGATGGCCATGACGGCCACCATCAGGGGAATGATAATGACTGCGAATGTTGCAGTCGATGCTGCTTCGAAACTATAAGGAGGGTTCACCATTGCCGCCTGGGCAAAAAGGACTCTGCTGCAGGTGAGGAAGGCGATACCGAACAGAAGGAAATACCAACCGATATCATTTCGGTGAACGAAGAAAACACTGATTAGTATGAGTCCCCCAGTCAGAAGCCAGAAGATCGTCTTGAAAGGAATAGTTCGTTTTGAAATCTCCAGTCTCAACCTGTCGCGGTCGCCGATAGTGAAGGGAGTGCTGTAGTCAATCTCCTGCGTCCGGTAGTCGTCCTGGACTGTGATATCCGACTGCAAGATGACTTTCGCATTTGCTTTTCGGAACCATGAAGTCAAAGCCTTGAAGCGCACTTGATAAGATTCGGTCGAGAACCCGGAAACCTCGTTTACTCCGAAAGAAATACTGCGGTCGTCAGACTCGGCAATTTTCTTTCCATGTTTGATATCGCCCATGGGAATTGCTTGAATCTCGGGATTGATGAAATCCACAGCCAGTATGCGGCGAGAAGAGTTTCCGTTGGGACGGGTGGTTAGTTCGAATTTGGCGAACTTATCTCGGGTTGCTAACCGCAGAATATCTGAAAGGAGAGACCCTGAGCCGCCGGTTCGCACATCGTTGTTTGTAGTCAAAAGCTGAAGAAAAGAGATCTCAGCGTTTGGCTCGAGTAATCCGAGCGGGCGCTCTCCGTTGGCAGCACGCAGCGGTTTTCCGTCTCGAAAAACTCTCACGCCGGGATCCGTTTGTAATAGGCTCAGCGAGTTGAAATCTTCATTCTGAAGTCCGGAGAAAAGACAACTCGTCACACTGGATGGATAACCACTTGCCCGTTTCAACGGAAATGCAGCTTGTCTGAAATTTCTTCGTGTAAATAGTGAAATGGTATGGTCCGGAAACATGGGGAGGGTGACTTGCCTGTTGGGAAGCACCCACTCTGTCTGGGGGCTACTGAGCCAACGTATTTCAGCTACGACGCTGTCGGACGAAAGCTCTGGCTCTGTTGGTAGGTCTCCACTGACTTCTGCTGGCGCGTTGCGCTCTTCTTCCCTACCTGAGGCATTGGACTGAATTCTGAAAATTAGTTTGCCTCCGGTGGGAGATTCCGGAGTTCCCAGTGTCCAGCCGTCTTCTTTGTTGATGATCTTGCCATTTTTGTATTCAGCAAAAGATCGGGAAATTCGGTGGTCAGCATACAGCCCTTTTCCTTCTTCCATTGCCTCGATTCCGGCTTTGGAAAGGCTGACGACAATATTTTTGTCGGGGTTCAGGGTTAATTCGAAAAACCCGGACAGTAAACCGAACACGCGTATCTCGTCGTCAGGGCCTCCCCCCATCGTGATAGTATCACCTGTTCTCAAAATAGCTGACTGTAACAGGGATGGTGGATTCTCGGCAGATGCTGACTTCCATGACAGGGAAGCTGATTCCACTCCAAGATTGACTGTCATGTTCCCCGCTAGCAAATCGGGAGTGCTGATTTCTAACGTGGTTTTGCCAGAGTCATACGGAAGAGACCAACTTTCCTGCTCACCTTCTAGAGTCTGCCCGTTGATGATTACCTTTATTTGCCCGGATAAACCTGGCCCGCGAGTCACAATCAGATTTCCCGATTTTACTTGGAGGCCAACAACCGAAGGGGGGAGGTTCCCGGAAAAAGCGACTCCTGTGCCGTCTCTGCCTACCCAGCGCGGCTCGTTGCCGGTAGTCGGGGTAAGGTGGTCGGCGGCACGTCCAAGGGTCCATTTTTGAGTGGATGCATCTGAGCCTATTTCGATGATATCCTGATCCTGGAGGTGGTAGAGGGCAGGGATTGAATTCACCAAAGGGACAATTTCCTCTCCACTTTGGACGACAATCGAGCGATCGAATCCGCTTCCCGGTGAGATAACGAGACCGTCTCCGTGAAGCTTTAAACGCAACGCATCGTAAGGATAGCCAGAAACCTCAAAAGCTGGGGCTGGCTGCTCGATAGCGTCTTCCGGCGGGCCACCAATCATGATTTCTCGCGGAGACTCAGGTGTACCCAAGTCTATTTCTACACCTTTCAATTGAACGTGTGCCATCTGGTGGCATCCGCCGAGGAAGAGAACTAATCCGCTGCACAAATAACATGCGGCGATTGGTAGCCATCCAAGAACTCCCGGGCTGCGGTTAGCCAGCCAGATTCCGGATACGATCAGAAATGCAATCGCGGGGAATAGGTAGAACAGAGTCAGTGATTGCATTTAGTGATCTTTTGGATTTCCTGTTATTGAATAAGGGAATCAATCCGTAGAGATTCCGGCAAGGAGACCTTCTTCGTGGTCAAGGTAATCCTGTTTTGCATCTCCGACTCCGAATCGAGAGGGGCCCACCCTGGCTTGGAGCGGCTCCGGTGCGGGGGACTTGGATCTGATCGCCTCAAGGAGTGATTCTACTTCTGAGATAAATTCATCATCTGCATGGGCAATGGCGAAATGTCGCTGCAAATGTTTCCGTTCGATTTTGGATACATTCCAGACGCAGAGAACATCCAGCCCGCGTTCTCCAAGGTTTGTCGCGAGCTCCGTGTCAGTTGCCGGAAGGCTTAACGGACCGAACGGAATGATCGTGATCTTTTCATCAGTCTGATCCATGATTAGAACATAAACGGGGCGGCACCAGCTTGGGTCTAGACTTGGATCTAGCTGTATGATGTCTCCTTTGCTCACTTCGACTTTTGCTTGTGACGCAGGCGCCGAAGAAACAAAAACCGATTGGCTGGCCGAACCGGTAGCCCCCTCATATCGAATGGATTCCCTGATTTGACGCAGCAATGCGTTCGCGACAGATTTTCCTTTAGCCGCCAAGTGCGGATTCGTATTTGAGGAAGAAAACGCGCTCTCCTTTACCATGGCTTTTTCGTCTTCCATGGTGTCGTTCAGGTCGGTTACGAGTTCATTCCACTCGTCAGCCCACCTCGAATCATCAGATTCTTTGTTCATGAGATAGAAATAGGATTGGGATTAAGAACATACATCCCTGTTTACTAGGATCAGTTAAGTAGAGGGAACCTCCTCTTTCGTTTTCCGGTGAAACCATTCAAAAGATTCATCGAGCAGTTTTTCTTCCAGCAGTATTTCGAGTCGAATTCTTCCGACATTGTCTTCGTTTTCCCAAATTGGACCATCCCGAAACGATTCGATTAATTCTTTGATCGCTTTCCTTCGCCCTTCGTAGAATTGCGCTTGCTTTACATCGACGAATTTCCCGATCCGGGAATCGTTATAAAGCAGTTTCTCGCCAGCATTGTTCCTGCAAAAAATCGCATAGAGCCCCGCTTTTTGCGAATCAGAGAGAGAAGGGAAAAAAGCATTCACGGCTGATTGAGCGATCTCATGATATTCGTTTTCTTCCTCAGGCGAAAGGGTGGCGGCTTCAGTTTGCAGAAGGTCGAATTTGGAGCGTGGTCGTGATTCACCTCGTTCCGTTTGTATTGGAGCATCGCCGGATTCGGTATTCCAACGCTGCCCTGTGGTTCCGAGAGCTTCAGGTGCCCAGAAGTCTCTCACCGCAGAGCGGCACTGCAATTTGTAGCGATTCAGGAGAATAAAGATGATATCCGATAGTTGTGCTTCGTCGTCACCAGAGTCGCTTCGTGCAGCACTTGCCTGTGCTTCTGCAAATATCGAATGGAGAATTGAATACTTCGCTCGAGGGCGCTTTACATTGAAATAGGCTCTCATGCATTGCCACGCAGCTTCTCCTTGTAATTCATTACCACCGAGTTCCTCCAAACGACCTTTTTCTTTTTTGAACTTGGTAGAGAGTGCATCGCGAAAATACTTGTCGGTGAGCTCGATAAAGAATTGCTCAGTCTCCGGGGGAATGACGGCAGTGTCACCGTCAATCCACGCGTCCCAGACGCGCAACAAGGTCAGGAAATGCCCTGCATACTCCTCTTTTGTTTTCTGATCCATAGCGGTTTGAGGAAAAGAACCGGAAAAATGAATTCCCTCTTACTTTCCTGTTTAGACCAAGGCTTTTTACTGGTCTAGCAAAAGATGATAGTACACCCTATTTGTTTGAAGGAGATGATGACTCACCGTTTCCAGGAACAGGCCCGCGTATTTGATCGGTTCGACCTTCACAGACCGGTTCTTTTGCATCCGGCCGGTTTTGAGTTGTGGTCCGCCTTGAACGTACAGACTGAGGCGAAATGTGGTCTTCTGTTTCTCCCGGCTGAATTGAATTTTGTAACGCAGACCCACGAAGAATTTCGGAAATGGGTGCAGAATGGGAAAGCGAGTTCGTGTGCTTTAAATAATGTGCTGACTGCAGTCGATTTTCACTCTGGTGGAAACATTGCTTTCGAACTCGATGGTCAGGATCTGGAGGGATTTCATTCTCTTTCGGAGATTGCTGACCGCGAGGCGAATACAGACATTTTGGTCAATGGCCTTGTTGCAACCCTTCGCGAGGTGCATGAAAACAGACGGGCACTCGGGTATTTTGACTCCGACTTAGTCGCAACTGATTCTGGTGGGCGTTCGGTTTTTCTGCCACCGGGCCTTACTGACCTGGTTCTCGGGCAGTTAGAGAAAGTTCGTCCAGATCACAATTTTTTTTCAGGTGGGATGCAGCCATCCGATCCACCAACCATTACAGGAGACATAAGGAATCTGGTCGAGTTTCTTTGTGATCTCCCAGGACCTTTACCGGCGGCGGCCGGAGCCGCCGTGCGAAAGCATAATAATGGTAATCCCGTTTCGATTGACTCTTTTCTGCAGAAAGGCACTTCTGATTTGGAAAAAGAAACGGGCCTTGTGACAGATGCTGTCCTTCCTAAGGGACCGGCTGAGCCGGAGGAAGTGCGTACTAATGATTCGGGCTCCGCTCCATTTCCATTCACGTTGGATAGGAAAGTAATCGTTCTTGGATCGCTGTTCTTACTAATTGTCCTCGCGATTTTTGCCGTTGTATCCCGCAAGCCAGCGGGAGATGGAGGGCGCAGTGGTGGCAACGAAGTTGTTCAAGATGATCCTGATGGGTTTAGAGAGTGGTTTAACGATCAGGGGAGTTTCGAAAGCGAAGTGGATGGGACTGTCGAACAGGGAGAGAATACTTCGGGAACAGTCGAACAAACCCCTCTTGTCGTTGCAAATGGTTCAACCGGCGGAGGAACTTCGGAGAGTAACCAGCACGGGGAAGGGGCGATTACCGGTGGGGCCATAGAAGAGACAAAAGTTTCTGTAGAAGATCAAAGTGGTGAAGTAGTCCTGGTGGAAGGTTCAAAACCGACAGGAGTCGGGTCGCCCACTGCAAGTGTCGGCGAGACTTCAGAGAGTGAAGAAGAAAATGTGACGACTGTTGGTGGATCGCAGCCGAAGCCTGTCGAAGTTGTATCAGATGGAATCGGTGACGGTCTTCAAGAAAGTGAGAAGAGTATTCCGGGAAATTCTTCAGGAGATGAAAAAGTTAAGATTGGCTCCGTCGATGCACTGGCGGCTGACGAAACGGAAGTGGTATCCGAGAAGGCAGAAACAGTTATCAAACCAATCGCAATTAAACCAAGCCTAGACACCGTTGTTCTTGAAACACCGAAACGGAAAGATTCGGAGTTGGTTGTTGGTTTCTCCAGATACCCCGTGAGTCGTGGAGAGTGGGGAGATCTGATGAATCAAGAAGCCAGAGGCAATCCGGAAAAAGTTCAGTTTGTTACCCGTAGCGAAGCCGTTGAGTTTTTGGATCGCCTTGAGAAGCGAGACAGGAATCAAGGCAAGATCGGACCTGATGTGGAATACCGGCTTCCCCGTAGTTCGGAAACAAAAGGCACGGATATTCTTTCCATGGAATCGAAAAGTGGGGCAGAGCTCCCCTTCACCTTTGTAGTTGTTCGACCAGTATTATCAGACGGCTTGGATTCTTCTCTTGACGCTGACGAAGGGAGTGCCGAGAAGACTCCAAGCGTTGGGAGAAAGCCAAACGTTTCTGGAGTAAAGGGAGGAAAGAAGGCCGATAAACCCCTTTGGGAACGAAAGTGATGCAAAAACTGCGTTCGTTTCTGACGATATTTACCCTTGCTCAGCCACTGAGCTTTCCGACATGTTCCTATGTATTTGGAACCAATTTGTGACTCGAACGCATTTTTATGAGTGGATTAGATGATCCTACGGGACCCATAGTGAAATCATCATCGAACAAACTGATTAAAGGCCCATTGGTGTTTTTCATAGCTGGTGGGCTGGCTGTCTTAGGGGTAGCTCTATCGATTGTTTCTGGAGAGAGAGCGACAACCAGTTTGGTTATGATTTTCTTCTTTGTTTTCGTTGCAGCATTCCTTGGTTGCGGAGTGGTCAATAACATCGCTCGTGGAAAAATGGAAGCGCATCAGGCTAAGGTCGAAGAGGATGAGCGCGAACGGCGGGAGGCACAAGAGCGGTATGAGCAGGAAAAAAAGGAAGAAGATCTACAGAGAGTCAAAGAAGGATTGCAGGTATACTTGGATTTCGGCTTTGAACTCCGAGACATCACAGAGCCACTCACGAAGCTTCATCAAAAAGATCCGAACACTGGTCGGGAGATCCCGCTGCCCGTTTCTCTCTGCAACTACATACTTGGCGAGGGAACGTCTGAGTATGAATCGATTCGGCGTTTGATTCCCTTAGTTCGCGAGGAGAAGGCTACCCATTCAGAAATCATCAGTCTCGCGTTTTCTGAGCAACTGATTGATGCCATCCCCGGAATGACTTCCGAGGAGTTTCGCAATGAATTGCACGAGGCGCTCAAAGATAAACTACAGGACATTGCAGGGGGCGCCGGAGATCTCAGCAGTCAATTTGAGAGTTTTATTCGATTTGAAATCTTGCTGATTCCCGATGTCCATTCTCACATTCTCCTCGCCGCCCGGAAATCCAGAATGCGCGCGGAGCAGGACGTGCGCTACCAGATTGTGCCTGTCCAAGATGACTGGCAGGACCTGGATCTCGAAGCCAAGCCCTTCACCTTCTGGGAACAACTTCCGTCTGGAGGGTGGAGAAAGACCCCATCTCGATATTTTTATGGTGGCGAAAATTCCACCATCACAATGGGGCCGGCATTTTCCATGGGGCGCAGAGGGGAAAAGTTTAGCTCAGCCATTGTTGATTTGTGGAGTGATCGACTAGAGCGGGGCCGTTGCATGCGAATCGACGCACTTGCGAATGATGAGGACCTGCAACGAAAACTAAACATCCGAGTCCTTTTTGAACGCAGCACCTACTCCGTATCCGATGTTTACCAATTGGACCAAAAAGGCTTTGTACAGGTCTGTGGGTGGTTTGATGGGGAGACCTTCGAGCCCTTGGATACCAGTGAGATTACCGACGACGATTGCCTGAGTCTTTTGAATGTTTCTGCACCGAACCTGATGGTGCATCCGCAGGCCTCGGTTTACACCATCGAGTCATCAGAGCAGAACAAGCTCCTCACTCGTTTTCTTGGAGGATTGTCGGCTGCCCGAAAGGCAGTGATTTCGACGCAAGGCGGAAACTTCGAGATTCGAAGAGGGGCAGTCAGCCATGGCAGCAAAATTCACAAGTACTTTATCAAGCTTGCGGAGAATGCCGCTATCACGAAGTTCATGAAACCTGCGGCAGGGGATCCTGAAGGATTCAAAAATTTCTCTTCCTATTCAGATTTTCCTGAGCCTAGAGAAGGTTTTTCACCTTTAGAAGATCAGGGGTACTCTTCGATCCCTGCTTCTGATTGTTATTTCCGTACTGGAAGTGAAAGCAACCAATTGGTTCTCAAAGTAAATCTCGGTAGTCCTGCCCCAGGGGAAACGGAGCGAGGGGTGTCTTATTCTAATGCAGAATTGAGGGCTGCGCTCATTAACTTCGCTCGTCGTGCTGCGTTTTCCGATCTCGAAGTCCTTGAAGAAGAAAGTGCCCAAGGTCTCGTCTCTCGGGGGAACCGTGCCCTTGATGGCGAAACAAGCCGCTACTATGCCAAACTGCTCGATCCTACCCATTCATCTTATTTTGCGAGCAGTGTTTCTGCGAAGAAGTTGATCGACGCGCGAGTGATCCCTTCAGATGTTGAGATTCACCGGGTTGATACCTATGGAAACCCTCGCCCGGGGATGATTCCGATCTTTGTCATGCCTGAATACTTGAGTGTTGAAGGGTATTTACGGTCTGGGAAAATCGATGAATCTGCCAAGTCGTATGTGGCGAGCCGGGTTGCAGAAGAACTGGCGATATTTTCTCGGCGGACGCTCAGCAAAGGAATTGTATGCACGGATTTCACACTGAGTGATACGTTCTTCCCCACTTTCGATGCGGAGGCATTCCTTCGCGAATCAGAAGAGACATGCGCTGAGCCCGACACCCCGCGTCTATTCGTGGGCGACTTTGGCTCATACATCGAGAAGATATCCTTTCAGCGCGACGAGTCGATTACTCGGGAACAATATCGACCGCCAGAGGATTTTGATCGGTCTCTTGAGTTCCAGCCAGAGCCTTATCTGGTTTATCTTTTGGGCCTTCTCTATTTGGAAGTATTTACCTTGCAGCCCGGAATTTCGATAGAGCCGGTAATCCAGTTGCGCCTCGGCCTTACGCAAGAGGAGTATTCCCGCCGAGTAGAGCGCATTCTTCCCGAGTTATTGGCACCCCACGCTTCGGAGGAGATTGAAAAAGTGATCTCGATGCTCGCTTACAATCCATTGGATCGACCTTCTCTTTCAGAAATCTGATTTCAAAAAAGGCTCCGCCGCCTGGAAACGCTCCTTTCACAAATCATGAAACCATTCGCCGCCAGCTATCCAATGAATCCCGGCGGAACCAATGGTGACGGGTATGTTTCGTTTTCGTTAGGCGAGGGATGTTGGATCGGACTAGTGGCTGATGCCCCGTCAGTGGCGCAACCTGGTAGTGCGGGTGTCTTGATAAACGCTGTTGATTCTTATTTGGAATCGAGGGGGAAGGCGACATTGGGCAAGGAAGTAGATGCTGGTATGGGTGATCGTATCCTTGTTGATATTATGATGGTAGCCAATCAGCGAATGGTAGACGAGTCTGACAATTGCTGGGCCGCAGTTGTATTCGTTCTTGTCGGAAATCGTAAAGTCTACATGGGTGGCGTGGGGGACTGTGCTGCATATGTGGGTTTGGATTCGGGCTTGTGCTTTCGCTTTAGCGATACCACCAGGGCGGGGGGCAGTTCTATCCTTCCAAGGGATGGAGATGTCCCCGAGGTAAGGCATCTCCGGGAAGGGGTTTACATGGGAGAATCTACCATCGCCTCCCAAACTTCTGACCTTGAAACTTTCGAACGGGAATCTGTGAATCGTTTACTGCTGCTCTCAGATGGCTTGGAGGAAATGGTAGGTATCTCTCGGATTCGTGACCTGTTAGTTTCAGGTGAGCGTGTCTCGTTTGAGAAAGGGACCATCGCGAATTGGATCGGGAAACGGGAGTTGCTCGACGATATCACGTTTCTAGGAGTTGAACTCGATCCTCCTGAGACTACGTCACAAGATGAGTTGAGAGAGACTGGGGCTGAATCGAACTCGATTGTTAAGGAAGGAGAGACAGATTCGGTTCAGGTCGAAGATTCAGTGAGCCGCATGTCCTTGCTACGCAAAGTTTTTGGGTTTCTTCTCACTGTGGCAGGAATTGCATTGCTTGGATTTGTTGCCTGGAAATTCGCAATGATATATTTGGAGGAATCGGGCGCATTTGACCGTGAAATTGAAGCGAATCCGATCGTCGAACAGGAAGAGATAGAAAACCCTGGTTCTGAGCCTGACGTCGAGGGCGAGACGGAGTCCCGGGAACCCACTGTTGAAGAAAATTTGCCGACTGAACCGGAAAACTGAAATCTGCATTCCCTCTTAGAATTATGAAACAGAAATTACTCCAACTGCCCACTGTCGTGCTTGTCTCGATCTTGATTGCGGGATCTGGAAGTCAACTCTTTGCTGACGTAGTTTCGGACACGGGAGAGATTTCAGCGGGGAATGATGAACCGTCTCCAGCTACTGAAAAGCCCGACTCTGGAGTTGCCCCATTTACCACTCCTCCTGATGTAGATCAGGACGCACTGACCGAAGGCGTCCAGATTACGGAGCTTGGTTGTATGCGCATGCTTCTTGTGCTTTCTCCGCAGGCCGCAGACGTTGATAAATTGATGAAACAGCGGTTTTCGGACGTTCACTTCCGAGTGTTTCCATCTGCCATTCAACTCGAAGAAGAAGAACTGAGCCCCAAGCGCATGCATGAGATGGGTAACGATCGCTACGCTGATTTTGTGGTGCACGTCCAGACAGACTCTCGCTTGAAGAACAAGCTGGGGAACTCTGCTCTGTTTGAGGCTGAAACTACGATCACAGCATATAGTCCGCTTTCAGAAGAGATTCTCGCAATCCACACATCGCGTATGAATGGGGACCGAATGGCTGACCAATATGAAGCCGAAAGAACCGCTCGAGAGGAATCCGCAGACGCAGCTGTCAAAGAAGTCATCGCAAAGCTTCTGGAAAAAGCACACAAGCACTTAGTTCTGGAAGCAGAGTTTCATGATGTGAAAGACAACCAGCACCTTGCAAGGATCATCGAATATGCGCAGGAGCTGGAGGGCGTCTATCACGTCCGGCAAATGAAATACGACAAGAACACAAAAGTGGCGATCATCGAAATTGTTGCAGCACCTCACACGGAAAATTTCTGGAGAGCTCACCTGGAGGAGTGGCCAGAAGCCAACAAGGGAAAGAAAAAGAAGAAACCCTTTCGCTTCAAAGGAAATAAGCAGATCCGGGAAGCGTACAAGGATTGGTTTGTCGAATAATCTCGGGGAGCGAAACCTGACAAAACTATACTTTACTAATCGAAGAGAATTAAAATCATGAAAATCTTTTCCGCAACCATAGCGACAGGGCTGCTACTTTGTAGCTTGTCGGTCTTTGCTCAAGAAAACTACACGCCCGACGAAATGGACGCGATTAAGACCATGGGCAAGGAGGCAATCGAAGCTGTGGCGAGTGAGTTCGCTGCCGAGTTCGGAAACGAAGGGACGAACGGAGTCGCCATCTTACCCATTCAGCGAGATGTTGATTCGGGTTACTTCACGATACAGGCAGAAAATACCCTTTCGAATTTGTCTGATGAGACCGGTCTCCAAGTATTTACGCGCGCGGATTCCTCGCTCGCCAATGTTCTCAGTGAAATCGAGTGGAATGACAACTACGTCGATGTCATGGATCCGGCGACGGTTCAGAAGTTCGGTCGCATCCAAGGTGCCGATGCTGTCGCTTTTACCAGAATTGACATCACGAGACTTGGGAACAATTCTTTCTCCGTCCGAGCAAACCTCCAAGTGCAGGAAGTAGAAACCGCTAAGGTGTTGTGGGGAGGTGAAGCACTCCGAAAAACGCAGTCTTTTTACACGCAGGGGCAGATTCGGCTCTATTTGATCATCGGTGGATGTATCCTTGCCGTGCTTATCTTCCTCGCGTTGATTCGGCGTTCGCTAAAGAAGGCGCGCAGACCGAGATAAGTTCACGGTTAAAAATCGTTCGCGTATGCGCTTGTCCGATTTGTCCACCCGTTCAGCCATTTCTTATCCTTTGGGTTGTTCTGCGTGCGTCGCGTCAGTGTTGCTGTAGCAGCTGTGGAAAATGCTTTGTGTGCATTTTTCGGAGAAACGTCCTCCGGCATTTTCTCAAGAACCTGAAGCAGCCCCCAGCCCTCGTCGTTGTAACGCTCCTTCGGACTGGTGCCCTCTCCCTTGAAGTTGACGTAGTCTAACATAGCAAAAAATCCGGGAGGGGTTTTCAGCAGTGTATCAAAGACTTGTCCGACGCGCGCCCTGTTCTCAGGATCGGTATTTTCGAGTAACTTCGCTCGGGAAGCTTTTAGGCGTTCGTAGATAAACTCGGTTTGCAGCGGGACAGTCTCGTAGAGGTAATCGCGCAGCTGTACCATTCGCGCATCGTTGGCCGCTTTCTCAAATTCGGACTTCGTACTCCAGGGACAATCTTCAGTTTCGAGTAGCCACTGAGGAATCGGGCGAGGCAATCTTGAGTGATTGGCTTGATAGAATTTCAAGAGGTCTGGGAAGCTTTCTTCGAATTCGAACTCCTTACCAGAGGGATACCAGAGGAAGTGACCGATTCCTAAAGACGCGAAACCCTCACCGCTGTTCCAAGAAGTTAAACCCGCTTTGGTTCCTGCACATTCACTCTGCCATATTCTCTTTCCCGCCTTCTCGGCGAAGCCCGGGTAGTTGAGTAACTCGTCCAGAGATACATTTTCGGTTACCACCGGTTCCGCTTTTATAGGTTCGGTAGTTTCAGGTGGGGCGGAGAGGCGCTCCAAGGCAGCATTCCATGCATCGAGTTGCGCTTTACGGATATTTTCAGGTCCAGGCGCTTGTGTAAGGGTAGCTTGTGTGGCTGCAAGAAACTGTTGTCTTGAGGCTTCTTCTGATGAGGATTCTGGGGAAGCCGGTGTCTGAGGGAATCGCTTGAATACTTCAAGTAGGCTCACGGGGCTCTGTTGGGGTTCGAGGCCGAGTCCAAAAAGGGAAGTGTATGCACCCAGAAGGGCGAACCCCTCTCGGGAATGAAGCATGGTATCGAAGGCAGACTTAGCACTCAGATTCTGAGGATCTGCAATTAGAAGGTCTTTTTTCTCCCGCAGTTGGTGATGTAAGAAAACAGATTGCTCCTGAGTTGTCCGAAGAAAAAAGTCCGCAATTGGCCGTGGGATACTTGGGATGTCCTTCGGTTCTTTTAATCGATAGGGAGGGGTTGCTGAGAATTCAGCGGGAATCGGTGGCAGATCATTTTGACTTCCGTAAAACTCAAGGAAGTTTTTGAGACTGTAGTGCACTTTTGGATTCTCATCACTTTGATACCAGGGAAGTCCTATTGCTCCTGCGGAGGGAAATGAATTCCAAGGGTGCCACGCGCATCCGATGCTGAGCTCATCGACTGCTTGTCGGATCAGTTTGCCGGACATACCGAGAAGATCAGCTGGAGGAGGGGACCCTGCGAGCATATCTGCCACTGGTTCATCAACGGGAGGTATTTCCTCTAAAGGAATTTCTTCTGTGTCCTGTCTCACCTGGGCGACAGGATCGCTTGGAAGATTTTGATGACCTTCGGTTTCGATTGGGGCTTCAATTTTTGTATTCTCCTCTCCTTCAGTTGCTGTAACCACTTCTTCCTTTTCTGTATCATCTGCTTCGCCAATGACCTTCTCCGGATTGTTTGAAACATTTTGAGAAGCTGTCGGAGGGTTTTGCTGATTTCCCTGAGGTGGTTGTTCGGGCTTAGGAGTGGAAGAATTGATCAGCGAGGGGAGAACAAAGAAGCCCACCAGACATCCGAAAATCCAGAGCAGTGTACCGAGAAAATAATGCTTTAACTTCATGTGATTGTCGTGAGCAGAATTCGATCTGGTGAACGATGGCCAAAAATGACATGCCCGTCAACCAGTCCAAGGCGGAGCTGGCTGAAAATTATGGAAGAATTCATCACTCTTGATCAGAATAAGAATCGTCACTTTCCCTTTATTCGAAAAACGCGAGTAGGTAATTTTTCTTGGAAAGAAAAATGCTGACATCTCATTTCATCTTAGATACCCGTAGATAGTAGACAGACCCTGAGAATTTCGGGATAAACCGAGCCGTGCCGTGAAAGAACAATCGAAAGAAACTGATTCAGAACGCCGGCGACGGATTGAGGCCAGGAAAAACCCTTTTCTTAAGCCGGGACAATCGTTGCTGAAGAATTTTGAAATTCGGGAGGTGATCGGTTGCGGTGGATTCGGAATTACTTACAAGGCATGGGATAAGAACCTGGAATGCTTTGTCGCGATCAAAGAGAACTTTCCTCGCCAATATGCGACTCGCATTTCGATGACAGAAAAGGAGGTTATCTCGAATGGAGATGACCGGCCATTCGATTGGTCGATGAAGAACTTCATCGAGGAGGCAAAGAAACTGGAAAAGTTTTCCAGGCAACCCTCAATCGTTGGGATAAAGGAATATTTTGAGGAACACGGCACCGCCTACATCGTCATGGAATACATCGAAGGAGTTCCTCTTTCAGACGAGATCGAAAGTCGATGGGCGAGTGCGAATCACTTCACGGGCGAGGAGTTGGCCGAAATTACCTCACCGATGTGCGACGCGCTGGAGGCCCTGCATGCTGCGAATTGCTATCACAGGGACATCAAACCTTCGAATATCGTGCTTTCTGCCGATGAAAAATTAAAACAGGAATATGGTGCTTCTGTCTTTCCTGTGTTGATAGATTTCGGATCTGCTCGCTACTTCACGAGCGAGCAGACAGACACGCTCACGGAAATGCGATCCAGGGGATACACTCCTCCTGAACAAACTTCCGCGAAAGGGAAGTGTGGTCCATGGAGTGACATCTACAGTCTTGCTGCAACAATTTATCACGCAATCGTCGGGGCTGCTCCACCTGACGCGAACGATCGCTTTCAGGAGGAAGAAATTCGAAATCTGGCTGGCGGGTATTCGGGTCTATACGACGAAGGCTTTCTGCGTGCCGTTGACCAGGCGCTCGAATTAAAAGTCTCAGATCGACCACAGACTGTAGGGGAGTGGAAAACGGATTTGTTTGCTTCTATAGGAGGGGCTCCGATTCATATTGCGCCAAGTAGTTCAGAAGGCTGGGAAGAAGCGGGTATCGACGAAGAGCTGGATGATTCGTTGAATGACACAGAAGAGACTGTTGTAGATCGTTCAAAGGATGACTCTCCAGTCGCTGTTGTCCCTGCAGTACCAAAGACCGGACCGCCACCGATCACCAGTAGGCCTGATGCTTCAAGCTCGAAGAGTAGCCCTCCTCCGATTAAGGGGACCAAGAAGGAAGTACGTTCTACGACTTCTCCCCCTTCTATACCGGCGTCTGAGGCTGCTTCTCAAAAGGATTCGCGTCCTCCGGAGCAACGGTCGCCCTCTAGGAAACCGCCTCCACAGAAAAAAAAGCCACCTTCTCCGCCTCCGCGTCCTGAAAAGCAGAAAGCTGAGTTCAAAGAGGTGCAGCCGGAAACTTCCACGACTACCAAGGCGAATACGCAGCCTAAGGCTTCTACAAATCCGGTTCCTATTCTCGTGTTTCTGGGAGTATTGGCGCTAGTCTCAATTATCCTGGCTTGCTACATGATTCTGCAGGGGCAGGGGGGCGGACTGTCGGTCAGGGATGCATATCAGGAAGCAGCGAACGCGGTTGAACATCCGAGCCTCACCAATGAAGGGAAGAAAAATATCTGGTCCGGCTTTCTTTTTAAATACGAGGACCGCTCGGGATTGACGTCGGATGAGCAACGGCTGGTTACCATGGCCCGCGATGAACTCGATAGCTTGAACCAGAGTGGCACGAGTAAACCATCAACTCCGACCAAACCCTCCTCCGGTAAACCTTTTTTAGGAAATTCTACCGCAAGTAGCGGCACAGGCGGTTCTGGAACTCGCTCATCATCGAGTATCTCGTCTTCGCAAAAGGTGAATGACGAATTTCAAACTGCTTATCAATCTGCAAAAAACATGGAGGGAAAAGCTTATTACACCTCTGATCAGGTGAAAGCAGCGTGGAGAGATCTATACGGCGACTTCTCTTCGAAGCGCTCTCAACTGACTTCCTCCAACCGGGATAAGCTCGATCTGGCGAAGTTAAATTCTGAGAAAGTCAGTTTCACTTCTTCTGATGTCGCAACATTTATCGGAAATTTCATTCGCGCAGGAAACTCGGGAAGCTCCGGACAATCGTCATATTTTGCATCAACCGTCTTTCAGGACGGACGATCGGTTTCGAGTTTTCAATTGCGAAGTGAAGCGAGCGAACATGCAAGAAAGTGGCCGAACCGCACGTATTCTCTAGAAAGCTCAGTATCGCCAACTTCTGTAGGGAATCAGACTTGGACAGCATCGTTTACTTTCCTGGCAGAATTGTCCTCCGGCTACACCCAATTGAATGAAACCTACAGGAAGTCAGTGAAGGTACGTGTCGTAAATGACCAATTGAAAATTGTTGAGATGTCTTCCGCAACAAAGCTCAGCTCAGTTTCTGGAATCTCGAGCTCCGGGAAAACAGCGTTAAATCGACTCGTGGATGAATTCATCCGCACAAACAATCAGACGACTTACAATGGTAAGGATCACAGTGACTTATATGCTTCGAGTATCAACTACTACGGGGAACGATGGTCGAAATCGAAGCTGGCTGCGGATGTGAGAGAATACCGAAACAAGCACGGCAATTGGTCCATTGTTAACGGCCCGGACTACAGCTATTACAATGGGCGGTTCACAATCCGCTTTACCGCAAATTTTACGAGGTATCCCTCTGGAGAGTCAGCCTACAAGAGTATTGTGCTCGGGGTCGAAGAGATTAATGGACAGTTGCTGATTGTCTCCGAATCAAAATCCTGACTCGACATTTTGACCGATTCGCCTACTTCCTAGCTAAGATTGAAAGGATGACTTCCACTTTCGCCTACGCCTTAGACCCCGGTTCGAGAAAAGAACAGCAGGATGCTGTGTTCGCAGAAGAGAGCAAAGAATACGGTCTTTCCTTCTTCGTCTTATGTGATGGGGCAGGAGGACATGGCGGTGGTGCCGAAGCCTCTCGAGCTGTCGTAAATTATGCGGGCACCTTGTGGGACCATGTGACAGGTGCCCTCTCGCGTGGTGATGAATTTAAGGGAGAAGATTTTCTCCAGTATTTCTTCGACAAGGCAAATGAAAAAGTCGTGCAGGCGGGAGAGCAATATGGGGGTGATTCCAAGGCAGTCGTAGTAGCCCTGTTACGGTGGGATGGGATGTTATACTGGGGGCATATGGGTGACTCCCGGCTCTATTTAGTCGAAAACGGGAAGACCATCCATCGGACGCTCGATCATTCAGCTGCCCAGGCTGCCGTGAACCAGAATGAAATTACTGAAGAAGAGCTTCCGCATTTCAAAGGAAAGAACGAAGTGTTTCGCGCGCTAGGGTTTGTCGAAAGCTGCAAACCCGAGCTCCGCTGCATGAAGGATGCCCCTGATAAGTGCAGATTCGCCATACTCTGTTCCGACGGGTTTTGGGGGCCTCTGGAAAAGCGGCGATGGAAAATTGATATTCAGCCAAAGTATGACCTCAAAGACTGGGCTCGCTTTCACATTCAAGAAGCTAGAAAACTTGGTGGCGAAAACGCTGATAACCTGTCCGTCGTAGTTGCCCGATTTGGTAAACCGAGGCGAAAGAGTAGCCTCAATACCGTTCTTTTTCTCTGTAGTTGCCTCTTAATTGGTGTTCTTTGCGGACTCGTGATCGCTCTGATCACGGGAAGGTTGTGATCCTTACGTGAGAGTGAGCCCTCCCTAGACGCAAGCAACGGTCTAGTAGATTCCATTTTTAAAAGGTGGAACGGTTGCTGGAGCAATACAGGGTGCTCCGGCATTGGAACTGATTGAGAGATCTCAGGAGCTGGTAAATCTCGTGGGCGTATGGACTAGATCTGACAGAAGTGATTTACAGATGAAGATTCTGACCACCTTCCAAAGGCTCGCCCTCTTTCTTGATCGTGAATTTCGGAGGTATCTGGTTAAGATTTTTCGTTCACCTCTTTGAGTTTCTGGATTTGCCGGTGCCAGGGGGCGCTGATCCGTTGCTCCCACGCTAAAAATGCCTTGAAGGAACGGGCGTTTCTCTCTACGTTCCCGCCCTTCGTGATGGGGCTTTTCAGGCACCAGTGCGAAACACAACCCTCGTCCAGATTCTATGCTGACTCAAATTCGCCACATTCAGAAAGGCACTCTGATCGTCGTCACGATCATCATCGTTATTGCTTTCGCGTTCTTGTATTCCGATTACGACAGCTCGGCAGTGGGTGGCCAGGACTGCAGGGTCAAGGTCTATGATCGCTGTTACCGAGAGAAAGAAGCAAACAAACTCGCCACAAGCTATCAGGTAGCAATCGATCTGGGGATGTATGACTTTGCCACCGTGCTGTTTGGGCCTGGTCGTATGGATGATGATCCAACGGATTTTATGATGAGCCTTGTGGTGTTGCGCCACGAAGCGGAAAAACTGGGAATCAGCCCCTCGGCGACGGAGATCAAAGAGGCTATCCCCAAGCTGCCCATTTTCCAGCAACCCTGGGTGACGGCAGAAATCGTCCAGAACAATATCCTCGGTCCGAATGGTTTTACAGAGGCTGACCTTGCTCAGTTGGTAAAGGACTACTTGTCCTACCAAAAATTACGAGAACTCGTAAGTGCCGGTGTCGAGGCTGTTCCCAGTGAGTCGGTTCGTCGTTACACGAAGCGCAACCAGCGTTATACGGGCTCTGTGATCCGCTTCAATCGGAACGACTTTGACGGCGACGTGAAGGTGACTGATGAAGAAATCAAAACTTACTACGAGGAGAATAAGGACACGCTTTTGTCGGATGAGCGTCGTGGGTTCGAATACGTGAAGTTTACTCCGAAGGAACTCAAGGAAGACGCTACCAACGAGCAGACTGCCAAGGCCGATCTCCAATTCGCAAATGCGGTGAACCGTGCCTATTCTGACCTCGCTGAAGATGGTGCGAATTTCGTCGAAGTGGCGAAATCGTATTCGGGAGAGAATGCGGAGTTCACACTTGAAACAGGGACTTTCGAACCATTCTCAAGTGCTGATCCTCCCGAGGAGATAGCAGGAAATAGCGAGATCCTAACCAATTTATTCAGCAGCACTACACGGGAGGACGAGGTGACGGTCCCCTTCCAGACCGAAGACAAGGGTTACTTTGTGTTTCACCTCAGTGAAGTTGTCGCACCCGAACCATTGACTCTGGAGCAGGCAAAAGAGGCAATCAAAACTGCTTTAACAGCAAAGAAATCCAATAGTCAGGTCAGTGATGCTGCCAATGCGGCGCTGGCGAAGATCAAAGAAGCCATGGATTCAGGAAAAAGTTTCGGCGAGGCCGCAAAAGCCGCCGGAGCAAAGCCGGAAGCGCTTCCAGCTTTTTCCGAGGCAGATCCCCCAGCGGGTATTCCTGATTCCAGCCTGATTTTGTCTGCCGTCGAGGGCCTTGGACCGAAAGAGGTTTCGGGTGTTGTCGAAAGACCTAATGGAGAAGGATATGCCATTGTCTATGTCGACAAAATCGAGATCTGGGAAGACGAAGGAAAAGAAGGTCGTCTTGGTGCACTGAGTGGCTCGATCAAATCCCGTCTCGACCGCCAGATGTTTGCTGCTTGGTTTAACCAGAGACGTCAGGAGTCTGGTGCTGTAAGGCCAGAGTCCCTCATGGTGCCGTGAGTGAAGAATTAGAAAGTTTGTTTGATGATGCCAATGGCGATCTTGCCATTGGCGATCTTGAGGCCGCAGTCGAAAAATACCGACGGTGTGTCGAACTGGACAGCGATTTCTTTGATGGCTGGCATGCCCTGGCCATGGCCTTGATGAAAACAGGTCGAATAAAGGAAGCGATTGGTGCTGGATTGCAGGCGACGACGCTGCGCCCCAATGATCTTCTTGCCTGGACTGCGCTATCTCAAATGTATGTTCAGGACGGCCAAATCGGCGAGGCGGAAGACGCCAAATCGAAAGCCAGGATCCTTTCCCTGGGCGGGAAAATTGTAAAGGAAGAAGAGTGATCTCTTCGATCGCGTTAGCGAGTGCTTATTCGCACTCTTGAGATGCTTTCTCAGTTTCGAAAATCACAAATTTTCGGAGCGAATGGTCTGCGGATGAAGTGTTTTTATACAGTTCTTCCAAATGCCCATGTCTCTAAACCAAAGGAGGTTAGGTGGCGAAATGGCAGCAGGTGAATGGCTTCCAAATGCCGAATTAACGGGGGTTTGGGGACAAAATTAGAAAATATCTGGGAATTTTCAGGAGTTGGCATGGCTGGTGCTTTTCTGGGGCATTGAACCTGTGAGCAGGGGCTTAAAAATGAGCCGCTTGTGAACTAACTGAAAAAACTATGAGATATACATTCAACCTGAAAACGTTGTTGCTGGCCACACTTCTGGTGATGCCATTGTTGTTTGGGTCCATTGCTCCTGTTTTTGCGCAGGAGGAAGCTCCCGCTGCCGAGGCAGCTCCAGAGGAGGAAGCTGGGCCGGTCGATGATTACCTTGAACTCGTGGAAAGTTCGGGAGCAGAGTATGCCCCCGCTTTTGACTTCTTCACGACTTCTATGCTGTGGACAGTGATTGCCGCAGCACTCGTGTTCATCATGCACCTTGGCTTTGCTACTCTTGAGGCAGGCCTGACGCAATCGAAGAACACGGTAAACATCCTGTTTAAGAACTGCTTCATCATCTCCATCGGTCTTATCACCTATGCGTTGATTGGCTTTAACACTCACTATCCCGGCGATTTCAACGGCTGGATCAAGTTCGGAGCTCCTCTGGGCGCTGGTAACGTTGATGATACCTGGGGCTATGGTGGCCTCTCCCTCGCTATGACGGGTTATGGTGACTTCATCTTCCAGGCGATGTTTGCTGCTACTGCTGCTACAATCGTGTCTGGTGCAGTTGCCGAGCGTGTTAAGCTTCCTTCTTTCATGATTTTCGCGACCATCCTCGTGGGTATCGCTTATCCTGTTGTCGGTTCCTGGCACTGGGGTGGTGGCTGGATGGGTGACCTTAACGGTGGAAACGGCTTCAAAGACTTCGCCGGTTCTGCAGTGGTGCACGCATTCGGTGGTTTTGCTGCTCTCGCTTGTGTTCTCCTTCTTGGAGCACGTAAGGGCAAATACACACCTGAAGGCATCAAGCCTATCCTCGGCCACAACATGCCTCTCGCTACGATCGGTGTGTTCCTTCTCTTCTTCGGATGGTTTGGATTCAACGGCGGTTCCGTTCTCTCGGCTGCTCCCGGACCTCTTGGTCTCGTATTCGTGACAACTACCCTTGCCGCTTGTGCTGGTGCTCTTGGTGCCATCCTCTGCTCTTGGATCGTTCTCAAGAAGCCTGACCTTTCTATGACTCTGAACGGCTTCCTCGCAGGTCTCGTTGGTATCACAGCGAACGCAGACATCGTCTCTCCTGCAGGATCCATGATCATCGGTGTTATCGCTGGTATCATCGTAGTTCTCTCAGTCATCTTCTTCGACAAGCTGAAGATCGACGATCCAGTTGGTGCGATCTCCGTTCACGGTGTTTGCGGTATCTGGGGTATCCTTGCTGCTGCTATCTTCGAGGTTGTGCCTGAAGGTGGAGAAAAGCAGTTCGGTATCGTAGGACAGCTTGTGGGTGTTCTCGCAGTTGGTGCTGCGGCATTTATCTTCTCTTTCATTCTCTTCCTTATCCTCAAGGTTACTATCGGTATCCGTGTGAGCGAAGAAGAAGAAGCAGAAGGTCTCGACATCGCCGAGCACGGTGCTCCTGCATACAACATCTAATTGTAACTTTGCGCGAAAGCGCTCACGGTTTTCATCGTGAGACCAGCAAGAGCGGTAGGGCGGGTGCCCTGCCGCTCTTTTCTTTGTACGAATCCTTTCCCATTTCCTTAAAGGGGGGGAAGCTGAGGCAAGAAGGTGCGGGGCGGGCCAGTTCGGAAGAGATTAGCTGTGAATTGGTGAAAAAGTCAGGGAGACGTCTTCTTACACTCGACAGTGAAGCTCAGGAATTCTATATTTTGCGCGTGCAAGAGTACGCCTACATCCACGACGAAGACGATATTCCGGAAACTTTGATGGAAGTGCCTTTCCTTGAGGCCTTTACAAAGGATCATCTGGACCAGGTTCTCCATGCTTCAGCTTTTATCGAATGTGATCCCGGCGATGTGATTATCGCAGAGGGTGATGAGGCATCCCGAATATTCATTCTGCTTGCCGGAGAGGTCGCTGTTGTGAAAGGTGGAGACCAGTTGGTAACGATGGATCAGACCGGCGATATCTTCGGTGAGCTGGCTGCTCTGGAAGACGAGACTCGCTCGGCATCCGTAGTTGCCGTCAAAGACACTTTCTGTCTGGCGGTGGATCAAAAGTTCCTGGAGCACGTTTTGCCTAAGGAGGACAATGCCCCTTTCTACGCGGCTCTGTATGAGTTCATCGCCAAGTTGACGACGAAGCGTTTGAAGGCGACCTCAGCCTACCTCGCCCAGATCGATATGGAGCTCAGGGAGTTGAAAGCAACTGCAGGCGCGAAATAATTTGCCGATTCTCTTCCGGAGTAACCCGGAAGAAGCAACAAAGAAGGGAACCGCCTTTCGGCTGGTTCCCTTTTCCACTTCAGTTGTCCCTCTGGGAGACAGGAAGGATTTGATTGGAATTCTCTTAGCTATTCTCCTTTGCCGCCGCAATGGCGTCCTGAGCTTGTGTGACGGGATTCGCTTTGGCATCGTGCCAGATGATTTTCCCGTCTTTCACGAGGAAGCTCTGGCGAGCTGCGAAACCCTTATCATTTAAAGTCGGAACACCGAAAGCGGAGATAACTTTCCCATCCTTATCGGCGAGCAGAGTGAAAGGAAGGTCGTATTTTTTAGCGAAGGCAAGTTGGTCGTCGCTACTGTCGGCGGATGCTCCGAATACTTTGATGCCGGCATCGGTAACATCTTCGAAGGCGTCTCTCAAGTTACAGGCCTGCTTCGTGCAGCCTGGGGTATCGGCTTTCGGGTAGAAATAGACGAGGCTGATTCCTTCGCTCAGTTCTTTACCCAGATCTACCTCGTCGCCGTTCTGGTCGACAGTTTTTACCTGAGGAGCGTCGTCGCCGACTTTCAAAGGCTCGGCATGGAGAGGATAAACGAGGCAGAAGGCGAGAGCGGCAATGGCTGTAAGAATGGGATTTTTCATAATTCTATTGGCGAAAAAATGTCTCCAAGAATACGGCTGGCGACAAGGGCGCGGTCGCGGTGGATTGGAAATAATTTTTGACCAATCTCCTGAGAGTCACCGGGAGAGTGAATTGAGCACTCCCCTTGAAGGGGGAAAGAATCAGACAAGTGCCTGCTTTTTCTTCTTCACTGGAGGTGGGACTGCTTCACCCGCATCGAAAAGGAACTTGAGATCATCCATTTCGAGGTTCCGGGTAAAGCCTTCTTCTCCAAGGATACTGGTCATCATCGCGCTCTTCTGCTGCTGGAGGATGCGAATTTTCTCCTCCACGCTGTCTCTCATGAGTAGGCGGTAGGCGTTTACCGTGCTCGCCTGTCCAATACGGTGGCATCGGTCAATCGCCTGATTCTCAACGGCAGGGTTCCACCAAGGATCGTAAAGAACGACGTAGCTTGCTGAAGTCAGGTTCAAACCACTACCACCTGCCTTAAGTGAAAGGAGGAAGGTCTTGGGGTCTTTCGTTTCCTGGAAATCGCTGATTACTTCGTGGCGATTCTTGGTTTGCCCGGTGAGATAGCTGTATGGGCGATCACGATCTTCGAGTTCGTCTCGGATGATATCGAGCATCGAGACAAACTGGCTGAAGACGAGAACTTTGTGCCCTTCCTCATGAAGCTGATCCAGCAAGTAGAATAGAGCATTCAGCTTGGCGCTCGATTCGTGAGAATGTTTCGGATCGATGAGACCGGGGTGACAGCAGATCTGTCTGAGGCGCATGAGCCCCTGGAGAATCACGAAACTGTTCTTCCGTAGGCTCTCGTCGTTCTCGATTCCAAGCAACACCTTCTGGATACGTTCCAATTCGGCTTTGTAGAGCTGTGCCTGGACATCTTCCATTTCCGAAAAGACGTCTTCTTCGATCTTTGGTGGGAGGTCCAGTGCCACCTCTCCTTTTGTCCGACGCAACAGGAAGGGGCGCAGACGAGCGGTGAGGCGGTTTTGTGATTGGGAGTCTTTCCGGCGATCGAAGTTCTCTCGGAAATACTTCCGGTCGCCAAGGATTCCTGGCATCGCGAATGACATAAGGCTCCAAACGTCGAGAAGGCGGTTCTCGATCGGAGTACCTGTAAGGACCAAGCGGTTTTGTCCCTCGAGGGCACGGGCAGATTTTGCGGCCTTTGAATCGGGGTTTTTGATCTGTTGGCCTTCATCGAGGATGATGCCGAGCCACTGAACGGACTTCAAGTCATCTCCGCAGGTTCGCAACTGGCTGTAGTTCACCACGAGGAGATCGACGTCTTTACCAAGTCTCTCAACTTCAAGCTCGGATCGATTGCGAAGAACTTGAACGCGGATCGAAGGCGCTGCCTTCTTCACCTCATCACCCCACACATCGAGAACAGACTTCGGGCAGACCACCAAGCTTGGAGGTGCGTTGTCACCAAATTCGTCCCGCATCCAGAGTAGCCAGGTGAGCGATTGAATTGTTTTACCGAGACCCATGTCGTCTGCGAGAATTCCACCGAAGCGGTTTGTCGCAAGATAGGAAAGGAAGTGGAAACCTTCGATCTGGTAGGGGCGAAGATTCACGTTCAGTCCCGGAGGCACCTCCGGCCGTACCTGGAGTTTCAGGTTGGTAGCGCGATCCGTGATTCTTTCCCAAGCTTTCGCATCGAAGACTTCCTTGGCGCCGGGTTCGGCGAGCTGAAGAGCGTGCAGTCGGTGTGTTTCTCCTGTGAGATCGAACGGATCGAGGCCGATACGTGAAACGGCGTTCTGCTGCTCCTCGCTGAGATTCATCTTGAGGCGGAGCCAGCCACCGCGTTCCATGCGGACGAACTCTCCTCGTGCTTGGACGAGAGCGCGAATCTCGTCCTGCGACAAGTCCATACCCTCTACCTTTACGACGACCTTAAGATCGAACCAGTCGATTTCCTCCCCGACAACTTCGAAGGAGACCTGCGCTTCCACGGGTTCAGCCTCAAGAGTGGCGAGATCCTTGTCGGCTTTGATTTTAATCTCGGAAGGTAGCGTTTCCAGCCATTCGGCATATTTCTCCGGGAAATTCTTCGTAACTCGAGACCGGTAGCAGCCAAGATTGCCGTCGAACGTCGGCTGCATGGGGGCGATCAAGCGTCCGGCTCTTCGCTGAAGGGAGCGATCATAACGGTAAAGAACGTCGTTGGAACGGGCGGGCTTCTTGACCACTTCCCATCCTTCGCGTCCCAGCACTTCTTCACGATTCTCTCCCTTGTCGCTGGCGATGATCTTCATTAACATGTGCTCGCTGCTGGCACCGGTTGCCTTCGAGGAGATGCTGAGATCGAAGGTAACGTCGAGTTTTTCTTCTTTGATCTGACGTGCCAGTTGCTCGGGAATCTCGGAATCGATCCGATAGAGAAACGCGACACCAGTTTCACTTTCAATCACCTGGCGAGGCACTACCACGCGGGGGTCGATGAGCGTCTCGGCCTTCACCCAGTGCTCCGGACCGCGAAATACCCATTCGTCACTCATGTAGAGAGCTTCGTCACCGGGAAGCAGGCGCAAAGTGTGGGAGACGTCGCGATCTTCGCCTGTTATGAGTTGTAACTCGTAGTCGTCGGACCCCATGGTGTCCTCCCGGCATACCCACCGAAGGGGCTTTTCGCTGATCTGAAATGGATGTTCATCCAAATTGACAATCCGCCCTGCGATCTCGGGCTGATGAAACAGCCTGTTCAGAAAGCGACAGTTTTCGATGCGGTCAAGGCTGAGGCCTCCGTCTACTACGTCCTGTTTTGACGCCGCATGGATAAATTTGCTCCACAGAATCTCTGAAGGCCCGTCCATTCGAAGCCCGCCATTGGAATAACGTTCCTGGAAACGTTCGAATTCTTCTTCTTCTGTGATTCGCGAAAATTCCTTCGTCTCACTATCTTTCGGTTCACCAGTGGCTACCATCAACCTCGCCTCGCGAGTGCTGATCCGCAGACGGAACTCGACAAATTCGACTGGATCTTCCGGCGGGCGTTTTTCAAAGGTCTCGACCTGGTATCGCCACTCGCTCTCTTCCCTGCGACGTTCCCACTCAGCCATGCGATTTTCCGTCCATTCGCGGTCTGTCACTGCTTCAAGGAACTCCGGAAAATCGAAGTTCGCCTTACGGAATGCGTGAGCGATGTAGTTCCAGAATTCGAGAATGTCGTTTGGAGGAGTTGGCCATAGAATTAGAGGGTCAAACGTTTCTACGGGCCAGCGAGGATTGAGTCGCACGAGGTCTGAATCGAAGATCTCCCGCTCTAGTTCGAATCGGCGGTAGCGACGCTCCACCTTTCCGAGGTATTCATCCTCTTCGCCAGTAAGAGACCGTCCCAGTTTGTCCTCGATGATTTCGGTCAGAGATTTTTCGCCAACCTCGTTGGGTGCTTCAGGGAGATCACCTTTACGCGCGATTTTCTCCAGCATGGTGGCGTAAAGAGCCGCACGACCTGAATCGCTTTTTTCGTCGGCTTCACCAACCCAATCGTTTCCCTGGAGTTGAATACGGGTGCGACAGGACCAGTCTGCGTCTTCGATCCTACCCTGAATCAGAAGGTGGTTGCCAAAGATCTGCGTGACAGCTCCCTCATCGTGGAGGCGCTGACCCTCCTTCTTTTCGTCTTCGGTAAATGCATTGAGGAAGTCGAGCGTCGCGCGATCTACATTCATATAAATGGAGGAATATCGGTACTGGGAATTCTGTGAGAATCGTTCGGTTTACCGAAGCAAAGGAGGGAATCCGACCCCAACCCCAGATGAAGGGAGCCGGATTTTGGGGGCGGTAATTAAAGGCAGGGATTGAGAACCGTCAACCCATCTGGGAATCTCTGACGAAATTTCCTCTCAACGTGAAATTTGCACGATGGTGAAATCCATCTTGCCTCAATCCAAAGGAATGAGTCGAAGTATACGAGAGTAAGATTGAGACGTGCTCGAGACTGCCGACTAGATACGGCGGTAGTGCTGAAGCATCACTTGATCGTTCAACTTCAATTTTGTCTCAACAGCATCAACAACGGTCGGTTCCGCGATGAATTGGAACACAACGTAATAGCCGTGGCCTTGCTTCGCATAATTTGAGTGTGCGAATTCCTTACGACCCAGCCGATCGATTTGTTCGAGAGTGGCTCCGCTTGACTCGAGTTCTTTGGTAATATTGGTAACCAGATCCTCGATGCCTTCTTCCTGACCTTGGAGTTTCAGGACGTAGACCCCTTCGTACTTGCGCTTCATGTGTTCTTGCGTGGTGTTTTTTCGGCTGTTGATAGTTTAGCAATTTTTCAATTACGTCCGCCCATTAAACTCATTCATGGCAGAATTCAACCCGGCGGAAAGCGCACAATTAACTGCATCTGTGGCAATCGCTAGGATTTTTTCCATTTCTTCCCATTCAGAATCGGAAAATTTTCCCAAAACGTGGTCTACCATGCCGTCGTCGGGATCTGCGCTTCCAATTCCGATCTTGAGCCGTGGGAATTCGTCGGTCCCAAGATATTCAATGATCGACTTGATACCGTTGTGGCCGCCGGATGAGCCCCCCGCGCGGAATCTGAGGCGGCCTACAGGCAGGGCGACGTCATCATAGACAACGAGAATCTGAGATGGATCTAATCCATGTTTTCGTCCAATTCGAGCTACTGCGTTACCGCTGAGGTTCATGTAGGTCAGCGGTTTTGCGAGAAGTGGGAATGTTGGTGGATCCGAAATTTTGGATCGGAACTTTCTGTCCCGGACCCATTTTTTGCCGGATTCGGCAGCCAGGCGATCAACCAGGTCGAAGCCGATATTGTGGCGCGTTTTTTCGTATTCGGGGCCCGGGTTCCCCAATCCGACGACGAGTCGAATTCCGTCGGTTTGCGCGGAATCATCAGGGCTCTCGTTGGAAAAGAATCGGTCTAGCAGGCTCACGGCGGGAATAAACCCGTTCCCGATCGCAATTCAACTGCCGTCGGAAGTTCGTTTTGTGCGGGATCAGGGGCTTGCCGTCTACTGTTTTTCCCGCTGTAATGCCAATAATGAGCCAAGCCCCCATTTGTATCGCTCTGTCCGCAGTTTTGTCTTTGTGCCTCTTTTCCTCAGCATTCTGTGATGTTGAGGAAAAGTCTGCCCAACTTCTGGTCGTGGGGGCGACGGAGTCTGGATGGGCCGCAGCAGTCCATGCCGCGCGACTCGGGGTGGAGAAAATCATCATCGTCCATGATGGGGAATGGTTCGGTGGCCAGTTCACGGAGCAGGCGTTGGCTTGTGTCGACGAGAACAAAGGGGTGGGACGCGTCGGCTGGGGGGTGGATTGGCACCCCATGAAGCGATCTTTTCATCGTAGCGGCCTTTTTCTGGAGGTGATTGAAAAGATCGAACTGCAAAACCTGGAGAAGTATGGAGATCGAATGCCTGGGAAACCATGGCACGGACCGACGACATTTCGACCGAAGGAGGCGGAGTCTGCCTTCCGGGAGATTATCGATCCGTATCTGAAATCGGGACAAGTAGAGGTGATCTGGAGGCACTATCCGGTAGGGGCCGAGGTGGACCGGTCGGGTATTCGCCCTCGTTTAAATGCGGTCGAATTTGCACCGGTGGGAAGTGACGAATGCGTTCTGCGAGTGAAAGCCCCTATCACGATCGACGCATCTGACTGGGGAGAGGTGATCCAGGTCAGTGGGGCCGCCTACGAATGCGGGCCCGATCCGCAGAGCCGATATGGTGAGCCGAGCGCTCCGACCGATATGGAAGCTTTTCCTCATAATGAAATGAATCCGATCACGTGGTGTATGATCGTTGCGGAGTCCGATGGGCCGACTCCGATTCCTAAGCCTCCTTATTTTGATGATCGGAATTATCCACGCGCCACCCGTATCGGGAAGCCACATTTTGATGATCTGAAATGGGACCGCAAAGCGAGGATTGGAGGGATATTGCATTGGCCGGACGATGGGGAAGAAAATTCGCGAATGCTCTCCGTGTATTCTGTGCGGCGAATCGTCGAAGGCGCCACCAGCAAAGATGGGAAAACGTCGATTCTGCTCTGCTACATGAATGGTCAGGATTATCCGCTTACTCGATTGCCCGAGAGGGTGGTAGATCAGTTGGAGAGCCTGGAGCCTGGGGCATCGAAGAAGAATATCGTGGAAATGACAAGGGCACAGCGTGAGGTGATTTTTCAAGATTCAAAGAATCATTCGCTCGGGGTACTCTATCATTTGCAGAATTTTGTTCATGACCTGGCGCCAGATAAGGCGAACTCCTTCCGCAATTTTCATCTGAGTAGTGAGTTCGGGACGGAAGACAACCTTCCTCCCAAACCCTACATTCGTGAGGCTCTCCGCTTGAAGGCGATGTATATGATGCGGGAGCAGGACGGCCGGAATCGAGACGGGGAAACAAAGGTTTCTGCTAAAGAGCGATTCACCGAAGTGATGTATCCGGATGGGCTTTTTGCCTGGCAGTTTCACTATGACTTTCATCGCACGGGGCGGACTTACCTCGAGGACGAGGGGGAATCCGGTCCGTGGATTGATTACGAGAAAGAGGGGCGAAACACTCATTATCTGAGTGATCGGTGTGTGTTTCCTGCGAGGAGCCTGATCCCTATTGAAATGAATGGTTTGTTAGGGGCGCAGAAGAATGTGGGCTATAGCAGTGTGGTCAGTTCTGCGATTCGATTGCACGACCAGTGCATTCATGTCGGGCAGGCAAGCGGTGCCCTCGCTGCAGTGAGTTTGCGCGAGGGCGTTGATCCGCGCGAGGTGCCTTATGATCGTGGTTTGCTGGAGAAGGTTCGAAGTGCCTTGTGTGGGGATTCTTGGGGCAGGCCTTTGTTGGTCTGGCCCTGGCGAGACCTGCCTGTCACGAACGACTCGTTCGTCGCGGTGAATCGCCTGTCCGCGCTGGGATGTATTCCGATTCGGAGTGAGGAAGTGGATTTTCGTCCAGACGATCCAGCAAAGGATAAGTGGATTGCGGAAGTGAAGGAACTGACGGGGAAAGTGTTTTCGGGCGAGTTCGATCTTGCTCCTCCTGAGGCAGGCTGGACTCGTGGAGAGTTCGCGAAAGTATGGTGGACAGTTTTGGAAGAATCGGGTGCCGAACCCAAATCGTTTCCGAATAAGAGTTCCGATGATGCGGACTGGGATGGTATCGAAAATGGAGAAGATGCCCTGCTTTTCACTCCCAACGAGCCGATCGTCTGGGGTGTAAATCAACCGATGCTCACACAGGAGTCTGACGGGCTATGGCCGGAAAAGAAGATGCCACTGGAGATGCGCTTCAATTTTGGCGGAGCCGATAGCGAAGGGGTAAACTCGGACGAGGGAGGCGCTTGGTCAGAGGCGGCTGGTTTTGGCTGGCGGAAGGCGATCAAAGGAAATCGACGGAAGAGGTCTGCTTATCCTGAAAATTATCGCGACACTT
This sequence comes from Verrucomicrobiales bacterium, assembly GCA_002698785.1. Classification (GTDB taxonomy): domain Bacteria; phylum Verrucomicrobiota; class Verrucomicrobiia; order Verrucomicrobiales; family DEV007; genus Arctic95D-9. The sequence goes on along the minus strand of PAAG01000024.1, from coordinate 93,838 downwards.
TTCTTTACACGAGAAGTGAAGATATCTGGGAGGTAGCTGTGCAAAAGGGCTCGAAATACGAGGTCACGGTTTGTGTGGGGGATTCGGGGCATAACCAGGAAGGCCATCACGTGTCCATCGAAGGTGTGGACTTGATACAGGACGAACCGACTGCATCTGGAGCATTTATTGAGAGAGTGACGACCGTGAAGGTCGATGATGGAAAGTTGACTGTGACGATTGGGAAGGCCGGTAGTAGTAAAAATACCTGCCTGTGCTGGTTGATCCTGAGACAGCTTCCGGCAGAGTAAATCTTACGTAGGTTCCGTGCCTCTGCGGCCGAGATAGATCGTGGTTGGAAAACCTTCGGCGAGGTGATCCCAGAAGTCTGATTTCAATTCCTCTGGGTAGACGGTGAGAGAGTCGAGTTCATCTCGGTGAACCCATCGAGTTTCCTGGATGATGTCGAAATCGGGCTGGTCCTCAGGAAGATGTGTCAGGGTGATTTCTCCTTCGTAGGAATCTGCGAGAAAGAAGATCTCGAGGTGAAGGGTAGCTGAAGGGGATTCCTGGAACTCGGCCACGTAAGCAACCTTTGAAACGATGACACGCAGTCCGCTTTCTTCAAATGTTTCACGAATCGCGCAGTGAATTACAGATGCATCCTCCGCCTCGAGGCCACCGCCAGGAGGTACCCAATACGACTCTTCCGAAGTCGGATCAATATGATGAACGAGAAGCAGTTCGTCGCCCCTTACAATTATCGCAGCGGCGCGAACTCGATGTGTCATGCGGGGCGGGGCTCCTACTCGACTTCCTTCAGGTAATACTCGATCGCACTGGCGAGTTTCTTCGCTGGGTTTGGAGCGAATCGGAAGATATTCACGGTTTCTCCGGTATCCTGGTGAAGCTCGATTTTTGAATCAGTATTCAGGACGACTTTCCACGCATGGGGATTCTTTTCCTTTTTGATGACGGCAAGTTCTTCGTCTTTTTCAGGGGCCGTTTCGCGGTTGGCTCCTTCGCGCAGAGTTTCTGCCAGCTTCTTTGCTTCCTCAATTGAGCAATAGATCGAAGCCCCGCCAATTGGTTTTGTGTCGCCAGGAATCATCGGGACAATCAGAGACACTCCTACCAACGCTCCTTGTCCTGTGTCCGGATAAGCTTGCACGTGTGTGTAGCTCTGTATGTCGTAGCCTTCCTGCCAGAAAGGGGCTGGGTCTCCGATTCGGGTCGAGTTCTCCACCACTACCGATGCGATCTTAGGATCAAAAGTTGTGTCCTCAGGGTCCCAGTCGGCAGAGATGGAATGCGAGACAATGGAGATTATAGCTGAGGCTAACGCGATTCGTTTCATCAAAATCACTTTTTCCCGTGATTAGGAGTAACTTCAAGTGTCACTTTCCTGCATATAACGGTAGCAGGGCCTCTTTCGCGAGGCTGAGTCTATTGACATTCGGTATAGGTTGTAAGGAATCGTCAATGAGGTTGAAGGTTCAAGTCAGTTCGCTGTTGGGTGTTTCGCTTTTCATCCAGGGATGTGTTTCCACCTCATTGGACTTCAATGAAGAGATCCAGACAGGTCGACAGGAAGAGTCGATCAAACTGCTGGAGAGCATTTCGTGGCAGGGGAATTCTGTTCACGGATATCTGGCTGATCGAATCGGCTTCGTTATCAACTCGGATAGAATGCAGTTAGATTTATCCAAGAAGGAGGCAGATGAGAATTCGATCACTGGGAGTGTCACCTTTTTGGACCGTGCTGAGGTAGAATTTGGAACCGCGATTGCCATCGATAAGCGAGGTTATTTCCTAACCGCAGCACATTGTATCGCCGCTAAGCAGACCGTTCTTCTGTTCTGGGGGCAGGATGAAATCGAGATGAGGAAGGCACGTGTCGTTTGGAGTAAATCTGGCCGAAACGAGGAATTGGATCTAGCCGTCTTACACGTCGATGCGAAACCTCACAGCGTTTTCGAATGGGGGGAGACTGCAAAAGTTGGTGATTCTGTTGTCTCTGGAGGTTTTCAAAAGGAATCGAAAGATCCCGAATCGAACGAAATTGACATCGATACAGAGACCCGCATTTCAGCGGGCCAAATCGAAATCATCGGACAACTGCGTTCACCTGGGGGGCGCTTCCAGAGTATTACCCACGATGCGCCTCTGGTTCCGGGCAATAGCGGAGGACCTGTTGTCGGGATCGATGGCAAGTTGATTGCCATCAATCATACCATCCAACTCGTGAATGGATCGAACCGGAACTCAGGCGGGAGGTCTGTTGCGACGAGACCTGACCCTGAATGGGTGAGAAAAATAATTCAAAAGGATATTTCCAAGCGAATGCGAGAATGAGTCAATTCTGATTATTTTGCTTTGGCTTTTCCATTCTTCCATCCCCCCTGCGGTTCGACCATTTCAGCTCCCTTCGGGATAGGCGCTTCTTCGGGAGTGATGAGCGGGATCTTCGGTCCGAACTTTTTCAGGAAGATGTCGCGATACTGAATTTTCATCGCGGGGCCGACATGGACCTGCACTGCGAGGACTCCTTCGAGGGCGCGGCCTTCTTCATCCAGGTCGACCACGTCCACTGTCTGGTGTCCGTCGATCCAGTGCTGGTGATGATTCCCGCGAACGACGATCCGATAGTCGTGCCACTCTCCGGCTTTGAATTCTTTGACCGGCATTTTGCCTGCGATCCAGGGCTGTCCTTCTGTGTCGATGATGACCTTTTCCCCCGTGTGGGCCAGAATGCGCCGCCCTTTCTCTTCATAGAGCATGCCGTTGTAGTCAGCTCGATTTGCTACGACATCGCACTGATACCCGGTCACGACCCAGTCACCGAGGTCGGGGCGCTCCTGGCCTCGATATTGGAGTCCGCTATTTCCTCCGGGCGTGACTTTGACTTTTACGCGGAGTTCGAAATTCCTGACAGTGCCACCTTTCCAGGTGATAAAGCGATTCATCTTCAGGCTCCCGTCGGTCACTCCAGTAAGAGCACCGTCTTCTACCGACCAATACTCCGGGCTGCCTTCCCAACCTTCGAGAGTTTTGCCGTCAAAGATCATTTCAAATCCGGGAGGTGGAGTTGGGTGTTCCCGGTTGTATTCGCGAGCAGCTTCGTATTCGGGATTTACAGCGACGTCATCCCACCGAGTGAGAACACCGCGAAGCGAATGCAGTGATTCCGGGTATTGCCCCTTGTCGTCGGTTTCTTTCATCCATGTTTCGAGAATCTCACGGTGGCGTTCTAACTCATCTGCAAATGCGGGATCGTCGACCAGGTTGTGAATTTCGTGTGGATCATTCTCGAGGTCGTAAAGCTCTTCGGGAATCCTCGTTTCTGACCACATGAAGGACTGAACTTCGTTGAGTTTTCCTTCTTTGTGGAGTTGGCGTGGCACCTCAATGTAGTCGCGGCCGTCGCGATATTGCGGCTGCATGAAGGGGCGATCGGTCAGGAAATTGCGCAGATACTTGAATCGCTCCGTCGTGATGGCTCGCACGTGTTCGATGGTGTAGTCGCAGCGGTCGCGGGCCGAAACCACGTATTCTCTTTCTTCATGATCTGGAGCGAAAAGATCGCGCCCTTCGACCCAGTCCGGTTTCTCCACTCCTGCCAGCGAGAGAGTGGACATGGTGATGTCGATTCCGCTCACGAGATCTGCGCGCGATGTTCCTGCGTCAATTCCGGGGCCAGCGACAATCAATGGCACTTGGACTCCCCCTTCGTAGAGCCACTGCTTGTGGCGGGGGAGGCGAAAACCATGGTCAGTCCAGTAGAAGACGACCGTATTTTCCAGTAGTCCGTCTTCTTTGAGCGAAGCTATAATTTCACCGACTTCGTCATCGGTCTGACGAATGGTGTCATAATGGTGCGCATACTCACGACGCATCACCGGATGGTCAGGATAGTAGGGAGCGACCTCCATTTCGTCCGGATTGGTATGCGGCTCTTTATCGCTATTCTGCTTCGGATTGCAGCCCTTGAATTGCCCCGAATTCTTACCGCCCTTCAACTGTATCTGGGCAAAGAACGGTTTGTCTCCGCTCTGCTCTCGCCACAATGTGTGAGGACCCATCTTCGAATCGTAGGTGTCATAGAGTTCGTCCATGTCGAAGAGGAAATTGAAATCGTTTTTCCCTTCGCTGCTCGCAACATAGTAGCCCGCCTCACGCATCAGCTCGTAAACGGTTTCGACTCCATCGGGCAGGTTGATTACTTCTTCGGGAACGCGCTCGCGAGAACTGCGGTGGTTGTGGTTTCCCATCGAAGTTTGCATGGCCCCGAGAGCAATCGCGGATCGTGTGGCTGAGCAAACTCCGGCTGGCATGTAGGCTCGGTCGAAACGGACTCCACGCTCGGCGAGTGCGTCGAGATTTGGAGTCGGGACTGTGTCGTCACCATAGCATCCGTACCATCCGTTTTGATCTTCAACAAAGATCCAGACGATATTCGGACGGTCGGCGGCAATGGCAGCGGCAAAGAATCCAGAAAGGGTGAGCAAAAAAGTGAGAAGGAATTTCATGGGTGGGGGAATAAAGGGATGATTTTAGCGATTTCGGCTCGTTTCAATGACTTGGTCAATGGGGACCGGCGCATCTTTAGTGATACGGCCGGGACCAGAATAGATTCGGGTGACTGGCTTCGGATACCTGGGAACTTCAACATCCGCCGTGTCTTCGAGGGCTGTTTCGGCGATTTTCCGAAGTTTCTCAACGACTTCAGGGTATTGATCAGTCACATCGTTCTGCTCCCCTGGATCGGATTCGAGGTCGAAGAGCTGCCACGGTTTTGCCGGGGCCGTGTTTTCGGTATCTTCAGGTGATGGGTATTGCCAAGGCTGGTATTGCTCGTTTGGGGCAATGATGGTCGCTCCATCGGGTGCGCGAGCGTCCAGCCAGGTTTCCGACTTCTTGCCTCGCGGGCGCGCTCTCGCGGCCGTGACATGGAGCTTCCATTTTCCTTGGCGGACGGCATGCAGCGCTGTCCCGTTCCAGGTGTAGACGGCGCGTTCAGGATCTGCTTTTCCATTCCCTGATAGCAGTGGCCAGATGTCCGCTCCGTCGAGAGGGTACGCTGGTTTCTCCGCTCCGGTCAGCCCACAGACAGTGGGTAATACATCCACGGTGGCGCAGGGGGAAGAGATGGTTTCTCCGGCGGGGATTTTTCCCGGCCAACGGAAAATTCCGGGGACGCGTGTGCCGCCTTCCCAGCCCGAACCTTTCATTCCCCTCAGGCCACCGGTGCTGCCGCCATACCATGGGCCATTGTCCGAAGAGAACATCACCAAGGTGTTTTCGTCCAGATCGAGCTCTTTGAGTTTCTTGAGCACTTCGCCCACAGACCAATCGAGTTCACGAATCACATCGGCGTAGAGATCTGCCGGAGTTTCGGGGGAATAGAAGTCTTCGGCGGCTGCTAATGGCTTGTGAGGCATCGCATGAGGAAAATAGAGGAAAAAGGGACCATCCTTATTTTCCTCGATAAAGCGGGTCGCCTCTTCGGTGTATCTCTGGGTGAGGTAAGACTGAACGACGGGATATTCCACGGCCTGCTCGTCGCGGCATAGCATGACCGGGCGCATATCATTCGAGTAAAGAATACCAAAGTAGGAGTCGAATCCGTGCCTGGTGGGATAAAAGTCAGGCAGGTGGCCCAGATGCCATTTTCCAACGATCGTTGTCGCATAGCCTTTCTTCTTAAGGATCTCGGCGAGAGTAACCTCTGAGGCTTTGATGCCGTGGTCGCGACCGGCATCGGGAGTGGGATTTGAAGGAACTCCCGTCCGAAACGGAAACCGCCCGGTGAGTAGTGCGACCCGTGATGGAGCGCAGCTTGGCGTGGCAACGTAGAAATCCGTGAGCCGGGCTCCCTCTGCGGCCATCTGGTCGATGTTCGGGGTTTCCCAATCCGTATTTCCGTAGCAGGAGAGATCCCCCCATCCCAGGTCGTCGGCGTAGATGATCACAATATTCGGTGTCTCGGAGCCGATTGCCAGCATGGCGGATGCCGCGATAGCAGCCAGTAGAGCGGGGATTCTCATCGGGAAAGAAAGAGTCGGGTCTGTTTTTGATCAACCGCGGATTGGCGGTAGTGTTGCGCAAGAGGCAAGGATCAAGAAATCTTCTCCAGTAAGTAGCGCCTGAACCAAGCCGGAATCTTATCGGTCTTGAATTCGATTTCGTTGCCTTCTGTCACTTCAGCGAGCCACGTTCTTTGCTTATTCTCACCCGAGTTGTCAAAGAGGTAGGCGCGATTCGTGTTTCGAATGGCATCGAAAAGGAGGTTCAAGGACCGATCGTATCGCTCTATGATTTTTTCCTCTGGAACCGGGTGTCCACCTTGTGCTACCCGGTTTTTCACACGAGAAACATTGATGAGCGGGTCTTCGGTTGCGATGAAATACAGATAGGTTCGATAGCCTGATTCCTGTGCTTTTTTCAGGAGGTCGACTTTTGAGGGGTGAGACATCACCGTTTCAATGGTGAGTGTTTTCCGTTTCACCATCAGAGTCTTTCGCAAAAAGTCTGCGATGACGGATGCCAGGTAGGAGTTTACCGGGTAGGAATGAAAGAGGACTGTTTCACGTTCAGCCGAAACAGATGATGATGATGGCGTGAGGTTCTCTGATGAAAGAAAAGAGGAGTGCTGCAGGAATTGGATCAGTTCTTCTCCGTGACCGGCGATCTCAAATTGCTTCAAGCATAACTTTCCGGTTTCGGTTATCGTGCGCTCAATTACATCAGCGTTCACGTAAACACCTATCAGATGGGGAAGCAGTAGATTATTCAGGGTGCTCTTACCTGAACCATTGGGCCCGGCAAACATCCTGAGTCTTGGGATAGCCTTCACTTGGGGATGCTGATTTTGGAGCCCTTCTCCACGTCCACAAGTGTTTCAACTTCCTTTACAAATTCCTCTGTGCCGTTCGGATGTTGACGAAGGAGCTTTCCGTTCCGCACGTACAGCACTGTGAGACCGCTTCGTAAAGCATCCTCTTTCGCCTGTTCGAATGCAGTTCCGGATAGGAGTGGGAATTCTGCTTCGAGAGCGACTAATTCTTCTTCGGAGGAGTCCATTGGCGTGCTTTACAAGAGCTTATCGTACCGATTCATTTGATCAATTCCGAATGGTTGTGGCGTTGTCTTGTTATGACAGGTAAAACGGTGGCGCGGAAGCCTGATCTGGTATAGCCTTGGCGCCCCCGTAGATTCCATGAGTGAAATCGGCCAGGTAGAAACCCAGTTCCATACTATCACGACTCCGGACAATCCGTTCGTTTTCCGGAGTGGTGCCAAGCTGGACCATGTCGAGATCGCCTACGAGACTTATGGCGAACTGAATGCCGAAAAGTCGAATGCGGTGCTTCTTTTTCACGCCTTCTCAGGGAGTCAGCATGCGGCAGGGTTCAACCCCAGTGTGCCGGATAACCCATTCTGGACGGGGGAATGTAAGCCTGGGTGGTGGGACCTGTTCATTGGTCCGGGCAAAGCATTCGACACGGATAAGTATTTCATCATTTGTGCCAACTACCTCGGTGGTTGCTATGGCTCAACCGGTCCCGCAAGTATCGACCCCGAAACAGGGAAACGGTATGGCTCCACCTTTCCGAACCTTATGGTCGGAGACGTTGTTCGCAGTCAGGCCGCTCTTCTCGATGCACTTGGGATCGAACAACTGCTGGCAGTAGTGGGGCCGTCAACAGGCGGTCTGGCCTGTGTGACTTTTGCGACTTTGTATCCTGATCGAGTTCGAGTGGTGATTCCCATTGCGACGGGAGTGAAAACGACCGTTTTGAACCGGATCATTTTGCTGGAGCAGATTCTGGCCATCGAGAATGACCCAAGCTTTCAAGGGGGGGAGTATTATGATTCAGCTCCTCCTGAGACAGGGCTCGCGCTGGCTCGTATGATCAGCCACAAGACTTTCGTTCACCTGAATGCGATCGAACGCAGGGCGAGCAAGGACGTTGTGCACCCTGAGGATCGCTTTTCCTGGTACCAGGCCCACGATCATGTGGAGAGCTACATGCTCCATCAGGGCAAGAAATTCACAAACCGCTTCGATGCGAACACCTATCTCCGGATTTGCGAAATGTGGAGTCGGTATGACCCGGTTGAAGAGGTTGACGCATTGAATTCCGTCGATCTTTTTGCCCGATCGAAAGAGGCTGGGCACCAGTACCTCGTATTCAGCATCGACGAAGACTATTGTTTCTATCCTGAAGAACAGGCCGCCCTTGTTGATTACCTGAAACAGGCCGAGGTCCCCCATCTTTTCCTTACGGTGCACTCAGAGAAAGGGCACGACTCCTTTCTGCTGGAACCCGATCTTTACACCCCGCATATCCAGGCGGTTTTGCAGAACGGGACCATTTAAGAAAACGAAGTTTTCTTTCAGGAAAATTTGATCGCGGCACAGTCGCCGGTTGATTAATTTCGGACGCTCATTTAGGCTCCGCGCCATGGTCCGACACAACGTATATTTCTGGCTCGAAGAGTCGCTCACTCCGGAAGACAAGGCTTCGTTTGAAGATGGTCTCCGCGCGCTTTTTGAAATCGATGTCGTCCAGAATGGATCTTTTGGAAAAGCTGCTGGCACGCCTGAGCGTCCTGTGACACAGAATACATTTGACTATGCTCTGGTGCTTGAGTTTGAGTCCGTGGAAAAGCACAATGCATATCAGGTGCACGACGACCACCACGTGTTTGTTGATAATTACAGCAAGTGGTTCAAAGAGGTCCGTGTATTCGATACACAATTCTAAAACTCGACGTTAGACATTTTACAGCCCAACCGCACATTACAGACAACAAATGGAACGCGAAATTCTCAACTCTTCGAAGGAATCACTCGACTATGAATTCCACGGCGACCCTTCCGACACCTCCCTGCTGGTGATCATCGGACACGGCGTTACCGGGAACAAGGATCGTCCGTGGGCAATCGGGCTGGGTGAAGCCCTTGAGAAAGAAGGATTCAATGCTCTGCGATTTTCCTTTGCTGGTAACGGGAATTCCGATGGCAAATTCGAAGACTGCACGATTACGAAAGAGGTGAAAGACCTCAAGGCGGTCGTCGATGCAGCAGAAGACGCTGGTTACAATCGGATCTGCTACATGGGACACAGCATGGGCGCTGCCGTTGGTATTTTGTCTGCGGTGAAAGATGAGCGTATCGAGTTGCTCGCGTCTCTCTCTGGAATGGTTCACACCAAAGATTTCTGCGATCGAGAATTTGGTGGCCAGACTCCCGGCAAGGGTTGCATGTGGGACGACAAGGAATGCCCGCTTTCCAAAACTTTCGTGGAAGACATGGCCAAGATTAAGTCCGTGCTCGGAAAGACGGAAAAGATCGAGGTCCCTTTCCTGATTCTCCATGGTGACAAAGATGACGTTGTTCCTGTCGAAGAAGGGCAAGAGCTGTACGCCAATTCTTACGAACCAAAAGAACTCGTGATTCTGGAAGGCGTAGATCACGTCTACAGCGGCGCCGGCCTCGATCAGATGACTGAGGCAGTGGTTTCCTGGCTGAAAACTCACGCCAGCTGATGCCGGAGGACGCAGTTCCTTCGTTCGACATCGTGGGGATCGGAATGTCGATCCTCGATTCCATTAAGATCGTTCCTTCTTTCCCTGCTGAGGGAGGCGTGACTGAAGTGCACCGATCCGCCTTGATGGGTGGTGGACCAGTGCCTACTGCTCTTTGTGCGGCATCGAGGCTTGGAGCAAAAACCGCTATCCTGGATCGAATTGGTGATGACTGGCGTGGTGATTTGATCCACGAGGATTACACGAAGTTTGGTGTCGATGTCAGTTTCCTAAAACGGGAAGCAGAGGCGCGGAGCACTTTCGGAACAGTTCTCGTCCGCGAGTTGGATGGGGAACGTCACATCATCTTTGAAGAGGGAGACTTCACTCCTTTCTCTTCGGAAGAATTGCCTTTTGAAGCTCTTGGAAATTCTTCGATTTTACATCTGAATGGGCGCCATTGGCCTGCCTGTATCGATGCCGCAAGAATGGTGAAAGAGAACGGTGGGCTGGTCTCCTTCGACGGAGGAGCACACCGATATGATTCGAAATTTCATGACCTCTTTCCCTATGTCGACATTCTGATCGTAGCTCGTGATTTTGCCGAGTGTTTATCAGAAAGTCAGGAACGAAGGCCCCAGCTTGATTCCCTTTCTCAATGGGGAGCGGATATCGTTGGGATCACAAATGGGGTTCATGGGAGCGATTGGCTCATCAATCGACAGGAAACATTTCATCAGCCTGCGTTTCCCGTAGAAGATGTCGTCGACACAACGGGGTGCGGCGATGTCTTTCATGGAGCGTTTCTTTTCGCTCTCAGTCGAGGAGATGATGCCAAGGCTTGTGCACGTTTTGCGAGTGCCACTGCGGCGTTGAGTGCGAAAGGTCTGGGAGGAAGGGGAAACCTTCCGTCTTTGCCTGAGGTGGAAGGAATGTTAGCCGAGACTCAAGGATAGGGCTCCCAGTCGGGGGTGCCGAACCAGTCGTGCATTTCCTTGAGAAAGGGAGCAACAGTGTCAGCGGGTTCGGAAATGTAGCCTCTGTCTCCGGATTCAACCATCCAGGTATCGAGAGCCGCCCGCATGCGGGACAGGGCTTCTTTATGCTCTGGATTGCTGGAGTCAGCGAGGTTCTCGATCTCGTGCGGGTCAGCTTTTACATCGAAAAGCATTTCGGTCGGAAAAGGCTTCATCAGTTCCAATGGTGGGCCTGTTAGTTTCCCTTCTGCTTTGAGTTCTCTCATCAGTGGTTTCACCAGAAAGCACTTTTCTTTGTAACGGTTGAGCGTTTCAAAGCCCGCGCCGGGTGTGAAATTCCGGATGTAGTGATACTGCTTGTCGTGGACGGAGCGCATGCGAATGACCGTTTCGTCGATGCGGTCGCGTGCCGCGAAAGCATATGTCCTTTCTGGTCCGGCCTCCGGTCCGAGGAAAACGCGGCTCTGCATGCCAAGTGGTCGATCCACTCCAGCCATCCATAAGGTGGTGGCAGTGAGGTCAAGTAGGCTGATCACTCGGTCGCTGACGGCGCCAACCTGGAATCCTCCCATTTCGGGAAAATTCTTCGCTCCGCGAACAATCATGGGGACGCGGAGACCTTGGTCGAACGGCCAGTGGATACCGCGTGCAGTCAGGCGCCCGTTGTCGGAGAAGAAGATCACGATCGTATTATCGTCGAATCCATCGGATTTGAGCTGCTCAAGGATTTTTCCAATTCGAACATCGGCACCACTGATGGAATTCAGATATCGAGCCCATTCTTCACGGACGACAGGATGATCCGGGTAGTAGGGTGGCGGAGTCACGTTCTCGGCGGTCGCTACTTTGGGATGCCATTCTTCACCGACCCAGGGCACTCGCTCTTTTTCCGCTGATTTGCGGTCGTAGATATCGTACTCCGCCTCGGGCATGTTGATGTGGGCGAAAAATGGTTCTTTACCTTTGAGGTCTTTCCAGAGTTTGGTCTCGTAGATGTCGCCTTCGTTCACGAAGTTGAGATCGAGTTTTCCGGTGCCGACTTCTTCCTCGCCGATATGGGTGATATTTGCGGTGTAGTAACCGGCGTCCTTGAGGCGGTGCGTGATCGGGCGAATTCCAGGGGGGAGCTTGAAATCATCTTCGCGGTGGGAGCGCATGTTGTGCGTGTCCGTCGTTGTCTGGTACATGCCCAGCAGAAAACAGGAGCGACTCGGAGCACAGACAGGAGAGGTGGAAAAGACGTTGGTGTAACGGATTCCAGCCTCAGCAAGCGCGTCGAGATTGGGCGTGGATATATTTGCCTGACCGTAGCAGCCAAGGTCGTTCGAGAAGTTTTCTCCGGTGATCCAGAGGATATTGGGCTTATCCAAGGCCAAAGAAAAAGAACAGCTGGCCAAGATCAGAACGAAAAGGGGAGCGAAGCGGAGATTCATTTCGGGAGACATGGGAACGAATTTCGAAGGATCGAGCAACCCGGAATTCTGCGGAATCATGGAAAAAGAGCTGTCCAAGCCCTGAAAAACCAAGAATTACTTGGTTATTGTTTTTATTGAATTTATAATATAGGTTTCCATATGAGTCGAGTTCCTACCCTCGCCCAAAGATGGCAACCCGGATATGGAGTTGCTGGCATTCTCTCCTCCGCCGTTCATTCCAGGCCTGATGAAACGTATCTGGAAGACCGTTTCGGTGTCTCATTGACGTATTCGGAGACAGAGGCAGCGGTGCGTCGCTTGGCCTTCTACCTTGATAAACATGGGGTAAAGCGAGGTGACCGCGTGGGAATTCACATGTCGAACCGAGCCGAAATTGCGGTAGCGCTTTATGCTGTATCCCTGTTGGGCGGAATCTACGTCGTCCTGAATGCAAACTTGAAGCCGAAGGGGCTCGTTAAGATTCTCGACCAGGCTGAGCCGGTGGCAGTGATTGCGGACGATACGACTGTCGAAAACATTGGGCAGGAATTTGAGATCAAGACGAAAATTGTTGTTTCCGGAGAGACGGTTCCCGAAGGCTGGGTCTCATGGGAAGACGCTCAACACTCTCCCTCTCAAATGGGAGGCTGGCATGGATTCGACGTTGATGCCGCTTGCCTCGTCTTTACCTCTGGATCAACCGGAACACCTCGAGGTGTCACTCTTTCTCACGAGAACATCTGCTATGTGGTGGGCGCGATTCAGGATCGTCTGAATTATCAATCAGAAGATACGATTGGCTGTTTTCTCCCACTGGCGTTCGACTACGGGTTGTACCAGATTTTTCTGGCTGCTCAGGCCGGGGCGAAATTGTACATCGGAGATCCCGGGCAGGTCGGGCCTCGTCTTCCTCAAGTGATGAAGGAAGCGGGCGTGTCGGTGCTTCCTGGCGTTCCATCTGTCTACGCTGCCCTGATCGCTTTAGGGCGACGCAAGCCGCTCGAATTGCCCGAACTCAGGGCTATTACCAACACCGGGGAAAGGCTTCCTTTGTCTTACATTGAGGAGATGCAGAATATGTTCCCTGGGTTGGAAGTGTTCGTCATGTATGGCCTGACAGAGTGCAAGCGCGTCTCCATCATGAAGCCATGCGAGTTCTCTGAGCACTCCGATTCCGTTGGTCGTCCGTTGGCGGGAACAGAGGTGTACGCCGTCGACGAAGAGGGAAATCGGCTCCCTGCCGGTGAAGTCGGTGAGCTTGTTGTTCGCGGCCGGCATGTTGCTCTGGGATATTGGAAAGCCCGAGAAGAAACCGCGAAACGATTTCGTAAGCGTGCCCCCGAAGCGGCAGTGGAGTTATTCACAGGAGATTCTGGATCGGTGGATGAAGACGGATTCATTTACTTCTCCGCTCGGAGTGATGACTGGTTGAAGCATAGAGGTAACAGGATCAGTCCGGTGGAGATCGAAAACGAAGCCTGTACGATCGACGGCATCGTCGAAGCGAGCCTCCATCAAAGAGAGTCGGACGACACTCTGCATCTTTTTGTCACTCGCTCCGATGACGGCATCGACGAAAAAGCGATCCTGAAAGCCCTTTCGGAGACTCTTGAGCCGGCGAAAGTTCCTGATGCGATACGAATCCTCGAAGAAATGCCAAAATCGATCAATGGGAAAATCGATCGCAAAGCGCTTGCTGGCACGCTTGCAGAGTAATGGTGGTGTCAGGAAATGGGCTATCGAATTGAAAAAGTTACAGGGAATGCCGCCGATAACAGGCCGGCCGCAGAATTCCTTGCTCGATTTGTGCTCGATGACGAGCTGGAGTCTCCCCGTGAAGGCGACGACTCTCCGGACTCCTGGCAGGAACGAATGACATGGTGGTGGGACGAAAACCCCTTCTGCAGAGAGGACTCTCCGAAGGGCTTTATCCTCTACTCACCGGAAGGCGAGATCGTCGGGTTCAATGGCTTGATACCCTTCGACTACACGGTTGATGGAGAAATGGTGCCCTCGCTTGTGTTGACATCATTCTTTGTCAGGGCGGCTCATCGGTCTGCGGTGATGGGTATGCTTTCTCGCCAGCGTGCGCTTTCCAGAAAGTATCATTTGATAGATGGCTCTCCTTCTCCTGAGATGAGGGTTCTCCTCGAAAAGCTGGGATTTCAACGGGCAGGGGATCGACATCAATTCTTTTTTCCTCTCGCCCGAATGGGAGGTGAATTGTCGCGGTCGTTGCTGAGACCTCTGAAACTGAGCTTCGAGTTAAAGGCTAATGAGATAGATCAATCGAGCTACTTAGCTGTCAATCCGAATGAGGTGCAGTCGATTCCTGAGCTGCATGATGGTAAAGTCAGGCGCACGATAACGATCGACTCCCTGGAGTGGCTTACCCGCATAGGTACGGTCGAAAGGAGATTTGTTGGGCTCTGTGATCAATATGGTTCTCTTCGTGCCTATTTGATTGGAATCTATAAATGCAAGTGGGGAGTGCGAGCATTCGTTCCGATGGATTATGTCGATTTGGACCCTGACACTAATGCGTTAGAAGAATTGATTCGCCGGATCGTCAGGGATCCAAAAGGGGCAGGACTTCAAGCAGAAACCGACATACTGGCGTGGTCGATGTACGAAGGAGGGGACTTCGAGGTAGCAGGAGGAATTTCCCGGGAATCGATTCTGCATTTTCAACTTCCCAAAAAATGGAGCGAGCGTGAGAAGGCCTGTGTGCCATTCGAGAGTGATCTCCTCTTACAATAACCTTTTCTATGAAGTGCCTGTGGTTAACCCGAAAGTATCCTCGCCCCACCAATAGTGGTGAGCTGATCTATTCGAATGGCTTGATTCGATCGTTTGCCGCGCAGCCGGTTGACCTGACAGTAATCGCTCACGACAATGATGAAGTCCCTGTGGGAAACGGGTCGACGAATTCTCAATACAAAGACCAGGACGGTGTCGAATGGCTTCTCGGGACTCCCCGCCTCGGATCTCGATTGGGGAGCTTGGTCTCAAGATTCCCAAGTGATACGTGGCGATTAAAAAACGGAGGCCCCGAGGCTTTGCTTGATCAAGCGCTTGACCAGAGAAAGTGGGATGCAGTGATCATAGACCACGCTGCAATAGGGTGGGCGTTAGGTCCGTTGATGAAATTGAGGATGTCAGCGGGAGAAGAGTCACCAAGACTTGTCTATGTCTCTCACAATCACGAAGCGAAGGTCCGCCGAGAAGTGGCGAATAACTCGACTGCAGGGTATCCGAAGAAAATGCTGCTGAAGCATGACGCTGAGAAATATGCTCACCTCGAAGACGAACTCTGCCGGCACGTCGATTTGGTAACAGCAATTACCAGAACCGAGGTCGATGCCTATCGCGCAAATTTTCCGAACCAGAAATATCTCTGCCTGACTCCCGGGTATGAGGGGCCAATCCACACTGGGCGCTCCATAGATGAGAAGACGCCACGTAGATTGGTTATGTCAGGATCATTCGAATGGATCGCAAAACGAATCAATCTGGAAATCTTTCTTGAGAAGGCCGCTGCGAAACTGGCTGATGCAGATATCGAGTTGCAGATCGTTGGGAAAACAGATGAAGAATTCCGCCTAGCAATGAAACGCCGGTTTCCCGATGTCGACTTTGTGGGAAGAGTTCCTGAAATGGAGCCCTATTTGCTCAATTCGCGAATGGGGCTGATTGTCGAAGAGTTCGGCGGAGGCTTTAAGCTGAAGCAACTGGAATACGTTTTTCATGGTCTTCCAATAGCGGGGCTCACCTGCGCCGTTGATGGCCTTCCACTTTCCAGTCCGGAACAGATTCTCCTGGAATCCACGACTGAAGAACTAATGGTATCGGTCATCAAGACAATTGATGATCTGGGCCGTTTGAATCAAATGAGCCAGGATTCTCTGCAAATATGTCAGGAAGAATTCAGGTGGGCGGATAGAGGAAAGCGTTTGTTTGAATCGCTTTCGGACCTTCGCTCTTTCGGCAAAGAAAAGGAATCTAGCACGCCCACGGCGGTTGAATCACTGAGTTAGGAAGATCAGCTTTCCTCAAACTGCAGCTTATACAACTGCTGGTATTCCTCGCATCTCTCGAGGAGAACGGAATGAGGTGCCATGTCTACTACCTCTCCCGCTTTCATTACCACAATTTCATCAGAGTCGAGAACGGTGGAAAGTCGGTGTGCAATGGCGATTACAGTTTTCCCGCGAGACAAATCCTGAATTGCTTCGTGGATCAGTTTCTCCGATTCGGAGTCGAGGGCTGACATTGCCTCATCCAGGAAAAGTATTGGAGAGTTTCGAAGAATAGCGCGTGCGATCGAAAGGCGCTGCTGTTGACCTCCTGACAAAGTGCAGCCTTTATCGCCAAGCATTGTTTCGTATCCTTTGTCCTGCTGAACAATGAACTCGTGTGCGTGAGCCAGTTTCGCGGCGTGCTCGATTTCTTCGTGCGTTGCGTCGAGACGGCCGTAGCGGATGTTGTTTTCGATGGTGTCGTGAAAGAGAAATGTATCCTGACTTACTAGACCGATCTGGTCTCTCAGAGACTCTTGCTTGTAGTCGCGGATGTCGGTCCCGTCGATCTTGATGGAACCACTGCCCACATCGTAGAAACGAAGAATCAATGACAGAATAGTCGATTTGCCTGAACCGCTCTGACCGACCAAGGCATATTTTTTCCCAGATTCGAAGTTTAAGGAAATGCCATTGAGTGCAGCCTTATCTTTGACATAAGCGAATGTCACATCCTGCAATTCGATCGCGCCCTTGCTGTTTTGCAGATCAAACGCTTTCTCGGCATCTCTGACGTCCGGTTCGGCATCGATGTAACCGAATACTTTCGCCGCAGCCACGTAGCATTTCTGCAGTTGCACCTGCATGCGGCTCAGGGCTTTCGCGTGGGGATAGATGCTCATGAGTCCTACATTTAAGGTCATGAATTTGTCGGCAGCCATTCCTGTCCACCACGCGTATACCATCCCAATCGAAATTCCTAACGAAGCGACAATTTCGACCATGGGGCTGGAGATTTCCATGGCCTTTTTCCACCTCATGATGAACTCATTGATTCTCCGGCTTCCCTGATTGAATCGCTCGCGCTGATATTCTTCCCGACTGTTGGCTTTTACCAATCGGATGCCACCAAAGCTTTCGTGAAGTGTGACCATGAGCCCTTCCGACTCCTGTTCTTCTTTTCCTCCCGCCTTTCTCACGCGGCGGCTGATCATGGCCACCGGGACGATACAAAGGGGAAATACAAACAATGCCCCGACCGTGTATAGCGGATCGAAAATCATGAGCATCACAAAAATCGACAACATTGAAATCGGATTTTGAATGAGTGCGCTCAGAAGATTTGAACCAGCTTCAGCGCTGGTTTTCGTCTGGTTGGCGACAGTCTGGATGAGCTCTCCTTGTTTGACGACGTTGTAGAAGGCGAGGGATTGCTTCATCAATCCGGTAAAGACTTGGTCCCTGAGGCGATACTGGACCTTGAGATTGATCCAGAGCATCACGTATTTGTGAAGAAACTCAAAAATGCCTCGGATAAGCAGGAGAAGGGGGATCGTGAGGCAGACGAGGAGGATGAAGATCCACTCATTGTCTCCGAAGTCGAATCGTGGAATCTCAAAGTCAGTGAAGATCGGGAGATCTGCAAATGGCTTGTATGCACCGCCAGTATCAGCTCCCTCTCCAGGGGGTAAGACCACCCGAATGACTGTTTTGATCACCAGCAGCAGAATGCCGTTCATGACTCCGGCGAGAACTCCCGCAGTGACACCCCAGAAGAGTCTCCCTCGATACGGCTTCACATAACCCAGGAGACGCCGGAAGACATCCTTCCGTTCCATGGCCATTTCCTCGACATCGGAAGTGGCGATATCGAGGGCGCGGGTGGTGGATTTTGATTTTTTAGGCTCGGACATGGGAAATGACTTCCAGGCAGGGGTGCCAGAGGAGGGGATTGGTAAAGGATAATTGGCGATTCCGCAACCACTCGCCGAGGGGCTGAAAGCGGCTGAATGGATTTTGATTCCTTCTCTTGTCGGGCGTATAGGTGTCAGTTCCTATTACGATTGCCCCCGAAAAATCTTATGTCCCTTTCTGACGAGACATTCACCGAAGGATGGTATTGCGTGCGCACCAAGCCGAAAAGCGAACACCTTGCCGCTCGAAATTTGAAGGCCTTTGCCAATCTTGACGAAGTATTCTGCCCTCGAATTCGATACGAAAAGTCGACTCGCAGAGGGAAGGTCTGGTTCGTTGAAGCCCTCTTTCCCGGTTATGTTTTTGCAAAATTCGACCTGCGGGAAGATCTGCGCGCCGTTAATGCCGCCTCTGGAGTGACTGGGGTACTGCGATTTTCGGACAAATATCCTGTCATTGGTGACGCCTATATCTGTGAGTTGAAGGAAGAATTTCCGGAGGAAGAGAAGGCGATTCGAATCATCGAACCGACCATTGAAGCAGGTGATGATGTCATAGTGACCGAGGGGCCGATGGCTGGGCTCCAGACAGTAGTGACTCGGCTGATTTCCGGGCAAGACCGTGTTGCAGTCCTCCTTGATTGGCTGGGGCAGGAGAGAGAGGCCGTCGTTTCCATGAGATCCCTGACTCGCCCGGGGGAAATTCGCCGAGAGATCCGGGGGAATTAGTCCTTCAGCGCTGCTTCTCGTAAGGTTGCAATCACGGAACTGAAGACGTAGCCTAGCGCCCACTATGGGGGAAACCAAGTTATCGCCAGAGGAGTTATTGGACCGGTTTGGTCGGCAACGGATTCTCGTCGTCGGAGACCTCATGCTGGATTGGTTCATCTGGGGTAGCGTTTCGAGGATTTCCCCCGAAGCACCAGTACCAGTGGTGGAAGTGCAGCGAGAGTCCCGCTACCCGGGAGGTGCGGCCAACGTGGCCCGGAACATGACTCCATTCGACGCAAAGATCGAGCTGGCGGGGTTGTGGGGAAAAGACCCAAACGGTATCCTGCTCAGGGAAGTGCTCGCAGAAAACGGAATTGGCGTCGGCCTCTGTCTGGAGTTGGAAGACTTCCATACTATCACGAAAACGAGAGTGGTAGCCAGACACCAGCAGGTGGTGAGAATTGACCGGGAGAAGAGAAAACCGCTTTCGTCGGAGCTGTCGACGCAATTGCTGGATGGGATTCGGTCCATTCTTCCCGACATCGATGGAATTATCATCGAAGACTACGGGAAAGGGCTGATCACACCCGAGTTCGTCGGGGGGCTCTTGGAGGCAGCTTCGGAGCATGACCTGGTTGTCACTGTTGACCCGAAGCCAGGAAACCCGATCGAGTGGAAAGGGGTGACTACAGTAAAACCCAATCGCTCCGAAGCCTTTGCCTGTTCGGGAATTGAGGATGTGAATCGCGAAACGGGATTGGATCCATTGCGCGACGAACCTCTCCTGAGTGCGGGGCAAGCACTTCTGGAGCTCTGGGCGTGTAAGAACGTCCTGCTGACACTTGGCGAATTAGGTATGCTGGTTTTTTCGGAGAATGAAGAACCGGTTCACATCCCTGCCCGCGCCCGTGAAGTTTTCGATGTTTCTGGAGCTGGAGACACGGCGATTGCGATCTATACACTGGGCCTTTGTTCTGGGCTTTCCCCGGCAAACGCCGCGAGAATCTCGAATCTGGCCAGCAGTATTGTAGTTGGAAAGTTGGGAACAACCCCCATCGAGATGGAGGAGTTGAAGCTGGCGATAGGAAGCGAGTATCGGAGTGGCGTAAATGCCGAAAACTGATACTGTCCCCCCGAAATCTCCATGTCAGCCCCCGAACTTATCCAGAAGACAATTGCCGAGCACACCGTAACGGTGGCAAAACTCGAAGAAGAATGCTCCGGCGTAATTGCTGAGATGGCCGAGCGAACCATCGATTGCCTGAAAAAGGGCGGAAAAATCTGCTTTTTTGGTAACGGTGGTAGCGCGGCTGATTCTCAACATCTTGCGACAGAGTTTTCGGTGCGTTTTACCAGAAATCGGAAAGGGCTCGCTGGGCTTGCTCTCACGACTGACACCTCAGTGCTCACTGCCTGTGCCAACGATTTCGGGTTCGAGACTGTCTTCGCTCGTCAGATCGAAGCTCTCTGCGGGCCCAATGATATCGTGGTGGGGATCTCGACATCAGGAACCAGCAAGAACGTTGTCAAAGCCCTCGAGTTCGCAAAATCAGAAAAAATCACGGCTTTCGCATTCACCGGAGAATCCCCAGGGCCATGTGGGGATTTTTCTGACCTTGTGCTTGCAGTGCCTTCGCCCGTTACTGCTCGAGTCCAGGAGTGCCATATGATCGCTGGTCACCTGATATGCGATTTGGTTGAAATAGCGTTCGCTGACGAAAAGTCGTCTATTTCCTAGCGTTAAGCGCTTTCTCAACCGGGGCGAGAATTCGTTCGAGTTCTGAGAGGTTTTTCTCGGTTTGCTCGATTATACGAAGCTGTGGCTCGTACTTCTTCCGGTGCTCACGACAGACCTTCCGAAGCGGTTCGAATAGGCTGATGAAATCCTCGTAGAATTGTGAGGTCGCTTTCGAAAAGGCATCACGCTGGGTTTTCGCGATGATTTCCCGATGTTTCTCCAGCGTATCAGTATAGAAATTGCGGGCGTTCTTTACCGAACGGGCACCAATCGCTGCGCCGAGGGTTAAGAACCCTGCTGCGAGAGCAAAAGAAATGACGTTCCACGGTTTCAGTTCCAGCATCGAAAGGATCACTGCGGCGAGAACGGCAAGAATGGCGGAAAAAACAAAGCCCCAGATGATCTTGCTGCGGCGTGAAAACATTTTTCCGAGCTGATCCTTGAGCTGGAGATCCTGCAGGGCGTCGGCGGTAGCCTCTTCGACGGACTCTTCGATGCGAACGCGGCTTTCAGTCCAGTCGGGAGCACCGTCTTCTCCAACGCTCAGCTCAAGGTTGAAATGCTGCTCCATCTCTTCCGAGACTCGTTCCCAGAGGTGGTTTACATCTTCTTGGACGGCATTGGCGCCAGCTCCCACGCTGCGTCGCACCGCCTTCATGGTCGTCGCGAAGATGAGTCCTTCAATTTCCTCAGCTCCCTGTCTTTGAGGAATGAGAGCTGCCGTAACTTTAAATTCATTGTCGAGCAGCGGTTCCGCCTGAAGGCCGGCTGCCATGAAGCTCTGGTCAAATGCTTCGAAGAGGGGTTCGCATTTCTTCAGGGTGCGCTCTTGCTGGGACTTGCTGGCAGGTTCGAGTTCGCTCAGAAGTTCGTTGTCAGCTCGAATGATTTCGGAAGCAGCACCGAGTTTCTCTTTGATTTCACCAAGGACAAAACAGGAAGCTCTCCAGGCATGAATAAGTTTGATGAGCCGCGGCTCGGAAGACTCAACAACGCCAGAAATGTAGCGTTCGAGTGACGCAATCTGGCTTTCCGCAATCAACTCATCATTTTCGACCTCAGAAGTTTTAGCGAGAAATGCTTTCTTCGCCGAGATAGCAAATGTTGGAAAATGCTGACCAAATCTGTGGTGCGCCGTCTTTTGGAGGTGCTCAAGAATCGCAGCAACCTCTTCTTCGGTGCGCAGGTCGCATTGCTGGAGGATGAAAACGATCTTCTTTTTCCACTGATGGTGAATCCGGTCCAGGAAATCCCAAGTCGTAGCTCCCCACGGATTAGTCACTGAAAAGACAAACAGTGCTAAGTCTGCCATGGGCAGGAATTGCTCCGTTATTTCCTGGTGTCTGGATTCAATCGAGTTTGTCCCCGGGGTGTCGACGATATTGAAATCTTTGAGGAAGTCCGCAGGCCGGAAGATTTCGACGATATCTTCTGAGAAATCGAACTCGTGAGATTCGTCGCCGTATTTGAAAAAGGCGATTCGTTCCGTTGTAGGGATGACATCCGCCGTGCAGAAATCTTCGCCGAAGAGCGAGTTGAGTAGGGTGGATTTTCCCGCATTCACTTCTCCAACCACGACAAAGAGGAATGGGTCTTCCAAATTGGCGAGTAGATTGTTCAGGAGGGCGATCCGCGCGGGATTGAGACCACAGTCACGACCAAGCTCGCTGAGGGACTGAATGGCACCGCTCAGTTTCTCACGTGTTTGGAAATAATTTTTCCCAAGCTGGTCTGTCGGGTTCTCGGACAATGTTTTTGGAGGCTACTGGTGACGACAGTCAGAAATGAAACCGCAAGATCAGGACCATCGCGTGGTTCCATTTATACCGCCCTCAATTCCAGAATGAAGCGAAATATTTCACTTTGCCAAATTAAATGTCAATTTCGAGAAAAATATCACTCGGGTCGCTTCATCTGAAACCGGTCGTTCGTGCGACAGTAACCTGAAGGGACTTCCATGCGGCCAATAGGATGAAAAACCTCAGGATTAACGAGGAGCGTTTCAGGATCGAGGATGTTTTCGGCCGTGTGGACTCGAGATATGAGCCCAATGACGAGGCGATTGCGGCCGATTTCCATTGTCGACCATTCTGTGCATTCCAAGGCAACTGGAGCCTCAGTGATACGCGGCGGAGCAATGGAGACGCTGGCCGTGGTGTGGAGCTTCGCGAGTTCGATTTCACTGACGCCATGCTCTAGTTCACTCGAAGTGAGATTCATTGCTTCCGCGCAGGCTTCATCGACGAGATTCACGACGAATTCGCCAGTACGGCGAATGTTTCTCGCCGTGTCTTTCGGAATCCCCGGTTCTTTATCACCCGGGGCGAACCCCAGGATTGGCGGGCGCGTTCCGAAGACATTGAAAAAACTGAAGGGGGCAGCGTTCACGCAACCGTCTTCGTCCTGAGTTGTCACCCAGGCGATCGGCCTGGGCGTTACTAGACCCGCGAGTAGGCGGTAGGCATAGCGGGCGTGCTCGCCAGTGAGGTCAAATTCCATCCTCGATAGCAGGACGGTTGGTGATCACTTATAGATCACAGGGGGCGTTACGATTGTCGGTTCCTTGCGGAAAGTGCGCTTGAACTTCTTTCCCCAAGCGCCATTTGCGTAAACCTGACGATATGTGATGACCACCGCTTCGTAAGTCTCCCATTCGCCGCAATCGTCCTGTTCCGTGACCGTAATGTCTTCCTGGCACCAGACTATGTGCCCGAGCATTGCTGGCTCTGGATTACAGAGGCCCTTTTTCAGTGCGAAATTAGGAAACACCTTACAGATGCTTCGATCTTTCCTCGAATAGTGACACTTCCACTCGGGCTTGATGTTCGGGTATTGTTCGGCAGTTGTGCCGATACCGAAGACAGTCAAAGAGGCGAGGATGGTGAGAAAGATTCGTCTCATAGCGGTAAAAGTGGTCAAGCCATACTCGGAAGGATTTTCTCCCTTTTCAAGCGGAAACTCGGTAGATGTGTATCGATTTGGTCAAAACCATGTAGTTAGGCTGGCATGAAGCATGCGCGTTTGTGAAAATCCCGCTTTCCCCCGTTGCGATTTCCCCCGTGACATGCAAGGGGTGTGAAATTTTATCCCGAACTTTCTATGCCGAAAGACACTTCGATCCAAAAAATTCTCCTGATTGGTTCTGGTCCTATTGTGATTGGACAGGGGTGCGAGTTTGACTATTCCGGAGTGCAGGCCTGCAAAGCCCTGCAAGAAGAAGGATACACCGTCGTTCTGGTGAATTCGAATCCGGCCACTATCATGACCGACCCTGAGTTCGCTGCGAAAACGTACGTCGAACCAATTACAGCTGAGGTAGTCGAGAAGATTATCGAGAAAGAAAAGCCCGATGCGCTTCTTCCAACTCTCGGTGGGCAGACCGCCTTGAATACGGCGATGGAGCTTTTCCGTTCCGGCTATCTCGACAAAGTCGGTGTCCGCATGATCGGTGCGAATGCTGATGCGATTGAGAAAGGTGAAGACCGCCAGCTCTTCAAAGATGCGATGACGAAGATCGGGCTGGATATGCCTCAGTCCGGGGTAGCGCACTCGATGGATGAGGCCTACCAGATTGCCGCAGAGATCGGAACATTTCCTCTTATCATTCGTCCGGCTTACACCCTTGGGGGTACTGGAGGCGGTATCGCCTACAACAGGGAAGAATTGGATATCATCGTTAAGCGGGGAATCGACATGTCTCCGGTTAACGAAGTGTTGATCGAAGAGTCGCTCCTCGGGTGGAAGGAGTATGAAATGGAGGTCATGCGAGACCGGGCGGACAACTGCGTGGTGATCTGTTCGATTGAAAACCTCGATCCTATGGGAGTTCACACTGGCGATTCCATCACTGTTGCTCCTGCACAGACTCTCACCGACCGCGAGTATCAGTTGATGCGTGACGCTTCATTCGCTGTTATCCGTGAGATTGGCGTGGAAACCGGGGGATCGAACATCCAGTTTTCCGTCAATCCTGAGAACGGCAGGATGATTGTGATCGAGATGAACCCGCGTGTTTCTCGTTCTTCAGCACTTGCGTCGAAAGCGACCGGTTTCCCGATTGCGAAGATCGCGGCAAAGCTCGCCGTTGGCTACACTCTCGACGAGATCCCGAACGACATTACCCGGGAAACACCTGCGAGCTTCGAGCCCACAATCGACTACTGCGTAGTGAAATGTCCTCGATTCACATTCGAGAAATTCCGCGATGCTGACCCAACTCTCACGACTCAGATGAAGAGTGTGGGTGAGGCCATGTCGATTGGTAGAACTTTCAAGGAGTCGATGCAGAAAGCGCTGCGGTCACTTGAGACCGGTCGTTTCGGTTTCGGTGGCGATGGAAAAGATGGCAACCCTGATGTCAGCTATATCCGTGAGAGACTCGCGACACCAAATGCCGAGCGAATTTTCTTCCTGCGTCTCGCTTTTGAAGCGGGTCTGACTTTGGACGAAATCCAGGGGCTGACTGGTATTGATCCATGGTTCCTCAAGAACCTTGAGGACATCCTCGAAGAGGAAAAAACCTTCGGCACCGATCTCGACACTTTCAATTTCGCCAGAGCAAAGAAACTCGGCTTCTCCGATGCACAGATTGCCAATCTTACCGGTGCATCAATGGATGACGTTCGGGCAAAGCGAAAGGAGCTCGGGATCATTCCCACTTACCGACTGGTTGATACCTGTGCGGCGGAGTTCGAGGCTTACACGCCATATTACTACTCGACCTACGGCATCGAGAATGAAGCGCGTGGGAGTGACAAGCGCCGCGTGATGATTCTCGGTGGTGGCCCGAACCGAATCGGACAGGGGATCGAGTTCGATTACTGCTGTGTGCACGCATCGTTTGCGCTGAAAGAACTCGGCTTCGAAACCATCATGGTCAATTCGAACCCGGAGACTGTTTCGACTGATTACGACACGAGTGACAAGTTGTACTTCGAGCCTTTGACTCTCGAGGATGTGCTCAATGTCTACGAGCAGGAAGACTGCTGGGGCGTAATCGTTCAGTTCGGTGGCCAGACACCGCTGAACCTTGCGGCCGACTTGGAGCGCTTCGGAT
Source organism: Verrucomicrobiales bacterium (assembly GCA_002698785.1). Lineage (GTDB taxonomy): Bacteria > Verrucomicrobiota > Verrucomicrobiia > Verrucomicrobiales > DEV007 > Arctic95D-9. The sequence goes on along the minus strand of PAAG01000024.1, from coordinate 68,496 downwards.
GCAACGTCATCGGAACTTCACCCAAGAGCATCGAACTGGCAGAAGACCGGAAATTCTTCTCGGCCCTTTTGGATAAGTTGGGACTGCAACAGGCACCTGCCGGAACGGCCGTGTCAGACGACGAAGCCGTCGAAATCGCTCAACGAATTGGGTATCCTGTTCTTGTACGTCCTTCTTTCGTTCTGGGAGGCCGTGCCATGATGATCGTTTATCACGACGACGAATTGCGGGAATACATGCAGAACGCTGTCGACGCGAGTCCCGAGCGGCCAGTGCTTGTCGACCGGTTCCTGGAAGATGCCACCGAGGTGGACGTCGATTGTATCTCCGATGGGCAGACCACCGTGGTAGGTGCCATCATGGAGCACATTGAGGAAGCCGGGATTCACAGTGGTGACAGTGCTTGCGTGATTCCATCTTTCTCTCTGAGTGATTCCATGCGGGAAAAAATCTCAGAGGCAGCAAAGAATCTTGCGGTCGAGCTTCAGGTTCGTGGACTGATGAATATTCAGTTCGCGGTGAAAGACGAGGAACTTTATGTGATCGAGGTGAATCCTCGTGCGTCACGAACAGTACCATTTGTTTCCAAGGCAATTGGTGTTTCCCTCGCTAAGCTGGCTGCTAAGGTAATGGCGGGTGAGAAACTGGTAGATCTTGGTTTCACCGAGCCCGTCTTTCCGAAGCACTACTCTGTCAAAGAGGCCGTCTTCCCGTTCAGTAAATTCCCCGGAATCGATATCAGCTTGGGACCGGAGATGAAATCTACGGGAGAGGTGATGGGAATCGACTCCGACCTCGGAATGGCCTATGCGAAATCTCAGATGGCTGCTTCATCCATGTTGCCGCTCGAGGGAAATATTTTCATCAGCGTCAAGGATATGGACAAAGACGCTGCTGTAGAACTCGCACGGGAATTCAGCGATATGGGCTTCACGATTTTCTCTACGTCTGGAACTGCTACCCGCTTCGAAGCGGAAAATGTTCGCGTTCATCGTCTCCACAAGCTTGCGGAAGGGCGACCCAACGTTCTTGATATGATCAAGAATGGCGAGATCGCAATGGTCATCAACACACCAAGCGGCAGAGTGCCACGTAGGGATGAGGTGCGAATCCGGAGCGGAGCTCTGGCGAATCGGGTACCAATCATTACGACCCTTCGTGCCGCGAATGCTTGCGTTCGCTCTATCCGTTCGATGAAGTCTGCTCCAATGGAGGTGAAGCCCCTTCAGGAATTCCATCCGAATATCTGAGAAGACGTCAGACAAAAGTGAGATTTCCCTTGGTTAGTGGGATTTCGAGGGTAGAATAATGCTGTTCAAAAGTTCAGCTTATGTTTTTCGACCGCAGTGATCCCGGGTTTCCGCAGTGGAGCGAAGAAATCGACCGATTGGCTTCAAACCCGTCTCAAAGGGACGGCGGGGAAGAACCGTGCGAACTCGATGTTGTCGAAGATGCTGGTCTTTTTGGTGCAGATGAGCCGGTCTCCAATACGGGCTACGAGCGGGCTCTGATTGAAAGCGTCTGGGAGTTCGCAGAAATCGTTCCTGGGAACGATCCCAGTCTCTGGCGAAAGGATGAATTCGGTGAATGGATTCATCGGCTCGACTATGCAAACCGGTCTTCTGAATTTGGTTGGGAAGTCTTTGACCCTGGACTGGGTCGCCATACGCAGGGAGTATTCGCGATGCGTCCGATGCAGTGGAAGAATTTCCTCCGACAGTATGATGTCTTTGGTTGACGCCTCCTAACCCGGGATGGGTGGTGGCGTTCTGCGTACAGGAGGAAGCGGTGGTGGTAGAACCTGGTCGGGTTGAATGAGCCCTTTCAAGAGAAGAGGATCTTCGCGGCTCAGTGTTCGAACGGATTCTCGCAAACTCGCTACTTTTTGCAGACATTTCTCTGTCGCTCCAAATCTCTCATGCCGTTGCTTTTCGTAGGCGAGCTCAGTTGCTTCGTGAAGGAGTTTCTTCCGTTTCAGCACGGTGGAAAACCCCTGGTTGAAAACGCTTAAGCTGCTCCTCGTCCAGAATCCGGCGGCGTCGAGAGCCTGTTGGGAATACAGGACCCCATTCGAAACTTCATCAGCAAGTTGTATTCGAATCCATCGATTCTCGTGAACGAGACAAACAACTGCAGTGATCACAAACCACGAAATACCGATCAGTATTCCTCCCATCGCATAAAAAATATGTTCACCTCCAATCGTCGCGAAGTAATTGTGGAGAGCGTGCGTTCCAATCGCTGCGAGGAGCCCCAGGATAGGCCATAAAACCTTCATGAGACCGTTCTTCGAAAACATGCTCAGGGCGAACCCGACACCAGTCAGTCCAGTGAACAGAGCGTGAAGCATTCCGAAGATAAAGGCTCGAAGAAAAAACAACCCGAGAAGACTGGTCGCATCTGGTTGTCCGGAAAAGTAGAGGATGTTCTCAACGGCGGAAAATCCGAATCCTATCATGCTACCATAAATCAGTCCGTCCAGTATCGAGTCAACTTCCTTGCGGAAAATAAGGAAGATGAGTGCCAGGCCGAATCCCTTGAATATTTCCTCTGTCACCGGAGCAACGAGACTCGCTTGGTATAGCTGACCCGACAGGCTTGGTTCACCTTCCGTAGCTTCCATGGGAAGTCCCAGAATGACCTGAGCGATGATGGCAAAAATGATCGAAGGAATTGCCCCCCAGACAAAAGCGGCCAGGACCAGGGGGAATGGCTCTTTTTCCCAGCGATCGAGTCTCCAGATGAAAAAGGCGTAGATCATCATCGGGACGATGCCCAGCACTACAGAAGCAAGAAATAAAGTCATCGATTCAGTCGAAGCAAAACACCTTGAGAGTTTGCGGTTCCATCAAAAGATCGAGAATATTTCTCGGCCCCTCCATATTGAAGCTCGCACCGCAGGACCGTTGGTGGCAAGTGAAAAGTCGAACACGAAAAAAGCGGCCCATCGCAGGGCCGCTTTTCGAATTCGCATTCGAGGCGAATGGAACAGGGCGGGGAAACTTACTGACAAGCCTCGCACTCACCTCCGTTGAGAAGAGCGTCGAGCGAACACTGCTGCTTTTCTGCTTCTGTGAACTCCCGGATTGGCTGAGAGCTATCGGAGATTCGCACTTCTTTCTTAACGTTGGCTGTCGCTTTCTCGATGTTCGAGGCTTGAAGTGTACGAAGATAGTAAGTGGTCTTGAGACCCTTTCTCCACGCGGCCCGATACATATGAGACAATGTCTTCATATCGGGTGTGGCAAGGAAGAGGTTTACAGACTGCGACTGATCGATCCACTTCTGGCGACGCGCAGCGGCCTCCACAAACCAAGTGTAGTCAACGGAGAAGGCCGTTGCATACTTCTCCTTCAAATCCTGTGGGATGGAATCGATATCGGCGAGCTCGCCATCGTAGTATTTCAGGCGCTCTACCATTTCTTCTCCCCACAGGCCTAATTTCTTGAGGTCGCGGACCAGGTGCTGGTTCAGCACGATGAAGTCACCAGAGAGGTTCCCCTTCACGAAGAGGTTCTTGAACGTAGGTTCGATACACGGAGTGCTGCCCATAATGTTCGAGATCGTCGCAGTAGGAGCGATTGCGAGAACGTTACTGTTCCGCATGCCCTGCTTCTGGATCTTCGTGCGGAGGCTGTCCCAGTCGAGATTACCACCGCGAGGAACATCAATGGGTTCTCCGCGCTGCTCTTCCAGAAGGTCGAGCGTGTCGGCAGGCATCAATCCGCGATGCCATTTCGATCCCTCAAAGGTCGGATAGCTGCCGCGTTCAGCAGCAAGGTCGCTCGATGCCTCGTAGGCAAAATATGCGATCGCTTCCATGAACTCGTCGTTGAACTCAACCGCAGCCTGGCTGGCAAATGCAGTGTTGCGAATGAACAACGCATTCTGGAGACCCATCACACCAAGGCCGACCGGACGGTGACGCATGTTCGCATTTTTCGCGGATGGGGTCGGGTAAAAGTTGATGTCGATCACGTTGTCGAGAGCGCGAACTGCGATACGGATGGTCTCGCGGAGCTTCACCAGATCCAACTCGCCTGTATCGGTGAGGTGAGTATCGAGTACGACTGAACCGAGATTACAGACAGCAGTCTCATCTTCCGATGTATTGAGAGTGATCTCGGTGCAAAGGTTTGAACTGTGAATCACGCCAGCGTGATCCTGAGGGCTGCGAACGTTGCAGGGATCTTTGAAGGTCATCCAAGGGTGACCTGTTTCAAAGATCATCTTCAGCATCTGCTTCCACAAATCAATAGCGGGAACTTCCTTGCCGTGAATCTTTCCGGCACGGGCATCTTCCTCGTATTGCACGTAGCGCTCTTCAAAGGCTTTACCGTAAAGCTCGTGAAGGTCAGGCACTTCATTTGCGCGGAAGAGAGTCCAGTTCTGGCGAGCTTCCATGCGCTGCATGAAAAGGTCGGGAATCCAGTTTGCCGTGTTCATGTCGTGAGCACGGCGGCGCTCGTCACCCGTGTTCTTCCGAAGCTCAAGGAAGTCGAAGATGTCGTTGTGCCAAGTCTCCAGATAAGCACATCCGGAACCACGGCGCTTACCACCTTGGTTAACGGCAACGAGTTGGTCGTTGTGGAGTTTCAGGAAGGGGATCACGCCCTGGCTTTCGCCATTTGTTCCTTTGATGTAACTGCCAGTTCCGCGAACGGATGTCCAGGAGCCACCCAGTCCACCTGCCCATTTGGAAAGGTAAGCATTGTCCGCGATACCTCGCTGCATGATTGACTCAATGCTGTCGTCGACCTTGTAAAGGTAGCAGGAAGACAGCTGGCTGTGTGGAGTGCCTGAATTGAAGAGCGTAGGTGTGGATGAACAGAATCGACGACTGGAGTAGAGGCCGTAAAGATCGATGATCTTGTCTTCCGCATTTCCGGGCTCGTCAATCATCAAGCCCATGGAAACTCGCATCCAGAAAAGCTGAGGAGTTTCAATGCGGCGATGCTTACCACCAGTCTTGTCGATGATCAGGTAGCGATCATAGAGCGTCTGAATACCGAGATAGTCGAAGTCCAGATCGGCTGTGGGATTCAATGCATCAGCGAGGCGGTCCAGATTATATTCGAGCAGGCGAGGAGAGATACGCTCGATCTCGGTTCCGCGAACCAGATTCGCTTTGAACGCACGACGGTGAAATTCTGCCAGCGCTGAAACACCGTCACGCACAATGTCCCATCCGAGAACCTCTTCGTAGATGTATGTCAGGAGGATTCGGCCGGCAAATTTGGCGAAATCTCCATCCCTCTCGATAAGGCTCTTTGCGTTGAGAATAACGGTCTTTTTCAGGTCCGATTCGGACATTTCGTTAAAGAAAGCCCGGCGTAACTCGTGTTCGATCTCATCCTGAGTCAGACAGAGGTCCAGCCCTGTCATCGCGAAGTCGATTCGTCTGCGGAGGTCGAGTCCATCCCAGAGGTCGCTGGAACCATCGGCGCGATTCACTACGATCATCGACTCCTGAGAAGATTCGTCGAGTAGCTCGGGCTCCACATCTTCGTGCAGGCGGTTGTTCGCGCGATGCGCACGATAGAGAATGTATGCCTCGGCAACTTTGAAATGTCCCTGACGCATCAACTCTTCCTGCACCCGATCCTGAAGATCTTCGATGCGAATGAATTCCTGACCGCTGCGGGCGATTCGCTCCGTCAGGGCTTTGGAAAGTTCCTTGGCTGGAGATGAATCCATTCCAAGAGAAAGAAAGGCGCTCCGCACGGCGACTTCGATCTTGTTTGGATTCCAGGCCACTACCTCACCGCTTCGGCGAATCACTCGACAGAGAGGTTTCTCCGTTTCACCGCTTGCTGTGTAGAGCTTTGCATAGGCTTCCTTACGACCAATGAGCAAACTCTTCGCAACATCGTGAGCATTTTGTTTCACCAATGCCTGCTCGATGATGGCGGTCAATTCTTGGGCCGTCATCAAGACGGGGCCGTCGCTGTCTTCTGACGAAATCGTCTGTGTCAGTATTTCCGCGACCGCTTTCACGATGTTGGCGACGAGTTTCTGGTTCTTTTCGTTGAAGATATCGTCCTGCTTGCGAGAAAGAGCGAGGTCAGTGACTGCCTTGCCGACAGTCTCGGCGATCTTTGCGACACTGAGGTCAGTCTGTTCTTCACCGGCCTGGACCAGAATTCGTGGAGTCGGGACGTCCGGCTCAGGAGCTACGTCGCTCCAGTTAAAACGGGGTTTCATCTCCTGCGGTGTGGCGGCACAGCGCTGGAGTTCCATGTCTTGCTCAATGAAGTTTCTGGTAATCATGCGGTGGATAGGGATGGATGGGTTGCGAAACGGGATGGGATGGTGGGAGAAGACGGCAACCACATCACTTGGAGTGGCTGCCGGAAATTTAGGAATTAAAGATCGTCATCACTGGAGTGAAGAAGGGCAGATGCCTTTTGGTATTCAGTGACGCGCTGTTCGAAGAAATTGGCTTCCTTCTTGATGTCCATGGTCTCTGCGAGCCATGGAAATGGGTTTTTGACACCTGGGTTCAGTTGCTTCAGTCCGACACCTTCAAGACGGCGGTCGGCAATGAAGTCAATGTACTGACAGAACTCTTCGGCATTCAATCCTACGGAACTGATTGGGAGGCAGTCGCGGATGAAATCTTTTTCCAAGGCAATTGCCTCTTTCATGGTGTCGACCAGCTCTTCTTTGAACTCAGGAGTCCAGATTTCCATGTTCTCACTGATGAGATCCATGAAAAGATTGCGGAAAACTTCGATGTGATTCGACTCGTCGCGCAGCGTGTATCGGAACATCTGCCCGATACCAGGGAACTTGTTCTGGCGATACAGACTCAGGATCATTCCAAAGAGTCCATAGAACTGGGTTCCTTCCATGCACTGTCCGAAGACAAAGATGTTGCGGGCAAGTTTCTTCTTGTTTGCTGGATCAGTCAGATCCACGTCGCGACGGAGGTCATGTGAGGTGCGAGTAACGAATTCGTTCTTCCTCTTGATTGTCGGAATCTGTTCGAACATCGCTTCGCACTCGTGCGGGTTGATCCCGAGGCTGCTGATCATGTAAAGAAGACTGTCAGCGTGAATGTTCTCTTCGTGAGCGTGACGGCCCAGGACCAGCTTCAATTCCGGAGCGGTAACGAGTTCGCGAACGACGTGGATGATATTGTCGCCCACGATACCCTCAGCTGCGGAAAAATAGCCGATGCCCATACGGATGATCCAGCGCTCGCTGTCAGACAGCTCGGATCCCTGCCACTGCTCGATATCCTTCTGCATCTGGATATCCTCTGGCTCCCAGTGGTTGGCTTTCATCGTCCGGTAGAGTTCATACGCCCACTGATATTTGAGGGGGAGCAGGTTGAACGCTTCCGTCTTGCGACCATTGATGATCTTCTTTGCAGCATAAGCTTCCTCGGCTTTATCCTGATCGAGGACAAAAGTGCGATCACCGATTTTGAATGTTTTTTCCATGGGAGGTGAGGATTGGTTTAGTTCGTGGATGTAGGGGATAAATTTAGATTTCTCTAAGTATCATGAACTTCCTAATTTTCAGACCTTCCCAAGGTAGGATACACCGATATATGAGGGAAAATGCTGCGGAACGAGGCGATTCATGAGGTCACCAAGATTCTTGGAAAACACCATATCTTGTTGGCCTAGGTTAAAAATGCACAATATATAGTGGTGGTTCAAGCGAATTTAGAGAGTTTGTTCATTTTTTTTGGCCAAAATCCGAGCAAAGCGATTTTTCTGCCAATACCAGCAATCAAATGCTAAGAATTCTTTACTTTTCAGACAAGTTTCAAAACTGATCCAGAATCTTGGAAAACAGGCCAAAAAAAGGGGTGAGCCGATACGGCCCACCCCTTGTATACGTTGTGAATTGTTGCTCGGAGCGACCGATTACTTCGCAGCCGCAAAAAGTTCAGCAACAGCATCCCAGTTCACTACATTCCAGAAAGCGGAAATGTAATCGGGGCGTCTGTTTTGGTAATTGAGGTAGTATGCGTGCTCCCACACATCCAAGCCGAGGATAGGCGTGCTCCCACAACAGTCCGCTGCAGCGCCCATGGTAGGGTTGTCCTGATTCGGAGTGCTGGTTACAGCGAGAGTCCCGTCGCTTTTCACAACCAGCCAGGCCCAACCAGAGCCGAAGCGCGTCGCACCTGCGTTGGCAAACGCTTCTTTGAAGCTGTCAAAAGATCCGAACGCGCTGTCGATAGCAGCCGCAAGGTCACCGCTGGGTGCTCCTCCGCCGTTGGGTCCAAGCACTTTCCAGAAAAGGGAGTGATTTGCGTGCCCGCCACCGTTGTTGCGAACCGCTCCTTTGATGTTGTCGGGAACGGAACCGAGGTCGGCGATCAGCTCATCGATAGACTTGGACTCAAGTTCGGTGCCAGCGATAGCATCATTCACCTTGGAAACGTAGGCGGCATGGTGCTTGTCGTGGTGGATCTCCATCGTCTTAGCGTCGATGTGAGGCTCAAGTGCGTCAAAAGCGTAGGGTAAGTCAGGTAGTTCGTAGGCCATATTGTAAATCAGTTGGTTTTTGTGTTTCGACGCCATTCCAGCAGTTTCCTGACATGGAATGTGTCATTGCATTTAGCAATGAGACGCGTCTACAACGTCTTGTCAAAGCACGTTACGAACGAATCGATCTTTTGTCTCGTTTCGACGAGGGAATGGGCCCCAGCAGTCCTTGGAACCGGGATTTAGTAGAAAAAAACCGGTGGTGGAACAGACCCGACACCATTGCCGAGGTCGACACCTTCCGTTTCCTCAATGGATGTTACCGTGTTGTCCACAAAATCGATGATTACACGACCGGATTCCACCTCAACATATTGTGTTGTTTGGACAGGTCGACCATACGGATCATTGACCGTCACGGTCTGTGGCACCCGTTTGTAGGAAATATACTCGAGCGAATCCGTGCGTCCGTCTTTGGTGATCTTGGAACCGCGCTTATCCGGAGGGCCGATCGAGGCCATAACTTCATCGACCGTCATTCCTAGTGCGACCTGATTCTTCTCAATCAGGTCCTTCACGATCATAAAGCGCTCGTAGCACTTACGCAGATTGCTCTCAAATTCCGGAGCGAGTCCCTCAACGGCACCCTTAGTGATCCAGCCGGCGATCTGTCCTTGCTTGGCCTTTCCGCGAACTCGATAGGCCTTGTCGCTAACGGCGAGTAGCACTGCGTTCTGATTGGGCAGCATGTTACCGAGAAAACGATCAGCATTCAGCGTGGAGTAAGTTGGTGCTGCCAGAGAGATGCGGACAGGCACCTCTTTGGAAAGCATCTCTTCGAGGTAGATGGCCCCATCTTCCTTCACCAGGTTACTCTGCGATCGATCTTCTCGCTTGATCGTTACTATGCCTGGGCGACGCAGTTGGGACAGCGCCTCCTCACACGGGATAAAGAAAAAGAGAAGAACGAGTGCCGGAAAACATGTCCAGGGCAGGGAAGAGCGATTCATGGCTGTCAGGGGTGAAGATTCTGAACGATACGACCATCATCGAATCGTCCAATAAATTGGACGATCGGAGTTTACGAATCATTCGGATTATCCTGCCCGCAAAAGCGCTACTCAAGCGAAATCGCAGTCACAGGGAGAAGAACCCGCATCAGTTTTCCCGAATCTCTTTCTGCGTCCTCGCATCGGCAACGACCACCTGCTCACGATAGTAAGAGGCATCGCTACGGAAGGTGAGGCGGGCATTGTGCCTGCGCTCAAGTTCGACAAATAATTCACCATCGTGAGTTCGTAGGCGCTCCATTACGTCCGGATGCACAATCACGATCAGCTCTTTGGCATTTTCGTGCTTCGCGAGTGTTCCGTTCAGCCTCCGCTGCAGCTCTACACTCATAGACTCAGCACTCTTGACCATGCCGCGCCCTTGGCAGTAGTGGCAAGGCTCGTTCACTGTGATGTTCAGACTCTCGTGCAGGCGCTGGCGAGTCATCTCCATGAGCCCGAGCTGGCTGATCTGAAGGACTTGAGTCTTCGCCTTGTCATTGCGCACTCTTTCCCTCATCACCTTGTAGACGGCCATCTGGTCACGGCGTTGCTTCATGTCGATAAAGTCCACGACAATCAATCCGCCGATGTTTCTTAAGCGCACTTGGCGGGCGACCTCTTCCGCCGCCTCGATGTTGGTCTGCAGGATCATCTTATCCTGCGTCTTCGCCCGACCGGTGTTCACATCGATCGCGATCAATGCTTCTGTCTCGTCAATCACGATGTAGCCCCCACTCGGCAGCCAGACTTGACGATAGAAGGCATCATCAATTTGCCGCTGGATACCGAGTTTCTCGAAAATCGGTATCTGGGTCTGAAAATATTGAATTCTTTTCCGTGAACGACGCGAAATGATGCCGATGAGATCTTTCATCCGCTCAGCCGCCTCCGCATCATCGACGAGGACTTCATCGATTTCTTCGGTGAGAAAATCACGGACGGTTCGCTCGATCAAATCAGGCTCTTGGAAGACGCAAACAGGTGCTTTTCCATTAGCGGCCGTCTCCTCAATTTCTCTCCACTGCTCAAGGAGGATGGCAAGGTCGCGAACGAAATATCGAACCTTCTGTCCGGCCGATACTGTCCTCAGGATGACCCCCATTTTGTCCGGGATTGTCAGCTTCTCACCCATGATCTTCCGCAGTCGGGCGCGCTCTTTCGGATCTTCGATTTTTCTAGAAATACCGAGTTGATCATTTCTCGGCATCAAGACCATATAGCGGCCTGGAAGCGAGATATTCGTGGTGATTCGCGGCCCCTTCGTGCCGATAGGACCTTTGGTGACCTGCACGAGGACTTCTGAGCCTACGGGATACAGGTTGGGAATATCTTTCGACTGGATGCGCTTCTTCCGTTTTCCCCCTTTACCTTTTTCCTGGCCTTTTCCGCCGCGGCCACCGCGCTGGATTTCTTCCATCCCCGAGTCGAGTGCTTCCGGGATAGCATCCCAGAAGTGGAGGAAGGCATTCTTATCGAGACCGATGTCTACAAACATCGCGTTGAGTCCCGGTTCGATATTGCGGACGATGCCTTTGAAAATGGAACCGACAATATTTTCGTCATTGGAGCGCTCTACAGTGTACTCCTCAAGTGAACCCTGCTCCAGGAGAGCAACCCGGGTTTCCAGTTTTTCACAGTTGACGACAATTTTATTTCCTTCGGCTAACTTCTTGGGACCAAAAAACTTACGAATTTTACTGAACATGGTTGATTCAAATTTAGGTTAAAGGTTTTGGACGGGGGCAAAGCCGTTCCGGTCCGAAGCCCTTCAAGTGGGAGTTCGATTCGATTCCCCGGTAAATCCGAGAAAACAATTCCTGTATCCGTAGGGAATGTGTTCATCGGCGTTTCCGTTGGAGCCACTTAAAGGGTTGGAACTTAGGCTTGGGCCTTGCATTCATGCTTCCCACCTGTCCACGGCGGTCGCTGGATTGTTTGATAGTTGGTTGAGCCAACGAGCCCGATAGCGGGCGAAAATTTCTTTCCTGCAGTGAGTCCGGGACAAAGGCAGCGACATCTACCGCCGATTCGGAGTTTTCATCTGCTTGGGCAAAAGCTTCCAGATCCGAATCATCGAATGCCACGCTCATTACACGGTCTGTTCGTCCCTTGGCTTCCGCCATCGCGACGACTTCGATATCTCGCCCCTGCTTCAGGAGCACAGCATTCTCGATGATGTGTTTCGCAATCGGAGAGGCGGCACCACCACCGGAATTTCCGTTCTCTACAAAAATACAGACTGCAATCTCGGGATCGTCGTAAGGCGCAAAAGAGATAAACCACGCGTTGGTAGGTTGCTGAGGATTTGCAGTTTGTGCTGTCCCGGTTTTTCCGGAAAGAACCGTCAGGCTCGAGCGCGCACGCCCGGCTGTTCCTCCGCCTTCGTTCACGACCCTCCACATGCCGCGCTTCACCATTTCGATCTGTTCAGCGGTCAAACCCTCCTTTGTAAGATCGTGTTTCAATTTCGGAGGTTCCTCCCACACGATTTTTCCGTCTTTTTCTGCGACTTTCTTAACAAGACGGGGCTGATAGACTTTTCCGCCATTGGAAACACTGGCCGTGACCGATGCCATTTGGAGAGGAGAGGCTTCCGTAGCTCCCTGACCGATCGAAACCAACGCCGTGAAAGCATCACTCCAGAGCAGACCTTGCATCCGGAGCCACTCCGGATTGGGAACATTCCCCGGATTTTCTCCTGTGATTGGAATTCCGGTCTTCTTGCCGAGACCCAGCAGGCCAGTCATCGTCTGGATGTCTTTAATTCCAGCGTGATTGGCGTAACGATAAAAGAAACCGTTACAACTCACTTTGATGGCCGATCCCACATCAATGGATCCATGCGTGTAGCCTTTTCCGGCACACCAGCATTTCATGAATTTGTTTCCGTAGTGTGCACCAGCCCCGCAGCTGAATCGGAATTTCCAGGAATCCCCCAGGCATCCCGAAAGGGCTACCGGGATTTTGAATGTGGAGCCCGGAGCGTAGGGATTGATTGCCCGACAGAACATCGGGCTGGTGGGATCTTCGGTGTATCTCTTCCAATCGTTGAGGCTAACCTCGGGAATGAATACATTCGGGTTGAAGGAAGGCACAGATGCCAAGGCGAGAATGTCGCCCGTCTGAGGATCGATGACAGCAGCAGCACCTCGTCCGATTTTCCTCAGGCTCTGCTCTACAACGGTCTGTATTTTCGCATCGATCGTCAGATACACATCCGAACCCGGCATGGGCTCGGTTCGACTCACTTCGCCCACAAATTTCCCTTTTTCGTCCTTCTCGATGACCAACTTGCCGGGTTTACCCTGCAGATGGTTGTCCATGGTGCGCTCGACACCCATGACTCCGTAATCGTCCCCGACGTAGTAATTGAACTCTCTCTTCTTCTCAGCAGGGACCTGATCGATATCCGCGAGGTTCATGTATCCGAGGATATGGCAGGCGAGGGAATCGTAAATGTAACGACGTCGGCCGCTTCTCGTGATTGTCACGCCGGGGATGCCCACATTATTTTCCGCGAACCGGGCAAATTCCCGAAAACTCAAATCTCGACGATAAGTGAAAGGGACGATCCCTCGCGTTGAGCGGAAATGGACCTGCATCGAGTTCGCATTGTAATCCGCGAGTAAGCCCAGCTCCTGTAGACCGGGGAATACCGTCTCTTGCACCACCTTAACAATATCGACCTCTTTCTTCCTCTCCTGCTGGCCGTAGCTGTCGTAGCGAACCCAGTCTTTGTCGGGCAAATCCTCGTGAGTCTTCTTGTAGGCTGCCAGAATCTCTCGCAGATCGAACTGCATGTCGTAGGTCGGCGTGCTGTCTACGAGGGTGATTCCATTGCGATCCTTGATCTCTCCGCGGATTCCCGGGATGCGGACAGACTCAAACTTACTCCCGGGTACGCGAGCCGCGTAGTATTGGTGCTCGACCACCTGAATCTGGTAGAGGCGATACACGAGCAGACTGATGCCCGCCATCACGAGGACCGCGAGCAGATAAAGTCGAAATCTAAAGTGTGTCACCATCGTAAGAATATCGTCTTTTGAGACCTTCCATCCGGATCTTATATCGGACACGATCGGCAAGGCGATTTAATAGTAACAGTATAAACGGGGAAACGAGAGCAGAAAACAAGGCTGTCATGAGCAATTTCCACCATAACTCAGGGGGAAAACTTAATCCTCCCCGGTGAAAGCTGATAACAAGATACTCCATCAGCAGCCCGAGAGCCGTGCAAATGCCGATCATGAGCACAGGCAACTCCCAGCGACCTCGCCGGAAAAGAGGCCGAAGCCCCTGGATGAGTGCTCCCGTGATGCCGAAAATGAAAATGGTGAACCCGAATGGCAATTCCGCCTGGCTGAAGGCACCGGAAATGGCATCGGGCGGATAAACTGGCATATGATATCGGGCATCCCAGATGAAGCCTGCGAGCAGAGCGAGCGTCAGCATCATGGGGAATGGCACTGCGATAGCCACCGCCAGAAAGACTGCGTGAACCAGGAGAAGCCGAGAGCTGTAAGCCCATTCAAACACAGGAATGAACTCCTGTAGGAAAAAAGAAAGCACGACAAGGAGGGTAGTCAGGAGAAGAAATCTCATTGTACCGCTGACGTCTGGTTTAGAGGTTCAGGTTCAGGTTCCTCTAACGGGATGATTTCCTCGGCCTGTTGGGGCAGAACAACGAAAACATCCAGAAGGCTTTCGAAAGTTACCAGCGGCTTTACGCTGGCGGTCGAGTCAATCACACCGACCTCAAAATCAACAACCTCTCCCAAAAGGAGGTTGGAAGGAAACAATTCTCCCGTTCCAGAGCTGAACACGCGTTGGCCCGGGATGGCATCGGCTTCTTTTGAAAGATATCGCAGGGTTAGGTCGGGCAATGTGCGCAATGCGCCGCGCTCTCCGCTCAGAATCCCTTGTTCCTGGCTGTTTTCCAGCTTCGCCGATACTTGGCACATCTCGTCGGTCAAGAGCAATACGACGGCCGAATGTTCACCAATCACTTCGGATACTTTTCCAACCAGTCCGGCTTCCTTACCGACCGGAACAATCACTGGGCTGTCGACTCCGATTCCTTCGTGACTTCCCTTGTCGATTACGACGGTGTTGTACCAGGTGGAAGGTTTCCGATTGATGATTCTTGCGGCGACAAGGGAGTAGGGTGAGCGCTCGACATACTGAAGTGCCTTCCGAAGCTCATTGTTTTCTTTCAAGACCTCATCTTGCTGAATGACCTCTAGCCGGAGGCGGTCACGCTCCTTCTCAAGTTCTCCGACTTTCGCCCTTAGCTGAGCGGGACTCAGCGCCTCGGACCCTAGGCCGTCAACCGTCTCCTCAACAGTCGTTGATGCTTTCATGAACGGGCGAAAGACAACGAGGGCACCCTTTTGAATGGTGGCAACTGCACCTGGACTCAGAGTTAACCAAATGAGTACGCCAACGAACGCGATCAGAAAGATGATGTTCAGCCGACTCATAACTTCAATACCTCAAACGGGAAACGCCGATTCCTTTAGTGACGGCCCGGTTGGGAAACTTTCTTCAGAAAGTCGATTTCGTCGAGTAGCTTCCCTGTGCCTTCCGCAACTGCGCTAAGAGGGTCATCTGCGATATGCACCGGCAATCCTGTCTCTTCCGAGATCAATTTGTCGATACCTTTCAGCAGTGCTCCGCCTCCTGCGATCATCAACCCGCGATCCACGAGGTCGGCAGAAAGCTCAGGGGGGCAGCGCTCCAGGGTTACTCGAATCGACTCGATGATAATGTTTAGCGGATCGGTCAGAGCTTCTCGAATCTCCGAGGAAGTCACTTTGATCGTTTTCGGCAAACCTGCTACAAGATCTCTACCTTTGACCTCCACGGTTGTCTCCTTTGCTTGAGGAAATGCCGACCCCATCCGGATCTTGATCTCTTCGGCGGTGCGTTCCCCGATCATGAGATTGTAAGCTCTCTTCATATACTGGATGATCGCCTCATCCAGTTCATCGCCCGCCACACGAACACTACGGCTGTAGACCAGGCCATAAAGGGAGATGATCGCCACCTCGGTAGTCCCGCCACCGATATCGACAATCATATTCGCAGCTGCCTCCTGAACGGGGAGGCCGACACCAATTGCCGCGGCCATTGGTTCTTCGATCAGATAAACTTCCCGAGCTCCCGCTGCTGCGGCAGACTCATTCACGGCCCGTTTTTCGACTTCGGTAATACCCGAAGGAACTGCGATCACGATACGTGGTCTGATCCAGTTGCGGCGATTATGCACCTTTCGGATAAAGTGGCGAAGCATCGCTTCGGTCACTTCGTAATCGGCGATAACGCCGTCCCGCAAAGGGCGGACCGCTACGATATTACCAGGGGTTCGACCCAGCATTCGCTTCGCATCATCGCCGACTGCCAGAACGAGGTTTGTTCCTGATTTCACTGCAACCACAGAAGGCTCACGAAGAACGATTCCGTGGTCCCTTACATAAACGAGAGTGTTCGCTGTTCCCAGATCGATGCCGATATCACTGGAAAACGCCCCAATTATTTTGCTTATCATGAACTAATTGTAAGGGTACCCAAAATAAAAGGGAGTCCGGACTTTTTTACCCGGCACTCCCGATTGCCCAACTAATAAGGGAAAAACGTAGCATGAGGGCGAATTTTTTCCAATTGCGTGGGCTTACCACGCAAAAAAAGTAATGTCTGACCGTTTTTCAGAAGCACTCAAACCAAAAAATCCTGACAAATCGAGGGGCTGGGACAAAGTTGTACCGTGAGTGTTTACGATATGCAGGAAGGGATGCGCTACGCTTGCCAGCGTTGTGGCAACTGTTGCCGTTGGCCGGGTGAAGTCCCGATTACGGAAGACGAAACCGCCCGCATTGCAGAGTTCCTCGGTCTGGAACTGTATGATTTTGTCGCCAGGTTCACCGAAGTCAGGCGAAATCGGACCGGTTTGACCATTCGCGAGAAGGAAAATGACGAGTGTGTCTTCCTTGATGGAATCGAATGCAAAATCCAGTCAGTAAAGCCAGATCATTGCAAAGGCTTCCCTAATCGCTGGAATTTCCCGGGGTGGAGAAAGGTCTGCGAAGCCGTCCCAGTAGCTCTGGAGCAGCCTGGGGACGCGGAGAAAGCAAAATAAGTGCCTTTCACCGGCAGATCAGGCCGGCGGTGGGCACAAAAAAACGCGGCAGAGGTGCTGCCGCGTTTTTCTAAGGTTTTTTGTAGGGTTTCTATTACTCAGGGAATTCGCCGATTAGAGCGATCCTTTGAGGGCAGAAGACGGCTTGAAACCAACAGTCTTGGATGCTGCGATCTTGATCGTTTCGCCAGTCTTTGGGTTACGACCTGTACGAGCTGCGCGCTTGCGGACTTCGAAAGTTCCGAAGCCGAGAAGCTGAACGCTTCCGTCTTTCTTGACTCCCTTTGCAATATTTTCGAGCACGGCTTTCACTGCTTCTTCGGCAGCTTTTTTGGAGGTGTCTCCGCCGAGCGATGTTTGTACTGCTTCAATAAGTTCTCCCTTGTTCATCACGGATTGGTAGTTTGAGTGAGGTGATTAGTAAAGCCGTTTTTAGCGGAGGAATCGCCGGGAAACCCCGTATTTCAACGGATTCAGCTTATCTGTTAAACCTTACTAAGTAGGATTTTTTACTTTAGCAAGCTTAAAATTACCGATATCTTACACTATTTTTCAGTGTGTTTTTACTTTAATTGCGTAAAATGAACGAAGATTTGGTCTGCAAATATTTACATGTTAGTCCCGAGATTTCACCTTCTGCGTACGTTGCCCCAGGGGCCTGTTTGATGGGCGCAGTGACTCTTGGTGATGAAGCTAGTGTCTGGTATCAGTCTGTCTTGCGAGCAGACATCGAGAGGATCGTGATCGGGCCGGGATCAAACATTCAAGATGGGTCAGTGATTCATTTGGCGAGTGATCGAGGGACTACCGTCGGGTCATATGTAACCGTCGGTCACAAGGCACTACTCCACGCATGCCACGTTGACGATGAAGTTCTGGTAGGCATGGGGGCCATCGTCATGGATGGTGCAGAAATTGGGGCTCGCAGTATTGTGGCGGCTGGATCTCTGGTGCCAAAAGGGATGGTAGTCCCGCCCGGTTCATTGGTCATGGGGACACCTGCCCGAGTCGTGCGTAGTCTTCCGCTGGAGGAGCAAAAGAGCATTCGTTCTTGGGCCGAAAAGTATATCAAGGTTGCCCGGGAACACAGGGATCACTTGGGGGAGTAAGGAAAACTCAAAATTCCTTCTATTGACAGTTTGCGAACTCGGCAATCGATCGCGATACTGATTGAAATCCCCTTATGGAAAAATCCGTTGTCGAAGTTGAAGTCAGAAATGTTCTCGCCACTAGCGCAGGATCAGCCGTCTTCATAGGCAACGAGGAAAAGGTCTTCGTCATTTATGTCGACCACGCCGTAGGATCGGCCATTAACATGTTCCTTCACGGGACGCCGAAGCCACGCCCGCAGACGCATGATCTTTTTGGTGATGTCCTGACGTCATTGGGTGCTCATGTTGACCGTGTAGTAATCAATGATTTCTCAGACACCGTTTATTACGCTCGCCTGATCATCGTTGCCGAAAACGAACTCGGCGACCGCAAGATCGTCGAGATCGATGCACGCCCGAGTGACAGTATTGCTCTGGCTGTTCAGGCCGAGGCGCCCATTTTTGTCGCCAACCACGTCTGGGAGGCCGTTGAGGATATGTCAATCGTCCTCAAGAAGATGGAAGAGAGCGCCGACGAGGACGACAATTTCCCGGGAATGTGAGCCCTCAGTGATTCGTTCAGAATTACGGGATAAACTTATTGTTGATTGTATGAGTGGTTTTTCATATCAATAACTATTCATGACAATGGTTGAGACCGACACTCAGGCAGAAGAGATTTCCTGTGCATCTATCTTGAAAGCACTAGCAGACGACACTCGCCTCCTGGTCGTAAAACACCTCTTGGCTGGCGAGGCGCACGTCGGGGAAATGCAGGAAGAACTGGGAGTCGAGCAAAGTCTACTTTCTCACCATCTCAAACATCTTCGCAAAGCTGGTATCGTGGAATCCCAGCGCGATGGCAAAGCTGTGCTCTACCGCCTTACTCCTGCATTGGAAGACCGTCGCCGTGGCAGGACGCTCGATTTCGGCTGCTGCCAGATTTCCTTTCGCAGCGACTGCTGCTGATCATTTTCTATGAAATTCATTTACAAACTAATCACAATTTCTGTCGCCTCTCTCTTTGCAATATCCTGCCAGGACAGCGCACAAGACGAACGAATCACACTCACAGGTTCCAGTACTGTCGCTCCCGTGGTGGCTGATGCAGCTAAGGCATACGAAGCCAGTCATCCCGAATACCGAATCGACGTGCAGACTGGCGGTTCTTCAAGAGGCATTGCCGATGCCAAATCCGGTCTGGCTGACATGGGAATGATATCGAGAGCATTGAAAGAGGAGGAGTCCGATCTGACCGCACACCGTATTGCCGTGGACGGTGTCTGCGTCATCACACACGATACCAATCCAATTGAAAACCTCACCAGGGCTCAACTCATCGACATCTACACAGGGAAGATTTCCAACTGGAAAGATGTCGGAGGTCCGGCCCAGGAAATCGTTGTTGTAAATAAAGCGGCGGGGCGAGCCACGTTGGAAGTATTCTTGAACTACGTTGGCTTGGACAGTGCCGACGTTCAGGCAGATGTCGTGGCCGGAGAAAATCAGCAGGCGATCAAGACGGTTGCTGGGAACGAATCAGCAATCGGCTACGTCTCGATCGGCGCTGCTGCGAGCGAAGCTGATGCGGGCACTGCAATCAAATTGGTATCCTGCGATGGCGTCCCTGCCTCTACGGCATCCGTTGCGAGCGGGGAGTTTCCGATCACTCGACCATTGCAGGTCGTTACCTTGGGAGAGGTGTCTCCAGCTGCTGCAGCGTTTCTGGAATATCTCAAATCATCTCAAATCAACGACATCATCGAGAGCCACCTGTATGTGCCGATCTCGAATTGATCGAATAGCTGAGGTTTTTCTCGGCGCGGCTGCGATTCTCGCAGGAGGAATCGTATTGCTGATCGTTGGCTTCCTTTTCTATGGAGCATCACCTGTTCTGCAGTCAGGAGAGTTCCCCTTGCTGTTTACTGATAGAGAGTGGCAGCCAACTTCTGATCGCGAACCGCAGTTTGGGATTGTTCCGATGTTGGTTGGTTCGGTTCTCGTAACTGTTTTGGCAGGATCGATCGCAGTTCCCCTCGGAGTTGCCGGTGCAGTATTCCACCAATTCTATTTACCTTCTCTGTTCAAAAAATGGAACAGGCGGGCGCTCGAACTTCTTGCTGGGGTTCCTTCGGTCGTATTTGGATTCTGGGGGCTGATGGTCCTCGTGCCGGCGATTAATCGAATGCACCCTCCCGGCCAGAGCCTGTTGGCCGCAGGCCTTGTGCTGGGATTGATGATTCTTCCAATGGTGGCTCTCACCAGCCAGGTAGCTCTAGATTCCGTTCCCCGGGAACATCTTCAGGCTGCTGCTGGGTTGGGGATTGGAAGAGCTTCAACCATCCTGCGCATCGCATTGCCCTGTGCTCGTCCTGGGATTGGCGCCGGCGCGGTGCTCGCTATCGCGAGAGCTGTGGGGGAGACCATGGCCGTTGTAATGGTTTGTGGGAATATTGCCAATCTCCCAGGCAGCATCTTTGACCCCATTCGCCCAATTACCTCGACCATTGTCCTGGAAATGGGATACGCCACGGAATCTCACAAAGCCCTCCTCTACACTGCCGGACTCATTCTTGTCCTCGTAATTGCAGCCTTGGCCGGATGGCTGGCATTTCACAGAAACCCGGAGGCGGTGGCGAAATGACTGAAACTCCCTCGAAATCCGCCATGCTCTCGGCATCAGGATTTTCACGAAAGAGACGATTCGCAGACCTTGCGACCGGCATTGTCACAGGCTCCGCTTTCCTCCTCACTCTGGGAGTACTGGCATGGATCGTTTGGGATTTGGTTCGCATGGGCCTCCCTCAGATTTCTGGTGAGTTTCTCACGGGGGATGTAAAAGAGGCGGGGCGATCAGGCGGAATCGGGCCGGTCCTTGCATCTACGTTTCTTGTTCTACTCTGCTGTATGGCAGCGGCCGTTCCCCTCGGCTTAGGCTGTGCTATCTGGTTGTCCGAGTTTGTGAGAAAAGACAGCCGGTGGGGTAGGCTTGTCAGGGCTGGTGTGGATTTGTTGGCTGCCGTGCCATCGATTGTCTTCGGTCTGTTTGGGATGGCGTTCTTTTGTCAGGTATTAGGCATGGGCTTCTCGATTCTTGCGGGTGGTCTAACGCTCGCCTGTATGATTCTGCCTATCCTCGTTAGGACGGCTCTGTCTGCGCTGAATGCCCTACCAGATCATCTGCGCCTGTCGTCTGCAGCACTGGGGATGACCCGGACGGCGATGCTGAAAAAAGTCCTCATTCCCGCCGCTCTGCCGGGCATCCTGGTAGGGGTGACGCTGGGAGTGGCGCGCGCCTTGGCAGAAACCGCCGCTCTCGTTTTTACCAGCGGCTACTCGACTCGATGGCCCTCAGGGCTAGGGGATTCAGGTAGAGCGCTGTCAGTCCACATCTATGACCTTGCCATGAACATCCCGAATGGCAGTGCACGGGCATCGGCCAGCGCGCTCGTCCTGCTTCTTCTAATTCTGGCAATCAGCTACCTCGCCTCCATCCTGACGGATCGGTGGCTCCAAAAACAAACTGGAACAAAATGAGCGCCAAATTGCGAATCACCGATTTATCAGTCAGTTACGGAGATTTTGCTGCCGTAAGAGACGTCTCACTTGAAGTTCTTGAGGGCCAGATCACGGCTCTCGTTGGGCCATCTGGTTGCGGGAAAAGCAGCTTCCTGCATTCCTTGAATCGTCTCACCGACATGATCCCAGGTTGCCGGGTAACGGGAGAGGTGAAACTACCAGACGGCACCGATCTCTGTGGTCCTTATCTTGATGTTCTCTCGCTTCGCAAGAAAGTGGGGATGGTCTTCCAGAAACCCAATCCGTTCCCACACTCCATACGAAAAAACTTCGAAATTCCCCTCCGAGAACACGGCATTTCGAAACGCGAAGTTCCAGAAATAATGGAGCGCAACCTTCGAGAAGTGGGCCTGTGGGGCGAGGTCTCGGACCGATTGCACAAAAGCGCGCTAAACCTTTCCGGCGGACAGCAGCAGCGTCTCTGCATCGCGCGTGCCCTGGCCCTGGAGCCCGAAATCATCCTGTTCGACGAACCTTGTAGCGCACTCGATCCTCTTGCCTCTGGAGTGGTTGAAGACCACATCGCTGCTCTTCGCGAAAAAGTCACCGTTGTCATCGTGACTCACAACCTGGCCCAGGCCAGGCGTATCGCTGATCGAGTTGCGGTCTTTTGGCTGCAGGATGGCGTCGGCACCATCGTCGAAGTCGGCAAAGCCAAAGATCTATTCGCCAGCCCAGCCCACCCCGATGCGGCGCTGTATCTGAGCGGGATGCGTGGATGACCGAATTTTCCAGGTTCAGCCAACGGGTTTCTTTAGCGATTCTTTGAAAAAAGTGACCAGTAAGTTCGGCATGATTGCGTCGTCGATAGCTTTGGCTACCTCCCTCGATTTGATAGATTTAGCGAGGAAGAAGAACAGTTCTTCTTCCTTCTAATAACAAAACAAAAACAAACTAAAATAAGTATGAAAAAACTACTCGCAACACTGGCATGTGCACTCTTCGCGACTGCGGCTTTTGCTGGAGAATATCCTGACATTAGCATCAGCGAACTCGAAGAAGCCATCCAGAAGAAAGAAGTCATCGTCCTCGATGTGAATGGAACCTCTTCCTACGAAAAAGGTCACATTCCAGGTGCTATCGACTTCCGTGGAAACAAGAAAGAAATCGCAAGCCTTCTTGGTGAAGACAAAGACAAGCTCGTTGTTGCATACTGCGGCGGTCCTTCTTGCTCCGCTTACAAAGCCGGTGCCAAAGCTGCAGAAGAAGCAGGCTTCACCAATATCAAGCATCTCTCTGCTGGTATCTCCGGTTGGCTTCAAGCAAGCAAGCCTACGGAAAAAGCTGACGACAACAGCTGATCTACTGTTCCAATACAGTTAGGTTCTAACCGAACTTGAAAAGCGTTCCTGCAGATTGTGGGAGCGCTTTTTTATTTCCTTCAATACAATCACCAACCTTCCGGCAAATCGGTCAGGGTGTTTTTCAAAATCGTCCGGATAACTCCCTTCTCATCGGGAGGAAGATAAGAAAACTCCTGATCGGGCGAAGACGTATCCAGCGCCTTGTCCATCCTTCGATAGATGCGCTGCTTCAATCCTTCAGGAAGCCCCTGAAACAGTGAGCTGTAGATCATGTAGCTGCATCGATGCCGAAACATCCGCGATTCCAGATCGAAATCCTTCAACGAGCGCCCGTCTCCATCCATTTCTCGAGTTGCACGAAACGCCTCTACCAAAGCCGGATCACCGGTGATCCCTTCACTCGGAAACTTCGCCTCATCGGCAAAAAGCAGGTATTTCACAACCTCCTCAACATGAGGATCGATTTTGGATTCCAAGTCAGCAGGAGAGGGGTTCGCATGCTCTCGTAAGAAAGTCCTCGCCCGATAATTCAACTCAACCACCCGGTTTACAAATCCGACTTGGTGCTCGTGGAGGAGATGCGCCAGCGTATCGCTCGTTGAGGCAGGGAAAATAGACCAGTCGAATCGCTCACCGGGCAAAACGGGAGATGTCACGATCTCTCCCTCCACAAACTGCCCGATCGCATTGCCCCAGTGTTTTTCGATCTCATCAGCCCCTGTGAGATACCAGCCGCCGAATCGATCGGATAGGGGAATCTGGTGTCCCGTAATGCTCCTCCTAAACGAATCCAGGCTCCCACCCCTCGGCCCCGGAATTACCGACTTCACCACCAGCCCGGGGACGTTCCGAGTATCTGCATCCGAGTGGCAGTTCATACACCGTCGAGAGCGTTCCACGACAGGTCTATTGCCGGCCCGAGGAATGTCGAAAATGTAGAAAATCGCTCCCAGCTCAGGATCGAGAGAGACGATCTCGATCTTTCCCCCGGGGACGTAGCCTAGATAGATGTCCTCATTAAAATAGAGCGCACGAGGACTCCGTGGCGATATGAGACTCAGTTGCAGGCTCGTCGTCGAGAAAACCAGCATCTGGGTGGAAACCGGGATCTCCAACTTTTCGAGCAGGCCAGTCAGGTAGGCTTTCTCACTGCTCGTATCCAGTCCGAGCCGATTCTCCTCGATGTCACCTACCAACTTCGTGAAAGGATCCCGAAGAGGGCGGTTCCAATAATCGTGCTCCGGAGCATCGACGTCCGAGAAATCGAAATCGTCGGCAACCAGTACCGAACCAATTCCCGCGATTACGAAAATCTGAACAGCTATTAGGAAGTGCCGGAAAAAACTCATCCGGCACAACTTACCGTTGCGAACTCTCTTTGAGCAATGGCGGAATTACGAAGACTAATCGTCCAGCGTGTAGACAAAAAGCCCTGATCTCAGCTTCGGCTCAAACCAGGTCGACTTCGGAGGCATGATTTCATTCGCATCTGCGATGTCGATCAACTGCTGGATCGTTGTCGGATACATGGAAAAAGCGACCGCCCAGTCACCGCTGTCGACACGCTTCTCGAGTTCCGCCGTTCCCCGAATTCCACCGATGAAGTCGATGCGCTCGTCTGTGCGAGGGTCACCGATTCCAAGAATGGGAGAAAGAATCCGATCTTGAAGAACCGACACATCGAGACGGTCGATTGGATTGTCCGAATCCACTTCCTCCCATTTGATCGTGTGCCACTTGCCATCCACGTAGAGGCAAAGAGACTCCGTGTGTTCTGGAGATTTCTGGTCGTTGGAATCCAGGCGAAAATCGTCAGACAGCTTCTTCAGGAAACCGTCAGTAGAAAGGCCATTCAGATCTTTCACCACACGATTGTAAGGAAGAATATTGAGCTGCGAAGCAGGGAACAGAACCGCGAGGAACCAGTTGTAGTTTTCCGTTCCATCATGATTCGGATTCGCTTCGCGGCGTTCCTTCCCGACACGGGCAGCACTCGCGCTGCGGTGGTGACCGTCAGCAACGTAGGAAAGAGCTACCTCACCGAAGCCATCCAGGATCGCTCCAGCTTCGGCCTCAGGCACGCGCCAGACCGTGTGCTGAACATCCACGTCATCGACGAAGTCGACGGTCGGATCTTTGTCCGTGATCCAGCTTTCAACAAAGGCATCGATGGAATCCACATCTTTGTAAGTGAGGAAAACCGGGCCCGTATTGGCGCTCAAAACGTCTGTCAGTTTGGTGCGATCATTCTCCTTCACCGGACGAGTCTTCTCGTGCTTGCGGATAATGTCGTTCTCGTAGTCTTCGATATGGCAGGCGAGAGTAATTCCGATCTGCGCCACGCCATTCATGATCTGGCGATAGAGATACACACATGGCTCAGGCTCGCGAACCAGCAGACCTTCACTCTGGAGGGCGTCGAGATTCTCCTTCGACTTCGCGTAGATCTCGTCGCCGTAAGGATCTGTCCCGGCAGGAAAGTCGATTTCCGCCCGCACGACGTGGAGGAAACTATGTGGCTTGCCGTCGGCAAGAGCTCGTGCCTCTTCCGTGTTCACGACATCATATGGGACCGAAGCAATGGTTTCGGCTTTTCCAGGGGCGGGGACAAGGGCGGGAAACGCTTTGACTCTCATAAAAAGAAAATGGGATGGATTTGCCCACTCCTACACCCAAGCACTGCGATCACAACTCACAAAATTGCTTCCTCATCGACGAAGCGGGAGTTTTTATTTGCAGCAACCTTGGAAACCGGTTTCCATCATTACCCATGGCTGCAATGTTGCAGCGGAACTAGCGAAACACGAACCGAGCATATGGCGACCATCAAAGTGTCCTGCCCGAAATGTGGACAGAAAGTATCCGGAGACGAATCGTTCTACGGCACCAAGGTAGAATGTCCCGTTTGTTCGGCAGATATCCAGTTTCCCGGTCAACGCAGAGAAGCCGCTCAGAGTGAAATAGACGTCGTTCCGCCCGAGGAAGATGGGGTTTCCCCCTCCCCAGGGAACACGGACGGACTGTCCGGATTGCCCCAGTCGGATTTCGAAGCGCCTCCACAGACAATGGCCCCAGAAGCCGATACGCCCATTCCGCTTGGCGGCCCCGCCTCCGAAGACGATGCATATGAGGACGAGGGTCTGGGAGAAGTGCCTTCTCCCGTGTTCGGCGCGATTGCCATGGTTTCCGCGGTCTTGGCCTTGGTAACCTGTGTGGGCGGAATACTCTTTGCTCCCATTTCAATCATTTGCGGGCACATGGCCCTTGCGAAAGCTCGCCACAGCCCCGTCCAACCAGCTCCCGGCCACACGTTGGGCGCGATCGGGCTCATTATCGGCTACGTCAGTCTCTTCCTGACAATCGTGACACTGGTCATATTGGTATTTTTTATTGAGCCGATTCGACAGGCCTTCGAAGGATTTTCTGATCCACGGCCCGCGGGTTGAACAACTGCGAGCGGTTGGTATCTAGGTTGCTACTTGCAATCGCTGCTGATTCGTTTATCGCTGCGCCAAGGGCGGTAAAGGAGCCGCAGAGTGAAATTGTTATAATTTCAGCTTTTTTAATATTGAAGATTTCTTAAACAATAGGAAACTAAACAACGACCAGAGTCATGCTAGAGACGACGATCACAAATGTTCGCGGACGAGAAATTATCGATTCGCGAGGCAACCCGACAGTAGAGGTAGACGTAGAGCTGGAAGGCGGCGCCATTGGTCGCGCGGCTGTTCCAAGCGGTGCGAGCACAGGCGAACACGAAGCATGGGAGCTTCGCGACGGAGATGCTGATCGCTTCCTCGGCAAAGGCGTTCTCAACGCGGTAAACGCGGTTAACGAAAAGATCTGCCCTGAACTCGTCGGTATCGACGCTACAGACCAGACCATCATCGACAAGGTCATGTTCGAGCTCGATGGCTCTTCCAACAAGAAGAACCTCGGCGCCAACGCCATGCTCGGTGTTTCACTTGCCGCAGCACACGCAGCAGCAAACCAGCTCCAGCTTCCTCTTTACAAGTATCTCGGCGGACCGAACGCAAAAGTTCTCCCCGTTCCGATGATGAACATCATCAACGGTGGTGCTCACTCCGATGCTCCTATCGACTTCCAGGAGTTCATGATTTTGCCCAAGGGCGCGCCGACCTTCAGCGAAGCCGTGCGTCAGGGAGCAGAAATTTTCCACGCACTCAAGAAAGTGCTCAAGGACCGTGGTCTTTCCACTGCAGTAGGTGACGAAGGTGGTTTCGCACCAAACCTCGAGTCAGCCGACGACGCTCTCAGCGTAATCGGACAGGCTGTCGAGAAAGCAGGCTACAAGTTCGGTGAAGAAATCTTCGTCGCACTCGACGTCGCTTCTTCCGAGTTCTTCGACAAAGAAAAAGGACTGTATGTCTTCAAGAAGTCCGACGGATCCGAAAAGACCGCCGAAGAGCTTGTCGATTACTACCTCGAACTCCAGAGCAAGTACCCCATCATCTCCATCGAAGACGGATGTGACGAGAACGACTGGGACGGCTGGAAGATCATCACCGAGAAGATGGGCGAAAAGACCCAGCTCGTCGGCGACGACCTCTTTGTGACCAACGTCGACTTCCTCCAGAAGGGGATCGACCTCGGCGTTGCCAACTCCATTCTTGTGAAAGTGAACCAGATTGGTTCCCTTACCGAAACGCTCGACGCTATCGAACTCGCGAAAGAGAACAAATACACGAGCGTGATCAGCCACCGTTCCGGTGAAACCGAAGACAGCACCATTGCTGACATCGCTGTGGCCACCAACGCCGGTCAGATTAAGACTGGTTCGATGAGCCGCTCCGACCGGATCGCTAAATACAACCAGCTCCTCCGCATTGAAGAGGAACTGGGCGACGACGCCATCTACGGCGGGAAAATGAAGATCTAATAGATCTTTCCCGCTGGGCGTCACACCTCAAACCATGCGTGACCCCGAGTTTCAGGACAATTTGGATTTGCCTCTCCAGTTTGATACGGAGAGGCAAAAGCCGCGCACCAACATCTGGCGCCGGCTCTCGCGGGTCATGGAGGTGGTGATTTACGTGCTTCTCATCCTGGCTGCCTACAAGCTGTTCGGCCCCGAATGGCAGCGCCAGGATGAGCTTCAAGCCGAAGAAGTCCGCCTCACTCAGATTCGAGACGACAAGAATTCAAAAGTCGTCAAACTCCGTCAGGAGCACCGCCTCCTCAAGACCGACAAAGAGTACCTCGAGACCGTCGCCCGCGACCGTCTCAACCTCCAGCGCGAAGGCGAATACATCATTCGCATCGACCGCGGCGAAGAGGAGTAATTTTTCCCATCTCTTGTAAGCCTGGCAATCGAACTAGGCACATTTCTTCGAAATAGCAGGGATTGACGCATTCGACGTTTCGGCGAGAATGGGAGGCTTTAGCAGAAACACGAAACTTTGAAGGTCAGCGAGGAATCAGATTCGATTATTCGGCACGAACGCGAACTCCATGCAAATCGCGAGTTTTTTGAGAGCAAGCCGCTCTTAAAGGAAATCTACGGCGATTTCTATCAGCGCATAGGTTCCTGGCTTCCGGGAGAGACTGGTGATCGAACAATTGTTGAGCTTGGTTCAGGGATGGGACAGGCAAAGCAATTCCTTCCCGATTGCATCACAACAGACCTATTCGACAACGATTACGTAGATCGAGTCGAAAGCGTATACGATCTGCAGTTCGATGATGGATCGGTAGACGGTTTTTTCATGGTTGATGTCTTTCATCATCTGCGCTTTCCATCGATCGCATTTGATCAGATGCGCCGATGCCTTCGACCGGGTGGTAGGATAGTTTTACTCGAGCCGGATGTCAGTTTGGTGGGAAGAGTCGTATTCGGAATGCTCCATCCAGAGCCGTTGGGCTTGGGCGAAAAGATCGATTGGCGGAAGGAATTTCATTCCGATACGAACGATGTCGAAAGCTACTATGCCGCACAGGGAAATGGACATCGCACATTTGTTCGGAAAGAGAATATAGAAAAAGTCGATCCGCTGACGGCTATTCATGTTGAGCGAATCACATCCCTCTCCTACGTAGGTTCGGGAGGCTTTTCAGGACCACAACTCTACCCTCAGGCGCTCTTGCCCCTGATGCGTGGTATCGACCGAATGCTCTCTCCCTTTCCGGGGCTCTTTTCCACCAGACTCTTTGTGGTGCTGGAGGCACCTATTGAAGAGTAGAAAACTCAAAAATGACCGGCCTTTCTACCAAATCAAAGCTCACCATTGCCACTCTGCTCAACCGAGTCATTCTGGGAGGGCGAGCAATCCTGGGCAAACCTGACCAAGGAGTATTTACTCGCAACTCGATTCGCTATTCATTGGATCTTAGGGAAGGAATCGATTTCGCCGTCTATCTTAGTCGCTATGAAAGGGATCTCACGAAAGCGTTGGAGAGGCTACTACCATCCGGCGGTATTGCGGTCGATGCTGGCGCAAACGTCGGTATTCATACTCTTGCGATGACTCAGGTCGTGGGAGCTAAAGGAAAGGTTTTCGCGTTCGAACCTACCTGCTTTGCTGTGGAAAAACTCCGCAACAGTTTAGCGCTAAACCCGTCACTTCAAGGTTCGGTCGAGGTCCTGCACGCTTTTCTAGCTCCCGAACCCGGCTTCGAACCGCCACAAGAGATCTTCTCAAGTTGGCCCTTAGGTGCAAGTGATGATGTCCATCCCTCGCATGGAGGTTCCCTCAAAGAAACGACAGGCGCCGTTTCAATCCATCTAGATTCATTTTTGAGGGAACGTGGAGTAGAAAGACTCGACTTGATTAAGCTCGATGTGGATGGTCACGAGCTTGATGTACTTAAGGGTGCCAGCGAGTCCATTGATCGATTTCGACCGTCCGTGGTTGTGGAACTCTGCACTGAGGTTGCTATAGAGCATGGGCACACGGTGAGCGACATTCTTGAATTTTTCTTAAATCGGAATTACAACTTCACGTTTCTCGATGGGCGGGAAATCGGTTCTGATATAGAGCACATTCTCTCTCTCATCCCTCCAGGTGGTGGCATAAACGTGGTCGCCGCTCCTAGAAGTCTATCGTAAACCCTCTTTTCATGAGCTTGTCAGTTATCACTCGCAAACGCCTCGATCAGGCGCGCGAGACCTATTCAAAGAATCGAAACGAAATTTCATTCGCTGGGCGAGCGTACAAGAATCTGCTAGCGCATTACTACCGTCTTGTTGTGCCGAAAGACGCACGCATTCTTGATATCGGTTGTGGTAGTGGACGTTTGTTGGAACAACTGCCTAATGAAGATGTCGTAGGGGTAGATATCTCTCCGGAAAGAATTGCCGAGGCCAAAGAGCGTGTACCGAGGGGGACATTTGTGGAATGCCCGGGTGAGGCTCTCGAAGTGGAGGGAACATTCGATTACATTCTCGTCGCGGAGACCGCAAACCTTGCAGCAGACGTTCAGAAGATGTTCGAAGAAGCGCTTCGTGTATCTCATGACGGCACGCGAATGGTAATCAACATCTACAACAACCTCTGGCGTCCCTTCTTTGCTTTGGGAACGATGTTAGGATTGCGCCGCAAGACACCGCCGGCGAATTGGCTGAGTGTGGCGGATGTAAGGATGCTCGCAGAGTTGGCCGGATGGGAAGTATTTGAGAGCGAAGCGAGGGTTCTCGATCCTTTTAATATTCCTGTGATTGGATTCGTCATGAATCGCATGCTGGCTCCCTTGTTTCCATTTTTCTGTCTGACGAACATTTGCGTAGCGCGACCCAGGCCTGCCGGGCAAAAAGAGAAAGAGTATTCAGTTACCGTAGTGGTTCCTGCCAGAAATGAATCAGGGCACATTGCGGAGATCATCGAAAGAACCCCCGAAATGGGGCTCGGAACAGAATTGATTCTTATCGAGGGAAATTCGACCGATGACACTTGGGAAGTGATTCAAAGCGAATATGAGAAGCACAAAGACTCTCGTAATATTCGAATCATGCAGCAGTCGGGTAAAGGTAAGGGCAACGCCGTTCGAGATGCTTTTGCCGCCGCAACCGGAGATATTTTGATGATTCTCGATGCTGACATCACTGTTCCTCCGGAGGACCTTCCTAAGTTTTACGGCGTTATCCAGTCTGGCGTGGGGGAGTTCGCCAACGGAGTTCGCCTCGTCTATCCTATGGAGCAGAGAGCGATGAGGTTTCTCAATATGTGCGCCAACAAGCTATTTGGTATTCTTTTCAGCTGGTTGGTAGGGCAGCCAATGAAAGATACACTTTGCGGCACGAAAGTGCTTCTTCGTACCAACTACGAGCAAATTGCGGAAAACCGATCCTATTTCGGCAACTTTGATCCCTTCGGTGATTTTGATCTCATTTTTGGCGCTCGTAAGATGAATCTGAAAATTGTTGATATTCCCATCCGCTATCAGGAGCGCACTTACGGAACCACAAACATTGACCGGTGGCGCCATGGAGCTCTCTTGTTTCGGATGCTCTTTTTCGCAGCAAGAAAGCTGAAATTTATCTGATGGCTTCGGTGCTTCGTTGGTTAAACGAGAAAGCAGAGACTTTTTCCATAGTTGTCCCCGTTTGGGGATTTCGAGTCGTTGTGCCAACTTTTGATCGACTCCTGTACGCGTGGTTACACGTCATGGGGGCGATGGGGCAGGAGAGTCGCTCTTGGTTAAAAAAGAATGTTCAAACTGGAATGGTCTGCGTCGATGTAGGGGCGAATATAGGCCTATACTCGCTCGAGATATCGCGGCTAGCCGGGCCAGCAGGCAAGGTGCACTCCTTCGAGCCCGATGCTCGCCTCTTCCGTGCATTGCAAAGGAACTGCGAGCGAAACCAGAGCGGGGCTACAGTGTCCGTGACAGAGGGAGCGGTGGCCGATCATTCGGGGCTGGCTACTCTCCGTCGCGGGCTATTCAATTCGGGCGACAATCGACTCGATGAGAGTGGAGGTGCGGGAGCAGATGTCCGTTTGGTTCGCCTGGATGAGGCGATTGAAGAACAAATCGACTTCATTAAGATCGATGTGCAGGGGCACGAGCCAGGTGTTCTCAGGGGGATGGCAGGGATTCTAACTCGGCAGGTCCGGCCACTTCTTGTTCGCATGGAGTTCTGGCCTCACGGACTAAATGAAGCAGGTAACGACCCTCGTTCATTTCTTGAAGAAATGGAGAAGGCTGGTTGGAAATGTAGAACCACCGATGGTGAAATCGTATCTGACAAGCTGATAGAGAAACTGTCTAAAAGCAAAAAATTCGTCGATCTGACCCTGACTCATCCATGCCTTTCGGGTGATCAGGAGAAACAAAGTGTGACTTCATGAGAGAGGGGAAAGAGGCGAGAGGCAAGTGGCCGATCATAACTGGTGCAGCTTTAGCGCTTTTTGCCATGGCCTTCCTAATCCTCGCCGGGTGGCACGTGGTTCGCCCCATGGATAGCGTGTTCATCGATGACTATGGGGCACTATCACTTTCACATGGTCTCGCAGGGGATATTAATTTTGGAGGAGCAAGAGGAAACGTAGTGACTCAGCTTCGCTACACGCACCCCGGGATACCTTATCAGTTTGTTAGCTGGCTCGCTTTTCGGGCCGCCACAATAAAAGGTTCCGATGCCTTCGAGAGAGCTGCCATCGTATTCGACGATCCAAACCGTTTCTTTGTTATTTCCTGTCTGTTCGCCACGGTAATTTCGATCGCCGGAATGGTAGCATGGTGGTGTGTTGGTAGAAAGTTCGGTGCCGATTCGTTAGTCCTACTGGGTTCGTTGCTGTTACCACTCTGCTCCACAGAATCCTGGCGTTACTATGTTTCGCTTGGAAACGAAACCTTCGCACTGCCGCTCTTTGCTGGCTACGCATGGCTACTCGCGATCCTTTCCAGAAAAAGTGGACTTGGCGAAGCGCCGAGTCCCTTTCGGTCCTATTGGGTTGCGGTGTTGTGCTTCGGGATTATTGGCGGTCTCGCGTTCTTGGTGAAACTCAACTATCTCGTCTGGATGATAGCAATTCCGATGGGAATGGTCCTCATCGCGATACGTCGTAGGGAAAGCCGAGCCCCTCTCTTCCGTTTCACCGGGATGCTAGCGCTTGCCACTCCGGTAGGGCTAGCAACGGCTTATCTCGGTTGCCTCATTTTCATCGGGCACGAAGGGATACGCGAGATGTTCGCGCGTCATTTGGGGATAGCGGTCCACTCCGGTCGCTACGGTTCAGGAGAGGCGACCGTTTTATCCGCTGGCGAGATGATCCAGAATGCAGAACGTCTCCTTTTTGAGAATCCTGGCATCATACTCATACCGCTTTCCATTCTCTTGATCGGAATACTGGTGCGAAGGAAAAAACGTGTAAAGCGTTGGAACGACCTTGAGGCGTTTCTTATCGCGACAGCCACGGTAACATTTCTTCTCGCGCTTGCAGCTACCCTCAAGCATTTCGCTCCGAGATACCTTTTGTGTGGCACGCTCGCAATCGGCCTCACAATGGTGATTGAGGTACCACGTTGGCCCAAACTTGTTCGATCACTCTTTGTGTTTGGAGTTGTGGCATTTGCCGCAATCGGTCTCGAATACTATAGAGGCGAGATTCAGAAAAACCGGGCATTCCTCGCAGAGGTTGAAAAGGTCGAAAGCGAATTGGCGGCTCTCGAAGAAGGCTTCAGCGTGTGCTATTACCACCCGCGCCATCCGGACGGCGAAGTAGCATGGGCGATGGACATGTGCGCTTCGCGCGACGCTGCGCTCGCCTGGATAGAATCTGACCTGGCCCAAAATATGAGATTTTACGGTGATAGCCTGAAATCCCGGACGCGCTGGGGAACCGATCGAGTTCGCCTCGATGAAGTGCCATGGCGTTACATCTGGATGAGAGCTAACTACGATGAGTTCTGGAGTAATACGCGAAAAGGAACAGATCCGAACACCGCTGGCAATCTGGGGCCGAGTTCCACCTATTTCGATGGGCGGATTGCTAAAGTGCACCAGGCCGAAACCTTTCTTGTATTGGAGCGTTCAGAAGAGGATTTCTCGATAGCGCTGGAGGAATGGAATCGCCGATCGCCGAAACCAAAGAAATCGAAGAAGCGGAAAAGCCGGATTGGTTCCAGAAAGGAATAACCTCCCACTCGAAGAGAGAACTTATAAGTATGGGTTCCGCCTTCAAGGCGGCCGCCGTGCAAAATCCGTGGAATTTCCTTCTATTCCTCAAAAGAGAATTCTGATACTCTCTCCAATTGTGAGGATTCCCTTCATCGGCCCTGTGGCAGTTTTCGGCCTGCTGCAAATCGTTCTCTGGTTTGTCTGCTTCATGGTCGTGGGGGTGGTTATGAAAGCGTACGGATACCCTGGCCAACTATTGATCGGGCAGTTTCACCCGTTTGGATTATTCTTTCGCCATTGGGGCCTTGTCTTTGTTTTAATCCCGATGATTTGGACACTATGGGCAAGCTGGGATTGGGACGCCAGTCAAACCCCGGTGTTAGAAGAGAAAGATCACTTGGCCACTGGAACGGTCCTGCTTGGCCTGACTATCTTTCTCGTCGTCGTATTCATCACCTCATCACAGCCGAGGATGAAGACCGTCATCATGGCGACAGATATCTGAATATTGATTGCAGAGCCTCGCGCCATGAGATTCCCATTCGTTCGATCGATTGTCGGAGTAGCGGCAGTTCAAATGCTCGTCATCTACCTCGGCTTCCAGCTCGTGGCATTGCTCATGAAGCACTCGGGATACCCGGATCTATTGCCCATAGAGGCATTCTCAAAACAAGCCCAATTTGTCCGTCAGTGGGCATTGCTTTTTCTCCTCATCCCGGTGATCTGGACCATCTGGGCCTCGTGGGATTGCGAAGAAAATCCCAAATCCAACTGGGAGGAAAATGATCACGTCGCATTCGGAATCTTGCTGATCCTGCTGCTCGTGGGAGGCGCCGCCATAGCAATCTACGGGGCTTACCGGTCGCCGATCATGCTGCCTGTGGAAGGGTGATGTTCTAGAATTGAGGCAACTGATTGAAATTCAGTAGCAGTCCAATTGTCTGGAAATCTCTTTAGTGTTGTGGTAGTGTTAGCTTGTGCGGCTGAGAAAGATTGGTCGCAATTTCTAGCTCTTTCACAAGGCTTCCTGAGGTAAGCGAATTGAAATCAGAAGAGGGAAACTGCATGCATCCTCATGCATAATCCCCTCATTTTGAATTCTGATGTAACGCGTTGAATATTGGGTTATTGCAGGGAATTGGGCTATTTGGACTAACTCCAAAAAGACATTTCCCATCATTTTCTCAACATTGAAAAATGATTGAATACAAACAAGTTACAAAGAAAATGACTGCGATTCCCGGCAAAAACCGATTTTCCCCTCTTTTCCCATCATTTTCGCGGGATCGACCGCGAAATGCTCACGCAGGATAACTACCTAGCACCTTCACAAAAGAGCAGTGCTGGCTGAGCTGGCTGATGACGTCAGAGAGATCCGGGTCGTCGCAATGACCGGCAAGGTCGACAAAGAAGAAATACTCCCATGCTCTCCGCTTGGATGGGCGGCTCTCTATCTTCGACATGTTGATCGAGAACTTCTCAAAAGGCTCCAGCGCACGGTGCAACGAACCTGGCTCGTCCCGGACTGAGAACATGATCGATGTCCGGTCATTGCCTGTGGGCGGACACGTGTCATGACTGATTACGAGGAAGCGAGTGGTATTGTTAGCGATATCCTGGATCGATTCCTCCAGGAGTTCGAGTCCATACATCTCGGAAAGGAGGCGGCTTCCTAGAATCGCAGCACCGGGCTTCTCTGCGGCGATTTCAGCGGCCGCGGCAGAGCTGGATTTCTCGATCGGCTGGATCTCATTGAAGTTCTTTTGCAACCACGCGCGACACTGGGCGATGATCTGCGGGTGGCTGTAGATCTCGGTGATCTCCTCGCGCTTACATTTCGCCATCAGGTTATTCTCGATAGGAAGCAGTACCTGGCCGTAAATCTTCAGTGGCGAATCTGCGAAAAGATCGAGGGTATGAGTCACCGCACCTTCAGTAGAGTTCTCGATGGGAACCACCCCGTAATCGACGCGACGTCGTTCGACCTGCTCGAAAACATCGGCAAAGCTCGGCTGCGGTAGGTACTTCACACTATGCCCAAACTTCCCAATTGCGGCTTGGTGGGTCCATGTTCCCTCTGGTCCAAGGTAAGCAATCTTAAGATCCTCCTCCAGCGCGAGCGCAGCGGACATAATTTCGCGATAAATCGCTCGAATCGACTTCTCGGGAAGACGTGTGCCCTTCGCTTTCTCAACTAGGCTATTAAGGAGAGCGTTCTCCCGATCAGGGCGATAGATCTGTTCGCCGTTCGCTTTCTTTACAACGCCAACTTCATGTACCACGTCGGCACGCTCACCGAGCAGGCGAATGATTTCACTGTCAATTGCGTCGATCTTTACTCTGAGTTCGTCGAGATCCATGAGGAAAATGTCAGGCTTCTGCCCCTTCCGTTTTCGATTCGTCTGATTCTTCTTCGGGAGATTCCTCCGAAGCCTCTTCATCAATTAGTGCTTCGGTCGATGCTTCTTCCTCAGAAGTTACGTCATCGGTGGGAGTTTCGTCGGTCTCCGCCTCGTCAGACGAAGGTTCTTCAGTGGGCGCTTCCGATTCGTCTTTGGTTTCCTCTTCCGCAGGTGTCTCTTCTTCTTTTTTCTCCTCACCGGCCTCTTCTTCGGCGGTGGGCAGCTCGACAACGCGGAGTTCGGCTGCATTGGGAAGGTCATCAAGATCCTTCACGCCAAAATGTTCCATGAACTCTTCGGTCGTTTCATAGAGCATAGGGCGTCCCGGGAGATCGGCTCGTCCTCCGACACGGACCAAGCTGCGGTCGATCAGTTTATTGATCGTTCCGTCTACTGAGACGCCGCGAACTGCTTCTATGTCCGCCTTTGTGATTGGCTGTCGATAAGCAATCAAAGCGAGTGTTTCAAGCGCTGCCGGGCTCAGCTTTTCCGGACGCATCTCAGGAAGAAGAGCCCGTATCCACTCAGCATACTCGTTGCACGTGACGAAACGCCACCCATTGGGACCTTCCTGCAGTTGGAAAGAGCAGTGGGTCTGGACGAGCTTTTCACCGAGTTCTGCGATGACATTCTCGACCTTCTTGGGCGTGATGTTTTCCCATTCGCGTGCGGCGGGCAGCACGCTATCCACGGCAGCACGACGAATTGCCTTCGCTATTTCAGCGGAGGTAATCGGTTCAGGGGCAGCAAAGATGAGTGCTTCTACGATTTGAATCAGCTCCATTGTCCGGAAAAAATGGGAGGGGGTATTCTGCCGTGAAAATACCGAATGGAAAGTGGATTTTGGTTCACGTCAGTTCATTCCTCTGCAACTCGATATCACCAAGAATCACTTCCTGCCGAACGCGGAAAAAGTTCAGCTTCATCAGTTCCAACACCGCGAGGAATGTCACGATCATCTCGTGCTTGCTGGTCGCATCCTCAAAAAGCGAAGCGAAGGAGATCGAATTACCCGGCAGAACGAGATCCAGCAAGTGGTCGATCTTATCACTCACCGTGAATTTATCGTCGATGATCTCTCCCAGGCCATCGTCTTCAAAGCGATCAAGGATATTTTGGAAAGCCCGAATCAGGTCGAAAATACCGAGATCACCGGAAAGAGGGCGCTTCTCGTCCTCATTGGACTCGATCTTGTCTGGTTTTCGTTTGAACTGGTCCTGCGCCTTTTCTTCTTTTTCCCCGAGTTGGCGGGCCGCCTCCTTAAATTTCTTATATTCGATGAGCTGGCGAATCAGGTCCCAGCGGGGATCCTCCTCGTCCGCATCTTCCTCAGGAGGTTGGACATGCTTGGGCAGCATCATCCGGCTCTTGATGTAGCAGAGATTGGCCGCCATCACGAGGAACTCGCCAGCCAAACCGATGTTCAGCATCTTCAGCGTCTCCATGTAGGCCATGTATTGCTTTGTGATGCTTTCGATCGGTATGTCGTAAATGTCGATCTCGTCCTTTTTGATCAGGTAGAGCAGCAGGTCCATCGGACCTTCGAAAATATCGAGCTCAACCTTGTAACCGTTGACTTCGGCAGTCCAATCCTCGGATTCCTCTTCTGGAGAATCGGAAGAGGAATCAGTAGCGGTAGATTTATCTGGATCGGGCTCGGTCACAACGAAACGCAAAGGGCAATGAAAGCCTCTCGGGCGACTGAATGCAAGGTGAGAGGGAAGGGCGGCAGCGATTATTTTGATGCCAGTTCGGCGTGTTACGGCTATTTCGGGCCCTTTACCGTTGCTAGAATCTGATGTCTAGTAACCGTATGATTTCGAAGTTTCCCGTCACAGCGCTCCTCTTGCTGTCGGCTGTGCTTCTTCCGGCCTCCGGTTTCTCACAGGCGGACTACAAGCGGTATTTCGACGAAGACAACCTTCCCGGTGTCCGTGGTATCTTCGACGAGGGCCGCTACGATGTTGTCTTGAATATCTGCAATTATGCTTTGAGCAGAGGACAACCCTCCTGGGAATGGCGGACCTTGAGGCTCAAGTCGCTCGCCAACACCGGGCTCTATGAAGAAGCATTCAACGAAGCCATCGCAACGGCCGAGTTGTTCGACGAGGAGCTGGGAGCATTGCTGGAAATCTACGAATTCCTGACCGAAATCGGGAAAAAAGAGGAAGCGCAGAAGATCCTGAACAATATCAATGCGGCAGCTTCCGCTGTTCCCAAAGATGAGCGAACACCGCTGGATTACGTTCGCCTTGGGAAAGCTGCGATCATTCTGGGGGCGGATCCCGCAACAGTGATCGAGCAGTATTTCTCCGTCGCAAAAATGGCCAAGCAGAACGGTCAGGATGCACCTCCGGGTTTGGTCGAGGCCTATCTCGCTTCGGGCGACTTAGCTTTGGCGAAAGACGATTTCAAACTCGCCGGGAGTGAGTTTCAGGAGGCGGAGAAATACGAGCCAGACAACCCCGACGTCTTGTTTGGTTTGGTCCGAGCTTTCATGCCTTCTGATCGAGAGGTAGGCGGCAAATATCTGGAGAAACTCCTCGAGTCCTACCCCATGCACTTCGGTGCTCTTCTGACACAGGCAGAATACGCTATCAATTACGAAAAATACGAAGAGGCCAAGCAACTCCTCGATCAGGTCGAGTCGGTCAACCCTCGCCATCCGATCGCTCACGCCTATCGCGCTGTATTAGTAGAGTTGGAGCTGAATGACAACGCAGGTTTCGAAAAGGAGCGACAAGAGGCTCTTTCGGTTTGGAAAGATAACCCCGAGATCGATCACCTGATTGGGCGGGTCCTTTCCTTCAAGTACCGATATCAGGAGGGTGCCGAGTCCCAGAAGCGAGCGCTCGCCTTCGATCCGAACTACCTTCCGGCAAAACTTCAGTTGGCGCTCGATTACCTCCGTTTGGGGAAAGTGGAGCAGGCATGGCCGCTCGCCAAAGAAGTGGGGGAGGCCGACGAATACAACGTCCTCGCCTACAATCTGGAAATCCTACAGGAGGAAATCGAGAGCTTCGCTGCCCTGACCAACGACGACTTCATTGTTCGAATGCCCCCGAATGAGGTCGAAGTGTATGGCGATCGCGTTCTGGAAATTCTCACCGAAGCAAAGCAGGTCCTGGGCGAGAAATACGGGCTCGATATCCAGGAGCAAACGCTGGTCGAGTTTTACCCAAATCAGCAGGACTTTGCTATCCGCTCCTTCGGTTCATTGGGAGGGGAAGGGCTTCTCGGTGTTTGTTTTGGCTCGGTGGTGACCATGAACAGCCCCGGAAGCGTGACTGCCGGTCGGAACAACTGGGAGGCCACGCTCTGGCACGAATACTGTCATGTTGTCACCCTGACTGCTACGAAGAACAGGATGCCCCGTTGGCTCAGCGAAGGAATCTCCGTCTACGAGGAGAAGCAGCGTCAGTCGAACTGGGGGCAGGAGATGACGCCGACTTTTCGCCGTTTCATCATCGAAGACAACGCGCTCACCCGAGTTGGGGATATGAGTCAGGCCTTCTTCCAGCCCGAGTCGGGAGAGCACCTCATGTTTGCGTATTACGAGTCGAGTCTCGTTGTGGAATACATCGTCGATACCTACGGAATCGAAGCCATGAGAGCGATCCTCGCCGACTTGGCAGGAAATGCCCTGATCAATGACGCCATCGCTAGACACACGGTTGCGATGGAACAATTGGAGCGAGACTTTTTCTCCTACGCCGTTGAACTGGCAAAAGCCTACGGGGTGAACGTTGACTGGAGGAAACCTGATCCGGAAGAGGTAAATCTCGCAAGCCCCTTGGCGGTTGCAGCATTTCTGAAGAAGAACCCGACGAACTTCACAGCGAACCAACTCCACGTGAACCAGATGCTGGAGCAGGAAAATTGGGAGCAAGCCGTGAAGGCAGCCGATCAGTTTATCGCACTCTTGCCTGAGTTTACCGATGGGGGCAATGGCTATGCCATGAAGGCAAGAGCTCTTCGAGAGATGGAAGACTTTGAAGGAGAAGCGGCAGTTCTCGAAGAATTGGCTTCACGATCAGCGGAAGCCTTTTCCGCTTACATGCGGTTGGTGGACGTGAACTTCGAAAAAGCGAACTGGAACGCAGTTCTCGCCAATGCAGATCGTGGAATCGCCATCAACCCCTTTATCGAGAGAACCCACTACTGCCGAGGCTGCGCGTTCGAAGCTCTACAGCAGAAACAAGCAGCGGTAGACTCCTTTGAGACGAGTCTACAACTGGATCCGGCAAACCCCTCTGTTGTTCGTTTTAAGCTAGCCAGCCTCTTGCAGGAAAGCCAGAAGCAGAAGGGATATCGCTATCTTCTCGATGCTTTGGCTGATTCTCCTCGCTACCAGGAAGCCTACAGTCTACTTGTCGATTGGAATCAGCCCGAAGCCAAGCCGGAGCAAAAGGACAAAGCAAAAGAGGCAGAGCCAGTCGATGGAGATCCGAGAAGGCGTAGAATTCTCCTCCCTGGATCAGAGGAGGAAAAGGAGCAGAAGCCTGCTCAATAAATTTACCCAATCAATTCCAGCACGGACTCAATAAATCGCGAGCCAAGGCTGCGGGCATTTTCCCAGAACGAAACTCCGAAGCCGTGAAAGGTGGCGGTTGGAGACGAAACGATCAGCAACACGCAGATCAGCAGAACGTTCATCGAAAAAATCACGGTCGCGGAAAAGAGCTTCCCATTTTGCGCCAGATCCGGCTGGTCTCGCCGAATCATCCAAATAGTAAAGCTCAGATGGAACATCCAGGTGAACCCAATCAGGCCATAGAGCCACGGCTCATCCGGCATGCTCTCACGTCCGATGATCCAGCCTGCCATTGCCCATGCGAGAATGGCGATGGCTGTGTAGAATGGGAAAAAATATGGTGATAGGGAGATAACGAAGTTGTTCCTGTCGGTCAGGATATGGCCACCCTCTGCCGAAATGTGCACCTTGCTGACTTTTCCTCGGTAGACGAGGGCAAAGAGTGCATGAGTGAGCTCATGCCCGGCGACGTAGAGCCACATCATCAGCCGGGTGCGAAAGCCAAAGAATAGGGCCAACCAGAGCAGGCATCCGACTCCAAAGAATAGAAACTCCTGTGAGCGCCAATAGTCTCCGCCGATCGTATCAGCACGGAGCAGAACCAGAAAGGTCTCCATAAGCACCCAGCAGAGTGGGAGCAGCAGGATACCAATCAGGAACTTGATGGTCTTTAACCCTGAGCCATCGATATCTCGCCGACGGGTCGAGGCCCGCACGGGAACAAAAGCCGCAAGGCCATGGCGCGGAGGTTTTCGCCGCGATTTGAGTTTCCGATTAGCCGTTCTCTTGCGGGACACCGGAGTAGTTTCCTTTCGTGGACTCCGAAGAATGAAGCTACGGCGCTGGTTCGGGCAATCTTAGGCCCGGCCAACGTATTTCTTATCTTCGCTGCTGATTTTGATCTTGTCTCCAGGTCCGATGAAGAGTGGAACTTGGATGATCAATCCTGTCTCAAGAGTTGCCTCTTTCGTGGCAGCAGTGGCCGTGTCACCTTTGACTCCGGGAGCGGACTCAGTGACTTCCAGTTCGATATTTGAAGGAAGGTCGATTCCGACC
Organism: Verrucomicrobiales bacterium; assembly: GCA_002698785.1. Lineage (GTDB taxonomy): Bacteria > Verrucomicrobiota > Verrucomicrobiia > Verrucomicrobiales > DEV007 > Arctic95D-9. The sequence continues at coordinate 26,819 of PAAG01000024.1, read as the reverse complement.
GGCTTATTGTCGACATACTGGATATCGACTGGAAGGCCATCAATCAGCATATCCTTGCAGTCTTCCACAAAATCTTCCTGGAAAGTGATCGTATCGTACGTGGTTGTATCCATGAAATGGTAGCCAGTCTGATCGGCATAGCTGAATTCGACTTTCTGGGTCTCGGAAGGTACGATCTCGACCTTTTCACTGGATGAGAAACGGATGTCTTTTGTCTTTCCGGTCTGGAAGGAACGGATGGTCGCCATGATCAGCGCGTTACCTTTTCCGGGAGTTCGGTGCTCCAGGTTGAGGACTTTTCCCGTTTCACCTTTGTAGGAGATACACTGTCCGCGCTTCAGGTTGGTTGCTACGATAGCCATGGTATGAGATTTTTTGTTAAGAATTCTTAAGGAAATTCAAGGGGATTACGAATATTGCCATCGTTTGAATCAATAACAAGATTGGAAATAGTGATTTGAGTCGTTGAAAGATCACACGAAGGTCAATCATTCGACGAAATGACCGCTGAAACTCCCACTTTCAATCGAGCCCGGCATTGGCTGGTGCTAGTCCCGGCAATGACGATTCCGTTTGTCGCGGCTTTTTTCTATTTCGTGCTCTTTCCGGGAACCGCTTTTGGGAACTCCTTCTATACTGGGGTGAAGTTCTTCCTCCTGATTTGGCCGATGGTCAGCATCCTTTTCATTCTCAGGAGAGCACGTGTGGAGAGATTCTCAGTGGTTCGACATCGAGCGTCTCTATGGCCAGGGATTGCCTTCGGCGTGTTCGTCGTCGGGCTGATGATGTTTCTCATCAAAATAACTCCGCTGGGAACTGTCGTGGATGACAACGGAGCGAGAATGGCAGAAAGAATAGAGGGGTTGGGTGTAGTGGAGCACTATCTTTGGTTTTCGATCTTCATTTCCTTCATTCATGCGGCTTTAGAAGAGTACTATTGGCGGTGGTTTGTCTTTGGCAGGCTGCGTGTTGTAGTCCCTGTGAATGTGGCTCACGTCATTGCCGCGGTCGGGTTTGCATCCCACCACATCGTGATTCTGAGTCAGTTCTTCCCGATTGGCTGGGCGATTTTCCTTGGAGCCTGCGTAGGAATTGGAGGCGCTTTCTGGAGTTGGACCTATCAAAAATACGGGAGCCTATGGGGTGCCTGGGTCAGCCACATGCTCGTCGATCTGGGAATCATGTGGGTCGGCTGGGAAGTGTTGCAGGCTCAATAGAGAAATCGAATGAACCAGGCCTGTGGAATGTAGCCTTCTTCCTGGAGCTTTTTCCTGAGTTTGGCGCGTTCTTCCTCTTCCATCTGAATCAGCGACTTACCTGTGGAAGGATCGGTTAGAATGGAAGCGCCATCAGGCAACAACAAGGAGTCGTCCCATGTCGCGTTCGTGACGTCGATGTTGTGAACGATATTGTTCCGCAGATCGATCTTCCTCAAATCGACATCCTCAAGTGAAAGGTCTTCCAGTTGGCACCCTATGAATTCGATGTCTCTGAGATTGGCGTGCGAAAGGTCACATTGGCTCAATCTGCATCCGGTGAAGCGGGCTTCAGCGAGGTTTGTATTTTTGAAATCGCAGTTTTCCAGGCCAATAAAAAAATATCGAGATTGTGCGAGGTCGCTTTCTGCAAAACTGGAGAGATGAAAGGCAGAGTAATCTTGGTAGTACTCGTCTTTTCGAAACACTGCATTCGCAGCCGAAAGGCTCGAAAAGTTCACATACTTTGCAGAGCGGGTCCAGATCTGCATTGAGTTTGCCGTGCTTCCTGTGAAGTCACAGCCGTCGATACTTCGAGTATAAATCTGGCAGCGTGAGAGTTCGGAATCTCGAAAATCGATTCGAGAGACATCGGGCGGTTCATCCGCTACGAGACCGTGGTCGGCACCCAACGTTACCGAGTGTAGGTTCGCTTTCGCCAAAGAAAGGTATCGGACAGGTGGCAAGCTCTCGCGTTCCTTTTTGCTCCACGAGGCCTTTTCGAGTGGGATCAATGACGAGACTGCCTCGGCGCGCAGTCTGTGATGCCATCTGGGCAAAGGGTGTTCAGGGAAGCCGTCCTCTTCCAGAAAGGACGTCTCGTAGATAGCGGTTAGGAATTGTTCTTTCAGGATCTTCGTTTCCGCCTCTGTATCGATACGATTTTGTTCGTTCAGGATCTTGTTCTGACTCGCCAGGAAAAAGAGAGTAAGGACCGCCGGAATGAAGGTGAGGAAACTCAATGTGAAAACCCAGATTCGTTTCACAATAAGTTTTGCGATGATGCCCTCGGCAATCGCGAGGACTTCTCGACCGGGCCAGGATCTCTCTTTGCCTCGAATGTGCTCGATGAGCCGCTCGAATTTTTCGTCAAGACGGTGGGATGTGAGAACTGCAACCGACAGTCCTTTTGCCCTGCCGAAAAGAAAGCCCATGATGCAATCTTCGACCTCAAGCTGGTTTGTCAGGGTTTCCAGCTCGCTTTGGACGCCGTTCAATTCTTCAATGAGGTGCGTCGAATCCAATTCTTCCAGACGGATTCGTAGCGCAGTGTCAGGGGATGTTTTGTCCGTGTTCACTCTGAATCCGGTGCCTCATTTGATTTGTTGCGCCTCGACTTCACGGATATCGCACCGAGCATCTCAGCATCCACGCCTTGAGGCCAACGCGTCGATTCGTCGAAAACCGCATTCTCAAACAGGCAGCCGTCTGAGAATGCGGCCTTCTCGAAGTTTGCGCCCTTGAGGTTCGCATTCCGGAAATCGCATTCTTTGAATGTTACCTGCGATGTCTGTGAGTCCCTGAAGTCGGCTCTTTGGAAGATACAGTTCTCAAAAACGGCGTCGGAGAATTTTGCTCCGTCGAATTCGCAGGTGAGGAAGTTGCAGGAGTCAAAGCGAACTCTTGCAAACGTGGCGAGTTGGAATCCACTGCCGCTGAAAGCTACACGGTAGATCTCTAACGGTGATTCACCGAGTCCGGGGCTGAAATCGATGTATGCAAGAGGTGCGGAAGCAAGGTTGATGTGGCTTGGTTCTCCAAAAACGTCGGTAGGGCGATCCGAGAGAATCTCTGTATCGAGGTCGATGAGTGACAGGACGGCATCTTTCCTAACCCTGTTGGGAAGCAGTGGAAAAATATCGACATTCTCCTTGATGGCTCCCGTTGTGTTGTAGATCTGAGAGAGCAAAACGGACCGCCTTGTTAATCTTGCTGTGAACTCAGCGTTTTTCTTTTGCTCCACCGCAATTTGCTTTTCTTCGGCCAGGAGAACCAGGGAAATGACCGCCGGTATGGCCGCTGCGATGGAAAGAATGGTCACCCATCGCTTTTCTCCCACAAACTTTGATGTGGCCGCATCGAGGAGGCGGGAAAGTTCGGGAGTGGGGAAACGGGAGATGTCACGTTTCAGGGTGCCAAGTAAGTCTTCGAAACTTCGAAGAAGCTTTCGCCCCAAAACGAGTCGAACAATTCGTCTGAGGACGATGTACCAAATTTTTCTCGATCGTCTTCTTCTTGCGTCGAGTCGTTCCCTGATTTCGGCGCACTCTTGATGAGTGAGAATGATTTTCTCAATCAATTCTTCTTTCGAATCGTAAGTAGCCGAATCGGACATGCAGACTCATCGTGCCACAAGTTCGTGACCGTGCACTTCGAAAATCGGCGGCCCCGATTTAGTGGAGCCCTAGTACCTCACCTTTTTCCGTTTCACCTTCAGGGGCGTTTCGCCCGCGTCCTTCTTGAGCTTGTTGATTTGATCTCGGATGAGGGCGGCGCGTTCGAATTCCAATTTCGTCGCTGCTTCCTGCATTTCCTCTTCAAGTTCGCGAATAACTGATAGTGTGTCGACATCTTCTCCGCTCTCTGCGACGAGGGAGTCCTCAACGGCTTTGCCTTTCATGTAGAGGCGAAGAGTCTCCTGATCGCCTCGTTTCGTGCTGGTAGGGGTGATTCCGTGCTTTTCGTTGTATTCCTGCTGCACTCGACGCCTGTATTCTGTGATGTCGATCAGGTTCTGAATAGAATCAGTAATGTTATCGGCAAACAACACCGCCTCTCCGTTTACGTGGCGGGCAGCTCGGCCCACTGTCTGGATCAAACTCGTCTGGCTGCGCAGAAAGCCTTCCTTATCGGCGTCCAGGATGCATACCAAACTGACTTCGGGAAGGTCTAGCCCTTCTCGGAGTAAGTTGATTCCTACAAGAATGTCGAATTCGGCCGCACGTAGGCTGCGGAGGATTTCGACTCGCTCAATGGCATCAACATCGGCGTGGATGTAGCGAACGGCGAGTCCGACGTTTCTTAGGTAGTCAGTCAGGTCTTCCGCTGTGCGCTTGGTCAGCGTTGTCACCAGCACCCTCTCGTTTTTCTCAATTCGCTGACGGCAGAGTTCGATCGTTTCGTCGATTTGTCCTTTGAGAGGGCGAAGCGTAAGAATTGGATCGAGCAGACCTGTCGGTCGGATAATCTGCTCGACGATCAAGTCCGCGCCTTTCTTTGTGGGATCGAAAGAGGAGATGGACTGTTGGCTGCCAGAAATGCGCGGTAAGCGTTCCGGGACCATTTCGTCTTCGCCGATGCGCTTTCGTTTGTGAGGGATGTAGCCCTTGTTTCCTACTCTTGAATTCTCGATTTCAAATTTCGCGGGCGTGGCGCTGACATAGAGTCGCTGACCGGTGGAGGCCATGTATTCGTCGAATTTCAGTGGCCGGTTATCGAGTGCGCTGGGAAGGCGAAAGCCGAAGTCTACCAAAGTCTGTTTACGAGAGCGGTCACCCTCATACATTCCCCCAATCTGGGGAACGCTGACGTGCGATTCATCAATCACGGTGAAAAACTCGCCGGGGGGAAAGAAGTCAATCAATGTCCCGGGCTTTGCGCCTGGAGGCCTGCCTGTTAGGTGACGAGAGTAGTTTTCAATTCCCTGGCAGAACCCCATTTCCTGCATCATCTCGATATCATACTCGGTACGCTGCTTGATACGCTGGGCTTCGAGGTATTGCTGGTTTTTTTCGAAATACTCGATCCGCTCTTTCATCTCCTCCCGGATGGCCTTGATGGCTCGAGTCATCTTGTCCTTCGGGGTTACGAACTGCTTGGCGGGGTAAAAGGTGAACTGGTCGAGCTGAGTCGTCCCGTTGCCTGTTTGGGGATCAAAGGAGGTGATTCGATCGATTTCGTCTCCAAAAAACTCAACCCGAATTGCCTCTTCATCGAGATAGGCCGGGTAAACCTCCACAACATCTCCCCGAACACGGAATTTCCCTCGCAGAAACTCGATGTCGTTCCTCTCGTACAAGATGGCGACGAGGTCGCGGAGAAAGTCGTCTCGGTCGAGCGATTGCCCAATCTGCACCGGAACCATCATATTCTGGTAATCCTCGGGAGAACCAAGACCATAGATGCAGGACACACTCGCTACGACGATCACATCTTTTCGGGTCAGCAGCGAACTCATGGAGGAAAGGCGCAATCGCTCAATTTCGTCGTTAATTGAGGAGTCCTTTTCGATGTAGGTATCTGTCCGGGGAATATAAGCTTCCGGCTGGTAGTAGTCGAAATACGACACAAAATACTCGACTGCATTGTTGGGAAAGAACCCTTTCAACTCGCTGTAGAGCTGAGCCGCGAGGGTCTTATTGTGCGACATCACCAGGGTTGGCTTGCCCATGGCAGCGATGACGTTTGCTACGGTAAAGGTTTTACCAGATCCAGTAACGCCTAGGAGGGTCTGGTGGTTGTTGCCTGCGAGAAGAGATTTTGTGAGCTTGGCTATCGCCTGCTCCTGATCTCCCTGAGGACTGAAGGCGGAACTGATCTCAAATAACGACATGGTGACTCTGCACTGTCGTTACGAGCCCTGATGGAAGCAAGAGGCTATTCCACTAGCTTACCCTGACTTTCGGGTGGAAAATCAGGTGTTCAGAGTAAGAATTTGAGGCAAAAGAGGCTGTGTTCAGCTCTCTTCTTTGCCATCGACACCGATTTTGCCCTCGATGATTTCGGTGAGGGCGATATCGGCAGCTCCCATACGGTGATCAACCTTTACAAGAGGGGTGCGTCCCAGATTCAACTGCTTAACCCTTGTCGATACTAAATTGATCAGAACGGGAGGTTCTGGGATCACTTTTGATGCCTCTTCGACTAAGTCACTTCTCATAGTAATGGAACCTTTTCCTGATGCGGATCGCTTGACTTCGTTATTACCTTCGGAAAAGGCAACTATGTTGGAGGCGTCTTCAGCCATGAGATCGTCAATAACGGGGTCTTTATCAGGTGGAAAACCGGTCTAGTTATTCCGCCATTTTGGCGGAATCAAACCATGCGCATAGTCTATATTTCCTTTTTTTCAACCAAAATGTCGCATTAATCTCCGATATCCTCGGTATTCTGGGCATTTTTTACCGGGTTCTTCGGAATCAGGGAGATTCGCTTCAATCTGGCTGAGTCGCTGGGACTCCAGGTTTTGACTTCAGGATGGTCTTTAAAATGATTGTGGATGAGTCTCCTCTGGTAGCTGTTCATCGGTGCCAACTTTACGGTCTGGCCCGTTGCTATTACCCGAGCTGCGCCTGCTTCCGCTTCCTCGACCATCCTGTAATCTCTGGAGGCAAGGTAGTTGTCGATATCCACTCGCACTTTGGGAGCCTCAGGGAGCCTGTCCTGGAGCAGTCGATTTACCAAATACTGGATCTCTTCGAGTCGATCGCCGTGATGGCCGATCAACAACTTCGCATTTCCTGAGGCGACATTCAGCGTCGATGTATTGGTATCAATCTCGACTTGAACGGGAAAGCCGAGGTAGCCAAGCATAGAGTCGAGGATTTCTTGAGCTACTTCGAGGTGGTCCATAAGTGGGGGAGTTTTCTTGGTTTTTGGGGGTTACTTGCGGCGTTTTTTGCCTTTCGTGTGGCGTTCGCCCTTTTCGCCCGGCATCTTGGTGCGGCTCGCGGGATTTCCAGGGGCTGAGGTGGCACCTCCTCCTGAGCGAGTTTTCTGCGCTGCTTCTGCCTGTTCCTGCATACGAGCAAGGAATCCCTTTTTGCCTGCGTTCGCCTTTTTCTTCAACTCCGGCTCAGGAAGCTTGTTCATCAGCCATGTCTGAAGAATTGAGAAAAGGTTCGAGGTCGTCCAATAAAGGGCAAGGGCTGCTGCAAAGTTATAACAGATTACGAGGAAGATAACAGGCATCAGCATGAAAATCATCTGCTGAGTCCGGTCTCCCGTCTTCGGCGTAATCGCCATCTGAATAAAACTGGTGACCCCCATGAGAATCGGGAGGAGGTTGAAAGGAATACCCAGCCCGGGGATTTCGAAGAGCGTATCGGGCATCGCCAGATCGTCGATCCAGAGAAATGACTCGTGGCGAAGCTCGGCGGCACTCCAGAGCATTCGGTAGAATGCGAGGAACACAGGCAACTGAATGAACATCGGAAGACAGCCTCCCAGCGGGTTGATCCCGTAGGTCTGGTAGAGCTTCATCATTTCCTGATTCATCTTTTGCGGGTCGTCCTCGTGCTTTTCCCGAATCTCTTTCATCATCGGGTTCAGTTTGGACATCCGCTTCATGCTGCGAGCCGATTTGGCATAGACTGGCCAAATCAAGAGGCGGATCAGCACGGTGATGAGAATGATGGCGATACCGTAGTTGCCCACGATGTCTTTCAAGTGGACCAAGCTCCAGATCAGGAGCGAAGCGAGTGGTTTGATTGCCCATCCGAACAACCAGCCAAATACCGGGATCTGGTCATAGTGCATGACCTCTTGCCGCTCGTCTCCCAGGGCTTTCAGGCGAGCGAACTCTTTGGGGCCGACGTAAATGTCGAATTGAAGAGTTTCCTGATCTCCGGGGTTCAGCGTTTCTACCGGAAGCCCGATACCGGCTTCCGTGGCGAACATCTTCTTCTTCTCTGAGCCTTCTTTGTCACCGTTGACTACTACAGGGAAGCGGCTGCCCCACAGTTCGGCATCATACGGAGTCTCGGGGCGAAGAATCGTCGTATAGAACTGGTTGTTCACGCCTGCCCATTTCATCTGAGTGGCATCGAATATATCGAAAGGAATTTCACCTCGGCCAAACCCCAGGATCTTTCGGCCCTTGAAATGATCGACGGTTTCGTAGTCAAACTTGCCGCCTTCTTCGTACCAGTACATTCCGATTTGAACGGACCACTCATTCAGATGGAGTGGTGCGCCGGATCCGGCATAAATGAACTGATCTGTGAGCTGGTAGGGATTCCCGGATTCATTTCGAATCGAGATTTCCATTGAGAACTCATGCGGGTCGGATTCTCCTTCTGGAAGTCGAAACGTTTTTGTGTAGTGGAGGCCCGCCTCTGTCGTGGTTTCGTAAGTCACCGAAGAGGGAGTCGTATTCGTTACCTTCCAGTTCGTGGTGTCGAATTCTCCCGGACCGGTTGATAACACGCCGATTCCGTGGGTGGAATGTGTGTTGAGAATGAGAGGCGCGTCGCTGTCGATTTTGAGGTTTGAATCGAGCAGGTCAACGGTTGCGACTCCTGCCCCCTTGTTTGTCAGGTTCAGGGAAACAACGTCATTGGAGAGTGTCGTTGTTTTTTCTGCGATTTCCTGTTGGTCTCCTGCGGGAGCGCCTTCTGAAGCCGGGGCTGTAGTGCCGTTTTCGGGAGTGGTTTTTGGTGACTCTTCTATGGGAGTCTGCGCGGCCTTTTCCTTTTCCCGAGCAGCTTTCTCAGCGGCTTCTTTCGCCGCATTTTTCGCGTTCCACCAACTGTAGGTGAAAAGAAGGATGACGCAGATAACGACACCAATCCAAGAGGTTAGATCCAGTTTTTTCACAGCAGCAATTCTCCTATTCGTGTTTTGAATTCAGGGGGGAGTCTTTTTCGGGGGGATGGGGTTTTCGACGGCCTACATAAGCGGCTTCCGGGTGTTTCGCCACATATTCTTCCCAACCGGGAGGTGGATCATATCCACATCCTCCCCAGGGGTTGCATCTGCAGACGCGGCATAGCCCCTGCCAGGAACCTTTGAGCGCCCCATTTACCGTTACAGCATCGATAAAATATTGAGAGCAAGTTGGAGTAAAGCGACATCCGGAGAGTGGTCCTGTCAAAAAGTGTAAGGGGGGAGAAATCACCCACTGGTAGATTCGGACAAAGAAGATAAGGATCGTTTTCATTCCGAGTCCTTTGCTGGCTGCATGAGGGATGCTCGATGCATGAGCCATTTCCATTCTTTCTCCAATTGTTCGGACGTTGCCTTCGCTGCCGCATTTCTAGCCACGATCACAATCCAGTGACCGGGAAGCAAGCGATCGCCCAAGCGGTGAAAAATGCCGCGAATTCTCCTTCGAACGCGATTCCGGACGACTGCGTTTCCGAGCTTTCTGGTCGTAATGAGACCAAGGCGGAAAGGCTCCTGCAAAGAATCGTCGCTCAGATAACCCAAAACAAGAAAACGCCCGCTGATGGATCGACCATTCGCCCGGACATTCTGGAATTCCGAGCGATTCGCGATCCGCCTGGAGCGGGGGATTTTCATTGTTGCGAGGCGCTATATTGCCCCGCCCGACCCGGCTGCATTGCAGCTCCGACCCTCGGTCTGGGGATCACTTGCCGTGTTGGACGGTGTGACGGTTGTATTGAAGTTCTGCTCCTTTAGGAATCAGGCGCTTGCGGCCTTTGCGGCGGCGGCGCTTAATCAGGTCGCGCCCAGCCTTGGTAGCCATACGGGCACGGAATCCGTGCTGATTCTTACGAGTGCGCTTCGATGGTTGGTAGGTCCGTTTCATCTCTTCGGTTTACAAAATGTATCAAAATCGTGCGGTATTCGAGCCGACTTAGGTTTCCGATCCGTTCCGCGTCCTTCTGGCATGGGGTATCCGTGATGGGATCTCCGTTCCTTGAGAAGGGCCGCAACGATAATGGACAACTTTGAAAAGTCAACGTGACTTCTCAGCCCTGTTCGGACCGTTTTGCGAAATCTCAATCAGATGCAGAAATTACTCCAGTCTTTCCAACTGCCCGATCCCATACTGAATGAGCTGCTGATTCACGAATTTTGAAGCCCTGTCGTCAACGTAGATCACCTTCGGGTAGTCGGGAAATTCGATTACGTGGATTCCATCTTCGGGAGGCGCTCCGAGAGCATCGGCAAGATCTTTGATGTTCTTGATCGATTTTCCATTCACGGAATCCACGACGACGGAATTTACTCCTTCGTATCCGAGGGTGCTCGGTGTTTTCAGAACATTGGACAGGAAGACGAGTTTTTCCCGGCCTTCTTCTTCAAATGGCTCTGGGTTTGCGTTTGCGTGTACGAGTTTGAAAGGCGCACGAGTCGGCCAGTCTTCTCCCCAGCTTTCCAGGTATGGAAGCGTCAACTCCTGAAAAATAAGGCCACCAAAGATGAGATACTTCGGTCCGCGGTCGAACATATAAGGATCGATGAGGTGATCTTCTGCAGTTTTTCGGATCAGTTCGACTTCGAGAGTTTTCGGCTCTCCGTCGCGAATAATATCCATGGAAACTTTGTCCCCTGCTTTCGCTCCTCCTCTCACGAGATGGGAGAAACTGAGTTTTCCGTATTTTGGATGGTCGTAGTTTCCTCGTGCATCAATCGGCTTTCCATCGATGGAGAGAATGATGTCGCCTTCTTCCATGCCTGCATTGTCAGCAGAACTACCAGTAGCGATGTTGCGGACGAAAATGCCTCCGTCTTGCTCGGAGATCCCTGCGAATTCACGGAGTGTCTCATCGAGGGTTTGGGAGAATCCGATACCGAGATTCGGGAAGCCTTCGTAGTTGTCGTCTTCTAGGTCAGCAAGAAACGATTGGATGATTGGGGCAGGAAGAACACTCGCAGTCTGCTCGTTGGAAGAATAGGCCAGAAGCATGCCGACGAGTTTGCCATCTTTTACCACTGGAAGGGTAAAGCTGTTTACCCTGGCCTGAAGGGAACCTTTTACCTGATAGAGCATGAAGATGGAGCCAGGGATAAAATAGCGGCCCACGTTGACGCGAAGCACTTCCACGTCAGTCGTGACACCGTCGCCATTGTCTTCGATCTGCCAGACTTCGAGAGAGTCTCCCGCTACAACTGAGTCATCAATCGTGAGGGGCTCGAGGCCTTCAAATACGCCGGAGTCTTCTTTTGTCGGCTCCAATACGGCTAGATTAGCCTCGTAATCAATTCCTACGATGCGAGCCGGCACCTGTGCGCCACTGGATGGGTGTTCCAGTTCGAGGTAAGTGGAGTTCACGCACATTTCGGACGTCACTAGTACCCGGTTGTTTTCGAGCACTGCTCCCAAACCGCGACGAGGTGTTGGTGCTCCTTTTTCCCAGGGACGAAGGAAGCTGTAGTCCTGCAGGGTGGCGTTTACGCGGACGATCGACTTCTCAGGAGAAGATTCCTGAGCTGCGAGGTCCTGAGTCGGAAGTGCACCAACGAATAGTGCAACGAGAGTTGTGAAGGAAATTTGAAAAAGCTTCATACGAAAAATTCTAGAGGGTTAGAGGTTCAGGCCGCTTTATCAGACTTCTCAGTTTTACCGGCTGGATCGCTTGTCTCCGGCTCTGCCTTTTCCTCTTCGTCCTCCTTTTCAGTGTCGATTACGCCCTCTTCTTCGAGTTCAAGGATGTCTGGTTTCTCAATAAAGTGATCGAATCCGACATTGTATTTCGCGTTGATACGCTCGTGGGCGATGTCGGCTTCTTTTCTTTTCAGAACAAGCGGACGGCCTTCTCCCAGAAGCCGGATCACGTGATACTCTTCCTTACCTTCCTCAAAGTATTTGTCGGAAAAGGCGTCCTGCACGTCCTGAAGAAGTCGGATTTTCTTTCCGTTGATTTCATCGACGACCTTATGGACGAAGGGCCGGAAGTGAGTGTTGGTTGAGTCGGGTAGAACTTCCGTCAGGACAATGACTTGAGGGCGCTCTTTGTAGAGCTCGTCCTGACTGAAGTAAGTGAAGTGATATCGGGTTTGGAGGTCTGAGATGGAGTGCGCTCCCATCATGTTCCTGTTCAGTGGCTGAAACTGGAGACCTGCATAGAGCACGAAATTTGGTTGCTCGTCGTAGGTGTTTGCCTGGATGAGGTAGGGGATAAAGCGCTTCAGTTCGACGTTCATGTGTTCCCGCTTCCCGTCGCGGAGGACTTCGAGGTCGACGGTATCGCCGGCGAACTTTCTTTCGATAATCTCGTTGAGGTCGACTCGCTCGCCTTCGATTTCGATAAATCCGTCGGATGCGATCGGATGTCCGTCGATGGAGAGAAGAACGTCTTTAGTCTTCAGGATTCCACCTGCGGAGCCAGCCGAGTCGGCTTCGGCAACCATCACTCCGATGCCATCATTGGGTAATCCGAGGGCTCGGCGTTGGGCGGGGTTGAGGATATTCACGAAGCTGGTGGCGAGATCTACGTAGTAGTCGTAGCTGCCATCTTCCACATCTTTGAGAAATCGTTCTATAACAGGAACAGGAATCATGTATCCCGTATTTTGCGCTACTGATCCGGAATATCCCTGGAAGGCGACTCCCACCACCTGATTATTCTGGAGGACTGGGCCGCCAGAGTTACCAGGGTTAATCGCCGCATCGATTTGAATGGAGAGGTGATTGTCGACGCTGGAGTGGGTATATCCGCGAAAATCAACACGAGACACAACGCCGCGTGTAACAGAAATCCGGTCTCCGCCGATCGGGTAGCCGACCACGATAACAGTGGTGTTCAGCTTCGGGATACCTCCGATGAAAAGGGGACGGATGTCCTTGAAGGCAGTTTCGAACTCGAGTTCGGACTCCAGCTCGAGAAGGGCCAGGTCACAATCGTGGGCGACATTGACTACCCTTGCCTTGTAAGGTTTTGGATCGCTGACTTTCTTGAGGTAAATGAGGCGGTTATTACTCACTACGTGAGCGTTTGTGAGAAATTGATTTTTTCCGACGAGAAATCCGGTTCCGTTTCCGCTGCTCATCCCACCAATGTTCCAGGGTACCTTGTAGTTGGGCTGCTTCGTGTCGACCTCTACGCGGACGATAGCATCGAGATCGATCTCGGAGATATCTGCCTGCACGGATTCCGGTGGAGGCATTTCTACGGAAGGTTCTTGAGGAGGGGTGATGGGCTCGCCGGCGGGAGTACTTACTTGTTGAGCGAGAGACAGGAATCCCGGAGCTGAGAGTAGAAAACAGAGCAAGGCGGTGATCCAGTTGGAGAGGATTCTTTGTTTTTTCATAGAAGCGCAAGAATTCCCGACCGAATGGGCTGGCAGGCGCGTCCGGCGGGGAATGGAAAGTGTAAAGTTCGCAATTTGAAAGTCAATGATATGGAATCCGTGAATCGGTAGGCCAATGGGCCGCTAATGGAGCGACGTGAGCCTGTTCAGACCGATGTTGAGATTGGTAGGTAAACGAGCGTTACCGAAGTCTAAGCTTGTCTGAAAAATTGTGAAAATCATATAATTCTAGCGAACTGCGGGGTTTTGTGTTCGTTGAAAGTATGACGAGATCTGATTTCGCGAAATGGTCGTGAGCGGATCAAATTTCTGGCATGCCTTATTTAGTCCCCATCGAATATGTCGCCGTCGTGGTTTCAGCAATCTACGGCGTATTATTGGCTGCGCGGCAAGGGATGGATGTGGTGGGGGTATTTGCCGTCGCTTTCGCCGTCGCCTTTGGTGGAGGAACCTTGCGGGATTTGTTTTTGGATCGAACCCCTCTGTTCTGGATCGGAAATGCGCATTATCCCATGATCGTTTTGGGGATCGCTATTGTTGCAGGCTTCGTGATGAAGCACATTGGACGCATCAAGCCGCTGCTGTTATTTCCCGATGCGGTTGGGATGGCGCTTTTCGGCCTTACCGGGACAGGCTATGCGATGGAAGCCGGTACTGGTCCGTTTCTAGCGGCCTTACTGGGGGTGATTACGGGAACCTTCGGTGGAGTTCTGGGTGATGTGATCTGCAATGAGGTCCCTTCTTTGTTCAAGCCCAGCCCTTTGTATGCGACTTGTGTATTTGCAGGGGCCTGGGTGTATATCGGGATGATACAGTTAGAACTTTCCGATGAAGTTGCTTTGGCCACAGGGGGTGCCGTGATCATCTTGTTCCGTCTCGCAGCGGTAAAATGGAACTGGAGTTTCCCGGCAATCCGGGAACCGAGATAAGGGATCAGGTGTTCCAAGTTGTCAGTGATACAAACTACGAGAAAATATGTTTCCCTGTCCTGTTTGCCGAGTTCAACTCAGACGAACTCCCACTGAAAAAGGGATCATCTGGACATGCCCTCGATGTGCCGGGCATGCTGCTACCCTCAGTATTGTCAGAAAAAACGTAGAAGGCACCTTTGTCGATTCGCTTTGGAGACACATCCGGGATAGGCGAGGAACACAGATCCGCCGGGGGCGCCGGTGCCCTTCTTGCCGGAAATCCATGGTCGAGGTTACGAAAGAGGTGATTTCAGGTCCTGTTGAGCTTGATGTCTGCCGGAAGTGTCAATTCATGTGGTTCGATCCGGGGGAATCGGAGGCTATGCCTGCTTTGCCTCCCAATGCGGAACCGGAAATGCATCCGAAAGCGAGGGAAGCGCTGGCTTTGGCGGAAATTGAAGGCTTTCGGTCACGTCATGAGCCGGGGATATTGGATCCGCCTGACGAATGGTGGAAATGGTTGGTGACAATGGCTGGGTACCCTGCTGAAGATGATCCGGGATTATTGTCGAGAAAACCGATTCTGACCTGGGTGTTTAGCATCCTGATTGTACTTTTCAGCGTCCTTGCTTTTGGTGACCTGGATTCAGCTGTCGGAGCTTTCGGTCTGATTCCTGCCGAATTTTCGAGATGGGGTGGCGCGACGTTTCTGACCTCTTTCTTCGTTCACGCAGGGCTGTTACATCTCATCGGAAATGTTTATTTCCTGATGATCTTCGGGGATAATGTGGAAGATGCCGTGGGTCACGTTCGTTTCGCGATTCTGCTGATCGGATCAATTTTGTTGGGTGACGCCTTTCACATAATGTCTGATCCAGACTCTACTGTTCCCTGTATTGGCGCCAGCGGGGGAATCGCCGGATTGCTCGCCTTTTATGGACTGGCATTTCCCCACGTACGAATTCAGTTCGTCTTTTTTGTCACTTTCTTACGAATACCCGCACTCGTCCTTCTGGTGATCTGGGTCGGGGTGCAGGTGTTTGGTGTATCGCTACAGACCAACGGCATCGGTCACGTATCGTACGCTTCGCACCTCGGAGGAGCTACGGTCGGAATTATTGCCTGGTCTTTGTGGAGAAAGGACCTTTAGACGTTGAAGCGAAATTCGACCACGTCGCCGTCTTTCATCACATACTCCTTGCCTTCGATGCGAAGCTTGCCGGCCTCGCGGGCTTTGGCGTGCGAACCGAGGCTTACGAGATCGTCGTAATGCACAATCTCGGCTGCGATGAACCCGCGCTCGAAATCTCCGTGAATCACTCCCGCAGCTTGAGGCGCTTTGGCTCCCGCAGGGATAGGCCATGCTCGGGTCTCTTTTTCCCCTGTTGTCAGGTAGGTTCGGAGGCCGAGAAGGTGATATACCCCTTTAATTAGCGCAGAAACTCCAGAGTCAGTGACTCCCATGTCGGCGAGAAATTCTGCTGCCTCTTCGGGATCGAGATCGATCATTTCCTCTTCGATGCGGGCAGAAATGACGATGGCTTCCGCCCCGTGAGTTTCCGCGGCGTAGTCGCGCACTTTTTTCACCATGGGGTGGCCATCGGGATTTTCGACGGCGTCTGCCAGCTCATCCTCAGAAACGTTGCAGGCAAAAATCGTTCTTTTGGAGGTGAGAAGGAAAAATTCGCGAAGCACTTTTTTCTCTTCTTCGGTGATTTCGAGTGTGATTGCGGGTTTCCCTTCGTCGAGATGAGGAAGAAGTTTTGCGATCAATTCGACTTCCCGTTTCGCTTCTTTGTCCCCGCCTTTGGCTTTTTTCTCGCGCGAATCCTTCCGCTTTTCGAGTGCTGCCATGTCCGCGAGAATGAGCTCTGAATTGATGATCTCGATATCTCGCAAGGGATCGACGGAACCAAGTTCGTGAATGATGTCGTCGTTTTCGAAACAGCGAACGACCTGAACGATGGCATCGACTTCCCGAATGTTGGCGAGGAATTTGTTTCCGAGACCGGCACCGGCAGAGGCCCCTTCTACGAGACCGGCGATGTCGACAAATTCAATGGCGGTGGGAACCAGCTTCTGTGAGCCGCTTAATTTGCTCAGGACTTCAAGGCGCTCGTCAGGAACAGTCACGACACCCACGTTCGGGTCGATCGTGCAGAAAGGATAGTTCGCGGCCTCCGCTTTTCGAGTGCGGGTGACTGCGTTGAAGAGGGTTGATTTACCTACATTGGGAAGTCCGACGATGCCTGCCTGTAACATGCGCGGACGGTAGCACGTGTTTTTCAGACTGCTTCCGGAAAATCTACTCTATGAGAAATGATTCGTATGGCGTTACACTGCTAACTTTCAGAATGGGCGAATCCGAAAACAATCTTGTCCGGGAAACTTTACTCTTTCTGACCGAAGAGGCTCAGAAGTTAGAGATGAATGAGTTCCTGCTTATTGGCGGAAATGCAGTCATCGCATACGGAGTGCCGCGTTTTACGAGAGATGTGGATTTTGTCATTCCGGAGCGAGTGAAGAACGTCTGGCGTTCATTTTTGGAGGATCTTGGATTCCAGCTAATCCATGGGACACAAGCTTTCCTCCAGTTTGAAGATCAGGAGAATTCAAAGCCAAGGGTGGATTTGATGGTGGTGGACGAGAATACTTGGGAGAAACTCAATGCTCGAGCGTACGTTCTAGAACTGGGCGAAAGCATTTCTGCTGAGGTTGCTGCTCCCGACCACATTATTGCAATGAAGCTAGCTGCTTGTCAGTCTCCCCATCGTCGTTCTGACGCGATTGATTGGAGCGATGTAGTAGAGTTGACGATTCGACGGGGATTCGATCCCGAAAACGATCAAGAATTCTCCGATCTTGTGTTACGCTACGGGGGGGAATTACTTCTTGGAAAGCTGGTAGATGAAATTAATTCGCGCAAAGAATCCTGAAAGGCAGGAAAAAATCACCGAAGACGATCTCTCGATGACGTTTCCAGAGCCTGAACTCCCTTTACTTGAAGGACCGGGTGAATCTTGCTCATGGGATGAGTGCATGCGACAGACGGCGGCACAGACGAACTACTGGATCAGGAATTTCGGGCATGAACCTCCGCCTCCGGCCTGGGAAGAAAGATTCGTCTTGGAATAGGCGTAGTCTGCGGAGTTAGTATTGTTACCCGAACTCATGAGTTTGCTCCGCCGCTTTTTTCCCTTACTCATCGCCCTTGTTCTTTTTGTTGGTATCCTGGTCACAGCTACTGGCAGCCTACTGATCGCTCGCAAAGTGATCGCTTTTCTCATTCTTCCGGCGGGAGCGATCTGGCTGCTATTTTTCGCCCTGATCTTCTGGCCCGGTATTAAGAAAGGGACACGTGTTGTATTTTTGCTCATCTGGATCCTCTATTCTTTCGCGGGGAGTCCTTATGCTGGCGTTGCCCTTTTGAGGACCTTGGAGGCACCCTATTACGAATATGAGGAGTTGGCGGAGGACCTCGACGCTCTGGTGTTGCTCGGAGGGGGGACAATCCGGTCACCGGGTGGACATCCAGCTTTGGGAACTCATGGAGATCGAGTGCTACGCCCGGCGATGTGGTTTCACGCTGGTAAGGTGAAAACGTTGATCACCACAGGTCGGAGTATCACGGAGGATGGGCCGGATCGACTGTTGTCCGAGGAGACTTCTGAGTTATGGCAAAGTCTAGGTGTGCCGGAATTATCCATTATTGAGGTATCCGAGCCTCGAAATACGGCGGAAGAAATGAAAGCCGTCAGCGAATTGGTGGAAAAACATCCGGAGTGGCAACGAATCGGCCTTTGTTCATCCGCTTCTCATTTGAATCGCGCTTTGAAAGAGGCGCGAGAGCAGGGGCTGAACCTCATTCCGGTGCCGAGTGATTTCAGGTCTACTCCTCTGATTTTTTCTCCTATGTACCTGATTCCCCAAGGGAGAGGATTTCGCGATGTGCAGACAGCACTCTGGGAATGGCTCGGGGTTCTCCTGTAAATCTTTGTAAAACCAGAGTTTTGTGGGTAGCCGGGATGATGGCGATTCTGATATGATTCATCCCGATGAGAGTATGCGTGGCATTACTTTTCGTGATCTTTCTGAGCGAACCCGTTCGGGCGGTTCCGAACACCTTTTTCGGGAATGGTGATGGTCCGATCGTAGTTATTCCCGCGCAGCCCCGATTCAACGCAGATCTGACTGAGGAGTTTTTTCAGATCGAACAATGGAAGGAGAATAAATTTTCCGGCCCCTGGGATGAAAAGTCTGCGATTGGGGATCGCAAATTGAAGTCCATGTCTGCAATGCCTGTCGTTTTCGGAGAAATACCGATGGCGGTTAGAGTTTTTTCTGACGGGAACGGAGTTTCGGAGGTGGTAATTGATTTCCTCGATGCCGGATTGTTTTTCTCTTACCAGGCAGAAAGCGAAGATTCTCCAGAGCAGAGAGAGGCGGGCCGGGAAAGAAGAAAGGAATTTTCGAAATATTTCAGGTCTCTTTCTCGATCCATTGAGGATCGACTGGAGGAGGGGTGCGGCAGAGGAATTACCCGCTCGATTGGTAAAAGTGAGATGCTGAGGACCGAATTCCGGGATTTTCAGTGGGATGGGTTTGTCATTCGGTTTGTAGAGAGGGAAAACCATTCGGTGTCTCTTCACATTTTTCGGGAAGGTAGAGTTCCCGACGGGCTTGTCGATCGCTCCACGGTTTCGCTGGATTACCGGGATCGAAAAGAAAGATACTCTGAGCGGGTGGCGGCTCAGGAAAATGGCGATGTCATAGTTAATGGGCTTCCCATGATGACTCAGGGAAATACGCCGTTTTGTGGCATTCATTCCCTCGCTATGGCCGGGCATTATTTTGGCCTTCGGATGAATCCCGAGGAATTGGCTGCGGCCGCTGGGTTCAAGAACAATGGTAGTGCCAAAGGTAGCGATATCGTAGAGTTGCATCGTGCGGTCGCTAATGAGCTGGAAATGAACTGCGCCATCTCCCCGGGGTTCAAGTTGAGCCGAGTCAGAAACTCAATTGAGGAAGGAAGGCCGGTAATTGTCTGGAGGAGAGTGACAGCGGAAAGAGAAGCTGCCCATTCTTCCTACGCCGCGGCACGAAAAGTGAATGAAGATCTGCTTATCCCCAAGCTCTCAAACGATGAATTGGATTCTCTTCCGGGAAAAGGCGATCGCGGTGCTCCGTCTCATGCTTCGATTATCACCGGTATAAATTCAGACAAAGGTGAGGTGATATACACTGAGCCGTGGGGAGAGAGCACGAGGGACAGGCGGATGACTGCCGAGGAAATGGAGGCAACGGTCTATGCGGTTTTCTATTTCAAACCTTGAGGGGCAAGGGTATTGATTCCTTATGGCAACCCTCAATGAACTGGCCGATGCGGCCAACTCCTGGCTGAAAATCAATGAAATCCCAGACTACCCCCAAGCTCTCAATGGCGTGCAACTGGAAAATTCTGGGGAGGTGAAAAAAATTGCTGTCTCAGTCGACGCTTGTCTGCCGGTAATTGAGGAAGCTTGTGCCATGGGGGCAGACCTTCTGGTCGTTCACCACGGGCTTTTCTGGCAGGGGGCGCAGAAAATTGAGGGACCGGTCTACAGGAAACTCAAGCTGGCGATGGAACATGACTTGGCGATTTACAGCGCTCACATCCCGTTGGATGTCCATCCAGAGTTGGGAAACAACGCGCAACTAATCGATTCCATAGGATTTGGAGAAAGCGCCGAGCCTTTTTTTCCCTGGAAGGGAATTGAGCTTGGGCTGAAATCGATAGCGGGTTTGGAACGAGATGAATTGGTGAAAAAAGTGGAGGGTGCTACGGGATCAGCGGCTCACCTCTGTCCTGGAGGTCCTGAACGCGTAGAATTGCTGGGGGTGATCACGGGCGGTGCCGGTTCCGAGATCGCAGCAATTGCAGAAACGGGCATCGACACCTTTATAACCGGTGAGGGGCCCCACTGGAGCTACACGGCAGCCGAAGAACTGGGAATCAACCTCATCTACGGCGGGCATTACGCTACGGAGACGTTCGGCGTAAAAGCGTTGGCCGAGAAGTGGGTTAGCGAATTTGATGGATTGGAGTGGTCGTTTATCGAACACCCAACGGGGTTGTAGACTCGTCCGGCTCATTCCACGGTATGACTGCAGCCAGGGTTCGTGAGTCGACCGGGTCCAGTTCGTAGACGTCTCTTGCCGGCGCGAGTACGATTCGCCCACCCACTATGGGCCGTGGAAAGGTTGTGAAATAGGTCACGTACACATTAACCTTTTTCTCGAGCATCTGGCTCTTCCGGTCATCTGCGAACATTGCGGTCTTTACCTGCTCCCCAGTCCAACCCTGCGCGCCCAGAACCCAGGCGCCGAGTTCCTCCGGCTGAGAGACCCGGATACACCCATGGCTGTGGTCGCGCTTGCTCCGCGCAAAGAAGCTTTTTGCCGGGGTGTCGTGCATGTAAACATTGTATTTGTTTGGAAAGAGGAATTTGATTCTCCCAAGTGCATTTGATGGGCCGGGTTTCTGGCGCAAGAGGAGTCTGCCTTGTGAGACGAGTTCCAGATTCTCTGGGGAGAGGCGGTGGCTGTCTTTGTTGTAGGGATTAAAGGAGCTCACGATCTCGTAGCGATTCCGACTCAAAAAGCCCCAGTCGGCTTGTGCTTTCGGAAGAATCTCTTTCTTAGCGATGCTGGGAGGAACATTCCAATACGGGCCGAATACGACTTCCTGCATGGTGTCGCGGAAAATGGGCGTGTGATGAGTATCCTTCGATGCATCGCCATGGACGACTCTCATGGACTTCACATGGAAATCGTTGGCTTCGAACAGGAAGGCCTCTGCGCTCGGCAGATTTACCACGACATATCGTTCGCCCAGCTTATCGGGGAGAAGTCTGGCCCGATGGATATTGATGGTGATCGAGCGATACCGATCAGCAGCATTGGTATTCATGCACTGCCAGCTACCTGAACCGAAGATGCCATCTGCTTCCAATCCATAGTCATTCTGAAAGGCGGTCAATGCGGCGACGAGCTCTGGAGTCATCGAGGAAAGGGTCTGGATCTGTTCGGGGGGGAGTTTCAGGTAACCACGATCAGCGAGGTGTGCAGCTACTGCTGGTGCGTAGGGAAATGCTTCGCCGGGACGGCCGACGCCAGCGGTTTCGGGATCAGGAATCTGAGGAAGTCCGGAATATTTCAGGATCGCATCCTTAGCCGTGGGATATTCTTTAACCAATTCGCGATACATCCAGTTTTTGGGAGCCATTGTTTCGATGGCTCTTTCCATATCGAAGGGTTGAACGGATGCCGCTACGACGAGATTGCCGACGATAGCATCGAGAGACCAGTCATCAGAACCCGGTGTATCGTCTTTATTCCACTCAGGCCAGATCTTCTCTGTGGGCACGGCACCAATGCGAACGAGCAGGCTGGCATCGCAAAATGCAATGGTGTGGGCGAGATCAACTGCTTCAATGGTCGTATCAGTGATAGCAGCGACCAACTCATCTGCCTTTAAAGTGACTCTCTCGGGATATGCGTGCTTAGAAACCGAGATCGAAAGATTGCGGGAAAAATCCGGTGTGAGAGCCGACTTCTCCCAGAGTGGCCGGTAGCCTCGTTGGCGGTAGGCTTCGGCAACAACCTCTGCAAGAAAGCTGCGGAAGTGACGCTCTTCGGGAACGACGCGCAAAACCTGAGCGGTGATAGCCTTTACTTTGTCCGCGTCGGGATCAGGTCGTGTTCCAATGTTTCTCGGGAGGTTTGCTCCAGGCTCTGGGGATGCGGCTGCACTCTCACTCGAGTTGGTGGTATCTGTTGAGGGAGCCATGTCAGCCTCAGGCTTGGCGGCCGGCACCGAAGGTTTTGTTTGGATCGGGGTCGCGCGAATCGCCGAAGCAGCTGATTCGTTCCCAGTTAACTGTGCTGGAGCGCTGGTGGGGACGAATAGGGAGGCAAGACAGAATAGCGCCGAAAGAAAAAGGAAGGAGTGAAGAGCGGTTCTCATCGCAAAGTGGGACAGAAATTTACTTCAATCGATACGATTCGCCAACAAGGTTCGGAGAATCCTCCTTTAATAAGGCACCTCCAAAACAGAATGAAAAGGCATTCCAGAGGGCGAGTCTGCACTTCGAGGGGGGCGCAATAGCAAGGGAGCGAATTGTTCTCCGCCGCGATTGAACGGCGTTTGGAAAAAGGTTGTCTTAGAAGTTTCGGACAAGTTGTAATTATCTACAGTTTTGCAGGCTTGTTAGGAGGATATTCGGACGCTTTTGGGGCGGGTTGAGAACTTTTTCAAAAAACATCGAAAAATGCTGTTGACCTTTCCAGAATCGCGACCATATTCACCGCCCGCCCGAAAGAGGGTTGGCTCCAACAAACCGAGAGTGGTTCAGGAGTATTTTGATCTTTTAGTAAATTTTGGCCGGACTAGGCAAGTGCAAATTGGAGCAGGTTTTGTTCCAGTTTCGTTGAAAAGTTCGGTGGTTAGGAAAAGGCTAAATTGTGTGCTGCACGTGAAATCAAGTAGCGTGCCGAGCGAGATCTTCGGATCTTGCTCACGTCAATTTTTCCGTTGAAGAACAATAGCTTCTTTTGACAAAGAAGAACGCTAAGCAGTTCAGAAAGCGGGAATCAATTTTCTATTCGGAGAGTTTGATTCTGGCTCAGAACGAACGCTGGCGGCGTGGATAAGACATGCAAGTCGAACGGGGAATCTTTGGAGCTTGCTTTGGAGATTCCTAGTGGCGAACGGGTGAGTAACACGTGAGTTACCTGCCTCGAAGTGGGGGATAGCCCGAGGAAACTCGGATTAATACCCCATGTGATCGTAAGATTAAAGGCGGCTTCGGCTGTCGCTTCGAGATGGGCTCGCGGCCTATCAGCTAGTTGGTGAGGTAAAGGCTCACCAAGGCAATGACGGGTAGCTGGTCTGAGAGGATGATCAGTCACACTGGAACTGAGACACGGTCCAGACACCTACGGGTGGCAGCAGTCGAGAATCATTCGCAATGGGCGAAAGCCTGACGGTGCGACGCCGCGTGGAGGATGAAGGCCCTAGGGTCGTAAACTCCTGTCATCAGGGAGTAAAAACTTACGTAGTAACTGACGTAGGTCTTGATAGTACCTGAAGAGGAAGGGACGGCAAACTTCGTGCCAGCAGCCGCGGTAATACGAAGGTCCCAAGCGTTGTTCGGATTTACTGGGCGTAAAGCGTCTGTAGGCGGGGTGGTAAGTCAGATGTGAAATCCCGAGGCTCAACCTCGGAACTGCATCCGATACTGCCAACCTAGAGGGTCGGAGGGGAGTCTGGAATTCTCGGTGTAGCAGTGAAATGCGTAGATATCGAGAGGAACACTAGTGGCGAAGGCGAGACTCTGGACGACACCTGACGCTGAGAGACGAAGGCCAGGGTAGCGAAAAGGATTAGATACCCTTGTAGTCCTGGCAGTAAACGGTGCACGCTTGGTGTGGGAAGGTTCGACCCTTTCCGTGCCGGAGCTAACGCGTTAAGCGTGCCGCCTGGGGAGTACGGCCGCAAGGCTAAAACTCAAAGAAATTGACGGGGACCCGCACAAGCGGTGGAGCATGTGGCTTAATTCGATGCAACGCGAAGAACCTTACCTAGGCTTGACATGTTGGTCGTAGACTTATGAAAGTTTGTCGTCACTTCGGGTGGACCATCACAGGTGCTGCATGGCTGTCGTCAGCTCGTGTCGTGAGATGTTGGGTTAAGTCCCGTAACGAGCGCAACCCCTATGAACTGTTGCCAGCGGATAATGCCGGGGACTCTGTTCAGACTGCCCAGATTAACTGGGAGGAAGGAGGGGATGACGTCAAGTCAGTATGGCCCTTACGCCTAGGGCTGCACACGTGCTACAATGTCCAGTACAATGTGAACCGATACCGCGAGGTGGAGGAAATCTAGAAAACTGGGCTCAGTTCGGATTGTAGTCTGCAACTCGACTACATGAAGTTGGAATCGCTAGTAATGGTACATCAGCTACGGTACCGTGAATACGTTCCCGGGTCTTGTACACACCGCCCGTCACATCATGGAAGCCGCTCGCACCCGAAGTATCCTCACTAAGTAGGGTCCTAAGGTGTAGGTGGTAACTGGGATGAAGTCGTAACAAGGTAGCCGTAGGGGAACCTGCGGCTGGATCACCTCCTTTCTATGGAGTATTTCGCTGGAGCACCAAATCTCACACGGTGCTCACATTCAAAAAGGCGAATAGGTCGATGCCTTCCCGGTCGGATTAACTGACCGAAAGGTGGATGTAGGAGAAATCCCATCACTCAAGTAATTAGGTTACGCTATTTGGTTCGTGCAGTGCACAATTTAGCCTTTGCCTTTCCATAACTGAAAGAGCAACGCGAGATTAGAATTTCGGGGGCATAGCTCAGTTGGTAGAGCGCCTGCTTTGCAAGCAGGATGTCAGGAGTTCGAGTCTCCTTGCCTCCACTTCTTTTTACAAGGGAGCCGAGAGGCAGGAATGCGTTTTTTGAGCGCAGAAGGGTCTGTAGCTCAGCTGGTTAGAGCACACGCTTGATAAGCGTGGGGTCACAGGTTCAAATCCTGTCAGACCCACTCTTCCTGCGGCTATCCTGGAAGCGTTTTTAATTAGATCTTTGATAACTGTATATAGGTAAAGTCTTACTGCAATTTTACTGACAAATGAGTTCAGTATTGCGCCGGCGGTTTAGGCCGCTGGTAATGTAAATGTAAGAAAGTTACTCTAACAGCGGAGGGAATTAAGCAAACCCCTCTGAAGGTTAGGCTTTTTATGAATTTAAAAAGAAACTGGAACAAGCTGTTAAGAGCATATGGTGGATGCCTTGGTGCTAACAGGCGATGAAGGACGTGATAAGCTGCGATAAGCTTCGGATAGCGGCAAATACGCTTTGACCCGGAGATTTCCGAATGGGGTAACCTGGCTGGGGTAATACTCAGTCGTCTCACTCTGAATAAATAGGAGTGAGTTCGCGATACCTGGTGAAGTGAAACATCTCAGTAACCGGAGGAAAAGAAAGAGAATCGATTCCGTAAGTAGTGGCGAGCGAAAGCGGATCAGCCCAAACCGAGGGCTTTGCTCTCGGGGTTGTAGGACTCCAATGTGAGACTGACAATATTAGATTAAGCGTGTGGAAAAGCGCTCCATAGAAGGTGAAAGGCCTGTGATCGAAAATTGCGTCAGCTCTAGGATGTTCCTGAGTAGTGCGGCACACGTGAAACGCTGCATGAATCTGCGGAGACCACTCCGTAAGGCTAAATACTCGTTAGCGACCGATAGTGAACCAGTACCGTGAGGGAAAGGTGAAAAGTACCGCTGTGAGCGGAGTGAAATAGAACCTGAAACCATATGCTTACAAGGTGTCAAAGCCTCTTCGGAGGTGATGGCGTGCCTTTTGCTTAATGAGTCTGCGAGTTAGTGTTCGTAGCAAGCTTAAGTCCTTCTGGGACGCAGGCGTAGCGAAAGCGAGTCCGAATAGGGCGATTTAGTTGCGGATGCTAGACCCGAAGCGGAGGTGACCTACCTATGGCCAGGTTGAAGCGCGAGTAATATCGCGTGGAGGACCGAACCGGTGTGTGTTGAAAAACGCTCGGATGAGCTGTGGGTAGGAGTGAAAGGCTAATCAAACCCCGTGATAGCTGGTTCTCCTCGAAATGTATTTAGGTACAGCGTCGCACGCTGACTGATGGGGGTAGAGCACTGAATGAACTAGGGCCCACACCCGGGTACCGACTTCAATCAAACTCCGAATACCATCAGGTGTAGTGCGGCAGTGAGAATATGGGGGATAAACTTCATACTCGAAAGGGAAACAGCCCAGATCAGCAGCTAAGGTGCCTAAATACCACTAAGTGGAAAGGAGGTGGGATTACTTAGACAGTGAGGATGTTGGCTTAGAAGCAGCCACCATTTAAAAAGTGCGTAATAGCTTACTCATCGAGTGATCCTGCGCCTAAAATGATTGGCGATAAGTGGTATACCGAAGCTCTGGATGCGTGTTTACACGCGTGGTAGAGGAGCGTTCTCAGAGCCTTGAAGCCGGATGGCGATTGAAGGTGGAGTTCTGAGAAGTGAGAATGCAGACATGAGTAACGATAAGAGAGGTGAAATTCCTCTCCGCCGTAAACCCGAGGTTTCCTGGGCAACGTTCGTCGTCCCAGGGTTAGTCGGGACCTAAGCCGAGGCCGATAGGCGTAGGCGATGGATAGCAGGTTAATATTCCTGCACCTCCTGAACCCAAAGCATCAGGGACACAGGCTGGAAAGATACTAGGTAATTGAATTCCGAGGTGCGGCTACGGCCAATCCGTATATCTGGAAGGACTGTCAAGAAAAGCTGATGTGTTGTGCTAAAGGAGCCCGTACCGTAAACCGACACAGGTGGGTGGGTAGAATATACCAAGGCGCAAGAGTGAAACCTGGTTAAGGAACTCGGCAAAATAGCCCCGTAACTTCGGAATAAGGGGTGCCCTCTTCGGAGGGCCGCAGTGAAAGGGGTCAACCGACTGTTTAGCAAAAACACAGCATTCTGCGAAGACGCAAGTCGAAGTATAGGATGTGACACGTGACCAATGCCGAAAGATTAAGGTGAGTTGTTAGCTTCGGCGAAGCTCCGAACCCAAGTCCCGGTGAATGTCGGCCGTAACTATAACGGTCCTAAGGTAGCGAAATTCCTTGTCGGGTAAGTTCCGACCTGCACGA
>PAAG01000023.1 GCA_002698785.1 Verrucomicrobiales bacterium | reverse complement strand
CACTCCGTGGGAGTATCACCAACGGTCAAGAGAGGACCAAACCCTGAACAGAGCTAACTGAAAAACGCGGACTCAGAGGGGAGCAGGTCAACGCAGCCATTCCACTGTAGCGCGACAAACTGGATGAGATTCTCACCTTGTTTTTCGCGCAGCACACTCCACAGAGTTAAAACGCCACGTCCGTACTTCGCATCATGTAAGCGGAGCCCTGCACACTGCGTGGAGCCGTATGCCTAAATTCACGAAATCCACACAGCGGCGCCTGCCTAATGAGCCATTTCTGTGACATCGAAATCGAAGTCCTCATCGTAGCGGGCGTGTAGGAACTCCATGAACCGTGAGTGGAACTGGCGCGTGTGCTCGTGCGCCAGTCGGTCGGCCTCGGACGCGTCGCGAAGACGGATGGCCTCGATTATGTCGTAGTGGTCCGACGACAGGAGCCGATCAGAGTCCGAGGTGTGTATAAAGTCGAAATGCATGTGGAGCATTCTGCGCCCCTCGTCGAGCAAACGCTCGTAGGCCCGCGCGAGATAGACATTCTTGCCAGCGGCTGCGACGCTCATGTGGAAGTCGCGGTTCGTCGCTGACATCGCGAGATAGTCGTTCCTGCGGCAAGCCTCGTCGAACGCTTTAGCTTCAGCAATCATAGCGTCGATTTCGGCTTCCGTGCGGTTACGCGCGGCAAGCCGGGTATTGATGCGCTGAAGGTAATCGAGTGCCTCAACGTATCGCGGAAAACCGACGAGGTCGATCGGAGCGACAAGGGTCGAGCGGTTCGAAAGCATCTCCACCAGCCCATCGGCGGAGAGACGAACCAGAGCTTCACGAACCGGAGAACGTGACATCGCGAATCGATGGGAGATCGTTGTCTCGTCCAGCGGCGTGCCAGGCTCGAGTTCGAGGGTGAGAATTTCACGCTTTAGTTCCTCGTAAACGAAGCGAGCGCCTTTTCCACGAGCCTGCTTTTCCACCACCGAGTTCTTTTCATTCATCTTTCTCAACCTGCTTCCTGACTACCCTCGCAGATTAGAACGTTTGCTTCGTAAAGTCCATTGACACGTCGACACTTTGTCGACTAATTCTTGCATGCAATTTGTCGACAGGGAGACAACTATGAAAACGACCAAGCAAATGATGTTGGCCACCACTGTGCTTACCGCGTTCGCCGGTATGAGTT
The DNA here is from genome assembly GCA_002698785.1 of Verrucomicrobiales bacterium. GTDB lineage: Bacteria > Verrucomicrobiota > Verrucomicrobiia > Verrucomicrobiales > DEV007 > Arctic95D-9. The sequence continues at coordinate 7,455 of PAAG01000023.1, read as the reverse complement.
CAGCGCAGGTCGCAGAGGACAGCCGTCTGAAAACGGTGCTCGAGCGCGGCTCTTTGCTCTGTTCTGGCCATAACGGATCGTTCCAGGGCTTTGCCGAAGTTGATGATGAGGGAAACTGGCAAGGAGTAGATATCGACTTGTGCCGCGCACTTGCCGCGGGCCTGTTCGGGGCATCGGAGGGCAATCTCGAAATCGTGCCAATCTCCTGGGCGCAGCGTTGGCCGGCGCTCCAGTCGGGCGACATCGACGTTGTTATAAAGGTATCGGGCTGGACCCAGAGCCGCGACACCGAGCTAAACCTCGCGTTCAGCCGACCCTACTTCATCGGCGCATTCCAAGCGATGGCACCGGCCGACCTTGATGCCGAGAGCATCGCCGATCTGACCGGGGGCACGATCTGCGTTGGCGCGGGCACATCGACCGAACGAGCCCTCGCAACCTACCTCGAAACCAAGGATATCGACGCTGAGGTTCTCACCTTCGAGAACGGTGATGAACTGCGAAACTCCTACTTCGAGGGTCGCTGCGACGGCTTCGTCGAATGGGCGCCAAGCCTTGCTGCCTCGCGCGCCGACGCGCCTGACGGCCCGGAGAATCATACCATCCTGCCCGACGTGATTGCGCTCGAAGCAGAGGGCATCGTGGTGCCAGAGGGAGACGACGATTGGCTCGACGTGCAGAACTGGATGCTGTCCTCGCTCTGGTTTGCCGAAATGGAGGGTATCACCTCGGAAAACGTCGATGACATCCGCGCTGATCCGCCGTCCGAGACCGTTGCCAAGTTCCTCGGGGTTTCGCCTGGCTACGGCGAGCGGCTCGGCCTGAGCGACGACTGGGCCTACAACATGATCAAGGAAGTCGGAAATTTCTCCGAACTCTACGAACGCAACATTGGGTCAGGGTCCCGCTATGGCCTCGATCGCGGGATCAACGCGCTCTACACCAACGGCGGCGTGTTCTACCCAATGATCATCGACTGATCGCAATTCGACCGACCGGGGCGGAACTCAGCCGCCCCGGTCCTGCCGACACCACACACCATCGCTCAGCCGGAGAGGCGCGCCATGTCTGCAATGTTCAAGAACAGACGTACCCGCGACAATGTGTTGCAGGCCGTTTTTGTAGGCAGCCTCGTGCTTCTGGTCCTCGCCATGGTTCTCACCGCCCGGACCAACCTTTCCGCTCAGGGGCTGACGTCGGGCTTCGGCTTTCTCGAACGCACGACCGGGTGGCGGATCAGCTTCTCGCTGATCGACTACTCGACCTCGTCGACCTATGCCCGCGCGATTATCGTCGGGCTCCTGAACTCGCTCTTTCTCGGCGCGCTATCGCTGCCGCTCGCGACGGTGATCGGCATCGCCATCGGGGTCATGCGCACCTCCGGTAACGGGATGGCAGAATTGCTTGGAACGATCTACGTCGAGATCTTCCGGAATGTGCCGCTGATCCTGCAGCTTTTCTTCTGGTATGCTCTTCTTCTGGCGCTTCCGTCACCCCGGAACGCCGAGCCGATCCTCGCTTCAATCGCTCTTACCGGGCGTGGCATCTACATTCCCGGCCTGAACGTCTCGGGCGGATCGGTCCTTGCTGCGGTTTTGATGTTGTTGGCTGGCGTTGGTCTGAGCCTGTGGGCCGGAAAAAACCGGTGGTCTCGGGCCCAACGCGCTCAGGTCCGGCGCGAGAAACGGATTTTGTGGGCTGCGACCGGTCTTCTGTTCGTCGCAGCCCTCTGGCTCGGACGCATTCCCGATACGCCCCTTCTGACGCTTCCGGAGCCGCGGGGCCTGAATTTTGACGGCGGCATCCGAATTTCGCCGGAGCTCTTCGCCTGTGTTATCGCCATCTCGGTCTATGGTGGCGCCTACATTGCCGAAATCATCCGCTCGGGCTTCAACGCCGTGCCAAGAGGCATGCGGGAAGCGGGGGAAGCTCTGGGACTGTCGGGCTTGCAAATCTTCACCCGCATCCGCCTGCCACTCGCCATCCGGATCGTAATGCCGACAATGATCAACCAGTATGTTTGGCTGTTCAAGGCGACGACCATCGGTATCGCCATCAGCTTTACCGACTTCTTCATGGTGATCTCGACCTCGATCAACCAGTCGGGGCAGACGCTGGAACTGATCGGCATCCTTATGGGCGGCTTCTTGGCCATCAACTACACGCTTGTCTGGGTGCTGAACCGCGTCAACGACGCGATTGCGCTCCGTGGCACACAGCTGAGGATGTGATCCAATGAGTGTCCCCTCTCCTGCCGAGATTTCGCGTCAACCTTTCCCGAAACTTCTCAAGGACAGGTATTTCGCGACGAGGATCGATACGATCGTCACGGTCACGTTTGGTCTGCTGACGCTTTGGCTTCTGTGGTCTTTCTTCGAGTGGGCCGTGCTCCATGCCTACGTCGACCCCGAGGACCGCGATGCGTGTGTTCAGTCTGAGGGGGCCTGCTGGGCTGTCATCACCGCACGGTGGCGAATCGTCCTCTTCGGCCTCTACCCGTTTGAGGAGCAGTGGCGCTCGGCCCTTGCCTGCCTCGCTATCGTGCTCACCACGATCCTGAGCTGTCTGCCCTCGTTCTGGACGGCCCTGCGCCTGTCGTTGCTCTGGATTGTCGGCTTCGCCGCCTTCTACATCCTGATGCGCGGGGGAATACTGGGCCTTGCGCCTGTCAGTGAACGCGACTGGGGCGGGTTGGCGTTGACTCTTTTCATCTTCGCCGCCGTTGTCCTGATCGGGATGCCGCTCTCAATCGTCTTCGCGCTGCTGCGGCGGTCCAATCTACCGTGGATCTCGCGGACCATGGGGCTCGTGATCGACACGATCCGGTCGCTGCCGCTCCTGACGATCATGTTCGCTTTCGCAGTCGTTATCCCCTTTGCGACGCCGGACTGGATGAACGGGCAGCAACTATACCGCGTGATCGTGGGCTATGCGATCTTCTTCGCTTGCTATCAGGCAGAGATCATTCGGGGTGGTATACAGTCATTGCCGGCCGGACAGGAAGAAGCCGCGAAAGCGCTTGGCCTCGGCTACTGGCAAAGGGTCGGCTACATTATCCTGCCGCAGGCGTTCCGAAACGCGCTCCCGCCGACGATCAACCAGGTCGTCATCACGTTCAAGGAAACCTCTCTCGTCACGATTATCGGTTTCTTCGACATCCTCGCTTCGGGACGGGCGGCGTCGGGCACAGGCGAATGGTCTTTCGCCACCATCGAGGTGTACGTCTTCGTCGCCTTCATCTTCTTCGTTTTCGTCTTCTCACTTTCCCGCTACGGCGCGTATCTCGAACGCCGCCTTGGCGTGGGCACACGCTAATGGAGGCCGCCATGCAAGACCCCGCCATCCGGATTACCGGGATGAACAAGTTCTACGGGCAGTTCCACGCGCTCCAGGACATCGACCTCAAAGTCGAGCGCGGCGAGAAAATCGTAATCTGCGGTCCCTCGGGCTCGGGCAAGTCGACGCTCATCCGGTGCATCAACCGGCTGGAAGAGCACCAATCCGGGACGATCGAAGTCATGGGCACAAGCCTCGACGACAATGTCGACCACATCGATGAGATCCGTCGCGAGGCTGGCATGGTCTTTCAGAATTTTAATCTGTTCCCGCACATGAGCGTGCTGGACAACTGCACGCTCGCGCCGGTCCTTGTGCGCAAGACCCCACGCGCCGAGGCCGAGGAAACGGCGATGCGCTATCTCGAGCGCGTCAAGATCCCCGAACAGGCGCACAAGTTTCCCGGCGAACTCTCTGGCGGCCAACAACAGCGCGTCGCGATTGCCCGGGCGCTTTGCATGAACCCCGAAATCATGCTGTTCGACGAGCCCACCTCGGCGCTCGATCCCGAGATGATTTCCGAAGTTCTGGAGGTCATGGTCGGACTGGCGAAAGAAGGCATGACCATGGTCTGCGTCACCCACGAGATGGGATTCGCGCGCCAGGTTGCCGATCGAGTGATCTTCATGGCCGACGGCCGGATTGTCGAGGAGGCCCCCCCCGAGAACTTCTTTAACAACCCTCAGAACGAGCGGACTAAGACCTTCATTGGACAGGTCATGGGCCACTGATCCGCAACGCGGACAACGGCTCAACTTCAAGATAAGAAAGGAACGTATCTTATGAAACTTCAAGGTGTCATGCCAGCACTCGTCACGCCCTTCGACCAAGACGGCAAAATCGACTTCAAGGCTTTTGAAACGCACCTGAGCAACCTCCGTTCCGCCGGCGTTTCCGGCTGGGTGCCGTGCGGGTCCTCGGGAGAATACAACCTCATGAGCGATGCCGAGCGCGACGAGGTTCTGAAATTTGTCAAGGAGTTCGCGAACGAGAACGAAATCCTGATCGCAGGCACGAACGCGCCGCACACCAAGGGCGTGATCGAGAACACCCGCCGGGCAAAGGAAATCGGGTACGACACCGTGCTGCTGGCGACGCCCTTCTACACCAAGCCGACCGATGCCGAACTCGAGACGCACTTTAAGGCAGTGCTCGACGCGGTCGATGTCAACATCGTGCTCTACTCCTACCCCGACAAGGACGGGATCGAGCTGAGCTACGATCTTCTGGATGCGCTGTCCGATCATCCGCGGATCATCGGCATCAAGGAAAGCTCCGGTTCGCTGCAACGCGCCATAGGAATCGCGACGCGCTACAAGGACCGTATCCAGCTTGTTTCAGGTTCTGACGACATCGCGCTCGACTTCATGTTCTGGGGGGCGGAGTCGTGGATCTGCGGCCCGGCCAACTGCATGGGTAAGGCCGTCTGCGATCTGGACCGCACCTACCGGGCCGGTAACCTCGTCAAGGCGAAGGAGCAGATGGCGACGCTCTACAACGCGATGAACATCCTTGAATCGGGGAAGTTCGTGCAGAAGCTGAAATACGGCTGCGAACTGCAGGGCACACAGGTCGGCGAATGCCGGATGCCGCTGGGGCCGTTGACCGAGGACGAAAAGGCTGCCTTCCGCGCTGCGATGGAGCCGATCCTGAACTGGTAACCTCCCTGACTGGGGGCGGTCCGGTGACCGCCCCGTCTTTTCCGAAAGAAGGCCAACGTGAGCGACACAGGCAGAACAACACTCGTCATCGGCGCCGGTGTGATCGGTGTCGCCATCGCGCATGAGTTGCAGAAGCGCGGGCGGCAGGTGACGCTGGTCGACAGGGACGCACCGGGGCGAGGCGCGTCCTTCGGTAACATGGCCTCGATCGCCGTGACCGAGTTCATGCCGGCCTCGCGTCCCTCCGTATGGCGCCAGATCCCTGGCTGGCTCCTGGATCCGGAAGGCCCGGTCCGCGTGCGGCCTGCCTCCATGCCGCGGCTCGTCCCGTGGTTCCTGCGCTTCCTTGCCGCGAGCCGACCGCGCAAGCTGCGCGAACTGGAGGCGCAGGGGGCTGCGCTGTGTGAGCGCGCGCTGCCTGACACCGAGGCATTGCTGCGCGAGATTGGCGCGGAAAACGAGCTTTCGCGGGAAGGGTGCCTGTCGCTCTATACCGACGAGGCCGAGTTCCGTGCCGACCGCGATCATATCGAGATCCTCGAACGCTACGGTTTCCGGCACGAAATCCTCGGCCAGAATGCCGTCCGCGACCTTGAGCCAGAGATCACCACCAAGATCGGCAAGGCGGTGCTGTTCCCCGACAACCGCTCGCTGAAGGACCCCTATCGCTACGTCATGCGCCTGGTCGAGCGGTTCGAAGGACTGGGCGGGGGGATCGTGCGCGGTAACGTCACCGGATTCGAGCGCGGCGCGCGGATCGAAGCGATCCGGCTTGCGGACGGCACGCGCGTCGCGGCGGACGAAGTGGTGATCTGCGCCGGGGCCTTCACGGCGCGATTGTCAAAGAAACTTGGGGAACCGATCCCGCTCGAGACCGAACGCGGCTATCATACCCAAATCGCCAAGCCCGGGATATCAATGCGCCATTCCATCATCTGGCCGGCGCGCGCCTTCATGGTGACGCCCACCGCCGGAGGTATCCGCGTCGGCGGCACGGTTGAAATGGCTGGGCTCGACGCAAAGCCAGACTATCGACGCGCCAAGATAACCGTGAAGCGCGCCCGAGAGGCACTTCCAAACCTGACTTTGGAGGAGACCACCGAATGGATGGGCCATCGTCCCGCTCTCCCCGATACAGTGCCGGTGATGTCGGAATCTGCGAAAACCCAGGGTGTTTTCTACGCGACAGGTCATGGCCATCTCGGGCTGACCTACGCCGCCACCTGCGCGCGGCTGATGGGGCAGCTCGTTGCCGGAGAGAGGCCGAAACTTGACCTTCACCCCTATCGCATCAACCGTTTCTGAAAGGAGCTGAGATATGACCGACAAGGTATGCCTGATCGTTGGCGGCGGCCGCGGCATGGGTGCCGCAACCGCACGCGAAATGAACGGGCGCGGCTACAAGCTCGCCCTGATGTCTCCGTCTGAGAGCTGCGAGGAACTCGCCGCTGAACTGGGCGGCGTCGCACGCCGCGGCAAGGCCGAGAAGGCCGAGGACATTCAGGGCATCTTCGATTTGACCATGGAGACCTGGGGCCGCATCGACGCCGTGCTGATCCATGTCGGTGGCCCGCCAAAAGGCGATCTGCTGGAGATCCCGGAAGAGGACTGGGATCGCGCGAACGAGATGACGATCAAGCCGGTAGTTCGCATGGCCAAGCTCGTCACCCCGGTGATGGAGGAACAGGGCGGCGGGTCGATCGTGAACATCACGACATTCTCGGCCTTCGAGCCGTCGCTGATCTTCCCGACCTCCAGTGTTTATCGCGCCGGTGTCTCGGCCTTCACCAAGCTCTATTCCGACCGCTATGGACCATCGAACATCCGTATGAACTGCATCTTACCGGGCTTCACCGACAGCCTTCAACTTCCGCAGAAATACGCGGACATGTCGGCGCTTGGCCGACTGGGCAAGGCCGAAGAGCAGGGCAAGGCAGCAGCGTTCCTATTGTCCGAAGACAGCGGCTACATCACCGGCCAAAGCCTTCGGGTTGATGGCGGCGTAACGCGGGCGATGTGAGGCAAACATGAGAGACCATATATATATCGACGGTGCCTATATCGCCTCGGCCGCAGGCGAGATGTTCGACGTCATCGACCCGTCGAACCGAACCGTGTTCCACCGGGTGCCCGCGGGCAACGCGGAGGATGTCGACCGTGCCGTCAAGGCCGCGCGCCGCGCGTTCGATAACGGTCCGTGGCCGCGTATGTCGGGTGCAGAGCGCGCCGCCGTGCTGCGGCGCATGGGCGACGAGATCGCTGCACGCACCGACGAAATCGCGCGCATCGAGGTGCAGGACAGCGGCAAGCCGCTGCCGGAGGCAGTCTGGGACATCGAGGATACGGCAGGTGTCTTTCACTACTACGCTGACCTCGCCGAACGGCTCGACAACGAGGCAGAGCAGGATGTCGCGCTCGGCATGGATGGCTTCACCTCGAAGGCGGTGAAGGAGCCGGT
>PAAG01000022.1 GCA_002698785.1 Verrucomicrobiales bacterium | reverse complement strand
TCTGACCGATGGCATTTGGATCGGAGTCTTCTTCGGGGTTGCTGGTTTTTTTGCCGCCGAAGGTCGCCGTGACGTTGTAGTTTGATTCTCCGTCGATAGAAAGTTGAAGATCTCCGTCAACTTTCGTGTTGGAACTTATCGGCAGTGTGGAGCGCTCTTTGAGCGTCTGCTGTCGTGCAAAACCTCTTTCGTCATGTTCTGGATTGATCACGGGGATATCGACAAATCCGGCGATTCGAGAAATGAAATCCCGTAATTTTACCGAAGCGAGGCGGGCCTGCTTGTCCGGATCGTGGGTTTCCAGCTGTTCTATAAATTTCTCTGAGGTGGGCTTGGTTCCTCCCGCAAAAATGAAGACTGAGGGGTAAACCGATATCTCGGATTCGGGGTGCTGATAGAGACCGTCCTGCATCGGCTCGAGGAAGTATCTAAGCCATCCCAATTCAGTCCCATTGTTTTCGCTGTCGAATTCATCGAAGAAGATGAGAGGTATCTTTCCGCGAGTTATGATGTTTGAAATTTGCAGCATCGCACGATTCAAAGCTGAACGGTCGTCAAACTGCGAGAGGTTGAATGTTTTCTCTTCGAAGTCGTCGGACAACTGACGAGCGATTTGTTTGATGCCGAAGGATTTTCCCGTTCCGGGCGGTCCGAAAACCGCAAAGTTCAACGGTCTCGATTTCTTGTCTCGTTCTGCCACATATTGAGTGAGGCGGTTCCAGACGTTGGTGAAGTTTTCGATGTCCCGCTGGCCGACGACTGAAAGGTGCCCGAATTTGCTGACAGGGAAGTTAAAAGGATAACTCTCGAGAGAATTGCAGAGTTTTTTCAATCTTCCGCTGATGGAATCCCATTCATAATCTGGGCGAAGGCGTTGGGTGAGGCTATTGGGAAGATAATTGTCTCTTCCAACTCTAGAGTTGATCTCGTTTAAGCTCCTCTCGATATCCTTGTGGACGGTTTTCTTTTTGTAACTGACAGGTTTAGCCCCTTTGGCCGAATAGACGATTCTCTCCGAAGACATTTCGTCGATGAAGGGGTTCTCGATTTCTTCAAAACCTTGCCGAACGCCAAGTCCCGTGTTTTCGATAGATGTTGTGAAACTTTTCCGTTCACGTTCCAATTCTTCTTTTAGACGGTCGTGCCATTTTTGTGGGTCATACCATTTCTTCCAGTCGATATGTTTTCCGGAAGGTGGCTTAGGCGAATTGCTGCGCTGATTTACGACTTGATCGATACCGCCATGGACGATCAGTCGAGCACATCGGAGCCTTCTTAGATCTTCCAATGCCTTCATCTGAAGCGCGATCTTGCTGCGCTCTAAAGGAGGCTTGTCAGAATCAATCGGACAAATATCGGCACGCATATTTCCCGAGAGCAATGCCCACGGGAGAACGAAGGGTGCCTTTGGTACATTTGCCTCATTGAAAAGTTGTCTTTCATCGCATTCTTCAATTGCACGGAAAAGTGCATTCTTTTGATATGAGTCTTTTTCGTTTGTAGTATCAGCACTATTATCAGCACCTTGAGGCTCTTTCTCGATCTCCGCGTACTCCTGCACCTCGGATAGGGATCCGCCGAATCCCATTTCATAGATTTTCTGATTTAGTGAAATCGACTTTTTTGCTGCCTTTCCCAGTTCGTAGGCAATTTCATGCGGATTTGTCTTGCCTACGACTTCGAGGGCTGCATCGGCCAGAACTGCCGGTAGCACGGAACGGATGGAGAATACATTCCCTTGTTTTCCGAGATCACGGAAATACGTTCCAGGCGCTGCTGGATCGTAGTAAAAGCGAGTGTGTTGTTCACCCTTTTCGTCTCGATAAAAGTGAGCGACCGCAGTAACTCCTATTCTGATAAATAGATGCCCGAACTCAGCGAGGTTTCGAAGGGCATGACATCGCACGACTTCTTCACAGAGGTCGTCGATCGTTCGATCCCAGGATTTCCGCTTGCTGACGAAAGCACCGTCCTGACGCAATCGGTCAATTCCGGTAATAATTACAGTTTTTCCTGATATCGTCTCGTTGAATGTTCCGTCGTCTTTTGCGGCGAGGTCGTTTTCTAATTGCGAAAAGATCTCGTGCCATAGTTTTTCCTTTTCACAGAAAGGATCGAGTCGCTTATTCTCAGGATTTTTTTCTTTCTTCGGTCCCTCGTTTTTCTTCCTCTTTGTGAACGGCTTCACTTGAGTGAGCGCCTGTGTGGGTAGTCGATTCCCGAGCATCAGAATGCGACGGATAGGGAATTCCGTATATGTCTCTTTGTCTTCAGGATTGAGTTCTTCCAAGAGCTTTCCGTCAAACCATTGTCGTAGATCGCGATCGTAGTCATTTAGAACAAGGATAGGGTGTTTTTTTTCTTTCTCGAATGTCTCTTTGACATGATCGTGGAGTATGTATTCGCGGCTACTGTTTACGCTGACGCACCGCTCATTCACTCGATACACATGGTCTTTCCCTCCCAGCTTCTTGGGAAAGCTGTCCAGTGTCCAGTGAGTAGAATGGAATGCTTTTCCCTCGATCTCGTGAGGGGCTGCCGCAGACGTCACTAGGTCGTCAAATACTATTTCATCCCAGCTATCCTTCTTCTCTTCTTCAGCTTTATTTGCTCTTCCTTTATTCTCCTCCTCCCACAGTTTCTTTAAAACACGATGGGTAAAGGCTGTTCCGCCAATGATTTCGATAGTTCTGGCGACCCCTACCTGGCCTTCGGCGTCTGTCTCTTTGCCTTGATTGAGTTGCGATCTGTTCTCGGCGGGAATGAGGACATCTCGAATAACATCACCTACTAGAGCAATCTTTTTTTCTGGCATGGGAGGGTTTTATAGGTATGTCCTAATTCATGACCAGAAGAAATTGAATAGATGTGCGTAATCTAATTTGGGGGAAGTCTTGGCTGATTGGGGGAGTTCCGAGTGGGTGTCTTCTATATCGGTAAAGATAATTCCATCTCCAGTGCCGACTGTTCGCTCTTGTTCTGCAACGTGAGCGGGATGTCTTTTGCAGATCAAAATGGCTTCACCATTCCTTTGGCGAACATCTCTGCTTCGCGGGCGTCGAAGTTGTCTTCGAATGTGATTTCTTCTCTCAGCGGCTCCATGAGGGTGGGGGTGGAGAGGACTTTTCCGTCGAGAAGGATGGCCCACTTGTTTCCGGAATCGCGCATGGAGACTTCTTTCAGGTGTTCTCTCCTGTCCATGACGATGCGGATGCCGATGTAGTATTTGTCTCTTCCGTAGGGGCCGCCCGACCATGTGACGTCGATGTCGTCTCCGGTCAGGATGATTTCTTTGCCTACGTGGTAGGTCTCGTCGGAGCGGTAGTCTTTTACTTCGGTCGAACCTTCCTCGGGTCCGGGGAGCAGGGGGCGCACTTCGAACTGGTAGTGCGGGGCGGCTCCTTCTTCGCGATGGTAGGTGGTGCGGTTGGTATAGGAGAGAGTGTTTTTCTTTTTCGCCGGTTTGTAGGAGCTCGCGATGCCATACAGGCAAAAGAGTGAGGCGAGCAGAGGAATAAGATAGATAAGGACACCTTTGACCTGCTGTTGTGCCTGGAAGGTTTTCATCAGTCCCGTTCCGGTGGCGAGGAGGGCGAGCAGGGGAAGGATGGCGAGGCCGAGTGCTGCGGTGCCGGAGAGTCTACCCGGAACGGTGCTCATGCCGAGGCCGAGGAGGGTGATGTAGGTCAGCCCGAGTCCGATGAGGCTGCATATCCAGGCGGCGGCAGGTAGCATGAGAAAATGGGTGGGAAAGGGGAAATGGTAAGGCGAATCCCCTCTGGAAACGAGAATAATATGGAGGGCTTTTGCGGGGCGCGGTGGCCGGATAAAACGGCCCTTGGGAGGAAGTCGTCACATGGGTTGCCATTCGAAAAGGAAAATGTTACACAATGCGGCTTCTCTTCAGCAAATGCCTCATTGTAAAGGGGCTGCTTCCCCCCCTCGAACACATGGACTCCCAGGAATTCGAAGAAGATCCGCCGGATCTGACGCTGCGGTACAAGCTGCAGGTCAGTCCTGAGGCGCCCGAGAAAAAGGGCACCTGGGAGACGGTGGCTTCCTTTGATACGGTGATCGATGCGATGCGCGGGTGTTCGGCCTGCTACGAGGGTGTGCGGATTTTTCTGGAAGATTCCGGAGTGGAGGACCGCCCGGTGGAAGACTTCATCAAGCACCGCATTTACGACTCAGACGCTGGGGCGATTCTCTTTGGGGAGGACGAAGAGGGGCGAGTGCAGTTTGAGAAGGGCACTTTTCCAAACGACACGGAAGGTTCGGGTAGTGAGGGGAATTAATCCTCCGACTGAGGGCTCTTGTTGGGCAGGAATTCCTGCTGGTAATCCGCTACATCGGGATCGAAGAGTCTCACGATCGAGGCCACGGCTTGTTCCTCATCCTCGCCGGATGCCTTTACCTCAATGACGGTGCCCATGGTGGCGGTGAGGAGAAGGATGGAGAAAATGCTGCGCGCGTTGGCGGTTTTCTTATTCACCTTCAACTCGATCGATGACTCAAAGCTGTTCGCGTTTTCCACGATGTCGGCGGCGGAACGCAGGTGCAGTCCCTGTTTCCAGGGGATGGAGACTTTGGAGGATTTCATTGCTGTGTTAGACAGACGTTGTTTCGGACATGTTCATTACAAAGTTGTTTGATTGACCGCTAATCTGTTCGGCGTTGTAATGGCGGTGATGTCCGGTTTTTCGCCACAATTGCCTCTCTTTGCTGTGTTCGCGCTGCTGGTGGTGGGTTGCGGCGACCGGGAATCTGGCGGTGAAACGGGCGTGTTTTTCTCTCCGGAGAAATGATCCTCTTTCTCCTACTCCTGATCATTCTCATACTCTTCGCGTGAGGGAGTAGGAGTAAGATTATGAGAAAGAGAATGAGTGGTTTTGGTCTCCCGAGACTACAATTCCCCAAATTTTACCGGAAAGATGGGTGCAATTTTCCCTGTATAGTGGGAGAAGTCTTTTTGTCCTGAACGATGCGTAAAGGTTGTTTGTCCATTCGATGTTGTGGCCTGGGATCCCTCGTGCTGATTGCGGTGGTGGTCCTGGTCGGCTTCTTCGTGGGGACTTGGCTGGATGAGAAAATCAGCGGACGCAGCAACTTCTATTTCCTCTCCTACGAGGGCAGCTCGAAGCCTCTCGAAGTAAAAGTGAAACGCAAGTGGCTCCGTGCGCGTGAGATGTCGAGCGAGCAATTGCGGACGGCCGCAGACCAAATTTACAAGAGCGACGAGGCCCGCGCCTGGCGTGTCGAGGTGCAGCGAACGGCGATCGGGAGAAAGCAGAAACTCGCCCGTAAGCTCATCGATCCGGAGGTGCATATTTTCGAGTTCGACCCGGCGGAGTTCGAATTCGGTGTTTTCGCGGATCGGGACAGCGGTGGCACATTTCAACCCCTCACGGCAGACCAGGCTCTGCGTGGTTCGGAAAAGGGGTTCGCGATCAATGCGAGCTACTTCGATCCCCATGGCCAACCGCTCGGATTGATCATCGACGATGGCCGGCAGATCTCTCGCGAATACAAGGCGTGGAGCGGTTTCTTTTTTGTGAAGAATGGTCAGCCCTACTTTGGCCCTCGTTCATTGTATGAGGAGGTGCCCGGGGCGGCCAGCGAAGTGATCCAGGGGTATCCGTCGGTGATGAAGAATCACGAGGTCTTCAATTACCTGAACAAAGAGCCGGATCGTTTCTTTAATGGCAGCGAGGTGACATTCCGCGCTCTGGGCGGAGTGAAAGACGATGGCACGGTGGTCTTTATCGTATCTGGTCAGGCGGGTGTGATGACGATGACGGAGATCACCCAGTTGGCCAAGCTGTGGGGGGTGAAACACGCGACTCTTCTCGATGGAGGAAAGTCCCTCCAGTATCGATTCAAGTTAGGCTGGACCACGATCGAATTTCACGCTTTCAACAATTCGCTCGAAATCGGGCGGTATTGGAATGGGCGTTTGTCTCCCGAGAGGCCGCCGGTGTTTTTGAAAGTGGTGCCGTGAAGGGGAGGCACAAAGGCACAAAGTGCAGCACTCTCAGCCTCTTCTACCAAAGACTCCGCCCTTTGCGCCTCGGTGCCATATCCCTTTGTGCCTCCTCAATCCCCCAAAGTGACGTTTTCTCACGTCATCGTGTTACAAAAACGTAACATTGTTATTGGATTGGTCCGCAGAATGCTTTAGAAAGGTTTATGCTCTTGGAAGGATTACCAATTCGGTTCGACTCCATCCGGGGCAGTATTGTCTACGCTGTCAGGCGTTTCCTCTGGGTTGCTCTCGTTCTCGCTTCGCTTTTCGCGATCCCCGAGGCTGACGCAAAACTGGGAGAATCCCAACGACAGTGCGTGAAACGGTATGGAAAACCGACTGGCACCATTCACGTCCCAGGTTGGGTAGTTAACGGTATCGGTTTTTACCGGGGAGAGTATGCGATCACCTGCGGGTTCGAAGATGACATCTGCGTGATGATGGTCGTGATGCGTTTGACCACCAAGTCAGCCACTCCCCAGCCGATCCCTCGCGAAGACATGCTGACCTTTATGGAAGAGAACTTCGGGACTACCAGTTGGGCGTATACTCGAATCGACGATAGTGGAACGGTCTGGCGCACGCACGACTTTTTCCTGCACCAGTCCTATGTGGCATCCTATGTGCCGCACCTACGGACGCTGACTATGTCGATCGATCACGGCTGACTGAATAGAACGAACTCGGTTTGATGGACCGCTTTGCCCTCGTCTTTTGATGATGAGAGTAAAGGGGGGATTTGTCAGGCTGCTGCTGACTGCACTGGCATCGGCTGTGGTTTTCGCGGTAGCCCGATGGTGATGACTACGGCAGCGAGGATGAAACCCGCGCTGGTCCACAGGCACCCGGGCAGACCGGCTTTCAAATACATCACGCCGGAGAGAAGGGTGCCGACGAGACGACCGCAGGCATTTGCCATGTAGTAGAAACCCACGTTCAGCGCGACTTTATCCGAGTCCGTGTAGGCGAGGATCAAGTAGGAGTGGACCGAGGAATTCACCGCGAAAATGACTCCGAAAACGGCAAGTCCACCGAGGATGGCGATGGTCGGGTGATAGTCGAACTCGACCGCGGCAGCGATGCCCGCTGCGACCAATGCCAGAGCGATACCCCACCAGAGAGCGGCTTTTGCTCCCGACTCGATTTCTTCTCCCAGCTTGCGGCGAATGAATGCCGGAGCCGATGCCTGAACGATTCCGTAGCCGATCACCCAGAATGCCATGAAGGCACCGACGCTCCAGAAATCCCACTCCAGCACCTCGTGCAGAAAGATGGGCAGGCCGACGACGAACCAAACGTCGCGGGAACCGAAGAGGAAGAAGCGAGCGGCAGAGAGAATGTTGATCTCGCGGGTCTTGGCGAAAAGCTTCGAGAATTTGACCTTCTCCTTCGTTCGTCCCATGTCGCCTTTGAGGAGGAAGAGGGAAAGGATCAGGATGATCGCCAGGGCTCCCGCCATCGACCAGAGCGACACGGAAAAGCCGAGCCAGGTCAGCAGCAACGCACCAAGGAAAAACCCGACACCCTTGAGCGCGTTTTTCGATCCGGTGAGAATGGCGACGAATTTGAAAAGAAGGCGTTCCGAGTTGGAGGCCTCTTCTTTCGACGGAACGAGGAGCTTGATCGCGCTCTTCGAACTCATCTTGGTGAGGTCTTTTGCGATCCCGGACAGGGCCTGCGAGCCCATTACAAACGCGACTGACAGAACCACCGTCCATTCTGGATTGAGGAACGACAGCATTGACAGTGCGCCGATTTGCAGGGCGAGTCCGGAGAAGAGCGTGACCTTGAGTCCCATCCGCGATCCGATCCAGCCACCCAGTAGGTTTGTCAGGACTCCGCAGAATTCATAGAGCAAAAACAGGAACGCGATCTGCACAGGTGTGTAGCCCAGTTCGTTGAAGTGCAGCAGCACGAGCATGCGGAGGGCACCATCAGTGATGGTGAATCCCCAGTAGGCTAGCGTGACGAGGCTGTAATCGCGAACGTTCATGGTGGTGGATTAAAGGTGTGTCAGGATTCCGGGAGTGTGTTTGCGACCTTTTGCACGAGGTCCATGAGGCGGTTGGCGTATCCCCATTCGTTGTCATACCAGACGAGTAGCTTCACCTGGGTGTCGTCGACGACCATGGTGGAGAGCCCGTCGACAATGCCGGAGCGTGGGTCGTTCAGGTAATCGGTCGAAACGAGAGGGCGGTCTTCGTATCCGAGGATTCCGGCGAGCTTTCCCTCGGCAGCTTCGCGGATCTTGGTATTCACTTCTTCGACAGTGGTGCCACGCTTCACTTCGAACACGCAGTCAGTTAGCGATGCATTCAAGAGGGGAACGCGAACGGCCACGCCGTTGAGCTTTCCCTTCAGGTCGGGGTAAATCATCGTAATGGCCGTGGCCGATCCCGTCGTGGTGGGAATGAGAGAGTTCAGCGCCGAGCGCGCGCGGCGAAAGTCTTTGTGAGGCGCATCGACGACGACCTGGGTATTGGTGACATCGTGGATCGTGGTGATGAGACCGTGTTCGATGCCGATCTCTTCGTGAATGACTTTTACCACAGGGGCGATGCAGTTCGTGGTGCAGGACGCTGCGGTGATGAGGTTGTGTTGGTCAGGATCGTAGAGATCGTCGTTGCAACCCATCACGATGTTGAGAGCGCCTTCTTTGACTGGAGCGGCGACGACGACCTTTTTGGCTCCGTTGTCGAAGTGCGGCTGGATGGATTCCGGAGTGCGGAATGCGCCGGAGCTTTCCACAACGATGTCGACTCCCATACCCGCCCAGTCGATCTCTGCCGGGTTTGCCTTTTCGCTGAAGCTGACTTGTTTTCCTTCGACGGAGAAATGGTCGTCGGCTCTTTCGATATCACGATCCCAGCGACCGTGAACGGTATCGAACTCTAACAGGTGCGCAGCGAGGGCGGCGCCACCTTTCAACTCATTTACGTGGACGATCTCAAAGTCGTCATTGTCCCAGGCAGCACGGAAGCCGAGTCGCCCCATTCTGCCGAAGCCGTTGATTCCGATTCGTGTCATTTGGTATGTGTAGAGAGGAAAAAGTTGGGAGGGCGCTAGCTGGGGAGGCAGGTGTCTTCGGAACACGTTTCCTCGGCGCAGGAATCTTCGGCACAGGCATTCGGAAGACAGAGGTCGGGACGACCTGCACAGCAGTCTTCGGCGAGAAACATCATGAGTCCGCGAAAGTCTTCCGAGCGAAGGCGGTAAATAATGGAGCGTCCGTTGCGCTCGGAGCTGATCAGTTTGGCGTTCGCCAGTTCCTTGAGGTGAAAGGAGAGAGTGTTCTTCGGAATGTCGAGCTCTCGGGAGATGTCTCCAGCGCACAGACCGTCTTCGCCGGCCTTTACCAGCATGCGAAAAATACGAAGCCGCATCTCCTGAGCGAGAGACGACAAAATGGTGACAGCTTCATTTATTTCCATAGTTCCAGAACATTGGAACTATTCGGCATAAATCAAGTGACAGAGTGGGGGATTACTGTGGAAATTTCGTCACATTTCGGGGTGACTTAGCCCGTCGATACGGGGCAAATCTACCGAGAAACCGAAGCAACCCTCAGGTAGCCGTCGGTAAATGCTTTTGTCTCAATGCCTTCGGGGATCTCTGGAAAATGGTCCTTCGAAAACACGAGTCCGATCCAATCGATGTCGTCGTCTTCCTCCGGGGTGGCTCCTGTAAAACTCTCCACTGCCTCAGCACCAAACAAGGCACGGCGATAGCCTTTCACGCTCTTCAATGCGTCGACAAAGCGTTGCTCGATTCGCTTGAGGTTTTCCTCGTTCTCGAAAAGCTCGTAGCGACTGACACCCTGGATTCCGTATGCCATTCCTTTCGGCCAGATCCCGACGATCCAGAGACCGCGCACTTCATCGAGGGAGATCTCTTCGATCAGCACTGGATCGATATCGTTTCCAAGGTTCTCGATTTGGAAGCCTTTGAAAGAATCCATGGCCTCCGATGCACTCGATTGGTTCGAGCCAAAGTCGATCGCCAGGTTGTAGTAGAAGGCCATGGGGGGGATCGGGAGCAGATAATCTTATTCTTTACCCGGCTCGATGTGGATGGTGGCGTCTTCGATCTTGAGGTCGGATTCGAGAAGGGCGTCCTTCACGTGGTGAGCGATGTCGTGGCCTTCGCGAACGGTGATGCCGCCGTCGACTACTACATGGAGATCGACGAAGTGAATGAGGCCGCTTTTCCTGACTCGGCATTTGTCGAGAGTGACAACGCGGGGCACCTCCGATGCGATGCGGCGGACTTCTTCGATCACTTCGGGAGGGGGAGAGACGTCGAGAATTTCCCGCAATCCAGAGCGGAAAAGCCGCACGCCGTTGAAGGCGATCACGCAGGCAGCGAAGAGCGCAGCCCAGTCATCGGCTGTGACATATTCCTCTCCACCGTAGATCGCGATCGAGATGCCAATGAAAGCGGCGATGGAAGTGATCGCGTCGGAGCGGTGGTGCCAGGCATCGGTCTGCATCGCCTGACTGCCGATCTTTTTGCCCGTGTTCACGATCACTCGGAACATGATCTCTTTTGTTATGATCACACCGATCAGAACGAAAAGGGTGAAGGTCTCAGGGATTTCTCCTGGATTCCGAATTTCCACCACGGACTGGATGCTGATGCCTACGGCTGCTCCCAGTAAGGCGGTCGCTACGGCAAGGGCGGCGAGGGGCTCGGCTTTGCCATAACCAAATGGAAAGTCCTCATTGGCGGGCTGGGATGCGATGCGCAGTCCGCCCCAGACGACAAAGGAGCTCATCACGTCGAGCATTGATTCGATTCCGTCGGCGACGAGTGCGTAGGAATTGCCCACCATCCCGGTGATCACCTTGACGGCTGCCAGCACGGTGCTCGTCACGATGCCCCAAATCGTCACGCGAATGCCACGACTCGCGTCCATTGCGAGAGTGGATTCGATGGTGGTGCCAGGTGCTGTGACTTCTTCCGTGGGCATTTTGGGGGAACGGACTTTCGGGGAATTGCGGGGAGCCGTCAAAGTAAACCCCGTAACTAGGAGGCTGGCGATGGAAAAAGGGTGGCAATTTGGCACCACCGCATGGTTTTTGCTCCCGGCTGGCGCGCTCTTTGCATTAGTAGTGGAGTGGGTATGGAGTGATTCAACTGCACCGGTGTGCGCTCTAACCATCGTAATTAAAAATATGGGGAAACAGACAATTGGCGCCATTCTATTTGATCTCAGTGGCGTTTTGTATGTCGACAACGATCTGGTCGAGGGAGCCGTGGAAACTGTTGCGGAGGCAAGGAAACGGGGGCTGACGGTTCGATTTGTGACGAACACAGCGACTCGAGGTTTCGAAGAAATCATGGGCCGACTGCATGGCTTCGGGTTCGATGCGGCAGAGGAGGAACTCTTCACTGCGCCTGCTGCGGCAAAGCAACTGATCGTAAAGAAAGGGTGGCGGCCGTATTGCTTGATCCACGATGCGATCAAACCTGATTTCGCCGATCTCGATCAGAACGATCCGAACTGTGTGGTGATCGGAGATGCTCGGGATGAGCTGAATTATGAGTCACTGAACAAAGCGTTTCGAGTTTGCCAGGACGGGGCACCGCTCATCGGCATCGGGATGAATCGCTATTTTGAAGGTCCCGATGGGCTGCAGATGGATGCGGGGCCGTTCATCCGGGCTGTGGCGTGGGCATCGAATATCGAGCCGATCGTGATGGGCAAACCGGGCGGGGCTTTTTTCGATGAGGTGGTGGCTTCGACTTCCTTTGCGCCGGGGGAATGTCTCATGATCGGGGATGACGCCGAGGCGGATGTAGGCGGCGCAATGCACGCGGGGCTGCAAGGCTGTCTCGTTCGCACCGGGAAATTCCAGCCCGGAGATGAGCAGGTGATACCCGAGGGTGCAGAGGTGATCGATTCGGTGGCCGATCTGTTTTCCTGATTCTCAGGATCAGCCCGTCGGGATCAGCCGGATATCGGCATCGAGCTTCTCAGCGATCTTACGTGCTTTCTTGATTACTGCCTTGTCGGCGTCGCACACGGTGATTCGCTTTTTTTCGAACACGAACAAGAAATCCTTACCATCCGGATGAGCTGTCCATTTTGCCTCTTCTGCTTTCCCGGATTCTTCGGACTTCTTCTTCTTCTTTTTGTCCGGATCGATGGTTTTGAAATCACCCATTTTGTCCATCACCTTTCTCCACTCCTTTTTCTTCAAGGGAGGCTTTCTTGAAATGGTGACGTGGTACATTCGATTGCTACGTTAGGCACTGTTGGTGCCCCAAGTCTATAAAAAGGATAAGCGGTAGGAATGCCGGAACAAACCGGGGGGATGAGAAAATGGGAGATTTTCTGAAATTGTCCAGAGGGAAGAGGCGTGGTTTGTGTGACAATTTCCGGTTTCGAAGCACGATTTGAACCGGGGATACTGGTTTTTTCAGAAAATGACGGAAATTTCACGTTTGAGGTAACGGAAAGCGTCGCTGGTTTAACCCAGACGGCGGATTTTCGAAATCTCGAAAAAATTCGTCCTTTCGGGAATTTATCCGAATGAACAGGTCATTTCCGCACAGAGCGAGATGGCGATCTCGCTGGCTTTTTGCTTCACGAAAGAATCGGCGGCACCCACGATGATCTTGTTGTTTTCCAGCACGAAATGGAAATTGCAGCCTGCCGGGTGGCCGGTCCAGATTGCTGTCCCGGGCATTCGGATCACGTTGATCTCGCTGGTGACGGGATCCATTCGGGGAATGGTATTGGTGAGGGAGAGGTCGGATGACTCTTCCACGAGTGTGTGCCATTCCTCCGCATCGAGCGCCGGGTTTCGGGTGAGGGTGATGTAATACATTCCAGAGACCTTTCCTACGATACGCTGAACCGTGGAGCAAAGGAGACAGGAAATTCGCAGAAAGGAGGAGGCCGACCAACAGGGCTGTTCGTGCGTAACGAAATATGTGAGCCGCACTGAGAACAATACTGAAACCGAGGTATGCTCCGTCCTTGAGCCGGGGCGGAACTGCTGGAAGACCGCGCAGGCAGAGAGGCTTGGTCTGCTGCTGGAAGGCGAGGCCTATTTCAGAGCGTTTCGCGAAGCCATTCTCGCTGCGGAAAAGCAGGCTGTCATCATCGGCTGGGATTTTAATACACGGATTGATCTCGTCCGCGATGAGGAACCGGAGGACGGGCATCCGGTGCAGATGGGGCCTTTTCTCGAATCGGTTCTCGAGGCGAAACCGGACCTTCATCTCTACGTGTTGATCTGGGACTACTCTTTTGTCTATGCGATGGAACGGGAGTGGCAGGCATTTTCCGAAACGCTTCGCGACCCACACCCGCGATTTCATTTCGTCTCTGATGCGAAGTTGCCGAACACCTCCTCTCATCACCAGAAGGTGGTGCTCGTCGATGATGAGTTTGCTTTTCTCGGCGGGATCGATTTGTCCGTTTGGCGATGGGACACTCCCGACCACGAGCTGGGCGACGAACGTCGCCGGGACCCCAAGGGGAAAATCTTCGAACCCTATCATGATGCCCAATTTGCGACCACGGGAGAGGCCAGCGGTGTGGTTCGAGAACTCTGCGCCTATCGTTGGAACCGTGCCACGGGCGACGAGCTTCCGCCGGCAGAGCGAGAAAGCGCGCTCGATTTCTGGCCATCGACCGTGACGTGCGAAACGAGAGATGTCGAGGTGGGGATCTCCCGCACGTTCGCCGCGTGGGAAGGTCATCCTGAGGTCTTTGAAAACGAGGCTCTCCACGTCGACATCATCGAAAAGGCGAGCGACTACCTCTATTTCGAGAACCAGTATTTCTCTTCGAATCGACTTGCCCAGGCACTGCTCAAGCGGCTGCGCGAACCGGATTGTCCAGAGGTCTTGATTGTGCTCAACGACGATACCGAAGGTTGGTTGGAGGAAATGACGATGGGTGTGACCCGCGATCACCTTTTTGAGCTTCTCTCCAAGGCTGATGAAAATGACCGCGTTCGTTTTCTTTACCCCGTGGTCTACGACAAGAAAGGGAAGCCGACTCGCGTCTATGTTCATGCAAAAGTCATCATCGCCGACGACTGCCTGGTAAAAGTAGGGTCGTCGAATTTGAGCAATCGCTCGATGCGCGTCGATTCTGAGGCCGATCTTACCTGTGCGGATGCGGGGAGCGATGGATTTGCCGAGAAGGTGCGGGATACGTTGCTCGGTTCTCACCTCGGGGTGGCGCCGGAAGAATTTCGAACAGCGGTGGAAGAAACGGGAAGCCTTTGCGGTGCTGTCGACCGGCTGATGAACGAGGAAGGAAAGTCTCTTGCGACCATTCGATACGGAGTGGATAGCGGGATTGCGAAAAGACTGGCCGATTCCCAACTCCTCGATCCCGACGAGCCTCTCGATCCGCGCACGTGGATCAACCATCGCATTTCTGAAGAGGAGCGGCCTTCCCTGAAACGGCGAATCCTGACGATCACATCCATCATCGCCGTGGGGCTGCTGCTGGTCGGTCTGCTGAAGTGGGGATGGGGAGAGGTGATCGACAAGGAGAAGGCGACTGCTTTTCTCGAAGATGTGAAGGAGATGCCCTACGCCCCGCTCGTTCTCCTGGCAGTTTTCGTTGTCTCGGGAATCAGTGGCATTTCTTTGAACCTCATCCTCGTGGCGGCCACCGTGGTATTCGGTCCGTGGACCGCGTTCCTGTGCGGGTATTTTGGTGGGCATGTGAGTGCCTTGCTGGGATTCGGTGCGGGAAGGACTTTCGGTAAACCGCTGGTGCGGAAGATTGGCTCGCGTTCGCTGGGGCACCTCGATGAGCATCTGAAACGGAGAGGCGTTCTTTCTGTGGCTGTGATTCGTTTGCTGCCCGTGGCGCCGTTTGTTGTCGTGAACGTGGCAGCTGGTGCTTCGAAGCTGAATTTTCAGTCCTTCAACTGGGGAACTCTCGCCGGGATGTTTCCGGGAATGCTGGCGGTCGTCGTGCTGACCCACCAGATCGACCAGGCGGTTACCGATCCGGGGTGGAAGAACTTTGGTTATCTCGCTGCGGCGATTGTGGTGACCGGGTTGGTCTTCGCTGCGTTGTGGAAAACTCTTGGCTCGCGGAGGAAGGGGGCCAGGGCGAGTGCCTGATCGAGGATGCGTTTGCTTACTTATAATGTACACGGGTGCATCGGACAGCAGCATCGATTCGATGGGGAGCGTATCATCCGGAATATTCTCGAAGTCGATGCCGACTTCGTCGCGCTGCAGGAAGTCTACGATCAACGTTGGGAAGAACGGAGCTTTCTGCGTGAGCTGAAGGACATCGGGTATTCGACCGTCCACTACGGGATGACGATTCGGCGGGACGATGGGGACTACGGGAATGTTGTGCTCATGAAAGGTGAGCCCGAGCACACGGAGGAGATCGATTTGAGTCTGGAAGGAAAAGAGCCACGCGGGGCGATCCGTATGTTTCTCCAGCACGAGGGGAAGTGCATCGAGATCGTGTCGACCCACTTCGGACTTGGGCTGGCCGAACGGCACCAGCAGATCCATCGGCTTCTTGCGGTGCTCGAAGATCGGGACCCGACACCTGATTGCCCGCGCATCCTGCTGGGGGATCTCAATGAGTGGAATCCTTTCAGTAACCGTTGGCATGTGTTGTCGAATGATTTCGAAGTGGGGGAGAGGCTGCGAACGTTTCCGGCGGTGCTTCCATTCTTTGCTCTCGATCGTGTCCTTGTTGCTCCGAAGGATGTTGCGGTCTGTCGCGCGGTTCCTCGGGCAAAGCCTTTTCGGCGGGCATCCGATCATCTTCCGCTGGTAGCTGAAGTCGACTGGTAAGCGTAATCACCCATTGGTCGGTGATCGCCTTTTTGCCTTCAAAGTCGAATTTTCATAACGGCGATCTCGTAAGAAATGCGTCGCTTTTGGCAAAAAAGTGCAATTTTCGATGATTTGAATCGGGTAAAAATGAGTTTTTGGGTCTTTTGGGTTAATTTTCTGATTGTAAAACCCGGTTTTGGGATCACTTTTCCGCTAACAGCCCTATTTTTTGATTATGGCAAAAGCAAAACAAGAAGAACTCGACGGTGCACAGGCGTTGATTAAGACACTCGATGACTTGGGTGTGGAATACGTCTTCGGATACTCGGGTGGCGCGGCCCTCCCGATTTTCGATGCACTCGAAACCGTCAAGACGAACATGAAATTCGTTCTGACACGCCATGAACAAGGTGCGACGCATATGGCCGATGGATATGCTCGCGCAACTGGAAAGCCAGCCGTCGTCCTCGTGACTTCCGGTCCTGGAGCGGGAAATACCATTACCGGTATCATGACCGCACAGATGGACTCCGTTCCCATGATCATCATCACTGGTCAGCAAGTGACCTGGATGCTCGGGAAAGATGCTTTCCAGGAAGCCGACATTTTCGGCATCACCATTCCTGTGGTGAAGCACAACTACCTCGTCCGTGAAACGAACGAACTTCCGCAGATCACTCGCGAGGCGTATCACATCGCGACGACAGGCCGTCCGGGACCAGTTCTCATCGATGTTCCGAAAAACGTGAGCCAGTCTCCGTTTACCGGATCTCTCGAGGCAGAACTCGATCTTCCCGGTTACAAGCCAGAGCTCGCGTTTGAAGACATCGACACGGAAGCTGTTGAAGAAGCTGCCAAGCTCATCAACCTCGCCAAGAAGCCCGTTATCCTTGCCGGACACGGAGCGATGCTGGCAGGTGCCGAGCCTGAGTTGATGGAACTTTCCAGCCGGACGGAAACTCCGGTGACGACGACCTTGCTGGGTAAAGGTGTGTTCCCCGAGTCCCATGCCCTTTCGCTGGGGATGCTCGGTATGCACGGAACGGCTTATGCGAACAAGGCGATCTGTGAGTGCGACTTGATTTTGAACATCGGTTCTCGATTTGATGACCGGATCATTGGCCAGGCCGACAAGTTCGGTGCGAACGCCAAGATCATCCACATCGACATCGACCGTTCTGAGATGGGCAAGATGATCGTTCCCGACATCCAGGTGGTTGGCGATGCGAAGGCTGTGCTCCAGACACTGCTTCCGCTCATCGAAGAGACCGAGCACAAGGAATGGAACGAGCACCTCACCGGCTACAAGAAGAAGTATCCTCTCGCTTACAAAAAGCAGGGTGGCCTTCGTATGCAGCAGGTTCTCGACGAGATCCACGAACTCACTGGTGGCGACGCGATTGTTACGACCGACGTGGGCCAGCACCAGATGTGGGCAGCTCAGTTCTATCGCAACGACAAGTCCTTCAAGTTTATCACTTCCGGCGGAGCTGGAACGATGGGCTTCGGATTCCCCGCAGCGATCGGTGCGCAGTTCGCCCAGCCTGACCAGACCGTTATCGCGGTTGCTGGCGATGGTGGATTCCAGATGACTCTTTGCGAACTGGCAACGGCTGTGATCCACAAGCTGCCGATCAAGATCCTCGTTCTGAACAACCACTACCTCGGTATGGTTCGCCAGTGGCAGGAGCTCTTCTTCGACAACCGCGAGAGCGGCGTGGACCTGGAAGGAAACCCTGACTTCGTGAAGTTGGCGGAAGCGTATGGTGCCAAGGGCATCAACATCAAGCGCCCTGCTGACGTTCGCAAGAAGCTGCAGGAAGCTCTCGATTACAACGACGGTCCGGTCCTGATCAATGCCGAGTGCATCAAGACTGACAACGTGTTCCCGATGATTCCGGCTGGTGCCGCCCTCGAGGACATGCTGACCGAGCCACCAAAATACAAGATGGCCAAGCCCGTTGGCTCGACGTGATCGAAGATCACGAGTGATCAGTAATCCGTTATCAGTGATCAGAAGAGTAAGAACACGAATGGCCACGAATGAAACGAATTTACACGAATCGGATAGGCTCTGCCCGCAGAAGTCCTGATTTGTGTCCATTCTTCTAGTTCGTGAAAATTCGTGTCTCAAATACCTAACATTTTTACATTCGAACCTATTTTTTGACCTATGAGTCGTACTATTACTACCACAGACAAGAAGCCTAAGCCGAAGGCCGATGTAATCGGTGGCCACACGCTGAGTATGTTTGTGAACAACAAGCCGGGCGTTCTGATGCGTATCTGCCAGATCTTTGCCCGCCGTGCTTACAACATCGATTCCCTTGTGGTTTCCCAGGGGCGCGACCCCAAGTTCGCCCGCCTGACCCTCGGCATCAGTGGTGACCCGACCGGGTTGCCGCAGATCATCCTGCAGTGTCACAAGCTCGTCGACGTCATCCACTGCTACGAGCACACACCGGATAACTCTGTTGTGCGTGAGCTGGTTCTCATCAAGCTCGCTGTGCAGGGTGGTGAAAAGCGGACGGAAGTCCTCCAGATCGTCGAGCACTTCGGTGGAAAGACTGTGGACCTGACAGAAGAGTCCATGATCATCCGCGTCGAAGGTGCCAGCGACAAGGTTGACGCCGCGCTCCGCTTGCTCAACAGCTACGAGATCATCGAGACCGTTCGCACGGGTAAGGTGGTTATGGCTCGTGGTGAGCTTGATACGTGAGGATGCTGAGTGATCGGTAATCAGTAATCTGTAATCAGTAGATTTACGAATCGAAGGAGCAGGGGAAACTCTGCTCCTTTTTTTGTCTCTACTCGTGATATCTATCCTGTAGTGCTCTACACTCATCGTATGGATAATCGACTCGACATGATTCGGCATTTTCCGAAACGCCTGAATCGTTGGAAGGGGGCTCATGCCAGGCTGTGGACGCTGACGGACGGCATGCCAAAGCTGACCATTCTATTGGAAGGAGATGACAGGGAAGGGTGCTTGATGATCTTTTGCGGATCACCGGAGAGAATCGAGGCTCCGATCCACTGGTCGAATTCTGATATCTCGGTCGAGATGGATACGGGACTTTTCAAAGTGGTTGACCGCGGAGCCAATGTGCTGATCTCCAATTGCGAGGTTGGATTGGATGAGAGAAAAACGAAGCCGTGGGAAGAGTGACCATGTCTTGGAATGTCCACTCTGAAATTACCGGAGCGAAAGAGCGCCTCGGGGGCTTGAAATTGATTTTCGATCTTCTGCCTGATCATGAGCAGGAATCTTTGCTTTTGCGGATCAAAGCGAGATTTCTCGAAATACCGAGTCCTCGCTGGTGGTGGGAGCATTTGAAGCTTCCTCAGCGAACGTTGGAGGGAGTTACGGCGATGGACCTTCCTGTCGTGTGTCCTGATCGTGAGGCAGTTGTCTGGCTCATTCCATGTGATGAGAAAAATGAACTCATCTATCAAACGACTCCGGTGTCTGCGAAAGAGGTCCTCGGCGAATGCTTTCTGTTTGAATATGCGATTGTAGCCGAAGACCTCGCCTGGCTCATGATCGAGAATCACCATGGAGAGTTTGTCGTAACGGGTGATTTAGAAGCTGGAAGTTAGCATCCAGCAATCGCGAGGAGCAGGGGAAACTCTGCTCCTTTTTTTTGTGGGGGCACTGGGGGTGAGGAATGGATGAAGCTGTCACTCCGGCGGAAGGGGATTTCAGGAGTTAGAAGTTGGGAGCTGGAAGGTAGAATGTGGTTGGCTCGAGCGTTGGTTGGTTTGCCGGAGGTGAGTAGGGGTAGGTGAAGGAGGTTGTGGGTTCCTGCGGGGAAATGAATCTCCAGAATCCGCGGTAAGGCTCTCTGGATAAGGGGGCTATGTGGCGTGGCGAAGGGGCTGGGGATGGGAGAGCGGGGAATTGTCTGTCTCGGGCCCGACACGATCGGTAAGAAAAGTTAACTGTATTTGGTATTTCTTTCACCTTTGGCGTTGAGAAGTTGCCGGGATTTGTTATGTAAAACTATGTCAATCCGTTCCATCTTCTTGTTTCTGACTGTAATCCTGGCAACTCCAGCGGTTGGACTCTCGCAGGAAAACTACCCTGTCCCGGCTGGCTGGGATGGAATGAGCGAAGAGCGAAAGCAGGAGTTTATTGCAATTCACGAGGCTTACCTTGCTGCCAAGGAGGAGTTGAGGGTCACACCGGAGGAGAAGGCTGCTCTATCCGACGCTGAGAAAAAGGCCGTGAATCAGGCGAGATGGGAGCTTCGGTCGAGCTACCTCGCTGATCTCGAAGACGCGGAGTTTTCTTTCCCTCCTTACTCTGAAATGAATGCGGCGCTGGAAGTGAAGAAACAGGCGAGGACGGAAGAGGAAGAATCGGACACGGTTGTTTTCGATGAGGAAGGATTGGATTCGATCGTGGGAACGATTGTTTACGACGTGGGGGTAGTTGATACCACCTTTGGTGGAGGCGCCATTATTGGTAACCGCTTCGATACGCATACCGGAGCCCCGGTTTTGACATCGGGAACGGTCAGCTCAGTGCAAGCGGTGGTGGTCCAGGGCCCGGCTTTCAACTCCATGAACGACAGCGCAGGATTTGTGCTGCTTGGGCCTCAGACTGGAATGGGTGGTGCTTTTGCTATTTTCTCTACCTTCACCAATGGAATAACCGGTATGACTGATACTGTGACTTTCACCGGGATCGGTGCGAGCTACACGGGGAGTTCGTTTTTTGTTCTCTTTGGTGATTTTGCAAGCAGCTACGTTCCTGCGTATGGAACTGGAACAACCCAGGGGCAGGGCGGCCATGGGGTCGTGGGATATACTGGTGGAATGGGGCCAAACATCACGGGCACTTTCGATTTTGGTGGTGTTCGAAATGGTCTTGTTCGCGCCACAGGGAATATCCTTTCCACAGTGCCTGTCGAATTGATGAAATTCGAAATCGAGAGCAAAGGTGCTAAAAAGGCCGATGAGGCCAAGGCTCCCAAAGCGGAGTAAGCGGTGCGGGGTAATCCGGTTTTTTACCTCTCAGCTTTTCAATTCCCAAATAATTCCTCCGATCACACCGGCGAGGCCGGTTGGGACGGAGAGGAAGTAGACCCAGGTTCCGTG
>PAAG01000021.1 GCA_002698785.1 Verrucomicrobiales bacterium | reverse complement strand
TTGGTGCGTTTTCCCCATCATTTGATGGGTAATTGAGCGTAGGAATGTTGGAAAAGAGGAGGAATCTCGACCGCGGTTTTGCGAGCGAGCGACTATACTAACAATAGCATAATTTTGCACGCTCGTCGAGGGGTAGCTGGGTTCCTTTTGCAGCCTCTTTCCCCTAAGTAGACCGGTTCTCAAAAGTCTTTTCGCAAATCGGAGACTTTTTTGGGATTGGAAGGTTACTGCGGGAATTACCCTCGAGCATCAACGCCCCGGGTCTCAGGTCGATCTCCACCCGTTTGTTCTGCCTTTTCGGCCTACCGCCTTCCCAGCCCGAATACAGGGTGCCTCTTTTCGTGCTTCACGACAGTCACCCGGATAATCTCGTCGTCGATGACCCGGAACAGAATCACGTAGGGGAATCGCTTCATCAGCGATCTCCGAACATCGCCCTGAACGATCATCCACCTCGAAGGCATTGCAGCGATGTTCATCAACTGTCGCTCGAATTCATCCACAAACGCCTTGCCCAGACCCACAGACTTATCTTCGTAGTAGTCGCGAATCTCTTCCAGTTCATCAGCGACCGCGGGATGGTATTCGAATGTCACTTCCGAAGGCGTTTCATTAGGTCACTATGTGAGAGCGGGGCAACCTTACCCGATTCGATCTCGGCGTCCCGGGCAAGTGCCAATACGATCGCGTCCTCATCAGCCCGATCAGCAGCCAATGCGTAAGGATCCTCGATACTTTCCCAAAGCGAGGCCGCTAGCTGGATTCGGTCTTCGAGCGGCAACTTCAGGGCCTCAGGTGCTATACGATCGAAGGTCATGCCATAGCGTAAACTGATTCACCTCCGAGCGAAAGTCCGATTTTTCTGTCAGAACGTTCAAGGGCACTCAGCCCCGACGGAGAGCGCGTGTTGATGGTGGAATAATTGGCGGATCGGAAAAAACATTTCGGCTCGGAGCGGTCGGGGCTTGTGCGCCAAGTGTCGTTCGGCATTGCTCGGACGAAGATTACGCCCCCGTCATTTGCCAAGGGAACGAAAACAATATGTAAGATTAAGCGTTCGGCAGATTGTGCTCGTCGCAGTGAGAAAATGCTTGTTCTGTCGACTGACATTTTTTCTGTGAAGGAGTATCTCGGGAAGCATGGGGTGCCAGTTCGGCCGTCTCTCGAATTGGCCATCTAAAATCCGGAGGAGATCGGAAATGAGGGGTTTTTCGTTTTTTTCGGCGAAATTCAGTCCAAACTTTGTGTAACTTGTTGATTTAACGATTGTTTCGCTGAATCCCGAGACGATGGGAACCCATCATTTCCCCACTTTCCCCTGCATTTCGATGCCTTTTCCCCATCATTTGGTGGGTAATTGAGAGTAGGAACTCTTGGAAAAGAGCGGAAAACTCGACCGGTGTTTTACGAACGGGCGACAATACTAACAATAGCACAACTTCACCTATTCGTCGAGGTTTTGCTGTGTTCCTTTTGGGGGCTCTTTCCCCTGTGTAGACCGGTTCTCATTTGTGGTTTGGACCGCGGTAGGTTTTGCTCGCCGCAGTGGAAGAATGCTTATTTTGTCGACTGACACTTTTACACAAACTCGGATGTGGGTTGGCTACGACGCCCTGTTAGGCTTTTGGGGATCTATTCCTCACGCTTCCAAATGGGTGTGTAGGTCTCCGGCTCATTCGGAACATCTTCAATCAGCCAAGGTTCGTCAATCTTCCACCAGTATTCTTTATACTCCGTCGGTTGATGATGCTCAAAGAATGCAACGACTCCTAGCAACTCAGTAGCTCCCTCCGCGGTGAAATCCCATCCGTCTTTTTCGCAGCAGTAGCGTTCCGTCTCCTCATCATACCAGTATTGATAGCCCTTTTGCTTGAGAATAATGAGGGCGGTATTTTCGGTATTGGCGTATGCGGAGAGGGCTGGCATCGATATATTTTCTGAACCTAACATTATAGCATACCCACCGCCTGATGGCAGCCCTGTGGTTAAGGGTTGAAATCATTTGCAATCTTGAGTTCACCGAGGGGCAGGAGGTTGGGTGCTGCGACTTGTTGCGCGTGATCAGTTATTTAGGCAGATGTCGATTGTCAGGCCAAGCTCAGAAATCCTTCGAGATAAATCAGGATTAATGCTCATAGACGTGCCAGAATCGAATGCCAAAAAACAGTCAATCGAGCATCTCCATCCCAAGTCATTCATCTTTCGGAACTCTTCCTCTCGTCCTTCGAGACGGATCAACCAAGATTCAATCTTCTCCTCTAGTGGATGGTCTGACTTATCACCGAAGCACTTCCAGCCACCCCAGTCATAAAAACGGCCAGGAGCCAACATCTTCTCTTCTCCGGCTCGCCAAGATTTCGATGGTTGCATTCCGAGCCATTGGGTGACTTTTGACGGATCTAGATCATCGCCAAGTATCATGAGTGTGGCTGAAGCTACATACTCATCGCAATGTTCCATATTTTCTCTGCAGTTGGAGGTAATATCCCTTTAAACTCTCTGCTCAGGAATTGGCAATCTAGAATCCGCAGGAGATCGGAAATGAGGGGTTTTTCGTTTTTTTCCGGCAAAATCCAGCCCAGTTTTTGTGTAACTCGTTGATTCAACGATTGTTTTGCTAATTTTCGAAATGAGAGGAACCCATCATTCCCCTACTTTCCCATGCATTTTGGTGCGTTTTCCCCATCATTTGATGGGTAATTGAGCGTAGGAATGTTGGAAAAGAGGAGGAATCTCGACCGCGGTTTTGCGAGCGAGCGGCTATACTAACAATAGCATAACCTACCCTATTCGTCGAGGTTTTGCTGTGTTCCTTTTGCAGGCTCTTTCCCCTGTGTAGACCGATCCTCATTTATGGATTGGAGTTCGGTAGGCTGTGCTCGCCGCAGTGGAAGAATGCTTATTTTGTCGACTGACACTTTTCCCTATGACACTATTCCCGAATTAATCATGGAAGGCGCGCACTCAAAATGGTTTGGGTTTTGGAGTGAAGACAATCGGTATGTAGACGCTCCGTCTGTCAAACATTGGGTGAATCCCGGATTTTTCGAAAGCGATGCGATTCGGAATTCAGTTTTAGAGTATCTTTCTGATGGCGTAGCCCTAAAAGTGTCGAGTTCTGAAGATGCGAAATGTAAGTTGTGTGGCGAGGATTTGGATCAATCATTCGCCTTTTTCACCGATGGCGTTTGGATCTGGAACAACTATCTTATCCACTACGTGGAGAACCACTTCGCGGGGCTTCCTGACGAGTTCTTTACGCACATGCAAGCAAGCCAGATTCGAGTTGTTGTTCCCGACGTAGAGGACGAAGAGAAGCATATTGCCAATTTGGATTGGTCGATGATGCCGCAGGGATACGCTTCGGTTTTTCCAGATTCAGGCGCGTAGTAGACGATGCGGGCAAGGTTCGCCCCTTCGCTGTCTAGCCAAACCCCTCGCCAACTTGGACGAAGCTATCGTCTGCATGTGGCGCTTCTCCAAATCCAACGGCATCACAGAGGGCTTCCATCGAAAAATGAAGCTCATCCAACGACGAGCGGGGCGGCCTTCCTCCTATGGCTTCAAAACCTACCGCTTGAGAGTCATCGCAGAGTGCCGTTAAAAATAGAATAGCCCCCAATCTTTGGTGGAGACGCGTTATAATTTCCTGGCTTGCTGCTAATTAGAAAAATGTCGAAGCGTTCGTGAAGCGTTTTAGAACCTTGTTTGAAGCAAGTTTCCACTGCTG
This sequence comes from Verrucomicrobiales bacterium, assembly GCA_002698785.1. Taxonomy (GTDB): domain Bacteria; phylum Verrucomicrobiota; class Verrucomicrobiia; order Verrucomicrobiales; family DEV007; genus Arctic95D-9. Next base: position 43,946 of record PAAG01000021.1, on the reverse strand, counting down.
ATTTAAAGGGACAGACATGAATGGCACTGCACCAATGTAAACCGCCCCTTATTTGTGGATTGGCACTCGGCAGCTTGTGCTCGTAGCAGTGAGAAAATGCTTATTTTGTCGACTGACACTTTTCCCACTTTTCCCCCTTTCCCTACGCCGAGCTGGTGTGCGCTTGCTAGGACTCTGAGTTGATTGTGAATCCTTCGATACGAGTCCCGTCGGGCAGATTTCGAGTCTGCTCATGCAATTGCCCGGCCATGTTCACTGCAACCACGAAGTCCCTGGGTTCAATGTTGGCGAATTCAATTTTTCCTCCAACGACGGGATTCACCTTGAAGTCGTAGCACTGATTTTCTTTGAGGAGCATACCTTCCCGTTGCGCTCGCTCCACAAACCCAGCAAAAAGATAATGATTCCCACCATCTTCAGTTCGAAGAATCTGGGAGAGTTCCTCTCTTGTGTCACAGACTCTATTCAGGCTTCCTTCAAGCGTATCAAGAAACCAAATTCCGTCGGTCGCAGATAAGAAAATGTCTCCGAATGCGGTGACGAGGATCGGTTGTTTCAATTCAATTGGCAACCACTTCCACGCATCCAGTGCGCGGCAGATGTCTTCAGAACTGGGTTCGATGTAAAACATATTTTTTCGCACAACGTTCAAGGCATGGTAGCTCGATCCGAAATTCAATTGTAGGTCTGTCCCTCTATTTCAATTCCCTCTCAAGCGCCCCTCGCCAAATAGCTTCCACTTGTGGAGGCAAGCCCGAAGGCCGTGGATAATCTTCGTCAACAACTTCGATCGAACCGAAACGTCCGATCACAGGATACCCCTCAACGGTCGTTCCCTCTGGGTGCCTGAAGTCGAATCTATGGTCTCGCTTAGCCGCCGTGGGACCGACTTTGAAGTTCGCTTGGCATTGCTGAGACGATCTCCAATCTGAGCCGTCGCCTCGTATCATGATGTTACATATCAAACCCCGATATCTCTCTGGCCCTGTTGTGATCGGACCAAATAAGCCGAAGAAAATCTGTCCGTCTTCCAGCCGTCCCTCAACGCGAAATCGAAACGGTGTGTGGTCGTAAAGATACTCGCAGTCTTCATCGCTGGTTTTACACCATATGTCATCCCACGGAAGCACTTCGATTACAGTGCCGATGTCAGCAAGTGCGGGCATTTTCTTCGCCGAACGTTTGAGGAATGGCAGCCCTATCCGGGGCGCGGCCTCGAAAGCAGGATACGGAAACGGGCTGCGGAAGTCAACCGACTGCAAATGGGATAGGGCTTGCCATCTCCGGCTTGTTCGCTCCAGTCGTTTCGAGGGCTACATGCGGAGATGCCGCCCTCGGACAAAGAGGAGTTCCAAGAAGGAGATCACAGCAGTCAAAATCAAGATGGCAGTTCCGAGGTAAACCACGAGACCACGCTCATCCGTACCGATCGGCGAAAATTCGCTCGAAAGAATACCGTCGTATCCACCAGATAATTTGAATGCGAGTAGCGCGACAAAAGTGAGAACGATGATCGCAAATCGCAGGTACCAATACTGCTGATAGCCGTTCGATTTGGGGCGCAAGAAACGGAATGGAATCGAAAGAAGCGTCACGATCATTACCGATGCGATGATCGGAACTCCCAAGAAGAGCAAGAAGACCATTTTTCAGAGCGAACGTCCAAGGCCTGGCACCCGCTACTGGGAGCGCCCCTCTGATTCTGGTTGAAGTTTGTCGTCACCTTCTGAATCCGACGCGGAACGGGTAGCGGATTGTCCAGCGCTGCTTTGTTCTGCCTTGGGTGATAGCAGGTTCACAGGGACGGCAGTGACATCCTTCTTTGCAAGTGCGTCTCGCAACCGCTTCAATTCTCCTTCGACCTCAGCTCCAGCTTCCAGCCTACGCTCCAGTATCCTGATCTCGAGGGGCAAAATGTTCAGGAAGTAGCTATCGGCATCGGCAGCACCGATCGTCTTCTCTCGTTCCAATAGCCAATTCAGACACTTGATCTGCATCTCGACGTAGGAGAGATTCTCGTTCTGTTTGAGCCATTGAGCGATGCCGCCGGCTTCATGAAATGGAGTTCCTGTCCAGTAAGGTTTGGGGTGATGCTCCCCGTCACGGCCTTTACGCTGATAGCCGTATTCCGAGTAATTCGACGGGCGATCCTGTAGCTGAAAATAGATGTTCCAGTAGCAAGCGTCTCCCACCGAATGACTCTCGTAGTGATTTCGGAAATGAATCGATGGCCGCTTGTCTTTGAGGTGCTCCACCAGAATTGGCAAGGCCTGCGCCTTCAATTCGCTCAGCCTCTTGAATGCCTCTTTGCACTTCTCAAACTGACGCTTGTACTCCACGTCATCGTTGCCCGCAATTCCGGGACTTATCAGAAGAGTTTCAGACGCCTTCTCGTGCTCGAAAACCAAATCTTCGATTAGCGCACGAATGGCCTGCTCGTCTTTGACGGCTGGGTCAGCAGCGAAAACCCCGACAGACGCACAGAAGAACAAGATTGGTGCGATCAGTGTCTTCATTTCTTTGGCAGAACAGTAGGAGTTTAGGAACCGAATATCGATATTCATTTTCAATTTCGGTAAGTAAGTCAACGCTCAGGGAAGCGAAAAACTTCCAATGAGTCAATGGTGTCGGGAGTGAGGCTGGTGGGCGATCTTGTGGCTGGCACTGAAGTAAGCCACGTGTTCGACTGACCCCTTTTTAACTGCGTCGAGGGTTTGCTGTGGTCCTTTTGCAGCCTCTTCCCCCTATGTAAACCGCCCCTTATTTGTGGATTGGCACTCGGCAGCTTGTGCTCGTCGCAGTGAGAAAATGCTTATTTTGTCGACTGACACTTTTCCCCACTTTTCCCTGACACTTTTCCGCTTAATGCAGCGCCATTCAAGTCTGTCCCTTTATATCGTTTACGAGATTCACTTCGACTCAGAGCGAGTAGCGGATTATCCAGCCGCGTTTTGCTCTGCCCGTTTCCGGATGCCTCTTCGCGCAATCTTAGTCAGCTCCGAAGTCGATTGGTAGGCCTCCAAGGGAATGTTAAGCACTCTTCGGTTCCTGCAAGTGACGACCCGCGTGAGCCAAAGAAATCGTCGAACGCCGAACTCAGAGGTGACAATCTCCTCTCCCGATGGATCTACGCGGATAAGATTTCGCTCGCCGATTTCAATCTTCCGGGGGAGCGAGTCAAATTCGAAGAACGAAGAAACGATTCCTACGATCGCAATAGCGACCAACTGCTCGATGGGGACTTGATCGAAAACTCCAATCCCGACGAGAAAACCAACGATTATCGCCGTCGCCGTTCCCCACGCCAAGAACCGGAGCATAATGAAAACGATAAATGAGCGTCGGCTTTCCATTTTCAAGGCAGAACGTTGAAGAGATGCCAGCCCGATATGGGAGCACGATCTCGAATGCAGGGTAAGGATCTGGATCACGGAAGTCAATCAACTCGGGGCGTTATCGGGCTTGGCATCCTCGACTTGTTCGGCTGCCCCGTTCCTGCTGCGCGATTTCTGAAACAATACAATTGAACCAAACATGACTGAGAAAACCCCAAAAATGAGCCAGAACGGAATCCGCGCATATAATCCGAATAGCCGATTTCGTGGAGAATCCAAGATCAAATCGTGAGACGGGCCAATTCCTTTCATGGTAAGCCAGAATGGAATCGTATCAGATGAATCGTTTTTAGTAAGCTTCACTGTTTCTGACGTTAGGCTTCTTTTCTGCTCAATCGTAAAAATCACTGTTCCGAACTCAATGATCATTGCGGTGTCGTATCCCGCAATTGCGAATGAATGGAGAGAGAAGTTATAGAAATGCGATGCTGGCCAGAGGAATAGCAAAAGGCTGAAAGGGGCGAGCAAGATGGTCCATTTCACATCCATTTCTAACCCGAACAGTAAAATTATAGGAACTGAATATCGATATGCATTTTCGATTTCGGCAGGTAATTTCACTCACACGAAAGCGGAAAAATCCTAACAGGTCAAGGGTCTCAGGCGATTTCCTGATGTTGTTCACAAGCTGTGCTTTCCCTACAGATCGCTCTACTATATATCTTTTCGAAAGCGGCGATACTCGTAGTCAGGCGATCTGTAAGCCTTTCGCGGCTTACAGCAAAATGTGAAGAATGGTTTCCCGAGCGTGCTAACGTAGTTGGAGAAATAGCTGATTAGACTGAAGGAACGAAAATGGCCTCGATCGAGATTTTCCACGATCGCAGTCAGCAATGGCTATGCGCACTCCGCTATCCTTCTCCCTGCCGTCGTCACGAGGTAAACTCATCCCCCGCAACCGTCTCCCCTTCCGTCCTCGAACATACTCCATTCGCAGCAAGGTGATTGAGGCAGTGATAGACGGCCTCGACATCTTCTTCGCCGATCTTTTCTGCCATTGCGTCGGCTGTGACGGCGCCTTCGGATTCGCCGAGGGTTCCGCGGACTTTGGCTAACAGATCCAGAAATGTGCCGGCTGCTTTCTTACCTGCCTCCACACCTGGCTGGTGGTAGGCGTTGATGTTGACGAGGCTGGCGTAAAAGGAAACGGCGCGCTCGTAGAGGGCGATCAGTTCGCCGAGAGTGAAGGCGTTCAGTTCGTCGAGGGAAATGGTCATCGACTTTCGGCCGCTTTCGTAGAGAGCTTTGCGGGTGCCGCGAAGGAAGCCCTGGAGGTAGTCGCCGGTGGAGGAGCCCATGTCGTCGACTTCCATGGCGTCGCCTTTACGGGTCTCGCGAACTTCGATGAAGGTAGCGAAGAAATTCTTGAGGCCGTCGCGCAGTTGCTGGACGTAGGCGTGCTGGTCGGTGGAGCCTTTGTTTCCGTAAACGGCGATGCCCTGGTTCACGACATTGCCGTCGAGGTCGAGCTCTTTCCCGAGTGACTCCATGACGAGCTGCTGGAGATATTTGCTCATCAGGTCGAGGCGGTCGCAATAGGGCAGGATGACCATGTCCTTGCTGCCGACTCCGTCTCCGGCGTGATACCACATGAGGGCGAGCAGCATGGAGGCGTTTTCGTCGACGGAATCGACGCGCGTCTTTTCATCCATGGCGGCAGCGCCGGCGAGGAAGCGATCGATGTTGAGACCGATGAGGGCTGCCGGGAGGAGGCCGACGGCGCTCATCACGGAGGTACGACCACCGATCCAATCTTCCATGGGGAAGCGCTCGATCCAGCCTTCGGATTCGGCGTGTTTGTCGAGCTTGCTACCATCACCGGTTACGGCGACGGCGTATTTTGAAAAGTCCAGGCCGCGAGCTTTGTAAGCGGCTTCGGTCTCGAGCATACCGTTGCGGGTCTCGGCGGTGCCACCGGATTTGGAGATCACGACGACGAGTGTCTCGGCGAGTCCGTCTCCGAGTGACTCGAAGACGTCGTCCATTCCACCGGGGTCGGTATTGTCGAGGAAAAGGAGATCGATGGGAGCATTGGGTGGGAGGAGTGCCTTGGAAACGAGCTGTGGCCCGAGGGCGGAACCACCGATGCCGACGAGAAGAACGTGACGGAACGCACGATCGTTTGGTGCCTTGATCTCCCCTTTTAATACTTTGGCTGAGAAAGCGGTGACTCTGTCTTTGGTTTCCCGAATCCAGGCAGCTTCGGCATCGGGAGCGAGGTCTGGATTGCGAAGCCAGTAGTGACCGACGGCACGTCCCTCGTCGGGGTTCATGATTTCGCCCGCTTCGATCGCGGCCCGATCTTTGAAGGCGCGCTCGATTTTCGCTGTCATCTCCGCCGACCACTCGTCGGGTGCGTCCATGCGGCTGTAGTCGAGTGAAAACCCCAGGTCAGGGTAGCGAATAACGGAATTAGAGAATTTGTCCCACGTGCTCATGTGTTTTTTTATGATCGACAGATACCCTCGATTCGCAAAGGGTTTCGCGATGAAATTTGTTCACTCCATTCTGCTTTTCTTTTCATTCGCTCTTTTGACTAGCAACATTCGTGCTGATCATCACGAGGCTCCTTTCCGACACTTCGTGGCTTTCCAGTTCAAAGAGTCGGCTACTGACGATGACATCCAGCAAGTGGTCGATGAGTTCATGCTGCTGAAGGATAAGATCGACACGATCCAGTCTGTCGAATGGGGATTCTCAGAGAGCGTAGAGGGGCTGAACGACGATTTCACCCACGCCTTTCTCGTGACTTTCAAGGATAAGGCTGGGCTCGAAGCGTATCTCCCCCACCCGGATCACAAGGCTTTCGTGGCGATCCTGAAGCCGCACCTCGAGAAGGTGTTTGTGTTCGACTACACGGCTAAGGAGTAGATCAGATCACCCAGTCGACTGATTCGTCTTCTGACTCGGCGATGAGTTCCGAAAGGCGAATCTCCCGGCAGCTTTCGAGAAGGGCTTCGTTCACTCTTTTCCACGCTTCGTGAACGGTCCCGGCGGACATGCCTCCGTTTCCGGGGCTGCTCTCGATGATTTGTTCCCCCTCCATGGCAATCGCGATTTCGGCGAGGGTGATTTCTTCGGGAGACTTCGCCAAAAGATAACCGCCGTTTTTTCCGCGGCGGCTGATTACGAGTCCGGCCTGTCGTAAGGCGGTGAGAATCTGGACGGAGTAATTCGGGGACAATGCCTCGGCGGTCGCTAAATCATCCACTTGCCGAACGCCGTCCTTCGCGTAGGTAAGGGCCAACTGCGCCAGAACCTGGCAGGCATACTCTGTTTTTAAAGGGAGGCGCATCCGAAAAACTGCTTGATATTAGGGAAATACAATACATTAGTAAATGACGCAAGATTAAAATGTATTGCGTTTTCCATCTGAAAACCTCCGGAACACATGGCCAAATCAGCTAACGAAGGCATCAAAGACGCCAGTAACTACCTCCGCGGAACCATCCTCGAAGGACTCGCCAATTCGGCGACTGGATCTCTCTCCAAAGACGACCAGCAGCTCACGAAATTCCACGGCATCTACCAGCAGGACGATCGTGACATCCGCAAAGAGAGAAGGAAGAAGAAGCTGGAGCCAGCGTATTCCTTCATGATTCGTGTGCGGGTTCCCGGTGGCGTCTCGACTCCCGCGCAGTGGCTCGATATGGACCGCATCGCACAGGAGCACGCGAACAATGCGATCAAGCTGACCACGCGCCAGGCTTTCCAGTTTCACGGCGTCATCAAGAGTAACCTCAAGAAGACGATCGCAGAGATCAACGAAGCGCTTTTCGACACGCTCGCTGCCTGCGGTGACGTGAACCGAAACGTGATGTGCAATCCGAATCCGATGCAGTCGAAGGTGCATGGGGACGTATTGAAGCTCGCGACTGAAATTTCTGACCACCTCAGCCCTCGCACGGGTGCCTATCACGAAATCTGGCTCGACGATGGCACGGGTGAGAAGGTGAAGGTCACTTACGATCCGCCGAAGATTGACGACATCGCCGATCCGGAAGAGCCTATTTACGGAAAGCACTACCTGCCCCGTAAGTTTAAAACCGTGATCGCTGTGCCTCCGAGCAATGACGTGGACATCTACGCTCACGACCTCGGGTATATCGCGATCCTCGAAGGAGACGACAAGATCGTCGGTTACAACGTGACCGTCGGTGGCGGAATGGGAATGACTCACGGAAACGAAGACACTTTCCCGCGCCTCGCAGAGGTTCTCGGCTTTTGCACGCCTGAGCAGGCCGTAGCCGTCGGTGAAGCCGTCGTGCGTGTGCAGCGTGACAACGGAAACCGCGAAGTCCGCGCGAACGCTCGCCTCAAATACACGATCGAGCGCATGGGCCTCGATGCTTTCCGTGAGGAGGTAGAGAAGCTTCTCGGATACAAACTTGAGAAGCCGCGTGAGTTCAAATTCGACGACAACGGCGATCGCTATGGGTGGATCGAAGACCACAAGGGTAACTTCCACTTTACTCTCTTCGTGGAGAATGGCCGTGTTTACGACACCGACGCGTATCCACTCCTGACCGGTCTGCGCAAGATCGCTGAGATCCACAAAGGTGATTTCCGCCTGACGGCGAACCAGAATCTCATCATCGCTAACATTTCCCCCAAAGCGAAGCCAGCGATCACCAAGCTGCTCGAAGAGCACAAGATGATCGATGCCCACGAACGCAGCGCCCTTCGCCTCAACTCGATGGCGTGCGTTTCCCTGCCTACCTGCGGACTCGCCCTGGCAGAATCACAACGCTACCTTCCTGATCTGGTTTCTGAAATCGATGAGATCATGGAAGAGGCTGGCCTTCGTCATGACGCCATCACGATCCGGATGACTGGATGCCCGAATGGCTGTGCTCGCCCTTACATTGCTGAGATCGGCTTTGTCGGTCGTGCCCCTGGGAAGTATAATCTTTATCTCGGTGCTGGATTTGCAGGCGACCGCCTGAGCAAACTCTACGCGCCCTCTATCAAGGGCACAGACGCACCGGCGATCTTGAAGCCTATCATCCAGGACTATGCCAAGAACCGGGAAGACGGTGAGCGCTTCGGCGATTTCGTCGTCCGGGCAGGCTACGTCAAAGAGACCGAACACGGTCGCGATTTCCACAAGGACTTCGTAGAGCCTCAACTCGCCGTGTAATCGCCATTCCTTGTTATCCTTTTTTGTGACTGTATCGAAATGAGTTCTCCCAACCTCTCTCCCCTTCCGCCTGAACGGGAACAACTGGCCCAGCAACTGGCAGCAGGATTGAATGCTGAGCAGGCGACCTGGCTTTCCGGATTTTTCGCAGGCATCGGTTTTGCCGGTGGCGCGACTGGCGCAGCGCCGATTGCTGCGGCCCCTGCCACAGCCACCAAACAGCCTCTCACCGTTCTCTACGGTTCTGAGTCTGGAAATTCCGAGCAGCTGGCTGGCGAGATCCAGAAGCGTGCCGAGAAAGAAGGCTTCAAGGCAAAGATCGTCAACATGGGCGATGCCAAGGCAGCTGACCTGGCCAAGGCAGAGAACCTCCTCGTCGTCGTCAGCACATGGGGCGAAGGTGATCCGCCCGATGCGGCGACCGGTTACTACGAGGAGTTCATGGGGAAATCCATGCCTCAGCTGGCGAACCTGAAGTTTTCTGTCTGTGGACTGGGTGATACCAGCTACGAGCAGTTCTGCAAGATGGGTAAAGATTTCGATGCTCGCCTTTCCGAACTCGGAGCCGAGCGCATCTTTGACCGCGCCGATTGCGACGTGGACTACCAAGAGCCGTTCGAGAAGTGGCTGGATGGTGCGATTAATGCATTTCCGAAACAGGAAGACGTCGCATCTGCGATTGCGGCAACGGGTGCAGCGCCTGCTTCCGTTGTTTACGACAAGAAGAATCCTTACAGCGCCGAGATCCTCGACAAGGTTGTCCTGAATGGAACGGGCTCTAACAAAGAGACTCTGCATATCGAGCTTTCTCTCGAAGGCTCCGGACTCAGCTACGAGCCAGGTGATGCGCTGGGAATTTATCCTGAGAACAGCACCGCCGACGTCGAAGCGATTCTCGCGGTTACCGGTCTTAAGGCGAATGCGAAGCTGGGTGATAAGACTCTGGCTGAAGCGCTCAAGACGGACTTTGACATCACAAGTCTGAGCCCTGCCATTGCCCTCAAATACAATGGCGTTGTCGGAGATAAGAAACTCGAGAAGCTCCTCGCCAAGGACAAGAAGGAAGAACTGAAGGAATGGGTCTGGGGACGTCAGTTGATTGATTTGCTGGAGGTTTTCCCGAACAAGAACTGGTCGCCGGAAACTTTCACCGGGATTCTGCGCAAGCTCAATCCGAGGCTTTACTCCATCGCATCGAGCATCAAGAAGCACGAAGACCAAGTCGACCTCACCATCGCCGCAGTGCGCTATAATACTCACGGTCGTGATCGCACGGGAGTTTGCTCATGCTACGTCGCGGATGATGTGAGTATTGGTGATACCGTCAGGGTTTTCTTCCATTCCAATAAGAATTTCCGCCTTCCTGAAAACAACGACACTCCGATCATCATGGTCGGCCCAGGAACAGGCATTGCTCCGTTCCGCGCTTTTGTTGAAGAGCGTTCTGCTGTTGGCGCGAATGGGAAGAACTGGCTTTTCTTCGGAGACCAGCAATTCTCCTATGACTTCCTCTACCAGCTGGAATGGCTCGACTATCTTGATGAGGGTTCCCTCTCGGACCTGACGCTCGCGTTTTCACGAGATCAGAAAGAGAAGATCTACGTCCAGCATCGCCTGCTTGAGAATGGCGCTGAAGTCTGGAAGTGGCTCGAAGATGGCGCTCATTTCTATGTCTGTGGTGACGCTACCAAGATGGCGAAAGATGTGCACCAGGCCCTGATCGACATTGCGGCAGAACACGGTGGCAAGTCGCCGGAAGATGCCAAGGCATACGTGGATGCTCTGCGCAAAGAGAAGCGCTACCAGAGAGACGTCTACTGATCGGCGCTCTTCCTTTGAAAGGTCTTCCCGAACGGTGAATAACCGTGAAACGGGACGGCCTTTTGTCGCCAGGACTGCACCTCAGAATCGTATCGCTTCTGCATTTGCTCCCGAGCCGACTCGTGCTTGGGGTCGTCGATGACGTTGTGCATTTCCAGCCCATCTTCACGAAGAAAGTAGAGTTCTTCCGTCGCTTCGAAAGCCCCTTCGTCGTACGGCCAGTAGATGTACTTCCAGTCCTTGGTCACCACACCAAGGCTGTGCGCTTCCTTTGGGCCCCAGACGTTGATCAAGGGCAACTGCTCGTGTGTTTCCTCAGCCGGATTTTCATACAACGGTAGAAGGCTTTTCCCATCGATGCCTTGGGGGACATCGACACCAGCCAACTCCAATAGCGTGGGGTGAAAATCCACGTTCCCCGTCAGCGCGTCGCATCGGATTCCTTTGCCCGAGTTCGCATGCCCTGGCAGATACATAATCATCGGGACTCGCGAAGCTTCTTCGTAAGGCAGGACCTTTGAGCCGTATCCGTGTGAGCCACACAGGAACCCATTGTCGGAAGTGAATATGATGGCCGTGTTCCCTTCTACTCCAGCGTCCTTGATTGCATCACGAATCATCCCGACGGCCACATCAATCGCATAAATCTGCTGATGGTAGATGGCCATGACCTCGTCATAACGATCTGCATACCCCCACTCTTCGAACCGTACAAACTGACGCCCCTGCCGACTCTGCTGAGAGAAATGCTCTCCGTTCTCTCGTCCGTAGTTCTCGGGTTTGGTAAACGTTTTCCCTTTGTAGATAGAATCGAACTGAGGGTCCGGAGTGGCGGGTTTGTGAGGGGCCTTGAAACTGATGGACAGACAAAATGGAGCATCTCCTTTCGCCGATTCGCTCACAAAGTCCCGACCGAAGGCTCCGTAGGATACAGTTGAATGGGGATACTCTTTTGCATACGCCTTCATCGAAGCATTCTGTTTCGTGTTGTAGCTCGTCTGCCCAGGGCCACCTCCCCACTTATCGAAATCATTCTCCGCGAGTCGCCCTTTTCCATCGGGCTTTTCGGCAATTTCGATTCCGAATTTTCCGGCAAAGGCGGTTCGATACCCGGCCTTTCGCAGCAGCATCGGATAGCTCTTGGCCCACTTTTTCTCCAGCAGGTTGCCGTGATCGAAATTACAGCCGGTCCGATATTCGAATAGCCCTGTGAAAACGCTCGCCCGACTCGCCATGCAGATCGCGGTGGTGTCGTAGTGATTGTCGAAGATCATTCCATCCGCGGCGAGCTGATCAATATTTGGCGTCTGGACGTCTTTGTTTCCGTAACATCCCAGCGAGTATGTCGTCTGATCATCTGTGAGTAGGAATATCAGGTTCCACCTCTCCTCAGCCTTCACTGAAAAGCAGGTGAGGAATAACAATGCTAGCAAGGCTCGATACATAGGGATTTGATTGATTCGTTTTAGACCGAAACGCATATCACAACACAAGCGCTCAGAACACGGCAGGATCGCGGGTGGGAAGGCTTGCGGTATCTATTCGGCCACGCTATCGTTCCCCAGTTTTCAGATGTCATCCACCCTTCCAGTAGTCACCGACCTTCTTGAGGAATGTTCCAAAGCCGGTTTGCGGAAAACAACCGCACTTCGTGCTTGTCTTGACGTTCTCGCGTCTGCCGATCGGCCGCTGACACTTCAAGAGATCGCTGGGAACTCGAACTTTAATGTCGATTGCGATCCGGCCACTGTGTATCGCCTGATCACACGCCTGGAGGAACATCGGATTGTTCGACGAATCGGCTTCCACAGCCGTGCGGCACACTATTGCCTTCGCCAAGGGAACCACCAGGATTACCTGATTTGCAGAGACTGCGGCACGATCGCAGTTCTGGATCTCGCCTGTCCCGTAGAGCATCTCGAAAACGAAATCGCTGACTCCAGTGGATTCACTGAGATTGAGCACGAGTTGGAGTTCTTCGGTCTCTGCCAGTCCTGCCAGAACTGACCTTTCCATTTTCTCGAGGTCGCAAAAATTTGGCTGCTTCAGACCAATTTTCGCCCATAAAAGGCTCACAAACTTCTCATAATTGCGAATTTCTCGCAAAATTCTCTAAAAACAGGATTTGCGGTTGTTAGAATTTACAAATTTGATATATTTCGCGTAGTTCAGTCGCAGCACTGCGAACCGCACACACGAAACTTATGAAATTCTCGCTCAATCGCCTTGTTTTCGTAGTTGGAGCTTTTATTCTCGCATTGATGGCGATTGACGGTCTGATACAACTCAATTCAGCAGCTTCTTCCGAGTTCGGAACAGGTCACAGCGCATGGGTTGCAGCCGATAGCGCAGCCGCACTATTCATGATCGGACTAGTTGCCGGAATGGTGCTCGGAATAGGGATCTTTTTCGGATACCTCGTGTATCGCGAGAAGAAATACTCCGCTGAGAATGAGGGACTCGAAGAGCTTCTGGAAGAGATTTCCCGCAAGGAAGAGGACGATGCTCTCTTTGTTGAAGACAATCAGGCCGAAGAACGCGCCGAGAAACTCGATCCCTGGGAGAAGCCAGCAGACTGGTGGAAGTCTTCGGACGAAGACTACTGATCCCCCCTCCTACCCTCGCGGGTGGAACTTGCGGTGAACATCCCGCAAGCGTTTCTGATCCACATGCGTGTAGATCTGTGTTGTAGAAATATCAGCGTGCCCCAGTAGCTCCTGAATAACACGCAAATCGGCGCCGTTCCCAAGCAAGTGTGTCGCGAAAGAGTGCCTTAGCAGGTGCGGATACACATTGGTGTCAATTCCGGCAAGCCGAGCACGTTCTTTCACAATTTGCCAGACACGCGTTGTTGTAAGCTTCTTTCCCCATTTGGAGAGAAAAATTTCACTTCCGGTGTGCCGGCTGACCAAGTTCGGTCGCTCTTGCTCCAGGTAAGTCTCAACTGCTTCGCGAGCGGCTCCTCCCACTGGCACAAGCCGTGTCTTGTTTCCCTTCCCCGTGACTCGGATAATCCCATCCTCAAGGAACAGATTTTCCAGCCGAGCGCCGGTGAGCTCAGATACTCGCAGTCCACTGGAATAGAGAAGTTCCAGCATCGCTCGATCACGTCGGGCCAATGGGCGAGTATCGTCGATCGACTCGAGGAGCTTCTGAACCGTCGGTTCGTTCAAGGTCTCGGGCAGATATTTCTCCATCCTCGGAGAATCGATTTTCTCCGCCACATCCTCCCGAACCGCTTTTTTCCCCGCCATGTGGCGAAAGAAAATTTTCAAAGCAATCAACTGCACCCTCAGACTGGAGGAGGCCATGCGGTCCTTCAGCTTCCTCTCTCCGAGATAAGAAGTAAAATGATCCACAGACACTTGGTCCCATTGGGTAACCTTGTGCTTTCTCGCCAGCCACTCAGAGAAAGCCTCCAGCGACTGGCGAACGGAAAGCTGGTAGTTCTTGGATAATCCTTTCTCGACCGCTAGAAAGCGGATGAACCGGTCGATCTCTCTCTCCATCAGGGGACCTTAGTTCTGGAACCACCCTTCGGTCACGTACTCATTGATGACCATATGCTTCGTCCCATGATCGAATGTGACACGTTCCAACGTGGCAATAACCGCGAGGGGTTCATCATTCAGGCCTAACACAGCATCTAATTCTTTGGCTACCGGTGAGTCCTTCTTCACGAATGCATATCCGGAAAATTCATTTAGCGCCCCGTAAGGAGCATTTACTTCGTAGACGTTGTATTCGCTCAGCGTAGTGAATGCATCCCGGTCGGTACCGTAATAGTCTGACTTCCGCTCGAGAACGACACGGTAGGTCCCCGGATTCGGCATCTCCCCTTTCAGGAATTTGGCAAAATGTCGATCGTTGAATTCGGCGAAAATCTCCCAATCCACCTTCAGATTTCCATCCTCGACTCGGATGATGAGCGGGAATCCCTGGTCTTCATCAGAGGTTGAAATGAGATAGACCCAGTATGGTCCCCCCATTTCCTTATCCAGTTCCATCTGGAACATCTGTTGAGAAAATCTGGTGAACCCGTTGTCTGGCCACTTCTGATAATACTCTTCCATGGCCGGGCGAAGGCTCTCCGCGTTGTAACAATATTTCAATCTTGTCTCCCAATCGGGAGCACGCAGAAATGCATCGATCAGATCATTGATCCTTACAAGCGGCCCTTCCTCCGGTCCTGGAGCAGCAAAGGATTCCGGAGGATTGTAATTTTTCGGAGCGCCTGAACTAGCTGCTCCATCCGTGGACTTGTCGGCCGCATCACCATTAGCTAAAGGCATGGTGCTCGGGAATCCTGCCGATGGATCACCATTGATCAGAGAATCTCCTGCGTCAGTGAAAGAAGAATTCGCAGGGTCGGCGGAACCAGCACTTCCATTTCCTCCGAACTGGTCCAAAGCATCATCAAAAGAGAGGGCCTTGGGTTCCTCCACTGCGGTCGGTTCCCCAGGTTCACCACCTTGAATCGCTCGCTTTGCTTCTTCAACGACATCGTTCAACCCCTCTTCTCTCGGAAGAGCCTCTGGGGCCCCGGAACTATGATCGACGATCATGACCGGTTTTTCAGTGTCCCCCGGCAAAGTCACCGTGCTACTGGATGAGGAGGGGTCATCAGTCGTTTCGGTTTGTTCAACCCTTTCGGTGGCCACGGGATCTATGACAGCGGGAGCGTCGTCAATGGTAGGATCGACTGGCTCAGGCTCTTCGGACTTCTCCTCGTCCTTCTTTGCCATCAGCATCGAAGTCGCATCCTCCTGGGTATCTTCTTCCCCTGGTCCCGAAACACTGAATCCACCAAAGGCCATCCCGATAACCACTACAAGAACAGTAGCAATGATCACAACGGCACCGACCGAACAAAGCATCACGACAGTCGACTTGCTCATGCCCTTCGACTCTGGCGGAGAGCTACCAAACATCTCGTCCAGGACATCAGATTCACTGCGATTTGGCTCAACCGGAACTGTTTCGCTCGGAATTGGTAGTACCTGCGTCGATGGAGAGGGCTGCGCTGTCTCAGGAAGAGGGACAGTCACTGGCTCTTCAGAATCGGCCTCAGAAGGAATACCAGGCGGGATATCTGGAGGGCTTGAGGACTGCTGGGCGAAAAGCTTTTCAAAGGAACCCTCGTTCAGTGACGACTCGCCAGAACTGGGAAGGGGATCAGGAGTTTCTTCAGGGAGGTCTCCCGGACTGGAAAAAAGATCTTCAGGATTCTTTCTTTCTGGAGCTTCTTCTGAAACTGGATCCGCTGGGATTGCCGGTGGCGCAGCGGGAGGTGCTACCTCTTCCAGAAAATCTGGAGAACCAAGGGAGTCCTGCAGATTGGAAGGTGCTGGATCGGAGTTGAAAAGCATTTCGGTAAGATCCGAGTCTTTTTCTGGGAGCACTGATTCTTCTGAGACTGGGGGGGCTGCTTCTACCTCCTCTGCCTCTGGTATCGCCGGAGGCTGCACTACAGGCTCGCTCTCAACTGCCTTCGGTGCGTCCTCGCGTGGTCCCTCTCCCCCATCAGAGGGAATGATGAAATCATCGGGCGAGAACTGATGCAGATCATCGTCATTAGACAGATCTCCCGGCTGTGGAAGATGGAGGCGCGTCTTTTCCTGCGATTCACCGTTAAAAGAAGCAGGCGGTTTCCCCGCCGAGGAAGAACCTTCGCCCAACGATATATCCAGTCGAGGTAGACTCCCAGTCTCCTCATCCCGAACAGGCCTCATCTCAGGGAGATGCTCAGGGCGAGTACTCACCCGAATCGGCTGAGTCTTCGGGCTTGCCGGCTCAGGAAGATCGGAAACAACCGGAGCATCGGGCTTTTCTATGTCCTCGTTTGAAGGGAAAAGAGGTTCTGGAGATGATGTCTCTGTAGGTAGATCCAACGGCGGAAGAGAGATAGGAGCTTCATTCTCATCGGTCTCAGGTACCGTTTCGTCGAGAATTGGCGGCGGCAGGGAGGGACCATCATCGCTGGAAAGATGTTCGTTCGATACTGCTGGCGGTTGGGAAGGTTCAGGAGGAGCTTCAATCGGAGGTAATGGCGCGATCCCTTCCCTCTTCTCCGAATCCGGTGTCCTGGAAGTCGGTGATTCACTCACGGATGGAGAGAAATGCTCCTCGTGCGATGGCGATGCCAAAGGAGGAGAGGAGACTGACTTTGCTGTCGCGGTTGCAACCCTCGTCCTCTGTGAAGCAGCCACTGCTGCGGGAGCTTTAGCAGGTGTTTCCTCTACCACAATAGATTCATAATCAGTCGGAGCTGTGATCTTGTGGCCACATTTCGGGCACGGAGCTGTGACTCCAGCGAGATGTGTAGGTACTCGGAGTTTTGCCTGACAGTTCGAGCAGGTGAATTTTATCTTTTTCACTTCTATCGCCTCGTATTGATTCAACCGTTTTTGGGTGACTCCGATGCCTTCGTCCGTATCACAGACGAATTAGCGAGGTGGGTGATTAGACACAATTGAGAGGTTCTGTGAAAGCACGGAATGCTTGCACACAAAATCTTAACATTGATACGCACAAACGCAAATTTTCATTCCAAACCTTTTAAAATTAAGGCTTGTTTATCTCTCAAATTTGCGAAATTCCCGCTCCACGCGCCCCAATGCTAAAATTTCCAGCATCAGGAGCAATAATTATGTCTCAAGACGACAAGGAACGAGGATCGCATCTGTCATTCCGTGCAGCACCTTTTTGTCGGCTGGACATATCGTGGCCAGCGCTCCGCCGAGTGAAACCTTTCCAGTATCGGAGGAAACAAAGTAATAAGGACATAGCCGAACACGCCCCTCCATATATTCGATGGTTCCGGTTTCAGGATTCAACCATGGATGCTCTACGAGCTTGCCCGCATGGAATCTTTGAAGAACAAAAGGCGAGACATCAAAAGAGTCGATCGCCTCTTCGACCGCCTCGGACCATTCTTCCCCAGAGGCATCTTGCCCGATGGTTACACTTCGGCTTCCCCATGCCTTTTCACTGAATCCACTCAGTTTTAAAACAAGTTCCCGCTCGGTTTGCGTGAATCCTGATAGTTCCGAAAAATCCTGGATTCCCAGTTCAGGAATCTCTGCGTGGTGAGGTACCTCAGCCGGATCGACGATCCAACTGCGGGGAAACAAGTCGCGAAGCCGCTTCCAGTTGGCATCTCGCAATTCCCTTCTCCACACATCCTTCAACGGGTGTGAATAAAAGAGGGCCGACCACATTTTTTCTTCGAGCCATGGCTTGAATGGCGGAGTGAGAAACCCATCGCCCCCAGCAGCCCGAACTCCTGCAGCTTTCCCTCCGGAGATATTCTCCAGATCGAATAGTTCAAAGAATCGGTAAATATCCCGGTCCGTCGCCTCGTAATCTTCTGCGGAATGGACCTGCCAATCTCCATCGAGATGTTCTGCGAGCCAGTTCATTTCCGGCCGGTAGCCAGCGGATTCCTCGGAAACCAGGATATCCGCCTCTCCCTGTGGAAAAATCGAACCAAACCCATCCAGCAATCCGTCAGTGCCCCCGACAATCGAGGCGTCGGGAGTCACTTCTGAGTACATCTTCCCGAGCCAGGCGGTGAGACCGATGCCACCGGGAACGGAATCAAGCTCAGTGGCAGTGAATCCAGATTCCGTCAGGATAAGATCTGGTCGAATGACTCGAGGGACAACGTCCGTCAAAGGGGATGATAATCCAGCATCCAGAAGCCATTGAGGTTTTCCGCGATCCAGATAATCCGCTATCCATCCAGGCAAAGATCCTTTCCGACTTCTCCGGTATATCAAATCGCAGGTCTTCTGAAACCGATGCAGAAGCTCGCCCAGTTTCTCAAGGCTCTTAACCTCCTTCTTGGAGAGCGGAAATGCTTCGGGGGACACGCGCCATTCTTTTTCCGCGAACAGACCGCCCTCGGGAAGAGCCGCACGGATTCTGGCGGCTTTCTCTACGAGTTCGTCTTCTGAAGTCATGGGAGCTTCGATTGTCATCCCTGTAATAGTCGTAGAGCGGCCCTTAACATTTCATCAGAACGAGTCATGTCTGCGGGAAGCTTCTCGATAACCTTCTGTGCATCAGCTTGTTTGTATCCCAGAGAAATCAGTGCGAGCAGCGTATCATTACGAGCCGCCTGATCAGGAGATAACGCCTCCCCGGAGGACTGTGTCATCCAAGCCTCCTTCACTCCCACCTTATCTCCGAGTTCGAAAACAATACGCTCGGCTGTCTTTTTCCCGATGCCCTTGATCTTGGCAATCGCCGCGATATCCCCCGAGACAACTGACTCTTTAAAATCTCTCGTTGCCATACCGCTCAGGATTGCCATCGCCACTTTCGGCCCGACACCGGAAACTCGGTTGATCAAAAGCCGGAACAAATCGCGCGCTTCCTCATCGGGAAAACCATACAAAGTTTGCTCCTGTTCACGAATATGGTGGTGCGTGAGGACTTTGGTAGCCTCCCCCATCTGGCCAAACACATCATCGCCGAGCAAGGGAATGATCACCTCATACCCTACCCCACCAGCATTAATCACAAGCCGGCCAGGCCAGTTCTCTTCGAGCGTTCCTTGTAAAAAAGTGATCATCGTCGTTAGTCTCTTCTCACCCAACCTCTTCCGCGCCGTATGGCAAATGGATTTCAAATTCCCTCTCTACAGAAATACGTGGCCACCATTCTTGCGGCTCTCGCTTTTTCCATGGTCCAATCGGAGGACGTCGCTCGCCGGGTAGGGGTGATTCTGGAGGGTACCTTCGAGACACACGAGGTGAACCAAGCTCTCGAGGGAGCTAAACTCACGCAAATCGTCCCTTTTTATGAATGGGACTACGGAGTGCGGTCCTTTTCCGAAGAAATGTGGAATGAGAGAGGCTTCGAATGGGAGTCGTTTTTCTCGATCGCGACGAAAGTGGCAGACACACTCGTCGAAAAAATCGAACCTACCGTCTACAGAGATCGCCGCGGGGTGATCGACTACATCACCATTGCCGATGAAGACCCTTTCCTGACAAGCATCGTCTTTTCCTCAGCCTTCCATGAAAAATTCCGAGACGCTCTTGGAGACAGAATCTTTGTGATTCCAATCGACAGGCACCGCCTGCACCTCTTCCCGGCGACCGGAGGAAAGCTCGAATTCAACGGCCCAAAGATCGTTGAGGAATTTCGACAGACAGAACTTCCAGTCAGCCTGGAAGTTCTGCTCGTCGATAAAGATGGCGTTCAAGTCGTGGGAGAGCTGGAACGCTAATGTGTTGAGGGGTCAACCTTCGGCATTGGGGTCAACGACATTTACCATCCAGCCCAAGCCGAACTTATCGGTGACCATGCCGAAGCAAGGAGACCAGAAAGTCTTCCCGAGAGGCATGGCAACCTCTCCCCCTTCCGCAAGACCATCGAAAATCTTTTTCGCCTCCTCTTCGGTCTCCGGTGCAATGGAAAGTCGAAAGGCATCAAAACCACCCTCCTCTTCTCCGCCGCAACCGTCCGATGCCATGATCCTCGATTCGCCCACGAAGAAACTCGCGTGCATGACTTTCTTTTCCCAGCCTTCGGCGAGCATGCCTTCCGGTGGAGCATCCGGCGCCTCGTCGTAGCGCATGAGCATCTCGAGCTTAGCGTCGAGGACGCTTCCGTAGAACTCGATAGCTTCTTCAGTCCGCCCACCGAAGAACAAATAAGGTTCAATTACTGATTTCACATTATGTTGTGTTAGTGTTAGAAAAATTGCTCGTGGAACTTCGCCTTTTCACGAGCCCTGCATATACCATAGCAAGGGAAGGCGATAAAGAGACAACGTCTCGATGAATTCGAAGAACGACCGCCCCAATACTACGACGGGGCGGACCAGGCTTCAGTTTTATGGGCTCGATAGGATCCCAGCACCTTCAAGTAATTGAATCGTTCATACGTCCCGGGGTCCTCGATGTTCTGACGACTCATGCTGCCCTGCATTTGTTTGACCGACTCGTATTCGTGCTCTTCCATCCATTCGGCTAGGCCCCGCTCAATTTCACCAATTCGCCCCATCCCATTAAGAAGTAACTCTGAGGTCATCATCGTTACTTTTGCTCCAGCCATCAGCCCTTTGATCACATCTTCGTGATGATGCACTCCAGAGGTCAGGGCCAGATCAAGCCCGGGGTTCTGCCCGTAGAGGATGGCTATCCATCGGAGAGGCAAGCGCAATTCATTTGAGTTACTGAGGACCAGATGAGGGCTAACCTCAAGTGCCTCCAGATCAAAATCCGGCTCATAGAATCGATTGAACAAAACCAAGCCGTTTGCCCCCGCCTCAACGGCCCCTCTCGCGAAATGAGGAAGCGAGCTGAAGAACGGTGAAAGTTTGACCGCGAGAGGAATTTTGATCACCTCACGAACGGATGCGATCACGTCCAGGTAGATCTCTTCAATTTCGCCAGCGCTTGTTTCGGGATTCGTGGGAATGTAATAGAGATTCAATTCGAGAGCATCAACACCCTCTTCTTCCATCAAGCGCGCAAACTTCGTCCAGCCACCGACGGACACTCCATTTAGACTCCCAATTACAGGGATATCGACCGAACGTTTGATGGCCGCGAGCCGGTCCAAATGAGTATCTGGTCCGACTCCATAATCATTCATCTGCGGAAAATAATCTAGAGCCTCACCGAAGGCCTCCGTTCCTGCTTCCAACTCGGAATTGAGGCGAAGACTGTCGATCATTACCTGCTCCTCGAAGAGCGAGTGCATCACGATGGCGGCCGCCCCGGCATCTTCGACTCGCTTTCCGTTACTCACCTCCTGGGTCAAGGGAGAAGCCGAAGCAACGAGAGGGCTCTTGAGTTTCAGGCCAAGATATTCAGTTTCCAGATTCATGACATAGAGGCGAGTTCCAGATAGTGTTTCCATCGCTCTTCGACCTGTCCTTTGGCCAGGCCGAGCAAATGTTTCGCCGTCTCCGGCTGACTCTGACGGAGCATCCGGTATCGCCCTTCATTGTAGAGATACTCTTCCAATGGGCGGGATGGTGCTTTCGAGTCGAGTTGGAAAGGATTGCGTTCTTCTTCGTGCCGGCGAGGATCGTACCGGAACAGCGGCCAATGCCCCGTTTGGGACGCGAGCTTTTGTTGATCGAGCCCCTTCGTCATATCGATGCCATGAGCGATACAGTGGCTGTAGGCAATGATCAACGAAGGCCCCGGATACGACTCAGCCTCTTGAAAAGCTTTGATCGTTTGCTGCGGACTCGCTCCCATTGCTACTTGAGCGACATAAACATGCCCGTAATCCATCGCAAGGAGAGCGAGGTTCTTTTTCGCAGTAGGTTTTCCGCCTGCAGCAAACTTGGCAACAGCCCCCAGCGGTGTCGACTTCGATGCCTGCCCGCCTGTATTCGAATAGACCTCTGTATCCAGGACGAGAATGTTTACGTCATATGGATTGGCGATGACATGGTCGAGTCCGCCGTAACCAATGTCGTAGGCCCACCCATCTCCGCCTACCAGCCAGACGCTTTTTCGAACAAGCGTGTCGCACAAATTCAAGAGCCGCCCTGCATCGGCATTGTCAGGATTCTGTTGTAGCAGTCCCTTCAAACTCTCGACCCGAGCTCTCTGCTCTGCGATTCCCCCTTCACTCAGTTGATCAGCGGAAAGTAATGCATCGGTCAGTTCGTCTCCAATTATTGTCCGAAGCTTCTCGACTAATTCTTGAGCCGTCGTCGTTTGCTTGTCGATGGAAACACGAATGCCCAGACCAAATTCGGCGTTGTCCTCGAAGAGCGAATTGCTCCAGGCAGGCCCTTTCCCTTCGCCATTCACTGCCCACGGAGTAGTCGGCAGGTTCCCCCCATAGATACTTGAGCAGCCGGTGGCATTCGCCACAAAGGTGCGGTCCCCAAACAACTGGGACATCAATTTCAGATACGGCGTTTCTCCACAACCTGCACAGGCGCCTGAGAACTCGAACAATGGCTGAAGCAACTGAATGTCTTGAGCATTCTTGAATTTCAGCGGCGCTTCTCCGTTTCCGTTCGAGGCCACCTTCGGCATCTCGGGCAAATCGACAAAGAAGTCCCAGTTCTCTCGTTCCTGCTCGAGAAGAGGCAACTGCGGACTCATGTTGATCGCCTTTCGGCCAACGTTGCTTTTGTCTTTGGCAGGACATACCTCAACACAGAGGCTGCACCCGGTACAGTCTTCTGGTGCGACCTGTAGGGTGAACTGTTTGTCAGGAAGATTTCGCCAACGAGCTCCTGCCGATTTCCAATTTTCCGGAGCAGACTCAAGCTTGGAAGGTTCGTAGACTTTCCCGCGAATTACGGCATGTGGGCATACCAAAACACAGAGCCCGCATTGAATACAAACGTCAGGCTCCCATACCGGGATGTCGCGAGCGAGGTTCCTCTTTTCCCATCGGGTCGTTGCGCTGGGATAGGTTCCATCAACAGGAAACGAGCTGACGGGTAGCCGGTCCCCTTCTCCTGCCAAGAGCGGCGCAGTGACGTCTCGAATGAACTCCGGCGCCTCGCGGAATCGAGCGTAGGCATCTTCATCTTCCCTTTCTGTGAGGTCCGGCGAATCGGGGACAGGAACCTCAAACAAATACTCGAGTGCCAGATCGACACCTTTGAAGTTCATTTGCACAACGGCCTCCCCCCGCTTGCCGTACGTTTTCTCGATCGCCTCTCGAATATACTGCCGCGCATCATTGGGAGGCAGGATGTTGCTCAACGCGAAGAACGCCATCTGCATGATGGTATTGATTCGGACGGATAGCTTTGCCTCCCTCGCAATGTGATACGCATCCACCACGAAGAGCTTTAGGTTTCGGTCCACGATCTGCCGACGCACTTTGGAGGGCAGGTGCTCCCAGACCCTTTCCGGCGGATGCGGACAGTTGAGCAATACGGTGGCTCCTTCCGCCGCGGCTTCCAATGTATCGTAGGAGTTGAGAAAACTGAATTGGTGCACCCCGATGAAGTTCGCCTTTTTGATCAGATAGGCCCCGCGTATCGGATCCGGCCCAAACCGGAGGTGTGAAATGGTTCGTGCCCCCGCCTTTCGCGAATCATAAACAAAATACGCCTGCGTATGAAAATCGGTGCGATCTGCGATGATTTTTATGGTGTTCTTGTTAGCACCAACGGTCCCGTCTGATCCGAGTCCCCAGAACATTGCTCGAACGACTGAGTCCGGCTCGATATCCAAATCATCATTCCACGGAAGACTGGTTTGTGTGATGTCATCGTGAATCCCGATGGTGAAATGATTTTTCGGCGTACTGCTGGCGAGATCATCAAACACCCCGACGATCATCCCCGGGGTGAACTCCTTGCTGGAGAGACCATATCGACCACCTCGGACAATTGGCATTTGGCCAAATTTGACCAATCCCTCCGGTTCCTGAAGTCCAGCAAGAACATCGAGATACAGAGGCTCCCCGATGCTTCCCGGCTCCTTCGTTCGATCCAGGACGGAAATTCTCTTCACGGTCGCTGGGATAGCATCGATCAACGATACCGCATCAAATGGACGAAACAGTCGAACCGAAAGCACTCCGACCTTCCGCCCCATCGAGTTGAGGTAGTCTACGGTCTCTTGTGCTGTCGAGGCACCAGAACCTGAGATGATGATAATTTCTTCTGCATCTTCGGCTCCGTGATACTCAAACAATCGATATCTTCGTCCGGTTAGCTCCCCGAACCTGTTCATGCAATCCTGGACGATCGAAGGTAAAGCCAGGTAGTATGGATTGGATGCCTCCCGTGCCTGAAAATAGGTGTCGGGATTCTGCGCAGTACCTCGAATAAAGGGGTGCTCCGGCGAAAGGGCTCTCGCTCGATGCTCGGCAATTCGTCCGTCATCTATCATGGAGCGAATATCTTCGTCATCGAGAACCTCAATTTTCTGGATCTCGTGTGAGGTTCGAAACCCGTCGAATATGTGGAGGATCGGCACCCTCGCCTGCAAAGTCGCCGCCTGAGCGATTAGAGCCATGTCCATCGACTCCTGTACTGACGAAGAGAAAAGCATTCCCCACCCCGTTGACCGGGCCGCCATTACATCGGAATGATCGCCAAAAATGGAAAGAGCCTGCGTAGCAAGGGAACGTGCCGCAACGTGAAATACTGCGGAAGTGAGTTCCCCGGCAATCTTGTAGAAATTAGGAAGCATCAACAGCAACCCCTGGCTCGCAGTAAAAGTGGTAGCCAGAGCCCCAGCCTGAAGAGCGCCGTGAAGCGCACCTACCGCGCCCCCCTCTGATTGCATTTCAAACACTTTGGGAACATCGCCCCAGATGTTGGGTATCCCTCGAGCGCTCCACTGATCTGCCCACTCTCCCATCGGCGAGGCCGGAGTAATCGGATAGATGCCGATAACCTCGTTGGTCCGGTAAGCGACATGAGCCGCCGCTTCGTTCCCGTCCATCGGTGCGAATGATCGCGCTTTCATCACCACGAGCGTACTTCGGAGAAGACTCCGAAACTCCGCATAAAGGCTCAAAGTCTGTGCGAAATTTGGCATTTTCCGCATCGTGGCGTCACCCGCGCTTTATATTTACCATTTGAAAAATGGGAAGAAGCGAGGAAAATACCGGCCCGCGTTTTTCTACCGCCCCGGCTCCGGTTGAACAGCGCTTGTTCTCTTCTCGATCCTTCGAGAACGAAACGGAGAGATGGCTGAGTCTGGTTTAAGGCGCTCGATTCGAAATCGAGTGTAGGGTAACCTACCGTGGGTTCGAATCCCACTCTCTCCGCCATTTTATCCTGCGAATCGGTCTCGGCTTGCTCCTGATTGCTACGATATTTGTAAAAAGAAAATTCGCGATTTCCCGAAAATCAGTGAGTCTTCCGGTTCAAAGGATCTCCTCCTCCTCAATTTCCAATGCCGTCACTGATTCATTTTATTGATGTCGCAGACAAAGAAGCATCGACCGCCGCCGATTCGGCACGCGTCTGCCTTGGATTGAACGGTCAAGATCTCTACGGTTCTAACAGCGTTTTACCCCCCGGTTTTCTACCATCGGCCTTATGGCATCTTTCATAGGAAAGAAGGCCGATCTCCTCATATAAATCTTACCTCCTTTTGGTTTTGGGCTTCATTCGACACATTGAGACACTCGTTCCGGAAACATCTTATACTCAGGCTTTCGCGAGTTCCGTGATGGAATCCTGGTCAGGAAGTGAAAAATCAAAGCGGTATATTCGAAAGGTCTATTCTGATTCTGGTATCGAGAGAAGACACAGTGTGATCGCTGACTTCGGGAACGAAGGTGCCGATTCAATGCTCTTCCAAAGGGTGGACGGCGTCATGAAGGAGCCCACCACCGGAGACCGGAATGAAATCTATGTCGACGCGGCAAAGAAGATGATTCCAGAGATCGCCCGCAATGCGATCGATAACTGTCCCGGGGTGGAGCGAGAAGACATCACGCATGTTATCACCGTTTCCTGCACCGGCTTTTTCAACCCAGGACCAGACCTGCTCGTCATCGAATCTCTCGATCTCAATCCTGCGGTTGAGAGATACAATTTGGGCTTTATGGGATGCTACGCTGCGTTCCCTGCGCTCAAGATGGCCGATCAGTTCTGTGCAGCCGATCCCAACGCCAATGTGTTGATCATCTGCCTGGAACTTTGCAGCTTACACCTCCAGGTGAAAGACGACTTGGACTCCATCGTCGCAAACTCTGTTTTTTCCGATGGGGCCGCCGCAGCGATCGTTTCGGGAACTCCTCCAGTGGATGGATCCAAGGCATACGAAATCAATCACTTTGCATCACGCCTCACCCGCGATGGCAGTGCTGACATGGCTTGGGACATCGGTGACCGAGGATTTAATATCGTTCTCTCCAAATATGTCGCACGGATCATTGGCGCCGAAATCGACGGTATTGTGAGTGGAATTTTTGAAAGCTGCGATGCAAGCCCGGATGAAATCGATGTCTGGGCAGTGCACCCCGGAGGAAGGGCAATCGTAGACAAGATTCAGGAGAGTCTGGAACTAGATCCCTCGCAGGTTGCCCCTTCCCGAAAAGTTTTGTCTGAGTATGGCAACATGAGTAGTGCTACTGTTTTGTTCGTACTTCGTGAGATTCTGGAAAGCGGCTCGGTGAACAATGGCCAAAAGGTCTGCGCAATCGCATTTGGTCCCGGCCTAACGATTGAAGCATCCCTATTGAATGCAGTGGTTTCTTGAACGGCACCGATTCTCATTTGTGGTCGTTGTCGCGCTGTTCACGGCGTTGACGGGATACTTTTGTCTGCAGCTGAAAATCGACAAGGCCAATCGGTCGATGCAGGCGGATGACGCCGCCCAAGACGTAGTCGAAGAGGAGTTTCACGAGCTCTTCCGTGAGAAAGACTTCCTATTCATCGCCGTCACAATGGACGACATCCTGGGAGAAGATGGCCGCACATTCCTCCGGGACCTCGTTGATCGATTCAGTGAGGTAAAGGGTGTCAATAAAGTGGTCAGCCTCGTTGAACGAGATTTCGAAGTCTCATCGATGGATGAGGGCCTCTTAATTTCGAATGACGGCGAGACCGCGGGGTTACGAGTGCTGCTGGACGAAAGCATGGACGATGGCGATGCTTTGTCCGACCTCGTTGAAACGGTGAACCAAATCGTCGCAGAAGTGGACACTCCGGAAACGAGGATCGCCGTTACGGGCTTGCCGCTCCAGAAATACAGTTCCGGCGTTCTCGTGCGAAAAGACCAGAAGATCTTCGCCCCGCTTTCCATGCTCGTGCTCGGGATCGTGCTTCTTCTGATTACGCGACGTTTTTCAGGAATGCTTTTCCCACTGCTCGTCTCGGCGATTACAATCTGTTGGACACTTGGGATTTACTCCATGCTGGGTCATACGCTCAACATGATCACTTCCCTGCTCCCCCCAGTGATCATGACCCTGTCGGTCGCCACGACGATCCACATTTATCTCGACTGGTTGCGCAATGACGAGATGAAGAAGTTCAAGCGCATTCACGATGCCGTACGCGCCCTCTATCGCCCCTGTCTTTTTGCATCCACGACAACTGCTATCGGTTTCCTAAGCCTGACGTTGAGTCCCACTCCAGCAGTGCGCCTCTTTGGAATGTTTGCGGCGCTGGGAGTAGCAATCTCTTATTTCCTCGGCGTCTTTGGGCTCTCCGTCGGTCTGACATTTCTCACACCACCTCCTCCCGAAAAACATGCGCTGAAGGATACAGGTCCTTTCTCTCACATGCTGGATTTTGCGGCCCGCATTCCGGTGAAGCATCCTATCCTCGTGATCACGCTGTCGGTCATTCTGACCGCGATCGGGATCTATGGAATGAGACAGATCGAAACCGATACCGATCTACTCAGCTTCCTGGGAAAGAAATCGGAACTGGTCCAAGACACCATGTATATCGAGGACAACCTAACAGGAACCTCAACGATCGAACTTCTGATTTCTCGCGTCGACGGAGAACCGATTTCCAGCTTCTCCGAAATCGAGAAAATCGAAGCATTCGAAACCGAGGTTCATGATCTCGATTATGTCCGCAATACGATCAGCATCACGGATTTTCTAGCTGCACTACCTTTCCCTGAGGGAATGCCGCGCCCTCCCTTGTCGCAGGTTCTGCCCATGATTGACTTGAGCAATTACCTGAGCAGTGACGAGACTAAAGTTCGACTGACTGTTCAAACAGATTCCGTCGGGACGGCTCGAGGGAAGGCAATTGTTGAAGGCATTCGCGATGCTGCCAAGTCCGAGCTCGGTGAGGATTACGAAGTTAAAGAAACGGGGAGCTATTATCGCATCATCACTGAAGCGACTCATCTCGTGGCGTCTCAGCTCAAAAGTTTTGCGATCGCCATTGTCCTGATTTTGATTTCGATCGGAATTGTTTTTCGTTCTCCTTCTTACATTTTCCTCGCGATCATCCCTAATGTTGTTCCGCTATTCCTGACGGGAGCAATCATGGCGTTCTTTGGCATTGCGCTGAGCACGGGCACTGCGATGATTGCGAGTATCGCCATCGGCATCGCCGTCGATGACACGATCCACTATCTGTCGGCGTATCGAAAATATCGGGACTCAACTCATGGAGACGCGATTCAAAAGACGACTCACTCAACCGGCTTTGCTCTCGTATCCACGACCATCGCACTTTCCCTGGGGTTCTGGGTCGCAGTTTTCGGAAGTTTCCAACCTACCATCTACTTTGCACTATTATCGGGACTAACAATGTGGTTCGCCCTCATCTGCGACCTTCTCATTTTGCCAGCTTTCCTGACATTCCACTCCAAGCTGCCCTGGGTGAAAACGCATATCGGAGTTGAGCAATAGCCCAATTCGACGCACGACTCACGACTCTTTCTCGTCGTCTTCCAAGACAGCGTCGCGGCCGTAGAACTTTACGAGGCGTTTGATTTTTGGGCGGTCGTTTTGTTCGCGCCACGCGTTGGTATCGCGAAGGCTATAGACGCAGCCGCAGTATTCCTGCTGATAGAATTCTTCTCGCTTGGAGATCTCAATCATGCGCTGTGCCCCGCCCTGTTTCCTCCAGTTGAAGGTCCAGTAGGACATACCGGGGTGACGGGCGGCGGCACGCTCTCCGCAGCCGTTGATCTGCTGCATGTTTTTCCAACGGGAAATTCCGAGGGTGCTGGATATGAGATCGAAGCCGTGTTCGGCAGCATAGTCAGCAGTCACTTCGAAGCGCATGTCGAAGCACGCTGTGCAGCGAATGCCTCTCTCTGGTTCGTTTTCCATCCCCTTGGTGCGGTCAAACCAATCGCGTGCGTTGTAGTCCCAATCGACAAATTCCATCCCCAGCTTTTCTGCGTAGCGGATGTTTTCCTCTTTTCGGATGTTGTATTCGTCGCGGGGATGGATGTTGGGATTGTAGAAGAAGATCGTGGTCTCGATCTTTGACGCAGCAAGGGCATCCATGACCTCAGCAGCACATGGAGCGCAGCAAGAGTGCATAAGGACGCGATTCGACCCGTTCGGCGTTTCCAGAACCGGACGTTCGTAGTTCTCCGCCGAAAAACGGTTCATGTCGTTTTTCTCGTTTCCGTCTTTTCCACTCATGGATCTTCTTCCCATTACCTTGGATACAGTAAGAAAGCTTCGCGCCGTTTCAAGAAGCGATCGAGCTCTGGTTGCCAGCCTTCACGGATCTCCTCACGACTCTTTCCAGAGATCACCGCCTCCAGGGTTGGTTGATGCCGGAGAAGAACATTACCTTTCTCTGCCAAGGTAAATGTATCGGGATGGTATTCGTAAATGGCTCGCATAAGTCCAATCCCCAAGTCGAGCGGACGAAACGAGTCTCGATCCGTAATGACAAACCGAACTCCGGCACAGTCCTCACCACCATAGACACTGGTGTTTGGGGTGAACTGGGTTGGAAGGACAAGCAACCCTGCGATTTCTTCTTCCGTCATTCGAGCTGCGAGTCGCCCATCGTGAATCCACGGAGAGCCAATGTGCTCAAAAGGTGTGCTGGTTCCGCGACCGACGGAAAGGTTGGTAAATTCAACCAGCCCGACTCCGGGATAAAGCATGGCCTGGGTGAGGCTGCGCATATTTGGAGAAGGGTTTACCCAAGGGAGCCCGGTATCGTCGAATTTCTCGGAAGGGTCCCAGCCTTCCACCTTTACGACGGTGAGGTCTGCGTTGATCCCCCGCTCTTCGTTAAACATTCGGGCGAGTTCGCCAACGGTCATTCCGTGTTGGACGGGAATGTCATGAAACGCGACAAAGTCGTTACCTTCTCCTGAACGAACAGGTCCGTCGACAACAACTCCACCGATAGGATTGACTCGATCGAGAACAAAAAACTTCAGATCATTTTCCGCAGCTGACTCAAGAGCAAGCCCCATGGTCGAGACATAGGTGTAAAAACGGCAACCAATGTCCTGAATATCGAAAACGAGAGCATCCAGACCTTCCAATTGTTTCTTGGTAGGCTTGCGGTTTGCAGATTTGTAGAGGCTATATATGGGAAGCCCCGTAGTGTCGTCGACACCATCGTCGATGGAGTCTTCTTCGAGTGCCCCTCGAATTCCGTGTTCGGGAGAAA
Organism: Verrucomicrobiales bacterium; assembly: GCA_002698785.1. Taxonomy (GTDB): domain Bacteria; phylum Verrucomicrobiota; class Verrucomicrobiia; order Verrucomicrobiales; family DEV007; genus Arctic95D-9. Next base: position 13,558 of record PAAG01000021.1, on the reverse strand, counting down.
AGAGTGCCTTCAATCCCACGCCGGGCGCATTGGCAAGTAAGTCGATAGTGGATCTGCGTGTCCGGCTGATGCCCGTCTGATTCGTTACGAGCCCGATCTTCAATCCTGACAATGCCTTATACTCACTCTTCTCCAGGGCATCGATGCCGTTGAGAACGACGTGATCACCTCCTGCAGCTACCTGCATCGATGAGAAAGAATCTTCTGAGTTCTCGGCGGTAGAAAGAGGAACCATTGTGGAATATCCGACAGCCTCGGCGGCAAGAGTCCCGACCTTTATCCTAAGCGGCTTCACACTTGTTCCTTCCTTTGGATGGTTGCGGTTGGTGAGAAGGATCACGAATGTGTTCTTCCCTGGATCCGCCCAGATCGAAGTTCCCGTCCAACCAGTATGTCCGAATCCGTCTCGGGGAAATTTCTCCCCTCTCTGATACGCATAGGGAGAACCGATATCCCAGCCCAGACCACGGGTGATCTCCAAGGCGGCAGGCATGTGGTTTTCTGTTGCCTCCTCGATCGTTTCCGGAAGCAGGATCTGTCGATCCACGTGAACGCCACCGTTGAGCCACATACGGACGTAGGTGGCGATGTCCTTCGCTGTGGAGAAAACTCCGGCATGACCTGCTACGCCCTGCATACGGCGAGCAGTCGGATCGTGCACTTCTCCGCGAACTAATCCGTATTCCGTTATCTCCGTCGTTGGTGCGATCCGCCTTACGCTTGACGGTGAGGGAAGGTAGCCCGTGCTCGACATTTCCATCGGAGTGAAGAAATGCCTTTCCGCATATTGATCGACAGTGAGGCCGGAAATTCGCCAGACGATTTCTCCGAGAAGGATGAAGTTTACATCACTGTAGCGAAAGCGGGTCCCAGGTCTTTCTATGAGCCCGATTGTTGCGGCGCGACGAACGCCTTCTTCGTGGCCCCAGAAATCCTGTTCGCTCAAATAAATTCCAGGAGGTAGTCCACTCTGGTGGGTGAGCAGATGTCTGACCGTGATCTTTTCCCGGTCTTCAGGCACTACCTCGGGATCTTTCGGTTCGGGGCGCACTCCGCCCCCGGCAAATTCAGGAATGTATTCTGAAACGGGGGCGTCGAGATCGAGCTTACCCAGTTCCCAGAGGTGAAGAATGGACGGTGTTGTAGCGATGACTTTGCTAAGACTCGCCACATCGAAAATGGTGTCTTCGGTCATTTTTTCGATCGAAGGTACTACCATGCGGTTTCCATAGCTTCGGAGGTAGACTTCTCCATTCGACTCGAGCCAGAGAACAGCTCCGGGAATGGTCGCCTCGTCTATGGCTGATTGGATCGTTCGATCAATCTCTCTGAGCTTGTCCTTTCGGAATGTCTCGGCGGCTTCCGTATTCATGCCGAACACAGAGATAGCCAAAAATATACATGCGAATACCGCTTTGGGACCAAGGGTGAAATTCATAAGGGCTATCGAGGGTTTCGGGAAGGTGCCCCACAATGTGGCTCAAATCAATGTAGGGCCCCTGAGTAGTCTACGCCTACCTGCTGATGCTGTTTTCACAAAATGATGGGAAATGATGGAGGTTTTCGTTTTTCATCATTTTCCAAATAATGCATTGATAATCAGTTACATATCTTGTTTTTTCGACCGTCATTTCGGGATTTTTCGTGCATTTTGGGGAAATTGGACCGTTTGGAGTTTGGCTTTCCAAGTTGCCTCAGCCGCGCACACATACTAACAAAACACTTAAGGAATGTCGAGATTATCCGAATGCGGCCGGTATAGGCCTTTTTTGAGCATTCCATCGGCTCCATGAGTAATTTTCTTTCCCGTTTGACCGTCTACGGGGTGAGAAATACATTCGCTCCCCATGCTGCTGGTCATCGACAACTACGATTCATTCACCTACAACCTCGTTCAATATTTTGGCGAGCTGGGGGCTGATATGGAGATTTTCCGGAATGACCAGATTACTCTGGATGAAATTCGTGAGAAGGCTCCAGAACGAATTTGTGTGTCCCCCGGGCCGTGCACGCCTACCGAGGCAGGCATCAGCTGTGATGTGATCCGGGAATTTGGTGAGTCGATCCCGCTCCTCGGCGTTTGCCTTGGACATCAGTGTATTGGAGAGGTTTTTGGCGGAGATGTCGTTCGGGCGGAGCGGCTGATGCATGGAAAGACGTCTCCCGTTCAGCATAATGGCGAAGGACTTTTCAAAGGGCTCGAATCACCTTTCGAAGCGACCCGCTATCATTCCCTGATCGTAAAGCGCGATACGTTTCCAGCCGATCTGGAGATCACGGCCGAGACAGCGGAAGGAGAAATCATGGGACTTCGCCACAAGACCTTTCCTATTTACGGGGTGCAGTTTCACCCAGAGTCAATTTTGACGGGTGTTGGAAAGAACCTGCTCAAGAACTTCCTCGAGTTGTAGTCGACCGACTTCGAGCGAGATGTTTTCGCGCTACCAGGACTAAAGCCAGGATCAGCGCCGCCCCATACACTCTTACCGGCCCGTGACCGAAGACGATGGCGCCGTTTACGATCATGAAAATGACGAAGGCGTCGACAAGGTTGCGAAAGGTCTTCCTTCCTCTCCACTGCTGGATGACGTCGAAGAGCAAAATTGCGGCAAAGGTGAAGTTTACGATGAGGCCTACTCCGGTTTCCAAGCCAGTCACTTCCGCAGTCTGTTGCGCGGTCTGATCCCACGCGGTCTCGTTGCTCCATTCGTAGAACACTCCGTAGGCGAAGAGGATGTGGAGGCAGTAGATATCGAAACCGGCCGCCCAATACCATTTCGCGGAGGGCTTACCTCTGGAAATGATTGCGGCGGTCCAGCACAACATGGCGAGCCAGATCGATGCGCGGGTGATCAGCTCGCCGGTGGTCATGGATTATGAATGCTGAGGGTCCTGAGTGCAGCCCATAACTATGGGAGAGGCTTCTGATTCCCATTTCCGTTCTGTCGGGAGAGTGCGGCTTCGACTAATGTCGAAGTTACTACTGTGGGTTCTCATACCATGCGACGTTTGCTGTGGCGCGTCCTGCGTTGAGGAGGTCGAGGTCACCGTCGCCGTCCATGTCGAGAGCACGGAGGTCGTAGGACTGCTGGCCTTCGCCGATGACGTGGATGGTGAAGTTGCCTTTTCCGTCGTTTTCATACCATGAGACTTTCTCGCTTTCGTAACCGCAGGTAGCTCCGTCGAGATCGCCGTCGCCATCCAGATCGGCGCAGACAAGGCTGTGGGGAGATTTCATCTCGGGATCGATTTCGTGCGGCTTCCAGTCGGGTGCCTCAAACCACAGCACTCCCTGACTGTGTCCGCGGGAGGCGAGGTAGTCGACTTTGCCGTCTCCATTGAGGTCGCCGGGTTTGATGTTAGTGGCAGCCAGTTGGTTCTCTGAGATGATCGTCTTTTCCCAAGCGCCCTCGACTCCTTCTTTCCCGGGGTTTTTCCAATAGGCATACCAGTTTCCATCTTCAAAAGGTGCGCCCTTCGCTCCGATGGCGATCTCGCCCCAACCATCTCCATCTATGTCTCCAAAGCCGAAGTAGTGGCTCCCGCCTCTTGCATCACCGTCTGCAAAGACAAACCTGTCCCATGTCTCGGCTTTCTTCACGTTCTTTGGAATGCGAAACCAGGCTACGGAATCGGCAAGTGGGCCCTTGGGTTCGAAGTTGTTGATGATGAGGTCTTCTTTTCCGTCGTTATCGACGTCGGCTTTGAGGACGCAGTGGATGCCCCGAATGTCGTTGTCGATCTGGCGTTTTGTCCAGGCACCGGATCCGTCGCCCGGGTTCTCTAGCCAAAAAGGACCTGTGTGCGCTTCACTGCCTGCCCAATCCATATCGCCGTCTCCATCGATATCGAGAGTTTCGCTGTGGATGCAGGTCCCCCGCATGTTCGGGAACCTGTAGAGCGGAACTTCCGTCCAGTCGGGCGCGAGAAACAAGGCGATGGTGCCGGGGTAACTAGTGATGACATCCATATCACCATCCCCGTCATAGTCGGCTGCGACAGCGGTGCTGTTTCTCCCTTTCTCCATGACGGTGTGTTTTTTCCAACCCTCCGCATTTACAGAAAGGGAAACGAATTGGGCAAGGAGGAGCAAAAAGAAGAAGGGTTTCATTTCGGGCTGGTAGAATAACGGGATTTGGAATTACATTCGGGTGTTTGCCAGTATTGAACTTTACGGAAAGTATCGCAAATGGCCTTGCTTTCCGACAACGTTTTCGAGCCATGCGAATCCTTTCCATCCCCCTTATTGCCTCCGCCCTTTTTGCCGTCTCTCATGCAGACGAACCGAATACCGGTGCTGTCTGGCAGATTTCTGATGACGACTCCACCGTGTACCTTGCCGGTTCCGTGCACCTGCTGCGGGAGAAAGACCTGCCGGTGCCGAAGATCTTCGATGAGGTTTACGAGGAATCTGATGAGATGGTATTCGAGATCGACATGGCAAAGATGTTCGATCCCGAAACAGTTATGGAGGTCCAGAAACTTGGGACCCTTCCCGAAGGAGAATCTCTTTCCGATAAACTGGATAAGGAAACGGTCTCCAAGGTCCACGGGTATCTCAACTCTCGAGGACTTCCACAAGGGCTATTCGACCGGTTCACCCCGGGTATGGTTTACCTGACCCTGAGTTCACTTGAAGCCACTCGCAACGGTGCCCGCCCCGACCTCGGACTCGAAGCCCAGTATTACCAGAAAAGCCTGGACGATGGGAAACCCAGCCGAGGGCTGGAAACGACCAAGTACCAGATGTCGCGTTTTGAGCAGTTCACCACTGAAGAAATCGAGACCCTTCTCCAAAAGGCACTCGAAGATATCGATGAGACACCCGAGCTACTGGATACCATGATCGCCGCCTGGAAGAGCGGAGACATGGACGCACTGGGTCAGTTAGTCGTCGAGGAAACCGCCCCTACTCCTAGAGTCCGCGACCTGATCCTCACGGAACGGAACAAGAACTGGGTCCCCGAAGTCGAAAAGGCCCTGGCAGGATCAACTAATGTGATGTTCCTGGTTGGAGCCGCGCACCTGATCGGAGAAGACAGCGTTGTCGATCTGCTCGAAGAAAAGGGTTACTCGGTAAAGCAGGTTGAGCTTTCTGCAATCGAGTAGATGATTGGCGCATGTCTGACGATCCGACCTTTAAAGTCTATGTGAAGCCTGGATGCCCCTGGTGCACCCAAGCGATTTCGTATCTGGATAAAGAGGGCTATGAATACGAGGCGATCGACGTGATTTCCAATCCGGACAAATTCGCCGAGATGGAAGAGATTTCGGGCCAGACGTATGCCCCAACCCTGACTTACGGGGATTTGATGCTCGCCGACTTCGGAGTGGATGAACTGATTCCGTTCCTAGAGGAGAACGGGTTGGCGAACTGACTCTCTCCGCAGAAAGACTATCGCATTCCTACTGATAGACCTGCCTCGTTGAATTCTTTGAGGAATTCTTCGATCGAGGCGTCGCGAGGAACACCCAAGTGGAGGGCACGGAAGTAGTGCCGCTCGGCTTCCTTCGGCTCTGGTTGATCCATGGTCGAGTAGAGGACCGCAAGGTTGAAGTGGGCATCGCCGTATTCAGGATCAATCGTGACGGCATTTCCGAATGCTCTCTTTGCGCGTTCGACCCATCCTTTGCGTGTTGAAATCACTCCGACGCAGTTGTGCGCTTTCGCATTCTGGGAATCGTAGGTCAGGCTCACTTCCAGTTTTTCGAGAGCATCGTCGAGCTTATCCTGGAGAAAGTAGGTGCGACCGAGAAGGTAGTTGGCGAGGCCTGAGCCTTCTTCCAATGCGAGAGCTTTCTCAAGGTAGTATTCGGCTTTCGAATACTCTTTGGTGGCGATTTTCAAGACGCCGAGGTTGCAGAGACATGGGACACTGCGAGGGCGATAACGGAGAAATTCGAGGAAACCCTCCTCCGCATCTTTGTATCGGCCTTCTTTAAAGTCGAGACGTGCCGCTTTCTCAAGTTGAGTCAGTTTGACGGCAGACTCTGGATTTTCGGGAGTTCCTTCGCCGGGAACGCCGGGGGCTACAAATGTGAGCGTAGCGCTGGCTTCTCCTGCTGATGAATCCTCAAACTCTCCACTCATCTCGGTCGATGTCGCCATTTCGAGGATTTCCTGGTATTCAGGAGTCTTAATGAGAGCTTTCTCTTCGGCGGTCAGTTGTGAGCCGCGAGCCATGTCTTCCACGAGTCCAAGGAGGGTTTCTGAGCGTGCGCCTACTCTCTCAAGCTGCTGGAGCAAGAGCTCTTTGGCCTGCTTCATCTTGGCCTGCTGACGAAGTCGGTTCAGGACCATAGTGCGAAGCGTGTCGATCTCCTGCTGCTGGATAGGATCGGCGTTCGCGAGTGCATTCTTTTCCTCGGCAGTAAGGCCATCGGACAGCATCTGGAGTTTTTCCTGAAGGTCGTCGATGCTTTTCTGGTGACGCTGGTTTTCTGAAATGAGCTGGTCTCGCTCAAGTTTTATTTTGGCGATCTCTGATTTGAGCATCGCGATGTCTTTGTCTTTCTCGGCGTTGAGTTCGGACAGGCTACCGGCCAATTTCTCAGCGCGGTCGAGTTGATCGGAAAGCTCCCTGTTCCGATCCATCAATTCCTTGAGGGCTTTTCCGCCAGTTCCTTCGCCCTTCACAACGGCGAGGAGGTTATCGACTTCGTTTTCCAGCTCGCTGATGCGCGCTTTCATCCGGTCTGCTTCGCGGCGGGAAGATTCGAGTTCAGCAACCAGTTCGGCATTGCGAGTAGTGGCTGACTCGAGCTGGTCAGTGGCGTCTCGAAGTAAATCTTTCAGAGTAGAAATGGTCTTTTCGGCTTCTGCCCCACCAATGCCTTCCTGCTGCTGGATTCGCTGCATGAGGCTGACGCGATCTGCCTGAGCTTTGACCAATTCGGCATTCACATCACGGAGAAGGTTTTCACGACTTTTGAGCTTGGTCCGCAGCTTCAGGTTTTCATCAGTGAGCCACTGGATGAGATCGTCTTTCTTTTCCAGATCGTCATTGAGACTTCGAGCGATACTTCCCACGCTGGTCGGGCGAGGTGTAGAAACCCGGGGCATTCCCGGGACGCCGGCGACTCGCGGCAGGACCTGGCTTTCTCCTTCTGTCCAGCTAGGAAGAGCGAACTCTGAATCAGCATCTTCGATTTCCATCGATCTCTCGGTGGAGCTTCCGTATCCCCTCACCGGCGGTGGTGAGATCGGTGTTGAATTTTGATTCTGTGGTTGCTGCACAGGCGTGGCTCGGGGAGTCGCGTTGCTCATCCGGTGCTTCTGCTTAAGATCGTCACGCTTTTCAGCAATCATGTGGCGACGGCCCTTTACCATTTCAGGCATGTATTCGGGAAACGCCTGCACAAGATGATCGAAGTGCGGCTTTGCTTCGCCAAGCTTATTGAACGCTTCGAGATACTTCTGCTCTTTTTCGTATTCCTCTGCCTCCTGCACAAGAAGGTAGCCACGATACCAGATGTCGGAGGGGTCTAAACTCGCCTGCTGAGCCTGGCTGGAAGTCCCTGCAAACAGACACAACGAGGCCACAAGCGCCAAGAACCCGGCACTCGGTCTCCATGTAAGCCCGAACGAAAATTCCATGTAACTGTCTATACCTGCGCTGGTTTCAGCCCGTGTTGGGCGGGAACTTTGCAATGAAATCGAGAATGATCCAAGCATAAAAATCGCAAATTCTTATCCAAATATTGCGATAATTCCGATTGGAGATCGGTTCCTTTTCCTCCACAGCAACCGTTCACGTGATGGAGTTGTAGCAGAAAAAGCTGGTTGATGCACCCTTTTTCCGAAGTAGACTCCAGCACGCAATGGAGCCCATAGACAGTCAGGTCCTGGTGCTCAATCGGCTGTGGCAGCCGGTTCATATCTGCGGCGTCAAAAGGGCCGTCGGCCTTCTCTTTCTTGGTCACGCCCAGGTGGTGCACAGCGACGAGAAGTCGAACTTTTTCACCCATGATGCTGATTCGTGGATCAATGAATCAGTGAATTACCGGGGTGAAGATGTGATTCGAACGATTGCCTACCAGTTTCGGGTGCCGTCGATCATTGTTCTCACGTCTTATGACAGAATTCCCCGGCAAGAGGTGAAATTCTGCCGGCAGAGTATTTTTGAAAGGGACAAGTTCACCTGCCAGTACTGTGGCAATCGCTATGAGAATCGCGACTTGAACCTGGACCATGTCATTCCACGAGAGAAAGGTGGCCCAACCACCTGGGAGAATGTGGTCTGTTCCTGTATCAAGTGTAACACAAGGAAAGCGAACAAACTGCCGGTGCAGGCGAATATGTTTCCGCTAACGGAACCGAGGAAACCCCGGTGGAGGCCCTTTTTCGGACAAGGTGCGCCGAAACGGCTCGGCCACTCGAGCTGGAGTCATTTTGTAGGATCGCTACCCGGAGAAGTTCTGGTATCGAGCTGACTTTGTTTTTTTCGGGCGATGGATTTGTAGATCCACCGGAAGATTGCCCAGATGACCGGCGGAAGGCAGGCGCTGAGACCGAGCGCGAGACCAGGCTGGCTCTCCCCGGCATGACCTATCCACGCGAATACAAATCCCATCGGGATGCTCCCGGCACATAGCGCCGCTACGAATCGGGGGAATGGCATTCGGGAGATACCGGCCATGCAGGCGACGACCTCTGGCAAAACTGGCATCCAGCGAGAAAGTGCGACCAGCCAGCCACCTGTTTCGCCACCGAAGAGGCGCTCCCCTTCTTCCAGCCCTTTTTCGCCAGCCAACCAGACAGCAGCTTTTCTTCCGAGTCGGTAGCAAAGGCCGTAGGCGAGGAGGCCTGCGCCCACGGAACCGATGGCAGATATGACTCCGCCCCACCACCATCCGTAGATGAGGCCCAGAGCGGACATGACAACCGTTCCCAATACGGGAAGGAGAAGATCGATAAGGAGTAGGCCGATGCCAGCGGCCCAGCCCCAAGATCCAGCGGACTGCAACCACTCCACGGTGTTTTCGAGGGACATGGATTCTTCGAACCAATCGCCCCAAATCATAAACGGGATGATGACCAGCAATGCGAGGACGAGAAATAGCAGCAAGAGGCGTTTCATATTTTGCTGGAATCGTGTTTACTACGAATCAACGCCCCGTGCTCGACCTTTTTATGAAACCGCAACCCGAACCTGTTGATACGGATCGACTCCCGGAACTGGCTCACGCTGTGATTCGGGAGGCAAAGTTCCCAATGCTGGCAACGGTAGATGAAGAAGGGCAACCGAGAGTCCGGCCTGTGTCGCCGGTTCGGGTGGATGATGATTTCACCGTTTATGTGGCGAATCTACGGAGTTATCACAAGACAGGAGAGATTGCGGCGAATTCGCGCGTGGAGCTGGCGTATCTTTCCCCCAGTCACGATCAGGTGAGAATTACCGGAGAAGCGAAGATCGAAACGAACAGTGGGACGCTGGAAGAGATCTGGAAGTCGAATCCTCTTTTGAAGCAATACCTGGGATCGCCGGACAATCCGGAGTTTATCCTGTATCGAATCGAGCCAACAAAGGTACGCTTCATGCGCGAATGGGCGCTGGAATATTTCGACGTTGCTTTTGGCGGCTGATCAACAATATGTGTTTTTGTTAGTGAATTGATTTTTATGAGCGATTCGAAGTCTTCAGTAGCCAAAGTCGGGTTGGTCACGGCCATCGCCATTGTTGTCGCCAATATGGTGGGCACGGGTGTGTTCGGGAGCCTTGGCTTCCAAGTGGCGGGAATTCCGTCTGGTTTTCCGATCATGGTTCTCTGGCTGGTTGGAGGGATCGTTTCGTTCTGCGGTGCGGTGTGTTATGCAGAGCTTGCTTCGATTTTTCCGAAGTCGGGTGGTGAATACCATCTCCTTTCCAGAACTTATAACCCGCTGATCGGCTTTATTGCGGGGTGGATTTCAGTCTCGGTGGGTTTCGCCGCGCCTGTGGCAGCGAATGCGACTTTGTTAGGAACCTACCTGGGTGACATCACGGGAATGGAGGAGACGGTTGCGTTGTTTGGGAAGGAGATTCCCGTTCATGTGTTTTATTTTTCAGTCCCAACGGTGATTCTACTGACGGCGATTCATCTGCTAAAGGTGAAGTTCATCGGGATTTTCCAATCGGTGTTCACTTATGCGAAGGTGGTTCTGATTATTGTTCTCGGACTTCTGGGTTTTTTCATCGGGACTTCTCAAGAGATCTCTTTTCTTCCCAAGGAAGGTGATGGCGAACTGATCCGCTCTCAGTCCTTCGCGATTTCGCTGGTCTTTGTGCTTTATGCTTACACCGGCTGGAATGCTGCGACCTATATGATGGACGAGGTGCGCAATCCGGAAAAGACAGTTCCGATGGCCCTGCTGATCGGGACGGGAATTGTGACGGTGCTCTATATGTTCGTGAATGCAGCCTTCCTTTATTCGACTCCGATCGAGGATATGGCAGGGAAACCGCAGGTGGGCTTAATTTCTGCCAAAGCGATCCTCGGTGACAAAGGAGGGATGATCATGGGGATCCTGATCAGCTTTGGCCTGATTTCGACAATCAGCTCCATGACCTGGGCTGGCCCACGGGTGACTGCTGCGATCGGTCGCGACCACAGCCTTCTCCAAGTTCTAACCAAGGAGAATCGGAACGGCGTGCCCGCGCTGGCGATTTTGATTCAGGGTGTGATCGTTATTCTGCTGGTCTGCACTGCTACTTTCGAGCAGTTGATCAACTATGTGCAGGCGTTGCTGACGATTTCATCCATGATGGTCGTAATCGGACTGATCTATCTGCGCATTCGGCACCCGGAACTCCAACGCCCCTACCGCGCGTGGGGATACCCTGTCACTCCGATCCTTTTCGCACTTGTGAGCGGATATGTTCTCTGGTTTCAAATCCAGGGGAAGACGACGGAATTCCTCTATGGGCTGGGAACTTTGCTACTTGGCTTGTTGCTGTATTTTGGAATAGTGGCGGCGGAAAAATCGAGATCTGAGTCGAAAACCTGAGAAATCCTCCAAAAAAGAGTCATTTAGGGGGTATTCCGCGGATAAATCACTTGCAGGGGATACTTAAGTTTTCTTAAATGATTCGTCGCTGCTCAACTCCGTTCCCACTACCTGCGTGTCCACCCAGGATCCATCCCGCAATCCTTTCGAACCTTGGAAGACTGAAACGAAAAGTCCACCTTCCAATGTTTTTGGCATACCCGCGTCTCTGGATCAGCCAGAACCCGAGGTAATTGGAAACGTGTCGCATCACAACACCCCTCCCCTCGGTGCTCCGGAGTCGCTGGGCTGGACTTCCATCTTGGAAGATCTGCCCTTCGGATTGGTCGTTCTTGGCCCTGAGCAGGAAATTCGGCATGAAAATCACTTTTGCCGTGCTCTTATGGGCTGCGGCATTTCCGAAACCGGCGGAATCGAACCTTGGCTCGCAGAACTATGTCCAGACCAGCAGCATCGAGAAAAAGTCATCAACTCCTGGAGGGAGCACATCTGGCGGAATCAACTGACACGGACTTTTACGTTGAAGGGGACCGATCAGAAAGTGAGGGAAATCGAATTCCGGTCTTCACTGCTCGAGGATGGTGGTATCACCCTTACGATACAGGATGTGACGGAACGACTGAGGACGGAGGACTCACTCCGGCATGGCAAGTCGAAGTTCCGAGCAATCTTTACCCATTCGGAGAGTGGCACTGTTTTGGTGGACACAACCGGTCGGGTGATTGATGCGAACCAGGCATTCTTGAAGCTGGTCGGCATTCCCCTCTCTGAACTGCGCCTCTCTACCCTGAGCGATCTGCTGCATCCAAGAGACGTTGAGGAATTTGGAGAACAGGCACCCCAGCCCAATGTTGCGGGAAGTGTTTCCCGTGAAGTATGGCTCCGCACACGAGAGAGCGAGCTACGTGCCCGCCTGACTTACTGCCCCATTGGCGACTCTACCGAACAACCGGCCCTGGGGATCTACATTTTCACTGAAACCAGCGCACAGGAACGTGAACAGCTCGAAGAGCAGATGCGCATGATCTCCGTGAAGGCTCAGGCACTTCTGAACTCGGTGCCGGACCTCATCGTGTTACTCGACCAAGATGACACGGTCGTCGACTTTGCCCCGCCCCAGGAGGAGTGGGAGGACCTGAAACCTTCCAACGCCTGGTCTGGGGAGCCTGTTTCCGAGGTGTTTCCTGAGTTGGGAGAAATTGTGAGTCGAACCCAGCGACAACTCCGCCAAGAAGGAAAAACGATTCATGCAGATATTCGGTCCGGTGATCATGGGAAGCAGCGCTTTGCATCGACCGTATCTCCCTGCGGAGGGGGCCAACTTCTGGCAGTGGTGAGGGAAAAGGCTCCGGTAGTGCCGGAAGAACCCGAACAGCCGTGGAAAGCAGTCGCCTTTGACCGCAGTTCCCAAACGTTTCTCGCTACCGACGCTTCCTTTCGAATTATTGATGCCAACGAAGCAGCCTCTCGACTGTTCGAACGAGAACCGGGTGAACTAATTGGCCACAAGCTGCCTGAGTTGTTTTCCGAAGATCTCGACGACAACAAAGCATTCCGAAAGCGACTGGAAGCTGTGCTCCGCCTAGACGATGCGTGGAGCAGCCGTGAATCTATCAAACTGCACAACGGAGAAACGATCTCTGCCCTTTGTGATTTTGTCTCAGTTCCCCTGGAAGATGGTGCGCCCGGCCTACTGGTCTCGGTTGCCGAAATACAGAAAGCCGAAGCACACAAATCGTATGATCCGGTCCTCGGCAGAGAGGCGGAGCAACACCATTTCCGAAACCAGATACAGCTCGTCACGAGCCTTTTCAGCCTGGAACCGCAGGGGGCAGCGGCACGAGACGCTTTCTTGAAATGGCAGGTTCGCCTGCGTGCGCTTGCAAACGCACAGCCCTACGGAAACGCCACGGAAGTGTGGATCGTCTCTTTGCTACAGAATCTTGCGGATGAGGTTTGCGGCCTCACCGGGCTTGGAAGCGGAAGGAAAGAGATCATCATCACTGGACTCGATAATGTGGCCGTTCATCTCGCGAGCGCTCCACCGTTGAGCATCCTCGCCGCCGAACTTATGCGTCTCGTGGTTGGCACGCGGCAAATGGGTCAGGGACCGTCTCTCATTTGCGACGTGAAAGAGCTTCCTTCGGAAGAAATCGCGATTCGGTTCCGCCCAGGAACTGGCCGAAGATTCCTATTCACCGATGAAGATGCGGAGATGGAGATTCTTCAGGTCCTGGCCGAGCAACTCCGAGGACGACTGCTTACGGAAGGTGGACCAAACACTGCCACGGGCTGGGAAATCATCATTCCGAAGTAAGGCTTTCCGCTACCGTCTCCGTTCGGTGCCCCTCACTTTCACACAACCAGAAACGCTTTCGGCGTTTTTCTCTGTTAATTATGGATAATTAACTGTAGCGTTCCGGGCTCTTCCCCCTCAGATGGATGTCCTCCCTGCCAATCGATTGCGACTGATGATTGTCGAAAATGATCGTGTTACCGCACGCGATCTGGAAGCGACTTTGAAACGCCGTGGTTTCCTGGTCATTTCTGTAGCGGAAACAGCAGAAGAAG
>PAAG01000020.1 GCA_002698785.1 Verrucomicrobiales bacterium | reverse complement strand
TCTTGACCGAGTTCTTTACCGAGAACTCCTCCAGAGCCGCATCAAAGGAATCAACTCCCGCCTGGTTAAAGCGACCAAATCGGACGTAGCCGATCTCCGGGTGGATTCGTGCATGATGGAACTCAAAAGGGGAGTTCTGCTCTGAGCGCCACTTTTCTGTGAGAAGCATGGCGCCGAACTCGAGTCGGTTCAGCATACCCTGGAGAGCGGCGCGATTGACCTCAAGAGGGTCGAGCTGCTGGTGATTGATGTAGTCCTTCGTGAGAAGGCGGAAAGCTTCCTGGAGGCTCGCTTGATCCAGCGTGTCGATGAGGGGGCGAAGTTCGTGTGGGAGATCCTCGGTGGGAGTCTTCTTCGATTCCTCCGCTGTTTCGACAGGCAAATCGGTTTGGAGCGCTTCTGCGTGCGCGGATCGTTGGGCGAGAGAGCCCAAAAGCAGCATGAGGACGAAGATTCGAAAAATCATGTATCGGGGAAGTCTACGCCATTTGGAAAGTGGTTCAATGCCGCGATTGATCCCGCAGGTGTGTCCCATTCGAGTCTGGATGAAAGGGAAGCCGCAAGGAAGCGGGTGCCTTTTGCGATTGCTTCGTCCATGGGGAGACCGTGTGCGAGAAAAGCGGTGATGGCAGCGGAGAGGGTGCACCCCGTGCCATGCGTGTCTGAAACAGGTAACCGCGGGTGGCGACATTCGCCCTCAGTTCCGTTGATGCACCAGTAATCGACGAGATCATCCGATGAGGATTGGAAATGCCCGCCTTTGACGAGGAAGGATGATCCGTATTTCTCGTAGAGTCTGCGAGGAGCCGCTTGGAGGTCGCTTTCTGATTTGATGCTGGTTCCCAACAATATCTCGGATTCGAAAAGGTTTGGCGTTACGAGCGCGGCGAGGGGCAGGACCGATTCTTTGAGCGTGGCCACGCCATCTGCAGAGAGAAGCTCTGCACCAGCGCTGGCTCGGAAGACTGGATCTACGACGAGAGTGAAGCCAGAATTTTCGGCAAGAAACTCGGCTACCACCTCGACATTCTCGCGGTTTGCGAGCATTCCTGTTTTTCCGTGATTTACGGGAAATGTTTTTGTTACTGACTGGATATGTGATTGTAGCAATTTACTACTGATGCTCTGAATCGCAGAAACCTCTCCGGGAACCTCAGCAACGATGGCGGTGATGGCTGTGGTGCCGTAGACGCCCAGTGCAGAGAAGGTTTTCAGATCTGCCTGGATACCTGCTCCTGCCGAGGAGTCGGATCCGGCGATCGTGAGGGCGACAGGTTGTTGTGTCGGTGTCGTGGCGATGAGATCGAAAAGGTTGGGAACGCAGAAGCTTGCCAGATCCTTCGTCAGAGTGCAAATAGGGGCGTGTCTCAAGAAGCCCCATACCCGAAGTCGATTTTTGGAAAGAACCTGACCGAGCATTCCGGCATCACCGAACTCATGGATGATCTCGGCGAAGCTCTCACGCATGGTCGTGGGAAGTTGCGTATGATGGGCGGGGGGAATCCGGCTCACATCCCTGCGATGCAGGAGATCTGGCGCGAGCGGATGAAAGAACTCGTGGTCGATTCTCCGGATGAATTCGATCGAGTCATGGCGGACTACGATCAACCTGCCGGGAGCCCTGCGTTTCGCGATGCAGTGGCGGCGTTTTTGAGTCGGGAGTTCGGCTGGAAGCTTTCGGGCTCCAATATTGCGATCACGAACGGGGGCCAGACGGCCTTTTTCTTTCTACTGAACCGTTTTGCGGGAGCTTTGCCCGGCGGCGGTGCCAAGAAGATTCTTCTCCCGGTTGTGCCTGAGTATATTGGATACAGCGACCAGGGTGTTTCTGAAGCTGATCTTTTCGATAGCAGAAAGCCATCGATCGAGCTGATCGGGGATCGGAGTTTCAAGTATCACGTAGATTTTGAGAATCTGAATATCGGTCCAGAGCACGGAGCGATTGCAGTTTCCCGCCCGACCAATCCGAGCAGCAATGTGCTGACTGATGACGAGATCGAGCATCTACGCGAAGCAGCTGCCGAGCAGGGTATCCCTTTGATCATCGACAATGCCTATGGCCTGCCTTTTCCGGGAGTGGTATTCCGTGATGCGAAGCCGGTGTGGGACGAGAACATCATCCTGACGCTCAGCCTCAGTAAGCTCGGTCTGCCGGGAACGAGAACTGGTATCGTCGTGGCACGGGAGGAGATCATTGATGAAATCCGCTCCATGACAGCCATCGTGGGACTCGCGAATAACAACATCGGACAGGCTCTGGCACGTCCGATGATTGAGTCGGGAGAGATCAAGCGACTGGCCGAAGAGGTCGTGCGTCCATATTACAAGGACCGCTCCGAGCGGGCGAGGGAAATGGCGGCGAAGCACCTACCTGCGGATGTGCCGTGGCGGATCCACGAGAGCGAAGGAGCGTTTTTCCTCTGGTTCTGGTTTGAAGGGCTACCGATTGGTTGCCGCGAGCTCTACCGACGTCTGAAGGACGCTGGTATGATCGTAGTGCCGGGTGAGTATTTCTTCTTCGGTCTCGATACGAGCGACTGGAAGCACGCACGAGAGTGCATACGGGTGAGCTTTACCCAGCCGGAGGAAATCGTCGATGACGGCTTCCGCATTCTCGGAGAGGTGATCCGAGACGTATATCGCTGCGATCTCTAGCAGATCAGCCTTCGACGCGCACTGCGGTCGGGTTGCCTGCTGCGTCGGTCACGAGAGACATCTTGAGCCTCCAGTGGCTTGCGATCTTCTTCAGGAGTTCACGACGGGAAACGTCGGAGCTGGAGAAGTTCAAAGGCGTAGCGTCCTGAGGGAGATTGGATGTCTCGTAGAAAATGTCGTTCAGCGGGACCTGGTCGAAGATCAAAGCCGGAGTCATGTGCTTGTAGTCGACTTCGAAACGCTCATCGAGCCACTTGTTCAGGGGCTCGTGGTCGTTCTTCAGGAAACCGTCCGCGTTGATTGGTCCGTTTGCTGCAACGGGAGCGGGTTCGGGGCCTGTTTCTTTATTCCCTCCAGTTTCGCATGAGTTCAAAGCAAACACACCACCGACCAACAGGGAAAGTATCAAACATTTCCGGACATTCATGACTCAAATAGTAGCGGCATACACTGAAATGTCTTTGAAAAATTTTAAAATTCGGGCTGAAATCATGGATAGCTGTTACTCAACACATAGTATTTCATGAATATCGCCATCTATCCCGGTAGCTTCGATCCCGTTCACAACGGTCATCTGGATGTCATTGAGCGCGCTTCGAAAATCTGTGACAAGGTGATCGTCGCGGTTGCGGTAAATCGCTCAAAGTCAGGTCTTTTCACGATGGAGGAAAGGGTAGACCTGATTGAGAAAGCGACAGAAGGAATCTCAGGGATCGAGGTGAAATCGTTTGAAGGACTGCTGGTGAACTTCTTTCAGAAAGAAAACGCTGACGCTGTGATACGAGGCATCCGCGCGGTGTCCGACTTCGAATACGAATTCCAGATGGCCCTGATGAATCGTAGTCTCGATGAAGAGCTCGAAACGATCTTTATGATGCCCAGCCAGGAGAACATCTACCTCAGCTCACGGATCGTGAAAGAGGTAGCGCACCTGAATGGAAATATAGACAATTTCGTGCCTCCTGTAGTGAAAGCCGCACTACAGGAAAAGATTGGGTAGTATCGCCTGTTGGCTATTTCTTTGCCGCAGCCTTCTTCGTAGCTGTCTTTTTGGCAGCGGCTTTCTTGGTAGCCGTTTTCTTCTTAGCTGGTTCGCGAGGAGGGAATTCCCAACCGAGCATGCGACGACCCTTTTTGTTGCAGGTGAGGGCAGCTTTGAAAGGACGGCCTTTCTTGCTGATCCACTTGTCGATGACGTCGGTTTTGCCTTCGGTGAAGTACTTGATCGCCTGTTCTTTGGGGATCTCGTACTTACACATCTCGCGGGATAGACGGGCCTTGCAGCCGTCGCCAGAGGCTCTGCGATCACAGATGTAGCTGGTAGGAGTGGCGTAGATGTCTCCTTTTTCGCAGAGAGGGCAGGGGCAAAGCTTGTTCTCTTCCTTGATGGCGTCTTCTTCGGCTTCCTCTTCGGGTGTCTTCTCGAATACGAAGGAGGCTTTGAGGCCGGCCTTCTTGTCTTCCTGAAGCTCGATGGCGGCGTCGAAAGGCTGCTTGAAGCGGTTTACGAAGCCAGTGAGAGGTCCGACGAGTTTGGTCTTGAGAAGTGTTTTCGCTTCCTCTTCGGAAAGAGGGCGGCTCGCGATGACCTTCGGGAGAGCGAATTTGCAGTCGGGCTGCTTGCACTTGTAGCGACCGTCGTCCTGGCCAAGCGTGGGGGCTCCACAGACCGGGCAGGGAACGGGGAATTCGGGCCACTCGCGCTCAAGTGCGGTGCGAGCGTATTCTTTCGCTGTGTCGACTACGTTGCCTGTGAGATCCTTGATCTCTTTCATGAAGCTCGGGCGGTCGAATTTGCCCTGCTCCATCTGCTTGAGCTTGTATTCCCACTCACCAGTCATCTCTGGAGAGGTAAGAATGCCGATCTCCATGTTGTGGAGCTGATCGATGAGACGCATTCCACGAGTCGTGACAAAGATGTCGCGGCCATCACGGGTGATGTATTTGTCGTTGATGAGACCTTCGATCACGGCAGCACGAGTGGCGGGTGTGCCCAGTCCGCGCTCAGACATCGCGTCTCGCAGCTCTTCGTCGTCGACGCGCTTCCCGGCTGTTTCCATCGCGGAAAGGAGCGTGCTTTCGTTGTATCGAGCAGGAGGGCGTGTCTGCTTTTCAAGAAGGTCGATGGCTTTGGCCAAGGCGGATTCACCAGGTTCGACGGGAACGATCTGCTTGTCGGCTGAGGACTTCTTGTCTTCGGCGGACTGATCCTTTGCCGGAGCGTCTCCGCCACCAGCTTTTTTGCCGTAAACGCCGAGCCAACCAGGAACGACGAGGATCTTACCGTCGGACTTGAAGGCATCCTCTTCGATACGGGTGATACGGGTCGTGTTTTCGAATTCAGCGGACGGATAAAATGAAGCGATGAAACGACGAGTGACCATGTCGTAGAGCTTCTGCTCAGCTTCGTCGAGGCTCTTGGGAATCTGGCCTGTGGGGATGATAGCAAAGTGATCGCTCACTTTGGCACCGTTGAAGATTCGCTTGTTGCCGCCGTTTACCAGCTTGTCAGAGATGGCTTTGCCAGCATGCTGGGGCAGGTCAGAGATGGTGTATCCCGAGGCAGAAGAGATTTTCTCCAAGGTGCCGATGGTCGTTCCGACGTAGTCGTCAGGCAGGTAGCGGGAGTCCGTTCTCGGATATGTGAGGGCTTTGTGGCGCTCGTAGAGGGCCTGCGCCAGCTGCAAAGTTCGGCGAGCGGAAAAGCCGAAGCGACCGTTGGCCTCACGCTGGAGGCTGGTGAGGTCGTAGAGCTGAGGTGCTATCTGCTTGGACGGCTTTTTCTTCTCCTCGACTGTCGCGGTCTTGCCTTTGCAGCGCGCGACGATGGCTTCGGCGGATTCTTTGTCCCAGATCCGCTCGGCACGAGCATGAGGTTTGTCCTCGGATTTTTTGAAAGATTCGTCGAACCAGCGGCCGAGATACTCTCCGGCTTTCACGTCGAAGGTGCCGTGGACTTCGAAATAGTCTTCGCTGACGAAATCGTCGATTTCCTGCTCCCGCTCGGCGAGTAGAGCGAGGGTAGGGGTTTGCACACGACCGACGGGTGTCTTGTTGAAACCGCCGAACTTACTGTTGAAAGCGGTCATGGCGCGGGTCGAGTTGATCCCGACGAGCCAATCGGACTCGGAACGGCAGTAGGCCGCGTCGCTGAGGGGCTTCATTGCGGCTCCGTCGCGGAGCTTGGCGAATGCCTCGCGAATGGCGTTGTCCGTCATGGACTGCATCCAGAGACGGCGCACAGGTTTGTCGACTTTCGAAAACTGAACGATGTATCGAAAGATCAATTCACCCTCGCGGCCGGCGTCACAAGCATTGATGAGTTCGGTTACATCCTTTCGCTTCATCAGCTTCTTGAGCAGGTTGAGGCGAGTCTTGGCACCTTTCTGCTCGCTGGGCTCGAGGGCGAACTCTTCGGGGAGCACCGGGAGGCAGTCGAACTTCCAGGGAAGCATCTTGCCCTCTGCCGTTGTGGGGAGGGCTTGCTGCACGAGGTGACCAATCGCGGATGAGATTATATAATGGTCGTTTTCGAAATAATCGGCCTTCTTCTCGAATTTGCCGATAGCAGAATCCTTCCCGAGCACTCTCGCCAGATCGTTGGCGACGCTTGGTTTCTCTGCGATGATGAGGGACTTGGACATGGTTGTGCTTGGGATTGGGGAGATTTCTCTCGCAACACGGAATTGCCTTAATTAAGCGATCCGTCAAATCAGTTTCGTGAAGTATTTGCCAGGTAACTGTTTCACGAGGCTCTTCATTTCGAGTTGTAAAAGGGATACACTCACCGTGCT
Organism: Verrucomicrobiales bacterium; assembly: GCA_002698785.1. Taxonomy (GTDB): domain Bacteria; phylum Verrucomicrobiota; class Verrucomicrobiia; order Verrucomicrobiales; family DEV007; genus Arctic95D-9. Next base: position 167,572 of record PAAG01000020.1, on the reverse strand, counting down.
GGCGGGCTGTTCCAGGGCCTCGGCGAGTTTGTCTATAGTTGCCTCTCCCTGTTCCAGTTGAGCCAGGATTTTCTTCTCGAGATCACTGAGAGAAACCTCCCGTTTCGGCGTCGCTTTCGGAGCGGCGTGAGCAGGTTGTGACATCTCGAGGGGGAGAGAGTTCAATTCATTTGCGAGATCTTCGATGATGTCGCGAGCGGAACAAACCAACGTAGCACCCTGTCGAATGAGGCGGTTACAGCCTTCTGAGGTCGGGCGATCGATCGGTCCGGGGACGGCAAAGACAGCGCGGCCCTGTTCCAGTGCCTGGTTCGCAGTGATGAGCGATCCGCTACGGGCAGGAGCCTCGACAACAAGGAGTCCCTGCGACATTCCCGAGACGATGCGGTTGCGTAAAGGGAAGGACTGCTTGTCCGGCACGTAGAGGACGGGGAACTCAGAAATGACGGCACCGTTTTCCGCGATCTTGTCGGCGAGAGCAGCGTTCTCGGGAGGATAGATGTTTCCGATTCCCGATCCGAGAACAGCGATGGTGCGCCCCTCGGCCGCAAGAGCGCCTTCGTGGGCAGCAGTGTCGATTCCACGGGCGAGGCCACTGATGATGCAGAAGCCAGCCCGAGCCAGCTGGAAACTGAGCTTCCTCGCCTGTTCTTTTCCGTAGTGCGTGGTGCGTCGAGATCCGACCACTCCCAGGGCGGCGGCATCGGAAGGGCGGATGTCTCCCTTTATATATAGGAGAAAGGGAGGATCGTGAATTTCGCGCAGGGCTGGTGGGTAAGATTCATCTTCGAGGGTGAGCAGGGAAATGCCGTGCTCTTTCATGCGGCGCTGCTCTTCGATGATGTCGACAGAGCTTTCCCAATCGGAGATGAGTTCGGCCATTTCTCGACCGATACCGGAGACTCGGCAGAGCTCGGATTGGCTGGCGAGGAGGATTTTCTCCGGCGAATCGAAGTGGGCAAGGAGACGGCGCACCCGTATCGGGCCGATACCCGGTAGCAGGTTCAGCGCAAGAAAGCCCTCCTTTGAATTCATCTTCACCGGGTTACTCGACTTTGGGCTGGTGCGCAAGGGGGCAGGGCGCAGGAATCCGGAATTTCAATTCGCACTCGTTGCCAAGTCCGTCTATAGCTTTGACCCCTGAGAATCTGACTATGGGTGGAAAGTGGACATTGGAATCAGCAGCGACCGAGAAGCCTCCCGGGCTGCACCCATTCGCCGGAGCGAGACTGCGCGTGTTCCTGAAGCATGCCCTGTTCTCCGGTGGGCTGGACCCGAGGACTCGATACCAGCGATTCATCGGTTGGGTGGGGCAGACGCTTCGTTTGCCGCTCGCGACGATTGAGAAAGTGAAGTATCGCGGCGCGATCAATCGCCAGATGTTCAAGAAGCCTCCCGTGTTCCTGATTGGGCACTGGCGCAGTGGAACCACCCACCTTCACAACCTGATGAGCCGTGACCCGCAGTTCGGGTATATGCGCTTTTCCGAAACAGCGATGCCGCTGGATATGCTCGGGCCCAAGGTGCGGATTGCTCGCAAGATCATCGACCGGGCGCTGCCTGAGACGCGTGGCTATGACAACGTGAAGCTCACTCTCGATGAGCCGCAGGAAGAGGAAATGGCCCTCGGAAACCTGAATCCGATCGGCTACTACTACATTTACTATTTCCCACAGGACATGGCTCTGCACCGGGATCGCTCGATGTTTTTCGAAGAGTGCACGCAGAAGGAAAAAGAGCGCTTTCAGAAGAACTATGAGTTTCTCATCCGGAAGGTAAACTATGCCAAGGAAGGCAAGCAGCTGCTCTTTAAAAATCCTCCCTCGACGACGCGGATGGAGATGATCCTGGAAATGTTTCCGGATGCGAAGTTCGTGAATATCGTTCGGAATCCCTGGCCGGTGTTCAGTTCTACCTGTGGGAAGTTCCCTCGTCTCTACAATGCCTTTGCCTGGCAGCCGTTCCAGAATGTCGACATCCCCGGCTTTGTTCTCGATACCTACGAGAAGGTGATGCAGCGATACATCGAGGATCGTGATCGCCTGAACCTGCCTGCCGATCAGTTGGTGGAGACGACTTACGAGAAGATCACGGCGGATCCCACGGGCGAGATCGGTCGCATTTACGACACGCTTGGGCTCGATGGGAAAGAGGCTGGGCTGAAAGAGATCGATGCCTACGTGAAGGGGCTGAAGGGCTATCGTCGAAACGTGCACACGATCGCCCCTGAGCATGCCGAGCAGATCCGCGAGCGGTGGAAGTTTGCCTTTGATGAGTGGGGCTACGACATGGCTCCTCCAGATGACATTGAGATTCGCTAGCTAACCCTGACACCAAGTGAAAACCCTCTTCCTTGTCTCCGGCGAAATCAGTGGCGATACCCACGGAGCGGCCTTGATGTCTGCCATTCAAGAGCAGGGGGAAGTGACGTTTTCAGGGCTCGGTGGGCCGAAAATGCACGAGCTGGCAGGTGATGTCGAAGACTGGCTGGAGCATGCGGCTGTGTTAGGTCTCTGGGAAGTGCTGAAGAAATACAGTTATTTCAAGGCGAAGCTCGATGAGACGGTGGAGAAGATCATTGCGACGCAGCCTGATGGAGTCGTGCTGATCGACTATCCCGGCTTTAACCTTCGTCTCGCCAAGGCATTGCGAGAGCGGGACTACAAGGGCAAATTGATCTACTACATCAGTCCGCAGGTCTGGGCGTGGAAACGCGGTCGCATCAAGACGATGGCCGAGCTGCTCGACCTGATGATCTGCATTTTCCCATTCGAAAAGGATCTCTACGAAGAGTCTGGGCTGCCCACGGTATTTGCCGGGCATCCGCTGGTGGATTCGATGGCGGCGCTGAGAAACGCGAATCTGCCTCGGCAGGAAAACCTCGTTGCTCTTCTTCCCGGTTCGCGCGAGAGGGAGATTGCGAAGCTCTTTCCCGAGATGCTTGCCGCAGCGAAGATTCTGAAAGAGCGTTTCCCCGAGGTGACCTTCGCGACCTCTGGTGCGACGCCGGTCTCGAATGAGAAGCTTCGTGAAATGACGAAAGAGGCGGGTTTGTCAGAGTGCATCGAGGTCCGTGAGAAAGCGTCCCGCGAGCTGATGCAGACGGCCTATGTGGGAGTGGTTGCGTCAGGGACGGCTACGCTCGAAGCAGCGTGTCTCGGTCTGCCATATTGCCTCGTCTACAAGGTGGCGTGGCTTACTGCTGCGGTAGCGCGGCGGGTGATGTCGGTGAGGTTTCTCGGCATTGTGAACGTGTTGGCCGACCGCGAGATTGTTCCCGAACTGCTGCAGGATCGTGCGACGGGGCCGGGCATTGCCGAAGGCCTGGGACGACTGTTGAGCGATGCGGAAGTTCGAAAGAAGATGGAGGCCGACCTTGCTGAAGTCGTAGAAAAACTATCCGAGCCCGGAAGCGAAGACATGGACGCACACGGATGTGCGGCAGAGGCGGTTCTGGCTGCTCTCTCGTAAGGTCCTGAACATTGATGAAGAAGAACAAACTGATCCCGTTTCTGATTGTCGCATTTCCCGCCGGGTTGCTCTTGATCGGTATCGGGGCTGTGGTGAATACTTCTTTGAAGTCCGGCAGAGACACACGAGATCCGGATGAGAAAGTGCGATTGGAGGCAGCGAGTTTGAACCAGAGAGCCGTCAGCAAGGAGGATCTGCAGCGTTTCCTCACCATCCTCACCGAGCAGATCGGCGAGCGCAATTACCTGAAGCCAAAAAAACTCGAGTCGGCCGCGATTTGGCTGGAGTCGACCCTGGGTGGCGGGAACATGGGCTACCAGATCAAGCGCCACGAGTATGCCGTAGACGGGCAGGAGTACCGCAACATTGTCGCCGAGCTGCCGGGAAAAGAACGTCGCTCGGAGATTGTCGTGATCGGGGCTCACTACGATTCCTACAAAGGCACACCGGGAGCGAATGACAACGGCACGGGTGTGGCGGCTTTGTTAGCGATGGCCCAGGCACTTGCAGGCGAGCAGCAGGACCGAACTGTGCGCTTTGTCGCCTTTGCGAATGAGGAGCCACCTTTCTTTCAGACTGAGAATATGGGGAGTCGTCAGTATGCTGCCCTCTGCCAAAGGGCCAACGAGAACATCGTGGCGATGATGGCGCTCGATACGATCGGTTACTACTCGGAGGAGGCGGGTAGTCAGCAATTTCCTGAGGGAGAGTTTGGAGAAATTCCCGATGCGGGGAGCTTTCTCGCCTTCGTCGGAAAGGAAGGCTCTCGATACACGGTGGACGGAGCGAGGGCCATCTTCATGGGGGCGAGTGAGACTCCTGCTTTGGCGCTGGCGATGCCGGAGAGCGTTCCGGGAGTCGCGTGGTCGGATCACTGGTCGTTCTGGCAGGAAGGATATCCGGGCATCATGGTGACGGATACGGGGCCCTATCGCTACCCCCACTATCACAAGCCTACGGATACGATCGACAAGCTCGACATGGAAAAGCTGGAGTCCGTCGTGATCGGACTGGAAGCAGTCGTCCGCGCGTGGGCGAATCCCGAATGACCCGGGAGATCAGGAATCGGCCGTGATGAGTTGGCCGGCTTCTTCGGTGAGAAATCGGGAAATCCCGTTGTTCTTGTCGCAGAGAATCGCCTTTGGCTCGACCGGCTTTTCGGTGAGTTCGAAGCCCATGATGATGACCTTTTCCCCAGCGTTGATGAGGTGAGCGGCCGCACCGTTGATGCCGATGATGCCAGAGCCGGATTCTCCTTCGATGACGTAGGTCTCGAGACGAGCGCCGGTGGTGGCACTGACGACGAGGACTTTTTCACCGACCCACAAGCCCACCGCATCGATCAAATCCCTGTCGATGGTGATGCTGCCGACATAGTCGACGTTTGCCTCAGTTACAGTGGCAAGATGGATCTTGGAGCGAAGAAGGCTACGCATGGCTGGAGAGGAGGGAATTCTTTCGCAGAAATGCCGCGATTGCAAGAAATCGCTGAAAATCCGCAAGTCATAAACGTTTTGACAGTCTAGAGCAAGGTTCGTTCCAGCGTTTTATTGATGGAACCGTGCGCTTTCGTTTCACTTGGACGCGATCCGCGGCTTATCCTTCCAAACTCCGACTTTGTTACTTCCGGCGCATCCCGAATTTGGGATCGCGTCGATTGTGACGGACTACGATAATCCTAATACGATCTTCTTTTTCCTGAAAGAGAAAGTGATACGGAAATCGTTTCAGGTTGCTTCTCCGGTGACCTCCGGCGTCAAAATGATGATGCTCAGGGAATTGTCGTGCGTATTCCAACGCTTGCGTGAGTTCGTTCCAGAAATCGTCACCCAGTTTCTGCGAGATCTCTTCGTAGTATTGCACTGCCTCGCGGACTTCTGTGGGAACGCGAGGGTGATACTCGATGACTTTCATTTCCGGCCGACTTCGGCGAGAAATTGGTCGTGGCTGATGGGTTGCACCGCACCAGACTCCATTTCTTCGACTCGACGAGCGACTTCTTCGTCGTCCGGTCCGAGTGGTGCATCAGGCAACGTATTCAGCAGATGGCGAAGGAGTTCCTCTTTGTCGGGTTCCGACAGAGAGTCAGCTTGTTTCTGGACTTCGGTCAAAGTCGCCATGGTTTGAGTATCGTCTGATTGAGATGAAAATGCAATTCTCATCGAGTTGCGGCGGACGGCGCTGCTCACAGTAACGTTCGTTCCACCGCTTTGTTCCAGTCGGTGAGGCAGGCTTGCATGGCTTCCTGACCGGGGCCGGGATCGAATCTTGCGCTTTCTTTCCACTTGGACGCGATTTCTTCCTTATCCTTCCAAACTCCTGTCGCCAGCCCTGCGAGGTAGGCGGCTCCGAGGGCGGTCGTTTCTGCGATCTGCGAGCGGATCACGGGCACGCCGAGGACATCGGCCTGGATCTGCATGAGCAGCCCGTTCATGGAGGCTCCGCCGTCGACGCGTAGTTCGGTCAACTCGATGCCAGAGTCTTTCTCCATCGCAGAGAGGACGTCGTAGGATTGAAAAGCGATGCCCTCCAGCGCCGCACGGGCGATGTGGGACTTGTTCGAGCCTCGGGTGAGCCCCGAGATGGTTCCGCGAGCATAGCCGTTCCAGTGTGGCGCACCGAGCCCGGCGAAGGCAGGGACGAAATACACGCCGCCGTTGTCTTCTACTTTTCCTGCCAGTTCCTCGATTTCCTCAGCGGACTGGATGATGCCCAGCTGATCGCGCAGCCATTGCACGACGGCACCGGTGATGAAAATGCTACCCTCGAGAGCATACTCCGTGACGCCGTCGATCTGCCAGGCGATCGTGGTGAGCAGGCGGTTCTTCGAGGGGACAGGCTCCGTGCCGGTATTCATGAGCATGAAGCTCCCGGTGCCGTAGGTGTTTTTGGCCATGCCAGTGCTGTGGCAGGCTTGACCGAAAAGGGCGGCGTGCTGATCGCCTGCGATCCCGGCGATGGGAATGGCGCTGCCGAAGAGGTCCTCTACCGTCTCACCGTAGACCTCGCTGCTGCCTCGGATCTCGGGCAGGATGGAGCGGGGGACTTCGAGCAGGTCGAGCATCTCATCGCTCCACTCCACCTTGTTGATATCGCAAAGCATGGTGCGCGCTGCATTCGTCGCGTCGGTGATGTGCTTCTTGCCACCGGTGAGGTTCCAGACCAGCCAGGTATCGATCGTGCCGAAGGCGAGCTTGCCCTCGTCCGCTAGTTCCCGGGCTCCGTCGACGTTTTCCAATAGCCAGCGGATCTTCGATCCTGAAAAATAGGCATCGATGATGAGACCGGTGATGTTCGCGATTTTCTCAGCGTGGCCTGCCTCTTCGAGTGAGGAGCAGTATTCAGCCGTGCGTCGATCCTGCCAGACGATGGCGTTGTGGATCGGTTCGCCCGTTTCGCGATTCCAGAAGACGACCGTCTCCCGTTGGTTGGTGATGCCGATGGCCGATATGTCCGAGGCCTTCAGGTCGGCCTTTTCCAATGCCTCACGAGCGACTGAGAGCTGGGAGTTCCAGATGTCGTTCGGATTGTGTTCGACCCAGCCGGGTTTGGGGAAAATCTGCTCGTATTCCTGCTGGGCGACGGAGACGATTTCACCGGCATCAGAAAAGACAATGGCACGGGAACTCGTCGTTCCCTGGTCGAGGGCAAGGATGTGTCGGGGCATTTCCCAAAGAGCTTACGGGAGATCGCCCGGAGTGTGAAGGATGGAATCTGGGTTTGTGAGGTGGGGACTCGCTTCGGGGTGGTCTGCCTAAATTCATTTTCTTGCATGCTGATTTCATTTTTCGCCGGAATGGGGCTCATGGGTTTCCCTCTTCCAGGGGAAGTGCTGATGCATTTCTACCAAGTAAACGAATTGAAAAGACAAGCATCGCCGTGTCATACTGATGGGCGGACACAACAGCAAATCTACCTATGAAATCTACTATACCAACATTCTCCAACACGAATTGGGAGCTTCGCCTTGCCGTATTTCTGTCTGGTCTACTGCTCGCAGGAGCAGTCTCAACAAGCCACGCACAGCAATTTGAACCGAACTTCGGTGCCTCTTGGACATCGAGCAACGGTAAGATTGATTGAGGAGCAGGGTGGTATGGAAACTCAAATAAGACCCTGACAGTCACCTCTCGTGGTTGGGACTCGGAATCCGGCACCTATGTCGTGAAAGGAAAGTGGGGGCGTCTCAATGACCCGAGCCACAAAGGTGATTTCGTTTTCTGGTTCGACACACCCAACAGCTTCAAAGGGTGGTGGAAATATGAAGACAGCTCCACAACAACGGACTGGGAAGGCTCAGCGGCGGTGAAGTTCGAACCGAACCTGAGTGCGGTATGGACCTCGAGCTACGGGGATATTCACTGGTCGCAAGGCTGGTACGATACTCAGAACAACACGATCAGGATCGAGGATCGTAAATGGAGAGCAACCGATGGCGTCTATATCGTGAGCGGTTCCTGGGGTCGTGCCGATGACCCAAATTATGGAGGAAAATTCGAGTTCAAATTCACCAGTCCCGAAAAGTTCTCTGGTGCCTATACGAAGGATGGGGGATCTGGCGGTGCGTGGTCAGGATCGCTGAAGTGATTTAGTATTTGTCCTGAGTCGTCCGGCTGGGAGAGGGCGGGATTTCTCGCCCTTTTCCTTTCCTCGTCTGTTCCGGAGGGGACTCAGAGCTGGCCGATCCGCCTACCAACGCACGATTTGGTCCGAGCGGCGCACTACTCGACCATCTCGAGGGGGAAGCCAAATTCCACCAGGTCCTTCGCTACGGTGGCGCGCTTTGATTTGAATTCTGCGATCGCAGCTTCGTTGGTGCCTCCTTCGCTCTTTGCCTTGAGGTGGTCGACGAGAGCCTGTGCCTCGGCGCTCAGTGTCTCCATGAGCGTGATCAATGCGTTGAGGGACTCTGCATCGGCACCGTTGAAATATTTGCCCGTTTTTACGAGATGATCTTTGGCTGTGTCGATTCCGCCCTTGGATCCGCCTGCCGCCAGCACTACTGCCCGCAGTTTCTCCTCGGTGGAAACGTCGGCGTCGAAGAGTTGGCCGAACAAGGCCTGTGCCAGGTAACACATCGTCGCATTCGATGCGCCCATTGAGGTGCCTACTTCGCCGGGTATCGCCGGGGCTGCTGTTTCCTGAGCGGTTGTGGGAGAAACGCTCCACACGAGAGCAGCGGACAAGACAAGCGAAGGTATCAATTTCATGGAAAGCAATAGGCAACGGAGTTCGGCGGTTTGCAACCACTACTCCGCAACATTGTCAGAAAAGGACCGCTCTGCCGATGTGGTTGCCGCAGGTTGTCAGGCGAGATTATTCCTTCTTTTCGTCTTCCGGCAGAATTTGGGTGCGACGGTCTTGCTGGGGAGCGAATGGGGAATTGTCATCTTTCGTTCGGATGACGATGATATCTCCGCCCTGGAGCCGGAACTGGGAAGTTGGTAACTGGTAGCCGGTTCCCTCGATGCGAACGACAGGCCGATCTTCACCTTTCCGATACAAGGTGACAACGTGCTGTCCGGTGCTGATATTTGCCTGGTCCACTCCCTTTCCAACCGTTGGGTAGCTCTCCAGCGAGAAGGCTTTTGCATAATAGGCGATGAACTTCCTTTCCTTCCCATCCTCCTCATAGAATTCCTCCAGGTAGCTTGGCCCGAGAGTGTAGGCGACTTCCGCGTCCGGGAGAGGGCTTGCCGTTCGCTCTCGGAGGTAGGCGATCGTTTCTTCGTAGTTGAACTCTTCCTCGGCAAGAGCAAGTGAGAAAAGGAGTAGGCAGGCAATGGGGAGAAGACGTCTCATTTCGGAGAAGTGTATATAGAGACGATCTACTAGAGAAGGGAAAAGTCTCGCCATTTGTGCTCTCGGGGTGCTACGATTCGAGGGCCTCATTATGAAACAGTGTCTTCCTTCACTGAGTATCCTCGGTATCCTGCTCGCGTTTCCGTTCGGCGGAGTGGCCGGAGAGAAAACGATTCACGCCGGGGGCTTCAGCAACGTAAGCTGGGGAGAGTCGATCGAAGACGCGTCGAAGAAACTGCCCCGGTTTCGGGTCGTTCCCCAGGGCGATGATCAACGTGCGAACGGCATACCGTGCGACTGCGTGCTGATGGAGGAAGAAGAAAATGGTGAGAGTATCATCCTTCTTTTCTACCGGGAAAAATTCCTCGCGATCGAGCGGCATTTTCTCTCTCCTGAACCGCCCAAAGGGAGGTCGACGCATGATGTGAAGGCAGCGCTGGAGAAAGAGATGGTGGATGCCCTCGGCATTTCAGACGAAGGAGATCTTGTCTTCTCGCTGAGTGGATTCAATCAGGTTGGAGGGATATCTACCTTGTTTCTCCTACACAGGGGACAAGTCGGTGCTGCCGACAAGATCTACCAGCGAGAAGCCGACGAAGAGAATGAGAAAATCGCTAAAGAAACGGCGAAGCGCGTTCTGGGACTGTGAAGGCGCAGACCCACCCACCGGAAAGACGTGTGGGGCAGGGAGTTGTTCGTTTTCCCTGCCGTGGTATCGATGTTGGCTATGCGAATCTCTGGTCTTGCCCTCGTTCTCTATCTCTCCCTGGTGCTGAACCCACTCGCTGCCCTGGCAGATGACGCAGTCTCGGTGATGTCTTTCAACATCCGCTACGGCACCGCCAAGGACCGAAAAAATGCGTGGAGAAAACGGAAGGAACTCGTTGCCGAGACGATCCAGAATCGCAAGCCAGATCTACTCGGCCTGCAGGAGGCCATCGATTTCCAGGTCGAGTTTCTCGCCGAGAAGCTCCCCGAATACACCGTCTATGCCGTCCCCCGTGTGCCGGGAAAAGGCGGGGAGACCTGCGCGATATTCTTCCGCACCGAGCGATTCGAGAAGTCCGATCAGGGAACGTTCTGGCTCAGCAAGACGCCGGATGAAGTCGGTTCGATCAGTTGGGACTCCAGCCTGCCTCGCATTGCCAGCTGGGTGCGGCTGAAGGAAAAGGCGAGCGGGCAGGAGCTGCTATACATGAACACCCATTTCGATCACCAAGGCCCCACCGCGCGTGAGAAATCCGCGAAACTCCTGCGTGCGGAAATAGGGAAGCTCGCCAAGGGAGCGCCTGCCGTCCTGACAGGCGACTTCAACTGCGGAGAAGGCACCGAGCCCTACCAGAACCTCACCGCCGGACCCCAAGGCCTACGCGACACCTACCGCGAGTTGAATGAAAAGCACGACCTGCCTAACGAGATCACCTTTACCGGCTTCGGACTGAATCCCGGAACCGCCCGCATCGACTGGGTGCTCTGCACCGAAGAATGGACCATCCTCGAAGCCGGGATCGATCGCCATCGGGGGAAAAAGGACCGCCACCCCTCCGACCACGAGCCTGTTTATGCCGTGCTGGAGATTGCTAGTGGGGAGTGAGTGTTGTGGGATGTGCGGATAGGCCGAAGGTTGTATTCGAATTAGGTGACAGCGCCGGTATAAAAAAGCTCTAATTAGGAAAGAAATTACTTCCTGATAATTTGTTTTGGAAAATGATACCGCAACTCTTCTGAGATATGAATGAACTGTTGATCCGCCGAAACATTGATTAGCCTGATAAATATTCTAGCAATTCGGCATTCGCCGCATTCTTCATTATCCGGGCACGTACGGGGCCAACATTATATATACGCCTGATTAGCTCCTCTTCAGTCTTGTTGTAGAGGTCTTCGACTGTGAGAACTCCTGCTGATTTTAGCTTTCCAATCTGCCAATTGGTCAGCATCTGTAGTACATCTATCGGTTTTGAAAGCATGTTTTTAAGCGATTTTCTAAATCGCTCATCATCAGCAACCGTCTCTGTAACTTTAACGACATCTTCATATGCCCCGTGATTTTTTCCGAATTCAGGAAACTTTTTAAGAGAAAGTGAATTGTAGAACTCTTGAGATTCGGAATGGGGTTTTCCAAGCCTAGCTAGTATACAACCATACTTAACCTCGTAACGGGAACCTAACTCCGCACGGGTTGCTCTTACTCCGGAGTCAGTGCGGCGAATGATACCTGTGTAACTCATCAGCCGAAGGGCTTCCTTCACTGCCGCAGGAGCATCTTTGTGAACCCAGAAGTAAATAGTAGACTCGTTAATGCCTTTTCGCTTTCTCGCGATGTTGTATTTCTCAATTGCAGGGATCGCTGTATTTTCGAGAAAGTCTCGGCCCCAATCAATGAGCTCTTTGTGTCCTTCAAATTTTTCACCTAATTCAGTGTGCTCTGCCCATATTCGATTTCGGTAAAAGTCCTTAACGAGTTGGTCGACTGAAGCTGTGTTGAATTTTGCGAGATCTTGAATCGTTTTTAGCACCATCCGTGGATTTCCACCTGCACAAATAGCTAGAGTCTGAAACAAGGAGCGGTGAGTTTGTAATTTCGAGAAGAAATCGTCTTCCGATTGCTTTTGGACCATATCCTCAAAGTATGAGATGTATGTTTCATCCCGGACGTCGCGTTCGATCCTCTTGTAGATGCAATCATGAATCGGTTCAAAAGAGTCGCCGAAATGTGTAACCCCTGGGTAGATTGCTGCATTGCACGTGATGAATGGTGATCTCAAGTCCTTGTAGAGACTAAAGAATTGTCGCTGTTGGTCTGGCCTGAAGACGTGTGCCGCTTCGTCAAAAAAGAAATAGATCCGGCCCAACATGTTTTCATAACAAATTGATTCGATAGCCTCTTTTACGTCTTCGATTTCTGGAAGCACGTCGATCTCAATTGCAGAAGCGTTCTTATAGGAGTTCTCAAATCCTTTCACAATCTGCTTTAACTCAATCTCTACCGCATTGAAGTTCTCAAGTTCATGGTTGCTCATTAGCGAAACTGACTCGGCGGATACTGAAAGACCACGTTTCCTCAATTTATTTAAGAGAGCCTTTAACGTTTTTGCCAGCATCCAATGGTAGAACTGCAATGGATCCTCTGTGTCGATAAGGGAGCTAATGTTGAAGGACACATAGACCGGGAGAATGTCTGATTGTTCGTCCAGTTCCTGTTCTGCGACGCGCATCAAAAAGGATTTCCCTGTTCCCCTTGATCCCTCAAGTAGGCAAGGTTCTGGGGAGCAGAGTGATTCCACAATATTCTCGTCGGCTGCACTTCGTGCCCAGAGGTCGCGTATTTCGCCGGGCTTGATGCTTTCTGTTCGTAGGTAAAAGGAGTTCATTTAGTGGTGTTCTCAAGAAACTCTCTAATCGGTGTGATTTCTCGAAATGTATCGATGAAAATTGGGCTTTCCGGCCACGTATCTCGACCAAGTTCTCTTAGATAGCGGAGGGACAAAGAAAAGAGAATTGCGCAAATCGTATCGCTGAATGCGCGATCATACTCTTCCTCAAGTGCTTGGCTTTTTTCAATTATCAATCCAGTTGTCGTCCAGGTGTCAACATTACCGTGGACATATTCTGAAAGCTGACGGTATACTTTTGAAGTTTTCGTTTGGAATTCAGGTATAAATTCTTCTAGCTCCGGAAAATACGCTTTCGCCATTCGTTTTGAAATGGCCCCATTTTCGGTGGAGGTGATGACTCCCCAGATCAGATCTGACCGTCCGTCTAACCATTCTTTCTCCTCCAGCTTATTTACTGAAAAATAGCATGCCGCTACTCCAAATTCTAAAGATAATCGGAGCGCAGAGAACGCAGACCGATACATTCCGTAAAGCATGCAGAGATTACTGGCCTCAAGTTGTGCGCAAACAATCTTTAGGAGTTGCGGTTCATTTTGATGGCCAATTAACTCTGATAGTTCATGGATTGTCGCGGTGGCGTCATGATAAGCTCCGAGTTCTTTGATTTGGGTAGAACTACTTTGAAAAATCGTTTGAACTTGAGCGTTAACTTGATGGAAATATTCGCTGATTTTCATGAAGTAAGCGATTCTCGCATAATTCACCGTTTTATAATTTAGTAAGAATTTCCGCTTACCCTCCTGAATAGCAATCACATAGGTGCGAATGGCAGGATTAGCAAATGGTGTGTTTGCCAGTCGTTGCGTATCTCACACCGCCCCAACACCCCCTACAAATACTGCAGCAGCTCATTCGGTTTGAGCTTGGCTTTGGTTTTGCCGTTGGGCTTTTCTTCCATCTCGTATTCGGCGCGGATCTGTTCTCTCACTTCGGCGGCCTGGTAGGTCTTTCCGGAATGGGGTGGAGGATCGCCGTTGAAACAGTAGATCTCGATGCCGGCGGAGGGTTTGGATACCGTCCTCGTCTTCGGAGTCGTGGTGGTGGTTCCGTAGAGGGTGCCTCCATTGGCATTGCCGTAGTAGGAGGCGTTTGTCGTCGAGTAGCTTCCCGTCTGGTAGGTCTGGGTATCCACGTGGGAGACCTGCTGCTGAATGATGAACGACTCGAAATCGTGTTCGAGGCACAGATCAGCCGCACGGAGCAGGGCGAAGTCCTTGGCCCGCTTGGACGAGGTGACTGCGTTTCCGTTGAAGGTCACCTGGAAGGTATTGGTATCGACACGGCGATATTCGTGACCTCCCCGCGCCCCGTTCTCGGCGTAATAACCCGTCGCGCAGCTCGTCAGCAGGCTGGACACCGGCAACAGCGAAGCCAGCGCGAGCCAGATGGTACAGGCGGCCCTGCTACCCGACGCGCGGTCGGTGCGGGACGAAGACGGATGATGCTTCCGTGGTTCCATGATCGCGATAGTAGCGAGTTTTTGGGGTTGGGCAAGTCGTGTGATTGGGGTGGTTCGGGAGCAAATTTGCATCAAATAGCTACATCTGTCGGATAATATAGAACATTCTGATCTATCAGCATAAAAGGAGCAATCGCGTTTGCTGGGGAGGAACTGTGTCGTTTTTCGATTTTCATATTGTGAAATGCTGTTGAATCCCGAATTGACGTAATCTCAGTGGGAGAGTTCTTTCTCAATATGTTGAAACTTTACTTGCTTGGAGAGGACACCAATTTTTATTGGGAGACTTGGGAGAACAAAGGCATTCACACCATCCATTGGGGAGTTCTGGGGACAAGGGGCGAGTCTAAAGAAATAAAGTCCTCTTTTGGGTCGCCTGCTGAAAAGAAAATACAGGCAGAGATAGACCTGCGAATCGCTGAGGGATATTCGCAAGTCGAATGGGAAGACCACTCAATTCTCTTAATTGAATATAGCGTTAACGGTTTTGGAACTCCTGAAGACTTGGAGAAACGGTATCAACTGCAATCCAGAATGGATGAGACACTGGGATGGACGGGGCTTGGAAATTGTGACGGAGGGAGCATTGGCAGCGGTACAATGGAAGTTTGTTGCTTTGTAGTAGATTTTGATCTCGCGAAGGAAGTGATAAAGGAGGATCTCAAGGGAACAGAATTTGAAGACTACACTCGGATCTATGATGAAAGTGTGGAGGAAGGATAACCCTGAAACTCAGTAGCCGCCCCCCCAAAACCCAACCTGCGAAACCTGCGATTCGCCCATTTTGGGGTAAAAACGCAGGAATCGCAGGAAACGCAGGCAGGGGGCTGCGTGAATTTCGCTATTTCATCTGGGGAACGATTCGGGCGATGAGGGAGATTCGACCGGGGCCGTTGGCGTTCTTGTCATACACTTCGACTCGCGGACTGCGATTTGCGATGGCGTGGACTTCTGCGGATGAAAAGCCGTTTCTCCGATCGAGATCCCGCAGACTCTGGGTGCCGTCAGGGGATTCTGTCAGGATGGTGAGGAGGCGGTCTTCTCGCTCTCTCTTTGCCTGGTTCCGTTTGCTGGCGAGTAGCTGGAGCGTCTCGCCGGCATACCAGTCCATCAATGCCACGGCGCTGCGGGCGGTGTGGTCGGATAGGGGGTAGTAGGTGGCCCGGCTGCTGTGCTCGGCCACGTGCAGGACGAGGGCAATGCGCCAGGCGATCTCGGGCCAACGGGCGGCAAAGGGATCGACGTCGCTGAGGTCGCCGGTCTCACTTCTCCGGGCACGGATATCGTTGTCGTATTGCCGCAGGATCTCGGAGGCGCTGTGCTCGACGGGGAGAAAGACGGGCTCGTCTCCCCGGTCGCGGTAGTGTTCGACCAAGGTGACGATGCTCTCGCGCCAGCTCTCACGCAGTTCGTTGGAGAGGGTGGGCAGGTCTTCGGGAACGAGCTCGGGGCGAGCCTTGGTATCGAAGGCGAGAAAGCGAGGCAGGAGACCACTCTCGACTTTCTTCTCGTCTCGCATCATGCCCTCGAAGCAGTCAGGCTGCAGCATCCAGAGGACGGAGAGGCAGGGCCGCTTCAGATGATAAGTAGTGCTCGATCGTCGACTGACCTTCGAATAGGTGCCGGAAAAGCCGGTGCAGTAGATATCCTCATCACCGCCTTTGCTGCTGTATTTTCCGCTGACGACGTCGATGATGCCTCGGGCCTCTGAGGAGATGGAAAGGATGGCCTCGCCGGGTTGATTTGCGAGGATCTCCCCGAGCATCTCACGGGTGACGTTGGAGGTGACGACTTCGGGCTCGGTGCCGAGTCGTTTTTCGAGGTCGGCTTTCTCCCGCTCCAGGGCATGGAGGGTCTCTCGGTGATCGGCTTCGGACTGGGGTGCGCTGGGCGTCTTTTTCTCGGCATCCCGCAGGCGTTTCTCGACACGACGGAGATCGCCGAGGAGCAGGGGCTTCGTCTCGGTGCGCCACAGGTCGTAGCGCTCCCGCTCGAGATCGAAGAGGGGAAAGGCGGTCAGGTTTGTGGCGAGGTCTTTTCCCGTGCCGCTGCGGGCAATGGCGAGTATGGAGAGATTTCCCCGCAGGTCGCCCCGATAGTTGGTCAGTTCCACGCCGGAGCCGATGGCTCCGGACAAGGTGCCTAACACAGCACTACCCGAGAGTGACTCCGGGATCATCGCGACACGGGCAACTTCGCGGATGTAATGGGCGACGTCGGAGGGGAATGCGTCGGTGGGAAACGGCGGCGATGCGGTTTCGTTTTCGTCGTGACCCCCGCCTGCGAAACCTGCGAAACCTGCGTTATTACTACAAAATGGGGTTTTCGCAGGTTTCGCAGGTTGGGTTTCGGGAATTTCCGGTGTTTCCACCGCCTCGAAGTAGGTGATCAGTCTTGAGTCTTGATTCATATCACTAGGTTCTTCATTTCGTTTTTGTGTGTATTTTTTATTAAAGTGCAGTCGTTGAGGTCGGTGACAGGGTGGCCGTCCTCGCGGGTGAGTCCGCTGAAGTTGAAAGCGGTGATGGAGCGTGCCCCGGCAGCTTCGATTTCCCCGGCCCACCGTTTCGCGGCCTCGATGCCGCCACCATCGGTATCGGCATGGGGATAGATCCTCACGTTTCGGCCCGAGAAGAAGCGCAGCGCCTCGGGGTGGATGTGGTGGCACTCTCGCCCTAACATGGCCACGGGGAGCGCATCCATTGCCTGGGTAACGCAGAGAAAGTGGTAGGCGGCGAGGAGATCGGGGCCGCCCTCGACGAGCATGATCTTTTTGAAGAGATGTGGCTTTGTATGGAGCGGACGTAGGCCGACGGGCCAGCTCTTGTCGCTGCCGTAGAGGGTGTGGGCCTTGCGCTGGGGCAGGCGATCGGTCTGGGGAAAGGGTTGCCCATCCATGCGGCGGGCCTCGGCGACACGACGGCTCTCGTCGATCACGATCCAGCAGGGAAATCCGTGCACAGTCCCGAAGCGCAGCACTCCCATCTCCACCGCGAGGTCGACGGCAATGACGTCGAGGTGGCGAATGTCTGCCACGGCCTGCCAGTCGTCGACGTTTCCCCGGCGCAGGTCGGTGGGGAGGTGGAGCTTCTTCTTTTTCTCCCTGGGGGCTGTGTCAGGAGGAGAAAGGGGCTGTCCGCCCGCCATCGTTACAAACCGAGTGGTCGCCTCCTGCTGGGACAGGCCGAGGGAATGCTGGAGCAGGGTGATGCCGTCGCCCTTCATGCCGCAGGCGTGGCATTTGTAGCCGGTGAGCTGGTAGCAAAAGCTCATCGAGGGATGGCGGTCACCGTTGTTGTGGCGGTCGGGCCACCAGCAGGTGAAGGCTTTGCCGTCGCGGTCAGGAATGGGACCGGGGAGTCCCAGTCGCCGCGCAAGCTCAGGAAGGGGGAGGCGGGCTTTGGCTTCAGTGATCGTCATAGTGGTTGAATGACTAACAAGGGCACTATAGGGGCCCGAAACGGATTTGTATAGGACAAAATAGCATGGTATGATATACCTAACCAAAAAGGGAAGCTGGAATCTGGTAGTTGGGAGGTAGAATGGGGAGGTGCGGACGCCTCAAGGAAGAACGGCTTTCCAGCCCTTCGCAGAAGAAAAGAAACGTAGAACGGACTTCCTAGTCCGTTTAGCGGAAGCCCTGCGTTCGACCGGGAGAAGCCCTCGACATGCGAGAAAACGGACTGGGATGTCCGTTCTACGATGGACGGCTGGTCATTGTTCTACTTCCTTGTGGAGAGCTTTGCTGCTTCCCTCGCTTTCTGCCGCTTTTGCTCTTCGTATCGAATCAGGGCATCGCGCCGGGGAGCGGTGGCGATAATCGTGCGGTCGATCGCACTGTCGCGAGGACGGTAAAACGCGCGCATCAAGCTCTGGTGATGAGGTGGCATCGTAGGGTCGGCCGGAGGCATCCACCAGAAGCGATGGGGACGCACGGTCCATTTGTAGGGCGAGGTGCCTTTGGTGAAGAGAACGACATCGTAGAGGCCATCCTCCCGTTTTTGATAGGTGCCGATATCGAAATCGCTGTGGTGCGTGTCGGAATAGAAAGAGATGCTCCCGTCTTCAAAGAGCAGAAAATTCCGGGAATCGCACATGCAGCTTGCATACAACTCGTTGTGCCAGATGCCCTCCAGGTCGCCGGGATAGAAGGCAATGGTCAGCAGTGCGGCCAGGAGAAGCCCGAAGGTCGCTGCGATCCATGTCCATGGGTTTTTCATGAGCCGATACGTAAAGAACACCCGAAAACCACCGTTTCGACAAGGAGAAACGAGAATCTAGTAAACTATTGAAATTATATAAAATGTGACGTTTCTTATTCGATATGTTCCGCTTATCTAAGAAAAACACGGTGTCGGGTAGTTGGGAATCAATGATTTCCGCACTTCGGGCAATGTCTGCATGGGGAGCTGCGGTAGGATGTTCGGCTGTTCTGACAGGGCCGGGTTTTTTGGGATCTATTGCTGGAGGGAGAACTCTCACAGGAGGTGACGTCTTTCGATGATGGGAGTGGACCCGTGGGCGGAATCATCGGGGTGACGAGCCGTCTCGAAGTGGATCCATCGATTGAACCGAGGTTTGACTTCGATTTTAGTGTGCTCGGCGAAGAGACTGTGATCGTGCGCTTCACTGTTCCGGAGGGAAAAGTGATTCAGGTAGATCCACCCGAGGGGTTTGCCAATAGCTCACTCGGATTCGATTGCTTCGGGGGAACTTCGGGATCGGGTATTACGCTGATGCCGACAATAGGGGTTGTATTCGAGGATCTGGTAGGGGTGAAGCCTTCGTTCATCCCCGACGTTTCGCTATACAGTAGTGGGAGTCTGATCTCGTTACGCTCCTATGCCAATTTTTCTGGTAAACTACATTTCAAATCGATCGAGATGCGGATCCTGATTCCTGAGCCATTCAGCAACTCCTACGATGTCGATTTCGCTACGTTCGCCTTGTATGCGTATGCAACGGCCAGTGTGTCCAGCGGGCTCACCGATCCCGGTCCATGGCTCACGATCATTGACGATCCTGCGATAGCTGCCGAACTTGCGTTAGAGCGGGCATCGCTAAAACGGGAACTGAAAAAGGTCACCCGAAAGATAAAGCGCGCACGAGCGAAGAAGGATCGCAAAGAACTCAGGAAACTGCGCCGAGAGAAGCGGAAGCTCAAGATCCGCCTGCGTCGTCTTGGGTGAGTGCTGGGGGGCGCCTACAGCTCAGAAAGCGGCACTTATCTGGGCCATCGGTGTCACTGCATCAGCGATCGCAAGAACGCCACGGTCCGCTCGACTTGGCTATGTAGCATTGCAGCCCTGTGGGCAAAAGGAAGATTTTCTATGCCCCTACCCAAACTCCGGCCAGTCGTGCTTGGGATATCTACCTCGCAATTGCGATCGCACCGCTGGGTAGCTGCCGGTCCAGAATCCGGCGAGGTTTTCGGTGACCTGCACAGGACGATGGTTCGGTGCGAGGATTTCGATGACCACGGGGACTTTGCCTTCGCAGATGGTGGGAGAATCTTCGAGCCCGAAGATGTGCTGTATGAGCACAGAGATCTTCGGCTTTTCTCCTTCTGCGTAATGCACCTTGGCTTCGCGTCCGTTCGATAGTTTGATGCGTTCGGGCGCGAGGTGATCGATCAGCCCAACCTGGTGCGCAGGCAGCCAGTCGTGGATGACGTTCCACACGGGCCGATCTTTGATCTGCTTGTAGCTGGTCGCGCCGTGACAGATCTGGGCAAGCATCAGGAGCTTCGACTCTTCGTCGATGGGGGAAATGTCATACTCGGGGCAGCTCTCGGCGATCAGGCTGATCCGGGAAAAGTAGGCGGACACTTTGTCATCCCACGCCTTCAGGTTCAGCTCTCCGGTGATTACGCGTTCGGCAAGTAAAGTAGCGGCTTCCTCCAGAGGCACCTCGCCACTGGGCTTTGTCTCGAGAATGAGATCGCGAAAACGTCGTTCTTTTCTGGCCTCGACTTTGCGGGCTTTCTCGTCGTAGACGGCACCGTCGCGATCAATGAAGTCGTCGGGAAAGGCTTCACGCACCCATTCCTCATCGATGAGGGTGCAGTGCGAGAGCTTCACGTTCACGTCTTTGCCCTCGACTTCGATCATCTCGCCGGCGAGGAAAAGGTGGGCGTTCTTGGCCGCTGCGACGCTGTCTTTTTCTAACTGCCCACGTCGCCCACCGATTACGGAGCAGGAAAGGGTGGACGCACTGTTTCGTAACGCAAGGCGATCGGAGAATCCTGTCAGTAGCACCCGCGCGAGGGTGGCCGAGGTGGGATTGGGATCGCTGTTAGGGCTCTCAAACCAGCGGGACGCAATGCGCGAAAGCTGATTGGCGATGCGCCCGACATCAGCCGATGCCATCGCATGAATACCGAGTCGCTCACCGAGGTCCCGCCGGAAATTGTTTTGCTGCATCTGGCTCCAGGCACGGAGCAGAGGTTGGTAATCGGAAAGGTCGCCCTCCTGCGCGAAATCCTCGGGCATCAGGTGATCGGACTGCCGCTTTCGATTCGGAAAAAGAGGGCGTGCCTGGGGCAGGGCGGCGATCAAGGAAACGAGGTCGAGGCACCCTGCTTTTCCTGCTTCGTAGACGATTCGGGCGTATCTCGGATTAACGGGCAGCTGGCTGATCTTTCTTCCCAACTCAGTGAGGCGTTCGTCTTTGTCGAGAGCACCGAGTGTTTTGAGCCGACTGATCGCTTCGTCGAGACCTCGTCCATCGGGCCGTTCAAACCAAGGGAACTCCCTGACATTCTCCACACCGCTCGACGCGAGGATGAGCACGGCCTCAGTCAGGTCCATGCGCTGGATCTCGGCGGGGGTGGCCAGGGCGCGCTGTTCGTGCTCCCGTTCGCTCCAGAGACGGATGGCGGTTCCCGGGCCGGTTCGTCCTGCTCGGCCAGCCCGCTGATCGCTGGATGCCTGCGAGATTTTCTCAATATGGAGCGTCGTGATCCCGCGTCGATGGTCAAAAGACGAGCGACGTTCCAACCCGGAATCGACGACTAACCGAATGCCATCAATCGTGATCGATGTCTCGGCCACGTTCGTCGCAACGATGATCTTCGGTCGATCACTTCGAGCAACTGCAGCGTCCTGTTTCTGGGGAGAAAGCTCGCCATACAATTCGTGAATCTCGAATCCACTGGCCCATGATGCGTTTTTCAGGGCCGAAACCGTCTTCTGAATCTCGTAACGCCCGGGCATAAAAACGAGCGCATGTCCCTGGATACCATGTTCTTTTAAATGATCGCGCATCGCTCGGCCGACGTGATCCCACAGCTGGCCCTTGTGCCTTTCTCGCGGCGGGGAATAAACGACATCTACGGGGAAAGTGCGGCCCTCGGAGACAAGATGCGTGCATGTCTCGCCCAGGTAATCACGCAGCGGAGCCGCCTCGAGTGTCGCCGACATCACGACGATCTTCAGGTCGGGGCGCCGCATTTCCTGCACTTCAAGACAGCGAGCTAGACTGATGTCACCAAAGAAATGGCGTTCGTGGAATTCATCCAGAACCACGGCAGCGACATCCCGCAGATCGGGCTGCTCGATCAGCTTTCGGATCAGGATCCCCTCGGTGACAAATCGGATCCGTGTATTCTTCGACACTACATTATCAAATCGCACCTGGTAGCCGACCTCTTCACCGAGTCGAACACCTCGCTCTTCCGCCACACGCGAGGCCAGCATACGAGCCGCGAGTCGGCGAGGCTGGAGCACATAGATTTCCCCGCCGTCGCACTGACCGCTGTCGGCGAGAAACTGGGGCACCTGTGTCGATTTCCCGGAACCGGTCGGCGCTTCCACAACAATGCGAGCATTCTCGCCCACTAGGGCGGCAGCAAGGTCGATCTCCAGATCGAAAATAGGAAGCGAACGGTCTCGGGGCATAGGAGCCCGGACTATTCAGGAAACCCGATGCCAGCGCAAGTGTGATCGACAAACGCCTACTCCGGTCGCCGCATCGAAAAGGTTCCCAGGTCGCCTTTGTCGTTCGAGTAGGTCGCCTCGTAGCGGCTGGGTGTGATGGTCGCTTTGTGACCGAACGCGCCAAAGATTCCAAGGTCTTTTGAGCCATCGACGCGATAGGTGGAGCCAGATCGCTTGGCAGGGAACTTCACTTTGTAGCCACCTTGGAGAAATTTCTTCCAGGTCGCATGGTAGTGAAAATCGTATTCGCCATCGGGTGCCTTTGAGACGATAGCTCGCAGATCACCGGTGTGCCCGTTTGTCTTCGTCGTCCATGTGCCTTCCCAAGGACCTTCAGGGGCTTTGATCTTACCCGCGCGATAGTCGGCGACGGACTGATTCCACTTCGCTTCGTATCCGACGCAACTGGTCAGGAACAATGCCGCAAGGATGACCGGGAGTAGACGAAGAGTTTTCATGAGATGGAATAGAAGAAAAGCCGATTTCCTATTCCTGCAAGTGCGGGGTTGTGGCTATCGCCTTGCGGCCTGCTTGTCCGCGCCGCTGATCGATTCGCACAGATTCAGGATATTCTCCGCCCGTCGGGCGAGGGGGACTGCTGTTGCCTCATCCTCGTCGAGATTGGCGAATTTCAGTTCTTCACTCTCGACAAGAAAGTGCCCCAGCTCCTGTTGGGCTGCGTCAGGCAGCTTTGTTTCCCGTGAGGAAATGCGCTGGAGAAACTCGTATGAAGTTTCATAACGAACCGGATCCTGAAACTTTGCTGAGAGGTAGTCTTTCAATGTGTCGGAGAGGGCCTGGCTATATTCCCCGAGTTCCATGATCTCGCGTTTCTGCTCCAACTGAGAAAAACGTTGTCGTGCCTGTGCAGCGGGTGAGGCACCTGGAGCTGTCCTTTTCTTTATGATCAAGGCGTAGACTAACACGCCCACCGCTATTGCTATGACCAGCAACGCGAGAACAATCCAGAAGATCATCGGCCATGGAGATGGCTTCGGGATGTACTCCCAGTTTGGATACAGCTCGTCATCGCCGATCGGCTGCTGAGCAAGAAGGGGATGAATGAGGGAGACGAAGGACATCAAGCGACTTCAGTGCGTTCTCTTCGTTTAAAGAAACCGTGGAGTGCGGGAAGATATTCTTCGTTGGTGCGAAGCGAGATCTTGTCGATGCCAAGGCGTTTGAACTCGGAGTCGATTCCTTCCTGCCAGGCTTCTGCTTCTTTCTGATAGGCGCGCCTGACACGAGGGTTCGACGTATTTACTTCCACCTGACGACCGGTCTCG
This sequence comes from Verrucomicrobiales bacterium, assembly GCA_002698785.1. GTDB lineage: Bacteria > Verrucomicrobiota > Verrucomicrobiia > Verrucomicrobiales > DEV007 > Arctic95D-9. The sequence goes on along the minus strand of PAAG01000020.1, from coordinate 144,219 downwards.
GGATCTTCAAGTCGCACTCGCCCTACGGAAGGGATGGTAAGTTCGGCTGGATCACTGACCTGGATCGCCACGAGATCGTGCTTACGATTCACAATACGAAGCTCGCTCGCAAGATCGTCTTCAAAAAGGAAATCTGATAACAGAAACACCAGCGACCGTTTCCGAACGGCGTTTTTCAAGAGATCGACGGGAGCAGCGAGCGAAGTTCGATGTCCCTCTGGTTCGAAAAGAAGAATCTCGCGGATGAGACGAAGAGCATGGCCGATACCTTTTTTGGGAGGAAGGTAGAGTTCTACCTCATCGGTGAAAAGGAGAAGGCCGACTTTGTCTTTGTTCTGTAGCGCACTGAAGGTGAGCAGTGCCGCGACTTCCGCCATCAACTCTCGCTTACTGGGGCCATGGCTACCGTAGTTGCCCGATGCGCTGATGTCGACGCATACGAAAACCGTCATCTCCCGCTCCTCGGTGAATTTCTTCACGAAGGGATGCCCCATGCGCGCGGTCACGTTCCAGTCGATCGCGCGGACTTCGTCACCGGGCTGGTACTCACGGAAGTCCTCAAAGTCGATTCCTTCACCTTTGAAGCAGCTGTGGTATTCGCCGCCGAAGCTTTCCCTGACAAGGCCACGCGTGCGCAACTCGATCTTTCGGACACGGCGCAGGATCTCCGTAATCTCCGAGCGAGTGTGCTCGGTGACTGGTGTAGTCTTTCCTTTACGCTTTCCGATGTGCATGTGGCGGTTTCGAATTGTGCTATTTCACAAATTCTTCACTGAGAGCTGCAATCTCCTCAGGTGTCATCTCGCCCTTCCGAATCTTGAGGCGGTAGTTCACAGTGAGTGGCTCTTCAGGAGTCGCATCAGCGACAAAGTAGCTGCCAAAGCGCCCGTAGTCCCGCTCACTGAATCGCGCTGGCTTTGGGTTCTTAGGATGATCGAGATAGGCGACGGTATACTTGTCCTTGTCGAGGGTGAAACACATGCCTTTCCAGGGGAGGTCGCGCGTGGCTTCCGTGTCATTCTTGTCGGACCAGTTGATCGTAGCACCGGGCTTTCCGACTCCGGACTTCGGACGGATGTAATAGGTCTGCTTCGCTGTCTTGTCGTTAACGTCATTGTTGGCGCGGAACTGGAAGCCAGCATGCTGTGGGTCGCCGTCGAACTTCACAGACGGAACGGTAGGTGTGAGGGTAGAGGAGAAATCGACAACCAGATCCTTATCTTCCATCGAAAAGGTCATCGTGCGCTCTTCTTTCACAAACACGTTTCCTTCGTTGTCGATCCAGTCGATTGCGGCAGTGAAAGAGGCAGAGTCTTCACCGGCTTCCTGCTTCAGAAATTCACGATGAATCTCATAGGCCTGGCGGCAGTGCCATGTGTCGATGTTCTTGTGCGTTTCGCCGTCGGCATCGGTATACGAGCATTTGGAGAAGCCGTAGTAGATACCGCGGTGGTGGGTGAATTTTCCACCGGGGCCCTTGGTGATAAAGGCATCGTCGCTACCCCACTGGTAGATGTGGCAGAAAGGCTTGTAGGTCTCCTCCCGGCGCTCGGGTGTGCTTTCGTCGATTCCTTCATACACGTATCTAGCGACAGAGCGCCCGTCGTTTTTGAGATCCACGTATTTGCCTTCGGTGTCTTCCCAGGAAAACTCGGCCTGCGCGACGAGCGGGAGGCTGAGGACGGAAAGCAGGGCAGTAAGGGCGGGTAGTTTTGTCATGATAAAAAGGGGATTTGGAGAATGTAGCTTTAAGGGGCAACGAGACCTTTCTCTACCATCTCTGCCTTGGAGAGTCGAGGGCGGACCCGGGCATCCGTGGGCAGACCAGTCTCGCGGTCAAATTCATCGGCGGTGCGGAGTTCAGGAGCGCTGTCTCCCGTGTTTTTCTCCCAGTCCGCGAGGGCAGCGCGCATGGCGCTCATGAGAGGGGCGAAGCGTTCGTCGTCTGCGAGGTTGTTCAGCTCGTGCGGGTCGAGTTTTGTGTCGTAAAGCTCCTCTGGAGTCCGAGGTGCGTGAAAGCAGGCCATTTGAGCTTCGTTGAGCTCGCCCTTTTCCCGAAGGCGGAGTAGCTCCACGTAGGTCGGGCTACGCAACGCATCGGCGGATGGTGTCTGGGGAAGGTCGTCGTAGTAGTTGCGAATGTATTTGTATCGCTCGTTTCGGACGGCCCTGACATGATCTTCGAAGTCGTGCCAGTTCTTCTCGGCGAAGATGTATTCGCGAATCGGTTTGTCGGGGTTCGAGAGGAGGGGAGAAAAGTCGACACCTTCGAAAGTCTGTCCGGGAGTTTCTATGCCGCCGAGTTTCAGGAAAGTCTTCGCGATATCGACAGAGCTGACGAGCTTGCTGCACGTTGAGCCGGGAGCCACTTTGCCGGGCCAACTGACGATCCAGGGCGTCTTGATGCCGCTGTCATACATGGTCGTCTTATCACGGGGAAAAGGGCGGCCATTGTCACTGATGAACAGCAGCATGGTATTTTCCGAGACACCTTGCTCCTCCAGCTCATCGAGAACGAGGCCGACATACTTGTCGAGGCGAGTGATCTCGTCGTAGTAAAGCTGGTAGTCCGCCCGCACAGCAGGCGTGTCAGGGTGATACGGCGCGACCTTGATCTCCTCAGGGCGTGAGGGCTCGGGGATGATCCCGGAGTGATACGGGCGGTGCGGATCCAATGCTGCCAGCCAGAGGAAAAAAGGCTTATCCTCGGGGCGATCCCGCATCATGGGAATCCAGTCGGCGCATCCGCTTTGCGCTTCACCTTCGAGTGTTTCCTTGAATTCACCTGCCTTGGCTTCCTCGCCGGAGGGCAACTGGAAACCGGAGGTATCTACCTCGCGGATTTCATCAAAGCGATCGCGAACGTCGTCTCCAAGGTGCCACTTCCCTGCGGCAGCTGTCCAGTAGCCTTTCTCCTTCAGCTTTTCGACAAAAGTGACCTGCTCCTTGGGAAGTGGCCAGTGGAGTTCTTCTGCGTTTGTCTGGTGGGGATAGCGCCCCGTGATAATGCTCGCCCGGCTGGGACTGCAGGATGAAATGGTGAGAAACGCATTGTCGAAGCGCATTCCCTGGGCAGCGAGACGCTCAAGATTCGGGGTGAGAATCGAATCGTGGCCGTAGGGGGCGGAATCGTTCCACGCCATGTCGTCCGCGATGATGAGGACGAGATTTGGCAGCTTCAACAGCTCTTCCCGGCGAGCGATCTCTTCGGGAGTGAGTTCTTCTTCTTCAGGTTCGTCGTCCTGCGCGAAGGCAGGAAGCCAGAGACAGGACAAGAGCAATAGGAGCAAAACTCGGCAAAGCATCCGCGAATGAAGCAGAATCTTTCGGAAATGCCAAGTATCTCTATGGGCGATTAACGCCGAGTGGAATATTCAAACGGGAGAGAGCTGACGCTCGGCAAAGCGCTGTAACTGCCTCTTTCCCATCCACTGATTGATTTCCCAGAGGTCTGCGACTGGTTTCTGGGTGTAAGGCTCCATTTGGAGATAGCCATCCGGGCCGAATTCAGGGGTCATGCTGGCGATCTCGTAGCCTCGGTTTTCCTGCGCTTCCCAGATCACATCCCACCACCGCTCGTGAGCAGCGACGCAATGTGCATATTCGGGTGCTCGCGGGTCTGGGACCTGTGCTCCCTGGTCGTAGCCAACTCGGGCATGGACGTGACGGGCACGAAAAGCACAGTCTTGCAGAAGAACGGGAAACTCATCCAGAATCTCCGAACGCTCTGTCACCACACACCAGTGACTGAAGTCGCAGGTGAGGGGAATGTCGGGAATCGCTTCAATAATGGCGGCGGTTGTCAGTGGATGCACTGTCGAGCGCCCTCGATGTGTCTCAAAGGAAACTTCGGTTCCCGCATCATCTGCGATCTTCATCGCTTCTTTGAAAAAGCGGATGCTCTCGTCGATTGGCCAGAGATCATTCCCTGCCATCGATGTGATCCGCAATGGCTTCATTGAGAGGCAATGGTCCAGAATCTCTCGAAACGTATCGAGATGCTGTTCGACGGTAGTTCCCGGATCGGGAACCCACTTCCCCGGAGTGAAGATGCCGGTGGAGATCTCTGCTATGTAATGGAGCCCGGCGTCCTGCATCCGGCCAGCCAGCTCTTCGCGGTCAGCTTCGGAGTCAGGCGGGGCACCTTCGACGCCGTGGAATCCGGCTCCCACGACGTCGTTGATGAGTGCTTCAAAGGTCGAATCGTGACCCCAAAGCTGTTTGCAGATGATCAGTTCCATAGGCACTTACCCGGAGAGAGGTTCTTACTGGGCTGAAATCACGGTAGTGTCCACTCCATCCTCAAACTTGGGATCGCCGGTCACCATCTCGAATTTCTTCCACCATTCCGTGGTGAGGTCCCAGACTTCGGTGATCTGTCCGTTCTTCAGGTCGAAAGGAGGTTCTCCCTCTTCGACTCCCATGAACTTTTTCGCAGCACCGACATCGAGAACGGCCAGCCCGCCTTCGTTCGGCTCACCAGTGGTTCCAATGACGGACTCCACATCTGCGAGCTCAAAGCTGAGGCCTTCTGCGATGATTTTGTTTCCTTCTTCAGGATTCTCTTTCCACCAGGCAACTGCGTCCCAGTAAGCTTTCATCGTTTTGGCAGCCAGCTCAGGATTTTCCATGAACTTGTCGGACATATACATTCCGTCAGCGAGAAGGCCAGTCTTCAACCAGTAGGGCTCGATCGAGGTAGCGACGACGTGAGTTCCTTTCAGGGAATCGAGAACGACAGTTCCAAAAGGTTCCCAGAATTCACCACCCGCGACTTTACCACTGACCATGGCAGCAACCGCGTCATCCATGATAAGGTTGGCGTATTCGACTTCGTCGAACTTCACTCCGTTATCCTCAAGCCAGATACCCATGAAGATCTGTGTAAGACCACCCTCAAGAACGGCGACGGTTTTCCCTTTCAGGTCCGATGCCTCCTTGATGTCCTCCGACATGATCAGTCGATCGGTGCCGTAAGAGAGGTTCGTGTAAGTGACGAGCTTCACTGGCACACCGCTGTCCGCAGCGATAGGCCCGTATTCCACTGTGCTGGATGTGACGTCGAGCTTACCTGCTGCGAGCTGTCCGAAGCTCTCGTAGGGATCCTCGATGATCTGGAGGTCGAGTTCGAGATCAGGAGCGAGCCCTTTCTCTTTTGCGATGAACCAGAATCCGTAGCCTGGCCATGAGAAGAATGACACGCTCACTTTCTCTGCTGCTTGAGCCCCCGAGAAGGTAAGCAGAGCGAGCATGGCGATCAGTTTCAAGATAGAACGATGTTTCATTTCTCTAGTTATTATTGTTGTGTTATTTCAGTAGAGGTTAACGCGACTGATGCCGCAGGTAGGGAAAGGCCAACCATCTCAGGCCTCGAAGGAGAATGTCAGAAGCGAACCCGAGGAGCCCGATGATCAGGATGCACGCGAGGATGTCATCCATTTTGACGAAGCGCTTGGCTCGCATCATTACCGCGCCGATTCCGTCGGTAGCAGCAACGATCTCGGCGATCACGAGGTAGGTCCAGCTCACCGCCAGCATCTGGCGGATCGTGTCGAGAAAGTAGGGGAGCGCACTCGGTAGAATGACGTTGAGCAGCGCCTTCGGCCGTGTCGCACCCAGAGTCTGGGCACAGTTGATGAGGTCGATCGGAACACGTTTTGTGTCGTCCGCCAGCAGCGAGATCAGGAACCAGATCACACCAAGGAAAAGGAGCGCAATCTTCTGCTCGTCACCCGTTCCCAACCATGCAAGGAGGAAGGGGATAAAGGAAGGCGCAGGAAGATACCGAAAGGGCGATACGATAGGATTGAAGAATCCCTCCACGGCAGGGAAGGCACCCATCAGCAAGGCAATCGGCAAAGCAGTCGCCACTGCAATGGCAAAGCTGATTCCGATACGCGTGAGACTTTGCCCAATGTCAGCAATGAAATCTTTCTCATCAAAGAGGACGTAGAGCGCTCCGAGCACCTTCGTCGGTGTTGGCAGCAGCATCTGAATGTCAGGATTCAAAGTGGGGATGAGCTGCCACGCGCCCAACAGGATAGCCCACGCAACGACCGCCAATGCAATCTTCGCCCCTAGAGGCAGGTTAGCCTGAAAGATGAACCACGGAATCTTCTTTTTGAATTTCGGGCGAGGAGAACTATCCGCAGATCCAGCGGGCGTGTCGCTTGCCCCTGCAATCGTCTCGTTAGATTCTTTCAGTGCGGTGCTCATGTTAGTCGATATCGCAGGCAACTCGAAAGCCGATATTGTCGAAACGCCTGTCTCGGTCTACCCAGTCACGGAATGCTGAACGAAGCAGGCGAGCCGCGTAGTCCCACGAGCCGCCACGATTCACGACCAGGTGAGATTCATCGGAGTAATAGGGGGCCGGATCGCTGCCTCTCCCTTCGTATCCATCGCTCCACGAGTCTTCGACCAGTTCGCAGATGGTGCCGTGCATGTCGTATAGGCCGAAAGGATTGGGCTCATAGCTTCCCACCGGCAGGGGCTTCCCGGGACCGATCTTCTTCCCGTTTTCCGAATACCAGTAGTTGGCCTGCTCGGTGGATACATCGTCGCCCGTGCAGAAAGTTGTGCTCGTTCCAGCACGACAGGCATATTCCCATTCAGCCTCGGAGGGGAGGCGAAAAGGTTTTCCTGTTTCATTACGGAGCCATTCGAGATAGCCCTGCACGTCGAGCCAGCTTACACTTCCGACCGGATGATCGCCCCGCCCCGTTTCATAGTCGGGTGGTGCGGCAAGCCCGCTCGTCGCTTCGACGTAGGCATCATACTGGGCGAAGGTCACCGGGTATTTCCCCAAGGCAAAAGGCTTGGGAATAACGATCTCGTGTAGAGGTAACTCAAGTTTCGTAGCGAACTTGTCGTCCTCTCCAGCACCCATGATGAATGACCCAGCCGGAATTGTGACCAGCTCGGGAACAAGAGTATCGGCTGTCACTTCGCTGGTCATTCGAGTCCGGTGATTAACTCCACTTCGGGGGCACGCTCATTCCAGGGGACGTAGGTCTCGGCGGCATCCTCATCGATGACGCGTCCAAAGGTCGGGCAGAAGAATGCGTCCTGGTAATCGGCATCATTGAGAAAGATGTCAGAAAAGATCCTGCCGGCCGTCAGTCCAAGTTCTGTTAAGCCATAGTCATAGGTAGCCAGCGTGTCTCCACGTTTTACTGCTTCGACTGCCGCAGGGCTACCGTTCCTGGATACGACCGGCAGGCTTCCTAGTAATCCTCGCTCTTCGAGGACGGGTAGGAAGTCCATAAGTGTTTCATCGTTGAACACGATCAACGCGTCCATGTCAGGGAACTCATCGAGGATCCGCTTTGCGACTTCGACGCCCGCTCCTTTCACGTCTGCCTGATTTCGGTAGGTCGGATTGTGAGGATCGTTCAGGAATTTGAATCCACAGCGCTTTCCTCCTTCGAGGAGTCCCTCGACCAGTTCGTCGTCATCAAGAATTGGTGGTCCGCCTACGATTGCGACGTTTGGATCAGTATCCAGATGTCTCGCCAGATATTGAGTGAGATAAATGCCGTGGTAGAAATTTGGAACCGTAACTGTAGCCGTTGTTTCGAACTTTGGTTTGTGAAGGGCAACGACGGGAATGTTAGACCCGATTGCTCGCCACACGGCTGGCTCGGGTTCGTTCTCATCGAGAGTAAAGATGCAGATCCCGTCGACTCCCGCTTCTGTCGCTGCGACGACCGCCTGGTTCTGCTCGATGGAATAATGTGGGTCGCGCAAATCACTCGGGAGAATGCGCAACTCGGCATCGGCGTCTTTGATCCCTGCCGCAATTCCATGGGCGACCGTATCCATCCCTGGATGGGCTCCGGGAGGAAGCGGCATGATGTAAGCGACTGTCCTGCTCATGCAACGGCCTCCATTTCAGTGAGCTCGGGGGGAACGTTTCCGGTTCTACGAATCTGATCAGCCAGGTAGCATTGGATCTGGTAAACCGGCGCTTCCAGGTAACTCATGCGGCCTTTCTGAAAAACCTCAGAATTGAACCCTCGCTGGACCGCAGTGCAGACCTCAATGTCTTCCATGTGGAAGTCCCTCAGCCCCTGTGTTTCCTCAGCGAGGTGCTTCTCGAAATCGGGATGCTCCTGCGCCTCCTTGTTCACCATGATAGTCGTGACGAGATTGATCTTCTCCGCGCTGACGGGGAGAAGGCGATACCACAGAGCGCAGTTCGGGCCGGTCAGCATCATGTAGCCGGGGTAGCCGACGTGGACCGTCCACTCATACTTATACTCCTCGGGAATATCGGGTAGGGTGGGGAAGGTGCCAAAGTGTTCGCCTTTCGCTTCAGCCTCCTTGATCGAATTGATCAGGTTCTGCCGATAGGGAAGGTGGGCACGTGTGTAGCGTGGATGATAGTCTTCGGTCCAGCAACCTTTCGCAGGCATCATGGGCTGGAGAGTCTTCACGTGGATGCCCATGTGGTGATAGGGCTCCATCCAGTTCTCGATCATGTTTTTCCAGTTCACATCGAGTTCCCATTCGAGTTCGACGACGATGTCCATCTCGCCCATGTTCCAACCCTTTACGTCCTCGTAGAGATCGGCTAACTGAGTCGCAACTGGTGTGGCTTCCTCGTTGAAGGTCATGAAAACGTAGCCTTCCCAGATCTCTGTTTTGAAGGTGGGGAGAGCGAACTCCTTGCGATTGAAATCGCAGGTGCGCTGCATCTCAGGCGCACCTTTCAACTGACCGTCCAAATCAAAAGTCCAGCTGTGATACGGACACATGAAAAGTCGCACTTTCCCTTTATCTTCGTATCCAAAACCTTCGGGCATGATATCCATCGCGCGGTGCGGACAGACCCGCGACAGCACGTTGATATTGTTGTCCTTTCCCCGGACGACGATCATCGGTTCTCCGAGAACATCGATGCTTAAATAATCTCCTGGCTTCGGAACCTGCGACTGGTGAGCGATGCAGATCCATTCCTGTTTGAAAATCGTCTCCATCTCATAGTCGAAATACTCATCAGATGTGTAGGCATCTGCGGGGAGCGTGGATGCGTTTTCCAATCCTTTGGACGCCGATTTCAGGATCTCGGCGTTGATTTCTTCGATGCTTAGCTTCTTCGATTTCATGTCAGGGTGGGAGTCGGTTAGGATGACTGGACTTTGGTGATGTTTTCGTCGACAGGCGGCAGGTCGTAGGCTTCCCATCCGGCAGCGATTCCTCCATCAACCGGGATAACTGCTCCCGTGACGTAGGCGGCTTGATCGGATGCGAGAAAGAGAAAGGCAGCAGCAATTTCTTCAGGAAGTGCCAGCCGACCTAGAGGCGTGCGCTGCGTAACAAAAGGGATCTCCGGGTTGTCCGGTATGTTGGTGACGAAAGGAGTAAGGACAGTTCCGGGAGCTACGGCATTTACCGTGATCGCCTTGGGCGCGAGTTCGACGGCGGCGCATTTGGTAGCATGCGCTACTGCTGCCTTGGAGACGGCGTAAGCAGACCCGGCAGGAACTCCTAACAGTCCCACGAAGGAACTGGTATTGATGATGCGACCTCCCGTTCCCGGCATGTACTTGGGCCCGTGTTTGATCCCGTAAAACACTCCGTTCACATTCACCTCAAAAGTGCGAGCAAGGTCCTGCGTGGTGATGTCTTCGAAAAGAATTCCGAGTGGCTGGATGCCTGCGTTATTGACCAAGATATCGATATGACCTTTCGCGGAGGCTGCTTCTGCCAGGACTGCTTCGAGCTGCTCTTCGTTCGAAACATCCGCAGTGAGAGAAATAGCGCCTTCGACACACTTGTCGGAGAGGTCGGCGGAATACACCGTCGCTCCGGCCGAAAGAAACATCTTCACGATCGCTTCACCGATTCCGGAAGCTCCGCCTGTGACGACTGCCACTTTATCAGAAAGGGAGAACATATCAGATGTAGTTCAGGTACTTCTTTCGGTGAGAGTGATTGATGGGGTAGAAGCCCTCGCTCCATTCCGCCATCTTCTGTGTGAGGTAGATTTCCTTGAAGTCACCGAATAGACCGTCCATAAACGTCGATTCCTCGAATGCCTCGAGAGCGTGGAGCAGGGTTCGAGGTAGGAGGTGAATTCCCGCTTCCTTCATCTGGGCACGAGTCAGGTCGTAGCAGTTGTCGTTCAGTGGCTTGCCGGGATCGAGTTTCTGTTCGATCCCATCCAGACCGGCGGCGAGCTGAACGGCTGCAGCAAGGTATGGGTTGCATCCCATATCAGGTGCTCGGTTCTCGACGCAGTATCGGTTCAGCGGAACTCGAAGCATGGAAGAGCGGTTGTTTCTTCCGTAGGCAATCAGAACGGGTGCCCAACTGATGTCAGGCATATCGCCTTGTGCGATGAGACCCTGATAGCTGTTGTAGCTTGGGCAGGTCACAGCTGTAATGGCCGGAGCATTCGCTAAAATTCCAGCCATGAAGTGGTAGGCGAGATCCGAGACAGGTATGCCATGCTTCTTCGAGAAGCTGTCTCCACCCTCGGCAGGTGCGAACAGGTTCTCTCCCGTTTCCACATCGGCCAGCGACATATTGAAATGGCAACCGCTACGGAAGTCATTCGCGAATGGCTTGGGCATGAACGTCGCGTTGGCACCAATCGATTCAGCGACTTGCTTGGCCATCAGTCGCATAAAAATCACGCGATCCGACATAGTCAGTGCATCCGCATATTTGAAGTCGAACTCGAACTGACTGTGGCCGCCTTCCTGGTCGAAGGAGTAAAGCCCCCAGTCCAGTGATTCCATGTATTTTGCCATGGGCTCGAGAAATGGAAGTGCATCGAGGCTTTGTTTTACGTCGTAAGCCGGGCAGACACCTTCAAACTTTGTAGGATTGATAGAGTGAACGTCCCCGGAATCTTTTTCCACGTTCAGGACATAGAACTCAGTCTCGCAACCCATGTTCAGTGTGAAACCCATCGCAGCGGCTCGCTCCACCTGTCGCTTCAGGATCTGTCGAGCGGCATGAGGGTAGGGAAGGCCATGGTAGTAAAGATCACCAAAGAAAACTGCGATGCGCTCATCCCAGGGGCACTGGATGTAAGTATCAAGATCAGGGACCGCCGCGGCTTCATCTTCCTGCGGTCCGACGAGCCCCATTCCCTCCATGGCACCGAGGGTGAAAAGCTCAGATCCTTTCGCCATTTTTTCCAGGCAGGAGACTGGATTCACCTTTGCTTTCGGGACTCCGTGAATGTCGACATAAGTCGAGAGGCAAAAATCAACTCCCGCTTCTTTCAGTTCTTTCTCCAGTGAAGAGAGTTTCTTGGAGTCGACGCTGAAATCTTCGGGAATTGCAAAAACAGGAGTCGTAGACATAAGGAAAGTGTTTCAGTGGATCTCAACTGCCCGACTGTTTCGAGCACTGGATCGACTGTGAACTGGTTTCCTAAATCGCGATATAGGAAGGATGACCTATACCGACCTACTTTTTCAAAAAACAGGTCAGCTCGCTTCGGCCAAAGCCGCTGCGTAACGGTTATTCACACCGAGTTTATCGAACAAATTATTGAGGTGGTTCTTCACCGTGTGAGGACTGATTCCCAGGATGAGCGCGATCTCCTCATTGCTCTTGCCCTGACTGAGCCAGTGACGAACTTCTCGCTCTCGAGGAGTCAACGTTACCGGAACATCTTCTTCCCGGCATGCTTCCGTAACCAGAAGAATGGAATGACATTGCACTGGCAATGTTAGGTGTTCGACCGACAGCGCTGGTGATTTTGTGGTCCAGCTAGACTGAACTCGTTGAGGCTTACATGATTCGTAACTCAACCCCTCAGGTAAGCGAGCGGGAAGCGAATCCGAAAGTTTATAGTGCCGTTCCAGGAGACGTTTTGCTCGAGTAGTCAGATGCACAACTGACTTGGATTCATCGAGTAATACGCAACCGTGATCGAGCGTATCATCAAAAACATCAGACCGGCAGAGATTTTCTCCCCGTATAGCCCCCTCGGCCCATGACTCAATGGAGATGTCGATTCCTGCGACCCCGATACCTTTGCCGTTGTGAACAATCGGGGCGACCTGACTCATGATCTGGCACTCAACTCCGGCAATGGGATACATGTAAGGGCCCATCACGTGCATCTTCTGAGTTTGCTGCGGCACCCGATACCAGTCGGGTCCATCTCCAGCATCGTAAGCAGTAACTGGATCGAGCTGAATGTGATCGTCTCTTCGCTGCCAGAAGTTCACCATGCGACCGGTATTGTCGTGTCCCGGTGTGTTTCGATATTGTCGATCGAGACCATCTAGAGCATCAGGTTCCCAAACGGTCCAGACTCCAACGAAGTCGGAATTGTTCTCCAACGCTGACCTGAGAATAGAGGAATAGATCTCTCGGTTGCGAACACCCAGAGCTAACATTTCTGTGAAGCTGTTAGCGATTCGCTCAGCTGGTCGGAGTTTAGGAATACTCTTGAGGTTCATTTTCGCTACCCGTTATGCAATTGATATCCTGTCTGGAATCCCTCCTTTAGAGCCCTCATGTCAGAATGAGCATGAATTGTTCCAAAGCGGAACAGTTTGAAGTGCACTGATCGTTTTTTCCCGTTTCGACTGAGCAGCAGGTGTGTCTGGATTTTCTTTCTTTCCGAAAGACGCAGTTTGCCGCACATTCGTAATACTTTTTGTATGGCTGACACCCCCGAAACGCCAGATAGCAGCAGTCATCGAACTGAAGCAAAGGCGGTTGAGCTGGCGGAGAAACTTCTGGTGCGTTCGTTAGAGATTCGCACCTCCGCTGAAAGAGCGGAAATGGAGCGGATGGCAGACATGGTCGAAGATCCACCGTTGAAGACGGTCATCATCTTCACAACCGATCTCCTTTGGCGTTGCAAGAATGCGGTGCGAACCGCGAAAGGTTGGCGAAACATCCTATCTCTCTACGGAAAACAATATCAGGGAAGATCGTTCGAACGGTTACTTCTCAAACTCGGTGGGTTTGGATCACGATTTCTTCCGTGGTTGGTGGTTCCCATGGTTCGGAAGAAACTCAGGCAAGAGAGCGAGCGAGTCATCATTCCAGCCAACGATCCTGAGTTCTCCAAATACTTGAATCAGAGGAACCGCGAATCGATTCGTCTGAACATCAATCAACTGGGCGAAGCAGTTCTCGGGGAAGACGAAGCAGCTCGCAGGCTCAACCGGACGCTAGATCTGCTAGAGCGTCCCGACGTGACCTATGTCTCGGTAAAAATTTCCGCCATCTTCAGTCAGATCAACATTGTAGCATGGGACGAGACGCTCGCTCACATCAAGGAAAGGCTGCGGAAGCTGTATCGGGCGGCCGGTGGTTCCGGAAAATTCGTGAACCTCGATATGGAAGAGTATCGAGATCTCGAACTCACCGTCACAGCATTTCAAGAAGTTCTCGAGGAGGAGGAATTCCTCACTCTGAAAGCCGGGATTGTCTTACAGGCATACCTTCCTGACTCCTATCGTATTCAGCAGAGCCTAACTGCATGGGCGACGGATCGAGTCAAACAGGGTGGGGCACCCATAAAGGTTCGAATCGTTAAAGGAGCGAATCTCGCCATGGAAAAGGTGGACGCCGAGTGGCATGGCTGGAAGCAGGCTCCCTTTGAATCGAAGATCGAGACAGATGCCTCTTTCAAGCGAATGCTGGAATATGGCTGTCGTCGCGAAAACGCTGAAGCCGTCCAGCTGGGAATCGGGAGTCACAACCTTTTCGATGTCGCACTCGCTATCGTATTGATGCGTGAGAATGAGGTTACCGATCTGGTTGAACTGGAGATGCTCGAGGGAATGGCCGACGCCCAGGCACGCGCCGTCGTGGAGGAGGTGGGTAGCATTCTATTCTACGCGCCTGTTGTGGAAGAAAACGACTTCGGAAGCGCACTTGCCTACCTCGTTCGGCGGCTCGACGAGAACACCGCTCCCGGGAATTTCCTGACCTCCCTCTTCTCCATGAAGCCGGGCAGTCCGGAATGGGAGGCACAAAAGAAGAACTTTCTCGAAGCCTGGGAGAGGCGAGAAGGGGTGAGTGAAGAGCCCAATCGAGCGACGATTCCTGAATTTCCTTCCGAGGGATTTCACAATCAACTCGACACCGATTGGACCCTTCCTCAGAATCGAGAACGACTGACGAAAGCACTAGCGTCTTGTCAGAAAGTCGACCTCCCTCCCGTAACAACAGCGGAAGAGGTCGACTCGATTCTTAAATGCGCCGTTAACGCGGTTACAGGCTGGAGTTCCCAAACCGTAGAGGGCCGTGCCGTCATTTTAAGACAATGTGCAGAACAGCTTTCCGCCGATCGCTTTGACACGATCGCCGTAGTCCAGCAGGAAGGTAAAAAGGCCATACAAGAGGCTGATGTCGAGATATCCGAGGCGATCGACTTTGCTCGTTATTACGCGGAGACCGGAAAATTACCCGAAGGAGTCACTGCCACACCTCTTGGAGTCGTCGTCGTAACGCCCCCGTGGAACTTTCCCTACGCCATTCCCTGTGGAGGAGTATTGGCTGCACTGATGGCAGGAAACGCTGTCATCCTGAAACCTGCCCCCGAAGCCGTGGAAACAGGATGGCACCTCGCGAACCAACTATGGAAAGCCGGGGTTCCCAGAGATGTTCTTCAATGTATCCTCTGCGAAGACCACGGTGCTGGAGAGGCTCTCATCCGCGACGAACGAACCGCCGCCGTCATCCTGACAGGTTCCTGGGAGACCGCCAAACTCTTCCGCGGTTGGCGTCCGACGATGCCTCTGTTTGCCGAAACGAGTGGAAAGAACGCCATTGTGGTTTCTGCGCTCGCGGATCGAGAGCTGGCAGTAAAGGATCTCGTGAAATCCGCCTTTGGCCACTCCGGGCAGAAGTGCTCCGCCGCAAGTCTCGGTATTCTCGAAGCGGAGGTGTACGACGATCCCGTGTTTCTCCGTCAGTTAAAAGATGCTGCCTCCAGCCTCGCCGTCGGACCGGCTACGGATCTCGCCAGCATTGTCACACCACTCGTTCAGGAGCCGGGTGAGGATTTACTGCGTGCACTGACGACTCTCGAAGAAGGGGAAAAGTGGTTGTTGAAACCGAAAGTCAGCCCAGACGATCCTTGCCTCTGGTCACCCGGAATTAAACTTGGTGTGAAGCCCGGTTCCTGGTTCCACCAGACCGAGTGTTTCGGGCCTGTGCTGGGTTTGATCCGCGCCGAAGATCTCGACGCCGCCGTTCGCATCCAGAACGACGTTCCTTTCGGACTTACAGCAGGATTCCAATCACTGGACGAAAAGGAAGTCGCGCACTGGACAGAAAAGGTCGAAGCAGGAAATCTGTATATCAATCGGGGCATCACCGGCGCGATCGTGAATCGTCAGCCATTTGGCGGATGGAAAAAGAGCAGCGTGGGTCCGGGCTCGAAGGCAGGAGGGCCCAATTATGTGAATCTTTTCCGACGAATTGAAGATGTCGAAATGGTACGATCACAAGAACGGTTCGAAGAGATTTCGGACGAATACCATGATGCTTGCTGGCCCAGTTCAGATCCAAGCGACTTGGACTGCGAGAGAAACGATTTTCGATACATCGGCCGAGAGGGGGTGATCGTCAGAATGTCGGAAGCTGATGATTTCACCATTTCCTGTCTCGGCTTCGCTGCCGAGTGTTCCAATGTTCCGTTGGAAATCAGCATTCGCTCCAATGAAACAGCCGAAGATTTGATCGCACGATTGCCCGACCTCGCCGAACCAGGGGTGGTTTTTCGCACTCTAGGCGAGGAATTGGAGAACGATGTTTTGACGGAGGTAGCGCGCCTGGAGATGAACTGGATCGATGCACCCTTGAGCGTCCATGGGTTGGTCGAAATCCCGAGATGGGCAAAAGAGCAAGTGGTCTGTGAAACTCTCCACCGCTACGGAAATCCGAAACCGGAATGGCTTTTTTGAAAGCAGGTGAGGGTTTACTTCTCAAGCAGATACCGCACTGCGAAAATCCCATGGGGATACTCTTTCGTCGATTCGAAGGGCCGATCTCCCAGCGGATCGTGCATCAGGTATTCGGTGCCGGTTTTCCCGACAATGAGCACCCAGTGCCAGATCTCGCTGTTGTAAAACACCTTTGCGATCACTGGATTTCCCTTGGCTAGCTGATCGTCGATAACGTTGTAGGTCGGTTTATTGATCACATCGACGGTAAACTGATCTTCAGTTACCGCCTCGATACCTTTCCAGATCAGCAGCCCGGACTCGGTAAATCCGTGATTCTCATTGAGACTCCGGTTCAGTTCGGAAGGATCTATCTCGATCTCCTTCGATGTCAAAGCCATCGCTGTTGCGCATACTGTGCATCCATAGTGAGCGAGTAGCCCCTCACTCGGTCCCAGCTTTTCGCGTGACCAGCGCCGATCGAACTGCTGGAAGTATTCGGAGTCGATTTCAACCTCCATAGGCCTTCCACCTGAAATGGGAAGCCCTCTTGGAGCGTTGTTCTCGTTGGTGAATCGGATGTAAGAGGCGATTGCGAGTCCAGAAAGGAGGAGCAATACGAGAAAGAAAAGAGTCCAGAAATTCCAATTTCTCATGGGGAGGGCTGTCTGTAGATACGACAACCGCTCTGCAGTTCTTTCAATCCGCGAGAAAAAAACACCGGAAAAGAAAACCGGGAGTAGGAATATAGCCCTCCGTCCTCCCGGTTCCTTTTTCCTATGGCTTTAGAAAGCTCTGTTGGCTAGCCCGCTGCTACCAGACTGCGCTGAATCAAGTTTTCGAGAATGGCAGCACGATCAAAGTTCATGGCGAATTCTCGGGCGCGCTCCGATAGCTCCTCACGCTCTTCATTGGTCATGAAGTAAGCGCGATTCAGACATTCGCGAAGTTCGTCTACATTTCCTGCTTCGTGCTCAAGACAATGTCCGCCGGTGGCCTCGGGAATTCCTCCAGTGCGCGTAGTTATAACCGGTCCCAGACCTCCTGCCAGCATTTTCTCTGCAACAGCGATGCCAAATGTTTCGATGAACTCGGGCTTCGGCTTACTTGGAAGGCAATAGGCGAACGCTCCGTGCATCAAAACACCTTTTTCTTCGTCACTGACGTCGTCGAGCACCCTGATAGAATCATCTTCGGCAGCCATCGCCTTGACCTCTTCTTTCATGGGGCCATTGCCACAGATGATGAGTTTCTTGGCGCCATACAATTCGCTGGACTTGTATGCTGCAATCAGGTCATCAACACCTTTCGCAGGTGCAATTCGCGAGAGAAACATTACGTAACCATCGGCTTCCAGTTCGCGCTCTTCGAGTACGGAATTCACAAACTCTGGCCGATCCTTAAGCCCGGTATAGGCCGAAGTATCAATTGCTGGAAAGCTGATTTCGACTCGCTCTTTCAATCGCGAAGCGAAGTCCGTGCCCAATTTGCTATCAACCTTGGCCCCGGCATCGACAATCATGTCTTTGGTAAATTGGCTGACTGCAACGGGGAGATCGTGGTGGAGGTAGTTGGAGAGAACCATTTGAGCCGCTCCCACCTGACCGGACGCAAGCGCGTTCGTCACCACGTTTGTGATATCGGACCCCACAGCCTCACCAATCGTGACGACGTCGGGTGATTCTTTGAGACCACGGAAGCTGTCGACAGCATTCAGCACCATCTGCCCATGGGGGACCAGATATAAATCCATGATGATCGTCTTTCCTGGCAATTGGTTGATCAAATCAATCAACTGTCCGCTGATCGCATACCCTAACCGGCCGTCGAGAACTTTGTAATCGCCAATCGGTTCGGGGCGTTGAACTTCGATGCCTGGTGAGTATTCCGATATTGTCTCAAGCGGTTTGAGAGGAAGGCTGCTATTTTCCAGCGTTTCAATAGGGTAGGTCACGATGTGTGCGGAGCGGAACCCTTTGGCAATAGCCGCTTCAGCGAGGTTTCTCGCTTCCGTGGAATGTCCGCAAATAATGGGGTCCGCTCGAACCACCAGGATTAAATTCGCAAATTCGTGATTGTCAGAACTGCTACCGGGGACTGACTCGACCGTGGGGTGGGAACTCTCAAACATGACCAAATGCGGGTTGAACTTCTTCCTGCTCCCAGAAAACTCCGCAGCTTACATGCCAAATTTGAATTGTTTAAGAAATATTAACGACCACGTCTGTGTCAGTTTTGTTTCCCAAGTGTTTCCAGAAGGGGTGGTAACAAGTTGTTAGAGAATGGTTTGCAGAGCGTTTGTTGATCTTTCTCGCTCCACGCTCCTATCGAGACAGAGATTACTCTCGTGTCTGTTTGGCGGAAAAGACCGTCAGAAAGGACGATCAGCGATCCACGTATTCGAGAAACTTCGTCATCTCCTCTTCCGGCATTTCCACGAGGTTACTCTTTTCGGGGAAAGCTCCTTTTTCCACATCGGCAATATATTCGCCGAACGCTGCAATCCGTTCTTTCTGCAGCCGGTCGAACTCTGCTCTGAAATCCCGATAGGCTTTCGCGTGTCGAGGTAGCCTTTCGTCATAGTCACCAAGGATATCGTCAGAAAAGAGAAACTGTGTATCACATCCCGACCCTGATCCCAGGCTCATCAGCAACATGGAAGTATTCTTTGTCAGGTAGTTGGCTAATTGGTGAGGAACGACTTCCAGTTCTGCTGCATAGGCACCCGCATCTTCCAGTTCCTTCATTCGCATGAAAAGCTGAGTGGCTTCTTCCGCGGTTTTTCCTATCGCCCGGTAGCCCGTCCAGGTAACGTGGCGGGGCACCATTCCCAAGTGCCCGACGACGGGGATACCTTCTTCGGCCATTGCCTCGATAAGAAAGGGGCTGCCTGAGCAATAGACGGAACTCGCTCCCAGTTCGAGCGCACGGAATCCAATGCGGATCGCTTCCTCTGGAGATGCCATCCCGTGAGGGCTTGCACAGGAAAGGAAACTGTTCGGAGCCGCTTCAACCAGCAGGGGAAGTCGGGCCTGCGCTTCAGGAGAGTCAAAGCTACAGCTCATTAAGTCGACCCCTGCGGCTTCGGCTGCGGCCGCTTCGTCCGGAGATTTCACATGGATGTGCGTGAGAACACGCTTCCCTTTCAGATTTTGCAGGTCGTATACAGTGTAGCGTTTGCGGGGTCTCAGCATAGCAAGAGACTATGGAAACCTTCCGGAAATTGGCAAAGAAAAAGGGCAACCATCGCTGGCTGCCCTTTTTGAAGTGTGCGGTACTATCAGGGGAGAAATTAGACGTTCATGTCAGCTTTTGCGCCACGGTAGGAAATGGTCCGCTTCTGGAATACGTGTCCGATGGAGGCTTCGCCAACGTTGCCGCGATACTGGACGAGACGTGATCCCTGCTGCTGAAGGAGCTGAGGAATGCGAACTTCGGATTGGTCTGCGGAAGCGCCACGGTAGGAGATAGTGTTGTTCATAGTAGTAATTTTGGTTTGGTTTTAAACTGTTTTGGTCGGTTTGAGGGACTCCCTCAATTTCTGTTTCTTTTGTATTGCACCCCGCGTGCCAACTTTTTGCCATCCCTTGTAAGGCGTTGATTATGAGTCGGAAGAAAATGTAAGAATTTTTCGGGCTATTTTTTTCGCCATCAACTCGATCAACGACTCACCAGCGATTGATAAGATTCTTTCCACTCCGGTGAAAGTGAATCTGAATGTGGTCGACAGTTGACCTCGTGTGTTCCTCTACCTACCATCCCGACCATGTTTCGAACCTTACTTCTGGGACTTCTTTTCCTATCAACCGGGCTTTGGGCTGCCGAGTCGGAGCGGCCCAATATTCTGATCGTGCTGACGGATGACCATCGCTATGACGCCCTCGGGTTTCTAGGTCATCCATTTCTCGAAACCCCAAACCTCGACAAGCTCGCTGCAGAGGGGGCTTATCTGGAGAACGCTGTCGTCACTACCTCTCTCTGCTCACCGAGCCGGGCTTCCATCCTTACAGGTCTCTACGCTCACAATCACAGGGTCGTCGATAACTACAATCCTATCGAAAGGGATCTGACATACTTCCCCAAGTATCTTCAGGACGTCGGTTACGAAACCGCCTTCGTAGGAAAATGGCACATGGGCGGTGACATTGATGATCCGCAACCCGGGTTTAATCACTGGGTCGCGTTCAAAGGGCAGGGGGTATACTTTGCCGATCCCGCCGATGCCAAGGTAAAAGGGCGCTATGTCCCGCAGGTAAGCCGGGATGGATTAAATGTAAATGGCGAGCGCGTTCCCCAGGAAGGCTACATCACCGATGTCCTGACAAAATACGCTACGGACTGGATCGGAGATCGGGGAGAAGAGAAACCATGGCTCATGTATCTTTCTCACAAAGCGGTCCATGCTGACTTTCTTCCGGCAAACCGCCATGCGTATGCCTACGAAGAGGAAACTTTTGAGCCACCGAAGACCTGGGTCGAGCTGCCAGATGCCTTTCGGGATGTCCCAATGTGGGTTCAGAATCAAAAGAACAGCCGGCATGGCGTGGAATTCGCCTATTACAGCGATCTAGATCTCGGGACCTACTACAAGCGGTATTGTGAGACGATCAAGGCCGTAGACGAGAGCACGGGGCAGTTGATGGATTTGCTCAAGGAGCGCGGTGAACTCGACAACACCATCATCCTTTATCTGGGTGACAACGGCTTCCTGTTTGGAGAGAAAGGCTTGATCGACAAACGAAACGCCTACGAGGCATCTGTCAGGATCCCCATGCTTCTTAGGTATCCAAAAGCAGTTGAGGCCGGACAAACCTTATCCCAAGTCGTAGCGAATATCGACGTTGCCCCTACAATGCTGGATTTTGCTGGTGCAGAGATTCCAGACCACATGGATGGCCGTAGTATGAAACCTCTGCTCACCGGGGAATCAGAAGAATGGCGGGATTACATGCTCTACGAATACTATTGGGAGCGGAACTACCCTCACACGCCTACCACACATGCCGTCCTCGGTGAGCGATTCAAATACATCCGCTACCACGGTGTCTGGGATGTTGATGAACTGTTCGATCTGGAGAACGATCCGGAGGAAAGAGTAAACCTCATCAACGATCCGGAGTATGCAGACAAGGTCGAAGAGTTGAATGGAAAACTCTTTGAGCTATTGGAAGAAACTCATGGAAAGGAGATGCCTCTCCTGAAAGATCGGGGAACAAAGTTCCTTCATCGAAAAGAAGGAGGGACAAAAGCGGCTTCCTTCCCCGCGTGGTTTTACCGTGAGCCTGACCCTCCTGCGAAATAGTAGCTGACTTTCGCCATTACCATGGAATCTATTCGCGCCAGTTCTGTTAGACTCCTGACAGAGCTCCGAACTATTCCGCCGGTCGGCAAGGCATCGGCTTCGATTCTGGGGGTGTTGGTGTTGGCCGGAGGCGCTTATCTCGTTTTACCGGATTTCATCAATCTGGACTCCAGACCCACGGTAAGAGAAATGGGGAAGATCCTGCTCGTTGCTATGATCTTTCCCGCAATTTGCGAAGAGTTATTTTTCCGAGGGTTACTCAATCTGCCTCAATCAGTGGTTTCGATTAGTATCTCGACAGTCTTCTTCGTCACCTGGCATCCGGTAGGGGCCCGGTTGTTTCTACCGGAGGCGATTCCGTATTTCCTGGACCCTCGATTCCTCACGATGGTCGCAGTTTTCGGAGTCTACTTTGCATTGATTCGGAAATTCACAGGATCGATTTGGACTTCTATCCTTTGTCACTGGATTTTGGTTGGTTTGTGGAAAGGACTTGGGGGCGCTCAGTTCCTGACCTGACGGAGGCATATGAAGGCAGAGGAAGTATTCGATTATCTCGTCGATCAGGGGTGCAATCCTGCGAGTTTCCGAGTTGGAACGCGAGGAGGTTCTTCAGACGTATTCTGCCTGAATAAGGGAGGCGCCGGGGAATGGTACGTCTGCTATTCAGAAAGAGGCATTGAGAGCGATGCAGAGTTTTGCACAGACAAAGAAGACAAAGCTGTTGAGTATTTCAGGAAGAAGATACTCAGCCAGAAGCATCTCCACTGCGTAGGTTTTTTCTCGAAAGAACCTAACGCAAGTGAGCTGCAAAACAGGCTGGAGGCTCGTGGTCTCGAAGTCGAGACAGACAAAATTCCGTTTGGCGGCCCGGACGATCCTAGATACAGAGTGTTTGTAGTCGGGACAGCCATTTTTGCCGCAAAGGAACTCCTTGGCGATCCGCTCCCGAAAACTGATCTCTGAAGAATTCCATTCTTCGGTGAAAGAAACATATCGTTCGCCACGAATACTAAGGAGGATGACAAAACACTTCCTCAGGATCCTTCTTTTGTTCGTGTTGCTACCGTTTACTGGTTGCGGACAGGTCGTCAGTGACGCGAACCCTTACATCCAAGCGTGTGAGGCACTTGAACAGAAACGAAACGATTGGGCTGCAGAGTATCTGGCAGCATCTGACCAAAAAAGGCAGTCTGTCCTCGATGAAGCGAGAAAGGAGTTACTCCGTTTCTTTGCTGAAGACTGTTTCCCGGCTTGGTATGGAACAAAGTGGGATTTCAACGGGACGACGGAGGTGCCTGGTGAAGGCGAAATCGCGTGCGGATATTTCGTTTCGACTACACTACAGGATGCCGGTTTCAGAATGAATCGGTACCGTGTGGCCCAACAGGCATCACAGAAGATCATCGAGGTTTTCTCGAATCGCGACTCCATAATGGTCATGGTCGCAAAACCGGTTGAGGAAGTGGCAACCCACATAAGAGAAAGCGGTCCGGGCATCTATATCGTCGGATTGGATACCCATGTTGGCTTTGTGATGAATCATAACGGAGAACTGCGATTCGTACACTCTTCATACTACAAGCCCGATGCTGTGGTGAAGAGCGAGCCTCTTGTAGGGCGCAATCCACTGGCTGACTCAAACTATCGGGTCGTCGGGAAAATTCTCTCCGATCAAATGATCGAAAAATGGCTCAGTGGAGGGGAGTTCGTGATTTCGGCGTAGGAATTCGATGAATGGGAAGTGCCTCCTCGAACCACCTTTTTTATCGACGAACCTCAAAAATCGTGATTATGGTCAAGATATCCAAACCGGTCTTCCTACTTCACCATGAAACTGTCACGTATATTGTTCGCCGCTGTGGTTCTCACGTCTCTTACACTGACGAGCTGCCAGACCACAAAAAATGATGACAATGCTGGTGGAATCAGTGGTCAGGGGCTTGGTCAGACTCGTCAGGACGTCTATCGCTGGCAGGATCAGACCTTTCGAAGCCTCGGTTACAACTAATCCGAGCCCGGCTCCGACTTCATTTTCCCGTTCTCGAGCATTCGTGGGCGTGAACTGGAAGAATAAATTTCTATAATTTCTAGACTTTTCGGGGACGTTAACCGAAATTGCGGGAACCCGCTCGCAAATGGTTTCTGACCTGATCCTGACTTACCTGCTTCCCGCCACGGCGTTTGCCATTGGTGCCTGTATCGGCTCGTTCCTGAACGTCGTGATCTATCGCGTTCCGAATGGCTTGAGTGTGAACGAGCCAAAGCGCTCGTTCTGCCCGAACTGCAAAACTCAGATACCGATGTATTTGAACATCCCGCTCGTCACCTGGCTGATGCTGAGAGGGAAATGCAAGTGGTGCGAGCAACCGATCGCATTCCGCTATTTCATGGTGGAATTGATCACCGGCATCTGTTTTCTCGCAATCTGGAATCAAAGCATTGGTACTGATTTAGGCATGGGTGGGGCAATCGCCCTCTGGGTGCTCGCGGCATTGTTGATCTCAGCCACGTTTATTGACATAGATCACTTCATCATCCCCAACTCCATTACAGTCGGGGGAATGGTCGTAGGGATTGTTGCCAGTTTTGCGATTCCCGCCCTACACGCCCAGGAGATCTGGTGGAAAGGTGGACTCGCCGGAATAGCTGGGGCAGCGATCGGTTACGGCCTTCTCTGGCTCGTCGTTCTGATGGGCAAGATGATGTTCGGAAAGATCAAATTTGAGTTCGAAGAGCCCACAGATTTTGAGATCTCTCAGCCTGGAGGCGAAGAGACAGAAATCATCATCCAGCTTGGTGAAGACAAACTGGAATGGAATGACGTGTTCTTCCGCGAATGGGACAAGCTTGTTATGGGCGCGACCGAACTTTACATCAACGAGGAGAAACGTGAGTTCGACACATTCGCTGTGCTCGGCGATGGGTTTCTCGTCGACGAAAAGAAGATTGCTTTGGAGGACGTGAAGAAAGTGTCCGGGAAAACGAAAAGTGCGGTCGTTCCCAGAGAGGCCATGGGCTACGGCGATGTGAAGTTTATCGCCATGATTGGAGCGTTCATGGGATGGCAGTCAGTGATTTTCACGATATTTGCGGCTTCTATCCTGGGGGCAATCATCGGATTACTCCAAAAGCTGGTGGCCAAAGAGGAATGGGCACGACCTTTGCCATTTGGCCCATACTTGGCGCTGGGTGCATTTATCTGGTTGTTTACCGGTCCGGCACTATGGCATTGGTATATCTCTTCCTTGCGAGGTTGAGCATGTCTGCCCTAGATTTCTGGAATGCTGGTCAACGGAACGCACTATAGAACGGTTTGGATGGGGGATGATGGAGCCTCTGTTGAGATCATCGATCAACGCAAGCTGCCATGGGCTTTCGAGATCGCTACTTTGAGGACTACTCAGGATGCCTGCCAGGCTATCGCGGACATGTGGGTGCGTGGTGCGGGCTGCATAGGCGCTGTGGCGGGCCACGGGATGTTTCTTGCAGCAATCGAATGCCAGAATGCCGACGTATCCGGAGAAGCGTTCGACAAGATGTTCAAGGAGAAAGCCATGAAGCTCAGGGCGGCGAGACCAACCGCCGTCAATCTCGCTTGGGCGGTTGACCGTGTCCTCGGCGTGGTCAATCTCGTTCAAGATACGAAGGAAAAAGTGAATCTCGCACGGGACACTGCTGTTTTGATTGCTGATGAGGATGCGGAGTGGTGTCGAAAAATCGGTGAAAACGGCCTTTCAATTATCAAATCAATTTCCGATAAAAAGAGTGAAAATGAGCCGGTAAACATTCTCACTCACTGTAATGCGGGGTGGCTTGCTTTTACAGACCATGGATCTGCTACGGCGCCGATCTATGCCGCTCACGACGCAGGAATCCCGGTTCACGTATGGGTTGATGAAACCCGCCCCCGAAACCAGGGTGCGCGTCTCACTGCATGGGAACTTGGGCAGCACGGAGTCCCACACACAGTCGTTGTTGATAATGTCGGTGGTCACCTGATGCAGCACGGAATGGTCGACATGGTGATAACAGGGACAGACCGAACGTCATACACAGGAGATGTGGCGAACAAGATCGGGACATACCTGAAAGCTTTAGCTGCGAAAGATAATGATGTTCCTTTTTACGTCGCGTTGCCGTCGTCGACCTTCGATTGGAATGTGCGGGACGGCATCTCCGAAATCCCGATCGAACAAAGGGATGGAGGAGAGGTTCGATTTATCGGCGGTGTTGAGCCTGGAGATTCGGTGGCGGCAGAAAGAGAGTTGAATGTTGTTGCGGAAGGCAGCCCTGTTGCTAATTTTGCCTTCGATGTGACTCCTGCGCGCCTCGTTACCGGTCTCATCACCGAGCGTGGCGTCTGCGAAGCCAATGAGTCGTCAATTCTGGAGCTTTTTCCTGAGAAACTGGCGAAAAACTAGCGTAAGAGTCTGAACTCGGATAACGACCCATATCCATGCCCGTTAAAATCGATCCCAAGCTTCATAAGGAAAAGAAACCGCCCTGGATTCGGGTGCGGTTGCCGAATAATCCTGTCTTCTGGGATACGAAAGGGCTTATTGACGATCTTAAGCTTGTTACGGTGTGCGAAGAAGCTCACTGCCCCAACCGATGGGAATGTTGGGGACAGGGGACCGCTACGTTTATGATCGCTGGGGAGCGTTGTACCCGAGCTTGTGGGTTCTGTGCAGTCGACACTCGTCGACCGATGCCCTTGGAGGCTGATGAACCAGACCGGGTAGCAGAAGCCGTTCAGCGTATGAAGCTGAATCACGTGGTGATCACCGCGGTCGCTCGAGATGACCTTCCCGATGGCGGCGCCTGCCATTTCGCCAATACCATTTACAGAGTTCGCGAGGTAAACCCTGAGTGTGTGATTGAGGTGCTCGTCCCCGATTTCATAGGTCGGGATGACTCACTGTGGATCGTGATGGAAGCGGCTCCGGCGATTTTTAATCACAATCTCGAAACCGTAGAGCGGCTCACTCCTGTGGTTCGGTCGCAGGCGGAATACTGGCGGTCCCTGCAAGTCTTGAGGTCGGCGAAGGAAATGGCTCGTCAGATGGGTCAGCGATGCGCGACAAAAAGCGGTATCATGCTTGGCCTTGGCGAAACGGAGGAAGAAGTCATCAAGGCAATGGATGACCTTCGTGATCACGACGTTACCGTTCTCACTATGGGGCAATACTTGCGGCCTTCGCCCAAGCATTTGCCCGTGGTCGAATATATCACGCCTGAAGTTTTTGATCGGTTGAAAGAGATCGCACAGGAGAAAGGATTTCGACACGTTGCCTCCGGGCCATTGGTTCGGAGTTCATATCATGCTGCGGATTTCAAACCGGAACTCGATCTCGAGGCCTGATCACGGTGGGGGCGGAGTAGTTCGGTGAATTTTTCCCAATCAGCAGATTGCGCCATACGATTCATCTTTTGAGTGGTAAGATCTGTGCTAATCTTTCGTCGAAACGAAATAGACTCAGGAATACCCGAATTGTCCCTAATCATTGAACACAGAACGGAGAGAAAATCTGATCAATGAAACCTGCAGCCTTGTTCTTCAAAACATTCCTTCTCGCTGTATTTACTCTTTCACTGCTGTCAGGCGCTATAGTCGGTGACTACTACCTTCGGCACGAGGTGACACGAAAGGCCAAGCGTTTCCTCACAGACCGGGGAATCGAGCCGACCGTCGATAGTGCTATCAATGCTGCCGAAAAAGGTGAACTCATCCTTCTTGAGAAACTTGAATTGGCAGGGATCAGCCTGGGATTGACGGACGACAAGGGAAACACTCCTTTGCTCGAGGCCGTGAAAAGCAAAAATCAGGGAGCGATTAATTTCCTGATGGAGCGGCAAGGTGTGATCGACTCCATCAACTCCGCTACGATTCCCGGGCGAGAAACTCCACTCTCTGCAGCACTTCTTGAACGAGACTTTGAACTGGCGGATCGCCTTATTGAACGTGGGGCCTCTCTGAAAGTGGACAAAGAGGCCGGGCTTCCAATCATTATTGATGCGGTTGTTCAGGGGGATCAGGAAATGCTGGATTACCTGATCGCCAAGAATGCAGATGTCGACTACAAAGGTGC
Organism: Verrucomicrobiales bacterium; assembly: GCA_002698785.1. GTDB lineage: Bacteria > Verrucomicrobiota > Verrucomicrobiia > Verrucomicrobiales > DEV007 > Arctic95D-9. The sequence continues at coordinate 116,947 of PAAG01000020.1, read as the reverse complement.
TCAGCCTACCACTGCGCTTGCTTACGCCTCAGACTCGCAGAGCCTCGAAAAAATGCGCCTTCTACTCAAATCCGGCGCGAGCCCGGACGTAAGAGGGATATCTGGAAAGCCTCTGATCATCGAAGCCGCCAAGGAAGGCAATATGCAGAAGGTCAGGATGTATCTTTCCCACGACGTGGACTTCAATGCTCTGACCGGGGAAGGCGTCGGCATGGAGATGTCAGCGCTCAGTTTCGCAATTGAGAACGGAGACAATAAGCTTCGGGATCTTCTGTTAGAGAAGGGGGCAGATACCAACGTGTTTGCCACCACCGGCGTGCCACTTCTTCACTATGCGGTTCGGAACGGAGACTATGAGCTTTCTGAGACTCTCCTGGAACACAAAGCCGATCCGAATATCGAGTCTCCAGACGGCGAGGTCGTTCTTGTGTCTGCCGTGGAAAACGAAGATCTGGACCTTCTCGACTTGTTGATCGACCACGATGCTGATCCGTCGATGGCCAATCAGAACGAAGTGACTCCTCTTGATGTGGCCGTGGGCAATGGCAACGTGGCTGCGACCTATCAACTAATTACAGCAGGCGCAGAACTTGATGAGCAGGCGTTGCTGGCGAAGGCGTATGAGCTTCGGGATGACCCTTTGATGAATTTGATCCTGAATTCAGGAGGGGATCCAGAGTCCACTATTCCCGGAACCGATAAACGCCTGTTTGATGTAGCAGTTCAAGACGGTGCAACCGGTGCTGTGCGAACCCTTCTTGCGGCCGGTGCCGGGATCGGCGACAACCTGTGGGCTGCATTATTGACCGAGCAAGACGACCTGATTCGCCTGATCCTCGAGGCGGGCGCAGATCCTCGCCAGCGTGGGCCGGAAGGGCAAGATCCGCTGGAACATTGTCTCAGTCTTGGTCGATATAAAGCTGCACGCGATCTACTCGCGGGTGGGGCGAATCCAAACGCGATGGCAAACGACAGTGAGACCTGGCTGGCAAAATCGATTCGTGAAGGAAACTCAGAAATGGCGTTAGCTCTCGTTGAATCCGGCGCAAAGGTCGAGGGAATGAAAACCAAGGACGGGCATACTTTCCTTGGCTGGGCCTGCGCTCACCAGATGGTCGATGTGGTGGAAGCTCTTTTGAAAGCAGGCGCTGATCCCGACGAAAGCGAGAGGTCACCAGCTCGTTCCGAATTTCGGGAGATGTTCGACAGCAACACTTTCCGCTATCATTTGCAGGTAGATCGTGGCATTCGCCCCATCATGATGGCTGCGGCCCACCGCAATGCCGAGCTTGCCCAGGCATTGATGGATGGGGGAGCAAACGGACGAGCCTACTCTCGGAAGTATCTCATGGCTGCGAGTATCGGAGCATGGTACAAGGACACCAAAATACAGCAGATTGCTTTGCTGGGTAAAGTTCCCGAGATGCAGCCTAGAAAAATTGTCGTCGACCTATCGAGCCAGAGGGTGACTCTTTACGAGAATGGTGTGGCGACATATTCTACACGTTGCTCAACAGGGAAGTCAGGATATCGCACTCCAGCAGGCGAGTATGTTATCAGTGACCGACATCGACACCACAACTCTTCAATCTATGGTTCGAGCATGCCATACTTCCAGCGTTTCAGTTTTTCCGCGTTCGGCATTCACCAAGGCTATGTTCCGAACTATCCAGCCTCCCATGGATGCATTCGGCTTCCGTGGGACGCGGCGAAGTATCTCTTTGGAAAGCTTGAGGTAGGGGACTATGCCTTGATCCAGCAATAAGAAGTGGTTACCCCACTTCAAACGCGTGAGCAGCTCGGAAGAGATCTTCTTCGCCAAACGCTTTACCCAATAGCTGCAGCCCGACAGGGAGATCCTTACCATCTTCGGCAACCGTGCCGCACGGAACGGAGATTCCGCAGATTCCTGCGAGGTTCGCTGAGATTGTGTAGATATCAGCCAGATACATGGCGAGAGGGTCATTTTTCTTCTCACCTATTTTGAACGCCGGTGTCGGAGACACAGGAGATGCGATCAGGTCGACCTTCTCAAATGCTTCCTCGAAGTCTTTCCGAATGAGTGTCCTCACTTTCTGCGCACGCAGGTAGTGGGCCTCGTAGTAACCGGAGCTCAAAACATAAGTTCCGAGAATGATGCGTCTCTTTACCTCGGCTCCAAAACCCTCGTCTCTCGATTTCTCGTACAATTCGATCAATTCATCCGCTTCGGCCCGATGCCCATAGCGAACACCATCAAATCGAGCAAGGTTGGCCGAGGCTTCCGCAGTTGCGATGATGTAGTAGGTCGCAACAGCATACTCGGTATTGGGGAGCGAAATCTCCACCGTTTCAGCACCGAGGGATTCGAGTTTCTTGATCGCTTCTTCAACTTTCGCTCTGACCGCTGGATCAAGGCCTTCAGCGAAATACTCCTTGGGCAAACCGATCTTGAGCCCCTTAATGTCCTTTCCAAGAACCGAGGTGTATGAGGGAACATCTTTGTCGAGGCAAGTCGAGTCCCTTTCACAAGGACCAGCGATTACCTCCAGGATCTTAGCAGCGTCCTCTACCGATTTGGTCATTGGACCGCATTGATCCAAAGAAGAGGCGAAAGCTACCAGACCGAAACGCGATACTCTGCCGTAGCTGGGCTTCACTCCCACCACACCGCAAAGGCTGGCTGGTTGACGAATCGACCCACCTGTGTCTGTGCCAAGAGCGGCAAATGCGGTGTTAGCGGCCACAACAGCAGCAGAGCCACCGGAAGATCCACCAGGAATACGGTCCGTGTCATGTGGATTGCGGCAAGGCTTGATCCCCGAATTCTCATTGGAAGACCCCATTGCGAATTCATCCATATTGGTTCGGCCGAATGGAATCGCTCCCGCCTCGCGAAGCTTACGGATCACCGTGGCATCGTAAGGAGCTGTGTACTTCCCATCGAGAATCTTCGATGCACAGGAACAGGGGTGGCCAGACACATTGATCAGGTCTTTGATCGCAATCGGGACTCCGCCAAGTGGCTTGGAAAGGTCAGCCTTCTCGGCGTCCGCCAAGGCCAGGTCGAGATCGTAGGAAAGATAACCGCCGATGTCGCCATCAACAGTGTCGATGCTCTCGGCCAGCGCTTTGAGCGCCTCAGAAGGGGTGGTATCACCCGATTTGTAGGCGCACTGAAGCTGCGAAATGGTTTGTTCTGAAATCTTCAAGAGAAAGAGAAAAGTCGAATTGAGAAAGTGGGGGAAATCAGTCTACCACCTTCGGCATCTTGATCTGGTCGTGTGCGACAGCAGGAGCGTTGGAGAGCACCTGCTCCTGCGTCAGCTGTGCTCCTCGATTCACGTCTTCCCGAATCACGTCGAAGACAGCAGAAGCGTGGGCCGTCGGCTCGATACCTTCCACATCGACCGAATTCAACTGTTCCACATAGTCGACAATCTTGTCCATCTGCGCCTGATAGGTGGCCACTTCCTCATCGGAAAGGCCAATTCGAGCGAGATGCGCTACTTTTCTTATGTCCATGTTGGCGGGAATGATAAATCTTAGAGGACCGGACCGGAGTCTTTCCACTTATCGTGGAATTCTTCGTAAATTTTCGGTGAGATTTCTGAAGGCTTGATCTCGCTGCGACCACCCCAGAACACATTTGTGTATTCAACGGGAATGCCAACCGATTCGAGGTGCGCATCGATGGCCGCTTTGTGTTCGAGGACACGGTCTTTGTCGGTGCCATGAACGACACCCATGATGTTTACGCCGCCGAATCTAGGACCACCTTCTCGCCAGTAGCAGTGCGTCATGATCATGTGACGGCCGACTTGTGAACCTGCCTCAGCTTGCATGCCCTCGGGCACTTTCCAGTGAAACAATGCGTTGAAGCGGGTAACACGTTCACCAGCTTTGCTCGGTTTTACGTGCTCAAGGAACGTAGAAAATCTACCGATAACCTTCTTCTCATCAAGGGTTTCCGCGATTTGAAAGAACTTCTCTTTGTCCATCCCTATGGCTTCTGCTCTTGGTCCCCAAGGATCTTCCGTGATCTCGTCAACGGAGAGTTCCTCTTTAATCGCTAGAAGGACTTCCCATTCTTCGGGTTCGAGTTCGACCGTGCGCGTCGTGGTCATAACAGCGGGTTCGTCCGACTTCGCGCCTGGATCCATGGATTTTCGGCGAACATGGCCAACACCAAGAGCGAAGATTCCGTTCGCAGGCATGAGGACGTATTCATGAGCGCCAGTGATTCGTTTCAGGACATCTGCATGTTCTTCCAGGGACTCGCCTTGGGGAACTTTCAATGTCGTCCAGAGTTTGTAGTCGGCTCCAGAGATTTCCCGATCAGTAGAGCGTGTAACGACGTGACCGCTGAAAGGGTCTTCGCGGAACATGAAATCGAAAGTGGCGTCCAGTTTATCAGCATCCACTTTCCACGCACAAAGTGCACCGTGCGCGAGTTTCGTGGCGAGCAATGTCTGTCGCACCCGGCGAATCACTCCGGCGTCGAGCATCGCCCGGATTCTCTCAAGAACCACGGGGAGTTCGACACCCGACTTTTCGGCAATGTGCTGGAAAGGATAGCGCTGAAACCCGTTTACCAGATCTTCGGAAACCGTCAGGATCTGGGTGTTGATTGGATCAGTATGCTCGATGGGGGGATTGGAGACAGTATCTGTGCTCATGGGCGGCCAATCTAGACACGGGCACGCAATCCGGCAAGTTTGAGTTGGCCTTGTTCGAGGTTTCGGTATTCTCTACCCCTGATGAAAGTTCACGTCATCGACCTCCGCTTCATGGGAAAGCCCCATGCAATTGCTGCTTACCTCCTCGAAGGGCCCGAGGGTTGGGTCCTCATAGAAACAGGACCGGAGTCCACGCGCCCGACTTTGGTTCGAGGGATTCAGGAGCAGGGAATAGAGCCAGAGGACCTGGCGGGAGTGTTGGTCACCCATATCCACCTGGATCATGCTGGCGCAGCCGGGTGGTTTTCAAAGCGAGGGGTTCCTGTTTACGCTCATCCGAAAGCGGTGAAACACATCATAGATCCCTCAAAACTGGTCGGCAGCGCCCGTCACGTCTATGGATCCCAGTTCGACCTACTCTGGGGCCACACTGTTCCGGGAAAAGAATCGAACGTGCACGCAGTCGAAGATGGCGAGACGGTGCATGTGGGAGGAATCCCGATTGAAGCGATGTCGACTCCTGGTCACGCATTTCATCATCATGCTTATTTTATTGGCAACGCTGCCTTTGTTGGAGATACGGCCGGTGCTCGGATCAGCAAAGAGGAATACACGTCTGTAACGTCAGCACCTCCACAATTTCATTTGGAATCCTATCTGGAGAGTATCGATAAGCTCCTGAATCGCAGTATCACCTCACTATTTCTCACTCATTTCGGGCGAGTCGATTACCCAAGGGAGCACCTGAAGGCGTATCGTGAGGCGGTCGAACTGAACGCGCTCTTCGTTCGGCAGCGTGTGGAAGAGGGAATGGATGAAGAGTCCCTTCGCATTGCATACCAAGCCTTTCAGTTTGAGCAGGCTTTTCGCTACAATCTACCTCGGGAGGTCTGGGATACGCTCGAAACCATCAACGGAACCGACATGTGTGCGGACGGAATGCGACTTTATTGGGAAAAGCGACTTGAGGAAGGGACTTGAAATACTCTAAGCTCGGGGGTTCAGTAGCCGTTAGTGCTAGTGCAATTCATGAGCCGACTCTCTGCCACACTTCTCACCATTACATTCTGCGGGCTTGGTTCCTTGTCGACGGTTGCCGAAGAGGCTAAACCGGAGACTCTCTCGGGTAAACCACTCGACTTTGGTAATCTGGCGCGTCTGCCATATTCCCAACTGATCAAGATCGCCCAGAGTGATGCCAAAGCGAAAGAGAATGCGGAGAGCTATAAGCTTCGCATTCAGAGCCGGGACCCGGGTGTGAAATCAGGTGACATCGAATTGTTTCTCGATTTGGAAGAAGGTCCATTAGTTCTCGTAGTGGATAACGACGGATTCGTTGAGGTTCCAAACCGGGCGGACCTTCTTGAGAAAAATCCTGATCTTGTAGCGAACCAGCCTCGGGGCTCTCTGAACATCTTTGTCGACCTCGAAGTCCCAAAGGTGTCCCCACCGAAAATTACGAACGGTAAAGTCTCGTATCAGGAGCTTTTCCGCCCGCTGATCGAGATCCAGAAGGAAATGAGAAAGGTCGACCCTACTTTCGGTTTAACGGGGCAGCAGCAGTTTGTTCTTGAGATCGAAACCGGCGAAGAGCCCATCAAGATTTCTCGAGCATTCGGCTCTCGCACCTACCGTCCCAATTCACGGGGGAAGGTCTACATGATCATGGAATCCTATCTCTACGAGGAGAATCCTGAAGTGGAGATCCCGAATGAGGCAAAGATGAACGTCCTTCCTGCGTCACCTGAAGAGATCGAGGATATCCGCTCTCGTTGAGAAGCCTAGGACAACAGAGAGAAAATATACGCTGTTTCCTTTTCGACTTCTTCCGGGTCCACTGTATCTGCGACGGTGTCCCGTAGTTTTTGGTGAAAACCGATTCGAAGGCGTTTCATCCGCTTCTTAACGACATTCACATCGAGATCCAGTTCTTCACCAATTTGTTGATAGGAGAGTTCACCCATCTCAACGTTCGCTCTGATCTCCAGATTCTTAAAGAGTAACTCAAACTCTCGTAACCGGCCCCTGTCAGAGTACTCTGTTCGAATTCTGCGAAGGGTGTCGTTCATCATCACGTAAGCCCATTCCCGGTCAAATGCCATATCAGGAGACTCATCACGATCAATGAGTTTGGTCTCAAAATAATCGCAAGCGCCTTCAGTATTCAGGGACACGTGGGTTTTCGCCCGGTCTCCACCACGTTTGAGTGCAAGACGCGAACGATGAAATTTCTTTCGAAAACGATCAATACAGGTCTTGATGAACGAATGAAGTGGGCCCAGAGAGGGATTCCAGTCCGAAAGTGTGTTGCGTGTTAGTAATTCGCCTGCAACAAAGTCTTGTACAATGTCAGAAGCATCGTGGTGATTCTCACGTGAACGGCGCAGGAAAACATACATGGGCAGCCAGTATCTTTCACAGAAAGCTTCCAGCGTACGCCGAATCTCTTCCGGGTCTTTCGAATGGATTCGATCATAGAAAGATTTTGCAGTGATCGGAAATTCCTTTTCTTCTGCAACAGCGATTTTCTCTTTTTGATCTCTTTGTTCGAAATTACTCATACAAGCAGCTATTACTAAAGACTTTGGTAGAGCAAGACTGACGCTGACCTTTCTGTATCTGATTTGCAATGACCTTTTCTTTCAAACTCTGTTACTACGTCTGTCAATCATGCCGCAGCAAAGTGGAACTATTGGGTCGAGAGAATTGATGGAGGTATTTTGTCAATCTTGTGGCCGTCCTTTCGAGACTGGCGAAGGCACAATTGGGGAAGAAAATTGCTCTGTCTGCCAGTTAGGGCTAGCTGGAGGCGATCCACTTGCCCGCTCACCTCGTGGGACCTGGAAGGAGTATGGCACAGAGGAGGCAATCAGCATGTCGATTGAGACCGTGAAGAAGCTTTTTCCGGAGTTTGAAGTAGTGAAAGTGCTCGGTCAGGGCGGAATGGGAACTGTGTTTCTCGTAAAGCAGAAGTCACTGGAGAGGCTTGTAGCGTTGAAAATGCTAAGTGCCGAGCTTTCTGCGAACCCAGAGTTTCAAGAGCGCTTTGAGCGAGAAGCAAAAGCAATGGCCGATATCCAGCATCCTAATGTGCTGACGATGTACGAATACGGGATGCGGGAAAGCAGGCAGTTCTTGATTCTGGAATACGTAGAAGGGGACAACCTTCATCATCTAATTAGGACCAAACAATTTTCGTTTGAGAAGGCTTTGCGAATGATAATCCAAATTTGCGAGGCCGTTCATCACCTGCATAAGAGTGGATTTGTTCACAGGGATCTCAAACCCGGCAACATATTGGTGGGGAAAGACGATCACGTGAAAATCGCGGATTTTGGTTTGGCAAAATTGGCTCATGCTTCCGCTGACTTCACGCTCACAAGATCCGATATCGGCTTAGGAACGCCTCACTACATAGCGCCAGAACAGCGCTTGAATGCCACAAATTCCGGTTCGAAGTCAGATGTTTATTCTCTGGGTGTTCTCTTCTTTGAGATGCTGACGGGCACTTTGCCTTCTGGAAATGCCGATCAGCCCATGAAAGGTCAGCCTCGTAGATATCGGCGGTTGGGCAGGACTATATTGGAAGCTCTGCGCCAGGAACCAGAGGCTCGCCCTGCTGATGTGATGGAGTTTGTGAAAGCAATTCCAAAATCACATGCATCGATCGACCATGGGTTATCTGCTGATTCTGCCAGGGGATTCCGGCGTCGTATGGGAATCGTCACCGGGTGCACAGGTATCCTCGTTTCCTCCCTTATTTTGGTCCCCTTGATTAATCAGCAAAAGGCGGACATCGCTGAAAGTGCAAATGTCGAAAACGACGTGGAGAGATTGCGAAGCCGATATCTGTTACCGATTCCTGAACTCAACTTACCGGGCGGAAGCCTGTATGAGTGGAAGGCTTCGTCTCCTGAGTCGGTTGACCAAATAGCACCAGAGAAATCTGATTTTCTCGAACTCGAATCGAAACCATTTTTTGTACAGTCTTTTTTCGGTTTTCGTGCGAATCAAGAAGTCGAGCAGCTTGGCCCTCCGCAGGAAAAGCACAATATTCGCCTCGCCACTCGGTCCTTCTACATAAGCACAGACAATCATCTGTATCGCCGTTCTGATTCACTTGGTGATTTGGATTTCCAGTTCGAGACTCCCGTGAATACTGGCGAGGAAGTGCGGACGATCGAGCAGGGGCGACATTTCGCAATCGCACTGACCAAAGAAAATCGCGTCCACTTCGCTGCAACGGAGGCGGTATGGGAGAAACATGGGAATCTCTATCGCGAGATCGAGAACACGCCGGGAATCATCGATATTGCTGTTTGGTCGGATACAGGAATTGCTCTCACGCAGCACGGGAGACCTATATGTTGGAACGGACGTTTCGGAAAAGTAGAAGCTGGTGTTCCGCCTGTTCCGCTAGTTGATATAGCCTGCGGTGTCATGCATTTCATTGGATTAGATGCAAACGGGAGGACATACGTTTGGCCAGCCACTGGAAAAATGGATCAGAGAGCAGAAGCTGTGCTCGACATTCCTGCTGATGCGCGAGAAAACGTTGTTCGTGTGGAGTCTGATCTATTAATGGCTGCCGTTCAGAAGTCTGACGGAATATGGCGGGCATGGGGAAACGATGGTGGCACGAAGTTGATCGAGAAAATCAATTCCATTGGGCCGGCCCGCGACATCGTCTTCCGACCGGCGCCGGAGAAAGCGGTAGGTTTGATCTGGATTGGTAGCGACCAAACCTTTTCCCAATCAGAGGTCACTCCGTGACTTTCTGAAAACATCCCAGCCTCAGACCGTGTAACAGGAAACGAGTTCCGAAAAGCGTGGTCGCCGTTCACCAACTCACCGTTTCACTTTGTTTCACATATTTGGCTCTTTCGTCGATCTCTTGTCACTTCTTCTCCTGCTTCCGCTTTTCCCGGTGGGAGCGGACGCGGAAGACGAATGGCAATCCTTCCATGGGATACTCTTTCCGAATGCAATTCTCCAGGAACCTCTCGTAGGTTCGGGTAAGCAAGTTTGCGTGGTTTACGAAAAGGAGATATTCGGGGACTGGAACCGGCTTCGGTTTATCCTCCCGACGTTGCGTTGCATAGAGCAACTTCAGACGTCGATTCTGCCTGGCAGGGGGTGGGTTGCGCTCAATCGAGTGCTGTAGCAATCTGTTTAAAACACCGGTGGGGATTGGATCCGCCGAAATCTCCACAACCTCCTGCACGGCTTTGAATATCTTACCGAGATACTGCCGGTTCTTTGCAGAGATTGCCACTTTTGGGGCATAGGGGAGAAAGAACAAATCGTCGCCGAGATCTTCTCGAAACTGTTCGATTCGATCCTGAAATCTGGCATCCGGGTGATACAGATCAAACTTGTTGAGAAGAACAATGCACGGCTTGTGTTCATCCAGCACCATCTTGGCGATCCTTCGGTCCTGGGAAGTCACTCCGGAAGAGGCGTCGATCACTAAAAGGCAAATATCAGCGCGACGAATGGACTTCTCCGAACGCATCACAGAGAAAACTTCGACGGAGGTATCCCGTCGCGTTCGTTTCCGAATGCCAGCCGTGTCTATCAGAAGATATTGATTGCCGTCCCGTTCGTAGGGGACGTCAACAGCATCGCGAGTCGTTCCCGCTACGTCGGAGACTATGCTTCGTTCGTCATTCAGGATGGCATTGATCAGTGAAGACTTTCCAACATTCGGGCGTCCTACTATCGCGACTTTTACCCTATTCTCAGCGACTCCTTTGTCGTAGTCAGAAAGATCGAGCTCAAGCTTGGAAAGTTCTTCGTAGATTCCCTGTTCCAGCTTGTCAAAGTTCCGTCCATGGGCAGCTGATACGTTCACTTGTTGTTCGAAACCGAGCTTGGAAAATTCGGCGGTGTCAGGATCGGTCTTCGCTGTGTCAACTTTGTTGGCGACAAGAAGAACGGGAGCACCTCCCTGACGAAGCACTTTGGCCAGTTCGAGATCGATCGGGTGCACTCCTTCTCGTGCGTCGGCGACGAAGAGAACGAGATTCGCCGAGTGAATGGCTATGTCCGCCTCCATGCGGACCTGCTCGGCAAATCCATCATCGAGTATAGCACCGATCCCCCCAGTATCAGTCAGCTCGAAAGGGATTCGAGCCTTGTTGCATTCAGTGGCGATACGGTCACGCGTGACTCCGGGTTGATCATGGACGATGGATATCCTCCGTCCGGCGAGTCGGTTGAAGATCGCGGATTTTCCAACATTCGGTCGTCCAACAATGGCGACAAGTGGTTTACGATTAGGAAGCATTCTTGTTGTCTGGACTGGTGTGTCCGCTTTCCCTCATCTGGCGTAGGCCTTCGGAGAGATACTGGTATCCCGATAATACGGTAAGAGCAGCAGCGCAATAGATCAAAATGTCGAGAAGGAGTGGGCGGGTTTCGATACTCCAGAAATCGAGCAGCACCCAACATACACAACTCAGTTGGAGAAAAGTGCAGATTTTGCTCGTGATCAATGGACCCATGCGGACCTTGCCGACAGTAAAGTGAATGATGAGAACACCAGTGATGATCAATACATCCCTGGCAATTACGAGAACGGCGAACCAAATCGGGAAGCCCACATGCCATTTGGTCACGCTCAATGTCACGATTCCGGAAAGGAGAAGAAGTTTGTCTGCGACCGGATCCAGAGCCCTGCCCAGCGGTGTGCTCTGATTGAATCGTCGTGCGATGTAGCCATCCAACGCATCGCTGAGTGATGCGACGGCGAAAACGACGAGGGCAACATAGCGAAACGACGGATTTTCCTGGCCGTCGTGAATGGAGCGGCTGTAGTACGACGCAAAAAGAATAAACACAGGAATCAAGAGGATTCTGGATATTGTAATCTTGCTTGCCAGTGTCATTTTCCTGAGATGCGAGGAGAAAGTGTGAGGGCCTCCGGGGGAATCGCTTGTCTTCGTGTTAGTCCAAAACTCAGACATTCTGGAATCGACAGGAAAGCCTCGAAGCGGTAAGTTACGCATGTTCAAGTAATTCGATAGTGAAATCGATGGAAGGGGAGCAGGAACAAGGAAACGAGATGTTGCGCGAAGCGCTGCATTCAAGGACGCCGCGGTTTTTTCGTGCGGGCAAAGGATCTGCCCGGGGTAAGACAGGACCTCAGGATACCGCGCGATTTGCTGATAATCTTATGCTTCTTCAGGAGTGTGCGATTCTTCTCGGCGAAAAGTTGGATATGAGTGCTGTTTCAGGAGCGGTTTGTTATGAAGGCGACGAAACGTATGGGTTCAGTTTTGATCCGAATTCCAGCCCCCATAATCCAGAGGTCGCCGGAGCTATCGTCAATAAAAGGATTCCAATGGCAGACTTCGTGACTGCGGTGCGGGAGTACATCGATCAATGAACCCCGAGACATTGTCTTCGAACCTTGGTGCACTGCGGAACCTCGGCTCCGTATTCGGAATCATTTTCACCAGGGGAACAGAGACTCTATTCAACGCTGCAGAATTTTCGTTGGAGAGAACGCAAGAGGTCGTGTCCACACTCGACGATATCTCTTTTTACTTCGAAAACGAAGGACGGTTGCCGGACCAGCTCTCGTTTGGCTATGATGGGGCGAATCTACTCCTTCTTCTCGCTGAAGATTTCAGATTGGTAGTTTTATACCACAATGCCGGTGAAGTGGATGATCTCGCCACCGCGGCCCGCGCGTTCCTCAAAGACTACGTAGCTTCACAGATTGCACGTCAGGTATCATTGAGTAAACCGCAATCCGGCAGGGTGGTTTCTCCAACTGAACCCGTTGCTCCAGTTGCGTAAATCGAGAAAACAAAAAAGCCGCCCGGGAGGGGCGGCTCATTTCCTGGATCTTGAAACCGGAAAAATTCTTATTCCGAATCAGCAGACTTGTTTTCGTTGTGATTCAGTGTGAAACGAAAACGGTTGCGATTGCGCTTTGCGTTGGAGCGGGCCTTGCGCTTGGTCTTCTGAGCAGGAGTTTCGAATGCACGGAGACGACGCATCTCTTCCATGATTCCTTCTGCTTCCATTTTGCTTTTGAGGCGCTTCAGAGCACGATCGATCGGCTCGCCTTTTTTGATTTCAACTTCGGGCATGTGTAATAAACGTGGTAAGGGTTTCAAGTTTCCGGGCAGCGCACACCACAAAGGCACTTCCCGGCAGGAAAGGCGGGGAATCTAGAGGGGGAATTGCGATACGTCAAGCGTCAGAATTATTTTAGTTTTCCGAAATAATTCTGCTCGATCAGTCTTCTTTCTGAAGGCTCGCGACGACGTTGAAGTCCTCCAAAGTCGTTGTATCACCCTTCACTTCGCCAGTTGATACAATCTCTTTCAGGAGGCGGCGCATGATTTTGCCGCTTCGAGTCTTCGGAAGCGCCTGAGTGAAACGAATGTCGTCCGGCTTTGCGATAGCTCCGATCTCGGTTCCCACATGGTTTCGCAGTTCTTTGGCAAGATCGTCGCCCGGTTCGATTCCTTCTTTCAAGGTAACGAATGCTACCACCGCTTGTCCTTTGATATCGTGAGGTCGCCCGACTACTGCAGACTCGGCAACGGCGGAGTGTGAGACAAGGGCACTTTCCACTTCAGCTGTGCCCAGTCGGTGACCGGAGACATTCAAAACGTCATCAAGACGGCCTACAATCCAGAAATAGCCGTCATCGTCGGTTCTCGCTCCGTCACCGGCCAGATAGATGCCCTCATATTCGCTCCAGTAGGTGTCCTTGAATCGCTGTGGATCTTTGTAGATCGTGCGCAGCATGCTGGGCCAGGGTTTCCGGATCACAAGTTTTCCTCCCTCATTCGGGCCGCATTCCTGTCCGGTTTCATCGAGAATGGCGGCATCTACACCGAGGAATGGAAGGGTAGCAGTTCCTGGCTTCAGCGGTGTTGCACCGGGGAGCGGAGAAATCATGATGGCACCCGTTTCCGTCTGCCACCAGGTATCCACGATCGGACAGCGGCCGCCACCGATCTTGTCGTGATACCACATCCATGCCTCAGGGTTGATCGGCTCACCAACGGTTCCTAGAAGGCGGAGCGAACTGAGGTCGTGTTTCTCCACATGCTGATCGCCTGCTTTGATGAAAGCACGAATCGCAGTCGGTGCTGTGTAGAAAACGGAGACTTTGTAATCTTCTACGATTTGCCAGAAACGGTTCCATTCGGGGAAATTAGGCGCTCCTTCATACATCACCTGAGTGGCACCGTTCGCCATCGGGCCATAGACAATGTAGCTGTGCCCCGTAATCCAGCCCACATCAGCCGTGCACCAGTAGATGTCTTCCGGTTGATGATCGAAGATGTATTTGAAAGTGCATGCCGTGCCAGTCAGATATCCTCCTGTGGTATGAAGGATTCCTTTCGGTTTTCCTGTCGAACCAGAGGTATAAAGAATAAAGAGGGGGTGTTCCGCATCGAACCCTTCAGCGGCGCATTCTGATGACTGGCCTTCAATCGCATCGTGCCACCAGATGTCACGTTCAAATGACATTTCCACCTCGTTTTCGCAGCGTTTGAGAACAAAGACTTTGTCGACCCCATCGTAGCTCTCCAACGCTTCATCAACATTCGCCTTGAGCGGGACGACGCTGCCACGGCGCCACCCTCCGTCAGCAGTAATGACGGCATTGGCTTCAGAATCCTCGAGTCGATCTTTAATCGATGTTGCGGAAAATCCACCGAAGACCACCGAGTGAACCGCTCCGATTCTCGCACAGGCAAGCATGGCAACAGCTGCCTCTGGCACCATCGGCATGTAAATAAGAACCCGATCGCCAGCCTTGATGCCATTCGCTTTCAGAGCATTCGCAAATTGGCAGGTCTCGGCAAGCAGTTCGGAAAAAGTCACGTCCCTCTTGTCCCCGGGTTCCCCGACCCAATGAATCGCGACATCGTCTCCTTTTCCTTCATTCACATGCCGGTCCAAGCAGTTCTCTGCCGCGTTGATCTTTCCTCCAATGAACCACTTCGCGAAAGGAGCATCCGACCAGTCGAGAACAGTATCCCATTTCTTCTGCCAGGTAAGCGCTTCGGCTTGTTCGCTCCACCAACCTTCGGGGTCTTCGACGGAGCGCTTGTGAAGGGCCTCATATTCTTCCATCGACTTAACGTGTGCCTTTTCTGAAAACTCAGGCGAGGGGGCAAAAACGCGATCTTCTTTCTGCAGCGATTCAATATTATTGCTCATTCGAGGTCTTATCTTGTGGGGAACGGACACTAGCAAGACAGCCCGGAAATGAAAACCGTAAATTTGGCGTGATTTTCCATATTCGGGACGCAAAAAGGCCGCTTCGGGTCTCCGAAGCGGCCTTTTCTGTAAAATTGGAAACAATGACCGATCAAACGGCGTCGCGCACGTCGATCATCGCCTTGAGAATGGTGTTCCAGGTTTCTGGATTCTCGAGGGTGGCATTCGGAAACATACAGCCATCCCAGCAGATGTGTTCGATGCCACGATCTGCATAATCCTTCAACCAGTAGGTCGCGCAGCGCGTGATGTCGAGCTTCCCATTCGGGTCGTCAGCCGGACAGTGCTTTCCAGTCTTGTCATGGCTGCCTGCGCCGTGGACGGTTCCGTCGTTTTGAGCTACGTGGAAATCAATCGTCCAAGGGCGAAGTTTGTCCGTCATCTCTTCGTATGCGGCCCAGAATTCCTCCTCGGTGTAGCCTTCTTTCAAAAGAGCGTGTTCGGGAGCATTGTATCCCATCAGGTAGAGGTAGGTGTGCGCCAGATCAGCCTGGAAGCCGAGCGTCTCAGGCATCCCGACTTCCTCGAGAAGATCGAGCATGTCCTTCCAACTGTGCATTCCTGCCCAGCAAATCTCACCTTCTGCAGCGAGCTTCTCACCGTGATCCGCAGCGATCTTTGCTGCTTCGCGGAATGTAGCTGCGATGCGCTTCGTGTTCTTCACTGGATCTTCTTTCCACTGGGCGACACCAAACTCCGCTGAGTCGATCCGGATCACGCCGCGCTTACGCACGCCATGTTCGTTGAAAACTCCTGCGATACGGCAGCCCACTTTGACTGCTTCGAGGAACTTCGCCGTGGAAGCATCGTCACCCATGGCTGAATCTCCGACTGTGCCTGGCCAGACGGGAGCTACCAGCGAACCTACATCAAATCCGAAACCCGCAATCTGATCTGCAATACCTCTCAGCTCGTCGTCGGTAGCAGCAGGATCTGTGTGGGGGAGGAATAGGAAGTAATCGATTCCATCAAACTTCTGGCCGTCGACTTCCGCTCCGGCGGTGAGTTCGAGCATGCGTTTGAGCGAGATAGGGGGCTCTTGACCTTCGTCATCGCCTTTACCGACGAGACCGGGCCACATGGCATTGTGCAGTTTCAGAGAAGACATACGTTAGTATTCGTGGGGTTTGTAAAATGATCTATTCGTTGCTTAGGGGAAGCAAGAATACATAATGGCTACGGCAGGGCAAGACCGAAGCACACAGGGCTGTATCCTCTTTCGCCAAATCCGTATTGGAGCCGACCGGGGTTGACTTCGCAGTGCCTATCGCTGACTGTCGGTCGGACTTTGTCCGTCGTTTCGACTGAACCCCCGATTTCGAAAACCCATGTATTTACGATACTTCCTTATCGCATCGTTATTATTCGTTCTAAGCTCCTGTAGCGATCCCAAGCCGGAGTCCACTCCGCCTGCAGAAGACAAAACCGCTGAAGTCTCTCAGCCAGAGGAGCCTGCTGTGGAAAAGACAACTCCGGAAGAACCTGCGAGCGAACCGGTTTCTGAGCCAGCCGCACCAGATAGCAATCGAGTAAAGCTGTCCACAACCATGGGTGATATCGTCATCGAACTGTATCCCGACAAAGCCCCTGCCACCGTGGAGAACTTCCTCAGTTACGTAAACAGCGGCTTTTACGACAATACCGTGTTTCACCGAGTCATTAGCGGCTTCATGATTCAGGGTGGGGGATTTGGCCTTACTGGAAATGGCCCGGCGACTCAGAAAGAGACGAATCCTCCTGTGGAGAACGAAGCCAAAAATGGCCTCAAGAACGTTGAGGGCTCAGTCGCTATGGCTCGCACCAGTGATCCACATAGCGCTACGGCTCAGTTCTTTATCAACCACAACGACAACGCCAATCTCGATTACCCTTCTTTCGATGGTTGGGGATACGCAGTCTTCGGTAAGGTCGTTGAGGGAATGGATGTGGTGAACAAGATAGCGGATGTGCAGACCACGACGAAGCCGCTGGTCGGCAAGATGGGCCCCCAGCCGATGCAAAATGTGCCAGTCGAAGATGTGATCATCACATCTGCCAAGATTGTTCCGTAAGAAAGAGCATTTCAGCCAACAAGATTTTATGAGTGAAAACAAAGATGATCTGCCTCGTGTCTTTTTTGACATGGAGGCCGACGGAGAAAAAGTAGGCCGCATCGTCATGGAACTGCGGTCCGATGTTGTACCGAAAACTGCCGAAAATTTCCGCTGTTTGTGCACAGGTGAAAAAGGAATTTCCTACAAAGGGAGCCCTTTCCACCGAGTCATCCCTGACTTCATGTGCCAGGGTGGTGACATCACCAACGGAGACGGAACAGGCGGGCAGTCCATCTACGGACGCCGTTTTGACGACGAGAATTTCGAACTCAAGCACACCGAACCTGGTATCCTCAGCATGGCGAATGCAGGCCCCAACACCAACGGTTCTCAGTTCTTCATCACTACAGTCGTTACCGACTGGCTTGACAATGCACACGTCGTTTTCGGGAAAGTAGTAGAAGGCATGGATGTCGTTGAAAAACTGGAAGGCATGGGCGCACGTAGCGGTCGTACATCCAAAGACATCGTGGTTGCAGATTGCGGCCAGCTGTAAAGCACAGCGAAAACACAACTGGCCCAGCCATGACGGTATCCCCGATTTCAATTCATCGGGTGCTGTTGTCCGGCTGGGCTTTTTTGTGTCTATTCGGTATCGTGTTTCCCGCGCCCTCAGAGGATCGCCTTACCGAAAAAACAGCCCAGACATCATTCAAAGAGAGTGGAGCAGAGTCATGGAAATATTTGCTCTACCTTCCCGATACTTACGAAGAAAAGGATGAATGGCCCGTTTTGGTCTGGCTACACGGCCGAAGCCTGCGAGGAGATAATCTCTCTAAACTCAAGCGGTACGGTCCACCGTCCTTCCTCGATGAACGACCGGATTTTCCATTTGTAACGATTTGCCCGCAACTTCCGGACGGATCGTGGCCCGCCGAATCTCTCGGCAGATTGCTCGACGAGATACTCGACACCTACAAAGTCGACAACGGTCGCGTCTACCTCTCGGGTGTTAGTCTCGGAGCCATGGGAGCATGGACTTTTGCCAATGCTTATCCTGACAGGTTTGCTGCTCTCGTTCCCGTTTGCGCCCATGGTCCCGCATCGGCAGGGGAAAGGTTGATAAACCTGCCGATCTGGGCCTTCCACGGCGACGCCGATAAGATTGTTCCGATAGACCCCCACCAGGAATTGATCGAAAGCGTCAATTCCAACGGAGGCAATGCGAAACTCACCGTGATTCCCGGGGGAACTCATGCGAGTATAATTATACCCGTTTACCAGCGTGAAGATCTCTATGAGTGGATGCTTGAGCAAGAACGAAAAAAATGATCAGTGACACCAGTTTCGGAACTCCGGGAGAACACGAATACGACGCCGTAATTGTTGGGGCTGGCCCCAATGGTCTCGCTGCTGCCATTCGACTGGCGGAAGCTGGACAAAGAGTCCTCGTTGCCGAAGCACATTCCGAGCCCGGCGGGGGGACTCGCACCGCAGAGCTCACTCTTCCCGGATTTCATCACGATGTCTGTTCGGCGATACATCCGATGGGGGTTGCCTCATCCTTTTTCAAGACTCTCCCGCTAGATCAATTTGGATTGGAGTGGATCTATCCAGAGATACCACTGGCCCACCCATTGGAAGATGGTGAGGCCGCCGTTCTTCTCCAGTCGGTGAAAGACACCGCAGCGCAGTTTGATTCCTTTTCGGCTGCTACTTATCAAATGGTGTTCGGTCCACTAGTAGACAAGGTCCCCGATATCATGGGTGACCTATTCGCTCCGCCAAAGTTGCCATCTCATCCCATTTCAACAACACTGTTTGGACTGCGAACTCTTCCGGCAACATTGGACGCGGCACGGTTGTGGTTCACGGATGAAAAAGCGAGGGCATTGCTGGCCGGAAATGCTGCTCACTCCGTTCTTCCGCTCGACCGCCCCCTGGCAACAAATGCCATTGGTCTCATGCTCATGCTGGTTGGGCACGCCTATGGATGGCCTGTCGCAAAAGGAGGTTCGCAAAGTATCACTCGAGCAATGGTGGCGTACCTGCAGTCGCTCGGTGGCGAGGTAAAGACAGATTGGAATGTTCAAACGATCGACGAACTCCCTCTAGCAGCGGCTTATCTTTTTGATACGCCACCTTCTGCCCTTTCACGAATCGCAGGCGATCGACTTCCTGAGAAATATCGCAGAAGACTTGAACGTTTCCGGCACGGCCCCGGGATTTTCAAAATCGATTATGCCCTAAATGATGCAGTTCCGTGGAAATCCGAAGCCTGTCGCAGAGCGGGAACAGTTCATGTCGGCGGAGGTATAGACGAGATCGCGAAAGCAGAGCGAGAGGTCTGGGAGGGCATACATCCCGAACATCCATTTATCCTGACGGCACAACAAAGCCTATGCGACCCCAGTCGTGCGCCGGAGGGCAAACACACCTTCTGGGCCTACTGCCACGTTCCGGCAAATTCGGATATCGATATGACCGAGGCGATCGAAAACCAGATCGAAAGGTTCGCTCCCGGTTTCCGTGATTGTGTTCTTGAGCGCCACACCATGAACTGCCTCGACTACGAAAGATACAATCCCAGCCTGGTCGGGGGAGACATCGTAGGAGGCGTGGCTGATTGGAGGCAGCTTGTTACCCGCCCGGTGGTTAGCCTCAAACCTCACACAACACCTGCGGACGACATATTTATCTGCTCTTCATCCTCACCTCCAGGAGGCGGTGTCCACGGAATGTGCGGATACTGGGCTGCAGAAATGGTTTTGAAGAAGTCCGGATCTTAGACCGGATCCGGAACGTTGATCCGTCCCTCAATTGGAGCGACTTTTTCTTCCTGATTGCTTACAGAGGAGAGGAGTTCCTCGGATACCAGATCTGGACGAATCTCCCGCAGTGGCCGTAAAACAAACTCTCGCTGATACATCCGAGGATGGGGCAGTGCCAGGTCGGGACTCTCCACGACCAAGTCTCCATAGTAGAGAAGATCGATGTCGATCGGACGAGGTGCATTTTTCTCGTGATCCTCTTCTCTACCCATCTGGATTTCGAGTCGTTGGGTCTCTTCCAAAAGTGCTAACGGAGTTAACTCGGTTTCGATCTCAATCGTAGCATTGTAAAAAGACGGAGATCCAGGGGGGCATCCGACAGGGTCGGTTTCGTAGACGGAAGAAACGAGAAAGTGTTCGCTACTGCGGACGGGCTCCAGGCGTCGCACTGCGATAGAGAGATTCGCCAAGCGATCTCCGAGATTTGAGCCAAGGCTAAGGCCGATTTTGGGCATAAAAAAGGGATTTCGGTTCAGGAACTCTATTTCAGCCCAAGAACGTCCTGCATGTCAAACAATCCCTTCTTAAGATCTTTTTCCGCGATCCATTTAGCAGCGCGTACGGCTCCTTTTGCGAACGTCATTCGGCTCGATGCTTTGTGGGTGAGCTCCACCCGTTCGCCGTCAGCGGCGTAAATCACCGTGTGGTCTCCAACCACGTCGCCACCGCGCAGAGCATGCACACCGATCTCTGTCGCGGTCCTTGCTCCGACATCGCCAAAGCGTCCGTGCCGGCAGTCGTCGTCGTAGGAAAGTCCTTTTGCTTCCGCAAGAATCTCGGCAAGCCGCCGAGCGGTCCCACTCGGAGAGTCCTTTTTGTGGCGATGGTGCATCTCTACGACTTCGAGATCGAAACCGTCACCTAAAATCTCAGTTGTTTTGCGGGTCAGCCAGAAAAGCGTATTCACTCCGACAGAATAGTTGGGAGCATGCACAATCGGTATCTGCTCGGAAGCTTTCTGGATCATTTCCAATTGCTTGTCATCATGACCAGTGGTTCCCATGACGAGCGGCAATTTACTCTCGAGACATCCTTCGATCAGTTCATCGGTAAAGGAAGGAAGTGTAAAATCGATTACTGTCTGCGACTTTTCGAGAGCGTCTGTAAGTGAGTCACCGAGATCAATACCAGCTGCGATACGAGTATCTGGGTCATCGCTGACTGCCGAGGCGACTGCTTGGCCCATGCGGCCGCGAAAACCGGTGACGAGAATATTGAGAGGATCTGACATGGCAAAAACGGAATGGATGAAGAGAGGACTATACAAGTCCGAGAGACTCAAGGATGCCGCGAAGCTGCGCTACCTTGTCTTCTGACATTTCCACCATTGGGAGTCTCAGATTCGGGCGGCATTCACCTGTAAGACCGAGAGCTGCTTTGATCGGCACGGGATTCGTGTCCAGTTTTAGGAAACCTTCGAACAGCGGGGAATACTTCGAATGAAGCTCTTCAGCGTCACCGACACGACCTTCGCTCATGGCGCTAACGAGGTCCGCCATGACTCCGGGAATCAGGTTTGAGGCAACAGAAACCACGCCGACTGCCCCTTCTTTCATGAAGTCCACAGTCAATGCATCGTCTCCAGAAAGAATCTCGAACTCTTCCGGAAGCGCCGAACGCAACTGCCTGACTCTTTCAGTCACGCCGCCCGCTTCCTTAATCGCTTTGATATTTGGACATTCAGCCGCGAGACGAACCACAGTATCGACTTCGATTTCGATATGGCAGCGACCAGGAATCGAGTAAAGCATCAGCGGAATCTCCGTCGACTCGGAGATCGCTCGATAGTGTTGAAAGAGACCTTCTTGCGAGGGCTTATTATAATAGGGGGTTACGAGAAGAGCTGCGTCCGCACCGGCAAGCTCAGCTGCCTGAGTCAGGTCGATCGCTTCGCGTGTCGAGTTGGAACCCGTTCCTGCTATCACGATACCCCTTCCGTGGGTTTGCTTCACAGCGAGTTCGATGACGCGGTGATGTTCTTCTGTAGAAAGGGTAGCCGATTCTCCTGTAGTCCCCACAGGAACGACTCCCTTGATTCCATTATCGAACTGTTTGTCGATCAGATTCCGGTATGCTTCGGAATCAATGGTACCGTTCGGGGAAAACGGGGTTACGAGAGCTGTGTGTGCGCCTGCAAACATGGGATGATATGTGTGGGAAAAAATCTAGCTGTCAGATGGAATGTAATGTGCCTTCAAAGGTGAAATCAGCCGGACCGAGAAGAGTTACATTTTGGTAGGCTCCGGAAGCATCTTGCTCAAATCCGACTTCAAGCGTGTCTCCGCCTGCGACCTTAACGCGAATTGGTGAAGGTTGCCCGCTAAGTTCGTGATGAATAATAGCACAGGCAACCATACCCGTCCCGCATGCAAGAGTTTCATCTTCGACACCCCGCTCGTAGGTGCGGATAGCAATCAGGTCAGGCTCGATGATTTGGACGAAATTTGCGTTTGTTCCTGCAGGAGCGAAGTGCTCATGAAAGCGAGTAGCAGCACCCAGTTTCCGAATGTCGATTTTCGAAATATCTTCTGTGAAAATCACCGCATGAGGAACGCCAGTGTTTACGGAATGAACGGTATGTGCTTCATCAGCAAGATCCAGGGTCGTATTCAGGCTGAGGTCAAAGGGCTCACTGAGCTGAATTCGAACTTCGTCACCAAAAAATATGCCTTCGATTACTCCTGCGATGGTTTCGAAAGTGGTCTTCTCCAGATTGCCGCCCTCCAGGTGATTTACAAAACGGGCAAAGCAACGCGCGCCGTTGCCACACATTTCTGCCTCACCGCCGTCAGCGTTGTAATATCGCATCCGATAATCGGCTCCGTTTTCGGCAGGCTCGACTGCGAGGAGCCCATCGGCACCCACGCCACGTTGACGCTGGCAGATCTGAGCGATTTGCTCGGTCGATAGACTCAAAGAATTGTCGCGGTTATCGAGAACGACGAAGTCGTTGCCCGCTCCGTTCATTTTACAAAACTTCAACATGGTGGTGAATACGGGGAATCTCGGACGAAAAATGCGATTAGGACCGGTCCGACGATGGGCGAAACTAGACCGACTTTGTGCCGTCCACAAGCGGTTTGACGAACGCACCAACCTGTTCCGCTACATCTTCTGACGAGCCATGTTTCTCGACCTGACGAACGATTGCACTCCCCACGACAACTCCATCTGCGGCACGTGCAACCTCTGCAGCCTGATCGGGAGTGGAAATACCAAATCCTACCACGACCGGAACACTGGAGTGTGCTTTAATTCCCGCTACATTTTCCGCGATTCCTTCTGCAAGACTAGTCTGTTCACCCGTCACACCTTCTCTGGAAACATAGTAAATAAATCCCTCACTTGCCTTTGCTAGAACGGGGATCCTTTCCGCTGGCGTCGTCGGCGCGATCAGTCGAATATGCCTCAGCCGACCGTCATCAGTCAGTTCGATATTCTTCGAAGCCTCATCTGGAGGAAGATCCAGCAGGAGAACGCCATCAGCACCGGCGTCAGCAAAGTCTGAATGAAACTCGCGAAAACCGTAGGCATAGACAGGATTTAGATAAGTGAAGAGGACAATGGGAACTTCTGATGTCTCGCGAAACTTCCGAATCAGGTCGAGCACTTTGTGTGTGTCTGCTCCCGCTTCAAGCGCACGATGAGCTGCCATCTGGTTCACGATCCCGTCCGCCATCGGGTCAGAGAAGGGGATTCCCAACTCGATTACGTCCGCCCCGGCCTCTTCCAAAGCGAACATGATGCCCAAAGTGCGATCCATGTCAGGATCGCCTGCGCAAATGTAGGCAACAAAGGCGGCTTTGCCTTCAGATTGAAGTGACGCAAAGCGTTGGTCGATTCGGTTCTCGCTACTCATGACGGGGGCGGCACTATCGCGAGTTTTGCGGAATGGGAAACAGAAAATCCCATTCCGCGAAAGTGTTTTTCATTCAGCCTCCGAATAAGAGCCGAAACTGATCGTTCTTACTCAGTACCGAGTTCTTTCTTCACAGCTTCTTCCAAGGCAGGACCGCGAAGGTTCGAGGCAACAATGGTGCCGTCTTTTCCAATCAAGAACGTAGCAGGGATACCACTGATACCATATTTCTGAGCGAGTTCGTTGCCCCAGCCTTTACCATCAAAATACTGTGGCCATGGCATGTTGTTGTCGGAAACAAATTTTTCAACGGCAGACTTTTCTTCGTCGAGGGAAATCCCGATCACTTCAAAGCCTTCTTCGTGCAGCTCGTTGTAAGCGGCGATGACATTCGGCATCTCGGCCACACAAGGTCCACACCACGTAGCCCAGAAGTCGACAAGAATGACCTTGTCCGTCATCTTGGTCGTGTCGACCTCGTTGCCTTCGAGATCGGTGAAAGCAATTTCCATCTTATCGCCGACGCCAGGGAGATACAGCTCGCTGCCCCACTGGTCGAGGATCTGTAGGATCTGGCCGGCTTGGGGGACTCCAGAGAAATCTCCTTTTACCTTGGTAAGGAAAGCTTTTGCCTTGTCTCGCTGGTCAGAAACGACCGCAGCTTGGATGTATGGCTGAACAATTTCCTGAAGTATGACTCTTGGATCTGCATCCATTCCTTTAGGTTGCAATTCGTAGCGTGAATCCAACAGGGCAGGAATGGGTTCGAAAGTGCCAGTTGCCATATGGGCACCGATTAGGATAGAAAGAGCTTCATCCTTGTCTGAAGCATCCGGGTTTTCGTCGAGGTACTTCTGCACAGCTTCAATTTTCTGTGCTTCAAACTTTGCGGCAATCTCGCGAACCGACTCCGAAAATCCGAATTGGGTAACAAAAACGAGAGAAAGGACGAGTGGGAAATATTTCATGGGGGTGTTCTGTCTTTATTGTTTGGATCTAGATTACCACAATTAGACGATTGTGGAGAAAAACCTTGCGGAAGAATAGGCACAATCGAAAGAGCGGAACAAACCGTCCTGTGCGGACTCTACAAAGGCGGTGCCTCCGTTCCCGGAATTCCAGACTCCTCGATCGGAATGAATTCGTCGATCAGTTTCACTGCAGAGGGAGTTTCAGGCGCGGGGATGTCCTCGGATACCAAACCAGCATGCAGGGGCGCTATCTCAAACGAAGTCTCAACACCGTTTGCGTTTAAAATATAGGTCCCGGGGTCCAATCCCAGGAGTTCGATGGGGATTCGTGTTTGAAATGGGGGAGCTTGAGAGAGATTCGGGAGCAGAACCGCATCTCTGGGAGTCTGTTCCAGAACCTCAATGTAGAGATTGTTATCAATACGAGATTGTTTCGGATCGACTAGCTGTGCTGCGTTGCTTGTCAGGCGTCCTTTCACAGTGGCATAGGCTTCGGGTCTGCCGGCGAACTCACGTATTTCCACTTCGACCGATTCAACAACTACTCTCTGCGGCTCTGGGGCATACGGCTTTATCACCTGGCACGAAGTGGTGACCAGGACGACAAGAAAGGTGAGACCGTAGTGGTAAAACCGCACAGAGCATTATTATGCCTCGATTAAAGATTAATAAAGCCGAAACTTATTAAAATTATCATCTGCTTTGAAAACAAATAACGAATCCAGTGTTTCGCGCATTGATTTCCCCGCAAGACCCTTCTACTCTGCGATTGACCCCGGATTGAGCCGACTATTCAATTAGGGTGGCCGCTCTGCAAAAATATGGAATTCGATTGGATCGATTGTCATTTTGATCTCAAGAAGATCACCCCTCCAGAGGTGGAAGAAGTCTTTGAAGATCCGTTTTCTATCCGGCTTTTGCCTGAAACAGAGAATTCCGGCTCCGAAACAAGGTACTTTGCGCTCGGAAAGACAATCAATAATCGGCACCTCTTTTCCGTATTTTGGACTGACGGTAAGCTCTACCGCGTTATCCTCTGTCGGGATATGACCGACGACGAGATCTCATTCTACGAGCGTAAGAATGCAGAGTGGCTGTAATGGTCCTTACTCATTCATTCATTAACCCCCTGAATTGCTATTGTGAAAACGATCGAAAGCTGGAGTGAGATTCCTGAGTTTGAGGATGAAAAAGAGGAAGCCGAGTTCTGGGCGAACCATTCGATTGACCCCAGGTTGATGAATGGAGCCATTCACCGACAGAACGTGAGGGAATCCACCACAATTACTTTGCGTTTCGACCCTCAAATGCTGAGCCGGATCAAGCGACTCGCTCGTCAACGGTACCTGAACTATCAGAGCATGATCAAGCAGTGGCTTAGCGAACGGCTTGAGGACGAGGTTTCACGTAACAACGACAACTGACATACCTTTCCTGCCACTGTTCTATGGACAAGGAGAAGGCGAAAAAGGAGATCGAGCGCCTGTCGTCAGAGCTGGAGCACCACAACCGGCTCTATTATATAGATGCTGAGCCAGAAATCTCAGATCGGGAATACGATGAGATGTATCGATCCCTTGAGATTCTGGAAAAGGAGTTCCCCGAATTTGCTTCCGCAAATTCTCCCACCCGCCGCGTCGGCGGAGAGCCTATCGAAGGATTTGTCCAACAAGAGCATCGAGTCCCGATGCTCAGTATTGATGATGTGTTTTCCAAAGAGGAAGTGGGTGAGTTCTTTCGCCGTCTTCAGAAAAACCTCGGAGAAGATTCCATTCCTGTCACCATCGAGCCAAAAATCGACGGTGTTGCTGTAGCGCTGCATTATCGCAATGGAGAGCTGGAATCAGCAATTACTCGCGGCGATGGGGCAGTCGGTGATGTGATTACGGAGAATGTCAGGACGATTCGGAATGTTCCTTTGCGCCTTTCTGGCAAAGCACCTGACTGGTTCGAGGTGAGGGGAGAGATCTTCATGCCGAACGAAGGTTTTGCGAAATTAAACGAAGCACGAGACGAGGAAGGGTTACCTACCTTCAAGAATCCTCGAAACGCCACTGCCGGGGCACTGAAACTTCTGGATTCAAGAGAGGTGGCCAAGCGTCCTTTGGACTTCATCGCGCATGGTCACGGTTTTGTGGAAGGGGTGGACTTGGGGTCGTCGACCGAATTTCGCGAGCTTCTCAGACAGTATGGCATTCGTCCCAATGAGCCTTTCTGGGAAGCGGCAACGTTGGAGGAAATCATTGAGGCGATCGATGTCCTGGATGAGAAGCGCCATTCACTGGCATTTGGAACGGACGGCGCAGTGATCAAGGTCGTTGATTTCAGAGTTCGCGAGCAGCTGGGATTTACCTCGCGTGCGCCTCGCTGGGCGGCAGCTTTCAAATACCCTCCAGAGCAAAAAGAAACCGTCCTGAACGAGATCACTGTTCAAGTAGGACGCACTGGAACACTCACTCCCGTGGCCGAACTGGAGCCCGTTCTTGTTTCCGGAACGACCGTCAGACGAGCTACATTACATAATCAGGATGAGATTGATCGGAAAGATGTAAGAATCGGCGATACCGTCCTGATTGAAAAGGCTGGAGAGATTATCCCTGCGGTGATTAAAGTCGTTTTAGAGAAGCGTCCTCCTGAGGCTGAGAAGTTCAATCTCTACGACTTTGTAGAAGGTAAGTGTCCGAGTTGTGGATCGGCCATTGAAAGACCGGAAGGATTTGTAGCCTGGAAATGCATGAACCCGGTTTGTCCTGCGAAATTGGCGAATCGGTTAAAGCAATTTGTTTCCCGTAAGGCACTCGATATTGAGGGAGTCGGGACTATCGTCGCCGAAAAGCTAGTCGAGCGGAAAGTCGTCGACTCGTTGACTGATATTTTCCGCTTAGAGTCCTCCACGCTGAAGGATCTCAACCTGGGGACGGAAGAAGAACCTCGTATGCTCGGGGAAAAGAATGCGACTAAAATTGTAGATACTGCCAAGCGGGCCAGGACCAGCCCGCTCAATAAGTGGATTTTTGCCCTCGGTATCCCTCAGGTGGGTGAATCTGCTGGGAGGGAACTCTCACGCTTGCACGAGAATTTCAGTGAACTAAGTGATTCCGAGATTCTGCGTGAACTGAAGACACTGAAACCGGGGCAACCAAAGGAAAAGAACGAGCTGCTGAAAGACTACCAGATCGCAGGTGAGGTCGGACCAACGGTGGCTTCCAGTGTAGTCGACTACTTCGAAAGCGATGCCGGGCAGGAGCTGCTTGAAAAACTCAAGGCTTTAGGAATTGATCCTCAGTCTGAAAACTATGCCCCCAGACCATCCGAGGTAAAGGGCTCCGATGATCTTCCTCTTGCGGGTAAAACCCTCGTTATCACTGGAACACTGTCAGCAGGCCGTAGCGAGATCAAAGGCCTCATTGAGCAGAAAGGGGGGAAGGTCTCCGGATCTATCAGCGGGAATACGGATTATCTTCTCGCTGGAGAAGGCGGAGGTTCGAAGAGAGATAAAGCAGAATCTCTCGGCGTGCCGATCATTTCAGAAGAAGATCTGAATGCGTTGATCGGTGAAAATTGACTCAGTGGCGACGGAAGATGCGCTGGAGCCAGTTTTTACTCTCAGACTTTGCCCTTAGTTCCCGCTGCTGGTTGAGGAGAAACAAGGTGTGATCGTCTGTAAGAGTGGCAGAAGAGTGGGGTCCACGCTGAAACCCATCTGGGGGAGGCGGTAGGAACTTCTTCTCCCGAACCAAAGAAGAGCGGTCGGAAAACATGGAATTGAGAGTGGTTGTTAAAGAAGTGGTATGGAGATTATCGTTCCAATGCCGCAAAATGCAACTTCTCAAGTCCTTCGCTGTTCTCTAGCTGTCAGCAACTTCTGGAAATGCGTTAAAGAAACGACCAGCATTCCCAGTCGTTAATTGAGCTGCTTCTGTGACGGATAGGCCACGTATTTGAGCGAGTTTTTCCAGTGTGGAGGCAACCATGTAGGGCTCGCAACGTTTTCCCCGATACGGAACTGGAGCAAGGTAGGGGCAATCCGTCTCGATCATGATTCGGTCCAGAGGTACCATGGCGGCTACCTCGCGAACTTCTTCAGCCTTAGGAAAAGTTAGAATTCCGGTAAACGATAAGAAATGCCCCATCTCCAATGCGGTCTCTGCTTCTTTCGTCGAACCGCTAAAACAGTGTAGAACCGCTGTAACGTCGGGAAACTGTCGCAGGATAGCTGTCACATCGTCAGCACTGTTCCTCTGGTGGATGACAACGGGGAGTTTCAACTCGACAGCGAGTTGAAGCAGTCTCTCGAAAACGCTAGATTGAAGAGCCCGCCACTCTTTCTCAGTGCTCCCGTCGGCAGGCGGATGATAGTAATCAAGACCGATCTCTCCGATAGCAGCCACTCCCGGAGTTTTTGCCAATTCCTGAAGCCTGTTTTCCCAATCAGCCTCGGTTTCGTGCACATAAAGAGGATGAATTCCTACTGTCGGCAACACTGGTGAATACGTTTGAGCAAGCTCAAGATTCCTCACAGAGTCTTCCACATCGCAGGCAATGGTGACGATTCGAGAGACATTGTTTTCTACCGCTCTGGCTACGATATCGTCCAACTCATCCTGAAAACGTTCGGAAGCGAGGTGGGCATGCGTGTCTGTGATTGGGAATGAGGATTTTCCTTCCATTCATTCTAGATTCCTGCCTACGATGCACTTTGGAAGTGAAACCTTGAAATTTTTCTGAAAAAAGTCTTTTTCAACGCCTTTAACCTGTGTTAATCGAATGAGTCGGCTAGTGCAGTAATGCCATCGCGACCAACCGTTAATGATGAGAATCCACCGAATAATTCCCAGCTTCATCGCAGTACTTTCAGTTTCATGCGCAGGCTTGGCTCTGGCTCAGCAAACCGTCACTGACCAGTATGGTACAGAGATTCTCACAGACGTGCTCCCCCCAGCAGTCCAGTCTCAGGTGTATGAAACTCAGACGGTTCTCGACACTGGTGGTGGCGAAGGCCCACTCAAGGTTGATACTCTCGGTCGCTTCCATTTGGATGAAGGTGCGGGTAAAGGCGGAATGGGAGGCGGTCCAAGCCAGGAAGAATATCTTGTAAACCAGCTTCTCGGTGTCGTTCTCCTTCCACGTCCTGGTGACGTTCGCCCAGATGGCTGGCCTGGCGTAGAAGGTATCTGGCACGACTTTGATGAATTTCCTCGCACGGTAGGTCTGGCACTCCAGCAATATATCGGTCGCCCTGTTTCTCTTGCTTCTCTCGATCAGATGGTGAAGGACGTCGTGATCGCTTATCGTGAAGGTGATCGCCCAGTCGTTGACGTTCTTCTCCCGGAGCAGGACATCACATCAGGTGTTGTGCAGTTGGTTGTTATCGAATCGCAGCTTGCTCGGATTCGTGTTGAGGGTGTGGATGCCGATACTGAAGAATTTCTCCGTAGCAGCATGCGGTCTAGAAAAGGTGAAGTAATTCGCTCTACCGACATCCTTCGTGACCTCTCCTGGATCAACCGTAGCCCCTACCGCAAGGTCGATTTGGTCTATGCTCCAGGTGCTGAGTTCGGAACTACCGATGTTATCCTAAAGAATTACAAGACCAAGGCTAACTGGTTTTATGCAGGCTATGAAGACTCCGGAACTGACTACCTTGGGAAAGACCGTATCATCACCGGCTTCAATTTTGGAGATGCCTTTGGTCCGAATCGAAGCGTGAGCTATCAGTTCACAGCTGACTTGGACTTCGAGCACGTGCGAGCTCACTCACTTGTTTACACCCATGCTCTCCCGTGGAGACACTGGATTACTGTTCTTGCTTCCTACGTTGAGATTGAGTCTGATCCGATTCCTGTCGGTAACGGTAACTTCCTCAATTCCGACGGTAGTAACACCCAGTTGAGTGCTCGTTACGGAATTCCGCTCGACGGAACCGAAACTCGCTCTCGTGAGATGGACTTCGGCTTTGATTGGAAGTCGAACGGAAACGATCTTGAATTCACCGACGTGAACAACCTCGGCAACCTCCAGTTGTTCGGAACTCGGGTAGAGATCTTCCAGTTCTCACTCGGATATAAAGAGACCATCCAACACAAGCGTGCTGTATCTCAATTCGACATCCGTGGTGTCTGGTCGCCCGGCGACATTAACAATCACAACTCTACTGCGAATTTCCAACAGGCACGCCTCCTGTCGCAGTCAGAATACTTCTACGCTCTTGCGAGCTTGGAGCACCAGCAGCGTCTACGTGATGACTGGTCAGCACGATTCAAGATCACTGGACAGGTTGCCAACGAGAACCTTCAAGCCTCTGAGCAGCTCGGTGCCGGTGGATATGACACCGTTCGTGGTTTCGATCAGCGAGTTGCACGTGGAGACCACGGTTTCGTGAGCACGGTTGAACTTTACACTCCGGAACTCTCCATCGGTCGTATCTTCGACTGGGAGAACGAGACAGACAGTCTCCGCTTCCTCGGTTTCTTCGATGCTGCGAATCTTGGCAACACGAATCTCCTCGTTGGAGAACCCAGCAGCTTCCAGATCGGATCAGTTGGTCTCGGTCTTCGCTGGAACTACAGCGATTGGTTCAAGTTCCGCCTCGATTACGGTTATCCGGTTTACACCGAGAATGTCGTTGGGGTAGACGAATCTGGTCGTTTCCACGTAGGAGCTACTGCGACATTCTAATCCTTTACGACCTTCGTTTTCAAAACACGAGAAGGCCCTCATTCGAGGGTCTTTTTTGTTTTCTTGTCAGTTTGGTCAGTGAATTTGGTCCAGAACACTTATTAGGCCTCGGGTAAAAAAGGTGCACGCGAGTTCGCTGGATTTCCTTCTTGATTGCCCTTAGCGAAACAGGTAACTATCGCCTCGCTACTGTAGTAAAACCTCCAAGATTGAACGATAGATATGGGAAGACCTGTTACACTTTTTACCGGCCAGTGGGCCGACCTCGATTGCGAAACCATCGTCACGAAAGCCAAAGAAATGGGTTACGATGGTGTGGAGTTCGGATGCTGGGGTGATCACTTCGAAGTCGACAAGGCTGATGCTGAATACTGCGCCGCGAAACGTGCGCTCCTGGATAAGCACGACATGAAGGCTTTCTCCATCTCAAGCCACCTTGTAGGGCAGGCGGTTTGCGATAATATCGACGGACGTCACAAGCAGATCCTCCCTGACTATGTCTGGGGTGACGGAGATCCGGAAGGTGTTCGCCAGCGTGCTGCCGAAGAGCTGAAGAAGACTGCGATCGCCGCCAAGGAGTTTGGTGTCAGTGTAGTGAACGGATTCACTGGTTCTTCGATCTGGCACCTGCTCTATTCCTTTCCTCCGGTTTTACCTGGTCAAATTGATGGGGGATTCAAGGACTTTGCGGACCGTTTCGGACCGATCATGGACGTCTTCCAGGAGAATGGGATCAAGTTCGGTCTTGAGGTTCACCCGACCGAGATCGCCTTTGATATTGCCTCGGCCCAGCGTGCGCTCGATGCGATCGATCACCATCCAGCTTTCGGTTTCAACTACGACCCAAGTCACATGGGCTATCAGGGAGTGGATTACGTAGAGTTCATCTATCGCTTTGCTGACCGGATCAACCACGTGCACATGAAAGATGTGAGCTGGTCTGAACATCCAGTAGAAGCAGGTGTTTTCGGAGGTCACGTTGATTTCCATGACCGGAAGCGCTACTGGGACTTTAAGTCCGTCGGTCGCGGAAACATCAACTTCGAGCGTGTCATTCGCGCCCTGAACGATATCGAGTATACGGGGCCTCTTTCAGTGGAATGGGAAGACGGAGCGATGGACCGCGAGGCTGGAGCTGCGGAATCCGCGGAGTTCGTCAAAAAGGTCGACTTCCCGGCATCAAACATTGTATTCGATGCTCAGTTCGATCGATAAGGTAGAACTTTAAGACCTGAATTTACCAAGCCCGCTGTTCGAGACCGAGCAGCGGGTTTTTTGTTATGTTTTTACAAGGGTTTCTTTTTTTCGGGAGTGAGGAGAGCAGGGGGATATTTCGATAGTTCGAAATTCTCTTATGGGAATTATAGGAGTGATATCGTACTTACGCCCTAAGGGTATGGGAGAATAGAGCCAGATACCCATTGCTCGGGTCGTATTTCAAAGATTCGAATCGAAGCGGGAGTATTTCGAAACCCGACGGGAGTTTGAGAAGCTACGCTTTCACCAAAGTGAAGTTCTGTCTATGTCGCAGCGGGAAGGAAAGTCCGACATGTCATCTCATGATCTTAAGCCGTAGGATCGATTTCCCGATACGCCCTTCGCCCTTATGCACCGTTAAAAACTCGTGCATGACGATGCTATAGATCTAGTGTTGTAAGGTCGCTTGCTGGATCAATCCTGTATGAGATCAACTTTAAAGATAGCTACTGTATTGTCCTTTCTGATGATTTCCGGTTGTGGCGTGAAGGGATCGAAATCAATTTCAGAAGTATTTCGACGAGATGTCTTGCGAGAGATTGAGGTAGAGTCCTACAAAGACAGAAGCACTTTGAGCGATCGAGCAGAGGGGTGGATTCTTGCGATTGATTCCGCACGAAGACAGGAAATCGCTACCGAATATGGATTTGAGGCTGCAGATGGAGAGGATTCTGATTACATCAGGAAGCAGTGTGCTTTGTTCTTCGAGCGTGAAAACATTCACGATTTCCAAGTGCTTCACCTTTCCATCACCGACAATAGTGACTCTTTCTGGATAATGCGAAAGGGAACTCGCCGATCAATACTCTTGTACTTCTCCTATTGAATCCGTAGTCGGTGTCCCCGGCTGTTCCGGGTTCAATGGACGTAAAATATGGCCACAAAAAAACGGCCCTTTCGGTCTCTATTGCCTCACCCCAGGCGTTCTTGAAAAGTTGAAGGCGCAGCTGTGACAAATTAACGGATGACCAGTGTTCTAAACTCTGGAATTTAGCTGTGATTCGTTTGAAGGGCACACCTGAAAAGGGGGCGCAGACTATTCGGCAATGCCGCAGCGGAAATATATTCGAAACGGGGTGATACTCATTTGGATTGCCAACCTTCTTGAAAGTGAATGAGGTGAGGGTCTTCAGGAAATAAATACATATACTCTGTATATGAACTTGATTTTGTTTGTATAGTTACGTAAGAAGAGCGCAAGTCTTTCGTGTTTGCCCATGAGATTGCTGAACTTTGTATTCAGGAGTGGCTTCGTGCCGCTTGTGATAAGTTGTATTGTTTTCTACTCTATTTCGTTTTCGTTTGCTGGACCTCGGCCAAGTCCGTCAATACCAGATGTGATCGAAATCGAACGCCTTGTTCGTCAATACCAGGAGCGAAAGCTGGCGTATGATATGAATTCGGGCAATCCGGCTACGTTGAAGAATGCAGCCAACCAAAGCCCTTCGGGCTATCCATACTTTCCAGATTGGGGCTTTTACACTGGTGCGGGAACGACCGCTGCAGTGGAGTCGTCGTTCGATACGATGATCAACACAATTC
Source organism: Verrucomicrobiales bacterium (assembly GCA_002698785.1). Lineage (GTDB taxonomy): Bacteria > Verrucomicrobiota > Verrucomicrobiia > Verrucomicrobiales > DEV007 > Arctic95D-9. The sequence goes on along the minus strand of PAAG01000020.1, from coordinate 82,861 downwards.
TGGCAGATATTACAGATCCCAACGGATTTATGTCAGGATATATTGACGGAAAAGTTGGTAAGACGCTGGATCCTGACGAACAAAAGTTGTCGAACCGGTGGGATTCCATTTCATCGGTCGACCTTCAGGCAATGGATCCGAGCGAGAAGTTCGCATTGGCGAAAGAGAGGCTGGATCGGGCAGAGAAAGTACTAACGGGACACAATGTTTCGCGGAGAATTGTCTTGGGAGAGAAGCAGAATTATATCTCGCCGTCCTATGACGATGCGATCGATGGGGCTCTTGCGGATGCGATTGATACTTTCAACTCATACCTTCCCGATCCTCCTGGATATGCACTTTATTCGTATATCTCATGGTATTCGGGCCAGTTTAATAGCTCGGCACCGTACAACAGTCGCGCTACTGTGAGCCAGCCCTTTTACACCCTGAGCCAGCGCGGAAAGGATCTGGGGCTTTCCGCAGAAATTCGCGTGTTCGCCATGGCAGACTATGCAATCGGGGATGATCCGCCGATACCGGACGACGGGCAGTTCCACGAGGTGGAAGGTTTGGTCAGCACTCGCTATAATGGGCCATCAACCCAGGGTGTCTGGAGCGGGAAAGCTTCCACCATTAGAGCCCTGCTCGAAGGATTTAACTATGAGCCAGAAAAATGCGATTCCTGCGAGTCCGGTGAGTGTGGAACGGGAAGTGTGGCTGCAAAAACGAATAGCGCGCATTTCACCTTCAATATGGGATCGTCCCGGTTTGGAAAAACTTCGGGAGCGATCGCGTTCGCTTTTGAAAAGCCCACCACCAATTGGTATACGCCGAACGCGCTGGTGGTTCGTGGGGGATTTGGTTTTCAGGGGATCTATCAGGCGAACACCTACGGCCTCCTACAGGCTATCGGCCCCGGCGTTCTGGTCGATGTTAATGTTCTGTCCGGTTCCAGCTACGAACTGAAGTTTTACCACTGGGACGGTTCGGGAACCCCCGGGGGATCCGGAGAGTATCCGATTCCGGGAGGGGCGCCCCACACTGTTTTCCTTGTCGAAAACCCGGATCAGACTGGCAATACATTCAATGAGGTGAAAATCACCCGGACTGCGGGCAACAATACCGACTGGTGGATGTTCAGCTACGACGACGGCACCGATGTGTGGACCTACACATCCGACAATGGGAACACCATCGAGGAATATGCCGAGCCCGCATCGGGCATTTCCGGCGTTCGAATCGAGGAAAGAACCGTCAAGGATGGAACCGGAGTCATTCTTTCCAAAGTCCGGCAGAGCTTTGAGATGTTCGACTGGGGTGAGGAAATGATCGAGGAAATCGTCGATCCCGACGGAGTTGCTCTTACTCGGACTTACGACTACTACGACGATGATATGAACGATGGGGACAACTACCGGTACCAGAAGTCCTACGTCGACGAATACGGCTACTGGGAGACCTATCAATACGACACCTACGGACGCCTCATTAAAGTGAAGGCCCAGTTCAAGGATGCGGCCTTCGATGCGGCGGACAACCTCAGCCGGGTCACCGAATACATCTACCCCACAAGCACGGGAGGTTCGGTGGACTATTTCACCACGATTGAAGAGCTGGTGGGCGAGGAGATAAGTCGTAAGTACCGTCGCGTCTACGTTGACGGCTACGACGACATCACCTGCACCGTTCCCGGCGCGGGAATTGCAGCCACGACAAACCTCGTCCGCGAAGTCCGCCTCCATATGGGCACCGAGTATTCCGGGATGATCAAGTCCGTTCTCAACCCTGACGGAACCATGGTCCTCTACGACTACAGCGCTCTCGACGGACAGAGCAATGACGACATCGAGAATGGTGAGACTCTCACTACCATAGTAGAAAGGGGAGAGCCCAATGGCACCGGGACCGATATCGTAGACGGCACCCGCACCACCACAGTCGTGGACCGTAGGGGAAACACCCTCGCCGAAACCTTGGTCGATATCGATTCCGGCCTTACCGTCGATCAACGGCTCGCCACCGCGCAGGATGGATTTGGCCGCCCGACGGAGATTACCCTTCTGGACGGTCGCACCGAGACCTACGACTACGACTGCTGTGGCCTTGTATCCCACACGGATGCTTATGGCATCACCACGACCTTCGACGAAGTTGACAATATTGAGAAAAGCGAAACTCGTCTCGGTATCACCACCACCACGAGCCGTTCCGGTCGCACGCAGATTACCGAACGTGACGACAACAACGGCTCCGTCATCCAGACCTACAGCAGCACCGTCGATATTGCGGGTCGGCCTGTTGCAAGCGAAACCGCCGGAAATCGCGATACCACCATCGCACACACCATCGACGGAAGCGGAAATCGCGTCGTCACAACAACGCTCCCTAACGGAGGCACCCGCATCGAGACATATTACCCGGACGGTAACCTGAAATCGCGAACCGGCACTGCCGAGTTCGGAGTCGCTTACGACTACGGTGTCGAAAACGGCGGTGCGGGCATGCAGTATTTCGTCAAAGAAACCAAGCTCGACGCCGGCGGTTCCGCAACCTCCGAGTGGACCAAGACATACTCCGATCTCGCGGGAAGGACCTCACTCGTTATCGGCGCTGACAGTGCCACATGGGAGACCACCTACAACAGTCTTGGGCAGATGGAAAAATCGGAAGACCCGGACGGCGTCGTCACCCTATACGGCTACGACGATCGCGGGCGCAGGACGACCACCGCCATCGACATGAACGCGAACGACACGATCGATCTCGGCGGGACCGACGTTGTCACCCGCAGTGTCCAGTCTGTCGTCGCCGGACCCGGTGCCTATGCCGTGGCACGCACAGTTCAGGAAGTCTGGCAGACCGACAACAGTGGCACTTCCACCGTGGTCATGCAACGGGACCGCGAAGTTTCCGGAAACGCCGTCTGGACCACAACCCCGGCGGGCGACGAAAGCACCGTCACCACCTACGGCAGCGCGGGCAGTTGGACCGAAACCACGACCCTCAATCACGGCGGACAGCGAGTTGATCAATATTCCGGCGGTCGTCTCGCCTCCTCCACCATCACCAATGGATCTGGCACAGTTCTGCAGGGCACCAGCTACACCTACGACACCCACGGGCGCGTCGCTTCGACGACCGACGCTCGCAACGGTACGACCACCTACACCTACTACACCACCGACGAGGTCCATACCATGACGACCCCGGCACCCGGCGACGGGCGCAACGCGCAGACGACTACCTACGTCTATGACGACATGGGCCGGCAAGATCTCGTGACCCTCCCGGATTCCGGCCAGGTCGATTACGAGTACTACCTCACCGGTCTGCTCGAGTCTGTATCCGGCGCTCGCACCTATGCGCAACTCTACACTTACACACCGCAGGGGCGGCGCCAGACCCTTACCACGAATGACGGCACTTCCGACGAGCAGGTCACGACCTGGACCTATCACGCCCAGTCAGGACAACCTACCGGCAAGCTCATCGCCGGGACTACCGCTTACACCACGACCTACACTCCCGGGCGTCGCCTTTCCACCCGCACCGGAGGGCGCAGCATTGTCACCACCTACGACTACGACGACGCAGGCCGCCTTGATTCCGTCGACTACTCCGACTCGACTCCCGATGTCGCCTACACCTACCACCGGAACGGAGACGTGAAAACCGTGAGTCGTGGCGCCGCAACTCACACCTACACATTCGGCGATCCCGGAATCATGGAGCAGGAAAGCATCTCCGGCGGAACTCTCGACGGATTGATCGTCGATCCCGGATATGATACACTGAATCGGAGGACGTCTCTCACTTTTTCCATGAACAGCCAATCCGTCACCCAGACGCGCGGCTACCAGTCGGGCACCTCGCGTTTGTCCTTCGTGGCCGAGGACACCCGGCAGGCGACCTACGCCTACCATCCGAATTCTTCTCTCCTGCGCAGCAGCACCATGACGGAAAACAGCGTCACTCGTTTGGTGGAAGGCCGCACTTACGATGCTCTCGGTTACCTGTCTTCCATCGGCTCCCTCGGAACCGGCTCCACCGCCCCTGTGCAGCGCAGCTTCACCTACACCCGGAACGACGCCAACCAGATTGTGAAAACCGACCGCGAAAACGGCCGCGATTGGGTCTACGGCTACGATTCTCTGGGCCAGGTCACCTCCGCCTCCCGCCGCTTCGATAACGGCACCCACGTCGCGGGTGAGCAGTATGCCTATGCTTACGACCTGCTCGGCAACCGTACCAGCGCCTCCTTCGGGGGCGATTCCAGCGGGGCGAACCTCCACACGATCACCTACACCCCCGCCGCCGGAGATCGAAACCAGTATGGCTCCATCACCACTCCCGGCGTGGCGGTCGCCACCGGCGAGGCCAACACTGGAGCGACTGTGACGGTCAACAGCTCCGCCCCCGACGACCGGCAGGGAGAGCACTTCTCCCATTCCGTGAGCGTGAGCAACAGCAGTGGGGCGGCCCTCGCCACCATGACCATCGAAGCGACCGAAGGCGGCAACACCGACACCACCGTCAAGAAGCGCCTCGTTCCCAAAGCAAGCGTTTCCCCCTCCTACGATGCCGACGGCAACCTCACGTCCGATGGATACTTCAATTACACCTGGGACGGGGAAAACCGCCTTCTCTCAGTGGAAACCATTTCCGGAGCCGCACCTGCCGGTGTCAAGGAAGTGAAAGTCGAGTACGAGTACGACTACGGCAGTCGCCGCATCGGGCGGGTTGCGTATGAAAAAGTCATGGGATCTTGGCAGGTAGTCGAAACACAGAAGTTCGTCTACCACGGCTGGGACCTCGTCGGAGAATGGGACGGATCGAACGATCTCATAAAGAGCAACCTCTGGGGCCTGGACATTAGCAGCACACCATTTGGCGCGGGCGGAGCCGGTGGACTCGTCAGCACGGCAGAACACCAGGGAACCACGCCGCCGAGACACTTTTTTAGCTACGACGGAGGAGGAAATGTGATGACCCTAACCGATGCCTCCGACGGAGATATGGTGGCGGCGTATGAGTATGATGCGTTTGGGGGTGCGCTCTCCGAGATTGAGGTGGACGGGGTAATGAATAACTGGAAGTACAGCACAAAGAGCGAGGATGAATTGGTAAGTATATCTTACTATGGGTATAGATTTTACACGCCGAAAACCGGAAAATGGTTGAGTAGGGACCCAATAGGAGAATATGGTGGTAAGAATTTGTATGCGTTCGTTGCTAATCAGCCAAATCTTCGGTCGGACGTTTTAGGGCTCCAGTGTGCTCCTGTCGGGTTCGCATTCACAGGGTGGCCAGATCACGGGGACGGTTCTCCTGATAATTTCTTTCTCGATATGGCTGGCGGAAGAGATAACGCAAACGTGGAAGGTGGTCGAGACGGGGCAGCCCTATTTGATTTTTTGGAGAGAAAAACAAGCGAATGTTGTTGCATTACTGATTTGCGTATTGCTACGCACTCGTCACAAGGAGAATTTCTAGGAGGAGCTGATTTTGGTTTTCATGGATTTTACGACAATTTCGAAACAATTCACAGCCTTAATCCAGAGTGGGCTGCTCTTCATCCGGATTATGAAAGTGAGGTAGGTTGGGATCCAGAACTCGCGGCATTGGGCTTTTCTGCTCCTCGCCCGCCAGAGGCTTATATGCCAACTGACGGAGCTCGAGTAATTTCCCAATTCGAAGAACAAGTAGGATTAGGTATGATCCAATTTTGCGGAGAATGCCATATAAAAATTCATGCTTGCAATACTGGATTAGGCTTTGCATCCCAGATTTCCAGAATATCTGGCTGTAAGGTTACGATCGCAAATTCACAGTGCTCTGCATCCTCAGGTAACGATCCTGACCGTGATTGGTATAGTGACGGGGGCTTTACTCAGGTAAATCCTGATGGGAGTGTTGTTAATCTGCCAACATATTTTAGTCCGCGAAAATGAAACTTCTAAAATTTGCAACGTTATTTCTATTCTGTTTCATTAAGGTAACTGCTCTTTCCGATCCTCTCTCGGAAACCGCAGATATATCGAAGGGGGAATTCGAATCTAAACTCGGGATAGTTCGATTCTCAGTAAACCAGAGTAGTGAGAATTTGAGAGATTTGGTCATCGATATTAATGTCACAAAGGAAAATATCATTGAGGATTCGATTATCTGCCGACTTGTATTTGATGATCGCTCTGAATTTTTCTTGAGGACCAAAAAGATTAAAAGAGATCAAGATGTGATAGAGAGAGTGTTCTTCGCATCATCGGCTCAACTGGCATCGGAATCGGTCGTCCGGATCGAATATATACATGAGTCAGGTCAGCAAATGTGGATATTGATTCCGCTCCGGAAGCTTTACGAATAAGGGTTACGTTCCTCTGTTCCTCTTCTTCAAAGAAAATTGTGATTCATTCTAAAAAGGAATTCAAATGTTCTCCCGCCATTGTTCTCTATCAAAGTTTAGCTTCGTTATTCTGGTTGTAATAAGAACCATATTCTGTAGTTTCTCATTTGCCATTACACCAACCCTCCCCAACTGGACCCAAACCGACATCGGCACTCCCGGTTCCGCAGGTTCGGCGACGTACGATTCAATGACCGATCTCACTACCGTCGACTCGATTGGAGTCGGCTTCGGTAGCACTGTGGACGAAGGCTTCTTCGTCTACGGTTCGCTCGCACCCAGTGAATCCATTACCGCGCAACTCGATGCAGCTCCTTCCGGCGCGCTCGGTGACGAATTGGCCGGAATCATGATCCGTACGGGCACCAACGCTGACGATGCCTATGTGTTCCTTGCGGCAAAGGCGGATGGTTCGGTGATCTGTCAGTGGCGGCCGGACACCGCGGAGACGGCGGTGGAGTTTCCGCTGGCCTCGGTTTCCGCAACCGACTGGTTCCGCCTCGTCGTCGACAGCGAGACCGTGGTCGCCTATTACTCCACTAATGGGACGACCTGGAATCCTTTGCTCGGTGTCGACCTTCCGACTTCCAGCGGTTTGCTCGGTGGCCTCGCGATCAGTTCCGGAGATGCGAGCTACACGGCAACCGCCGATTTTTCCGAAGCGATTCGGGAATCGGCTGCCTTCCGCCGGGAAATCACTCTCGACGAAGATGCCGGCACCGCGACGGGAAGCTGGAATGCGCGAACGGCGGCGACAGGTGAGTTTCTCCTCGAAGGGGACTACCTCGACGACGACGGCATCACCAAGGGTTCGGGAGATGTCACCTTCACTCCGGTCATCCCTGTTACGGGAACGTATGAAGTCTTTCTCCGCTGGTCCGCGGGAGTCGATCGTGACGACTATGTGCCGGTCGATGTCGGATACGCGGGCTCGCAGGTCGACCCATTGAGTGTCGATCAAACCGAAGGGGACGGGCAGTGGGTTTATCTGGGTAGCTATGCTTTCGATAAAGGCGGTTCGAATCAATATGTGACTGTGGACAATACCGGGACCACCGATCTTGTCACCGTCGATGCGGTGAAATTCGTCGGTACAGGCTGGACCGATACCGATACCGATGACCTGCCCGATCCATGGGAGATCGAATATTTCGGCGACCTCGTCAGCTATGGCTCCGGCAACGATGCCGATTCCGATGGCCTCACCAACCTGGAAGAGCTCTACGCCGGAACCGATCCCACCGTGACAGATACAGATGGAGACGGCATCGCCGATGATCTCGAACTGAACACCTATGGCACGGATCCTCTCTCATCCGACAGTGACGGCGACGGATTGCCAGATGGTTGGGAGATCACCAACAACCTCGATCCCCTGGACGATCAAGATGCCGACGACGACGGAGACGGAGACTCATTGGACAATTTGGCCGAGTATCAGGAAGGGACGGACCCCGAAGAATTCGACACCGACGGTGACGGGCTATCGGACGGCGCCGAAGTAAATACCCACGGCACCGACCCACTCGTCGCCGACAGTGATACGGACGGCATCCCCGACGGGTGGGAAGTCACCTACGGGCTCGACCCTCTCGACGACCAGGACGCGGATGACGACGGCGATGGTGATACCCTGGATAACCTCGCCGAATATCAGGCAGGCACCGATCCCACTGACGACGACACGGATGGCGATGGAATCGACGATGCATGGGAGGTGGCGAACGGTTTCGACCCGGTCGATCCCGTGGACGGCGGACTCGATGCGGACGGAGACGGTCTAACAAATGCCGAAGAATATGCCCTGGGGACGGACTACGACGATCCGGATACCGACGGAGATTCTTTCAGCGATTCGCTGGAAGATTCGATCGGGACCGATCCGCAAGTGGCCGATTCAGTCAATACTTCATATGGCTCTCTGGGGCCGACCGGTTTGACCATTCATCAACCGGTGAAGAATTTTATCAATTAGGTTGTCTGTTGGGGCAAAGGTATACCTTCTGCCTGAATCAGTGAGGTAAACACAAAAAAACCGGCCCTTTCGGACCGGTCTCCTGTAAAGATGTTTTCGGATCAGCGATCGTTGGGCCAGAACTCTTTTTGCTTCTCCATGGGGAATGGAGTGACGTCGCTGTCGTCATCGTAGTGTTTACGGATGTCTTCGAGCTTCTTCTTCATTTCCGCGATGAGGTCCTGGTCGGCGGCATGATACATGTTGGTCAGCTCGTCAGGGTCTTCCTGAAGGTCGTAGAATTCCCATTCGTCGAACTGGTAGAAGTGCATCAGTTTGTAGCGATCGGTGCGGATACCGTAGTGGCGGGGCACCATGTGCACGCTGGGATACTCGTAGTAGTGGTAGTAGATCGCGTCACGGAAGTTGCCGTCTCCTTCGCCCTTGAGAAGGGGAACGATTGACTTGCCCTGGATGTCTTCTGGAATCTCTGCGCCGGCCATATCGAGGAACGTGGAGGCGTAGTCGAGGTTCTGAACGAGATCGGTGTTTTTGGCTCCGGGAGATGCAACTCCGGGCCACTTGACGATGAGAGGCATCTTGAGGGATTCCTCGTACATCCAGCGCTTGTCATACCAGCCGTGGTCTCCGATATAGAAGCCTTGGTCGGATGAGTAGATAACAACGGTGTTCTCATCGAGGCCGAGGTCTTTGAGTGTGTCCATGAGTGTTCCGACGCTCTCGTCGACACCTTTTACACAGCGAAGGTAGTTTTTGGCATAACGCTGATACTTCCAACGCACGAGGTCCTTGCCGGTGAGGTTGGCTTTATGAAAGGCTTCGTCTTTAGGGCCGTAGGCGTCGCGCCAGGTTTTCATCTGCTCTTCGGACATGCGCTTCATGTTGTTCCATGCGGAGCGGTCCTGGCGTTTCTGAGTGGCTGGCTGATCGAAGTCGGCGGTGAGGTCGAGGAAAAGGTCGTAGTTGATGTCCATGTGCCCGTCGATCTCAAGCTCCTGGTAGCGAGCAGCGGGACTGTTGTCCTCCCACTTGTCGAAGAGGGTCGCGGGCTCTGGGATTTCCACGTCGTCGTAGAGGTGAAGGTGACGTAGAGCTGGCATCCAGTTCCTGTGAGGTGCCTTGTGCTGAACCATGAGCATGAACGGCTTTTCACCTTCACGACCTTCTTTGAGCCACTCGATGGCCATATCTGTCACGACATCGGTGCAGTAGCCTTCGACGCGTTTCTTTCCATCTGGTGTGATGAAGTCGGGATTGTAATAGAGGCCCTGACCCGGGAGAACTGCCCAGTCGTCATATCCCTGTGGCTTGCCTTTGAGGTGCGATTTTCCGTAGATAGCTGTCTGGTAGCCAGCTTTCTGCAGGAGCTTCGGAAATGTCTGCTGGTTCCAGTCGAACGAGTTACCGTTGTTCATGAAACCATTTTTGTGGCTGTGTTTCCCGGTCTGAATTACTGCACGGCTGGGGCCGCAGATGGAGTTGGTGCAGAAGCTGTTTTCAAACAGCATCCCCTGGGCAGCAAGATTATCGATGTTCGGGGTAGGATTGACCGACTGAAGCCATCCTTGATACGCACCAATTGCATGAGGGGCGTGATCGTCGGTAAAAATGAAGAGAATATTCGGCCGATCCGCAGCGATGGTGCTGGTGAGGGATGCCGATAGAAGAACCAGGGGGAGTAGGAGTTTTTTCCACGTCATGCCTCCCTATGGCGCGACATCGCTCGCCGGGCAAGCAGTTTCCTTGGATTGAAGGTGGCAGGAATGCGGGTATCGCATTCAGCAAAGAGCGTGTCGAATCGGGATGCGCTGATTAACTGACTCCAGGAAGAGAGCCATACCCAACAAGATTCTTCTGGTAGCCGGAATCCAATGTAAAGATATCCACACCAGAACCAAACATGCCTCTCTTCTTCTTTCCACGAGCGCCGAACATATAATGAGTGCCGTCGCCGCCCTGACCAAGGTAGATCATGACGTGGGAGACCTTGTGACCGGAGTCGTAGGTGCCGCCCCAGAAGATGAGGTCTCCGGGTTTGATCCCTCGGCGTCCGCCCATGTGGTCGGGGATGGACTTGGAATGAATAAGAGTACGGTTTTTACGCAGCCAGTCATACTGCTGGTAGCTGGTGCGGGGAATATCTGAGAACCCTATGTCAGAAAGGATGTATTCCATGGTGCCTGAGCAGTCCATACCACCCTGGGTGGGGTGTTCGTCGCCAAACTGGTATTTCAAACCGAGGCGTGCCACTGCTTCCGCCCTTGCTCGGATTACGGTGACGAGCTGCATCATTTCAGGAGAGGGCTCGTTGTTTCCAAAAAAGAATCCAGCTCGCTGGACAGGTTTTCTGTCATATTTCCAGCCGGAGTAGGGGAGAACGAAGGTCTTCTTCTTAAAGAGACCACCTCCGCTACTGCGGAAGAGGTTTGCCTGAATTACGGTCGGGTTGGACAGCGAGAAGAAAATCGCTACCAATACGAGGAGACGGAAAGGAGTGCGGAGCGGGGTCATTTCACTGAATTGAAATTGTGTTTATTATAAATACTATAAATACAGGAATTCCGCAAGTTCTCATTTTATTGGAGTAAAAATTGGCAAATTGCCCCGAGCCGGCGGGATGGATCCGCCAGTCGCCCGCGAATACGCGGATTCCCTTATGCACTGTGCTGTCAGAGGGTGGAGAAACTGCTTTTATTGGAGAAATGCAAAAGCCCCTTTGCCGAATCTGTATTGCCGCGGTGCTGCTTTTCCCGGGTGTCCGGGCGATCGCTCAACTACCCGAGGGAATTCTCGATACTCAAGACCCCGCAACCTCGCCACCGACGCCTGAAGAATCTCTGGAAATGATTTCCGTTCCGGAGGGCTTCTCTGTCTCGCTTTTTGCCGGTGAGCCGAATATTGCGCAACCGATCGCCATTCAGTACGACGACCGTGGGCGACTTTGGGCTATCGAGAGCTTCTCCTACATTGAATGGGCGCGAAAAGGGCAGGACCGCATCCTGATATTCGAGGATACGGATAATGATGGCACATTCGACTCGCGGAAAGTATTCTGGGAAAAGGGCAATCACCTCAGCGGTTTCCAGGTCGGATATGGGGGCGTGTGGGTCTGTGATGCTCCGGAGTTATTGTTCATCCCCGATTCCGATGGGGATGATATTCCCGACGGGGAACCAAGAGTTGTGCTCGATGGATGGGCGCTCGATGCCGAACACAATTTCTTCAATGGACTAACCTGGGGACCCGACGGCTGGCTGTGGGGCCGTCACGGAATCAAGAAGCCTTCTCATGTCGGGAAACCCGGGACACCTGAGAAAGACCGAATCGAACTCAGTTGCTGCATCTGGCGCGTTCACCCGATCACGCATGATTTTGAAATCGTTGCGGATGGAACGATCAATCCGTGGGGGCTGGATTGGAATGCGGAAGGCCAGCCATTCATTAACACCAGTGTGATTGATCACTTCTGGCACCTCGTCCCGGGAGCTCGTTTTGAGCGTTGGGCGGATCGGGGAATGACTCATCCCAATCCTTTTACCTACGAGCAGATGAAACCCACTTCAGATCATCGGCACTGGTTCGGTGGACAGAAAGAGAGGAAGACCTATGAAGGCGCAGGGCATGAAGATCTGGGAGGGGGACATTCGCATTGCGGCATGGTGATTTATCAAGCGGACGCATGGCCCGAGGAATATCGAGGAAAGGCATTTTTCAGTAATGTGCTAGGTCAACGGATTAACATGGATCACATCGAGCGCTCTCATTCCGGCTATGTGGCGAGCCACGGTGAGGACTTTCTTACTTCGAGCAGTGAATGGTTTCGTGCTGTGGATTTAAAGCAGGGCCCATATGGCGAGATGATGGTCGCTGAGTGGACCGATCTGGGCGAATGCCACGATCGAGATGGGATCCACCGCACCAGTGGCCGACTCTATGAGGTGTGGTACGGAGATCGAGCGGAGAAGAGCGAATTCAACGTCAGCAAACGGGAAACGGAGGAACTGGTGGACCTACTCTTTCATGAAAATTCCTGGTGGCGGAGACATGCCCTGCGAAACCTTTATGAGCGTTCGGCGGCAGGGGAGGAGTTTCCCCGTTCTCTGGTCGAGGAGTTGATTGGAGAAGCGAAAGAGACAAATGTCAGGGACGCCGTCAGTGCCGTAGATGGGATCCATGCAATGCTCGGCGGGACAGGGGACTGGATCTTCGACCTTTACGCAGAGGCGAAAGCTGAGGAAGTTCGTGCGCACTTGGTGAATTTGGCGTTTTCAAGTCGAACCACGGATGACGAGACGGTCACGTGGCTGGAGAAGAATGTAGGAACTGAGTCCGGGCCGCTCGTGCACTTGGCCATGGCTTCAGCTCTGCAGCGTGTCCCGGTCGAGAAGCGCTGGTCGATAGCTGAGGAATTGAGCCGGAAGAGTATTCCACCCGAAGACGAAAATCTCGTGCTCATGATCTGGTATGGGATGGAACCTGCCGTGGTTTCCAATGCGGAAGCGGCCCTGGAACTCGCAAGGTCAGGCATTCCTCCGTTTCTTTCCGAAGCCATTGCCCGGCGGCTTGTCTCGGGAAATCGGTTGAACGACGTTCTCACGTCTCTTTCTCTCGAGCAAAACGGAAACAATACCATCCCCGTACTCCAAGGCATTCTAGCCGAGCTCCCCGCCTCTGCGGAGATGCCGGAGGCTTGGCCCGATACCTTTGCAATCCTCGAATCGAATCCGAATCGAGAGATCCAGGACGCAGCCTTCGAGCTTGCGCTACTATTTGGAGATGAGGAAGCCGAAAAGAAATTGATCGAGACGGTGGTTTCATCCAAGTCTAACGTAGAGCGGGTAAGAGTGTTGAACCTACTGACGGGAACAAAGTCCAAGTTGCTCGGTAAACGAATCTGGGAATTGATCGACGACCCAGTGATTGGAACGGAAGCCATTCGGAGCATCCCCGCCTATCCGGGGAAAAATACGGCGAAACGATTGCTGTCAGAATTTCATCAGACAGAATCCTCTGAGAAGAGAACGGCGATTTTGCAGGCCCTTGCTTCGAGGAAAGAGTTGGCGTCTGTGTTAGTTCGCGGATTGAAGGCAGGAGAGATCGACAAATCTCTCGTCCCGACATACATCGCCAGGCAACTGATTGATGTTTCTCCGAAAAAGGAGCGGGAAGATCTCGAAGAATTCTGGGGCTTCAACAACGATGGTCAGGAACAGAAAGAAGCTCTTCTGGCAATCTGGAAAGATCGGTTGCCTGAATCGAATATAGCGAAAGCTGACGCCGCCAAAGGAAAGTTGGTTTATCAGCGAGCGTGTTCAGCTTGCCACCAAATGTTTGGTGAAGGCGGTGTGATTGGGCCGAACCTCACCGGTTCGAACCGTGCGAACCTCGACTACTTTCTGCTGAACGTTCTCTTTCCCAGCGAAGATGTAGGAGAGGACTATCGCCTTGTGACGTTATCTTTGAAAGATGGCCGCACACTGGTCGGCAACGTGGTAGAGGAAAATGAGAAGGTCATCACCTTTCGAGAAATCACCCAGACTACTCGAATCGATAAGTCTGATGTGAAATCCCGCCAGGTTGCGGAGGCATCGCTGATGCCTCCGGGATTGCTTGATACGATGACGATCGAAGAGGTTACTGATCTGGTGGCATATCTCCGAACAACAGGTCCCATCGATAGCGTCGTTGCCCAGTAACCGGGGTTTCCGTAATCGCGTGCTTTTGTGCTCTTACTCTTGCGATTGATCCACAGAACTCTATAGAGTCGTATATGCTCACTCCCGGCGGTTCGTCGGGGGGAGTTTTTTCAAGCCCCCATGATTCGTTTCTGTTCGTGTTTTCCCGTTTTCTTTTTGCTGCTCGGCATGTGTGTTCGAGCTGATGAGAAGATGAATGTCCTGTTTGTAGCCGTGGATGATTTGCGGGTGGAGCTCGCGTGTTACGGCCAAAAGCATGTGATTTCTCCAAACATCGATGCCTTGGCATCCGAGGGTACACTCTTCGAGAGAGCCTACTGTCAGCAGACGGTGTGCAATCCCTCGAGGGCATCCGTGATGACAGGTCTCCGGCCCGATACCTTACGAGTCTGGGATCTGCCGACGCACTTCCGAACTACCCACCCCGATGTGGTGACGATGCCACAATTGTTCATGAAGAACGGATACCACTCGCAGTGTGTTGGAAAGATATTCCACAACTGGCGACAGGATGATTGGAAAGGCGACGAAGCTTCGTGGAGCGTGCCTTCGGTTCTCCACTACAACAGCCATGCGAATGACAAGCCCATGGTGGATGGCGAAGTTCCACCGAATCTTGCCTCAGGGAGAACGGGGCTGGAGTGTCGCGACGTACCGGACGAAGCCTATTTCGATGGGCGAGTTGCAAATGCGGCGATTGAAACGCTGCGCGACCTGAAGAGAAAAGACGAGCCTTTCTTTTTCGCTGTCGGCTTTTGGAAACCTCACACGCCTTTCAATGCACCGAAGAAATACTGGGACCTCTATAATCGGGATGAGATCCCGATTCCTACCCACATCGAAATCCCTGTTGGTGTGCCCGAGGTAGCGTTGACCAAAGACCGATTTGACGGATCTCAAAAGGAGCTTTTGGAGGAGATGCATCACGGCCATCTCGCTGCAATCTCATACCTTGATGCCCAGATCGGAAAGGTGCTCGACGAGTTGGAAGCTCTTGAACTGCGGGAGAACACGATCGTTGTATTCTGGTCGGATCATGGTCTGCATATTGGAGAGCACGGCCTGACGAGGAAGACCACGGTTTTTGAACTCGATGCAGGTGTGCCGCTTATTATTTCCGTTCCAGGATTGAAGAAGGGGCAACGGACTCGGGCACTAGCTGAATTGATGGATTTGTATCCAACCCTTGCCGACTTGTGTGAGCTGGATGAAACACCTGACGACCTCGAGGGGGAATCTCTGGTTCCTGTTCTACATGATCCTGCGTCCAGCGTAAGAGAGGCTGCAATGACTCAAACGCCGCGACCCAATTATCTGCGCGGAAAGATGCCGGAGATCATGGGGTATTCGATCCGGTCAGATCATTTTCGATACACGGAGTGGCGCGATTTTGAATCCGGCGAGACTACGGCGAGAGAGCTATATGACCACCGCTCGGACCCACTGGAGACGGTAAACGTGATTTCGGAAAAGAAGTTCGAAGGTACAGCTTCTCATCTGGCTGAGAAACTGGGAGAGATATTGCAAGGCGGCGCATTAGATGTGCAGCGGCCAAAGTGAAAAGATCATCATGCGTAAAACATTTTATTTCATACTGTTCAGCTTTGTTTTTACTTTCGCTGAAACCGCCTCATCCGCGGAGAGGCCGAATATTATTTTTCTACTGGCCGATGATTTGGGGTATGGCGATTTGGGGTGCTACGGGCAGAAGTTAATAAAGACACCGAATCTAGATCGATTGGCCTCGGAGGGGATCCGTTTCACCCAGGCTTACGCTGGCGGTCCTGTTTGCACTCCCTCACGAAGTGTCTTTTTGACTGGCCTGCACGCTGGGCATACTCCTGCCCGCGATAATGTTCCGCACTATCCCACCTATTTCGACGAGGATGATCTTACTATTGCCGAAGTGCTGAAAGACGCAGGCTATCGGACTGGAGGGATTGGAAAATGGTCGATGGGTGATCCTGGAACTCCGGGGAGGGCAACCAACCAAGGGTTCGACATGTGGTACGGATATCTAAATCAGGATCACGCCCACTACTACTACACCGATTATCTCGACCGTAACGAGGGACGCCATGAGTTGCCAAACAATGCCATTTCTCGCGATCGCTACAGTCATGATCTCCTTACGAAGGAGGCCATAAAGTTCATTCGAGAGTCGAAAGACAAACCATTCTTTTTTTACGGGGCTTACACGCTTCCTCATTTCTCTTCAAAACATGAAGATCCGCATGGTCTCACAGTCCCCACAACAGATCCCTACACCGATAAGGAATGGGATCTGAAATCCAAGAAATACGCCTCGATGGTTCATATGCTGGATCGCGATGTGGGGCGAATCATGAATGAACTGGAGGGACTGGGGATCGCTGAGAATACGTTGCTGATTTTTTCCAGTGATAACGGCGGGCACTCCACAGTGTGGGATGAGTTCGATACCAATGGGCCTCTGCGTGGATACAAGCGAGATTTGTACGAGGGCGGGGTGAGGGTTCCTTTTATCGCTCGTTGGCCAGGAGAGATTCCGGAAGGGAAAGTCAGCGAAGAGGTTATCGCGTTTCAGGACCTTTTTCCTACCTTTGCGGAAATGGCAGGGGCAGAAGTGTCGGGCGTCATCGACGGTATCTCCGTACTCGAAGCCCTCAAAGGCGAAGAAGTTCAGGCTAGGCGGGATTTTCTATACTGGGACTACGGCCACTGCCGCCGCTTTTACGACCAGGCGGTTCGTTTGGAGGATTGGAAGGGGATTCGTCTCGGCAAGGAAAAAGGAAAGATTCAGTTGTATGACCTGGCGACGGATGTAGGCGAAGAAACCGATGTTTCCACAGAACATCCTGACGTTGTCGCCAAAATCGAATCAATCATGGACAATGCGGTTACGCCGAACCCTCGGTATCCGATCGGAAAGGTTTACAAAGGAGGAGCCATTTGGCTGGCTGAGAATTACCATGCTTCAGAGTCAAAAGTGCCTGATCTTGCTGAGCCGGGTCAGGGTTCTTATGAGAGTGCTGAGTTTATTTTCGATCCCGACGACCGTCCTACTCCAACTTGTCATTCTTCCAGCATTGTAGAAACTCCGAGTGGGCTCGTTGCGACCTGGTTTGGAGGCACCTCCGAACCAGATATCGACAATGTGATCTGGGTCTCGCGGAAAGTGAGCGGTAACTGGACAAAGCCTCTTCAAGTAGTTGATGGGACCGAGGGTGAAGAACGCGACCATCGGGTCGGTAACCCTGTTCTCTTTCAGCCTGTCGATGGTCCGCTGATGCTTTTTTACAAAGTGGTCAATCCCGAGGTCGGGCGGGCGAGCCATTGGTGGGGGATGCTGACAACTTCTGAGGATGGGGGTAAGACGTGGAGTGCCCCGTGGAAACTCGGTGAAAGTTCCAAGTTAGGAGAAGGAAATCCACACCTCCTCGGTCCCGTAAAAAACAAGCCCATTCAACTCGCAGACGGAACGATCTACTGCCCGAGCAGCACCGAACACGATGGCTGGCGCGTGCATTTTGAGCTCACCAAGGATTTCGGGAAAACCTGGGAGGTGATTGGGCCTATTAATGATGCATCGAATTTCAATGTGATACAGCCGAGTGTCCTGACATATCCAGACGGGCGTATGCAGATTCTTTGTCGCACAAAGGAATCCATCATTGCACAGAGTTGGTCAGAAGATGGGGGGCACACATGGGGAGAGATCACCGCCACTCATCTTCCCAACCCGAACTCGGGGACGGATGCGGTGACACTCAAAGATGGGCGTCAGCTTCTCGTATACAACCACACGGTAAGGAAAGCGCCGTTTCCAAACAACAGAGGAATGCTCAATGTTGCCATTTCGTCTGATGGGAAAAAGTGGGATCCGATCCTGACGCTGGAAAAGGAGGAGGGAAAGGAATTTTCCTATCCGGCAGTCATCCAGACATCGGATGGTAAAGTCCACATCACATACACGTGGAAGCGGGAAACTATCCGCCACGTGATTTTGAATCCGGAAAAGATTCACTGATGCACTCTGCCGTTCGTGTGATCAGATAAGCTCGAAAGGAAGAGCAACGCCAATCAGAAAGATGCACGCGCCCAGTAGAGCGAATAGAAGCCCGAACACGGCTGTCACCATCGCCATCGACAAGATGAGCTGAAATACGTGCTGCTTGAAACCATAAGGCTTCCGCGGCTTCGAAGGGCGTTCCGGGATGCTGGTCTTCAATTCGGTTGAGGCATCTCCGGAAAGCATCTCGATTCCGCCTTTGAGAAGGCTGCCTTTCCTCTTTGACCAAGTGACACAAGCTGAGGCTTTCCCGGTGATGTAGCGGACCCGTAAGTTACCACCTTCCACGACAGCAGGATCCAGGTTAGCACCTGTCTCTTTCAGGTTAGCACCTGTCTCTTTCTTGAACGAAGATTCTCTGCTTTCCTCGTCTTTGGGTGACTCGATGGAAGGCATGAGAAGCATGGCAGCAGCCTCTCTCATGGTGCCGGAAATTTACATTTTTTTCTTAAAAACGTCAAGCCGGTAGGGCCTTCCAGCTCAAAATGAAGAATCAAGGATGAGTTTTCGGTATTTGAATTTTGACTGATTCTAGAGCAATGCTGAGACTTTACGGCTACCGGAAAAGCTGCCTGGAAAGTAAGGGCGTGCACAATTCTGAAGCGACACCAAGTAGGGGGAGTTCTCCGATCGGTTCTCGCAACGTGCTCTTTAAGAGCATGTTACGAAATTGCCTCCCTCTTTGTTAATGCAGCTTGGTGTTCTAGGCCCTGGAATTGGCATTCGACGTGAGAATCCAAAATGGTTGAGCTGCTGCACCATCGTTCACAAAGGACTGACCGTTTTCAAGAATTGCGAAAAATGTGATGATCAGCAGAAAAAGTTTTTCAATAACGGAAAATAACTGCAAAAAAATCACTTCTTTCGCCAGATTTTAACGTCATCGACAACTACGTTTTTTGGCACAGCGAGCCGCAGCAGGCGCTTGGTAGGGTGCGCAATGCCCTCGGATGAGAAACTCCCAACCTTGCTACCGTCGATTGATACAGTGAGGGTGTCGCCTTCAACTTTGACCAGCAAATCGTGCCAAGTGCCGACTTCGGTAGAGTGGGGGAACGTTGTGGTTTTTGTCTCGAGTAGTTTCTTTTGTTCCTTTGTGAGTGATTTGGATTGCCGTGCTTCCCTCATTTTCAGATCCATATTTCCCGTCTTGAGGTCCTGGATCTGCACCTGTTTTGGATTGATTTTCGCGACGAACAAATGGCCTGCGTGAACAGGCTTGTACTGAAGATCTGCAAAATTAAGCCCGATGCTGTCTTTGGGATCGTCCAGTTTGAATCGCATGCCCACTGCACCGTCTGTAAACTCGGCCGGTTGGGTGACTGAGACAGCGTGATTGGCTTCTTTGTGGATGTAGATGTGCATCGCTCCATCACGAAGGTCGACCTGCTTGTTCCCTTTTGCTCGTCCCTTGCTGTTCGTTCCCCAGCCGTTTCCGGGTTCATCTTTCACTTCCTGCGATTCCGATCGCTCGAAATCATCGGAAAAAATCAGTTCTCCGTGGTCTTCGGCTAGTAGGCACGATGTGGAGACAAAGAGGAGGGAGCAAAGGATGGGGAGTTTCTTCATGCTCTAGTAGTAGAAGAATTTCAGCCCCCGGAAAAGTCCGGAATTATCCGTCTGTGCGCCGCGCAATCCGAGGCGGCTCTATCAGGATTTAAGAAATCCAGCGATCTCGCCGTCGCCTAAATACATGAGCAGGATCGTATCTGGAGAAGCGACGAACTCGAAGAGTTGCAAAATCATCTCTTCCTGATCTGGCCACGGATAGATTAAAACCAGATCTATGTCGGCATAATCCAAGTCCCCGATTGTCGTCGAAAGCGCAGACCGTTCTCGTGACAGATGATCGTCGTAGATGAGCAGATCTTTTCCACCAATGCCCTCGGTCTCTTCAAAGCCTTCAGGAAGAAAACTGGTGGGAAGGTAAGTGATGGAAAGACCGAACTCCTTGGCGAGAGACGCTGCCTTTTCAGTCAGTTCCTCTTCCCGTTCGATACCGACGGCATCCATTCCGAGAATCGCAGCAACCCCGGCAGCAACGCCGAGTCCGGATCCCCATTCACAGAATTGGTTTCCTGACAGGTATCCTTCCCTCGTAAGAAAAGCGATCGCTCCTGCGACTACCTCGGGATCGCTCATGGTATGTCGGGGATACTTCTCACCAAGACCTTCAGCATACCATTCTGTGGACTTCTGGTCTGAAAAGTCGAGCCACGCTTTTACTCGCTTGGGTATGACTGCTTTTGAAAGATCGATTTCGATCTCTTCCAGAGAATCGGAATCTGACTCTAGATTGGCAATGTCGCTCTCGTGAAAACTCATCTCAATTCGGTGCGGGGCTGAGCGAATACCCTATCGGTAGTTCGGCGTGAATGCGAGAGATATGAAAAGCGAGACAAAGCCACTGATTGTGCAAACCAGAGAATCATCCTAACGCAAGTTTCTGCGCAGTATACGCTCAGACTGCGGGTAAATTGTTTGCTCATTTCATTTTGATCAATCTCGCTCTCCCAATAGATGATTCAGAACCGTGATGATTCCCTGAGATCTGTTGGCTCGAAAATTGCATGATCTTCTGGAGCTGACAGAAATGAAAACGGTAGTTTCCCTGATCGGGATTTCTTGCTTTGTATTTGGATCGGAATCCTTCGGTGAGGACGCTTACCAGAACGTGCGGAAGGAGGCTGTTCATTGGTGTAGCCTCTCTCCTTTGCCGTATCCGAAACAGATAGACTTACCGGTTGGGATGACTCATCTGCCGGATGGAACAACGGTGATTCCCTGCCAACGGGGAATGTTTTACCGGGTCGACCTTGCTGATCCCTCAAAGCCAGTGAAGGAGTTTCTTGATTTCCGGGAGACGATGAGAGGAATCGAGTCATTCGAAGGAGGGGTTCATGGCCTGGCTTTTCACCCGGAGTTCGAGACAAACGGGAGGATGTTTCTTTCCTATTCGCAGCACAATCCAAAGAGAACGGTTCTCAGTGAATTGAGGGTTGATCTGGCTCAGGGCTATCAGCCTTTGCCGGGTACAGAGCGTGTCATTTTTGAACTAGAACAACCTCTTTCCGATCACTGGGGTGGACAGATTCTATTCGGACCGGAAGGTTACCTTTACCTGGGCCTCGGCGATGGGGGGCTTCGAGATGACCCTTATCGTTTGGCGCAAAACCTGTGGTCTCTTCACGGGAAAATCCTTCGCATCGATGTCGACAAGAAAGACGGCGCTCGTGAATATGGCATTCCCCCGGAAAACCCTTTCGTCGGACAGCAACTCATGCGGGAGGAAATCTACGCGTCAGGGATTCGAAATCCGTGGGGTCTCGCTTTTGACAAGCAGACCGGAAAACTGTGGTGCGCGGATGTCGGTCAAGACTTGTGGGAAGAAATCAACTGTATCGAGAAAGGTGGAAACTATGGTTGGAGCGACCGCGATGGTCCTGATGGCCTGGCAGCCCATCCCCATGCTCTGTTGAAGGATGCCAAAACTATCGATCCTATTTTCGCCTACAGCCGAGTGAATCAGGATGGAATCTGCATCATCGGAGGGCTCATTTATCGCGGTAAAGAAATTCCCGAACTGAAGGGATGCTATGTCTACGGAGACTGGGGTTTCGGTCTTGTTGAAGCTGTTAAGTTCAATACCGACCAGACTGCTGCTGCGGAGCGTTACATTCTTTACAAGAAGCCGGAGGACATTGGGCCCTTTAATCCCACTTTCGTAGGAAGCGATCCAGAGGGAGAAATTATCGTGCTTTCACAGGACGGCGCAATCTGGCGCCTAAGCAGTACGAAGGTAGTATCGCAAGCCGATTGAGGTGGGCAGATCAGTGGAGCACGACTGAATTGCCGATCGCTGATTCGTAGGTTTGGTGAATCAGGAAAGTCTGTTGCGCTGCCAGCTTCTGGCCGAATTGAGCTACGACATACAAGATTACAATTCCTCCTACAGCAGCACCGACAGCCCAGAACCACGTGGCAGGCTGTCCTATAATGCATTGTGCTACTGCTACCATGGCTGCAATCAACCCGAGGAATCCGAGAATAATGTAGCTGAACAGAAAGAGAGACCAGGCATTGGCGTTGGGCCCATAGATACCGTGGATGTGAGTCTTTCCGTCCTCTGTTGATTCAAGGCTCAAGTTGAGGCGAGGGGACCAGAAGTGGCGATCTTGCTCGGCAATTCGGATACAAAGGAAGTCAGGAAACCGTTTTAGCTCAAACTGTTCCTGATTGGGCTCGATGAATGTGATTATGCGATCCTGAACGTCTTCGGGGGTTCCGGATACTTCCTGATCGAATCGGGGGCGAATATGGAAGCTACTCATGGTTCCCACAAGATTGCCGAAAAGTCAGCACTCGTGTCAATCGCGTGAATGGATCTGATTCGAGAATTTCCCTCTGCGGTATATACGGAATTGGGGGATTGATCTATCTGCCCGGTTCGCATTTCATACATGGCGAAATACCCAATAGTTTTTATGTTCCGCTATCTGCTCTGCTTCATCTTTCTTTCGCTCACAGTAGCTCACGCTGAGTTCCCTCCGCTTCCGGAAACGGCCTGGAGATCTGCACACGAAAAGCCTGCGATGACGATTGAAGAAACGACCATCTTCATGAAGGAACTCGTCGAATACGTGGCCGAGCATCATCTCAAGCGAAATGAATCATCACCGCAAAAGGGGATGATCTACGAGTATTTCAATACCAAGAAAGCCGGCACTATAGAGCAGTATGTTCAAGGTGAAACGCTCGACACCATGCACGATGGATGCTGGTTCGCAGTGGCAATGGTCAATGCTTACCGAGCAACGGGTGATCCGTTTTACAAAGAGATCCTGACAGAGTGGCAACTGCCGTTTTACCTCAAGATGCTCAATGAGGGAGATACTCTTTTTACGAGCGAGCGAAATGACGCACGCTCCGGGACTGAAGCAATCTGGCCCGTGGCAGAGCGCACCCTCAGAGGACGAGAAAAAGGATTTGTGCCCTACTGGTGGGACGATGGCGGCAGTGTCAGTATGGATATGTATGAAAAGGCGGACAATCTACTCAGTCGCCCGGGACGTGACGAATTCGCAGCGAATGGAAAACCCAATCCCGAACACATCCTCCACGGGTATTCGCTGGGTTCCTCAAACCATCTCGCGCAAGAGTTGGCGATCATGTTGCAGGATTCATGGGTGCTATTGAATGAGTCTGAAGACTCGGCGGATCAGAAACTGGCTGCTGAAATCGCCGAGGCAGCTCGAAACCTGCAAGACTGCCGTTCACGGCATGGGGCTCCTCGCATTCAGCCAGTTCTCGCGGCACTTGCCATTTCCAATCAAGATCAAGAAGCTCACCAGAAGCTGGATGTTGTCGATTGGGCGCATGTGAAAAAGGGAATTGAAATGAACGAGTATTTCCGGGTCGTGCTACACCCCGCACCTAAGCCGCCAATTTTTGCTCCGTTCTTTGCTGATGAGCAGGCATTCCATTATCACGAGACTCTTGCGGCATCCGGCAGACTGACGAAACCGGCCGCATTTCTTCTCGCCTACGATGCGTTTACTCGTCCCAAACTCTATCAAATGTATCGAAACGACGGACCACTGCCTCCAGGCGTTAGTGCATTCGATCTCAATCGAGTTGTCTACGTAAATGGAGAATTGAAAACAAAGAGAACAAAGCGCCTCATCGGATCACGATTCGGTTCCCAGAACATGATCATGTGCGCCCTGTCCCTCCAGGCATTCAGGGAATACCCGAAGCTCTGGGAAGAGGGTAGAGAGGAAATTGACGATCCGAGTTATTTTCCTCCCGAATCCGGCGAAGAAATACGGGCATGGATGCAGCGGGAAGCAAGTGGGGGACTCCGCACGTGGGAGGCAGTTTTCAAAGAATACGGTTACATCCCGGCCGGAATTGATGCGGAAGGAAAGAACCCCGCAGGTTTTGACTGGGAAGACCTGTCTCACTGCGGCGCCTACGCCTACCTCATCATCGCTGGTGCACAGTGGATCCACCTCCAGAATGAAACCACGGATTGGGACGTCCAAAACGTCCCGACACCTACGGCAAAGTGAGCGTTTTTTGTGCTGGCGTCGAAAATGGAAAACGGCGATTGGACTCCCATCCAATCGCCGTTTCAGAAACCAAACCGTCAGGTTGTTGCTATCAACTCATAGAAGGTGGGGCAAACCCTTCGCGATACTCGCGCTTCAGGATGGTGCTGTTGGCTTCGTCGTGGTTGGTGAACTTGTAGTTCTTCCCATCCCAAAGAAGCTCGGTATCGGGGTAACGAGTCGCTTTTGTTGCCAAGAGAGCTGGCTCGGTGATTCGTGAACCGATTTCGAAAGGTGTCCAGAGTGGTTTCTCTTCTCCGAGTGCGCAATCTGCCCAGTCTTTCCAGTGGTTGCGCTCACCGACTTCTGGCAACGGCTCGTTGTCGACTTTTTTGCCATTACGGAAGATTTCGAACTTACCATTCGGCTCGAGGACGATAGTTCCTTCTTCGCAGACGACCATGGTCGCGGTACCCTGAATACTTGGAGTCTCCATGCCAAGTGAGGCAAAGGAAGGCTTAATCATCGAATCGCTGAAGTGCAGAACGAACTTGTCGCGGGCAAAATTGTCTCCCCCTGGATAGGTGATGGTAGACTGGTTGTGTCCGGAATGACACACGCCGGAAGGTTTCAGTGTGCTGGTCTGCACTGCTTCCGGATGTGGCAGGTCGTAAGCAAAATAGAGGATGTCGATCACGTGACAACCCCAGTCGGCAAGCATGCCACCACCAGTTTCCCAGTAAGAGCGCCAGCGTCGCGGATGAATGTCTTCGCTGTAGTTGAACTCGGTCTGCAAAGGTCCATGCCAGAGATCCCATTTCATCGTGAACGGAGCCTTGATACCGAGAGGCGCCTCACTCCAAGGATCGACGAAATAGGTTCCGTGCTTCATGCCGCTTGTCCAGATGTAGGCTTCGACCGGTCTACCGAGCTGATTGCTTTTCAGGATCTCAGTTGCCTGCATGCGGCCCGTGGTGCAGGCACGCTGGTTCCCCATCTGGGTGTAGAGTTCCGGGCGTGCCGCGACTGCCTCGCGAATGATGCGGAGCTCGTCTAACTGGTGCACCAGAGGCTTCTGACCGTAGACGTGCTTCCCGTGCTTCAGGGCAGTCACCATCATCGGACAGTGATGGAAGTCGGGCGTATCAACGATCACCGCATCGAATTGATCTACTCGGTCAGCAAAGGCTTCGCGATAGTCAGTGATGTTAAAAGCGTCAGGATAATCATCCTTCACGAAGCGGAATGCTGTGGTGTCCACATCACAGAACCCAACGAATTTCACCTTCGGATGCCCCTTGAGCCCTTTCCGCTGCATGCCTCCAATATTGGCCGTTCCGATCTGCATGATCTGCAGATTGCTGTTCTTGTTTGTTGCCGCTCGGACGGCGCCCGCATTTGATGCTACAAAGCCTGCTCCGAAAATGGCGGAGGACTTTAAGAAATGGCGGCGCTGGACAGGGGAGTTTTTCGTGGGTTTTTCCGAGTTCATAACAGAAAACCCTAGCGAAAAGATCAACCTCTGGCCAGTAAGTTTCTGCGGCGTGATTGGGGAATAATGGCCGCACTTACCTATCCCCACTTTCGACGTTTTTGGGACGAGTGGGCGCTAGTTGTTTGAGATCCCACACATGGTAGCTTTCTCGATGGCTCGGTTGATCCATCTGTCCTGCATTGTAAACTTTTTCTTTGGTAACCTGCTGTGTTCCAGTGGACAGGATTTTGATTTTACTCTTTCAAATCAGACGACTCCCATCAAGAGCACAACCGCGATACCGCCGCTGCACAAAGAAGTTTCAGAAGCAATTGGGTCGAAGAGCGGTCTGTTATTTACCCCGAAAGAGAATCTGGACTGGCATCGTGATCTCAATCAGGAGGATCCGTTGCGTTTCTCGGTGACTGTCGATCCAGAGTCTTTTTCCCACGGATGGTTGACCGTGTGGAATTGGAAAAACGAGCCAGTTTTGCAGTTTCGTCTTGAAAGCGGTGAAGCCAAGGATGTGAACTTTCGTATCGAGGGGGCGGGAAGTTACCTGATCACGATCGACGGTATGGTTGAAGGAATGGTTCAAAAGCGACTGATCCGCAATATCGCCAGAACTGCGGATCTTACTTCAGCGCGGAAGATGTGGACGAAAGACTTCTTTCTGGGAATCTGCACGTTCCCCGGGCGCTACCACTGGTCGGTCGGTGGAGAATCTGTTCGGCCGGAGAGTTTGACTGAGCAGCAAGCACGGGATCTGGAAGCCGACTACATGGCTCGACTGGGGTTCCAAGTCGTGCGGGTTGACGAGAGTATGGAGATGGGAAGATCAAAGACTGGAGGCGAGGATGCCTATGTCTGGAACTTTGATCGGATGGATGCTGCTGTAGACGCATACGTTTCACGAGGGATGAGGCTGGATCTTCAACTTATGAATGCCCCTGATTGGGCAGTGCTACCGAAATATGAAGACGAAGAGGAGCATTGGTGGCGTTACCCGCATTCGGAAAAGGAACAGAGAGCTTTTGTCAGAGCCTTGCTGGAGCGATACGCTGAGCACACGCGATTTGTTCAAATTTTCAATGAGCCGGATCAGATCGAATTCTGGGCAGGGGATCCAGAAGAATTCGTCGATCAGTTCCAGTTTACCCATGACGAGATCCGGAATTTCTCAAAAGATTTGCCGGTGGCAAACGGTGGGTATGCCTTTGTCGACAAGACAAAGGTGGAGTATTTCGCCACGGAGCTGAGACCGTTTATCGATTTCCCGTCCTATCATTCTCACGGAACCCTGGAAACGATGCGGGCTACGTTTGATGAAATGAAAGAAATCCATACAGCGGCGGGCTATACGGATCCTCAATTCGTAAATTCGGAGACCGGTTTCGATGCCTGGCGTCTCGATCAAGAACGCCGGCAAGCCCAGGCTGTCGCACAAAAGGTGCTGTATTGCTGGGCAAACGGCCACAGGGGAATCCTTCTCTTCTGCGGACGCATGGCAAAAGGCCCCGGTCGAGAAGACAGGGATCTGGGGCTATTGGACTATGAGTTCTGCCCTCGGTTTTCCTATGCTGCTGTGTCAGGGCTAGTTTCCGTATTAGCTGGAGCCGAGTTCGAGAAAACCCACCTTCAGGGAGAGAATTCCTTTGTTTACGAGTTTCGGAATGATGAAGATATCATAGTAGCGGCTTTTTCCCTGGAGGAAAAAGGAGAGGAGTTCACCATTCAAAGTGATGCAACTGATGCTGTGATTGTGGATTCGATGGGCAATCGGGATAGGCCTGTAGCAGGGCGCTCGTTATCGATGCACCTCGATGCCTATCCAAAATATATTATCTTCAAAGGCGCTCGATCGGTCGGTGTTATGGAATAGACAGAGAATCTTTCTCGGCACGAAGAAGCTGAACCTCGGCCCGGAGCAGGTCTAATTTCATTTCAGCAAGTTCATCCTCCGATAAGTGTTGCTCTCTTTCATAAAGCGCCATCTCTCGATTCAAACGCTTTTGACAGAGTGATACCAGTCGCTTCATTTCAGCGATTACAGCGTCTGGACGCCTTTTCTCGCGTTCCAATTCGATTATTGCCTCAGTAAGTTCGATCTTCGCCTCGATAAGATGCTCTCCCGTTCCCATTTCCCACTTGAGCTGTTCGGTATCCACCCGTAATTCGTAGATTCGCACGATCTCCTCAAGTTTCTGGATGATCTCTGGATCTGGGGATTTTACACGCAGGTCTGACTGAGCAAAAAGCAGTGGGGAGCTGTAGATTGAGACTGCGGTGATAAAAAAGAGAAGTTGGTTTTTCATCTAGTTCGTGAGAGTGCCTTTCCGGAATTTTATATCGGAAAAAACTGATGATGAAGAAAAATACTTCAGGAAAGTCTATAGAAAACCGTCCTCAGGAAAGTGTCGCTTGCTTCGATCGATAATTACTCACTACTTTTCACGAATGAGACGCGGGCTATAAATATGCGATGACGGGAGGATTTAAAAAAATATTTCGAACTTGCCTCCCCAAACGAACAGTTGGGCAAAATCTATTTGAGATACTTCGAGAAGAACTTGTCACACTCCTCGATGCACAGGTCGAAATTTTTCTGGAGTCCAAGAAATGAATGTGGGGCGTTGGGAATCGGAATATATCCTGTCGGTATCCCGAGTTTCTCCAAATCCTCTCTCGCTCCGTCTGCATGAGTGCTTGGGTCATCGTTCTCCCCTGACATGAACAACAGTGGGGGATCTGAGTCGTCCAGATGATGCCGAGGGGAGGCAAGAGCGTATGTCTCGGGGATTTCTGATTGGGGCGCCCCCAGAAAGGTCCGGTAGAAAGGATCGTCTTTGCGGCTGCTCAGTTGATGGATTCTTTCCGATTCAAGATCGCTCTGGGCACCCATAGCGATTCCTGCCTGGACAGTGCTTGAGAAGTCAGCGTTTCCGCCATCGCCCTCCAGCTCTTCAACTCCACCGCTGGTCGCAGTCAATGCTGCGAGATGCCCGCCAGCGGAAAGTCCAGTGACTCCGATATGGTCCTCGTCGACGCCATACTCGGTCGCGTTTGCTCGCAACCAACGAACAGCGGCTTTGCAATCCTCGATGGCTGCAGGGAACTTAGCTTCGCCACTGAGGCGATAGCTGATTGTCACCGTCACGTAACCTCTCGCAGCCAAAGCCTGTGCGAGGTTGGTCATCTTTGATCTATCACCTTTGAACCATCCGCCGCCGTGGATGCAAACGATTGCCGGCAGTTCACCTGTTGCTGATTTCGGTCGAAACAAATCCAGCTGCATCTCACGGTCCCCATATTGCGCGTAGGTCACGTCTGAATGCGTTTCGAGGGAATTGACAACTTCCGAAGGGATTGCAGTTCGTTTCGGTTTGTCCTGAGCCGAAGCAACGAGAAGAGAAATGGATAAGAAAAGGAGGACAAAGAGGGAGGTTTTGCGAGACATGAGAATACGGTAGGAACAACGGCAGATGTTTTCTACTGCGCGTTGAAGGTGAAACTCATTTCTTTGCCATTTCTCCTGATGCTGACCGCAACCGGATCTCCCTTTTTCGTGGTGCTCAGTAGATGCGCGATTACCTGCGCTTCAGTGCTAGGCTCATGGATTCCCGCAATTTCGATAATGACATCACCTTCGCGGACACCGGCTCGTCTTGCCACTCCATGTTCGCCATATTTTCCTGCCCCTTTCACGGCAAGGCCGGTAGGCGCCGATTTGTCTGGCTCCAGAACCATGCCACCCAATACCATCCGGCGGAGATCCCATGTCGAAACTCTCCATGTGAAATCGGTTTTCTTTCGCCAGCCATCTTCCAGAACGAGGTCGAGCGTCGCCACTTTCCCTTGTCGCCAGACTTTTATCGGAATCGTAGCACCGCCTGGTGAGGCATGGTGCAGAACCCATTGGAAATCCGCCATCGATACCAAGGGTTGCTCATTTGCATTGAGAATCTGGTCGCCAGGTTGCAGGTTTAGAAGGTCAGCAGGGGAGTTTGGCGCGACTTCAGCGACTGTGGATCGTGTGTCTGGATCGAATCGTATGCCGACGACATCCGGAATCGGATAGGGATAGAGCACAACATCGGGGATCGACTTGCCGGCATCACGGAGTTCTTGCCTCTCGGCGTTGTGGATTTGGTGGCAATGGATACAGCTCTTGGCAACTTCGTTCTCGTAGTTGATTTTCGGAGTGTATTTCGTGAGTTGTGGATAGAGTTCAGCTCTTGCGTATTCGGGCTCTGGCCCCTTCTTGCCCTGCAAAAAGTCGGCATTTCCAGGATAATTTCTATGCAGTGCGAGGGCAGCTTCCATGGACGCTGCCAATCCTTCCAGCGAAACGAATCGGTCTGCTTCATCAGGACGATCAGCACGCGTTCCGTAGCGGCCGTAAATCGCTCCATCAGGGTTCATAAAAAACACCGCAAACGACATATCGAAATCGAATTGGAACTGAGCCAGGTCGACTCCGTTCATCTGGATCATACGCAGGCACACGAACTCATCCATGAGCCTGTCGATCGGACCTTCGCGACGAACAACCTGTTCATCGATCGACGCACAAGCGTGTCATGGAATACATCGAAAAACGATAAGCAGGGGCTTGTTGGCCTGGCGCGCAGCATCCTTAGCTGTTTCAATGTCGTTGTAGATCCAATCTGAGTTTCCTTTGAGATCAACACGATCCTCGATGACCATCTCATCTCGGGTCTTCTTTCCATCAGCGGCTTCCATTGCTTGAAATGCGGTGAGCCCCAGCACGAGCGTGAGAAAAGAAATGGTTTTCATATGGAATGTAGGCGGTGCAAACGCAAAAGGTGACTGAAATCCCGTCCTTTTGGAAAGAAGAAAGTCTCGTCCATTTCGTTGCTTGATCCTCTTGCACTCGTGCAGGGTTCAAAGTAAAGTCCGCCTCTCCCGTCGTCGCACTCACTCGCAACACGGAAGAAGGGCCTGTAGCTCAGCGGTTAGAGCAGGGGACTCATAATCCCTTGGTCGTCGGTTCGAACCCGACCGGGCCCACTTTTTTCGCGTCACCTTCGATGCTTCACGCCGCCACTTGACCTTGGTCGCAGTCAGGTGTCAGGGTTCATGCCAATGAAGTTCGTCCCCGTATTCCTCGTCTCACTACTACTGCCCATCGTTTGTCTGGCTGATTCAAAGGAGGAGAATATGGGGTTTGTCGTGCTCTTCGATGGTGAATCATTCGATGGCTGGGAACACGAAGGAAACTGGGTAATTGAAGATGGTGCATTCTACCGGAAAGAAAAGGGCGGTTCGCTGACCTACGTGAGGGAGATGGTACCGGATGACTTCGAGGTCAGGTTCGAATGGAAAGTCTCCAAGGGGTGTAATTCCGGCGTCTATTATCGCCCTCAACAATACGAGTATCAGATACTGGACAATGTCTACAGCCCATACGGTGAGAACCCTCGGCAGGCCGCAGGATCTCTCTTCTTTTGCATGGCTCCGTCTAAGGATGCTACCAAGCCTTTCGGAGAATGGAACACCGGGAGAATCAAGTGTAAGGGCACGGTGATCGAACACTGGGTGAATGGCGAGCGTGTGCTCTCTTTCGACTACAAAGACCCGAAATGGGCGGAGCCGGTGGAGTTACTCCGCATTCGAGGGGCGGACCTCGATGCGCGGGGCGGACGATTGTGGCTGCAGGATCACGGGCAGGACGTGTGGTTTCGGAATTTGCGTATGCGAGAGATTCCAGAAGAGGAAGCGGTCGAGGCCGATCCTGATTTTGTTCCCATGCCAGTGACAGGTGATGCCCTTCGTAAAGAACACGAGAGAGTGGAACGGATGCTGGAATCCCAAAAGAAGAAATAGTGGATTATTACCAGGGTCTTTGTTGCCCACGCTCTCAAGATTTGTTCTGATTCAGAAAATGAAATTCCTCACACTTTTCTCTACACTGCTTCTTGCATCGGTTTCTGCCGGTTTCGCCCAGAAGAAGAAATCGAAAGAACCGGCTCAATACGATTCTAGTGTTCCTGAGCCCACTCAGGCTGAGGTCAGCTATGGAGTCCATGATCGGCATATTCTTGATTTTTGGAGGGCGGACTCAGAGACACCCACTCCGTTGGTCTTTATCATCCATGGTGGTGGATGGCAGGGAGGATCTAAAGAGCGAGCGCAGAAGTTTGCGGATGTGGCCAAGCTGTTGGAAGAGGGGATTTCTGTTGCGGCGATCAATTATCGATACGTGAGCCAGGCTGTCGACGAGGGGATTGAGCCTCCTGTGAGAGTTCCTTTGCATGACGCCGCTCGTGCTCTCCAGTTTGTAAGAGGCAAAGCTACGGAATGGAATCTCGACAAAGCGAAGATCGGGGCCGCTGGCGGCTCGGCTGGTGCGTGTTCTAGTTTGTGGCTGGCATTTCACAGTGACCTTGCCGACCCGGACAGCGACGATCCCGTTGCTCGAGAATCCACACGGCTTACATGCGCTGCAGTGAAAGGTGCGCAGACTTCACTCGATCCTAAGCAAATGAAAGAATGGACTCCGAACAGCCGCTATGGTGGACACGCTTTCGGAATTAGTGGATTTGCCACCTTTCTTGAAAAGCGGGAAGAGATCCTTCCCTGGATTCAGGAATACTCTCCCTATGCTCTGGTGACAGAGGATGATCCCGCCATCTATCTCGAATACGGTGCAGCTCCGGCATTGGGAGAGGAACAAAAAGACCCTACCCATACCTCCAATTTTGGAGTGAAGCTTCAAGAACACTGTCAGGCGAATGGTGTAGAGTGTGAGCTGAATTATCCGGGTGCACCGGATGTGACTCACAATTCGACAACTGAGTTTCTGATTTCGAAATTGAAAGGGGATTCATGAGAGTTCTCGGCCTTTTCTTTCTCCTTACCTCAACTATCGCCGCGAGCGGGAGTGAACCATCTGCACGATACGGTGAGTTGGTTTTCTCAGACGACTTCGAAAGGGAAGAGTCGCAGGAGCTAAAGGACGAGCCCGGGAATGACTGGACCACTAGCAGCGAGACAACTGCCGGTGGGCACAAACAGGTCGATCTCCGGGATGGGGCGATGTACATCCGTACTCACGAAACGGCGAATCATGCAGCTTCTGTTCGCCACGAATTTGCCTTTGAGGACGGCACGCTGGGGCTGAAACTGAAGCTGGAAAATGATGGCGACAGTATTAGCCTTAACTTCGCAGATTTGGCCTGTAAGTCAGTGCACGCCGGCCACCTGTTTCGAGTCGACATCGGTCTGGATAAAGTCTCGATCGAGGATCTGAAGACGGGCGTGATGAACCACGAGATTCGCGAAGCGCGTAAAAATGGGACACTTAGCATTGAGGGGAAGAAAAAGCTCGGCATGAAAAAGGCCAGCACTTCGCACTCCCTGACAAAAGGGGAGTGGCACAATGTGCTTGTTCATGTGAAAGGTGCCGCCATCTCGGTGGAGATTGATGGTATGGATGTCCTCAATTTCCAATCTCCAGGATTCGCGCATCCGAGTAAAAGATTACTTCGGCTTCTCCCTCCCAAGAGCGCAGTTGTTGACGAGATTCGGATTTGGAAGGCCAAGTAGAACGTTCTGTTCGTAGAGATAGATATAGTGTCTATGCAATGAACGACTCCACTCGCAAGGATATCAGCAACCGCATCATCGCAGCAGCGGTGGAGATGCGTGCTACGGATATACACGTCGATCCGACTTTGAAGGGATTTCACGTCCGCGTTCGAGTCGACGGTGTTTTGTATCCGCATCTCGACCTCGATCGAGATGCGGGAGTAAAGCTGATCAATCAGATCAAGGCGGACGTGGGGATAGATCCGGGTTCGGTATTTTTTCCTGTCGGAGAGCGAATGAAATGGGTTGTCCCGGAGACCGAGGTAGATTTGCGGGTGACCCTCGTTCCTTGCGTGAGTGGCCCTAAACTGGCAATACGCATTCTCGACCCGAATCGTTTCGGAAAGAAAATCCCCGATCTGGGATTGACCGACGAAGAGCGTGAACGGCTCGATCGCTGGGCAACAGAGATGAATGGTATGATCCTCGTAACCGGCGCGACCGGTTGCGGGAAAACTACGACTCTTTACGCCCTCCTGCAGGAACTGGCCTCGGAAGCCCGGCATGTGGTGACGGTCGAAGATCCCGTTGAGTATGAATTGGATGGTATCAACCAGATACAAGTCGCAGAGGAACACGACCTGAGTTTTGCTGAAGGGATTCGAGCGTCGCTACGTCTTGATCCAGATTGCCTGATGATCGGAGAAATCCTGGAACCGGAGTCAGCCCAACTGGCTGTCAATGCTGCCGTGCAAGGACATACCGTTTTGGGAACGCTGCATAGTCGTGATGCCGTCAGCGCCATCACGAGGCTACGAAACTTTGGTGTCGCCGATCACCAGATCGGGGCAGCCATTGGGGTGGTAGTGAACCAGCGACTCGTCAGGAAGCTGTGTCCTGATTGTTCTTCTCAAAGGCCACCAACTGAGCGCGAGATTGATCTGCTCGCCAGACATGGGAGAAAACTTCCGGACTTGGTTTGGGAGGCGAAGGGATGCACTCACTGCAATGGAATCGGTTACCTTCACCGAACAGGGATTTTCGAAGTGTGGAACCTGCAAGAGTGTGATTACCACCGGA
Source organism: Verrucomicrobiales bacterium (assembly GCA_002698785.1). Classification (GTDB taxonomy): domain Bacteria; phylum Verrucomicrobiota; class Verrucomicrobiia; order Verrucomicrobiales; family DEV007; genus Arctic95D-9. Next base: position 48,599 of record PAAG01000020.1, on the reverse strand, counting down.
TTCTCAACGGAAGCGACGAGGAATCAATCCGCGAGGGGTTGAGTGAGTCGGACTACATCAGCATTTTTGATGATGCTCTTGAGAAGATCAAAAGCGGGATTACCAGCGTTGAGGAGGTAAGCCGGGCCAGCCTCGAGATGCCATGGTCTAATCGATAACCTGAATTCTCAGTATCGCTCGCGATAGCTCCGCAGCTCGGATTCGACGCGTTCCAAACGTCTTGTGAGGCGGAACAAATACCGGATCATTCGAAAACTCATCTTCTCCCGTTCGTGAAGGTGGACGATTCTTCGCACCTCACAGACAACGGTATCCTCGAAAGCGGGGCTACCTTTCGGGTCGGTCCCTATACGTTGAATCAATTGAGCATGCTCCAGTTCGCTGACAAAGTCCGGGTGGACTCCTGTGATCTCGCTAAGCGTTTCGATGGAGATCACCTGTGGACTGTGTTCTTGAATGCTGATTTCCATACTGCGTCAAAAGGGGTAGATCGCTAGCCGTTCGAGGACTGTTTTGACAAACTCTCCCAGAGCTCCCTTTCTTTGGCACTGAGGGAGGTCGGGATTATTATTTCCGTAATCGCATAAAAATCGCCACCATTCTTTCCTCCTGACCCGGGGACTCCTTTTCCAGGCACGCGAAACTTCGTCCCAGATGTTGTTCCCGGAGGAATCTTGAGTTTTACGGAACCCTTGGGTGTTCTAACTGTCTTCTCTGTTCCGAGAACACATTCCCAAGCTTCCAGTTCTAGCGGAGCGGAAACATCGCGCTCTTCAATCGTGAAGTAAGGATGGCGTTCCAGGCGAACACGAAAGTAGAGATCGCCAGGTTTCCCCCCGTTGTACCCCGGACCACCGAGCCCCGCACACCGGATCATTTGCCCCGCAGTGACGCCTTTCGGAATTTTGACACGAATCGTTTTTGTTTCTCCCGACTCTCCCTGCAACCGGATCTGTCGTTCGCCACCCTCTATTGCTTCGTCCAGAGTGACGAGTAAATCGGCTTCTACGTCCTGCCCCTGAGCCGGGGTATTCGCCTGGCGGTATCCGCCACCCCGACTCCCGAATCCGAAGCCTCCGAAGGGATCGCCAGCAGCGCGACCGCCGAACATATTCTCAAAGAAGTCACTGAATCCTGTGCTTCCTTCAAAGTGAAACTCTTCTGCACCACCCCCACCTGAATAGCCATATCCGTAACTTCCCGGAGGGGGAGTGAAATCGGAACCATGCTGCCAGTTGCGGCCTAGCTGGTCATATTTCTTCCGCTTCTCCGGGTCACCAAGTACCTCGTAGGCCTCGTTCACCTCCTTGAACTTTTCTTCAGCCTCCGGCTCGTCTTTGGCGACGTCTGGATGAAACTTTCTGGCGAGCTTTTTGAACGCCTTCTTGATCTCGTCGGCTGATGCCGACCGATCCACTCCTAACACTTCGTAGTAGTCTCTGAATTTGACTGCCATCGCAAATTATATTGGTCGAATAATACGCAGGTAATTGCAATTCGCGTGGGAAATTTTGTCGTATTTATTCAGTGCTCGCTCTCTGTAATCGGCTCTTCCGATACTCTGTTGGAGCTTGTCCAACGTACCTTCGGAAACTGCGATTGAACTGGGACAAGGACTGGAACCCGGTTTCGTAGGCGATTTCAATCACTCTGGCTTCCGGATTGATCAGCTTGAGCTTCGCAATTTCAATTCTTCTCCGATTCACATATTCGGTAAGAGTCATGCCAGAGGTCTTTTTAAACACCTTGCAGAAGTAAAAGGTGCTCACTCCCACGTGCTCGGCAACCTCAGCCAATGTAATCTTTCGATCAATATTGGCGGTGACGAACTGTTTTGCTTTCTGTACGAGTCGCGGCTCCGAATTCGAATTTTCGAGCACGATGCGGTTTACGTGGACAGAGAGTTGGACGGCGAAGGATGTCAGGATGGTCACGATGCCTTCGTATTTCTTCCATTCCACTGAGTCGGTCTCACGCCAAAGTGCGAACAATTCTTCTTTCTTCGAATCAGGAACGTTCAGTGAGTGCAGCTTTTCAACGGCAGCAGAAGAAGTTTTTTCAGACTTGTCACCGACAAAAACATATCCGGTCGTTAAGATAGCGACAGTCTCATCACCATTTCTCACAGGAACGGCTGTTTCGCTCAGACCGGCAGGACAAGTGTAAGTATGAGGTGTCGCTTCCAGAGTATCTTCGCTATTCCATCGGCAGCAGGCGCAGAATGAGTCATTCACTCCGGGAAGGGAAGACAACTCATTGCAGAAGGCGTTTCGAAACTGACTTTGCGCTCTTTCTTTTCTCTTCTCCGCGTGATGGGCCGGGATGAGGTGAAGGTCGAGTCCAGTCGTTGTCCGAAACGCAGTTTTGTAGGTCTGGAATAGCGGAGAATCGGTCAGTTTCTGAAAGAGAGGGTGGCTTTCGGCAGGTTCTGTGGAGGGGAGGAGCATCTGAGAGGTCCGGGGGCTAACACACGTACAAGCTAGCTCTGACCGCGATGCTGCCTATTCGCTTTGAGCACGATTCTTCGTTGGTACCCGGACACAGGTGGTCGTACGAAATTTTCGTACGACCGATCGGCTTTCGGCAATTAAACTTGGGATTCGACCCACCGAATTGCAAAGTAAGTCAATTCAGCGGCATCACCGACCCCGAGCTTTTCTTTGATGTGGGTCCGGTGTGCATCGACTGTTCGAATGCTGATGTTTAGTGCACCTGCAATTTCCCTCGATGACTTTCCTTCGCCCATGGCTCGGAACACTTCCAATTCACGGTCAGTGAGCGTCGATACTGCCGAACCATACTTGCCTCCGGCGAATTGTTCCATCAATTGCGTTGTCATCGCCGGGCTGAGAAAAACACCACCGCCGAGCACCTGCGTTATTGCTTCGATCAACTGCTCCGGAGCTTTGTCTTTCATGACATATCCACGTCCGCCTGCTCGCAGAACTCGCTCGGCATAGACATCCTCATCATGGGAAGAAATCACGAGACATTTCAGATCAGGGCGTTCAATTCTGATATCTTTGAGAAGTTCCAGACCACTACGATCAGGGAGAGCTACATCAATGATAGCAAGGTCCAAATCGGGCAAATTCTTCACGTATTCCAATCCCTTGGTGGCGGTTCCTGCCTCCGCCACAACCTCTAGATTGCTTTCCACTTCGACAAGAGATTTTAATCCGAGACGCATTACCGGATGGTCGTCCACAATCAAGATCCGTGAGGGTGCTTCAGTAGTCATCTAGGCAAAATGCACTGGATAGTGGTGCCCGAAGCAGGTGTCGTATGAATATCGAACGATGCTCCAATTAAATCCGCTCTTCGCTGCATTGTCGTCAATCCCATGCCCGCCGAAATTCTGCTTTCCTGGATGCCGCGACCATTGTCGCTGATCGACAGAACAATTGCACCGTCGGCCTCACTTAGACTTAACTCGATCGATTCGGCACCGCTGTGACGGACTGCATTAGAAATGGCTTCCTGGGCTATGCGAAACAGCTGTGTAGCAGTTTCCCGACTGAGTGACTCCAATTCTCGCTCGTTGATCTTATCGTTGACCGATATTTCGACGTCGTAAATCTCTCTCTGCTGAGCCGCATACTCGCGTATCGCTTCTGCGAGGCCATCTCGCAAGAGAGCCTCAGGATTCAATCCGCGAGCGATCTCACGTGCTTTTACTCCCGCTGCTGCAACCATCTCTGATATGCTCTCCATGAGGGTAGCCTCCTTCTCATGGGATTCCCTGAACTGTGTTTCCAGGGCTTTGATCATGCACCCGATTCCAGAGAGCTGGGAACAGAGATCGTCATGAATATCACGACCGATTCTCTGTTGCTCTTCTTCCGCTACTCGAGTCAGCTCGGCCTCGATTTTTCTCTGTTCAGTAATATCGATCGCACAATAGATTGTGCCCAGGACCTTTCCTTTTCCCAGTCTGCTTGAGCGGATTCGCAAATACATTTCCTCGGAATCAATGCGATTTAGACGGATTTCAGACTCCACAAAGTTTTTGTTCCCCGGTGCGGGGAGCAGCGAACTCAGCGATGAGCCTGCCAAAGGCACCAATTCGTCCAATGAAACACCGAGAGCCTCTCCTGAGGTGATGCCGAAAAGCCTTTCCGCTCCCAGATTCCATTGCCCAACTCGGGAATCGCCATCAACGAAAAAGACGGCATCATAGACGTTATCGAGAATAACAGCGTGAAACTCCAAGAGTCTTGCATTATTCCGAAGCTGTCGCTCTGTTCGCTTTCTTGAAGAAATGTCATGGACGGAACTGACTACAAATCCGGTTGCCGGTTCGGAAAGTGGAGATAAGCCGATCTCGGCGGGAAACTCTGTTCCATCTTTCCTCATCGCGCTCAACTCCTGTCGTTCTCCCATCACGCGAACGCTCGGCGATTTCGAGAATTCAGCTCGCTTGGCAACATGCGATTCACGCTTCGCAGGGTTTATCAGATCTTCAATATTCAGCGCTTCGAATTCGTCGCGTGAATAACCAAAAAGGCTGACCGCTCTTTTGTTCGCCAAAATGATTCTTCCTCTTGAGTCGGAAACAAGAATCGCGCTCGGGATAGATTCGATTACGTCCCTGTATCGAGTTTCCATTTTCTGAGAATTCTGTCAGAACGCCCCCCCTCCTTGACATCCAGAGGGCGCACACTTCACTAGGGTATACTACACCTGAATCATTCCTTGTGGCGAGGAATCACGAGAACCGGGATATCTGCTTTTCGGATAATTGATTCCGTAGTGCTTCCTAAGACGAGGCGCTCCAGCCTCCCGGGGCGATGTGTTCCGATAAGCAGGAGTTCGCATTTTTCCTCTGATGCGAAATCAAGGATGGCCGCAGGAATATCAAGCTGAGAAGGCTTCATGTGGCCAGTAGCCTCTAGACCACTGGATTTCAGCCGGTCCACAATTGCAATGAGGTCTTCCCGCTCTGCCTTGATGAGTTCATCATGGGCCTGAACTTCCTCTATGCCGATTGGCATCGGGTAGACGTAAGGTGTCAGGGCTATCGTCTCTGGCTCCGGAGGGAAGATATGCACTAGATGCAATGCTGCCCCAGTCGAATGAGCAAGTTCCTGAGCGAAACTGACGATATCATCGGTTTCTTCGTTAAAATCGATCGCAAGTGCCAGATTTTTCATTGGATTATGTTAGCAGATTCTCCGGCTTCGAACCAGACACAACCGTTACCCAAATCGGCTACTATGTGACGCAATTTTCGCATATCAAAACGCAAGAATTGGAGAGTGCTGGAAATCGATTTCTGATATTGTTCTGATATGAAGGCCCCCATTCAACGAATTCTTGTTCCACTCGATCCATCGGTGTTCACTGCGGCAGCAACTGAGACGGCCTGCCTTATTGCGAAGAAACATGAATCTATTGTCGCCGGCGTTGCTGTACTCGACTCTCACGAGATCCGCTCCAGCCTCGTTCCTGCAATGGGCCCCTATTACCCAATGATGATTGATGCCGTGCATGCCAAAGTGAAGCACGCGGACCACATTCTCGAAGAGTGCAAAAACAGATTCGCACATACCTGTGAGACGGCCGGTATAACCCACACCGAAACCGAATACGAAGGTGTTCCTGCCGAGAAGCTCCTCGAATCTTCGATCTTCTTCGACTTGGTCATCACCGGCCACGAAACGGCGTTTCACTTCGAAACAAGGGGAGAGCAGGGAGAGTGCCTTTCTGAGATTCTCGACAAAGCAGTGACTCCCATTCTTGCGGTTCCCGCTGAAGGAATGGAGAAACTGGAGAGTGTGTTAGTCTGTTTCGACGGGAGCTTGTCTTCCGCCAGAGCGTTGCACGATTTCATTCTGTTCGCGGCTCCCTTCGATTTGAAAGTGAAGGTGCTCGTCGCCGATACTGAGAAGGAAAAGGCCGAGTTTTTACTACGTAGCGCGACGGAATTGCTGCAATCCCACGGAATTGAAAACGTAGAGACCATCGCCAGCGATTTGCCGGTCGATGCTGCAGTGGATGAAGGGATAGTCGCGGATGTCGATCTTATCGTTGCGGGAATTCATTCCCGGAAACCCATAAAGGATTTCTTCGTCGGCAGCTTTACAAAAGAGCTACTCTCGCGAGGCACAAAGCCACTATTGATCTCCCACTGATCAGTCACCTGGTTCTTCGAACAGCTCCCACGCAGGATACAGTGGGCGTTCTTTTGTATTCTTGTCAGCCTTTTCGGTCGGAGCGGGAGGGGCAGCTTCAAGGAAACTGTTCAATTCTGCGTAGACCTTCTCTGAGGCCGAGGGCTCAAGGGTATTCTCTTCTCTCAAATCATTGGGAACATTGTAGAAGTCACCTGTCCGATAGAGCTTGTATTCCCGGTTTCGGACGAACTGGCCTGGTTCTGCGTTCCAATACGGCTGGTAGTGACAAAAGACCCAGTCCCGAGGGGTGCCGGGCTTGCCTTGCAATTGCGGCAGAAAACTCACACCATCAAGATTCTTTTCGTCCTTAATCGAGATTCCCGCAGCAGCAGCCAAGGTTGGGTAAAAGTCACTAAAGTCGACGAGATCCTCGGTCTTGGTTCCAGAAGGAGTTTGTCCCTTCCATGAAGCAACGAAGGGAACATGAGTGCCCATATTAGTCATACCGCCTTTTCCGCCTTGGATATCCATTCCATTCCACCGGGAGGTGATGGAACGGTTTGTTCCGTTATCGGCAGTGAACATGATGATCGTGTTTTCTGATAGGCCGAGGTCGTCGACTTTGGTTACGATTTTGCCGATCAACTTGTCCATGTATTGAACCATGGCGACGAAGTTCTCTTTAGCCGCTCCCTTGCCCTTCGGCTGCTTGTTGGCCGAGTGGTCTCTCGGAGCGTCACCGATGGTGTCCGGAGTTGGGACAAAGGGATTGTGGACGAGAACCATCGGGTAGTAGACGAAGAAAGGGTCTTCCTGGTTCCGATCCATGTAATCGCACACAAAGTCGGTGAGAATATCAGGGCCGTACTTGTCGGCGTTGTCCTTCTTCGTATACATCTTGCCGTTCATTTCGAGAGGTGGGCTCCAGAATCTCTCACCATCGTTTTTTGTCTTCTCCTTGGTAAGCTGCCAGAGGCAATACTCATCGAAGCCCGCCATGATAGGGCGGGATCGGTTCTTGTGACCAGGAAGCTCATTGTAGAGCCCGTTGAGCTGCCATTTCCCGGCGATGGCGGTTTTATATCCCGCTTCCTTCATCAGATTCCCAAAGGTCTTCTCCTTCGGGCTGAGGTATCCGAAATGCGTGTAGTTCCGGAAGTTGTATTTTCCCGTCATCAGCTGAACCCGCGAGGTTGTGCAGATCGGCGTCGAGTAGCAATGCATGAACTGGATGCCATTGGCTGCCAGCTTATCGATGTGCGGGGTTTTGTAGTCTTCCGCTCCATAGCAACTGAAAGCCTCCCAGCTGACGTCGTCCGCCATGATGAGTATGACATTAGGCTTCTCCCCAACAGGGCGCTCCGCATAAGCGCTGGAGATAAAGCAGAGTAGAAATAGAAATGTAGAAACCAGTCTCATGAGATTGAAAAGGAGGGGCTTAGGAATCCTCACGCTTGTGAGGTTTTAGTTTAATGTAGGGTTTAAGCTTTGCTGAGAGTTCAGTGACGGTGTTCGAGTATTCAGGATCGTTTGCGAGATTTGTGATCTCTTCAGGATCACCCTCATGATCGTAGAGTTCCCGCCCCGCTTTTCCTTCGAGCCATTCGGTGTAACGCCATCGCTCTGTCCGTATCGAATAGCCCCATGCTTTCGGGGTGTGCCAGATCTGAGTGATCGCGGGTTTGGTCCAGTCTGAGGATTGTGGATCGGTAAGTAGTGGCCGGAGCGATAGTCCTTCGAGATTGCCGGGAGCGCTCAGTCCAGCCAGATCTGCAAGAGTCGGATATAGATCGAGAAGCTCGACTGGCTTGGAGGAGGATAGGCCACCAGAGAATCCTGGCGCAGCGACAATAATTGGCATCCGGGCGGACCTTTCGAATGCCTTTCGCTTATACCAGAGTCCCTTTTCACCAAGAAAGTATCCGTGGTCAGACCAGAAAACGATTATCGTCTTTTCCATCAGTCCATTCTCCTCAAGCGCATCAAGGAGGCGCCCGACCTGAGCATCGACGAAGGTGTTGCAAGCATAGTAGGCCTGCTTGCATTTTCGAGCCTCCTCAACGGTGACATTCTTGAAGTAATAGGGCCAGTTCTTCGTATCGCGCTGGATCGCCATGGGCGGAACGTCTTCCAGGTCTTTCTTCGCTTCGTCCAGATCGGGCATGGTGATCTGTTCCAATGGATACATGTCGAAATACTTCTTCGGCGCGACGTAGGGACAATGGGGATTGAAGAATCCAGCAGCCAGAAAGAAAGGCTCGTCCTTCTTTGCTTTGATCAGATCGACAATCCTGGAAGCGACCATGCCATCGGTGTGTTCTTCGTCAGCAGAATCAGGGCCCCACCAAGCCATGGAAATGCCGAGACCTTTCCCGTCATTGCAGCGGTTGATCTTGTCTTCCTGTGTCTTGTCGATTCCGGCAGGGTTGTAGCGCTCGTCCCATGTTTCCGGATCGTCGTTCGCATCGGTGCCGATTTGAGAAGGGTTGCCGTAGTGATAGATCTTTCCTGCGCGAGCGGAGAAATAGCCGTTGTTCCGGAAAAGCTGGCCGAGCGTGACGACATCGGGATTCTTCTTTCGCAACTCATGCGCCAGCGTGTGCATATCGAGCGTGTCGGGCCGTAGCCCAGTCATGATGCTGGCACGGCTCGGGCCGCAGAGAGGCTGCTGGCAATAGGCATTGTCGAAACGCACTCCCATTTTCGCGAGCCGATCGAGGTTTGGCGTTTTGACCAGAGGATCTCCGTAGACACCCAGATCGCAGTTCATGTCATCGGCAGCGATGAACAGGACGTTGAGCTTTTCTTCCGCCCCGGAATAGACGGAGATCGAGCAGAGAATGAAGAGAGTAAAAAATGATCGAAGCATCTCAGGGCAGGGGACTTACGGGTTGTCGGGAAAGTTGAACTTCTCGATTGGACTTCTTGTGCGTGCCGTTTGAAAGAGGTTGCGGGCTTTTTCTACAATCTTTGGGTGTTGATCCGCAATGTTCTCCGACTCGTCGAGATCGTTTTTGATATCATAGAGTTCGATGGGGCTCTTTCCCTCGGTTTTGATGACATCATTCTGAACAGCTTTCCAGTCGCCCATCCGAACAGCGCGTTTTCCACCTTTCTCGAAGAATTCCCAATAGAGGTAGTCGTGTTGCTTTTGTTCATCGGGGTTCTGGAGGAGAGTCGGGGCATAGCTGATGCCATCTATCCCTTTTGGGGGGGCGACTCCTGCCAGTTCGCAGGCGGTAGGAAGAAAATCCCAGAAGGCGGAAATGTGATCGCTCTTCGTGCCTCCCGGAATCACACTCGGCCAGCGAACGATGAATGGCGTGCGGATACCGCCTTCATACATGTCACGTTTTTCGCCTCGAAGTGGGCCTGAGGAATTGAAGTCATTCTCGCTGTGTCCACCAGCAGACTGAGCTCCATTGTCGGAGGTGAAGATGACGACCGTGTTTTCATCCAGGTTGCAGGCTCTCAATGTATCAATCAACTGACCTACCTCCCAGTCGAGCCGGCTAACCATCGCGGCGAAAGTGGCGTTCGGCTCATTGGTGCTTCGGTAATGTTTCTGGACTACCTCGCGTTCGGGAAACTCTCCGCGATACTTGGCGATCCATTCCTCGGGTGCGCTTAACGAAGCATGTGGCGCAGGAGCCGAGTAGAGGAGAAAGAATGGCTCTTCGGTTTCGGATTCCATTTCAATCCACTCTTTTGCTTCTTTCAGGAAGAGATCGGGCGCGAAGTTGTCGCCTTCATGCTCGTGATTCCCGGGAAGATCGATCGCTTCCCCATTTCTATAGACGCGAGGAGGATGGTAGTGATGTGCTTCCTTATGGCCCAACACTCCAAAGAAGTGGTCGAATCCTTTCTTGTTCGGCTGTGAAAACTCTTCTGGTGGAACACCGCTGGTGCAGGACTTACCGATCATTGCGGTGCGGTATCCGGACTCCTGTAAATAAGAAGCCACAGTCTTGTCCTGAGGGTCCGGTCGCAGCCAGTAGTTCCCATTTCCTCTCATGTAAGTATGCCCGGTGTGTTGCCCTGTCATCAGGCAGGAGCGGGAAGGGGCGCAAACCGTTGAGCCGGAATAATGCTGGGTGAAGATCATCCCTTCGGCGGCCATCTGATCCAGCTCAGGAGTAAGAATCTTGTCCTGACCAAAGCATCCCAGATCTCCATATCCAAGATCATCGCAGAGGATATAAACGATATTCGGACGATCATCCGACAGCGCGGTGGCGCAAAGACCAAAGAATGCGAGGAGACAGAAGAGGATTTGAAAATTCATTACCCGGGGGAGGCTCCACGGTGTTTCGAGTCGCTATTGAGGTCAAGAACAATGCCATCGTTCGACACGGCACAATCGAGTGCGATAGGGATACCGTTTGACAGAATCGAACAAGTGATGTCCTGTAGCGACGTCTAAATCGAATCACGCATTCGATTCGTGGCGCACATCATGAGCGCCAACCCAAGATCGGGGGAAGGGAAAAGACGACTCTTCAGTGTCATCCCGTGAATTCATCGAGCGCTATTTGCTTGTCGATTTCTGCTGCTTTGTTCGGCCGCTTCGGATTTGCACGTGTTCTCCTCCTATCCACCAAAGAAAATACCTTATATGTCATTTAATGATCTCGGCCTCTGTGCCGAACTTACTCGCGCCGTAACAGCAAAAGGTTACACGCAGCCTACTCAAATTCAGGCCAAGGCCATTCCCGTGATTCTTTCCGGACGAGACCTCATGGGAGGTTCCCAGACAGGGACAGGAAAGACCGCCGCGTTTACTCTTCCTATGTTGCAGAGGCTTTCCAAGGGACAGCCCGTTCCAGGACGGAAGACTCGACGCATTCCACGCGCTCTCATTCTCACTCCAACCCGCGAATTGGCGGCCCAAGTGGGCGACAGCGTCAGGAACTATGGCAAGGGACTAAAGCTCTACTCAACAGTGATTTTCGGCGGTGTCGGGATCAATCCTCAGATCGACCAATTGCGCAAGGGAGTTGATATCCTCGTAGCAACGCCCGGACGACTTCTTGACCACGCAAATCAAGGAACGGTAGATTTGTCAGGCATTGATATCCTGATTCTCGATGAGGCCGACCGCATGCTGGACATGGGATTCATCCACGACATTCGCCGGGTGCTGAAGCTACTTCCCTCAAAGCGCCAGAATCTTCTTTTCTCGGCAACGTATTCGAATGAGATCAAAGATTTGGCAGACGGCATTCTGCACAAACCTGAGCTCATCGAAGTGGCTCGTCGCAATACTGCTGCTGAGAAGGTGACGCAGGTCGTTCATCCTGTCGCAAAATCAGATAAACGAAAGATGCTCTCAAGGCTCATTCATGAGCGCGAGTGGAATCAGGTTCTTGTCTTCACGCGAACCAAGCACGGTGCCAATCGGCTTTCCAAGCAGTTGGAAACAGATGGCATCACTTCGATGGCCATTCACGGAAACAAGAGTCAGAGTGCGCGGACGAATGCGCTTGCCGGATTTAAGACGGGAAAAGTCCGAGTGCTGGTTGCAACCGATGTTGCTTCACGCGGTATCGATATTAGTTGCCTCCCTTACGTGGTGAACTTCGAGCTTCCCAATGTTCCGGAAGACTACGTTCACCGTATTGGTCGGACAGGTCGCGCGGGAGAAGAAGGTTCTGCACACTCACTTGTCAGCTCCGACGAAAGGGGCCTGCTTCGCGACATCGAACGCCTTCTGAAGAAGGAGATTCCAACGGAGAAAATTGAGGGATTCGAGATGAATTTCCAGGATGTCCCCGACAAAAATCAGGGCGGAGGACGTCGGGGTAACCGCGGTCAGAGGCAAAGAGGCGGCGGCGGCGGTCAAAATCGTCGCAACGACAGGTCTGGAGCACCGAACAAGCGCCGCAGGCCAAATCGACGTCGCCAAGCGACTGCTAGTCGTGGCTAGGGCAACAGATTTCCCAAGAGCGCATTGAGCTCTTCCCGGTCCTTCGGCATTTCTATTCCGAAAGACTTGAGGAGGAGCGGCAGTGTAGGGCCGCCAAGCTTTTTGATCATTCGGAGTTCAAACTCAATCGGGTCATGGAGTTCGGACGCGGCATTCGCAGGTGTCTTGTCTAGGCGATGTATCACTCGAGCGACGAACTCGGTGATAGCAGCCAGCTTTTTAAAGTTGATCCAATCCAGGTTGTCGAGCTCATGGTGGTAGTAGCGCCCCTGACCGCAGCTGAGAAATAAAAACGGCTGACCGTTCACTTCGAAGGAATGATGGTCGGACATATTTCCAATGTAGCTGTTGAGAGTGGGGAAGACCTTGATACCGCTCGTAGCCTCCGCACACTCTTCGACAATCTCCGGGAACACAGGATCGCTTTCCGACCCCAGAACAAAGACGGTTTTCTTTGCATTGGGAAGGAGTAGATCCGCCTTGGGGATATCGACTCCCAAATCTGACAAACTGAGATCGTGGCCTATCAAGTCTGTCACGATAACACCGGCAAAATTGATATCAGAGCAGTGGTCGTGATAGAATCGGGTCGATCCCATCGACTTACTTAAGAAATGGGGTGGCTCTTCGGCATCGAAGAGCGCAATGATGAGGTCACGCTCCAAACCTGCGCCAATGAACTCCTCTGCGATTGCGAGATTCATCGCTACTGATGTCGCATTGTCGTCCGCACAGGGAGCATCGATTACGCTGTCGTAATGAGCGCCGATTAAAAGGGGATCGAGTGTTCGGTCCTTTCCCGGGATGACACCGACAAGGTTCGTGTAGAGTTGATCCGTTCGGGTATTGGGATGAGGTCGCTCGTAGCACAGTTCGTAATTATCACCTTTGAAGGGGACAAGTTCGAGCGCAGCCATTCTCTGCCGCAAGTAGTTCAGCGCTAATTCATGTCCGGGTTGTCCGACTCGGCGACCTTCTGGCATCGCAAGGGCCTGGGTATCTGCGGTCAACTGTTGGATAAGTTTTTTGCGGGAAAGCTTCATACGGGGACCTTGACGTTCTGGGCTGCTTCGCGTTGTTCTTCACTCTTTATGAAGTCGACCTTCTCTTGCTTTCTCTTTCTCACTTTCTCGGCTGCAATGTCAATCAGCCAAGAGGTTCGACCCCTAGCTCAGGAGTTTGTTGAACTGTATCGCTCTCCCGATCCGAAGAACCAGTATGCGGGTAGCCCCGGGATTACAAGATTAGAAGATGGGAGACTGGTGGCCTCACACGATCTTTTCTATAGTTCGAGATATAAAGAGTCCCATGACAAAGAAGATTGGAAATCGACTACTCGGATTCTGATCAGTGACGACAAGGGAAAGTCCTGGAAGGAGACGGGAAGGGTGGAGATGGTTCACTCCCGCACTTTTATCGCCGGAGATGCTCTCTATGCGATCGGGAAAAGTCGCGATGTCCGCATTTCCCGATCGGACGATCACGGAGAGACCTGGACGAAATCCGTCCCGATAACTGACGACGGCATCTACCACCAGTCCTCCTGTAACGTTCACTATGCGAAGGGAAATGTCTATTTGGTCATGGAATGGCATCGTCCCCACAGTGGAATCGACGGTTGGCAGATAGGTGATCTCGCCCCTGTGATGATGCGTGCAAAAGAGACCGACGACCTGACAAAACCAGAGAGTTGGACCTTTGCCTCAAAACTTGTGTTCGAGGATGTGTGGAAGCCTGAAGAGACGGATTTCTTTGGAGTCCCGTTTTTCCCGGTGGATCGAAAACAGGTTACTTATCTCGTTCCGCCAAAGGGAAGGGGCGTCGCTCCGCTGGGCTGGCTGGAAACGAATGTCGTCGAATTCAACGACCCGAACCATCTCTGGCATGATCCCAGTGGGAATACCTTTCATCTATGGATGCGAGCCCATACGGGCGGGACGGGATACGCAGCTATTGCGAAGGTTACGGAGAACAAAGATGGATCGATGACGACTTCGCTGCAGGAAGCGCCGTCGGGAAAGAAGATGCTGTTCATCCCGTGCCCCGGTGGACAGCTTCGATTTCACGTTCTCTATGATGAGGAAACCTCGCTCTATTGGCTTCTCAGTTCTCAGGCCACCGATTCAATGATCCGCCCAGACGCCATGCCCAAAGAACGTTGGGGGTTACCGAACAATGAACGACATCGTCTCCAGCTTCACTTTTCCAAGAATATGGTCGACTGGTGCTTCGCCGGTCTCGTGTGCACGGGAAACTCACCAAAGGAAGCTCGCCACTATGCGGGAATGTGTTTTGACGGAGATGACATTTGTGTGGTGAGTCGCTCCGGAGATGAAACGGCGCACAGTGCGCACAACACAAATCTCATCACTTTCCATCGGGTGAAAAACTTCCGTAACCTGGTGTATTAAAATAGTTGGGTTTCGACTGAACTTTTTCAGCAATTTTCGGCACGATAGAGGGTGAACACCGGTTTCTTCGGAAACCGGGAACAGTAATCACCCCTTGGAAGCTATCAAACCATCGCCTGATCTCGAGCAACTCTTCCGGGATTCCGCAAAGGATCTCGCGAGGTTTTTCTCGCGCCGCCATGAAGGACGAGACAGTGCAGACGATCTTGTGCAGGAGACATTCCTACGCATGGCCGAGGGATTGGAAAAAGGGAAGAAGCCGAAACATCTACGAGCGTATCTTTTCGGAGTGGCCAGACATGTGAGTCATGCCGCCTGGCGACGAAAATCCAAAGATGCAGTCGTGCTGGAAGAAGTCGCGGTGGAAACAGTGGCACATGCGAACGCTCAGGATGACCGAGTCGACGCTGCATGTGAGATGATTGAACAACTCCCTGCTCTGCAGAGGGAGATACTAGACCTTCGTTTCAACCAATCCCTTTCCTACGCCGAAATCTCCGAGGTTCTCGAGATTCCCATCGGAACGGTTCGCTCCCGACTGCACAACGCGATTTCCCTCATTCGAGAACGCCTCGATCAAGATAACCCTGACACTCCCTCCTGAGTATGAATCCAAGATCACTTGAAGCCCTACTGCTCGATCGCAGCTTCGGCGAATTGTCACCCGAGGCATCCGAGTTGCTGGATGCCTATCTTGCCCTTCATCCCGAAGCACAGACAGACGCGGCAAAAATTGAAGAGACAATTGCGATTACCGAAGCCGCGGTCACCATTCGCCCCGAGCTTTTCAGTGAAGCACAACTGAGCAAGGGGCTCGACGACTCAGAAAAGATCGTCCCTTTCTCGTTTCCGGTATGGATGCGCGCAGCAGCGGCCGTCGCCATCCTCTCGCTTGTCGGAGCCTTCGGTTACATTGCTGGTAGCCAGAGTGCCCCGTCGGGAGAAATGAAGTCGTCTACTCCTTTGGCATCTACCACTACCCAGAGCCCTTGGGCACAGTATCGAATCACAGATTCCGGAATCGAAGCTTCTATTCCAACTCCCACCCCAGAACCCTGACGTGAAACTAACCTATCACATTCTTCTGATTCTGATCGGCGCATTTCTGGTTACAGGATGTGTCCCAAGCGAGCGATTCTGGTGGTCGCCTGATGGATCGAAGGCGGCTGTGGTAATCGATGGCGATTTGCGCATCGTCGATGTGGCGGGGAGAACGATAGTCGAGTTAGGGAAAGGGGGGGATACCACCACGGAATCGGTCAACTGGACACCTGATGCTGATAGCCTGGTAGTTCATAGTCTGGTTGGTTTTGCATCATGGGAGGATGCGAAAGCGATCTTTCCTGAGGGCGAGTCACGGAGAATCGAAGAACTATCCTCCACCATTCCCGCGATAGTCGAAACGGCAGTTTCGCTCTACGGCGACACCGACAACCTCGATGGGATGCTGGATCGGCTCGACTCGAGAGAACCCGACCTTCTGCGCTGTGCTCTCTTCTTGCGGTGGGAGCGAGATCCAAAATCCATAGAGAAACACCTCGAAGGTGCCCCTGAACTGCGTGAAAAGCTGGTAGCGACTGTCTCTGAAGAGAACCTTTACTTTCTCAATCGAATCGAACGAATTGAACTCTCCGGACAGAGGGAAACCATTGTTGAAAGTGTTTCGTTACTGACCACCCCAGTTTCCTCTCCCAACGGCCAGTCTCTCGCCTATGGCCGACGCACGGGAGATGATGCTTTCGTTGATCTGATCATCAACAGCGACGGTCAGGAAATCACTGCAGCGAAGCACATTTATTCCGCTTACACATGGACATCGAATCGCTCGCTCATAGCCATTGCTCCAGTCCACAAAAACGACGGCCTGTTAAAGCAGGTGAGAGAATATCACGTTGATGAAACTGCGAAAGAAGCTCGGCTCAATTCGGGAGCAGTTTTAGCGAATGTCCTCATTCCATTTTTGCCTCGGGTAAATGCCCTGCCAGACGGAAGTGTTCTTTTTGCGAGCCAGGAGGCTTCGTTTCCAGCACAACAACTCTCGACCATTCCCGATTCCTACCTCTACCGGTACATGCCTGACAATCGGCTCACAGAGGACTCGACTGTGTTGCGAGTTCCCACTGGCCAGGGAGAGTTGCCTGCGAACCTGGGATATTTTTCCGCTTCACCAGATGGAAAACGTGTCGCCGTCGTCGAGAGCGATACCGATGCGATGGCTGTTGTGGAGATAGAAACCGGAAACGTAGTGATCATTTCGGAGCCGCATCCCCACGCAAAATGCAGAACGCTTCCCGCTTGGCGGAATGATAACGAACTCACCTTTGCCCGGCTCGATGAGAAGTCCGGGAAGGTGGAGTGGGTTTTGTGGAATACAAAAGGGGAAACTCGGATTCTGAATCAGGATTGGCCACACGAATGGACGGCTGATTGGATTGAAATCAAGAAAGGTGGGAAATAGATGAAACGCATTTGCCTGTTCGTTGCCAGTTTCACTGTTGGCGCTGGATTCGCTAACGAGGACCCGGCCAGTGAGGCGTTTTTCGAAAGTCGCATTCGACCTGTGTTGGTGAAACATTGCTACGAGTGTCACTCGGTGGAGGCAGGGAAATCGAAAGGTGGATTGCGTCTCGATACCCGGCAGAGCACAAGAACGGGAGGGGACACTGGCGCAGCAGTGATCCCGAACGATGCCGAAGATAGCCTGTTGCTTTCCGCGATTCAGCATGTCGATCCCGATCTCGAAATGCCGCCCAAGGAACCGAAACTCGCGGATGAGGTCATTCATGATTTCACGAGATGGATCGAGGCAGGTGCGTTCGACCCTAGGGAGGCTAACCCGGCTACAAATGGAGAGTCGTTGTCATCCCGCCTCGACCACTGGAGCTATCAGCCCCTCACCAGGCCAAATGTTCCCGCCTCCACATCCGATTGGCCAGAAACCAGTGTTGATCAGTTCATATCCTCCCGTCTCAAAAACCATGGGCTGAAACCCTCAGGAGATGCTGAAGAGAGAACATTTATCCGTCGGCTCTACTTTGATCTTATTGGGCTGCCTCCCTCAGTCGAGCAGGCTGAGAGCTTCACCTTTGACCAATTGGAAAAGACTGTCGACGACCTACTTGCGTCCGAGGGGTTTGGTGTTCGGTGGGGGCGTCACTGGCTCGATGTGGTTCGATTTGGTGAATCCAACGGGCGCGAAGCCAACATCGTGTATCCGCACGCCTGGCGGTATCGCGACTACGTAATCAATGCGGTAAACGCAGACGTTCCTTTTGATCGGTTCTTGGTGGAGCAGATTGCAGGCGATCTTTTGCCGTATGAAAAAGAAGAAGAGCGAGCGCGCCTTCTGATTGCGACAGGGTTTCTCGCCATCGGCGCGAAAGGGCTAAACAATCAGGATAAGCACCAGTTTGCCGCGGATCTCGTGGACGAACAACTCGATGCTTTCGGAAGAGCCTTTTTGGCGAGTTCATTGGCGTGCGCCCGGTGTCATGACCACAAAGCGGATCCGGTCTCGATGGAGGACTACTATTCCCTCATAGGGATTTTTCGAAGCACCAAGGCATACTACGGGACTTGGATCGATTCGGAGAACAACAACGGAGGTGAGCTGATCAAACTCCCTGATTTGCCCGGTCAGCTGACTCCAGGAAAATCGATTCCCAAAAAGAAAGTGGAGGAAATGAAGGCTCAACTCGCTGAGCTCAATGAACTGGAGCGAAAAGGAAAAGAGAAGGCGGCTCAAATGATGGAGAGCGGGAAAAGCTCTGAAATGAGCCAAAAGGCGAAGCGGGAGAATTTCAATGAGGCTCTCCGGGAGGCCCTTCGCATCTATTGGACACGTGGTGGACTGACTGGGAAACTAGAGGCCGTCGACGACGATGGAAATCCCATCCCGCTCTGCATGGGGGCGAAAGAGCGCGACGAGATGGTGAATTCACCTGTCTATTATCGTGGCGACCTCAAAAATCCGGGAGACGAAGTGACAAGGGGAGTTCCGGGTCTGTTCGGGATGGATCCTGTTCCACCGGCAAATGAGAACAGCAGTGGTCGCCTGGAGCTGGCCCTTTGGGTTACGGATTCTGATAACCCACTCACCGCTCGTGTCATGGCAAACCGGATCTGGAGTCACCTTTTCGGAACGGGACTTGTTCGAACGACGGATAACTTTGGACTTACTGGCGAGGAACCCAGTCACCCTGAACTGCTCGACTACCTTGCTGCCCAATTTCAGGAAAAGGGTTGGTCGGTGAAGCAATTGATCAAAGAGATTGTGATGTCGCGCGCCTATCGACAGAGCTCAGCGTATCGCGAAGAAGCATTCCTTAAGGATCCTGACAACCGACTCATTTGGCGAGTAAACAAACGTCGCCTCGATGCAGAGGTAATTCGCGATGCGATGTTGTCTGTTTCAGGAGAGATCGATCTTTCGCCTCGACCCGGTTCGCTCGCAGCGGATGTGAAGAGCCATTCTGTATCTATCATAGGATTCGACAAGTCTGTTCCCACAGATCTCGATGGATCTACCTACCGTTCGGTATACTTGCCTGTTTTTCGCGAGAATCTTCCCGATGTGCTGAATCTCTTCGATTTTGCGGAGCCAAGTCTTGTCGTCGGCTCGCGAGACGAGACGAATGTGCCCCTTCAAGCGCTCTATTTGATGAATAGCGAATTCGTGACGAAAAGGTCAAAGGCCTTTGCAGATCGCCTCATTGAGGAAACTTTCGAGCGCAAAGACCGAATTCGACTCGCCTTTCAGATCTGCTTCAATCGAGATCCTTGCAAGAAAGAGGTGAGAATGGTTGAGGAGTATTTCTCCGACTCGTCGGGAGCGGATGAATCCACAATCACCGCCCGATTCTGCCAGGCTCTTCTAAGCAGCGCTGAATTTCGAATTGCTGACTAACCAAATAAAACGATGAATCCTAGTCTATTTCCACGCCGCGATTTTCTCCAGTCCAGTACGCTGGGACTTGGTTGGTTGGCATTCTCAGCAATGGCGAATGGTCCTTCAAGGGCTGTGGCGTCAGGCCGACATTTTCCCGCCAGGGCCAAGCGTGTCATCTTTCTTTCCATGAAGGGCGGGCCTTCTCATGTCGACCTCCTTGACTACAAGCCCGACCTCATCAAAGCGAACGGGAAAAGTGCTGAGAAATTCGGTGGCGCCGCTCTGGTCGGTCCCGTTCACCCGTTTTCCCAGCGAGGCAAATCTGGCCTGTGGATGAGCGATCTAATGCCTCATCTTGCGAAACATGCAGACGACCTCTGCATTATCAATTCGATGCACACCGATGTGCCGAATCATTCTCCTGCCTTTGTGCAGATGCACACGGGTAGTTTTCAGTTTGTGAGGCCTTCTCTTGGAGCCTGGACCGTTTATGGGCTGGGAACGGAGAATGAGAATCTGCCGGGGTTTGTGACGCTCAATCCTCCGGCAGACAATGGTGGGGCGCGAAACTATGGCAGTGCTTTTCTTCCTTCAATCACTCAGGGAACCCGGGTAGGCGGGAGCCAACTTCCGGCGCTATACGCGGCCTTCTTGAAGAAAGAGCAAACTCCGGGGCCTCCTATGAAGAACATTTCGAATCCTTCGATGACGAAAGCGGAGCAACGACGGCAATTGGATCTGATTCAGGGGCTGAACCGAGAAATGTTAAGAAAACACAAGGTTCAACCGCAGATCGAGGGGATGATCGAGTCTTTTGAGCTGGCTTTTCGGATGCAGTCAGAGGTTCCTGATACTCTGGATATATCGAAAGAACCGGAATCCACACGCAAACTGTACGGAATAGGTGAAGGAAAAGACGCCTTTGCCCGTC
This sequence comes from Verrucomicrobiales bacterium, assembly GCA_002698785.1. Taxonomy (GTDB): domain Bacteria; phylum Verrucomicrobiota; class Verrucomicrobiia; order Verrucomicrobiales; family DEV007; genus Arctic95D-9. Next base: position 28,327 of record PAAG01000020.1, on the reverse strand, counting down.
AATGCCTATTGGCTCGCCGTATGGCAGAGGCAGGAGTCCGCTTTATTGAGATTTCTTCTCCGATGGGGTGGGATCATCACTCACTGATCAAAGAGGGGCTTTCAAAAAACTGTGGGGAGACGGACCGCCCGATCGCTGCACTTCTGACGGACCTGAAGCTTCGAGGAATGCTCGACGACACGCTGGTTGTGTGGGCAGGAGAATTTGGGCGAACTCCTTACATGCAGGGCATCAACGGGCGTGACCACAACCACAAAGGTTTCTCCCTCTGGATGGCGGGGGGCGGTGTGAAGGGAGGGATGAACTACGGAGCCACCGACGAGATTGGTTACAAAGCGGTGGAAAATCCGATGCACATCCACGACTGGCATGCCACTATGCTGCACCTCCTTGGGATCAATCATAAGCAACTGACGTACAACTATGGAGGAAGGGATTTTCGACTTACGGAGACCTCAGGAGAAGTGGCTCGCGAGATTCTTGCCTGATCAAATGAGAGTCCCGCTTTTGGTATCTTTTGGCGTCTATTTTCTCGTTTCGGCGAGTGCTGCCGAGCCTTTCAAAATCACGGTCCGAGACAGTGAAAATGGCTGGCCGGTGCCTATGGTCGAGCTCCGCACGACCCACAACGTGAGCTTCTACAGCGACAATGCAGGAGTTGTAGCGGTAGACATTCCCGAATTAATGGGCGTGGAGACCTGGTTCAATGTGATCGCAGATGGATACGAGAGAAAGGCTGATGGCTTCGGAATGCGTGGATTCCGTGTTTTGATTGAGGAGAGTGGGACGTTTGACGTGGAACTGGAGCGGACTATTATTGCGAAACGACTCGGAAGAATTACGGGGGCCGGCATCTTTGGAGAAAGTCAGCAGGTAGGCGAGCATCTGGAGTGGAAAGAGAGCGGAATCTTCGGCAGCGACAGCGTTCAAAATGCCGTCTACCGGGGTAGAATGTTCTGGGCGTGGGGTGACACCAATCTCGCGAAGTATCCACTTGGGTTATTCCACATGACGAGCGCCACTACACCCGTCCAGCCGTTGGATACCTTCAAGCCGCCCCTTCAGCTCCAACTGAACTATTTTCGGAACGAGGAGGGGGAAGTTCGAAATGTAGCGAACGTGGCACCGGACGATCCCGGCCCTACATGGGTGAGCGGGTATGTGAGCCTTCAAGATCACTCTGGAGAAGAACGCCTCGTCGGATGCTATTCCAAAATCAAGCCGCCGCTGTCTTCGTATCGGACGGGACTGTGCGTCTGGAACGATACAACTGAGAATTTTGAATCGATCCAGATACTCTGGGAGGAGAGTAGGGGTGAGGAAGTGCCGAAGCCACTTCCTGTCGGACATCCCGTATTCTGGACCGACAAAGAGGGAGTCGAGTGGCTGTTGTTTGGCGATCCGTTTCCTGCTATCCGGATGCCGGCTTCCTTTGAAGACTGGAAGAATCCAGAGACCTGGAGTCCCATCCCTGCTCCTGAGCCACCTAAAAGTCCTGAGGGAGAGCCAGTTAAATCACATCGAGGTTCCATTGCGTGGAACGAGTTTCGAAACTGCTGGGTAGCGATCTTCTGCGAGATGGAAGGGGATCCCTCACCACTAGGTGAAATCTGGTATGCGGAGGCAGATTCACCGTTTGGTCCGTGGGGAACGGCCGTAAAAGTCCTGAGCCATCAGAACTACACGTTCTATAACCCGAGAATTCATCCTGAGTTTGTGGAAAATGCGGCTCCTATTCTCTTATTTGAAGGGACTTACTCACAAATGTTTTCCAATGCGCCGACTCCGACACCACGGAGTAATTACAACCAGATTCTGTATCGTTTGGACCTTGATGACCCACGCTTGGCACCCGCACAGGGGGAAAATTGAAGAAATTTCGAAAAAAGTTTCAAAAAACTCTCATAAAAAACGATTCCGCCCGTCTTTAGAGTAGTGTCATTGAATTATTAAACCCCGGTGGGAGTAATCCCGCCGGGGTTTTTTAGTGTCTGAATGGTTGGAGAGTAAGGGAGAAACCTACAGTGTGTAGCCCGACTCGCCGTGAGCGGAACTGTCCAGCCCTACTTCTTCTGAAGATTCCTTCACTCTCAGCCCGACGGTGATCTTAGCGATAAACAGCGCGATGAATGCCGCAACAGCGCTCCATCCGATGGTAACAAAAACACTCTTTGTCTGCGCCCATACGCTAGCACCTTCTACTCCTTCACGGACCAAGGCCCCTGTCAGTATCGCTCCGACAATTCCTCCTACACCGTGAACACCAAAGACATCGAGGCTATCATCGTACTTCAAGGCGCTCTTGAGGCGAGTTGCGCAGAAGTAACAAAGAAGGCTGGATACTGCTCCGATGATGAGCGCGCCGGTCACATCGGTTGTCCCTGAAGCGGGAGTAACGGCGACAAGTCCCGCGACAGCACCTGTGGCAGCTCCGACAGCGGTGGGCTTTCCGAGCAATATCCACTCCAGTGCGATCCACACGAGAACAGCGGCGGCTGTAGCAACCTGCGTGACCAGCATAGCGTAGCCTGCGGAAGCATTTGCTCCTGCTGCGGAACCCGCATTGAAGCCAAACCACCCGACCCAGAGCAGGGCAGCACCTATAAGAACAAAAGGAACATTATGGGGATGGAGTTCTGAAGACCCATATCCCGTCCTTTTTCCAACGAAGATACAGGCTATAAGACCCGCAATCCCTGCGTTGATGTGCACAACCGTGCCTCCGGCGAAATCAAGAACGCCCCACTCGTGGAAGAGTCCGCCACCCCAAGCCATGTGCCAGACTGGGAAGTAGGAAAGGATTGTCCAAATCAAAGTGAAGATCAAAACGGCGGCAAATTTCATCCGCTCTGCAAACGCTCCCACCATGAGCGCGGGAGTGATGACGACAAATGTCATCTGAAACATGATCCAGACAGACTCCGGTATGGTGCCGTTGACGGAATCCTCAGTAAGCTGATTGAGCATGAGATTTTTCGCGTCACCGAAGAACGGACAGCTCGTACCCGCGGAGAAGCTGTAGCCGCAAATGACCCAGAGGAGGGACATAACCGCAGCAATCACGAAACACTGCATGAGGATAGAAAGCACATTTTTGGCACGCACTAGACCGCCGTAAAATAGCGCAAGCCCCGGCAAGGTCATCAGCAATACTAATGCCGTGGAGGTCATCATCCAGGCGGTATCACCTGTGTCGATAGTCGCTTCCTGTGCGAAAAGGGATGGGGTAGATAGAGTAAGAAAAGACAGAACAGCAATCGCTGTCCCAATGGGTGGGATTCTATTAGTCATTCGGTTCCTGTGAATTGTTAAGGGTTGAATTTCAGGGGTTAACACTGGTAGGAAGCCAGCGGTTTACCATTCACAGGAAATGAGTTCAATGGAAAACGACACCACTCCATCACTGCGGTAAAGGAGGGGGCTGCAGAAAACGGAAGGTTATTTCTGCCCACCAGCCAGAAAAAGGCTGAGACGCTCGCTCAAATACTCAAGGCGCTCGTTCACATTAAGCATCTCAAGAACATTCTGGCGTTCACTGGGGTCGGTGAGAAATGTCTGTGCGACAACGTCTGAGATCGCAGAGGGGTCCTTCACACACTTAAGATGCTCACGCAGACGATCAGACATGGGCTGGCCTTCGCCGCAAAGGCGACCGCACAAATCAACAACCTCAAGAGCGGTCTCAGAAGCACTTTCCTCGCTCTCGTAGAAAGAGGGCTGTAGGTAGACGGATGCGATTCGGAACGGCTTGACTTGCTCCCAGCCCACGATTTGCACGCGCTGAATCCCAGAAAGCATGAGATGCGAAGTTCCATCACCGTGAGTAACACAGGCTCTTACCAATCCAGCAGAAGTGACGGTGAAAACGGGATCGGGGTCAGTTTCAGGGTCAACATCGGGTAGGGTATGTCCGATACAGAACATTCGCTCTCTTTCCAAAGAGAACTGAAGCATCTCCCTGTATCTCTGCTCGAAAATAAAGAGGGGCATGTACCCATGAGGGAACAGTGTTGCGCCACTCAGAACCATAACCGGCAGTTGATCTGGGATTTTCGCTTCTTCTAACATTCTAAGTCTCTCCTAATTCGATACGACATGAAGGCAGGATCTGTTCCGAGAAATCTACTGGAAAACTGAAATTTCTGGAATCTTTTCCATTGCATAGACGGATTTCTGTGATTCAATTGCGCCCCTAAGCAACAAGCTCGGAACACCCCCTCTGGCATCAGGGTGATGCCCCCAACCAAGAAAATGAGTGAAACCAGTAACAATACTGCGGAGCTTCAGCTCCACGATAACGACACCGGAAGCGCTGACGTCCAAGTCGCACGCCTCACGGAGCGTATCAACCAGTTGACTGACCACATGTCAGCCAACAAAAAGGATTTGTCCTCACGCCGAGGCCTACTTCGTCTCGTTGCCCGTCGCCGTAAGCTTCTCGACTATCTGGCGCGGACGCAAAACGACCGTTACCAGAAGGTCATTTCGACCCTCGGTCTTCGTCGATAAAGATATTTTGAAAGCGTCGGTTAGCCCCGGCGCTTTTGTATTTCTGGAGATTGTCCCAATCCGGGATATCGTCTTTTCAGAGCAACCCCCAATCCTGCCAAGGAATGGTCGCAACGAACGCCCGTTGACCAATATCCCGCACAAGCACTCGGTCGTGCATGGGGGACACTGTTGTAAAATTTAGAACCAAAAGAAAGAAATAGAATGAGTATAGAAAACGTAACGTGTCAGGTCGGCACGCAAGAAATGAAAATCGAAACTGGCAAGATGGGTAAGCTTGCCGACGGCGCTGTCACCGTGCAGGTGGGCGAAACCGTGGTCATGGTTACGGCCGTTTCCCAGACAAAGGTTCGTGAGGGGCAGGACTGGTTTCCTCTCTCAGTAGAATACAAAGAAAAGGCTGCAGCTGCAGGACGCTTCCCTGGCGGATACTTCAAGCGCGAAGGACGCCCGACCGAAAAGGAGATCCTGACCTGTCGTATGACAGACCGCCCCCTGAGACCTCTGTTCCCGAAGGGATATTTTTACGACACACAGGTTGTCTCGCTCTTGCTGAGCGCTGACGGAGTCAATGATTCGGACATCCTGAGCATGAATGGTGCCTCTGCTGCTCTCGTTATTTCCGACATTCCATTTGCAGGTCCAATTGGAGCTGTACGTGTAGGACTCGTAGATGGTGAGTTTATTGCGAACCCTACTTTCGAGCAGCGCGAGGAAAGCGATCTCGACCTCGTTTACGCAGGTCTTCGGGACAAAGTGATCATGATCGAGGGGGGAGCCAATGAGGTTCCTGATGCGAAGCTCAAGGAAGCTCTTGAGTTTGCTCAGCAGGCAATCCAGCCCATTCTCGATGCACAGGAAGAGCTTGCTCGTCTCGCAGGAAAAGAGAAGCGCGTGCCTGAGCTGATGGAAGTTAAGGACAAGCTCCTAGAAATTGCTTACCAAGTGATTGGTGACAAAATTGAAGATGCCATCTACAAGCCGAGCAAGATCGAGCGTGCCAACGCTGTTGCTGCGCTCCGTAAGGAAGTAGAAGAGAAGATTCTGGAAACCTATCCAGATGCAGGAGAATTCGAAATCGGACAAGCTTTCGATTACGTTCAGAAGAAAGCTTTCCGTATCAGCATACTCGACAAAGGGCAGCGTTGTGATGGACGCGACAAAGACACGATCCGCCCATTGTCTGCCGAGACGAACATTATGCCCCGGACGCACGGCACGGCATTGTTCGCACGCGGTGAGACACAAGCGCTGGCCATTGCTACTTTGGCCCCTTCGGACGAGCGCCAGTATCTTGATAACTATGCAGGCGGAGAAGACACGAAGCGGTTCATCCTTCACTACCACTTTCCTCCGTTCAGCGTAGGTGAAACTGGTAGAATGGGTGGCTTGAACCGCCGTGAAATCGGTCATGGTGACCTCGCCGAGCGTTCACTCCTTCCGGTTGTTCCAGCGGAAGCTGACTTCCCATACGCAATCCGTGTGACTTCGGAAGTTATGGAATCCAATGGGTCAACCTCAATGGCATCGGTTTGCTCCGGATCTATGGCGCTTTACGACGCTGGTGTCCCAATTCTCCGTCCGGTCGCAGGTATCTCCTGTGGTCTGGTGACTGAGTTCGAGGGTGAAGAGATGAAGCGTTACGTCACGATTCTCGACATTATCGGTAGTGAAGACTTCTTCGGTGACATGGATTTCAAACTGTGCGGAACAACCGAAGGTGTAACAGGCTACCAGCTTGACCTCAAGCTTCCCGGTATTCCGCTCGACATCCTTTTCGAAGGTATCGACAAGGCCATGAACGGCAGATACAAGGTTCTCGACGTGATGAATGAAGTCATCAGCGCACCTTCTGCACTGAGTGAACACGCACCGAGAATCGAAACTCTCAAGATCGATCCTCAGAAGATTGGTGAACTCATTGGACCTGGCGGTAAGAACATCAAGGGCATCCAGGCCGAAACCGGCGCAGAGATCAATATCGAAGACGATGGAACGGTGAACATCTACGCTGCACACGCAGAAGGGTTGAACCGCGCGATCGAGCTCGTGAAGCGAGTCACTGCTGAAATCGAAGTTGGCGTCACTTACCACGGTAAGGTCGTGAGCACGACTAACTTCGGTGCCTTTGTGGAAGTCCTTCCTGGTAAGGATGGAATGATCCACATCTCCGAACTTGCGGATTTCCGTGTGAACAAGGTCGAAGATGTCGTCAAAGTGGGTGACATGGTTCACGCCAAGTGCATCGGTATCGACGAGAAGGGTCGAGTAAAACTCAGCCGTAAGGCCGCTATGGCCGAACGTGGCGAAGAGGCAGAAGCCGAACTCGCCAAAGACTGACCTGCGCTCCTTTCGATCTGAAAGAATTCAGAAAGCCTGCCTTCCTCTGGAGGGCAGGCTTTTTTTCGTTCTGAGGAACGGCACCACCTTTCTCAGCGGACTCTTTTTTGCATCTCGCAAAGGATTTGCTCGTCATACCAAGGAAGCGACTTAAATTCCCAAGCATATGAACCGCAGACATTTCCTTTTCCTTGCCGCCATTGCGCTTGTTCTTTCAGGACCTTTAAATACCCAGGCTGATGGGGTAGAGGAGGCAATTAAGGATATTCGCGCCAAATACAATCAGATTGAGGGTTGGAAGAAGAGAGCGCAGAAGATTGAGTTTGAAGCCGACGGAGAGCCGTTTTTCGGAACGTTGACGCGTTATTACTCGGGCGAAAGCATTGTGAAGATCGACTTTTCCTACACAGCAGGGGATCACGGTGGATCAGACGAATCCTACTACTATGACAACGGCCAACTGTTTTTCATCTACGCCGCTGATTCCTATTGGTCGTTCACGGGAAACACTCTCCCAACTGGAGAAAGTGAAACGAAGGATACCCTGATTGAGCAACGACTCTATTTCTCGAACAATCAGTTGATCCGCCATCTTCGGAAAGAGGTCAGTTCGACGAATCCAGAGGCTTTGAAGAGCCTCGTCACAAAGGCAGACAATCAGCCATATCAGGATAGCGAGACTGCCAACCGATTGTTCCTTCGGGGAATAAAGCTTCCCTTTATCAGCACCACCGAAGAGATTGAGGCCCTCGTGTTTTCAGAGTAAGAGCCAGGACACACATCATTTGCGGATTGGGGCCAGAATCCTGCTCAATTTGCTATGTTTTGTTCGCGCTCGGCGCTCAACGGATGTATTTTATTAAAAATATAGTTATTTTAATAAAATGATGTGAAAGGGGTGTTCAATGGTTAAATTTTTTGCAATCCTGCGAGTAGTAGGTTGAGAATTTTGTAAAAATTGATTATTGTCACTCATTGATTTTTCCTTGCCGATGAGGATTGTGGCTGTCTTGATACTTTTTGTTCTGGCTGTAGCGGGCTTTTCTGTGCTCGCGAAGTATAGCCATCAAGACAGCGTGGAGGAAGAACTGGTGAGGTTGTCCCAGGAGACTCTTACGAAGGCGGGTTTTGATGGAATCAATGTCGAGTTCGACCATTTGGACGGTGTTGTTGGCGGTTACGTCGACAAGCGGGAAGACAAAGAACGAGTGGTCGCTTTGCTCCAATCTGAGATTCCCACTGCATATTGGCCGGATGACATGGTGGAACAGATACAGGTTCGTCCGACGATCCCACCGAAAGTCGTCATCACGAGAAAGAACGGCTCCGACACAGTTCGGATCGACGGCTTTCTTGCGAATGATGAGGATGCAAACCGAATGCTTCTAGGCGCGCGGCTGCACGCTTTAGACTCCATTCAGTCTGTCGAGAATGTCATCGAACTCGACCCACATCGGCTCAGCCTTCCGAAAACGGCAGAACTTGCCTCCCTTGCTGCCAGCCTGGTGTCGAATTCTGAGAAAGCACGAATCGTTTATGACAAGGGCGAGCTAACCCTCGTGGGAGAGGTCTCCAACGATGGCCTGAAAGAATCCCTTCTTGAGTTGGCTGCCCAGATGGAGCCAACCTCTATTGATGATCAGATAACAGTGGCCGAACCAGTCTCACTTCGCTCGCCTTCCGAAATGAAGCTCACAAGGAACCGTTTTGGCGTTCTTGCGACGGGCAAACTTGGTTCTCAGGCATCGAAATCCAAATTCCTTGGCATTTTTAAACAAATGGCTCCGCCAGTTCGTGTAACGGATCGAATTGAGGTTAGCGATCTGGTATCGCCAGCAGTTTGGGAGGACCATTCCGAGACGATTATCCCAGCGCTTCTTGAGAGCTTTGCCGGAGAAATGACGGCTGAATTTTCTCATGACTCAATTCGGTTGTCAGGGGCAGTCGAGAATGAGCTGAAGGAACAAGCGGTTCTCTCGGGATTTGCTCCGCTGAAGAAGAAGCAGCCGTCACTTGAGATCATAGCGGATGTCACTATTGAGAACGAGGGAGCCGCGTCATTATCCCCCCCGAAAATCGAGGCGACTCTTGAAGAGGATCTCCTGATTGTTGCAGGGGAGGTGGCAAGAACAGGTTTTTTCCAGGCGCTGGAAGCTGCATCCGTCGAAGCGAGACCGGAACTAAGCGTTAAGAATGAGTTAACGGCAAATTCAGAAGTGGCTCCGGCGGACTGGTTGGCAAAGCTACCGGAATTTTTCTCTGAAATGGTCGTTCGCGTGAAAAAGGGGACGTTCTCCCTGAATGAGAACGTTTTAAAACTTGAAGGAGAAACTGTAGCCGCGTCCGATGGATTGATCCTGAGAAATGTCGCTATCAACACAGTGCCACAAACCTATTCGGTAGAAAGCACGCTCGCTCATATCGATCAACCGTTTCCTCAGCCGTCCCTTTTACCGGAGGTTAGAGTAAAACTCGCCGAGACGCTGAAACAGAATCCCGTCTACTTTGACAAGAACAGCGAAATCGTTCGCTCAGACGACCGAAAAAAAGTTGAAGCTATCGCGAAGGCGATCGAGGAGACAGGGGCATCTACTGATTTGGTAGTGACCGGCTTTGCCGACAACGTGGGAAACGCTGAATACAACAAGCAGTTGAGTATGCGACGGGCGAATTCTGTTGTTGAAGCCCTGGTCTCGCTTGGGCTTGATCGCGAGAAGATCGAGATCAAGAGCAAGGGAGAGGATGTCTCCGGAGTCTCTCAAAATCAGCTTTGGAAGTCGCGGAGGGTAGAAGTATCACTTGCCCCGCTTGAGAATACAGAATCCGAAGACGCTGATTCAGAAGAGTAACAACCGAGTTATATGTCACCGAATATTTCGCCATCCCTTGAAACCTACCTGATCGACTGGGGCATAACCCTGGCCATAGGTGGTGGCATTTGTCTGCTGATAGGTTTCGTGATCGGCTGGATTATTTGGCGGAATACCCGTAAGTTTACCGAGAGGGTAGAAACCGACAACCGCGAAGCACTGAGCGAGTATGAACGCACGAGTGTAGAAATTTCCCGAATCAAAGCCGAGCTTTCCGCCGGCGAGCAATAGTCCCGAAAACAGAGCGCACAACACATTTCACATGCACGACATCTCCTTCTTCTTACTCAAAAACTGGCTCACCGTCGGAGTGGCCGCTATCGTATTTTTCGGTATCGGGATGCTGCTGGCGAAAGTCATCTGGGGTCGCTATGCACAGCGTCTCGCCACTGCCGTTGAGGAAAACATGAACCTCGCAAATCAGTGGAGCGCTCTCGGTGCCTCCCAGCAGGATCTTTTCAAAAAACTACGCTCTCGTTGGCAGGAAGACCGTGATGCGTGGGAGACCGTAATTTCCGAGAAGGATGCGCGCATTGATCAATTGAATGAGACGCTCACTTCTTCAGGGAAAGTCGTTCCGGAAAATACAGCCGAACGTGAAGCTGACCGAAAGAAAATTGCCGAGTTGGAAAAGACTCTGAAAGCGCGCGACGAAGAAATTGACCTGCTGGGGCGGGAAGTCGAGGAACTTCGTGAAGCACCCAAAATGGACGCCATTCCATTTATGGCAGCTGTAACCAGCAAGGACGAAGAAGAGAGTGAGATCGAGGGCACAGCGGACGAAGTCAACGATTTGCAGCAGCGGATCAAAGACCTGGAGCAGGATTTGATCGATACCCATGACGAACTTCACGACGTAAGAAGCGGGTACTTGAAGCAGGTCGAACTCGTGGAAAGTCTGGAAGCGAAACTGATCGATGCCCCTGAAGCGACGAGCAAGCTTGATGAGGCAGAAAGCCGTATTCTGGAGTTGGAAACAGCGCTGGCAAAGGCAGAAACTGCTCAGGGAAGCGATCAACGACGACTCATCCAGGCAGCAGCGATTGCTTCGCAGCGCGGTCGTGAGATTTCTACATTTCGTGCGAGTCTTTTCGAGCTGAAAGCGGGCGAAGCTGCACTTTCCGCCAAAGAAGCAGAGCTTCTTTCGGAAAGGGAGCAATTCGCGAAGGATGCTGAGATCGAGAGAGAACGCCTGCTTGGCGAAATGGAGAGCGAGAAGAAAGTGGTACGCTCGCAGTTTGAGAAAGAAGCCGAGCAACTGAGGCTGAAAACAGAAGAGGAAAAACAGGTTCTCCATCAGAAGATCGAAGACCTTCAGTCGGCTCTGGAAATTAAAGCGAACGAACTTCGCGAAATGCAGGCCAAGGTCGAAGCTGGTGCCGAAGAGGCGATCAAGGTAGAGCGGAAGAAAGCTGCACTACAAACTGAGCTGAACGACGCCTGCCATGAGATGTACGACGTGCGCGCTGCGCTTCATTATCGTCTCGATGAGATTGATTTGCTCGAGGCCCGAATCGAAGAGCTTGAGGCGGTTGAAGAAGAGAAGGAGCGATTGTCTGGTGATCTTACCGCGCTGAACGGTGAATTGAACGACGTTCGCCATGAATTGAGTGATGTCCGTATTGCCTACAATGAGAAGGTGAAGGAATTCGAAACTGCCAGGGCGGAAATGGAAGAGCTCGAAGCCATCATCGAAGATCGCAGCAGCGAAGTGAACGATCTTTCTGCAGAGGTTCGCCAGCAACGAGACACAATCAGGCAGTTGAAGAATACGATGGCAACTCACGAAGGTGAGCTCGAGGCCCTGTCTGATGAATCCGGGCAACTAAATGCGGTTTTGAGTGCCAAAGTGGCTTTCTCAGAAGAACAGCAGATCCGAATCGCCGATCTTGAAAAGGCACTTTCGGACAGATATCGCGAATTGAACTCCACGAGAGCGGAGTTGGACATGCAGGCCAAGTCCGCGAAATATCATGCTTCCAAGTCGGAGCAGTTGGAAGCGGAGCTCGAACGTCGAGGCGCAGAGTTCGAAGCTTCTGACCGTCGCGTTGCTTCCGCAGAGGAAGAGCTTGAGCAAGCCAACCAGCGTATCGCCGAACTAACGGAGAAAGTCGAGCAGTCTGACAAATCGCTCTCCGAAATACAGGAGGAGCTCCGGGTTGTTTCGAAGGAGAAAGAGGAACGAATTCATGAATTGGACCTGGCATCCAAGAGGATTTCCGAACTGGAAACCGCAGCGCGCTCCCGGGAGAGCCAGATTGCGGACCTTGAGCATGAGCTGCGTCACAGCCAGACCAATGTCGGTGATCTTGAGAGAAAAATCGAACGTCTCGGAACGCAGCTGGAAGAAGCCAGCAAGGTCGGCGAATCACTTCGAGAGGCGGAACACAAGTTGTACGATAGTGATTCCACTATCAAAGAACTGACTCGACGCCTCGAAAACCTTACGTCCGAATTGGAAGAGGCGAAAGAACGCGAGGCTTACCTTTCCGGTGTTGAGACAAAGCTTCTATCGAGCGAGTCCACTACCGAAGAACTTGATCGCAAGCTCGAAGTGTTGCAGTCCGAACTCGCCGAAGCTCGCGAGCACAGGGACTCCTACCAAGCTACTATCGCAAACCTGGAAGAGGCACTCAAACAAAGCGATGATAAGACACTGGAGCTTTCCAATCGTCTCGAACAGAGAGAGTCGGAGTTAGGTGATCTTGAGGCACAGTTGGCTGATGTTCGCAATGAGTTGGATTCGAGAAATGCGTCGATTGAGGAATCATCGATGCGCGTTTCTGAGCTCCAGGCAGAGCTTTCCAGTAAGGCTGAAGAAGTGAATCAACTCGCAGACTCGGGAACGAAAGTTGACCGGAGCGAACTGGAAGCCTTGCAGCAAGAGTTTGACGATCAGGAGTCCAAACTGCAGCAGTATGTTCAACAGCGGCAAGAGAGCATCGAAGAAATCGAGCAGCTCCGTCAAAAGCTTGGAAAGCGCAGTGATTCGATTCGTGAGTTACAAAGCCAGATCAGCACAATCATGATGCAGCGAGCTTCTCGTGACAATGAGATTTCACTTCTGAAAGACAAGCTTCGCGCCTTGGAGGAACAGCTGAGAAAGGGAACTGGGCTTGGAAACAATTCTGCAGAGCTGGCTTCTGCTGAAGCAGATCAGGCATTTGAGAAAGTCCTGGAGCAGTCGCTTGAGAGCGAGGCTGACGATGACACAGGGACTTCACTCGATGAATTGGCCGAGAAGGAGAGTCATCACGCAGTTCAATCGGGAAAGGCACCTGAGGCTTCCGCTGATCCCAGTCCGCCATCAGCATCGAACGGTGGCAGCGCTGAAGACCTTGTTGTTTACTTTGAGGAATCGAGCGCTGGATTGTCCCGAGAAGAGGTGGCAAAAATCCACCGATGCGCCACAGCACTTCGGAAATCCGGACGGAAGATGACGATCACGGTTATAGGCTTTGCGGGTTCCGAAGGTACTGCAGATTACACCGAATCCCTGAGTGCTCGCCGTGCAGACGCGGTTCGTGAAAGGCTTCTTGAGCGTGGGGTTTCGCAGTCGGCGATCAACGTTCAAAGTGCTGGGCAGGACAGGCGCTTTTCCGACTGGAAAGCCCGAAGGGTTGAGCTTATTCTCGCTCCGGAAGCTGTCGCCGAGACTGTGAACTGATGTTCGCCCCTGACTCCACTTTTCCCTTGCCGGTTCAAGCCCTTTCTATCCTTCCCGAGGAACCGGGAGGATGGATCTATTACGGGCTGTGTGCGCTTTTCTTCACGCTGTGCGGTCTCTGCTGTGGCTACTTCGTGTGGCGAAAAGGGCACATGCAGATGCTCGAGGCAGAGATGGAAGTAAAGCGAACCGAGGACGAACTGAAGTCACTCAGGCATGATATGAGCCTTGAGGAACAGGAGATTCTCGACCCTGCCAGCAAAGAGGATCCGGTGGAAGGTTTGCTGTCGAATTTCGGCGAAAAAGACGGTCCGAAAGAGTGATGGTAACCTATCAGGCACCGAGTTTCCAATTTCCACGGTAGGGTAGATCCATCAGAGATTTTTGCGCTGATTCATCCCCAATAATTTTCTCCGCTTTCGGATCCCACTCGATTAAGGAGCCGATCAAATACGAAAGGTATCCGAGGTGTCCGGGTGTGATCGAGCGATGCGCTGTCTCTGCGTTCGCAATCGTGTCCTCGCGAGATTTTACGCAATCGACGAAGTTTCGCTGATGGCCAGGAGTTTTGTATGTTTTCCACTCGCCAGCTTCAAAACCAGGTGCCGCCCACGCCTCATTCGAAGAGGTTAGCTTGCCACGAGTGACATGGACCCAGCCATTCTCACCGATCCATTTGGTGCCGTTAGGGAAATGTGAGGCCATGAGAACTTCGACTCCGTTGTCATATTTAGACAATACCTCGTAGTCGACTGGCGTATCGTAGACATCGGTCTCCGAAGGCGTCCAGTTTCTAGCTTCGACAGATATGGGACCGCTCTTGTCCATGTCGAGCCCCCAGTGAGCGATGTCATTGTGGTGCCCGATCCAATCCATAAGCTGTCCGCCGCCATAGGCGGTATTCCACCGCCAAGTCCAGTGATGTCTCGCTTCCATGTAAGGAAGCTTCACGGAAGGTCCGCACCACATGTCGTAGTCCAAATCCGATGGGGGAGTTTTGATTGTTGTATCTCCGACTGGTTCGTTGTGGCCCGGAGGGAGCCCCACCTCGACACGGGACACTTTACCGAGAAGTCCATTCCTCACGATTTCGACAGCTTGCTGAAAGAGTTTATCAGAGCGTTGCTGCGATCCAACCTGGAAGACTGCGTTTCGTTTAGCTACTTCGCGGTGGATCGCGTGTCCTTCCGCAAAAAGGTGGGTCATCGGTTTCTCACAATAGACGTCCTTACCGCTCTGGATAGCGGCCATCGTGATAATCCCGTGCCAGTGGTCGGGCGTTCCTACTAAAACAGCATCGATATCATCGCGATCGAGCACCTCTCGGAAATCTTGATAGGTATCGCAGCCTTTCCAGTTGGTAGTCTGCTTTTTTGAATACGCCTTCTCCACCGATTCTCTTCCTGCTGCCCAGCCATATTCCCGTGACATCTTTCCATGGCGTATCTGCTGATGACGTTCTTCGACGTCACATACGGCGACTCCCTGAACATCGTCATGATTCAGGAAAGCTTCCATCACACCTATCCCTCGATTTCCCATTCCTATGAATCCCATGACTACCCGGTTGCTGGGCGCGTTTTTGCCAAGCACACTTGCAGGGATGATAGTGGGGGCGCCAACTGCCGCGGCTGCGGTAGAAAGGAACTTTCGGCGAGAGGTGTTTTCGTTCATGGGGGTAGGGGTGTTTTTAGTGAGTGATCAGATATCACATAGCTGCGCGGCATTTCGAAGGGCAAGGATCGGGTCATCCCAGTTAGGAATGAACTCCTGGGCAACGTAGCCCTCATACCCTGTTTCCAGAATTGCCTCCAGAATGGGCGGGTAGTTTATCTCCTGCGTATCGTCTAGTTCTCCGCGTCCCGGGTTTCCGGCCGTATGATAATGTCCAATGAGATCCTTGTATTGATGGATGCGGCGGATGATATCTCCGTTCATCACCGAAACATGGTAGATGTCGAACAGGAGCTTGAAGTTGGGTGAATCGACCTTTCGAATCAGGTCCGCGCAAAAGTCGACATCATCTCCGAAATACCCCGGATGCCCCTTCATTGGATGGGTGTCATCTCGCGAATTCAAGTGCTCCAGGACAAGAGTAACCCCTGCTTTTTCGGCTTTTGGAAGAACTTCCTTCCAGGTATCGATGCAACGCTGAGCAGCTTCCTCTTCATCCATCCCATCGAAGCGCATTCCGGTGAAGGTAATCACGCTTTTGCAATCGACGTCGACGGCTACATCAATCGCCTCATTCAGTTTCGCAACGACCTCATCATGGTTGGCAGGGTTGCAGGGACCTTTGGCGAAACCGTGGCTACCAATCAGCGAGATTTCCAAGCCGAGCTTTCGAACTTCAGGATACGCTTCGCGCGGGATTCCTTCCATGGCAACCAAGCCAATCTCTTTGCAATGATGCGCCAGTTCGACAGCATCGAAATGATCCTTGAAGCACCAGCCCATGATAGACTGGTGAATCCGACCATTTTTCACAACAAATTCAGGATCAGTGGCAGAACGCTTCAATTGAGCCAGAACAGTTCCAGGGGCACATGTCATTCCAGTGCCGAGCAATGCAGCGGTAGATAGAAAATTACGACGAGAAGGCATAGGCAAGAACGCTACCCGGAAGTGCACAGATCTGACAAGTCCCGAGAAGGGACGCCTTCAGGGAAACAGTGCGACACTCTTTATCTGTGCAAAGACGGACAGACCAGGTGACAAACCGAGTTTTTTGACTGATTTTCTCGTCACCTGTGCCCGCAAAATCGTTGAACCGATGTCGAGCGTAACTCTTGCTTTGTTGGATTCGGTGATCGCGACCGACTTTACTGTTGCCGGAAGAATGTTCAAAATACTGGAGTCTTCGGAAGCGGTAAGCGCAATACTCACATCTTGAGATTCGATTAGAATTCGAGCAGTATCTCCAGTTGATCGATCTACTCCAGGAACAGTCAGCTGACCGCCAGGAAAGGAGAATTGAGAAAGCGCGAATTCCTCGTCGACTGAAGATACTTTCGCCTCAATTAAAGTGACTCCGGATTGTTCTTCTGGTATTGGGAGATCGACCTGCTGCAGAATATTTGGAATATCACCCCGGCTAGCAATCCTGCCGGACTGCAAGAAAACTACATGGTCTGCCAGTCGGAGAACTTCTTTCCAATCATGGGTCACGTAGACCACTGGTATATCGACTTTCTGAAAGACCGATTCCAGCATCGTCAGAAGGCTGGATCGGGATGAGGCATCCAGGCCAGATAAAGGCTCATCCATCAGAAGCAGCGCTGGATTCGAAGCGAGTGCCTGTGCTATGGCCACGCGTTGCTTTTCACCTCCCGAGAGTTGATTCGTGGATCTCTTTAGATAGGAAGTAACTCCAGTCAATTCTGCTGCCTCTGAAACACCAATCAGTGGAGTTTTCTCACGAACCCTCTCGAATCCAAATGTAATGTTTCCCTCAACAGATAAGTGAGGAAATAACGCGGGCTCCTGAAATACGAATGCTAGGTCCCTAGTGTGAGGGGGGATACCGGCAAGACCTTCGTGGAAGGCCCGACCCCGAAAATGAATCTTTCCCTGGATGGAATTCTCAAGGCCGGCAATGCTCCGCAAAAGGGTGGTCTTTCCACATCCAGAAGGACCAAAGACAGCGGTTACTCCTTTCGAGGCAAATTCCGTATCGACGGAGAGATCGAAACTTCCGCGCCTAACCAAGATATCGAGAATCAGGCTCATGTCAGGAAGCGAGCGCGGCGAGTAAAGGCGTATAAGGGAATCAAAAGTAAAAGTGAGCCAATAAGTAATAGTAGTGCAACACTATTGGCGGCCCCGTATTCCAAGCTGTCGACATGATCGTAGATAGCAATGGACAGTACTCGTGTTTCTCCTGGGATATTTCCGCCTATCATGAGTACCACACCAAACTCGCCAACTGTGTGGGCAAACCCGAGCACTGAAGCGGTGATAAATGCCGGACGAGAGAGAGGCATAACCACAGACCGAAATCGATCCCAAGGACTGGCTCCCAAGATAGCAGCATTCTCAAGAGGGGCGGCACCAATACTCTGAAACGCATTTTGAAGTGGTTGAACGACAAATGGCAGAGAATAGATGACGGAGCCCACTACTAAACCGGTGAATGAAAAGGCGAGCGTCCCGTTTCCAAACCAGCCAACAGGGCCTTTCGGACCGAGAGCAATGAGAAGGTAGAATCCAAGCACCGTGGGTGGAAGGATGAGGGGGAGGGCAACCACGGCTTCCACCAGGAAACGGAGACGCCAGCGCGTTGTCGCCACCCACCACGCCAAGGGAGTCCCGACCAGGAGCAGAACGACCGTAGTAATGCACGCGAGCTTTGCTGTCACGAAGAGAGCACTGATGTCGTCGTGTGAGAGTGTCATGGTATGTTGTAACCAGTTGCTCTGATGGTTTCCGTCGCCTTGTCGCTTCCCAGAAACTTGAGAAATTGAGACGCGAACTGGTTCTCGGTCAACAGCACGGCACACTGCTCGATAGGTTCGTGTGCATCTGTTGGCACCGCGATAACAAGCGAACCACTCCACTTCGCGCGATCTTTCATCCATTGAGAACGAGAGATTATTCCGATCTCGGCGTTTCCACTGGAAACAAAGTGGTATGCCTGGGAAATGTTTTCGCCTTGAACTATTCGACCATTCAAGTCGACGAACTGCCCTGAGTATCTCAAGGCCTCCACAGACGCTCTCCCATAGGGCGCTATGTCAGGATTCGCGATCGCAAGGTGTTTGAATTCCAAGATTTTCAAGTTCTTCCAATCTGAAACTGCGTCATTTGGAAACGACGGTCCAATGACGACAAGTGAACCAATCGCATAGGGAGTGACATTCCCAATAGTTTTGCCTCCTTTTCTGAGTTTCTCAGGACGCTCTCGATCAGCGGCAAGAAAAAGATCGTAAGGGGCTCCGTTTACAATCTGTGCATATAATTTCCCTGTGGATCCTGAAACGAGCTCAACGTGAACTCCGGTATCGCGTTCGAATAAGACGGCAAGATCTTCAGCTACCGGCAAGAAATTGGATGCCAGCGCGATTCGGACAGACTCTTTTCTCTCTCCGTTTTTACATGAGGGCAAAAGCGCGCCCGCTGCAAAGCTGGTGGCAATCGTCAAACAAATGGAGACCAATCTTATAGACTTCAGCACGAACGCTGATACCGTACTTCGGGCAGCGAGTCACCCCCGATTTCGATCAACTTTTCTTTCCCATCTGGGATGAAACCCAGAGAGTTGTAGAACCTCCGGGCATTTTTGTTCTCTTTCAGTACCCATACGATTGAACTGGTCGCGGTAGCTGGTTCGGAGTGAATGAAGTCGACCAAGCGTCGGCCAATCCCTTGCCCCCATGCCTGCGGCGTGACGTAAATGGCCCAGATTTCCGTGCCCTGAAAATCCTGGTCTCGGGATTCGCCATATGACGCCCAGCCAAGAATCGATTCTTCGCCATCGTAGACGATGGTTGAGGCTTGGTTCCCTGAGAGGTTGCGTTCCCACCGGCGGGTTTTCTCATCGTAATCCATTTGCGAGAGGAACTCTTTAGAAATGATATCCGCATAGGCTTGTCTCCACGCATCTATCTGTATTTTAGCAATCGATGCAGCATCGGTAAGGCGAGAGGGGCGAATGGGCGATTTCTTCCTGTCACTCATTCTTCCGACAGGTTCCATTCTTCCGGAAGCTCGGAATCGCAGACGAGGCAGGTAAATTCTTGTTCCTTCACTATCGCAAGCGTTCCGCAATCGCGACATCTTCGAAATTCGAACTCAGGCTCAAAACAGTCGGGGTGTGAGATGCCAATGGTTTCGAATGCGATCGCTAGTGCGGTGAAAGATTCCGGTCTCGGGCAGTAGCCTGTCGATTGATTCGTGACGCGTTCGACGAAAGGGACGTCGCCGACACCGCTGAAGAAGATTTCTCCTGCACAGAGAACGGGCTTCTGGCGTGCACAGGCAACATGTTCAGTCGCACGTTCGGCTATCCATAATTCTTCAATCGTGCTCACCACAAAAGTAGCCGCGATACATTCTTCAAGATCCATCTCCCCAACATGATCATTCATCCAGTCGGCAACCGAATCGAGTGAATCAACCTTCCATCGAGGCGGAAATTCTCCTTGGGGAAGGAACTCAGGACTTCCGATATATTTGTAGTGATCCATTGTCACAAAGTCTCAACAGCAGAACCAAACTCATATCGATTAGATCGAAAGTAGCTTCCATATCTCCGGATCCACGGCTGAACCAGGAGGTCCCCCGAAGTGTTGCTCGAAGAATCGATCGTAGTGATCTTTGGTCGCCTTTGAAAGTAACTCTGCCGCTTGCTCCTCACAAGAATGACAGACCAAGAGAGGGGCCTGCATGCTAATGAGCTCTTCTCCGGAACAAATCGCCTGGATGTTGTAGCCCACTAGCTGTTCACGTGGAGTAGCACAGATGTAGCAATATGAGGTTTTCTCAGTCGGAGAGCGAAGAATATGGTCCGGACCAGTTTTCGCGGTCGCCATGAAAGACGCGATCGCCTCCTGAGACTCCTCCGAGATCTCTTCTCGAAAACGTTCCGAACAATCTCCGCAAATCGCCCATTCCAGTATGGGTTCACTATTCTGCAACGCTCTCGTAATGATGTAAGGCGACTCCGTAGCATCAATCAGAGGGAGACTGCATTCTATGCAGTGGTCGAAAGGTTTTCCTGTTTCAAAGCAGTGAAACTCTTCGGGAATTTTGGGGAAGGCACCCTCGAATGAAAACGATTCTTCCATAACGGATTATTCGCACGAGAGTGCTGAAGAAGTCAGCTCACTCAATCGCTCGCGTTGAATACCGTTACCATCGAAGTTTGATGGAGCCAACCATCGATCGAATGCGGGCACGAGTTTCTCCCAATCGGTATCGACGATAGAATACCACGCCGTGTCGCGATTTCTCCCTTTGTAGATGACGTGTTTTCGAAATACACCCTCAAAGGTGAATCCGTAGCGTAATGCCGCTCTTCGTGAGGCTGCATTCAACGAATCGCATTTCCACTCACATCGGCGGTATCCAAGGGCGAATGCGTGTCTGAGCATCAAAGCTATGGCTTCCGTTGCTGTTGGTGTGCATTTCAAACATTCAGCGAAGTGGATGTGACCGATCTCGATACAACCGTTCTCTGGTGAGAACCTCAAAAAGCCTGTGACACCCGCTGGTGTTTCTGTCTCCAGAGGAACTACGGCAAATAAAAGGGGATCTGCCAGAGATTCCTTTTCCTCAACCCACTCACGGTAACTCTGCTCCGTTGAGAAAGGCCCATAAGGTAAGTAGGTCCAGTTCTTTGCCGCTGCATCGGGCGAAAACTCTCGATGGAGATCAGCCGCGTGCCGGATTGCCTGAAGTGGTTCCAGTCGGCAATACTTCCCATTTAATACAGCCCGCTCTGGAACGGGTGGGATTTCCCAGTTAGGAAGTGTCTCACCTGTTGGCAGAGGGGCGTTTGAATCGAGGCGTTCACTCATCAAAGGGAATATATTGCCACTGGAATCGCGCAGATAAAGCTGTAACTGCACCAACCCTTCGCCCTACAAAACTCGTAAAATCCTATTGCAAGTAGCTCTCCAGAAACCGAAGAGCACCGTGTACTGACGCAATGGTGGCAGTTTCGTTTGCCGTATGATATCCCGTAGTTGGAATCTGCAACGTTGTCCCTGAAATTGTTCCTTCGGAGGCAGCAACAAGTCGACCTAACTCTGTACGACCGAGAGAAATTGGCTTATCATCTGGACTCAGTTTTGCTTTTGAGCAGCAACATAGTCGTCCTTGAAGCTGTAAAGAATGCCAAGATGGTCGCATCTCTCCTGGACCTCCCTCGTCATCTCTGCGGCAAAGTATCCATTCGCATCTCGCCTTCGCAGAACGATCTGCTGTTGGCGGACTGTTTCTTCATTCGGGTAGGGGCTCGTGTCGAGGACGATCAGTCTCTGGGTTTGAATCTGATTCCGAAGAAACCACTCAAGAGCATAGCGCCAGCTTCTACCCGCTTCTTCCTGAGCTGTGAAGAGGACGGTCCCCTGAAAGCCTTTTCGAAACAGATAGATCAGGATTGCGGCAGAAAGAACGTTATCGAGTTGAGCTGAAATCGTGTCACTCCCCAACGTAAGCCGATCCAAAAAAGAAACCGGAGTTCCCGGGGGAACAAAATCGAGTCCGCTGACTTCGAAGATGAGGTTTCTCCGGTGAGGGCATAAGTAGGAGTGCTGGATCACTCCCTGGCCGAGATACGTTCCCGCATACGGAAGGTGAGCCTGGACCCGTTGTCCATCGAATCGGTCCTGAATGTTCTCCAGCAGTTGCTCAGAAATCGAGTCTCCCGTCAATTCACTACGGTTCGTGGCGATGAAGGCGGCATACTGAAACTCATTCAATCCAGTGCAGAGCAACCCATGTCGATCAATGTGGGCCGAGAGGATAAGGCTCTCAGGATCTTTACCTCTGGCAACGAGGACCCCCTGATAGTATTCGACCTTAATCTCAAATTCGTCGAACTCTTCGAGCTCGCGTCGCAACACGCGAAAGAATGAATCCTCGGTTCCTACCACAGAAGGTTCGCGGACGAGTAATTGAAGAATAGAAAAAAATTCCTCCAAGTCGGGCCTCTCATCTGGTCCAATCTCTTGGGAGCTGGTTGCGGAATCGGCAGTCGTATTCAGTTCAGTGAAATGAAAATTGTGGAGCCGGGCACCTCAGCAAGCGCCCTCTGCAGTACCAGCGAAAAGGCGCTCGCAAGATGCTCGGCTCAACATAGTGAGAGAGCATAAGGGATTCCAAAATGGAGAAAAAAATGATCTTCACCGATGATTTTTTTCTTTGCGTCAGCACGGCTTGTCCGATTTCGTCGGTGGAGAAATGGGGAGTGATTCTCTCACTCTATGCCAATCCTCCGGAATGCCCGAAACTCCTGAGAATGCCGTAACGATGCTCCCGACAATCGCAGCGTTAGTGTCGCAATCTCCACCGACCTCAACCGTACTAAAAAACGCCTCTCGATAGTCATCAATACAGCGGCATGCATTCCAGATACAAAAGGGGACCGTGTCCTGGGCCGATATTTCCGCTCCATTACCCACCATGCGAGCAACGGAAAAGTGGTCTAGCTCACCCCTGCATTCAGTTAGTCTTTTCCGAACTTCACTCTCTGGTGTAAGTGCTAGCACGCTATCCCAAATCCGCTCGATGCAAGTAGTCGGGTCCATGCCCCGGCTCTCCACCGCGGTAGCTACAGCTAATGCAACTGCGATCGCACCTGCTATACCTTCAGGATGGAAGTGGGTCACCCGCGCCGATGCAGCAGCCTGCTCCGGAATGGATTCGATGTCCGAGGCGAAGTATGCTCCCAGAGGGCCTACTCGCATCGCAGCACCGTTTCCGAAAGATCCGCTTCCGAATGCGGAAGGGGAGAGCTGCTCCCAGTTTCCTCCAGCACCAATTTCTTCAAGTATCCGTCGAGCCATTCTCCCATATCCTCGATCAGGAGAAACCAAGTATTCCATGGCGAAAGAGTTGGCCAGTTGATCGGAATCTATGCTTCCATGCATAGCGAGTGCACGCCAAATAACCAACGCCATAGCCGTATCGTCTGTGTAACGAACTGTACCTGGTTTGAAGGCAGAGAAATCGTCCAGATCACGCACCCGGTAATGATTGTAGCTCAACGCCTCGCCGAGTGCGTCGCCCACAGACAGGCCTTCCAAGACTTCGAAGGAAAGACCGAGCCTTTGTTCGTGCGTTCGCGTCATACAATTGATCGTCTCATGATCGCGGAGGAATGCAGAAATAACCGATTATCATAGTTGTAATATTATTTATGGTATTTATATTTAAACTATTCGGATAATAACTCGCTCCAAGCGGATTTTGAACTCTACCGCCTCAATCCTCAATCAAAATTGGTTTCGAGTCGCCAGTGCTCTGGTCGCTTGTTGCGCTGTATTCTGTTTCTCCACAGGAAAAGCAAAAGCTGAAGATGAATTGGTCCTTCAATTGAAGTGGTATCATCAGTTTCAGTTCGCAGGGTATTACGCGGCCGACATCAAGGGTTTCTTCCAGGAGGAAGGGCTGCGTGTCGAAATACAAGAGGGAAATCCCGAACGCCCACCTCTGCGAACTGTCCTTGAAGGAAAAGCGGATTTCGGGGTAACAGATTGCGACGTCCTACTTTCGCGGATGCGGGGAAATCCAGTCGTGGCCTGTGCCACTGTATTCCAGCATTCGCCCTACATTTTCCTGACTCTCGCCAACTCTGGAATTCGGACTCCTTCCGACTTCGTTGGAAAGAACATTATGGTTTCCGGAGACCAAGGTTCGGCTCAGCTCCTCGCGATGATGAGGCGGGAGGGACTGCCGATAGATGATCTCAGAATGCACACTCATACGTGGGATGTGAGAGACCTGATCTCTGGAAAGGTGGACGTGGTATCAGCCTATGCGACAGCTGAGCCGAGTCAGGTTAAAGCGCTCGGAGCAGAGCCCTTCGTAATTCGCGCGTCTGACTATGGAGTGGACTTCTACGGTGACACGCTTTTCACGACCGAAGAGGTCTCGAAACAAAAGAAGGAGACTGTCAATGCAATGATCAAAGCCTCGACACGCGGTTGGAACTACGCGATGCAGCATCCGGACGAGATCATAGATTACATTCTTACTCTCCCTGGTGTCGAGGAAAGGGGAATTCAAAGGGAGAACCTGGAATTTGAAGCTGCTGAGATGCGAGAGCTAATTCTCCCAGACGTAGTCGAGGTCGGTCATATGAACGAAGGTCGGTGGAGAAAGATTGCAGACACTTTTGTCGAGACCGGAGTTGCTTATGAACCGCTCAATGCTGATTGGTTTGACGGTTTCGTATATTCGGAGCAAAACGTTGTCCCCGCTCAATACCTTCGCCAAGTCGCTTTAGTCGTTTTTGCGATCACTTTCGTGTCTCTGTTGGTAATCGCCTGGAATGTAATTTTAAAGAAGCGGGTCGAAGACAAAACCCGTGAGGTCCATCTGGAACGATTGAAGCTAAATTCCATTCTCGACCACTCCCTTAGTATTCAATTTCTACTCTCCGGCGACGGTAAACTCATAGAGGTTAACCGGACAGCCCTCGAATTCGGCCAATGTGCGCGAAAAGAAATCCTGGGGATGCCTTTCCTGAAAACTCCCTGGTGGCAGTCGGCTCCAGAGGTGGTTCAGTTGATCGAATCTGGGATCGAAAATATTGTTTCCGGCGAAGAA
The DNA here is from genome assembly GCA_002698785.1 of Verrucomicrobiales bacterium. Lineage (GTDB taxonomy): Bacteria > Verrucomicrobiota > Verrucomicrobiia > Verrucomicrobiales > DEV007 > Arctic95D-9. The sequence continues at coordinate 3,667 of PAAG01000020.1, read as the reverse complement.
GATTTGCGTTTTGAGTTCACACTCGCTGACGCAAAGGGGGAATCGCATGATCTTGAATTTTCAATGCGTCCCGTCTTTGATGTAACCGGGAACATTGAATTCATCGTTGCAGAAGGAATTGATATCACACTGCAGAAAAAGAATGCTGAGGCACTACGACAGGCCGCTGAGCTACGCAGACTCATTCTAGATAGCGCCCTCGATTCTGTCATTGGAGTCGATCGCGAGAATCGAATTGTCGAATGGAATGCCAAAGCGGCAGAGACCTTTGGCGTTTCCGAAAGTGAAGCAGAAGGGAGCGAGGTCTCCCGTTTTTTACCTGAGCTTCTACACAGACTTGCTGAGTGCGGCGATTCCGCCTTGGGAAGTCGGTTTGAAATGGAGGCCGTCCGTGAGGATGGAACCACTTTCCCGACCGAACTGGCGGTGTCAGTTATCCCTGACGATTCCCACATCTATTTGAATATCTTCCTGCGAAACATCGAGGAAACGAAACGGCTCGAAGAGACCCTTCGCCAAAGTCAAAAGATGCAGGCAATCGGTCAGCTGGCAGGTGGAGTTGCCCACGATTTCAACAACCTCCTGACCGTAATTCAAGGGAATGCCAGCCTGATCGAAATGGAAGCCGACGGCGATTCGCCCAACAGGCAGCAGGTGATGGAAATCCTTTCCGCCAGTGAAAGGGCATCAGGACTTACGAAACAGCTTCTCGCTTTCAGCCGGCAGCAACCATTGAGCCCCAAAGAGCTCGACCTGCATGAGATCATTTCTTCTGTCTTTGCTATGCTGAAGAGGTTGATTGGTGAGGATATCTTGTTGGATCTCAACTTTGGCGAGGAACCTATGCGGGTTCACGCCGATCCGGTAATGCTTGAGCAAATACTCTTGAATCTGGCAGTGAACGGAAGAGATGCGATGCCCCAAGGAGGCACTCTATCGGTGAGAACCAGCAAAGAGGAGTTTGAAGCTGGTGAGTCGGAACTCCCGGATCACCACCAAGGCGGTAGCTATGTCAGGATCGATATTCGTGACACAGGGACCGGTATTGCTGAAGAAAACCTACCTCACATTTTCGAACCGTTTTTCAGCACCAAGGATGTAGGAAAGGGGACCGGACTGGGGCTCTCGACAGTGTTCGGTGTTGTGGAGCAACACGGTGGGTGGGTAACAGTGGACAGTCGTCTGGATAGCGGAACAACGTTTAGTGTCTGGTTGCCCTCAGCAACAGGGGATAAACTCGTGTCGAACGCCAGGGACGGCAGAAAAGGCCGAGTCGTTCCCAGCGGAAACGAAACGATTTTGCTCGTCGAAGACGAAACGATGGTACGCCTGGTCGCCTTGAAAATACTGACAAAACACGGATACAATGTCATTGAGGCAGCCTCAGGAAAAGAGGCCTTGGAGATCTGGGAAATGAGAGGTGACGAGATCGATCTTTTGCTCACTGATATCGTGATGCCCCACGGCATATCGGGGCATGATCTGGCGGAAAGCCTCAAGAAGGATCGGCCTGAATTGAAGATTATTTATTCGAGTGGATACACCGCGGAGATTTTCCGTGGTGATGCAGTCTTTCCACAGAATGCCGTGTTCCTCGGCAAGCCATACGAGCTCGAGGACCTGCTCAAGACAGTCAGGACATCCTTAGGTGATGAGATTGCCCTTCCTTCGTAGGACTAACAAATCATTCTATTTCTCCGCCTTTGCCCAAAGGGACGGTTTGCTGTGTATTCACCGTTGTTCACTGATCATATCAGCCAGTTTGGTCACAGTGCGCCAATTTCTGGCGGTAGCTGACACACCAAGTGCAGCTTCGACTCGTGCCGCAAACTTTGACTTTCCTATCCCTTCGGGAGCAAAAAGGTAGAGTGCTTTTCCTTTCAGTTCGAACTTCTCCGTCTCAGCGCAAAGCTTCTCCAGTTTTTCGAAATCTGGATTCACAGGCTCGGACTCGAGATAAAATAGGTGAACAGATTTGCGATCTTCTTCTGTCTGCGGATATGGGTTACCCTTTTTGACGTGGAGGAAGTCTTCTCTGGACCAAATTTGAATACCCGGTCGGAAGCCACGAGTAGATTCGATTGCATTACCGAGGTCTTCCGCGATTCTCTGAATACCAGTTTTCGACGATTGAAAAACGATGTTTCCGCTCTGGATATACGTCTGGACGTTCTGCGCGTCCATCTCCTCGAGAATCGATACGAGGACTTTCATCGGGAGGGAATTTCTCCCACCGACATTGATGCCTCGAAGAAGAGCGACGTAAGAATTCATCACCCCACCTGCGATTCTAAATCAGGAATCGGATTCCCGAGAAGCCTCGAGAATCTCCTTGGCACGGTCTTCGTCGGCCTCTGCTACTTCGATCCGAATCGCATTCTTGGTAGCCCCCAGAATATTTCCTCCAAACGCGGAGTCGTCGATGACAACCGCTTCGATACCTTCGCTTCGCAAAAGAGTGGCTGCGAGGTGAGCGTTTTCGGATTTCGAGAATGAACGGAGGATTTTCATGGGGGTGGGGAACCAAAGGTTCGATCAGGTGTTGTGGTTGATGATGTATACGCGGCTCGTTTTCGGATCGATCATAAAGAAGTCAATATCGCCCCAGTAATCATGCTTATCATCTGACAGACGGCTGTAGAAGAAAGAATAATAAACCGGATCAGATTTGAGGGCCTCACGAAACTCTCGCACACTGTTTTTCAGTTTAGCGGGAGGCTTCCCTCCGCTGTAGAAACCGCAAGCGAACCTCATGTATTTTAGGTCTTCTTTCGGAATGGGCCCTACTTTCCAGTGCTGCGTATGCCAGTCTTTCCGATACCCTTGCTTCTTCGGGAAGTCTGATTCGAGTGTTTCGTCAAAGGAGGCAAAGCGACTCCGAATGGAATCTGGCAACTGATATACGGTGATGGAATATCCATCACCATGGAACGATCGCGGCGAGTCGTATTCGTAAATTGGCCGACCGAAACCTACATTCGTGTCGAATATTTTGGAGAGATAGAGGGCATGATCAATTCGATAGAGCAAATACTCTCCACCCCATAGCGTTAGAGCAGCCGCACCAAACACGGCACATAGTTTCACGGCGCGCTTCCATTGTTTCCTCAGCAGAAACCGTATCGAGATAATGGCGACCGGAACCAAGGCAGCCCATACTACAAGACGCCCGAAACAAGAATAGAGTGTGTTGAAGTCATAAAGTGACATCCGCGCTTCCACTAGAGTCCCGAGCATGAAATGACTATGAAAGCATTCCTTGCTGCTGTGGAAGTAAAATAAGGATGTCTTACTGAGAATTACGAATAAATCTCCGCGCCACTATCGGCGAACTCTTTTGATTTCTCCTCCATACCTTTCTCCAAAGCCTCTTGTTCTGTCAGGCCCTGCTTCTCCGCATACTCGCGGACCTCTTCCGTGATTTTCATGGAGCAGAAAGTTGGGCCACACATGGAACAGAAGTGAGCGGTTTTGGCTCCGTCCTGGGGCAGCGTTTCGTCGTGAAATTGCTGCGCCTTTGTTGGATCGAGGGAAAGATTAAACTGGTCTTCCCAACGGAATTCAAAACGTGCTTTGCTGAGTGCGTTATCGCGCACCTGAGCGGCCGGATGCCCCTTGGCCAAGTCCGCGGCGTGGGCGGCAATTTTGTAGGTAACAACACCATCAC
>PAAG01000019.1 GCA_002698785.1 Verrucomicrobiales bacterium | reverse complement strand
CTGAAACAGGATGTGTTGTGATGGACTTCGCGGATGGCCGAGGGGAGAACACTCCCGGCAATTTGCTTCAGCAAGTAGCCGGAGGCTCCGAACGCGAGTGCCTGTTTCACATACGCATCGTCGTTGTGCGCGGAGAGAATGATTACTTTTGTCTTCGGAACACGGGTACGGATTTGGCGGGTTGCTTCGAGGCCATTGAGTTCCGGCATCGCAATATCCATTACGACAATGTCCGGTTGGAGCTTTTCTGCCAGTTCGACGGCAATGCGTCCGTCACCCGCTTCGCCGACGATCTCGATATCCGTCTCATACGACAAGAGCATTTTTATCCCTTCCAGGACGATAAGGTGGTCTTCGGCAAGAAGAACGGTGATAACGGTGCTCATGTTGTCTTTTTCGTCGGTTTACCAGGGGTCGGCTCGATCTGCGAAAGATCTGCCGGGACGCCCGAGGGGCGCGGAATGTCGACAAGGATTACCGTTCCTTCACCGTCGGTGGAATCGATCCGAAAGGATCCCCCCACCATCTCGGCGCGCTCCCGCATTCCAAGAATGCCGAGCCTTCTGTAGTCGCAAGTGGTTGTCAGGATCGTCGTGGAAAATCCTAGCCCATTGTCGGCGATCTTCATTCGGAACGATCTCTTGGTCGGGCGAAGGGTGAACTTCACCAGGCTCGCCTGGGAGTGTCGTGCGATATTGGTCAGGGCCTCTTGAGCGATTCGGAATATTGTCGTAAGCGCAGTGCTGTCCAATTCCTCAACCGTAGGAGAAGCGGAAATTTGTACGGGGATATCGTAGTGGTCGGTGAATGAATCGATGTAGGATCTCAGCGCAGGAATGAGCCCTAAATCGTCAAGGACGACGGGCCGTAATTCAGCAGCGAAACGATGCACGATCTCAACCGATTGTTCCACGAGGAGCTCGGTAGCTTCGATCTTTTCATGAAGGTCGTCGGCGTTTGCAGCGCTCACCGATCGTAAGACAGCGAGTTGAACATTGATCGCGGCAAGAGTCTGCGCGATGACGTCGTGCAATTCCCGGCTGATTCTTCTTCGCTCATCTTCTTGAGCGGTAATGAGGCGATGGGAAAGGGAGCGCATCTGCTCCTGCATCGCGCGGGCCTGCTTGAGCAGGATCCCTGTGGTGGTCTCGCTTGTCCGCAAAGAGTCCTCGACCTTCTTGCGCCTGGCGATTTCTACCTGAAGTTTCTTGTTTGAGCGGTCGAGCGCTTCGGTGCGGCAGGTCAAAGTTTCGATAATGGTTTCAAACCGGCTGTTCGCTTCGGACGCGATGAAGCGGCTCTCCTCGATCGGTGCCAATACCAGATCAAAGAAAGCGGTGCCGCGCCGGGTCCGGTCTCTCTTTTTCCGGTCGGGTATACCGTTTTTCTCCAGCGCGACAAGGGAGCTTTCGTGAATCCCTGCGAGCCCGAGTAAATCGATTCCGAGCTTCAACGCCCGGTTGCCAAGTCTTCGGAGTCGTGCGGGATCAGGGGGCGTTTCTGAATCCCGCAAGCTTTTCTGCAATGCCGTCCGGTAGGACCGGGAAAACGAAACGATTTCGTTTTGTTTGTGATTTGCTCTTTTCAGGGAAGATGAGGGGTAGGGAATCTCTCGACCGATTCGGCTCGACCGTCAGCAATTCATCAGTGTCGGCGCTGGTTGACCGATGTCCATGGGCAATAACCCCACCTCTTTGAGAGTTCACCCGGCTTGGAGCGTAGCACTGCTTCATGGGAGCCACCCCGGCGGACTGTATTCTCACAAGTAGGGTATCACCCCATGGCTTCCGGCAGTTGGCCCCTATATGGTCGGCTACAACTGAGCGATTCTCACGCTTACTTAACAAAATTCCCTCATGAAATCAGATGTGCTTCAATATAACATTTTCACCATTTTGGGCGTCGCTGCCATCTCCGTAGTTCCCCTCGTCGTATCGGCGCAAACTGAAAACAACCAATCGACTCTAACGCTAGGTCCTGACCGTCCGGAACAACGGTATGAACCAAGCGCGATACAACCCGGACTGATCATCGTCGATAAAGTCAGCGAACTCATCGGCAGGGAGGTCAAGAACAAGGATGAAGAGACTCTGGGGTCTGTCCGGGAACTGGCAGTGGACGTGGAATCGGGCCGCATCGTTGCGGTCATCCTCTCCACGGGCGGATTCCTGGGAATTGAGCGAACTGAAACCGCCATACCGCCCGCTGCGCTTACTCACGATTCAGCGAAGAAATACCTGATTCTTGGTACTGGAAACGAGAAGCTGAAAAGCGCACCTCCCCTCGATCCGGCGAAGTGGTCGGAATCGTTCTCCTACGAACAACTCTTCGCCCTGTACAAGCGTTTCGACCAGGAATCGGCTTTCGACTTCGTCGCACAAATTTCAACAGGGCAGTCTACAGAACTCATTCCGGTTTCACGTCTCAATTATATCCAGCGTGCCAGCCAACTGATGGGAATGAAGGTGACGGATTTGCAGGAAGCACCCATCGGCGAAGTTACCGGGATACTTGCAGACCTGGCCTCCGGTCGCTTGACGGTGATGATTGTAACCACGAGCGAATTCCTGGGCATCACGGACCAACTCAATGCCATTCCGCCGGGTTTCTTCCGGTTCAACAGGAATCGTACGGGACTGCACCTTGATACGACCAGGAAACAACTGGAAACCGCACCGCACTTCACTGCAAGTGAGTGGCCTGACTTTTCCCGAACCTCAGTGATTGACAGTGTCTTTGCCGCTTACTCGATTCCGATGTATCCGATTTATGACGAATCGCAATCCGGGAACAGGAAATTTCTGGGCACTCCGAGCGATGGCCAAGAGGACCTGGCCTCCACGATGGCAATCAAGAAAGAGATCCGGGCACTTAAGGAGATATCTTTGTATGCTCGCAACGTAAGCGTCATTACGAAGGATGGGATGACTACTTTGAGCGGGCTTGTTGCAACCGAGGAAGAGAAGAGCATCATCTCCGAGATCGCGAATCGAAACGTGGGAAGCGCGAGCGTAGACAACCAACTAAAGATAAAAACGAAGAAAACCGCGGAGTAACGCCGGTTTCGTCACGAGCCGGGAACGGACACGATCAGTATGCCGAAGGAAACCCTATCGTTCATAGCTTTTTCGTTATCACAGGCGGGGCGAGTCGTCGATCAGCTCAAGGCTGCCGGATTCAATGAGGATGAAATCTCCTTCCTGACTCCGGAGGGCCTTATGCCTGACGAAAAGGATTTGTTTAGCTGGAGCCGGGATGAACCCGTCCTGATTACCGTCCGCGCCAGAATCCGTGGCAGAATTCAGAAGGCCAAAGAGATTTTCATCAGTGCGGAAGCAGAGTCGTCGGAATCTGTCGATGAACGAAAATACGAGACGCCCGAATTTTGGAGAACCTCGATTTTGGACGATCAATCTTCGACAAGTAAGTGATTCCCCCTTGTGTTATCCAGAAGGCAGGTTCCGGCTCTTCTGAGGGAAAGTTGGTCGCGGACTCTTCATTGCTACGTGACGCCTATGAGACCGTTGTCAGAAATCTGGTGGAACTCTTTCTCGAAGCTGTCGAAGATCTCGCCTGACGTCATTTTAGTCTCGATGCCGGTGGAACTGCTCGAGATCATCACGGTAGCAGAAGCGGGGCGGAAGAACGGAAAGAAGCGGATCAAGGCCGAGTTCCATGATCTGTTGAAGGGTGCTGCACTTCGATGCGGGAAGCCGCTCCAGTTCATCCGCCCGTCGAGTATGACCCGAAACTTCGGAAAGGGGAGCGAGACGAGCAAGGGCAGTGCAAGAGTCTTCAGGATGAGGCTACGAGAGCCTGGAATTTCTTCACCGCGCTTTATTACAAGGCCGGAGGATTTCCTTATCGCGTGCCACGTCCCGAGACGGACTACCAGACTTGTTTCATAGGGATCTCGTTCTTTGTATCGACCGACAAGACCTCAGTGAAAACGGCAGTAGCTCAGGTTTTCAATGGGCGCGGACATGGCTTGACCGTCAAAGGAATGGAAGCGGTTGTGTCGTCAGCTGATAAACAACCTCACCTCTCTCAAGAGGATGCCGAGCAGCTCATGCGCAACTGCATTCGCACTTACCGAAGAGAACACAATACGACCCCGGCGAGAGTGGTAATCCACAAGACCTCGGATTTCGAAGCAGGCGAAGCGGAAGGATTCCATGCAGGTCTCGACGACGTTGGAATCGAATTGAGGGATTTCCTCCTACTCGACCGGAGCTTTACCCGGCTCTTTCGACAAGGTTACTATCCGCCGCTGCGCGGAACGTGGCTTGAGGCTGACTATGTGAATGCGATCATATACACGCGGGGTTCCGTGAATTTCTACGAGGAATATCCCGGGATGTATGTTCCGCGCTCACTGCACATGCGAGTTGCTGACGCCGGCTCTCCAATGGCGCATCTCGTGGAGGAAATTCTGACGCTAACCAAGACGAACTGGAACAACGTCCAGATCGACGCCACGCTCCCTATCACGATCACGGCATTCAGGAAGGTGGGAGAGATCCTGCGCTGGTTGCCGGACGAGGATCCTTCGCAGCAGTCGTATCGCTTCTTCATGTAAGTGCCTCAGCGGGCCCAACTGGCTCACTCCGGTAAACGGATTCCCTGGGCGCGAATGCCTTCGATCTTCCGGTGTTCCTGGAGAAAGGATTCCTCAAGGAAGCGATAGCGGGAGCTGTTCTCATTCTCGATCTTTGGATCGGGAGCTTCTCCGTTCAGAAAATCGACTACCAGTTGGCCGTGCCACATCGCTTCCCCCAGTGGTATCGATGCGGTTGTATTCTCTCTTGGGGTGGACTCCCCCGGCTTGGTCACCTGTTCCACGGAACCTCCCTTGGCGTGGACCAGCTTCCACTTCCCATTTTCAAACTCGGTGCCCAGATTCATGACGAGAGTCAATGCGTTTCGGGTGCCGGGATCGGAGGGGAGTTGATCGTAGACAACTCCGTATCGGGTGACATCGATTTGGTAAAGCCCTGGGTGATCTGGGATTTCACGGACCTGCACACTGTTCTCTCCGGTGAAGAGAAGCATCACGTAATCGTTCTCTCTGTCGGCGTCGTGAATTCGATGGTGTGCTTGCGGCATCGACTCGATCGCTGTGGCGATTTCGGAGAGAGATTCATTCTCTGGGTGGAAGGAATTACTACCCCGCATCGGCTGGTGGAAAATCGGAAGGTCGACCAAAGGGCTGTTGAGGAATGCCGTGAACAAGATCAGGAAGAGAATAAATCCGAGAATGAAACGGATCACGATTCTCTCGAACTTTCCGACCTTCTTCTTTGGTTTTTCTTTTTTCACGGACCCGGGGTTTTCGGCTTTGGGACGGTGATACCCAGCGCCTCGAACATCGCTTCAATTGCTCCAGCCAAGGATTCGAATTCGTAGGCGACTTGCGGATTGGTTACTTCGTATTCGAGATCCGCGCTCAGCCGGAGCGCGTCATGCGGTTCTGCTAGGTCGGGACGAGCAGCCAAGAGCGGTTCCGAGACACGTTGAAGCTCGTTGTAGCTGTTCACGAGACCCTTCACTTCACCTCCGATATCGGCAGCAGAATACTGCATTCCACGTAACGCAGCCTGCGCCCGGTCCGCATTCATCCCCTGCCAGTATTCGCCATAGGGGAAGGTGCTCATTCGCTCCAAGTTGGTCCATGACCACCTAACGTCGCGAAGCGAATCCCAGATCTCGATCAACTGGGCGATATAGATCCGCTCCTCTTCCGGGCGATTCGAAAATCGTTGCAGGTCCCACTTCCCGTCGTCGCCTCTACGGAGCGTATTGGATCCGAACAATCCCATTCCGTTCGTAATGACCGCCACGGCGATTGCAAGGAGAAGCAATATGCCTCCCCCAATGGCAAAAGCTCTTCGAGGGACAACGGGAGTCCTCAAATTCCCCCGGGGTGCCAAATCTGTATAGGCTGGAGTTGGGGCTTCGGATGCTTCGCTAGAAGAGGGGACATTGGGGACGAGAAAGTTCTCACTACAGTGAGGGCATGCGGCCTGTTGCCCAAGCCAATCGGGTCCGACCTCGATATTCCCGTGGCAGTGTGGGCACGCGATCTTCATGAGGTTTTTGTAGATCAATACAAACGCTTCCGGATTTCACTGTGTCGTGCGGCGAGTTGGTTGTATCTGGCCTGAATCTGCTGAAGATTGAATCGGGCACGATCGAACTCGCCGGACGCACCGGCGATCGCATTTCCTCCGGCCAGTGTCATGTTGCCATCGCCGCTCACGGCTCCGAATCCTGCAGCGAATCCACCGAGGAAACTCTGCCATTCTGCCTGGCTCATCCGGGAACGAGCATCGTATGCCATCATCTCCAGTTGCATCAACTCACCTTCAATCTGTTGCAGTTCTGCGCGTAGCTCCGCTTTGCTAGGCCCACCGCAGGCTGATAAGAAGAGGCAAACACAAATAGCCGGGAAAAGTTGTTTCATAGCACAGGGTGTTCAAATGAGGGGTCCACTATGATTGCGGATCCCCAGGATTACAAAGTAAAAATATCCTAAAATGGGTTATTGTAAACGCGGCGCGAAACTTCGTGCCAATGGATTACTCACCCCGGCAAAAACGATTTCGTGCTCTGCTGCGGCAGATGCGTATCGATGCCGGGCTGACTCAGGTTGAACTGGCTGAAAAGCTGGAGAAACCGCAGAGCTATGTGTCGAAGGCAGAGTTGGGCGAAAGGCGTCTGGATTTTGTGGAGACGCTCTTCTACTGCGAAGCGTGCGGTGTGGAGATTGGCCAATTGGTGGAAGGGCTCAAGGAATAGTGTTCGAAATTCTATTTAAGGGAAACGTCAGCCCAATACCCACAACACGGAATTCCACCGGGCGGAATCTAAAAAGTCTTCGTAGAGCGCCGAATGCTGCTCGAGGAGAAAATTGGGACTTTCGAAGAACATATCTATGTCTGTGGCGAAGAATTCTGCTGGACTGGTCGCGCTATAAGTGTTGATCAAATTCCTTCGGCCGTGTTCCATCAAAAGTTAAGGACGCAGGCAAAAAAGGGGGATTAAGATGAAAAGGATAGTCATTGCAAGCAACGAAACAGGCCACGAGCATTGACGCTAATCTTGGAACTACAGCGTGGTATCGAGCAATCAATTGAGTCTTAAAAGACGCTCACGATGCGTGAATGTGGAGATGACGGTCAGCGAAATCACACTGGAAACAATAGTTGGCAAGGTTCGTAAACTTATTTTCAAAATTGACGAATCGGCTTCCGACCGGTTCTTACGGGATGCCGCAGACGTACTTCGTGATGTTTGAAACCAGCCCCGAACCGGGATCGGCCATCGATTCGAGGATCGATGGTGCCCTCGCTCACGTCTGGGTTTTAGAATCAGATCCGACATCTGCGATGATCAAGGCATCCTACAAAGTACGGCAGGCCGGGTGGAAGATCGACAAAGTGGAAACGCAACCAGTTGCGGTGGATCGCGATGATTTCAAGAACAAGGATCTTGGTTTGAAGAGCTTCGATGAGTGCCAGCAAGACGGATTGTCTTTGGTGTTCGTGGGCTACACGGATGCTGAGGAATTGCATACGGATGAACCGCAACCGGTCCCGGTCGTGTCCGAGATCAACTTGCACGAGTGGCTCTCCGACCAGAAGAAGATCAAGGACGGAGGAAAATGCCTTTTCTATGACGTTACGGAGTCATGCTGCGAGGTCATCGACGCCCACTCGATTCAGCGAGGTCAAGCACTGTCGTCCATTGACGTGGATGGCTACGTGTACAGTCCTTCGCTTTCGTTCGGCGACATAAAGAAATCAAAGGGAAAGGCATCGTTCGCCCGCACACACATAAACTCGTTCTCAACATTTCGGGGGCTGTGCATGTTTCATGACAATCTCGTTTTCCAGGCAATAGACAATGCACCGCTGAAGCCTACCGACGAGCAAGCTTTCCTCTATGCTTATCGCTCGATCCTGAAGCAACTTTCCGCGAAGAACTTTGTGGTGGAGTCTCTCCGCAACCAACTGTCAAGATTCTCGGGAAGCACCGCAACGCGGGCGTTCATGGAGAACTCGCTCAAAGGGAATGGCATGGGACAACAATACCTTGAGCGCGAGAAATCTCACTTCGACGAGTCCCATCGAAGAGGGAACTTCTCGGATATCCGCTACGTTTTCTTCCGGTCTAAGATTGCACCCACCGTGGTTTTTTCCGGCGGGTTTTTCCCCGATTGGGGATTTAATGGCGAACCCATTCAAGACCTGGGTGACTTCACCGGTGATCGAAGTTCGATGACCTTTTCCTTCGCGCCGACCGAAGATAGTTGGGGATTTCTATTCGCGTGGCACAGGAGCAGCGACGAAGTCTGCCGATACTTTATTTCGACTCTGCAACAATCTATCCGTGAAGGCCAGAATCTCGGGAATCTCCTGTTTCAGTTGGTCGTAAAGGGTTGCGAGAACACAGCATTCTCCCCAACGTGGATCGAAGCTCTGAATGACGATCAGAAATCAGAACTAATCGAAGCCATGACTTACGGGTCCGACCTACTCAAGGCGCCTGATGGTTCCTATCTTACCGGTGGCCTCGAAGCGCCACCCGATTGGGAATTCACAGGCGTAGAAGACAATTTGAAGCGAAAGAACTCTGCCTAGGAGATTTATGCTTTCGAAAATATGCTACTAATTCCTGACAAAGAAGCCAAAAGTATTTGCCCCAGTGCATTTGGATCGGGCCGAAATAATGGATACAGTTCCTTGCCGTTGACGACAGAAATTCATCCAGATTTTTTCTGATCTCGCTGCACTAGTGTATATACTCGCTCCAGATCTTTGGGTTTGAGATCTTTGAGAGAGTTGAATTGAGGAAGTTTGAGACGATTCGCTATCTCCGGATAGTATTCTTCGTTGGTCAGGCCCATCTTGTTCATTGCAGCCTTGATTGCAGGGATTCTTGCGCTCTTGTGAACTGAGGAGTTTTTGCGACGGGATGTTCTGATTAGTATTCTTTTGCTCACCAAGTACCATTCGTGAACATCCGGAAGTTGAGTTGGCGAAAGCAATTCGTATTTTTCCACTTTAAACTGATTCTTCAGCCGGCTCCAGACTTCACTCATCGCTTGGCCGCGAGACTTCCTTTTGACTTCCTCTATCAGGTCCGCCAACTCGCGAACTAGGTCAGAAACTTCCTTCTGCTGAGAGGGCGAAAGGTACTGGTCACCATAGTCTAGCTTGATAGTAGGTTGCTTCGGGCCAGAGTTGTTAAAATTGAACTGGTTTGAGTCTCCTACGACAGAGACATTCCCGTCACCTTGCACTGTTTGGTGGATTGCAGCTATCGGCTCGAATGCCGTGGCGTTTTTCTGTTCGTAGATCAACTCTCTCACTTTGAAATCGAGATGATTCCTGAAAGCGTCTTCGAATTTTTTACGGCTTTGAAAAGACCAGGGTAATCCACATTCCATTGCCCGTCTGCGAAACTCGCTCAGCTTTTCGCTCTGAAATTGATCGACCTTGATTGTTGGAGCTTCGATGTCAGAGAAGTACAGCAAGACCGGTATTTGGCGGGCGATCGCTCGCTGAACTTCCTCCTCCGTGCCGGAATCATGCATTCCTGTTGGAGTTCCGAACCGCTTCCAGAAAACCGCGACCATCAGATCCGCCTCATCGATCAACTGATCATTGATCATTGCCTGTCCGCGTCCTTCCATTGAAGGCACTGCTTCGGTCTTCCAGTTGGAAAGTTGGAGTCCGCAATTCAACCGATCGAAATTGTCCAAATTCCAGTCTTGAATGACCTTTGCTGCAATTTCCAATTCCTTCGCAACGTCTCCGGGGCCGCAAAATACAATCCTCAAGACTTTCGCTGTCTTCATCTTCCTATAGTAGCCATTCTTCCACGTTCTTCAAGAAGGACTGAAAATTAAGATTTCTCAAATAACACTCTCGTACGGGGCATTGAATTAACACCTAAAAGAAAACCCGCCCTGTTCGGAGCGACGGATTTTCTCTGGCTGCCGCCCTCCTTCACGCATTCGGGAGGAGGAGCCTATCGATCAGGTCAGTTCAGACCGACCAGACCATCAAACAGCCCATGCAGGGCTTGGGTGCGGTTTACGACCACGTTCGGATTCGTACCCTTCATGATCTCGGTCGCCGCATTGAACAGGGACCAGGCATTCCGGGAACGGAATTCCTCATACGATGGTTCACGCCATTCTTTCAGCACAGACGGAATCTGGCTGGGTGTGATCGCCTGACAGTCCACCGCCTTGATGACGAGATCATGGGCCTGTGGATTGGTGATCCGGCGATCGCGGTATCGGGCAATACGCTCATCGATCTGGAGGAATTTCTCTCCCAGTCGACCGACCGCACGTGAGGTGAGGTGCCGAAGATCCCGCTGAGCAAACTTGGTATGCTTGCGCGAAATTCTCACTTCACCGCCAAACGCCAGATTGTCGCAGACGAAGACTTTGGAGCCAGCAACCAGGCCGGCGGGATAGGTCTTGTCATGCGAATTGCGAATACCGACGACCCAGCCATAATCGCGACTCTGCCGTCCCGGGAAGTTCACCTCAAACAAGCCGAAGTACCGTGCTCCTTCGTGGGAAAGTGCATGGTGTTCTCCGGTGAGATGAAACCCCGCAGAACGCAGCTGCGATTCGACTTCATGGATCAGTCCTGCATGGGCTAGAGGATACCAGGTATCCGTGCCAGCAGGAGTAGGAACATTGTAGACCGCTCGGCGGTCGACCAGTTCAGCACCACAGTGTAACAGCATTCCCTGCGGCGGTGCCTGCTCGCGGGGGGCTGTGTTTTCAATCATGTTGTTCATATAGTTGGTAATGGATGTGTTTTAATTTGAGTTGATTGGATTTCAGCGAACCGACCGTGCCATCCAGAGAACACCGGCAGCGATCAGAAGACCGAGAACCAGTGAAGGCCAGATACCGGACAGCACGCCGAAGACGAAGGCGGTGACAGCCGCCACGGCAATGATGGCGAAGAGGAGATCGTCCATATGGATTTCTCCTCTCAGCGTCGTTGTGCGAACACAAAGACAAGTGCCATCACCACGAGGCCGACACCGATGAACCGCAGGCCGGAACCGACCGGTTCCATATCGGGTCCACCCATATCGGTGTGAGGGGAGCAACTCGTCAGAAGATAGACGAGCAACAATCCCCAGATGATCAGTTGAGTTAGCACAGGCACCCTCATGACATTCCTCCTTTCCACGCCCGGCACTCGGCCAGGTAATCGCAGTAAGAGCAATGCAGTCCGGGACTGGGCACATAGTCTTCGGTCATGACACCGGCGACGTATGATTCCATTACCCGGATAAGACGCTCGATCTGATCCCGATGGAAGGGTTCCAGCGGTGTCACCACCAGCTTGGGCGCCTTCGTTTTCACGAGATGATGTAACTCGAAACCTGACTCCTGGTGACCGGTAGCTTCCCGGTAAAGCAGGGCATAGCATCCCAGTTGCACTTCGTTCTGGTGAACGGCCTGCATTCGATCCGGAGTACGTGCTGTGGTTTTGAAATCCACGATGCGCCCTCCTTCCCGGACCAGGTCAATGATGCCTTTCAGCGGAGGCAAACCATGACCGATGAGATCACGATCCACCACAACTTCTACCGCCTCGGGTTTCTCTTCCTGAGGAATGGGAGAATGCATCAAGTAGTGCTCCAGAATGGTCCATGCTTTCGATTTCTCGGCAGCTTCTAGTTCCGGATTTTCCAGAAACACCTCCACTTCCTCGTTTCTCTCGATCCAGTACGATTCGAACAATGCACACATCCTTTCACAGGACGCATCCTCTCCACGCCATCGTGCAAGATTCCACTGCTGCAGAACCTTGTGCACCATCTGCCCGACAAACAGTGCCGGGCTGGTTGGTGTTTCAATTCGCTCCACATACCGGAAGTAGTATTGCAGGCGACAGGTCTGGAAACACTTCAGGCGAGATGCACTGATGTATTCCAGAGGATCGCGCTGCACCGCTGCCACATTACCAGCAGGAGGAAGGCAGACAGGAACAGTATTCGTGCTCAATGCCTGCCTCCTTTCCCATTCCCGTTGCGGGAGGTGGTGCTACAGCTCTCCAGAAGCTCACTGATGAGCCCGCTGGCCTGCAGCTTGTTCAGACCGCGCATGCCGACACCGAAGCGATCGACAGCAATCTGGTCCACCGATTCGAGATCCAGGTCATTCTCTCCGATCAGTTTCAGGACCAGCTCTTTCTGTTTGTCCGAGCAGGTCCATCTTCCATTTGCGAGATGGTTTCCATTGGATCCGTTACCATTGGCAACGTGATTGCCATTCTGTGGAGATGGAGTGGCATCTCCGTAGTCGTGACCAGGCACAAAGCCGGTCATCTGTATCTCCCTATCCACTGCATTCTGCAGCAGTTCATAGACGCGAGTGGCTTCTCCCTGCACCTGGCACAGATCCGTCAGTTCCGTCTCGATAGAGACACTGAACTGGTGAGAACTGAAACCGGGCAAACCGAGACGCTTCGCATAATTGCTGACAAGTTTGATTGCCATACGCTATTTCCTTTCTGTGTATGAGTTGAGCCCTGTACGAAGAAAACCCCGACTGCGTGCTGCAATCAGGGTCCTGTGTTCAGGGCAGTTATTGTGATATGATGATCAGCCGACGGGCCGATCCTGACGTGAGCAGCTAGCCATCTTCTCTTCGATCTCTTTCGCTTTCTGCCAACCAGAGGTATCCCTGAGGGAATCGGTCAACAGTTCATCGACCAGTTTCGTCATGGGAACTCCACGGTGTTTTCCCTCGAAATAGAGAGCACGAATGAGACTTCGGGAGATGACAGGCTGATAACAGCTCTGTCTTGCCATCAGGGATATTTAACTCAAAAAGATGGTTTATTGCTTTCTGTTTGTTGGCGACATTTCGTGAATGACTGAAATTGAGAATACAGCCTTCCATGAAGCTGGACATGCGGTGGCGCATGCACGGCTGGACATCGATCAGCTTTCAGCATCGATTATTCCCGATAGCGACAGATCATTGCTAGGAGGCAATGTTGCATCGGACTCTTTTTGGGACGAGGAAGGTGTAAGGGGGCAAATACTGGCTCTACTCTCTGGCTATGCCGCTCTTGTAGCACGGGGGCTCAATGAGGGTGAGGCCGAGCAAGGATGCATCTCCGATTTTGCCAAAGCTCAGGATCTCATACAAGCTTTTGAACTTGGCGCCATGGTACAATGGAAGAAGCGAGCCGTGGAATTGATGGAAAGGCCCGAGAATATTCGTGCTGTTGCTCGGGTCGCTCAGGAGCTTCTTGAACGAAAACGAATTGATGTTGACGACATTGAGTGCTGCATCGAAATCGCTGATGGGATTTCCACTGAAGAAGACTTTTCCCGAATGAAGCAAATTCGAGGCTCCGTCGGATCTAAGCCTTGAAGATGCACCTCACGTTCGTTCTCTTATGTCAGTAGACAATCACGTTCGTGATCAAGTGAAATTCGCGATGCCCTTCATGATATTGTCTGCCGTTGCCACTTTGTCCGATCAGTTAACGGCCTGAACCCATCCATCCAGACGAAAAACTACCAAATTCCGGTCTTCGAGCCAATTCAACGCATTGTCCAGGGCCGGTGCGGTCAGTTGAAAACATGAACGGGAAATCTGGCGAGGTCTCATTGGTCCTTTCGTTCGCAGCTTTCCCAGAATGAGGCGCGGTTTGTCACAACTGGCTGAAACCCACGTCGGTTCGAGTCGCATGACGCATTTCTTCTTCATGCCGAATTGATAATGAGTTAGTTGCGTTGAGTTTCGTGCTCAAAACACATAGTGTCGGAATGTTTTTCACTTTCGTAACTCCTAAATTTACAGTCCATTGTTTTTCATGGGGTTATGAAATTTCTCAGGGCATTTTTTAACTAAAAACATTCCGACATATATGTGCCGAAAATATGTCGGAATGGTATGTCGGAATCATGCTTCAAACAGTTCACAACGACCATCGAGATTCACATCCTTGGCATGAGGCATGTCCTGATCAGTGAAATACACGTGCCCAAAGCTGTTGTAGCCTTCCTCTCCCTTTACAGGATCGATCATCCTCTCCCGTTCATTATCGGAATGATCAGGCTGGCAATTGCATTAGATCATAGACTTATGGCCTTCCGCTCCGTCGAATCCAAGAGTCCTAATTGGTTTCGGTAGCGTCCACTTTCGAGTATGCCCATCCCTCGTCTGAACCCCAAATCACCTTAATTCAACATTTGTTGAGATCGCTGCTGTTCTTATTCGGTATCCTGAGCGACATGGAGACTAGCCGAATCGAACAGCAGAAACGTCTTCGAGATCCAGACTACGGAACCCGCCTCAAGCAAATCGGTGATATTCTCGCGCGAGGGGTCGTGCAGTTACTGGCTAACGAGGAAAGAGAAAAGAGGGCGCGACAAGAAGAGGCCGACCGGTCACACTCTGAGTCAGTACTGTCGGAGGCTGCTCAGGTAGGAAGCCGGGATGGCGTCCTTCTGACATATCTGCTCCGGTTCGGAAAGCTACGACCCTGTGAGATCCGAGACTACTTGGAGTGCTCACGCGCCACTGTCAGCAGAATGACCGACCGGCTGCAACAGCACAGGCTGATACAGCGGGAAGGACGGACCTCTGCTACCACTTACTCACTGACCAGGGAGTGGGGGAAAGGTAGCGAAAGCCATCCCGAAGCGGTGACCGTTTGCAGTCGATTCTAATCGGCGGCTGATTTTCGGGAATCCTCCTCGAATTTCATAAATACCCAGTGAATTTCTGAATTCTGACAGGATTTGAAAATGGGGGACCTAAATCGACCGGATCGAGGTGGTTCGTTCGGAAAAGTTTTCTACGGTACCGGCTGCAATCTATGTCGGTTCGAATTGCACGACAAGTTTATTCTTCATATTTGGTTGAATAACAGCTAGTTGTGTTGATTTAAGCATTCAAAATGGCTAGTGTCGTTTTCTTTTCTGTATCCGCAATACGTTCATTCACAACGCATTGCTTATCAAGGTTTTGTAAAATGTTTCGGAGCATTTTTAAATGCAAAACAAAACGACACAATCGTGTCGAAAAGGTGTCGGAATGCGGTGTCGTTTACAACTGTTCGAGGAGGTCACTTCCTCGGCATTTTGGGAAATCGAAAATCTCTGAGTCTTTTCTTTTATCAATGCTTTTTTCATGATTCACCTCCGTTTTTCCGAATACTTAGAACATTTGTGAATCTCAGTCGTATTTCCGAATGACCAATCACATTTTGAAATGCGAAGGTGGATTTGTATGAGCACGTTATAAAAAGCTGTTATGTATTCGAGGTACCGTTCAGAAATCCAGTTTTAGTGGACCGTGGTAGTCAGTGGCTACCAGAAACACATCGGACCGCATTGGCCTGCATGCGACTCGGGTCAGAGCACCGCAGTCTGTGAATTTCATTATTCAGCCCGAGTCATTTCCATTGGATGCAATTCCTCAGAAAGTCGGCATCCGGCGTAGTCGTTTCGTCCAGTGCTGCTGTGTCGTCCTTTCGTCTCATGAGCCTCCGCTCCGCTCTGGCTCATGCTCCTCAGGAAGCGTCACCTCGCCCTGACCGATGTTCGACGTTTACGGCAGGAGCCTTCAGTGACGGCTTCGCCTTCACCCATTCAGATCTAGGCGATGGATCAGTTCAACCCGACGCAGATCCATCCAAGGGACTGGCATCGAACCTTTACAAAGCAGTTCCGGACCGACCCGCCTGATATGCTCTCTAAATCGCTGCGGAGAACGCATTTTTTTCCATTCTCATTTGAGTTCGAATCGAACTCGGAAAAATTGTTTTTGCTGATGGAAGAATAGGAGTCCTCAGGCGGGCTCAAGCGGTTCAGCAGCCCCAGGGGATGATCTACAGTTGACTTCTCCATAGCGCACGTCTCCAAATAGGCAACTCCGCCCGACATTTTGCGTTGCCGTTTCAGCCACTCAATCCATTGTGCAGGGTTCATGAGACGTAACGTACAGGTCTTCGATCGTTTCTTCAAATGAAGGGCGAGGCGGAACACGATTGCTAACAATTGTCTGCCGGGGATCCGTCCTCCGAAACGAATATAGTTTCAGATTCTTGTGATGAGTCGCGGCATCGTTCCGAAGTTCCATCTCCACCGTGAATTCTCCGATGCTCGCCTTCCCTGGTGCGGGCAGATATCGGCCCATCATCTTGCCAATCTTCATTTTGGCCTGATGTTCATCGCCCTCCACAGTTCTGTGCGCCATCGAAATTCGAGCGAGATCGGTAGCGCTGACAGGTTGAGGATGCTCCTGCTCCAAGACTGTCCGAAGAATGCCTCGCAGGAGATCATAGTCAGGGTCTGCAAGGTTGCGTTTGGTCTCACCGTAGTCAGAGCCGAAGAGCCGCATCTGCGGATCGAACGCATCCTCAAGGATCCATTGCACGGCTTCCTCGAAACGACGAAAGCGGAAGCCAGAAAGCTGTTTGCCGGACGGGCTGCCTTCCCTGACCCACCTGTCGATCAAGAAATACACGATGGCGAGATATCGGTTTCGATTCCTCCTGACATGATCCAAGAGGGATCCTTCGGGCCATTGCGTGAACTGGTAGCTCAGAGGCTGTTTGCGGATACGGATCAGGGCGGTCCGGTCCGCGAGGTCGTCAGAAAGCTGGGCTCCATTTGAAGAGCCGGCAACTACTTCTCGCGTCACATCAACCTCGCCGTGGAGCCAGGGAGCGCGGATCGAGAAGATTGGTTCGGTGAGCATGCTCTCAAGGAAATCCAGTTTGGTGAGAATGTTTCCACGCACGTTATCCAAGTACACGAACGCATTCCCTCGACTGAGGGCTCGGGAGATGTCTTCCTTCGCCTGGCGCTTTTCTTCTGGTACAACAGGTGACGGTTTCATACCGTACAATGTCGCAACAAGCCGGCACAGAAATCCCCCTCCCGCACCCTTTTCATCCTTCTCGATGAAAAAGAAGGGACAGCGTTCGTCCCCAAGGAATCCGCCGCGGACGAGAGCCGGTGCCAAGAGAAATGCGATCGCCCTGGCGGAATCCTCGGGGCTGGGGAAGGAAAAATCCTTGAGGAGATCAAGGAGATGGTGGCGATCATCGTCGAGATCCTCGTATGCGATGGACTCACCCTTCGCATAGATCTCTGTCTCTCGGTGGTATCCCGTGACGCATTTCGTTCCCTCGGAAGTCGGAACCAGAGTCGGAATTTCCGCGACTGTTCTCACCGGCCGGAGGCTGTCCAGGCTGTGCGAAACGCGGCCAAGGATCAGGCGTGCATTCGACTCGGCCAGGTTCGTCTTCCTTGGCCCATCACGAGATTCCTTGGCGAAGATGCAACGATCAGGATCGTCAATGAAGGCAGCCAGCGTTTTCGCATCGATTTCTTCGAACCCGGGATCGGTGAGTTGAACGAGTTTACCACCAAAGACGAAGGTATCATCTGCGATTGTCCCGAGCGCGTCGGCAGTCCAAATAGCATTCTGCTCACTGAGGTTGATCAGAGTTGCTTTTTCGGGCGCTGACTCGACGAGAGCTTTCCGTTTCAGTTCCGTGAGCCGATCCTTTACAGCGCAGTTGAAGTCGCGCCGAGCGATTCCGAGGTTCTCGGCTACGATCTTCACCTCCTCGGCAGCACTTCCCAAAGACATCCCTTTCAACCCAGCCGCCAGTTTGACAAGGCCGTGCCGAACATCTTCTTCCGAAACCGCGCGGGCGTCAGATCCGAGAATGGAGAGCTGGTTCTTCAGCATGCAAACAGCCAGATCTCCCGAGGTAGATGACGCGTCTACAGGCACAGCAAGCTTCAGAGATTCAAAAAGACACTTTTCCAAGAAATCCTGTCCCAGGGCAGCGCGGCAGTCATCGAAGCCCTTGCCAGGAGCATTCTGCAGAACACTCATGCAGCGGATGTCGTAGCTGGGAAGAAGATCGCGGAGTCGTAGGGCAGCGTCCGTGAACTGGGCGTTGAACACCACGTCACTATCGCCAGCAAAAACGATTTGGCTGGGGCGGATCCAGTCGATGACCTCATCGAGTTCGGGCACCAGTTCGTCGCTTTTGTCCGCGAATCCGTAGAAGCCGCTGATCCCGACAGCGGCGACACCTGCATCACACAATGCCAGGGCCTTCTTCTCTCCCTCGATCACGAAGAGAGCGTTTCCTTTGCTAAACTCTCTGTCGATGATCCGAGGAGGTAGGTAAGCGTGGGGCCGACTTCCCTTGCGCTGGAAATATTTCATCTTGCCCAAGGGCTTGCTGAGGCGAAGACGGACAAAGGCCTTGTCATCATCGAGCACGTCCGAACCGTCGAGATTGCGGTAACGGAAAATTCGGCCTGCTTGCGAGATGCCGCAAAGTTCGAGGGCAATGTTTGCTTCAACAAATCGGATGCCGGCAGCATCGACGGTGCTCTCATCGACACCCGGAACACGTGATTTCCTAGGATGGTTGGGGGTCATTCTGCTCTGTTCTATTGACTCTGGTGTTCTCCCTCATCTGAAAACTTCAGTCGGTCTTTTGGAGGGATTATTTCGTATTGCACTTTGTATATTGTGACCATAAATTGGTCACAATGCAACCGCTTCCCGAGAACTTTGGCAGCCGCCTGAAAAGCATGCGGCTGTCGTATCGAGACGATGACCACACCAAATCAGGGCTCACACTCCATGAGCTTGGTCAACGGGCCGGAGTTCACTACACCCGTATCGCCGCATTTGAGTCTGGCCGCCGGATGCCCGGCCTGAAGTCACTTGAAAAACTGGCCAACGCCTTCGGGCTTACTGGCGAAGATGCTGAAGAATTCGTCGCCAGTGGTCGCAAGGACGCGCGCATGAACAAGACCAAGCAGGACTTTCCACTTATTCCTAATGCCATCCAGAAGCAACTGCTGGAGGAAATTTCGAAGGCCCTGCAGAGCCGTGGCGTAAGCGAGATCCGGGAAATTTACGACCATCCGGACTGTGACCTTATGTGGACGACGGACAAGGACGAGTGGTTTGCCGTCGAGATTGCCACGGCTTGCGGGCGATCAGAGAAAGAAGCGCTTCATCGACTGTCACGGAAACTCGAAAGCAAAGGCAAAAAGGTTCGAAGGGGCGGGAGGGGATCGGAGGAATGATTGCGCTGAACAATACCGTCAGTGTGCTTGTCTCGACTACGACGATCAGGTTAGAAAAGCCGATTTCGATTGGAGGCAATTGGGTCGATTTCGGCGGTGACGCCATCGCCGAACTCTCGGAAGCCGATAGGTATCTGCGCCAGAAAAAACGAGATCCTGACTACGAGGCAAGGCTGAAGCAGATCGGGGATATTCTTGCGCGAGGAGTTGCCTGTCTTTTGGCTAAGGAAGAAAGAGAACGGGAAGTCGTCGCTGAACAGGAAGTTCGGAAGACTGTCAAACTCACTCCAGACGAATCCAAGATCCTTGGATTGGTAAGCATGTTCGGATCAGTTTCTCCTGCGGACCTTGGAGATCACCTCAAACTCTCTCGAGCTTCTGTCGCAAGAAGAACCAATTCGCTCCAACAGAAGGGGTTTCTCCGTGGCGAGGGCAAGACTTCAGCACTGAAGTATTACCTCACTCCGGCTGGTCGTAGTGCGACAAATCGCTCAAATTACTGAGTTCGCAATATTGAAGTGAGTGGAAAACTGTATTACGAACTATTTTCACAATGAACGAGAAAGGGATGATCATCCGCTGCGCGGTTTACACTCGCGTCTCAACCGACGATCAGGCAAAAGGCGATTACAACTCGCTCAAGAGCCAGCGGGACATGTGTGGCCATGCGATTGCTTTGCACGGTGCTGAGGGTTGGGTAGAAACCCATTATTTTGAGGATCCAGGATACTCTGGAAAAGACATGGCTCGCCCTGGCATGCAGGCCCTGATGCTGGAGATTGAGGCCGGAAACGTTGATGTGGTCGTCACCTACAAGATTGATCGCATCACCCGAAACATTGGAGATTTTTACCAACTGTGGCAGCGATTGGAGAAGAAGGGAGTTGATTTCGTATCGGCCACCCAGCAGTTCGACACCTCGACCCCGGCAGGAAAACTCATGCTGAACATGCTCCTCAGTTTTGGTCAATTTGAACGAGAGCTGACGGCCGAGCGCGTTTCGCACAAGATGTTGGAGAGGGCGAAGAAAGGAAAGTGGAACGGTGGCCCCGTCCCTGAAGGCTACACTAACAACTCGGTGTCAAAACGCCTCGAAATTGATCCTGATCATGCTTCGACTATCAAGCGGGTTTTTCAACTGACGGAGAAGCTGGGAAGTCCCACGGAGGTCGCAAAGATTCTCAATGCCGAGGGCATCACAACAATGGCACGAGTCCGGCACACCAAAGATGGCGGTGAGAAGATTGTCGGAGGGAAGCGCTATATTGGAGACCGGGTGACGAGGATCGTGACCAACCCGCTCTACAAAGGAGTAATCTTCCATGAGGGCAATGAATATGATGGCGAGCACAAGGGGATCGTCTCAACTCGTTTGTGGGAATCAGCAAACAAAGCCTTAGCGAAAAAGGATGGACCGGTTCAAAAGCCATCAAAGCTCCGAGCAAACAAGCATGAACAAATTCTGAAAGGGATTCTCCGCTGCGGACATTGCGGGCATCTTCTCACTCCGAAGCCGAGCGGAAAGAAGGATAAGGATGGCAATCCCTATCTTTATTACGTTTGCAACGACGTGAACAAAGCCGGCAAGGCTGCAGCATGTAAACTCCGCAATCTTCCTGCTCGGCAGGTTGAAGAGTTCATCGTCGGAATCATCGGAGAGATGGGAAGACATCCAGATGTGATCGATGCAGCGATGGCATCATCGAATGAGTCGAAGGGAAAATCCGTTCGTTCTCTGAAGTCCAAAATCCGCGGGTTGGACAAGCGCCACCGTGATGTGTCTGAAAAGCTGAAAACTTGTCTCGAGTTGGCAAAGAAAGAAGGGGCGGACCACGTCAGTGCAGAACTCCTAGCCGAGGCTGATGAGATCGCGAAGGAAAAGCATGAGATTGAGGCGGAGCGGGAGAAACTGAGGATTGAAGTCGACTTTCACGATCGCGTGGTAACTGACAAGAAGATCATCGCTGATGCTCTCCTTAGGTTCGAGCAGGTCTTCGATACCCGCTCTCCGGATGAGCAGATGGCGCTGATCAATCTCGTAGTGAAGAAAATCAGCGTCCGCCGGATCGACCCGGGTAAGGAGCAATTGAATGCTGAGTTCGGGTCGTATGCGATGAAAATGCGAACTTCTGCTTTCCAGATTAAAATCGAATTCTTCGCAGAAGACTTGTTTTCAGGAACTTATGAAAACGGTCTGAAAAGTTCGTATTTGCATCGAAATGGCGACCCGTACGGGACTCGAACCCGTGTTTTGGCTAGGCGATTTCCTCGGACATTCTTGGATTGATCTTCAACGAGTTATGCATTGCTGGATCCCCTCAAATATGCTCAGATGTTGTCACCCTGGTTGTCACCTATGGCATCGATCCGAAAGAAACCGAACAGCAAATACTGGTATGCCTGTTTTCAGCTTCCAGATGGCACTCGCGTTCAGCGGAGCACGAAGGAAACGAAACGAACCGAAGCGCAGAAAACAGCCAACGACTATGAGCGTGCAGCCCGGGAGCGGATTACGGAGACCCAGGCGCGAAAGGTGATTCAGGATGTCTATGAGCGGGTGACAGGACGGGATCTGCCCTCGCAGTCTGTTGCTGAGTTTCTCGACTCTTGGATCGAGCGTAAGGCGGTGGAATTGTCGCCGTCATCGTTGGTGGCCTACAAGGCGGTAGTCGCTGACTTTAAAGAATACTTCGGTCCGCGACAGAATGAGGAACTGCTCTACGTGAGCACTTCAGATGTGGCCGGCTTCCGTGACTCGATCGCCAAGAAGGTCACGGCGAACACGGCTAACAAGAAACTAAAGATCCTGAGGTCCGCTTTCAAAGCTGCTTGGCAGGATGAGCTGATATCGGAGAATCCGGCTGATCGCGTTGCCACGATCAAAACCAAGCGGAGTACATTTGAACGGCGGGCGTTCAATCTTGAGGAGTTGAAGCGGTTGTTCGAGGCCGCTCACGGAGAATGGAAGGGAATGATAATTTTTGGACTCTACACTGGCCAGCGTCTTGGTGACATCGCCACCCTGACTTGGCAGAACGTCGATCTTGAGCGAGGGGAATTGCGTTTTTCCACTCAGAAGGTTGGACGCCGGCAGATTATTCCGCTCGCCCAGCCGGTCATTGACTACCTCGGCGAGATCAAGGCGGGTGACGATCCGAAAGCCTACCTTTTCCCGGAGTGCGCTTTGGTCATCGAGACGAAGGGACGGGCCTCGATGCTTTCGGCACAGTTTTTCGAGATCATGGTGGCAGCCGGATTGGCGAAGGCCCGCAAGAACAAGCAGGCGAACAAGCAAGGGCGGAGCGCGAAGAGGGAAAACAACGAGCTGTCGTTTCACTCCTTGCGTCATTCAGCGACTTCGATCATGAAGAATGCCGGAGTCAGTCCCGCCATTGTGCAGGAGTTCATCGGGCACGACTCAAAGGCAGTTAGCCAGAACTATACGCACATCGAACTGGACGCAATGCGTCGCGCTACGGATCTAATGCCGGACGTCTTTTCTGCAGAGGTGACTGGCAAGGGTTCTGAAGATCAGGAAGAACAGGACGGAGAGGGAGCCTAGAGATCCAACTCTCCATAGAGCTTGGGATCAAAGGTTCGGATCCAATCCCGCATCTTGGGCTTGTTCACGAAATCCTTCAGAAAAGCGGTTTCACAGCACTCGCCCGCATGGAGCAGCCGAATCACCTCAACCACGAACGGCCCATCCTGTGCATACATCCTCCGTCGAAGCCAGTCTGCCTCCCGGATGCGTTTAGGTAATCGCCACTTTGCTCCTTTTCGGATCAGCATGGAAATCAGCTCGACCTCCTCCTCCGGGGATGTTCTCGGTCGCCAATAGTCACCTCGCACAGCGAAGGAGTGCAGCGCTTTGTGGAGCAAGGAACCCTCCTCTTCCGAGTATCCGTTCACGTCTGCTC
Organism: Verrucomicrobiales bacterium; assembly: GCA_002698785.1. Lineage (GTDB taxonomy): Bacteria > Verrucomicrobiota > Verrucomicrobiia > Verrucomicrobiales > DEV007 > Arctic95D-9. The sequence goes on along the minus strand of PAAG01000019.1, from coordinate 385,292 downwards.
CGGCTGCGATCAGAGGCTCAACGAGGGAACGGGTGGGGCGGCTCCAGGCAGAGAAGAGTAATCTCGTCGCCTGCTCCGCAGTCGGATTGATTCTCAATAGTTTCAGAAGATCCGGATCTTCCAACCAGGCGGCCAGTTCTGCAGCTGTATGCTTCCATATGTCCTCCTCGGACTCGTCGGTAATTTCCGACAGGTCGGGAACGGGGAGAAAGGGATCCGCGCCAGCCCAGATCATGAGCGAGACCCATTTCTTATCTCGTCGATGAACGAATTCGCACAGGGCCATGGCCGCTTGATTTTCCCACTCGGGGAATTGGTCACGGTAGCGGAGGAAGATTCCCAACAGCGGTTTGACCCGACAGTTGACGAAGAGATGGGCAAGCCCATTGCGTTGGGTCAGATCGAGACCATGGTCCAAAAGATATTCGATCAACGGGCGACGAATCACATCGTCCAAATGTTCATGGTAGAGTTCGCCAACTGGGGCATTGGCTTCGACCAGCAGCTTGCAGATATCGAGGTTGCCGGCGTAAGCCGCGACTGCCAATGAATCCAGTTTCTGATCGCCGGTGCACCCGTAGTCCAGAAGGAGTTTCACAAGGCTGTGAAATCCCATTCGTGTCGCGGTGCGAAGGGGACAATCATCGGAGCCTTCCGGTCGGGTCGCAACGTGACCGGTCGTCAGCCATTCCTCTGCTTCGTAGAGCATCCCACGCTCGCAGAGATCGACGAGATGATCGAAGGACGATTTACCTTCCTTGTGTTCTGAATCGTTCCTCTGGATTTCTGCTTCGCCCATCGGTTACTATCATCCGCATGAGTTCGTCCTCGGTAAAGCTCACTCGCAAACAACTCTATAAGGAAGTCTGGAAAACACCGATTCACCGGCTCTCGGAAAAATACGGACTCTCCGATGTCGGACTAGCGAAGGCGTGCAAGCGGATGGATATCCCGCGCCCACCACGGGGTTACTGGCGGAGAAAGGAGACAGGAGCAAAGGTTCGGCAAACCCCACTTTCGGAGCCAAAGGAAAACACACAGTTGGAGATCGAATTTCATCCGTCGGGTCGTCCGGCCCGGGGATGGAAACGCGGCGAACGCAGTGCAGGTCCACCCGCTCCGACATTGGAAATTGCTGACACTCTCACGGAAACAGAGTCCCACCCGCTTGTCGCCGCTTCATGGAAGCGATACGAGAAAGCAAAGGAGGGAAAGGACGGTATTCTTTCCACGAAGGCGAAGCGCTGTGTCGCTGTATCCGTCTGCCGCGATCACTTGGATCGGAGTCTGCGTTTGCTGGATGCTGTCTTCCGAGCCTGGGAAGGGGAAGGGCACAGTGTCGAGATTCGAGCATCGGACGACGGATCGACTACCTTGTTGAAAGCCGGTAAAGAAGAGATCGAAATTTCCATCTTTGAGGATGTAAAGGAGTTCGAGCTCGAGCCAACCGAAGATGAGCTGCTCCAGCCAAAGTGGACCTGGAAAAAGCGGATCGAGACGCGCCCCATGGGAAAGCTGACCGTCTACCTCGCAGGGAAGCGGATTGCGGAGAGCCAGACCTTTCATCGCCGGTATCGAGATGGGCAGAATGCGCCCGTTGAGAAAAAGGGCGGTCGGATACTTCAAGCTGCACTTGAATATGTGGAGGCGCGAAGAAGTTTTCTCGAAGAGGAGGAGAGAAGGCTTGCTGCAATGCGAGAGGAGCAGCGTCAGTGGGAGATTGAATGGGAGCGACGTCAGGAAGCCCGTAGGCGGGAGGAAGAGGAGCAACGCAGGGTGGAATCCTTTCTAGAAGCATCCGAGAAGTGGGCGCGAGCCAGGCAGATTGGTGAATTTGTCGAGGCTTGTGAAGAGGAACTCAAACGTTTGCAAATTGATTTACAGGAGCAGCAAGATTGGATCGACTGGGCTAGACGGGTGGCGGAGCGATTGGATCCTCTCCGAGGTGGATTTCCGGAGCAAGCGATCGCAGACAGACGGGAAGCCGTGGTAAACGCGCCTGACCGCTAGTTAGCTGTGCACAATTCCTAGCAGTTGCTTCGCCCGGCTCGCGCCCATGAAGTAGGTGTATTGGTGGTCCACGACTTGAATCTCCTGGAAAGGCCTCACCCCGATCAGGATGACTCCGAGAGCGTCGAGGCCTTTGGCTCGGTTGATCGAAAGATGGCGGATGCACTTTCCGGTTTCGTCCTGTTTCTCTCCAAACTCGCGGAGCGGCATCCCGGCCAGGGAGTCGCAGGGACCGAGAACGCTGTTCTTGAGGTGAGTCCTCGCGTGAAGGAGAAGGATCTCTTCCGCTTTGCAGTAACCGTCCTCTACCCAGTTGGCGATGATGGATTCCACAGCGGCTCGCATCGTATCCGGGGTGGGGGAGTCGACCGTTGTCGCCACGATCTCCGGACCTTCGGGGAGGTCATCTGGCTCGCAGAACTGTGCGATGAGTCGTTCGGTTCCCGGTGCACTGAGGGTCTGAAGGAAATCGTAGATTGGCTGCGTGTAGCGTAAGGCGTGAGGTAACTTGGCGAAGGCAGGCTGGGAAAGTTCCGAGGCAACGAGCCAGGCATCGAAGCCACCCTGGCCGCGAAACGGGGGGCGTTGGGAAGTATCATAGAACAGAGTGATCGGTGCTCCTATTCCTTCCCTGAGGAGGGCGAAGTAGATCGACCACCATCCACACTCCGTGTGGGGGCCACTGTCGTTCAGCGCATCCGGAAAGGCAGTGTCGTGATCCTGGGCTTCATCGACGACGAGGGCATCGAAGCGGGGGAGGCGATCCGCAAACTCTTTGTCCCGGACGCATTCGAGAAGGAGACCAGGTAACTCTTGCTCGAAGTATTGCAGTTTCTCTTCGTAGCTGGCATCCGGTGCCGGTGCCTCGTTCTCCATCCCACAGGATTGCAGAATGTGATCGGCCAGTTCCTCCCATTGAAAAACCGTGATGGAGCCTTGTTGGAGGGTGCGGCGCTTCACGAGATCACGGAGGAATCGGCCGAGGGCGATGTTGTAGCAAAGCAAAAGTACGTCGCTTCCATCACCTGCTTCTGCGAGTCGAGCCGCTTTCTCCACTGCATTCCAGGTTTTGCCGGTGCCCGCGCCGCCTTCGACGAACAGCTGGCGGTTGTCTTCGAGGATGTCGAGGAGCTGATACTGCCGGGTCAGTTGCTTGCGGAAAATGACCTCGTTGTGGTCGATGAACTGTTTCAGGTCTTCCGGTCCGCTGCCTTTTCCGTAGGCTCGTAGAAAGACGTCGCGGTGTTGCTGGATGTTGCGAGGATGCTCGCCGTCGAAGAAGCGCCCGAAGATCGAATCGATCCGCTCGAGATCACGACCGTCGACGATCAATTCGCGGGGGATTCCCTGGTAGCTCTTCTGTCCTTCCGGGATGACTTCGTTGGGCAGGCAGAGAGCCCTTGCGACGGGACGCCAGCCGGGCTCCGTCTCTTCGAGTTCTTTCAGCACGGCCGCAAACTCCTGATCGAGTTGGTAAAGGGGATGGTCCTTGTCCTTGTCGGGATCTCCTTCCCATTTCCCTGTAGGAGCGAATCCCCGGAGCCGAAATCCTTTCACTTCCAGAACCAGAAGTCCGTGCAGTGGGTCGAACAGGAGGAAGTCGCCCTCGCGTCGCACTCCCTTGTTGTCGTTGTAGTAAAAGCCCCAGCGGATAATCCAGCGCTTGCTCAGACGGCGGAGTTTCGTAGCGACTTTTACTTCAGATTCGTCGCAACAGTCAGAGGGTCGATTGTAGAACCAGCGGGCCATGCAGATGTTTTCGGGGAAGGAATGCGCAAAGTCCAGTCAGCTTGTCAGGTGCTTTGCGGTAATTTGGAAGTCGTCACCCCGTCAGTGTCCCACCCTTTATTTTAAGTGTTTGGCCGAAGGCATCGGAACCACGCTAAGCTTGAACTGCCGCTTCCGTGTTTCCGTGAATTGGGTGCAGTGGGAGAGACTTGAACTCAGCCCTCTGGATCCCTAGCTTCTTTTCAACTCTTATGGCAAACCAATACTACGGCACTCCTCTCCTCATCGAAGGGGGCTCCCCGGAACCCTTGTCCCAAGTCATGATCGGCGACTTGGCGGCGAGCGATGATCTCAGTGAGGACTACATCCGAAACCTGGCTTTCGATTTTCCCAGCTGTCTCCCCGTGAACGAAATTGACACGGGATACCGAAATCCGATTTCCGTCTGCAAGGAGCTGTCAACACCGGCGGGGCCACTCGATGCCCTGATGATCACTACCAATGGTCGCCTCGTCATCATCGAGGCCAAACTGTGGAGGAATCCGGAGGCAAGGCGCAAGGTGATCGGGCAAATCCTCGACTATGCGAAGGAGTTACAACGTTGGCAGTACGACGACCTTCAACGAGAGGTCGCGCGGGCCACGGGCCGCAAAGGAAACGTCCTCTACGAGATCGCCCGGTCTGGTGGTTGTGACATGGACGAGTCGAACTTTGTCGACACCGTTTCGCGCTCACTGAAACGAGGGCAGTTTCTTCTCTTGGTTGTTGGCGACGGGATCAAGGAAGGAGCTGCGTCCATCGCATCGTTTCTCCAGCAAACGGGAACTTCCGAGTACACGCTCGGGATGGTGGAGATGGCGATCTATCAGCGGGATGGCGGCGATCTCTTCGTCCAGCCTCGGGTGCTGGCCAAGACGGAAATCATCGAGCGTTCCATTTTCGAGATTCGAGATGAACGAATTACCGTGGACAGCGAGGTGGATTCTGGCGACGAATTCACCGAAGAAGACGAGAGTCAGAAATGGTATCGGGAGTTCTGGACGGAGCTTCTCGACCGTCTCAGTCTCGACGATCCTCAACAACCGATTGCTAATGTGACCCGGAGTGGGAACATCTATTTCTCGATGCCTCCGAGTGGTGGCCAAGTCTGGCTGAGTGCCTTCTTCGTGCAGGCGAAAGGGATGGTCGGGGTGTACTTGAGATTTTCCTCGGGAGAGCTCGGTGATCGTCTCTATGAAAGCCTGATCGAAGAAAGGGAGGTGATCGAGGAAGAACTCGGAATTCCCGTTGAGTGGAGAGACGCTTCGGTTAGCAAGCTGTGCAATTTGACCGCCCGTCGCACCTTCGGCAAGGGTGGAGCAAAAAATCCCGAGAACCGGGAGGAAATCCTCGAGTTTCTTTGCGACACCATCAATCGCTTCGTAAACGCTTTTCGACCGAGACTGAAGCGCTTGAGCGAATCCTGAGCGGATTTCGTGAAAGTGATCCGACAGTGAAGAGACTGTCTTCGATCTGCCCACCCATGAAATACTGACACTCCGATGGACCGATCCAGTAAGGCCGAAGCACGTACGATTTTCGATGCGCAACTACCGCAGGTAGAAGACTCAGAGAGAGTGTTAAACTTCTATGCGGATGCCGTTGAGTTTGCCCATGCCCGGAATCCTGCAGGGTGGGGAATCACTCTCCATGAGGATCGCATCCGATTGAACGTTGGCCGGTGGGCGGTTGGAACCCTGGAACGCAAAGGATATTGGATTTGCCTACATCGGGAGGCAATCTCCGAGGCACTTCGGAAAATTTTGGACGAATCTCCCCACTGGAGATGGGCGAAAGAGTCAGACTATGCGGCATTGCCGACAGACGACGGATATTGTACCGCTGCAACCGGGGATGTTGAACTTTGGGCCGCGCTTCGTGAACCCCATTTTGCATTGATCGAAGCTGCAGCCGAGAAGTGGGGACAGCTTCGTAGTCAGAGCCGGAAGGCACATTCGCCCGGTGCTCTTCGCTTGCTTGAAGAACTTTCGAGGAGAGCATTGCCGCGTCCCGAATTCGACCCAGTCGAATCCGTAGACAACCTCGAAAGGGAACTGACAGAGCTTCCCGATTTCGATCCCGCGAACATCCAAGATGGTCGGCTGACGGAAATCGGAAACATCGTTCGTCGGAGAGGGCAACCTGCGTTTCGCAGGCAACTTCTGGAAGCTTACGGGAACCGGTGCGCGATATCGGGCTGTGATGTGTCGGAGACGCTGGAGGCGGCACACATACTTCCCTATAGCGGACCCGAAACGAACCACCCCGCCAATGGATTGCTTCTACGATCCGACATCCATGCCCTCTTCGATCTGGGACGAATTACGATCGACCCGGAAACCATGACAGTCGAGGTGGATCCGGCTCTAGTCGGGACGGAATACGAGCAATTCCACGGGAAGGAACTTCCTGAACCTTGTGAGCAATCGGCGGCACCCAATCGGGAAGCTCTGAAGCGTCATCGCGAGAATCGTGGATTGCTCCGCTCCGAGTGAACAGGTGTTCGGCATTTTGCCAGTTCACCGAGAACGATCGTAAAATGAATCTGGATGCACTCAGAGAAACGCAATGGACTGAAGAAAGACGATCGTAGGGATCAGCGAGACGTGCGTCTCGTTCAAAACCAAAATTACGCGGTGACTTGAAATCGCAGCACTGCGTGATCCGACACGGGCTTCTTGATCTTTTCGCCAGCAAGAAATCGCCCTCGAATCCAGTCGAGATACTCGACATTCTCGATCTCCACCGAAGGCGTGTGGATCACGTGGTCGATCCGGAAGCCGTTTCCATTGTGGTAGAGGAAGCTCCAGTCTCCTTTCGGGTTGGGAATCTCATAGCCTTCGCAGAGGTGGAACGGGACCGTCTTTGCGTTTTGCTGTTTCGCCTTTTTGAACGGATCGTAATTCACGTCCCCGGCGAAGAGAACGGGGCGGTCCTGAATCGATTCCATGATGCCTGTCAATTCGTTCCAGTAGGCATGCTTGTCGGCGGCTTTCTTATAGGCGGGCGCCCGCAGTCCCACCATCTCCACAGGGAAGTTCTGGAATTTCAGATGGAGGAAGTTGGAGATGGCAGACCCGTCGAATTGGGGTGGTTGCAGGTCGCCGACCTCGAACTCAAACTTTGATGCGGCGAAGATTTGGTTGTGCACTGCCGGGGTGGGGGAGACCGCCTGCCATTGGTATCCCGCTTCTCGCATCGCTGCCTTGAAAGGCTCTCGAATCTCGTCATCCACATATTCGTTAAAGAGGACGGTATCGGCTTCGAGATCCTGAATGACGTCGACCAGGTAGTCCGGGATCGGGCGCTTTTTGATTTGGTGAGCGAGGTTCCAGGCGATGACTTTCATGATTTGAGAATTTCGATGACCGCTGTGAATCCCACGTGATCGGACAGCGGCTTGCCATCCGAATCCCGGGATGGGATCGGATCCAGAGCTGAGCACTGGATCTGGGGAGAGACGGCGAGGTGATCGATGAGCGGCTCATCGAAACTCTTGGGCACTCCCGTGCTGGTGACCTCGAGTCCGGCAAGGGCGCACTGGAGAAGCTCAAAGGCCTCCTCTGGCTGGCGGGTTCGGGGGATCCTCTGATTCCAGTCTCCGGTCACAAGGAGGGGCTCCGGAAGGGCAAGGAAGCCGGAAAGGATGGATTGTAGTGCTTCGAGGTAGACGATGTGATCTTCCCATGGCTTTCGGTCGCGACGGCCGGTATTCACGTGGGCCATTCGCCAGGGAATGCAGAGGCCGACACAGCGAATTCCCGCTGTCACGCCAGATACGAAGCGTCCCCCGGGTAACGTGGTTTCTTCGGCGCGCCACTCCTCAGACCACGGTTCCCGACTCCAGAGGAAAACCTTGCGGCGTCCACCATCGTTCGTATAACCGGTGTCATCGGAACTCGAGATCAGATACCCGTCTGCTGGAAGAGTTTCCGGATAGGCTTCGGAGAAACAGCCAAGATTCGGAGCTTGCTTCTGGATTGTCTCTGCGACACGTCGCCCTCGAACCGAGCCGGGTTTTGCCCATTCCGTATTCCAGTTGAGAAATTTCATCATGTCAGGTTTCGGAATGGGTTGAAACGAAACTTCTCGTGCAGAAATCCGCGAACTCGTTAGCGAGGGTCGTGATCTCCTTGGATCTTACGAGTATATCCAGCCAGTTCCTTGGGATGGCGGATTCCCCGTGGATCAGTCCCGCCAAGCCTCCCGCAACACACCCGGTGGTGTCGGTGTCGTCGCCCAGATTCACGGCATGAAGGACGGCATCGGCGTAGGAGTTGTGGTGAGCATTCACCCAAAGAGAAGCTTCAAGGGTGTCGACGACATGCCCCGTCCCGTGGATATCCGATTCGTCCCGGTTCAACAACTGCCCCGGATGCCAGCTATCGAATCGGCCTCGTTCCTCCGGAGAGAACTCCCAGCGAGTGTCCATGGTTTCCCACGAGAATGCTATGGCGTCCCGAATCGGACTGCCATGTAGCAGCTCGCTCACGACGAGGCAATAAAACGCACAAGCCATTCGGGAACGTTCGTGGGCATGTGTCAGGGAGCTCATCTCGGATGCCTTGTCGATCAGTTCCGGATCATTGGCAAAGGCAAGAGCGACGGGAAAAATCCGCATGAGCGAACCGTTGCCGTTCGACCACTCATTCGTGCCACCGCAGCTTCTGGCCGGAGTTCCCATGCGAAATCGTGCGATGGCTTCTTGAGTCGCATTGCCAACATCGAAAACTTTTCCGTGAGGCGTATGCTTGCCATCGCTCAGCCATGCGGCGAACTCCTTCATCACGGCATCTGGACAGGGTGAGTCACTTTCGAGATAGCCGTGCATCGTGGCGAGAATCATCGAAGTGTCGTCCGACCAGGTTCCCGCCGGCTGATTGTGGGTTCCGAAGGCTCGCATCGTGGTGACCGGATCCTGGGTCCGGATTTCACGTTCTTGGAACTCTACTGGAACCCCGAGGGCGTCGCCGACTGCTGCTCCGAGCACAGCCGCTCGCACCTTTTCGGAAAACGACCCAACCGGGTTGAATGACCGCACAAACTCTCTTTGCTCTTCGGTCTCCGGACTGTCGGACCATTCGGATTTGGCGCAGGCCTGCCAACGTTCGTTGAGGCAGACGAGCGCTTTGTCCCCGGAAAGGTGAAAGAGGTCTCGAAGTGCGCATCCTGCCACTGTGCCGGTTCGCCCACGTCCGCCCCAGCAATGAAGGTAGACGGTTTTGTGGCGTTGCCGGGCGAAACGAATCGTTCTCAGGATACCCTGCATCTCCAAAGTGCTTTTTGGAACGGACACATCCCGGACTGGATGGCGATGAAACTCCAGTTCGCCAGGGTCGATGCCGAGTTGGAGTGCCGTTGCGAGCGCAATGGGAGAATACGGTTTCAGCTCTCCTTCTTCAGTCAGGTCCACGAAGACGCGGGCACCAGCCTGAAGAATGGCGGTCATGCCTTCGTGATCCTCCAGGTCATCGAAGTCCCGCGGGTATTCGCCGCAGAGGATGCGCCCTGGTTCGAGCCAGTAGCTGTTGGAGAAGGGCGGCTTCATGTAAGTGCAGGACGCCCGAAACGCTTTGTTGCTTGGTTGTGGGTGACCGCAAATTCCATGATGGACCGTGTTAAAGAAGTATCCGGTGCCCTGTCGAACAGCTCTTCAAAGCTGAGATGTTCGAGGTTGAAGCCGTTGTTCAGTCGATCGCGCAGATCCTCTTCATCGGGGTAGACCCAGTCCGGAAAGTTCTTTCGACTATTCCCTTTGTTTCTCGGTGGCAGGAGGTGGTGAGAAGCGCGCCATTCGTCGAGCAGTGTTTCAGGGGACCTCTGATACTCTTCCAGTTTGTATTGGTAGAGGCGCGACTTAATTGCCTGGTCGACGAAGAGCTGTGGAGTTACAAGAACGACGGATACCTTCGCCGGAAACTTTCCGGCCTTCTGAAAGGTCATCGCATTTTCGATCACGCGGGACAGTTGATTTCGCGTTTGGTCATGGGTGACCTTCGACGAGATATCGGAATACCATTTCATCTCGCAGAACACCACGCTGCTCCCCTTGGCCGGATCCGGATCGTACTCGATTCCCCCTAGCTGATCGGATCTCGACGATATTGAGCCCATGGCAAGATCGACATTCGTGTTGCCTTCTCTTTCGCGTGGCGGAATCGGAAGAGCTTCAGGACGGATTGCTTCTCGGGCGCTGATTTGTCCAAAGTCCTCGGTGAGCGCTCGGTAGAGTTGAACCACCCCGGTGTCGCCACCCGAGGCAAATGCAACACAGAGCAGGAAAGTCCAGACCACTTCGTCGTAGTAGTCGTCCTTCGGATCGGCGATGTGTTTTCTGAGCCGTGCTGTGAGATTCGACCAGCGTTCTTCGGTGATTCCAAAAAACGGGCGAAGCTGATCTTCCAGTGATTCGATCTCTTTATTTAGTGTCATAGTTTTCCAGAGTCATGCGGTGTGTTTCGACCAAGGCCTCTCGCAGCTCCTGCGGCTCCAGCACCTCCACCTGCGGCCCCCAGCTCAGGATCCAGCGGCTGATCTCCTCGAATCCGCTCAACTCCAAGGAGACTTCCAGCACCTCCTGCTTCTTCGACCGCCACTTGATCTCCTGGCTCGGATGCCAGCGTCTCTCGGAAACCATTCGGGCAGCCCAGCCGGTGAATTGCAGTCGGATCCGGTGCGCTTTCCCCTTGTCGTCAGGTTGATGCCAGACTCCGAAGCTGCCGCCGAGGTGTTCCGAAAGGTCGAAGTCGGCGGGCCGGAGGAAGCGGGATTTCATAACCCGGACTCCCTTCATCCTCTGCAGGGCAAAGGTCCGCTTTGCCTTGCGGTCTTCGTCGTAGCCGATCAGATACCAGCCGCCATCGAAGTCAGCAAGATGAAATGGGCGGACTGATCGAGGTTCCCACTCTTTCGCATCGATCTTTCGATACTCGAACCGGAGAGTGCGGCATTCGAGGACGGATCGAGAGACTTTTTCAAACAGGCGAACATCGGCGGGAACAATCCCTGAATCTTTCACGGAGAACGCTTCGTCGAGGTCCGTCCAGCGAAAGGAAACTTCTCCCTGGAGGGCGGCCGAAAGTCGCTTGAAACTATCCCGTAAGGTCGCTTCGAGTGCAGTGCCCTGCAGCGGTTCGACAGCCTTCCGGGCGAGGAAGAGAGCGACGACGTCTTCGACGCTGTAACGCATCAAGGGGAATTCGTGAACGGGTCGTTTGTAGAAGTAGCCATGTTTCTTGCGATCGTATCGGAGAGGTAGTCCCAGATCATTCTGCATGAAGGTGATGTCCCGTTGGATCGTTTTCTGGGTGACCTCTATCTTCTCGGCAAGCTGACGGCAATTGGGGAAGCGCCCCCGTTGAATTGCCTCGTGAATCGCGAAGATTCGTTCGAGGGGGCGACGGGTGTCCCCTCGACGGGTGTCTCCGGATCGTCCCTTGGCTGCAGGGGGTGACTTTTTCTTTTTGGGGGCGGTTTTACGAGAAGGCATCGGTCGAACTATACACTATGTGTCACCCTAAGACTGTCCGATACCGGATGACGGGTGCAACTTCACCTGGCATGGCGACAATCGAGGACTCGATCGAGCCGGAACATTCGCTCTTCATCGCGTAAACCGCAGAGGGCGAGGAAGTGAAAATCGCTGGTCCATTCGGTTGGCCAGACCTTGCGCTGGGTCTTTACCCCCTTGGCGTCCCGATACACAAGGCACACAGCAGTCTTCTCCCGACGAGCCTGTTCGATTCGCTTTTGATACGCGGGTGAAATAGGGGCTTCCGGCAGGATCTCGTAGGTGATCTTCTCCTCACGGTTGCGAGCCCAATACCATGCTGGCGGCGGATCGCATTCAGTCTTCCCGTCGTTCGGGAAGCGCATGCGCAATGGGGGAGTTTCCGGAGGACTCCAGTCGCATTGCCGCTGGCCTCGCAAGGCTCCCCGCATGCTCGCTTCGTCCCGAAAATGCCATACCGGGCGCCACCTCCCGGAACGATAGACCTCAAAGACGTAGCCACTGCCCCGGTAGTAGTCGGGCCCCTTCTTCTTTCGGCTGAGTCGTTTGTGAGGCAGCTCGCCTTCGCGAAGAGGACGGTCCCGCCGGATGGATTTGTCATAGGATTTCATGACCTCTCAGACTCGCTCCGGAGTCAGGACGTGCAACCGTTCAACCGTGAGACCGGGATGCAACGGAGGGGTATACCCCTAGAATTGTCCGATACCGCCTGCCAGTTTGTGTTGCAGGCAAACTGTGCGATGGCGACGGCAGTGTGGAAAAGAACCTCGGCGAGAAGACATTTGAAAATGTAATGAAAGCAATCTTTCTGGATTTTGACGGAGTAATCCGGATCCCGGTTCCGACCGGAGGGGCGAACATCGAAGCCGAATTCTGTAACGAGCGAAAATTACGGGTAGCTCGTTTCGCAATGGAATCCCAGGCGCGGATCGTCATCTCTTCGGATTGGCGTCACCGCTATGACTGGAGCGGCATGGCGACACTCCTGGAGCCACTAATTCCGAGAGAGCTACTTCATTCCGACTGGATGACACCCGTGCTCGCCTCCGCTCATCCGGATACAACGATTGTTTCGCCCATTCCGCGGGGAGCCGAAATCCTGAGCTGGTTGGCGAGGAATCCTGATGTCACTGATTTCGTCATTCTGGACGATATGCACTCCAAAGAATTTCCCCTGATGAAGGAGCGGCTGGTAAGCTGTCAGCTGCTCGATGGTTTTACGGAAGAGAAATTGGAATTGGCCTTGCGGTTGCTGAGGGGAGGGAATGAGTGAGGCGACGGATGGTTGGAAGAAGGCGGAGGCCGAATATTTCTCTTTCGGATGGGGTTGGGGCAGCCACTCAAGCTTGGGGCGGTGTACCCGACATGTGGCCTACCAACCCGGCAGGGATCGATTCAGTGGCCTCATTGAGAAGCAGAGAGGGCGGTTCACATTCGAGGCTCATCTGCTCGCCAGATTGATCTCTGATGTTCGAGGTGCGAACCTGAGCGTGTGGGGATCGGATCAAGGGCTTCTCCGTTGGCTCTCCCGGTCGGATCGCGGGGATGAGCGAACCACGAAGTTTCCAGGAAATTGCTTCAGCATAGATCCATGGATCGAGCGCTTACTGCCACTGCACCTCTGCCAAACCTATTGCGAGGTTTGTAATGCGATGATTTCTCCCAGCGCATTGCTTCCGGGCATTCGGGCCGAGGCACGGTTTCATTCATTCTCCGAGATTCGTTGTCCTGCAGGGCATCTGCTGATCCGACCGCATATTGTGCATGTATACAGAACTCGCGGCTGGACGCCGCCAGCTCGAACTCGTGCCCTGTCCTGGGAGGAAGAGTATTTTCGGAGAAAGCCTGTCTCCGTTTCCCCATTGGGACAATTGATGGGAATGAAGGACGGAAAAGAACGCCATTCCGACGAATAAAATGACGATGGAGCGTTATAGCCGGGAAAGCTTAGTCCAGATACGGTGATACTTCTGGAGGCGTTCGAAGTCCTTCGGGCCTGGATTTGGGATCCGCGTGATATCCATATTGTGGCCCAGGTCGGCGAGCTTTACGTTCCGGGCGACCGAGTTCTCGGCGAGTCGACCGATATACTCGTCGTAGGAAAGGTCCTCGCGGTGCGTCAACAGGTCGATCACCTCAACAGTCTCCTTGCTGAATCCTTCCGCTTCCAGATCTTCCAGCGTCGTCTCGGTATCCTCGACCACATCGTGCAAGACAGCTGCAATTTTCTCCTCCTCCGAATCAACCCGCATCATTAGAGTGAGAGGGTGGAGAACGTAGGGCTGGCCATCCTTCGTGGTTTGATCCCGATGGGAATGGACGGCAATTTCGATGGCTCGCTGGAGGGTGCTCATAGAGGTTGATACTGGTTTCGACAGGTTGTTTTCCCATAATCTTAGAGCCAGGAGACGTGGCTGTCGCGCTTTGAAAGGAACTTTGAGAAGGCCTCACCCCTTCTTTGTCCTATACCCGGTGCGATAGATTGTGCATGAACACGAAACCCACCACACCACCCGTCACTGAAATCGCCTACATCCTCGACATGTCAGGCTCGATGTATTCGCATGCCGAAGCAGCTGTCACTGGCTTTAACGACTTTTTGAGGGAGCAGCAGTCTGTGGAAGGCTTCGCCCGGATTTCTCTCGTTCTGTTCGACGATCAGTATGAGGTCCCAATCGACAACCTGCCCGTTGGCGAGGTTTGCACGATCGATACCAACCTCTATGTTCCAAGAGGATCCACGGCTCTCCTCGATGCCATTGGGAAAACGATCAAGAGCTTCCGCAAGCGGATCAAGGATCTGCCGAAGAAGCAGCGACCCGATCAGGTGATTTTTGCGATTTTCACCGACGGGATGGAGAATGCCTCGAGAAAATACGACTGGAAGGACATTGCGAAGAAGATTCAAAAACGGCAGAAGAAGGATGGTTGGGAGTTTTTGTTTCTGGCTGCCGGTCAGGATGCCATCGCGACTGCGGCTCAGATGAACATCCATGCGGATAACGCGGCGTCGGTTCGCGAGAACAACATGTTCTCGCCCCGGGATTCGGGCCGCGCCATGAGTCGCAAGATCAAGGCTATGCGGGAAATGGATGCCAATGCGGCGGACCTGGCGGCTCCGATGGAGTCGATCCTGAGGGAAGAGGAATCCCGCGAGGACTGAAAAATGTCCCTTATTTACGGAAATTCTTCTCTCCCATGGAATTCTTGATCTGTTAGCTTTCGACCCGTGAATCTCTTGTTTGGCAGCTCCCTCGACGGGGCTCCGTGCCCATCTGCGTGGATGGGGCCGGGGCGGATGGTCTGTGGTCCTGAGGGACTTCTGAATGCCCTGGAGGTGGCCCTCGGGCTTCCCCCGGTGGATGGAGGCACTGCCATCGAGCGGCTGATCTCCTATCGCGAAGCCTTACACGAGCAGTTGGAGCGAGACCCCGGCGCCTTCTATCGTCGTTCGTTTGAGGTGGAGAGTTTCTCCGCCAGTCGTGTTCTTCTCCGGTGGCGAGATGAGCTCCGGCTGGCCGGATGGGATCCGAAATTGGAATCCGGAGAATCGGTTCCGTCCCGCCTAGCTACGTTCCAGGCGGTCGAGACGGCAGCGCAGGAGGAGGACACTTTTCGGATCGGACCGGCGGAGCGAATCGACCGAGTTCTCGCGGCGCTCTCCGGGGGACTGCGATCCGGGATCGATTCGATCAACGTGATCGATCCTCCGGCGTCACTCCCCGCCAAATGGCGCAAACTGTTGGATCGTCTTGAGGCCCGGTATGAGGATGGGCTTCCCACTGAACCGCTCGCGGCTGCGGGATCCCAGTTGCATGTGCTCCAGGCACGGCTCTTGGGAATCGAACCCGATAGCAATAGTTCGTCCGATGGAAGCATCCGACTCATTGAAGGACGATCGGAAGTCGATTTGGCCAGGGCACTGGCACAGCAGGAGTGCGGCCGGGACAGCTCGAGTGAGTCGGCCTTGATCGCTTCGCCAGAGAAACGAACTCGATTGAACGAGTTTCTCGGTCAACGCGATTTGCCGTTTCTCGGGGCGCAGGAGGACTCATCCGGAGGTGTTCTTTCCCAGCTTCTTCCCCTGAGCTTGCGTTTACTTTGGGGACCCTTCGATCCGCAGGCCTGGCTTGAGTTTCTGCTCCATCCGGTGGGTCTAGTCCCGAAGGGGCTGCGATTTCGCCTCGCCCGGGCTATCAACGGAATACCCGGCAGGAATAACGAGGACTGGCATAGGGCGATCGACAGGGCGCGAGAGAAGGCCTCTGATGATCCGGACCGAGCCCAGCGCATCGAGAAAGCGATTTCCGATTGGCTTGAGTTGCCTGAGTATTCCCGGGAGGAAGGAGCGCCGATCGCCGCCGTCGCGGATGTGGCCTCCCGGCTGGCCGGCTGGATGCATTCCGTGGGAATCGCGAAGCGATCGGACGAGCCGGAGGTGGCGTCGGCCTGGTTGTTCACCGCTCGGGCGATCGAAAGCTTTACCCGGGCGATCAGGAAACTGGATCGCGTCACTCCGCAGGAGTTGGAGCGGCTCATGGGCATGTGGTTGCCGACGGCCGAAGGCGGCACGCGCCGACCAGGCGAATTGGGCTGTTCAATGACCTATTCTTCGCCCGCGCAAATTCTGGAACCGGTTTCCGTTCTGTCGTGGTGGGAGCCTTCGGATTCAGGGGTTCGCCGGTCTCCTTGGACGGCGGACGAACGGAGTTGGCTGGCTTCGCATGGCGTGAATCTCGTGACCACGGAGGTACTGCTCGAAGCGGAAGAACAGGCGGGCCATCGCGCCGTGCTGCAGGCAACCGATTCGATCGCGATCTTTGTGTCGACTGGGGAGAAGGGAAATCGGGCCGCGCCCATCGTGACGAGGATCCGCGCGGAATTGGATTCCGAGACCGATGAGAAAGCGACCGCCACGATTCCGGGCGAGCCTGTTTCCATCCGCACGCTCCCCGAGCCGCGGAGATGGTGGCAGTTGTCAGACCCTTCCTTGCTGATTCCACGGAAAAGCGAATCCTTCTCTTCGCTATCGAAGGCAATCGAGAGCCCCTACCAGTGGCTGCTCAACTACCAGGCCCGGCTCGAAGCCGGATCCTTGTTTGGCTTTGGAGTTGGGGATGATGCCATCCGGCGAGGGACTCTCCTGCATGAGTTGGCGGGCAAGCTGCTCGAAACAGATACGGAGAGCGGAGAGCCGCAGGTGGACTGGATCGGTATGGACCAGTCGGCATTGCACGCCTGGATTGATCAGGTCTGGCCTTCCGTGCTCGCCGAGTCTGGAGCCCAGTATCTCCTGCCGGGGTATGAGGCGGCCCGGAACGGCCTGCTTCACACGGCACGGCAGGCTTTGTGGCACCTCGTGGAACATTTCCAGAAAGCGTGCGTGACCTCGGTGGAGGTTGAGAAAGTTATCCAGGGCGTGCCTCTTGGAAAAGGGGAGTTGAACGGTCGGATCGACTTGGTGGCGCGCTCTCCCGAAGCCACCGCCGTCATCGACCTCAAGTTGGGCGGGAGAAGCCGGCGGGAGACGGAAATGGCCGAGAATCGGCATCTGCAGCTCGCGTTTTATGGTCACCTCCTGCGGGAGACCGAGGGCGTCGATCCGCAAGTCGCTTTCTTCATTTTCGGCAATGCCGCCCTTCTGACTCGGACGAAGGCATTCTTTCCGGACGCCTTTCCCGTGAGCCGGAGCAACGACAAGGACGACTCGGAATGGACCGGCTGCTGGGAGGAGTTTCTCCAGGTCTGGAATTGGCGCAAAGCCCAGTTCGCCGCCGGGCTGATCGAGGTGACCACGGGAGATACCGAACCCGACCGGACACCCCCATTGGAACACTGGACCCCTCCCGAGGGAGCGGATACCTACAACGATTTTGACGCACTCACTGGATGGCCGAGGACCGCTTAGAAGACAAGATCGAGTTTGTCACCGCCAGCGCCGGCACGGGGAAAACCTACCGGCTGGTGGAAACAGTGTTCGACGCCGTGATGGACGGCAGTGCCCGACCCGAAGGCATTGTGGCGACGACCTTTACCGAGTCGGCCGCAGCGGAGCTGCGAGAGCGGCTCGAGGTTCGCTTTTATGGCGAGGGGCGTCATCGAGAAGTCATTCGCCTGCGGGAGGGCTACGTGGGGACGGTCCACAGCGTCTGCCTCGAGTTCCTGAAGCGGTTCGCGTTTGCGGCCGGCCTGCCTCCCGAGATGGGCGTCCTCGATGAGAACGAAGGCATCCATCTCCTCAACCAGGCGATGGACGAGATCATGGGAGGCGATTCCACGGTCGAACTCATGGAGCTCGCAGACCGCCTGGGACAGCGGGACGACCGCACCCGGAAATACTTCTTTGAAAAGGCGATTCGCTCACTCGTCGGCGCGGCTCGTGCCAACGACATCGCTCTGAAACGGTTGCCGGAAATGGCGGTCGCCAGCTGGGTGGAAATGCGCTCCCACCTTCCATCGGCTTCGGACGGAGACCTCGATCGGGAACTCTCTGCGGCAATCGATTCCGCGCTGAGCGACATGCCGGAAACACCAAGCACGAAAGGTTCGCAGGGCTACCGGAAATTCCTCGTCGGTGTCCGGAGGCAATTGGAAAGCGGATTGGCGTGGTCACAGTGGCTGAAGTTGTCGAACGCGACTCCCACGAAGGCCGAAATAGATGCCTCCGAACCAGTTCGCATCGCCGCAAGCCGCTTGGAGGAGCACCCCGGATTTCATGCGGACCTGGAGTCCTATCTTGCTCAGGTCTTCGACATCGCCGCCCGCGTGGGGGACAGGTTCCAAGCCTTGAAGCGGGAGCGCGGGGTGGTCGATTTTCAGGATATCGAGAAGGAAATGCTCGACCTCCTTCGTTCCAGCGAACTGTGCCGGTCGGTTCTTTCCGACGAAATCGACCTGCTGGTGGTGGATGAATTCCAGGATACCAGTCCGATCCAGCTGGCCCTGTTTTCGGAGATGGGAAATTGTGCAAAGCGGATCGTCTGGGTTGGGGATGTGAAGCAGTCAATCTACGAATTCCGGGATGCGGATCCGCAGCTGATCCTGAGCGCGGTCGCGGGGGCAAAAAAGGCCGCTCCGCTGGGGACTTCGTGGCGAAGCATGCCGGATCTCGTGGCGTTTGCGAATGCCCTTTTCACGCGTCCCTTCAAAGAGCGCATCGGCTTGCCCGAAGAGGAGACAATGATTGAGGCGCATCGTGACGCGCCAACCGATGCGCCTGCCGCGATCGAGGTCGCCCGGATTTCCTCGGGAGTGATCTACAAGAACGGAAATCCCAAACCTCTAACGAATCCCCAGAAGGCTGACGTCCTCGCCGACCTGGTGGAAGAAGTCCTGAATCGGGCTGAGCCGGTAGTCATCAAATCCTCCGTTTCCATCAAAGATCCCGTGGGGACGACCCGCCCTTTGCAAGCGGGTGATGTGGCGGTTCTGGTGCGATCCCATGATCGGGCTCAGGCAATCGCGGACGCCCTCAGGGGGAGGGGGATCGAGGTGGCGATCAGCAGCGCTGGACTGCTGGCGACGCCGGAGTGCCGACTTGCCATGGCCTGTTTTCGGAGATTTCTCGACCCCGAGGACTCGCTGGCGACGGCGGAAATCATCGCTTTCGAGAACGAGCGTCCTACCGAGGAATGGATCGAGCAACGAATCCGCTTCATTCGGGAGTCGGAAGAGAAGGGGCAAGACCTGACCCGGTGGGGACTGGAGGGCGAGCTCGTCTCTCCGGCGATCGTCCAGTTGGAAGAAACGCGCTGCGGGGAACCTGTCGGCCTGCTATCTCCCCTTCGGCTCTTCGATCTCGCGTGTGGAGCTGCTGACGTTTCCCGCATCGTTGCGAAGTGGGGCCCCGCTACGGAGCACTTTCGTCAGCGCGAGGCCAACCTCGAGCAGCTGCGGAGTCTCTTCTGCGACTACCAGGATCGCTGCGCCGATCTTGGGATTCCGGCTACCACCATGGGACTCCTCGCCTACCTGTCTGAGGTCGAAGAGCGGGGCGAGGACAAGCAGGCGCTCGACCCGGGTTCTGATGCCGTCCACGTTTCCACCTATCATGGTTCCAAGGGTCTGGAGTGGCCAGTCGTCATCACCGCCGATCTCGACAGTGACATCAGGTCTCGGCTCTTCTCCCTCCGCAGCGTCAACCTGGCTTCGGATGCGAAGATCAAGTTGAACGATCCGCTCGCAGATCGGGGTCTCCGCCTCTGGCTGAATCCCTTCGGTAAGAGCCTGTCCGAGTTCCGTGATCGGATGGAGGATTCGGACACCGGATCTGATTCTCAACGGCGGGCCGAAGATGAGGAGTTGCGTCTCCTCTATGTCGGAATCACCCGCGCCCGAGACCGCCTCGTCCTTCCACTGGAACTGGGCAAGGAGCATCCCTGGTTGGGGCTGGTCGGGCCTGCCGCCAACGCATTGCTCGGTCTTGAGGAAAGCGGTTCGGTTTCCCTTGCCAATTCCGATCCGGTTGCAATTCGCGTCTCCGACTTCGAGTGGAAGGAGCCTCCTCCTCTGCCCGACCCGGACGACGTAGTCACTTTTCCGATTCGAGCTACCGGGCGCACGGAGAGGCCGTCTGGCATTCTAGTGCCGTCCGGACAATCACCCATCCCAGACGCCGCAATCGGCGAAGTCATCGAGTTCGGAGAAAGGCTGGCGTGGAAGGGGAATCCAGATCCCGGTCAGGTAGGAGAGGCCATGCATCGCATCCTCGCCGCCGAAATCCTGAACCCGATCGAAGAGACAGCGGCCCGGGAATCACGAGCGTCAGGGCTTCTGGAAGCTTTTGACCTTTTGGAGAATCTCGCTCCGAAGGAGGTTCTGAATACGGTCGATCGCTACAGGGCCATAGTTGGAGAGCGGTTCCAGCCCAGGTCCGAAAGCATTGAGGTGCCCTTCACATATTGCAACGAGGTTGGTCAGAGACTGAGTGGCTTCGTGGATCACTTGCTAGAGACCGGCCGTGGCCCGGTCATTCTCGATCACAAGATCTTCCCGGGGAAACGGGAAGACTGGGCAGAGAAAGCCCTGAGCTATTCGGGGCAGTTGGCGGCGTATGCAGATGTCCTAGCTACGGGGGCGCCGGCTCGGATCTATATCCATCTGGTGACCGCGGGTGCGTTGATCGAGGTGCTCCTTCCCATGGTGAATTAATGAAAACGTCTATGTGTAAAACCAAATTAAAAAAATCGCTGCAGTAAGGGTAGACGAGAATATTTAAACCAATGAGTTACTCACAAAATTCCGAGATTTACCAGGGCGCTCGAACCTGGACGGACCGCTGTCTCCTCGACGACCTGTCGGTCTTCACAGACAAGCATCTTTGGACTGATGAGAATCTGGAAGCATTCCGAATGCATTTCATTGAAAACTTCATAGAGGGGGAGGAGACCTTCTTCGAGAAGCTGGAGCAGCAGTTGTCTGGAGGGAAACCCGAACTGGCCCAGTTCGCCGCCGAGCTGATCTGGGTTCTCTACCTCTTTCCATCTGTCAGCATGTTGCCCAAGACGAAGCGGGAGCAGATCACTCGCGTGTGGGAGTGGTCGGGGGATCCGTTTCCAGACGCACCTCTTCTGCCGCTCGCCTTCGATCGTGGACTGGGAAACCCGGGTATCGCGTTCCAGACTCACCGCTGGCGCGAAGTGACGTTTCTCTGGCGGGTCGTTGGCGAATTCAAGTCGCTCGATTTCGAGGTCCGAAAGGCGCTGCTGTCCGATCCATGGGACTTCATTCGATGGCTTGATGATGTCGAGGACGCTCCCAATCGCGCGATGCGCAATATCCTGCCGCATCTTTTGTTCCCCAAGTCGTTTGAGCGCACCGCAGCGAATTCTCACAAGAAAGAGATCCGCTCGGCCTTTGCGGATTTGCTAGTCGAGGGGCTTGACTTCCCAGAGGGACTCTCGAAGACAGCGAAGTTGGATTTTGAGATCTCGACGATTCGGAAGCGTTTGGAGGAGGAGAATCCTGGTAGTGAAATTGATTTCTATCAGGATCCATGGGTTGAAAAGTGGAATCCGACTCCGGATGAGCCGGACGAACCTCAATCGCTCAAAGTAGCAGAAGGATCATCAGCGGGGGTGCAGCGGTGGGTGATCGCCCCAGGGAAAAAAGGGAAACATTGGGAGCAGTTTCTGGAGAATGGAGTCATCGCGATCGGCTGGCCCGATGTGGGAGATCTCCGGGGCTATTCCAATCGTGACGCTCTTCAGGAAGCCCTGTCGGAGCACTACGATCCAGAAGGCAGCAACAAGAACAGCGGTCTCGGGCTCTGGAATTTTGCCAGAACAATGAAGCCCGGAGACATTCTGTTCGCCAAGTCCGGGAGAAAGCAAATTATCGGGCGAGGGGTCGTGACCTCGGATTACCGATTCGATGAGAACGTCGGGGATTTTCCTCATATTCGGTCTGTCGACTGGCAAAGCACGAGAACGGTGGATTTACCTGCGAACATCGGGATCCCTACCAAGACACTGACCAGCGTCGACCAACACCCGGAATTCGTGGCTTTTGTGGAGTCTTTCTACGCGGAAGACAGTGAGCAAGCCGACCGGCGCCATTGGTGGCTCAACGCCAGTCCGAAGATCTGGGATTTCAACGCCATGGCAGTGGGCGAGACCCAGACATACACGGCCTTGAATGAAAAGGGCAACAAACGCCAGAAGTACAAATACTTCGAGCAAGTCCGTCCGGGTGATATGGTGATCGGATACCTGTCGCATCCCTCCAAGCAGATTGTCGCGATCTGTGAGATCACCAAGGGGATGAAGGAGACGGACGGTGTCGGATTCGAGTTCCAAAAACTGGAGGACGTTCCCCGTCCGATCGCATGGGAGAACCTGAAGGGAACTCCACAACTGAGGGAGTGCGAGCCCATCCTCAACAATCAGGGGAGCCTGTTCAAGCTGACCGCGGACGAGTTCGAGTTTCTTCGCAACCTGATCGACGAGCAGGAGGTCGCGAAGGAGGCGATCACGCCCTACTCTCGCGAAGATGCTTTGAAAGATCTCTTCATGAGCGAAGAAGAGTTCGATCGAATCCTGTCACTGCTGAAGCGGAAAAAGAACATCGTCCTGCAGGGGCCTCCCGGAGTCGGGAAAACCTTTGTCGCCCGAAGGCTCGCCTATGCCCTGATGAAGCAAAAGGACGAACAGCGAGCACCTATGGTGCAGTTCCACCAGTCATACTCCTACGAGGATTTCATCCAGGGATTCCGGCCCGATGGGAATGGCTCGTTTCACCTGCGAAGCGGAACTTTTCACACCCTCTGCCGCCAAGCGCAACGGGACATAAAGAACGACTATTTCCTCATCATCGATGAGATCAATCGCGGGAATCTCAGCAAGATCTTCGGCGAACTCATGATGTTGATGGAGGCCGACAAGCGTGGTTCGGAGTTTGCGCTTCAACTCACTTATTCCGAGTCGTCCGAAGACACGTTTTATATCCCGGAGAATCTCCATCTGATCGGCACAATGAACACGGCCGACCGGTCCTTGGCATTGGTCGACTATGCGCTCCGGCGGCGTTTTGCGTTCATCAATCTCGAACCCGAACTGGAGAGCAAAGCCTTTCACGAAACTCTCCAGTCAGCCGGGGCCGGAGTGGATTTGATCGATCGGATCCGAACCCGGGTTGGAGCCTTGAATCTGGAGATCCGAAAAGACGATCGAAACCTCGGGCGCGGCTACTGCATCGGGCACAGCTTTTTCTGTCCCCCCGAGAAAGGCACAGCCGACGAAGCCTGGTACCGCGAAGTGATCGAATACGAGATCGCCCCCCTGCTTCGAGAATACTGGGTGGACGACGAGGATAGAGCGAAAACAGAAATCGACAAGCTCGTGAATTGATTCACTGCGGAGGCATAGGATGAGCGAGGCGATCCCGATCCAGAATCTCTACTATCTGCTGTGCTATGCCTGGGATCAGCTGGCCGAAGGCGAGATCGTTGATATCGCGGCCGACGACTCGAAAACCCTGACAGAACTCTTTGGCCGAGTTCTTTCTCACGGTACCCAACGACTCGTTCGGCGTGGTTTCGACCGCGGCTATCTGGTGGAGTCAGAGGAGACGCCTCGATTGCGGGGACGGATCGACATGACCGCGAGCATGAAGACGCAGAGTTGGGAGCGCGGTCGCATGGTCTGCGAGTTCGACGAACTCAGCCACAACGTCCTGCACAACCGAATCCTGAAGACGACCCTCGAAGATCTGTGGCATGCGGAAGGGATCGGAAAGGAGACGCGGGATTTGATTCATCGCCAGCTGGAATCGCTTCGCTCGGTGGATCGCGTCCACCTCACCTCCGGACTCTTCCGGCGGGTTCATCTGCATCGGAACAATCGATTCTATCGGTTTCTCCTGAATATTTGCGAGCTGCTTTACGACTCACGCCTCCCCGAGCAGCGTGACGGGAAAAGTCGGTTCCGGGATTACGTTCGTGACCCGAAACGCATGCCGTATGTCTTCGAGCGGTTCGTGAAGAATTTCTACAATCGGGAGCAGACGAAATTCGACGTCACCAGCATCCAACTGAAATGGAACGCCAAAGGGGAGCTCGGCGACCTCGCCGTGCTTCCGGTGATGCAAACGGATGTGTCGCTCTGGTCATCCGAGCGCAGCATCATCCTCGATTGCAAGTTTTACAAAGAGGCTATGAGCGGATGGCACGGAAGCGAGCGCATCCACGCGGGGAACCTCTACCAGCTTTATTCCTACCTCCGCAATGCCGAGGAGCGGAAGGGGTGGGAAGGGAGTGAGGGAATCCTGCTCTACCCGGCCGTGAAGGGAGGATTCGATCATAAGTTCACGATCGAGGGCCATCCGGTCCGGGTGGTCAGCGTGAACTTGGATCAGCCGTGGCAAGCCATTCACGAGCAATTGCTCTGCGTTCTTGATCTGGCTTCCAATTCAAAACTGGTGAGGAAGCGTTATCTACGCAGAAAGATAGATGATCAGGAATGAGAAATCGAACGGAAGCAGGTCGATGGAGCTGTAGAATCATTCCACGTAGAGCCATGCTTGGCACATTAGCTTCGCAGTTTAAACATCCTGATTGAAAGGCGGCTAAACCCATCAAACGTTAGGAGGATTTCTACTGAAGTTTGCCCCCACAGTTGTTATTGATCAAGAAAATGCCTCAGCCAACCGAAACGGAATCAGGACTACGCTCAGTTGAACTGGGGCTTTCCTATCGAACCGGTCGAGATAATCTGGTTCGAGATTTCTTCGTGCCATGCCTTGAGCAATCGATTCTTTATCGGAGGTGTGCCGGATACTTCAGTAGTCATGGACTGGCCCTAGCAGCTCGCGGTGTTGCGCAACTCATCGCACAGGGAGGGAAGATGCAGCTCGTTGTTTCTCCTCACCTAGAGCCCGAAGATATTGAAGCGCTTCAAAGTGCCCTTGAGCTGCCAGCAACTGTTCTTCAAACAATCGCCGCCAAATGCCTCGCAGACGTTGAAGATGCTCTCGTCCACGATCGACTCAATGCCCTCGCTTGGTTGGCTGCATCAGGACGCCTTGAGATCCGCCTTGCTCTGAGGATCAACGATCAAGGCCAAATAAAGAAGGGCCTTTATCACGAGAAAGTGGGCATATTCACTGACGAGCAGCACTTCCATGTGGCGTTTACCGGGTCATCTAATGAAACAGCGGGTGGACTAGTCGAAAATTTTGAGAGCGTCGATGTCTACCGTTCATGGAATGATCCTGAGAATCGAATCGGAGAAAAAATCGAGAATTTCGAATCCATATGGTCAAATACCACTCCTGGTCTCCGCGTAGTCGAGTTCTCCGAGGCCGGTCGGGAACTTCTAGAACAATACAAAACGAATCATTGCCCAAGCCCAAATTGGGAAGTTTCAGATCCTGATATTTCAGACAGCCAAGGCTTTGAATTACCAAACTCTATTCAACTTCGCGACTACCAAGATGAGGCCATTACCAGTTGGTTCAAAGCAAATGGGACCGGGATATTCAAGATGGCGACCGGCAGTGGTAAAACGATTACATCACTAGCTACTGCTGCAAAATTACATGGAAAAATTGATATCGACGCATTAGTCGTGGTGTGCCCCTACCGCCACTTGGTCACTCAATGGGAGAAGGAAATGCTGAAATTTGGGCTTGATCCGATCTTAGCGTTCAACACCCGTGATTCTTGGCTTCCCACCCTAAATTCCAAACTGGCACTTCAGTTTGGTAAGCATAAGTCCCTCATAACGGTTGTCACGACCAACTCAACTTTTGGGTCTTCGAACTTCCAGGCGCGGCTACAAAATTTCCCGAAGAAGACGATGCTGATTGCGGATGAAGTTCACAATTTCGGAGCGAAAGACCTTCGAGAAAAGCTGCCAGATTCTATTCGATTTCGATTGGGGCTCTCAGCGACACCAGAGCGGCACCATGACGATATCGGAACAGCCGCCATTTTCGATTACTTTGGAGGAGTTCTCGAGCCCGAGTTTACCCTTAAAGATGCTCTGGATGCGAAGGCTCTCGTTGATTACCGCTATTATCCTATCCTCGTCGAGTTGACCGATGAGGAGTCCGATGAATACTTGGCACTAAGCCAGAAGATTTCAAAGTATGCGTCGATGAATCCTGGATCTCTCGATTCGGAGGCGGGGAATCCGGCCCTAGAGGCCCTTCTAAGCCAGCGCGCACGGCTAATTTCCTGCGCCTCAAACAAACTGCCGGCTTTGCGAGAGCTGATGAAGGGTAGAACGAATGAGAAACAGATGCTTTTCTACTGCGGTGACAGCCGAGTTGAGTTCGAGCCTGATGGGGAGCTTTTGAGGCATGTTGAGGCGGTGTGTAAGTTGCTCGGGAGCGAGATGAAAATGAACGTCGACACTTTTGTTGCTGAAACCACATTGGACGAGCGAGAAGAGTTGAAGCTTGGGCTTGCATCCGGAGCGCTTCAGGGACTTGTTGCGATTCGCTGTCTTGATGAGGGTGTCGATATCCCCAGCATTCGAACTGCGGTGTTTTTGGCTAGCAGTACCAATCCGAGGCAATTCATTCAGCGTCGTGGGCGCATCCTACGACGTGACGATGAGGGCGGTAAGAAATCAGCGATCATCTTTGATATGATCGTAGTTCCTCCAGATGGAGGAGAGGTATTGGAGTGTGAAAGATCGCTTCTCAGGAGAGAGCTTAGCCGGTTCGTGGAATTCGCTTCACTTTCGTTGAATTCTGGAGAGGCTAGAGCCGCAATTCTTGACATTCAGACAAAATATCGACTCTTAGATGTTTAAATAAACATGCCTGCAGATACAACTGACCCCAGCAAACCTCTCGCCGATGCTTCCCCTGAAGTAAGGGAGATCGTCCTAAACGTACTGAAATGGGAAAAAGCGAGACTTTCCAAGCGGAGAGTGACGAATAAATCAGAAATTCTAGAAATTATTAAGTCGGCGGTCAAAGAAGATGAAAATTGAGACTCTCCAGCTGTGTAATTTCAGGCAGTTCTATGGAACAACCCCTAAGCTTGAGTTCTCATCGGGGGAAAAAAGCACGACGGTGATTCATGCCAGCAATGGAGGGGGGAAGACGGCTCTGTTAAATGCATTCACATGGACACTCTACGAGTCCTTTAGTCCAGGGTTTCTGTATCCAAAACAGCTTATCAATAAGCGTGCATTGCGTGAATCCGACCAGGGAAAGAAAGTCGAAGCATGGGTTCGGATTGAGTTTGAGCACGACGACTACCACTATAGCGTAAAGAGGTCCGTTTCTGCCGTACCCAGTGGTGACTGCCCCATTCCTGATTCAGGCGATTCAGTAGTCGAAATGGGGCGTATCGGAAAGGGTGGTAAGTGGGAGGTTATTAAAAACACTGAAAAAGAGATCGGTCGAATTCTACCCGATGCTCTCCATAGGTATTTCTTTTTCGATGGAGAACGAATTGAAAAAATAGTAAGACCCGACAAAGGGGCTCAACAGGATCTCGAGGAAGCGACAAAGATGTTCCTTGGCATCGAGGTTCTAACGCGAGCAGAAACTCATCTCTATGAGCAGAAAAGAGATTTAGAAAAAAACCTCAAGAGTGTCGGAGATGCGGAGACCGCATCGCTGCTGTCAGAGAAGGAGAACAAGGAGGAAGAAAAAGCATCAACTCAGGCACTTATAGTTGAGTTAATCGCAAACATAGAAGGAGAAATTTCACATCAGGCCAAACTAACAGCAGCACTGCGCGACGAAGCTGCAGCGCAAGCGCTCCAGGTACGTCGCGATCAGCTAGAGCAGGAATTGAAAACTAGAGAGAAATCTCAAGAGCAGAATATCTCGATGCTCAAAAACGAAATATCGAGTCGCGCCTACTCCGTATTTCTAGAGTCTTCGGCTGAGAAATTTTCTTCCCTGCTTGAATCGCTTGAGGCAAGGGGAGAACTTCCAGCCGGAATCAAAATCAATTTCGTTAACGATCTCCTATCGAAGGAGGAGTGTATCTGCGGTACATCATTGGCACCCGGAAACAATAGAGCTCGTGAACTAGTAGAAAAATGGAAAGCACGAGCCGGCCTTGTCGAAGTTGAAGACAAGGCCATCCGTATGAAGGGGGAAATCAGGCAAATTAGAAACTACGTCGATCCATTTTGGGAGAGTATCGATGAGATCGAGAATAAGCGAGCCTCGGACAAGGGGGAAATTTCCCGCATCGAAGAGGAATTAGAGGATATTTCAACCCGACTAACAGGAAGTTCAGAGGAAAACGTGGCAAGAATGGAGGAGCTCTTAGCAGCTAGTAAGGCAAAAGTAAAAGATTGGGAGAGAGATCAAACTCTTGCGAGGCATAGAGTGGAACAATTTGATCTTGAAATCTCCGATCTCGATACAAGAATCGAGAAGCATCAGAGCAAAGAGGCGCGCCAGAGACTTATTCAACGTAGGATCTCTGTGACCGGTGAATCAATTCAAGTGATTCGGGATATCCGGGTAATAATGGAAGAAGGGATGCGAAAGTCTCTCCAGACTCGCATTCGGCGATTATTCGCCAGAATGTCTGTCACATCTTACTCCCCGGAACTTACACAGGCATTTACACTCCGCCTTTTGGAATCTTCGGGGGGGGCTCCCGCCCCGGTCGCTTCTTCCCAAGGCGAGAATCAGCTTCTTAGTTTCTCGTTTATTGGTGCTATCGTCGAAGAAGCAAAGGCTTGGAACGAAAAACATAAGAACCTACCAGGACCAAATAGCGAACAATATCCGATTGTAATGGATTCACCTTTCGGCGCCTTAGATCCTGTCTATCGAAGTAGTATTGCTGATCACCTCAACATACTGGCAGATCAGGTTGTTTTACTCCTAACAAAAACCCAATGGAGGGGAGAAGTTGAGGTCTCCATCCGACACAAGGTTGCGAAGGAATACGTGGTAACATACAACAGCACAAAGGAAGACGTCGAGCACGATCACATTGAACTCCATGGAGAAAAATATGAGACGGTTCGTCAAAGCGACAATGATTTTGAATATTCAACAATCCAACTGGTCCAGAAATGATTGATCGACGAATTAATATTCCTAAGGCTCATGCCGAACTGATAGAAAGTCTTCTAGACGATAAAGAAAGCGATTCCAATGGTCCCTTTCCAACAAAGGCTTCGGTTCTTGCATTCGCGGCTGCACTCGGGGCTTCGAGAGGCGATCCCGTCCCCTTCTCAGAGACCAGTGGTGACCCAATACGGAAGAGTGTCTTCGCAAAAGCAGGCTTTGAATCACTCATCGAGCTACTCGCCGTTGCCAACACCGGTGATCCCAATGTCTTGTCAAACTCTGACGATATGGAAGAGAAACGTGCCTCAATCTTTGAGGGGTACGCAAACGCAGGACTTGCTGAAATTCAGGACAACCTCTTAGCGGGGGGGAATATCATTGATGAAATATTGCAAGTATTACAACGAGAAAGGGTGGGAATAGATGATGGACAAAGCGATTTAGATATCTCATCTCTACTATAAAGTCTTTTTATGCAAAGTATGAAAGTTGCATTGAATACGGACTCACCTTTGTCGAGATTATTGAGTTTTTTAGCTCAAGAATTTCCTTCCGAGAGGAATTGTCCAAGTAACTTCGATCAATTTCAACGTTTAGATGGGGAATTAGATAGGGCTGTCTACGAAAGTCAGATTTTTCATCTCGCGAGGCGGATGATAATTCTTGCCCAATTTGCCGTTCGGAATTCCGCAAGCTACAATGAAGCCAAGCTGATCAAAGAGGCAATCGAGGAGGTTTTTGATACCACTATAGTCAGTAAACAAGGAACTTTATATCAGCTTGTATATGAATGTTATGTCGCGTCAAAGAAAAAATTGCCGGCGTCACAAAAATCCCAGCTTACCAAGAGTGCAAAAAAGAGTGCTGCGAACTGTTACTTTTGCGGAGTGGAATTAACATATAAATCTAAAACTGATGATGATTTCTGTGAAGCGGAGCATTTCTTGCCCCGATCTTTGGGGGGAGGCAACGACGTGTCAAACGTAAAGCATGCATGTAAGAAATGCAATTCGCTCAAGAAAAGCAGGATCGCTGGGAGCGACTTACATTTCGAGTCTCTCGTTTATCCATTCACGGACGAAGGTCCGAACCGGATTAATCAATTCCATATTTTTGCTGCGAAGTACTTCAGGGAGCCCGTCTGCACTATCTGCGGGAAATCCGCCAGCTCTCAGGGCGGTCTCAATATTAGACACGAGAATGCGAATGACGCTTGGCACTTGTTCAACATAAACTTAATCTGTTTCAAGTGCAGCGAATCCCCATAAGAAGGAATATGAGAAAAATTGAATACGTCGGCACAAAGGTTCACCAGAGACCGGGCGGAAATAGCCCGGAATTCTTCGCATTCTATGCTCCGGCTAAAGAAATTTGCTTATGGGCAGGTGTTGTCCGAACAAAGGATGTTAGCGGGGGAGTACAGCGAGCCTTGCGCGATTCACGTCTAAGTGGAATTAGGAAATTCCTAAAATCTGATACGCGCAATACCTTCCCCAACAACATTCTAATAGCTTTTTCGCCCGGGACTTCAACTTACGATAAATTACCGGAGTCCAACGGAAATGAAGTGAGAAACAGTTGTGACGAAAATATCGAACTGGGAAAAATCTCCTTTCAATTCGATCCTGATTGGACTGACTCAGAAAAACCCGCGGTGGTTGTCGATGGTCAACATCGGCTATTCGGCGCAGCCAGCTTCGATGATGAAAATATTCCATTTTTAGTAGTTGCCCTTTTAGACGCTCCTCCGGTTGAACAAGCTTTTCAATTTATTGTGATCAACAATAAGGCCGTTAAAGTCCCGACTACAACAGTCAAGTCTATTGTGGCAGACTATGAGGAATTGGAGGAGAATTTGATAAATCGCCTCATTCCAGCAGGTATTTCTTATGGTAAGAAGTCGCCCTTTCTTACTGCTGTAGATGACTCTCCCGACAGTCCTTTTCAAACGTTGTTGGACTGGGATCGAAATCGGGAGGGCGCTCACCTCATTGCAGTCACTGCAGTCGAGTCGATGTTGTCGTATCTTAAAAAAGAACTCTATTTGGTGATTGATAGAGATGAAGACAGTGCTCAAGAAATTCTCTTCTGGATTTGGAATCGAATTTCGGAGCTCTACGCTGATCTTTGGTCGGAGAAGAACCAGCAATTTTTCTCAAAAGTCAATCTTGTTGCTATGAATGAATATTGCGTTGGTCGCCTAAGAGGGTTGGCGTCGATGCAAATGCTGGATCTTTTTAATGAAAGCGAGGTGGCAGTAGCCACAGCTTCAGCTTTCAGAAATATCCCAAGCGAATTTTGGATGAGTGATTGGTCGATCCAAATTCAGGACAACAAGGTTATTCGAGAATTGCTTAAGGAATCTTTCGAGGCAGTCGCTACGAACTGTATGAAAGACAGGGCCTGGAACACTCAGATTCGGCTATTTGCAGAGGATGAATGAGAACCTGCTAATTCTGTAAGTTGACTTACGGAACGACAGCGTGACTCGCAATGGTTTCGGCAGTTTCGCTAGCTCGATAGGTGGCTTTCAATAAACTCAGCAAGCGGAATATCAGACTTGGCTTTCTGTCGTGTGCTTAAATTGTTCTGCAGATATCCAATCCCTCGATGTAAATGAAGCCTAAATAGAGTGGACGCACTCTTTGAACCACATCGCGCGAGAACAACCAATGAGTATATGTCTGCGTGGTCTCCCGCAAAAGTCTTCCAGCTCATCTCGACGGAACTGTCTGCTGGAATGTCCGCGGGAGCAGGATCTGATTCTTCAGCCAAAGAAAGGCACAATGCCCATCTGCACAGTATGTTCCAATTTTCGATTCCAGTAATCCTCTTTATTTGGCTAAGTTGATCTTTTGCTTTTTGGGAAAGACGAATGCTTTCAATGGGTGGTTTCATTTAGATGTAGTTTTCCAAAAATAACCCTGCTTGACGGTAGTGGTATGCGACTTGTTATCATGAATAAGTTCGTAAGAACGCCCAAGTCGATTTTGAATAGCCGAATAAAAGGTCTCGTCGATCTCTTCATCGGTCGAAAGGAGGATGACTTGATGGCTAGCATTCGGAAAGTAACGATCTACCATGTATTTCCGGTGGGTTGAATCGAGGCGGCCAAGGGGTGTGTCAATAACCGTTGGCAGGGGGCGTCCAGAAGCTTTTGCCAGTCCCCACAGCATGGAAACCGCCAACAGCTGTCGCTCGCCAGCTGAGAGCCGCTCGGGAAGTATCTCAGACCCATTTTTCCCGATCATGCGAAGCTCAAAAGATCTTCGGTCGATTTCGACAGCTATGACTAGTCCTTCCTTCCGCATAAGTCCTTGAAAGCTCTCAAGGATGAGATTTTCCAACTTCGCTAGATTACTATCTGCAACCCGTTTCTTGAATTGTTCGAGAATTGCTTGGAGTCGTTTTTTGGTCTCGAGTATTCGGAGAACTTCCTCATCGGCTGAGAGTGTCGCAACATGATTGTGGTAGAGCTTTTTCAATTCCCCCTTTACACGGTTCGTTGCTGCCAGAAGTCGAAAATACTCTGATTCTAAGGCTTCAAGTTTACCCGTCTGTCTGTCGCGATCGAACTCTATTTCACGCAAATGCTTGGAGAGGTCCTTAATGGCCTCGGGGTCAGGGATGCTTTGCAACTGTCGATCCAAGTCGTCCCGCTCGGCCTGTATACTTTTACCTTCTTCGACGAGTGTCTCTGCTTTCTGTTTCGCTTGAGGAAGGTCCTTGGATAGAAGGTGACTCAGTGAAGCGACTGTCGCCTGAGTCGCATCGAAAATGATCGCAGTCTTCTTTGTGGACTCAGTGCGGAAGCGCCTGTCGTCTGCCATCTCTTCTTCAATTATCTTAAGATCGTCCTTCTTCAGTTTGTGTGCCTTTAGGGATTCTAGAAGCTTCTCGTCCCGGGCCTTCAGCTCGTTTAGCAAAAGTGCGTTCCTTTTTGCTTCCACTTCTTTCTCTGTCTTTTTCCGAATTATTTCCAACTGTCTCCTCAAGAGTTGCAGGGGCAGGCTACCTGCTGCCAGCTCCCTTAAGTGGTTTTTGGTTTGTCCAAGGCGATCGTCGATCCGTGCGCGTTGAACTTTGAGATTGCTTCGCTGGTCGAAGAGTGTCCCGCCATGTTTTCGATACTGCTTCTCTGCCTTACTGACCTCCCTCTCGATTTCTTCCAGCTTAGTCTTCCCAGCACCCATTTCTTGGTGTGCTCTATCGCGGGCTGCTTCGATCGATTGGAGTTCTGCTTCCTTCGCTTCAATCTCTTTTCTAGCGGTATCTGACGAAATCTCCTTTTTGTAGCGTTTCTCCAGCACCAGAAGATCAGCTTTAAGTCTGTCGACAATATCGAGTCCGAGAAGTGACTGAATTGCGCTTTGGAGGAAATCGCTTGAGGTCTCGGTATCGGCAATTTCAGCAATTTTTTCCCCATCGAAAAAGAAGAGGCCCGCTATCTGGCTTGGAATCAACCCCTGAACGTATTCGTCCCAGGTTTCCGTAAGAAGGGAATTTTTGACCTCGTCTCGGAGGACGGTCATGCGTTCCTGCACTGTATTTGTCTTCCCCTTGGCTGCCCAGCTTCGTTGAATCTGGTAACAGTGCTCTTGCCCCTCAACGGTATGTCGAAATTTGAGCTCCAACGCGGCGCCTTCCTCAGGAGGGACGGAGCGGTTAATGCATTTTCTCAGATATTTTTCATAGGCGAGATTCCCGCGATTCGATGTTTTTGCTAACTGTCCGTACAGCGATAGTTGCAATGCATCGAGAAGCGTCGTTTTGCCATTACCATTGAGTCCGCCGAAGAGAATAATCGGCCGATTCTTCCTGGGAGTCAGATCGATCGTCTGCCTTCCCTTGTAGACTCCAAAATTGTGCAGGGTAATAGACTCAAGAATCATAGAAGATTTTGCTGGAAGCTACTCCGTCTCGAACTGGAATCATCTTACTTGCTTGCTTCTTCCTCGAGCTTGGTGAGAGCTTTTGCAGATAGGTCGATTTCCAACCCTTCTGCATCGTCATGCCCTTTCTTCTTCCGTAGCGCGAAGTCGATTGCATCTTTTTCATCTGAGTAAAAATGTCGGCGGAAAGCTTTTTCTACGTCGTCATAGAGTCCCCGGCGCTTCGCCTTACTGAGATAGCGGCGCTCGATATCAAGGAGCTCGCGAGTGAGTTCATAGTCGAGTTGGTTCTCTCCACAGATTTCCGCAAGTATTTCCATTTCTGCGGCTCCGAAGGCGAGCTCATCTAGTTGCCTTCCAGGAAACTTTTCCCCAGTCGCGTCTTCGTATACTTGGGGAAGCAAATCCTCCATTTCATGTTTCTCGACTACCCAGATTCGGCGGATTTCGTTGATTTCATCGAGACTGATTAGTTCGAGGTCACGAACTTCTTCCGGACCGTTCTTTCGTATCCAGGTCTGAGCCTCAAGAAGTTCGCGAAGCCAAGTTGCTCGGGTTTCCTGAAGATAGGGGCCGTGAATTGCCCGCCCTTTGAAAATCTGAACCGACCCATTCATTCTCCGGAAATCACGCAGTCTACGATCGTTTTCCGCAGGTTTAGTCGAATCCAAATTGGCGTCGCGAAAGTCCAATTTATTGCGAAGCTTAAGAAGTGGCATCATCCATTCCTTCTCAGCGTCGTTCTGGATCATCGCACTCATGGATTTGTCCTGTTCAACCATGGTGCAAACCCAGCAGCCGAATCGAGAGTCTCCACAACTCGCGGTCGTTGTATCAACGACCAGCGGACATTCGCCATCGGCCGAGGCACCCTGATACATTGTTAGGAGGTCTGAGTTATTGTAGCCCCATGGATTTTTAGACTGCATGAGGAAAAGCCAGACGTCATCGTTCGTCCATGGGCCTATTGGATTGTAGACAAACGCATTGGGAAGACTGCCGTTGACGCTGAGCTTCTGTTTGATACGGGAACCCTTTTCGTTCTTTTTCATCACCGCACGCCGGGCCGAACTCTCAGCTTTACGCATTCCTAGAACGAGGATGGCCTCCCCATGGCTGCGGATGGTGTCTCGGATGAACTTATTTGAGGGATTAATTTTCAGACGTTCAGTGCACCAACGGAACTTGTGGCGCGGTGCCGGATAGCCTTTTCCAATCAAATTCACCCAGAACGAGTCTTTGAGTTCAGGTGTAAGCCGATGGGGAATAATTGGGAGTCCTTGTTCAGCTGCGGAAATCTGGATCTGATTCAGGGAATTTGAGACCCACGACGCCACAATCGGGTTCTCAACCATGGTGTCTGTGCTAATGACATGAACTTTCTTATGAAGCTTGTTTTTAGGGAGTTCCTGGAGAGCGAGCCAGACAATCTGAAGTGAAGCAGTTGAGTCCTTTCCACCACTGTAGCCGATGACCCAAGGAATTTGATCCGATTGGTACAACTCCTGAACCTCCATTTTGAGTTCCTCAATGCTCTTTTTTAGCCCCAACTCCTTGAAGGCAGAATTCTCATTCGCTGATGTGGCACTATTTTCTTTCATAATCTCCTCGGGCAAAAGCTGCCTCTACGCGCAACTCTTCCGGGTTCAAGTCTACTCCGACGTGGATCTTCAAAGCATTCGTTGTCAGGGTGATGTTTTGAGAGGCCTTCGACACTCGTCCTCCTAGCATTGCACGTCCTTCCCAGAGTTTTCCGTTCGATCGAGACCAATCTACCGTTTTTAGCTTTGAGATTGCTTTCGCTCGCTTTGATTTCGGTATCCTGAGAAGTGAATTGCCCAATCTACCGATGGCTTGCAACGCGATTCCGTGAGAATGAAGGAACGTTTGCCGGACCTCTCCCGATGTGATCTTGCTTTTTCGGACGAGCGCCCATTCGGGAATTGTTCTGTCCACCTCGGTCCAAAATTCCATCGCATCAGAGGCAAGGTCGTCGGAGCACTTTTCATCGAGTCCATTCAAGAGGTCTACCGTTGCCTTGTGAACCGCGCTCAGCGTGAAG
Source organism: Verrucomicrobiales bacterium (assembly GCA_002698785.1). Classification (GTDB taxonomy): domain Bacteria; phylum Verrucomicrobiota; class Verrucomicrobiia; order Verrucomicrobiales; family DEV007; genus Arctic95D-9. Next base: position 349,552 of record PAAG01000019.1, on the reverse strand, counting down.
AGCTTGCGTGATCGAGCCGATAGTGTTGTTTTCTCACCCTCCACAACATCTCTGAAAACGTCGGATTCTAAGACGATTTTCTTTGTAACCTGGGCTGCCTCATCTCTGTGATCGTAAAGCAATCCCAAGCTGGGAGAGGGCCGAATCGCGTAGCGATTTAGATCGGCAAACATCTGTTGGCAGCGATCAAGCCCCACATCCATAAAGAAGACAACGGAAATATGTTCGTCACCAATTTCAGGATGTTCGTGCAAGGCTTGCTCAATGGCTGCGCGACGATGTTGTCCATCGTTGATTATGAACGAAGCGTCCATTGGGACATGAAGCGTCCCTAGCCTATGGCTTTCTCCGTTGTCGCCGATGGGTTCAAAAGAGACCTTCCCATCGATGGAGGCCGTGATTGCAGAGAAAACGTAACTGTCTCTATTCTCCATGAGGTACCGGCTCATTTCAGGAATCCTAGCTTTGTTGAGGACCCGTTGTGCGCGAAGTTCTGGGAGCAACTCCTCCTCATTAAAAATGAAAATTTTTGGAATTATTCGTAAGGGACACATCGAAACGTAATATTCTCGTCCCGCTTGAACGCCCCTAATCGAAGGGAAAATGTATTCGAATTCAGCTGACATCTGATAGGGTCTCAACTGAGCATCCGCGAGTTTGCTTGTCAAAACAAACAGAAGGAAAATGTTTGCCAAACAAGTGATTGCTGGGCGAATCTGTGAGGTATGCCCGTCTATCTCGATTGCAACGCTACAACCCCGATTGAGCCAGAAGTTGCCGAAGTCGTTGAATTTTACCTCCGAGAAGAATTCGGGAACTCCGGCAGCCGAACGCATGAATACGGCAACACGGCTAAACGCGCTGTTCAGGTTGCTCGCAGCGAAGTGGCGGCGCTCGTAAACTGTAACTCTGAGGAGGTCATCTTCTCAAGCGGCGCCACTGAGAGCAACAATATGGCAATCCTTGGACTTGCTGCGTATGGGGAGCAAGAAGGTCGGCGACATCTAATTACTAGCTCGATTGAGCACAAAGCCGTTCTTGAACCGTTCGAAGAACTGGAACGAAGAGGCTTCGAAGTTTCCTACCTGAAAGCAGAGCCGTCGGGGCAAGTTGCGCCAGGAACCCTTAACGACGCGCTAAGGGTTGATACGTTGCTTGTCTCACTCATGCAGGTCAACAACGAAACGGGAATTCGTCAGCCTATCGAGGAATACTGTGATGTTCTAGCCGACCACCCCGCATTTTTTCACGTCGACGCAGCACAGGGTTTTGGCAAAATAGTCGAGCCTCTTCAGAATCAGAGAATCGATCTTATCAGTGCAAGTGCACACAAAATATATGGCCCCAAAGGTGTTGGAAGCCTCGTAGCAAGGCGGCGGGGCTATGATCGGCTGCCTCTAGCTCCTCTGATGGTCGGAGGTGGACAAGAGCGCGGACTCCGACCAGGAACGCTTCCTGTGCCACTGATTGCTGGATTCGGCAAAGCAGTCGAGCTAGCCAGGAGTCGGCACGTGGAAAGAAGAAGGGTATGCTCCGCAATCAAAACGAAAGCATTGGAGGCACTAAATTCACTGAACCCATCCTTCACCGGGAATCAGGATTTCGTGTCGGAGCACGTCCTCCACGTTTCTTTTGCGGGCCTCAATTCGGAAGCGGCTATCGTCTCATTGAAAGATCTGATCGCGATCTCAAACGGCTCGGCCTGCACTTCGAGCAGCTACACACCGAGCCATGTTCTCCTTTCCCAGGGTATGACAGAGGAAGAGGCAAACCAGTGCTTGCGCATCAGCTGGTGTCATCTCACGGAAGAAGTCGATTGGGAAGAAGTTGCGGCCCGAATTCAGGCTATGTTATAAATCCTACAATTATGCCAACTGTCGAACTGGATCAGGATGTCTACGACTATATCGCTAGGAATACGAAGGTACTCGGAGAGGATGCTTCCAGCATACTTCGGCGTCTTTTGGAACTTTCATCAGAACCAGAACCCAAGGAACCAAAGATAGCAGAATCAAACTCAGGTCAGAATAATTCAGAGCCAAAGAGTGCTCAAAGACCTCAGGAACGTACTAGTGATTACGCAGCTGTCGCTCTCAGTGAAATTCTCGACCTTCCCAAGAAGGGGCGTGATTGGGAGGGGAGCAAGGTAGGTCCTGGTTCGAGTTCTCAACATGAGGAAGCGAACGTCGAGGAGCTCTCCAGAAAGCCGGTCGCGAGGGCCAATCATGAACAACGTGGGGATACTGTGTCATTTCTTCGCAGTAACGGTTTCCTTGCATGTGATAATGTGACCGATCGATACATAGAAGCACTTCGCTGGATTCATTTTCAACATCAGCAAGAATTCGATCGAATTTCAAAAATCAAAGGGAAAAAGAGGGTATATTTTTCACAGTCCCAAAGCGAGATCGCAAACTCAGGTCATGCAACCCACCCAAGGAAAATCGACGGGACACGCTGGTATGCCCTTACCAACAATAGTTCTGCGAATAAGAGAGAATTGTTAAAGCAGGTAATGTGCTTGCTTCACTACCCGGCTGAAGACGTGAAAATGGTGACCGATGCGATCGTTGCGGGCAAATAGATGAAACTTTGATCTCCAAACAGCAGATCTTGATTACCCGATCAGCTCGAATCGATCTCCGGAAACCTGCCTGAAAACCTTAGCCTTCGCTGGTGTGCAGGAATGGGTATTTTCCGAATGTCTCTTCATCGTTGCGAGTAGAACCCCGCGAGGTCCGGTAGTGCGGAACAGAAACAGATTCCGTCCTTTGATATCGCTCAAGATCTCCTCGACGGTAAGGGCTCTTCCGGCGGTCTTCAGCACTTCGATGGCAGCTTCTTTAACGGTCATGGAACTTGAATTGTTTCTTGTGCTCAAAGCGACTTTCGGTTCACTCTGACATTATGTCAGTTCTATTTCACGGGAGTTTTGGGCTCAATCGAAAATACATGGCCGGTCTTCTTGACCAAGCTCTCAAGAATCCGAAAAAGAGTGACAAAGATTTGGCGAAGCCTTTCGGCTACGGGGGACCTTTCGGCCAGCGCTACCGAAGCTGGCTTCACAAGTGTGGGGTGATCGAGAAAGTTGGCCTCCCCCTCAAACTGACTCCGATGGGGGAAGTGCTCCGAAAACATGATCCCAAGTTTGAGTCTCTGACTACTCAGTGGTTTCTGCACCACGAACTGGTGACGGATCCAGAACGTTCCGAAGCGTGGCATTTTTTTGCGCTCGAATTTCTTCCGGAGCACAAGGCGTTTACGAAAGAGGATCTTCTGAACGGACTCACCGAAAAGCTTCGCTGGCACAGCGAGATGCATTTCGGTCCCGGCAGCAAGCTGAACAAAACGATTCTTCGCAAGATTATCGAGGTTTACACCGAGGATGCTGGCCTCGGGCAGTTGGGGCTGATCGAGGAAAAGGGGGATCATTTCGTTCGGAAGCGGCCGAAGAAACTTGGGCCGTGGAAAACGGACGAAGCCCTTGCCAAAGCATATCGTAAGTGAGATTGGAGATTGAAAAAGCTGCGCCTCGTTTAAAGCAAGCCGGCTTTTGCCGAAGTGAGCTAGAGAAATGGAACAAAATCAGTGAAAGGCGTGAAAAGTCTCGTATATTGAACGCATGAACACATGTCTAGCTGCGCCGAGGACCGCTCGACAATCGGATATCGAGACATTTGGGTATCGGGAGCAGGGAGCGATGGATCCTTATGACGAGATCGCTGAGATTTACTCAGAGCGAAATCTCCACGCCAACGAGGCGGTGAGAGCGGCTAGACGTCATTTCATTGCTCGGCTGCCTGATGGGGGAAGGGTGATTGATTTGGGCTGTGGAAACGGCCGGGATCTCTCCTACTTCGGGCACAAAGGATTCCAGTGTGTTGGAATCGATAGCTCGAAAAAGTTGTGCTCGATTGCTGCAGCCAGCGCTACAACAGCTGAAGTTCTCCATCTAGATATGCGGGCGATGAAATTTCCGAACGGTTCCTTCGATGGCGCTTGGTCATCGGCATCGCTTCACCATCTTAAGAGAATAGAACTGCCTGGCGTGATTCAGAAAATCGCCGAACTTCTGAAGCATGGAGGCGTTTTCTTCGCCTCTTTGAAGCGTGGCGAAGGAGAGGGATTTGAAGTAGATTCTTACACGAAGAGCAAAGGAATTTATGTCGCCAGATACGAGCAGGAAGAGTTGGGCGAAGTTCTTTCAGCAAGCGGCTTCATAGAGCTGGAGTTTTCCGTGGATCAGCAATGGGTGTCGTTTTTCGCGACCAAAGCAAGAGAGGACGATATCGATGGATCCTAGGGACTGGATATACTTAGGAAGCGTTTTTATCGCTCTCATTGCCTTCGGCACAGGTTTGGTCCGAGAGGTAATTTCCGCAATGTCGGACCAGCGGAATGCGCAGAGGAAAGAAATCCATGAGAAGCTCAACAAGTTTTACGCTCCATTGTTGCTCCAAATCGAGGTATTGAAACAGCTAAATTCCTCCTTCAAAGGAGGCGAAGATTACCGGATCTTGGAAGAGCTTCTCAAGGGGAAATACCCTGAAGGAAATCAGAAAAGCATTCTCGATCAGATCATCGCAATCGAAGTGGATGTCGAGAAGCTAATTTTGGAGGGTGCTGGCTTGGTTGATAAAGACCTCTTTAGTTCGATGCCAGAAGATCTCAACGGGGATAAACTCTTGCGTCGAAGTTGTGGCGATGAAAACTACGAAAGCGTTTATCAGGTTTTGCAAGATTTTCTGGTCCATATCCGGATTCTCCGAATGGCGGCAAACAAGGAAATCTGTGGCGATTTGGAAGGATTCAGAAAATATGTATTCCCCCGGATCTTGGATGAGGTCCTTGAGAGCAAGGTTCTTGAATTGAAAGAGAACCTTGCTGAGCTGAATCGACCGATGGGGGAAAAGATCGCTGAGCGATTAACTGGAAGCTAACGCTCAATCGCGGCGAGGAGGCTGCACTTTGCCTGACGTTCGTCGTGCTAAGCCCTTCGTTAGCCCATTCTGTTCGAGCGCCGACTCGAAAGCTTCACGGCTCGGCGCGCCTTGGTCGTTTGATCCCAACATGGCTTCGGAAATGCCCAGTTTTCGCAATCGACTGCTGTAGCGCTCCATTGATTTCCGCCCAGGGAATTCCATCGGCAAAAACCGCTCCTTGAAGAAGAGGATCTGGTGCGTCGGTCCCTCCGAATGGTCGAACACATTTACGAACAAACGGCGTAGATCGACTTTGATTCGGGTCTGCAACTCCGGGAGCGTCTTCCCTTCAAAGTCATCGTAGTGCTGGAAGGTGAGCTTACCGGAATAGAGGTGGAGCTTGATTAGGTCGGCCTGTTCCGGATCACCGAAAAGCCGGGCGGCGCACTCGATGTAGATTCTTAAAATGGGAGAGAGTTGTGGAATCAATGAACGGTGAATCGTGAAGTGTCCTTCTGCCTCGTCGAACCATCCGAACTCCAAATCCTTAATCGCGAGTTCCATCTCATCGGAATCGCCGGCGGCAAAGAGCAGTTCTCGTGCTTCGTCGCAAGCCAGGGAGTAGTGGCCGAAGAAAGTCTTAAGGTCGAGCCTCAGTTCGGGCGACAGGTGGGCCATAGGGGTTCGACGTTTCTGAAACTCGCCGCCGGCGAGATAGACGAGAAGGTCTTCCTTGCGGCGTTGTCTGGCTTCGTTCAGAGGCTCTTCTCCGAACTTTTCAACAAATAGCTGTTCGGCTTGATTTGCCGACTGGCAGAGTTGCCGAATATCGTCAAATCGATCAAACTCTTGTCGGCGGGGGATCCGTCCCAGCTCGAGCATCCGCTTCCAGAATTCATCGAGCAGCTCAGGATCTCGATCATAGGTGGAAAGCCGGACGCGTTTGGGCCGGAGCAGGCGCAGCTTCTGGTTGACCTGCTCCCAGTCGATGGACCGCTTGGTGCGTTGGGACAGGAAATCCTGTTGATCGCTGACGTCTCGGAAGACAAAGCAGACGCCGACCTCAATGGGAACCGGTTCGACATGAAGAGCATGCTCGATCAATCCGAGAAGCTCATCGGCCTCGAAATACTTCTGAAAGGTGTTCCTGTTAGTGAGAAGCCCATCTCCAAACCGATCAGCATAGGCGTAGTTTTCCCGGCCTGCGACAAGCGTCGAAACAACCAGGAGTCGTTTGGTGTGGTTCCAGGCATCCACAAGCGCCTCGACTCGTTCCGCGGGATCTTCGATGACATTCAGCACAAAGCCCAGGTTTACGACGTCCGCTTTCTGCTTTTGCTCATGTGGGGCAAAAAAGGGATCCCAACCGGAGGCGGTGTAATTGAGTTCGTTAAGGCCGTTGACGTCGTCCCCGAGGCCGCATCCGTAGTCAAAAAGGCGATCATTGTGGCGAAGCTGGTCATGGTTGAGCAACAGCTTGATTGGCTTGGAGAACTCCGATCGGGCGATCGCAGCACGATGGCGATCAATCTGTCGATCCAGAAGTTGATCGCGGTTGTTTGACTGGTTGCCCTTCTCCAATCTGATCAGGCGATGCCCCCGATACCCAAGACCCTTTTCTGCGAGCAGTCGCTCCCAATTGAGCTTGAAGCCAATCGTCGAAGTGTCTTCGTAGAGACCGGCTTCTTCTTCTTCCTTGGTCAATCTCCGAAACTTCGGGATATCGGGATGATCATTCGGAAGAAAGGTCTCCTTACGGTGAAGGATCGGAGGGTTCTCTCGGTGCCCGTACTGAGTTCGGCGCACCTTTCCCGTGACCAAATTGACGCCGACGGATTCGGACAGATGCGGATGAGGGTCGGTAAAAAATTCCGGGTATGAGAGAAAAGAGACTTTGAGCTCCCGGCTCCCGAGTTTTATGACATTGAAGGAGTCGTCAAATTCAAGTCGGCTTCGCAGCCTATTGACCAACTCCTCAAGGATTTTGGGGAGCGCAATGGAGTCGTCGGCGATGACATAAACTGCTGTTGGGAGGACCTTTCCAAATTTTAGCTCTTCCAGAGCAGCCTTGTAGTCCGCTAGGGAAAGTTTTTCGGGGAGAAGGTCCATCGGGAACTGCTTTCAGTGACGTTATCAGGGCTTCGTGGAAGCCTAGCAGTTCGTCTTGGCAGAGTCCAGATGCCGGGATTTGAACCTCCGGCAATTGGATGTTCTTGCAATTGATGAAGCGGGCAGTCTGTTTGAGCAGTGGAGGAGTCCTGCCTCCCCGGGAAGATACATACCTCTCGAGTGAAGCAGCAGTCCGGTGGAGGGAGGAGATGCTGGTGAATTGAGCGGTCAGTATGTAATCCCGAAGGCTTTCAGAGCGAGTTTGAGATAGTCGTGAAGGTTGTCCGTGTCGAGGACGTTCGGATTGTTGAGCTGAGTAAGTGCGGTGCGGAGATCTGAATTCCAATAGCGTGGGTTCCGGTCAATCCGCCGACCGAAAAAATAGAGTGCGATCAATTCTTGTCGAGCTTCGAGAGAGAGGTCATTGATTGCTTCGTTTCGTTTCCGTTCTGCTTCCGGTGGTCCAGGGTCGTTCTGGTTATCAGCACTATGGAATCCAGATTCGGAATGCCGCGCATAGTGCGCTCGGGTGGCATCAGTGAGGAGTCCGATTTCGGCGATTTGTTCGAGGTTGAGAATTTTGAAGGGAAGGTCCATTGGATCTATGGTTGGTGTGTAGCAAACAAAACGAATGAATTGGTCATCTGGTCAAACAGGTTGTTACTTGCTATGGATAAAAGAATTAGAAAATTCGTAGAGGGTTTCTTCGTCAGGCATTCTCGGACAATTCGACGGAGTTTGGAGGAGAATTTCGATCCAGCTGGATGGCCCCGTTTTTGAAGCCTCAGCGAGTCAAAGAAGTCACAGCTAAAAAGAAAATCCGCCCTATTCGGAGCGGCGGATTTTCTCTGGCTGCCACCCTCCTTCACGCATTCGGGAGGGGCAGCCTAGTTTCTGTTCTGGATTGGTGTTCGGGCACGGGACAGAAACACGCATGTCAGCTCAGGTTGAGCTTCCGCTTTCCGTGGCAAGGTTGGTTGGCCTGCGTTGCGTGACGAGCACGCCCTTGGGACCAGTGACGCAGCCGCTCGATGGACTCGCTCATGGTGGTGGCGAGCGGAACAGAAGCAGACAGCACTTCGCCGAGGTCCAGTTCGGTTGGTTCGCGATCCTCGGTGAATGCGTGGTGTAGAGCTTCGACAAAAGCGGCCTCGATTTCCGCTCCAGTGTGGAGTTCGCTGGCACGGGAGAGCAGGACGGAATCGTAGGCGGTCTTCTCGCGACCGTACTTTTCGATGACTATATCCCAGATGCTGGCCCGTTCCTTCACGTCGGGCAGATCCACGAACCAGCACTCGTCCCAACGCCCCTTTCGGAGAAGCTCGGGCGGGAGCTTGCTGACATCGTTGGCGGTGGCCACGACGAACACGGGAGACGCTTTCTCCTGCAGCCAGTTGAGCAGGCTGCCGAAGACGCGGGAACCTGTGCCACCGTCAGTGTTCCCGGAGGAACCCGATCCGGCGAAGGCCTTTTCCAGTTCGTCGATCCAAAGCACACAGGGCGCGATGGCTTCGGCGGTGGCAATGGCGGCGCGGAGGTTGGCTTCCGATTGCCCCACTAGCGAACCGAAGAGACGGCCAGCATCGAGCTTGAGCAAAGGAACGCTGAACACGCTGGCGGTGGCTTTGGCTGTCAGCGATTTCCCGGTTCCGGGAACGCCTAACACCAGCATGCCTTTAGGGACGGGTAGACCGTAGTCGCGAGCTCGCTGGGTGAAGGCTTCGCATCGTTGCGTGAGCCAGTCTTTGAGGGCGTCGAGTCCGCCGATGGAATCGAGCGACTCGGTGGTCTCGATCACCTCAAGTAGGCCGCTCTGCTTGAGGGCGTGTGCCTTCTCCCGGGCGACGATGGTCGGCTGAATAGTGCCAGTCTCAATCACGGACAGGGCAAAGGCATTCTCGGCCTCCAGAGTGGTGAGGCCGCCGGCCGCGTTGAGAGCTGCTTCCCGAATTTCGGACGGCAATTCACTCAGTTCAGCCGAGGCAAGGATTCCGTCGAGGACCGTACCCAGAGTCTCTGCACCGGGCAGATCCAGATCGATCCGGGTAATCTCGCGCTCCAGTTCAGACGGCAGGGATTTCCAGACGCCAAGGAACACGAGCAGCTTCCCGCTCGCCCGGGCGCTGCGGAGAGTGTCTCGCAGCTTGCGGAGGAGAACGGGATCGTTCTCCTCGAAGTGATTGCCGAAGTCGCGCAGCAGCACGACGACGTCGCCTTCCAAGTTATCGATCTGTTCGAGTGCCGCGATGGGATCGGGACAGGCGCGGACGGAACCGGAAGCGGTGTCGACGAATCCCTCTGTCAGGCTCCAGGCATGGAGCGGACGTTGGAGTTCTTCGGCGGCCGCCTTCACGATGGCTTCGGCCCGGGCCTCTTCCGGAGTGCACAAAAAAAGGCCGGCGTAACCGGCCCTCGTGTAGCGGATGAGTTGGTCTTTCATGGTGGGTCAGGTGGTATGGGGGTGGTTGAAGTATTCCCGTTCCCAGCGCAGGCAGGTTTCGCGGGACGGATCGGTGAAGACCCGGACGCCCGTGTAGTCGAAGACCTCCCACTGCTGGGTGTCGGGGTTGAACTCGATTTCGGAGGCGCGGCTCACGTCGAGGACACCGATCTGCTGGAGATCGATGGTCTCGGTGTAGAGTCCGGCCCCGGTGCCGTCGGGTTGGAAGTGCAGGACTTCCGGGATGGGGGTGGATGTCATGTTTGCTGTTCTTGCTGGTTTTCGTTGTGGGTTTGATTGTGGTTGCGCCGATACCAGTCGCGGGTGCGCTGGCGCCGACCGATGGTGCCGAGTTCTTCCTCGAGGAAACGAGTGGCGTCTTCGCAGGACGAGCCAGAGAATCCCTTGGCGTCGATCGTGATCGCCCCCTCTGGGCTGATCCAGACCTCGATGTGTTCGTTGGATTTCATGATCGAACGAGGGATCTGGATCAGGCGGCGAGGGTGAGGCGGATGGAACCGTCGGTTTCCTGTCGGCGAGTGACGCGGAGCCGCTTGCGGCTGGCTTCGCGCATTGTCTTGTGGACGCCGTAGAGTTGGAGGAGACGGCCAAAGTTCGGACCGACCTCCTTCTCGACGTGCCCGCCCCACCAATCGGTGGTGAGAGTGTAGGGCTCGGAAGTTTCCGCGCTGGTTTCCCGGTTGGCGGCGATGTCGTAGGGACCGTGGAGACGGATAACGAGATCGCCATGACGGGTCTGGTTCGCGTAGCCGCGGGCCTGGGCATTGTGGAGGAGTTCCACGCCGAGTTCGGCGCAGGCGTCCTCCAGAGCCGCGACATCGCGGATCTGTGTCTGGATGGTGACGAAGTGGGACATGATGATATTGGTTTGGTTTAGGTTTCAGGTTCAGGGCGGCAAACGGGACTCCGAAAACCGCTTGTTTTTGCACTCATGTCGAATTATTTTCGACATGGTGACAAAATCAGCAAAGAATATGGGTCTCCCTCGGGATGTGCCGTTCGACTACCAGCTGGCGATGGATCGGCTGAGGGACTTCCGTGCGCCGCGGGATAAGCTGCACCGGCTTTGCGAAAGCGGGGAAGTCATCCAGGTGAAACGAGGCCTCTACATAGCAGGATCTCTCGGCGACGAGGCCGCCACTGTGGATCCCCGCGTCCTGTCGGGACTGGTCTATGGGCCGTCCTACGTCAGCCTCGAGACTGCATTGGCTCACTACGGGATGATTCCAGAGCGGGTGGAAGAGATTACCTGCATGACATCGAAGCGAACTCGGAGTTTCGAGACGCCGGTGGGGAGGTTTCGATACCTGCCGGTTCCGGAACGGGCTTTTGCGATCGGAGTGACCCGGGAAGGCGCGAAAGGCGGCGCTTACCTTCTCGCGTTGCCGGAGAAAGCACTTTGCGATCGGATTGCCCAGGTTCGGGGGCTCGACGCGCAACGTGAGATGCCCCCCTTCCTGCTGGAAGATTTGCGTCTCGAAGAGGATGGTCTCGATGAACTCGACGTTGGCTTGATTGACTCCATCGCCGCTGTGTATCGGCGCACTTCGGTGACGGTCTTCGCGAAGTGGCTCGGAAAAAGAAACGCACGGCGGAGGCCAGTTGCCTCATGAATCCAGCCCTCCAATCCCTCCTCGAACGCTACGATCTCAAGACATCCTCCGAATGGGAGAATGCTCTCCGCGAAGTGGTGCAGGAACTGGCTCTGCTGGGACTGTGGCGATCCAAGTTCTATGAGCATGTTGCCTTCTACGGAGGTACGGCACTGAGAATCTTTCACGGACTGCCTCGGTATTCGGAAGATCTGGATTTCACCCTGCTCGAACCGGATGAGGGATTCGACCTCACACCTCACTTGGAGGCGGTTCGGGCAGAGCTGGCCGGCTTCGGATTCGTGTTCGAGGTGGATCGGAAGGCGAAGAAGGTGGAGACCGCAATCGACTCGGCCTTCATCAAGGGGAATACCCGAATCAACTTGTTGGAGATCGGGGTGCCGGAGGGGCTGGAGAATCATTTTCCTTCCGGGCAGAAGCTAAAGATCAAAATGGAGATCGATACGGATCCCCCGGCGGGAGCGGACACCGAGGTTCGGACGCTCCTTCTTCCCATCCCGTTCCAAGTGAAGCTGTTCACTCCTTCCTGCTTGTTTGCGGGAAAGGTGCACGCACTGCTCTGTCGCAACTGGAAGAGGCGGGTGAAGGGGCGCGACTTCTACGACTTTGTCTGGTATCTGGGAAAGGGGATCCCGGTGCATCTTTCCCATCTTCAGAGTCGAATGGAGCAGACGGGACATTGGAACAAAGAAGAGAAATTGACAGTTGAGACCCTGAGGGGGCTGATGAGAAACCGCTTCGCCCAAGTCGATTTCGACCAAGCCAAAAGCGATGTTATGCCCTTTATTCAGGATCCGGATGCGGTGGCACTGTGGGGGGAGGAGTTTTTCTCGGAATTGGTGGAACGTTTGGAAGGGGAATAGTATTCCAACTCGTTGAACGAAATGCAGAGACGTACGAAAAGAAAAGGGATCGTCAGGATGTCTGGTAGGAGGGCAGGAGTCATCGAGGAGACAGACGACGGTTTCCGCTTCACCTACGATACAGGGTATCTCGCAGATCTAGATAGCTTTCCGGTGAGTCTGACTTTGCCGCTACGAGCCGAGCCCTATTGCTCACCGCATCTTTTTTCCTACTTCTACGGAATGCTGGCGGAAGGAAGCCTGGAGCAACTGCAATGTCGGAAGTTGCGGATCGATCCCGAAGACGTTTTTGCCAGATTGTTGCAGACAACTGGTGGTGACGTGATCGGTTGTGTGAATGTGGAGCCCGCAGAGGCTTAGAAAAGGAACACGATTGATGGCAGGGCCGGTTTGTTTCCCGGCCCCGCCACAGTCTTGGTGACTTTTATCCCGCCATCTGCAGCTTGCGGCGGCCGACCTGGCCGAAGCGTTCGACCAATTCCCGGGCATCACGCGTGGCGAGTTCCTGGGCTTGGTCGCGGAGCTGGGTGAGACCGTCCTGCAGGGAACGTGTCGCCGACGGATTCTGCCGGTAGTCCTCGGCGCTGCGGTTGAGCAGTTCCGAACGAACCCGATCGAGCTGTTGCTCCATCTCGGAATCGCCGGCGAAATTCATGGAGCGGAAGTCGTCAATGAACTTCACCAACCGGTTGAGGGTTTTCTGGTGGACGCCTTCGGTCTTCCCGGAGCGCATGGAGGCGAGCATATCGTCGCAGAGCTGGGCGGTCTGGTGACGCAGCTCGGTGACGCACTCGCCGACAAAGTCCTCGACGCCCTCCCGAATTTGCCGGGCGGCGGCATCGGCAGCCTCGTGACGGGCACGACGAACCTCCTGCTGCTCGGCGAAGCTGACCAGCTCCATGCCGAGATCCTCGGGAACCGCGATCTGAAACAAATGCACGTCGAAGGAAAACCGCCGTTCGAGTTGTTCCCTAGGAGGGAAAGAACCTTCGATCTGGCAAAACAGCCGTTCTGCTTCTACGTAGGTTTTCGAAATTTGGCGGGTGGCGTCACGCCACTCGTCGAGGGCTTGGGAGCGGAGATCGCGGTAGTCTTCGAGGAAGCGATCCCTCGCTTCGCGAAAACACACGTTTTGCGAATTCAGCCGTTCCTGGACATCGACCAGTTTGCCATTCGGCAGGAAGTGGCCGATACCGCCGAGAAACGGAAACGTGCCCTTTTCGACGATCGCATGAGTGCGACTTTCGACCAAAGCGAGCTGGGCGAGCGCTTCCTTCGGGAGCAAACGCTTGTGTCCGAGGCTCATGAGCCGGTCGCTGACTTGCTCGGGTTCGAGACCGAGGTCGGCGGGGCTGAGCTTCTTGTGAAAGCGCGGATACCGCACCGAGGCATTGATGAGCACTCCTTCGCGCGTGAGCACGGCGAGGAGGTCGTGGTTGGATGAATGATTCATGGGATGTTGGGTGTTGGGTTGGAATTCTGAAATGGGGTTGGGTGAAAACACGAAGGCCCGACTCGCGATGAGCCGGGCCTCCGTGCCGTGGTTGCTGTTGTTTGTGGGGATCGTCTGCGGACGCAGAATCAGTTGGATCCGGTAGCCAGCTTCTTGATCGACCGGAAGAGGGAGCGAAATCCTTTCAACTCTTCCTGGTCTTCACTCCGCTGAACGCGCGCGCTGCTGAGCGAGCCTTTGGCCGACTTCAGTTTCTTCCCTGCTGTCGCGAGGGCTGAGTTGGCTTCGGCGATCCGGGCTTCGACCTCGTCCATGGGATCGGACTTTGAGGCGGGAGCTTTGGAGCTTGGTTTGGCTCCTTGCTTCTTCGACGGAGTGGGGCGCGATACGACTTGCTTCGGCACCCCTGCTTCTCTCGATACGATGGGTTCGAGTTTGCGAGGGCGCTTCAGTGAATCGGCATCACCGACGCGAACGGGCATCACGATCATGAGGTCACCTTTCCGCGAAAACTGCAGAGGCGATTGGGGATCGATCAGGCTGATCGTCGTCAGGCCGAATCCGGAAGCTCGCTGGAAGTAGTCCCGATTGGCGAAGACCACCTGTTCCGGTCCCTTCACTTGGGCGGGGCCGATGGGGTAGAACTGCCACGGCTCATCAATCGATTCACGGGCGAGCAGAGACACGAGACCTTTCTCGATGTGAAGACCGACTGGCTTGTTCGCCAGCTTCTTCCCGGGGAGTTTCGGAATCAGGTCGGCGATGGCGTGGGCCACCTCGGGCGACATCTCCACCTGGGACTTGAAGTCCGATCCCGGCGGAATGACCTGCCGGTAATTCGGGTAGTTGCCCTCGATGGTCTTGCCCGTGAGCCGCCACGTCTCCGCATCGATCCGGAACGGGACAGCCCCGTCCTTTTCGCTACCGACTCGCAGGGTCCAGGGACTCTGTCCGGTGGAATCGAGGATTCGTTTCCACTTCCACAGGGGATGGTCCGGGAGGATGACCGACGACTTGAGGGACGGCAGGTGCATCGAGTTGCTCGAATACAACTGCCGACCATCGGTCGCGACGATGCGATGGGCCTTCTTGCCCTTTCCGGAGATGTCCAGAAAGGCACCTTGGAGCACGTAGCGAGTGGTGTCGTGCGAGGCGCAAGAGAAGGCTCGCAACAGGCTGGCGCTCATATCCTCGCTGAACGGGATCGGAGTCGCCCGAAACGATGGTGCTTCGGGGAACTCCTTCGCCGAGGGTGCCTTGGCATGGGGAGCTAGATACACCGTGTCGTTTGCTTTGAAACCGCGAATCTGATCGCGGATCGCAGCGAGTGACAGGAGGAACGGCTCGCCTTTCCTTCCCGCTTCGATCGGAACCGTCACATCGAGGTGAAAGTCGAGATCGCTGGCGGTGAGCTGCGCCGAAGTGGCGCTGAGAGCTTCGACCCGGATGCATTGCAGCACCGGGAGCGTAGCCTTCGGGTGAGCGACTTTGCCAAGACCGACGAGTGCCGGTTTGAGGTCGCCTGCCCGGATGTGAATGGGATTGGGATGATTCATATCTGATTGGGATTGGGGTTTCACTGGTAGTAGCCGTCACCGAATCCGTTTCCTCCCCGCTCTCGCCTGGTGCGAAAATGCTTGAGTCGGCGAAAGCCGATGAAGAGCAAATAAACAACGGCAAGGGAAACGATGACGGGCGGCACGGCTGAAACGACACGGAGCAGATCTGTGAGGATGCTGCCGAGCCATTTCCCACTGTCGGCGAGTTCTTCGAGGACACGGTTGACCGGCGGCAAGAGCAAGACTCCTGCAATGGTCAGCGTGATGGAGAGGAACAGGTTGAGACGCAACCAGGCACGAAGCCAGCCGCTCTCGCTGAGCCAGAACTCAAGTCGGGCAAGCCACCAGCCGATAACTTCCGCGCCTCGCTCCACCCAGCTGTCCGGGGTGAGTTCGAGGTCGGGCACTGGACGTTCGATGGGTTGCTGTTTCCAGAGCTTGCGCAGTTCCCGGTAGTCGGGGAGTTGCTGGAACGACTTCATGCGATGACCTCCTGTTGGGTGTCGGGTTTATCGATGCCGGGATCTGGTGAGTCGCCATCGGAATCCTCCTGGCGGAACTGTTCGCTGTCGCGCCGTGCCCGGGAACCGAGAGCTGCGCCGCCGACGAGAGCGAAGCCGCTGAGCACGATGAAGAGCGCGGCGGTCGCCTGCCAGAAGGCAGCCCGGTCGGCCGAAGTCTTTCCACCAGTGACACTGGCTTTGAGATCCTTGAACTGGTGCTCCAGCGTCTCGATGGCTTTCTCGCAGGTGGATTTGTTGTCGCCGAAGGGGATCCAGGAATCCCTTTTGCCGCAACTGACCGTGGTGGCAAGACAGACCACTGCGAGCAGGAGCAGAGGAATCCGGAACATTCGCGTCGGCTTTTGATTGGATTGAGATTTCATAGTTGTGGTTGGTATTCGATTGGGTTGGATTTGGATGAACAGAAAAGGCCGGTCTCCTCGCGATGGAGGAAACCGGCCTTCTCGATGAGTTTGGTTTGAGGGGGGCGGATTCAGCTGATGCCCGACTCCTTGCGGCAGCGATCTGAATAGTCACACCACGCACAATGCTGTCCCGGTGACGGGAGCCATCGTTCGCTGGCAATGCCGTCGAGGTAGTCGTCGATCAGGAAGAACAACTGTGCTTCCTGAGTCGACGTCATCGGGTCGAGACAGTGGATGGCCATCTTCGGCTGCTTCGTCTTGACAAGATGGTGCAGCTCGAAGCCGCTTTCCTTCCGGCCAGTGGCTTCTCGAAACAACAACGCGTAGCAGCAGAGCTGCGTGAGATGCTGATGTGCGGCCATGGTCGGGTCTGGCGAGCGGGCGGCAGTCTTGTAGTCAATGATGACCCCAGGTGCCCTGACAAGGTCGATGATACCGATCAACGGCGGAATGCCAGAGCCCAGCTCGCAGTCGACCTGGACCTCGACACCTTCGGGTTTGCCATTGGGCGCCTCGGGCTGTTGCTCGAGATAGGTCTCGACCAGAGACCATGCCTGGTCTCGTGCCTTCCCTTCGTCCTCCGGTTTCTTCCACGCCACGTTGGCGGTAGGAGCCTCGTGCGTCCACCAGCTCTCCAATTCGTTACGAAGCTGATCGGCGTCGTGCGATTCGCCCTTCCAGCGTCTCCAGTTGTAAAGACGAAGGAGTTCATGGACGGCTTGCCCGAGAAACAGAGCCGGTGCGGTAGGAGTTTCGATCCGAGCGACGTAGCGATAGTAGAACTGCCGACGGCATCCCGACCAACACTTCAATCGCGAGGCGCTGAGGTATCTCAGGACTTCTTCATTTTCGGCCGGATCGGGAAGAACACGGAGGGCCGTTGGGGATCTGCCCGTGGAAACAGTGGCGTTCGAGGTCATCGTTTGCCACCTCCGTTCCCACTTTTGCTGTTTTTCCCGCAGGACTCCAGGAGCTCGGAAATGAGCCCGGACGCCTGAAGCTTGTTGAGCATTCGGACGCCAACGCCGAAGCGGTCGAACGCGGTCTGCTCAACGGTATCCCGGTCAAGATTGTTCTCGGCGACAAGCTTAAGGATGAGTTCCTTCTGTTTATCGGAGCACGACCAGCGGTCGGGGTGGGCGTTGTTGCCGTTCCGATGGTGACCATTCCCACCGTTAAGACGGTGTTGGCCGTTCTGGTTCGGGTTGATGTCAGGCCGGGAGGAGCCGTTGTTGTTGAGACCGTAGTGGTCGCCTGGGACAAACCCCACTTGGCGGATTTCTCTGTCGACGTTCTCCTGGAGAAGGTGATAGAGGCGGGCGACTTCGTCCTGCACGCCCTCGAGGCTCGTGATCTCGGTTTCGACCGAGACTTGAAAACTGTGAGAGCTGAACGCGGGAAGGCCTAGTCGTTTTTGATAGGTTGCGGATAGTTGGATAGCCATGGGATGGATTCCTTTCTGGTTTGAGGTTTGTGTTGGTTGATGGGTGACCTTTAAAAGGGCAAGACCCAGACACGAGAAAGGCCCGACCGCCGTGCGGCGATCGGGCCCTCATGGATGGGTTCGTAGGTGGGGTGATGATCAGCAGGTAGGCTGATCCCGACTTCCGAGTACCGCCAATTCGGGCCAATCCCGTTCGGCGCGCTGCCAGCCCGGAGTGCCCCGCAAGGAGTCTTCGAGCAAGCGATTCACGAGCCGCACCATGTTGGTGCGATCGATCTTCGCTTGATGGAACAGCGCAGCCACGATTGGCCTGGAGATCCGCGGCACGTAATGGGTAGTTTGTGCCATCAAGGATATATGCCGCGGATTGGCGATGGATTGCATCGCGGTAGGGTATGGAAGAGAACGACTTCTAGATTTCGTCGGGGAAGTCATCTTCTATTCCGCCGACCAATGATTCATCGAAAAGGGTTTCGTCATCGGGCACTCCATTTGCGATGGCTTCACGACGAACCCGGCAGAGACCCATTCCGCTCTGCATTGGAACAAGGAAATGAGTGGCGTCGGATTCTTTCAGTGACTCTGGACCTTTGTAGACGGGGCAGTCGGAACCATTCGCAAGTCGCTTCGCCAGGTATTTTTTCACGCAGGCATGCGGGTCAAAAGGAGGTAGATCTTTCATGTAGATAATTTTGGCAGGTCTGGTTGAAAGTACAAGGAGAAATGTCTCATTCAGTTGGCCGATGCATAGATTCCCCGGGATCTGATCTCAACGAGGTTCCTCACGACGAGGGTTGAGAGGATTTTGTCCCGCTCCTCTTTTCTCATGCAGTTAAAGGACCGACCCAACTCGGTCTTGGTGAGCCCGCCTCGCTCCACTACCCGGAGAAAAACGGCACGCTCCCTGGAGGACAGTCCTTCGAGGTGAGGCCGCGCCATCTCATCCGGCTGCTGGGGAAGAGCAGCCTGCAGAACTCGATGGCGCTTCACCGCAGCACGCTTCGCGAGTTCGAGACCGAGCTTGATCTCAAGCATTTCCGGTTGGCGCTTTCCTTCCAGGACCGCAAGGATTGAGGTGAACTTCAGGCCCAGCTCGGCGATTCGGAGTGGCGGAAGGATGGTGTCGTATTCCCATCGCCTTTCCTCTGCCTGGGCTCGTTCGAGGAATTCCTGATACGCCCGAAAGTCTTTTCCGTCGGTCCTGAATTGACGGCTGTTTCCCATCGCGGCATGGCGCATGGTGGCAAGGTCTTTGCACCGATAGAGCAAGTCGTGAACAGGAGGGGAATAAGGATCGACTACGGCGTTGCCGGATTTGGAGGTCTCCAGCAGGGCAAAAGGAACTCCGATGAACCAGGGATTCTCCTCGATCAACGCGGGGAGATCTCTCTTGCAGACCTGCCAGTAGAAACCGGGAACACCGCTGCTCCGGACACCGTTTGGGGCGACCAGTCGAGCACCCGTGCTGAGAGCGTTCTCGAGTTGGAACTTCTGAAGCGGTTGCAGCTGTCGAAGCGCGCGGGTGATTCCTGTGGGGGGAGTGGTGACCAGCACGTGATTGTCGATCGGCGCACGCGGAAAGGGGAACTGGAGCGACGAGGTGGCGATCCGTTCTACCATCCCGTCCATGAAGAGCCGCTTCGCGAGATCGGCCGAATCCTTGAGACTGGTATCGGATGGATCTTCGTCCTTTTTGCAACCCTCCATTCGCTTCTGGCTCAAGAACATTTCGAGGCTCTGTCGCATCGAAGCATTGAATTCATGGCTGAGGAACCGAACGGGAACCTCCGTCCAGACGGGATTTGCTTCCGGGGTCACCAGCAACAACGAGAAAGGCGGCTCGATGGAACCGAACGTCGTTGAAGTCCGAACCAGGCCTCCCATGGCGTGGGCCAATCCCGCGAGCGTTGCGAGGATCGTTGCCTCCAATTCGATGCCGAACGCCTTGGTGAAATCATCAAGAGTCTTCCAAAGCTTCGTCAGTTGGAAGGCATTCAAGTGGCCGTAGTGTTTATCGGGCTTCAGGGATTCGGGAATGTCAGTCTGATCGTCCATCCACCGAAAAATCTTCCCCGACATTCTCGACACGCTACCAAAATCGGTGTGGCGACTACTTTAGTCGGACTAAACAATTGTCAGTCGGTCAATGCGTCAAACCGGCGTCGGGGGCCTGTCGACACAGCTGCCAAAAGTCGTCCGTGTCGAGCTTCCCTCCCCTAAGGGGTGCTGCATTCGGTCAACTGAAAACCACCGCAGTTTGCTGCATTGACGACGCGAAGTTCGAAAGAGGCGAATTGTGAGAGGGCGCGCGAGCCATTGAAATCGTCTCTGTCGACGTCTCAGAGGCTCGGCATTGCAGTTTGTCGTAGGTCGAGATCGAGCGGTAGCGAATGGGAAAGCACCTTCACAAGTCGATTCGAACGGAACGTCAACAAGCGTCAGTCGAAGCAGACAGGGATAGTTGACGATTCATCAGGCGAGCATCCTTACGTCACCGGATCGTGAAGCGAGTTCCGCCCGAGTCTCGTCTGTGAGTCGAAGCTTGTTGTCTTCCAGGCGCAGGACTTTTCCGGACTCTACGAGATGCTTGAGGACCGGCTCATGCACTTCCCGTCGTTGCACGGGGTATTTGCGCATCAGGTCGCGGAAACTGGCCGGCTCCACCTCGAGGAGCTTCCAGAGCATTTCGGCGGCTTTTCGTTCGATTCGTTCATTCTCCGCATTGTGTCTGAACTCTCGAAGCGATGTAAGGTGGCTGCGTATTGCCGCTTCCGCCCATGTCATTGCCAAGGAGACTTGATGGACATTGATCCTCTCCTTCGGTGCCAGGTGGGACAAAGTCCAGAGCATGCTGACAGGGAGCGAGGCGAATCTGGCGGTGAACGGTCGCTCTCCGCCGTCGACGGCCTCCAACTTATCAACGAACTCAAGCTGTCGACGATGAAGCTCCATGGTCGCCTCAGCGCTCATGGTCTTCCACCATACGCCCAACGCGTCGAGTCGGCGCAGCCTCGTGAGTTCGGTCAACGAAGTGCGATATTGCTCGTATCCCTCTGCGATCTCCTCGGGAGTGAGTTTGGTGTCACGATCTTCGCGAGGTGTGACTGTTCCCATCAACGTGCCTGATAGGAGGCTTTCTAATGCTGGCTCGGACAGCAGTTTTCTCCCAAGCTTTTCCTGAACGACGGAGAGAACTTGGGCACGCCCTGTCCTGTATCGTTCCTTGCTGGAAGTCGATGGATTGGCGCTGGTCCGTTCCGCTAATACTTCAGTCAGAATTTTTCGAGCAGCTGCGGACGTGTCGGCTTTGTTCCACAACTGACCTGTCTCATCAAGAATCAGGGGGAAGCCGCGATCGACGCCCTCCCACGGTTTTCGAAGAACCTCCAACCCCGGGTTGTCGAGGAAGAACACCGGTTCGTAGAGACAGCGCCCTTCGTTTCGACCCACATACGATTGGGACAACATCGGGTATCCGGGCAGGTAGCTGTGAATTCCGTCGACGGGAAGGGCGGTCTTACAGCCAACTTTGTCCAGAAACCTGTCGACATCGTCCATTCTCCTCCAAGGGCTGGAAAGAGAAACGGCCTGACTGCTCAAATCGGCCAGATAGTAGACATCATTACGAGCAGTGCCTTCGACCCGTTCCTCGCTCGGGTCGAGCGGCAGATACTCGTCGCTCCGCTTGTCATTGATAAACGCTCGTGCCATCCAGTCGAGTTGCGTGGATGGAGCAAGGCGGCTGTATTTCATCAGGTCCTCCTGGAGGAATCGCAGGGGTTGAAACAGTAAGTCGAGGAGCCGTCGCTCCTTGGCCGAATCTCCGCTCAGCTGAAGCAGGTGAAACCCGACGGACTGAAATTCGTCACCGAGAGTCACCAGACCGGCATGAGGACCTCCGATAGCGGTGAAGAGGCATGCAATCTGGACGGCAACGTTCTCCTCCGGGACTCCGCTCAGGACCGATAGCGCTTCAATGGACTTTGGAATTTTTTGGTCGGTGGTCATGGGATCCTTATTAGGCTTCCCGACAGTCCACGACATGCCAGCAGAAAGACTCGTGTCGTCGACTTAAGTCGAGGCGTGGCGACTTGAGTCCGAGCTTCATTCTCCGACTCACGGTTACCTTCCTCGCTTCGCCAGCATTTTGCCGATCCATGCCGTGGTGATCATGGTCAGAATTACCGATGTGGCGAAGAAGTAGACGCCTGCGTGCACCTTGACCGAAACCATTCCCTCAATCTTCACGACGACGACGAGGAGTCCCACGACGATGACATCGAGCATGGACCACTTTCCGAAAACGGCGAGTCGATGGGCCAGTTGATCGCACCGGTCCTTTGCGTAGGGGTGATGCCAAAGCCGGAAAAGGACAATGAGTTTGCCAACGGGAAATGCGATCGAGAAGGCAAATAGGATCAAAAACAGGAGAAGGTCTCCTTTGTAGAAAAGTGTTACGATGCCTCCTGCAAGCGAAACGGCGTCGCCCTTGAAAGGGAATCCAATGATCTTCTTCTCGATTGTCATCAACGGCCAGGTGATGCCGATCAGGTAGGTGACTACGGATCCGAAGAGCAGTAGATTCATCTTTCCGGAACTATCCGGATTGAGGGACTTGAGGGATTCAGGAGAGTCCACTCCAGAAGAGGTGACGTTCTGCGATTTGTCGTTCGATGATGACGAGCCGGACGCGCCATCCAGTTGGAAGATCGACTTGCAACCTGGGCATCGGATCGCGCTGTGTCTGGCTTCTTCTTTGCTAGATGACAGTTTGGCGGAGCAATGCGGACATGTGAATCTCATGAAAGGATTCGCGAGGGTTGCGGGGACTAGAAGATCCCATCAGGGAAGAGGGGAGGCATGAATCTATCGAGTAGCCACGCCACGAACTTGAGGAAAATAACAATCAACGTGAGATAGATGATTTGCCCGACGACACACCCTAGAAGCTCCTTCTTGTTTTTTCGGGCAAGCCGGTTGCGCCACCTCTTGAAGGGGAGGTTTGCTCGATGCGATTGCGAGCTGAAGTCAGAGGTTTTTGTAGCCGTCGAGATCTCTTCGCTGGCGGGGGCTGACGTGAGGGGGATCCAGTCGTGACTGTTTTCTTTACGGATCTGAACATCTGAGGCCAGAACACCAGCCGCGACGAAACGCTGGATTTCGGAAAGCGGAAGTGGGCCAACCGCTTGGCCGGTTTGATCACGATAGTAGAACAATTTCAGTGAGTTCCCCATGGGGAACCTATTAACGGCCAAAGTGACACAGGGTCAAGTTCCCAACAGGGAACGAGATGCCCAGACGATTCCGTAATGCCGTAGGTCCCGCTGTCCGCCTCCTCAGAATTGAGAAGGGGCTGACTCAGGATCAGCTTGCGGCCAGGATTGCTCTGGCTGGTATCGAAAGTGCGGACCGCGTCTGGGTCGCAAAAGTGGAGTCACAAATTCGGAGTGTTTTCGATTTTGAGCTCGCCGTTATTGCTGAAGTTCTCGGGGTGAAAGTCGATCGGATCCTTCCCGCAACAGATAAACTCAAGGATGACCTCTCAGCACTACAGGAAGGGGAGCGATAGATTTGGGAATCATTTGAAGCGAGAAGTGTCCCCGAGAGCGCCCTTGGAGACGCCCCCGGGGATTGGAACTACTTGGCCTGTCCCTTCAACTTTGTCGGAACCATTCCACTGAGGTGGCGCTCGGCCTTCGGTCCATAGTATTCTCTCAGCCACTCAATCCCTTTCGGGGTGACTTTGAGTCCGACGTAGGGTGACGGCCCATATTTGTTCTCAGTCGTCGTCTCGAAACAAAGGAACAGTCCTTCTTCGACATACCGCTTCATCGGCACTTCTTCGTGTAGCTCTCCGCAGTACTCGAAGACTTTATCCTCGACGAGCATTTTGAGCAGCTCGAAAGGTTTGGGCAGACCTTCGATCTTTTTGAGATCGTAGAAGTTGGTGAGCAATTCCTCGACATCCTGGGTCGAGTCCTCGATGCTGACTTGGAATTCCACGAGGGCCATTCCGTGCAAGGTGACGGACTTTCCTTCGCGGGTGCTTCGATTGCGACGCTTGGACGCCGAACCTTTTGCCTCCTCCGGGTTTTTCCCGTCGGAGTTTTTGTTTGTTGTCGATGGTTTACTCATCGGGTGAATCGCCCTTTCGGGCGAGCGGTGTGGATTGCGGAATCTTCCTGATTCCGTTTTTGCCACGATCAAATCTACCTTCGCAGTAGCCTTGATCAATTTCTCTTCGGTTCGATAGGGGCTGATGGGCAGGGAGTTCATCCAGGAATGTCCATTGGTGTCGAGATCGCCGTGAATACGTGATATCGGACAGAGGCCGGGCGCACCGGAAACAGGGTGCGCCCGGCGATGATATCTACTTCTTGCCTGGCCATTCGCTGATGCGGTTCCACCAACTCTGCAGCCATGCGAGCTCGCCTTCCGGATCGCCGCTTGCCTCGCGCAAAGCCTCCTTCGAGCCCAGCGTGGAATCGGGCCAGAGATGGAGACGGTCTTCGAGATCATGCTCGTAGGCTGCCACCTCCATCCCCCAGAAGGCGGTGTTGGCATACCAGCGCCACGCGCTCCGAGTGGCGAACACGTCCGTCTTCAGTTTGACGCCGAGATCTTGAGCGTGCCGCTCGATCCGTTTCACGTTCTCCGCCCGGATATTGATGGGCTCGTGGAAAATCGTAACTGGATCAAGCGGCTTCACAGCCGCCAACGTCCTCTTGAAGTCGGCGAATTCACACTCTGGATAGGTGGGTGCAACCGCCACATAGAGGTGGAGACCTGCTTCCTTCGCCGCATGCAGGGTCTTCAATCGCTGCGATGGACTGGGCGCGCCGGGCTCGTAGACCTTCGCAAGGCAGTTGTCGAGCGTCGGCAGGCTCATTCCGAAGAGGAGACGATCGCCGAATTCGCGGTAAAGATCGAAGTCACGCTTGGCAAGCGGACTGCGGGTCAGGATTCTCACATTGAGCGTCGAACGCTCAAGGATGAGCTCGAGAGCTCGCCGAACTATAGCTGCTGATTCCTTCATGAGCTCCTTTTTAATCGACGGATCGGGGTGGGGGAACACCTGGTAAGGATCGGTCGTGCTGGAGAACAACACGGCACGATTTCCGTCAGGGTTTAATTCCTCGCCCGGGGTTCGTTCGGCATTCTCCAGAGACCTCAAGAACTTCGGCTCATCCCATTGACGGAGCAGGGCATAGCGGCCCCACTCGGCGTCCGGGTTGCTGACACCGTGACTGGCAAGTTGCGGCTTCAGCTTGTTGGTCGAGACGCTCGGCACGTAGCAGAATTCGCAGCCATGAGAGCACCCAATCACTGGATTGAATGACCAGCAGCTGAGTGACTTGTTCTTGAAGTGGGTCCGTGCGATGACCGCAGGATTCTTCCAGCGGCCAATCGGTTCCTTCGTGGGAATGACCAGATCACTTTTCATGGCTTCCGAGGACGCGAATGATTTCCATGATCCGATCCTGTAGATCGGGCTCGACGTCAGAATCACGGAGACGCTTCTGCGCAATCCGCTTGCTCGCTCTTACAGTTAGGCGGACGTCGCCATCGACAATTCCCACTTCGTTCCGTTGCACGCCATATACATCGTGAAGGAAGAGCATGAAGCTGAGGGGAGCTGTGTCCGGTTGCGGTTCCTGTCCTTGCGCGAGGAGAGTTTTCGTCTCCTCAATGAATAGCGCATACTCTTCATCCGTGAAGAAGTTGCGCGCCTGTTGTTTGATGTCTTTCATGACGATTCCATCAGGTCGGTTTTTGCTTCGGACTTGAATGCGAAGCGAGGCACCGTTGGACCTCAATCCTGTCTGATAGGCGACCGAAGGGAATTCGGTAGATGACATGCTTCGAGCCATGCTCGTTGCATGCTGCCAAGTCCGAAGGCTCGGCCTGGGGCTTCTCCACAATTCTCTCGGGATGGCTGCGGCGCTTCGCACCGCTGACGCCCCCCGGACAATTGGGATGAAGCCTTTGTCCTCTCCGAGCGGCCGCCAAGGGCGGCCGCTCCGTTGTTCCGGTGAGACATGGTCTTCATGCGAAACTCCAAGGAGAGGGGATGTGGATTTCTCGTCCGTCCAAAGTGACATCGACGAGCTCAGGGAGACGGTCCTCAGGGAGGATTTCGCTCCATTGGAACGGCAAGAACTGCATCTGCAGTCCGCCGACGCGGCGGCGGAAGCCTTTGAAGTAGCTCTCCGCCGGATTCTTGGTGATCCTGTAGTGGTCTAGCGGACTGAGGTTGCCGAAGTGATACCAGGTTTCAGGGTGGTTCTCCAGAATTGCGATGTAGCTCTCTATCTTATGGTCGAAGTCAGACAGCGTCGCCGTCTCTTGAAACTGACAGAGGAGAGAACGAAACCCTCGATAGCAGAGCTCGAAGTCAAGATCCTCCAATGTCAGAAACTTCCTGTGCTTCATCCCGAACGCCTCAGCGATCTTCTTCAAACGGTGGAGTTGAATTTCCACGCGAACGCAGTCGATCTCTTTCGGCCAGGGCTTCCGTATCTTCCTAAGGGCCTCACGGACCTTGTCGTAGATACTGATTGTCGTGTAGGTACCATGGAATCGGACGGTGTTCAGTTCCGACATCACATGGGGGGCGACCTTATGCTTTTCTTTCTCCTCGGGGGGGAGATTGTAATAGGACTGGGTCTCCCTTCTGATCCGTGGATGTCGAGCGTGGCGGTGGACAGGCAGGATAACTCTCGGGTTCTGGGCCAGGGTTGCAGCCAGATCCAGTCTCCCAAGCGGCAAGTCTTTCTCGAGGAGATCGTGCCGAAACCAACGGACGGTCTGCAGGAGCGATGCCTTCGCGACTACCAACTCTTCCGGAGTCTTGATCTGGATTCCGTTTCCGAGATCTTTCCCTCTGGAGAGATGCAGTAGACGTGGCAGGTTGGCTTGGACGTAGACCAGCTTGCCGTGCTCATCGAAGGCGACGAATACTTCGTTCTGTCTGTGTTTGCCTCTCGCCTTGATGCGAATGTCATCAAGGTGGGAGTGTGCGATGCGGTCGGCCCAGAATGACCAATCTGGGTGCCGATTCCGCAATAAATCTTCCACCGGCTCCGCAGGGAGAATGGAAGGCCTCAGACCGATGGTATCGATCATGTGGTAGGACTTGGTTGCTGAGTGCCGCAGCCGACTGCTGCAGCCTTGAAAGAGGGGGAAGTTTCTTCGCCCGACATTCTGAAATAGGTCGACCTCCTGACTTATTTGCGGAGTTGGTCTGCCATGGGACGGAGTCGAAAAATTCGCTCTTCGTTCGCATGTTATAGAGGAACTCCAACCGCCTGCGAGTGAGGCCGCTGATTGAAGGGTGACAACGAGTAGAGCCAACGCGGGCGCTATCGCTCCGAACAAGTGTGGCAAGCGCGGCTGGTCCGCAAAGAGACGAAGATCGGTAAGCTGACCTCTAGCCAGCGAGAGCGAATGGAAATAAACAGACATGGCGGCGATCGTGGTTTGACATTACAGCCGCATCCTTGGAAGCGGCTCCGTCAGCTGCGAGCGCACGAAGCGCTCCTACGCCCCGGGGGGCGATTTTCCACGACCGCATCGGCATCGATCGGTCCGTGTCTGTCAGATGGTCTCTCATCCGGGCTTTGCCGACCGTCAATCGATCAGCATCAAGAGTATTGACGCCGAAGTTGGAGAAGAGTTCAAGGCTCGTTTGAGAACCCACTGGCTGAGGACTGCTCAGAGACTGTCTGTAAATATCCGACGATGCCGAAAATTGTGCGGGCACGTAAATGCGTGATGCGTGTAGTTGAGTAGGACTCGCCTTTGATCGTGGCAAATACCCAAAAAGACGACATCGAAGTCGAGCGAGAACGATTACTCTTGTTACGATGTTCAACGTTCTAAAAGGTCGTCGAGACAGATCCCGTGACACTCTTCAAACGAGAGAGTGCGCTTCTCGCTGAGTGAGTTTGCGACGGCACTCACTTTCTCCCACCACATCGGTTGTCTCAAGAGGAGGACGGTCCGCCAAAACAAAGATTCGAGGTAGTGGTAGGCCGCTTGGTTTCCGGGGGATTCAACGTCGTCGCTGACAGAGAAGATCCTCTCCAGATAGTCCATGGCGCTCTCGAAGTCGCCGGACCAATTCTCACGGCCTGTTCCCACATCGTCGCGGTCTCCGGACTCGATAAAGGTGGCCGCTTCTCCCGCAAGGAGAATGGAAAGTTTGGCTTCGAGCTCTCGCTGTGAGAATCCGGAAAGCTCCATGTTCAGCTCATCATCGTTGAGGAAGTCAAATACTGAGGGATCGAGCCTGCTCCTAGGCGGGAAAAGGCTCACATGACCTGCTGATCCTGACTCGGAATCCGGTACGTTGGTGACGTAGCTGAACTCCGGTGGAGCCCATTCGCGAAAGGCGAAACGTGCGACCACATGACCGGCTTCATGCACAGCGACCATGTGTTGTGTTTGCTCACTCATCCGGTGATGTTCCTACGGATCTCGTCCGCTTCCAGCGTTATGCAGTATTAAGGGCTAAGGTACTGAGCAATCGATTCGCAGGGCTTGATAGATTTTTGTCGATCTCGACAAATACCCCCATTCAATCACGATTTAAATCCTGAAACGAAAACTGCCGGAAGGTTTCCCTTCCGGCAGCAGGCCAAAAGGCCCTAACTCAGGACGACATTTTCTCGAAGCTGAAAAGGAACTCGACCAAAGATCGGAAAACGATCAATCGAATTCCCCTCGAATTTCCAGGTTTCCGGAAATCGATCGAGCGGACTTTTGGATTGTCTCCAAGAATCAGCTCATTCAGTTCGCTTCTCGAAAGCCCCGTGTGGGGGCATTTTGTCCCAGGTTTCGGCAGCCGTATAAATACGGGCTGCATCAATGCATTGGATTCATCCAAGAATCCAGATGTCCCGTTCACACTTGAACGGCTCATCGATGAAAACTCTCCGAAATTTTGGGCCGCAAATCAAGCGGTTTTACAATCTCGGACACCCTTGGCCGTGCTCGGATGTTGTCACTTTGGTTGTCACCTGAGCCAAAATCTAGATAACAAAAAACGCCTAACTTACTAGGAGTTAGGCGTTTATGAAAATGGCGACCCGTACGGGACTCGAACCCGTGTTGCCGCCGTGAAAGGGCGGAGTCCTAACCGCTAGACGAACGGGTCACTTGATACGCAAGCTAGATAACGTCTGTTACGCGGGGTGGGAATATGCGGATGAAACCCGTTTTCGCAAGAGGAAAATGTGAAAGATTTTTCAGTGGCTCCACGCTGGACATCGTGCAAGGTGCGGAATGGCTCTCCTCATTGATTTTCTTTGGCTCCTCGCAGGTCTCACTGCGCTCTATTTCGGTGCAGAGTGGCTGGTGAACGGCGCGGCCAAGCTGGCTATGCGCTTCGGGATTTCTCCATTGGTTGTTGGACTTACGGTAGTTGCGTTCGGCACGAGTGCGCCGGAGCTGTTCGTCAGCATCAAGTTCAACAACAGCGGCCTCCCGGATATGGCGCTGGGAAATGTGATCGGGTCCAACATCTGTAATATTGCCCTCGTTCTCGGTATTAGTGCGTTTATCTGCATTCTGAATATCAAGGCGCAGCTTCTTTTTCGGGATCTTCCCGTTCTCATCGTAGCCACTCTGGTATTTTCCTGGATGCAGATGAATGGGGTCATCAGCCATCTGGAAGGGGCCCTCCTATTCAGTTCTGTGATCGGATACACGATTTTCCAGCTCTACCTCGCCAGAAAGGTGAAGAATCCAGAGGTCCTGACGGAGTTTGCCGAGGAGTACAGCCCTGCAGAGGCCTTGCATACTCCCGTTTGGAAGCTTGTCGTTCTGATCTTTGCCGGTCTGGTTGCGCTCTATTTCGGAGCCGGATGGCTGGAAGATGGCGGGGTGGGAATCGCGAAATTCTTCAAAGTGCCAGATGCGGTGATTTCCCTTACGTTGATTGCCTTCAGCACGTCGGTTCCGGAGTTGGCGACGTCTGTTGTCGCTTCACTGAAGAAGGAGGGCGACATCATCACAGGGAACGTGATTGGTTCCTGTATCTTTAATCTGTTGTGTGTGATGGGACTGACTTCTGTAATCAAGCCTATTCAGACGAGTCAGATTGAAATGTCAGACCTATGGGTGATGATCGGCCTTACGGTCCTGCTTCTACCGATGATGATGACGAAAAAGCGGATCAGCAGGGTTGAAGGGGGAATCCTTTTAGCCTGCTACGCCGGTTACTGCGTCTTCCTCTGGATCACCCGCATCTCGGTTGCCTGATTGATGGATCGGAAGAAAACGAAGCTCAGATCATCCCGAGCTTCATTTTTCCTTCCTCTGAAATCATGTCCTGATTCCAGACGGGATCCCATACGAGGTCGACTTGCGCATTCGCGATCCCATCAAGCATGAGGATTTTTGACTGAGCATCTGCGGCGATGGTTGGCCCCATTCCGCATCCGGGGGCGGTGAGTGTCATTTTCACTTCGACGTTCTTTTCGCCTTCCTCTTCCTTGATCTGGCAATCGTAAACGAGGCCCAGATCGACAATGTTCACGGGAATCTCAGGGTCAAAAACGAGCTTCAGCTGTTCCCAGACGGCAGTTTCGACATCGCCATTCTGGATAGCTTCGGCTGCTGCCGACATTTTCGCTTTTTCCGCTTCGAGATCGATTCCGAGAGCATCGGCGTTTTCTTCCTTCACCCGGGCAAGTCCTGAAGGCGTGGCGATCGTGTAGGTGCCTCCGAGCGCCTGGGTGATACGCACCATGGTGCCTGGGGGAATTCGGATCAGGTCTCCGCTGGGGATCTGGATAGCTTCGACTTCACGGGTCAATTCGATGTCTTCGTTCATGGGAAATTTTTCGTTGGGTTTCTCTTTTTCTATTCGTCGAGTTTTACGACTTTCAGCTTACCGGATTTCTGCTTCGGCTGATGCATGTCGCCGAGCAATGTGTTCGCATTCGGCGTTGCGGGTAAGGTTGGCTCTTCGCAGCCACGTTCTTCTTTGAGTGCTTCGCGAAGGGCGCCCTCTACCATTTCTCCGCAATGGATCTTCATTGGGGGGAGGGGACCGAGGGGCTTGGAAAGCTCGGAAGAATCCATCGCTCCAGCTTCCTCTACGGTTTTGCCTTTGAGCATTTCAGTTGCCATGCTGGCTACGGCGATGGCGGTCTGGCAGCCGAAACTTTGGAAGGAAGCTCTATCGATGACTTTCTTGCCATCTTTTTCGGAAAACTTGAGCCACATGCGGACCATGTCGCCGCATTCGGGATTTCCAACCGTACCTACGGAATCTGCGTCGCTCATTTCCCCCATGTTCTGGGGATTGGCGATCGCCTGGGAGATTTTTTCTTCGACGTCGTCACTCATAGTATTGCAATCCGGGTAAAATCAGTCTTCAAATTCCAGCTGATATCGAGGAATGGATTGATCTGCCTCCTGAGCATAGGCATCGATTCCGCCCCTCAGTGCTCGGGTATTCTTGAATCCGTGACCGATGAGATAGGCGGCTGCATCGAGGCAGCGATCACCGGTGTGATCGTACACCACAATCACTCGATCTTTTTTCTCATTACCAAAAATATTCTGGAGCAGCTCGCTGCTGTACATCTCCGAATTGGGGAGTGCGACCGCCTCATGCTCTTCGCTGGTGCGCAGGTCGATCATCCGGGGTGCGGGATCCTGTTGGAGAGCTTCGGCCAGGTCGGCAGGTTCGATGAGAATCTTACTGTCGTTCTCATGTGCGGTGAGGATGTGATTGATTACCTCGCCGACGGGGAGGTCTTCATTCCGCTCACAGACTTCGGCGAGCGTTTCGTCATCATCGTAGGCACAGCTCTGGCATCCGCCGATGTGATACTCAGCAAAGAGGGCACGCTTCGCGCCGGGAAAGCGTGACAATACTTCACCCATTGTGATACTTCCGTCGATTTCGGGCTGTTCGAGGGTTTCTGCCATAGGTTAGTAGTATGGACCGATCCGAGTGGATTTACATTTGAAATTTGCTATTTCGCCCCCGGCACCGGACCTTAGACAGCAATGAAACGCCACGTTCCCGGTCCCTGGAGCAATCCACAGGTATATCTACTGCCAAATTTGATGACAGCAGGCAATCTCGCCTGCGGCTTCAGTGCTGTGGTTACGATTTTCGAGGGAATGAGGGATCCGGCTGGGGGAGCGAGTGATTTTCAGCTCGCGATTTTCCTGATCCTTGGTGCGTGTTTCTTTGATGCGCTCGACGGCCGTCTCGCTCGAATAAAGGGGCAGGAGTCCATGTTCGGCAGGGAATTTGACTCCCTGGCAGATATCGTATCGTTCGGAATCGCGCCCGCTTTGTTGGTGATGGATATCGTGCTCAGTTCTTTCGACAACCGTCTCGGCTGGTCGATCGCCTTCATCTATCTCCTGTGCGGGGGAATGCGCCTCGCGCGATTCAACTGCCTCGCTCAGATTTCGGAGGACAGCGACGAGAAAGTTCCGAGCAAAGATTTTGTCGGATTTCCCATTCCGGCTGCGGCGGGACTTATCGCATCACTAACGATGTTTATCCTGTGGTTGAATGAGGGGGAAAAGGAGATCGGCGCCTGGAGATATGTCCTGCTTGTATTGATGCTCTTGCTATCATTCATGATGCTTAGCGAGTTCCATTATCCGAGTTTTAAACTGGTGAACTGGAAGGCCAAGCGTTCTCTCGTCTGGCTCTTTGCTGCCATTATCGTGCTCGTGAGCGCTGTGCAATTCTATGAATTCGTTCCGCTCGCCATTTTCGTCAGCTATCTAACTTACGGCTTGGTTCGTCCGTGGATTTCCCGGAAGTGGCAGAAAGAAATCGAGGAGGGAAGCACAGATGAATTTGAGACCGTCTCCATCGACGATGACGACGAAGAATCTGTCGCGTAGACGAACCGGCCATTGACCCCGGCTCCGCATGCTCTATAAAACGGCATGCAATTTCTGGAAAACCTCTTTTCGCTCGAAGGCAAGACCGCTGTAGTAATCGGCGGAACCGGTGTTCTCTGCGGAGAAATGGCCAAGGGCATTGCCCAGGCTGGCGCCGAAGTCGTCGTTGTAGGGCGCAGTGAGGAAAAAGGTGCCGAGCGCCTCCGAGAAATTGATGCAGCTGGCGGAAGGGCGTTCTTCGTGTCTGCAGACGTCTCCTCACGGGATTCCCTCTCCGCTCTTCTGGAGAATGTAGTCGAGCGCACGGGAAAGGTTGATATCCTCGTCAACGGAGCCGGGGTCAATTCTCCGACGCCCGTCCTGGATATCGACGACGAGGAATTTGCCCGCATTCTCGATATCAATCTTTCCGCAGTCCTCCGAAGCTGCCAGATCTTCGGAAAACACATGCTTGAGCAGGGTGGGGGATCGATCATCAATATCGGCTCCATCTCCGGTCTGGGACCGCTGAGCAAGGTTTTTACCTACTCCGCCAGCAAGGCAGCCGTTCACAACCTCTCCAAAAACCTGGCTCGTGAGTGGGCCGAGCAGAAAGTCCGCGTGAATACTCTCGTGCCCGGATTTTTCCCTGCTGAACAAAACCGAAAAGTCCTCACCGAGGATCGAGTTGCCGCCATTATGGGGCACACCCCAGCGAATCGTTTCGGAGAAGCTCATGAGCTGATCGGTGCAACTCTTCTACTCGCCTCTGAAAATGCCGGGTCTTTCATCACCGGTATCGAAATGATCGTCGACGGAGGTTTCTCCGCGATGTCTATCTAGTGTCAACGGTGCCGCAGGCACTGAGACACATAGGAAAAAGGCGCAAAGTGCAGGGCTTTCGCGAGCTCTAGTTTTTAGCGCGCATTGGAGCATTCGGCCCCTCTGTGCTTTACCCCTTTGTGCTCTAAAGCCTTTCTTCACCACTAAAATCCCTTGACGTAGTTAAGATTTCTTTATAATCTTAGAAATCTAATAATTTAAAGAAAACCAGGGGTTTCTTAGGAATTGTTGCAATGAAATGTCCAAGCTGCATGCGACCCGTTGATCACGAGGCAGAAAGTTGCTATTCCTGCGGGTACAGCGATTTCCAAGCATCATCTACATACGGATCTAATCGAGTGATGCTCAACAGAGTTACAGACGCCGCAGCCTGCCTGCGAAAACACGACCGTGACGAGCTTGCCGCCGTGCTAGACGGGTTGGAACTCCGTTTTCCCCAGATGCTCTTCTGCGCCTACCTCGGCAATCTGCCCAGTCATCTCAGTCTAAGTGAGTTGGGATTCTGGCTCCTCAATCACGGGCAGGTCAGGGGAGCGGAATACGCCCGGCCGAATGAAAATGCGATCCTCTTAGTCATGGATATGACTACCAAGCAAATCGGAATCTCCCTCGGATACTTCGCTGAAGTCCTCATTTCTGACGAAGACGCGTATAAAGCGCTCGTGGCTGCCCGGCCGAACCTCATCAACGAAGAGTATGGCGAAGCGCTACAGACCATTTTCCTGAAACTGGCCAAAGTTCTGAAACGGAACGGCCGGAAACTGAGAAAGCACGTCTCAGGAAAACAAAAGAGCAAGAAGGTCGAGCCACCCAAAAACATTCTCGATCTTCCCCCACACCTCATACCGGGTATTTCGTCCCGAACCGAAACGGAAACAAAGAGAACTGCGTAAGATCAATTTCTCTCACAGTTATCCCGGATGAGACACCTTCGACCACTCTTACTTTGTCTCGCGATTCCTGGGTTTGCGCTCTCCGCTTCGGTAGAAATGCCGGAATGGGCCGAACCTACTGAATCGGAGAGATTTGCGTTGGGTGGTGGGCTTTTCCCGGTTGGACTCCTTCCCAATCAGCCTGATGGCGAAGAGGAAGACGATGCGACAGTGGCAGAGGCGTCGAACAGCGAAAACGATTCCACGGTTCCTCAACCGAATCCAACTCGTTTCTACGGCCCGGTTCTCGATACCGAAGAAGGTGCAACTGAGGCCGCAGGCGAAGATGCCGCCGGCTCTCAGGAGGTGGCCAAAACGGATGAAGCTGATGTGGTAGAGGAAGAAATCCTTGAGGAAGAGGTGGTCGCCTACGAACCCCTTCCACCAATCGAAGGCGAACTGGAAGACCTTTATTTCGCCTACAAGCCAGTCGATTATCTGATCGACCCTCAGCGTCTTCTCACCGAGCAGAAGTCCAACGACATCAAGCGATTCCTCGAGTTCCACTCCGATGAATCAAATTTCCACATCTATGTGATGGTCGTAGGCGAGACCCAGACCATTCCGGAAGACGTAAATCTCAACGCACTGCATAAAGAGTGGTTCTCCGACCAGCCAACGGTCATGATGCTCTACTACCGTGAGCAGCCCGAGAGAACGGAATTCGTCTTTAGTGAGAAAGTTCGATCTGCCCTGCCGACTTCCGTTTTTGAGCGCATCGGCCAGTATTGCCTACGGGAAGGTGCCGCCACGGATGATGCGCCCGATCAGGTCGAGAAAATGGCCATCGAACTCAGTATCCAGCTTTACTGGCTGACACGTCTTGCCGATGCCGAAGGCAGCGAGGCCAAGGAGAAAGTCGCCTCCTCTGAGCTTCACGAAATGCCTGCATCCGAGGATGCTCCCGAACTACTTCGTGAGTATGTCCCGGGAATCTTCGTCGAAGACTCCGGCCAATGGGTTCCGTTCGTCGTGACTGTTCTCCTCGTTTTGGCGGGGATCTGCCTGTTCGGATTTTTCGGTTGGCTTGCCCTTTGGTGGCGAAGCCGGGAAAAAGTCCCCGGAAAACCTCTTATCTTTCCAAACTTCGACGTCGTTCCACGACTCGGCGGAGAATATTCCGGTGGCAGCTTTGTCGGGATGTCCTTCGATATCAGCGATCATACCTCTCACTGATCGGGATTGCGTAGCCCCACTACCGCAAAAGGGGCGTAATTTTCCGTTGCCGAAAGGCCTTGGTGTCTCTTCAATGCGCACATGGCATATCGTGTTGGAATTATCGGCTATGGCTGGGCAGCTACTGCTCACGCAGACGCAATCAATGGAACGGATCAGGGGACTGTTTCGGCCATCTTCTCATCCAGATCTCTTGATGACGCTGAAGTTTCAGCTGCACATGGTAGCGAGATCAAAACCTACACCAGCCTGGACGACATGCTCGCATCAGACATCGATGTCGTGTCCATCACCAGCTACCCGAACCAGCACCGGGAGCAGGCCGTTGCTGCGGCGAATGCCGGGAAACACATCATCCTCGAAAAGCCCATGGCCCTGACCTGGGAGGATTGCAAAGCCATCAACGACGCAGTCGTAGCCAATGGAGTAAAAGCCTGTGTCTGCTTCGAGCTTCGTTATATCAGCCAGTTTCTCACTACGACAAACATCATCGGGCAGGGACTCGTCGGCGATCTTCACTATGGCGAAGTCGACTACTACCATGGCATCGGACCTTGGTATGGGCAGTATCGCTGGAACACCACTGTCGAAAACGGAGGCAGCAGCCTTCTCTCGGCTGGTTGTCACGCTCTCGATGCACTTCTTCTCTGTATGGATGCCGAAGTCGAAGAGGTCACCGCCTACCAGACCACATCAAAGCACGAGATTTTCCAGAAATACGAATACGCCACCACCACTGCAGCGATCCTGAAGTTCGCCAACGGTGCCGTCGGTAAAGTCGCGTCAGTTATCGATTGCCTGCAGCCCTACTACCTCCACACCCATCTGGTGGGAAGCGAAGGCAGTCTTCTCGACAACAAGCTCTACTCAACGAAGCTCGGTCTCCGGGACAAAAAGTGGGCTGACCTCCCCATGGCCATGGCTGATTCCGGCGACGTTGCCGACCACCCGTATCAAGCCCAGTTTCAGGCCTTCTTCGACGCCGTCGATAAAGGCGAAGACATGCCCAGAACCAGCATGGCCACTGCACTCGAGACCTTTCGAGTCCTCTTCGCCTGCGACCTCTCCGCCAAAGAGAACCGTCCCGTCAAACTCTCCGAAATCGGGTGATTGGGCGAAAGGGAGATTGCTCCCGGACTTCGGTGCTCTTTGTGCCTCTGTGCCATATCCCTTTGTGCCTCAACTCTTGCGTTCCACGCAAGTTGAGGCAACCGTTGCGCCTCAACCCAAAACATGGCTATTACCTACGTCGAAGCGATTCGAAGGGCGCAATCCAAAGCCCTTGCCGAAAATGATTCTGTCTACATCTACGGACAGGACATCGCCGGATTTGGTGGTGCTTTCAAAGCAACGAAGAGCCTCGCCGACGAATACCCGGGGCGGGTTCTCGACGCCCCCATCAGCGAAGACGCCATGCTTGGTTCCGCCGTAGGGGCCGCTATCGAAGGCATGCGTCCCATCGTCGAAATGCAGTTCGCCGATTTCTCTTCGATTGCGTTCAATCAAATCATCAATCAGGCCGCTACGCTTTACTACCGGACCGGCGTTCGATGTCCTCTTGTCGTGCGCCTGCCCTCAGGGGGGACCGAAGGTTCCGGCCCTTTCCATAGCCAGAATCTGGAATCCATCTACGCTCACTATCCCGGTCTCATAGTGATGACCCCAGCAACAGTGGAAGACGCCTACCACATGCTGCTTGAGGCCATCGAGATCGACGATCCCGTGATTTTCTGCGAGCACAAATTCCTCTACCGCCACCTCAAGGCAAAAGAACTGCCTGAGAAAGCCCTTCCCGTTGGAAAAGCGCAAATCCTGCGTCCCGGCCGCCATGCCACAGTGGTGACCTACAGCGCCATGCTTCACGAGTGTCTCAAGGTCGCCGAAGAGTTATCCTCAGAAGGCTGGGAGATTGAAATTGTCGACCTGCGCACTGTAAAACCGATAGATACAGACACGATTCTTGGCTCAGTTGCCAGGACCGGGCGTCTCCTCGCCGTGGGCGAAGGCTTCCCGTGGGGAGGTGTCACCGCTGAAGTAGTCGCCCGGGTCGTCAGCGAAGGCTTTCACCTGCTCGATGCTCCGCCTCAGCGTCTAAACTGCCGCGACACGCCAATTCCTTACCATCCGAATCTCTGGAAAACCCACCGCCCCACCGCCCAGAGCATCGCAGATTCAATTCGCTCCCTGCTTCACCTGTAAGCGCCTCGACTTCGAGAGTAGAAACTTCCTGCTTCCTTAATACTTGCGGAAATTCAGGAACGCATTTGATTCATGGATGACTGGTCTCGACCTTCTCCCCCGGACCGATCCCACATCGATCTTGCGCTATCGCGATGGGATCTACGCCGCCGATCTTCTTACGGCGGCGATAGTGGAATGTAAACTTTTCAACTACCTCCGCGACAACCCCGGTACCATCGACGAAATCTGCGAGCACTACGACTGGGCGAGCCGTCCTGCTGACGTACTCATCACCCTCTGCAAAGCCAACCGCTACATTCACGAGCAGGACGACGGGACGCTGATCGTTACGGGACTCGCTCGGGAACACCTCTGCGACGATTCCCCTTGGAATCTCACCCCTTACTATTCCTCCCTGCGGGACCGCCCCGTAGTCCAGGACTACATCAAAGTTCTCCAGACAGGAAAGCCCGCGCACTGGGGAGGTCTCGACGAAGCTGAAGGCGATTGGCACGATGCGATGCTTGAAAATGACTTCGCTACCACCTTCACCGCCGCCATGGATTGCCGAGGAGTTTTCCTGGGGAAAAAGCTCGCCGAAGCGGTCAAAGAATACACCCGGTCCGGTGGTCCGCTTCTCGACATTGGAGGCGGTTCCGGCGTATACGCCTGCGCACTCGCCGCAAACAATCCCGACCTTATCGCCTATGTCTTGGAACAGGAACCCGTCGACGCCATTGCTCGCGAGCACATCGAAAAAAGGGGGCTCTCCGACCGCGTCGAAGTCGAGGTGGGGAATATGTTCACTGACGACTGGCCTGCTGACTGCGAAATTCACCTTTTCTCCAACGTCATGCACGATTGGGATGTTCCTGACATTGTGAAGTTGCTCCGCCGCTCCCGAAAGCACATTGCCGATGGGGGAATTGTCCTCATTCACGAAACCTTCCTCAACGCCGAAAAGACCGGGCCACTTCCCGTGGCGGAGTATTCCTGCATCCTCGCCCACAGCACGCAGGGAAGGTGCTACTCTGTGGCCGAGATCGAGGCTTGCCTCGAGCACACTGGATTCAGGATGCTCACCCACAAAGAAACCGGCGGAGATCGAAGCGTGATCGTAGGGAAAGCCGTTTAGACCCGCTTCTTAATCCATTTCTTACTCTTTATCTTTTTCTTCGACAGAGAAGTTCCCAAAAAATTCTTGCGAAACTCTGGATCTCCATGATAGTCCCCTCCCGCCTAACCGGCGCAACACTTTCCAAATCGCGGGGTGGAGCAGTCTGGTAGCTCGTCAGGCTCATAACCTGAAGGTCATCGGTTCAAATCCGGTCCCCGCAACTTCTTTAAAAGCCACAACCTCAACGGGTTGTGGCTTTTTTGTTCTTAGGCTTAGAGGGGGGGCTTCCCGGCATAAGAAAAGTTATCCCAGAAGTCCGGATCGTTATCAGGGTGGAGTCCTTTCGCAAATTTCCCCTCCATATAGGCAAATCGAGCAGCCTGCCAATTGTCAGCCTCCGCCCTCGCTTTCTGGTAAAAGTTACGAAGCAACTTTTGGTATGACTGATCCTGTATTCGACGAAAGGGATCGTCATAGAGATGCTCGCTCTTGTTGACTGCGATAGAAAACGAGCGACGTCCACTGGATAACAATACTTGAGCCCGAGAAAATGCCATCGTGGCAAGATACGCCTCGTGTTTCCTCAGAAGCAATGTATTCAAAGCAAGAAACACGTCCGGACTGTTCCACCCATTCCCGAGGCGAATCAGGCCGGACACTCCCTCAATTGCAGAATCAAGATCATCTTGGTAGCCGTCAATGAAGCTGAAGCTCTGTTGATCTTTCTCGATGATCCAGTCCATGGCCATCAGTTGAAATTTCTCGCGACCGAAGTGGGCATCCGGATTCAGCTCAATGGCATTCGCGATGTGGTCACGACCTTCTTT
This sequence comes from Verrucomicrobiales bacterium, assembly GCA_002698785.1. Lineage (GTDB taxonomy): Bacteria > Verrucomicrobiota > Verrucomicrobiia > Verrucomicrobiales > DEV007 > Arctic95D-9. Next base: position 310,259 of record PAAG01000019.1, on the reverse strand, counting down.
TGCCATATCAATTTGGTCATCAGATGCGCCTGACCGAATCCAATGGTGAAACAGGAATGTTCCCAAATTCGCGTGGTAGCGATACGTATGCTCAGCAGTGTCCGGGATATTTTGCTTCTCTAGAATGGCTTTCTTCTTCCTCATCCATTCGATTGCAGCTTTTCCATTGCCCAGCCTGTCGGCAGCCGCACCGGCATCATCATAAAGATCGAGAGCGTCTGGCTTCTGATTCAGCTCCTCTGATACACGTTCGAGGCGCATTTCATAATACCGATCGGGGAATCGTGGAAAGCGGCCGGTTGTTGTTTCCAGAATATCCGGCTTCGCGTCGGCCTCAATTCGAAGGGTATCTCTATCCCAGATGCATGCATTTGCAGAAGTGATAAGAAGGAGAAAATTGAGAACGAGGATTACCAGGGGCTGCCGCATGGATCGAGTAGTAACACAAATCAGATCTCCTTTTCAATGCAGTCGACAAAGGCCTGAGAAATTCAATGCACTTCCATCAGGCAGGTGAATGACCAGATTACTACGCATATCGGAGGTTAGATTGCGCTTGCGGTGACTTGAGGTCTTGATCAATGATGTCTAAAAGGTTGGTCCCCCGTCCATCCCCCCGCTGATTGGACAGTCGAACTGTATTTTCTCTCCTCAGTCAGGACTGGTGGCGATCCTTTACCGTAATTTATGTCAGATGCGAAATATGAAAAGAATGGATTTTCACTGGTCGAGGTGCTTCTCGTCATTGCGATCGTGGGCATTCTGATCGCTGTGACAACGCCGAACTGGATTTCCAGTCGGTCTGTAGAATTGAGTGGGGCATCACTCGAAATGGGAGCTTTCTTCGAGCAGGCCCGGGCCGAGGCGAGAACTTATGGAGAGCCGGTTCGTGTTCTCATACACGATTCTCCCAAGGATCTTGAGAACTTTCGAAGTCGTATTATCGCGGTCCGCAGAAAAAGCCCTGCAACTGCGGAAGAAGAGCCCGGCTGGCGTTCTCTGTGGAATCCGCTTCTGCTTCCAGAAGGGGTTTACTTCGATGCTTCGATGCCGGGGACTCCTGATTTACGCGTCACCTTTCAGGAGGGAAAAAATGGTGAGGTATCATGGATCACCTACGAATTTCAACCCGATGGCACTCTCTCAGACGGAGGCCAAAATGTTGTGGTTGCTGCCGGTGTTCGCGACTCTTCCGGAACAATTCAAATTCCAAACCCAGAACAAGTAGCCGGTTTCCGAGTGTCCGCGAATGGACGGCCGATTCAGTTTCATACTCGGGAAGAGATCCTTTCCACCGCGAGCCGTTGAATGACGCAAGTTTCCCACAGAGGTCGGCTCTTAGCAGGACTACCTGTTTCAGGAAAAGCAGCTTTCACGCTAGTGGAGGTCGTGATCGCTGTCGGCATCGTCTCGTTGGCAGGGCTCTCACTGATAGCCGCCTTGGCACAGTCAGAAGTCTCTGGTGGAGAACTTCGATCCCGCGATGCAGCGCACCTCGCCGTTGAGGGAATTCGGGAAGGCCTGCAGTCAGAGGACTTTGAGTCGATCTACCAGGAGATCGTCAATGAACCTGCCATTCGATACGCCTACCTTTACAAAGGGGACCTTGAATACCGTCGCGAAGACGGAACTCCGAGACCAGCAGAAGGTAGCGAGGGAAGTCCCACATTTGCGCTTAGAAGTGGGGACGACCCGGAGCTTCAAGAAGATCTACCCAAGGTGCAGGGAGAAGTGTTTCGCGTACGTCTCACGCTGTATGAAGATGGTTCGAATTCCGATGTCCCGTTACCACCGACGTCAGTCGAGTATCGGGAAGCGGTACTGCGAGTGTTTGTGGAGATTTATCGCGATCCTACTCCCTTGATTGATGAGGGAGAGTGGATCGAAAACCGAAAAGTGTTGTCATATCCGTTGTCGATTTCGAGATGAGACAAGAGAAACGGAACATACGCCATTCGGCGGGGCTGAGCCTTATCGAATTGCTTGTCTCAATGGCGATTACTGCAGTGCTGCTTGTTATGTTGGCGTCTCTGCTCTCGGTCTCGCTGAACAAGTGGAATGATCAGACGGGCAGGGTTGCGAGCGACGGCGAAGCGAGGGCCGCGCTTGAGACCATTGTGGCAGACATTCGGTCGGTGATGATTAAGACTCACGGAGCAGAATGGTGGAATGTGAAGATGGAGTCAGTGGAAGATATCGGTTCCCAGCCTCTTCTGATGTGCCTATCCCGTCCGATGGACGGTGGAGGTGCTGAGTCGGGAGATGTCTGTGCGATACAGTATCGAGTCGAGAAGCGAAGTCTCTTTGGCAGTGGAGATCCAGTGCACGGCCTGTATAGATGTGTTCTCTCACCTTCAAAAACGTTCGAGTCGGCAGGAGCTTCCGATCTCGATACAGAGGTGTGGGTGTCTCACCGTGATGAATCTGTCCAGACGGACTGGTTGCTTGCTGCAAATGTAGTCGATCTTCAATTTCGGTTTCAATTTCTTGATCCAGAGGGCAACCGACAGTGGGTAGATTCAGTCTCCTCCCTGCGGATCGGCGAAGGGGTCCAGTTATTTCCAGTTCACTCCGACGTTCCCGAAGGTGCTGAACTGACACATGTAGAGATAGTCCTCATGGTGGTTGATAGAGTAGGGCAACAACTTCTGAACAGTGGTGACATGGCCTACGATGAGGTCTGCACCAGATACGGGCGCTCCTACCAGTCTACTGTGGCAATCCCTTCTACTTCGTTCTAATGCATCCATCCCAAGACAATTCAGGTGCGCGAGGAATGGGATACGCTCTCATTTCAACATTGCTTGTCATCGCCCTTGTAGCTGTCGTTGTGATAGGTTTGTTAGGAATTCAACGTAGGGACACGGGACGGGTTGGTCTGGATCGAGATTTGGTCGAGGCTCGTGCGAATGCCTTGTACGCACTTGATGTCGCTCTAGGAGAATTGCAGCGTTACGCAGGGCCTGATCAGGCGGTTACAGGGCCAGCCGAGCTTCTCGATAAAGGTGAGACATCCGTTGCCAACCCGCGCTGGACAGGTGTCTGGCATTCCACTCCAGAAGCGAGGGAAGGGAAGTCGAAAGCCGCCTTTCTCGTGAGTGGAAACGAACATTTCGAGATTAGCGAAGACACCACCTCATATCCAGACGGCTACGTGATTCCAGATATCGCGCTCGATCCCGAATCCAGGGATGTTGTTGCATTGGTGCAGAAGAGAGAGCTGCACGAGGATGATGCAGTGCTGGTCCCACTTGAGCAGATCGTCGAGCAGACGACCGGTAGGAAAAAAGGGCACTTTGGTTATTGGGTCGGAGACGAGGGAGTGAAAGCTCGCGTGAATATAAAGGACCCTTTCCACGATATGCCAGACGACGAGGACAAGCGGCACCGTTTCACTGTAGCTCAGAGAAATGGCATAGAGGCGGAGTTTCCTGATATCGACCCTCTCGACGAGCGGCTCTCACATATTGCCACATCCGGAGAGTTCAGTAGGATCGACGAAGTGGGGGCGCTAATGCGAGACAAGTTCCATCATATGACCACTCATGGAGTAGGTCTCCTGACAGATACGCGAAACGGAGGGTTGCGGAGAGATCTCACGACAGCATTTCACGACAAGAGAATCTTTGAAAGAGAGTTCGGAGCAAAGGAGACAGATTCAGAGGGAAAGACAGTCGTCAGTGAGGACGATCTCTATACCCTTGATACCGATCGATTGGACGATTTCTATCTCGTTCCGGAAATATTGCAGACAGCCACCAGTTATTCAGGGGCTGGGGGCCATGGCCCTTGGAGTGGTGGTCCGAACTGGGCCAATCTGAGAGAATACTGGCTACTTCATCGGGCAGACGCGACGCACTTTCCATTCCTTCCACATCCTCGGTGCGGTGTGAAAATGCGGCACTACTCCTTCAATCCGTACAAGCATGGTTTGCGTGGAGACAAGCTCGACTACTACCATAGGAACAGCCCGGTGTGCCCGATTCTCTCGCGGGCACAGATGAATGTGCGATTGCGCACTCGTTTGGTGTCAGAAGGCGAAGGAGGTGAAGAGGACCGTTACAGACTTGACCTCGAAATCCAGCCTGTGATTGGCCTCTGGAATCCTCATAATGTACCCTTGTCTGAACGAGTGTATCGTTTCGACTGGGAAATCTCCGTCTTCCTCCGCTTGAATATCGACGGAACCGAGAGGCGCTACGACCTATACAGGCTCTGGGAAGGGAGTAACTACCCGTGGTTCAGTCTGAACAGTCAAAATGTTGAGTTTCAGCCTGGTGAATTCCGGCTCTTTACCGTCGACTCTCGCAAGGAACTAAGACAGCGGGTGACGCTCGTGCCAAGATGGAGTGAAGGCGGTGCGTTTTGGGTTTCATTACCGGAAGATCCAAGTTCTCGAGGAGGCGCACCATTGATTGTGAGAGGCGACTCAAATATCGAAGTATTGGGAGTGGGGCTCGTTGCGGCAACCGAAAGTGAGGGGTGGTCAAACGATCTGAAGGAGTTGCAGAAGCACAATACATTTATGGCGGTGAAGTACGGGGAGACCTTGGGTAGTCCATCCTCAGCTGTGGAAAGCAGTTCGGTGCGCATGAACAACCTCTGGAAGGCTGACGACGAATCCGGACCCCTCATCGTTCCGGAAGAGGGGGATGGAATTCCTCCCTTTCGGCCATCTCAGCATACACAGGATCCGGTAAGGCTTGCATCTTGGTCCTATTACCTCAGAACATCACGGGAGGATGATTTGGGCCAGCGAAATTTTATCGATAGTAATGTTCGCGCGATCGTAGCAAACTCTCGATGGGATGGTTCGGTCGAAGATCGTGGGTGGAGATCCATGGGGTGGCTCAATGATGGTCCAAACCGAGCCCTGCTCCCTCCGGGGAACGAAGAACCGGAAGCCGACAGTCTGAATCGCTATCGTGGCTTTGGCGGTGATTCGATCGGAGCCACCGGTCAAACGCATGTCATCCTCTTCGATGTCCCTCGCGAGCCGCTTCTCAGTCTTGGGCAGTTGCAGCACGCGAACATGGGGCGATACAACAACGAGCCATCTTTCGTAGTGGGGAATTCATACCACAATGTCAGGATACCTCCTGACCAGATTCTCGTGCGAGACTTTGCGGAACACGATACCAACGGCCTATACAACTCTGCTGGTCTTGATGTTTTTGATCTCTCCTACCGGGTTAACGAAGCGCTCTGGGATTCGTGGTTTTTCGCTCCGTTCGATCCTCGGGATGGAACGGATGATATTGAAGCTGCGAAAGAGGGATTGGCTCCGCTCGCAAATTCCCGGTATCGAATCAACGATCCTTCCGACCTCCTCATCGAAGAAATAGAGGATGCATCGGACGATCAAGACAGCTTTGATGTTCTCGGGGCGCGTTTTCTGGTCGAAGGAGCGTTCAATGTGAACTCCACTTCCGTTCCTGCGTGGAAAACGGTATTAAGTTCTTTGAGGGATGTGGAGTTGCCCGTCTATGATCCGGTGGACGCTGACCTGTCAGGATGGGAGAAGGGATCCATCGTTTTCAGTCGTTTGGGAAATCCATTCGCAGGGGGGTATAAGTCGGGAGATTCGAAAACAGAGGACAATTATTGGCGTGGGTTCCGGGAACTCACCGAGGAGCAGGTACAAATGCTCGCCGAAGAAATTGTCCGGCAGGTGAAACTTCGAGGTCCTTTTCGCTCCCTTTCGGACTTCGTAAATCGATCATTGGAAGATGAAGACCCCTCTGATGAGCCCTATTGTGACACCCGAACCAGCGGGGCTTTGCAGGCCGCTCTGGATCGAACGGAAGGAATTAACCGTGGTTTGGAAGACTCCGTTGCGAGCCCGGTAGTGGAGATTCCCGATTCTGCGAACGAATTCTATGATGTTCCGGAAGAGTCATCCCAGGGGACAGGATTCCCCGGCTACCTTATGCAGGGGGATGTCTTGCAGGCCCTGGGTCCGGTGCTTTCAGCCCGCTCGGATACCTTTCGCATACGGGCGTATGGAGACAAAGTGGTCGTACCTCGAGGACACCCCGAATTGGAAACTGTCACGGCCCGTGCCTGGTGTGAGGCGATCGTGCAGAGAGTCTCCGAGCCTGTGGAAACACTCGACGGAGGTCCTGCAACAAAACGTGATCTCATTCAGCGAACCGAAGATATTGAGGAAAAATACAGGGGCGCAAACCGGCCCTACTTCGGAAGGAGATTTAAGGTGGTATCCTTCCGCTGGTTGGAGAAGGATGAACTGTAAGACCCTGATTGATGTTTGCTCTTCGGCCCCTGTTTCTTGTTATACTCCCGCTCTTCTCGACTGTCGCGAATAGTGTAATAGCGCAGGGTGACGGTGATTTCGTGAAAGCCGAGATCCTGACATTGTGTGATTCAGGAGTGATCCGAGACTTGAAATTTCAGACGAAGGGCGGAGTGGACAGCTTCAGCGTATACAGTCGGGGGTTCGCTCCTGTCTATCGTTACGAGGGCCCAAGTCATCTCAAGTTTTTCCTGGCTGGCGATGTCCCTGAGGGAATCGAGACCCCTGTGAACCTCGTAGGGGAAGTCGATCTGCCAGTTGGCGCCTCACGCGTCCTGCTCCTGTTCGAGAAAAAGGATGACGACACATTTCACATCCTCGCCGTAAACAATGACTATGCCGACTTTCCACCGGGAGCGATTCGATTTGTGAATACGACCGGAGAAGCCTTGCGCACCCGAATAGGAGAAAAGCGATTTGTTTTACCCCCGAACGAGAGCCGCATCTTCGAAGGAAAAGGGGACCAGCACGGAAATATCGAGATTGCCATGTATCGAGACAGGGAAGGGCAAATACCGGAGAAAATATACCAATCCGTCTGGCGAATTGATGAAAGGCGCCGCACGACTGTTTTCCTCAAGGCCGCCGCAACCCGGGTAAGAGAAATCGACGTTCGGAAATTCTCCGAACCCATCGTGCCCGAAAAAGAGGAGTGACAGTCCTCCGCTGTATCTCCCTGAGCGAGTAGGGGCAGGGTACGCACAAAAAAATCTCTTTTTCTCGTTAGATTCGGCTCTGACTGGCTAAAAAGAAGTGAGAACCCCCACTTCATGGCCCGCTTTTCTTCCGAGATTCCTGCAGATACCGATGCCCGGTGGGCTCGATACGTTGCAGGCATCGCCAAGGCACAGCCGGGCCTCCGATCCTTTCTACGCACGCTTCTACCCTGTCCGGGAGATGCCGACGACGTCCTGCAGGAGACCAATCTAATCCTCTGGCAAAAGCGGGAAGAATACGATTCCACCCGTGATTTTGGGCCATGGGCTCGGCGTATCGCCTATTTTCAAACACTGGCTCATCTAAAGAAGCGCTCCCGTTCTCGTGAGTCGCGGTTCAGCGAAGAGATGGCCGAAAGTCTCGCCGTGGAGTGCGAGCGTCGTGCGGATGCTCTGGAAGACAGAATACAGGCGTTGCGCACCTGCCTCGACAAACTGCCCGGCGACGAACGTGAGTTGGTAGAAGCGCGCTACGGAACCGGCGCATCGGTAAAAGTGATGGCTGGCGAGATCGGCCGGTCAGCCGATGCGTTGTCCATGCACCTGTATCGCGTGCGGCAGAAGCTGGCTGAATGCATCTCAAAATCCCTTCGTGGTGGAGAGATGGAGATGAAAGGAGGGGAGGGATGAGCGAGCCTCGATTCGAAGACCTTCTACGAAAAGTTATCGATGGCGAAAGCCACGATGTCGCTGCCATCGAAGAAGCGATGGAAAAAGACGAGTCTTTGCTGGCTGAATATCTTGATCAGGTCGAACTCGACGCAATGCTAGAGTGGGAGTTCGGTTCGGAGGATGCGGGACAAGCGGAGCTCATCCCGATCCACCAACCAAAAAGGAAGATCGTTGGAACGTTCGCCAAAGCAGCGGCGTTCATTCTACCAGTCGCCCTCGCATTTTATTTGGGAATACAAAAGGGGCAGCACACCCAACCTTCCTCGACTCCTGCAGCCGTCGCAGTATTGATCGACAGTGAAGATTGCGTATGGGAGAAAAAGCCCGCAGCGCAGCGCTCATTCGGCGCTTCTTTCGCTGCCGGAGAAACCCTGCGTATTCGATCAGGAATCGCCCGCTTCGCTATGTGGGGGAAAGCGGGCGTCGCCATCGTGGGTCCCGCAGAGATCGAACTCGTTTCGAGAGAAGAAATCTCGGTTCGATATGGCAGTGTTAGCGCTTTTGCTCCCGACGAAGCGATCGGATTCAAAGTAACCACACCCGATGTGGAGATTGTCGACCTCGGCACTCATTTCGGAGCCAGCGTCGCCCAGGATGGCACAACTGATGTTCACGTATTTGAAGGCGAAATTTCCGTGCAGAGCAAGGGGAGTGAAGAAGCCGGCGAACTAATCACCACGGGGCAGGCACGTCGATATACTTCCGTGGGAGATTCGAAATCCGTAATCTCCATAGACCCGGAGCGTTTTGCAGAGCCTCCCGCTTTGGAGCAGTTGCTCGCGATCGCGACACCCAATGCCGCGCCTAGAAAATCCGACTCTGCGAAAAGCAAACTCGATGCACCGGGAATACTCGCTGCTCAGCGCTTCACTGGAGCTGAAGCGGAGTTGAGCGCACCTCAAAACGGTTCGGGATTCGCCGATCAACCATGGTGGGCCAAACCGGTTTTCACTTCACCGATTCCTCGAGTGGAGTCCCATTCCGGTGGAGCCAGTGCCGGTGGGTTCCTGTTAGTTCGCGGGCGCGACAAAGCAGAACCGTTTGTGGCCAATCGACTTCATCGAAAACTGGATACAGAACTCCCGCGCACCTTTTACTTTGCTCTACGGGCCAACTACCGGGGACACGATGACGACGACTTCTTTGCTCTCTGGATCGACTCGAACGCCCGGGAAGGAGCAAGTCATGCCGAAGGTCCCTCTCTCGGGATTCGGGAAGGACGTTACTTTGCCCGAGTTGATGTCGCACATGCCGCCTCAGCCGGCGAGGTCGTGGACAGCGAGGAGTTCACGATCGCTGGGCGCTACATTTGGAATGCGGAAGAGAATCGTTCCGAAATCGCCCTGTGGGTGAATCCGCAAGATCCCCAATCACAACCCGATGCTGTCTGTGATGGCCCGGTAACGAAAAAGCTACCTCGTGACTTTCGCTTTCTCGGTTTGCGGATTGGGCAATACACCGAAGTCAGTGACCGCCTATCCGTTCACGGCCTCGCCACGGGAACCTCTCTAGAGTCTGTCTTAACCGCCGTGCACCCCTGAAACCATGTTCTATCATTGCAAAAAATCCATCGTCTCTGGTTTCCTGGCCCTATCTGCCGGGACCGTGCTCTGGGCTGACGAAGCAAGGATCGCGGAAGATGGATTCACATCAAACGATATCGAATTGAGTGAGCCAATTCGTCGCCTCGGTTTCGAGAATGGATGGAAACTCTCTTCTAACAGAACCGCGACGATGGAGGAGGGGCGCTCGGGAGTGGCCATCCGCGGCACGGGAGACAGGGACAATGCTCTACGTCGAGAGCTGGCCGCGCCGTTTCGTGGAAATGAGCTGTTCGTGAGATTTACACTTCGCTACGAACCTCCGCAGGATGATAGCGAATTCTTCGTTCTCTGGCTCGATCGTCTCGAGGGAACGGACGGATCGACTCATTCCGAAAATGTTCCGAATATTGGCATCCATGTCGCCACTTCTGGTCCGAAAAAGGGCAAGGCTGTCTTCATGGTTCGTATCGGCCCTGCAAAGACATCTTTCAGTTCCGTCGAACTGGAGCGGGATCGAGACTATGTCGTCGTTGGTCGGTTATCGAAATCCGAGCCAAATGAGCGTGCAGATTTCGATCGATTTGATCTCTGGGTGAACCCGGACCCGGAGAACCGTGGTGAACCTGCCGCCACAGCATTGCATTCCAAGAGCGTGAATTTCGTGCGTTGGATAGGATTCTCTACCGGTAGGAAAACGGAACCCACTGATCGTATTTGGATCGACGACCTCGTTCTCAGTCGCTCATGGGACGATGTCATGGAGGCAGTCAGACCTCCTTCCTTGACCGAGGCCCCGGGGCCATTGCCTGGCATTCCTTGGGAGGGGACGGTCGATTTCTCACACGACGTGTATCCCTTATTGAAATCGCGCTGTTTCAAATGTCACTCGGGCACCAATCCTGATTCCGGTCACCGGCTGGATGTGCGAAACGAAATCCTCGGCTACAGCACGGGCGATCCATTGGCTGAACCGGGGAAAGCACGATCAAGCCGGCTGCTCGAAAAGATCACAGAGTCCAATCCCGAAGATCGCATGCCACCCGTCGAAGACGGTGGCGCTGCTTTGACTGAACGCGAAGTCGGACTTCTCGCGGCCTGGATTGAGCGGGGTATGATGTGGGACGAGAAGCTGCTGCCCACACCTCGCATCGAAACTGATCACTGGGCTTTCCAACGGGTTGAGCGCCCACCCGCACCAAAGGTTGATCGCACCAATTGGATTCGCACCCCAGTCGACACTTTCATCGCATCCCAACAGGAAGAGAAAGGCATAACTCCCGCCAAAGAAGCCACCACTCAAACTCTCGTTCGCCGTCTGTATCTCGATCTCATAGGTCTGCCTCCGACTCCCGAGCAAGTAGACGCATTCCTTCGGGCTTCCGCAAAAGATGCAGAAACCGCATACTCCTCACTCGTCGACGAACTGCTCGACTCACCGCATTACGGCGAGCGATGGGGCCGATACTGGCTCGACCTCGCTCGCTGGGGGGAAAGCAACGGCTATCAGCATGACATCCCGCGGCCATATGCATGGCGTTTTCGAGACTACGTCATCGACAGCTTCAACAAAGACAAACCATACGACCGCTTCCTGACCGAACAACTAGCCGGGGATGAACTGAAACCCTATTCCGATGAAAATCTCATCGCTACCGGCTTCCTAGCGTCGGCCCGTATCAGCGGCAACAACATGGACAAAGCCGCCCAGCGAAATGACGTGCTCGTCGATATCGCCAACACCATCGGCAGCGCCATGATGGGGCTGACGATGGAGTGCGCGCAGTGTCACAATCACAAGTTCGATCCTGTCAGCCAGCGCGACTACTACCGACTTCAGGCGTTCTTCGTGAATGGCCAACTCGGCAACCTCTCCCTTCGCGATCCGAAGACATCGAACCCCACTGATATGAAAAACTGGATGGCCGATGGAGCCTTCCAGTTTTACCAGAGAGAAGCCGATAAGCTGGTGAAAAAGAAACAATTCGAACACACCACTCAACCGCACACCTGGGGATTCCACGCTCCCGGTCAGAGTGATCCTGACATTGAACGACTTCCCGTGGTGAACCGCGATCCCATTCGTTGGGATGCTGACGATTTGAAGAACGCTCGTGGCCATATCCTCATTCGAGGCGATGTCTCCCGGCCCGGTCCGGAGGTCACCGGCGGTTGGCCCGAGGTATTGGGGCAGACGCCGGTAAAAGCGGACGGAATCAGCCGCCTCGAATTTGCGCGATGGATGACCAGTCGCGACAACCCACTCACCGCCCGAGTCTGGGTGAATCGCCTTTGGCAATGGCATTTTGGTCAGGGAATTGTTTCGACTCCCAGTGATTTCGGCACGTTGGGAGCCAGTCCGACTCATCCCAAACTGCTCGATTGGCTCGCTGCCGAATTGATGGAAAACGGATGGAGCACCAAACACCTGCATCGACAGATCGTCCTCTCCGCCACCTACCGCCAGCAGCGCCTTCACAACGAGGCAAACGCCAACATTGACCCCGAGAATCAACTCCTCTGGAACTGGCCGCGCCGCAGACTCGAAGCGGAAGCAATTCGTGATGCCGCACTGGTTGCCTCAGGCGAATTGGACGACTCGATTGGTGGCCCCAGCATCCCACCTCAGCGGGAAGAAAATGCGCTGCGCCGCACACTCTACCTCTACCAGCGGAGAAGTGAGATGCCCACGGCCATGAAAATGTTCGACGGTCCCGAACTGATCAGCAGCTGTTCGAAACGCGGCGTTTCCACCGTTGCGTTGCAACCTTTGTATCTCCTCAACAGCGATTTCATGATGCGCCGTGCGGAAAGCCTGGCGAGAAAGGTCTCAGACTCTTCCAAAGGGGAAAAAAGCCAACAGGTCGAACTCGCGTTTCAGCGAACACTCGGTCGCCTCCCTGACGAAAACGAAAAAGCGCAATCTCTCGCAATGCTCGCATCGGCTCCCGATCCCGACATGGCACTGGTGCAATTCTGTCACGCTCTCATCAACCTCAACGAATTTCTGTATATCCCATGAGTCCAATGTCTCTCCTATCTCGACGCGCCATGCTGGAGCGCAGCACTTTGGGTTTCGGCTCCGTAGCGCTGAGCTCTCTGTTGGCGATGGAAGGCTTGTTAGGCTCGGATCGCGAAGGTGATCATACCAGGCCTCATCTCATTGGTCCGCACGCCCCACCACGTGCCAAGAGCGTCATCTTTCTCTTTATGAGTGGTGGCCCCGGCCAAACGGATACCTTCGATCCCAAACCGTTGCTGCAGGAACTCGAAGGAAAACCCGTCCCCGAGAGTATCGCGGTGAACGTTCCGAAGATCCCGCGCTCTGGGGTGAATTCTTTGCTCATGGCTTCTCCCTTCTCGTTCAAACAATATGGCCAAAGCGGCATCCCGGTTTCCGAACTCTTTCCCGAGACAGCGCAGCACGTTGATGACCTCTGTGTCATCAGGTCAATGAATCACCGCATCCCTGTGCATGGCCCAGGGGAGTGTGTGGCTTTGACAGGAACCGCCCTGGGGGATCGTCCGAGCATGGGGTCGTGGGTCACTTACGGACTCGGAAGCCAGAGTCACGACCTGCCCGGCTTTGTCGTCATGTTGTCTAATACGACCGGTCCCGCGCCGCAGCGTCCCGGTTGGGGACCCGGTTTTCTGCCCTCTCGCTACCAGGGGACCGTAGTCGATGCAAAAGAAGGCGTTCCGTTCACGAAAATGCCAGCTGCCTACGATGACGCGAGCCGCCGCAAGCAGCTCGATTTCATCAATTGGATGAATAAGGGACACCTCGTCAAGCAGGGAATAGACACCGAATTGGAAGCTCGTATCGCATCGTATGAACTCGGTTTCCGCATGCAGGTTTCTGCACCGGAGACCTTCGAAACTGAAAGCGAGCCAGAGCACATTCAGCGTCTTTACGGATTGGAAGATAAGACCACATCCGAGTTCGGCAGGCAGTGTCTCATCGCACGCCGTCTGGTGGAAAAGGGCGTTCGCTGCATCCAGCTCCGCAACGGAGGATGGGACGCCCATGGAAGCCTCGAAGGAAACCACCGCAAGCAGGCAAAAGCAGTCGACCGCCCCATCGCCGGCTTGCTGACCGATCTCAAGCAACGCGGACTTTTGGAGGATACGTTAGTCGTATGGGGTGGGGAATTTGGACGCACCCCAACTACCGAAGGCAGTGCTACCGGCGCAAAACGTGGCCGCGATCACTCGCCCGCTGGATACACTGTCTGGATGGCGGGGGGAGGAGTAAAAGGCGGGCAGGTCATCGGTGCCACGGACGATCTGGGCTTTGTGCCGGTCGACCGACCGCTTTCTCCCGCAGACCTTCACGCCACGATCCTCGACGCTCTCGGTCTCGACCAGTACAAAGTGATCTATAGCCACAACAACCGGGACGAGATCCCCACCGTGTTCGGAGGGGAAGTCGTCCGCGAAGTCTTTGCCTGACGTTTCCCTCAGGCGAGGCGCTACATCTTCTTCACTTTGAAGCTGCGGAACTCAACCGGGTCATTGTGACCGGCAAAGCCGATGAAGCCCTTGGTGCTGTCGAGTCCTTTGGGAGGGTTCTCGATCTGGCTGCGATCCAATTCGTCGATATCCAGGTCTAGAATCTTCGTGCCGTTCAGCGTGACTTTGATCTTCTGCCCCTGCACCTCGATTTCCTGGAAGTTCCATTCTCCCGTCGGACGGAGGTAACCCGTCTTCGCTCCCACGCAGTGGTAAAGGGAGCCATGTACCTGGTAGTCTTTCAGCCCACCTTTGCCGGCCTTCTCCAGTTTCTCGTTGTAGCCGTCATTGTCGATCACCTGCAATTCCAGGCCGTCTCTGGCTGAGTGACCGCCGAGCGGAGTGCGAAGGGCGATTCCGTTGTTGCTCGCAGGAGGTAGCTTGAACTCGACACGGATGATTCCGTTCTCGAATTCTTCCTTCGTCAGCAGATCGCCACCTTTGCCCGGTTTGCAGACAATCGCTCCATCCTTGATCTCATAAGAATCAACCGCACCCTGCCAGTTGCTTAGGTCTTTGCCGTTTACGTGTTCGACAAAGCCATCATCATTCGCGGCGAGAATTTCATTGGCTTCTTCGGCAGGGATCTCGCGAACGTAAACGTTCTTCCAGCGAATTTCGCTTCCGTGTGTCTGGAGCTGGATCGGGCCTTTCGCATAGACTGGATCGGGGAACCAGCCGTTTGGCACCTTGGCCTCTTCACCCTCCTTGGCTTTTCCTTCGTCCTTTTTGTAGGCGAGAAAACCGGCCTTCTTATTGGCAAAGAAGTTCTCCAGCGGAGCATTGTCGACGACGACTTCACCATTAAACTTCACCGTCACTCGTTCGCCGATCATGGTGATGTGAAAGTGATTCCACTCGCCGAATGGCTTGTCCATGAGTTTGAGAGGATACTTGCCCTCTTCGTTCTTATTGTTCCAGAGACCTCCGGAACCCTTGTCCGCACCCAGCTTGAACTTCTTCTCTTCGGTATAATCCCAGATCTGCACTTGTGGCGTTCCGCGCAGGTAGATCCCACTGTCGCCCAGCGGAAGCATCTTGTAATCGACCATGAACTCGAAGTCGCCGTAGTCCTTTTCGGTGGTGAGGTAAAGGCCCTTCCCATCGTTTACGAGCTCGCCATTTTCCACCGTCCAGTGAGCGTTTAGGTGGTCGCCTTTGTCGTTGCCCTTGGCATCGAGCAGACCGCCTTCGATCGATTTCTTTTTGTAGTCCGCCTTTTCCTCAGGGCTCATTTCCCAGAGTTCGGCAGGGTCCCGAGTTCCCCAGCCATACCAGCCGGAGAGGTCTTTGCCGTTGAAGAGCGCGGTGAAGCCTTCCGGCGGTTTGTTGTCTTCAGCATGGACGGTAAATCCGGCTGCAAGAATAGAAAGAATAGCGAGCGAATATTTCATAAAGAAAGGGTTGAGCGCATTTCGACAACGGAATGATACCGACCCGAAAAGCCGACTCATCGTAGCGGCCCGGAAAACGCAATCAAGCTTGTCTCGGCACGCGATTCCTTACTGCGTTGACGTTTTTGAGTGCGGTCATTTTGCGGAATCTTCCGGAAGTTTCCATCCGTCCGCGATCGTGCCGTTCCCCGCCCGGCAAAAATCCATCACAATCAACGTGTCATGATTGAAATCGGCGACAGTTCGCGGCGATCGTTTTTGCGCGTTGGCACGCTCGGCGTTGGTGGTGCGGCATTGTCCCTTCCGCAGTTTCTCGCGGCAAAGTCGATTGACCCGGCTTTGGTGAAAGATCGCTCCGTCGTATTTCTCTTTATGCACGGAGGCCCGTCTCAAACCGAGACCTTTGATCCCAAGATGGATCAGCCCGAGGGCATTCGTTCAGCTACCGGTGAGATCCCGACCTCACTTCCGGGGGTTACCTTCGGGGCGACTTTTCCGAAACTCGCCAAGCTCGCGCACAAACTCGCGATCGTTCGTTCGTTCACTACCGGTACTGGTGCGCACGACATCAAACCCATCGTTGGAGTAAATTCTCTCAATGCCAACATAGGTTCACTCTACGCACGCGTTGCTGGTCCGAACGATCCGAGAAACGGTATGCCGAAAAACATCGCGCTCTACCCGAAAGCCGTCGATACCGAGGCGATGGAGATGATCAAAAAGTTCGGCGACTTTGCCTCGGCTGGGCCACTTGGTGCCGCTTACTCGCCCTACGAGCCGGGGGAGGGCGGCCCCATGCAGGAGAACATGACGCTCCGCATGCAGCGCGACCGAATGGAAAATCGACGTTCCCTTTTGTCCGATCTCGACACGGCAAAACGCCATCTCGACGAGACCGGAGCAGAGGGGATGAGCGACTTCCAGGCTCAGGCCTTCGAGATGATTTTGGGTGGCATGTCAGAAGCATTCGATGTTACCAAAGAAGACCCGCGAACCTTAGCTCGATATGACACCGCTCCGTTGGTAAATCCTAATGGTATTCGCAAAGTCTGGGACAATCACCAGCGCTACCGCGACCACAGCCAGACGATCGGGAAACTCCTGTTGCTGGCACGACGCTTGTGTGAGAGGGGCGCCGGCTTTGTTACCGTCACGACGAATTTCGTCTGGGACATGCACGCCGATAAGAACAACGCCACCATGACCGAGGGAATGGGCTACGTAGGCGCGCCGTTCGATCATGCCGTCAGTGCTTTTATCGAAGATGTGGAGGCGCGGGGCCTCAGCGACAAAATTCTACTCGTCTGTTGTGGCGAAATGGGCCGAAACCCTATCATGAACAAAAAAGGTGGTCGCGATCACTGGGGGCGACTTGCTCCATTGATGCTCTACGGTGGCGGTCTAAAAACCGGGCAAGTCATCGGTCAGAGCGACCATCGAGGGGGAGAGCCTGCGTCCAATCCGATTGGGATGGAAAACCTCACCTCAACCATCCTTCACTCGCTTCTCGATCTCAATGAAGTCCGAGTCATGGACGGTCTCTCCAACGAGCTGCTCACCACCATGACCTCGCCCCAGCCGATACGTGAATTGATCTGACGAGACACTTCCAGGAAACGATTGTGTGGACAGAAGCGCGATCTTTCGCTCAAGTAGCAGGCAATGTCCCTGGAAGTCGTAAAACCCGCGCCTCCGAAGCCTGAGAGAAAAACAATTACCAAAGAGTATCTGGGGTGTTTGGTGCCGATTTTCCTGATCCTGATCCCTGTCATCGGGATAGCCTGGTACAACATATGGGCGAAGTCTGAGTATCAGAATCATGTGATGAAGCTCGATGCACTCGGCGAATCTCTCGATCCGCTTGACTTTGCGCCCACTCCAGTAAGAGACGATAACAGAAATCTGGCAAAAGCTCCGATCATGCTGAAATTGCTGGAAGAGCATACCAAGTATGAAGAGCCTCACCTCAAGGAAGGAACGGTTTCTTCAATCTTGGATAAGAGGAGCATTCATGGCTACAAGTATCCTGGGACAAACAAGCGTGATACCAGGATCGAATTCCCGTACCTTCACAATTCCTTTCCGGGTATGTCCAGCGCAGAAGCCGCGAAGGTCGTGTTGAGTTACTTCGATGCACATGACGATACAATTTGTGAATTCAGAGATGCGATTGAGCGTCCTGAAACAAATTTCGGGATTCAGTATGAGAAAATGTATTCCGAAGAGTTTACCTTTTACAATCCGCTGCTCGAAGCTTCAAAACTGATCCATTTGAAAGGGAAGAGCGCTCTGATTCAAAACGATGAACAGGCTGCACTCGAAGCCATTTTGGATAATTTTCGGATATACGAGCATCTGTCGAGAGAGTCGTGTCTGCTTTCCAGTTTAGTTTCATACGTACCACTGCGTTTCTCTCTCGGTATCACTTTGGAAGGGTGCAGGCAGCACATTTGGAGTAAAAGCTCGCAAGTGCGTATCGATACGGAACTGCAGAAAGTTCAGATTGTGTCGGATTACCTAAACGATATGCGAATGGAGCGCGCAGCGACAGTAGCCGTGCTTCGGGATTTCAATAAGCACTCAGACAATTTTAAAGGATACGGGGCTTATGAGAATACGCGAGCAATGGCCCAATTGGCTTTTGTTTTTCGAGGATGGACTTATGACAATGCGTCCTTTTATTCGAGCAAGCTTCAAGAGCATTTGTTCATGGATAACGGCAAATTGCTGCAGGATCGACTCTATCACTCGAATAAAATTTCTGGGATATACGATGATATAGCAGATTCGAAGGTTTCCAAGATCCGCTACTCGCTGTGCCTTTTGGTAAGCCCCGCGACAGAAAAAACGAGGCTCGTTTGCATGGAGCTTGATACGCTGGCCAGACAGACCCGGTTGGCACTTCGACTTCTCGGCTATTACCAGAAACACGTCGATTACCCCGAGAAATTGGATTCGATCCTGTCGGAGGACGAGAAAGACCTGGCCGTGGACATTGTGACGGATTCACCCATGGTCTACCAGAGGATTGCGGGGTGGAATTACCAGATTTACAGCGTGGGAGCCAACGAATACGACGAAGGGGGATTGCTGAAAAAGGACAGGCGATTCGGTGACTGGGTATGGCGCTTGCACCTTCCCGAAGATTTCGATCGCGATGACTACTTCGTGCCGTGAGGGAGCTCGTAGAAACTCCTAAATCGAAAAAGAAAACGCTGTCGAAGGTTGCTCGTAATTGCGGTTGAGCTTCTCACAGATCAAGCCGCAGAGTGGATGGATAAAATCATCCTCAATCCGGTAGAATGTCGAAGTGCCGCGCTTTTCTCTTGCGAGGATCTTCGCGTCGTGAAGCGTTTTCAGGTGCTTCGAGACGTTGGCTTGAGTCAGTTGAAGCTCCTCGACGAGCTGGCCGACGTTTTTTTCTCCAAGGCTCAGGCTCTGTAGGATCTGGAGTCGAGTTGCGTCGCCGAAAACACGGAACATTTCGGCGATTGCCTCAAAGGAAGCTCGGTTCGCTGCGATGGTGGAAGCACCGCAGGGCGCGGCGCTTTTCGGGATTTCTTTCATAACTATGCAACTATGGAGTTGACAATGTGCACTGATTGTCATTCTATAACCGTAGAGTTATAAAGGCAAGGGTAAGGTCCTATCGGAAAGCAGGGCCACCTCAGAGCCCATTCAAATTCCCCACTCATTTGATCCCTTCGAGTTCCATCAGATCTAAAATATCGCTAAATAGCTATACAGTTTATTATGGATTCATCCCCCACAGCAACCCACTTCCAGATCCTCATTGTCGGAGGAGGAACCGCAGGAATCACCGTTGCAGCCCGGCTCAAAAGGAAAAACGCAGATCTGGAAATTGCTATTCTCGATCCCGCCGAGACTCACTACTACCAGCCGATGTGGACTCTGATCGGCGGCGGCGAATTCCCCAAAGAGAAATCGGGGCGCCCCATGCAAAGTGTCATTCCGAAGGGCGTGGCCTGGCTGAAAGAAGGGGCATCAGAGTTCAATCCTGACCTGAATAGCGTTACGACCATCGAGGGAAACTCCTATTCCTACGATTACCTCGTCGTCGCTGCAGGAATCCAGACGGACTGGGACCAGATCCCAGGGTTGAAGGAAGGGTTGGGAAAGAACGGGATTTGCTCCAACTACTCTTTCAAAACCGTCGACTACACATGGGAGTGTATTCGTGGATTAAAAGAAGGAACCGCAATCTTTACTCAGCCCGTCACACCGGTGAAATGTGGGGGAGCGCCCCAGAAAATCTGTTATCTGGCTGAAGACTATTTCCGCAGCCGCTCCAAGGTGCGCGACAAGGTGAATGTGATTTTCGCTTCTGGCCTGGATTCCATTTTTGCGGTGCCTCGGTATCGCGCGACACTGGAAGAAGTCATCAAGCGAGAGGAGATCGATGCGCGATACAGCTACGATTTGGTTTCCCTGAATCCAGAGGAGAAGATCGCGACATTCAAGCACCTGGAGACTGGTGAGACTGAGGACGTGGCTTTCGATATGATCCACGTCACTCCGCCGATGAGTGCGCCCGACTTTATCAAAAATAGTCCTCTGGCTGCAGAAACAGGTTGGGTCAGCGTGGACAAGCATTCTCTCCGTCATACAGACTTCGCCAATGTCTATGCGATCGGCGATTGCTCGAACCTTCCGACCTCAAAAACGGGTGCAGCAATTCGGAAGCAGGCACCTGCCCTGGTCGAACATCTCTTTGCTGATATAGAGCACAGAAGCAGCTCGGCTTCCTACAATGGCTACACCTCTTGCCCTCTCGTCACTGGTTACGGATCACTGGTGATGGCCGAATTCGACTACGACAAGAACGAGCAGGAGTCCTTTCCCATCGATCAGTCAAAGGAGCGTTGGAGTATGTGGATGGTGAAAAAGTGGGGGCTCCCATGGCTGTACTGGAATCTCATGCTCAAAGGCAAGGTATAAGCCGCGAAGAAGGAAACAGAATCGAAGAATCTCAAACAACACCCTAACAGTCATGCTACTCAAACAAATCTACGACCCCTACCTCTCCCAGTACGCTTACTTGATCGGTTGCCAGCGCACCGGCGAAGCACTGGTGATTGATCCCGAGCGCGATATCGATCGCTACATCGATATTGCTGAGGAAAACGACCTTGTGATCAGGGCTGTCGCCGAGACTCACATCCATGCTGATTTTCTGTCTGGTTCTCGGGAATTTCTCGAAACCATCGGTGGAGTTACCGCTTACCTGTCCAACATGGGCGGCGAGGACTGGCAATACAACTGGGCGAAAGACAGAGTCGACGTGATGCCCATCAGTGATGGCGATAAGTTTTGGATTGGCAAGATTGAAATCACCGTTGCGCACTTACCTGGCCATACTCCTGAACACGTCTGTTACATCATCCAGGACAACGGAGGGGGCGCAACCGAACCTCTGGGAATTGCATCGGGAGACTTCATGTTTGTAGGTGACGTAGGACGCCCCGATCTGCTCGAGTCGGCCGCTGGTCACGTGGGAGCACGCGAGCCCGCAGCTCGGGAGTTGTTCAAGTCCATCGTGAAGTTCGCCGATTACCCGGATTTTTATCAGGTAATGCCGGGCCACGGAGCCGGTAGCGCCTGCGGAAAGGCCCTCGGAGCCATCCCTTTCTCCACTGCCGGATACGAGAAACGCTTCAACTCAGCTGTCAGGACAGCACTCGACTACGGGGAGCAAGCTTTTGTCGACGACATCCTCGATGGTCAGCCTGAGCCGCCTATGTATTTCGCAAGAATGAAGAAAAGTAACCGAGATGGGGTGGCCGTGTTAGGTGCTCTTCCGGAGCCAGAGTTTAAGGACTCTTCCGAACTGGATGCATTGTTGAGTTCTGATTCACCTCCTGTTTGCATCGACGTTCGCTCGGATCGTGCGGCGTTTATGAAAAAACATGTGAGAGGCTCTATCTTTGCCCCCTACGAAGAGAAATTTTCCGAGGCCGTGGGAAGTTACGTCGAACCCGAAGAAGACATCCTGTTGCTTGTCGAATGCGCGAGTCAAATTGACAGCTGCGTCAGGCAGCTGATTCGAATTGGATACGACAACATCATTGGATTCGTTCTGATCGACGAGGCTCTTGAGGACGAAGGATGCCAGGATTTGATGCGTGAGATCAAATCGATTCACACAAGCCAGATGGAACCGGAGCATCGCATCCTCGATGTGCGATCGACTCGTGAGCATGCCGAAGGCTCCGTTCCAGGGGCGACTCACGTGGCTCACACCAGGGTAGTGGCAGACAAACATCAGTTGCCGGAACTTGGAGAAATTACCGTTCACTGCCGTAGCGGTCTCCGTGCTTCGTTGGCGGCTTCTGCACTAGAACGCATGGGCTACGAAGTTACCCTTGCTGACGGAATGTTTTCCGAGTGGGAAGAAAAGCAGAAAGCCGCGGAAGCAGTGTCGGCCAACTGAACAGGGAGGAAGCGTTCCTTCTCCTTTCCATGCTTACGTTGATCAGTGGCATCGTCGTCGGGTTTGCTCTCGGGCTGACGGGCGGCGGCGGTTCCATCTTCGCCGTCCCCCTCCTCATTTACCTCCTACACGTTGATGTGCGCACAGCTGTGGGTGTTTCTCTCGCCGTGGTAGGCGGGACGTCACTCTTCGGAGTGCTCACTCGATTGCGAAGCGGGGAGGTGGACTTCAAGGTGGGAGGAGCATTCGCCATCACCGGAATGCTCGGCGCACCGGTGGGAACGTGGATCAACAGCTTGCTGCCACCTACAGTGGTTCTCATAGCCTTTGGCATATTGATGCTGGTCGTTGGCTTTAGAATGTGGAGAAAGCCCACGGATAGTAATGGGTCTACACACGATTCAACTCGGCCGAAAGCGGGCTGGCAGTCTTGGCTTCGCATCGGCCTGATCGGATTCATGGTCGGTGTCATCACGGGAATCTTTGGTGTGGGCGGGGGATTCATCATTGTTCCCGCCTTAGTGCTTTTCGGTGGAGTCACGGTTCACAGAGCCGTGAGCACTTCGCTCATGGTCATCACATTGATCTGCCTTTCAGGAGTGACCTCTTACCTGGCCGGTGGCGAAACGATGCCGGTAGAACTAACTTCGCTCTTTGTCCTAGGAGGATGCCTGGGAATGATGTCGGGAGGATTTCTGAGAGCGCGACTTTCGGGAAACACGATGCGACGAGTCTTTGCCGCCGCGATGTGGTTTCTCGCCTTGTTTATTCTGACGAAAACGATCCTCGAATCCCACGATACCAACCAACTCGAGGCAGTAAGCGGACCAAAACAAACATCCCAACCAACCTTCGAGGTCGTTGCGACATCCTTAAAGTTCGAAGAAGCTATCCAATGCTTCGGAGAAAGAGAATTCCTTGCAAAAACATAACATTTTACTAGGAGTCCCAGGTTTTCTCCCATTTATCGAGAAACTCCGGCTTGGGAAACGGAGCATTCCATTCTTCCTTTCTCCGCTGCTTTCTTCGTCGCTGCTGGTTGGCCTTGTATTCGCCCGGCTCAGGAATGCGCAGCCCGGTATCCGCCATATGCGACTTATCAACGCTTACGCAGGAACTCATGAGAAAGGGAAGAGCTAAAGAGGGAATCAAGAGACAAAGCCTTTGTTTCATGGGGAAAGCGTAACGAGTTGATTGTACCATACAACCACAAAATGGATCACCTACCCGCCCGATGGAGAGCCGGATCGATTCTCTCTTTCATGGCTTCTAATTGGTCCTCAGCATTCAGGAAACTCGCGATAGAAGGCAGGATCGTCTCGGGATCGTGAACGAGCTCCTCGTAAGGAACGCTCATGGCATGCACGTTGGGGGTGGCGCACCATTGCCGAGCGCGTCGCTCCTGCTGATGATATGCCTTGGCGATGTTGGCTTGTTCGCTCCCTTCTTTGCCGAGCCTCTTCAAGAATGAATCCTGGCTTGTCAGGATCTGATCCATCGGTCGTTCCATGTAGAGGACTCGGTAGGTGACCGGTTTCGGCTTCCCGCCCGATTCTCTGGGAAGCCGCAACGGCATGCCGGAAAGAAGAGGCGCGACTACTTTGATCGCTTTGCCTCGTGCTTCTCCGACCCAACTTCTATCTTTGTTCGAAAGGAGCGAACCAACTTTTTCGTGTTCGTAGTAGCCCTTCTTGTTCGACTCATCCGCTTCGCGCTTACCGTCGGTAAAGACGGAAATGCCAGCCGCCTCCAGAATCTGCATCATCAGCGAAGTACCTGAACGGGGCAATCCTGACACAACAGTAATAATCTCTTCGGACTCGACATTCCGGAGAGACTCCAGGTCAGCGGTCAAGTCGGGCAGGGAATGGGTTTTCTCTTCTTCGTGGCTTCTCGCCGTCACGACAGACGCGTTCGCCTTCTCGTTCTTCAATTCGGCTCTCCTCTTCCGGGCTGCTTTTACCTGGTCTCGGTAAAAGATTCGTTCGGCGACATCTTTCTTATACCATCGCGCGATCTCGCCTAACATCCGGTAGCCGGCCGCGAAAAGGGGAGCCTGCGTGACACAGATCTGGAAAGCCCATTCCGCCTCCTGCCAGTTGCCCATTCGGTACTGTGCCAGTCCGTGGATGTAGTGGGCGCGAGGCTGAAAGAAGAGGAGCCCGATCGACTCTCTCGCATAGGCTGCGGCACTCTCGAAATCGCGTTCCGCCATTGCAGTTCGCGAAAGCCCGATCAATGCCCCGGGATTCTCCACATCGAGGGAAAGCACCTCTTCGAAAGCCTCCTTTGACTCAGGCCAACGTTTCAGCCTTTGGAAAACTTCACCTCGTAGGGTCAGTGCATTGATGCGCGCGCCAAAATCGCTGTCGAGCTGTTCGAGTTTCTCCAGCGCGTCTTCGTATTTCTTCTCAGCGAAATCCGCATAGGCCTCCAGGTAACGAAGCGAGAAAAGGTTGGGCCTTGCCTTGGCTATCAGTCGACTCCTGTCCCTCGAGAATTTCTGTTTCTCGTTGTCGGACATTTTCTCGATCCGTTCCTGCTCTGCTTTTCTTACTTCCTCGTCATCCAGCTTCAAAGCTTTCAACTCTTCGGTCGCTTCGTTGGCTTCCTGGATCCGGCGTTCAATGATCGTGTTAACAAGAGTGCGGAGATCTTCCGGTCGTCCGGTTCTTTGGTAGCAGCCGGCGAGGTTGAATCCAAAGCGGTGCTCCATCGGCCATTTCTCATACAGCTTTTCGAAGATGGCGATGGCTTCGTTGTAGAGTCCGCCATCGACACAGGCTTGGGCGAGGTTGTAGTCGAGCTCACGCACCGTTTGTTCGATAGCCTTCGACTTATCATCGTCAGGCTTATCGATGTATCCGAGGGCAACCAATTGATCCAAAGCAGCCTTCGAGTCCGACGGGGAGATCTGTCGGTCCGGCGGATGCATTCCGTGATCGCCGGGGACATCGTCCCAACTTGGGATACGCTCGATCGGTGAGGGTTCATCCTCGTAAATATCGAGGAGTACCTTCCCATCCATATCTTCACCCACCGGAAGACCGAAGAGGTGGAGCAACGTAGGGCAGATATCGAGAAGGTTTGCGCCATAGATCCGTTCGTCTTTTCGGATGCCAGGACCCTTCGCTGCGAAGATGCCGAACTGCCTGTGTTCTACCGCAGGACCAGCGGGTTCGTGAGGAATCGATTTCGGTCTTAGATGGTCTGGATGAAAACCATGGTCCGACATCAGAATAACGGTTGTGTCCTCACCTATGGCGCCTAACAACTCTCCCAACATCTGATCGTGGTAGCGATAGCCAGCTTCGAGGCAGAAGTTGAAGACTTTGAAATCCCACTCGTCGATGTGATCCCGCTTCGGCGGGTGATACTTCATGAAGGCGTGCCCGAAGTGGTCAATAGCATCGTAATACACTGCCATGAAGTCCGCAGGAGCATGCGACATCAGCATCGCTGCGCCATGAATCGTTGTACAATCCGCGACAATCTTCAGGAGTGATTGCACTCGCGGATCTTTCTCTGCCTTGTCGAGATCTTCTCGACTCATGTAGTCAAGACCGGGGAGAAACGCGCGAATTTCTTCTTCTCTTAACTGCGCCGGATGGACTCGGATGTCCGCGAGAGCCTTCTCAAGTTTCTTCGGATGAATTGTACCCGGCTTTATCGGCCATTTTCCGGGATCGGCTCCCAATGCACGCTGGTAGTCATTCGACACCATTACCCCGCGCGAGAGCTCTTCCGCAGGGTTCGACGGCCACCAGCCGATTGTGACTGTCTTGTATTGATTCTGGTTCAGGATGTTCCAGACCGCCTTCGTCTTTCGGGAAAGGTTGGTGACAGGCCGGATACCACCCGTCACTGGATCGGGCTCGGAAAAGCCGTGGATGCCGTGCTTGTAAGCACGCTTACCCGTGGCAATCGATGTCCACAGCATCGGGCTGAGGACTGGCTGCAATGTGGCGAGGTTCCCACATATGCCATCTTCGAGAAACTTGGCCAGATTCGGCATCTTGCCCTCGTCAATCAAGGGCATGATCACTTTCCAATCGGCTGCGTCCCAACCGATGAGGACGACTTTGCGGGGATTCTCTTCAGAACTCATTCGTGTGCCGGCTCCAACCGTTCACACAGATAAAGGCGGAGTTCTCCCCTATGTCAAAGCATTGCTCACCAGCCGTAGCGCTTCTTCATCTGGCCTGGAGGGCCTCCCTGAGGGTGGCCTGCGTGCCGACCGTAGCCGAGCTGTGCTTTCTCTTTCGGTTTCAGCTTTCTACCGTAAGGAGCGGCATTGTAGGCACCGTGTCCATGATGATAACCGCGCTGGGGATAATACTCGTCGCAACTGGTGAAAAGCGCGGTGGATCCGAGGGCTAAACCCACGATTAAGGAAAGTCTGATGGCCTGTTTCATTTCTTTGTTGTCTGGTTTGGATCTGTTACGCATTTGACTTCAAACTCGGATGAACGAGCGACTTCAGGAAACCGACTCCGCCGCTTCGTGGTGCACCTTCAATGTGCGTCGGCCGAAATTTGCGATCACAAGAAAGCAGATCAG
Organism: Verrucomicrobiales bacterium; assembly: GCA_002698785.1. GTDB lineage: Bacteria > Verrucomicrobiota > Verrucomicrobiia > Verrucomicrobiales > DEV007 > Arctic95D-9. Next base: position 284,100 of record PAAG01000019.1, on the reverse strand, counting down.
AACCAGGACGAATGAGAAGCTCACAGCAGGAAGTCCGAGTATCAGTCCGTTGCTATCGCCTCGGTCAATTACGAAGCCTTGTAGGAAAGGAAGTAGCGCACCTCCCACAATGGCGAAGATGAGCCCTGCCGAAGCGATCTTTGCTTCATCACCCATGCCGTCGAGCGCAATGCCATAGATTGTCGGAAACATGACAGACATACAGGCCGAGACCCCGATCAGACAGTAGAGGCCGACATATCCATTGATGAAGATGACGCCGAGAATCAAGACTGCAGCCGCGCTTGCCAGGATCAGGAGTAGCTTTCCTGGGCTGATATAGCGCAGGAAAAATGTGCAGATGAATCGGCTCGCACAGAAGATCGACATCGCGATGATGTTGTAGTTTTGAGCCGTCGCGGCGCTGACTCCGAGATTGCCCGTTGCGTAGTGGATGATGAAAGTCCAGCACATGATTTGCGCCCCCACATAGAAGCCCTGTGCGAACACGCCTTCCAGATAGCGTTTGTTCTTGAAAAGGATTTTGAAAGTAGCGCCGAGCTTTAGACTTTCATGATGCTCACCCGTTTTTGGCATGGGTGTCAGGATGAATACAATCATCATCCCAAACACGATGATGCCGATGATGACATACGGCGTTTTGATGATGGAGAGGTCGTGATTTCTCATCTCCTCGTATGTCGTGTCACGATAGGTTTCGATCTCTCCGTTCTTGAATGCTTTCAGAGCATCTGCAAGAGCGACATCATAGGAAAGAGTGGTAAAGGGAAGTTCGCCTGCTTCCTCGCGACGCCCTCCCTCCGTGTCGAGAAACTCCTTCAGGTTCGTGTCGATAGTTTCGCTTTCTTCTTTCTGATACGATCCGAGATCTGCACGGAATTCTTCCACACTCAAGCTGGAGAGAATGATCAGGCTTGCCACTGTCATTCCCGTGAGGGATCCCATCGGGTTGAAAGACTGAGCGAGGTTCAATCGACGAGTGGCAGTCTCAGGTGCACCGAGTGAGAGAATGTAGGGGTTGGCCGTGGTTTCCAGAAAGGCGAGGCCAAAGGTCAGCACGTAGAGCGATACCAGGAACAGGTTGAAGTTTGCAGAAGCAGCGGCCGGCAGGGTTAGCATGGCTCCCACTCCGTAAAGAGCCAGTCCTACCACGATCCCAGCTTTGTAGCTGAAACGCCGAATAAAAAGTGCGGCCGGAAGGGCCATTGTTGCATACCCTCCATAGAAGGCAGTCTGCACCAGGCTACTCTGGGCATTGCTGATTACGAAGATGTCCTTGAAAGCCTTCACCAGAGGATTCGTCATGTCATTGGCAAATCCCCAGAGAGCAAAAAGAGACGTCACCAGGATAAACGTTACCAGCATCGAACGGGGAACGAGAGAGGGGGCATTACTGCTCATGCTTCAGAAAATGGTATCTGGTGAGCAGGTTAGGGGAATAGACTAGGCGGGGTAAAGAGGAAATCAGTCGGGAGATAAGATCTGGTTGCCCCGGAAATGCCATTACCTTTACAATTCAGTTGGCCACCTTTCGTAGCTGGGAATCGAGTCGCGCGCGGTTATATTCTTTCAAATGATCGAGGCAATCATCATTGTCATTCTCCTGGTTCACCTCCATCTCGAATATCGGATCTGGGTAAAGAAGGAGACGGACATTTTCAAAAAATATCGAGGGGAGAACGATGACCCAATGAAGGTCGCCAAGTGGGCCTACTACGCGAAGGCGCTCTGGTTGGTCGCCTTGATCCTTCTGCTATATTTTGAAGTCGAATTTCGGGATGCGCTTGTGTATTCGTTTTTTGGATACGCAGTGGTCGTCACGCTGTCACTCGGGCGGAATGCCTACACTATCCACCAACTGATCTTCGCGCTCGCCTGCCTGGCGTTGCGAGTTTGGGGGAAACTGGTTCAATAGCTCATTTGTCAGCCTGGTGGATTTTTCTGGCATGATCGGAGGAAATTAATTATTATTTCCATTATGGAAATTGTAAAAAATGTCGGGAACTTCGTCGCCTTTCCGGCTAGCCCGAGGAACATCATCAATGAGGGTGCTGATAATTACAATGGTCTCACAAAGCGTGAGTATTTTGCGTCGCAAGCTCTCTGTGGAATCCTTGCTTCAGGATCTGATGCTTCCTCCGAGGTTGTGGCAAGGCAGGCAATAGCTCATGCTAACGCGCTGGTAGAAGCGCTCTCGGAATTTGAGGATTGATCCGTGTAGTTTCTCTGAAACCAGTTATTTCACCGAATACATCAACTCATCGGAATCTTCGACTTTCCACTCTCCGTTCTGGCGGACCATCGTCATCCCGGTTAGTTTCGGAGGATTACCAGGGGTCCAGGCGCTCCAGCCAGCACTCTTGCTGAATGTCCGAAATGAATGAATGAGGAAAAGGTAATCCGTTCTTTTTTCAATTCCATTGGCGACATCCTCTTCCGATAGGGTAGCGCTGTCTGGCCCGATCAGTTGGAAACCACTGAGCTGGTAGGGGATATGGATGATTCCCCGATTGTATCGAGTGAACCATTGCCCATTCTTGTTCAGGAAGATTCTCTTCAGGTAAGCATCGCGCGCTGCGAACTGCTTCATTTCATCCTCTACTGGATCGACTTCTTCAATGTCGGGTGCTTCTTCGACTTCCTCTTTGCGTGGTTCAGTAATGACTTCAGCTGCCGGAACCATCTGGTCACTGAAATCGTCGGGATCGGAGTCCACAACGGTGGCTATTAGATGAGATTCCTGAGACCGGACACCTGGACCCGGCATCCGTCGCAGGGCGCTTTCAATCACCGGATTGATAGAGATTTTCGTCTCCACTTCACCCGATTCAATTTCCTGAGCCCAAGAGTTAGCCGCAGAAGAAATAAGAATAGTTGTGAGGAGAAGTAAGAAATTCCGGAAAATGGGAGAGGGGATCACCATTTATGAAAATTATAGCATGAAGCGATATCTGCTGCAAGAATACGTTCGAGAAAATGGAGAGTTTTTGCGGAAACGGGTTACGATTTCTGGCGTCCGAATCGAACGAAGAGAACTGCGATGATGCCCGCTAAAACGGGTACGGAGACGATCAGAGCATTTCGAATTCTCCGCTTTTCCACTACTCCGAAAGAGATTGGTTTTTTTGGTGTAAGGAGCTCGATTCCATTTGGTTCGAGGGGTTCCCAAAGTCCGTCTCCATCCTGACGCAGCCACATGCGAAATCCAGAGCCTTCTCCCGGAATTGGTCCATGACCGGAAGGGCCTGCCATCTTACTTGTACGAATAGTCCAACAGTGAATTGTCAGCATGTCATCAGCCGATACCTGCTCCTGGCCTTTTTCAACAGACTCTACAGTTACAGAAAGTTCCACGGCATAAATGGAAGTGCTGCTTCTACGCTTAATGGTTGTGTGAGCTTCGCTTACTCGACCGGTTATTATGACTTCTGCCTGCTTAGCGAGTTCTTCTTCAGATAGCGGGGGAAGTGCCGCGCGAGCATTACTGAGCGGATACAGGATAGTAAAAAGCAGTAGAACGAAAAGCCTGTGCATGGACAACCTTGTTCTCGGTTACCGCTGTTCGCAAGGCATCCAAGAGTAACCCGGACTGTTTCCATCTTTTTGCTTTGGCTTTTAGCAGAACCGTTCCATCTCTATCTATGGACGATTCAGAAAGAAAGCAAGATTTGCTGAAACGGTTGCAAGAGGCAGAGGGAATCAATGAGCGAATCTACAACCGCATCGCATCGGAGATTGAATCGGCCGGTTCGGCTTTTGGTCGAGACAAAAAAGGGCGGCTTAAGATCGCGATATTCAGTTCGAAAACTTACGATATTCGATCTTTCAACGAGGCAAACCGGGAGCGGTTTGCGATTCGCCCTCTTTCGCCCTCTTTGAATCGAGACACAGTGCATCTCGCTGAGGGATACCAGGCAATCTGTATCTTCGTGAACGATATTTGCGATGCAGAGATTGTGGAAGAACTTGCCCACATTGGAGTGAGACTGATCGCGCTTCGTTGTGCAGGCTTTAACAATGTCGATCTCGAGGCGTGTTCGAGATGTGGGATCGAGGTCGTCAGGGTCCCTGCCTATTCCCCCTACGCGGTTGCTGAGCACACGGTTGCTCTCATGCTCATGCTCAACCGGCACTTGCACCAGGCATACATCCGAAACCGAGCGGGCTCATTTGTTCTGGAGGGGCTGACAGGCTTCGATATGCGGGGCAAAACCGTAGGTGTGATTGGAACGGGAAAGATCGGGCAATGTGTTGTCGATATACTGTTAGGGTTTGGTTGTCGTGTTCTTGCCTACGACAAATACCCGAGCGAGGAGTTGGAACAACGGGAAGGGGTGACCTACGTCGCTTTGGAGGACATGTGGCCGCAGTGCGATATCCTGACCCTTCATGCTCCGTTGTTTCCGGATACGCATCACATGATCAATAAAGAGGTTATCGAGCAGATGAAAACAGGTGCGATGCTGATTAATACGAGCCGCGGAGGTCTCATTGATACACGAGCTTTGATCGAAGGGCTAAAGACGGAGAAAATTGGATCTGCGGGTTTGGATGTGTATGAGGAAGAAGCGGGAATATTCTTCAACGATGTATCTGACCGGCCTCTCACCGATGACGTTCTGGCGAGGCTCATTACGTTCAACAACGTTGTGATCACTTCACATCAGGCTTTTCTCACCCGTGAGGCTTTGTCCAATATCGCGGAGACGACGCTTTCGAATGCCGAGGAATTTGCTGAGGGCAAACGCGGGGGAGAGTTGACCCACTCGGTGGAATGCGAATAAAACGCTTCCGATCTCTTTCTCCGGTGCATCGCTCGAAAAGAAAATGATTAATTCTTCGAGGGAGGCATATTTGGTCTTTTAGAGCTTTTCTGGAAGGATTGGCTCTGCATATTTCTGTGATTCCGGCTGTAGATAGTTCAGTGTCAACTACTTTGGTGGTCGCCATCCGCCCGATAGCTCAGCGTGAGCCCCTGAAAAGCCGGAAGCCACGGCAACGAATGGCGAACAAATTGTCAAAAGACGTCCCCTTGATGTAATTTTAATTATAGAAAATATGGATTATTTGGATATATTTCTCTTTTCTTAGTAAATGGACGAAGAATTTTTGCGCCGTGCTTGCCTGATTCTCCGAAGGATTCATTCTCGAGCTTCATTCGTTGAGGTCGCGAACGAAATCCTTCGATGCGCGGTGCAATCGTCCAATAGCCATCACGGATCTTTTGTGAGAGTCGATTGGAATACGAGAAAGCTGAAAATCGTAGCCACAGCGGGCAAAGTGTGGACCCCAGAGCGAGCAGATCTCCAATTGGGGGTAGGCAAGGGGATTACCGGTTACGTAGCCGAAAGCGGTGAGACCTATTCCAGCGACGACGTGCGGACAGATGTGCATTACGTCCCCGTGTTGGAAACTGTGGTAAGTGAGCTGGCCATTCCTGTAAAAGTCGACGGCCGCGTCTGGGGGATCATCAATTTGGATTCCGACAAGGTAGGTCACTATAATCGGACGACGATCCTCCGAATGGAGCTGCTTGCCGAGATGGTGGCATCTGCTATCGAATTTCGACTACAGACTGAGCGGGAGAGAAACCTGACTGCTTCTCTGGCCGAGGCGGAAAAGCTTTCTACCATGGGGCATCTCGTAGCCGGCATTGCCCACGAGGTGAATAATCCTCTCGCCTCCATCTTGGGGTGCGCTGAGCTCTTCTCGGGTTCCACAGGAAATACCGAAGTGGACAGGTCGATGGAAGTGATTCGCCAGCAAGCAAAGCGCGCAGGCGATCTCGTGAAGCAACTGCTCTCTTTTGCACGGGTGAGACGTCCTGAAGATCTCGCAACGGCAAGCATGAATAAGGTCGTTCGTGAGTCTCTGGATCTTGTATCTCCCGTGATCCGGCTTTCCTCCGTATCTCTGAAGTCCAATTTACCAGAAGAGGACGTGTTGTGTCGGATGAACAGCACTCAGATTCAGCAGATCCTGTTGAACTTGCTGACAAATGCCGAGCAGGCGATTCAGGAAGCTGGTGTCACAGGAGGAGAGGTTTCTGTATCGCTCAAGACCACGGAAACTCATTGCCACATTCACATCCGGGACAACGGTCCTGGAATCGACGAAAGGACTCAGGCAAAGATTTTCGAACCCTTTTTCACCACCAAGGAGACGGGTAAGGGGACTGGACTGGGACTTTCTATATCGAAGGATATTGCCCACTTTCACGGTGGCGATCTTGTTTGCGAGAGCAAAGTCGGTGAAGGATGTCAATTCACGTTGAGCGTGCCCCTCTGCCAGCAGTCAGATGCTGCCGAGACAGGCGAAGGCAGCGCCACAGTGATCCAACAAAGCCGCAGCCCCAGAGGGAATATTCATCCGAGAGTTTTGATTGTGGACGATGAAGCTCCCATTCGCTGGATGCTGAAACGACTATTTACCCCTTTGGCAAGAACGCTCAAAATTGCGGGTTCGGCGGAAGAAGGCCTCGCCTTTGCAGAAGGAAATGAATTTGATCTGGTGATCAGCGACTTTCATCTCCCGGGAATCGATGGAATCGAAATGTTCCATCAGCTCGCTCACATGAATATCAAACGGTTCATCCTGATCACGGGCGATTCCAGTTCCTCGCGAATCAATCGGTTCCGTGGCTTGGAGAATGTAGCGGTAATGGAAAAGCCGTTCGAACTTGAAGAGCTTGTTGAGCAGGCGTTACAGGACCTCGATCTTCCGGCAGCTCAAGATCCACTGGCCCTATCCAGTTGAGCTAACTCATATCTGATCTAACAAGGCAGGGGTCGATATCCTTGCCAGAATAAGAACGAAAAAAGAGTTCGGCCCCGTACGAACCGAACTCTATTTTGGAAAAGCGGAGTTGACCGATTGAGTTGCTCTTCTCTGAGCAACTGAAAAGTCTTAGCGAGAAAGCACGTATCTCAACTCAGAAGCCAGACGATCTGCTGTGTAGGGCTTTGGGAGAATCCCTGCAAACCCATGCTCCAGAGCGGCACTTCGGGCATTCTGTTCCAGATACCCGCTGCTGACAATCACCCGAGCTGAACTGTCGATCTGCTTGATTGCGATAGTGGCTTCGAGACCGGAAATACCTCCGGGGAGAGCGAGGTCCATCACAACTGCGGAGAAAGGCTGATTTTCTTCGGCGGCTTTGCGATATGCCTGCACAGCCTCTTCACCGCTGGCGGCGGTTGCAGAATCGTAGCCCAACTTCTCTACGATGGTCGAAGCGAGGAGCTGCATTGGCTGTTCGTCATCCACGATCAACACTCTGTAGACAGCTGATGCTGTTGTGGACGAATTTTCTGTGACTGTTTCTGCGGCATTCATTCTTGTACGGCGTAGGTGTGTATAGTATATGTTAAAATAAAAATAAATACAATAATTTTTAGAAGGCTGTATAACTTACTTTCTTAATCTCATCGAGTGTGGTATTCCCGGCTAGAACGTGGGCAAGACCTTCTTGGTAAAGGCTTTGGAATCCGGTTTTGAAGGCGGACTTCTTCAATTCGGTCTGTGTCGCCTGCCGTTCGATCAAATCGGCGATCTCAGGATTCATCTCAGCCATTTCCATCAGTGCGACTCGGCCCGAGTAACCGGTCCCGGAGCACTCGGTGCATCCGGTCGACAGATAAATGTATTTGGTCCCCTTGTCTGGAAGCACTCCTTGGCGTTTGAAGATTTCCTGAATTTGTGGGGTGGGCTCGACCGGGCGTTTGCAATAATTACACAGGCGGCGAACCAGTCGCTGGGCCTGTGACATGGCAAGAGAGTCCGAGACCAGGTGGGGTTCGACTCCCATGGAGAGAAGTCTCGAAATCGCCCGTAGAGAGTCGTTGGCGTGCAAGGTGGTCAGAACGAGGTGACCTGTGAGAGAGGCATTGATTGCGGAATTTGCCGTCTCTTCGTCTCGACACTCACCAATCAGAATCACATCCGGATCAGATCGCAAAAGAGCCCGGAGTCCATTGGCGAATGTGAGGTTGTGGGTAGGGTCAGTCTGGGTCTGGTTGATGCCCTCGATTTCGTACTCGATGGGGTCTTCGATTGTGTGAATGTTGACCCCTTCTTCGTTCACGCTGTTGATCAAAGCGTAGAGCGTAGTTGTTTTACCGGAACCAGTGGGACCGGTGATCAGGACGAGGCCCTGATCTCGACTCATCACTCGCTTGATGATACCGGTTTGGCGTTTGGAGAAATTCAGATCGGCGAGTTTCTTCAGCCCGTCCTGCTTGTCGAGGAAACGCATAATGATCTTTTGCATCTCATTTCGACAAGGCACCGCAGCTACCCTGACATCGATCCGGCGCTGGCCGATCGACATTCCGAAACGACCATCCAGCGCTTCCTGGCGGGATTGGGCCATATTCGAATAGTTCTTAAGCAGCGCGATGAAACGCGGCATCATTTCCTCGGGAGCGGTGAACAGCGTTCGCAACTTTCCGTCGATTCGTCCGCGGAATCTCGCAACGTTATAGAACTTCTCGAGGTGAAGGTCGGAGGCTCGGCTTGTGATAGCGGTGTAGAGCACCCAGTGCACGAGTTCTTCCGCAGAGTGGTTGAGGTTCTGTGGATTAATCGCGGCCATGTCCTCGGGAACGATTTCCACCAGATTGCCGGTATCAGAAAGGCTGAGTGTCGACTTGTTGACTTCAATTCCCGCTGATGCAGCAACTTTTGAGCTTGTTCGGCTGATCAGGTTTCTGATTGCGGACGCATCCGCAAGCACAGGAGTGAAATCGACAGGATCGTTCCCGTGGGACAGCCATTCGTCTTCAAAACCGTAGTTGCTCTCCGCAGCAGAAAGAAGATACACTTTGTGATCTCCTGCATAGAGCGGGTATACCTGATGCTTCTCCAGAAGAGGGCTGGGAAACATCTCCTGGCTGGGTGCATCCTCTGGATTGAAACAGAGAAGGGATGGTCCTCTCGATAAATACTCGAGAGCAACACCGAGGGAGGGAAGGAAGCTATTGTAGCCTTCGCGGTCGACATATCCTGACTTGTCGACAAGTTCGGCGTAGAGCATCGAGATTCGCTCCTTCTGAGTCTCGGAAAAAGGGTAGTTGTCCAACAGCCATTTGAAGGCGAATTCCAGATCGCCAGGAGGCATGTCAGGAACGCTCAAATTTTCCAGCGGGTTCTCACGCGGCAAAGGCACGTTGGAAAGGCGCATTACCAGATCCTTGCGAATCTTTTCATACTGTTCTTTCGAGATGGCAACGCGTACGCAGAAACAGGAAGGCACGCCCCACATGTCGGACGACTTTGGGGAATGGTGAGCGAAAATAATGAACGGCCCGAGAGTCGAAACAGGGAGCCAGGGGGTATCCGTTTTCGGGAAGCGGCCCAGGCGACGAAGAGCATTTTCAGCTTCTACCGAGCAGGTTTCCCTGGGAAGCTTTACCGGGAGCAGCCCAAATTGTACGGCGGTTCCCTCCAAAGACATCAATCCACCAAAACCCGCAGCAAATGCGCTGTCTTCCCCTCCTTCCGAAGAGCTGGAAACTGCGGATGCGACTCGGTTGAGTGGATCGGCCTCTAGGGTGCTGGTAGACATAAGTGAAGAAGGGGAAATGCGCAGGTGACTATCGAGAACCTACTGGGGTAAATGCGTCATCATGCTTGTAGGTGGTTCCCAAGTCGGAACCGTCGAAAATGATTTTCAATCCGGCTCCTTCGGTCCCTGGTTCCAACAGTTTCCAAACAGATCCGGTCCATTCTGCACGATAGTCTTCGTTGCTGGAAGAGGTCGTAGGATTCCAGTCGTTCTTCATAAATGGCCCCTTGGGATTCAGTTCACCCGAGGTATCCGGATCTCTCCATTGGAGCGTGCGAAGGACTAACATTTCGTCCCCACCGGAGCTGGGAACAGGATTTGTTCGAAGATCCCACTGCGAATGGCTGAATTCCCTGGTGGCCTTGTTCAATGTCTGAACCAGGTTCTCAGCTACACCCCTTCGGGAACCTTCGACCACATTACCGATGGTGGGTACGGCAATGGCTGCGAGGATTCCGATGACAGCAATGGTAACCAGCATCTCGACGAGGGAGAACGCTTTGTTTCTGCAGCGACTTCGGTTCATAGAAAGGTATTTCAGTAACTAGTACGAGATAGTGGAGCCGTCCGAATTGACGGTCAGAACAGATTTGGTAAGTGCGTTCAAATCCGCCGGAAGGGTGATCGTGTATCCGGCGGGTGTGAAATCAGTGAGCGCTGCCGGTGCAAAGGACAGGTAGGGAATGAGTGCTGCATAGCGTTCCTGGTTGGATTTACTGGTCCAACCAGAGGCAACAGTATCTTTCCCATTCGACTGAATGTAGGAAACGATTGCCATGTTCACGGCTTCAGCGCGAGAGATGGCGAGGTTACGCTCGGAATCCTGTTTGATTTGTACAATGTTAGGGATTGCGAGGAATGCGATAATGCCGATGATACCAACGGCAGCGAGCACCTCTACGAGAGAGAATGCTTTGTAAGTGGAATGAGACGAGGAAGAAGTGATCATGGAGTGGTTTCAAGCAATTCTACCTTTGGGTAGGAGTTCTGAGCCCAATCGCTCAGAACGATGTATTGGCCCGTCTTCTTCATTGCGGCGCTCTTTACCTTGTCTTGATCTCCAGCCGAGGTGTTGGAGGCAAGGTGAGAGTAAGTCGAATCGTCAAGATAGGACTTCACCATGGCGAGGCGGGCAGAGCTGTTGTTTCCGCTACCTGCACCGTTGTATTGAGTGCGGGCTGCTTCGAGGCCATTCGACTGTGAGTAGCTATTGACCCAGGCGTTGACTGCGTTTTGAACTTCAGCCTGTTGCTGACGGGCAACGACCCGCCGTGTGTCTTGCGACACATTCGAAAAGGCTGAGATGACCAAGGCGGCCATAATCCCGATTACCGCAATCACGATCAGCATCTCGATCATGGAGAATGCTTTGGTGCGGTTTCGGGGTGAGGTGCTCATCTGTTTAGAGTAAATCGGAGCCCACGTATTGGGCTCCGATTTAGAAAGTCGTTTGAGACAGGAAGTCGAGATGATCGACTCCGACTCAATGGAGCCTCTCCTAGGTGGAGGTTCGCCTTATTTGGCGTTGGGGTCTGTGACTCCGCCGTTATACTTTAAGGTATTGTCTTCGTATACGAGATAACCTTTGATTGCCGTGAGAGTAGCAGTATCTGTGGGCAGTCCAGGAACTCCGAAGAATGTTTCATCGAATGGGCTGGTTTCATCGTCGATCTCATGTCCTGTACGGATGGCGGCGATAATCCCATCGACATCAGTTCCGAAACTGTGACCGGCTGCATTGGCTGAGGCATACACGGATGCGATGTTCTGAGCATTACGACGAGCGGCAGCATCTTTAGCTGAGTCGTTAATTTTGCTGATGTTCGGAACTGCGATCGCAGCGATGATTCCGATAACGGCGATCACCACGAGCATTTCCACGAGGCTGAAGCCTCCTTTGGCCTTCTTTTTGACGAGGTTATTCATTCTATGACTATTGCTTGGTATGTTTGTTGTATGTGAATTTGTGAGAAACGATTCGGCTTAGAGAAGTTCCCCAATAATAATATAATCAATAATCTCCATAATTACAATGAGATTTATCACTTTTTCATTTTCTGAGAAATATCACGCAGAAGTGCGAAAAAATGGCTGTTTAGCCTATTTCTTTTTCAGAAGTGCATCTCCCAGGGAGAAAACGGGAGCATAAATCGCGTAGATCAGCAGTCCGACCATCGATCCGAGAATTACTATGGTGATGGGTTCGATCAATTTATCGATCTGATTCGCAGCGGTATCGAGCTCGTCTTCGTAGTCCTCGGCGATCTCATTGAGAAGCTCTGTTCCGGATCCCGTTTCGGCAGCGGTTTCCATGAGACCGCAGATCAACCGTCCGTCATCTCCCAGCCAGTGGGATTCGACAAGAAAGGCGTCGGGAAGTGTAAGACCAGCGAGAATATGGTTCTTCACTCGGTCGAAGAACGTTCTGTAGTGAACATGCCACGAGGTCTCTCCCGTAATTTCCAGCGCAGTTGTGAGACGAACATTCGCTTCGATCAGGAGCGCGAGCGTGCGGAAACCGACCGCCGCAGCTGACTTTCTGACCAATCCTCCGACTACCGGTAGCTTCAGGAAAAATACCTGCACACTGGGGATCCGGGAGATTCGTCCCCAGTTTTTGAAGAAAGCGATCAACCCAATGATCGGTATCGCAACCAACCATGGCTGTTTGAGCAGTATTTCCGAAAAGGCTTTCATAGCCTTCGTTGCGGCGGGAAGGTTTGATCCTAACTGCTCGTACAGTTTCGTCATTGCGGGGACGAGCGTGAAGCTCATGGTAATGACGACTCCGATACCCAACGTGATCACAACGGCCGGGTAGATCATCCCGGATTTCAATTTCTTGATAATACGAGAGGTCTTCTTCTGGCTGCTGCCGATACGCCGAAAGATTTCGGGGAGTCTTCCGGACTCTTCGCCAGCTCGGATCAGGGCGACAATGTCGGGCGTGAAGACATCCGACTTCTTCTCCATGGCGTCACTGATCTTCTCCCCTTGAGACAGATCGTCCGCGACATCGGCAACGAGACCGCGAAACTGTGGAGTTTTCACACGGTTGGCCTGCAGGTGAAAGCTCTTGATGATGGGAATGTTCCGATCAAAACACTTTGCCAGGCCATTGAACAAAGCCACTTTGTCTTCCTGACTGTTCTTCTTGGTCGTCAGGCGGTGGATCGTTTCATCCAGTCCGTTGATATCATTAACCTCGGCAGTCTCGACTGTTGTCTTGCCTGCACCGACCAATGCTTTTTCGTCAGTACCTGTATCGACGACGGAGATGGACTTTCGGCCTGTATGAACGTTGGTGAGAGAAACTTTCTTCAACATGGCAGGGTGGGGATGGAGTGCAAAAAGAGTGGAAAGGTGTCAGGGATTATTCTTCACGTAGTTGACACGAGGCAGGGGACCGTCGAGATGGGTCTCGGTGCGAAGGACCACGACACTCTCCGTGCGAGTAGTGTCCTTATCGCCGCCGACCCAATCGAGTGTGCTGGAGCTGTTCCCGGAGGTGGCCCCCGATGGCCTGTAGGTCATCTCGATCGTTGTGACCGGCACTGTTCCGATCCCTGAAACGGTTTCTGTTCCCGGGGTAAATGTCAGTGATGTCACGAGTGGCTCCGGGGGAAGTAGTCCGGGAATGTCCGATGCATCGACGCCGAGTTGATAAAGTCTTGCGGCGTTGTCGAGATAGTTGAAAACCTGCACGGAACGCTCGTTGATCTCTTCCTGGGTTACCATAGAAAGAGAAAGTGAAGCCGCAGCCGAGATACCAATCAGCAAAACAGAACTGGCCACCAGTGCCTCGATCAAAGAGTAGGCACCAACCTTTATCTGAGAGTTCTGGAAACGTTTCATGTCGTTTTTACTGACGGTAAGCCTCGATCCATGCGTTCCGGCTCAAGAGGGTTTCGTAGTTAGTAAAATTGTACTGGCGTTCGATTGTGAGGGTGCCACTCGTCACTTCGACTTTCCGGTTTGCACGGATACCTCCGACGAGCGTCACTCCGGCTACTGGCGAGGAATCGATGCGGGCTCCTGTATTCTGGAGGTCCATGATGACTGCCCATTTTGGAAAAGGAAGCGAGCCACTGAATACGAACGATGGAAAATAGGTATAGGTGCCTGGAGAGGGTGTTGGAATGGGTTCAGTCGAGATCGAGAGAAAGAGCCGCCGTAGGTTCTGTTCTTTAAGGCTGACGGCATTCAGGCCGAACCCAGACGAATTGGCCACCACAATCCCGATGGGATCGAGGGCAGCAGCAGCGGATGCAGCAGAGTTGTCCGCCTGCCCGAAAAGTTGGAGTTCGCTCGTCTCATCGAGGATCAAATGGGGAAGGTCTGATTCTTCTAGGAAGACCCTGACAACACCATTACCATCAGAGGACACCCACGTTCCATTTGCCTGGTGGAGTTCATCCGTCCGTGAGCCGATTCGCGCTTGGTGGGTGCCGGTCAGCGCAGTTAACGCATCATTTGGAATAGGAATATGGTCGGAGAAAATGGTGTAGATCTCGTCCTCGGTAAAAGGTGTAGGAGAAGTTTTTGCAGCGACTGCCTGCAGGATGCGCGAGGAAAGAGGATAATAGGATGGCAGGGTTGTCATCAATGTCGCGGTATCCTGAGTAGCAACAGCGATCTCAAGTGTGGCATCGTCAGGCCCGTCGGCTTGTGTTGAGGGGCCAGGTCCTCTCGCGTCTGCCGTGGTTCCTTTTAGAGAAAAGCTGTTTCCTGTGGCAGTGAGCCGGGTAGCGTTCGCGTTGTGGGAATTGCCAGCACTCGATGTGATGTCGAGCTGTCCCTGATAGGCTGGCGTGGTGCTGACAAACCCAGTTGTCTGGAGGGGGATGGGATAATTCAAAGGCAGGACGGAAGCGCCACTGCTATTTGAGAAAGTGGTCGAATTTACAATATCGTTCGGTAGAAGAAACTGGTCGGCTCGCAGTCCGGGTGCTAGGTCTTTTGCGGCAGCATCCCAGAACGCAGCTCGGCCCTTCACCGTTATGGAGCCAGAAGTAAGGCTATCCGATGCATCGTAATCCACTGGTGGGTGGATCGACAGGAGTTCGCCCCCGAGGACGGGATTGTAATTTCGAAGCTGGTATTGCCACGAATAACTGCCGACTCCATCCGTCAGGTCGACAGTAACATCTGTGGAAAAGCTTCGGAAAGGGACAGCTCCATTGCACGAATTCCGTACCGACGACTCGTTGCTGAGAGGAACTGGTGAGAAAGCACGGATCGTGGCCTCGCCGTTTCCGCTCGGCAGGGAAAAGGTGGTATCGGATGCGAGCCCCTGACTAGCGTGAAGGTAGTTCGCATACATGGCTCGGTATGCGAGTGCCCGGCTGTTATTGTAAACGACTCGACGTTTGATTGCTTCGAAGTTCTGCTCAACCTGATGGCTCCGCGCATCCAGAAGAGAAATCCACGCGGCAACTCCGATCGTTCCCAGTGCCGCCAGAACCATGCTGAGAACGAGGACGCTCCCTCGCTGCCAGCGGTCAAAGAATGGACCTGGAGTAAAACGTTTCATGTGAAAGTCAGAGATTGGGAAACATCGGAATGGCGATCACCATCGATGTCTTTCCGGACATCTGCTCATAGGCTGCCCTCGGGGAGCTAGCCGGATCGGAGGCAGTCCAGTTGGCGAGTTGATAGGGGTTTATGGCAGGGTCGGGGAGCCACAGTAGATAAAATGGATTTCCATCTGATACTTTGAAGCGGTCGATGGCTGTGCCTTCGTTCACTGCCAGGCGTGATGATCTTTCAAACGCTACAAATACAGGGTGGAAGGCATCTCCCGATCCCGAGGGGTAAAAGACATCATAATAATGTGTCAGGGATCCATTCTTGTATCGACGGACAGAGGCATAGGTGCCGTAGGGGCTCGATGAAGGAACCAGGTCGATTTCGTAGATGGCGTGAACTCTCACATACCCTTCTTCCGATGCATTTGAGAGCATGTAGATCGAGGTGTTCGGGCGATCCTGATCAGGAACATTGCGAATCGCTGTGTCGTAAATTCCGGCAGAGGTCGGCTCGACATCAGCAAGGAAAGAGCGAAATGCCTCCGGGGTATCGAGGCGGGGGAGTGGCGATGTGCTTCCTGCGTCACCGGCTTCGAACCGGAGAAACTCGGGGCGAATGGAGTTGTTCAACTGGCGAGGGAGGCAGTAAACTCCAAAGCTGCGATACGCATCGTCGAGGATGAGATCGCGAAATTCCTCGAAGCGGGCAGCTTTACCGTAGTTGGGAGAAGAGTTGACCCGGAGAGTATTGCCGGCTTGTCCGTAGAAGTTCAGTTTTGTGGAGCTACCAATGTCCACTTCTACGACAGATGTGAGACGCTTTGAATTTACTGAGATACTGGCCATGACCAGGGTAGCCGCTCCGAGAAACACGGCGGAAATCGCGATGGCGACAAGCATCTCCACGAATGTCCATCCGCGTTCAGATCTGCTTTCCCTGTTGTTCATGGTCATGATAGAGAGGTCAGATTACTGACCGGCTTGGTAAACCTCCTGAGGTACCTTCTTCGATGGATCTTTCGCTGCCATTTCAGACTCAAAGCGCTTTCTATCCTGACCAATCCTCAAGACACCCATTCGCCGTTCAGCCGTCTTTCCGTCTTTTGAGACTTCCCCTGCGGACTGGCCGTGCAGCGCATAGGCAATGCTGGGACTCAGGTCGTAGGCTACCTGGGTGGTCTTTCCGGTTAGCTCTCCTGTTTCTATGTCGAGCCACCCCAGGATGACGGTGTCTTCATTGACTTCTATCACCTGCAGTTGCTCGGATTGGTCGACGATCAATTGAGGAAGGACTTTTCCTCTTTCCAGAATGATGTCTCCAAGAAGAACTCGCAGGCCATTTGGACCACGGCTTCTACCTGTGACACTGAGGCTGCTCAACATGTCACGAAGACGAAGCTCTTCTTCGTTCTCGGTTCCTTCCAGTTCAGCTTCCTCTTTGGCAGAACGCTTCGCGTAGGGATTGCGCTCGTTCACTTTTAAGCTTAGGGAGCGCTTGTCTTCCGGACGCATCCCGATTTCCCTGCTCGGTGTGTAATTGGTTATCGGTGCAACCGCGGAAACTGCAGCTCCGGGTTCTGGTGCGGTCTGTCCGAATAACGGGGAGGTGACCGATAGGAGAATTGCTCCAATGACAGTCAGAATTGCAATGTAAAATGTTTTCATTGTTAGGAAGATGGTTTGTTATCCTTCCACTACGGGGATTTGCACCTGGAGTTCGAGGTGGATATTGTTGCCTCGATCCCCACGGGTGAGATTGCACTTGGTGATGCGGCAACTTGGGAGAGACTCTTCGAGGCGCCCGAGCCAGTTCAGCGTTTTGGAGTACTCGTCTTCGACAATCAGGTCAGCGACTACGGCCTTTGATACGAGCGCTTCTTTATCGAGATCACGAGAATCGAATTTCTGGGAGATCAAAAACACATCACCCTCGCGGATGACCTCGGCGATTTTTTGTTCGGCGTCCTGAGGCGTCTTGCAATTCTTGAAGTGAGGTTCCCACTCTTCGAAGACACTTCGGAGTTGGGCGGTTTTAGATTCGATAGTTTTGAGCTGGATCTGGGCTAGTTGCGCTTGTTGCTCCGCAGTGTCCGCTTCTGTCCGTGATGTCTCCGCTTCCTGCGCTTTGGTGGAAGCCACGTTGCGAAGTTGGTTTACGCCATACAGCATGCCGGCGATGAGCACGATCAGAATAATGCTGGCTGTTTTGTGATTTGTCATGGTGTTAGAGGCGAGAGGAATTAATTACCTGCAAAGATCAGAGTGGCCTGGAAGTCCGTGGAGTTTCTTCCCTTCACCTGCTGTGCAGAATAGGTTTGATAGTTGAGTGCGTTGATCGAATTGAGGGTGTCTTCAACCTGTTCGCTTCCGCCGCCGTCTATCTTCAATTGAAGAAATGTGTGAGCCGGAATCTCAGGGTTCCGATTCAAATTCAACTCGGCGATGGTGGTGTCCTTTCCCATACTCCGACCGATCGCAACCGTAACGGGCTGGAGTGGGTGGCTGCCTTCGAGCCATTTCGCAATGCCCTCAGCTCTTTTTGACTTGTCGACGATCGTGTTCTGACGTGCGACGTACTCGTTCTTCTCGGCGGTTGCCTGGCTAACCCGTAGTTGCATCTGCTGCTGAGATGCCTCGTGCGATTTGATACTCAGATAAAAGAAGCCGCTCAGTATCAGTGAAGCAGCGGCACTCAAATAGAAAAGGATCGGAACCAGCTTGAAAGCAGCAGGAAGGCCAGAAGAAACATTCTGCCTTTCTGTCTTTAGATCGTGGATGATGTTGTCCATATCGTGGTGGGTGATGGGTGAATCTCTAAAAATTGGTTTCAGTGCTGACCGAGGATGTTCCAGAGGCAGTTCTCCTCAGTCACATCCGTCACATGAAGGTTACCGAACATTGGCAGGAAGGATCGCGAAAAGCCGCTTTGTAGTTTGTCTTCCATCAGGATCACCCGCGTATTCGGCTGGGCTGACTCCAGGAACGGACGAAGGATCTGGGCTACAGAGTTTTCGTCCTGAGGCGCGAGGCCGCTTCGACACCTCAAGTCCTGCCATTGGCCGTTCTTCTGGCGTATGACACAGAGTGAATTATCCAGCCAGGTCACAACGATCAGATCCTGATTCTTGAAGGCATTGTCAGATTCGATTCGCCCCATCAGAGTCGAGGTCATTGCAAACAGACCACTGCAGATACGGGCAGCTCTGAGGTTATGAGAGCGCAGGGACTCTTCCACAGATCTCACCATCGACTCGTCGCAGGCAAGCATCAGGCTCGCGCTGGTTTCCGGGTTGTGGTGAAGAGCATAGCGCTTGGTGCGATCGTATTTCGTACCGAGAACGCTCTTGGGGTTCTGCTTCAGTTCTTCCTGCCAGCCTTTTTTTCGAGAGAGGTTGTGCTCGAGACTAACAATGAAGCGATTGTTCAGGGAAATTCCGATCCAGCCATCTTCGGTGTGATCGCTCCAGTGATCGCCCATTTGGCTTGCGACTTCTACAAACTCTCCGTCCGCTTCGCTCGCGCTTTCGACTACCCCTTTTTTGTTCAGGCATGCCCACGAGACTTTTCCTCGACTGATGTTGACGAGTACGGATTTCTTCTTAGGAAATCGCTGAGCCCAGCTGAAGCGGGGGTTGTCGGCTTCGGGGCGGAAAGCCGCGAAGGTAAGAACATCTTTTATGTCTTTCAGTTCCATGGTGATTTATCGGGGTAAAGTTTCGGCTGCTGCAGCGGCTTCTTCTGCATGGAGAAATTCGGCGACTTCGTGTTCCGAGTATCCTGTTTTTGCAGGCTTGCTGGATCTCCAGCCTTCGTATTCACGGACCTTCATGCAGTGCTCGAAGTTCATCATTCCCTTGGTAGTGCCCGTCTCCAGTTCATGGTCGAGTCGCTTGAAGTCTCCTCGCCGGATCATTCCGGTCACGGAGTCGTAAGGGAAAAGGATTTCGTGAACAGGGAAGCGGCGCTCTTTATTCTCATCGAACAGGAGCTGTTGACAGAGAATCATCCGCATTGCGTCCGCGAAAGAGAGCATGGCATTTTCCATTCTCTCAGAAGGTATGAGTTTCAGGAAACGCTGGACCGTTTGAGCTGCCGAAGACGTGTGCATGGTAGCGATCACGACGTGACCTGTTTCTGCTGCCTGGAGCGCAATCTCCGCCGTTTGACCATCTCGAATCTCACCAATCATGATGACATCGGGTGCCTGACGGAGCGATGCACGAAGAGACATCCCGAAGTCGAGTTCGTCAGTTCCCATTTCTCGTTGGGTGATCAGCGAACACAAATTGGTCGGAAGGATGTATTCGATAGGATCTTCGAAAGTGATGATATGCTCACGCTTCCGTTCTGCCCGAGCTTTGATCATTGATGCGATCGTCGTCGACTTACCGGAGCCCGTGGCACCACACACGAGAAAGAGACCATTCTCGGCTTCGAGGTAGGCTTTCAAGGCCTGTGGTGGAAGAGAGATTTGTTGTGGAGTAGGGATATGGTTCGGCAGCAGACGCATTACCCAACGCAAACGTCCTCTCGTGACCAACTGGTTCACTCGGAATCGCAGCGGCCCGATCTGCATCGCGTAGTCGAGAGTCCCGGGTTTGATTTCGAGCTGCTTCTCAGGCTGGTAAATGAACGAATCAATCACCAACTCGCCATTTTTCCGGTAGGACAGCTGTTCGAACGGGGTGATGTAAAAGTCACTGATATTGAACTTGTGAGCCAGATGGAGAATCCGGTTCCCAAGAGGACTTCTGTCGTCGATACCTTCCATGTGTGTGCGATAAATACTTTAGTTGGGGAGAAAAGTTCCTAGGAGCTCACCTTGTCCTGTGGCTCCTTCGTAGACGTGAAATTGGCTCTGGCTGGAGAAGCCAAACGAATCTGTCGCTCCGAATCCGAGTGCGATTTTGTAGTTCACTCCGTTGATTTGGAGCGGGATGTTTTGCTGGAGGTTGGTAATTTTGACATAGTCAGCGCTTGCCTGGGGATCGTCCGGATCGTTGGGCGTATTGACGAGATCTAGATCGAGGTCGAATCCAATTGTCTCTCCTCGTTCGGTCAGATTGATGACAATCTGCAACTTCACGTTCGTAGCGTGTGAGTCGTAATAGCTGTTCCCGTTGTGATAGGTGAGGGTGCCGAGTTTGAAACTCGCACCAGGTGGAATGTCGGAAAACGACTGGGCTCCGAATTCAAGTACATTTGGATCACCGGAGTGGATTGGCTCCCCGTCCAGCATGAAGATCGGATCACCGTGAGTGAAGCGATCTCCAGAGCCGGAAATCTCGTAGCTGAGATTGGCACCACCAGAGGGTGAGTGAAAATTTCCATCGACCTGCCCGCTCAAGCTCTCTGGAACCGGATAGTAATACGCCGATCTCTCAGAGCTATCGCGGTAGTTTTCCGTGTTCTTGGAGACGAACTGCGCGCGGATGGTGGTGTTCATCTCCACTGTGATCGATCCCGTGTAGGGTTCCCAGGTGCCGCTTCCGATTTTACATATGGGATCGGCATCAGCAGGGGAGGGAACGTTGGTGATGGTTACCACAAGAGGGAAATCACCCTCTGGATGAGACCCTCCATTTTTATCAAAGTTCGGAGTTGGTAGTTTTGGTGGTTTCGGGGGCGGCGGAGGAGGAGGGGGACCAGAGCTTCCGCCTCCGGTAGTCGGTGGTGGCTCCGGCGCGGGAGGATTTGGAGTCGCAGTGGTGGAGTCCTCTACGTAAGGATTTGTGAAAAAGGCGGAAGGCCCGTTCGGAGCATTAGGATTATTGGTAGAAGTGTGATCCCAAACCCAGCCAGAGTGTTCCGCGTATTGAAATGTGTCGTGGGAGCGGTTCTCAATTTCTGGCAGAGCCTCTGCGAGAGCTTCATCCAGAATGAATTCCACACCAATACCCGAGTCTGTCGTGTGAAAGCGAGAGGTTGACGGGTCGTAGACAGCTCTTCGTTTCCAACTGTTTTCGGGCACTTCGACTGCAGCGACTCGAGTATCCAGCATTCGGCCCGAAGGGGCACCCACGTGGCGGGCACGATCGGCTTTGCTTCGGGTCGACTTCAGGCGGTTGAGAACGTCATTCGGCTCAGAGACTCCAGAAAGATCGCCCCCATTGGCAAGGTACATAGTAATTGCTGAATTCAGGTGAGTGACGTCCGACTCCAGCTTCTGGTTCTGGGTATTCTGCGAAAGGTTGGAGACCGCGAGGACGCTGATCGATGCCAGCACTCCAATAGCAACCACCGTCAGGACAATCTCAACGAGACTGACTCCAGCAAAGGAATGACGGTTGGAAGTTTTGGGATGGAGAATCATTCACGGAAAAGTTCTCAAAATTTAGCTATTAAGAATAAAAATACCATAACAACCATATAAAAGAAACTAAAACTTTCTAATATTTATGAAATTTAATGTTGAAATTAAGTTTTTCTAAAATATTATATTTATGGAAATTGTTAAATTCCTAAAATGAAAAACACACTTCTTGTCATAGGAACCTTGCTGGCGATGAGCGTCACCACATCTGAGGCCCAGATCGGCCGGCAGATGTCGCTCCAGAATTCGCCTGCTTACGAAGCGGCGGCTCAGTCGTTGCGAAACGCGCCTCCGCGGCAATACAACTTTTCGCGAGCGGTATTGAGCGATGTGATGCGCTTGATGGCTGAGGATGCCGGAATCGGCTTCTTCGGATTGCCCGAGGGGGTAGAAGGAGGCGACCAGCTCGTAACTTTTACTCTGAATGCGAGCCCCTTTACCGCGCTCGAGACACTGGCGAAGGCGAACGGCATTGCTTTAATTTACGAGAACGGTATCTGGTACCTGCGACCCGCAAACGATCAGGAATTGATCGGCCGGATTTACGAGATCAACTACAATGCTCAAGAGATTGTTACGAAGAACTCTCAAGGTGGTTCAACGGACTCGGGATCTTCCAGCGGTGGACTTGGTGCCTCCAGTGCCGGTCTTAACCTCCAGGGGGCACCTGACTTCTTCGTGACAGAGCCTTCCCGAATTCTCGAAGACATTCAGAATATCCTCGATATTCCAACTACAGGTAGCGTGGCCCAGATCGCTCCGACCGCATCTGTTGACAACGTAGGTCAGTTTTCTCTGGGAACGCTCCAGGGAACTCCCGAACTGGTCGTTCGCCCTTCGGGTGGAAGGAGGTCAGGTGATGATTCTTCCGGCCCCGGCGGAGCAAAAGTCATCTGGAACAGCGATTCCAACACACTCTACGTGGTAGCGAGCCGCCAGCAGCACCAGTGGATCGAAGCCTACCTCGAATCTGCTGACCGCCCGCAGCCTATGATCGCAGTCGAGGTAAAATTCCTCGAGACAAGCCGCGACCCTAGCACAGACCTTGGAATCGACTGGGATGGTGTTCTCGGTCAGAATGGTCTCGAAGCCAACCTCTCGGATGCATCTGGCGGGATCGATCTCGCTAATATCGGCGCTTATTCACTTCCCACCGCCGTGCTTAGCTACTCCGACCTGAACTTGAAGCTGAGAGCCATCTTCAACGATCGTAAGACGCGTTCTGTCTCCTATCCAAGGATGGTGACTCTCGACAACCGCGAAGTTTCTTTTCGAAGTGTGATTAACCAGCCAGTCCTTGGATCAAGCGCAAGCACGAGCCTTGGAGCGGGCGCGACTCAGACTTCTTCCGTTGAATACCTTCCGATCGGAACAGTCATCAATATCCTGCCGAAGCGCATGGCAGGGGATAAGATCCTCCTGAATGTATCCGTCACTGTTTCGGACATCGTCGGAACAGAGTTCATCAACGGAAACCCATTCCCGATCGCTACTTCAAGGGTTTACACAGCTCCTCTCACTGTAAGAAGCGGATACACTGTGGCGATCAGCGGTCTCGATGCTGCTCGCACGACAGAATCCGAGCGTGGAGTTCCGATTCTTGGGCGCCTTCCAGTCGTCGGTCTCGCCTTCAAGAACCAGACACAGGACCGCAGCCGTCAGCACCTCATGATGCTGATCACTCCGGTGGCACTCGACTCTGGCACAGAAGGGCTCACGAAAAAGCCGATCACTCGCGAGCCATGGAAAGCAGCCCCTGTGGCAACTGCCCACCCGAAGGCTCCCATCAGTGAAGACTACTACCGCACCAATGCCGACCTTCGCGCTGAGCCTGTTGCAGAAGTTCCAGCTTTCGACAACACTCCAGAAAGCCGTAAGGCAAATCTCACTTTCGGTATGAAAGAGGCGGAAGCACCAGCACCGGCCGAAGTCGTAATCTCCGATCGAGCCACCAGCGGTGCGGCTCCCGAAGTCCTGAAAGCCGAGCCAGTTCAACAGTTCCAGCCTGTCACATCTTCAGTCGCAATGGAGAGTGCCTCGCCTGCACCGGAAACAGCGAGCCTTCCTGCAGCAGAGCCTTCTCCCCTCAATACCCCAATGATTGAGACTGATATTCTCTCCGATGGCAAACTCCAGGAAGAGGAAAAACCGACTGTAGAGGCCCCTAAGCCAGAGCCGGACAACAGCAAGGTATCTGAAATTGTAGAAGGTGCGGGAAGCCTCAAATCTGATCTCGATAAGATCCCCGCAGGTGATGACCGCCTTTCACCCGACGATGCCCAGACTGTCGTGAATGTTTACAACGAGACCCAAAAACTTCTCGAACAGGTGGAAGCCGCTCGTGGAGATAGTAGCCAGCCCCTCGAAGGTCAGCTTGGAGATGCCTGGTGGGATCTCATCAACTTAAAGACCAAAGCGGTTAAGCTCAGCCGCCGGTCACCGGAAAGCCTCGCCATCAACCTAGATGGTGAGGAGTCCGGGGAATAATTCGAATAAATCCGTTGGGAAGCGGATTATTTGGGAAAACAAGAAGTGGATGGCTGTCCCGCGGTGAAATGCCGCGGGGCAGCTTTCGCGTTTTGTAGAGACACCATTTTATAAAGACTGGCGCAGATTGTAGAAGCGCGGCAAAGTGATCTCTGGTAAACGTCCCACCATGCCGCAGCACACCACATTGCCAGCCGATCATCGGAGAGAGCAATTCTTCGATGCCCTGAAGAACAACCTCGGTCTGCTTTTCGGAATTGTGCTCATCTTCTGGGGTGTTGAGATCGTGGATACAGTATTGCGGGGAGCGCTGGACCAATTCGGCGTTCAACCGCGCCGTCTTTCGAAGTTATCTGGCATTCTCACCTCGCCATTCCTCCACGGCGATTTCGGCCATCTCATTTCGAATACGATCCCGTTCCTGATTCTGGGCGGTATCGTTCTCATTGGTGGTAGGAAGATCTTCATCATCGCATCAATCCTTATCATCGTGTTAGGAGGGAGCGCTCTCTGGCTTCTGGGCCCCCCAAATACGAATCACATCGGCGCCAGTAGCCTCATCTTTGGTTACCTGGGATTTCTTCTCGCTCGCGGCATTGTCGAGAGATCGGGGTTCTGGATCGTCATCTCCCTGATCGTTCTCGGAGTCTACGGTAGTATGATTTTCGGAGTCCTCCCCGGTCAGCCCGGCATTTCCTGGCAAGGCCATCTGTTCGGATTTCTTTCCGGCATCGCAGTCGCATGGATGCTATTCGCAAAAGACAAAATCGACGATCGACGTTCGATTACGTGACTTAGTCGTCGTCCCAATCCCGGATTGCCTCGAGAAACGGCTCCAGGTAGTTCTCTGCCTTGAATTTTCCCACGCCACCGATCTTCATGGCTTCCTCTTGCGTGGTGGGTTTGATACGGGCGAAAAACTCCAACACCTGATTGCCAAAGATCAGGAAAGGAGGCTTTCCTCCAGCGTCTTCCGCAACCTGCTTTCGAACCACTTTCAGCTCTTCGAAAAGATCCTCATCGAAGGCCACATCTTCAAGACTGGGAACATTTTCCTTCCGGCTACGCCCAGCATTGCGATCCGGCCACGCCATGCGAAACGTCTCTTCGCCTCTCATCACCTGG
The DNA here is from genome assembly GCA_002698785.1 of Verrucomicrobiales bacterium. Taxonomy (GTDB): domain Bacteria; phylum Verrucomicrobiota; class Verrucomicrobiia; order Verrucomicrobiales; family DEV007; genus Arctic95D-9. Next base: position 259,082 of record PAAG01000019.1, on the reverse strand, counting down.
GCACCACGAGTAGAAAGACCAAGTAGCGCATAAGGAGTGCGTCGGGTCACTAACAAGCCTGCCTTTTCCAGGCTCGCCAGCAAATTGGTTACATAGACCGTCCCTTCCTCGCGAAGCAGGCCATAAGTGCTCAATTGATCGAGCCTTGTGGACACCATCTCCGAGACACGGCTCCCGGTCAGCATTTGAACAATCCGCGACTTGCCGTATCGGCCTTCCCAATCGCCGGACCTCGTCCGCTCACACGTCCGTGCAACGCCGCTGAGCGCTTTCTTTACGATCACCAATTCTTCATCGTTGGGTTCCCGTATGTCGACGGGGGAGCCATCCTCACAGGAATCACAAGACCCGCAGGCAGGAGCGTTCTTCTCACCAAAGTAATCCAGAATCCATACCTGCCGACACGTGTCCATGTCGTAGCAGAACTTCACCATCGCTTCCAGTTTCGACCTGTCGCGCCTGTCTTTTTCCTCGAGCGCAGCCGAGTCGAGTTCGAGATCACCGACCTTTACGGACGGATCCCGCAACCTCGTTCCACGGGCTCGCTCACCGGGAACATCAAACCTCTCTATATACCCTGACCGAACCAGGTGAGAAAGAGCACTGCTGATCTGCATCGAATTATTGATGTTCAGCATGTCGCCCAGATCCTTGATCGGAACGGTGATTCCCTCGTTCCCTGACCCGCACAATTTTCGGATCGCCATATACAGATCGCGAATCGTCTCTTCACTCGGGTTGTTACCGTCGATGAAAAATTCCTGTGTCCTCGTGTCGGCGTAATTAAAGAGCAATTCACACGCAGAGGGCTCTCCATCTCGGCCCGCGCGACCGGCTTCCTGATAGTATGCCTCGATGCTGCCCGGTACATCAAAGTGCGCTACGAATCGAACGTCGGGACGATCAATTCCCATCCCAAATGCGTTCGTCGCCACTGCCACGTCATACGTCCGGTTAAGGAACACATTTTGCGCCCATTCCCGATCGCGGTCTTCCATGCCACCGTGATAAGCAATCAACTTGACCCCCTCGGCGGAAAGGGAAGTGCAGACCTCTTCGACGCGCTTGCGTGTGGCGCAGTACACAATGCCAGTTTTCCAATCGCGAATCAGCTTTCTCAAGCGATCATACTTTTCTCGATGACCGTCACACTGAATCACCCGCAGGCTTAAGTTCGGCCGTTCGAAACCACTGATCGATACATAGGGATCGCGCAGCTTCAGCACTCCCAGGATATCTTTCTGCACTTCCGGCGTCGCCGTTGCCGTGAATGCCGCTGTTTGCGGATGGCCTAGAGTTTCCACTGCTTCCGAGAGCCGAAGGTAATCAGGGCGAAAGTCGTGGCCCCATTGGCTCAAGCAGTGGGCTTCATCCACTGCGAACAGCGCGACCGGGACATCCTGTAGCGCGCGAATGAACTGACCGCTCCGAAAACGCTCCGGAGCCACATACACCAGCTTGAACTTCCCCGCAGCGAGGTCTCGCAAACGCTCCGATTGCTCAGCAGGGGAAAGCGTACTGTTAATCATTGTCGCCGGAACTCCCTTTCGGATCAGCCCGTCCACCTGATCTTTCATCAGCGCGATCAAAGGGCTGATCACCAACGTTACGCCTTCCATCACCATAGCTGGCAACTGATAGCAAAGCGACTTCCCGCCGCCGGTCGGCATTACCGCAAGAGTATCTCGTCCACCGAGCAACGAAGATACCACCGGCTCCTGACCGGGGAGAAACTCTCGGAATCCGAAATGCCGCTCCAGCGCCTCATGAGGATCGCGGATCAAATCTGTGTCTGCGGCGAGCCGAGTCATTTATAGTGGTAATATGAACAGTAACTAGAAAAATTCATCTCCTAATTTGCAAAGCCCTCTACCAGCATGGAACAATCCCTCACGTATGGAAGAAATCCGCATCGCTATTCTCGGTCACCGCTTCATGGGGCGGGCTCACTCGAACGCCTGGTTGCAGGCGCCCCGTTTCTTCGATCTACCCTACAAGCCAGTACTTCAAGTCGCATGTGGCCGAGACACGGATTCTTTGCAGGCATTTGCCGATCGCTGGGGCTGGGCCGAGATCGAAACTGACTGGCGCAAGCTCCTTGAGCGAGACGACATCGACGCTATTGATATCGCTCTTCCTACCCATCTTCACGCGGAAACGGCTATCGCTGCTGCGGAGGCAGGAAAACACATTTTCTGCGAAAAACCCTTCTGCAACAGCACCGCTGAGGCCGAAGCCATCCTTGCCGCTGCCGAAAAAGCGGGCGTCGTTCACTACCTAAACCACAACTACCGCCGTTGCCCCGCCGTTACTTTGGCAAAAAAGTTGATCGACGAGGGTGAGATTGGCGAAATCTATCACTGGCGAGGCGCTTACCAGCAGAGTTGGCTTACCAACGCCGAGTATCCCGTCGACTGGAAGCTCAAAAAAGCAACCGCTGGCGCAGGCCCGCTCTGGGATCTTGGTTCCCATGCCGTCGATTTGGCACATTACCTCGTAGGCGACTTCAAAGAAATCTCCTGCCGGGGAAAACAATTTATCAGTGAGCGCCCGCTTGCCAGTGACCCTTCACAAATGGGCGAAGTCGAAGTCGAATGTGCTGCCCTAATGACTGGTGAATTCCAAAACGGAGCCCTTGCGACAATCGAAACCACTCGCTACGCCACTGGACAGAAGAACCGCCACACCTTTGAGATCTACGGAAGCAAAGGCTCCATGACTTGGGACATGCAGGACATGAATCGCCTCCAATTCTACAGCACCAGCGATGCCGAGCACGCCTCCGGCTTTCGCGATATCCTCGTCACTGAACGCTGCCACGAGTATGTCAACGCCTGGTGGCCTCCCGGTCACATCATTGGCTACGAGCACGGCTTTGTTCATGCCGCCGTCGACTTCCTTCAAGCTATCAAAGACGGAAAAGGAATCACTCCCGATTTCCACGACGGAGTCCGCATCATGAAAGTCCTCGACGCCGCCCTCGAATCTATGGACGGCAGCGGGGGACCGATCGCAATTTCCTGACGGGGAAGGCGACTACTCCTCGTCCACCCACTCACAGAGGAAAGTCTGCTTTGCGGCTTTCTGTTTGGAAAACAATTCACCCGAGCCTATGTCCATGCATAGGAAAGTATAATCGGGAAATGCGATCTCGTGATCGCTACGGAGCAACCGTTCGTCGAACTCTGTGGACTCGTCGCCCTGCCAGATCCAGCGCCGTTTCGTGGTGTCAAACTCAGCTCCCGTCCAGCAGGCATTGAAGTTGTAGGTCTTTCGGATGACATCGACATACTTTTCGAAGATTTTGTCATCGCGGATGATGGCCAGCCTTCCACCCATTTGTGCACATCTCTCCTCGGCTTCCTCCCGTGTGATTCTGTCCCCAAATAGTTGGTAATGGTGTTTTCCAATGCGAGTGGCGGTCGTTGGAATTCTAGGCTTCTCTTTTTCTCCCTCATCGCTTGTCTCCACTCCCGGTTGATCAAGCCCGCTTGTGTATCTTCTCCGCCCGTCATCAAGCAATTCGATTTGTTTCCGAATGGCGAGGGCTCCCGCTTCATTCCCTGCGTCAGCTTCCCTACGGTAGTGATCCTGCAAAGCTCGAATCGAGAGCTTCTTTCGCTCCTCGATTCTTCGCTTTGCCTCTGTGAGTTCGCGCGATTCAAAGATAGCCATCGTCTCGACGACTCCCTGTGAATCTACTGGCAGATTATCTTCCGAGTGGGCAGGGATCAGCCCAAACCCGGCAAGCAAGATGAGAGTGGACGAATGGAACCGCTTCATACCTGGGGGCAATAATTGCCCAGTAAGGTATGCGACAGTTCAGAAGTCGATGTCAATCACCGATTAGTGCAGCTACTCCCCATGCTCGGAAAATTAATGCGCAAAGGATTCCATCGTGTGGATCAGTTTTTTGTTCACGAATTCACGAATGCCAAGTGGTGAGAGCTCTCGGCCATAGCCCGAGTTTTTGGTCCCGCCGAAAGGTAGCTCCGCCTGCGAATTCGTGGGTTGATTGATGAAAACCATTCCAGTGTCGATTTGTTCCGCGATGCGACGTCCACGCTCGATATCTTTGGTGTAAACTGAACCTCCAAGACCATAGGAAGAATCGTTGGCGAGTTGGATCGCTTCTTCTTCGTCTTTCACACGATAAACGCTCGCAACTGGCCCGAAGAGTTCTGTGTCGTATGTGGCAACGTCCGGGGAAATGTCCGTAAGGATTGTAGGATTGAAAAATGCCCCGTCGCGATCTGGTCTTCCACCGCCGGTCACAACCGTCACGCCGGCATCGATGGCTCGCTGGACCTTTTCATTCAGATCCTCAGCAGCTCCCTCGGTAGAAAGAGGACCTAAATCTGTATCTTCATCCATGGGGTCTCCCAGTTTTAACTGCTCCACACCGGTTTTGAAACGCTTGATAAATTCATCTGCCAGTGGTTCGACAACAATGAATCGCTTGGCTGCCACACAGGATTGGCCGGTATTGACCATTCTTCCCTTGATCGCTTTTTCGACAACATCGTCGAGGTCGGCATCTTCCAGCACAATGAAGGCATCGTTGCCTCCCAGTTCCATTACCGAGCGTTTCAGATTTCGTCCTGCCGTTCCTGCCACCGCTTGCCCGGCCCGTTCGCTTCCGGTCAGTGAGACGCCTTGGACTCTATCGTCCTCAATGATCGTATCGACAAACTCCGTCGGAATAAACAGGTTCGTGTAGACTCCCGAAGGAAGACCGCACTCGGCAAAAAGGTCTTCGATCGCTTTGGCGCACTGGGGAACACAGCTCGCATGTCTCACCATGACCGTGTTTCCCGCCATGATGTTAGGTGTCGCGTATCGAGTCACTTGGTAGAAAGGAAAGTTCCAAGGCATTACTCCCATCAGCACGCCGATAGGAGCATACTGGATGTAGGCTTCGGCATCTTCGACTTCCACCGGTTCGTCAGCCAGAAATTCTTCTGCTCCGTTCGCATAGAATTCGGCGATCTCAGCGCAGAAAGTGATCTCGTATCGAGCCTCCTCGATGCGCTTTCCCATTTCGAGCGTGATCAATTTGGCGAACTCGTCGGTTCTTTCGCGTAGCTGTTTGGCATAAGCCAGAATCACCTTTTTCCTTTCGTCAAAAGAGGTTTGGCGCCACGAACCAAAGGCTTCGTGAGCTAGTCCTATTTTTTCCAAAACCTCTTCCTTGGAGATGGAATCGAAAGATTTGATCTCTTCGTTCGTCGCAGGATTTATTGTTTTGTAAGACATGCTTCCTCCCTTCAGGCGACTTGTGCTTCGTGTTTTCCTTCGGCGAACTCTTCAACCGCCTTTGCGCAGAAGGCTGGGATGTCGTCAGGATTCCGGCTCGTGACGAGTCCTTCGTCGCACACGCATTCTTCATCTACCCAGATGGCGCCTGCGTTTTTCAGATCGGTTTCCAGGCTTGGCCAGGAAGTGACACGCCGACCCTTGACTACATCAGCTTCGACCAGAGTCCACGGTCCGTGGCAGATAGCCGCAACCGGTTTATGCTGGACGAAAAAATCGCGGATAAATGCGACCGCCTTCTCGTTCACGCGGAGAGCGTCTGGATTGAATACTCCTCCGGGTAGGACGAGGCCGTTGTAATCTTCCGCTGAGACTTCATCGACAGTTTTATCGACAGAAAATGTATCTGCCTTCTCGTCGTGATTTACGCCTTGGATCTTACCTTTTTCTAAAGAAACCAACTCGACAGTAGCGCCAGCATCTTTGATTGCTTCCCATGGCTTCGTCAGTTCGACTTGTTCAAATCCATCTGTCGCGAGAAATGCGATTTTCTTTTGGGCTAGTTTTTTGCTCATGAGTAATGTGAGTCTCATGAAACGTTCCAATCGGAATTGCCCCGTGTTGTAATTGTCTGTGCGTTCTCCACGCAGAGCGGGTTGGAAGGCTGAAAAGAAATAATCTAGAGTCTAGAACGAGAGAATCGTAGCTGCTTCTATTATGCAATCTGCATTGTGAAAATTTGCATAAGGTGGGAAACCGTTGGGCCTTTCTACTTCTCCATTTCGAGGCTCTCACCGCAGAACTTCAATTCCCTTCAACTGTCGGAAGCAGACATCCCGCATCGTTTGCACGAAATCCAGTAGGTAAGAAGTCGCTGATCCTGCAGAAGTAGATGCCGCATACAGTTCGCACCATAGCCCGTCCTTCCCAATCGGGCGGCTGATGACATATTCCCGATCCAGATACGGCTGTATTGCCCAGGCTGGCAGGGCAGCGACGCCGCGACCGCTCGCTACGAGCTGCAAAATCGCTTCAGTCAGAGTCGCGGTTCGTCGCTCCGGGAACACTTTGGCAGGGCTCAAGACTCTTCTTACCAGATCAAGGCGCTCGTCCGGGATAGGGTAGGTAATTAATGTTTCGTTAGTGAAGTCGCGTGCTGTGAGATGCTTCTTCTTTGTTAGGGAGTGCTTCTTGCCCAGAATCGCTGGCATGCGATACCGAAACAGCGGATGAAAATCGATACCACGTCTTCGCTGCTTTCTTGAAACGATCACAACATCGGCTCGATTCTCATTCAATAAATCCACCGGGTCTGGGTGAAACCCCGAGACGAGATCCTGCTCCACCTCTTCCCAGTTCTTTCGGAACACATCCATTGATGGCATCAACCAGTCGAAGCACGAGTGGCACTCTACCGCGATGCGCATCTGTCCAGCTCGACCATCAAGAAGGCGGGCGACCTCCCGATTCGCATCGGACAACGCGCGGGTGATGTCGTAGGCTAGAGCAACGAGCCGCTCACCCACAGGTGTCCAGCGGAGAGGCGTCGATTTCCTTTCGAAAAGAGGGCACTCGTAATGCGACTCGATTGCCTTCACCTGATGCGAAAGCGCCGATTGCGTGAGGTTCACTCGACTGGCCGCAGCAGCCAGACTACCCGACTCGGCCAGCGCAATGAGGGTCTCCAAGTGTCGTAATTCCAGCATTCCGGAATCTTATCGATCTTGAAATTGATTCAAGTTGTATCTGAATTCCTTTTGTTTGGTTCACGTGAAAGGTAGGGCGAATATCTTGCCATGACATCATTGGAGACAAGAAATTTAGGATATCCCAGAATAGGCGCACGTCGCGAACTCAAGCGAGCAGTGGAGGCTTTCTGGAAAGGGGAATCTACTGAAGACGCGCTGGAAAGGGCTGCTGCTGGAATCCGGAAAGAAAACTGGGAGAAGCAAATTGCTGCGGGAATTGAATGGATCCCCTCGAACGATTTCAGCTTTTACGATCAGGTTCTCGATATGACCTGCATGTTGGGGAACGTCCCTCAACGTTTTGAATGGGATGGCGGAGAGATCGGTCTCGATCTGATGTTTCGAATGGCGCGAGGCAGGGGAGGAAACTCTGACGAAACATGTTGTGGTGCACCGCCAGAATTGGCATGCGAGATGACAAAGTGGTTCGACACCAATTACCACTACCTCGTCCCCGAATTCGGTGAGAAAACTACGTTTCGGGTTTCTTCTAACAAAGCGGTTAAAGAATATCAGGAGGCAAAAGGTCTAGGGATTGAGACTGTTCCCGTTTTGGTCGGGCCCCTCACATATCTGGCACTGGGAAAAGAGGTGGGAGCAATCGCAGGGTTTGATCGATTTTCACTGGCCGGAGATCTGATCGAAGCATACACAGAACTCCTGGCTCAGCTGGAAGTAGCAGGAGCTACTCGAGTCCAGATCGACGAACCAGCTTTCTCGCTCGACTTGACCGACCGGCAGCGCGAGATCGCTCGATCGGCATATTCGGCATTTGCTTCGCAAGTTCCCAGTGTCTCGATCACGGTGGCGACCTATTTTGGCGAGTTGCGTGAAAACCTGGAAACTGTCGCTTCACTACCAGTCGAGGGGATTCACTTCGATGCTGTTCGTGGAAAAGCTGAAGTAAATGCAGTTCTCTCGGCACTAACTGATTCGCAGAAAAAGCTGAGTCTTGGTGTCATTGACGGGCGGAACATCTGGAAAACCGACCTGAAGGCTGCTCTTCGATTGGTGGAAGACGCGGTGGCGAAACTCGGTCCTGATCGTGTGCAGCTAGCTCCTTCATGTTCTCTCATTCACGTTCCGGTAAGCTTGCAGCAGGAAGACTCCCTCGACCCGGAAATTGCGAACTGGTTGGCATTCGCCGATGAAAAGCTGATCGAACTGTCCATTCTTCGCGGCTCTTTGACAAAAGCACCGGGATCACTTGAAGCCCTTTTGGAAAACGAATCGGCAATCCATTCGCGGAAACGAAGCCAGCGTGTCAATGTGCCTTCCGTTCAAGCGCGAGTCGCTTCGCTGACGAGCGAGATGCTCGATCGAAAATCATCCTTCATAGAAAGACAGCTCAAACAACGCGAGCGTTTGGCCCTCCCAGAATTTCCGACCACGACCATTGGCTCTTTCCCACAGACAGACGAAGTTAGAAAAGCACGGGCGCGTTTCCGAAAAGGGGAGTGGAAAGAGAGCGAGTACCGAACTTTCCTTCGACTCCGCACTGCCGACTGCATAAAAAAGCAGGAGCGGATCGGGCTGGACGTTCTTGTTCACGGGGAGTTTGAGCGCAATGACATGGTCGAGTACTTCGGCGAGCAATTGGACGGTTTTGCCTTCACTAAGCATGGCTGGGTGCAGAGCTACGGCAGTCGCTGTGTGAAACCTCCCATCATTTTCGGAGATGTTAGTCGCCCTGAACCGATGACCGTCGAGTGGGCAACGTTCGCAAAAGAACAAACTGACAAGCCCATGAAAGGCATGCTCACCGGGCCCGTTACGATTTTGCAGTGGAGCTTCGTTCGAGACGATCAACCGCGCAAGGAAACGGCCTGTCAGATCGCCTTGGCGATTCGGGATGAGGTCCTCGACCTGGAGAAAGCAGGGCTCCCCATCGTGCAGATTGACGAGGCCGCGATACGCGAGGGACTACCGCTGCGTAGAGACGAATGGAGCGCCTACTTCGAATGGGCCGTAAACGCCTTTCGGCTTGCCGCATCGGGCGTCCGTGATGAAACCCAGATCCACACCCACATGTGCTATTCCGAGTTCAACGACATGCTCGAAGCGATCGTGAAAATGGATGCCGACGTAATCACAATCGAGAACGCCCGCTCCAATCTCGAACTGCTCCAGGCCTTTGCAGCGTTTGATTATCCAAACGAAATCGGACCTGGGGTCTACGACATTCACAGCCCTCGAGTCCCACTGGTGAGCGAGATGGTATATCTGCTGGAAAAGGCGTCTTCCGTTCTTCCTGCAGCCAACCTCTGGGTCAATCCCGATTGCGGCTTGAAGACTCGTTCCTGGGCAGATGTCGAACCTGCATTGGAAAGAATGGTGGCAGCCGCAAAGGCACTTCGGGAAAAACAGGCTGTTCTTAGTTAGAGACAAAGTCAGTCCAATAATCGCCGTGTCAGGCCCTCATATGCATCGATTCGTCGATCGCGAAGGTAGGGCCAGATACGGCGAACTGTTTCGCTGCGTTTCGAATCGAGCTCGACGATCAATTCGGTCTCACTCGTAGTGTCGGCCTGCGCCAGCAATTCACCCTGACAGCCTGCCACAAAACTCGATCCCCAGAAAACGGCACCTCCAGGCTCAGTGCTGACACGATTCACGCTCAACACGGGGATCCCATTCGCCACCGCATGCGAACGCTGGATGGTGATCCACGCCTCGCGTTGCCTAGCTTGCTCTTCCTTGTCGTCGTTTGGATCCCAGCCAATCGCTGTCGGATAAATCAAAAGATCTGATCCTGCCAAAGCCATAAGCCTGGCTGCTTCCGGATACCACTGGTCCCAGCAAACCAGCACGCCGAGTTTGCCGGCTGACGTCTGAATCGGCTCAAAGCCCAGATCTCCGGGAGTGAAGTAAAACTTCTCATAGTAGCCTGGATCGTCAGGGATATGCATCTTTCGATACTTCCCTGCGATAGAACCGTCTCTTTCCATCACCACCGCAGTATTATGGTAAACCCCTGGAGCGCGCTTTTCGAAGAGAGAAATGACCACCACGATACCAAGTTCCTTGGCGACTTCGCCGAATGCATCCGTCGAAGGGCCGGGAATCGATTCCGCGAGATCAAATCGATCCGGATCTTCTTCATCGCAAAAATAAAGACTCGTGTGTAGTTCCTGCAAAACGACGAGCCGGGCACCTTGCTCCGCACACCGCCGAACACCGGCAATACTTTTAGCAATGTTAGCCTCTCTGTCGTTGCTGCACGACTGCTGAACTAGACCGGCAAGTAAACTCATAAAACTCCCTTTGGTATCTGCATCGTGACACAGTGTAAAGAACCGTGTTGTAGAAGCAAGGTGCTGCAATCGATCCCGACAATATCCCGTTCGGGATACGCTTCTTGGATGACCTCCATCGCAGCCTCATCCGCGGGATCGTTGTAAATCGGGACGAGCACTGCTCTATTGATGACCAGGTAGTTCGCATACGTTGCGGGAAGTCGGTGCCCTTCCACATCAGACTTTGCCGAAGGCCAGGGGAGACGGAGTAGTCGGAAGTCAGCAAACGCCTTCAACTCGTTCTCCATCGCTTTTAACTCTTCAAAATGCTCATCCGCCGGATCGGTGCAAGCCTGGTAGACGATTGTCTTTTCTGGACACAACCGCGCAAGAGTATCGATATGCGCGTCTGTATCGTCGCCTGCCAGTTCACCATGCTCCAACCACAGAGTTGTGTGGGCTCCGAATTCCTCTCTCAGTCGATCCTCGATCTGACTTTTGGAAAACTGCGGATTCCGATTCGGATTTAAGAGGCACTTGGTCGTCGTGAGAATTGTCCCTGCGCCATCGCTCTCGATACTTCCGCCCTCTAGGATGTAATCGATACTGCGGAGCGGAGTATTTCCCAAAGCCCCCCTGGAATGCAGTTCTCGAGTGATCTCATTGTCGAGATCTGCTGGAAACTTATCGCCCCAGCCATTGAAGATGAAGTCAAGCAAGACCGGCTGTCCATCTTCCTCTATCGTGATTGGTCCGAAATCACGAGCCCAAGTGTCATTGGTCGGGATATCGTAAGATTCAGGGTGAACAAAGATCACCTTTTCGTAGCCTTGTATGACCGAAGCAATCGTGCGAAACGTCTCCTGAGCACTCTCCAATACCGGAGCCCAATCCGTTTTCTCATGGGGCCACGCCAGCAGGACAGCATCCTGTGGCTCCCATTCAGCGGGTAGTCTTTTTACCATATTTGGCATTGCCGGAACATTTCCAGCACGCACAAAAAACACCAGAAAAAAAGAGAGGGGGAAGCACTGCTCTCAAACCCCCATTTCAGTCAGTATCTTCTCAATCTGCGCACGATGAATGCCCATGTGAAACCCCGTCAAAGCGTTCCATCCCGCAGCATCCATTTGCCCAAACCATGGGTGTGCATAGGTCATCTCCGTCTTTAGATCGTCCACTCCCGAAACCGAAGACAACACGAAATCGCAGCTTTTCTCATAGGCTGCTTCGATCTCCTGACCCACCTCGGGCGAAGGTTTGACCGCAGCCGTATCTGCCTTCCGATCCGGAACCTTTCCCTGTCCGAGTAGTGCGATCGCTCCGCCCATTGCAGAGTTCGTGATCCGTAGATGATCCAGCGTCATCCAAACCGACCAATAGCGACTGCTATCCTCCAACCCGCGGATTCGTTTGATCAGCACCCGCTCGCTGCGCTTCTCTTCCGGGCATCGTTCAACAAGCTGCCTGATCGCTTTGCGTTCGTTTTCAAAGAGACGAGTAAAGCTCTCACGATTTCCCGCCTTCCTCTTTCGGGAGAACATCAATCTCGCAATGAAAAGTTCCAGTGCGGGAAGTCCAGCTCCTGGCGCATCCAGATCAGGGGTAGTGGTCGTGCTCATGGCCGGAATGAAATCTTTTTACTTTTAAAATGCAAGTAAAAAGACTTTTGATTTGCAAGTGAAATAACAGCACAGTTTATACATGCCCTCCCGTAAAACAGATGGTTCCGGTCAAAATCAATTATCCGAACGGCGTTCCCCGTGCCCTGTAGCATGTGCTCTCGATCTCTTCGGCGACCGTTGGACTCTCTTGGTCATACGCGATCTGTTTCTTGGCAGCACACGCTTCAAAGATTTTGCTTCGTCGCCGGAAAAGATTCCGACAAATATTCTCAGTGACCGATTGGCCCGTTTGTTGGAAGGGGGCTTGGTCGAGAGGGTCCCCGCATCATCCGGATCGAAACGCCTGGCTTATCGGCTCACAGAAAAGGGGCTCTCTCTGAAACCCATTCTTCTGTCAATTCGTGATTGGGGACTGGAATGGGAGCCCGGAACGATAGCCAAAACGCTCCCGAGAGATGAATCGCAAGGCTAGTGGGAGGCAGGTTACTACTCTTCCTCTCCTACAGATCGCTTCTGTTCGGAGAAGCCCTTGCAATGCTTTGGAAACTGTCGCATACAGAGAAATTCATCGACCTTGCACATGAGCAATCAGCAACCGCCGTCCATAGTAGTCACCACAATCCAGGACCCAACTTCGTGCATGAAGACGCTGGCTCAAACAGCCGAAAAAGTCGGGTCAAAAGTCACCGTGGTGGGCGATCGAAAAGGGCCGTTCGAGTATCCTCTGGAAGCATGTGAACTCCTCACGATCGATGACCAGATCGAGATGGAGTTCGAGTTGGTCAAGTTGCTCCCTGAGAATCACTACACTCGGAAAAATGTCGGCTACCTGAAGGTAATTTTAGAAGGAGCTACCTTCATCTACGAAACCGACGATGACAATGCCCCTACTGACTGGGACCTTCGCAGCTTGAGCTGTGAGGCCAGAAAGCCTGACCTCCATGGCTGGGTCAACGTCTACCGGTGGTTTTCTGACGAACTCATCTGGCCCCGTGGGCTTCCCCTCGATACAATCAAACAGGAAGTTTCCTTCGAAGGCCCCATCACCGAATTTGAGGCCCCAATCCAGCAAGGGCTCGCCGATGGATCACCCGATGTCGATGCCATCTGGAGGCTTGTTCTCGATAAGGACATAAAGTTTGAAAAACGCGACAGTATCGTCCTGCCGCGCGGCGCATGGTGTCCATTCAACAGTCAGAGCACCTGGTGGTGGCCGGTAGCCTATCCGCTTATGTATCTTCCGAGCTACTGCTCGTTCCGTATGACAGATATCTGGCGTAGCTTTGTGGCTCAACGGTGCCTCTGGGAACTCGGAACCGGCCTTGTATTTCACGCCTCAGAAGTTCACCAAGAGCGAAACGTTCACAACCTTCAGCGCGATTTTGAGATGGAGGTCGATGGGTATTTGCAGAACGCAAGGATCGCCGAAGCGCTCGAAAACCTGGCGCTGGAACCTGGTTCCGACGCTGTCGCAACAAACTTGTATGCCTGTTACGAAGAACTCGTGAAACACGACTTCTTTCCAGAAAAAGAACTCCCTCTCGTGAGTGCGTGGATTTCGGATCTCAAGGCGATCGAATAATCCGGCAGGCCTGTCACTACGGCTTCACTAGCGAGTCCATCAACTCGTTTTGGGGAAGGAGATGGCGGTGAACATTTCACCCCACCGGTTCATTGTGGCTTTTAGGGGGCAGTGAGAGGCGCACCCAGCAAAATATTCACGTTTCGCCAGCAGAAGAGAATAAAAAATTCATTGTAAAAAACTAACAAAACAACAAATAGGCTCGACCCTTTATGAATGTTGTGTTAGTGTTTTCTGCATGAAGCAAAAACACACTCACCGTCCTTTGAATAGTCGCCAGAAACGCTTTCTCGATCATTTTCATGAAACTGGGAACGCAGGGCAGTCGTGGATTGAGGCGGGATACAAAAGTTCTTACACTGTGGCTTGTAGTGCAGCATCGCGATTCCTGCAGAGAGAAGACGCACAGGAATACCTGAAAGGCCTGCAGGGAGCGGATCGCGATAAAAGTGGTCTTTCCCGTCAGCACCTCATCAGAAGATTGGAAAACATACTCGACAGCGAAGACGCACGCGACATCGACGTGATCTCCGCCTGCCGAGAGATCGGGCGCATGATTGGGGCATACGAATCCGACCAACCTGCAAATCCACCAACAGAAACGCTCTCTCAGTTCATGGATAGCCAAGCCTTTGGTCCGGACTGCTAATAACTGCAGCCTATTCATGAAAGGGAGAAAAGCACAACCATTGACATTCCGGCTATCTCTGACCCATACTCCCGGTGAGTCATTCCTGTTTGCCCTCCATGAGAAAGTTGCACTTCTGCCTCGGGTGCCGGGCTATTCTTGGCCTCTTCACGATATCTGTTTCTCGTGCCGACGAGTCAGTGCATGAAATTCTAAACGAATATGAGGAAACTCGCTCGTCTGGATTTGCTAAGGTCTATCGTCAGTACACTGAGAGCCTCGAAGAGCTTCTTTCTACGAGGATGAAGGCAAATGATCTCAGCGGGGCAAATCAAGTCAAGGAAGTGCTCGACCAGGCGAAAACCGCTCTTTCCGAATCAGACGAAGGGAAAGTCATCCCTGTGCCCGAGGCCATGGCAGAAGAGAATGTTTTGCGTCCCCTTAGCGATCTCGGTCGAAGACACTCCGAAACCCTGGCTCATGCCGTTTCTCAATTGAACAAGATCTACATTGGAAGGCTGGAAGCTTTGCAGAAATTGAAGATGGCAAACTCTGACTTGGATGCTGCCAACGAAGCTCAGGCAGCTATCGATAAGTTGAAGCAGGAAGTGACATCGAAGGCAGGGAATCATCCTCCCATTGGATTATTGGATGAAGGGCCTGCCCCTGTCTTGCTCCTTTCCGAAGAAAACCAGGGGAATTGGAAAGAGGAAAAAGGTTCGTGGAATTTTCGAAGCAATGCGCTCACCGGGAAAGGTGATAGCAGCATTTTCTACAACGAGAAGCTCCGGGCACCGTTTGAGCTGTTATTCGATTTGAAAGTAAAAGAAGGGCAGCGTCCTCGAGTTCATCTCGGAAAATACACAATTGGGCACGACGGGTACGAATTTGCCATCACTCTCCGACCGAGGCAGAATGGTCATCAGCCATACTACTACGAACGAGGACAAAAGATTTCTGTGAAACTGATTGTGGAGCGTAAGTTCACCGAATTGTGGGTGGACGATACAAAAGTGTCGAGAGCCCAGGAGGGGATAGCGGAGCCAATTGATTCGATTCAGTTCCAAGGCGGTGATGGCTGGAGTCCGGGGGAAACTGAGTTCTCGAATATTCGGATCATGGAGCGATAGTAGGGGCACAAGATTGTGAACGTATCTGCCTGCCAATGGAACCTTGTCTGGGAAGACCGGGAAGCAAACTTTACTCATGTGCGTCGGCTCGCCGCTGCAGCAGGGGAAAGCGACCTGATCATTCTCCCGGAAATGTTCGGTTCGGGATTCAGCATGAATGTCGACAGCATCGCAGAAGCGGATCCGTCACAAACGGAAACCTTTCTCAGGAACCTTGCCCAAGATTGCTCGGCTGCCGTATTAGGCGGTCTTGTTAGGAAAGACGCTGACGGTTGGGGCGGAAACGAACTGATCGCTTACGATTCTTCAGGTGTAGAATTGACCCGCTATCGAAAGAACCGCACCTTTCGTTACACCAGGGAGTCAGATCACTATCGGAATGGAACCGAAGTATCCGTCTTCGATTACTTGGGATGGAAAGTCGCGCCTTTCATCTGTTACGACCTTCGTTTTCCTGAACTCTTTCGGCGTGCCACGGGGAGGGGCGCGGAGCTGATCATTGTGATTGCTAGTTGGCCGACCGTGCGGGTCGAACATTGGGTGACCTTGCTGCGAGCCCGCGCGATTGAAAATCTTGCGTACGTGGTCGGTGTCAATCGTGTCGGTTGCGATCCGACTTCCGAATATCCCGGTCGCAGTATTGTGGTAGATCCGTGGGGAGAAATCATTGCTGACGCAGGGGGCGAAGAAGGAGTCGCGACCGCTGCTCTGGATCGGGACAAGATCCTAAACTGGCGTGCTGAGTTTCCTGCACTGATGGACCTGGAGTCCTGATCATACGGTTCTTCCCGCTTGCCGCTGTTACCGTCGCTAAAGTAGCCGATCAGATCGAAGCAATAACGATTGCCGACCCAATTTTGGTGGTGACTGGGAAAGTTTTGCTGTTTGCAGGCTGCATGAAAAGGGAGGTGAAGCTGCAAACTTTGCTGATCTTTAAGGCAGGTTGGGAATCGTCTCTGCGTTTTGTAACGCTTTTATAGTGAGTTAGTTGAGGTTTGTCGTGAGGGCTTTGGTACGTCCTGTGCACCATAAGGTTAGTGCTATGACAACTTCAACTCTAGACCCCAACACGAAAGATCCCGAATATCGGGCTAATCTCGAACATTGCATCGACGTGTGTAATTCCATCCTTCGCGGAGAGATCTCTGCGATAGAAGCCTACGACAAGGCGATTGAGAAATTTCCTGATGAAGAGGAAACAGAAATTCTCCGCCAGATTCGTGAGGAGCACAAAATCTCCGTGCGCTTCCTGAAGGAAAACGTGCTTGAGATGCATGGGCTTCCTGAAACCAATTCGGGCTCATGGGGAAGTTTTACATCCGCGATTCAGACGACGGCAAATTTCTTTGGCGAAGAGTCTGCACTTCGTTCTCTCCAGCAGGGCGAAGAGTTGGGGCGCAGTGCCTACGAAGACGCCTTGGCGGATGAAAATGTGATGCCCGATTGCAAGCGACTCATGCGGGACCGGCTTCTCCCTGCAGTGAATCAGCATATCTCGAAACTGGAAACAATCTCTGAAGCGCTCAACAACAAATAATAACCAGAACCCCCTAACAGAACATTATGAAATATCTACTCACAGCAATTATAACCTCCTTGACGGTCGTGATCTCATATGGCGGCGACCAGCTCGTTGCGCTCGTGAATCCAACCGCAGGAAACGAAACTGAAGGTGCTGTCACCTTCTCCGAATCGGGTGACGAGATCACTATCAAAGCCAACGTGACTGGATTGAAAGCGGACTCGAAACACGGTTTTCACATTCACGAATTTGGCGACCTTTCCGCAGATGATGGAACAAGCGCTGGTGGACACTACAACCCCGAAGACGTCGACCACGCCCTTCCAGGTGACGAGCAAGGGCACGCCGGAGATCTGGGAAACCTTGAGGCAGATGAAAACGGCGTTGCCGATGCGACAATGACTGTGCCTTCAAGCCAGTTTCCAGAGGGACTGAAATCCATCGTCGGCCGCGCTGTCATCATTCACGCAAAAGCTGATGACGGTGGACAACCTACCGGTAATGCCGGGCCTCGAATTGCAGCAGGTGTCATTGTATATCAAAATCCTGAGACAGACCCGTTTCAGCTGAGTTCATCTGCGAGCTCTGAAATGAAGGAAGAAGATGCGCCTCTCGTTGCTGCATCGGAAAAAGGCGAAGATATGCCAGCTGAGGAAAAAGCTGATACAGAGCAGTCCGAGCTCGTAGCGGCCTCCGACAATGGCGAAGACTCTCCTCAAGCGGAAAGTGCTGAGTCAACTGTCGAAACAACCGAATCTACAGTGGAGTCTTCAGAAGCAGAACCAAGCACGACTTCATCAGTATCTTACCAACGTGAAGGTGAGGTGGAGAAAGCTGCCGAAAAAGCAGAGAGTGCCGCCCGCACCACAGGCCGAGTATTGAAGAACGGTACTGAAGCGACTGTGGAAACAACAGAGAGCGTTGTTCGTAAAACTGGGAAAGCATTGAAAAATGCCACCCAACAGATTGGACGCGAACTCACCGACTGATTAAGAATTTCTAACCGAGCATCCTCTCTTCAGGAGAGGATGTCCTCGACCACGTTTCCATACACATCGGTGAGTCGGAAATCCCGGCCACCGTGGAAATAGGTCAAAGCCTCATGGTCGATGCCCATGATATGCAACAAGGTTGCATGGAAATCATGGATATCGACCTTGTCGCGTACAGCGTAGTAGCCGAAGTCATCCGTAGCTCCGTGATGATACCCCCGCTTCACGCCTCCGCCTGCAAACCAGGTGGTAAATCCATGCGGATTGTGGTCCCTGCCATTTTGATGTTTGCCAGTGATTCCATCGAAGAACTCAAAGGTTGGCGTGCGGCCAAATTCGCTCCCGCAGATCACGAGCGTGTCATCTAACATGCCTCTCACTTTTAAGTCGTGCAGGAGGCCCGCGATCGGTCGGTCGACAGCATGTGCGTTACCCCGGTGACCTTTCTCCAGTTCGGAATGTTGGTCCCACAGGTTGCCATATCGGGGAGTGGCATGATTCACGGTAATGTAGCGAACGCCTGCCTCGGAAAATCGGCGCGCTAGCAGCAGGGCTCGACCAAACTCGTCAGTGTGATCTTCTCCTATACCGTAGAGTTTTTTCGTCGCCTCAGATTCATTTTCGATGTCGAGCAGATCCGGGGCTTCCGTCTGCATGCGAAAGGCGAGTTCCATCTCATCCAGTTCGGGATCAGGAGCATGGGCGGCATCAATTGCCTTGATGAAGTCGATGTGTTCTTCCTGCCCGGGGAAAGCTTGTTCGAGGTTTTCCCATTCCAGTTTTCGCTTGTTCCTATCGATCTCGTCGATTGTCGTGCCTCCGTATTTGGAAGGAAGAAATCCGGTAGGTCGATTGGGATCGGTGGGCGTGATATCCAGATAGGCTGGGAGATTGTCGTTCATCGATCCCAAACCGTAGACGAGCCAACTTCCCAGTGTCGGTCGCACCTCAATGGGAACGCCGGTATGCAACACTCGCTTGGCTGTGATGTGATCGTTGCTCTTGTGGTTGAGAGAGTGAATGAAACAAAGATCGTCGATGAAGCGACTGTTCACTTCGGGGAATAGATCGCTCGCATACGTTCCGCTCTCACCCCAGTGCTTCCATTCGAAGGGAGAGGGGATTACCGTGCCCTGCTTAGCAAACGTGAACTCTGGTCGATTAATGGAGTCGGGCAGTGGCTTGCCTGCATACTGAGCGAGAGCCGGCTTGTAATCGTAGGAGTCAAGTTGGGAGAGACCTCCCTCAAGGAAAACGTAAATGATCCGTTTTGCGAGCGGCCGATGATGCTGCTTCATCGCTGCGAAAGCCGATGCGTTGCTCGAAAGGAGATCGGCGGCGGCAACAGAACCGAGCCCGAGGAAGCTGCGTTGCAGCCACTCGCGTCGAGAAATAGGGCAATGACAGGATTTATTCAATGTGAGAGAAAGTTCGGGAAGAATACAGGCCAAGGCAGATACGGCTCCAGGCCTCCTGCTCGGTCAGTTTTTTGTTGTCTTGATTATGGGAAAGATAGGCCAGCATGGCCGCTTCTGCCTGGGCATTGGCGGGCCGTCCTAGGATAATCTCATGAACGGCCTGCACTCGTTCCTGATCGTTTTCGAAATTATTGCAAAGCTGTTCGGCCAATTTGTCCGCATAGTACTGGGGCAGGGGATTGTTCAGCCACCAGAGCCCTTGGTTCGGGGTGATGCTCTCATCGCGATCATGAATGGGGCGACCGGACGGATCGTAACCGAAAAGAGGGAACATCTTTCGAATCTCCATGCCTAGACCCATGGGAGATCGAGAGGATGTCAGGATATAAAGGGCTCGGTCTTTCGAGAGACTCGTGTCGAGTGGTTTCCCAGATTCCTGTCGAGCGACTTTCCCGGTTGAAGCAAGCATGCTGTCGTAGATTGCTTCGACTTCGAGGCGGCGGGAGGGAAATCGCGACAGCAAGGCACCGTCCCCGTCGCGTTCCAGGTTCTCATCGGTTTCCAATGAAGAAGCCTGATAGGTCGCGGAGTTCATGATCACCCGGTGGAGGTGTTTGATAGACCAGTCGTTCTCGATCAATTCGAACGCAAGCCAGTCGAGTAACTCAGGATGTGTTGGCGGTGCGCCCTGTTTACCAAAATCGTCTGTCGTTCGAACCAACCCAGTCCCGAAATGCCAGTGCCAGATGCGGTTGACCATCACTCGTGCCGTTAGAGGATGCTTTGGATCAGTGAGCCACTCAGCAAGCTGCAAGCGTCCGCTTTCGTTGTCCGGCACGGGGGCATCAAACGCCATGACGGCTTCAGCAAGGCTGGGCACTCCTCTGGGAATCGGATCGCCCTTCGTCTGGTAAGTGTTTCCTCCCACATGCACGGGTAGGTCGATCATTTTGCCTCGGTCACGAATGGCCAGCGTGACTTCGGCTTCAGGTAACTCCTTCCGCAGCGCCACCATCTGGGCATCTACTTGCTCAAGTTCCTGCTTCTCCTTTTCCGTGAGTAGAGGTTCCACTTCAGCGGTAGTAGGTGGCCAGAATTTGTCGAGCAGCCGATCTGGAGTGAGCGGCGAAGGGGAGGTAGTAAGGATCAACCGATCAAGGGAAGGGAACGGCATGTTCTTGTCGACTTTGAAGCGGACGTAGTTCGAGCCTTTCTTCAAGTCGGGAAGCCAGATTGAAGTCCAGCGAAAGTGTTCAGCTGTCTCTCCGTAGGTGGCGGGAAAGGGGACTTCGCCTTCGAGAGTCTTTGCATTAATTTCCAGTTCCACCGGGGCATCCGTTTCCGAGGCATAGCGAAGTAGCAGCACATAGCTACCCTCAGTTGGTGTGGTGAACTTGTATTTCACCCATTGATCCAGTAGGCGGCGGGACTCGATGAATTCTCTATCTTCAGACGAGGTGATCTTCAAATTCTTATGGCCAGCAAAATCCTCGGCTTCGACTTCTTCGATCGTTGTGTCGAGAGGGATGGATTTACGATCTGGCTGCTCTGTCAGAATTCGCTTCTTCGCGTTCTCCAGAACGGAAAATCGCTTCTTCGAGAGCGCGTCGATCTTTGTTTCGGTTTCAGCGATCTTCTCTTCCTCCTCTGGCATCACCAGCGCTCGCACTGCTCTCGGGCGACCGTCTTTCCATTCTTCGGCAAAGTGTTCGGTGATTTTCGTGCTGCGAAGAATCCCGGCCATCGCGTAGTAGTCACTGGTGGGAATGGGATCGAACTTGTGGTCGTGGCACCGCGAGCACGCGAAGTCCATCGCTAGGAAAGCTCGCGTGAGGGTCGAAATCTGCTCGTCCACGATATCAAGCTTCAGTTTATTGGGATCGGTGCATTCGTCATACCACTGCCCGATGGAGAGAAAGGCCGGGGCCGTAATCCGGTCGAAATATTCGTCCTCTGATTCTGCCGACTCGGCGATGAGGTCTCCTGCCAACTGCTCGGTAATGAATTGATCGTAGGGTTTGTCCTCGTTGAACGAGCTGACCACGTAATCTCGGTAGGGCTCTGCCAGGTCGATCTTGTCGATGCCGGGAACTTTGATGGTTCCCTGGACATATCGGGCGACGTCGAGCCAGTGTCTCCCCCAGCGCTCGCCGTAGTGGGGGGAGTCGAGTAGACGATCGACGAGTTTCTCAAAGGCACCGGGGGCACTGTTCTTGGTGAAATCGGCGATTTCCTCCCGAGTGGGCGGAAGTCCGGTCAAATCGAGCGTCGCCCGGCGAAGGAGGGTGTAGCGGTCAGCTCTCGGGTTCTGGGTAATTTCCGCATCCTTTAGCTGCTTTTCGATGAACCAATCCACCGGATTTTCGCCCTCAGGGACGGTCGATTTCGAGATCGGACGAAGGGACCAGTGAACCGGGGATTCTTCTGCTTTTACCCCATTGCAGAGCAGTCCCAGCACGATGCCGGCTAACGGAATCGCGTTAGAAAATGCCTTAAAAACAGGGATTTGGCCTAAAGAGGTCACTTGAAAAGGGGAGGGATCGCACCCATTGATGGATTTCGAACGAACCGACGTCTCGTTAGACAAATATTAGTAAAAATGGTTCATTCTCCTACGATTGAAAGGGTTTCAGCCGTTTCATAGCCAGTTAAAGAAAAAACAAGCCAAATGGCCTCTTCCTACCAGCTTCCACGCGTCAATCCTTGCTTTGTCACTCATAACCTCGCTCTGGGCGGGGCTCAAACCGCGGTGTTGCGCTACATCAGTGCACTCCCTGAATGGGTTCGTGAGCGGACAACGCTGTATTCTCAGTCCGATGATATGCCTCTCCTCGATGCAGCGGAGAAGACTGGGTTCTCTTGCGGTGACGTGACTCGGGAAGCTCCGGCCGATCCTTCTTCCTGGTTTCTCAGCTACGGTAATCTTTCCGGGCTGCCTCAGCGTCCGACATCGCTCGTTCTTCATTCCTGGGACGATGCGGGCTGGCGTTTCATCAATCGCGCTTACGACGACCTCTACGGAATGACGGTCGCTGGTGTTTCTCAAAAGGTTCTCGATCGCTATGCTGGCTGGGCGAAGGAAAAGAATCACAAAGTGGTGGGAGTAATGACTCCTCCCGTTTCCGAATTTACCTCTGCCAAGGGGCAATACGACCCTAAGGGCCGACTTGTTGTTGGCTGGATGGGCCGCCCGCTCGAGTCCAAGGGGCTCATGACCCTTCCTTACCTCCTCACGCAGGAACCTCGCATGGTGATCCGTGCTTGGACTGGTGCTGATACTGCTGGCTTGGAATACACCCAGCGCGTGCAGGCTGAAGCTCTCGCGAAAGTGAAGGAACTCGCAGAGAATCTCGGTGTTGCGGATCGTCTCGACATTCGCCCGCTTGATTTCAATCCTTTCAACTACAAGCACCGCCTCGAAGGTTGCCACGTTCTTCTCGGAAACAGCGAGAAAGAGGGCTACCTCCTGACTGCTGCCGAGGCTCTCAGTTGCGGTATCCCCGTTGTCGTGACGAAGACATGCGGTGTTGCTGATCTGATCAAGAACGGTTCGAACGGTTATGTCATCGACTGGAACTCGAATCCGAAGCGTTTGGCGAAGGCTGCTCACAAAGCACTTTTGAAGGCTGCGAATCTATCCAGCGTCGATTGTTTGGCCTCTGCGGCGAATCTTTCTCTCGGAGCGAACTACGCGAATGCTCATCGCCAGATTCTCGGTCAGATGCTGGGAACGGCGCTGGAGCATCCAGAAGCTCGCGTAACTGTTGGTCTCCGAATTCACAAGGGAACTGACCTTGCTAAGCTGGATGATGCGGTTTGCAGCCTGGCTTCGCAGACCTACAAGAAATTTAAGGTGAAGCTTCTTGTCGATGGCCCTTGGGCATTCGCAGAGCCGCTCGCCAAGCGTTACGGACTTCCGCTCATTTGTACTGGTCTTGAGCCGGACATTGAGCATTGCAGTTGGCTCCACCGCCAGGCCGTAGCTGAGTGCGACACGGAGTTCTACAAGCCTCTCGATTACGATGATCAGTTGATGCCGACTTACCTTGAGCGTGCGGTGCACGTGATGGAGCGGGAGAAAGTTGACGTTTACGGCTGTCTCCTCCTGACCCATGAGAATGGTGAGATCACTCCTCGCCTCCACTGGCCCAACAAGTCGGTCGACACGATGTTTACGGGTAATTCCGACGACAACATGCTGCCACACTCTTCCGTTCTCATTCGTGCGGAAGTGGCTCGTAAGGCTGGTAACTACCAGGAGCGTGCCATTGGCCTTGGTGCTGACGATTACCACCTCTGGTATCGTGTTCACCAGGTGGGTGGCAAGTTCTACCGTGACGACGAAGTTCGGAATGTGGTTTACCGCATTCACGAGCAGAACTCGCTCAAGATTCGCCGCGCTCGCTTTGGCGACACGGAGAAAAAGCGTAAGCAGACGATTCTTCAGAAAGCTGCCGCTGCTGCGGGTATCACCGTGATGGCTGCTCCTGCGATTGGTTCTACCGGTTGCACCGACGAGAAGCCTGAGCCTCCGAAGGAAAAGGACAAGGCAGCCGAGAAGGCAACGAGTACGTCTGCTACTTCAACTCCGGCGCCAGCTCCTGAGAAGACCGATCCCCCTCACTCCTAATCAGAAGAGAGAGGAGATGGTGGTCGTTCTATGCGATCACCAACTGTCGGTTTTTCGAGGCACATGCTCTTCGATGGAGCACTTGGCGAAAGGCGTTCCTACGTCTGGCACTTTTTCCGAGACATAGGTGTATTCTCCACCCGCTGGGCAGAAAGGTGTTTTGGGAAAGAATCCGGGATTGTTGATGACCTTGTCTTCCAGTTCGGTGGTGAAGTCACCGGGGTCCAGATTGTTCATGTTGCAGTAGGAACGAGTCGCCTGCTGAATATTCGCGACGTTCTGGATGCAGAGGGCTCGGTTCGAACCTTTCTTAAATTCGTTTACTCCGAGATAGAGCACGGAGATCAAACCGAGAAGCACTGCGACGACGAGTGTAATTTCGATAAGGGTGAATCCCTTTCGAGCGGATTCGCTTGGTGGGGTTTGATTCATTTACCCGGAATTTAGGCGATATCTGGCGATTTGAAAAATCAAAAATCATAAAATTTGTAATTATAATAATAAAAGTTCGGGGTAGTGGGCGCCCATCCTCTATTAGCCAAGGGGAGAAGGTAAGTCGATTTATCGGGCTTTTTGGTTGATAATATCAAGTTTATGAAATTTATTGTTATTTGAATCAACTTGGTCCTATGTCCCTTCAAACAAGCAGCCCGACTTTGACAAGCGCTCATCCTGATACTGAGAAACTGGATGAGGTTAGTACGTGGCAATTTCGGGAAGATTTGGCGCTTCGATACGGAACGCCGATTTATGCGTATGACCTGGATCGTGTGAAGGAGCGTTATGATTCGCTTCGATCTCTGTTCCCTGAGAAGGCGAATCCACAGTTGATGTATTCTTTCAAAGCCAACCCGCTTCCGTCTGTCGCTGGGGAGCTGGAGCACTGTGGTGCCTGTGCGGACCTGACATCGCCGGGTGAGATCCGAGCTGCGATGGAAGCTGGATTTGACCTTTCGAAGGCGCTTTATGGTGGGCCTGGCAAGAACGAAGTAGAGTTCCTCCAGGCGATTGGGGCGGGAATTCGACAATTTTCTGTTGAGTCGGAGGTCGACCTTCGCGCTCTGTCGCTTGCAGCGGAAAGAGCAGGGCAGCTGGTGAGGGCTTTGATCCGGATTAATCCTGCGGAACCGCCGAAGGCAAAGCTGGCCATGTCGGGTGTTGCGAGCCAGTTCGGATTTGAAGAATCGTATCTGCGCGAGAATGGAAAATCGGTTCTGCAGCTCAAGAGTGATCTGGTTACGGTTGAGGGTGTTCACATTTACTGGGGGACACAGATTGGTGACCCTGAGGCGTTGCTGGCTTGTTTTTCGAAGACGATTTCGATCGCGGAAGAGTTGAGCGAATCGATGGGATTTCACCTCGCTGTGATCAATTTTGGTGGCGGGTTTCCCTGGCCCTATGCGCACGAAGGTGAGGGACCGGATCTTTCCAGTCTGCGTGAAGAGTTGCAGCAATTGTTTGATGATAGCTCGGCTGCGGCCAAGGCAAGTTGGTGGTTTGAATCGGGTCGTTATCTCGTGGGTTCGTCGGGAAGTCTGATCACCCGTGTGATGGATCTCAAGACGTCGAAGGACGACAAGCAGTATCTGATC
The DNA here is from genome assembly GCA_002698785.1 of Verrucomicrobiales bacterium. Classification (GTDB taxonomy): domain Bacteria; phylum Verrucomicrobiota; class Verrucomicrobiia; order Verrucomicrobiales; family DEV007; genus Arctic95D-9. Next base: position 233,723 of record PAAG01000019.1, on the reverse strand, counting down.
GTGGATACAGGGATTCATCATCTTGGTGGAATGTCAGGACTTGGTCGGATTCCGCGATTTTCAATTGAGCTTCTTGTACCGGAAGAGCGAAAGGATGCCGAAGAGATCACGGTGGATGTGGTCGGGCAGCTTTGTACGCCATTGGATTGTATCGGTAAGAAGATTAAAATTCCGAAGCCGGAGGTGGGTGATCTTCTCGTGATTCCCAACGTGGGAGCCTATGGTATGACCGCCAGTGTCTGTAGCTTTCTGAGTCGTCCTGCTCCTGCCGAAGTGGCGCATCGTGCGGATCGAGTCATTGCCGCACACCGTCTGCGGACCGGCCACGAATCCATCGTCTGAAAATATTTACTCTAACATACTACTATTATCACCATGACACAATCGCTATCTGAAGTGGAAGCCGTCGTTCGTCCTCACTTGAAGTTGCTTTCTCCTGAGGATACATTGACCCCCGAGCAAAGTCTTGGCGAGGCCGGACTCGACTCTATGGCTTCCATCGATCTTCTTCTCGACCTCGAAGAGCGATTTGGGGTTACGATCGATGATGACAATCTGACAGAGAACTCTTTTGCTACGCTGGCGGAGATTCAGAATCTGATCGAGTTGTCGCGGTAGGGAATTTTGGCCGCAAAGAGGCGCAATAGTCGCAAAATGGCTTTTGCGGAGGGCTGGAAAGCCCTCCCTCCTTGGGGCGTGAAGCTTTGACTAGTTGGCGAATTTCCAGAGGTGTTTGTCGCTGCGGATGTAGAGGGCGCCGGTGGAAAGGGATGGGGTGCTGAGGATGGTTTCTTCGAGCTCGATCTCGCTGATGATTTTGCCTTCTTCTCCTGACAGGTCTACCACCTGGCCGACTCCGGCTTCGTTGAAGATGTAAAGGAGGCCGTTTTCGCCTGCTACGGGGCTGCCGCTCATGGGACCCTTGAGGCGTGTTCTCCAGATTCGTTCGCCTGAGCTGCGGTCGGCGCAGGAAAGGACTCCGGCGTTGTTGATCGTGTAGACTTTCTCCCCAATGACAAGGGGGCTGGCGGTGCCGGGGCGCTGGGCGGATTCGTTCCACATTTTCTTGGGATCGGCTCCGTCTGTGGTCGCTGTGATGGCGGTGAGGCCGTTGGAAGGGATGTAGAGGCGGTCCCCGACTGCAGCGCTGGAGGGGATGGTGGACGCTCCGCCCCCGAAGGTGAATACGGAGGATCCGGTCGAGGGGACGACTCCGAGGATTCCTTTGCTGGATTGGAGGCAGACGACTTTTTCTTCGCCGATTTCGAGGACGGTGGGGGAGGTCCAGTTCGCGGCTTTGGGGCGATCGATTTTCCACTTGTTCACTCCGGTGAGGAGATCGAAGCCAGCTGCGAATGACTCGGAGTCGTTTTCGATCTGAGCGACGAGAGTGTCTCCGGCGACGATGGGGGATGAGGCCATGCCCAGGCTGTTGGAGGCGTTCGGGTAGTCAAGGGTGAGGCCGCGCATCCACTTTACGTTTCCATCGAGGTCAACACAGATGAGGTCGTTCGAGGAGAAGAGTGCGTAGATTCTTTCGCCATCACTTGCTGGAGTGGGAGCGGCAACGTTGGTCTTGTTGTGAGACATCGTGCGGCCTGTGGCCCAGAATTTTCGTTCCCAGACGGGAGAGCCATCGGCTGCGTTGAAGCAGAGTATGTGGAGTTGTTTCTGCTCTGGTCCGCTCGCTGCGGTGAGGTAGACGCGGTCGCCGATGAGGAGGGGGCTGCCAAGTCCACGACCGGGAAGGGCGACTTTCCATGCGGTGGTTGATTCTGCGAGTGTCTCCGGTAGGTCGGAGATCTCGGGGGCGTATCCGGAGCCTTGAGGTCCGCGGAAGTTCAGCCAGTCTGCGTGTGCGGAGAGGGTGAGGGTTAGGAGGGCGGTGGTGATGAAAAAGTCTTTCATGGGGAAAGTAATCGGTGATCTGTAATCGGTAATCAGTTTGGTACGAGGCTTCGGGATGGCCGGTTACTGGTTGGGGCGGCGGCGGGTGGCTGCTTCTGGTTCGGGAGTGGGTTGGCGGTCGGTGCTGTGGATCGCAGTGCCTGTGCTGTCGCACACGCGGAGTTGGAATTGCCATTGCACGGTCCAGTCCTGCTCCTGCTCGTTCTGGCAGGCTTTTACGAGAATGGTGTTTTTCCCTTTCTTGAGGATGATGGGCAGGGTGTATTGGTCGATCCTCATGCCTCGGTGGTATTCGTCGCGACCGAAGAGAAGTTCGCCGTTGAGCCAGATTTTCCAGGCGTTCTTGCAGCCGAGGCGAATCTGAGCGGCCCTTTCTTCGGCGGAATCGAATTCGGTGTAGGCGTAGCCGACGACCTGCTTGAGAGGTGAGTATGGCTGGTTGAAGTCGACCATGCCGTAGTCGTCGGAGGTGGTGTAGGCCTGCCAGCTGACTTCTTTTTCTTCTTTGCCTTTGTAAGTGGCGTCGAGGTCGATCTCGTTTTCGGGTGGGAACACTTCTTCGAATCCTTCGCGGTCGGTGTTGTCAAAGGGGGCGATTACTTGCCAGCGCATGAGGAAGCCGAAGTGCTTGGGCAGGTCGACTTTCTGCTCAAGCTTTTCGCGGAGGAGTTTGGCGATCTCGTCGATCTGATCGACGTCGCGTGCGCCATCGAGTGCTTTTCCGAGAATTGTGGTAGCCTCTTCCTTGTTGCCTGCGTCGAGGGCCTTTTTGCCTTCGGTGATGAGTTGGGCGACGGCGTTGCGGCGAAGTCCGGTGCTGGGATCGTCGAGCATGTCGGGAACCATTTTGGCGGCTTCGTCAGGAGATATTTGGGAATACAGATCGAAGGCAAGGAAGCGGGCGTTCGGTTCGTTCTCCCGATCGGCGACGAAGGCTCGGATTTCTGCGGCGGGGAGTTCGCCTTCTTTCTGGAGTTCGTTGGCGAAGACGGTTTCAACGGCGGTGCGCATCCAGTTTTTCGCGAGGGGGGAGGAACCCTCCATGGCATCGAGTGTGGGGATGATGATGGCGGAACCCTGGTCGGTGAGGGTTTGCCACGCCTCGGCAGCAGCTTCGTTGCCGGCGCCCTCGGGGCCGACTTTTTTCAACTGGTTGAGTGGCTCGGTCCAGGCTTCGGCGCTGGCGAGGCCGGGAAGGAGGAGTGTGGTGACGAGAAGGGCGAAGGGGATGAGGCGTCTCATTGTCTGGCGTAGTTTGCGGGGAGGATACGGTTTTGAGGGGAGAGGTGGCAAGTCGCTTGTGTGCGGGAGGGGGCGGGCAGCCTTCGGCGGCCCGGTGAGGCAGAAGGTTACAGGCAGAAGGTTACAGGCAGAAGGTTACAGGCAGAAGGTTACAGGCAGAAGGTTACAGGCAGAAGGCAGAAGTGGCTTGGCTTCTGGTGGAGAGGCTTCGGGCCGGTGGACGCTACTAAGAGAGGAAGGTGAGGATTAGGAGTATGAGAAAGAGGGCGTTGGGGAAAATGAGCCATTCTACGCCGATGCTTCGAAGGCCGATGATGGGAAATGATGGGGATTCGCGTTTTTCATCATTTTGTGCGTTCTGGTTTGGTTTTGAGTGAGTTGCGATGTTGGATAGGCTATCATTTTGCGTTTTTGGCCATCATTTTCGGGTTTTTGGGGGGAGGTGGTGGCGGACGAGTTTGTTGGTGGGTTATACTAACAAAAATACCTAAAAATGTCGAGGTTGTTCCGAGGGGGGGCGGTGACGGTGGATGCTTGATGCCCGAAGGCAATGCAGGATGTTTGATGCGCATTTTTTCGAATGAGCTTTTGAGTTTTTCGCAGATAGACCGAGCTGTTTGCATTGCTCAATAGGCTTTCCTCTTTACCCTATCTTGAGCAGGTCGATACCATGTGCCGTGAACCTGTTTATCACGTGGTGATCTAGGTTCCTAAAATATTACTGTTCGCCAAAATAGGCGTGAACGCTATTGCTCTATTCTCGGATATAGTGGCGTGCGTGATGAGTTCCTATACGCACATTGGAAAAGATCGTGAAATTGTTCCATTCGCTTCAACCCTCACTGCGGTTACGATTGCGCTTCTGCTGGACGTGATATTTGTAAAACCAACACAAGGAGTGATACTATTCCCCATCTAGAAAGTCTACGAGATGGCAGAGGAGAACTCAATAATTGGAAGGTACCTTTTCATAAAGTCGAATGAGGGATTATTCTACAGGCACTCACTCAAGTCACTCTCACGCATACTGTCATGGATTCTGCTATTCCTTACTATTGTTGTAGTGGCGTTGATTATGGGCAAATGGCCAGTTGCCGTGTTATTTGGACTACTTCTTGGGTTTTTTGTCTGGTCAGCGTCGGGGCAGTTGCTAAGCCTGCTTATTCCAGTCGAAGTAGGAAAGGCCGGGTGGAAATGCGGAAATAATGTCATTCCAAGCAAGGTGATTGTCGACGCTTCTGTTTATGACGGCAATCGGAAGAGGATCGATGACCTTCACATCCAAGCATACCGGGTAATGAGTGGACAATCTACCGAATCGCCCATTAACGTTTCAGGCGCCAGCGGTCCGTTTGATGTCAGGCTTTCCACCAACACGGGTCACACCGTCAATATGGGGCTGATATTTGACGAAGCCAAGGAAGCCATGTGGGCGGCTACTCTGATCAGGTCAGCTCTTGGTCTTGAGATGATAGTTTACAAGCCGCCAAAGGAAAAAGAAGAAAGCAAGCAGGGGACAATTCTCAGGCAGGGGGTTCGAACTTGGAATAAATGGAGAAAGGAACACCCAGAAACGTCGGTAGTTCTGGACGAAGAAGATCTCAGGCAGATCGAATTGGATTCGCTAAACCCCAATTTTGGCGGTGAAGGCTATGAACAGATAGAGGGACAGGAGATGTTGGCGGTCGGTGAGGGAGTCGTAATAGGGATGACGATGACGGACGATCTTTCGGAAGGAGTAAATTTGAAAGATGCCAGCATGGACGGAACCGATCTATCGGAAGCAAAACTCAATGGTGCAGATTTTGAGTCAGCGAACCTGAGCAGGGCTCGGCTTTGGAAGGCAGATTTAAATAACGCAAATCTTGCCAATTCCCGGTTGGTGAAAGGGAATTTCAGTGAAGCAGATGCAAGCTTCGCTAACTATATGTACGCGAATACAACCGATTGCAGTTTCTGGAGAACAATCCTGAGAGGGGCGTGTCTGGAAGAGGTGAGGGGACACGGTGCTGATTTCTCGCGAGCTGATTTCCGTAATGCTTCCCTGAGGGGGGCGGACTTGACAGGTTCGAATTTGAAAGAGGCTCTTTTGTTGGAATGCAATCTGGACGGAGCTATCTTGGATCGCTGTCAAGTATACGGCGCATCAGTATGGGGAATTAAGGGCGAGCCGAAGAGTCAGCGGGAACTGGTCATCACTCCTGACGAAGTGGAGGTCGAGATTACGGTGGATCAGTTGGCGGTTGCCCAAATGCTCTACCTCATGATCGAAAATCGCAATGTTAGGGACATTCTGGAAGCAACTACCTCCAAAGTTGTGTTGATCCTAGGCCGATTTTCTGCGGAAAGGAAGCCGGTGTTGGATGCCCTAAGAGATAAGTTTCGAGAATTGGGATACGTGCCCGTCATCTTTGACTTCGAGCGTCCTAGCAACAGAGGGCTTTTGGAAACCGTTGTGGCGATTGCAGGTATTGGGATGTTCGTTGTTTGTGATTTGAGTGATCCTTCAGCAGCCCCTCATGAATATCGTGAAATCCTCGATGTCTTCGAAATACCGATCGTCCCGTTAATCCAAAGAAGAGAAGAGCCATTCTCAATGTTCGACGACATTACCAGACGGTTCAGGCATAGGGTTACTTCTCTCGTGGAATATGAGACGGTTGAACAATTGCTCGATTGTTTGAAAGACAAGGTATTGGATCCAGCTACAGAACTTCAGAAGGAATTGGCAAGATCAAAGGAGTGATGTATTTGGGACCGAACCTGTTTTATTCGGCAGGGACTGCACGGAGATTCAAATACCTGGCGAGCAAGCGCATGGAGAGCAACGGCTGACCTGCCCCAAGTCGCAAGCTGAACCACAACTAACAACCCTAGTCCTGCATCGAGCGCGCGCTCCTGGTCAGCCCCGCATCATGATTGACGCTCTGCGAGGCAATGAGATGAGCGAGCTTGGGTCATTATCGACGCCATTCAGATGCGCCCGGACATGTACTTTGGGACCAAGTCTCTAGCCGCATTCTACCATTTCCTTGGCGGATATCAGATTGCCTGTGGAATTCAACAGATCGAGGATGCTCGTCTCGGGCTGGAGATTCTTGCCGACTTCCACGATTGAGTTATGTACCGAATCACTTCCGCGAATCGACCTCTGGTTGGTGCAACATGATTGTTGAGACCACTGACTCTGAAGAGCGAGCTTTTGACCGCAATTCTTCGAAATGCTTGAGTAACATTCTCAACGCATTCCGAAATTAGTTGCAGAAATACTGAATTCAGTATTGAACACACGAACCGTGCGGCAAGGCGAGTTAGTTAAATTAATGAGCAGACACGACGCATCGGAATCGAGCAGCGCAAAACAAGGCCGCGGTGTCCAACCTGCTACCAGTTCCGAGTCGGAATCGGAGGATGACTGTAAACCTCAACTAGAATCGGAGGGTTCTCCCGGATTGGACTGCCACACCTCACACGTTCGATTAAAATTCCGAATAGGACTCACAAACCTGAATCATATCAACGAGCCTCTATTTGCATGGATGGGCTGCAGAGAAGGGGATGACAACTGTTGTCACCACCAGTGTTTTCTTTATCTTGCTGGTCGGATTTATGGTGGGTGCGATATAATGGTTGAACTACGTGGATGTCGCTCACGGGGCGAGTATCTCTCATACGCGAGATCATTTGTGGTGGGGCTTTGTTTAGCGGATTGGCTGTGCGGAACGGACTGGGAAGTCCGTTCTACGGGTAGGGGATTTTGGCGGATGGGATGTGGTGGAAATCTTGAATGGGAAACACTTGATAGCTTGGCGAATTCTCCCTCACTGCGGTAGTGACTACTGGATCGAGGAGGGCATGGCCACGACCGGGGAGAGGTTTGGTGACTCCCTTTGTGGTTCTTGCCGTTGGGTTGCAGGCTTCGACTGAAGTCGAAGTTACGGGTTGCCGGGCCGAATGTCCCTACCTCTGATGGTCTTTGATCGAAGGACTTAGGTTCCTCGCTACGTTGTGTCGCTGAGATAAGGGGTGTCTGCCCTACCTGCAGACTTTTTCGTACAATGCCAGGGTCTCTTTGGCGATCTCGGTCCAGCTGAAGTGGGCGAGGACTCTGTCGCGACCGAGTTTGCCCATGGTCTGGGATTTTGACTCGTCGGTTAGGAACTCGTTGAGGGCGGAGGCGAGGTCTTTGGCGAAGGTCTCGGGCTGGGTGGCTTCGAAGGGGGACTCGGTCTGTTGCTCGAGGGGAACTAGTAGTCCGTGCTCGCCGGGGACGATGATCTCTTTCATGCCGCCAACTTTGGAGGCGACGACGGGTGTCTCGCAGGCGAGGGCTTCGAGGTTGATGATGCCGAAGGGCTCGTAGATGGAGGGACAGCAGAATACGCGGGCGTGGGTGTAGAGGTGGATTTTTTCCTGGGTGGGAAGCATTTCCTGAATCCAGATGATCTTGCCGTCGAAGTTCTGACGGGCGGCGTCGACGGCTTCTTCCATCTCGGCTGCGATCTCGGGTGTGTCGGGTGCTCCGGCACAGAGCACGACCTGGGTGCCGGGGGTGAGGTGCTGGATGGCGTTGACGAGGTGGACGATGCCTTTCTGCCGGGTGATGCGACCGACGAAGAGGACGAATGGGATGTCGGGATCGATGTGGTGTTTCTCGAGGGTGTGGGGGCAGTAGGTGGGGCAGTATTCGTCGGGGTCGATGCCGTTGTGGATGACGGGAACTCGCTCTTCGGGGACGTCGAAGAGGCGAAGGATGTCGGCCTTGGTCTCGTTGGAGACGGCGATGACGGCGTTGGACATCTCGATGGCGGTCTTTTCGAGCCAGAGGGTGAAGTCGTAGCCTCCGCCGAGTTGCTCGCGTTTCCACGGGCGGAGCGGCTCGAGGGAGTGAACGGTGAGGACCATGGGAAGCCCGTAGTTGAGGTGGGCGAGGATGCCGCCGAAGTGGGAATACCAGGTGTGGAGGTGGACGACGTCGGCGTCGATGTTGCGGGAATTGAAGTCGAGGCAGTTTTGCAGGGCGCTGAAAACGGACTGGAGGGGCTTCGGTGCGGTGTATCCAGATTTGTCTGTGGTGGTTCCCCAGACGGTGGGGTTTTCTGCGGGAATGTCCTGATCGCCAAAGCATCGCACTTCGACGTCGCATAGGTGGGCGAGTTCTCTCGCGAGGTATTGGACGTGGATCCCTGCTCCACCGTAGATGTTTGGTGGATACTCGTTGGTGAGGAGAAGCGGTTTCATCTGCCCGCAACAGAGCGGTAGTTTCGACCCTTTGCCACAAATCTTTGCCGGAAAAGGTCTCCGGTCAGATTTCCACGGTGGAACGCCATTTGGCGACTTCGATTTGTCCGGTGTGTCTTTCGGCGAGGCGTTCGCGGAGGGCTTCGGACTGTTCGGGTTCGCCGTGGACGAGGTGGATGTTTTGTTTGCGACCACCCATGGCGTCGAAGTAATCGAGGAGTTCGCTCTGGTCGGCGTGTCCGCTGAAGGAGTCGAGGATTTCGACTTCGGCCCGGAGCTTGAAGGGATCGCCGAAGATGTTTACTTCGTCCCATTTGTTCCGGATTTTCCAACCGAGGGTGTGTTCGGCGCAGTAGCCTACAAAGAGGATGGTGTTTCTCTCGTCTTCGATGGAGTTGCGGAGGTGGTGGAGGATACGACCGGCTTCGCACATGCCGGAGGCGGAGATGATGATGGCGGGTTCGTCGTTTTCGTTGAGCTTTTTGGACTCGGAGACTTTGCGAACCATGGTGAGGTTTTCGAAGCCGAAGGGGTTCCGCTTGGCGAAGAGGAAGTCGTAGACTTCTTCGTTGAAGCATTCGGGGTGGATGCGGAAGATCTCGGTAGCGTTGACGGCGAGTGGGCTGTCGACGTAGATGGGGACTTCGGGGATGAGTTTTTTCTCGGTGAGGTCGTGGAGGGCGTAGATGAGCTGCTGGGTTCTCTCGACGGCGAAGGCGGGGATGATGACTTTGCCTTTTTTCTCGAGGGCTTTGACGAGGATGTCTTTGAGCAGGTGATCGGCCTGGGTGGGGAGCTCGTGTTCGCGGTTTCCGTAGGTGCTCTCCATAAGGAGGACGTCGACTTCGTCGGCGGCGACGGGGTCACGGAGCAGGGAGTTGTTTCCCCGACCGACGTCACCGGAGAAGAGGATGCGCTTGCGATGCCCGCGCTCGACGACGTCGAGGATGATCTGGGCGGAGCCGAGAATGTGGCCTGCGTCGATGAATGTCAGGGTGACTCCGTCGGCGATGGGAATGGATCTTTCGTAGCCGATATTCACGAACTGACGGATGCACTCGTCGGCATCAATCTCTGAGTAAATGGGATCGAGGGCAGGGAGGTTTTTCTTTGCGCGGCGTTTGTTGATCCACTTGATGTCCTGATTCTGAATTCTCGCTGAATCGAGAAGCATGATCTGGCAGAGGTCGCGAGTGGCGAAGGTGGAGTAGATGTTTCCAGAGTAGCCGTTGCGGGTGAGGTTGGGGAGGTTGCCGCTGTGATCGATGTGGGCGTGTGAGAGCACGACGGCGTCGAGATTTTCCGGTTCGTAGAGGAAGTGGCGGTTGCGGTCGTTGGATTCGTCGCGACGTCCCTGGTAGAGGCCACAGTCGAGGAGGATTCGTGAGCCGTTTACTTCTATGAGGTGCTGCGAGCCGGTTGTGGTGCCTGCTGCGCCACAGAAAGTGATCTTCATGTGCCAGTACTAGCGGTTTGGCGAATGGGGAGCAAGTATCAAGAGGGAGACATTTTGCGGGTGTTTTCACGAAATTTTGCTGCGGAATCGCAATTTCCATAAATAAAACAAGCTGGGTTTAAAATTTATTTAAGAAATATTAAAATTTATGTTGCCGAAAATATAAAGATGTCATAATCTCTCAGCATGAACCGGATTGCGACCACCGTATCAACTATCACCGCTTCTCTGCTGCTCACAGGAGTAGCACTTGCTGCCGATCCTACCGTTGAGTCTCTCAACGCTCGAATCGCTGAACTGGAAACCAGGGTTTCTCACCTCGAGAGCGAACTGAATGGAGACAATGTTCCGACTCCTCCACACAGCTACACGGATGCTGCGACTCTCGAAGCGACGAACAACGGAGTGAAGAAGGAGACGGAAGCGCCGCGTGCAAGTTCGACCTACGTTATTAAAGAGGGTGACTCTCTCGGAAGTATCGCTCGTGATCACAATGTGGAGCGTGGCGATCTGCTCACCGCCAACCGTCTCAGTGAAGGTCAGCCCATTTATATCGGTGAAACGCTTTTGATTCCCGGAACTGAGCCTGAGCCATCTGTGGTGACTGCGCCGAAGGATGAGAACTCGAAGATTTCTGCGCCTCCTGTTCCTGCAAAGACGGAAACCAAGATTGTTGGCGAAACGAAGCCAGAGCCTGAGGTTGTCACAACGGCGCCAGAGAAGAGCTCTTCTGATGTTCACGTAGTGGTGAAGGGTGACACGCTGACTGGTCTCTCCCGCAAGTATGGTGCGAGTGTAACTGACATCAAAGCTGCAAACGGTCTGAAGACTGACATTCTCAACATCGGACAGAAGGTGGTGATCCCTTCGAAGCAGAAGGTCGCTTCGAACGATACGAAGAAGCCTGAGCAGAAGAGTGAGTTCGAGTATGACAATCCGCTGCTCAAGACGAGCGAGACTTACGGCTACTACACGGTTCGCAAAGGCGACAATCTCTATGCCCTGGCTCGTGACTTCTTCTCCAGCATGTCTGAGCTGCAGCGCCTGAACCGCCTTGGCACCAGCACACTAATTTATCCTGGCGACGAGTTGATCGTCCCAACCAGCAAATACAACGCCTACCACAACTCGGGTGAGATGGCGCACAACTGATGGCTGGAAGAAAATTTGTCTCCGACGTAAATCCCGAGGTTGTTGTGAGACATAGTTGAGTGGTCAAAAAACCCGGTCCCGAAAGGGGCCGGGTTTTTTATTCTTCAGCCTGAGAGTCTGGTGCCGGAGTTTCGCCCTGAGCGAGATCCGGTTTTTCTTCTTCCGCCGGTTCTTCGGGAGGTGGGGGAGGGAGTTCGACCCGGACCCGAACGGCGCCAGTATCGACGGGGTTGGATGATTCGGTCACGGTGATCTGCGAACTCGATACGTTCACTCCCTGCGATGCCAGCATTTCCTTCAGGGCTTCGCCTCGTCGGTTGCAGACGTAATCGTTGTAGGTGCCGGATCCGGTGGATGGTTTGACGGGGTCGATGAGGATGGGGAGATTTGCCAAGGTCGGCGACTGAAGCTGCTTCACCATTTCTGCCAAGAGGGCGTCCTGGTTTGCCTGAAGGGTGACGGTGTTTCGGGAAAATTGAATCATGCCGAGGTCGACGAATTGTTTCACAGGGGCGGCGACGATGCCGTCGGGAGCGAGGAGTTGTGCGGCGGGTGAGGGGGATTCGGAATTCATCGCGGCGACGGGGGTGGCCCGAAGCGGCTGGGCTGATGCGGGTTTTTCTCCGGTAAGTCGGGCGAAATCACTCAGCATGATGACGGTGGAGAAGAGTTTTTCCACAGGAATGCCGGGCGCCTCGTACGCGTCTGCTGCGGTGGGGTTGTATTCGAGGTCGAGCAATTCCTCCGAGTTCTTTGAAGAAGAAAAATTGGCGCTTACATCCGGAATGTCCCCTGGTTGGACGATGCAAATGTGGTCGATGACTCTGCGACCATCTGCGATGGGCTCGAGACGCAGGTGAAGGGCTGTTTCGGTGACGAGGCTGTCGGTGAGGCCGCCGAGCAGGACGCGGTCGGGCCAGATCTGGAGGCGGCCCTCGTAGGTGGAAAGGCCAATTTCTGTGAGGATACTTTTGATTTCAGAGAGGTGATCGAGGGTGACGGTGGAGTCGATTTTTAAGCCTTCATTGATGACGGGGAGGTCTGGCCGGACGGAGTGTGCGATGCGAGCTAGCTCCTGGGCAGTCTCTTCCGAATCGAGGGTGCCTGACATCTGAATGCCTTCGAGGCCGAAGATCACAGAGAGGCGTGGCCGTTCCTGATCTGCGGAGGCTATCAAGAGCCCGTTGCAGAGGAACAGCGCGACTGCGATGCGGAATGATTTTTTGCTTCGAGCTCCCATTCTTTCAGGAGGAAAGGTCTGTTCCATTACATCCGCGAAAGGGGGGAAGAGTCAAACTTTCTGCATTTTTCTATTCCGCCTGAATCATGGGCGGAAGGGATCGCATGAATCGTATCATGGTATTGAGGGAGAGAGGGTAATGCATTTGATTGAGATTCCGGTGCAAAAATGGAGTTGATTTTTCCTTACGACATACTCGTATCGCGACTTGCCTTGAGGTTCCGAATCGGTTTTGTTTCTCTTTGACACCTTTTTAAGATGGCAGACATAGAATCCCTGAAACAAGCTCTGGCGGTATCACCGGACAACGTTCCGCTGCTGTTGCTTCTCGGAGATGCTTATATGGAGAATTTCCATCTCGACGAGGCGCGAGAGGCCTATCAACAGGCGCTCTCCGTCGAGCCGAGAAACCCGGCAGCGAAGACTCAAATCGCTCAACTTCTGGAGTTGGAGGGTAGATCGTCCGAGGCAATTCTTCGGCTGGAACAGGTTTGTGGCGAGTTTCCCAATTTTGCCCCGGCATGGTTGTTGAGAGCGAAGCTTGCCCTGACGGAGAACTCCGGCAAAGAAGCGCGTGAGTATTACGAGAGGGCCGTCGGAATCGATCCGTCTACGGCGAATGATGAGTTGCTGAAACGCATCCGCCAAGCCGGTGGAAGACGTGCGCCGGACGGTTCGCGCGGGGCGACCCCGCAGGCGAATTCGGACAATTCAGCGGGTGCTTTTTACGATCCGGAATTTGACGAAGAGGACTTCGATGATGATGACCCTTTTGATGAGGACTCGGATGTCGAGATTGAGTTTGAGCAGGGCTCGGATGTGAATTTCGAGAAAGTGGGTGGAATGGAGTCTGTGAAGGAGGATATCCGGATGAAGATTCTCTATCCTCTCGAGAACAAGGATCTCTTCGAAGCGTATGGAAAAAAGGCGGGCGGAGGCGTGTTGCTCTACGGCCCTCCCGGTTGCGGGAAGACGCTGATCAGCCGGGCCACGGCAGGGGAGATCAAGGCGAAGTTCCTAAGTGTCGGCCTGCACCAGATTCTCGATATGTGGATCGGCAAGTCGGAGGAAAAGCTGCACGAAATTTTCGAATTGGCCCGCAAGCATGCTCCGACTGTTCTCTTTTTCGACGAAGTCGATGCCCTCGCCGCCGATCGAAAAGATATGCGGACGTCTGCGGGACGGACGCTGATCAATCAGTTTCTTGCAGAGCTGGATAGTGAGGCTTCGAAAAATGATGGTGTGCTGGTGCTGGGTGCAACGAATGCTCCGTGGCATCTGGATTCTGCTTTTCTGCGTCCGGGGCGGTTTGACCGGATGATTTTTGTTCCGCCGCCGGATGAGCCGGCTCGGGCTGAGATCGTTCGAATCATGGCTGATGGAAAGCCGGTGTCGGGTCTCGATCCGAAAGCCCTATCAAGGAAGACGAAGGATTTTTCCGGTGCGGATATCAAGGCGATGTTCGACCAGTCGGTGGAAGCTGCTCTTGCCCAGGCAATGAAGTCAGGCAAGATCGTTCCGGTGACTCAAAAGGATCTCGTTCAGTCCTCAAAGAAAGTGAAGCCAAGTACGAAAAAGTGGTTCGAGAGTGCGCGGAACTATGCGCTCTACGCCAATCAGAGCGGATTCTATGATGAAATCCTGGAGTATCTCGGGATTCAAAAATGAGCCGCGGCTACGCTGCGGAATAATATGAGCGAACTGGCGCACGGAATTCTCCTGCAAGATCAGGGGCGGCTGGAAGAGGCTGAAGCATGCTTCATGGGTGTGCTCGCTCGCGAGCCGGAGAACGATTATGTTCACAGCAGGATCGCACTCTGCCGGTTGAGCCAGGAAGGGAAGAAGAAACTGGCCCTGCAGTCGATCGATACGGCGATTCAGTTGAAAGCGGACAATGGGTATTACCATGCGATACGCTCTTTCATCCTTTCTGATTTGAATCGGGGGAAGGATAGTCTGGCCGCGGCAGAAAAGGCCGTGTCTCTCGATCCTGAAGATGCCTTTACGCTGACTTCGAAGGCGGCGGCGTATTGTTCTGTCGACCGTTGGGCCGAGGCGGAGAAATGGTGTCGGGAAGCGCTTGCAGTAGATCCGGACAATTCGATGGCGGCGAATATCCTGACGAACGTTCTTCGATTGCAGGGGAAATCTGCCGAAAACGATATTGCAGTCGAGAAACTGCTCGCGGCGAACCCGGAGGACAGCTATTCGCACATCAATGCCGGGTGGAGTGCACTTCAGAAAAGAGATTTCCGGAAAGCCGAGTCCCACTTTCGGGAGGCACTTCGGCTGGATCCCGAGTCAGATGCGGCGCGGGAAGGATTGCTTGAGTCGTTTCGGGCTCGTTCGTGGTTTTACCGAGTGTATCTCTCGTACTGCTTTTTTATGCAGAAATTCACTGGTGGGAGGCAGTTCCTCTTCATCATCGGTGGATATGTGGCCTATCGGTTCCTGCGAGGAGTGCTGGAAAAGATCAATCCGCTGCTCGCTCTTGGGGTAGGATTGCTCTGGCTGGGGCTTGTGCTCTGGGTATGGCTGGCTCCTGGGATCGGAAACTTTCTGATCCTTTTGGATCGTTCTGCCAGGCTTGCCTTGCGGCCGTCCGAGAAAAGGCAGGGAATTGCAGTGGGGGGAGGTCTACTGCTTGGAATCCTCGGAATAGGGACCGGTATTGCGACAGGTTATGCCCCGGCGATGCTGGTCGGCATTGGTGCAATGGCCTCCACAATTCCTGCATCACTGACTTTTGACAACGACTCAAGAGCCGGGCGCTGGGTATTTGGTAGCATTACCGGACTTGCCTACGTAGCAACGTTGTCTTTGGGGATACTCGAAGCGGTCCGTCACTCGGAAGAGGAACTCTCCGAGATTACGGTAGGCTTCGGAGGAGTCGTGTTACTTTCGACTTTCCTGTGCACATGGCTCGGAAATATTCGAAGCCTGCGACAGGCAACTGTCGAGTAAGAGGAACCACGAAGGTTCGCGATAGGGAGTGGGAGCGGAAAACCTGAAGGGGACGCTTACTTGTCAGCGCGCGTCTTCAAGTTTGTAGCTGCCTTACCAACACGGTCGCGAAGGTAGTTGAGCTTGGCACGACGAACTTTGCCGCGACGAACAACTTCGATCTTAGCGAGCTTCGGAGAGTGAACCTGGAAGACACGCTCTACACCTTCTCCATTAGAGATCTTACGAACGGTGAAGGCTGCGTTGACTCCTCCGCCCTGACGACCAATCACGATTCCTTTGAAAACCTGGATACGCTCTTTGCCGCCTTCGACCACGCGACTGTGCACGTTGACGGTGTCTCCCTGAGCAAACTCGGGGACATCATCTTTCATCTGTTCGCGCTCGATTTTATCAATCACATTCATGGTATTCGCGTGGGTAAAAATAGTGTCGCGAAGTGGCCTTCGCGAAGGGCGGGAACTGTTGCGCAGATTGTTTAAGAAAGCAACGGATTTCATGAATATTTTTTGTTGCGCCTTTTCAGATTCTCGCCTAGGGTCCGCTCCCCAGCCGAAGGGGTTTCCAAGATCCACCGGATCATGTGAAAATCCCTCTACCGTGGAGCGGTAGTTCAGTTGGTTAGAACGCCGGCCTGTCACGCCGGAGGTCGCGGGTTCGAGTCCCGTCCGCTCCGCCACTTTTTTCATCTGCAACGGCCTAAAGCCCAAGAGGTTGGGACTATTTCAGAAATCGAGGATTGTCGTAATCCTAACCGCAATGAGTGATGACTCTCACGCGGTATTTTTGCAATCTGGGAAGACCTGGCCTCAACGCTGGGTGAGATTTGTTATCTCAATGAGAGCCTGATTAAACTGATTCGATTCGCTTGCTAAGCAAATGCAAGGGGGGAGCACCTGATCTTTGGTGATCCTATACTGAATGCTCAAGTCGTAGACGTCTTTGACTAATGTACGAGCCAAGACTTGTCCTAAGAGGGGAAGACCTTCTCTCCACACGGATCCGAGAAGCGCGAGAATCCGTAGGTGATCGTTATGTGCAAAGACACAATAAAGTGAGGCGTGGAACGAGGAGGAACCCTCGCTCCACGCGATACTAACTCGATCAGAATTCAACCTCGACGGAGAAGGTTGCATTGACCGGTGCTCCGTAATCGAGCTGACCTCCATAGCCGTCTGAGTAGTAGCCAGTGTAGAAATAACGCTCGTCGGTGATGTTCTCCACGTAGGCCCGCAGAGTCCAGTCTTTCTGACCGGCCTGGAAGCGGTAAGCTGCTCCAGCATTGAGAATGGCATATTTGTCCATGGTGTATTGCTCGTAGCTGTCAGCGAAGCGGTCTCCTTCGAACACTGTGTTGAGTGACAGCGAGAGGCCGGGGATCTGTGGAACGTTGTAGTTTACCCAAGCGGTCGCTTTGTAATCCGGGACGTTGTCAGGGGTGCGGCCATCGAGGAGCGGATCGCCGGTGTCCCGTTGAACTGCCTCAAGGAACATAGCGGAAGCACCTACTTCCAGATTTTCGCTTACTTGACCCCGAAGCAGGAATTCGAATCCTTCGTGCTCGCGCAGACCATCTTGCACGTAGTAGCGAGCGCTGTTGAGGTATTCTAGATCCTGCTCGATCTTGAAGTAAGCAAACTCCCCATATAATCGGTCTTCGACGAGTTCTGCTTTGATGCCGGCTTCCATCTGGCGAGATTCAAGTGGCGGCATTTGTGCGAGAGCATTGATCGCTGTAGTCGGTGCGGTGCCGCCTTGAGTCATTCCTTGTGTGTAGGACACGTACGTGTGGAAATTCTCGACTGGCTCGATCATGACTGCTGCTGTGGGAGAATACACCGAATCGCTGTAAGAGCTGGTGATTGCGCCGGTCGTTTGATCAAGAAAATCTCCCTGGAGCTCAGAATATCGGACGCCAGCGAGAATGGAAAACCAGTCGCTGAGTTCGATAATATCGGTGAGGAAAAAGGAGGTCTCCGAATATTCGTAAAACGGAATGCTGCCTTGGGGGTTCACACCCAACCAGGGAAAGTATTGGAAATTGTAGGCGTTGTTGATGCCGATCTGGGCACTTCCACGTGGATCGGGCGAACGTGAGGACTCTACGAAGCGATATTCTCCACCCAAGACAAGTTCGTGTTTGATGCCGCCGGTTTCGAATTCGCCTTCGATGTGTGAGTGGTGCGACCAGTAGTCCCAAGACTGTGTTCCAATGAGCCATTCGAAGGCCTGATAGTCTCCGTTGTCGAAGACGTAACCAGCCCAACTCTGGTAGCCACTTCGATCAATTTCGCCATAGTTGGTGGACGTTTGTAGTTTCCAATTGTCGTTGAGTTGGATATCGGCCCCGACGGCGAAATCAAGGGATTCCTGGCGGTTGTGACCCCAAGGCTGTTGTGTGTTGGTGAAGACTCCGGTGTCGAAGAGAGTTCCACTGTTGGAGACCACAACGCCACCATAGCCCTGACGTTCCCGGTTTTGCCCGGAGATAGATGTCCAGATACTCACATCTTCGCTTGGCTTCCATTCGAGGAAAAGAGAGCCGAAGAGTCTGTCTCCCTCGGCAAAATCATAGAAATCGTCGAATTTGTCTCCTGCGATTACGGCTCTATATCCGAAGGTGGGACCTCCGTCCGTGATGACATTTTTTCCGTAGGAATTCTTCCCGGAAGGGACTGTCGCGGGACCACCAAGCGATAGCGTGTCGCTGACATCGATCTGGGAGTAGAAGCCGCCAAATGTGTCGTAGTCTACGGAGATGCTCCGGTAGAGGTCTTCGGTCGGGCGCTTGCGGATGTAGTTGATGGCACCGCCAGGAGGAACGAATCCGAAACGCAGACCGGCAGGCCCCTTCAGTACCTCGATCCTTTCTTTGTCGTCGATGGCGGGTTCTATGAGATTCACATAGGGGAGGCCGTCAACGCGGTAGCTTTGGAATGTATCCGGAGCGAAACCGCGAACTGCAAAATCGGAGCGATTGTAAAAGCCGCTGCCGTATGGGCGGGTAACGCTAGGTTCGTAAAGAAGTGCATCTGCTGCTGTAAACGCTCTGCGTTCCTTTATGATCTCCTGCCCGATGACACCGACGCTAAACGGGGTTTCGATGAGTGGCAGAGATCCAAACAGGGCCGAAGAGGATTCGATCTGGCCATATGCTACTGGCGAGTCGTCGTCGATCACAACCGGTTCCGGCTCGATCACTGGAGCCGGTGCGGGGGCGACTACGGCAGGGCGTGGAGCTGGTGCGGGGCGGGGTGCAGGAGCTGGCTGAGTGCTTTCGACGGCAATTTCGTCGAGTTTCTGCATGTTCGGCGAAGACTCTTCGGTGGACTCTGGGGTAGAAGCTTCAGCTTCGGCAGGATCTTCGGTAGTCTCCTCTTGAGCGAAGGTTGTGCCGCAGAGGAAGATGCTCAGGAGCGCTATGAATGCAGTATTTAGCCGTTTCCTTTCGGAAGATGGTTTCGATTTGGTTTTGAATAGGATCATGTTGGCAATAGATCTGTGTGTAAAACAAGGGCTCCCTCTATCGAGGTAACCGTCATTGATGATCTTGAGACTTATTCTCAATACTGGCAATGGGTGAATCCGAAGGTGCCTGTGGTTTCTGCCGCTAATCGCAAACCATCGCTAAATCGCCGAAGGTTGTATGGGTTGTCTTATCCTGCTCTATTTGAACTGGTTATGGAACGCTTCGGATATTGTCGTGAGGATTGGGGTCGGGGAGAAGAAGATACGGATCGACACCAATACGAACCGGTTTCTCCTCAAGAATCCATTCAATCCATTGTTCACCAGACTTCAGATTGATCCATTCGGACCGCAGTTGTGAGGCGTCTGAGTATGCGGAGTCCCGAAAGGCAATTACCGGAACGGGAATGTCGAATTGTGCCTTTGTCTCTTCGCCCCAGCCTGAAATGTAGGTTTTCTCGGCGCTGATGTTCGCTCGTATTTTCCATTTTCCACCAGTTAACTCTTCGGACTCGGTTTCGATGACTTCGGTGCGCCAGATCGCAACATTTTCGAAGTAGTCGCGGAGAAATGAATGGTGCTCTGTGGGCAGGTGGTCTTTGAAGTGGGCGTAGAGATCTTTTGCGTTGGGATAGGGGGCTTCTCTATAGCGCCATTCTTCGAGCCAGTCGGACAGAATTGCTTCCATTTTCTCCGGACCAACGAGTTCTGCGAGATACAGAAACAGAGAAGAACCTTTTTTCCGAATCATGGTTGAGTCTTTGAACTCGTGAATGAAGGGGGCTTCCATGTCGATCATTTCTCCACGACCGCGATACATCTCCATCAGTTCCTGCAGTCGAAGGCTGCGGTCCGTTGCCGTGTCTCTCGCCTGGTGCAGGTACAGGGCTGCGGTCCAATAGGGAAGGCCGGAATGAATCACTTTTGCTCCTGCGATATTGGCAGGAATGATTTGATCGCCCCACCATGCGAGAGCGACCATCACGGCGGCGTGCCGGCGGATGTCTTCTCCGCCGCTTGCCTCGAGGTCCGATTTCCATCCCAGCACAGCACTGGCATGAGCCAACCCGCCGCGACTACCGAAGCCGTCATAGTGCAGGGCATTTTCCGCGAGGCGGAACGTATCGAACGGAGCCGGACCGTAGCTCTCGGTAAAATATGCGATGGCATCGTGGAGAGCTTCCCCAAAGATATCAACGTTGGTTTCATGCTGTGGATCGAAATAGATCTCTACGTTTGGAAGGTCTGGTCGCTCGAAGGCTCGTTTCTGAAAACGTCCCGACACAATCGCGCTCCAGCCTCGTGATTTGTAATCGCTCCGGTATCGGAACGCGTTTCTGCCGTCAGGTGTCTTCCATTCCTTTTCCAGCGTTCCAGCATACAGAGCCGTCTGGTCCGGAGCCGTGCGGATCGTCATGGTCACGGATTCGATCCACGAGAGGTGGAGTGTCGCATGGGCTTGAGATTCTGAGTCTATCCCGGAGGGAGGCTCCCATTTTTCTGGGAGTCCGTACTTTCGCCTCATCCATGCCGGCTTGTGTTCGACTCGATCGGTGTAGCCGATTACGGGCATGAGTCTGACGTTGAGCAAGGCCGAGCCATTTTCGATCAGTTCGTTCTGTGCAACATCAGGGACATTGTCTCCAGAAGAATGGACCTGAAATCCGGATGGGGGATTCCGGGATGTGACAAAGTGAAACTGCATTTCACCATCTGCTGGAAGAGGTCGGTTCAGCTTCCAGATTTGAACGTTCAGGTCTTTGTTCATTTCGAGAAGCTCTGCGCCGCCTTCGAAATCGATCGTTTCGATATTCAGCAGCGGTGTCCCCATGAGGAATACTTCTTCGATCGACTCGTCGCTGGGATTTTTCAGGGTGAAGTTTCCTTCGAGCCGATATCGCCTTTCTGATGGGTAAAGATCCATCTCGGCGTCGATGCGGATGATTCTCGGCTGAAGACGCTGTCTCCAACCTGCTCCGTAGGCTTTCTCGACCTGTGCTTTGATTTTGTCTCCGTCTGTTGGTGGCCAGATACCTTTGGTGGTGGAAAAATAATGCACAAGAAACGCAGTAGTTACGAAGGCTGCCAGCACTCCTGTTGCCGAGATTGCAAATCGGCCTCGGAAGTGTTGCTGGAAGCTCGTAACTCTGCTGCTGGGATGCTCTCCCCTGCGGAAGACACCAAACCCAACCAACCAAATCAGCACGGAACCAAGAGTCCAGTACCCGACCAGCCACAGGTGAGCCTCCCAGAAGTGTCCGTAGCCGTCCATGAGTGAATACCAGACGTGACTGACACGCCCATAATGATACATCGGGTGGTGAACGTCTAGCGCGTAGAGCAGCACGCTTGCGATGGCCACGATCAGGACGGTCGCGATCGCGATGTAGCGGTTTCTCACGATAGCCTGTAGGGCGATGGCTAGCATACCGAACCACAGGTAGTAGGGGGCTTTGAACACAAAGCTGTCTGTGAAGAAAAGAGAAAGCTCAGGGCGGAAATATCCGTGGGTGATTTGATAGACTAGATTGACGCCTATCGAGAGAAGCCAGAAAAGCAGTATGACGACCAGTAGAGTGACGGTCTTGGCGAGGTAGATGAAAAAATCGCTCGTGGGTTGGGATTCTATCAGCTCGTTCACTCTCCAGCTTCTTTCCCTCCAGAAAAGCGATCCTGCGATCCACACGAGCGCAAGCATCAGGATCTTGTCGAAATAGAAGTTTGTGGCATGGACAAGAATATCTGTGCTCGGAAGAGAGAACTGGTATGTCGTGACACTGGATGCCGACCACCACAGGGTTATCGCGGCCACGAACAGCGTAAGTCTCGCTGCTGGTTGCCTCCAGGTCAGGCGAAAGTCCCAGCAAATCGTTCGCCAGAATTGATAGATGGTATTTATCTGTAAAGAATCTCTTGTGAGAGGCTTGTCAGGAAATGTTGTTGCGCTTGCCTTTTTGTTCCGTCGTTTCTTTTCGCGGGCCAGGCGAGGGCGAGTTGGAATCGCCCAAGTTCCAATAGCGAGAAACAATAGACCGATGCCGATCCAGAGGATGCGATTGTAGAGCAGGAGTCCGGATAACGGGAGGAAGGTAACGTTGAGTTGAGCAACGGTCAGGCCTCGCGTGTTTTCAAAGGAAGCGATGCTGCCGAAGGGATCGAGAAGTGCGTAGAGTCCGAAAACCTCTTCGTGGAAAATGTCTCGCCCGAGCATCATGCGGCAGATTCGCCATCCGGCGAAAAGAAGAATGGCACTGGCGAAGCAGATCGATCGGTTTTCGAAAAAATTACCTACGCAGTAAACCAGGACGGCGACCAGGAAATAGTTCGGCAGGAGGAACCACAGCACGGACTTTACATAATGGCTGAAGACGAATGGGCCGACCAATTCGTCTGGAATGCCCGGTGCCATCGCGCCGAGCACCATTCCCGGGATCAGGAGAAACGTGGCGATGGTAACGATTGCGAATGCCACGAGGAACCGGATCGGGCCGCGCCCCAGGCGGTCAATAGGTGTAGTCAGGATGACTCCCTGGGAATTCGAAACGCGGTCACGAACAAATGGCTCCAGCATGATGCCTGCGATGGCAACGACCCCGAGCAAAGTGTAGATAATGCCTCGATTGGCGATCATACCCGCGCCATTGATCCACGTATTGCCCACCCCCTGGATTCCTGTCTGCATGGTTTCGAGGAAGGACAATCCGAAGAAAGCGACAAAACAGAACCACACAAAAGGTCTGCGGGTCTGCTGTCTCCACTCCATCAGAAACTGGGCGGGAATCGACATGGGTCAACAAGACTCGGTCTCCGACGTATGAAAGGCGTAGAGATCTTCCAGTGTAGGCTCGGTTGGTTCAGCTTTGGGGAATGTGATATCCGATCCCGACTCCGACCAGGCATGGACGAGAATTTTCCCCTGCCTCGGCTTCCACGACAGAATGTGCTGCGTTTTTCGGCACTCGGCGAATTGCTCTATCGGAACAACAAACTCCCAGACTTTGTCGGCAAGTTCCTGAATCACTTCGGCAGGGTTCCCTTTTCTCAGGAGTCTACCTTTGTCGACAAGTGCCATCTCTGAGCAGAGGCCTGAAATATCTTCGACAATGTGGGAGGAGAGAATGAGAATGCAGTCATTTGCTGCTTCTGTCAGCATCAACTGAAACCGCCTGCGTTCCGAGGGGTCCAGTCCGGCTGTCGGTTCGTCAACAATAAGAAGGCGAGGCTTTCCAATCAGCGCAGCGGCGATGCCGAAACGCTGCCGCATTCCTCCGGAGTAGGTGTCGAGCCTCCGGTCCGATACACTGAGAAGGTTGACTCTTTCCAATTGGAACATGACTTCCTGCCTGCGAGTCTTCGAATTGGTGATCCCTTTCAATCCAGCGAGATAGTCGAGCATCTCTTTTGCGGAGACACGAGGATACACTCCTACGTCCTGTGGGAGATACCCTATGGTCTGCCGTGCTCTTCGAGGTTCTTTGAGAAGATCAATACCATCGAGTGTGGCGGAGCCAGTGTCCGGCAGTTGCAATGTCGCCAGCGTCCGCATGAGGGTGGATTTTCCCGCTCCGTTCGGCCCGAGAAGTCCAAAAATTCCGGGAGAAACCTGTAGATTGATTTCTCGAAGAGCTTCGATGCCTCCGGGATAGGTTTTGGAAAGGTTTTCTACTTCAAGCATGCGTTGGGCAGCTTGATAAGAAATGGCCTGACGCGATTCGTGAATCAAGAATTGATCTAGACAAGGAAACGCTAGTCAGTCAGCAGACGGTCTATCAAGTTTCGGATGGTAGCTTTGATAGGTTCTTCTCGAGTGCTGCGATCTCTTCTTCTTCCAGTTCGCGGATCCAATAGACTGATTCGGCCAAGGGAACGGACTCGGGGAGTTCTTCGGCGTCGGGTAGGATCGCGGCGAGTTCTTCGCGGGATAGAGTTTCGTCACCGTTGGTGTCTGCCTTTGGGATCATCAGAATACCAACAAATTTCCCCACCAGTAGATTGAGCCAGTAGTCTTGCTCTCCGATATACTCTTTTCCTTTTATAAAACCGTCTCGATCTTTGTCGTTCTTTTTGAAGTAATCGTACTGCTCTTCGGTGTGTCCGTCTTCGTCGACCTCCTGTTTGTCGGTGACGGGAAACCCCATGGCGTATTCTTTGAAATTGAGTTTTCCGTCTTTGTCGACGTCGAGAGGTCCCATTCGGTTCAAGTAGCCCAGCATCATGCTTTGAATGGCGGATGAGACTCCTATCTTCAGGATGTTTCCTTCATCATCGGTGCCAAACTCTTTTGCAATTTCACGGTCTGCATTGGCCTGCCACTCTTGATTTCGAGCAAATTTCGAGCGTTCCAGCTCGTCGTCCATGCCTGGCGGGAAGGGACTGGTTCTGGCGAACCCGCGTTTCATCAGATCGCTTACGAGCGGGCGCAGTTGCACTTTGCCGTCGCCATCTTCGTCGTATTCAAGGATGCCGGGCATGATTCGTTCGGCATATCCGTCGCACATCTCTTTCACCGCTTGAAGGACATCGGTGGGGAGGGGGGACTCAGAGGGATCTTCCGCAGTCGCATGCCCCGCCAGAGTGGTGAGAAGGAACAATAGGAGAATTGTCAGGGGAGATGTGGGGGAAGTCATATCAGGGTTCA
Organism: Verrucomicrobiales bacterium; assembly: GCA_002698785.1. GTDB lineage: Bacteria > Verrucomicrobiota > Verrucomicrobiia > Verrucomicrobiales > DEV007 > Arctic95D-9. The sequence goes on along the minus strand of PAAG01000019.1, from coordinate 209,414 downwards.
ATCGAGGCGGCGGAAAGACTTCCGTTTTGTATTCAGGGGTAACTCGATGCGCTCATCTCCGCGGAGGACTCCGAGCGTTACGGTATCGCCCGAGCGGCATGTCAGCTTCACATATAGAGCGGCGTCCTTGGCCACGTCATCTCTCTCGACTCCGTCTACAGAATAAATGATGTCTCCCTTTTCCAGTTCATTTGCCTGCTCGAGCATGGCTTCGAAAGGAACTTCCGTAACTCGCGAGGCAAATCCGTCATCAGGAAATCCCAGGGATTTCTTTTCGTCGACGCTCAGAGGATCCGCTTCAAAATAGAGACGGGGTTCAATGGTCCAGAACCGGTGTTCCAAGTCGGTAACAAACCAGAGGTCGGGCAACTGGATCTCGATTTCTTTCTTTTCTCCCTTCCGTTCGACTGCGATCGATAGCGTTGTGGCCCTGCGGTCCACCTTGTCGAGACGATACTGGAAATCGCCGAAGGTAATGACTGGTTCCGATTCGATTTCAAGAATGACATCTCCCGTAGCGAGTCCGGCTTTCAGTGCTGCTCCCTTGGCCTCGGCAATGCGTAGGCCCTGAGGGATATCTAAATGGATCCCGAGTTTTTTGATGTCCGGGCTGCGATACATGTGCCGGAGCTTGTCGAGTTCCCCGGAGCGTTCCAGTTCCATGGATTCGAAGTGGGCCAGGTGGTGGCACTCCACGCAGCGACCACGATCGAGGACAAACTTCTGAATGCCCGGAATGTCGCGTGGGTATCGTGGTGCCGGGGGAGCTGTGCCTACACGTTTTCCTTCTCGATAGAGATCGTGCTGTTGCAGTCCGGCCTTGAGTGCGAGCTCAAGGCTGTCGAGATTGAGATAGGTATCGGGTGCCTCGGAGTCACGTCCTCCGTATCGAAAATAGATCTGCTCCTCTGCGTTAACGGCGAAGAAATACAACGCATTATGTCGATCATAATCGTAGAGATCGAGATTGATATCCTGCATGCTCATGACACGAGCGAGCACATACTGCTGAAGCAGTTGGCCTCGGGATGATTCTGGTGGTGTGTGCACGACCTGCACATCGAAGACGCGCCCGCTCATTCAAGGGGCGCACCGGAACTCCACAAACAGTGGCTTTCCGGTTTCCTTCGCCTCAGCGAGGGCCTCGTCGTAAGAGTGGTGCCAGTGGAGTTGCGCATCTTCGCTGGCTACTGCATTCGTCGCTGCCACGAGAGCAAAACACGCTATCAGGAGAATTCTATTCATCACTAAGTGGGAAATGAAAGGATCGTAAACGTGAACCCATCGACTTCAACCGTCCGCACGAAGGTGAATTGAAAGGGATTACAGCAAAGGAGCGCGACAAATGAGCCTGTATTGACACCATGCTAATGGCCATTTGGACTAGACCCGTCCAAAACCGAATTGCCACAGGTTAGCCACCGCCTTGTTGTTCAACGAGATTTCTCATGATCTCGGCATTGAAGAAGGCTTCTTGAGAGGACGATTCTAACTTAGCGTTCAATTGCTAGGTCGGGGCGAGGCATCTCGTTGAAAAGGATTACGAGCAGGGTGTAGTTATTGATAATGAATATCAATCTCATTAGAAAGCAACTGGTATGCCTCCTCCTACTGGGGGCAATGTCTGTTTCTGTCGCGGGAAACAAGAAAGTCTTCAATGCGGCTGCAGGGAAGTACGATTGCACACTTGATGGTAGTTACACCGTTAATACTGGAACGATTTCCGAGTATTTCCTGGATGGAACTGCGGCGCTAATGCGCTTGCCACGTGGCAAAGGAAAAGGCAAAACACAATTCACGATCGCGGATGTGCTCTTCAACTATAAGTTCAAGATCAATCGGGTTAAGGTCTCACGGAACAAGAAGAAGGTTCGCTACTGGGGAGTAGGCAGTCTTGTGAACGCAGATGCCGGAATCAACGCCGATGGTATTATTCGTATTACTGCCAAGAGGAAAGGCCGCAACAAATGGATCGTTCGTTCAAGAGCATTGATGTCCGGCGTATACGCCGATGTGGCACCCATGGAAGTGAATACGAAGATCAACGGTAAACAGCGCTGAGGCGAATTTTTGGACCCCTCCTGGATTGCTCGAGATAGGAGCTATCCTGAGAGGGGCTCTTTTACGAGATCCGTTCTGGCGCGTGGAATCAGGCGGAAGCGTTAATCTATCGAAGAGAATAAGTGATTACCTGTAAAATTAGAGGTTAAAACCGAGGAGTGGGGCATTTCAAACACGGGGAGCCCACCCGCCAGGGAATGTAGCTATTGGGCCCATTTTAAATAGCGTTTTCTACGCTTACTCGTATTCGGGAAACTCGTTTTCAATTCTCATTGTGGTTGTATCTTTGTTCGATTATGACCACTTTTTCACGAGGGGTGAAATTTCAATTTCAATGGGAGGCCGAGTAAGCGACCGTTCATGTCTGGACCTTCCCTGTATTTAGATCGATACCAACTTCTGAAGCACTTGGGTAAAGGTGGGACAGGGGAAGTCTGGCTGGCTCATGATCTGGAGTTGAAAGGGGATGTGGCCCTTAAGTTCCTGAGCAAGTCTTTCAGCGAGAAGGATACGGACATGCTTCGCAGGGAGACGAAGAACGCTCGATTGTTGAGCCATCGCCACATTCTCCCTGTCTATGATTTCCATTCTCAAAAAGATCATCCGGCAGCAATCAGTATGGAGTATGCTCCGGGCGGTTCGCTGGCTGACTTAGCGAGTCGGGAGAAGCGGGTATTTGAGGTGTCGGAACTCTCCGACTGGATCATGCAGGCTTGCGAGGGATTTGCCTATGCCCATGATGAATCTGGGATCGTTCATAGGGACATCAAACCCGGAAATCTGATGCTCGATGCTACCAATTCCCTGAAGGTTGCAGATTTTGGTTTGTCGGCTCCCCTTGCTGCGAGTCTTGATGACGAATCGGAGAAGGTGATCGGCCGTAGAATGACGATGCATTTTGCCTCGCCGCAGTTGATTTGGAATCCCTACGAAAGCCATTACCTGAATGATATTTTCGCTCTTGGAGTGACGATCTTCGTTCTGGTGGCCGGATCCTACCCATTCGACGACCCGAAGAATAACCGCTGGAAATGGGATCCGGACAATCTGTTGTCGATGTCGAAACGCCGGCAGAAACGGGGCTGGGGCGAAGAACCGGTTCCGCAATCGTGGGATTATGCGGTGGCAAAGTGTCTGGCTGAAGATCCTGCTGATCGCCCTGCCAACATGCGAGAGCTTGCTGATTTATTGGGGGCCGATGACTACTACCAGCGCAAATCAGGCAAATACAGCACTGTCCCTATCCCGGCAGCGGAGAAAGAAAGCAAAAAAGATCGACGCAATTTTGCTCGCTCGATTCTCATAATTCTGGTATTTTTGGTGACTGGCGTCCTTGCGGGCGTTCTCTGGGGGGCGTTTCAAAAGCAGTCGAATGAGGATTTCGAGACCACTCCGACTAAGGAAGCGCAGCCTTACCAAATCATCGGAGAGGAGTAAAATTCATCGTGAATTCTGGATTCATCGAAGAGAATAGAGATGTCACGCTCGGCGTGGCTGCGGCAAAAATTACTGAAATCTCTCGCAAATTCTCTTCCGCCAGAATTTGAGAATCGTAACCAACTTTACTTACGGGAAAATCTCATGAATCAATCAGTTCGTTTTACACTCGTGATGTCGTTCGTTTGTATCGGCATTTTTGTGGGAGCCTTTTTTGGGGGAATTGCGCTACATTCCTATTTATTCGAGAGAGGTTCGGGACTGAAATACGGCAACAACGAAGATTTGGGGCTTCTGATTCTGAACGACCCTAAGGATGAAGTAGCTGAGGAGGCCGAAGAAATCCCGGAGAAGATGGTGGAAGTTGTCGCCGCGGAGCCGGAGAAGGTTGAAGAAGAAATCGTTCCCGCAGAAGAGCCTGAAGTGGAAGAGGAAACGGTTGCTGAGGAGAACGGGGAGGAGATCGCAATCGAAAGACGGATATCGGCTGGGGATATCCCACCGGGACTTGATAACTCACCTTCGGACGCACGGGAAGATGCCTTGTCCGACGAACGGTTTCTCACCCAGACATCAGACTTTTTCGCGACCGATGATTCATCGGGTGACGGCGATTCCAATTCCTCCGCAAGTCAGGACACGATAAGCGCAGTAAGCAACAATACTCCACCAACTGAAATTCCTTCGCCTCCTCCTGCGGAAACGCCCGAGCCACCAACGCCTCCGGTGGATATCCCTGCGCCGGGAGGTTCCGGGAATACTATTGCCGATGTCGACATCAGCGTGGGCGAGAGTGGACCCAGAGTAGCGGTTGGCGCGGGCCTGACCGAAGAGGGGGTTCAGGCCGACGTTTCTCTCGATTTGATTTCCGGAGGTGAGACTGAAGATGGTAATTCGAACGAATCGCAGGAACTGCTCAGTGTTTCGATTGGGGACGGTGACGAAGCTACGGCAGCACAAGAGGCTGCTTCGAGTCAGACCCTGCAGGAGGTTACAACAAGCCAGCAGCCCAGCGTCGTGCAGCGGCAAACCAATGATGGGCGCGTAGTAATCGGCCAAAACAATCTCTATTCCAACGCGCTAGCAGGAAGTGTCAGCGGCCTGATTGGTGGAATGGGAGCGCCTACTTCATCCGAGAGAGTGCAATATCGGGGGGCGAACCCGGAGCTGTCAGTGCCGGGGGTGGACGCAGACGTCTCAGTCACTGCTCCTAGCACTATCGTGACGAGTGTCAATCAGACCACAAATGCTGCTATTAACACTGTCACTTCCAATGCCGCTGTTCAGCAAGTGGCGAGGACGGTTCCTATCATCAACGCAGGCGGCGGAAATGGCGGGGGAATTACTGCTACTGTTCCGACCGGGATAATTGATGCTTCTGTTGGCGGTGGAAATGGTGTGAATGTTAACGTGAACGCCGATCGTCTAAACCTTCCGGCGACAAATATCCTCCCGAATCAGATCGGTATCGGGATAGGTGGGATCAACATCCGTGCGAATCTGAGTGGTCGATAGTTTGTGTGTCGTTGGCTGTTAGCTGCTGAATAACTGCTTATTGTCACGTGTCATCTCGGCCACTTGCGTATTGATTCGTTGGCTTGGGTCGCCATGGGCTTCCTACTCCGTATCGTGATAGTTTACTGAGAAGGTGTTCGTGATCGGGATTTGGACTTTCGTTCGAAGAGCGCTTTCGTCACAGCATCTTGCATTTAAATGCTCCGTTATTCGAGAGTCCTTCCCACAGATCAACGGTATTCTCGTCAGAGATTGTAAGCTGTCGAGAGCGGCTGGCTGAGGGCACAAAAAAAGACGCACCGACTAGCGGTGCGTCTTTTTGGCTTTCGCCGATTGTTATTTTGTAAACAGTTGATCAGGACGACTGCTCGGAGCCTTTGTCGATCTTGCTTGAGGCTGTTTCGTATGCCTCGTCGATGCCTTCTTCGGCTCTTTCTTCCAAACCTTCTGTATCGAGACGGGCCTCATGCAGTTTCTGCTTTGCGTCGGAAACCATCTCTTCTTTCTTCTGTCGGAACTTATTTTTGTATTCCTCTGAAGATGCTCCGCAATACTCATCCTCTGTCTTGGTACGAGGTAAGAGAAGTGCGGTGAGAAATCCGACTGCCAGGGCACCTGCCCCAAACAGCAGTGGAGTCTCTGTGTGTTGCTCTTTGATTTTCTGCTGCGTTTTCATAGATGCTTCGCGTGAGCCCTCCCAGGCGTTGGATGTGAAATCGTTAACCTTTGCGCTCACGTTGCTGGTCGTTTCCTTGACTGCCTGAGCGGAGGAAGAAGCAGTGTTTCTCACTGAGTCTCTCACTGTCTGGGCTTTCTCCGAGGTAGCTTTAGCAGCCTTTGACGAGAAGTTTGAAATCTTCTCCTGACCGCTACGGGCTTTTTCCCCGATGCTCTCACCGATGGCGGAAGTATGCTCCTTCACTCGGTTGGTGATGTTGTGGCCATTGGAGCCACTGGAATTCGATTCTTCTACACTCATCTCGTGGCGGCTAGCCCATTGGTCGACGGGAGCCATCGAGTGGGATGCTGGGGCGGAAGTTGGCCCTGAGTAGTTGTCAGCTTTGACAGAATCAGTTCCCGATTGACGGTTCTTGTACCATTTGCCGAGAAAGAATGACCCGACTGCCATTCCGAGGAAAGCGAGTGGAAGGGTATTGTCCTTGGCCTTTTCTTTGGCGCTCTCAAGATCGATGTTGTCGATTTTCTCTCTTGTCCAATCTCCTGCCTCTGAAGCCAGTTTGGAGGGAGAGAGCTTTTTAGAGACGGCGTCGAGTTTGCCGTCCATTCGCGTTCGTGTTTCGATGATGTCGGCCTGTAGTGTGTCGGCCTGGTTGGTGTGATTGTCAGTTTTCATAATGTCGTATAGTTATTGAATTTTCGATTTGGCCCACCGGTATGTGTTCTGAATTGATTCCAGAGTGCGGGTGGGCTTAAAGGCACTTGGAGATAATTTTTTGCTATTGTGCTTCAGGAGGATGAGCGCTGTCGTGAGAAGCAATACCCCTACGGCTGCAAATCCCAGCGTGTTGGCGAACAAGGGTGTTACGCCTAGCGCCTGCAGTCCTGCGGACGCTCCCAAACCAATTGATATCAGGAGAAAGCAGAGGCCAACGAGGCTGCAGGTGAGCGCGACCAAGAGGCCGAAAATTCCCTGCTTTGCCTCTTGGACGGACTCTTTGATCTCTGTTGCGGCGAGCTTGTATTCTTTTTTAACCACTTCAGCCGCGTCTTCGTTCAATTGCTTAAGGAGGGTGGAAAGCTCCTTGTCATCGAGTTGAGATTCGAAGGCTCGACCGTTCGAAGATTCCTGTCGAACGTCTGTCGGGGATGTCGATCTCATAACAGCAATTCCTTTCCAGATTACGCTTCTTCAGGTTCTTCCGCTTTGAGGAAGCGCCCCGCGAGGAATCCCGCTGCGGCAAGGCCACCCAGAACGACTGCCGGTCTCTCGCGAGCGAACTCGCGTGCGTCGTTCAGAATTTTCTTTGAGGAGTTTTCTTCGAAATATTTTGCGGCGCTGTCCCCAGCGTTTGCTACGAATTCGAAGGCTTGCGTTACAAACTCTGGTTCTTCGTCGCGGACTTTGTCTGCGGCTTCGCGAGTTGCTCGCTCGATGGTCCGAATTTTCGAGCCGGTCTGGTCTACATAACTATCTGCATGTTTCGACGCGTTCGCTTTGGCTTTCGACATGAGCTGTTGGCCTTTTTGTTTCGCATGCTGACCCGCTTCTTTGAAAGCCTGTGCTGCTTCTGACTTTTCGTCGGCTGGCTCAGTCATTTCGAACTGGCTTTGCTCAGTAGTAGGGGCGTTTTCGTCCCAATTTTCTGTATGAGTTGATTCTTCAATCGTTTGGTGAGTATTCATGACACCGCAATTAGTTGCAGTGACGATGCCAAACGGGGTGGTTCATTCGTAAGTAATTCAAGAACAGTGATTTACAATAATTTAGAGTCCTGTTAGTCTCGCTCAATGTTGTAGCTGGCTGAGTGTGATGCACAAAGGTGGTTTGCAGTCTGCAAGAGGTTGGAAGGGCCGAAGAGATAAGCAAAAACGCCCTCCGATGGGAGGGCGTCCGACTTGCTGAATGCAGCTATTTTTCTGAGGGAGGTTGTCGCTATTCAATCGATACCGAGTTTCTTTCGCTTGCGGTAGAGAGTTGCTTGGTCAATCCCAAGAATAGAGGCTGCATCCTGAAGGGTTGATGCTCGTGTCAGGACTCTCCTGATGTGCTCCTCTTCTAGTTCTTCGATGGTGACATCTCCTCCGGGTGCGACCGTGCTGGCGCTTGAGCCATTTTCGGTCTTTATGGGGGCGTCCTCTGGTTTAGGGAGGTCAGCAGCGGTGATCTGCGTACCTCTGCAGAGAATGACGGCACGTTCGATTGCGTTCCGAAGCTCACGCAGGTTGCCTGGCCAGTTGTGACTTAAGAGTGCTGCTAGACCATCATCACTGAAACCGTCGAGGTTTCGGGATGTCTGTTTGGCGAAAAAGTTCACGAAGTTCTCCGAGAAATTCCTGAGGTCTTTGGGCCGAGCTCGAAGTGGGGGCATCTCCACAGCAATCACGTTGAGGCGATAGTAGAGGTCCTCCCGGAAGGTGCCTTCTTCGACGCATTTCTTCAGGTCTCTGTTCGTTGCTGCTATCACGCGGACTTCTGCCTGACGTGTTTTGGTTTCGCCGAGTCTCTCGTACTCTCGTTCCTGCAAAAGGCGTAAAAGCTTGGGCTGGATGTCCATTGGCAGCTCTCCGATTTCATCGAGGAAAAGTGTGCCCCCATTCGCCTCGTGAACCTTGCCCCATTTGTCGCGGACTGCTCCAGTGAAGGAGCCTTTGACGTGACCGAAAAGCTCACTTTCGAGGAGTTCTTTTGACAGGGATGGGCAAGAGATCGTTACAAACGGTTTGCTCTTCAGGTGACTGCGCTGGTGGATCTCTCGAGCTACGATGCTCTTACCCGTGCCACTTTCTCCCAAAACAAGAAGGGAAGCTGCAGTGGGGGCTGCGCGAAAAAGGAGCTCTAATGAATCGGACATCACGGAATCGTTCGATTCGAAAACTGCGGGGGGAGACTGTGTGGATACTTCCACCTCAAGCTCCTCGATTCGCTCTCTCAATTTTCCCCAGTTGCGAGCCCGCGCTACGATACTGCGCAACTGGTCTGGTGTGAAAGGTTTTTCAAGGTAGTCCATCGCCCCGATCTGAATCGCCTTTACGGCGGAGTCGATGGTTGCTTCTGCCGTGAACATCACTACCGGAATCCGGGGAAACCGCTTTTGGAGCTCGGCGAGAACATCCAATCCATTTTCATCACCTAAGTTGAGATCCAGTAGTACTAGATCGAAGGGGTCTTCTTTCAGACGAATGAGCGAGGTTTTTCCGTTATCAATTGCTTCCACGTAGTGATCTTCTACCTCGAGGGCGAGCCGTGTTGATTCTCGCACAGCTTCTTCGTCGTCGATGATTAGAATATCCATATGGGGATCTATAAATCGCAAGCGAAGAGCCAAAGGTGATTCTCTTCTGTATTCTGCTTGTTATGAGAGGGTTATCGATAATCTGATTTTTTGCAACGTTCTGAATTATTGCAAATTGCATTTGCAATATGCAATGTCGTGATCGAAATGCACATTCGGATTGACTGAATTCTGGGGATTGTCCTCGCGGTATATGGGGGAATGAAGGGTGGTGGTCTGCAAGGTTTAAGGAAATTTTCCGATATGGAGTTTCAGGTTAAGAGCGAGGAAGGCTGATTCTCAGTCTGTTTGGAAGAGATTGGACCAGAAAAGGCTGATCACGACTAAGGAGCATGCACCGTGCGATTATTCATTTGCAAATTGCACGGATTTTCCAGCTCATTGCGCTTTGCAATTACTGATCGTGTATGTGTAAAGTGTTTACATACAGTGTGTTGTGATGATTTATGGTGGGCTGGAACGAATCCGGCGTTCTCTTAGACCCACCATGAAAGAATCAAGCAAAGACATCTTACGCATCCTACTCGCGATCGTGCTCCCTCCTGTTGGGGTTTTCCTCCAGGTTGGGCTTGGACTTCACTTCTGGCTGAACATCCTTCTTACGATCCTTGGGTATGTGCCCGGAATAATCCACGCGGTGTACATCATCGTTTCCCGCGGCAAAACTGCCACCGTCTAAACAATTTTAACTAGAACTGAACCGATACAATATTATGAAGAAACTGAACGAAACCATTAAAGCAACACTCGCAACGACCGCCGCCGTAGCCCTTGGTGCCTTCGCGCTTACCTCCTGCGAGGTGGAAAAAACCCAAGACGGTAAAATGCCTGAGGTCGATGTTGATGTCGAAGGGGGAGAACTCCCGGAATATGACGTCGATGCTCCTGAGGTTGACGTCAAAATGGAAGAGAAAGAGATCGCTGTTCCTGACGTCGATGTGAAAATGGAGGAGAAAAAGATCAGCGTTCCTGACGTGGACATCACTCCTGCAGATGAAGACAACGACACTCCTGGGGAAGAAGAAGTCCCACCGGCTGAACCGGAAGGCGACACTCCTCAGTAATTGTTAGGATTTATTTCTCGAGAGAGAATTTACTAACTCACTCAAAGCGGCACGTGCAAGCGTGCCGCTTTTTTTGTCTGGGTTTGATTGGTGTATCGGCGGTGTTCCCCTGGCGGGAATGTGCTCGTGAGGACTGCATGGAGATCGCAATCCCAAGTCTGCAAACTGCATGGGAAAGGTGTTGTTCGTATGCTTCTGTATATTTTGTAAGTGGTTTACAGTAAGGTTGTAATGGGTTTTTTTATGCGGTTGGAATCCGCCCTGCTTAAAAAAGGGGCAGAATCTGCGGAATCGCTGCGGATCGAATAATTAAAACAACAATATATTATGATTACCTGGGCAGTATTACTACTTATCGTCGGACTGATCGCCGTGGCTCTTGGCTTCGGTGGTGTCGGTGGACTTGCAATGAACATCGGATGGATCCTCCTCGGTGTTGGACTCGTCCTCCTTCTTATCAATGCGATCACAGGACGTCGAACGGTATAAGTTCGAAGAACCTTTTACGGTTGACTAAGAGCCGGGATCCCTCTCACGAGGGTCCCGGTTTTTTCTTTTCACAGTTGCTGGCCGGCTCAAAGTTTCTGGAATATTTTTTTGTGTCATAGCTTTGTTCGATGTGACAAAAGAAATTTGTTGAGCAAAATAAAGACTAGGGCTCCCATATGCTGTGAACTCATCTTGGAAAAATCCGACAATCCTGATTGTCGATGACGAACCGAACAATATTCGCGTGCTGGGCGAATCGCTCGGGCCATTCGGCTATGATATGATGATGGCCACCAGTGGTGCACAGGCGCTGGAGAGGATCGAGGCGCGTGTGCCAGATCTGGTTCTTCTCGATATCCGGATGGAGGATATGGATGGGTTTGAAACGTGCAAACGTATTCGAGAAAACCCTTCGTCGAGCGACGTGCCCATCATTTTCCTTTCAGCGGATAATGATAAGAACACGATTGTAAAAGCCCTGGAGACGGGTGGAGTCGATTATGTTTCCAAGCCTTTCAACAAAGCGGAGTTGCTGGCAAGAGTGCGAACTCATCTGGAATTGAAGTTTAACAGAGACGAGCGTGGTGAGTTACTGGCACGCACGGAGCGCTTTCTGGAGAGCATGGCGCATGATCTGAAGAATTGGATAGGTAGCGCGTCTCTCAGTGCTCAGTTGATGAATGAAGTGAAAGAGATGCCGGAGAAAGCGGTTCCTTTGGTGAAAAACGTGAACAATTCGCTAGAGCAGTCTCTCGATTTCATTAAGAAGACTCTTGCAAATGCGAGGGAGGCGAAGACCGAGATCGAGGTGGTGAAGGAAGACGTCTCACTTCCCGGCCTCTGCACCGAATTGACGGAAAGGTATCTGAGCAATTCTGCGCGCAAAGGCATCATTGTTGAGTTTGAGTCGGACGGTGATGTTCTCGTGTATTCCGACCGAACCGCGCTCCGGCGTATCCTTGATAACTTGATTAGCAATGCCATCAAGTTTTCTCCGAGAGATGCTAAGATTCGGGTGACTTGCTCATCGGAAGCGCCTCAGTTTGTCATTGTGGACCAGGGTCCGGGCTTTTCAGAAGAAGACCTGAAGAAAGTTTTCGAAGCATACACTCGTTTGAGCGCGAAACCGACTGCGGGGGAGCCGTCTACCGGGCTTGGTTTATCGATTGTGAAACAGCTCTGCGATCTTCTCGATATCGAGATCGAGATTGTGTCGGAAGGGGGAGAGGGCAGCGAAATTCGCCTGAGTTTCCCCAGAGGCGGGGACTGATTTCGTCGATTGGCCGCGTTTCAGCTCGCTTTGTCGAAATCCTTGCCGGGAATCTGTTGTTTCTCGATGATTTGATCTGCGATATCTGCGATCTTCACGCGGTTGCTTGTAGCGGCGCTGCGTATTTGAAGGTAGGCCTCTTCTTCGGTGATTCCTTCGTTGGCCATCAGTATGCCCTTGGCGCGTTCGAGCTTCTTCCTTGTCTCCAGAGCTCCTTTAAGGTCATCTACCTGGTCGTTTAATTCCTGAAATTGCTCGAATCGACGCAGAACAAGGTGAATGGAGGCTTTTAGATCGTCACTGGTCACTGGATCGATGAGGTAAGCCATAACATGGTCATCCATGGCTTTTTCGACGCGGTCAAGATCAGCGACTGTCGTAACTACGATCGAGGGGATGCACTCAAATTCCGAGATTGTGATGAGAGCATCAATTCCGTCACCATCGGGGAAATGTAACCCTGATACAATCAGTTGTGGGGGAGTGTCCCTACAATGATTGATGGTCTCAGCCGTAGTGGAGGAGGTTTTTGTGATGTTGTGGCCCAGTTTCTCGATTTCATCCTGGACGTTCTTGCGGGTAATCTCCATTCCGTGTGCCAGAAGGATGTCCACCGATGAGGAACTCATAGGGGAATCGATATGCAATTCCCCTGTGCTCGCAAGCTGATTTGCTGATTTCATTGCCCGAACAGGGCTTATGCTGCTGTGGAAATACTTCTGCGGTGAACTTCTTCTGAGTTACTACCGCCGTTGCTCAATGGAACGTAGTTTCTTCCGCGAGCGAAGGCTTCGACCATTGATGGCAGGGAGCGCCAGGAATCACGGGGGATTGGCGCGAACTGGCTCCACGATTTCTGGATCGCATCTTCCACGGCCACGAGAAACTCTCTCTCGAAGTCATCCTCAAGGTCCCCGTATCTGAGTACGCGACAGTCCGTTTGAGGGCAAATTCTCGCGAGGAGTTTGAGGAGGCGGTAGCGGTCGGACTGTGGAAGGAGCTTCGCGGATCTTTTGCCGTATTTGACCAGCGCCGAGAGGTGCCTTTGGACATACTCAGGATGGTATTCGGAATCGGCGGTTGCTTTGGTTTCGTCGATCGTGGTCTTGATCCACCGATTGAGAGGCTCTGAAACGACTGAAAGGATCACCGGGCGAAGAGGTTTTCCCGTCGTGAGGAGGAGAAAAGACTCCAAATCATCCAATGCGGTCGCGATGGAGGTCTTTCTTCCGTGATAGCTGGAGCTCTTCGGGACGTGAGCGAGAGCCTGTTGAATCGTGTGAAGGCGGATGAGGTAACAGGCAAGGTGGAATTCTCCCTTCGGCAATTTGGTAGTGGAAAAGTCTATCATACCTTTCCTCGTTTGCAGTTCGCCTGCCAACGGGATGCGAAGGAACCCTGTTCATTGATAATCCGTGAGTTACGAATTTCGTGTCAATTGGGTTGCTCGAATTTTTGGGAAGTTGAGGCCGAGAATCCATGCGAGTTGCAAGGGATGCTGCGATTTTGCAATGCATTGACCGACAATGGGAACAAATACCACTTGAAGTCGAATTCCTGAATGATACGCTGGAGACGGAGAGGAGGTTTAACCTTTTTACGCTTCGGTCAAAGTTGCCTGGAGCTAGGAACAGTGAATCCCCATCGTAGATGGTGTTTTGCTTCCCTAGTCTATCCTATGATTCATGGCAACTTACCAACATTCTTCTGCAAAAGGCTGAAGGGAAATCCCTTCAGTCCTCACGGCACCGCATTCCTTGTTCGGAGAAAGGAGGTCGGATGAGCGAATCGAGATTTCGTGAGCGGCTGCGTTCCGCCACCGCGGAGGCGCACGAAGAGATGGAGAGAAGCGCACCGATGGAGGAAATTTCTTCTTCCCTTCTCGGGTATTACTCCTTTCTCCAGCGGTTGCAATCACCGTGGCTGGAGTGGGAATATGCACTTGCAAATACTCCTCTGGTTCATTTCGGCGAGTTACGGTTGATGGATCGGTTTCGAGGAAAGCTGCTCTGTGACGACCTACTGAATTTACGTTCGCGTCTTCGAGGGATGGTGGGCGATTCGCTGACTGACTTTGAGCCGAAATCTACAGAGAGATTGAACCTGCCTCGTGCGGCTGGTGTCCTTTACGTACTGGAAGGTGCACGATTCGGGGGTAGGGCCATTCTGCAAAAACTGGCCCCCCTTGGGGTTACCCCGGAAAAAGGTGGTTCGTTTTTCCAAGGTTATGGAAACGAGACCGGATCCATGTGGTCCAGCTTTTTAGAATGGGTTGAACAGCATGTTCCTGAAGCAGATTTTGATCAATCTGCAGATGCGGCGGTGGACGTTTTTGAAGCATTCACGAGCGCCTGGCTTGAGCCAAATTATGATTAAGGATTCCCTCCCGACAGATTTGGAAAAATGTGAGGATGAGCCCATCCAACGACCCGGTGTGGTCCAGCCACACGGGGTAATGCTTGTTCTATCGGGTGAGGAATTTCTGATCAAAAATGTTTCTGAGAATGCAGGAGACATTTTTGCGATGACTCCGGAGGAGATGATCGGGAGTTCTGTGATTGATGTCCTCGCGGAAGAAAACCGAGAGTCTCTGGTCGAGGCGATCGACTGGAAATTACCCTCTCATACCGTCCCTCTTCGGGTGACCGTCAAAGCTAAGGATGGACCGAAGGATTATGATGGAAGTGTCCATCTGTCCGGAGACGATCTTATTCTCGAGCTGGAAAACGGCAGGGAAATTGAAAAGCGATCTAATGCAGTCGATCGAAGTGTGAAACATCACTTTGATCTCACCGCGAGAACGCTCCGATTGATCTCTCGGAGCCAGTCTAATGAGGAAGCGGCAGAGGTCGTTTGCCAAGAGTTAAAAGCTTTCACCGGGTACGACCGCGTCATGCTATATCAATTCAGTGAGGAGGGACATGGTCATGTGGTAGCGGAGGCTCGTGAACAAAATCTCGAGCCTTTCCTCGGACTGCGATATCCGGCCAGTGACATCCCAAAAAACGCAAGAGAGTTGTATGTCAGGAATTTTATTCGTTCGATTCCAGACGTGAATGCCCAACCGGTCTCGCTCCTGCCGGAGCATCCGAACCTTGATATGTCCGACTGCTCACTTCGAGCTGTGTCGCCTTTCCATATCCGGTATCTTCAAAACATGGGAGTGGCGGCCTCCATGTCGATTTCCCTCATCGAGGATGGGAAGCTGTGGGGGCTGATTGCCTGTCACCATTACGATGGTCCTCATCATCTGTCTGCGACTATGAGGGTGTCTTGCGTTCATTTTGGCCTTGTGGTGTCTGCGCAATTGAAGATTGCGGCACGTTCTTTCGCTGCGACAAATCTCGCCCGCCGGAAAGCAAGAATGAGTGACCTGATTCGTGCCTTTTCAACGGGAGAAAAGGTGGGCGAAACGATTTCGATGAAGCAGAAGGAGTTTCTCGATTTGTTCTGTGTTGATGGTCTCGTCTTCTGGAATGGTGAAGACTGGCATCGAGAAGGAGCGACGCCCAGCGACGAAATATGTGAGGCTATTCGTGGGAAGGTCTTTCAAGGCAGGGTCCAGTCGCTTGTTGCTTTCGAGTCGCTTTCTTCTGTTTTGTCCGGCATCGATCTAACGGATTGCCCTGTCTGCGGAATGATGGGTATCTGGTGTAGCGAAGACTGGTTACTTCTCTTTTTCCGAAAAGAATTTGTCTACGAGGTTCGATGGGGCGGTGATCCCCGGGGCACGAAAGATGCTACTGGGGTGCTGACACCGAGGAATTCTTTCCGAGAATGGAAAGAAACAGTATCCGGAAAATGCCGGCCCTGGAGTGAGCAGGATCACGAGATAGCTGATGAATTGCAGACGATCCTTGCCGGGTATGTCCTCCGGCAGCGGGCTCACCTTGAAAGACTCAATCACGAGCTGGAGTCACGAAGTAAGGAGATCGAACAATTCGCGTACACCGTTTCCCACGATTTGAAGAGTCCCCTTGTTACGATTACTGGCTGGATTGATGCGACCAAAGAAGATCTCGAGTCTGGAGATCTGGATGAAGTGCGTTTTGCTCTTTCTCGGATTGAGGGCGCTGCTTCTCGGATGGGAAACCTGATTGAGGATCTGCTCGATTTTTCCCGCATCGGTCGAGTGACTGGAAAGCGGGAACACGTGGACCTGTCAGATTTAATGGAGCGGTTGAAGCAGGATTATACCTTTCAGTTGTCCGACTGCGGTGCAGAGTTGGTTATCGACGAACCGCTGGGGCAAATCTATGGCTACCCGATTGAAATTCAGCGAGCGATTGAGAACCTGGTCAGTAATGCGATCAGACATGGCTGCACGAGACCGGATGCAAAGATCGTGGTGAACTCCCTGAAAGTGGTGGGGGGCAGGAAGGTGACTGTAACGGATTCTGGAGACGGAATAGCCCCAGAACATCATGAGCGAATTTTCGAGTTGTTTAATCGATTGGATCCGAGAACGGAAGGAACCGGGGTCGGATTGGCATCGGTTGCGAAAGTAGCTCAGCTCCATCGTGGTGACTGTGGTGTAGAGTCGGTCCCCGGGGAGGGTGCGACGTTCTGGATTCGTTTTGGAAACTGGTCTGACAAGTGAGTATGAAACAGGAAGCACTAGTAAGATTTTTGTTGGTAGAGGACGACGATGATCACGCCCTCCTTGCGGAGCGCGCCATTCGGAAAGCGCGGATCGTGAACGTGATCGATCGGGTCAGGGATGGTGAAGAAGCAATCGCTTACCTGAAGCAAGAGGGAGAGTTTGAGGACGCTATTCTGCCGACTGTTGTGTTGTTGGATCTAAAGCTACCGAAAAAATCCGGTATCGAAGTGCTGCAGGAGATCCGTGACGATCCCAAGCTGGCCCCGCTACCCGTCGTGGTTTTGACTACGTCGGGGAATGAGAATGACATCGCTGCAGCATATAAACTTAACGTAAATTCCTATCTTCGGAAGCCTGTCGATTTCGAGCAGTTTCACCGAATGGTAGGCGAACTATGTCTTTATTGGGGAGTCTGGAACAGGGCTCCTGATATTCAACGTGACTCGACCGCTGAATCTGAGTGAACACCGAATATGTCAATTGTGAGAAAACCTACATGCAGAATCTTGCTTGTTGAGGATCAGGTAGAACACCAAGACCTGATCTTACGGCATTTGCGAGATAATGCCTATTACAGCGTGGAGTCCCGTACCTCGGCATTCGCGAGTGAGAGTCTGGCACTTCTCCAACAGGAGGAGTTCGATGTCTTGTTGCTGGATTTGAGCCTGCCAGACAGCGGACCCGAGGATACTCTGCGGGAGTTTACTGAGAAGTTTCCGCATCTTCCTATCATTGTCTTAACTTCTCTTATTGATCCCAAGCTCATCGAGAATGCAATCGATTGGGGAGCGCAGGATTTTCTGGATAAAGGTCAGTTGAATGCCGAAATTGTGGCTCGGTCAATTCGGTATTCGATTCAGAGAAAACAGACTCTTAATCATCTTGCGCAACAGAATGAGGCGCTACGTACCTTTTCGCATACAGTGGCGCACGAGATTAAATCGCCTCTACAGAGTGTGACGATTGCTCTCCATTTACTGAATGAGATTGTCGATCTTGATAAGGACGAAAAGTTGAGAAAACTGATGCGTCTCGGAATCGAATCGACCGAATACCTCACTTCGCTGGTGGGCGAACTCCTTGAATTCGCGAAGTACGAGCATGAGGCCTCGAAGGATGTGCCAGTAGAGCTTTCGTCGGTCATTCAGGAAGTAGTGAGAGATCTCCAGTCCTCACACGATTTCGATGATGTGGTCATTGATACCAGCGAAGCACTGCCGGTGGTGCTGGGATCACGGATGCAAATTGCCCGTGTCTTTTCCAACTTGATCGAGAATGCGGTCAAATATCGAAATAAAGAAACGTTAGTTGTTCGAGTTCGAGCGAAGTCGAGTCAGGACGGCTGGTTGATCAGTGTGGAGGACAATGGGAGAGGAATTGCCGAGAAGTACCAGAAAAAGATATTCCAACTCCTGTACCGTGTGAAAAGCAATGACGACGTGGGAGGTACTGGCATAGGATTGAGTTTTACGCGGCAGATTGTGGAAAGGCACGGTGGAAAAATCTGGGTCGAGTCAAAGCTGGGAGAAGGATCGACCTTCTATGTCTTGTTTCATCAATGATGACGGGACCATGCAATCTGACGAGTGCTCTTGCGATTTGAAACGCGTGAGCCTGGGGCGCTTATCCGAGAAGTGATCGTAAAGGGCTGACCGGCAGTGTGTTGCGGGTCTAGGTATGCATGGCAGGACCTGTGCGTAGGAAGGGCGAATGAGCCACTCTCCCCATTGCCACTCTCGCCCTTTCACGTCCCTCTCCGAACCGGAGATACTTTGGAATCGGCTCCATACATGTTCTAACGCCACACGGTATGCTTGCCGGGCTTGGTGCTACCGTGAAGCAGGGGAGACCCTGATCCACCCCGAGGCGCATTTGCTCGCTGTGTTGGACGAGATCAGCGAAGAATTGTTTTTTCAAGTTTCTGGAAGCCCGAGAGTAAGCCATCGAAGAGAGACATTCGAGACTCTCGAAGTCTGGGCATTCGAATTGGAGCAGGCCTGCGAAGAGTGTTCGGTAAATGAGTCGAACGAAGACATCGACACGCTCGTCCGTCTCTTTGCAGAGGGGTGCAGGCTGGCAAAGGAACTATTTGAATCTCGCGTAGAAGAAAACGGAATGGATTACCTTCTCGAGTTTCTCGACCTTGTAAGTGTGCACGCCCTCTCGATGGTTGTAAGTCAGCCATCCACCGGCGGCCTGCTGAAAAAAGCTGCCTGAAAGGTAAGTGTGAAGGCTTTCACTGTTTCAGGCATCGGTGCGCAGGGTGACACAGTTCAGCGAAACAGAAACAATTTCATCGGCGGTGAGTTATTCCAGAGAACGGAAACTGATCTGGAAAGAAGGAACAGCGTTGTTCGCTTTCTAGAAGTGAGTGGCCATTCCTGAAATAAACACGAACCGACTGTTGGAAAGTCCTCACCCTGGCTCGACTGGATCTGGTAAGCCATTATCCCGAGGGCAGAGGGTGAGGGCACATTCTTTTTAATTGCGATAGGTGGGAGAACAATAAACAAAAAAAGCTGGAACGAAGCCTCGTTCCAGCTTTTGGCTTGTTCTTGTGAGTGTCTGTGCGAAAGCTTAGGCAGCTTTTTTCGCAGGAGGATCAGGGTGAAGAAAGGGACCTGCGAGTCGTTCCCAGATTGCCTGAACGGAGTTGGCAAAAATGTTTGCAGCAGGTCGATCTCCGAGCACTTCTTCAACTACGTCGTGCCATTGTTTCTTGTGACGTTTCGAGTCGGCTTCAATGACCTTGTCGACAGGGCGCCCGTGGCTGAGCTCTGTGTTAACCCATTGTCCAAGGATGTTCTCATGGAAGAGTTTGTGAGCCGCCAACTTTCGTTGAAGTTGATCGAATTCCTCTTTCTTCTCGGTGAGACAATTACCTGGGAGCGTGATGAGGTTCTGAATCTCCGCTATTTCATAAATAATGTGAAGCGTTGATTCCCACCGGTCCGCATCGAGAGAAAGCGATTTGGTGAGGTCTCTTTGCCACGAGACGGATGCAGGGCTGGTCAGCGTGGCTAGAGTTGGTGAGTAGGGATGATCCAGAAGCTGTTCCAGCGCTTCGCTCTCTTCTACGAGATCAGATATTAGCGGAGCCCGGTCTTTCGCTGCTACGGAGGACGGGCGAGTGCTGCTTCTTTCGAGAGCGTAGATCAGAAAGTGAATTCGGAGCAGTGCCTCTCGGATCGCGTTCTGGACGTCCTTTTTATTGCAAGGATCTTTGGTTTCGTCTGTGGCTTCCGCCTGCGTAGTGGAATGATTTGTTGTGTCCATAGTAGTGTCTCCCAGCAGGAAGTAATTTTATTTTCAGAAAGCGGGCACTGGATGGCAGTGTGAAATTCTGGTGTTCTAGTGTGCTTGCCGACCCCGCGATCAGCGGGACCGGCTAAAGCGAGAGAGGTTTCAGGATTTAGGATGAGGCAAAGCTACGCAACATCCATGCGTCCTGTGTGTGCTGTTGGAGGAGTTCCACCAAGAAGTCAGCGGTTGCCTGATCTTCATACTTTTCTTCTACCGTCTCTGCGACCTCGCGGAGAGAGCGGATCACCGTTTCATGGTCGGTGACGAGTGCTGAAATGGCATCTTCTCCAGAGATGATTTCTCCTGCTGCTTCTTTCAATGAAGTTGCAGCAAGGAATTCGCTCATTGAGCCTGGCGAGACTCCACCAAGCATGCGAATTCTTTCGGCTGTTTCATCAATTGCTCCTTCGAGAGTCTTGTATTGCTGCTCGAAGAACTCGTGCAGCGAGTGGAAGCGTGGTCCTTTCAGGTTCCAATGGAAGTTCCGCAGTTTCATGTAGAGAACATGCTGATCTGAAAGAACAGAGATCAGGGATTCAATGACTCCGGTCCGGTTTTCTTTCGAAAGACCATCTGAGATTTCTTCTGCTATTTTTACTTCTGTTTTCATAGGATTTTAAATTGGAGCTGCGCTCAGTGCGAGCGCAGCTGATTGTTTGATTGTTTGGTTAGTAATTTATCGGATCGTGAATTCGACAATTGAAACGCGCGAGGGCATCGTCGCGCCCAGTTTGCCGTCTTCATAAACGGTTGCAGGGTCTGCGGTCGGATCGTTGACCGTCAGGTTGGATTCGCCGAAAACTGTCTCCAGCTGCAATGTTTCTACCAACTGAAGCTGGCGCTTTCGCCCGTTCATTGGTGTATCCGTATCAGGAGCATAGTGATATGACACTGCGATCTCTTCCGGATCACGCAGAGCTAAATACTCTGTGAACTGCGAAAGAGTTGTTCCGGACTCTGGCGTTAAAGCAGCGCTTTTCTCTTCGAATAGATCTTCGGCAGGAATAGACAGCCGAGCCACTGTATGTCCGTCGAACATTTCAAGTTGTTCCTCAAGCCACTCCAGGCGTTTTCTTTCGGCTGGTGTGTAGTCGTCGTTCTCCACCACTACTGTTTCTGTTACCGTTGCAGAGATTTCATCATTTGCGGTAGCCTCTTCCGGCTCTTCCACAGGAACGAGCACGGTAGTCGATGTCAGCGGATTGGGCTGCACCGTTACTGCTTCATCATCTCGGTCGAGAATCGGTGTGGTTGGAACCTCGACCGTAACCTCACTTACAGGGGCTGGATTGGCCGGTTCTGGCTGTCCGTCTCCATCGGCTATCTGGACCTCGCCGGGGCCGCCCTCAATTTTTACTTGTCCGTTTGCGGGAAGTGAAGTGAGCGTGAGCCCAAAGATTGCTGCGGGCAGAGAAAGAGCTGCGGCAGCGCTGCGCGTTAATTTTGCCTTCGTTTTCATAACATGGCAGTTATGCGCAGGATGTGTTCCCAAGGCCTCAGGGGGTAGTTTTTCTATTTTATAAGTGGTTGGAAATTAGTGTGTTAAAAAGTTATGTAAAAGGTTCGGGTAAACTTCTAAGAGGTTACCAGTTCCCCAGGTTTCTTGCAGTGTGCATGATGTTCTGCAATCTCCGTTGCCTCTGTCTGGC
Organism: Verrucomicrobiales bacterium; assembly: GCA_002698785.1. Taxonomy (GTDB): domain Bacteria; phylum Verrucomicrobiota; class Verrucomicrobiia; order Verrucomicrobiales; family DEV007; genus Arctic95D-9. The sequence continues at coordinate 188,049 of PAAG01000019.1, read as the reverse complement.
TTTCTCTTAGTGAGAGCAGTGAGCTCTTGAGGTTTGATGTTTTGATAGTGAAAATCCCCCTTGATTGGGCGGTCCTGATGATATTCCAATCGGCTGCGGTCTTTGTTGCATAATGTAGTGTGGGCTTCGTGCATCTTGCACTGAACTTTCCAAAGCGCGGACCGTGAGGCCTTGTGGGATAAGCAAGGGGGCGATGGTACGTGTTGTGCAATTCGGAACGGGAAATGAATCTCTCTCAGTTCTCCGTTTTATTCTTGCTGACACTGGCAGTTGTCTGGACAGCAGTGTTACCTGCTCCAGTCTGTGCGGAGGTATTACAAGCTGCGCAACTCGTCGAAACACTCGTCGACTCCGATGATTCAAGGGGAGCTCCGGTTGAGTCGGAAGAGGAGTTGCAGCCGGTTCTTTTCGAGGTTCCGGCCCCCAGAGGAATCATTACGGATCGTTACGGTGAACCTCTCGCGGTAACAAAGGCGTCCTCCTACTTAGCCATTCGATTACAGCAACTGAGGGAGCATGATGGACCTGCTGCAGCTCAGACTGCGGTTATGAAAGCCCTCGGTGAGTTTCCAAAGCTTGCCCGGATCACAATCGATTCGGAAAAATTTGCTCAACATTGGGAGCACCGTCCACTCGTTCCATTCCCACTAACAGAATCCCTGAGTGATGAAGACGCCAGCGAACTGGAAAAGTTGGCTGGCAATTCGAGATATCTCCAACTGGAGGCTGTTTTCACACGAGAGTATCCGGCAGGAGAATCGTTCGCTCATGTTGTGGGTTATCTCCGCCCTTCTAAACCATTTCAGCACGGGCCCCTATCCGATCCCGAGATGCTTTGGCCCCCTTACGAGCCTGTCCAGGGACTTGAGAAGGCTTTGGAAAATAAGTTGGCGGGAAAGAACGGAGTCGTCAGTTACATTTACACGAAGAATGGTGAATTGACTGACTTGGAGCTGATCCAACCAGCTGTCCCAGGACAAACTATTGTAACGTCGTTGGTCGAGCCAATGCAGCGATTAGCATACGATACTCTCAAAGAAAATGGGAGGCCTGGCGCTTTTGTGGCAGTCGATTCCATCTCTGGAGATATTTTGGCGCTTGCCAGCTATCCTTCTTTCAATCCGGGGCTGTTTACGCGTGGGATCTCTGCAAAACGCTACCAAGAGCTGCAGGATGATCCTGCAAACCCTCTGATTCCTCGAGCAACTATGTCAGCCTATCCGCCGGGGTCGACTTTTAAACCGATCGTGGCTCTTGCCGCGCTGGATCGGGGAGCGGTCAGTAGATGGACCCGGCTGCCGAGCCCGTCATCACTTGATATTGACGGAAGAACTTTCCGTAACTGGAACAGTGATGACGAAGGAATGCTCGACGTGAGGTATGCGCTGCTGCGCTCTTCAAATACGTGGTTTTATCAGGCAGGAATGAGGACTGGAGGTCCGTTTTTGCTTTCCGCTGCAAAGCATTTCGGCCTGGGGCATGCGCCGGGGATAGAGTTGCCCACCTCTGCAGGGAATCTTCCTGAGGAGAAAAACGTTCTGGCAAACCAAGCCGTGGCAAACTTTGCGATCGGTCAGGGAGAGATAGACGCAACGCCTCTGCAAATGGCTTTGGCCATGGCGGGGCTTTCCTCTGGCACTGCTGTTCCTGAGCCCCGGCTGGTCATCCAGACACAGGATCCTTTGACGAACGCGATTATCGATTCAAACGAACCGAGGAAATTCCAACGTCTCAATACACGGACAGGCGATCGTACTTCTGTTCGCTCAGGAATGTGGGGAGTCGTAAACCATGATCGAGGGACTGGAAAAGCGGCCGCCCATCCACTCCCGCAGGTGTATGGAAAAACCGGGACAGCTCAGTGGAAGCGAGAAAGCAACGTTGCCTGGTTTGTTGGATATGTTGGCTCGAATTCTCCACGGATCGCTTTTGCCTGCATGGTGGAAGGCAAGCCCGGTGAATCATTGTCAGGCGGAAAGGATGCCGCTCCGTTAGTGGGCAAGTGGGTGAACTCGGTGTATTCCGACCAGGAAAAGTATCATGTCGAAATTACTGTGGACGAGCCAGACAATCCTTTCTCAAACGATGTTTTGCCGGGGACTAACAGAACCAGATACGTTCCGGGGCGGCAGTTGCGCGATACTCAGCAACCTACGCAATATCCGACGGGACAAGGTGTTCCTGAACAGCAACGAGGCTATCCGGAAACGAGCCAGTCAATGCAGGGAAGGCCGATTGAAACCCAGCAAGCTCAGGAAAGTAACGATCGCCGGTTGCGATCTGTGCCTGTGTCTCAGACCGAAATGGGAGAACCAAGGACGATTCCTTCCATCCAATATCGCGCCACAGAGACTAACCCGACACCGCAAAAAATTCGATGAGCAGTGACAAGCGACCCAGTGAACCGGAGGGGAGGCCCGAGGGCTTACCGAAGGACTATTCCTTTTCTGACTTCCAGAAAGACAACCGGGCGACACGCGATGAAGACGACTCGCGGCCGCAGCAGCGAAACAATACTGAACCTGAAGCGGATTCTCAGACGACCGGTGAAACTTCCGCGTACTCGAAGATTCCGATTTCCCATGGACGGGAGGTAGAGCGGAACACGACGCAAGAGCCGAGGGGCGGTGTCGGTACAGGCGTGCAGAATGGTGGTAGTCCTGTGAAGAAGTTTTTTCGAGCAAACCGGAATCGTATATTGGTCAGTTCGATCGTAGTTCTCTTCTTGCTGGCCCTGTGTGTTCCGGCGGTTCTTGTGATCGCTCTTCAATACAAAGAGCGAGCGGAAAAGTATGATCTCGACACCGTGGGGCTCGTGGAAGGCGGTTCCATAGCTGTTGATGTGACCGGAAAAGAGATTGGGCAAGTCACTCTCCGAGACCGACGAAAGATTTCCCTCGACGGAGTCCCTCAGCATCTGATTGATGCGCTGGTGGCAACCGAGGATAGTCGGTTTTTTGAGCATGACGGTGTCGACTTTAAGGGGATTGCCAGGGCTGCACTAGCGAATTTGAAGGCCGGTGGGATCAGTCAAGGGGGGAGCACGATTACCCAACAACTTGCCCGACACTCGTTCGATATTGGAGGACGGACATTCGACAGGAAATTTTTGGAGATATTTATCGCGAAGCGGATTGAGGAGCGATTTACCAAAGAGGAAATATTAACCCACTACCTGAACCGTATTTACCTCGGCTCTGGGTATTGGGGAGTGGAGGCCGCTGCGAACGGGTATTTCGGGAAAGATGCCAAGAATCTCACTCTACCCGAAGCGGCCACCCTGTGCGCGATCATCAAAAGTCCCACACGGTTTTCTCCGTTCAGAAATCCGGATAAGGCAGAGGCGGCGAGAAACCGAACCTTGGAAAGGATGCAGGTTTTGGGGATGATTTCTGAAAAGGAATATGACGAATTCGCTTCCACCGATCTCGAAGCGTCGAAGGAGCGCGCCAAGGAAGAGCGACCAAACTACTTGCTCGCAGCGATTCGCCGGGAGGCTCTCGATGTGTTAGGCCAATACACTGACCTCGAAGGGCTGACGATCCACACTTCCGTAAATCTGGAGCAACAGAGAGCGGTGAAGGATTTGCTCGACCGAAATCTGAGGCAGATCGAGTCGATCAACGGTTTTACCCATGCTTCACGTCAAAGCATGGTCGCAAATGGTTCGGACTCCTCAGATTACCTTCAGGGTGCCTGCCTGGTGTTTGATCGTATAACTGGGGACGTCGAAGTGGCAGTTGGGGGGCGTGACTTTGCGGATAGCCAATTTGATAGAGTCTGGCAGGCGAAGAGGAAACCGGGTACTGCGATTACACCGTTGTTGTACGCTTCTTTGCTGGATGCCGGCCAACTGAGACTCTCGACGAAGCTTCTGGATGCACCCATGGACAATCGAAAGGTCATGATCGGAGGCAAGGAGGGAATGTTGGGTGAGTGGGGAGCAGAGAGGGGTGAGAACGACTTTGAGGGAGAAATTACAGCTCTCTATGCGATGGTAGCCAACAAGAATGGTGCTACTGTAAGGGCAGCGCAACCGTTCGGGGTGGAGTCCTTTTCCGAGAAGCTGGCCGACTTTGGAATCACTAGCGAGACCACGGGTTACCCTAACACCTTTCTTGGTGAGAGCGCTGTTCGCTTTCATGAATTCGTGCGGACGTATTCCGTTTTTCCGAACGGCGGAAGTCTTTCGCCCGAACTGCGATTGGTTGCAAAGATCGAAGACAAGGAGGGGAGCGTTATTTACACGGCTTCAGGCACGGAGTTGTCCCCGCAAGTGGTGTCTGCCGAGACGGCAGAGAAGATGAATAGAGTTCTTACTCGCGTTCCTGAAGTGCTGCCTGTTAGGGCTGGTGTTGGAAACTTGGCAGGAAAAGTTGCAGGGCGAAACGGCATGTCACATGGCCAGGAAGACGCCTGGTTTGTCGGCTACAATGATCAATATGTCTGGGGTGTCTGGATCGGCTTCGACAAGCCTAAGCCAATTGCGGAGTCAGTTTTCTCCGTAGACACTGCTTTGCCTCTCTGGTCTGCTGTCGGTTCCGTGATCGGAGCAGGGCAAAGCACTCTCCAATATGTTACCAGCTCAGGCCCTTCGGCTGAGGAGCCGAGTCAGGCGGGTGATATTGGAAACCGGTGGGTCTGTATGGTTTCGGGAGCCCCGGCCGGTCCACACTGCGCCCACACAAAGCTAGGAGATTTAACTTGGAAAGGCCTTGAGGTGGATCAGAAAAAGATCTGCGGTGTTCACGAGAAGACGCAGACCATTAACCTGACGAAAGCTGAGGTCGAGCCCAACCTTTTTGAGCGCTCGCAGCCTGTTTTGCCGAAGGTAGACATTGTGATCGGAGGAAATCCCTGGGCAGCTCGGGAGGACGTAAAAGCCACTGGAGGTGCTGCCGAATGAATCCCAAGAGCCAGCGAAGATTCCGGGATATAGCAATTTCCATCGCTACGCTGCCTCTGGGCCTTGCGATTGGATGGGCATTGGTAGTGTGGATGGAACAACCAAGCACGGAGGGCAAAAAGGCCGGTTCTACGCAGGTTGGGAATACTGTGAACGAGCCCGAGGTTCCAGAAACTGTTCAATCCACATCAGAGCCGGAAGAAGGGCAAGCCTCAGAGGTAGGGGATGATTCTGATACGTCAGTCGATGCCGTCGCGGCGAGTGTTTCCGACGTCGGTGACTCTCCTTTAGAAGACGTTGCTCCGGAACTTGCTGCAGAAGGAACGCAGGAGGTCGTCGTTACCGATGAGGTACCCGATGAAGCAACGGGAGGAAAAGGGGAGGTGGAAGATCGCGTGCCAGATGCAGAGCAAGTGCCTGTCGAAGAGATCGATATCTGCGATGAGATCTTCAAAAAGACGATGAAGGAGTCGATTTCTCTGAAGACGAGAGAAGGAGCAACCAAGTCTGGGTTTACCGTGGAGTTTGATGGAATTACCAGCGAGTGGTCACTAATGACCGCATCGACCCTTCCGGGAGACCTTTTCACGGTGAATGTGATAGAGAATCTGGATACGGAACGGTTTCAATTTGAGGCCGATAAAGGGAAATTGATCGAGTCCGATGGTGACAGCGCAACCTGGAAGGCCCCACAGAAGCCCGGGATATGCTGCCTGAAGATTAAGCAAGTGGACTCTGAGAATATGATGTGTATCCACCTGGCGGTAATGCAGCCTTGGGATGGGGATTCTGAGTATGTGAACGGCTATCGTATTGGAAAATATCAGGATGAACCTTTTCGCGGGAATCCACGGTACAAGAAACCGAGGGGATTTATCGAGGTGACAGAGGAGAATGTTGATTCCTGGCTTTCGCCGCACCTCCAGCTCAGCCAGTTCGTCTGCAAGCAGGAGGCGGATTTTCCAAAATACATGTTAGTCGACACGCGGTTGCTCTTGAAGTTGGAGAACTTGATCGAAGAACTCGAAGCAAGCGGACGAGATGCGTCGAACCTCTACATCTCCAGTGGATATCGCACCCCTGCGTATAATTACGCGATCGGTAACAAGACGAGCTACAGCCGTCACCTTTACGGTGATGCCGCCGATCTGTTTGTCGATGCAAACCGGGATGGGAAAATTGATGACCTCGATTTCAGCGGATCGGTTGACGATGCCGATGCGGAATTCATCCAGAGAGCGGTGGAAGAAGTGAGTGCCGGAACTCGGTATCTGATGGGTGGTTTAGGATTTTACAGCGTGAAGAATTATCGAAACCCATTTATTCACGTGGATACGAGAGGGTATCCTGCTCGCTGGAATAAATAGTGAGCAGGTGTCTCACTTTGCTTCGTTTCTGATCCATTCCACCATCTCGGGGTAGCGGCGTATTTCCCTGTCGAGTTCGTGAAGATTGAAACCCTCGGCATGCTCTATCAATTCAGAAGCATACTCGTTCAAGGCATGACAGCTGTATTGGTCTGCCAGGCGCAACAGGTTGCGTGCGAACTCCCGGACGGCGTGTGTGGACTGCGATTTGGAGACCTCTTTCCACGAGGTGTTTTCAAGCTCAACCAACTCATCGACGAGACTGAGCCATTCTTCGGGTTTATCGAGCTCGTTGCGTGGTAAATCGGGATTGGTGGTAGAAACTTCGGGCTTCGTTTCGCTGGGGGCTGATTCCTCAGATTCAACGGTTCCCAATTTAGTGGCCATCGCCAGATAGAGTTGCCGTTTTGAAAATGGCTTCCGAAGGTAACCATCGAATTCGTTACGGAGTGCCTTTTCCTTGTTGAGAAGACTGGAAGCGGTGACGGCGACGATGGGGATGGTATCAAGGTTCCCATCTTCCCGCATGATTTGCAGTGCTTCGCGACCATCGATTTTGGGCATCCTGACATCCATGAGGACTAAGTCGGGCTTTTCCTTTCTTGCTACGGAAATCGCTTCTTCGCCGTCCTTAGCCAGCAGTATCGTATGGTGAGATTGGTGAAACATCTCACTGATCAGCTCCCTGTTCAGCTCGTTGTCATCGGCGACAAGAATTCTGGAAGGCGGGATGGAATCGAAATCAACATCCTCACTCTTGGCGAAGTTGGACATTTCTACTTCGGCTTCGGAAATGGGAACGTTTGGTATCACTACAGTGAAAGTGCTGCCTTTTCCTTTTGTGCTTTCCAACTCGATCTTGCCCGACATTAATCTCGCAAGTCGGCTGGAGATGCTGAGCCCAAGTCCGGTGCCGGACGTTACTGTTTTCTCATCGTGATATTCCTGGTGAAAGGGTTTGAAGATCTGCATCTGCTCGTCTTCCGAGATTCCCCGCCCGGTATCCGCGACAGACACTCTCAGATCGATCTGGTCTTTGTGATCCTCGTTAGGGCTTGCGTTCACGGTGATGCCGACGTTTCCTTCTTGAGTGAACTTGACCGCATTCGACAAGAGATTCACGATAATCTGTCGGAAGCGAACCCGGTCGAGAACGACAGCGCGAGGGAGATCTGCCTGCGACTCGATGGTAAGGTCGAGTCCTTTTTCCTCGGCCTGCGAAGAAACCAGCGCAACCGAGGCGTTCACGGTCTGCATCAGGTCCATCGGCTCAGGATGTAAGTCGATGCGTCCCGCTTCGATTTTTGATAGATCAAGTAGGTCATTGATCAGTTCCAGCAGTGACTCTCCACTGGACCGGATGATTCCGAGATACTGTTCGGCCTTTTCTGAAACGACAACTCCCTGCATGAGTTCGCTGAATCCGAGGATCGCATTCATCGGTGTTCGTATCTCATGACTCATGTTCGCGAGAAACTGGCTCTTCTGCCTGTTTGCTCTTTCCGCGGACCGCTTTTCTCTCTCTGCCTCCTTCTTTGCTTCGAGAATCGCTTTCTCTGCTTCTTTTCTGGCTGTGACATCAACGAATGTGACAACGGCTCCCAGTCGGGTTTCGTCTTCTTTGATGGGGTATGCCCAGAATTCGACAGGGACGAGTGTTCCATCTTTTCGGGCAAACTGCTCCTCGTCAGAGTGGTAAATTTCCCCGTGCGTCGCTGGACGTAGAATACCTTCTTCTGGTGCGGTCTCGGGTTCGTGTTTGTCACTTTTACCAAATACGATGTCCTGGATCTTTTCCCCGATCATGCTGTCGGGATCAGGATATCCGAGCAAGTCAGCACTGGCTCGGTTGCTGAATGTACAGACGCCCTTTTCGTCGATGCCATAAATACCTTCAGCCGTAGAGTCGAGAAGTAGCTGCAAGCGGTCATTGGTGGCCTTTTCTCTTCGTAGTGCAGCATTTTCCCTTGCGGCGACGTGCTCAAGTTGTTTCTGGATATCAGAGATGCCTCGCATAGCGAGCACCTTCGGTATGCACCAGACTAACCCGGCTGCTGTAATAGCCGAGGCAACTGCTGTAATCCCTTTCACAATTCCGAGAAAGCGATACCAAGGTTCCCAGAACACGATGGCTTCAACGAGATGGGACAAACCACAGGAGAGAATGAAAATCGCGAACAGCCAGAAGAGTTTTGGGAATGGAATCTCTTTGTTTTTCCTCAGAAGGATAAATGCGAGTGCAATCGGTATCGTGAAATAAGCTGCAAAGATAACAATATCTGAGATGATGTGGAGTAATCCATGGCCTGTTGTCCAATTGCCGCAATTCCACCTCGCGGGGAAATCGGAGGTGTCGAAGAGCTTTCTGAAGAAGTCCAGCATTTCCAAGTTATTCTCTAATTTTGTGTGAAGTGAAAGAAGATTTCAGGGTTCCGTCGAGTGATCTTTCTTTCGACTACGGTTTGGTAGATGCGCGTGCTATGCAATGTGCGAATGGAAGAATTTCAGGTTGTGCAAATTGCACGAGATTTCGAAGAAAGGTGAATGGGGATAGGAAGGGGATTGGTTTGTAACAGCGCTGGGAGGCCCGAAGATAGAGCGGTTTTCTAAGAACGACGGCGAAGAGTCAGATCGAAAATCGAACTTGGCAGATCTCTTGCAATTTCGCTCTGCATGAAACCGTCAGTTTTAATCGTGATTAATCAGCCCGAGACATACTCGGAAAGTGGTAGAAGTGCCCTGGAATCCTTTTTCGAGTCCTTACAGGATAGGTGCTGGGTTTACGTCTCTCACCGGGAGATAGACGAAGTTACTGACACGGAATCAGGGGTTCGCCATCTGCCGCTAAGAGACGGGGTCTGCGAGATCTTCGGGAACCTCTCTCTGGCACTGATCATTCTCCCGACGGTGGAACGGTGCTTTGCCGATTTCGAAGGAGAAAGCAGCGTGACCAAATGGAGTGAATTTGTCGTGGACGATTCCAACATGGAAGAGGATCTCGCGACGCTTGAGAGACGATGTGTCGAGTTTCTGGCGCCACGGCATGCTTTCGCTGAGGAAGATTCTGGTGAAGTGCTCGTCGCGTAGTTTCTTTCACCCTTCGCTTATTTTACTCTCATGCTCGCATTCATTCTGGCGGAAGCTAACGAGTCCGGCGTTCCGGAGTCGACGGAAGAAGTGACGGATACCGTGGTTAGCTCAATCACGGGAATCTGGGAATCGTTCCTGGAGAGATTCCCTTACATTGTCGCAGGGATTCTGATTCTGCTCGCGACCGGAGTTGTGGTTGCTGTCGCAAAGCGAGTCGTCGGGAAGGTTCTGGCAAAGCGATCTCTACGTGAATCGCTACGTGAACTTCTGATTCGCTTTCTTACTATTTTGCTTTGGTTCGCTGGATTACTGATAGCAGCCATTGTCGTCTTCCCGGGGATAGATCCTGCAAAAGCACTGGGAGGTGTCGGGCTACTGTCAGTGGCAGTCGGCCTTGCGTTTCAGGATATCTTCGAGAACTTCTTCGCGGGTATCTTGCTCCTATGGAGATTCCCTTTTGAAAGTGGTGATTTTATCGAGTGCGAAGGCATCGAAGGTAAGGTGGAAGATGTGCAGATTCGAATGACGCAAATTCGAAAAACCACGGGTGAACTGGTAGTGGTGCCTAACTCCTTTCTCTTCAAAAATCCCGTGGAGGTCCTGACAGATCGAGAATTTCGCCGAGTTCATATACTTGCCGGTGTTGGCTATGGCGAAGATGTCGAGCAGTCCGTGGAGGTAATCAGGGGAGCGGTAGAATCCTGTCATTCTGTCGAGGGGAAGGAACCCACCCAAATATACCCCAAGGCATTCGGGTCCAGCAGTATCGACATCGACGTTGCGTGGTGGACCTCTTCGCGACCGGGCGATGTTCGGAAGTCTCGTGGAGAAGTTATCACTGCGATCAAGCGAGATTTGGACAAAGCTGGAATTGAAATCCCTTTTCCTTACCGCACTCTTACCTTCGCCGAGCCGATGAAGATGGAGAGGGCGGAGTGACCCCTCTTTGCTTCAAAGTTGCTGGGTGTGCATGTTGGCAGCGTGATCAATGAAAAATGCCGTTACAGGGTTTCTAGGGTCCATTCGGCTGAAGATCGGAAACTTCGTCTCCGGCTTTTCCAGAAAGTTTCCTCGAACTGCCTCGTTTCTGGGGGTATTGCGAAGAAGGCGCAGGCCGATTCGCGCTCTCCTGCATGTGGTATTCCACGCAGTGGGATTGGTCTGCTCCGTTTTCGCTGTAATGCAATCGAGAACCGAGCAGGGAGCGGTCGCCTGGGCGATTTCTCTAAATACGGTTCCGATTGTTGCTGTTCCTGCTTGGTTCGTATTTGGGGACTCGAAGTTGGACTCCTATACCGCTTCGCGAACGGCTGGACTCGAGAAGCTTCGCCCGTATGCAGAATCCCTTGTGGAGAATCTTGAAGGTTTCGAGTCCAAAGGGACAGATGGTTCGAGGATTTGCAGAACGCTTGAAAAACTGGCTTCGATGCCGATGACGCGGGGGAATCATGTCGATCTGCTTGTCGATGGGAAAAACACTTTTGATTCCATTTTCGATGCCATCGAAAAGGCGGAGGAATATATCCTGGTTCAATTCTACATCGTGCGAGACGATGAGCTGGGTGGGAAGCTCAAGGATAAGTTAATCGAGAAAGCGAAAGAGGGGGTTCGTGTCAGGTTATTGGTCGACAACTACGGTGCTCTAGGTCTCCCAGATCGCTATTTTGGAGAGTTGCGAGAGGCGGGGGTGGATGCGAATTATTTTATGGAATTGTCAGGAGAGGCAAATCGCTTTCAGCTAAATTTTCGCAATCATAGAAAGCTGGTAGTTGTCGATGGTAAGGTGGGATTCGTGGGCGGCCACAATGTCGGGGATGAGTATCTGGGGTATCACCCAACGCTGACTCCCTGGCGAGACAGTCATATTAGAATGGAAGGTCCCGTCGTGAAGACTCTGCAAATTCCTTTTGTAGAGGACTGGCACTGGGCTACGGGCGAAGTTCTCGAAGATCTTGAATGGGAGATCACAGAGGACGATCTGGCAGGGGAGATGGATGCGCTCTGCCTTGCGACCGGTCCGGCAGACCCAATGGAGACATGTGCGATGTTCTTCCTGACAGCGATCAACGAGGCCGAGGACAGAGTGTGGATTGCTACTCCTTACTTCGTTCCCGACGATAAAATCGTTACGGCACTTCAATTGGCCGCAGTGCGTGGTGTCGATGTGAGGGTTTTGATGCCCGATTTGAGCGATAGTCGCTTAGTCTATCTATCTTCATTCTCCTACCTGAAGGAATTGGAGCAGGCGGGGGTAAAACTCTACCGATATGAGAAAGGGTTTCTTCATCAGAAAGCGGTGCTGATCGATGACAGGATTTCTTCCATTGGGTCTGCTAATTTTGATAATCGATCCTTCCGCTTGAACTTCGAAATTACCGGAATTGTGGACGATCCCGCTTTCAACCAAGACGTCGCGGAAATGTTTGAAACGGATTTCAGCAACAGCAGGCGAGCGAAAAGTGAGGACTATACGGAGGAAGGCTTTTTCTTTCGCCTTCAAGTCAGACTCGCCCGATTGCTGGCACCAATCCAGTAAACGCCTTTCTCTTATTTGAGGAAGACGAGGAATTTTCTGCACACGAAATTGACAATGGCCGAGGTGACCATCAAAGCCACTTGTGCAAACCACGGATTTAATCCTCGAGAGATGAGGATAGGGCCGCTAAGCAGTCCGGCTCCAAAACTGACAAATGAGATAATGGTGAAAAGAAGGAACTCTCGCCACCATGAGTGCCTTCCCGGTGTGAATACGAACCAAGTGTTCAGGTAATAGGCGAAGATGTTGGACAATGGAAAGGCGATGAGGTTGCTCAGGATGGCGTTTCGCTCTTTCAGAGAGTCCGCCAAGCCCCCCTCGGCGAGGTAATCGTGCGCGGGGAAGACTGTGTGAGACAGGAGAGTGAAAATTCCGAGATGCAGTACTGTGGTGGCGACCCCGCAAAGTCCGTATTTCGCGAATTGAAAGGTCACGGGCGCTTCTTTAGAGTGAAGCCATGCAAGGGTGCTCCGAAAGCCCTCTGACTTGAAGTGCTGAAGAACAGATTTGATATCAGAAAAGATACCTTTTGTTATACGAACGATCATTTTCAGTATTCGAAGTGTGCCCGACCTTCACTTCAGTTCGCGTAAAAAGCCAATATTCATCGCAGTAGAAATAGATGGTTACTCTGATTGAGAAAGCGAAGAGTTTTTTGGAGTGCGGGCGGTTGTCTCCTGCTGCTGTTCAGAGTCTCGGTGACGAGGCGAATATTGAGGAACTGATGCTGGGACTTTTTCCTCTTGCCTGTTCTTTTGCTGCACCTGTCCTGTCGGGCTTTTCCGTCGGTGCAATAGCACAGGGAGAGTCGGGGGCTCTCTATTTTGGTGGGAACTACGAGTTTTCTGGAAGCGCTTTGACGCAAACAATTCATGCCGAGCAGGCTGCGGTGGTGAATGCAGAAGCCCACCGCGAGCAGGGAATCGTTCGACTTGCTGTATCGTCTCCGCCGTGCGGATGCTGCCGACAGTTCCTATATGAGCTGGCGACGGCCTCGAAATTGAAAATCATTCTTCCCCAGGGACCATATCAGGACTTGGAGGAGGCTCTTCCCGGGGCGTTTGGGCCAGGTGATCTGGGTGTGCAAGCGGGACTGCTTGCTTCGGAACCTCATGACTTGAAGAAATCTCAATGCGTAGCAGGACCGGGAGTCGAAGAGGCTGTTGCTTCTGCCTGCCGGTCATATGCTCCCTACACATCAGTCTTTGGTGGCGCGGCAGTAGTCACTCGGGACGGAAATGTTTTCTCCTCGCCATATCTGGAAAATGCCGCTTACAACCCGAGCGTATCCCCGATGCAGGGGGCGCTCATTATCGCGAGGCTGAACGGATATTCAGACACAGAGATTGAAAGTGCTGTTGTGGCGCAGATTCCTTCCGCCAAAGTCGATCATTTTGCCGCGGCTCGATTGATTACCCGAAGGGAGGGGACTGGCTTGCCTATCGAGGAGGTGATGTTGGAGTATTCCTGAGAGGGCTCTGGTGACTCAGTTTCTCGAAACTGTGCGAAGCTCCGGACTTGCGATCTTGGCCATTTCCTCAAGATCAAGATCTCCACCTAGAAAGTTGCTAATCGCCTGACTGCATACTTCTGGTTCAGTGAGGGCTTGTTGAAAGTCGATTTCGAGGACTTGGAAATTCTCCTGATCAGAAAGCCAAGTGAGGGACCTTTCCCTTTCTCTTTCGAAAATACCTTCAAGCTTTTCAGGGGGAAGGGCCGCGCCTTCTTTGCCGATGCGCTTGAGCATCTTTTGTTGTGATTCCACTACTTCGCTTATGTCACGAATCATGAATATTACGCGATACTCAAATCCTCTCGGGAGACTGTCGAGGAGGGCGTAGATTACTTTGACTGCTTTTCCTTTCGCTGCTGGAACCCAGTCGACAGACTCTCGGCTGGCAAGAACTGGTTCAAATTCGTAGTAGCCGTTGCGATTCGATTCATCAGCAGGGCGGTGATCATCGACCAGAGGCTGAATTCCTCCAGCTTCCAGCATCGCCATCATCATCGAGGTTCCTGAACGTGGCAGGCCTGAAACAACGGTAATTACCTGAGAAGACGCGCGGGAAGTCGCTTCCATTCTACTTCAGGTATCCGAGACCGCGAAGCTGCTCTTCGGCGAGTTTGCGTTCTTCTTCGGAAACAGAGGAATCACCTAGTGCAGATTGGATTTGATCGAGACCAGTTCGGATCAGGTGCTCTGCCATTTCGTCGACAGAGCTGTATCCGCACTTCTCGTAATTCGAGGCCAACTCGTCGCAGAGATCACCGTCAATTTTCAGGCGTTTCTTCTTGCTGGTGAAAGCCATGAACAAAGAGGTAGGGCGGAGGAAATTCTTTCGAATTCCCTCCATCGTGGTGTCAGATCACGGAAGCGGTGTGCCGCCGACTGTTCCTGGAACAATGCCGTTCGCTCCAGCTGCAGGCTTGCGGAATTTGAGGGTGACAATACCCGAATCCTTCGCAGAAGAGCGGTTTGAAAGCATCTGGATCTTATCCTTAAAGGTAGTTCTGCTGCTAGTCTTGCGGACAATGCCCTTAACCTTCTTAATCTCACCTGGTTCGAGGCTGAGAACGAAACCACGGGTCATCATCTTTGCCGTGACGTTGCCGCCTCCACCGATGGCTTTGTAAGTTACTTTGAAGGAGCGCTGCTTTTTCGAACGGCAGGTAAAAGAATCAGTGGCGCCGCCATCGTTCTCCAGTGACAGGTAGTATTTAGCGGTTCTCGCTATGTCCTTGTCCTTGTGGCGAACTTTCCGGTAGTTGTTGTCGCCCTTGTGCTTACCAGGATTGCTCTTGTCGCCAATGCGAAGGTCAGGCACGGAAGGAACGGAGAAGGCCGCGGTGTCAGCAGAGGTTTGATTGCCTACCAAGTCCATTGCGGCCATGTCAGCGACTTCCACCGTGACCGGACTTCCGGTCAATGAGACAATGTCGAAGGTGTAAAGGGTCGCTGAGACCGGAGTAAAGTTCGCCAAGGTTCCGTTGCCGATAGTCAGGTCTGAGGCATCGAAACCAGTGACATCCTCGTTGAATTCTACTGTGACCTTTAAGGTGTCTCCTGCCTGTGCGATTGCGATTGTAAAGGTAGGGGATAGATCGTAGTCGATGCTGAACGAATCTGCTTCTGAATCGTCTCCATCCGACACAGCTTGAGCAGCACCTTCGGCGATGGCGACCATAACAGTGCCTTCTGCAGCAGGTGTTACATCTACGGTGTAAACGGCAGCAGACACCGTCTGGAAGTTTGAGAGAGCCCCGTTGGTAGGTGTGATGTCTCCTTGCGTGAAGTTTTGAACATCTTCATCGAACGTAAAAGTGATCGGAATCGGGGATACATTCGTTGGAGATGGCTCGGTTGAGCTGATTGTTACGCCAACCAGCCCTGCACCGGCGAATGCAGATCCACCGAATGTGACTGCTGCGGCTGCTAGCAATGGAACAAGAAATGAGAGAGTGCGGCTCTTGAGGTTCATGGGTTCAAGCGGGATGACGGGGACTGTTGGAAACAGTAAACACCGTCTAAACACAACGCGACAAGTGAGAGGTGGTCAACCAAAAAAACCGATAGGAATGAGGAACTTTAACTCTTCCTGTCTAACCAAGGTGAACTGATGATCGGTTGGGCTGCATTTGTCCGTGATTCTCTTTCTATCGGGGCGTTTCCTCTCGGGGGCTAGAGATGGAGATGTTTCAATTTCGAAGGAGCAGATTTACCGGCTTCATTGCGGGCATCTCGCTCGGGCAGGGCAACCAGAGGTCCGGGCTTCGATCACGGAAGCGTGGTAAGACGAAAAGTTCCGCATGAGGCGGTGATTTACTTGAAATTAAAGGAGATCCGGTAGATGTTGTCTTGTTTCTTGCTACTGTTCAGGTAGCGCAACCGTTTGACCCGCCTAACCATTCCCGTTCGAACCCATGTACAAGCTAGTTCCGCACATCACGGCAGCAGCGTTCCTCTGCATTTTCTCCAGTTCATTGAGGGCTGACGACAACTCCAAGCCGATCGGCTGGGAGGAAATGGACGAAGCAAGAAAACAGGAGTTTCTCGATCTGAACGAAAGTTTTCGCTCAGCGCTGAAGGCAATCAAGATTACGGAGGAGGAAAAGGCAGCTCTGAGTGCCGGAGAGAAGAAGGCCCACTATCAGGCCATGTGGGAATTGAGACGGGGATATCACGACGATTTGGAGGAGAATGGATTTGAATTTAAATCCTACACAGACATTGCTGCGGAGGCGGCAGTGAAAATGAACAACTCCAACGGCTCCGGTTCAGGGGGATCGGAAAGTATTTCCTCTGCAATCAACGGGACAATTGTATATGACAGTGATTTTCCCACTACAGCTTTCGGAAACGGAACCGGACAAATCATTGGTAATCGCTTCGATACCTTCTCGTCTGGTTTTCCTGTCTGCAATCCGGGCACTGTAAGTACCATTCGTGCTCTGGTGGTTCCAGGAGCGGCTAACACAACAAGCTCTGCAGGGTTCGTGCTTCTTGGACCACAAACGTCAATGGGTGGTGCCCAGGCCATCTTTTCCACGTTTGGAGCGGCAACAGGAGTTATTGACTCTGTGTCATTTGCGGGACTGGGCGTGACCTATACAGGTTCCTCATTCTTTGTCCTCTTTGGTGATTTCGATAATTCGTATCTTCCGGTATTCGGGCCGGGAACGACGAAGGGGCAGGGGCACCACGCTGTTGTGGGATATACGGGTGGGATGGGGCCGAACATCACGTCGACAACACCTATTGCAGGGATGAATGGCTTTATCCGAGCAAGCGGGGTGATCCTGACGGATACGCCGGTCGAGCTCATGAAATTCGAAGTGGAAAGCGACTCGAACGGTGGGGAATCTTCCGGACCTCCAAGCGAGTGACGCCAAGGATTTTTGCTGAATCGGATTTCTTGCTCACTTATTGTTAGATCAAAGACTCATAGAAATGGACCGCTTACTTTTTTCTACCGTTTTCGCAGCGCTCTCGGCGTTCGGATTTTTTCTTTCTCCGGCTAGCGCTGCTGAGGAGGCGTTCCCGCTTCCATCGGGGTGGGATGAAATGGACGATGAGCGCAAGCAGGAATACCGCGACCTCTGGGCTGACTTTCAATCCCAGAATGCTGAGATTAGGCTCTCGAGTGAGGAAAAGTCCGCTTTGAGCGAGGCCGAGAAAAAAGCCTATCAGCAGGCCAAGTGGGAGATTCGCACCGGATTTCAGGAAACTCTCGCTAATAACGGATTTGTAATGCCCCCGTACTCGGCGCTTTTGGAAGAGAGCGTAAAAGAGGGCGCAAAAAAGGCTGCGACGGGTGGAAGTTTTGACTGGGGCGGTGAGTCTGCTTCGTTGGTAGGGACAGTCATTTACGATTCTGGATTTCCTACAATCGGTTTCGGAGGTGGAGCCTTTGTCGGAAATAAATTTAACTCCGCCACTGCGCAGCCGATGCTTGCGTCGGGAACGATCAGCACTGTTCGCGCTGTCGTGGTTCCAGGACCTGCGAATACGAATTCGACTGCAGGTGTCCTTTTGGTGGGGCCTCAATCTGGAGGAGGGGGCGCCTCTGCGATCACCACCTTGACCACTGCTGCCTCCGGCCAGATTGACACAATTAGTTTCTCGGCCCTCTCCGCAAGTTACACGGGTACATCATTTTTCGCTCTTCTTTTCGATTTCGCGTCTGGTTACATTCCTGTGGCGGGCACAGGGACCAATTTAGGCCAGGGGCACCACGGTGTTGTGGGCTATTCGGGCGGGATGTTCCCGAATATCACTGATACGTTTAATTTTGGTGGTGCTTTGAACGCCTACGTCAGGGTCAGCGGGAATATCGTGGACCCAAGTACTGTGCCAGTAGAGCTGCAGAAGGAAGAGGAGTGAGTTTTTCACCAAGGCGCGGTCGAAAAGCTCGACCGAATCGGATTCGTTTAATCCTCGGAGGTTAGCCTTCGGGGATTTTTGTTTTCTGCGGCGCTAATTTTCTGTTTGTTTTGATGGCATGAATTATCTTCATCGTGCGATTTGAAAAACGTGCAATCCGCATTAGGTGAGGTGTGTTTGCCAATTCAAACGCTCCGTTTCCATTCCATGAAAAAAATTATCGTAACTACCCTCGGTATATTCGCCCTCTTTTTTGTCGGCTGTTCAGAAGAAGAGAAAGCAGCCCCAAATCCCAAGGAGACTCCAGAAGCACCCGCCTCAGAAGAGGCGACTGATTCTACGAAGGAGGAGTCGAAAGAGGACTCTGCTGGTTCTGTGGAAAGCGAACCTCTTCGTGAGGTGGCCGGAGGCGAGGGGGGCACTCAGTTCACGATCGTTCCTCCTGAAGAGTCGGGAATCGATTTCCAAAACTCCCTGGCCACCGATGTGCGTCTCTCGGCGGTGTATTCTGAGAAGATCGCCCGGAACGCCGCTACTGGAAACCTCGGCTCGGGTGTCTCCAGTGCTGACTACGATGGTGATGGGATGATCGACCTTTACTTTGTTGGCCAGGTCGAGCCAAACCGTCTCTATCGCCAGACCGCTCCGTGGGTCTTCGAAGACGTAACGGAAAAGGCCGGCGTCGCAATGGCGGAAGGCAAGACCAGTGGGACCGGGCCTGCCTTTGCTGATATCGATAACGATGGCGATCTCGACCTTTATGTCTCGAATCAATCAGGCAAGGATGCCCTGTTTGTGAATCAGGGCGACGGAACATTCGTCGAGGAAAGTGAAAAGCGTGGCGTCGGTGAACCGGGGCCAAGTGTGATGGCTGCTTTTGCGGACTACGATCGAGACGGAGATCTCGATATTTATCTGGTTCGAAATCGCGATCCTCACGAGACCCTTAAGTTGCATGAGGACACGGAAGACCGGGAGCAGATCTTGCTCGAAGCAGGGATCTCTCTGGAGGAAGACGGTGTCGAAGTGAAAGTCGGAACTCCCGATTACCTCTACCGAAACGATGGGAATGGTAACTTCGTGAACGTGACTGAAGAAGCCGGTTTGATGGACATCCGAGGAATGGGGCTTTCAGCCACCTGGTGGGATGCCAATGGGGACAACTGGCCCGACATTTACGTGGCAAACGACTTCGGCGAGCCAGACCGCTACCTTCATAATATGGGAGACGGTACCTTCGAGGAAGTCGCAGCTGAGGCATTTCCCTATCTTCCCTGGTTCTCGATGGGAAGCGATTCTGCCGACCTCAATAACGACGGAATGTTTGATGTGATCGGAACCGACATGGCGGGCACGACGCACTTCGAGCAGAAAATTCGGATGGGTGATATCAACCTCACCCGGGATTTCCTGACCTACTGTTTTCCCAAGCAATACATGGTGAACACAGTCTTCCTCAACGCAGGTGTAGGTCGCTTTATGGAGGTGGCCCGAATTGCAGGATTGAATGCAACGGACTGGACCTGGGCTGTGCGTATTGCCGATTATGACAACGACGGTAAACAGGACGTTTTCTTCACGAATGGGTACTATGCGAATTCTCGGGACTCTGACCGCCAGCTCGCTCGGCACCTGTTGAAAACATGGCAGGAAGACAGAGGAAAAATCACACCTGGAGAGCCAGCCGTTCGTTTCGTTGACTTCCTGAGGGAACAGGGCTTCGAGGAAGAGGTTTTTGACATCACCTCTCGTCCGCCTCTCGCGCAGAAAAACCTGATTTTCAAAAACGAGGGCAATATTCAGTTTTCCAACGTCAGTGACGAATGGGGATTTAATGAAGAGGTTGTCAGCTTCGGTGTAACAGTGAGTGACCTCGATGGCGATGGTGACGAGGACATCGTTGCCAACGGACTGGACGGGTCAATCAGAGTTTACCGGAACGATGGGAAAACAGGAAACCGTGTCGTGGTTCGCCTGAACGGTGTGGAAAGTAACCGCTTCGGAATCGGTGCAAAAGTGACTGCCGAGTCTGCTCTCGGCAAACAGGTGCGCCTTCTCCGTGCTTCGAGGGGGTTCCAAGGTGGCGATCATCCTGAGGTGCACTTTGGATTGGGTGAAGACGAGACTATTACCCGCCTCCTCGTGGAATGGCCCAGTGGCATCAGTCAGGAGTTGAAGGATCTTGCGGTAGGAAATCGCTACACTGTTACGGAGCCGGCTTCACAGAATGTCGAGAAGCAGCCTGCCGAAGGTCCCCGTTTCGGGCCGAAAAAAGACGCTCCAACGAAGTTCTCTGAAACTCCTTCCGCGTTGCCGAAGCCAGCTGTTCATTTCGAGCAGTATCATCATGACTATGCAGATCAGCTTTTGATTCCCTATCAGATGTCGGAGATGGGACCGGGAGTTGCGATTGGTGACATCGAGGGAGACGGAAAAGAAGAAATCTGGCTGGGCGGCGCACATGGACAACTGAGCCAGGTAGTCTTTCACGATGGTGATGGAGAACCCCATATCAAGAATCAATGGGGATACGATTTGCGCGACGATGCTCTCCCTGAAGATATGGGCGGCCTTTTCTTCGACGCCGATGGCGACGACGATATGGATCTGTATGTCGTGAGCGGTGGAGTGGAGACGGGAGCTAATTCGAAGGAAATGGAAGACCGTCTTTTCCTGAATGACGGCAGCGGAAACTTCACGCGAGCTCCCAAGTCGGCGATTCCTCCCTACCGTGAAAGTGGTAGTATCGTTTGCGCGGGTGACTACGATCGCGATGGGGATCTCGACCTGTTCGTAGGGGCTCGTTCCATCCCGCAGCAATATCCTGCTCCAGCGAGGAGCCGAATTTTCCGGAACGATGGTGGAAAGTTCGTCGATGCCACTGCCGAGGCGATGCCTGGAGTCGGTGATGCTTTTGAAGCTCTGGTGACCAGCGCAATCTGGTCAGACGTGAATGGTGATGGATGGATCGATCTCCTTGTAACAGAGGACTGGGGACCAGTTCGTGTCTTCCTGAATACAGAAGGGAAGCTGGAAGATAAAACTATCGAAGCGGGAATTGCAGATTACCAGGGTTGGTGGAACGGCATCGCTGGTGGTGATGTAGATAACGATGGAGACATCGATTTCGTGGCAACCAATTGGGGATTGAATTCCAAATACAAGATCAAGGACGGCAAGCCACGGATGATCTATTTTTCTGACTTCGATGGGAATGGCAGAATGGACATCGTGGAAGCGAAGTATGGTGGCGATCAGCTTTTGCCTGTGAGGGGCCGTAGTTGCACTACTCTGAGGATGCCAAAACTGGCGGAGAAGTTCACCACCTACCGGAAGTTCGCGGTCGCCAGCTTGTCTGATATTTACACGGACGATAGCCTGAACAAGGCACTCTCACATGGCGCCAATTACCTGAGCAACTCAGTGCTCATCAATGATGGTACTGGGAAGTTCGAGGTGAAAGAATTGCCTCGCCTTGCACAGCTCACCCCTTCTTTCGGAGTGACGGTTCAGGATTTCAATGGTGATGGAAACGCCGATATCCTGATGAACCAGAACTTCTATCCGAATCAGATCGAAACGGGGCCCAACAACAACAGCGTGGGCCTATTTCTTGAAGGAAACGGAAAGGGCGACTTTACAGAAGTCTGGCCTGCCGAAAGCGGGTTCTTTGTCCCTGAGGATTCGCGTAGTCTTGCTGTGGCGGATCTGAACAATGACAACTGGCCTGACCTCGTCGTGGGTATCAATGATGGTCCCATGAAATTCTTCCTGAACGCAGAAGCCGGTCGGAAAGGGCGTATCCTCAAAGTCGTCCTCGAAGGTAAGAAGGGCAATCCCACGTCCGTCGGTGCAACTGCTACCTTGACGACAAGAGATGGCCGAAAGCAGTCTCAGGAGGTTTACGCAGGGGGAAGTTACTTGAGCCAGTCAACAGCCGACCTGTTTTTTGGTCTGGCCAAAGGTGAGGAAATTCAAGTTATTGAAGTTCGCTGGCCTGATGGCACAAGCGCCCAGTTCGTCGAAGGATTCGAGGGAGACACCGTCACGTTGAAGCACCGATAGGAATCGGCGCTTCCGCATCGTGCAGAGAAGTCACTCTTTTTCGACATCCTCGAAGTTCATCTCTTCGAGGATGTCTTTTTTCAGGGAGTCTTCTCGCTCTTTGACTTGGAGGCGAGTGAGGTAAGTGGTAAGCCCCGGTTTGGATTCTTCAAAAGTGAAGGGGCGAGAGTCCTCAATCTCAAGCAAACGAATAATCCAGAGATTGGCACCGCTCATCCGAGTGCGGAATAGCGGACTCACTTCACCTGGTTTGAGATTTTGAACTGCCAGAAATTCAGCCCGGCCGATCGAGCGAACTTGGATTTCATCTTTCATGTGTGGACCGCTTACTTTGGAGCGTTCCAGAATCTCTGGGGGAAGGTTCTTTGCTGCATCGACAAATGCTAGAGATGGATCTGCGGCTAGCTCATCGCGGAACTGTTTTAGGACGGCGAAATCTTTCTGTAGAGAATTGTTGTCAATTCTCATCGTGAACGTTTCCATCTTGTAGGCGGGGTCCTTGACCAAACGATGTTTGGTTGACTCGAAAACTTCTCGAATTTCTTCTTCGGTAGGGTTGCTAGCCTCCGGGGCGGCAGCGGCCCTTTTTTTCAATTCCAAGTTGGCAATTATCTGCATCTTTTTCCACTTCATGATGCTGTCAATGTCAGGACGTGGATTCGATTCGAGGTAGGCGTCTGTCGCGGAAACATCGACAATAAATGTCCGAAGGCGTTGGAACACACCTTCTTTTGTGGCGCCTTCCATTCTCGGATCGAAGGGTTGAGGTCCACTAGCAAGAAGCGCAATAATCTGTTCAACGGTGTAGCTCTTGCCGTTTTTCAAAGTAAGGGCAGTCTCGGTCATTTCCCCTGATTGGAGCGCGTCGAAATCGAGTTTCGCACCTTCCATCCATTCTTTTTGCTGCTGTTCCCAATCTGTCTTAAAGTTATTTCGGGTGATGAACTTTACGATTCGCTCTTTCTTTTCTTCATCGGTAAGAACAACTGGTGCCATTCGCTTCTCGCATCGAAAGATATGGAACCCGTCTTTCGCCTCTATGACAGAAGTGATTTCGCCTTCTTCGAGAGAAAAGACCATTTTCTCCAATTCTGGCCGCAGGGATCCACGTGCGACAACTCCCACCATTCCCTCATCGAAGCGGTTGGTGGACTGAGACTCTTGCACTGCGAGCTCTTTCATGTCTTCGCCTTCGAGAAGGCGGGTTCGAATTTCTTCAGTCTCTTCTCGGAGAGCTTCGATCTCTTCGGGAGACTTCCCGGCTTTGCTCTTAAAAATGCTGCGTAAACGAATCCTCTCCGGCTTTCCGAGTTGGTCTTTGTATTCCTCGAAGTACTTCTGGATCTCGGCAGGATCAATTTCCTGACTCTGGTTTAGCTCACCGGTGTAGTATCCACGGATGTTGGCTGCTTCTGTCTTAAGAAGTGCCATCTGGATTGCGGGGTCGTCTTCACGTGTCGAGTTTTCGGACAGGTATTTCGCGAGGGCGAACGACTCAACCTGCAGAGACGGGATTCGAGAAGCTGTGTTCTCGCCCACAACTTCTACCCATTCGTCGACTTCTGCTCGAGTTATCTCACCGCCCTTGTATGTGGCTACGACATCGTCGGCACCGAGGTCATGGCAAAAGAAGGTGAGGAGGGAAAAGGACAGAATTGCAGCACCTTTCACGATCGTGCGAAAGTGAGGGGTTCGTCGAATCAAATGCATAATTTCTTCGGGCTTGGGAAGGGCAAAGTGGAGCGCTCTTTGCGAAACATTGCGACAAGAATCTACACCTTCAGGTGAGATCTGAAAAATGAGTCTTGGCCGGAATGCGGGAGATAGTAGGTCTCTCAGGGAGTCTCTGCCACCGGTTCTGAGTCGAGAATTTCAGCAGGTGTTGGGAAATTCTCGGGAAACACCTGGTAATTGTATTTCTCCATGATTTCCTTTTCGACCTTTGCGTAGACCTTCTGGGAATTGTTTTCGATGTAGACCGAAGTCACCTGGTTCCTCACTCGGTCAAAGTAAGGAGCTTCCGGAGCTTCACTCGCTTGAACCGCGAACATTCGGATCGTTCCTGAGTAGGTGTAAGGAGCGGAGATTTCTCCCTTTTCCATGCCGAAAGCAACCGTGGCGGCTTTCCTGTCATACTGGAATAGCTTTCTGGTATTGAACCAACCCCAGTCCTGATATTCGGCGTTCACTGATTTGGCCACTGTCTCCCAGTCGGTGGAACCTGATTCCAGGTCGAGCTTTGCTTGTTCAAGACGAGCCATGACATCTGGAGCATTCTTGGGAAGGGGAATGCGAATGCCGTGAAGATGAACCTGACCAGTGCTCTGGAAGCGCTTGATGTTGTGTTTGAAATATTCTTTGAGCAGCTCTGGATGCTTCTCAACCCATGTTACCATTTTCCTCCGGACGAGTATTTCGTTGAGGACTGCTTTTTTTCGCTCCTCAAAGACGGCCTCGATGTTGCTGTAATCGGTTTCCGTGTCGGCGAGCATATCCTGGAAGATGATTTCCCGGTGTTTGATCTCGTCGTAAAGGTACTGAGGGGCTTCTTCGCCAAGGATATCGGTTCTTGTAGCGACTTGTCTCTGGTATCCTCGTATGAGTTCTCTGAAATCCTGCAGAGTCATTTCAAATGTTCCGAGTGCCAGAATCACGGTATCCGGTTTCCCTTCTCTGATCAGCTTGTCTAGTTCTTGCTCATCGGGGAAAAAGGAACTCCCCCGAAGCTCTGCGTCCTCGGCAAGCTTTGCGAGGGCTTCTTTCATGCGTTCAAATCCCAAGCGTTGTGCAATGAGGATTTTTACTTCTTCGTATGACGGATTCTTCGCTGCCACCGTGTTTTCGTTGAAGAAAATATGGGCTCCGTCTCCAACCACGACGGGATCACTGACTTCAC
This sequence comes from Verrucomicrobiales bacterium, assembly GCA_002698785.1. Lineage (GTDB taxonomy): Bacteria > Verrucomicrobiota > Verrucomicrobiia > Verrucomicrobiales > DEV007 > Arctic95D-9. The sequence continues at coordinate 163,308 of PAAG01000019.1, read as the reverse complement.
CTTCAGGCGTAGAAAAAATCGCTTCATCAGCCGCGTCTGCGAGTTGGCCTTTAGTCACGAAGCCAATCCACCCTTCCTGATGTCTGGACTCCGATTCTGAATTCTCGGAAGCGAGCATGCCAAAATTCTCTCCGTTCTCGACTCTTTCTTTCAGCGTGTTCAACTTCTCGAGAACAGCGTCTTTGGAAGAGTCGGGGCCTTCTCCGAAACGGAGAAAAATGTGATACATATTTCGCGATTCGGGCTTATTCCATTCGTCGATGGTCTCTTCGTATCGCTGCTTCAACTCTTCTTCGGTGATTGGCTTTTCTTCTGTAAGAGCCCGTTGAAGCTTGAATTCGGAATAGAGGTTTCGGCGAAGTGAACGGGCCTGGCGTATGAGTTCGGGGGACCGATCTATGTCGGTATCTGCTGCTTCCCGTTCGAGAACGCGTTGCAGGAACAGGTCTCTGACCCAGGAAGAATACCAATCGGAAAATGGTGTTTCGCCAGGAGAACGCTGTTTTGCCGGGGCAGAGAGTATGATCTCGTCCACATCAGATCGTGTGATCTGTTCGCCTTCCCCAAATGTCGCCACAACGGGCAAGGGCGGAGTCTCGACAGTTGAATCCTTCTTTGGCTCCTGCTCACTCTGGGGAGGGGGGGAAGGGTCTTCTTCTTTATTGCAAGAGGTCAGTACAAATGCCAGGCAGAGAGCAGAAAGACTGGGAATGAGGAGAGTGCTCGAAAGGAGCGAAGAAATTCGGGATGCTGAATCTTTCATGCAAAGGGAAACGACTATCGGATGAGGCCTTTCATGGCTCGAACGAGAGGATGAGCAGGTGCGACTTTCTCGGCATCTGACAGGGCCGCTTTCGCCTGTTCCTGATCTCCCACCTTCTGGTACAATTGAAAACGAAGGTAGTGAGCCAGGATGTACCCGGGGCTCAATTCGGCAGCACGATTCGCGAGCCGGATAGCTTCGTCCAAATTCTCCTGTTGGAAATAGAAAGCCGCGAGGTTGTAGTGAATTCTCGCTGAGTAAGGCTCTGCTTCCAGTGCTTTTCGCAGAAGCGGTTCGGCTTTTGCGATTTGGTCTTGTTGTGCATACAAAATACCAAGTTCGATGAGGGCAGTGGTAGGGCAATCTTCGAACTCCACTGCTTTTTTGAGTTCTTCGAAGTATCCCGCGGTGTCTCCTTTGGTTTTTAGAATGGCGGCAAGCTGGTAATGCCCCTGGGCTGTTTCATTGAAGTCCTGAGCTTCCTGTATCATTTCTACCGCCTTTTCGACATTGCCGAGCTGAAGATTCAAATTACTCATGAGCAGGAGCGTTTTGTCGGGATGAATGACTGCCTGGGCATTTTCCGTTTCGAGCAGTTTTTCGAAAGCCTTCAGTGCCTCTTCACTGTTTCCGGACATACGCTCACATTCAGCGAGCAGGCTGAGGTAAGCGGGATTGTCGGGAGCTCGCTCAAGAAGATCGACGATTGCTTCGCGGGCCTTTGTCGGTTGCCGAAGGTTGAGCCAGTGTTTCGCACGGCTCAACAGAGTGTTGTCGATCACCCTTTCCTGCGGGGCGACTCCGTCGTCGCGGAGACGTTCTTCTCCTACTTCGACGGCACCGCTGGACCCAAGGTATCCGAGTGCCATCAGCCGACGGGCAGTTTCCTCGTCGATACTGACTTGCTGGGAGGAATGGCTACTCGAGTTGTCCTTGAGATATTCCTCCAAGCGAGAGCGCATTCTTGAGGCGACTTCTGGCTCTGCTTCGATCAGATTATTCAATTCATCGGGGTCTTCTGCGATGTTAAACAGTTCTTTCCGTGGTCCGTGGAGATACTTGTATTCACCGTCGTAAAACGCTCTGATTTCTCCAAGCCCGTGTGTCAGGCGAGGGGAAAGCGTTTCCGCGTACAGAGTCTGTGGTTCGCTTTCTTGGAATCCGGGATTCAAGCAATCAATGAGGCTTACCCCCTGTAGATCATCTGCGGGTTCGATTCCGATTCGCTTCAAAATGGTGGGGAGTAAGTCCACTGTGCCAACGCGTTTGGAAATGCGTTGTCCCTTTGCACCTCCCGGGTTCTTAATCACGAGAGGCACGTGAAGGGTGGAGTTGTAGGCGAGCAAGGAGTGAGTGTATTCGTTGTGCTGCCCACGTCCTTCTCCATGATCTGAAAGGAAAACAATCATGGTGTTGTCGTAGACACCCATTTCTTTCAGCTTATCAACCAGGACTCCGATGCATTCGTCGGAGTAGGCGATCTCACCAAGGTAGAGATCGTCGGCAAAACGATGATTGTATGGTGGAGGCGGTTCGTGAGGATGATGTGGGTCGAAGTAATGCAGCCACGCGAAAAACGGTTCGTCCTTGTGCTCGTCCAGCCAGGGGAAAATAGACTCATTCACGAGGGCTGCTTTGCGTTCGTCAAAAAAGAGGCGCTTTTTCCGGATAACCCGGTTGCCTTCGGGATCTTCGAACTCGCCACCGAGACGCTCGTCATAAAAATCGAATCCCTGGTCCACCCCAAATCGCGAGAGTAGCGGAAAAGCCCCGATAGCAGCGCCGCACGCGTAGCCCTCTTTCTTCAGTATTTCCGCCAGTGTTTCCTGTTCTTCAGCGAGGATGAAAAGCCCATTGTCCCGTATTCCGTGCGTGAAGGGGACTTTCCCTGTCATCATCGTGGAGTGTGAGGGGCAAGTTATTGGAACCGGGGTGAAGGCGTTTTCGAACAGGACACCATCTTCCGCCAGTGCGTTAATGGCTGGCGTCTTGGATTTCGGGTGGCCGTAACACTCGATATGGTCCGCGCGAGTAGTGTCCACCGTGACGATGACCACGTTGATTTTGTCCAGTTTTTTGCAACTGGAAAGGGTGGCTATGACGACCAGTCCCAGCCAGAAAACGTACGATGTTGGGCGAAGCATGGGGGCAAGGAGCATTGGCGACGGAGGGTTGAAATGCAAATGGATAATTCCCGGTTTGGCGGGGAACACGGCGTCTCAATCCGGGCAAAAGCGGGGCTCAGTTTTCGCTCGAATCGGGGCTCAGGGACTCTCTTTTCAGTGGGACGGCGGGATCTCCCAGCAGATTGAACGACTCAAGGTAGGGCCTGTGCTCTATTTTGCTCTTGGTTGTGAGAAAGGCTTCTCCCACCGTTCTGCTCTGTTCGATTGCGGAGGCGAAGCGAAAGGGCAGCGACCCGTTGAAATCTATCCGCCAACTGGCGCCAATGAAGGTAACGGCACCTCCATGCGCCATGGTAACGAACCGCTCACCAAGGGAATCGTCCGTAGGGTGGTCATAGGGGGCACTGTCACAGGTGATGCTGATGATCGTTCGAATGGGATTTGTGTCTTCACCCTCAGGCCATTCTTGAAGCTGGTCGGTGGTAAATAGCGAACTTTGTTCTGCGTAATCGTGACCGCCGGTCTGCCAATTGTGTCGGGCTCCGTGGCCGAAATAGACCGTGAAGTCAGGAGCTTCATACAAAGCTTTCTTGATCCGCACGATTCGGTCTGCGTGTGTTTCGTCGTCCTGCGCGTAAATCACTTCGCCATCGATATTAAAGTCACGGAGTCTTTTGCTGGCTTGGAGGGCTCTCTGCCAGTTTGCCTTGTTGTGATCGGCAATCCACAAACCGTGCATCTCAGACTTTGGTTTAACCTTGTCTGCGGCTAGCATGTCGACTGTTTTGGCTACGACTCGGTCCAATTCTTCGGTGGACGCGACGGGAAGTCTCCCTATGGCAAGATCGGGAATGTAATCATCGCCTTCAACACAGGCGTAGGGATTGTCGCTCGCACAAAGGGACTCACGTATGGTAAATGTCCACGTCGGGATCAGGTTTCGGTTCTGGCCGGGAGGGTCGGAACTTGCGTCGCCGGCGAGAAGAACGTAGGCCGGTTTGTCAGTCGACTTTCTATCGCCAAACCACTGCCGAATTGCCTCGTGGATGGCCCGTGGGCTCGGGAAGCCATTTCCGAATGCATCATAGCAGTCTTCAATCGACAGCAGGTGGGTGCGAATGCCCTGTTCTTCGTGAGCTGACAGGAGGGGCGTAATGCCTTCAGCGAATTTTTCCGGGGCAAGTGCGAGATAATCGACGTCTCCCCGAGAAATGAAGGACAAATCAGGCGTGCGAAATCGGCTGACTCTGGTAACCGGTTTTTCGGTTCCTGTCAGGACAAGGAAACTGGCAGTGGCTTCCGAGTTGGCGGCAACATGGTATGTGCCCGGCTCGCTCAGTGCCCATGCCTCGCCGGTAGATTGATAGAGTGCCAGGTTCGGACATTTTGTAGAAAGAGAATACTGGTTTGAAGTTGTGCCTTCTGAAGTGGATATCTGCGCTTGATCTGAAAATTCCTCTGGGATCTCAGCGATGGGGGCTCGGATTTCGATCCAATTGAGTAGGGCAATGTCAGCGATGAAATTGCCATCATCGTCGTATCGCTCTGCCAACTTCATGGTAACCGGCTGGCCGAGTTCCTCATGACTCAAGTCAGTGATCTCAATGATATGCTCTTCAGTGCCTGACCATTGGCGAGCAATTGTCTCAAAGCCAGTTGGGGTGAATGTAAGAGCGTGCTCGGCGACCTTCTCTGAATCTCCTGGAAGGGTTGTTATGCCGACCAAGGAAAGAAGCACTCGAGGCGAGTTTTCATTGTCCAGGATGAGGTTCGGTACATCGTCCAGGAGATTGACTTCCAGTGGTGCCTCGTCCAGAGACGTAAAGCGTTGCCAGAAAAAACGGTCGGCAGAATTGAAGTCGCTACCTCGAATAGAGGTTCGAATGTTATCTTCTTCGATATGGTGAAGAAGTTCAAAAGGGGGAGCCGCACTGGTGTTTCCTTTGGCATCGGAAGGAGAAAGGGTGGCCACGGTTTCTAGTTCAGTAGGAAGATCTGGATCGTTGTTGATGATCACCGGAGGATAAGGTGTCTCAAATCCGACGCTTCTGTCCTGCTTTGTCGGGGACAGGAAAAGGAGCCTGTCCCCCTCGCCAAACTGGTTGTCGGCATTCTGATCATCGAGCCAGACCGGGCACGCAATGTCTCGCTGGGCGATTGTAATCTTTCCGAGTTTCTCGCCGTTAAACTGTTCGGCACATTGCTCGAAAGTCAGGAAGTAGACGCCGGGGCCTTCAACGGTAGCGGAGAATTTTCCTCCGATTGCGAGATTGGGCCCGATACAGAATGCAAGCAATAAGGCGATTTGTCTCATGAAGCAGGAGTCTGGTAGGGGAAGACAGGGCTGTATTGCTTGCGGCGATTGTTGTAGTCCAGTGTTTCCAGGTAGTAGTAGTAGGTCTTGCCAGGAACGGCTTCGGTGTCGGCGAACTGGTAGTTTTGGTGCTCGTCTGTGGTTCCGGTTGCCGATACAGGGCGCGGGTTGAGTAGATCGAAAGGTCCGTCCTGAGTTTCCCCTCGATAGACGTAGAAGCCGAAAATCTTGCTCTCCGAGGCGGTTTGCCACTTCAAGGTATTCTTGATGTATTGAGGCGATTCAGGAGCAGTTTGCTCTTTTGCTTCCAAGGTCGCCGGCGGTTCCTTTTTCTCGTCGCTGCAGGCAGAGAAGAAAACAGATGCGAGGCATCCCAAAAGGAGGAATGTCTTGTTGTCAATGCGACCCATATTTTGGGTTCATGGTTCGACCCAAGACTCCCCTAAGTCAAGAGGGGCAAATGATGCCGCGTTTTCTCATTTGAGCCGTGCCACGCTGGCGAAGCTGGGCTAGTGTCGCGCCTTTCATTCATCGATTCATCTATGTCACGGCCAGAGAGAGTGCGACATCTGTTGTCCCCAATTCAGTTTGGAGTCTGCCTGGTGTGCTTTTTCCTTTCTGGTTTGAGTGCCTTGATCTACCAGACTTCGTGGGTGAGGCAGCTCGGGCTCGTTTTTGGCGCGTCGGAGATCGCCGTAGTGGCAGTTCTCGCAGGTTTCATGGGCGGCCTCGCTCTGGGAGCTGCTATCGCAAGTCGAGTGGCTGGTAGAGTGGGGAGCCCTCTTCTTATTTATGCTGTCATCGAGGTTGCTGTAGCGGTTTTTGCTCTGTTATTTCCTTTCTTTCTGGCAGGAGTTGGGAGGATTCAGCAGAGTATTTTCTCTGTGCCAACTTTAGCGGAACTTCCGCCTGCGTGGCAGGGCGGCTTGTTGGTGTTTTCGCTGAGCTTTCTCCTGTTGTTGATCCCGACTGCGCTGATGGGAATGACTCTGCCTCTGTTGATTCGCTTTTCGATTCGCGAGGACCGGGAAATGGGTTGGAAAACGGCAGTGGTGTACGCGGTAAATACTGCGGGAGCAGCCGGGGGGGCTTTGTTGTCGGTTTTCTTGCTCCTTCCGCGGTTGGGCCTCGGTGGTGCTGTATGGGTAGCCGCGGGAATCAATGTTCTCGTCGCCATTGCCGCGTTCCTTCTGAGTTGCAGGGGGAAAGTTCAGCCGGTTGCTAAGCTGGAGAGAGTTCGGACTCGCCGGTTCCATTGGGTGTATCCGGTGGTTCTCGTCTCGGGAGCGGTTTCATTCAGCGGAGAGGTGATGTGGACTCGTCTTCTCTCGCAGATCCTGGGGGGGACCGTATACTCCTTCGGCACTATCCTTGCTATTTTTCTCGTGGGACTATCCATTGGTTCGACTGTCGCGAGCCGCTTTGTAAAGAGCGAACAGATTGCGCGAACGGCGCTTGTCTGGGCCCAGATTGGCATCGCTACCACATTGGCTCTGGGATTTCTCTCGCTGGATCCGTGCATGCAGTTCTTCCAGAATGCGGCGGGGAGCGGAGAGATTCCTTACAGGTATCGTTTGTGGCTGGCTGTGGCTGCCCTTGGGCCGGTTGCTTGCTTTACAGGGGCTACGTTTCCGCTTGCTGTCCGAGTGGCCGTTAGGAGTCACGAAGAAATGGCTTCTGCAAGTGCACAGGCATTTTCCTGGAATACTGTGGGAGCAATACTCGGTGCCATCGTTGCGGGAGTTTGTCTCCTGCCCATGTTGCGATATTCGGGAACCGTAGTTGCAATGATCTGCGTCTGCCTGGGACTCGGTGCCTTGGTATCTTGCGTGGGAGGCCCACTGAGAAAAGCTTCGCTATCCTTTTGTGCTCTCGGCTTCGCAGCGTTGTTTTTTCTGCCTTTTCAACCGCCCGCAGGAGCCTTGCAGTTTTCCATTTTGAGTGGGCTCATTAATGATTATTCCGTCGTTTTCTATCGAGTCGGGCGCACTTCCAATGTCTTGCTGTATGAAGATCGATCGGTGGGCGACTGGGGGCTTTTCACAAATGGTTTGCCGGAAGCAACCATTCAATCGAAAGGCAATCCACGGCAGTGGATCCCAATGGCGCGAAGCCTGCCGTTATTCGGAGTCCTCGGTACCCCAGATGCAAAATCTATGATGGTTGTCGGTCTCGGCGGAGGGCTTGCTGTCGAGTCTGTGCCGGGAAGCATCAAAAAAATCGAAGTGGTCGAACTGGAACCAGAGGTCGTTGCTGCCAATCGAGTTGTCGCGGAAGAGAGACTGAAAGATCCACTTTCCGATCCCAGAGTTCGTATTCGTCTGGAAGATGCGAGATCCGCCTTACGGCTATCGGAAGAGAAGTTCGATATCGTCGTATCACAGCCCTCACATCCTTTTACCAGTGGTTCCAGCCACCTTTACACGAAGGAGTTTTTCGAACTGGTTCAGTCGAGATTACGTCCGCAGGGCTCTTTTGTTCAGTGGATGGGGGGGAGCCTTGTCGACGAAAAGTTGTTTCTCTCGTTGCTGGCTTCGCTAGGATCGGTATTCGAAAATGTGGAAGTGTATTTGCCAAAAAACGGGGGAGGGGTCGTATTTCTGGCACGAGATTCATCAGGTTCCTCGCTTTCGAATGTAGCCAGCGTGGTTGGAGAAAATCGTGAGGAGTTTTCCGCCGCAAGCGTCTATCTACCGGAAGAACTCGTGGCAGCGTATCTGGGAGGAGATGCGACAATTCGACAGATGTCGAAAGGGATGCCTTTGATCACTGATCAGAAAAACCTCTTTCAAGTTAAAGGAACTCAATCTCATGAGACATCGATGGGATTAGATCGGTTCGTTCGTTGGTTTGCGAAAAACGATCCTTTTGACCTCGCGGAGTTTCAGGGAAATTCGAACCGGCTCGTACTGGAGTGGTTGATCGACAAGCGCTATGTCCAGGCCGAGGCTTATGCTCAGAGCCTGGATGATTCTTACAGTAGGAATAATGCGCAGGGGCAGATTCACCTCGCGAAAAAGCAATATGAACAGGCGAGGGGGCAATTTGAGATGGGTATCAAGTCCGATGATGCCAGGGTTCGGGAAGAAGCCGCTTCGGGGCTATTTTTCAGTTACCAAAGGGCCCTCTTGCGTTTCGATCCTGAAATACTTCGAGAAGCAAACGTGCCTCTGACTTACGCGGCTACCCAAGCAATGGAGCGCGCAAAACGAGGAGATTGGGAAGCCGTTGGTGATCTTGATGGAACCCTTGAGAAAATTGATATTCTCCATCCGCTATACCGAAATGTTCTGACTCTCAGAATGACCTATGCTTCACAAACAGAGCAATGGGCCGGGCTAATCGATATATCTAAGCTACCGGGACGCTGGCCAGACAGTCTGGCAGAGGGACGGATGATTGCGGCTGCATATGCCCGCCTGGAGCAGTGGGATCGATGTCTCATACAACTGAGCCAATTGCCGAAAGTGATCCGTCGAACGGAGAATCCTCCGGTCGCTGTAAGGGCGGCAATCCGGAATGCCGTGAGCTTGCTCAAACAATTTCCAGATGAACAGCAGGATTTGCCGCGTTACCGTGCTCTCCTGTCGAATTTTGAGCAGTTGCTCAATCAGTTAGTCTGAAAGGCCTGCTGGTTGGCAGATTGAATCTTTCTCGATGAGTTTCTTCCTCTCTTACATAGGTCCTGGCGCCGGTATAGCCGCAGCGGGGACATTGCTGGTCACAGTGATTGCTGTCGCGACGATGCTCGCGAATTTTGCATTCTGGCCGATACGTCGTGTGTGGAGGTGGATTCGACTTCCCAAGAAGGGAAAAGCCCAGGTTCGTCGAGTAATCGTGATGGGGCTCGACGGTATGGACCCACGACGAGTGGAGAGATTGATGAAAGATGGAGTAATGCCGTCATTTTCGAAACTCGCCGAGCAGGGTGGTTTCTATCGGCTCGGTTCGACCGTTCCTCCGATATCGCCCGTGGCCTGGTCGAGTTTCCTCACGGGGACCAATCCGGGTAAGCATGGCATTTTTGACTTCGTAGCTCGTGATCCTCGCACCTATTTGCCAAAACTTTCCTCTGCAGAGGTATCTCAGAGGCCGTCCCGATTTGGCACGCGAGTGAACGTGAAAGGGCTTCGCAAGAGCGAACCATTCTGGAAACACCTCGGCAAATATGGCGTTTCGTCGACGGTGTTGCGCGTTCCGATCACATTTCCTGCAGAGCCCTTCGACGGTTCGATTCTGTCAGCGATGTGCATCCCGGATTTACGAGGGACGCAGAGTTCGTACACGTTCTTCTCGACAGAAGTGGAAGAAGAGGACGACTCTCATTCGGGAGGCCTCTGGGCTCCGTTAGAGAGAGAGGACAGTGGTTGGAAAGGGATTCTCCCGGGACCTGAAGAAAGTAGTGCGAAAGATCGGAGCCGGTTGGAAGCGAACGTCGAGATTCGTGATGCGGCTGATGGTCGATACACGATAAAGGTTGGCTCTGAGGAAGTCGATGTAAGCGCTGGAGAACTCAGCCCATGGGTCCGTGTTTCCTTTCCAATAGGAAAATGGCGGAAAATGCACGGGTTGGTTAGAGTCCAACTCCAAAGCGATGGTGAAAAGGTCACACTCTACGTGACGCCCATCCAGATCGACCCGGCCCGCCCGGTTTTGCCGATCGGATTTCCATGGATTTTTTCCAACTATTTGAGCCGCCTCATTGGCCCCTACGCGACGTTGGGGCTGGCGGAGGACACATCCGCTCTTAACGACGGTGTGATCGATGATGCCACATTCCTGAAACAGGCGGAGGACATCCACAAAGAGCGAGAGGAGATGGCGTTGGAACTCATGAATCACCGCACGAAAGGGATGTTTGCCTGCGTCTTCGATGGCCCCGATCGCATTCAGCACATGTTTTTCCGTGAGGAAGAAACTCCTGAAGGAGTTAGCAAAGAAGGGGAGTCTACGACGATTGATAGAATGTATCAGGATCTGGATTCCTTGGTTGGAAAGACGATACAAAAAGTGAGGCGCGACGACTTGCTCCTCGTGATTTCTGACCATGGTTTCACCTCTTTCCGTCGCGGGGTCGATCTGAACTGCCTGCTGGAGCAGGAGGGGCTATTGCATTGGAAGAGCGAGTCTACCGGCCGCGGGGCCTATGGTGACATCGACTGGACTCGGACCAAGGCATACGCCTTTGGGCTCTCCGGAATTTATTTCAATCTGAAAGGACGCGAGGCTGGTGGGATCTTGGAGAAAAACGAAGTTTCAGATCTCGCAAATAAGATCACCGCCCTTCTCATGGACCTGCGTGACCCCGAATCTGGTGACCCGGCCGTGTCAAAAGTATACCGTTCGGCGGAAGCATATAGGGGACCTTATTCGAATGAAGGGCCTGATTTGGTCGTAGGGTATCACGAGGGATACCGGGTTTCGTGGGACTGCGCATCCGGCTACAGAAGCGACTCCATTTTCAGCGTGAACGACAAGTGCTGGAGCGGCGACCATTGTGTCGATCGGAGCCTTGTTCCCGGAATGATGTTCGCCAGCCGCCCACTGGAGTCGATCAATGGACGTGGATTTCAATTGGTGGACCTTGCCCCGAGTATCTTGAGGTGGTTTGGTGTGAAACCTCCCGGAAACATGGATGGGGAAGCAATCCGCTTTTCCACAAGCAACCCAACAGGATGAATTCGAAAAGTCACATTCCCACGACTCGCCGCCGCTTCCTGAAGAATGCGGCTGCTGCCGGTGCAGCGCCGATGGCTTTTGGGGCACCTGCGATAGGAGCTTCGAGGCGCGGGCCATCGAAGATTATCGTGATGGGCGTCGATGGGATGGACCCTGCGCTGACCCGGAAACTGATCAAAGCGGGGCGCCTTCCGAATTGCGCAAAGCTCGCGAAGCAGGGTAGCTTTGGGACTGTAGGCAGCACATACCCGCCACAGAGCCCGGTCGCGTGGTCATCTTTTATTTCAGGAACGGATCCCGGAGGCCACGGGATTTTCGATTTCATTGCTCGTGATCCGGAAACAAGAGCTCCCTTTTTGTCGACAGCGAAAACAGAGCCTCCGGCAAAAACGCTGACTTTCGGTGATTATTCCTTTCCTCTAGGTGGCGGGCAGACAGAACTCCTGAGACAGGGGCCAGCCCTTTGGGATATTCTTGCCGACGCAGGGATGGATTCGGTAGCGTTTCGTGCGCCAGTGAATTTCCCAGCGCCCAAAGACGGGGCGAAAACCTTGACCGGTATCACGACTCCGGATGTGCAGGGGAGTTACGGGGTTTTTTCCTGGTTCACATCGGATGTGAATGCCGATGCCGGAGAAGTCGCGGGAGGAGTGGTCCAACGCATCCACGAAGAGGAAGGGTTTTATGCCTGCCATCTGGAAGGACCTGTCGATCCGGGAGACAGGGACGGAAAGCGCTGCGAAATTCCTTTCAAAGTATACAAGGATAAGGAAAACAAGACCGCGTTCTTCGAGTTCCCCGACGAGCGTTTTTTACTGAAGGAGGGGGAGTGGAGTGATTGGATGAGGGTTTCATTCCCTGTTTCTGCCAGCCTCTCCGGGATTCCTGCGATCTGCCGGTTTTGCCTGAAGCGCGTGGACTCCGTCTTTGAGTTTTACGTAAGCCCTTTCAATATCGATCCTACTGATCCAGTGGCGGACATTTCATCGCCGAAGTCTTTCGCTAAGGAGCTGGCTGAGGAGATCGGACTCTTTTACACGCAGGGAATGCCGGAAGATACCGCAGCGCTTTCAGCCGGCGTTTTCGACGATTCGGACTTCCTCGAGCAGAGTTGGTTCGTCCTCGAAGAGCGGCTAAGGATGCTGGAGTACGAGCTGAACCAATACAAAGGCGGGTTTTTCTACTTCTACTTTTCGTCTCTGGACCTGAACTCCCATGCGTTCTGGAGGGCCATGGACCCGGGACACCCGCTTTACACCAAGGAACTTGGCGAGAAGTTCGGAGACGTGCTCCCTTCAATGTATGAGAAAATTGATCAGGGAATCGGTATGGCGATGGAACATGCCGACGACGACACGCTGTTCATGATCGTCTCCGATCATGGATTTGTGCCGTTTCGCCGTCAGTTCAACTTGAACACTTGGCTCCTGGAGAACGGATATTCCAAACTGATCAATCGCTTTGATCGTGAAGGCACGAATTATTTCAGCAATACCAAATGGACGGAAACCAAAGCCTATGGACTGGGCATCAACAGTCTTTACGTAAACGTGAAAGGCCGCGAGCACGAAGGTATCGTGGAAGCAGGAGAAGACTTTGAAACTGTCCGAAGTGAATTGATTGCGAGACTGCAGGAAGTGCGAGATCCGGATACGGGAGACAAAGTCATCCGAGGTGTCTACCGCCCTGAGGATATTTACTCTGGCCCCAGCGTCGAGATGGCTCCCGACCTAGTCGTTTGCTACAATAAAAATTTCAGGGCCTCATGGGACACCATTCTGGGTGCCTATCCGAGAGATGTGAGCCTCGATAATCTCGATCCCTGGAGTGGAGATCACTGTATGCATCCAGACTTTCTCTCAGGCGTCTTGATCAGCAACCGAGCCATTCCGGGAGGTGGAGAGCAACCAAAGCTATGGGACTTGGCGCCTTCTATCCTCCAGCTTCTCGACCTGAAAATACCGAAAGAAATGACCGGCCGCTCGCTCTGGACCTGATAGGATGGAAGCTCCCTGGTTCAGTATGATTTTCGCCTCATTGCTGGTGGCGGTCGTCGCAGTCCTTGCGTTCAAGTGGGCCTATCGGCCGCACTCGGCGCTCGTGAAGCGAAATCGCATGGTGGCCCGGCTGATCGAAATGTTTCTTTATCAGGAGAGTCTTCGAGCAAGTGGCCGCGCCGCTGGGCGTTTAATGAAAGCGCTGGGAGCCTATTTAGTAGCCCTTCTGCTACCTCTGTTTGCGGCGATGGCGCCAGCTGTACTAATTCTGGTGCTGGTTGAGCCGATGCTTGCCTGGTCACCATTTTCCGCTGGTCAGGACTTCCTGGTCGAAACGGAGTCTCCAGAAACAGTAGAATGGCAGGAAGCTGAGGGGCTTCAGTTGACTGCTCCGCCGTTTCGCTTTTCTGATAGCGGAAGGACTGTGTGGCGGTTTCAGGGGGAGAAAGAGGGGATTTTCGAACTCACATTTGGAGAGGGAAAGGAACACTCCACCTTAGAAGTCGTAATTGGGACCAGAACATGGATCCTCAAACCTGGATGGACCACTTCTGCGGCTGGCCTTTTGCCTGGTGTAGGGGCAATCAGAGAGGGGCAAGCCATTTCAAGGTGCCTTGTGGAGTATCCCGAGCAACTCTACCGGATCAGTGGATGGAATTGTGGCTGGTTGACCGCGCTCTCCGTGATTTCTTTCCTTTTGGCGATTCCTGCGGCGATAATCTTTAAAATTCGGCTTTAACAGAATTATCAGAACGGGGGGGCGGATTGAGATGGATTCTTGTGCGGAATCATTCCAAATATTTCCCTTGAGTCTTCAGAATACCTACCCTAAGTAAATGTGGGAGTCTTTGCTTGCGACTGAGTCATTTGTTTCGTAACGATTATTCATTTGCTTTGCTTTGATTTCCAGTTTTGAATTCGAAGTAATTCTCGCCGCCCGAACCGCCACCAGCAATGCACGCCAAAACAACATCCTGTTGCTGCCTGTTAGCAATTCTCACACTATCTGGACTTCACAGCACAAAAGGGGGCGACCATATCGTCGAAGATTATGGGAAAGCCCCTGTCGTTGAGGACTATGGGAAAGCGCCGATTCCCGCAAAGGGCGTTTACCCCAAGATGCCTTACGAGGATCCCATCGATTACTACGCGCAGGCGAACAACCCGATCGCAGCCGTTACTGCCTTCAGTGCAGAGAATTACTACATCAGCGATTTTGAAGGTTTCAGCGAAGATGCGAACCAGTTTCTCCTTCGATACGCGACTCCTCTCACTCTTGGCGGAAGTGATTGGTTGTTTCGTGCCACACTTCCAATCAACCATTTTCCGGTTCCAGCAGGAGGGACTGAAACCGGCTTGGGAGACATGGGTCTCGGCTTTACTTATCTCTTCGAGACCAACGAGCCCAATGTGAGTTTTGGTGTGGGGCCGACTTTCCGCCTCCCAACCGCCACTGATTCGGTCCTTGGTAACGAGAAGTGGTCCGGAGGGTTGAATGCGGTTTATTTTAACGGATCGAACAGCAAATTTCAGTATGGTTACGAAATTTCGTGGCTGCAGAGCTTTGCTGGCGACGACAGCAGGAATTACTACAGCGTGGGAGCTTTTCGCCCCTTTGCTTTCTACCAGCTAGGAAATGGGTGGTATACAGGAACGGCACCCATCTGGATCTACAATTTTCAGAACGACAACTACAATATGCCGATTGGTCTTCGCCTTGGAAAAGTGATCGAGGGACCAAACAAAGTCGTCAATTTCTGGGTTGAGCCACAGGTCTCCATGGGGAACCGGGGCATCATGCCTGACTGGCAGTTCTGGACTGGGGTAAAAATCCAATTCTGGTAGGACCTACCTGAAGTTTTGGGCTTCTATAGCCCTATTATTAAAACCAAGGTTCTTTGCAGGCCTTGGTTTTGCTGTTTGAACTTTTATAGAAATTCTGGCAAAGTTCTATTTGTTGTAAGACTCCCTCCGAGAATTGCGAATTCGAGGTCCGAGGATTTGGTAGAATTTCGTTTTTGTGCTGGTTGTCGGCATACTTCGGCAGATTCGATCGTCAGTCCTGGGATATTGGATTCGAGCCTCAATGAATGGAACAGTCCACGATTGCAGTCGTGAGGCATTCACAGTTGTGAAAATTGTTTCATCAGGGGAGCGACCCGCACAATGAAAGATTCCGGTTCCCGAAAAGATAACCGGCCGTTGGAGACACTCTGCGTCCTGGTTGCCGCAGGTATCCTTCTTGGATACCTCGTACACCTGTCTTCCAATCGAAAAGACACTGTTGGTGCGGAAGTGGTCGCGGGAGAGAAGGAAAACATCGAAGGGCAAAAGGCAGGCGAGGCGAGTTCTTCTGAAAGGCAGGAAAAAAGCTCCATCGTCGAAGAGCCCGGCTCAACGAATGCAGCGGGAACCGCTTACAGTCCCCCTAGAGTCAATGCTACGAGTCCCGAGCCAGAATATCGGGGATGGATTCCATCAGTTACAAAGGGCTTTGATGGAGAAGCAACACCTGTGGAAATCGTTCTCGGCTATCTTCGTTCTTCGGAAGATGGCTCACCTCGTAGCAAGGGTTGGAGCGAGGAGGATTTTGAGTCTCCGGTTGTTACGGATACGATGCTCTCACGGAAGAGTGGAGTCACAGCCGTTCATCTTCGGCAGAACATAGGCGGCATTGAGGTCTACAATGCAAATCTGAATGCCAACGTTGCCAAGAATGGTGCGATTTTGAGTCTTCACAACGGTTTCATTCAAGGAGCATCCCAATTCGCGAATGCAGACAGCCCGGTTATTCCTGTGGAAGAGGCTGTAGCAATGGCAGCGCGTCACTCCTTTGTTCCATTTGGCGGAACCGAAGATCTGGTTGTGATAGAAGAAAAGGGTGGTGTTCGTCAGGAGATCGAATTCGAGGGCGGCGAGCTTTCACAAGATCCGATACCGGCTAAGCTGGTCTATGTAGCCACGGCTGATCAGGAAATTCGTCTGGCATGGAATCTCGTGCTTCATTTGAACGATGGACAGCGGTGGCTCGATATGAACGTCGATGCCGAGACCGGGGATCTTCTCACACAGGCAAACTGGTATGCCAGCGCCGACTATCGCGTATTTCCGTTGCCTTTGGAGAATCCCAACGATGGCGGGAGAATGCTGGAAACGGATCCGCATGATGTGAACGCTTCACCGTTTGGTTGGCACGATACCAATGGCGTGGCAGGTGCGGAGTTCACCGATACTAGAGGTAACAACGTTGAAGCACAGGAAGACGGAGACAAAAACAATACCGGTGGAATGAGGCCGGATGGCGGACCGGGGCTTGTTTTCGACAACAATCTCTTTCTTGGGCAAGCGCCGGATACCTACCAGGATGCGGCCATCACCAATCTCTTCTACTGGAATAACTTGCTCCACGACATCATGTGGCATCACGGGTTTGATGAAATCTCGGGTAACTTTCAGGCAAACAATTACGGCAACGGTGGTGTGGACGGGGACCCGGTACAAGCCGACGCGCAGGATGGTTCCGGAATCAACAACGCCAACTTTGGCACTCCTCCCGATGGATCGGACCCCAGGATGCAGATGTTTGTCTGGACGCAGGCGAATCCCGATCGCGATAGCGACTTAGATAACGGAGTGATTATCCACGAGTATGGGCATGGGGTTTCCAACCGCCTGACAGGAGGACCATCCAATTCCAGCGCTCTGACACAGACACAAAGTCGAGGCATGGGAGAGGGCTGGAGCGATTGGTTCGCCCTTGTATTGACAGCAGATCCAAGTGACACAGCTACGACGGCACGCGGGATAGGCACTTACTTGTTGAACCAGGCTCCTACGGGGCGGGGGATTCGTCCTTACCGATACTCGACCGATTTGGGAGAAAACCCGAGTACCTATGGAGACATCCAGGCAGGAGGCGGACTTAGTGTTCCCCACGGGATTGGTTCGGTGTGGTGCTCGGCTCTCTGGGAGATGTATTGGAATCTTGTCGATATTCACGGATGGGATCCCGACCTCTATAATGGAACGGGAGGCAATAATATTGCCTTGGACCTAATCATTGAAGGAATGAAGCTCCAGCCCGCTAATCCAACGTATCTTGAAGCTCGGAATGGGATTCTGCTGGCAGATCAGGTCTTAAATGGTGGGGAAAATCTTGATGCTATATGGCTGGCATTCGCGAAACGGGGAATGGGCTTCAGTGCAGATGATGGTGGATCGGCTAGCAGTCGGGATGTAACAGAGGCGTTTGATCTACCCGACGAGGGACTTTCGATCGACGACGTCACGGTAACAGAAATGGATTCCGGGAGCCTCATCGCTACCTTTACCATTCGACTCGACCTCGCTGCTGAGGAGACAATCTCCGTTGATTGGGCGACGGAAAATGGCACTGCCACCTCTCCCTCTGACTTTACTGCAGATTCAGGACAAGTGACCTTTGCTCCGGGGGACGTGGAAGAAACAGTGTCCATCGTAGTGTTTGGAGACAATGATCCTGAGGAAGACGAAGAGTTCATTGTCAGGCTTAGCAATCCGGTCGAAGCCTACATTGCTGATGATGCCGGAAGGGGAACGATATTGAATGATGATTACATTCCCCCTGTAATCACCAGTTCTCTTACTGCCGGTGGGAATATCGGGAGCGAGTTTTCCTACATGATTACCGCTGACAACAGCCCGCGGTCATTCTCCATTTCAGGAGAACCTTCGGGGATGACTGTTGATCCTGACACAGGCATCATATCCTGGATGCCATCAACTGTTGGCATAGTGAGTCTCCAGATTACAGCGGTTAATCCGTCCGGCTCAGATACGGAGACGCTGGAGATCGATGTGGGAGAGAATGCCCTTCTTACCGCCATCGATTCAGGCTCTCGTCCAGTAGCGACAAGTTCGACGCCTTGGTTTTCTCAGTCATTGACAACTCACGACGGAATCGATGCTGCGCAGGCAGGAGGAATTACGCACAACGAAACCTCTTCTCTCGCGGTCGAGGTAGAGGGGCCAGAGCAGATTGTTTTCTGGTGGAAAGTTTCATCTGAGGAGACTTGGGACTTCCTTGATTTCTTCGTCGATGGAGAGTTGATTCAGTCTATTTCTGGCGAAGTCGATTGGACGCAGGTGTTTCACAGCCTTCCTGCGGGGACCCATACTATCGAGTGGCGCTACGACAAGGATGCGAGTGTTGATAGCGGAGATGACACAGGCTGGGTAGATGAGTTCAGCGTACTGGGTTCCGATCCACGTCCGTTCATTACCAGTTCGGTTTCTGCTTTCGGAATATTGGGAGAATCTCTGGACTATCAAATCACTACCTCCCAGCCCGCGACTTCGTTTTCCAGCACCACCCTTCCAATGGGGCTTTCCCTGGATACCATGACTGGATTGATTTCGGGGACTCCTACAGAGACGGGATCCTTCGAGGTCGAGGTTACCGCAACAAATGCTTCCGGCGCGACACAGCGAACGGTTGTTTTTGCCATTGTGGAGTTGGCACCGATTCCATTTTCGGACTCATTCGAGAGTGGGGCCTTGAGTTCGTATTGGATTGCCTCGGGAAAAGGTCCGCATAGGACTATTGTGACCCAGCAGAATGGTCCGGCAGATGGCGATTGGCACGTGACGATGGACAGTGCATCCGACGGCACTCTAGCCCGAAACGAGCTGACAATGGTTGTTAATGTGACAGGAGAGGAATTCCTGGAATTGAAATTCCAGGCGAAAGACTTTTCGGACGAATCAGATGCACCGCCCCCTTCTCCCTTCCCGGGCGATACTGATTACGATGGAGTTGCCATCAGTGTGGATGGAGCAAACTGGTATGAGGTAAAGGCACTCCGATCGGGCGTGACCTCTTTTTACAGAGAATTCTCAGTCAGTTTGACGAGTGCGATTGCGGCAAACGGATTACCCACGAGCGGCGTTTACAGGATTCGCTTCAATCAATTCGATGATTTCGGAATTGATCTTGATGGCATAGCCATCGATGACGTTCGCATTGATACGACTCCGAACATTTCTGCGCCAACTCTCTTATCCTCCTCAGATTCAGGCAGTGAAGACGACGACCAAGTCACCAATGTAACAAATCCACAGTTTTCGGGGACAGGTTCAGCCGGGGTTTCCTTCGAATTGGTTTCGGATATCGACGGTACAGTAGCTACCGGCCTGATCGACGACAATGGCGACTGGACTGCTACTGCTGCGACGCTCAGCGAAGGAGTCCACGAGATGACCGCTGTTGCGAATGGGGAAACTGTTTCTGCTGCTCTCACCGTAGAGATCGATCTGACCGCTCCGAGCGTCACCCTGGACTTGGCAACCGGGCAGGACGATCCGGTGACAAATGGTCCCATTCTATTCGAAGCGGCATTCAGTGAACCGGTATACTCCTTCACAGGAAGTGACGTGGATGTTGATGGCGACAATTCAGGAAGTGCAGTGTTGTCAGGAGGATCCGCTACTTATCAAATTTCTATTTCTACCTCTGGTTCGGAAGGGTATGTAACCGTCAGTCTGCCTGGTGGTGTCGTGAACGATCTTGCGGGCAACTTGAACACAGCGGCTACCGTCGTCGACAACACTGTGTCTCTCGACGTTCATGGAGATTCGGGAAGCCCGACGCCCATTTCAATCACCGATGAATCGGGGGAAGAGGAAGGTTACTTTCACACCGGTGACATCGATGCGTTTTCGTTTCGTCTGGAGAAATACAGCGCGATCAGAATCTATACGACAAGCTCACTGGATACCAGGGGGGTGCTTCGTGACAGTCTCGGTGATCTCAAAAACGATCCAGACTTTGATGATGATGAGGGCAGCAGTGACAATTTCGAGATCGAAGAGAATCTCATTGCTGGCGATTACACTATCGAGATCACCAATAACGCAGGCCCGGGAGGATACGAACTGCACATCGAGATTCTTGCCGATTTAAGCCCCCAACCAGATCTGATTGTCGAAAACGCCGGGGATGACATCTACAGAACTTCGTACGGTCAAACGGTGAATCTTGTTTCACGTAAGGGGCGGCGAGTATCTTCTCGAGTCGAACTGGAAAACGATGGAGGAGCGTTAGACTCCTATAATTTGTCAGCTTCCCGCGGGACAAAGGTGTTTCGTGTCTTATACCTGGCAAAAGATGATGGGAACATCACGGCCTCTCTTATGGCGGGCGCCCACACCGTCGACGAAATGGAACCGGGAGATGACTACGATATTGATGTGGTGATCATACCCAAGAAGAGAAAGATCCGGCGTGTCATCAAGCGAAACGGGAAGAGACGCGTGCGTTACAAGAAACGACGTTTTTACACGGTAGTTCGAGCTGCGTCAGAATTTGATGAGAGTGAAAATGATATTTCCCTCATCCGCGTGAGAACGAAGTGATCTTCTCATTTCCTCATAGTGATTTTGTCAGTTCCCGAATCTGGGTGTCGACTGATCTCAACAGCTTCTGAATTTCTTCCTGCGTATCGGTAATTCGGGCCTGGTTGTCTTCGAGTCGTTGAATTCGCTTTTCCTGCAGCAGGCGATCCTGAGCAAGTTGCTTTTCAAATTCCGAATGATCTTTCACCGTGTAGCGATTCGCCTCTGTTGCAGCCTGCCAGACTTCAATGGTGGAAAGTTTTGCCTTTGCAGAATCGATCTTCTTGTGGGCTTCTTGGTCCCCGCTTGTGTTCATTGTTAGGAGAACCTGTTGTGTGGCCGTCCATGTGCCGACTGCAAACATCAGCCCCCCTACGATCCAGAGGGCTTTAATGAATTTTGACACGGACATGTTCAGGTCGTCCTCTACCTTCTGGAGCTCCTGACCACTCATGATGCAAGAGACGCTGATTGGACGTTAGCCGGAAGTCCGTGGCTGGCATAGTAGCTACCAGAAGTGACATGGGGAATGGCCGCTTGAAAATGCATCCAGTCCTTGCCCCACGCGCGTCCGCCGGAGAGAAATCCATGTTCTTCCATGATGTCGATAGCCTTGCCGGAGAAGGTCGTATCTGTTCCGTGGAACGGGTTTTCTTCGGGATTGATGTCGATTGCGATTCCCCACGAATGGGTCGAAAGCGACGATCCGCCGCGCTTCTTGCGGTAGTTGAAACAACCTCCATAGATATGCCAGCCTTCTTTCTCAAACTGACCCTTTCCCAAGGCCTGGTAGACTGCTGATAGTGCGGCCTCCAGTTGGTTTCGAACCTTGGAATGACATCGGTGATCGTCGAGACCATTGCCCGTTCGGTCACTGAGACTGGCTCCTCTCCGTGAATACAGCCGTACATTGGCGACCGGGAAGCTGAACCACTCCAGGTAGTTTCCAGTGGGTGAGGCTGTTCCGTAGAATTCGTTCAGAGAGTTTGTTCCTTCTCGAGGCAGAACAATTCGGCTCGGCTCACTCCCGGATCCAGGTGAGGGGAGTGATGCCTTCGCCGGGCTCTCTAGCTCATTCCATTTAAGTGAAAGATCCCTGACATGATCCCAGCGATTCACAAGGCCTCTCCAAAGGTTTGCTCGATAGCCGATTACATTTCGTTCATAGCTCTCGCGTGCGCTGCGAAGCCTATCGATAATCTGACGATCGAATTTCCGGTCAGCTTCGATCAGAGCCTTCCGAGTCAACGGTCCCCAGAGGCGGTCTCGAATTACGGAAAACCCGAGGGAACGAAGCGCTGTCTGTACGACCCATGCGCTACCGCCGCCGCCACGATTGAAGGTGGTGTCGAGAACGAACAACTCCGTTCCCTTCCGCAGGTTACTGCTCTCGGACAGGCCGGTCATCCGGCGGGTGTAGTTTTCGATGTATCGGGCTGCTGCTTCTTCTCGAAGAGGGGGAGCCATTGTTTTCAGCTTTGCGAGCTCTTCAGGATGGTATTTGGAATTGATTCCAGCGATTTCCTCAGAGCCACCACCGTCATTCGAGGGAAGCCGATACACCGACAGGTGTCCATTTGAGTCGCGTCTTGCTTCAAGATCCACGATTGCCAGCCCTATTTCCCATTCCTGAGCGGAAATGCCCGAGGGGCTCTCGTGGGGAACGACCGGAATCACCGGGCTGTCTCCACGTGTCGGCGTGTGGTGACTCTCTGTTTTCGGAGTCCTGATCCCAAAGATGAGCTTTAGTAGTTCGATAAACGCGTTCATCCTTTGATCCTCCCGTTCCATTTTGTTGTGAGTTGAGCGGTTACGTGTTGTACGCCTCGACTTCCGAAGTAGAAACCGATCGCCATTTGCATCAGAACCGCGAGTACATCGCTGGGCGTTGAGGTGAGCCCCCGTGCTTCGAGAACCCGCACCGAGAGATTGTCTACGATGACGGCTCCGAGAAGAACGTAGGTAACAAGCGGCCGTACTGTCTTTGAGAGCTTCGAGTCACTCATCATGTCGCTGGCGTGTCGACTCGTCAGGTTGTCCTCCTGGTTCCTCGCCGTTTCCTCTCGGGCTTCGAACTCTCTCGTCGCGAATTCGCGCAGTCGTATGGCCTGCTCTGGGGATACTCCGGCCTCAATGGCTTCTGCGATTGAATCTTCGTTCGGGGATGTGCCAAGGATATCAGAAAGTTCTTTGAGAACTTTTCCTGCTTTTCCCAGGGGAGTCTCGGCGAGTATCGCGCCAACGACATCGTCAATTTTTGATTTTCGGAGTGCTTCTCGAATGCGAGCCAGCCCTCCAGTGTGTTTCGGGGGTGTCATGGGTATGCTGTCTGCGTGGTTGTGTGATAGTGTTAGTATAATGCAAAAACGTAACACTAACAAGAACAAAAAGACACCCGGATAGGGTGCCTTTCATAGAGGGGGAGTGGATTGAAGCGTTTTCTCAGTGCGCCAAGTACTTCAGCAGAAAGCTGAGTGTGCGACCGGTGATTTCCTCAAGAGTAGGATCGATCGCTGCTCCGCTGAATCCGTGGCCGGCTCCCTTGGATATCACGCATTCGACGGGGACATCTTTCTCCTTGGCTGCTTTTTCCATCGCAATGGCATTGTCAACTGACAGGACAGTATCGGCGTCTCCATGGGCGAGGAAAATGGCAGGACTGTCGAGAGTAATCAGGTCGATCGGGCTGAGCAATTGAGCCATGTCACGATGTTCCTCTAATGGGCCGCCGAGTAGTGGGATCAGACGTTGAGGACGCCGAAAGTTTCCGACTGTCATCAAAGGCCGGTCTGTGAAAGAGACTTGAGGGTAGTAGGAAGCGACACACCGGATCGTGTATTCGGGTCCATCAAAAGCCGGATCACAGGGGTAGTCATCGTCTTTTCCCAGCGCTGTTACGAGAGTCAAGTGGCCTCCTGCGGATGAACCAAAAGTGCCAATTCGATCCGGATCGATGCCGTAGGTCTCCGCGTTCTTCACGAAATATCTCACCGCGTCTTTACAGTCTGCCACGGCATCTGCTGCGGTAGTCGGTTTCCCGTCAACGAGACGATACTCAATGCTGGCACAGGTAATCCCTTCTTTGTTTAATCCGCGAATCACGTCGATGATACCGCTTCGCGTCACCTTGAACCTGTCGCCGCCGCCCCAGCCGCCTCCGTGGATGTAAACCAGGAGAGGGGAATTATCGTATTTCTTCTCGAGAGGACGGAACAGCGTGAATACCAGCTTCTGACCTTCGACTTCTTTGAATACAATTCCGTCTTCGGTATCGAGATCGGCAGGGAGCCGGGTAGCACGTTTCTCAGGCGCAGGATTTCCAAAAACAGAAAAGGAAGTGAAGAGCAACAAGAGAGTAAAGAGCGAGAATTTCATGGGTGCCAGAGAAGCTAGAATCACACAGATCGGATTGCAACGTTCTGATCATGCCTGCAAATAGGGGAGGCTAGAGAGTGTAAAATGTCGGAGTGATCTCCATATGGTACAGTGCGATTCACCGCCCTGACATACGGGAAAATGGCTTTGACGAAGGAATCAGGCTCCCCGTCATTGACCGGCAACCGATCTGGTTCGCAATTCTCTTATTGAAATGAAAATCCCATATCTCCTACTTGTTTGTGTCCTGTCTCTGGTAACTTCAGCGTATGCTGAACCAGCCCCCGAGCCGTTCGGCAAAATCCTTTTCGAAGACGACTTCTCAGGAACGGAACTGAAAGAAGAATGGGGTTCCTGGAAAAGCGAAACCGTCGTGAAAGACGGTGTCATGGTAGGCATCACTCCGACTACAGCCGACCATCCATCCGTTAACCAGATCAAGCTTCCTCCGCTCAGCGATATGGAAGTGGCCGTGAAATTCAAATATGCGGGCTCGCCTCGCTTCAACATCATGATCCGCGATCTCGACTACAAAGGCTCCCACGCCGGGCATATCTGTCACGTTGGCGTTTCTCCCGATTCGATCTCTCTCTACGACGGCAAATTTGGGCAGTTCCTCAAAGAAATTCGTGACAAGCGTAAGGCCGGAATCCCCCTGACCGAGGAAGAAAAGAATCACCAGGAAACCAAGCGTGTGACGAACAAGCTTTCTCTCGACAAAGAAGCCTGGCACACCCTGCTTGTCCGTATCGAAGGGGATGTGATGAAAGCCTGGATTGATGGAGAACTTGCTTGCCAGATTCAATCCGAGGGTATCGCCCACAAGACCAAATCGAACATGAACATCACCACCATGGATCGCGAAATGCACTACGACGACTTCTCGATCCGCGTGCCGGAGTGACCAATGTAGTCCAGCAAAGAGACAGGCCCGTCACCTCTTTGTTTGCTCGAAACCGATTCAACGCTAGCGATGCTTTCAGGCAAAAAGCAAAGAAGTTAGAAGGAGGGGCTGACAAACATGGCGATCCTGCCTTACTCTCTTCATGCATGAAGTGTTATTTGTTGTTGCTCTGTTTTTCGGTCTCTCTGGTTTCGCTGTCCCCGATTTCAGCTGCAGATCGCGTTTATGAAGTGCGAGTGGTAAACCGTGCCAGAAGTGGTCTTACCAACATCATGTGGGCTACCCATGGTCCTCGAGCACGCATGTATCGTCGTGGAAAGAAAGCCTCACGAGGCGTTGCCGAGCTTGCAAAAGACGGCATCCTTTCCATCCTTCGTCGCGAGCTTGTCGCACAACAGAAGAAAGCAAAGGGAGTTGACTCGATTGGCGTTGGCTTTGGGCCCGGTCCAAAACGTCAGAGCACATTTCGCGTCCGTTCGTCACCCGGGCATCGCCTATTTTCGTGGAGCACAATGGCGGTGTGCTCGAACGACACTTTCGCTGGTCAGGACAGCTTTCGTCTCCCTCGTTACGTGGGGCAGACAAAGACCAAGCTCATCCTCGCATACGACGCCGGGGCCGAGGTGAACACCGAGTCGCGCGACGATGTGCCCTGTCTCGGTGCCCATGGGGTTGGTCCCGAGGAAGATAAACCAATCCGTCTATCCGACGCCGTTCGCGGCGACGGCGACATTCCCAAGAGTCGGGGATGGGGGAAATACATCGCCCGAATAACGATCACTCGTGTGAGGTGAATGTTAGTCGTGCGCCTCTACTCAACACCTTCGAAGACTTCAACATCGTCAATCATGGTCTCTCCAAAATCGAGACCTTTAAAATCGATCTGCTGCTGACCCACCATATCGATCAAAGGATCTTCGAAGAGGTGTTTCTTATCCCCGACTTTCAAGAGCATTGCTCCCTTTTTTAATTCGATAGTTACATCGACCCATTCGTTGAGCGGGAGGAACTGTTTCTCGATCACGATTTCTTTTGTGTTCTTTTTCAGGTTCAGCGTCGTTTTACCCTTCCCAAAAACAATCGTATTCACGTGGTGGCCCACGTCGATCAGGGGGAACTTCCGGTGATACTCCTTGCCGTCATAGCGGAGGCGAAAATGCACCACCAGATTTTCAGGGACTTTCTCCAGCCACATTACTGGCTTTAAGCCCGCATGAGCCTTGTCTCCTGCGGCGATTCGCTTCTCCTGGAACTCTTTCGACGACTGGCTTCCTGTCAGTACACCTTCTTTCACCACCCATGTCGAATTCTGACGAATCTGCCAGTGATCCAAGTCGATCTCCCCGCTTGAGAAATCATCCGAATACACAGGCTTAATTGACGAAAAGAGCTCTGGCTTGTAGTCCTCAGCAGAAGCAGAAAAAACAAAAGTGCCAAGCAAGCCGAGGGCGAAGAGGTTTTTGATCATAATTGAAATTGAAAGCGAGAGAGTCGGCGAACAGTCGGCTCAAGGCAATCCCGCGATTGCGAGACATTGACCGAATTCCCTTGGATCGGCAGATCATTTCTCGGGAGCAAGGTATCGCTCCAGATAATCACGTTTATCCAGATTTTTAAAAACGGAGAATATCGATTCCGCATCCATTTGAGGCAGGGGGATACGAACGGGTTTTCCGGTTTCGAGGGTGGGGGAAGCGAGGTTGTTTTCTTTCAAAATGTCATCCTGTTCAATTCGATAGAATTGCGCGAGTTCCTCAACAGTTTCATTTACTTGGACGATGTGATGGAGGAATGGCTCAGGCTCTACTTTCTCCATTGTGCTCGGATCCAAAAGCTGAGCTTTTATGAATGCCAATCGTCCTGTTTCAAAGCAAATTAGATTCGTGCCATCAGGAATCGTGATGTGAACTGACGGACGTATGTCTTGCTGCTTCGAAGCAAGTGGAAACC
Organism: Verrucomicrobiales bacterium; assembly: GCA_002698785.1. Taxonomy (GTDB): domain Bacteria; phylum Verrucomicrobiota; class Verrucomicrobiia; order Verrucomicrobiales; family DEV007; genus Arctic95D-9. Next base: position 136,829 of record PAAG01000019.1, on the reverse strand, counting down.
CATCGCGCGGTAGAAAAATTTCCAGTTCAACAGAAGCTCCATCGTCCGATATCGTAGGGATCGCAGCTCGACGTATTCCTGCTATTTGAATCAGCGCTGCATCACCAGAGTTAACCGTAGCAGAGGGTAGGGAAAGCAGATCAACAGATCTCTTCTGACTAAGCATCCGGGCCAGAACCTGAAACTGTCGATCTGTTAGGATCAGGATGCCCGTAGGATGTGTTGGACTGGAGTGAACAATCGTATCCGGAGTAGGCGATTTGGAAAGCTCTCGAATCAATTCTTCTCGCGAAATCACCCGAGCCATATCAGCCAGTTCTGTTTCTATTTCATTCCATTGCTGAACGGGGATTAACTTCTCATAATTGATTTTTATCTCATCGGGATCGAACTCTACCTCTCTAAAGGTTAAGTAGACTTGCGGTTCTGCGTATAACTCCGATGTCGCGATGGAGAATAGCACGAGAAGAAAGAACGTCTTCATCTTGGGGTGGGTGTTAGACGGGAGCGTTGTAGAAAAGAATCCTATCTGATCTCTGTTGATTTGTCCCTTCGGCCCATATCCTCATACTTTTCGACATAAGACAAATAAAGCTCTCGAGTGGATTTTTGATCTTTGAAAAAGGGGAGTAGCCTAACGGCAGTCTTACATGCGATGACAGCGCCCGAATAGTTCTCGAAGAGAGCCAACTGTCGAGCGCTCGAAAAGTTTTCCTCTGCCAATCTGGTGGCTTCATCTGGCGAGTAGTCTCTCAGTTCGTGGTGAAACACAGGCATTCCCGCAGGATCGAGAATCTGGCTTTTCAGGAACAGAACGCGATTCATCCCATTTGAACAAACTTCGGACAGAACGATGACCTGATTGCTCCGCACCGAGGCGGATATCGGGACGGCGGTTTCTCCTGGTCTTTCGGAAAACCTCCCACTCTGTGGAGTAAGGAAAATCGAGACTTCTGCGGTCTCTTGATCATCTCTTAGTTCGGGGTAGATCCCGACTCTCGTCTCACCCACCTCGATACAGCATCCTCTTTCAAACTTACATGCAGTCGGGGGCAGTGTTTGGCAGTCGACTCCATCCAGGGCGGTCATCGCGTCTATAAGATTCTCGAATTGAAATTCGGAAAGGAATGCTGCAATGCCAAGACGTCGGGTTTCAGTGCTCTCGTCGGAGCGCTGCGCGGGGATCGACAGGTAGTTGATTAGAGCCTTTTTGGCATCTTCTCTCGAGGGAATCTGATTTCCGACGGGTGAGGAGGCATTGGGGCCAATATGCTTATCCCACCAGTCTCCGAGGGCTTCAGGGCTGTTGGAAAATCTCGCTTCAGTGATCGAAAAGAAAATTTGTTTCTCCGCTCGGAGAATCAATTCGTCTCGTCTCAATTGGAACAACTCAATTTGGTCCTTTGTATTGGTGATCGTGAGTTGTGACGTCTCGGGATTATAGCTGGCATGTGCCCCTGGTCCAAAGACCAACCCCATTTGCTCCAGTCGCTCGCGAGGGGATAGAAGGTGAGGGGAATCAGCCGTGTGTTCGGCTGCGTTTGCGAAGATTGGGGGAACAACAAATATGTGCTTTGACAGCTCATCTGCCAAGCCGCGACTCGCGAAGCACAGCAATAGATAAGCGATGAACAGCGATACGTTGTGATTCATTTCCCGGTAAAATTGAACTCACGTCAATTCCACCAGTTCGAGCTCTCGCTAGCAATGTCGGTATTGTAAAAGAAATATAAAAGTCCCTACTTCTTCTCAAAGTCGAACGCCTTCACTGCGATACTCAGCTCCTTCTCTTTCCCGGCCTTTTTGATTTCGACGAACTTCGCATCGATCTCGGCTCCATAGAAAAGGCGGCTCTTTCTCAAATGGCGAAACTGGATCGTTCCGTCGACACGAACATTCTCATCGAAAGGCACTGTGAAGCTCAGCATGATCGGATGCGCTGTCGCACGATCGCCATAAAGCAGGATGGAATCCCCATCGCGAATCACATTTTCCGCGTCGACTCGCAGAGCGTTGTTGTAACCCTCCGCTTCCGTCACCAGCGCACCATCAAAAAAGTCCACGACCTGACCCCGGCTCATATAAACGTAGCTCTGGAGCACGCCTTTTACGAAATCGATCTTTTCCTGAATCTTTGCGAGGCGAGCCTCCTGGCCTGCACGGCCCAGAGGTCCCTGTCGTTGCTTGATTTGTAGATCCTTTTCAATGCGCTTTGTCTCCAGCGCTCCGGAACTGGTCCGAGTGGCTTCCAGCGTGTCGATGTAGAGCAGCTCGCCTTCTTCAGTTACTTGGACTTCATATTGCCAGGTGTAGTCGGAAAGCGCCTCCCGGTTCTTGTCTAGAATGTCGGAATAGATCAGCGCCCACTGCCCCGGATCTTTGCTCGATGTCACTGCCTGTGCGACGAGAAAGGTTGTGGCAACACCGTAAGCGACGAGCGCTGCAAGAACGTAGGTAACAGGGGAGAGCCGAGTCATGAGCGGATGCTAGCAGATCCTCTCATTCTGCTCAATGGGCGATTTTGTTTCGAAGGGTGCGGAATCAATTTTCCAATCCAATCTCCGCGTCCGTCAAATAACACCCCGGATCCGGCGCCCACGTATCGCCTGTCACCACTTCCGCCCGTGCCCTCAGCCCGCCGCCACACATATTGAGGAAGCGGCAGTTGCGGCAGCGCTCGCCAAGGAGTTCGAGACGATCTTTCAATCCAGCCATCACGGGATCTGTCGTATCCTGCCAGATCTCCGAAAATGGACGGTCTTTCACGTTCCCAAACGTCCGGAACATGGAGAACTGGTCGGCATGCACATTGCCGTTGAAGTCGATGTTGGAAATCCCGACCCCACTGGAGTAGCGAGCTCCGCCGTTCCACTCGGCCATTTCCTTTACCTGTTGGGCGCGGGGATGATCCTCTTCCAACATTTTCATGTAGAGATACGCGGCGTCGCAATGATTGTCGACGGTGAGGATCTCAACGTTCTTTCCTCGCTCGTTCAGATCGCGGGTCCGGGCAAAAATGGTGTCCATCGCTTTGCGGGACTGCTCGGGGTCCATGCGGTAGAGATCCTTTCCGCGTCCTGATGGACACAGATGATAGAAGCACGCGCGGTGTATGCCCTCGCGCTCAATCAGATCGAAGAGATGATCGAGATTCTCGCACGTTTCACGTGTCAATGTTAGTCGAAGGCCCACCTTTTGCCCGACATCGACGCAGTTGCGAAATCCCTGCATCGTCTTTGCGAAAGCGCCCTCCATCCCGCGGAAGCGGTCGTGCACCTCAGGAAACGCACTGTCCAGGCTGATACCGACGTAGGCGAATTTCAGATCCTTCAACCGCTGCGCTATCTCGGGAGTGATCAATGTCCCGTTCGTCGAAAGAACCACGTGGAGACCGAGTGAGCGAGCATAGGCAGCCAATTCGAAAACGTCTTTCCGCACCAGCGGTTCGCCACCGGAGAAAAGAACGGCAGGCACTTTGAAAGCCGCAAGATCATCCAGCACCGTTTTGCATTCTTCAGTCGTCAGTTCACCTGAGTATTTCTGGTTGGCTGAATCGGTGTAGCAATGCTGACATTTCAGATTGCACGTGCGCGTGAGATTCCAGACCACGATTGGCCGACGTTCGGCAGCAGACCTTGCCTGGCGCATCCGCTGGTGCTCCGGCGGGTCGATCTGGGTGATGGCTCGACCGTAACGGTGCGGCGTGCTGGGAGTTTCGAGGCCGGTGTAAAGAACACTGATGTCGATCATGTTTTCGAGTGGTTGAAATAGATACCACCTCTCCCTGCGCCCTCTATGGCTATCGGCGGTTTCCCGCTAGGCGAAGGAGAGGTGGCCGAAAACATATTCCTGCCGACTTGAAAGGAAGACTCCGCAGAATTTAGGGGAAATGCCGCATTTTTTGACGAATTTCCGGTTCGGAAAACAGTTTCCTCCGCTCACGCGGCATTTCGCTCGTGTTATCTCACAGTTCGGTGGAGCGGAGGATTATTCCGCGGCTTCGAGTTCTTCTTCTGGCCACGGTGCGCCTTCGAGCTTTGTTATCAGAGCCTCGTTAAAGGCCGCAAGATCATCGGGTGTCCGGCTGGTGATCAAATTGTGATGCACCACCACAGGTTGGTCGATCCAGTTTGCTCCCTTACGCTTGAGGGATCTTTTCAATTTAGGATGAGATGTGAGCCGACGGTCTCGGAGATCGATAGCATCGGAGATAACGTGGATTGCCCGACAGATGGCAGCAATCAAAGCTCCTCTCTCGTTCCATTTTCGAATGAAATCCACAACTCCCTGTTGGCGCCTTAGTGTCTTCGCATCGACAGATCGTCCGGGCAGAACCATTGCGTCGTAGCAGTGGTCTGATTTCGAAAGGATCCAGCTGTCGAGCGGGAAGACGTGTCGCTCCAGCTCGCTGTTTATCGGAAGCGTTGATACAGGTGTGTCAGCTCCAGTCAAAATCAGGTCAGCCTGTCCGCCGGCGTCATTGATCGCTTCGAATGGCAGGATGAGATCTCGTTTCTCTACATTTTCACTGACAAGTATCGCCACACGCTTTCCGGATATGATATCTCGACGTACTTTCATGAGGGGTGAAAGAGTGCATTTTCTGCGCCGTATCCTGAATTACGGCCCTAACTCCCTATCATTCAGTAGATCGTCTGGTTGGCGAAGCGTGGACCTGCATGCAGCCGACTCTGGCATATTGCTAGGTAAAACATGCGAAATGCCAGTCGTGTAGACGAGTCGGTCTCCCGCACCGCCTCCTTCTACAGTTACGTTTCGGTAAAAGGTTCGGAGCCTATCGGAGACTCTTGTTGATCTCTTCCAGGCGATTTTGGAATTCAATGATCTCTCGCTTCTTTAGTCCATGGAGTGGAAGGTCCCGCAGCGCATCCTGGAAAATGCCCTTAGCATCTTCCAGCAGCTCAGTTCCAGCAGGCGTCAACTTAGCCAGGCTTTGTCGGGCATCTCGTTCACTGCGTTCTGTCACAACCAGTCCGAGTTTCTCCAGCGGCCTCAACGCCCTCGTGATAGCAGAAGCAGTGAGACAGACGGAATTGGCGAGGTCGATTCGTGTCGAGCCATAGGTTTCCGCCGCGGCGAGAGAACTCAGGATCCGGTATTCGCTGAAACTGATTCCCTTTGTGTGGGAAAGAGCACGATCAAATCTGCGTTCGAGCAAACTCGCAGCTTCCAGAAGTTCAAGGACAGTCGGCTCAGTGTGAGGAGAGATAGTCATTATGCTTGCATAATACTTGAGTGGTCAAGTATTATGCAAGTGAAAGTTTGCAAGAAGTTCATTCATCCGTAACGCCGCCGTGGACGGGATCAGGGTGGGCTTGGCGTTTGTGCGCGATGCCACTCATGTCCATGCTTTGGGTATGCGGAAACGAGCCACACTATTTTCATTTCTCATCGTATTCGTCGCTACCACAGGACAAGCCGCCGATTCGATCGTCCCCTCCACCTGGAACCCAGCCCTCGCTGGCGATCTCGTCCTGGATCGTCTCGTTACGATCACAGCTCCCAGAGTGAAAGGCGCCCACGATGCGGAAATGGCGATCGTTGATGGTCGTGCCTACGTCGTTGCCGAGGTCAACGATGTAAAAGCGGGAGAAAGCGCAGGCTGGCCTGAGATCTATTCATCCATGTCGATCGTTGATCTGGCGACTCTGGAAGTGGAAGACATCATCGACTTCGCCAAGAGCGAACAGGAGTTCGAAAATGTCACGCTCCCGGTCGGTGCCTGCTTTGTTCCACGTATTCTGCAAATTAATGATAAGACATTGCGTTGCTATTTCGCGAGCGAAGATCCCGGCAAACGCGAAGCGCAGACGTGGTATCGCGACTTCGATCTGGAAACGCACACTTTCTCGCCAACCATCCACGAGGCAAAGATCAAGACCGCTGCCGGGACGTTCCCCATGCAGCCACAGTACTTCCATGCCGACGCCGAGGCTCAGGGGTTCGAGAAGCCAGCAAAAGATTTCGGCCTCTACCTGTTCGACTCCTTCAAGGAGTTCGACGGAGACCTATACGTAGCGTTGAACAACTTTCCCGGAAAGCAGAACGCCCTCGCTCGCGTGCTGGACGACTTTGCCACCTTCGAGGTGCTTGGCCATTACAACGAACCACAGGCGGAGCAGCTCAGTGAATCAGCAATCAACCGCTTGCCTGATGGATCCTGGATGGCGATCTGCCGGAATGATGGTGGCCACTATCATTTTACCACGAGCGAAGATGGCCGCACTTGGACCGAAGGGGAAGAACTGCCTCACGTTCCTAACGGAGCGAACTCGAAACCGACTTTCGACAAGTTTGGTGACCTCTATTATCTTGGTTGGCAGGAAGCGACGAAGATCCACGGAGTCGGTCGTAGCGTCTTCAATGTCGACATTTCTCGCGATGGAAAATCGTGGGAGCGGAAATACCGGTTCGAAACGACAAAGTCATTCCAATACCCGGTCTTCCGAGAGTATGACGGCGCAGTCTGGTTAGCCGTCACTCACGGAGACAACCCCGGTAGCCACAAAGAGCGCATTGTGTTCGGAAAGCTTGAGGACGTGGGTGACTTTCCGTCACAAGAGGGGCTGACACGGGAGCCCATTCCTGCGCCACCCGTTCCCCCGGCAGTGATGAAACCGGGAATTCCTCTGTTTACCGATCGCTCCTACAGCATCCGCGAAGTGCCAGACCAACTGCAGGGGCTGACATTTCTCCGAACGACCATCGATGATTACCACGCTGAGGTTGAGAAAGGGGGCGTTCTGTATGCACTCACTCCGCCGGAAACGATTGAGGGCGCCGCGAGTCAAGAGACCACGCTTCGCGACTTGGGCTTCCAACCAACCGACATCCCGGTATTCAAACTCTTTCCCGGCGAAATCAATCAAGTTCGTGCGTATCGGAAAGACGTGGATGCGGGCGAAAAATTTCACTTTCAAAAAGTGGTGCTGCTCGTTGCAGGCGAGGGAGTCGTGTTCGCGGAGTCAAAGAAATAATCTGAAATTTTCATACTTTTCAGGTCACGTCGAATTCAATCGTGACAAACTTTTGTATAAGGACTGCGCCTGCTGAGCGTATAAGGATTAGGGAAGGCTGTGAACGTAAACTCACTCGACTGACCATGGAACCGCTTTTGACTCGTATTTTATCCCGCATTGTTTTTCTTTCATTTCTCGTAGTGTTCTCGTTTTCTCTGGCATACACCGCCGAAACGAGGGATGCGCAGAGGCAGAGCTACGATGGGCATACCAAAATCCTCACCTTCGATAATGGGATGACCATGAGGATTCCTTCGAACATTCGACGAAGCCTGGCAATCTCGGCGACCAGTTCTTCGTTTGGATCAAATGGAGATGTCATTTTCGAAGGCAACGTCGAAGTCAACTTCGAGGGCGAAAATGGCGAAAAGGTCTGCGTGAAGGCCGATCGGCTAACTGTGACTCGCGAGCTCTCGACGATTGAGTTGTGAGTTGGGGACACCCAGTTGGCGATAGGCTGGCTGTCACTCTGTCGTTTCCATTCGAATATTTTTGTAGTCAGAATTTGCGGAATGCGATATACTTACGCTCTCCTTTGGTTCTAACTGCCACATAGTGAGATAGTTAGAGCTTATTTTCTGCTCAAAAATTATTCCGCACATGAAAAACTCCTGTTTTCACAATGGGCTGTTGGCCGTCGTTCTGTTGTCTCTTTTGTCTGTCCCCTCTGCCCATTCAGCAGCTCCTCCAGTTGATCTGCTTGGCCAGTTTTTGTATTTTGAAGAAGGTCCTGATGATTATCTGACCTTCACTGATGGAACGAACGGGCAAGAGATCGAACTCGCCGGTGGCGTAGATCCGTTTACTTACACATACACCGTCACAGGAGCAAATACCGCAACTTTGGTTGCCACCTACGATCCAGGTGATGGCGACTACGATGAATGGGATCTCACTTGGACTTCAGATGGGAAAGGCTCATTCGTTCGTCGCGAATACAAAGACAACGCGCTCGATGATACGGACACCGGCAACTTTCAGGAAAACACGGGCGAGGCATTCCCACCGGCTGACTTGATCGGAGCTAGACTCGAAGAAGCAGTTGAGCTGGAAGACGAACGGTTTGAATTCCTCACCGAAACAGAGGGGCGCGAATTCGAACCTGGCGACGTGGATCTTTTCACCTACGTTTACATGGTGACCGGTGCCGATACCGCTAACGTGGTAGCGACCTTCAAGCCGGATAAGTGGGATGATATCGACCTCACGTTCGACACAGAGTCAACCGGTGCATACGTCCTCACGCGCTACGATGACGGGATTCTTAAGGACGAAAAACGAGGCAACTTTTTCTTCGATCGCAACACTCAGACTGTCGATATGGCAGTCGGTAAGAGAATCGGCAACCTCATCGGGGACGACTTCTTTAACGCGTCAGGTGCACGTCAGACGGTTAAGGTGACAACCAGAAAGAGTGGAACAACCAAGGTCTTCACTCAGGCGGAGAACGATGGGAACGATGACAATCTGCAAGTGAAATCCTCCAAAGGAAGCCGCAAGTTCGATGTGAAAATCTTCTCAACCAGCCCGAGGAAGAACGTAACGGCTGCTATCACGAAGGGACGTGGTGTGAACACTGGCAACCTCGATCACAATGAGAGAGAAATCTTCCAGATCCAGGCAAAGCCGAAAAAGAAAAAGGGCGGAATGACCCTCAGACTCATGGGTGCTTCCTCTTCTGTTGCAGGCGCACGTGATCAGGCGAAGATTAAAATCCGCAAAAAGTAAACAGGCTGTGAGCCAGAGAGGCATCTGGATTTCATTTCTTTGCCTCCCGTCTTACTGCCCCCGGCGTCTTTCCTATGAAGGTTTTGAAGGCCCGGTTGAACGATGCCTCTGATTGGTAGTCGAGCTTTTCCGCAATCTCACCGATGGATAGGCAGCTCTCCCGTAGCCAGGTGCAGGCTACGCGAAATCTCCATTCCCGTACGTAGTGCATCGGGGATTCCCCGACGAGTTCCATAAAGCGTGCCGCGAATGCAGAGCGGGACATGCCTGCAACCTCGGCGAGACTTTTTACAGTCCAGGAGTTGGTGGGATAGCGGTGGATATGAGCAATGGCTTTTCCGATTTGATCGTCCTGTAATGCCCCGAGCCAGCCGGTTCGAGCGGCGGGAGCACTTTCTAGCCAATGGCGTATCGCCTGCACCACCAGGATGTCAGATACGCGGGTGATGATAGTGTTGCCACCGGGGCGCATCGCCTGAGCTTCGCTGATCATCAAGCGGACGGTGCCAAGAAGCCATTCATTCTCTGGTGTCGCCGCATTCATGGTGATGATCTCCGGAAGCATTCTCACGACTCGTTCGGCCGTCTCATCTTCGACGCACACAGCCCCGCAAATGACAATTGTCTTCTCGCCACCACCTCCAAAATTGAGCAACTCGTAGCGCGGCGTCACTAGTTCCCGGTGAAGGTCGAAAATATTCCTGACAGGGACCCCATTCTCACTTTTCAGCGAATGGCCTTTGCCTTGAGGAATCAGCGCAAAGTCTCCGGCTCGTAGTAGATGGCTCTTCTTTTTACCAAACTCGACCAGGCACTCACCGGCGGTCACTACGTGAAACATCAGGCATTGCGGCATGGCGGGCAGGTCGATGCCCCATGGAGCCGTCAGCTCGGAACGACAGTAGAACGTGCCGGTCATTCGCATCGAATGCAGGGCCTCGCCCAGGGGATCGGCCGGAATCCATGCGGTATCTGGTGTACTGCTTGCCATCTCCGAAACTCCTTCGAATTGGACGAAATGTCAATTTACAAAGACTAAGTGGAATTGTTCGTCCTGAAAAAGGCGAATACGGTGGAGTCATGCAAACCAATCTATCTACTATGAATACCACCGAAACTACTACAGAAATCATCGCACAGAACGCTGCCACCGAGAGCACTCTCGTGATTGGCGGGAACGGGAAAACAGGCCGCCGCATCGTGCAGCGACTGGAAGAAATGGGAGAGAATGTCCGCGTTGGATCGCGGGCCAGTACCCCGGCATTTGATTGGACCGATCGCTCTACCTGGAAAGAAGCTCTTTGTGGCGCGACATCAATCTACATCTCGTATCACCCCGACCTCGCCGCGCCCGGTGCGTCGGATGCGATTCGTAAACTTGTCGAAGAAGCGGGAAAGAATGACGTCGAGCGTCTCGTCCTCCTATCAGGAAGGGGCGAAGAAGAAGCCCAGTTGTGCGAGGCGATTGTGATGGACTCAGACATTCCATCGACAGTAGTTCGGGCGAGCTGGTTTAATCAGAACTTTAGAGAGAACTTCATCCGCGACATGATCGTAGATGGCACCATCTACCTCCCAGTCGGGAACGTCCTCGAGCCGTTTATCGATGCAGATGACATCGCTGATGTCGCCGTAGCTGCACTCACGGAAGCCGGTCACGAAGGTGAGATCTATGAAGTGACAGGGCCGGAGTTGCTGTCTTTTGCTGAGACCGCGGAGAAGCTTTCCGAAGCAACCGGAAGAGAGATCCGGTTTCAGCAGATCCCACACGAAGCATTCATCGAAGGCCTTCGCTCGCAACAGTTGCCTGCGGAGTTAGTGAGTCTGCTAGACTACCTTTTCACACAGGTGCTCGATGGACGGAACGCTTACCTCTCCGACGGAGTGCAAAGAGCGCTGGGCCGCGAACCGATTGATTTCAGTTCCTATGCTGAAAAGGCCTTCGAACAAGGATACTGGAACTCCTGAGATAACAATCCCAAAGCTGAACTATCATGAACACACCAATCATTACTTTTGGCCTCGGCCTCCTCATTCTGGGGAGTGCCGTCATGGCCGGCCTGTTCTTTGTCTTCTCAAACTTTGCGATGAACTCATTCGCCCGTATTCGACCTGAAGCGGGTATCTCCGCTATGCAGGCAATCAATGTCACCATCGTAAACCCCTGGTTTCTGGCATTGTTTCTGGGGACCGCGTTTGGCAGTGTGGCGATAGCTGCGCCAGCACTGTTCCAAATGAGTCATCCTGCGAGTGTTTGGATTCTCGCTGGCGCGTTATTTTACTGCATTGGCTGCATTGTTGTTACCGGGGCATGCAATGTCCCGCTCAACAACCTGCTTGCTGCAGTCGACCCTGCATCAGCCGATGGCCTGGAGATGTGGAACCGCTACCTCAGGGAGTGGCTCCCATGGAATCATGTCAGGACAGTTGCAACTACACTCGCAGGCGCTGCATATCTGGTTGCTCTGTGGAAACTCAAGGAGTAGCCGACTCTTCGGAATCGACCCGCTCCAGCACGACAAATCCTCCCGGATTCCATGCGTATACGAGGAGGTAAAGGGTATCGCCGACTTTCGTCCACGAAGCATTGTGCACGTGTTCGATGTCGGTATTCCCATTGTCGAGACCGAGCTCTACTTTTGGCTTAACCACCGAGAGGATATCGCCTTTAGGATCGAGAATATAGACTTCGCCGGGAGCGCCATCTGCTCCTTTCAAACAACCAACTACAGCGGTGCCATCTGGCATGTAATCGATGTCACAGGGGCGGGCGCCTGAAGGGAGGGGCGTGACTACTGGCGTCTTTCCTTCTACGATCTCTTTTCCATCTGTGGTGAAATAGCGGATCTGGCTGGCTTCCCGGTCGGCAACCGCGACACGCTTTCCAACTGGATCCCAGTCTAGTCCGTGGCTTGTGGTGAAAACGCCTTTTCCTCCATAAATTCCCCTGACATAACCTCCAAATGGCTTCGCGGGAAATATGAAGCGACTGCCGTATCCGTCGGCAACGAGCAGTTTGCCATCGATGATAAGTGTATCAGTGGGAGCGAATCGGCTGGAAGCAAACCAGTCCAGGAAATCCGGTTTCTCCATTTGATGAAGAATCTTCCCTTCAGTGCTCGAAAAGAAAACCTTCCCTCGTTTGTTGTCGGGAATTACGAGATAGGGGACACCGTCGTCGTTATAAGCGAGACTGGTGTTGTGGCCGTTTCCCTCGACCAGTTCAGGATCGCAATTAAGCTGTTCAGACTCTGTTAGATCAGGGCTGAGATGGATAATTCCGTAACTGTCGAGGTGGAAGTAAACGTCGCCAGACCCCTGACGATCTACCGCGAAACCACCGTGAGCGCGCTTGATGAATTTTTCCGCACCGGGAGGCAGCTGGGATAGCTCAGGGCGGTATTCAAACACCCAGGAACCCTCGCCGGACTTCGGCGAGGACTGGGTGTTGTGCTGCGGGGCGACGGTGCTAACCAACATGGCTAGCCAGAAAGGTAGAGTAAATCTCATGGATGATTTCTCGGTGAAAAAAGGTGCACGTTCTGTGCCAAAGCGGATGACACAACAGAGTGCACTAACGATTCCCCCGAACTAGATGAGACTCAGGAAAATGCAAGGGAGCCGACTTCCAAAAAATGTGTCGATTCCGGCTGATCCCTTATCGCCGCTCGCCGGAATTGCTAAGCTTGGTGATTTGCGATCACATTGCAGAACTGCATCGCGAATGCCTTCGGGCGAGCATAGCCAACCGGATTGAAGACAACTCCGTCTGCAGGAATCGTCGCGAGCTGGGCAAAGAGTTCAGTTCCTTTTCGAGTCATCACATAGGGACTGCAAACCTCCTTTTGGATAATGGGAGTCATCTGGTCGAGAAACAGTTGGAACGAATCTTCGGCTGTAAAGATGGGGATGAGCTTTCGCCCCTGATTGTCCGGTGCAAGGACGAGCTGCATTCCTGTTTCACCACCCGAACGGAAGAGCATTTTAAAGTCCTCGTATCGCTTCAGGCGATCAAAGAACTCGTCGGCCCGCGCTTTATCGTGCATCGCCGTTTCGATGGCGATCGCTTCCGCCAGTTTCTTCAGCTGCGGGATTTGACGGTTCTGATAGTGAAAGGCGTGATCGGCCTCGGAGTTGATGTTGAGAAACTGCAAAGAATCTCGCAAGTGAGGAACAATATCCCAACCGGAGAAAGGGCCGGTAAACAGCTGCTCTTGATCGTTCTCCTCGCACCAGAGTTCGAAATTCTCGTTGTCCTCGAACAAATAGAAAGTCAGGTCTTCTCCTTCCCCGAAGTAGACGTCGAACGGTGCATGTTGAAGGCTCGCAGGCAAGATGTAGCCTGAGTAGCTGACAACGCTGCGCATCAGCAGAGCACCATTGATCTCTTTTTGAGAGAATTTGTAAAACGCTTCGGAGGGTTTCATAGAAAAGAGGACGGTCGGCTCCCAGGCGGAGAAATCCAGTCCATCTTTCCATATGGGGGCGTTTACTCGTTCCGCTGCTCAAAAAGCCACTCGTGCACGGAGGTGTCGTCCAGGACCTGTCCCGAAATCCCATGGCCACCTGTCTCGAATTCGGTGTATTTGAAAACCTTTGATCGTTTCAGCTCCTCGGCCATGGCCCGGGCGCCATCGACCTCGACAACAGGATCGTCCGCTGCCTGGAAAAGCCAGATCGGCTCCTTTTTCAGCTCTCCGATGGCCGCTCCATACTCGTATCCGGCAATGGCTACCCCAGCGGCGAAAAGATCGGGTTCTACCGACATGAGGTGGCAAACCCCAAAACCTCCCATGGAAAATCCGAGCAGATAGATGCGGTCCGGATCGATGGGCAGGTTTTCGACCAACGTAGACACGAGGTCTATTACTTCTTCGCCGGGCTTATCGTCCCACCCACCGCCGGTGGCGCCGAACGGTTGGTAGCACAGGGGAGAGAGAACGAAACAGGGACGGGCGGCGAAGTTGGTTTCGTTGGCGAATTTCTTTCCGAGCCCAAGCTGTTTGCCATTTTCGTTATTCTGGCTCTTTCCATGAAGAGTGATGACGAGAGGGTATTTCTCATCGGCACTGAAATCGGTGGAACCATAGAAGCCGTAGGGAAGATCGCCGTGATTCTCGAGGACCCAGTCACCTGTGACGAGTTTGGCGTATTCTCCTTCTATCGGTTTTGGCTTGTTGGCCTCAGCGATCCAGTCGCGGTCTTGCTGGGAGAGGCGATCGAGCGGGATATCATACTCCTGTCGAGAAGATGTGATCCGAACTTTGACCGAGGTATCGGTGGAGGAAATGTATTCGGCCTCGATCTCCCTACCATCAGTGGCTGTCCACGTTCGCGGTTCGCCACGAACAGTGGTGACGAGAGACACAATCAGGCAGGAAACGAGTCCGGCCCAGAATAAGGGGTATTTCATGATTTATATATAGGCAGAATTCCATGGATATCATGAGAAGAAACTAGTTCTTTGACAATTGGAAAATGGCGGAACCTACTTTCCAGGTATGACCTTAGCCTTTACGACATCGGTAGAAAATGTTGCCGACTGAGATGTTGCTGTCAGTTTATACTTGAGCTTGGGCATTGGGCCGGGGCGCTTTGCTTTCACTCTGTGCTCAAACTGCCGAGTCGAACCCATCGGAACGTCGATCAAGAGAAGCCCGCGTTTCAATGCTGCCGTGACGTTGGTGCGGCCTCCAGTGAGGATGAAATTCTTCATTTTGTAGGTCCGTTTGACCTTGCTTCCTTTCATAAGGATAGAGTCGGTGTCTCCGTCAATCTCAAGGGAGGTCCAGAATTTGCTGAACTTCCGTCCTTTGAGCTTAACTCGCTGAACCTGCCCCGCGCCGGTAGGTGTGTAGACGTTGTCTATTTTATGTGTGGCAGGGTTCTTCTTTTTGCCGATTCGATTGTCGGTCAGGTAGGTGAGTTCGACTGCCCCTACATCGGGAGCGGAGCCAAAAATGCGATCAAACCCGCGCTGGTCGATAATAGGAATGCTCAGTGAGGGAACGCCTGCGTCGATCAGGGGAGAGCCTGGCATGGGCTTCAGTGAGTCAGAGAAACCACCATTGTTGGCCAAAGTATTGACCATCGGATCTCCCGTTGTGAAATTGAAACCTTGTTCCGCGAGTGCGCCGAGACCTTCGGATCCGATCTGGGCGATCGAGGTAGCGGCATTGAGAGTAACGACGCTGTTTTCTACGTTCACGGTGGAACCTAAGCCTCCGACATCGCTAGCAAGAACACCACCGCCTTTGTTGGAACCATTATTCTGAATAATGGTGCAATGGATAACGTTCGTTGTGCCGGCTGTGCAGTAGATGCCGCCGCCCTTATCCTCCGCCACGTTTACGACAATGGTCGTATTGAAGATGTCGACATTGGGATTGATGTTCGATGGTGTGATGGCAATTCCACCGCCCGATGCGCCACCTGCACCCCCGGTGCCGGTCTGGTTGAACAGAACAAGGTTGTTGGCGAGAAGAACGTTTCCTCCCGAAATATAAACTCCTCCACCGCTTCCTCCTGAAAAGTTAGTCCCGAAAGACGATGAACCAGGATTTCCCGTAGTGTTCTGCCCGATGGAACAATCGAGAATCGTGATGAGGGAGCCAGCGGAATTGTGTTGGCTGATGAAGATGGCCCCTCCGCTTCCTCCAAAACCGGCGGCTCCATTTACGGCATCGCCTCCATCACCCCCGGAATTTCCCGTAAATGTGCACCGTTCCAGAGTTACGGAGTCCTGTGTGGAAATATAGATACCGCCGCCGCTACCACCGCTGTTTGAATCGTCGGCGCCACTCGCGTCGGGGCTGATACCGCCCTCGTTGAGCACGAATTCGCAATTCAGAAGAGTGGCACTTCCTATGATATCTGAGATAGCAATTCCGCCTCCATTCCCTCCGCGTCCGGTACTGCCACCGGATGCAATACCGCCATCTCCTGCAAAGTTTTGGCGAAAGGTACAACTTTCTGCCTGGAAGTGGTTTCCGCGGAAATATAGTCCTCCGCCGTCGCCTCCGGAAAAGCCTGCGTCACCGTCGCCGGCGCCGTTGGTTTCGAAATCACAGCTCATTATAGTGAGATTTACATCATCTATGGCGCGTATGGCCCCGCCCTCTTCACCTACGCCACCGCTGCCATCCGGCGCGAGACCAGCGGTGAATATGATATTCTTGAGGGAGAAAGAACCGGAACCTTCGAGATCGAGAATACGGTCGTTGAAGTTCCCGGAAATCTTTACTTTGTTCGGGAGAGAAGAAGCGTCGATTTCAAAGTCGTTGGCAGAATTGATTGCAATCTGACCAGTGGTAAGGGTGATCGTCTGTCCGTCGAGACTTCCCGCAAACTGAATGCGGTTCGTCGGATCGCCGGAGGCGATGGCATCTGCAATAGCCTGGCGTAAACTGCCAGCTCCGGAATCGGAGTCGTTATTGACCGTCACGTTTAAGGCCTGCGACGGCAATGTGCATCCGAGGCAGGTGAGAAAAACGAGTACAAGAGAAGTGATCCACGAAGTAGTGGATGGAAGTGAGACACAGTTCATAGTTTCAGGGGACAAGGGATTCCTACCTTGAATGGACGAATGCATCGAAGTCACTATGCATATAAAATAGAGAAATATTCGACCGGGATTGTGTCTAGAAGAACGCGCCTTTCGTGAACATGGCTCAATTGCCGCTGACTGAGAGTAGGTCAACTCTCATGAAAAGGGCCTGCATAGTGTTCGAACCCTCCGGCTGCCAGGTCCCTAGGAGGCGCATTGTTCCCGCTTGGACCACAGTCTGTGTCTCGATCGTGGCTCGGTAGAACGTCGTGGTCAGATCTGGAAGAGGAATAGGCTCTGCCAATTGTCCTTCTTTCCCGGAGATCAATGGGGGAGCATAGTCATGCTGAAAGGAAAGGTGTACATCGATTGTGTAATTGTCTACACCGATAACGGGGTCGACCTCAATGATGGTGCCCACCAACTCCGAATCGAATTCGCAGGCAAGCCCATCTGGCAATGGGCTGCCGTCTTCCTGTTCTGTGATGGGAAAAATGTATTCACGGCCAGAGACTTGGGTCGAGCGCTGACCGCTTCGAGATCCGTGCCACCAGGTTCCCAGCATGGTTGTTTCGCCGCTATCTTTGATGCGTTTCCACTCCTCCGTATGATCGTGGTGACCGCTGGTATTTTTGAGAGATTCATTGATGACCTCTCGCGATCCTTCGATGACGTGAAAGGTGAACACCGGCACCCTGCCGATTCCATCGTACATTATGCTGTCGACATATGCTTGCACGAGTTCGAGTTGCTCCGGTAGATTGCGGACTAGGAGCATCGAAGTTTCGGTGCTGTAACGTGCGTAGGCCCCTTCAGGAAACTCGACACCCGCGCTTTCCAGCGCTTCGCGCACTGAACTGATTCTGATAGAAGGTCGGCTTAAGGACGGTTCTGTGCTGAAGGGATCGGCGGGAGCACCACCGTTATACGAAGCAAAGATTGGCGGGCAGGGAATCTCAAGTGTTTCCATCCCGCTATTGCCTGCATGTGGTGGTTTGGGTGGGGTTTGCGGGATAGGGAATAACGTTTCCCCATGGTTGGTAATGTATTCCTCAAGAAGGGGGATCGTGTCAGGAAGAAGTCTCACGACCTTCCCTGTAAGAAATGCTGCATGAAGAGTCTGGTGAGCTTCATCTGAATCGGCAACGACAGGAGGGGTCCATGCGGAGAGTAGAACAGCCTGATTCCTGTGGTAAGAGTGCTGTGAAACGAGACTCGAAGAAAGGTGATCGGTTACGGTCTGCGGTATCGTCCTACCCGCAACATCGATTTCAGGAAGCCGCCGAAGAACGGGAGAGTAGTGGTAAGCCAGGGAGCTTTGAATGTCGATGATCTCCTCCTCGGGAGAAAGCACAGCATCGATTTCAAGGATCGGCTTCTTATCATCTTGATCCTGTAGGTAGTTGATAGAGCCATCTTGATTGATAGATATCGCTTTCGGAGTGGATTGCTCCTCTGGAACTTGAAGGCTGGCCCTCTGCCCGCTTCGGCAATCGAGTCGCCCGCGATAAAGGATTTCTGCGTTTCCTGATTGAGCCGCCTCTTCGAGTTGCTGAAGCTCAACGCTTTGGTCCGTGTTGAGCGACACTCCGTCGAGAAGGGCTCGGACAGTTGCTGCTGGAGCCTCCAGGATCACCAGCTCGGTTTCGAGATAAGAATCCGTTCCTAAAAGAAAGCTGGAAACCAAAAACTGGAGATCATCATGATAGGCTCGAGGTAGCCTCGCGGTGAGGGTGAACGTCTTCGGATCGAAAAGAAGAATAGAACCTTCGGGAAACGTGTAGTGGTCGAGTTTGCAATATTCGGCAAGCACGTGATGGCTGCGTACCATGAAGTCTTCGATCACGCTCTCCGAGGCGTTTGGCGGCGGGAGTTGAGGTGCTTTGAGTATCGTATTTTTTTCCGGCGGCGGAGTTGTTTCGAAGGGATCACTCTTATAGCCGAATCCATAGTTCAGCTCGTGAGAAGGGAAAGAATAGGTTTTTACGATCCATTCATTCGGGGCGAGCGGCTCGTCCTGGGCTGCGGACGGGCTGTGCAACGAGACTGTGCTCAGTGCGATAAGAAGTCCGATCGTAATATCGTTAGAGCCAAAGAACATCGTCCCAAGGCTAGAAGACCTCAGCCACGAACAAAAGGAAATTCTAGGTAGAGAATTCTACCTGAGCAGGTCGGCCACTACTTCACTGTGGCCGAGCGCATCCATACTTTCCGTTGTAGGGCTTATCCCCGGCAGCGAGGGCCTCTTCGAGTGGGATACTCGGAAGCCAGACGGGAGTCTTGGGCTCTGTAGTGACTTCGGCTTGGAGTGGTAGCCCAAGAATGCGTCGAAACTCGTTCACGATTGTTTCCTGCTCTTCAATGTCGGCCTCGCGAGCTGTGCGATCAATGAGTTCACGAGATCCATAGAGCTTCAGCCAGTCTCCGCTGACCGGAATGCTGATCTCCTCTGAGACATTGTCGGTGGAATTCTCGTTCAGATACTCCGCCTCATCTTCGATGTCTGCGAGGTCGATGCGGGTGTCGAACTCAAGGTAGTCAGTATCAAAATTGCCAAGTATGAGGTTTTCCTTCAAAAGCAAATTGGCTTTGGCGGCATTGTGAATTCCGACTCGGTCCGCGAAGGCGAAGACGTTGTTGCGTAAGTTCACGCTCGTGTTGCCGTCAGCTTTGAAGGAATTGCCAGAATAGCTCTGAGCACCGGGCTCGTATTTCCAGGTAAAGAGGACGGTGTTGTTTGCGATTTCAAAAGAGGGCGGCTCTTCTTCGCCTACGTATTTGGTTCCTGCGAGAATTGCGGTGCCGGTATTGTTGATGAGAAGATTGTTCAGGATCTTCACCTTCGTCCCTTTGTGGCCCGCGACAGAGAGGACCCCTTGCGTAGGGGCAGAATTGAGAATGGCGCAGTTGGTCACGGTGATGTCCCAGTGGGCGCCGGGATCAAAATTGCCTGTTTTGCTTGCTCGAATGACAAGGGAACCCTGTGACGGAGTCGGGTTCTCTCCGGTCTTGGGGTTTGCCATGCGGACGATTTCCAGCTTGTTCTTGCTGACGTAACGGTTGCGGCTCGACTCATCGAAGATCAGACCGTCGACGAGGATAGGTGGCATCTCTTTCTCCCGGTAGCGCATCAGATCGATCATGACGCGTGGACCGCCATCGAAGTTTTCACTGAGGTTGTCGCCTCCGAAAATGGTGCGGTGCTCGCCCCATGGATCGCGAGTAGTAAAGTCGTCGCTGTATCCGCCGATCAGACTCACGGGCACGGTAATGACGTCGCTGCCGTTGTCTCCGCGACCGGTGTAGGTGCCGCCGGCAATGTGGACGGTGTCTCCGGGGAGGAGTTTCGAAAGGATATTCCCGAGATCCTTGGCGGGTTCTTCCTTACTGGCTGACTTTCCCTTACCGGTGCTGGCAGACACGTAGTAGTCCGCTGCGTAGGCGGGAAGCTCAACGCTGAGAATTGCTGCGATTGCGGCCAGGAAGAGATGTGTTTTCATGCTGCAGGAGGAGATTCCAGACTGCTTTTTCCCTACGCGGTAAATACAGAGGCCACAATACTTTTCGATTCAGAAAAGTGAAGCGGGCAAAGTGCGTGGTCGAACGGACCTGCTCACTCAGGGATTCTCTCCATCGATCCAATTCTCGTAGAACGAAGAGCGGGCGGGTTCGCGAGGGTTATGGATCCGCAGTTGGTTTTTTCCGGAACCAAGGTGGCTGCGGGAGATGAAAGGATAGAATCCGAGAAACTCGCGTCCCTCATAGGTTTCCGCAGGCTGGTCGACGATGGGGAGAATCGCGACGCGGCCGCCATGGCCATCAAAATAGCCGCACTCCCAGGGCATCCACTCAGATGTCGTGCAGCGACGCGTTGTGATGAACATCAGAGACTCGCATTGAAGCATGCGCTGCTGGAGTGTGTCCGCAGTCGCGGGATTGATTGTAGTGCGATCGATGTGGCGATCGTGGATCCAGTCCACGTAAACGGTGAAACCCATTTTTCGAAGAAGACAGTAGGTGCCAACAACGACCTTCTTTCCACTGCAGGCATGGGTGAGATAGATGTCGAAACGATTGACGGTTGCCTGGTCGATGAACTGCTCGAGCAGTAGCGCATCTGCTTTCTCTGAAAAGTCATTCTCGTTGGTGGCTCCCGTTTCTTTGATCGCTGCGGAATGGATATCGTCAATGGTGAAGAGTGACATACAGAGTGCCTGCGGAGGCTGGATTTGGTGTTTGATAGGGTTAGTAATAGAAGTAATGCTATATAAATATATGTCAAGACCTTCAAGAGGGTGGCGTTTCTTATCTGATTGGGTGTGCAAAGTGCAAGTTGCTACGGTTAGTAGTCTTTTTGCCTTTGGTTACTCCTGCCCAATGGAATAGAGATAGTTCTGGCCACGGAGGATTAATAGATCGCCGACGAGGGCGGGGGTGGCGCTGAAGGAGTCTTCGAGAAAGTTTGAGCCGAGGAGCTGGGGTTCAGGATCGTTGCTCAGGACGGCAACGAGTCCGCTCCGGTCGACGAAATAGATCTTCCCGGCAGCAGCGACAGGGGAAGCGTAGACGTCGGTTATGTTGTTAATGCGAAAGGGGCCGGTGGGCTCTTCTCCGGTCTCGCCGACTTTGCGAGTGACGACACCCTGGTAGTGGGCGAGGTAGTAGAGGATGCCGTCGTAAAGCAAGGGGGACGGGATGTAGGGAGTGCGGGAGTTGGTCCGCCAGAGAATGCGGTCGGTGCTGCCGAGGTCACCTTTTGCGCCATCGTCGATGCGGATGGCCATGCCGGCCCGAAATGTGTAGGAACTGAGCGCGTAGAGAATGCCATCGCCGTAGACGGGGGTGGCGACGACATTGTCAGAAAGGCCTTTGGCCCACCAGATGACCTTCCCGGTATTGAGGTCATATCCACGGACCGCTCCAGTCGCACTGACGATCGCCTGGGGTTTTTCATCGACGGTTGCTATGATTGGGGTGGACCAGCTGGTGCGTTCTTCTCGCTTGGCTCGCCAGCGTTCTTCTCCGGTCGTTGTTTCGAGGGCGATCAGGTAAGAGTCTTCCTCATGGTCCCAGTTGACTAGTAAGGTGTCTTTCCAAAGGGCGGGGGAGGAGCCTTCTCCGTGTCCGTGTTTCGTGAACTGGTCGCCGAGGTCCTTTTGCCAGAGGATCTCCCCGCTCTTCCCGTCTAGGCAGTAGAGACCGTATGATCCGAAGAACGCAAAGACGCGCTCTCCATCGGTGACGGGGGAGGCACTGGCGTAGGTACCGGTTTCGTGCCCACCCTCGTGGGGAAGTTGCTCGTTGACGGTTGTCTGCCAGAGTTGATCGCCGGTTTTGCGATCGTAGGCCAGGACAGCGAATTGCTGCTTCTGGGTGATGGGGAGGTTGTTGTGTGCGCCGGGGCGCCCGCTGTATTTGGGCTCTGCAAGGGGTTCTCCAGCTGGTATGGCAGTGGTAAGAAAAATTTGGTTGTCCCAGACCACCGGAGACGAGTGTCCCAGGCCAGGCAGCTCCGTTTTCCAGCGGATGTTCTTCTCTTCACTCCACTCGACGGGAGGATCAGCGTGAGGCGCAACGCCCGTCTGTAGTGGGCCGCGAAACCCCGGCCACTGCTCGTGAGGATCTGCGGCCAGGGAGGAGAGGCACAAGCCAAGAACGAGAACCGAGAGCAATCGCATTGAATTATTTCGAAGAGCAGTCGGGTGAAACATCCCGGTTTGCTTTCCGTTTGTGGATGCCGATGGAGTTGCCGTCGGGATCGCGGACGAATGCCATGTGGCAGACTCCGGTGTCGATGGGACCAAATTCGAATTCAACGTTTGCGGCTTTCAGTTCGTCGATGGCGCTGTCGAAATCTTCCACTTCGAGAGCAACACTGCAGCCGTCCCTGCTGGGTAACATGGCCGGGTTTTTTCCCACGGCTAAAGTTCCCGGACCGATGTCATACTCAATCCAGTGCCCACCCTCCATTTCGTGATCCATGGTTGGTGTGAGGCCGAGTAAGCCCTCATAAAATTCTCGGGCCCGAGGGATGTCGGTGACGGGGTAAACGGAGAAGGCGATTTCCTGGACTTTCATGTGATGTAGTGAAGAAAAGAATAGGCATATCTCTTCCACGAACGCACTACTCTATTTCTGATTTTTTAGACGAATTGGTGCGTGTTTTCAATCCTCTTCACTCCGCCAATCCATATAGGACAAATGGAGCCCAGAGGCTGGGGTCGGGGTATTTCTTCTTGGTGGCGAGGGTGGCACTGCGGAGGGCGGCGGCTTTGGGTTCGCCTTTGAGGAGCGCTTCGTAGTAGTGGCCCATGAGTTCGGCGGTGGCTGCATCGCTCACTGGCCAGAGGGAGACGATGACGGATGGGACCCCGGCGGTCATAAACCCTCGGGACAAGCCGATGACTCCGTCTCCTGACAAGCGCCCACGTCCTGTGTCGCAGGCACTGAGAACGGCGAGTTCAGCGCGGAGTTTCATGCGGGCGGTTTCCTTCACGGTCAGGAAGCCATCTTCTCCGTCACCGGCGGCAAAGGCGAGAGAGGAAAGAAAAGCGTCGCTGTAGACGTTTTCGGATTCGAGTAGGCCGTGGGTGGCGAAGTGGAGGAAGCGGGCATTTTCCATTTTTGAGGCGACGGCAGTCTCGGTGGCGTCATCTCCGATCATCGGAGTGGTGTCGAGGATGGACCCAAGGAACTTCACTTCTTTCTCCGCGCCGGGTAGGGGAGAGAGAGCAGAGGCGTCTCTGTCAGGGCGAGACTGGTAGCCGGGCATAGTAGGATTGCCGACCAGGAGAAACTCCTTAAGGCCCGCCTCTTCCACGACTTTGCGTTGTTCGGCGGCGAGACGGAGTAGGTCGATGGAGGGTGATACGCCGAGGGTGTATTGTTCGATGAGGTAGGTGCCTTTCTCATCGGGCAGGGCAGAGAAGGGGACGAGAAATAGCCCTTGCTGGGGGACTATGGTGACAAGCGCTCCTTCTTCTTTTGGCAGGTGCTGGCGGATAGGATCGAGAAGCACTTCGGAGAGAAGACGACTGGGAGATCCACCGCCTTCCGGCTTCTTGCCCTTGGTAATCTCGGTTCTTGCCATTTCGATGAGATGGCGAAGAGGGCCTTTCAGTGCCGTTTTGTGAAAGTGCACTTTGCCCTCCGGAGTAACCACATAGGTGTGAAGGGTGAAGGGGTGTTGGAAGGGGCTGTTACGGCCGAAGTAACGACGGGTGTCGGGAGAGATGAGGTGAGCGAGAGAGTAGATTACGAGAGTAGTGTTCTGCTGTTTTGCGGTGTTTTTGATAGACTCGATATCAACTTCTTTCTCCACTTTGTCGGCGGAGGGAAGTCCGAGCTTTGATTTGAGTACTTCCGCCTGAGCGAGACCCCGACCGTTTTCTGTTGCTGTGAGGGCTTCTTCGAACTCTCCCTTGGCAATGCAGACTCGCTCGCGAATGTCGTAGATCCAGGCTCGCTGGTCGGCCACGTTGAGGTTGACCTGATCGGCGCTGAAAATGGCCGACTTCTGTGCTTCTCGCTGACTCGCTTCGTATCCATCGACACCTGCTTCGACGAGATCGACGACTTTTTCTGCTTCTGCCAGATTACCTCTCATCAGTTCGAAATACGCCACGGTGAGATAGTCCATTATGGCAACGACTTCCTTCTGGCCTTCGGGAAACTGAGAAACGGCGACTTTCTTGTCTGCCGCATGGCGAGCGAGTTCGACTGCCTGTTTGAGGAGGTCTTTGTCCTGCGTTTCGATCGCGCGCTTGGCGAGCATGCCTCCGCGTATTCCATTGATGTAGGTCTTGGAAAAATCGTCGTTGGAGAGGCTCTCCGCTTCATCCAGGCTGGCGGTTGCTTCCTTGTATTTGCCAGCCTGAATCTGGGTGGTAGCGAGGTTCTGCAAGGCAAAGCGCAGGGAAATCTCATCTCCTGCAGCGCGGCGAAGTTCCAGCTCCTGTTCCTGGAGTTTGCGGGCTTCATCGGTTTTGCCGTCGGCGGCGAAGGCATAGCTCATAAATTGAATGGCCTGGGCGGCAAGATCGGGGCGCTTCATTTCGAGTGCCAGGTCTCTGGCTTCGATGAGAGTGGGGAGAGCAATGTCGTAGAGACGACCCGTGTAGCAGTGCTGGCCAAACTTCAGCATTGCCCAAAAATGGGCGTCGGTCTTCGGGCTTTCGGCTTTCTCGATTTCGAGGAGAGCGTGGGCTCCTTCGATGGCGAGCTTCTGGTTGCCGTTGATAGCAAGGTGCATGTCGAGGGCTTTGAGGACTCCTCGCTTGTAGCCGGTCCCCGTGCCGGGGGCGTTTAGCTCACGAACGAGGAACTGGGTCGCCATTTCGTCGTCGACTTTGTTGAGGATTCTCGAGGCAACGATAAAGGCAGAGGTGGATACGTTAGGGAAATCGTGCTCGCGGCAAATCTTTAGGGATTCGGTAATGCGCTCGAGGGCGGTGTCGTAGTCTTCGCGAATAATGTAACCCTCGGCAGCCGAGTTTAGCATGGAGGCAACAGCCCGAGGTTCTGCCTGTCCGGCGGAGCGCAGGAGCTTGAGGGCGTTGTCCATTCGGTCGGCGAGGTCTTCTTCGGCCTGGGCCGGGAGGAGGAGAAAAAAGAAAAAGAGAACGAGGCAGGTGCGGAGAACAGAACTCATGGGACCGAAATTTCTTCGAAAACAGAGTAGGCGAAATGGCGGCATTGCCAAAGCGCAATTCTGTTTCGTGTGGGAGCCGGATGATGGAGGTTTTGATCTGAGTTTGAAAGAAGGTGGTAAAAATGGACTCCTCAGAGAAATGATGGGAAATGATGGGAGTTTTCGTTTTCCATCATTTTCCGCAATCTTTGTTGGTTACGAACGAGTTGTAATGTTTTTCGACCCATCATTTCGTGTTTCAGCCTATCATTTCTGGCGACTGAGTGGTTTTTGGAATAAGCGACAACCTACGTATCTTATTCTAACAAAACACGAATATTATGTCGAGGAAGAAGGATGATTCCGGAGAGGCTACGGAAAGGCGAATTGAGTCCGGCAACGGGGAGAGGCTGATCAATGGTCGAGGTAGGTTGGTTCTTTGAGAGAAATTTGTGCAAGCAGCCGCTAGCGGGGCGGTGTGGGAGGATCGAGGTTTCGGAAAATACGACGATGAAATCTATCTCCCCCCTCTCATTTTTCGCCGCAGGTTTGTTGACAGTATCGACGCCTGCTTTCTCCGATGAATTGCCAGAAGAAGCGCTGAAGGCCATTGAAGAGACTGTTTCCACCTCGGTTCCTCATCTTGTTGCTGCTCTTGAGCTTGCTACTGCAGATGGCGACGATCCGAAGGATTTTACGGCGCTCGCCAAAGCGCTGACAGCGAAGGGGCTTGGAAAGACTCCTGCTCTTCCGCCATGGGCACGGGACGACGAATCCGATCATGACCACGGGGGCGAGGAAGAAAAGGAAGGTGGCGAGGAAGAGAAGGTGGACGATGAACACCACAAGAACGAGTGGAAAGAACGAGTGAAGCGCCTGGGTGAGAGTGACCTCAAGTATCTGAAGGGGATCGATGCGGATCAGGACCTGAAAACTGACGGAGAGGAGATGGCTACGGCGATTCAAGGCTATCTCGGTTTCATCATTCACGATAAGCTGAATGTCGATGGCGACGGAGACAATCGTCTGACTCTTCAGGAGTATGCTCTCGCTGTGCCTGCTAAGGGTAAGGTCGACAAGGATGGCATCGACTGGCACCAGCGCGGCCACTTTGAACACGACGATGGGAACAGTGATGGCTACCTGGACATCCCTGAAATGATCGGTCACGACACTGAAGGCATCGTGAAGCGTGCCTATCTTTCTCACCTTGTCCTGATTCTCCCGGAGGCGGACAAAGATGAAGATGGAAAGCTCTCGGCTGAGGAGTTTTCTGCTCTTTCCGACTCGGCTGACGAGGTATGGAAGGAAGTTTCTCCTGAAGGATCACCGGTGGCGCTATCCGATATCTACCCCGCTTTTTACTGGGTCCCGTCGGAAGAGATCAAGGCAATGCTTCCTTGATCGCTTTTGGTCATCAACAGACGCATCATGAAACGCTCGCGATTTGGCAACGCTGACATCGTCTCCTGTTTTCTCGCCCTCGTGCTCGGCGTTTCTGCATTCGCGCAGGAGGAAGAAAAGCCGGAGATGCTGTACTGGCACAGCTATTATCCAGAGGCTCTTGAAGAGGCGAGGAAGACGGGGAAGCCGATTTTCCTGGAGTTTCGATGTGCACCCTGTGTGAACGGTCGGGAGTTCGATGCGAAAGTGGTTTACACACCGCTCGATTCCAAGCGAGGAAAGCTGATGTCACAGTATGTCTGTGCTCGCATCACGACGATGACGGGAGTGAATATTGCCCACTTTGACCGCGACTGGCACAATTCGCTCTATTATTTCATCATCAATGCAGACGAGGAGATCTATCTTCGCTACGGAGGAAGAGACGAAGAATCGGCCACTACTTACCTGAATTTTGAGAGCCTGGAGCTGGCCCTCAAAATCGGTCTGGATGAGCACCGGCGTCGTTCGGAGGATAGTGAAGCTGTTGCGAAGGGGCCGGAAAAAGAACTCGTTCCCTCTGACTACAAGCTGCTGAAAACCAATGTTATCGAAACAGGACGCTGCACGGAGTGTCACCTGATTGCCGACTATTCCATGCAGGAGAAGGATCTCGCCGGTTTGCTGGAGCCGATCACCGATCTCTACCGGTCGCCAGATATCAAAAAGCTTGGTTTGCATCTGGATATTCCGAAGGGGCTGCTGCTAGAGAGCACGAGTGGCGCGGCTGCTGAGGCTGGAATTCAGGCAGGGGACACCATTACCGCTTTCAATGGGAAACGAGTGCTCACCTTCGGGGATTTGCAGTATCAGTATGATAAAGTTCCGCGGCCGAACTCGACGGAGGTGGTTGTAACCGTAGATCGTGGAGGGAAGCCTGTGGAGGCGACTATCGATCTTCCCTTTGAATGGTGGAAGACGGGGCTTGAATTTCGCCATTGGACCCCTCAACCGCGACTCTTTTTTGAGTCAACCCCGCTTACCCGAGCGGAGAAGGCGGAACGGAATTACCCCGAGGATGGTTTTGCCGCTCGCGTCGACAAAATCGACATTGAGGCGATTTTGTCAGGATATCATGGCCTGGAGATCGGGGATATCGTAATTGCAGTGAACCGGACTGCTGTCGATCCGCTGACAACGGATTTGGAAGACCATTTTGTTCTCCATTATCCCCCGGGTTCCGAGGTCGAACTGACGGTGCTGAGAGGGGACGATATCGTATCTGTCCCGCTGAAAACTCAACAGCAGAACTTTCGGAAGGAAGAGGTCGATCCGGCTTCGTCGGGGCTGGCCGTGACGTGGTCCGAGCCAGAGTATGTCTACAGCGGGAATGACAAGGTCGTCCGTTACCGTGCCACAGTGTCTAACCAGCACCTCATCGTGGAAGCGCGTCATGAGCATGGTTGGCACAGCTACGCGATCGACAATCCGGCCCGAGCCGAGAAGAAACTCGGAAGGAAAGGTGCTGATCAAGAGCTGCCTACGGTCATCACTCTGCCAGAATCCCTGAAGACCTCAGGGGACTGGATGCAGACGGAGCCGACCGATTTTTCGAAACCGGAGATTCACTGGCACACCTGGGGATTCGAAGGGAGGGCGTGGTTTGCCATTTCCCTCGACGAGATGCCGGGCGAGCCTGTGACGATAACGGTGAGTTCGCAGGTCTGCGATGCGGAATCCTGTGCGGGGACGTTCGATCTTGAGCTCGTTGTTCCGGTTTTTCCGGGCACGGATGAGAACTTGTTCATTCGGAATCTGCTGGAGTCGCTGGAGCCGATTCTCTCGGCAGAGGAGGAGTAAATCGAGGATAGCCAAGGGCTACTCATTGAGGCGAATCACTCCTCCTTTTTCCACACCCGAACATAGTCGACATGCATTGAGAAGGGAAATTGCGAGAGGCGGGATTTCGCTTCGGGATAGGACTCTGGATCGATAGCGTTGTTTCGATTGTTGTGAAACTTTACGAACGGTCTTCGAAGCCCTAACGAGAGCGCCACATGCTTTGGTCGGTGCCAATAGTGATTGGGTTTCCGCGCGACTTCGGCTCCGTCGATATACCAGATGATGTCCTCTTGATTCACCTCGCACCCATCGATGTGAAAGTCCTCGTCCGGATGCCGCGGAGCACGCCATTTGTTGAGTTGTGAATCGGGAAATGCTTTCGGCAACCCAGCTTTCTCTCTGATAAACAAAAAATCCCCGGAACCGATCGGGAAGATCAGCTCCGGGGAGATTCCATCAAACCATGCCGACCCCACGGGGAGTCGGCGGGAGTTTATCAAGGGGAAACCTTTTAGAAACGGTAGTTCAGACCGAGACGAATCTCGCGACCGGGGCTGGCGTAGGCACCGCCGTAGATGCTGTGGTCGTTGTAGAACTCGTCGAAGATGTTGTCCACGTTCAGTGTCGCGGAGAGACCTTCGCAGTTCGGCACGTTCCAGGCCATGTAGAGGCTGTTGACGGTGTAGTCGTCTTTACCATTCACGTATGGGAAGAATGGGCCCGGAGAAGGGACTTCTCTTTCCGCTTCGCGAATCTCGGTCGTCCAGCCGACTGTCACCCCGATGTTCTCGAAGTGGTAGCTGGCATCAGCGACCCAGCGGCGACCTGCATTGACGAGACCGAAGTCATCGGGGTAGAGGTAACCGGGAGTCCTGGCTTCAGAGTGGAATACTCCGACCAATGCCTGGAATCCACCTTTGCGAACACCAACTTCAAACTCGTAGCCCTGGTTCTCGATGTCGAAGAAGCTCGCACCGGCAGTAGGGTAGAGGTAGTTTTCGATCTCCTGCTGGAAGAAAGCGCCTCGTGAGAAGAAGGCTCCGTTGTCGTAGTTGTAGGAGACCTTGTGAGTGCGAGAGGTTTCGCCATCTGTTCCTGGAGCAGGGATGCTCGGGAGGTAGGCCTCGCGAATTCCGACGCCTCGGTAGGACTCGTAGTATCCGTAGGTGAAGCCAAGGTCTTCGATTGGGTAGAATGTCAGGGCCGCATTGGGGCTGACTGCATCAGACTCGATGTTTTGACCAGAGACGTCTGTGAAATCGTAGTGATCCCAGCGAGCGCCAGCAGTGAAATCCCACCAGTCGTTGAGAGGCAGTTTTGCTTGTGTGTAGAAACCGAAGACGTCTTCGTATTCGTCGCGAGCACCTGGTGTCCCGATGTATTCTACGAAAGCGCGGCGATCCTGATAGGCGAAGCCGTAGGTAAGGTCAGCAAACTCGCCGAAAGAACTCGTATTGCGAATGTCGAGGCCGACAGTCTCGTGCTCGGTGTGAGCAGCCCAGCCTGCAGGGCGGGCGAAAGGACCATCGAAATCCCACTCGACGGAGTTCCAGAATACGTTGGTCTCGATGTTAACGGCGTCGTTGTATTCGGGATTGAAGTCGTAGTTCATGACCACGGTCTGGCGCTGGCTGGTGTGCTGGTCGGATGGGCCGATTGCCACTGCACCAGCTGGGTGACCTGTGGGGAACCATGCGGGGTCTACGTTGAGACGGTAAGGTCCGAAAGTCTCATCACCGAGGTACTCGTAGGAGAGGTCGAACTGGTGTGCTCCGTCGTCGCTGCGACCGGAGATCTTCGTGAGGAAATGTTCGGTGGAGTAGGCTGAGTCGGGAATGATGTTTCCGTTTCCGTCTTCGACATCGTCACGATCTTCGTAGCCGCCTGCAATCAGGTAGCTCCAGTTGTCGTTGATAAGGCCGTAAACCGCACCTGATCCTTTGGCGCCATCTCCGTTCGCAAACCCTGTTCCCTTGATGTATCCACCAAAGCGCTTCTGAGCGAGGATCGGCATTTTGTCGTTCAAGATAGGAGCTTTCCCTTCGTAGAGTGGAGCTTTTCCTGAGGGAACGTAATAGTCTTCCAATCCACAACTGAGGAGATCGAAAGCGTTTTTGGTTTCGAATTTCACCGCACCGCCGAGTGTGCCGAATCCATCGAGGGCCGTGCCGGCACCTGCGACAACGTCGACCTGCTTGAGCAGCTCTGGCTCGATCATCGTGCTACGACGGTGGTGGTTGATGCTGCCTTGCTGAGCACCATCCACGGATACATTGAGGAGTTCCTCATTCAGGTTGTAAACGGAGATCTTGCTGCCGATGGGATTTCGGCCGCCGTCGATGGTGACGGAGGGCGTGCGGCGGAAGAGGGTGCGGTAATCGGCTGGATTGTAGAGTTCGAGCTCTGTCTCAGTGATAACGTTCGAGGTCGGGATGTCGTCGGAAATCACAACCGGTTCAGGAGCTGGCACTACCACTGGCGCAGGAGCCGGGGCGGGTGCAGGAACTGGCGCCGAGGCGGGCCTTGGGGCTGGAGCGGGTTGAGTGCTTTCCACCTCGATCTGGTCGAGTGTCTGCGTTTCTTCTGCTGGAGCCTGTTCATCCTGAGCAAAGGAAGCTCCGGTTGTTGCCGCGAGAAAAGCGAAGGAGAGGGCAAATATGCTTCCTCTACCGCCTCGTGGCACTGTCTTATTGAGATTCGGTCTTATTATCATTGAATTGTCGCGAATCTAAGAACGGGGGAAGGATAAGGTCAAACATTACGGTTAGCGCCCTATTGCGAATGACGTTTGCTTGCTAGAGGCGTTTTCCCAATCCCTCCATGAGGATGGCTGGATTTGGAAAAGGGATGCCTCATCGCCTCGCGACTCGACTTATCGAGGAGGCATGCCGCAGAGAGTAGAACGCCTACGGGAGCGAATTCAGGAAACTCATTTCTTCGGTGAGCGAAATCTCTGGAAGTGTCCGCCTATGGAGCTGGTCAGGAGAAGAATGAGCATGAGGCCATATATGCCAAGGAACACGTTAGCGTATTGTTCAGGAACTCCGGTAATGCGGAAGAAAAAGACGAGTCCCATCAGGATAATGCCTGCTCGCAGAATCAGGGAAAGTGGTTGGTTTTCGATTGCTGTCTGTACCTCTTTCTTTGAGGCCTTTATTCCCTTTTCCTCAAGGACCGACTGGATGCCGTCGATGCGATCATCCAGCGGAAGGCTGCGGTTGGCCCAGTCTGTGGACAGATACTCGTGAATGGCATCTCTAATTTCGGGCCTGGTTCTTTTGAATGGGTTTCTCACTTCGGCGTTACTATGCCGAACTAGTGTCGTGAAGGGAAGTCTTTTGGTAGAGGCACATTTCAGGAGAAATGGCCGGGTACGGTTTTGTATCCGTCGTTTCCACTTATAAAGCGAAGACCCTCGGCACGGTAGCGGTCGATGAGGTCGACGTCTTCCTTTGAGGCGACGTGGATGTCGAGTTCATACTTTTCACGCCGAAAGGGGACGATGTGCATCATGGGAGTACCTCGGGGGAGAATGATCTGCCCTTCTTCGACTTCGAAAAGGGTGTTTATGTGAGTGGTGTGGTTCTGGTCGGAGTGCACGACTCCTGGCAGAACACTCCACAAGTGGTCAAAATGATAGTAGCATGGCAGGGCCCTCATGGAATAGCCAGGGGAGGTTCGACAATACCACGGGCTGACGAATTTTAATTCGGTAGGGAATCCTGCGTTGGGCATTTTATCATACTGCTCGCGAGGGTGGCTCTGGATCTGGAATTCGTCGTTTGGGGATTGCCACTGAAAGCTGCCATCTTTTCGAAAGGTGATGGCAAAGTCGCACCATAGGGGAATAACGTAGCCGGTGCGTAGGTAGTCATTGATGCCGGGGCACATCTTGATTGTAGCATTTTGGCGGGTCTTCAAGTCGGGCGGGTAAGCCTGAAACTGGGTGACATTGTGGTAGTAGCTGTCCATCGATCGCATCCACTGGGGATAGAATTTCCCTGCAGGGGCGGGCGGTGCGAGTTCGAGGAGGCTGCGGTGCTGATGCTCGACGAAAAATTCGATGACGGGTTTTGCTTTACTGTCCTCGATTTCAACGGATACGGGACAGGTATCGTCTTTTGCTTCTTCCGTTTCGGTGAGCAGGCGAGCGGCAAGGCACTGGATTTCCTCGTGAGAAAGGGAATCCCGTATGTCCTTGATCCTTGATTCGACGGGCGAGTCCATCGCGGAAGGTATCCCAATCGCGATGGGGCAGGTGTGGATTTAACGTGTCGAATCTGTGACGTGCGTTTCCGGTTCAGGCCGGAGAGACCTGTGGGATGGTCGGTGGCGAGACGGCGTTCTCGACTTTCTGCACAACTTTGCGGAGCTGGCGCTTGGGAATGATCATGAAGGAGCCTTCGAGATCAAATTCACCGAGAAAAACTCCGGGAAGGAGAGCAAACTGGAGCCAGGCTTGGAGTTCTACTCCTTGTGGCGTGACGGTGAGCTTGGCGAATTGAGGTGCGACAAGCAGGCCCATGCCTTTTTTCCAATGACCTTCCTGTTGTTGAAATTCGAAGCCGTTTTCTACGAGGACAGCTTTCGCACGAGACATCGCTTCGGGGCTCTGTGAGTTTGGGAGTATCTGGGTGTGTCTAGACATAGCGGTGAATTGCAGACGGATCACGTGGGGAAGTTATGCGTGGAATTTTCGTTTTGAGTAGTTCTCCCGTTGCTTACTATAATATGAAAGTTATAGTAATTATTAATTAATGAAGCGCCTTTTTCTCGTCCTACTTGTGATTCTTGGAATTGCCTTCGGCTTTTCGACAAGTCGAAGAGCTGTTTTTGCGTTTGCTGAGAAATCTCTGGCATCATTCGAGAACCTGGAAAGCCTGAAGGAAAAGGTTCCGTTTTTGAAGGATTCCGATGGTGCTCCCGGTATTGGCATGGGGAGGAATGGAAAGCTTTTGAAGCCCGATGCAGTTCGCAAGTGGACTCTGACGGATGGTAGAGAAGTGGATGCTGTGTTGGTGGCGGCGGATGCAGAAAATGTGCAGCTGCGAATCGTGAAACTGCAGAGCGTCTACCAGGCTCCCATCCGGATGTTTTCGGAGTCGGATCGAGAGTTGATTCATTCGATGGTCCAGTCGGAAGGGCACAAGGGAGTGCTTGGGTTTCCTCTGAGTTTAAAAACACATTCCTGGCCAGATCGATGGCGCGGCGCGGAAAAGATGCCGCTTCAACGGATTGGAGAGTCGAATCGATGGAGGAGTGAGCATTTTGAAATCACTAATACAGCAGGGCTGAATCCGGAGGCAATGAGTGCGATTGTCAGGATCTGTGAATCGGTGGATGGTGCTCTGAGTGCGTTGCCTTTGCCGCTGCCTGTCAATTGGGGAAGGCCGGAGGATAAGCTGCGAAAAATCCAAATTGAGCATGAGTCACCATCGACGGGTATGTCGAAGGTGGCGGGATACTGGGATCCGGGAACAGGAATCGTTCATGTTTATGCGGATCTGCTCTTGGAGCCCAATCGCCAGTTGGTTGTTTTCGAGTTCGATAAGCCGGAGAAGGTGCAGAAGTACGATACGATCGTTCACGAAGTGACGCACCAGTCGACAGCAGCGCTAATATTCCTGAATGTGCCTGCGTGGGTTCCGGAAGGATTGGCGGAGTATATGGCCGCTACGCAATACGCGCCAGCCGCCTATCAATTCAACCATACCCATGTGTCGCTGGAGTATCACATTAACAAATGGCTGCTGGGAGATCGTATTGTGAAGGATCGCAAGATGCATCTGGTGCACCTGGAGAAGTTGATGAATCGCGATATCCAAGAATGGAACTTGGTGGCAGCACGGGGAGACGAGGCAGGCCGTTTGCAGTATGATGAGTCTTTGCTCCTGATGGATTTCTTTATCCACCGTGACCATCAGGATGGTGTGCACTTTCGGCGTTATCTGGAATGTGTCCTCAGCGGGATGCCCGAACCTGAGGCGCGTGAGGTGCACCTGATGAGAGGACGAACCTATGAAGAGATCGAGCGGAAACTCATCGAGTTGTGGGAGCCGCTCGGGCTGACAATCAATTTCCAGGACAGGGGACAGTTCCAACGTGGAGATGTGACGATCGACTGGGCTGCGGAGGATGTGAAGCGAACCATCGCGGCAAAGCGCGCGAGTCTCGAAGAGAATGTCGAGTAGGTTTTCTCTATGCGGGTTCAGTCTTTTTCGCTACTGAACAGAATGCTCCCTACGAGGGAAAGACCGCCGACGGCAGCGATCAGAAAAAAGATCATCGCCAATCCGGGGTAGCCGAACAAGGTGAAGTTAGATTCCACTTGCATCAACATTGATGCACCAACGATGAGGGCGGCGAGGATAAGGCCGACCGTGATTCGGTTCGCGACGCGGTGAAAACCTTTCAGCAGCTTCGTTTCATCAAAGGCATTTACATCCACTGAGACTTTGTTTTCAGCGAGGTTTTCCAGCACCTGGTTCAAGCGAGTGGGGGTCTCGGCGAAGAGCTCTTTTATATCGGTCAGGTAGTGGACGACGCTGCCTATCGTCAGGTGGTCGCGCATTCTTCGCTCGGCGAGATCGGCAATGTGGTGGCGTATGCTCTCGTCAGGATTAAAATCGGGAGCCAGAGCTGCACCAACCATGTCGAGGTTGAGGAGCATCTTACCGATCATGAAAACCGGCTCCGGAATGCGAAGGCCGTGTTTCCCGCACGTTTCGGTGATCTGCATGACAAGGTTGCCCACTTGCATTTCTTTGACGGAGGAGCCGTTGTGCTTGTCGACTAGTTGCTTGATGTCGGAAGCGAACTCTTCGGCTTCAAAGTAATCTTTCTCGCGTCCCATCCGGGTGGCGACGCGGGCTGCTTCGGCGCTCTTCCCTTCGGAAATGGCCCCTAACAGCTGGATGATATCATCCTTCAGGTCATCCGAAACGGTGCCAACCATGCCCAAGTCAATCAGGGCGAGTTGGTGATCGGGTGTGAGTAGTAGATTTCCAGGATGCGGATCGGCATGGAAGAAGCCGTCGATCATGATCTGTTTGAGGTAGGACTGAAAGAGTTCTTCGGCGAGCGCCTTGCCATTCACTTCTGTGAGGACTACTCCGGATAGATCCGTGACCTTCGCTCCCTGGATGTAGTCCATCGTCAATACCTCGCGGGAAGTGAAACTGTCGTGAGGGAGTGGGACGATGAGATTCGGCGATTCCCGGAGATTGGTCGCGAGACGGCGCAGGTTCTGCCCTTCTGCTAGGTAGTCAAGCTCGCCCATAATAGCCCTGCGAAACTGGGCTACCATGGGTTGAATGTCGTATTTTTCGCCGAACTCGGAGTGGTCTTGGAGGAAGTCTGCAGCTCGCTGGATGGCGTCGAGTTCTTCGACCATCTTTTCACGAATGCCGGGGCGCTGAACCTTTACGACGACTTCGGTCTGCTTGTCCCGGAGGATGGCTCGGTGCACCTGACCGATAGAAGCAGAGGCCAGGGGCTCTTCGTCGAACTCGGAGAAAAGGTTTGTGATCTTCGCCCCGAGGCTGGATTCAATTTGTTCCCGGACTGCCTCAAACTCGATCGACCCGACGTCGTCTTGGAGCCGCTGCAGGGCTGCTGTCCATGTCGGTGGGAGAAGGTCGACGCGGGTAGATAGTAGCTGGCCCACTTTGACGAATGTCGGGCCGAGGTCCTCCAGGTCGTCGGTGAATTTTTCTGCGTCTTCGGACGGTTCGATGTCATCCGGGAGATCGAAGTGTGCTGTCAGGTTTTTCCGTGCGTCCGAGATCTTCGGAAGATACTTCATAAGGAGGACGCCGATGTCCTTGTATGTCGTCACGCGGTCTAGTGTGGCACTCATACTTCTTTGTATCGCAGACAGCATGCCTTGGCGAATTGTGGAAAGGTGTGATGTAGTAAGTATATGATTGCGAGTGTGTTATAGATTTTTTATCGCGAGGGTATATTGGGAGGACTTGTTGCCTGGTTTTGCAGAGTGCAATGCCGTGTGAATTTCAATCTTGCAGCATTCTTTTCGAATGTCTGGAAAGTGGCTGCGATGCAGGAGTGGTGAATTAGTTCTGCTTTTTCTTTCGGCTTTCGAACGCAGCGATCTGTCTCTCAACTTCGGTGGTGTCGTGGGGCATGCGGAGCATTATGATGTCGATGATGCTGGCTGCTTCCGTCGGGGAGGGCACGATCTTTCGGGTGGTGGCTTCGACGTTTCCTTTTCCGCCCGGATTATAGACGATAGAAATCGAACCTCCTTCGGCAAGGCGAATCGAGATGCTGGGATGGTGCCAGACGTGGTGGCTATCTTCGTAATCCAAGGCGGTGGTGAGACTGAGATAGTCAAGGGCGATGACCACAGCCAGTTGAGGTGCGTAATTTCTCTGAGAGACGAGGTGGACTGTTTCGGAGAGCTTGTTTGCGTGGGGATCGTTCCAGAGAGAGGAGATGTGTTCGTGGTCTGTCTCTGATATTTCTGGTAATGGAGTCCACATGGGAGATTGGGGGCGCAGAGATGTCAGTTTGGGAGAAGAGTTTTCTTACGTTTCTTTTTCCTGTTCACTGATGCTTTCCCTAACAATAATCCTATTATCAAACTTACGACTGCGGCGATGATGCCGGTCTGGAGGAGGTTTACAGGCTCTGCGGTGATTCGGAAAAAGATGTCTCCGTTATCTCTGACTTCGAATCCGCCTTTGCGTTTTCCTTTGATGTAATGGCCGTAGGGATAGAGGGCCCACGACTCGTAGGTGCCGGAGATGTGGTAGTTTGCCGGTGGGTGCGCGCTGGAGAAGACGATACAATATTCGCGACCTCCCCAGAGGATGGGGCCGTTCTTGAAGTCGGCTCTTGCGGAGAAGGACCGGGCGTCGACCTTCTCTTCGAGAATCTGGTCGAAGGGAACTTCGGAGGAGGCGATTTCTTTGCCGGGTAGGCCGTGCTCGACGCGATGGATGGCGATTTTCAAGGGGGCGGAGTTCTCTTTGCTGTAGGGCCTCACGATGGCTTCGATGGAGGTGACTCGTCCTGTCCTGGATGTGGTGAAGGTCTGCCCGAGTCGGTTATCGAAATAGCTGTCCCCGTCGGGAGCCATTCCGGCTCCAGCAGTGAAGGTTGTCTTCAATCTCGGATGGGGATGGAATTCGGCGATGGGAAAGTGGGACGTTTCTTCGCTGTAGGCGAGGGATGCGGTAAGGCTGAAAGCGAATAGGAAAATATGAAGTGTGAGCTTCATGACCGGCGCGGAAGGATGGGGGCAACGGGTGATGGGTGCTGCTGGTAGTTCGTTGGGTAAATTAGATGGAGAGTATTAGGAGCAAGGAAAGGCGAGAGAGGGCAGACCTCCAAATGATGGGAAATGATAGGGAATCGCGTTTTTAATCATTTTCCGGATAATGACCTGATTTCCAATCAGATGCGATGTTTTTCGGGCTGTCATCTTGGGGTTTTTCCTATCATTTTCGTGTTTTCTGGTATGTGATTGGTTTCGCCTATGGAGAGTCGAGAAATCGGAACGGACGAACGGTTCAGTTCTCGAGTAAGATGGTATTTTTCATTCTAACAAAACCATATTGATCTGTCGAGAAGTAAGCTCGGTGAGGGTGTCGATTGTGGGATGCAATCTTGATGGATCTGTGTTTCGTTTATCCCGATGAGTCGCAGGAAAAAACGTAGACGTGGAGAGGAAGAAGAAGCCCCGGCCCCAAGCCCATTTGATCAACTGTCGGGGCTGGAAGGGCTGCCGGAAGGGAAAGTTGAGGAGCCAGCACCGACGTCGCGTCGCAATCGGAAGAATACGAATCGGGGGCGGGTCGACATCATCCGTGAGACGGCGCACCGCGGAGGTAAGGTAGTGACTGTAGTCGCTGGTTTTAAAGGGATAGGCCTGCCGGAAAAGCAGGAACTGGCGAAGAAGATCCAGAAGACTTACGGAGTCGGCGGCACGGTGAAGGACGGGCGTATCGAGATTCGCGGGGATCTTGGGGATGAGATTTATGAGATAATGGAAGAAGCGGGATTTAATCCGGTTTTTGCGGGTGGATGGGGGTAGGAGGAGTTACTTCTGACGATTCTGTTTTCTTTTCTCTCTGGCGCGTTGGAAGGCCCAGCATCTTCCAGCGAGGATCATTATGATTGCGACGAATCCCGTGGGGAATATCCAGATCTTCCACGAACCGGCTGTGTAGAAGAGTTAGAGGAGAACGTAGGCTCCGATACCTATGGTAAAGATTGAAAACCAGTAGGGTGGAGCGGGGGATTTCATTTGCTGAGTTCGGCGATCCGCTGCTGGATGTGGTCTAATGCCATCTGATACATCGACTCTTGGTCGAAAGGCTTTTTCTGTTCGATGAGCTGCATGGATTCTCTCGCTGCGGCTATCTGCATTTCTTCCAAGGAGAGGTCGGCGTGTTCGGAGAGCCACTGTTCGATTTTTTCCCATGTGATGACATAAAATTGGCGAAATCCTCTTGGGCGGTTTCCTTCTATCGCATCTTGCATGAGAAGGAACACTGCGTCACCGAGCGTTGGCTGGTATGGCTGCCCCTCTTTGGTTTCTACGGCTCGGGGGTACGTGAAACCTGCTGCTGGCTCGGTGCTGTATAGATACTTGAGAAGGGTAGGGAAGGCATCTTTTCCGGAGGATCGTAGAAATTCCTGCGCCTGGAGTGCTTCGTCCCGGTCGTGGCCCTTTCGCAGTTTGAGAATTGCCTGCTCGTATTTGTCTGACTCCTGAGCGGGGGCTACCGGCGATGCGAAGACAAGTGCGATTATCGTGAGTATCTGGAAAACGACTGGATGGGGCATGGTGATTTGAAAAGGGGGAACCCCTTTTTATGATGCGAGGTTTTGTTTCTTGTTCGTTTGGGATGAGACCAGATTTTCGACTAGTTGTCCATGCTTACGCATATAGATGTTGGTGGATATGAGACGGGGGAGAGAAAGCCCAATGATACTACCCAACCCTCCACAGAGTCCGCCACTGACCGCGGGGGAGAGAGGTAAGACGTTTTTATCAATATAGGTGGCGAGAAATGCCATGGGGATCGTGACCAGAAGGGTTGCGACAAAGAGGAGGGCGATGACGATAGCCCGTGTGGAGGGATGCCTCCGTTTTACTTCGGAGATGGCGGAATGCCAGGCCATGTAGCGTTCCTTTTTCGGGATCTCTTTGAGTGCTTCTATGGAGTGTAATGACCAGATAATTTCCATTCGATAGTGGAGTTTACCATGAAGGGGGCTCGGTCTGGAGAAAATAGTGCAGTGTGTATCCGCTCTTGTGAGCAGGCTAGTCCTCGGACGGCTTCCAGAGGAGAGGTTCGACTTTGTCGTACTGACTGGCGAGTTTGGTGAAGGTGTCTGCCCAGCCGCTGCTGAGGCTGAGTTCGTGGAGTGGGCCGGTGGGGGCGAAGAGGACGGATATGTCTTCCTTTTCGGGGCGCTGGCCTGCCTGGAGGTTCTGGATGCAGGCTGTGATCTCTCTTCTTGCTTCAGCTGCGTCGTCCCACGATGACCAGGTGAAGTCGTTGCCGGGCGTGTCGATCAGGTCGAGTGCGGCTTCGAGGATCTGGATGAGGGTGTTTGTGGGGGCGGTGCTGATGGGGTGTTTTTGTGTTCAGAAACTCATAACATGAGATCTTCATGTTGGAGAAGCGACGACGAGTTCGTGAAATTTGAAATTTGTTGAACGAC
Source organism: Verrucomicrobiales bacterium (assembly GCA_002698785.1). Lineage (GTDB taxonomy): Bacteria > Verrucomicrobiota > Verrucomicrobiia > Verrucomicrobiales > DEV007 > Arctic95D-9. The sequence goes on along the minus strand of PAAG01000019.1, from coordinate 96,964 downwards.
CCCTTTCCATTCCTCGCTCTCAAGTGAGAACCTTCCGTCAAATCGATTGCAGGTAACCTCTATTTTGCGGCTTGGACCTTGCGAGCAAGTTCTTCAGCGAATTGATCAACTTGATCTTCCTCAATCAAAGTAATCCTATCAGATGAGGCTAGAACTTCTTTTGCTGCCCCATACGCATCCTTTCTCTCTTCATCTGAAGGTTTTCCAAGCAGTAAGTGAATGCACGGGTGCTCCTCAGCTGAAGCTAGGAATTTGGTGCGACTGTCCCACGTAAGTGCTTTACCCAGAATGTCATCATTCTTCTTCAGGTCGAAAGAAACTGTCTGATAAACGTTCCAAACACCATTCTGCCAAGCATGTTCGAATGTGTGTTGCACGGTATGCTTTGCAAGGTGGGCCTTGACCGTATGTTCTCGAATGTGGGGTCTTACAGAAGGTGCATCGAAAGCCTTCTTGAACACTTCCCGAAAAACGGTTTTCTCATCTCTTCGGTGCGCTGCTACGGATTCGTAGTGCTTTGCTATGTAGTTCTGGAAGAGCGTTTCAAGTTCACCCTCTGGATGATTAGTGACTCCACCTGATGACTTGCTCCACTGGAGTGCGCCGTCGTCGATGGGAACAACCAGTGATGCAAGGTCTCTTGCGTGTTCAGGAACTCGATCGAATGGCAGTCTCGATTGTGGGCCCGCATACTCAATCTGTAACTGCCCGAATCGAGTCTCAATTCGTCTGATCATTTGCCTGTAATCTTCACTATGAAAATCATGAAAAAAGTGGCTCAGTCTTTGGAAACGAGACGAAAAGCGGAAGCCCAAATAGTTTTTCTTCGGAGCCCAGAGAACTAGCCCAACATTTGCGAACTCACCTGAAAGAGGTTCGTGAAAGTAGCGCAGAAAGCAGAAACTGTAGGGGATTTGACTCATTTCCGGCTGGCTTCTGTGAGATATCGGAAAAAATCTTCAAGGTCTTTCGCCAACCGATCAATATAAGCCTCAATCTTAGGCAAGTCCACTTTCGGATCTGCTAAAAATGGGGTGATCTCATCCGATATTTCACTCTTTTCTCTTTCCAATTTCCACTCTTCGAAAGTTTCCCATAAGAACTTTCCTAAGATGATGCCATCCTTCAGGTCGGGGAGATATCTGTGAAGGCTGTGGCGGATCAAATTCTGTTGAGCTAGTGCTTTTCTCCATGGTTTCTCGTCATTCTTGAAAATGTCCAAGAGGGAAAATGCTCTATCGAAGTCCAAGAGTGCCAGCTGATTGCCTTTCCAAAGCATGTTCGGGTTATCTGCTTCACGGTCGGGATTCTGGATTAGTCCATCAAAACAATATCCTGACTCGATCTGAGCTGGAGTAATCGTCTTTGGAGCGTTGCCAGAGATCCAAGTTTTCCAATCATTCCCGAGGTGAATTGTTGCCAAATTCCAACCGGGGCTTGCTTTAACTAGCTCTTGTATCTTCGGTTCTTCAGCGAGTGCCCACTCAAATCCCTTTGGAAACTCGACCAAGGCAGGGGCTGGAGTGAAAATTTTGAGGCGCTTCGATAAGAGAAGTGCAAAGAGCTCTCGAACGGGCGCTTCAGTTCGGTTGGCGAAGCCTGCAGTCGACTTCACTACCAGTGGTACTCTTTTACCACCTCCGATTGGTTCTCCAGTTACTAAGAAAGGTGAGTTCAACCCTCGTTCCATAGGGCGGCAGAATTGAACTGCAGTAAATCTTGGTAGTGGCATTGATTGAGAATAGGACACACTACTATTGTGCCGCAATCAGAAAACTAAGATAGATAAGATTCAGTTAGGGTTAATATAGATACATGGTTAGGGGATTCGGCACAAGAAGGGAGACAGCAATAACAGCGATATCACCCCACCAACTCTGCAATCACCCCGGTTGAGTCGCCGTGGGAGTTGATTTGGATGCCGGTGCCTTGGAGTTGGGTGAGCCAGAGGTTACACAAGGGTGTTTTCTCTGGGGTTACGATGTGTTGGCCGTGTTTGAGGTTGCTGCCTCCGCCGGTGACTATTGTTGGGCAGTTTGTCAGGTAATGGATGGAGTGGATGTTGCTGCCCAGGGTCAGGGTGGTGTTGTCCCAGAGGCTGGTGCCGTTGGCTTCTTTGGTGGCCTTCAGTCTGTCGATGAAGTGGGCGAAGAGTTCGGACTGTTTTTTGTCGCGGTCCTGGGAGACGACTTTGCGGGCTCCGTCGGAGTAGTGGCTCATGTTGTGGGCGGAGATGGTGGCGCCCATGCTGCGGATGAGGGTGTCGAGCGGCTGGCGGTAGGTGAAGACGCGTGAGGCGTCGACCTGGAGAGCGGCGACGATGAGGTCGTACATCATTTTGACTTCTTCGACGCCTTCGAGTGATTTGTCAGGCTCGGTGAGGTTGCCGTCGGGTCGCTTTTTGGGGACGTCGAGCCATTGTTCTTCTTTGGAAAGGCGGGTCTCGATGTCGCGGATGGACTGGAAGTATTCGTCGATTTTGTCTTTGTCAGTTTTGGTGAGTCCGCGCTGGGCGGACTTGGCGTCGGCGAGGACGGTGTCGAGAATGGAGCGCTGCTTTTTGAGATCTGCCTGGCGCTGTTCGAGTGGGGTGTTGTCTTCGGCGAAGAGGCGGTGGAAGGCTTCGACGGGGGTGTTGAGGCCGGCCATGGGTTTGCCCTGGCGATTCCAGGAGAGGGAGAGGCCGGGGCCGTGTCCGGAGTTGTCCCCGCCTTTGTAGCCGAGCTGGACGGAGGTGAAGCGGGTGTCGCGTCCGAGTTGCTCGGCGGCGACCTGGTCGGCGGAGATGGTGTTGGCGAAGGACTGGCCGGGCTCGGCGTAGCGGTTGGCTCCGGTGAGCCAGAAGGTGGAGCCCCAGTGGGCTTCGTTGTTGTACTGGTTGGAAAGGTTCTGGATGATGGTGATGTCGTCTTTGTGACGGGCGAGGGGGGCGAGGCCCTCGGGCAGTTCGTAGTCGCTGCCGGTGGCCTTTTTGTCGGGATACCAGGTGTCCTTTGTGGTACCGAATCCCATGCCAAGGAAGACCATGCGCTTGGCGGGTGCGGTCGCGCTGATGTCGGCGGCACTGGCGAATCGCCTAAAACCAAAAGACTCTAGGAGTGGCAGGCCGATGAGGGCGGTGCTGCTGCGCAGGAAGTGGCGGCGTGGTTGTTTTTTGAAAGGGTTCATTTCTTGGTTCGGAAGGCTTTGGACTGGATGAGGGCGATGATGTGCTCGCGCATCTGTCCGTTTTTCTGGTCGGCGCGGTTGATGATTTTTTCGCGGAGGGCTTCGTCTGAGAATCCGTATTTTCGTCCGAGGGCGTATTCGATGAGGGCTTCTGTAAAGGATCGGGAAAAGGCCTGGTCGTGGGCGGCAACGGCGTCGCGCAGGCCATAGTAGTCAGCAAATTCGGTGCCGTCGGGGAGGGTGCCTGCGGCATCGACGGGGACGGTCTTTTTCTTTTTGACCTTTTTCTTTACGACTTGTTCGAGAAGGAGGTCGTCTCGCCACTGGCCTGCGGCGTCGAAGTTCTGCAATCCGTAGCCGATGGGGTCGATCTTTGCGTGGCAGTTGGCGCACTGAGCTTCTTCCATGTGCTTGGCGAGTTTTTCGCGTTGGGTGATGAGCTGGTTGGTGATGCGGCTCAGCTGCGGGACGTTGGGCGGTGCGGGTGGTGGGGGATTGTGCAGGAGTTTGCGCATGACCCAGGCGCCGCGCTCGACGAGGGAGGAGTGGTTGCCATCGGACCCCATGGCGTGGATGGCGGCCATGCCTAACAAGCCACCACGGGGAGAGTCGGCAGGAAGGGAGACGCGCTGGAAGTCGCTGCCGGTGACGCCTTTGATATCGTAGTAGTCGGCGAGGATGTCGTTGACGACGGCGTAGTCGGCTTTGAGGAGGTCGGAGAGGGGACGATCTTTTGTGAGGATGTGGCGAATGGTCTGGTAGACTTCGTTGCGGGCGGCCTCTTTGACGGAGTCGTCGAACTCGGGGTAGGCGGCGTAGTCGAACTGGAAGAAGTCGAGGCGCTCCATGTCGAGCCACTGGTGGGCAAAGGCGGCGATGAACTGGTCGGAGCGTGGATCGTCGAGCATGCGGTTGACGTGCCAGGCGAGTGACTTCGGGTCTTTGAGTTTTCCTTTACTCGCGGCGCTGCGGAGGATGTTGTCGGGCGGAGCGCTCCAGAGAAAGTAAGCGAGGCGAACGGCGAATTCGCGCTCGTCGAGTAGGTGCGGTTTTTTGGATTCTGCGTCCGGTTCGCCGGTGATCGGTTCGCCGGTGACCGGTTCAATCAAATACAGAAACCCTGGGGAGGCCATGACGACGGCTAGGGGTTCTTTGATGGCGACCTGGAAAGTGGCTCCTCCGGCTTTTGCGTCGAGGTAGAGCTGGTGGAGTTTGTCGATGTATTCGGGCTCGGGGGTGCGGGTGCGGAAGGCGCGCTTGGCGAAGCGGGCGACGATGTCGCGGGCGTAGGCGTCTTCGTCCTCGACCTGCCACCACATTTGTTTTCCGAAGACTTTGGAGACGACGGGGCGTGGCCACTGGTCGTAGTGGGGGCCGGTGGCGGAAATCCAGTCGACCCAGAGGGCGGGCTTGGGGCCGAGGCCGGTGCGGTTGATGGACTGGACGAAGGCGGCGCGAGTGGCGTCGCGATTGTTGTGCTGGCGCTGGCGAAAGGCGAGGGTGCGGGAGCCCTGGCGCGGGACGGTGATGGGCAGGGTGATCTCCTGCGGGTTTTCCATGGTGCCGGTGACGCGCACGCATCCAAGGAGGGTGAGCTCTCCACCACGACCGCCGCCGCCGGTCCATCCGTATTCGAGAAACTGTTCGTGGGATTTAGAGCCGGGAAGGATGGCGGCGCGCACGGTGACGTTGTATTCTTCGGCGGGCCACTTGTTGGGGAATTCGAATTTGTCGATGACGGCTCCGTTAAAGAGTCGGTAAAGGATGACGCCGTCTTTTGTCTCGGGCAGGCTGAGGTAGTGGGCGTAGGTGGCGTATTGTTGATTGTAGAGGCGCTCGTGGAATTTGACGTCGTTTTCGTCGATGAAGCCGAAGTCGCTGGGTTTCTTTTTGCCTTTGGTGGCTCGCCATTCCTGGGCAAGGTCGTAGTCTTTTTTGAGCTTGTTAGACTGCTTGATGTAGAATTTGTTGAGGCTGGTCTCGGACTCGCGCTTGAGGGTCTGGGGCTCGGGCTGTTTGCCGAAGACGAAGGCGGCGTCGAGGGCTTTGTGGGCGAGGTCGAGGTATTGCTCGAACTGGTCGCTGGAGAAGAAGAGGGCTGAGCCGGCGGTGTCGAAGCCGTCGGAGTTGGCGTCGTCGGGTAGGGCATCGGCTTCGATGCGGACGCCGAGGAGGTCTTCGACGGTGTTTTCGTATTCGCGCTTGTTGAGGCGGCGCATGGTGATGACTCCGCCGCTGTCGCTGAGGACGTCGCGCGCGACGACGAGCTGGTGGGAAAGGTCGGAGAGGAGCTCGGATTTTTCGTCGAAGGTGAGCTGTGGCTTTTTCTTCGGCGGCATGTCGCCGGAGTTGAGGGAGTTCAGGACTTTCTGCCAGGTCTCGGCGGACTGGACGGTGCTGAGTTCGAAAGAGAGGTCTTCGAGGTTGATGCCGCCTTTTTCGGAGGCTGCGTCGTGGCAGTCGAGGCAGTAAGATTCGAGGATGGCGAAGTGTTTTTCGGGCAACACGGCTTTTTTCTCCTCAGCGTGGGAGGAGTGAGCGAGCGTGGCCAAGAGGCCCAGGGAGAAGAGAATGCGATGCGCCATTTGGGGAGAATCCAGCGGGAAATAAACAGCGGTTTAACCCCGGGTAAAGGGGCGGGTTTCGGGGGGAGGGTGATCAGTAATCGGTGATCAGTAATCGGTTGGGGAGAGAGGCTGTTTTTGAAAATGATGGGAAATGATGGGATTTTCGTTTTTTATCATTTTCCAGGTAAGCTGTTGAGGGTGAGTGGGATGGAGTGATTCTCTGGCCATCATTTGGTGTTTCTTGCCTTTCTTGGGAGTTTCGAGGGGGTGTGGTTTATACTAACAAAATACCAACGTGATGTCGAGGGTATTGGGAGCGGCTTGGGCTATGCCCTGCGTGCGGGCCGCACGCAGCTACCTTGGATGGGTAGTGCGGGGCGCTTTTCGCACGTAGCTCCGCCGCCGCCTGAAGGCGGGACCCCGTACTTTGCGGATTACTCCGCTGCGGCGCCTACGAAGATGGTGGTGACCTTTTCGTCTTCGTCGAAGGTGAAGATGATGCCGCCGAAGACGGAGCCTGCTACGATCTGGTTTTCGATATCATCGAATTGTTCGGCTTCTTCGATTTCGGCGGCGTATTTCTTTTCTACTTCGGATCGGGGTGTGCCGATGCCGACGCCTCGGTCGGTTTTGAGCTGGGACTGGCCGGAGATCTCGATGGATTCGATGTGCTGTTGTTTGCTGTCTTCTTCGTGGCCCATTTTCAGGGTCAGGCCGAGGCCGGGAGCGGTCCAGTCCTGCACGAAGAGTCCGGTGGCGCCTTCGAGGATTTCTTCGCTGGTGGTGAATTTTCCGTTGATGATGCGGTTGGCGATGACGCCGGGCATGCCGAGGGAAAAACCGCCAACGGAGACGAGGGAAAGCCAGTCGACTTCGCCGGTGAGTTCTTCGCCCTCGGGGATGGTGCCGAAGTCGAAGGGGAAGGTGTCCCATTCTCCGGCGTCAGCGTCGTAGCTGTAGAAGTAGATGCGAGCTCCTGGTGTGTCTGTTAGGCGATTGTAGAGGGTGCCGTTGATGAGAGGGAAGGGCTCCTCTGGGTTCTGTGGTGGCGAAAAGGATAGCAGCGTAGTGCCGCGCAGTTCGAGGGTTTCCGCATTGTCGCGTCCTTCGATGGGAGTGATGGTTCCGGCGAAGGGGAGTTTGGTGTGGGGCTTTTCGCGACCGGTGTCGTCGCCGAGAATTTCGAGAGAACCTCGAAGGAATCCCATGTCGGGTGAGATTTCATCGAAGATGAGGCGGTAGGTGTTTTTGAGCCCGCCGTTTTCGAGGACGAGTGGCTGGGATCTACCGATGAGTGGGAGGAGGAATGCTGCGGCGATAGTAAGCGCCGGTAGGCGAGAGGTCATGCTGCATTCTGGTGTGCATTGACGAGGAATGCAATGCTCTGCGGCGGGAGTTTACGACGGCTTTGGAGGTGCGTTATCGAGGAGACCATGTGGATTGTTTCCGCTTCAGCCATTCGACGGTGTGTTGGATGGGACCGATGTGACCTCTCACGACTTCGTGGACTTCGTCGCTGTCTCGTTTGAATACGATCTCGAGGGCGTAGGCTCGGAGACCGATGTGACCGAAGATGGAGATGTCGTGGATCTTCGACACAGGGTTGGAGAGGCGTTTTCGGTCGACGACTTTCCACTCGTATTTGATGGCGCGGCGTAGTGGACCGTCGGTGGTAGCGATGGGCTGCCAGTCGGGCCAGTCGTCGGGGATGAGGGTGAGGATTTCTTCGCGAGTCATTCCGGGCTCGGCCTTTTTCCAGATGTCAGGGAGGAAGAAAGTAGTGCCGGCAGTGAGGGCGAAGAAGGTGACTAACAGAACAATCAGGGTGATTGTGCCTAGCTTTAAAAGAAAGCGTTTCATGCCCTTCCAGCGTGGAGGTGAAGGAGGGGCGAAGGCAAGGGGGAAATGGTGTGAGGCTCGGTATTAGCGGTGGATTGTCAATCCGTGCCGGAAGGCTGTTTGCCGGATGAGGTGAGCTTTAGGCCCAGCAGGAGTGTCTGATACGCGAGTAGGATGAGAAATATGGCCAGCGTTATCCAATGATCGGGCTCATCGGGTAACGGAGGCCAAGCAAAGAAGGCGACCGCGATGAGCGGGATAGCCAATTGGAAAATTAACTGGCGGGTGGAATCCGTCTCTGCCATCTGGCGATTGTATTCCACGAAGCCGAGCTTTTCGCCCAGATTCTGGGGATTGGCATACTCATGCCGGTATTTGGATCGGACAGTGATGAGATACGTCGCGTAGACGGCAATGATAGCGATCGCGGCACAGGCAAGTCCGGGTAAGTATTGGTTTTTCAGAATGACGTATGCCGCTCCTCCGATGCCCAGTGAGACTAGCTGGAATTTTTCTACACTTGTCCATTTCTGGAGGAGGTAAGTTTTTTCTTCCTCGCTTTGGACCTTGATAGGGCGCCATGGAGTGAAGGGAGGATAGAACAGTGTCTCTCCCGCGAGGCCCTTACGGAACAGCCTCGGGCGGTTGATGGGTTCTGATCCAGTGGTATCCATTTCAGGGACGCGGGTGAGTGGTAGTGAGGCGATCAGGGAGCTGTTTCAAGGATGATGTCGTAGGTGGGGCGGGTCGATCCGTCTGTGAGGGTGGCGCCTTGTGGGGAATAGGCGATGCCGGTTGGATGCTGGGATGTTTTTACCGAGAGGGAAGTGATGCCGTGGTGCGAAAGTGGGCGGACTTCCTGGGGAGTGCTGTGGCCGTCGGAGTCGATGTCGCGCCAGAGGCTGAGGCCGTCGAGTTCGGTGTCTGTCAGGGCTCCGTTCCCGTCGTCGTCGAGGAGGGCGAGGGCTTCGTATCCGGTTTCGCAGAAGAGGAGGAAGGAGCGGTTTCCGAACATCTGGGTGGCAGAAGTAATTTGGCCGGTATGGTTGGGATTGTAGACGAGCCATGCGGCATCGGGGGTGATCCATTGCCATTCGAGTTTTCGACCGGTGCCATCGAGATCAAAAGGGACACGGGCCTGTCGGTCGATGAGATTGGTGAGGGAGGTGGTTTCTTTTTCTACGGGAATGATGATGGGTGTGATGGCGCGGGGAAGTGATTCGAGATGTTCGGTGCGCTTTTTGATCTCGGCGATTTCACGGGCATCCTTTTTCGAGTCGAGATGGGGGAGAAGGTAGGCTCCTGTTTCGGTGTAGAGGTAGTTGCCGAATCCGCCGGTCATTTTTCCTTCCCGCTTCCAGGCTTCGGCGAGGATGGCGCGGTATTCTTTGATGGCTTCTTCGTCGTTGCCTGCTTGATCGAGTGACCAGGCGAGGCCGAGGCGGATAGTGGTATTGTTAGGAGATAGTGTGCGCGCTTTGCGATAGGCGGCGATGGCTTTCTCAAGGTGTTGTTTGGCGATGGCGTTTGTTTCCTCGGTGGTCGCCTTTTTGACTTGGGAAAAGGGAACGCGTGGGCCGTCAAATCCGAACCACGGTTCGGGTGGGCTTTTCTTTTTCAGTGGATTGCCGGACTTCTGGCCGAGATACATTTGCACTTCGTCGCTTTCGGCGAGTTTGCGAGAGTAGGCCATGGCGTGGGTGCGCGCGACGTGGTGCCATGCCTGGGCGTTGTTAGGATCGGAGGTGGTTTGTTTTTCGACGTTCTTGATGAGGCGCTTGAGGGGAACGTCGCGTAGGTCTGCTTCCATGTAGATGGCCAGCGCGGGGAAGGTGGTGGTGATTGTGAGGAGAAAGGCCAGGGTAAGGTGTTTCATGGAGGGGAGGGGCTGTGGCTCTGGACGAAAAACTCACGTTTTTCGCTACGGGTTTTTCGGCTGTCTTCGATTAGGCGTAAGTTTTAGCACGAGGAGGAGGGTGTAGTGGGTAGTTGCCAAGGTTAGCACTGCAGTACATGTCAAGATATCCAGTTCGTTTGTTGGTAGGAGGTTCCAAAATACGAATGTTATAAGAGAAAAGGGAAGCCAGGTCATCGCTAGGTTTCGAAGCGAATTTGACTGGGCGGTCTGTCGATTGTATTCGAGAATATGGAGCCGCTGGCTGAGGTTTCGGTGGACTGAATATTCAGTTCGGAAGCGCCGGCGTAAGAGAATCAGGTAGGCGAGAAACAGGGGAACGACGGGCAAGATGCAAATGGAAACAGGGAGGTCGAAAATTCCGCGCAATAGGAAACCAAGGAGTATAGCTATTTGAAAAAGAGCTACCCAGTTTTCGATCGTTTTCCATTTCCTTGATAGGTCTTGCTTTTCTTCTTCGCTGCGCACGACGAACGGACGCCATGGAGTGAAGGGGGGATAGAAGAGTGTTTCTCCATCGGTTCCCTTTCGGAAGATTAGAGATTGTCGTCTCGTTTCGTTCTGGGAGGCTTCGGTCTCCATTAGGTGCGACTATAGCGGAAACTTCCTGAAGGCGGAACTCCGAACTGGAGGCTAGCGACTTGCTCCAAGTTTCAGCCCGAGGAGAAGGGTGCGGTGGGCGAAGAGGAGAATGAATATGGTGGCGAGGACACAATCTCCGACATCGTCCGGTCGAAGCCATGCCAGGGTCAGTGCCGCCATGAGCGAGAGGGAAACCTGAAACTTCAGTTGGGAGATCGATGTTTTCTCCGCTGTTTGGCGGTTGTATTCGAGAAAGCCGAGTTTTGGAGCTCTGCGTCTCGGGGGAGAGTATTCTGATCGGAATCTCCACCAGAAGAAGAGTAGATACATGCCATACATGATCGGGAGTATCGCCAGGTCTGTGATATCGGGCATGGGGTAGGCCATGCTAAAGGCGAGGTAGGAGACTACGACTATGGCAATGGACACGGTCAATAAGAACTGCATGAAGGTCCAGTCACTGGAAAGTCGTGCTTGTTCTTCTTCGCTTTCGACGATGAACGGGCGCCACGGAATGTAAGGTGGGTAAAAGAGGGTTTCGCCGTCGGGAGAGTATCGGAAGAGGGCGGGGTTTTTGGTGGGAGCCTCGTCAGCGATCTGGTTTTCCATGGGCCCACTATAGATGAAACCGCCTAAAGGCGGAACTCCGAACTTCTCCGATTTCTCTGGAGGATTTGTTTTACCTAGTGCGGAAGGTTTTGCTCTCGATGAGGGCGAGGAGGAAGTCCTGGAAGCCGCCGTTGGTTTTCTGGATGTTGGCGACGATCTGGGAGATTTCTTTTCGCTCGGCGTAGGAGGGAATGCGGCCGGTGGCGTAGATCATGAGTTTTTCTCCGAGGCACTCGGCAAAGGTGCCTGTATTTCCGGCGAGCCACTTTTTGAAGTCGGTGTAGTCGAGGATCTCGGTGCCGTCAGGAAGGGTACCGGAGGGATCGATGGGGGCTTCTGCCTCGGGCCAGTTGTCGCGCCAGCGTCCGACGGGATCGAAGTTCTCAAGGACGAATCCGATGGGGTCTATCTGCTGGTGGCAGCCTCGGCAGTCGGCATCCTTGGTGTGGGCTTCGAGGAGCTCGCGCGGTGTGGTGGCTCCGCGAATATCGGGGGTGAGGGCGGGGACGTTGCTGGGAACGGGAGGGAGTGGCGTGCCGAGTATGTTTTCGAGAACCCAGACGCCACGCAGGACGGGCTGGGTATCGACTCCGTTGGCAGTGGCCATGAGGATGGCGGTCTGGCCAAGGAGGCCTCCGCGTTTTCCTCCGCGTTCGATAGGGAGATGTTCGATTTTCTTATGGGCGCTCTCCCATGGCGCGGAGTGTTTGATTTTCTTTTCTTTGTCGACGGGGTAGCCGTAGTGCTCCTGCGCGAAGCGCTTCGATGTGGTGAGAAAGTCAGGATCGATGAAGTCGGAGAGGGGACGGTTCTCGTCGAGGAGGGTGAAGAAGAAATGCTCGGCTTCGGCCTTGGCGATGTCGGTCTCTTCGGTGGTGAAGTCGAACTTCTCGTCGGGCATGATCTCGGGCAGCAGCCGGGTGTGCAGCCATTGCTCAGTGAAATCACGGATCATGGGAGAGGATGGTGATTTCGGCATGAGGCGTTCGGCTTCACTACGGAAAAGGGCGGGGTCGGAGAGCCGACCGGCGCGGGCGTGGTGGACGAGATCGCTCGTTGGTGGATGACGTGTCAGGAAAAAGGCGAGTCGGCTGGCGAGGTCGTGCTGGTCGAGTTCGCCGGAGTTGGTCTCGCGGTATAAAAAACGGGGAGAGACGAGGGCGTTTCGCAGGAGAAGATGCATGCCTTCTTCAAAGGTGTTGCCTTCGGCCCAGTGTTTCTTCGCGATTTCGAGGTAGGCTTTCTGCACCTCGGCTTCGACGGGGCGGCGGAAAAGGCGGGGGAGGAACGTCTGGAGTCCGCGTTTTACGAATTGCTCGTCGGTCTCTCCTTCTTTGCGGGTGCTGAAGCTCCACTCTCGCCATGAGCGGCGTTCTTTATCCTTTGGATCTTCGATGAGTTCAAAGGGGCCTTCGACGCTGATCTGGTGGATCTGGAGGGCGGGGCCGTTTTCGTGGTAGTGGTAGGAGAATGTGTCGCCGAGGGCACGGACTACGCCTGCGTTGTCTGCCATGCCGAGAGCGAGCTTGGTGTATCTCGATTCGAAGTTCGCTTCCTCCATCGAGAGGTCGGAATTTTTGTAGTGGCGCTGAAAGATGTCCCATCCGTTGCGTCCTCGCAGGCTGGTGACGGAGGCTCGACCTCGAGGTTTATCTGGTTTACTGGGAAAGAGCATTTCGACCCAGGCGGCGTGAAAGCGTTTGTCCTTTTTGAACTGCTTTTCGAGTAGGGGGCGGAATACTTTCGGTGTGTGATCAAGGTCGGCATTCGCCCAGCGGAGAAGCGGGGTCTCACCTGCGTAGAGATTGGCGTCGAAGGTGACGGTTTGCGGGGTGGTGTTAGTTACTTCGATTTCCTTTAGAACTCGAAAGGTTCCGATGGCTGAGCGGTCGCTGGCGGAGAGAGCTCGAGCGCGGACCTCAAGCATCATTGGCTTGTCAGGATCGGGACGGAATGCGGAGGTCTTTACGGTGATCTTGTAGGTGCCCGAAGCTGGGGTCTCGATTTTGCTGGGCCAGGTGCAGCTACGCATGATGCTGTTGCTGCGAGAGGCGAGACGCAGTGCATCGCCATGAATGGTGGAGGCGGAAAAGCTGAGGACGAGATCGTCGACGCCTGCAGTGAGTTTTTTTACGGGAGGCTTCTCTTTTTTCGGCGGATACAACTCGTCAGCGATCTGGCGGGCGACGACGCGGTAAGAATCAAGAAGCGGAGGTGAGAGAACGAGTGACTCGCTGACGGTATCGAAGCCGTGGCTGCGCGTGTCTTTGGGAAAACCGAGTGGGAGCTGGTAGTCATACATCCGGAAAACGGTCTGGATGCAGTTTTGATACTCGAGGCGGTTGAGGCGGCGGGGCAGGGTGCCGCCGATCGGGGTGTTTTCGGTGAGTTCTTTGTCGAGGTAGGTGAGAACGATGTGTTTTTCCTTTGGTGTGAGCTGCGGTTCGTCAACGGGAGGCATCTGCTGGTGAGCAACGACGTTGTAGGTTTTCTCCCACATGGATGTCGTTTTGTCAGTGCTCCAGTCGATGTCGACGTGGTCGAGATTGACGCCGCCTTTCTCGGAGAGTTCGTCGTGGCACTCGAGGCAGCGCTTCGCGAGAATGTCGGTGACTGCTGCCGGGATCTCTGACGGCTTTTCCTCAGCGTGTGAGGAATATGTCAGGATGAGTGTGGCCGCGAGGGCACACAGGTATGAGAATGAGCGAACCATCAGGAAAGCAGGTGGTTCAGGTTGCGGGAGGCGTTGGAAAAGGAATCGGTCTCCATGCCAAGACGCTGCATGAGGGTGATATACAAATCCCCCAGGAGAGGTGCGTCGGCTTTCTTCGAATCGATGGCAATGTGGCCAGCGTGGTTGAATCCGCCGCCAGCGACGAGAGTGGGCAGGTTCGCATTGCTGTGGCGTGAGGCGTCTCCCATGCCGGTGCCGAGAAGAATGACGGTGTCGTCGAGCAGGGACTTGCCCTGTGGGTTTTTCTTTTCGGAGAGTTGCTTGAGGAATCCGGCAAAGCAGTCGATGTGCGCACGCTCGATGGAAATGAGGTCGTCGATCATCTCGGGATCGTTGCCATGGTGGGAAAGGGCGTGGTAGCCTGCCTTGAGAACTTCGCCGTCGATGGCGAAGACCTGACCGAGTCCGTCGAGAAAAAGCGACGCGACGTGGGTCGACTCGGTTTCCAGCGCGAGAGCCATGAGATCGTACATGATTGTCCCGGCTTCCATCTGGAGGTTCGGCGTGATGGGATCGTAGCTCGGGAGCTGGTATCCGGGATCGGGGATGGGCTGATCGAGCGAGGCGAGCTGGCGGCCCATCTTTTTCTCCACGGAGCGGAAGGAATCGAAATACTCGTCGAGCTTCTCACGGTCACGCTTGGGGAGGTTGGCCTGAAGCGCTCGTGCATCAGCGAGAACGCTGTCGAGGGAACTCTGTCCGCTTTTCAGCAAATACTCGGTGCGTTCGCGATCGGCTTCGGAGGTGAAAAGTTGGCGGTAGAGCACGCTGGGGCGCATGATGGTGGGTAGACCGACGCCCTGCTTAGTGAAGCTCATGGACTTCGCCCCTTCGCCCACGCCGGTGGCGAGTTCGATGGAGGAGAAGCGCGTTTTCCCTCCGATCTGATCGGCGATCTGCTGGTCGACGGAGTAGGTGCCGGGGGATTTTCCGCTGAGGAAATTTGGCCAGGCGGTATGGCCGTTCGGGGCACGGTGATCGAGGCCAGAGAAGACGGTGAACTGATCGCGATAGCCCTCGATGGGCTTCAGTATCTCGGGTGTGGTGTAGTCTTTCCCTGCTTCCTTTGGGAAAAAGGCGGGCTGGTGCCAGCCGAGGTAGGCGCCAACAGCGACGAAATTGCGTGGGCCGTCGGATTTTTCCTGTTTGGTCGCTTTTTCGTCCGCGCCAAAGGCTTCGAGGGCCGGTAGCGCGATGGTCGCACTGGCGCTGCGGAGGAATTGTCGTCGATTGAGTGGGAAAGCCATAAGAAGGGAGGAAATATAAGGTAGACCCGGCTGTGCCGATACGCGAGTCCCTTGAAAAAGGGCGTATCCTACCGTCCAAAAGGGTAGGTGGGGTGCGTCAGGCCGTTACCCTCGTGATTACGGGGCGGAAGCCGATATTGTTAGTCTTAAAATCAGGCGATTTCCCCATTCGGAAGGTGGAGCAGCACTGTTGTGGTGCGGAGTTCCAGGCTCCTCCTCGAATGGCGTGACCGCTTTCGAAGTGGTCGAGGCACCATTCCCAGATGTTTCCGTGAGTGTCGTAGAGGCCCAGCGGATTCAGGGGGTAGGTATCGACGCGGGTGGTGGAGTCGCTGCGGTTGTCGGCGTTTGCCCGGTCGGGAATCCACTCGTTACCCCAGTAGTAATGCGTGGAAGTTCCGGCGCGGCAGGCGTATTCCCACTGAGCTTCGGTCGGGAGGGTGATGTGCCACCCTTCAACAGGTTGGCAGGCTCGGTTCAGGATCTGGCAAAAATCGAGGGCATCGTAATAGCTGATACTTTCGACAGGGAGGAGGGAATGACTTTTGAATTCGCTGGGGTTTCCTTTCGCCATCGACGTCCATAGGAACTGAGTGACGGGCTCATTCAGAATCCAGTATGGACTGGAGAGCGTGGCGGCGTTCGCGGAACCGGCTAAGAGGTCACCCATGATGAATGTCCCGGAAGGAACGCCGACCCATTCCAGGCGCATCTGGGTTTTCTCCCTGAGAGGTGGAGATTCGCGGAGAGGGCGCAGTTTCTCTGGTGAATCCATCGAGTGATGCTCCTACCATCCAAGATTGAGAAAGAGGAAGCAAGGCGATGTTTTTTCCATTTATGTATAGATATATGTGGAAGATGTACTGGGGAAGTATCACTTGCGATTGGAGCGTTGAACGCCTCTATTTCCCGGCATGATCGGGATCGACCTAGGGACGACGAACAGCCTGGTTGCCATCATGAAAGATGGTGAGCCAGAGGTGCTGGCGAATGAGTTGGAGGACGTCCTGACTCCTTCTGCCGTCGCGGTGGCGGAGGATGGTGAGCTATTAGTCGGTCGCGCCGCACGGGATCGCCTGATCGTGGATCCGGACTCGGGCATTTCCCAGTTCAAGCGCGATATGGGGATGGACACGCGATATTCCTTCGGAGGCCGGGAATGGACGCCGACGGAATGCTCGGCGGTGGTGCTGAAGGAAATGAAGCGCATTGCCGAAATGCACCTGGGGCGCGAGGTGAAGTCGGCAGTGATCACGGTTCCAGCCTATTTTCATGATCAACAGCGACTGGCGACTGTCGAGGCAGCCGAAATCGCGGGAATTGAGGTGAAGCGACTGGTGAACGAGCCGACGGCGGCGGCGCTAGCGTACGGATACAGACAGTCCGATGCGGAGGAGAATCTCTTCATTTTCGACCTGGGAGGCGGAACCTTTGACGTGACGCTGCTCGAAGTTTTCGAGGGAGTGATCGAGGTGAAAGCCTCCGGCGGGGTGAGCCGCCTCGGCGGGGAAGACTACACCGACGCGCTGGCGAAGTGGGCGATTACGCAGGTGGGCGAGGAACCCGATGACGAAGTGCGCATGCGCTGGCGGCAGCAGGTGGAAATGGCGAAGCGTCGCCTCACCAAGCAGGAAGAAGTCGCCGTTTCGGTGAAAGGCAAAGAACTCGTGATACGCCGCGAGGATTTTCAGGAAGCGGCGAAGGAACTGACGGCTCGGATTCGCCCCGTGATCAAGCGTTGCCTGAGGGATGTAAATTTTGAAACGTCGGATATCGACGATGTTCTCCTTGTTGGTGGTGCGAGTCGAATGCCATTGGTCGTGAAGCTGGTGGCGGAGGAACTGGGCCGAGTTCCGAACCAGACGCTGGACCCGGATCGTGTGGTCGCGTTGGGGGCTGCGGTGCAGAGTGCTCTGGTGGAAGGGGATGAAGCGGTAGGTGACATCGTCTTGACGGACGTAGCACCGCACACACTTGGTATCGAGACAACGCATCAGCTTTCTGAAACGCATCGTGAGCCGGGATACTATGCGCCGATTATCGATCGGAACACGGTAGTGCCGGTGAGTCGGGCGAAGGGATTTTCCACGCTCCATCCGCAGCAGGATACGGTGACCGTAAAGGTCTACCAGGGCGAAGCGAGAAAGGTCTCTGACAACCAGAAGATCGGGGAGTTTACCGTGAAGGGGCTGAAGCATCAGCCCGCCCAGCGTTTCCCGGGAGACTTCGAAGTTCGTTTCAGCTACGATATGAATGGCTTGCTGGAAGTCGAAGTTACTGTGCTGGAGTCGGGTGAGAAGATTGCCGAAGTATTCGAACAAAGAGCCGGGAAGCTTTCGAAAAAGGAGATCGAGGATGCGATGAAGCGGCTTGCTCCATTGAAGATCCATCCACGTGACAAGTTGCCCAACCGGGCTCGGCTCGAGCGGGCGAACCGACTGTATGAGGAACTGGTCGGACACGCGCGCGAGAGGCTCTCTTTCCTCGTGGAGGATTTTGAGAGAGCACTGGAAAGCGAGGAAGAGAAGGAAATCAATATCGCGGCGGCGATGCTCGATAATTTTGTCGATCCGTTTTTTAAGGAAGAAGAGGGCCGTTAGTCACGGTGATGGAGGATGAGTTGGGAATCGCCATGGAATGTGCTGGAGCTGGATCGCAAGACGGCGACGGAGAAGGATGTGAAGCGGTCCTATGCTCGTAAGCTGAAGGAGCATCGACCGGATCAGGATCCGGAAGGTTTTCGCCGTGTCAGGGATGCGTATGAGTCAGCTTTGAAGCAGTTGGAGAGCGGGCTTACGTATGAGGAAGGGACGTTTGGTTTTCCGTTTGGTGATCCCTTCAGTGTGGAGTGGGATGATGAGCCGGAAGTCGAGGAGGATAAGGAAGACGATAAAGGTGAGGAAAAAGAGGAGGAAGAGAAGTTTGTGATTCCGGAGACGCGATCGATTCCAGAGGGTTCGCAGATTCCGGACGCTCGGGCGATTTCGTCGGTGAAGATCGATCCTCTTAAAGACATCGAACTGCGGATGTTGTCGTGGCTGGTGAAGGAGGAAAGTGAGGAATGGCGATCGGCGCTGGGACAGTTGGTCCGGGATGGAAATAAACGTTGCCAGGAAGATCCTGATATTACGCCACGGTGGAGTTCGATGGTGGAAAAGCACCTGGGGGATTTTCCCGGATTGATCCTCACGAACTGGGGGAATAGCGCGGTCATTCGTGAGCTGGAATATGGCGACCCTCGGATCACGCGGTTGCTCGTGAACTATCTTTACAATGAAGCAAAGTTGCTGCGGCTCCAAGATATGGCGACTGCCATTCTAAAGCACAAGGATCGGTTCCCGAATGAGTCGGCGGCGATGCTGGCGGTAGACATCGCGGAAAAGCTGTCTTTCTACGCTGTGGCGATTTCGGAAAGCCTTGTCGACTTTGCTTATCTGCATTTTCCGGTGCAGGAGCGAGATCGAGCCATCCGCGATGGGGAAGAGTGGATCCACCTTGGGAAGCACATTCCTTTTGCGATGCCGAAGAAAGACCGGCGTTTCTGGTTTGATCGGATAGCCGAGTCCAGAATGGGGATGGTGTATGCGTGGGCATCGCCGGAAGACATCCTGTTTGTGGAAAACCTTGAGAGATACCGATTACGAGATGGGTTGTTGCGGACTCGGATCCGCAGTCTGTTGCCTGAAGGAATGGAGCTTCCCGAAGCTCAAGAGCCTCCTCGGACAGAGGTGATACAGCGGCAGCAGACGAAGAAAGAGGAAGGTGGGAACGGATGGAGAATTGGTTTCATGTGTATCATCGTCGTCTGGGTGATCTATGTGGTATCACAAAGCGTCGAGTCCCCGCGATCTACTTCCTACTCGAATTACAAGGTTCCGGAGGAGTTGATCAATAATATGGACGAACTCTTGAAGCGGAAGGATATCTACCCGCCCATTATTAGTGACCCGGAATCGGTTGAGGATCTTATCAGGCTGCCAGAGCCCAGGACGGGGCAAAAGACACCAGTGGAAATTGTGGAGGAAGCCGTTCAGGGGGAGAACCTGGAAAAGTATGAACAAAAGAAGTCCATCCTTTTACTGGATGACTACAAGAAGAGGCTCCTCGATCCGTCGGCGCTGGTTCAGGCACGTATCGAGGCGGGCGAAATGATTCGGGATACTGCTTCGGTGGAGTATGCTTTGGATACGTTCACTCAAGCTCTGGGGGAGAGAAGGATGGGGGTAATCGGCGACAATCGAATTTACCCCATCCTCAAGAAAGTGGTGGAGGGGTGGAAACCGGTAGATTCGCAGAGTAAGCCGGAGGTGTTTCGGAAATACTATTCGTTCCTCAGGAGGCTGGATCCTGATCAGGCGTTGGATTTCTTCACGCCAAGCGGCGAAACGGAAGCAGAGAAGTGGGAGACCATTTTTCAACTGCCTTCCGAAGGCGGAGGTGAGTGAGATCGCTCTCGAAGTTATCGAGAGATGACCCGGTTCACAGTGGTGAGCGCTGGAACCCTTTCGCAAATCACTTTGAAAATCATCAAGGTAGGTGTGGCGATGAGCATTCCGGGAACTCCCCAGAGGGCTCCCCAGCAAAGAAAAGACACCACGACGATGATTGGATTTAGGGAAAAACGTTTCCCGATGATCATGGGGGTTACGACACTTCCTTCGAGGCTTGTCAGGGTAAGGTATACTACGGGAATGAGAGCAGCGTACCAAACGTTGTCGAAGGTTACGAGGGCAACTAGTGCCACAACGGCGGTGCCAGCAAACGCTCCAATGTAAGGGAGAAAATTCAGAGCAGTCGCCATGACTCCCCAGAGGATGGGGTTCGGCATTCCCAGTAGCCACATGGCGATCCCTATGCAGACGCCCAGCCCGATATTGATGGCAGTGATAGTGAATAGGTAAGCCGAAACATCGTGCCGGGCCGAGTCAAATGCGTCTCCCGCGTCACTGTCCTTAGCCAACCTTCGAGTAAAAATGTGTCCGTAGGCGAGGAAGAAAAAAATCAATAGAAGCGTGGCAGTAATGTGTACGCCGATTCCCTGAGCGTAATCCATGACGACGCTGGTCCTTTTCTCCCGAACTTCTACCTTTACCGGCTCGCTTTTCTGTTTCTCGGGCTCCGTTTGGCTCTGGTCAGTGACTTCGATTTGTTTGACAGACGTAGTTTCAACGACACGGTCGGGAATGAGAGGCTGATTGATGAGATCGACAGCAGCTGGCTTTTGTTTCTCCGCGCGGTCACTTTCCTCTTTCTCTGCGATGTTCTCGACTTTTTCGCTGACCTTTTCGATTTCTTCTGACATTTCCTTGAGCGGAGCGAGAACATCTTTGATCCGCTTCTCGGCCTCTTCCATGTCGAGGGTTTCACCCCATTCGACGGCAGGCGCCGCGAGATAGTAGGCGGCGGTAGAGACCGAAAGCATCAGCATGAAAACCGCAACGGCTGCAGCAAGGGCGTTGGGTAGTTTTAATTTGCATAGCGTGGCCTGGACTGGTTGCAAAACCAAGGTAATAAGGAGTGCCAGAAGAAGAGGAAGAAGGACCGGTTTCGAGTATCGAGTCGCCAGCCCCAACGCGAGTATTGTCAGGATGAGAAGACAAACAAAGATGCCTCGTGTGAGCCGGAGTTCTCTGGCATTCACGGACGGGGCCGATGGATCTGGATTTGTTTTCAACTTGTCAGGCGGTTCGTTAGGGCGGGAACGTGTATGAGTGTTGAGGAGTTGGGAAAGTTCGATGGAAGGAGGATCCCGGGCCTCGGGCCGCCCCGCTAGGAGGGAGGGAAGAGGGGCTTGGCCCATTGAGGACCGGGAAAGGAGGAAGTCTGATTTTACCTGGCTGGCTCAGCCTTCATTGGTTCAGATTTTCTATCAAATTTGTTTCTGTTTGTTCAGTGGTGGTAAATTTCCGGACCGCACGATTGGTCGTGCGGTCCGACCTGTGTTGCTGCTGTTTATTGGGAAATTCGCTTTGTTGTATCGAAAGAGTAATGCCAAGCGTGGACTTGAGGATCGCTTCTTTCAAGGAAGTGAGCCGAAGTGCACGTGAATGCCATGATTCGGGCAGTTTCACGATGGAGGAGTGACCGTGAGAGTGGGACACTTGCAAGCTGTGCGACCGTTGATTCCAGTGCGTTTTGCAAGACCTGTTCGTGTGTTTTGCCTGATTAGGGCAATTAGGTCAGGCTACTCTTGAACTCGAAAAAATTCGACGGTATTTGCAGACGCGTCAGTGCCTCCCGGTCTGAAGTAGTAGGTTCCACGCAATGAGTCATCCCAATTCCATGTCAGGTAATATTCTGAGCCTGAATATTCTTTGGTGGAGAGCTTAAGGAAAATGGCGACATAGGCGAACTTCCCGTCGTCGGAAAAAGCGTCTATCAGGCAAGCATCTTCCACTTCGATGTAGCCGCGCTGTGGGTTGTGGTATTTTGCAACCACCTGTCCATTGTCATAAATTCTTTCGATCTCGATTCGGTAAGGGTGATCGCTCCGTTGCCAATTGCCGATTGCCCCCTGGGTGTTCCGTATTCTCTCGACGGTCGTCTTGGGGTAAAGATCTGGACCTGTATCCATCCAGTTCGACTCTCCCAACCCGTTGATGGTGTTGTGGTCGAGTTTCGCTGTGATGGATTTCTGATGTAATCTCTGCCATGCGATCAGTGCATTTTGAGTTCCCGTCCCCATGATTCCATCGATATAGCTATGATAGAGCCCTTCGTCTTTCAGGGTTTCCTGAACTTCCTTTAAGATCGCCTTCTGACTTCCGGGACTAAAGTTAAAATAAGGTCCTGAATCAAACAGTTCTTCGATAGTAAAGTAGGAGGATGTTTCGGGTGCGTCTGCGGTGCTACTTGTCCGACTTACTTGAATTCCGGTTCCTTTTTCATTAAATGCATATGAGTAAGGACGGGGATAGGTATCCCAGCTGTATTCCGAATAACTCCAATCGACAGCTCCGCTGCCTCCACTGGTGCTGGTAGAATCTGAAAGCCGCTTTTTCTCACTCGTCCCTGTCTCCTTCTGGGTTCCGTCGAAGAGGGTGTATGGACCTGTGTAGTAGTCACCCGTATTACTGCTCCAAGATTCCGGCTGGATTAGTTCTACTGATTTGCTGGGATTGGATAAATGAGGTGACTTTTTCTCAGAATTCTCATAGTCGTAGGTCTTGTAACTATATCCCCCTGGATCGATTTTACTGGACGCGGTCTGATTGACTTTTTGCTCGTAATCATACCCATCCCATTTGGTTGCATAGCTTCCCTTTGACTGTGGTGGAGATTGGGCTGAGGGAGCTGCGTCAGAGACATCCTCAGGGTAGAGGAGGGAGTATTCCTCTTTTGTCAGAGGCTCTCTATTGAAATGCATCCTTCGAAACTCCCTGCCAGTGCCAGAAAACTTAATAGATGGCCTTTGTTTTCCAAATGTAAGTTCTTCAACGCGGTCCCCCACATCAAGCGTGCCGGTTAATATGGTTGCCTGTGTATTTGGTAGGATTTCGATGAGGGCGCTCGTAAATGGTGAGTTTTCACCGGGGGCGGCGCCATCGCTTGCTGTTCGATTGGGCGACGCAGCCAGTAATATCAGCGTATCACGAGGTAATCGCTCGGGTGAATAAGGGATTAAGCCTCCTCCTTCAACAATCGGTCCCCGACCAAGAGGGCGAATCCTGCAGCAATCCATAAGGAACAGCTTTGCTGCGTTGGTCGATTTGTCGACTTTCAGGATTACGTCGTCAAGGGACACTCCGTGAACCTGAAGTGAGGCATCAGATTTCGCCATTTCCACCAAAGGGGCGCCAGAAGGGACCATGAAGTTGTTGTCTCCGTCGAGGCTATCCATTCCATGGCCAGCGTAGTAGAGGACTGCCAGCCGTGCCCCCGCTGCTTTCGCTCGAAAAGAATTCAAATCTTCTAGGAGGGTAAGATGGTCGGGGTTTGCAGAGTAAATGATGTCTTCTTTCGCAAATCCAAGCTTGCTCTGAAACAGGTCTCTTATCGCTGTCGCATCGCCAACGGCATTTTGGAGAGAGTGTTCGCCATAGCTATTGATTCCAACGATCATGGCGACGCGTTCGCCAGCAGGCGAAGCAGTCGCCAGTGCAGATGTGACCATAAATATGCACACCATCCCTCTTGCTCTTTTCGACCAGTTGATGAGGGCAAGTCGCGAGTTCATTGCTTCAAGATTACTATTAGTATAACCACGACAGGGAGCGG
Source organism: Verrucomicrobiales bacterium (assembly GCA_002698785.1). Classification (GTDB taxonomy): domain Bacteria; phylum Verrucomicrobiota; class Verrucomicrobiia; order Verrucomicrobiales; family DEV007; genus Arctic95D-9. Next base: position 74,086 of record PAAG01000019.1, on the reverse strand, counting down.
AGCGAGGCGATATCCGACAAATCTTCTTCCGGTTTGTCTTCCTTTTGCTTCCTATGATTATGAGAATTTGACCCGATCTCCTTAGTCACAATTGGTAAAGGAAAACGGAATGCGGTTTTTACGGACCAAGTGGGAAATCCGTGAAATACTGAGAAAAGTCCCGGAAAAAGGGTGGGTGACTTCCTTTTCTTTACTGGTTCTTCTAGTATTCTGAGAAATGTCTGCCGCTTCCCCAAATACTTCTGATATCAGGTTGAACGCACGTCTTTTCGTGCCCGGACAACTTGTGCAGGAGGGTTCTGTACCTCTCAAATTAGAGATATCGGCGGGCAGTGATGCAACGATCGAGATCGCTTCTGGCGACTCATGGTGTTCTAAGCCTGTGAAGACAACGATTTCGGTCTTTGCGAATCGTGCCGTATCGTGGGGGGCAAACTTTCCCATTCACAGTGACATTTCAATTCTCGATTTTACGTTTCGAGTGAAAGCGAAATCGAGTGCTTCTCTCGTGTATAGGGGAAAAACGCACGATCCAGTACGTTTGAGAGGCGGTAAGTCTGGTTCGACGTATGTATTCAAGGACATTCTGGTAGGAGAGAGCTCCAGCAATTCGGGTGATGCGATCGAGAGCACCAACAGACTGGACAGTCCTAGCCACAGCAGCCTGGTGGTAAATGCGGGGGAAGATGAACCCCATATAAATGTTGGTTGGGTTCCGCACGAGCTTGAAATCACTCGAGATGCTGTCGGAAAGCGGTCAAATGCCGGAGGAGCGATCTTGGTTCTTTCCGCGGCGATTGTTCTGCTCGTAGCCGCGTTGGTGCTTTGGCCAAGTGAGAAACAGGAATTCGAGAACGTTTCCAAAGAAGATACTCAAGGGGTATTGGAGCCGGTAGAGAAGGAAGACAAACCTGCTTCGGATGAACAGGAAGCGGCCAGGGAAGAACTTGCTCCCGTCAAAGAGGCCGCCAATGGTAAACTCCAAGATGCCGCGATTCCCGAGCCGGGCGACGATACGTTGCAAAATGACTCACGGAATCTTGAACCAACGCGAGAGCTTGTGAGCCGAAAGATAATTTCTGATGAGCCGGTTTCTGAGCCGGAGTTTACTCCCGTGTCAGAGTCGGTGATCGAGGTTGGCGGAGGAGGTCATGTAAGGGTGAGCGTTACTCCCAAGATTGTACTAGGTCAGAAGTGCTTTCTGAATTTTGAATCCAATACCGACGTATACCTGCAGATCGTTCATTGGGGAACAGGAGTCGGTAGCCAGCAGTTTTTCCCTAATGCAAAAGAACCCGATAGCCTTCTTAAATCTGGTGAGCCAATGGTGATCGAGTTTTTAGCCCATCCACCTGCTGGAATAAATCACTTTTTTGTGTATGCGAGCCTGGCTGAGTATCAGGATGTATCGGAGGACGGTCAGAACCTTCCGGAGGTGCCAAAATCTGCCAGGTCACGAGGTCCCGCTGAGATTGTGGAAATTCTGTCACCGAAAACGATCCCCAGTTCATACGAGTTGGTGAATCATACAACTGTAAGTTATCAATCGATAGAACCAAAATGAAGATACTTCCGAATGAAAAAAGCAATGCGCATCGATGGCTGGTTTTCCTCGGAGTTCCAGTAGTGCTGAGCTCTATGCTTACAGGGCAGGACAAGGAGACTGAAGAGGAGATGGCGAAGAAGTGGAGATCTCGGGGGGGCGCTTTGGAGGCCCAAGGTGAAAATGGTTCCGGGGGAGAAAGGACTCGTGGAGTGGTTTTGACCGATCCGGAAGAGAAGCCGAAGAGAGTTACGCGAGGGATTGATTCGATTCCGGTCGAATCAAAGCCCCGATCTCGCGGTGTTATCCTCGATGAGAAAAGTCTTGAACTGATCGGCAGGGCTAGAGGTCATGCCGAGTTCCTCTCTTTCGAGCCGGCGTCGGAGCCAGACGAAGGGGATGGACTCGTTACTCGACAACTCTCCAATAGTGAATCAGAGCCCGACGATGCTTTTGGGAAAAAAAGCTCACCTCCTGTCGTCGAGGTGAAGAAAGTCGTGGTGCCGGAGAAGAATTCCGAGAGTAAATATGGTGATATCGCAGCGAAGGCGGGAACTGTAGCTTCCAAGATTGAGTATGATGTCGATCCTGCGACTGAATACGAGGGAGAGATCCGTTTCAGAAAAGGCACGACAGAGATCGTGGGGAGCAGGTCGACGGTAGTCCTTCGGAGTATGGGCGCTGTTATGAATCGCGACGAGTTTCGGGATTTCCACTTTGCGATCGAGGGGCATGCTTCGGCCGACGGTGATGCTGCCTTTAATCAGAAATTGTCCCAGAAACGTGCCAACGAGATTTTTCTGAGACTGACTCAAGAGTATGGCGTCTCTCCTGAGCGACTGCTGCCGGTCGGATACGGAGAAAGTGAAGCGCAGGTCCCGAGTGACGCTCCTGAAGAAGCGTTGAAGAGAGATCGACGAGTCTTAATCTACAAGATGCAATAACACTGAAACACACTTACGGAACTATGTTGGAGGGAGTAGTATTCTTGAACAAGACAGTATTGGGTGGACGATTTCTTCCACTGGCTGCAGGCTGGCTGATCTGCTTTTTCGGGGGCTTGCAGGGCGCGGAGAAGAAGGCATTTTTGGCAGGCGTTAGTTCCTACGAGAATTTTCATGAACTTTTCAATACAGGTTCTGATGTCGAATTGATTGCGGAGAAATTGCGCGAGGTTGGTTTCGAGACTGACATCGCTATCGACTCCAATTTTTCTGAGTTATCAGAGCGGTTTAGTGTGTTTGTTAGTTCCCTTGAGCCGGAAGATGCGGTGATCGTCTATTTCGCGGGGCATGGATTGCAGGCTGCGGGTACGAATTATCTCCTAGCCAGCGATGCACGTGTAGATGCCTCGGGCAGGATATCGTTTGCTCTCCGGCTCTCGGAAATTCTCAGTCAGCTGGAAGGGAAATCGTCTTCTCTCAATGCGGTGCTGCTCGACTGCTGTCGGGGTTGGCCCAAAGGGGCCTCTCTCCCGATAAGGGAGGGACTGGCTCCGGTCGTCAATGCACCCCGTCGCACGATTGTCGCGTTTGCTACTGCGGCGAACGAAAATGCGCTCGATGGCGAGGGGGAAAACTCTCCTTTCGCGGAGGCTCTTGCGGTTTCTCTCCAGGCGAGACCGGCGAGTGGTATCACCGTGAGTGAGGCTTTGCAAAATGCGGCGCGGCTGGTGGCTCACCGCACCGAGCATGAGCAGAGCCCGGCGATTTATTTCGATGCGGGAGCTGAACCGGTATACCTTGTCGAACCAACCGAGGAAACGGGACCCTCAACGGAGGGTGGTTCGACCATGCCGAAGCCATTGACTCCGCAGTATGTTGCGGAGCGAGCTGTTCAACCGACTCGAGGGTGGAAGAAACCGGAGGATCTCGATCCCATCGCGGCAGGTCCCATACTAATGCAGATGAGGCGGGGACGGAGAGAGGGGACTTCTTTTTTTGTGGATGTCGCATTGAGAGCCAGCGCTGCGGTGGATTTCGAAATCAAGGTGCCGGACGTCTATGATGTTCTGGGCAGATATTACAGTGAAAACCGAATGCTTTACGATCGGGACGGAAGAACGTCGAAATACACTAGCTACATGTATTTCGAAATGAAGCCGGGTGCCGAGGAGTTCTTTACTATCGAGTGTCAGAACCTGCCTGCCGACCTGGACGGATTCACGACGTTTCTGATTTCAGGTGAGATTGATAATAAGAAGTTTCAGGTTCCCTTGCGGGATATTCGAATCAATGAAAATGTGAATCTCCCGGAGCCGCCGCGTTCCAGGTTCCAGCGTCTTGGTGATATTTCCTACTCATTGACCGGTGTAGAGCGGCAGGGCAGCAATGTTGTGATCAAACTTTTGATGGAGTCGATTCGTGATCAGGTAATCGACCTAGAGCGATTCGACGCCTATGACGAAGCGGGATTCTGGTATTGGGAGGGGAACTACTCGATCGGCCGCCGCTCTTCAAACAATCGCTATTCTCGCGAAGTCTACCTTCCGGAAAATCAGCCTATCGAGGTGACTTACACGGTGAAAAAGGTTCCGGCAGAGTGTGCGGGATTTACCTTGTTGAAATTGCAGTTCGAAGGAGAAGGGAAGCGGTTCTCGATTCCGTTTTATGATCTGCCGCTGGACCAGACTCGATCAAGAGACATTGGGGAAGCGATTCCGGAGCTGGTGTGGAAACTGCCCCAGACCCGGGAACCAGAAATGGTGGATGGCTTGGCAATTGGCTTTCGTAAAGCAACCCAGGCGGGCGATCAGGCGACCGTGGAGGTCATTCTCGGTTCAGCCAGTTCGCACGAGATCGAGATTGATCGGGTTTATGCCTGGTTGGAAGACGGAACGTTTCTCGACAAGGGAAGTCACGGTGTCGTTGGCACGCGGTTCGTCGGCAACTCGTATACCTACGAATTTGTTCAACCCGCCGAGCAACCAGTTTCCTACCGGTTTTTATTTAAAGAAATTCCTCCAAAAACCAAGGGGATCGCGACGCTGATGTTGCTGGGGGATATCGGACGAAAAAAATTCCAGACCAGAATTCCCGCCATTCCGTTTCCGGGCGCAGTCGAGCGTGGGGGCGAGGGCTTTGCGGCGCCGGGGGATCTGCTTATGCTGGACAAACAGCGCCAAGGAGATATCGAAATCCAATTGGCCGATGCGAGGACGGATAGCGGGAAACTCGAAATCGTTCTTCGTATCATCAAGTTTGGTGCTGATTCAACATTCAACCCTCGCGGTGCGGTACTGACCCTTCCTAACCAGACCACCATCGAGAATGCAAGCGCAAGACTAGGGGGGGAATCGCATTCTTTTGGTTATTGGGATTACATCTTGCCCACGGATCAACCCACGAAGGTCACGTTGCAGTTCGAGACGGCGGTGTCGTCAAACGGTGTGTTGCCTTCGCTTGTGATACGTGGCACGGAGAATCGCGATGAAAAGACATATACTTTTCGAAATATCCCGCTGAATACGATGAAGGACGGAGGAGAGGGAAGCCGCGGAAGTTCGCGGTGGGAGAGGTTACAGCAGCGATAAGAGGACGGATTTCTTATCCTGAGTATTTTCCCCGGTAGTCTGCGGAAGGGTTTTTCAAATAGTAATGGAGAGATTTCAGTAATCGCTTTCGGGCGGTCTTGGGGCGCTTGGGCTGAATACTGTCCGCTACCAGGCAGGCGAGGTCGTAGAGTATGCCAGCCCACATGCTCTCCTCTTTATCCGGCAGCCATCCGCCAACGCGGACGATCGTGCCTATCGATCCCTCAAGGACAAAAATCCGAGCCATTTCCACGGAAGTCTCATCACCACGATATCGGGAGTGGGAAGTTCTCGAAACGAATCCGTGAACTCTTTCGTGATGCCGGCGCGACATTCCCTCTTCGACTTCACAGCAATCTCGAAAGCATGGAATATGCGGTGTAGAACATCTTCACGGGGGTGAGTGGTTGCTGCGACGATTCCTTCGATCACGTGGTGAAAGATATCGGACAGGAGCATCGCCCAGGACTCTTCCGGTATGCGCCAATCGGAAGGGAGATCATGACAGATCGAGATAGAGATCTTTCCTCGGTCGATCCATGCGCGGAAAAGTTCCTGACATTCTTTTGACGTTGGGAAATCTGAAGGGAGATCGAGGGCCCGCATGATAGATGACAGGTTGGCACCTGAAGAACTCAGATTCAATCGTCGGCCGAGGGCTCGACACCTCCTTCTGGTGAGCGTATGCTTCGAACCTTATGCTTGAGCGCTTTCGGCATTTTCTCTCGATTGTCTTTTCTGGATTCTGGTTGCTTCCGACTTTGCTGACGGGGAGCTCGATTCTAATTGCTTACGGGTCGCTGTATCTGGATAAGAGAAACGCGGCGTGGTTTGCGTCGATCTCGCGGGAGATCTCTGCCGATGGATTGCGGGGGATTCTCGATACGTCAGCCTCGGCTACCCTCACTCTAGCGGGTCTCGTATTTTCTTCGACTTTGATCGCCCTGACGCTGGCTTCTTCGCAGTATGGTCCCCGTCTGCTGCACAATTTTATTCGGTCCCGCTCGAATCAGGTTGTCCTGGGAATGTTGCTTGGGAATTTCATTTTCGCGCTACTCGTTATGCGCGCAGTGAATGAGGAGTTTCTTCCCCGATTTTCTTGTTTGCTGGTATTCCTTTCGACTCTGGCCAGTCTGGCTGCGTTTATTTATTTCGTCCATCACATCACGAATTCATTGAAGGCGGAATCGATTGCTTCGTCTGTGGCTAAGGATTTGGACGGGGATATTGAAAGGATGTTTCCCGACAGTTTACGCCCCAGCAGTGATGAGAATGCAGCCGAGTCTGAGTTGGAAGCCTGGGACGATATTGATCAGGAAAAATCGGTACCCGCCGTTGATTCCGGGTATCTACAGCGAGTCGATATCCAATCGTTGATTGAATTGACGACAAAGTACGACGTCCGCGCGCGCGTGGTGGTTTCGCCAGGGCAACTAGTCGTGCGGAATTCTCCCATACTCGCGTATGAAAATGACGAACAGCTTTCTGATGAGGAAGTGGATCGCATGCGTGAATGCTTCATTTTAGGCGATCGACGCACTCCGGAACAGGACTTCGAGTTTCGCATTCGCCAATTGGTGGAAATCGCCGTCCGCTCTTTGTCACCGGGAATTAATGATCCTTACACGGCGATCAACTGCATTGACCTACTTGCGATCTCTCTGAGTAAAGTTGCTACACGGCGCTTGCCCAGGCGCATCTGGCGGGATTCGGAAGGGACGGTTCGTTTGAGGACGAGACCGACATCTTTTCGCAGCATCCTGGAGACTGCTTTTCTGCAATTGCGGCACGATGGCTTCAGTCGTGCAGATGTGAGTATCACACTTTTCAAAGCACTTCTAGGCATCGCCCGAAGTGTGGAGTGCGACGAGCAATTCGAAGCGGTTTATTCGATGGCAATGATGTTTCGTGATGAAGCACTGGACGGATTTTCTTCTACCTACGACCGAGAGTGTATCGAGGAGATCGTCGCGGATATCGAGGCGATGAAGAAGGAGTAGGTGAAATCCAATTTTGGTTTCAAATACGGAGGCGATTCCAGCATCGTGCAATCTCCTGATGCTCAATGCGATTCGCATGGTTTTTGAATCGATTTGTCGGTCTGTAGGATGTCTCTTTTGGTTTGTGATTGATTGGTTTTCAGTGGGATATGTATTTTTCAGAATGGGTGGCGAGACGTCTGCGACTCTCTCGCTGTTGAAATGAAAACACCTACAAAAACTTCGACCATTACCACTCTTGCGATAGCTGTCGCATTCACCCCGGCAGCATTGCTGGCACAGGACGTCCGAGTCGCGCCTGTTGCGAGCAGTAAGCCATTGCCTCCGGGGAATAATACCACCGAACTCTCTGCCGAGACACTCTCTGTGTTACGTGATATCCGCCGAATGAGCGACGATCGTGAAGCAGAGATCCAGGCTGCTCTTTCTCTCGAATCGGAAGCCGAAGCCAATTTGATTCTTGATACCATCCTAGCAGACGTCCAGGATGAGAATGCGGAGGCTCGCGCTCGCCTTTCTGTCGAGCAGGTAAATCGAACGCAACGGGATAGAGACGAGTACGTTGATTACATCACTCGCCGTCTTCGTGGTGAGGTAGCCATCGAAGATGCACCTGAATCTTTTGCTCCTCGTGTCCGCTACGTCGACCCTGCTACGGAAGAGGTGGTGGTGCGACAGCCACAGCGCCGAATCTATAAAGGCGGACGACGCATTATCACATACCGCACAAGGGCTGAAGTTCCGCCCGTCCTTCTCGCTTCGGGGAAACTGAAGCGTGTGGAGGTGGCCGAGGTCGGAGGAAGTCCATTTCGCAATGATCTGATTCTTGTGGATGATATGCCGGAAGCTTATCTCGCTCCTGACGCCTACGCGGTAAGCTATTATGTCGATCCTGCTACTGAGATCACCAGGGATGACATTCTTTTCGAACAGGGCACTACGAACTTCGCTGACGCCTATTCATATGACATCGTGGTTGATCTTGCGACGGCAATGAATGACCCATCGCTGCAATCGCAGGCTTTCGTGATCGAGGGCCACGCTTCTGCGGAAGGTGATTACGCGACCAACCTTGCTCTGTCGCAGGCGCGCGCCGAGCGCATCGTCCGCGAAATGATTCGCTATGAGGTAGCCCGAGAGCGACTGATCCCGGTCGGATACGGAGAGAACGAAGCAGCCTTTCCAGCGAATGCAGCCGAGCCTCTGCGAGCAACTGACCGTCGCGTAACAGTGTTTCGGATGCAGTAACCAAACCTTTAACAACACGACAACAACACAAGCACGAGACGGCCATCCTTCGGGATGGCCGTTTTCGTGTATCTGGGTCAGGGGTGATAAAAATGTCGAACGAGCATGAAGCTGAGATAATGTCTCCACATACGGACGATGAAGAACCAGAGGTCAGATTCTCAATGGCGACTCGAAGGTTGGGATACCTTCTCTCGTGAACCCTATCCGATCCGGGGCTCTTGGAGCAGTGAAGCGGAAGCTATGGAAGCCGCACTGCGCGAGTTGGAAACGATCGAGAAGATGCAGCCTACCGAGACATCCGGCGGGCAGAGCGGTATTCAAGATCACGTCTACGTCGTAGCTCCGACGGGAGAGAAAGTGCGGGTGTGGCCGGGTGGGTGATATGGAGCTACAGGGAGAATTTCATTCCAATCGATTGTCGTTTCGGGCATCGAAAACGGAAGAGTGCTGTCTATCGATGATGACACCGTCAAGAAAATCTGAGATTGGAACCTTCCGTTTAAGCTCCTTAACCCAGACTTCTTTCTCCTGTGCTTTCTCCATGTCGAGGAGTTCCTGGTAATCGTAGAAGACTCCCTTATGAGTAGTGCTCTCAGCAAACTCTTCCACTTCGAACTTTTCGGAAAACCCACTGTGGATTCGTTTGAATTCGGTGCGAATTGCATAGAGAAATCGACGCCGGTCGTCTGCGTTTCCATCTTTTGTCTCAAGAAGAGAGACAGTGATGATGCCATCTTGCTCATCTGCTCTTACTAAAGCCCGGATGCCGTCGTTGATGAGGACAACTCCGTGACGCCAGTAAGTATTCTTAGAGATGAGGCGCTTCTGGTTCATAGCAACGATGAATCGGCTCATTATGCTGCTTGGAAGAACGGGATACTCGTATCGGAAACCTAAACTATTGCTCCAATCGCCTGTGTCAGGTTCATCCTTTGGAAGTAGATCAGGAATCAGCCATCCTTGCATCGGATCACTCATAGCGAAACAAAGTTCGAACTGATGCATTACCTCAATAATGAAATCTTGCTGCTCGATGCTGTAATTGCGATTATTAAACTGCTGTAGTATTCTAGCCAGATCAGATGGCTCAACAAATCCACGGTTAGTTATAACTTTTCTGTCGTTTAATATGCAGTAGATACCCGCCGTAACCCAGGCCGGATTGAGTACTTTTGTCTCCAAGATTCTAGAATCAAATCCCTTTGATGGCGACTGCTTCAATATTGGATGTTCACGGTCAAAGTGTAGCACGACACCGAGGTCATGCAAAAACCGAAGAAGCGTATCCTCTGCTCCCGGTTTAACGTGCTTTCTGCTGCAAAGCTCGTTAAATCTTGACCGCCTAAGGTAATCCGTACCATCGTTAGTCAATTTCTCGAGTTCTCTTTTAACATTGAACCAGGTAACAGGAACTGGTTCACCGACCTCTTCAAGGTCGTTCTCGATGACCTCTGCAATCCTTTCTATTGCTTCGCTAATCCCTTCCCTCTTATCGATGCCTTTCTGTTGGTCCACATAACATGATACCTCTTCCACGTAGTGTTTGATTTGAGGGTATTTTTTCTTATACAAGCTCCAGTTGATTTGGATTTTCTGCTGGTCGCATTGGTTGCAAACCACAATTACAGGTGCATTCGCACCAAAGCTTTCTATTAATCGCATCCAGTAGTCAATTCGGCATTGATTCTCGTTTTGTCTGCTGTTGAGAACTAGCAGGTATACGCTTCTTTGTGTTAGGAAAAACTGATGAGTTGCATGCATTATTTCCTGACCTCCGAAATCCCAAATACGAAGGTCGATCTCACCTTTTGTGCCGCACCTAAGCCTGTGTCTATGTCTTACAATGTCATGTGTCGTCTCTTCCCCTATATTAAATGGCTCCCCGCGAATCTGTTTGATTAGTGATGTCTTGCCAACACCAGCTTCTCCAACGACGAGGAGTTTTGCCTCGCTCAATGGCTGGGTCTTCCCTGCCGCAAGGAAGTCCTTTATGGACTGATGCCCACGCCGAAGGATCTCGATTGGCGGTAATTCAACTGGATTTCCATGCCAATTAAAAGAACCGGGTAGTATCTCGTAGTCCTTGTTTTCCTCGACCTCGATGTCTTTCTCCAAAAGAGAATCGGGAATTGTCTTTATTTCGTTATTTGTCAGGCTGACAGTTGAAATTCTATCCAAGGAAGTCAAGAAGGATGCATCCGCAATGAGATTCTGACTGAGCGCTAGCAACTGGATTTGCGTGTGGTTTCGAAGCGGGGAAGCGTCAGCAACTGAATTTCTTCTAAGATCAAGTGATTGAATATCACAAAGGCAATCAAGTATTGAGAGATCTGTGATTTGAGTATTCCTCAAGCTAAGCGTTCTGAGATTTGAAACATTCTTCAAGAATGAGAAATTGAAGATTCGGTTTTCGCTTATATCGAGTGCTCTAAGATTCGAAAGTGATTTTAAAAAGCTGAAATCAGAGATTCGGTTTTCACTAATATTCAATGAATTTAGTTTCAGGAGATTAGTGAGAATAGTAAGATTAGAAAGAAAATTGGAACTTAGATTCAGATTGCGAATTTGATTGAGTGTATGTAAAAAAGTCGCGTCTGAAATGAATGTGGAACGCATGTTAAGTGTTTCGAGCTGCGGTAGTGATTTTAGGAATGAAGTGTCTGCTATGCTATTGTTGCTTAGGTCTAATGTTTTTAGGTTTGGGTGGTTTCTAAGGAATGAATAATCGGAGATTCGGCTTGAACTCAGATCGATCGACTGGAGATCCTGCAGGGAGGTGAAAAATGACGTAAAGCTAATGAAATTTGCTCCTAAGCTGAGCGCTTTAAGGTTTTCGAGGTGAGTTAGGAATTCTCCATTAGTAAATCCAGTATCAAACAAGTTTAAATTTACGAGATTTTCAAGATTGAGTAAAAATGAATAATCTTGAATTCGGTTACCAGTAAGATTTAAGGTTCTTAATTCTCGGAAGTCCGCTAGAAAAGTGTAATCCGGCAATTGGCAGTAGCTGAGGTCAAGATGATGTAGGTTTGTCAGATGTGCAATGTTTTCGGTATTCGATATCCGAGTCGAGCTTATGTTTAGTGATTTAAGCCGTTTTAAATGTTGAAGAGGCTCGTATGAAATTATATTATTTCCTCCAATATTCAGATGCTGAATTTGGGGGTAATTTCCTAAAAATGAAATATTTTTTAGATTGCAATTGGCTAAGTTGAGAGAGATTAAACTTCCTTTTTCATTGGTTCTGTAAAACTTTCTGTATTTCCATTGTATTAGTTTCTCGCTCGAGGTAACTACTGGTGACTTTAATGATTCGTAGTACCAATCATAGTTTTTGATGTCGAATAGAGGTCGGTTAAGAATTGATTCAAGTAGCTCAATTTCTGGTGAAGGTAGAACTTTGTTCGAGGTTTTGTTTGGCTCGCAAGCAGAGAGGAGTTGTTTGAATGCGGCATTTTGGTCTGCGGTCCAATCGATGTAGTTTAGTATATTAAGATGAGGGGGGACCGGTTCCTTATCTAGTTTTACGGGGATGATTTTTTGCTTTTTATTTAAAATGTCTTCTTCACTTCCGTGTAGGTATTCAAACTCCACCCAATCCGAATTTCTGGAGTTCTTTGAGGTGAATACAACAATCTTGCGAGAGTTGTATAAACCCTCCAGAATTCTTTTTTTTGTTATTTCCCCCGCGTCAATCTCCCAACTGTCGAACCAGACTTTGATGCCTTTACGTTCCAATTTTGATGCGATTGATTGGACCGTTGCTTTGTCTTCGTGGGCGTAACTGAGAAAAACGTCGTGAGTATGGTTATCGGTTTCGGCCATGGACTTGGCATGGTAGCGAGGCCCGATAGGTTTTCAACGGGAAGTTAGTCCGCGATTTGTGTAGTAGAAGAGACGGAAGCTCCTCTGTATTTCAGACGAAGATCGACGCAGCGTAGGCCCTAAGCAATATACTTCGCGCGTTACGCCGTCCGGAATTTGCCACAGTAGGCGATTGCTGCTGCATAAATTGCGTAGGCGACAAGGCCGGCGGCAACGAGCGCGAAGAGCCAGGAACTGGCTGTAGTGCCGGAAAGCCAGGAAAGTGCTTTCTCCGTTCCACCCGCCTGGTTGGGATTCGACTGCAGAACCGCCAAGACTAACAGGTAACCCATGAGCCCGAAAATAATGGCGCGCGAAGTGAGACCAAGGCGAGCTGACCATTTCACAAAACGGCTGGTGCCAGAGGGAAGTTCGGACATGGCAAAGCGATCACGATACTTCCCGGTCCAGCCGCGATAAAGCTGGTTGAGACCTGCAAGGATCAGTCCGCCGGCGACGACTCCGAGAAAGATCATCCCAGCCGTGTTGTCGAGGAGCATCCCTACAAGCTGGTTTTTAGTCGTGCCTCCAGAACTGGACTGTCCGGCGAAAAGTTGTGAACTCGCAAAGACTGCCAGGGCCGCGTAGGCGAGGCCACTACAGAGATAACCGATTCTTTTCGCGATTGCCTTTTTGTCAGAACCATTATTCTCCAGGTCGAAGATGGCGGTGCCCAGGCGGTAGAGGGAATAGGAAACGAGCCCGAGAATGAGGATGCCGAGGATGACGGCTCCAAATGGCTGTTCTGTGACCCACTGAATCGCGTCTTTGAATCCCAGGTTCTGGGAACCTGCTCCGAATGCGGAGGTGACAGCAAGCATGCCGAGAACACCATAGAGAATTCCTTTGGCGCCGTAGCCAATCCTTCTCAGGATTTCGGTGTTGTGGCCAGATAGCATGGATGATTTCTTTGACGTGGACTGAGTGTGGGAAACATTCATGCTTTCTCACCTATCGCTAATTGTGTGCCTGGGCTGGAGACCCCATTCATTCGTTCCTTGGAGAGCTGCGAGTTTGCATTCCGCTCCGGTCCCGATTGCAGTCTGCACAAAAAACGCGTCTTGCCCCTGGTTAAGATATCGGAGATCCGGGTTCCCTTTCCGTTCTCCTTGTGCTTCTATTCTCGTTACCTTTTCTATGAAGCTTTCTATCAAAACCACCAAGCAAAAGTTTACCCAGACGGACCTCCTCGTTGTTCTCTCAAAAAAGGGAGCAAAACTGGCTCTCCCCGACGGCGTGAAACTTCCGAAACATGCGGTCGATTCCTTCGAGGGGAAGTCGCGTGAGATCCGTATGGTGGACCCGACTGCGGGGGCGGCGAAGCGAGTGCTGCTGATCGGAATTGGTGGTGGACGAAATATCGATACGGAAACGGTTCGGCGGTGTGGAGCCATCGCTTCGAAGCAGGCGGAAAAAGCCGACGTGGTGACCGCAGCGATCTGGTTTGACATTGCTGCAGGTAAAACGGCAGAGGCTGTTGGTCAGGCGCTCGCGGAAGGTGTCGTGATGGGGACGTATCACTTGGATGATTTCAAAAAAGATCCAGCCGAGCCTTCTCTAAAACGCACTGTGATCTACGGAAACAGCACGGAGTTCAACCGAGGAGCCCGGAAAGGTGAAGTCATCGGTGCTGCGAACTGCCTCGCGAAACGGCTACAGGATACTCCGGGGAATCTGATGCGCCCGCGGGATCTCGTTGCCGAGGCGCGCAAGATCGCACGAAGGAGCAAATACATCTCTATCGATGTGATCGACGAAAAGAAGATGAAAGAGCTGGGAATGGGATCTCTTCTTTCCGTTTCCCGAGGTTCGTCCGAGCCAGCGTATCTCATTCATCTCACCTATAAGAAACCGAAGTCTTCTTCCAAAAAGGTATGCTTGGTAGGAAAGGGGCTGACTTTTGACGCTGGTGGAATCAGCATCAAACCCTCGGCGCGTATGGAAGAAATGAAATACGACATGTCAGGTGGGGCGGCAGTGTTAGGCGCATTCGACGCTATCGCCGATCTTGAGCCGGGAATGGAGGTTCACGGTCTTGTTCCGACTTCTGAGAATCTGCCAGACGGAAAGGCGAACAAGCCGGGCGACCTTGTCGTGGCCATGAACGGTCTCAGCATCGAGGTGCTGAACACCGATGCCGAGGGGCGCCTGATTCTCGCCGATGCCATGTCCTATGCGGTGGAGAAGATCAAGCCCGATCACATGATCGACCTCGCCACTCTGACTGGTGCGGCGGTGGTTGCTCTCGGTCATGAATACAGTGGTGTGTTCGGCATGGACCAGACTCTCATCGATGCTTTGGTGGAGTCGGGCAAGCGGACGGGCGAACTCGTATGGCCGCTTCCCATCCACGATTTACACAAAAAGGATATGAAGGGCCGAGTCGGTGATCTGAAAAACATCGGCAGCCCGAGCACTGGTGCCGGTGCGTCTACAGCAGCTGCGTTTCTTTCAAATTTTGTCGGCGACGTCTCCTGGGCTCATCTCGACATCGCGGGTAGCGCATGGGGGAGCAAGGAGCGCGACTACCAGAGCAGCACACAGGGGACAGGAGTGGGAGTGAGGCTTTTGCTCGATTACCTTGAGCACCTTTCCTAGGTTAATGAGGGTTTTGCTGTGCCGTGCAACTTGCGCGGTGCAAAGATTCGCGGCTGCTTTTCGCAAGGTGATAGTATTGCACTCCACGTAAGAATGGGGGCTGGAGCTTCGGCATAGCTCCTGCAAAAAAAGAAAGGCGTGAAATCCTTCTGCCTTTCTACGTCCATTTTGCTTTGCTGCTTTTTCTCTTTCGGAGACGATGCGGACTTCTCTCCGTCTCTCGAAAGTAAGGAAGGCTTCCACCATTTCCTCATCAATATTCCAGCGCCTCGTGGACTCATCCTCGATAACCAAGGAAATCCTCTTGCCTATTCTCAGGAAGCAAAGCGAGGCGCGCTCTACCTGAAGCGCCTCAAGGATACGGAGACGCCGAAGGAGGTCGTAGCTCAAGTCGAAGATGTCCTCTCTTACCTTGAGTGCGTCGGCATCGATACCATCCGCATTTCAAAGAGTGACATTCGCTCCCACTGGGAGAATCGTCCCTTCTTTCCTCTGTCCCTGACGGAAGCGGTCACTCCGAATCAAATGCGATTGCTGGAATACGGAATCGGCGAGAACGATGGCGCGTTCGAATTTCAGCCATATTACATTCGAAAGATTCCAGGTGGTGAGGTGCTTTCGCACGTCACCGGGTATGTCGGTCGTGCCTATCCTGAGCAATACGTCGCAGTGGGCCGGGAAGAATCCCTGTGGCCGCCATACGAAGGCAGAAGTGGATTGGAAAAGTCCATGAATGAGACCCTGACTGGGAAGCCAGGTGTGATGAGCATTGTCTTCGATAACGATGGCAACGAAGTGTACCGAGATGTGGTAGAGCCACCGGTTCCGGGCAAGACGGTTGTTACTTCGATCAACTTGGAGATGCAGATTCTCGCGGACAAAGTCCTCAAGAACTCAGGGCACAACGGGGCTTTCGTGGCGGTGGATTCGGAAACCGGTGACATCCTGACACTTGCCTCAAATCCCGGCTTTGATCCCGAAGAGTTTATTTCCGGTATTTCCAGCGCTCGCTATGCGGAACTTTCTCAGGATCCTGATGCGCCTCTATATCACCGTGCGGTGAGCGGAGAATATCCACCCGGCTCGACATTCAAGCCGATCCTTGGGCTTGCCGCTCTTTCCACGTCAAACGTGAATCCGGGAACGCATCTCTCTGGTCCTCCTGCCATGGAGATCGACGGAAAAGTATTCCGGAATTGGAACAGCGATCACGAAGGTTATTTCGATGTACGCTACGCGCTGATGCGGTCCTGCAACACGTGGTTTTATCAGGCTGCCTTCCTGACAAAAGATAAACCGATTCTTTCTCTGGCTCATAGATTTGGTCTCGGATATGCGCCTGATGTACCGTTGGAAGGAGTTGCCACAGGTAATCTCCCCGCAAAGGCGCCTTCTAGAAGGGGGCTGGCCAACTTATCCATTGGCCAAGGTGAAGTGCTGACTTCTCCTCTACAGATGGCCACCGCTATGACTGGCTTTGCCAATGGAACGCGGATAGCGCTGCCACGTCTGGTGGTTCAGACGCAAGACGCGATTTCCCCTGACGAGCCTTCCGTTTTTGAACCCAAGTTTCAGTCACTTGGCGTGCAGTCGATGAACATGAATGTCATCCGAGAAGGGATGTGGGGTGTGGTCAACCAAGGGCAGGGAACCGGAGGTCGTGCACGAGTCGACAATCCCCAGGTCTTCGGTAAAACAGGAACCGCGCAGTGGATGAACGAAGGAGAAGAGAGACGACTGGCCTGGTTCACAGGATTCGTGAATGCATCGACGCCGAAAATCGCTTTCGCCGTCGTGACCGAAGGCCGGTCGGGCGAGTCAATGTCAGGGGGGCGAAATTCGGGAACCCTCGCAGGGGAAGTATTCCGGAAAGTGTATGAACAGCCAGAACAGTTCGCCGTTACCGCCCCAAGCGGTCCCGCCAACTACTACGCGAGCTACAGTGTTCGGCAGCCCGCTCGCTCGGTATATGACAGGACGGATGATGGTGGCGGCTCAATGGGTTTGTTCGGTCGATCCGAATCATATGAAGAGAGGAGACGCGCCCAACAGGCTCAGCGACGTTCGCAGCCCAGGCAGAGGAGAGGGATTTTCTCTGCGCTCTTCGGTCGCCGCAACTAACAAATTTCACACCGACCACCAGACGTAATTGATGACCAATAGAAAAATCAAAGGACATTACCTTTTTGAAGCAGGGCTTCTTGCCTGGCTCCCCGGGCATATTTGGAGATCGAAGCCGTTGTGGCGTTTCGGCGTTTATACTGCCGCGGTTCTGGCTATTTCGACGATCGCGGTGGGATCGGTCCTCGGGTTTTCTTATTACCAACGGGCGCAAAATGTAAATCTCGCCGATGTCTCCAGTTTTGGAGCAAGTGGTGTTGTCCTCGACCAGGGCGGCAAAGTCATTGGCTCACTGAATCCGGATGGTAGATTCCTGTTAGGAAAAGGTGAAGTGCCTGAGACGTTTAAAATGGCGCTCCTCGCTGCGGAAGACAGTCGTTTCTATCAGCACAATGGATTCGATCCACAGGGCATCGCCCGTGCCATGGTTGCGAATGTGAAAGAAGGAGGAATCAGTCAGGGCGGTAGCACGATCACACAACAGTTGGCGCGAAACTCGGCTGACATCGGCGGGCGTACGCTCGATCGAAAGCTGGTTGAACTGTTTCTTTCGTTTCGTATCGAAGAAGCCTTTTCCAAAGAGGAGATTCTTACTCACTATGCGAATCGGGTCTATTTCGGAAGTGGCTATCATGGCCTCGGCGCGGCGGCGAACGGCTACTTTGGGAAAGACGCTGCGGACCTGTCACTTGGCGAGGCTGCCGCTCTCGCTGGCCTCATTCGCAGCCCGAATCGCCTCTCCCCATTCAACAATCGCGATGCCTCGATCGAATGTAAAAATCGAGTCGTCGCTCGCATGCTGGACGAGGGATACATCACTCCAGAAATGGCAAACCTAGCCGTTCAGGAAGAACTCAAGTTGCCTGTCGCGCGATCGAAAAGGGGGCGTCCGCTATACCTGATCTCTGCGGTGCGACGCGAAGTAGTGAAGGACCTCGGATTTGAAGGTGTCCAAGGGCTGATCATCCAGACATCGCTCGACCTCGAACTGCAAAGAAAAGCCGAGTCGATGCTTTCTAGAAAAATTGAGAAGCTGGAGCGGAGCGAGGGAATTGAATTTCCTCACCAGACCCTGACAGAATATCAGGAGGGTGAGATGAGCGATCCCGATTTCCTTCAAGGTGCTGCTGTGATCATCGAGAACAAGACGGGGAGGGTCATTACTTCCGTTGGGAGCCGAGATCACCTGTCGAGCCACTACGACCGCGTCTCTTTGATGAAGAGGCCCGCTGGTTTTGCTTTTGCGCCTTTTGTCTATGCGGCGGCTTTTGATTCGGAGAAAAGCTCGCCTTTGGCTTCGCTTTACGATGTTCCCATCGACAACCGCCACGTCATGATGGGCGGACAATCTGGGATCCTTGGAGAATGGAGTTCGGAAAACGAACAAAACCAATACCTGGGAAGAATTCCCGCTTCCTATGGGCTCTTGTCAGGAAAGAATGCCGCCACCGCGAGGATTGGTTTCGACACCGGTCTGAAAGAGGTGAAGATGAAAGCCCTGCTTACGGGGATTGAATCCAAGCTGCGAGATTACCCATCCACCTTTCTTGGAGCGAGCGAGGTAAGTCTCCGTGAACTTGCTCAAGCGTACACCATCTTTCCCAATATGGGGAAGCGCCCTGCTACCGTGGGATTGGTCGATCGAATCACAGATGAAAATGGAAATGTCCTTTACGATCGAGAACTGGAATCGGGTCGCCTTGTCTCTGCGGTGAAGGAGAATACGGCGTCGATTATTGGCGAGACTTTGAAGCAACGCACGAACATGAAAGCTTCGCCTGAAGCCGCCGCAATTCTAGCCGACCTGAAAGGGGAAGTTGCGGGGATGGGCGGCACCTCCTACAACAGCGAGGACAACTGGTATATCGGATCGAACGCGAAATACACATGGGGCGTCTGGTTAGGTTTCGATGATGCAAAGCCGATCTACGACAAAGCTTTTTCCCGTGATACCGCTATGCCAATCTGGGCGGATCTGGGCAGCCTTCTTGACACGGGAGAACGCCTCCCATTCTCAGGCCGCTGCAACAATGTTTATGTGTGCCTGGAGTCAGGAAAAGCTGGGCACAAAGGCTGTCTCGCTGCGGGACACCAGATCTGTCCCGTTCCTGTTGTCGGAGATTACCGAATTAGGAAATACTGTGGTGCCGATACCGTTCGAGATACCGTCGAACAGGAAATCCCTCAGGCCCGACCCGTTTCGCTGACGAGAGCACAGCCTATTCGCAAGCCTCGCGGTGTAGTAAAATCCAAGATCGCTCCTGTGGTCGGAGGTGACTCGTACGGTGTTCTCCGCGGCGGCGACTTTGGCAAAAAACAAAAGACTCATGAGAATATTCAATAATTACCTAAGCGTGGTTTTCTGCGCGATTCTAACTTTGGGAATCGCGGGTGCACAGGAGAAGGTCTCGAAGGAAGACCGTATCGATTCGAAAAAGCGGCAGGCGGCTTTGAAGCTGCAATTGTTTCTCGATAGCGAGGGCTATCGTCCCGGACGCCTTGATGCGTGGTGGGGGGAGTTCACTGAAAAAGCGGTCACCTGCTACAACGAAGCAAATCCTGACAAAGCGATTCCTGTTGGGGAAAACGGCGAAGTGGACACCAAGGGAATGGAGCAGGTTTCATGGAATTCTCCGCTGACGACAGACTACCAGATACAACAGGCTGACGCAGATAACGTGGGTAGTCTGCCTGAAGAACCCGAGGCAATGAGTAAGCTTGAGTCCTTGCCCTATGAGAGCCTGATGGAAGCAGTCGCGGAGCGCTTTCATTCTTTTCCCGAACTGATTGCAGAGCTGAATGGCCTTGAACCCGGCTCGGAACTACAGGTCGGTCAAATCTTGGAAGTGCCGAACGTGGCAGAGCCGTTTGTCCTTTCTTCCGTGAAGAAGGATGAAGATGAGACCGGTGGCGACAGTAGTTCCGACAGTAGCATCAGCGTGACGGTGGATCGCCAGACACGTATGCTGCAGGTCAATGAAAGTGGGAGAACAATAGCATGCTACCCCATCACTCCGGGTGCATCCGACAACCCGGCGCCTCCGGGTGATTGGAAGGTCGAAAGCAAAGCTTGGCTACCTACATTCCGCTATGACAAGTCGATGCTCGAAGATGGAACGAGAAGCGATGAAGCTCATTTTCTCCCATCAGGTCCGAACAGCCCCGTAGGAATTATTTGGCTTGGATTGAACTCAGACGGCATCGGTCTCCATGGCACATCCGATCCTGAAACTATTGGCCGCAGCGTTAGCCACGGCTGTATTCGCCTCGCCAACTGGGACGCCAAAGCCCTCGGAGAAAAGATCGGAATCGGCACATCGGTAACTATTGAGTAATAGACGAGACGGTCAAAACATTTGACGAAAATAGGTGGCGCGTGAGACTGGACTCCAGTCTCGCGCATGAACCTTTTTCGTAGTATCAGCACTTATTACTGGCGTAGCTATTGGCTACCCACGTTTCTTTGCCTCCTGTTTCTGGGAGGCTTCTTCGTCACAGCAATGGCGGAGACTGGGGAGAGATATCATCTTTCCGACTTCTTATTTGTCCTCCTGAGCCTTTCCATACTTGGCATCCTGATCGCAGCCATTGTGAATTTTACGAAGAAACGTATCGGGCAGGGAGTAACTAACACGATCCTCTTACTTGTTTGTGCTGGCGCCAGTGGACTTGCTTTTTTAACGGTCGTCTTTTCAGCAGCATTTGGTCCCAGCGAAGATGGCTTTGCCGACGAACTGGTCATTCCTGCCGATATCGAAGTGGCGGAACCGGCGAAATTCGATCTGGCAAAAGGAACCATTTCCGATGCTTACAAAGACGTCCTGGTTGGTGCCGTCGAAGATTTTCCCGAAGGTGACTCCACCATTACGGCAGAGATTTCTGCTGTTACAGCTCTGGCCGAAAAACATCCCGATCTGCTGCAACGTTATCTTGCTGCCAGTCCTGCGTGGCGAGTCTTTGAGGAGGGAGGAAAGCGCTTTGCGACCCGCCGGATGGTCATTGGTCCGATGTGGAAATACAAACTACACGGGTATTACACGGGGCATGACCTCAGCAATTGGAATGAAGGGAATCGCCTCTTGCAGACAAGGCTGACATTTGGATTCTCCGGCAGCCCATGGGCGCGCGCCGATAAAGCCTCCACCATTCTGGCTCCGGGAGAGACCGGAAAGGTGAGGGTTTCCGCAGGAGTCAGCGTGCAGGAGAGTCATACCGTCATTCGCGGCGATCGGATACTTGTGGAAATTTTCGAGCAATCAGCAGGGGAGGAGAGGCAACTGACGAAGGCGTCCCTGACATACCTTCAAAAAAAGCTCACACCTCTCTTGGATGATCCGACTTGGGAGACGGCAAAAGTCCTCCTCGATTCGGAGGCTATGGTAAAGGGAGCCCCATCCATCAACCTGGTCGATGGATTCCAGCCAGGCATCTACGACACGCAGATTCGAGTCAACCCGGGAGAATCGGGGACGATCTATCTCAAGGCTTTTGAGGTTTCCAAAGAAACACCTCTTTCCGCCGGTCGACTGTATGACAAATCAAACGAGCGCGTCGGTTGGTCGGACGATCCCGCAGAGTTGTTTCTTTCGAACACCAACATCACGATTTACGAGGGAGATTGGGGTAAGCCCTACGCGGCTCGGTTTGAACTGTGGTTTATTCCGGACAGTGGCGAGGATGAGCGAAAACTCCTCGAGCGCGTCTTCAAGATAGAAGGATGGCAGCGGTAAAAGTAATCGCCATTTCCATACCGCATCTTTACAGTTGGCGGGACTCGAAGACCTGACATCCTCATGAACATCTACCTTGTCCGCCACGGTCAGTCAGAAGGTAACATTGATCCAACGATCTACACCCACACTGCCGACCACGCCATTCCCTTGAGCGATCTGGGACGGGAGCAGGCAAAGGAGGCGGGGCAGTTTCTCGCAAGACATCTGGAGATAAGGGACGGCGGTTCGCCCGAGTCGATTCGCTTCTGGACCAGCCCATACAGCCGTGCTCGCGAAACTGCCAACGTGATGCGGGCGCAATTCGGCGCTTATCACACCGACATCCGCGAGCACATCAATCTCTGCGAACAGCAGTTTGGCCTTTTCGATGGAATCCCCGAGGACGAGCTTGCCGAGCGTTTCCCCGAAGAACATGCCCACTACGAGAAGTGCGAACGCCATGAGGGGCGATTCTGGGCGCGTATGCCATTAGGAGAGAGTCGCTTCGATGTCGCCGTGCGCGTGCATCAGGCCTTCGGAACATTCCACCGCGATGCCGACAAACACGGCGTGAATGACATCGTCGTTGTCTGCCACGGGGTGACGCTACGCGCCTTCGTCATGCAATGGCTTCACCTCACAGTCGAGTGGTTCGAAGCCGAGCCTAATCCCGTCAACGGAGCAATCCGCCTCATCGAAAATGGTGTGGATCTTGGGTATCTTTGGCCGGAATGAGAAGCCTGGGTCGGGGAGCCGTCACAAAGAGAGACGACCGACCCGAGGAATGATGGCGAAACGGAGCTGGCTGAGTGCTATACGATGTTCGCCCCCCGGGCCGGTCAAAGTAATAAAGTCAGAGTTGTCAGGAGTTTCTATCTCATAGGGTTCATCTGATTTCTCGTTGGCATATTCTGTGTATGCCAGTATCCCTTCAGCGATGGACTGGGCAAATTTCTGACGCCATTCTGCCGAATCGATCCGGGTCGCATCTTCATCGTTGGTCAGGAAACCTCCCTCGATCAGTATGGCTGGCACCTCGGCATGCTTCAGCACTTTGAAACGAGCTCGCTTCACGCCACGATCGAAGGCATTCACATCGTCAATCAGGTGACGATGTACTGTATCTGCGAGAACGAAGCTGGCATCGTCCAGTGCATTGCCCGGCCAGTAGCGTTTCACAGCATCGGGATCATAAGCGTCAGCTGTGGATGGGCCCCCTTGGGGAGTGAAAGAAAATACCTCAATTCCCTTCGCATTCGATCCGGGCGAGGACGAGTTCATATGTATACTGACAAAGACACTGTTGTCGATCTCGTTGGCAATCGTTGGGCGATTTTCGAGCGGGATGAACTTGTCCTCGGTTCTGGTGCAGATAGCTGTGATTCCTTTTTCCTCAAGGATGTCGTGGAGCCGGTTCGATATATCCAGCGTGTAATCCTTTTCAAGACCATAGGCGCTTTTCGCTCCCGTATCCCGGCCCCCGTGACCCGGATCAATCACCACAGTATCGACCTTTTTGGGAATGTATATCTGGCTTGGTTGAAGAGCGGGCTGCAATAGCTTTTTGGCGTCAAGAGAGGAGATATAAAAGTTGCTGCCACGTTTCCTCGCTGGGAACGACATCCAGTAGCGTACGCCATCGATCAGTGCCTCGCGGCGATCTTCTTTGAAGCGAACTGTCCGGTCATAGCTGATCAGCGAGACGTAGTTCGGATACTTATCGTGCTTTGTCAGGGTGAGGTGATATTTCCCCGCTACGTCGAGTAGGTCGACGTACTCGTGTTCCTCGATGTCATAACTTGGCCACTCGGGGAACACCGCGAGAGAATACCCCGCAGCGAGCATCAGAAAGACCCCCAGCAATGTCTTCATGCGCTTCATGCATCCCTTACATCGCTGGATTCAGTCCGGTTGGGTGGGGGCGGAGGCTGATTCTTCTGCAACTCGCTGAAAGACAACGGATACAAGGCTTTTGATTGCGCCTTGTGCGCTCCTGAGAATACGTCGATTTCGAGGTAACTTGTTTTATTTCATGCAGTTTGCAAAATCAGGCAAGGTGCCGGCCTTGCAGGTTTCGCATCGTATTCCCAGTTAGGTGAAATCTAGAGACTGGGAGAAGTAGATTACTGCTCGCCCTAGAAAATCTATAACTGTTAGTGGATACTGTGTGCTTTTGTGCAATATGCAAAGCGTCAGTGTCCCTTCGTCACTTGACTTCGATTTCTTTTCCAGGAAAAATTCTCAGAGGTCGCTGGATTGGGGGATGACATCTCTCTCGGGTGATCTGCATCCACTCATCAATCTTTCCATGAAACACCTAATCCTTGCTTTGAGTGTAGCGTTGGCCTCTACAAGCCTTGCGCACTCTCAGGTTGTCTATTCACGCACCTCTGGTAACAGCATTCTTCTGTTCCAAGTTGAGAATGGAAATGTCGTTCAACTCCCCACTGGCTTTAACGAGCACAACTTTCCTATCGTTTCTCGAGACAGCCGGTTCATCGTATTTTCTACCCCTGACCCGGTCATTCCAGCTCTTCAAGTCCCGCCAAGTTCGGATGTTATTATTTACGATCGCGTTTTTAATAATTCCCGCAGAGTGATCAACAACAATACGGTCGTTCAAAATCCAGCAACAGTTCTCTCCTCTCGCCCACTCTCTGCGGCACTCTCTCCAAACAATAGAATCCTTGCGTTCGGAATGGAGTTTACTACCCGGCAGGGAACTGCGAATCCCAGCAGTGGCAGAAACCTTATTATTGCCAACGCAGCGAACGGTGTGCAGATCGATACCCCGAGGTTGAGCCCTCTAGCCGATAGCACGGGCAGTGAGTTTGTTGGGCTTTCCTGGGATCCAAGTGGAACCTCATTTGTTACCCCTATGCAAGTGAATGGATTGCTGACAGGCATCGTTCGCATTGCCGAAGTTGCACCTGGTGACTGGCAGTATGTGGGACACTTGTCTACACCGGTGAACAATTTCCCAGCCGTCACCGTCCAGATGTACCCGGCCTTATCTCCCTCCGGTGCTGGCCTGGCCTATTTTGATGTTCATTTTCCAGGTGTGGGGAGTGCTGTTACAACTCGGCTGATAGTTGCTGATGCTGCGACGGGCAACGGTGCAACGGTTCTGGCGACATTTAATTCGGGAATCTACCCTGCCGGTCTAGCTTGGTCGCGCGACGGAACTCATCTTATTTTCGGCGTAGCACAACAATTGCAGTTGTTTGGAAACTTCCTCACATCAATCGATCCAAACAACGCTGGTGTCGGAGCGATCCCCAGTTCGGGAGGAAATATCGTCTCGGTGAACGGAATCGGAGATGCCGATGCCTTTTTTCCCAGCGTCCCTGATGTGGCATTCCTGCCGAGGGATACTGCTCGACCTTCCTTGAAGGTAAAAGGAAAAAGAAAGATCGTCACTCGCCGATCGAATGTGGTGATCAAAGGAAGAGTAAATGATAATTTTACTGTTGCTCGAGTTCTCGCGAAAGCCGGTGGAGCCAAAGTCAGGAAGACTCGTGTGATAGGTGGAAATCGATTTAAGGTAGTCCTGAAAATGCGACGCTCGAGAGCTGTCGTTCGATTGAACGCGATCGACCGTGCAGGACTGAAGTCGAAGAAGCAGACTATCCGTGTGGTCCGGCCCTGATCTTGTATCAATCTCTTCTGTGCCCTTACCTGACTGCTCTCTTCTACGGGAAGGGGGCATTGCTGAGATGTTCTGTAATGAGCGTGACAATGTTGCTGCTTTTGGTTTTCTTTAATATTTGATGTCAGTTGCATAATGCTCGGACAGCATGCATCCCATTCAAGGACACCAACTTGTTTTGTTATGAACTCATCCAGAAGAAAATCGGTCACAAGATGGATCGTAATCTGTGCCACTGCGGCACTACTCACGTCGGGGAGCTTTCTCCGGGCGGAAACGGAACCAGGAAACAATACCTATGTCGGCGCTGATCCCCTGACGGCACCGAACATGTCCGTCGTGACCAATGCGATGGATCAGTCTGATGAAGACTGGATTCTGGTCACAAAAAAGAGCTGCGACGAACTCACCGTGCGAGTTGGTAACAACGGAACTATTCTCGACGCGGTTAAAGTGGAGCTGTATCTCGGAGTTTTTACCCCGCCAACGAATGTCCTGGCCGAGGCAACAATTCTAGGAACGCAATCGGCGAAGCTGAAATTCCCGATCAGTAGGGGAGTGAAGACCGTTTATATTCGAGTGACACCAGTCGATGTCACGGGAACGATTACATACGATGTCGTTACCTCCACGGTGTCCGTCAATGTGGCCATTCAAAAGGACATTGCCAGGGCCAAGAAGCGCTTGAAGAAGCTCAAGATGAGACTCAGGAAAACCCCTGCATCAAAAAAGCGGCGGATACGAAAGCTAAAGCGAAAGATTCGAGCCGAAGAGAAAACGGTCAAGAAGTTCAAAGACAGCCTTTGCGTCGAGCCAACGTAAGTCTTTGCATTCACCGGGACTGCTCCAGCACATGTGGAGCAGTCTAGTGATTTTCGTACAAACGCTTTCATTCTGCGCGATCAGGAGGGAGTGACGTTGATGAAAAACACCCTTGCGGCGGCGGATGCATTTCTGCGTCACCTTGCGCTCGATTCCGGGTCTCGTTCGCAGGGCCTTTTCCTGTCAGTTTTATGTCTCATCGAGCACTGCTCGTGGAGATATGCGCCATTCCATGAATCTGACCCAACTGAAAAGCGGCCTGCTGCTCTGTTCTATTGCAATCATGACTACCTTCGGCGCGGATCTCCTCCGCGCCGAGGTCATCATCACCGAGGGGGAGGAAAGTATCCGTGTCGAGATCGATGGAGAGCTTTTCACCGAGTGGCAGCACAAAGCCTGGAGCGTTCCATATCTCTACCCGGTGATCGGTCCGAACGGAGAAAACATCACTCGCCATTTTCCCATGAAAAAGGGAGTCCCAGGTGAGCAGGAAGACCATCCCCATCATCGCTCGATTCGCTTTTCCCACCGCAAGGTGAACGGTCTCAGCTTCTGGTCGCCCGATACCATGCGTGACGGTCGCACGGCAAAGATCGATTTGGTCGAGGTCGAAAAGATTGAGAATGGCGAGACCGGAACCGTCGTTCTGAAGAACAGTTGGATCGGTGACGGTAAGCCCATCATTTCGGAGATCGTAACTCTACGCTTCATTCCCTTGGAGAAACACCAGGTCCTCATGGACTACGATATGGCGCTGACTGCTCTGGACGAGGATGTGCTCTTTGAAGATGAAAAGGATGGGGGACTCAGTATACGCGTCGCCGGATCCATGAAGGTAGCCGATCGCAAGACCAAAACAGGCGACGGCACGATCCAGAACAGCAACGGAGAGATCAATGATGAAGCCTGGGGCAAGCGGGCCGAGTGGTGCGATTACTTCGGTCCCGATCCGAGTGGGAAAATGGTGGGAATCGCGATCTTTGACCACCCGTCCAACCTTCGCTACCCGACGACGTGGCATGCACGGACCTATGGGCTTCTCGCTGCGAACCGATTCGGGACCGGATTTTTCGAAGCCTACAAAGGAGCAAAGAAAGGCGACGGGGATTATACCATCAAGGCGGGAGAGACCCTGACATTACGCCACAGATTCTACATCCACCACGGTAATCCGGACACAGCAGGAGTCGCCGACCAATACGCGAAATATATCGCGGAATAGGGATCCTTTTCCAGACAGATGAACATTTACTGCTTCGATTCAAAATGCGACATGGGTCGCGCTGCCGCCGCCAAGGGAGTGGAGGTGATCCCGAAAGACGAAGCCGCCGCCATCATTGTGGCGACAGGGGCATCCCAGTTCGATACTCTTTCGCACCTCGTGCGCGACGAGCACGGAATCGACTGGAGCAAGATTACGGCTTTCCATCTGGACGAGTATGTGGGTCTGCCAGATACCCATCCTGCCTCCTTTCGGAAGTATTTGAAAGAGCGATTTGCCGATGAATTGCCGAAGGCGTTAAAGCGGTTCTACCTCCTGAATGCCGAGACGGATCCCGAGGCCGAGTGCAAACGGGTCGGACGTCAGATCCTGCGAAATCCCATTTCCGTCGCTTTCGTAGGTATCGGAGAAAACGGGCACCTCGCCTTCAACGATCCACCAGCCGATTTTGAGACCGAAGTGCCTTACCATGTCGTCGAGCTCGACAAACCCTGCCGCAAACAGCAGGTAGGGGAGGGGTGGTTTAAGAAACTGGCCGATGTTCCGACGCACGCGATTTCCATGACAATCAAGCAGATCATGAAAAGCGATCGCATCATCTGCACCGTTCCCGATCTACGAAAGGCCGAGGCTGTGAAGAACTCCGTCGAAGGCCCCGTGACGCCCGATGTCCCTGCCTCCATCCTGCAAGAACACCCCGATTGTCATCTTTTTCTGGACAGGGATGCTGCATCGCTGTTATCGGGGAACACGATATCCGCTTCTCTGGTGGAATCCTGATAATACTTTTCCCAATAACCCATGAGCTTTTCCTTCACAGGCTTCGCAGACGAAGCCGACAAGACACTCGCCGGACAAATCGAAACTCTCAAGCGTGCTAACTGGAGTGCCATCGAACTGCGCCTCATCGAGGGCACGAATGTGTGCGACCTTTCGGATGATAAATGGGCATCCGTTCGCGATCAGCTTGCCGACTCTGGCATCGAGATTGTCGGTTTCGGCGGACAGGTCGGAAACTGGGCGCGCCCCATCACCGGGGATATGCAGAAAGACATCGACGAGATCCAGCGTGTCGCACCTCGCATGAAGGAGGTCGGCTGCCAGTTTCTCCGCATCATGTCCTACCCGAACGACCCTGACAATCCACTCCCACGTGAGCAGTATCGCGATGAAGCCATCCGCCGCGTCGCCATCCTTGCTGAGCATGCAGAGAAAGAGGGCATCATCCTCGTTCACGAGAACTGCTCTGGCTACGGCGAGTCACTCGAAGGAGTCCTCGAGCTCATGGAAGCAGTTCCTAATCCCGCTTTCCAACTCGTCATGGATACCGGGAATACCAGTCTTCATGAGAATGACGTCGAAGCTACGTGGAAATACTACGAAGCCACACGCGATCGCACTGCCCATGTGCACATCAAGTGCGCCAAGCCGAATCCCGAAGGCGGCGACTACATCACCTGTTTCCCTCACGAAGATCCCGTTCAGGAGAGAATTCTCAAGGACCTCGCCGAGCGCGGGTATAACGGATGGCTTTCCATCGAGCCCCACATCATGGCCGCCGTCCACGCTGGGAAAGACGTCGAAGACGCCGAAGCCGCTGTCAAAGTGTGGGTCGACTACGCCAACGAACTCGAAGCCCTCGCTCGCAAAGTGGAGGGCTGAGTCGTCTCGATTTCCAAGCAGTAGTTGTCTCGGTATGTCTCCATTTTTAGAGGCGTAGCGCACCGGTATATCTACAAAGAATCAGGTCGGTCTCGGTTCGGGATCGCGATCGAAGAACTCCACATTTCGGGAGTTCTCGGGGAAATTTTGTATTCTGGGAACAAATTTCCGGGCGCTCTTCGCTATACCTCAAAACGACCTTTTGCTATGACAACAGATAGTCAAACTTCCCAGACCACAACGCCGGACAGTGCCCTGGCGGAGCAACAAATTGAGCAGGCAGCCGCCTGGATTCATCCGCTACGGGGTGAAATTGCGAAGCATCTCGTCGGCCAGACTATGCTCGTCGACCGGCTCTTGATCGCTCTTCTTGTGAAGGGACACATTCTCCTGGAAGGCGTGCCGGGACTCGCGAAAACACTCGCACTAAAGACGCTCGCTTCGCTTGTCGATGCTGATTTTCGCCGTATCCAGTTCACCCCTGACATGCTCCCTGCAGACATTGTGGGGACGCAGATCTTTGATCCGAAAAGCTCCAGCTTTGAAGTGAAACACGGCCCTGTTTTTGCCAATTTCATCCTTGCTGATGAGATCAACCGGGCTCCCGCAAAAGTGCAGAGCGCCCTCCTCGAAGCGATGCAGGAGAAGCAGGTCACCATCGGCGATCACACGTTTTCACTACCAAAGCCGTTCCTTGTCATGGCGACGCAGAACCCGCTGGAGCAGGAAGGAACCTATCCTCTCCCCGAGGCGCAGGTCGACCGTTTCATGCTGAAAGTGGTGGTCGACTATCCATCAATGGAGGAAGAGATGCGCGTGGTCGATCTCGCCGCGACTACGGCGGATCCCGTCGAGCCGAAGCCGGTCGTTTCCCTCGATCACATCCGCAATGCCCGCGAGGTGGTGAATAGCCTTTATCTCGACGATAAGGTGAAGTCTTACCTCGTCACGCTGGTTCATTCGACTCGCGATCCGGATTCTTTTGGTTTGAATCTCGGCCCGTACCTGAGGGTGGGTGCTTCGCCGCGTGCCTCGATTAGTCTGGCTTTGGCAGGAAAAGCGCACGCCTTTCTCGAAGGTCGTAGCTACGTCACGCCGCACGACATCAAATCAGTTGCGCCAGATGTGCTTCGCCATCGCGTAACGGTCAGCTACGAGGCCGAAGCAGAAGGGATCACGAGCGATCAACTGATTGCTCGTATTCTTGATCTCCTTCCCGTTCCCTGACAGTAACCCTATTAATCTTTTCCCTGACGTATGTGGCCCAAGAAAAAAGAAGCCCGCGAGCCTCAACTCGGTGATGCCGAGGCGGAAGCTCGTGCTGCTGAGATCCTGGCGAAAGTTCGCAAGATGGAAGTGCGAACGAACCGCCTCGTCGACGATGCCATGGCGGGGCGCTATGCCTCGGTGTTCAAAGGCCGGGGGATGGATTTCGATCGGGTGCGGGACTATGTCGCAGGCGACGACGTTCGCACGATCGACTGGAACGTGACTGCCCGGACCGGCACGCCACACATCAAACTCTTCACCGAAGAGCGCGAACTGACGATAATGCTGATGATCGATGTGAGTGCTTCTTCCGCTTTCGGATCGGTGCGACAGACGAAACGCGAACTGGCAACGGAAGCAGCCGGTGTCCTTGCGGCTTCGGCCATTCGAAACCGAGACAAGGTCGGGCTCGTTTTGTTCACTGATGAGGTGGAACTCTACATCCCGCCAGCGAAGGGACAGACGCACATCATGCGCTTGATACGCGAAGCGCTGTTCTTCGAACCGAAAGGTCACGGAACCGACATCAAGGTCGCGCTCGATTTTGTGAATAGAATGATCAGTCGCAAGTCGGTCGTGTTCCTGGTTTCCGATTTTTCGCTCACCGGGAATTTTGAAAACGAACTCGCCGAGACTCGGCGAAAGCTTCAGGTCACCAACAAGCACCACGATGTAATCGCTGTTTCCGTAAATGATCCCCGTGAGTTCGAGATTCCCAATGTAGGTCGACTCACCGTCGAGGACGCGGAGACGGGCGAGTTGGTCGAGATCGATACCGGCAGTGCGAAAGTCAGGGCTGCCTATTCCACCCAGGCTGCGAATCGACAGGATGCCGTGAGGAAAGCGATCCGTTCCCTCGGTGCCGATCTGCTGGAATTTGAAAACGGCACCGACTGGATGCCGGAACTGATGAGATTTTTCCAAAGCAGAAGACAAAGAGCTGCCTAGCAAAGCCATGAGATATTTTCTTTCCATAGCACTGATGACTTCGGCGTCTGTCGGTTCGCCTGCATTAGGGCAGGAGATGGACGACATCCGGGGAGTGAAAAATTTGATCGAAATCCCCGTTCCGCCGAATTACGGCCTTTGGGCAGGGATTGCGCTCGGCGCGCTCCTGCTGGCTGCCCTGATCTGGAAACTCCTTTCGCGTAAGCGTCCCGCTCCCGCCCGCAGTTCTGCCGAGCGGGCGCTTGCCGAATTGAAGGATTCCGAGAACCTCATCGAGTCCGAAAGCCCGGAGCCTCTCGCAAACGCCGTCACCGCCACCGTCCGCCGCTACATCGAGGAGCGCTTCGGTATTGCTGCGCCGCGTCGCACGACGGAGGAGTTTTTCCAGGATGTCAGCACGCACGGTTACCCTGGCATTACTCCATTCGCCGAGGACTTGAGTCGTTTCCTTCGCTTCTGTGATGAATTGAAATTCGGTCGTGGATCAGTTGACAGAGAGCGCCGCGTCAAACTGATCGAAAGCGCGCGCCGGTTTGTGGAGTCGACTAGCCGGTCCGAGACCGATGTGGCCCAACCCAAATCGATAGACCCAGTTGCTGCCTGATTTTTTATGACGAGCGTGAATTTCCAGTTTGCCCATCCGGAGTTGCTCTTTCTGCTGCTACTCCTGCCTCTCTTTGCCTTGTTGAAAGGAAAATTAGGTGGAGCGGCGGCATTGCGATTTCCTTCGGTAGGCGCTGCTACGGCCGCAGGTGGTAAGCCTCGCAATCGTGCTGGTGGCTGGCTGGCCGCGCTTCGTCTTCTTGCGCTTGCGGCATTGATCGTTGCTCTTGCTCGTCCACAATTCGGGCGCGGTACTACGGAAGTCGATGCGAGCGGGATTGATATCATGCTGTCCATCGATGTTTCCGGATCGATGGAAGCTCTCGACTTCGAGCTGAACGGTCAGCGCGCAAATCGCCTCGAAGTGGTAAAGGATGTCGTCGCCAAGTTTGTGGAAGAGCGGCCGAACGACCGTATCGGGATTCTCGCTTTTGCCGGTCGTCCTTATCTGGTGAGTCCTCTGACTCTCGACCACGATTGGCTTTTGAAGCGACTGAAGTCAGTGAAGATCGGTCAGGTGGAAGACGGAACGGCGATCGGGTCTGCCATTGTATCGGCATCGAATCACCTGAAAGAGCAGGATGCCAAATCCCGCATCGTCATTCTCCTCACTGACGGAATGAATAATTCCGGGGCGGCCAACCCAGCGACCGCTGCGGAAGCGGCCAAAGCACTTAACATCAAGATTTATACCGTCGGAGCCGGAACGCGCGGAGAGGCTCCCATGCCGGTCACAGACCAGTTTGGTAGAAAGCGATTCCGCATGATGGAAGTGGACATTGATGAAGAGACGTGGCAGCAGGTTGCCGACGATACCGGCGGCCAGTATTTCCGTGCCACAGATACCAATTCACTCGAGCGGGTCTATGCCGAGATCAACGAGCTTGAGACGACCAAGCGAAAACTGAAGAAATACGAAAACGTCGATGAGCTGTTTTTCTATGTCCTTTTTCCCGGACTGCTGTTGCTCGGTCTGGAGCGGCTCCTCGGTGAAACCCGATTGAGACGCCTTCCCTGATACTTATGAACGAAACCTTCCAGTTTGCCTACCCTGTCACCCTTTGGATCGGACTCGCCGTCTGCATCGCATTGGTTTTCGGTATGGTGAGCTGGAATCGCCGTCGGGAGCGAGATCTGGAAAAGCTCGCTCATACGAGGCTTCTTGAGGAGTTGACTGCGTCCGTCTCGCGTCGCCGTCGGCGAATCCGACAGGCGCTCTGGATTCTTGGCGTGTTCTGTGTTTTTGCCGCACTGGCAAGGCCACAATACGGCTTTGAATATCGCGAGGTAAAACGAAGGGGTATCGATATCGTCTTCGCTGTGGATACGTCTCGAAGTATGCTGGCGGAAGATGTCGCCCCGAACCGCCTCGAGCGCGCTCGGTTGGCGATCACAGATTTTGTCAATCTGCTGGAAGGGGACCGTGTGGCCCTGATTCCTTTCGCGGGAAATGCCTTCTCACTTTGCCCACTGACATTAGACTACGGAGCGTTTCAGCAATCGCTTGATGCTCTCGACACGGACATCATTCCTCATCAGGGCACCGATCTCGCAACCGCAGTAGAGGAGGCGAATCGACTCTTCAACGAAGAGGGGAACAACTACCGTATTCTGGTCCTCGTAACGGATGGTGAGGATCTCCAGGGTGCCGTGAAAACAGCCCTCGATACGGCAAAGGAGAAGGGCATGGTCATCTACACGGTTGGCGTGGGGGATCCCAAAGGTGCGCTCATTCCCATCACCCAGACTGATGGAAGTCAGGATTTTGTCAGGGATCAGAGCGGAGAGCCTGTTCGCACGGCTCTCGACGAAGAGACGCTCAAACTCATCGCCGACCAGACAGGCGGTATCTACGCACCTCTTGGCCGCGCCGGTGAGGGTTTGAACCAGATCTATCGCGAGAAACTTCGCCTGGCTCCCGAGTCGGAGTTCGACCAAAGACTCGACCGCATCCCGCTGGAGAGATTTGAATGGCCGTTGGCACTTGGTATTTTGCTTCTCTCTATTGAGTTTCTGTTAGGTGATCGAAGGCGCAGAGCCCGGAAGAAAAAGACACCGGTCGTATCCGATGCGAGACGTGATTTCCACGCAGCACCTGCGGAGTCGGTAAAGGTTGCCCTTCTTGTCCTGTCCTTGATCGTTACGGCAACAATGGGCATCAGCCAGGACGATACTGTCGAAATTCTTCCGAGCGATCCTCGCGAGATCTACAATCTGGGAACCGAGGCCTACAATGCGGGAGAGTTTGAGCGTGCGGCGGAAGTCCTTGGCGACGGCCTCGAAGCGACTACTGATCTTGGCCTCCAGCAAAAGGGCTACTACAACCTTGGAAATGCACGCTATCGAATCGGGCAGCAATCGCAGCAGGAGAATCCCGAGGCGACGATCAAATCATGGGAGTCCAGCGTCAAAGCCTTCGAAGATGCTCTCGCTCTGGACCCAGAGGACGAAGATGCTGCTTTCAATCGGGACTTCGTAAAGAAGAAGCTCGATGAGTTGAAGCAGCAGCAGGATCAGCAAGAGCAAGAGCAAGAGCAAGAGCAGTCCGACGATTCCAAAACTAGCGAGCAATCAGACGAGAAACAGAAAGAAGACCAGCAGTCCGATTCGTCCGAACAAGAATCAGAAGAGCAAAACGACGCCCAATCTCAATCTTCCAAAGAAGAAAGCGCGGAGGAAAATCAGAAGGAGCAGCAGTCCTCCGGTGGAGAATCCGAAGAGGATCAGGATAAAGAACAACAGGCATCGCAGCAGGGGGGCGAAAAGGAGGAGCAAGGTGAAACTGATCCTGACGAAACATCACCTCAGCCCGAACAAAAAGAAGCCGAGCAGAAACAGGGGGAATCCACCCTTCCGCAGAAAGGAGAGCCATCGGAAGAACAGCCACAAGAGACAAATGCGACGCCGGGTGACGCTTCCTTTTCTGAAGAACGTCGAAATCCCGGCGAGATGTCGAAGGAGGAAGCGGCCCAGCTCCTCGAAGCTCTCAAGAGCGATGAGCGATCCGTTCTCCCTCTTCCAGACCAGGGGCAGTATAGGCGTTCTGTCCCTGACAATACAACGAACGGAAAAACTTGGTAATCATGAAATCGCATTCCCAATTCCTTTCTGGAGCTATCTGGTCGCTTGCTGTGGCATGTGCCGCCTTTCTCCCTGCTGCCGTATTGGCAGCGGATGTCTCCGTTAGTATCCAGCCCTCGACCTTCGGTGCCGACCAGGGTGCAAAATTATCGGTTACAGTGAATGGGGGGAGTTCCGACCAGCCTATCAATCCACCCATACCAGACGGCGTTTCTCTACGTCCCTACGGAAAGAGCAGCAACATCCAGATTATCAATGGCAGCATGACCCGCTCGGAGGCTCAGAACTTCGTTGTCACTGCGGACAAGGAAGGTGAATACACGATCCCTTCCTTCGAGGTCAGCGTGAATGGCGAAACGATTCAGACCGATCCTGTCACGTTCACTGTAACTGCTGGCGGATCAGCACCGCAGAGTTTGCCCGGCGGATCGAGTGCTGCACCGCAGGGGAATGCACCCGCAGCGGATTCTCAATCTCTAGGGTTTCTGGAAATGCAGTTTCCCGCCCGCGATCGTGAGCACCTCTATGTTGGGGAAATGGCGCCTG
Source organism: Verrucomicrobiales bacterium (assembly GCA_002698785.1). Lineage (GTDB taxonomy): Bacteria > Verrucomicrobiota > Verrucomicrobiia > Verrucomicrobiales > DEV007 > Arctic95D-9. Next base: position 38,663 of record PAAG01000019.1, on the reverse strand, counting down.
TCAGGATTACCGCTTTCTTTCCACCGAGAACTCGAGTGCAGCTCACCTCTCAGCCTCGCCCTGAAGGCCCGGGATTTACCCTCCATAACCTGAGCGAAGAGCCCGAGCAGCAGTTGGTGGAGAAAGACGGTGAAACCTATCGGGCTGTCACTTGGTATGGTGGAATCTCCGTGGCTAAAGCAGGGGAGTATCCGGTAAAGGTCTCCCTGGATGCCACCGTGATGGTTCGCGATCAATCGGGAGGTCGCTCCGCTCGACCACGCTCTCCCTTTGGGGGCAGCTTTTTCAACGACCCCTTCTTTGATGATTTTTTCGACAACGCCTTCACTCGAGTGATTCCGCGCGAAGTGACCCTCTCTTCTAAGGGCGATCCTCTTGAGGTGCGCTCTCTCCCGACTGAAGGGCGTCCAGCCGATTTCAGCGGGGCTGTTGGAAAGTTCTCATTTGGCGGATTCAAGCTCCCGGCCGATGCCACCACAGGTGAACCCCAGAGAGTTCGCGTAACTGTGAAGGGAAAAGGGAACTTTGATCGCATGAGCGCCCCAGTGCTCGAGCCGGGAGATTCTTGGAAAACTTATGCTCCGAAAACCGAATTCCAAGGCGATGACGTCGCGGCTTTCTCTGGAAGCAAGACATTCGAATTCAGCGCCGTTCCTCGAAAGGGAGGGGAGCAACGGGTCAAACTAACAACCAGCTACTTTGATCCCGACACCGGAAAATATGAAACCATAGCCAGCCCCGAAGTGCCTCTTGATATTGCTGGCGAAGACCTTTCTTCCGGTGCCAATACAATGGCAGCTGCAGCACTAGATCCAAAGCAAGAGAAGTCCTCGCAAAAAGCCAAAGCGCCCACCCAGCTAGCACCTCTTCGGGAAATCGGTGTGATCTCTTCAGCCTCGCTTCAGCCGCTACTCTATCATCCGGCTTTCCAGATATCGGTCGGTCTCGGGATCCTCGGTATCGTGGCAGGATTTGTCATTGGTGGCCTGCGCCAGCGGCATAGCGAACCCTCGCGAGTGGCGGCCCGTGCTGCCCAACAGCGCGAGCGCGAAGCGATAGAAGCTGCCGCTGAATCCTCGAAATCGGGTGACGCATCGGTTTTCTTCGATTCTGCCCGCCGGGCATTGCAGGTTCGACTTGGTTCGATATGGGACAAGCCCGCGGAGGCTATTACCCTTTCCGAAGTTCGCCAGCGATTCGACGGTGACACTGCGATCGTGCAATTTTTCTCCAAGGCCGATGCGGTATCATACGCGCCTGCTGGATCCATATCGACCACCGAACTGGATCGCTGGAATCGCCTCCTGCAGGAAACCCTGGCCAACCCATCTTATTCGGTGAAACGTCCTGACACTGTTCCCTCAAACGCCTCATGAGATACTTGATTGCCATATTCTCATTCGTTCTCTCCATCCTCCCCGCAATTGCTCAGGAGGAAGCTTCCACCTTTGTGGAGAAGGGGGCGATCGCCTACGAAAGGGGAGACTTCGAAGGAGCGGCGAAAGCATTCAATGAGGCTCTCGAACAGAACGGCTCAAACGCTTCATTGCTCTACAATCTCGGGAATGCCCACTATCAGTCCGGAAATTATGGGCAAGCCATTGTCGACTACGAGCGGGCTCTCTTTCTCGATCCACGTGCCTCTGACATACGCACTAATCTCGAAATGGCTCGGAACGCGACCACTGCCTTCGAAGAGAAAAGTGAACCGGCCATCTGGGAGAAGCCGCTTCACTGGCTGAGCCTGAATGAATGGTTTCTCGCGTGCGGTATTGCTGCTGGCCTTCTCGCGGTGGTGAGTCTGATGCGTGCTTTCCTTTCCGGTCGAAAAGGGCAGGTTTCTCTCCGCTGGGTGACCGTGGTTTCGCTGTTCGTGCTCGCTATTGGAGTCAGTGCTTTGATTCTTCGCCAAGGAGAACTCGACCGAGCGATTGTGCTACGGCCGGGAACAGAAGTGCGACTTTCTCCATTCTCCACGGCAGATGTCGTAGCGACATTGAGGGAGGGGCAAGGCGTGCAGATTCAAGAAGAGCACGAAGGTTTTTATCTTCTTTCAAAAGGCTGGGTCTCAAAAGAGGACCTCCAGAAAGTCTGCGCAGATTCCTGAAGCAAAAGCACACCAGATCAATTCAACTTCGAATCCGCAAACCGGCGACACACTTGGTTCAGATTCCGTGTATCGCTGAAGCCGCACAACGATACAAGCTCGTCGGGGCGAATGTCTGGGTTTTGGCTTCGCAGGATTTCCACCTGCTTGACGCGAAGCCGACAGAGAAACTGGTAGGGGCTAACACCAAATTGCTCCATGCACGCCCTTTCCAGCCACCGACGAGAGGCACGCATATTCTCTACAACATCGGGTACCCCAATCCCGGTGTGAAAATTCTCCCGCATGTAAGTCACCGCCGCAGCGAGTCTCGGATCGGTAGTCACGTAGACTTCTGTAGAACCGCGAACCACGACTTTGGCAGGAGGAAACTGTATCCTGACAGGCTCTCCAAGAGTTCCCTTATCCGCCTCATCCATCAGTCGGTCGAGTAGAGACGCCGCTTCGTAGCCGATCGTTTCTCCATCGTGTCGGACACTGGTGATGGACGGCTTCGTTCCCTCGCAGACACACGCATCGTCATCCATGCCGACCAGCCCAAGATCACGGGGGATATGAATATTCAAAGACGGGCAGCGCTCGTGTATCAGAGCCGCCCGGTAATCGTGGGCAGCGAGTAGTCCGACTGGCTTCTCGATTCGGGCCAGCCATTCATCGAGCTCTGTATGGGATGTTCGCCATCGCGTGGCGGGATCGAGATCGCTCGGCTCCAGAAACACTTCGATGTCCTGCCCAATCTCTTTTGTCGCTTCGCGAAAGCCAGCCAATCTCTCATCGGAATAGTGCAGCCCTTCCACGCCATAATAGGCGAAGCGCTGGTAACCCCGGTCGATAAGATGATGACCCGCTTCGACGCCTGCCTGAAAATTGTCCACCGTTACCGTATTCAGCGTGTTCGCACTATCGCTTGATGCGAGGTTCACAACCGGCAACTGGATCGAGCGAGCGATCTCGAAATCACGGGACGTTTCCGGCATTACCAGGACGCCGTCGCCTTTGAAATGATCGAGGCCTTCCAGAGATATCGACGTTCCATCGAGACCGAATCTCAGGCTCCAGTTTCCATGCTCAGCGGCATAATCAAAAATCCCACGGCGTATCCTTTCGGTGTGGGGCGGACCTACTGGAATCGTGACTGCGACAATACGTTCCCGCGAGGGCATAGACTAAAAGAAACAGAGAGGGGGGAGATAACAAAACGAGACCTTCCCCTGAAAGTCAAGATGTCCCTGCGGAAGCCCCCCTCTATCTGGAACCGCTCAAGGGATCTGTTTCAACTCCTCGGGGCTCCAGGCGTCGGTGTGATCGGCTGTCGCAGCGCGGATTCTCGCCACCTCTTCCGGTTCGACGGGGGAAGCCGTATGACCCCAGGCCCGCCGCACATACGTGAGGATCGCGGCAATCTGATCATCGGGTAATACGCCTAGCGGAGGCATATCACCCGTATGAGTTTTACCGAGAACCCGGATGGGTCCTCGCACGCCATGCAGAACAATCCGCACCGGTCTTTCCGAAGGACCCAGTACCCACTCAGAGTCCAAGAGCGGGGGAGCCAGTCCTTCCAATCCGCGCCCATCGGCCTGGTGGCATGCTGCACAAACCGCCGCATACATCGTGCTCCCCATGTCGAAAAGCTCCTGCTGGGAATCGGTTAGCTTCGGCGGATCGGTGACCACTGTGACGCCCTTCTTGTCGGGCCAGACCAGCGTGTTCATGAGAGACGCGACCGCCTTTTTCGTGGAGGCATGGTCTGCCAGCGCCGACCATTGTTCAGGAGCGGATTCGAAAACCAGAGGACGTCGAGACGAGCCCGACACGGGCACCAGTCCGGTCAAAAGAGCCGCCGCTCTGTATCCTTGGTCCTTCTCAATTGCTTCTCCTGCCAGAGCCACAACCATCGAGACATCTTCGAGGTTTCGAGATCCCATCACGCCGCGTGCGAGTCCGGCCAGGATACGATTTGCCATCGGGTCTTTCGGTGACCAACCCTCCCGTTCACACAGCGTTTGTAAAAGGGAAGTCTCGCGGTTCATCACGCCGCTCAAGAACGCATCCAGCAGATACTTTTGTTCCCCATGTTCCCGCACGAGTTCAGCCAGCTTCACCGACACTTCTTCTTTCGTCACGGCGCTTACACTCAGTACTGCCTGCAGGCGAACCTCCTCCGGTCCCTGCGAGGCCAGGGGCAAAAGTAAAGAAAGTAACTCATCCTGCCGATCGCTTGTGAGCCAAGGTTCGGCCTGTCGTACCCCATGCGCCTGAACCAGAGCCTCGTCCGATTTCAAAGCCGCTCGCACCGTCTCGAAATCCAACGCCCCGTCACCGATTCCCTCCAGCGTGGAGAGTGCTCGAACCCGCCCGATTGCCGTTTCTCCATCAGTCGCCACAGCACGGATCGCATCGACCGTCGACGGATCTGCCAGCGCGACCAACTCCTTCTGCGCCTCCGCACGCCACCAGCCATTCGGATGGCTCAGCAGCGGCACCCATTTAGCAGGACTCTCCGGTTTCGTTGTTGTCTCGACATTGGTCGTCTCATCCGCCACCACACGATAGATGCGGCCCAGGTGCAGGCCCTTGTCCAACCCGCGATCCAGAATCTGGTCGCGTAGGTAGCTTGTCAGGGAAATGCGATGCTGCAGGATACCTCGGTAAAAATCCACCACGTAGAGCGATCCATCCGGTCCCGTCGCCATATTCACCGGGCGAAATCTCTCGTCCGTCGAGGCGATAAACTCCGACTCTACATACGCGTTCTCCGCATTCACCATCCCGCCCTCGCGAGTCAGCACACTGCGCCGCACCAGGTTTCCACCCGGCTCGGGAACAAAGTAATTTCCACGGAGTCCCGGCAGGCGGTCGCCCTTGTAAATCCACTGACCGCCCGCAGCAGTAAATTCCTTCAGTCGTCCTTCGCGAAGCATCTCCGGTCGATACCCGCGATTGATCCCCGGCGTTACCCGCGCTGGCCACACCAGTTGATCTTTCGTCGCTTTTACATTCGTCCCACCGAGCGAGGGGAAATGCGATTGCCTCGAGAGATAACGGGCATCGATCACATCCATGCGAATGTGGTCACTGTTAGAGCCATAATAGAGCCGGCCGTAGTCATCCTGAGTCAAACCCCACTGACCTCGAAAACTCGTCGCGCCAAGTTCACATTCTCCATCACGGTAGCGAAAACGCCGGGTATACGCTGCGCTGTAAATCCAGTTATCAAATCCCCATAGCAGACTGTTAGGGGCCCGTTCGGGATTCGCCAGGTGCGGGCGTTCCGGGTCCACCTTTACCCCGTAGTCCGTCGCCACCACCTGCTTTTCATCCGCTTTGCCATCACCATCTGTGTCCCGATAGAACGCGAGCTCCGGAGGTGCTCCGACCAGCAACCCGTCTGCCACTCGCAGGAGTGCCCTCGGCATCACCAGTTCGTCGATAAAGACCGTCGCGTGTTCGTAAAAGCCATCCCCGTCCTTGTCTTCGAGGCACGAGATTCTTCCTGTCGGTTCATCCTCTCCCTGGCCGTCTACATCCGGCATGTAGCCTCGCATCTCGGCTACCCACATCCTGCCATCGCCATCAAACACGACCGCCACGGGCTCCTGCACCTGCGGCTCTGAGGCAGCGAGTTCCAGGCGATATCCCGGCGCAACCGTGAACGATTTTAGCGCTTCCTCAGGAGAAAGAACCGGGGCAGGAGGAATCTCGTCTTTGGGGACCAATGACTTCTGCACCATGCCTGGCTTGTCCAGACGGTCTCCAATTTGCCCCGAGGCAAACGGAGCAAAACAAGCCGAGCAAAAAAGAATACAGGGGCACCAGAAACGCATACTCAGAAAATCCTATCCCACCGCACAATTACAAATTCACCACTGCCACGCATTACCGTAGACACCTGTCGCAAAAATGAAGGAATGACGTTTGGTGAAACGTTCCCCACCTCCTACTTCCGTGCGAGGTATGGCTTCCAATCCAGCTTCTTGGGATAGGATCCTAAAACCCATTCGAATTCTCCATCTACTAAAATCTCAGCAGAACCCGAGAAAGAATTGGTCTCCTCGAAGACCCCAAGTCCGTCTTCGATGACGTCATAGTTCGATACCTCCGATCTGCCGACCAGATTCCCGGAATCGTAGCGGGCGATGCAGTGATTCTTCACAAAGTCGGAATGGCCAAACGAGACGCGCCCCTTGGCTTCCTCCGAAGCCGCCCGCGCAAAAGCTTCTCCCAATACCTCGACCAGTTTTCCTCGCAAGACCGTTCCCTCTTCGGTTTCTGCAATGGAAACATCAATATTTCCCGACGATTCGGAAGATCCCTCCAGCGGCGTCAGCAAAGAAGACACCGCATCCAGTCGTAAATCCCGTATTCCCAGAATGATATAACTTTCCATCGACTACCTGCTATTCCGGGCCTTCAAAGCCCCTTTGAACTCCTCACCCTTATCGTGACTTGGGATGTCCTTGTCAGTATCTTCGTGGATAGTCGCGGGAGAATTCAAGATTCTTTCTCGAAATAATTCGATGCCAGGGCGAGGCCCTCAAAGAAAAATTTCCCCGTGCCGTAGGGGCTTTCCTCTACCCATCCCGCCGCACCACAAAATACCCACTCTTAAACCAGCTTGCACCGAGCGCCACTGCCACGACAAAGACATACACGCAGAACTCCTCATAGCTGCGACCAGTTCCCCAGTAGATCCACGACGCAATTCCGATCACATGAGCCATGCTCACCCATAGTGATACCACCAGCGCGATCCTCGGGGACACTAGCAGGATCGCACCCGCCCAGATCGCCGTGTATCCCAGGCTGTGTAAAACAAAGTGGATAGGAGAAATCCCCAGCGCAGAGCGCGCCACGGGGTTTCCCTCATTCACCCGCGAGTATCCATCCGTCCAGTATTGCTCAGGCTGTCCTATCAAAGTCACTGCAGCATCGCCCCAGCACAGAAGAAACGGCATCAGGATCAGCCAGAATTTCCGCCACTGGACGTAGGCGAGTAGTCTCTTCGGTTGAAAGTTCATTGTTAGGTAGCAGCTATGATCGATCCGAACATCCTCGGCTATCGAAGCTGATCCGCTCCCTTAGGTCCAGAGGGAAATCGCGCTTCCGCTGCATGCGCGAAGTGGTTATAAAAATCCGTCAACATTGCAATCGGCGCATTGATTTCCATACTCCATTCTCGACACTGATGAAAAAGGACCCGCTACTTTGGACAAAGCTCAAGCAATTCAGCTTCGATGATCCTGAAGCAGATTTCTCATTCTCTGCGCGGCTAGCTCGCGAGAACGGATGGACCCTCGAATACTCCCGGCGAGTCATCGAAGAATACCGAAAGTTTCTCTACCTCTGCTGTGTGGAAAACGAGCCCGTCACCCCGTCAGACGAGGTCGATCAGGCATGGCACCTGCACCTTTGCTACACCCGCTCCTACTGGAACGACCTGTGCCGAGACACCATCGGAACCGAGATCCACCACGGTCCGACAAAGGGCGGAAAGAGCGAGCGCACAAAGTTCTCTGACTGGTATTCCCGAACCCTCTCCGCCTACCAGCGAGAGTTCGACACCCCACCGCCGGAAGCCGTGTGGCCGTCTCCAGGGAAAAGATTTCGCAGCATTCGATTCGAGCGGATTGATCGCGGCAGCAACTGGATCATTCCGAAAAGAGCCGGCGCAGCTGCCGTGGCGGTCTCCGTCCTGGCTATGCTGGTCGCAGGATGCGAAGGCAATGTCTTCCTGGGCGACGACATTGGCTGGGTTGTGATCGTAGCAGCATTAGTGCTAGGCTTCGTGCTCATGATAGCCGCCTTCACCAAAGGCGGTGGGGGGAAAGGCGGCCACGGATGTGGTGGCGGAGGAGGGTGCGGAGGTGCTGGCTGCGGAACAGACACTGGTTGTGGCGGAGGGGGCGGTTGCGGAGGTTGCGGAAGCTGAATGTCCGGCCCGGTGCCAGCACCAAATGATGGTTCGTAACCTTACGAGCTATCTCCCGCTACTATCTCCCTCGGTTCGATCCAGAGCAGCTTTGCACCGCTCGCTTTATTGATGGAAAAGAAGCAAAGGTCGAGAGCAACACCGAGCGAGTTGACCTTGTCGATAAGGCCCCGACCCTGGTCGTCGCCCCAGGCATACCAGGTTCCGTCCGGGCGCTGGATCGCACAGGTAAAGTCAAATGCCGCTACCCGGATCACCGGCCCTTCATACTCCGGCCGAGCCAGCACGGCATCGATTCGTGAATGCCTTTTGGAAATGGGATGGCACCAGGTAGCTACAGATCCATCTTCATACAGACCGATCAGAAAGCTCCCACCCGCCTCGACATGGACGAGTTTGCGATCGTCCTTCGGCGGTTCGAAGGTGCCATGCGGTTCGATCCAGCCGAAAGACTCTCCGTTTTGTCTCAGCACCGAATGTACATTTCCCCATGTGTCGACCTGGAGGACATCGTTGATACCTGTGAGACGCTCCAACAATTCCTGGTGAGATCTCACCCAGTCTTCTTTCGCCGCCACACCCAGACCGCCATCAGGCTCCATCAGGAGAGCCACATCATATGTCTGCCTCAGGTCGGTGACTCTCTTCGTGTCAGTGAGTATCGGGAGAGAGTTTGATCTCGAGTCATTGTGGATGTGTAAGACATTCGGGCGTTCGATCCAGAAAGAGTGGTAAAATCTCACATAGTCCTCCCGCTTGTTCCATCCGGGAATGGAGCTGAGCATCGTTCCATTCGCCCGCGCTGCATACCAAGACATCGCAGTATTGATCCCCTCCGAGACAAACACGAGATCTTCGATCCCGTCCGCGGCAGAAGTATCGATATCCACATCATCCCGTTCCGTCCAGACACGTAATTTACCACCCTTTCTTCGTTCGGTTTCATACGTCGATAGACCGGGCAGGGGAGAAGCCGGGAGCAGTCGATCCACCGATACCGGACGCGAGAAACTCATCCGGATATCACCGGCCGGAGCAACAGACTCGTTTCCTCTCTGCAATGCTACCGTGCAGAAAATTACGATAAAAATCAGCCCGAGCGCGTAGATCAGCAGGAAGGATCGATTCGAACTCTCCGGCGGCGGTGCAGCAATCGGTTGCTGCGAAAAATCTCGAATCGCCTGCAAGATCTCCTCTACATTAGAAAAGCGATCGTCCGGGTCAGATGACATCGCACGCAGAACCGTTTCATCGAGCCTCGCATTCTGCTTGGAAAATCGAGAAGTCGGTGCCGGATAGTTTCCCGAGGGCAGCTGTCCGGTAAATAACACATACGCCACCACCCCAAGCGAATAGATATCCGTTCGCGCATCGACAGAGCCCTTTCCCGATACCTGTTCAGGTGCCGCAAAAGTCGGCGTGCCCATCGCTACATCTGGTCCTGTCAGGCTCACGTCATCATTGGCCGAAGAGAGGCTGGCCAGCCCGAAGTCTCCTACCTTCACGATACCGTCCACGGACACCAGGATATTCCCCGGTTTGATGTCTCGGTGGATGACCCCATTCTGGTGGGCATAGTGCAGAGCGACACACAGCTGTTCGAGTATCGAAAAAGCCATCTCTCGATGGACTTCACCTTTTGCGAGCAATTGCTGCACCGTTTGTCCCGGCACGTATTCCATTACAAAATAGTGCAGGCCCTCACGGTTCCCAAAGTCGAGAACACCCACGATATTCGGATGGTTCAGCTGAGCCATCGCTTTCGCCTCGCGTTCAAAGCGAACCTCGAACTCCTCCTCTCCCTGTAAGTCGGTATTCAGAACCTTGATTGCGACGAGACGGTCCAGACTCCGTTGCCTTGCCTTGTAGACGACACCCATGCCGCCCCTTCCCAGCACACCCAGCATCTCAAACTCGGGGAACAAATCCCCGATGCGCTCCTCATCCAGCATCTCTTTCAAATCTTCATTGGGAACAGGTGTCCGCTGTTCGGAGGCTCCCTCCACGATGCAGTGACTGCATATGGGAACAAGATTCCCCGGTGGAGAATAGAACGTTCTACCACAATTGATACAGTCCATACAAAGCGTCGTCACACATAGTGATGGGATACCGGAGAGCGCAACACATTATGCGCTCCCCGGTATCGCAATCGAGAAGTAGAGCAACTATGGCTATTTCGATGGATTTTCGAATGTGCCCTCCTCCAGATTTCCTATTACCCGTTGGATTGAGGAAGTGATGAAAAAAATTCCTCAAAGTGGAGCGAGAACTCGCTTGTAAATTCAGAGCACCCAGAGTAAATCCCCGACCAAGGGAACCGGAGTGAGGGCTTCGACCGTATGAGTGCAGCAGGAATCCGGCGCTTTGTGTGTAGCGATCTTCTGCAGCGGGTTTCAAAGCCCTGCATTTTTGCGAGAGCTTTCCATTCACGATTCTTTGTGGTTAGATTTATTGTCGATATTTACAACACTCGATTGAAACTGAGCAGCTTATGGAGGGAGGGCAGCGCAATTTTCCTACGACAAATCTCACACTCGTACAGCGGATACGAGTGCCGGAATACTGCGTCAACGCCCTGAACGAATTCTTTCTCCAATACTGGGTCCCGCTATATTTCTTCCTTCGGGAGAAAGGGGAAACCCATGAGCGAGCATCCGACATACTCCAGGGATTCATAGAACGCGAGATCCTCGAGCGAGAGCAACTCGCCAGCTGGGACCCCTCTCTGGGAAGACTCCGCACCTACCTGAAAGTCTGTCTCGATCGCTACCGGAAGAACGCCATCCGCAGCGAAGTTGCCGTCAAGCGTGGCGGAAGCGAGGTAGAAGAACGATTCGCCAAAGGCCTGCAATGGGCCGAAAGCTACTACGAAAACCAGATCGGTAGTGGAGACCCGGCATCCTACAGTGATCGAGAGTGGGCCGCCGCCATCGTCAATCAGACAACTCAGCGTCTCGGCGAGTCCTACGTGAAGAAAGGAAAAGAGAACGAGTTCCGTCTCCTGCTCCAGAATCTCGAAGCCAGGGGAGGCGACTCCGAAGCCATCGCCTACGTCGAAATCGCCGAGCAGCTAGGGATATCCGTCGAATCTGTCAAACAGCGGATGCGAATCTTCCGTGTGCGCTTCCGCCAATATCTCCGCCAGGTGGTATCCGACCTCGTAGGCGAAGACGAAATCGAAGACGAGCTCCAGTATTTGCTTTCGTTGTTGTAGACCCGTAGGCGTGTCAGAAGCGGGTGGAAGGCAAAAGGTCTAGCTGTAGCGGAGAGCGAGGCTTACCTCAATAAAACACCATACTCGATCTGGTTCGCATTGGCCCACTGGATCACCATGGGGATAAGTTCGGAAACGGGCTTACTGTTGTGTTTGCCTCGTGCCTGAGCGATTCGATTGCGAGAGTTGGACTTCTGCACCTCAATAGTGATATGCGAAGTTGATCCAGACTCCGTCTGGTGGCGAAGACTCCATATGGAACAAATACCGGTTTTGCATCGTTCCGTGTAGGTTCCAACGCAATGGTGCATCCGGCCTCCCTCACGAGCGAGTTCCTCGGAACTGAGCAGTTCACTCAATATCCACTCCCCGTCAGTCATACCATTCCAGTCGGCTTCCCATTTCTTCGGGTAGACTCCGGGGGCCTTATCCCAGGTGACTATTTCCTTTGGATATCGAGGGCAATATCCGTGGCGTCTCGCCACTTCAAGATGCCAGTTTTCCATATCACGGATCAAAGAAGTCAGCGTTCGTCCTTTCAGGAACGATTTCGCCCTTCCTTGGTCCGATACATAGTCTACCAGTGGACCGACAAGCCTGACCTGATCTAGCCCCGTTCTCACGAAGAATGAAGTTAAATCAACAAGCCATTTGCAATCCGTTTTATCGGGACCACGTGCCGGTCTGGCGTTCGCGTGCACCCAGGTAGTGTGTAGTAGTTCGCGAGCCAGCCAGTCCGGTGCGTCGACGGCCTTGAACTTTCCCCAGAAAAGCGCTTCGCATACTCCCAGGTCAGACGGAGCCATCATGGCCAGGTGCATTTCGCGCTTTGTTAGGGTGAAAGGAAGGTTCGATACCGTCCGGAGATTCTCTCCCGAGCCTACATGCAGGCACCATTGAAATTCCGGGGTCGCTATCCAGTTCCGGTCGTGAAACACCGATTCGAAGAAACGAGGCACGGGGTATTTCATCAGGACATGGCAGAGGAAACTGCGCAGTTGTGACTCTGCATAAAGACAGTCTGGTTCAGGTCGCCACTCTTCAGGAGGCGATTGCCAGCGTTCATGATGCGTCGCGAAATCGAGGAGAATCGTAATGAGCTTTCCTCGATTTACGGGATACTCATCGAAAACACACGAGTGAGACTCCAATGCCTCGAACATGCGAATCGCCGGTTCCTTCCGGGATCGGTGTCGTTTCGCCAGGTCAAAGGCCTTTCGTAGTTTGCTGCAATAATGGGCGAAGCGAACACTGCCCGGATACTTTCGTGACCGGTATTCACCTCGAATGATTTTCCCCATGATGGGACGTTTTTGTCCACGTTCGCGCAGATAGTTCCTGCGCATTACGCAAGAAATAGAATTCATTGTTAGGGTCTTGTAAGAAATCGTTACACGGTCAGGCGACCGCGTTGCGGCGAGTGCCGCGCAAAGAGAGAAGTAGGCCCAATGATCTCCGGTCAGGAGGAGAGGGTGGGCACAAAAGAGTAGTGGGACATCCGAAGAGGGATGCCTATCAGACCCAGGTGAGAAATGTTCTGCGAATGCGCATAACTGGTTTCAGAATAGTAGTAGAACTCGGGAACGCAAGCGAGAATGAGCGAACGATGCAAGGTCATCTGGTGGCTGACCTGCAGATTGATGAGCAGATCAACCATTTGTCTCAGTGATGGGCATATTCATAGTATCCACGCCCTTCCGAGACATCGTAACCGATCGCATAGCCTCCGGCATTCGGCCATCTTTCCTCGAAAAACAGATCGCCTTTGTCGAAAGACTTATATTCCCAAGCAAACGCGGCATCGTCATCATTCGGCTTCTCGGTAATCCCTTTCAATGCCAGTAGGGGATTAGAACGGAATAGCATGGCTTCAGAGAAGCCCCCTGATTCTGATCCTTTGCTGACCACCGTTAGCGGCTTTCCGATCGACGCACACCACTCTTCGAAAATCTGCTGGTCGATGGAAAATTCGGCCCTCTTTTCGATATTGCCCGATACAAACGTCACCTCCGTCGCTTCGGGTGGGATCCAGTCGATTTCGACGGAGGTCTCATTCACTCCCCAATCCTTGATCCTGCAAAAATCCCAGGCGGCAAACCACAGCCCACCGGCCATCAGGGCCACGATTCCTATTGCGAGCAGAAACCCGTTCCTCATTTCTCAAGGCTTCTCATTTGTCGCTCGCTCACTCCTCGTCCTTCCCTTTTGCGGCCTGCCACATAGCAAAAAGAATTCCGCATATCATCAGGACAACGACGCCTGCAGCGACGAGAAGGTTGTAGATCATACCAAAACACTTGGGTGGTTAATTCAAATTATTGTTTTCTGCTGAAATCTCTTCGACAAACATGATCTCATGAGTGATTTCCGTATCATCGCGCGCTGCGTCCAGCATGCCGAGGTAGTTATACAGATGAGATCCGTGGTCATGGAAATATTTTGAGAACCAATTTTCAAAATAATCCCAGTCGAAATGATCATTTCGATGGCAGCTTGGAAGGTTGTGGCAAGCATATGCCAAATCGGATGCTGCCTGGTTTTCACCGTTTCCAGATCGATCTCGAATTTCCATCAATGCGCAACTGAGGATAGTTTCGATCTGTTTTCTTTGGTTCTCCGTGCACTTCATTGATAAATATCCAGCACCTACCCGGCCCCCGGGGCATAAACCAGCACCAACGAAGAGGCGCTATTCTTTTCCCAGCCATCAAAAAACGCGACGTAGATCTTCTTGTCCTCATAGGAGATCGGAATCGTCAGAGTCACGGATTTGCCGGGTTTTATCGATTGTGGTTCACAGCCTGTCCCACACGAGTCCCATTCGGATCGGATCCATTTTCCCTCAAACTTCTCCTCCGTGTAAATCGAAGGCCTTTTGCCGAGATAATCCTGATAGTGAATCACCGTGTCCGATTCGTTTGTCACTTGGACCAATAACGATTCGCCCTCCCGTTTCGGGGAAGAAACCACAGGCAAAGTCTTCAACGGTGGATTCTCGAAAACAACTCCGGAAAGCGTATCCTTCCATCCCTTCATTTCATCCGCCTGTGCAGACAGCATCAATCCAAGAACGAAACACACCAAAGATCTCATCTACCCAAACCGTATCATATTCCGAGAACATTCCACAAGGCCATCCACAGTAAAACACAATCTCGACATCGATTTAATGTTTTGTTAGAATTGTGACCAAGCGACAATGTAGCGAATCTCGTGAGAGATTCGAGCAGAGCCATGCACAGAGATAAAAACAATGCGTCCGAACGAACGATTCTAACTCCTAACTTCCCACTACTAGCTCCTGAAACTCCCATCATTTCCCATCATTTTGGAATATTACCCGAGCAAATCCGCAACCCCAGGGGAAGCGCGGATGCACAGCCTCTGACATCTGACCTCCGCCATCCGACCTCTGAAATTCCCATTGCCCAAATTCCCTGAAACTGGCAAAATCTACCGGAGTTCTATCCTCAACCTGCCAATCGGATCTTTCCTATGAAACACGCTCTCTTTTCTGTTTCGTTTTCCATTCTGTGCCTCTCCGTCGCGGTAGGGGAAACGCTGAATCCTGCACAGAAAATCGACGCTCTCGTCAGTGCGAAGCTCGAAGAGCAGGGGCTCCAACCAAACGCCCGGACCGCAGACGATGTCTTTCTTCGCCGCGCCTATCTTGATATTGCCGGTCGCATTCCGACCCTCGAAGAAGTCGAAGGGTTCAACGCCAACACCTATCCCAACAAGCGCGAGCGCCTCATTGACTCCCTGTTGAACAGCGAAGCCTTTGTGTCGAATAATTACCATTTTTGGGCGGACCTGCTTCGGATCAATGGCGAACCCGATCGGATCGTCAGTAATGCTTACGAACTCTGGGTCAAGGATGCCATCCGCTCCAACATGCCCTACGACGAACTCGTCTATTCGCTCATTACCGCCGAGGGGAAAGTCTGGGAAAACGGTGCCATCGGCTACTACTACCGGGACCGGGGCATGCCACTCGACAACATGTCCAACACCGTCCGCATTTTCCTGGGCACTCGGCTTGAGTGCGCCCAGTGCCACGATCATCCCTTCGATAAGTGGACGCAGATGGACTACTTCAAGATGGCGGCCTTCACCTACGGCATCAACACACGTGGCTACGCTTCCAAAAATCGCAGCTTGGTCGAGAAAGCGATGAAGGGGAACGCCGAGCAGGCCTACCTCGACAAAGCCGAAGAGCTCACCGGCAACCGTGATTTTCCCTACCTCCGCAAAGAATCCATGCTCGATCGCTACATCGAGAAGATGCCAGAGAAAGGCGAAGACGGTCCCACCATGAAAATGAGAAAGGGGAAACTCAAGGAGGTAAAGCGCGATCGAAAAGGAAAGCGCGCCGGGATGACTCCACACGAACGCCTCGGTCTCACCAAAGATGAATTCGTCAACATCGCCCGCCAGTGTTTTGCTGCAGCAGATGACCAGGCCATCGGCAGCGATGTTGCCCGCCAACTCGTCAAAGAACTCTACGATCCACTTCGATACATTAACGTCGCTCGTGGCGACAAAGAGGTGAAACTCCCTCACGACTACCAGTATGACGACGCGAAACCCAACGACGTCATCGCTCCCGACACCATGTTCGGTGCTGACATCGACCTTTCAAAAGGCTCGGATCGTATCGACGCCTACGCCGCATGGCTCACCTCCTCAGAGAATCCGACCTTCACCAAAGTCATCGCCAACCGCATCTGGAAGGACGTTTTTGGCCACGGTATTTTCGAGCCCATCGACGAATTGACCGACGCGACTACCGTTTCCAATCCCGAGCTTCTCGCCTATCTGGAAGAACTCATGCGCGAGCTCGACTACGACCTTCGCTCTTTCCGTCAGGTCCTCTACAACACCGAGACCTATCAGCGCACCGCCTACGCCAGTGAAGTCGAACTCGGCGCGCCGTTCTATTTCCAGGGGCCCGTCCTGCGTCGCCTCAGCGCCGAGCAGATCTGGGATTCCCTCGTCGCATTGGCACTTCCCGAAGTCGACCTCTATAAGCCAAACCTCGAGAAACAGCTCGCCGGTATCGAACGGGTAAAGCGCATCTATGAAAGTCTCGAAGAGAAATCTCCAGAAGACTTCATGACAATGGTTCGCGAACTCGCACCCGTTGTCGCCGAACAGCGAGAGCAACAGGAGGCCCTGCGCGCCGAACTTGTAGAAGCTCGCGAAGCCGATGATCAGGAAGCGCTGCGAGATCTTCGCAGGAAAAACGGCCGCATCAAAAAGCAGATGGAGCGCAAGATCGCCGACATCGCATACACGCACCTTCAGGAAAAGATTGATGGGGGAGAGCTCCTCCTTGCGATGGGCGTCGTCGACGTAGGGACCGACGCCGAAATGGCAGGAGAGGGCAATATGAACGACCTTGAGCAAACCCAGTACGTCATGACTGATCTGCCCGGCGTCAATCGTCGCAAGCTGAAGAAGCAATACAAGAAAATGGGAGATCGCGACGAGCGCAAAGAACAGATGATGGAAATGCGCAACGACTACGCCGTATACAACAAGCTTGTTTCTGGAATGGCTCGGGCCTCCGAAATCCAGTCACCCGCTCGCCCCGGACACTTCCTGCGTGACTTCGGTCAGTCCGACCGCGAAGTCATCGAGAACGCCTCCAGCCACGCCTCCGTCCCCCAGGCCCTCAACCTGCTGAACGGACAAATGGTCGAGGCCCTGACGAATCCATATTCCGCTTTCGGAAAACGTCTCAAAGAAGCCGCCACACCCGAGGAGAAAACCCGTATGATCTTCCAGGCTATGCTCACCCGCGAGCCGACCGAAGAAGAACTCGACATCGTCTCCACAGAAGTTGCCATCGAAGGAGAGGACGCTTACGAAGGCATCGTCTGGGCCCTCCTCAACACCCAGCAGTTCCTGTTTGTGCAGTAGAGAGCGGGGCGAATGTTGATATAGAGGTTTGACGTGGTAGAGCCTATCGTTAGGCTTGCCACGTGAGGAACAATGGTGAGATAGATCTGGCGCCTGTTTTTGAAGAGTTGAGAACAGTCCGGTGCCGTTCGAAACCGTGGCGAACTGCAAAAACACTGGCCGTGAATTGCTTCGGTGAAGCAGGGCTGGCTGAACGGGTTGAAAAAGGACTCTATCGCCACTACCAAAATTGGGGCGGAGGGCCGGGCCCTCTGCACGCACGATACTCAAATTTTCCTTCCAGAAGGTCTCTTGAGGTGATTTGGGCACATACCGAACATGTTCACGTGAAAAACCTCAAACCACTCGAAAAGTACGACATTGCCGAAAGGATCTCATTCGAAGATAACATTGATCTTGATAGGAAAGAGGATACTCCACGTCCGTCGTTATTCGTGTCACACAGCCACAAGGATTTTAGAAAGGTTGTCGAAGTGGCTAATGATGTCTCCTTAGATTGGCGACCGTGGCTAGCTGAGGTAGAGATTCAAAAATATGATGGAATAAACGAGAACATTATTGAAGCGATCTCCACGGCGGAGGAGTGCATGGTATACTTGTCGAGCGCCTCGCTGGGGTCCCGTTGGACCGGTAAGGAGGTCGATTTTTATCAGAACAACCGGAAGCCCGTGCATTTTGTGTTGGATTTGACTGATAAGGATGTCTCACTGCTATACCGTGCGTTACAACAACGAGAGTCGAGCTTTTCAGAGTGTGAAAAGGATCGTTGGGAAGTGATTTCGAATTATGTTATTTGGAAGGATATTCTCACCGAACTTCGTAATCATCGCCATAACAACGCCAGGCTCTACGGATACAACCCATGCGACTGTGCGCCCTTTCAACTGAGCGAAGAATATCGACTTCTCGCCTCAGGGTAGGTCAAAAAGAAGGTGATTTTGATGGGAGAAGCGAATGAAACCTCAGGACAAGAAAGGGAGTTCGACGCATTCCTGAGTTTCTCGACTCTTCCCGATTACGCCCTGGTGCGAGAGGCAGAACGATTTCTGGAGTCGTTCCATCGGTCGGTTCCGAAAACTGGCGAAGGCACGAAACTGAGGACCTTGAATATTTGTCGAGATGGCAGCGACTTCAAATTAAGTGGAAGCAAGAGGCAGCTCGTAGGTAAGGAGAAGGATGAAAGTGAGGTGAAGCGAACGATTGCAGAGAACCTCGAGAAAAGCTCAAAACTGATTGTCTTTTGCTCCCGTGCATCGGCTAAATCAGAGTACGTGGATTTTGAAGTGCGTTGGTTTCTCGAACATCGGAATCCGGAACAAATTCTCTTGGTAATCACCGAAGGGCGGGATCCGGCGACAGAAGAGGAGGTATTTTGCCCCTCAATCATCGAAAAGAATCTCCACAAACGCCCGTTTATCGACTTCCGCGGACGACCGGGCGTCGATTCAAGCTCATGGGAAAAAGTAAGGGATTATGACGAGGCTCGGGTTCAAATCGCGGCGTATCTCCACGAAACAACGGTGGGTGAAATTTTTCCGCTCTGGGTTCAGGAAGAGAAAGAACAGGCGCGCCGAAAGATGCGAGTGGCTACCGTTGTTGCATTCGTTCTGGCCGGTTTTCTTGTGGCGGTGGTTTTCTTATATTTACAAACCCAGCAGAAAAACAGACAGCTGAAGTCCGAGTTGTTGATTCGGGACTCAGAGTCCGTTCGGGAAACTGATCTCTACCAGTCCCTCGACCTTGTTATTCAAGGAAACCGAGTTCGTTCTTCTGATCCGGCGCAACGGCAGTTGCTGCGCGTGCTGGATGACGTCCAGAATATCGATCGGATTACTCCCGAATTCACCGAAGATAGAATCGGGACAGTCGAACTCGACCCTACCGAGAAATATCTATGTGTCGCGAATGCGGATACTCTACGAGTTCGAGAATTATCTTCGCTTGAGGAAATTGGTGAACTCACTCTACCGTTCGGAAATGATCCGATATTCACCCTGACCAGCGGTGTGAATTCCATTCCGGTTCGAGGAATTACGGATATGCGATTTCATCCGACCGAGAAAGGGAGGTTGGTTGTCAGCTGTGCTTCGGGGGATATTTTCGACGTATCGATTGGCGAATCGATTGAAATCAGGAATCATTCCAGAGTATTGGAGACATGGTTGTCCTGTACATTCGATAGCGCTGGTTTGGTGGTTTGGATAGGGGCTGATTCCGGAGAAATCTACCGATGGGAACCCAATGAAGGCGGCGCACCCGAATCCGTGAAGAAAGCGCATGAAGGGCCTGTTTACGATATCGACTGCGGTGAGCAGAGGCTTGTTACAGCAGGTGGCGATGGCAGAGTTCGTGTCTGGAGGAGAGAAACCCTGGAACTTCTTCGGGAGGCTCGGTCGGAGTTCGAGGGCCCTTTTTATGAAGCGGAAATCGATACCGTAGAAAACCAGGTATGGACAGGCGGAGATCACGGGCGTGTGGGAATACTCGATCTGGAGACTGGCGAATACGAGACTCGAAGCACCCATCTTCCAGACAGAATTGTCCAGCTTCGTTTGGGGAGAGCGGGCAAATTCATCGCTGTTGCCGCTACAAAAAATATCTATATGTTCGACCTCCCAAGAGGTGGCGTAGCGGCTAAGTTTGCCGGCCATGCTAAGCCGAAGGCTAGATACCACTTCGACAGCAAACAAACCACTGGAATCGCGGTTGCAGATGGTGGTAAGACACTCATTTCATCCGGCAATGATGGCATGATTTATCGGAGAAGTTCTCCTGTGCGGGAGCATGGTGAGGAATTCTTTGATATGAAATATCCTGTCATTTTTCCAGCCGTGGCCGAAGCTGTTGGTGTTGCCGATGTTGACGTCCGTATTCTCGCTGCAGGGTATTGGGATGGTACGATTTTATTGACGAGTGAGGGAGCCTTGTATGAGTTGAATATTGAGTCCGGAAACATTGCTCCGTGGTCTGAATTGAAATTCGAAGATTATTTATCTGCCTCATACCTATCAGATGACCAGAAGCATATTGTTCTCGGAAGCAAAGAAGGAGCTGTCTACTTTCTGGAACGCGATTCTGGTGAGATTGTGGCGACCTTTCCTGGAGCCCACTCATCCATGGTCACAGGGGTATGTTCTCCGGAAGGAGAAGAATGGCTGCTTACTTCTTCTGACGACGGCACAATTCTTCGGTGGGACCGGAGTCAAGAAGAAGGATATCAATCAACCATGTTTCACCACTCGGAGTTCTCCGTAGAATCGGTAATGGCAAATGAGAATGGGACAATATTGTATCTTGGCACGGATGAGATGTCAGGACTGATCCGTTTGGATATGGAGAGTGGTCAGTCTTTCCCGCTTCAAAGAGAGAAATCTTTCCCTGCAAGGTTTGTAAGATGGTACGATTCGGGAATTATCTCGGCTACTTCTTCGGGCGATGTAGATTTCTGGAAGGATGATGGTTCGCCTTACACAAGTTCTTCTGCTTCTCCCCATGAGACCGGTATTTCGGGAATGCACGTATTCTCAAAACGAGCTTCCGCGGTCACCCTCGATGAAAGCTCCATCGTTTTCTGGTCGTTGAAGGACCGTTCCGTAAGCGGGACGCTCCAGGCGAACTTTTCACTCGGGTTGGGCTGCGATGACGAACATGTCTATGCAGTGGTCGCAAACAGAGTTATCGTTCGCCTTCCACTCGATTCAGATATTTGGATTCGTAAGGCGGAAGAAATAATTCGATGAAAAGTAAATCGACGCGATGGCGAGCTTCTATCGATCCGGCAATACGGCAGCAGTTGTGGTTGTTACGATGGAGAGGCTGGTTGCGAAGATGAGACTGCGGTTTTTCAAAACGGACTGTGATCTCTTGGTATCAAAGCATAGATAAGATGTCGAGCCGGCGGAAGACAGGGGGCATCATTTCAGATTTCCCGAAATTGATTGCAAAATGCGTGATTGAGAGAGTTTTGAGGGATTGAAGAAACAGGCGGAAGTATTTGTAAGGCCTTTTTGATACGTGCCTTGTGGCTGTTTGGGAGGTGTTTGGCACATTGGGTGCAAAATAGGGAACCATGCAGACGAACCAAGTCCAGTTTCCCCAGGCATTCGTTCCGTTTGAGAACTTGAACGAATGGAAGCAACTCTTCGAGAGTGTAGACGCAGTCCTTTGGGCCACCCGTGCCGTTCAGGATTTACCGCTCGATAGCCAATCCTACGACGCGACGCAAAACGTCCTCGTGTTTCTGAAAGATGTGCGAGATGATATTCATCGCTTTCTTTCCGATGAGAGAAAGCCATCCTTGCTTCAGCAACTGGAGTTGCTTGAGACTTGGGCCTTTGAACTGAACTACGCTTCGGAGCAGGCGAGTTTTCACGAGATCGACGACCGGGTCGATACTCTCGTAAGACTGGTTGCTGAATCCTGTCTCTGGTTGCAGGAGCTTCTTCCTCTCGGTATCGAGGTGGGAGATCTTCCGAACCGCTTCACACACCTCAACGAAGTAATCAGCGAAGAAGCTCTCGCCACAATCTCCATCTACACTCTTGAGCTCGCTCAAGCTGCGTAATCAAATTGGCACGAGTGAACAACTCGTCCCTCATTTGTTCAGTCTCCGGGCGCGCATGACCGCCTGGCGGTATTGCTCCTGGAGACGCTTCTCTTCTTCCCTAAGCCGATACTCTTGGGCTTCCAAGGTCGCGAGTTGATTGGTCAATTCGGTAAGCTCCTCATTGTATTCTTCCATGACCTCAGCTCGATCTGCCATCGAGGTGCGGATTCCTTTATTCCCCGCGCGAACTCCATATTCGTCATATCGGGGGGATTGTTCGGAGAAAGTGGGGCGACTTCTACGAAGCGTATCAACTTGCGATCTAACCGTGATCAATTGCTCCTCCAGTGCAGCTTTCTCATCTGCCAGGCGGACCTTGTTTTCATTATAGATCTGTTCCACCTCGGTGATCTTTGCATTCATGTTTTCCAGCTTTTGCTCTGCTGAATTTTTCTTCTCGAGCCACTCGTTCTCCCGATTCTGCCTTTCGAGTTCTACTTCCAGTTCCCGGACACGCTCCCTCGCTTCGTCCCTCTCGGATCGTGCTTTCTCGACGGAGTCAGTAGCTTCAGCGACGGTGGCTTCTGCATGCTTCACAGTCTTCCTCGCATCATATTGAACCCATGCGGCATAGGCGCCGACAATTATGAGAAGGAATACCAGGAGTGCTTTCATTTATTTGGAAATCAGTAGAGAGGTTACCGATAGTTGCACGGAAATCGGCGCGGCCAAATAGAAATGTCACTGTATGTAGTGGTTCACTTCAGGTAAGGAAACTCAGGTGGCGGATGTCTTCGCTGGCATGGACAATGCTCACTTTAGGGGTTGCGGATAGTTCATTACCCTCGTATCCGTAATTCGCTGTTTCCTTGTGACCTGCCATGATCGCTCATCAATCCTCGGCTCGTAGGGCCGTATTCGCCTCATTGTTTTTCTGCCTGCTCGTTGCTGCTTTGCCTTCGATGGCGCAGATAAATATCACCATCACAGGGCAGGAATCATCGAATCAGTTCACGGTGACGGGCTCTGGATCGCAGGCACCGACGCCGTTCACGTTCTCCACCGGATTGATCGCGGAGCCTGGGCCGGGGGATTTCCTGAATAATACGACTACGTTTCAGATTCCCGCACAAGCAGGCAGCGACCTCATGGCAGTGACTGCTGGATCAGGAGGTGCCGAGCAGGCGATTACGCTTTTTCAATTCGGCAGCGGTCCTCCACAGGGCATGGGTATCGCTGGGGCAGGTGGTACAATCGGCGGCTTCAATGCTGGTGCGGTCACGATTTCGGCCTCCGGCACGGGAGTGTTCATTATTCCCGGTGCCTCTCCACAATCGACGGTCGGCGAGCTATTCAACCCCGGCACATTTTCCACCACCAGCAATGGGGTGACCTACAATTATATCATCAACATTTTACCCGACCCTCCTGTAAACCTCGGTGGCGGTGTTGGGAAAACTTCACTTCCTGATATCCTGATCGGGCGTTCTTTTCCCCGTCTACGAGGAGATAATATCTACAACAAGAAAAAGGTCTCTAAAAAGCAGACATTGAAATACGCTGGTGTTATCGCGCGTGCTCATACGGCGCAGGTTTTTCTACAACTTCAAAATGATGGAACGCAGAACGATAACATCGCCTTCCGTGCGTTCGTGCAACGTCCGCAGGGAACCGACTCCACGGTTTTCTCGCGCATAAATGGGAAGAAGAAAAACGTCACCGCCAAGGTGAAGACCGGAAAGTTGAGATTCAGCCTTGCTCCCGGAAATAGGGTCCGCATCACGTATCGCCTCAATACCCGACCACTCTGGGGAGGTCTCTACCCTGGCCGGGACAACGAAGTTCGGTTTCTCGCCCGCTCTGGTAAAGAGAAAGACAACGCTGCTGCTTACATCCAGTTCCGCTGAGCCTTGGTTTGTTCATGAGGGGGCATTGCTATTGACCTCCCTTTCTTGCCGCGATACAACCGGGTGACGGATTGCTTCAGTCGTCATCCCTGATGATACTTCGAAAACAGATTTCTCTCGCAGTTGTCGGGATCGCTGTCTTGGTGGGAGTGATACTGATTCAGAAGAGCGATGACAATGTCTTGCCAGAGGGGGAGGACACTGTCATCGCTGAATCTATTACCTTCCAACCAGCAGAAGAACAAACAGCCGACGAAGACGGGTTTCAGACACGTCGATACTATCTCTCAGAAAAGGTAGCG
Organism: Verrucomicrobiales bacterium; assembly: GCA_002698785.1. Lineage (GTDB taxonomy): Bacteria > Verrucomicrobiota > Verrucomicrobiia > Verrucomicrobiales > DEV007 > Arctic95D-9. The sequence continues at coordinate 14,727 of PAAG01000019.1, read as the reverse complement.
AAGAACAATCCAAAGCTATTTCTTGCCGAAAACGGGGTCGAGTTTCCGACCGGCGCGAGTATAGAAGTGGACGAAGAGACTGAGGAGATCATTGTTCAGAACGCTCCCTACCAGCAGTTGATGGTCAAAGCTGTCGTGGAGTGGAGTGATAGTAGAGGGGGGCAGCGGTTGAGAGAAGAAGAGGCGGCTGTGGCTCGTAATCAGCAGCTGTTGGACGAGTTGTTGATCTCGAAGGTAGAATTCAAGGATACAGATCTCGAAACCGCTCTCGAAACGTTACACAAACTCGGCGTAGAAGTCCTTCTTGGGGAAGGGCGCTCAGCTGACGAATTGGTTCCCTTCGGCTTTGGTCGGGACAATCATCCGATTTTTTCCGAGAAGGATTTCGCAGAGTTGAAGAAAACACCGATCACCTTGCGACTGCACAACGTCCCTCTCAATGAGGCACTGCGATACACGGCTTCGCTCGCCTACTTACAATACAAGGTCTATCCGGATACGATCGGGCTGGAGCCGATATCATTAGGAGAAGGACATTTGTTCACCAATGTCTATGTTCCACCCTCGGACTTTGTAGCGCTAATGAAACAGTCGGAAGCCGATATCAAGACTGTCTTTGTCAACGCGGGCATTCCGTTTCCGACGGGGACCCTTGCAGTCTTCGATTCTGATTCCGATCAGTTGATCGTGCGGAACTACCCGGATAAACACGAACGCATCAGAGAATATCTCGAAAGCACGCAGATGGAATGGACCGAACCGATGCGGGAGGCGGGTAGGCGAAGGCTGGTAGATTTATTGCACGAGGAGCGTATCCCTTTGATTGATTGGGAAAATGTTCCGCTCGGAGTGGCGATCCAGTTTCTCAATCATTATGCGAGGAAACTTGATTTCGAGTTTTATCGGACCTCATTTTCAGGGCGACAAAATATCATCCAAGGCGAATGGAAAGAATTCGATCCATCGGAGAATCGCATCTCTCTCAGGGTTACTAACATTACACTTCTCGACGCCTTGCTGAAAACCTGCGAGCTATCCGGATGCCAGTGCGACGTGGATATTGATGGGATTCACATCACTTCTTCACCTTGATCAGGCCGATAGCAGAGTCTCTCTTCGAACCGTTGGAAACCGACGAACACGAGAATCGGTAGACGTTTTTCTTTCTGTCGGTCTTGAGCTTGATCTTGCCCTTTACGAGAAAGGAACCGCCTTCGGGGACTGATGGTGTCACGTAATTTCCTGTCTGGATGGCCGCGGTGATGTTCCGTCCGCCAGCGATCCATTTCGGTTTGAAAAACTTGCGTCTCCCTTTGTTCACTCGCAGGCGGTATTGGTCGTCAGTATTCCCATCGTTCTGGATGATGTAGAAGATCTTCGCTCTGCGACCTTTTGTGATTTTCTCACGGCTCTTCTGCCCTCCGGGACCACCGTAAATATTATTACCTTTCAGTTTAGAAAACTTCGGACCGATGAGGTTGTCAGGCCGAAAGATGGGAAGGAATGTTCCAACACCCTCAATGGCTCGGATGCGATTGTTGGCGTAGTCCGCGACATAGAGCGTCTGGTTATTGCTGGGCGCGATTCCAAGCGGTGAGTTAAACTCGGCGAGGAGGGCGGAACCGCCATCCCCGGCGAAGCCAGTGTTTCCATTCCCGGCGATGGTGGTGATAATGTTAGTCGTAGAATTGATCTTTCGAATTCGCTCGTTGTTGCGGTCGGCAAAATAGATGTTTCCGGACAAGTCGACAGCGATTCCGTTTGGCTCATCGATCTGGGAGCTTCCAGCATCCATATCGTCTCCCGCAAAACCTGCCATTCCATTTCCCGCGATGGTCGTAATGTTTCCAGTGATTGAGTCGATCCTCCGGATTACGTGTGAGAGATGATCCGTAAACACAATATCACCATCGAATACCACGGCGATATCCTTCGCAAAACGCAATTTTGCATTGACCGCGAGACCACCGTCACCGCTGTATCCGGGGTCGCCGCCAGTTCCCGCGATGGTGAAAATCGTGCCTTCCGAGATATCGACTTTCCGGATGACGTCGAATGTGCCGATCAGTAAGTCGCCATCCAAATCGAATGCGAGACCTACCGGATTATTCAACTGCGAAGACGTGGCGGGGTCACCATCTGCTCCCGTGGTTCCGTTCACTCCCGTTCCGGCGATGGTCGTGATGATTCCTGTGACGATATCGATTTTTCGGACGACGCCGTTGAACGTATCAGCGACAAAGACATTTCCGTCTCCGTCGACTGCCAGTCCCTGAGGGTTGTCGAAAGTAGCGGCTGTCGCCTGGCCACCATCACCGGTGTAGTCAGGGGCACCTGTTCCGGCGAAGGCCGTGAGAGTGCCAGTGGGGACGTCGACTCTTCGGACGAGGTTACCGGCGATGAGATAAAAAGCGTTCGCGTTTGTGTCGAATGCCACCGCCGTCGGATCAGCCAGGCCATTACTCGTAGCAGGTCCGGGAACGTTCTCGGGAGTGTGCAGGGTTCCGCCAGTACCTGCCACGGTAGAAATGTCCCCAAGGTCGGCGTGTAGGGGTGCCATACCGAGAAGTGCGAAGGTGAGGACGGTGAGAATCTTCGTTCTATAGTGATGGGAAGAGGTCATCGTGAGAGGGTGGTTTGGGTTCGAGGGGACTACATACTATCACAGCATGTGAGCCTCTCAAAAGGCAACTACCCCGTTAGAACGTGACACTTTCAGAAATATTCAAATTTCTGCCGTGCAATTTGCCCAGTGCATAGAGCACGAAACGACCTGGTAGAAGTATTCGTCCCGTGTGAGTATTGCTTCTCACACGGAACGCACTGGCTGGGGACGGTTCTAGAGTCCCGGTGGGCGAATGGATGTGTCTGTCTCCGTTCTGCTGGCGTCGAATCGAATTTTTATTCGGTTCAAGTCTCTCGGTCCGGGAAGTGCGATCGAGCGTGAGCGGATCCGTGCATTGAATCTATTGTTCCGTGTCTTGATCTTGCTCACGATGCGGACGGTGTAATTGCTTACTTCTCCCGATTCGATATTTGCCACATGTCCTCGTGAAAGGAAGGCACCGGTAACGTTGCCACCTCCGATGTTCTGAACCTTCACGCGGAACTTGCGCTTCGAGATTCCTTTCCCTTGCGTCAGGATCCGGTCGGCGTAATAGCCGTCGTTCTGGACGGAGAAGAAAAAGCGGAAGCTCGGTCGCTTGGTTCGTGCGTTGAGGCGCTGGCCGCCTCCATAGACATTATCGAAACGGTGTGAGCGAGGATTGCGCTTCTCACCGTTCCTGAGGTCGGGAAGGGAAACCAGAGGGGGGACGGCAAAGCCGATGTCGGCACCGCGAAGGAACTGGCCAGTTCCGATACTCGTGACATGGGGTAGGCTACCATTGGTAGGGAACATGTCAGGTGGAAGTGTTGTTAGAACAACTGTCAGGTTGTAGGAGCCTGCCGCGAGGTTTTCAATCAGGTAGATACCATCCACGTCGGTGATATCAGAAGGTTCACCTGCATCGAGAACTCCGTTCCCGTTGTTGTCGAGAAATACGGTGACATTCGGGAAGCCTTCTTCGTCGCCACCATCAAAGATCCCATTGCGATCTAGGTCGGACCAGATGAGCCCTCCCACGCTGCTCGGAACGGTGACTGATGTCTCAGTATCTTCGCCGACATCGTTCGGATTGCCATTTCCATTTGGATCAGGATCGGTTCCACTGACAGATTCGTTGGTGACTGTTCCTATCGGGTCGCTGGCGCTCGCGATGACCTGGGTGGAATACATTCCCGAGTTGATGGGAGTAGTCACACGAACAACGACTCGGAAAGTCTCAACGACACCGGCAGCGATCGTTCCGCCTGCGGCGAGCTGCGTGTCTCCGGCGCCATTGAACGAGCCATTCAGCATGAGGTTGAAGGAAGCTCCTGGGAAGAAAGGTGCTTCTTCAATCACGTAGTTTCCGAAACCAAATGCAGCGTCAAGATCGTGAATAAGACTGATGTCGCTCAAGGTCTCGGCCCCGAGGTTTTCCACGGTGTAATCGAAAGTAACGAGCGATCCATCAACACTGGCCTGCAGGGCGACACCGAGGTAGGTGCGATCGACTTGGAACGGTGTGGCGTCGTTTTCTCCCGCTTCGTTAGGCATGCCGTTTCCGTTTGGATCGGGATCGGTTCCATTGTCCGAGATGTCGGAAACTGTATTAATATCGTCGTTCGCTGTCGCTGTTACCTGGGTGCTGTAGGTGCCAAGCCCAGAGCCAGAGTCGATCGTGTCGCTGAGACGGACGACTACGCGGAAGACCTCGGTAGCGCCGATCGGGACGGTTCCGCCATCGATAAGCTCGGTATCCATGCTGCCATCGAACATCGCATTCAAGGTCAATCCGTTGGACATGCCTGGGAAGAAAGGCGCTTGGTCGATGGTGTAATTGCCCGCGCCAAAGAGGGTATCGAAGTCATGTGGAATGCTCACGTTCGTAAGTACCTGATTGCCGAAGTTCTCTACGGTATACTCGAAGGTTACCAGTGGATTGCTCACGTTTGCCGTGAGAGAGATACCGATAGGGGAGCGTGTCACCGTGAACGTCGTGGGATCGTCTTCATCCGCATCGTCGGGCATTTCGTTGCCATTCGTGTCGGCTACCTCACCGTTATCTGAAAGATCAGTGAATTGTTCGATCGGATCGTCGGCAGTGACGGTAAACTGAGTGCTGTAAACACCAATGCCAGATCCCGAATCGATAAGCGTATTGGGCAATACGACGACGCGGAATTTCGAACTCGCGCCACCTGGGATAGTGCCACTTGCAATGAGTTCGGTATCCATGCTGCCATCGAAATTCGAGTTCAACACGAGGCCGTTCGACATGCCTGGGAAGGATGGTGCCTGGGCGATGGCGTAATTTCCTTCTCCGAAGATATCGTCGAAGTCGTGCGGCACGCTGACATTTGTCAGGTCTGCACCACCAATGTTCGTGATGGTGTAGTCAAAAGTTACGTAACCACCGTCTACGGTAGCTTTGAGAGCGGCACCGACTCGGGATCTTTCTACGGTAAATGCAGTGGTGTCGTCTTCTCCGCTACTGCTGGCCTGACCGTTTCCATCCATGTCCGTATCGTCTCCGTCGTCGGATACGTCAGTGATTTGACCGTTGGGACCATCTGCGGTGACTGTCACCTGGGTGGTATACATGCCAGGCCCCATGCCAAGTTCAGGTGTATCACTGACCCTCACGACAACACGGAATCTCTCGGTGACACCTGCTTTGAGGCTTCCACCAAAGATCAACTCGGTATCCATGCTGCCGTCGTAATTTTCATTCAGAAGAAGTCCACGGTACAGGTCAGGGTAAAATGGACCTTCTTCGATGGAGTAATTTCCAGCTCCGAAGATCGTGTCGAGATTGTGGGGGATACTTATGTTGGTAAGCTCCACATCTCCCAGGTTTCTCACTGTGTAGTCGAAGGTCACCACAGCCCCATCGATACTCGCATTAAGCGCCACGCCGATAATGGAGAGATCGACGTCGAAGAAAAGGGGATCATTCTCGCCATCTTCGAATGGTGTTCCGTTTCCATTGGGATCGGGATCGTTTCCAGCGTCCGAGAAGTCGAATGCGGGGAGTCCAGTGGGCGAAGAGCCAGATACTTGTGAGGTGCTTCGGTATACGCCAAAGCCGTATCCTTGATCAATCGGATTCGTAACATCAACTACCAACTGGATCTGCGCGGTGTCTCCTACGGCGAGCGTGCTGCCTGCACCTAAGACCTGCTGGCTGCTACTTCCATCGAAGGTGCCAGCGAGCATCACAGTGCCGGGATCGTCAATGAGAGCAGGAGGCGTGGTAATCGTGTAATTTCCCGAACCGAAAATTTCGTCGAGGTCTTTTTCGAAGCTGAGATTGTCCAGCGTCACATTTCCGAGGTTTTCGAAAAAGAAGTCCAGAGTGACTTCGGTTCCGCTTACGGATGCCGTCTCAGCCATACCGATGTTCTGCTCTTCACCGATAGTGCTCCTGGTAACGTCGTCTTCTCCCGCATCGTCAGCAGCCCCGTTTCCATTGCTGTCTGGAAAAACACCTTCATCGGAGACATCCATATACATTCCCTCGAGATTATTGCCAGTGAGGGTGACTTGGTTTAGATAAACTCCGAATCCGTTGCCTACATCCGTGACTGTATTTATCGAGACGATGTAGTCGAAGCGAACCGTCTCACCGGCGCCGATGCTGCCGCCCACTACTGTCCTGGCAAAGATGTTGAACCCGAAGAACTGAGGCGAGAGGAGAACCGTACTTGGTCCTTCAATCAGTCTGGGCTGCTGCATAATGGAATAGTTGCCGCTTCCAAAAACCGGATTCAATGGGTTCTCCATGAAAAGGTTTTCGATCGGGGTATCGCCAAGATTCTCCAGGGTAACAATGTGGCGAACCAGTGTGCCCTGAACTTCTGTGCGAAGTGCGACTCCGAGTGCGCCCTCACCGATGACGAATGGGGTGGGCTCGTCTTCTCCAAATCCGGATGGATTGGAATCTCCGCTAGAATCAGGATTAAGCCCGGAATCGGAGGGGTCGCTGGCGATAGCTCCTGTGGGACCCGTCGATGTCACTTCGAACTGGGCTTCGTATGCACCGAAGCCAAGGTCCGAAACATCTTCGACGGTCGCCACGTCGACGGTCAGGGTGATTTGGGCAGTTGCTCCGCTCGCCAATGTCGAACCTATGCCAAGCACACTCGTGTCGCTTGTACCGTCGTATGCCCCGTTCAAGATCATTGTCCCTGGATCGACGATGAAAGAAGGGGCAACAATCATTGTGTAGTTTCCTTCTCCAAAGATTTCGTCGAGGTCGAACGGTAATGTCACTTCATTAGCGGTGCTGGCACCGAAGCTCTCCAGATAGAGATTAAAGGTAACTTCTGTTCCTGATACCGAAGCTTCAAGAGCTCCACCGACCAGTGATTCTGGAAATGCAACGAAAGAGGTGCCCCCTGCTTCAACCGGATTGTCATCGCCATTGGGGTCGGGATCCGTTCCAGAGGTAGACGTTTCCGTCACCATGAGATCACCGTTCTGCAAACCGGTGGCGATGGCGGTACTCAGGTAACCGCCGATACCACGGCCCTGATTGATGTAGCGGAAAAGAGTCACTTCAACTCGGATCTGGGCCGTGTCTCCTCCGGCAAGTGTGCTGCCATCGGCAATGATCTCGGTGTCGAGCCCACCGTTGAAAAGCGGATTGAGGAGAATTGTTCCCGGGTCATCAATGAGAGACACGGAAGTAACCTCGTAATTCTCCTGTCCAAAGACGCCATCCAAATTGTCAGAAAGCGTGAGGTTGTCGAATGTGAGAGGTCCGAAAACTTCCATGTAGTAGTCCAGCGTAACACTGGTTCCCACGGCCGTTATATCGGTGGATAGGCCAAGACTGGAAAGAACGGCGATTTGATGAGGGTCATTTTCACCTGCTTCAGTGGCATCCTTGTTGCCATTAGTATCGGTGACAGTTCCATCGTCCGAAAGATCATTCACTGATGGGCCGGTGACGCTGTCCGCGCTCACAGAAAATTGCGCCTGGTAGACTCCAAGGCCAAAGCCCTGATCGGTGACGGTGTTAATCGTTACTTCAAGTAGAATCACCGCCTTTTCCGCAGGCTGGAGAGTGCTGCCAGGATTGAACACTTCCTGAGACGTATTTCCATTGAATGATGAGTTAATGATCAGCTGTTCCCCGCTGTTTGCTTTGTATCTTGCGTTACGCACACTGCTGTTGAGCATTGAAAAATTACCTACTCCGAAAACGGAGTTGAGGTCGAGGGTGATTGCGACGTTGTCCAGCTCCGCTTCGCCAAGGTTTTCTACCGCCAGCTGTAGAGACACCGTGTGAGTTCCATTAGAGTTGTGAATGATGTTGTTCGTGGTCAGGGCAGCACCAATCGAAGGGGTAATGCCGACCGAGAAAGCAGTGGGGTCATCGTTACCGGGACCGCCGGCACTGCTACCCGGGTTTGGGTTTGTACCTGCGTCGGATAGGTCGGTGGTGACTAATCCGGCGGCAGTCCGTGCGCCTGTCATGACTTGCGCTTCGAACATGCCGAATCCTAGCCCCTCGTCGGTAACATTCGCGACATCGACTGTGAAATAGATCTGTGCCGAGGCTCCGGCACCAAGAGTAGCATCGTCGCTGGACCGGAGATTATTCGTTTTATCGAGAATGAGCTCCGTGTTCGTTCTTCCGTTGTAATTGGGATCCAGCTCAAAGGTGCCCGGATCGCTCAGAAAAGTGGGTTGGGAAGAAACAACGTAGTGAAAGTCACCGAAGACCTCATCCAGATTGAGGACCGCACTGAGGTCGGTGAGGGGATCGGAATCCAGGTTTTCCAGGTAGACGGTGAAACCCAGTTGCGTGCCATTCACAGACACGTCCAGCGCAGAGCCGAACAGTGCGTCGTCTGTGACTACGTGCAGCGTAGTAAATGCGACGTTCGACGTGAAACTGTCCATCCCTACGTCGTAGGAGGCCGGTTCTGATACAATAGAATAGTTGCCTGGCAGTGCGGCAGTTACACCTATCTCGAATTCAAGAGTCTCTCCCGCGAACAGTTCCGCTCCAGTGAAACTTGCCGTGCTTTCACCTGGCGCCCCGGATGGGGTACCGGTAGTAGTAAAGCCAATTTGAACGGGAGTCCCGGCATAGGTGGCGAGTGTGACTCCGGGCGGAAGAGTTACTGAAAAATCGATGTTCGTGAGATCCTCATCTTGGCGATTGATGAACTGATATAGGATCGTTGCCGTTTCACCGGCTGAGACAGGACCATTCTGCACCGTCGCTGAGGCAGTTAACGTTTCTTGAGCGCTCGCTGCGGAAATCACGGCGCAGCAGAGCGCCAGCAGAAATATCCGCCGCAAGAGATTCTCGCGTGGCTTGATGCGTCGCATATCGAGTTGGGGCAAAAGGGGAATCTTGGAATGAGAACGGCTTCGTTTTGGTGGACTCAGGGCTGTTCGAGGAGCTTCTCCAGCTTGCTCAACCGTTCTTCCAGTTTCCGATTCGCCTCTCGCAGGTCTGCGATCTCTTTCTCTTTTGCCTTCGCTTTCGCGTGCAGGGCCTGGATCGATGCGAGTGCGACCCCGTCGGCGTCTGCCATGGAAATCACTCTGTTGCTCGATCCCAACTCAAAAGCCTTGTGAAAATCCTGTGCCATGGGTCCGATGTGGACGGTCTCTTCACCTTTGTAGGACCACTGCTGGACGGGGATAGTAGAGAGTTTTTCAAGCAGCTGAGATCCGTCAACGCCTGCAAATCCCTCCTTTCGATTGCGGTCGGAGGAACCGTTCACTGTTCCCGATGCGGTAAGGTTACCGCTGCCATCGATCGTGACGAGAGGATTGCCCGGAGTTCCAATCAAAAGAGACCCTGCACCGTCAGCAGTGATTTCAAATTCAGTGACGGTGGCTGCATCCGTTCCGTTTTTCAGCACGAGGGTAGCAGGTCCGTTGTTGGTGAGCTCGAGAAGAGTGCGCCCGCCGACAACCGTGTTGGTGTTCTCGATCACCGCAGCTTCGGCATTACCTGTCTCCCTTACGTGCAACTTATGCTCGGCTCCGTTGAACCCGAGGCCCATACCCAGGGGAGTCAAAACTACCGCGTCAGAGGGGCTGCCAGGCGTGATGCGGAAAGGGATCGTTCCATTAGTGTCGTCGCGGAAAAGGATGGCCGATTCATTACCTGCAATGTCCCAAACCTGCTCAGGGAGGCCGTCGGAATCGTTCTGGTCAAATCGAATGGTAGGGCTGTCAGAGCTGGCGATATGAAGGTCCTTTTGTGCGGCGTTGGTCTTCAGGCCGAGGTTTCCGCCGTCGGTAAGATAAATCGCATTTGTCGGGGCGCCTGCTTCCAGGGTGAGAAGGGCACGCTGGGCATCGTCGTTGATAATGGAGAACTGGTTCCGACCTCCGTTGTTGGAGTCGTTGGCTTCCAGCAGCCAGTTGACCGTAGGGAACGAACCGCTGTTACTAGTATCATTAAAAAAGAGTCGAGTGTTGTTCTCTTTGATGATCAACGATCTGAAATCGTAGTTTTCATTCGTAGTCGCATCAAAACCAACAGCCAAACCTTGTACTGAGAGGTTGTCTGCGATTTGCTGATCTGCGTGGGTGGAGCGACTTGTGAATACGAAAAGACACAGTACGACGAGGAACGGAACGGTTTTCATTTTTGCAGGCGGGTAGCAGATTCAGGAAACGAATCCGGTGTTGTGACGCCAAATTTCTACTCGAACAGTATCTATGACAATTAATAATTGAGTAGTTTATAGTGAATTTCTCGACTCTTAGATTTGCGGATCAAAGGTGGTAGGGATAATTCGGTATTTTGCACGATTGAGGGGAGGGCATCGCGAAAGTCGTGCAGTCTGCTTCCTTGGTTCACCTCTTTAGAGTGTCCATCCAACCCACCCGTTGCCGCGGAATAAAATCGAAATCTGGCAGATAGGAGAAACTACCGCCCCCTCCGTCTCGCCGCACGGAGTTTCCGTTTCAGCGACTTATTGCTCCTTTTTAGAATGCGTAATCTCTTCAGTAAATTTGCCTGTGTCGATTGAAGTATGGCTGCATCGACGAGCCTGACGATTCGGATCGTAATCCTGTCTCCCGTTGCGAGCGTCGCCGAAAAAGGAGCTCCCGCTTCATCAATTCCCAGCGAGGCTATCGATTCCCCGAGAAAGACCATAGAACTCGAAAGAGGATCTCCAGAGGAATACGTAGTAGGGAAGGATAGGCGGCTTTCTTCAAGTCCGAGATTGTCACCTTCGAAATAGTCACAAGCAACAAAACTGGCGGAACCGAAATCGATCATGCCCGTCCCAATAAAAGATATTCTCGCAGTGCCTCCGCCTGGAGCGGAGAAACGAATGAGTTTGTCGCCCGGGGAAATGCCGCCTCCATCGTATGCGGAAATCATACTGGATAGGCTTGATGTATTCAGGGAGCCGGAGGCCGAGATCACAACCATTTCTGGTTCGGAAAATTCAGTTACTTCGATGGTGATGTCCGCTTTTGCTGAGACAAATGCGGTGAGAATTCCGAGAGATAGAAGAAGAGACCGCGCATTCATTATTTTTTTATCCTATCATCGTAGAGAGACCATGCAGATCTTGGCCCGATTAGCTCCGCGCTCTCATCTCTTTCAACTCTCTCAAAATCGGGTAAAGTAAAGGAAATGGAACGGATCCCGATTACCATTATGGCTGGTAGCGACCACGCGCCTGGCCACCTCCCTGAGACAAGTCCCGACCTCCATTCCTTGTCCACGTTTTACAAAGGGGCCGAGGTCAAAGTGGGCGATGTCCCATTGATCGCGCTCCTTGTCGAACAGATCGAAAAATCGAGTGGCTTCGGACCGGTCACCATCGCAGGGCCCGCGAGCATCTACGAGCCTCTCGGCCTCGGCGCGCGAATCGTCGACACCAACGGCAGCGTCGCAACGAATCTCAAAGCAGCTGTAGAGGGGCACAAAGAACATCACGGCGACGGTCCTCTCGGCCTATTGGCCTACGACGTTCTATTGACCGCCGAGGACCTCGACGAACTCTATCAATGCTACAAAACCGATGAGCCCTGTGGGGTCTGGGTGCCCTTTGTCAGAAAGCCCGAGGTGGACGACGAACTCGGTGCCTTCGGGTGGAAGCCTGCCTACAGCCTGCTGCCAGAGCGAGGACAGGCCCCGGTCAGTATCCTTCCCGGACATCTCGCCGTGATCCAACCCGACGCGATGCGTCTGGCTATGCTCTACGAATTGCTCCACCTCGCCTACAAGACCCGAAACCACTCCGTGGAAACCCGGAAACGAGTAATGATTCGTTCCGTGTTAGGAAAACTTCTGCTTGATGATCTACGAACGCTCGTTTCCTTTCGCGTTCCTCGCTTGACCGGTTCCGTGATCGGCAACGGACTGAAAATCGCAAATCACCTGAGGAAAGGCGACCTTGCCATCCCTGATCTGGAAGACGCGATCGGTGGCATCTTTCTCCGTCACGAGAGCCCGTTAAAACAATCGGGCAGGGGAGTGCGGCATCCCGTAGTCGATATACTCCGACTTGCAGAAGACATCGATACAGAAGAAGAAGCCGCCAATGTCGATGTGTGAAATTTAGCGACGCCCCGCATTCACGCGGATCGACAATCCCGGAGGAGTAAATCCGGCTTTACCCGGGAAGTTCGTCGGAGGGCCTGCGTTCCCGTTGCTTGTCGAAGGCGAGCCGTTAGCGATTCCAGGCGGGACAGATGGAGAAATCACAGGGGAAGAACCATTGCCTCCGCTGGCCGCAGCTCCATTACTGACAGCTGCCGATACTGCCGAATTGTTCGGGATGCCCCTCGCTGGCGAAGTGATGTTTGCATTCACCACATTCGGCGTGGCCGCAAACCGGGAACCGTTCGAGTGCTGAAATCCTGTCTCTGCGTTGCCTCCGCGAAATTGAACCCGCTGCGTCGAGGCAGGCGCGTCCATTCCTCCTATCAAACCGCTCACGCTTCCTCCCAGCGCATTCGAGTAAAGATCACTCTGACCAACGACTACCCGACCGTGTTGGGGAGCGGGTCGGGTAGGCATGGATTGCTCAGTAGAAGTTTCTTGTTCTGGTAGTGTATTGGTAGTCACGGATTCGTCCGAAACGAGAGAGATGGCAGTCGTCTCGGTCTCTTCGACGGGTTCGGTCCCATCTGTCCGGGATGATCCTCGCGTAAGGGCATTCGCTAAACCGCTGTTCTCACCGCCGCCTCTTTCCAGTGCGGCAACGAGACGGCCTTCCCGTACGCTCCCGGCGGCGGGCGCATCATCCGTCGGATCTGTGGGATCCGTGTCGGGTGTCGTATCGGGATCGGTGCCTGGCTCGATTGGTGAATCAGGTGTTAGAGTTTCTGACGCTTCGGACTGAGTATTACTAGCACTCGCGACAGAGTCCGAACTGGAATTGCTGCCGCTCGGCTCCGGAGTCGCAGTCGTTCCAGGAACCGGGAAATCGGGAACTTGAATGACGTTTTGTTCTTTCGAAAGAAGGTCGTCTCTGACGTCGTCGAGTGATTCATTTATCGCTGGCGGAGGACTACCTGCCGAAGCTTGGTTTTCCGCTCGGACTATCTCCACGGGCGCCTCAGGTTCGGCGGGTAGTGCCTCTTTCTCTTCCGGCGCGCTCTCCGCGACTACTGCTTGGGATTCTGGCTCCGGCGCCGGTTCTTCGGGCTTTTCCGCGACTTCAGGGATGGGATCCATCGCTGCTTTCTCCGCCTTTGGCTCCTGTGGGGCAGGAGCTGGCTGCTCTGGAGAGTCCAGGAGAGTAGAATTTTCGACCATGGCATCTCCGGACTGTCTCGAAAAGTGAGAGTAGAGATAAAAACTGGCAAAAAAGGCGACCGCGCTGGTGAAGATGCACAGAGCTGGCATCGTGATCTTAGAAGGGATGGCTGCTTTCATACTGAGCTTTTGGATTCAGTGAATTTCCGCCTCGCCAGACTGAATAAATCAGGGGAAAACGAGATGGCATCCTTTTGGACTTGTTCTCGAATTAAGGCGTGTGACACGAGTATTCACTTTTTCCCGCGCTCAAATGGAGGTGTTCAGCGATTTTCCATATGAAATGGGCTCTCCTGGGGTTTCAGAAGTCAGCGGACATTGCAGGTTGCAAAAAGATCTGGAGTAAATCCCGCCTCATAGGGAGAGGCTGATTGTTGCCCGACGAGGGACTGTCTTTGCTCTTTCCCGAGCGAGATATCCAGATAGTCCTTGGCAGATTACCGTCTGAATGTCTCCCTCTTCACGCAACGCCCTCAGCGTGTTCTTATTATGACCCTCCCCGCGTCGTACAAGTCATCATTTTGAACTGACTTTACTGAAACGTTCGTGATGAACGTACGCCTCAAATATTTCACTCTTTTCCGTCGACGTTTCCCATTGCCTCTGCGCACGACTTTTCGAATTTTCCGCTTGTTGGGATAGACGGAAACTCTAATCTCTGTTCCCTTCTCAGCGTAGGCCAACTCATCATCGGTGTAAGTGCCTGTAGTAACTTCCGAGGTAATGTTTTTATTTTCTTTTGTTTGATAAATTACCCTGAACAGAGAGTTTCCTCTCGATCCTGACCACATCATTTCTGTTGGAAGAAGGCCGTCGTTCTCTACCTGAAAATAACCGATTACCGGCTTCGCCCTTCTTGATGTGAAAAATAGGGTCTCACTAGGGGAATCGTAGTCACCGTTTCCGCGCATCGTGGAATCATTGTATCCTGCTAGTAGGTCGGGCTGAAAGAGGGCCGGGTCACCATCTTCGTAGTAGGTACCTCGGCGAAGGCGCCATGAATCAAGAGGGCCTCCAGTACTGAAGTAAAGCAGATCACCGTCTCTGGTGGAAACCGGAATTGGAAGTGACGAACCCGGTCCTTTGAAATCGTCTGAGAGGCGACGTGTCCCATTTTTTGTGCCGTCGCTCATCCAGAGCTCGACGCCATGGATTCCATCATCAGCGGCAAAGTAAATCGTTCCATCGAGGACCACCATTTTCGTGACTAACTCGGCGTCGATATCCTGCTCATCCGCGAGCAAATGGATCGGTATCGTTCCTTCTTCTGTGCCATCTGATCTCCACAGCGCTCGCTGTTCAGTTTCGTCCTGTGCAAAAAAGTAGATCTTTTTATCAAGGCATAAGAGATTAGATATGTCTGAAGCTCCCAATGGATTTG
>PAAG01000018.1 GCA_002698785.1 Verrucomicrobiales bacterium | reverse complement strand
CCGGCGACGACTTCGAAATCGATCTGGCTGACGATTTTTTCGGCAAACAGTTCAATGCCCGGAGCGAATAATCCGACAATGACCAGGATCAGTGAAAACACCAGACTGAGGAGCATGATGCCGATGGTCGTGGGGAGTTTGAAGAACTTCGCGTTCACGAAACCAAGTATGGCGGCAACGGTCAGCAAGGCGGCGATCAGTTCGAAGAGTGTCATGTAGCGGTGGAGAAGCTAGGATTTGGGCTACCGGGATATTGCGGTGAATTGGCGGCAGTGCAAATGCCGATTATGCATGCTGTGTGCCTTGAGGAGAAGTTTCTCGTCGATTTGTCTTGGAGAGAAAGAACCACGCCCCGAGGGCGAGGGCGAGCAGGGCGATCACCCAGATCTGCCACCAGGGATCAGAAACGGTGTGTTGCTCTGTGATTTTCTTTGGAAGCTTGTCGAGAGTGGAATTACTGGTGGCTTCGGAGAAATCCGCTTCCCGTGTATCGGCGAAGTTGGCGGTTCCACGAAGCAGGGGCTGATCTCCCTGACGCACTTCGAAAAATCCCGGTGCACGAGGGGATCGCAGTGACGATGCCCGTTTAGGGGCGAGTGTCTGCGTTTCTTCTCCTGTGGAGAGTATCAGATCGGAGGCTTCGGCCCCACGGTCCACGGCGAGGGAAAGTGGCTCGCTGAGTTCTGTGTTCCGGACTTCGAGGGCGACTTTGTCGTTTCTTACTCTGTGAATGAAACGGTGGATCAAGACGATGAATGCCGGCAAGCGCTCAGCGTTGGAATGGGGAACGTCGAAATTAAAGAGCAACTGACGTTGGCCGCCTTTTTCCCGGAGAAGAACCAAGGGGCGGTCGCCCTGCCAGAGGAGGGCGACGTCTTCTTCTTTCGGGGGGATGGCAGGAGTAACTCTTGCGATGAGGCCCTGCCAGTCGAGGCCGCTGACCAGCGGGTGGTTTGCGCTAACGATAGAGCCTTTCAAAAACTGCTGCGGAACGGCTTTCTGATTCAGAAACACGATAGAGACGGCGGGAAATGGCTGAGGATCGAGGGGATTGTAGCTCGCAAAGGCGAGATCGGGCGTTTGGTCGCCGGTCGCAAGGGGTGCGTTCTCAAGACTGTCGACGAGAGAGCGAACAAGCGCGTCCGTATCAGGACTGGCGGCCTGAGCAAGAAGAAGTGGTTTCGGTTCGGGAACAACGAGGAAGAGTTGGTCGTCGCGGGAAAATTCGTCGTCTTCAAGAACCAGCGAAATTCGATCTCGGGATTGGGGAAACTTTCCTTTGAGAGATCGAGTTTCACCAGCGTTGAGCGATATCTCCCGAGGCTCGGTGCGGGTTCCTCCAGAAGCGAGAACCCACCGGCGAGTTTGCGGAGTGTCGGAGTAGTTCTTGATGCTGACTTCCCAGGAAGCGACCTCTTCCGAGTTATCGATCTGGAACCCTGTGAATCCCACGTTTTCGATCGGTTCGCCTACGCTGAGGAGAGAAGCTGCAAAAGGGAGTGTCTCGGGGACGTGATCTGACACGAAGATTAAGGTACCCTCGGAGCCTGCGAGGCTGCGCCCGGTGCGGAGGGCCGTTTCCGGGGAATGTGCGCTTCTTGCCGGAGTCCAGTCGCGGAGTTGTTCGATCAGTTCGGATACAGAAGTGCCACGATATAGTTGGTTTCCGCTCTCGTGCGATTCGATGCAGGTGTATTCCGTGGTGCCGAGTGTTTCTGTTAACGGTGGAACTTTTGATTCGATTTCTTCGATCAGGCGATCATGAAATGCTGACATTGAGGCAGAGCTATCTACTACGAGGACTACCCTGGTCGCTGTCCTCGATGCAGACCAGCGAGGCTCAGTCAACAGCCAGGTAAGTACGAGCACAGCAAGAAGCTGCAACCAAAGGGGAATGGAATTGCGAAGCCTCTCTATCTTTCTGCCCTGAATACTCTCGCGATCGATATTTTCCAAGAGGAACAACGTGCTGATGGGGAGACGTTTCGATTCCCGCTGGAGCAGGTGAATGAGGAGGATTACCGGAATCCCTAACAAAGCCCAGAAACCGGCCGGGTTGGCAAACAGGATTGGCATTACAGTAGGCTCAGTGCTCCAGCCGGGATGGCTTCCAGTTTCAGCGCCGCCTCAAATTTTGTTGCCGAGGGGACGCGGGCAAAAGGGGAATGGATTCGAAGCGCGGCGGACTTCCACCTTTCAAAATGACGTCGGTAGGTCTCGAGGTATCGGTTGAGAAGGGGCGTATCGACCCGGCGTTCGTGGCGGCGTCCGCTTTCGGAATCGATGAAGTCGTAGTTCCCCAGCCAACCGGGATCGGACTCTGTCTGGGTAAAGGGACAGAGGATGATCGGCCGACCGCCATTTCTTTTGAGAATCTGCAAGGTCTGCTCGGGGCTGTCGGGAAAGAGAAGGTCGCTGAGTAGAATCCTGAGCGATCTGGATTTGGAGGGAATCGCTGTCAGGTTGGGGCGGGCCGAGGGTTCGGTAGGGGGCAGGTCGGAAACGATATCCACCCAGTGGTGAGAAAACACAGAGGCGATCTCCAGAGGTTTCCAGTGATCACCACGGATGACGCAAGCTGATGTGGCTGCACCAGCCTGTTCCCCGGCTGCATAGAGAAAGTAAAAGAGTTCGAGCGCGCGCTCTGCTTTTTCCGGATCGGAAAACATGGAGTCCGAAGTGTCGAAAAGGATCTCGACAATGGGACGCACTTCTTCTCGATACAGTTTCAGCGTATATTCCCCGGTGCGGGCATAGGCCTGCCAGTTGATGTGGCGAGGATCGTCTCCAGGGGCGTAGAGCCGGTGGTCCTGGAAATCGAGAGAAGCGCCCACTCCGGAACCAGCAAAGTCGCCCGTGCTGCCTTTCCAGTTCTGTTCTTTCAGTGGAAGTGTGAATAGCCCGGCATGAGCCCGTGCTCGGGTAGCGATACCCGGAAGGTCGAGTGTCTCCAGCGTCGGGTGCATCAGTTATTCGGAAGAAAAGAGTTCTCGCAGGAATTCTTTCACATGGGAGCGATTTCTCAAACGAGGGATGATGATGCAGAGGAATGTTGTGCAAACACTGACCAGAAGAAAATACAATCCATCTGTTTCCCCCTCGGCGGAGGCGAATAGCAAAACTGACGGAATTGGGATCGAGGCAAAGATCACCTCTTCGTAGTGGGACATTGCCTCAGCCATGGCTGACACCATCAAAGTGACCACGAAGAGGCATGCCTGAATGAAAATGTAGAGGGCAAAGGTGAACTCTCGTTGGCTGAGCTTGCGAAAGAATAGATGGATAATGATCAGGGGAAACACGAGGACATTGCACCCTGAGAAAAAGGCGACCCAATCGCGAGTTCGGTCGAGAAGGTTCTCTCCCGACAAGATGGCGAGTCCGAAGGCGCCCAGCCAAAGGAAAATGGCCAGAAAGAAGAAGCCAAGTCCACCAATCCAGCCCGGGCAAAGAAACAGCGCCGAGAGACGCAGGAGAAAATTCTTTTTGAATGGCTGCAGGACTCTCGCAAAGATGGGAAGCGGTTCGGTGATGGCGTCGACCACCCCGAGTGCGAGGATCACGGAAGAGACTGCAAGTATCGCTTCCGGTGCATCGAAGAGATACAGACTGTAAGTGACGAGAACGGCGAGAATGGCCGCGAGGCGCTTTCTTGTGGCAAGATTTTCCGAGAGAGGAGATATCCGGCTCGCTCCGAACGAGAGGAAAAAGAATATGCCGTAGACTCCTGCAACTGCTGCTGAGCCCAGAGCGAGAAGCTCGTCCTTGGCAATGCTTCGATTGTCGAGAACCTCCATCGCACCGACGAAAAGAATAGTCGTCCCGATTCCGAAAACGATGACGAGCACTCCACGAAGCAGGAAGTTTTTAAACACCGAACATCCGATGGTGATGGCAGTGGTCAAACCGGAGCCAACACTGATCAGGGCCAGCCCTAACAAATCGACGACAAAGTTGACGTTCCCCAGGAAATACCGCATCACCAGGTAGGGCAAGACTCCCGTGATTAAGAGCAGGCTCTGGGCGTTCAGTGCAGTCCATTTCCCAAGCGTAATTCGCCAGGCATCCAGTCGAGTCAGTTGGATCAGGTCCATCGTATTCAACTGGTATTCGGAACTGAGTGCGCTGAATCCGCGGAGGGGCTGAACCACAAGCAGGGTGGATACAATAAAGAACCAGAAAAAGGCATCTGCTCCGCCGGAGCCGGGGGACCCAATCCCGGCCAGCAGGCACAGGACCATGAAGGTCTGGAGCAGGATGAATGCGATCGTGAACATGTTCGTTCGCATTCCCTGGCGAAGTTCCTTCACCAGCATCGGGCTGAGCGCGGTGGGAAAATCACGCAACGCTTCCACAGCCTTCCGCGGATCGGGAGTCGGTATCTCTGGGATGGTAGTTGTTTGTTCCGTGGCGATAGCTCTGGGTGGTGGGATTAGCTGACAATAGGAGTTCCCGAGGCTTCGATTTCTCCGAGGATCTCAATAAAGGCGTCTTCCAGTTTCCGTTCCTGAATGTGGAAGTCTGAGACTTCGAGGCCTGCGGTGACCATGCGGCGCAGGACTTTGGCGATCTCCTCTTTCTCGGCGGAGTCGATCTCGATGCGTCCTCCTTCTTTTGTGGCGTCGACAAACTTCACGCCGGGAGAAAGCTCGGCCCATTCCTGTAGTTTTTCGGGCTCGCTGGCGAGCTGGACTTCGACCAGACACGATTCACTCGACCCTCGCTTCAGGCTGTCGGCCGTTCCGTGATGGATGATCTGCCCCTGATTGATAAAGAGGAGTGAGTCGCACATCTCTCCGAGCTCGGAAAGGATGTGGGAACTGATGAATACGGTTTTTCCTTCTTCCGACAATATGCGGATGAGGTGCTTCAATTCGACGCGGGCCTTCGGGTCGAGGCCGGCAGCAGGTTCATCGAGAATGAGTACGTCCGGATCGTGAAGCAGGGAGCGCCCCAGGCAGAGGCGTTGTCCCATTCCCTTGCTCAATTTGTCGATAAGACGGTCGGCCAGGGTCGTAAGGTCGGTGAACTCCATGACCTCGGTGACGCGGTCGACGCGCTCTTCTCCTCGAAATCCAAGTGCCCTCGCAAAGAAGTCGAGATACTCGAGCACTGTCATGTTCGAGTAGGTGCCGTAGTGGTCCGGCATCCAGCCAATATGTCGGCGAACCTGCTCGGGGTATTTCACCACGTCGACACCGCAGATTTTCGCAGTGCCCTCGGTCGGATAGTCCAAGGTGGCGAGGATGCGCATGGTCGTGGTTTTGCCAGCTCCATTGGCGCCGACAAAACCGATCACTTGTCCGGGGGATACAGAAAAAGAGATTCCCCGGACGGCGTGAACCCCCTCGAAATGTCGCGACAGGTTGGTGACTTCAATCGCGGGTACGACTTCGGTTTCGCCGGAGCCTTCTTCCACCACGGCCGTGTTCTGCTCTGGTTCTGTGGAAGGTTCACTCATTGCCGGGTGCGGATTCGTTTACGCTCTTCGATTTTGAAACAGTGCCTGTGATGACGACAACTTTGTCATCCCATCGAATCGATTTGTGGGTTTCGAGTGGAAGCGAGGAGTCGCCGGAGGGGAAGCAGATAAAGCGCTCGTTTTGCAGCAACAGTTCGAGGATCTGATCTTTCATCGAGTCGCTGAATCCTTCACTCTGAGATTCCAGCCACGTTTTTGTTTCTGATTCGACCGCAGCTTCAAGAGGGATGGTATTTCCTGATGCGACTTTCAGAGCTTCAGCAGTTTTCCAGAGTGTCCCTGTTTCGTCGCGGTAGACCAGATTTGTGATGGATATCGGAAGGTTGCTGACAAGTTCAGGCGGGGCTGCGGTGTCGCCTGTTGGTTGTTTTGTTAATTCAATTCGAGCACGAGTGGGAACGGCACTCCGGATGGAAAACGCCTGCTCAGACCGGCTGGGGAAGAAGCGCCCGTCGAATGAATCGTTAACAAATAGATACTGCGTCGCCCGACGCGAGCGGGAGGAGAGGGGATTGAATGGGCTCGCCGGGAGGTTGACCGGGCTGATATCGAGTTCCTCTTTGGTCGAGAAGCCCGGTGAGATCATTACCCCTGTGGAACTGAACTGCTCCTGTGTGATGTAGGCACGCATTTCGCCAGGAGAGGGTTGGAAGTCGGCCAGGACCACGCGAGAGCCATGACCACCGATGCCATCTTTGAAGAGAATCAGGATGACGATCAGGATACACGCCGATATCGAGATGATCGGGGTGGTGAGAAAAAGGCGGTGGCGTTTTCCTTTTCCTGCAAAGTAGAAAAGGTTCACGGGAGCAACCAGGACAGCGAAGATGGTAAGGAGTGCGAAGATAAGCACCGGGTTGAAGGCAATTGTTTTCGCTCCTTTATAAAGATCCCAGGCCTTGCCGAACTGATTCTCCAGATACGAGTCTCTTGAGTCGATGGCCTGATAGGTGGAGATGAATTTGGTGGGAATAACTGAGCCGTTCCACTTTTGCAGATGGACCGAACCCAGACTGAGATCGGTCTCCGAAGTTGCCGAGGGCCGTGCGAGTGGAATGCCGAACTCTGACAGGTCGGAGGCATTTTCAGAAAAGATATCGAGTCTTCCACCGAGGCGAACCCACGCAAGGATGGCCTGTCTTTGTGCCTGTGAGACGAGCGTCCAGTCTTCCTCGTCCAACAGGATTGCATCAAGGCAGGTGTAGCCGAGCCAGTCGGAGGGAAGCGCATCTACATCGACATCATGAGCGAAAGTCTGGTTGCTGCTGTTTATCTTCTTCAATTCATCGCTCAGGCGAGTGAGGCTGCTACGAGCCAGTTTCTTGCTCATTCCCAGGGTCGGGAAGTCAGCGTTCGTCGATTGACTGTAATTCCGGGACATGGATTCCAGTCCCGGGCTGGAAACCGATAGCGTCAAATTCCGGTAGGTGTAGGCGGCAAAGGAGGGAGCCATCCGGGCAGTCACCTCGTGCCGCACTTCGGTTCCGTTCGGAACTTCGAACTGATAAGTCGACACGGTAGAAAGGCGACGGCTCGAATTTCCTTCCTGAAATCGAAAGGTCCATGTTCGATCACGCCCTGTGTTGTTGCGGATCGAAATTTGAAAAGGCACCGCTCCATCGCGGGCCGCTTTTCCAAATATACTCTGGACCCGAACGAAGGTGTCTCGCGTGTTCTTCGGGCTGAATTTCAGGATTTCCTCCTGTGCTGTTCCCTGAGAGGACAACACCACGGCAATGAGCAGGAGTAGGCCCTTTCGAATTGTCAGCATCGTCATGAAATACGGGAAGGAGTTCCGAATCCTTTCAATCTTCTTTCAGCGTAGTTGGCAGGTCCATTTCCTGGCGGGGAACCTCCTTCAGCAACGCTTCCACTATTTGACGATTGGTATTTCCTTCGATGCGTGCTTCGTACTCGAGAATGATTCGATGCTGCAAAACCGGAACGGCAACTGCTTCGACATCTTCGAAACTCGTATTGATGCGACCGTCGATCAGCGCTTTCGCTTTTGCCGCCGATGCCATACCAAGTGCGGCTCGCGGACTGGCGCCGAATTTGATCCGTTCTGCCGTTTTTGACTGGGGCGAGTGGGTGCCGTCGACGAGGCGGGCGATGTAGTTTGCCACCACGTCGGGAAGGTAAATGGATCGGGTGGCTTCGATCAATTCCGCGAAAGTCTCGCCGCTCATGACTTCGCTGACTTCTGGCTCGATGCCGATTTCGCGGTTCTTGACGATCTTTTCCAGCACTTCAGCGGAGTTCTTTCTCACCTCCAGTTTGAAAAGAAAACGGTCGAGCTGTGCCTCGGGCAGGGGATAGGTGCCCTCAAGCTCAATCGGGTTCTGTGTCGCGAGAACGAAAAACGGGGCAGGGAGGGAGTGCGTCGTGCCGAGAACGGTGACTCGTCTTTCCTGCATTGCTTCGAGGAGTGCTGACTGCGTCTTGGGAGAGGCTCGATTGATCTCATCCGCCAGAACGAGGTTGGCAAACAGGGGGCCTTCCTGGAAGACGAACTTTCGTCCCTCTTCGGTCTCCTGCAGAACGGGGTTTCCAGTAATATCGCCCGGAAGGAGGTCTGGCGTGAACTGAATTCGCTTGTTCTCCAGCGCGAGACATTTGGAAAGCCCTTTCACTAATTCTGTTTTGCCAAGTCCGGGAAGACCCTCAAGCAGGATATGTCCTCGGGCCAATAATCCCGCCACAACGAGCTCGATCAGATCATCCTGCCCGAAAAGGACGTTCTGTAACGCATCGATTAGCTCTCGAATTTTCGCAGAATGAGATTGGGCTTGGGACTCTTCCAATGGCATGGCTACATGTAAGGCGATGCTTTTGAGCCCTGCCAAGAGAAATCACGTAAAAGATCGAATTTCACGTTAGGAAAATATTGATAAACAATCGTTTGATTTTTCCAGATATACATGTATCAAGTTCTCCCCTTCCGCAAATGACTGCCAGAAAGTCCGGCAGACACTGAGGGGAGCAACCAATCAGGGATATGGTAAAAATCAGATTGAGACGTGAAGGAACGAAAGACCGCCCTTACTACAAGGTGGTGGTAACGGATAGCCGTGCTCGCCGCGAAGGTGCTTACATCGAGCAGGTGGGTAGCTACAATCCGATGAAGGACGAGGACAACGTCAATCTCGACATGGAGAAGATTGACAGCTGGCTCAGCAAAGGCGCGCAGCCTTCGGAAACTGTCGGTAACCTGATCAAAAAGACTCGCAAAGCGAGTGCTTGATTCTTCCTTGCCTTCAGGCATAACTTTTCAATAGGAGCGCTTTCGGTTCTCGAAAGCGCTTTTTTATTTATTATGGAAGCAGGAATCGCGATTCAAGAATTTCTCGAGTATGTGGTGGTGCAGTTGATCAAGCACCCGGAGGGAGCCAGCGTGCTTCACGACCAGAACGGAGAGAAACACCTCTATCGTATTCGGCTGCATCCTGATGATGCGGGAAGAGTGATCGGGCGAAATGGAAAAACCATCGGCGCGATTCGTAGCTTGGCCATCGCTTCCGCACAGTTTCACAACATCCGCGTAGATGTTGAACTCGAAGAAACGGAAGCGAGCTGATTCTTTCTGTTCCGAGAATCTGATCTGGCTCCGTTTGGGGTGAATATTCTAATAATTCCAGTGGTCTCAGTGCCAATGGAACGGTTAACGAAAGTTAACATTTAACGCTCGTTACCAAATATAAATGTGTTGACCTGTCACGTTCGGCAGCTAAAACAAAGCCCGCAAGCGCCTCCTTTTGGATCGAAGTCTCCTTCATCTTCACCTTGTTAGGTGAACATGATAGGGGACTGAAATGCGAGCCCTCGGGTGTCTGCACAAAAAAATATGAGTTTTGATGAGATTTGAGTCTTTACGTCGGAGAAACTACCAGCGTAGTATCCCGATGTTAGGATGCGGATTCATATCTCCGCTGAGAACTTTTGTAAGAAAATCCCTATGAGAAATCTACTATTTGCCTTGCTTGTAACCGCTTTTCTCACCGTCGTCGGACGGGTTGAAGCACAAATCCAGATCGCCGTTGGTGACGCCAAAGTGGATGGCTTTGAAGTCGAAGTTCAACAGACTCCGAGCTTCAGTGCTGACGGAGTGAAGGGGAAGAATATCCCGAATCCGCGCGATTGGCTGGAACTCGAAGTTGAGTTCGAAGTGAAGGGTCCTAAAGACGTGGTGATTCCGGAGCTTCTTTTCCGCTACTATGTCGGTTTCAAGGACCAGGCTGGCCAGGCGCGGACCCTCACGGGTGACGTGACGCACACCAATGTCCTGTTCAACGAAACGTATTTTTCGGCCGCCTATGTTGCTCCCAGCAAATTGGGCGAGCTCACCGGTGACTTTCGTAAGTTCCAGAAGTCGAGCATGTCGGCCTACGGAGTGGAGATTTATTACAACGGAGTGATTGTCGGTGGATTTTCCTCCCTGTCCGGATCGAGCGCAAAATTCTGGACAGTCACAGGAACTGAAGCTGGTGTTCAAGCAAAGGGAGATACTCCGTTTGCCCTGCTTTGGATCGACCGGTATGCCGAGTCCAAGAAACGATAAATTTGTGTTGGGAGAATTCGGAACACGATTTCACTGATACCTGAGAGTTATGGCGGAAGATCGCATCTTATCATTAAACATCGGATCGCAGCAGATCACCGGTGCCGTTTTTGCGAAAACGGCTGGTGGAGGTCTGCGCCTCGATAAGCTCGAAAAGAGAGAGTTTGTGGGAGATCCGTCCGACGACGCAACCCGTGTCGAACAAGGCGCTGCTGCGTTGAAGGAAGTCGTCACGGCTCTCAAGGCAAAAGGGACGAAGGCCACCTACACGGTGAGTTCTTTCCCGGTCCTGATGAAGTTCGCGAGCCTGCCGGCTATCGACGGTGAGCAGGTTCATCAGATTGTTGAATTTGAGGCACAGCAGCAGGTTCCATATCCCATCAACGAGGTGGCGTGGGGATACCAGTTGGTGGGCGATCCGGACGATATCGAGGTCGAGGTGATTCTCGCGGCGGTGAAGTCCGATGAGTTGGACGAGATCGACAAGATGGTCGTCGAGTCCGGTATCAAATCTCAGGGAGCCGAAGTCGGCCCCGTAGCCTTGTATAATGCTCTCCGTTTTAATTACGGTGACGTTGAAGGGACGACGATACTTGTCGATATCGGAGCTCGGACGACGGATATCATTTTCATGGAGGGCAATAAGCTCTTCATCAGAACCGTAAAAATCGGTGGTTCTGATATCACGCGCGCCATTGCCAAGGAATTCGGAACAGACTTCGTCGCTGCCGATCAGCGCAAAGTGGTTGATGGGTTCGTGGCGCTGGGCGGTCCATACGCCGATCACGAAGATCCCGAGATTGCAGCCATCTCTAAGGTAGTTCGTAATTCACTGACGCGTCTCCACTCGGAGATCATGCGAACAATCACTTTCTATCGCAGTCAGCAGGGTGGCTCTGCCCCGGATTTCATGCTCTTGAGTGGAGCGACATCCGGTCTTCCGTTTATTCGTGAGTTCTTTGCGGAGAAACTGAATCTGCCAGTCGATCATTTCAATGCCTTCCGGAATGTTACGGTTGGAAAAGGTGTCGATTCGGATTCGATCAGTCAAACCGCCCACAGCCTCGGCGAAGTCGTCGGTGGTGCTTTGAGCCAGGGTGGGGAAGTTCCCGCTGCATTGACGCTGATTCCTGACTCTGTTCAGAAAGAGAAGGATTTACAGAAGCGGAAAGTTCCTCTTGTAATCGCTCTTCTGGCTGTGGTTGCCGTTCTTGCCTCCCTTGCAGTATTCTTCATGAAGGGAACTGAGATCACCAATGGTAAGATGAGTGTGGTTGAGAGTAAGGCTGCCGAACTGAAAGAGGAGAATGGAAAGATCGAGGACCTGAAAGATGATATCGAGCGGATCGATTCGCTACAGGCTCCCTATGTGGAGGCGGTCCGTCACCGAGTCTACTGGGTGAGGGTGTTTGACTACCTCGGAAAGAAAATGCAGAACGATCTGATCTTCATGTCGACTCTGGAGCCGCTCTCCAATGGGCAGCCCATTATTGAAGATGAAGATTCTACTCAGCTCGCAATCGTTCAACCTGGAACGGAAGCGATCATTGACTCATTCCTCGTGAAGGGGTTTTGGAGAGAGGATGGCGGTAGAGGTAGTGAAGTAGTGTATGACTATTTCAAAGGACTCAAGGCAGATGCCATGTCCGAGGATAGCCCCTCGTTTTTCGACCTCAAGGAAGTGGACATCAGTGAGGTGACGACGGTTGACGCCGGAACAGGTGGCGACCGATACGCCTATCCTTTCGAGATGGTGCTGCCATTGCCCCAAGAGAATCAGGTTAAGTTTACGAAGTAATTTCAGAGATTTATGAATTCCAAAGTCTGGTTGACTGTATACGCGATTTTTGCCCTTCTCCTGATTGGTGGTGCCGGGTTTTTTGCCTTCACTAAGTACAAGGAGTATTCCACCGCTCTCGATACGTGGGATACCAATGTCGGAACGATTGAGACACTCGAGAAGAAGGTCCCTTATCCGAATGAGGAAAATGTCGAGAAGCTTGAGAAGAAGGTCGACGAGTATGAAACTGCCGTTGACGGGCTTCGTGAGAGCCTGGGAACATTCCAGCGTCCGTTGGATGTAGGTAAGGCAAATACCGTTTTCCAAACAGATGTGAAGACGCGAGTCGGAGAGTTCCGGCAGTTTGCTTCCGCCGAGGGTATGGCGATCGAGATCGAGGAAGGGTTGGATTTTCAGCTCGGGTTCGATATTTACAGCACCCAGCTGCCGCCACCCGACTTGGTCGGCGTTCTCGACTATGAACTCGAGGCTATCGATTACCTGCTACGCGCTCTGGTAACCTCCGGTGCAGAAAGAATGACCATGTTCGAGCGCGACCCGATTCCGGGAGAGGCTGGTGTCGAGCGTGAGTTTGAAAGCAGTGCGGTGCAGAAGTATCCAGTGCGCCTGAGATTTACTTCGAGCTACCAGTCATTTCAGGACTTCATCAATCAGCTCGCGAATGAGAAGAACTTCTTCTACATCGTGCGTGTCTTAAAAGTTCAAAATCAGATGGTGGAAGGGCCTCTTCGGCTTTCTGGTGACGGCAGTTCGTTGCCGATTTTTAAGAATCCACTTACTGGCGAGGTTGCTACTCGCGAGCAGGTGATGGAGTGGGGGCACGGCCGGGCCTCCAAGGATGATGTTGCTGAAAATGCCAAAGCAGCCGGTTTTGTTTCCGATACCAACGATGCTCGGGTGCTGATGGGGCAGGAGAAACTGAACGTATTTATGGTGGTTGATATCGTCAGATTTCCGAATCCTGAGGAATTGAATGTTGAAGCCGAAACGGAAGAGAAAGGAAAGACTAAGAACTAGTGATGAAAGGCTCGAACTGGGATAAAATTTTGTTGATTGTGGTGGCGATTGCTGTCGTTGCCGTGAGTGGATTGGTGATCGCCAAGACGATGAGCTTCGGTGAGCGGTTCACCACGCCAACTGTGAAGCCGGATGATTCTCTGCCTGATACCCTCACGCCACGAGCGGAGTTGGCTACAGGCTTTGTTAAGAAGAGAGTAGAATGGAATACTCTGGAATTGAGCGATGGGGGCTACAAGAAAGAGGTTCCTCTTTTTGTATCGATTCCCATTGTCGAGTCTGAAGGTGTTCTCATCGATATGACAGACCCGAATGCCACGCCGCTCAGGCCCCCTGTCACCAATGCCTGGTTGCTCGCTAATGATCTCGATTATTTGAATGCGGGTGTTTTGAACCAGGATCCTGATGGGGATGGTTTCACGAACCGCGCAGAGTGGGATGCTACTTCGGATCCTCGCGATCCCGCATCGCACCCGCCGTATGCGGATAAACTGGTCATGCATTCCCGCCAGCAGCAGGAGTATAAGCTCGAGTTTGTCGCCAGACCAGATAGCGAGCGCTTCCAGATCAGGCGTTTGCGGACCGCAAAGTGGCCGCAGGACGCCAACTTCTTGATGAAGGTGGGAGATGTGTCTGATGATCAGCAGTTCCGCCTGGATAGCTTTGAGGAGAAATCTGCGGAAAGGAACGGGATCACCGTTGATGCCACCGTGCTACAGATCACGTATTTGCCGAAAAACGAGAAATACACGCTTGTGAAGAAAACAGAGGAGGTGATCCCTACTTACTTCGCAGAACTTGAATTTTTGTTGGATCCCGGTAACAAGTTTTATGTAAAAGAAGGGGACGCGTTCCCAATTGCGATGGATTCAGAGACGAAATATCGGGTGATTAAAGTGAATGAAGACTCCACGGTAATCACCTACCAAACCGGTACAGATCCGGAGCAAACTGTTGAAATTAAGAAGAAGTAAAAGTTGACAGTTACGCGTTATTCTGTTTTTGATTTCGCTTCGAGAAGCGACGTCAGTTTTTCTAAACTGCTTGTGTTTACGATTTTATGAGTATGAGAGGTATGAACAAAACTTTTGCGAGCCTTTCGCTTGGTGCCGCTATTATTGCCTTCGGGCCAGCCGACGGAGTTACCGTCCTTGCGGGACCCGGTGGATACGGTAGTGGCGGAAATGGCGCTGTTCCCGGTTTGGCCAGGAATTATGTGGTCCGTTTGCAGGAGCGGGTGAAAAAGGCAGATGAAGCAGCGCTTCGCGGTTCGCAACTGATGGCAGATGGTGACTATCAGGGAGCAATCGATCAATACCGCGCGGCACTTGACCTCCTTCCTGACGCGCCAATCACTGAGCCACGTCGCCGCGCTTACATTAAGCAATTTGCTCGTGCTAGTGTTCTTCTCGCTCGTGAGCGCGCAGATGAGGGACGTTACCCTGAGGCACTTGCTCTTGTAGAAGAAGTTCTTCAGCCAAGTATCGATCCGGACAACATCGACGCAAAGCGACTTCTGGAGCAGTTGAACGACCCGGACTACTACTCTCCTGCGCTCACTCCGCAGCACTTGGAGCGTGTTCGTCGTGTAAAGCTGGCTCTCAAAACCGCTCAGGGATATACTGACCTTGGTGACTACGATCGTGCCGACCGCGAATATCACAAAGCTCTCAATATTGACCCATACAACGAGGCAGCTCGCCGCGGTCAAGAAGAGGCTGAGCGCCATCGCTTGAACTACTACGATGTGGCCTATGATCACACTCGTTCGAAAATGCTTCGTGAAGTTGCTGCTGGCTGGGAATCTCCGGTTCCTGCCAACATTGACTCTGGCACAAATGTCGTCATCCCTACTGATTCCAGCACGACTGATATCCGTCGTATTGAGGAGAAGCTGAAAACAATTATCCTTCCGAGTGTTGAGTTCGCCGAAACTCCTCTCGTGGATGCTCTTGAATTCCTCCAGCAGCGCAGTGTTGAGCTGGACGTGAACGAGCAGGACGTAACCAAGAAGGGTGTAAACATCATTCTTGATGCCGGTCTCAGTGGTGGCGGTGCAGCCGCTCCTGCCGCTCCAGCGGGTGGCGATGACGGTGGCTTCGGTTTCGAAGGTGGTGGCGGTGGTGCCGCTGCGGTCAGCTCCGGAGGTGGTGGTTATGGCGATGCTCGCATTACGCTCCGTCTTTCCAACGTGCCTCTCGCGGAAGCACTGCGATACACGACGTCTCTTGCTCAGTTGAAGTATAAGGTCGAGCCTCACGCTGTTGTCGTGATTCCGATCTCTACTCCTGACCAGGATCTCTTCACCAATGTCTACGTGGTTCCGCCTACGTTCCTCTCCACCGGTGATGGCGGTGGTGGTGGCGGCGGTGCTGCTCCAGCAGACCCATTTGCTACCGCTCCTTCAGCAGGTGGTGGAAACGTTCTGGAAGGTCGTCCAACTGCGAAGAAGATTCTTGAGAATGCGGGTATTAATTTCCCATCCGGATCGAGCGCGATCTACAACCCTACGACATCACAGTTGATCGTGCGTAATACGCAGGACCAGATGGAGTTGGTTGAAGCTTACATCGAGTCCATTCAGCAGGGTGTTGAAAAGCAGATTTACATCACTTCACGTTTTGTTGAGATCTCTGAAGAGGATGGAGAAGAACTCGGTTTCGACTGGCTGCTCGGTCCTTTCAACTTGGGAACCACGCCTCGTGTGTTCGCCTCTGGGGGAACTCAGGGCAATGTAACGAACCCTGCGGTTCCTGGTGACTATTCCTTTATCAATCCTCTCACCCAGACACCGATCGGCTTCAACAATGTGACTGCAGGTCTTCGTTCTGGCTCGCAGGCAATCGACGGAAACACGATTGATGCACTCATTGCAGAGGCTGCAGGCACATCCGACACGATCGGCAGTGCGATGGCTCCTGCTGTCTTCGGTATCGCCGGTGTCTTCACTGATCCTCAGTTTCAGGTGATGATTCGTGCGCTCAGTCAGCGCAAGGGTGTCGACCTTCTCTCCGCACCATCGGTGATGGCACGAAGTGGTCAGCGCGCGAAGATTGAGGTGATTCGTGAGTTCATATACCCAACAGAATACGATCCACCAGAAATTCCAAACCAGTTCGGCTCTCTTACAGCAACGACCCCTGGATCTTCCGGTGGAACGTTCCCAGTAACGCCTGCTACACCTACTGCTTTCGAAACGCGTAATACAGGTGTGACTCTTGAGGTGGACCCAGTTCTTGGTGCTGATGAGTTCACGATCGACTTGAACCTCGCTCCTGAGGTTGTCGAGTTTGACGGATTCATCAACTACGGTAGCCCGATCCAGACTACCACGACAAACCTTCTCACTGGTCTTGCTGAGCCTGTGGTTATCACAGAGAACAGAATTGAGATGCCTGTCTTTAACACTCGTAAGGTTACCACGCAGGTGACTATCTGGGATGGTCAGACAGTTGCTCTTGGTGGTCTGATTCGTGAGGACATTCAGGACGTAGAAGACAAGGTTCCGTTCTTCGGTGACCTGCCTGCGGTTGGGCGTCTTTTCCGCTCCAGTGTTGAGCTTCACTTGAAGCGCAACCTGACGATCTTCGTGAAGGCACAGTTGATGGACCCAGCTGGTATGCCAATCAACGGCCGTATCGAGGAAGAGCTTCGTCCGGAGCCTGTTCCTCGTCCTCCAATTACGACTCCTACCACATTCGCTCCTGGTCCGATTCCGTATCAGAAGTAATCGGATCACCCAATGTGGTTTGAAAACTCGGCTGAATAGCCAACACGGGCGCGACTCTGAGAGTCGCGCTTTTTGTTGCCTGCGCTCTTCACTTTATAAGCTTTGAAAATTGCACTCACAGGTGGCGTTGCCTGCGGAAAAAGCTATGTGGCGCGCCGTATGTTGAAGAAGTTCCCCGATGGTGGTGCGGCTTCTTACAACTGTGATGCGGAGGTCGGCGAGTTGCTCAAAGACAGAGATATTCTTGATGAGATCTCGAAATTATCGGGTGCTCCTGATAACATCCTAAATGGGGAGGGGGAATTGAATCGTGAAGTTCTCCGTAAAGTCTCGTTTGAAAATTCCGAATTTCGTGAGAGATTAGAAGGGTTGTTGCACCCGCTGGTGTTGAAACGCGCTGTTTCTTTTGCCAGTGGCTTGCCTGGATCCGTTCAGGTATTGATTTGGGAGGTCCCTCTACTTTACGAAGTTGATTTCCCGGTTCCGAGAGATCTGGACCTTGTTGTAGCAGCCTCTGAAGAAACTCAATTGGAAAGAATTTTCCGAGACCGAGGAATCGATAAGCCGCTCGGTCGAAAAATAATAGAATCGCAGTTGCCGATAAATGAAAAAGTCGCCCGATGCGACATTGTGATTTGGAATGATGGAGACCTGAAAGCGTTGCACTCTCAGATCGATCACTTGGTCTCCCGATGTAGAAACCTTTTTGATACATGACTGAAGAAGCCGTAGCAGACCCTGCCGAGTCTACTGATGACAACGCCGAGAAGGCGCCTGAAATTAAAGTTCCTGAATTTGTTCAGGTGAACGACTTTCAGCAGCTGACGTTGAATGCCCTGCACGAAGCCGCCCAGGAGATTGGGCTGCGTGTTGCCGGAGTGAGATCGAAACACCAGTTGGTGTTCGAGATTTTGAAATTCTACGGAGAGCATGGCACGTCCATGGAAGCCGAGGGATTTCTGGATTACTCTGGAGACGGTTTTGGCTTCCTTCGCTGGCCTGCGTTCAGTTTTGCCTCGAATGCCGATGATGTTTACGTGCCGGCCGGGTTGATCAAAAAGCTTCAATTAAGAAACGGGCAGAAGCTCAAGTGTGCGGTTCGGTCACCCAGAGATCGCGAGAAGTTTCTTTCTGTTGAGGAAGTGATCGAGGTGGAAGGTGTTGCTGTTGATTCCTGGGAGGCTCCCACTGATTTTGATGGTTTGACGGCCTTGTTTCCAAAGGACCGATTGATCCTTGAGAGTAAAGAGTCCCCAAGCCCATCTACGCGAGTGATCGACCTCATCGCTCCTCTTGGAAAAGGCCAGCGTGGTTTGATTGTAGCTCCTCCTCGAGGGGGAAAGACGATTCTGCTGAAGAATATCGCGGTATCGATTGCTTCGAATAACCCGGAGACTGAGTTGATCGTTCTTCTCCTGGACGAGCGGCCCGAGGAAGTTACCGATTTCAAGGAAACAGTGAACGCTTCCGTTTTTAGTTCTACGTTTGATGAGGCTGCTCGCCGGCATATTCAAGTAGCGGACATGGTTCTTGAGCGTGCGAAGCGCCTGGTTGAGACAGGAAAGGATGTTGTCGTCCTTTTAGACAGTCTTACTCGTCTCGCTCGTGCACATAACGCTGCCGGTCAGTCCGGTGGTGGCGGTGGCCGCAAAGGGAAGCGTGGCGGCGGTGGAGGGGGACCGATCGGAAGTGGCGGTATTTCTCCGAAGGCTCTGGAGCGTTCCCGGCGATTTTTTGGAGCGGCTCGTAATGTGGAGGAAGGCGGCAGCCTTACCATCCTGGCCACCTGTCTTATTGAAACTGACAGCCGCATGGATGATGTGATTTTCGAAGAGTTCAAAGGAACCGGTAATATGGAAATCACCCTCGATCGTGAGCTCGCTGAGTCACGGATTTTCCCTGCGATTCATCTTCTTAAGAGTGGCACTCGAAAAGACGATCTGCTTTATCACCCCGAAGAGTTTCAGAGAATCAACAGCCTTCGCAAGCAGTTGGCCCAGCGCCCGGCGCCCGAGGCTATGGAGGTGCTCTTGAAGTTGGTCAAGGCTACCAGCTCAAATGCGGAGTTGCTTCTCCGGGGAATTCAGTAATCGTCTCTTTTGAGCCCAATGCCGGAAATTTCTTCTGCAAGCGACTTTGCTGTTCCCGAAACGTACATCGACGAGAAGGAAGCCCTCGATGCTTTCCTTGCCGACCTGATCGAGACCACGGACTTCAGTGCGTGTGCTATCGATACCGAAGCTGACAGCATGCACTCGTATGAGACGAAACTTTGTCTCATCCAGTTTGCTACTCGGGACCGGCTGTTCATCATTGATCCTCTTTCCATCGGAATCGAGAACCTCGGTGGTTTTACTGACTTCGTCGATCGTTTCGACATCGTCTGGATGCATGGAGCAGACTACGACATCTCCATGTTCAATATGACATTCGACTGGGTGCCTGCTTGCATCTACGACACGCAGTTTGCTGCTCGATTTCTAGGAAAAGAGAAGTTTGGTCTGGCCAACCTGCTGGAAGACGAATACGACATCCGACTCTCTAAGCAGTCGCAAAAGGCAGACTGGAGCCGACGACCGTTGACAGATAAGATGCTGGAATACGCATACAACGATGTCAGGTACCTCCTCGATCTCGGTGGGAAATATGTCAGCCGGTTACAGGAACTCGGTCGGATGGACTGGTTCATCGAAAGTTGTGAAGTAGCGCGGAGCGCTGTCCTGAGCCGCAGTGGCAGGTCCGAAGACGACATCTGGAGAATTTCAGGATGGGGGAGACTTTCCCCGAAAGGATTGAATTTCCTCAAACATCTCTGGCACTGGCGTGATGATGAGTGTCGCCGTCTGAATCGACCGGCTTTCAAGTTTGTCGGAAATGGGCAACTGATCGAAATGGCGGAAGTCCTGGAGAACGACGGAGAAATCGTCCCGCCTAAGCATTTGCGCCCTGCGCAATTGAGAAGACTTCAAAAGACGGTCAGCGAGGCCAAGAAGGTAGAGAAAGACGATTACCCCAGGAAACGCCGTCGCGGAAATGGGCCTCGTCTTGAGATCGATGAGGATCGTTTTAACGAGATTCGTGCGTTCCGGAATCATGTCGCTGACGAACTCGGTATCGAGGGGACGGTCATTGCTACCCGTCAGGCGATGGAGCGTCTTGCTTCAGGAAATCTCTCCGAAGAGGAGAGAACCGAGCTTTTCCAAAAATGGCAGGCCGAGTTGTTGAAGCCCGTGATGGGAGTTGAGTCTGTCCTTTAGGGTAAAGGGAAAGAGGGAAAGGGGACAAAGGAAAAGGCCCGGTCGCCTTTGCAGACAAACGGGCCTTCCTGTTGAGTGGATTTCGTTCGACGTATTGCCTACGTCAAAAGTCGATTCCTTCTTGAGACTTAGCTCTGGAGCATCTTGTCCTTC
The DNA here is from genome assembly GCA_002698785.1 of Verrucomicrobiales bacterium. GTDB lineage: Bacteria > Verrucomicrobiota > Verrucomicrobiia > Verrucomicrobiales > DEV007 > Arctic95D-9. The sequence continues at coordinate 8,836 of PAAG01000018.1, read as the reverse complement.
TCGAGTTTCAGTCCCATTTTTCGGTAAAGTGTCGCGATACTTACGCCCAGCATGCTTGCGGTTTTTTCGCGGGAACCTCCGTTGTATTTGAGTGTTTCCCGAATGAAGAGCTTCTCCTGCTTCCGGATGTAATCCGAGAGTGCAGTGCCGATGGGGAGGTGGTGAGTGGTTTTCTCGTCTTCGTCTGTGATTTCCACTTTCTGGGTTACTTTTGGTGGGAGGTCCACAGGCCGAATGCGACCTTCTTCCGCGAAGGCACAGGCGCGCTCAATGGCGTTCTGTAGTTCTCCCACGTTACCGGGCCAGCTGTATCCTTCGAGGAGGCGCTTCGCATACTTGTCGATTTCCAGTATTTCCGAACCGGTCCGATCGGCATACTGTTTCAAGAAATGCTTGGCGAGAAGTGAGATATCTTCCGGGCGACTGCGAAGTGGAGGCACTTCGATTGGAATCACCGAAATGCGATAATACAGATCCTCACGGAATGATCCTTTTTCGACACCCTCGTTGAGGGGCTTTGCCGAAGAGGCGATAAACCGAACATCCATGTGCCGAGGAAGGTCATTCATCATCCGGCGGGTATTGATTTCCTCAAGGTAAGTGTCGAGCTTCGATTGAAGGCGGACGGGAAGAACGTGGATCTCTTCGAGAAGAACCGTGCCTCCGGCCGCGCGAGAAAAGATCGTTTCGCCACGGCTGGTAGGGGAACCGAAAAGCTCGTTCTCCAGCAGGTCTTCTGGTAGTGCGGAGCACTGCAACACTTTAAATGGAGAGTCGCTACGGGAACCCGCGTTGTGGATCGTCCGGGCAACCATCTGCTTTCCAGAGCCGAATTCGCCTTCGAGGAGTATTGGCGAATCGTTATCTGCGATCTTGTTGATGATCTTGGTGATTTCGGTCAGCTTTGGGCTTTCACCAATCAGGTTTCCGGAGGAGACCATGATGGACGCTGTCTCAAACCCGTCGGTTTCAGATGGCTTCGGCTTGCCTTTCTGCTGAAGGGCGAGCTCAACAGTTCGCTGAAGGTCGGCCAACTCAAAGGGTTTCGTCAGGTAATCAAATGCTCCAAGACGCATTGCCTGGACCGCTGTCTCCACGGAGCCGTTTCCTGTTACCATTATGACCTGGATGTCCGGGTAGTTCTCACTGCAGTGACGGATAATATCCAATCCGTTCATGTCGCCGATCAAAAGGTCGACAATCATCAAATCGGGATGCGTCGCATCCAGTGCCTGCAAACCGTCTTTCCCGGTTTGAACAGCAGTTACATCGTGTCCTTGTTGACGGCAGGATTTTGCCATCAGGTTTAGGATCGCGGCTTCATCGTCGATCACAAGAATCTTGGCCATGGTAGTCGGGTTGTTGAGTAAGCGGTGAGTGGAAACTATTAATTAAGAGAATCAAATACTACGGAAATGTTAAGTAATGCAACCAAAAAATCTCATTTTTGAAAATCTCAATTATTTGAACGGATTCTTCGGATGAGCCACAAAGCCCCGTAATTACCAGCGATTTGCGGCTTGTTGCTATTTTTCGAGATTCTCATCGTTTGATTGAGGAAAGCGAAAAATTGAATTATATTCTTCTTAATTTTTTTCTAAGTTTGATTGGGCAGGCTCGTTTTAACCGGTAACTGACCGCGTTTATGTCTGCCGTTCCTATCCATATTATGGAGGTTTCACCCCGTGATCTTGTAGAATCCGCTCAAGCGGATTTTGAAGGACCGCTGACTGGCTATGCTGCCGGTTTGCTGGGTGGTGATTGGGAGCGCGCACGTGATGTGGTACAGGACACCTTCATCAAGCTTCACCGCCAGGATCCGGAAATGATCCGTGGGAAGCTGAAGAGCTGGCTGTATACCGTTTGCCGGAATCGATCCATCGACGTACTTCGGAAAGAGAACCCCATGCTTTCATCCTCGGGAGAGGCCTTTGAGAACATGGATGATACCTCTCCCGATCCTTCCTACGCGATGCAGCAGAAAGAGCGTCATCAGGAGGTGATGCGTTTTCTCGAGAGATTACCGGAGAACCAACGCGAAGTTATCCGGCTGAAATTCCAAGGGGATCTCAGCTACAAGGAAATCGCAGAGGTGACGGGACTCAGTGTCAGCAATGTAGGTTTCCTTATTCACACCGGTATTAAGAGACTCCGCACACTGATGGGCGTAGAACTCGACTGAATTTCTAATCCGACATCTGCCTAATGAACCGTGAACCGATAAATCCTGACGATCCGCAATTGACTGCCTATGCTCTGGGCGAGCTGTCCTCCCAAGAGACCGCTGAGTTCGAAGCGCAATTGCGACTTTCTCCCACTGCTCAAAAGGAGCTCGATGGAGTGATGGAAATGATGGGGCTTCTTTCCGAAGGGCTCAACTCTGAGTGGAAGTCTGAAATGGAGGGCCCAAGCCTTGAGGTGGTGAAGCCGGACAACGTGATTGCACCTGCGGCCTTTAGCCGGACACGCAGGTTCGCCGGCATCGGTATAGCTGCAGCGGCCGCTGTCGTTGCTATCGGTGGTTTTCTGGTAAACGGAGCTTTGAACGAAGATGCTCCAGCGGAAGTTGCTAAGAAGCAGGGCAAAAAAGATTCACCCATCATGGTTGCAGATGCTGCTTCACTGCTCGGGCCGAAACTATTCCTCGAAGAAGAGGTTGAGGATGTGTCCAGCCTGGATCTCGTAAATTCGAATGATGAGGGAATCGATGCTTCTTACCTTGATGCAGGAAGCAAAATGGGAGCGTTTATCCCAACCTCTTACAATCCTTCGCAGAGCGCTGGAGCGGGTGTAGACGATCCTCGTGTGGATTCCTACCTCCCTCCTGTTCGAGGCGAAAGCGGGAAGACGGGTATGATTGAGCGTCGTCTTCGCGACCGGGTATTGAAGACTGATAACGCAGAGATCCCGCAGGACCGCACTCGCGTTGTCGTTCGCGGCTATGTGACCATGGGTGGCGTTCAGGATGAGTTTCAGCCAGTGGCTATCAGTGGAAATCCGGTAGTCCACGAAGAGACTGATCTTCGCATCCTGGCGGATCTGAATCGAATCCAGCAGGAGCTTTCGCAGGTCGTATCGAGCATGCCTGAAAGTTCCGCTGATCGCGCGCAGCTCGAAGGAATCTTGAAAAAGAGCCGTCGCGTCAATTCTGAGTTGCGAGGCGTATTTGCCCGATAAAAGAATTTCCGACTAAACGTTGTTTGGTCGTGGACGTAATACTGTGAGAGCCAGACGGAGAAATCCGTCTGGCTCTTTTCTTTCCAGCATCTCTGAAAAATTTACTTCGTAGTGGTTGAAATTTTGCACTCGTTGTGGATGATGCGGCAAGTCTAACTCCGCGCTCCCTTGTGAAAGAAGTCACTACAGGCAACAAACCCCGTTTCCAGGTCGATTCGGGCGTGGATGGTGGTGTGCTCGGAGAAATTCACCTTTCTGTGCCTCCTTTCAGGGGAGATATCTTTCCGGCAGATACGCTTTTTGAGGCGCGACGCCTTGTCGCATCGGGCCTCGTGCGCCTCGTCACTGCTAATGTGCAGGGGAAGTTTGCCGGGATTTTCGGGCAGGTCGACACCGAATCGCGGGTAGCGAAACCAGCAGAGGTAAGCATCGTCATTCACCGGGGAGAGGGCGGCCAGTGGCAGGTGGACGGGAGGAGTGACGCTGACAAAACACCCAACAACGTCCACGTGGCGGCATTGCTGATGAAAGCGATGCTGGAGAAGGGGGCGACAAAGGATGAAACTTTCGGGTTGGGGGAACTCAGCAGTTCAATCCGGCTTTTTACCACTGACGTTCGTGCCGGAATTCTTCACTGGGATGATTCCGATGCTCGGGCCGTTCTAGAAGCCATGCCTCTCGCAGACGTCCGGGGCAAAGATCCCAAGGTGGAAACTAGGCTTCGCGAAATTGGCCTGAAACGCCTCGTCGAAATGTATCCGTGGGACGAGATCGTTCCCGAGTATCGACAGTGTTACGCCTACTCATCGATTCGAAAAGGGATGCAGGAAGTCTTCTGGGCAGATTTCCTTTCCAACCGAACGGCGGAGTTCGAGGCGATGGGGTGTGCTATTCATGTCGATGACTCCTTCGGCCTTCAAGTCTACGAACCGATTGATTTTTACGGCGAAATTGGGGAGGACCAACAGGACGTCGACTGGTTCGGCTTTGAGTATGGGTTCAAAAAGAATGGGGAACGGGTGAACCTTCTACCGTGCTTGATTCGATACCTGGAGAGCAAACCATCCGGCATGTCGCTGTCGAATATTGAGGCATGGCCGAAAGACCGGAAGATACCGATTCAACTCCCCGACCAAGGTAAGTTCGTTGCTCTCCCGGCGAAGAAGCTGCACACGATTCTCGGAATTCTCAGTGAGTTGTTCGATCATCACTCTCTTACGAACGAAGGCACAGTGAAACTGCACCGCGTAAGGGCTGCGCAACTGACACAGTACACGGGAGATGATGGTATTGTTAGTTCCGCTCCCGCCGATCTCGAAGAACAGGCGCGATCACTCGAATCTTTGAAGCCGAAGACGGATCCTGAGGCGCCTAAGGAATTTCTCGCTACTCTTCGACCGTATCAGCAGGATGGGTTCGAATGGCTTCAATTTTTGAGGGAACAGGCTCTCGGCGGCATTCTTGCTGATGACATGGGCCTGGGAAAAACGATCCAGACTCTCTGCCATCTGCATTGCGAGAAGGCCTCCGGGCGAGCCGATTTGCCGAGCCTTATTCTCGCGCCGAAAAGTGTGGTTCCCAACTGGGAGAAGGAGGCGAAGAAGTTTGCCCCGTCTTTGAAAGTCCTTGCGCTGCAGGGGCCCGGGCGAAAGCGCTACTACCCTGTATTGAAACATTGTGATCTTGTCGTGACTTCCTATCCGATCTTGTTTCGCGATGCGGAAGAGATTCTCGATCAGAAGTTTCACTTTGTCGTCCTCGACGAAGCTCACACAATTAAAAACACATCCTCACAAGTCACCAAGGTAGCCTATAAGATTGATGCCCGACATCGCCTGTGTCTCTCTGGAACGCCGATTGAAAACAACCTGGGTGAGCTTTGGTCGCAGTTTCATTTCCTTATGCCGGGCTTCCTCGGGAGTGAGGAAAGCTTCAACCGTTGCTTCCGTGCTCCGATCGAGAAGCATCGCGACGAAGGTTTGCGGAAGCGTCTCTCGGAGCGGGTCGCTCCATTAATGCTTCGGCGCACGAAGGCGCTTGTTGCGCACGATCTGCCATCGAAGACAGAGATTGTGCGAACGGTCGATCTATTGCCAAAACAAGTCGAATTGTATGAAGCAGTTCGAGCCGCTGTCAGCCGGGAAGTTCATGATGAAATTTCCCGGATGGGTGTGGAGAAAAGTAAGCTTCTCGTTCTCGATGCCTTGCTGAAACTCCGACAGGTCTGCAATCACCCGAAGCTCTTAAAATTGCCAACGGCGCAGAAAGCCAGGAGCTCGGCAAAGATGGACTTGGTCATGAACTGGGTTCCGTCGATGGTGAGAGAGGGCAGGAGAATTCTGATCTTTTCGCAGTTCACTGAGATGCTGGCGATTATAGAGGAGGCGCTTACGAAAGAGGGCGTTCGTTATCAAACCCTGACAGGACAGTCAAAAGATCGAGGGCAACTTTGCGATGATTTTCAGGCGGGAAAAGTCCCGGTTTTCCTGATCAGCCTCCGAGCGGGAGGGACTGGTTTGAACCTGACAGCTGCGGATACGGTGATTCACTTCGATCCGTGGTGGAATCCCGCTCTCGAAGCGCAGGCGACAGATCGTGCCTATCGAATCGGGCAGAAGAATCCTGTTTTCGTCTACAAGCTGATCACTGCGGGGACGATCGAGGAGAAAATCCTGATGCTTCAACAAAAGAAGCGCGCCTTGTTCGAGGGAATCCTCGAGGGCACGCCTCAGAAGCTTTCCTTTACGGAAGACGAGCTGGATGATTTACTCGCCCCGATGAAGTAATCCGTTACTGATCGTATTTCAGACCGGGTATTTTCCCGCATGCGATGAGACGACCGCGGTTGGGGTCGAGTTCAAAGATGTCCACGCCGTTCCCGAACATCCCTTCCGAGCTTTTGCTGCGAGCTCCGAAGATCCAGTGCTTATCGGCATCTTTGTCGTAACCCATGTAGATCATAACGTGGGAAACGCGGTGTCCGGAATTCCATGTGCCACCCCAGAAAATGAGGTCGCCGGGGGAAAGTTTCTTTAGGAGTTTCTTGGTCGAGCTTTTTCCATACACATCGTCGAGCATCTTCTTCCGCTTAAGCCAGTAGTACTGGTCGTAAGAAGTACGCGGACAATCTTCAACACCGAGCTTGGTGAGCAGATACTGCACGACTCCCGAGCAATCCAGTCCTCCGGATTCGGGATCGTCAGCTCCAAATGAGTATTTCAGTCCTTCTTGAGCGAGCTTGTGAGCCTCTGCTCGCAGGTTGGAAAGAGAAAGAGTCACTTCGCCTTCTTCAGCGGACGCCTCTTCGGACGAATTTCCGATGGTTTCTTCGTCTGTCGAGTCTTCCAGTTCCGGAGGGAGGGAGTCTTCTTCGATTTCGTTGAAAACTGGTGAGGGAGGAAGGGATTTGTCGACTTCAGGAATGCTTTCCTCTGGGAAGAGTGACTGCTCTGGTGCTGGAATCGGAGGAGGTGGAATGGTCACCGTGATCGACTGCTGCTTCATCTGGGTCGATCCACCGGTCACGTTCTGCTTGATCTTCACCTCTTTGACCTTCTTCTGCTTCAGCGGTTCGATGGGGCGGAAGTCGCGCTTTTGATATACCTCTTGTGCGAGGCTGGTCTCGAAAGCAAGCAGCAACAGGGCCGCCACAAGGGGAATTGCAGCAAATCTATTCATCATTGGCTCGTAAACAGTGAATTTAAAATAATTTTTATAAATTAAAAGCTAATATTTTTAAATTATTAGGAGATCTTAATAATATTTTGCTTTTGTTGGGTATCTGAAGCTGCGTTGACTTCTTTGCCGATTGTTGTTTCTATGCGCGGATGACCGGTTTTCGCCCCTTCACAATCTGTCTTCCGTTTCTAGCAATTGCCCTGTGCAGTCTGGTTCTCGTGGCGGGAGGACAGGAGAAAGGTCAGCCGCATATCGTCCTTATCATGGCTGATGATATCGGTGTGGAAGGTATAGGAGCGTATGGAGGCGAATCATACAGCACCCCGAGAATCGATCAGTTGGCTGCTGAAGGCATGAAATTCACGGAGGCATACTCCCAGCCTCTCTGCACGCCTACCCGGGTGCAGATCATGACTGGGAAATACAATCACCGGAACTGGCTCTACTTTGGGTGTCTCGATCCCAGCGAAAAGACCTTTGGCCACTACATGAAGCAGGCCGGTTACCGAACCTGCATTACCGGAAAATGGCAGCTACACAGCTACGATCCCCCGGATTACCCGGGAGCCGAAACTCGCCGATCACGAGGGATGCATCCGAATGATGCGGGCTTTGATGATTGGTTTCTCTTCCACGCAGAACACACGGAAGACAAAGGTTCCCGCTATGGAAAGCCAACGATGATGAAGAATGGCGAGCTTGTCACCGGGATTAAGGATGAGTATGGAGAAGACCTCTCTGCTGATTTCGCATTGGAATTCCTGGCTGAGAATCACGAAGAGCCGTGTTTCGTTTATTATCCGATGGCCTTACCGCATTGGCCAATGGTCCCAACGCCCATTTCCGATGCCTGGAGCGATCCCGATCGTCGACTGGAAGAAAACGTTTCCTATTTTCCTGACATGGTCGCCTATATGGACAAGGTAGTTGGTCGTCTTGTCGATGGCATCGCCGACCTTGGTCTTGCGGAAGACACCTTGATCATCTTCTACAGTGACAACGGAACAGACAAACGAATCACTTCCGTTCAGAACGGGAAAAAGTTTCCAGGTGGAAAAGGCGATACCACGCAGGCTGGAATCCATGTCCCCTTGATCGGATATTGGCCGGGCACCATTCCGGCAGGCGAGTGCGGAGACATCGTGGATGCATCTGACTTTGTGCCGATGCTTTTTGAAGCCGCTGGGCGGGAAGGGGAGATGCCCCCTGGCTTGGATGGGCAGAGTTTCTTTCCGCAGTTACTTGGAAAGGAGCATCCATCGCCAAGAGAATGGGCGTTCTTCTGGTATGATCCTCGACCGGGTTGGGACAAAGACCAATTTACTCGCTCGGTATTTGCGCTCGATCATCGTTATAAGCTCTACGACGACGGGCGTTTCTATGACACCGTGAAGGATCCGTTTGAGAAGAAGCCTCTCCGGTATTGGGATACAGGCGAAGAGGGGACCAGATCTATAAACCGACTGAGGTCGGCTATCGAATCTCAAATGCAGCCTGTCGTGCCCGGTAATTAGGACGCCTTCTCGTGCCGCCATTGGCGGAGCATAACGATATGCGTTTTGATCAGCGAAATTGCCTGCGTTCGGGTCGTAGGATTTTCGTCGTGGCGTTTTGACCACTGCTGGCGGATTATCTGTTTTGCGAGTTCAGCCATCTCACGGGGGTGGGCTAAGGTTTCTGGGACTCGCTGAGCCTCTCTCTTTCTATTGCTCCAACTCGTCGCGATGTGACGCAGCGAATGGAAATGGATGAAAGGGAGTGGCAGGTTCATCGTTTCCCGAGGTGTTTCGTTTGGGACTAGACGTGCGAACTCGGTGGGTTAGGCGCAAAATGTTTTACGCGGCTAACTGGTCGCCGAATTCGTCGAGTCCATTCCAATTGGCACCGAGTTCTTCACTGAGTGCCTGCTTGGCGCGGTGGATCAAAACCCAAAGGTTTGCCTTGGTGATACCAAGCTCGTCTATGATTTCCTCGGTGGAGT
>PAAG01000017.1 GCA_002698785.1 Verrucomicrobiales bacterium | reverse complement strand
TTCGAAGAAGCGGGGTTTCCCCCGCGACTGAGGAGCAACAAAGTGAGGTGGCGCAAGGGACGCGCTTCTCCCCACATACGCCCCGCTCGCGGGGCCTGATCTCTAAATACATCGAAAAAATTCGCGTCCATCCTGATTTTCGAACACACCCTAGCTTACCGACAAACACAGAAATTAAATTACCAGACCAGTTCGATAAGGAAACCATGAACGAATAGTCGGTAACCTCCCACCGTGTGCGGCTCATCAAACAAATACATCCCGTAAGTGCCCCGCTGGCTGTGCCATTCGAAAGTCCAAAAATGCTGCTGCAATTCTTTCTACGATTAGCGATTTGCAGAATTAAACTCCGCCTCAGATGATGACGAATTAAAGCTGATCAGCCTCTCTAGCACGTTTGGAACACTCGTAATCATTAAGACAAAACAATCCTTAACTTGCCCCCTCTATGTACGCATTCGCCAGCAATCTCTCGTTGTAGAGCGTAAACAATAAACGAGATCTCCCTATAGGATACATCGACGAATTCAAAGAATGAAAGTTGGGGACCGTATGAGAGATACTGGATTTTTCAGAAGGAGGAACAATGAGGGGAGTCAGCTTAGAAGGAGCGAACTCGTCGATGAGAATCGCTACTGAACCATAATTCCTGATTTCAGCGATTTTGATTTTCGCGGAACACGAGTCAGGCGTTTTCGAATCAACGCCTCGGTGCATTGCGGCTCTCCCTCAAGAAATGCGGCCGGGAGATAAGAAAAAATGCACGGGGAGGGATTTGAACCCCCGACCAACTGGGTGTAAACCAGTCGCTCTACCACTGAGCTACCCGTGCGGAGAATCTGACCGGGAAATCCGGCAGGGCAGGAATGGTAGGACCTTTTTACAAAAAATCAAATAGGAATCCTCATTCTCTTATTTCGGCGCTCTTCCGGCCCCGAATAGCGTTGTAGCAAGGGCTCTGACCGACTACGATCCCGGGAAATCATGGCCTTATTTCTCATGTTCTGGAAAAAAATCTCCCTCCCACTACTCGCGCTGGCATGTATCACTACCGCCAATGCGACCGAAAAACCAAACGTCGTTCTATTTCTCGTCGACGATATGGGCTGGATGGATACCTCCGCCTACGGGTCCGAATACTACGAAACGCCAAACATGGAGCGCCTCGCGAAGCAATCCATGCGCTTCACCGATGCCTACGCCGTTCCCCTCTGCTCTCCCTGCCGCGCCTCCATACTCAGCGGCCAGTACACCTCTCGCCACGGCGTCACCAGCGCATCCGGACATCAGCCGCCTGCTGAGGAAGACACTTCTCCCTATCCAGCAAAAGCGTCGCCCAACAGCCAGTTCATCTACCCGAAGAGCAAGAACTACCTCGATCCTGAGATCGTCACCATCGCCGAAGTGCTCAAAGGCGCAGGCTATCGTACCGCCCACCTCGGCAAATGGCACCTTGGTCTCATGCCTCAGCACTGGCCCGAGACACAGGGTTTCGAAACCACCTGGCATGCGGCTCCCGATCCCGGTCCACCCAGCTACTTCTCCCCTTACGGCGTTTCTCCCGAAGGAAATCCCACCAGCAAGAATCGGGTAGGAAACATCACCGATGGACCCGATGGCGAATACATCACCGACCGACTCACCGACGAGGCCATCAAGTTCGTGAAAAGTCACAAGGACGAACCTTTCTTTCTCAACCTCTGGCAATACGGTGTCCACGGCCCCTGGGGCCACAAGGAGGAATACACCAAGTATTTTTCCGAAAAAGAAGACCCTCGCGGCGAGCAGGCCAACCCCATCATGGCTTCCATGCTGAAAAGCGTCGACGATAGCCTCGGTCGCCTCCTCGACACGCTAGACGAACTTAAACTCACCGAAAACACCCTCTTCATTTTCTATTCTGACAACGGAGGCAACACCCACAGCAACACGCCCAACAGCAAGCAGGACAACCTCATCAAACCTGGCCATCCCAAATACCCCCAGCTGCGGGATTGGAGAAAATGGGCCGGTCCCCTCCCGCCTACCAACAATGCCCCATTGCGCGAAGGAAAAGGCCGTATCTACGAAGGCGGGCAGCGAGTCCCCCTCATGGTTCGCTGGCCCGGCCACATCGAGCCCGGCTCCGAATCCGATACCATCGTAGGTCCCATCGATCTCTACCCCACCATCCTCGACGCCGTCGGTCTGGAAAAACCCGAAGGCCACATCGTCGATGGTCTTTCCATTCTTCCAGTGCTCGAGCAGAAAAGCGACCTCGACCGCGATACGCTTTTCACCTGGTTCCCCCATCTCATCCCAGCCGTATCCGTCCGGTCCGGAGACTGGAAACTCATCCAGCGCTGGGAGCCACACAGCATCTACACCGAAGTTCGCGAGCTCTACAACCTCAAGGACGATATCGGCGAAACCAATAACCTCGCATCCGAGATGCCTGAAAAAGTCGCCGAACTCGAAAATCTCATCACAGGCTTCATCGCCGACACCAAACCTTTCGAGCCAAAACCCAACCCCGACTATCGCAAACCCGGGACAAACGACAAACCGCTCACCATGGAGCGCATCGAGGCCGAGCTAAAAGCCCGCATGTGCCAATATCAGCTCAAAGACGGCGCGCTCAGTATAACGATCACAGGCCACTCCCCTTTTCTCGGCACCGCCCGCGTCCGAATGCCCGGGCCCATCTCCGTCGAAATGAAAGTAAAAGGGCCCACCGGAGAAGCCCACGTCGACTGGAAAACCGTCGAGCAGAAAGACTTTCCCGAAAATCAATCTGCCCAATACACAATCCCAGACAAAGCCGGATTCCAGAACATCTCCTTCGAACTCCCTACGCAGGCCAACACCGCAACGGTCCGCCTCTACCTACCGGCGAACAAAGGCGCCGGCTACGAAATAAAATCCCTCAAGTTCACCAATACCACGGGGCTGGAACAGACCTGGGACTTTACAAAGTAGAAAACGCGAAGGCTTGGTCCATCCTCCTCACCCATACAATCACGCAAGACAGGGCACCTCTGCAATCATGAACGACGAGCCACACCCCGCCAACAGAAAGGCAATCGTCACCCTGCTCGTCTACGCGATTGCCAACGGTCTCTTTGTATTCATTCCCTTCATTCCCGGGCCGGCGATTTTCATTGGCTGGGGTGCAGTCCTTCCGCTCTTCTTCATCGCAGGCACTTGGTCAATACTCGCTCAAAATCGCGAAGAGAATAAAGATTGGTCAAGCACCGCAATCATCTGTACCGCCGGATATTGTCTCTTTGGCTTTCTCACTTTTTACTTCGTGGGAGCCATGTGGGCAGCGGTTTGAAAAACAAGAAATCATCAGTCCTTTGGTCCCATAGATTTCTCCCTTGCCCGGCGCTCCATCTTCCCCGATACCTACCGGCTACCAGAACCGCCCTCCTCGAAAAGGAGACAAAAATGCCCGCCTTCAAGGCCATCACCACGACACGCCCCTGCCCGATCAGCGGATCGAGCAGCGCACTCATTGTGGCCGAGCGGGACCGACACGGAAAAGAGCTTCGCAACGTCATCTCAACAGAATCCGGACTGATCTTCGTCGATCCCGTTCCGTTCAACGACACCGAAAAATTCTATCGCGACGACTACCGCCTATCCTACAAGGGCGTCGATGAACCCCGAAAAAAGCACATCTACCGTGCGGGCGTAGCAGCACTTCGAAGACTCAACCGCCTCATAAAATACCTGCCGCAAAAAAGTCGCATACTCGACGTCGGGTCGAGCAGCGGAGAGTTGCTCTACCTTCTCAAAAATCGCGGTTACGATTGCGAAGGACTGGAAGTAAATCGCGGCTATGCCGAGTTCGCACACCAGGAACTGAATATCGAAGCAACAGTGACCCCAGTATCACAGTTCGCGACAGAGAAAACCTACGACGTAATCACCATGATTCACGTCCTCGAACACTTCGAGAATCCATTAGAAGAAATAAACCACCTTGCCCAGTTCCTCGGGGAAAAAGGGACCTTCATCATCGAGGTTCCAAACGTACTATCCTCCTCCCAGCGATTCCTTAGCAAATGGCACAGGGGCCACCTCTTTTCCTACAGCGCAGACACACTCGCGGCCCTCTTTCGGAAGTGTGGTTTCGAAGCGCTCCAATGCGCCCCGGTTCGCGATGGAGGAAACCTGCTCGGAATCTTTCAGAAATCCTCAAGCCCGCTCTCTCCAACGCCAATCAAAGAGAGCGCCGAGCAGATTCTCGCTGCGCTATACACACAGCGGTCACGCTACTACTTCCGGCCTCGCACCTGGGCGAAAGGCTGCGCAAAGCCATTTCGCAATCTCTACGAGTCCCATATCAGCCGCGGCAAATCCGCACGGCAAATCCTCGACAGCCTTTACAAAGACAATAGCTGAGCGACGCAGTTGCGGGATTGCGATGCCATCCACTTCCGGTAGCCTCCCCCTATGCGTCAACGAGGTCTCACTCTGCTTACAGCCCTGGCATCGGCAACTACCATCCAAGCCGACGAACGACCGCCGGAAATAGAACCCCTCCAGCCCGGCGTCACACTCACCGAAATCGCCAGTCACCCTGACATCGTCACCCCCACTGGTGTCGACGTCGATAGCGAGGGGCAAATCTGGACCGTTGCCTGCCACACCCACTTCCCACCAGAGGATTACGCAGGCCCCAAGTTCGACGAAATTCTTATCTTCAAAGAAGACGGCTCGCGCCACCTCTTCTACGACAAAACCTACCACACCATGGACCTCGAACTCGGCGACGATGGATGGGTCTATCTCGCCGAACGCGCCCGCATCCTTCGCATCAAAGACACCGACGATGATGGGAAAGCAGACACCGAAGACGTCCTCGCCACACTCGACACTGAGGGAGACTACCCTCACAATGGCCTCTCTGGCATGTTCTGGCACCCCGACGGCAGCCTTATCTTCGCCCTCGGTGAAAACTTCGCCGAGCCATGGACCCTCTCCAATGACGAAGGAGACTCCTACTCCGGACTCGGCGAGGGCGGCATCTTTCGCTGCCAGCCCGACGGCAGCAAACTCCACCGCCTTGCCCGAGGCATGTGGAACCCCTTTGGCGTAGTCGCACGCAGCGATGGCGAAATCTTCGCTGTGGAAAACGACCCCGGCGAACGCCCTCCCTGCCGCCTCCTCCACATCGTCGACGGAGCCGACTTCGGCTACCAGCGTGCCTATGGAAACGATGCCCATCACCCCTTCGTTTGCTGGAACGGCGAACTGCGCGGCACCCTTCCGATGGTTCATCCTGTCGGCGAAGGACCCTGCGGCGTTGCTGAACTAGGGCACGGGCTCCTTACCCCATCATGGAGTGACCACCGCCTCGACTTCATGCCGCTGAAGCAAAAAGGCGCCACCTATTCCTCGGAGCGTATCCAACTCATCCACGGCAGCAGATATTTCCGCCCTGTCTGCATCGCCGAAGATCCCCGCCACGAAAACTCTAACATTCGCACTTGGTTTCTCACCGACTGGGTCGATGGCCGCTACCCCGTCCACGGCTACGGTCGGCTCTGGAAACTCCAGATCGATCTTGAAAAAGCATCTGACTGGATTGGACCACTCACTCCACTTCCTGAAAAATCGGACGCAGCCACGCTTGCCGAAACTCTCCGTAACGGGTCGGTAAAGAAAAGCACAACAGAACTCCTCGACCTCGCGGACTCAGACGATTCCTACATAGCATCGGCTGCCGTCATGGCTCTCGGAAGGGAAGCGGACAAATGGACCATCCCCCAATTCAAAAATTGGAACGACTCCCACCGCACCTTTGCCGTCCTTGCTCTCAAGAATTCCATTGCCGATCAGAAAGAATGGATTCCCACTCTACTCGACGACCCAAGTCCCGACGTCCGCTTCGAGACGCTTCGCTGGATCTCCGACAACCGATTCAAAGACTACCTCGCTGCAGTCGAGAAGCTCCTCGACAACCCCGAGATCGCCTTTACCGAATTTGAAGCAGCAGCCGCTACCTACAACACCCTCCACGGAAAACCCGAATCCGGCATTCGCGATCCTGACATGCTCCTTGGGATCGCCCTCGATACGAACGTGTCTCCGGCGGTACGCGCGCACGCACTGCGCCTCCTTCCTTCCATCCCCCGCGTCGCAAATCCCAACGAAACCATTCCCGAAATTCGCCTCCCCAAAGGAATCAATGTGAAGAACCTCGGCGAAATGCTCAACCTCGGAGCCCCCGCCCTTTCTCTAGAAGTCGTCAACATCCTAACCGGTGCACCCGGCATTGGACAAAACCTGCTCGTCAAAGTTGCAACCGACAGCACACTCGATCCCGAACTTCGCGCCGAAGCCATCACCGGTCTCGCCACCGTCCGCGACGAGAACCGAGACATCCTGCTCCAATTGGCTCGCAACGAAGAAACTGCCGTTCGCGAAGAAGCCATTCGCTGCTTCCGAGGCTCAAGCCCTGAAGGAGAGACAAGCCAGATCCTCAAACAAGTCGCAACCCGCTTCCCGAAATCGGCAGACGCCGTTGCCGCCGTTCTCGATCCCGCTACCCTCTCCGCAGATCGCCCTGCCCTCGCCGACACAAAGGCTTGGCTTCAGCGCCTCGACGCCATTGAAAGCAAACCCGACCTCAGGCATGGCGAGCGCACTTTCCACCACCGCTCTATCGCTTTGTGCAGCAATTGCCATCGCTACGACGGACGAGGCACAAAAGTCGGCCCCGATCTCACCCTCGCCCATGCTCGCGACGATCGTGAGTGGCTCCTCCATTCCATCCTCGAGCCCAACGCCGAAATCGCTCCCGAATACCTCGCCCGATCCATCACTCTCAACGACGGGACCTCGCACATCGGCATTCGACTCCGCTCATCCACCAGCGAAGTCATCCGCGACCTCAACGGACAAAACCGTTCATTCAAACGCGACGACATCCAGAGCATGACCGAACTCCCCACCTCACTCATGCCACCCGGCCTTCCCTACATGCTCACCGACCGTGAACTCAGAGATCTGCTCGCCTTCCTAAACTCCGGCGAATAACAGCAGACTGCCCCCCCACCTCATCATCATGGCAAAACTCCCCGCTATTATCCTTGGTGTCCTCACCGTAATTCCCCTCATTACCCACGCCGATGAAGTGACGCGGCCCAATGTGCTCTTCATCGCCATCGACGATCTCAATGACTGGGTAGGATCTCTCGGCGGACACAAACAGGCCGATACTCCACATCTTGACCGACTCGCTTCCATGGGAGTCAACTTTACCAACGCCCATTGTCAGGCGCCCATCTGCATGCCGTCTCGCGCCAGCCTTCTTACTGGCACCTACCCCCACAAAAACGGCGTCTACATGATCGAGCAGGACTACAACGAGGCCCCCGCACTGAAAGGCCTCACCACACTGCCCGAATACTTTCGCAAGCACGGCTACCACACCATCGGCTGCGGGAAAATCTACCACAAGAATGGCCCAGACGAAGCCCCCGGCTGGGACGAATACGGCATTCGGAAAGGCTGGTCCTGGATGAAAGACCTCGTCGGCCCCGAAGGGGTAAGCGGGCTCCCTGAACCCAGCATTTTCGACTTTGGCCCTATCGAAGCCACTGACGAAGACATGAACGACTCACAGGTCACCACCTGGGCGACAGAACGCCTCGCACAGGGTTACGAAAAGCCCTTTTTCCTCGCCGTCGGTCTCATTACTCCACACCTGCCACTCTACACACCCACCCCATGGTTCGACGCCTCATGGGACAATGGCAAAGTCGAACTACCACCCGTCCTCCCCGGCGACCTCGACGACATGCCGCCCATGGGACGCAAGTTCACCCGCTACTTCGACACCACCCCCATGAGCCACCACAATATCACTCGTCACGGGCTCTGGCACAAGGCCGTCGCCTCTTATCTCGCGTGCGCCACCTTTACTGACCACTGCGTGGGCCAACTACTCGACGCTCTTGAGAAAAGTCCCCACGCCAACAACACCGTCATCGTTCTCTGGTCCGACCACGGCTTCCACATTGGCGAAAAAATGCACTGGGAGAAACGTTCTCTCTGGGAAGAATCCACCCGCGTCCCTCTCGTCTTTGCCGGCCCAGGCGTCGCCGCAAAAGGTAAAAAAAGCAATCGCCCCGTTGGTCTCATCGACATATACCCGACTCTCGTAGAACTTTGCGGTCTACCTGCAAGCGACCAACTCGAGGGCTTGAGTCTAGTCCCTTTGTTAGAAGATCCTGAGGCCGTCTGGGATCGCCCCGTCCTGACCACTCATCACCCTGGCAATCACGCTATTCGGACCCTGCGCTGGCGCTATATCTGCTACGCCAACGGCGATGAAGAACTCTACGATCACCGCACCGACCCTCACGAATTCCACAACCTCGCCGGACTTCCCGAACACGCTGACACAATCAGAAAACTATCTTTCCACCTACCCGCCGAGTGCGCCCCTTACGCCCCCCGGCTTCCCCGCCAGAAATTTACTCAGGAGTTCGACTGGACCAGTCCAGATTAAGAGAGCACAAGTGCCTGCTTGCAAGGTTTATTCTCGATATAATATTGTAGACATGTTAGAATAAATCATCAAAGACTTCCCCTTCCCATTACACCCCCTACCTTCCCTCGGATAGCCTTCCAGAAAGAGCGAAAACCCCATCATTTCCCCTCATTTTCGAATCCAACCCAATTCAGCCCTCTCCCTTTCCCGAAACCACGCCATTGCCTCCTTGCTCACTTACGCGTAGCCTATACCCCATGAGAAAACTCTCTGCCCTGATCCCCGTAGCATTTCTCGCCGTAACCCTTCTGTCATCGGCGTGGATCAATTCTGTTCTCGCAGATGAAAAAGATTCCAAAGTTGAGGAGTCAAAGAAAGAAGAAAAACCAGTCAAAACCGTGGAAAAGACAGAAGAAGAGTGGCGAAAAACTCTCACACCCGAGCAATACCGAATCCTCCGCGAAGCAGGAACGGAACGCAGCCACGGGAAAGTGTATGACGAATTCAAAAAACAAGGCGCCGGTACTTACTACTGTGCCGGTTGTGACACTGAGCTCTTCAGCTCCAACGAAAAGTTCGATTCACACTGCGGCTGGCCGTCATTTTATGATCCTTCCAAGGCGAAGAATGTCATTACCGACACCGACTACATTCTCGGTTACCCGCGCACGGAGGTTCGCTGTGCTGTCTGCGACGGCCACCTCGGACATGTTTTCGAGGGAGAGGGCTTCGATACCCCAACTGACAAGCGATACTGCATCAACGGCACAATCTTGAAGTTCGTTCCCGCCGAGGGAACACCTGAGGCAAAAAAGGAAGAAGAAAAGAAAGACGCAAAAGTAACCGAAGAATAGCCCTTCAGTCTTTTCCATTATGACCGCAGGATTTCGCAATTGTTTCTTTGCCGTATCGATCGCTGTGATCGGTATTACATACTCAAAAGCAGAAGATACCACTTTCGAACTCCCCGGTTTGGACGGAAAGCCCTTGAACGCCCTCGACGTGGGTGACAAAAAAGCAGTCGTCTTATTCTTTATCTCCCCCTACTGCCCTACCTCCAACAACTTCGGACCGGCAATGAATGAGATCGCGGCAGAGTTCCGCGGTCAATTCACATTTCATTTCATCCACTCCGACAAAGGAGTCCGAGAGCAGGACATTCTCCAGCACGCATCGATGATGAGCATCGAGGACCCGATACTTCACGACGCCGATCAGGCGCTCGCAAAGCACCTTGGTGCAACGATCACTCCAGAGACCATCGTGCTTGATGAAGAGGGGCAAGTTCTCTACCGCGGACGGATCAACGATCTTTACCTGGGCCCCACAAATCGCCAACAGGAAGCTACTACCCACGATCTCAAAACAGCACTCACACAGATATTGAGTGAGCAAAAGATCGCCGTCACCGAGACAGAACCAGTGGGCTGCAAAATCAGTGGCCTTAAGTAGCTCGTATGCAAATCGCCCGAATTGAGCCTTGAACCGACTATTCCGGTCAGTTATAAGGGAAATTCAGACTATTTGAGACTAGTTCTCAAAAAAATTACACTATTCCATGAAACATACACAGACCAGGCTCCAGAGCCTGATCGGAGTTTGCAGTCTTTCCTTATTGATCGCGCTGACCTCTGACGCCATTGCCAAAGAGTTTCCATCCGTCATTTCACCAGACTTCGAAGAAACTAGAACTGTCGAACTAACCCAGAAAGTCACACTCGCTGATGTGCCAGAAGGCGCCAAGAGCGTCAAAATGTGGATACCATTCCCTTCCGATCACGCTTGGCAGCGCGTTCTCGACGTCTCTATCGATTCCGTTCCCGGCGACTGGGAGATTGTTTCCCAACCCGAGGGACGAGGTGAATTCCTCTATCTCGAAGTCACAGATCCAGAACCCGGTAAACTCGAAGCAGTCATCTCGTGTCTGGTTCAGCGCGAGGGCGTTCACTTTCCTCTCGGAAAGGATCTCGCTGCCCCGCTGATTCAAACCGCTCTCTTTGAAGACGCACTCGATCTATCCGCGCCTCTTATGATTGTTGACGAAGACGTCCGCAAACTCGCGCAGGATGCGGTAGGAAAAGAAACCGACACTGCCAAGCAAGCCGTCCTTCTAGTCCAGAAAGTCGCCGAATACGCCGACCACTATTCCAAAGATCCCACCAAACCACACTGCGGACGAGGTTCCGCCCAGGACTGCCTCGTGAATGGCGGCGGATGCTGCACCGATTTGCACTCCCTTTTCATCTCCATGGCCCGCTCCCGCGGAATCGCCGCACGTATGCAGTACGGCTACCGCCTCCTTGATGCCAAAGAAGGCACGGAATTTGATCCCGGCTACCGTTGCTGGGTCGAATACTTCATTCCTGGCGCTGGCTGGGTTCCCACCGACATTGTCGCGGCCGATAACGCAGACGAGGCCAATCCTTACCGCTGGTCATCACTCAGCCCCTATCGTGTCTGGCTTTGGGAAGGGCGCAGCTTCGAACTCGCACCAAAATCTGAGCACGGTCGCGTTGACACCATGCTCTGCGGCTGGGCTGAGATTGATGGAAAAGCTGTCGATCCCCTCCCTGGCGATGACGGCACTCCCCCACAGATGACGCGCACCGTTTCCTTCAAAGTCGTGAACCACGACCGCCCGGAAGGTGCTCCTAAACTCCCGGAATGATCCGATTCGGGAAGAGTTTCGCCTTGTAAAAAACTAACATTTTCAGAAAACTCCCCGTCGCGTTTTTCTGTTTCATCGAAATTAATTCACCATCTCCCACGAACTTTTTTCGAAAAGTTCGTGGGTTTGCGTCCGTATCTTCGTTTCACCATTGGAGTATATTTGCCCTGACCCGAATATGCCTTAAATGAAACGCTTCCTCCCCACGTCCATTCAAGCGATCACTGCTATCCTCGCAGCCCTTCTCATCTCCTGCTCGGAGAAAGAAGCGCCTGAATCCGCATCAAACCAGGACGGTCCCCCGAAAGTTCAAGCAACCAACTATCCTCTGGCATACTTCGCGAATCGAATTGCCGGAGACTTCATCGATCTGGAATTCCTTGCCGAAGGTAAGGGCGATCCCGCCTTTTGGAATCCCACAGACGATGACATTCTCGCCTTTCAATCCGCCGACCTCATCTTGATGAATGGCGCATCCTACGAGAAATGGAAAGAAACAGTGACGCTCCCCAACTCCACCGTGGTGGACACCACACAAGCCTTCTCCGGTGAATTTTTAGAGTCCGAACACGGCGTCACCCATTCACATGGCCCGGGAGAAGAAGCCCACTCGCACGGAGGCACGGCATTCACCACTTGGATGGACTTTCAACAGGCCCTCTGGCAAGCCGAAGAAGTTCATGCAGCACTTGTCCAGCTACTCCCCGAAAAAGAAACCGAGCTGGCCGAAAATTTCGACTCACTTGCAACCGATCTGGAATCACTCCACAGCACTTTCAAGCAACTCGGTAAAGACCTCGCCGAAAAACCTTTCATGGCTTCCCATCCAGTCTATCAATATTTCGCTCGCCGATACGACATCAACATCGATTCCGTCCTCTGGGAACCCGAAACCGTCCCCGACGAGGAAGCAATGAAAGAGCTACAAGGCAAACTCGCCAACCATCCCGCCAAATGGATGATCTGGGAAGGCGAGCCCGCCACCGAGTCCGTTGACAAACTCAAAGCCCTCGGCATTTCCAGCCTCGTCGTCGATCCCTGCGGCAACGCACCGGAAAGTGGCGACTGGCTTTCCATCATGAACGGAAACGCTGAAAACCTGAAGAAGGCCGTCGGCGAACCGACTCCCGAGAAACCAGCCTCTGATGAAGAACAAACCGATCAATGAAGTGATAGACTTCGCCCGTGACTTCGACAGCGAAGCTCCGGAAGGCTTGACTGAGAGCATCTTGGCGCGACTCGAAGAGTCCCCTTTCGTACGACGAACTCTGATTGCAGCTGCGATCACTGCAGGGATCACGACAATTTTGATCTCTGGTCTCGTCAGTCGCCAGATCGCTACCAACGTAGCCTCCGAACGCCCTCCAGTTCAGCAACTCTTCACCCCCGGCGGTGGACTCATCAACGCCTCTTGATGAAGCAGTTCGAACCACAACTCACGAATCGACCACTACTTTGGCTGTTCGTCATAGTCGGACTCTCCGCGATCACCTCCTTCACCGTGGCGAAGCTGGCAATGCCAAAACCGGGAAATGCCCACCGCAACGAGGATACCTCTGCGTCTCTTCACGCCTGGGTTCACGAAAATCTCACATTCACTCCAGAACAGGAAAAAATTCTTCACCCACTCGAACATGAGTTCGAAGCGAAGGAAGCTGAATTAAACGCACAGATCCACAAGGCCAGCCGGGTCCTAGCCCACTCTCTTGAAACGGAAACCTCCGGGAGCCCAGATTTCGAAACAGCTCTCGCCGATGTCCAGTTAGCCCAGGGCGAACTCCAACGGTTGACGTTTCAACATTTCTTCGAAATGAAGGAGCACCTCACCCCGCAGCAGAGAGAGAAACTCCTGCAATGGACTCACGATAGCATTGCTCATGACCACCCCCACTGATCCAGCTGCTCTGTTTTCCGAGTGGTTCGGAGAAGTAAGCACCGAACGATGCGAAGCAAACGAATCGCCAGTGTTGCAGGCTTGGGAAGAGCGAACGATCGAAGCATCGCGAAACGGATCGCACGACGCGTTTCGCGAACTTGTCAATCACCACAAGGATCAGGTCTATCGTTTCTGTCTCCGCTGGGCACTCAGTGCCGAAGATGCAGAAGAGGTCTGTCAGGATACATTTGTCCGAGCATATCACGCACTGGGTCGCTATCGTCCCCAAGGAAAGTTCTCCACTTGGCTTTATCAGATTGCCTTGAACCTTTCCCGCGACAGAGCCCGATCGAAGACCGGGAAGATGTCTGGACTGACTTTTCCCATTTCCAAGTTCTCAGAAAGAGACTTCCCCTGCCGGCTTCCCCTGCCAAATGAGTCGTCGGTGTGGTCCGAGGACCTGAGAAAACTCGAGTCGGGATTGAACCAACTTCCGACAAAGCTCAGGGAGCCGCTGGTCTTAAACGCAATTGACGGCCTTTCCTACGACGAATGTGCCGAGATCCTATCATGCTCTCCCCGCGCTATTGAGGGCCGCATCTATCGAGCGCGGCGCTCGCTTCAGCAGTGGTGGGAAGAATTAGAATAAAATTCATGGGTTATTTCGCGGATTCCCGTTCAACCGGATGAATCCGCTTCATGAAACCCCTCATTTTCTCCATCTCACTTTTCATCTTTCCCTGTTTGCCAACGGGATTAGCGCAGGAGTCGGGCTCGTCTTCAACCTCCCCCGAAGACGAGCTCGATACCCTGCCCACGATCAATGTCGAATCGACACCCGTTGTGATCAACGACAGGGTCCCCACTCCGGTACGGATAGAAACGAGCGCCACCACCTACGACACTCTCGAAGAGCCTGGAAAAGAAGAACCCCTCCTCAACATCGCGACCACCGCATCGATGGGCTTTGCCAGCGCCGAAGAACTCAACGCCCGCCCCTATCTGCGTCGCGGTGAACTGCTGGAAGTCGTACCCGGCATGATCATCACTCAGCACAGCGGAACTGGAAAAGCGAATCAATATTTTGTCAGGGGCTTCAACCTCGACCATGGAACGGACTTCGGTGTCTTTGTAGACTCCATGCCAGTGAACAACCGCACCCATGGGCATGGACAAGGATACGCCGACCTGAATTTCCTTATTCCAGAGCTCGTCGAGCAACTCGACTACACCAAGGGACCTTACTTCCCTGAGCTTGGCGACTTCACTTCCGCCGGTTCGGCTCGTTTTCGTCTTTACGATATCCTGCCAGAGAGCATGGCCTCCGTGTCGGTCGGCGAAGACGAATACCTTCGCTTCCTCGCAATGGACAGTTCAAAAGCCGGAAACGGCTGGCTGACCACTGCCGTCGAATATTCGCTCTACGACGGCCCCTGGGTCCTGCCCGAAGAATCCGAACGCTTCAACGGGTTCATGAAATACTACTGGGAGTCAGGCGTGAACCGCTACTCAATCACTGGAATGGCATACTCTGGCGAATGGAACTCCACCGATCAGATTCCGAGACGGCTCGTCAAAAGTGGTGCCATTGATCGACTTGGTTTCGTTGATCCTACCCTGGGCGGAGATACATCGCGCTACAGTGGGTCATTCAACTGGATTCACGAAGGAGACAAATCCACCACCGAGGTAAACGCCTACCTTGGTTACTACGCCCTCAATCTATTTTCGAATTTCACCTACTTCCTCGACGATCCAGTCAACGGAGATCAATTCAACCAAGTTGACCGGAGAGTCTTTGCGGGATTTGGAATCAAGGACAATCGCGAGAATTCCCTTTTCGGTTTTGACGGCGACTTCACGGTAGGGTTCAACACGCATCACGACGCCATCGACGAAGTTGGACTCTACCGTTCGGTAGCCCGGCGTCGTATCGGAACAACAAGGAGCGACTCAGTGAACGAGACTAGCTTTTCCGCGTTTGTAGACCAGAAACTCGTCCTCAACGACTGGCTGAAAGTGAATGGCGGATTCCGCGGCGACCTATATCAATTCGACGTGGATTCGAATCTTCCAGCCAACTCCGGCTCTGATACGGCAGGACTTCTGAATCCCAAATTCGGTGCCGTCCTGGGTCCGTGGAATGAAACCGAATTCTACTTCAACTGGGGCGGAGGTTTCCACAGCAACGACGCTCGAGGTGTTGCTATCGTTACCGATCCCGCCACCGGACTTCCCGCCACGCCGGTCGATCCTCTCGTTCGTCAGTGGGGCACAGAAGTAGGGGTGCGCACCCAGGCAATACCGGATGTCACCACCTCCATTTCGCTCTGGTATCTGGAGAGCGACTCCGAACTTCTCTTCGTCGGCGATGCTGGAAACACCGAACCCGGCCCCGGCACCCAACGCTATGGAGTTGAATGGGCTGCCTATTGGAGCCCGGAAGAGTTTCTTCATTTCGACTCGGAACTCTCCATTGCTCAAGCCGAATTCCGCAACAAGTCGGGTGGTAAATATGTTGAGAACGCAGTCCCGGTCGCCCTCTCAGCCGGAGTCACTTTAGGGAAAGAACATGGCCCCTACAGCTCGCTTCGAGCCCGATATTTCAGCGAACGTCCACTCACAGCCGACAAGAGCATAGAGTCTCGTGATTCACTCGTTTTCAATCTGCGCACCGGATACCGCAAGGAAAACTGGGAAGTCTACTTGGAATGCCTGAACCTCTTCGATACCGACGCGAACGATATCGAATACTACTACGAGTCCAGACTTCCCGGCGAACCGGCTGGTGGCATCTCAGACATTCACTCGCATCCGATCGAGCCCCGCACACTGCGAACGGGAGTCATAGTAAAATGGTAACCGCTCATCACCCAAGGCCTTCTTTCCTGCGTCGAAGAGTCAGCCAGATCTGACCAAGCACGACAGGAATGACGCTCAAGCCAAGAATCACTCCCCACGCGGGCAGGGTTGGTGACACGACCGAAAGGATATCTTTCAATCCTGGCAAATATGCCGCAGCACAAAGCAGCGCGAGGCAGAATGCCGACGAGAACCAAATCCACTTATTGCGCAAGACTTCGTTATTGAAAACTCGACTCCTCACATCGCGGAGGTTGAGCACAAACGTCAACTTGGCAAAACCAAGCGTGAGGAAGGACACGGTGATCGCCGCATCTTCTTCCAAACCCAGAACTTCGAGGGAAAGAAGAAGGCCACACAGAACACAGGCGGCAAGGATACAGCCCCACACCACTGTCCGTTTCCACTCGGCTCCAGTCATGATACCTTCGTTTTTTGGTCGCGGTGGATCCTTGAGAACCTCGTGACTTCCTCTACCAACACCCAGAGCCAGTGCCGGGAAAACATCTGTTAAGACATTGAGATAAAGGATCTGCAATGGCAAAAGAGGAAGAGGCAGACCAACAGTCGCAGCAATACCTACTGCAATGATCTCGGACAGATTTGTGCAGAGCATGAACACCACACTTTTCCGAATATTACCGAAGATAATCCGCCCCTGTTCAATCGCTGCCAGAATGGTGCTGAAGTCATCGTTCCTCAGAACCATGTCCGCGACCTGCTTTGCCGCGTCAGTGCCCCGCTTCCCCATCGCGATACCGATATCGGCTCGCTTCAGCGCTGGAGTGTCGTTCACTCCATCGCCAGTCATCGCGACAACTTTTCCGTCTTCCTGCAAAAGCTTCACCAGATTTAATTTCTGTTCCGGACTAACACGAGCAAAAACATGAGTCCTCGACAGCTCGTCTCTCTTTTCCCTCTCGCTCGGAATCTCTCCGAGTTCCTCTCCCTTTTTGGCATCCTCGCTCCCTTCCTCTTTGTTGACGATCGATGTCTCCTTCCCTATCGCATGCGCCGTCGTCTCCCGGTCCCCGGTTACCATGACTACATCGATCCCTGCACTATGGCAGGCTTCGATAGCCTCTTTGACGTCTGAGCGCGGGGGATCGTCCAAAGCCAGAAATCCGACGAGCCGTAATTCCTCATATGGATCAGGATCTGTATTCGAAACCACTTTGTCGGCCACGGCCAGCAATCGAAAACCCTGTGCAGCAAGTTCATCCCCTCGGCTCAGCCATTCCTCCCGCTCTTCGCTGCTGAGTTCGTTCGATCCCCCATCCGCACTCGCAATTGTAGAGCACGCTTCAAGCACTCGCTCCGGCGCACCTTTCACTGAAACTAGTATCTCTCCATCATCAGGCCTCTCATGATAGGTAGCCATCATCATCACGTCAGGATCAAAATCGACCTCTCGACGTTCCGGATACTGTTCGAGCAATTTCTCTCGCGCCATTTCGAGAGCAACCCCACCATCCAGCAATGCAAGCTCAGTAGGATCTCCTCGGTGTGCGTCATCATCATCCGATGAAAGCTCAGCATTGTTGCAAAGCACCCCAAGGCGAACTGCGTGGTGAACCAAATCATTTATCTCTCCGTCAGCATCCTCCTCACCCGCTCGATAAGTGTGGCTGTCAGTGTCCAAAACCGCATTACCCTCTGGTGTCAGGATACGGCGCATCACCATCTCGTTTTCCGTCAGAGTACCGGTCTTATCCGTACAGATAACCTGAGTCGCCCCTAGGGTTTGAACTGCGGTAAGTTTATTGATAATCGCTTCCCGCTTCGCCATGATCCACATCCCACGCGCGAGAGCTATCGTGGCGACGATCGGAAGACCTTCGGGAATCATCGCCACGCCGAGAGCGAGGGCGGTTTCGATCATCTCGACCATATCTCTTCCGAGAGCCAAACCGAGTCCGCCGATCAAAACGGCTAGACCAAGAGATACATAGGCGAGCTTAGCCCCCAACTCATCGAGGCGCTCCTGAAGGGGAGCCTCCCCCTGCTCTGCGCCGGATGCAAGTTCACTGATCCGTCCCAGTTCCGTTCTCATCCCGGTCGCGGTAACTACCGCTTTCCCGCTGCCTTCCTGCACTGTAGTTCCCTTGTAGATGCAGCAAGTCCTTTCCGCCAATGGCGCGTCTTCACCGACAGGGTCAGTCGACTTGTTCACCGGAACGGACTCCCCTGTCAGTGCGGCTTCGCTGATTCTCAACGCATCCACTTCGATCAGCCGAGCATCTGCCGGAATGATATCCTCTGGCCCTAGCACCAACACATCTCCCGGAACTACGGTCTCAACCGCGATCTCTTTCTCTTCTCCATCCCGAATCACATGGGCATGTGGTTTTCCCATGGCCTGCAATGCCGCCATGCTTTTTCGAGCCCTCCATTCCGAAACGAAACCAATCACGGCATTCACCAGAATCACAGCCAGGAGAGCCCACCCTTCCGGAAATCTTCCCGTCGAAAAGGCGAGGATCATCGCACCGCCAAGGATGTAAACCACGATCGACGCGAACTGCCGGAGGAAAAGTTTCCAGACCGAGACGCCTTTTTCTTCGACTAACTCATTGCGCCCATGTTCCTCAAGAAGAGCTTCAGCTCTGCTCGCGGCGAGCCCCTGATCAGGATCACATTCAAATGCCTCTAACACCGATTCGATGTCACGGGAATGATAAGAGTCTGTGGTTTTCTCAGGCATAAACAAAGCGGATTACAGTTTCCTCCACTGTTGTTACGAGCAATGAGAGTTCCTACGGGGAATAAATCTGCGATCCTCTGAAGTTCAGGGAATTCCTCAAAACGAAAACATACCGCCTAGACGTAGGTGCAGAATCCTGCATGGCTAAACCTTGCAAGTTGAAAGGTCTCAACAATCTGTAATATCGAATATCCGGGCTTAGAAAGCCCCAACCAAGGTGGAGAATTTCATGGCCCGACCTCGAAAATCCGCTACTGCTTCGCCAACGCCTGTATATAATCGAACAGGCTCGCCGCCTCCTTAACGGAGAAATTCATCAGCAGCCCGGGAGGCATCATTGAAGTCGGTAGCGTATCGCGCTTTTCAATTTCCGATTTCTTGAAGCTGTGAGCCTGCGAGGCAATATCTCGAAGAGTAACGGAATCGCCTGTCTCATCCGTGACGAATCCCATCAGCGTGGTTCCATCTTTCAACGAAATCACGTTCGTCGTAAACCCCTGGGCTATCGTCTTCCCTGGATCGAGCACGGACTCGACCAGTTGAGGGCGCTGATAGGTCTGCGCAATATTCCCGAGGTATGGTCCTTTCTGTGGCTCGTCCTGGTTCACTGTGTGACAAGCCACACAAGTCGCACGGGCAAACACAGCCTCTCCAAGGGCAACATCCCCTTTTGTCTCGATGATCTGCTTAAGAGCCTGCTCGGGTGAAAGGGTAGCAATCTTGGGAGTATTGTCAGTATTACTGATATCGATCTTCAATCGATTGGCAGCCGACTTTGCCACGCCGGCCACACCTTTATCCGGATCGTTCACCGCAACCTTGATACGATCGTCAAGAAAGTGCACACGCATTTCAGCGGCCGCTTTCATGAGCGCCTTCTTCTGTTCCGGATTTTTCCACCCTTCGTCGATCGCCTTGCCTGACATGTCGATCGACTCGGGACTTCCGGTCTTTCGAGAAGCCAACTCAATCAAGGCCGCGTTCGCCCACAGGCCTTCGCGAGTGTCAGGGTGAGCGGCCGCATATTCCTCCACAGCGAGGTGATGATTCTCCAGTTTCGACGCCTTCAGAAATCCGTTGCGACCTCGTTCGACATCTTTGTTAGAGCCTTTCGTTTTATCGAGGGCAGCGAGAGCCGCCAGAGAAACTGAGACAGCATCGGGCTGATCCGTTTTCATGAGACCCTCGACCGATTCAGCGAGTGTTCCGGGCGAACTCTCCGGATTAGCAGCCGCCTTGAGCAAAATCGGGATACCATCCGCAGGAACTTCCTCGGCCGCGGCAATCTGAGAAACGGCGTCCGGAACGAGAGAGTCATCCTCTTTCGCCATGGTGATGACTTTTTTCAGTGCATCGTTGGACTGGATCCGGTTGCGGTTCATCTCCTTCACGAGAAACGCCGCTTCTTCTGAATCAGCATTGGCAAGTCTCTCTTTCAAAGCAGCTAGAATTCGGTCCGACTCGCTCCAGGTATCGAGCTGATAATAGGGTCCGCGAGTATCGGGGCGAGTTCCCCAGCTATCGCCTTCCCAATTTGCTTCTACGTAGTAGAGCCGAGAGAGAACCGAGAGAAGGTGCTGCCTGACATTGGGCCGCTTTTCATCTCCCAACTTTGCAATCACTTGGTCCACCACGGATTTTTCATGCATCCGCATCAATGCGAACGCAGCGTGCCTCTTTGCGGACTCATTGGATTTGTCCGACTCAATAACTGAAAAACAAGCATCGGCAGCACCGAGTGAAGCAAGGGCACGGTATGCAGTATGCGCCAGAACGAGGTCGTCGGATCCGAGCTGATCAGAAATGGCAGGAGCGGCATCGCTGAGCTTCTGGCGTGCAGCACTGACTATCGCTTCGAGTTTGGTTCTCGGATCGTCGCTCTGAATTCCTCGAACAATCAAGTCACTCGGTGCCGGTCCGCTATTACCTGCTGTAACAGTATCAATCGCCATATCGCCCAGGGCACGCATAGCGAACGGCGCCAGAGCGGAATCAGACGCCAACTGGCGCAAATCCTTAATCACACCCTCACTCTGATCACTACTCGTTCCTCTCTGGCCAATCGCGTAGAGCGCCGCGACACGGGTAGCGAGTTGCTTTTTACTATCTTGTGCGACTTGTAAAAGTGCCTCTGTTGTTTCGCTTGAAGCATCACGCCGAAGAAGTTCGCGCTGAGCAGCCAGTCTCCTGATGTGGCTCTCGGTATCCAGAAGAGAAACCAATTCCGAGTCGCTCATTTTCGCGAAGTCAGGTAGTGGCTCCGGAGTGTACCCTTTCGGAAAAACACGCACGATGTATCCTGTCTCCGGACCCGCCCAACGAAAGGTAGCAGGCCCTTTCCAGCTCGCCTGATACACGCGGCTCATGCCATCGACATCTGCGTCTGTGGGGCGCGTCATTTTGATGAGTGGCTGAGGATCGGTAACCTCCACGAAAGTCGAGCCCTTTCGCTCTACCGTATGTTTCCACAAAGCAGCGGTGCCCCAGTCACAAGTGAATGGAGCATTGTTCCACTCTTCAGGAAATCCAGGCTCGGAAATGTAAACCGAACCGCAACCCGATCCGCCGCCGTAGTCGGCCAGGGGTTGAATATGTTCTTCGCCGAAGTTCTTGTAGAGACGCGGATACCCGTGGTCTTCCAGTCCGCTGAAATGATGGAACCGCACATCCCAGCCTCCTCCGTCATTTGTGTTGTCCCGAGCAAAGATGTCGAGCAAAGGGCTCATCGGTGTTCCCAGAATGTTTCTCGTTCCCGTCGCGAACAACTCCAGCCCCGATCCATCAGGACGAAAGCGAATCACCCCACCGCCACGATGCTGAAGAGTGCGACCGTCCGAACCTTTCGCATTCATAAAGCCAAAGTCTCCGCCAGCAATGTAAACCCAGCCGTCGATTCCCATTTCCAGACCATTGGTGGTATGGTCAGGAGGACGCTGATCGAATCCAAAAGCGATTCCTTCGACAATTGTTTTCGACTCGTCCGCAATGCCATCCAGATCGTGGTCGATATGTACGCTGATGTCAGGGGGGTGAAGAAGGATCAAGCGATCCTTGTCCCAGATGAGACCGCGAGGAGCATCGATGTCTTTGATGAACTCTTTCACCTCGTCAGCCCGTCCGTCGTCATCCGTATCGCGAAGTCGCAGGACACGACCGCGGTGCGGATCACGACCGACGGAACCGTTCCCATCGCTCGATACGTATAGATCACCGTTGGGTGCTGCCGCAACGTAAACGGGATAGTTCGCTGTCTGCCAGTTTGCGAAAAGTGACACCTCAAAGCCATCGGCTACGGTGACGTCTTTCAAAATCTCAGCTTCCGCTTCCGGAGAGAGCTTCACAATCTCGGGTTTGTTATTGCCCTCGGATTTATAGGGGTCACTCGCTTCTTTCTCTGCCTTTTCAGCGACCGCTTTCTGCTTTTCATCCAGCTTTGGATGGAGAGAAGAAACACCTCCCAGCGAAATCTCCCGAATGCTCGCCCAGCCTCCACTCGTGCCTGTGCAGGTCACTTTGACAAAGCGGATCCCGTCTGCGGTGAATGACGCTTCCGTGCTTCCACCCGCCTTGTTGTCTGTCGCATCAGTCAGAACTGACCACTCCTTGCCGTCTTTAGATCCTTCGATTCGGTATTGATAGACGCCTCCGCCTTCCCACACAATTTGTGCACCAGTCAGGCTCTCCGGCTTTTCAAACTCCAATTGAATCCACTGAGGCTTCGAGCTGTTGGCCGCACACCACCGAGTGTCTTTTGATCCATCGATCGCTTGCCAGATGAAGTTCTCTTTGTTGGTCTCCTCGCTGCTGGCCGTCACAACTGCGAGCGTAGCATCCTTCGGTGCCGGAGCAGGAACAGCAGCCTGTTTCTTCGGTGCAGGTTTCTTCTCGGGCTTTGGTTTGCCTTTTACGAAAGTGATTTTGTTTTCACTTTTGAAGGGCTTCCCAAGATAGTCGTCGTTCAATTTCCCTGCTGCCCAGAGAAGCCCACGTGTGACAAGGTCGAGATAGCGAGCATCCTCCACTGTCTCGGTGGTATGACCTATCGTCGTGGAAAAGCTCTTTGCCCCTTGTGATTCATTTGTCCAGACAACGATGGCGACTTCCTCAACATCCTTACCATCGACAGGCACGATCTGTTTCCCCACAGCGAGTGGAATCGCATCGAACACATCCACGTTGTTGTAGAGTTCTTCATCAATCGTAGTCCAGTTCTCGAGAGTCTTTGTGATGGGATGTTCTTTGTCGACAAACTCGATATCGATGGGCTTGCG
The DNA here is from genome assembly GCA_002698785.1 of Verrucomicrobiales bacterium. GTDB lineage: Bacteria > Verrucomicrobiota > Verrucomicrobiia > Verrucomicrobiales > DEV007 > Arctic95D-9. The sequence continues at coordinate 39,202 of PAAG01000017.1, read as the reverse complement.
AGGACCATGTCGGCTGGACTGAAGCCCGAGGTGCTTGAACCACTGGTCGGTGCCATTGCGAAAGCTGTGCATCGCACAATGGAGATGCACCGCCGGGATGGTCTTGTGCACATCCAGGATGTGCTTCATCACTTTGAGGTCCTTATTTCCCGCCGCACACTCGTCGTGAATGATGATGTCGTAGCCATCTGCCCAGTTCGGATCATCATAGAGATCCAGGGGAGGATCAACTGACTTATCATCCGTCCACCAGACATCGACCTGAACATTCGCGCGGGCCTGAATACCTTCGAAAAGCGCTTTGTGCTGGCCTTCATAGTCGTGGCAGCAACCACCGGCAACGAGGAGAGCTTTCAGGGGTTTCTCATCCGCCGAGGCGAAAGGAGTCAAACATGCCACGGCAAAAACCGACACCACGAGAAGCAGTGCCCACTGCACCGCAAAGTTTGGGGATTTCATCATAGTTTTCAGTCAGGAGATTTCGTCCAGAATGGACGTCGATCCTAGCACGGGTTTGCGGTAGGGGGAAGTGCAGGATCTGCCAATCCCCCACGGTCAGGCTATGCTTCGTGAGTCCAAAAAACGAACCGACATCGGTCCCCGTACGCTTCAGAGAGAATGCTTAGAGAGCTCAAAGCGCACTGCAGAAGAGGGTTCATTTCTTCACTATCAAGACCTCGCTCGCCGACAAGCTCGGCCCACTCCGTTTTTGTAACACAGCAGGGTTCATCGACGATCTCAGACTCCGAACCTCGAAATGCTTCCTCTACCGCATCTGATACGTCGTGGGGAAGACCACGCTTCACTCCCGATGCCACTGCTAACCGCTCGAATACAGCAAGCATTGCGGTATCTCCGCGCAGATACCCCACCAAACTGGCAGAGTCAGAAAAGCTCACAAAGAACTCTTCAGACCCTGCCCCAACAGGATACTCGATGAAAAGTTCAAGCTCGGTGTCACTCATGCGGTTCACAGGAATCTTCACGGATCATCGATACGAGCAGCCGCTTCCTTTCGCCAACGCGAAGAAACTACGGGAACAAGATCGGTTGCATTTCCGCGTAGGTGTCGGAATCCATACTGCTTCACGAAAATCTCTTTTGCTACGAGAACCTTCTCAGCATGGAATCTCGCCTTCTTTAGAAGCCCCGCAGCCGGATAGACCTGCAACGAAGTCCCTACCACAAGAACTCGAGCGGCAGTTTTCAAATGATCAATAGCCTCTTCTCGATGCTTCATATCCTCACCGAAGAAAACAACATCCGGCCGCAACTGCCGCCCCTCTTCATCCATATCTCCCCATCGGATCGGCTCCCCATTTCGATTCTGAACTATTGCACCGCCTTCTCCGTAGCGAGCACTGAGAATCTCTCCGTGGAGATGAATAACATTTTTCGATCCTGCACGCTCATGAAGATCATCGACATTCTGCGTGATAACAGCGACATCGAAATCAGTTTCCAGTTCCGCGATCGCAATATGCGCCGCATTAGGTTCAGCCTGCAGGACGGACTCCATTCGCGCATTGAAAAATTCGAGAACTCTCTGCGGATTTTTCGCCCAGGCACCTGCTGAAGCGACCTCGTCGGGATTGACCTTCTGCCACTCGCCTTCGGGATCACGATACGTAGCGATTCCACTCTCGGCACTGATTCCTGCGCCGGTAAAAATCACTATTTTGTTAGGATCTATTTTCGCTGACATCTTTCTGTCGTCGATCCCCCTTCGGTTAAAATTGCAAACGCACCTACTCGACCGTCGCCAAATACTCAGACGGAGTCATAAACACCACATTCTTTGACTTCAAAAAGGCGATGATCTCAAGAAACCCTTCCCAGCGTTTCTCGTCCCATTGCGCAGGATGCCCCTGCAGGACCAACACATCCCGATCGGCGGCACGCTCTTCATAGGTCGCTTTGAATTTCTCCGGATCGGGAACAAAGGTTGGATTCTCCAGAGCAAGAACCCGATCCAAACTGAGACGAGAGAAATGCTTTGGCTCTTTCGGTCCGTATAGCCAGATCTTGATACTGGGGACGGCTTCGAGCGCTTCGTCAGTAGCTTCGGTCGTACCGCTCCAGTGAGGGCCGAAAGCTACCAGCTCGAATCCGAGTTTCTCGCGAGCCAACTGCGCCCCTCGTTCCAGAATCGCCTGCTGCTCGGCGGCAGTTCCGCTCTCAAATTCGCCCGAATCTTCCGCCGACCGTCTCTTGTACCCGTGCAACCAGAATTCAATCAAACCTTCATCCTGGATATCTGTGATCCATTTGAAAAAGCGGGGATTATCCTCCTCCAGAGATTCCGTAATGATACCAAACGAACCTTTGATCTGATTCTCTTTGAGATAGTCTGCGACCTTTTGCCAACGATGATGAACGGGGCCACTGCTCAATCCTGCCGAGACCACATCGTCCAGTTTCAAAATGATGACCTGAGGCTGCTCTGCTGCAGCGATTGATGAAATAGCAAAGAAGAGAAACGCAAAAAGGGACTTCATTACTAAAATATGTAGTCGAATACACAGCCAATGACAAGATGCGCGCAGGAACCACCCTTTTCGCGAAAACCCCCGCCTTTACTCACCTCACTCACTCTGGCATTCTTAAGTAGAAGAAATGAAAAGCCCATTCACTCGGACCCTTCTCTTTGTAGTAGTTATCATCGGCTTGTATGTCGCACTCACTCGCGGCACTTCGGTGATGATACCTTCAAACTGGAAAGCGCTTTCCCCCGGCGTGCCTGAAATTCAGGCAAAGCGGCTCATCCCCAACCTTACCGTAGAATCGACAAAGCACGATCCCACCTACGTCGACACAAGTATCGCCACCACCACCAAACGAATCGCCCTGAGAGAGTGGAAGCTGGTGGTAGAATACAAAGACCACAAAGTCTCCTCAGTGAGGACCCAGCACCGCGACTGGCCCTCACCAACCTGGGCAGCTACTGACTAAGAGAATCTCTCAGGTTCCGCCCCGATCCCCTTGCCTTCTTCAGATATAGGACACACAACTGAAATATAAATAATATTTTTATTGTAATTATTATAAATTAATTGAAGTTGGTGGCCTATGATGTTGCCATCCATATACCGCATTGTTGGAAGTTTGACTCTTTGCTCCTTAAGCTTTTTCATTCTTCCTGAAGCCACCGCGCTACCCGGCACGAGTGTCGTTCTCAGCGAATCGTCTCTCGTCACGACTGAAGACGGCGAATCAGCCACCTTTGAAGTGACGCTAAGCGAAGTTCCGGATGGATCTGTAGATGTAAACTTCTCATCTGGAGATTTAACGGAAGGGAGTCTTTCTAACGCAAACCTCACATTTACCCCTGCTGACTGGGATATCCCCCAGACGGTAACCGTAAATCCTGGAGCCAGTGGCGATGGAAACGACGGGGACGTGATGTATTCGATCTCTGGCACAGTAGATGCCACCGGTACGAACTTTGACGGCGCTCCTGTTCCATCAGTAAACGTCACGAACATCAATACCGAAGGCATCTCTACCATCATCTTTTCCAACTATCAGAATCATGAAACCGACGAGGACGGGACCACCTCGACTTTCACGGTCCGCCTTTCCAGCACTCCATCTTCAGGCACCGTTTCGGTTGAGCTTACGTCGAATGATCCCGATGAGGTTCTTATTTCTACTGGAATGGATTCACCAGGGACGACGGCCACTGTCGTCATGGACAGCACAACACCGGTAGTGGTTACTATCACCGGGCAAGATGATGGGGTCGCAGATGGCGATCAGCCATTCTCAATATCTATCGGCAATACCGTGGCCACCGATCCCAGCTACGATGACCTCCCTAACTCCTACCAGATTCGAGGAACAAACTCGACAATTGCTGCCTACCAACCAGACCTCAGGGTCGGGAAAAAATTCAATCCAGCCGTGCACAAGGGGAACCAAATCTATTCTAACCGACAGCTTGCTATCCAAACTCTGCGCGATCGCGCTTCAAGAGACAAAACTACGAAGTTCTTTCTTTCACTGGAAAACGACGGCAGCGACACTGACCAGATTTTGCTGCGTTCGGGAAATTTTCTGAAGCAAAAACGCCGCTACAAAATGACCTTTACTGAAATCGGTGGAAGCAGAATTTCCCCAGCAACTCTCGCTTCTGGAATCACGAAAGAATTGGGAGCCGGCGAGACCGCGATTTACCGTGGAACGATACGACTGAAGAAAAGGGTCAAAGCACGTGAGCGTCAGTTTCGTTCCCGCATCACGACGACCTCTCTTACCGATCCATCTAAGGCTGACACCAGTCACTTGAATATTCGATTCAAGTAAGAGTATACCTTTTTGCGGCAGAACTACGCTGCTACTGAAACAAAAGATCAATAGGGCCACCCCCGTTCGGGTGGCCCTTTTTCGTAATGTTACGGGAGAGGCGTATGCGCTTCCAACATGATCGCCTCCATCTCGGAAACCTTTTCAGGATTCTCTGCCGCAACATTCATTTCCTCGTATGGATCTTTCGATAGATCGAAAATTTCCGTCTTCTTTTCGCTCTCGCGATAGGCTTTCCAGTCGCCCTGTCGAACGGCCTGCGAGAAAATCTTCTGAGACGTCCCTTTGCAAAATTCCCAATAGAGCCATTCGTGTGCCTCCTGGTTGGATTCATTACCTGTCAGAGTAGGCAAAAAAGAAATTCCATCGTTCTGTTCCGGAATCGGTTGCCCGACCAATTCGGCCATGGTGGGAAGAACGTCTTGAAAACTGCTCAAATGCTCAGTGACAGTACCTGGCGCAATCTTTCCGGGCCAGCGAACCAGCATCGGAGCCCGGATGCCACCCTCGTGCATATCGCGCTTATGGCCCCGCAGGCTACCCGAAGAATTCCAGAACTTCGGGTCGTGGCCGCCCTCTTTGTGCGCACCGTTATCACTGCTGAACAGGATAATCGTTTCCTCATCGACTCCCAACTCAGTTAACAAATCGAGAATCGCGCCGACCTCGTTATCCAGATGCTCCATCATCGCAGCGAAACCTGCGATCGGGTTGATTACATCAGGACATGGTTCTGGCCCAGCCCCATATTTTCCGATCTTATCGTCAAATTGCGGAAACTTCTTTCTCCATTTTTCGTGCAACTCCTCAGGAGCATGCATCGCAGCGTGAGGAATCGCCGTCGGGATATAGCAGAAAAAGGGCTTTCCCGATCCGACACTCTTTTTCATGAAATCTCTCGCCTTTTCCATCACGATGGGATGCAGGTATGTTCCTTCTTCCAATGGGATCTCTTCGCCGTTGAGCACGTATGTGGTTGGGTAGTAAGTATGGGCAATGGTTTGACTCTTCCATCCACAGAATTCGTCGAAACCGTGTTTCAGCGGATTGGCTCGACCGCTCTCATTCGTGGGGCCCAATCCCCATTTCCCAAACGCACCAGTTGCATATCCAGCCGCTTGAAAAACCTCTGGCAAAACCGTCATTTCAGGATCGAGCTCGGCCCCCACCTCTCCTTTTAGATTCCCTCGGATGTAGCAGTTTCCGGAATGCTGCCCGGTCATCAGGACCGCACGGGAAGGACTACAGACAGTGTTACCAGAATAGTGGTTGGTAAATTTCATCCCCTCCAAAGCGAGGCGGTCGATATTCGGAGTCTCAAATTTCTCCTGCCCGTAGCAGGACAGATCTCCGTACCCGAGATCATCCGCAAGAATGTAGATAACGTTAGGAGAAGCAGAAAGGGAATGGGCCGACAGCCCGGCCACCAACAAGAGAATAAAAAGGGGTTTCATAGAAAGACTTCAAAACCCATACATCAAAAGCTCGGGATTTTCGAAAAATGATCTCCGGATGTCGTTTAGCGCCCTCTTGCTGCAATGGTTCCCAATTGCTCTGGTCGGCGAAAACTTTCCCTTTCAATTCAGCTGGAACGAGAGTCTAAGTCCCCTTTGTTGATACTGCGTCTCATTTGCATAAATGAGACACTTCGGAATGAAATCGAAACGCAACTATACCCGCACGATGAAAATCGTTAGGCGGATTCACATGTATACCGGCCTGATTCTCTTGCCGTGGGTGATCTTTTTTGGCTTTAGCGGGATGCTTTTCAATCATCCTGAGTGGTTTGGGCCAGTGGATGTCGTTGCGAGACATTCCGCTGCTTCTGTCGATAAGATTTCGACCTTCTCTCCCTTGAGAGCCGATGCGATCGCGAACGCAGTCGTAGAAAATCTCAACGCCGACGCCCCCGATACCGTATTCAAACGAGTCTCAAATACCGATGCGGTCATTGAAGGTAAGATCACCTATCAATGCGAAACAGACCAAGGTCGTGCGATGGTCATCCTGAGTCCCAACCACGGATCGGCAAACGTCAGGGTATTCCCTCCGTCCGAACCAGAAGGGAAGACACCTCTCGACGGGAAACACCTATCCGTAGCTACCACTATCGGTGACGAAACAGAAGAGACAGCCCAAGCGCTTCTCGCAGAAGCCGGACTGAAGCCCCAGGGACCGCTCGAACTCTCTACTCGGGGTGGAGCAGAAGTTCGATTCTCCATCGAGTCACCAGAGGGTGGAGCACCGTGGAACGTTTCCTACTCCCTTAGCGAAGGCAAAATCTCATCGAAGGCATCAGACGCACCCCACGGTATGGACTTTTACTCTGTCGTCAGCCGTCTTCACAAGACCCACCACTACCCCGACAGAGTAGGAGCCAGATGGCTATGGACAGTCCTCGCTGACACCACTGGCATCACGATGGTTTTCTGGGGAATCTCCGGAGCCTTCATGTGGTGGCAGATCAAGCCCACCCGTCTCATCGGCATCGCCGGACTCAGCGTAGCGGCAGTCTTGGCAGTCGCTGTCTTTTCCGGCACTTTCGAAAATCTCACTTACAACGGCTCTAGCGGCCGAAGAGGCCCCGCCAGATCGGCAGAAAAAGGGAGCCCGCCAAACCAGCAGAAGGACGAAAACGGCAAAGCCGAGAAAACTGACAATACACCGAAGATCAATCCAACAATTCAAACATCACAATGAACCGACTGAGTGACCAACAGAGACAGTCGCTTCGGGATTTTCCCCAAGCGAAAAATGCAGAAAAATTTGCTCTCTTTACCACCTTGTGTGCCGCCGGCAGTGCAGGCTGGGCACAGGATGTAGCGACCGAAACGTCGGAGTCAGAGGAAGTAAGCAGTCTCCCCACTATCAATGTGGAAAGCACACACCCGGCAGCTCCTGCACCCCGCCCAGTCCCTCGTCCGGTGCCGGCGCCCGAACCGGAGCCAGTAATCGTTCCCGAACCAGAGCCAGAGCCTCTCGTCATCGACGACTCGACATACAGACCGCAGAATCTCTCTGTTTCGAAATATACCCAACCGCTCCTGGACGTTCCACAGACAGTACAGGTAATCACAGAAGATTTGATTGAGGACCAGGGAGCCACAACGCTCCGCGAAGCACTCCGAAACGTATCCGGTATCAGCCTACAGGCCGGCGAGGGCGGACAGCCAGCGGGCGACAACCTTTCGATCCGAGGCTTCAGCGCACGGACCGACTTCTTCATCGACGGGATTCGCGATTTCGGAGCCTACACCCGTGACCCATTCAACCTTGAGCAGATCGAGGTAGCAAAAGGGCCTGCATCAGCTAACGCCGGTCGTGGATCGACTGGCGGCTCCATCAACCTGGTATCGAAGAAAGCCAGACTCAATGATTTCATTCATTCCGACCTATCGATCGGCAGTGATGATCTCCATCGCGCCACCCTCGACATCAACCAGGCTCTCCCCGGAATCGACGGAGCTGCCGTTCGCCTCAATGTCATGGGACATGAAGCTGGAGTTCCCGGTCGCGACTTTGTTGAGAACTCCCGATGGGGCGTTGCCGGAACACTCGGATTCGGCCTCGGAGAAACGACCTACGTTCCCGGCGGTGGTAAGTCCGGCAAACAGGGCTCGTGGATCACGACTCCTTCTGACACTCGTTTGAATGTCAGCTTCTTCCATCTTGAGGAAGACAATGTTCCTGACTACGGCATCCCATGGGTTCCAGACAATGCCGTAGACCCGAGATTGACCCCCTACATAAATCAGGCACCTCCGATTTCTTACGACAAATTCTACGGTAGCCTCACTCGCGACTTCGAAGATACGGAGACAACTATCGGGACAGTGGAATTTGAACACGATATCAACGATTCTGTGACGTTCCGTAATCGCACGCGTATCGGACAGACAGAACGCCTGTCGCTGACCACCGCGCCTCGATTCGTCACCGGTTCCGATCCGGCCCTCATTCGAAGGAGCGACTGGAAAGATCGCGACGAGAAGAATACCATCTTCGCCAATCAGAGCGACTTCCTCATGTCCTTCAATACAGGGGCCGTCCATCACGATGCTCTGTTAGGATTCGAATACATCAAAGAGGATAACGAACGCTTTCGCCGTGCCACTTCGAACCCGGGCATCGACACCGACTTCTTCAACCCAAATCCGAACGACCCTATCTACGGAACGTTCAAGAGGACTGGTGCAGCGACCTATGCCGACTCCACCTCGACATCCGTTTACCTCTTCGATACAGCAGAAATTACGGACTGGCTCGAACTCTCTGGTGGACTCCGCCACGAACGTTTCGAGCTCGACTACATGTCAGTTGATACAGCTGGTGCGGCTTCATTCCTCAGTCGTGTTGATGACATGACGAGTGGTCGCGCTTCAGTCGTTGTGAAGCCTCAAGAGAACGGGAGCGTCTACTTTGGTTACGGAACATCCTTCAACCCATCCGGGGAAGGACTGGCCCTGAGCGACGGGGGACGTGGCGGATCTACCTACCAGACCGATCCTGAAAAGAGCGAGACACTTGAACTCGGAACAAAGTGGGATCTCTTCGACAATCGCCTGAGCCTCACTGGTGCTCTGTTCGAGACAAACAAAACCAACGCTCGAACTGTCGATCCAGCAGACCCTGACAGGGTAGCTGTCCTCGAAGGAGTGCAACGCGTGCATGGTTTCGAATTCGGACTCGCCGGGGAAATTACACCTTGGTGGAGCGTCTATGCGAGCTACACCCACCTCGACAGTGAAGTTCTCTCATCACTCGACCCCACACAGATCGGAAACGAGTTGCCTAACACACCGCAGAACTCCTTCAGCCTTTGGACTCAGGTCGACCTTCCAAACGGATTGTTCGTCGGTGGTGGCCCAGTGTTCGTCGACAGCCGGTATAATAGCGTAACAAACCTGCGCGAAGCTCCATCCTACTGCATCTGGGACGCCGCGGTCGGCTACGAGGTTAACGAGAACCTCACTCTGAGGGTCAATCTCCGGAACCTCGAGGACGAGGACTACATTGGCAGAGTCGGTGGCGGTCACTTTATCCCCGGCGAAGGCCGGTCAGTGATGTTCACCGCCTCGCTCGAATTTTAATTAGATACGCGAATGCTGATTACTATCCCAGACGTCCTGACAACAGAACAAGTCGCGGAAGCAAGAGAGATTCTGGACAATGCAGAATGGGTTGATGGCCGGGTTACCGCCGGTCATCAATCCGCGATGGCTAAGGATAACCTTCAAATTCCGGAAGGGCATCCCGCCGCGAAACAGGTGGGAAACCTGATCCTCCAAGCTCTTGGTCAGAATCCACTATTCCTCAGCGCAGCCCTGCCTCTTCGAATCTTTCCTCCTCTGTTCAACAAGTACAGCGGAGGCCAATCCTTTGGAACACACGTCGACAATGCGATTCGGCAATTCCCGGGTTCCTCAATGCGAATCCGAACCGACCTCTCGGCGACCTTGTTTTTTGAAGAACCAGAAAACTACGACGGCGGTGAACTCTGCGTCGAAGACACCTACGGCGTCCACCAGGTAAAACTCCCTGCAGGCTCGATGGTTCTCTATCCGTCAACAAGCCTCCACCATGTAAAGCCAGTGACTCGAGGTGCACGACTGTGCTCGTTTTTCTGGATGCAAAGCATGCTGCGAGACGATGGACAGCGCTCCCTGATGTTTGACCTCGACCTCGCCATTCAGCGCCTTGGCAATGAACTTCCCGAGAACGACGTGGCGAACAAGACTGCAGTTCAATTGACTGGTGTCTACCACAACCTTCTTCGTCAGTGGGCGGAGATGTAAACCCCTTTTCCCTGGTTACAACCCTGCTGACAGCAAACGCAGGAAACCGATCCCGGAACTTGCTGAAATCTGCAGGTTCCGGGATTCTCTGTCAGTAAGGTCTCACTCGTTAGTGAACCTCACTGATCGGATCTCAGCTAGCCGCTCTCGACATCGGTTCAAGTCGATTCGTAACTCCATTCTCCTGTCGAACTCGGGGGTCCCCATTCCGGTAAACCCTTGTCTCTCAATGTCAGCGAGGACCTGCCACAACACTTGCACGGCCACTTCGTGGCATGCAGGCGACCGATCAAAGCTGATTCCTTCGCGTTCTGGATCCAGGTAATCCAAGAGGTAGTCGCTGAGAAAATGAGGCTGCGCCCTTCCGTATGTTAAGGCGCCGTATCGGAATAACTCCCCGATGATAGGGTCCAGCGTGGTTTCCTTAAAATTTGCCTCAAGGAATTTCCCTGCCCGATCCAAGCCCTCTTCGACGACATCCGTGATCGCACTGCAATCCTCTGTCTCGTCGAACCTTGAATACAAAACCATGGCAAGCGTCGTATGTGCCGTCACATCCAGGACAACCATTTCCAGATCGTCATCCTCGTACTCGTCAGCCAGTGCCATCGCTTCGCGAGCATCCCTCTCGCTCGCCGTCAAGTCCTCAGGAAGACAGGCAAGTCGAGCCCGACAGGCGTTTGTCAGGACAACTCCGAGAACTCGGCAGGACTCTTTGCTTCCCCCTTCACATCCAGGACGAAGAACCTCTGCCGCTTTGGAATACTCTTCCATTGCTCGCTCTCCATACTTCTTTCCGAAACGCGTGGTCAATTGCACAAGAGTCTCAGCTGCATTCAAATGGCACAGTGCAAGACGAGTGCGAAAAGACGGACTCTCGTTCAGATCAAATTCGGCGAGATACCGTGCCGCCACTTCAAAGGAAAAAAGAGCTTCTTCTGCCCTTGATTCGTCATCCATACGAGCCAGCGCGTCACCCCGATTTATCCATGCAGCCGACAGGCCCCATTTTTGTTCCTTCCCTGGCTCATCGACCTGCTCGCGCAATCGGATAGATTGATCAAATTGGGAGATCGCTTCTTCCCAATCCTCTTTTGAGGTACCGGATAGTTTGGTCAGCCCGCGATAGGTGTGTAGGTTAGACCGACGAAAGCGATAATCCTCTTCGGACAAACCGGCCTCTTCGAGAAACTCCAGCGCAGAACGATACGAGTCATCCGCCCCTTCGAGGTTTCCGAGAGCCCTCTCCACATGCCCCCGAGCCGTAGCCATGGCGGTAGCAGCCTCCGACCATCGGAGCGGAGGATCTTCCCGAAGCCCCATCAACGCACTTTCGCATTCATCCAGCTGCACAGTAGCCGACTCTAATACACTGCGGTCTCCAGAGACCAAGGCCTCTTGTACTGCGACCAATTCGGAAAAAATCGACTCAATGTGTCCAGAACCTTCCTTGTCAGGATGGTTGGAGCGGTTCATTTCCGATTCATGGCAAAAATGTTGGCAAAAGGTTCTCTGAGGCGGGGAGGAAATTTCGGAGATCGAGTCCCAATATCAAACTAATTTTGCATTTTGTGTCGCTGGATTGTCAAAATGCGTCAATTTAGCGCAAAATTGCTGGCATACGCTCTTCCAGCAAGCCTTTCAGCCGCGCTGCGACCTCAGGCTCCTTTGAAGCGAGATTGTTTGTTTCTGCTTCTTTATTCCGGTGATCATACAACTCAAGTTCCCCGTCTTCATGAACGATCAGCCTGTGAGTATCGGTCCGAATGCTTCTGCTCTTGCGATGATAAGAAATAGCGGGATCCCCTTCAGCAGAAGCTGGGTTTTCTATCATCTTGAGAAGCGATTCGCCCTGCGCATACTCTGGTAGCGGGAGATCACTCAACTCACAGAGAGTTGGGAAAATATCCAAAGTCTCTGCGATTGCCTTAGTTGAAGCCCCCGCGTTTGGTATTCCCGGGTAAGCCACAATCAACGGAGACAATAGCGACTCCTCGAATAGCGTGTGCTTGCCCCACACCGCATGCTCTCCGAGGTGCCAGCCGTGATCGCCCCACAGCACGACAACCGTGTTCTTATCGGCACCAGATTTCTCAAGGGTTTCGAGAAGCTCCCCTACTTGCGCGTCCGCATACGAAACACATGCAGCATAGTGCTTCCTTACTTCCGCTGCGAATTCAGGATCCGAATTTGGGTCTCTCCCCCACCGATTGTATTTCATGAACTCTCCCGACTTATGCCAAGTCGTTTTCCCTTCTGGTTTCTCCGGATGGGGAATATCAGGCAACACAGTGTCTTCGTAAGGCTCCATGTATTTCTCGGGAGCCCCAAAAGGCAGATGAGGACGAATGATGCCCACGGCTAGAAAGAAAGGCTTGTCAGGGTTTCCGGCGAGCCGCTCGAGCTGGGCGATGCCCTCCTCCGTCGTTAAACCGTCAGGATAAATCGTATCAGGCCCAGCAACCGATTGAAAAACGTCCATTTCGCCCGCGTTTTTCCGGATTTCACCATTCGCCAACCCGTGCATAAAACCCTCCGGATGCTGCCAGGCCCCGACCGGAAGAAGATGCCGATCCCACGAAACGGGCATCTCAAGGATCGTCGTATCAGCCCAGTGTTTTCCTCCCAGTCCTCCGGGATGGTGGGAAACTTTTCCGACCGATACAGTCTCGTATCCAAACCCACGAAAATAAGCCGGCATACTGGGATGAACGCTTTCCGGGTCCTCTTTTACTCTATCGGCTCTCTGAAAGAGAGCATTATTGTTAGAGCCCCCATAACTTCCCGTCAGGAGAGTAAAACGCGACGCCCCACAAGTGGGTGCCTGGACATAGTGTCGATCAAAACGAACCCCTCTCGCAGCCAGAGAATCAATGTTCGGAGAATGGATGTAGTCAACTCCATAGCAATGGAGTTCTGGCCGCAAATCATCGATGCAAAGCAGAAGAATATTCGGTTTCTCTTCTGCCACAAGGAGACCTGCAAAAAAGGAAAGGATAATGGGGGCGAGTGTCTTCTTCACCCCATCGTTCTATTCGGAAAATGAGTTACGATCAAGTTCTCGATCGCGGAAGAGTCTCGTAAACCATCCTCACTGCATCACTTTTGTGTCATCTCAAACACGCCAGACCACTCTTCTGGAGGTGGAGACTCACGATACTGCAGGCAACGATCTCGGAGCACTTGGGCAGCCGTATCCTCACAAAGGTCGAGACAGTCTTCAAACAGGCGAACTGCCTCGTCCCATTCGCGCTGGAGATACTGGTTCATTCCAGCCTCATATGTCTCAATTAGGTGAAGCGTATCCTCGCTGACATCACCCTTCTCGCCAACAAGCTCATGGATCGCAGCGCCACTTACTTTCCCCTTCACCGCCACGTAATCGAGAAGTCGGCAGACCATTTCTTCCTTTACCATGATCCGCGTCGACTCCCCCACTACGATCCTTGTCCCGTATATGCTGTTGATCGACTCAAGCCTTGCCGCGAGATTCACTTCGTCGCCATTCGCGGTGTAATACAACCGATTAGAGGAGCCCAGATTTCCCACGATCACCTCACCTGTGTTGATCCCAATGCGCGACCGAAATACCACGCGCCCCTCCTCTTCTGCTTGTAACGCCAGCTCTTCATTCCGCTTCTGAAATTCCAACGCTCCTCGACAGGCACACAGAGCGTGCTCCTTCACTGGATCAGGAGCACCAAAAATCGCCATGATGGCATCTCCAACATACTGATTTACCGTTCCTCGATTCCTTTCAAGAGTGTTGGTCATCTCCTCCAGGTAAACACCGAGTTCCTCAACAAGCTCCTCCGGTCCTAACTTTTCACAAATGGTCGAGTAACCAATGATGTCCGAGAAAAAAATTGTCAGTTCCTGCCTTCGACCTTCCAGCTTTGCTTCCGCACCGTTTTCGAGTAGCGAGCGCACCAACTCGGTTGGAACAAATTTCTGAAAGGATAACAGACCCTTCTTCATTACATCGACCGATGTCTCCAGAACGTCGATCTCTCGGATCACAGATCCTTTGGGTTTCCTGTCAGAAATAATCAGCTGTCCTATTCCTCCTATATCCTCCGACAACACGTTCAAGCGATGGCTCATCCGTTTTGAAATAGCAAAGGCAATCACGATACCGAGAAAAGTCGCTATCAGGCTGACTATCAAAGCAACACGATTGGCTCGGTGAACCGGCCCCATGATCTCTTCCTCGGGTATCAAGTAGAGAGCGTACCAACTCAGTTCCGGACTCAAGTCAAAAGCATCGGCGAGCAGAATGAAATTCGTGCCTTCGAATTCAAACCGTTGTCTCAGCTTGTCAGCACCTGTGTGTGATTGATAGGTATTTTCGACAATTTCATAGGCAGCCTCCAGCCTTGGATCATCGATGTCCTTCACAGTCCGGACGGCCGGATTATCACCCGACCGATTGACCATCTTCTCTGAGTCGGGATGAGCAATCACTTCGCCTCCTCGATGAAAGTTAACAACGAAGAGCTGCCCGAACTCCTCCCTCTTATTCGCGTTGAGAAACTGTGACAGAAAATCCAATTCAAACGAGGCATCGAACACACCGACCACATCTCCACTTTCATCAAGAAGCCTGCTACTTCTCGAAAGCCCGGGATAACCGTTGGCAAAAATGTAAGGATCAGTCCAAACCGCCACCTCTGAAGCTGCAGCGGACTGATACCATGGCCTCTCCCTGGGATCGTAATCAGATGGACCTTCGCTAACGAGTTTCAACGCATTCCCTTCAGGAACCAAAACCTTTTCAATGGCCCGCCCGTCGGCCTGTTGTTCGATTTTGAATACTGTAATCTTCCCCGGGGGATCCCTTTCTGCCCAGACAGCCCTTCCTTCACGATCGCCATAACCAGTCTCTGACAGATACTCATTTGCCTCAAGGACACGGACAAAGTGTTTCGCAAGAGCATCGATGTCCTCCCTACCTACGAATTCCTGGGCAACGAGTTCCCGGTTGGAGGAAAGAACGGCATTCACCTGGTCCAGTTTTGCCCGGACGGTTAACGTAGTCTCTCGATAGGCAGCCGAAAACACTTCGTCAGAGAGTGTATTCACCACCCTCTGCGTGCTGAAATACGACACCAGACCGATTGATACAGAGGTAAATAAAATCAGAAATACCCCCACCGTGCTGAGTGCCACATGGATCGAAATCTTTTTCTGCTTTCCGGAGGATTCCATCAATATCCCAGTGAGTGATCTCACATTTTCTTTCGCGCTGCCAGAACGGACTAACTTTTCATTTCTTCAGCGACGATACGAAATCTGCGAAAGAAAAGGTCAACTGATACTTCTCGTCGAGCACCTGCGCTCGATGGAGAAGTTCCTCCTTCGGAATCCCCTCCTCTTTAAGACTCCCAATCACCACCAGATTCCCCGTTCCCGGCACTCCAAACTGATACACGTTCGGAAATGCCTCCTGAATGGACTCGATATCCCCCGGCGTCGAAGTCGCCCACACAATCAAATTGAAAGCCACCAGTCCATCAGGCTTCAAACGCGCGTGAAGCCCTTTGAGAAATTCGATCTGCTTCAGCCGCTTCGTTTTTTCCTCCAAGCCCGAATCCGCAGGCGGTTGAAGAAAAGCGTCCATGTAAATCACATCGTAAGGAGGGTGCTCTTCCGCCAGATACTCGAAAGCATCCTGCGTGTAAATATTGGTCTTCGGGCCGGAATCAGTTCCAAAAAACTCCGCTGCCACTTTCACCACCTCCGGATCGATCTCGACAACATCCACCTGCACATCCGGGAAGACCTTGTTCAGAAAACGAACCATGCCTCCACCTCCCAGCCCCACGATCAAAACCCGCTCATGACTATCGTCCAGCAGCATAGTAGAAAACAAAGTTTTCGTGTAACCCAGTTGGAGCTGCTCGGGATGTTCGAGGTCAATCGAGCTTTGTCTGGTCTCGCGCCCCTCCGGCGTCACAAAAATCAAACTTCTCACACCATTTCTTTCCCGAACTCGAATATGGGAGAAGTCGGAATGCCCTTCGTAGACAATCTCCCCCAGCGTCACCCGGGAACGACTGTGATTGAACCATCCAGATAGATAGATCATAAGCGCGAGAGCGATCAGCCCTCCCCATGTCAACGTAGCCTTGGCAACCTTATTCACAACGGAGCCCTAGCACTCGGATTGCCACCTGCCAAGAAAGAAGGTGACTCACCATCTACCACCAGCCGTCCGTTGTGCGAGGAACGGGGCGGCCGGCGCAGGCAGAATACAGGTTACGGGTAAAATTATGCCGAAACGGAAGATCAACCGAAGAGTCCCTCCATGTAAGCGGATTTCGGAAAAGAACACAATTACGCGAATCAGATGTAACGCACGAAAACAGCCAGCCGAGGCACTTCTCCGCTTCCTCCAAAATATGCATCCCCCTGCTGGCGAGGAAATTGCTGAAATAAAACGCTATGGCAAAACACATCGGCATCCTCACGAGCGGCGGCGACTGTCCTGGACTGAACGCTGCGATCCGCGGAGTTTGTAAAGCAGGCATCGGCAATTTCGACATGCAGTTCTTGGGTTTCAAAAACGGCTTCAACGGACTCTGCCACGACCGCCATGTAAAAATCGATGGAGACATGCTTTCCGGAATCCTCACAGACGGAGGCACCATCCTGGGAACCAGCCGAGACAAGCCTCACAGAATGCCAATCGGGGGAAAGATGCGCGACATGACGGATGCCATTGTCGACACCTACGAACGCAACCATCTCGATGTGCTCCTTTGCCTGGGCGGCGGAGGCACGCAGAAAAACGCACTTCACCTCAAGAAAGCCGGACTAAACGTAGCAACACTGCCAAAGACGATCGACAACGACGTGGCCGAGACTGACATTACCTTCGGCTACGATACCGCCCTCAATACCGCCACAGAGGCGATCGACAAAGTTCACTCCACCGCCACCAGTCATAGCCGCGTAATCGTCGTCGAAATCATGGGACATAGAGCCGGTTGGCTGGCGCTTGAATCAGGATTGGCGGGAGGCGCCGACGTGATTCTCCTTCCCGAGATTCCCTACGATCCAGAAAGCGTCGCCGAGTCGATCCGCAACCGAGGCAAAGCTGGGAAACACTTCTCGATCATCGCCGTCGCCGAAGGCGCCATGACCAAGGAACAGTCAGTGACCATCAACCAACTCGTTGCCGAAAAAGAAGCCGCTGACAGTAAAAAGAAAAAGGAGGCCATCTCTCAAGAACTCACCGCCTTCCATCGCGACCACGTGAATCATACTCAAGATCTCACCCGCACCCTTGAGAAACTCACCGGTTGTGAATCTCGCCTGACCATTCTGGGACATATTCAGCGGGGAGGCACGCCTTCCCCAACAGACCGGGCACTCGCGACAAAACTGGGTGCCATCTGCGCCCAGTATCTCGCGGACGGAGGCAACGGTGACATGCTCGCCGTAAAGGGATCGGAAATTGTCCCAGTCCCATTGGAAAAGGTAGCCGGCAATAAAAAGCTCGTCCCGCTGGACCACCCATTAATCAAAGCCGCCCGCCTTGTGGGCACCGGCTTCGGCGACTGTTGATCTGCACTTCCCCGCTTCCCCACATCGAATACGCCATGACAAATGGCATCGCTTCATGGTATTCTTCTCGCCATGAAGCAAGTGCTACTGGTCGCCTTACTGTTGCTACCGGTGGTCTTTCGAGGAGAAGAACCATCGGTAAAGAACGCCGTGGAGAAGGCTCTCCCCTACCTCGAATCAGAAGGCACCTGGTGGATCGAGAAAAAGAAGTGCGTTTCCTGCCATCACACTTCCTTTTTTGTCTGGGCAAAAGACCTCGCGCTTTCCGCAGGATACGATGTGGATCCAGCCACACTCAAAGAACAGAGGGAATGGATGATCGCTTCTTTCCTCAAGCCGGTCGAACCGAACCCCGAGGTCAAGGACAGCGTGGAAGCAACCGACGAGATCAATGCCGACCGAAACATGGAGGGAGTCGCGCAGTTTCTTTTCTCCCCTTCCTCTCAATTTGCTACCACAGAGGAAAAGGACGTACTTCTCAAGTCCATCACATCGAATCAACAACCCAACGGTGACTGGAAACCCGGCGGTCAACTTCCCCGCCAACAACGCCCAAAGCACGAGACGCAATGGACCTCTAATCAGTGGGCACAATTGGCAACGAAAGGCACACCTCATGAGCCATCGAAACCAGCGGCGATCTCGAAAGACAGATCTCTTGCCAAAACGACCGAATGGTATGCACTACGTCTGATCGAGAACCCTACCGAAAAGTCGACAGAGTTACTTCTCACTCGCCAACAGGAAGACGGAGGCTGGGCATGGATCGACGGCGATTCTAGTGGCCCCATCGCAACAGGCATGGCTTTGCTCGCACTCCATCGCTCAGGCACCGGCAAACTATATCCAGATGCAGTCAAAAAGGCGAAGTCATATCTCGTTTCCACCCAACTTGAGACCGGGGAATGGAAGACGATCAGCACCAAAGACAGAAGCGAGTCCACTCGAGTCTCAGATTTTTGGGGAACTACCTGGGCACTTATCGGATTACTCGAAACGAATGCATATACGGAAGGCCAAACGCAATGATCACCGTAGCCTCCTTCACTAAAGCAGAAGATGCCTATCTCCTCCGCTCTCGATTACAGGCGGCGGGGATTCCCGCATTTATTCAGAATGAATACATCTCTCAGATGTATTGGCTCTACACCAACGCCGTAGGTGGAGTCACCGTGGAAATCGATGAATCCGATCGAGAGGCCGCTCAGGAACTCCTGACGAATACATCAGAAGAACGCACGGCGTCGATCACCTGCCCATTCTGCGATTCCACCGACACGGAGTGGCAGGACTGGTCGAGACGCCTCTCATTCTTCTTTGTTCTTCTCTGCGGATGGCCGACACCGGTTTCAAAAAGCCGCCGCCACTGTCGAAGTTGCGGAGAAGAATGGAACGAATGGGAACGCCCCGACGAATCCGATACTTGAATCAAACCTCCCCCACTCGCAGCCTCGACAGCAGGGAACCACAAGATATGCATCAATTTCCGCAATCGACCGTGAGCGCCTAATCGTGATAGGATTACACTAATAATACGATGAAAGACGACTTCGAATCAGCAAAGGAAGAGTTCCGGAAAGAACTCGATGAACTCAAAGTGCAAATCGCCCTTGGAAAAGCAGAAGGCTCCGATTACTTCGAGAAGAAAAAGGAAGAGTTTTCAGCCCTCGTCGACAAAACAAGAAATCGACTCAACGAGCTCGAGGCAGGTCCCAAAGAAAAGGCAGCTGCAGCCCATCAAAAACTCGACGAATTGAAAGTCCAGCTCGCGCTTGGAAAAATGGAGACTCTCGATCACTACCGGGAGCAAAAGGAAAAACTCCACTCCGCCGTGAATTCGGCAAAAGAACATGTCCGGGAACTCGAAGGGTCTGCTTCAGATCAGATGGGCAAAACTCGTGAGTCCTTCGAACACGGTGCTGAGTCCTTCAAAACGAAACTCGAAGCTCTTGCGGTTAATATGGGAGCCGGAGCCGTCGTCGCTAAAGAAGAATTCCACGAAGCCTGCGAAAAGGCTGCAGAGGCGGTCTACAATGCCGCAGGTTTTGTAGAGAAAGAAATTCATGATGCCCGCGTCGGACTCCGCAAATTCTTCCACCACGACCTGGACGAATAGATAGCACTAATACGTGATCGAGTTGACCGGTCAGCTCTGCTTCACTGCTCGGATGACAGTTCGCTCCCTGATCATCCTGGCATGGCTCTGCTTCTTCACATCTCTCCTTCCGGCAGACGAGGCTCCATTCGAAATAGACCTCACCGTAGCCACCAAAGGTTTCGACGGTGAAAAGTGTTGGGTTCACGCTCGGGCCGGAGCCATCCCTGCGGGAATACCGGGAAACCGTTCCGAGAACCCGCTAGTCGTTATGACGCTCCAGAAACTGCTCCTGAGCGGTTCGGACGTCTTCTACGCGCTGAACGAGATGCGCACCAGCGACCTCGGTGAGACATGGTCCGCTCCTGTTGAGCAGAAATCTTTTTCTAGAGTCCCCTTCTCTTACGCAGGAAAAACAGACCTCGAAATGACGGTCTGCGACTTCTGGCCAAAATGGCACAAAAAGTCAGGTACTCTGTTAGGAACCGGCCACACCGTTGTCTACGAAAACAACAAGGTCATGAAAGTGCGCCCTCGCTCCACACCATGGTCTACCTACGACCCCATCACCAAAACCTGGTCACCGTGGAAGACGATCGAGATGCCCGACTCGTTGATTTTTGAAAACGTAGGGGCCGGTTGTGTGCAGCGCGTCGACCTTGAGAACGGAGACATCCTCCTGCCAGTCTATTGCAAAAAGATTGGAGAAAAGCAGTATTCAGTGACCGTGCTTCGCTGCTCATTCGACGGCACCGATCTCACCTACGAAGAGCACGGAAACCTCATGACCATCCCCGTTCAGAGAGGCTTCGTAGAGCCATCACTGGCACAAGTAAGCGATAATTTCTTCCTCACTCTCCGCAATGACGAGTCAGGATACGTCACCGTCAGCACAGATGGACTTCACTATCAGGAACCAAAAAAGTGGTCTTTCGACGACGGTGCAGAACTGGGGAACTACAATA
The DNA here is from genome assembly GCA_002698785.1 of Verrucomicrobiales bacterium. Taxonomy (GTDB): domain Bacteria; phylum Verrucomicrobiota; class Verrucomicrobiia; order Verrucomicrobiales; family DEV007; genus Arctic95D-9. The sequence goes on along the minus strand of PAAG01000017.1, from coordinate 18,473 downwards.
CCCAGCAACACTGGGTGACACATAAGAATCGCCTCTTCCTGGTTTACAATCGAAAGGGAGCCGACAACGACCATGTCTTCCGCCATCGCGCTCCCCTTTTCATCGCGGAAGTGGACAAAGAGAAACTGCACGTCATCCGCGAAACGGAAAAAATACTCGTTCCGGAAAAGGGCGCTCGTCTTGGAAACTTTGGTGTCACCGAGGTAAGCGAAAATGAAACCTGGGTCACCGTCACCGAATGGATGCAGGGCCCGGCACCCCATCATCACGACACCCAACGCCTCGTCGACCAGGGCGCCGACAATCGAGTCTGGATCGCGAAGCTGAAGTGGAAAGAGTAGCAGACAATCGGCCGGCACTTCAGTCATCAACAATATTCCTACCTTCCCTTTGAAAGATCTTTCAAACCACTCCGTAGAGTGGTTCCATGAATTGGTTTGGCCTTTGGCGAATGTTCTTCCTTTCGCTCTTCCCTGTCGTCTTATTTCTCGCCTGGGCAGTATTCACTGGGCACCTGATTTTTAACGAACCGTCCCGGGAACACCACCCTGTAAGAGGCATCGATGTCTCCCATCACAACGGTAATATCGAATGGAGAGACGTCGCAGAGACAGGAATCACTTTTGCCTTTATCAAGGCCACAGAAGGCTCCGACTTTCGTGATCCGCTTTTCCAGCAAAACTTCAACTCCGCCCGATCTCACGGAATCAACGTCGGCGCATACCACTTTTTCAGCACCCTGAGTTTGGGAGAAGAACAGGCCCAAAACTTCATCGACACAGTCCCACGGCGCCACGGCATGCTCCCTCCCGTCATTGACGTCGAATTTCAAAGATCCCGCTCAGCAATGACCGATGAAAAATTTCACCACGAATTCGCCATTCTCTTTTCAGAACTCCAGAGTCACTACGGCGTTACACCGATCGTCTACACCACGAGAGAATTTCACGAAGACTATCTTGCCGAGACCAGGATCGCTCGCCTTTGGGCACGGGCTCTCGTATGGAAAGTATATCCTCTCGCCGAAGACTGGACCTTCTGGCAATACTCGAACCGAGGCCGCATAGAAGGCATCCCATCTCCGGTTGACCTGAACGTATTCCGAGGTTCAACCACTGAATTTTCGACCTTACTCCTGAAGAACAAAACCAATCCCTCTACGGTCCAGCTCCACCAGCATTCGCCCGGTAGCCCTCCCTGACAGAGCCACCTTTCCGCCTTCCGTTACATTCGAAAACTCGCTCACGATGCTGGCCACTTCTTCGCACCAACCGGCCAAGTCGACAGCCAGCGGAAGAACCCTCTCTCCAGCCGTATCGGTAAAAGTAATCACTCCGAGGAATGGCTCCAACTTCTGGATCGGGGAAACCTGCCCATTATACCAAGCGAGCAATTCCGCAGTTCGTTTGAAGTAATCAAACTCATTTCTCGTTTCTGTATTCACCGCCATCTCAATCAGGACAGTGCGGCTGCGACAGTTCTTCAACTCCGCGAGCGCCTGGATCAACATGGTCTGCTGTGCTGGCGTCGCACTCTCCATAGAGAGAAACTCACTCGTCAGCTCCTTAGATGCCCCTAACTCCTCTCGAAGGGCTCGACGATTGTGGACAAACAGATCGGAAGGGTCATCCAGGTAGGGATCGATTGATCGCACAGCATTTCCGGCTTCGACGACTTTGAAAAATCGCCTCGCAGGTAAAACAAAACCAACGCCGAAAGACGGCAACGCTTTCACCGCAGAAATCCTTTCCAGTTCTTCCTGCAGCATTTCGTTGTCCGAATAAGGATCGATCTCTAATCGCCCCGTTAGTTCCAGTTTCTTTCCATCGGCACCAATCAGTGAACGTATCGGGCCCTCTCCCCCATAATTCCCTTTTCTGCGTTCCCGGTGAATTCGAGATCCAGCCCGCCTCAAAATCGCTCTCGCCCCTCTGGGCAAATCCCCCGCTACCTGCTTTGGATCTTCAATGATTTCACCGGCGAGATTCAGTTTATCTTTGGCAATCTCGATGGTCCCTTCTCCGCCCGACTCAAACGCGCCCTGATTTCGCAAAAAGTAGATGGCTCGAATCTCCCTCAGCCGCTCCAGCAGCTGCCTATCCCCATAGGCTTGGAAAGTTCCGTAAGCCGAGTCGATCACATACTGATTCGAAATTCCGTCACTCACCACCTCATCCCGAACGCGCCAAAGCTGATTACTCAGCCAGTCAGCATCCTTCCACCAGACTTTCGCGCTGAGAACCGGCGGAGCTTCGTAGTCGGGTTCTTCGACAGGAATAGCCGTAACCGGCTCAGCAATCACTGCCACAGGATTCCCACTTTCCGGAATGTCGGGCTGCTGTGCAAAAACTGTCGTATGCAGCCACATACACAGACAGAGAATACCAAATCGGGAAGTTCTGGATCGCATAGAAAAGGATTGAGAAGAGGGGCTCCTACACTGTAACCCTGACCAGCATCGGGAAAAGTAGATTCCTTGCCCCCTCATCCAGGACCCCACTCGCCCCGATCCCGTATCCATTTACCCTTTTCTCTGCGAAACGGGAAAAGCTAAATTCAGCATATGAGTTTCGATTCCACGTCCCGTCGCCGCTTCCTCAAAGCCAATGCGCTGACCATTGGCGCAACGGCTCTCGGATTCCCAGCCATCACTCGATGCGCCTCTCCAAACTCCAAACCACAGATCGGTATGATCGGTGTCGGTGGCCGGGGAAGAAAACATGTCATGGAGCTCACCAAGCTCAAGGAAGACATCGTGGCCATGGTCGACGTAAACGAAATCAATCTTGGTGCTGCCTTGGAAAATGTCCCCAAAGCGCGCAGCTACGGTGATTTCCGCGACTTCTTCGCCGACATGGACGACATCGATGCCGTCTTTGTTTCATCAACCGAGCACACCCACGCATTCGCCACTCTTCCCCCTCTCAAAGCGGGCAAGCACGTCTACTGCGAAAAGCCACTCACCCGTGATGTGCACGAATGCCGCATCATCACCGAAGCCGCCGCGAAAGCTGGCGTTCAAACCCAGATGGGGACGCAGATCCACGCCAGCGAAAACTATCGTCGAGTCGTCGAACTTATCGAATCCGGTGCCATCGGCCCCGTCACCGAATGTCACGTCTGGACCAGCCGTGCGTGGGGTTGGCAGACCGAAGCCGAAGCGAAGGAAAACAAAGACATTCTCTATACCCCTGACACACCTACCGAGTCAATGCCCATCCCCGACGGCCTCGACTGGGACCTGTGGATCGGCCCTGCACCCTACCGCGACTTCCACGAATTCTACTTCCCCGGTCCACGCTGGTATCGCTGGTGGGATTTTGGAAACGGCACCATGTCCGACCTGGGCAGCCACCGCAACGACCTCCCATGGTGGGCACTCAGTCTCGATGCGCCGCTAACCATCGAGCCCATCAGCGGACCCGAACCGCACCCTGACATTGCCCCCGCAACCATGTCCGTAAAATACACCTACGGAAAACGTGGCGAACTTCCCCCGGTCGAACTCACGTGGTATCAAGGCAATGTAAAACCGGAGATCTGGAACAAAGGCGAGATTCCCCAGTGGAAAGAAGGCTGCCTCTTCATAGGCGAAGAAGGCATGCTCCTGGCGGACTACAGCAAAAACCTCCTCCTTCCTGAAGAAAAGTTCGCCAGCTACAAACGCCCCGCCCCCTACATCCCACCATCACCCGGACAGCAAGCCGAGTTCATTCTCGCCTGCAAAGGAAAAGGCCCGAAGCCACTCTGTCACTTCGGATATTCTGGTCCGCTCACCGAAGCGAATCACCTTGGCAACGTCGCCTACCGCGCTGGCAAGAAACTCGAATGGGACGCGAAAACCATGAAATTTCGAAACGCTCCCGAGGCCGAAAAATACCTCGGCCGATCCTATCGCGAAGGCTGGAGCCTGGAATAATTTCTCCGGGTATCTTGCGGATGATAAACCGCATTACTGTCGAAGTGAAGACATTCGCCCATTCTCGTGCTCTATTCCAGTAAAGCTGGAATACCCGAGATATGACGAAACAGAAAGCGACACTGCTGCTCATCGCCAGCGCATTGCTTTTCCTTCTTCCAGTCGTCGGTTACCTAAACCACAAGGTTAGCTTTTACGAAAGCTTTGAGAATGATCAGCGGGGAGGTGTTTCAGGATATCCCTCAGTCCGGTCGATCCGGGCAATCAACTTTGTGGAACAGTATTTAGGATACTCTCGACCTTCCGATGCCGTTATTCATCAGCTTCGCGAATGGCTTTTCTACTTCGGCTTGGAACCCTCGGAAGTTACCATGCCACTCGATGCTTCAGACTCCCTTTTTAAGAAACTCGACTCTCCCGAATTAACTTACGTCGAGAAAATTTCCTTCGAAAGCGCAACACTGGAACAGTATCGATCCATTGGCAAAAAACAAAACTGCAGGTCTCTTTTCATCCATGCCGACCCGAATCTGAACCGACAGAAGCTCATCGCCATTGCAGAAAATTTCCCAGCCCTCGAAAGGCTTTCCTTCGGAAATTCACAAGTGGAATGGAGCGCATTGGGCACGCTATCAAACCTACCTATCAAAACGCTTGAAGCACTGCATTGCAGCATCCGGAAAAACGACGCGGAGATTGTAGCATCCGCGCTTCCAGAGATCGAACGTCTCAACATAGGGTTCAACTTTCCGGAAGCTGCAATCCCGTTTCTCAAACTGAAAAACCTCTCAACCATAAACCTTTACCTCAGCGGGGTGACAGAAGAGTTTCTCCGTTCCCTTGAAAACAGTCAGAACCTGAAAACCCTCGTGCTCTTCAGTAATGAGAAATCACCCAATCACCAAACGATAAGCAATATCTTTGGGATTCCAACCCAATCAGCATTCACACTACTCGAGATCCACGGTATCTCTTCTCTTACACAGATAGAGGTGGAACAAATGGCAGCTTCTTTCCCGAACCTCGCATCCATCTGGATCACAGCTCCACGCAATCAAAGCATGCAGGTCGAAGTCGACGCGCTCAATGCATTCAAGAAATTTTCCGCACTCAAGCACCTTGCACTACCAGACGCAGAACTCATGGGCAACCTCGATACTGAAATCCACCTCCCCATCGACTTTCTCGCTCTCCACGAATTTCAAATCCCTCATCTCAATTTTACTTCCGAAACAGAACGCGCCATCAACAAAGGCCTCGCTCACCCAAGTGTTCCGTGGGCCCTCACCAACCCTTAAACGCCAACCAGGCAAACGCGATCAGTGTGAGTAGAGCTACCAGCCACCAGAACGCCTGCTTCGAGTTCAGTTTCGCTTTCTCCCCGCCAAACTCCCGCGCCACAAATTCATCGTAGTCAAAGTCATCATCGGGCAGATCGAGACCATCATAGATCTCCGATTCCAACCATCGCCCATCCTCTTTCATCATCCCACACTCACGGCAACCTCTCGCATTCAGCGACACCTCAGCACCGCAACTCGGACAGGTAGTAGGAGATGCCATCAAGAGAAAAACGGCGGGATAGGAAATCCCCTCACACACTCTTCACATCGACCTCGACTGGGGGAACACTGCCTTCTTCGCCGTCAGGCCATTCTGCTCCCTGCTCGATCCAGAGGCGCAGAGTCTCCTTCTCCTCATCACTGAGTTTTGGGCCCGTTGCCGGCATCGCCTTCTCACCATGCTCCAGAGAAAGCGCAGTCAAAATAAGGCTCTTGTCAGGATATCCCGAAACAATGATCGCTCCTGTATCGGATCCCCTCATCGCCATCGCTTTGGTCGTAAGGTTCAGACCTCCGAACAAGCTTTTCTCATTGTGACAGCGAACACAGTGCTCTTGCAGGATCGGCTTCACATCCGTCACGAAGTCCACAATTGGTTGCTCGCTGTCCGTTTTAGCCTGTTCAGGTTGATTCTTAGAATCGCAGCTGACTAGAGCAGTCAGCGCAAAGAGCGAGAACGGAAAGCAGAACGATAAAAGCCTCGAGGTCATATTTCCTAATATCGCGCTAAAACACCCAAAACGCCAAGCACGTTTCTGCGGAGCACAGATCAATCTCGGGAAATCCCCGGAACAAAAAATCAAAATTCACTTGCCGAATCCACCGCACTGAAGATATAAATTCCATAACCACTCCATTCCCAAATGACCACCCACGTTGCCCGCATCATCGAATGGGATGAAGCCAACGGTTACGGTTCCCTCGCACACGAGACCGGCCGTGTCTTTCTTCATACCCGGAACTTCAAACATCATCATCGCACACCGAGGCTCGGAGACACAGTCCTCTACCAGATTGGCCTCGATGACAGGAAAAGAGAAATCGCCGTCCATGCTGTGCTGCTACGCTGTGGCGGCTTATTTCATCATTTGAAACCGACCTGGCCATCACTTCTTCTCGTGATGCCTATCGTCGCGATCATTTTTGCACCCACCCCTTATCCCTTCTGGTATTCCCTCGTCTACATTCTCTCAATCTCTATCATCACCTACATCGTGATGCAGCGCACCTACCGCCGCTCTTACAGCACCCACAAACTACCCCCGGATTCGACACTTCACATTTTCGAGTTGATCGGCGGATGGCCCGGTTCCTACGTCGCACAACATTCAAGAACGATGCCCGGACGTCGCCTCGGATATCGCCTCGCCTATTGGGCTATTGTAATCATTTGGCAGACCGCGGCCATCGACTCGCTCATTGATTGGCAAGTATCTTCACGAGTCTGGAGCGGAGTCTTTCCAGTCGTGGAAAAAATGCTCGTCGTGGTCTAAAAGACGACAATCCACCCCATGCCTCGTAACGTGAGGCATGGGCACATCCGCAATTCCCGGCACAGCACTGATTACCGGAGCCTCTTCGGGCATCGGAAAAGAGTTTGCACGAATCCACGCTTCTCGCGGGGGCAACCTGATACTTACGGCTCGCAGAAAGGACGCACTCGAAGCGCTGAGGGAAGAACTCGAAAGAGATCACTCCATCCAGGCAGAAACCATCCCTTTCGACCTGTCTACCCCTACAGGCCCACAGGATCTCCACAAAGAAATCAAAAGACGAAATCTGACCGTCGACATCCTTATCAACAACGCCGGTTTCGGAGGTCACGGCGCCTTTGCAGAGCAAGACCTGCAGCAGAATCTGCACATGGTCGACCTCAACATCAAATCCCTCATGTCCCTCACTCACCTCGTCTTGAACGATATGATCCCTCAGGGAAAGGGTAGAATCCTGAACGTAGGCTCGACTGCAGGAATGATCCCCGGTCCACTCCACGCCACCTATCACGCCAGCAAAGCGTTCGTGAACTCATTCAGCCAGGCCATTGCATCCGAGCTGAAAGATACCGGTATCACCGTGACCGCACTTGCCCCCGGCACCGTCGCAACAGACTTCTTCGAAAAGGCGGACATGGGCGGTTTTCGGAGTCCTAAACAAATGGCCTCTCCCCAGAGCGTCGCCCGCATAGGCTACGATGCGATGATGAAAGGAAAACTGTTCGTCATCAACGACTGGAAGCTGACCCTACTCCTCCGCTACATCGCCCCCTTTATCCCGAGGAAAAGCCTCCTGACCGCAGCGAAACAATTCAGTGGCGGAAACTAGTTTCCATTACTCCTCATTTTTCGCGCTTTCACGCCAACACTGTCACGGAAATTTTACTGTCCTCTTTCCAGGTACGGTTCCAAAATCCGCCCATGTATCAAAGAATTGGATTCGTAGGAGTGGGCCGCATGGGGTCCAACATGGCCCGCCACCTGAAAATTGACTGTGATTACCCGATCACTGCCATTTACGACGTTCACCAGCCATTGGCTCAGGAAGTCGCAGAAGAATTGGGCGCCACCGCATACGATTCGCTCAAAGAAGTCACTGCCAACTCAGACATCATCATTACCGTTGTGACAAACGACGACGCCATGCGAGACATCTTCTTCAACGAAGAAGACAACCTCTTCTGGGATTCCAACGGAAAAACGTTCATCAACTGCGCGACCGTATCGCCCAAGATCCACGAAGAAATCTACCAGGCAGCAATTCCAATCGGCGCCTGCACTCTCGAGGGAAGCATGGCATCCAGCATCAGCCATGCACGCGAAGGAAACCTCTACCTCATGATCGGCGGCGACGAAGGCGTATTCGACGCAAACCGTCAGCTCCTCAGCGATCTCTCCGTGAACCTCCGCTACTGTGGAGGAGCGGGCAGCGCGGCCAAAGTGAAGGCCCTCGTCAACATGGTCATGAACATGAACACCTGCGCGCTTGCAGAGGGCCTCGGACTTGCCTCAGCACTCAATCTCGATCTCGACATGGTCTGCGAAGTGTTCTCCCAGACGGGTGCTAACTCTCGAGTCCTCGAAACTGACGCAGAAGACATGCTCGCTCGGGATCACGAATGTTGGTTTTCCGCAGAACATGCGGCAAAAGATTCCGGCATCGCCCGCTCTCTCGCTGAGGAGTGCGGCCTCGACTTCTGGATGAACAAAACCGCCGAGGCCATGTATCGCCGCATGACCGACGAAGGCCTCGGAGACCTTGATAAATCAGGCGTGGCAGAGCTCACCTTCCCCGGCCGACACGCCTATCCAGAGGCCTGATCCTCAAAGTAAACAGCGGAAAATCTCGTCAAAAAAGAGGGTGGCAAAACCACCCTCTTCTCGTTTTGTGAAAAATTTTCCTATAATTTCCATAAATTAGCTCTTGCTTTCGTTATAATTTCCATAAAACATGAGTGATCATGAAACCGACCGCTCATGTTTCAACTCTGCAGGAATGGAATGCTCAGAAAGGCACCGGTGTTCTTTTACATGGTGAGACAGTGCTCTCAATTTCAGCATCACAGTTTTCACGACACCACAGGAAGCCCAGAGAAGGGGATCGAGTCCTCTACACCCTTAGGTTCGAAGATGATCAATCGCTTCCTACGCTAGATAATGCCGTACTACTTCGCGCACACGGCTTGTTCTACGACCTTCGAGCTGCTTGGCCAGCCCTCCTTTTGGTCCTTCCATTGCTCGCCCTCCTCGTCGGTCCGATGCCCTATGGGTTCTGGCACGGGTTAGCCTATCTGTTCGTCATCTCACTCCTGACATTCATGCTCTACCACTGCAGCGAGTTTCTGGAAGATGGCATCGGTAAATTTGAGTCCCATTCAGTTCTCCACTTCCTGGAATTATTTGGCGGATGGTTCGGTTCAATCACCGCACAACGAAAGCTTCACTTCAACGAACACAATTTCCGCTACCAGGCGTTCTTCTGGATGGCAGTCATCCTGTGGCAGGGCCTTTCGCTCGATGCGATCTTCGATTGGAAAATTGCATCAGAGATGGTCAGCAACATAACGCCTGTCATCGACATCCTCTCAGCATAAAACACCCCTCAACACAAAGAGAGATACGAGCCGTATTTGACCCCTCACATCCAGAGCCCGATGCCTCAGGCCAAAGCCCCTCGGCCTGAGACCTCGGGCCTGGATTTTATCTTTTTCAGAGCTACTCCAGACGTTTCACCTTCGGATTCGGACCAAATCGATTCGCCCCTTCCGACCCGCTCAGGAAACCACATTCGATCACCGTCCAGAACGTCCCGATGATTGGGATAAGATTGATCAGCACCCACCAGCCCGACTTGTCACGGTCGTGCCAGCGCTTCACTTGGACAGCCAACCCAACCCACATAGTAAAAAGGAAGGTCAACAAAGCGAACAATCCCTCCCCCATACTGATTTTCTCGAAGGTCTCCGAGTTGAACTTACCGATCGCAAAATTAAAACCCGATCCAATGATCGACAATCCGATCGCGACCAGCCAGAACGGCAATCGATTCGTCCTGCCTTTGAAAGAAAAAAGAAGTGCTCCCATATCTGTAAATTTCTCAAAAATTATTCCGCGTAGCTCGCCGCCCACTCAGGCTTGCCGTCTTTGATTTCAAAGGCCATCACCTTCTCCTTCAACACCCCTCCCGCAACATCATACAGCTGAACCGCAGCAGGCCCATGAGCAGCCCGCGATTTGATCACTACCTGGCTTCCCCCACTCACAAACTTCCAGTCCTCCACATTTGGTAGCTCCGATTTCAGGGTCGTAATCTTTGTTCCCAGCTCGTAAATCTCTACGCCTCCCGGAATTACCTTGCCTTCATACGGGCTCGATTCACCGGTCGAAGTTTCAGCGACAGAATTCGTGAATGTCGGAACATCACTCGGAGTGGTTTCACAGCCAGCGAACAAGAAAAGAGCGGAGAAAGTTAGCAGGGCCCTGCTGAAATGTTTCATGAGATTGTCAGGAATCTTTAGATTCAAAGTGCACAGGTTCCGTAGGCAACGTTTTCCTCCGGTTCAACACCAAAGTGATAATCCAGATCGGAATCATCACCGGCAGAGAAACAATCCCCAAATACAACAGCCCGATCGCTGCCTGAGGATCTGGCTCCCAATAGAAAATCATCATGTAGTAGAACAAAAACCACAGGATGAAGGCCACGATCCCCACTGTGGACAAAACACGCGCACTCTTCTTCGAAAGAAAAAGGGAAATCAGCGTCGAGATCAGTAGCGGAAAAATCGCGAGTAGAATAATCCCCACCGTTCCCGCAGGCTCCGTTGATTGAACGAGCAGGAGTATCACAAAGACCACACTGGCTCCGAGTCCGATTAGAAAGGGAATATTACCCGAGACCTTCTTCATCGTTAAAATGACTATCTCATGGTAGACCGTTTCTCAAAAGTATTTTCGTGAATCGACCGAGTTGGAATTTGCTGGAACAAGGCGCTTTGAGGGAGTGGAGCCTGCTCCATGACCGAAAAGGAACGCAGTTCCAGGAGATTCCGACCGGTTTACAAAAAATTACGAGCGAAGCGAGCAACTTCCCAATCCCCAAATAATCTTCGATTTGCGAAAAGACTTTTGAGAACCGGTCTAACGCTCGCTCGACGATGCACGACAATAGCGAACCAAATCTTGTCGAAAGATTCACTTCAACCGCGCCCGCATCTCGGGTGCGAAAATCTGCATTCGCAGCTTCGAATCCTCCCGCACCGTTTCGAGATACACCATCGCAGGCAAACATTGCCCACACTCGCAATCCACCTCCTGCGCCCAGAGTGAATGCGCCGCCTCCTGGTATCGCTCCAACTTCTGCATATCCTTTACTGGTGGCGCCCCCAGCATTCGAGTCAGTCGCATTTCAAGCCCCTGTAGATGAGCCAGCCACTCACGCCAGTCAGCCACTAACAACCACCCCTCCATCGTAAGATGAGAAAAGTGCTCCCTTGCATCCGCGAGCGATTCTTCATAGCCAACCTCTTCTGTTCCCAGCAATCCCGAAACAGTCTCCACCACACCCAACAATCGGGAAACAGCTTCCCCTGTCGTCCCACCAACTTCGAACAATTGATCATTCGCGAACACCTTTGCCTCGCGCCACTCATCTTTCGTTTTGGAATTGGTCAGCACATCCATCACCACTCTTGTCACCAGGTCATCTTTGTTTCTCCCTGGAATGTCACCAACCTGAGACAGCAACCAAGAGTCCGAAGCCGACAGCCCGGAACGCACAGATTCCTTTCCAGACTTCGACACAGGGTCTTTAGCCACACGCGACTCCCTGACACTCCCTCCACCAAACGCCTGCGCCAGCGAATTGAATCCATCACCACCGACAGCGGCTTTCGCTTTTTTCGGCGCCGGTTTCGGTGCGCTTTTTGCCGGAGCAGCAGAAAAAAGAACATCTCTCAGTCGCCGCACCTTCTCCACTTCCTCGATCTGAAATAGCTTTGCCAGCCCCAGCCGATGCTGACGCTCCGCACAGGTCGCGGAGGACCACAGCTTCACCGCACAGAATTCACCACCCGGATCATACAGCCTCGGATACCCCATCGTATGCCGATCCAGTTCCACCACTTCCGGCAACTCACCAAAGTCCCACGTCGCCACCTGCTCGCGAGTGAACTTCCCTTTCGAAACGGTCGAAAAGCGATCCTTCACCCGATCAGCCAGTCGATCCTGGAGTTCACCCAAGTCACGCCCCTCACCCACGATCTTCCCATGATCGTCCAGAATCCTGTATCTCATCTCCAGATACTTCGGTACACGGGAAAGATCGAAAGAATCAGCCGTGATCTCCAGCGAATACTCATCGTGAAGAAACTCGATCACCGCGTCCAGCAGCGAGCACTGCGGCTCGTAATCTTCCCACGCCACCACGAACGCCTCGATCACTTCACGCATCGCAGGCAACATCGTCCGCAGCTCTTTGCGCATACACCGCAGCAACGTCTCCAGTTTCTCAGGCAACCACCCCGGAACCATCCAGTCGCCAAACCACACCGGAAGGTGCGGCAACTCCACCAGAGGAATCGTCATCGTAATCCCGTCTTCTTCCTTCGAAGGGTTATGCAGATATCTCAGTCGAAAACTGGACTGCCCATCCGGCGAAGAAACCCGGTCTGGATACTCCGCATATCGAATCGGGCTCGTCTGTGGCAAAAGGCAATCATCCAGCTGAAAATCGATCGTCCCCTCCGGCTGCTTCGACACCCAAATCTCGAACCCTTTCTGCGTATACACATCAGCAGGCAGCACATCTTCATAAAACGCCACTACCGCCTCCGGGTGCACTAGCCCTCCGAATCTCCTCAACTTGTGCTCCAGTCTCTCTGCTGCCGCCAGCGTCTCCCTGTTCCGCTTCAGTGCCGCCATCGGCGCCCGCGTATTCCCATTCACCAACGCTTCGAGAATGAAAATCTCACGCGCCACCTTCGCATCAATCCTGGCATAGTGGACACGCCGCTTATCCACTACCGGCAGACCAAACGCGATCACCGTCTCCTCGCCATACACAGCTCCCTGCTCTGCCACCCAGTGGGGATTGGTGTAACGGTAACGACAGAGATGAGGCGCCACCTTCTCCACCCATCCTGGATCGAGCACCGCACCATCGCGCGCATACAGCTTCGCCGTCTCCACCATTTCAAAAGCCATCACCCACGAAGGCGAAGCCCCGAAAATCCCCGAACCGGGAAACAGGAAAAAATTCGTGTTCTTCGCTCCCCGATATCCCTGCTTCTTTCCTTTGTGCAGGCCGATCCGCGATGGAATCGCTGACAAAACCGCCCGATGCAATGGCTCCGAATAGGTATCCGTAGGATCGGTCAGCGCCTTTTTTCCAGGTGGCAACTTCCACCGCATCTCCCGCAGCGTATCCCGCAACTCCCGGTGCAGATTCATCCATTCCTGCACCCGTCGGTAGTTGGCAAAATTCTTCTGGCAGAATCTTCTTAGCGCATTGTTAGACTTCTTTCGCTCTTCCTGAATCGCATACCACCACTTCAGCCATCCCGTGAAATCCGAGCGGTTGTCCCGAAACTTTCGATGCGCCTCATCCGCTGCCTGCTGTTTTTCCTGCGGTCGCTCTCTCGGATCCTGCACCGTCATCGCACTCGCAATGATCAGGCCCTCCTGCAGGCATCCCTCATCCCGTGCCCCTATGAGAATACGCCCCACTCTAGGGTCCACCGGTAACCGAGCCAATGCATGGCCAATCTCGGTGAGCTCGACCTTCTTCCCTTTCTTCCAAATCGCGCCCAGTTCCTCCAGCACCCGATAGGCCTGCGAAATTCGTTTAGGCTGCGGCGGATTGATAAAAGGAAACTCCAGCGGATCACCGAGTCCCAGATGCTCCATCTGCAGCACAACACCCGCCAGATTCGATCGCAGGATCTCCGGATCCGTAAACTCAGGCCTATCTTCAAAATCCTCTTCGCTGTAGAGCCGCACACAGATCCCTTCACTCACACGGCCACATCGTCCCCTCCTCTGCCGAGCACTCGCCTGCGACACCGGCTCGATCTGGAGACGCTGAATCCCCGTTCCCGTGTCATGACGACTCATCCTCGCAATACCCGAATCCACAACGAAGCGGATATCTGGAATCGTCAGAGACGTCTCCGCCACGTTCGTCGCCAGGATGATCCTTCTCTTGGAACGCATCGGCTGAAACACCAGTTGCTGATCCTTCGACGCCAAACGGGCAAACAATGGCAACACGAGAGTGTCACGATACTTTCTCCCCTCCAGCAGATCGGCCGCGTCTCGGATCTCTCGTTCCCCCGGCAGAAATACCAGGGTGTCTCCAAGGGGATCGATCGTCGCGAGCTCCTCGATCGCTCTACCCACTTGGTTCGCTAGAGGCTCTCGATCATCGAGCGCCGGTTGGTAGGCATCCTCCACTGGGTAGGTCCGTCCCTCCACCTGCACTACCGGGGCATTATCGAAAAACTCAGAAAAAGCCGCCGCATCCAGAGTCGCCGATGAAATGACGATCTTCAGGTCCTTCCTCTTTTTCTGAATCCTCCGCAGATACCCCAGAATAAAATCGATGTTCAACGACCGCTCGTGAGCCTCATCGATAATCAGCGCGTCATATTGTCGTAAATTCGGATCGTTCCTCGTCTCCGCGAGAAGAACCCCGTCCGTCATGAACTTCACACAGGTCTTCTCCTTATCCGTCCGATCCTCGAAACGAATCTGGTATCCAACTTCGTTTCCGATCTCCACCTGCAGCTCATCAGCCACCCGCTTCGCCACCGATGTCGCCGCAATCCTTCTGGGCTGCGTACACCCGATACGTCGCCCCTTCTGCCCGAGCCCCATCTCAAGGGCAATCTTCGGAAGCTGAGTCGTCTTTCCCGAGCCCGTGTCACCGCACACAATGACGACCTGATGGCTCGCCATCGCCTCGCGAATCTCCTCCCGCCGTTGTGAAACCGGAAGCTCTTCTGGAAATAAAATCTTCAATTCTGAAATACTTGAAAGTGATTGATCCACACCGAATCAACGAAATCAAATGAACGCTCCTTGAATTTCTGTATCTAAAAAGAAACCTATCCCGCGCTTGTGCCCGTCCACACGTTCGTGCCAAGTTACCACCGCTATGCTGACCGTCGAAAAAATTAAATACACAATCTGGGCCGCAGACTCGAATCGCGCCGCCACCTTTTACCAGGACGTTTTCGGCGGAGAGATCATCAAGCAGAATCCCCATATCACCGATATCGAGATCGCCGGAGGCATCATCTCCATTCATAGCGGCGGCGAAGGCAAAAAGACTTGGACCGGTATCACCCTCCAGGTTCCCGACGTGATTGAAGGCGCCGCCGAAGTTCGTGCCGCCGGCGGCCAGTGCCCACGAGAACCCGAACCCGAGGACGGCGAACCTCCCCACCTCGCCATGTGCATCGACACCGAAGGCAACGAAATCATGCTCACCCGTGATCGCAGCAAATGAGTGATTTGAAAAAAATTTCCGAAGGTATCTGGTTTCAGTCCTATGCCCTGTCCATCATGGGGATGGAAATTGGACGCAATGTCACCATCATTCGCCTCCAGTCAGGAGACCTCATTATCCACTCCACGGCCCCCTTCGAGCCGGAAGACGTAGCAGCTATCAAAGAACTCGGAAATCCACGCTGGCTCATCGACGTCACCAATTTCCACAACACCTACACCGCAGAAGGAGTGGCTGCCTTCCCCGATATCCCCTACCTCGCCACCGAGGGATTCAACGCCCCCGGCGACATCACACCTGGGCGCCTCACCATGCAGCCCGAGTGGGAAGGAGAACTCCGAATCTTCCCCATTGAAGGAATGCGCAAAGTAAATCCGGTCGCGATCTACCACATTCCTACCAAGACCCTGATCGTCGCCGACCTCATTTTCAACCTCTCCCCCGCGAGCAGCCCTTGGACACGCTTTGGCATGAAAGCAATTTCTGCCGTCCGCCCCGGACCATCCATGAGTCGCCTCTACCGGTCCATGATCAAAGACGAGACCGCTTTCGCTACTTCCGTTAAAACGATAGTAGCCCTCGACTTTGAAAAACTCATCGTCGCCCACGGAGCCCCCATCCTCGAAGAGCCCCGCCAGATCCTCAAATCCGAGCTCCGCTCCCACGGCTACGACGTGTAAGACAGGTCGCCCCTCTCCCGTAGAACGGACTTCCCAGTCCGTTCCCAGAAGCCAAGCCGTTACGCCGCAACCGTGCCCGAACGCGCCCACGCGCTACACTCTCGACAAAATATTATTGTTTTGTTAGAATAAAACCATCACCTCTCCACCCTCCCCCAAAAAACCCCACCTCACGAATCCGACCCCATCTCCATCAAAAACGAAAACCCCATCATTTCCCATCATTTTCGCTACGGCACTCCCTCCCCATATTGGTTTGTTAGACTAATTCTAAAAATTCAACTCTTTCACCACCCAAAATGACCGGGCATTCCCCCATTTTGAGGCCAAAATGATGGCCATTTCATCATTTTGCCAACATTCCCGTCACTCCACATCCCCTCCACTCCGCGACAAAATCCCTACTTCCGCGGAACTCACCGCCCGACTTGCAGTTTAACGCTCGTGCGGAACCTTCCCACTACTCCACCATGCCGCTTTTCGCAGTCGCCATATTTCTCAGTGCCTTTCTCCTCTTCCAGGTGCAGCCGGTCATCGCCCGCTACATCCTCCCCTGGTATGGCGGCAGTCCCGCTGTCTGGACGACTTGCCTGCTTTTCTTCCAGATCGGACTTCTCGGTGGCTACGGCTACGCCCACGCCATCGTCCATTTTCTCAGGAAAAACCGCAAAGCCCAGGTCATCACCCACCTCGCCCTGCTCGCTCTCACCTTCATCCTCCTCCCCATCACCCCCGCAGATTCCCTCAAACCGGAAGGGTCAGCCGAAAACCCGGCGTGGGGAATCGTCGCACTGCTTTCCCTCTCCGTTGGAGCACCATACGTGCTTCTGTCAGCATCAGGACCACTCCTGCAGCACTGGTTCGGGGAAGCGTTCCCTGACAAATCGCCTTATCGACTCTACGCCATCTCGAACCTCGGCTCCATGCTTGGACTCCTGACCTACCCGTTTGTCTTCGAACCTCTCCTCGCCGTCTCTCGCCAGACCGTTCTCTGGTCATTCGGCTTTGTCGCTTACGCAATTGTTGCAGGTGTCTGCGCGTGGACTTTCCTGGGACGCATGGAAAAGCGGAAAGAACTCTCCCGCGACCTCAGCAAAGTAGCCCGCCCTATACTCTCGCACATCGCTCTCTGGATCATCCTCCCGGCTTGCGGCACCATGCTCCTTCTATCCCTGACCAACCAGATGTGTCAGGACATCGCCGTCGTCCCTTTTCTCTGGGTGCTTCCCCTGTCTCTCTACCTCCTCACCTTCGTCATCGCATTCGACGCACCACGCCACTACCGGCGCTGGCTTTGGATTCCCTGCACCGTCGGAGCCATCGGAATGGTCGTCTACCTGATGAACCAGCAGTTCGCCTCCGGAGAAATGCACATCACCTGGCAGATCATCATTTACATCTCTGCCATCTTCTTCGGCTGTCTCCTCTGCCATGGGGAAGTCGTACGGCTGAAACCCGATCCTCATTACCTGACAGGATTCTACCTCGCCATCTCCATCGGCGGTGCTCTCGGTGGTCTCTTTGTGAGTCTGTTCGCCCCCGCAGCATTCTCAGGCTACTGGGAACTCCACGTCTCGATTGCCCTCCTCGCACTCCTGATCAGCCTCATCGTATTCAAAGACCTGGTTCGGAAAGTCCCACGGCCTGCCTTCCTATCCATCACCGTCGTCTGGTTGGGCCTGCTCGGTTGGCTCACCTACGGATTATCAGAGCACATCAAAGGAACCGACGACGGGGTCATCGCCTCCCAGCGAGGGTTCTACGGATCTCTCCGCGTCTATCGTCAGAACGATCTCACTGACGACGAATACCTCTCTCTCTATCACGGCCGCATCAGCCACGGACGCCAATACACCAATCCGATCTACAAAACACTCGCGACCACCTACTACAGCGAAGACAGCGGAATCGGTTCTGTCTTCACTGTCCACAAAGCCCGGACCAGCTCAGAGCCACAGCCTATGCATGTCGGGGTCATCGGTCTGGGAGTCGGCACTATCGCGAGCTACGGACTCGAAGGCGACCGCTTCCGCTTCTACGAAATCAATCCCCAGGTCGAGGAGATGGCGAGAGAACACTTCACCTATCTCAGCGATTGCGAAGGAGAAGAAACCGTCGTCCTCGGTGATGCCCGCATCACTCTGGAAGAGGAATGGAACAAGAGCGGTTCAAATCAATTCGACGTCCTCGTCGTAGACGCCTTCAGCGGAGACTCCATCCCCATCCATCTCCTCACCGAAGAATCATTCGACCTCTACTTCCGCCACCTGAAAGACGACGGAATCCTCGCCGTTCACATCAGCAACCTCCACCTCAATCTCAGCGATCCCGTCCGCAACCTTGCCGCCCGCGCCGGCCGAGAAGCCATCGAGATCGTCTACAATCCGAGGGAAGCAGGAGACGACTATCACAGCTACTACTCCGACTGGATACTCATCACAAAGGACAAAGAATTCATCCAGGCCGCCGACGGCCTCGGCTACACCTGGGAATGGGTCGACGAACCCAAACCCGTCATCTGGACAGACG
>PAAG01000016.1 GCA_002698785.1 Verrucomicrobiales bacterium | reverse complement strand
GAAACGCAGGAAACGCAGGAAACGCAGGAAACGCAGGAAACGCAGGAAACGCAGGAAACGCAGGAAACGCAGGAAACGCAGGAAACGCAGGCAGGGGTTTGGGGGATTTTCGAAAAATGGGGCGTCTCAGATTGCTTGGATGTATCAGTTGAATCGCGAAATCATTGTGGTCTTTGGAACGGTTTGAAAAGTGGACGTAACCGGGCTAACTCAGACACTGTTTCTTATTGTTTGCCCCATGGCCTTCACTGAAGAAGAAGTTGAACGGATACTCGAGGTACTTGAAGATGAATTCTGGTCTAAGCGTCGACCTCCGCTGCATCTTCGCAATAAGGTGCGGGAGGGGCAGCGGATTGAGAATCAGGCTGTCGAACTCTATTTTGAGCGACCCGCATTTCGGAAACCGGATACCTGGATTGAGGAGTCTATTGTGAAGATCCGATACGTGCGCAAGACGAACCGCTGGAAGCTGTACTGGATGCGGGCCGATTTGAAGTGGCACGGCTACGTTCCGTATCCCGAGGCGGAGAGCCTTTCGGAAGCGCTGGCGGTCGTGCAGGAGAATGAGTATGGGTGTTTCTTTGGGTGAGGCGGAGTGGTTGGGAAAATTGCTTATTTTGTCGATTGCCCGCTTCTGATCACCGAATTTAGCCGAGTATATGTCCTTAGGCATAAATATACTAGCGTTTCGAAAAACGGAAAAAAATCTCTAGTATCTGCAATTTGACGATCTGGAAATAGAGCTGACAGTGGCGGCCCTTCTCAGCCATGAAATTCCTCCCGGTACTTGCCGTCATTTTTCTCTTGTCCACGGTAGAAGTTCACGCTCAGCGTCCGAGCGGGGTGCTGCGAGACGTAGAGGTCACGGGAACGATCAAGACGAGGGGAGATCGGCGAAAGCTGCAGGTGCGATGGGAGTGGACGGGTGAAGATAGAAGGTTTTCTGCCCGTACGGTTTTCAACTTTGCGCAGGGGAGTTTGCCACGGCGTAAAAGGTCCCGTATTTCCTGGAAATACTTTGATTACACAGATTTCGGCCCTGATGTGGTAAGAAGAGGATGGACCTCAGCTGGTGCTGACCGAGGGTTCTCGCGCCTATTGCGGAGTGGATTTACAATGCGGGCAGGGCGGGTGAATTTCACTCGACCGTTCCGATGGCGATCGACCCGGACACAAAAACTCCGTGGCACGGGGACGGTGCGGCTGGACCGGTTGTAGAGAGGGGATGCCGAGGGATGAAGCCTGGGGCTGTCACTTCCTACTCGACGCTTCTCACTCTGCTTCGAGTGCTTCTACGAAGAGTTCGGCGGCCTTGTGGGCGGAGGCAGGATTCTGGCCTGTCACGAGCTGTCCGTCACGGATGGCGTTTTCTGTAAAGTTTTCGCCAGGCACAACGGTCGCGCCGAGATCCTGGAATTTCGTTTCCAATAGGAAGGGCACTGTATCAGCCAGCTTTACAGCTTCTTCCTCGGAGTCGGTGAAGACGGCGACCTTTTTGCCGTCGATGAGATGGCTTCCGTCTTCCAGCTTCACATTGACCAGTGCGGCTGGTCCGTGGCACACAGCACCGACGACACCGCCTTGTTTGTGGATGGCTGCGGTGATTCGCTGCACCTGCTCTGAGGTCGGCAGGTCCCACATGGTCCCGTGGCCTCCGGCATAGAAAACGCCGCTGAAATCCTCGGGCTTCAGATCGGCGAGACTCTTTGTCTCTGCCACGCCCTTATGATCATCCTGGCTGCTGCCATACTTCTCCCAGAATGCCTGGTTTGCTTCGTCGTCCTCCAGTTCCATGCTCTTCGGATCCACCGGCGCAAAACCTCCCTTGGGACTTGCGAGCACTACGGGATAATTGGCCTCGGTGAAGACAGCGTAGGGATGCGCAGCTTCGGAAAGGTAGAATCCTGTCTTGGTATCTGTCTCACCCATCTTGCCATTGTTCGTCAAGACCAAGAGGATGGGGGACTTCTCCTGGGCGATTGCTCCGACCGTCATAAGTAGGGAAAGTGAAAGGATTAGGGTTTTCATGGCCAACGTTACGGTTCTCGTGGCTTGGCGGGCTATTGGGGGGGAAGATGATGGTCGAACCGCGCCAGATGGAGAACTATTCTGCTAAGATGTTAGTGGTTGTGGTAGGGGAAGGCGTTCTTTGTTGGTGCTGTGGAAGGAGTAGAGCAGATTGTCCTTCAGGATGATGGAATGCGGTTTTCCGGCTGAGCCCCGCCTGCGAAACCTGCGAAAAGCCCATTTTGTGGTAATAACGCAGGTTTCGCAGGTTTCGCAGGTCTCGCAGGTTTCGCAGGTTTCGCAGGTTTCGCAGGTTGGTTTTGGTGGGGATTTTGGAAAAAGGGGGTGTGTAGATCGTGGCGTGGTGGACAGGTTGATCAGCTATAGTCCACGAATCGCGAGCATTTCCCGATAGATGCGGGCGATGTTGTGGGCGTCGTCGATGCCGCGGTGTGGCGTGCCTTCGAATTCGAGACCGAGATGCTTTAGTGCTCCGCCGACTCCCATCTTTTTCTTTGCGCCGATGGCTTCGGCGAATTCGACTTTGAGGTTTCGGTGAGGACCGGCGAAAGGGTAGCCGCACCGGTGGAATTCGCTGTCCTGGACGAACTGTTTCCGGTCGTAGTCACCCCATGAGCAGAAATCGTAGTCTCCGAGTGAGGCGAGCCATTCGCGGAAGGGCTTCATGGCCGTGGGGTAACAGTCGGCAGAGTCAACCTGGTCCTGCGTGATGTTGGTGAGTTCTTTGCAGAAGTCGGTGAGGATGGGATTCCGGACGGGGCGGATGAAGGTTTGGTATTCGGAATCAAACTCGCCGGTGTAGGAATCGACGGCGACAGCACCGATCTCGATGATTTCCATCTGGTGCCGAGGGAAGGAGGCGTCGTTGCAGCAGGTGGCTTCGATGTCGACTATGATGGAGGTGGTGGGCATGGATAACAGAGTGCGGCAGATTGCTCAATATGTCGATTGGCCACTTCTGCCTTCTTCTAACATGATTCAGTAGTCGTAGTGGCGAAATTTGACGGTAGTTTGGTATTGACTCCGAAATCTTTACATAGCACTTTATCGATGTTGAATATAAACTCGGAGGACATTGACGTTTTAAGGTTTAGCGATCTTTTGAGGAGTCGCATGAAATCCGATGGACTCGACTCTGCATCGTTGAGTAGGAAACTAAACTGGGGTCGGAGCTTGACTGATTTCATCGTGCGCGGGTTTCGGGTTCCAGATAATGAAAATCTTGAGACGCTTTGTCGGTTTTTTGGCATTAAAGAATCCGAGATTCCCCGCCTTCAGCGTAATAATACTAACAAATGTGGTGTGTTTATTTGTTATTGCCGAGCGGATGCTGAGTACAAGGCTCGATTAGATGTTCATCTTAAGCCTATTCGAGACGTAATCGCTCCTTTCAGTGATGAGGAGATAGAAGCTGGTGAGAACTGGAGTGAACGTATCGAGACTGCGTTGGAGGAAGCTAGAGTTGCTTTACTTTTAGTTAGTGCGGATTTTTTAGCTTCTGATTACATCAACGAAAAAGAACTACCGATGCTCTTACGTCGAGCGGAGGAGGAAGATACGGTGGTTTTGCCCCTTGTTCTGAAGCCTTGCCGTTATTTTCGAGATTCGCGCTTTAAAAATCGTCAACTCGCCAATCCTGGTTCCGAAGCGCTTAGTGACTTGTCTGAAAATGATCGAGAGTGGGCCTTTGATGGGGTCGTCCGAATAATCGAGAATTTCTTTGATGAAGCCAAAGGGAAGCCGGAACGGAGTTTAAAGCGGAAGAAAACTCAAAATTAGATTGAATCAAGATCGACCAAGAATTGCTGTATGAATATGTCGCGTAGGAATCGGTATATGAAATGGATGATGCTGTTCGAGGTTTTATTGTGCTTTTTTGGGGTAGTGTATTGTCAGGGCGGAAACTCAACGCAGTGTAAGTTGATTTGGGATTACCGTTCATTTGATGCAATTGTGTATTTTCTCAATGATGACACCTCCGGAAAACAAGACATTGGGATTATAGTTAATTCGGATACTGAGTTGAAATTAATACTCCAAAAGGTGCGGGATGCGATCATGGTAGGGCAATGTTTATTTGCTTTTGATCTCGACGGGCACGATGGTCCAGAATGGTTCGCTGAACCGATTGATGTTAGTCCGAACGACTCGGAGCTATTTATCGATCTCGATTTGATCGATCATTCTGGAAAGCGCATGCACCAGAGCGAGTTCATCGTAAAGCCTGACATTCGGCAGTAGGATATATAAGTATCATTTGGATCTTTCTGAGAGAATTTCTCATGGTTGGAGAGGAGGTCAAACTATCGAAAATCTGAAGCTTCCGGGCACCGATTTTAAGGAGCACGTAAAACCGGATACACTCCCGTTCATTTCGCTTCGGTTTTTAGACAGGCAATTCATTACCCAAAAAGGGCACGTGCTTATTAGTGAGATCCCTGCTTGAAGAGCTAAGAAGGAATTTCAATATTGGTTAAATCATGGCGAAAACCAATGCAGACATTGAAGATTTACTTTGGTCTCGTGCTGAGAAAATTCTTAGCGGTAGTCATTTTCGCAATGATGCTTCTGGGTTCGATAGGAGAACGTTGATAAGAAGAGCGAACGATATTGGCGGATTGAAGATGCATTTGCTGCATTCTTCAAAAGTAGAAGAGCTTGGTCGTATCCCGGAGAGTAGTGAAGGAACTACTGTTGAGGCAATATCCGGAATCGAATTGTATGGCGCCTCTCGGGTTGAAGTTGTGATGGTTAGTCATAGGTGGCTTCGGCCTTCGATCGATATTAAACTAGCCCATCCAGATTCGGAATCCAATTGTAAGGCCAAGGTTATTAATGAATACACTAAGTGGCGGCGTAAATGGGTTAAGCATAAGCATGGTTTTTTGCCAGAGATATATTACTGGATTGATTATTCGTGCGTTGATCAGTCTCAGACAGCAAACGCGGTCCCATTGCTCCCTATTTGGGTGGCTTGCTGTGAAAGGTTTCTTCAGATTGAGACGCCGGAGTATCATGATCGTGCGTGGTGTAGGGTAGAAACAATACTCTCGCATATTTTCTCGTTTGCCGATCACCACACTGTAGTAGATTTAGGTTTTCGATGTCGGTGGCCTGACTCAGGGGTGGAAACAGAGATGGTTATTTGCGATCCTGAATGCGGTGCTACGACAAAAGAAGAAGACAAGCCTTTGCTTAGACGACTAACTAGTCTTATTAGGGACGTAGAACCGGTAAATTCAATGCGCCCCCAAATAGTAGTGGGAGAGACCAAGATAAAGTGCTACCGACTTTAAGAATGCCTCAGTCTAGAGGCGAAGAATGAGTAATTTCAGTGTTTTCGTTGCACTCCGTGGGTGTCTTTTCCTACTCAATCAAATACTGCCCCATAGCAGTTTCGACATCCATCCCACCTCGCAACAGAGTATTCCCTTCAAACAACGCGGCGGGATCGACGCCTTCGCTTTCTTCCCAGTCTTGCTCAGACACTTGGCCGCTCTGGCCGTAGGCGCTCAGGGGATTGTGGTAGGTGACTTGCTCGATCTGCTCGATGGTGATGCCGCGCTCTTTCATGAGGGCGGCGGTCTTGGGCACGGCCAAGGGGTCGCTGATGCCCCAGTCGGCGGCGGAGTCGACGACGATCTTTTCGGCGCCATACTCTAACATGACCTCAACCATGCGCTGGTTGCCGAGCTTGGTGTGGGGGTAAATGGTGAAGGCGGCCCAGTATCCGCGGTCGAGGACTTCTTTGACGGTCTCTTCGTTGTTGTGGTCGATGATGACTTTGTCAGGGCTGACGCCGACGTCTTCGAGGACGTCCATGGTGCGTATTGTGCCTTTCTTTTTGTCGCGGTGGGGGGTGTGGATCTGGATGGGAAGGTCGGCTTCGAGGGCGAGTTCGGCCTGTTTGATGAGGTAGCGTTCTTCGAGTTTGGACTGGTCGTCGTATCCGATCTCGCCGATGCCTACGACGCCTTCTTTACAGATGTAGAGGGGCATGAGCTCGAGGACTTGTTCGGCGAGTTTCTCGTTGTTGGCCTCCTTGGGGTTGAGGCCGATGGTGCAGTAGTGCTTGATGCCGAACTGGGAGGCGCGGAAGCGTTCGAATCCAATGAGGGTGTTGAAGTAGTCTTTGAAGGTCCCGACTTCGGTGCGGGGCTGTCCCTGCCAGAAGGAGGGTTCGATGATGGCGGTGACTCCGGCGGCGGCCATTCGCTGGTAGTCGTCGGTGGTCCGGGAGACCATGTGTACGTGGGAGTCGAAGAAGCGCATGGTAGGAGTTAGAAGTTGGGAGCTGGGAGTTAGAATGGGTTGGGGGATCGGGAGTCTTTTCTGCTGCCTGGGGAGAGTGATCGGTGATCAGTTTTGTTGGTGCGGGTGATTGTAGTTTTCCGGGTGTCGCTTTGTTCTGATTACTGATTACTGGCTATTTACTTCAATATGATGGCCGAGGGTTTGCCAGGTGAGGTTGCCTTGTTCGATGGCGGTGAATTGTAGGGCTATGGTGTCTTCGTTCTGGCCGAGGGTGGAGTTGGGGTCGTTTTTCGCGACTAGGGCGACGGCTTCGAGGTCGATGGATCGGACGTCTTCGCTCTGGATGAGTTTGATGAGGTCGCTCTCGATGGCTTCGTTGAGGTTGCCGACGGTGCAGCGCCAGGCTTCGGGGTTGATGGCGCGTCCGGCCGCCCAGCGTTCGTGAGCGAGGTCAACGACGGCTTCGGTGAGGGCGGGGTTGGGGCGGTCGTCGATTCCTTTGATGCGGTAGAGGGGACGGTGGATGAAGAGGGCTTTGAGGACCATCTGGTTCCACTGTTCTTCGGTAAAGTGCGCGGCAGGGAAGGGGTTGTCGAGGGCGATGGAGTCGTAGATTTCGACGATGTTGGTGCGGAGTCCGTCGACGGCGGATTCGATGAGGTCTTCGGGATGGGGAAGGATGGGGTAGGCGGAGTAGATGGCCTGGGTCTCGCGTATGTCTGCGGTACTGAGGAGGGCGTGGAGGTTTTCGAGAAAGGTGTCTTTTGGCTGTTCGGCGAGGACGGTGAGGAGGATGACGCGGGCGAGGCGAAACTGGTCCCATCGGTCGACGGTGAAACCGGGCGCGGCCTGGTCGAGGGCGGCGAGCTGGTCGTCGGTTGCGCTGGTGGTGCCGCGTTTGTCGAAGTGCCGGGAGACTCCGCTGAAGGCGTAGTAGAAGGGGCGGGTCTGGAAGTCGGCGGTCTGCTCGGCGATGACTTTTTTGAGCCAATCGACGGCAGGGGTGTTTTCGCCGGTTTCGAGGATTTTCAGGAGGGTTTCTCGCATGGGATTGGAAAAAAACGTCGGATGAAGGCGGTTGGAAGTCAAACGTCTTGAGTTTCGTAGGTGGGGCGCAAAGGTGTGGGCATGCGCTTTCTTTTCGTTGCCCCTTTAGTGATTACGCTGTGTGCGGTGCTGTCGACGTCTTGCACGGATAAGAAGTCGGGTGGTCCTGAGGTGTTTGTGGTGGGGATGGAGATGGCGTATCCGCCGTTCGAGATGCGGGGGCCGGATAATGAGCCGGATGGGATCAGTGTGCGGATGGCGGAGGATCTGGCGGAATACCTGGGACGTCCGTTGGAGATCCGGGATGTGGAGTGGAACGGGATCATCCCGGCGCTGCAGTCGGGAAAGATCGACGCGATTATTTCTTCGATGACGAAGACGGAAGAGCGGGCGCGGGCGATCGCCTTCTCTGATGGGTATGTGACGAATGGGCTGTGCATGCTGGTGGCAAAGGATTCACCGATCGAGTCGATCGACGATGTGAAGGGGAAGTCGGCGACGCTGGCGGTGAAGATGGCGACGACGGGACACATCTGGGCGCGGGCGAATTTGCCGGAGGCGAAGTTGATCACGCTGGATGATTCGGCGTCGTGTGTGCTGGAGGTGGTGCAGGGAAAGGCGGATGCGTTTATTTATGACCAGATCTCGATCTACCAGTATTGGAAGAAGCATGAGGAGGTGACGAGGCCGATTTTGAATCCGATCCGGGAGGAGACCTGGGCGGTGGGGATCCGTAAGGAGGATGAGGAGCTGCTGGGGCAAGTGAATGATTTTCTGAAGCAGTATCGGGAGAAGGGACGGTTCGATGAGTTGGCGGATCAGTATATGGCGGAGCCGAAGGCGGCGTTTGAGGAGCTAGGGGTGCCGTTTATTTTTCATTAGGAGGTAGGAGAGGCACCAAGGCACAAAGGGATAAGGCACAAAGTGCTGGTAGGCTCTGAGGGCTTTGCTTTTGGGGGAAGGGAGCATTGGGTGTGTGCCATTATGGCGCGCCAAATGGGCGCACTGTGGGTCAGGGTGGCGCGATTTTTAGGGAAATGGGTGTGGGGAATTATCGGTGAGATTTTGTAAGTGGCTGTCTGTGAGGGGTTTGTGATCTTGTTGGGGCGGGTGGCATGTGCTTTGCACTTCTGTGGGGCAAATCAGTGCGGGAAAAACCCCAATCCCCGTTCAACAACCAAACGAAAGATTTATAAAACAGAGAGGAAAGAGACTATGAGTAAAATTCTTGGAATCGACCTTGGAACCACCAACTCCTGTATGGCCGTTATGGAAGGCGGGAAGGCGGAGGTCCTGGAAAATGCTGAAGGCGCACGCACGACGCCATCGGTCGTCGCTTTTTCGAAAGACGGCGAGCGCCTTGTTGGTCAGGCTGCCAAGCGCCAGGCCATCACGAACCCGAAGAACACGGTTTTCTCCGCGAAGCGTTTGATCGGACGTAAGTTCGACGAGCTGAATGAGGAGGAAAAGGCTACTCCTTATAAGATTGTGAAGGCTGCTAATGGCGACGCCCACATCGAGGTGGAGGTCGGCGGCGAAACGAAAACTTACAGCCCGCAGGAAATCGCAGCCATGGTGCTCGGTAAGCTGAAGGCTGACGCTGAAGCAAAGCTGGGCGAGACGATCACAGAAGCTGTGATCACCGTTCCTGCTTACTTTAATGACTCTCAGCGTAATGCCACGAAGGCAGCTGGTGAGATCGCCGGTCTGGACGTGAAGCGTATCGTGAACGAGCCAACTGCGGCTGCTCTCGCTTACGGTCTGGATAAGAAGGGCGAAGAGAAGATCGCGGTGTATGACCTCGGTGGTGGTACGTTCGACATCTCGGTGCTCGAAATCGACGAGGGCTTTTTCGAAGTGCTCGCGACTGACGGTGACACACAGCTCGGTGGTGATGACTGGGACAATGCGATCATTTCTTCGATCACGAAGCAGTTCAAAGAAGAGAATGGTATTGACCTGAGTGGTCAGCCTGACGCTCTCCAGCGAATCAAAGAAGAGGCAGAGAAGGCGAAGATCGCTCTTTCATCCTCTCAGTCCTACGAAATCAACCTGCCTTTCATCACGGCTGACCAGACTGGTCCGAAGCACATCCAGCAGACGCTGAGCCGTTCTCAGCTGGAGCAGATGACTGACAGTCTGTTCGAGCGCACGAAGGGACCTGTTAATGCGTGTCTCAAGGAAGCTGGCGTCAGTGCTGGCGACATCGACGAGCTCGTGCTCGTGGGTGGTATGACTCGTATGCCCAAGGTGATCGAGACTGCGAAGTCTCTCGCCGGTAAGGATCCTCACAAGGGTGTGAACCCGGATGAGGTGGTTGCGATCGGTGCTGCGATCCAGGGTGGTGTTCTTGCGAAAGACCCGACTCTCGGTGATGTGGTGCTCCTTGACGTGACTCCGCTCTCTCTTTCTATCGAAACGATGGGTGGTATCGCGACTCCAATGATCGAGCGCAACACGACGATCCCTGCGAAGAAGTCTCAGGTGTTCTCGACTGCTGCGGACAATCAGCCTTCGGTAGACATTGTGGTCTGCCAGGGTGAGCGCAAGATGGTCACGGACAACAAGGTGCTCGGTAATTTCCGTCTCGATGGGATCAATCCAGCTCCTCGCGGCGTGCCACAGATCGAAGTGACTTTCGACATCGACCGTAACGGTATCCTGAATGTTTCCGCTAAGGACAAGGATACTGGTAAGGAACAGAAGATCGTCATCAAGGACTCCAGTGGTCTCAGCGATGAAGAGATCGAAAAGGCCAAGCAGGAAGCCGAGCAGTATGCCGAGGCTGACAAAGAGCGTCTCGAGAAGATCGAAGTTCGCAACACTGCCGACAACATGGTTTACACTGTGAAGAAGCAGATGGAAGAACTCGGCGAGCAGCTCCCTGCGGAAGTGAAGTCTGACATCGAAAGCGCCGTCACCGATGTGGAGGAAGCTCTCAAGGAAGACGACACGGAGAAGATCAAGTCCACGACTGACGCTCTCCAAGCGAAGTTCTCCGAACTTGCTGCTGCGGCACAACAGGCTGGCGGAGCTGCTGGACCTGACATGAGCCAGGCTGCCGGTGGACCTGCTCCTGAAGCGGAAGAGTCCGACGAGCCTAAGCAGGCCAAGGGCAATGTCGTCGACGCAGAATTCGAAGAAGTAGGCGAAGAAAAATCCTAATTTATGAACCCTTTGTCCCGGGCCTCCAATGGAGGTTCGGGACTTGTTTTTCCGCGGGTCGTAGGCCCGCTCCTGGAGCGGATGATCTCGACAGAGGCGTGCCAATCGAACTGCGGAATTTCAACCTAATAACAAACCAAAAAAACAAACCTGATATAACCACATGGCTACCAATATCACACCTCTTGGAACTCGCGTGCTGGTAAAGCGCATCGAGCCTGAAGAGCAGAAGTCCGAAGGCGGTATCTTCCTTCCCGACACTGCAAAAGAGAAGCCCCAGGAGGCAGAAGTAATCGCACTCGGAAACGGCAAGAACGACGACGGCGAAATCGTCGAGTTCTCCGTAAAGGTGGGCGACAAAGTCCTCATCTCCAAGTACGGCGGCACTGAAGTAAAAATCGACGGTGCAGAGTGTGTACTCGTGAACGAAAGCGACATCCTCGGAATTCTTTCCTGATTTCCAGGAACGCAATCCTTGAATTGATTTACTAACTAACAAACAAACCAGAATATAACATGGCTAAACAACTGTCATTCGACGAAGAAGCACGTCATGCACTCCTTGCCGGAGCCCAGAAGCTCGCCAAGGCAGTAAAGGCAACGCTCGGGCCTGCAGGCCGCAACGTCATTCTCGACAAGAAGTTCGGCAGCCCAACTATCACCAAAGATGGTGTAACGGTTGCTAAGGAAATCGAACTCAGCGATCCCTACGAAAACATGGGCGCTCAGCTCATCAAAGAAGTCTCTTCCAAGACTTCTGATATCGCAGGTGACGGAACCACGACTGCTACAGTTCTTGCTGAAGCAATCTACAGCGAAGGTCTCCGCAACGTGACTGCCGGTGCTAACCCCACCAGCCTCCAGCGCGGTATCCTCAAGGCAGCTGAAGCTCTCGTATCTGAGCTCCAGAAGATCTCCACCGAAGTTACAGACACCAAAGAGATCGCTCAGGTCGCTACAGTTTCTGCTAACTGGGACACCGAGATCGGTAACATCATTGCTGACGCTATGGATAAAGTCGGTAAGGACGGAACCATCACTGTTGAAGAAGCAAAAGGTATCGAAACCACTCTCGACGTTGTTGAGGGTATGCAGTTCGACAAAGGTTACCTTTCTCCTTACATGGTGACTGACACCGAAGCGATGACTGCTGACCTCGAGAACGCACTCATCCTCATCCACGAGAAGAAGATCTCCAACCTTAAGGACATGCTTCCTCTCCTCGAGAAAGTCGCTCAGAGCGGTCGTCCTTTCCTCATCATTGCTGAGGACGTAGAAGGCGAAGCTCTTGCCACTCTCGTTGTGAACAAGATCCGCGGAACGCTGAACGTAGCTGCTGTTAAGGCACCTGGTTTCGGTGATCGCCGTAAGGCTATGCTCGAAGACATCGCTATCCTCACTGGTGGCCGTGTCATCACTGACGATCTTGGTATCAAACTCGAGAACGTATCTATGGACGACCTTGGTTCTGCCAAGAGCGTTAAGATCACGAAGGAAGAGACTACTGTTATCGAAGGTGAAGGAACAAGCGACGCGATCAGCGGCCGCGTAAGCCAGATACGTCGTCAGATCGAAGAGACTACTTCCGATTACGATCGTGAGAAGCTCCAGGAGCGCCTTGCCAAGCTTGCTGGCGGTGTTGCGGTCATCAACGTCGGTGCTGCTACCGAAACTGAGATGAAAGAGAAGAAAGCACGTGTTGAAGATGCTCTTCACGCGACTCGTGCCGCTGTTGAAGAAGGTATCGTCCCTGGTGGTGGTACTGCTCTCATCCGCGCACAGGGTGGTATCTCCGACCTCGGTCTCGACGGTGACGAAGCTACTGGTGCTGAAATCGTTGCTCGCGCAATCGAAGCTCCTCTTCGCCAGCTTGCTGCAAACGCAGGTCGCGAAGGTGCCCTCATCGTAGAGAAAGTGAAGAACGAGAAAGGTAACGTTGGTTACAACGTAGCAACTGACTCTTACGAAGACCTCGTTAAGGGTGGTGTTGTTGACCCAACTAAAGTGACTCGCTCTGCCCTGCAGAACGCCGCTTCTATCTCCGGTCTTCTCCTCACTACCGAGTGTCTTATCTCTGACATTCCTGAGCCAGAAGCACCTGAAGCCCACGGCCACGACCACGGCATGGGCGGCATGATGTAATCATCTGCTCCTACACGATTCCGGAGCGAGCGATCGTTCCGGAAACGACTTTTGAAAGACCGTCCATCCCGAAAGGGGTGGGCGGTTTTTTTGTATCGCCGTGCAGTTGGCGTTGCATCGCGCTCCGAGATGGGAGGCGTAACGTCACTCATGATGATTCGGTTATTCCTGTTCCTGTTTGCATTTTTTTTCGCCTTCGTGCCCCTGAGGGCGGAAGAGGCGTCTGAATTTTCCATCGAACAGATGAAGGGAGATCTGTATCGGTTTACGGCGGGACATTACCGATCGGTGTTTCTCGTGACGGAAGAGGGCATTTTGCTCACCGATCCGATCAGTGAAGAGGCAGCGACTTGGTTGAAGGGTGAGTTAGGAAAGCGGTTTGATGTGCCGATTCGCTATGTGGTCTACAGTCACAACCATATCGACCACGTCTATGGCGGAAATGTTTTTGCGGATGAGGGTGTGGTTTTCATCTCTCATCGACTGGCGCGCGAAAATCTGGTGCGGACGAAGGCGAACACGAAAATCCCGGATCTCGTTTTCGACGAGGAAATGAACATTTTTCTGGGAGGGCAGGAAGTGCGCCTGACCTATCATGGTACGAACAATGGCAGGGGATCGGTGAGTATGAAGTTCGATCCTCTGAACGTTCTTTTCGTTGTCGACTGGATTGTGTTGGATCGGATGCCTTATAAAGATCTCAAGGGGTATGATATCCAGGGAATGATCGACTCGACTCGCGAGGTGCTCGAAATGAATTTCGATCTGTTGATCGGCGGGCACGCTGCTGAGGGAACCAAGGACGATGTGGAAAGGTATCTCACGTATCTCGAAGCACTGTATGACGCTGTGCTTCAGGGAATGCTGGATGGTAAATCGCTGGATGAATTGAAGAAAGAGATCCGGCTTGATGATTTCTCGGATCTGAAAAATTACGAGCAGTGGCTTCCCTCAAATATCGAGGGGGTATATCGAACGCTAAATGATCAGTCATACATCGATATGCGGTAGCAGGGCTATCTGAAGAAAGTTCAATCAGGCAGGTGGCGGGTTCGATTCTACCGATGAATTGAAGGTGATCCTGTTTCTATGGATATTTGGACTGTGATGTGTTGAGGGACTTGTTACTTTGCATTCTGTCGGAATTGATACATTGGAGCTACTGGATTCCCTTATGTATAGAATCAAACTGCTTGTAGAAATAATATGAATTCAGTAAGGACAATTCTTGCGCAGATCTTTCTCGGTCTGCTGATCACGCTCTTTTCCACGACTAATCATGCCTTGGAAAGAGCGAATTTGGGCCCCGGCGGTGTCGAGGCAAATGATGAAGCACTTCACGTGGATATCTCTGCTGATGGACGGTTCATTGTTTTCGATTCTTCTGCGACGAATCTTTTGCCTGAGGACTCGGATACAAATGA
Organism: Verrucomicrobiales bacterium; assembly: GCA_002698785.1. GTDB lineage: Bacteria > Verrucomicrobiota > Verrucomicrobiia > Verrucomicrobiales > DEV007 > Arctic95D-9. The sequence continues at coordinate 113,820 of PAAG01000016.1, read as the reverse complement.
TGATGTTTATTTGCTCGACAGGCAAACGGGTGAGCTGGAGCTGATTTCAGTGAACTCAGATGAGATGAAAGGAAACGGGACGAGCGATCGCCCTGCTGTCTCGGACGACGGAAACTATGTGGTTTTCGCTTCGGGTTCTACCAATCTTGTTGCAGGTCGAACGAGTGGTATCTATTTGCGGAACCGTCTCGCTGGAACGACAGAGTTTATTTCGGTTACCACGACTGGGGGGCAGGCTAGTAGCGCAACCGATACTGCGATTTCGGGTAATGGAATGTTCGTCGCATTCCGATCATTTTCGAGCAATCTGGTGGATGGCGATACGAATGGCAAAACCGATATATTTCTGCGCGACGTCATGGCTGGTACGACAGAGCGCATCTCCATCTCTCACGCAGAGTTGGAGTCGGACGATCATTCATATGATCCCTGTGTTTCTTACGATGGCTCTTATGTGGCCTTTGAGTCGGAAGCCACAAATCTGGTTGACGACGACTTCAACGGCGATCGAGACGTATTTGTCAGGGATCGCATTCTCAACGATACAATTCGTGTCTCTGTTGGCGGTGTAAATACTGAAGGGAATAACGACTCAACCACACCCACCATTTCCAGTGACGGTAAGCTGGTCGCATTTAATTCTTACGCCGATAACCTTATCGGTGCTGCCGATACGAATGTCCGGGGTGACATATTTGTGAGAGACATTAATGCAATGACAACCGAAAGGGTATCGGTCCCGACTGGTGGAGGAGAAGCCAACGGAAGTTGTTATTCCCCTTCCATGTCTCCAAGTGGGAAGTATGTCGCTTTTTTCTCGGATTCCAGCAATTTGGTCAACGGATTTTCACTCGGGGAAATTTATGTGCACAATCGAGTGACTAATGAAACCACCATTGTCTCGGAAAAATTCGGTGGAGGTGAAACAACATCGATTTACGAGCCGGAGGAACCTGTCGTGGGAAATGATGGCACCGTCGCATTTTCCTCCGAAGCGGACGATCTGGTCGAGACCGACACCAATATGGTCTACGATGTTTTCTATGATCCGGGTAGCTTCGGAATGGGAGTGCCATATGATCAGGGGGCGGTGATTCAGCTGAGCCGGAAAATCAAGAAATTGAAGAAAAGGATCAAGCAGGCCAAACGAAAGAAAAAGTCTGCGAGAGCCAAGAGACTTAATAAGAAAGTTCGAAAACTAAAGCGGCGAGTGCGCAGAATCATCATTGCGTAAATAGAGGCCACTACCTTGTCTGATCCGACCGGGCGATGCCAGCCACCGGTCGGTCGTTCTTTGGTAGTGAAAGTTCTCGGGAAAAGGCACTTTTCATATGTGCCAATGTATTCCACTTTAGCAACGAAGGAGAATTTGACGATGAGGAGGGCCACCGCAAAGCAATTCATCCAAACCGGAATCTACAGTAGCGTGAGAACGTTCGCTCGGCGATGCTGCGCTGTCATTGCAACGATGGTTGTCGCGGCCAGCCTGGCATCTGCTCAGGAATCTGCACAACTCGTTGTCGATCCCCAAGGACCCGTAGGAACCATTTACGATATGGTTGTAACACCCGATGGGAGTGAAATCATTACTGTCGGGGTCGACAAGATACCACGGGTCTGGGATGCAAAGACGGGAGAGCTAAAGCGTTCGATTCGGATTCCGATAGGAGGAGGGAAAACAGGTGCCCTCAACGCCGTTGCGATTTCGAGCGACGGGCGTTGGCTGGCTATGGCAGGGAGGGAAACCGGGACAGGGGAAGGTGAAATGGTTCTGCTGGTTGACTACAAGCGGATGAAACTCGTTGGGGTGCCATATCTTAAGGATGTAGTCACGATTGTAGGGATGGATTTTTCCCCTGATGGAAAAGTGCTCGCTGTTGCAGAGCATCACGGAACCGTGAGGTTATGGGATGTCAGCGAGCTGAGTGATCTGGAATCAGGAGGCAAGATCGACTTCACCGACCGAAAAGAAGCGCAGATTCTTGAGGGGCATACCGACGCGGTCTATGGTGTCAATTTCTCTCCCGACGGGCTTCGCCTCGTCTCTAATTCGCTCGACGGGTTGCTGATTCTCTGGGTTCGTCCGGACCTCGATTCGCCCTTTCAACTGAAGCGGGTTATGAAAGAGCACTCCGGTATGGTTCGTATGTGCGATTACTCTCCAGAAGGGAAGTGGATTGTTTCTGCCGGATTCGACGGAAAATTTCTATTGTGGAATGGAGAGAGCGGGGAGCTGGAAAAAGTTCTTGCCACGACAAAAGACGACAAAGAGGCGCTAGTTTCCCGATTTTCTCCCGATGGAACTAGAATCCTCTGCACCGCGAATGGGGAGGAAGGGAGTTTTATTCTCGATTTTGCAAGTGGTGAAAAAATCCTCTCGTATCAAGATCAGGGATCGCCGGTTCTCGCGGCAGACTGGCATCGCTCCGGAGAATATGTTGTCACTTGCGGTGGCACCGCTAGGAATGTTTCAGCTTGGCTGGCTGTTTCCAAAGATGGCAAGGATGCCGGGACTGCCCTATTCGATTCAAGTGGTCAGGGATTCAGGGTTGAGAACGTGGCGATTGCCTTATCGAACGAGCCAATTGTGGCCTTCGGGCCTGAACACGAAGACCGTACTCCGAGCAAGGTATTCGATTTCTCCACGCTGACTTTGCGTGACTACGATCCGTCCAAAGACGATGGAAATTTTCAATGGGAGGTGTACGAGAGGAATGGAAAGAAGATCGACTACATCGACGAGGTGACTCTCGATGTCGACTCGCTGGGCAAGATCGAGTACGTGATGAGTGAGGACGGAATGATCACGGACTGGACTTTCGGCGAAGGAACAGAGCGAGTATTCGTTTCTTCCCTATTTAGCTTGCTTCAACACGGGAAGAAGGATGGAGATTTACAGGTGATCAGGGAGTATATTGGACACAAGGGGGAAATCCGAGGCGTCTCGGTCTCACCTGATGGAAAGTATCTTGTATCGGGCGGGGACGATCGAACCGTTAAGATCTGGCGGGCCAATCCGGAGCCCGAGCCGATGCCTGTAGTGGGGGTAAATCTTGGCGAGTTGGGAGACGGCGTATACATCCGGGGAATCTTCAAGGGCTTCCCCGCCGACAAGGCCGGGCTCTTGGTAAATGATCGAGTTCTGCAGATCGACGACGTTGTAGTCGAGTCGCTTAAAGATGCCGTTTCCTACACAGCCACGAAAGACATTGGCGACGAAGTGAAATACCGGATTGAAAGAGAGGGAGAAGAATTGTTTTTCGACCTTACTGTCGCTAAATACATGAATCCGAATACTACGGTATATCCGCTGGCGTCTTTGTTTGTCGATGAAGACAATGAGTGGGTATGCTGGAGGGCTGATGGCTTCTATCATTCTTCTCCCGGGGGAGAGAAATATATCGGATGGCACATCAATCACGGGTTCCAGGACCTCGCCGATTTTTATCCTAGCTACGTGTTTCGAAAAAAATATCACCTTCCCGAGTTGGTGAAGTCCACAGTCCAATTGGGCAACGCCAGGCAAGCGTTTCTAGAAGCAGAGATTGAAAAGATAAGTATTTCATCGCTCCTACCTCCGAAAGTGCAGTGGGTCTCGCCAGCCTTCGAGACAGAGGCCGCCGAATCGGAGAGTGTGGATGTAAAGGCGACTATCACTTCCGCGGGGACTGAACTCGAAGAGATCAAACTCCTCCTGAACGGAAAAGCAGTCGAGACCGACTACAGTGTATCTGGCAACGAACTGACCTTCGAGACATCGGTAAAACTTCTCCCCGGAGAAAACCGCCTGTCGATTTTCGCGAGGAATGAAAACTCCGGCCATACCAGTGAGGAACGCATAATCCGTGGTGTATCCCGTGGAGCAGTTGCCACTCTTCCTACAATGCCAGATATTGAGAAGGACAATCTCGATGACCTCTTGCGTCCGAATCTTTACGTTCTTTCCGTGGGCATCAGTAGATATGAGGACGCAAGCATACCTGGATTGGATTTCTGTGGTGCAGACGCTGATGCGATCGCCGAGTTTTTCGGAAGGCAACGGAAGGGGCTCTTCAAAAAGGTTGAAGTGAAACTCTTAAAAGACGAGGAAGCGACAGAAGATGCCGTTCAAGAGGGACTGGAGTGGTTGGAGGAAAATGCTACCCAGAAAGATGTCGTCATGATCTTTCTCGCTGCGCACGGTGTGAACGACGAGAGGGGAAATTACTATCTGTTGCCGCACGACGGAAATCCGGATCGGTTGCGTAGCACTGGGGTGGCGTGGGACGACTTTGCCGATATTCTGGGTAATCTCCCCAGTCGTGTGCTGATGTTCCTGGACACCTGCCATTCGGGACAGCTGGGGGAAGATCTTTTTTCTCTTGTTGATACGGCAGGGTTGAAACGTCGCAGCGTGGGTGCCCTGAAGTCAGCTTTCGATCCGAGCGAAGCGATTCGTGAATTGACCAGTGAAGAGAACGGCGTTGTTATCATGGCTGCCTCAACAGGAGACGAGTCCAGTGTCGAGCATGCGGACTGGGGGCATGGTGCCTTCACGTTGGGGTTGCTGGAAGGGCTCCGAGGAAAAGCCGATGTGAATGCGGATGGGATAATTCACCTCAGGGAGCTTGATTTTTTTATCAGTGACAGGGTGAAGGAACTTACTGGTGGGATTCAACACCCGACTACGGTGAAACCGAGTACGATATCGAGGTTGCCGATTGCGACTTCGAAGGATCCATAGCTGACGTTGTTGAATCGGGAAGGGAATCGGTAACGCTCACGATTCTCTCCTGAATCCGATCTCTCAATCAGGGAATCCTATTTCAGCCGCATTCCCATCTGGGCGGCGTAGCGGACGACGTCGGCTGTGTTGCGTGCTCCGATCTTACGCATGAGCCTTTCACGGTGGTGGTCGACGGTGCGCGTGCTTAGGCCGAGAAGATCGGCGATTTCTTTGTTCGTCATGCCATCAACGATGGTCGCAAGAATCTGTTTTTCCCGAGGGGTTAGTGATACGGATTCTGCTTCGTTCAGTGGAGCCTGCTTGATTTCTTCCGCGAGCTTCGGGCTGACGTAGAAGTCCCCAGAGTTCGCAGCGACCAGTGCTTTACCTAGCTCTGCGGTGGCGTCTTCTTTCGAGACGCAGGCGGAGATGCCCCAACGCTTTGCCTCGGTGAGGAGGTGGGGATGGGCATACATGGTGAGTAGAACGATGAGAGTATCGTTTTTGCCGGAACGGTAAAGTTCCCGGGCGATTTCGATGCCGGTGAGGCGGGGCATGGAATTGTCGAGGATGGCGAGATCGGGCTTTTTCTCGAGAATTGCTTGAAGCGCTTCATTGCCATCTTCGTGCATTGAAATAACTTCGTAGCTACCATTTCTCTGGAGATAGCCTTCTACCGCTTGAAGAATCAATCCATGGTCGTCTGCGAGTATTACAGTGCAGATAGTGTTGTCGTGTCTGGAAAACGGCATCAATCAGGTGTGCGGTTGCTGCATCGTGAAGGATTTTGGTGCGGGGTCAAACGCCAAATCGGAGTGGTTTTGACGCTTGGTCTGGTTGCGTTATGTGGACCTTCTCTTCGTGGTAGTGATGATATGATCCCTTTGACTGAGGCTTCCTTCTTCCTTGGCGATGATAAAGCATTTTCTGATCCTGGTTTTGATGATTCCACATGGGAGAAGATTATCATTGGGGAGTCGTGGCAGGAAGCGGCTCTAGGAGGGGTAGGAGACATCGGGTGGTACCGGTTCCGTGTGACTATTCCGGAAAAGTGGATGGGGGAGGCTCTTTCGTTTTCGCCGGGATATATAGGAAACGTGGCTGAGATATATTGGGATGGTCGTCTGATAGGGGCTAAAGGCAGTCTCGAACCTCTCACAGGACTGGAATGGCTGGGGCGCTATGAAGTGTTTGCTATCGATCCTGAAGCGATTTCACCAAGGGAGCATGTGATCGCAGTGCGAGTGGGGTGTGTTTTTTCTGAGGGTGGACTTGTTGGAGCGCTTCCCGCTGTCGGGGTGTCTGGAGAATTGCAGCGTATCCAGTTGGAGACGGAACGGAGACCCGCATTCTGGTTGGTCGGACAGATGTTTCTGTATGCTGTATTTGGATTGCTGGGAATCGTTCTGCTATGCGCGGCGCCGAGGAATCTTTCGCATTGGTATTTTATGGGGATGTTTTGGGGGGAGTTCCTGATGCAGGGGTATCGCGGTGCGTCGCTTCTCGCTGACCTGCCGTTCTCTTTGTTACTGTGGCAGTTGGTTACAATTGGATATTGGGGCTGTTACAGTGGGTTTCTTCTTCTTCTGATTGAAGACTTCTTTCGAGGGGAGACGAGTCGCTGGGCGAGGCGTCTTGTGTTTGGTCTGGTATTGGCGTCAGCTGCCACTGCCTTTTCAGTTGGGAGTATGTTTTACTTTCCCGTCGGTGCTTTGTTGGGGGGGGTGAGCATGGTGTGTATGAGTTGGATTGGTTGGCTTTTGATCTCAGAGGTGAGAAACAAGGATGGCCGGGCGATATTGCTCCTGGCGGTGTGGGCGGTATTACTGGCGAGCTATGTTCCTGAGGTTTTGAATTACATCACTCCCGTAGTGTCAGAGGTCGACAAATGGACTCCCTTGTCCAGTTGGTTTGGCCTGGTGATGATCGCTGTATACGGTATCCTACTGGCGGCACAGCTCACTTCTTACCGAACTCGTGCGAGGCGTCTGGCCGGACATGTCTTTTCAGCAAAGGAGGAAGAGAGGGCACGAATTGCCCGAGAGTTGCATGATGGAGTGGCACGAAGTGTTTTTCATGCGAGAGAGAAACTGACCCTGGAGATTGATGAAACCAGCGACGGAGTTCGGTCTCTGTCCCGGGTTATTGATGAAATTCGAGAGGTGGCGTACGATTTACATCCTACTCAGTTGAATGGATATACGCTGGAAGAGGCTTGCCGGGCCTACCTTCAGGAGTTGGACAGCGAGGAATTTCAAGGACAATTGAGGTTTTCTATACCAGGGGTCGATTCCATGACCGACAGGGAGTTGTATCGTATTTTTCAGGAATTCACTTCCAATGCTATGCGACATGGCAGTGCGAGCGAATTAACAGTGGCCCTGGAGAAAGACGCGAACAGAGGTTGGTTTTGCCTGGAAGAGAACGGACGTGGTTTTGACGTCCGAGAAAGCAGTGCAGGATTAGGGCTGAGATCGATTCAGGAACGAGCGGAGTTGCTAGGAGGGACCGCCCAGTGGGAGAGGGGGCGATTGAGAGGATCGAAGCTGACTGTCACTTGGACGATGGATGCTATGTCGTAATGCCTCACGGCTTTGGTCTCTGCCTTTTTCCTATGGAGGTCGGAAGGCTAGCGACTTTCTGAGGCGAGATTGTATTGCGGCAGTGGTATCCAGTCTGCATGGGGTGGCTTCTAGATATTTCATGAAAATGACATTCTCATGAAATTATCATTACAATTTCATTAATTCTGGTGATTATGTAAATACTGGGACGATAATCTAGGGGAGGAAAGAGAAACGCTATGGAGAATGTGACCAGGTATGAGAGAAATGCATCGTTGTTGGCGGCGTACAGACGGTTTCTGGTCTGGTGCCTCATAGTGATGCTAGTCGCACAGGTCGTGCTGGTTACTACTATGAGTCTTGCCGGTGGCTGGATCTGGTATTGGGTATTGCCGATCTTGATTGCCGTCCTTCTTCCACAGTTTCGCGAAAGGAAGAGGGATGTTTTCACTGATGATGGTTTTGCAATCGGGCCATCCGAGTCGCTGAGCTGGGGCGATATCGATAGAGTCGAGCGTTCGAGTGATTTCTGGTTGGTCTTTCTCCTCAGAAACGGACAGACACGGATTCTGCTTTTTGAGGACTGGACGGAAGCTGGGAAAGAAGCTTTGCTCGGCCAGTTGAGGAGTCGAGAATTGATCCTCGACTAAAGTGAATGCCCCGGTCGCTTGTGATGGTATTATTGGAAGACGTCCTTGGGGATCAGGAAAAATGATCCGAATGTGATCAAGCTCAGAATCACATAGGCGATGACGGGGCCTTTTGACGTGTCAGAGTGCTTTAGCCCGAAGAAGAGCGCGACGGCTAGCCCTACGTAGGGTAGCAAAAATGTTACGGCGAGATCGGCCACAAGCTGTGAGACACCCCACCAGGGAGACGCTCGAAATTCATGTTTGAGGAGCCAGATATAGAAGAACAAGAAAACGAACGGAGTCACGGTGGTGATAATCAGGACGGCAAGGGCGCTTTGCATGGAACTCGGAGCCATGCTGGATAATTTTTCGGCGCGGAGATAGGCCTTTGTCCCTCTGCCGCTGGCTGTCCTCATCTGATCGAAAATGAAGGAATAGAAAGACCGTGCCAACGTTTCCAAGGCATGGATTGCGGCTGCTGGATCTTGCGAGACTACGTAGGTATTGTCTTCGTGTGAGAGTTTCGCGAAGGGGACTTTCACGGTGGAGCCGTCTCTTTTTTTCAATACGACTTTGTCGCCGTCGGCTCGTACATACTCCGCTTCCACCGAGTAGTTCCCTGTAGAGTCGTTCCACGTGCGGAACTCTGCCTCCAGATCAGCTGCAAATAGCGACAATGTAAAAGCTATCGCAAAAGGAAGTGTCCGTGAATAACCCACCCCCCGTATTTCGATGCGGAATGGGGCATTTTCCAACAGTTATTTTGTCGTCATTCGGTAGACTCCGTCCCAGTCTTTCTCTGGTGGAGAAATTTTCATGATGTCACAGCGGTTGGCCATCATCAGAGATGGGTTGGTTTTAATACCTGGGTCTCGATTGGGCTGGAAGAGCTCAAGGTTTGCGGATTTCTTGAACTGTTCGATCGCCTTGTCCCATTCCTGGTTCATATACAGTTCCAACGCAGAGCTGTATATTTCGATGCAGTCGAGGGTTTCTTGTGTAACGCGGTCTTTGTATTCCAGCACTTCGTGGACTTCGACGGGCTGAGTTCTTCCCATGACCTGAATTTTATCTATGTATCGATAAATGATGTCGTCGCGTGTGGCCTGTGCTGCATTCCGGGTATCGTGACTGACCATGGTATAGACGCCATAGGTTTTGGCGCCGGATTCGAGGCGTGCACCAAGGTTCACGTTATCTCCCATCATGGTGTAGTTGAATCGACGGGCAGAACCGATATTCCCGACAACGGCGACTCCGGAGTTCAATCCGATGCGGGTGCGCATGGTTTTGACGAGTTCATTTGTGCCTTCCCGCTGTTGCCAGATCTTGCACAGTTCTTCCTGCTCCCTCTGCATCAGGATGGCGGCTTTCACTCCTTGGTAGGCGTGATCTGGAAGAGAAAGGGGAGCTCCAAACATCCCATCGATCGCGTCACCGATGTATTTGTCCAGAGTGCCACCCTGTTCCTGCATGATGTCGGTCAGGGAAGAGAGATATTCGACCATGATGTCGACGAGTTCTTTCGGAGACAATACTTCGGAGAATCCGGAGAAGCCTTGGATGTCGCTGAAGAGGACTGTAATTTCGACCTCTTTTCCGCCCAGTTCCGGAGTTTCTCCTGACGCGACCATCATTTGTACGAGATCGGGCGATACGTAAGAACTGAACATGCCCTTGATCCGGCGCTTCTCCTTGAGTTCTGTAACTAGCCGGTCGCCGATCACGGTAGTATGAATGAGGGCAAATCCCAGAATGGGGAGAAACATCGGAACAGATAGCGAGAAGTGCTCGAATACGAAAAAGCACAATAGAACAAACCCAACGATGATGACTACTGGCACGGCGATCTCGACAATGATAGGAGCGCGGCGCAGAGAAATCAGGGTGGCCCAGGCGATAGCAAGCCAGGCTAGAATTATCCAGAGCTTCGGGAACTCTGTCATGAAATCGCCTCGCAAAATGCTGTCGAGCGCTGTTGCCTGAACCATAAACAAAGCGGCCTGGGCTGAATAGGGGGTGGCACCGAAATCGGAGAGACCTACGGCGCTTTGGCCTACAACGAGGATCTGGTCTTTGATGGGGGGGATGTCCTCAGGCCACGGAGCACCTTCCGACGAATTGCTGGATTGAATGGCAAGGGCTACGTAATCAACCACATTGAAACGGTCTGTGTTGCGGTAGTTGATCGTGAAGAACCCGTTCCCGTCGATTGGGACTTTGTATTCGCTCCCATCGGAACGAGGAATGGTAACGGAATCACCGATGACAACGGTGACTTCGTCAGGGGAAACTTCCTCCCACTGCATGATGATCTGAAGCACAAATGAAGGATAAACATTTTCCCCAATCCGGCCGACAAAGGGTAGTTTTCGCCGCATTCCGTCGAGTTTCGAGGGAGGGCAATTCACCATCCCGGTCCAGGATGCTTCGGCTATCGCTTCGATCGGGGCATTGGCGTCGTCTCCTCCAAGAAGATTGCTGACTTCTCCGGTTACGTTCGACAATGGGATGGTTTTTCCGATCCAATCGAAGTGTCGAGAAGGTTCGGGCACTTCCTTTTCAATGATCTCGACTCCGGTAATTGCTCCAGGATGCAACTCTAGATAGCTTGCAAAGGCTTCGTCAGCAGAGGTGTCTAAACTTTTTTCCGGGAAAAAGAAGTCGTATGCCACCACTTTGGGAATCCGAGTTTCGTTCAGGGCGAGCGCAGCGAGAAACGCTGCGTGGTTTTTGCGGGTCCAATCCTGCCAGCGGCCCCATTCTTTCAGAGACTGATCTCCAATTCCCACTAAAGCAATTCGTGGGTCGGGAGCTGGATCGGTATCCGCCCGGGCTCGAAAACGCCAGTCCATGGTCACGTTTTCCAATTCACGGACGAAATCTGTCGGCCAGACCAAGGCCATCAATCCTGCGGTGAGAACTGGGGCCAGAAAAACAGCGAGAGGTCGCCTTTTGTCGGACTTGGAGGCCATAAAGTTGGGAAAAGTTAAGAAAAGTAAGCAGATTCTTGCATGGGTGCCCACATCAATTCGTCATTCGCAGGTGGGATAGGCATTGAAAACTGTCCCGCCTGCCGTTAAAAGGATGTGTACCTTCCTGAACGGGTTTGCTATGAAAGGATTAACGTTTTTTGGAATCGCCGCTGTTCTCGCACTGGCTGCTACTGCCTTTGCGGAGCCGGAAAGCGGTAAAGTGACTGTCGCTGTTGGTGACGTCCAGGCCATCGCAGAAGATGGAGCCGCAACACCGGTGAAGGCCGGAGACAAGGTTGCTGTCGGAACTACGATCAAAACAGGGGCAGAGTCCCGAGCCGTGGTGGTGATCACTGCTCGTTCTGCGATCCGAATTTCTGAGAATTCCGAGGTCGTCATTGAAACGGTCGATGAGGCAGCGAAGCCAAGTCAGGTCATGATCGACCTCAAGGACGGCAGCCTGGGTGCGTTGCTGAAGCCAAATGCGGCGGGAGAGCTCGATTTTAAGGTGCGCACCCCCAGCGGAGTGGCAGCGGCTCGTGGAACTTTCTATGCTGTGGCTGTAAAAGATGGCAAAGCCTATGCCCAGGTCAAAGAGGGCAGGGTCGAAATTATCCCGGATCCAGAAAACTAAGGAATCTGTCGGCTTCCTTTTATCCACTCGATATTACAAGAATGACAGGTCCCCAGCGGTGCATTCGACTTAAGATCGGACTTACTCTCCTGATCTCTGCATCGCTGTCTTTCTCTGCATTCGCGAATCCTCAGGGCGCGAATATCCGGCACGGGAATATTCGCTTTGATTCGCGAGGGGATTTTCTCCGGGTGATCCAGCAGGGTGACCGAGGAATTATTGACTGGAATTCCTTTTCGATCGATTCGGGGCAAACAACCCGTTTTGTGCATGATAATTCCCGCTCAGCGACGCTAAACCGAGTCACTGGCAGTGGGGTGTCTCGAATCGACGGTCAACTGCTTGCGAATGGACGGGTGTTTCTTTTAAACTCCAACGGCATCGTAATCGGTCGTGACGGGGTGGTCGATGTGGCGGGATTTACAGCTTCGACGCTCGACCTGAGTGACGAGCAGTTTCTGGCGGGTAGTGATCTTGTTTTCCAGGGGAATTCACAAGCGGCGGTGATCAACCTCGGGAGCGTGAGTGCATCGGATGGTGATATTTTCCTGATCGCATCGCAAGTGAAGAACAGTGGTTCCCTGACGGCAGCGAATGGAACGGTGGGATTGGCGGCGGGCAATGATGTGCTGATCAAGGAATCGGGAAGCGAGCGAGTTTTCGTTCGTGGTGCAAGTGGGGGCGATAAAGATGTCGGGGTAGAGAATACTGGAACGATCGAGGCGAATATCGCCGAACTGAAGTCGCATGGAGGAAACATCTATGGTCTCGCAGTGAAGAATGAAGGCCGTATCGCTGCAACTGGGGTTACCCAGGAAGGCGGGCAGATTTTTCTTCGCGCGGGAAACCGGACTCCGACGAGCTCCAGCGGTGGCGGGAGAATTCAATCGACCGGTGTTCTTCGGGCGCAGCCTGTTTCGGGAGGCACGGGACGTGTGGTTGTCGATGCGGGTGAGACCGGAACTGCTGAAATCGGCGGCACGGTGGAAGCACTCGGTGGATCTGAGAGTGGTGGTGAAGTGATTATTCTCGGTGAGACGATCAATGTTTTCGATGGTGCTTTAATTCTCGCAGATGGGGGAGCAGGTGGCGGTCGAATCTTTGTTGGTGGAGGTAAGCGGGGAGAAGACCCCTCTTTCATGAATGCCACGGATGTTACCATAGGAAATGAGGCTGTGCTCAGCGCGAGCGCCACAGAGTCTGGAGACGGTGGAGAAGTGGTCGTGTTTGCTTCGCGAGATTTGGATTTTCAGGGGCACGCGGCAGCGACGGGTGGGACGCAGTCTGGTGATGGAGGTTTTGTGGAGTTGTCAGGAAAAGAGACTGTAACCCTGCCCAGCTTGATGGAGTCGGTCGATGTGTCTGCCGCTAACGGAAAAGGCGGAACGCTTCTTCTCGATCCGAACGACATCAATATTTTTTCGTCGACAGGGACTGGCTCTATTTCGGGCTCGCCGACATCGGCGAATTCGATTGCTGACGAGGATGTATCGAACTTTCTCCAATCGATGGGATCTTTGATCATCGAAACTGATCTTGCTGGTTCCGATGGCAATGGTGATATCTACATGGATGCCGGGGCGACGATTGCCTGGAACAGCGGCAATGATCTCGCGATCAAGGCGCTCAATACTTTCTACATGGCGTCGAACAGTTCGATACTTTCGACAGGGGCAGGAGATATCACTTTGTCAGGGGGAAAGGGTATCAGGATTGGCTCGACTGAAGACTCTCCAATGGATGCTCCTACGATTTCTGCGAACTCGGGGAATATCACGATTGAGAACGACCCGACCAAGGGGAACACCGAGGGCGTTCGTATTGCGAATACGAGTGTTTATTCGCAGAGTGGTTCGGTAACCATCAAGGGGGACAGCAAGACATTTAATCCTGGAGTGGTTCTCGAGGATGTGCAGATCGGAACCGGATCAGGAAATATTTCCATAGAAGGGACGAGTAGTGGTGATCACGGAGTTCTCGTCCGACGTGGTGTTGTCAGTTCGTCCAGCGGTAACATCGGAGTAAGTGGTAGAGCTGTTGCTACATCGGCAACTCACTATGGTGTTCTGGTGGATGACGGCTCTGAGCCATCAAGTTTTTCTCAGTTTCTCACCGGGAATAATGGGACGATTACTTTCAGGGGACTCGGAAGTGGAAAAGGTGGGCACGCAGTGATGTTCAATGATCCGATGACGGTGCCCTCAGGTGGCTATGTGACCGGTGACGACACGCAAAGTGTGATTTTTGAAAGTCTGGGCGGTGACATCCTGGCGCGCTATGTGCAGGGAGGCTATGTGGAGTTTATCGATCCAGATGGGATTGGTCAGAATTTCACACTTCTCGACAGTGATATAGATTTTTTTACTGCTCTAAATGTTGGTAGTGTGAATATCCAAAACTCGAACAACCTCGAGGTCGGAAATATCAAGCTGGCTACTACTGCAGATTTCACATCTGAGTTTGGTTCGATCTTTGTGGACGGAACGGTCGATGCCGGGCAATCCGTTTCGTTTCACGTGGGTGACGGTTACTTTGGGAGTTCCATCTATGTTTCCGGCGAGATTATTGCTCCACAAACTCTTTTCGACGGCGGCGAGTACTGGGCTGATGTGCTGACAGAGGGCGTCTTTCGCCTCAATGGCGTGAGTTTCAACAACATCTATGAGGTTCGTGCAATCGGTGAGAGTGGGAACACTTTGATTGGTGCTGATGGTGACACTACGATCGACGTTTTCAGTGAATCGTTCTCGGAGTTAGACGGTTTCTCCGCGATACAGTTTGCTTCGACGGAGATTGCCAGTCCTAAAGTCAGTTCCAGTTTTGGGACTATTTTCGAGATCGATGGCACGCAGTTTTATGGATACGACACGGTATCCGGCGGTAAAGGAAATGATACGTTTTTGATCAACCTGGAAGAAGGTGCAGATTTTAATGGAGAGCTTCGTGGTGGGCAGGGAGATGATAAGTTCGTGATGATGCCGGGTGGGAGCGTTGGCGGTATCGATGGTGATGCAGGAAATGATCTTCTGGATTTCAGCAATTTTACCACTGGTGTTTTTGCTGATTTCGGAAATCGAGAAGCAACTCAGGTTGGCGACATACGGGACATGGAAAGAGTAGTCGGTGGGCAGGGCATCGATGTCCTGAGGGGAACTGATGGGGATGATGAGTTTCGTATTACCAGCGATAACTCTGGAAAGCTGAATAACGGAACTTTTAGAGACTTTGAGATTCTCGAAGGTAAAGGTGGCGGCGACAGGTTTGTCTTTTTGAACCAGGCAACGGTTCAATCTGTTTCGGGGGATGGTGGTTTTGACAGACTGGTTCTCGACGATCGCGATCTTGGAGGAGTAAATACCTACACAATCAGCAATAATACGATCTCAAGGAATCCTACTTACACTTTCTCTTCACTCGAAGTCTTGCAGCTCCTGTTGGGGCCTGGAGACGATACGGTAGTGAGCCGTGGGAACGGGCTTGTTCAGTTGTTGGACGGTGGTGCTGGATACGATACTCTTGATCTTGGGGGAGGTAGAACGATCCAACCGAATCCT
Organism: Verrucomicrobiales bacterium; assembly: GCA_002698785.1. Lineage (GTDB taxonomy): Bacteria > Verrucomicrobiota > Verrucomicrobiia > Verrucomicrobiales > DEV007 > Arctic95D-9. The sequence continues at coordinate 98,756 of PAAG01000016.1, read as the reverse complement.
ATGCTGGTGAATGGCTCGACTATCATTGCTACCAATTTTGAGAATCCGTATGCTCCCGAAGAAGACGATGCAGGAAATAATGATTCGATCCTGACTCAGCAAACACAGAATGTGCCGTTCCCCGATCCATTCAATAATCCGGGAGGTAATTCGTTTGATCAGTTTTCCGGGAATTTTGATCCTACGATTCCAATGTCGAACCCTCCGGGTGGAGGAGGGGGAAATGCTTTTGCGGCCTCCGTCAGCACGGTGGTCAATCAGGCTGTAGCGATCATGATCGATGGCTCTGAGTATTTACTGGGCGCACCTGCAGCCCTCGATGGATCGTCTGGTGTTCCTCCGATTCCGATCATTGGTGACTTACTGGGAAACCTGGATCCTGAAGCGTGGAGGGAACTGGCAGAAGCGATTGAGTTTTCAGGTGGAATGATAATGGTTCATTCTGACGGGCCTTACTCAATCGATCTTACTGGCGTCCCACCAGCAGATGTGGCGGCCGTGCTGCAGGAAGGTTTGCTGGCTGCTGCGGCGCAGGAGTTGATGGGTGCCTTGGAACTGACACTGGTCATTCCCATTACCTCCATAGACGGACCGGTTGGAATCCTGGCAGTTCCGATCGTGATTGATCCGCAGATTATCGCCGAACTCAATGGGAATCTGGATGACGGAGCCTTTAACGAGCTTTCAGGGGCGCTCGATCAGTAGAGCTCATATTGAAGTGGTTTTGATCTGGTCAATCCGTCACGAGTCAGCCGATCGTGGCAATTTTGTATGAAATAGCCAATGACAATCGCGACTAAGTATAAGTAACTTGATTGAAGTCTGTGTATTTGGCGCAGTTTTTGAGGAAGATCTGAGGATTCTGGTTCGAAGTCAGTGTTTTCGATCAAGCAACACGAAATTTTTGACAGGGGAAACATGAACAGAATGAATTGGATACGAGGCGCGTTCTCTTTCGGCGTGGTTTTTTTATTGGGATCCGGCGAACTGGTTCAGGCCGAGCCGAAAAGCGGCAAAGTCACGGTTGCGGTAGGGGATGTTAAGGCCGTCGCAGAGGATGGTGGTGCGGAGACACCCATCAAGGCAGGAGACAAGGTCGATGTGGGGACCACTATCAAGACGGGCGCTGAATCGCGAGCGGTGGTCGTGATCACTGTTCGGTCTGCGATCCGCATTTCGGAGAATTCTGAAGTGGTGATCGAGACGGTCGATGAAGCGGCGACTCCCAGCCAAGTGCTGGTCGATTTGAAAGATGGAAGTCTCGGTGCTCTGTTGAAGCCAAACGCTGCTGGTGAACTTGATTTTAAGGTTCGCACGCCCAGCGGGGTGGCTGCTGCGAGGGGGACGTTTTACGCTGTGGCTGTGAAAGACGGCAAAGGATACGCGCAGGTGAAAGAAGGCCGAGTAGAAATCATCCCGAATCCAGAGAATTAGGAAAGTGGGTCAAAGGCGCCAGACGGGAGATAGAAGGTGAATTTCCTTCATAGAATGAACATTGCTTCATTACGAGTCCGAGTGCTTTTTCTGGCGATTGTGCTAGCGTGTGTTGCTGTTCCTCGGTTTGGCTCAACGAATCCTACCGGAGCGAATATCCGAAATGGAACGATCTCCATTTCCGGTGGCACTGGAAGCTTGACGATCAATCAACTTTCGAACCGGGGAATTATCGAGTGGTCTTCCTTCTCAATCGACACGGGAGAGACGACTCGGTTCAATCAACCAAGCAGTACAGCGGCAACTCTCAATCGTGTCACTGGAGCTAGCCCTTCCAATATCAATGGGAACCTTTTTGCCAATGGCAGGGTGTTTCTACTAAATCCGAACGGTATCCTGATCGGGATGAACGGGGTCATTGATGTGGGGGGCTTTACCGCCTCTACGCTAGATGTCAGCGATGCTGAATTCCTCGCCGGAGGCGACATGAGTTTTGTGGGCCCTTCTCAGGCGACCGTGGTAAACCTCGGGAGCATCAGCGCTGCGGACGGTGATGTCTTTCTCATCGCAGCATCGGTGCTGAACCAGGGGAGTATCAGCGCCCCGAACGGCACAGCGGGCCTGGCGGCCGGAAACGATGTACTTATAAAAGGAAGTGGGCACGAGCGTGTCTTTGTCAGGGGGGCTTCGGGAGGCACGAAACCGAACGGTGTCCTGAACGAAGGGACAGTGGAGGCAAACGTTGCCGAGCTCAAGGCTCATGGAGGAAATATCTATGGTATGGCTGTCAGGAACGATGGGCGGGTCGCTGCGACTGGCGTGTCTCAAGAGGGAGGGCAGATTTTTCTGAGGGCCGGTGGTGGTCGAGTGCAATCAACCGGTCAACTGGTGGCAAAGCGACCAACGGAATCGACTGGAGGGGACATCGTTGTTGATGCAGGAACCGGAGCTGGTGCAGGTGTAGAAATCGGAGGCACCGTGGATGCGGCGGATTCAGAAGGTGCCGGCGGAACAATCCTCGTTATTGGGGAGGCGATCGATATTTTCGAGGGGTCCCTGATTCTCGCTGACGGTGACGTTGGTGGTGGAAGTATCCGAATCGGAGGCAGTCGAGAGGGGCTCGACATGTCGATTCCGAATGCTTCGAATGTTATGGTCGGCTCCGATTCCCTCTTGGATGCGAGCGCTGGTTCGATCGGGAATGGTGGAGAAATTATTGTTTATTCCACAGGCGATCTGTCGTTTGCTGGTATGGCGAACGCTGCTGGCGGGACGGACTCGGGTGACGGTGGTTTTGTCGAACTGACCGGGAAAGAGACCCTCACCCTCACAGGACTGATGGATACGGTGGACGTTTCATCCACTGCGGGGGCTAGCGGTTCTCTTTTGATCGATTCTTCTTACCTGGATGTTCTGGCAGAAGGAATTCCGATGGAGCAAGGGGAGCCCATGAGCTCGACCAATAACCTTTTTGCTGGTGACCTCTCTGAATTTCTGGAGGCGGTGGGTAGCTTGTCTATTACGACCAGTTCCAGTGTCGGTGGAGAGGAGGATCCTGACATAGTTATTTTTTCCGATGCGGAGATTGTCTGGGATTCGGATAATGATCTGTCTTTTCACTCAGCCAGAGATTTTCGCATGGATAACGAGACTCGAATCGAGTCGCTCGGCGTCGGAAATATTTCGATCGTGGGAGATCGTGGCGTGCAAATAGATGGATCATCGCCACCTCTATCAATTGAGCCGTCGGTTTCGATCAGAACCGGGGGATCAATTACGATAGGGAATACTGATGTGGTAGACGCTGAAGGCGTTGATATTCGGTGGGCGGAAATCGGTTCTTCGGGATCGACCGTTAGTGTCACCGGGTTTAGCAACAGTGCTGCTCCCTCTTTACCTGCGGCGCTGAACGTGGAAAATTCCCATATTGAAGGCAGTGCTGGTGTTGTTCTGACAGGAAGGGATACTTCGTCCTCGGGACGAAGAGGGGTGCAGATTGCTGAAGGGGCGGTTTCTTCTGATTCAGGGACAATCTCCATAGAAGGAACAAGTGAGCAAGGAACTGGAGCAAGTCTCTGGAACACGACTGTTGATTCTGCGGGAGGAGCAATCACGATCACCGGAAAGACAGCGAGTTCGGATTCTTACGAAGCGGGCCTACTCTTCTATCAGTATGGACCTTTGTATCCAGAGACCTTCGTCTCCAATATCAATAATGGTATGATCTCCCTCTATGGTGAGGCGGTCGCGACGGGCGCTTGGGCAATCGGGTTTATCGAGAACGAGCCGGTGGGACCTTTTCAATTCATTGGAGGGGATGGGACTCAGGATGTGAATGTATTCGGGATGGGTGGGGATGTTCGTCTTAGCCGAGTTTCGGCCGATCAGTTTTCGTATACTCAGACTCCGATGGCTCCAGGAGATTTCTCCCTGACTAATGCTAATGTGGGGAGCTTTTCAGCTACGGGAGCGAATGATGTTACGGTGGAGAATCTGGGCGACCTGCAAATTGATGGGATCAGTAATTCGGGAACGGTGGATATTTCTCTTGTTTCCGGAAACCTCAACGTTCCGGGGTTGATTAGCTCTACGGGTACTGTGGCGTTTTCCGGAGAGGGGGTGGATCAAGTGTTCCATATAGGTCAGCCTCTCGATTCGCCTTTGGTCGATTTTTCAGGGAGTTCCTCGGGGCTGAAAGTCGAGACGGAGGGCACGCTCAACTTGAACGGATACACCTTTTCCAATGTGCTGGAGGTTCGTGGCACTGGCCCAGGGAACAACTTCCTTATCGCGCCTGATGACGATTCCACCATTACGTTGACGACATTGACTGAGCCTGATGGAGAATCGTCTTTCCTGCAGACGATATCGGCTGATATAGGTGGAGTTGATTTTGTCAGCTACGATGACATTTCGGGGGGAGTTGGTAACGACACCTTTCATGTGATGCTTGATGAGGGGCATCGATTCGAGGGTGACTTGTTAGGTGAAGAGGGGGATGATCGGTTTGTAATCCACGAAGGAGGCGATGTGGCTTTCATCGATGGGGGCGACAATTCGAATACCCTCGATTTTTCTCCGTTCTCTTCACCGGTGTGGGTGAGTATCGGGAACAGCAGTGCCAGGCAAGTTGAGCTTTTCGAGGGGATCGGCTCGTTTGTCGGAGGAAGCAGTCGGACTGATGCTTTTCGTGGAACCGATTTGAGCGATCAGTTTACCATCACCTCTGAAAATGGCGGGGTGCTGCAATTTACTTCGGGAAAAGGACTGGAGAGTTACCAGTTTTCCGGTTTTGAAGGAATCTTCGGTGAAGGGAGGGCGGATGTTTTTGATGTGCAGCTGCCCAGTGGGGTGAATTTCCAAGGTGGATTGCTGGGAGGATTGGGAGAGGACCTTTTCCAAGTAGGAACGCTTGGTAGTGTGAATCTGATCGATGGGGGAGAGGACCTGGATATCTTGGATTTCGGCGCTTTCTCGAATCCTGTGATCGTGGATGTCCAAAAACGAGCGGCGACAAATGTCGGTGCGTTTTCCCGTATCGAGCAGATCCAGGGAGGGCAAAGCAGTCAGGATCGATTTCTTGGGACGGCAAGAAGTGATCGTATCGATATCTTGAGCGATACTAAAGGAACTCTAACGGTTCCCTCTTTGACGGGAGGAGATGATACTGTCTTTGATTTCTCGGGATTCGAGTCGATTGAGGGAGCTGCGGGGAATGACCTTTTTGTGATTTCAAATCCCGTGCTTTCACCTTTTTCGATGCGCCTCGGTGGTGATGCAGGGAACGACGTTTTCCAGATGCTACCGGGAGGTGGTGTCGGGGTGATCGATGGCGGGGCCGATTTTGACACGATCAATTATGCGGCGTTCAACACGCCAGTATTTGCCGATTTTCGGTCGAACTCTGCTACCCAAGTCGGAGGTCTCGCAAACATGGAGAACATCGTGGGTGGTCTTTCTGTAGACACTTTAATTGGAACAGACAATGCGGATGTCTTTCGTATTCAGTCTGAAGATGGGGGCACTTTGAATGCCGGATTTTTCTCGAGCTTCGAGATTCTTCGGGGTGCTGGTGGAAACGATCAGTTCCTCTTTTCCAATCAAGCTACTGTCGGAGAGATTTTTGGTGGGGGTGGTGTGGATTCGCTGCTGATTGACGACCGTACTCTTGGTGGGGTGAACACCTATGTGATTGGAGACGATTCAATTTCCCGCAATCCCACATACACTTTCAATGGGCTGGAAACTCTCACGCTTCGACTGGGACCGGGAGATGATACCGTGGTGACGAGCGGAAATGGACTCATTCAGTTCATCAACGGGGGGGCTGGAACCGATTACCTCGATCTGGGCGGTGGAAATTTTATCACCTCCAACCCAATCATGATTGGTGGGTCGAAGATTTACGTGAGTGGGTTTGATGGTCCGTTCCCGCCGCCAGGCGAATCGGATACTCTTTTGACCCAACAAACCCAGAACAGACCTCCTGCGAGTGGCCCGAGTGATGGAGCTACACTGGACCAGTTCTCCTCTACCGGAGTGATGGGTGATTTTTCGGGTGGGAACGCCTTCGCGGCTTCTGTTGCTGCGTCGGCTATCGCTCAGCAGGCGATTGTGCTTCAAGTGGATGGGACGCAAACCCTGCTTCAGGCTCCTCTGAGTCTGGACGGGACTTTCACTTTGCCGCCGGAAGGGGTAATCCGGTATCTTGAAGAGAATTTGGAGCCCGATGTCTGGGCCGAGCTGGCGGATGCTATCGATTTCGAAGGTGCCTATTTGATGATCATGGCGGATGGGCCGCTGCTCATTGATCTCAGTGAGGCAACTCCGGCAGATATCGCGTCCATTCTGGCGTCGAATCTCCTTGCCGAAGCCGCAGGGGAGTTGTTAGATGCGCTTGAACTCGCAATCGTAATACCCGTGACTTCGTTGGACGGACCAGTTGCAATAGTGACTATACCTGTTCCAGTGGATGCGGATATAGTGGCGTTACTGACTCAACTACTTGCAGATGATGCATTTGTTGAATTGACGCAGGCGCTTGAGACCGAATAATGCGATTCCGAACAGACATGATTTTCCGCAAGACTGGCTTCGCATGGGTTTTCCCAACGATCGCCACCCTTTTGGTGTGGTCGGGAATCGTGGCGGTTGGTCAAAACCGTCCATTGGAGCGTGCCGAGTCTGTGCGAGAGGAAGTTCTACGTGAAATGGAGCAGCGTGGGGCCGCATCCATGTCGGATGATCGAGATGTGGTGGAGGATACAAATGTCGATGACACCCCCTTTGGAGTCGATCTCCGGTCAATCCACCTTATTTCCCATCAGGATAAAGCGACGATGTCAGCGGCGCCAGGTTCGGACCCAGTCGTCATCGATTCTGAACTTCCCGCTCCAGAAGGATTGGTAGCCAGGCTCACTCCTTTTGTGGGCCAGCCAATGTCCATGAAATTGCTCTCCGAAGTCGGTAATGAGATCGTTCTGGCGTGGCGAGACAGTGATTACCCGTTGGTGGATGTCTATTATCCGGAGCAGAACATTACGGGAGGAAAATTGCAGGTTGTCGTGCGCGAAGCTGTCCTAGGTGATAAGTCGACCGATGGAACGGTGAACTCGAAGCCGGAATATCTGCTTTCTCAGCTCCGCGTAGAGTCTGGTGATCGGATTAATCGCCGTGTGGTCGAGTCGGATCTCGATTGGTTGAACGAGAACCCCATTCGACAGGTGAATTTGATCTACGAGAGGGGAGAGACCGATGGGACCAGCGATATCGTCCTCGATGTCACGGAAGAGAACCCCCTACGTGCCTATGCAGGGTTCGCCAATACTGGTGTGGAATCGACCGGGGAAGAGGAGTGGTCCTTTGGATTCAATTACTACAACCCTTTCCAGCTTGAACATATGTTCGGCTACCATTTTGCCACGGATCTAGAGTGGGATAATCTGGAGGCTCACTCATTTTATTATCAGGCCTTCTTGCCGTGGCGACACACGTTGAGTTTTCTCGGTGCGTATGTTTCAAGTGAGTCGCTTCCGTCTTTTCCCACCATGGTCGAAGGGCAAAGTCGACAGTTCTCGATCGAGTATCGGATTCCGCTTGAGCGCCCGAGCTTTAATCGGAACTGGAGGCACTCCATTACCGCTGCCTTCGATTACAAGAGCACGAACACGGATCTGATTTTCGGTGGATTTACTTTCTTTGGAACTGATGTGCAGGTCGGGCAATTCAGAACTGCATACGATGTTCTGGTGCGTGATGATTCGGGTGTTACTCGTGCTGCGGTTGGGTTTGTCGCTTCTCCCGGTGACATGTTCGATAACAATGATGACTTCAGCTTCGGGCTGGCACGGGCAGGATCGACTGCGGATTATTTCTACGCTTTTGCTGAATTGGAGAGGCTGCAGGATCTACCTGGAGGAGCGAAACTCCGTTTCAAAATGCACGCCCAGGGATCGAGCGACCGCCTGAGTTCGACTGAGCAGCTGCTTGCGGGTGGATATCAGACGGTGAGGGGATTTGATGAGAGTCTGATACGTGGTGACTCAGGTATCTTGACTACCTTGGAATTGATTTCGCCTGATTTTTCCCTGTGCAATTCCCTCGGCGGTCCCGGAGGGGATACATGGAATGGAATTCTTTTCTGGGATGCTGCTGCTCTCGATATCAGCGATGCGTTGCCCGGCGAGATAAGCCCTTCAATCCAGAGCATTGGACTCGGCCTCAACTGCAGGTTCAGCGACTGGGGAACAGCAAGGGCAGCCTATGGCTGGGAGGTCCAGAGCCATGGCCTACTTCCCACCGATGACGATGGTGGGAAGTTCCACTTCGGATTTACCCTGATTTATTGAGGATAGCACAAAGTGCGATCCTTTCTTAGTCCACCGGGAGGCCGGCGAGCATTTTGTCGAGGTTCTCGGTTGCCGAATCAGCGTCGAGATAAGTGCCGTTCCATTCGACAACGCCTTCCTGATCAATGATCACCCACCAAGGAGAAGCGCCTGGCTTGTAGGTGCCGACAATACCTGGAAATTCGGGGACTGAAACATAGTGGCCGATGGGAATGTCGAGTTCGAATTTTTCAGCAACAACGCCCAGTTTGTCAGGAGTGTTCTCCATACGGCTGGCACCCACGGCTTGGATCGCGAGGAATCCGATATCTTCGTTTCCTTTGTATTTGTCGACGAGCTTCTTGAGCGTGGGAAGAGCCTCTTCGTGGGCGTATTCGGTCGTGAACTGGAAAAAGAGAATTACGAGAACCTTGTCTTCAAAGTCAGTGACATCCATTTTCTCTTTTCCTTCGGGAAGCTGGATCCATTTGCTGACATAGAGTTCAGGAGCTTTCTTGCCTTCAATTCCCTTCGGCGCTTCATCCTGTGCATGGAGGGCGAAAGATGAGAATACGGCGGTAATGATTAGAGACAGAGTGAGTTGTTTCATAAATATATCGCTTGGGGAATTGTGACGGTAACACTGACACATTATTGCGGGATTGCGGAGAATTTTTCGATCATCTACCGTATGCGGATGAAATCACGATTTTTCTTTTTCGCCATCCCACTTTTCGTAGTTACAACGGTTCTCGCCGATCATCATGAGAAAAAAGAGGACGGATTTACTGCCCTGAACCTTTCAAACATGAAGACGGAAGGAAACTGGCAGGCCATGGATGACGGAGTTCTGTATCTTGAGCCCCGCGAGGGTGAAGAGGGCTGGAAGCGTTATCACCACTACCTGTGGACCAAGGAGAAATACGGTGATTTTACGTTCTCTTTTGAATACAAATATGGAGAAGGAGGAAACTCTGGTTTCTACTTTCGCTGCGTAGATCAGAAAGATCCGGTGGAGGGCGGTTTCGAGGTCCAGATTCTCGATTCGATGGGTAAACCTGATGGAGAAATGGGGCATCACGACAATGGCGGCGTAATCAAGACCAAAGGCGCGGATACCAATGCATCCATCCCTGCCGGTGAGTGGAACAAGATGGTGGTGACGATGAAAGGGAGTCACCTGACGGTGATGTTGAACGGCAAGAAAGTACAGGATTTCGATCTCGCGGAAAAAAAGCCTGAGGATAAGCCGCTGGAATCGGAGGGCTACATCGCGATTCAGGACCACGGACTGCCTTTCTGGGTGAGAAACTTGAAGGTGAAGGCGCTGTAAGCAGCGCGGCGTATTCATCTCCCTGAAGATCGTTCGGGGAGGTGGGGGCAAAATTCCATTGCGATTTCGTATTTCGCCAGCATCATAGCTAAGGAAAGTTAGTTTTACCGTGCCAGATTCTCTCACCATTGCCAAAACCTGCGCGAAATATGCGAATGAAATCCAGGCGGAAGATATCGTCATCCTCGATCTTCGGGGAATATCGACCCTCGCCGATTTCTTTGTGGTTTGTACTGCGACTTCGGTCCCACACCTGAAGGCTGTTTCACGTGACGTGAGGTCAAAAACTGAGGAAGAGATTGGTGAAACCCCTCGCTCCTCTGAGGGGGAAGCGTCGAGTCTCTGGCTGGTGATTGACTATGTGGACGTGGTTGTTCACATTTTCCATCAGGACAAGCGCGACGTGTATTCGCTCGAAGACCTGTGGGCGGATGCGCCGAGAATTGACTTGGATTTTCTTCCGGAACATTCGACATCGGCCTGATTCCGGGTGACTTCTTTTTATGCGTGTCGAGGTCGTAAATACGGGCACGGAGTTGCTCCTGGGTAAGGTAGTCAATACACACGCCAGCTTCTTTGGGCAGGAGCTCTTCAAACTAGGCTTGCGCGTTCAGAGGCAGGTTACCATTCCGGACGGGGATGATATTAAGACGGTGCTGAATGAGGCTTTTCCTCGTTGTGACATCATTTTAATTACTGGCGGGCTCGGTCCGACAAGCGACGACATTACTCGAGAAGTGGTGGCTGAAATGCTGGGGCGGGAGTTGCATCTCGATGAGAGCATTCTTGAAGAGATTGAGAATATGTTCCGCCAGCGAGGACTCCGGGCAAGTCGAGCAAACGATCGACAAGCAATGGTTCCCGAAGGCGCGGTGGTGCTTCACAATCCGAATGGTACTGCACCGGGGCTCTATCTTCCTGCTGACGAGGAAAACGACACGCCGCACCTTTTCCTGCTGCCGGGGCCGCCAAGAGAGCTGAAGCCGATGTTTCTCGATCAGGTGTATCCAGTTCTTGAGGAAATGCAGAGTGAGGAGTTGGGGCGCAATATCTGGCGGAACTTTCGAATTTATGGAGTGGGGGAGTCAGCTATCGCGGCAAAGCTGGAGAAGAAACTTTCGGAGTTTGATGGACTGGAAGTCGGATACTGTGCTCGCCTGGGTGAGGTCGATCTGCGACTGATCGGGCCCCCGGAAGCGGTAGATGCAGGTTCGGAAATCGTTCGTGATGCCTACAGGGAAGAAATCATCGCCGAGGCGGAAGATCCTATTGAACAGATCGTTATCGAGTTACTTTCCGAGAGAGGCGAGACAGTTTCGACTGCGGAAAGTTGCACCGGTGGGTTGATCGTAAGCACGTTGACGGATGTATCGGGATCGAGTTCTGCCGTTCATCGTGGGTATGTGACGTATTCGAACGAGGCAAAGTCAGAGATTCTGGGAGTGCCAGCAGAAGTGATCGAAGAACACGGTGCCGTGAGTGAATCAGTAGTAAGGGCCATGGCTGAGGGATGTCTTCGCGTGAGCGGGGCTGATCACGCGCTCGCAGTCAGTGGAATCGCAGGACCTACGGGTGGGAGCGAAGAGAAGCCTGTCGGCACGGTCTGGGTTGGTATCGCGAGCAAAGGTATGGAGACTTTTGCCAAGCGATACTTCCATCCCTCCGACCGGTTGAGTTTCAAGCAGCGGGTGACACGACTTGTTCTCGATTTGCTGAGAAAGAGGTTACGTGGGTTCTCGCTCGATTAATTTGCGGAATCGGTGTAAACTCCTGACGTTTCGGAATCTGGAAACGGAGGTATGAGGTCTCATTTTGCGACAGAACGAGCCGGAAGGCTGGGAGCGACAAGCACAATTTTCCTTGTGGTATTGTTGGCTACTGCTGTGACCTCAAATGCACAGATATTCGGAGGGCGTGGCCTTTTTGGTAACAAGGAAGCACCTCTACGCACGCCGACGCAGCAGGAGATCGGAACACCTGCTCCGATTTCGGGACGGGCTGAAGTGGTGAAGGGGAAAGAAACACAGTTCCAGATTGAGGCCCATTCCAAGGCGCCTGGTGCGGCGGTGGAGTTCCTGATTCGAACATTTCCTTCGGCTGGGAAAATCGTCTCGATCGTTGCGAATCCAAACCAGCGGAACAAGGCGATTGTCACTTACTACGCCGATCCATCGTCGAGTGCGACGACGGATGCATTTGCTTTCGCCGCGAGATATCGGGATGGCCGCTATTCTTCTGCAGTGCGATATGATCTTGATCTGGTAGGAGGGAACGATGCCCAGTCCGACATCATGGTCCCGAGTGAATTGGATTTTGGAACAGTTCTAGTTGGGGAAGAAGCTGTTCTGGAGATTCCCATTCGGAATAAGGGCAACAGCTCTTTTGAACGTATGATCTATTTGTCCCCTCCGTGGAAACTTGTCGAACCCATCAACAACAAGGTTCTTGTCCTGGGTGGATCTTCGAAAGTTCTCAAGGTGGCCTTCAAGCCAGAGATGGCTGGCGAGACGAGTTACTATTTCAGCCTGAGTCGAAGCAAGACTGGAACCTGCCTGCTGAAAGGTACGGGAGAAGATCCTTTTACCGTTGTCTCTGAAACGGTGGAATTGACGCTAAATGAGGAATCAAGAGAGCGTGAAGGTTCCATTGAGTTATTGAACAAATCAAAGCGCCCGATTCTGCTCGCTGCTCGTGGCAGTACCCGGCTGCAACACAGCTTGGAAAAAGAGTATCTTCTTGCACCGGGAAAAACTACGGAAGTGCCGGTCCGCCTTTCGAAAACGGACACTGCTCCTTTTGACGGAGCGGTCGAGTTCTTTCTCGATAACGGCTATGCGAAGTCGGTGGGGGTGATGGCACCGGTTGTGCCGGGAAAACTCGAAATTGAGATACCGAATTCGATTACCACTGAGGTACTGAATTTTGGACAGGTAGAGGCCGGTCGCTCCACCGAGCGAGGCATTCGTGTGACGAACGTGGGAGGTGTTGCCGTTCCGCTGGATATTCATTTGCCCGCACCATTTCGGCTACTGAACGATCCTGGGACGCAGCTTGCTCCGTTGGCGTCTACCAATTTGACGGTTGGGCTGTATCCCGCAGCAACGCAGCGAGGCCCGATTGATGTGACGATGACGGTTTCTACCAATGATGACAGTCATCCGATTCGACTTCTTGGAAACTCCGTAAAGCCAAGCGGGGGAGTCCCTGCGAACGCCCCATCTTCGCCACCGGCAGCGACGAACAAAGTTTTCAGACTATCGGCTGGGAACAAGATGCCGGAGGAGGATTTTTCAGCGGAAGCCCCTCAGCCTGAGACTCTGGTCTCGAAAAAGACGCCTGCTGCTCCTGCTGTCGAAATCAACAATTCCGGGTATCCCGCTTCGAATGGTGAGGATGAAGACCTGCGGGACGTTGGAAAGCTCTGGTACGAAGAGTTGAGTCCCGAGGCTCAGTTGAAGATGATGACCCCACTGGGCTTTATTGCTCGACCCCTCGTCCAGCGAGATGTTGATGGGACGATTCGCGAGCCAGAAGACCTTTCTGTTGTAGAAACTACCAGCAAATCCATCACGTTGGGCTGGACTGCCCCCGCTGATCCCGCCGATGCACGTTTTGAGGTGGAAGTGAGGGCGAGTATTTTCAATCCGGAGACAAAAATGAATGAGAATGTCTGGATGCCTTATGCGGAAGTGGAATATGACCGGATCGGAAGATTGGTAAAAGCTGAAGTGGAGGGGTTGCAGCCTATGATCGATTACGAGTTTCGGGTTTTGACGGTTGATGGCACCGGGAAGAGTTCGTATCCGTCTGAGGCTTTTGTGGCGCGGACGGATCTGCCGATGGACTGGACTTGGATCTACGCGACTCTTGGTCTCTGTATTATCGGGCTTGTCGCCTGGGGCGTTGCCAGAGTCATCAAGGAAAGACGTCCCCCCGTGTATCAGACTCAATACGTGGACGCTTAGTCCGTCTTCTGTTCGCGCACGATTTCCAGGCAGGGTTCACAGTATTCGTTCCCATCCGCTGCCACTCGAAACTCAAGGCTTGGATTTGTGTCATCTGTTGCTCCGCAACGGTCACATTCGTGGAAAGGCTCGTTCTCGGGGCCTTTGGATTTCTCAAAATTGTGCCGCCTGACCGCCGCTTCGCCCTTTTGCTTGTAGTTTGCCGCGAAGGTAGGGAAGAAGACGAGCATGTAGGGAAGCATCCCGGCAAGTACGAGTGGGCCAACACCGAAAGGAGAAAACAGGAACATTGCGACCAAAAACGCGGCGTCAACCCAACCGAGCCACTTTACTTTTACAGGGATGATGAAGAAAAGCCGGAAGATGTAATCCGGGTATATCGACGCGAACGCGAGGAACATCGACGAGGAGAATATCAGCGACATTAAGAAGCCGACCGGGGCAGTGAAGGGCAAGAAGGCCGTTGCTGCAATGAGGAGGGCTGTTGCGGCCACATACACATTGAGTCGAAAGGAGTCCCAAGCGCTCTCCAGGCTGTCATTGATCAGAAATATGATCCAGGCGGCGATGATCATGAAGAGAACGTTGGTTGTCTTCGGGAATACGACCCAGGAAAGTATTCTCCACACTTGCCCTTTGAAGATCAACTCGCGGTTGAAGTCCAGCCAGTTGATGAACTCTGGCGAGAAAAGCCACAAGCCCCAGCTTAAGACCTGAAAACAGGCGATCCATCTAAGAATCTGTGGCATGGCAAGTTTGCCAAACTTCTGCTCAAGTGAGTTGAGAATGCGATTTCCGTTTTCGTGGACCATTGGGGGAGAAGGTTCGAGGCGATTCGGAGGATTTCAATTACCAAGTTTCGCGTTAGCGATTGAGGCAGGGGTCAGGTCGCTTATTGACTTCGAGTCGGTCACCGCCGAAGGATCTCGCATGAATCGTTCCCCACTTCACGAGAGTCATCTTAAGTTGGGAGCCCGCATGGCTCCCTTTGCCGGCTGGGAAATGCCCATTCAGTACGAAGGGATCGTTGCCGAGCATACTGCGGTAAGGGAAGGGGCGGGAATGTTCGACATTTCCCACATGGGAGAATTTCACGTAAAGGGGAGTGCTGCTGGAGAATTCATAAATTCTCTGCTGACTAATGATTCCTCTGTCCTGAGTGATGGGGAAGGGCAGTATACCCTGATGCTCAATGAAGAAGGGGGTGTAATTGACGATCTCATTTTGTATCGCATCGCTGAGAATGAATATTTCCTCGTAGTGAACGCTGCGAAGATTGATGAGGATAAGAAATGGATTGAGAAGCGCGTTCCTGCGGGCACCACTTTTACGGATCTGAGCAGCAACTATGGCGCGCTTGCCGTGCAGGGGCCAAAAGTTGTAGAGATCTGGGAGGCTCTAGCACCTGATCGAGTTTTGCCGAAACGAAATGGTATCGCTGAGTATGAAGACGGGATGGTGATCTGTCGCACAGGGTACACGGGTGAAGACGGGTTTGAGCTTTTCTGCGCGCCCGAAGAAATTGGGGGCTGGTTCGAAAAGTTACTTAATGCTGGAGTGAAGGCCTGCGGTCTCGGGGCTCGCGACACCCTGCGGCTGGAGAAATGTTATCCACTCAACGGAGCGGATCTTGATCCTGAGCATACTCCCCTGGAAGCGGGGCTTGGCTTTTTTGTGAAGCTGGAAAAGACTGCGGATTTTCCCGGAAAGTCTGTGCTGAAGGAGCAAAAAGAAGAAGGACTGAAGCAGAAGCTCGTCGCGATTGCTGTAACTGGGAAGGCTCCGCCTCTGCGACATGATTATGAGGTGAAGGACGAGGAGGGCGAGCAAGCCCTGGGAACACTCACAAGTGGAACCATTTCTCCTACTCTTGGAAAAGGAATTGGCATGGCATACCTGCCGATGGAGTATGCAAAGCCGGGATCTGCGGTGAATGTAGCGATCAGAAACCGCCTGTTTCCGGCAGAAGTGATAAAAAAGCCATTTGTGTAAGAATCGGATTTGTCACAGGGCAATATTTCGGTTTCTTGAACCAACCAGTATGAACGTTCCCGACCACCTCCGCTTTCTCGACTCCCACGAATGGATCGATCCTTCTGACACAGACGCTGCGTCCATGGGGATCAGTGACCACGCCCAGGCAGAACTCACCGATGTAGTTTATCTGGAGCTACCTGAAGTAGGCCGGACTGTCACAAAAGGAGAAGCGTTTGCAGTCATTGAATCGGTGAAGGCTGCGAATGATATCTACGCTCCGGTGAGCGGAGAGGTGGTCGAAGTAAACGAGGCACTTGCAGAAGCGCCCGAGCCGATCAACGAAGATCCCTACGGCGGCGGATGGATGGTGAAAATCAAAATTTTTGATCCGTCGGAGCTGGACGGACTCATGAACGCAGAATCGTATCGTGAACACATATCCTGAAGGAGGTTTGGAATTCCTGCCGCGTCATCTGGGGCCATCTCCGGACGACGCGCTCGAAATGCTGAAAACGATCGGCTATGAGTCGATCGACGAGCTCATCGACGGAGTTGTTCCCGCGGATCTCCTCGACCGCACTCCACTCGATCTCCCTGCACCGCTTGGAGAGACTGCTGCTCTTGCTCGACTCAAGGGCATCATGGGCAAAAACAAGGTCTTTCGTTCCTTTCTTGGCCGAGGCTACTACGGGACGATTACTCCACCGGTAATTCAAAGAACGATTCTGGAGAATCCTGGGTGGTATACGGCTTACACTCCATATCAGGCGGAGATTTCGCAGGGGCGCCTGGAAGCCTGTCTGAATTACCAGACGCTCATCTGTGAACTGACGGCTCTACCAGTATCGAACGCGTCTCTTCTGGATGAAGGAACTGCTGCCGCTGAGGCGGTCGCAATGTGTGCCGGTGGGAAGCCGAAGGGGAAGGTCTTTTTCGTAAGTGACGATTGCTTTCCCCAAACAATCGATGTCCTGAAGACTCGCTGCGAACCATTGGGGATCGAGTTGCGAATCGGAAATGCTGAGGAGTTTGATTTTGCTGCTGCCGCAGATGAGTTAATCGGTGTGCTGCTGCAATATCCGGGCGACGGAGGAGAAATTCGAGATTTGTCAGGAATTGTCTCATCATGCAAAGAGGCAAAGGGTTTTGTCGTGGTTGCTGCTGATCTGCTCGCGCTGACTTTACTGAAGCCGCCGGGTGAGTGGGGAGCCGACATCGTGGTCGGGAGTGCGCAGCGGTTTGGTGTTCCTATGGGATATGGTGGCCCGCATGCTGCATTCCTTTCCTGCAACGATGCGATGAAGCGTCGTATGCCCGGCCGTCTCGTTGGGGTTTCGCGCGATGAGGATGGCAGGCCTGCTCTGCGTCTTTCGCTGCAGACCCGTGAGCAGCACATTCGTCGGGAGAAGGCGACTTCGAATATTTGTACCGCACAGGTGCTTCTGGCGGTGATGGCTGGTTTTTATGCCGTATATCACGGGCCAGAGGGATTGAAAGCGATCGCTCGGCGCATTCACAATTTGGCGTCGGGTTTTGCTAGCGCGGTCAAGTCGGCAGGGATGGAGATCGTGGGTGATTCCTGGTACGATACCGTCACAGTGAAGGTTTCCGCAGATCAGCGGGCCTCTATCGAAGAAGCCTGCAAAAGTGAGGGGATCAATGTTCGATTTTCTTCGGATGGTCTTGCCACAGTCGCGTTCGATGAGGCTGCGGTGGAGACCGGAGACTGGCGCAAGGTATTCACTGCTTTCGGTGTAGAACCTGGTGAAGAGGTTTTGTCAGGGATACCTTCCGGGCTGGAAAGAGAGAGCAAGTTTTTGACTCAATCGGTGTTCAATCGATTCCATACGGAGACAGAACTGCTTCGCTACATCCGCCGCCTCGAAGGGAAAGACATCGCACTGAACTGGAGCATGATCCCGCTCGGTTCCTGCACGATGAAGCTGAATGCTGCTGCGGAGATGTTTCCGTTGAGCTGGCCTGAGGTAGGAGGAGTCCATCCCTTTGTTCCCGCCGATCAGGCTGTCGGATACAAAGAGATGATTGATGAACTGGAGGCGTGGCTGGCCGAGGTCACTGATTTTGCCGCAGTCAGTCTGCAGCCCAATGCGGGTTCCCAGGGCGAGTATGCGGGACTACTGGCGATTCGGCGTTTCCATGAAGCGGAAGGAAATGGGGATCGTGATGTGTGCCTGATTCCGATGTCCGCGCACGGGACGAATCCGGCGAGTGCTGTAATGGCAGGGTTTAAGGTTGTGCCCGTTGCTTGCGATAGTGACGGCAATATCGATGTCGCCGATATCAATGCGAAGGCTGCGCAACACGCGGACAAGTTGGCTGCCTTGATGATTACCTATCCATCCACTCACGGGGTATTTGAGGAATCTGTGAAGGAAATCTGCGAGCTGATTCATCAAAACGGTGGGCAGGTATACATGGATGGTGCAAACATGAACGCTCAGGTGGGGCTCTGCTCGCCCGGAGCCATCGGGGCAGATGTCTGTCATTTGAACCTGCATAAGACATTCTGCATTCCTCACGGTGGAGGTGGGCCTGGTGTTGGTCCTATCGGTGTCGCTGAGCATCTGGCTCCTTTTTTGCCGGGACACAGAGAATGGGAGAATGCACCCGAGTATGCGGTGTGTGCCGCTCCCTATGGTTCGGCCAGTATTTTGACGATCTCGTGGATGTATATCGCGATGATGGGACCGCGTTTGAAAGATGCGACGGAGGTCGCGATTTTGAATGCGAATTACATCGCCGCAAAATTGAAGCCCTATTTTCCCGTGCTCTATCGAGGAAAGAAAGGGTTGGTCGCACATGAGTGTATTCTCGATGTGCGCCCTGCGAAAGAGCGGGCGGGCGTTGATGTGGAAGATATCGCAAAGAGGCTGATCGATTTTGGTTTTCACGCCCCGACGATGTCCTGGCCGGTTCCGGGAACGCTCATGATTGAGCCGACCGAGAGTGAGTCAAAAGAAGAGCTCGACCGGTTCTGTGATGCCATGATTGCGATCCATGGTGAGATCGAAGCAATCGCCGAGGGGAAAAGCGATAGCGCCGATAATGCCCTCAAGCATGCACCGCATCCCGCTGAGACTCTTTTGAATGCCGGGTGGGACCGCGCCTACACTCCTGAGTCTGCTGCCTATCCTGTCGACTGGGTTCGGGAACGCAAATTCTGGCCTCCGGTCAGTCGCATCGACAATGTGTATGGTGATCGTAACCTCGTCTGCACTTGTGAGGGTATGGATGCCTACGACGATTGATCCATGCAATTATCGGAAACGGCCGAGATATTCACGGATTGGATGCCGAACATGGTGGCCAACCTTGTTTTCCTGACAAGGGGAGACGAAGTCTTGTTGATTCACAAAAAGACGGGCCTGGGGAAGGGGAAGATCAATGGTCCAGGTGGGAAATTGGAGCCGGGTGAGACAGCCTTGGAATCAGCCGTAAGAGAAGTGAAGGAAGAGCTTCTGCTGACTGTCGGTGAATTAGAGGAGATGGGGCATCTTCATTTCGACTTTGTCGATGGATTGAAACTTCACTGCACGGTTTTTCATGGGACTGAGTTCTCGGGGATTCCCACAGAAACTCGTGAGGCGAAGCCGGAATGGTTCCGTTTCGATGAAGTCCCCTACGACAGAATGTGGGCGGACGATCGCCATTGGCTTCCGCAGATGCTGGAAGGGCGGAAATTTGACGCGTGGTTTCGATTCGATGGGGAAGAGATGCTTTCCAGGGAAGTGAGGTTTCTGGATTAAATCTAAGCGACGATTACCCAGAACCGAACGAAGTTTATTCCAGATTTGATTTCCAAGCGTAACCCGATGCATGAAAATCAAAACAACCAGCATTGTCGCTGTGGCTGTGGCCGCAGTGTTTTCTTCGGGAGCAGGAGTTCTTTTTGCAGCCGATGAAGAGGAAGTGGATGCTCCAGAAACTCCGGAAATAGAGATACCCATTTCGGAACCGGTGGCGAAAGCAGATCTGGATGAAGATGGAGACTTGTCAGACCGTGAGCTCGCTCTCAGGGACCATCGTGAGAAGCTGAAGCTTTACGACCTCAACCACGACAATCAAATTTCTGAAGACGAGTGGAAGGCAGCCAACAAAGACGCTCCTGAAAGGAATGGAAAATTCAACCTCATCGACAAGGATCAGGACGGTGAGATCAATGAAAACGAGGCGATGAACTTCCTGATGGAGCGCATCAGTGTGGGGGATGTCATCAGTGAATCTGCTGCAGGCGAAGCTGGCGATACTATTGAATCTGACATTGAAGAGAACGCACCTTCAGAAGTGCGCTTTACTCTCTTCTCGATCCCGCTGGGATAATGTTTAAGATAAGGTTGGTCCCTGTTCTGTTCAGGGACCACAGTCTTACTTTTCCTGCGCTCCTCCGTACTTGAGGGCGTTTGCATCGAGCATTTCCGTAGAAGGTGTTTCTGTTTTGATGCCGTTTTCAGGAATGTCCAGCCCAGCACTCCAAGCAACACCGTTCAGAACGGTCTTTCGGAAATTATCGTCCTGCCAATTCATGTGGTAGTGCAGGCCCGTAAACCCAAAGCCGCGTCCATTGTTGTAGTCTTCTCCGCGCTGGTAGGTCCAGGCAACGTGCTGTGGTTCTCCGGCGGTCACGGCTTTTCGAACGGCGGGATTTCCTGAGTGAGGGCCGTCTGGGCGTTTCATAGTCTCTTTCGGAGCTACTGCTGAGAGAATTGGGGTAACTCCCTCCATGTCTCCTACGAAGCGCATGTGGAAATACCATTCGTCGTCGATTTTAAAGGAGCTCAGTCCGTTGGCAGCGGGATGGTCTGAGAATGATTCGAACTCCGCGATCCAATGTGGGTTTACGGACCAGTTCGTTTCGAAATAACCGCCCATCCAGGCAAGCATGCCTTTTCCACTGGAACCGATGGGGACTTCTACTCCGTAGTGAAGGCAGGCGATCCCGGCGCCGGTTCTCATCACTTTGTCGAATTCAGGAACGTGACCGTTTACAAGGTGGTTTCCTCCGCCGCTACAAAAGAAAACCACTGTATCCGCATCTTTGAAAAAGGCGTCAGGATCTTCGGGCCAGTTGATGGAGTAGCGGCTCTCGATATTGCTCTCTGGGTATGCTTCCTCAAGCCAATCTCCGATCAACCGACAGCCTGCGGCATATTCGTGCTTTCCGAAGCCGTGAGAGGTTTTGTGGGACACAAAGCAAAGGACTGTCTTGTCATCACCGTTAGCGGGGATAACCAAGCATGTTATCAGGAAGAGCAGGGAAAGAATGGGGAGGCCTTTTTTCATGCGCACAATGTCGCCATGTTGGAGGGATTAGGTCAAGAACAGGACGAGTCGTGATCAAGTTCTTCAACCATTCCAAATTTGCCGTTTCTTTGGAATTGTGGCGGATGGGTTTCTCGTGAATTGTGCGATCATGGAAAACCGCCGAATCGAGATCGTCGCGCCAACGGGACGGGCATGGGAAGGAATGAAAAGAGTCCTTTTCAAGCCATTTGAGATATCGAAGTGGTTTGTGCTTGGGTTCACGGCATTCCTTGCGTCGTTGATGGATGGTGGGGGCTCTTCGGGTGGAAACTTTTCTTCGACCGGTGGATCTGGCGGGGAGGAAATGGAGGAGGTTGAGGATATGTTCGAGGGGGTGGTAGAGTGGATTCAGGCCAACCTTGAAATCATTGTTACGATCGCAGCGATTATTGCTGTGTTCGTCATCGCCATCTGGGTCGCGCTTCTCTGGGTGAGCTCAAGGGGGAAGTTCATGTTTCTCGATAATGTGGTTCACAATCGAGCGCAGGTAGCACAGCCGTGGAAAGAGTTCAGGTGGGTGGCGAATTCGCTTTTTCGTTGGCGTGTTCTGTATCTCTTCGGCTCTTTGTTTCTGGTTTTTGGACTACTTGGGGTAGGTGGCTGGATCGGAATTTCTGAATTTAGCGAAACGAACACAATATCGGGTGGGACGATAGGTATGTTGGTTTGCCTCGGTCTGGTTCTAATACTTTTCGTATTCTTGCTCGCCTACGTTCGGTTACTTCAAGAGGCGATCGTCGTTCCCTTGATGTACAACACTCGGGCACGGGTGCTCGATGCATGGAAGGAAACTCTGCAACTCCAAGGGAAGCATTTCTTCACTTTTGTGCTCTTCTTTCTCTGGCAGATGCTTCTCAACATGGGGGCTGCCGCAGCGATGATGATCGTGATGATTGTTACCTGTTGTGTAGCTGCAATTGTATTCATGATACCCTACCTGGGAGCCGTGGCGCTTTTGCCGGTCTCGGTATTTTTCCGAATGCTCAGCCTGGAGTTCGTTCGACAGTTTGGAGAGAAGTTTGATGTCTGGAAGGATATGCCAAATCAGGCAATACCCGAGGTCCCTTCATTTCCCGGGCCTGATCTGCCACCTCGGCCGCCTGGATTACCGGGTGAGTAATCTCTGAGCTTCGTGCAGAAGAAAGTCGGGGTGCATGTAAGGAGTGTTTCCCTTTTCCTCCCAGATGATGTTGCCTTCTGCGTCGATGAGAAACGTGCCGTGGAGTGGACGCTCATCGAATTCATCAAAGACTTTCCATTGCCGAAATACGGTGTGTTCTGAGTCCGATGCGATTGGGATGGGAAACGATTTCGTCCGCTCTACGTCGTCTGAAAGCGTCTGAATCAAGACGTCGACGGGATCTGTGCTGATAGACACGATTTCCACACCAGCGGCGCGAAACTTCTCTGCCCACGGGCCGAAGGCAGTTAGTTGCTCGACGCAATGTAAACAACCACCGCCGAGGAAGAAGATGACCACCACAGGCCTCCCCGTGTAGTGGTCGAGAGAAATGGGATTCTTTTCCCAATCGGGTAAAGTGAAAGCCCGAGCCGGACGTGTGGGAGCAGTGAACGAGGGAACTGTCACAGGATCTGGCGAGTTCGCGGAAGAACCGATGCTGAAATCTGAGATACCGGGAAGAGAGGGGAGGTCCAATGCGGTTTGTCTGTCCGCCGTAAGATGAGCCTCCTTTACTTCAAGAAAGTTCTCCAAGAGTGAGACCAAGTCTTCAGTTTCTGGAATCCTGCGCAGGGCAGCGAGCCACGGATTGAAATTTCCTTGGGTTTCGATTGAAGCCAGTACTTGCCAGGCATACCACTCGGCTTTGTCTCTGTCCTCAAATCCCCGGGGCAGGTCTGCCAATGCTTCCCATTTCCTTTGAGCGATGAGACTGCCCGCCAGTTCACGTCTGGCGGATGGCCAGAGAGCATTTTCCCTCGTTAAACTTCGCCAGCGGTTTCCTACCGAGTATGGATCACGTGGGAAGTTTAGAAACTGACTGGCGAGGGAAGCGACCTCTGCGTGGTGACCTTCGATGGTCAGCTGATGGAGGAGGAGTGCAACGGACGTTCCTAGATTGATCGATGCGTCCGGCATCACCGAACCCATTCGGTCTAAACGTTCCAGTTCTGCTTCGATAGACTGAATGACTGGGGCGAGGTCCTGTGACTGAGAGGCCTCGGCTGAAAGTAATAGAGGGACTGGCATCCGGTAAGGCAAGGGGAACGGGCTGGGGATCCAGTCTGGTTTTGTTGTTTGACTCTTGTCGGCTTGTCTCAGTGTGGCTAGAACCCGCTCACGAGCATGAATGCCATGAAGGATTGGGGCGTTGTGATTCTCCGAAACCGAATGCAGATCGCTGAGGAAGTCCGAGGAGGTCGTAGGAAACGATTCGGGGAGGATTGCAAGCAAGGCTTGTACTTCAGGACTCCCTTTTTCTGATCTTTGCTGAGCTTCGGCCAGGAAATAGCTACTTCTCCTCGGGCTGTTCTGATTTGCCAGAGCAAGGCCGATCCAGGGAAGGGGATTAGTGGGAACGTTGTATACAGAGAAACGAAAACAACGCTCCGCTTCCCTGTCATCAAATGCGAAAAGCTGGGCGAACCCTTGTTGTATATAGTCGGATGATTCCTGCGGAACTCCAAATGGTCCGTCAAAGAATGCCTGGTCGAAGTCGAGCGGCTTGTCACCTTCTCGTGCTTTCTGTGCCAGCGGAGCAAGGCACTGAAGTGTCGAGGTCCACGCTGGGCGTGGTCTGGTCGCTTCGTCGCTAGAAGACGCCATCGGGAGAAAGGCTAACAAGACAATAAAACGGACTCCGATGGACTTCATTTTCGCGAGAGTGCCACGATTCGAGATATAGTATCAAGCCGAAATGGGTACATTTTAGAAACAAAATCTGTTCGCTGAATCAGATATATTTGTTGCAAATGAAAATATTAACAAGTTTGTCAA
Organism: Verrucomicrobiales bacterium; assembly: GCA_002698785.1. Lineage (GTDB taxonomy): Bacteria > Verrucomicrobiota > Verrucomicrobiia > Verrucomicrobiales > DEV007 > Arctic95D-9. The sequence goes on along the minus strand of PAAG01000016.1, from coordinate 74,942 downwards.
ATAACTTTTCTGCGGTTTTCTTTAAAATGTGTTGACGACTTTTCTGATTTCTGGGCAGTATCCCAGCCATGCCTGTTTAGCCGAGAGATACAACACCAGACTTTCGGCTATGCGGAGGTCATTTTTCATTCGGGTGTGCAGGAGCCAATAAACCCTTGTAAATCAGGAGATATTCACCTCGTGGGTAACTCCGCAACCCCCGAAAACGTGTATGAGTATATGCCCCCGTGGCCGTTATTTTTCGGTCGCCTTCCTCGTAAGCGCGTTGAGTCTTGTTTGGTCTGGACTTAGCGCGAATCCGGTGTTCGAGAATCGAACTATTTCTAAAAATCAGAGTAATTCGACACAATGGCACAGTGAAACCTTCAATGAAACGTTCACCGAACCGCCGATTGTGGTGATGGGACCGTTGAGTTCGGTAGGTCTTGATCCGAGTACGGTTCGGGTCCGGAATGTTACGGCGACCGGATTCGAATGGCAGATTGATGAGTATGAATACAAGGACGGCGCGCATACGACCGAAACGGTGACCTTCCTTGCTATCGAGCCGGGAGTGCACTCGGTCGCGGGCCTCGTTTTCGAAGCGGGTCGGCAAAATGTAGGTGCTGGTTTCTCCACGGTTACACTCGCCGGGACTCATCCTGAAGCGCCTGTTGTTTTCTCACAGGCAGAAACAGCAGTGAATGAAGTCTCTTTGGATGACTCTATCTCGCTTATGACGAGAATGAGAAATGTCTCTACTACCAGTTTCGAAATACAGCTTCAAGATCAGGAGGTAAACACAGCAGCTTTATTACAGGAATCAGTCGGCTATATTGCGATTACTCCTGGCCAGGGATATCTTGATGGTCGCCCTTTCGCCGTGTTGAATACGGCGGACGAAATCACAGATTCCTACACGACGGTTGATTTCGGAGGTTTGCTCCGCAATGCGGGAATCCTGGCAAATCAGCAAACCCGTGATGGTGGCGATCCGTGTCGCGTGCGAGTCGATAATTTGACTGATACTTCCGTCGATATCTGGCTCGAAGAAGAAGCTTCAAATGACGCCGAAGTCGGACACACCACGGAAGCGGTAGGAATTCTAGCCATTGGGGAACCATACGGAGAGGGAGATTCTAAACTCGATTTCTTTTCGACGACAGCTAACCACAATTGGAAGACGATTTCTCTGTCGCAGACCTATTCAAATCCTGTCGTTGTCGTGGGACCTCCTTCCTGGGAAGGGCCTGACTATGCAACCGTGCGCGTTCGAAACGTCACTCAGAATAGTTTCGAAGTGCAGATCGACGAATGGGATTATCGCGATGTGAACCATGCGACGGAGACGATCAGTGTGCTGGTGATGGAAGCGGGAGTGTTTGAAATGGGCGGGCTCAAATGGGTCGCTGACTCCGTGAGCGGTGCGACGAGTTCGGCATCGACCACGACGTTCATTGATCCTTTCACCTCGGCTCCGATTGTTCTCGGGCAGATTGTGACGACGAATGAGCCGGAAGCTCTTATTCATCGGCTATACAACATCGACGGCGACGGCTTTACCGTTGAACTTGATGAGGAGAAAGGAAACACGGGAGGGCATGGCCCGGAGGATGTGCACTACGTTGCGATCGAAGGCGGAACGGGATCCTTCACTTCGTTCTCTGGCGTCCCGTTTGCGGTTGCCGCGACGGGAAACACGGTGAACGAGATCGACGAGATCATCGATTTCGGTGCCAATTACGCTCTGCCTGTTTTTGTCGCAGATTTTCAAACTCGGAATGGAGGAGATCCTTCGGCTCTGCGCTACAAATCTCTGAGTGCTGGCAGTGCGACCGTTTTCCTGGAAGAAGAAGACAGCACGGGAGACGGGATTGGTCACACCAATGAGGTGGTGGGGTATCTCGTTTCTGCCACAGTAGTTGATTCCGACGGTGACGGTATGGGTGATGAATGGGAGACGCAAAATGGACTCAATCCGAATGACCCGAGTGATGCGGGGCTCGATCCAGACACCGATCTACTGACTAACCTGGAAGAATTCGAAGCTGGCTTTGATCCGAATTTTTTCAGCGGGGGAAATATGTCTCTCAGCGAACTTTCGGACGAAATGTATGAGCTCGAGGGAACTTACGCACGATATCGTATCAACCGGAAAGTGGGTCGTGCTGAGGTCACGGTGAATTTCGACATCGACGGAGGATCTGATGCGACTGTCGCAAGTAGCGCGTCGGATTACCATGTGACTTTGGATGACGGAACAACTCCTGCAAACGGATCGGTCGTGATTCCTGAAGACGCGACGTCAGTCACAATCCGAATCCATCCCAACAACGATGGTATTTTCGAGTATCCCGAGGTGTTTCGGGTCCAAATCCTCTCGGACGCAAACTACAATAAGACGGGCGGAAATCCGACCGGAACAATTTCGGATGCAACCAACGATCCCGAAAACGATAAGCTCTATGTAGGGCTTTATCAGGCAGAGCCGTGGGCAGTCGGGCAGACGTCCGCATCCGGTTTTTCCACTCTGCTTGTGAACGGCGATAATACGCAGGCGAGAGTAGCGTCGAGCTTCAGCGGGCTGACCACTCCGCAGACTGTTTCTCACATTCACCATGCTGATGCAGGTTCTCCGAATTCCAATGCGGGTCCCATTGTGATCGGTATGCCGAATGGCCAGTTCTCTGGAGAAGTCTGGGATATCGCTCCGACTGGTGCATACACAGGACAGGATCTGATCGATTCGCTGAATAAACAGAACGGACTCTTCCTTTACATCAATGTGCACTCTTCCCAGTTTCCCAGCGGCGAGATTCGAGCCATCTACGGTCTCGCGGAAGGGGGGACCTTTGAAGAGCCGCCCGCACCACCAGCAATTACTCCGCTGACGGGAGATGATTTGACAAGGGATGTTGCCCGTTTTCTGACTCAGGCAACATTCGGGCCGACTCAGCAGGAGATTGAGGATCTTGTAGATGACATCGTAAACAACCACGGGGGAGATCGCATTGCTGGGTTCAGCCAGTGGATCGATGACCAACTCGCGCTCGATCAGACAAATCTGTATGACTACACCTGGTATGCGGACCAGCAGGAATGGGATCTGCGAAGTGCGGATCCAGTCTATTACAACAATTCGAATGACCCTGATCACAATAACCGTCGCCGAGGATGGTGGCCGATCGTTGTGAAAGGGCACGATCAGCTTCGGCAGCGAGTCGGTTTTGCGATCAGCGAGATCTTTGTGGTGTCGGAGAATGATGCGAATGTCAGGGTTCGTCACTATGGAGCGGCGAACTACTACGACATGCTCGTTGCCGCCAGTGATGGGAACTTCAGGAATCTGTTGGAGGACGTCAGCAAGCATCCCATCATGGGGGCTTATCTGAGTCACTTGAAGAATCAGAAAGCAATCCTCGATCCGATGACTGGGGACGTGCTGGTTGCCCCTGATGAAAACTATGCTCGCGAAATCATGCAGCTGTTTTCGATTGGATTGCTCAGCCTGAACCCGGATGGAACCCTGGAGCTCGACGAGTCAGGACTCCCGATTCAGACATACACCAATGAGGACATTACTGAACTCGCTCGTGTATTCACAGGGTGGAGCTTCAGTAAAGGGCATGGTTCCCAGGCGAGTGGCTATCCTGAAATTGATAACACGAATTTCAACCGAGGAAACGGGCCGAAGTATTTCCAGGCTTCGTGGACCAATCCAATGGCAAATTTCGCGAGTTATCACGATACTGGTTCGAAGTCGTTTCTCGGCGGTTCTGTGTCAGCGGGGCTCGACGGCGAGGCAGACCTCGACGCTGCACTCGACATCATTCATAACCACCCCAACGTCGGACCTTTCATCGGGCGACTGATGATCCAACGGCTTACCCACAGCAATCCAAGTCGTGGATACATTTATCGTGTGGCTCAGGCGTTCGAGAATGGGACCTATGGTGGATCCGGGAGTGGTCAACGTGGTGACATCGCTGCTATGGTAAAGGCGATTCTTCTTGATTACGAAGCACGGACTTTAGACCTGGCGGACGACGTCGGTTACGGAAAACAGAAAGAGCCGATTATTCGCTACACGCAGTTGTTGCGTGCGTTTGACGGACATTCTGAATTGCTGCTTTCCGACCTGAGTGCCTATGGATATCCGGCTTCACAGTTGGATAACTTCCCGGCAGGTGTCACTCGTCTCCGGTATGGAAATACAAACACCAATCTGAGCCAGTCTCCGCTGGATGCGCCGACCGTCTTTAACTGGTTCCTGCCGGATTACGAGCCGGGTGGGGCGATTTCGGCAGCGGGTCTGTTTGCGCCTGAAATGCTCCAGACCACGGAGACTCAGGTGATCTACAATTTGAATTACCTGAACAACATTGCTCGGGGAACCTGGCAGGGAGGGAATGCTCTTTTTGGAGAGACGAACCCCGATCTCGACAATATCCGGATAGATCGGGATACGCTCCAGGCTCTGTATGACGCGGAGATCACAGGCGGTGCGACAGTAACCGAGGCAGTGACCACGTTGATTGATCACCTCGACGTGTTGCTCATGTCAGGAAACTTCAAGGCTACTTACGACGGTGCTGCCGCACCAAACCCCCGATCGCTTGTCATTGATACGATCGTTTCCGCCAGCGATGCCTGGAAAATACGAGATGCCATTTACTTGATGGCTTCGACTCCCGAATACATCCACCAGAAATAGGGCGAGTGGAGAAACTAACAAAAATTCAAAAGAAAACTTATCATGAAAAAGAAAAGCGCAGATTACCTTACTCGCCGGAATTTCCTCGGGCGCTCTGCCTGCTCGACGATGGCACTGACTGGAGTCGTGAACACTCTTGCACACCTGAAGATGATGCAGGCTTCCCTGGCTCAGGGCGGTCCTGCACCAGGCTACAAGGCTCTGGTCGTTCTCTTCCTGTATGGGGGGAATGATTCCAACAACACTCTAATCCCTCAATCTGGGCATCCAGAGTACGCTAACTACAAATCAAATCGTGGTATTCTCGGTATTCTGGACCCAACGGATCCGGATGTAGATCCCGCTGTTGGTTCGTCGATTCCTTTGACAGGAACCGGTGATCCTTACGGGGTGCACCCGGAAATGGGAGAAGTGGCCAGTTTGTATAACTCGGGGGATTTGTCCTTTGTTGCAAATGTGGGAACCCTTTCCTGGCCCGTTTCTCGAACGGACTATCTCGATCCCGACAAAGCGGGATTGCTACCACCTCAGCTGTATTCTCATTCAGACCAGCAGATTCAGTGGCAGAGTTCTCTGCCAGATCAACCATTCCGGACGGGGTGGGGAGGTCGTGCAGCCGATCTCCTGGCTGGTAGCCAAGGGGGATCGGTTTCATTGTCGATTTCGCTGGCTGGGATCAATTCCCTACAGGTAGGCGAGTCGGTGAGCCAGTATGCGGTGACCTCGAATGGTGCCATCGCTTTGTCTGGATATGGGACTGACTATGCGAATGCGATCGATTCGAACACGGGAGACTATCTGAACAACAACAATGGTCGACGTCTACAGGCTTTTGATGCGGTCACAGACTACGTGCACGCCCATTTGCTGGAGGAAGGTTACAACGATGTTGTGAAGACTTCGCGGATCAACGAGGGAATCGTGAACGATGCTGTTGCTGCTTCTCAAGAGGCGGCTATCGATACGGCGTTCGATAATGTGGGCGCGACGAGTGGTGTGGCCAACCAACTCAAGATGATCGCCAAATTGATTTCCGGCCGGAGCTCACTCGGAAACAGTCGTCAGATTTTCTTCTGTTCAGCTGGCGGATACGACACTCACCAGAACCAGATTTCTGCTCATGGAAGTCTGATGGGGGATTTGTCAAAAGCGCTCGCTGGATTCAATGCAGCCGTCAAAGCGGTAGGTGATGATGACAACGTGATGTTGATCTCGCATTCCGACTTCACCCGCACGCTGACTCCGAATGGAACCGATGTGAATGGCTCAGGTTCTGACCATGGCTGGGGTGGGCACCAGATCGTGATGGGTGGTCCAGTCGATGGCGGGAAGGTCTTCGGCGAGTTCCCGCCTCTTTTGGTCAACGCGGGAATTGATGCTGGAACGACTCGGGGGCGCTGGATTCCTTCTACCTCTGTCGATCAATATGCTGCTGTCGCGGGAAATTGGCTTGATGTACCAGACCTTTCTGTGGTATTCCCGAATCTTGGCCGATTTGAAGATCCGTTTGGTGGATCTTCTCTGGTCAATTACGTGGTGTGATTGCGGATGAAATCGAAGTTTCCAGTGTTCATGCTTGTTGGTGCCCTCGTGCTATTAGCGCTAGGGTGCCTGGCCATGATTCGCGTCGGATCTTCCACTTCCCAAGCGGGGATCGCTTCGGGGGTGGAGGGCTCGAAGGATCAAATCTCTGTCGAGGAGAGGGAACTACTCAAGCCCACGGCTACGTTTAACGTGACGTCGCCACACCCCTCGGGTGTCCAGGTCGTTCCAGAGATGGCGGAAGTCATTTCCCATCTGCTCGATGAGAGTCAGGACCCTTTCGAGGATCTACAATGTGTGGAGGAGATCATCCGCTTTCATTCCAGAGTATTTCGGTCGATTCCAAGTGGCGGAGAGAATGTGGACATCATGAGAGCGCTTACGGGTGGGAATTCGAAGAAGTTGGCTTTAATTCCGCCGGATCACCCTTCGCTGAATGAAAAAGGGGAACTCGTTGATCGATGGGGAACTCCATTTCATTTTCATCCTGTTTCTTCAAAAATACTGGAGGTGCGTTCAGCAGGGCCTGATAAGATTCTCTGGACTGATGATGATCTGGAGATATCCGGGCAGGATGCTATGACAAAGGGTAGTTGAAAAGACGACTGCCTCTACCTCAGGGAGGTAAGTATGCTTTGGTTCGAACTTCCGGGCATAAAGCATTTGAGGCATCCCGTCGTGCAGGTATCATCTCCCCTTTGTATCCCATAGATGATTGTCGACGGAAGTGTAACAAGTGGATTTGACCGCGTGGCGGCTCTGATCAGTGAGGCGGCAGAGCAGGATCTGTCGCTTTCTGTCGATTTGGACGCAATGCGGGATCAGTTTGCGAACGGAGGTTCGCTGATTGATTGGGTCCTGGACAACGTCGAACTTTCCGAGAATACCTTTGGGGAAAAGCTTGCCGCTCGACTCAATCTGCCATGGGTGGAAGATCCGATAGTGGACGAAGGGAACGCTGATATCCTAAAGAAAATCTGTCAGCCACCGGTAGCTATCAAACACAAGGTGTTGCCTCTGAGAGTGGAACTGGGCGAGAAAGAGGACGGCGAAGTTTACCCAGTCATGATGGAAGTGGCTCATTACGATCCGTTTTCCAGCATGGATCGGCAGCTCGTTCGCCGTGCAATCAATTGTCCGCTGCGGTGGGTTCTCTCACCTCGCCGCCGTGTCCTCGGAGGGCTGCAGAAACTGTATGGTGTCGGGGGGGATATTTTTGACGATCTTCTTGCGAATCGAGACTGGGATTCTGACGAATTCAGTTTCAAGGAAGAGATCAACGTCATCGACGACGAAGACGAAGAGGCCAGCGTCGTTAAGTTTGTGAACCAGATCCTGAACGAAGCGCTGAAGCAAAGGGCGACCGATATCCATATCGAGCCACTGCGGAACGACTTGCGAGTTCGCTACAGGGTAGACGGCGTTCTTCGTAAAGTGCCCGTGCCAGACAATATTGTAGCTCTGATGAGTTCGGTGATAGCGAGGATCAAGTTGATGGCAGGTCTTGATATCGCAGAGAAACGGAAGCCACAGGATGGCCGTATTGCTCTTCAAGTAGGTGGCGCTCCGATTGATACCCGTGTTGCCACTATTCCCGGCATCGAGGGTGAAAGTATCAGTATTCGTCTTCTCGGACAGGAGCAGTTCAATATTGAGCGGCTCCAGATGTTTCCCGATCTCAGAAGGGATGTTGATAAGATCCTTTCGAGGCCCAATGGAATCGTTCTGGTTACCGGCCCGACTGGGTGTGGTAAATCTACGAGTCTTTTCTGCTTTCTTTCCGTCCTTAACAACGAAGATACAAAGATCGTAACGATCGAGGATCCGGTCGAGAACAGGCTGGAAGGCGCTGTGCAGATTGCTGTGAAGCCAGAAATCAACCTGACTTTTGCATCAGGACTTCGAAGCATCCTGCGGGGAGACCCGAATGTGATAATGGTCGGTGAGATTCGTGACCTTGAGACCGCTGAAATTGCCGTTCAGGCAGCTCTTACCGGGCACTTGGTGTTCAGCACCCTTCACACCAATGACTCAATTGGAGGAATCACCCGTCTCGTTGACATGGGGGTCGAGCCGTTCTTGATCGCTGCTTCAGTTCGTGCCTTTATTGCACAGCGACTCGTTCGGCGCCTCTGTCCGGAATGCAGGGTGCCAGGGCATTACACCGAAGAGTTTCTCCGTTCAGTCGGGTTTCCGCTACAAGATGCCGACAAGGTGTACGAAGCTAATCTGACGGGATGTGATGCGTGCGCCCATACAGGGTACCGCGGGCGAACCGCTGTCTATGAGCTTTTCCGTATCACCGACAAGGTACAGGAATTGATCGTGAGCGGTGCTTCAAAACAAGATCTGCAACGGCAGGGGATGATTGACGGTTTCGTGAATATGCGCGACTACGGATGGCGGAAAGTCATCGAGGGGCATACCACGATTGAAGAAGTGGTCTCGTCGACGGAGTTGTCCTGATTTTCCGGCCCTGGTGATGATAACGTTTCGCTACAAAGTTTTGCAGAAGGACGGGACTCTTAGCGAGGGAGAACTCAGCGCGGGAAACCGAGGAGAGGCTACACGTCGCTTGAATGAGAAGGGAATGCAGGTCCTCTCGCTGGTGGAAGACAAAACCAAGTCTTCGTCCCGCAAAAAGGACAAGGCCAAGAAGGCAGGGGAGGTTGAGAAAAAGAAAACTCCGACTGCGTCTGCTGAGAACAAACTTTCCACCAAGCACCTCATTCAATTTACCGAAGAATTGAGCGACATGCTCACCGCAGGTGTTCAACTGGATACCGCGCTGAATTCGATTGCTAAGCGAAGCGAAACTGAAGGAATTCGTCGGGTGGCGGGCATCTGCTACGAACGTGTGCGTGATGGTGTGCCCCTGGCGACAGCTCTACGGGCAGCATCTCCCAGTTTCAATGATCTATATTGTAACCTCGTCTCGGCAGGGGAGGTATCTGGTGCGCTGGGCGATATTTTGAAGCGCCAAGTCAAATACCTCACAACGCTTCAAGAATTGAAAGGAAAGCTGGCGACGGCTCTCATCTATCCTTCTTTTCTGGTGGTGTCAGGCCTGGTCGTCACTTCGATGTTCGTGTTCTTTCTTATCCCAAAGCTTCGTCGGCTCATCGAGTCGACAGGAGGGACGCTTCCTCCGATTGCGAGTTTTATGCTCGCTACCGGTGAATTCGTGAAGGCGAACTGGATCGGCATCATCGCTTTTCTGGTAATCCTCATCGTGGTGATTTTCGTCATGATGAAGCAGCCTTCCGTGAAATTGGCCTGGGATGAAAAGAAACTGAAGCTTCCGCTTTTTGGGCGACTGCTGATTACCCGGTTCAATGTTCAGTTTGTGGAAACTCTGTCCAACCTGTTGACGAACGGGCTTCCTTTGGTCAAAGCCCTTGAACTGGTGCGTGGCACGACTCCGAATCAGTACGTGCAGGAGCAGATTGGAGAGATTTCTGATAAGGTCTCGGAAGGAGCTCTGCTGAATCGAAGTATGGAAAAGGCCGGAATTTTCGAAAGTGGCCTCATTGATATGGTGCGAATTGGTGAAGACACCGGGCAACTGAATACTTCGATGTCGAAGGCTGGAGAGCGGCTCGACAGAGAGTTTGAGAGGGCAATCGATCGGGTGGCGTCTATCATTCAGCCTGCCATTATTCTGCTGATGTCTGGATTGGTGGGGGTCATGGCCTATATGATGATTTCGGTGATTTACGATACCATTTCAGTCTTGCGAAATCGGTGACACTTGGTACCCTTAAGGAATGAAGGCCCCTGTTCGTCAATTGAGAAAAGCATTCACCCTGATGGAGATGCTTCTGGTACTTGGAATCATATCATTACTGGTGGGTATGGGCGTCTTCATGATGACCGACGTTTTTGGCGATGCGGAGGATGCCACTGTAAAGGGGAACATCCAGACTCTCCGGACGAACCTCATTCGATACAAGACGATGGGGACGATGTATCCCACTACTTCGCAGGGACTTGACGCTCTTGTTAAGAAACCAACCGAGGCACCGATTCCACAGCGCTGGAAGCAGTTTGTGCCCGAGCAGGCGATCTTTGACCCATGGGGTAATAAGTATCAGTATCGCTATCCCGGAAAGCACAACCCGGATTCCTACGACATCTACTCTCTAGGCAAGGACGGGCAAGAGGGAACCGAAGATGACATTGGTAACTGGTAAACCTCGCTCTTGCGGGTTTACCCTTCTCGAGACGATTATCGTTCTCGGGATCATGGCGATGTTCCTGGGCTTTTTCGTCGTAAGGTTCGACGACAGCCGCACTGAGGAAATTCTTACCGAAGCGGCGGATAATATACGCCTTGCGGCTTTGAAAGCGAAGCGTGAATCCTATGCCTTCAGGAAGAACCGTTTCATTCGGTTTGGTCCGAGAGGGGTTGAATTGGCGGATTCACCCGGGGATGGGCCCGCCGGAGTAGGGATGGTGTTTCGAGAGGACAATGCGGAGTATTTCCCCGTTCCATCCGGAGTTGTGATGGAAGTGTGGCCTCCCGGTGCCGTGAAGTGGCAGAAACTTACCCAGGACTACGTCTGGACTTTTCGGGAGTCAGGCTTAAGCGAACCTCTCGGAGTGCGCTTTTCGGTCGGGAACTCCTACACAATTCTCCGGTTCAACGTTCTCACCGGTCTCGCGGAAGAGGAGACGTTCGTTGCGGATTAATATCCGTCTGGAGCAGGTTCGATTGGAACGGCCCGAACGGCTGGCATCGCCTTTGGCGTTTCCTTTTTCTTGAAGAGGTTCTTGAAGAAATTGATACGCTTTTCGGGGGAGTTGAAATCCTGAGAATCGAATAGCTCGACATTATTGTCTGCGTTAACGGCAAATTCCTCGGCGGATTGACCAACTCGAGTGCGAGTTATCATATCGTCGTCGACGAACTCATGCTCGCACTTATCATTGATGATTTTCGGTTGGATAAAGATCAACAGCTCCTGGCGATTCACATTGTCCAAGGTAGAGCCGAAGACTCGTCCAACAAGAGGGAGGCTTGCGAAAAGTGGAATGCCAGATTCCGCTTTGCTGTCGCCTTCGCTGATCAGTCCGCCAAGGAGAACGGTTCCGCCATCGTCCACGATGATTGTGGTTCCCAAGGTCTGTGTTCCAATAGTGGGAACAGAGTTGTTACCGATGAGCTGCTGACCCACGATATCATCGTTTCTCTGCTGGATCTGCAGAGTGATCTCGCCTTCTGAGTTGATCAGAGGGATCACGGAGACGCTTAACACGACGTTGATGTAGTCGATATTTGCAGTGACAACCTGATTCGGGTTGTTGTTATCGACATCGATGGAGGAAAGTGTGCTGCTTGGAACCGCGACGCGCTGACCCGTCTCAATCACTGCCTGACGATTGTTTACCGTGTATACCGTTGGTCGGGAGAGAACTTTGAAGCGGTTTGTGCTGTTGAGAGCTGAGATGAATGTATCCAGGTGAGGGTTGATCTGTCCGTAGAAAGTGAATCCCTGAGCAGCGGCGGAAATTAGATTTGCTGGATCAGTCAGGGTGGATAAATCGGCGAGTGCCTGAGACTGACCAGCTCGGGAGAGAAAGGAGCCTCCTCCGTTGAAGTCTGGAGAGGTCCCGGGGGATTCTAGTGTCCTCAGAAGGTCGAACCCGAACTCAAAATCGTCGCCGAGATTCAATTGCGCTATCAGAGCTGAAATCTGAATTTGCTGTGGCCTGATGTCCATCTCATCGAGAATTTCTTCGATGAGCATAAGATGTTCTGGAGGTCCAGATGCGATCAGCATGTTCTGGACATTGTCAGCTACGAGAAGCGTTTTGCCGATCACCACGGAGGAAGGGGCCGCCGCTTGATCTGAGCCAGCATTTCCGAGATTGCCAGTCGCACCGCCCGAACCGAAGCTCGAACCTCCGAGATTATTATTGTTGTTGTTGTTATTATTCCCGAAGGTGTTGTTGTTCTGTTGGTTCTGCTGATTTTGCTGGCCACCTGCGATCTGGGTTTGAGAGTCTCCCTCTTCGCCATTGTGCACTCGTTGGATGACGTTGCCCGCGATTTGTAGAAAGTCATTTACCGCGATGAAACGGAGCTTCCGACGCATGTAATTCACTCTTTCGACAGGAGCATCCAGATGGGTGATGATGTCCGTGATGTACTGCATGTCGGTCGGAGTCGCGACTACCAGGACTCGGTTTGCGCGAGTGATTGCCCGCACTCGAGGCTGCGGACTGTTTGCCTTTGCATAGTTCGCACTGGCGCGGTTTTGAGAAGGGATCAGGTTGTCTGGCGATTGTGCCGCTTCAGGGTTCGGATTCTGCTGGCGTGGCTGTTGTCCCGGTTGAGCCTGGGTAGATGTGGTCGTTGTCTGCTGATCCAGACCGAGGATATCGATGAGCGCTTCCACTACCTTCTCGGAGTCTGCCCGCTCAAGCTGAAAGGACTCTGTTTCCGTCTTGATAGGGCTCACGTCGAGATTATTTCTCAACTCGATGAGGCGTCGAATTACGGGGGCGTTCTCCGTAATCACCAGTGCCGAAGCATTCTCAAGCGGAACGATCTTTCCGTAGGGATGCAGTTCGACGATATTGGTAAACAACTCTGCTGCCGCCTCTGAGGAAAGATAAGCGAGAGGCATGATGTAGGTCACGACTTGCTCGGAGTCGGGGAGCTGAAATTCGTTGGTTATGACCGGCAAGCCTTCGCTGCTGAGACGCTTGTCGGCATTGAAAGCGATGAGTTTGAGCTGTTCAGGTTTTTCGGTAGGGACAAATGCGTAGCCGTTGAGAAGAAAGCTTTCTTCAATGAACCTGGCGGCTTCCTCTTTGGTCATCTCTTTGGACGTCTGCACGATCATGCTTTTGTCCTGAATGCTTGTGTCGCGGATGACTGTTTTTCCCGTCCATTCCTCGTAGGCCAGCAGGATAATCGGGATAGGGGTGTTCGGAAACTGAACGGTCACCATGCCATCTGCGGAAACACTGGAGCCTGTAGTCGTGGGGGTATCGCTATCAACGTTGCCTGGTGTAGGAAGATCCTGAGCCAATGCCATTGTCGCGCAGAGGGCGAGAAGTGGCAGAAGTTGGATAGGAAAGGGTGTAAGTCTCTGAAAGCTCATGGAGTTGGGGCAGTGGAGGAGAGTTAATCGTTTCGCGAGGCGCCGGGCAACAGAATTCGCCTTCTGCGAGGTTCATCGTCTATATCGTCGATGGCCGGGAGATCCGTATTGGGACGCTCAGTGGTTGCAGCATTCGGTTGGGTGTTTGCTGCGGCTTTTGAGGCAGGGTTGGGCCGAGGAGGAACCGGTTGGCGATTGGCGTTAGGATTCGGTACGTTCCGACGTTCTTGATTATCGTTGTTGGCTCGTCTCGCTGGGGTTGCAATTGCTTGTGTCAGCATGGTTGCCACGTAACCGATCTCTGCTTTTTCTTTCCCATCTGTGATGGTCACGGTCGACTCGGCGGGGTTGTGTGCCTGGACTGCTGAGAGAATTCGGTAAGAGTGGCGTTCACTGGGCTGGTTTGTTACTACGATGGGCTGGTTGTCTTTCAAGTTCCTCATGTAGGCGACAAAGCCTTTCTGGCTATCCCTGATGAGTCCTTCTAGAGCGAGATCTTTCCCGAATGTGCTGGAAAACGTCTCTACCACGGGTTTCACGACCTCTCGCTCAAAAGGCGAATTCTCCCATACGGCAGTATATCGTGTTACTGGATAACTGACTGGCAACACAGAACCCTCGTCCTCGACCTGGGCAGTGAGAACGTTTATCATCAAGAGGGAGATGGTGGCAGCTAAGATCTTCATCTGTTCGGGGGAGCGTACCAACGCAGTAGATCGAACTGGGCAATAATCTGACCTTCATTCTCTTTATCGGGAGCTACCTTGAAGTTCCGGATCACGCGAAAGGAATCGGGGCGGGTCAAATCGTAGAGCCAGCGGAAAACGGACGGTAAATTACCATTGGCAACCACTGACACTCCGACTTGGACATAGTCCTGAGTGGTCTGAGTCGGGAGCAGCGTCTTCTTCGACGTAGTCACGCCTTCAACTTCTGTTGCTTCCGAAGTTTGAAATATATCACCTTCCATTTGCTCTGTCGTGGTAAAGGCTGGTTGATTGTTCTCCAGCCAGTCCGCTCTCAATTCCCAGACTTCCCTTTCTTCAAACAAGGTCTCGATTACCACCCATTCTGTATCGAGATTTTCACGCTCCGCTTCGAGTTCGTCCCGCTTGTCAAAGTAGATATCGGAGCATATCACAGCGACCCCAAGGACGACAAGTCCAAGGAGGGCAAAGAGAAGTCTCTTTTCTCGTGCTTTCATCTCTAATATCGGTAGGTGCCTGTGCAGGTAAACTCGACCAGATCGCCTTTGGGACGGGGAGGCGTGACTTCCCATTCGAAATCCGACAGGTTTTCAGCTTTTTCGAGTTTTCCCTTCATCGCAAGGGCAGACTGCATGTTTGATGCTTCCCCAATCAGGAGGATGCGGCGGTTTTCCTGTACTTCAAAGGAGGTGATGCGAAATCCCTTCTCAGGGAGAAGGCTGGAAACGCGGTAAAACAATTCGATAGGAGAACGGGATGGATCGACTGCTGCGCTGACGGAATTCCAGCGGGTCATGGCTGCTTCGATAACATTGGCTTCTGGCTGGTTGGCATCGATCTTTGCCCGCAAGCGCTCATTCGCCTTTTCCATAGACCAGAGGTGTAGTACCCCGGCTCCAACGAGAAGGGCCAGAACGAGCAGCCCGATAAATACTCCCCACATTGCCCGCTTACGGCTTTTCTGAGCCAATTTCTCGCGGGTGATCTCATGCGGTTCGAATTCCCAAGCAGCTGAGGAAGAGGGCTGTGGCGGTGGTTTTTCTTCAAAACGCACTTGAAGCCCGGTCCCTGTTTCCAGATCCTGATGAAGAGCAACGTCGTAGGGGGCCCACACGACTATTTCTCTGATAGAGGGCAATATGTCCTTTGCAGAGAGTTCCATCAGAGTCAACTGCACCTCTCCAGCAAGGAAGGGGCCGCTATTGGATTCTCCAAGTGATTGAACGTGAATCCATCGTCCGGCGCGAGAGTATCCGGCTACCCAGGTATCGCCCTCTTTCCAGAGCGTCACGGCATTCTCTGGAGGAGGGTAGAGTGCGTAGTGGGGGAGAAAATCGGAAAACTCCGTGGGGCCACCAGTCAGCGCCTCGAATGGCCATGGAATCGAAACGGACTGCACGAGAGTTCGGGTGCCATTGTGCTCGATGGGAAGCCAATCAGTGACTTTCCCCGGGCCTTCTAGAGTCTTAAAGCCAAATTTCTCAGTCTCTGCAGCGACGACCTGATCAATAATCTCGTCGTCTTTGCTGCTGACCCATTGCGCAAAAGAGATCAGATCTCGAGAGGGGATCGCGTAGATGGCGCGAGCGGGTGGGCGTGATGCTTCCTCCCCGGCGACAGGCTGACGGGTTCGGCTCGGTAAATTATACCAATAGCGACCTGATTCATCCACCAGGTAGGCCCACTCTGGAAACGTTCGCGTCATTCAATTCTTCGGGTGGACCATTGCAGAATTTGTCCTGCTTCGCCAGTGTATTGAATGGTTGCGATTCGTTCGACAACCACATCCCCCGATCTTCCTACCGATATGATGCGTTTTACGTTATCTTCAACTGTTACTCGGTCACTAATTCGGTCTCGGAAACCTTCCGGAATGCCCAAAGTTTCCAGAGCAACGTCGACAGTTTCGAATTTTTGGTCGTCATCCGTCCCCCGGATCTGATCCAGGCCGTCCCGGACCTCAACCAGCAGTTCTGCCTGAGCCATTCCCACTTCGCAGGTAACGGCGATCAGTTCAGCAGGTGCCTCGTTCAAATCCAGCTCGCCACTACTGAGAATCGTGAACGAATCTTTCCAATTCGGGTTGATGGCCATTACGACATCAAATCCATTAACAAGCTCCACTTCGCTAAGAGACTCAAACGGTCGATTGAAAGGATGGTGAGGCCGGTCGATACCAATGTAGTATGGCAGCTCCGCGCCCAGGTTGGTTGGGAGGTCGTCGTCGTCGACCCAGTCGATCAGATTGTCGACTACATCGGTCGCTTGGTCGAAACGAAGTCCCCAGCGGGTAAAAAGCTCTTCCAGAACCATCCGATCTTCTTCTGGATTTTCTAGGAGGGAATTCAAATTGAGACGTTCTCCCTCGCTACTGATCTGAGCGAAGAAATTCTGGGCACTGGGAAAATTCTGGCGAAGAACGGGGTCTCCGTTCTTTACATTTACGTCAGTGGCAACCGCTATTCCACGGTCTGCCATCTGTTCCGCACGAAACATCGAGTTGGAATTCGATTCTGCTTCCAAGTCTACGAACATGAACTGCGTCGCCGAGAAAACCGCAATGCTCAGCAAACCCACTACCCACAAAATCGCGATAAGAGCAGAACCTCGGCTGCTTGCTCTCTTATCTGGGGGCGATTGACGGAAATTTGTCATCAAGTCTTGTTCAGATACCAAAAGACACTCCGGAAGGGGACGGAACTGCCGTCGGTGCGGATGGTGAGCTCAATCAGGGAAGTGGAAAAATTGCCGTCGAGGGTTTGTCTCCAGGTCCTCGCCTGGCTATCGTAGAATCGCCAGGTAAGCTGTCGCATTCCTGGAAGCAACTCGATATAGGGAGCGTTAATGGTGGTGAAATCAGTCTGACGTGCCTCCTCGAAGTCTGCCTCGGTCATGTAATACACTCCCGAACGGATGGATCCGTCCCGTTGAATCTCTGCCGCAATCACAACCCGGTTGATTTCATCGAATCGGTTCATCCCGAAATCAAATGCTTCGGGAGTATCTACGAGAGACAAATAGGTGTTAAACTGGCCGCTGCCTCCGTCTACATAATGGAATTCCACGCTCGACTTGTCGGTCATGGATTCGAACGCTTTGCGGCAAGTTTCGATGAACCGCATCCGCAGCGCCGATTCATTCTGGACCTCAGATACCTCTGTCATCAGCTCGGTGGAAGTGCCCACCAGGGCAAATGCAGCCGTCATCAAGAGGGTGAAAACTGCCACGGAAAGCATCATTTCAAGCAGGGTGAAAGCCCGAGTCTTTCGATTTGCTGCAACAGACCGCTTCATCATTAAAAAATCTGCGGATTCACCCAAGTAGAAGCAGAAGAGAGCTCTTCCTCGCGCCCCGTCGGCCCACGTCGAAACCCTGTGACCTTAACATCGTATAGATTCGACAACGGCGTGCCTTCTCTGTTTTCCAACTCCAGTCTCTCGACTCTTATTTTGAAATAAACTCCAGCCTCATCGGGATTCGTTTCTCGAGTGTCCTGCTGGATATTTGGATCCCGGGTGGTTTCGAGCAAAACGGCACGGAGTTTCTCCCTCATTTCGGCCTCGTCGACGGTTTCTCCGACGGCCATACTGATCATATTGAGGGCGTCAGCAAGAGCGACCGCAGCCAAGGCAAAAAGGGCCATGGCCATCAGGAGTTCCAAGAGGGTAAAGCCTCGATTGCTCTGTTTATTTAATCGCATCGAAATATCTCCCGATGGTAAGGGAATTGTGTGGGGCACACAAGTTCAGGTTCCCGACTTTGCTTCGGCCGTGTCCGGGAGATTCGAAATGTTTTTGAGAGCACTTTAGTCTTCGTGACGGCTCAGCATAGATAACCGCCTCTCCGTTTCTTTTAACTTCAGATTGAGTGTGTCGACCTTGTCTTCTGCCACACGAATCTTCTCGTCCCACTTTTCGAGAGCCTTGTTTCTGTCAGCTTTGGAAGTAGAAACTCCGCCGAATCGGTCATTTTGACTGTCATCATCGTAACGGGATGAGGCGATTTCTTCCTTCTTATTATCCTGTTTCCGGAAGCTGTCCTCGAGCTCCCATTTGCTCTCCCTGAGTTCCTGTAATTCTGACTCTGCTTCCAAGACCTCAGCTCGAAGGTTCTTTGCTTGGTAGTAAAGGGTTTCTCGTTGCTCCCGGATTTCTTTCTTTCGCTTCTCCTCTTCAATGCGCATCGCATAGTAGTCTTCCTCTGCTTTCGACTTGGAAACGTCAGTTTTTTGAGCCGGCTTGGGAGTCGGAGGTGCCGTCTGTTGAGAGGCGACTTTTATGAAAGCAACGGGATCGTATCCCCACTTCTCCTTTACGATCGTGTCGACATCGGCCCATGAGATCTCCTCTTCTCCTCCTGCGTGAGCGAAACAGATCGCTTGGTCAGTAATCTCGTGAAGTTGAACGGTGGAGTAGGTGTGCCCAGCGAGCGTCAGAGAGTGAAATCGCTGACCGGCAAGCCCGGCGCGGATCGCCTCGATTTCGTCACGTTCCTTGCGGGGAAGGGCGGCTGCGCTGTCTGATGGCTGTCCAGACTCGACTTGGGGCTCATCCGTCCCCTGATCCTGAATCAGTTTAGGTTCACCACAAGATGTCAGGAAAACCGCAATGGTAACCAGGTAGCAAGATGGAATGGCTTTGTTGGCTTTCATCCTAATCCAAGCTTCCGTGACAATTACATGTTGTCCATTGTTGAAACGTAAAAAAATCTATACAGAGCAAGATCGGACCAAAGTCCTATTCGAATAGTCCAGGTTTTAGCCGATAGAATTTGGCATGAACTTTCTCACTCATGAGGTAGACCGTTAATACGTCATCGAGTTTCTGGATTACCCAGGGGCGATCTGGGCTGTTCCCGTTTTTTGTGAATACCAAGTTTCCAGCTATGTAATTACAAACATGCTTCCATTCTCCGGTAGTATCATAAATTACGATGACATCACCAAGTTGCCATGGTGGTTTGCCAGGGATGTAGTTGGTGCGAAGATCCGGTTCTGGATTGTCAAAGTATCGAGGTGGAATATCTTCCGAGAAGAAAGAAAATGCGGTTGCGAAACAGTTTGGATAACGGTCGACGTTACTTTCTTCTCTGCTCGGGTAGGTATTGAGATATTTGCGAGGACCGGGGGGAAGAAGGTATTCCAGTTCGAGGCGAGTTTGGTTCTGGTTCTCAAATGCAGCTGAAAGAACAGCGGTAACATTCGGGTTCCGTCCCCCGGATTCCCAGTATTGGAGGATTTCTCTGTAGCGATCGCGTGATCGTGGGACGTTCAGCCACGCCTGTTCGGCGAGTTCCCGTGTTAGGAATCGAGCGAGCTCAACTTTTTGCTCTTCTGTATCCGTTTTTCTCAAAAGAAAATGAGTATCAGAAAAAAAGATATTTCCAGATAGGTCTGAATAGCTCAAGCGCCTCGCCAAATCGATCAGTTCTGGAGAGATCTGTTTTGGAGGAGGTCCCATTCTCGGGATTCCTCCGGGAATGAATTGAAGAGTGTAGTAATAAGGATCTTCAATCGTCGGGAATCCAATGTGTGAGTATATCTCTAGCCGAGCATCATTGGAGAGACCGAGAATTGTCTTCTCATCGGGCCGTACTTCGAGATGAGTTTTCAGGTCGGTCAGGACTGGAGGGGAAGTCAATTCGTCGACTAGAGTTTCTTCAAGCCCGGCACGTCTCAGAAGCTGCGTCAATGCGGTTCGCGAACCGCGGAAGCTCCATACTGTGCCTTTCTCCCAATTTCGGAGCATTGGAAAATCGCGTGCAATGGCAGTAGGTGCTTCGATGATTCGTTCACGCGTCTCCAGCGTTCCCCAAATACCGGATTGGAGGGATTCGTCCTGCCAAGGTTGGTTGCCAGTGATGACAATCGTTTGCGGTGGACTCTCAACCGGGATTTCAGCGAGAGCTTCTGGGCTTTGACAGAGGATGGTAAGAAAAGCTGAGACTCCTAAGAGTAAAGGGAAGGCAGCAGCCTTTTTCATGGGATTTTCAGAACCGATACCTCCATTCTTGCTCGATGTAAAGACTGTCGAATCTCGTTCTCAAGACATGCGTGTCTTGCTCTTCCAGTTTGATTTTGCTTCTCTTTGCTGGATAGGAATGACCTTTGGATGAATCAAACGAAATGGAGAAATACCGCGCGTCGGTGGCTGAAAATTTTTCTCCGTTCAATTGCGGGTGTTTTCTTGTTGCTTCTATTATTTGGTGGCGCCGGATACTGGTATCTGCACCCAGCAACTGAACCTCGGGAGACCGTGGTCTACGGAGAAAGAGACGGCGAACCTCTCACTCTTGAGGTAGTAAGGCCGAGAGGTCATGTGAACGGCATCGGAATCGCGATGATGATGAGCGGCAGTTGGAAATCGAGACCGGATTCATTTCGGAAATGGCTTGCGGCTCCCTTGATTCGACAGGGATTTACCATTTTCCCGATCTATCACGTGTCCCAACCTAAGGCGAAAGTTCAGGAAACCGTAGAGGATGTCGGGCGGGCTATCCGGTATATTCGATACCACGCTGACGAGTTTGGAATCGATCCTGATCGAATTGGCGTTACCGGAGCGAGTTCAGGTGGGCATCTCTCGCTGATGCTTGTTACTCGTGGCGGCGAGGGAAACCCTGAGTCATCCGATCCGGTGGAAAAAGAGAGCGGCAAAGTCCAGGCTGCTGCGATTTTCTTTCCCGTCACTAATCTGTATGATTTGGGCACTTCGACTGAAAACCTTGGGGACGGAGGACCGCCCAAGAGTTATCGGAAAGCATTCGGGCCCGAGGCGGACGAACTCCGAGTTTGGAAGGAAATTGCCCATGAAATTTCCCCAGTGGACCACGTGCATGCGGACCAAGCCCCTGTGTTGATTTTTCATGGAGATGCCGACACTCTTGTGCCCTTGGAGCAATCAAAATGGTTTCAGAACGAATCGGAAAAGGTAGGCGCAAGTGTCACAATACAGGAGAGACCTGGAAAAGGGCATGGGTGGTTGTCTATGACGGCCGATATCGTGACGTGTGCTCGATGGCTGGAAACAACTCTTAGGTCTGACGCCGATCTTTCTGAGCAATGAAGCAATTGTTTATCTACGGAATCATCTCGGTAGCTGTCTTTTTGGCTCCGGCTTCAGGAGCTGAGAGCAATCCTCCTAATATTGTCCTCATCGTTGCCGATGACTTGGGATACGGGGACTTGGGGTGCTACGGGAATAAGGAGAACAAGACGCCAGCTATCGATTCCTTGGCTGATTCGGGAGTGCTCTTTACCGATTTTCATTCTTCCGGCCCAATGTGTACGCCAACACGGGCTTCACTGTTGACCGGGCGATATCAACAGCGTCTCGGGCCGGAGTTTGATGGGGCCTTATCTGGTAAAACTCAGAGATCTACAGGCTTGCCGCACGGGACAGTCACCATCGCTGAAGCCTTGAAAGAAAAAGGCTACGCTACAGCCTGTTACGGAAAATGGCATTTAGGCTACGAGCCGCCCTGGCTGCCGCCGTCTCATGGCTTTGATGAATTCAGGGGCCTTGCATCCGGAGACGGTGATCATCACACCCAGATTGATCGCTCTGGAAATGAGGATTGGTGGAACGGCGAATCCATCGCCATGGAGAAAGGATATACCGCCGACTTATTGACAAAATACAGCTTGGATTTCATTCAGAGAAATCAGGACCGTCCGTTTTTCCTCTATCTTCCTCATCTCGCAATACATTTTCCTTGGCAGGGGCCGGATGATC
The DNA here is from genome assembly GCA_002698785.1 of Verrucomicrobiales bacterium. Classification (GTDB taxonomy): domain Bacteria; phylum Verrucomicrobiota; class Verrucomicrobiia; order Verrucomicrobiales; family DEV007; genus Arctic95D-9. Next base: position 53,155 of record PAAG01000016.1, on the reverse strand, counting down.
CACCTCACAGGCAAAAGGGAAAAGACTATTCCAAGGACAAGTGGGGAGTTATTCCGGATCCTGGCAATGTCAGTCCCCATGTGAAAGGAATGATCGAGTCACTCGACCAGAGTGTGGGCGCCGTTGTAAGCTCGCTCGAAAAGTTGGGACTGCGGGAGGACACGTTAGTGATTTTCACTTCCGACAATGGGGGGTATCTGACTTACGGGAAGAATTTTCGGAACATCTCCAGCAATGGTCCGTTTCGGGGACAGAAGACTGAGATCTATGAAGGAGGTCACCGTGTGCCAACTATTATCTCATGGCCCGGAAAGATTTCGCCCGGTGTGAGTGATGAGACAGCTCACTCTAACGACATATTTCCCACGATACTGGGTGCCTTGAATGCGGAGAATACTTGGGAGGACTTTGACGGGTATGACCTTTTTCCCCATCTGGAAAACCAGACTCCACTTGCTGACCGAATGCTATTCTGGCGCATGAGGGATCGTAGTGCGGTTCGCGACGGAAAATGGAAACTGTGTGGAATCGGAAAACGCCTCGAATTGTACGATCTCGAAAGTGACCCGGGAGAAACAAAGGATCTCTCAGAGGAAAATCCAGAGATTCTTAGCCGCTTGCTAGAGTCTTGGGAGGATTGGAACAAAAAAATGGCCCGCAGTGCCGAAGCTCTACGGGCCGAGTGAATTCTAAGATCTTAACTTCGGGGAGAAATTAGTCCTTTTTCGGCTTGTGATCTTTGTGGCAAGCTTTGCAGTTTGATGCCTCGTCAAGGCGGTCAAGAGCAGGCGTGCTGGTGTCGCCTCCTGCAATGGCATCCATGGCAGCGATCAACTCGGCTACTTTCTCATCATAGGCGTCCTGATCGCCTACAGGAGCTTTGGTACCTTCCATCGTTTTGATGAGTTCGTTCAGATCCTTGGTTTCTTCTTCGGTGGCTTTTCCATCGAGAACTTTAGCAAGGGGACAGTCATCACCCTTGAGGCCCTCTTTCATGACCTTCTCGATGATCTCGTGATTTTCATCGGCGCGGAGAGAGCCAGCAGAAAATACGAGTGAAACAGCGACAGCAAACGCAGCAGTAATTTTCATACGCGGAGGACCGTGGCGGATGAATTACAAGGACACAAGAAAAATGCTCCTTCGGTAAGATAAATTTTCGTCAGAGAGTTTGAGTGGTGTTGGGATGACGATTGACTTCACGTAGACTACCCATTTCATTCCCGACTCGTGAGCAGACATAGCCCGATAGTTTCAGTCGTGTTTCCCTTACCTGACCACCGGGGGTATTTGGATCAGGTATTAGACAGTTGGTATTCCGAGCAGACGATTGATTCAGAACTTTACGAAGTCTTGTTTGTTTCTGGTCCTTCTGATTCCTCGCTGATCGAGAAAGCTCTCGCAAGAATGCGTCCGCAAGATCAATGCTGGGTAGAGGGCACGGATGAAATTTTAGAACTTGATCATTTGGCTGCAGAGCGAGCCAGTGGAGAGATTTTGCTATTTACTGAGTCGCATTGCATAGCGCATCCGGATTGCATTCAGAATGTGGTTCGTTATTTCGAGGTGGAAAATGCAAATGTCGGCCAGTGCACGCACATCAACATTCTCGAATCGCGTTTCGCGGAAATGGAGCAGATGCTTGAGGGCAGATTCTCTGTTGAGGATGATGCTCTCTACTGGCACAAAGTGCGAAAGCGTGGATTTGCGATTCGAAAGGCCACCTATTTTGAGCTTGGAGGGTTCGAATACCGGTTTGGCTATTATTCTGAGCGGGCATTTGCTGCGACTTTGCGTCGATCGGAGGAAACACTCGGCTGGATTTCAGATGCTGTAGTGTATCACTACAACACCGAGTCCCTTGCTGCAATGCAGCCTCATCACGAAGACTATGCGCAAGGGATGTGTCTCTATCGAACTACGATGTCTGCTGCGGAAGCTGATGCCCAGTTTGGAGAATTACCAGCGTGGGAAGAACGGGCGTGGAGTGACCTATCGTTTCGATATAAAATCGTTTCTGCTGCGATTCGATCGTGGATTGGCTCCTTCGGGACGAGGAAGCCTTTTGAGAATCAGGATACCGCTCAGGTTGTGTTCAGGCTGCTCGCTCGGGCGGGTATGCCTGCTCGGTTATCACTTTGGCTTACTTGGGTACGAGCTCGACTGATAGCGGTTGCATCGAAACAAAGCGAGGGTTCGGGAAGTCGGGCATATCGACTTTACGAGAAGTATTGGAAAGCCGTGGTTAGTCGTGCTGTTCAAGAGACAATCCTGGCAAATCCGCAGGTAGGTTGGAGAGTCGGCAAAAGTTCCTGGGGTGCGGACGATTTCGCCGACCGTCCGATCTTTGGATTCTACCCTGCCGAAGAGTTCGCCAACGGAAGCCTTCGATGGACGAAGGAAATTGCAGTAATGGACCTGCCTTGTGAAGAGCGTGAAGAGTGTGTCGTACGGGTCAGGCTCCATTCCCACAGTCGCTCTCCTGAGGACGCCGGAGCAAATATTCGCACCGATAATCGAGATTCTGGGGGGTGGAGCTGGGATGGAGGTCAGTTTCAATGGGAGGGGAGAGCGAAATGCCAGGGTAGAGGTGTATTCCTATCGATATTTTGCGCTAAGACTTGTAAATTTTCTGGAGACGCTCGTCAGATCGGCATAGCAGTGGAGAAAATTTCCATTGAAACAATAGATTGCCGATCGTGATTGCTCCAGGAACCGCCACGGAATTCAGTGTCATCATTTCTCTCGTCGACCACCGTGATAAGGCCGAAGAGTGCGTCCTGTCGTTTACCCGTGGTCAGGACTTCGCGCCCGAGAGGTTCGAGATTATCGTAGTGTCAGATGGAACTGAGCCCGGAATCGACAAGCGAGTGCAAGAGATGCTTCGTGAACAGGATCGGTTCTTGGTCGAGCCTACCCGGAATGAGTATCGACTTTTCAATCGTGGGGCGGAAATCGCAACGGGAGAAGTTCTAGTCATTGTCGAGTCCCATTGTGTCGCCGAAAGCGACTTCCTGAAGCATTTCGGTGAGGCCTTTCAGAAATCCGAACTTCAAGCGGCCAGGGGAACTTCTATTGGAGTGGCCAGTGATGCGCTGGAGGAATACGAGAAAGCTGTATTTGAAGAATCCTTCTCTCGTGGACTCAAGGAGACAGAGTGGAACAGGGTGCTGATCCATTGTTTTGCGATAAGGAAACGAGTTTATGAGGAAATAGGTGGTTTTGAGGAGCGCTGGGAGAATTTTGGACCCTGGGTTCTGGGGGCCAGGTTACATCAGGTGGGCACGACTATTGAGCTGGTAGAACACGCGAAAGTAAGGCATTTCTACATGGGGGGGCGGGATGAACTCCGCGATTTCATCACAAGGTTTACCCGGTCAGAATGGAACTATTGGGCGGAGGGAGATCGAGAACTCCGCGATCGATATTTTCCTGAAATTCCGGATTGGAACAGCCAATCTGCTGTTGGAGGCATTTTGACAAAGTCTCTCTTCCTCAAGTTATCCGGACTCAGGTCGATTCGTCAGGCATTCACAGTTCAAAGCCGAAGAATGTTCCTGCTGGTTATGAAAAGAGCGCGAGATCGTTTATTCACGAATGCGGCAAAAAATGAAAGGCGTTTGATCAGAGAATCGGATTCTGCATGGATGAAAGCCGTGGTTTCGAGTAGTCGAAATGATTTTTTGGAATTCTGGGAGGCGTGTGTTCGATTGGGGCGGTTTCAAGCAAAGTTCAAAAGCGAGAAGCTTCATTCCCAGAAATTGAACTTGGATGAACCTTTTTCTGTCGACCGGTTTAGTCCTCTCGCTCTATACGGGTGGTACAGCTCAGAGACGGGTAATGGTGGCACGAAGTTTAGCTGGTGTGAGCCTCTCTGCGGAATCCGGGTTTGTATTCCCATGGGGGTGAAGCGGGTTCTGATTGAGATGGAGACCGACATTCCTAATGCCACTCAATGTCGAATGGTATTTGCGGACGAAGTTTCCTGGGCGCAGATTCGAAGCTTAAATCCGATGGTATTGGAATTCCGCTTTCCAGATCGCTCGGTTTCAGAGGGATGGCTTACTTTTGTCTGCCCAGGCTTCACAGATGCGAATGAAAACCGCATCCTTGGAATGTCTGCTAAGACAATGACTTTGTCAGGATAAGAGCGAAATCTCGACTCATTTATAATAGTGATACCAGTTGCCATTGTAATCGCGAAGAACAGTTTCTTCTGAATCGATTCGGAGAGCGATTTGATCTGCGGCTTCAGGGGGATAGCCTTCTTCTTTCAGCCAGGTTCGAGCCAGTCCAAGCAGTTCTTCTCGGTTGGCGACTTTAGCCTCACTGTCTTTCGATACTTGGACGCAAATAGCGAGGTAACGGGGATCGATATCAACTGAACCAAAGTGGCTTACCCCAGCATTTTCTAATCCTAGTCCAGCGAGGTGATCACGAATACGCTCCTGAGTAGCCAGGATGGCTCTGCTGATTCCTTCGTCGTCTTTGGTCGACATCTTTGATAAAGTGGGCTCGAATGGAAAGGATTTCAAGAATTGGACCGAGTGAAATGAAAGCGACTATAATTTCACTCGACCGAAGCCCGGAATTGGCCTTGTTTCTGCTCTTCATTATCCCAGTTGAATTTCTCCGATGCCTGATTACTACCGCCACACCAAAATCATAGCCACCCTCGGCCCTGCAACGGAATCGAAGGAAATGCTCTCCAGCCTCATTACAGCTGGGGTGGACATTTTGCGGCTCAATATGGCCCACGCGACGCACAAGTGGGTCGCGGATGCTATGTGGTTTATCCGGGAAGTTTCCAATGAAGTCGGACGCCACGTAGCGGTGATGATGGACGTGAAGGGCCCCGAGATTCGCACAGGTGCAGTCGAAGAGCCCATTGACTTAAAGGCAGGCGATCTAATCGAATTCTACATTGATGGTGCAGAGCCCACAGGGGATATACCTGCCGTTTCGGTAAACTACGAAGGGTTACCCGGAGAGTTGCTGATCGCATCGACAGTCCTCGTCGATAGTGGATTGATACAGCTGAAAGTGTTGGATAAAGATGACGAACGCATCCGCCTTGAGGTGCTGACCCCCGGCACGCTGACTTCTCGCAGACATATCAATCTACCTGGCATCGAAGTTCACCTTCCTGCCATTACGGAGAAGGACAAAAACGATTTGAAGGCTGGCGTTGAGGCCGGCATCGACTTCGTAGCACTTTCATTCGTTCGTCAGGCTGACGACGTTCGCGTTTTGCGAGAATTCCTGGATGGGCTTGGCTCAAAGGCGCGTATCATCGCGAAGATCGAAGACCAGGCCGGTGTCCGGAACATGAAGGAGATCGTAAAGGCTGCCGATGGAATTATGGTCGCCCGGGGCGATTTGGGAATTGAAATCGATTACCACAAGCTGCCTCTGGTTCAGACGAAATTGATTCGAGCGAGCCAGAAAGAAGGGAAGCCAGTCATCGTTGCCACGCACATGCTGGAGTCCATGATTTCTTCGCCTATGCCAACAAGGGCAGAGGTTTCAGACGTTTCTCATGCTGTTCGCGAACAGGCAGATGCTGTCATGCTTTCCGGGGAAACTACGACAGGTCAGTATCCGCTGGAGTCGGTCAACGTTTTCAAAAACATTATCCAGAGTATTGAGCCCACGATTGATCGAGCACTGAACAAGACGATCAAGCTCAAAGAGCCAAAGGCGAAAATGTTGCGATCTGCCGCGGTTCTGGCTAACGACCTGGATGACTCAGGAATCGTCGTGTTTACCCGTAGTGGATTTCTCGCCTACGTTCTTGGGGCTTTGCGACCCCATGGGATTCCCATTTACGCATTCACCGATATTGAATCCAATTTTCGTCAGCTTCTGCTTCCATGGGGAGTGGAACCATTCCTGATTGAGTTTTCTGAAGATCCGGAAGAGACGATTCAGAATGCGCTTGGCTATCTGAAGCGGAAAAACTGGGTCAAAGCAGGTTCCTGGTTGGTCGTGATTACGAACGCTCTCGCAGACGAGAAGATCATTGATACTCTTCAACTCAGGCAGGTCGAAGAGTGATAAGAAAGGCTAGTCTTTCTTTTTGAAGCGAAGGAAATAGTTCTCTTCGAACATATCGTCTTCCTCAATCAGTTCAAATCCAGCCGCCTCTATCTCGCTGCGGAAGACTTCCTTGCCCGCACGCACGTGTCCCATGATCCAGTCTGAGCTCACTCCTTCGATTCGTTCGAAATCGATAACGACCAATTGGCCATCAGCCTTCAGCGCCTTTCTGATCGAAGTCATCGTTTTCGCAGGAAACTCAAAATGGTGATACGTGTCACAGATGAAAACGACGTCACATGATTCCTGTGGAAGCTTCGCATCGTCTGCCGAGCACACGATTCCTTCCACCTGAGTCATTCCACGGGCGTGGCAACTGAGGATGACGTGATTCACGAATGCTTTTGCAATATCCACAGCGAAGACTTTTCCTTCCTTACCGACTTTGGGAGCAAGGAGGCGAGTGAAAAGACCTGTTCCTGCTCCTACATCGGCGACTGTCATTCCAGGCTTCAGATGTAGCTTTTCGACGATCTGGTCACGCTGGTCATAGACTTCGCGGCCTTCTTTCTCAAAGCGTTCTACAAAGGACTTTGGATCGGGATTGACGAAGTTTTCGTTGATGCCCGGATTCACACTTTCTTCCTGGGCGACAATACAGAGAGAAGAACAGCAAAAGATACCGACAAGGAGGATTGCGCTGATGAAGGACGTTTTCATTTGGAGGGGACTGTCTTTTAAGGGGGGCTTTGAACGGAATGCCTCGAGATTCTATCTAATCAATCACATGGGTGACAATCCAATCAATCCAGTAATACGCTCAGCAACATTTGAAGGTGACGGCGGGATGGCGGTTTCTGAAAGTGTCGGCTATCATGACGCAATGGAGGGACAGCACAAAGACAGTGGGGACGATTCGGCCGTCGTGGAAGGTGTTGCACAGAAAGCCATGCGTATCGTTCTCAGATCGAGGGCAATGGTGATTTTTTTGCTTCTCTTTCTGTTTATCGCTACCGCCTTCCTGATCGGACGGTCGATTCTGCTCCAAACGACGGGTTCGTTGATTTTGGCTGTTTCCACAGGGCTTCCATTTGTGTTCTTGTTTGTGTCACTGCTCAACGCACTGCGTTCCCATTCTCGATTCATTGATGGAGTTCCACTGAGAGAAGAAGAGAGACAAAAGATTGCGGATATAGCAGAGGCATCCTCAAGTCGCATTCGACCGGAGACTGCAGCTGACTCTTTCGATGAACTACTCGGTGAACCCACCGCAAATTTGGACAGGATTACTGTCGTGCCAGAGTTTAACGCTGCAGTGGTGCAAATTCCTCGCTGGAGTATCCTGGGTGGCTACCGGAACCAGATGGTTTTCGGGCTACCTTTTCTTCAGGCCGTATCACTCCCCGAATTTCGAGCGTCCCTTTCGCAGGAGATTTTTCTGTTCTTTGGAGGGGGCGACGCCAACGCTGCCTGGGTATGGCGAACTCGTGATACGTGGGAGCGCTTTTTGAATCGAATCGCCAAATCAAAGTCGCTTGGATCACTTGTTTTACGAGTATTGGTCGGATCGGCGGGTGAGCGATTGCTGGATATACTAAATCCCGCCTGCCGAGAGTTGGTTTTTAAGGCAGACCAATTCGCGGTGAGTGTGGAGAATGACGAGCAGGTGGCTTCTGCTTTGGCAAGAATTGAAGTAGTGGCATTGCAATATGATAAAGCATGGGAGACTTTTTCTGCTTCTGAGGTGCCAACGGAAAGTGGGAGTAGCGCTTGTGATCACTTCGCGGAAGTGATGAGAGAAAGCTACAGCGAGTTCGATGCCCAGACCTGGTTAGGGAAGTCGCTTTTGAGACGATCAGACTCTTCAGATCCATTTCCTTCGTTGGTTGAACGGCTCGAGGGAATTGATAGTGCTCCAGGAATTCCAGTAGTCGAGGCGGCGGAGAGGGGAGAGTTTTCTATTCTTCCTGCGATCCCGCCGGTCCCTTCGGACCGGGCTGCAGTGACACAACTTTTCTCCGGTGAACAAGTCCGAAAGATTTCGGATTCGTTTCGGCCTGAGTGGTTCGACCTCAGTGATGCACACTGGAAGCTTCAGCATCCCGCAGTGAAGCAGGCGAGAGGCGTTACTCAATAGAGCTGGGGCACGATCATATCTTCGGGGACAGGCTGCCTGTCGTAGTTGTCGTGGTGCTTGCGCGGTGGTAACTCCACCTCGTCCTGCTCGACTTCGTGGTATGGAATTTGTGTCAGGAAATGGTTGAGGCAATTCAGTCGAGCCTTTTTCTTGTTATCCGCAGGAACAACCCACCAGGGAGCCTCGGGAATGTGGGTACGATCCAACATGATCTCCTTCGCCTTGGTGTAGTCCTCCCAGCGTCGACGAGATTCCAGATCCATCGGGCTGAGTTTCCAGCGTTTGAGCGGGTCGTGGATACGAGAAGAGAAGCGGAAGATCTGTTCATCATCCTGAATAGAAAACCAGTATTTGATGAGTCGAATTCCTGAGCGAACCAGCATGCGTTCAAACTCGGGAACGGACCGGAAGAACTCCTCATACTCTTCGTCGGTGCAGAAGCCCATGACGCGTTCCACACCGGCTCGATTATACCAGCTGCGGTCGAACAGGACGATCTCCCCGCCAGCAGGAAGGTGTGAGACATATCGCTGGAAATACCACTGCGTTTTCTCCCGATCATTGGGAGCCGGGAGTGCTGCAACTTTGCAGACACGTGGATTGAGACGCTGAGTGAACCGGCTGATGGCACCGCCTTTGCCGGCTGAATCTCGTCCTTCAAAGACCACGACGATTTTCTCTTTGGTCGCAACGACCCAGTCCTGAAGCTTTACCAACTCGACTTGGATTCGGTGGAGTTCGCGAAAATAGGTGCGTCGAAACTCATGAAGCTCATCGCCAAGAGCGTCGTCACCACGTTTCTCTTCTGAGAAATCGTGAAGCTCAGTCTCAAGTTCTTCGTCGTAACTGTCGGCAATTTCCTCCCGGATTCGGCGGATCAACTCATCTTCTTCCATATCGCGATAAGCATGCCCATAGATTAAAAAAAATAAGAGGAAAAATCATGTCGAAATTGTCACCTTCACGCTATTAGGCAACCGTTCATGCGCCTTACTTTCTGAATTGCCGGGTGCGGATGACAACGCTTGAGTAGGGGAATGGTTTTTCTTCGCTCCCTCTTTCTTTCGATAATATCGGGCTTTGCTGTGTTGGGCAGTTCGATGGCCGCCCCTAACATTCTTTTTATCCTTACCGATGATCAGGGATACGGCGACATTGAGTCTCATGGAAATCCTGCGATTCACACACCAAATCTTGATCGACTGGCGGATGAGGGCGCGCGATGTGAGCGATTTTTTGTTGAGCCGGTATGTGCGCCGACGCGGGCCGCTTTGTTGTCTGGGCGGTATCCGACGAGAGTGGGAGTGCACGGCGTGACCCGAGGAAGGGAGAATATGCGAGGGGAAGAAGTCACCCTTGCCGAACTACTTCGTGATGAAGCGGGCTACGCTACTGGCTGTTTCGGAAAATGGCACAACGGAGCCCAGTGGCCCTATCATCCGAATGCGCAGGGCTTCGATGAGTTTGTCGGGTTCTGCGGTGGTCATTGGAATGACTACTACGATCCGGTCCTTGAGCGGAACGGGGAGGAATTTCAGGCAAGAGGGTTTATCGCGGACGTCCTCACCGAAGAGGCGATCGCCTTCATGCGAAAGAAGCGAGAAGAGTCGAAGCCTTTCTTTTGCTACATCCCATACAACACTCCGCATACTCCCGCGAGCGCTCGACCGGACGATTGGGAGAGGTGGGCGGATCATCCTGAAATCGAAGACAATTTCACCCGTGCGATGTATGCCTTATGCGAGAATCTCGATACAAATGTGGGCCGTTTGATAGCGTCGCTGGATGAAATGGGGATCGCCGAGGATACCATCGTTCTCTACCTGACAGACAATGGTGCTAACGGTGTGCGTTATAATGCAGGTATGGCAGGATATAAATCAAGTGTCCTGGAAGGTGGTGTCAGGGTCCCTCTCTTTGTTCGATGGCCCGGGAAGATTGCTCCCAAAACGGTCATTACACCGAATGTCGCTCACATCGACCTTCTCCCGACTCTTTGTCATTTTGTAGGGCTGGAGATTCCTGGTTCGAAAAAGAAGACTCTGGATGGATTGGATATTTCGTCACTGTTTCTTGGTGAGGAGAGTTTTCAGATGCCGGACAGATATCATTACACTTGGCGAAACGAGAAGAAATGGTCGATTCGATCCGATCGATACCGAGCGACTGCGAAAACGCTGCACGATCTAATTGAGGATCCTGGGCAGTCGAAAAATCTCGCTGATGACCTTCCGGACGTGCACAAGAAACTCGTCGATGCCTATCTTGTATGGGAGAACGATGCTGTACCTTCGGCGCAAATGCCGTTGCCAGTTCATCTCGGGCACAATCAGCAGAACACCATACGCATAAAGGCGCATGAACTGGACGTCAGGCCAGGAGAAGGAGAGGGGATCGCATATTGCAGTCCGCGTGGATATGCGAATCAGTGGATCGACAAGTGGACGGACCCCGATGCATTCGCGGAATGCCCCGTCGTTGTGGACGGGCCGATGAAGTATAAGGTTGTTGTTCGCTATGCCTGCGAACAAGAGTCTGTAGGCTCGCGGATGGAACTGAGAATAGGGGATGCAAAGTTACCTTTCACTATTGATGAGCCATGGGTGAGCGCGGTGTATCCAGCTTCTGAGCAGGGACCGAAAGCGCCGAATGGATATCTTTCTCGGGAGTGGAAAGATACTGAGATCGGAGAAATTTCGGTGTCGCCTGGGGAGACTGTCCTTCAAATTCGTGGGGTCGAGAAGATGGGAGAAGAGTATCCTGATATCAAAGCCATAATGTTTGAAAAGGCGCCAGCGTCTTAGGTGGCTATCCACCTTTTGTCATCAGCCAGGATACAAGTAATAGAAATCCGACAAAGAGTGCTGACACAAGCATCAGCACTGCAAAGAGAATCCCGAGAATCGCACATCCAGCGCCCATCGGGTTATCGAGGGAGAACTTTTCCCATCGATTCAATTCAACTTTTTGTGATGGTGGGTCGGCTTCCGCCAATTCAGCAAGATTGGATACGGCATTTATCCATTCCTTCAGGTTTTCAGCGTTTACTTTCGAAATGAAAATTCGCTGAGAGAATGAGAGGCGTTCCGGCCACCATTTGAGCCCGATTCCGGAAGTAAGACGGTCGGCTTCCATCAACTTACCGACCAGCGTGGCGAACTCAGGTATACGAATGAACCTCTCTGCCCATTGCGGCTCGTTTGCCCAGACCTGAAGTGGAGGTGCGAGTATGTTATTCTCAATCAATGTCGCTCCAAACTTTGCATTGAATTTTGCCACCCAGCGTTGCAAACCGTTCGTGGGGCAGGCGATTGTGAGGCGTGTGCCTACCGAGGTGCGAGCCTCGATCTCCAGGCGATGTCCTATGTAAACCTGTCGGCGAACATTGCTGCCGGAATATTTGGTTCGTGTTCTTCTCGATAGGTGGATCTTCCATTCCCGACCTCGGTATTTTCCTGAATAATCCAAGCCTGACATGGATTGTTTTGCCTTTGTCAGGCCAAGGTCTTGAAGCGTTTCCTCAAACCAATTGTCGGCAGGAGGAACTGGAGGTGGCATTGCTGAAACGGGCATCGGTGGAGGAACCCGTTTCGGAAGAGGCGGCGGGGGAGAGGACCTGTTGGGCTCTTCCGGATTGTCACTCATGGCATGGCAAGACTACACCGCTGTTTTCACAGGTGAAAGAACCAATCCAAGAGTGGGCAGTTGATATCAAATGACCTCGAACGCTCCTCTTCCTTATATCGGTTTGGCGATTACTTCGAACCAGAGCTGAGAAAACAAGCTCTCTGGGTGGCTTGCCCAGTTGAGGAGATTACTGGCATGTTGTGCTTCCCCTTCGCGGGTTAGTTGAAGAGCGAGATACCTTGCGATTTCCCGGCTGGAAGGATATACCTCGCAGGTTGCAGATACTTGCTGGACGGAATATCCTGCTTTGCTCAACCAAGCGTGCAGTTTTCGCCCGGCACGTGTGTCGCCGCCGTAGGATTGCTGGATTTCCTCGTATCGCCTGACGACGGCTTGGATTAGTCCAGTGTCGGGATGGAGTATCATTCCTCCCCAATCTGGACATCTCAATGCAATAACTCCCTCCCTGCTGAGCCTCGGCCGGATTTCACGGAGTATCGTTATCGGTTCGCTGAGGTGCTCAAAGAGGGCATGGCTGAAGATTAAGTCAAAGCTACCTTCCACAGGGGCAATCTGCGTTACATCATGAATCTGGAATTCGATGTTCTCGATACCTCGTGCGGCAGCGAGAGTTTTTGCCGCTTCGATCTGCGATGATTCTCGATCTACTGCTACGACTCGACCGTTTTGATTCAAGCGGGCGATATCGACAGTTATTGTGCCGGGGCCACATCCGAGATCGAGGATTGTCTGCCGATCTCGCAGATAAGGGAGAATAAAAGCTCCGTGCGATTTGAGGGAGCGGCGTTGCATGAATCGGACTGCATTTTCTGAATATCCCGGAGTGTAGCTCATGCACCTATAATCCGCCCGGAGGTTACATAGGAGAAATATCAATTTTTTCCCTATTGATACTATTTGGGTATAATTGGATTGATGGCCTGTCCGGTTCGCCATTCTGAACCACAAAAGGCAGGCATGTTTCAATGCTCAAGTTGCTGCCCGTGCGAGATCTACCTCAACCGCCCTTTGTATTTCTCCGGATTATCCATGTAGTCGAAGCCGTCGATCGGCTCACCATTTTTGTCTACGATGGTGTAAGTTCCTCCAGTCCGGTCGGCGATCTCTGCGAAATTTTCTGCACCTTCTTTTGTCTGCATCGCGATAGAATTGATTTTCGATCGACCATTTCGATTGCTGTTGCGAATGATGGACGAGGTGTCGAGTTCGGAGTCCAAACCGTCTGACATGAAGAAAATAACATCAGGCGGAGGATCCATGAGGTGAGCAATGCGAAGGGCGTTGTCCCAGTCGGTCCCTGAGAAAAGCTTCGATTTTTCGACGAACTCGATAGACTTTCGAATCGTTATCGGGTCGGCTTTCTTCCATTTGGGAGCAGGGAATTTGTCCTCATCACCTACGAGATGAAAAGAGAAGAGGCTCTTTGCGACAAATTCGTAATCGCCATCGGGGCTCTCGTATTTTTCCGGACCGTATCTTCCGGCCCTATCCTTAGGATGGACTCCCCAGCCTTCTTCGGCGAAGTAAGCCCCTCCCGCGAAGAGGATGACCTGATATTCTACCCCTCGTAGTCCCCTGAGGGCCCGGTTCAGTTCCTGATTTCGCAGTTCGACCTGGTTTTCCTTCATGGAGCGAGACGCGTCGAGCACGAAAAGGAATCTCTTCCCGGTAGACCGGCTTCCAAAGAACATGGCGGAAGATCCACCGGCGTTGCCCAAGCTCATGCTCGGGCCGAATCCCATGGAAAGAGTGGCGTCACTCATTCCGAAACTCGAGCTGTCCATGGGTGCTACGGAGATGGTTGAGGGAGCGGTGACGGAAGCCACATTGATCGACATAGCTCCCTGCGGCGGGGTCGATGGTGTGGGATTTTTCTCTTTTAATTTTTGCAGGGGATCATCGACAGGTGCTTCCGACTCAGGGGGGATCGAGGCTACGATTTTTGGTGGCTCCGGTTCCGGTCCCGAGGTGACAACAAAGATCATCATGATGCACAGGATCAATGTCATAGCCACCCCGATGATGAGTGACTGTATTTTGGCCCTGTGCTCGGTTTGGGAAAGTATTGCAGAAGCGGCCTCGCGAGCCTGTTGAATGGCGTCGCTGAAGCTGTCGCCGGGAGCGGAGGATTCCTCTGGAGGGACTCCTCCGAAAATGGCTTCCAGCGACCTGTCTTGTTTCGAAGGGTCGAGTTTTAGGGCCTGTGAGTAGTGGTGGCGAGATTGTTCATACTCACCGGCGTTCTTGCACAGGCGGGCTTTTTCCAAGTGTGCTTCCGCATTTTCCGGATGGTTCTCCAGAATTTGATCCAGAATTTCAATCCCTGCGGATGGTTCAAAAAGCCCGTAGGCTCGGGCTGCTAAGATTTGTGAGTCGACATCTGACGGGAGTTCGTCGATTTCTTCGAGCAACTGGCTGGCTTCGTCTCTGTGGTCTTCTGTGAGAAGAACTTCGATCAACGCGAGACGACAGCGCCAGCTATCCGGATCAGCTCTGAGGCTTGAAGTGAGCGAATCAACAATGGCAGACATGAAGGAGGAACGACTTTATCAGCTGACGCAGGGGAGGAGTGTCAGGCTTGGGAAATGGGAGGGCGGATTATGAGATAGAATGGGAAATAGAAACAAGCCTTTTTGTTCGAATCGTGTGGATGATCTGAGAAAAGCTGAGCGTTTTCGGATACGGTTGAGGGCTTTCTGAAAAGGTCTTTGCACTTGCAAAGTCGGTTCCTGTCTGTCTTTTTACGAGGTTGCTATGAAAAGAAGACTTGGACCGCTGTTGGCACTTGTTTATGGGGTTGTTGCTTCGGGATGTCAGACGGTCCCAAAGGAGAGTGTTTCGCACGAGCTGCACATCGGGCATAAAGAGATCTTTGCCTCTGCCGATATGAACAACGACGGTCGGCTTTCTCATCAGGAGATTGCGGTTCATCACCATGAGGAGGATCTGCAAAATTTCGATCTGGATAACGACAATCATATTTCCCGTTCGGAGTGGTCTGCAGCACATCCGTCCGCAGCCGATGGTGACCAGCACTTCAATCATCTTGATAAAGACAGCGACGGTCACATTAGTAGGGACGAAGCCGTCCTTTTTGTGACAGAACATGTCAGTTTTACCGATACTTTTAAGAGATATGATCAAAACGGCGATTTCCACCTGCACTGGGAGGAAATCGACGAGGGGGCGCCTGCCGAGCTGAATATCACGCTTTTCTCGACCGGCGGCAGTGTCTGATTGGACCGTTATCCTATCAGTGGTGCTTCGGATGGTCGGAAGACCATGATACCCATATTCGTGCTTTTCTGTTTGAGGTATTCAGAGATGCGTGAGTCCACAATGCAACAGCGGCCTTTGCTTCTCACCGAAGTTGCGTGCATGTAGTGGCAGTAAGGTCCTTTGCGGTACGCCAGTCCCACGTGAGAGGAATAGCTGGAGTGATGCTTCGTTGCGATGGCGATGACATCACCGTCCTGCAATTTTGATTCGATGGAAGCCACGCGTGCGTTTGGGATGTAAGTGACGGGCAGGGCGGAGACGTGGGCTTCGACCTTTGCGATCTCGGGGATAAGGGAACGGTCGTTGCGAAGATAGCGATAGTATTTCCAGGCTCCCTGCATCTCTTTCACATTCCGGCGAACGGGAACGCCGCCTAGTGACTTAGTGATGTTTGTGCCGAGCCCGCGCTTCTCATTGTTGGCGAAGACTTCCTCCAAATGGTGCATGCGGCTGATGTAGGAACCGTTGCACTGGCCGTCGCGATAACGTTCGAGTTCGATATAATGGAGGAGTGCTTTTTTCGACCACAGTGAGGGCGAATTGCGAATCATCCGCGAAAAGGCTAGAGACGTTTCGTAGAACGTCCAGCAGTCGAGCGTCTCGAAATTCACCGATGGGTTTTCGATCTTATCGTCGATCTCGAGGGTGTAGTTGCCATATGGCGTGCCGCAGATTGCCTTCCCAACCGTGACTGTGCGTGTGGGAAGGGGAAGGCTCGCCCAGTTCTTCCTGCGAGCTTCGCCACAGAGATTGGTGAACTTCTGCTCCCCTTTGAAGACTACGGGCCACGGGAGGCGTGGTTCACGCAAGGTAACAGCCGTAGTCGTGGAATCGGTCTCCAGCGTACGGCACTGCGTCAGGAAAAGTCCGGCGCCTGATGCGCCGATGCCGCTCAGGAACTGGCGACGGTTGAAGGGAAGGGAACTGGATTCTGGCAACATTGTGGAAAGGGATGGGCAAGAATAATTTACTCTCAGTTTCTCTTCGTGATAGGGGATTTTTTGCGCCACTAGCCTCCGCCCTCTACGCCGCGATCACGCGAACACTGGGCTCGCGGCTCGCTTGAAAATTGAAGAACATGGGGATGCTGTGAATTTGCTTCGTCAGTATCGCTGCTTGTTTTGTGCTTTGGCCGGTGGGATCGCCTTTTGTCCGGCGACGGGGGCGGCACAGGAATTTCTTCCGGATTCGGTGGAGGAGGATAACTTTTCGGCGCTTCGGGAACATTCGCCTTTCCTGCGCACGTTGAATTTGTCGGAGTCATTGATACTGACAGGAATGGCACGTATCGAGGAGGAGACAGTGGCTACGGTGTTCGATTTGAACTCGAACACTTCTTACCTGGTTTCGGGCGAAACGAACAACGAGGGCTGGCAGTTGGTGGAGGTGAAAGGGGATGAGTCGGATCTGGAGAGCCTTACGGCCCGGATCAAGGTTGCGGGTGCTGAGGTGGTTTCGATCCGTTACGAAAAGGCGCCAGTGGTTTCCAACGGTGCCAAAGGGGTGAGGGTGTCGAATCGGATCGGCGATGGAACTCGAGGAGGAGGGACGGGGCCTCATGGTGGACCGGATCCTCGGGTTTTGACTCCCGATCAAATGGCGGATGCTCGCAATGCCGCTAGGAATATTCAGGCCGGTTTCCAAGCGGACGGGTATCCGAATAACTCGACGATTCCGCCCGAGGTGGTTTCCAAGATTTCGAAGTTGTCGGTCCAGCAGCGGGAATCGATCAACGTGAAGATGTTTGAATACAGGAATCGCGGATTGGGAATGGGGGAACGCAGGCAAATTTACAATGGGCTGTTGGATCGTGCAGTGGGAAAGCAATAGACCTCTGGATAGTGTGTGATTTCTCTGATAATTGGATCTGTTGAGGCATGGGTCAAAGATTGGTGTGGTTTGCCAGGTGAGGGATTGAAATGTTGTTTGGGGGTGATTTGGATCACTGGATATGGAGCTACCGTACAATCTCGGAAAGTCGACCGGCGTAACCAGTCAGTTCCAGGAAGGAATGAGCGATGATTTGTCTCTGCTCGTTTACAACGTTTCCGGCACCTTCCCAGTAGATAACTCCTCGCGCGCCACAAAGTTCCTGTTTCTCGATGAGGGGGTGAAATTCGAATCGGGTAAGTTGGCCGGTACGTGGGTCGTCGGTTTCCAGAGACGGTGATATCGGATAGTTAGCGTTCGTTTCCGGGCTGATCCAGGAATGACCCGGATTCCATTGGAACTTGTCGGGCGAGACATGGAAGAGTTTGCCGTGAGGGTCGATCCACGTCATTGCGCAAACGGGGCGACGATTGTCTTCGTATCGAATGCGATATGCTGTCATTTCCCAGCTATCGAAGAATTGCATCTGGAGCCAGTCCCAGCCTATTTGCCGGTCACCGAGTTGGCGGCTGGCGATTTCGTGATCCATCCAGGCTTCGCCTGTCACAGAGACTTTGGTTTCACTCTGCTGCAATGTTCCCTCGACTGTAAGGCGTGGCCATGTGATGTAGTAGCTGGAGACGGATGGATCGGTGTCTTTTTGAGTGAGGCCTTCTTCTCCGAAGAGGACTCGGGATTTTGAAGGATGGAAGGCAAGGGAGAGTCGATGGTCTCTGCCAGCACTAGCGTTGAGATGCATGGTTCCAAAGTCGTCTGTCTCTGTTAGTGTCCAGTCTCTCACTTGGAGGTCGAGACGCTCACTGCGGGAATATACGGAACGGCTTTCGGGGCTGAGGCGTTCGTCGTAGTGAAAGGATTTATTTTTGATGTCTCCGAGTGCCATGTGGGAGAGGAAGTAGTTTTCCTTTTCGTGAGCGAGGCGAAAGAAAGTCGCCTGCAAGCTGAATCGTCTTCCTGAAGTTCCGAAGAGGTGACTGGA
This sequence comes from Verrucomicrobiales bacterium, assembly GCA_002698785.1. Taxonomy (GTDB): domain Bacteria; phylum Verrucomicrobiota; class Verrucomicrobiia; order Verrucomicrobiales; family DEV007; genus Arctic95D-9. The sequence goes on along the minus strand of PAAG01000016.1, from coordinate 35,183 downwards.
TATATACCACCATTCGATTCGAAAGTCGGGATGTGATCCGTCGTCTTTCGGAAACTGGAATTTTGGATGCGGTTTGGGAACGGAGAACTGCGAGGAGTTGGGTTCTTCGGCCAGGGTATTACCCTGGTAGAAATGAGCCATGTTCCATTTCCACCATCTTGGAAGGGGAGGAAGGAGAGATTGCGAAGTTTTTCGCTGTTCCGGCATATTTCGGTGGGAAGGATGCGGGTCATGGATGGAATGGGACCCGGGGGTGTATTCAGGATAGATGGAGAGCCTGGGCATGCAAGCGCGGGCACAGGGAGGAAGGGCGGTGCGCCGATTAGAATTGGCGATGACCAAGAATTCGCCGGAATATGGCAGTGTGTGGAGAATGATGGGGGGGCTGAGGTCAGATGGCGGAAGTCAGATATCAGAATCAGGATTCTGGTCTTTGGTGTGGGGGGCGGGGGTTTACCGGGCGTAGATTTCAAAATGATGGGAAATGATGGGGGTTTCGTTTTTCATCATTTTTGGCGAGTTTTTGGGTTTGGGTAAGAGTTAGGTCTCTGTTGGTGAGGTGGGTATGCGTGAATTGAGGCTGATGCATTTCTCCACATTTATCGGCGATTCTCATCATTTCAATTCTTAGGAGGCTAGGAACGAGTCAGGGCGGATTGTTGAGCAGGTGGTGGTAGGTATTGAAAGAAGATCGAGGAACTTTATTCTAACATAAACACAATAAAAATGGAAGATCCGATTGTGGGAACGAGGCGTGAGCGGCTTGAATTTTTTATTGGGAAAATTGAGGTGAACTGTCACGCTTGCTCGGGTTCGATTGTCCTCTCTTGTATGATGCCGTCGATTTATCGCAAACTGCTGGCCTGTTCCTACAATATTGTGGGGTCATATGAGGATGCCCGGGATCTCGTGCAGGATGCCATGGAGAAGTTTCTTTCTGCCAATCGTTCGGGGATCGAGAACGAAGATGGCTATCTTGTCAGGACGGTTGTGAATCTCTCGATCAATTTTAAGAAGCGGCAGGATCGATTTTCGGGGTATGGCGTCTGGCTGCCGGAGCCGGTCTCGACGGAAACTCCTGAGTCCACGCTGGACCGTAAGCTGGTGGCTCGGTATTCGCTGCTGGTTTTGCTGGAGCAGTTGAATGCAAAGGAGCGGGCGGTGTTTATCCTGAAGGAGGGATTCGACTACTCTCACGAGGAGATTGCCGAAGTGCTGGAGATGTCGGTGGAGAACTCGCGACAACTGCTGAGCCGGGCGAGGAAGAAGGTAGGGGCGGTTACCTTTTGTGATTCATCGGTCGAACCGGAAACTGGAAAGGGATTGGAGGAGCAGCTTGAGCCTTATCTCGCGGCGCTGGCGAATGCGGACATGGAGTCGCTGGAAAGTCTGTTGGTAAAGGACGTCCGCGTGATGGCCGATGGCGGACGGAATGTGAAGGTGGTTCGGGACGAGGTAAGCGGTCGCGAGGAGGTGGCCCGTTTGCTGCAATCCGTTTTCGCGCTGTTTCTCGATGGGAAGGAGCACCGGTTTGTCGCGATCAATCATGAGCCAGCAATCTGTTTCTTTGAGGGCGGGACGCTATACAACTGCCAGGTATTTCGTTTCGATGAAGCGGGGCGGATTACGAACATTCATTCTATCGTCGATCCGGCGAAGTTGAAGAATCTCTCTTTTTGAGCCGGTTTCTGTCACGTTTTTTCTTCGGTCTTTGTCCTTGTTGATGAAGATATGAAGACGTTACTCAGAATCGATGCCAGCGCTCGCTTGAGCGACTCCCACAGCCGCCGTTTGGGCGATACCTTTGAATCAACATGGCGGGAGCGCCATCCGGACGCAGTGGTCGTGCGACGGGATCTTGCGGTGAATCCGCCGCCCCATTTAAGTGGGGAGGTGCTTTCGGGCTTTTTTAGGGGAGAGAGGGACACGCCTGCGCTTGGAGTTTCCAATGAATTGGTAGATGAGCTGATGGCCTGCGATGCCATTCTGGTGACGTGTCCGGTATATAACTTCCATGTCCCGTCGACGCTGAAAGCCTGGATCGACCTGGTGGTGAGAGAGGGAGAGACATTTTTTCTCGACGATTCGGGTAACCGAACGGGACTGTTGGCGGGAAAACGAGCCTACGTAATCGTCGCGCGAGGTGGGGAGGTCGGCAGCCCGAATGGGATCGATCCGGTCGGGAGCTACTTAGCGGGGATTCTGCGATTTATAGGCATCGAAGATACGACCGTGTTCAGTCTAGATGAAACGGTGAACGAAGCCCTTGTGGGGGAGAAGATCGATGAGCTCCGTGAACGCATGCGTGATTCTTTAATGCCTACTACACACTCTAAACTCCATTCCTGAGCATCTATTTATGAACGACCTGCTTTCTGATGCTCTCGAAAACAGAGCAACTATCCTAGGACCAAAAGACGGCGAGTTGTTGGAGGCGAACGGCGTATCAGTCCGATTTGTCATTACCAGCGAAATGTCTGGCGACCATACTGGGCTGTATGAGATCACGCTGGCACCTCGGGTGATTGGGGCGAACTTGCACTACCATCGATTCATGGATGAGTCGTTCTTCGTGACGAAGGGGACATTGACTCTCCAGACTGCGGAAGAGGTGCGGCAAGTGGGCCCTGGATCGGTTGCGCACTTTCCGAGGTTCACGCCACACTCCTTTCGCAACGATACGGATGAGGAGGCGCAATGCCTGCTCTTGTTTGCTCCGGCGCAGAAGAGGGAAGGGTTTTTCCGAGGATTGATGCAGATCCTGTCAGAGACGCCCATCGATCCCGAGAAGTATCTGCGGCTGTATGAGAAGTATGATAGTCATCCGGTGGATGTGGGGAGGATGTTGCCGGTGAGGTGGGCTGAAAGGAAATGATATTGCTCTGTGATGATCGAACGACGCAGACTGGCACTGCAGCTCCCTATGACCTCCATCTTCGACCTTACTCATTCTCTATTTACTGTAATTCTATTTTCTATTTATATTTTACTGAAAATAGATTTTGAACATGTAAAAGAACGTTGCTATTGATGTTAGGGCAAGTGATACCAGGACAGTTGCAACGATTGAATCAACTACGTTGATCCCAAAAATGTTTAGCGGAATCAGGTTCCCTCTTTCGGGTTGTATTGCTTCCCAACCCATTCCAGCGATCCAGCATAAACAAAGAACCAAAACGCAGCAGAAATGTAGCCCGATTTTGGCTCCAAAGGATTTGAGATTATGTGATCGTCGAGCTTTGTCGATTTCGGCGTCTATCGCTTCTATTAGGGTCTGAGTCAATGCTTGAGGGATTCCTTCTTTCTCCATGTCGTGCTTAATTACATCTGGAGGTGTGCCCCTCAGATGCTCTCTCGCAATACGGTCGAGTAGTTTTGGAGTTAAGTTGTAGTCATTCATGGCTGGTGGTCAACACTGATGGCGGTCAGTGATCGCTCACCGGGCTTTTAAAACGGGCTCAAACTAACTACTCGAGGGTTGGAGGTGATGCGTTTGGATCGTCAGAAATCTTTCTAAAAGTATCAGCGCCAGCGAGCAAGCTCGCCCAGCCATGGTCCTTCTCCGGGTTTGGATCGGTATCATCCTCTCCTTCCACAACATTACGGGTGAGATGCCAGAGTGTCTGGAGCGTTTGAATCTCGCAATTCTCCTGGTCCGGCATGATTTGACCGGCCCAAGCGGTCATAGCATCCTTGGGTTCGTCGTCTTCACGATTGTTATCGGCGACCCGGAAACTTACTGTGAAGACAATTTGATCACCCGTAACGAAACCTGTTACTGGGAAACGAGTGGTGGAATCCGGGCGGCCCACGCCTGTTTGATAGGCACCTTTGATGCGGTAATGAGTGCGGTTCGTTCCCTCAGTGACAGCCTTCAAGTCGAAGATGCGAAGTAGAGACGATTTGCGGTTTATCCAAAGTCCGACCCAGACCGGTTTCAGTTTTGCAAGTTCGTTCATGGGGAAGTTTTGGTGAAATTTGCGTTTTTCACTTGTACGTTTTTTTACTTGGTAAACCGATCTTGGCCGGTGAGGATATGATCCCACGGGAAATCTGTATTCGGTCGCGCAAGGTGCCACTGTCCGATGATTGTGGGGGTATTGCTTTGAAGTCGGTAAAAACCGTTCCACGCGGTCACGCTACCGATTTTTCCCCATCGAACAGAAAAGCTGACCACTACTACATGGTCACCCTTTGTCGTTGCTGGAGCAGTGTTTACCCACCCCGTCAAGGGGAAGGCTTGGCCGGGGGTGCCCGAAGGAGAGGCGTAGGAACCGGTAATCAAGCCGGAGTTCGGATCGATTCTTTTGATGGAGAGCGTGGAATTGAGCTCGTTTTTCCAATCTCCTACCAGTTCCTTAATGATTATGGGATCAACCGGGTTTTTTGTTATGTCGCCAGTTGCGGCGGCAGTTTCTTGTGCTGTGACGAGATGGGCCGGATGCGCAAGAGTCCACAGAAGAATGCTTGCCGATAGTATCGCGCGTTTAAGTTTCATGTCTGATCGTGTTTTCTGGGCTATAGGTGGACCTTTGCTGGAATGGTTAAGTTGATCCATTTGTAGTGACTTATCATTTGAATGGGTATGTATCGACGTTGTCAGTGTAAATAGGAAATAATAGATATGTTTGTCAAGAATCTAATGCAGGGAAATGTCATTCATGTTCTTGGGGCGGCGAAACCGCTGGTGGATTTCTTGGGGATTGGGAAGCATGAGAATGTTTGATAGTCGAGTGCCCAAGGCGTCTAGAAGCAATCTCATAAATGCCGCTTATACTATTTTAGTGTGTATAATGATAATCGATGGAACTTGCCGACAGCAATGGAACATCGTCAAAAGCATCCTTCCAGAAGACCCTGTTAGGAAGGGTGGGGAAGGTCGACAGTGGAAGGATTGTCGCGAGGTCTTGAGCGGAGTTCTTTGGATTCTTCACACCGGAACGCAGTGGGCCGATCGGCCGGAGAGATATGGAAATTACAAGACAGTTTATCGGCGATTTCTACGATTGTGAGAGATAGGAATCTTCGAAGATCTCGTGGTCGCATTGGCCGAAGATCTTCGGAATCGCTGCGAGCTGGCCTTGGAAGAATGGTTTATCGACGGGACTTTTGTTTCGGCGACAAAAGGTGCGCCAAGTCGGGAAGACCAAGCGGGGCAGGGGAACAAAGTTCATGGCTATCCTCGACGGGAATGGTCTTCCTATCATCGGAAGGATAGAAGGCGCTTCGCCGGCTGAAGTGAGGTTGGTGGAACCAACTCTGGAATGGCTTTGGATCCCTGAATATCCGAAGGTTCTCATTGGTGACAAAGCCTACGACAGTGATCCGCTCGACCGAGTTCTACGAGACCAAAATGATCGCACCCAACCGGTCAAACCGCATTCACAAAGCTCAAGACCGAAGTCCGCTACGGCGCTACGTCAGACGATGAAAAGTTGAGCGTCTTTTCTCTTGGCTGCACAACTTCTGGAGACTCGTTGTTTGCTGGGAATACTATCACGAAGACTTCGTCGTTTTCCTCTATCTGGGATGTGCCACTATACTCTTCAGAAATTGATGAGATGGCTTCTAGTTAAAACGTTTGGATCCTCCTTTGGGTCCCTGTTTCCTACTTCATTCCACTGTTGGTGAAATTACCTTAACAGCTCATTCGCCCGTACGATCACCTACTTCATACCCTTAGCCTTGTTTAGAGGTTCGATGTATTCTTTTCGGGGACGGGTCGGCGACTACTTCGGTGTCGGCCTGTATGTAGGCTTTGTGAGAGGTGCTGAATGCCAGCGGGCCATTCTGGAGGTTCCTTTTGTAAAGCCGCTAATCGATAATCCAGAACGGCGGTTTTCCAGTAGGAAGGAAAAGGAGGTAGAGAAACAGCGCAGATCCCAAAACGAGTGGGATTCCGCAGAGGCAAAATGCGGTGATGGCATGTGGTTTCACTGATGGGATTTGTCGACGATATTGCCATACGCTGAAGGCGCGAAATAGTCCCCAGAAGAGGACGACAATTCTGCCTAGTCCGATTAATGCGAAAACAATTCCTGGGAGGAACCGTATTCCGGGAATTCATGCGATTCCAGAGGCGCCTATCCATATGATAACGGGTATCAGCCATGCCTGGCGAGCGCGCTTTGTGATCAAGGTCTGGATGTCCGCAGGTGCCGATCCTGGGAGCGGTAGTGTTTCATTTGGCATTTCCGCGGGCACTTGTGTTTTTTGAGGGGGGCTGAAATATTGTGCTGCTACGGGTAGCGACGGGGAGTTGATTTGAAAAGGTGTGGATAATTCTTCATACTCATAATTATATGCTTGCCCATCGTTCGTCGTATGTTGGGGCTATCAATAGTCTGAAAGCGTATCGAAGGTAAAAAGCTCCGATAAATCGTTTTCGGGGTCCGCTGCGTAGATGTTTATTACGATGCGCCAAATCTCCAATCCAAATTCAAAGCATTCAGAAGCAACTTTAAACGTGAGCTCGTCGATTTTATTGTGAGCGCTGTCGTTGAGGGTTACGCCGAAATGGCGGCAGCCATTATAGAAATAATTGAATCGATTATATTTCTCCTTCAACCGGGGATCGAGTTGGTGGGTGTCAACTAGGTTGAAGAAGATGTTACGGGGATAGGGGACTCTTTCTCCGACGTCAGGGTTATTCTGTCCAAGAAGTTGCGAAATGCTCAGACCCAAAGTTGCCAATACAAAAACGCATCTTTCTTTGAGGTCGTCTGCTTCGTCTCCGTATTTTTCGTATTCCCTGTAGAGGCTATCCCAGCCTCGTTTTGCTTCTCGATATGAATAGAGCTGGAGATTCGTGTCTTCTCCTGAGGTGCTGAGATGGTAGTAAATTGCCATGCGCTCCTCGGAGGTTAACGATGTGACTACAAGTCGTCAAAGAGTTCCGAGCCCTCGCCTTTTCATAGTCGGTAAATTTATGGAGTCGTAGGCGATACCGTGCTTTAACGAGGTTAGCGAAAAATCACCCCAACAACTTCGCTCGCTCGATCGCGCGCATCATGCCTTTGGCTTTGTTGACGGTTTCGAAGTATTCGTTTTCGGGGATGGAGTCGGCTACTACTCCGGCGCCGGCCTGGATGTAGGCTTTTTCGTCTTTGAGGACGACGGTGCGTAACGCGATGCAGGAGTCGTGGTTGCCGTCGTAGCCGAAGTAGCCGACGGCTCCGGCGTAGGCACCGCGCTTCGACTTCTCCATCTCGTTGATGATCTGCATGGCTCTCACCTTGGGGCTGCCGCTGACGGTGCCGGCAGGGAAGGTGGCTCGCAGGACGTCGTAGGCGCTCTGGCCCTGGCGGAGTTTTCCGCGGACGTTGGAGACGATGTGCATGACGTGGCTGTAGCGCTCGATGATCTCGAATTCGGTGACTTCGACGCTGGTGTATTCGGCGACGCGCCCGACGTCGTTGCGGGCGAGGTCGACGAGCATGACGTGTTCGGCGAGTTCTTTGGGATCGGATAGGAGGTCGTCGGCGAGGGCCTGGTCTTCTTCGGGCGTTTTGCCTCTCCAGCGGGTGCCGGCGATGGGGCGGATCTTTATGTTGCCGTCGATGGCTTGGACGTGGACTTCGGGGGAGGAGCCGACGAGGGCAAATTCGTTGCCGAACTGGAGGCAGAACATGTAGGGGGAGGGATTGACGTGCCGGAGGGCTCGGTAGAGGTCGAGGGGGCGTCCGGTGTAGTCGATCTCGAAGCGTTGTGATGGCACTACCTGGAAGATGTCGCCAGCGAGGATGTACTCTTTGGCTTTTTCGACCATGCCTTCGTATTCTTCTTTGGTGGTGTTGGATACGATCTCCTGTGCGTCGGGCCGGTCGGCAGGTTCTTCCATGAGGGAGAAGGGGGCGACGGGGATGGTTTTGGAGAGGGCGCGGATGGTCTCGGCGATGCGGTGCCCGGCAGCTGCGTAGGCGGTGGGAAGGTCTTCGTAGTCGTCGGTGCAGATGTTGGCGACGACCTGCATTTTGCGAAAGCGGTGGTCGAAGACGAGGAGGGTGTCGGTGATGACGAAGGCCATGTCGGGGAGTCCGAGGCCTTCGTCGACTGGATCGGGCACTGTGGGCTCGAAGAAGCGGACCATGTCGTAGCCGATGAAGCCGACGGCTCCGCCGGTGAAGGGGGGGAGGCCTTCGACCTCGACGGGTGTGAAAGCGGACATGAGGCGCTCGACTTCGTGGAGGGGATCGCCTTCTTCTTCGCTGAGGATGCGTGTCTGGAAGGCGCCTTCGCCTTTTTCGCGAATGGTGATTTCGCGGCCGTGGGCGCGGATTTCGAGTCGTGGGTCGGTGCCCATGAAGGAGAAGCGACCGATCTGCTCGCTGTTCTCGGCGGACTCGAGGAGAAAGGAGGGAGTGGTGTGGCCAGTGGAGAGTTTCTCGAAGGCGGAGATGGGCGTTTCGTAATCGGCGGCGAGCTCGGTCCAGACGGGGATGAGGTTCCCGGTTTTGGCAAGTTCGGTAAATTCTTCGAGAGACGGTTTGAGTACGTTCGCGTTCATCGCTTTTCGCTGGGTAAGCGTGGGTGGGGCGGTGTTCGTGGGAGAAGGGGGCTTCTCTTAGAACGCCCATTCCATCTGGCTCCATTCGTCGGAGTCATTGGAACGGGGTTTTGCCGCAGGCCGGGTTTCGGCGGCGCTAGGTTCGCACACGCGGGCGCTTTTCGCAGCTTTTTCTTCGACGTATGAAGTGGGCTGCTCAGGTGTGTCTGATTTTGCCGCCGGGGCTTCAGGTGGCTTTTTTGCGACGGGTCGCAGGGGAAGGGGATCTTTGCGCTGGGCGCACACGACGTCGATGCCGTGATGGCCGAGTTCTTCGAGCTTTCGAGAAATGACGGAGGTAGCGAGGTCGGAAGTGTTGCAGTCGCTGCTGAGGTGTCCAAGGACGACTCGGGTGAGGCGCTCGGATGCGATCTGACTGACGAGGTCGGCGGTCTGGTCGTTGGAGAGGTGGCCGTGGCGATTAGAGATGCGCTGCTTGGTGGACCAGGGACGATGGGTATCGTTCTGGAGCATGACTTCGTCGTAGTTTGCCTCGGTAAAGAGGGTGTCGACTCCCTGGAGTCGGTCGACGATGAGGCGGGTTACGTGGCCGACGTCGCTGAGGACGCCAAGTCTGCTGTGATCACATCGAAAGACGAAGCCGACGGGGTCGACGGCGTCGTGGGGGACGGAAAAGGATTCGATGTGGATGTCGTTGATTCGGAAGTCGGCGCCGGCTTCGAAGTGGTGCCATTTGACCTTTGACTTCACTTGCTCGCGAACGATGGCGCAGGTGTGGGTGGTGGCGTAGATGGGAATCTCGCGTTTGCGACAAAAGACGTCGATCCCGCAGGTGTGGTCGCCGTGCTCGTGAGTGAGGACGATGGCGGTGAGGTCATCTGGCTCGACGCCGAGGGACTGCATACGGACGCAGAGTTGGCGGGCGGAAAGGCCTGCGTCAATCAGAACGGTGGTCTCGCCAAGACGGACGAGGGCACTGTTTCCTGAACTTCCGCTGCCGAGGACCGCCAATTCGAGCATAGGTTTCAGGATAGTTAGTTAAGTCGCCTGAACAAACGAAAAGTGTGATTTTTTGGGAGTCAGGAGCTAGAAGCTGGGAGTTAGAAGATAGAATCGCTACGCGGAAAGCGGGAAGCAGGGGCTCTGGAGAAAAAGATAAGGAGTAGGATAAAGATAAAGATTAGGAGGATGAGTTTTCAGTTCTCCGGGATGGGGGAGATGATGGGGTCGAAGGCGGATGGGCCTGGCATCTGGGAGTGGTGGAGCCAGTAGATGGCCCCGGCCATGGGACCTGAGGAGACCCGAACCTGAACGGCATCGGCGTCGGCCTGGATGGTGGTGAGGTCGAGGGTGCCGCCGAGGCGACGGATCCCCAGGCCGCTGAGGTTGGCGCTGGTGCGCTCCTGTTCGGTGGGGAACCGTGAGAAAAATGTCCGGAGTGAGTCGGGGGACTCAGCAAGGTAAATGGGATCGCCGGATTCTCCGAGAGTAACGGGGGCGTCTGCAGGGATGGTTGCTGTGGCTTCGGATTTTCCGGGAAAGCGTTTGATGGCAGCCGAGATGCCGAGTTTTCCAGATAGGTAGATCGCTCCGATAAAAGTGAGAGTAACTACGAGGCGAAGGAGAATGGAGCGACCGCTCTGGTAGCGTTCCTGGGCTTTTCGCTCCTGTGCGGTCTGGGTAGCTGTGCTCACGGCTGTCAGTTATCGCGGTCGATGCGTTTGGAGAGTCGCTGGCTGCTCTTCTCAAGAACGCGTTTTTCTTCGTCTGTGAGACTATGGAAGCCCTCGGCGTTGATCTTGTCGAGAATGGCGTCGACATCCTGGGTGACGAAGGGTTTCTGCTTCTTCTCTTTCTTTTCGCGCTTCGGCTTTTTGGTGTCGACTACCTCGGCATCGCGGATGATGCGGATGCCAAATTTCTCTTTGAGGCTGCTTTTCTTCTTGGGTTTTACCTGCTGCCTCATTCGTTCGTTGGCGCTGGGGAGCCAGAATTTTATATAGGCCCACCCAAAAACCATGCCGCCGATGTGGGCCATGGTGGCGATTCCGTCGCTGGATTGAGGCTGCACCATGTCAATGACAAGACTGATACCGGTGACAATAATGAGGAAGATCACGAACTGCCGAATGGTAATGGTGATGGGGAAAGGAAAGATCTGAAATCGCTGGTGGGGGATGAGTGTGCCGACGGCAAGGATGGTGGCGTAGACACTCCCTGATGCGCCGAGGCAATAGGCATCGCCGAAGATGGCATTGTACAATACTTGGAAAACGCCGCCGACCATTCCTCCCACGAGGTAGACGGTGAGGAAGTATTTTTTTCCTATTAATTGGAGAAGAACACGCCCCAAGAAGAATAGCCCCAACATGTTGAAAAAGAGGTGTGCCGCGCTGCCATGCAGGAATTCGTGGGTGAGGATGGTCCAGACTTTAAACTGCGCCAAGCTCTCGAGGGACAAGGCAAAGTAATTGTTGAGAAGTGCTCGGCCGCCATTGCCCATAAAGAGGCCGATTACGAAGATCGTGGCATTGATGACGATGAGCCAAGTGACGGGGCTCCAGCTACCCGGTCCGGGGACGCCACCACCGGGGCGTTTTTCTCGCATGTAGTCACGGCTGTAAATGCTCATTCTCTGGGGGAGGGACGGGTTTGAAATCAGAAAGTTCGTCGAAAAGACGGGGAAGGGCAATGGGGGATGGCAACGAAAAAAAAGAAATATTCTGATAATTTAGAGTTGAAAGTATCTAAGAAAACTTGATGATTTGAGAATCGGATATGAATACGTGGGGATATATTGTCTTGATTGCCGCGCTGGCTTTGCTGGCGGGCTTTATGGTGTATGTAAGGTTACGCATGCGGGCGAAAGAAAAGTCGCTGCATCATACGCCGGTCGTGTCCCAAATTTCAACGGTGGCTGATGAAAATATGCCCGATATTCGTGCTGCTGAGACTGAACCTCCTGCTGAAGAGGAGGCTGTCATCGACGACGCCGTTCAGACTGAAGATGCCTCCCCACGCGAAGTGGAGGTGATAGCCACTCCCGTGTGCGAGAAAAAGGCTGATCCTTCCCGTAAGGAGGAGAGCGATTACATCGATGAACTGCAGGAAGCCGCTGCAGGATTGGCTGCCCTGATGCGATCATCCCCTGTGTCGCGGACTCAACCTGTCGTTTTTGCTCCTGAAGAGGAAGATGTGGAGAACCAGGAGTTTGGGATTGCAGAGGTTCAGGGAGAGATTTCTGAAGAGGTTCTCGAAACACCAGTTGATGGTGATGTTGAAGCTCAGGAGGTCGAGGTAGTTGTTTCTGAGGAAGTCCCAAAAGTCGAGGAGGAAGAACTCGTCGAGACAGAAGAGGCGAGTGAAACGACTCTATCTGAAATATTGGGCGAAGAGATCAGTGGGCAGTTTGACTTGATCGACGATGGATTGAACGCGTTGGAGGATTTGGTGGTAGGTCTCGAATCCAGCTTGGCTCGACTTGAGCCGGTGGAAGATGATTGGGAGGATATCTCTTTCGAAGCCGAGGCGGCTTGAGTAGTTTGAAGTCGATTCTTCGTATTATCAGCGGATACGGTTCCGCGTCCTTTACTTTTCGCCCTCCAGCATGAAGGTTGTGCGCCCTATGGGAATAATCGGTGCAGTATGGGGATTTGTTGGAGTGGTGTCCTTGCTGGGGTTTGCCATTTTTCGGCTGGCTCCGCGGGCCTGGGAGGCGCTTTCGGAACCACTTTCCACGGTGCAGTGGATCTTTCTGATCGGGTTTACCCTGTTCATGCTCGTCGCGGAGGGATATCGCGGTTTTCAAAAGAAGTTCTCTCCGCGTACGGCTGCGCGGGTGAAATACCTGCGTGACCATCCCCATCCGGTTCGAGTGATTCTCGCGCCACTTTTCTGTATGGGGTATTTTTTCGCGAAGAAGAAGACTCAGATCACTTCGATTTGCCTCACTTTGGGCATTATTCTGCTGGTGGTGATCGTTCGTTTTCTCCCAAACCCATGGAGGGGGCTGGTAGATACCGGAGTGGTTCTAGGCCTAGCGTATGGAATTGTCACCTTCGCTGTCTTTACAGCGAAGGCTTTGGGTGGGGGAGAGTACAGTCATTCTCCCGAAGTTCCGGTGGAATCCTGATCGAGGATTCGAGAAGAGGCGACTACGCCTTGCAATACCAAACGTGGCAGCTGCCGTCGGAGTAAATGTCTTTGTAGACAACGGTGTAGACTTTGCGGCAATGGCGACGTCCGGAACCGTCGTAGTAGTAGTGAGGCACGTAGGACTTACGCACGACAACAGTTTTGACAACGTATGGCTGCGCGTAAACGATTTCACCTTCGCAAGGTGCTGCGTTGTAACGTCGACGGTCTTCGAAATGACGGAAAGGTAGACGCTGATCGAGGCGAGGGGTTTCCCATTTGCTTTCGGCGCATCCTGAAGAACATGCGCGGGAAAAGCCGTATCCGGTTCCTCCTGCCTGGAGGGAACCTGTGAAGAAAAGAGTAGCTCCGGCAACGAGGGCGAGAGATAAGCAGGTTGTTTTCATGTCGGTTCGTGTGTGTTTCCAAAAGGTAAGTTGAGCCTGTAAATTTGTCCAGCCTAATAATTATAGTAATTTTAAGGTGAGGCAGCCTTCCTGATGGCGTCGAAGAGCTTCCGCTTGAGGTTCTCGTCGTAACCGGTGTGTATCCAAGAAACTTTTCCGGCCGTGTCGATTACGACTGTGTGTGGAATCGCATCAACTTCGTAGTCCCGGCTCGTTTTCATGTTGAAATCGAGGGCTACAGGTAGGTGATCCCACTCGCGTTTTTCCAGGAAACCAGTGACTATGGGGGTTGTTTCCGCCTGGTTGATAGCGCAGAAAGAAACGAGTTCGGGAGGGAATGCTTCGACAGCAGCCTGGACGTCGGGCATTGCCTTGATGCAGGGACCACACCAGGTGGCCCAGAAGTCGAGCACCACCACTTTCCCTTTTTGCTCGCTCAACTCGAAAGTCGAATCATCCATCATGGTCAGCTTGAAATCGGGGGCAGGCTTTCCAATCAGTGGCGAGGTCTGTGGCTCACCTTCTTCCGGGATGTCAGGCTCTGGTGTGAAGCTGATGTGCCATCCTTCGAACGCCACGACATCCATCTTGCCGAGCTTGTGGATGGGGGTCGCGGGACTCCGGTCGATTTTCTGAACGTTTTCCAAAGAGACTCGGCAGGTACCGAGAACAGAGGACTCTCCTATCAACTGGTTGTCCTGCGCCTGATCGGCGGCAAGACGCAGGCGTGAGCCATCGCTAAGGACTAACTGGTGGGTTACCTTGAAATTGAACTTTTGAATCTCCTGGTAGTAGGGGTCTTCGAAAGGATTGAACAGGGTATCTCCTGTTGTGTCTTTCTCTTCGGGAGGAGTTGGTTCTTCGCGTAGCCACACGATTGCAGAGACTCTGTTCAGGGGGAGTTTCAGCGACTCTTCACCAGAATCGAACTGGATCGAATTGCCGTTCACGGAAACGAGTTTCCCGCGAAGAAGGTCTCCATTTGGTGCGATGAGAAGATGTGTTGGGATGTTCTCACGGAGTGACCGGGGAATCTTGAGTAGCCGTTCCCTAGCATCGGATGCAATGATATGGGGCGGAAGGCTACCGGGTGAGCATTCGATGAGGAAGTTTGTGATCTCGACCTGGTTGTCGACCTGATTCCATCCCTGCCAACCACCGCCCATCTTAAAGTAGATACCGTTTCCAGAGACGCGGTCCTTTTCAATAGGGATAGATAAGGTCGACTTATTGTTTACTACAATCTCAAGCTTATCGTGGAGGGCGATGACTTCGAAACTGGCTTTGCTTCCAGAGAGGGGGATCTGATCACCGGAAAATGAAAACGCTCCGTTGTCCTTCAACTTTCCGATGAAAAGGCGATTCCCCTGTGCCGCAACAATAATGTCCGTTGAAGGAGTATTGGGATCTGGCCCGGAGGCAAATAGGCGAAGAGTAATTGCCCCGTAGGATTGTTTCCATTCAAGGTCGAAGTGGACGCGATCGCCAATGAGAATGGAAGGGTTTCCGTAGCTTCCTCCTTTGAGAAGGACCGTTTCGTTTTCAACGATGACTTCGCCTTCGACTTCTTCGGTGGCTTCCCATTCTGTGTCGCCAAACCCTTCGAGAACCCGCCCTGCATTACCAATGTCGATCGCTCGAATCTGTTCGGCGGGAATGGTCAGCGGCCCTGTAATACGACTCCGAAATTGAACTGACTCATTGTCGGCCGCCTTAAGCGTTCCAACGAGAATTTCATCATTCGTGAGATAGAGTCTTGCCTGGCCTACTGTTGCAAGTGCTTCGGGGCTTGAAGAGGGAAAAGAATCTCGAACAATGGTGGCCTTGAGATCTTCCGCCAGGGGAACGGCTTGATCGGCACCAGCTGCCTGCCAACCAATAATACTGGGGGCGTCACTATTTGGTTGGGTGGATTGCAGGATGCGAACTGTTCCATGTAGAAACAGCCCGTTGCTTGAGAGCTGATCGGAAGAGGTTTCAATTGGTTCTGCCTCTTCAGGGAATCGAATCTCTTTTGCATTAGAAAGAGTGGCTGCCACTTCTGCAGAGGACCACTCTGGCTGGACTGTGAGCCGGGAATTATCAAGCCGAACAAACTTTCCTCCAACAGATGATCCATTGTGCCAGGCGATACGAGTCGAATTTGCCTGCGCTGTCTCGATATCGATTTCCCGGTCTGGTGATACCACCATTTCTTCGAGCTGATTCAACGGGACGCTGGAATTTCCTATTCTGAGCTTCGCCGAACCCGGTTCCAAGAAAACATCGTCGATGCGAAAGCGTGCAGGGCGATCATGAAGTGAAAGGCGGGGCTGGCTGAGATCAACCTCAGGCACCGCTTTTCCATTCCATTCGCGTACTGTCAGGGACGATAATTTGAGTTCTGGCGTGCGGCTCAGGATGGAAAATCCTCTTTGCAGAGGGGCGTTGGAGCGGGAATGTTTTTCTGAACCACTAATGCGATCAACGGATGGTCCAGAAAGTGAGGCAAGCTGTTTGCCTGACAGGGAACAAACCTGCACTTCTCCCGTCAACTGGTTCCAGAAGACTCGAAATTCGAGCTTCCGAGTGTCCGACGTGAGTTGCATCACGGGAACAAATTGTGTTCCGAATGTGAGGACCAGGTGGTCGTCCCAAGTTTCCAGCATCGGTCCTTGGCCTGGCTCGCGAAGAAATCCGACTTCGAGACTTGGGTTGCCCAGCGGAAAGCGAGCGCGGAACTCAACTTCGACACTTTCGGGAAATTCTATCTCTCGAAACAGATTTCCAGACCACTGATGGGTTGCGAATTCTCCTCTCAGATCGGTAAACCAGTCGGTTGGTTTTCGATCCCGCCCGTTCGAAGTCCATCCGTCCAGTTCTCCAGGACCTGAAAACCGGAGGTGATTGCTACGGATATGAATGATGCGACGTATTGAGGGCTTGTTGATTTGCAGCGGTTCTGTGAACGACCCGCAGGAGATGGTGATTGTATTCTCGTCTATCGCGAGAAGGTTTCCGTGAAGTCGGTCTCCATTGTTTAGAATGATTCGAAAGTTTTCGTCATTCTGGCTACTTTCCACTTTAGTAGATGAGAATCGCACCCCTTTCAGTTGGTTCACACTTACGGAAAGGGGAGAGGCGAATGCAAAGCTGCCCCATCGGATTTTCTCTTCTTCGCTCTGGAGAATCCTTCCTTTCAACTCATCTCCGTTTCTCCAACTCAGCCATGCATAGTGATCATCTTCGCCATGCAGCGACCACTGTCCAAACACAGCGACGGTGAGTAGCAGTGTTAGTGAAGCGATCAATCTGGATACGGAAATCGACATTTTCAGAATCTTTCGTAGATAGGGAGGAATCGGTAGTTGAGAGCCATCGCAAGAAGTGACATTGCCGTACCATAGGCTTCGCCGTAGCTACCCACGAAGCTTCCGTCTTCTGCCTGCTGGTCTGCCAGTTGTTGGGCCATCTTTCGGTTCCAAATCATCCACGCATCCACATCTCCCTGAAACAGGGCCTGTGCCATGTAATAGAAAAAATAATGTGTGTGAGCCGTCTCGCGGTGATCGAGGCGCTCGGTAATGTGGCCAAGGGTCGCGTCATACTCGGTCCATTCTCGCTTTTGTCCCACTGCATAGACAAGCGTGGCGACTGCCGAGCGCGCCATGGACTCGCCACCGCCACCGATACCGCCGCTGTAAGCCACAAAGCCGGAAGAGGCGGAGTTTCTCTGCATGTATCCCAGACCCGTTTCCAGCACTTCGTCGGGAACAGCCAAGCCCGCGTTTCGGCAGGCGAGGAGTCCCATGAGGACGCAACCGGTAACGGAGGTATCTGCATCAGTTGAGGTAGGGGAATATCTCCAGCCTCCCCAGCGATTCGTTTGCTGGGCTTTCACGGCCAGTTCAATGGCTTTCTCAAGAGTTTCCGCAATGGAACGCCGGGAATTTTCTGGTTCAGTACCATCCCAGAGAGTTTCTTCGTCCACGGCTCCGTATGCTTCCGCGAGGGCGAGCATGGCAAAACCATGGTGATACATACTATTGGGGATGAAACCCGTGCTGCGGTCCTGCCCCATGATGATGGCGCGAATGGCCCGCTTCACATTCTGGCGATACTGGCCGAAGTTCGGGTCTTCGCCGCTTGCGAGAAACGCCATCAAGCAGAGGCCTGTTATGCCGTGTTCCGAACGGCTGCGCCAGGTGCCGTCGTCATTCTGCGAAGTGCTCAGGTAATCCAATCCTCGCTCATAGATGGACTCAACTTCGGAGGGAATTTCACTGCCCAAACGAATGTCACTTGTCTGTGCCGGGGCACTATCTGTCAGCAAAACTAGTGCAAGACAAGTCGTTAGGCATAGGAAGAGTCGGGACATTCTTACGATTCCTCAGCAGTTTTTTCGTTATCCTGAGCTTCTTCTTTTTCGTCCTCAGATTTGTTGGCGTTCCTGCGGAGGGCTGCTTTTTCCGCAGCTCTTCGATTTCGACGCTTGGTATCCCAGAAATGATCAAAATTTGTGGTCGCTTCTTTCAATCTATCGAACTGTTGCTCTGTCAGGATTTCTCTAAGATCTTCGTCGTCGGCGGCATTGGCCAGGGACATAAGCATCCCTCTTTCAAAGTAATCACCCCAGTATCTCTGTACGTCGGCCAGATAATTCGTGGAAGCTTCGTGGACAAGTTCTCCCATCTTCTCCTTCTGGTTCGGGGTCAGTCTAAGATGACCATCAATCGTGGTAAGGGCCATGCGAGCGAATGCATCAATCCGGTCCTGTTCTCGCTGTTCGAGTATGGATTCGTAGCGTTCGATCTGCTGGTCAGTCAGGACGACCTTCAAAGTGTCTTTCCAGAGTTCGAGGGATTCGCCTTCTTCCTCTGCGCGATTACTTCCGAAGTTTACGCTGCCCATTCCCTCCAGCATTTCCTTGGCAGAGTCAGGATCGGCACCGTCGAGGCGCGTTCGAAAATAGCGTTCGGCCTGTTCGTGCCACTCTTTCATTGAGCGTTCGGAAGCCCCTTTTGCAGCCATTTCAAGTTGCTGGCGCTGTTCCGCATCGAGGTCGCAGAGGCGAACAACATCTTCGATAACGACCTGCATAAACTTGAGGCGTTTTTCCCGTTCATCCTGAGCGAGTTTGAGGATGTGTTGAGAGATCTGGGCGCTCAAAGGTGCTGCAGGCTCAAATGGCTTCACTTCCTCATCGTCGGCTTCGATCTTGTTTCCCTCACCACCAAATGGATCTGGTGCATTCTGAAGCTGACTCATGCTCAACAGGGGAGCAAAGAGAATCAGCAAAGCAGAAACGAAGAGTGGGTTTGTCTCGATGTTCTTGAAATGCATCATTCGGATTCCAGAGTGTTGAAATAGTTGTCGAGGCCGTTGCGAAATTCTTCAGGCAATTGGCGCCCAGCTTTACCGGTTGTCTGCTCCACTTCGCGTTCTTGTTGTATTGCGGGTGAGCCGTTTGCCGTTCCTCCCGGGCCAATGTCGGAGAGAGCGGATCCGTTTCCAGTCGCCGACGCACCACCACCCGGGCTGGAGCCGCTTCCACCACCACCCTGAGGTTTCTTTTGACGCTTTGACTGGAGGAGAAGTTCAATTGCTTCTGTCTGGGCCGCAACTGCTTCGTCTCCTGTATCTGGTCGGGCCAGGACTGCACGCGATTCTCTCATGATATCGGAAACGAGCGAGAGCAACTGAAGCTCTTTGCCAAACTGCCTCGATGCGTCTGGTAGTTCAGAAATCGAAGTGACCACCTCGTCCGTTCTCTCGCGGAGCTCTTGCTGCGTGTATTCCAGGGATTGCGTCTTTTCTTCGTAGACATCAGGAGAGAGCCCTGGACGGGCTGATTCCATCTCTCGAGTCTCGTCCCGAAGTTGCATTTCCTCGTGCAAGACTTTCATGATCTGGAGAACGATCTCTGGAGGGAGACCGTCTTTCTCCTGGCCCTCTTTCTGATCTCCTTTTCCGCTTTCTTCCGCAGCGGCTACCAATTCTTCTGCCCACCGGTCTAGGGTATCAGCCCAGAATTCAGAGGCTGCAATTGAGCGTCCGTTCAGATTGGTCCGGGTGCTCTCTCCTATGGACTTTATATTGGATACTACGGACGCATCCTTCATCTGGAGGAGAACGTTTTCGAAGAGAGATTCCTGCTTTCTTTGGAAGTAGGCTTCCAGATCGGATTGAATGTCGTAGATGAAACGGCTTTGTTCCTCCTGTTCCACTGCGGTCTCTTCAGCTACGTCTCGAAGTTGCTGTTCGATCCGATGTTTTGCCAGGCCGAAACTGCTCCCTAAGGTTCCGTTGAGACGCTTGGCAATCTCAGTCTGTTTGCGCGATGCAGCCTTGAAGCGTTTCACGAATGTGCTGGCTTCGAGGCTGGAAAGAATTTGCTGCAGTTCATCCGCAACTTTCGCAAACTCATTGATGAGGTCGTCTTGTTCATCGAGGGCTTCGTCCAATTTTTGTTGGGCTTCGGACTGGGGCTCTGTTGCTTCCTTGGTATCTTCCTCCGCGACACTATCGAGCATGGTTTGAGGCAGGCCCAATGCGGAAGAGTTTTTGCCGGCTTTTTCCGGAGAGTTGTTAGAGGACTCATCTTCGACCAAAGCCTTTTCCCGGTCACTCACGGAAGGGGACGTTGCAGAAGTCGATTCTGACTGTTCGCTATTCTGTTTTCCCGACTGTTCTTCGGGCTTTTTCATCGTGCCTCCTGCGGCATGGGACGATTTCTTTAGTAAGTCAGAGACGGAAGGCATGCGGTTTTCGGCGATGTCATCCAAAGCACGCATCATCTCCGCCCACGTTTCAAGACGGTTGGCATCGAATTCATTGTTTTTCGTGGCCTGTTGGACAAGGTCGCGGCCAGAATCTGTGAGCGCATCAAGGCGCCGGGCATTTCCCGTTTCTGCGGATGCTTGTTCTTCAAGCCGACGTCGATTCTCTGGTCGATCCAGTTCTTCAGCGGTGAGAGACCGTAATGACTTGTTTGTTTCGTAGAGTTGGCGTTCCTGTTCGTAGACTTCTCTCGCGTGGCGAAACCATTTTCCGAATTCTTCGGTCAGCCATTTGGCGTGTTCAGTCGGGGCCAGGACGTGCAAGACAAAGGTAGGGGAAAAGCTTCGCTGCCGGTCCGGGAGAAAATCTTCAGCGAAAGCTCGGACATGGAGCGTCTGAGGGGAGACGCCTTCCCTGGCTGCTGAAAAAGTGGCTCGGGCCTGGATCTCTTTCGATTCCGGACCTCCCGCAGCGACTGGTTTCTCTCCCTGGGAAGCTTCCGGCGTTTCAAGAGGCTGTGCGGGACGCCATTCGATGCCAACCTTTTTGATTCCGAAATCGTCCAGCGCAGACACGTCAAAAGAAACTACTTCGTCTTCGAGGATGACGCGCTCGTCGGTCAGCATTTTTGCGAAAATGTCAGGTGGAGTATCTTCGGTAGGTACGACCTGGATCTCGAGATCAGACTTGGCTTTGAGACCATGAACATCGCTCCATGTCAGTTTAGATGTGAAAGCTTCGTCGACTTGTTGCGGATCGGTTTCAAAATTGGGTCCGTCTATGGAAGCTGCGATCCCGTTTGCCGAGGCATCGGCGAGATCCCTTGAAGCTGTACCTCGAAATCTGGCTACCGCACCTTCCACCAGTGTAATCGAATTGCCTCGAATGGGAACGACAGGATCGGATTCATATCGGAGATAGTCTGGCAGCCGTAGAACAGCAGAAAGTTCGGTGAGTTCGGGGCGGGGAAGTGGTTTTACTTCGATAGTTTCTTTCACATCGCCAATGCGCAGGGAAAGAGAACCGTTCTCCTTCTGGGGAGGAATGTTGAAATCGTAAACTTCGCCATCCCGCTCGCTGGCAATACGCGATTTTCCCGGAAGTCTGATAGTGGCGATATCTGGTCTCCATTCGGAATCTTCGGCAAGAGTGGGGGCGAGATCGAAGTTCTCGGCGTAGGGAACGAAGACTTTCTGTGGGAGGTCTTCGATTTTCGTGAATGTATACCGGTCTACCTGTTTCCACGGTGATACCCATCGCACCAGCGCATTGCGGGATGCCTCATTCACCAGGCATGCAAGCAGTGTGGACAGAGCTAGTAGAGCAACGGCGGCAGCGAGCCAGGTACCGTAATGTCGTGCCGGAACAGCTTCGCAGAAGTTTCGCGTTTGGAGGCGTTCGTCGACTTGCTTCATCGCCGCAGCTACGAGTGTCTGGCTGGCACCCGATCCCGGTCTGCGAGCGAGCTCTACGATACCGAGCAGTTCATCACCGAGACGCGGAAACCGTCGGCGCAGAAGGCGAGATAATTGTTCGAGGCTACGCTGTCTCCAGACCCATTGTTTCCAGCGCAGTGGTAAGCCGAGTGCGGGAACAAGGAAGCCTGACAGCAGAATCAAGAGGCGAACCAGGGAGGGGGTATCAACGAAACGATCGAGAATGAAAACGATCAGATAGGAAAACCCCAAACCCACGATACCGGCGAGCGCTCCTTCAGCCATTTTGACAGACCACAGCCGCTCCTGGAAGGTCTCCAAGTTGTGCTGCAATCGGGAAGGAATCGACAGGTCGCCGTCTGTCTGACGGGCGGACGATTCGATCTGTGAGGAATCCGCCATCTTTAACTGTCAATAAACCATACTCCTAGAGGGAGTGCCAGCGTCCATTTTACTGCTTGGGAGCGCGTATCCGCCCTAACTCCGTCGCAGGATTCGGGCCGAAAAAAAGCCCCGGCACAGAAGCGCCGGGGCTTTTTAAATTACTTAGGATAAGAACAGAAAGGATCAGCTTTCTTTTTCTTCACCCTCAGGCTCTTCGCCTTCTTTGCCGAATGTCTCGACGACGTAGCGCTCCGCTTTCTCACCGAGAGACTCTACAGCCTTCTCTTTTGTGAGATCTTCGGAACCGTCGGTCTTGAACGTTACGACCTGGGTACCTGGTTCTTCTCCGTTTTCAATGGTAATCGATTCTTCGATATACCCCGGCAGGCTGGAGAACGCCGAACTGACGTCCCTTTTACATCCGCCTCACGTGACGCCGGTCATCCCGGCCACGTATACGACCTCCTCAGCCATCGCTGTAGAAGCGAGAGCCAGGACCGCCACTGCAAGAGTTGCGAGTAGTTTTTTCATGGATTTAGTTGTGTTTGGGCGACTTTCTGTCTCCCTGTTACCTTCTGTATACGGATTAACAGGTGTTGTCGTGACAGAAATCTCCGCAAATTCGTCACGTTTTTACTGTAAGTTTCCCCTGATTGTCGACTCCAAATGATCCGAAGAGTGACCCTTCCACTTTCTGATGATGTCGTTTTTGACGAGATCGTGGATGTTCGTGCGCCCGTGGAATATGCTGAGGATCATGTGACAGGGGCAATCAACCTGCCTGTCCTCACAGACGAGGAGCGCCAGAAAGTGGGGTGGATATACAAGCAGGAGTCCGCTTTTAATGCCCGGAAGGTGGGGGCGGCGCTGGTTTCGAAGAATATCTCCCAACACTTGGAGGAGCACTTTTCAGACAAGTCGAAAGAGTATTCGGTCTTGCTGTATTGCTGGAGAGGCGGTCAACGGTCGGGGAGCATGGCAACGGTGCTCAGTAGCATTGGGTGGAAAGTTTTCGTGATTGAGGACGGCTACCGTGCCTATCGGCGACATGTGGTTGAGCGGTTGGAGGAGCAGGTAGCGAATGCTGCCTTTGTTGTTTTGAATGGCTATACGGGCGCAGGTAAGACGCTCGTTTTGCAGGCGATCGAAGCGCAAGGCGGGCAAATGCTGGACCTCGAAGGACTGGCCTGTCATAAGGGATCGGTCTTTGGAGGGGATCCGGAGAATCCTCAGCCTCAGCAGAAGCGATTTGAGTCTCTGTTGTTTGATTCCCTCTCTGATTTCGATTTGTCCCGGCCTATCTTTCTTGAAGCTGAAAGTGCCAAGATAGGACGATTGAATTTACCCAATACGCTCTGGCAGAAAATGAAGTCAGCACCAGTGATCGAGATCGATTCACCCAGGCAGGCGAGAGCTGACTACCTTACAAAAGACTATGAGGAGTGGCTTGGGGATATCGAGCGAGTGCAGGCGACGCTCGATCGGTTGAGGGGATTTCATTCTCATCAAAGACTGGCGGAGTGGAAAGAGCGAACAGAACGAGGAGAGTGGAATGCACTGGTGCTCGAGCTTCTTGAGGAGCACTATGATCGGCGCTACAAGGTCGGTGGGACGGGGCATTTTCAGGTTCCTTCGGGGAAGGTGAAGCTCGATCGGCACGACTCAGCTAGCGTGGCGAGGTGTGCGGAAGAAGTCATCGAAAAGGGAATGGCTCTTTCCTTCGGTGAGCCTCTTCCTTGCTAATTGAGAAGGGCATACGTATTCTCGATACATGTCGGTGTATCTCGATTCGAATGCGACTTCACAGGTTCATCCTGAGGTGGTGGAGGCTATGATGCCATACCTCAAGGAGGCGTGGCATAATCCTTCTTCAGGGTATAGGGCCGGGAGAGATGTGAAAGCTGCAGTGGGTAGGGCAAGAGAACAAGTCGCTGAATTGATCGGAGCAAAACCGTCAGAGATTGTGTTCACTGGCTGCGGCACGGAGTCTAACAATATGGCGATTAAGTCGCTGGCCCGTGAGATCGGACGGAAAGCGAGCAAGGTATTGGTTAGTGAAATTGAGCACAGTGCTGTGCTGCGGCCGACTGACGCGATGGCGGCTGTCGGTTTTGATGTGGAGAGAGTAGGAGTAGACACAGAGGGGCGGCTGGATCTGGAGGATTTCCAAAATCGTCTCGATTCGTCGGTGCCGGGATTTATTTCCATCATGTGGGCGAATAATGAGACGGGTGTAGTGCAACCCATTTCAGAAGCTACTGCTCTAGCGAAGGAGGCCGGTTGGTGGGTTCATACAGATGCGATTCAAGCTGCCGGGAAGGTGCCCGTAAGGGTAGATGAGGTGCCGGTAGATTTTCTCTCCATCAGCGGGCATAAGTTTCACGCTCCCAAGGGAGTGGGCTGTCTTTATATCCGAGAGGGTAGCCCGTTTGAGCCGATGATTCGGGGAGGTGGGCAGGAGAGCGGGCGAAGAAGTGGAACGGAAAATGTGCCCTACATCATGGGACTCGGAAAAGCGGCCGAGATCATGAAGGATGAAATGGAGAACGGAGGCATGAAGAGGGTTGGGGAACTGCGGGATTTGTTGGAGGAGAGCCTGGCGGCGAAAATCAAGGGAGTGCAGTTGAATGGTTCCCGAGAACATCGCACTGCGAATGTGGCTCATGTTTCTTTCGATGGATGTGTGGCTTCGCAGATGCTCCCACTGCTCGATGAAGCGGGAGTTCAGTGTTCCGCTGGCAGTGCCTGCATGACGGGGAAGAATCAGCCCAGCCACGTGCAGAAAGCGATGGGCTTTTCTGATGAACGTGCGTTTAGCAGTCTGAGATTGTCTCTTTCAATTTTTACTACGGAAGAAGAAATCGACCGGGCTGTGGAGGTGCTTGCCTGGGTGGTTAGGGATGTGCGGGGGAATTGAGAAGATCTGGAAATTTTCCGCCGAGTATGGCGTCAAAGGGCATTGACCCGAGTGAGGTAAACCGTCTATGGTTCCGCTTCGCTCCCAAAAAGGAGAGAGATGGGCACCTGGTGGGCCCCGCGGTCTTCAAAACCGTTGTTGGTAAGTGATCCTTGCCATGGTTGGTTCGATTCCTTCCCTCTCCGCCATTTTCTCTAATTCTGGGACTTGGTGAGTTTGTAGATGCGGGGGACCGGCTTTGCGGCTTCCTGGGCATCTTTCTCCAGTTTCAGGACCATTGCCTCGACTTCGCCTCGATTTTCCCACTCGGCGAGGTAGGTGGGGACTTTGGAGAGATAGTAGCCTGTCTCGCCTTCTTTTGATTTCATGAATTCGTTGATCGCCTCGAAATCGTCGGGGTCGATGTAGCGGCCGAGAAACCAGCGGACACAAGCGTAACCTCTCAGACGAGTTTCTGCACTGCGGCGCTTTTCGTTGATCTTTGCGACTTCGGTAGCCTGAATCGATTGGGGTGTTGTGGGGATGGTAGCGAGATTGATCCCTTCTGCCCATTCTTCGGCTGAATGGGTGGCGGCAGTTTCTCCGTCGATGGTCAGGGTGTAGTTACCGCTCTTGAGATTTTTGATCTGGATGATCTGCTGGTTCAGGTCTTCGATGATCGGGAGTTTTGTGAGTAGTTCGCTGCCTTCGGCGTGTATAGGCCATGGGAGGGCATCTTCCTCGACGGAAAATGTTCGGGAATCTTCCGTGATCTGCAGGTTGGAGACGGATGCGTTTTTCGTGCCCGGGAATTTGTTCGCTTCCGCGTCGAATTCGATGTGAGAAACGGTGGCTGGTGCGTCCTGTCCTTTCAGAAATAGCCAGGCCATCATCACATTTCCGGGAATGCCGGGGTGGACCCGGTCGAAACCGACGATGGTGTAGGTTGGGTCGTCTTTCTGCTGCTCAAGATTGAAAGAGGTCATGGGACCATGAAGGTCGATGACTTGGGCGTCGTATTTTGTTGCGAGCTTGCGAACCAGTTCGGCGCATTTAGCGAGGCCGTCGTTGCAGCCTGGCTGGTTTTCTCGCTCGATCTCCGCGGTTTGGTCGAATGGAGTAGGCGTGAGGAGAATGAATTTTGCCTCCGTCTCTTTGGATATCCTGTCGAGAAGGGCATCCATATTGGCTTCATATCGCTCGAGTGATCCGGCCTGTGCTTCGAGTTGTTTTTCGGTAGGATCGGCGACGTAGTTGCTGCGACCCACGTCATTCATTCCCAGCATGACGACGACGGTGGTGGGGGATTTTGAGATGACATCATCTTCGAGGCGTCGCATCGCACCACCTGCGCTGTCACCAGAGATCCCTGCATTTACGAAATGGATCTTTCGATCCGGGTAGCGGGTGAGGTAGTAGTCGTAGATGAAGCTGTGATACTGGCGACCGTGAGTGATGCTGTCTCCGAGGAAAACGACCGTCTCTCCGTCCTGAAAGGGGGCCGTCTGGGCGGGAGTGGTATACAGGCAGGTGAATGCCAAGATGAGTGATACGAAAACGGGGGAAAGGTGTTTCATGAGTTGTCGGGCTGAAAGGGGATTTTTAGACCGAACTGTCCATAAATCCAAGTCTTCCGGGGAGGAATTTTGGAAAATGAGGGGAAATGATAGGTTTTTTCGGTTGTCGGGGAGTTACACCGGGATCGCTCGGTTAGGCATAGGGGGGATTTAAGACCATGTGATAACTCAGATTAGAGATCATTCTAACAGAAACACATTGGAATGTCGAGGCAATCGACCAAACGTGGGACAGTACGAGAAAGGTCGGTTTCTTTTACTGCGCTTTTCGCAAAAACTCGAGTGAGTCGGTGATGACCTTTTCGACGGTTTCTTCGGTGGCACCGGTTCGGGGAGTGCCCCAGTAGAAGCCGTGGGAGAGACCAGGGTATTCGATGGCGGTGATGTCTTTGCCGAGCTTTTGCATCTCGGGAATAAGGAGTTCGAAGTTGCTCTTGTAGAGGTCGACGTGGTTTCCCTGAAGGAGGAGAATGGGGCAGGTGATCTCTTTCATCCAGGATTGCATCTCTGCTTTTCTTTCCGCGGTGTATTTGGATAAGGGATCTTCCATTATGGATTCATAGTCCCGAGGGGTGGCCGTTTGTCCGGTCTTGGGATCGAGGGGGATCACGGTGGCGGGTTCGCCAGCGATAACGGCGGCGATATCTGAGCCAGCGGCTGATACGATGGCGAGGATGCCGCCTCCGCTACCTCCGTAAAGAATGATGTTTTCGGGATCGACGCCGGGGAGGGTGGATACTTTCTTGATGATGGCTTTGGTGTCTTTGACGGCGTCGTAGAATCCGTGGGGGCGTTCTTTCTGTCGGGAAGCCCAGTATGGGCGGCGGGTGGATGCTACTGTGAGGTAATCCTTTTCCAGAAAGCGAGTCTGGATGGCGCCGGAACGGAGGTTGTTCTGGAGCGTCCTTTGGTCGGTGGTGGAGCCTCCACCGTGAAAAAAGATGATGGTGGGGAATGGACCTTCTCCAACTGGTTTACGGTAGACGAAGGTGAGGTCGACATCGTCTTCGGATTGGAGGGCGACTTCTTCGATAGGGGACTCGGTCAGGGAGATTTGAGCACCTCTAATAGCGGATCTGGAAGGGGCGTTGTCGCCGCTACTGGGATCCCGGCTCATTCTGCGATGGGCGCGGGCTTCTTCCCTTGTCAGGGTGCCGTCATTGTTTGTGTCGGCCTCGGGGTGTTTGTCGAAATAGTCCGCAATCTGCTGCGGGGTTTGGGCGATGAGGACTTGGGATAGGATGAAGGAAAGGAATACCGTAAGGGTGAAGTGTTTCATGGCGTGGCGGGCTACTTGGCTTCGATGAGGAGAATGAGGGGTTCTGGGTTTTCTCTCTGCATTTCTATGTGAATTGTCTGGTCGGAGACTGTCGAAGCCGGTTCGAACTCTTTGCCCGGTTCGGTTGATGAATATTGAATGCCACGAATGGTCCAATCCGTAGGTGCCTGTGAGGGAAGGGCCATGTCCAGCTTGAGAGGATCATGAGAGATCTCTCTACTGTTGCTCAATACCACGACCATCCTTGTGAGCTTGTGATCTACGCCGTCGCTCACCAGGTAGGCGGAGCCATCTCCAATGGGTACGTGGCCGAAGTGAATATCGGAACCTTGGAAGAATTCTCCCATCAAGGTGGCTGCCTCCCGCCCCGGGCCACCGGGGTCTCTGTCGTTTTCGCCCCACCAGCAGAGGCGGGTCTGGGTGGCGTTCATGGTATTCGATGCAACCCAGCTCAGATACCGCATGCTGCGGTCGAGAATGGTGACTGGTCCGCGACCGCCTTTACCGTGATCCTCGGTGATCCAGACTCCTTTGACCTTTCCGGTGGTGATGTAGTCCTCGTAGTAGCCCTGCAGGGTGGAGATGGATCGGGGCGCGCCGGTCATGTAGTGAACCGTGAGGTAGTCGATCTGGTCGGCGATCTTTTTGCCCTGAAGGGTGGGGGCCTGGCGCCCGTCGAATTCTGCATTCATCACGTTTTTCAGGAAGACGAGATTGGGCTTGTTGTAGGGGTTCATGGAACCTAGGGCCGTCTGAATTCTTTTGGGATCGTTGTAGACGTCGTTTGATGCTCGCTGAATGGCTTCGAGGGCGGGGGCGAGGTAGTCATTGATGTAGTAGTCTTCTTTCCATGCGAGGTCGTAGCCGAAGAAGTTGTCTTCTTTGATTTGGTTCGGCTGGCGGTCTTCGCGAGACCTCTTCTTCCAGACTCCTTTGGGGTCGAAGTGACCGCTGACAACTTCGTTTCCGATTTGCCAGACGATGTGCTCGGAGGCGGAGGGATGCTTTTCGTGGATCATGCGGACGGCCCAGTAGAGGCGGTCTTTGTCGAACGGTTCGTGGCTCGGACGAACGATGCTCGTGGTAAGGTAGATGGCGGTGAAATTCTTCTCGATGAGGTCGGGAACGAGCGTTTCTGCAGTCGGTTGTCCTCGTGGTGGGTGAAAGTCGCTGAGATCGAACTGGATTTCCTTTCCCGTAAAAGGGCCGGTTCTGACAGGGGCGTTTTCGTTGGCATCGATGGATATGCCAATGTGAGGACCGCCGAAGCTCCTCACTGTATTCCATACGGTGCCGGCATCTTCTGTCGAGCTGGTGTAGTGTGTTCCGAAGTAGTCGGCCCAGCGAGATGGTAGATCGGTGAGGGTATCCGGGGAAATGGAGAAAGTGATCGACTCCTCTGCTTTCAGGGTGAGGACTGGCAAGACAAGAAGTGTGAGAATGAAGAGGGGAGTTTGGGCGAGCTTCATTGGGTGCTGGAATTGGCTTTCCGTTGTTCTTTTGTGGGTTTGTCGACAAAGGGAGTTAACTCTGCTGAGTCCCCCGAGTTGCGGAAAACTTCGGCCGAGGAAAGGTGAGGTTGTCTTTGGTGTTTGTCGCTGTATAGGTTCGCGAAGCGAAACAATGATCAGGATTCTTAGAGACAAAATGGTTCCGAGGGAGTTGCGAAACCTCGTGGATCAGGAACTTGAACCGGGGGAGCGTGTGCAGTGGATGGAAAGCCCTATTCCCCGGATGTTCACGGTTGCCTCAATCGTTCCGTTTCTGTTCTCGATTCCCTGGACGGCTTTTGCCTTGTTCTGGATCTATGGGGCGTCGGGATTCAAGATTCCGGATTTTTCGGAAGGGATTGATCCATTCCCGCTGTTCGGGGTTCCGTTTGTGCTGATTGGAATCGGAATGTTCCTGTCTCCGGTCTTCTCCTATCGCAGCGCCAAGAAGACGGTGTATGCGATCACGGAGAAGCGGGGGATCATGATCAAGTCGGGATTTTCAAAGACGATCCGAAGCTTTCGGCCCGATGAGCTTGGAGAGATTTACCGTCGTGAAAAGAAGGATGGAACCGGTGATGTGATTCTCGGAAAGGAAGAGAAATACAACACCAAGGGGCGCCCGTATATTCACGAGTTTGGTTTTATGAGTGTGGAGAAGCCGAAAGAGGTAGAGGCGATGATGCGTGCTCTGCACGAGAGGGCGGGGAAGTCGTAGGGGTATCGGCTGAAGTCAGAGATCGGAGCTGTTTTCGGATGATGGTGATATATCAAAATGATCCGATCTTCACCAAGGCTGCGAAGTACCTAGGTGGGAAGTGATGGGAGGAGAACGTTCAACGCTCAACTTTGAACGTTCAAGTGGTCGTTCGGTTGACAGTTGCGCTGTAGAGGTTGTTCTTAGGGATTCTAACAGAACAACATGAATTTATCGATGCGAATGAGGATTGATCTCGGAATGCTTGAAGGTGTCGAAACGAATGCGGGGATGGCGAGAAAGTAGGTGATGCCGATGTGGGAATTCTCCAGGGCGCCTTTTTGACACTGCGGTCTGGTCAAAATCTCGCTGAAAAATTGAAAAGAGACAAACGACACCTTTTCTTGGA
Source organism: Verrucomicrobiales bacterium (assembly GCA_002698785.1). Taxonomy (GTDB): domain Bacteria; phylum Verrucomicrobiota; class Verrucomicrobiia; order Verrucomicrobiales; family DEV007; genus Arctic95D-9. The sequence continues at coordinate 5,209 of PAAG01000016.1, read as the reverse complement.
AAATCGATGCTAGCAGAATATATAACATTGGAGTTAGTTACGTTTTTTTGTTTCCATGGGGCTATAAGGGAAATTTTCCACTAGTAGAGTCGGCCTGTCCTCTGTCATTCTAGTTGAGCTTTTTCCTTTTGGAGTCCCCATCTTTCATATGCGCCTTGAAACAATAGAAATAAGAAATTTTAGACTATTGCGCCGACTTGAGGTTGACCTCGCTAGCGATACGACAACTACCGTTCTCGTTGGTCCAAACAACAGCGGAAAGACATCGGTAATGGACGCTCTTCGCCTCTTTGTCGGTCGAGCAGGGAAGACACCGAGAATTTCATTCTTCGATCTTTCCCAAATTCGGCATCGCGACTTTCGACGAATCCAAAATTTGCTTAGCAGCAGTTCTAATGTTGAGGAGAAGCTTGGGTACTTGAAGCGATTTTCGCCACGTATGCGGCTAGATCTGACATTTTCGTACGACCAGAGTCCCGAAGATTTGATAGCTGCCACTCGATTATTGATGGATCTCAACGAACGTACGAACAGAGTTCGGCTTCGTATCGAGATTGCACTTGAGAGTTCGAAAAAGTTACTCGATGATTTCGAAGAGAGGCCGCGAGAAGAGCAAAGCCTTTGCGAGTTTCTCCACAACAGTTTCGGTGATTACTTTAAGCGCGTCTTTTTTAAGGTCTCGCACGATGGTCGGGAGGTAGAAACAGTGGATGAAGTGGGTCTCCTGAATACTTTATTGCGTATCGATATTGTGCCTGCACAGCGTCATGTCGATGATGACGAGGGCAGTAGGTCGGCAAAGCTCTCGAATCTTTTGTACGATCACTACGAACGGTTTTATAGAGTTGATAATGGGGAGGGACACCGGGCAATCGAAGATATGCTGACGGAAAGTTCGAGCGAATTGACAAAGCGATACAGCCTTGCGTTCAGTCGTCTTACGAAGCGCCTTCAAAGCTTTGGCTATCCGGCAGGCCAGACCGCGCCCGACCTCCGTGTTCGTGCAGAAATTAATGCTGAAACGATTTATCAGGATAATGCACGCATTTACTACGCAAGCGAGCAAATCGATAAGGAAGGAGTCACCGAGGAATTTGAACTACCGGAAAAGTATAACGGGCTTGGATACAAAAACCTCATTTATATTGTGTTACAACTTGAGTCTTTTAGGGCGTGTGTTGAGACAATTGTAGGGGAGAGACCTCGAGTTCATATCATTGCGATTGAGGAACCTGAGGCTCATTTGCACCCGCAAATGCAAGCGGTGTTCATTGGCGAGATTTCTAAAGCCCTAGAGAGTGATGGCGGCACGAGAGCACAGGTTCTGCTTTCTACTCACTCCTCGCACATGATCGCTCATTCTGGGTTTGAACCGATTCGATATTTCCGTCGTCATGGTCGAGAAGTATCAATACGTGATTTGTCGAAGCTTCCGTTGCCCGTTGACGAACCCGAACTTCTCGGATTCCTGCGCCGTTACGTACGCTTAACGCATTGCGATCTGTTTTTCGCAGACAAAGCCATTTTCGTTGAAGGGCAAGTCGAGCGACTGCTGTTGCCTATGATGATCGAAGAACTCGCTAAGGTTGAGGGTTGCGAAACCTTGACGAGTCAGTATGTCAGCATCTCAGAGGTTGGGGGCGGCCACGCACACAAGTTTAAGCCGATAATAGATTTTCTAGGCATTCCCACCCTGATTATCACCGATTTGGATTCCGTTGATGGAAATGGGAAGAAATGCCCTGTCGCTAAAGGTAAGGGGACGAGCAACGCCTGTTTGCGCAATTGGATTCCGAAGAAGGGATCAATCGCGGAGTTGATGGCGTGTGACGCTGGTGCCAAAATTCGAGGTTGCATTCGAGTTGCTTACCAAGTTACGCAAGACGGTCATTGTGGGCGATCGTTCGAAGAGTCATTTATCTACTCGAATTTGGCATGGCTAGAAGACAATTATGAGAAGCTGAGCACAACAAAGGCTGCTGTTAAGAAGGCGATTGATGGTGGGCTCACTGATCAGGCGTGGGGATTGAGCGGTAAACTAGGAAAGGTAGATTTCGCCCTCGACCTTATGGTTATGCCAGGCTGGAATATTCCACTTTACATTAAAGAGGGGCTTTCTTGGCTCGCGCAGCATCAGGTGGAATGACTACGAAGGCGGACACAAAAATACTTAAGTGTCTGAAGGCGCGAAGGAGCTTTCTCGTGGATGCTGGTGCGGGATCAGGCAAAACATCATCTCTTATTCGTGCTCTTGACTACATTCGCGGTGAAGGTCGCGGTGCGGTCGTGACAGATAGTCAGCGGGTTGCATGCGTCACTTTCACTAATGTTGCAAAGGAAGAAATCATCGAGAGGACGGAGTATGATCCGCTTTTTGTTGTTTCTACAATCCACGATTTTCTTTGGGCCGCGATCAAGCCGTTTCAGAAGGAGTTGAAAGTTGCACTAAAAATCTTCAATGAAAATCTTCCCGTTAGAAGCCGCCGAAGACAGGATCAAAAAGAGTTAGAAGATTCGTTGGGCAGCATTGGTGTTACCTATTCTGATCGTGGTGCGAATTTCCTGGAAGGTCGCTTGTTTCACGACGATCTTCTTGGTGTTGCGCATGTTATGTTTCGCGATTACCCGATGTTGTCAAAATTGGTTGCTGCACGGTTTCCTGTCATTTTTGTGGACGAATATCAAGACACTGATCCGTTAGTGGTTTCAGTTTTACTCGACTACTTGGCGAAAGCAAATTCTCCTCCGTTACTTGGTTTTTTTGGCGATAAGATGCAAAGCATCTATTCAAGCGGAGTAGGGGAGCTTTCTTCGGAACATAGTGATTTGTTGGTGCCAATTAAAAAGGAAGAAAATTATCGTTGTTCAAAGGCTGTGATCAGTCTCCTTAACAATGTGCGAACTGACATTGAACAGGTGCCTGCAGGGAACAATCTCCAAGGCGCCGCGATTTATGTTAATTTAGGGGGGATTGACCCAAATGGCGACCTCTCTATAGTGGCGCAGCAAAAGGTGCGTGAGTCATTGGGGGTGGAGTTGGAGGGCGAGTTGAAGGTTCTTTTTCTGACACATCGTCTTATCGCGCGCAAGGCAGGGTATGAGGCTCTCTGGAATGTGTACAACGATCTTGGTGGCTTCGCGCGTGACCGGTTTCAGAGTGGCGAAGATTCTATTGCAAAGTTCTTTATCGAGAAGATTGAGTCAGTGATTGAATCTTGGAGGGAAGGAAAAGTTGGTCGTACTATCAGTTTGCTTAGCAATCGTGCAAAACCAATCGCAGCAAATGATGAAAAATCCCGGGTGAAGAGTGCACTTGATGAGTTGGTCGTCTTGATCGATAGCGAGGGAACTGTTGAGGAAGTCCTCAAACATATAAAAAATTCTGAACTGCTCCCTCTACTTGATGATCTTGAAATGGGGATTTTGGGTAATATGGTCGATGGACAGGTCGGAACTCCCGAGGAAAAGCACCAAGATTTCATGGCAAGTCTTTTAGCCATCCCATACATCGAAATTAGCAACTACTGCGACGTGATTCGGAATAATCTTCCGTATTCGACTAAGCATGGTGTAAAGGGTGATCAATTTCAGAACGTGTTGGTAGTTCTCGATGATGCCGGGGCAAATTGGAACCAATATTCGTTCAGTAAACTTTTGGCTCAGACAGATACCAGTGAGAGCCGAATCAAGCGATCGCGAAACCTCTTTTACGTATGTTGCTCCCGAGCAATCGATAAATTGATCGTCGCGGATTTAAGCGAGGCTGTTCCGGAGAAAATCGATGAGCTTTTTGGCGAGGCAGCTGTAATTTCTTAAATATCGAAACTCATTCGGGCGTCCGTTAATTAGATCCCACACGTCCGAAACCCGGTAAACACATCACACCGATCGGGGTGATAGGCTTGGCGGTAGGTGTTGCGGATGATGTAGGAGGAGGTGGCGCAGCTGCCGCCTCGTGTGGTTTTGTGATCGCCGAATTGGAGGGTGGACATGTAGGCATACATGTCGACGGAGAAGCCGTCGTAGGGGAGGTATTGGCTTGTCGTCCACTCCCATGCGGTGCCGATCATCTGGAGGCATCCGTTGGGGCAGGCATGTTCGGGAAAGGCAGTGGCGGGGGCGGTGCCGAGGTGTCTGGCATCAAGGTCGCCGGGGGATTCTTTGGGATCGAAGCCCCATGGGTATTTGTGGGCATCGAGTCCTCGTGCGGCGGCTTCCCATTCGAATTCGGTAGGGAGTCGGCGTCCGGCCCAGTGGCAGTAGGCTTCGGCCTCCCAGAAGCTGATGTGGAGCAGGGGCGTGGCAGGATCGAGATTTTCGATACAATCGAATCGGCGGACGGTCCATTCGCCATCGCGTTTTTCCCAGTATCTGGGATGGGTGCGGTCTTGTTGGCGGAGCCAGTATTGGCCGCCGAAGCTCCAGTGGTTTTTGTTTTTGTAGCCGCCGTCTTCGACGAAGGCCAGGAATTCGCCGTGGGTGACGAGGGTGGGGGAAATGGAAAAGGTGTCGATGTGCTTTCCAAATCCGGGGCGCTCGTTGTCGAAGGAGAAGTTTTTGGCCTTGTTGTCAGGATCAGGGGTGGGGACTCCGATGAAGTAGGTGCCTCCGGGAATGGTGATGTCTCGCGGAATGACGGGGGCGTCTTTAGTAGAGGGGAGTAATTCGGAGTAAGGCGGCGGTTGGTAGCCGAGGGTCTGGCGACACCAGATGAGTGACTCTAGGTGCATGCACTGGTGGGCGATGACGTATTGGCCAAGATAGAGTTCTTCGTCGGAGAGGTAGTTTCGGGAAGCGAGTCGGTCGCGGGTTTCGTTGACGACGCGGTTGTAGTATTCGAGCGTTGTCTTTTTGTCAGGAACGACTCCGGGAGACCAACGTTCTTTGTGGGGGATGTCGAAGGAGTCCCAGACGGGATCGAATCCAGGCATGATGGGATCGATACCGTAGAGATTGCGGAGGAGGAAGAATTCGTAGAAGAAGGCGGCGTGGCCGAGTTCCCAGATGGGGGGATTGATGCCGCGTTCGTAGGGGACGTCGAGTTGTTCGTCGGACAGGTCGTCGATGAGAGCCATCGTCCTGCGATGGGTGAGGTCGAGGGTCTGGAGGAGTTGGGAGGGGGAGGTCACGGTAATCGGTAATCGGTAATCGGTAATCGGTAATCGGTAATCGGTAATCGGTAATCGGTAATCGGTAATCGGTAATCGGT
>PAAG01000015.1 GCA_002698785.1 Verrucomicrobiales bacterium | reverse complement strand
TCTGGTCGCCCTTCTGCTTGCACCACTCGCGTCTCATGCTGACGCGCTCAGCGAAGACCGGGTCAAGGAATTGGTTCTGGAGGCCATCCGCGAAAACCCGGAAATTGTCCTCGAGGCGGTTCAGATCATTGAACGGCGTGAACAGGAACGGCAGGCGGCCGCGGCGGCGAGTGTCCTCTCCGAAAACCGCGATCTCCTCGAGAACGACCCGAACGCACCGGTTCTCGGAAATCCTGAAGGCGACGTCACGGTCGTGGAGTTTTTCGACTACAACTGCCCCTATTGTCGTCGCGTGAAGCCGCATATCGAAGCGCTCTTGGACGAAGATCCCAATGTGAGGCTGGTCTATCGAGAGTGGCCGATCCTCGGAGACGGCTCGGTTTTTGCCGCGCGCGCCGCATTGGCCGCGCGAGAGCAGGGCAAATACGAGGAATTTCACTGGGCGTTGATGGGCATGCAGGGCCGAGCCGAGGAAGCGTCCGTCATCCAGGTCGCGCAGGAAATTGGTTTGGATATTGCGCAGCTGCGACGGGACATGCAGGCGCCTGAGATCGATGCCCATATCGCGGCGTCAATGGAGATGAGCCGCGCGCTCGGCTTCAATGGCACGCCATCCTTTGTGATCGGAGACGCGCTGGTTCCGGGGGTCATCGAGGCAGATCAGATGATCCGTCTTGCGCAGGAAGCACGCGCCGCAGGTCAATAGTTTCCTGACAATGGGCGAACGGACACAGTCAAAACGAGTGAAAGAGGTACTTTGATGGCCAAACTGACGCGTCGGCACTTTGTGGTAGGGTCTGCAATGCTCTTTTCGGCGCCGCTCGCCACGTCGATATCGGCAGCGCCCACGTCCCCGCGCGCGATGTGGGATGTCTGGGATGCGCAAGTCACACCTCCGGGTTATGACCCCTCAACTTCCAATCCGTGGGGGGTTCATCCGCGGTTCCTACCGGTTCGGGTGGAGGCAAAGGCGGGCCTCGTGCCGGGTGACATCCATGTCGATGCCGTTGCGCGCTACTTGTATCATATCGAGCCGAACGGCAACACGGCGATGCGCTATGGCGTGGCCATCGCACGCGGGACATTGTACGAGCCGGGTGTCTACACGATCCGGCGTAAAGCCAAGTGGCCCACTTGGCGTCCAACGGACGACATGATCGAACGCGACCCGGACCTATATGCACAGCATGCGGAGGGGATGGACGCGGGGCCAACCAACCCATTGGGATCCCGTGCGCTTTATCTCTACGTGGGGAACCGGGACACTTATCTGCGTATTCATGGATCGCCTGAGCCGCGTTCGATCGGAGGTCGTGCGAGTTCAGGGTGCGTGCGCATGATCATGGCACATATCAACGATCTCTATCCCAACGTGGAAACGCGCAAGACCGCTCACCTGTATCCGCCCGAAGATGCGATCGGCGGCTAAATGGGCACCTTGATGTTGCTCAAAGCGTCTTGACCTAGCTTACCGCCTGGCAGATTGGATTGCCTTGTGACGTTCTGAGCGGCAACCAGGTCGCTTCGACCGGGCCGTTGTGCAAATACCAGAAGCAACTGTCATTCGGATCCAGCCGTACCTTGTTGAGGTTCTGGTATGGCGCAGCGAGACCGACGAGTGGTTCAGGCAATTCGGTGAAGGCACCGTCCGCATCGACCACGGGTGTCGTGGAACATCCGGTCAACAGATACGCACCAAAAATCAGGCCCAACGCCTTAGAGGTCCCGTTCATCCGGATTTTCAATCCTCCGAACCTTCTCCCAAAGCGATCGCCGGATAACCAGCTTCCGCAAGAACCTGAAGCAGGGCAGCCGTGGAGACTGTCGAGTCGATCTCTGTCGCGTGTGCAGCCAAATCCGTCCGGATGGTTGCTGACGGGTCTGCGGCTTTTACCGCTTTTTCGATTGCAGCGACGCAATGGCCGCAGTTCATCTCTGGGACGTGAAATTTCATGGCGCATCCTTTTCTCACCAATTGGAAATAGGGATTCCAGTTGGTGGAAGGTCAAGCGTCCGTCGATGTTGGAACTGGGGTTTTTATGGCGACGGGAGCGTTGCTATTCGATGACTTGCTGCCTCCATGACAGGACTTCCCCATGAAGAAGAACATCACGCCATGTGCGCCGAGGCAAAGGGCGATTGGTGCCAGAACGCCCAAACTGTCCTGCAATCCAAAAAATGAGCCGCCTCGGACAAAGAAAACAAGCAGCGGAAGCAGCATCACCGCGCAGCATACCCACATGCCGACGTGCATCATCTTTGAATTCTGCGGCTGCTTTTCTTGATCTGACATATTCATCGAACATACTCCTTCCTCGGAGATAGCGCACCAATCGCTCGTGCGACAAGTTTACAAATCGATACATTTCAATCGGAAACAGGGGGTTAGAGAGACTGTAGGTTGATGCTGTGCCGGTTGAAAAAGAAATCTCCGATAAACTCCTTGAGCTTCCAGTGACTGGAAGCCCTATATCTGCCTCGAGTACGCAATCGAGGGAACATGCCATGACCGACACCAGACAAACAACGCTCAGCATCGAAGGCATGACCTGTGCATCCTGCGTGGGGCGTGTTGAAAAGGCCTTGGCGGGGCTCGACGGGGTTTCCGAAGTCGCCGTCAACCTCGCATCCGAAACGGCGCGCCTTTCGCTGGATGATCCGTCTCGGCTTGCCGACGCCACGCAGACGCTTGCCTCCTTGGGTTATCCCGCGCGGACATCCAAGGTCACCTTGAACATTGCGTCCATGTCCTGCGCATCCTGCGTCGGGCGGGTGGACAAGGCACTGGCGGACGTGCCCGGAGTGCTTTCCGTTAGCGTGAACCTGGCGGCAGAAACGGCGACGGTCGAGTATTTCGAGGGCGCCGTGTCCTTGGGCGATTTGATGGCGGCATCGGCGGCGATTGGTTATCCGGCCGAGATTGCAGAGGCGCAGGCGAGCCAGTCTCGCGTCGCACGCAAGGCAGAAGAAGCCGACGGACTGCGCCGCAGCGTCCTTTTGGCAGCAATTCTAACGCTTCCGGTCTTCATCCTTGAAATGGGCTCCCACCTTATTCCGGCATTTCATCACTTGGTGATGACGACGGTTGGTCTCCAAACGTCTTGGATCATCCAGTTCGTCCTCGCAACACTCGTCCTCTTCGGGCCGGGACGCCATTTCTACACCAAGGGGTTTCCCGCGCTTTTCAAGGGCGCCCCGGACATGAACAGCCTCGTCGCCGTCGGCACCGGCGCTGCCTGGGGATATTCGGTGGTCGCAACCTTTCTTCCCGGACTTCTGCCAGAGGGTGTGCGCGCGGTCTATTTCGAGGCCGCTGCGGTCATCGTCGTCCTTATTTTGATTGGCCGATGGCTCGAGGCACGCGCCAAGGGCCGCACCGGCGCTGCGATTCAGGCTCTGCTGGGCCTGCAGGTCCGCACCGCGCGCGTCGTCCGGGGTGGTGACACGGTAGAGGTCGATGTCGATGCACTCGCCGTCGGCGATGTGATCCTGGTCCGCCCGGGTGAGCGGATCCCTGTGGACGGCGAGGTGACCGAGGGATCCAGCAATGTGGATGAGAGCATGATTACCGGAGAGCCTGTGCCCGTGCAGAAGGCAGCAGGTGCCGCCGTAACGGGCGGGACCGTCAACGGCACCGGGAGCCTGACGTTCAAGGCCGCACGGGTCGGGTCGGATACCACGCTCGCACAGATCATCCGCATGGTCGAGGAGGCGCAAGGCGCCAAGCTGCCCATCCAGGGCCTTGTTGACCGCGTGACCCTGTGGTTCGTGCCTGCGGTCATGGTGCTGTCCGCGCTTACGGTGGCGGTCTGGTTGCTTTTCGGACCGGACCCAGCTTTGACCTTTGCGCTGGTGGCCGGCGTCTCGGTTCTGATCATTGCCTGTCCCTGCGCCATGGGCTTGGCCACGCCCACGTCGATTATGGTGGGAACGGGGCGCGCCGCAGAGATGGGGGTGCTGTTCCGTAAGGGTGATGCGCTCCAGGCCCTGTCCGAAGTCGATGTCATCGCACTCGACAAGACGGGGACTGTCACCGAAGGTCAGCCGACGCTGACCGATCTGGTCACCGCCGACGGTTTCGACCGAGACAGGGTGCTGAGCCTGATCGCTGCCGTCGAGGCCCAGTCTGAGCATCCCATCGCCGAAGCCATTGTTCGCGGCGCGCGGGTCGAAGGAATCGCCGTCGCGAATGCCACGGGCTTCCGGTCTATTACGGGTTACGGTGTCGCCGCGACCGTCGAAGGTCAGGAGGTGATGGTCGGCGCGGACCGTTATATGTCCCGCGAAGGCATCGACATCACCGCTTTGGCCAAAACCGAAGCCGAGCTGGCTGGGCGGGGCCGGACAGCGCTTTATGCGGCGATCGACGGCAAACTGGCCGCCGTGATCGCCGTGGCGGACCCCGTAAAACCCGCCAGCCAGGAAGCCGTTGCAGCCCTGCACGCGCGCGGTTTCAAGGTTGCGATGATCACCGGAGACAAACGCGAGACGGCGGAGGCCATCGCGCGCGAAACCGGAATCGACCACGTGATCGCGGGAGTCCTGCCGGATGGCAAGGTCGCAGCTCTCGACGATCTGCGCGCGGGAGACCAAAAGATTGCTTTCGTCGGCGACGGCATCAATGATGCACCGGCCCTGGCCCATGCGGATGTCGGCATCGCCATCGGCACCGGAACCGATGTCGCCATCGAATCCGCCGATGTGGTCTTGATGTCAGGCGATCTGCGCGGCGTGGTGAATGCGGTCGAGGTTTCCAGGCGCACCATGTCGAACATTCGCCAGAACCTCGTCTGGGCCTTCGGGTATAATGTTGCGCTGATCCCGGTCGCCGCCGGGGTTCTCTATCCGGCTTTTGGTCTGCTTCTTTCCCCGGTTTTCGCGGCGGGTGCGATGGCCCTGTCGTCGGTATCGGTTCTGACAAACGCCCTGCGTCTGCGCCGCATCGCGCCAGCCTTGCGTGAAGACAGAGACATCACCGCACCACGGATCAGTGCACAGACCCAACCCGCAGAATAGGAGGATCGTGTCGTGAACATTGGAGAAGTTGCAGAGCGGTCCGGCATCCCGCCCAAAACCATCCGCTACTACGAGGATATTGGCCTGGTTAGACCGCAGCGCAGCGGCAATGGATACCGCGCGTTTCGCGAGACCGATCTGCACAAGCTTGCATTCCTGGGTCGCGCGCGTGCGCTCGGGTTCTCGATTGAGGATTGCCGCAATCTCTTGAGCCTTTACGAGGATGAAACGCGGGAAAGCGCCCAGGTGAAGACCATCGCTGAAGAGCACCTGAGCGCAATCGACGACAAGATCGCTCAGCTTCAGGAGATGCGCGAGACCCTGTCCCATCTCGTCAAGGCCTGTCACGGAGACCACCGACCGGATTGCCCGATCTTGAAGGATCTTTCTGGTGACCTGAAGAACATCCGCTGAAAACGCGTTCTATTTCGGAACCCTCCAGCGCTGGAATCTCGTTCCAGAGGAAAGCGAAAGGAGTTCACATGTCAGATTCAGAAATATCTCATTATGAACGCAACTCTGCTGTTTCCGTCAAATCGGACAGTCACGGCAAGTCTTCTTACGGGCGCTTCATCGCGATGGTTGGAACGTCGACGGCCCTCATGTTCGGTCTGATGTATCTGAACACCTATGCTCTCGAACATGTCTACTGGAGCGAGACACGGTTCTATATGACCTTTGTCATGGGTGCGACGATGGCTATTGTGATGCTCCTTTTCATGTGGGGCATGTACAAAAACCTCGTCGCCAATGTCGCCATTCTTGCAGGCTCGGCAGTCCTGTTCGCCGGCGCTCTCTGGCTCGTGCGCAGCCAGGAATCCGTGCAGGATGAAAGCTGGATGAGTGCAATGATCCCGCACCATTCGATTGCAATCATGACCAGCAAGAGGGCGGAAATCACTGACCCACGCGTCAGAGCGCTCGCCGAAGAAATTGTCGTTGCCCAAGATCGGGAAATTGCGGAGATGCGCTTCCTGCTTGCCGACATCGAAGCAAATGGCGAAGCTGGGCCAGAATGGCCATTGGGTAAATCCGATGGACCTGCAAGCTTGGCAAGCCTGACGCAGGCAATCTCGACGCCGGTTATTGCAGGCATCCGTCCTGCTCCTCTTTCGGACGCGGAGATCGAGAGCGGGCTCGGCACCGAGCCGATGTGTACGTTCGTTCGCGCCGTCAACGCCGACCCCGTATTGGCGACCGATGGAAACGGGCAGGGTATCGCGAAAGTCTCCGGGTCGCTGGTGCAATTCGAAGCGACCGGCAATGTGGCCCCTGGAGGTGTTCTGATGGCCGATGGTGGCCAGATGACCGTCGCGATGAGCGATGCTGACAACGGAGAAGGCTCTACCCTTCTGTTCGAATTGACCGGTGAAACCCCGCTCGCGGTTGGCTTCATGGGATACTGGACCTGCAACAGCTAGACCAATGGAGGACATGATGCCGAAAGATACAAACCAGGCCGCAGGAAAGGCTGTTCTTTATCGCATGGTCATGGAAGACCACCTCTGCCCCTATGGATTGAAATCGAAAGATCTCTTGGAGCGCGAAGGGTATGAGGTCGAAGATCATCATCTGACGACGCGCGAAGAGACGGACGCGTTCAAGGCGGAACACGACGTATCGACAACACCCCAGACCTTCATCAGCGGTACGCGCATCGGCGGCTATGACGCCTTGCGCGAGCACTTCGGGAAAGAGGTTAAGGACGCGGACGAGACAACCTATCAGCCGGTCATCGCGATCTTCTCGGTGTCGTTTCTCATGGCCCTTGGTCTCAGCTGGGCGTTCTCTGGGTCGATACTTACGCTCCGTGCTTTCGAGTGGTTTATCGCGATCTCCATGTGCTTCCTTGCCGTCCAGAAGCTGAAGGATATCGAAGGCTTCTCGACGATGTTCCTGAACTACGATCTGCTCGCGCAACGCTGGGTGCGTTACGGCTACATCTATCCCTTTGGTGAAGCCATCGCGGGCGTTCTCATGGTCGCGGGCGCACTAGTGTGGATCAGCGCCCCAATTGCCCTCGTGATCGGGACCATCGGGGCGGTTTCCGTGTTCAAGGCGGTCTATATCGACGGGCGAGATTTGAAATGCGCTTGCGTTGGTGGCGGGTCGAACGTGCCACTGGGATTTGTGTCGCTGACCGAAAATCTGATGATGATCTTTATGGGGGTCTGGATGCCCGCGCGCGCACTCGGTTGGATATAGGACGAGCAATGGTCCATGTCGCCAAAGTTCTGACCTTGCTGACATGCGCCGTGTTTGCACCAGCCGCGGGCACCGCCAACGAGGTCATTTCTTTTGACGGCAGCTGGAAAGAGCAGGGCTTCTTGCGCCTTTTCTCGAACGATTTTGGTCAACGGGGACGCCAGTTGGACATCGTTTCGGACGGTACGGTCTCGTTGCTCTGGCGCCCCGTTGAGGACCTCAATCGTTCGGCTGAGTCTGCGCGTTGGGTCTGGCGGGTCCACGAGGGTGTCCGACCGACCGATCTTACGATCAAAGGTGGTGACGACAGAAATCTGGCGATCTACTTCGTGTTCGTCGATCCGGAGAGGGTGGACGCTCTGAGCGGAAAGAGCGCGCGGCGCATTCTTCAAGAGGACAGCGCACGCGCCCTGATCTACGTGTGGGGCGGTGCGCACCCGACCAATGCGATATTGCCCAGCCCCTATTCGCCCCGGTTGCGCAGCAAAGTCCTGCGCCCTTCAGAGATCGGGCAGTATCGTGAGCAGGTCGATCTCGCATCAGATCATCGCACTGCGTTCGGGATCGAGCCGGGTGCCCTGATTGGATTGGCCGTGTCGGCCGACAGCGATGATACCAAGGGCAGAATCGTTGCGTCGATTTCCGATCTTCAGCTCGATTAAACGCGTTACTCCGACGCGACACTTCGAACAGACGCTGTGTCGAGAGCGTCAAGAACTGCCTGTGGCGTCAAAATTTCCGGGAGAGCGATGCCGGAAGGCGACCCTGGCCCGAAGACGATATTGAACGGAATGCCGTAGCGGTCATATCGCTCGAGAAACCGCGCGATGTTGTCATCCGGGCGGGTCCAATCCGCCTGCATGGCGATCACGGAACCGCCGCGCAACCGCGCACGCACTGGATCCCTGTCAAGCACGAGAGACTTGTTGGCTTTGCAGGTCAGACACCAATCCGCGGTCACATCGACGAACACCGTCTCGCCTTCAGAGACGCGGCGCGCGATGCCGAGGGGTTCGAAATCCTGCCAGTGGGACGTCGCATCAACCCCTGCTGTGGTGCGGTCAGGGGTTGAGGTGAGACCTGCCCCGAAAATCGCCAGAAAAACACAGGCGCTGAGAACCGCACGCCGTACCCATTGGTTTGCCTGTGGGATTGATGCGGCGACGATGAACACAGCTGTGAGTGCCGAGATGAAGGCAGCTGCACGCCCACCCGTCACGCCGACAAGAACGAACAAGAGCCATGCGGCTGTTGCCAGCAACAGACCGCCAAGAAGGATCCTGACCAGAAGCATCCATCGCCCGGGCCGGGGCAGTCGCGTGACCAACTCGGGACGTGCGGCAATGACCAGGTAGGGGAGGGCCAGTCCAAGACCGAGCGCCGTGAATATCACTATCACGTCCGGTTGTGTACCCGCGAGCGCAAAGGTGATCGCGGTGCCGAGGAACGGGGCGGAACACGGCGTAGCGAGGATGGCCGCAAGCAGTCCGGTGCCAAAGTCTGAGATGTACCCGGCTCTGGCATTGCTGGCACCCAGGCGGTCTTGAAGGGCCGCGGGCAGGGTTATCTCGAATGCACCGAAGAGATTGGCGGCAAAGACGACGATGACCATGAACATCAGCGTCACGAAGACCGGATTTTGGAATTGTATACCCCAGCCGACGGATACTCCGATCCATTGAAGAAACACTAAGGCAGCCGCAAGCGCCCAGACAAATGTCAGTACCCCCAAGGCTGAAAACAGGAATCCGTTGCGCGTCATCTGCCGGGTTTGACCGGTTGCCTTCAAAACGGATGTGAGCTTGATCGATAAAACGGGTAACACGCAGGGCATGACATTCAGGATCAGACCACCGAGAAAGGCGATGGCGGCCACCGCCACGACCTTCAGCACACTCGTTCGAGGGTTCGCGCTTGAAAACGGTGGGGCAGGGGGATCTGAGGTAAGCGTGATCGGCGCCGTGATTGCACGTGCGGTGTCTGTGATCGTCACCGAAGGCTCTGAATGCTCTTCGGTCCAGGCGTTGATCGGTATTTCTGCCCAGAGTTCCGTTCTATCGCGATCCAACCGGATATCTGGTTTGCCAAAGGTCACAAGGGGTCCAAATTCCGGGAACACGTCGACCTCACCGAACGGTGTGTCGCTCTTTGCCACAACGATGAGAGCCGAGTCGCGCGTATCTAGGGCCGTGACCGATATCCTGATGTCGCTGTTCTCGGGTACCGCGGGAACGCGATCGGCGTAAGTAGCAATCTGGCCAGCCGAGTTTGTATCGATCCCGACGCCTTGCGGTAGGGCGAGCGAAAGTTCGAAGTCATGGGGCACACAGACAGTCGAACATGTCAGCAAGGACACGCGGGCACGCAGTTCCAGAGGGTGGCCGGCGTCCTCAAGTCTCGCGCGGATCGGCAAGACAACCTGACCTGAATAGCCGAAGTTCTCGATCCCGAAGGCCTCGAAACGTTCCGGCGCGGGCCAGAGGAGCTTGGCGGATTTCAGATTGGTCGAACCAGCCCAGTCGAGTTTCGGTGCCAAACCGACCTCGCCGGGCGTGCGCCAGTATCCCTTCCAGCCCTCGCCGTACTCCAAGGCCAATCCGAGTGAGACGGAGGCGGCATCTGGCGCAATCCCGTCTTCGGCCGAGATAAGACGCGCGGTTACGGCGGGGTTTGAAAAGCTCTCGGATTCGGCAGCCTTGACGGCATCGGATAGGAAGATGCCCATGCAACCGAGAAAGAAGAGCAGAAGCCAAGCCCCGAGGTGAGAAACCCGGACGGTCATTTGGATGAGCATGCGATCAACGCAAAGCGCCAGGCAGGCTTGCCAAGGCCGCCTCGAGATCCGTCACCGGCAATCCGCGTGCGATCCAGCCTGGCCCCTTCGGTGATCCCAGCATGCCTTCTGAGACATCGATGAAGCCCGTGTAGCCGGCTCGTTTCAAGACGCTCAAAAGACGGCCGCTTCGCCCACCGGTGGCACAAATCAGCGCAATGGGTTTCTCGCCTGAAAAATCGCGTGCGGCGAACAAGCGCTGCTCGAACCCGGGTTCGTGCATACTGATGGGCCATGCGTCTATTGCGACGCCCGTTTCCACCCATTCAGGGCGCGATCGAACATCAATCAGGGAAATCTTGTCCTGCGCCAATGCGTCGGCCGTCTTAGCAGCCGACCAGATTTCGCGCGTTGCGGCCGCAACGACCTGCGGCCCCATGACCCATGTCGATGCAAGCAGGATGAAGCACCGCCTATCCATGTTGCCTCCACAGTCGATTGACGAGAAACGCCAGGACTTCCCAGGGCGAGCCTTGCAGCCTAAGCAGCCTTACAAACATTCTGCCAACCCTCTTCGCGCTCCAACTCGATGATTTCCCGAACCATTCTGTCGCTGATCTGACCTTGGACGACAGTGCGGCCGATCACGAGGGCCGGCGTGCCGACAAACGCGAACACGCGTGCAAGCGCTGCACTGTCTTCCAGCTCGCGCGTGATCTCGGCACTCTCCATGTCGGTGATCAATTTCTTGCTATCGACGCCGATGTCATCGGAGAGGCGGGCAAGGTATTCCGGCGATGCTTGGAACGGCGTTGTCATCAAACGTTCGTGGAAAGCGACGTACGCGCCTTGCCGTTTCGCCGCAAGAGCTGCCTTGGCCGCAAGATTTGAGCTGTCGCCGAGGAGCGGCAATTCATGCCACGCCACTGCGATCTTGTCTGGCATCTCGCTCGTCATGTCGGCCAACCGTTTGGTCTGCACCCGGCAAAAGGGGCAATAGTAGTCCGAGAACGACGCCATCGGGACCTGGGTAGGCGTGGGACTCAGACCACCGTAAAGGGCCGAACAAATATTCTCGGAGACACGCGTTAAGGCTGCAGCTTTCTGCGCCGCCACCTCGGTGCTGTCCGCCGTGCCCAAGCCTACAAAAGGATCGAAGCCGCCTGACGTCTCACCCGCAACGAACTTACGAAATCCTTCTGGTCTATCGAGCGCCTGCAATTCCAGTTTTTCCGGCAACAATGAGGGAACTGTGCGCAGGGCGGCGTACCCTGCGATGATCGCACCGATCGTCAAAAGCGTTGACCGTTTCTTGGAATCCATCTGAAGCCTGATCTCACCGTGTCCCCCCTTAAGTTCGTAGTGTGAAGCCTTGGAAAAGGTCAACTTTACAAACTGATACAATCTTTCAGCCCCGCTCCAATTGCCGCAACTTCTGAAGAGCGCTATTTCACGCATATGGTTTGGAACGCGTTCTTTTTCCTGCGATCGGCATGTCTTGCCTGTGTGTGTCTGACGATCACCGTCGTCGGAACGCAGGCAATGCCGTTTGATGGAGAGATCAGCGGCGTGGAGAGCGGCCTGCACATCGCCGCTGTCGCTTCGGCGGGAGAAGTGTCCAACCACATTCACGCGCACCACCCCGAAAACAATGGCAAGCGGCAAACGGACGCTCACGCAGGACACGGCGACGGGTGCCACACCGGTCTTTGCTGTGTCATGGACTACCAGCAACAGCTGGATCATCGGTCTGAAGAAACCGCTTTTACGGCGCCAACACGGGCCGCATTCTCAAGGGCTCATGTATCCCGTGAGCCCCTCGTGCCCGATCGCCCACCCCGACACTCCTGACATTTCGGTGCCCGCATGTGCGGGCTGTTTGACCAATCGATCGCTGCATCCAATGCAGCCGTCAGGAGACGATGTTTATGCGTGGAAGATACGCGGCACTTTCAGTTCTTGCCTTGGCAGCCGGCCTTGGCGGTGGGGTCTACGTTGAGCGGTTGTACCTGAATCCAGCGGTGCAAGGCGGATCTGAAGGCCCCGAGATTCTCTATTGGGTTGCGCCCATGGACCCAAATTTCCGTCAACCAGGACCGGGCAAGTCGCCCATGGGGATGGATCTTATTCCCGTCTATGCCGGACAGGAACCATCTGGTGATCCTGCCGAGGTCACACTGAACGCGGCCGAAATCAACGCGATCGGCGTACGCACGGCGGTCGCCCGCATGAGTGAAGTGCAACCTCGGATCGAGACTGTGGGTTTCGTGGGGTATGACGAGCATCTGACCAGTCATGTGCATACGCGGGTAGAAGGTTGGGTCGAAAGGCTTAAGGTCCGAGCGGTCGGAGACCGCGTTGCCGGGGAGCAGGTTCTTTTCGAGCTCTTTTCTCCACTCATCGCAGCCGCGACGGGTGATCTTGTTCGCGCTGTCGAAGATGGTGACCCCCGCATTCTGGATGCGGCGCGCAACAAGCTGATGAGCC
>PAAG01000014.1 GCA_002698785.1 Verrucomicrobiales bacterium | reverse complement strand
TGGTTCAGGTAAACGGTGGGATCAATCCTTCCGCCTTGCAGATCGGACAGAAATTGAAGATTCCTGCCTCCAACTAAGCGGCGTCACCTAACAAACTTTCAAAAGCTCATGTATCGCAAGAGCCTTATTTTCCTGTTGGTATCCATTTCGTTTCTCGTAATCGTCGGATTCGTCATGCTGATCAGTACCTGCGTTTTCAGTGCGCATGCATCAGTAGATGATGGATATCGCGAGGCAAAGCGACAGGGGATCTGGCTCGTGCTTGGTATGGGCGCATGTTGGTGGGCGGCATACACCGATTTCCGATTCTGGAAAAAGAACATGTGGCTGATCTACGCCGGGATCTGTTTTCTGCTCGCCCTCTGTTTCATCCCTGGAATGGGAATGGAGATCAATGGAGAAAGGCGCTGGATTGGATTCGGGCCGCTCCAGATTCAGCCTTCGGAACTGGGTAAAATTGTTGTTGTTGTTTTTATCGCCTATTGGTTCTCCCGTCATCCTGACAGTGGTCGTTTCCTTCTTCGAGGATTTGTTTACCCATTGGCAATTGTCGGTCTTCCTATGGCATTGATTCTCTTCGAGGTCGATATCGGCACTACCGCTGTGTTGACTTGCACGGTCTTCCTGCTGCTCTTTGTGGCTGGAGTGAATTGGAAGTACCTGACGGGGCTTGCCATGAGTGGGGTGGCTGCATTTATTGGAATGATGAGTTATGCTCCCGATCGAATGGAGCGACTCATGGCATTCGTCGATCCAGAGAAGCATCGACTGGGCGCGGGCTTCCAGCAGTGGGTTTCGCTCATGGCAATCGGTTCCGGCGGTGTCAGTGGAAGGGGAATTGGTGAGGGCAGATTGAAGATGCTCTACATGCCGTTTGCTCACACGGACTTTATTTTCCCGATGATTGGTGAAGAGATGGGGATGATCTGTACGGTCCTTGTTGTGATCGCTTTCATCACAGTTGCGATAACCGGTTTTACCATTGGTTTTCATTCGCCTGATAGGTTCGGGGGGCTGTTGGCGATTGGTCTTGCATCGACTATCTGCTTCCAGGCCTTTTTCAACATTGGTGTGACTACGTCAATTCTCCCGAACACTGGCCTGACATTGCCCTTCGTGAGTTATGGGGGATCCTCCCTTCTGATGGGCTTTCTTGCTGTTGGTATTTTGATCAATATCTATCGCCAGGGCATTGACCATGAGCAGGAAGATCGAGAATGGGTGAGCCGTCGGCGGATTACCCCGCGTGTGTAGGAACGCGCTCAGGGTAATTTCCTTCTTTTCTACCAGGAGCGAATGGGGAAGACTCTGGCCATGCGTCGGAAATTTCTCTGTTCACTCCTTTTTGTTTGCTCATTCTCCTTGGTTAATGGAGAGCCCGGCGATCTCATCGTATTTGGGACGTACACAAAGGGAGGGAAATCCAAAGGAATCTATCAAGCTCGCTTTCTTGAGTCAGAGGGCCTGTTGCATGATGAGCCTGATCTTGGGGCGGAGTTGGAGAATCCGTCTTTCCTAACATTTCATTCAACCAACTTATGGCTTTACGCTGTTTCTGAAGTGGCGAGTCATAATGGAGGTGGGTTGATTACTTCGTTCGCTGTTGGGAGTGAGAGCGGAGAGTTGGAACAAACTGGGCAGCAACCAACAGGAGGCGCTGGCCCCTGTCATATTTCAATGACACCTGACGGGAAGATCCTTGGTGTTGCCAATTATCAGAGCGGGACAGTCTCGACGTTTCTTGTGAAGGAGGATGGCAGCCTTACTCCTCCTGTTTCTACCATTCAGCATGAGGGAAGCAGTGTGAATCCAAAGCGACAGAAGTCACCGCACGCCCATTCAATCAATTTTTCTCCAGACGGAAAGTTTGCTTATGCGGCCGATCTTGGAACTGATTCCATTTTTGTATACTCAGTGGATCCTGAAACTGGAAAGTTGACTCCTTCGTCAGAAACCAAACTTCCTCCGGGTTCAGGACCACGGCATTTTACCTTTCGGCCTGAGGGGGCGTTTGCCTACGTGATCAACGAGATGCTATTGAATGTGACGGCATTTTCGGTCGATAAGGAAAGCGGAGGACTGTCGTCCATTCAAACGTTGTCGACTTTACCTCCGGGGGTAGAAAATATTGGATCCACTGCTGAGGTTGTTTGCCATAAAAGTGGAAAATTTCTCTACGGCTCAAATCGTGGACATGACAGCATCGTTGTCTATTCGATTGACGATGAAAGCGGGACGCTGACTTACGTCGAGAATGAACCGATTCAGGGCGAAGTGCCCAGAAACTTTGTTCTTTCACCGGATGGGAAATGGCTTCTTGCCGCAGGTCAAAAATCGAACTCAGTCACCGTCTTTTCTATCGACCAAAAGACGGGAGAGTTAGAGTTCAATGGTGCCCGCTATCACGTTCCCAGCCCTGTCTGCATCCGTATTTTCGACGAGAATAATTGAGCACTTCCATCGGTAGGGAGTCACAGTTCCTTGACTTCACCTATTATGGGAGGTTTACTTATTTCGATGAGGCGAGTCGCTTCCATCTTCCTTTTTGTCGCACTGCTGGGCGTGGTTTTGATCCGACCCTCAGCAGCATGGACGTTTTGCTCTTTTGAGTCCACGTGGTGTGAAACCCCGTGTCACGACTGCTGTGATGAAAAGCCTGAGGAACCTTGTTGTCTTGAGATCGATACGGATTGGAACGTAGTCTCTTCATCTGATCAAGTCGTGGTTCCTGCTTGTGTTCCTGTTGAGCTTCCTCCGTTGTTCACAGAGGTGGCCGACCCTCTGGCGTTTCTGGATACTACCGACGCTGCCGAGTTCCGTGAACCTTCGTCATCGAACTGTGTTTCTGCAGTATTGTCGCGTCTTTGTGTTCGCCTTGTGTGAATTGGCGAGAACTACCTCCGCTGTTCTCTGGAGGTACGTGAGCTATTGAACTGCTCCCTTGTCCTGAGAGGGGAAAAGTCTCGTAGTTCGACAAGTTGCTTCGTCCTATCCTGGTTGATGGATGGGAATAAAATTCCCCGACAAACGGGATAAAATACTGACAGAACGATAATCTTGAATTGATAGAATGAACGACAAATTGTCAGCGCTGGTGAAACCGATTGGTTCTTTGGATGCCAGCAAAGATGCTCCCGAGGAGAGAAAGGTAGCCTCAAGGGACTGGCGAACTCTTTTCGCAAAATCGCTGCCCTGGTTGATGCTGGTGGGATTTCTGATCTTGCTGGCGAGTATCTTTGGTGACCGACTCATTCCTGCCCGAGAGCTGAATATCACGAGTGTTGTCACTGTGCGTCAGAGCGCAGAGGATGCTCAACAGGCGATGCCTGACCAGTCAAAAGAGATCGTGGACCCTTATCAATCGTCGATGCTCTTTCAGGCCTCGGGGTGGGTTGAGCCAGATCCATATCCTGTTATGGCGACTGCCCTGGTAGACGGGGTTGTAGAGAGAGTCAACGTCCTCGAAGGGGACAAAGTTGAAGAAGGAGAGATACTCGCGACTTTGATCGACGAAGACGCCGAGCTTGATCTGGAGACGGCAAAGAGTCGCCTGGCCTCGCTAGAGGCGCAGGCGCATAGCCACCACTGGCACACGGATGTGATCGAGGCAAAAATCGAAAGCCTTAGGAAAGAGGTGGCTGCAGCCGAAGCTCGCAAGTCAGAAAGTGCTGACCTGGCCCGCCGAATGGAGAATATCACCTCGGGTAGTGTCTCTGAGAGAGAGATTGCACGGGCGAGACTGGAGTTGGCGACTCGCGAGGCGGAGGTCGAGGCCCTGGCCGTGACGGAGTCAGAGATGGTTGCCGAGCTCCAGCGTGTGGGAGAAATGGTCGCCGACTTTGATGCCAAGGTCAGAGAAGCGGAAACGGATGTAGCCCGGAAAAAGCTCGCTCTCGACCGAACCAGGATTCCTTCCCCCATCGAGGGACGTGTGCTCCGACTGCTCGCAGCCCCAGGGCAGAAGAAAATGCTCGGCATGGATGACCGTGATTCCGCGACGATTGCTCTTTTGTATGATCCGGATCATTTGCAGGCCAGGATTGATGTTCCTCTGGCAGAGGCAGCTCAACTAGCAGTAGGACAGCCTGTACGATTGCGATCAGAATTGCTTCCTGACAAAACATTTCAAGGACGAGTGACCCGAATCGTGGGAGAAGCGGATCTTCAACGCAACACACTTCAGGCAAAAGTCTCGATCGAGAATCCGGATGATCGCCTGAGGCCTGACATGCTCTGCCGGGCCGAGTTTTTACCTTTACCCAAAGCTGCCTCGGACGGGCAGGGGCAGGTTTCCAGGACTGGCGGTGTTGAAACCCGAGTTCGAATATTCGTTCCGAACAACGCGATTCAAGAAGAAGCAAATCGAATGGCGACTGTCTGGAAGGTATCTCCGTCGGGAGATAGGATTGAGCCTGTTCAGATTTCGCTCGGTGTCGAGACTCGTGATGACCATCGACTGGTAGTCGAGGGAATGAAACCGGGGGACAGAGTTGTCCTAGATCCTCCTGAAGACCTAACCTCTGGCGAGCGTTTCCGTCCCGCTGGAAATCAAAATGATTCTGACAAATGACTGAGACTCCTTACATACAGTGCAGAGGCCTGACAAAGACTTATCAGAAAGGGAAGATTTCCGTTACTCCTCTGGAAGGGCTCGATCTTGATGTCCGGCGTGGTGAGTTTCTAGCCCTCATGGGGCCCTCTGGTTCCGGTAAAACTACGCTTCTCAATCTGATCGCGGGTATCGACCAGCCCACTGCAGGTGAACTGCATATCGGTGGAAAGAATATTGCCTCAATGTCTCGTGGACAGCTGACAGACTGGCGTGCGCGAAACTGCGGATACGTTTTTCAGCTATATCACCTGGTGCCAATCCTATCCGCCTACGAAAACGTGGAGCTACCACTTCTTCTCGACAGCAGTCTTTCCCGCAGAGAACGCCGAGACAAGGTTTTGACTGCGTTAGAGTTGGTAGGTTTGAGTGACCGAGCGGATCACAGACCCACCGAATTGTCTGGAGGGCAGGAACAGCGGGTTGCTATTGCGAGAGCAATTGTGGCAGATCCTGGTTTGATCGTGGGAGACGAGCCGACCGGGGATCTTGACCGCGACTCTGGCGATCAAATCCTGGAGCTACTGACAGAGCTCTCAAAATCACATGAGAAAACAATCGTGATGGTTACTCACGACGCACATGCTGCTGAAGTTGCCGAGCGGACACTTCATCTTGAAAAAGGGCAACTGATCGAAAGCGGAAAGATGGCCGCTGAACCTGAATCCGTGCCAGCAGAATGAAGAGACTGTTTCATCTAGCTGTTCTGGCAATCAAGCAAGTGTTTCGGCATCGCCTCAGGACTTTGCTGACTCTTTTAGGCGTGGCTACCGGGATGTTCTTGTTTGCGGCTGTCGAAACGATGCAGTCGAGTCTGAGAATCGCAACTGAGCAGAGTGCGGGCGACACAACTCTGGTTGTTTATCGAGAGAATCGATTCTGCCCACTCACTTCGCGTCTTCCAGAACATTATCTCTCGGAGATACGCCGCATCGAAGGGGTGAGGGAAGCCATTCCCATTCAGATCGTGGTGAATAATTGTGGTGCCAGCCTCGACGTAATTGCCTTTCGAGGGGTGCCACCGGGGGACCTGAAGGAATACAACCCTGAGCTGGAGGTAGTCGCCGGTTCCTATGATGACTGGACGCAAAGGGGGGATGCCGCTCTTGTGGGCGAGCATTTTGCCGCACGTAGGGGACTGAAGCCGGGAGATCAGTTTGAGGCGGTAGGTGTAAGAGTTTCAGTGGCAGGTATCGTTAAGTCGCCCCAGGCTCAGGACAACAATGTGGCCTATGTTCATCTCCCATTTTTGCAGCAGGCTTCACGTGTCGGACTCGGTACAGTCACTCAGTTCAACGTGAAGGTAGATTCTCCAGATCAGCTGGAAACGGTGGCGGCGAGGATTGACGAAGTGTTTTCCTCCGATTCAGAGCCCACTGATACGCGACCGGAGAAGGCATTCTTCGCTCAGACCGCGAAAGATCTCATCGATATCATTCGGTTCACTCGTTGGCTGGGGATTGGGGCTGTGCTCGCAGTGTTGGGACTCGTAGCCAATGCACTACTTCTGGTTGCGCGGGGCAGGGTAAAGGAGAATGCCATTTTGCAGACGCTCGGTTTTCCCCGGCTCTCGGTGGGTGCTCTCATGGTGTGGGAAGGCGTGCTTCTAGGCTTCCTAGGTGGATTGATAGGAAGTGGTCTCGCGGCACTCTTTTTCTCTTGGAAGCGATTCACCTTCGGGAATGAAGGGCTCACACTGGCGCTTAGTCCGAGCTTTCAGGTCACGTTGACAGGGCTCCTGCTTGCTGTTGCCCTCGGGCTGCTGGCTTCGCTATGGCCGGCCTGGGTCGCTTCTCGAAATCCTATCGTTGCTTCGCTGCGACAAGGCTAATCAACCACATTTTCTCTTTTCTAATGCTCCCATTTTCCTACGCTACGCGAAACCTTCTCCGAGACCCGGTGCGTCTTCTGCAAAAAGTTTTCGGGGCTGCCTTGGTGGTCTTTCTCGTGTTCGCCGCCGGTTCTTTCAATGAGGGGATGAAAGGAGTTCTTACCGCTTCAGGTTCACCGAGAAATGTGATTCTGTTAGGTGCCGGGTCGGAGGAAAGTGTAGAGCGTAGCGAGGTTTCTGTGCAGGCAGAGACCCTTGCCACCGCTGGCATACCCGGTATTGAAAAGCGAATTGGCGTTCCTGCGGTATCGGGAGAGGTGCACTACATGGGACTGCTTACCATACCGGGGTACGGGGAAGAGCAAGCGCTACTCCGGGGGATCACTCCGTCTGCATTCGAGGTCCATCGCGAAGTGCGAATCCTGGAAGGAGAATTTCCGAGGCCGGGCGAGATTCTCGTTGGCCGCCTGGCGCACCACAAACTTAAGGTTTCGAAAGAGGCGATTTCTCCCGGAAGCGAAGTCGACTTTGAAGGTCAGTCTTTTACTGTCTCCGGAATATTTGAGGCACCGGGCACGGTGATGGAATCCGAGGTCTGGTTTGACCGCTCCGACCTCATGACCGTAATCCAGAGGGACGCGCTGTCTTGTGTCGTAGTTCGCATGAGCTCACCTGACGGGTTCAAAGATGCTGAACTGTTTGCTTTGCAGCGGCTGGATCTCGAGCTTGTTGCTCTTCGAGAATCTGACTACTACGCTCAACTCGCTGGTTTCTACGGCCCGTTACGAGGAATGACCTGGCTTACCGCGGGGCTGGTTGCGGCTGGCGCCATCTTTGGGGGGCTAAATATCATTTATGCTGCGTTTGCTTCGAGAATCAGGGAACTCGCGACGCTGCAGGCGGTCGGCTTTCGCCGCTGGGCGATTCTATTGTCCTTGGTGCAGGAAAGTCTTCTTGCTACTCTGTTAGGGACATTGCTGGCGTCTTTTCTAGCCGTGGTGTTTCTGGAAGGTGTCACGGTTCCATTCTCGATCGGAACGTTTCGGCTACTTCTCCCGATGTCTGTCCTTGGGCTTGGGCTACTCGTTGGCTTGATATTAGGGACGATCGGAGCGCTGCCGCCAGCGCTTCGATGCCTCGGCTCGCCTTTGCCCGTCGCATTACGCTCGTCATGAATTCACTTCACACTCGTCAAATAACAAAGAAAACTACCAGATAGATGAAAACTGAAATAAAGACCCGTTCATTGATCACTGCCGGTTTCGCGCTGGCTTTCTCTTTAGCCCTTTCAGGTTGTGGAGAAGAGAAAACTGAAGAGACTGAAGCTGCGGCAACGGAAAATACTTCTCTCGAAGCTGTATTCCTGGAATCTGCTCCAGACGGAGCTGTCTCGGTTCTGAAAGCGAGAGAGAGTGTTAATCCTGGAGACACGATCACCGTAAGTGGCCGGGTGGCGGGAGCCATGAAGCCATTCTCCGATCACTACGCGACGTTTGTGCTCGCCGACGAAACATTGGAGACATGCGAGAGGATTCCGGGAGACAACTGCAAGACTCCTTGGGATGCCTGCTGCGTTGAGCCGAAGACGATATCTGCTTCACGCATCACCGTTCAGGTGATTGGAAGCGACGGGCGGCCGGTGAAAAGCTCGATGAAAGGCATCAACGGGTTGGAGGAACTCGATGACCTTGTGGTGACCGGGACGGTGGCAGAGGGATCCAATGCAGAGAATCTCATTCTGAATGCCACGGGCATTTATACCAAAAAAGGGTGAGCTGGGTAGGGCAAACGAATCTCGTGTTCGTTTGCCCGACTTCTTTTCGCTCGACATAGCAGCCGGATTTAGGATCTATTTTCAGGGACGGCGAGTCAGTGCGTGCAACTTGAATAGCAGGACAGGGAATTGTTCCATGCCAAATTCAAGCTGATTCCCGAGCCACCCTGCGATTATCCTGAGTATGCCGCTGAGAGTTCCGGAGCCAAAATCGCAATCCGAAATCGACCGGAATTTGCTCGTGATTGGGTGGTTGATGATCCTGCCTTCGGTATATTTGCTAGTAAGACCCAACTCAGTCATCTTCACCTTCCTGCTGATCGGAGGACTATCCCGTCTTTTTGTAACCGCCCTCAGGCTACCGAGCGGAAAACGAAGATTCTTCAATCTGTATTTCTCCTGTGCTCTTATCTTGAATTTCTGGATGGCCTTTTCCAGTGATACCTTCCCCGGAGACTGGGCATACATTGTTCTCTTTTTGGTTTGCGTTGTTCATGCAGAGATTCGTTTTTGGAAGTACAACAGAAGTCAAACTACGCCTGAAACAGAATGGTAAAGGGGTATGGCGCCATCCGATGACAGCCTGGATATCATCCGGTGTGATGAAGTCACTCCAGAGCAAGCTGCCTTTATCAATCGATGGAGCGAGGCGTATTTTGGGGAAATTGTCATTTCGGAAGACTATGCGAAGGCACCGGTTCATTGGCGTCTATTGTTGCGCGACGATGACCTGATGGTCAGTCAGGTTGCGATCACCGAGCTGCAAATCGAGTTCGATGGAAAGAGACTGACTGTCGGCGCGCTCGGAGGGCTTTTCACCGCGGAGAAGGTTCAGGGCAGGGGATACGCTAGTTCTTTGATGGATCAGGCAGAAGCTTTTATCTTCGATACCCTCAAGTTTCCGATGGGGATATTGTTCTGCCTACCTTCGCTGGTCCCTTTTTACTCTCGGCGAAAATGGACAGAGATTACTCGACCTGTTTCCCTTGCTCACAAGAATGGAGATCAAATATGGGGAGCGGCTGTAATGATACTTTTTCCCGACAAAGCTCAAACGGGAGATCATGCTATCCACGTTCCGCATCAACCAAAGGGATGAAAAGGGTAGCTGTCATAGGATCTCCCGGAGCTGGAAAGTCAACGTTGTCGAGGGAACTGCACGAGATTACTGGGCTGCCGTTGGTCCACCTTGACCGGGAGTTCTGGAACCGCGGATGGGTAGAGCCTGACAAGAATGAGTTTCGAAAGCGCATCTTGCACCGGTATCAAGAGGAAAGATGGATTGTAGATGGGCACTATGCCTCAACGATGGATGCCCGATTTGCTCGCGCTGATACTGTCTTCCATCTCGATTATCCGACTCACATTTGTCTTCGGCGATTGATCGGACGGATGATTTGTAACCATGGCAAAGACCGACCTGATTGTGCGGGTGGTTGTCCCGAGCGAATTCAACTCGAATTCCTTCATTACGTTGCGACTTTTCGAATGAAGAGCCACTCTCGGATTCTGGAGACTTTAGCTCGTCATCCTCACTTAGCGATATTCTCGTTCGGGCATCCCAAAAAACTCAGTGCACACCTCCAGCATATGAAGGAATTGGTCTCGACTCCTTAGGAATTAACCTCGGTATTGGGATACCGAGCACCTTGAGCAAATGTCTCGGAGAGAGAAAGGAGTGGACGGACTGGGACTCGAACCCAGGATTCGCTATTCAGCACTTGTGACCAGCCTGTTAATAGACTGAAATCCAGTAATGGCGGGCGTTTAGCCTTTTCTGGACTTGACCGACATAAATGACATGTTATCAAATTGTTATCATGGCGACCATTCACAAGCGAAAACACTCCCAATACCTCTATTGTTCCTTCCGTGTTCCTGTGGTCGATCCCGTTACCGGAGAGAAGCAATTGAAACAGATTCTACGCTGCACCAAGAAGACAGACCGGAAAGAGGCAGAGAAGGCCGCTAGAGCAATCGAGGAGGCCGTTCTCGCTGAATACGGGGCAGATGAGGGCAAATCCAGAAAGACGCTTGAGATCCTCCGAGAGGCCACAGAACACGCTGCCAGAGGAACGCTTACAGAATCACTCGCCCGCCGTCTCTTGGAAGAAATCTACGAAGCCGCAAATGGCGAAAAACTGGAGTGGTTCAGCACTCGCTCATGGTTCGCTGAATGGCTGGAACGAAAGAAGCGTTCCGTGAAAGGGTCCACCTTTTCGCTGTATCGCCTCTCTTGCGACACTTTCGTTGAGTGGCTCGGAGAGAAGGCCGACATGAGGATAGAGCAGGTGAAGCCGCAAGAAGTGCGTAGATGGAGAGACGAGCTTCACGACGAAGGGAGAGCGGCAAAGACATGTAACCAGTATTTTAAATCTGTTTCCAGTGCGTTCATGGCTGCGGTGAAAGATGGAGTGCTTTTGAAGAGTCCGTGTGATGGAATTGACTTGCTTCCCTTGGACGACTCAACCACCCGCCAGCCTTTTACCGTCGAAGAAATCGCCAAGCTGAGAGAAGTTGCCAGCCCCGATTGGAGCCTTGCCATTGCCATAGGTTTCTACACAGGGCTTCGCTTACGGGATATTGCCAACTTGAAGTGGAGCGACGTGGATCTACAGAAGCGGGTAATGATCGTGGAGCCATTGAAACAGGCTCGCAAGAAGGCCGCGAAAAAGAAACTGCTCATTCCCATTCACGACTTGCTCTTGGACGGTTTCGCAGAGCACCCGGTAACGACTGGAGAACCTGATTCTCCCGTATTTCCATCTCTCGCGAAAAAACAATCAGGAGGTAATGGGGGACTGAGCTTCCAGTTCTCTGACATCATGGATTCAGCCAATGTTGATCCCGTCGTACTGAGAGAGCCTGAGGAAGGCATGAAGGGCAGGAAGGTGACAGCAAAGGGATTTCACAGTTTACGCCATTCCTTCGTTTCGGAATTGGCCAACAACGAAGTATCGCCCGAATTGAGGCAGGAGATCGCTGGACACTCCGATTCAGCATCACACCAGATCTACACGCACTTGGATCAGGAAAGACTTAGGGGCGTGATTGACAAGCTGCCGAGAATCTGAGAGGAATGGAACCTTGAAAGATGGAAGACTCAGAGGACAAGAAACGTCCACAATTCAAGCTTCCTCCTGACCCGTTAGCAAAAGCTGGTCCAAGACACTGCTATTACTCAGCAAATTCAAGTCTGGCAAGACTTCGGGACATCGCTTATACAGGTTCGAGCGAAGCAGAGAGGAAGGAAGCTGTAAGGAGCCTCTACTACCTCTGTCGTGATGCAATGTCGGAATTGCATACTCTCTTCAAATTAGAGCCTGAATACCTAAATGGTATTGCTGAGAAGAATTTTGAAGCTCCTTGGCTGACCTCTGGCACAAATGATTCCCTAGCCCTCAAGGAGTGGCTAGAGTGCATCCGTCTTGGAAAAGGGCTTCCAGTGTCTGAAAGAGAAGGTAATTATCGCTCTGAATACTCTCGGAAAGGCGGGGAAATTGCTCAATTAGTGGGTGAGAGGTGGCGAGCTACGGCGGATGTGAGCTTTGAAAAAGGGGAAGTTATCGAATCACACCCATCAGTCTGGCCAAGGCCTGATGGAATGGGAGGAACTAGCGAATGTTCAGTTCCCGCAGGCAAAGCATTTTCTGAGGTTGTGGCTGCCCTCGGCTGGGAGTGGGCATGCACGTTTCTACCCGACCCCAGGAAAGATCAGTCTAGCGATGAGTTCAAAGCATGGTGGGCGGTAGGAAATGCGCTAGTGGATGAATTGGGAGCGATAGAAGAGCTTCTTCCGCTGGCAAAGAGGGAGGGGAAAACAAAGCCAGCCTCTCAAATTCGGACCGGGATAAGGCACGGGTTTGCCGCTGCTCTGCGGGACATGGAAGGCTAAATCGATTGGATAGAGAAAAATACGTTCATTCTCTATCTCCATCATAAATGCGATTGGCGGACGTTAGCGACCGTCAATGACAACTTCAACATCACATCCCCACTGTCGGATCGAAGATAAGCTGTGGCTCAGAGTTTCTGAAGCTGTTCAGATCACTTCGATATCTCGCTCAAAGCTCTACGAACTTATCAAAGAAGGAAAGATAAGGTCTTCCTGCCTGCGGGAGTCATACCAGGTTCGAGGAACCCGCCTCATCGATCGCGCCAGCCTTCTAGCGTACATAGAGTCCTGTGTCAGCGCCGCAGCATGGGAGAGAGAAGGGGGGGCGGAATGAGGGCACCTCAGATCGACGCAGACACGCCCAAGCATTACGACGCGCCTCTAGCTCGGGAGACCATAGACCTTTTAAAGCTGATTCACCGCCGGAATGACGCTTACGTAGGATTCTACGAACTTGGCGAACAGAGGAGCGGCGGATTCAAGATGATGGGTGCGATAAAAGCCGACTGCATAGAGAGCCATTTCAGCCAGGTCGCGGAGAGAGTCTTGGGTAAGAAGGACGTTTACAGCACGGTCAATGGATATTGGCCAGGAGCGAAGGGCAACGGACTTCCTTTCCTGAAGTGGATGGGAAAAAACTGTGGATTCCTCAGGGCCTTGAACGCTTGCTATGTCGATTTGGACGTCGGGCGGACAATGGAAGATAAACCCGACTTTCCTGACTCGTGGAAGACATGGCGTGAGGCAATGGCTGAAGTGGGGCAACTTGCGGATGAGGGTGAGATCCCACAGCCCTCCATTTTCGCTCGCTCTGGAAGGGGCGTGTATGTGTTCTGGCTCTTGGAGAATGAAAAGGGGACCGGTGACCCTCCGCCCGCTTTCTCGCGAGACCAAAGGCGATATAAGCAAATCAACAAGGCATTTCAAAAAGCCCTTCTGTCACTTGCTCCCGATCCTGCCGCGAAGGATGCCGCCCGCATACTTCGTGTTCCCAATTCAGAGCACCGAAACGGTCAGCCAGTTCGATTCGTGGTGCAATACCTAGGAGACGGAAAACCGCCCACCTACACTATGACCGAGCTTGAAGAGCATTTCGGGATGCAACGAAAGCAGGGGAAAGCTCGGCGAAATCAGCCTGACAATGGAGGGAGAGGCAAGGCAGGGCACATCGGATTGAATCGGAAGAGAGCAACTGATTTGGAGATCATTGCCAAGCACGGATTGATAAAAAAAGGATTCCGGCACCTGATGCTACGAAACTACGCCACGTGTTTGTTTGTTGCGAACGAAGCACCGAAAGAAGTTACCAATTCTCTCAAGAGGATGGCAAGGAAATGCATTCCTCCCTATCCCAGCGAGCCAAACGACACGCCTCTTTCTGAAATCGTGAACGCAGTTCTCAATCAGAATGGAGAAGAGCGGTACGAGGCTGGAAAGTGGAAGCACGGCACCGTCTGTTTGCAGTTGGCAATCTCTCACACAAAAGCCAGAGATATGGGGCTACAGACCATTATTCCAGAGTCATTGCGGAAAGAACGCGAGAATGCCCCTACAGAGGCCCAGGAACGCCGTGAGTGCCGTCGGAAGTGGTTAGCTGAAACGATCTCTTCTCTCTCTCCCAAGCCCCCATTGAGGGTTCTGGCGGAAATGGCGAATCAGGCAGGATTGACATGCACCTACCAGACGATTCGCAGAGATCTGAAACTACTGTCTGCTGACTCTGTCCAGTCCTAGCCGGTATCCTTGTATGAATGCTCCCTCCCGCCTCTCCTGCTGTGTAGGCACCTATTTAGCCAAGCAAAATGTAACACTCTGAAAATGGCGGCACGTGGAGCGGGTTCTAATGGATGAAAGCTTCAATTGGCAACTATCCGCACGGCCAGAACTCTCGCGCTATCTCGTGAAAACTGGCGTCCTACTTCATTGTTCTCTCTTACCAATGAGTGCAAGCCATGAGCATATAGAAAATCACGGACAGCCTGTATTGAAATAGAATAGTTTGCGTTCTGAGGTATTGCGTTGGAAGAAGAGATCACAACTGATGGAGCTAGAGTGGCAGATATGACCCCGCAAAGCTCCCCGGATTCAAGGAATAGACCACCGCCGGAGTTTCCCGGCTGCACTGGGGCTGAGATTTGAATGTAGTTTTCATTCTCTTCTCCGCTTATCGAGCCTTCGGTAAATTTCACGCCTTCTCCCATGAGTGAGACTAGGGGAAAGCCAAAACCGTAGACTCGTTTTCCCAATTGCAGTTGCGAGGATGAAGCAAAATTAGGAAGGTCTAACTCGGACTCTACGGGCTCCTTCAATTCCAGAACGCAAAGATCGAGGTTTTCGTCGGCTGCCAATTTCAAAGCTTTAATTCCATTGGCGTCCGAGAGTTCGGTGTAAATGGTTACGGTTTTGTGAATTCCTACCACGTGCGAGTTCGTCAAAACATGGCGATTGGAGAGAAGTATCCCAGATCCATGCGATTGTTGTCGTGAAGTGGGGAATAACTCATATCCAGCTTCGTTAATAATTTCTGAAAGTTGCTCTGCTTCTTTTACAGAATCTGGCTCAACTGGGATTTCTGAAAGCTTACCAATGGCCTCTCGTGTGGACGAATCAAGGCTGATTCGGATAGTTGAATAGTAGTCGGATTTAACTCCCGCATATCCTAACACACCTGATTGATAAATTGGAACGGGGTGTACTTTTTTTGCGAGCAAGCAGAATGCGTCGAGAGAAACATCAATATGATAAGCTGAGTTTACTCCCTTGGTAATGGGCATGCTTTGAATATACACAGTAAAGACCCAAGGCGCATCCTCCCCAAATTCGTTGCTCAATTTATATCCCGAGGATTCGATGATTGGATTTACGACTCCACGCACCCAGCTTTCAGATATGCCAAATTCCGCCGATTGATCGACAATTACTCTGACGTCGATCTTGGTTGGGCGTCGAGAAATCTTTGTTTCTTTCGTAAGGTTATCATGGGCTATTTGTCCGAGGGCCTGAATGAGTTTCTCGGCTCTTGCATTTTTCCTTTTTTCTTCAGCCAATTGTAAATCCAAAGCACCTTTGGAGTCGAGGACCCGCCGGTTCTCTTCTCTCACTATACTATTCTCCGCTTTGAGTTCGCTTATTTTCGCTGCATTCCTTGCTTCTTCGCTTTCTTGATTTCCTTCCTCTAATTTCGTTGCTCGGGGAAGCTCTGTTTTTTCGCTACCGACAAATGGCTCAGTGCTTGAGGAAAAGATGATAAGAGAAGCGACCACGACACAAGATAAGGCAATTGTTGTCGCGATAAGTATTCTATTGGCCCGTTTTTGACGGATGTTTTCGGAGATTGTTTGAATGCTCTCCCAAACATCACTTCCTTCTCGACAGACTAGGATCTTCTCTTGAATTTTCTTCCCGCAATAGATTCGCAGCAATTCATTTATCTCAAACGGACCTGAAACATTTCCGGCTCTGCTCACATAGAAAAGGTTTTGTCTTCTTTGCTTCATTTCTCTGCGATTATGGGTGCTTGGAAAACGGTAGTTCCTCCAACATAGAATGGTTTTCTCATAGTTCAGTGAAAGACCGTGCGCGAGGCAAATTTTTTGCGCCTGTGAATTGTAATTGGGATCGCTATGTACGCCACCCTACCAGGGAGGGGCGGGACGGGTCGGTCATTCTGACAAGCGAGGGAGGCGAGCACACCCTTCCCTTGGGGGCAGACCGGCGCGTTTGTTCTTGTGCCTGTTCGAACGGCTTGTTACTCTCTGCCCGCCTCCACTGGCACCTAGCTGTTCTCTTTCTGGTAAATTGCTGAATACGCTCGCCAGTGGAGGCGATTCTTTTCGTGGGGAAAGCATTTCCCGACTGTACGCATGAAGATAATTAGCGGTTACAGTGGCTCTATTCTCTGAAAATCTCGCCCAAATTGCTGCAAACTGCTGCTATCTCCGCCATTTTTGGCCAAATTTGCACCGTTTTGCCCACGCTTTCCCCAGTCTGGACATCTTCGGATAATCTCGGATTTGTTATCCTAGTGTTATCAAGCCGTCTGATTTGAATGCGCTTTCTCTGTAAGTCTCTGAGAAAGAAAGGAGTGGACGGACTGGGACTCGAACCCAGGACCAATTGGTTAAAAGCCAACTGCTCTACCAACTGAGCTATCCGTCCACATACCGCACAGACACGCGCGGTAAGGTCCCGAAGGTCAGCCGGGACGGGCGCGCAATGTAATCAGTGATTTGCATCACGCAAGCGAAAGTTCTCTTAATAATTCACCGAGTCTTGCGTGGCCCTTTCCCACGCGAAAAACTTGGAATCCAGACTCTTCCGCTCCTTGCCAGTCACAAATGGGGTCGTCCCCGACATGAAGAATCTCTGGAGCCGTAATTCCGACATGAGAAGCAGCCGCCTCGAAGATCTTCGGATCCGGCTTAGAGGCGCCCATTTCGCAGGAAAGTATGACTGCTTCAAAGGCATTGAGCAGATTGAGATCGCTGAGGATACGCCGTAGCCGGGCATCGAAATTCGAAAGGACGAATGTCTGGAAGGCGCTCGAAACAGTGTTCACTACCTCCAGGGCATCGGGATCGGCGACCCAGGTTCCCGGTCTTTCGAAGTGATCATAAAGATCTTCGAAGAAAATTCCATACTCGTCCGCATCGGGTAGTTCGGCTCCAACTTCTTCGAAGACGGACCGAACAAGCCTGGACCACCATGCCTTTTCGTTCGGATCGCGGATGTGAGATTCAGGCGAAAAGGGCAGGGGAGTGCGCTTCCAAACGGCACGAAAAGCATCATTTAGCTGGTCCGGATCGGCTTCTATTCCGTGTTCTCTTGCCACCCCTGCATAACTTTCTCCCACAGGTGATGCCAGGTGAATGAGCGTTCCTGCAGCGTCAAAACTGACAGCTTGAATTAATTCTCGGTCCATCGAACTAAAGAAACACGCATTTTAGTAGTTGAATTGAGGGGAATTACGTGTTGCCTAAAGAAACGGGACGCGATATGTTCGCGTTCCTGCAATCTTGAGATTCCGGCTGAATTGCTGCCGGTTTGATTAAGTGGGCTATGCCCGCTTTTTTTTGTCTCATTATCAAAGGATCTAGTTGGAGAAATGACAAACGAACTGTTAGCACTTTTCGAGTACTACGAAAAAGAAAAGGGTATCAAGCGTGAAACCATGGTGGAGGCGCTTGAGACAGCCCTTCTTTCGGCGTCTCGTAAGAGTATCGGGCCGGCCCGCGAAATGCGCATTCACATCGACCCTGATAAGGGAGATATCCGAGCCTTTGCCACCTTGCTCGTCAGGGATCGCGTCGAGAACCCGTATGACGAAATCGACATTTTTACGGCTCGACGTCTGAAACCGGGAATCGACGTAGACGAAGAACTGGAAGTGGATATCACTCCAGCGAATTTTGGCCGTATTGCTGCCCAGACAGCCAAGCAGACCATGATGCAGCGTCTCCGCCAGGCGGAGAAAGAGATGATTTACGACGAATTCAAAGACCGTGCGGGCGACATCGTCAGCGGGACTGTTCGTCGATTTGAGCGCGGAGATGTTTACATCGATCTGGGCAAGTTCGAAGGCGTCATGCACCAGCGCGAACGTGTCTCTACTGAGGAATACAATGTTGGAGATCGAATTCGAGCCTACGTTGTTGCTGTAGAAAACGGGCCTCGCGGGCCAGAGATCATTCTCTCACGCAGCCATCCGAATTTCGTGCGTCGACTCTTTGAATCGGAAGTCAGCGAGATCGCCGATCGCACTGTGGAAATCCGTTCACTCGCTCGTGAGGCAGGCTACCGGACCAAAGTCGCCGTTTACAGTGCTGATGAGAAAGTGGACCCTGTCGGAGCCTGTGTTGGGCTTCGTGGTGCTCGCGTTAAGAATATCGTTCGCGAACTCAATAACGAGAAAGTGGACATCATCCGCTGGAACGAAGACGTGAAAGCGTTCGTTCAAGAGGCGCTCAAGCCAGCTGAGGTAAAGACTATCACGTTGAACGAAGAGGAAAACTCCGTTCGTGTCACAGTAGAAGAAGAGGAGCTTTCAAAGGCGATTGGCCGTCGTGGGCAGAACGCTCGCCTCACAGCCCGTCTCGTCGGTTGGGACGTGCAAGTCCAGAAAGACGAGTCTGCGCACGAAGCTTTTGAGGCGCAGGTTGCTGAAGCTGCTTCCAAGATCGCGGAAGAAGCTAACATTGAGATGGAGATCGCCGAAAACCTCGTTCGTGGTGGTGTGACAAGCATCGAGATGCTTGCCGAAGACCTCGACGAAGTCGATGTGGCAGACATTCTGGAAGTTTCCGTGGAAGAAGGAAAAGAAATCCAACAAAAAGCAGTCGCAGCTGTCAAAGGTGAGGAACCGGCAGCGGATGAGGGCGATGCCCCGGAATCCAGTGACTCTTCTGATACGCCTGAAGAAGCACCCTCTGATGAAGCCAGCGAAGACGCTGAAGAAGAGAAGGAAGAAATTCAGGCAGGGGAATAAAATTCCCGACTTCCCCCGGACTTCTCGATTTGACAAAGCTTTTACTGATTACAGACTATAACCTTTCTTGAAACCTTCTGGGATCAAAGGTTTCACAACCATTTACTTATGCCTCGAAAAGATACCACTGCTACAGACCGCAAAGAAGCTGCCGACGAGACCGAGTCTCTAGACAAGCAGAAGGCGAACGCTCTAAACCTTTTTGAAAAGGAGGAGAAGAAGTCTGCGCGCAAAGGTAGGAGCACTTCTCCGGCTCCCGAAACTGGCTCTGTGTACGGACATCTCGGCAAAGAAGATCCGGTAACGAAAATTGCCGGTATCAACAAGGAAGTTGAAGAGGAGAAGCCGCAGGAGGAAGAAGAGGAAGCTGAGAACGCAGTGGAAGAAGTCGGCGATGAGAAGATTATTCACATCAAGCCTCCTATCATCGTCGCCGAACTGGCCGAGATGATGGGTATGAAGGCATTCAAGCTGATCAAGGATTTGATCGAGTTGGATGTTTTCGTGAATCCAAAGTCCTCTATCGAGCCCGATATCGCCTCCCAGGTGTGCGAGAAACACGGATTCGTATTTGAGAAAGAAAAGCGGGAGAAGGGCGCTGGAGTTCATAAGGTTGAGGAAGTTATTGAGGAGCCGGAAGCTGAGGCGATCGAAGAAGTCGAGGAAGACAAGCTCTCGATTCGTCCGCCCGTCGTTACTTTCATGGGTCACGTTGACCATGGTAAGACCTCTCTACTCGACGCATATCGAGGCTCTCGAGTGGTAGCAGGTGAGGCTGGGGGAATTACTCAGCACATCGGGGCATACCAGATCACTCGAAACGATCAAACGGTTACTTTCATTGATACCCCCGGTCACGCCGCGTTTTCCGAGATGCGTGCCCGCGGTGCAGATGTCACCGACATCGTAGTGCTTGTTGTGGCGGCTGACGATGGTCTCATGCCTACTACTTTTGAGGCAATTGATCACTGCCGTGCTGCGGGAGTGACTATTATTGTTGCGATCAACAAAGTCGATCTTCCGCGGGCTGACGTGAACAAAGTCAAAGGCCAGCTTCAGGAGGCCGACCTTGCCCCAGAAGACTGGGGTGGCGAAACGATTTGTGTGGAAGTTTCTGCCAAAGACGGAACTGGCCTCGATGATCTTTTTGAGATGATTCACCTCCAGTCGGAAGTGCTGGAATTGAAAGCAAATGCCGATGGCCCTGCCCGGGGAACCGTAATCGAAGCCCGGACCGAGCCTGGTAAAGGGCCTACTGCTACGGTTATCATTCAAACCGGGACGCTCAACACGGGTGATGCATTCATTTGTGGAAATCATTCAGGCAAAGTGAAGGCTCTCATCAATGATGTTGGCGAGCGCGTGAAATCCGCTGGTCCTGCTATGCCGATCGAGGTGGTGGGATACTCTGGTGTCCCTTCAGTTGGCGACGAGATCGTCGAAATGGAGAACGAGCGTAAGGCGAAGAAGCTCAGTGATGAACGTCAGGAGCAGCTTCGACAGGAGAAACTTCGCCCACAACAGAAATCAGCTCTCGAGACTTTATTTGATAACATTGAGCAGGGTAAGAAGACCCAGTTGAAGCTCATCATTAAAGCGGATGCACAGGGTTCGCTTCAAGCCATCGAGAAATCTTTGATGGATATCGATTCCGACAAAGTTTCCGTCGACATTCTTCGTCAAAGTGCTGGACCGATTACTGAAGCAGATGTTCTTCTCGCCAGTGCTTCTGATGCCATTCTTATTGGTTTCAATACCAAGGTGGAATCGAAGGCACAGCCAATCGTGAAGCGAGAAGGCGTGCAGGTGAAGCTGTTTTCTATCATTTACGAGCTCATTGATCAGGTCAAAGAGGCCATGCTTGGCCTTCTGGACCCCGAGACTCGTGAGCACGTGATCGGTCATGCCAAGATCCTGGAAGTCTTCAAGCTCTCCAGTGGCAAAGTGGGAGGTTGTGTCGTCACCGACGGAAAAGTTACTCGATCGGCACAGGCACGCGTCCTTCGCGACAAAGTCCCAATTTTCGACGGCAAGATGTCAACTCTTCGTCGATTCAAGGACGAGGTCAAAGAGGTCAAGAATGGTCTCGAATGTGGTATCAAGCTTGGTAAGTTCAACGATTACCAGAAAGATGATATCATCGAGTGCTACGAGTTGGAGAAACTAGAGCAAACGCTCTGATCCCTCTGGACGATTTTCTGCGTCCCGGCGAGTGGCGGGAGCGTTTTATTTTAACGATATCCGGTCATGAGCCAGCGAATCTCCCGCATTAACGAGCTTCTAAAGCGCGAAATCAGCTCCTGCATTGAGAAGAATTTCGAGTTTCCGAATATGCTTGTCACTGTCCATGCAGTGGAAACGGCAGTAGATCTCAAGGCTGCGAAAGTATACATAGGGGTGATTGGCTCTGAGACAGACAGGGCGAACGTAGTTCGAAAACTCAATGCGAAACACGGTTTCATCCAGGGAGTTGTGAGTAAACGTGTCGTACTTCGTTATACTCCACAGCTCACATTTTTCGCCGATGACTCGATTGAAAGGGGCGTTCGTGTCTTGAACATTCTCGACGAGATTGGCGAAATTGACCTTCCCGATGACGATTCATCAAATGAGTCTTCCTGATACGCAAGGGGCTTAGGCTCTTTTGTCTGCCACCACAACGAATTGACCTGTGCCTGACGCCGAATCGAACACATTCGAAGAGATCGTCTCCGTATTGAATGACGCTAAGAGCGTTATGCTGGTCAGTCACGACCGTCCCGATGGGGATGCGATCGGTTCCGTGATCGCGATGGCTCGCCTTTTGAAGGGTTTGGGCAAAAACGTTCAAGTAGTAAACTACGATCCCGTGCCAGATGCCTTGCTCTTCCTGCCTGATTGCGAGCTCGTCACGCAGCCCTCAGGAAACAGCGAAGCGGACGTACTCCTTGTTCTTGATTGTGGAGCAAAAGAACGAGTCAGCGAAGAGGTGTGGAAGATGGCCTCGGGAATCGAAACAGTGATCAACATTGATCACCACATGGGAAATACGTTCTTCGGTAAGTTGAACTACGTCGACAGCCGCTCCCCGGCGACTGGACAGATTATCTGCGAACTCGCTGCGCATGCAGGGTGGCATATCGACGTCAAGGCTGCCGAGAATCTATATGCTGCGATCTCAACTGACACGGGGAGTTTCCGTTACCCTTCTACAACGGCAAAAACTTACCGGATTATTGCCGGTTTGGTGGAGACTGGCGTCGACGTAGGCGAGATCAACCAGAACCTCTACGAGCGTTATCCCGAAAGGCGGATCCTTTTGCTTCGGAAAATGCTCATGGACCTTCGGATCGATTTCGATGGGCGTTGCGCCAGCGTCTCCCTCCCCATTGGAGTTTCTCGGCAGCTGGATATTCAACCCGGGGATAGTGAGGGCGTCGTTGATGTGATTCGGTCTATCGACACGGTAATCGTGGCAGTGCTGTTTGAGGAATTGCCGAGTGGGAAAATTCGTGTCAGTTCCAGGTCAAAAGACGAGAGGTTCAGCGTGCGTGAGGTGTGCGCACAATTTGGCGGTGGTGGGCACAATCTCGCAGCTGGTGCACGCCTCTCAGGGCCTCTCGAAGAGGCGTCAGATCGATTTCTCACCGAGGTGGGGGAGAAGTTGAAGGCATTTTGACTTGTTCTATTCCGTCGATCTTGGCACCGTCAATGCCATGGGATTGAGTATTTTCAGGTGGGAGATTTGTTTGGTCTTCCTGTTCGCCTTTTCATCCGTCGCACTTGGGCAGACAAAGTTTGAAACTCCGTTTTTTCAAAAGGTCACCGGCGACTGGATAGGAGATGGTGAACTGGTGAATGCCAATGGAGAAATAACCGTGATCCATGAAGAGTGGTCTGGCAAAGAAACAGAAGATGGAACATACCTCGTATCCGGCTCTCGCTTGATGGGTGAGGAGAACCAGGAGTTTCGATGGGAATACACTTTCAATCCGACTCTGGATTTCTACGAATGCGAGTACTGGCACTCCGGGATGGATGAATCTATGCGTTTTGAGGTCTCACTCACAGCGGATTCAGCCGAATTGCGTGCTCCTTTGGGCGATCCGGGATCGGAACTAAAGATTAGAAATGATCTTGTTGATGACGGCATCGAAGGGCACATAACGCTTACAGATGCAAACGGTCAGGAAATCGTGACAGGTTTGGTGACTCACCATAAAGTGAACTGAAACCCTGCCGCGAAAATCTACTATCGAGCCGATTTTTTCCGAATCACCTAGACGATATCGTTCTTCATTCTTACCGTTCGAGTCATGACCAGAATCGTCTGCGCCCTTGTGGCGTTGTTTGCTCAACCTTTTTTCGCTCACTCAGAAACTTCCTCGTGGGAGGAAAAGACCATCGTGGTGACGGTGGGCGATGGCGATTTTGAGGACACCAGCCGGTTGCGCGATCTGGGGCGGTTGATTGATCGCGCTTCGAATGAGAAGGCGGCAGCCTTGATTCTCAGTGTGAAAACCACACGCCCTGCCGACTGGGACGGGCAGCAGCGGGTTCTTGACGCGATCGCAAAATCAGAAATTCCTGTCTATACCTACGTGAACACCTCAGCTATCGGGCCCGGAACGTTTCTCGCCTTGGCTTCTCGAAAGACTTTTCTTGCTCCCTCAGGAATCCTGGGAGCAGCAGGCGCGGCGGAGGAGAAGAGTGCTGAGGAGGATGACGAAGACTCCGTCTCAAAAAACGAATGGAAACGCCAGACCTCGGTGATGAAAGCGATGGCACGTAGCCTCGCTAGACAAAACGGATATCGAGCAAACGTTGCCGAGTCCTTTGTCGATCCGGATGTCGAAGTGAAAATCGGTGATCGTACGATTTCACCAGAGGGAGAGGTCCTTACTCTTACCGCAGAGGAAGCTATTGAGCAGTTCGACGGTGCAACAATTTTTGCGGAGGGCATCTCCGAGAACATCGCCAGCCTCATTGAAACGCTGGATCTGCCCGGAGATCCGGTCAGAACATCTCCTCGCGAGTTCGGCTCTGAACAGACTCGAGAGCGACTCACTACGAAAGGGAAGTCGAAGTCCGTTGAGGAAGAGGATGTGAACGAAGAGAAAGGCCCTACAATCTTCGGTAAGCGGGACGGGGCCAGCTTTGAGGATAAAGTGGTCGTTTTGGAAATTGGGCAGGATACTCTTGCCACCGGGAAAGCCGCCTTCCAATTCCTCGATCGAGCGATACGGAAAGCGGAGGTAGATGGAGCCGAGGCGATCGTCTTCGAACTCGACACACCGGGTGGGTATGCCTGGTATACGCAGGGGTTGGTTCTCGACAGCCTCCAGAGCGTCACTATTCCCACTTACTCTTTTGTGAATTCCCGGGCGGAGTCCGCTGGTGCGATTGTCGCAATGGGGACTGATACCATCTACATGAGGCCTGCCGCCACGATCGGCTCAGCACTGGTTGTGAGTGGAACTGGACAGGAGTTGTCCGAGTCCATGAACAGCAAGGTCACCCAGATGATGATCGCGATGGTTCGAAACATTGCGGAGATCAAAGGCCATAATCCAGACATTGCCGAAGCTATGGTCACCACGGAGAAGGATGTGAAAATCGATGGCCAGCTTATCCACGAAGCAGGAGAGGTTCTCAATCTCAACACGATTGAAGCAACTGAAGATATCGGTGGAAGACCTGTGCTAGCTACCGGAGTCGTTGATTCTCTCGAAGAATTGATTGAAAGGGAAGGGCTGACCGGTGAACTGTCGACGGCTCAGCCGCTGGGAATGGAAGCGTTTGCCCATTGGGTTCAGAAGTTGTCCTTTGTGCTGATCATCATTGGGCTTGGTGGTGCGTATCTGGAGATCAACAGTCCAGGTTTCGGTCTGCCGGGGTTGATCAGTGTCTGTGCCTTCAGCCTTTTCTTCTTTGGGAACTACATGGCTGGAAATCTTGCTGGCTATGAGTTGGCGGTTCTTTTCGTTCTTGGTCTGCTGCTGATTGCGGTGGAGGTGTTTCTGTTTCCGGGGGCCATCATACCCGGCGCGGTGGGTGGTGCCCTGGTGCTCGTTTCCCTGGGGCTTGCCATGGTTGACCGGGTTGATCTGGAGTGGAAGTGGGACGGCTTGCCTATGGAGCAAAGCTGGTTCGATATTTTTCGCAGTGCATTTTGGAGTCTTGCAATCGGTCTCGCGGGTGCTCTTGGTGCTGTTTTGCTCGGGATGCGATATCTCCCTTCGTCAAAGTTCGGAAGCCGCCTCATCCTTCAGGATGCAGTGGCTTCAGGCTCCTCCATTGCGACACAGAGAGGGGAGACATCGGGTGAAGAGAGTTATGTGGGATGGGAAGGGGTCGCGACTACTGACTTGGTTCCTTCGGGGAAAGGGACATTCGATGGCAAGCTGCTAGACATCATATCGGAGGGGGAATTTATCGAGAGAGGGGACAAGCTGACAATCACTCGTCATGAGGGAAGTCGGATTGTTGTGGCTAGAGTTTGAGGGGGCTGAATCTTCACAAAAGAAACTTGCCGGTTGCAAAAGATCGGGGTCGCGCGTAAAGA
This sequence comes from Verrucomicrobiales bacterium, assembly GCA_002698785.1. Classification (GTDB taxonomy): domain Bacteria; phylum Verrucomicrobiota; class Verrucomicrobiia; order Verrucomicrobiales; family DEV007; genus Arctic95D-9. Next base: position 263,607 of record PAAG01000014.1, on the reverse strand, counting down.
CACGCCATGAAATCGCTGTGTCATTCCCTGCTGTGGGTGGGTATCGCCGGCTTGGCAATTCTCGGCTGCGAGCGTCACGACTTTGAAGTAACCAAGGAACTCCATATGGAACATGGCGGTGGCCATGGCGAAGGACATGGAGATCACGGTGGTCACGACGACCATGGTCATGGAGAGGGTGACGACCACAAAGCTCACGACGAAGGCCATGATGACCACGAAAAGGAGCACAAGGAAGATGCTCACGGTGAAAAAGAGCACGGCGAAAAACCGCATAAGGAAGAGAAGAAAGAAGAGCCCAAGGATGTGGGTATTTGATCTTTTTCTCTATTCTTCCTCTTTCTCGACTGATTCGGCCTCAGGGGGTTCCTCCTGAGGCTTTTTCTTTTCTTCGGCGGCTGCTTCCGGGATATCAGTTCCATCGGCTTTACTGCTGATGAATGCTCTCAAATCTTCAATCTGGGAGTCACTTAGCCGTTCTTTCGTGTAATTAGGCATGTAGGGCTGCTTCCCGTCTTCTGGATGTGTGCCGAGACGAATGTATCCGTAGACTGACTTTTTTGAGTCTGACCCGAATTTGCGACTGAGGGATTTCCACGTGTCCTCTTTGTCTCCGAAGTAATGCTCTGAGGCCCCGTCTGCCCCATGGCAGTGCATGCAGCTGAGGTTCCAAATCGCTTCGCCAGCTTCGAGGTCCGGTTCGCGATTCGTTGGGAATCCTGCCGTTGCGTCCTCGGGCATTTTGCCGAATGTCGCCGGAGAGGACTGTGCGTAGCGTGATTTGAGTTCGGATATCAGAGTGGCGTGTTCATCCGGGTTCAGTGCGCGCCGCTTGAGCTCCGACAATTCCGTGGCGGTGTATCCCAGGTCGCCGATGGTCCACTGTAGGCTCCAGAAATAGGCGAGCATTGCGTTCATCTCCCATCCTTCGGGTGCGCGGCCTTGCGAACATTCGCTGGAGCAGAGTTCGATTGCCTTTTTCAGGTCGCTGCGTGCGGCTCTTACGGCCAGCGAGAGCTTGTATTTTTCCGCGTAGTCGTCGTTGTACCAGCTCTCCCGGTTCACGACTCCGGCGAATGTCGAACCCTGTAAAAGCGGAATCTCGTTTTCGCGGGCGTATGCCAGCTTCGCCGCGGGATCGGAGATGTTCGCCAGGTCGGAATCTTCGCGCACCGTATTGTGGCAGTCTGAACAGTAAAAGTAAGCTGAAATTCGTTCTCCGATCTCGTTTGTGAGAGGATTAGTTGCCTTTCCTGTGAAAATGAGTTGTTTACCTGCTTCGACCAGCTCCGGACTTGTGGCCTGGACCTCGTGTGATGGAGCAGGATCACCAAGTGACTTTAACAATTCTGACACTGGAGTAGTTTCGGAAATGGTTGTCACATCCAAGGCGGGCCCCCTCTCCGCGAGGCGAGGTTTTTCGCAACTGGAGAGCGTCAGTCCTGCCAAAGGTAGAAAAATGAGCAAATACTTCCTCACAAGTGGCATAATAGGGTTGCATCGGCCGAGTTCTAGACAAAAAAATCCATAGGTGACGCAATCGACTCGTCTGACCCAACGATTCTCTGGTAAACTCCGCACAGAAAATTAGCATGAATATTCGTTACGAATCGCCCTTCAATCCGTGGATCGCATCGGTCATAAGCATGGCCGCTCTTCTCCTGGCGCTCCCGGCAACCGCACAAGACCTTGATGGCAAGGTGAAAGCACTCTTTCAGGAGAAGTGTCAGGAATGTCACCACCCTGACACAAACGATGATTTTCCTTATCTTCACAACGAAGTGGCACTGCAGGACCTGATTGATGACGAAGCACTGATTCCAGGGGATCCTGATGAGTCTGCGATTTATCGCCGTGTCGTCCTCGAAGCCGACTCCCGCAAGCGTATGCCGAAGAGCCGTGGCGCTGAAGGAGATGATTCTTACCGTCCGCCTCTGACCCAAGAGGAGCAGGACCTCATCAAAAACTGGATTGCTGGAGTCAGTGAAGATCAGCCGACTCCTCCTCCCACCGTTACGAAGACGGAACCCAAGCCCACGGAGCCCGCTCCAACCGATCCAAAGCCGACTGAACCTGCGCCAAAGGATCCGAAGCCCACAGAACCTACCACTCCTCCTGTTGCAAAGAAGGAAGAGCCGAAGCCAGAAGTAGAAATTACCGCTTCTGTTTCGGACAAGGAGGGCGAGATGCCGAGTGGTGTGCTTCTCGACGAAAAGGTGCACTGGATTTTCGAAGAACACTGCTCCAAGTGCCACTCGGGCGATTATGAGCCGGAATTGCATGGCACGATGAACCTTGCCATTTTCTTCTCGGAGAAGAATGCTGATGGATCGGGGACACTTGCTGATTCTGTAGTCGAGCGTGTCCTTCGTGCTCACGACGCTGATGGTCGTATGCCAAAGTCGAAGGGGCAACCTGGGGACAAGAGTTACCGTGATCCTCTCAGCGACGAGGAAAAGGGAATTCTGAAGAAGTGGGCTGACGCCGGACGTCCCGAGGCTGTGCAGCGTGAGTTCATCAGCAACAACGATGTGATCAAGACCATTTACGAAGACTTGCGCAACTCCAGCGAAGCGGAGCAGAAGTTCTTCCGCTACCTCACTCTCACAAACCTCCACAATGCGAAGGACGCTGAGGGTAACTCGCTGGTGCCTGACCTTGATCCTCACCGTGCGGCTATCAGTAAGCTGATCAACAGTCTTTCTACAAACGCGAAAATCACTCGCCCCCTGGCGATCGACGAGGAAGAGACGATCTACAGGATCGATCTTCGGGACTATAACTGGGGCAAGGATCTCTGGGACGAGGTGATCTACTACTATCCCTATGGTATTCTGGGGATCGACCGGCAGAAAGAACAGCTCATCGAGCGCTACACTGGGTCGAAGATGGCCTATGTTCGAGCAGACTGGTTTACTTTTGCCGCTGCGCAGCCACCGCTTTATGACGACATCATGTATGACGTCATGGGCATGGATGTCGACAAGGACGGTGATGTTCTGAAAGCTCTGGAAGATGCTCTTGGTGTCGACCGCATTGATAACCTCCAGGAAGGCCGAGCGATGCGTGCCGGTTTCCAGTTCTCCGGGGTATCCGAAGCAAACCGCCTTATCGAACGGCATGAGGTAGGTACTCACCAGGGCGCCTACTGGGTCAGTTATGACTTTACTCCGCTGAGTCCAAAGCGCACGCAGGATCTCAAGCTGGCTCCCCTTGGACCGATCGGGGCGGGATTGACAGATGATCCTGACCACATGTTTGAGCATGATGGCGGCGAAATGGTGTGGTCTCTTCCCAATGGCCTTCACGGCTACATGCTCACCACGCACGATGGTAAGCGACTCGATCGTGGCCCGATTGAAATCGTTCAAGATGACAATCGTCAGGACAATGTGATTCTCAATGGCATCTCTTGCATGGCCTGCCACGATCAGGGGATTAAGCCTGCGATCCGCGTTGCTGACGTGAATCGCCGAACTCTCGAAAACATGACTGATGAGGTTCGTCCTCTGGTTGAGGCTGCGGGAATTCTCGACTTCAAGGAAAGCAAGCTGCTTGAGAAGCTCTATCCCGAACCATACGTTCTTCAGGCTGCCGTTAAGGAAGATTTCGAGCGCTTTGTGAAGGCCGAAGCGGAGGCGGTTGGCAATATGGCTGCTTCGACCGAACCTACTGTAGGGCTCTACAACGACTTCCGCAGTCCTGTGACTGCTCGCAAGCTCGCTTCTGAGTTCGGTATGGAATACGAAGAGCTTATCAGCATGCTGGAAGAAGAGGCTGACGAGAGCGAGACTCTGGCTGTTATTTCCAGCTCGATGAGTCGCGACCTTCCTTTCCGTAGAGAGAACCTGCTGCGGGAGTACATCGCGGTGGTATATGCGCTCGGCTACGAGTTGATGCCATTCGTTCCACTGGCCTACGAAGACTTTGGCGGTGAGAAATATGCGAGCCTCATTGCAAACTCCGATCAGTATCTCTCTGCTTTCGGTAGTGCTGATTACGATTACGCGGAATCGAAGAGCGAAGTCCTTTCCACGGATAACGCTTCTGCTACGCTGGCACACGAGTCTGTTCTTCTTCATGGCGGTGGTAAACTCAATATCTCGATCCAGCCGAAGCTGACTGTAGGGGAACGGGCCGAACTTACGGTTCGGGCGACGAAGGATACCTTTGTGCGTATTTTCCACTTCAGTTCTGATGACCATGTGATCGAGCTCTATCCGGGCAAGACCGGCAAGTCGAGTTTCCTTCCCGATAAGGACAAACTGACTGTCTCGTGGGAGACAACCAAGCCAGGTGGACCTGAGCAGGTGATTGTCTTTGCTTCTTCGAGCGAGATTACCAACATCGCTTCGGGAACTGATGTGGGGGATTTCACGCTCTACGATAAGGCTGATGTCTTCTCCACTCGTGGTATCCCCAAGGCCATCCGTGCCAGCGCGACAAAGGATGAGGAGAAAGAGGCTGTCGTTCCTGCAAAGATTACCCAGGCGAAGATTGGCTATATTTTAAAGGAATAATATTGCGTCCTGATTCGTCTATTCTAAGAAGTTGTAACCGACCTTTCTATTCCATCACCATGAAGCGCACAGAAACCGCCCTCGTTTTCGCAGCCTCTGCGCTGCTCATCGCTCTCCCTGCCATGGGGCAGGAGACGACCGAAGATCTCATCAAGAAACTCCGTGGCCAGGCTGGCCAGGAGTCCTCGAGCGGAGCTTCCGGGTTCAAGACTCGTAGTCTTACCACTCGTTCGGTAGCTCCAGCCACGCAGAAGGAGACTCGCTCTCTCTACTTCAGTACTCGTGGGATTCCCAAAGCTGTTCAGGCCGCAGTGACTGAGGACAAAGTCAAAGTGACAAAGACCACTGCGAAAAAGTCTACTGGTGCAGGAGACTATTCTGTTTCTGAAGGTGAGGAAGCCTACGAGGTTAAGTATGATGTCGATCCTGAGTCCAAGGTTAGCCGCGACAATATCCTTTTCCGTAAGGGGAGCTCGGATTTTGCTGACGATGCTTCTGTTGAAGTTGTCGTCCAACTCGCGAAGGCGCTCAAGGATCCTTCGCTTGGGAAACTCAAGTATGTGATCGAAGGTCATGCTTCTGCTGAAGGTAGTGCCTATGCGAATCAGGTTCTCTCTCAAGAGCGTGCTGAGAAGATCGTTTCTGTCCTCAGCAGCCTGGGGGTTGATTCGGGTAGACTGCTTCCGATTGGATTCGGTGAGACTCAGGCACGTTTTCCTGCGAATTCGAATGAAGCTCTGCTCCGCCAGGATCGTCGGGTTTTGATCTTCCGCCTCGATACCTGATCGAGATAGACAACTGCATTTTTTTCGAAAGCCAGATTTGCCTCGTGCGAGTCTGGCTGTTTTTGTGAGGAACGCTGAGCTTTGAAGTCGTTCTGAGGGACTAGGAGTATGATTAGGACTAAGAGAAAGAGGAGAAATGATTGGGAATGATAGGAGTTTTCGTTTTGGGCTTTCCTATTTGTCGCGGGGAGTGAGGACTTTTACGCCGCGGGGTTTCTGGATGGTTGGGTCGTAGTGCGGATTATAGTGCGGGTGCCAGTCAGGATCTCGGGGTTGACCGGCGATGGTTGCAGAAGACACAAAGTTTGGCTCTGGCTTATGCACCTCCGGTTTGGGTTCGGGTAGAGGTGATTCCTCGAGGTAGCGGGCTTCTACTTCTGATGGGGAATCGATGGATTGGGGATAGTGAGGTTCGGTTTCCTCGTATTCGGGAGGGAAGTGGTGATCCTGGATTTCTCCTGCGCGGACCCGTTTGATGAACTCGTGGAGTGTGTCGACGGGTTTTTCCTCCGGTTCGGGCTTGGGTGGGGTGTAGGCGCCGATCATTCGTCCGGCTTCGCGAATGGCGTGGATGACATCGCGGTCGCGGGCGTTGGGATCGTCGATAATCTGCTCGAGGCGATTGAGAAGCTTCTCGCTGGTGAGTCCTGTGTGCTTCCGGGAGTATTGCTGGAGGGATTGGAGATACTCTTGCGCGTCTTCTCTCTGGAGGACGCGACCGGCATTGGCGGAGGCGCTTCCGATGGTGCAGTTGTAGCCAGCTTCGAGCCAGGATTGGCTCATGTTGCCGGTGATGTGGTAGCGGTCCAGGAAGTGTTTTTGGCGAGGGGATAACGGGCGTTGGGCTTTTTGGGTTTGCATGCAGATTACACTAACAAAACAGCAATAAAAAGTCGATCATATTCTTGTTGTGTTAGAATCTAGGAAGGCCGAGAGGGGATTATTTAAGCAAAACAAGAGATGTGGATTGATGAGGTTCAGAAAGAGTTCTGTGCTGCACGGTGGGATCGGATATTAGAACTAGCTGTCCCGAATTTCGGAATCGTGACCTAGTGGCATTGGTTTGTTCTTTGATGCCATATTACTGTGTCTATTCTATTCTATTCGGGAGATATAGGCAGCGTTGATGACTGCAAACATTCTCTCCGAGTGGAAAAGTAATGAAATTACAAGGTTGCGTATCGATCAGGGATGATGTAGCCGGTTTTTATGAGCCGCATCGAGGAGTCTATAGAGGGACCCGATTGTCGTATGGAAAACAACGACTCTGTTTTGCTAAGTGAAGTAGTATCTGAAGAATGGCTTTCTTTGCCGTTCAACAAGTGCCAGCAAGAGTTTTCGGCAATTGGGCTAAATTCTATTGTTCCCGGTCACGGCGATCCTATTGCAAAATGGCTGGTTGGGGGAGGGGTAGGTCGGCGGATACTGCAGATATTTATTGTTCTTGTGTGGGCTGCGGTACCGGCGTTCGTGGCCTACCTCGAAGGGAACTTTAGGAATGGAAACCTTTCTCCGGATGTTCTCCAAGATGCTGGGTATTGGAATCAATATGCATTGGCTTTGCCTGTAGGAATTCTTTTGATTGCGATGTATTTTGGAAGGCTTCCTTCGGTGATTGCTGAATTAGCTTCATCATCAACATTCGAAGTGACTGTGGGTGAGTGGAACTTGTATTGTAAACAGGCGAACCAAATTTTAGGGGCTCGCTGGGTCCGTTGGGGTACTTACTCCGTTTCCATCGTGGTGATGGTCTTCCTCGCATTCGCATGGATTTTTGCCACTCAAGGAAAATGGCTTTCGATTCGTGATGGCAATTTCGCAGGTCTCTTTCAGCTTCCTCAATACTTCTTTCTGTATTACGTTATTTGCTTCACTACTTTCGAGATAGTGGCCTCATATCTGGTTCTTCGAGGATTTTTTAAGTTTAAATCCAATATTCAGCCGCTTCATCCTGATGGTCGAGGGGGGTTGGCACCCTTGGGTAAACTTTCTATGCAGTTGAATTTGGCGGTTTTTCTTTTTGGGGTTATTTCAGGGATTGGGTTATATACTACAGTCTTCGTACACAATGAGCCTGCCTTAAGTCACATGAATGTGATAATCGTGGTTTCATACCTGATTGGTGCTTCCACTTTGTTTTTTCTTCCGCCGTATGCGGCGAGTCGACATATGCGTAATTCGAAGATGGCAGCACTTCATCGAATAAATGATCGATTTAGTAAGCTAAACGAAAAATTCCTTGAAAGTCTGGGGATGGATCAAGAGCTTGACGATTCGCTTGTCGAGGATATGGGGAGCTTAAAAGGGGCCTACGAAATGATCAATCGTATGCCTGTCCTTCCTTTTAACATTAGGTCAATTGGCTCATTTATTGGCAGTATTCTTGGTGCACCATTATTTTTGGCGGTTCTTCAGCCTTTCATTGAGACGGTTGCAAGTTTGATTTTGAGAAGTTCGTCGTAGGGTTTTGGATGGGGTTTCTTCGCAAAAGGATCTTTCAAATAGCTGAGAATAGGGGAAAAGAAATTGCTGATAAAACGGCCAATCTCTTTGATTGGACCGCTGGTGGAACGGTATTAGATTTTGGTGCTGGAATTGGTTGGTTGGGCTACGAGATTGCCGTGCGCCAAGATCTTGAGTTGTTTGCAGTGGATATAAAGTGCTATCCATTTACGCACCCAAACGTGAAGCCACGAATCTATGATGAAGGTCATTTGCCATACGATGATGGGGAATTTGATCATGCGATTGTTGCTTTTTCACTCCATCACACAAAGAATGCGGAAGGTGCCCTTAGAGAAGTACAGAGAGTTACTCGTGGTGAAATTGTGGTCCTTGAAGATAGACTCAAATCGAAAAAGGAAGTTCCTTTTGAGGTAGTAAAAGATGTTCTTGCGAATTGCTTTTTAGATCGAATAACTTTTGAATACAAAACGGAGCAAGAATGGGAGAATATTTTTGAATCTCTCGGGCTCAGAATAAAGAATAAGATCACCTTTAGCACAGGGAGCCTGCTGCCGATGAGGCACTATGGTTGGTTGTTACAGTGACTTCACTTGTGTTGTGGGGGTGGAAAGTAGACCCGTGATGCCGAAAGGATGACCCCGGGTTTTTCTACACGCCAACTATTAGAAAGTGTCTCTGAGCCCCTTTCGTTAAGGTGCTATTCCACCATCCAGCTCCGGAAATAATCCATCAGTATCAACTCGCCCGGCAGGTCTTCGGCTTTGTGGGTGGCGAGGATTCTGGGGAAGTTGGAGAGGGTGGAGAATTGGAAGCCGTCTTCGATGGGGATGAAGAAGTTGTCCTGGTGGCTGGGTAAGACATACTTCGGATTGAGGGCTCGGACGGCGTCGGGGTAGCGAGTCTGGCTGCCGGGGACGGCTACGCCTACGATGGCGAGATCGACATCGGTGACGCAGGGTACGTGGCCGGGGATTCCTCCTGACTCGAGGTAAATGCGCTTGCCGTTGAGTTCGACCAAGTAGGCGAGCGGAATTCCGAGCCTAAAGTCTTTGGGTTTGTCAGGCTCGGAGGTGAGTGGTGTGTCGATGGTGCCGGGATAGGGTATGCGACCGAGCACCTTGTCGTGCCAAGCGGGGAGGACGCGGATTTTGGCGGCGCCGATGCGGTAGATTTTCCCGGGCTTGGAGGGAAGGAGTTGGCGACGGGAAACTCCGGCAGCTTCGGCGAGGTAGGCTCCGGTAGGTGAGGATATGACTTTTCCCCCATACATTCGCTGCATGGGGGGAACGTCGAAGAGGTGGTCGAAGTGGGAGTGGGTGACGAGGTAGCCGTCGACATGGCGACCGAGTTTTGCCTTTCGGCTGACTTCGGTGATGATGGCAGGTGAGGGTGAGACGTCGGCATTGAAGACGACGGACCGCATGTCGATGCGGGAGAAGTAGGGGTCGACGACGATGGTGGTGTCGGCGGATCGAATGAGGTAAGCGTTGGTGCCTAGGTAGGTGACCTGGACCTGGTTGCCTCGAGGAAGTGGTGCTTTGTCTGATGGGGTGCCGACGAGGAGGTCGTTGTAGGCGGTGTCGAGTCGGTAAGCACAGCTCGGCAGGAGGGCGAGGAGTGCGGCGGCGATGAGGATGGGGACTAGGCGGTTCATGCCGAGATCGAGTGAGATCAGTTTGAGGAAAGCCTCATATGGGGAGGGAGTAAAGGACGATCTCGTTTTTGCGTCCGCGAATGGCGATGGAGTCCATCCTGGTTGCCTCGGGTTTGGGATCGCAGTGGGTCCAGGTGGATTCGGCGATGAGGATGGGACTGGGGGCTTCTTTGGTGAGGCCTTCGATGCGGGCGGCGGTGTTGACGGTGTCTCCGATGGCGGTGTATTCCATTCGGCGAGGGGAGCCGATGGTTCCGACAACGGCGGGACCGGTGTTGATGCCGACTCCGATTTTGAGTGGCTCGAAGCCGTGCTCGGCGAGGCGTGGGTTGAGGTTTTCGAGGCTGCGGATCATTTCGAGTCCGGCGGCGACGGCGTCGTTGGCGTGGTTTTCGCTTTTTCCGGTGGCTCCGAAGAGGGACATGATTCCGTCGCCGACGAGCTGGTTCACGATGCCGTTGTGGCTCTCGATGGTGGCGGTCATGTGTTCGTGATAGAGGTTGAGCAGCTGGACGGCTTTGGCGGGCTCGAGGTTTTCGCACTTGGTGGTGAATCCGCGGATGTCGGCGAAGAGTACGGAGAGGGTACGTTCGACCCCTTTGAGTTCTTCTTCTGCTTCGAGAAGTTCCTGGGCGATCTCTTTGCCAACGTGTCGACCGAAGGTGGCGGAGATGCGTTCTTTCTCCCGGAGGCCTGCGGTCATGGCGTTGAACTCGTCGGCGAGGATTCCGAATTCGTCCGCTCGGAGGTTGTTGATGTTGGTGTTGAGTTTTCCTTTTCCCACATCCTGTGCGGCGGTGCGAAGTTCTTCGACGGGCCGGAGAATGAGTCGGCTCATTAGGATGCCGCTGATGATGGCGGTAAAGATTCCTCCTGCTGCTACGGAAATAGCGAAGCCCCGGTGCTCCTCTGGAGGTGTGGGGGAAATGGAAAGCATGAGCAGGGCGAGGATGGGGCAGATGCTCGCGGCGAGGGTCCAGATACGGCCTCGATTGGCGATGGATAAGCGGAAGGCGCCTTTGACTCGGCCGGGGCTGATCTCGTCAAAGAAATAGGGGAACAGATATCTTTGCCGTAACCAGTCGATGAGGAAGTAGCCGATGGTGAGGGCGATGATCATGCCGATGAGAACGGACACGGGGAGATCGTAGTAGAGGTGACGGTTGAGTGGCTCTTCGCCGCGGAGTAGTCCGTGGAAGAGGGCGGGGATGCAAAGGAGCCAACCGACAGCTGCGATGACGGTCGCGACCATGGGGATATTGATGACGGCTCGCTGTCGTTTTTTGAGTGTTGCCTTGTCAGGAATGGGGCGACAGATGCGGATAAGGGCAAAGGCCCAGAGGAGAACGAGGGGTGGGTAAACGGTTACGTTGTAGACCGAGATGGTCTGTTCGAAGATCTCGAGCTGGCTCGGCGTGAGGAGCGGAGCAATGTGTGTGAGGTTGTAGGAGATGTTGAATGCGCTACCGATACCCTGGGCGACGAACATGGCAAAGAAGACCAGGAGAAGTCGCCGACAGCGTGGCTTTGTGCAAAAGAGCGAGGAAGTTGTCGAGTCACATTCGATAGAATGATTCTGCACTGTTTTGGGGAAATGTCATGTCGGAGTACAGAATGTAGAATTCAGGAGCTGGGAGTTAGAATTCTGTGTCGGGGCTCGGTGGGAAGTCGTTTGAGGGAATAAAAAAGGACGGAGCTGGTAGGCTCCGTCCTTTCCGAAAAGGGGGGATTCCAGATGGGTTGAAATCTGAAATTATTCGTTGGCGTCCAAGTCCAACTCCCGGACCCAGATGTTTCTGAATCGTGTGGGATTGTTGTGGTTCTGCAGTTTGATGGGGCCGGTCTCCTGCACTTTTTCGTAGTTGGCGACTTTCTTGTGGCCGCTGGGCCCGAGGTAGTTCTGGTGGGCATGGGTGACTACGCCGTTGTGGAAAACGGTGATGTAGGCCTGCTTGAGAAGGTTTCCTTCGGCATCCCATTTAGGTGCGGTGAAGATAACGTCGTAGGTCTGCCACTTCCCGGGAGGGCGGCAGGCGTTTACGAGTGGTGGCTTGTAGCCATAGATGGCTGAGGCCTGTCCGTCGGCATAGGACTTGTTCTCATATGAGTCGAGGACCTGGAGCTCGTATCCGCCGATGAAGAATACGCCGCTGTTTCCACGGCCTTGGGAGTTTCCTTCCACTTCTTCAGGTGTTGCCCATTCGATGTGGAGCTGAACGTCTCCGAATTCTTTCTTGGTGCGGATGTATCCACCGACGCCTTCGCCTTTTGGTGGGACTTCCATGAAGCCGTCTTTGAGAACCCAGTCGGCGGGGGAGCCGTCTTTGTCCATTTCCCACTCGTCGAGATTGGTGCCGTCGAAGAGGACGATGGCGTCAGAAGGAGGATCGGCAGGTGTTTCGCCTGGGGTGACGACTTCAGGGCGGGGGCGGTTGTCGTCGTGAACTCGCCACTTACCTCCGGGGAGAAATGGGGTGTCTGTGTAGCCGGTGGGGTGTGGCTTGGGCTTTTCTTCCTTTTTCTTGTCGTCCGCTACGGCACGAAGGGTGAGGGAAGAAACAGCGAAACCGGCGATCAGGATTGAAAACGCAGTTGTCGATAGTCTCATAAGGTCGGGAGCCTGCCACATTTCAGCGCTGGGGACAATGGCAGGATGCTGTAATTACTCGAATTATTGTCTGATCCAGAAAGAGAAAATCCCGAGCCGGATGAACCGGATCGGGATTTGCTTGGTGAAGATAATTTGATACTGGGGCAGATCTTATACCTGACCACCGATGGATTTGCCGGTGGAGAGGAGATCGTCGCAGGCTTCTCCTACGCGAGCTGCCATGCCTTCTTCCGCAGCCTTGAGATAGGCGCGTGGGTCGTAGGCTTTCTTGTTACCGATCTCTCCGTCGATCTTGAGAACGCCGTCGTAGTTTTTGAACATGTGCTCAACCACGGGACGGGTAAATGCATACTGGGTGTCGGTGTCGACGTTCATTTTCACGACTCCGTAGTCGAGTGTTTCGCGGATTTCCTCAAGGGTGGATCCGGAACCGCCGTGGAAAACGAGGTCGAATTCGGCATCCTGTCCGTATTTTGCGATAACGGCGTCCTGTCCTTGTTTGAGGATCTCTGGACGAAGCTTCACTGCGCCTGGCTTGTAGTGGCCGTGAACGTTTCCGAATGTCGCTGCGAAAGTGAAAGGTCCGATTTCATTGAGGGCTTCGTAAACAGCCATCATGTCTTCGGGAGTGGTGTAGAGGTGCTCTTCTGGCATGTCTTCGGTGCCTGCGGCGCCGTCTTCCTCACCGCCTACGCAACCAGCCTCGACTTCGAGGACGATTTCGTTTTCGGCACACTTGGCGAGGTATTCCTTAGAAATGGCCATGTTCTCGTCGAGCGGAAGCTCAGACGCGTCGAGCATGTGGTTCTGGAAAAGGTTGTTTTCTCCCTTGGCGCGGCGCTTGGCGGTAGCTTCGATGAGAGGATCGAGGAACTCTGCTGCAACCTGTGGGCGGCAGTGGTCTGTGTTGAGAGCAACGAGGACATCATATTGCTCGGCGAGGCGGTGTGTTGCTTCGGCGAGTGTGATGACACCGGCCACCATGTTCTTGTGATTCAGGCCGGAGGCAAACTGACCTGCACCGGTAGAGAACTGGATGATCCCGTCGGACTTCTGATCGGCGAATGCCTTCAGCGCCGCGTTGATCGTGACGAGGTTGGAACAGTTGATGGCCGGATAGGCGTATCCACCCTCCTGGGCGGCTTCCAACATGGCTTTGAATTGTTTTGGAGTTGCTACTGGCATGATTAGCGATCGGTAATCGTTTCAGAATCAGTTTTCAAGCAGGTATTGGGCCGAAACGGGAAAGCTTTCGTAACCTAGGGCTGAAATTGAGAAAATTTGCGTTGTGAAAACGGTTTCCACAAATTAGCGTTTTCTATCTTTGCATGTCGGAGTCGATCTTTACCAGGGAGGGCTACATAAGGCCAGCGATCCTGATCGCGGCCTATCGCGGCGGCATGTTTCCGATGGCGATGGACAATCGCGGGGAGATCGGATGGTTTTCTCCTGATCCACGTGGTGTGATCCCCCTGGATGAGTTTCATATTCCTCATGGGTTGAAACGGACGTTGCGCAAGGATCTGTTCGAGATCCGGGTGAATACGGCGTTCAAGGAGGTCATGGAAGGGTGTGCTGATCGGAAGACGACCTGGATCAGCAAGGAGATCATGACGAGCTACGAGAAGCTTTTCGAGCTCGGGTATGCTCATTCGGTGGAAGCCTGGCGTGACGGTGAACTGCGCGGCGGGCTGTATGGTATTGCGATCGGGGGAGCGTTTTTCGGTGAATCGATGTTCAGCCGGGAGTCAGACGCCTCGAAGGTAGCGCTGGTATCGTTGGTGAAGCGACTGAAGGAGCGCCGGTTCCAGTTGCTGGATACTCAATGGACGACGGATCACCTGTCTCGGTTCGGGTGTCGGGAGATTCCCCGTTACGAGTATATTCGCCAGTTGAACTTGGCTTTGCTGGTGACGACGTCTTTCAACTGAGTCAGCCGCCGGCTACCATTCGGATGACCTCGACGGTGTCTCCTTCGGAGATGCGGGTGTTTTCGAACTCGCGAGCGAGTATCGCGTTTCCATTCAACTCGACGAGAACTGGCTGTTCCCCCATGGGGAGGGAGGCGACAAACTCGGTAATTGTGGGGGTATCGAGTTCGGTGGTGTGCTCTTGGCCGTTCAAGGTGATCGTCATATTGTGGTCGCTGAAATGGGCGTAAGAATGCTGGTGTCCCAGTCTTTCCAGACGGGTTCCATGCCGATGGAACCGAGGTATTTTGCTACTTCCTCGGGGGTACGCTCGTCTGCGATGTCGAATTGTCCTGTTGCTGAGGTGTCGCACCCTCGGCTGGTGGATGTTTTTGCTTTTGCAGGAATTTGTTCGTCGAGTTCTACGCGTCGGCCGCGAACGGTTAGGTGGATATCTTCGACTCCTTCACCGGTATAACCGCCTGGCTCTGTGTGGCTACCGGCACTTATTGATGTGATTCCTAAAGGAAATAGGGCGTTGCGTAGTGGTTCGGGTTCGCGGGTGCTCAGGACGATGCCGACTTGAGGAAAGCAGATCCGGAAAGCGCAGATGGCCTGCACGAAGGCAGCATCGTTCATTTCGAATTCCGGCTGGAATCCGCCAGCGGCGGGGCGCAGGCGCGGAAGACTGATGGTGAAGCTCGATTTCCAACAGACCCGATAGAGGTATTCGAGATGGGCGGCGAGGCGTAGGCAATCGTAGCGCCAGTCGGCGAGTCCCATGAGGGCTCCGATCCCGATTCGGCGGAAACCGGCGTCGTATCCTCTCTCGGGACAATCGACTCGCCAATCGAATTTTTTCTTAGGACCTGCGGTGTGGTAACGGGAGTAGGCTTCGCGGTGGTAGGTCTCCTGGTAGACGACGAGGCCTTCGCAGCCAGCTCGGACGAGGGGTTCGTATTCCGGCGTTTCCATGGGGCCAACCTCGATGGCGAGGGTTGGGACTTCGTCGCGCAGGGCCTCCAGGCATTCTTCGAGGTAGCCTTCGGAGACGAATTTCGGGTGTTCTCCGGCGACGAGGAGGATGTTTCGGAATCCCTGAGCGGTGAGGAAGCGAGCTTCACGGACTACCTGCTCGACGGTGAGAGTGGTTCGCAGGATAGGGTTATCGCGCGAGAATCCGCAATAGGAGCAATTGTTAATGCACTCGTTCGAGAGGTAGATCGGTGCGAAAAGTCGCATCGTCTTCCCAAAATATTTCCGTGTGGTCTCTACAGACTGCAAAGCCAGACGCTCAATTCCGGCCTGATCGGTCGGGGAGATGAGTTGCTGGAACTTCGCCAGAGTCCGGGAGAGTTGCCCTCCGTTGTCCAGATCGTTCAAGTGTGGAACAAATGACATTCTGTCTAAACCATAGCTTTCCCCATCGGGTCGGCAAACCCCGTTCTGCATCAATTTCATGCGGGAGCCTGTGTTGGTTGCGGAGGATAACGAAAGAAGGTCCAAAAAAACCGTTGCCAAATCCGGCAACCACCGGTAATAACTGCGAGAACTTAAATATTATTCTCCTGCAAATGGCCGACGCATCTATCGAAGAAAAGGTAAAGAACATCATCGTTGAACAACTTGGTGTAAGTGAAGACCAAGTGAAGCCTGAGGCTAAGTTCATCGAAGATCTTGGTGCGGATTCTCTCGACACTGTTGAGCTTGTAATGGCCTTTGAAGAAGAGTTCGACATCACTGTTCCTGACGAAGAAGCTGAGAAGCTTACCAGCGTTGGTGAAGTGATCGCTTACGTAGACGAGCAGTCCAAGTAAGGTAGCTGTAAGAGCACAGCTGAATTTGAGAATGCGCCTTCGGAAACGAGGCGCATTTTTTGTATTCTGGTCCCGAGCATTGGAGGCCGGCATTATTGGAAACCGGTGGATTTTCGATTGATTCACTCGTAGATTCTAAAAATTTCCCATGTCTGAACTTTCTTTCGACGACATTTCCTATGCGATGGAAACAACTGTCGTGGCGCACGAGCCGGATCGCTTAATCGATACGTTTGGCACCACGAATTTTGAGTTTCAGTTGCTTACCGAGCCCATGGATGAGGTGGGTAAAGTCCGTGTAAGGGAGGGGAGAATGGAGGCGGAGCGGCCCAAGATCCTGCGCCCGGAGGGATATGATGACCTCATGTTTGAGGGATTTGGGGAGCAGGCAGAGATGTTCTCAGAATGGTTCCGTCAGAATGGGAACATGAATTTCTTTAAATACGGCTTCAATTTCGCGAAGCGGAATTTCACTGAGAGTGTGGTTCACGAGTCGGTTGAGGCCGTCCGAGATCGTATTCTAGACGATATTCGCATCAGTGGAAACCCCTCGCGAGCCCTGATTCTCGGTGTCGACGATACATGGGAGATCTCCCTGCTTCGTTTCACGATCGAGATGGTTGGGCGCTCGGTGAACGTAAATGCGTTCGATTTCAAACGACGCGGTATGTTGTAAGATACCTTCCAGCGTTTCTGGATCACATGGCTCGGTTCAAATTTTTTCTGGCCTTCATTGCCTTGGTAATCTGTGCTGCGGGAGCAGCCGGAGCGTGGTTCTATTGGAAGAAGGTAATGCAGCCAGACATCGCCGTGACCCGCCATATTTCGGGAAAGGGTCAGCAGACTCTGGAGAAGCCAGATCTCGGGAAACGTCACTTTGATGCGGCGATCAAGCTGCTACAGGACGGCGAATTGCTGTCGGCCCGGGACAGGCTCCTTTATTTGATGCAGTATTTCCCCGAATCAAAGACTTATGACGAAGCAAAGCGGATCGTCGGCGAGGTGAACTTGGATTTGCTGATTTCCAAGATCCCGCTCAAAGGGAAGGGGGAGCACACGGTCAAACGGGGAGAGGCTCTGGTAACGATTGCGCGTCGAAATGAGACCACGATCGACTACATCATGCGGACCAATGGGAAAACTACGGAATTCATTTATCCTGATGAAGTTCTGACAGTTTTTCCTCTAAAATTCAACGTGGAGATCAGTCTCGACAAGGGCACTGTGACGGTGTTGGATGAGGAGACGTTTTTCAAAGAATACGAGATCGTAGACAAACATCTGCCCCCGGACATGCGAGCTCCGGTCGCGACGACGGTGAGTGAGAAGGTCGCGTGGTATGTGGATCGGCCTGTGAATTTTACAGATGAAAATTATCTGAATTGCAGTAAATGGGTCAGGACGGGAAAGATTGGACTTTTCATTCGCCAGCAAGTGAAGGATTCCGACGACGGTGGATCGAAACCGTTTGGAGTGATGCTTGCAAAAGCCGATATGGAAGAGTTATTTACGATCCTTCGAGTCGGGGCCAATGTTAACTTGGTGAATTAAACCTGAAACTCTAACCCACCTCCGTGAGATATGAGCCTGATTGCAGAACCTCTTGAGTTCGAAAAACCAATTGTAAACCTTGAGCGTCAGCTTGCTGAGCTTCGGGACCGCGCGTCTGACAGTGACATCGATATGTCGAGTGAGATGAAGCGGATTGAGGATAAACTCACGAAAACCAAGACCGACATTTATCGGAATCTTTCTCCCTGGCAGCGGGTTCAGATCGCTCGCCACGTCCAGCGTCCTTTCATGCTCGACTATGTGGAGCATTCTTTTGATGACTTCCTGGAGCTTCATGGCGATCGCCACATTGGTGATGATGAGGCTATGCCGGCCGGATTTGCCTATCTCGAAGGCCGCCGGGTGGTTGTGATCGGACACCAGAAGGGCCGGGACACGAAGGAGAACCTACGACGTAATTTCGGTAGTGCTCACCCTGAGGGCTACCGCAAGGCTTTGCGCCTAATGCGTATGGCGGAAAAATTCAGGCTTCCTATCGTCACTTTGATCGACACTCCCGGAGCGTATCCAGGTATCGGAGCGGAAGAGCGCAACATTGCCGAGGCAATCGCTTTCAACCTGCGCGAGATGATGCGTCTTACGGTTCCTATCGTTGCCGTTGTGATTGGTGAAGGCGGATCGGGTGGAGCGCTTGGTATTGGTATTGCCGATCGTGTTCTGATGATGGAGAACGCTTACTATTCTGTGATCAGTCCGGAAGGTTGTGCGGCTATTCTCTGGAAAGACCGCAAGTATGCAACTGAGGCTGCACAGGCTCTCAAGCTGAGCGCGAACGATCTTCTTGACCTCAATATCGTTGATGAAGTGATTCCCGAGCCTATGGGTGGAGCCCATCACGATCACCTCGGTTCTGCTCTGAATCTCAAGGCTGCTTTGATCAAGCACCTCAACGAGTTGGATGCGTTCCCTGAAACCGATCTTCTCGACAATCGATATGAGAAGTTCCGGAAGTTCGGTGATGTAAAAGACCGTGGTGGACGCCGAAGCGCGTAAGCTGCTGTTCTCTTTTCCTGGCTGGGTGCGACTGCCGTGACCAGCCTTTACCGTGGCGAGTCACTTGGAGATATCTCCAAGTGACACCAATTTCAGGTGCATTGGCACGGGGAGAGCTATAGTTGCGACAACCAATTCTCTGAATGCAATTCTCTGTAAAAAGCTCTCTCTTCTATCAAGTCAACGGACCTTCCACGATCCTGTGTTCCATGGCCTGCATCCGAACCGCAGGTCAGCATGTATCTGAGGAGGAATTATCGGAAAGCCGTGAGGTCGAGCGGCAGGATATGAATGTTGGTTTCGCTGAAAACCGCTTTACCAAATATGAGGTCGAGGAGCCGGGTGAATTGGCGATTCACTATTCTTCGCTGGTAAGGAGTACGGTGCAAACAGTTCCGATTCAACAGATTGAGACGTGTGGCGTAAGCACACTCGATCCTGAGGTGATTCCGTATCTCTTTCCCAGCCGCTATGCACCTGCGGACCGAATGAGGGCTGTGGCGAGTGATCTCTTCGGACATATCGAGGGACATCTTGCACAAGCGATGGCGATTGAGGACTGGCTCTATGAGCACATCAGTTACAACAGCGGTTCTTCCAATGAGCAGTCCTGGGCACTGGATACCTTTGAATCGAGAAGCGGAGTCTGCCGTGATTTTGCCCACTTGGGGATTGCATTTTGCAGAGCTCTGACGATTCCTGCTCGCTATGTCACGGTCTATTCCAATCAATTACAGTGGCAGGATTTTCACGCGGTGTTCGAGGTTTACATCGACGGCACATGGTTCCTTTTCGATGGGACTCACCTTGGCCCATTGAATGGAATGATCCGCATTGCGGTCGGTCGAGACGCGAGTGATGCAGCTGTGGCCACCTTGTATGGCAATGTCTGCGGTCAGGGACTTAATGTTTCCGTGGGGCTTTCGGAGCATGAGTCAGAGGAGTTTGCCCCCGTTTTCAGACAAGACTTGCGTGAGAGGGAAGAAGCGTTGTTCCTTATCTAGGGGACAATGTCATTATTTTCCCAACTCTGAACATGGAAGTTGTCGATACAGCTCACGAGAGCGTTGTACGCCTGCACTTTATCCACGAAACGATTTACCGATATTCTGGACCGGTTCGTTTCGGTCCCCACCGACTTGTGCTTCGTCCGCGGGAAAGTCATTTCGAGAGGGTTGAAAAGTTGGATGTGTCCGTATCGCCTGATGCACGGCTACATTGGTATCAGGACATTTACAGCAATATCCTGGCTCGTGCTGAGCTGCTTGATATGGCTGATACCTTGGCGATTCGTAGTGAGTTCACGATCTGCAAGTACCCCGTGCCGGATTGGGCTGAAGAAGACGAGGCGTTGCAAGGGGAAGAATATCCCGCCTATTATCCGGGTATTGAGGAATCTGCGTCGCATCTCTATCGGAGGTCAGTTTATCCGCCAGAGGTGGAAGCAGTAAGGAAGTGGGTGCGAGGGCTGAATGTCCTCCCTTCGACTGGGACACGAGCACCGATCTTTGAGCGAATCGCAGCAGCGATCAATGAACGGGTAGGGTATCAGCGAAGAGAGGTGTCTGGAGTGCAATCACCAACGGAAACGCTGCAGAAAGAGACTGGATCCTGCCGAGACACGGCAGTGTTGATGATGGAGGCAGGGAGGTGCATCGGGTTCGCGACTCGTTTTGTCAGCGGCTATCTCGAAAGCCAGAATTCGAAGGTTGGAAAAGGATCAACCCATGCGTGGATGGAGGCGTATCTTCCGGATCGAGGCTGGGTAGGCTTTGATCCTTCCATTGGGAAGCCTGTCGGGGAGGGGCACGTGGCGGTTGCTGTGAGTCATCATCCGCGTGGAGTGATGCCCATATCCGGAAGCTTTGAAGGACTGGGAAATACGGCGCTCCCGATGGAGGTAAATATCCAGTCGCAAAGGATCTCTTAGTTGTTGCCGATTCTCCCTGAATCGGCGGGCAAGAACATTGGACACGCAAAAAGGCGCGTGATGGCGGGATTCTCTATTCCGAACTCGTTCGGTATAAACGATCCTGATGTTTTCCCGCTTCGCCACAATTATTGTGATCGCGCTTTTCTGCAGCATGAATGCTGCCGTGGCGGGCTCTATTTCGGAGGGCGACCTGCACTTTTTTGAATCGAAGATTCGTCCTGCACTCATTGAGCATTGCTACGAGTGCCACTCCGAAGAGGCGGACAAAAGGAAAGGTGGGTTGTGGCTTGATCGTCGAGCCGGATGGCAAGTCGGTGGAGATTCTGGCCCGGCGGCTATTCCCGGAGATCTCGACGGAAGTCTTCTGATTGAGACGATTCGGTATGCAGATCCCGATCTGGAGATGCCTCCGGAAGGAAAAATGCCTGAGTCTGTGATCGCCGATTTTGAAGAGTGGGTTCGTAGGGGGCTTCCCGATCCGAGGAATGAGCCGTCAGAAGAGTTGAACGAAGGTGGGCTCAGTATTGAAGAGGGAAAGGAGTTCTGGTCTTTTCGTGAACGGCAGGTGGAATTCGGAAAGAAGAATTCGATCGACGATTTTATTGATGCAAAACTGGTGGAGGTAGGACTCGATGCCGCTCCTGCGGCCACGCCGGAACAGAGATTGCGTCGAGCGAGAGTCGACCTGACCGGGTTCATTCCGACGGTTGAAGAGCAGGAGGAGTTTCTCTCTGATCCCTCTCGGGAAAAGTGGACCGAGTTGATTGACCGGTGGATGGCGACCGCCGAGTTCGGCGAACGCTGGGGTCGGCACTGGCTGGATCTGGCTCGCTACGCCGATACAAGCGGTGGAGGTCGGGCGATGGCATTTCGTGAGGCGTGGCGATTCCGAGATTTTGTGATCGATTCGTTTTCGCAAGATCGTCCCCTGGATGAACTCATCCGCTTACAAATCGCCGGTGACCTTTTGCCGTATCGTGACTTGAAGCAGCGTCAGGAGAATCTCATCGCGACCGGTTTTCTTGTGCTGGGGCCACACAACTACGAGAACCAAAACAAAGACGAGCTCGAAATGGAGATCGTCGATGAGCAGCTCGATACTATCGGTCGAGCGTTTCTCGGGCAGACGATTGGATGTGCTCGCTGCCACGATCACAAATTCGATCCGATCCCGACGAAGGATTATTATGCGCTCGCCGGAATCTTCAAAAGCACCGATTTTGTGACTCATGCCAATGTGTCGAAGTGGCATACGGAACCGATTCCTCCCACGCGAGAGGCGCAACTGGCGATCGCGGAGTATGAGAGGGAATCCAGTGAGCTGGAGAAAGAAATCAAAACCTACAAAGATGCGCTCGCAGAGATGGGAAGAGGCACCGGAGGCCGAATGAAAAGCGTGCCGGCTATGTCGCTACCCGGGATTGTGGTTGATGACACAGAGGCTGAAAAGATCGGGGAG
Source organism: Verrucomicrobiales bacterium (assembly GCA_002698785.1). GTDB lineage: Bacteria > Verrucomicrobiota > Verrucomicrobiia > Verrucomicrobiales > DEV007 > Arctic95D-9. Next base: position 241,887 of record PAAG01000014.1, on the reverse strand, counting down.
TGGCAGGAATCAACGCACTCGGGGCGATGGATTGGTGCTGGATATATTCACGACCGGAACGAGCATCGGTCCCAGAAGGCTGTGATTTTTCGCGCCAAGGTCGAAAGGCCAGGGCGATATGAACTGCGTGTGTCCTATTCTTCCGGACCCAGTCGGAATACCAAGACGCCGATTGAAGTTCGTATCGGAGAGGAAGTTCACGTTTCGACCATTAATCAGAAGCTCGATCCAGAGCATGATGACCTGTTTCAGACGGTTGGGGTGTTCGAGATTCCTACCGGGGCTTCCCCCCAGGTCACGATCAGTAATCGAAGTGAGGAGAACGGCCATATCATCGTCGATGCAATCCAGTGGCTTCCCGAGAATTTCGAGGATCGTGAAGAAGATGGCGTATCGCGACAGATTGCTGCTTTAGAAAATTCTCTCGCTGATGCGGAAAAGCGTCTCAAGAAGCTGAAGTCTGGAAAGCCTGACATACCTACAGCGATGAGCGTAGTCGATAGAGGGATGGAAGCAATTGGTGACACCGAGTTGCGGATTCGAGGGGTAGAGGGAAATCGAGGGGAAGCGGTTCCGCGTGGATTTCTCGAGGTAGCCAGTTGGCAGAAACCCGAGATACCAGCCGACGCAAGTGGTCGTCTGGAATTGGCCCAGTGGTTGACGGATTCAAACAATCCGCTGACGGCTAGAGTGCTTGCAAACCGGATCTGGTTGAAGTTGATGGGAGAGGGGCTCGTGCGCACCGCAGACAACTTCGGAGTGACGGGAGAAGCCCCTACTCATCCTGAGTTGCTCGATTTCCTTGCACAGCGATTGATCGATTCGGAGTGGTCGACGAGGGCTCTTGTTAGAGAGATCATGTTGTCGGATGTCTATTCGCGATCCAGTGAATTCGAAAACAGCAAAGCTCTCCAGGTAGATCCGGAAAACAAATTGTATTGGAAGGGTCACCTCCGACTTCTCGATGCGGAGTCCATGCGGGATGCCATGCTGCGCCTTTCGGGAACGTTGGATACGAGGAGAGGCGGAGCTTCTTTACCGGGTGATTTCAAGAGTGAGTTTGGATACGAGTTCACGACAATGAAGCGCAGCATCTATGTGCCAGTGTTTCGGAACTCGGGGCACGAGATGTTCAACGTTTTCGATTTCGCCAACCCGAACTTCTCCATGGGGAGGCGCGCTCGTAGCACCATTCCGACGCAGGCGCTGTACCTGACGAACAGTGACTTTGTGCATCGACGCGCCTCAGAAGCGGCGAGTGAGTTGTTGCAGGAATCCTTGGATTCCGACAGAGAGCGCGTGGTGGTCGCCTTCCGAAAGACCTTGGGGCGTACTCCAAAAGCCAAAGAGGTAGATCTAGCTCTTCGATTTCTCCGCGAGTCGGGAGATACAGCAGAGAGCGATGATGCCGAAGCTTGGTCGGCGCTGCAGCGAGCCCTTTTCGCGTCGGTCGATTTTCGATTTTTACGATAGTAGAATGTATACAGATATGAGTCCGATTTTCCCCCAACCATCCCGCCGGGACTTATTGAAAGCGACTGCATGTGGATTTGGTAGTCTCGCGTTTTCTGCATTCGCAAACCAGACTCCAGTCATCGCGCCTCGAGCAAAGCGAGTGATTTTCCTTTTCATGCAGGGCGGACCAAGCCAGGTGGATACGTATGATTACAAGCCGGAATTGATCAAGCAGCATGACCGGGAAGTGGGATTCTATGTCCCGCGTAGTCGTGAGGTCGAACAACGACCTGTGATGAAACCGTTCTGGGATTTCAAGCAGTATGGAGAGTGTGGGCGCTGGTCGTCATCTCTGTTTCCCGAGGTGGCGAAGCATGTTGATGATCTTTGCTTCATTCACTCGATGCACACCGAGGGAGTGGCACACGGTCCAGCGACGCTGTTTCTTCATACTGGAGCGACGAACCTGGTGCGTCCTTCTATGGGTGCGTGGATCAGCTATGGCCTCGGGGCTGAGAACCAGAATTTGCCGGCTTTCGTAACGGTGAATCCTCCTGCCAATAAGGGCGGTCCGCGAAATTATGGGAATGCATTTCTACCCGCTTTCCATCAAGGAACTGTGTTAGGGCAGCCCGGAAACCCGAATGCTCTGCCGGAGATCAGGAATCTAACAAGCCCCCTTGGTGCCGAGTCTCTTCAACGAGAGAGGGATTTTCTCCATGAGTTGAATCAATTGCAGGCGGGAGAGGCAACCCACCCTCTGGTAGACGGAGCCATTCAGTCGCACGAGCTGGCGTGGCGGATGCAGAGTCATGCGACTGAACTGGTCGATGTCGAGCGGGAGAGTCGAGCGACTCAAGAGCTGTATGGTATCGGCGGTGATGGAACGGATGGCTTCGGGCGGCAGTGTCTCGCCGCTCGTCAGTTGGCTGAGTCAGGAGTTCGGTTCATCCAGGTGAGCCACTGTGATAATTCCGCGACACCCGTTTGGGATCAGCACAGTAATATGCCAAAACACGAGCCGCTGGCTCAGCAGGTGGATCGACCGATTGCGGGGCTACTGACTGATCTGAAGCGACGCGGGCTGTTGGAAGACACGTTGGTGTGGTGGGGCGCAGAGTTTGGACGAACTCCTTTTTCACAGGGAAACAACGGACGAGATCACAATCCTCGCGGGTTTACGGTCTGGTTGGCAGGTGGAGGTGTGAAGCCTGGGTTTGCCTATGGCGCTACGGATGAATTCGGGTTTCAGGCGGTTGAGAATAAGGTGCACATGCATGATCTGCACGCGACGATAATGCACCTGTTAGGTATCGATCACGAGAAGCTGACGTATCGCTATGCGGGACGCGATTTTCGCCTCACGGACGTGCACGGGCGAGTAGTGAAGGAAATTATGGCGTAGAATTGTTGCCAAATTCCCACGGTGTTTGCAGTATACTGCGGCCTCAAAGCGGTATACTCAATGAACAAGAGGGCAATCTCGTTACTATCTTTCATTTTCCTTGTCTTGTTTTTCGCAGGATGTGGAAACAAGGAAGAACCGACTGCATTACAAAGGCTGTCATTAGCTCAAAAGGAAATTGCTTTGATGGAAAGGCACTTGCTTCTCGCAACAGAGGAGCGTGACCGTTTGAGTAAGCAATTGACTAATGCTGAGGACGATTTAAGGGACGCATCGAGAATGCTGGAGGAGTCAAAGAAACGGGAAGTTGATTTGATTGGAATGTTGGATGTGCAGCTCACAAAAGGTAACTCTCAATCGACTAAACCGACTGAAGTGCGAAATCGCTTAGATTCGCTCAGAGCGGAAGTCGAGGATAGTCGTCTGAAACTGATGAGCGACGGAGGTCGACCAAAAGTCGCAGTCGTAGATCTGGACGACGTAAGGAATGCCATTTCGAGTCGGACGTTTGACCTGATACGAGAGGCTCGTGAGAATTCACCAGCGCGTCTAATAAAGCTGGAGGAGATCAGGGAGTTACAGGAGCAAATGGATCGGATTGCTTTTAAGACCGATGATAAAGGAAACCTGACGAAGGAAAGACAAGAGTTGAATGCTGAGGAGCGTAGAGCTGCAATTAGCCTCTCAGATGAAATCGGTGCCCTTAAAAGTCAAACAAAGGTAGCGACCGGGGTACGAATCAGTGGAGTGGATTTCCGGAAACGGGCGATCGATCTTGTACTCGACGAATGTGGAAATGAATATTCTCTTATTGTTGACATAGGTTTCGGTTCTCGAGAGAGGGTGCTTCACATTTCGAGCGACTTCACTTTGCTGGATATAACACCCAGAATCATGGCGCTTGTTGATGAAGCAACTTCGGACTCTGATCTGTTTTTGTATCCATCTAATGTTGAGTGAATTAGATGGTCAGCTGGAAGTTTTCGCTATCATCTAAGAAACGAGGTGTCGATCGGAATGTTTGTTCTTTCAGTGCTTCCATCATTGTAACCAACGGCACGAGTGTTGTCCGATCCCCGTATGGGGCCGGCGATGAACATTTCCCGTGATTCCACTTTCGTGGTTAGACCAGGGCGATAAAGGTAGGGTTTTACGACGCGAGGGTTTGTCGAAATCTCTGCGGTGAGGAGTTCCCGATCATCGATGTAGTCGGGGAAGAGAGCTTCGAGATTGGGCGGATAATTGCCGTCGTTGTCAAAAGCGTAGACTCGGCACGCAAGGGTAAGCTCGCGAATCTCCATCTGATCGGTGGCGGTCATTTTTATTTCACCTGTCTTCGTGAGTGCCGGGATTGCGATGGCTGAGCCGACGGCCCAGGGAATAAGACCGAAGATGATTCCAACCCCGCCAGTAATGAGGCCGCCAAGGGCGAGGCCTTTCCCTCCATTCTGCTCCGGATTGGCGCTGATCTTCTTCAGGGCCAGTGCCCCGAGGATGATTGCGGGAATGGATCCCAGTATCCACAGGCAAGTATTGCTAAGAATGCCGAATACAAGACTCCAGACTGCGCTGGGAAGGGTTTTGGGTGATGCGTTTTTCGATGCTGAGGTATCCATTGAGGCTTCTTCTGTATAATGGAAATGCCGATGCTTGTAAAATGGGGATGTCGGCGTCTAGGAGGGCGTTCGAGCGGACTGCTTGTTATTTTTTGTTTGATATGGTTAATGTTGGCGAGAGATCACTCTGACGAATCTGTTTCGAGGGAAAACTGCTGCTATGCCACTGTGAAGCAGGTAGATAGAGCCATGGTTGGATTTCGGCTTGCCTGACAACGCAACAAGCGCCCCGTCAATAGTTAACTATTTGCCACAAAAGAGACCGCACAAATGGATTGAGTTCTGAAGGCGAAGAGGGCAGTATGATTCCCGATGAAGGCTATCCGCAACTCCTCCTTCCAGTCGGGCTGTATTTCTGCAGCGGTCGCTCTTTTCCTTGGAACCCCTGCTTTTGCGGGAACACCCATCGGTGGATTAACAGTCACTTTGTCTCCGGATGAGTCGACTTTGATCGCGTCGGGAGATCCACGAACGCTCTATGTCACTGATCCAGCGACGCTGGAGGTGAAGGATCGAATCTGGGTGGAGACATCCGTTTTCTCGATCGATTACAACAAGGATGGGAGTGTGCTCGCCGTTCACGACACGAAAGATGAAGTTCGCCTTTATTCGACATCTGACTGGAGTCTGATGGATACGATCAAAGGCTGCTACAGCTTTACTGTTTCTCGCGAGGCTGATATTTTTGCCGGGTACTACGTCACCGATGCGGTGGCGAAGATCTATTCGTTTTCCGACGGATCCGAGAAAGCATCAATCCAATTCCCCGAGCGGACCGGTATTTCTGCGATGGGCCTGAGCGCTGACGGGTCGAAGCTCGCTATCATTTTCAAAGATGACGATGATGAGGAAGAGGAAAAGCTGGGTTACAGCGATATCCCTAAGGATTTGAAGGGCCTGGACAAAGATCGCTTCCAGCTTGAGCACGATGGGAAGACCTCGAAGATCGGCATCTACGATACAGCGACAGGCGACGTCATCAAAGAGTTCAAGACGTTCTACACTTCGACAAGCGAATCGCAGATCACTTTTGACGGAGATTCGATTGTTGTTCTCAACTATCGTAATCTGAATGCTTTCATCTCTCCCGAAGGCGAAGTCGAGATGTTCCAGATGCCGAGCAGCTTCAACTACGGGATGGGATTTGCTCCTGACAAGTCTCTCGTCATGGGCGGAGGGCTTGCCAAGGCTTCCTTTATGAAGGTGGCTGATAAGTCATTCGTAGAATACTCTATCGACAAGCTCCCGGGGTGGCCTGAATACTTTCAGGGATTCTGTGCTGCTTCTGACGGAACGGTCTATGGAGCTACCAGTGCTTACCGGGTAATCAAGGTTGCTCCTGACGGGACAGTTCAGGAACAGAAGCCGGTTCATTGATTCGATTTCGAAACGTCCCTGATTCTTTCAGCAGAATCAGGGGCAGCAACCAATGTGGTGCCCGGGTAAAGAATTCGGGTGCCCATACAAATAAACTTTCCGCCACGGCGCTTGCATCGAAGTAAGCGACAGGTCTTGCCAGGGCGGTGAGGAATCCCCAGATCACCATGTAGATCAGGGCAGGAAATCTGGCAGGTCGAATCCAGATTGCTACGGCTGCAACGAGATCGAGTAGTCCGGCGACGAGGAGCACTTTTCCCGCTGTGGCGTTGCTCTCCAGACCGAGGCATTGCGCGGTCATGAAGAAAAATTTGTCCGGGGTGGGGTGATTCAACCACTCAACAGGCACCGAGATGCCGATGGCGAATAGGCCGTGAAAGATGAAGGCGGCCGACGCGCAGATCATGACGAGCTTTTTCACGGCGCCATTCCAGCCGATGAAGGTCGTCAGCCAGACGAGTAACGGAATGCCAAACTGAGCTGCATGTTCTAGGAATTGACCGATGCCCACGCCTGAGAGGATCCATTTCTGGTAACTGAAAAAAATGATGAACGCGGAGGCAGGAATTAAGAGCGTATCGAGGACACGTGTCAGGGTCTTTTTCTCTGGGAGAAAGAGGGGGACGAGAACGAGAATTCCCAGTATCAGGAAAAACTCGTTTTCCCACGCGACTCCGCGTGGATACCAAGCCGGGGAGTCGCCGGAAAGTTTCCATCCGTAACCAAGGAGCGTGAGCGAGCAGGTCGCCCGTAAAAGTAAGTTGGCTGACATTCGTTTCAGAATGCCGTGAGATTACTTCTCTCCACGGTCGACTGTCTTCACGTATTCGAGGTAAGAATTCGTTTCTTTGCGTACGACCGGGAGCAGGAAGTAGAGACCAATGAGGTTGGGGATCACCATCGCGAAAATCATCGCATCCGAAAGGTTGAGGACGTTTGTCAGAGATGCTGACGCTCCCACGATGATAAGAAGACAGAAGATGACCTTGTAGATCACGACAGGGATTTTGATTTTGTCGTCGCCGAGAAAGCTGAAGAGATACATCACGCCCTGCTGACCATAGTAGGACCACGAGATCATTGTCGAGAAGGCGAACAGGATGACCGCTGCGGTCAGGATGTAGGGGAACCAGGTGACTTTCGAGCCGAAGGCCATGGAGGTGATGGGGACTCCCTTTTTGTCATCGACGGAACCGGCGGGGATCCATCCTTCGATTTCAGTAACGGAGCGATCTTCAGCAGAGACCAAACCGATGACTTCGAGGTGGTCGTCTTTTGAGCCCTTGAGATGGACGAATTGTCCTTTGTCGACGGATTGGACGACTTCTGTCGAGCCTGGCTCCGTGACGATGTTTGTTCCTGCTGTGTTGACCTCGCCGGATACCTGCCAGGTTCCGGTGATCACGATGACCAAGGCCGTCATGGTGCAGACAACGACCGTATCGACGAATGGTTCGAGGAGTGCGACAAATCCCTCACTGGCGGGTTTGTCTGTCTTCACTGCTGAGTGAGCAATTGGTGCAGAGCCGAGGCCGGCCTCGTTCGAGAAGGCGGCCCGCCGGATTCCCTGAATGAGAACACCGATCAAACCGCCCGTGACGGCTTCATTGCTGAACGCGGAAGAAATGATCAGGGAGATGGCCGGGACTACTTCTCCCAGGTTCGTGAAAATGATGACTAAGGCGGTCAGAACATAGATACCGCACATGAACGGAACGAGGAATGCCGTCACCCTAGCGATCCAGACAATGCCTCCGATGATGACAAGGCCGACTAGGATAGCGAGGATGATCCCGAAGATAACTGGATGCTCCGTACCTGGAACATTGGAACTGAGCTGACTGAACGCCTGGTTCGATTGATACATATTGCCAGCGCCGAAGGCCCCGCCGATTACGAAGAGTGCGAAGAAGACAGCGAGCACTGCTCCGACAGGGCCCATCCCGATTTCTTTGAATCCATCGCGAAGGTAATACATCGCGCCGCCCTTCACGGTGCCGTCCTTCATGATATGGCGATATTTTACGCCGAGCGTACATTCGGCGAATTTTGTCGTCATCCCGAAGAGCCCCATCACGATCATCCAGAATGTGGCTCCAGGACCTCCGACGCCCACCGCTACGGCGACGCCCCCAATGTTTCCCAGACCGACTGTTGCGGAGAGGGCTGCACTCAAGGCCTGGAAGTGGGTAATCTGGCCGGGCGCATCCTTAGGTGTGTATTTTCCTCGAGCTGTTTTGAAGGCGACACCGAAACCCCGCAGATTGATGAATTTGAAGAAGAATGTGAGAAAGATCGCAGTTCCGCCGAGCACCACCAATACGACGGGTAGGGTAACGCCGTCTGTGACTTCGAAGCCGAAGAAAATGATATTGAGGGATCTATTTGCGATTGGCTCCAGACCGGAGTCGATTTTGGAAGCGATTTTCTGGCCGAGGGTGAGTTCCTTTTCAGCTTCCTCTGCGAAAGCAGGAACGGCGAAGGCGAGAAGAAAAGAAAACAATATGAAGCGGGACAAGCGGGACATGATAGCGGTAGTGTGATGCTAAGGAGATGGATTGGACGATTGCAATGACATTTTCAGCAGTTTCCGTGCGAAAAATCGGTGTGGATTTCGTATTACATGGTGCTCAACCCGCCGATATCTCATTTTTTCTGAAAAAGGCACCCCATCTTCTTGCAAAGTGACGGCGTATTGCTTAGTAAACCGAAAATGAACGCGCTTGGTAAAGCCATACTCAGCTTTTGGCAGTCTTCGATCGGCAAGAAACTGATTGTTGCTGTGACTGGAATCATTCTGGTTGGATTCCTCATTGCACACATGACTGGCAACTTTCTCGTCTACGCTGGTCGTGAAGCAATGAACGACTACGCCTATTTTCTTCACCATTTTCTCCATGGTGCTGGAATCTGGCTCTTCCGCCTGGTGCTTCTGGGGGCTTTCATTCTGCACATTGTTGCAACCATCGAGTTGACTCGCCAGAATCGAATTGCCCGTCCCAAGCGATATGAGCATGACGACACTGTTCAGGCTTCGAAGAGTTCCCGGATCATGATCGTGTCTGGTCTGACGGTTCTCGGGTTTGTCATTTTTCACATTTTCCACTTCACGATTCCGGTTAGCGCCGAATTGCGGGACCTTCCCGATCCGACTGACCCAGATCGGAAGGACGTTTACTTGATGGTGATCAAAGGATTCCAGAATCCTCTCGTCGTTCTTTTCTACATCGTCGGTGTCTCGCTTCTCTGCTCTCACTTGAGCCACGGTATCGCTTCGATTTTCCAGACCTTGGGGCTGCGAAGCGAGAAAACCCGTGAAGCTATCCGAAAACTCGGCTGGGCCGTTGCGATCATTCTCTGGCTTGGATTCCTCTCCATTCCGGTCCTTGTCGGCACTGGAGCGATCGAAGACAGTGGACCCTCGGAAGGGTCGCATGCCTCTGTCCAAACCGAAGGAGCTGAATCCTAATTTCCTACCGCGTATTTACCTATGAGTTCTGAAGGTTCCTCAAACGGTTCAAATGGTTCCCTGAATTCCGCAGTGCCTCCGGGCCCGCTTCCCGAGAAGTGGACGACCTACAAGAGCAAGGCGAAATTGATCAACCCGGCCAACAAGCGCAAGTACAACATTATCGTTGTGGGCTCGGGACTGGCGGGAGGTTCGGCAGCGGCTACGCTCTCCGAGCTCGGCTATAACGTGAAGTGTTTCTGCTACCAGGATAGTCCACGCCGAGCCCACTCGATCGCTGCGCAGGGTGGTATCAATGCGGCGAAGAACTACCAGAACGATGGTGACTCGGTCTGGAGACTGTTTTACGACACGGTGAAAGGTGGTGATTTCCGCTCACGCGAAGCGAACGTCCACCGTCTCGCTGAGGTCAGCGTGAATATCATCGACCAATGTGTCGCTCAAGGCGTGCCTTTCGCTCGTGAATACGGTGGCCTTCTTGCTAACCGTTCATTCGGTGGTGCACAGGTGAGCCGAACTTTCTACGCCGCTGGCCAGACCGGTCAGCAGCTTCTGATTGGTTGCTACCAGGCGCTTGAGAAGGAAGTTCAGAAGGGTGGAGTGAAAATGTATTCTCGCTCCGAGATGCTCGACCTTGTTGTTGTGAACGGTCATGCCAAGGGGATTGTCGTTCGCGACATGAAGACGGGTGAAATCACCAGTCATGCTGCCGACGCGGTGCTTCTTGCGACAGGCGGATACGGTAACGTTTTCTTCCTTTCCACCAATGCCATGGGTTGCAACGTGATGGCTGCCTACCGTGCCCATAAGCGCGGAGCTTACTTTGCGAATCCATGCTACACGCAGATTCACCCGACCTGTATTCCTGTCAGTGGCGATTACCAGAGTAAGCTGACGCTGATGTCCGAGTCTCTTCGAAACGACGGACGCATCTGGGTTCCGAAGTCTAAGGAAGATGCGGAAAAGATCCGAAAAGGTGAATTGAAAGCAACTGACATCGCCGAGGAGGATCGCGACTACTATCTGGAGCGGAAGTATCCTTCTTTCGGAAACCTTGCTCCTCGTGATATTGCTTCGCGTTCTGCGAAGGAGGCCTGCGACGAAGGGCGAGGTGTGGCGAAGACCGGTCTTGGTGTGTATCTCGATTTCAGCGACGCAATCGAACGTCTTGGCGAAGACACCATTCGGGCGCGCTACGGCAACCTCTTCCAGATGTATGAGAAGATCACCGGGGAGAATCCGTATGAAGTGCCGATGAAGATTTATCCTGCCGTCCACTACACGATGGGCGGTCTCTGGGTGGACTACAATCTGATGTCCAACCTGGAAGGACTCCACGTTCTTGGTGAAGCGAATTTCTCCGATCACGGTGCGAACCGTCTCGGTGCGAGTGCTCTGATGCAGGGGCTTGCGGATGGATACTTTGTGATTCCGGCTACCTTACCAAACTATCTTGTGAACGAGACTCCTGGTTCGGTCACAACTGATGCGCCTGAGTTCGCCGCTGCTGAAGCAGAGGTGAAGGAGCGCATTGAAAAGCTGCTTTCTATCAAAGGAACGAGAACTGTGGACAGTTTCCACCGCGACTTGGGACTCCTGATGTGGGATAAGTGCGGTATGGCCCGTAGCAAAGAGGGACTTGAAGAAGCTCTGAGAGAGATTCCGAAGATCCGTGAGGCATTCTGGAAAGACGTACGTATCCCTGGAACGGGAGAGGAAATGAACATGGAGCTTGAGAAGGCTGGTCGTGTCGCTGACTTTATCGATTTTGCCGAGCTGATGTGCCATGACGCTTTGGATCGCGCCGAAAGTTGTGGAGGACACTTCCGAATCGAGCACCAGTTTACCCAGGATGATGAAGCCGTGAAAACGGGCTACACCAATGAAGGGGAAGCAAAACGACATGACGACGAATTTTGTTACGTCTCAGCGTGGGAATACACTGGGGCGGGTAAGGCACCGATTCTTCACAAGGAAGAACTCGAATTTGAGAACGTTGAACTCTCCGTTCGTAGCTACAAGTAAATCCCCGCTTGAAGATATACTAACATTTCACCATTTCGCAGCATGAATCTTACACTCAAAGTCTGGCGGCAGAAAAGCGAGAACGATACCGGTCGAATTGAGACCTACGACGCGAAGGATATCCCTGAAGAAGCCTCGTTTCTCGAAATGCTCGACATCGTAAACGAGAAAATCGTTGGCGAGGGTGGGGATCCCATTCATTTCGATCACGATTGTCGCGAAGGTATTTGCGGGATGTGCTCCCTCACTATTAACGGGGTACCTCACAGCAAAGAGTTGGGGATTACAACTTGTCAGGTGCACATGCGGAAATTCCGCGATGGCGATACCATCTGGATCGAGCCATTCCGTGCCAAGGCATTTCCGATCGTGAAAGACCTGGTGACCGATCGATCCTCGTTCGACAGAATCATCGCCTCTGGTGGCTTTATCTCCGTGCGTACCGGTTCTGCGGTCGATGCGAACTCGATTCCGATTGAGTTCGAAGATGCGACTGAAGCTTTTGACGCGGCTGCCTGTATTGGCTGTGGAGCTTGCGTTGCAGCTTGTAAGAATGCCAGTGCAATGCTCTTCGTCGGAGCGAAGGCAGCTCACCTCAACAAGCTTCCGCAGGGACATCCTGAGAAAGATCGTCGTGTCCTTGCGATGGTCCGCAAGATGGATGAGGAAGGTTTTGGTAACTGCACGAACCAATACGAGTGCGAAGCCGTTTGCCCGAAAGAGATCAGTGCAGACGTGATTGCCAAGTTGAATCGCGACTACGCGACTGCGTCGGTCAAAGAGGCGGTCGAGTAAGATTTTCTGGTAAAACGGAAAGGCTTGTAGGTGCTTCTTAAAGCGCCTTACCTTTTTCTTAAGACGAGCCGCTTTCCGTTTATCTCGCTTTCTTACAAGCGGGGTTGGTCTTTCGAGTCTTCCTTTCCAGAGCAATTCGTATTGCTCGGTTATCGGCGCGGAATTCGACTGAGGCGGATATTCTTTCTGTCGTTGAAAAACCAGGTTTTTGTCGCGCTGGTTGAAAAAGGCATCGCTGTTCAATTCGCACCAAATATTGAGGCTTGGTTAGTGAAGTGGATGCAATCTAGACACCTGGCTTGTCCAAGTAAACTTAGCAAACCGTGGATTTTAACCTTCTAGTTTTGCTAGGTTAAAAGGTAAAAATAGAAATTGACTATAATTATGAAAATTATAAGAGTGAGGCATGACCACCCTCCGCTTCCTCATTCTTGTGCTTGCCGCTATAGCCTTCCCGACCTTTCTCTATAGCGCTCCGCCTGCAGACCTTGCGGGGAAGTTTGTAACTCTTGATGGAAACCGTCTCGAGTTCGTAGACCCTTCTATGGGGACAGATGCTGGTGCTGATTTCTCCTACAGCTACTCGATTCTCGACGCCGCTTCGGCATCAGTTGTGGTGACCTATGCGTCAGGTTTGCGCTCACGAGATATCACGCTGTATTTCGATGATCTCGGTTCGCCGGCCGGATATGATGAGTTTGATCGAGATACATCCGGTCCTCCTATTCCTCCTATTTTTCGGCAAGGTTCGTTTGAAATTGGAGAACTGGATGTTTCACCGCCGCCTCCCCCTGCGGTGGAATCTTCGGCTCCAGCTTCACTGACAGGCTCATTCATCAAAGCTGGTCCAAATCGATATGAGTTCCTTACGGATACCGAGGGACGGCTCTTCGTTCCAGGAGAGGCTGAGTATTTCACTTACCTCTACGAAATGGTCGACGAGTTTTCCTCGAAGGTAACGATGCTGTTCGAAGACGGAGATACTTCGACAGAGCTGATCCTTCTTTTCGATTCAGAAGGGCTTCCAGTGAGCTTCACATCAACCACATTTGAGGAGGACTCTCTTGTCGACGAGGGGGAAGGGGAGTTTGAGATGGGTACTAATCTTCATCTCGGTGATCTGGTGATCGGGAATGATGGTGGGGAACCTGTGGGCGATGATTACTTCAACGCCGTTGGTAGCAAACAGACAGTTGGCAACCATCTCAGGGCTGTTCAGACAGTCGCTTATCCTTTTGCTGTTCAAAACGACGGAGACACCGATGCCTTTCGACTTCGCGGGACACGGGGACGACGGACTTTCTCCGTAGGCTATTTCACTAAGAGTTCCCGTGAGAATGTTACCGCTTCGATAGTAGCAGGAAGGTATGAGACGGAATCACTGGAGCACGGTGAAGAAGCTGGCTTCGTAATGGAGGTGACTCCGCTACGCAAGAATGGCGCAATGGTAGCGGGTATTTCGGCTCGGTCATTGACGGTCGAAGATGCAAAGGATTTCGCGAAGTCTTTCACGAAAGTCAAAGTGAAGAAAAAGAAGGCGCGTGGCAAATCGAAGGCGCGCGGCAAGAAAGGCCAGAAGAACAAAAAAGGCGGTAAGAAAAAGCAGTCCAAACGGAAGGGGAAGAATCGCTGATTCCTAGAGATCTCTGATTAGGGCGAAATCGCACCGGTCTGATTTGTGGGGACCTGTAAACTCGCTGAATCCGAACTTCGTATAAAGACCATGAGCTTCTTTGAGACTTTCCGCCGTTTCCAGCCACATCTGCTGAAAGCCCAGTTCTTTTGCCCGTGTAAGAGCGTGCTCCATCATTCTCCGCCCCAGGCCCTGACCTCGACAGGACGGGGAAAGATACATTTTTCGAAGTTCGCAGAGTGAGCCCTCGGTGTGGTGGACTGCTACGGTGCCGACTATGACGCCTGACTCGTCTGTCAGCACATCGAATGCACCACCCAACGAAAAGTAGTTTGCCTCGATGTCTGCCAGATCAGCATCGGTGGAATCGGGGGACGGCTCCAATCCATACGAGCGGAGAACGGAGAAAACCAGATCTTCAATCTCCGAACGGTCAGCATTTGTCGCAGGACGAAATATATGGAAGTCACTCACAATTCGAAATTCGGAAGGCAAACGTGACGTTTTCCAGCCCAAAACCTGTCATCCCTGATCGCGCCGGGCGCTTTTCGTTGAATCGTAGCAGGGATGTTGGACGGTTTCGTACTACCACCACTGCCTTACGGATATTTTCACGAAATTATTGAGACTTGTTCTCAGAATCCGTGTTGTATCCGCAGGCGATTCCTGTTACCAGTAACACCGCCAATTCAGAATCGGTCATCTCCTCTATGTCATCCCCAGTCGATTCCATTCAGACCATCAAGATTCCGAAACCCGTTCCGGTCACGACGACCCGGTTTCGTCCACCCAAGAAGAACATTCCGCAGACAAAGATCGAGCGGGATCATTTCCTTCAGGCGATCCGAAACTACGTCGAGACCGAGAATCCGGTCCCTCCTATGCCTATCGAGGAGCTTGATGTTCACGCTCGTAAGATTCTCGCTACCCTGAATTACGAAGGGGACGACACGTATCTTCATTACACCGCTGTCTGCCTCAACAACGAGATGTGGCGGGAAACATTGGCGGAGATTCCCTACGAGCGTCGTTTGCTGCTGATGCCGAAGTGCCTTCGGGTGGAGGACAAGTGCCCGGCACCTTTTGATGAATTTGGACTGCTTTGTAAGCAGTGTGGGCTCTGCTCAATTCAGGATTTCCAGAACGAGGCAGAACGACTCGGGTACGCTGTGCTGGTGGCCGAAGGCTCAGCTATCGTGATGTCGCTAATCCAGACCGGCCAGATCGAAGCGATCGTCGGCATTTCCTGCCTTCCGGTGTTGGAAAGAACTTTCCCATATGTGGAAGCGGCTGCGATTCCTTCTATTGCCGTGCCTTTGCTTCAGGACGACTGCATCAACACCACAGTCGATATCGACTGGGTGTGGGAATACATTCACCTCACCAGTGATGACCAGACCCGTCGCCTGGATCTCAATTCACTCCATCGCGAGGTGAAGGAATGGTTCACACCAGAGGCGATTGAATCTGTCATGGGGCCTGCCGAAGGTGCCCAGGAAGAGATTGCTCGTGAGTGGTTGGCGAGAGACGGAAAGCGATGGCGTCCGTTTCTGACCGTGGCGGCTTTTGAGGCACTGCGAGAGGACAGAGGTGAGCCGATCCCTGAAGATATCAAGAAAATCGCTCTCGCGACGGAACTCTTTCACAAGGCGTCACTCATCCACGATGATATCGAGGACGAGGATCATGGTCGTTACGATCAGCCGACCCTTCATGCGGAGCATGGAATCCCGGTAGCGTTGAATGCGGGCGATTTACTGATTGGTGAGGGCTATCGCCTCATTGGAGAATGTGAAGCCAGCGACGCCCAGAAGGCGGAGATGCTTCTCGTAGCCTCTCGTGGCCAGCGGGAATTGTGTCGTGGTCAGGGTGCTGAACTGATCTGGGCAAAGAATCCTTCTCCTCTGAAATCAAAGCAGGTTCTCGAAATTTTCCGTCAGAAAACGGCTCCGGCTTTCGAAGTAGCTTTGAAGCTTGGCGCCAGCTATGCCGGCAAGCTTGACGAGGTTGGTGATGTGCTTGCAGCATATTCAGAGAATCTTGGTATCGCTTACCAGATTCGCGATGACATGGATGATCTTGGCGAAGACGCTGGTGATAACGAGCTGGAACAGATGCGTCCTTCCGTCCTCCTTGCTGTGGCTCGGGAGCGTGCCAGAGGGGATGATAAAGCTCTTCTTGAATCTCTGTGGAACCACGAAGATCTCGAAGATATTGCCATTCACAAAATCCGGAAACTCGCTCACGAAGTCGAGGCGGATGAGAAATGCATGCTTCTTCTAGAGACATACAAGGAGGCAGCGGTAAGAAGTCTTGCTGAATTGGAGAATCCGAATCTGAAAGGATTGCTTCGACGCGTGATGGGCAAGATTTTCAACGATCTCGAAATCAAGGGCTGGTGCCGCGAGTTCGAAGTGAAGAACGGCGTTCGCGAAGACGACGTAGAGAAAGCTGAGGTCTCTTAGAGAGGCTTTCTCTTTTCTCTCTCGCTGATTCTCTGGAATTGCTTTCTGTTTGGGATGCAGGCAAACTGCACCCATGCTTCTGCGATTTGTCCTGTGTCTGGCTCCGGCGATTCTCGCGATTCTGCTGCTTTTCGTGGGAGAGGCGGTGGGAATGAGTCAAGATATCTGTGTCAGCATTGCTATCATCCTGATCGGGGCAGGCGCGATAATCTCCGGTATCTGTGTGGGACAGAAAGTTTATAAGGCGATGAAGGATCCCAAGTGGGCAGCGTGGGTGTTGGCTGTCATCACATTTCTCTGTGTCGGGGTAGCCTATCTCGGAATCGGGCTCGCTGGCTGCTGTGGGATGGCTCTGGCAACATCGTAAGCGATTTAAATGATTGCCAAGGAGAACTGTCTCAAAGAGACGAAGAGTATTTGTCCCGTATGTCGAGGTTCGGTCCCGGCGAAAGTATATTCAAGGGATGACGAGGTTTGGATGCGGAAGGAGTGCCCGCAGTGTGGTGAAGCAGATACCCGAATAAGCACTGATGCTCGTTTTTACTGGCTGTCCACCGGGGCACGAGAGGAGAAGAGCGGTAACTGCTGTGATTCTTCGTGCGGCTGCGCTACTCCGGTATCGGGAAACTACGTCGGGTTTCTCGGGCAGAATGCAATTCGGCCCATTCCGAAGACGGATCCTATCGAGGTGATGTCGACCTGCTTGGCTTTGATCGAGATTGTGGATTCCTGCAACCTGGCTTGCCCAACATGCTTTGCCGATTCACCAAAAGGTGCTGGAGACGATGTCGATGCGACACCTCTTGAAGAGCTGAAAATTCGGATTCAAGATGTGATCGACAGAAAAGGGCCGATCGAAATTCTGCAATTGTCAGGAGGCGAACCTACGTTGCATCCTCATTTTTTCGAATTGGTGCAGTGGTGCCAGCAGAACGAGGGCATCGATTATCTGCTGGTGAATTCGAATGGTGTTCGCCTGGCTGGTGATAAGAATTTCGGGGAGCAACTGGCCCGGGTAATGGAGTACGGACATTTCCAGTTTTACCTTCAGTTCGATGGCACGAACGAAGCTGCCGACCTGTCTTTGCGCGGCTCCGACCTTCGATTGATGAAGAGAAAGGCAATCGAGCGAGCAGGGGAACTCGGGATACCGCTGACTCTCGCGATGACTGTGATTCCAGAGAATGTGAATGAGCTCTGGAACACGGTAAAATACGGTCTGCAATTCGATCATGTGCGGGGAGTGGCGTTCCAGCCGATGTTTGGCAGTGGACGTGTTCACTCGGTATCCAGTCAGAACCATAAACTGAACGTCGCCGATATTATTCTCGGACTCGTGGATCAGTCGGGAGGAACGGTGGGTTTTGAAGATTTTACTCCGCTGCCCTGCGGAGATCCGAACTGTGCCACGATCGGTTACCTCTTGAAGATGGACGGTGAGATTCGCTCCATCAGCGAGTTCGTCGATTTTGCGACATTGCAGGGATTCCTTAGCGATCGTGTCCGTTACCGGCTTGAAGATCTGATCAAGTGCGGCTGCGAATCGGAGCCTCTGGGAGAGTTGCTGCACGAGTTGGAGATGGATGAAAGAAATACTTTCCGGCTTTTCATCAAACCGTTCATGGACGAACGAGACTGGGATCAGGACAGGATTGATCGATGCTGCACCCATGTGATCCGTCCCGATGGTAAACTCGATTCCTTCTGCCGCTATTATCTCAATGGAGGAGCGAAGGCATACCGGACTCCGAAATGAATCGCTTTGAAATCGATCCTGGCGGTTTCAGTGTCTATGGCTGGATCACGATTTTCGGACTTGTCGTGGGAGCGTGGTTCTGGCTGCGGCGTTGGAGGAAAACGCCGGAGACGTTTGGTATCTACATCGGAGCTTTGTGTGGGGCGTTCCTGGGAGCCAAGCTGCTCTTCATCGCTGCCGAAGGGTGGATGAATGTCAGGGACAACTCCGGATGGAATGCGCTACTGCAGCTGCTCGCGGGGAAAACTATTGTAGGCGCTCTGCTCGGAGGATACGCGGGAGTTGAGATCGCGAAGAAGATCATTGGCTATAAGAAGCCCACAGGAGACTGGTTCGCTGTAGGGGTACCGTTGGGGATTGCCATGGGGAGGATCGGATGCCTGCGGTACGGTTGTTGTTTAGGCAATGTCTGCTCGTCAGAGCAATGGTGGACGATGGCGGACTCACTCGGTGATCCAAGATGGCCTGCCTCTGTTGTAGAGATGATCTCTAACCTCCTGTTTGTAGCCGCAATGCTACCGATTGTAACTCGTGGCGCGGGAAAAGGGCAGCTCTTCCATGTCTACCTGATTTGCTACGGACTTTTCCGCTTCTTTCACGAGTTTTTCCGAGATACACCTGACCTGATTGGTTCGATCAGCGGGTATCAGATTGCCGCACTTGGACTTGTCGCGTTGGGCGCAATACGTGCCTGGCAAAGGGCGAAGTCTGGAGGTCAGAACTTAGACCGTGCAGAAGAGTATCCACCAGCCGATGGCGCACGCGAGGCAAAATAGGAAGAAGAAGTGAATTCCGTTTCTACTTCGTTCTGCATGATAACGGCGTCGCTCAGCCATCGACATCGCATCGCGCTGGCGCCGGAGTGTTGACCGGTCAGGAGGAGGGAGAATGTTCTCTGCCTTCATCTGCATTTGACGCAGTTCCGAGGCGTGCTTTTTCTCAAGGAAAGATTCCAAGACCCCGATTTGGGCGTGCAGCATGTGCATCTGTTCTTTCTCTGTCGCAGGCTTCCGTTTGCGAGCGGGGGCTGGCGACTCTGTTTCCCAACTCTTGGTCTGAGATGGCTTTCTGCGAACTCGGCGCTTACGATTCTTTGGTTTCCGTGAAAACATGATTCGTTTTTACGTGGGTGTTCACATTTGGCCCTGCCAGGAAGGCAGGGGAACAAAAGCGGTTTGTCAGGTGACTCCTCTTACAGGAAGAGAACCAGTCCAATAGCAATGATCGCGAAGACCACCAGCGGAAGGGAAAAGGCGAAGCCACTCTTCAGCCAATACATAAAATCTCCCTGGGTGTTCAGAAATCCGCCGCTCTTTGGCGCGGCAGTCTTGGCTGGAGCCTTGAAGAAGTTTGCTTTCTTGGAATTCCCGGAGACGAGTGGTTGCACTTCGTCGAGTTCATCTTCGGCGGCTTCGATGTAGCTCAGTGCGCGGGCAAGTTCTGCTTTTCGGTCAGCACGGCTCCATGTTTCGGGGCGAAGTGCGTTGATGTTTGCAAGGTGTGCTTCGAGGCGCTCGTGAGCTGAGCCACACTCTTCCGCAACACGCTGTGCGTCGGTTGCTTCCCGATCCAAAATGGAAAGATATCGTTGAAGCTCTTCGCAAACTTCAGTGCGCCCTTCTTTGAACTGCTCCTCCTTCTGGGTGAGTTCTTCGAGCTCCGCTGCCTGGCGTTTGATTTGCTCTTCCTGCTGGCGGAGGGCACGCAGTTGATCCTGGGCCTGTTGATACTCGTCATTCAAGTCAGCCGTATAAGGCGTCACGGCCTGAAACTGCTGCGGATCAAATTGGATCTCGAGGTCTTTTTCGTCCTCGTCATCGAAGAATAACGGTTGGATTTCAGCTACGGCAGACATGGTTTACGAAGTTAAATTTTTAGTTAACTTCTATTAATATTATATATCGGCTATAATTTCCAGTCTTTTTAGCTTTCTTTGTGAAAAAATTAGGGGAAATACAGTGACAATCACCGTGAGAATGACAATTCCGGCTATCGCGGGCCATTTTTCCGGGTTCTGATACCAATGTGGATCAAACTCGTTGGTCGCGAACACGTCCCAACGGAGGTAGGCAAGGAGGCCGATGAAGGCCAGAATGTAGACAAAGCTGGCGACAAGACAAAGCGTCCCTCCGAATCCGCTCACGATCTTTGCAGCGTTTGATTCCCGTAAATTCGGAAAGAGCACTCCAATTCCTACAGCGAGTGAGTTGAGGCCAGCGGCAAGGAGCGCGATGGAAATGGCAAAGAAGGCGGTTTCTGAAAATCCGAGTTCCAGGTTGTAGCCACCGATCAATAAGATCGCCGTTACGACCAATCCGCTGCAGGCTGTCGAGAGAACGAATTTCTGAATTACGACCAAGGGGAGTTTCAGCGGAGACATGGCGAGGATCCAGATTCGTCGACCTTCGAGGCTGAACTGGGGAAACACGAAGCGCGTGGTAAGGGTGGAAAGTGCGAGTGCGCACACGGCGAGGTTCAGGAATGCGACCAAGTATAAGTCTCTTGGATCGCCAATGTTTCCATTCATCTGCCGGAGGCCGCTGGCGTAGATTGCGAGTAATCCGAAAACGAGACAAAACTGCACCCATTGGGCTGGTTCCCGAAGGAAAGTCTGGATGTCCTTTCTGGAGATCGCAGCAATGGGGCGTCCGACAATTTTTCCGAGGATGGATGGTTTTGGAAAGGCTTGTGAGATTGCGTCGCCTGATCGCGATGATCTATTTTCACGTCGAATCGCCGAGACGGCGGAATGTTGGATCGAGCGATTCCATGAGGTGTAAAACCAGCGTGTGCCTGCCCAGCCTAATAGTATCATCCCCATCATTGAATTGCTCACCAGCAGGGTGGGGAATAGGAGGTTCCCCATTTTCCGATAGGTTCGTGTGAAGTCGACAATCGAGCTGGAAAGCCAGGCGCTTGGCAGGGCTCGATTGACGCTGATGTTGGTATGTCGGAGCACGCGTTGAAACGTCTGGGCTGCGCCGATGCTACTTTCCCGCGCAATTTTCTGCTCGGTGAGTGCGGTTTGGACACCTGAGCCGATCAAAAGGGCTGCAGCGAAAACGACAGCCACCAGAATCTGTTTTCGCGATAGCCATCTCGCACCGGCAATGAGAAGCAATGAGCCGAGGGTGCTGGAAATAATCAGGAATGGAATGAGTACGAGGATCGACTTAATAAAAAAGTCAGGTCCTGCATCCCGAGCCCGGGCAAAAGCAGCAAGAAGTGGCGCGAGGATAAACACCAGCCCCCAACTCGAAAACATTGCCGATTCAAAGCATTTCCAAAGGAAGATGACTCGATGAGAGATCGGCAGGGTAAGCAGCCACTTCGTGTCGCGGTTTCGGTAGAGGGACATGTAGCCAGTGACTGCAACGGAGAAGAGCAGCATCAGCATGAAGCAGAAAAACATCACGAAGACCAATCGGTCGCTCACCAGAGAACTCGCAGCGGGAAGGCGATTGATGTAGACAAGTCCCTGTCGAAACAAGGTGTAGGCCACTATCACGTAGGCGAAAAGGAATGCCCCGATCGTGAAAGACATGAAACGAGAGCGCTTTGCGGCAGCTCCGGCCTTTACTCTGAACATCTTGGTATGGATCCGCAGGAGCAGGAGCCATTGATCGAAACCGGACATAAGAAGAAACTGGGAGGAAGGGGGAAGGTGAGGGGATTTTTCCCTTTGGAAATCCGATTTTATCTCTAAGGTTGCCGCCATGGCAAGCATAGGAACTCCATTTACTGCAAATGCGACGCGCGTGATGCTTTGTGGCTCTGGCGAGCTGGGCAAAGAAGTCGTGATAGAACTCCAGCGATATGGGGTGGAAGTGATCGCGGTTGACGCCTACGAGAACGCTCCTGCGATGCAGGTAGCGGATCGGAGTCATGTGATTTCCATGCTCGATGGAGAGGCTTTGAAAGCTGTCATTGAGGAGGAAAATCCACATTTGGTGGTTCCAGAGGTAGAAGCGATAGCCACGGATACCCTTGCCGAGCTTGAGGCTGCAGGGAAAGTTATGGTCGTTCCGACGGCACGGGCGACTCAACTGACGATGAACCGGGAGGGAATTCGGCGTTTGGCTGCCGAAGAGCTCGGGCTGACCACATCTCCGTATCGTTTTGCTTCCAGTGAGGAAGAGTTCAAAGCAGCTGTGGAGGAAATCGGTATCCCATTTGTGGTAAAACCTATCATGAGTTCCTCAGGCAAAGGGCAAAGCACCGTTCGTGATGCCTCTGAGGTGGATGCGGCCTGGAAATATGCTCAAGAAGGTGGTCGAGCCGGCAAGGGAAAAGTCATCGTCGAGGGCTTTGTTGATTTTGATTACGAGATCACCCAACTCACCGTGCGGCATTCTGGTGGCACATCTTTTTGTGAACCGATCGGCCACATCCAAGTCGATGGCGATTACCGGGAAAGCTGGCAGCCACAGCCCATGAGTGACATTGCCAAAGAGAGAGCTCGTGAATATGCGAAGGCCGTTACCGATAATCTAGGGGGGAGAGGCATATTCGGCGTCGAACTTTTCGTCAAAGGCGACGAGATCATCTTTTCCGAAGTATCCCCACGTCCGCACGACACAGGAATGGTAACGATGATTTCGCAGGACCTGTCCCAGTTCGCGCTCCATGCTCGCGCGATACTCGGTTTACCTATTCCCAACATTCAGCAACATGGGCCATCCGCCTCTGCCGTGCTGCTGGTTGAAGGCGAATCAGAGATGGTTTCTTTTGGTAATCTCGGGGCAGCCCTGGAAGATCCAGATACTCAGATCCGCCTGTTTGGAAAACCCAAGGTTTCTGGCAAGCGCCGGATGGGAGTTGCTATTGCTCGTGGGGAGTCCATTGACGAAGCTCGCCAAAAGGCAAGAAATGCCAGCGCGGCGATTGAGGTTTCTCTCTAACTGACCCATATTTTTCAATCCATGTCATCCATCGTAAAACAAGCCCACCCCTGGCTCGAAAACCTCGTAGCCTACGACCCTGGTAAGCCGATCGAAGAGACGGCTCGCGAACTCGGTCTCGATCCGAAAGACATCATCAAGGTCGCATCGAATGAGAATCCGCTGGGTCCTTCTCCCAAAGCAATTGAGGCGATGAAGGAGGCTGCGCACGGCGTAAATATTTATCCTGATGGCGGCGGCTACAAACTCCGCACCGCAATTGCTGAGAAGTTTGATCTCGAAAGACAGAATGTCATTCTTGGGAACGGTTCGAATGAGATCATCGAGTTGATCGGGCATGGCTTTCTCGATCCTGGTGACAATGTGATCGCCGCCGAGCATGCCTTCGTTGTCTACAAGCTCATGGCGACGCTTTTCGGAGCGGATACCATCGAGATTCCCGACCCTGGGTTTGTTCACGATCTGGACGCCATGGCGGATGCGATTACGCCAAAGACCAAAAAGATCTTTATCGCCAATCCGAACAACCCAACGGGCACCATGGTGGGGCAGGATGAGATTGACCGCTTCATGGATAAGGTGCCTGACCATGTCATGGTGATTTTTGACGAGGCGTATTACGAATTCCTTCACGAGCCACCGAACACACTCAAATATGTTCGCGAAGGGAGAAACGTGGTAATCATGCGCACGTTCTCTAAGATCCAAGGGCTTGCCGGATTGCGCATCGGGTATGGACTGACGACACCCGATATCGCCGAGGTATTGCAGAAGTGCCGTCAGCCTTTTAATACTAATGCGATCGCACAAGCTGGAGCTATCGCCGGCTTGGAAGATGACGAGCACCAGCAGCGCACTCGTGATCTGAATGACGAGGGCCTCAAGTTTCTCCAAGGATCGTTTGAAGAGATGGGGCTGGAGTATGTCCCGAGTTTCGCCAATTTCGTCCTCGTAAAGGTTGGCGACGGAGATGCTGTCTTCAGCGAAATGTTGAAGCGAGGTGTCATCATTCGTGCGATGCGCGGGTATAAACTCCCGGACTGGGTTCGCATTTCTGTCGGCACGATGGAGCAAAACGAGCGTGTCATTTCTACACTCAAAGAAGTCTTGGGCGAAAGATGACCAAACACGAGTGGCGAGACAAGACGGAGGACGGGGAGCACATCTATTATCGTGCAACCCTTCACGCCGGACGGTGGGAATTCTATTCGACTCTGAAGTCGGACCCTGAGTGGAATAAGCACGAAATTTTCCCTCTCGTTGTCATGGAAGACCTGCGTGATGTCCTTTGGAGAAAGCACCAGCGAAAGAAGCTCCCGCTCAAGCACGTTGAGCAGATCGACAAGATGATCGAAGATCTTCGTGAGGCTGAGCCCGAAGGAACTGCGGAGGAAGAGTAGCCCTTGGGGATGTAGCCGGGTGGCGTTATCGTGGCTACGGTTTAGCTGCAACATTTTCAGGCGCTTAGGGTATTCTCTAAGTGTTCCGAAGTTCTATTATGAAGGTGTTGCTGATTTCATCCCTTACCGCACTCTCCCTTGGTTTCTGCTCTCTGTCGATGGCTGGTTCAGTCGACAAAGGAAAAGACTCAGGGGAATTCAATGTTTCGAAGGCTGCTGCTAAAATCGACAAACTCGTCGATGCAGGCTTGAAGAAAAATAGCATCGAGCCGAATGCACCGATCAACGACGAAACCTTCATTCGCCGTGCCTACCTGGACATCATCGGTCGTATTCCCACCATCGAAGAGGCGGAAAATTTCCACGGATCAACCTACGAACGAAAGCGGGAGCAACTCATCACCGACTTGCTTGAGAGTGAGGGACATGTTAGTCACGGCTACAACTTCTGGGCAGACGTTCTTCGCATCAACAACAACCTGGGTGGCGGTGCGACTCAAGCCGAGGCCGCCTACCAACTTTGGGTGAAGAAGGCGATCGAAGAGAACAAGCCCTACGACGAGTTCGTTCGTGAATTGGTGGCAGCGCGTGGAATGATCTGGGAAAATGGAGCTGTAGGCTATTACCTTCGAGACCGAGGTATGCCTCTCGACAATATGTCGAACACCGTTCGCATCTTTTTAGGCACTCGTCTCGAGTGTGCTCAGTGTCACAACCATCCCTTCGATGTCTGGACGCAGATGGACTACTACCACATGGCTGCGTTTTCCTACGGGATGGATGCTCGCCGTTACGACACTCCCAATCGTAAAGCCTTCAATACCCATCAGCGCGAGAAGAGAAAAGAGATCCACGAAAAAATGGTAGGAATTGAGAAGTTTCCGCAGATTTCCAATCAGAGAGGCCTTGAGAGATACGTCGACAATAAGAATTACGAGAAGTATCTCGAGCGTTTCGGGATGACTGATAAGGAATTCCGAGCAACCGCTAAGAAAGCGATTGAAGCGTATGAAGCATACGATCACGAGTATCAGGAAGTTCGGCAGGCGATGAATGATCTGTACAATCCGCTGCAGTATATTCAGACAACGGAAGTCGAAAAGACCCTCAAGCTTCCTCACGATTATCAGTACGACGATGCGAAGCCGAACGATCCCGTGAAGCCTTCGACGATGTTTGGCAAAGAAGTCGACTCCGAAAACATCGACGACGGCATGATCGACGCCTACGCCGAGTGGATGACATCTCCTGACAATCCTACCTTTACCAAGGTGATTTCAAACCGACTCTGGAAGCGCGTGATGGGTCATGGTGTGTTCGAACCTATTGACGAACTGACCGACAACACCCAGGTCGCCAATCCCGAACTTCTCGCTTACCTCGAGGAGATCATGAGAGAACTCGGGTATGATACCCGCAAATACCTGGAGGTTCTCTATAATACTGAGACCTACCAGCGCGGCGCAAATACCGAAGAAATTGTTCTCGGAATGCCCTATCATTTTCAGGGGCCTGTTCTGCGTCGCATGACAGCCGAGCAGATCTGGGACTCCATCGTAGCTTTGGCTCTGCCTGAGGCAGACGGATACAAGCCTGGACTGAAAGGTCAGCTCGCATCCGTCGAAAAAGTTCGCCGCATCTACAAGTCACTCGAAGAGCGCCCCGAAGAAGAATACATCGCCATGGTGGAAGAACTCGGAAAGGCGATTGGCAAGCTTCGACCCAAAGAAGTCAAAATTCGTGAGCAAATGTCCATCGCACGTGAAGAAGAGCGTGAGGATGACTACAAGCGCCTGCGAAACGAATACAACGACATTCGCCGCGAGATGCGAAATACGGTTTCCGACATTGGCTACAACCACGTGGGCGAAAAGGTCAAAGAGGATGAACTGTTCGCCGCTCTCGGTATGAGCGAAATGACGATGACGATGTCAGGCGGCGAAATGATGATGGAAGGTGCCGGCGAACGTGCTGTCCTGACAAAGCTCCCTAAACCTAAGATGCCCGATCCTCCCGCTGATATTGCTGGGGATAAGAAAAAGCTGAAAGTCTGGAAAGATCAGCAGAAGAGGGAGTACCGCACCTACACCGGCCTCGTTTCCCAGATGGCTCGTGCATCGGAGTTGGAGTCTCCGGCACGTCGTGGTCACTTCCTTCGCGAGTTCGGTCAATCAGATCGAGAAGTGATCGAGAACGCGGCGTATCATGCCTCTGTTCCCCAGGCGCTCAATTTGCTGAACGGAAATATCGTCGAGGCGCTGACAAACGAGTTTGCTGTTTTCGGCCGCCGTATTCACGATGCGGGAGATCCCGAGGAAAAAACTCGTATGATTTTCCAGGCGATGCTTACCCGCCAGCCTACCGAAGATGAAATGGAACTGGCTCTTCAGGAGATAGAGGCAGAAGGCGACTCCGCATACGAAGGCCTCGTCTGGGCACTACTCAATACGCAGCAGTTCATGTTCGTTCAGTAACTTTCACCCCAACCGCAACCACCACCCAATCGGATATCTAATGAATTCAGCATTCAAAGCAGACGAATGGAGCCGCCGGCGTTTCATGGAAGGCACAGCAAAGACCTTCCTGGGAGTCGGTGCTCTCGGCATTACCAGCCGCTCAAAAGCGGCGCTTGGTCCGAATCTCGGTTTACCCGAGCGTGCCAATGCTGCCAAGCACATCATCTACCTCTACATGGGAGGCGGGATGACTCACATCGATACGTTCGACACAAAGCCCGGACACGAAAATCAGGGGGAGACGAAGACGATCAACACGAATGTCGATGGGATCCGGATTTCCGAATACCTGCCGACACTTGCTCAACATGCGGACAAGTTGGCGATTGTGAATTCGCTGACTTCCACAGCTGGCGCTCACCAGCAGGCAAATTACCTCATGCACACCAGCTACGAGGAGCGGGCCACGATCCGCCACCCCGGAATCGGTGCATGGGCGCTGAAGTTCAAAGGGCGCATGAACCCAAATCTTCCCGGCTCCATTTACATCGGTGGAGATAGTCGCATTAATGGCGGAGGCGGTTTCTTCGAACCCGAGTTCGAACCTCTTACCATCAACGACCCTAACAGTGGTCTGAAGAACTCCAAGCTCCGTGGAATGAACCAGGAGACCTTCGACCGTCGACTCGGTCTGGCATCGAAGTTCGACAAGGAGTTTCACGAAACTTACAACGTGAAAGATGTTCGCGCCTACACGCAGATGTATGACGACGCCGTCCGCATCATGCAGAGCAAGGACCTCCAGGCGTTCGACCTTCGTGATGAAGACGAAATGACTCGTGAGCGCTATGGCGACAACTCTTTCGGACAAGGGTGTCTCCTTGCCCGTCGTTTGATTGAAAACGACGTGCGCGCCGTGGAAGTTTCCTACGGAGGGTGGGACATGCACAATGGAGTATTTATCAATGCTCCCGAGCGCTGTGGCGTTCTCGACCAGGGAATGGCGGCTCTTCTCGATGATCTCGATCGTCGGGGCAAGCTCGAAGAGACTGTCGTTGTTCTTACAACCGAGTTTGGGCGCACTCCTCGCATCAACCAGAATGCAGGACGTGACCACTACCCGAGAGCATTCAGTTCTGTCATCGCAGGAGGTGGAATCAAGAAAGGTATCGTATACGGCAAGACCGACGAGGGCGCCGAGAACGTGGTGGAGAATCCTGTCCGCGTGCAGGACTTCAATGCTACCGTTGCCTACGCGATGGGTCTTCCGATCGATCAGATTCTCTACAGCCCCAGCAAGCGCCCCTTCACCGTAGCGCACAAAGGGAAACCTGTTCTGGATCTGTTCGCGTAAGCGAATCCCGATTCAATATCCGATTCTTGAAAGCCCGGCAGAGTATTCTGCTGGGCTTTTTTGTTCACTGGTGTTCGGCGGAACCGAGAAGCGAAATTTTATTTCCGAAAAACAGCAAAGACTGCCTTGGGGTGAACGGGCCTCGATCCATGGAAGACGGTGTCTTTGATTTCAATGAGTTGAAAATCTGATCCGAACGCATTGGAGATTTCCTGTTTAGAGAATCGAAAAGGCCCCGGCCTGGGCGGTTCATTGGTGCTAAAGCATTTGAGGAAGAGAAATCCTCCTCTTTTCAGAATCCTTCGTACGGAGTTTACATATTTCGTGCGTTGGATAGGCGGGATCACGTGGTAGCAGCCTCTGTCAGTGACGAGATCGAATTTCTCTGGCGGTAGATTTGTGTCGCAGACGTTGTCGAGCAAGAATTTTACCGAGACGCTCTCAATTTCTGCTGTCATATCACCGTGTTTCAGTGCTGCTTCCGAAAAATCTGTTCCCCACGCCGAGAATCCGAGTTTAGCAAACTCGATAGGTTGGCGCCCTGTACCCGTGCCAAGATCAACAGATTCGCCTTCTCGAATTTTGTATTTCTTGAGGGCATCCATGAAATCCGGATCGATGGACGGCCAGTCCCATGGAAGTGAGCTGGGGGCTACTTCCTTGTAGAGTGGCTCAAAGCCTTTATCGGCAGCCTCCGTTCCTTCAAACCCTTTCTCCTCCTCACCACCGGTGGGTCTGAAATTACGTTTTCGGAGATTCTTGAGAAATTTTAGAAGCTTGCTATTAGAATCATCCATATTCCTGCATCCTCGATTTTGATTCCTGTCACGGTGATTAAGTCACCATTGGGTAGTGTAATCTCTTATGTCCCTCCGTTTCAATTGTGCGATTAATCGCTGCAAGCTATGGCTCAAGCAAGTGGGGCTTGTAAAGCCTGGGACTGTAAAGCACTGCGAGTTTCCTCTGGGCGACATCGAGAAATCAGTTTGGAACCGCTTCCTTTCCGTTGCGAGAGCATACCCGGAGAAGCCTGCCTGCGATCACTCAGACGGAATCCTCACTTATGCAGAGCTATCCCGATACGCCGCCCTTATCGCGGCTCAGGTATCGGAAGCTGATAGCATGCACAACTCTCCGGTTGGCATTCTGATGGTGGCTGGCGAAAAAGAATTGATCCCCAGCATATTGGGTGTCGTGAAAAGCAGCCGACCATACGTGTATCTTGATCCGACATTGCCCGACCAACGTCTCAGATACATTTCTGCTGATTCTGGCTTTTCTGTCATTGTCACCACCGACTCCTTGGCGAAAATCGCCTCCAATCTCGCCACAAATGTAATAACAGTCTCGGTAAAGGAAGATTGTCCCCACGATCTTGATGTGTCGGAGAACAAGCCTAATCCGAGAGCGGCGTTCTGCATCAATTACACCTCAGGTACTACGAGCAACCCCGTTGGCGTTGTGCGCAGCCAGCGAGCGTTGCTCGCGAATATTCGCAACATGACAAATTTGAGCCGGATCGCTCCGACGGATCGCCTCATCAGTCTGATCTCTCCGTCGTTCGGCGCCGCTGCGATGGATATATTTGGAGCACTGCTTAATGGAGCGTGCGTGGTTCCATACGATTTAAAGCGGGAGGGAATCGATACGTTGCCCCAGTTCCTGGAAGAGAAACAGGTGTCATTTTTTCACTCCGTCCCGACCGTATTTCGAAGTCTTGTTGCGGCGACTTCCGATCCACTATTACTTCGCTACATTCGATTTATTCTTCTTGGGGGAGAGCAGGTTTTTGCATCTGATTTCAAGCTGTTCCAGCAGTGGTTCAGGGATGATGCTCAATTTCAGAATGTCCTTGGGATGACGGAGGGGGCGGGCATTGTTTGCAGCTTCATTGCTAACAAGCAGACTAAACTCCTCAATCAGCAGGTGCCAGTCGGGTTTCCTGTGGAAGGGAAAGAAGTGTTTATAGCTGACGAACAGGGGAGGCGGCTTGAGCTTGGGGAAAGGGGAGAGATAACAGTGATCAGTCAGGTGATTTCTGATGGGTACACAGGAGAGAGTGGAAACGTTGAAAGGAATACGTTCGTCATATCTGCCGACTCTCGAACCCTTCGAACAGGAGATCTCGGAGTGCTCCGGCCGGAGGATGGGGCTCTTGTGTGGCTGGGGAGAAATGACAACCGAACGAAGGTTCGGGGCAGCCGTGTGAGTATCGCAGAAGTAGAAGCAGCCTTGTTAGGCAGAGGCGAAGTGGAGCAGGCAGCTGTGACAGCCGAGGGTTTCGAGGATAGCGAGACATTCGAGGTAAGCACGCAACTCATTGGTTGGATCGTGCCGACCCCGGGGAGTCATCCCACTTCAGGAGGGCTGAGGAAGGTCCTGACTGAGATATTGCCCGCCGATGCGATCCCGGCCCGATTTGTTTTTCTAAATTCAATGCCTCAGCTGGAGAATGGGAAAATTGACCGGTTGTTGCTGAACAGAGAGCATCCTGCTGCACAAGTTCAGAATTCACCGCTCGCCATTCTTCCAAGAAACGATACAGAGCGAGCAGTCGCCTCTGCGTTCTCGACCGCACTGGGCATAGTGGAGATTCGCGCCTACGATCACTTCTTCGAATTGGGTGGGGACTCCTTGGCTGCGATGAATGCTCTCGGCATATTGACAGAAAAGTTTGGAATGGAACTTCCTGCGACGTCACTTCTTAGCTATTCGACACCAGCAGCGCTGGGAGAAATGATCGGCGTCTGGAGCCGAGAAGCGAGTCACAATTCAAAAGGTGTCAGCAGTCGCATTGAATTTGTTCCGATTGTTTCTTTGAAGACGGATGGAGACAAGCCACCCATTTTCCATTGTCCAGGTGGGCACGGAACAGAGAACGAAATGCTCACCTTCGCAAAGATTCTGCACGAGGCGAATCTCGAGCGCCCGATCTACGGCTTTCGTCTTGCCGACTTTCTCACTGAGTATGAAAACGTTTCTACTTTTGCAGACTTAGCCGAGAGAGTGTCGGAGAAGTTCTTTGATCTTTATCCTTCAGGGGAATGGATTCTCTTGGGTGAATGTGGTTCGGGACAGTTTGCCGTCGAGCTCGCTCGGCAAATACTTGAGCGTGCTCCGGAGAGAGCCCCCAGTAAACTGATCCTTGTCGATTCACGTACCAACGATTTAATGCTTGTGCAGAAAGAAGGGGGAAGGGAAAAGAAAGAGAGGCTCGCAAACGAAAGGTCCTTTCTGTCTATGTTATACCACTGGCAACCCAATCCTATTGATTTTCCGATCGAGCTGATTGTCAGCGAGTCGTTTGTTACCGAGGAAGACGATACACTCGGCTGGAAAGATTACTGCACGCAGAATATTTCTGTGCACCGTGTCCCCGGGAGCCACATCAGTTACATTCGTGAAGATTCCGGGAACGTGAGTGATATCCTACGGCAGATCGTGGCAACTGAGAGGACGGGTGTGGCGGTCGATCTGTAAAGAGGCTGCAGAAACGGTGCAACCAAATCATTGATTCTCCTCATCGGGCGGATCCAAAAGAACCCCTTCACTGCCACGCATCCACGCCATTCATCAAAGAACAAAACAAGTGGAAAACCTGCATTTAAAATGCAGGTTTAAAGCGCCCTCGTAATTTCAATGACACAGTGTTTCCGAAAATCTCCTGGTTCTGTTCTCTGGGCTGGTGCCACTCTTGCACTCCTTGCTGCGTCCGTTCCGGTCGGTGGCAGCGATTACGACGCCGTTGAGGAGAGGAAGATTCGTAATCTCCCTGCCACGGTAGAGGAGGCGAGGGGACGTGCTAGGTGGTTGCACGAAGCAATGAACGGAGCCTTGAGAGTGATGCATCGAGATTTCTTTGATGACGATCAACCCGGTCGCATTCCATCGCAGTCGCTGGAAGATGTCTTTCAAGAAATGGCGCGCAGCTGGGGAGTTGAGATGCGGTGGCTCGGTGGAAGTGGAACGCAGGATATCGATCACGAACCGCAGGATCGATTCGAGGAGAGAGCCGAAGAAGCTCTTCTGGCGGGAGAACCGGAGTATGAAGCAGTCTACGATGATCGCCTTCGATTCGTAGGTGCCATTCCGCTGAAAAACGAGTGTTTGAAATGCCACGTTCCCCAGCGAAAGACGCTGGAAGATCGTGTCGCGGGACTTTCCATCACCATTCCTCTCAGGACGGAAGAAAGCAGGTAGCCATGGAACTGAATCGCTACACAGACTACTCTCTTCGAACGCTCATCTATGCCGGGCTTCATGTGGACCGCACGTTCACGGTTCCCGAACTGGCGTCGGCTTACGGAATCTCTGAGAACCACTTGGTAAAAGTCGCCCACAACCTGGGTAAAATGGGTTATCTCGAAACCAAGCGGGGAGGATACGGTGGCTTCCGGATCGCGCATTTGCCTGACGAAATCAATATTGGTCAAGTAGTCCGGCAGACAGAACCGCTCGCACTTGTCGAATGTCTCGGGCACGACGGGGGCTCCTGTCCCATCAACCAAGCCTGTGTGCTGAAGCGTGTGATTGGCGAGGCTCGCGATGCTTTCCTGGAGACACTCGATCAATACACCCTCGCCGATTTGTTGAAACCGAAGTCCGCTCTCGCGCAGGTTTTGTCCTGACATGAAACGTCTCTTTCTCGCCGCTCTCTTTTTCTCCGCGACGTTCGCTTTTGCGTTCGAGCCCGTCATCGAGCGCGCTCCTACCTTCTACTCTGATTCCGAGCCTGACACACCACTGACACGAATCTTTGACCGTATCGAAAAAGGGGAAAAACTCCTCTGTAAAGGAACCGATACGGAGATTCTGAAAGAACTCCTCGATCTCTTGAATATTCCGGTAGAGTCGCAGGTGCTCGTGTATTCCAAAACGAGCGCCCAGAACAGTCGCATTTCTCCAGAGACACCCCGG
This sequence comes from Verrucomicrobiales bacterium, assembly GCA_002698785.1. Classification (GTDB taxonomy): domain Bacteria; phylum Verrucomicrobiota; class Verrucomicrobiia; order Verrucomicrobiales; family DEV007; genus Arctic95D-9. The sequence goes on along the minus strand of PAAG01000014.1, from coordinate 208,863 downwards.
GCGATCTATTTCTCAGACAATGCTTATGTCGGATGGGTGCAGGGAGGTCAGATTGAAGCCACCACGTTCGATCCCGAGTTGGGGGCGATTTTTCATCTCATTCATCTGATCGAACGAAAGAAGGATTCGCCTCCCAAACTCTCTCGCGACAAGAACTGCCTCAGTTGCCATGCGGGATCACCCACGAGTGGATTCCCCGGAGCACTGGTTCGCTCCGTCTTCCCAGACGAATCCGGGCAGCCCATTTTTCATGCGGGCACTTTTCGGACCGACGACAGCAGCCCCATCGAAGAGCGCTGGGGAGGCTGGTATGTTACGGGGAAAGCAGGGGACTTTTCACACATGGGCAACATGATCGCATCCGAACAGCCGGCCAACGAAGTCGCTGTTCATAAGATTGTCACCGAACCCGTGGAAGATCTGTCGGCAGTTATCAGCACCGAACCATACCTCGCCGGGGGAACGAGCGACATCGTCGCTCTCATGGTTCTCGAACATCAGGCGAAGGTGCATAACACACTCGTCCAAGCCAACATCACCGTGCGTCAGCTCCTCCACCGAGACCGGGAAATGAAGAAGGTATTCGATGAACCGGTCGATGCGCCACTTTCTGAGACTAACCAGCGTATACTCGCTGGCCAGGTCGATAAAGTAGTCGATGCCTTGCTCTTTCGGGACGAGTTCGAAATGGAGGACGACGGAGTGGATGGGGCGATCGAGTTTCAAAGAGCCTTCACCGAGGCAGGGAAGCAGGACCGCGAACTTCGCTCTCTCCGGGATTTCAGGCTTTACGAACGCCTTTTCAAATACCGGTGTAGCTACGTGATTTACTCCGATGTGTTCGAGCACCTTCCTGGAGAATTGAAATCCCAGGTTCTGGTTCGACTTCGCGAGATCCTGACAAACTTGTCGTCATTTCCCGATTACAATTATCTAAGCGAGTCCGAATGTGAAAAGATTGACCGGATTTTGGCTGACACTTTTCCTGGCTGGCCGGGAGGGTGAAGGCCAATCGGTAGCCTGGTAGATTCGTTCAGGGCATGCCGCTATTTGCGCTTGCTCCGGAGCCATTCGAGTGCGCCTCGCTCACCAAGTATGCGGATTCGATCGACGTGTTGGGTTGTTAGGTTTGATCCAGAAGTCAGGTAGTCACCTGACTCGTTGGTTTCAGTGATCAGCGCTTTGAGATCAGTGCGTTCTTGCTCGATTTGGTGTCTTGCTTGTCCCACGGTGAGCCCGGCATAGGGGGAAGACTCGTAGTCAGGGAGGCCCTCCAATATCAGTTCTTCTAAACGCAATCCCGTTGCGAGGTTAACGATGGAGCCTGAGTTTGCCTGTTCTGAGATCTGCATTCCCATCCGAGAACTCAGCATGCGAACTTTCGCTGCTTCCGTTGAGGGCAATGTCGGCTCAAGCGCTTTCAGTCTCTTTGCAAATGCGAACATCTCAGACAAGTGTGGGAGAGGGAGATTGATGATGCTCTCGACTTTTGCTTGCCTCAAAGTCGCTCCGGACGCGAGGTAAGCGTCTTCCAAGAGCAGGGACGTCAGAGCCGAATAATCTTCTACATCAGGTCGGGTTTCGGAACTCAAAAAGATTTCAAGCGCTTCTTCCTCGCGTCCTGTTTCAAAGAGCGTTGAGGCGTATAAGTAGGAGGAGAGACTGTTGTCCGGGGATTGATCGTAGAGTCGTTTCCGATATGCCAGCCGTTCTTCTGCATCGAAAGAGTGGTCCGTTGCTCCGATAAATAACAGGTGTGAATTCTCAGGGGCAGCAGCAATCCCGTCTCTGATGAGCTGCGGATTGGCCGTCAGCACACCAGAGATAACCAGTGCTTCGGCGTGTTGTTTGGTATCGTCCTGAAAACTCTTTGCCCATGATTCAAGGTCGGAGGCCGAAGCTTGAATTGGCGAGTAGTGCTCTTCCTGAGGATGTGCAGAGCCGATCTTGCCCGGTTTGTCGATAGTGTCTGCAGCTACGTCGGCGACGACCTGCGGATTATTTGGAGAGGCTCGGTACTCTGGTTGTTTTGCCGTCTTGAAGAGAAAGGCAACGGAGAAGCCAATCGCTGCCGCGAGCGTATGGGAGACAGTGCGGTTCATTTCTACGCAAAATCGCTAGGACCGAATAGGCCCTGCAATTTGGCACCCTTCGGCGCAACAGGTCAATAATATTGCGATACCGGCGACATCTCCAATTTGGCTCAGTTGGCTTTAGTTTTTCCCTTTTTCCCACCCTTATTCTTACCGCCTTTTCCTTTCGCTTTCCTGCGCTTCGCTTTTCGTTCGTCTGATTCTGCAGTTTGCCGATTCATGAACGCTTCTCGCGCTGAGGCATCGTTCCGATTCAGGAAAACTTCCAAAGCCGGATCGTTGCTTTCTTTCATAAAAGTCTCAATCATCTCCAGATGGTCTGCAAGAAACTCCTGGTGTTTTGGATCGTCGATCAGGTTGGCGAGACAGTCGGGATCGTTCTTCACATCATAAAACTCTTCCACGACGCGGTGGTCGAATAGCTCCAGTCGCTTCGCGATATTCGGATCGTCCTTTGCCACCGCCTGCATTCGCCGATAGCTCACCGTGCCCTGGGTCGCTGTCTTGAATTTGTTCTCCCCATCTGACCACGGATTAAAGAGATACAGGTAATGCTCCGATTGGACGCCGCGCATGGGATGACGATGGCCGCCTGCGTTCTCATTGTAGACTTTGAAGACCGCATGCCGACCATCCTGTGACTTTCCTTTGAGAAGCGGGGCGAAAGAGCGTCCATCCAGACCCTCTGGTTTGGCTACACCAATAACGTCGCAGAGGGTGGGGAGAAAATCGACGGCCGAGACCATATGCTCTGCATCGCGCTTGCCAGCTTCCGTCACTCCGGGCCACTTCACGATCAAAGGTGTCCAGGTGCTGTGGTGGTAAAGCTGCGTTTTGGCAAAGGGAAGGGGCATCCCGTGGTCGGAGAGGAACATCACGAACGTTTTTTCTGCGAGGCTTGATTCTTCCAAAGCTCGCATGATGGCTCCAACGCAGTCATCTGCCCGTCGCACAGAATTGTAGTAAAGAACCAGCTCCTCCCTGATCCTGGGATCGTCGAAGAGAAAGCCGGGTATGGGAACTTCGTCCTTAGTGAACTCGTGAGAAACGGGGTGGGGGTCATTCGGCTCCCAGAACGGCTTGTGTGGGTCTGAGATGTTTACGTTGATGCAGAATGGTTTTCCCGCATCTTGTGCGGCTTCGATCCCTCGCTTGGTCGAACGGTAGTAGGAGTCGACATCCTTCATGTGTTCTTTCCCGCCGTCTGGTGTCTCGGTGAGGTCGGCGTCCCAGTGATATGGCTGGTAGGGAGTAGAATGACTTACCTTCCCACGAATGCCCACCCAATAGCCGGCATTCTGCATCACATTGCACAGAACTGGGTATTCAATTGGCTTCACTTGGTAGAAGCCCTCCACGCCACTGTTGTGAGGATAGCGCCCTGACCACATGACGTTCCGTGATGGGTAGCAATTACCAACCTGCACGTGGGCGAGATCAAAGCAGAGGCTCTCATCGGCCAGCTTGTCGATGTTTGGAGTTGTTGCTTCAAGCTGTGCTCCGAAAGCTCCAACAGAATCGCAACTCATATCGTCCACAGTGATCAGTAGCAGATTGACCGGGCTACCAACCTGCTGCTGAGCAGGACAGAGGACGGGGCTGGTGAAGACGAGCAATAATACAGCGAGACGAACCATGAATACGATCTTTGCTGACAAACTGAAATCAGGGAAGCGAAATCAATTCGCGACGATTATTAAAAATAAGAATCAAAAATTAATAAAATTTTAAAAATAAAAGTTTTGATTTATTAAATATTGCTGTAAATTTATAATTAAGTTTGCTGGAGTCATGAAAATCGTTGCTGCCATTGGAATCGCTGGAGCCCTTGCCTTTGTTTCGTCCGTTAGCGGGCAGAACTCGGAGACGGGCGAGCTGGCTGTGTATGCATCGCAATACCAGGGGCGACCCACTTCGAGCGGGGAGCTGTACGATATGAACCGGCTAACGGCCGCTCATAGAACGTTGCCTCTGGGCACGACTATTCGTGTCGCGAATTTCGATACGGGACGAATGGTCGACGTTCGGGTGAATGACCGTAAGGGCGAGGATGGGCGCATTCTCAACCTCTCTCATGCGGCGGCGGCGCAAATTGGTCTTGCTGAAAGTCGGACTGCGCCGGGCTCTCTGCTGGTCATTACTCCTCCATCAAGTCCTCAGGTTGCAGTCCCGCAGGCGAGCGTACCAGTGGCTCAACCAACCGAGAAGAAGTTTCAGCCTCTTGCCGATCTGCGGCAGGCGATCGCTGAGAAAAAGGCATCTGCATCAGCAGATACGGGTATTAAAAAGGGGCTATTCGGAAAACCGAAGACGATTTATGGAATTCCCGCTTCACAGTACCAGCCACCAGCGGCTCAGTATCCGCAATACCCAATTACGGGGACTCAAGTGGCGGTTGCGAATCCACAGCCAGGATCAGTTCTGCAATCATCTCAGCCGATTGTCAAAAATACCACAGGTAATGTAATCCCTCTCAGTGCTCCGGCGCGTGCACGAGTGGCTGCGATACCTGCACCGGAAGTGCCGATCACGACTCCTAAGCCAGCTGCGCCACAGGCTTCCGTGAGTACGGCTCCTTACCGCGTGCAGTTCGGAGCTTTCCGAAGAGTAGCCAATGCTCAGGAGCTTTCGCAGATGCTGGCAGGGGCGGGAATCCCGACATTTGTGACGCAATCCCACGCAACTGGATTGAATATCGTTCTGACTCAAGGCGGTTTCGGGTCTGCCAACGAAGCTCAGCAATGGATCGATTACGAAGCGGCACGTCGTCGCTGGACGGAACGTCCTGTCGTTATTCGATAGCGAGCGAATTTCACTGATTGCGCCGGGAGTTGCAATTGCTCATCGGCGCAATTTCCTATCTACTTCGGGGGATGAAGATTCCCGTTTTCTTTCTTCTTTTTGTCTTTTCCTCTTCGACTTTTGCCGTGGGGCAGGAGGTCACTGGATTTCGCGAGGAAGTCTATTCGAAAGATGAGGCGGTTCTGAAGATGCGAATCTACGAACCGAAGGGGGAATCGGTCCAAGATGCTCGCCCCGCCATCGTCTTTTTCTTTGGCGGTGGGTGGCGCAACGGCACGCCGAAGCAATTTCATACCCATTGCGAAGTCTTGAAGGAGCATGGGTTTGTTGCGATGACTGCAGAATACCGAATCAAGTCGAAGCACGACTCGACTCCGCTCGATTCATTTGAAGATGCCAAGAGCGCGATTCGCTGGGTTCGAGACAACGCCGAACGGCTTGGCGTCGACCCCGGCAAGATAGCAGCAGGTGGGGGATCTGCTGGTGGGCATCTGGCAGCTGCAACGGCTGTTTGCGAATCGAAACATCGAACAGAAACGAGCGACACGCCCGATGCGGTGGTTGCTTTCAACCCCGCGTTGAATCTTCTCTTCGAGCGAGTGCAAGAGAAGTGGGGCGAAGAAGTCTACGCGACTCTGGAGGCTATTTCACCATTGCAAAATCTTAACAAAATGGATCATCCTCCCATGATCATTTTTCACGGCGAGGCAGACAGCATTGTTCCGTTTGAAACGGCTGCTGCCTATGTCGCCAGGGCCGAGGAAATCGGTGTTACTCCAGTTCCGGAGTTAGTCGGCTACGAGGGGCGAGATCATGGCTTCTTTAACTATGGTCGCGGAGACGGCAAGGACTACGAAGACACAGTCGATAGAATGCTCGGTTTCTTTCGAGACCTGGACTGGATCGAATGATTACTCAATACGCAGTAATGCTTCGCACCAATGTCGGCATTCGACCCCGTCGTCTCGCTTGATGGTTGCGGTAATCACCTCGATTCCACTTGGCGCATCTGTCGGAATCGCTACAGAGACAGAAGCTGCTCCGGTTTCTCTTGGGCCTAGTTCGATTTCGGCAGTTCCTGTCGCAATGCCATGGGCTTCGACTATGTATTTGTGGTTCTCGGTGGAATGGTTCCAGATTCGTACCTCCAGTTCGGTACTTTCGCCAGCCTTCACGGTTTGTCCGTAGGGATAAAAAGAAGCCCACTGTTCGTCGATCGCGTAGTTTCGATCATCCCACGGTGTGAAGCTGTCGATCAAGGCTTCACGCTCGCGGTAGCTTGATTCGAGGAAGGCAAGTTCTTCCGGGCTGAACCGAAAGAGATGAGGAATGTGTTGATTCACCAGCCAAGTCTTCGCAGGTGATAGGCGAACCTTGGAAAAACACATATTATATCCCGTGTCCTCGCGCATAAGGTTCCGGTTCATCAAACAGTAGTCATCAATTCCGGAGGGCGAAAAGGAATCACCGATAAAGAAAACAGGGTCGTGGCCGTCTGTTGTCACAAGGAGAGCACCATGGTTGTACATCTGCCCGGGAAAGAAATGAAAGGTGAACTGAAATTCTTCCCATTCCATGGTCTGCCCATCTTCCGCTGTCATGGTATCGGGCACAGCGTTGGCAGATACTCCAGGGAGAAACCAGCGACCAGGGTGTCTCAAGACATCCGCCACCTCGTCGGCGGCATAGACCGGGCACTGAAAGTGTGCGGCGGCTTCTGCAATTTGCTGAGTGTGGTCATTGTGCGCATGTGTGGCGAAGATGCCGGAAAGCTCGCTGATTAACCCGTCCGCCTGTGCCTGTTTCAACGTTTCAAGCGACCGAGGACCACCTACGTCCATGGCAAACCCTTTCCCGGATTTGGACACTAGCAACTTGGTTGTTCCAATATGCTGGCACCAGTCCGGAAGTTCAATGTGTTCCGCAAAAGGCATCCCTGAGGTTTTCTGGTCTGGACCGAGGACCAGTTCGGCACAGGTATTCATGCGTTCTTCGCCAAAATACCAGTGAAGTGCATTGGTGCTGAGGTAGTTTTGATAGATTGCTCGGGCTGTCGATTTTGCCATTTCGATATCCTGCTCAGGCTCCTCGGAGATTGGGCCTCTGGAGGGGACGAGATAGTCGATTTCGAGGGAGGAGAGTTTTCCCAGGCTGTTCAACCACCTTGAGAGCCTGCCCATGTAGCCGTGATACCCGCCCACTTTCGCTTCCCGGATCTCGTCCTGGAAGGAATAGATGTCGGGCACTTTTCCTCCCGCTAGAATCAAATCCCCGGTGAAGGCCAGGGTTTTCCCCTCCAGTTCCACGATGTAGGTGCCTCCGTCGCGAGTATAGCCAGGGGTCGAGACAAAGTGAATCGTGATTCCTTGCCAGGAGATGGTTTCCCCGTCTTCGAGATACTGGTCCGCGGGAAAATCTCGGGTTGGTATACGGGTGACCTGTTGCTTGTAGTAGTCGAATCTATCTGTCCAGAAAGTTTCCCAAAAGTGCGATGTGCCCTCCAGCATGTCGCGTGATGATATGGGCGCGTAGGTCGAGTCTGAAGTCACCTCGCGTGCCGTTTCGACGATGTCCCGGCGTGCATGTGTCAGGAGTAAAGTATCGACCTCCGAGCTTGTGCTGGAATTGATTGCCAGTTTCCGACCTTCTCGCGAGATGGTGATCGAATTGATCGGGCCCTCTTCAAAATCGAGAGACGGCGGAAGGTCTGCTAACAGGACCAACGGAAAGACCAAAAACGTGATGATTGGCACGGCAATCGGAAAAGAAAGGGGGGATTTCATTAGGGGGAGAGATCGATTTTCTGGGATTGTTCTGCGCCTATATCGTAGACTTTTGGGAATGAGCCGGGGCGAGTGACCACAAGCATGAGGCGTTTGTCCGCCTTTCCATATTGAAAGGTGACATTTTCGAGAGAAGTGGGGAGTAGTAGGGTCCCTACGAAACTGCCCGGGCGTGCTCCCTCGCTCATTTTCCACGATTCTTTTACCTCAGGCAACGTTGGGAGAAAAAGGTCCGATGCAGTGAGGAGGTTTTCGTCCGCGGAGCAGACTTGAAAGGTCTTCAGGATAAAGCTTCCCGCATCGTCCAGGAGCTTCTCGGCTTGGTCTGGTGAAAGCACATCCAGCCAGGATGTGTCCGTTGTGAGTGGATCGACGCCGTAGGTAATGGCAAGCTCAGGGCCGTGGACAGAAAAGTCGATTCTAATTTCACTGTCGGGATTGATCCTGACTTCAATGTAGTTGTATAAAGAGTCGTGGGCGCTGGTGCCCATTGCCCCGAAGCAGATAAGAAATACTGTCAGAACGGGCACCCTCATTGCGATAGGGTAGACCAAACCTCCATCTTCGAGCAAATTCTCTGCCCGCTCAGCATAGGCGAATTTGCGTTACTTACGAGAAGTTGTCGCCACTCTCCCGTCTGCCAGCTTTTTCACTTCCAGCGGGGAGACGAGGCTGCGGAATGGTGATCGTGAAGGCCGTTCGAACACCAGGAGTGCTCTCCACGGATATCGTTCCATTGTGCGCTTCCACCGCCCGTTTCACGATGGAGAGACCAAGGCCGGTGCCCTTCACCTGGTTCTGTGCGTGATGCTTTTCGACGCGATAGAATCGCTTGAAGATAAGCGGAATGTCAGATGCCGGAATGCCAATGCCGTCGTCCGAAACCGTGATGATATAACGTCCATTCTCGTCGCGGAAGGAGACATCCACTCGTAGACCGGGCTCGGCATTTTGCTTGAGGGCGTTTTCGATTAGGTTGAAAAAGATTTGATCCCAGTAGTATCGGTCTCCCACCAGTATCCAATCCCTTTTCGGATCGATATCGAGCTTCAGGCGGGCGTGAGTTTCCTCAACGAGTGGCATAAGCTGGCTGGCCATGTCGTCGACAGATTCTCTCAAGTCAAAAGGCTCCCGTGCAAGTAGGTCGGCGGCACCTTCCAGTTTCGAAATTGTCAGCATGTCGTCGACTATCCGCGCGATACGCTCCCCATGTTTGCCCATGGTTTTCAGGGCTCGCCGGTTCGCCGGGTTATTGAGATCAACGTCGTCTTCCGTCATTGTCTCCAGGTAACCGTTGATGATCGAAAGAGGGGTGCGGAGTTCGTGGGAGGCGTTGGCGACGAAATCTTTTCGGATTTGCTCTGTCTCCAACTGTTGGGTGATGTCGCGCAAAGTGATCCAGGCTCCGAGGTTTTCTTCGCTGCCGGTGAATGTGAGCGGCTCTGCCTCGATCAGCATTTTCAGCTCACGCGGACGTGCCTCATCCGGTTCCTGTACGCGGAGTTCAATTCGGTCGGAAACCTTTGCTCCGATTTCTTCAGCGAGCTCGAGAGTATCGTAAATACGGTGGTCTCTTACGACATCAATGAAAGCGCGTGCGATGTAAGGCTGCTCGCTGGGGAAAAGTATCTTGGCGGCCTGATTGAGGAAGCGAATCTCCTTGTCTTGATCCAGGATAAAGATCGCGTCTTTGATTTCGTTCAGGAGTGCCTCGAGGAAAAGTCTCTGCTGCTTTTCTGAATCTCTGACAAGATTTGCTTCCGATATGGCATCGAGGGCGACTCGGCTGAGTTCAGATAACGGTGGGGCGGTTGAAGGGGAGGGAAGGAGTTCGCGGGAGGAGGTTCGCTCCTCTTCCATCGCTTCCCTGAGCCCTCGGATTCCGCGTTTAATCAGATACAATCTCCAAAAGAGCCAGAGACTTAAAGCGAGTAGAAGAAATATTACAATGGTCTGCAAGCTAGTGTCCTCTCCCAATTTCGATAAAGCTGCCCTCTGGTTTTCTGATTATGTCTGGATTCAAGCCTCCGAAAAACGATATCCCACACCGCGAACGGTTTCAATGGCTTCGCCGAAACCTCCCAGCTTCTCCCGGAGTCGCTTAATATGGGTATCCAGTGTTCTCGTTTGAATCATGTCACTGTATCCCCAGACTTTCCGAAGCAAGTCGCCTCGCTCTTGAGTGATGCCGGGAGATTCGATCAAGCTTAACAAGAGTTTGAACTCGGTGGCAGTCAATTCGATTTCTTCGCCTTCCAGGTGAAGCTTCAGCGCGCTCTTGTCGAGGCTGAATGGGCCCGATTCGATAAGGTTACCCCCGTGATTGGGATTGGACCTGCGGAGTAAATTTCTGACTCGCAGCATCAATTCCTTCGGGCTGAAAGGTTTGGGCATGTAATCGTCCGCCCCCATCTCCAAGCCGGCTATTTTCTCTTCGAGGCGGCCGCGCGCGGTCAGCATGATCACCGGGATCGACTCAGTTCGCACGTCGTCTCGCAGTTTCTTGTACACCTTAACCCCGTCCATCTCAGGTAGCATGAGATCGAGGATGATGAGATCTGGCTTTTTGTTTTTCGACAGATCAAGAGCTTCGAGTCCGTCTTTTGCTTCAAGGAGTTTGTAGTTCTCCTCTCGCATCAGGTTGACTGCGATCAGTTCACGGATGTCGTCTTCGTCATCGACGATTAAGATCGTAGGCATAAGTAGGAGATTTGCGGAAGAAATTGAAACCGGGTTTACTTCGAATAGCCTAAAACGAATAAAAAGAGTATAGCAGTGACAAAACTGTCACGGATTCAAGGGTACGGTCGAGAACGGCTTTACAAATTCGCGAGAATACGCAAGTTAGGATAACGGTCCCACGGTCCATGTCGAGCCCTCGTGAATCTATCTTTACTACCCAGTCCCGACCCGGTTCGATTCACGTGGTCATTAATCCTGCGCCAGCAAAAAGAACCCCTCTTCTGGCGATCTTGAACAGTGCTTTTCGGGAGGCGGGTATTAAGTGGGATGTTTCTATCACGCAGGAGACAGGGGATGGAACACGCCAGGCGAAAGAGGCCGTAGAGAAGGGATTCGACGTCGTAGCTGTTTACGGAGGGGACGGGACGGTGATGGATGTAGCAGCCGGGCTCGTAGGAACGGACACCCCTCTCTTGATCCTCGGAGGAGGCACGGGAAACCTGGTTGCCTCGGAGTTGCGTCTTCCCACGCACCTGGAGCGAACCTGTGATCTGGTGTGTAGTGAGGAGATTCGAACACGGCGCATCGATGTGGGAATGATGGGTGACCGCCCTTTTCTCCTGCGAATCGGTTGCGGTATTGAGGTCGGCGCGGTTCAGGAGGCAACACGAGAGCTGAAAGACCAGTTTGGGAAATGGGCTTATGTGTTTGCTGGCATCAGAATGCTACAGGAGACTCCTGAAGCGAGATACCGGATCGTAATAAATGAAAAGGAGACCATTTATGCCTCCGGCGTAGCGTGCGTTGTGGCCAATGCCGGCACCGTTGGCGTAGGGCGTTTAACGTTGGCGCCTTCCGTAGACGTTGATGATGGTAAGTTGGATCTGTTCCTCCTGAAGAAGGCCAATATCGAAGGGATGTTCCAACTGGCGAGTAAGATGATGGGGCTTGAGCGCCTGCGAAAGGAAGAGAATCCAGCGGTGGACGCTTCTCAGTTGGTTACACATTACAGTGTGGAAACCGTAGAGATCGAGACGGACCCTATCCTTGATATACAGGTCGACGGAGACATTATCGGGAAAACCCCTCAGCTTATTCGGACTCTTCCGCAAGCGCTTCGAGTGGTGGTCTGATCCAAAAATTCCGGCTTTTTCTGAAAGTAGAGCCGCAGGATGAGCGTATTTCCTGTTGAACCGCAGGCTCTGCGAACAGAAAAATCGAAGGCCGAGTCCCTTTATCTCATGAAAAATTGGGAAACGGTGCTACAGCATCCTCTTTGGCCCGCCGACTTTTCCAAGAATAATTGGAGCAATCCAAAACGTAAAAACGAATCGCTGATTTTGCTTTAGACCTATGTCCACCCCAGTCTCTAAGCGCTTGGTAATCGCCTGCGGCGGAACCGGAGGCCACCTTTTTCCGGGAATCGCTGTGGCGGAAGCATGGACAGCAAGGGGAGGGGAGGTGTTGCTCCTGATCTCCGAAAAGCAGATCGATGCTCTGGCGACAGAAGGCTACGACCACCTTCGATTTGAGAGAATGCCCGCCATCGCGATGCCTGGCCTGATCTCGGTAAAGATGCCGGGGTTTGTCCTGACATTTGTAAAAGCCCTCTGGGATTGTCGTCGGCTTTATAAGAGCTTTCGACCTGATGCAGTTCTTGGGATGGGGGGATTTACTTCGACGGCTCCTCTTGTTGCTGCCAATATGCGGGGGCTCCCAACCTTTATTCACGAGTCGAATTCAGTCCCTGGTCGGGCCAACAAGCTGAATGCGAAGTTTTCCAATGCGGTGCTCCTGGGTTTTGAGCGGTGTGCGAAATTCTTTGGCGAGGCAAAGGCGGTCGAGGTGGTGGGAACTCCCCTGAGACCTTCGGTGGTAAAGAAACCGACACGAGAGGAAGCGGCTGCCTTTTTCGGTCTCGACCCAGCCAAGAAGACCGTAATGGTGATGGGCGGAAGTCAGGGAGCAAGAAGAATCAACGAACTCGTTGCCGGGGCTCTTCCAGAGCTAGTGGCTGGAGGAATACAGGTCCTACATATCAGTGGGCCAGCAGATTACGAAGCTGTAAAGCCCGCTCATGACAGCTGCCCGGAAGCGGGGGTGCTTAAGGATTTCTGCAGCAATATGCAATTCGCTCTCGCAGCTGCGGATCTGGCGGTTTGTAGATCTGGTGCATCTTCTCTGACAGAACTGGCCTACTACGAGCTCCCATCGATTCTTATTCCATATCCTTTTGCGGCAGATGATCACCAGACAACGAACGCATTGATTTTTTCTGAACCTGGCGCCGCGGAGCTCTGGAAGCAGAGCGAACTGAATGAGAAGAATTTTGCCCAGAAGCTCCTCGGTCTCTCTCTTGACGATGATCGCTTGAGTGAAATGAGGGCGAAAATGAAGGAGTTGGCAATCCCTGATGCCTCGGAAAAGGTCTGCAATAGGGTCGCAGCCGAGATTCCTTCCTGAACCAACCCAGAAATCGAATTCGAACAATACGAATGAGCCTGACTGTCCAAGATTGGAGCAAAAAGTTCTCTCCAGAAAGTGATCCGATACGGGTTCATTTGATCGGTGTCGCTGGATCAGGCATGAGTGGGCTCGCTTCGCTCTTTCTCGGGCTTGGACATAAGGTCTCGGGTTCTGACAGAGTGACCTCCAAAGAAACCGAGCGTCTTGAGACGGTTGGGTTGATGTTTTCCAGTCCTCACTCTGCTGAGTCTGTTGCCGACGCTGACGTCGTTGTTTTTTCCAGTGCGATCAAACCCGGAAACGCTGCCTACGATGCGGCGATGGAATTGGGTATCCCTATGCTTCGTCGAGCAGAGGCTCTATCGGCGATCATGTTGGGGAAAAAAGGTATTGTAGTCGCTGGCACTCATGGGAAAACGACAACTTCTTCTCTTGCTGCGCATATGCTGCGAGTCGGGGGAAAATCTCCTTCGCACTACGTCGGCGCCGAAATCCCGATTCTTGGCACCAATGCTCACTGGGATAAGGCAGGGGAATTCTTTGTCGCGGAAGGCGATGAGAGTGATGGCACATTGGTCAACTTCCACCCGGAGCATGCAATTCTTCTCAATGTCGAAGAAGAGCATCTTGATTTCTACGATTCGCTCGATGCCATTTGCGGAGTCTTTTCGCAGTTCTGTGACCAGACAACGGGGAAGATCATCTATTGTGGGGACGATCAGAACGCCTGCCGCGTTTGTGCGGAGCGAGAGAATTCGGTCAGCTACGGGTGGAGCCGTCATCTCGATTATTCCGCCGGAGATCTCGTTCCCAAGGGTGCTGGGACTGAATTTACTGTGTTCAAAGCAGGGGAAGAAGTCGGAAAAGTCCGACTTGGGATCCCGGGACGTCACAATGTTTTGAATTCACTGGCGGTGATTGCTTTGGGAATTGAAACAGGTGTGTCTTTCGACCGAATCGATGAGGCACTGGCTTCGTTTCGGGGGGCTCGTCGACGTTTTGAACTCAAGCGCAATAGCGATAATGTCACTATCGTCGATGACTACGGTCACCATCCTACTGAGATCGCAGCAACGATACAGACGGCAAGAAGTCAGCATGCAGGGCGTCTGATCTGCCTCTTTCAGCCCCATCGCTACTCTCGCACCCAGTTGTTGAAGGATGAATTTGCGACCTGCTTCGATGGTGTGGATGAGTTGTATGTCACGGATATTTACCCGGCGAGCGAGCAACCAATCCCGGGAATCACTGGCGAAACGATCGTGGACGCTGTGACGGCGGAAGGAGAAGTGGAGAAGGCATTTTCTCATCCAGATCTGAAAACGCTCCACCTGGCCATTGGTAGGAAATTGGGAGCAGGTGACTGGGTTTTGACCTTGGGTGCCGGAAACATTCACGAAGTAGGTACTCGTTTGGCGAATGACCTTGCGAAGGTAGACGAACTGAAGTCTGTGCTTGGCGAGTCTGAGGGAATCGTGAAACTTTATGAGCCGATGCGTCGGCACACCACCATGAAAGTCGGTGGGCCTGCGCAGTTCTGGGTAGAACCGACGACTGTTGATGGCCTGGGGAGAATGGTAAAGCATTGCGCTGATTCTGGAATTCCACTTCGAATCGTTGGCCGTGGCTCCAATCTTCTCGTTAGAGATGGCGGGATTCCCGGTGTTGTGATCAATCCAGTAAGAGGTGAGTTTTCCGAGATTCAGGCTGAAGGAGACACCATTCGGGCGGGTGCTGGTGTGAAATTCAAGGCAGTTGCGGCAGCTGCACAGTCCGCTGGCCTCGGAGGTTTCGAGTGGATGGAAGGCATTCCTGGAAATGTCGGGGGTAGTCTGCGCATGAATGCTGGCGCCATGGGCACGGAGACGTTTGATCAGGTCGTGAGCGTAAAGATGGTTGATGCCGATGGCGAGGTGTTTGAAAAATCGGTCAAGGAAATCAAACACCACTACCGGAATGTCCCTGAGCTCGCTCATAACGTGGCGGTGTCAGCCGTTTTTCGTGGAGTCCCATCGCTGGACCGAGAAATCGCTGAGAAAATGGCATTGTCCAAAGACAAACGTAGATCTTCCCAGCCTGTAGCAGCGAGTGCTGGTTGCATTTTCAAAAACCCGGAAGGCATCGGCGCCGGTCAGCTTGTCGATGAAATGGGTTTGAAGGGCAGTCACGTCGGGGCCGCTACTGTTAGCGATGTGCACGGAAATTTTATCGTGAATGACGGCAAAGCCACTGCAACCGAAGTTCTTGAGCTGATCGCGAGCATAAAAGCGAGAGCACTTGAGGAGCGAGGAATCGAGTTGGAGACAGAGGTTCAGATCATTGGGCAAGATGAGCCGGTTTAAATAGCAGCCCTTTTTCTTTGGAATGGATAAGTTGATTGAAGATATGCACGTGGCGGTTCTCGCTGGAGGACCAGGATCGGAGAGAGAAGTTTCCATGGCTTCCGCAAAGGGAGTTGCGAGCGCTCTCGAAGGAAAGGTAGGAAAGGTCAGCTTCGTGGATGTCAGTGGTATAGACTTCGAGTTGCCAGAGGGGACTGACGTTGCGTTTAACGTTATTCACGGAACATTCGGCGAGGACGGTCAACTACAGGCTGAGTTGGAGAGGAGGGGCATTCCTTACACAGGGGCCAGGCGTGAGAGTTCTGAAATCGCTTTCGACAAGGTGCTGAGTAAAGATCGGTTTATTGCTGCGTCTGTCAGCACTCCTGCCTCAGAGGTTATCCTGGTGGGCGATGGTGCTACAGCCCCAGGCGAAGTGGCTGTTCCAGGAGTTCGCAACGCTCCTGCCCAGAGTTCCGTTGGGATCCCCTGTGTCGTGAAGCCACCGAGAGAGGGGTCGAGCGTAGGAGTGCACCTTGTGCATACGGAAGAAGAATGGTCTGCTGCCATCGAGGATGCCGTCAAATACAGCAACGATGTGTTGGTAGAGCAGTTGATCACCGGCAAGGAGCTGACAGTTGGTATCGTGGGTGATGAGGCATTGCCCATCGTGCACATTCAGCCACGATCCGGGTTTTATGACATCTCGAACAAGTATCCGTGGATGACGGGATCGGGTGGAACGGATTATTTCTGCCCGGCGGATTTGCCTGCCGAAGTAACAGCCCGTGTTCAGGCCGAAGCCCTCAAAGCTCACCAATCTCTCGGAGTGGAGGTATACTCACGTGTTGATGTGCTGCTGCGCGAGGAGGATCAAGAGCCGTTTGTCCTTGAGGTAAATACGATTCCTGGAATGACCGAAAGCAGTTTGCTGCCGAAAGCAGCGAATGCAGCCGGTATGGATTATGCAAGTCTGTGTTTGAAAATTATTAAACTTTCGCTTAATTTCGATTAATGCGAAAGAAATACCGCGCTTCCAACACTCGCAAGTCCGGCTTCGGCGCCGCTTGGAACCGTCCGAATCGAGAGTCCGACTGGATCCAATTGGAGGCGGATCTGTCGAAGCCTAGTTCCAGTATTCGGAGGAAATCCAAGGCAAAGGCTTGGATAGTTCGCATTTTAGGAGTGATCTGTCTGTGCGTTAGTCTCCCTCTCGCGTTGAAGTGGGGATACGATCGGGTCTTTTACGAGAACGAGGAATTTGTGCTCAAGGAACTCAAGATTCAGACCGACGGTGCTTTGAGTGAGTCTAGAATCTCTGAAATTGCGAATGTGTCGATCGGCTTGAATTTGATGGAACTCGATCTCGTTTCGATCGAGCGGCAAGTGGCGAAATTACCGGTAGTAGAGAAGGTGGATGTCACTCGGCAGCTTCCAGATACGCTCAATATCGTGGTTAGAGAGAGATTTCCGGTGGCTTGGCTTTCCTGCCCCCCTTTGGGAATCCGCCCCGGAGACATGGAGCGTGGGTTTCTTCTCGATGAGGAGGGCTTTCTTTTTCGTTGTCTCAATCTCGACGACGCGATGATGGCATTGCCCATCATCGAGGCGTTCAAGATCACGGAACCAACCGAGGGAACGAGAATCGAAAACCAGCCGGTTCGTTCTGCCGTTTCCCTGATCGCAAAGAGCGAGAAGCTTTTTCAAGGGAGAGAAATGACGATCCACATGGTGAAATGCCGAAACGAATGGTCGGTAGAGTGCCTGTATCGGCAAGGTCTGTCAGTCAAGTTTGCGATGAACCGCATCGACGAAGGGTTGCATGATCTGAACGTGATTCTCAAGGAGACAGAGCCGCTGAAAGTCGCTGTGGCATCGGTCAATGTAGCCGCAGAGAAGAACATACCAGTCACATTTGCAGAGCCCATCGACAAAGCAGCAGTGTCCGTAAATGCGATGCCGGTGGAGACAAATAATGAAAAATCCGACAATTCCCGCCCAGATGCGCAAGAAAAACACTTGCGATCTATTTTGAAAGGGGGATAAGCTTTTCAGGTACCTTAGAAATTAATGGCTGCGTCGAATATCTATGTCGGTCTCGAGATCGGCACTTCGAAGGTCTGTATGGTTGTGGGAGAGGTGCGTGCCGACGGAGCTATCAAGATTCTCGGGGTAGGCCAACATCCCTCCGCAGGAGTGCGAAAGGGGGAAATCGTAGATCCCGACACCGTCCAGACATGCTTGCACGATGCCCTGATGCGGGCGGAGGAGCGAAGCGATGTCGAGGTGAATACAGTTTTCCTCGCGGTTACTGGTTCGCACGTTCAAAGCTTGAACAACCGTGGAACGATTCGGGTGGCAGACGAGCAGATGGAAATTACTGCCGAAGATCTCGAAGAAGTGAAGAAGATCGCTCGAGATGTTCCGCTTCCCAAAGAAAATGGGTATATACATTCCATTATCCAACACTACTTCGTCGATGGTCAGGAGAAAGTTCTGAACCCTATGGGTATGCTCGGGCAGAAACTTGAAGCGGATTATCACATTGTCCACGGGGTGAAAACACGGATTCAGAACGCAATCAAATGTGTTCGTGAAGTTCCTCTTGAAGTCGAAGATATCGTTTTTTCCCCGGTTGCTGCCGCTCAGGTTGTCTTGAATCGTGAGGCGAAGAATGAAGGAGCACTTCTGATCGATATCGGAGGAGGAACCTCGGATTACATCTGTTTTGTTGATGGAGCTGTGGTTGCAAGTGGCTGTGTAGCAGTAGGTGGTGATCACATAACAAACGATATCGCTCTTGTGCTTAAGATTCCGCTGACTCGCGCTGAAAAGCTGAAAGTGGCTCACGGGAGTGCGTCCCTGAGGAATGTCGAGCGACGAGAGATAACCATAGAAGGGGAAGCGGGTAAGAAAGTAGAGCAGGAGATGCTCAATCAAATCATGAATGCCCGCATCAATGAACTTCTTACAGTGATAGCGGAACCACTTCGTCAACAAGGATATCTGGACAAACTGGGAAAAGGGATATTCCTTACAGGTGGAAGTAGTCTCATGAGAGGACTAGACCAGGTGACGGAGGAGATATTCGGCGTACCGGTACAGAAATCAGGTTCTGCTGCGATGTCGGGACCTGCGGCACTATTTGAAAATCCCCAGTATGCGACGCCGGTCGGCTTGATACGGTATGCGCAGCTCTTAGATGAGCAAAGACCCCGAAGAGGAGCCCTAAGTAAACTCGGAGAGAAATTTGAGAAGATTTTTGGTGGAGGGAAGTGAAAACCCTAAACCTTTGTTAGAGATTGACAAGATTGTAGCGATAATCAACATTGACCTTTTCCATGATTGAGTACAGCCAAGAAACGCAAGGAGACATCCCCGGTCCTCTGGAATCGGGTGTCAAGGTGATCGGGGTAGGAGGAGCAGGTGCTAACGTGCTTGATCGGATGGCCCTGGAAGGGAGTGATGATGCAGAGCTTCTCACGCTGAATACCGATATCAGGGCGCTTTCCACATCGGTATCCAGTGACAAAATCCAACTTGGATCGACATTGCTGAAGGGTATGGGAACCGGCGGCGATCCTTCGCTCGGAAAGCAAGCTGCATTGGAAGCGGTCGATGAGATTCGAGAAGCGGTCCGCGGTCATAGCATGATTTTCCTCTGTGTAGGTCTTGGCGGTGGAACGGGTTCTGGAGCTGCTCCAGAGATTTGCCGTATCGTCAGAGAAGAAGGGGTGTTTCTTGTAGTTTTCGCTACTATGCCTTTCACATTTGAGGGGGCGCGTCGGAGAGAGCAGGCTGAAAACGCTCTCGAGACAATTGGCCGCTACGCAAATGCAGTCATTACTTTCGATAATGATCGCATGGGTGAATTGATTGTGCCCAAAGATGGCGTTGCTCAGGCTTTCGCAGCCGCAGATAAGATTATTAGCCAGAGTATTCGTGCGAGCATGAACATCGTGTTCCGACCGGGGATTATCCGGATCGGTATGGACGATCTTCTTTCTGCATTGAATTCGAAGAAATCGAGATGTCTTTTCGGTTACGGTGTTGCCAAAGGCGATAATCGTTCTCATGAGGCACTCGAACAGGCTCTGAAGTGTCCGCTTCTTGAGCGAGGTAAGCTACTCAATGATGCGAGGGCTGTGCTCGTTCAGGTTGCTGGTGGAGAAACCATGACGTTGTACGAAGTGCAGTTGGTCATGGATGAAGTTACCAAGCACGTTGGGGAAAATACACAGATCCTCTTTGGTACTGGGAATGACAAACGCCTTGGTAACAGCCTTGCCGTGACGATTATCAGCTCGATCGACGATGGTGAGTCGGATGATAGCTATGAGGATTCTTATGAAGAAGAAGAGGCGCCAGCCGTGAGTCTTGGTGCTCCTGCTCTCAGCGAGCCGGAGCCTGTCGCGTCACCGCCAGTAGTCGAGCAGCAGCCACCGGTAGAGATGGAAGCGCCAATTCTGGCTGAAGAGCCCGAGGCGGAGGAGCCAATGGGCGATGCTGAGCCTCTCCCATTCACGGAAGAAGAGCCAGAGCCGGCACCGGCTGTTGAGCCAGAGCCGGAAGAAGACATGAGTATTTTCGAGCCGCTGGATTCCAGTGGTCCTCCAGAGATCGAGGAAGATGTGCCTGCCTATGCGCCGCAGCCTCTGGCGGAGCTTGAGGAGGAAGATGAAGGTCCTCCTTTTTCTGCAGAAGAAGAAGATATGCGGAATCCGATCGCCCGTGCCATGGAGCAGGGAGGCGAGGCGGGTGACGATGTTGCCCCGATTCAGCCTGCAGGCGAAGAAGGAGGTGACGTAGACCGCGTCGAGGCGGTAACCGACTCTTCGCAAAAGATCACTCTCACCCGAATGGTTTCCAGTGGGCAAACCGGCCGTATTAAGACTCGTGAGCCAAAAGAGGAGGCATCAGGTCCTGCCCTTCCTCCGACCAAGCCACCAGCGCTTCCCCCGGAGAGTAGCCCAGAGCCATCAGAGGATATCCGTCAACAGCAGGAAATGCTTCAACTCGAGCCTGTGGCAGGTAAAGGGCGGTTCGCGAAGACTGATCCTACGATTGTGGACGGCGAAGATTTGGATGTTCCCACGTTTCTTCGTAAGAAGAAGTAGTAGCTTCTCTTTTACTTCACGCATTCCACGGAGTTTTCTCTCTCGGCCCGGTGAATTTCGGGTGTGAGTGTAGAATGTGAATATCGAGAATCGTCTTTACGCGGGCGAGCCTCTCTCTCAGTTTGGTCTTTAGCCCCCCGAAGGATGATACATCCTGAGCGTTAATGGCTGAAACAGAGAGGCCATGCTGTTTTGCGATGTAGCATGCTCTCTGATTGTGAAACTCCTGGGAGACGATCGTATAACCTTTCAGGCCAAAGATGACCTCAGCGCGAAGGACCGAGTCTAGAGTGCTGAACCCAGCATAATCCAAGACGATTTGCTCTTTGGGCACCCCCTTTGCTATGAGCGCATCCCGCATTTCGGAAGGTTCATCATAGGTTTTCTCACCGTTGTCTCCGCTTACGAGAACGTATCGGCATTTCGCGGCATTTACCAGTTCGGCAGCCGTGTCGATTCGATATTTGAAATAGAGATTCTCTCTTCCATTGGACAACTTGTCGGAACAGCCAAGAACGACGGCGACTTCGTTGTAGGGAATGGATTCGATATCGGAAAAAACCTTATCGCGTGCAGCTCTTTCGATAACTGCGTTCGAGCACTCAATCAGGATGATGAGGAAGCAGAGTCCAAAGGTGAGAAAGAGAGATGAAACGAGGGTGACCCGACGTGTGAGAAGTATCCGCATCTACCCACTACGCGAGGGTGATGCCGGTCCTTTCAATGACGGTCGAGAATATCGTCGATATCAGCTATCCTTTTCTTCTGGCTCGCTGACAAAGTCGTTGGCAAGAGCAACGAGATTCTCACCGCTGGAGAGGTAGCGCTCACGGTATTCAACAATCGTGGAATCGTTTGAGGTAAGAAATTCATCCACGTCCTCATTGGTAGAGCGCCGCTCACTGCGTGCCCATTGGAGAAATTCGGCGACACATCGATGGCTGGTTCCTGCACCGATAGCGTCGAGGGAATCTCGAAAACGTGTCGCGTTGTCCCAATCGACATCGGCAATTAGAAATTCAACGCCTTTCTCCCGAATCCCGGAATCGATTTGCTCAATTTCTTCGATTTTCACATCCCGAGGATTATGGGGGGCGCAAGCGATGAGCTCCTCGATCAAATCATCGCGATTCTTGATGAGTTGCATTTTCTTCTTGGGAAGAAAAGAAACCGGATCGGCTCCGTGATCTAGCAACATATTGATGATGTGTCGATTGCGATTGACGATGGCGAGAAATAGAGGCGCACCGTCTCGGAAGTTAACGTCTGCACCTTCTTCAATAGCTTCGATAGCATTGTCTAGGGAACCTACGGTGCAAGCGAGTTCCAAGGTACAATTGGCAATAGGATCACTCATGGCGGTGGGGTCGAATGGTCTGATCTGCTTCCTTAAAATTCTAAGAAATCATCTTGATTCTAGCACATCCAGTATAGATGGGAAAGTCAGAAACTACGTTAATCTCAAAAAACAAAATACCTGTAACATTGCTACTATCACAGTTTTCGGTAGCGGAGGATGCCTTGAGCGATCTCCTCTGCGACGATCTGACGGAACCACTCGGCCCCGCATCGCTGACTTTCCCAGCGATTTGAGATGAAGCCGCATTCGATCAACACGGCGGTACTTTTGGTTTCCTCAAGCACCTTTAGGCGTTCAGGCTTGAGGCCCCGATTCCGAGTCACAAGCCTTCTTCCAATTTCACTTTGAATATAGCTGGCCAATTCGCGACCAGTTTCGCTGCCTGGCCAGTAGAGCGTTTCCGTTCCACTGATGCTGCGGTCAGTGTGGGCATTGAAGTGTAGACTGACGAAAATTGTGCCTGGTGTGTTGTTCGCCATTTCGGCACGGTCAACAAGTTCAATATAGGAATCATCTCGGCGGGTCAGTTCGGTGCTGAGACCGGCACCAATCAGGATTTTTTCGAGGCGCTTCGCCAGATCGAGGGTCAGTTCTTTTTCCACCAGACCGAACGCAGTCGAGCCTGGGTCTTTTCCTCCGTGGCCGGGATCGATGACTACCCGGGTAAATTCCTCGCTGGCTTCGACGGTGTTGAAGAACAGCGTGGCAAGCATCAGAAACTGTAGGATGCCTGGTCGGTACATGGGCGAGGCAGGGTATATCCCTCAACTTCGAATGTCGAGCGGTTGATTAACTTTTCTTAAATAAATTTCAGCTTTCTGAGAATTCACGAATGTTCAACCAACGAATCAGAATAGTCGCTACGCAGCCCATGATGATCACCCAGAGGGCGATCTGGGGAATGGTCATATTCAGGTTTTCGAGGTTATTTGTATTTACACCGAAGATCATCAGAATTGAGGTCAGCGAGATCAGAACAAGCCGGTGAATTCGAGTCATGGGGCCAGAGCTGGCGTGTTTCCGACCCGCACCCCGGGAGTACCCCACTGACCTGACATAAGCGGAGAAAATTGCTGTCAGTGCTGCTCCGAGACCGAGCCA
The DNA here is from genome assembly GCA_002698785.1 of Verrucomicrobiales bacterium. GTDB lineage: Bacteria > Verrucomicrobiota > Verrucomicrobiia > Verrucomicrobiales > DEV007 > Arctic95D-9. The sequence goes on along the minus strand of PAAG01000014.1, from coordinate 186,138 downwards.
GGGCGAGGAATCCATGGCGAAGCCGAAGCCGATCAAGGTCACGGCATCGGAAACCCGTTCGGGGAGTTCATTGAAGAAAATATCTTCCAGCGATTGCTTATGGGAGAGCGGTTGAAGAGCCACGTCGAGGCGGATACAGCCGACTCGCAGTATGCAGCACACCATACCCAGGATCCAGAACATCATAGGTTCGTCATTGAATCCAGTCGCCATGAAGGAGACTCCCGCCAGGATACCGAGAACCATCCCGGCAAGTGCGACCATTTCACTGGTCACTCCCCATTCCATGAGCTGGAGAGAGATCCTACGTAATGGCTTCCAGGTCCGTTTGGGTTTTGTACGGTGAGTGGAAGTCATGCGGTTTTTCCTGAAATCTGCATTGGGTAAGTTTTTTGGGAAACATTCCCAGCTTGATGGGGTTCAATTTAGCTGGTATTGGACGGTTTTAACCGGGAATTTGCAAAAAATCCTCCTCCGATGACCCATAGCGACTCACCATCACGACTAGATCCCGATGATGATGAGAAAGAACTCGCCAACCAGCGCGATGTAGAGCTGATGGTCAAGGTTGGCAAGGGAGATATCGAAGCTTTCCAACTATTGGTCGAAACTCACCAGGGAGCTGTCATCGGAACGGTGGCAAAAATGCTTGGCAGCCCGACGGAGGCAGAAGACATCGCCCAGCAGGTTTTTTTGCGCATCTGGAAGTCAGCACCACGGTATAAGCCGCAAGCGAAGTTTACGACCTGGTTGTTTACGATTACCCGAAATCTGGTTTTCAACGAGGTTCGCCGAAGACAGCGAAAACCTACGGTTTCTGTTGAGGAGCGTGAGGAAGAACGGCATACGGTAGTCGAGGATACGCATGGCACTTCTCCAGACGAAAACTTTCTCCAGTCGGAGTTGGAAGAGGCCATCAACAAAGCGATACAGGAACTCCCGGAAAAGCAGAGAACGGCTGTGATCCTGCGGCGCTACGAGGAAATGCCTTACGAAGAGATCGCCAAGGTTATTTCCATGTCGGTTCCTGCTGTAAAAAGCCTGCTATTTCGAGCCAGAACTCAGTTGAAGGAAGCGCTTCAACAATATCTGGACGCTTAGTGGAGGGGAGACTACTTTCCGATTCGAATCAAATGCTCTTCGGTTCGAACAAGAAATCCGTCGGATACCACAGCGAAAGAAGAAAGCCCGTATTCACCAAGGTCATTTTCTTCCACTTTTTCAAAATCTGGTCCTGGTTTGACTACAGTGGTGATTCCCTCGCCATTGTGAAAAAAGAGGTGGCCGGAGGCGAAAACGGGCGATGAGGAATAGCCACCTGCTCCATCCAGGCGTTCGCGATAGATTTCTTCTCCGGTTTCAGCATCAAAACAGGATAGAACCCCCTTATCATCATTGATATAAAGTCGATTTCCGACAATGATGGGCGAGCTTTCCTTGGGAATGGCCTTTTCATTTGTCCAAGCAATGTGAGTATCGGTGACATCTCCCTTTCCGTCCGCTTTGATAGCTAGAAGAATAGCTCGGTTGAATCCGGAGCAGACGTAGATCTTTCCGTTGTGAAATAGTGGTTTCGGAACAACGGAATACCCTTCATCGTATCGGCAGCGCCAGATTTCCTGGCCTGTGTCTGGATTGTAGGATATGACGGCTCCCGAAGCCGGGCTGATGACTTGTGGTTCTCCGTTGACCTCAATGATTAGTGGAGTCGAGAAGGAAAATGTGCGTTGCACTTCGACATCTCGCGCCGTTTTCCAAGCGACAGAGCCATCGGACTTGTTCAATGCTACGATAAAGGGATCTTCTCCACCATCTGCGGAATAAATGAGTTTGTCCTTATACAGGACTGGCGAACCACCCGTGCCATGGACTGGTTTGTAGGGTAGGGAAGTCTGGGTCCAAACGATATCGCCGTTTTCCGCATTGAGACAGGCCGTTCCAAAATGGCTGAAGTGCACATAAAGCTTTCCATCTTCATAGATTGGGGATGGAGAGGCCTGGCTGTTCTTCTTGTGCATTGCCGTCGGCTCTACAGAGAGAACTTCGGATTCCCATTCTGATTCCCCATCTTCGAGTGAATAAGAGGCCGCTTGTAGAGTGAGCTCTCGTGAATCTTCGACGGCTGTCGTGACGAAGACGCGACCATTTGCCACGACGGGCGTCGACCATGCCTTCCCTGGGACCTTTATCTTCCACCGGATGTTCTTTCTCTGGCTCCATTGCAGGGGTACATCTGCTTCAGCGGCATGTCCATTTCCCTCGGGTCCTCGGAATTCGGGCCAGAAATCAGCGTGAAGCGACAGCGGAAACACCGCCATTGAAAGGAGAGAGAAACACACTGCCGAGCCCATTTTCATGAGCGAAGTAAAGCGGACCGCTCAAGAAAGCTCAACAACGGAATAGCGTAGTTCGATGGAACTAGAACCCTTTTCGCCACAGGAAGTCGAGGCCGTAGTCGGGGTAGTATGTCTGAACAATGAACGCCACGAGAAGGTAATCCACAATAAGGTGCACGATTAGAACCCAGAGAAGGCTCTCCGACTTTTCGAACATGCTTCCCTGAGTCCAGGCGAAGAAAAAGACGATGCCGATTCCCAACCCTGTGAAGGCCATATCGTAAAGAACTGCGGTGTAGAGAACAGCCTGGACTACATTGGCAACCCGGAATGAGAAAAGACTACGAAGCAGGGCAAACGCTGTGTTTACAAAGAACAACTCGTCCCAAATTCCGACCATATTGATGCCGATGAAAAGCTTCCTGATAGCAACTGGATCAGCTTCGGGCGGCAGCGTCCAATGGCGGAAGAGTTCGTCGTCGAGGAAGTAACGGTTTCCCCACTCGTATCCTTTCAGGACCAGCCAAGCCAGGGGGATGGAAAGAATGGTGTAGATGATATCGTGCTTTCGCCAGTGGACGGGCCAGAATCGATATCGAATCACTCCACGATCACCGAACATCTGGATCACGGCTGGCACGACGATGACGAGACAAAACGGGATTCCCACTTTAAAGAAATTCTCATTTTCGATGGAGGGATTGATGTCTGTAAATCCCAGTAGGATGACGCACCCAAGCAGAATCGAGAGCCGCCTGCGAAGCTTAGGTTCGGGATCGGAACCGATGAAATACGCGCTCACCGCTGCCACAGCCAGACCGGGGAGAATCAATTGCGCAGGGATCAGCAAAATGATCGCGATGACGAAACTCACCAGCATAGCGATGCGTGGACGAGTGAGTTCGAGTTGTAGGCTGGCGATCAACGCGGCAAGGTGGGAGAGACGAGCGTGCCGGTCAAGTGGTTCGGATATGTTTCCTACCACTATCGTCTAACGAGGAATTCTTCACTTTTTCACGTTTCCCTGAGTCGTTGACCATTTGGCGTCGAAATGGAATACGGATAGGATGCAACAATTTCTGAGTGGGAAGACCTTAGTGATACCAATACTGCTCCTTTCTTTTTGTTCCCTTTCCGGTTGGGCGCAAAAGGCACCACCAATGAAGGTGAACCCAAAGGATGCCAGGAACCAGGAGACAGGAAAGGAGCGTCCGCCTGAAGACCCTGCTTTGGCCGCCTACGGAATCTATGCGGAATCTGCTCCGACTCCTGAGAAGGGCGAGGCTGTAGCCACGGACTTACCACTTCAATTGAAGGAGGGGGACCGCATCATGTTTGTGGGAAACACGCTCTTTGATCTGGCGGGGCGATACGGCTTCTTCGAATCGATGGTCTACCAGTCGCATCCGGAGGAAGCCCCTGTGATCCGAAATCTCTCTTGGTCTGCGGACGAAATCGATCTACAACCTCGGCCTGATAACTTTGCGTCTGTTGCGCAGCACCTGACTCGCGAGAAAGCCGATGTGATCATTGCGGGGTTTGGATTCAATGAGTCTTTCGCCGGAGAAGAGGGGCTTGAGTCGTTTAAGCAGCGATTGCACACGTACCTGCAGGATTTGAAAACGTCGCTCTTTAATGGAAAGACGGGTCCGAGGATTGTTCTGGTATCTCCCATTGCTAACGAGAACCTGAAGGGAACTCCTGCTGGGGACCTCAATAATGCTCGTCTTGAAATCTACACCGACGCAATGCGGGAAGTGGCTGCAGAGGAGGCGGTAGGTTTTGTCGATGTGTTCCGACCGACTGTGGGGCCGTTGAGTGATCCTGATTCAGATCTGACAATCAATGGCGCTCACCTCACGAAAGATGGATATCGCATTTTTGCCGAGGAACTCTTTCGGGGAATGTTTGGAGAGTCGCCGCCTGAAGTTGAGGAAGATCTCCGAGAGGTCGTTGTGGATAAAAACCGGCAATACTTTCGCCGTTACCGCCCGGTGAACACTTTCTACTACACTGGTGACCGTAACAAAGACTACGGCTATCTCGACTTCCTTCCAGCGATGCGGAATTTCGAGATAATGACCGCAAACCGAGAGGATCGTATTCATGCTCTCGCAAAAGGAGAGGAAGTTTCCGGACCGGTTGATGACTCCAATTTGCCGCCGCTTGACGAGGTTGTCGAAGCTCGCGGAGCGAATGAATGGCTTTCCCCTGAAGATGAGAAGAGTGAATTCCAAATCGATCCTCGCTTTGAGGTGAACGCTTTCGCGACTGAGGAGGAGTTTCCTGACATCGCTTGTCCTATCGCGATGCGGTGGGATTCAAAAGGGCGTCTCTGGGTAAGTTGTTCGACTACCTATCCTCATGTCTATCCAGGAAATGAGCCGAACGATAAAATCGTCATTCTTGAAGATACAGACGGCGATGGAAAGGCGGACAAATCGTCTGTGTTCGCCGACGACCTGCATATTCCGCTGTCTTTTGTTCTCACAGATAATGGGATGTATGTCTCTGATCAGCCTGATCTCGTTCTTCTCGAAGATACTGATGGAGACGACAAGGCAGACAAGCGAACAACGATCCTGACCGGTTTCGGAACGGAGGACAGCCACCATTCCCTCCACGATTTTGTGTGGACGCCAGATGGTGATTTGATGTTTCGTGAATCGATCTTTCACCATTCTCAGGTGGAAACTCCGTATGGACCTGTCAGGGCGGAGAACTCAGCTTGGTTTCGATACACGCCATCGACGAGAAAGCTGATTTCCTTCGGCAGCTACCCGAACACGAACCCGTGGGGAGTCACCTACGACGACTGGGGGAACCATGTAGCGAGTCACCCGATTTTTGCGTCAGCATTTCACTCTTTGAATCCTCCGTATCCTGACCAGCAGCCAAAAGCGGTAGGGATTCCGGCATATTCCGGAGTCTGTGGTCATGAGTTCGTCGACTTTCCTATGTGGCCAGAAGATATGCAGGACGGTTTTGTGAAGGTAAGGTACAAGCCGACCAACCGTGTCGAGTTTCATAAGTGGGTTCGGCACGAAGATCACTACACTGAGGAATACCAGTTCGATCTCATCTTCTCTCAGAACCTCAGCTTTATCCCGGTTGACCTTCGCTACGGACCACGCGGTGCCATGTATATCTGCGATTGGTACAATCCGGTGAAAGGGCATGCCCAATACTCGCTGCGTGATCCGCGACGAGATCGGCAGTCTGGGCGAATTTGGCGTGTCGTTCCCAAAGGGGCGAAATTGCAGGACCCGCCTGAGATTGCGGACGCACCAATTCCTGCTTTGCTGGAAAACCTGAAACGCCCCGAGTATCGCTATCGATACTGGACGAAGAGGGAAATCCAATTCCGTGATGCGAAAGAGGTAGCTTCCGAACTGGATAAGTGGGTCTCAAACTTGAACAAAGAAGACAAGCGATACGACCACCATATCCTGGAGGCCATCTGGACCTATCGAAGAGTCGGGGCGGAGCGTCCGGAGCTTCTGGTCGAGCTACTGAAGTCGGAGAATCCTGATGCACGGGCCGGTGCAACCAGGCAGCTTCGCTATTGGGGGCAGCTGTATGATGATGACGGGATTTCTCTGCTTCATCAATCCGCAATGGACGAGGACGGTATCGTAAGAATGGAGGCAGTGATTGCTTCGACCTACCTCGGAACCAAAGACGCTCTTGAAGCGGTTGCACCCGTGTTTGAAAAACCGATGGGGGATCACCTGAAATTTGCAGCTCAGTGCGTGCTGATGTCTGAAGCTTTGAGGAAATACTGGGATGGGAATGACGAATTTCTGACTAAGTATCCGGCGGTCCAAACTTTCTCCAAGAGCTGGACGAAGGATGAGAGGATGGATTTGATGATCAGTAAGCGTACGCCCGAAGAGGTTGCCTTCGATAAGAAGGATGGGTTGAAGACCATCGAGATCGGCTGCGTTCCGGAACGCCTTATGTATGATCGCACACGCTTCGCAGTGAAAGCAGGGCATCCAGTGAAGATCATTTTCAAAAACCCGGACGCGACCCAGCATAACTTGGTTTTTGTCGAACCGGGAGCAGTCGAGGAAGTGGGAATGGCGGGAAATGAGATGGCCAAGGATCCAAAAGGGCTTTCGAAAGGCTTTATCCCCGAGAGTGATAAGATCCTCCATCACACGAAGCTGCTCGACCCGGACACCGCAGAGGTGTTGCGCTTTATTGCTCCAACGGAGCCGGGAACTTACCCATACCTGTGCACGTTTCCCGGACACTGGATCATCATGAAAGGGGAGATGATCGTGAGGTAAGAGAAGCCCGGAGGGCTGGAGAGGAGGGGCACGATTCGGATATTTCTCTTCTTGAACGACTTCCTGAATCCGTCGAAAATTCTTCATCTTGCGCAATCGGATGAAGAATCTCCTTACTCTAGCGGTATTCGGCATTGCCGTGACCTGGGTTCCTGACGCTCTTTCCCAGGCGTTCAACGATTTTCAAAAGCCTCCCCACAGCTACTACGACCGCGAACCGACTGACCCAATGAGTCAGTTGATCAATGCCGCAGAGGCGGGGGAGTTTGACTTTGGGACAGAGACAGGATTGCCATTGGTGAAGAAGATGCTGAAGGCGCTCGATATACCAGAGTCGTCCCAGGTGATTGTCTTTTCGCAGACGAGTCTCCAGCGCAGCTTGATCAGCTCGGAGAATCCGAGGGCTATGTTTTTCAATGAGGATACTCACCTTGCCTGGATGCCCGGAGGAAAGGTGGAGGTGATTTCTTTTGACCCTCAGACTGGAGGACGTTTCTATTTCGAGGAACCTCCTAAAAATCCCGGGGAAAAGGTGGGTTTTGTACAGCCACGGAGTTGCTTCGGGTGTCACGGAGGATCAGCGACGAACTTTCTCCCCGGGCCTCTGGCGAGATCGCATTACACGGCAAAGAATGGTCGAAGAGTGCGTGCCGTGGCAGACCACATTCGACTCGGGCATACGGTCCCTTTTGAGTCGAGATGGGGAGGATACTTTGTAACGAATGCGCCCGCGAATCTGGAGCACCTGGGAAATACCTTTGCGAGTCGGGAGGGGCAGAGTGTGGTTCTGGAACAACCGGAGGGATCGCTTTCCGATCTATCTGCGTTTTTTGACGAAAAGATACTGCCCCGGGGCGATTCGAATGTGATCTCTCTGCTACTTTTTGATCATCAGATCGAAGCCCACAATCTCCTAATGGAGGCGCTCTATCGCCATCGTCATCTGGAAGCGGAGACTGCGAAATCGGAGGATGGTCCGAGGGAAAGAACAGTGCGAGGGACTGAACGGCTCTTTGACAAGCTCGTTCGGTATCTCCTTTTTGCAGACGAGGTGTCTCTGGAAGGATACGACTTTGAACGAAATCCCGAGTTTGAGTCGGATTTTCAACGGAACAGCCGGAAGGCAAGTGACGGCACCAGCCTGAAGGATTTCAATCTTGAGGACCGTATTTTCGAGAATCGCCTCAGCTACTTGATTTACTCAAGGTCCTTTGAAGAAGCCCCTCAGGAAATGAAAGACAGGGTGTATTCCCGTCTCTGGGATATTCTAACTCCAGCAACACCGCCGGAAGGGTTCGACTACTTCGACCCTGGCGAACGGGCGCGAATTGTTAAGATTTTGCAAGAAACAAAAGACGATCTCCCTGCCATCTGGAGAGGAGAGGCAGGGATCGTTTCTAGCGACCGGTAGTCAATCAATCGTAGCCGGCGTTTGCGTCATTGGTGATCTCATCCGCGTAGAGGTTTACGTGGCTGATGATTTCGTAGGCATCTTTCTCTTCGACCCCTACTTCTTTGAGGGTTTGGAGAAGGTGCTCAGTAAATCTCTGGAATTCTCTTTTGCTGATGGCCATATTGGCATGGACCTGGCCCAGAGGGCGACCGCTGTAGATAATCGGACCACCGGTGGCAGACGAGAAAAACTCTCTCTGCATGGTGCGGAGCTTATCCATCGGCGCGTGTTTGAAGTAGGAGGAAAGTTCCGGGTCAGCGAGAACTTTTTCATAGAAACTGTCGACAAGGCTGTCGATTGTAGGTTGTCCGCCGATACGTTCGTAGATTGAGTCTTCTTCCATGTCGCTTTGAGGTTTTGTGAGCAATAGAGCAGGATTTAATCCAATTCTGCGACTTTGATATTCTTGAAGTCGATCCCCATTTCCTTATTCCCATGAAGTTGGAGACCAATGGGACCTTTGGGCTTGCCGGTGTCGCTCGTGTAGGTCATCACCTTCTCACCGTTCAAGAAGCAGACGTATTCCATTCCTTTCACTTCGATCCGCATGTGGTTCCAGTCGTCCAGTTTCAGGAGCTCCTTTACGCCTTCTGCTTCGACAGGGTAGCCTTTACCCGGAATGTAAGGAGAGCCTGTCATATCGCGCTTGAGAGATCCGGAAATGCCGATCTGAATCTGATCCTGATTCCTGACATGCACTCCTGAGTCTACTGTTCCTTCCCCAAATTTGAAGTCGAGCTCAACCACGAAATTTTCGTATTCTTTTTCAGTCCAGAGAATCGAACCTTTCTTCTCGGGGCCGCTTCGCACCTGGAGAACACCGTCCTCTACCAGCCACCAGATATTGTTTTCCGGTACCGACCATCCTGAAAGGTCCTTACCATTGAAGATTGGATCCAGTTTCTCTTCGGCATGCACTAGCGGCGAGGCTGCGAGGAGAAGTGTGCTAAGTAGGATGGTGTAGGTCTTTTTCATGCTTGATAGGAAAGTTTGCCGAGACAATGTCGGATCGATCAAACCCGGGCAAGTGCAGAATTGCGTTCTTTGAGGGGGCACGAAAAAGCCCGGTGACGAGCCAATCGTCCCGGGCGTTTCGAATTGAAAGGGAATCGATCAGGAGGCTTTTGCCTCGACCGAGTCGACTTTCTTGTGCTCGCTGATTACCTTCACAGACTTCTCGACGAGATCTTCGAGGGCCACTTCCTTGCCTTCGGAGTCTTTTACGACGGTGTCTTTGGTGATGGTGAGCTTTGCTTCTTCGCCGTCTTCAGCTTTGACGATAATCATCTTCGTTTCCGCGTCATACGAGGAAAGCGCACCTTCGTCCGTTACTTTTTTTCCACACCCGGCATAGACGGATCCAGCTAGAGTGAAAATCGCGGCGATTGCTATCAGTAGGGTTTTCATTGGTATTGCACTGTTGGTTCGAATCTGTATAAAGATCATGTGGGAGATTGTGTTCTGAATGCAAGCATGAAATGAATTGCCTGAATTCGGCTCTCCTACGCCACATGCCTTTTTTGCCCCCAATGAGACCGAAAACCGTAATCCTGATTGTTTGGGCCAACCTCTTGTTTGTCTGGACAGTCCAATCTCATCCGGTTCCTGATATTCCGGTGAAAACTGACTTCGTCGGGAAAACGGCATCAATCGAAGTAGAAATCGATCCACGAAGTTTTACGGATGATCCGGAGAACGAACCTTATCTCTATTACAGAGTGTTGAAGCTTTTTTCGGAGGATGAAAAAAAGGAGCTTCAAGAGCAGGCCCAGCGCCTTATCGATACAACGGTCTTTTTCCAGTTTGAGCCTGATCAGCAGATATCGCCGAAATTCCTTTTCGAATTTACTGGCATCGATTCGGATAAACTGTCTGGCGACGAGGACCCTGTTATGCTGACTGGTACTGCGGTCATTGAAGTTCCTCAAGGTGGAACTGGTTACCGAATCATCGCAGATAAAAGCGGAGAGTTGAGCGTGATTTTTCGCAATTCGTTTGGGGGAAAAGAGGTGGAACGATTCAACGTTCTCTTTCCGGGAGAGTCGAGTTATATACTCGATCTTCCCTCTAACTAGTCACACTGGCAGGATATTACTTCTTTTTCTGTGCTTTCGCCCAAGAGTCGCGAAGTCCCACGGTCCGGTTAAAGACAGGTTTCTCGACAGAAGTATCCAAATCGGGACAGAAATATCCAAGACGTTCGAACTGGACGGTTTCTCCCAGTTCAACTTTTCCCAGATTTGGTTCGAGCTTGGCGTTCGAAAGAACCGATAGAGATTCAGGGTTCAGGTGTTGGAGGAAGTCTCCGTCTTTGTCCGGTGCTTCGTGCTGGAACAGGCGGTCGTAGAGCCTCACCTCTGCGTCAATGGCATGAGCTGCACTGACCCAATGGATGGTCGCTTTCACTTTACGACCGTCGGGTGGGTTCTCACCGCCACGGGTTTCCGGATCGTAGGTACAGTGAATTTCAGTGATGTTGCCTTCATCGTCTTTCACCACTTCATTGCACTTCAGGAAATAGGCACAGCGGAATCGAACTTCTTTTCCGGGAGAAAGGCGGAAGAACTTCTTCGGCGGATCTTCCATGAAATCGTCGCGTTCAATGTAGAGTTCGCGAGAGAAGGGAACCTTCCTTGTTCCTAGTTCTGGATATTCCGGATTGATAACTGCGTCGAATTCTTCGACCTGGTCTTCTGGATAGTTGGTTACGATCACTTTGATTGGATCGAGGACTGCCATGAACCGGGATGCGGTTCTGTTCAGTACTTCCCGAACTGAATTCTCGAGAAGGGCGATGTCATTCGTGCTCTTGTACTTGGTGATCCCGATTGTCTTGCAGAAGTTTCGGATCGCTTCGGCAGGGTAGCCGCGGCGGCGAATTCCGGAAACGGTGGGCATGCGAGGGTCATCCCACCCGCTGACGTAGTTTTCCTGAACGAGCTGCAGGAGTTTCCGCTTGCTCATCACGGTGTAATTCAAGCTCAGGCGGGAGAACTCGATCTGCCGAGGGCGAGATGGAACCGGGAGATTATCGAGAAACCATTCATACAGAGGTCTATGGTTTTCAAATTCAAGAGTGCAGAGGGAATGGGTGACGTATTCCAGTGCATCGCTCTGCCCATGCGTAAAATCGTACATGGGGTAAATGCACCACTCATCTCCCGTCCGGTGGTGTTCGGCATGGACGATTCGGTAAAGAACCGGATCTCGCATGTTCAAGTTGGGGTGCGCCATGTCGATTTTGGCTCGAAGGACTTTTTCCCCATCCTTAAATTCCCCCCGTTTCATCTTCTCGAAGAGATCAAGATTTTCCTCTTCTGTTCGATTCCTGAACGGGCTTTCTACACCGGGGGTTTGGAGGTCGCCCCGGTTTTCGCGCATTTCTTCGGCGCTCTGGTCATCGACGTAGGCTAGACCCTCTTTGATCAAGTGAACGGCCCAGTCATAGAGCTTAGAGAAATAGTCGGAGGCGAAATAGATGTGATCGCCCCAGTCGAATCCCAACCACTGGATATCCTCTTTGATTGAGTCGACATATTCGACGTCTTCTTTTGTCGGGTTGGTATCGTCGAAACGCAGGTGACAGCGACCACCGTATTCCTCGGCAATGCCGAAATTCAGGCAGATGGATTTCGCGTGCCCGATATGGAGATAGCCATTTGGCTCCGGCGGGAAACGCGTGACAGTGCTGTCGTGCTTTCCGGAAGCAAGATCTTCGTCAATGATTTCTCGAATAAAGTCTTTCGAAGGAGGGGGCGGAACGCTCATTAATAATATCTAAGGCCGGAAACTACCCGGTTTTTCTCAAGTCGCAACGATCCGACAGGAGATGATTGTCCAAACGGTGCAAGAAACCGTTCACTGCCACTTGTCGAGAGCTCCCCAGACATCTCTGTCCGCGTCTTCTCCGGGTTCGGAGGAGGGGTCGCTCTCATACTGTTCGATCAGTTCTGCTTTGGGGCAAGTCCTGTCCTCGACGATCTCATCGCAGCGGGGATACGAAGGTAATTCGAGGAGAAAATCTTCTCGAACGACTTCTCCAATTTCAAAACTCTGTTGTCCTTCCTCCAAATCAAGGTCGGAACACCAGTCGGAGAAATCAGCTTCGTAGTCCACGTACTCCAGGCAGGTGGAGCATTGGAGCTCGAATTTTCCACGGAGCCACCCCGAGAAAGTGACCACATCGTCTACGAGAAAGATTTCAGCGTGAAATTGAACGGGACCTGAGGGACGAATTGGATCGTCTTCAGCAAGATCAAAAATCGACACCGGCAATTCCCCTTCGCGAATCAATCCTTCATCCGGTATATCAGCAATAAAGATTTCCATCGATCTCAGATAATCAAGTCGGGTTTGGGCGTTGATGCAAACGGAATACATTCGTGTTGGTGAGAAATCTCACAGGCGTAATTTCGAAAAATTCGAGCATTGCACCAGTCACATCCATCACCTATACCGGGTGCCACATGAGTCGCTTTGCTATTGGTCTTGATTATGGAACCAACTCTTGCCGGTCGTTGCTTGTAAACATCGACACGGGAGAAGAGCTGGGATCAAAGGTTTTCGCTTATCCGTCTGGGAGTCTCGGAATTCTTACTGATCCTTCTGATCCTAATGTCGCTCGTCAGAACCCTCAGGACTATCTCGATGGGATCATAGACATTGTGAGAGGGGCTGTCGAACAGGCGAAAGAGAAGGATGATTCCTTTGATCCAGCTTCGATCATCGGGCTCGGCATCGATACTACCGGCAGCACTCCGATTCCCGTTAATGAGGAGGGCACCCCTCTGGCGTTGACGCCTGAGTTCAAAGACAATTTGAACGCCCACGTCTGGCTCTGGAAGGACCACACTTCACACGAAGAAGCGGCAGCCATTACTGCGAAAGCCGAGGAAATGCGACCGGAATACCTAGCCAAATGCGGGGGAACGTATTCCAGCGAATGGTGGTGGAGCAAGATATGGCACTGCAAGAAAGCAGATCTGGAGGTATTTGCCGCAGCCTACTCCTGGGTGGAGCATTGTGATTGGTTGCCGGCAGTTCTTACTGGTAACCAGAAGCCAGAAAACGTAGTCCGGAGTGTCTGTGCAGCCGGGCACAAGGCGATGTATGCAGAGGATTGGAATGGATTGCCAGACAAGGAGTTTCTGGCGGCTCTCGATCCAGACCTGGCTTCGCTCCGAGATCGACTGTTCGACAAAGCGTGGCCTTCTGATAAGAAAGCTGGCGAACTCACTGATGAGTGGGCAGAGAAGCTGGGACTGAAGGCAGGGATATCTGTTGCCGTAGGTGCCTTCGATGCACACATGGGAGCGGTGGGCTCAGGAGTAGCGGAGGGGACTCTGGTGAAGATTCTTGGCACGAGCACGTGTGACATTACGGTTCTACCGAATCAGGCAGACTTGGCTGACGTTCCCGGTGTTTGTGGCGTTGTCGACGGTTCTGTTTTGCCCGGGCACTACGGGGTGGAAGCTGGGCAATCTGCGGTGGGGGATATTTTTCTCTGGTTTGTGAATCACCTCGTTCCCGAGTCCTATGGCTTTACTGTCGATGAAAAGTTCATGGAAATGGAACGGCGTCTTTCTGTGCTGAAGCCGGGGGAAACGGGTTTGTTGGCGCTTGATTGGAACAATGGAAATCGCACGATCCTCGTCGATGTGCGGCTCACTGGGCTAATTCTGGGGCAGACGTTGCATACGGAGGCTCATGAAATCTATCGCACACTGATCGAGGCTACGGCTTTTGGGGCTCTTACCATCATCAAAAGGATGGAGGAATATGGAATCCCTGTCGACCGAGTGATAAACACGGGAGGTCTGGCGGTCAAAAACGCTACATTGATGCAGATTTACGCCGATATTCTCGGTCGGCCATTGCAAGTCGCTGCCAGCGACCAGACTTGCGCTTTAGGAGCAGCTATTTTCGGAGCCGTTTGCGGAGGCGATGCCGAGTTGAAAGATGTGCAGTCGAGGTGTTGTCGTCTTCGGGACGTCTCCTACGAGCCTATTCCGGAGAACCAGGCGGTATATGAGAAGATTTACGGACTCTATCGGGAAATTCACGACGCCTTCGGATCCGCGAGCTGGGAAGGGAGTCTGGCAAATGTCATGAAAGACCTGCTTTCGATACGGGAACAACAGCGGAAAGGGTAGCGAGTCCCTTCCGGGCGCAAAGTCCGGGTTTCCGGTTTTCATCGACTGCGACAGGAGCAGGACTGGACACGAGAGTCCTGACGGACCACTGTGATCGCATCTATCGGCGGTGATGGCTGAATTTGAGTTAACATCGGACACACCAGATGCACGACCTGATCCGATGAGGTCGCGGCTGGTGGGGCTACAGGTTGTTATCGGCCTGTGTGCGATGGGACTCTTGATTTGGGAATTGGGTTGGGATCTTACTCTCCATCACGCCTCTATTTCTGAATCGATTACCTGGGGGCTGGTCATTCTGGCTCTCGTTGCTGAGGCGGGGCTAGCCTGGTATCAATTTCCTCGTTCAAAATACAAGCGGTATGCGCTGATCGTGATGCTGGTAGTTCTGGCCGCCGGAAGATTCGGGCTTGAGCACCCTCTGCGAGATCTCTTTGGTGGATATGTTTCTCCTCGAACTGCTGCGCTGTCTGCTCTCCTTGCTGTTCAGGTGACTCTCCTCGTGCCTCTCTTTTTCCGTTTTATCAGAGTTACTCGCATTGCCATTTTTCATCGGTTGAGCCCTGGGGTTTTGTTCGTTGGGAGTTTTGCGCTCGCGACGGGGGTGGGGACACTGATGTTGAAGACTCCAAATGCAACGGTCGATGGTATCTCGTGGTTGGATGCGTGGTTTACGAGCACGAGCGCGATTTGTGTAACCGGTCTAATCGTCGTCGACACGGAGCACGCTTTTACCCCGCATGGGCAGTTCGTGATCTTGTTTCTCATCCAATGCGGGGGGCTGGGTATCATGACGCTTACGTATTTCCTCGCACTGGTTCTGGGACAGGGGATCTCTTTGCGAGACACGGCCAATCTTGGGGAGCTTTTCAGTGACGAAAACTTGGGGGCTATGGGTAGTTTTGTGGCTCGTATTGTCGTTTTGACACTTGTTGTAGAACTTGCCGGAGCTTTGTTCATCCATTGGAGTTGGCGGGATCTGGAACTGTCGAACACGCAACGATGGTGGAGTTCCGTTTTCCACTCCATCTCTGCATTCTGTAATGCAGGCTTTTCTACCTTTTCCGAGGGGCTTGCTCGATCTGATCTAGTCGAAAATAGGCCTTTTCAGTGTGTGATCATGCTCCTGATCATTACTGGTGGAATCGGGTTTGCTGTCCTGGAAGATCTTCCTCGCCTCGCCCGGAGGCTGCTCGCTCGGACGTTGCGTATTTTTCTTCCCCGGTCGCGTTTTGTCTCTCGTTTGTACTTTGGGAAACGAGTCAAGCTCCACACCAAGCTTGCTCTCATTTCAACAGTCAGCCTGCTGCTTGGCGGGGCGGTGCTGCTTCTCTGGGTAGCGGCGGAGCCGGTCTCTTCGAAGGGCATCTGGGATGCAGTCTTCAACAGCGTCACAACCAGAACGGCCGGATTTAATATCAACAGTTTCGCCAGCTACAATTTCGCGGGCGTCGTGGTTCTCTGTTTCCTCATGTTCATTGGGGGGAGTCCGGGCGGGACAGCCGGAGGAGTGAAAACTACGACTTTTGCCGTGGCTCTCGGGGAGTTGGGGCGACTGATTCGAGGCCATCCATCACTCCATCTTTTCCAGCGGAGAATTCCCAAAGATATTGTGGAACGCACATCTGCGACGATCGTCTTGTCGGTCTTGTGGGTGGTCGCGATGATCTTCCTAATCAGTTTTACTCACCCCGAGCTTGATCCCACGGACGTTGTTTTTGAGTGTTTTAGTGCATTCGGGACGGTGGGGATTTCAAGGGGCATAACGGGTGAACTGAATACCTTTGGGAAAGTGATCATCATCGTGAGCATGTTCGCCGGGAGGGTAGGACTTCTCACATTAGTTCTCACGATTGGAGGGTGCCGATCACCGAGAAGATATGAATTAATGGAAGGGCATCTTCCTCTAAACTGAATTTTTTCTGACAATCAAAAAACGAGGGAAGACCTATGAAATTTGCTGTGATTGGACTTGGATATTTTGGAGCTTCCCTGTGCAGGGAGCTGGCAGAGTCAGGACACGAAGTTATTGCTGTCGACAATGATTCCACCCATTTGAAAGACCTTCAGGAATTGAGCGTTCTCGCCGTCGAAGCGGATGGCACGGAACTTGAGGCACTGGAGCAGATCGGAGTTGGTCAGGTGGATACGGCAATCGTGGCTATCGGAGAGGCATTTGAGGCGAGTCTCGTCATTACCGCGCATTGTCAGGACCTTGGCGTAAAAAACGTGTATACCCGTGTAATCAACGACGTGCACGCCCGCCTCCTGGATTTGATGAAAGTTTCCGGGAAAATTCGCGCTGAGACAATGGCTGCAGCCTATTTTTCCAGGCAGTTATCCAATGAGGCTGTGCGCCGCTATTTTGGTCTCGATGCAGAGCACGGAATTGTAGAAATGGCGGTCCCGGATTTCATGGTCGGCCAGACGGTGGAAGAGGCGAAGCTTCGAAAGAAGTATCGCCTGAACCTAATTACGATCCGCAAGGCACCCAGGAGCGAAGAGGAGTCGGAGATCCCGGAGAAGGGATCGAAGGTGGTGGGCACCCCGGGGCCGGATACTCTGCTGAAAGAGGGGGATTACCTGATCGTTTTTGGAAAGCTAACCGATATCGATCACCTTTGCCAAGGCTGAGAGAAAGCAGCGACTTCTCTTGTTTTGAACCTCAAGCCCTCAAATACCGGCGGCGGGAATCGAACCCGCACTCCCGAAGGAACGCGATTTTGAATCGCGCGCGTCTACCAATTCCGCCACACCGGCTTTTTTGGGCGAGCGCAGAGTCTAATTGGGCTTCGGAGGAAATCAAGAAGGAAACGACCCTGTTTTGCAGGGCGTGTTGTCAAACAGGGCAACGTAAAAGATTCGTATATCTCCTTGAATTTCACCCCTGCGTATCCAATTTGATACATATGAAAATGGATCGAGGGCTCTTCCGATATAGTATTGTAGTGATTTGCACTACCTTTCTTCTCTCTGGTTGTCTGGATCAGGGAGGCGGTGATGATGAGGCACCAGAGGCTCCAAGTGAGCCGAAGGAGAAAAAAGAAACCACCAGTAGCGGTGGCGGGGGCGAGGAACAAGAGATGAGCTGGAGTGACTATCTCAAGGAGAAGCGAGCTCTTGAGTCTGAGATCAAGAAAATCGAAAAGAGTCAGGAATCGTCTGATGAGATCAAACAGGAGGAGTTGGCGGCTCTGAAAGAGTTGGAAGAGGTGAGGACTTACCTGTCTAATGCCCAGAAGTTGAGTGAAAGCACCGCAAGCGCACTGGGTCAGTGGAAAGCCGCTACTCGAAAGTCATTTGAAGGCGTCAGGTTGAAGGAAGTTCAAACGATCGCTGGCGAGACTTACACCGATGTGACAATTACCGGTGTGGCAGACGAGACTGTTTCCATTACCCATTCCGGAGGGTCGGCGGAAGTAGAAATTTCGAGCCTGCCACTAGGATTGCGAAAGAACCTCATTCACGAATCCACTGTTCTTGCTGAAAAAGGATTATAAACTGTAACTAGTTAGACTTACATACTGATGAAAGCTGTAGAGATTTCAATTATCGCAGGAGTCCTTTTTTTAACTGCATTGCCTGCCCGAAGCGAAAGCGATCGATTTGAGGAAATCAAACTCGAGATCGAAGAGTTGAAGGCGAAAGTTGAGGAGTTGAATAGTTCCGGCGACGGTGCTCGAAAAGCTCTGGAAAACATCGAGGTGGCAAAAGAACAGGTCGAAGCTGCGAGGACAGAGATCGAGGAGATCGAAGAATCGCTCAAGAAAGACGAATATCTCCTGGGCATTTACAGGAATGCCTTCCGGGTAGTGTCGAAAGTTTCTCCGGGAACTTCGCTGGGGGCGTCCGTCTTCTTGAAAGACGGTTCCACGCTGCAAAACGTGGTCTATGTAGGCGCGGCGCGGGGAGGCGTGAAGGTGGAAACTTCGACGGGGCCGAGAGTGGTTCCATTCGCCCTCATGCCTGAAACCTGGACCCAGTATTTCGCTCTGCCACCAAGCATCCCGGAGCCAGGTTCCGGACTGGTAACGCTAATTGAGACAAAGCCCGAGTCTGCCTGGACAGAGGAAGCCAAGAAAGCATACGAGCAGGAGATGGCGGTTGCGCAGGTAGCGCCGCAGGAAGAGGAGGAGGCGATGGAGGAATCGGCAGAATCGTCTTCCGCTGCCAGTTCGGAAAGCGCTTCTTCAGAAGCTGATGAGAACGAAGCGAGACTTGCTCGCAACAAAGAGCGGATCAGGAAAATTTATTTGCTCAGAGCCGAGTACAACAAGCTTGCGAAGAAGCAGCGGGATCAGAAGCGTGCCAAGTATGCGAAGCAGGAGGAGTTTCGGAGGATGAAGATCAAGAAGGCGCAAGCCCAAATTGATCAGGCACTCAGCATCTACGACCAAGAGATCGAGAAACTGGCCAAGCAAATGGAGAAGATCCAGACCGATATCACAAATATCAATGCCACAATGGAATAGAGAAACGGCTTTCTCTATTCCAGCCACTTCTTCTCATCCAGACGTGCGGATACAAATCCAATAGTTATATCTGTCTGTAGCTCCAGAGGAAGTCTGTAGTTGTCGTCTTCGATCCAGAGTGTTGCTTCCTTTATTTTGTCATAGGATTTGATCGTCCTGTCACCGTTGATCTTGGCGATCTTGGCGTCCAGTTTGATGGTGTTGTGTGTTTTGCCTTTGATCTTCCGTTTTTCACGCCCGATGACTTTGAAATAGGAAAGGTAAGGCTTGTTAAACGGAGTCACCACCATCGCAATCTCATCTCCGACCTTCAGGGGCTGACTGCGCAAATAGAAGGCTGCGGAGAGGACGTCTTGTCCGTAATCAAAGCGAAACCGAGACATCCCGCTTTTCATCTCTTCACCGTCCTTCTGGGTGCGGGTGTTGTAAATCTGTCGCTTTTCTTCGAAGATAATGTCGTAGCTGTTCGCCTGATCCTTTTCCCTCTCGCTAAGTTGGAAGGTGATAGGACGAAGGGATTCCGTGTCGATCACAGATCGAGCACGAAAATCGTAAGGCCAAAGTGCCCGGGCGAATCCAGTGCTCCCACCGGTAGCTTCGCCGACGAACTTCTCATTCTTGGATTTCGTTCGATTGATGGAGATTTTGAAGCGACCTGCGTTGACTTTATTGTTCCAACCAAGCGTATACTCTAAGTGCACTGCTCGAAGATCAGCGTATTCGCCCGGAGGAATCCGGGTGATGTTTTTCATCCACGCGGGAGTTTCGCGTTCCTCAGACTGTCCGAAGAGACAGCTAAGGGAAATAAGTGTGAAGAGAGTGGCAGTACGGAGAATCATCTGAAGGGATCGATGAGTGTGAGGGTGTTACCAAAGCACAAGACCTTAACCTAATAGCGGCGTTGATATTCTGGAAACTTTAGCTAATCATAGTCAAATGAAGCAATCTGACAAATCAAAGTGTCGTTCGATTTCTACTTTTAGAACGCTTGGCGGCTTGGTTTGTTGTGTTTTTCTTGCGAATTGTGGGCCGGGCGAAGAAGTGGCATCGGACGAAACGGAACAGAATGTCGAGGAAGCCGTGGTTTCGGAATGGAGGATTTTTCGGGGAAATTCAGAACTCCAGGGTGTTTCGGAAGAGGTTCTCGAACCGCCTTTGAACCTCGCCTGGACTTTCGAAACGCCGGGCGATAAGAATGGGAACCGAGCACCCGTCGATGCGAGTCCTGTTATTGCGGATGGGAAGGTCTTTGTGGGAACACAGTTTGGAGATTTCGTCGCAATTGATCTCGAAACAGGAGAACAATTGTGGGTTTTCGAAGAACCGGGTGCAGTCAGCGCCCCGGCTGCCGTTTTTGATGGGATGGTGTTTTTCGGCGATCAGGACGGATTTGTTTTCTGTCTAGACGCCGAGACAGGCGAGGAAAAGTGGAGGTTCGAGACCTGGGGTAAAATCGAAGGAGGGGTGAACGCTCTTGTAACAGAGGAGGGAGAATTGCGAATTTTTATCGGAAGCCACGACAATTCTCTCTACTGCCTGAACGCTGAAACGGGAGAGGAGATCTGGAGCTATGAGACGGGGAACTACATCGTTGCAACCCCAGCAATCATCAATTCGTCGGGAGAGCCCGCCATTACTTTCGGTGGCTGCGATGCTCTTCTCCACATCCTTCCTGTATCGGGGGATGAGGAGCAAAAGAGGGAAGTTGAGATCGGTGCTTATGTTGCAAACAGTGCCGCTGTCCGGGACGGCATCTGTTATGTGGCTCACAACGGGGGAGAGATCCTCGCAATCGATGTGGCTGCTGGAGAAGAGGTGTGGCGGATCAAAACGGGTGCCGAGTACACAGCCTCGCCTGCGGTAGGTGAAAAACTCCTGTTTGTCGCGAGCCCAAAGAACGACCTGACAGCCTTCGATCGCGTGACTGGAGAAGAAAAGTGGAAGTTTCTCACTCGGAGATCTCTGGACAGTTCTCCTGTAATTTCGGGAGAGATCGTGTGGCAAGCGGGTATCGACGGCCGTCTTTACGCTGTGAATGCGTCTGATGGCACGGAAGCCTGGAGTTTCGATGTGGGAACAAAGATCAAATCATCCCCTGCGGTATCGCGCGGGACTCTCGTGGTTGGCGGAGATGACGGTAGGGTGTATGCTTTCCGTAAGTAGCTCGTCTAATCTAGCGACCCCCTTCTTATTATGTCTTCTGCTCAAAGCAAATCCGATTCGCCCAATTTGATCAAGAATCTGCGCGTTCCGCTCAATACGGAAGGAGAGGACAGCACCGAGGTCGGAAACTATTTCGTTGCGAATTATCCTCCTTTTTCATTCTGGAAGCCCGAGTATGCCAGCAGCATCTACGATGTGCTGAATTCTCCTCGTCCTGAGGACACTAACCTTGGTGTTTACTTCCACATTCCGTTTTGCCGGAAACGCTGCCATTTCTGCTATTTCCGTGTCTACACGGACAAAAATGCCAACGAGATCAACGCGTATCTCGATGCGGGAATCCGCGAGTTTGAGCGGTATGCGCAAACGGAATATCTCGCGGGGCGGAAGCCACAGTTTGTGTATTTTGGCGGAGGAACGCCAAGCTATCTCTCCGTTAAGCAACTCAAGGAGCTGACCAACCGGATGAAGGACCTGTTTCCCTGGGATGAGACCGAGGAGGTCGCTTTCGAGTGTGAACCGGGAACGCTTACCGAAAAGAAGCTTGAGGCTCTTAGAGAAATCGGGGTAACCCGTCTGAGCCTTGGTATTGAGAATTTCGACGATCACATTCTCGAAGTGAATGGACGTGCTCACCGGTCCAAAGAAGCATATCGGGCGCTTGGTTTTGCCAAGACCCTCGGTTTCGACCAGGTGAATATCGACCTCATCGCCGGGATGATGGACGAAACTCCTGAAAACTGGGAGCGCTGTGTGGAAACCGCTATCGAGCAGGATCCAGATTGCGTCACCATCTACCAGATGGAGATTCCGTACAACACCACCATTTACAAAGAAATGAAGGAGTCCGGCCGAGTGACAGCGCCGGTGGCAAACTGGCCGACCAAGCGCGCATGGGTAGACTGGGCCTTCAGTCGTTTCGAAGAAGCAGGTTACACTGTCAGCAGCGCTTACACTGTGGTGAAAAATCCAGAAACGACCAAGTTTGTGTATCGAGACAGTCTCTGGGAAGGGGCCGATCTATTGTCTGCTGGAGTGGCGAGCTTCGGGCATTTTGGAGGCGTTCATTACCAGAACCAGGCCGATGTGGGTCCTTATATGATCGAGGTGGATAAGGGAAATCTTCCCATCTTTCGTGCCTACGAAACCAACAACGAGGAGCGTTTCATTCGCGAATTCGTTCTTCAATTGAAACTGGGGCATACGAAGCTGTCCTACTTCAAAGAGAAATATGGTATTGACCCCGCAACGCGATTTACCGATGAACTGAAGGGCCTTCAAGACGAGGGATATTTTCAAATGTCTGACGACGAAATTACGATCAGCCGCGACGGAATGCTCCAAGTCGACCGGCTACTGCACAGATTCTTCCTCGCAGAACATCGCGATGCACGTTACACCTGATCAAAGCGAAGCAGGACGCGCCCTGAGTGAGGCGCTACATCGGTTGCTACCGTTCCACTTTTTCTATGAAAAGGCGGGATTGGAACTTCCCGACTTTACCTTTCTTACAGGTGACGAGGTTCCCTATCCCTATCGCTCTCTCCTGGTGCACACGAACGACATGACGCCGACATTGGCGGCATTTCACCATTCGAAGTTGTACCTGGAGGTCCACGAGCACGAAAAGAGCGACGAGTTTGTGATGCGGCTTGTGACTCTTCACGCAGCGGCCTCGGAGATTCCGGTAGAATACGGTGCTATCGCGATTCAACTGGCCGGATTGCCTGAGGAAGTGAGGGAAAAGGTCGTGGAAGGTCGAAAGCCACTCGGTGGGATACTTGGAGAGTATGGAGTCGAACACAAGGGGAGTCCTTCGACGTATTTTTCCGTTCCGGCTGATCAGTTGATCGCCAAGGCGCTAAATCAAGAGGCGGGAGAAGTGCTCTATGGGCGATGCAACCAACTGCTCGATGCTGACGGCATGGTTTTCGCAGATATTGTTGAAATTCTGCCGAGAAGTAATGAGTCCGAGAAGTGGGTGGAGAACGTAACTCATCGGTGATCAGGTATTGACCTGATTTCAATCAATTGCTGTACCATGAATTCAGACGAATTAGACGTGATTGTGATCGGAGCGGGCCCTGCTGGTTCAACCACTGCCGCTCTATTGGCTGAGAAAGGGCGAAGTGTTCTGGTCCTTGAGAAAGAGAAATTTCCTCGGTATCACATTGGAGAATCGATGATGCCGTTTTGTTGGTTCACCCTCGATCGTTTGGGGCTGACTGCTCAGATGGATGAGATCGGATTCCAGCAAAAGCATAGTGTCCAGTTCGTTTCAACAGATGGGATGGTCTCCAAGCCCTTTTATTTCTTCGAACACGATGAGCATCCGTCTGCCGTCACGTGGCAAGTAGAGCGAAGCCAGTTCGACCAGATGCTAGTCGATAAGGCGCTGAAAAATGGGGCCGAGCTTGTTGAGGAAGAGAAAGTTATCGATGTTATTCGAGACGAGAATGGCACCGTTATTGGTGTGGTTTCCGAGAATCAGAATGGCGTGCGAACAAATCGACATGCGAAGATGGTGGTCGATGCTTCCGGTCGTGATTGTGTGGTCGCTGCGAAAAACAAGTGGAGGAATCGAGATCCAGAACTCAAGAAGATTGCCATCTGGACTTACTATGAGAGCGCCATGCGCGATCCGGGTTTGGATGCGGGATCAACGACCGTGGCTTACATCCCTGACAAAGGGTGGTTCTGGTACATTCCGATGCGGGACAACCGCGTCAGCGTAGGAGTCGTGGCAGATCGGGATTATCTCTATCGGGATACTCGAGACCCGGCGGAGATTTTCGAAAGAGAGATCCAAGAGAACGAGTGGATTCGCGAGCACCTTGAGCCCGGAAAACAAGTCGGTGAGTTCTGGGTCACAGGTGAATACAGTTATCGCTCGAATTTCTGCGCAGCCGACGGCGTGCTCCTCGTTGGTGATGCTTTTGCCTTCCTGGATCCTGTATTCTCTTCCGGTGTTTTCCTGGCACTGAAAACAGGCGAACTTGCTGCGGATGCGATCGACATGGCACTAGAAAAGGGTGACACCTCTGCAGGCCAGTTTACGCAGTATGGAAAAGATGTCTGCATCTCGATCGAGAGAATGCGGAAGATCGTCTATGCCTTCTATCATCCCGAATTCAGTTTCGGGAAGCTTGTTAAGCGTCATCCTGAGCTTAGACCAACACTGACAGATCTTCTCGTGGGGAATATTTTCATCGACGAATTTGATGAGTTGTTCGATGCGGTGAGGGAGATTTGCGAACTCCCGGATGAGCTTTCTTACGGCTACCTTGTTGAGTCGGAAGATAGCGATGTCGTCGCTGCGGCCTGATTCCCGTCGGGCGAGGCGTTTGGCTGTCCGAAATCAGTTGCAGGAGAGGCGGGATACCGGTTTGGTATCGCACTGCTACTCTATGGATCGCGCGAGACCTCTGTATTTCTTTCTGGTGGTTTTGGCAGGTATTGTGGTCACTCGGACGGTAGTTGCAGAGGAAGAGGGAACTTCAGCAATACAGGCCCTTTTGATCACGGGGGGATGTTCCCACGATTACGAGAGGCGGAAGGAAGTCATCGTTACCGGGATACGGGAACGAGTGAAGAGGAAGATTGAGTGGAAGGTTCGTCTTCAGGGGCTTGGTGAAAGTGATGAGAAAATCCCGATTTTTGAGGAGTCGGGTTGGGCGGATGGATACGACATCGTCGTTCACGACTACTGTTTTCCCCGGGTTTCAGATGGAGACTACATTGATAATATTTTGTCTCCTCACCAGAAAGGAACCCCAGCTGTATTGATTCACGGAACGCTTCAGTCATTTCGAATCGAGGATGATCGTTGGACGCGGTTCTGTGGAGCAGAGTCTCGCGAGCACGATACAGAGCATTCCTTTGGGGTAGGAATAGAGTCCTCGGATAATCCAATTGTCGAGGGCATCGATGAATGGACTGCGGTAGGCGGGCAGCTCTATCGTATCGAAAAAGAGGAGCCCGGTATCACGAGACTTACTTCTTCTCCTTCACCCAGGGATGGGTCCGTCCATCTGACATCATGGTCACATCTGTACGGTCCAGAGCAAGCGAGAGTGTTTTCCACCACGATCGGAAATGACATCGCAACGATGCAGCAGACAGAGTGGCTCGATATGGTTGCCCGAGGATTTCTCTGGGCTCTAGATGATCTCTCCGAGGAAAGCTTCGAACTCGTGACTCCAGACGAGTCACTCAAGGGACTCACCCTGACTGAAGTAGGATCAAAACTCCCTCAGGTCGGGAGAAATGCTGCGCTTTCAGGAAGTGCCGATGCGGTCTCTTCAGATATTCCGGCCAATCCGCCTTCCCATGCCGTGGATGGGGACAGTGCGACCTACTGGCGAGCATCGCGTCCAGGACCTGCAAGTTGGTCGGTGAGGCTTCCGGTTGCAACTCAAGTGGAGTTCCTGGCTTTCGTTTGGGATGGTGTGGCCCCTGCCACTTACTCGATTGAGGTAGCCGAAGGTGAAAATATCTGGAAACTACTGGCTGAAAAACAAGACAGCAGTTTACGAAAAGTTGATCTCATTGCAATTCCGTCCACCAAGGTGTCGAAGCTCCGACTGAATGTGCCATTCACTGCGAATGGGGTAGCAGTCGGGATTCGCGAGTTTGCTGCCTACCGGTCGCTTGATGAGGTGCCTGCTGCTTTGAGAGAGGTTGCAGGGGCGAAAGTTCAGGACCTCGAAAGCAACGCACCTGAAGAGAGTGACACCGAAGTGTCGGGAGGGTATCCCCATCGGCTGAAAGCTGAGTTACCTGAGGGTGAAAGAGGTGTCCAGATGATCGCGACGGCAAAGGGGGGTGCTTTTGTTCTCACCGAGAACGCGGAAAACGAACGAAGTATTTTCTCGGTTAGATATTCAAAAGAAGATGAGATTGAGGTCGTAACTTTCCTGGAAAATCTGGATGAATTTACGGGAGCAGCTTGGGATGGGGAGTGGCTCTATGTGTTGGAGGACTTTCGACTGACGGCCTATCGCGATACTAACCGGGATGGTGCGGCAGACGAGAAGTTTGTTCATGGGCTGGTCTGTGTTGCTGAGGATGGCAATGATCTGGATGTCCGGTTCGACGGCTTACATTTTGGCAATGATGGATGGATCTATGCCGAAGTAGAATCGCTTGGTGAGGAAAAGGGCTATTGCTCCTGGGGGCATGAATTGCGATTTCCTCGTCATGGAATCGTTCGATTTCGTCGAGATGGTTCCGGCATGACAATAGTGATGCGGTCAGAGCGGGATTTTGAGAATTTTCTCCCGACAGCAGGTGGGGGATTTCTTGTTGTGATAGGGGAAGAGTCGGAAGCCGGTCAGCTCTTCAATCTGCCCCCCATGTCAGTGCCAGATTGGGATCGGATTCAGCCTGTTCTGCGATTGGCGCCGGGCGAAAAAGTCGTAGGGGCGGGATTCGGGGAACAGTTTGTTTGGATCGCGAGCAACAGCCGAATATCGCGATACGATATTTTGGCGGGGGAATCCGAATCCAAAAGACTCAGTTTGAAAGATGCAGCTGCCGCTTGTACGAGCTTCGAAGGCCAGCTCTGGGCGATGTGTGGAAAAGGGGGAAAGCCTGGAGAAATCTGGCATTTCTCCGAAGGGTCATCTCAGGAAACTGTCGATTTGGATCGAGTTTCGAATGATGGGCTAATTCCTCTTCTATCTCATGACAGCAGCTCTGTTCGTAGGGAAGCTTCGGTAGAAATACTGAGACGGCGCCGGTTCCCTGAAACCGCAGTTTTTGACGCAATAGCGAATAGGGATGCTTCGGTAGAGGAAATTCGGGCGTTGCTGGCGACTGCTGAACTGATTGGTAGCAAACACGGTTTTGAAGCTGTCGCTGCGCTCACTCAATCTGAAGTTCCTGAAGTAAGGGCCTCTGCATTCCTGACGTTGGCAGATTTTTCTGATTCGGAGAATCATGCGATCTTCGGAAAAATTTCGCAGGAGAAATCCCCATATGTCACGAGTCGAATCATTGCAGCGATTCTGAGAAGTCGGACTCTTTTGCCGGGTATGGACCGGTTGGCACTCGAATTGGCGTCAGAGAGTGATCCGCTTCTTTCAGTGTCTGCGACCTCCTTCCTTATTGAGAGGAATGCAATGGAGGTCTGCTTCGATGTGTTGGACAATGAGGGTGATGAAAAACTCTGGCCTACTGCGTTTCGGATCCTGACACAGTTTCATAAACCACGTGCCGTCGAGGGAATTGTGCTCCGACTTGAGCAAACGAATTCGCCGGAGTTTCGGAGCCTCGCTTTCGATGCTCTTTCTGCGCTTTATTATGAGCCATCCGGCGGGAAGACACCGTGGGAAGCCACACCTCTAATCGATGCGGTTTTCCGAGCCAGCCTCCTGGATAAACGCGTAAACAGGATTTCTCTGCTCGACTTGATGGTGGACGCCGAGATCCCGTTGAATGATGCTGAACTGCTTGTGGAGCTGGGATCGAGCAGTGTGGAACTCGAGAGTTTCGCGGTTTCCCATCTGGTCGGGCTGGACGTTCCCGCACAGGCCAGCCCCTGGCTCAGTCGAGTGTGGGATGGTGATGCCCGAGATCCAGATCTCCGCGTCCGTGCGCTCGCATTGTTATGCGGGATGCAACCAGAGGCATCTGTCAGAGACCTGTTTGGTAGTGTGGCAGAGGCGGTCAATCTAGGTGTTTCTGAAAAGACCTTGAACCTGCTTTACAAAAATTGGCTCGACGTGCCACGAGAGGATGACATTGGTTGGTTGATCTCCCAGTCAAAAAGCTCCAATCCCGAGAGGAGCAGTCTTGCTTTTCAAATGCTACTAGACATCAGGGCAAAGATGAAAGAGCCGTCGAAAGCTCGTGAACAGATTGACGAGGAGTGGGAGAAGCTTGCGAAGGGAGAGGGAACCCGAAAACAAATCTGGGAGGATGCAAAAGGCTGGTACAGCGAAAGGGAACACGACGCAGGTGACGAAGAGGGAGGCATATCAGAACTTTCTAGCGCGGAACTCGCAAAGTTGCTATCTCCCGGCGTGGGACAGGAGGGATCTGGTAAGCGGCTGTTCAGCTCCCTGGGCTGTGCAGCCTGTCATAATGTAAATGGCGAGGGACCGGGAGTGGGACCGAGCCTCTTGCATGGAGAGACAAAAAAGGACCTCCATTCGCTTTTGGAATCGATTCGCAATCCAAGCAAAGAGGTCCACCCGCAATTCATTGCTCGGTCGATCACTCTAGAAGATGGTCGGCGCTGGAAAGGGCTGGTTGAGTGGGAGAACGACGAGGAAGTCGTGCTGCGAGATGCTGCAGCCAATATTGTGACGCTTGAAAAGGACGAAGTTTCTTCGGAGAGAGAACTGAAGGAATCATTGATGCCGGACGGGGTTGTTGATTACCTATCGATTCAAGAATGGAATGACCTTCTGGCATACTTAAAGACCTTGTCGATTTAGTTCATCGCATCATATGAGGGTAGTAAA
This sequence comes from Verrucomicrobiales bacterium, assembly GCA_002698785.1. Taxonomy (GTDB): domain Bacteria; phylum Verrucomicrobiota; class Verrucomicrobiia; order Verrucomicrobiales; family DEV007; genus Arctic95D-9. Next base: position 157,798 of record PAAG01000014.1, on the reverse strand, counting down.
AGGTGACATCACAGACTTGGAGTGCGACGCGGTCGTAAACGCGGCAAACTCAAGTTTGCTGGGAGGTGGGGGCGTGGATGGTGCAATCCATCGTGCAGCGGGACCAGAGTTGGTCCATGAATGCAGACTACTTGGTGGCTGCCATACCGGTGAAGCGAAAATCACCAAGGGATACAATTTGGCCGCGAAACATGTGATACACACGGTGGGGCCAGTCTGGCAGGGGGGAGACCATGGCGAGCCGGAATTGCTTGCTTCCTGTTATCGAAATTCGCTGAATCTTGCTGTAGAGAACAATCTGGAATCCATTGCGTTTCCGTGCATCAGCACCGGAATCTACGGGTATCCGATTGAGCCTGCGACACAGATCGCGGTCGATGTTTGTTCAGGGCATGATAGTGATTTGGACATAACCTTCTGCTGCTTCTCGGAAGCTAACGCACAGATTTACCGTCAGATGCTCGGCGGCGCCTAGGGGAAATTGAGATCCATCTTCTTCGTTCTCGAATTGCTGCTTTGAGAGCGAAATGCTAGCGTCTCCACGATGAAACTCCCTGCATTATTCCTGAGCCTTCTTTGCTTGCCTCTTCTTCTTTCCGCGCGGCAGCCGAACGTAGTCGTCATTCTGACAGATGACCAAGGATGGGGAGACTTGTCATTGAACGGAAACAGCAATCTGTCGACCCCGAATATCGACCAGTTGGCAGCGGAAGGGGCAAGCTTTGATCGATTTTATGTTTGTCCTGTCTGCTCTCCCACCCGGGCAGAGTTTCTTACTGGACGGTATCATCAGAGGGGAGGCGTCTATTCTACTTCGGCAGGTGGGGAACGGCTTGATCAGGATGAATTGACGATCGGAGATGTATTCCGTTCGGCGGGGTATGCGACTGGCGCTTACGGAAAATGGCATAATGGAATGCAGTTTCCGTATCATCCGAACGGCCGTGGATTTGACGATTTTTATGGATTCTGCTCGGGACACTGGGGGGATTATTTCAGTCCCATGCTGGAGCACAATGGGGAGATTGTGACAGGGGATGGATTTGTGGTCGATGACTTCACAAATCGCGCGATGAATTTCATTGAAGAGAACAAAGAAAAACCGTTCTTTGTTTACCTGCCATACAACACTCCGCATTCGCCCATGCAGGTTCCGGATAGATTCTGGAATAAGTTCAAAGACAAGGACCTGGCTATGCATCACCGGGATCCTGAGAAAGAGGAAGACTTACATCTCCGGTGTGCTCTTGCGATGTGTGAAAATATTGACTGGAATGTAGGGCGTGTTCTCGAGAAGCTGAATGCACTCGACCTGACAGAGGATACCATCGTGATCTATTTCTGTGACAATGGTCCAAATGGATGGCGCTGGAATGGCGGGATGAAAGGGCGAAAAGGTTCCACCGACGAAGGGGGCGTTCGAAGCCCGATGATCATTCGGTGGCCTGGAAAAATTGCTCCTGCTACACGAATCGAAACTCTCGGTTCCGCTATCGATTTGATGCCAACCTTGGCATCGATGGCGGGTGTTTCGTTTGAGCCGAGGAAACCCCTCGATGGGAAAGACCTTAGCTCGGTTCTACTCGGTGAAACACCTGCAAATGAACTTCAAAACCGAAAGGTCTTCTCTGCGTGGAAGAACAAAGCATCGGTCAGGACGGCAAAGTATCGGATCGGAAATGAGGGTGGGCTCTACGACATGGAGAAAGATCCTGGGCAGGGGAAGGATGTGCGAAAGCAAAAACCTGAACTCCACGCAGAACTCACGAAAGAGTTGCGCCAGTGGAAAGCGGAAATGGTGAAGGAACTGGGGACCGACACGCGTCCGTTTGTGATCGCTCATCCCGGCCATGCCTTCACGCAAATTCCAGCTCGTGACGGCGTGCCACATGGGGGAATCGAGAGATCGAACAAGTTTCCGAATGACTCTTTCTTTGGCAATTGGACCAGCAAGGAAGACAGGATTGTCTGGACAGCAGAGGTCGCAGAGAGTGGTGAATTTGAAGTGCTGATTTATTATACCTGCGACCCTGAGGACGTTGGAGCTACCGTGGAGTTGAGTTTCAACGGGGCTGCTTTGTCCGGAACAATCTCAGAGCCTAATCCGTCTCCACTCATCGGAGCAGAAGAAGATCGAGCCCCTCGAGTTGAGAGTTATACTCAGGATTGGAAACCGATGAAGCTCGGCACCATCAGCCTGGAGAAAGGGGAGGGAGAGTTGACGCTTCGCGCGACTGATATCCCTGGTAAAGAGGTAATGGATTTTCGCCTTCTCTTGCTGAAGCGGCTGAAGTAGCCAACTACTGCAGCCCAAACTTCTGCAACATAATCCTGTCGTGACCGTAGATGTCCTGATCGAATCGGACTCTGCCGTCGCTCATAATAGTCGATGTCCAATAAACGAGATACACGGGCATCGAGCGGCTGAAATCGACCTTATGGTTAGGATTGCTGACATCCTGCATGGCTGTCCGAACGCTATTGATATTCCAGCCCCCGTTGCGCTGGAGGAGTAAATCTGCTAATTCGTCAGGGCGGGAGACCCTGACACAACCATGGCTGAAATCTCGGTCCGCTGCCTGGAAAAGACTATGGTCAGGGGTGTCGTGAAGATAGACTGAGTTGTCGTTCGGGAAAATAAACTTCACAAGGCCCAGGGAGTTGTTTGCTCCGGCTCGTTGACGAATGAGCACCCCGCCTGAAGCTGCCGCCTGCAGGTTTCCTGAAGTAATGGGAAGAGTGTCGTTGGGAGCTGCACCGTAAGACCTGACCAATTCGTAATTGTGAGAGTTCATATAGCCCTGCGGATCGCCAAGAGCTTTGGGAACAATCTCTGTCTTGGCGATCGATAGTGGGACATTCCAGTAAGGGCGGAAGATGAGGTATTTGATGTCGCCGTGGAAAATTGGTGTCTGGTGCTTTCCTTTTACCCCGACAATAACCTCCATCACGGTGATCTGGCGACGCTGGTCAAACATACGCAAAGCACTTTCAGCGATATTCACCTCAATATGTTCTGCCTGCTCGTAGGCACGAGGCATCCATCTGAGACGGTCGATATTAATGATCAGAGAATTCACCCGCGACTTGGTGGGTGTATTCAATTCGACCAGCGTTTGGTTTCCAATGAATCCATCCGGCTGGATCCCATGGCGAAACTGGAAGGACTTGATCGCATCTCCTGTTCGGTTGTCGATGGTCTTGCCTTTGAATTTGCCTGCGCTGGCTGGAAGGTCGCCCTCTGCCTGTAGGCGTGAGCGAAGAAGAGTGAGCTCGGGATACTGAGAGCCAGGACCCGCAGGATTAGCTGTAGCGGGCAGGTTGCGCCACCCACCGAGGGAATCGATCTTGCGATAGCGAGCCAGAGTCTTCACCATCTCCGCATACCGAGAATCGGGTGGGGGAACGTTCTGAAGAAGGTATGCCGCAAAGTTGTTTGGCGTTTGTTGGATAGCACCATCCAGAAACTGGTAGGCGGTGTATTTGCGCGGAATTTCATCCCACTTGGAGTGCACTGTGGTGGGATCGACAAATCCGTATGCAAGCGACTGTATCGCGTAGAGAGCCAACTGAGTGGTTCCGACTTCTACGGCAGCGCGCTGATTGGGATCGGTGCTTGGATTTCTCCACTGTGCATCCCATTCCTGAAGGCGGAACATGCTCGGGGATAGCCCATGGGCGTCGAGAGCTTGAATGAACTGGGAAAGTGCACCCAGACGATTGCCATCCCAGACAGGGACGTTCTTTCGGGCGGCATACCAATTGGATATTCCACCTCCTGCTTTCTTGGCCTGAGACGCGACATAACTCGTCATGTCCTGCGCGACTAGCGGAGAGGAACTCAGGAAAATGGCGGCAAATACTGTGGGAACTCTTTGTATTCCGGGGAAACGCATCTTCGGCAAGATTTAATATTGGTTAAGTATCGCCAGAAAGGCAAATAGTTCAAATATTCTGTCTCTACGACGGATTTATTTGAATCTTTCGCGCTAAAACGGTTCAATTTTGGCGGAAAATTTGGGAGCAAGACGGTCGAATGCAGTCGGTTATGCAGCTTTTTTCGTAATGTTCGCGAAAACGGGGATGGACAATCCAAGTTGGGTTGGGGAAACTGCGTCCCATGAAACTCCCCTCCATGCTCATTGCCTGCCTTCTTTCCGGGCAGATTTTTGTTCTGTCAGCGGGTGAACCGCAGTCACTTTTCGATGGTAGTACTCTCGGTGGTTGGGATGCACCGGATATGTCCTACTGGTCTGTGGAAGACGGGGCAATCACAGCAACCGCGTCAGAAGAGAATCCGTGTACGAAAAACCAGTTCTTAGTCTGGCAGGGAGGTGAACTGGGAGATTTTACATTGAAGCTGAAGTTTCGAGTTGATGGCGGGCCCAAAGCCAATAGTGGCGTGCAGGTGCGATCGCAGGTTCTGGAGGATGGTCATGCGGTGGGATACCAGGTCGATATCAGCCAACCGGATGTCGCGTGGCTTGGTGCTATTTATGATGAGCACGGTCGCAAGATGCTCGCTGCGAGAGGGCAGAATACGGTCGTCCAACCGGATGGTTCGTTGGAAACAACTTCTCTGGAAAAGTCAGCGGAGGAAGCCATATCCTCATACGAAGCTGGGAAGTGGAATGAATACGAGATCGTCGCGAGGGAAAACACGATTTCCGTATGGTTGAATGGCCACCAGACGGCAGAAGTCACGGATCTTCAGGAAGAGGAACGAGAGCTCTCCGGAATTCTGGCTCTGCAGTTGCACTCTGGGCCCCCTATGAAGGTGCAGTTCAAGGATATTCTTCTCATCGCGGATTGAGTAAAATTCTTTGAACTGGCAATGAGAATATCACTTCAGGAGAGTTATCTGGCTCTCGAAAACGCTCCAGAAGACTGGTCAATTCGACTTCGCTTAATGGAAGCGGCCATGGCTGCCGGTGATCTTGACGAGGCGAAAAGACTTGTCAGAACTTCTCCCGACGACGGGCCGTTACCCAGAGAACTGCAAAGGCGGATCCACACACTTCTGACGCGCCCTTACATTCCCGCCGACGAAGAGGTCGACCCGTCGGCTGACGGATCAGATTGAGAGAGGAGCCGGGTTCGAAGGAAACGGCTCGAAGTCGGAAGGAACACCGGGGAAATTCTCTTCGCGGAATTTGTCCCACGTACGGCGAGTTTCTTCGGACATGGTTTCAGCCATTGCTTCCATGCAGTCAATGCACACCAAGGCACTGTCGTGCATACGATCCCCCTGGCATACGCCTGCGAGACTGAATTCCTCACCTCGAACTTGATCGCGAGTCCGGTCACAGAGGGCACATTCCTCGAATCCGGAGACATCGCGATATCGTTCCTCATGAAATTCTGCGAGTCGTTGTTTAGACTCTTCAGATGCTTCGTCGAGCATTGCGTCCAGGCAGGGGAGACAAAGAGCGTACTCCATGAGCACCTCGCCTTTCTTGAAGTTCTTCGAGATCCGGAACCCTTCAGCAAAGTGGATCAGGGACTCTCCGCAACGTGTGCAGGACTGGAATGGGCGCTCCTCGTAAAAGGAATGGAGAATCGACGGGATCGGTTCTCCTTCCGGTTTATCGGGCTGTGCGGGCGATTCGCTCATGCTTGCTTAATAGTATGATGAATCAAGAAGCGGGAGTCCAGCCCTGATTCCACAGAATGTGGGTTCCGCTCTTACCAGGAACAACAATGTCGACCCAACCATCTCCATCCAGATCGGCGGTTCTGATCTGTAGTCCGATCCCTGGACCTTCTCCTGCGGGGGCCGAAGAAATCATGCTTTTTGTCCATGACTGGTCTTCCTTTTTCCAGTCATAGTAGTGAACGGTAATGTTGTCCTCCGAACCAGGATCTTTTCCAGAGTGAGCGTAAAATCGCTTTCCTGTGATGAGTTCAGATGCTCCGTCCTGATCGATGTCCGCCCAGGCCAGGCAGTGTGCCTGCGAGAATTTTTTGTCGATCAAATGCTGACGCCATGTTGTAGCACCATTGGACTGTGGCTCCTGCTGCTCTTCCCAGTAGAGCCCATAGCTGTGACCATCTGCCCAGATGATATCATTGCGTCCGTCTTCGTTGAGGTCGACGATAAGAACAGGACAGCTTGCATGGGGGAGTTCAAAGTCTTTGTGCCATTTCCAGGGGCCCGAGAAGGCTCCCGCTTCAGGGCACTCATACCAGCCTTGGTTAAAAACGATGTCATCTTTTCCATCGCCATTGATGTCACCGAATCCCATGCCGTGACCATTTCCGGTTTCGCAAATCACGTGTTTCTCGGTGGTGACCTTTCCGTCTTCTCCTCGCACCAGGCGAAAAGCCAGCATGGGATTGTTTGCATCCCATGAATTTTCTATCCACTCAGGTGTCCCGTCGCCATCAAGATCGTGGAGAAATGTGGCTTCGTTTTTGCCGGTCTCGGTATCGACAACGATGTGGCTTTTCCACTGTCCAGAGTAGTTGCCTTCGCCCGGGTTCTCATACCAGTTCACGACTGGCAGGGTGAATGCGCCTGACACAACATCAAGGTCACCGTCCCCATCCATATCGAACAGGTGCTCGGAGTTGTTCTGCATGTAGTCGGCTCCAAACGGCATGATCTTGCGAACCGGCATTTGTTTGAAGTCCGGCGCAGCATACCAGAACTCACCGGCCGTTACGTCGAGCTTTCCATCGCCGTTGATATCGCCGACAGCACAGCCTTCGTTGTTGTCTTTGTGAAGTTGCTGCACCTTCCATTTCAATTTCGGAGGACCAGACTTCTTCTTTTGCTGGGCAACGACAGTGACAACCGTCAGTGCCACGATGGCAGTGGGTAGGAGAGTTTTTACGTTCATAAGAGATTTTGATTAGAATTCAGAAACCGTAGGGAGAATTACTTTACCGGCGTCGTCCAGAGCTTCGATGGAGACAGAATCAAGGCCCCAACTGCGAAGACCAACAATAGTGAGCTTCTGCCTGCCAGCCTCCTTGATGGGAATCGTGATTTCCGCTTCTGAAGTGTCCTCGGGTAGTTTGATTTCTGTTTCTCCGTGGAGCAGTGTCAGGTCTTTCAGCTTGCCGGAAATTTTGAGGTGAATGTCGCCAGGGGACGAGACATCGAGAAACGTTCTCGCGACACTGTATCGATTTTTGCCGCGACCTACGACCTCAGGCATCTCGTCAATCGGAAGGCCACCAGCTACCTCTGCGTAAAAGACGGACCAGACATAGCTTTCGACGTCTTCAGCAAAGATCTTTTTGCCCCAGTGTCCGATTGCGTCCCGCGTGCGCTCGTGAGGCGACATTGCCTGCCAATGGCGAATGTATCTGTTAGGGGGAGTCTTGAAGTCACCATCTTTCCCGAGGTGCGCGAGAAAAGAAACAAGATCTACAAACTCGTCTTCACGCAGTGTAGCGGTCAGGCCGGGCGGCATCAGGGAAACCGGGCTAATGTTGTTACTCGCGATCTCCTTCTTAGGCACGCGATGTTCGACGCCGGCTGCATCGCGAATCACGATTTCATTGGCATCTTCGCGGGCAATGGCTCCAGCAAATGAATCGCCATTTTTCAGCGTCACGAGGGTGGTGTGATAGCCCTCCTTAATTTTTTCACTCGGCTGGAGAAGTGAATTGATAAGGTAGTCGACGGGAGCACTCGACCCGATGCTTACGAGATCAGGTCCGATAATGCCACCTGCGCCACCGATCGCATGGCAGACGATGCATTGCAGGGCCGCCCGTCTGTAGATGGCCTCTCCTCGGTGAGGATCACCCTGGGTGGCAACCTCATTCATCATCGCTTCCATCTCGGTATCGGTCAGCGACATTTTCATCGGCTTCAGATCGGCTGCATTTTGAAGAGCTGCCACGAGCCCCTCGGGCTTTGTCGCTGCACTACTGGCTTTCTGTACACCTGTTAGCGCGATTGCCTGGGGCAGTGATCCCTTGTTTAAGACAGCGGCCAGTGCAGGTGGTCCTTTTTTGTTGGAAAGAAAGGCATCAAATATTCCGTGAGGGTCTTTGCCTTCGGGGGCGTCTTTCAGGACTGCGATGGCGATCTGGGCACCTGCTTGAGGGTTCATCCTGGTTCGACCGATGACTGCCAAGGAGCGCAAAAGATAGGGAGCGGTCTTGTTGGTAGCGAGTTCATCGAAGAGTTTTGCCGTTGCGGGACCACCCAGCGAGATCAGGCCATCCATTGCCGCTTTTCCACGCGCTGGATTCTCAGGAGATTTCTGAAAGGCTTCTTTCAATCCGGGGCGGGCTGACTCCAACTTCCAAAGACCTGCGAGGCTAGCCGCACTTGAGAAAAGGCCAACATTGTTGGATTGGAGAAATTGGGAGAGACGAGTCTTATCGCCGGAGGGTTGAAGCTTCCGGAGTTTGCCAGCAGATACCAGTGACTCCAGCAGGATCTGTTTGTCGACATCGCTGGTGTTTTCCATCAGTGCTAGCTCGAAAAGGCGGTTCAGCTGTTCCGCATTGCCGACCTTCGACACGAGATCCGCAACGTCAGCCGTTGCCGACTCCCCGGTAAGGTCGCCAGATTCCAGTGCTGACAGAATCTGCGGTATTGCTACAGGCTGATTCAATGCTCTCACCGCAAACAGCAACTGAGACATCGACTCGAACGGGTTCCCCGATTTTGCTTTCTCGACCCAGCGGTCGGAGTGCTCACGGCATATTGACCAGATTGCAAAATCAAGAAACTCATCTACTTCGATTCCCTCTAGGGCCCCAAGTGCAATTCGGACCGTGTCTGGAGAATCTAACTGGGCGAGAACGCTCACTGCCCAAAGTCTCACTTGTGGATGGGGATCCGCAGCGGCTTTCCTGGCGATTGCAAGCGCGTCGGGGTTGGAGCCTGCCGAGTAGTAGAGGGCACGAAGAGCACCAGCACGGGCTTTATGATTTTTCGCCTCAAGCAGATCGGCGGCAGCTTCTTTATCAAACTGATTTAACGCCTGAGTACCCCAGATATACCGCATCTTCGCGAGCTCTGGATCGACATCCTCTGGTGCAGCTGTTTCCTGCAATGCTTTCATCATCTCGCCTTTTTCACGAGTTCGCATTTCCACCATCGCAAGGTGGCGAGTCCAGCCTTCGTCCGAATTTAAATGACCGATAAGCTCGGAGTTAGAAGCGCCTACCAGGTCTGGTTTTTCCACCAGTTCCTGATCGTCGAATGAAATACGCCAGATTCTGCCGTGCTCGTGGTCACGACGTGGATCACGGAAATCGACTTCTCCGTGCTGGATAATAGGGTTGTACCAGTCAGCAATGTATATGGCGCCGTCAGGGCCCATTTTGACATCGATGGGTCGGAACGACTTGTGTGTCGACGTCACGAGATCTTCGATCTGTGTCGATGTGTAGGAGCTGCCATTGTCGGTGAGGCGAAAGAGGTTGATTCGGTTCCCTCGAAAATCGGGAGCAGCGAGAACATCTTCCAATTCGTCCGGGACGTTTGCGCCGGTCAGGAACTCAAGACCACAATGCTTGGGCTGCCCGGGGTTGAGGCCGCTCAACACACGAGACGCTCCTGGTGAGGTTTTGAAAACAGACCGTGGAAAGACGTAGTTGATTCCCTCACTCCCGGCTCCGTCGGTGAGAAAGCTCTGTCCCCAGGTATCAAAGGCATGGCCCCATGGATTGACGAGCCCTTTCATGAACACATCTGCTCGTTCAGTCTCTGGACGATAATGCCACATTCCGCCACCAAGCAGGCGTCGAATTCCATAAGGAGTCTCAAGGTGAGTATGGATGTATATGGACTGGTTCAACCAGACCATTCCTTCCGGCCCCCAATGAAAGGTGTGAACGAGGTGGTGTGTGTCTTCCGTTCCAAACCCGGAGAGAACGACTTTTCGTTCGTCAGCCACATCGTCGCCGTCGGTATCCTTCAGGAAGAGAACTTCGATGGAGTTTGCCACAAATACACCACCATCTCCGGGGAGGACCGCAGTGGGAATGTGCAAATTGTCCGCGAAGACTGTGTTCTTGTCGGCGACACCGTCGCCGTCCGTATCTTCGAGGATTACGATACGATCCTGCTCTTCCTGTCCTGGTTTGATGTGGGGGTAGAGGGGACTGCTCACTACCCAGAGACGTCCTCGCTGATCCCAGTTCATGTGAACGGGATTCCGCACCAAGGGCTCGTGAGCAAAGAGATTGATCGAAGCACCTTCGATTACCTTGAAAGCTTTCTGCTGCGCATCGAATGCGGTATCCGGAATATCTTGCAGCCCGTTTTGGGCAAGTGCCGAAGAGAACGGAACAGCAAGAAGGCTGACGCCCAGCAAGCAGAGACGATGAATAGAACACATAAAATACAGGGGGTAGGGAAATTTGGAGAAAAAGGGTGGCTTCTACTGCTTGGCACTCTCAGAGAAAACGAGTTCTTTGGCCTTTTCGATACTCTTTTCCTGTTCCTCGATCAGGGGATCGAACATGGGAATTTCCTTGGCGTTTTGTCCCTGCTCATGCTTTCGGAAAAGAAAGAGGTAAGTTTCGTTTGCGGGTCGCCAGCGATGGAAAAAGAGTCTGTTTTTCTCAATGATTTCTGATCGGAGCTTGGCGACGGAAGGGCTGTCTGAGCTTGGCGAGGCAGACTCCGGATACCCCAGCTCTTCCACCAAGGCTTTGGCCAGGATCTGATATCCGGTCTCGCTGTAGTGAACTCCATTTGTCGTGAGAGCAGGAGATGCAATTTCGCCAGAGAAATCATCACCGCCGAGGGCGTTGAAAAGGTCAACAAATCGCAGATTGTCCTTCACTGCGATGTCCCTGATCGCATCGCGAAACTGGGCCAACCGTTTGTTGTTCTCGGTCTGGTCAGGCAGGGGAGCTGGAAGGTTTTCCAAAGGCGGCGGAGAGATGAGGACAATTTCACGAAGCTGAGGGCCGGATGCCGTGCGAACACGCTCAATAAGCTCCTGATAAGCTTCCGTGAACAACTTCAGGCTCTCTTCCATTCCTGCGCCCGAAGTCTTTGCTGCACTTTTCTCATTTGTCCATCCGCTCTCGACAGACATTGCTGCCCCTGTGCCATAGCAGAGAAGCGCTACAGTCGGCTTCAAATCGGTGAGGTTCTGACTGAGACGGGTTCTTCCCTCTTCGGGAGTGCCAAAGTAAGAACGTGAGTCTCCGAAAACGCTGTCGCCACTCCAACCCAGGTTGCGAAAGGACAGATCCTCCACCTCGGGACCAGCCGCCAATTGCAGTGCCGTTTCCAAATGGCCGCTGAGACGGGCACGTTCAATAATCGTATTGCCGACGATGACTACCTTGTCTCCGGATTTGAGGAGAGGCTCCGTTTCAGCTAGAAGCGGCGAAGTGACAAGAGCCAGCAGACCCGAGAGGGCCAGTAGAAAGGGGGATTTCATACGAAAAAATGTAGCGCGTATTGAGCTTGCCCCAAGTTTGAGGGCATGCCAATACACGTGATCGTTGTATCGAATCACGGACCAGAGAGCGAGCGAATTGGTAAAATCCTGCTCGCAACGGTAAAAGGAGTAAGCCGAGAGGGCTCTCGCTCGATTAACCTTTTTCGTATTCCTTCAGAAATCCGATGAATTCTCTCCGGTGGTCTTCCTCGCCAGAAAGAAGCCCGATAGCCATGTCCTGCGTTACATAATCAACGCCGTCGCAAATCTTGATGATTTTGTTGTATTGGGCAATGGCACCGTTCTCGGCTTCGATGACTCCTTTTATTACACCCACGACGTCTGTCGTGTCGGCGAGTGGTTGAAGAGATTCTTGTGATTTTGCCAGATCAAAACTTCCTGGAACAGTGCCTCCGATAGTCTTGATTCGATTCGCCAGCGTCTGCGCATGGGTAAGTTCTTCGGCTACGTCCGCTTCGAGTGACTTCTTGATAACTTCAGATCGAACACCGTCCAGATTTATGGAAGCAGCGATGTAGTTCTGCACAGTTTCGAGTTCCATCGCGTATGCGATCTTCAAGTTTTCGATGATTTCCTGATTCGGGGATTCGCTCATGGTTTTAATTCTACAGTTCTCACAGAAAAATTACGATCACATGTTCCGATTGGTGACGAAAATTGAAAGGTTGATCTTCTTTTTGGCCCGCCTTACTGGTCGCTCCGCAAAAAGATGAAGTCTTTAGAACTCAAGTGGGGCCTGATTATTGGGGCTGCCAACATGGTTTGGCTCTTCGGGAGCTACTATCTTGGTATGCACACGAACGGAATCGGAATGATCCAGATTCTGATGTTCGTGAGTATGGTCATCACGCTGTTTGGCTATGTCATGGCATTGCGAGAGCTTGTCTTGAAGCAACCGGATACCACCTACATTGAGGGCTTGAAAAAAGGAGTCGTAATTGCAGGCGTTGCGGCAGCTTTCGCGGTGTTCACCCAGCTCATTTATCATAAATTGGTCTTTCCCGGGTTCACTGAATACATGGTGGGTGAAACACGGAAATTCTACGAGTCACAGAATGTCCCGGCAGAGACGCTGGAAGTGCTCATCGAAGGCGCTAGAAATAGCTTCGGTCTGAGATCGTATATGATTCAATCAGGTGCAGGCGCATTCTTCACTGGCTGTATCTTCAGCGCCATTATAATGGCATTTATCCGTAGAATGGCACGCCGATGAAACTATCTCGCAAGCAAGTCGCGATCGTTGCGACGATTCTGATCCTCTTTCCAGTTATCGGATGGTGGGTTCTCGTATCCTCGGGGATCATTGGTCGTCCAGGAGACCCTGTTGTGCCACCTTTCAACCTTTCCGACCGAATTGCCACGATCGAGGTGGTCGAAGGTGAAGGGGAAATGTACAAAGGCCGGTTCGACGGATGGCGAGAAGGGGATCGCGAATTGACTGGTGACGAATTTTTTGAAGAGATCTACCGCCGGAAACGTGACCTGCCGGCATTCTACAAACTGCTCGATGTCACCTCCATCGTTGGTGTCCTGTGGGTTGTTTTTGGCTTTGCCGGGCAAGCCGTATTCATGGGGCGCATGCTGGTGCAGTGGTATGCGAGTGAGAAAGCAAGCTCGTCAGTAGTGCCGCCAGTATTCTGGTGGCTCAGCCTGCTAGGCTCGACCATGCTGATGGTATATTTCATCTGGCGTAAAGAGATTGTCGGTTTTCTTGGCCAGAGCACAGGATGGCTGATCTACATTCGTAATCTCTGGTTTATCTACGGGAAAAAGAGAACCAATAGGGCAAAGTCCTGAGCAGGGAAGAGACAGCATTTTCTCCCAAAGGTTGCGAGATTATCTGAGAATTGCTCGGGTCCACCCTTAGGGTCCGCCCTTAGTAAGGCAACTCTCGAATAAAGATGTTTTTAAAGAACAGCTCGCTCCCGTGGTGCTGTAGTTCGATTTGATCTTCGCGGGGAAGGGGGGCGGTCCGGTTGCCTTCTCTGTCCCAGTAATTTTCGAGTTCCGTTCTGTCGACGACAAGCTTTTCATTCAGCCAGATGGATACCTTGTCTCCGACCATCCGAATCAGGAACGTGTTCCATTCACCTGGTTTGTTGTCGGCGAGAACAAGGGGGCGATTACTGGCGCGACGATTATTCCATAAGCCTCCTGATCCCAAGTTTCTCCCGTTCTTGTAAGAGAGAACCCACTCTTCGGGTGTTTCCAGGGTTTCTCCTTCCTTTGTTCTTGGATCCCATGGGTCCCAGATTTGTATCTGTGGAGTGCCCCGGAGGTAGATGCCGCTATCAGCACCTGGTGGAATCTTCCAGTCCACGTACATTTCGAAATCTCCGTAGTCCTTGCTCGTGCAGAGACTTTGACCCTCGCCGTCGTAGGTGAGGATTCCATCGACGACGCTCCAGTGCTCTTGCATAACTGCGTCGGAAGCTTTCTGGGCCTCTTTGAGGTCAGAACCTTTCAGGGCACGGCGTTTGTTAGCATCCTTGTCTGCCAGTCCTTTCCACCCGCTCAGGTTTTTGCCATTGAACAGGGAGACAAAGCCATCGGGAGCTGTGTTGTCGGGAGTCTTCGGAGGGGTAGGGCTACTCGGAGCAAAATCAGCTACGTCGATATTCCGAAACTCGATATGGTCGTTGTGGCCGGCGAACATGATGTGACCGGTTCTGCGTTTCAGGCCAGGATGATCTTTTCCGTCGACGGGCGTGAGATCGTCGAGATACGCATCGAGGATGACGGCACCGTTCAAGATCACCTTCACATGGTCTTCAATACAAATGACGATCTGCTCGTTCCACTCGTCCAGTGGCTTCAAATAACCCGTTTTTGCAGGAAAAACTCCGTAGATCGAGCCATGAACTTGCCAAGGCTTGATGGTCATCACTTTCTTGCCGCCTTTTGTTTCGGCATTGTACTTTGGACCACGGTGATCGAGAATCTGTAGTTCCATCCCCTGGTAAGCCGCGTGACCACCTGAGGGGACACGAATGCCAAGGCCATTGTTTCCACTTTCGACAAGCTTGAATTCAAAGCGGAACACAAAATCCGAATACTCCTTTACCGTTTCCAGACCTTTTCCACCCGCTTTGCAGACGAGTCTACCATCTTCTACCACATAGCCTTCGGTATCTCCCTGCCACCCAGTCAGGTCTTTGCCGTTGAAAAGGCTGGTCCAGTTTTCGATCGCTTCCAGTCTCTCGAGCGTCTTTTTCCCTTCCAGAAGATTAGGGTCAGGCTTATCCGACTTCTTCTGGGCGATGCCGGAATGAGAAATTAGCACCAATGTCAGGGTCGCAAGCAGGAAGCGGTTCTTCATGCCGCGATCAGAGCAGTTGCTGTCTGCGAATGCAATCACGCGGTTGCGGAAGCCAGCCAAAGACCTAGCGATTTAGGTAAGGGGATCCGTGTGTTCTTCGAGTATCTCCTCGCTACGAAGGATATGAGCCTCCGCGCGTTCGGGATTGCGAAAGGTAGCTATGTGGAACAGGGCATCACCTTCGTCTGCCGTAGCTTCTCGATTGATGCCAATAACCACGCCTTCGACGTCGCTGACAACCGGGGTCTCATGACGCCCGAACGGGTCCCCAACATGGCCAAGCTTGGTACCGGGATTGACTCCTTTCCCCAAGTCTACCAAAGAGGTAAGTAAACCTCCCTGGGGTGCTCTGACCCATGTAGTTCCAGAGGCAACCATGGTTCTGCTCTTTGGTTCTTTCTGAACTCGGGAGGGAGGGAGCATTTCGAGATGTTGCATCACTGAAAAGACACCTCGCAAACCGTATCGGACCGAAGCAGGGTCGAGACGATAGGCTTCGCTCGCTTCATAGAGAAGGGAAGGAATCCCGTTTTTCACGAAAGTGCTACGTAGCGATCCATCTCGCAATCCTGTTTCCATGATCACTGGAGGCTTGAACGCTTTCGCCATTTCCAATCCCTTTTCGTCACCCGGCGATATTCGAATCTGCGGAAGATTTGGGCGTGCCACTGCACCTGCATGGAAATCAATTGCGTAGTCAGATGCCGAAACGATCTCGTCCACGAAAGTCGCCGCAAGTCTTCCGCCTAGCGAGCCATCGGGCGATCCCGGAAAAAGCCGGTTTAAATCACGACGGTCCGGCAGGTAACGGCTGCGGCTCAAGAAAGCCGGCATGTTAACCACGGGAACGACGATCAATGTGCCGCGCAGGCTCTGCAAGCGCCTGGATTTCACAAGACGGCGGAGGATTTCTACACCTATCAGTTCGTCGCCGTGAATACCAGCAGTGAGGAGAAGGGTGGGGCCCTCCTTCCTGCTTCGCCGCACATGGACGCTCATTGTGACCGCCTGATAATCGATCAGGGAACCGATGGGCAATTCGACCCCTCCTTTCTCTCCCGGACGAAAGGATTGACCGCCGATGGAAATGATGTTCTGACCACTCAACGCTTTTGGAACACTACCCTTTACCGCGGGTCCGGGTCTTCGACTCTGTCGATTTATCAGAATGTTTCTCGATCAGTTCGATGATCATTCCTGCAACATCTTTTCCGGTGGCGGTTTCAATGCCCTCCAGACCCGGAGAAGAATTTACTTCCATAACCACTGGGCCATGGTTTGAACGGAGAAGGTCAACACCGGCCACGTTCAGACCCATGATCTTTGCGGCACGAGTGGCTGTGGATCGCTCCTCTGGTGTGATTCGGACGATCGAGGCGCTTCCGCCACGGTGGAGATTCGAGCGGAATTCGCCATCCTTTCCTTGTCGCTTGATCGCTGCAACAACCTTGCCGCCCACGACAAAACAACGGATATCGGCTCCGCCCGCTTCTTTGATGAACTCCTGTGCTAGGATGTTTGCGTTGAGACCTCGGAATGCTTCGATGACAGATTCTGCTGCCTTTTTTGTCTCGGCAAGGACAACGCCGACTCCCTGAGTTCCCTCGAGCAGCTTAATCACCACAGGAGCTCCGCCCACGTGTTTGATGATTTGCTCAGTAGCGCGAGGATCATGTGCGAATGTGGTTACCGGTAGGCCGATTCCACGTCGGGCGAGCAATTGGAGGCTTCGTAGCTTGTCGCGAGATCTTGAGATGGCGACGGACTCATTGACGCTGTAGACGCCCATCATTTCAAACTGCCTTACGACGGCGCAGCCGAAAAAGGTGTAGGTGGCGCCGATTCTTGGAATGACGGCGTCGAAGCCTGAGAGTTTTTCATCACCAAGGTAAATGCTAGGGCGGAGAGACGTGATCTCCATATGGCAACGTAGGTAGTCGATCACACGAACGTCGTGACCACGCCTTATGCCTGCCTCGTATAGGGAATTTGTTGAATAAAGTTTTTTGTTACGGGAGAGGATGGCGATTTTCATTGGGAAATGGTTACGGGAGACTTACAAATTTGGTTCAGTTCCAATCTGGTAGGAGATGCCTGGGTGCACCAGGTAGTGGCCCCTCATGGCGGTCCGACCAAGCAGCATCCGAAACTTCATGTTGTCTCGGTTTGTCAGGCTGACTTCAGCTTCCCAGGTCTTTGGGCCGAGTGTGATAGGGATCTTGATAAAAGGGCGAATTTCTTCGTGACCGCCCGAGTCCTTAACGGATTTCTGATTGGCAACAGGGCAATCGCATTCCACGACGAAATCTTCGTTATCTTGCAGCGGATGCACACGAAACTTCACGCGGGAAATGCCTTCGTCACTCTCGTAAATTTCGAGCCCGAAGGTATGCAGCGCAGACGTTCGGGCACCGGTGTCCACCTTTGCCTTGATATGGTCGATTCCGAGACTGGGCAATGATAGCCACTCTCTCCACCCGATTACTTGAAGGGAATTCGATTCTTGAGTCACTAGGCCATCATATCGATGAATTGAGTAAGCCCAAGTCGATATTCCGAAAATTTGGCAGAATGCGAATTTCCTAACCAGGAGGCCAATTCATCTGTCGGCCGGAGAGGAGGTGGATGTGAAGGTGGGGAACAGCTTCTCCTCCCTGTGACCCGTTGTTGATCACGAGGCGGAAACCCTCATCCTGGCTATTGATGCCAAGGTCGGTAGCGACTTTTCCTGCTGTGAGCAGCAAATGACCAAGTAGCGCCTCGTCTTCTTCAGCGGCCTCTCCGACACGAGGGATAGGCTTTTTGGGAATTACAAGGATATGTGTGGGAGCCTGGGGAGATATGTCTTTGAAGGCCAGAGCGCGATCATCCTCGTAGACGATGTCTGCGGGAATTTCTCGAGCGATGATTTTCTCAAATAATGTCATACTGAGAAAGACAAGTTAAGAAGCAATCACAACAGTGAGTTCCGGATTCAGAAGCGCGGCTTCTTCGCGAAACCGTTCGATACATCCATCGATTTCCTCACGCAATTTGTCACAACGAGAAGACCACTTTCGTGTGGAGGTCATTCGTTTTACGCACGAACGCATGCCGTAGAATTCGAGCCTTTGGGCACCGCCGAAAAGGGCAGATTGAAGCTGCTGCCCGAGCAACTGGAAGAAAACCAGTTCATAGCCGGAACCTGCGCGGCGAGCGAGCTCATTCAAGGAAATGCGAACGGGAGGAGGCGTCTTGTCGATATTGGCTGCAACCTGATTGAGCCCGAGAGTGGAGAGAGTCTTTTCGATTCGATCGAACAACTCCTCAGAATCAATTACGCTGCCGCGGTAATGATTCACGAGGTAACTTTCCACTCCACGGGAGATGTCCTCAGCCATCCAGCCGGGAACGTCTGTTCCTTCTGTGGCGTTGGTCAACGTTTCGGTCAGCCATTCAGTCTTGCACAGAGCAAGGCTGGAGGAGCCAATTCGTATAAAGGGGAGTGCGTGCGGGAGGGCAATCATGGGTTAGCTTTGTGAGGGGTAACGGTTTGTTTGTGTGTGTTGTGTTTTACGGGGGATACAGGATCCAAAATCAGTTCTTCTCTGCGTCGAAGAGCTCAGGCTGAAGCAGGTTATCCATCGGAATGTTTTCGAGCGACTCGATTACCTCGCTGAATTCACCCACGTCTTGGAATTGGCGGTAGACGGATGCGTAGCGGACGAAGGCAACAGGGTCGATCTTCTGAAGTCGCACCATCACCAGTGGGCCAATGGAGCGACTCGGGATCTCCTTCAAGTTGTCCGAAGTGAGTTCATTCACGATCTCATCGACGGCATTTTCAAGCACTTCGATTGGCACGGGGCGCTTTTCACAGGCCTTTACCAATCCACTGAGAAGTTTCTCGCGCTTAAAGGGTTCTCGAGTATTATCACGCTTCACTACCAGCACGTCGCGGCGCTCCACCTGTTCGTATGTGGTGAAGCGATGTCCGCAATCAAGACACTCCCGCCGACGGCGGATGGAAAAGCCATCCTTCGATAGGCGGGAATCAATAACTTTATCTTCCAGGCTGTTACACTTGATGCAACGCATGACGGGGCGGCAGAGCGGTTAGGTGAGCAAATGTGCGACTCTATTCTTAGAGTTGCAACAATATGTTGGGGTGTCAATTTGAAAAACACCACAACATGTGGGTCTGAGTGCGTTTTTCTGCTGTTTTCTGCCTGTTTCTGCAAAACCAAGCACATTTCTCAGGTCAAGGATCTATCAATCGGTCCAGGACTTGTGGATCAGGCGACTTACCAAAGCTGTCCAACCTGTCTGGTGACTGGCTCCAAGACCTTTTCCCGTCTCAGCATGGAAGTACTCGTAAAAGTGAAGAAGCGGCTCTTTTCCAGATGAGGCTGTGTGCAGGCGTGAAAGACCTTCAGAAGGTCTTTGTCCGGTCTCCTGATTTACGAGAAAGAGAGAAATCAGGCGCTGGGACATGTGATTGGCGGCTTCGCCGAGCGTAATTCTGTTCCCAGAGCCGGTAGGAAACTCCACGGTGAAACTGTCTCCGTAAAAATGGTGGTATCGTTGGAGGGCTTCAATCAGAAGGTAATTCGTGGGAAACCAGATGGGGCCCCGCCAATTCGAATTTCCACCGAACATGGGG
Organism: Verrucomicrobiales bacterium; assembly: GCA_002698785.1. Lineage (GTDB taxonomy): Bacteria > Verrucomicrobiota > Verrucomicrobiia > Verrucomicrobiales > DEV007 > Arctic95D-9. The sequence goes on along the minus strand of PAAG01000014.1, from coordinate 138,444 downwards.
GAATTGGACTCTCCCGGTGAATATGCAATGGAGTGAGTGTTCTCTCCGAGCTTGAGGGTGAAGGGATTCTCTTCGTGATATTTTGACAGGGAGCGAAATCCAAATGGTGAAAGAAATTCGTCTTCGTCGAAGAGATACTCGAGGATTTTCGTCAGTCTTTCCTTGGAACAGCAGGATAATAGACGCATGTCACCATTATCGCTAAGTGACGATACTGAATCAGCCAAATGCTTTCGGTGATCGAGAAACCAGTTGGTTCGCTCCATGAATCCTGTGAGCGGTTCGATATGTCTCTGGTCGAGGATTTCCACCGCAATCAAGGGCAGTAGACCCACCAAGGACCTGACAGCGATGGGCCTACGGCCTTTGTCATCGACCACCCAATCATAGTAGAACTGGTCTTCTTTACACCACAATCCCGCGTGCCTGCCATGGCCATTGATGGATAGCGTAATCGTCACGAAGTGCTCGAAGAACTTGGAGGCCATATCTTCGTAGGCTCGGTCTTCCTCGGCCAGTTCAATGGCAATGGCCAGCATTGTAGTGCAGTAGAAAGCCATCCAGCCCGTGCCGTCGGCCTGTTCCAGAATACCGCCTGATGGCAATCCTCGTGATCGATCGAAAACACCGATGTTGTCCAGACCAAGGAACCCGCCAGAGAAGAGATTGTTGCCTCGCTTGTCCGTGCGATTGACCCACCAGGTGAAATTCATCAGCAGTTTCTGGAAAGCGGAGGAGAGAAAAGCTAAGTCACGATCTCCTCTCGCTTCTGCCAGTTTGTAGACCCTCCACACTGCCCAGGCGTGAACCGGTGGATTAGTATCGCTGAAATTCCACTCGTATGCGGGCAGTTGCCCGTTGGGATGCATATACCATTCTCGAAGGAAAAGGGTAAGCTGCCTCTTGGCAAAGTGTGGATCGATCTCTGCCAGTGGGAGCACGTGAAAGGCAAGGTCCCACGCTGCATACCAAGGATATTCCCACTTGTCCGGCATGCTGATGATGTCTCGGTTGAACAGGTGATTCCATCCACTGTTCCGGCCGTGCTTCCGCTCAGGCGGCGCAGGATTGTCGGGGTCGCCATCGAGCCAGTCGTTGACGACGAAGTGGTAAAACTGCTTCGTCCAGAGCAACCCTGCAGAAGCTTTTCGATAAACATCCTGCTCCTGTTCAGAAACGAATTCAGGTTTCCGAACATGGTAAAAAGTATTCGCTTCATCTCGTCGTTTTTCGACGATGGTTGCGAAGTCTTCACCAAATGCGTTTTCGGGGTTCGGCGCGAGGTCTTTTCTGCTCAACCGAAGTCTGAATTGTATTGATTCCCCGGCGGGGACGGTTCGGTGGAACACCACGGCTGCCTTGGTTCCGTTTGTCTCCTGCTTCAATGCGAAAAGCTCTTTCTTCAAAAGCGCCCTGGAGATTGCATCTTTCGTAGAGGTAGGAGGCTTAGATTTCGCGAGTGGATTCCAAAGCTCGGGATTGGTCTCGTTCTCTGTAAACCAGACCTCGGCTTCGTCTTCCACCATGAACTGGTAGGAGGGTAGGGTGTCGTGACTGGTGACAAGCGCCCCGTTCTCCAGTCTGATGTCTGGCCGCCCCGTCATGTCTTCTCCGTCTCTGCCCCATGACCAGGTGTTTCGAAACCATAGGGTGGGCAATACGTGGATTGGAGCTGGCTCGGGGCCATGATTGGTCACCTGAACGATAATCAACAAATCCTCCGGACCTCCCTTTGCGTACGTTGTCTCCACATCGAAATATCTGTCTTCATCGAAAATGCCTGTGTCTTCGATTTCGTATTCAGGATCGTTGCGAGTGCGCTTTCCATTCACTTCGATCAGATCATCGTAGGGGAAGGCATTGTGAGGATATTTGTAGAGCGAACGGGCAAATGAGTGCGTAGGCGTGGAGTCGAGGTAGTAGTAGAGCTCCTTTACGTCCTCGCCATGATTTCCCTCGTGGTTGGAGAGTCCAAAGAGCCTTTCTTTGAGGACGGTGTCTTTTCCATTCCAGAGCGAAACAGAAAAGCATAGTCGGCAATATCGGTCGCACCAGCCCATGAGGCCATCTTCACCCCACCGGTAGGCTCGAGCAGGTGCATGTTCTCGAGGGAAACTTCCCCAAGCGTCTGAGTTGGCCGAATAGTCTTCGCGAACCGTTCCCCATTGCCGCTCCGAGAGGTAAGGCCCCCAGAGTTTCCAGTTGGTGCGCTTGAGCGGATCCTGCTTCAGGCGCTTGGATTCCGGATCGTTGAGTGCGGCGAGATGATAGTCGTTCATGGGGAGGGCCTGCGTGAAGGAAATGCACGAATCGTACCGCTAAACCTCAATAAGTTCTTACCGGGGTGAAACACAAGTGGGACTTTGAATCGGGTGGAAAATATCCATTCGCAGGTCGGGTTAGGAAAATGATGGGAAACGATAGGGTTTTCGTTTCCCATTATTTCTCGTGTAACTCTTTTGTAATCAGAGGGAAGAGGGTGGTTTTTCTTCTGTCATGCTCACTATTAAATGGATTGCTCCCTATGACACTAACAGAAACACAAGAAGAGGTCGAGATCAATGCATCCGTTGTGAGAAGGCGGTGACTACTCCGCGGAGCGCGAAATGATCCTTGGCGACGATGCGGCCAGGCCTGCAGCGAGGAGAGTGAGAAGAGAGCTCAGGAAAAACGGAGCACCGGGAATCTGAACAGGCACAGAGTTTCCGATAAAATAGCCGAAGACAGCGGTGGCCATAATTGGGCCGAGGAATCCAGCAATGCTCTGGAGGCTTGTGAGCGAGCCCTGGATTCGGCCTTGTTCATCATCGCCAAAGCTTTTCGAAATCATTCCCTGGATGGCCGGCACTGCGATACCTGAGAAGGATCCGAACACGATTATGGGATAAATCATCCAGCCCTCTGAAGCAATCGCATAGCCTGACAATGCAATCGCCATAACCGTGAATCCGACGACCGCTGACGTTTTCTCCCCGAGTTTTGGTATGATGCGGCGGGCCAATCCACCTTGAACTATGGCAGCCATCAATCCGACAAGGGCGAGTGAGAGACCTGTTTGCCGCGGTCCCCATTCGTAGCGATAGGCGGTGTATAGGACCCAGATGGCAGGGTAGACTTGATGAGCCAGTGTGGAGATGAAAAAGGAACTGGCGAGCATCAGGACCGAGTTCTTTTTCAGGAGGTGAATGAGCGAGTGGCCGGGATTCGATCGTCTCCACTTGAAGGGACGCTTGTTTTCTGGCTTCAGGGATTCCGGGAGTATGAAGAGCCCATAGAGCCAGTTCAGGAGTGTGATCACTCCAGCTGCAATAAATGGAGCACGCAATCCGAACTCGCCGCCTATCCAACCGCCAAGCGCAGGGCCACAGACAAAGCCAAGGCCGAATGCCGCCCCGATGATTCCAAAATTAGCGGATCTCTTTTCTCTCGTGCTGACGTCGGCGATGTAAGCGGAGGCGGCTGAAAAATTGGCACCGGTGATGCCTGAAATTATGCGCCCTACAAATAGCCAAACGAGACTCGGAGCCCAGGCGAGTAAAAAGTAGTCCAGCCCGGAGCCGAGCAGGGAAAGGAGAATGACAGGGCGCCGGCCATATTGATCCGATAGGCTTCCGATAATCGGGGCAAACAGAAACTGCATTAAGGAATACAATCCTGCCAGCCATCCATAGATGGGAGCGGCGGACCCTATGCCGCCCGGATGGATCTCTTTTACCAGGCTTGGCAGGACGGGGATAATCAAGCCTACCCCCAGAACGTCGAGAAACAGAGTAATGAAGATGAAAATGAGCGCCGGCTTTCGGGGAGACATCTTCACAATTTAAGAGTGGAGTCTGCAGGGTCAGACTTCCTTCCGGGGTGGGGGGATCAGGCGTGCCTGGATGGGTTTGCCTTTTCCTGCTTCGCTAGAAGCTTCTTCTGGTATCGGCCCTGGACGATATCGGTAAGAACGAGAACAACGATGACAAAATAGAAAGTCGTTTTCGACATCTGATGAACCTCATTGCCGAAGAAGCTCAAGTGGGCCAAGTGACCGCCTTCTGTGAGGAGCATGATTCCAACAATTAGCAGAATGAAAAGGCCGAGAACTTCGTACATTCGGTTCTTTTTCAAGAAAGTGGAAACTCCATCTGACAGCCAGATCATAAGAATCCCGCCGATGACTATCGCCGTCGCCATAACGTAGAAATTCTTTGTCAGTGCCATTGCGCTTAAAATCGAATCGAACGAAAAGACGAGGTTCATCAGCACGATCATCGTGATAACGCTGCCGACCGATTTCTTCGAGCCTTCTCCAAGGTGGCCTTCGCCTTCTTCGGGGTGGATGGCGATCATATGGAAGACTTCTTTCACCGCCGTATACATAATGAAGGCGCCACCAGCCAGCACGATGAGACTGTGAACGTTGAAGTCTCCGTGCATGAAAGACGTGTCGATCTTAAACAGGCTCACGTTTACTTTATCAATCAGCAGAGACAGGACGAGAAGTAGAACCAGCCGCAAGATGATCGCAACGCTGATCCCAAGCTTTCGGACATAAGGCTGCTTCTCCTTGGGCGCCCGCTGAGACTCCAGTGATATATACAGGAGGTTGTCGAAGCCCAGTACCGCCTGAAGCAGTACGAGCATCAGGAGGGTAAAAAGGTTTTCTACGGTAAAGGGATTAGCAAAAAGTTCGCCCATGAAATCAGCTGAGGTTCCGGGGAGATCAAACAGGAAAATCCGCCGGACACAAACCAAAATCACTGCGATTCTTCACTGAGGGGATGAAATCGATTTATCAGCGGAAAATAGGCCCGCTTCATCGATGCTCCAGATTGCCAGACGCCATGAACCATCTCCAGTGCCTTCATTGCCTGGAAGGCTGAACAGGCCGGTTCCTTGTCGTTCTCAATCGATTCCAGCCAATCCTTCACTACCCGGCGGTTTGCTGCCTCCATACCGGTGAATTTGTCTACTGGTTCGTGATACTCGTCGAGTCCTTCCGGCCATTGATACCACTTGTCCTTTCGGCTGGGGGAAGCTGGATCTGGTTTTTTCAGAATTGAGATCACGGGGGGGAGCCCCGCATACAGCCGCGCCCGCGACTTTGATCCGACAAATTCGATTCCCCACGGACCTACCACATCAGCCATCCGGGCGTCAGACAGGAAGGTGACCGTTATCTCCGATTCCATGACGAACTCTGCGCGGATTGTATCACCGAGAAGAAGTCCGAAGTTCCCATTGGATGACTGGTGGGCATCGTCTGCAATGGCTGGAGCGCCGTCTTTTGTAATCTGTGACGTGCAATAGCTGACTTCGCCAGCAAACCACCGGACTACGTCAAACAAATGAGTTCCATGGAGAAGCAGGTCTTCTCCACCTGCATTGGCTGCCATGTTACCGAACACATGAAGCTCGAGCAGTTCTCCGATCAGCTCAGAATACTCTTCGCGAAATTTCTGCAAATTGGGATCGCTTCGTAACTGTTGAGCCACGGCGAGTTTGAGAGCCTTTTCATCCGCGAGGGAAATCAGCTCGTCGGCTTCTTTGAGACTGGAGACAAAAGGTACTTCGGTGAAAACGTTCACTTCCGCCTCTAGAGCGGCCTTGATCATTTGAAAATGTTGATCGGGCCAACCGCAGGCAACGCAGACCAAGTCGAGATCTTCCTTTTCAAGCATCTCGGCGTAGTCAGAGTATCCTGCGGGAGCACCGATACGAGAGCGGGTGTCTTCCAGCGCGTCGGCGTTGAGGTCGGTGATGGCATCGAGGCGAACGCCATCCAGTCTTTGATACACTTTGTCGAGTCCTATTCCAAAGTCGCCTGAGCCGGTATGACCGATAATGCCTGCCCGAGTAAACTGGACCTCTGGCTCTTCCGGAGTCGGTTCTTCCTCAGGTTCTGATTCTTCTTCGGCAGCGGTCGAGTCCTCGGCGGCTTCTTCTGCGCTTTCGGTGGTTTCGACCTCTTCTTCGATGGGAGTGTCCTCAATTTCCTCCTCCTGCTCGACCTCCGGTTCTGGATCAGGCTCGGGTTTTTTCGCCGTGCGTCGGGAACTCGGGATCATCCCCGCTGCGGCCATTCCGGCGCTTCCATACAACACATGACGGCTCTTGTTCTCTTCTTCTCCCATAACTTAACAGTTCCAAAATAAACCTTGGTCAACTGTCAGGCAATCCTCAAATTTTTGCGAAAATTTTTAAAGAACTAAATCTTCGAGATATCGGGGGAAGATTGTTCCCATACAGGGAAGACGGCATGTGAGGTGCATCCCTGGGATTCAATGAAGCGATTGAAGTCAAATCCTTCCAAATCGAGCACACGTTCCATCACTTCCTGAAATCCTTCTGCTCCATCGGGAATGACGGCACCGCTCCCCGAGGAATCGTGGAACACCCAGAATACGTCGGGTAAAAACGGGCCATCTTCTGTGGTAAGTATCTCAACTCGCTTCAAGCGATGAAACGAAAATGATTCCACCGTTCCGTCCGGGCGGATACAGGTGACAGTTTCATTCTCGAACAGGACTCGAAACATGGAATCGGTGTCTTCGGGGGCTGCAAACTGCTGCCGCTCTTTGCGTCGCACTGGAATCATCCACAGTAAGAGCACGACGAGCCAGACAATTGCTGCAATAACGAAAAACAGAAATGTGGGTGATTCGTTCACGAGTGGAAGTGTGTTTCAGTGGGTTAGACGAACAAGATCCTGACATTTGCACGAGAATTTCAGTAAGTTTGGGGTGGGGCATCCCCGCGCAATTCAGGAACATTCCGACTTTTCAGAATCGCCCCTTCGAGGTATGGATTCTCGAATGCGAAATCTTCCCCTCGTAGCCTTTCTCATGGTGGCGGCAATCCAGATCGGGATATGCTCAGAGGACGGGCACTATTCGCAAAAAGAGCCCTCTCGCGACGGAACAGGAAAGGTATATATGGGAAGGGAGATTTCCCAGGTTGTCAGCCAGCATGCGATCGGTTGGCTGGAGCGTCGCGATCGAGAAGGGGAAGAGAAACCTTCGTTGGTAATTGACCAGCTTGAGGTGGAGAAGGACGACGTGCTGGCAGATATCGGAGCAGGGTCGGGTTATTTCTCCTTTCTTCTGGCTCCTCTGGTTCCGGGTGGAAAAGTGGTCGCAGTGGACATCCAGCAGGAGATGCTGGACTTCATCGAGAGTAAAAAGAAACTGAAGAAGGTCTCCAACATCGAAACCCATTTGGGGACGATTGAAGACACAAGGCTTCCTGCAGACACCGTAGACCTTGCCATCATGGTCGACGCCTACCATGAGTTTTCTCATCCCAGAGAGATGCTGTCTTCGATTGTTGAGGGGTTAAAACCAGGAGGGCGCGTTGTCTTTCTCGAATACCGCGGAGAGGATCCCTCCGTTCCGATCAAGCCTCTGCACAAGATGACCGTTAAGCAGGTCCGGGCCGAGGCAGAGGCAGTGGGGCTGGAATTTATCGAAGTTCGCGATTTTCTTCCTATTCAGCACTTTATCCTGTTTCGAAAACCAACCACCACCAAACAATAATGAGAATTCCATTGCTCAGCTTCGCGTCGGCTCTCGCTCTATCGGGAACTGTCGTGGCAGAAGATAACTGGTCCCAGTTTCGCGGTCCCACGGGACGAGGTCATTCGGTTTCTGAAAGCGTTCCGGTATCCTGGGATGAGTCGAATATTGCCTGGAAAGTTTCCTTAAAAGGCACCGGCCAGTCTTCGCCAGTGAACTGGGGGGATAAGATGTTTCTGACTTCTTCTTCGGACGATGGGGCTGAGCGCTATGTCACCTGCCTTTCAGTAAAGGACGGTAAGACGATTTGGGAAGAAACTATATCCTGCGAGAATCCGGAAGATTTCCATGCCATGAATGGGCGAGCCACGCCATCCTGCGCCACGGATGGAAAAACCGTTGTTGCCTTTTTCGGGCCGGCAGGTTTGCACGCATATAGTGTGGAAGGCGAGAAAAAGTGGTCACTCGACCTTGGTGATTTTCCCGGATCATGGGGGATTGCTGCTTCACCCATTATCGTAGGCAATAAGGTGATTCAGAACTGCGATAGCGAAGGAGATTCCACGCTCCTTGCCGTTGATATTGAAACGGGAAAGACCATTTGGGAAACCAAGAGAGAGACCAAGCCCAAAGGCGGTTGGAGTACTCCAATCCTGATTGATGTCGAAGATAAGAAGGAGCTCGTCCTTAATGGTGAATTCGGTGTTCGTGGATACGATCCGGAAACGGGCGAAGAACTCTGGTTCTGTAAAGGCTTCAACGGAAGAGGTGCGCCAGTTCCGGACTATGCCGATGGAAAGCTCTATGTGGTAAACGGAAAACCCGGAGACACCTACTGCGTGAAGCCTGGAGGCTCCGGGGATGTCACCGATTCGCAGATGCTTTGGCACGCTCCGAGAAAGGGCGGAAGGGATCTTCCTTCGCCAGCAGCTGTGGACGGGTACGTGTTTGTAGCGAGCATGAGCGGCATTGCAACGTGTTACGATGCAGAGACGGGAAAACCTTACTACACGGAGCGACTGGGGGAGGTGGTTGATCTGGCTGCTGCGCCTCTAGTCGCTAATGGTCTGATCTACATGCAGACGGTGACTGGTGGCGATGTGATCGTCATTCGGCCGGGTGAAGAGCTTGACATTGTCGCCGTGAATTCTCTCGGTTCATCTGCCAAATCGGAGACTTTCAGGGCTACGCTCGCGCCCATTGGGGAGAATTTGTTTATTCGCTCCCGCGAAACGCTTTACTGCATCCAGAAGTAACGGGTTTTCCATATGGCTGAGTCAGGCGGGCAGGTCGATGTGATTTTCGACCAGCATTGGCGGTTGTACCGCAAGGTAATCGAGTCCAACTACATGGATCACGAGGAAATCGTTGAGGCGTTTTCCAACCATTGGGTGAAAACTGCCGGTGGAAAGCCTATGGGGAGAGTGCTGGATTTAGGCTGTGGCGATGCGGAAGTGCCCAGCCAAATCGTGGAGCAGTTCGGATGCGTCAGTTTTACTGGAGTAGATTCGTCAGGAAAAGCTCTGGAGGAGGCTGCGAAGAGGCCGATTTGGGACACGGTTGAATCGAGGTGGATCACGGCAGATCTTCGTGATCTTTCGCAGTTGGACCGAGAGAAGTTTGATACCGTTTTTGCCGGTTTCACCGCGCATCATCTTTCGCGGGAGGAAAAAGAGGCTTTTCTCGGCGAAATCGGCAGATTATTGAAACAGGACGGAATCTTCTATTTTTTCGATGTGTTCCTGCTGGAATCGATGGAACGGGAAGAGTCCATTGATCAATATCTTGAATGGATAGCCGAAGACTGGAAAAAAATCACCAAAGCCGAATACGATATGATCGACACACATATTCGTGCGGCCGATTTCCCTGAGACGGTGTCCTGGATTGACGAGGCCGTAAAAAAAGCCGGACTCTGTATTTCAAGAGTCCGGCTACCGATCAAGAACAAATTCCATCTTGCGTTTGCCTTAACTCGCAAGTCTCCTTGATTGCGAGAGTAAGGATATGTCTACTCTGGTAACGCTTCTGATTCCTCGGTTGCGTCCCCAGAACATCGCTGGGAGCAGAACCCCCAGCAATGTTTCTACGAGTTGGGCCAACGCTTTATTCGTAGTTGAGAAGGTAAATTTTATGTCCACAAAGATAAGGGGATTTCCTCGTGGTTAATTTGACAGTAGCCGGAAAATGTGAATGGAATGTTACAATCTTCATAATTTCTGCTATATTTCTTCGCCAAGCCACCTCCTCGAACTAAATAGCGTATGAAGATTTTAGTGGTGGAAGACTATGGGCCAGTTCGTGTGGCCTTGAAGGACCGTCTCGTGGAAGACGGGTATTTCGTAGATGTTGCGGTGGATGGATCCGAGGCTCTCGATCAAATTTTTGTGAGCGAGTATGCGGTGATCATCCTTGATCTGATGCTGCCAGACACTTCGGGGTTCGAAATCCTCAAGACGATACGAAACGAGAAACTGGATTCTGCGGTCATGATTATCACGGCGAGAGACGATGTGAATGATCGGGTGACGGGGCTCGATATGGGCGCAGATGACTATCTGGTAAAACCTTTCGCCATAGAGGAGGCCGCGGCCCGGGTCAGGGCGCTCGTTCGGCGGAGATTCGATACGAAGTCATCCATCGTCGAGGTGGACGATCTGGAAGTAGATGTGACCGGAGGGGTGGCTCGAAGGTCGGGGCGCAATTTGAACCTCACCGCGAAGGAGTTCGCTCTGCTGGAATTTCTTGCGTATCGAAAAGGCAGAATCGTGCGTCGCTCGGAAATCTGGGAAGAAGTTTATGAAACCGAAGAGCAAGGTGCTGCCTCCAATGTGGTGACGGTGATCATGTCTCGTTTACGGAAAAAGATTGATCGCCCGGGGGCGAAGCCGCTACTTCATACCTGTCGGGGGCTGGGGTATTCTCTTGCGTCACGCGATCCCAGTGAATAGGGCCGCTGTACATGAAACGCTGGCGAACCTTACATTCTATCCATGTCCGGCTCATTTCAGGGCTCCTTGTGGTCATCGGGTTTGCTCTGATCGTCTCAGGTTTCGTTCTGTACTTTCAGTTCTATTCCCATTTGGAGGAACAATTTGACCATGCTCTGAGAGACAAGGCTCGGATCATTGAGGCGGCGTGTGAATGGGAGAATGGGGAACTCACCCCTAAAATGAATGAGGACTATTTTGATCGTATTTACGATCCCTCATCCCCGGAGTTCATTTGGCTGCGAAATGTAGAGGTCCGGAAAGATGTGTTGAAGTCCGCAAGCTTTGAGAATCTGGATCTGGATTTTCCCGGTAGTATGCGGGAGACGGACGAGATACTGAATGTTTCTACTGAATCTGGCGAGCGAGTACGATTTCTGGTTCGGAAAATCGATATGGATCCAGGCACCCCATCGGAAAATGTCTATCTCGCAGTAGGCCATCATCTGCTCGGGATGCACGAGAATGCTGCGGGGATTCGCAAGCGAATGATCGAAATGGGATTCCTTATTCTATTGGGGCTGGCCGTCGCGATCTGGATTGTTCTTCGAATTAATCTGAGACCTTTGAATTCTCTCTCTCGTCAAATCGCCACGGCTGATCCCTATGGCGATCATTTGTTCACAGTGGAAAACGCTCCGTCTGAGATTGAGCGAGTCGTCCAGCGCCTGAACCTCCTCATGAATCGAGTCGACGAGAGCATTAAGAATGAACGACGTTTCTCTTCGCTCGCAGCGCACGAGCTTCGTACTCCGCTCGCGGGCATACGAAGTATTGCCGAAGGTTCCCTTGAGGATAAGGGGATGAGAGAGATCCTCGTGATCGAATCTCGAATGGAGAGGTTGGTCGAAAACTTACTGATCCTCTCTAAGGTGGAAGCTGGCGGTCAGGTCCTGAATATGGAAAAGGCGACTCCGGGGCGCTTGCTTGCGAAGAACTGGGCCACGTTCTTTGACGCGGCAGAGGGGAAGGATATCGAATTCTGGGTATCTACAGGGCGTACGGAACATGAAATGATGTTGCCAGTGCAATTTCTGAACATTGTCCTCCGAAATCTGTTCGACAATGCGGTGGAATATACTCTCCCTTCCGGGAAGATTGAAGCGACTGCGTCTTTTGCGAGAGATGGATATATCGAGTTTGTCGTCGACAATGGCCCCATCGGTGAGCTTTACGACGATAGCATTCCCGATTCTGCGCGAAACCCGACTACGGAATTGGCAGAGAGGCACCTTGGCCTAGGGCTCACTATCTGCCGGAGAATTGCCCGTGTTCTCGATGCTCATTTTGAATTCGAGCGTATGTATCCGAATATCGCTCGGGCGAAGATCAAGGTTCGTTACCAGGAGTGTGCCCGGGCTGAATAGGGCCAGGGTTCTCATGCAGCACTGGTTGCATTTCAACCACACGATTCGCATCGAGCTCTGGTGGGAGCAGGTGTGTGATAAGAATGATGCCGGTTCCGAGGGAGCGCTCTTCTTTCATTGCCTGGATTACCTTGTCGACCGACTCGATATCAAGAGCCGCAAACGGTTCGTCCATCAAAAGGAACGGTCGATCACAGACGAGAGCCCGGCAAAGTGCGAGACGATACTGCTGTCCGACACTCATATTTCGGCCGCGATCGGCGAGGACATGGTCGAGACCGCCTCGCGAGCGAACGATCTCGGTCAGGCCGACTTCTTCGAGGCTCTCCCAGATGTGGTCATCGGTCACATGTTCCTGACCGAGGGTGATATTATCCCGGATAGTCCCGACAAAAAGGTAGGGTTGCTGCTCCACAAATGCGGAAAGAAATGGTGGAGCGAGAGTGAGGTCGCGAGTGGAGCCATCTTTCATCTTGGCCTCGAATTCCGCACTGTTCGCGTGACGGAGTCCGGCAAAGCATTCCACCATAGTAGATTTTCCGCAGCCAGAGGGACCGACAACAGCAACGATCTCTCCTCTGCTGAGGTGCAGGTCCTGGTTCTGAATGACTGGAGGATTGTCTCCATAGGCAATGATGGCATCCTTCACATGAAAGGAGTCCACCTCTTTGATCTCATTTTTGAAATCTCCGAAAATCTCTTCGTGATCCGATTCCTGTTTGTCCTTGTCGTAGAGTAGGGAAGCAAGGCGCCCCCCTTCAAAGAAGAAACGGTTCCAATCGTAAGCGGAACCAACGAGTGTTTTTGCCGCCCCCAGGAACATATTGATGTAGAAGGGGTAGATTAGCGCATCCGCGGCGGTGAGTTCTTTTCCGCGAACCTGAAAAGCAACCAGGGTGAGAATACCCGTTACGATAAGCTGGCCTACGAACTCATTCGTTCCCATGAGCCAAGCCATGGACTTGGTGATGCTCATTCCCGTCTTGTAGACATCTTTGAGCTGTTCTGAGATGCGTCCGAAGGTGAATTTCTCTCCACCGTAGCTACGTATCGTACGCAAGCCCTCGAACGTCTCGATCATCGTCTGGAAGACTCCGCCTTCCAACATTCGGGCATAGCCGAGTTTCGGGCCCATTTTCTTCTGAACAATGATGTTTACCCAAGCGAGAAGCAATGCCCCCAGGATCGGGATAAAAGCGATCGGGCCGCTATACCAGAAAAATAGAGCTGCTGATCCCACCAGCATTGTCAGGTTCGTGATCTGATCGGGGAGGGAAGTCGTCATGAATTCCTCCGCGTTGAACAAATCGCCCGTCATTCGAGTCATCCAGTCGCCACGTTTTGCCGAGTCCAGAGCGTCAATTCTTGTGCGATTCAGGCTTTGGACCGCGTCCTGTCGCAATTCGATACTAACACGAAGCCGCAACCACTGGCCGATGATGCTTTCAAAGATCAAGGCAATCCACTGACAAATCGCGATGCCAATACCGAAGATCGCCAGCATCTTGATGAAATCGAGTGCAGTCGTTTCCGAAAGTCGATCGAGACCTTCCGTAAAATATTGAAAGAACCGGGGCGGGAGCAGATACACAGAAGAGAGAAGGACCGCGCCGGGAATCCAGAGCTTGTACTTCCAACCGAGACGTCCGGTGATTTCGCGAATCATCTTGAAGCAGAAGTGCCTCATCTCGCGTGGATCCATATCTGAAGGCGGAGGCCCCATTTCTCCGCCACCTTCTGGTGGCGGGCCCATCTCCATGCCGTCAGGGGGAGGTCCACCCGGCATGGCTGATGCTTCATCCTGTGGTGGCGTCTGTGAATTCGGGTCCATCTTCAGTTCGACGCGGAAAACTCGAAACCGATTCGCATGAAATCCCGCTCGCAGTCGTCTCTCTACTAACCGAGCGCAAAATTGCGCTAAAGGCAAGGCGAACTGAGTGCCGAGTTTTTCTCTACCGTTTTCTTGCCTCAACGAAAAGAAATCTTCAATATGAATAGCAACATGAACACAGGGTCCCTTTTTGACCGCATCCGTGCCGTTCGGCAGGGTGTGAGAGCAACACTGCCTTTGCAACACCGCATCGATGTAGTTCGCGAGTTTCAGGCCAAGGCTAAAAAGGCAGCACGTAAAAAGGTTACCGTGGACCTTCGTAAGTGAATCTCCCTCTATTAGGAAAAAAGATTCAAAAAGTGTTCATAAATTAGAATAGCTAATCGTCAGACCTGCATCATGACAACGACCATTTCCGCTTCCCAAACCCAGAGCGCTCCCAGTCAGAACGCTGCTCTCGAGATCCCGAAGCTGACTCCAATGAACTCGGATCGGCTTGCAATGGGACTCCTCGTGATCCAGCCGAGCCCTTTCTGCAACATCAACTGCGACTACTGCTACCTGCCGAATCGCACTGATACTCGCCGGATGGACTTCGATGTTCTTGAGAAGGTCATGGACAAAATCTGGAATAGCGGACTGGTCATTTCTCCTTTCAGCCTTCTCTGGCACGCTGGAGAGCCTCTCGCGGTGCCGATTAAGTGGTATGAGCAGGCGTTCGAGATCATCAATCGTTTCCCAAAGGCAAAAGATTATGTGATCCACTCCGTTCAGACCAATGGCACGCTCGTAAACGATAAGTGGTGTGCATTCCTGAACGAGCACCAGGTGGAAGTCGGAATCAGTATCGATGGTCCAGAGCACATCCACGATCACCATCGCAAGACCCGAAAAGGGGAAGGCACTTTCCAGAAAGCCATGCGCGGCATGGAAACTCTAAGGAAGAACAACGTGCCCTTTGGCGTGATCTCCGTGATCTCTGACATATCTGTCGATCACCCCGATGAAATGTATGAATTCTACCGGGAACACGATATCACCGGACTCGGGTTCAACATCGAAGAAGTAGAGGGCGCGAACGCAAGCTCCTCACTCGACAAGATGGAGGGTGGGCTCGACCGAATTCGCTCTTTCCTGAAAAGATTTTATCTGCGCAACAAAGCCGATGGATTCCCGATCAACGTGCGGGAGTTTCAGAACGCCGAGCGCAACATCCTCGAACCAGGATGGTCTCATAAGCCTGACGGCGACTACTACAATATGGAGGCCGATCCTTTCGGGATGATCAACGTGGACTGCTTCGGCAACTTCTCCAGCTTCTCTCCGGAGCTCCTGGGGCAGCCGACAGAAAAATACGGAAGCTTCAGCTTTGGAAACCTAATCAACGGTTCCGTATTCGACGCCACGGTGAATGAAGCTTTCCAACATGTCCTGGCTGACATTGAGGCCGGTAACAAGAAGTGTGCCGAGACCTGTCAGTTCTGGCAATACTGCGGAGGTGCCTCACCCTCGAATAAATACTACGAGAATGGCTCTTTCGACTCGGCGCAGACGCACCAGTGCAAATCTACAGTGCAGATGCCCATGGAAATCATTTTGGAGGATCTGGAAAACGATCTTGGGATTACCGACAAGGTAGCTCCCCTCATCGAAATGCCCGCTCCCCAAAACTAACACAATACACAAAAAAACTTTGTTGGCTGCTGCTGACTGAAAAACTCACTCAGCGCGCCATCAACTAAAACCAAAACCAAACCAAGGAAAATAAAATGGCTATACTTAGAAGTAGTGACGGAAAGTTCTACGATGTTGCAGACGATCAGCTTGAAGACAAGATGATCCCAGCTGAGCAAATCAAAGAACGTCTCGATGAAGTAGGTGTTGGACCGGCTCCCGGGCCTGTCGGACCTGGACCTGAAATGACTGTTCCCGGAACAGGCGGTCAGGTTGTAATCCAGATCTATACCTCTGGCGCAGAAGCTGGCGGATATGGACCTGCACCTGAAGGTGAAGCAGAAGGCGATGTAGAAGCACACGGATGGTGCTGGCGTCGTAACTACTTCTGCAACCACTGGCGTCGTAACTGCTGGCGCAACCACTGCTACCATTGATCGGTAGCATGTCGTTGACATGAATCTCCGATGGTCGGGCCTCGCTTCGGCGGTGGCCCGGCCGATCGGGGAGTCAACACCCTCACGATTTCTTCTACTGCAAACTGAAGCAGAAGCCGTGAGGGGAGAATCCTGAAAATTCGGACACTCCCAAACATTCTTTTTCCTATGCACCCAGAGCATCATCAGCATCCCTACGGCGTCGGACTCGCTTACCGTTTTAACGTTCACAACGAAGCTGTCGCGAATCGTTCAGAGATCGACCTTCTCGAAATTTCTACGGAGGACTACATTGTCCGCGAGCGCAGGACCTACAGCGACCCGGAAGAGCGATATCTGAAAGATGCCCTACAGAAATTTCCGTGCGTTGCCCATGGTCTCAGTCTCTCGATCGGAACAGTAGGGGAACTCAACCAGACTTACCTGAACTCCACGAAGCGTTTTATGGAGGAGAACGGTCTCAATGTTTTCAGTGAGCACCTTGCTTTCCATAGCGTCGACGGAAACGACCTGACGATGTTTCTCGCTATTCCGTTCGAGGAGGTTGCTGTTCAATGGATCAAGCAGAATTATTATGCTGTTCGTCGTATCCTGGGGCGCCCTTTCGCGTTGGAGAATGTGACGTATTCCTTTCCCGCTCCACATAGTTCACTAAGCGAAGCCGATTTCCTTCGGCGTATTTGTGAGGAAACCGACTGCACCTTGTTGCTCGATGTGACAAACGTTTTCAACAACGCACACAACCACGGATACGACCCCATCGAGTTCTTCGACAAGTTGCCCATGGAGCGCGTCTCACAAATGCACCTCGCCGGCGGGCATCAGCTTCCCGATGGACGCTGGGAAGACAGTCACTCCGCCCCTGTGATGGAGCAAGTCTGGCCACTCTTCGATGAAGCGGTAAAGCGTTCCGTGAATGTCAGGAACGTGATTCTTGAGCGAGACAGCAAACTCAAGCCTTTCAGTTCCGTGATGCATGACATCCGCAAGGCTCGCGAGATTTTCTACAGCCATCGTCCGACGGAAGCACCTCCTGTCGAAGATGTCGACGTGAACGATGGGCTGGGTGAGCTACCCGATCCTCTCGCTCCCGAATTTGCAGGAATGCGCAGCTACCAGCGTGCCCTTATGGGACGCATCACGAGCCCGCAGTTTCGCGAGGAATTCCTTGCGAACGCCCCGGAAGCCGTAAAGAAATACGACGTTACCGATCCCGATTGGTTTCAAAAGCTGATCGACTGTGACGGCCAGCTCGTTCACCACTTCGAAGACGCCTGGGACTACTTCCAGAAAGAAGACGAGGAAGTGGCTAAGGAATACGAAAAGCGCGAATGGGCTGCCTGGGCCGAACAATTGAAAGGCCAGTGGTGAATCGTCATATTTGAAAACCCGAGTCGAGGTGGAGAAAACCAGTTAGCTAGGTGGAGCGGAACTGGCTACAGTTTCGCCAGTTACCGGTTTTGCTGGTCGAACAACCAACTACCTACATCCCTCACCTCGACATTTCACTACCTGTTCCACCTGTTTTCGGTTGCGCTCCCTACACTCATTTGATCTTGTGAGGGAGGCCGCTGCAACCGATGGAATTTGAATACGATGTCTTCTTGAGTCATTCCTCATCCGACAAAGAGATAGTGCGAAAAATTGCACAGGGCTTGGCCAGTCGCGGAGTCAGGGTTTGGTTCGACGAAACCGAGATCGAAATCGGCGGAAACATTCCGTCGGAAATCGAGAAAGGATTGACCCACTCGCGCCACGTCATCCTCTGCATGTCCCTCCGGTTCTTTGCTTCCGACTGGAGCGAGGCAGAGAGGTCGGGAACCGTATTCGAAGATCCTGCCAACAAGAGAGGACGACTGATCCCGCTCCTGCTGGAAGACTGCGAGATTCCACCGCTCCTCGCGCCATTGAAGTATGCCGATTTTCGAGAGCCCGACGAGGCCATCCTCAACCAACTCGCCGATCGATGCCTTCCAGCGGACTCACGGGACGGACAGGACACCCTCGAACCGCCCGCTCTCGGGCCCGACGGCAAATTGCACATGGTCCGTCCGAAAGTCGTTCGCCAGATCCTCGACTTTCTGCACGACTCAGCCAGGCCCGGCGTAGCCATCCTGGAACCATTCGGGTTCAAGGCCAGCGACTCGATTAAAAAAGTCGTGGACCACCTGCGCGTAAAAAAGAATACACTCCTCCCGATACAAATCGTTCCCGATACGAGGACCGACAACGACAAACGTCTCTACCGAGCCTGTGAACGGGATGTTCAAATGGGGATCGAGCAGCTATTTGGTTACCCGCTCCCGTCGGAATGGCAGGCACCCTTCGACGAAGTGGCAGACGAAGAAGACCATGCCTATCGGTTCGAAGAACTGGTCGACCTGCTGCAGCGGGTCGCCTCGAGGCAGAACAAGAGACTACTCTTGGTAATTGGCGGATTAGGCAGAGTGTCGCCCGCACGACTTCGGGACTTCGGGTTCTTCCTGCACCGCGTCTGCAATCACGGCCTCAAGTTGCTCGTGTGGGGGCGGGAGGAACTGGATGCGTTGCGCCAGCGCACCGGCGACGCCGACTTTTCCGTCTTCCATCGGCTCGAACCCGTCCAGATGGAGCCGTTCACCGACGAAGAAGTCCGAGAACTGGCGGCACAAATAGGCACCCGGGCAAAGGCAGGTCATATCATGAGCGAAACCGGAGGACATCCCGCCTTGGTGGAGAGTGTGTTAGAGGCCGGCACCCCGCTGGATGACGAGGATTCTATTAGAGCCCATCTCCTTCGTTCTCCCCAAATGGAACGCTTGAGGGATCACTTGGGAGGCATGGACGAAAAAGTGAAACAGCGACTGCACTTGTTCAGTTCCTTGCCCGAAATCCCCCAAGGCATTGAAGAGACCCCCGAAGATCGCGCCCTTGTCTGGCTGGGCATCATGCAGCGAGAATCCCGGAACTGGTCCTGGACTGCACCCGTAATGAAAGAACTTGGCAAGTGAAAGCGTCGATTCAGATTGCGTTTCTGTGTGTGCTGTTCGCAACCCTTGGGAGTTGCGAACAGCATTCTGGAGGGGCGAATCAGTTAAAGAGGATACCCGAATTGTCATTATCTTCGCGCTCGATTAGTGCAAGTGATTTGCAATGCACATTGCTGGATAGCTCAGGAAACCTGTGGTTTGGGGCCTACAAGGCGGGATTGTGCCGCTATGATCCAGAAAGCGGCGAATGGGAGACGTTTACGGAATCGGATGGGCTTTCTCACAACGATATCCGATGCGCTGTAGAGGATAGGAAGGGGAATTTATGGTTCGGAACGCATGGGAAAGGAATTAGTTGCTATGAACCGGAGAGCGGCAGATGGAAGACGTTCACGGAATCTGACGGTCTTGCTTCAAATATCGTACTCTGCGCGTTGGAAGATAGAGAGGGGGTTTTATGGTTTGGTACAAATGGTCAGGGAGTGAGCCAGTATGTGCCGGAAAAAGGCAAATGGAAGACGTTTACGGAATCTGACGGTCTCGCTTCGAATATAGTTCAATGCGTAGAGGACGACGACGAAGGAAATCTTTGGTTTGGAACGAATGGAAGAGGAATAAGTCGGTATGATAAAGAAGACGGCGGGTGGAAAAACTATTCGAAGCTGAACGGTCTTGAGGATAATGATGTGCAATGCACTCTGAAAGATAGTGAAGGTAATCTGTGGTTCGGTACATTTCGAGGGGGAGTTAGTTGCTACAATCCCGAAAGAGATGAGTGGAAAACTTATAAAGATTCAGACGGTATCGCGAATAATGATGTTCGATGTATACTAGAAGACGAAGATGGGAATTTGTGGTTTGGAACAAATGCAGAAGGAGTGAGTCGCTTTATTCCTGCAAGTGGTGAGTGGCAGACGTTCAAGGGATTGGACTGTCTCGCGTCGAACAGCGTTCTATGCGGGGTGGTAGACGGAGATGGAGATCTTTGGTTTGGGACGTTTGGTGGAGGAGTGAGCAAGTATCAGCCGCGAAATGGAGAGTGGCATAAATATTTGGTATCGAGCCGTTTGAAGGGGAGCTTGGTTCTATGTGGGGTGAACGATCGAGAAGGAAATCTATGGTTCGGGACAATGGGTGGAGGGCTGAGCCGATATCAGCCACGAATTGGTGAGTGGAAAACCTATTCGGAATTGGACGGTCTCGGGGATAATGACGTGCAGTGCTCGTTGGAAACCAGTGACGGGAATCTATGGTTTGGTACGTTGGGAGGGGGAGTTAGTCGTTATGATCCACGGACCGGCGAGTGGAAAAAGTTTTTATCATTTAACAAGCTGGGAGATAAATACGTGCAATGTGCGTTGGAAGACAGAAAGGGAAACTTGTGGTTTGGTTTATGGAGGGGAGGTGTGAGTAAGTATACTCAGGGAAGTAATGAATGGGATACTCTGATGGTATCGGACGGTCTTCCGGATAATGGTATACAATGTGTGTTGGAAGATAGGAAGGGTGACTTGTGGTTTGGATCTTACGCTGGAGGAGTCGGACGCTTTAGTCCGGGGAGTGGTGAGTGGAAAACGTATATCGTGACGGGCAATCTGGGAGATTACGGTGTGCAGAGTGCGTTGGAAGATAATGAAGGTAATTTGTGGTTTGGAACCGTAGGGGGAGGATTGAGTCGTTTTTCTCCGGGAAGTGGGATGTGGAAAGTTTTCACCGAGTCGGACGGTCTTCTGGATAATGCCATACAGACCGCGCTAAAAGACAGTGAGGGAAATCTTTGGTTTGGAACATCAAAGGGGGTAAGTCGCTACTCACCGAAACTTGGCGAATGGTCTGTATTTACAGTAGCGGAAGGTCTCGCAAATAATCATGTTAGCTGTGTAGTAGAAGGTGGAGAGGGGAATTTGTGGTTTGGAACGGCAGGAGGAGTTTCTAAAATACAACCGAAGGAGAAAGCCTCAGGTGGGGACTCTCAGCACTTCCCTTTCTCCTCAGAGAATTCTTATTCAATAGCACTAAACGAGTCGAGGATGGCGCTCCATCGGCCCAATGGCATTCACATTCAGGGGTGGAGCGACAAGGTCATGGAGAAGACACTGGTTCCAACGGGTGGATCTGCAGTAGCGGCGTGGGCTGGCTGGCCGAAAGAACCGAAACTCTGGGTTGGTTCGGAACAAAAAGGGCTTTCATTCGTTTCCGACTATAAAATAACGAAAGTCGATTCAATACCCTCAAACCACGTTGTATCCCTCTCGGTCGGTCGTGGTGGGGATGCCTGGGTGGGAACCGGAGCCGGAGCGGCACTCGTCAGCCAGGAGAACCTCTCCGTCTCGAAACTCATTCAATGGTCGAAAGAAAATCCTGACAACATCCCCAGCGGACCCGTCGACGCGATTGCCGCAACGCCCGATGGAGGAGCTTTTCTGGGATACAATTCCATCTCACCGGTCCTGTTTCACAGCGAAGAACAGGCCAAGCTGCGTTCGGAAACGAAGATCCTGCAATATACCGGAGACGGAAGAATCAAAAGAATTTCGACCGAGGCCGGTGTCGGTTTCGCGGAAACAAAAATCAACAACATTGTCTGGACATCAGGCAGACTGTGGGTGGCGACACCCCGAGGCCTGTTCGTAGTCGAGGACGGGCAGGAGACAGTCCGTTTGGAAACCGCAGAAGGACTTCTCGCGGGGCGTTCGATCGAGAAGGTGGAGGCGGATGGGGAAGGTCGATTGTATCTCCTCACCGCCGGTACGAAGGAAAGCCCCGACCCAACTGTGATTGGCTGGGATCCCTCCTCCGGGGAATCCTTCATTTGGGATCGAACCAAAAACCTGCCCGAGGTGGTTCACGATCTTTCGATACATCCGGATGGCCGACTGTTTCTGAATCGTGGGCGTTATCTCTACGCCACGGCGGCAGCTCCCGTTTTCGGCGGACAATCCCCGCATAGCCTGTTTTTTTATCTCGCTGTGCTGTTGGTAGCGTTCGTCGCGACCTTTGTCTTCTGGTGGAACTTGGAGACGCAGAAACTCAATCGAGATCCGTCACTTGCCTATCAATGGAAACCGGTTCAGTCGGTTTTTGTGATCGCCATGATGCGGGAGCGGACTGCGAAATCGGTCTGGGTTCGGAACGGGCTGTCTGAAAATCGCAACGACTGGCTTCGCCCCTTGGTCGGTAACTCCGTCCTTCCCAGGCTCGCGGGACTGGCATTCCGGACACTCGGTAGGCTAAGCAAGGTGAAGGAGGGAGAGGTCGGCCAGATCTTGCTCAGGGACGTGGAGATGGAAGCGAGACTGGCGGCGCTCGCCTCTCTCCTTTCCACCGAGATCGAGCACGCAGTCGAAGACCGCGAGATGGGGTTGTCAGGAGTTGCCTGTCGAAAAGGGCTGCCTACTCCCTTGCAACGCGGTTCACTTGTCCTCATTGCGTCAAACCCGATCGAAGGAATCGAGCCAGAGGAGAGAAAGCGAAAAGTCAGGGCCATTCTTACTGAACTGGGGAGGGACCCCACAACGCCATATCTCTATTTGGATTCCGGCGAGGGAGATTCCGCAAAGCGCTGGCTCGCACCGGATTTCCTGGAGCTTCGTCGCAGCGAGGTGTCTACCCTCCTGCTGGCCCCACTCCCACAGAATACACTACTCGGTCTACTTCACGGACAGGGTTTGCTGCAATGGTCACCCTACTCCGTGTCCGGCGAAGTGGCCGATTCCGAAATGTTCTACGGTCGTAAGGAGTTGCTCCGCACCCTGCTTCACGCGGAGCGCCTCGGTCGTATCGTCGTCGGCCCCCGACGTATGGGAAAAACTTCGCTCCTCCGACGATTGGAAGAAAGGACAAAAGAGGAACGAAAGAACGTTATTCCTGTGTTTGTCGACATGATGGGTATCAGTAACGAACGGCGCGCCATCCGCTCCTTTCAGAAGGCCGTGAATTGGACCGGAGACAGTGGCGTAACCCTGGGGGAAGCCGTCGAGAAATGGGCCAGGTCTCTTCCATCTGGAAAACACGGCCTCGTATTGATCGACGAGGCAGACGGATTGGTGTCCGCCGACCGCGGCAACGAGTATCGAATCCTGACGGCCTTGCGCTCGTTGCAACAGGATCGCGTTTGCTCGTTTGTCCTGGCAGGCTTCCGAAATCTCTACCGGGAAACACTCAACCAGAAATCTCCGCTCTTCAACTTTGCCAATTGTGAAGTCCTCGGTGCCCTGGACTCGAACGCAGCCATCGAGCTGGCTCGGGAGCCCATGCAGCGACTGGGAGTTGAATACCACGACAGCGACTTGGTGCCGGAATTGACGACTCCACTCGGAAACAATCCCAGCCTTATCCAGGGAGCCTGTATCAGGATGTTGGAAATCCTTCGCCAGGCACCTGCCAATTCCGATCCCTCAGAATTTCTAACGATACAGAAGTCGACGATTGCAGAAGCGCTTCGGCAAATGAAGGACGAATTGGACGCTGTCTTTCGAGACAACACCACGCCTCTCGCACGAATAGCTGCCTGCCTGATGGCCGACAGGGAAAACTTCACAAACGAAGAACTCGACCGGCTCTTGGGAGACGCCATCTCTCCCCGGAGACTAACCCAGCAGATGTCTGATTCGATTACGATTCAACTGACTCTTTCCGGTTTCATCAGACGTGCCGACAGTCGATTCGAGTGGTCGGTCCTGCTGCTCCGGGAAACTGTCCTGGAGAGAGAGCCCCAAAAAGTCATCGAAAGAATCCTCAAAGACATTTCCGAAGGCGAAAGTCACCTGACCGAAGAGTAGAACGACAGTGACAGTATAGCCTCGACCTCAGATATCCGGAAGGTAGCATAGAGTGACCATGGCGCATTGCTCAAGGCCCTCATTACTTCTCCGCTTTGCAATGCTGCTGGCGCTGGGAGGCTGTCATGGATGTAGAAGTGATCCGCCCTTAAATCAGGAAAGGGAAAACGAGGGAATCACAATCGTTCTCCCCGAGAACCGATGGGCCTCCGCCTCCGCTCATGGTATCTTACAGATGGTGAAAGATTCCTGCAATTCAATGGGGGAAACCCATTTTTCATCCGCATGGGAAACAGTGATGAGAAAATCCAGGCAGTCTATCTCGAATCGATACAGGAAGCCGAGCGTAACATAGACACCCTCGCCGTCACATTCTATCGGAAAGACGTCCGTATCAACGGAGAGTCGGTCGACAAAAACGAGTTCAAAGAGATTCTCGTAAGATACTACGATGCCACCAAAATCGCCCAAGACGACCCCATGTTTCGCATCAGCATGGAACCCGAAATCACCCCGAAACAAATTCATGGCTATTTCGAAGTTATGAATCAATTCGGACCTCCCAAGATCAAATACACCCGCAAATTCGAAATTCCGGAGCACTAATACTCCATAATTATGGGAATGGTGGTGATTTGATAAAACGCTGGGAAGCCTTGCAAAAACTTATCATTTTCCCCATTCAATACCCAAATGAAAAAGCCTTCCCGGTAACATCCCGGAAAGGCTTATAAAAAGTAGATTCGGTTTGTTGGAGACAACTACTCAGCTTCAGCAACCATCGCCAGTTTGATCACGACCTCGTCGCGGATCAGGTCGTCAGGTTTTCCGGGATACACGATACCGAAGTCTTTCCGGTTGATGTCGAACTCGGCATCGAGCATCACCTTGCCGTCGGCATTCTTCACTGTAGCCGGGAAGGAAATCTTTTTGGTGACCCCATGGAGAGTGAAATCCCCACTGAGGGTGTAGGCGTTTTCTCCTTCTGCCTCTTCGACATTCGTTACTTTGAATGCCGACGTTGGGAACTTCTCAACATCGAAGAAGTCTGGGCTCTTTAAGTGACCGGTCAGTTTTTCTGCATCTGACCATGTGGATGTCATATCAATTTCGATCTTGTGAGGACCGGGTCCCGGTTTTCCGTCAGCAACGGAAAAAGATCCTGAGAACTTCTTGAAACCACCCTCGTGGCTTCCTGTCACTTTGGAGCCGACAAATCCAATCGTCGATTCTTCCGTGAATTCATAAGAAGTGGTTTCACCTGCTGGAGCAGGCTCGGTGGTAGAGGCTGATTCCTCTGTTGGGTCGCTTACTTCTGCAGAGGGGGTGTTGTCTGCTGGGTTTTCAGCACAGCTAACGATGAACAGGCCAGCGATTGCGGCTGCGGCAATAGGATAGGTTTGGATCTTCATGAATGGATTCAGTTGAACGAAATAGTTTACGAGGGTGCTGGATGGGTTGGTCTATCTGAGTCGCATTTTTTAACGGGATCTTACGAAATCCGGGGTGCGCTCTCCAGGATTCTATTCTGATCTTCGTTTCGGCCATGTCGGGAAACTGGTTTTGCGACGGCGATGCGCTCAGAGCGAGATCGGATTTCTCAGCACGAACGGGGTGCCAGGCGAGATCCTGTTTCCTGTAAGTCGCTACTATCGGTTGCTGTCTCCAGGCGAATAAATTCGCTATTCAATTTCGACCTTGAATTTCAATTCGCTGGCCATAGTTTCCAATTCTATGGAGGGGATGTGGAGCTACTACATGTATAGTTTGGTACGGGCGACGGCATTTGCATGTGTTGCATTTGTAGTAGTTAGTCACTTGAATTCTCAAGAGTTTCCTTCTTCTCCTGAAGAATTGAAGGTTCTACTTGAGAAATCAGCAAGTCTTCGGAAGGAGGAGATTGATCTGCCAATCTCCGAGCAGAGGGAGTCACTCTCGTCCAAGTACATGGCAGCCTTAGAGAATGCCTTTTCGGAAGTCTCGCAGGCGGGGGATTTGGATGCAGCACTCGAAATAAAGGACGAGATTGGTCGGATAGAAGAAGGGGAGGTTTTGACCAAAGAGTATTCCTCGCCCAAGTTGAAAAGTCTTGTAAGTATCTATATAGACCAATCCAGTAAAGTCGATCGCAAGGAGTTTGAACTACGTCAGTCTTTCGGTAAAAAGTTGAGCGACGCATTGGTTGGATTGCAGAGCGATTTGACCCGGAACGCCCGGGTTGAAGATGCTGTGCTGGTGAAGGAATTTCGTGAGGGGGATGGGTTTCTTGACGCCGTGAGCGGTGGGCAATCAGCGAATCGTAAAGTGCGAGATGCTCTCGCTATTGCTTTCGGCTCGGAAGCAGGGGCGGGTTTTGACACATCTGGTCATTTTGATGGTGGGGCAGGTGGTGAGGCGACTCGGGTTGTTTTTGTGCCATTGAAGGAAGGCTCTACTGCGCCTTCCACATTTTCTAACGTACAAACAGCTGATATGACCGATATTGTGGGCGTCGGAAGGACCTTATTCCCAAATCTGGGTATGTTCCGTAGGGATGGTTCGCTTGTTTACTGGAAGGAAGGCCAGGAACACCCGGACGTTGTCCCTGGGAGTGTGATCTATTGTGATCAAAGTTATGATTCTCCTCTCGCTGGCCTCAACAGCGACGGGACTGTGTCCTTTACGGATGATGGAAGTCCGGAGTTTACGGATGCTCTTAGCTCTGCAACGGATGTAGTTCATCTGCGGGCGACGTCGGGAGTCATCTCCTTGATTAAAAAGGATGGATCAATTCAAGTCATCGGCACAAGAAAAGCCGTGCCAACCCCTGCCTTTATGGCAGGGATGTCTGACGTAAAGGAAGTCGAATTTGCAGGGGCTGCGTTTGCATCTGTCTTGAAATCTGATGGTTCTGTAATTTCGATTTCAAATGGTTCGGCTTCCGAGGCGGCTGGAAAAGGAGAAGTTGAAAAGCTTCATGCGAATGGCATTGGAGAGAACAGGTCAGGCAAGCTTTTTTCGTGGGGGGCGATTTCGGCAGATTTGCTGGATGAGGCAGGGCGGAGGCCAAAGTCGGTATTTTCAGTTTCCCGTCGATTTGCGGCATTGAGGAGTGATGGGTCATTTTTCCTCTCAGTTGCAGATGATCAAGGGAAATGGGAAGAGCAGAGCGAGTTTGCCCATGCCCTTGAAGGTGCTCTCTCGTTCACCTGGCTCATTGGGCCGAATGAGGATTGGATTATGGCGGTAGTCCCAGCCAAGTCGGTCTCCAGGTCCGGGGTTTGGAGTATCAATGAACTGTCGAGGGAACGCTCTCGACGGTAGTCCGGGTCGTTTGGGCATTCTCCTGAATAGAAGGGCTGGCCGTCTGTCTTCTCATTCCGCTTTCTTGCGAAATCGAAGGTGCGTTTTCTCTCAGGCTGTGTTCTACTTCACGTTATGTCCGATTTAGCGACCGCTTTACGGAGAATCCGCAGTCACGGGGAGGGGATCCTTGCTGACGCAGCGGAAATGCTACGACAACTCGTGAGGGATACGTGTGATGAGATTTCGGCAGCTGAGGGATCTATCCTTGTTGCTTCCGACGACATGACCGTGTTGCGATTCCTTGTGTCGATCAACCCGGCACTGGATCCTTCAGATATCACAGTGCCGGTGGATGGCTCTGTCAGTGGCTACGTTTTCAGCTCGAGGCAGGCTATGGCAAAGATTCACCCGGACAGTCCCGGCCAGTCCAAAGTGGACAAGGCAGCAAATATTGAGACGAAGTATCTTCTTGCTGTTCCGATCGTCGACGACGATCGCGTCTACGGAGTCGCCACATTCGTAAACCGAAAAGGTGAGAATGAGGATACCCCATTTTCCGTGAAGGATTTAAAAACGGCTCAGGCGTTTGGGGAGATTTATGCAACGGCAATGAAGTTGTATCGCAAAATCGAGTTCAGTACAGGAATGGCATACCTCGAGATCTGCGATCATGCCTGTGAATTCGGACTGGATGGATTCGATGACATTAGCGAAACGACGAATCGGATACAAAAGTACAAGCTACCCGCTCTGCTGGCTGAAAAGTCGATGACCCTGCCGGAGAAGGAGAGGGAAATGCTGCTGAGGTTTGCCGATATCCTCGACGAATACGCGATCGAAGAAGCCGACGAAGAAAGCTATGACCTTTGATGACGTGGTAGATCAGGGGCGTCTTCGCGAATGCCTGGCTACCGGCACCGGAAAGGGTGTGAAGGTAGGTATCCTCGACTCCGGCGTGGCGTCCTCGCTTCCAGAGTTAGGGGGGAAAGTAATCAGCAACCATGAAGTGGTAGAGGTCGGTCGGGGGAGACCCCGAGTCGTCAGCCTAAGTGCAGGTGAAGACGTGATCGAACACGGAACAGCTTGCGCTTATGTAATCCACACACATGCTCCAGATGCGGAACTGCACAGTGTCAGGGTAATCGGGCGGACGCACAGTTCGACGTCGCAGCGGCTTCTTGCTGCTCTCGAATTCGCGGTCGATCAGGGCTGGGATATCCTCAATCTCAGCCTGGGAACGGAGTCGAACTACGAGAATCTCGCTCGCCTGGCGGACAAGGCCTACTACCAGGGAATGATCTGGGTGGCCGCGAAAGATAACAAGCGGAACAAAGTAGGGTACCCTGCCGGGTTGGCATCGGTCGTCGGCGTCGACATGGACTATTTTGAGGACCCGCTCTCATTCCGTTTTTACCCTGGCAAAGTGACCGAGGTCGAAGCCTGTGGGGTCTACGTGGATGCACCGACTCCGGATGGAGGTTGGCAGCAATTCACGGGGACGAGTTTTGCGTGTCCGCAGGTCGCTGGTATTGCTGCACGACTTCGGGAGCACTTTCCCGATCTCACTCCGTTTCAGTTGAAGACGGCTCTGGCAGCGCTTCGGGAGAATCAAGATAAATAAACCCTGCGGCAAGCGATAGCGAGAGCCTTCGATTTTCTTCTCCGATGGGTGCAATTTCGCGATTGGCGAACAGGCCAGCGACTGGTGACTCACCGAAGTGAGAGTGGATAATGGTGGCGTCTTCGTTTGTCTCTTCGTAGAATGCCAAGCTCCTTTGAACATCGCTGGCAACAAATATCGCAAGAGGGTCGCCGTGTTCTGATTTGATTGCACCACAGTGTTTGGAAAGGTTCTGATTAGCCATTTCCGGATCGCGTAGTTGGAATTGAATGGTCTGTCCCGAGCGAACGGGAGAGTCGAGTGTCAGGCTCCCATGATCTAGATCGGTGCTCGTGATTCGTCGGATGAGAAAGTCTCCTGTCTTGAACTCTTCCACGTCCTCTTTAGCAGCAATGCCGGCAAAAACGTTTCCGTCGGCAAGCTCCTGGTCGAGAGTCTTTAGAGATTCAAAGGCCTCTTTGAGAACTTCATAGGCCGGTCGACGACCAATTGTCATGACTTCGTCTTCGAGGGCTTCGGTAATTACAAAGGGCTCCCCGATAGGACGGCAGGTTTGGCTGACAAGCGTCTCCATATGGACACGTCCAAAGAGGTGAATCGCCATGGTGTCGACTGACCGTTTTCCATTTTCTGTGAATAGGAAAAGGTCTTCTTCTTCCGGGCCTCCGGTGATGAGACCACCTACGACAGGGGTCTTCGGTAGTTTGGTATTGAACTTCTCAAGGATCTCGGACAAGTCAGTTGAAACTGGATTTCCGAGTAGGATTGTGGCCTTCGGGGATATTTGCTCCTCGTTGAGAGTGAACTTGGTAGAAATCTTTTTTCCTTCAGGAATGTCTACCTTCACTTTCACTCCTGGAAGTTTCAGGAAGAGGAGCGAGATACCTGTAATATTCTCCTGCTGTGTTCCAACTCCGAAAATTCCTCCGGCGGATGCACCTGCAATTGTTCGAGCGTGACCGTCAATTTGCAGTATCTCGACAAGCTTATCGATATGTGGACGGTAGTCTGAACTGACGAGAGCGATGACCAGATCTGGATTTTCACCCAATCGCTCCAGGCATCCACGTGCGGCATCGGAGAGAAGGTCCTCGTCAAAGGAAGAGGCAATTAGACAGGAGGCGGAAACGTTCTGTATTTCACTGCTCATGGATTCCGAACAAAGGTATCAGGATGACGGGAATCCCAAAAGCGGAAACCCCTTTCATGAGAGACGAAACAGCATGAGCATCTATGCATTCCCGCTTAGTAAATGGCCCTCCTGAGAGAAGGGGAAAAGAGGGCGCGGAAAGGCGTGAAAAACTCTGGACACACCCCGATGAACTGTTCTAGTCTCTCCGGTTTCTCAGAAAACCAGATTTTATGACTATGAAAACCCTCCTTGCCACCACTTTGGCGGCATTTGTTGTTGTCGGTTCTGCCATGGCTCAAAGCGGCGGCGTTGCAGTATTGGATATTGACCAGGTTGCCCGTGACCTTGGCGTAGAAGAAAACGTTCGTGTTGAGCTGCTTACGATGCAGAACAATCTCAATGCGGAGCTGCAGAAGACTCAAGCCAGCCTGCAAAATCAGATGGTCGGCGTGGAGAAAGCTGCCGGGGAAAACCCCTCGGAGGAGCAACGTCGTCAGATCGTTGCTACCAACCAGCAACTGAACTCAGAGTTTAACCGTCTGAAGTCTCAGGCACAGCAGTCGCTTGCACAGGAGCGCGTTCGTCTCATCAATGAGTTCCGTATTCAGCTCGAGCCAATCGCTTTGGAAGCTGCCAGGGCAAAGGGACTTGATGTTGTTCTCATGAAAGTTACCCCTCCTGTTTTCACTTACTCGAACGAAGTCGACATCACTGCAGATACGACCAAGGCTGCAATCGATGCGGGAATGAAGATCGATCCACCTGCAGCGCCAGCGCAGGCAACTCCGGCGACACCTGCTGAAGGAGAAGGAGCTTCTGAGGAAAAAGGAAAAGCGAAAGAGTAGTATTTTCACAAAAAAGATAAGTAAGAACAGGAGAACGCTGAATATATGTCCACAAAAGTAGGAGTTATTGGAGCGGGCGGTATGGCCCACTATCACATCCAGGGTTTCCGCAAGGCGGGTGCGGAAGTCGTTGCCATGGCGGATGTGAACGTTGAGGCTGCCAAAGCATTTGCGGAAAAGCACGACATTCCGAACGTTTACGGGAGTGTAGAGGAGCTGCTCGAGAGCGATGTTGACGCAGTGTCGATTATTGTTCCGAACAAGTTTCACGCACCGCTCTCAATCCAGGTTCTTGAAGCAGGCAAGCACGTATTCTGCGAAAAGCCGCCGGCACTGAAGGCTTCTCAGGTGGAAGAAATGATCGCTGCCCGAGATAAGGCAGGCAAATTCCTCATGTTCAACTTCAACAACCGCGCTCGTCCCGAGTCACGCGAGATGATGAAGATGATCAGCGCAGGTGAAGCAGGAAAGATTAACTCCGCTCAAGCGAAGTGGTGCCGACGTACGGGGATTCCTGGTTTCGGTGGCTGGTTCACTACCAAGGAGCTTTCTGGCGGTGGTCCTGTAATCGATCTCCTGCACATGCTCGATTTGGCCATGTATTTCATGGGTAACCCCAAGCCCAGCTACGTAATCGGTCAGACTTTTGACGATCACATCACGGACAAGGGCTTCAAGGGGCCCTGGGGCATTCCAGACCGGGAAGGTGGCGTTACGGATGTTGAAGCTGCGGCTCACGGTTTTGTTACTTTTGAGACTGGTCAGACACTGAGTTTCCAAATGTCCTGGGCAGAAATGGTGAAGCGCGAAGAAGTTTCGGTTGTTTTCCAAGGCGTTACGATGGGCGGAAAAGTCGAGCGACTTTTCGGTGAGGATGGCGTCGACGAAACAGCAATAGATACCTGTGAGATTTACGTTCAGGAAGACGGAAAGTCGGTCGACAAGAAGATCGAGGTAGAAGAGTGTGAAGATATGGGCCGCATCGATTCTGCTGCCAATTTCATTGAAGCACTTGAAGGGCGATCCGAGCCGCTGAACAATGCGGAACAGGGGCTTGCCTTGATGCAGATCATTGACGCCGTTTATCAATCGGCAGAGAGCGGAAAGCCGGTCGAAATCTGATAGTTAGCCGATACGGTTAGACAAAGTTTCAAAAAGGCGGAGGGGTGACTCTCCGCCTTTTTTTATGAAAACGATCCGGGAACTACTGACTTCACCACAGGCTCGAAATGGTAGTGTCGAATGGATAGGAGTCCGGCCTGAAAGGAGAAGGGATCTGGTCGAATTGGATTCGGTTCGAACGATAGAGTCTGTCGGTCTCGAAGGTGACCACAGAATGAACAGAAAGCCCGATTCGAATGGAAAGCGGCACGTGACATTTTTCCAGTGGGAGCATTTGCCTGCAATTGCATCCTATCTCGGATTGGATCACATCGCTCCGGGAGTGCTGAGGCGAAATATCGGCATCAGCGGGGTAAATTTGCTCAGTTTGAACGGGCGTAAGTTTTCGATCGGGGATGCCCGGTTTGAGGGAACTGGACAATGTCATCCCTGTTCCCGGATGCAGGAGATCTTTGGAGAGGGCGGATACAATGCCGTCCGAGGTCATGGAGGAATTACGGCACGGGTCTTATGTGAAGGAGAGATTCGAATCGGAGACGAAGTCTTGCTGGTGAAATAAGTGATTTCGTGATCCTTCTTGACGAAGCCTTTGATCTCTCGAATGTAAGAGGCTTTCCTTTTCCCTCGCCGCAGGGCGAAAATGAAGCGCGAAACCCGCAATCGTGCTGCCGGGATTTGCCCTTTGATCGTGCCGGCTCGATTTTCGAGGATTTGAATCGCATCCAAACTTTTTGCGAAGAGTGGGAAGCATTCAGTTCGAGATGGAGCCAAATTCAGAAAAAGACAAAACGGTAGATTCGCCGCCTGGCGATTCAGATCCGGTAAAGCTTCCGTTCGAGAAGCAGTCTTTATCCGAATGGCTACGGACTCGGTTTTCGGAAGGCCAGCGGTTTATTATTCTTTGCCTGCTTGCTGGATGCCTCTGTGGACTGGCTGCTGTGGGAATTCATATTTCCATTCACTGGACCTTCGAAACGGTTTGGGAGCTCTGTCACAAAGTCGAACAGTATGGAATCCCATGGTGGACGGTGATGCCTTTTGTTCCGGCGCTGGCGGGACTTATTGTCGGGTATTCGATTCAAAAATGGGCACCAGGTGCTGAGGGTAGTGGAATTCCTCAGACCAAAGCGTCGTTTTACAATGATTTTGGCCGCATCCCACTCAAGACTGCCTTTTCACGCCTGATTCTGACGACGATTTATGTCGGAGGCGGAAATAGTCTGGGCCGGGAGGGACCTACTGTGCACATGTGTGCTGCCATCGCGTCTTCTTTAGGGCGTGCGTTTGGCTTGGCCAAGGCGCGGGTACAGGCGATGGTTCCGGTGGGGGTCGCAGCAGGTATTGCTGCCGCATTCAATGCACCGATTTCCGCTATCTTTTTCGTTTTCGAGGAGATTCTCGATGATTTCAGTACGAAGGCTCTTAGTGGCATCGTGATTGCCGTGGTGGTGTCCGAGGCTATCGCGCGGAGCTTGATAGGGGAGGACCCCATTCTCCATGCTCAACTTGGTGACAGGTATGGAGTGCAATGGTGGATGCTTGTCGCCATTCCTTTGGGTGTTTCTGCTGCACTGATCGGGCATGCATTTGTCGGGTCAGTGTTAGGGGTGCGGCAGTGGTTTGGAGAGACACTTCGGCTGCCTGATTTCCTCAAGCCAGCACTCGGTGGGCTTTTGCTGGGAATACTGGGAACTGGTGCCGTATTCGCGACCGGACTGGTAGGGGATCCTCAAAACAGTATTTTCAGTATCGGTTATGAAAGTCTTGAGTTGGCTTTCGAGTCGAACCTCGCGTTCTGGGCGATTGTTATCTTGCTGATCGCAAAGATCATTGCGGTTGTCTTGTGCTATGGAAGCAAGGGGAGTGGTGGTCTTTTTTCACCGACATTGTATTTTGGGGGAATGCTTGGAGCGCTTTGGGGACTTCTTATCTTGAAGTTTGCCGGTGCTACAGGGCTGGAAACCTCCACAGAAAGTTCCAGCTTGGTTGGAGCCTGTGTCCTTCTCGGGATGGGTGCGATGTTTGCTTCGGTGATTCGTTGCCCGTTCACTTCGCTGTTCATCATTTTCGAAATGACGGGGAACTACTCCCTGATTCTTCCTTTAATGATTGGAAATATCCTGGCATTTACACTTTCGGCTTGGTTGCGGAAAGTGCCGATCTACGATGCGATCCTGATTCAGGACCGTGTTTCTCTGCGGAAGATGCCACAGTATCAGGGGGCACGAGATTACAGGCATCTTCCGGTGAGCGCGATCATGCAGCACGACCTGATCACCGTATCAAGCGACGAGACAGCCGGGCAGGCGCTTGAAAGACTTAAAGCGACACCGAATTTGTTACGAAGAAGCTATCCTGTCATTCAGGGAGACGCAGAATCTCGGCTTGGATTTGCGGGAATGATCTTGCTGAGAGAGTTGGAGGAGCTGGCTATGTCGGAGAACGACGACTCATGCACTGTCGGCGAATTCGTAGAGGGCAGGAAGGTGTACACGGTAACGCCGGAGACGACGATACGAGATGCGGCGATGCAGATGGTGAAATCGGATATTCACCAGTTGCCTGTCGTGAGTGTGAATCCGCCTTATCGTCTGTTTGGTATCATTACGCTTAACGATATTGCTCGACAGCAAAATGCGATGATTGGCCACTTGGGACGGGAATAGAATCGTTACTGCTGACTTGGCGGATTACGTCTCCAAACTTGCACTTCCGGCAGCTCTCGAACGGAAAATCGATCGATGACATGAGGAAGGTGCATGATCACCCACGGCTCGAGAATCGAGATGCCGTTTTTTGTGAATACCAAGTCGTCCGCCAAGTAGACACATGCGTGGACTGGGCGATCCATCGACGGGCTTCTAAAGAGAATGAGATCGCCGTACCGATATGGCTCTTCTGCGGGAGAGTAGCGTTTCTTGAGGTAGGGGATGACTTCCGTCCAATCGGAAAATGCCGGGTCAGGAAGAAAGGAAAAGAAATTCAGGCTCGTCCAGAACCCATTCGGAAAAGTCCCTGCCGCCCCTGATCGCAACGTAGGAAATGAATTGTAGTATTTTCTCGGTATGGAGGGGAGCATTTGATTGATATCAAAGGTGGTTTTGCCGCCGTCTCGAGTGAAGGTTTCGAAAATGATGGTAGCGGATTCTAGCCTGCCATCAATCGTCCAGTAGTTCTTTAGTGCTTCGAGATCGGTGCCTTCGTCGACAGCGAGTTCGATGATCATGCTATAGTTTCGAGACAGCGCTTTCCAATAGCTCTCCTCTTGCGCGACCGAACCGGAGATAGAAAGGAAGGCCGAGACGTCGGAAAAGGCCAATGAGGACCCAATGGGATATGCCAGTTCCTTCAGCAAAGCGATGGAAGAAGCGGGTAGCCTGTTGTTTCCGAACCATTCTTCGACCGAATCTGCATGCAGAAAGACGGGCTGATAGTGAAAAGGATTGGCCCTGTATTGGGCGAGCTTCTGGTAGATCTTTCGCTTTTTCTCCCGGGAGAGTTGGCGAATAAAGGAAACAGTTGGGTACACTCGTACTTCGCCTTCCAACTGCTGTATTCCTACCTCACTGTTCTCCAGGTATTTGACCTCTTCCGGCGTCAGGATCGTCAGGAGAAATGCTTTGATCTCCTCTGACTGCGATTCGGGAAACTTCCAGACCGGTCGGTATGACGGGCGGGGAAAATACGAGAGTGAGGCAGAGGGAGCTTCGAGGTAAATTTTCTTTGGTGACATGTTTCCCCATGGAGATAAATCCTCTGACTGGCTGATGGGGGGGAGGAAAGAAAAAAGCGTAAATGTCAGGGTAAGGAATGACTTTTGAAATATCATGGGGGTGAAATGGGGGATCGCGGAGTTGCTTTACTCTCGGAGACGAAAGAAGGCGACAGTGACGGAGTCTTCTCGAAGGTATGAAGCAAAGACGTCGTCCATTGTTTGAATCACCCAGGGGCGTTCTGGATTTTTGCCATTTTTCGTAAACAGAATCTCTCCTGCGATGTAATTGCAGGTATGGAGCCATTGTCCTGAACTGCTGAGGATTACGACAAGATCTCCAAATTGCCACGGACGAGACGCTGGCGAGTATCGATTGGAAATATCAGGTTGAAGTGTTTCGACCAGCTGGGGAGACAGCTCATCTTCAAAGAAGGAGAGCGCTGTCGCGTAGCAATTTGGATGGCGGATGCCAATACTCGAATGCTGATTGGCGTATGTGTTTAGTAGCCTCTTAGGAAGAGAAGGTAGGATGTGGGAAAGGTCCAGCGATGTGATCTCTGGATTTTCAAGGGAGGACGAGAGAATGGTTTCTGCTGTTGTATTCTTTCCTCGCGCCGACCAGTAGGAGAGAAGGTTTGAGCGCTCTTCCTGAGGGATATCGAGGCTTAGCGTCGCTGTTCCGGTCGGTTCCCGTGAAATAAACTGCGCAATCCGCAGTCGTTCTTCATCGGATTTTGCTTTCCCAGCGATGTAGTGAAGATCGGAGATATAGAGGATTCCCGTGCGTCTTGTGTAGGTTAACTGAGTGATCAGGTCGACGATGTCGGGGGAGATGGATGTCTTCGAGTTCGAGATACGACTGACACCGCCCGGAGCTAGTTGAATCGGCACTTCATACAGGTCTCGTTCGCCTTTTGTCTTCAGCTTTGAGTAAAGATATCCGCGACTCTGTCTCGGGATATTGAGAAGAATGTTTTCCGGGGGATAAATCTCGAGGTGGGTACCAAAATTTCGTAGGGTGGGTGGGTTTGTAAGAACTCCAATCTCGGAGAGGGAGAAGCGAGCGGTTTCAAGCACTTGGCGGAATTGTGGAATATTCCCCTGAAA
Source organism: Verrucomicrobiales bacterium (assembly GCA_002698785.1). Lineage (GTDB taxonomy): Bacteria > Verrucomicrobiota > Verrucomicrobiia > Verrucomicrobiales > DEV007 > Arctic95D-9. The sequence continues at coordinate 102,069 of PAAG01000014.1, read as the reverse complement.
CCTCCATACCGTACCTTCTTGCCAGTTCGCCAGCCACCGCCCGTCTGAAATGGCCCACTCGGGTGCTTCTATGATAGCCTCACGGAATGATATAGTTCCCCAAGGCCCCGAAAAGGTTTTCGTCGCATCCCGGTTTTGACCTGGCACTACTACCCTCGACTCTCCAGATCCGTTGGCGTTTTGAGCCAATACGAGATCGATCTCTCCGAAGAGGATGAGAGACAGCAGGATTAGAGGGAATTTTTGCAAAGAGCTTCTCATGAAACCGGGCAAGCTGTGTGGAGAACAGCTTTTCGGGATGTGATATGCGGGGACTCTGTTCGCGGGGAGTTACCGGAGGACTTTGCGGTAGCACTCAAGTGATGCAGGGGGCTCGACTGGGTAGGCCTTCAGGACATCTTCGAAAAGTTGGAAACTCCAGCATCGGTCACGGCTGATACCATTTTTGGTAAACACGAGCGGGCCTGCGACGCTATTGAATGCATGAACACAGAAGCCCTTACCATCTATCACAAAAAAGACATCTCCAAGGCGATAGGGCGGGACGGCAGGTTCGTAGCCCAGAAGCATTCCTGGTTCCCAAATGTCGACCAAGCGAAATGGAATCTCTTCTTCGAAGAATGACATTGCAGTAGCGACGCAATCCGGATGTGACGAGCCGTTTGAATCGTCGTCTGATGGAAATGTGTTCACCATCCGGCCCGGATTGGTGGGCAGGAGCATCGAGACGTCGATCTTGGTAACCGTAGGATTATCAAAAGCCGACGTTAATAGATCGACTGCTCTTTGATTTTGGCCATTCGCGCTCCAGTAAGAAATGACACTTTCTAGAGACGCTTTGGACTTCTCCAAGTCGAGCCATGCTTCTTGCACCGGTTCACGAGAAATGAAGTGGATTAGAGCCTTCCGCTCCTCTTCGGTTTTCGCTTCGAGCAGAACAAGGACAATATCAGCGAAGACATCTCTTCCGTCCGGCGATTTATACTGAAGCCGTTCCATTTGCTCCAGAATTGTGTGAGAAACCTTCGAGGTTGAAGTCTTCATTCGCTCGATTCCCCCGGGCATTAAATCGAGAGGATAGCGGTAGAAATTGTTTTTGAAATCGTACCCGATATTGGGATACAACTTCCCTCGTTGTTCCGGTGTCAGGGCGAGAAGAAGTGTCGCTGGTGGGCGGATCACTACTGGGTTTTGAGATGATCGAAGTGCAGGTTCGGACGTCAATTGATGGACCATGCGCTCGTCCAGTCCCGAATGTTGAAAGATGTTTCGAACTTCCTGTAGCGAGTTGGGAAACTCCCATGTCACCTCGGTTCCGGGGTCGAACGTTTTCAGAACGCGAGTGACATTTGATTGTGGCAGCTCGAGGATTCGCTCACGAACCTCCAACACTCCCCATGTACCGGAAAACTCGCGATGTAGCGACTCTTGACGAACAGAGTTCGAAATAACTATATCGTCGATTCCGTTTCCATGGGCTGAATAGCTGGAAACAAAAAAGGCAATGAGAAATAACCTTACCGTGTCACGGAAGGAGAGGGATCTACTACAGTAGAGGAACGCAGGCGGCTTACCTCCGCAGGCGACGAACCTTGAATGCATGGAATTTTTACGACGAGAATGAAACCTGTTGGCTGATCAGTGAATCGGCATCTGTCGATTTTCCTTAGATGACCGTGGGGAAAGTAGCAGAAATTTGAACGTTGCGAACCCAATTTCGCTCACTTTTTGCTCTTCTTTGTTTTGTTCTTCGACTTGGTTGGTGGTGCGGGAACTTCCTTTTCAGGGATCGCTCTGGCGAGTTGAGCCTTTACTGCAGATAGATCTGGTCGATCTGCGAGATTCACATATTCCATGGGATCGGTTTTGTGGTCGTAGAGCTCTTCATCACCGTTTGCGTAACGGATGTAGCGATAGCGTGGACCGCGGATACCGTGATTTCCTCTTCCATGGGTGCAAAGCGCCAAATGGTTCCAAGGGGCATTGACGTCTTTCAGCAGAGGTAGGAGAGATGGGCCTTTTACGTGCTCCGGAATCGGAAGTCCTGAAAGCACACACACTGTGGGGTATACGCTCATGAAGTCGACAGGTGCAGAACACCGTGTGTCAGCCTTGGTCATCCCGGGAACGGAAATCGCGAAAACTGTTCGTGTCGCTTCTTCCCAAAGTGCAAACTTCCTCCAATGCTCTTTCTCACCTAGGTGCCATCCATGATCACTCCATAGAACGACAATAGTGTCTTCGTTTCTCGGGCTTTCCTCTAAGGCTGTCAGTAGCCTTCCAACCTGATCGTCGAGGTAGGAGACGGTGGCGAGATACCCTTGAACGGCTTTGTGCCATTGGTCGCCTTTTACCACGGCCGCGTGATCACCCTCTGGTTTCGCCATCTTCACTCCTGCAGGTGGAATGTCGTTTAGGTCTCCATCTTCGAAAGCGGGGAGGGAGACCTTGTCGAGGGGGAATCTTTCGAAATACTCACGTGGCACATACCAAGGAAGGTGAGGCTTTACGTATCCGACAGCCAGAAAGATTGGGACGTCGGAAGACTTTTGTAGTTCGCTGATTGCCCAGTCGGTGAGTTTGGTATCACCCATGTCTTCGGTTTCGACATCGAGCGGACCCCAGTCGAAGTGGGATTTTTTCAGGCCGTTTACATTTGAGATTTTTTTTCCTGTTGTCGGAAAGTTTCCCTTCCATTCCGTCCAGGTGTCATTGCGGCCTTCACTGCCTCCACCGTGATAAATTTTACCACCGCCCAGGACACGATATCCATTCGCGAGAAAATGACGATTGATCGTCAGGGTGTTTTTCAAGACAGGAGCCGCGTTGTCACTGTTGGTGTAGATACCGGTCTCGAAAGGCCGGAGTCCACTCATTAATGCGGCTCGTGACGGGTTGCAGGCGGGTGCCGCGCAGTGGGCGTTGGTAAACGTCACTCCGCGTGCCATGAGGCGATCGATGTTTGGGGTATCTGCCTGCGGATGACCGCCAAGCCCGCTCGTCCAATCATTGAGGTCGTCTATCGCGATGAAAAGAATGTCAGGGTGATCTGACGCTTCGACTCGTGTGACCACAGAAAGTGCGAGAAGAAGAAATAAGGGGGCAATTTTCATGGAATGTTAGCCCTTTGTTCTTACCGATTCGAGACTGGAAACACAATCTGCGAAATCACGTTCCGAGATGGCGAGATCACGGATTTTTCTATCGTAAGTTGGCGAAGTTATTCTCCGATACAGTAAAGCCGATTCTGAGAGCGGATGAGCAGCTTCCCTCCAGAGACTGCAGGGGTGGCATTAAAAATCGTATCGTCGCCTTCGATTTTGTTCTGCGCGAGAACCTTGAGGCCGTCCGACGACGGTTCGATCACAAATGTACCGTTCGACCGGCTCACCGCATAGATTTTTCCATCGGCCAGAACTGGAGAGGCGTAGAAGGGCTTCCCTTTTCCTCCTTCAAGGCCTGGGACACGCTCTTCCCAGATGGCATCTTCTTCGCCGGGCTTTGCTGCCGCGGCGATGCCGCTGTCAGATACCCAGTAGAGCGTTCCTTTGTGCTCGACGGGTGCTGTCATGTATGTCGCAGGTTTTTGCGTATCGTAGAGGAGCTCGCCGGTGAGATCTCCTTTGCCGCCAACCTTCAGGGCGACGCGTGCCGTCCGCGGGAAGCCGCCGGAAATTGTTAAGATGTCTCCGCTGAGGTGCGACGTATTCGACATGTTTCCGGGCAGATTGTATTCGGCAAACCAACGAAGCTTGCCAGTATCAGGATTCAGTCCCCACCACTCCTGCGTTGACGCGAAGACGATATCTGTGCGTTCATCATCGACTTTAACAACGATGGGAGTGCCGTAGGTTTGTTCCATGCTGGTTCCTTCGGCTTTCCATATGGGGGAGCCGTCGGCTTTGTCCAAAGCAATGATAGCCCTCATTTCGTCCCCGGCGGGAACGATGAGTTTATCTTCATACAGAATGGGGCTCGAGGCGGAACCCCAACGTTTCTGTGAATACTGAGGGCCGGTCTCTACGCTCCACACCTCGTTACCTTCGAAGTCGAAGGCATAGACACCGGCCTTACCGAAAAAGCAGTAGACCTTTTCGCCGTCTGTCACTGGAGTATTGCTTGCATAGCCGTGCTCTGTGATAAAGCCGTCAGCTGGATCTTCAGGAAAGCCGACGCCCACTGATTTCTGCCATTCGATTTCACCTGAATTCAGGTCGATTTTAATGAGGTGCCTCATCATGCTTTCCCCGTCGCCTGTGTATGAAGTCAAGAAAACGGAATCGCCTGACACGATGGGGGACGAGCTACCTTCACCCGGAAGCTCAGTCGTCCACTTCATGTTTTCCGTCTTGCTCCAGGTTGTAGGGACGGATTCGTTGCTGATACCCGATGCATTTGGTCCCCGGTATTGAGTCCAATCGGCCATGGCCGATGTGGAAAGAATGATCGAAAAGGCAATGGCAGTTAGTGTCCGGGAATTCATTGGGGATGAAACTGATCAGATGAAGATTGGTTGCACAATTCACACGATTTCGAGTTTTATTGCAACTCATCTCGGGGACAGGAAGCATCCACGTGGGTTGCTTTTCCGGCTCACTTTGCTAGGCTCGATACTCAATTTATTGTATCGCTATTCTAAGAACAACCAGGCATCACAATACCCCCTTTTATGAATCGTAAACTACGCATGGGAATGGTCGGAGGCGGCCGAGGAGCATTCATCGGACAGGTGCACCGCATGGCGGCCAATCTTGATGGGAAGATTGAACTCGTTTCGGGCTGCTTTTCTTCCGACCCGGAAAAGTCGAAGCTTTCCGGAGAAGATTTCTTCCTCGATCCCGATCGCGTTTACGGTTCTTACCAGGAAATGGCCGAGAAAGAAGCCGCTCGGGAAGATGGTATCGATTTCGTCTCGATCGTGGTTCAGAATAATCTCCACTTCGATGTGGCAAAAACGTTTATTGAAGCTGGCATCAATGTCGTTTGCGATAAGCCGATGACGCAGACCTACGAACAGGCCCTTGAGCTTCGTGAAATCGTAAACAAAAGCGACTGCGTATTTGCCCTGACTCACAACTACACCGGGTATCCGATGGTGAAAGAGGCCAAGCGGATGGTCGAAGATGGTGAACTTGGTCGTATTCTGAAAATCGTAGCCGAGTATCCGCAGGGATACGCTGTTGGTGATGTCGAAGGAGACGGGCAGGGGAAAATCAACAACTGGCGTGCCGATCCCAAGGTTGCCGGTATTTCCAACTGCATGGGAGATATCGGAACTCATGCGCATAACCTTGTCCGCTATATCACAGGACTGGAAGTGGATGAGATCTGCTCCGAACTGACTGCTTTCATTCCTGGTCGTGAACTGGACGACGATGGGAACAACCTGGTGCGATTCACCGATGGAGCTAAAGGAATTATCTACGCTTCTCAGATTTCGAATGGAGACGAGAACGCGCTGAACATTCGAGTATACGGAACAAAAGCGTCCATCGAGTGGCACCAGGAAGATCCTAATGAGCTCATCGTAAAATATGCGAATGCCCCACGCAGGATTTATCGACGCGGTAACGACTACATCAGCGAAGAAGCTGCAGGGCATGGGTTCACTCGTACGCCGTTTGCGCACCCAGAGGGATTCATTGAAGCGTTCGCGAACATCTATCTGGCGGCGGCTCAGGCAATCGCAGACAAGATCGATGGCAATGCTGCTCCAGAAGGTGGATACGACTTTCCAAACGTCGATGATGGTGTCGCCGGTGTAGCCTTCATCAAGGCATGTGTGGAAAGCTCCGCTTCGGATCAGAAATGGGTAAAGTTCCCGGCGATCTGATTTTTTCTTTTACGTAGGAATGATACGTGAATTCGCGGCCCGCCCCTAGTTCGGGCGGGCTTTTTGCTGTATGGCCAGAGTTCCGAATTACGAAGCCGAAGACGATGGGGTTCCTCTTTGGGCATCCGAGCCGTATCGGGTATTTTTCCCGGCAGGGATTTTGGCCGCTACTGTGGGGCTTTTACTGTGGCCGTTGCACTATTTGGGTTGGTGGGAGGTATATCCTGCAATCCAACACCCGAGGATCATGATCTTCGGATTCGGCGCGGCCTTTGTTTTCGGGTTCCTCGGGACGGCGTGGCCTCGATTTCTAGAATCAAGAGTCCTGTCTCCTGCAGAAGTCTTCGTTTTGCTATTACTGTGGTTGGCTTCTCAGGTTGTCTACTGGTTGGGCAGCATTGCAGTGGGAGACCATCTGGCTGCTGGTGCTTGTCTCTGGCTTATGGGATCTCTCGTGCGTCGCCTCTTTCAGAAAGGAGATGAGCTACCGCCGCCGGGGTTTAGCCTTGCATTCCTCGCCGTGGCTTTTGCTGCATTCGTTTTGCTGGCATTCGGATTTCAATGGAATCTGCGGAGTCCGGAGTGGGATCATTTTTTGAGGTTGTGTGGGTATCAGGGATTTCTCCTGCTGCCTATACTTGGGATAGGCTCCTACCTCGTCCCAAGATTTTTTCCGGGAGCCAATGGAAAGCCGGTTTCCCCAGGTCAAAGGGGAAAGGTGGTTTGGAGTGTTGCAGCTCTTGTCGTCCTTTCATTCTGGTTGGAGGCATACGTTTCAATCTGGATCGGAAATTCGGTCCGGACTGTAGCGGTGTTAGGCTGGGCGGTTGGTGCTGTCCCTGTTTTGGTGAAAGGCCGAGCACCGGGAACCCGCCCGTGGGCTCTACGGATCGGCATGGCGATGATCTGTGTAGCCTTTATTTGTAGGGCGATCTGGCCACTCCAGGTATTCGCCTTTGAGCATTTTTTGTTTCTAGGGGGATTTACTCAGGTCATTCTTCTTGTGGCCGATCGAGTCGCTACTGGTCATTCCGTGGTGGCCGAAGAAGCAAAACCAAAGAGCATCCGCTGGCGATGGTTTGTCTGGCTTTTGATCCTGACAGCCGCGACTCGAGCGACCGCCGACCTTGTTCCGACGACTCGGGTATCGCACCACATTTATGCCGCAGTTCTTCTAGTCGTGTTATTTCTGATTTGGTGGGCTGATAATGGAAAACGGTTACTCACTTTTCGGAAGGAGGAGGAGTCATGAGCAGTTCGAGCGCAATTTTGAAGTATCTCGCAGAGTGCTATCGGGAAAATGGTAGTCGGGTGGGGATCACGAGTATTGAAAGTAGCAGGGTGCGGCAGCACATCTTTGTTGAAGGAGAGGACCTGATTGTTTCGGACTCGGTGCTGGATGGGCAGCATTTCATCCCCGGGAAAAAGGCAGCCAATCTCGCAAATCAGGCGCGCCTGTATGAGAAAGACAGGGAACTGTTCTACGGCGCGGTGTTTTTGATAGGGAACCTGGAGAAGGATGACTCTCGTCGGAAGCCAGCATTCGCCCCTCTGATTCTATATCCCGTCGAGGTGGAAAAAGTGATGGAGGACTCCGGGGCGGAGTTCGCGGTCGATACAGGCCGGCGAATCTTGAACTATGCGTTGCTGGAGAATCTTGGGGATGATGAATTCATTCGTAAAGTGGAAGCTGCGGTGGATATATCCGGTCACTCCGAGGGATGTGTAGGAGAGCTGAGGCGACTTTTCACGACGGAGTTCACTGATTGCGCGACAGATGAGTTGTTGAAGTATCCCTATCTACTGAAGAGCAGGGAATTGCGAAGTGTTTTAACGTCGGTTGAAGATGGCGATTCGAGCGGGATGCACCTGGTTCCGGGGGCCGTTATATTTCTCGCGGATAAATCGACCGAGATGCGAGGTGTGTTGAACGATCTCGAATTGATGGCGAATGATTCGGGGAAGATTGCGGCACCTGTGGGAGCACTGCTAGGGAAAAGCGGGAGTGACGTTATGCCTGTCTATCAGGCGCCGGAAGGAAGTATTCCTGCCTTTCTCAGTGAGGCGCAAAACAAGATCACCGCATCCGCACGCGAGAATGCTCTCACGCTTGCAGTAGGCCCCCCCGGGACGGGGAAATCGTTCACCATTGCCGCTCTCGCTATAGAGGCGATGAGTCGTGGAGAATCCGTTCTCATAGCCTCAAAAATGGATCATGCCGTCGATGTCGTGGCTGACAAGATCGAGAGTGCTTTGGGGCTCCCAGGAGTTTGTGTCCGAGGAGGGAGGAAAAGCTATTTCAATGATTTGAAGCAGTTCCTCGAAGATCTTCTTTCGGGATTGCACACTCGCGAAGAGATTAAACCTGCACGTGTAAAAGAGGGGCGTAAGCGGTTGGAGAAACGCGCAGGAGCAATCGCGAAGGCAGAGGAAGAATTGGAGAGGCAACTGAATCGAGAAGAGAAATATGGATCTCTACTTTCGGATCCTGATCCAGGTTGGTTTTCCCGTTGGCGAATCAACAGGATTCGCGGCAAAGCCCCCGATAGAGAGAGCGTCGCGGCGCTTGCCTCGAGGGTGACGGAACTTATGGATGAGCAGGTGGAAGAAACCGTCTCGTTTCTCAAACTGACGAGAAGCTTCTATTTGCAGGAGGCATTGACGAAACATCGCCCTACATTTCAGGCATTCTCCAAGTGGATCCGGGCCCGTGCAGCACACAAGAAAGAGGAGTATTTGGAGAACGTGCAGTGGAAGCCGTTGTTGAATGCGTTGCCGATCTGGCTGGTCAATTTGAGTGACCTTCATCGAGTAATTCCGCCTGAGAAAGGCCTGTTCTCCATGGTGATCATTGATGAGGCTTCCCAGTGTGATATTGCCTCTGCGATGCCGGCATTACACCGGGGATGTAGGGCAGTAATCACAGGAGATCCCAGACAGCTGCGACACGTCTCTTTTCTCTCAATAGCGAGACAGAAGGAGTTTGCCCGCCAGTTTGGTGTCGATGAGGATGATTGCGAAAAGTATCATTTTCGCTCAGTGAGTTTGATCGATCTCGTGTCGGATGCGATCAAGGATCAGTCAGCCGTTACTTTTCTCGACGAGCACTTTCGCAGTCGCCCGGAGATTATTCGATTCAGTAATCGCGAGTTCTATTCGGACCGGTTGTCGATCATGACAGGCCACCGCCCGATTGATCGGCACGGTGCGAGGCCTTTGTCGTTGTGCCATGTAGAGGGCAAGAGAAGTTCATCTGGAGTGAATGTAGAAGAGATTGAGCGCCTGGTTACCGAGGTGGCGGAGATTGCGGAGAAAGAGGGTGCCCCTCTGAGCATAGGAATTCTCTCTCCGTTTCGAGCCCAAGTCGATGCCATCATCAAACGATTCGAGAAGACGGAGAATTTGAACTTTCTCCTCGAACGTCACGACCTACTGATTGGAACGGCGCATTCGTTTCAGGGAGAGGAGCGAGATATTATGCTGCTTTCTTTTGCACTCGATGAAGAAAGTCCATCGGCCAGTTTCCGCTATTTGGAGAAGCAGGATGTTTTCAATGTTTCTATCACAAGGGCTCGCCTCGAGAATCGGGTTTTTATCTCATTCGACAGGACATCTCGACCCGGTCCTCTCGTATCTCGCTACCTTGAGTTTGCCGAGACTGGCGTGGAGACAGGCGAGGCTGAGAAACCTTCGGCGGAAATGCCGTCAGGTAAGATCTATGATGTCCGAGCAGCGATTCAATCGCTGGGATGCGAAGTGGTCCGTGGCTTTTCTGTCGGTAGCTACCCGGTTGATCTGCTCTGCCTCAAGGATGGAAAATCGGTGGGCGTGGATCTTGTTGGATTTCCGGGGCACGGATTTGAAGCCATCAATCTACAGCAGCACCTTATGCTGCGTAGAGCAGGCATTCGACTTTTCCCATTAAGCTTGGTCGAGTGGGAAACGAAGAAAGATAAGGTTTTGCGAGAGTTGGAGAATTGGTTGAAGTAGAATCTTCTACTTCTGCATTTCTGCGAAAATCTTGAGTCGCTTCACCACTTCAACTTTGCCAAGGAGTTCGAGCACGGGAACTAGATCGGCACCAGCCGTGCTCCCGGTTACACCAATCCGGCAGGGGAGCATGAGAGCTCCCATTTTTGCTCCGATGGATTCGGCTGCCGCTGCGATTGCTGGCTTAATATTTTCGGCGGTCCAGTCTTCGACCTTTTCGAGACCAGTGGCGAGAGCTTCGAGCACTTGTGGAAGATCATCGCGACCGCTGACTTTGGCGACGGAGGCAGGATCGTAAGTGACTTCTTCGGTGAAGATCGTTCCGATGATTTTGGGGATTTCTTCGAAAATCTGAACACGCTCGCGGGCGAGTTCCAAGGCAGCTGGGACTCGGTCATCGTCAGAAGGAATACCAGCCGCGTCGAGGAAAGGCGCCGCGCCGGCAGCAAGAGCGCCAGGTGATAGCTGCTTGATATGCTCAGCGTTCACCCAGAGGCACTTCGCGTAATCGAACTTGGAGTTCGACTTGGTCACTCCGCTCAAGTCGAAACGCTTGGTGAGTTCTTCCATGGTGAAAATCTCCTGGTCGTCTTTTGCTGACCATCCGAGAAGTGCCATGTAGTTGTTCACGGCTTCAGGAAGAAACCCTTTCTCCCGATACTCATGAATGAGGGCGCCTTCGTCCCGCTTACTCATTTTGGAGCCGTTTGGATTCAGGTTCAGAGGGATGTGGGCGAAAGTGGGAGGCGTCGCGCCAAAGGCCTCGAAAAGGGCCAGGTGCTTTGGTGTATTAGATAGATGGTCTTCCCCTCGAATGACGTGAGTGATTCCCATTTCGATGTCATCCACGACATTTACAAAGTGGAAGATGTATCCGCCATTCGGACGCCGAATCACGATGTCAGGATTTGCTTCGACTTCCTGTTTCGTTTCCTGGTCGAAACGCTTGGAGCCTTGTTCTTTTAAGTTCACTGCAACTTCACCACAGACGGTGTCGTTGACGACGATGGTCTTGTCGGGAACACGAAACCGGATGGCGCCTTCGTCTTCGTAAACCAGATCAGCATCCTGTAGTTTTTTCAGGTAAGCATCATAGATCTCGACGCGTTCGCTTTGATTGTAAGGGCCGAAGTCGCCGCCTTTTCCTGGACCTTCGTCCCAGTCGAGGCCGAGCCATTTCATTCCCTCAAGGATGATCTCCATGGATTCGCCCGTGCTGCGCTCGGCGTCGGTGTCTTCGACACGGAGCACGAAGCTTCCGCCGTTCTTACGGGCGTAGAGCCAATTATACAAGGCCGTGCGGGCTCCTCCAATGTGGAGGAAACCGGTGGGAGAGGGGGCAAATCGAGTGCGAACGCTCATTGCGGGGAAAGTGCCGCAATCAGCCGATTGGTCAATGGAAGATCGCGTGATTTCGAGGAAGGCTATTCAACGGGATCCCGGAGCTGGAGTTGCTTCTCGGGCCATTCGAATTTCTCGGAGAACTTGGTGAGGTAGTCCCATTCCTTAGGCTTTCCGGTGTAAAAACGGAGTTGGCTATCACCTCCGACGATGGCGGCAATCTGCGGAATGTCGGTGAACCGAAGAACGTTTAAATAAGTGGGGCCCTCTCGGTGAGTGGTAGGTGGATTGTGGAGGTCGATTCGATGAATATCCGGTTCATACAGGGCGGCATACAGGGCGTTCCCTCCCATGATGCCGCTGGACTGGATCCAGAGTTTCGGTTCATCACCTCCGTCGAGTTTCCGCAAACTCTGGATGGCGCGTCGAATATCCCAGACGCGCATTCCATCGATCGTCTGTCCTAGAAGGGCAAAACGTCGGCGAATATGAGTGCTCTCTTTCTCATCGGTTGTCCATGCTGTCGGTCCAATGCCCCGCGGTGGGAGGTAGAGCATTCCCCATTTCATGGAAGTGTGCATACCCTTCTCCGCTTCGAAGGCCTCTTCGTCCAATTCGGGAAGTTCCATTCCCGGAAAGGCCTCAGGAAAGGCTGCTCCCGGAGAAGTAAGGAAATCCTGCCAGGTCTGCTCGTCGAGGACATTGAGAACAACCAGGTCTAAGTCACTTAGGGGAGTCTTTGCTGGTGCGGCGAGATAGAGAGGTAGACGAACACCTGTTTGGGAGTCGAAGGTGAAACGGCTGAAGGCAACGCCATCTAGCTCTGTTCGGTAGTCTTCGGAAATGTCGAGCGGTTCATTTCCGCCCGGCCATCCCCGAAAGCATCGAGATTCTAATCTGTTTTTGATCAATGCGATCTCTGAAGCCCAGTCCGATTTGCTGTCCGGGAGTTTCTGCGTTCTTGGGACACGGCGAGTAAAGTAGTCGTCGATGAAGGTGTTCCTCTCGTTCTCGGGAGTGCTAGCGAGAACTTTCAGTTCCTGTGGCTCGAAGATCTTCGGGGCAGTGGTCTTTTCCAATTCATCGTCAATCGATGCGTCTTTCAAAAATCGGTCGAACCAGTGGAATGCGGCAACCCGGAGTGGCTGGGTGTCTTTGTGAGGGCCCTCATACATTGAGAGGCCAATGTGATCGAGGGCATCCAGCTTCTCATAAACACCTCTGGTTTTTTCATACACATCGACCACGCCATCGAGAGGGAAGATTCGGTCTTTATCCGTATTCAGAATCAACATGGGGCGGGGTGCTATCAATGATGCCAGAAGAGGAAAATCCCACCGGTAGGTGTTGACCATGAACATGCAGTCGCAATGTCCTTCGATGCACCCATCGACGACATGGTTCTGCATGGACGTGATCCCTGCGACAGGGGCGCAGACCTTTACCCGATCATCAAGCGCGGAGACCCAGTAGGTATAGGCTCCACCTCCGGATCGACCTGTGACTCCGAATTTGTCTTTGTCGACTTCTTCACGAGACTCGAGGTAGTCTAAAGCTCGGATACAGTTCCATGCCTCGACTCCGGCCGGAGTGTAACCTCGGGCATTCCACCACCACTTACCGAGATTGTGAGTTCCGTGGTGTTCGCCTTCGATCTCTCCAAGTTGCAGGGTATCGATCGTCAGGCAGGTGTATCCATTCTTTGCAAACCAAGTTCCATGGTGCTGATAGTGCGTCTTGTTCCCGTAACTGACGCCATCGATTTTCACCCTGCCGTGTCCGCAGACGTAGAGAATGGTGGGGAGAGGACCTTCCTGTTCGGCAGGGCGGTAGAAGTTAGCCGTAACATACAGACCAGGGCGGGATTGAAACTGGATATTCTCCACTACTATTCCGTCTCGCTCGATGGTTCCGGTTACTTTGGCCTTCAGGTCCGATCGCGCCGGTAGAGGCTGCAAGCCAAGCATTTCGAACAGTTGCCTTCGTAAGATGCTTTTCTGACGTGACCAGTCCTCGGCGTTTTCGAGAAGTGCCGCAGATCGCTGGGAGACCCGCCTGGTCTCTCGCTCGAAATACTCATCGAGCATGACATCTCCGACATTGGGTTCGGTGGGGATGTCTCGAAAGTCGGCAGCCGGGAGAAAGCTGGCGGCTGAGATGAATAGAAAAAGGCAAGTGGACCGTATCATTGACAGAAGGGTAGGAAATCCGACACCCTTGCCTCAAGAGAAATCCCCCTGCGCAAAAGAGGACGTTGTATGACGAACTCGCTTATCGACCTCGTCACTTTCATCGCGCAATCTCTCGTTGAATCGAAATGAAAGCGCTCGTCAAACTCCACGATGAACCGGGCCTATGGCTCGAAGATGTTCCTGAACCGGAAACAGGAATTAACGACGTGCTCATAAAAATCGATCGTACTGGTATCTGCGGCACTGACGTACACATTCACAACTGGGACGCGTGGGCGCGAAAAACAGTGCCCGTTCCCATGGTCGTCGGCCATGAGTTTGTTGGAGAGATAGTCGAAATGGGATCAAACGTCTCTGATTTTCGAGTTGGTGACATTGTCAGCGGAGAAGGCCATGTCGTCTGTGGTCGTTGCCGAAACTGCATGGCCGGGCGACGCCACCTCTGTGCGGACACCAAGGGGATCGGAGTGAATCGGCCCGGGGCTTTTGCAGAGTATATCTCACTGCCGATGACGAACGTCTGGCATCACGCCGATGATATCGATCGCGATGTGGCTTCCATATTCGATCCTTTTGGAAATGCGGTGCATACTGCGTTGACCTTTGATGTTCTGGGAGAAGATGTCCTGATCACTGGTGCAGGGCCGATAGGGTGTATGGCGGCTTCCGTGTGCCAGTATGCCGGTGCGCGATATGTGGTAGTGACCGATGTGAATCCGTGGCGGCTTGAGTTGGCCAAGAAGATGGGCGCCACCCGTGTTGTCGATGTGCGGACAGAGCGTATTGCTCATGTCCAGAAGGAGCTCGGAATGCATGAGGGATTCGATGTGGGACTGGAGATGTCGGGGAATGCCGATGCCTTTCGTGAAATGCTCGACAACATGTGTCACGGGGGAAAGATAGCGATGTTAGGAATTCCCAGCGAAGAGATCGCGATCGACTGGAACACGGTCGTTTTCAATATGCTTACCATCGCGGGAATATACGGGAGACGGATGTATGAGACCTGGTATAAAATGACAGTCATGCTCCAGGGAGGTCTCGATATTTCTCCGGTGATCACGCATCACTTCGATTACACCGAATTCGAAAAAGGCTTCGAGGTGATGAAGAGCGGGCAGAGTGGGAAAGTGATTTTGAAATGGTAGAATTTCATCGAAATGATTTCTGAATACAAAGACCACCTCCAGCAAACCCTCCAATCCATTCGGGAGGCGGGGCTCTACAAGTCCGAGCGAGTGATCACTTCACCTCAGTCGTCACATATTTCGGTAAGCACTGGCGCTGAAGTTCTGAATCTTTGCGCCAACAACTATCTCGGGCTCGCTGATCATCCTGAGGTCGAGAAGGCAGCGAAAAAGGCAATCGATCGCTGGGGATTTGGTCTCTCTTCCGTTCGATTTATCTGCGGCACTCAGGGGATCCATAAAGAGCTGGAAGAAAAGCTCAGTAGTTTTCTGGGCACTGACGATACCATTCTCTATTCTTCGTGTTTCGATGCGAATGGGGGGCTGTTCGAAACAATTCTCGGGCCGGAAGATGCCGTTATCTCGGACGAGTTGAATCATGCCTCGATCATTGATGGAATACGACTCTGTAAGGCGCAGCGCTTTCGTTACAAAAACAACGACATGGCAGACTTGGAGTCGAAACTCCAAGAATCGCAGAATGCTCGGTTCCGCCTAATCGCAACGGACGGAGTTTTCTCGATGGATGGTTTGATTGCGAACCTCTCCGCTATTTGTGACCTGGCCGAACGATACAACGCCCTCGTCATGGTTGACGATTCACATTCGGTAGGTGTGCTGGGAGAGAGAGGGCGAGGGACGCACGAACACTGCGGGGTGATGGACAGAGTCGACATCATCACCGGGACGCTGGGAAAAGCCCTGGGTGGAGCGAGTGGGGGGTACACGAGCGGAAGAAAGGAGATTATCGAACTGCTTCGGCAGCGCTCCCGTCCGTATCTGTTTTCGAATTCCGTTGCACCCGCAATCGTCGCGGCCTCCCTGAAGGCGATCGATTTGCTTACTGAGTCTACTGAGCTACTGGAGAAATTGCGTGAGAACACGGCATTTTTCCGAAAGAGAATCACGAAAGCAGGCCTCGAAGTGCTTCCCGGAGAGCACCCGATTGTTCCGATCATGCTGGGAGATGCGAAGCTGGCAGCGAAAATGGCAGACCGGCTCCTGGAACTCGGCATCTACGTGATCGGTTTCTCGTACCCAGTAGTTCCCGAAGGAAAGGCCCGGATACGTACGCAAATTTCCGCAGCCCACGAAAAAGAGGATCTGGCTTTGGCTGTCGAGAGCTTTGCGGATGTCTGGAGTGAATTGGCGTAATTTCGACTGATCAGCTTCGTCCAATCGTCTAAATCGGTATCCGAGCCGCAACGGACGAAAGATGAAATTGATCTGTAGAATGGTGCCCCTGTTTCTTGCGTCTGTTCTGGCGCTTGGGTGCACATCGAGTTCGCCTCGTGGTGAGGCGATCACCTACGGACAAGGGAATTTCAAGACAACGAAACTGCCGTTTTTCTCAATCGGCACTCCGACGACTCAGGAATTTACCGTTTCAGGCCTGAAAGAACGGGCATACCCGTACAAAGTTCGGATCGAAACGCGAAAAGGTCCCAGTGACTACATTGCTTCCACTCCTTTTGAAACCGCTCGCTTGAAAGTCGAGATTCTCGATTACTCTTCCCGAGCAGTTCTAGCGTCGAAGACGTTTCGTCTCAATACTTGGCGTCTAACAGGAGAAGGGGAGTTCGACCAGTATTTCTGGGCCAAAGGTCAGCCAGCAATTGGATTTCGCGAGCGGTATCGGGTTCGAGTGACGGTAGTTGAGACTTCGATCCGTGAGTGGGACAAAGCGCGCTTTTATCTGCGGTAGAAATTACCACGCTGCTCCCACGTTCCACTCCTCCACCATTTCGGTGGGGATATCCTGAAGAAAACGGGAGGGCTGCTGGATCACATCGCCGTTGAAGCCTCCGTGCCAGATTAGGGGATAGGTGAGGTAGAGTTCGTCCTTGGCTCTCGTTACCGCCACGTAGAAAAGTCGGCGCTCCTCTTCGAGGCCGCTCTGATCCTCGTCGTCTTCGTCGATGACTCGATTGTTGGGAAACATCCCATCTGCCAGCCAGACAACGAAAACAGCACGCCATTCGAGGCCTTTTGCTTGGTGGACGGAGCTGAGGCAGACGGATTCTTTGTCCTGCTCCTGCTGTGTTGCTCCTACCGCGTCCTGCCCGGCGAGAAGGCTAAGTTGGCTGAGAAACTCTTCCAGATCGTCGAATCTCTCGGCGTAGCGCTCCAACTGAAGCAGGTCTTGGCGGCGGTTGTCGAAGTTGCTGAACTTGCTCCGCATGTAGTCCTCGTAGACGCCTCCCATGATTGACGGCATCATTGGGGCGGGCGCTTTGGGGCGACCATCACCGTCTACGAGTTCGTCGAGTGTATACGCGAGCTGATCCCATGAAGCTTTCGCTTTCGAGGGAGTCTTGAATTCGAGCATGTACTCGGAAAACGAATGAACGATCTCACTACGGCTACCCTCACACTGCAACCAGGCGAGCCAGAGGTTGTCTGCGCTTTTCGCTCCGATGCCGGGAAGCATTTTTGCGATACGCTTAAATGCGACTTCGTCTCGACGGTTGCAGACGAATTTCATGAAGGCTGCTACGTCCTTGATGTGGGCCTGCTCGAAAAAGCGAAGACCGCTCGTGATCACGAAGGGAATCCCGCGATTCGTTAGTTCCATCTGGATCTCCATTGCGTGGTAGTGCGCACGGTAAAGAACGGCGATTTCATCCAGTTCGATGCCTTCGTCGCGCAGCTCAAGAATTCGTTGTGCTACGAATGCGGCCTGCGTATTCGGATCCTGTAAAGGGGCAAGGGCAGGGAGTTCCTCCCTGTCTGGACGCCAGGGAGCGAGGTCTTTGCGAAACTGTTTGGTGTTCGGTGCGATGGCTGCGTTTGCCAGGCTAAGGATCTCGGGAACAGAGCGATAATTCGTTTCGATGACGTATTTCGCAGCGCCCTCGTATTTTTCCGGAAAGTCGAGAATGTTTCTGAAGTCGGCACCGCGCCACGAGTAGATCGACTGGGCGTCATCTCCGACGACCATGACGTTCCGCTGTGGTTCTCCCAGAATGTCGATCAGTTCTGCCTGCAGTTCATTGGTATCCTGATACTCGTCGACAAGGACCCACTCGAACTGGTGCTGATAGCTTTCGCGAACGCCTCGATTTTCTTCAAAAAGGAGTAACGTCTTTTCGAGAAGGTCATCGAAATCCATCGAATTCGTGGCCTTCTTTTTCTCCTCGTATCCCTCTTCGAGCTTCACGATGGATGAACTCAAATGCTCAAAATACGGATATCGAGTGTGCAGGATCTCTTCGATTTCCGTTCCCGTGTTCTTGGCTAGACTGAAGATATCTGCGAGGACTTCAGGCTTCGGGAAACGCATCGCCTTCGTGTCGATGTCGCTTTCGCCTATCACAGCTTTCAGGATTTCTTTCTGATCCTCCCGGTCCATAATGGAGAAATTTCTTTCCCAGCCGAGAAGGTTTGCATGTCGCCGAAGGATTCGGTTTCCGATCGAGTGGAAGGTTCCGCCCCAGAGTTCGCTGGTGTCGTAGGGCACGAGTTCCTCGACACGGTCGAGCATTTCGCGCGCTGCCTTATTGGTGAAAGTCAGCAATAGGATGTTCTTTGCTGCGATACCATTGTCGAGAAGATAGGCGACGCGATACGTGAGCGTGCGAGTTTTGCCGCTACCGGCACCCGCGATTACGAGCGACGGACCAGGAGGTGCCGTCACGGCAGCGAGCTGCTTCTCGTTCAGCTCCTTGGCGTAATCGATCTCTGATTTAGCGTTCTTGGGAACGCGATGGATTGTGTAGTCACGAGCCATCTTCGGAGGAGTCTATCCTCCGAACACAACCCTTGCGCAAATAAAATGAGCCCGGATCGGCGGATTTACATTTTCTTTGCGGCTGCTTCCGCCAATTGACTCCTTTCCCCGCGCTCCAGCGAAACGTGTGCGCTGCAGGGTTCGTCGCGAAGGCGGTCGCGAGTATACACAAGGCCGTTGCTAAGTCGATCCACATAAGGGTTGTCTATCTGGGCTGGGTCGCCGACGAGGACGAGTTTTGATCCGCGCGCCATGCGGGTGACGATCGTTTTGGCTTCAAGCGGCGTCAACTGCTGCGCTTCGTCGAGGATAAAGAATCGGTTGGGAATTGAGCGCCCTCGGATGTAGCACAAAGCTTCAATTTCCACCACGCCCGAGTCGAGAAGTGGGTCGTAGATCTTTTTACCACTGCCGGAATTCATCGGAGAATCCTGATTTCCACGTTTACCACGACCTGTCTGTCGTTGTCCCTTGCGCCCCTGATCTGGTGTCAGAATGAATTCGAGAGCATCGAAGACTGGCTTCAGCCAAGGGTCGAGTTTCTCCTCTAGCGTTCCTGGTAGGAAACCAAGAGTATCCCCAAGTGGAATAACCGGGCGACTGACCGTAACGCCGTTGTACTCCCCAGTGAAGGTGGAATGAAGGGCAGACGCAACCGCAAGAAGCGTTTTTCCGGTTCCCGCCTGGCCATAACAGGTGACAAGACTGATCTCCGGATTCAATAGCGCGTCCATGAAGCACTGTTGCCCGAGGTTGAGAGGGCGGATCGAGGTGCCTTTCTGAATGCGAACTTGATCAGGGATCATAAGCTTGTGGAGGAGTCCGTCGGGCCCCATTCGCGCGGGCATGGTGCGTTTTTCTCCCGCTTTTAGCAGGACGTATTCGTTCGGAGAAATCTTCTTCACGTGCGGAGGAAGTTCGATCGAACCTGTGCTGGCGAATCGCTGGAGGTCGTTTGGTTTCAGGTCTACAATCCTAGGAGTGGATTCGCCCACCTGCGCACTATCGACTTTGTCGTTTTGGTAATCTTCGCAAGGAATTCCAATGGCATGGGCCTTGAGTTGCAGGTTCAGGTCCTTTGTAACAAGAATGGTGGGTCCCGCATTTTTGCTCGCGATCATGCGAGTGCAGAGCAGGATGCGGTTATCATTCGTATCTTGGCCGCGAAAGAGATCTACCAATTCTTCGATTCCAGCACCCTTAGATGCAGTTGAAGGCTGGGCGGGAACAAGGCGAATTGAGCCACCAGTCGAGGTAGGAATCCCGACCGTTGCGTCCTCGGGCCTGTTTGAAAAAAGATTCGCAAGAGACCTGTGAACCGCCCGCGCGCTAGCGCCTCTCTCTGACTGCTCGCTTTTGAAACGATCCAGTTCGCAAAGAACCTCCAGTGGAATACAGATGTGGTTGTCTGCAAACCGACTCAGGCATTCTGGATCGTGCAAAAGCACGTTGGTATCGAGAACGAAGTTCTTCCCCAGGGGAGAGGGGGCCTTCAAACCGTCGCCGTATTTCGGCTTTTTCGCGGAGCGTTGATTTCGCGACGGGTTCGCGACACTCCCATTGAACATCTCGACCTGGATGGTCCCTTCGGAAGATGTTCCTCCTGCACCCGTATCAGATTGCAGATCACTCATAGCAGCGGTTCGCCGGAATCATTTGTTGACCCAAAAAGCGAACATGTATGGTCCAAAGCATGGACACATTAATTAAGGTTGTCAAAAAATATAGGAAATTAAAATTCAACGAGGACATCCTCGAGCACTCCCAGTGCATGCCCTGAATGCAGAGAGCGTACCAAGCGGTCCACTTCAGATTCTATCATTGGCAGAGCGACCTCAGATGGTGCCTCATCGATATCCGGGATATTCCAGTATCGGACTCGCTCAAGCCATTCGGGAAATTGACTCTGAAACATAGGCCGATGCTCCGATTCATACAAAGCGACAACGAGCGAAGCTTCGGTCAGGTCGTTCAATTCAACCCGCGTCGGCTTTTTGCCAGCAATTGAGAAGGGGATCTCCAACTCGCTGAGTCTCTTTGCGGCCAAATGAGAAAAGTCTTCTTGGGCAAGGTGCGGGCGAAACCCGCGTGATTCGGCGGTCCAGAGGAGGTCAAGATTTCGCGCCTGGTGATTGAAGTAGGCTTCTGCATACCGACTCCGGTAGAAGTTGCCCGTGCAGAGGAACAGGAGGGTTTGTCGAGCTTTCACGGGAACAATACTTCACCGTGAAGTGTGGTGGTAACCACTTCAGAAATGTTAAGTTTTTGCCTCTTACCGAACCGAACGACTATCAGGCGGCCGTGGTAGACTCCTCGAGGACACGCATCAAAAGATCGAGGTCAACGGGCTTCGGCAAGACGATGGAACTGCCACTCTGGGCCACTGCACCCTCTGACAACTCGGCCGAATCGACCAGTGCCGTCAGCATGATAACCGGAACTTTTGAGAGTGTCGGGTTGCTTTGCAACTGGGCTTGTACGTCGCCTCCATCCATTCCTGGCATCACGACATCTAAGAGGATCACATCGGGCAGAAAAGAAAGGGCTTTGGTGACTGCCTTGGTCGAGTCGTTTTCGATCTGGACCTCGTACGCACCGGACTTTTCGAGATTCATCTTCAGGAGTTCAGTGAATCCCGATTCGTCGTCAATCAGTAGGACCTTTCGTGCCATGGCGGGGGGGATTTGGATAAAGTTAGAAGGATTGGATCTGTATCGAATTCAATCACACTGACTTCCTTACACAGTGCCAATTTCACCGTTTATCTGTCAATCTCTTTCGACTTTTTTGCACTTGTCGTGACTTTCCCAGTTTCAATTTTTGTGGGGAGAATAAGACGGGCAATGGCGCCCTGAGATTCCGGACGATTCAAGAGACTGATCTCTCCGCCGTGCAATTCGACGATTTTTCGAGCCACCGAGAGCCCAAGGCCGGTTCCTTTCCCGGTCGCTTTCGTCGTGAAAAATGGATCGAAAACCCGATTGGAATCCTTTTTATCGATTCCAATGCCATTGTCCATCAGTTCGAGAATGACGACTCGATCACCGGATCTAAAAACTTCTATCTTTCTGGCACCCTCATTCTTTGAGACAGCGGCAAGGGATTCCGCCCTGGCCTTTATCTCAAGTTGAGGCTCGTCTGTCTCACCCATTGCGTGGATTGCATTGATAACAAGGTTGATGAGAACCTGCTCAAACTTCGACATATCCAGGAAGACGTGAGGCAAGTTTTCCGGAATGTCGACAGAAACCGTTGTCGTCGAGCGAGTAAGCTCGTGTTTTACGAGGAGCAGGACTTCGTCCACGATCGTTTTTAAACTCACCGGTTCGCGGCTAAGAGCTCTCTGAGAAGAGAAGTCGACAAGCCCCCTTACGATGCGATCCGCTCGAGCAACAGCCTCTCTCATCTGTGTGAGAATCTTCTCAACATTGCTGTCGTCGGGATCGATCCCTTGTGAGAGATAGTCTACGCCCAGTAGGAGCAGCGCTAGAGGATTCTTGACCTCATGAGCGACACCGGCGGCGAGCCTTCCTATGGACTCCATTTTCTCCGCCTGAATTAGTTGCATCTGGGTTTCTTGAAGCTCTCGGTTCGTCGCAAGTAGGTTTTTGTTCAAACTCTCCATTTTCTGGCGTGACTGAACTTGCTCTGTAATATCTTCGCTGATGCCGACGACGAGGAGCCGACCGGTCTCGTTGTCTTGGACTGGAATCTTGACTGTGCGCAGATGGATCTCTCCGCCTTTCTTGGTTTCGATGATTTCTTCAGGAACCTTCATCAAGGTCCCGCGTTTGATCACCGCCTTGTCTACACTGCGAAAGTAGTCTGCAGATTCTTCAGAAAAGAGATCGTAGTCATCTCTTCCAAGAGCCTTTTCGGCTCGGAGTGTCGTTACTTCCTCCTGTTTTTTGTTCCACAGGACGAAACGAAAGTCATCAGTAGCGTCCTTTACAAAGACAGCCACAGGGAGGTTGTCGAGGACCGATTCAACGAGGCTTTGTTTGTCCATAACTCACGGGAAGTGAGTCAGGAATACCAAATTTCCACGGTTTGAGGAAGAGTAGAAATGTCCTGCTATGACAAAACCTTTAATACCATCCTAACTGAGAGCGCGAGATTCTGCCCATTCCCTCCTGAAGTGACACTGCCCGGTCGATCTGAGATACGGGTTCCCTGGAATAGTAGGCAGTTCCCTCGGGAGACGCTTTGTAATCGGGAGAACTGCTCTGACAACCGGATAGAGCAGCAAATCCCAAGAATACTCCCAAGGCAAACAATGCACGGCTCATGAGGAGAACGTATTTGTCAAATATTCCAACGCAAGCCGAAAGGAGATATTCTAGTCAGCATCAATCTCTTCGATGAAGCACCCGACTGGAGTAGTCGAGGAGTGCGGAATTTCGGCTCCTTCAACAAGTGCGTCCAGGACATCGCGTAGGTAATGGATGGTCGCGACTTTCCTCCGGTCTCCAAAGTCGGTGTATAAATTGTCAATCATACCTCGGTAAGCCAGTTTTCCATGGTTGTCATAAACTACCACTTCCGGAGTCACAGTGGCGCCAGCGCGTTTCACATGTTCGTGATTCGGGTCGAGAGTTCCCTTGATTGAGATATCGAATTCGCTGCGGTGTTTTTGAAGATCCGAGCCAGTGAGGCCGGATTCTGGATAAACCAAAAGAAACTGGATCCCTTTGGCCTGGTATTGCTTTTCCAGTCGGTCTAAAAGCGGGACGTAGCTGTTTGCGATTGGGCAGTCCACTGACACAAAAATTTCAACTTCAGCAACTTTCTGAACGACTGGTTCTCCTGCAACTCCAATTGCAGTCAGTAGAGTGATACTCAGGGTAAAGAGAAATGCTTTCATTTGGTATTGATGACTTTTGAAGGACGGTAGGCGTTCGAATTTTGTTCGTTATAGCGGCGAATTCCCTTTGAGAATGTCTATCAATGTCGGCACCTGTGACCGACTGAGAATTTCAATCCCTTCCGGGGGGAACTCCCAGGTTACGATAGGAATACTGCATTCTGCTGCCCAGGTTCCCATCGATCCCGGAGTAGGATAACCTACATCCGGTACGAGTGGGAGGCCGGTTCGTTTGGCTATCCACTTTCCAAGTGATGTTGTAAGTGGATCATCTACACATGCAAGGGGACCGTGGAGAGACAGGATCATGGATGGGGCAATCGCTCCAATAAGTTGGACAAGTGCCTTGGTTTCGGGCTCCGATCCAGGGTGGGAGCCTGTGAGGATCGGAAGCTCTTCTTCCTCGTCGGCGTGCCAGCGGCATCTGGTCGGTTCCGCTTGCCAGTTTACGGTCGGAAAATTGCGATTCAGATCGACACCGTTACTATTGCCACGAGTCCCCATATGGACTCCATCCGGATTCGCACAGAGCACTGAGGCGATCTTACCGTCGACCATGTCGCTCGGAATGGAGCGATAGGCTCGCGAAAGAGAGACCGTGGTTTCAGGTTCTTCTCCGTGTATCCCGGCGACAATAAGCAATTCACATTTCGCTCTGCTTGGAATCCATTGCAGTGGAACTCCAGACAGCGACTTGCCGTATGACTCAAAGGCGTTGGTATGGTCGACTCGGCGACTCATTCGCGTTTATGGATTCTCACGTTGCCAAGGGTATTTTCCCGCTTCGTTGATGTGATTGAGGAGCGACTGAAAAAGCTCATCGTAGCGGCGAGGTGCTTTTCCTCTTTGAATCGGATTCTCTTCGGCTGGATCTTCGGCCATATTGAACATCTGATAAGGTTCGAACGGGGTATTACGCAGCAGCTTCCAATCGCCCACTCTGGCTGCGTGATAGGGTAATCCTCCGTATCTGGCGTTGCCTTCCAACCGTACCCAGAAAAGTGGTCGTGATTCTTCTTCGAATGGCTGCCCCAAGAGCACCGGAAGGAAACTGCGGCCGTCCATTTCATGTTTCACCGGTGCACCTGCTATTTCGGCAAGGGTTGGATAAATATCCATCGTCAACGAGATATGGTCTTCCTGAACACTGCCAGCTTCGATCTTGCCTGGCCAGGAAACGCAGGTCCCGACTCGAATGCCGCCTTCCCACATGTCTTGTTTTCCTCCGTGCAGAGGAGCATTCCTTGCCCCGACACTCACTTGTCCGCCGTTGTCACTCGTAAACAGAACAACTGTATTCTCGCGGAGCCCTTCTTCCTCCAGGCAAGAAAGGACTCTGCCAACCCCATGGTCCAGGTGCTCTATCAACGCGACCAGAGCCGCACGCTTTTTATCGATTCCCTTTTCGCGGGCGATAACTTTCTCCAACCAATCTTCTGGCGGCTGGATGGGAGTGTGAGGAGCGTTGTAGGCGAGGTAGAGAAAGAAGGGGGATTCTTCATCCTTTCGAGACTTGATGTAATCGGTAGCCCAGTCGGTGAAAATGTCCGTTGCGTGTCCTTCGGGGTCGACCTTCTCCTCGTTCTTTCTCATGTAGTGCTGGTCGTGGCGGAGATGGGTGTAGTAGTCGTCCATCATATCTCCAAGGAATCCGTGAAAGAAATCGAAGCCTACATCATTCGGTCGGTCAGGAGCTTCGAGGCCCAGGTGCCATTTCCCGACAATGGCGGTGTCATACCCTGCCGTTTTCAAGTGCGATGGTAATGTTGTGACATCATTGCGAAGGTTTCCCCAACTGGTGGCGCGGTCTGGGAGTGGAGTGCGAATGACTCCGGGGACACCGGCGTTGTCAGGGTAGAGGCCGGTGATCAACGAGGCTCGAGTTGGTGAGCATACCGGGCAGTTGGCGTAGAATGAATCAAACCGCATTCCCGAGGCGAACAGGCCGTCGATATTTGGTGACTTCAGGTCAGGTGCTCCGTAGCAGGACAGGTCACCGTATCCCAGGTCATCGACCATAATGACGAGGAAATTCGGCTTCTCGTTCTCCGCCTGCATCGTGGGGGCGATCAGGAGGCTTAGCGCAAAAAGGGCAGAAAAGAATTTCATGCACCTAGTCTTGTCGTTTTAAATGCTTCCGCTCAAGACATGATTCCAAAAACCACGGTCCCGATATTCGCCATCTTGCTATTTTGTTGTGCAGTGCGGGCAGAGCCGCCTGCTCCTATCGAAATGGGAAGCAGGGGAGTTTCGAACTTTATTGCCCGTATGGAGAAGGAGCGAAAGGCGCATGTCGCCTTTCTCGGCGGGTCCATTACGCAAAAGGCGACAGGACACAGTCAAATGGTGGCTGACTGGTTGAAACAGAACTGGTCTGATGTCGATTTTACCTTCACGAATGCCGGGCTCAGTTCTACCTGCTCTGTGACTGGTGCTTTTCGTGTAGATCGAGATGTGCTTTCGCAGGGGCAGGTTGACCTGCTAGTGCTGGAGTTTGCGGTGAATGACGATCAAGACGCGATGTATGATCGAGAGACGGCGATTCGTGGCCTGGAAGGAATTGTCAGGCAGTACTTCGAGGCAAATCCTACCGGAGATATTATCTCCGTTCAGTTTGTGAATCCCGAAATTCTCGCAAAGAAGCAGGCGGGCGAGGAAGCAATTAGCGTAGCGGCCCACAAGAAAGTCGCCAGGCACTACGACCTTCCTATCGTGGATGTCGGTCAGGCTCTTGCGAATGAGATTGAAGCAGGAAAAATGACGTGGGATGAGAACTACGGAGGAACCCATCCAAATGACGAGGGATACGCTTTCGCCACAGGACTGATCACAAAAATCATCGACGATACGATTTCAGGCGAAACACTGCAGACTATTGGGATGCCGAAACCAATCGATGAATACTCCTATGCGGGAGCTCGAATCGTCGACCCGCAGAAATTGAACTGGCTTGGTGGCTGGCAGTTCGAGCAAGTATCGAAGGAGCTACTTCCCGTGGGGCAGATCCGCTCCGACTACACCGAATACAAGGCTCTCCGATCTGAATCGGCCGGGGACTATCTGTATTACACGTTTACCGGTTCAGCTCTCACGGCATTCGTTCTGGCTGGACCTGATGCTGGAAAGCTCGAAGTGAGTATTGACAGTGGTGACTGGAAAACCGTGGACCTCTATCACAAGCACAGCAAAGGGCTGAACTACCCGCGAACGGTAGTTCTGGCAGACGGGCTGGAAGGATCATTTCACCAAGCTGCAATTCGCGTTGCCGAGGAAAAGAATCCGGAGAGCAACGGTAGTACAGCTACGGTCCTGTATTTTGGGACGAACGAGTAGAGGGCAGCAATCTGAGATTTGTTGTAGAGGCTAGGCTAAGAAAGTAGCTCGTCGCTTCCTTACATCGGTAGCAAGCTGCTCAAGCATCTTGACCGTGGTGTCCCAACCCACGCAGGAATCAGTTACGCTGACTCCATACTCAAGTTTCGAAAGATCGGAATCAATCTTTTGCGCTCCCTCATTCAGGTGACTCTCGATCATGATGGAGCGAATGGAAGTGTCTCCATTTGCAATTTGAGCTCCGATCTCCGCGCAAACCTTGGGCTGGTTTCTGTAATCTTTTTCGCTGTTGGCGTGGCTGCAGTCGATCATGATAGATGGATCGAGTTCTTTCCCCTCCATCGCCTTGCGCACTTCCCGAACGCTTTCCTGATCGTAATTTGGACCGGAGATCTTTCCGCCGCGAAGGATGATGTGGCAGGTCTCGTTGCCTTTGGTGGCTACGATAGCGCTGTCGCCTGACTTTGTGACTGAAAGAAAATGATGGGGCTGCTGCGCTGCCTGAATCGCATCGATTGCGATCTGGAAGTTCCCGCTTGTCCCGTTTTTGAAACCCACGGGCATGCTGAGGCCAGATGCTAGTTCACGGTGCAATTGGCACTCAGTTGTCCGCGCACCGATAGCACCCCAGGCGATCAAATCGGCATAGAATTGTGGGCTGATCGTGTCTAGAAACTCTGTCCCTGCAGATATTCCTTTCTCGGCGATACCGAGCAATAGCTTTCGCGCAATTGAGAGGCCTTCATTAATGTCATATGACTCATCGAGGTGGGGGTCATTGATCAAACCTTTCCAACCGACTGTAGTCCGAGGCTTCTCAAAGTACACTCGCATGACAAGAAGTAGATCTTCGGAAAATTGGCCTTTGATGGCAGCAAGTCGATCGGCATAATCTAGAGCAGCCGCAGGATCGTGAATGGAGCAAGGACCAACGACCACTAGAAGTCGCTTGTCTCGTCCGGCGAGAATATCTGCGGCTTCCTGCCTGGCAGTGGAAACAACTTGAGCTGCAGCATCGGAAACCGGCACTTCCTCCATCAGGATGGTGGGAGCAATAAGTTGGCGAATGCTGGCAATGCGAAGATCGTCGAGTTTCATAGGGGTTTGGGGCGGGGAATAAGCCTTGGAATCACCCGTCAGGAAAGGAAAAAATGGGCTTTTCCGTTTTCCTGACATTTTCGGGGATTGTGGAGAGTCGGTTTCTCCCTTAGCCTCAGCCTCAATGAGCAAAAGAAGGCATCTTCGAAAAGATCCCAGAGACTTCACTGGAGGAGGCATTTTTGGGCTTCCTCGAACCCATCGTTCCACAGGAAACAAGGACTTTGATGAACGCATCGAAGCTCTCGTAAAAGACTGGGCATGCGATAGTTCCAACGAATTGATACAGGAACTGATCGTCACTGCCCTCAAGATGGGAAAAGATTGCCTGCCGGACGGTGACCTCAAGCTCTACAATCGGGCGCTGAAAGAAATGCGATATGCGAGCCGAGTTTTCGGTCCCTACAACGATGAACGAAAAATTTCGATATTCGGGAGCGCACGCACCAAGCCTGATGAAGCAGAATTCAAGGCTGCAGAGGCTTTCGCAAAGAAAATGCAGGAATCAGGCTTCATGTCGATCACAGGGGCCGGACCGGGAATCATGGAGGCAGCTCAAGCTGGTTCAGGACGAAATAACAGTTTCGGCCTGAACATTCGACTGCCTTTTGAGCAGAGTGCGAATCCCACGATCGATGGCGATGAGAAGCTGGTGAACTTCAATTACTTCTTCACTCGCAAGTTGGCCTTTGTGAAGGAAAGCGATGCGATCGCTGCGTTCCCTGGTGGATTTGGCACAATGGATGAACTATTCGAGGTGCTGACCCTTATCCAGACGGGAAAGGCGCAGGTCGTGCCCATAGTTCTGGTCGATGCCGAGGGAGGAACCTACTGGAAGACATGGCTCCAATTTGTGAAAGACCACCTGTTTCGACTTGGGCTGATCTCAGAGGAGGATTTCCACCTTTTCAAACGAACCTCCAACCTCGACGAGGCTGTTGAAGAGATCACTAGCTTTTACCAAAATTTCCACAGCTATCGCTATGTAGGTAAGTCAGTGGTGCTTCGTCTTCAGCATGAGGTCACACCTGAATTGTTGAAGGTTCTCAATGAGGAATATCTCGATTTGTTGATGGAGGGGGAATATGAGAAATGCGAAGCTCTTCCCGAAGAAGCTGATGAACCGCACTTGAAGGCGCTCCCTAGAATCATTTGCACGAAAAAGCGGGGGTTGGCTGGGCGTTTCCGTCAGGTAATCGATGTGATCAATACATTCTGACTTTTCCATGCCCGATCTTTCCCATGAATTGAAATTAAAGCGGGAAGGTTTCAGCATCGTGGCTGGAATTGATGAGGCGGGCAGGGGGCCGCTTGCGGGGCCTGTCATGGTTGCTGCGGTAGTTCTGCCTGGTGATTTTAGTCACAGCGTATTAACAGACTCTAAAAAGCTGACAGAAAAGAAGCGAGAGGAGCTTTATTCCGAAATAACCAACGACTCGAATATCTGCTGGGCTTCGGTTGCGGTGGAAGCGGACGAGATTGACAAAGTCAACATTCTCCGGGCTACCTGGCTTGGAATGGGGCGGGCGTATGAGAAGCTGTTTCCTCGCCCTGACGTTGCATTGATCGATGGTAAGCCAGTAAAAGATTTTCCTGGTGAGCACCGGGCTCTGGTCAAAGGGGATTCGCTGAGTCTATCGATCGCCGCAGCAAGTATTATTGCCAAGGTCGAGCGTGATCGGCTGATGATAGAGTATGCGAACAAATATCCGGAATACGGATTTGAAAGACATAAAGGATATGGAACGGAGTTTCATCGGCAAGCGCTCCGGCTCCATGGGCCCTGTCCAATCCACCGGCGGAGTTTTGCACCCGTATCGCAAATGCAACTGGGGCTGGAGTGAAGTGGTTTCGTCAGATCTGGTATCAAGTGTTTGATCGGGAATTGGTTCGTCCTGTGGTTCATCCGGACCGCGACTCGATGGAGTCTGCGGAGTGGAATGCGTGGGTGGGAGCAACTGGAGAACGGCTTTCTGCGAAGTTTCTATCCCGTGGCGGGTGCAAGGTGCTCTATCGTAATTTCCGTCCAAAGGGCGGTGGCGAGGTGGATATCGTGTATCGAGACCGGGAGATTTTGGTTTTTGGCGAGGTAAAAACACGCACAAGCGATACGTTCGGGCGGCCTGCCGAGGCCGTAAATAAGGCCAAGCAGCGGCTTGTCATTCGAGGGGGGAACGCATGGCTGAGAGAGCTCAACCATCCGGAGATCATCTTCAGATTCGATGTGATTGAAGTATTGCTCGTCGAGGGGAAAACTCCGGAGATTAACGTAATCGAGTCAGCTTTTTCGACAGAGCAAATCGGCGTTGGTATGTAAGGAAAAAGGCTTTACAGCGTCGTTGGTCTCGCTTTGGTGACCTGACTGTTTCTGGTCCCACAGGTGGTATGAATTTTAAGCATTTTATTTTGGCCTTCGGGGCCGTGGCAATTGTGGGGCTCACCGGCTGCAAGACGGTAGGTGTGAACTATTTTTCTCCGAAAACAAATGTTCCTGACGCTTGGACAGTTAGCGTGGAGGGGCATCTTTCCAATAATAGCGCTTCTTTGCAGAAATGGTGGCAGGGTTTCAATGATCCCGTTCTGAATCAGCTGATCGAGCGGGCATGTCGGGAAAATCCTGACCTGAAGATTGCGGCGCAGGCAATTTCAGAAGCAAGAGCTCAGCGCAATGTGAGCGAGAGCGCACTTTTTCCGAATGCTGCCCTAGGCGCCGAGTACTCGAGAAATCGCACAAGTCGGAACACCTCAAGTTTCCGCCTGAATTCAGGACCTTTTGATTCATACATCACCGGATTCGATACCTCATGGGAGCTTGATTTCTTCGGAGGGTTGAGACGCCAACTGGAGGCGGCGGATGCTGCGCTGGATGCGTCGGTGGAAGATTATCGCGATGTTCTGGTCTCTCTTTTCGCTGAAACGGCAACGAATTACGTAGACTATCGAACGATTGAGGAGCGGCTGCAGGTCGCTGCTAGGAACATTGAGAATCAGCGAGACTCAGTGGAACTTGCCCAGAGCAGGCTCGACGCGGGCCTTGGGTCGCAGATCGATTTGAGTCAGGCAAAGGCAAACCTCGAAGCTACCCGCGCTCAGGTCCCCCAGTTGCGGACGCAGTTGGCTACGGCGAGAAACCGAATCGCGACTCTAACCGGTGGATACCCGAATTCCGTGCAGGGACTATTGTCGCAATCACGACCGATCCCTTTGCCGAAAGCTGGCTTTTCCGCTGGGCTACCTTGTGATTTGATACGGTCTCGACCCGACATTCGCCGCGCCGAAAGGGACTTCGCGTCTGCTGTCGCACAAATCGGAGTGGCGGAGTCGGATCTGTATCCCAAGTTCAACCTGTTCGGGCAGTTCAATCTGCAGTCAATGAGTGCTTCCAATCTGTTCGATGCCAGCAGCATTGCCTACTCTTTTGGTCCTTCAATAAACTGGCAGATCTTCAGCGCCGGGCGGATTCGGAATTCTGTCCGAATCGAGGAGGCGCAGGCGGAAGCGGCTCTTGCAGCCTATGAGAAAACAGTCCTTCTCGCCGTTGAGGAAGTCGAGAACAGTATGGCCGGCATTGCGAACGAACGAGATCGCCTGAATGCGTTACGGCGGGCTGTGTCGGCTTCCAACGAAGCTGTCGGTCTGGTTAAGGAAAACTTCAAAGGAGGTCTAGTGGACTTTCAGCGGGTGATCGACACGGAACGGACCAAATTTACTAATGAAGACAGCGCTGTCGTGTCGAAAGGCCAAATCGCTGTCTTCTACATTGCTCTCTACAAAGCGCTTGGCGGCGGGAGCGAGGTCGACTTAATCCCAGTGAAAGAGCCGCAGATGAAAGCCCAGGGATTCATGATGGGCAAGCGCAAGAAGGAGCTGGAGCCTTTCACAACACCGAATGGCGCGACCATTAAGCCCGTTCCCGTTGCAACAGCGAAGCCAAAAGAACAATAATACCGAGGAGCTAGCTAGCCAGCCTTGATGCCAACTGCTCGGCTTTCTGCTCAACAAGGTTCGCTGCGTTTTTGATGGTGAATGAAAGATCGTCACCTTCGCTGTGGATTGGTATCGCGTCTTCCAGACCAAGCTCCTGCGTGGTAGTATCCGTTAGTTGTAAGGAACCACAGATTGCGTAGACCGGAACCCGGTGGCGCTGACCGGCTTTTGCGACTCCGTCCACGAGTTTCCCGTAGGCGGTTTGGTCATCGATTTTACCTTCCCCGGTGATGATGCAATCAATCTCGCCGGAGGATAGAATCTCCTCGATTCCTGAGAGGCTGAGAATAAAATCCACTCCAGAGACAAATTCCGCACCACAGAAGACTCGTAGTCCGTAGCCGAGGCCACCAGCAGCTCCAGCGCCGGGAGTGTTTGCTTCGGACTGGCCAAGTTCACTCTGGACAACCGTATCGAGATTCCTCAAGCCTTTGTCAAGCTGTGCCACAATCTCTGGACTTGCCCCTTTCTGTGGAGCATAGACATACGCGGCACCTTCTGGGCCGAAAAGGGGATTCCGCACATCGTTTACAGCGAAAAACTCAATACCTTCAAGTTGCCCTCCTTCCTTATCGTACTCAATTCGGGCAAGCTGAGACAAGCCTTCTCCCGTGAGTGGAATCTCATTTCCATCGCAGTCATGAAACGAGTATCCCAAAGCGGCGGCGAATCCAATCCCACCATCATTCGTTGCGCTGCCGCCCAATCCCACATAGATCTTTTTCGCTCCGTGGCTGATTGCTGTGCTCGCAAGAATTCCCGTCCCGAGGGTTGTTGTGTGTAGAGGATTGCGCTTCTCCTCTGGCAAATTCGCCATGCCTGAGGCGACAGCCATTTCGATGTATGCGGTCTCCGCGGCACGATCAAAAAGAAATGAACCGTAGAAGGTAGAATCACCTAACGCATCCACCGTAACTTCGCCAGCTTCCTCTGCGTTAACATTTTCAGCGACGCTGTTCAGGAAACCGTCACCGCCATCGGACGCAGTAATGATGATGGATTCAGCGTCAGGAAGTGCCTTTCCGATCCCGGCTTCGATTGCTGCACTGACCTCTTGTGCGGTGAGGGAGCCTTTGAATTTGTCGGGTATGATTAGGAACTTCATGGTAGCCTGAAGCACAAGCCACTGAGCATAGACACCCGAATGAAAGAATCAAGGTTCGGCAGTGCGTGACTCAGGTCACAATGTTGATCCAGATGATGGAGATGGCGGGCCCCAGGATGGCCATGATCAAACCAATTTCCAGGAAATCCTGGCTTCGTACCTTTCCAGTAGAGTAAGCGACGGCATTCGGGGGAGTGGAGATAGGCAGAGCCATGGCGCTGGAACAGGACATCGCGATTAAGGCAAGAAGAGCGGCCAATTCTGACTCGCCTGCAAGGCCGACACCAAGAGGGATAAGAAGACTAGCTGTTGCCGTATTGCTCATAAGATTAGAAAGCAAAACGGCAAGAAGTCCGAACCCGATCATCAGGGGAAGCCCGGTCCACGTGTCTGGAATCAGATTTCCCATCCACTCCGCCAACCCAGTGACCTGAACGGCTTTGCCTAAGGCCAGTCCGCCTCCGAGGAGTAAGAGGATGTCCCAAGGTAGTTTGCGGACGTCGTGGGGGCCCAGAACGCCAGTGGCAGCAAAGGCAACCATCGGAAAGAATGCCGTGACAGGAGCCGGGATCCCATGCAGGCTCTCTGTCATCCAGAGAACTACCGTGGTGAGAAAAACGATGACGACTACGAAGAACTGGATGCGTTCTTCAGGCGTCGGATCCCGCGGTTCATGGGTGAGTGCAGGAGGAGACGAATCCGGGGCCTTTCTCAAATACCTGATCCACAGATAGAGGAACGAGAATCCACCGAGAAACAGTGAGGGAACAACACCAATCTTCATCCACCCCGCGAAACTCGCGATATCCTTGAAACCCTGTTCACCCAGCTCGGTAGATGCCAGGGCATTGGGAGGGGTTCCGATAATTGTAGCCATGCCACCCACGTTTGCTGCAATGGGTATGGCGAGATAGAGTGCAGTTGCGAATTGTTTGCCTCCAGCCCCGGTGGCAACGAGAGGAGCCAGAACAGCGATCATCATCGTTGCTGTAGCGGTGTTCGACATGAACATGCTGAGGAGAAAGGTGATCCCCATCGAGGTAGCTAGAATCGCTACAGGACTTCCAGAAGCCTTGCTCAGCACGGAAGCCGCAACCCACCGATCCAATCCAGTCTTCTCTGTTCCCGAAGCAAGCACGAAACCGCCTAGAAAGAGCCACATCAAAGGCGAAGCCCATGGCTCGACGAATTGCTGCCAGGCCTTAGTATCGCCCGTCGAGGCGAAGAAACCACCGGGCATTCCAAGGACGACGACTTCGAGCCCAATAACAAGAACTGCGACAGCAAAGGCAGGAATGGCCTCCGTGATCCACAGGAACGCGGCGAATGCCAAAAGCCCCAAGGTAAATCGCCCGTCTGCATCCAATTCTTTGAATGCAGACCAGCCAATCCAATCTGGGATCAGGACAACGAGGAATGACACCAAGACCGCGATTGCGACCTTCGCAATCCCGCGTGCCAGCTTTCGCTGGAACAATCCGATTTGACGTTGTGCTTCTGCCCGGGTATCGAGATCCATAAGTTATTTCCCAACACCATCGTGTGCAGATTCTGTTCCATCAATCCGGGAAAGGTGACAGCAAAAACATGCCGTATATTGTCTTCTCAGGTGACCGATACTTCGTTTTTTCCGTTTTCTTGTTTGGGAATTCTAGGCTACTCGAGCGGCAGCTCTTGCTTTCTCGGGGTCGAAAAATGATTCCATCTTTCGATTCAGATCCTCATAGAAGGTTTCTGAGAACTGTTCCAATCTCTTGGCTCGGCTAGCTCCACGTGTATTTTTCTCGTCAGCAAGTTTCTGCTTCTCGGTCTCTATGCGGTCTTCAAAAGCTGTTTCGAGATCGATTAAATTTTCGACAAACTCCTTCGCTGCGCGTGAGCTGTCTATACCTTCGATAACTGCCTTCTCAAGAGGTTTGTTCTGAGTCAAGTGAAGGAGGCGTCCGTCCGACAGGTCGTCCATATATTTGTGGTAACTCTTCAACCAGGCTTCCCGTTCGCGAGCAAAGCGAACTTCCTCGCAGTCGACGAGAGCATCGTAGGGGCCAGGTTGTGAAAAGAACTTCACGACAAGGGGAATCGTATCGATCAGCAGAAATAGACCGGCCAGGACGAAGTAGGCGATCATGGCAAACTTTCCGCCTTCTGTTCCTGTGTCAAACAGCCTGTGCAATGCGAGAGTCTGGGTGAGGATATCCCTGCGGGGTTCGGCATTGATGGCGGCGATACGTGCTTTTTCCTGTTCCCCAATATCCTCCAGCTCACTCTGGAGACGTCCTAACTCTTCTAGCCGGGTGTCAATCTGTGCTGTGATGGTCGAGCGAATCGTATTTTGCTGTTCGACAAACTGATCCGCTTGTGACTGCTGAACCTGCCGCTTGAGGTCTGCCACCCTTTCTCTTTCAGCAATCAGCCGTTCGGCTTTCGCTGCTGCGATGCCGAGGAATTCTGCCTTGATGCTTTCCTCGGTGTTCTTCAACTGCGTTGAGAAGTCGTTGCGCTGTTCGGTCATGTATTCAAGTGACTCGGCGATACGTTTGGCCTCTTCACGACGCCAGGCGAGCTGATCGTCGCGAATGCTCTTTGCTCGTGGCCCTAAACCGACGATTCCACTTCTCTGACCGTTCACTTCCCGCTCGAACTCCCGTTGCCAGTGATCCAGGTCAGTCTGGAGTTCGGCATACTTTGCTTGAGTCTCGTTGAAGTTCGTATCAAGTGCTTCGATCTTGGTTCGGTAGGGAGTTGTGTCGCTTTCAATTTGAGCGTCCATTTGAGCCCGGAGTTCAACGTCAAGATCGGCGGTTGGGTCTGTTTCCGCTACTGAGGCATCTTCAACGAGGAATTCGGCAGCAAATGTATCTTCAAACTTTTGCCGCTGAAGGCCAATTTCTGCTTCGAGTTCTGATACTTTGCTCTCAACAGTTGCTTTCTCTCCATTGGCAGCAACTCGGACCTCCTCAATTTCAGTCTGGCGGTCTTCTTCGATTACGCTGACGATTGTATCATTGAAGAGCAAGAGGGTGAGGGGATGAGAAATCGTGATTCCCATAAGGGCCGCTACAACGATCCGGAGAAAGAACTGTCCCACCTTGCGGTGAAACTTCTGGTAGGATCGATAGATTGATAGCAGAGCCCTATCGATTGTCATAATGATGAGCCCCCAAGCGAGGGCAATGGGGACAATGATTTTCCAGTTGTCCGTCAATGTGGAAAGTGCGTATCCGCAGGCGATGAATGCGAATACCGTTGGGACGAGAACGGTAGCTCCGAAGGCGACGTATTTTCGCTGCTCCCATCCGGGGCACTGCTCAAGAGTGTCCGTTCCGGCTCCTGAAAGCCAGAAGAAGAGGCGCTTAATCGGTCCCGGTTTGGGTGGATTCGAGGAATAAGGGTAGGTGGTATTCATGGCACATAGATCGAGTGGTGAACAATCTGGAGGTGGGTGGAGCTGTTACCTCTGACCTACTCCAGGAATTCGAATTTCAAGAAAATGCTTAAGTTTCCTTGACTATTTGTAAACCTTGATATTCCCGCACACAAGGCTGCAATCCTAGTTCTTTTGGGCTACCGGGCTGCTTCCGACCAGCAACAAAGAATCTGGAAATGATCACGAAAATTCGAGGGCTGTTACGAGCCCTGAATGGCTAGACTGCATCCCGGAAATAATGTTATTAAAATAATAAAAGTTTAATAAAATTTTAATTAGAGGGAATTAATCTGAAATTGCCGTTTTTAAATCGTGTGGATTTGAGCCTGGGATTAGCGCCTGAAGATACGGGACTAAATAAAGTTCAGATTAGGATAGACTCTCCGTTTCAATTCGTGAAACACTTGCGCAGATTGTCGATTCTCTTCTCCTTATGACGCGATCTACTCATTCACATCAAAACGTTTGTTTTCGATGGATCATGGTAATGACTGTCTTCAGTTGATCCGTGGAAGTCGAGTATCGTTGTGTGAGGGGGAGATCTTTGGCTGACAAAGATCTCCAGAGGAGAGTTGCTTCTCAAATTCAAACAGCAAAGGCATGAGTGGAAACGCATCGACGTGGAAAAAGGCAGGAGAGTTAGGAGATGAAAGTAGCGCTTCTCAATCGTTCCCAGTGTACCCCAAAGCGTTTGACCAGAATCAGGGTCCAGCAGCGGAAGAAAGTGTGACTAACTCGAAAGAAAGAAAGGCACCTTCCCGAAGCTCTGGTCAGCGCAAATTTATTTCGTTTTCCTTACTTTCAGGAAAGAAAAGGCCAACCGAAGCGTGTGTGGATCATGTGCAATCTACAGGGGATGAAGAGAAAAATGAAGAAGGATTACCACCTTGCCCCGGTTCGAAGCAGCCTCCACCGTTACCTCCTGCTGTCCAGGCCTTCGAAAATTTATCGATGAAGGCTAGCGAAGTGCCGGCCGAAAAGTCCGTTGAATCTGTATTGAGGTCCACCAGTGGTTGGGCATTCTTGAAAAGTGGAGTTGTGCCTCGTGAGCCAACTGAGATAACTGATAGTGAAGCCGAAGAAAAGCAAAGGAGGCAGATGGAAAGAGTTCACGAATCCAAACTAGAAGAAGCAGAGCGCAAGATTCGGTTGCGAGAGGAAGAGCGGTTAAGAGCACGAATCGGAGAGATGCGAAGAAAGTTTGAGGAAGAGATTGCTGCGGTGGAAGAGAAAGTTCGATTGCAATGTCGAGCCCGTGCGGAAAAGGAGGTCGAGATGGAGATCGAACTCCGGAATCAAGTTCTCGAGACAGCGAAACAGCGAGTGAAAGCTGAGGTGGAAAGTGAAGTAGAGGAAAGAATTCGGAGAGAGAAAGAAGAAACGGTTCGTGCTGTGAGTGCTGCGAAGGAACAGGCACGCAACGAAGCTCTGGAGGAGGGGTGGAAGTTAATTCGGGCTCACGAAAGAGCTTCCAAGGCGGCGCTTGTAGAAGCGGTCGAACGCGTACGCAAAGAGGTTGCCGCTGAAACGGAGAAATTGATTCGTGGCGACGCAGCTGTTCGTGATGCTACTATCGAGAAGGCAGAAAAGAGGGCTCGGGCGGAGGCGCTGGCTTCCTCAAGAGAAAAGATTGACGCCGCGGAAGTTGGAAAGACTCAGGCAATAGTGGATGTCGAAAAGCAGATCCGGGAAAAGATTGAAGAAGAGACTGATCAGAGATTAAAAGAGATCGAACGGTCTCACCGAGAGGAAGTGGCAAAGGTTGAAAAGGCGACGAAAGAGAGCGCTCTTCGTGAAGCAGCAGATTTGATGCAGAGAATAGAGGTCGAAAATCGAAAAGCCATCAAGGACGCAGAGGTAAGAGTCAGGAAAAAAGTGACGGAAGAAGTCGAGCGACTGTTGAAAGCTGACTCAGAATCGTTTGAGGAAGCAATTGCGAAAGCAGAAGAACGAGCAAGGCGCCAGGCAATTGAAGAGGCCCAGAATTATGTGAACACGGATGAGCGTTCTCATGTGAGAGCAATCATGGAGGCGGAGGAGAGAGCCCGTGCAGAGGTGCTGAACGCAACTGGATTCGACGAGACCGGGGAGGCCTCCTCCCGGGTTGCTAGAGAACCTGTTGTTCGCGAATCCCATCGAGAGGATTCGGCAAAAGTCCCTATGGAGAAGAGAGCAACACCTATTCAAGACTCGACACCAGCGGAGCATGGCGGAGTTCAAGGATCTAAAGAGGACTGTGGTTCTTCTGGTCAAGTTCCTGCACCTGGGATTCCTCTTCCACCGCCCATTTACTCTTCGTCTGAAGACACCAGTGATACATGGGCACGCTCAAATCCTCGAAAAAAGAACCGTGCAAAATCTTCGCCTCGCCTTAAACAGGTAAAGAGAAATGCCAAATCTTTAACCGAGAATGTTTCGAAACTGGCTGTAAAAGGGGTAGCGGCAGTGCGCGTTACTGGATCAAAATTGGCTCAGCAAGTCGGGAGCCATTCAAATAGGCGAAGCGAAGAGTGAATCGCTTTCGAAGTCTAGAAAAGGAAAAGTAGCAGGATCAACCTACTCCTAGGTTCAGTCGGCTCTTCCAACCCAAGTCCTACTCGTCTTCGAATCCAAGGCTTCCTGGCTGGAAGTCGACTGGTAGGCTAACCTTCGGAAATGCCTTCAGAGTCAGGCTGAGGAGAACTCCGTATTCATTGTCACCGCGACGATTGTCACGAACGATACCGCCTACACTGAGGGTCCAACTCGGTAGATCGCGGTGAATAGAGTATTGCTGATACTCGAGTGTCTGGTCGTCTGCTTCAAATCGGTGAGCCGTGCTGAATCCCCATTGATCGCTGAGGCGAGTGTAGGTCGTAAGAGAGTAGAGGTCGGAATCTCGGAAGAACGGGTGGTCGT
The DNA here is from genome assembly GCA_002698785.1 of Verrucomicrobiales bacterium. Classification (GTDB taxonomy): domain Bacteria; phylum Verrucomicrobiota; class Verrucomicrobiia; order Verrucomicrobiales; family DEV007; genus Arctic95D-9. Next base: position 63,084 of record PAAG01000014.1, on the reverse strand, counting down.
TCAGATAGTAGTGTCCTACACCAAATTCGAACCAATCCGTTGGCATAAAGCTGACGGAGGTGGTGAGTTCTGAGAATTCAAGCGTGTCGTCCAGCAGTGGGACCTGTGCGGTGGTGTTTGCTGAAAGCCAGGGGAGTGGTCGCCACTCGACGTCGGTGAAGAAGTTGGAAAAGTCCCGTCCATATTCGGGATCCTGAATGTAGGCATCGAAATAGTTGTTAACAGAGAGCCATTCATAGCTCTGTCCGTTTCTCTTGGTCAACCAGCGGTTGTGAACACCTGCCCTGACGATCTGCCAATTGTTGATATCGTCGATCGAGGTGAAGAGAGGCATGTCGATCGGGCGAAGACGGGTGGATGGAGTGAGGCGATCGATCGGAGTGAAGCGTCCGTTGATTTCGTCCGTGCTGACAAAGGAGTAATTCAAGTAGGGCTGCACGACATGCAAAATTCCGTTCAGACCTAGAGCGCGATTCACAATATTGGGAGAACGCTTCGACATCTTGAATGAAAGATCGACTCCGGTGTGGAAAATCGAGCTCTCGAAGGTATTCAAACCAGGCATGTCGAAATCCGAATAATTGGTGTAACCGACACCGGCTCGGGGGACGACATTCAGAATGCCGTTCAACTGGGTGGGAAAGAGAAATTCGTGGTAGGTGTGGAAGCGATTGTATCCGCTTGGCTCGATCAGACCAGCGAGAGTGTCCTCGCGGGAGAGTTCTTCGTCGATTACGCCGTAGCTGGTGAGCCCATCGTAATAAAAGCCCGTTTCGCCAATCGGAGTGCGTATGATGTCGATAGCTAATTCAGGAGAGCGCGTGTCTGTCTGGAAGAACTCATTCAACTGAAAGCGACCGGTTAGAGAGATTTCTCCGCGATCGAACAGCTTGGTCAGATTGATCAAGTTATCGGGGCGGGGGTCGATCCGATATTCAGCGGGGAAAAAGTCTTCGTAAATGTATGCGTCACTGAGCTTGTTCAGATCGAAATCGAGATAAAAGGTCTCGTCGTCCGACCCAGGGAAGTAGACTCGGTGCTGCAGATTGACTCGATAACGGCTGGAAGTGACGCCAGTTTTCCGCTTTCCACCGTTGAAGCGAATCTGAGGGTTATCGTCGTTGGCGTAGTAGAGGTTCAGGCTCCCGATGTTGTCGTTGTCTTCGAACTTCTTAGGCTTAAATTCGACACCACCGGCTAATCCACGTTCGGAGCGATAGTCCAGGTGAGCTTTTGCCAGGAGATCTTCACCAACCATGAACCCATATTGGTTCAGCCAGAAACCGCCCCATGCGGTGTTCCATCCAGGGGTGAAGTAGTATCCCAACTCATCGTCCATTGGCTGGACGTAGTAGGGGAAGTAAAAGACCGGAATTTTCCCCATGCGGACACGTGCACCGTGCATGATGATTTTGTCATCTGGATAAACTTCCAGTTTCTTGACTTTTACGAGGAAATTTGGATCTGAAGAGTCGTGCGTCGTGAACGTTGAGTCGTAGAGAATAATGGGGCCCTCTTCACCTTCTTCCGGGCGCACGATGTTGTCAGAAGTGTAAAAAATCGGTTCCAGAGCGCTTTCGAACTGGCTGGTGGTCATCTCACCGGTTCGAGTGTTGTAGATGATTTCCTCTGCATCTACTACCTGCCCGTCCCGAAACACGCGAACATTGTCGCGGGCAAAGATCTTTCCTGAAGACTGGTGAAACTCAACCTGATCGGCTTTGATCGTAACATCTCCATATTTCACGATCACATCTCCGTAAGCCTTGGCGATACCGAGATTCTGGTCGTAATCGGAGAAGTCGCTTTGGATGTCGAGATTGAGCGTGTTTTCGTTGGCGACAGAGCTCATGCTAGAGGGGCCGAGCTGCGCGAAAACCTGTGTCGGACAGAGGTAAAAAATACTCGTCAGAAAGCAGATGGTTGCGGTAAAATGCAACCATCTGAAAACAAGGATATCAGAACTGTTTCTCTTTCGGATCAAAGCGGATCAGAACAATGACTAAATATGGCTCCAAAATTGCCATTTCACCAACTCTCATTTACGCAGATCTACCCAAAACACCAACGAAATCTTCAGTTTTTAGGTGAATAAATTAAGAAGGCTGAATTAATCTGCTTTTGCTTTCTCCATTCGAATGCAAAAGCCCTTTTTCGACTTTTGGTGGAGAAAATCAAAGAAAGCGCCTGCTTCATTGGTCCATTCGCGATTGCCAGCCTCCTCGAGAGCTTCTTTCAAGCCCTTTCCGCTGCGATAAACCATCCTGAAGGCCTCTTTGATTTCCTTGCGTGCATTTCCATCGAATCCAGCACGCCGGAGCCCGACCGAATTGATGCCTGCCACGTAATTCACCCCCGCTGCCATCACGTAGGGGGGCAAATCGAGTGAGAATCCAGATAGTCCCTGGACCATCACATAGTCAGCGACACGAACGAACTGGTGAAATACAGACGCCCCTCCGACAAAACAGTTGTTCCCCATAAGGACGTGTCCTGCGAGTAACACGTTGTTTGCCATCGTGTTGTTATCTCCAACAATGCAATCGTGACCGAAGTGGGTGCCGGTCATGAGATAGTTGCTGCTTCCGAGAACTGTAAACTCCCCGTCGGATGTGCTTCTGTGAATTGTAACATACTCACGCAGAACGTTCTTATTGCCGATTTTTACGCCTCCATTGATATTGCTGTCGAACCCGATTACCTGAGGGTCCGCGCCTATGATGGCACCTGAGCCAATGTGGTTCTCTGAGCCCAAAGTTGTGCCCCTTCGCAACTGGGCGGCAGCATCAAGAACGCAGCCATCTCCAATTATGACTTCCTCTTCGATGACCACGAAAGGACCAACGGAGACATTTTCTCCGATTTGTGCGGAATCAGCAATGACAGCAGAAGGATGAATCGACATGAGATAAAGGATCAGATGAGGCCTGCTTCGCGAAAACTGAAGTAGGGCTCCAGATTGTTTTCGGAGTGACAACCAATGATGATGTGATCGGTAAACTCAATACCAATTGCCTCGCAAGCAGTTTTCATTCGGGAAGTTACGTCGCGATCTGCACGACTTGGCGAGGGGTCACCGGAAGGATGGTTGTGGACTAGAATCAGTGAGTGTGCAGCGTGACTGATCGCTTTCCTCAAAATCTCCGACGGGTTGGCGAAAGACTCATTTCCTGTTCCCCGGAAAATTTCCACCATGTGGATGAGACGTTTTCGGTGATTCAGGAGGACTGCACGGACGGACTCTTGAGAGAGGCTCTGCATTTCCGGGCCGAGGAGTTCATACACGTCTTCCGGGCAAGTGATGGGCGTTTCCCGGTAGGGTTCGCGGGCCAGGCGTCGACCGAATTCGAATACAGCGGCAAGCTGGGCTGCTTTCGCAGGTCCGATGCCGTCGATGGCCGTCAATTCTTCTACCGATGCTCTGGACAGATTTCGTAAAGAGCCAAACTGTCGGATCATTTCGCGTCCGAGGTCGATGGCGCTGAGGCCTCTCCGGCCTGTTCCGAAAAAAACAGCGAGGATTTCCGCGTCGCTGAGAGACGTTGCTCCCTGTTCGGCTATTTTTTCGCGAGGTCGCTCGTCTTCAGGTAAATCTCGAATCAACATGGTTCAGCATCAACATCCTGCGCTGATGTACGTTCGGGCGCAAAACCTTTTCGCAGTTGCGGGGATTGGAATACCCTGCACATTCGACATTTATTGTGACGCAGAATTCCAACATCGCTGCCATTGCTTCGCCACCAGGAGTGGGTGCGGTCGCCTTGATCCGTGTGAGCGGGCCAGATGCCAAGGCAATCTGTGCCGAGTGCTTCCAAGGTATTCCCGCCGTGAAATGGGAGGCCAGAAAGCAATACTATGGAAAGATAATTGATCGTGAAGATCAGATTGTGGATGACGTCTTACTGACTTGGTTTGCCGCGCCAAACAGCTTTACCGGGGAAGACGTCGTGGAGATTGCCTGCCACGGAGGTGTGTTGGTGACACGGGATGTTCTTTCCACGGTTCTCGCCGCGGGGGCTGATTCTGCTGCTCCTGGTGAGTTTTCTCAAAGGGCATTCTTTCATGGGAAACTCGATCTTACACAGGCAGAAGCTATCATGGATCTGATTTCGGCGCAGAGCGATCTGGCGGTAAAAGCCGCTCGCGAGCAACTGGATGGGCGACTTGGGACTGAGTTGGGGCTGATACGAGAGAAACTCATCACGGTGCTTGCTCATGTAGAAGCACACATTGATTTCCCCGATGAGGATATTGATCCAGATACGGTGGACCAGCTGTCGAGCAGACTTAATGAAGTGATCGGAATGGTGTCTGGGCTTCTCGCCACGGCAAATCAGGGCCGAATTTTGCGTGAGGGGCTGCGAACCGTCATCTGCGGCGCTCCCAACGCCGGAAAGTCCAGTCTATTGAATCTCCTTTTGGGGTTCGACCGTGCCATTGTCAATCCAACAGCAGGAACTACGCGGGACACGATCGAAGAGGTGATCAATTTGAAGGGTATACCCGTTCGATTAATCGATACAGCGGGTATTCACGAGGGAGAGGGAGACGTCGAACGCGAAGGGATCGAAAGAAGTCGAGTCCAGTTAGAGAGAGCTGAGTTGGTATTGTTCGTGATCGATTCGAGCGCATCCGGCGAGGTCGCGAAGAGAATCGATTTACCTGATGGTGCGAGAGTCTTACGACTACTCAATAAGTCAGACTTGCCGACTCACCCCGACTGGGAAGGGGAAGAAGGCATCGAAATCTCCTGCCTGACAAAAGACAGTGCAGATGCCATCGGCGAGGTTTTGTATCAGAACCTGGTAGAGTCCGGAGCAGTCAACACTGCGAGTCTCACTGCTATCAATACCCGGCACCAACATTGCCTCAGGAAAGCGGGCGAGTATCTGCATAATGCAGCCGAAAATCTGAAAGCAGGTGAATCGCCAGAATTTGTGGCGATGGATCTTCGTGAGGCTCTCGGAGCTATCGGAGAAGTGATTGGAAAAACCGACGTGGAAGAAATTCTTGGCGAGATTTTCAGCAGTTTCTGTATTGGAAAGTAGAAAGCAAAACGCCGGACAGTAGCTGCCCGGCGTTTCTGAAAAAGAAAACCAACTTTCGGAAAATCAACCGAACAACTTGGTCGCTGGAACTCCTTTGTCCGCAAAGGTGAATGGACGCTGAGTAGGAGAGTAGACCGTCTCCTCCAAATTAAGCCCCATTCCATGTCCGATTGTCGCAAGGAAATCTTCGGGCTTCATTGGGTCGCTCTTGACCTTCTTGCCGCTACCGTCGGTCTCTCCGTGAACCGTTCCGCCCTTGATGCCGCCACCCGCAAGAACGCAGGAGTAAGCCGCAGGATAGTGGTCGCGACCCGCGTTCATATTGATGTCCGGGGTACGGCCGAACTCAGTTCCGATAGCCACCAGGGTGGAGTCGAGCAGCCCGCGGTCCTCAAGATCTTTCAGGAGTGCTGATACTGCTGTATCCAGTTCAGGAAGCTTGGATGCAGTGGAGCCAGAAACATCGACGTGCATATCCCAACCACCAGAAATGACTTCCACGACACGGACACCGTTTTCCACAAGCTTGCGTGCGAGAAGGCAACCCTGGCCAAGTCGACCGGACCCGTAGTCACCGGAATTTGACTCACCGGAAATGTCGAAAGCAGACAGTTCGTCACTCTTCAACAAACGATTCGCCTGATTGTAGTATTCAACGTAGGACTCGGGGCCCATATATTTGAATTTCTCAGTGAATTTCTGACCGAGCTTCTGGGCCATTTCCATACGGCGATCAAAACGCTCTCCTTCAACAATCAGTTGAGTGTTGGGAACTCCGCCGGAGGGATCCGCAATTGGAAGCGGACTCTTGGACGGATCCATAAAGCCTGCGTTCGAGGTGCCCTGGCCAATGACAACACTGTCGGGGAGAATATCCCCGCGTTTTCCAAGCAGGGTTTCTGCCCATGGGCCAATCGTCGGGTGAACGATCGTGGCGCGCTTTTCGTAGCCAGTACGCATGATGTACTGGCCCTGTTCGTGTGCGCCCTGTGTGGACGTCATGGAGTTGATCACAGCAAGCTTGTCAGCCTGTTTGGCGAGCTTCTCCATGTGCATGCCAAATTTCATGTTGTCGACCTTGGTGTCGATCAATTCGGTGTCTCCCATTACGCCACCTTTCTTTGCATCAAAGGTGTCGAGGTGTGTCATACCTCCAGAGAGGTAGATGTAGATCAGGTTTTGAGCTTTAGCTCCGTCCTGCGCCTTGAAGTTTTTTGGCAGAAATGGAACAGAGAGTCCCACGCCCAATGTCATCTTGGCCGACATTTCCATGAAATACCGGCGGCTCAGTGGGTCTTTGCCTGCGAGTTCAGCAATATGGTTCATGACTGAAAAGGTTTTTGTTTTTTGTTGTGGGGAGGAATTATTGAATGAAGAGAAACTCCGGGCTGTTCATTAGCGCCCAAGCCAGGTCGCTGATCCCTTCGTCTCCGTGATCTTCGATCATGCTGACTCCGAGTTGCAATTCGTCAGAGGAGGGGAAACGATTGAGAAGAGTGAAGAAAACTCCCCGGACCTTGTCATCCGGACCATCGAGTTCCTCAAGGTCGTCTATTACTTTGGAGGACAGACCGGTGAGGCGCTCGGTTACAGGGCCGTTCATCAGAGCGAGCACCTGCGGCACGGAGCCGTCGTAGTTGTGGTCGTCAGTGATCCGACGGTCAGACTGACCAAAGGTGTCGAGCATGGAAGCGGCTGGAGCTGGCTGCGCGAGCTCGGAAGCGCGAAGATCCGTGTCGTTCATCACGACAGGGGTGTAATCGCTGCCGGAGCTTTCGGTCACCATCGCTGCGCCCATGCGATCTCCGCGGTTGCTGTTCCACATCTCGTAGTGTTTCCAAACCTCTTCGTTGTCGACTGAATTGAAGTCGATATTGAGGACAGCTTTGTAGAAAGATCCGTCACGGCCTTTTTTCTCGTCAATTTCCGGCCCGTTTGCGAGAACCATCATGGAGTCCCATGCCTGCTCAGCGCGCATACGACGGAGAATTGGCCCTTGGAAGTAATAGGCATCTGCCCACGCTGGCTCTTCAGCGGTCGAGATCGACTGATAAGCGCGGGTGTTGTAAAGAATTCGCATGAATTCGCGCAGGTCGTAGTCGACTCGCTTCATTTCGCTGGTCACGAATTTCAAGACTTCCGGCTGAGATGCACCGCGGATCATATCGTCGCTGAAATCAGTAACAGGACCTACGAGAGGACGTCCAAAGGCCCGGCTCCACATACGGTTTGCGATAACAAGAGCGAATCTCGGGTTGTCTGGAGACACGAGCCATTCGGCGAGAGCTTCGCGGCGAGTCTTGCCGCCAGTCTTGGCCGCTGGTCCGAGAATGACGCCTGGGTCTGCCACTTCGTTTGGCTTACCGCCACTTCCACGGAAATCGTGCGGCAGATAGGTCTCGAGCTTTTCATTATCCGCTACATTCCAGCCGAGAGCGCGCATGAAAAAGCGGAACTGATTGCTGTTCTGGTCTCGCGGACGAATACCTTTTTCATCTTCCGCCCATTTCATGAAATTCGTATACCAGCCTTCGGGAGAATTAGGCATCTCGCGAGCCGAGCCGCTCATCATGGAACCGCCACCATATCCGATGGAGCGTTGGGTGTTTCCGAAGAAAGCAGCCATGTCGTAGAAATCACCCTGAGTCCACTCATCAAAGGGATGGTCGTGACACTGGGCGCAGGAAATGTCGATTCCGAGCATTACCTGTCCAAAGTTGGCAAAAGCGTCGAATTCCATACCGGTGTCCCGGAGGATGAAACCTGATGCAGGGTTCTGCCCTACATTACCTTTGGCTGTCATCATCGTAGTGATGATGTCATTGTAGTGAACATTGTTCTCCAACTGTTCTTTCCACCACTGAATGTAGGGCTCCATGCGGACGCCATTGTTGAAATCGCTGGCGTGGAGACGATACATGTCCGCGAAGTAGTTGAACATGTTGGAGGCATACCCTGGAGAGGTGAGCAACTCGTCGATGAGAGCTTCACGCTTATCTGGGCGAGCGCTTTCTGCGAAGCGAAGAAACTCTTCACGGGTAGGAATGCGACCAATAATGTCTAGATAAACCCGGCGAACGAATAGATCGTCTGGGAGCGGATCGTTAAATGACGTGAAGCCGTTCTCTTTCAGATTTTGAGCGAGAAGAGTATCGATCTTCCGTGCGGAAGCTTTTGTGTATGTATCGTCGCCAATTTCGTTCAGGCGTTCAGCTGCTTCCTGATCCGCCTTGATAAAGCGATCTTTCGGAACAACGATTTCGTTGCCGTTTGCCAGTTTGAACTTGTAGTTATTGCCTTCAATCCCAAGGAAAAGCGCCTGCATGGTCTTTCCTTCCGTGCTGGTCCAAGTCCGCGCATGAGCGGAGGAGACAGCGAAGGAGACACACAGCGCCGGGATGAGCAACGTGCGAATGAACTGAGTGATATTCATAGGATTGGATGCGAATTTTGGGAGTTTTCCAATAGTGAATATCGGGAACCGTGAAATTTGTCACGATTACTTTAAAAAAAATTGCGTGAGAATGCGGGCTTCCAAAACGCCTCAGGCGCTATTTTGAAAACCGATAAATCGCTGACTCCGAGCGAAGTATCAGAGATTCGCCCAGCGCAATGGGGGATGCCATGATGGACTCATCGAGCGAGTTCTTCGCAATCATTGAATAATCCTTGCCTGGGGCAACGACGGTAATATTGCCTTCCTGGCTCGCGAAAAAGATTTTCCCGTCTGCCAAGAGAGGGGATGCAGAATAATTTCCGTCGATTCTTTCATTCCAATAGACTTCTCCATTGGCTGCGTTGAAGCAGGTGGCGATGCCGCCGTCCGAGATCACGTAAAGCTCATCGCCTACTAATAGAGGCGAGGGCTTTGCGGGTATCCGCTTTGTCTCGCGCCATTCGACAGCATCCCCTTCGGTGACGTCGCCGGTTCGGTCTATGTGCATAGCTACGAGTTCGGGCTTACCGAAACCCGTTGAGAAATAAAGAAGTTGGTGTTTCTCGCTGTAAACAGGCCGTGGAACCACCGAGAATCCGCTGCCGTGATCAAATTTCCAAATCTCTTTCCCAGTGAGAGGATCGTAGCTCACCATCCACTGGGCACCCATGCAGATCAATTGGTCCGAGCCCTTTCCTCCCTCGTTGCGGATAATCAAGGGAGTGTTGTATGACTTTTTCTGGTCGCCTTTTTCAGCCCGCATCTCGGGGCGTTCGGTAGTCCAGACGGTCTCTCCCGAATCAATGTTCAGCGCGGTGACAAATTGCCGATCAACACCGTCGCAAATCAGTATGAGGAGGTCGTCATAGACAACGGGAGAACTCCCCGGTCCAACTCCGTGTTCGAGTTCTATTCTCTTTTTCCATGCGACCTCGTTTTTTTCGGTGTCGATACAATAAGTCCCGAATGTGCCGAAGTGAGCAAAGAGCCGCTTGCCTTTCAAGCAGGGAGTCGGAGAAGCAAAGCTGTTTAACGTGTGAATCGTCTGTGGATTCTCGACAGATTCGAGGGCTATCTCCTTTTCAATCTTTCCGGATTCGAAATCTACTTTTAGAATGGAAAGTTCTATGCGCGTCGCAACTTGGCGGACCTTGAACGTTTTGGCCTCTTCTCCGGCGGATTCAAGGATGCGAAGCCTCTCCTCTTCGGAAGGAAAAATCTCTTTTGCAGTTGTGAGCCATAGAAATTCGCCATCGTAAACTGGGGACGACCATCCTCGACCTGGGAGTGCCGTTTTCCAGACAAGGTTCTTTTCCGGGCCGAACTCGGAAGGGAGGTTTTCGGCTTGTGCGATCCCGTCTCCACTAGGCCCTCGAAATTCCGGCCAGATATTCGCGGATAGGGGAAGGGTCGAAAGCAACAGAAGTGAAAGGGAGCAAAGTGTTTTTCTCATCGACGACGAAGGGTTATGACTCTTGGCTCAAATATTCCACGTGCTGGTCGACTTTTGCACGGTCCGGGATCGGGGATTGTGCTCCTGGTCCAAGCGTGGTTAGGGCTCCCGCACAGTTTGCTGCTTGAATTGCATCCCGAAGAGAATCTCCGAACGCCAGACGTGCGGCAAAACACCCGGCGAACGCGTCACCTGCACCTACAGTGTCTATGGGGAGAACGGGGATGGTTGGCACAGAGAAAGGCTCCTCCGTTCTGGAGTAAACCAATGTATCGTCTCCACCTCGTGTGACAATCAGGGTTTCAATCCTGAGTTCGTGGAGACGTTGACGTATCATCGAATTTTCCTCCTCCTCTGGGCGGAATTCAAGAACCTCTCCCGCTTCGATTTCGTTCACGATTAGGAAATCGGTACGAATCTCCTGCCATGGAAAGACGCTCGAGAATGGCGAGGGGTTAATCACAACTGGGATTTCCGCACGATTTGCGATGCGTGCCGCCTCGACCAACGGAGGGTGTGGCACTTCGAACTGTCCCAGAATGGCTCCGCAGGACTCAATCGCCTTGGTGCCTTTTCGTATGTCCTCGACGGATAGGCGCGCATTTGCACCCGCAGCCGTCACAATCATATTTTCACCTTTGTGATCAACTGTGATGAAGGCAGCGCCTGACTGGTTGCCTGCCTCCTGCAAATACGTCACGTCGATCCCTTCTGCTTCTAATTCATTCCGGTAGATGTTTCCCTGCTCGTCGCTCCCTAACATGCCGAAGAGATAGACGTGAGCTTCCTGACGGCACGCCGAAATGGCCTGATTCGCTCCTTTCCCACCATGAAAGAGCTCAAGGCGACTTGAGGCCACCGTCTCTCCTGGGCTAGGCAAAGTCTCGACTCTCGTGAAGTAATCGATATTGAGAGAGCCGATGACGGCGACTTTTTTTGTTTCGCTCATACTGAAATACTGCCTTTCGGGGGCAGAAGGTATCTCACATTCGTTCCTCTGGATCAACCACTGCTTGCCGCAAGGTTCGATTCGCCTTTTCCGCGGACCTCTGCCGCACTGTCAGGGGCGTGGGCCTTTCAAGAAGGGACTGGCTGTTTCTGTCCCGAAGAATCCACGTGTACCAATGTTACCTCAGTGGAAAAGATTTCTGTAGAGTCGCGAAGGACTATTACCTCATAAGTAACTGAAGTTGTGCCTTGTCGTACCTTTTTTGACTCGAATCGCAGAATGGAACCACCATTGACGCTTTTGTGAAAGGAAACTTCTTTCATCCCGACGGTAACAAACAGACAACCCGGATGCTCCAGGCTCGCCGCCATCCACGCCAACTCATCTACCCATTTCAAAAGATACCCGCCGAAAAGGAATCCAAATTGATTCAAGTGTTCGGGAAGTACCAGTCGGTGATTCTGCATGGTGGAAACTTTGACAGAATTCTGGTGGTTTGCGTCCTGAAAATTATTTCGATGATTTACTTTGATTTCGTTTAAGGATTGTTCCCTTGAACGAAATTGCATGTATGGTGACAAAGACCGTTACTCCCATTCCAACACCCGTTTTATGAAGTTATTTTCTCTCCGGATTTCGGCAGCATTTCTCACACTGACTGGCGGCCTCATGACAGGCCTGAACGCACAAGAAGAGACAGGAGAAGCTCCGCCTTCTGGAAGTGCCCCTGGATTTTTGAACAAGTCCGTCGATCAACTGACAGCTGACGAAGTGCTGAAGTTGGTGCGCCATTCCTACACACTGTATAATCAGGATTTCACCGGTCTTCTCAGGATGGGGATCACGAAGAAGGTCCCTTTCCTGATGTCTCTCAAGCCTCAGTCGATACGGTTTATTTTTGACGATCCTGCCCAAGTGATTCTTTTGGATACGCGTAACGGGAATTTTGCCCTGTATGAGGGAGTTAATGGGGGAGAGCTGAAGGCGGTCGATCCTTCCAAATATGACGAAAAGGTCCGCGGCACAGACGTAACTTACGACGATCTGTCTATGAGATTTCTCTATTGGCCGAATGCGAAACTCGTGGGAATGGAAAAGATCAAGCAGCGCGAATGCTGGAATGTCCGTGTCTTAAACCCGGACGGTCGAGGAGCATATTCGACCGTAGACGTCTGGATCGATAAGCAGACTGGGGGGATGCTCAAGATGAATGGTTGGAACCGCCAGGGACGATTGATCCGTCGGTTCGAAGTGCTCCATGGGAAAAAGTTTAAGGATGTTTGGATGATTGACGAGATGAGGATCGAGTCAGTCTCGCCAAAGAATGACAACGTGATCGAGTCCAGCACACGAATGCAGATCAAATCGATCGTCGAATAATCAACGATTTATTCCTGATTTGACTGTAGGGCGGCAAGCTCTTTCGCCTTCTGCTGTATTGCTTCGGGAGAAGGTAGTGAATCAAGGTCCAACTCTGCAAGCACCTCGGGTGGAATAATACCAGATTGCTGTAGCTTAACCATGCAGCGCTTTCTTTCATTAAGCGCTTTGTCTGGACTCCGCTCTTTCGAAAAGCGCGATTTCGCTTTTTCACTGCGAGTACGCAGGCTGGAGTAGATGTCGCCCCCAAGAAGGGAAGTGATATCGACTTTCATGCTTTCCCGCTCCACATCTTTTCGGTTTACGGGCTCACCGTTGATGGGGCCGCTACCGTATTTCGGGAACATGATAGCAACTTCCGGGCAGACACGAGAACAGGCAGGGCAATTCGTCTTGCAGTTGTCATTGTTTTGCACCTGGATCTGCTTCTCATCATCGACACCATACACGTCGAAAAGGCAGAAGCTGAGACACTGCATGCAGTTTGTACAGCGATCGTAGTCGATTACAGGAAACCACGGTTTCCACGCTCCAGTCTGTCCCGGCTGATTCATTCCCGCATCGAGAGTGGCACGAGTCGTTTCGACAGATTCGAGCAGCTCTGCAACGCTTCGGTCGCTGGCATTGCAGGTTGAGATATCGAGTTTTCCGCTCGCATCCGCGATCTCCAGATTCTCGTCGTGAAATCGCCCGAGAACAAGGACTGCGTATTTGTCATTCGCCAGCTGTGTAGATCCGCCGCCCTGCTCGGAAATGCGCTGAACGGAGTAGCCACGGTCGAGGAGCGAGGAGGTCAATTCCACCCTTTCGGAAGGAGAAAAACGGTCTGCTCCTTCGCCTTCGAAAAGAATTACGTGAATGGGGGAAAGGTCAGTCTTCATCGGATAAAAGCTCCTCAAGAATCTCCGATGCACTTGAGGACCGCATATTACACACTTTTAGTTTGCCCGACGATTCTTCGGGAACTTTGACCCCCGCCTGATGAAAGAGCCACCGAACTGCGCGAGGATAGCATGCCACAACACTCACAGGCTGTTCGCCTTCGAGGAGGTCGGTTAACCGCGGATCTTTCCGGGCGGCCATTTCGCACAAATCTGTTACGCATTCAAAGTTCGACTCTGATTCGCAGAGTCCTTCTAGGACGGAATTCTTTGTTTCCGCGGGCACAACTTGAGCGAAGGCACAGCGGCAATACAGAATTTTGTGAGGAGTATCTTTCAAGAGCGTCAAAAGGGGAGGGCCTAACCTCGAATCCATCCGGTCATGATTCAATCGCAAATTATCTGGGAGCGGGGCGCGAAAACGGATACTTCCTTTACTGAATAAAAGAATTTTGGGTTTCCAACTCGACCAGAAACGTTACCTTTACTGATCGTGATAGACTATTGCCAGACTTTATTAAAATTTCGAATATTTCTGGCAATTTGTGTCGGAGCTGGGATGGCTCCGTTTCTTAACGGGCAGGAGTCCGGCAGTGGAACGCAAGATCCGACGAAACTTGAAGAAATTCCCTCACGATTGTTTCAGGTTCAGGATCAAGACGGATTCTTCTGGCAGGCAGCAGGAACTGGCGCCATTACCTCTGGTGAGACACAATATCTACAGTCTGGATTGAATCTAATCGCTGCTGGTGAGCAGTTTTCGCCGGGAGTGGCATTCGTTCGTGAGCCGGGAGAAGAAGGGGAACCCATAGAAGTGGAGTTCGAAGAACAAAGGGAAAACTACCAGATTAATCGAAGCATATGGTTTGATATCGAGCGCTCTGCCGTAAGAATCTTCGACACGTTCCAGAATACCGGGACAGTCACTCAGACTATTTCGCTCCAATGGAGAAGTACTTTCCCGTTTCCCTGGCAAAGCCTACATGGTTCCGGTGGCGAGCTTCTAAATACGCAACCTGCCTTGGAACTGAGTAAAGACGACTACGGGATGGTCGTGCATTTCAGTCAGTCCGAGGGGCGGCACGATACCCTTTTCATTCTAGGTGGGGAGAGGAGCAATCGACCTGATTTAAGTGCATCATCGAACTCCAGAGAGTTGAGTTTTTCACAGGATCTCATCTTAAAGCCGGGCGAAAGCCGTTCGGTTTTGTACTGGATATTGCAGCGAAATCTGACGGATCTGGAGGAAGCAGGAAATTCTTTTACACCATTCTACCAGCGCTCGAAACTGGTTGTTCCGCGCGTGAGCACGGAGGCTTTCGACAAGGTTGTCAATTTTCCTGCAGATTCTTTTCCGACAAGTGGGGTATCACCGAATTTGAGGAACCTGTTTTCTTTAAATTCGATTGTAAATTCTGTTGGGCTACACCGACGAGGCGAAGATATACTCTGGATCAGCAACGCCAACCAACTTGCATGTGAGGTTGATCGCAGTGTAAACATAGACCTGACATCGCCGACCGTGGGCGATGTTTCGATCCCCGTTTCATCGATAGCTGCGATACAGGGGAGCGCTGGGTCGGGGCGAAAACCGCTGCTGTTTCTCCGGGACGGGCAAGTCCTGACGGGCGAATTTGCAGAGAAGGGGATTACAGCAAAGACCGGCGGGAGTGACACCGCCGACCTATTGGAGTTTTCGGAGATCAACCTATTACTGCTTTCCGCATCACCACAGGATGGTGACCCTCCGGGTGACGCCACTCATTTTGTAGAGACGCTGAACGAAGAAGTAATTGCGGTTTCAGCACCGGCAAAAACCGTTTGGATTGTCACTTCCCCATGGGGAGATCAAGCGATCCCTTTCTCTGAAATCGAAGAAGTCCATTATTCGTCTACCCCTTTTCCCGCTCACCGTGTTCTGACCAAAGATGGCAGCTTGCTAGACGTATTTTCATCAACAGGGCCTACCAGGCTTGTCTCTGCCTTAGGCGAAAATATGGATCTGAACATGTCGGCAGTTATCCGTATTTGGCGCGCAGGCGCGCTGAAACGTAAGCTCTCCGAGTTTGGGGGAGCGTGGATCGATTTCGCTGAAATTCCGGAGGATGTCGATTCCGGAGCATCGGTTCTTTTATCTGGAAATAATCTCTTGTCAGGAAAGTTGGAGGAGAAATCGCTCTCACTTTCTGTCGAAGGAACAAAGATCGCTCTGGATACGAATCAGATTGCGTCCTTAACGCGCGTGCACTCGCTACCGGAGAATACCGAACCTGATTTTGAAGTAGAGTTGGTTAACAAGGATCGCCTCAGGGGAACTATCACTTCACCTTTCGTTTCTCTCGACCACAGCTACGGAGCGTTGAAAATTCCTATCGCCACTCTTCAATCCTATCGTATTCCCAATAGCTCCCCCTGATGCTGTTTTTACTGCAAAAGTCGTTTTCGCAATTTTTCGTGGCTGTCTTCGTGGCGGTTTCTGTCACGGTTTTGTGTTTCTCCAAGGCGTCGGCGCAGACGGAAGGGGCGGAACAAACACTTCTTCCGGCGGCACTTGGAATACGTACGGATGCCGCAGGGAATTCGTGGAATATCGAATCGAACGGTACTATTGGCAGGATCGGAAGCACGATGGTAAACAGCGGCCTTGCTCTTGAGGTTAACGACGAGGCCTTCGCGAGTTTCCAGCCTTCCATGACCGCAGATGGGAAGGAATTCATCCTGAACGGCAAACCGATAGAATCACTTCCTGGATTGCAGGTGCAAAGACGTATTCGCCTGATCCCTGGCACTGGTGGCCTGCGATATGTGGAATTGTTTTACAACGCATCACCGGAGAGAGTGGTCATCAATGTTTCGCTGGTTTCGAACTTTTCAGGGAATTACAAAACCTTTATTTCCAACCGAGGACGAACCGAGCCGGTAATACTTCAAGAGCCCGAGAGTGGCATCATTGTCACTCCAGGTTCTTCTCAATCTACCAAGGCTTTCTTATTCACTTTGGCGGCGCCTGGACCTGTGGTGAAACCCACTATCGCTGCGCAGAATCGTTATGGACTCACGTTTCGGTATCCACTGGAGATTCCGCCGGGAGAAACCAGATCGGTTGTCCACATTGTTTCTCAGGTGGTGATTCCTCAAGTTTTCGACCGCCGAACGTTGTTGTCGCTTTTTCGTCCTCTCTCCTTCAGTGAAAACGGAGAGGGCTTTGATAGCCGTTGGAACGAAACAGTTGTCAATAACCTGGAAGTGTCTTCGAGCAGGGATGGAATGGATCTCAAGGCACCTCTTATTGAACTCGGAGTGGAAAGGGGCTCAAAAGATGTTTTGGCAATCGGCAAAGATTCCCGACTGATTGGAGATGTTACCGGAGAGTCTGTTTCGTTGGAAAGCGAATACGGAGATGCCGATTTCCCTCTAGCTCGAATCGCTGCGATTGAGGGGATGAACGGAGTCGAAGAAAATACCGCACGTATTTATTTGCGTGATGGCCAGGTAATTTCGGGAAAATTGACGTTGAATGATCTTTCATTTTCTCAGATAGGAGGAGAGCGCTCAGAACTTCGAATAGAGGAACTCGACAGGCTCGTTTTAGCTACGTCAGAGCAGGATGCCTTCGAACTGGAAAACGGGGACCTAGTCGTTGAAACGTATCGAGGTGACCGATTGCGAGTCGAAGCCGGCGCGGAAGAAGTGTCAATCACAGGGAGAACTCCCTGGGGAAGTTTGTCGGTCCCGATCAAGCAATTGCTGAAGCTGTATGCGACTCCAGAGATGTCGTTGGCATATCGTATGGAAGCTAAGAACGGCATCCAATGTGTGATCTACCCGGCCCAAGATGAATTGAAAGTCACACTTACGGATTTCGGAGTCTATACATTTCAACCGATGGAGCTGAAGAGCCTGACAAATTCACCCAGATCGCTGGAAGAGATGCCAAAAGCTGTGGATAAGGCAACTGTTTTCCTCCGGGGGGAGCAGTCCTTGATCGGACAGATTGGAAACACAACTTTACCTGTCGTCACAGAAGAAAAGGTGCTGCATACAGCTTCTTCTGACATTCGTGTGATCGAGCGCCTAGAGGGGACAAGTTTTTCTTCGGGCGGCCTTCCTATTCATTCCCCTTTGTTCCGAATCGAAAAATGGGATGGTGGCGAGATTACTGGCTATCTGAACCTCGATACGATATCCTTCAATGTAGAGGGCGAATCCTGGACGATTCCGATTCAGGATATTGAGAGAGTTGAGGCTCCATCACCGGATCTTTCTCCAGACATCAGTTCAGCAATTCGCGATCTGGTCGAGAAGCTGGGGGCGGATAGCTGGCCGGTCCGCGAACAGGCTACGAAAGAATTGGGCGCATTTGGTTACCTTGCTGTTCCTTTTCTGCAACGTGAGCTTTCCGCCTCGACGGATCCGGAAGTCTCGCGAAGACTGGAGCGCGTGCTTGCCGGATTGAACTGATGGGATAGCGTCCCGGTTCCTGGAGTTACTCTGCGGCAATTTGAACGGCAAAAAGTAGAATCAGTTTTAGTTTGGATACGCATACACAGAAATCAGCCTACGAAGCCGCCATTGCGGCAGTTCGAAGGAGGGTAGTGCTAAAGTCTCTCTTAAGAGGTTTTCAGCGGACGCACCTCTGGAGTGGGATCGCACTCATTTTGCTGGTTTTGATCCTTCGCAGACTTGCTGGCTGGCAGGAAAATGAGTGGATCGTCGTAGCAAGTCTACTTTGCATTTGGGCTGTAGGAGTCGCTATCTATAGCCTTTTTCACCGGCCCGCCAACGAGCGTGCTCTGCTTATTCTGGATCGAGTTGGAGGGTGGAAAGATCGTTTCTCATCGGCCTTCAGTTTTCTTCAAAAAGCCTCTCCTGAAGAAGGGGAAATGCTGCATATCCGGAAATCTGACGAACTTCTTCCTGTGGCAGTAAAAGACTTTCCCAAGGGGCTGCCGCTTCCCAGCGTCAAATGGACGTGGTTGGTGCCCGGCCTCGCACTGGCGTTTTCTCTCACGTCTTTATTCCGTTTTCCTCCAAACCCTCAGGATTTGGCGCTCACGGAAGAAATGCAGGATGCTGCGGCACTTCAGGCAGATGAGTTAAACAGAGAGTCTGATAAAGTTGCGGATCTCGATTCATTGTCTGATGAGGAAAAGAAGGAACTGGAAGACCTTCGTGTTCAGGTTGATGAAGTCGCCTCCGATCTTGCGGATGCAGAAGGTCTTACTGCCGGCGAGATGCTGGAGGCCCTGGAGGCTCGCGCAAAAGCTGCGGAAGAGTTGGCAGACAAGCTGGGATTGGCGTCGAACGAGTGGGCCTCCGAAGCGATGTTGGAGGAGATGGAGACTCATCCAGACACGGCAGACTTGGCTTTTGCAGTCCGCGATAAAGACGCAGAATTTGCGGCAGAACAAGCTTTTGCCCTTCGAGATCTTTTGAAGGGAAATGAAATCAGCCGCGAAATACAAACACGGATGACTCAGGCATTTGAGGAGATCATGGCCGCCTCTACTGAAGATGACCACACTAAGCCGGTAGGAGAGAGAGTTGGTAATGCTGAACGGAAAATGCTCGACGAACAGCCCAAGACTGCGGCTCGCGAATTCGAAGAGTTGGCTAAGCATTTTCAACTGGTCGTGAAAAGGGAGGAAGCTAGTGAAAAGTTGGAGAATCTTGCTAACAAGTTGAGAGATGCCGGGAGCGAAATCGGTGGAAGCCAACTACAGAAAATGGAGAAAATTGCGGCGAATGAACAGGACGGTTCACGTGCCGGTGAAGGGCAGGGACTGCAGTCAATTGATGGGGATCCTCTTGCAAATGATCTGCAGAACATGACTGCTCCGCAATATTCGCAGCAACCGAATCAACAAGGAAGCAATCCCATGGCGTCAGCGCCAAATACCCAGCCAATCGAGCAACCTGCGCCCGTCCCCGGTTCCGGACAGAAAGGCGGAGAAGATCAGGGACAGGGCTCCGGTCAAATGTTGAGCGCTCCTGTCCCAGGCGAAACGCCACCCAAAGAAGGTGGTGAGGGGCAGGGGATGGCCATGGGTAATGAGAGCCGGGACGGGGACGGCGAAGGAGGCATGCTGAGCGCTCCCGTTCCAGGCGAAAGCGACGGCGAATCGGCCCCCGGGTCCGGTATGAACATGGCAGGTGGGGCGAGTCCTATTTCCGGTTCGGGAGGCAATCAAGCCGGAACAGGCACAGCAGAGATGGTCGACCGTGAGACAGATGCACTCAAAGCATCGGAAGATGCGAAAGTGGTTGCTCAGATCAACGACAACGGGGAATCGACAATGAAGGCGGTCGAAGGTCAGGCCCGGAAGGAAGCAGCAAGCCGTTCCAGAAAAGACATTGTTACCGATTTCCTCGCAGCCGAGGAGCAGGCTCTAAATGAGAAATCGCTGCCCCGATCTCGTCGACAGCATGTGATTCGTTACTTTTCAGCAATTCGAGAAGAATTTGAGAAGTCAGAGTCCCAATAAGATTTTGCCGCGAGGTTAGCGTGACATTTACCACCTATTTATGACAGACAGCAACGATATTGCAGCCGATCTGGAGAGATTCCAAACCAGATTTACAGCCCTGAAGAAAGAGATTCAAAAGGCAATCGTAGGGTATGATGAACTGCTTACCGATGTTCTCGTTGCCGTGTTTTCTCGCGGACATATCCTTCTGGAAGGTGTTCCCGGACTAGGGAAAACATTCCTGGTCCAGACTCTGTCTAAGGTCATGGGGCTGACTCCTGGTCGGATCCAATGCACTCCCGACCTTATGCCGGCAGACATTCTGGGAACGCACATTGTGAACGAGAATGAAGAGGGGCGCCGTGTGATGCATTTCGAGCGAGGGCCGGTGTTTGCCAATCTGGTTCTTGTTGATGAGGTGAATAGAGCGACCCCTAAGACACAAGCGGCTCTGCTTGAGGTGATGCAGGAGGGTGCCGTTACCGCCGGTGGTGAGACATTGAAGCTACCCGTTCCCTTCTTCGTGATGGCCACGCAGAACCCTATGGAAATGGAAGGAACCTACCCACTTCCCGAGGCACAGGCTGATCGCTTTCTCTTCAAGCTAAGGGTTCCGTTCCCTGACAAAGCAACCTTGGTGGAGATATCCCGGAGGACTTCGGGGTTCGATGCCCCGGAACTGGAGCAGGTGATCAATGCAGAGGAATTGATGGAGTTCCAGCGAGTGTTGGCTTCTGTTCCGGTTGCTGATCATGTGACCGAGTATGCGGCACATATCGTTTTGGGAACTCATCCGGAAAATGCAGATCATCTTGAGTCGGTAGATCGGTATGTAAGTTACGGCGCTAGTCCGCGAGGCATGCAGGCTTTGATCCGCGGGGCGCGTGTCATCTGCGCGCTCGATGGTAGAACTGCGGTTTCCGTGGAAGATGTGCGCCGTATCGCTCTCCCTTCGCTGCGTCACAGAGTTATCTTGAATTTCCAAGGGGAAGCAGAGTCGAGAGACATCGATTCATTGGTCGAGGAAGTCATTGATTCGGTTTCCACTGAAGTCGCAGTGTAAAACAAGATTGTTTGGATCTATTTCGTGAAACGCCCCCACAGAGTTCTGACTGTACTGATTGCGCTTGTCTTTTTGCAAGCGGCCGGGGCTATTACGCATGCACAAAAAGCACTCACGCCGGAAGAGTTCGATAAGTTGTCACTGCAATATCGTACTGCCCTTCACTATGACCCACTGATTGATGCGCCCCTCGATGCATTGGTCAGGATGTATGTGGGAGCGGAGCGAGTTGACGAATTAATTGGCACCTATCGTAGCCACATAGAACAGTACCCTCAGGATGCGGGTGCAAAGGCGACTCTGATTCGAATCTTAAAGAAAGTCGACCGAGAGGGTGCAGATGAATTGGTTTCTTCTGCGGTGCAGTTGTTGCCTGAGTCAGCCCCCCTCCAGTATCTCTATTTCCGTTTTCTCGAGGAAAAGGGAGACCCTCGTGCTACCGAAGCACTCGCTCATGCGATCCAGCTCGAATCGAATCTAGCTAGAAAAAGGAAGTGGCTCGACGATCTACTTCAACTATCAGACAACGAAGAGACTCGTGCGATTGCAGAGACTCAACTGGAAGCGATACTTTCGAGTGAGAGCCTGACGGCCGAGTCGCTCCTTGAACTAGCTCGATTAGCACAGCGGTACCAGTTCTGGAAGCGTAGTGCAGAAGCACTCAATCGAGCAAAAGCAGCGGGATTGGGGGCCGAAGATGCCGTAGAGGCTGATTTGCTACTCGCGACGTCACTTTCAGAAACGGGAAATCATGCAGAGGCTGGCCGAATTCTCGATGCTCTGCTTTCGAAGTTGGCACCGGATCATTGGAGAAGGCGGGAGCTGATGAGCCTGCGTGTCTCTGTGGTTGCGAGCGCGAGACAACGAAAGGAACTCTTAGATCGTTTCCGAAAGGACTACGAGGAAAAGCCAGAGGATGAGGGGCGTGTATTGGACTATGCTGAGGTTTTAGTCGCGGCAGAAAAACATACCGAGGCGGTAAAAGTATTAGTCACGAGCGCGGACGTTCTCCCAAAGTCTGCGAGAGTTGAGGCCCGTGCGACAGAGTTATTGGAATCCCTCGGTGACTACCCGGCTACGAAATCCTTCCTCGAAAGGCGATTGGAGGAAGAACCGGAACGTAGTGATCTGCGCTTCAAGTTGGTGAAAGCCGACTATGCATTGGGAAACGATGCAGATGCTGATCAAGAATTCAGGACAGTCGTGGCAGGTCTTCAGCCTGAAGAGGCATCGGAAAAGATCATGGAACTTCAGCGGTTTTTGCGTTCCATCGATCGAATTGAGGCGGCAGGAAAATACCTTGAACGGTATGTCAGGAATTTCCCGAGCCGTCTCGATGTAGCAGGTGAACTCCTGGAGATTTACCTAGCTACCGATAACGGAGACTCAGTTCCAGACTTGGTTTCTCAACTCGATATTCAGGAAGCTGCGGTAGAGGAAGTGATCGATCTTGCAGAATTTCTGATATCGAGGGGATACCCGGTTCCCGCTCGCGACATTCTTGTCAGTGCAATCGCAAAAGCGCCTTCCAACTTCGACCTCGGATTGTTGCTGATCAAAGTGCTTGGTACCTTGGGTGATCGAAGTGGCGGAGAACGTCAAATCGCCCGGCTCCGGGAAGCAGCGGATACGACCGCTCGTTACAAGGCATGGCTGGATACCGCCGTTACCGCAAATGAAAGGTTCGAAACGCTGCCTCGTTTCTTCGATGAAGAACAGAACCGTTTCACGTTTTCCGACAATAGTTGGTCCGACGATAAGATTGAGAAATTCCTTCTTCTTGGGGAAGCCGGAAAGAGGGCAATGCAGACCGGACGGATTGAGCAAGAGGTTCGCGAACGACTTCGACAGTCGGGGCTGGACCCACTCTTGAAAGTGAGGCTTCGAAAGTTTCTCGTTGGTCTTCTTGCCGGACAGAGTGGAAATGAGGGAGAGATCGAAGAGCAACTCAAGATTCTTGAGAGAGAGGACGCAGAGAACGCAGCAAACTATCAACTCACTCGTGTGATTCTCTACTACAAGGGGCAACGCCTGGATCTCGCAGGGCAGCTGTTGAACGCCGTGGACTATCAACAGATCTCGTCCGTGAAACTGTTGAGCGATGTCGTCCCTATTCTGATCGAGTTTGAGTTTTTTCAGAAAGCTGAAGAGGCGCTTTCTGTGATTAATCAACTGGCACCCGAAGATGTATTCAGTTGGGAAAAACGCCTGTCGCTCCTCGCGGCCATGGGAGAAGAGAAAGCCTTTAGGTCGGTGATTCGTGCCCTGCGCAACGGGGATGCAGGGATGAAGTTTCGCAATCTCTCACGTGAATCTCTTTTGGACCATCTTGTAGCCTCCTACTGGAGGTCTATCGCGCAGCTACTCTCCGAACGATCTACTACAAATTTGGAAGAAGTGCTCCCGATGCTTGCATCCGTTGAGAGAGAAGCGAATGCACCATTGACCCACCTCTGGACAGAATGGTGCCGAGCTTATGTTCTGAGTTCTTTGAGCCGTATTGAAGAAGCAGCGAGTGCTCTTGATCGTTTTCGAGCCATAGCCTCGCGGCAGAAACTTGAGGATGTGCACTTTCCTGATGGACTTCGTTTATCCGTTTCTGCGGCTCCTTCGTTGCTCCGTAACTTTTCCAATAATACGGAAGCTGGTGAACCTGCGAAAGATGCTTCGTTTCTACTCTCCGGGGTTGAGATGAATTGGGCATTCGAGGTGTCACCCGGAGCTGAACTCTCTTCCTTTCACGAATCAGAAAATTACGTAGTGGCGCTTGATACGAATGGCACCGTTTACTCCATCGATCTGGATACAGGAAAGCTCGTCTGGCGAGAGCAGTTTCGATCGAAAACGATTGGCGGAAGTGGCGATGCTGCCCAGCTATTCGAAGACCGAGGATTTGCGACTCCGTTTCTCGGGGAAAACCTATCTGTTCATGAAGCGGGGAGAGCCGGCGCCGGCTTTTCGGTTGCTGGCGGGCGCGCTTTTCTCATTAGGGATAGGGAACTGGTCGCTTTTTCCGTGGCAGATGGCGACATACTATGGGTGGGGGACTTGCCTGGAGATAGACTCACTTCCTCTTCCCTGCAAAATATTCACCTGGAGGCGAATGAGAAATTCTCCGTGGTGCTCGATATCGATGCGCAAATCCTGTCCTGCTTTGATAATGAAACAGGAAAAATTCTCTGGAGAAGAGACGATCAAAGTGTCGAGAGCATTGAAAGTGGTATTTCACCATTGAATACCGGAGTTTCACTCTCGGACGGTCTGGTCTTCGCTTACGGTTTCGATCCAGGAGTTTACCTTGTCGAAAGTGGTGAACCGGTTTGGTCTTTCGGAGATATTCCAGAGATATCTTTCCCCATTGTTTTGAGAGAGGCGAAAGGCGAATCGGAGATTGATGTTGTCGATCTTGATTCTTCCGATGAAGTTCAGACCAATGGCTGGCAGGACGGCGCAGGCAGCGAGTCTCTTGTCGACACGAGACAATTGTTAGATTATTTTTCGCCGAAAGCAGACCGCAAATTGATTGCCGAAGGGGCGTTCAATGAAACGACCAGCATGGTCGGGCCAGCCGTCTTTTGGGCAGGCCACCGAGTAGGTAGCAGTTCCACTGCACAGGCTGTGTTATCGGATGATAACCTGTGGTTGATGGGTGACTCCAGCATTCGGAAGATTTCTACAAACCTACCAATTGCTTCGAGCGAGCTTCCGATATCGGGTATATTGGTCGGCGCATTCGGAAACCATGTCTGGAGCATGGACGGGAGTTACCTCGTCCACGGGGACTTCTTCCGGGAACGGGTATCGCGTATATCATTGGCAAAGCTCGGGAATCCTCAGCAAGTTCACTCATCCGTCGCGGGAAACCAGATTATCGTTCGTGGGCGAGGGGGGCTGGTAGTGTTGAACGCTCTCACCGGGACCATACTCGGGACAAGTGTTTGGCCCGAGAGTTTGGTCGACTATCTCGATGAAGGTCTTACTCAGGGGCAGGAGTTCGTGGGGACAGCAGTATGGCAGGGTTGGGTGATCAACCATACTGGTAATAAACCAGGCTACCTGTTTCCGGTCGAAGATCGAGTCGTGGGTAATCGGTATCTCACATCGTTTGGGCGAAATTGCATCGTGTGCGTAGGCGCTTCCAAGGAGGCTGGTACCCCTTCAAAGACTCAGTCAAAGTAATTTTTCACCGAATCAATGCCGGGCCCTGACACAATTCAAAATGACGAGCTTTTCGATGCGGAGTTTCTTGATCGATTGCGCGCATTGTTTCTTCGACTTCGAAAGAGAAAACAACTACGCCGGAAAGGGATTCAGAATACACCTTCAACTGGATTTACGCGAGAGTTCAAAGACTTTCGGCACTACACACCAAGGGACGATTACCGGGCAATCGATTGGAGATTGTATGCCCGGCTGGACAGGCTTTTTATTCGGTTATACGAGGAGATCCAGGAGTTTCATGTTCACATCATTGTAGACACTAGTGCGTCAATGATAGAGCCGTTTCCGGAGAAAAGATCAACCAGCCTAAAGATCGCTGTTGCACTCGCCTATATGGGCTTGGTAGGCCACCATAGGGTCAGTTTGTATTCGGCAAGTGAGAAAGTAGACGATCCTCCACCGCCTCTGAAAGGTCAGGGAAGTCTTCAAAGAGTTATCGATTTCGCGAGCGGGCTTGAGTACGGTGGGCTCACCGATCTGGAAACGTGTTTTCAAGAGTTCAATCCCAATCGACGACGTTATGGGATCATATTCGTCATTTCGGACCTCTATGGTCGCGATGTTGACGAGGCGCGTGAAGCCATCCGGCACGCAAGCGCCTGGCCGGGCGAAGTGCACTTTATCCAAGTCTACCACCCTTGGGAGGAAAAGCCCGATGTCGAAGGAGAAATAGAATTGCTTGATGTGGAGACTCAGGAACACAGGCGACTGTGGTTTACTCCAAGGGACCGCAAACGCTACGAGGAGCGATACAAACTTTTTCTGACGGATATTGAACAGGCATGTCAGTCGAGGCAAATTGATTACCAACGATGGAGAACGGATTATCCGTTCGATGAAATGTTTCTTGAACTGCTTTCGAGGGGTTCCGCCCTGTCTTCGGGGAACTCGTGAATTCGTCCATGCAGTTTCTTAATCCCCAACTCCTCTGGCTTCTACTCCTCGGCTTCGTGCCGTTGGTTCTGTATTTATTTCGGCGGAAATCAAAGAAGGTCCACGTCTCGACCTTGGTTTTTTTCAAGTCTCTTGCGAGAGAGCATCAGGAGTCTGCCTGGCTCAGGCGCCTGAAGAAATGGTTGTCCTTCGTGTTAACGATATTGATTCTGTTTCTGGCAGTCTTTGTGTTGTCCCGCATCATCGTAAAGCAGGATGAAGGAAGCCAATTCAACACAGTCGTGATTCTGCTAGATCGATCTGCCTCCATGGAGGTCGACGATGAAGAGGGGGAATCAAGGATTGATGCAGCGAAACGAATCCTCAAAGAAAGACTGAAACAAATCCCGGAAGAGATTGGGATCTCTTTGGTTGCATACGATGTTCGACCGGAAGTCCTGCAGCCGCGAACTCTGAAACGGAGGGAACTCATTTCCCGCTTGGATGATGTCGCAGTACGCCCGATGGCGGATAAGACTGATTCTGCTGTGGAAACCGCGAGGATTCTCGCTGGTTTGGAGCCTCCTACTGAAATCTGGCACGTCTCGGACCACGCCTTGGCCGATTCTTTTCGCTTACCAGAAAACGTCTCGGTGAGAGAATTGAACCTTGCCCTTCCTGAGGTATGCAATCCGGGGATCACTTCTTTTCAAATCCGGCCGGTTCCCTTGGAATATTCTCGCTACGATGCATTCGTCCAGGTTGCTCTCAATCATGCTGCTTTTGAGCCCGTCACCGCAAAACTCAATGTCAGTGTAGGGGGGATTCCGAGCCAGTTTCGTGAGCTGGATTTGAAACCCGGAGAGCGAATCAGTTTCACATTTCGAATCAACGGTGCCAGGGATCAGATCCTTTGTCTGGAGTTAAATTCGGAGAACGATGACTTTGCGCTCGATAACGTTGTGTCCATCCCGTTACCAGACGTTCAACCGATTCTTGCCGCGTGGATTCGGAAAGATGAGACGGAAGATCCTTACACACGCTTCGCGCTATCATCCATTCAGGAGGCTGGTTCGTTAGAGTTGTTGAAGGGCGGTCCTGATGCGTGGCCTCTGCGGGAAGAAGTCGATGCAGTGATCTTTGACGGCTGGGTGCCAGAGGAATGGCCGGAAGACATTCCCGTTATTGTGATAAACCCTCCTGCAAGTTCAGGTCCTGTTTTGGCTCGGCAACTTAGTTCACCAATTCCGTATGATGCAGTGCGCGTAGGCAACGAGGAGCACCCAGTATTATTTCGAGTGAGCAGTGGGCGGGTTTCCCTGACACAGACATCTGTCTTTCAGGTGACAGATTCGCTGGAGCCGCTTTGGATAGCTGGAAGCGAACCCGTGCTGGCAGCGGGAGAAGTGAATGGTCAGCGACTCGTGGTATTGGGTTTTTCTCCGGGTTTATCTGAGAATCTACCTTTGACGTCTTCCTTTCCGATTCTGATGGGAAATGCGCTTCTCTGGTGTGTTGATGAGCTAACGGATGTCAACCGAGTCCAACTCTACTCTACGGGAGATCTTGCTCATGTTGATGGGGAATCACTGACATGGATGGCAACAGAGAACAGACAATTGAAGAAACAGAGATACCCGCTCAAAAGCAAGATTGTAGAGCTGGATCGTATCGGCATGTGGGAAACGGATACCGGACAAAAGGGCGCCTCACATATTCTGTCTTCAGTCGAGAGCGATATCCCTGCACAACCGGAAATGCGCTCAAATGACTCTGACTATTTCTCTGTGAAACGAGGAATTGCTGGTGGCCTCAACAATTGGCTCCTTGGTTTCGCGATTGTTATTCTTCTGCTCGAAAGTTGGCTGTTTCACCGGCACTCGGTCTATTGATTTGGTTGAATGGATTGGTTATACCCAAAGATTCTTCTTCTAGTCTTACCAGCACTTGCATTGCTGTTCTGGTTTGATGCTCGGTCGACTCATCCGATGAGCCAGGGGCGGCGACGAGTTCTCCTCGTCCTGCGTTCGCTCCTGATCGTTCTTGCATTGCTGGCAATTGCTTCTCCCGCCAGATTGCTCACGTCTCGCGAGCAGTCTGTGATTTTTGTTGTGGACCATAGTCGAAGCCAGAGCGATGCAGGAATCGCCGCTGGGTATGAGGCTGTCGAAGAGATTCAGCGCGGGCTTCCGGCGGGCACTGTTTCAGGGATTGTTGCAGCAGGTTCAGAAGCCAAGTTGATTCAGAACCCTTCGCGCGCCGAATTCCGGGGAGATGAAGAATCAGGTACAAGCATCATGGAACAGATTGGTGCTTCCTCTAATTTTGAAAAAGCCATTCGTCTCGCAAAAGGATTGTTCCCCAGCGGTAGTTCTCGGCACGTCGTTCTCGTGGGCGATGGTGTCGAAACAGAAGGTTCCCTTGTCGACTCGGCCAACGAAGCTGCGGTTCTGGGAATCAAGATTCACGCAGTCGGTGTGTCAGGAGAAATTCAGCCGGACGTGCGCGTGACGAAATTGACGTCCTCACAGTCACGATTGAATGAAGGCGCCAGCCTTGAGTTAGAGGCCACCGTCGAAGGTTCGCTCGGAGGTCCCGGGCTGTTGCGGCTTTTTGAAAACGGAGTTGAGGTGGAATCGAAGAATATCGAGATTGAGCCCGGAGTTCCTTCTACACACCGCTTCAAACGCTTTCCGGAGAAAAGAAACATCTACAACTACCGAGTCGTAGTAGAGGGCTTCGAAGGACGCGATTCCATTCCCGAGAACAACGAAGCTCTGAGTATTGTCGATGTTCGAGGAAAGCCACTGCTTCTTTATGTTGAGGGTGAAGAGGGGGAGTCCCACTACCTTGTAGACGCTATGTCTCGCGAAGGAATTCGACTCGACGTTCGTAGCCCGGAAGGTCTTCCTGAGTCGCTGCAGGAACTGGCAGGATACGACGGTATCGTCTTGTCGGATATACCGGCTCATCGGATTGGAGAACAACGAATGACAGCCATTCGGGACTATGTTGAAAAGCTGGGAGGTGGCTTTGTCATGATTGGCGGGATGAATTCGTTTGGCGTAGGGGGATACTACCGAACTCCGATCGAAGATGTTTTGCCAGTGAAGTTGAAAGCGCCGGACCAGGAAGAATCTCAGTCTTCTGCTCTGGCTCTGGTAGTCGACAGGTCGGGTTCGATGGCGGGACAAAAGATCGAGATTTGTAAATCTGCCGCTATCGCGACTGCGGAGCTTCTTTCTTCAAAAGACTTTATTGGAGTCTATGCCTTCGACTCACAAGTGCACGAAGTTGTGCCGATGACCCGGGTCACCTCGACCAGTGCGATCGCGAACCAGATTTCGCTACTGGCTTCAGGAGGGGGAACCAACGTCTATCCGGGAATGGCAATGGCTCGAGACGAACTCAGCAAGGTGAAGGCGAAAATCAAACATATGATTGTCCTGACAGATGGACAGACATCCGGTCAGGGGTATCAAGCACTCGCATCGCAGTGCCATGCAGAGGGAATCACGATCTCTACAGTTGCGGTGGGATCTGGAGCGCAGGTCGGGTTGCTGCAGGCGATAGCAGCAGCTGGAGGCGGACAGAGTTACGTCACCATGGACCCGACGTCTATTGTGCGGATCTTTACCCAGGATACCATGACTCACACGGGCAGGATGATCCGGGAAGATGCCTTCGAGCCTCAACTCGTCGAGAATCATCCCATGCTTCGTGATTGGGAAGATGGGTTTGCTCCGCCCTTGCTCGGGTATGTGAAAACAAATCGCAAAGCTACTTCACAAGTTCCACTCGTTACTGACACGGGAGACCCACTGTTGGCGCACTGGCGGTTTGGATTAGGAAAGGTGACAGCATTTACTTCGGATTGTAAGTCGAGATGGGCGGCTCTGTGGGTGGCAGATTGGCCGGGATACAGCCAGATGTGGGCTCAAGTCTTGCGTGAGACGGCACGAGCACCGCAAGGTCTCAACATGGACTTACGGTTGGAAGAGGAAGGGGAGGAAGTCAAAATTGCCGTCGACCTCTCAGAGGATGCAGGTAATCGAAGAGACGGTGCTGCAGTAGAAGCGGATATATTTCATGTTCCTGCGAATTCGCTCGGATCTGGAATGGAGACAATTTCCACCGTTTCTCTTGAGCAAGAGGGACCCGGCTGGTATGAGGCTTCGTTTCGACCGGAATTCTCTGGGGTGTATCTTGTCAGGGCTCGGTCAGGCTCCCAACTAGTCTCGGCTGGCTATGTCCACAATCCTTCCAGCGAGGTCGCGACAGGAAGGGTAGACGAGGAATTATTGAAACAGGCTTGTGAAATAACGGGTGGTTCCTACCTCTCATCTGCGGAGGAGGCTCTTGAGCTTTCCGGTACGAATGTCTCACAGTATGTTGAGCTATGGCCTTGGCTACTGAGTTGTTTCCTGGGCCTGTTTCTGATCGATTTGATCGTGAGGCGCTGGGAGAATGTGCTCGGGGTCGGAGAACAGGTCGGACGAATATTCGGTCGGGGCTAACACCCCACTAGGACGGCTTCAATCTCTGGCGAAACACCTCGTCAGGTATCGTCCAGGACAAAAGCATTCCCAGGCCATCAGACCAGCCTGTCCCGCTGGATGTGCTATGAGGAAGCGGAATCAAATTGATTATAGCTCCCGTCAATGCTGCGACGCAAAAGCTCTGTAGCGCTACGAGTCCTACATCGGGTGTCTTTTGAAGGAGAGTCGAGGGGCCAAAGACGACCGCGATCAAACAGACTAGCAGTATTTCGATTCCTGGACCTGCCGAGTAAATTATGAACTGTTTCAGTCTTGGTGCGGTCAGATCACGGACCTCCGGCATAACAAACCCTGACAGGGGGATCGTTCTAAACTCAATCGGCATATCCGCTATCTCAACTTTCGCAAGGATCCGCCCGGTTCCGATACTGATCAGCGAAACTCCCCATCCAAGAAATCTCGCTGCCAGTGCGTGACCCAGCTCATGGATTACGAGAAGGATCACCCACGAAGCTACGAAGAACGGAACACTGAGCTTGTAGATCGTAAAATCTCGAAACAACTCCAAACATATTAGCAGAAAAAAGAAAAACGAGATTATGATCAGCACTCCCCATTCATTGGGCGACTTGGGTCCATTCTCTGGAGCTGGATCATGACCTAGAGAGTTCATGCACTAACCGGAGGCCTCTTGCCTCATTCGCCAATCCTCCCGACGAGTTGGCTCGGAACCCTTTCCACACCAGAAGTGTGTTCCTCTGCTAGTTTAGTCAATTCCTCTGCAATTTCGGGATATTCTGCCTGCACATTCCATTGTTCTCCTGGGTCGTGGCCAAGGTGAAAAAGCAGCGGTGGGTCAAATACCTCGGGCTTGTTTTGCCCGACATAGCTCGTCTTTGTTTTGAAATGGGCTTTGAACTCTCCTTTTCGAACGGCATAGAGCTGCTCTCCGTGATAGTAGAACATCGTTTCTCTGGGCGATGTGGACGTCTTACCTTGAACGATATCAGAAAGGTCAACGCCATCGAAGACACGGTCGTCGGGAAGTTCTCCTCCTGCGAGAGATACGAAAGTGGGAAGTAGATCGAGAGTGGATCCCATCTCATGAACGATGCCGGGAGCAATCGTGCCGGGCCAGGCCACGATTGTAGGTTCTCGCATCCCACCTTCCCAAGTCGATCCTTTGCCATCACGCAGCATGCCAGCGGTTCCACCGTGTGTTTTAAACTTCAGCCAGGGTCCATTGTCAGATGTGAACACAACGAGAGTGTTTTCCTCAACGCCGGTAGCTTTCAGTGCCTTGCGAATCTCTCCTACTGACCAGTCTATCTCTTCAATGACATCGCCATAGATCCCGTTCGATGACTGACCTTTGAATTTCTCGGAACGAAAGAGGGGGATGTGAGGAAGGTTGTGCGCGAGATAAATGAAAAAAGGTTCGTCTCCGAACTCTTCGATTTTTCGCACTGCCTCTTCAGTAAAGCGTTTCGTGATTGTGCGCTGATCGGCTGGCTGCTCGACCACCTCCTCATCTCTAAGGATAGGGACTTTGTATGCGGAGTAGTCTTCGGCTTCGGCAAGATCGAAATGGCTCGTCTTTCCCTCCTTCGACATATCGTTGCTGTAAGGGATGCCAAAATAGCTGTCGAACCCGTGGCTTGTGGGCAGGTACTGGGGCAGGTGCCCGAGGTGCCACTTGCCAACAGCAGCAGTCTTGTATCCGAGTCCTTTTAGGGCAGATGAAATCGTGATTTCAGAGGGGGGAAGGCCACCAGACGAATCAGGGAACAAAACTCTTCTCTGATCCGAGCACATTCCGTTGCGAATGGGGAGCCGTCCTGTCATCAGGCCTGCCCGACTGGGAGTGCACACGCAGGCAGCAACGTAGAAATTGGTCCATTTCTGTCCCTCCGCTGCCATGGCATCCAGGTTGGGCGTTTTGATCGACGGATGCCCAAAGCAGGAAAGATCGCCATAACCTAAATCATCGCAGAATATCACGACGAAGTTTGGCTTCGCCTCAGCTGAGTGGGATACCACTGGCAGAAGTAGTGCCAGCAAAACGAACAGGGATTGTTTACAGGAAATCATCAGGTGGAGTCTCGACAAGAAATTGGCTTTGGTAAAGGAGATCTCCGGCGCGAAATTGCGTCCGGCCGAATCGGGCCGATTGACATAGTGCAAGATCGCCTTCAGCATACCGGCACCACATGAGCGAAACTGGTTCCCCCGTACGCATCCTTGCTCCCTTCGACTCGTCTCTGCAGTCTCAGCAGGAACGATTTGAAAAGGTAAAGACTCTTATTCATAGCGATTCCGCTTCCGCGAGCGCACAGTTGGCCGGCGAGGTTGCCGAGCTGATTCAAGAAAGGCAAAAAGAAGGGAAGCCATTCGTGCTGGGACTCGCCACGGGGTCTACTCCTGTGCTGTTTTACCGAGAGTTGATCAGGCTTCATCAGGAAGAAGGACTGAGCTTCTCCAATGTCATCACTTTCAACCTCGATGAATACTACGGTCTCTCTCCAGACCACCCAGAGAGTTACTTTCGATTCATGCGGGACCAGCTTTTCGATCATGTGGATATCCCTGCCGATCAGATCAATATTCCTGATGGCACGGTCCCAATGGAGGAAGTCTACGACCACTGTCTCGAATATGAGCGCAAGATCGACGAAGTAGGCGGGTTGGATATGCAAATTCTGGGTATCGGTAGGACCGGTCACATTGGTTTCAATGAACCCGGTTCATCGGAAGACTCGCGGACCCGCATGATTACTCTTGATAGAGTAACCCGACAGGATGCCGCGGCAGACTTCATGGGGCTCACAAATGTGCCTCGGTCCGCCATCACAATGGGGGTAGGCACCATTTTGAAGGCAAAGAGTCTTGTCCTGATGGCCTGGGGCGCCAGCAAATCCGAAATAGTCCAGCAGGCTGTAGAGGGGCCACGAATCGATCAGGTGTCAGCGAGTTTCCTCCAAGGACATGAGCACGCAGTCTTTCTGGTCGATGAAGCTGCTGCCGGACACCTGACTCGATTCCGCTACCCATGGCTCGTTGGACCAGTCGCCTGGGATGGCCAGATGAAAAAGCGTGCAGTGGTCTGGCTTTCCCAAAAATTGGAGAAGCCAATATTGAAGCTGATCGACGAAGATTACAACGAGTCGGGGACAGGGGAGCTGCTCGCTTCAACCTCCGAGGCTGCTTACGAGGTGAATATCGATATCTTCAATCGAGTCCAGCACACGATCACTGGCTGGCCTGGCGGCAAACCGGGAGCCGACGACACCAACCGCCCCGAGCGAGCGGAACCCTTTCCAAAGCGTGTTCTCGTATTCAGCCCCGAGCCTGCGGATGCTTTCATCGGAATGGGAGGAACACTGGATCGCTTGAAAGAGCAGGGGCACACGGTTCAATTGGTCTTCCAGACATCAGGCAACTTGCGAGTCTCCGACGTTGCTTCCTTGAATTTCGCCCGAGTTCTCCTGGAAATGGCTGAAGCAACACATGTTTCGGGCTGGGAGAATCAAAGGGAATACGCAGAATCGATTCTATCAGCGCTGGAGGAAAAAGGTGAATTCGGCATTGATCCTGAGATGGTTAGAAAGCTGAAGGGGCTGATCGTTCGGGGGGAAGCAAGAGATGCAGCTACCGTCTGTCGACTTGATAATGAAGACACACAGTTCCTTGATTTGCCTTTCTACGAGAAAGGGCGATACCGTCGTTTTGTCCTTGGGACCGAGGACGATGAGTTGGTAGCTGACGTATTACGCAGTTTTCAGCCCGATATCGTTTTCGCAACAGGTGCATCCAGTGACCCCAGTTCGATTCAGGCACTCAGTTTCCGTGCTTTCTCGAACGCTTGGAGATCATTAGGGGACGAACCATGGAACTCGCGTTGTCACGTATGGCTCTATGGCGGGCGTGATGGTGACATTGAAGCCCATGAGATTGAAATGGCAGTGCCAATGAGTCCTGATCAGTTGGAAGAAAAAGTGGAAGCAACCCGCAAGTTCATGTCGACTAGCGACGAGGTGTTTAATACTTCCGCCAGGAATCAGATGATTGCCGCTTTGTACGACAGTTTGGGAATGGCTGAATATGAGGCTATTGAGGCATTTCGCCGATGGAATCCGTAAGCTCCGATGAAACGCATTGAGGTAAAGGTCAAACCCAATGCACGAGAATCCAGCCTGACTCAGGGTGAGGACGGCAACTGGGTGGCACGATTGAAATCGCCGCCTGTGGATGGAAAAGCAAATCGCGAACTGATCGCCTTGGTGGCGAAAAAATTTGGCGTAGCGAAGAGACAAATCGTCATTCGCATTGGTGCCGGCTCCAGGCTCAAACAAATTCAGATCCTGGACTGATTCCAGAGATAGTATCCCCTTATTCTACAGTCCGAGAAGAGGTGCAGGAACGAGAAATGCATGCTGCTCCATCAGGCTATAGGTGCCGTGCCAGCTCAAGAATTGAGTCAGCCAGACAATAAAGACGTAGGCTGCCACCACGGGAACCGCAGCAAGGCGAGACATCCAGCGAGAAACCCAGATGCGCGGCAGATCTCGCCGATTCGCCCTGGATATCGCCCAGCCGATCAGGAGGCGTGCGGGATAGATGAACAGCACGAAAACTACATTCGGCAACCACGCCACCTCCTTGGGCGTTAACTCGATTTTCAACAGATAGAGTGGGATCGCAAAAAGTAGAGTGATAAACAGCGCTAACCAGAAAGCGAGTGGAGCTTTGGCGAAAAGCCTCCGAATCTCATGAACAGAAAAGAAATCCCGAAAGCGACCGGTTATCGCAAACTGCGTTTGCAGGAAAGGTAGATAGAGAACCACCATCCCCAGCAAGACGCTCCCCATGAAGGAACCAATTAGAGAAATCCCGTTCTGCCCAGCACTCGACGCCACCATTAGCATCGTCACCGGAAGCGCCAGCCAGATTGCCGCCCCGGCAAAGCCAAGCCCTCCGAGTTTTGCATAATGTAGAGGCTGAAGGTTTTTAAAGCTCCCTCGCAGCCTCTTGACTACCGGTCCCCATTTGTTCTCTCCTGCCAACCACTTGAAGAATCGAACAGGAGCGGGCCAGAAAAAGTGGCGCAGCTTTCCTCCTCGAATCAAAGCCCAAATGAGATGTAGGGATATAAAAACGATCGCCACAATCAGCACGATCTTCAGTTGCACAGCCTTTTCATTACCCGCCTCTACTAGCTCAGAGTCGACCCAGTAGCTGTGCAATAAGCGGATTGGCAAGGTCCAAAGCCAGATACCAAATACCGCTTTTCCAAGAGACGAAAACCAGAATAGTCCAATGAAACCATCGCGCACTCTTCCTGAACGAGTGACCCTGGCCGATGCTTCCAGCAAGTATCCAAGGCTGAGCAAATTCAAAAGGGGGATAGCAGAAACTATCGCGAGAACAGCAACCAGAGAGAGAAACCCGAATACTGTATCGAAAACAACTGACAGGCCATGAGTTGCTCGAATGCGCCAGGATGGTCGCGGAATAGGGGGAGGTTCTGACATCACAACGCTCCTGGTTTCTAACACGTGATCCATTCTCCACAGTGAGACGGATGCTAACGCAATCTCGTTACACCATTCGACGTTTTTGGCAGAAATCTGGCTTGCCTTGGGATCGTGCCGAGTCTATCCGTCGTAATTAATCGTTGTATCGTTATGAAGATATTTACTACCACCTTTACAGTGCTTCTTTTTGCGCTTCAATTCCAACTCAGATCTGAGGTCGAAGTGAATAAGGCGATGCTCGCTTTATTTGCGCCCTTAGGTGAAGCGCCAGAAAATCCGGAGAACCCCATGACCGAGGCGAAGATCGAACTTGGTCGCATGCTCTATTACGACACTCGTCTTTCGATGGATCGGAGTGTGTCTTGTAACACATGCCACGATCTCGCCAGTTTTGGTGACGACGGCCGAAATGTTTCACAGGGAATTCACGGACAGGAAGGTGGACGCTCGGCACCAACTGTCTTCAATGCAGCTCTTCACATCGCCCAGTTTTGGGACGGTCGAGCAAAGGATGTGGAAGAACAAGCCGTTGGTCCAGTTACCAATCCTATTGAAATGGGCATGCCCGATCCGGACTATGTGTTGAAAGTCCTCAACTCAATCCCGGGATACGTCGAACTCTTTGCCGAAGCATTCCCTGAGGAAGAGGAGCCACTCACCTTTGTAAACATGGGCAAAGCGATCGGTGCATTTGAGAGAAACCTTCTTACCCCTGGGCGCTTCGATGATTACCTGAATGGTGATGATTCAGCACTAACAGATCCTGAAAAGGAGGGCCTGAACTTGTTCCTAACTTCTGGATGTGCCACATGTCACAACGGAGCCGCAGTGGGGGGACAGATGTTCCAGAAGCTCGGGCTGGTCAAAGAGTGGCCCACGGAAGACAAAGGCCGCTATGAGGCGACAAATGTAGAAACTGACATGTATTTCTTCAAAGTTCCGAGTCTACGGAATATTACGGAGACTGGTCCATACCTCCACGATGGTTCCATTGAGACACTCGAAGAAATGGTATCCAAGATGGCCGAATACCAACTGGGCAGGATTCTATCAGATGAGGAAACCTCGAAGATCGTCACTTTCCTGGGAGCGCTGACAGGGGAAGTCGATGAAGAATACATCAAGATTCCGGAGCTTCCGGAAGATGGACCCAACACGCCCAAGCCGAAAACAGTGGCTGGTCAATAGATCACAGGCGTCACAGCACAGTTTTGAAAGAGCCGTCCGGGGTAGGGCGGCTCTTTTTTTACCCTGCTTTTCTTTCTTCTTCGTCAGGTAGGTTATCGGCCAGCTCAGACTCTTCCTCTTCGATCTGCGTGAAATGGATTTGCTGCACTGTCCGTTCGTCGGCGCTGACGATCTTGGCTTCGTATCCTTCGACTTCTGTCGTTTCACCAGGCTCGGGGATACGGCCTAATTGGCTGATGATGTAGCCACCAACTGTGCTCACATTCGGGTCTTCCAAGTCTAGGTCTCCGACTTCATCACTCAATTCGTGCAGGGGAAGCCATCCTTCTACGACAAATTCCGTATCGTTGAGCCTCCGAAACCCAAGCTCTTCCTCATCATCAAACTCGTCGTGGATCTCTCCCACCACCTGATCAAGAACATCGTCCAGCATGACGAGTCCGACCGATCCGCCAAATTCATCAACTACGAGAGCGATATGGGCCCGCCTTGAGAGAAAGAGTTTCAGCATCTCATCGAGAGGGAGTAGCTCCGACACACGCATCAAATCCCGCTTGGCAGCGAAAAGATTCATCGACTCTCTCTGCATTTCCCGGAGAAGGTCTTTTATGTGTATCAGCCCCAACGTCTTATCGAGGTGACCATCCACTAGGGGAAAACGAGTGTGCTTCGATTCGAGCGCCACATCCAGATTCTCTTTGAAAGTGCGGTGAATATCGAGAACAACCACCTCGTTCCGCGGCGTCAGGATGTCCCGCACACACAGTTCATTCAATTCTAGAGCGTTGCGTAGAATCTCCTGTTCGGTCTCGGTCACCTCGAGGGCACGTCCTGTCTCTTCCACCATGAGACGAAGTTCGTCAGCAGTCGCGCCCTGTTGCTGCGCATCTCCATTTTCGATACGAAAGATATATTTGAGAACTAATTCGGAAATCGTTCCAATCAGCCAGACCGGACCAATGGCAAGAATCCGAATGACTCGCAGAGGATACCTGCCTGCAATTGATGTCTCAACCGGTCTCCGAGTGCCGAGCGTCCGCGGGATTTGCTCGCCCACGAGAGCATGTATGGCTGTGAGAATGATAATGCCGAGGAAAAAGGAAATCGGACGAACTGCTTCTTCGGACAGCCCCATTCCGACAAGAGGTGTCGTGAGCAATTGAGTGAAAAATGGCTCGCCGAGAGCACCAAGTAACAGAGTAACAAAACTGATAACAACCTGGCACGCAGTAAGATAAGAGTTCGACTTATCCATCAACCGCAGCGTGGACTCCGCTCCTTTCTTCTTTTCTTCCACAGCTTCTTCCAGCTGGGCAACATGCACTTTGATGATCGCAAATTCGATCGCTACAAACACCGCATTGATCAGCAGAAGAACGAATATCGCCAACAATCGAACGGGTGCGTCAGACACAGCTGCGGTAGGCACTGCACTGGTAAGGTCAGCCAGGATTGGCAGAAAAATCGATGTCGTCATTCAGGTTCTCCAAGAGCCGTGCTCAACTCGCCAGTGGGAGCATCGGCTGGACGGCGAACGTGTATTGTACGCTGAAGATTCAGATAGGCCAGCGAAAATTGGAGCGGACCAGATCACTCGCTGACCGTAGGAAAAAAGAAGGATCTGTCGGGTCGGAATCAGTCGTCTTGAGGGAAAGGAAGAACCATTTCCAGACCGCTCGGAACAGATTCCGGGATAGCCGATGACAAATCACGAGAACTGGGACTGGTCAGTGACTTGAGGAAAACCACTAGGTCCTCTACTTCCTGATCGGAATAGTGTTTTGGCAGCTTAAGCTCTTCCGGCATGGTCTTTTTGACCATTTTGATAACCTCTTTGTCCGTGTGCACTGCACCCCGAAACTCGGGTTCCAGTTGGCTCGTGTCGTAATTCTCGAGCTCTTGCGCCGGGTTGAGCTGATGGCGGACGGCACCTTCCAATGTCGTGTAGGCCCCGTTGTGCATATAGGGACCAGTTAGCTCGACATTTCGAAGGGGAGGTGTGCGGAAGGCAAATCGATCTTCCAGGCCAAAGTCACTACGGTGAGTCACTCCGAAATCGTAATCCTCAGAGGCTTGTGGTCCCGGGCCAATCGGAACAACGCCAATATTGTGTGGTTTCTGGTCGGTCAGCAATTTCCCGGTATGGCAAGAGGCACAGTTTGCCTTGCCGTAAAAGAGATGTGCACCGCGCAACTCTTGCTCGTTCAAAGCAGTGTCATCACCAGCTAGGAACCGGTCGAACGGACTGTCGTGGAAAGTAAATGCATCTATCTCGAACGCGGCGATGGCATTCGCTGCGTGAGCAAAGTGGAGGTCCTCCAACTTCTTGTCGGGATATGCTGCCTGAAACATCTCGCGATATTCATCAATAGCGAGGAGGCGAACCATCAATTTGGCCCAGATCTCTTCCTCGTTCATCTTCAGGACTGCACCAACCTCGTTGTGTGCGCCGGTGATTCCGGTTTCGCCTTTCGTGCCCCTCATCTCTGCGTCAGAGGTGACAGGCATCATCGCTTGCGCCGCAAGAACGTTTTCAATCTCCTCAGGCATCACGACTTGGTAGTAGCCCGGAGTTTTTGTCAGCCGCATCTGGTTCACGACAAACCGACCGTCCTCTCTCTTGAATGCTCGGCTGTCCCAGAACATCGTGTGCCACTCAGAATCACCGCGGTTAAACGCATCTGGAGCGTTGCGCGGAGTAAAAGGGTGGGCCGCACTGTTCATGTTGAAACCCATCATTACCGGGTCACGACCTTCGACCTCCACGAGGCGCAATCCCTCAGGCATCCGGCGTCCCATGTTCACGTAGGCTCGCGTTCCCACAGAGCGAGAACGTCCGTCTGTGGTTGATTTGAGTGGGTGGTGGCAGGTAGCGCAGGAGACATCCTGATTACCGCCGATCAGAGGATCAAAGAAAAGCGCCTGGCCTAATTTGATCTTATCTGGAGAGACTTCGGGCTTGGGATCGAGAGGCTTCACATCATGTTCCGCGAGGATCTCGCGAAGGGCCTCGACACTTGCCGGGTCTGCTGCGCGGGAAATGCACAGGCTGGAAATGAGAACCAAAAATAAGGTAATCTTTTCTTTCATTGGGACTTTCATGGAATGTTTTGTCGGCGAATTCAAAATAATGCCAAAAGAGCAAGATTCCGTCAATAAATCACGAAACCCTCCGAACGGCATTAGTCTCTGTTTATTTCCAGAAACTGGGCGTCAGACTCCGCCTCCGATTTACTGGTCTTGCCGTCAGGCCAGCGAACCGTGACAGTAATCGGCGTTTCAGAATCTTTCGGGATTGCGAAAATGAGATCCGAACTGGACTGAGAAAGGTAGCTTCCTCCGGCGACTACTTCTCCGGTCTGTGGTGCCAAATCTCCCGCGTTGACCGTTACTTGCGAGCCAACCGCAGATTTGTTACCGGGCAGTCCGGACAATCGGACCCGAAAGGGGTGATTGGCGGATTTTTCTGCAAGGGTATTTACGAAAATCTTCGGATCTTCGTCATTCACTCCGACAACGAAGTCTTCCCAGCCATCGAGATTGACGTCAACTGCAGCCAGGCTCTTGGCATCGCCCGGCACCACCAGTCCACTCTCGTGAGGCCAGATAAACTGGAATGGTTCGTCAGCATCCCCTGTGCCTTTGAGCAGGGTGCTCAATCCACCATCGAGACGACCTTGTTCCAGAGTGATATGAAAGTGGTTCTGCACAAAATAGCAATCAGTCAGGCCATCAAGATCAATATCACGAAGCACGACTCCGAATCCCGGAGACGTCTGTGCAAGGTGAGGCAGGGAGATGAATTCAAACTTCCCAGTGCCATCATTTCGAAGGAGGGTGCAATCCATATTGTTTGCAACGAACTGCTTGGAATCTTGGAGCTTCTCTATGTCGTAGATCCCTGACAGGGGCAGCCGTGCGTAGTTGTCGAACGTCTGCAGCTTGTCCGCGATATATGGCATGGCACCGCTCGATGTCATAAAGCCACGACGAGGATAACAGATCTTCTCCCCGTTTTCTTCGAGGAACCTGGCCTCTACGATATGAGATTTGCCTGAATCGTCGAAATCCCCGAAAAAAATTAGCTCAGGAGAATCGAGGCGAGCATTATAGGTAGAATTACGCCCCATATTCGTAGCGACATAATCCATGTCACCATCGTTATCGATATCCCCACCGGCGATTCCATACCACCAGCCCAGAGCAGCAATGCCCGAGCCTGATAGCCCCGCAGCCTCAGTCTCTTCATTAAACGTACCTTCGTGGTTCACAAAAAGTCGTATCGGTCCCCACTCGGTCGTGAGCATCAGGTCGATCCATCCGTCATTGTTGACGTCTGTCCACAACGAACTGGTTACCATACCCGGCTCGACGAGTCCTGGCGCAATCTCCTTGGTCACGTCGATCAATTTCCCTCCTTCGTTTCGATACAGGGAACTCACGGGAGTGAGAGGGTAGAGTCCGGGGATGGAACGGGACCCGACAAAGAGATCAAGATCGCCGTCTCGGTCGAAATCAGCAGCGGAAATGGTCCCGCTGCTATTCATCGCGTCAGGCAGGGTTCCTTCCGGAGCGCGAGAAAAACTTCCCTTACCATTGTTCAGGTAGATGCGATCCTTCAACACATCTGACCCGGGTTGACACTCCACACCGCCACTCGCGACATAGAGGTCGAGATCTCCGTCTGCATCAATGTCGAAGAACAACCCACCCATGTCTTCGAAGTGCGCATCCTCCTCCAGAACATACTGTGGCTCAGGAGTCAGCAACACGTCCTCAGATCCCGGACTGGTATTATTGCGAAAAACCTGTGCGGGCTGGCCGGCTGCGCCAGCGAGAAAAAAGTCAGGATCACCATCTCCGTCAATATCTCCCCAAGCCTGTCCAGGACCAAGCTGGGACATTTTAAATGGGAGAAGGGGCTGACGATCATAGTCGTCAAAAGGCAACTCCTTATGCCCAAATCCTTTCAGGCTGGGGGATTCTTCAAACCAGGTGGACTCCACCTCGCGATCGGTCACAGGAGGCGATTTCTTGGCTCCCGTATCCGGTTCAGTGATTTTGTAGCGTCGATTGACTTCGAGATTCGCAAACTGCTGAAATTCACCGCTTGGCCATTCCAGAGTCATTTTCGAGATAGAAGAATTGTCACCCAATCCAAAATGGACAATGGGCTCATCGGCATCGAGAAACCCGCCGTAGGGGAATAGCTGGCGACTCTGGCGAACACCATCTTCGGTCTCAATGGTGACCAGTGTGCCAATCCCGTACGAATTGCTTCGTGTGCCGACGAGGTCGATTACAATCCGATTGCCGGAATCGCCCTGGTTGTGATAGACGCTGAGCGGATCGTCCAGATTGGAGGTCAAAAGCTCAAGCTTGCCATCGCCATCCAGATCGCTGAGTGAAGCGCCGTAAGACATTCCCATGTGATCGAGGCCCCATTCCTTGGAAACATCATCAAACTCAAAGTCACCCTTGTTCTTGTAGGCGAGATTCTGTTCCCGCCGGACCGGAGTGCCCTTGTAGTGATCCCAGTGAGTTTTACCGACAAGGCTTGAGTGAGTGATCTCCGGCAAATCGGAGTGGTTGAACTGGCGGGGGATGCCATTACAGAAAAACAAGTCCGGCAGGCCGTCGTTGTCGAAGTCAGCACTGCGAATCGCCCATGTCCATTCCGTCTGGGCGACGCCAGCCATCCAGGCACCCTCGAGAAACTGGTTTGTGCCTGTGTTGATATGCATCGTGTTGTGCATGATCTGCTGCGCACCATCCACGTGTTCAAGGTTATCCTGTCGATCCGCCATCGAGGCCATGGAAGCCATCTGCATGTAGTGCGTCTTGGGCATCATGTCAGCGAGCAGGAAATCGATGTAGCCATCGTTGTTTAGATCCGACTGCACCGCACCCATGGAGAACCAGGTTGTGTGACGCACGTGCTTCTCTGTCACTTCCGAGAATGTGCCATCGCCATTATTACGATAGAGGAAGTCCGGGCTCCGGAAGTCGTTGCCCACATAGAGATCAGGCCAGCCATCGTAGTTGTAGTCCCACCACGTGGCAGAGTTTCCCCAGTGACGCTCTTTCGTGATGCCAGCTTCCTCGGTGATTTCAACAAACTTGCCGTCGCCATCGTTCCGGAAAAAGTAGTCAGGGCGACCTGCCTCAGTATACAGGAACTCACCATTATCTCCGCGCTTGTACTGGTCGACCTCATACCAGCGCTGCCACTCCTCGGACACTTTGAAAACTCCTCCTTCTTCAATAATGCGGATCGGACCGGAAGGACG
Source organism: Verrucomicrobiales bacterium (assembly GCA_002698785.1). GTDB lineage: Bacteria > Verrucomicrobiota > Verrucomicrobiia > Verrucomicrobiales > DEV007 > Arctic95D-9. The sequence goes on along the minus strand of PAAG01000014.1, from coordinate 19,802 downwards.
CCCGCCGTCGCGATAGACCTGGTGAGTCAGAATGTAGAGATCGAGGTCGCCATCGCAGTCGAAATCAGCGAAGGCAGGAACGACAGAGCCATCGTTCACATCCAGCCCGAATTCAGCGGCACGCTCTTTGAATCGCAGCGGACCATCCGTTTTCTTTCCTCCATCGATCGTCAGATTGATAAAGAGTTGATTCGGAGAGTCGTAATTGCAGACGTAAATATCCAAGTCGCGGTCGTTGTCGATATCGACCATGGATATCCCCACGGCCCACGACTCTCCGCCGCCCGTTTCTGTCTCCTTCGTCACATTTGTAAACTGAAAAGGGGACTCCTGCAGGTAGAGGCCATTCTCAAGAGGACCGTTCCCGGCGAACACATCAGGGAGACCATTCAGATCCAGGTCGCCAACGGCCACAGCCGCGCACGCAGAAGAAGAATGGTAAGCTCGCGCCAGCGGATGATCTTCGATAATAGGAGAAACATGATCGATTCCCGTCTTTTCAGGCTTCAGAGATTCGAACAGGGTCTCGACTGCAGGATTATTTTTTGACTCCAGCAAAGGCTCAGAGGTAAGCAACTCTACTTCCTCGGCGGTAACGGAATGGCTCGCGACCAATGACAAAAGAAGCGCTCCAAAAAGCGTAGCGGAACTACGTTTTCGAAAACAAAAGGAAACAAGCATGTGGTGGTTCATAAAACGGGAGCAAATTCAATTCGGTCTTTTCCAGAAAATCGACTGTTCCTTCGCGGAATCAGGAATGGGGTTTCTGAGAAAATCAGTCATAACACGACGATCAGTCAAATTCCGATCAAATAATGGGAGAATTCCACCGGGGCGTCAATGGCGGGTTCGGCCCGGCCATTGCGACGCTGTGAGTGCAATTGATTCAGCGGTGACAGAGCAGATATCCGTTCAGGAATATGGAGAAGCACATTTCGAAAGGCGATCGGTAAGGAATTGTGGAGGCCGTCCTCGAGAAAATCCTACACCCCCGAACCACCCTTAGCCGAACTTAACAAAGTTCGGACCTGTAGCTGGCCTCTCTGAGGCTGGACCGCCCGAGCCAACAAATACTTCCGACACCACAAGAAACGTAGCGGATCTGGGCACAAATCACGAGAAAAGAATAAAAAACCAGCTTCTTGCCGATTACCATTCAAACTAAATCGTAACATATGGCGTAATTGTCTGAATTATAGTGGGTTATGATAGGTTGTTACGAAACCGAATTAAAGGAACTTTGGCTTGACGGAAGGCAGAATCGACAAACTTATCCCGCTCTCGACGCTTTTTTGAATCATGAGATTTATCATCAAGTTCAATGCAGCACACGACTGCGAATGACTTGTCGACAATGACAAAATCGACATGCTTCGAAGAGATCCGATTGAATGCTGAAATATCGTTACCGGAGACAGAGATCACGTCAGCGATCCGAACTTGCGCAAAAACCCGAAAAGGGGCTCGGATGACCTCATTGAGAGTCAGGAAGAATTCTTGCTCACGATCAGTCATGAATCGTTCACGGGAAACATACCGTCCAGAACCTTGACGAGATCGCTTCTTGAAGAGCAATGTGATAAACTGAATACCGAATACGAGAAGAATTATCCAGAGAGCATTCTCCTTAAATTTCTCGGAAAGAGCTGTAAGAACATCCGGCATATAAAAAAGCCATCCTCGGCTACCACGCCTGGATGGCTAGATAGAAACTACGTGACCGACTCCCAGCAATAGGGGCGGCGAACATACCTCCGCAAGCGAAATTGGAATACTGGTCCAGCAGAGAAACAAACACTCGGGCCGTAAGACCTCTCAGATTCAAATGAATGGAAAAACCACTCACGGATGAACAGCTTTCGAATTTTCCTCTACACAACATACTCACGAAGCACAACGCGACGAAAACAACTCCGGCCGTGTTCGTGGGAGTGATCGATGCGCCGTGAAGATCAGAAGACGCCGTTAGACATGACCGAGCAATTTCGTCGAACGCACGTTCGTCGAGAAGCTCTCGACAAAATCTGGTAGGAACGCGAAAGGCAGCATCTGGAAACCATCACAAGAATCAACTCACGACAGAACTTCGATGTGCCCGCACACAATAAAAGAGCGACACCTCTCAGGCATCTCAAAGCGAGGGGAACCCCCGCCAGAACAAGGGTATTCTAAATTTCACATTACATATATTGTCGGAAGTTATCGGAGAACCCTGATATTTAACAAATATGTAAGGGTTGTTCTGTGAAGCATGTGAAGATTGGCTTTTTGTTGAGACTCCAATATGTTGGCTCAAGATGGCTGTTCCACCTCGCGTATTTGTCTCTTATTCTCACGACTCTGCAGAGCATAAAGGTTGGGTGCTCAACTTGGCGACCACGCTTCGGCATCGTGGAGTCGACGCTGTTCTTGACCAGTGGGATTTGAAACCTGGCAAAGATTTGGGTCACTTCATGGAGACAAATCTCGTGGGCTGCGATTTTGCGATTATGGTTTGCACTCCAAACTACGTTCAGAAAGCAAATGCTGGAACTGGCGGCGTTGGATATGAAAAGATGATCATGAGTGCAGCGTCTTTGGAATCGATATCCGATAGTAAGGTGATTCCGATTATTCGACAGAAAGGTGAGCCATTGACACCAACATTTCTGGGAACGAGGCTCTACATCGATTTTTCGCCAGAGATCAACGAAGAGTATGCTTTAGACGAACTGATACGAACTCTTCTCAATGCACCTCTATATGAGAAGCCAAAGATTGGTTCAAATCCGTTTCGTGCGCTCGGTGAGGCTCATCCTGACAGGGCGTCAGATGGAATTCGGTTAATAATGAGGGCTTTCTCCGTCGCTTATGAGAACGCCCTTCGGTTGCAGAATGTCGATTATATTGATCGAGAAGGTTTGATTGGCGCGTCGACTGCCCATCCCATCACGACGGAGACGTTTTTCCTCGCGGCTTTGGAGAAAGGCCTTTTAGTACACAATAACGGTGAAATTAGATTAACATTGGCGGGGAGGGACTATCTTTTGAATGATGAAATTATTGGGCGCATCCCCCCCCTTTGACGCATGAAAGATTCTCGCCCCTGCGGATGTTCCTTTAAAAATTGTATCGAGGTTGGCTTTTTATTTTTGCTCTAATATGTTCGATCCAGATGATTGAACCGCCTCGTGTATTTGTTTCCTATTCCCATGACTCAGCGGAACATAAATGTTGGGTGCTGGACTTTGCGACCACGCTTCGAAATCGCGGTGTAGATGCAATTCTTGACCAATGGGACTTGAGACCAGGTGACGACTTGGGGCACTTCATGGAGACGAATCTCGCCAGCTGTGATTTTGCGGTCATGGTTTGCACCAGAAACTATGTGCAGAAAGCAAACGCAGGGACTGGAGGTGTCGGCTACGAGAAGATGATTATGAGTGCGGCATCTTTGACGTCGATTTCGGACAATAGAGTGATTCCAATTATTCGGGAAAAGGGAGAACCAGCGACGCCTACCTTTTTGAAATCTAAGCTCTACGTTGATTTTTCGGAAGACTCTGAAATGGAATTCGCTCTCGATGAACTGCTTCGGACGCTTCTTGATGCACCGCTCTATGAAAAACCAGAAATTGGTAAGGATCCATTTCGTCCCCTCCAGCATTCCCGGCCTGATAGAGCTGCAGACGGTGTGCATTCAATTATGGTCGCGGTCGCTAAAATGCTGGAAAAATCAGCTAATGAATACGTCAGTTATATTGACCTTTTAACCGTTACTAAGTTCCACAAATTTACGTTTGAGAGATATTTGAGAGTAGCATTTGACGAGGGGCTCCTTTTTCCGAATTACAACGGCGCTGGTCAAATTAGGACTGTTTCGGTTACGGATTCCGGAGAACAATATTTATATGATCGTGGTATTATATCACTTTAGGCCAGCTCAATTTCGATTCTCTCCCCTGCGGATAATCCTCTAGGAGGGAGTGATAATTTTCATACCAGCCACATATATTGTGTGAAGTTATTAAGATGTCTTAAATAACGCGGGTTGGGACCGACAGTTTCAGTGCAATCGGCCTGACGCTGAACTCCCCTGGTCGGTAAACTCGATTCTGGAAAGCAAGGTGATGCAGCGAACTTGCTTCGAAAATCGCTGATCAATACTGTTCTGAAAAAATGAGATAATTCGCCGTCTAATCGCTAGTTTCGATATTTCTTGTTTCCTGTGTGCCTTCCACGGCTACGTTGGTAGCCCAGTTCGTACGTCGTCTGAGAAAGTGAATCTGGGAGTGACCCCGTTGCAGGTGGCTCCGATGCAAAATGGGGCCTTATCAGGATACTAGAAACAGATTATGAGCAATAGACAACTCGAAGAAAATCAGCAGGAAGATTGGGATAGAAGACTCGCTGAGGAACTAGGGATTACCTACGATGAAATTTGTGAACTCTCCTACGATGTCGACACCAATGAAAGTAGTGATGGACTGGTTTACAATCTTGTCATTCGGTTCTCAAATGGCAATCCTCCAGAAATTCTAAAGAAGATATCCGGACTAGAAAATAATTGTATTCGGATTCCAGCTTGGGACAGCGATCAATAAAACCAAAACGGCAGAACAAGACGTACCCAACAAGGCGGCGTGGGCCAACCTGCTGTCGCGCTCGAGTCAGAAGCGGAAAGTATCAAACAATAAAATCAGAGTCGACGTTACGTAGTGACTGGCCCACTTTAACCGTTGGCTGGAGATTGCTTCGGTCAGGTATTCGAGGTATCTGTGTTCTGAAAACTAAAGTTTCTCAATTCGTTCCAACTCAATGACTGCTCTCGAAACCCTTTTAAAAGACGAACCGTATATCCAACTGACGATAGATGACGGAGTAATTTATTCCCTTTCCAACATGAGGCGGTCCAATGCAGTTATGCAACGACCGCCAATTGTCATCACTGCGAAGGATGGATATTCAGAGAGAGAGGATAAAACGGTAGAGTATCGTTTTAAACTTAACAGCGTAACTGACCCTGTATGGAGGGCATTATTTCATGATTCTTTTGGCTATGAACTGGATGTGGTCGATTTTAGAGGTTCCGACTTGCTTGTTACGGTGAATCAAGAGGACATCAAGAGGGTTTTCGATTCCGCGAAGGAAGCAATAATAAGCGCAAACGAGAGTTATTCTAGCGGCAGAGAAGATGTCTTTGAATATGCTCGTAATCAGGTTGAGGAGAGAGCGAAGAAGAGTTTGGAAGAGCAGAAGCTTGAGGCGCAGCGGCAGGCAAAGCTCAAAAAGTCATTTGATGATTTGGAACTCTGAATAGAATGATATCGCGACAGTGTCCATTGGGGTAACTTTCTAAAGATGGCTTGAGGATTCCGCTTCTTTTTGACGCTTAGGCTTCATCACAGCAATTTGTTTAATGGAAAAAACATTCCACATCCTAAAGACCCTTCTTGGATGGGAAGCTTGGCACGCGAGGATCCTGCACGTGGTCTATTCGATCTGGTGAAGTACTTGCTCAGGCTGGCTCGAACATCACGTTTAGAATTTCGCCGGTTTTCTGATGCTGGCGTTGAGCTGGACAGACACACCCTCGGAAACGAGTCGTTGCTCGATATTGCTTTAGATCTCATTGGGATTCCTTCTGATAATACCGTAGAACAGGAAGCAATTCATGGATACCCGGCGGGCTTCTTTCATGATGATACGTATTGCAGGGATTGGATCGAAGATGTCTTCGAGGTGATGGTTGTTGAGCGAGAGGATTATGACGGCTTTGTAGAATGCATGCGTAATCCGACCGAGTGGATTCCGGATACTTGGTCGAGTGATGATGACCTCGGCTCAATAATTTATGTTGAGGACGATTAATGCGATCTTATAAGAAATTCGGGATTTTTAATTATGGCCCATTGCAGTGCGGGTTCTCTCCCCTGCGAATATTCCCTTAGGAGGAATTGATAATTTCCATACCAACCGAATATATTGTTGGAAGTTATGCATAGGGCCCGGTGTGCCAAGGGATTTGGGCCTGGGTTTATGAGCTGCACAGATTTTGAGCCATTATTCCTGAAAGCTCGGTCTAAGAATCTCTGGTGCGCAGACGTTGTTGGTTATTTACAACAGTTGGAGATCACAGAGTTTTCTCCAGCATTCAGGATCTCATCTGATTCTACCAGCCAGTGTTTCGCACCTTGAAACGTTCCACATGGAATCTTTGGAAATCCCGGCAGTTTAGGAACTCCAACATTTTACCCACCTCCATTTTTTTCATTTCAAAAACTTAACAAAATCCCGGTCAGAATATTCTCACCGGGAATTCGGATTTGAACGCTGGCTGCACATGAATACGTTGAATCCTCCCAACCAAGCAAAACCCCACTTTTTACGATGACACGAATTTGCCCACTCCTGATAGGATCTTTCCTCGTTGGAGCCGGCTTGGCTCCAACCCTCCACGCTTCAATTTTCGACAAGGTCTTGAACCGCGGCGAAGAAAAACGTGTGTTGAATGCTGAGCAGCTCACAAACCAGGAAAGCTCTGCGGACGCTCTGCTGCAGAAAGCGAAGAATTACGAATCAGCTGGAAAACGACGCCAGGCTCGCGATACCTACAAGTCTGTTGCCCGTTCCTATCCGCGGACCACTGCTGCTGCAGAAGCAAAATTCGGCTACGGGCGGATGCTTGAAGCTGAGGGCGAAGGCCGTAAAGCGTTTGAGGAATACGAAGAGCTGATTTCCAATTACCCGAATTACCCCGGGTTTAGCGAAGTTTTGCAGCGTCAGTTCAGTATCGCAGACAAGCTTCGGAATTCGGATCGCAAGGGATTGTTTGGAATCGGTGCGGCTATCCAGCCGTCCAAGTTGATCGAAATGTTCACATCGATCAGCGAATCCGCTCCGCATACGGAATTTGCGCCACGGTCGCTTCTGAACATCGGCTACGTGCACACTGAGCAAGGCGAACAGGACAAAGCGATTTCTTCATTCCAGACGGTTGTAGACACCTACGTAGGGACGAAATTTGCAACAGAAGCTCAATACGAGATTTTCAAGCTACGAGGAGTAAAAGCAGAAAATTCGAACAGCCCGAATCAGGACCGCGCTCAGGTGGAAGCTGGATTGGATTTCGTGAGTCAAAACCCAGAAGATGAGCGTGCCATGGAGATTAAGAGTAACCTCGATGATATTGAGGAGCGTTCGATGAAGAAAATGTATGACACTGGCATGTTTTACGAGAAAAGCGGTAAGCCAGTGTCGGCACGCCTTTACTATCGTGAGGTCGTGAAAAATCCCAACACTCCGTGGGCTTCCAAGGCCCAGGAGCGCTTGAACGCACTCGATTCTGCCAGCGAATCGGTGGAAAGCCGGGCTGGATTGTTTGGTCCCAATCCGCTGAAGAAAGACAAGGTAGAAATGAGGACGTCTGGGGACGATGTGGTCCCCCTTCCTGCCGCTGAAGAATCGTAAGGCGGGAAAACAAGCTGAGCTGTCTTCTCGCTTGTGTTTTTGCTATTCAGGCATACGGTTCGAGACGTGGCTCTGCAGGTTGCTGACGTTTAGGTATTGAGACGCAATTTGCCATGCCCCACACCTTGGAATGATGCGCTTTGTTTTCCCCATGGCCCGCTATGGCATCTGCATGCTTGGTTCTCTCCTCGCGCTTGCAGGATGTGCCGGATATCAGTTGGGAGATGTAAAACCTGCTTCTTACGAGGGCATTAACAACATCCACGTGCCTCCGTTTGTGAATCAAACTCTTGAGCCTCGCCTTTCTAGTCTCGTAACGAATGCGGTTCTCAAAGAAATGCAGGCAGATGGCACCTACAAAGTGACCACTCGCAAGAACGCCGATGCGGTCTTGGTCGGAGAAATTCGGGAAGTGAGAAAGCGCCAACTGCGCGCGGTTCGCACAGATACCCTTCAGTCTCAGGAGCTTAAATTGTATCTTTTTATTGATTTCCACCTCGAGGACCCCAACACAGGTCGAAGAATCGAGAATACCGTTCCCAAGTCTCGCGGAACAGGAAAATACGGCTCTTCTGACGCTGACGAAGTTATTGAGGCTCGTCAGGGCCGAATCATTGGAGAAACGATTCAGTTCGTGGATGCCAGCTATCAAGTTGGTGAGCGCAGTGCTCTGGCGGTTGCGGCAGAAGACATGGCTGATCAATTGGTGTCTCAATTGGCAAATGGCTGGTAATCAAATCGCCCGCCTTCATTTCACAACATCGTCTGCCACGTGACGACTCCGCGAAACGAAGGGTGCATACAGCTCGTGGGCACCCCAATCGGGAATCTGGGAGATATTACCTTTCGAGCAGTTCAGTGCCTTAAGGCAGCTGATGTGATCGCATGCGAAGACACTCGCCACTCACGCAAATTGCTCTCGCATCTTGATATAGCAGATAAGGAATTGGTCGCCCTCCATGATCACAACGAAGATCGCCGATCTTCAGCTCTCATCGAGCGGGCGCAATCTGGAGAGACCGTCGTGTTTCTCTCTGACGCTGGTATGCCTACGATTTCTGACCCAGGCTACCGACTCGTGAATGCTTCGGTGGAAGCAGGTGTTCGAATTGAAGTGATTCCTGGTCCATGTGCCGTAGTTACTGGTCTGGCGGGGTCCGGGCTCCCTACCGATGCATTCTATTTCGGCGGCTTTCTACCCGTAAAGTCCGGCAAGAAGACGCGGGAAATCGAGGATGCGCTCTCTCGCAAAGAGTCCTCCGTATTTTTCGAGTCCCCTCACCGGATAGTAAAGACACTGGGGCTCATCAAGGAGCTGGATCCTGAACGGAAAGTCTGCGTTGCTCGTGAATTGACCAAAAAGTTCGAAACCTTTCATCGAGGAATTCCTCAGGAGCTTTTAGAGGAATTTGGGGATCGCCAGGTAAAAGGAGAAATCACCCTGATCATTCAAGGGAGAGGAAGGAAATCCGCCCGTCCTTCGAAAGAACAAAAATGAGGCGGAGCCATTCGGCCCCGCCCCAATATCCATCTCTTCACCAATGTCCTGAACGGACAAAATTCATTTATTTGCCTGAATCCTTGTAGTTGCTCGGCGGAGCGTCTTCCGGTGCCTGCATTGGAACAATAATTCGGTCTGAAGGTTGCGGCTTTCGGATATGTCTTCGCGGAGTTGGCATTTGTATTCTGGAGCGTTGCGCTTCATCGTAGCGCTGCTGAAGTGACCATCCAGTGTCGGTCGATGGTCGGGAATTCTCAGAGAGTTCCAAAATGAAAATGGTACGCGTTACAACGCTGGAAGCGGCGAAAGACATGTCTGCTCGTGTTGGAATGTGGCCGAGTTCCCACCATGCCTGTGTTTGTTGTCGAAGCGGCGAAGACTCGAATTGTTTCGTGTTAGTTACAATATTCCTATAATTGTCATAATTAGTCAATTGAATTATAATAAATAAGGCATGAAATCCCGTTGAGACTGTAAGGTGCTTGCATCACGATCCTCTCAGTAAAGACGGACTAGAAGAAAGAATGCCCCACCCTACTGCACAGCGAATCCTCGATCGCCTCGATACCCCGGTCACTGCGATCACTGCCTATGATTACCCATCAGCACGCTTGTGCGATGAGGCAGGAATTGGTCTCATACTTGTCGGCGACTCACTCGGCATGGTTGTGGCAGGTTGCGAAGATACTACTTCAGTGACTCTTGAACAGATCGCCTACCACACCACCATGGTCCGCCGCGGGGTCACCAGCGCAGTCTTGGTGGCTGATTTGCCAATCAATACTTATGACAGTCCGGAGCAGGCAGTGAAAAGCTCCCTGGTCTTGGCAGATGCCGGTGCAGACGCGGTAAAGCTTGAAGGAGGGATGCGCCAGTTGGAGAAAATCAGGGCGATTGTGGCCGAAGGTATTCCCGTTTGCGGGCACCTGGGAATGCTGCCGCAGCGCGTTCGAGAAGAAGGTGGCTACAAGAAGAAAGGCAAGACTGATGTAGAAGCTTCTGCACTGAAAGAGGCTGCAGTTGGCCTGGAAGAAGCTGGTGTGTTCGCTATCGTGCTTGAGAGCGTCGTTCCAGATGTCGCCACGGAGATTACGCGGTCGAGCAAAATACCGACAATTGGCATTGGTGCCGGAAGCGATTGTGATGGCCAAATCCGCGTGTTGCACGATGTGGTTGGAGGTTATCCGTGGTTTGTCCCTCCTTTTGCCAAGGTATATGGCAACGTCGCAGAAGTAACGGGGAATGCGATCAAGAGATACACCGAAGAGGTTCGCAAGCGCCTGTAGATAAGTCTTTTAATTGCAATATTTACTCTTTTTTTAAAACCTCTTGATCGGGCATGAGGGCAAGTTTGTTACGCGTTTGCCTCTTCAAAAGTGGCTCTGACCTGGGGCTGACAGCCGAATTTTTTTGTGAAAATCCCACCAGTCGCTCGATGAAGACTACCAAACGCATTTTTCACTTGCGCGCCGCAGGATCGAAGTCCAAGTTTTGTGGTCCCTGACCTTTTGTTCGTTCGGGAACTCGTGTAACCCTTCCTCACCCCTTTCGAGCGCGAGTATCCATTGACCCAGATTAAGGGACAATCAGTTTCGATATCGGGGCTGCGCTGAGACGTTCTGTCTTGGTCACTTAGATGTCTTAACATTCAGGAAACGCAAAATTCTTTGAGAAAAACCAGACGAACTCCGTAGATTGGAGTTCTTAGACAAGTTTTAAAGCCCCGCTGCCAGTTCAACGCAGAATGGCCCTGACAATCAACCAATTTAGAAAAAGCAATACCGGGACAGCTGTTTTCCGAGGAATACACGACGACCTTTATCAGGTTCTTTCCATCACGGCAATTTCGTCCTTCGCCCCTCCCCATTTTAATCTCCCATGAGTAATTCGAAAACTTCTGAAGAGACCGATGCAGTCGCTAAAGAGGACAATGTGTCCGTCGAAGGTGCTGATGCATATGCAGAGTTTCTTGCCGAAGAAGTCGCAAAAGTTGACGATAATTCTGAGCCTGTGAAAAAGAGGTCGAAAGGTTCGAAGCAGAAAGAAACAACAGGCGAAGTCGAGGCCCCTGACAAGTCCCAGAAAAATGACAAGAAGGAGTCTCCACGAGGGCGTGGATCCCGGTCTGGTCGAAAGCCAAAAGAGCAGTCGGATGAGGCAGGTTCAGAAAAACGCAATTCTTCCCGTCCCCCTAGAGCCAAGAAAAAGAATTCTTCCAGAAAGCAGACGGCGCAGGCCAAGACAGACTCAAATCAGGATGGCGTAAAAGACAATGAGAAGGCATCAGGTGGCGAGGCGCAGAAGTCAGGCAACGACGGTGAGTCTCAAGGAGAGAAGAAACCACCACAAAAGAGCCGTAAACAGCGCTATCTAGAGCGAAAGGAAAAAGAAAGAGCTCGCGAAGCAGCAGCTCTCGAAGCGGCTCCTCCAGTCGAAGCAGAGGGAATTGTCGAAATTTCGCCCAAGGGATTCGGATTTCTCCGTGAAAGGAAGAGAAATTACCAGCAGTCTCCGAAAGATGTATTCATCACTCCGGAAGTTGTTCGCGTCTATGGTCTCAGGGATGGACTCTGGGTGAAGTGCATTTCGAAACAAGGTATCCGAGGTCCGCAGCTTGTTGAACTCGTTTCGATCAACAACCGCGAGCCCGAAGAATACACTCGCCTCCCCTACTTTGAAGAGTTGACTGCAATCAACCCTGACAAGAAGCTTACTCTGGAAACAGAGCCGACAAGGATGACGACTCGAGTTATCGACCTGGTTGCACCGATCGGACGAGGTCAGCGAGGATTGATCGTAGCCCCACCAAGGACTGGCAAAACGACATTGCTTCATCACATCGCCGAAGGGCTCCAAGAGAATTACGAAGATGAGATGCATGTCATGGTGCTTCTCGTTGACGAACGTCCGGAGGAAGTGACAGATTTTGAGCGTTCTTTCCCTGACCTTGAAGTTTTCTCAAGTTCGAACGACTCCGACGGGAAAGATCACACAAGAATCGCATTGTTAGCCATTGAACGTGCCAAGAGACTGGTCGAGGCTGGTGAACATGTGGTAATCCTCATGGATTCGATCACGCGGCTTGCACGGGCCTTCAACAGTCAGATGAGAGGTGGAAAGCGCGGTACTGCGAGCGGTGGACTCATTGTTGGTGCACTTGAGGTGCCTCGTCGTATTTTTGCGGCCGCAAGGAACACTCGTGAGGCAGGTTCCCTCACAATCATTGCGACCGCTCTCGTTCAGACGAACAGCAAAGCTGACGAAGCAATCTTGCAAGAATTTAAGGGAACTGGGAATATGGAGCTCGTTCTGGACCGTCAGATCTCGCAGAACTATATCTACCCTGCTGTAGATATTCACAAATCAGGCACACGACGAGAAGAATTACTTCTGCCTCCTCACGTGCTTGAGAAGATCTATGTCATCCGGCGAGGTCTCAGCGGTTACAAGCCAGTTGATGCAATGGAATGGCTCCTTCGTTGCCTTGAGCGATATCCTTCGAATGCCCAAATGTTGATGGACATCAAGACGACCGCCATGGCGTAATTGTCCTCATCCTTCGAGGATTTCGAGCACATCGAACCTTTTTCTGAGCGAAGTCTGCCTCTTGGAGGATAGATTTCAGCTAGTCGCACCTGGCAGCAATCGATCTTGTTGCTAATTTATGGTAATTATGTTAAGTTTGGCTATTTCCTTTCTATGGCTAGGCTTTCCAAACGTCGGGCCTTCTCGGTTCGCAAGCATTTCAATTCCGGCTTTTCCATCGTCGAGGTGCTCGTCGTAGTTGGAGTGCTGGGTATCGTTGCAACCGTAGCGATTCTGGGGTTTGGAAAGTTAGAAAATGACGTTTCTGACTCGAAGATTGATCGAGATATCGCCACCGTTAATCGAGCAATCTCCGTCTACCTATCGAACGGCGGTTCTCTCGATGGGATCGACGATCCACAAGTAGTCATCGAAAAATTGAAGACGGTGCGCAGTGATGAGGCTTCCAGAATATTCGTAGGGGCGGCCAATGGATCGGTTGTTGCTTCTGATCTCAGTTTCGTCCTTTTCAATGAAGGAGAACAACGTTTCGGAGCAAAGTGGGATTCATCACAAATGAAATTTGTTTCTGCGACAGGAGACGGAAGTGAACAAGTGGGCGAGTTCGACCATCGCGTTAATGGTACTGAGGGAGAACCCGAAGTAGAAGAGAGGAAGAACTCGGCAGTCAGCTATTCAAAAGAATCTGGATGGATCTGGGACTACACTGAAGCCACTGTTCCGGAAGCGCAGGGGCCGACAGATATTGCAGTCGTCAAAGTAGATGATCCCGGAATTCCACCGCCAACTGTCCCTCCCGTGACGCCACCAGTGACTGAGCCCCCTGTCGAAGAGCCAGACGAGGAACCCGAAGAGAGTTTGAAGAAGGTCAAAATAACTTTCACCCAAAACTCCGGTTCTGCATGGGCTCTCAACACTGCCCACATCATAGTCAACGGACAGGCTCAAAAATTAGGAGACAGCGATGGTGGCTCAGGGAATACGACCAGTGTAGAAGTGGTTATAGACACCGACAGCGTTACCGAGATTGGTCTTGCTGTTTTTACTATCGGACGCCTGAAGAAGGCCGACGGCTCTTTTGTCTTCGCCGGCGGTTCCGGCTATTCCGTAAACACCAGCAATGGAGACACGATTCAACGAATTTCCCCCGGAGCGTCTTTCGAAGGAAAGTCCAGTGCACGAGCGAAGTTCAAGAGCTTTGGCAACAGCGGTAACAATCTGAATATAGAGGTGGGAGTCGAGGATGCTTTTGCCTTGGATCAGTCTGTGTTTGGAGTCGACTACGACTACAACGATTTCTGTTTCTCCATCAAAGCGGACAAGCCTTTCCCCGTCCGTTTTGCTGGACTGCTAATTGAATGAGGCGGACCTATCCGGTCTTTTTCCGAATAATCCGGGTGATTGGCAAAGAGTTCACCTGATTGCAAGTTGCGCGAAGTGCACTTGTTTGGTAGAAAATGGCATGAGCCAATTTGTTGAGGTGACTCGTCAGGGTTTCGGCAGTCGGGCCAAAGGTTCCATTGGTGGAGTATTCTTTGGGTTTATTCTAGTCGCGGGTACCGTGGCGCTACTTTTCTGGGGTGAAGGACGTGCCGTCAAGCGCTACAAAGCCCTGAAAGAAGGCGCTGGTGCAGTGGTCGAAGTGAGCTCCGCCAAAGTGGACCCTGCCATGGAAGGTAAATTGGTCCATATCTCCGGAGACGCGAAGACTTCTGGCCCTGTCAGTGACGCCGAGTTCGGAGTGTCAGAAGATGCCATCAAGCTCCAAAGGACCGTCGAAATGTATCAGTGGGTCGAGAACGTAAAGTCTGAGACCAAAAACAAGGTGGGCGGAGGCACCGAGACCGTAAAGACTTATTCCTACTCCAAAGAGTGGAGAGGATCACTGGTGGATTCCTCAAGCTTCAAAGATCCCAGTGCACCGCAGAATCCCAAAACCATGCCATTCGAGTCAGCATCATTCCTGGCAAATGGAGTAACTGTCGGGGCGTTCTCACTTCCTAAATTTCTGATTTCGAAGATTTCCGGCACGGAGACACTTCCAATTGCATCTCTGGACAAAGCCTCTGCGGCAGTGAAAGAAAAAGCCAAAGTAAGCAATGGCTCAGTCTACATTGGAAACGACCCGAATGTTCCCAATCTGGGTGACGTTAGAATCACTTTCGGAATTATTCGGCCAGGTCCTGTCAGTGTAGTTGCCCAGCAGAAAGGCAACTCCTTCGTTTCCTACCAAGCGAAAACCGGCAACGTGGACCTTCTCTCTCGTGGGATCGTCCCCGCAGCTGAAATGTTTCAGGCTGCCCAGGAAGCGAATAAAGTCATGACTTGGGGCATTCGGATCGTTGGCTTTGTTCTTCTTCTGGTTGGTTTTGGGCTTATTCTGAAGCCGATTTCGGTCTTTGCCAGTGTCCTCCCCTTCCTTGGGAAGATCGCCGCCGCAGGCACTGGTATCATTGGATTCCTCCTCGCAGGTATTGTCTGGACAGTCACTGTAGCGTTTGCCTGGATTTTTTATCGTCCGATTCTGGGAATCGGAATCTTGGTCGTAACGGTCGGGCTTGTCGTTCTTGCAATCATCAAACTACGGAAGGCTCCCGAGGTTCCTACCATGCCTGCCTCTACGCCTCCCCCGATGGATGATGCACCTCCGCCTCTCGCCTGAGGAGGCTCTTTCTCACTGAATGTCAGGGAAACAATCGTCTAGTTCTAAAGGGCCCGATTCTACATCGGGTTCTGAGCTTTCTTCCGGGAAAGACTGGGTATCTTCCTTGCGGGCACGAGCCGGAACCTCGAAACGTGTTTCCTGGTTGTTGGATGAGTGCATTCGGATTCCCGGGACAAAATTCCGGTTTGGTCTCGATCCCTTATTAGGCTTGCTACCCTACGGTGGTGAAACAGTAGCCACTCTCATTGGCGCCGTTATCCTGGGTGAGGCGGGGAAGAAGGGTATCCCCCTCCGCACGCTGGCCAAGATGGGGGGGAACATGATGTTGAATGCCACGCTAGGAGTGATACCCGGTATTGGGGACTTGTTTTCGTTCTGGTTCAAATCAAACTCAAGAAACTACAAACTCCTCGATACCTATCTGGATTCTGATGATGGCACTGAGGAGGGAGGAGGTTGGTGGCCCTTGCTGCTTGTTGTCGGTGTGATTGCATTCGTTCTGATAATGAATGTCCTCGCCTGGATCATGTTCACGTTGGTGCTGACCTGGCTCTGGAAGGAAGTGGTTGGCTCTTCCCGTTAGAATACGCAACGGATGGATACAATTTACGTGGAGGAGGGTGTTCGGGAGCACCCTCGTGTTCTTGAGATATTGGGTCGCTATCCAAAATCCACGGTAATCGAATGCAGCCGCTACAGTGAGGTTTTCAATCCCCGCTCGCAAAACTTCCGTCTGCAGAAAAAGCGACCTGCTTTGATTCTCGCGCAGAAGCACGGAGCCAGGGTCTTGCCTGCCCCCGACGGATATAGCATAGGTCCTGGAAGAAACATGTATTTCAGCCACATGCTGAATTGCCTTTATGATTGCCGTTATTGCTTCCTTCAAGGAATGTACAGTTCGGCGCACTATGTGTTTTTCGTAAATTTCGAAGAGTTCAAAGAAGACATCGATGCAGTGCTGGCGGATTCCAGTGAACAGGTCTGTTTCTTTTCCGGATACGATTGTGACTCGCTCGCCATGGAATCGCTCACAGGGTTTGCCGGTGAGTTCCTTCAGTTTTTCAGTAAGCGCCCCAAGGCTGTTCTGGAGCTGCGAACGAAGAGTGCAAACACTTCAGTTCTGGAGCGTGAAGAAACCGCCAGCAACATTGTCGTCGCCTACACGCTAACTCCCGATGTAATTGCTCGCGAAATAGAACACGGCGCCCCAAGCTACTCCGTCAGGCTAAGTAAACTTGAAAAGCTCTCTGCACAGGGATGGCCCGTAGGACTTCGCCTCGATCCGCTTGTACCGTGGCCCGGTTTCAAGAAACTCTATCGGGAAATGATCGATGAGTTGTTTGCAAAGGTCGAGCCTGCAGCAATTCACTCTGTCACGCTCGGTCCAATGCGTTTCCCGAAAGCGATGTTTGAGAGAATCGTGAAGCTCTACCCGTCTGATCCACTCTTTGCCTTGCAAGAGATGCTTCCGCACAGTGGTCAAGTGACATACTCAAAAGACCTGGAGTCCGAGATGATCGAAACGGTATGTGATGCGTTGAGAAAGCACCTCCCGGAGTCTCGTATCTTTAGGCAAGTCTGAAAAGGCAGCTGCCGAATTACTTCCGACTCAGCTTCCAGAATAGAAAAAGCCCCAGCCCCAGGAAGAGGATGTTCGGGATCCAGACCAGCAAATGCGGATACATGCTCTCGTTCTCCCGCTGCATTTGAGCGAAAGTGAGCATCACATAATAGACCACCGCAATAATCATGCTCAGAACGAAGCCAGCCGTGCTCTCACGCCTTTGGGCAGTAATGCCGAGTGGAACGCCGATCAGTCCAAATGTCAGACATGAGACGGAAAAGGCGAACCTCATACTGAGCTCTGTGCGATAGGTCGCACGCATTTCTTTCTCAAGTGAGGAATCGCCTACCTTACGAATCAGCCTTTTCAGACTGATATTTTCGGGTTGATCGCGAACTTCTTCCCCATCCTTGGCAAACTCATCGAGGGGAACGCCAGCAGTGGCTTCTTCCATAAAGACAGGCTGGCTTTGATCCATGAACTCTTCCTCTTGACCTTTGAGCATCAGGTTCACGTCGTTCATCTTTAGAATCATTTCGGGATTCTTTGGATCCAGATTCACCGAAACTTCAGCTTCTTTTGCGATAGCTACCATGTAAGGGGCGTCCTCCTGCATCTGCACCACCTGGACTCCCTTCAGTTTGCCGCCTTCTTTCTTCGCAAAGATCAGCCGTTCCGGAATCGTATCCATTACCTGCCGGTCAGGAAAGACCATCATCGGCTCTCGTTTTACCAAGTTAATAAACGAGTCTTTCATGCCCTCCATCTCAAGCTTCGCCGCCGGTGTGATCGAAAGGTTCACCCAGGCACAGACTCCGGTGAAAAAGAGAGCGACTAATCCCACCGGGAAGCAAATGCGCCACATGGAAAGACCGGCCATTCGCATGGAAACAAACTCACTATCTGCGGATAATCGCCCGAATGTCAAAAGGATCGAAGTAAGGAAGGAGAATGGTATCGCGAGGCTTAAGGAAATCGGGATAAACAGGAGAATAAATTTGAAAACAAAGCCGAGGCTCAGGTCCGGGCGTTTAGCCAGCTCCCTCAGAATCTCCTTAAAGACATTCCCAAGAATCAGTACGACAATGATCACCACTATCGCGTAGGTAGCGGAAATGAAGACCTGTTTGGCAATGTAGCGATCGAGCAACCTCATGTGCACTCATGTGTGAACGAGCGAGAGCTTTACTTTCTTGGGTTCACTTTGTCAGTTTCCGACAACATCTGATATTCAGCAACTCTGAATCACCAACCGAGGGTTGCCGCGGCAAAAAGCCTGAATTTCTTGACGGAGACGGGGTTTCCGCTACTCTGGTATAGTCTCTGACAGGGGTGCGCCCTGATGCGCTGAGAAAGACCCTTTGAACCTGATGCAGGTAATGCTGCCGCAGGGAGTCACTCAATGAATTTATCTCATTCCAAGACCGATTTTCGCCACTGTTTCGCTGACAATGTTGTGTCCAAGCAGGATGCGGTCTTCCCTTATGTAACTTTACCGAATACTCCATGATCACACCGAACGAATCTTCTCCCTCTTCGAACCAAGCCAAGACCGTCTCGGACGTGTTTCCAAACAGCCAACGAATCTACGTTAGCGGTGATATTCACAAAGATGTCAAAGTCCCCCTTCGTGAAGTGAAGCTTTCGGAGACGAAACATCCAAACGGTCGTATCGAAGTCAACGAGCCAGTTCGTATCTACGACACCAGTGGTCCCTGGGGCGATCCCGATTTCAGTGGCGACGTCGAAAAAGGACTTCCCCCGCTCCGTCGTGACTGGATTCTTGCTCGTGGAGATGTGGAAGAATACCAAGGCCGTGACGTGAAGCCAGAGGACAACGGCTATCTCTCCGACGAGCACGCTTCTCGCTACAACGAGAAGAAAGATGCCAAGAATCGTCTCAAGGAATACCCGGGGCTGAAGCGAAAGCCCTTACGTGCATCTGCGGGACATTCGGTGTCCCAGATGTGGTATGCCAAGCAGGGCATTATCACCCCAGAGATGGAGTTCATTGCCATCCGCGAAAACCTCGGTCGCGAGGCTGCATTCAAGGCAATCAAAGACGGCGACGGACCTCGCAACCTGATGAACTTTCAGCATCCGGGTGAGTCTTTCGGAGCATCTGTTCCAGAATACATCACCGCTGAATTTGTCCGAGACGAGGTGGCGAGAGGTCGAGCGATCATTCCTGCCAATATCAACCACCCGGAGACCGAACCGATGATCATCGGGCGGAACTTTCTCGTAAAGATCAACGCGAATATCGGTAACTCCGCTGTTGCCTCCACGATTGACGAAGAGGTCGAAAAAATGCAGTGGTCCACCCTCTGGGGAGCGGATACTGTGATGGACCTCTCTACCGGAAAAAACATTCATGCTACCCGCGAATGGATCATCCGTAACTCCCCTGTTCCGATCGGCACGGTTCCCATCTACCAGGCACTCGAAAAAGTGAACGGACGCGTCGAAGACCTCTGTTGGGAAGTCTATCGCGACACTCTTATCGAACAGGCCGAGCAGGGCGTCGACTACTTTACGATTCACGCGGGAGTTCTCTTGCGCTTCATCCCTTGGACCGCCGCTCGAACGACAGGCATCGTGAGCCGTGGTGGTTCTATCCTCGCGAAATGGTGCCTTTCTCACCACAAAGAAAACTTCCTCTACACCCACTGGGATGACATCTGCGATATCATGGCTGACTACGATGTCAGTTTCTCTATCGGCGACGGACTTCGTCCCGGATCTATTGCCGACGCCAACGACAAGGCGCAGTTTGGGGAGTTGGAGGTTCAGGGAGAACTCACCACCACAGCATGGGAAAAAGGCGTCCAGGTGATGAACGAAGGTCCCGGCCATGTCCCGATGAATCTCATCAAGGAGAACATGGAGAAGCAGATCGAGTGGTGCCATGAGGCTCCTTTCTACACTCTCGGCCCCCTCACTACCGATGTCGCTCCCGGATACGATCACATCACTAGTGGTATCGGAGCCGCGATGATCGGCTGGTACGGATGTGCCATGCTCTGTTATGTGACGCCTAAGGAGCATCTCGGCCTTCCAAATCGCGAAGATGTTCG
>PAAG01000013.1 GCA_002698785.1 Verrucomicrobiales bacterium | reverse complement strand
CGTTCTTCGCTCGTCACGAATCCCGATTCGCTCCTCGCGAACGCCTTGCGATTCGGGAAAATCTCTCGCGTCTTTATGCAACGAACTTGGCGAACACCACTCTAATCTTTGAACTGACCCACCAGATTGTTCATCGTCGCTTTGGCGTCGCCGTAGATCATGCGGGTGTTGTCGCGGAAGAAGAGGGTGTTTACCAGTCCGGAGAAGCCTGCGCCCTGTCCTCGCTTGAGGGCGAAGACGGTCTTGGCCTGATGCACGTTGATGATGGGCATGCCGTAGATGGGGCTGCTCTCGTCTTCTGCGGCGGCAGGGTTCACAACGTCGTTGGCGCCGATGACGATGGCGACGTCGACGGTCTCCATGATGGCGTTGACTTCGTCCATTTCGCAAAGCTGTTCGTAGGGAACGTCGGCCTCGGCGAGGAGGACGTTCATGTGACCGGGCATACGTCCGGCAACGGGGTGAATGGCGTAGCGGACTTCAGCTCCGTTGTTTTCGAGGATCTCGCCGAGCTCTTTGACGGCGTGCTGGGCCTGGGCAACGGCCATGCCGTAACCGGGAACAAAGATGACGGACTCGGCGGCTTCGAGGACGTAGAAGGCGTCTTCAGTGGAGATGGGTTTCATCTCGCCTTCGACTTCCTGGGCTTTTCCGCTGGAGGCACCGAAGCCTCCGAAGAGGACGTTGCCGAGGGAGCGGTTCATGGCTTTACACATGATGACGGTGAGGATGATACCGGAGGCACCGACCAAACAGCCTGCCACGATGAGCACGTTGTTGAGAATGACGAAGCCGGCAGCGGATGCGGCGATACCGGAGAAGGAGTTGAGGAAGGAGATGACGACGGGCATGTCGCCACCGCCGATGGGGATGACGCCGAGAACGCCGAGGGCAAGGGAAAGGCCGATAACGACGTAGAGCGCCCAGGCGGCTTCGGTGCCGATGAAGATGCCGCCGAAGGCGAGCAGGGCAACGAAGACAAGGGCGTTGAGGGCTTTCTGCCCAGGGAAGACGGTAGCGGATCCGCTCATTTTACCGGACAGCTTGAGGTAAGCGATCATGCTGCCGGTGAAGGTGATACCTCCGACGAGGACGGCGAAGACGACGGCGAATGCGGTGAAGGTGGGGTAATCGGAATCGAAGAAGTCGCCTTTTTTCGCGAATTCGGCCCAACCAACGAGCAGTGAGGCGAGACCTCCGAAGCCGTTGAAAAGGGCGACGAGCTCGGGCATGCCGGTCATCTGCACTTTCTTGGCCCAGACGAAGCCGACGGCAGCACCGATGCCGATGCCGACGATGATCCAGGTGAAGTTCAGCGGGTCGCCGTCGTTGGCGTCACGATTGAGCAGGGTGACGATGACGGCAAGGAGCATGCCGATGGAGGAAAGGAGGTTCCCCTTCCGGGCGGTGTCGGCGGAGCCGAGCATCTTGATGCCAAAGATGAAGAGCACCGAGGCGACGATGTAGGAAATGTTAATCAGGAATTCCATTTGAGGTGAGTCACGGGTGAAGAGTGAAGGGTCAAGGGACTTGGGCTCTGCGGAATGGGAAAGAGTGAAGAGTTACTGGTTACGAGGCAGGGGCTCTGGATAATGGGTGGAGTGGCAGGGGCTCTGCGGCTTTACTTCCCTTTCTTTTTGAACATGCCGAGCATGCGGTCGGTGACCATGTAGCCGCCGACTACGTTGATGGTGGCGAGGATAAGGGCGGCGAAGCCGAGCCACTTGCCGAGTTCGCCCTCGACGGCTCCCGATGCGAGCATGGCGCCGACGATGGTGATGCCGGAGATGGCGTTCGACCCGGACATGAGGGGCGTGTGCAGCTGGCTGGGCACTTTCTGAATGAGTTCGAAGCCGAGAAACACGGCCATAACAAAGACAAAGATCAGGAGAATGAGTTCCATGGGAGAGTTAAAGGGTCACGGGTGGAAGGGTAGACGGGTCAAGGGGCTCGTGGCTCTGCGGTATGCAGGGCTTGATAAGACCCGCTGCTCTGTAAGGAATGTGGTTAGTCTTTGAAGCGTTCGTGGACGACTTCGCCTCCGTGGGTGATGACGCAGCCTTTCTGGATGTCGTCTTCGAGGTCGAGTTTGAAGATCTTGGCTTCTTCGTCCCAGAAGTGTTCGATCATGTTGGCGAAGTTGGCTCCGAGGACCTGTGAGGCGTGCTTGGAGACTTTTCCTTCGAAGTTGGCGAGGCCGACGAGTTTGACGCCGTTCTCGGTGACGGTTTCTTCGCCGGGGGTGACGCCCTCTACGTTTCCGCCGGTCTCGGCGGCGAGGTCGACGATGACGGCACCTGGCTGCATGGAGTCGACGACGTTTTTCTTAATGAGAACGGGGGGCTTGCGCCCAAAGACTTTGGCGGTGGTGATGACGACGTCGCTCTGGGCGCAGACTTTGGCCTGGGCGTCGATCTGCTTCTGAAGTTGCTCGGGGGTGAGCTCTTTGGCGTAGCCCTGATCGGTGCCGCCGGTCTCGCCGAGGTCGATTTTGAGGGCTTTTGCCCCAAGGGACTCGGCCTGCTCGAGGGCTTCGGCGCGGACGTCGAAGGCGGTGACGCGGGCACCGAGGCGCTTGGCGGTCGCGATGGCCTGAAGGCCGGCAACGCCAATACCAAGGACGAAGACTTTGGCCGGGGAAATGGTGCCGGCGGGGGTCATCATCATGGGAAAGATGGAATTGAGCCTGTCAGCGGCGGTGATGACGGCGACGTAGCCCGCGAGGTTCGCCTGGGAGCTGATGGCGTCCATTTTCTGCGCGAGGGTGGTGCGCGGAATCATCTCGAGGCTGATGGCAGTGGTCTTTTGACCGGCGAACTTTTTGATCAGCTCGGGCTCGTTGAAGGGGTCGAGGAAGGAGATGTGAATGGCGCCTTCTTTAAGAAGGGCGACTTCTTCTTCTGATGGCTTACGGACCCGGGTGACGATATCGGCGGAGCCGAGGGCACCGGAGCGATCGGTCGTGATGGAGGCGCCAGCTTCTTCGTAGGAGGAGTCGGGGTGGTCGCAACGGTCTCCGATTCCGGATTCCACGACGACTTCGGCTCCGAGGCCGGTCAATTTCTTTACGGCTGCCGGATCAAGGGCGGCGCGTGTCTCGATTGTGTCGGTTTCTTTCGGCGCAAAAATCTTCATGCCTTCGTGTTCCGGTCTCCGAGCACCGGTGTGTTTCGCATTTCGGACGGTTCCTTGTCTCCTGGACTACCCGGGAGCAGGGGTGGCTACTCTACGCGGCTTGGTAGTCCTGTCGACTCGATTTGTTGTACCTGATAGAGAAGCAGTTTTTGCGCCTTTTGGTGTAAGGCGCTGAACTGGTGGGGTGTGGGAGGCAAGGAAGAAGCTGCCAGGCTCTAAAATGGACGCGCGAGCCGCACGTCCCTACCTTTACCCTCCGAAGTCGAGGAGCTTCATGAGAAGGTCGCGGTAGGCCATGGCGCTGCGAACGATAAGGACGGCGACGTAGATGAGGATGGCCCAATAGAAAAGCTTGGGGGTCCAGTCGGCGAGGCGGTCCATGCTCTCCTCGGCAGATTCGGAGTAGAATTTTGCCCATTCGTCGAGTTCGCGGTCGAGCTGGCCGGATTCTTCGGCAGCGGCGATGCCTCGGGCGAAGTTGTTGGGAAAGGCGGAGGGTGCGGAATGGATGGCGGTGGCGAGCTGGTCGCCCTGAAGGATCATCTGAGCGCCGTTTTCGCTAGCTTCTCTAAGCAGTCCGCTGCCGGAGGATTTCCCCGCTCCAAGGAGGGAGTCGCTCATTTTTCGACCGGCCTGGAGGAAGATGGAGAAGACCTGGGTGAATCGCTCCATGGCGATGGCCTTCCGCGTTTTTCCGAGGAGGGGGACGAGATTGAGGAGGGAGTCGATGGCGCCGGAGGTGCGGGCGAGTTTTCCAAAAACGACGGCTGCTATTACGATGAGAGCGACGAGGGCATACATGCCGAGGAGATTCAGCCCGACGTGGCGGAGGGTGGTGGAAAGGCTGAAGCCGGGGGCGGATCCATCGAGGGAGAAGCCTTTGAAAGCGGCGGTGATGACTCCGCAGATGGGAATGGCGATGTGCAGGAGGATGATGGGATAGGCGAGGCCTTTTCTAATGCGGCGGCGGGTGCGGTCGACGCGGCGGAAGTATTCGGCGAGGTGACTGAAGCCTTTATCGAGTTTTCCACCTTCTTCGGAGGCGGTGACGACTTCTTCTTCGAGTGGGGTGACGGATGAGCTGGAGTCGCCCAGGGATTCGCCGATGGATTTCCCCTGTTTGAGTCCGGCGAGGATGCCCTCGTAGATTTCACTCTCGGTGCGGCCAATGCGAGGCTGGGCAAGGAGGGAATCGCAGGCTTTTTCCATGCCCATGCCGGAGCGTGCGTATTTCTCGAGGTTGGAATAGATGAGGCTTTTGGCCTGAGGAGAGAGGGAGGGCATGAAGTGACTCTGCCATGAGTCGGGTTTCTTGAGAACATAAATTCGATTTGGATGCCTGCGGTGTTCCGGTGCTTGACGTAGGGGCGGATCGTACCGATTTTCCGGTATTATGAATCTCACGAAAACCGCCTACGGAAACTGGAGTGGAGGCCGCTTCATGCATTTTGGAGAACGCCTCGATGAAGATCGATGGATTGCCCTTGCACGCCATGCTTATGACAGCGGGATCCGGACTTTCCTCACCGCTGACGTTTATGGCGTCGGAAAAGCGGATGAAATGCTCGGCGAGGCTCTGAAGCCATACGACCGGGACAGCTACTGCCTCGTCGGGATGGTCGGGCACGACATTTATGATGGAAAGCGCGAAGGTGCCAAGGGGTATGCGCGTTTCACGAATCCGGATCTTCGCGGGCCGGATGATTATGCGAATTACCTGAAGACGGCGACGGAGAAATCGCTGGGACGCCTGGGAACGGATCGATTCGATCTGGTGATGCTGCACAATCCGGATTCGATCGGGTATTCTCACCCTGCTGTCTGGGAAGGCATGGCGGGCCTGAAAGAGGCTGGCCTGACAGGAATGACGGGCGTGGCTCCCGGACCGGCGAACGGTTTCGCAATCGACCTGGCGTATTGCTTTCAGAATCATCACGAGAACATCGACTGGGCGATGATCATTTTGAATCCGAACGAGCCATGGCCGGGCGGGTATGTGCTGCCGATCGCGAATGAGTTCGATATCGATATTTTGACGCGAGTGGTGGACTACGGCGGGATTTTCCACGGTGATGTGAAGCCGGGTCACTTTTTCAAAGACGGCGACCACCGCACCTATCGTCCTGACGGATGGATCGAGCACGGAAACGAGAAGCTGGAGAAAATGCGGCCTATCGCAGAAAAATACGGGCTGACGGACCTGCAGTTCGCATGTGCGTGGAATTTGAGCCAAGCGCCGGTGAAATCGGTTGGACCGACTTTCATTCAAGAAGCAGGTGAAGATGCGCGACCCATTGAGGATAAGGTAGCTGAGTTTGCGGCTCTGCCTGATGTGACTCTCACTCCTGATGAAGTGAAGGCGGTTTTGGAAATTGGTAACAACGAGGGCTGTATGCAGCTGAAGGGTGCGAGCACTCGCCATGATGGAATCGAGCCCCAGGCCGATCATTGGCCGATGCGTCCCGAGTTGGAGCCACTCGCTGCCAAATGGAACTTGAATCCCGCGTGGTGAGGCCGACCTTTGCCCCTTTCCCCCGGATTTCAGAGAATCCGGCCGGGAACCCCACGGGATGGAGAATTTAACTGATATTCAAAGCCAGCCGGATTCACGGAATCTCGATATTGATCGGGTCGGTGTGAAAGACCTCCGCTATCCGATCCGGATTCGCGACAAGGAGCACGCAGAACAAAGCACGGTAGCGACGGTCTCCATGGCCGTCGATTTACCCAAGGAATACAAGGGCACTCATATGAGCCGCTTTGTGGAGGTGCTGAACTCGCACGGGCCGGTGCTGGATGTGCATTCAATTTCCGGGCTACCGGCTGAGTTGCTGGATCGCCTCGATGCGCAGCGCGCGCACGTGGAATTTCGTTTTCCTTTCTTCCTCGAAAAGCCGGCTCCGGTGACGAAGAAGGTGGGGATGATGGACTACGAGGTCATTTTCGATATCGATGTGTCTCGAGAAGAGCAGGATTTCGAAGTGACGGTGCTGGTGCCTGTGACGACGCTTTGTCCGTGCTCGAAGGCGATCAGTGCCCGTGGCGCGCACAATCAGCGTGGGATTGTGACCTACTCAGTTCGTTTTACTGGGGAGCCGATCTGGATCGAGGATCTTGTCAGGCTCGTGGAGCGCTGTGCAAGCTGTGAACTCTACAGTGTCTTGAAGCGCCCCGATGAGAAGCATGTGACCGAAGAGGCCTATGACAATCCGGTTTTCGTCGAAGACCTTGTCCGGAATGTGGCGGCGGCTTCTGAAAAACAGGAAGGCATCTCCTGGTATCGCGTCGAAGCGGAGAACTTCGAGTCGATTCACAATCACAATGCGTATGCTGTGATTGAGAAGAAGTGAGTTTTTGAGTTAACCGGCGGAGTGTCTGCTCTGCCGGGTCGGGTCAGGGTGCCCACTTCCTCAGTCTGTTTTGAATCCAGTCTCTGACTCTTTCCAGTAAGCCAGGTGGCTTTCGTGCCGTGACCTCCATTTCGTTTGAATCGAAATACAAAGTCTGCCCACTCATTTCCTCAATCTGAACAAAGATTTTGGCCGGCGTTGTATCCGTGAGAATCATTGGAAACTTCGATTTCGGCAGGTCGCTGGATGAAATACTACGGTCGTACTTCACCTCTGCCGCGTCTGCTGCGTGGCTAGCCAAGTTTCCCGGATATTTGATGCGAATTTTCGATATCGGTGAGGCGAAGAGGTTCGATACTTCGGGAAGTCGTGGAATGGTTGGCAGATGGAACTTTGCTCTGCCCAATCTGGGATAGCGACGTAACTGAATCTCTGGGACGTTTTTCATCCCCTTGGGAAAACGGTATCCCACAAGTCCGTATGAGCCATAGACTCGATGCGGCTCTTTTGTCCCGACGATTTCGTAATCAATGAGCTGAGTATTACAAGGTGGCCAGACTTGCAGCGCCATACCCATTTGAATCTCTTTCGGAGGCCTCGAATGGAACATATATCTCGATCCTCCGCCTACCCAACTGACGAATCGATACCCATCTGGGAATACGTCTTTTACCTGTACGATGGCGTTGTCGCCGAATCGTATTTCCGCGCCTTTTTTAACGGGAAGAGTCTGGACTTCAGGATCTCCAAAATAGAACTCAACGCCCACATCGAGCGCTGTCTGATGCCATATTTCCAAATCCATCGAAAAGAATCCCTCTCCCTTGTACACTGGTCCGGAAACAGCACCAACAGACCGCTTGGTTTGGGCATCATGCACCGAAGGAATGAGCCATCGAATAGGGGCATCGCCCTCGACTTGCACTCGAAAATGCAGTTTAGGACGCACAGCAGAGACAGCTCGTTTCTGGGACCAAAGGGGATCCCCTGGAGAGAATGAGAGAGACTCACCTGTGTAGGGGTCCCGCCAGTCCGGAATCTTTTCGGGCGGTGTTTCCTCCCCTTCCCACTCGGTATCTGTAGGCAGCGCGATCGCAACAGCAGAAATATTCAATCGATTGCCATCGGGGAGGGTCACTATCCCAGTGCTGTCGGATTGAAAAATCTCATACAGGAGGTTTTCTGACGGAAACTTTGGATACCGGCCTTCGAACGAAACGTTAGTGTCCTCTCCTGCTCCCCTTGATCCGGGCACCGACTCGACTTTCGTTGGTAAAATCGGATGTGAGAGCAGATCCGGAATCGCGACACGTTTCGCTGGATCAAATACATTGGAATACCAATCTTGATCTAAAGGAGCGGCTTTGTCCGGGGAGCGGTAGAATCTCGGCTGCAACGCAATGGTGAAGACCATAAGGACACCCAAGAGTAGAACCACGACCACAGACCATATGATCGCTACTTTCGATGCGGACGAATCGGTCATTGGGACCGAGTCTGGAGAATTCCGCGGACTGAGGCAAGAGATTGATATTGAAACTCATCGAGCCAAAAAAATGGCAGCGACGGCACTCGCCGCCGCTGCCGGTAGTTCGAGGTGTTGGGGAACCCCGAACCGACCACACTAACCAACCATCTTTTTCGCCAAGCGGTAACCAGCCGCGTCGGCGTTGGTCCTCAGGTCGCGGAAGAGGTTGTTCACCTTTCCACGTGAGGATTTGCAAAAGTATTTCACGGTCTCGATGAGATCGTCGCGGTCCGCCTTGCCACTCTCAATGAGGTGACCGGCGTAGGCCATGGACGCTGTTATCGCGAAGAGCTCGGCACCGATCTCGACGTAACGACCGAGGAGGACCTGCTTTTTCTCCAGCTTGGGACCGTGCCGAAGCATGGAGTGAAAGAGCTTGCGAGCGAGCTTCTTGCTGAGTGCTCGAACCTGGCGTGCCTCTTTGCCAAACTCGGGAACGATGCCGTAGGTTCCGTGGAGTGTCGGAGTCCAAAGCATCGGATACCATCGTCCGTAGAACCAGGCCGATCGAAGAGCTGCCTTGGCTCGCTCTTTGAAAGGCAATGTCGAGTTGAGCACGGGGCCACCCATCTTGAGGTGCGGGTCGAGTGCCTCGCGGGCAATGAGCAGTCGCATGATCTCGCTGGAACCTTCGAAGATCGTATTGATCCGGCTGTCGCGAAGGAATCGCTCGACGGGAACGGGATTGTCCCCGCGTGCCTTGAGAGAGTCGGCGGTTTCATAACCGCGTCCGCCTCGAATCTGCATGGTATCGTTTACGATATCCCATCCGCGTTCCGTGCCCCACATCTTGGCAAATGCCGCCTCGATGCGGATGTCGGATTTTTTGTCCCTATCGACTAGCAAAGACACATATCGAACCATTGCCTCGATGGCAAAGGTGTCCGCTTTCATCTTCGCGAGCTTCTGGGCGATGGCATCGTGACGTCCCACAGGAGCACCCCACTGGACGCGCCGGGAGGCCCATTCAGTGGACCAGTCAAGACACTGTTTCGCCATTCCCACACAAGCGGCGGGAAGAGTGATGCGCCCGGTATTAAGGGTGGTAAGGGCTACTTTCAATCCACGTCCTTCGTCGAGAATGAGATTCTCTTTCGGGATGCGCACGTCGGTGAATTTGACGACGCCGTTGTAAAGAGCCTTCAAGCCCATGAAGCGACAGCGGTGAGTCACTTCGACGCCGGGAGTATCCATCTCGACGAGGAAGGCGCTGATGTTCGGGCGTCCGGGATCGGAGCCTGCCATGCGCGCCATCACGACGATGACTCCGGCTTTGACTCCGTTTGTGCACCAGAGTTTTTCTCCGTTGAGAACATACTCGCCGGTCGGCTCGTCGAGCTCGGCGGTGGTTTCCATCTTAGCCGGATCGGAACCGACATTTGGCTCTGTCAGGGCAAAGGCGGAGATTTCGCCTGCGGCGCATCGAGGGAGAAACTTCTGTTTCTGCTCCTCCGTTCCGAAGACGAGGAGAGGCTGCGGCACACCAATCGACTGGTGGGCAGACAATAGAGCGGTGAGGTTTCCGCAGTAACTACCGAGTAGCATCGCTGCACGGGAGTAGTTGGTCTGCGAAAGTCCGAGACCACCGTATCGGCGAGGGATCTTGATCCCAAAGGCACCTAGCTTGGCGAGACCTTCGATGACTTCGACCGGAATTTCTCCCGTGCGGTCAATTTCGTCGGCGTCGACGTTTTCTTTCAAGAACGTTTCCAGCCTTTCGAGGAAGGCGTCGCCCTGGTCCTCATCTTCCACGGACTGTGCCGGGAATGGGAACATGGTTTCGAATTGAGGTTTTCCGAAGAAGAGCGACTCCCCGAAACTGCCTGTCGGTCCCGCTTCAACGCGGGAAGCTTCTGCCAGTTCCAAGGCAGCCCTTTCTTCCGGTGACATCTTGGATGTATCGATGACCGAACTCGGCTTTTCCGGAGCCGGTTTGTCGGGCTTAACAGGGGTTTTCATAATTCTTTCCTTTCTATGTTAGACCAACAGCGAGGGGCGGTCGCTGATTCCAAATTCATACTGTTTTTGTATCGCCAGCGAAGGCCATCGGGCCACCTCGGAACGGGGCGAACCCGGTGCCGAGGATCATGGCGAGATCGATTTCGTCGGCTGTCTTCACGACTCCTTCTTTGAGACAGAGTCGGGCTTCATCGACCATGAGATTCACGAGATAGCTGGCAATCTCCGGTCGCGTCATTTGCTCAGGTGGATGAGCGAAAGATCGATCACGCAGGGCTTTGCCCTTTTCGTATTCGTAGAAACCGTGACCCGTCTTCCGTCCGAGGCGACCGTTCTTGATAAGGCTGGTCAGAACGGATGGAAGTTCGAATCGATCGCCGAATGCTTCGCGCATGGTTCCGCCCACATGGGCGGCGACATCGAGACCAACTTCATCGAGCAATCGGACGGGCCCCATCGGCATCCCGAAGTTGAGCATGGCTTCGTCGATCACCTCGGGTTTGTAACCACGATCCACTAGCTTACCTGCCTCAATGAGGTAGGGCATGAGAATGCGGTTCACAAGGAAACCGGGTGAATCTTTCACAACAACCGGCAGCTTCCCGATCTTCCGAACAAAGGCGAGCATCGACTCGACAACTTCCGGAGAAGTGTGCTCGGTGACGACGATCTCCACCAGCTTCATCCGACTGACTGGATTGAAGAAGTGCAGCCCGACGATACGCTCGGGGTGAGTCACTCCAGGTGCTTCACAAAGCTCCGAGATAGGAAGGGCCGATGTGTTGGTCGCCAGGATCGTTTTCTCACTGCTTCGCTCGCAGAGGTCGGCGAAAATGGTTTTCTTGATCGCCAGGTCTTCCACGGCTGCCTCGACGACGAGGTCGCAACCCGCAAGAGAGACAGGAGTTGCGGATGGAGCTACCAGATCCATACGACGCATTGCATCGTGGCTGGTGAAGATTCGCTTTTTCACCGCGCTGTCGAAGAGGCGCTTCACAGACTTAAAACCGGCGGCGACTCGACCTTCGTCGATATCTCGCAAGATGACGGACATCCCACGAGCCGCAAACCACTGTGCGATCCCCGATCCCATGACTCCCGCACCGATCACGGCTGTGCTCGTGATAGGCTCCAGCTCTCTCGGATTGACGGCAGTGTCATAGCGAAATTTCTTCGCCCACTCCTGCAGGCGGAAGACACGCATCAGATTTTTTGCGGCTTCCGTCGCAGACAAGCGAAGAACCGCCTCTCGCTCACGTTCGAGTGACTCGGCAATACTTCCAAAGCCACCCCGAGTGACGACCTCGATCGATTCTTCAAGTGCTGGGTAGTTTCCGCGAGATCGGTCGAGCGTTTTCTTCTCGACGATCTTGCGAATCGCAGCAGCGCTGAGTGGGTTGTTTGTCAGGAAATTCGACTTCCTGTCCGGCAGAGTTTTCGCCACTGTCTCCAGAGCTACTTCACGCAGTCGCTCTTTTGGAACGACTCGATCAACGACCCCAAGCTTGAGGGCGTGTTTCGCGGTGAGCTGTTTGCCACCGAGAATGAGGTCAAGTGCTGTAGGTAGACCGACAAGTCTGGGAAGGCGAGTGGAGCCACCCCAGGCGGGAAGGATTCCCAGCATGGTTTCGGGGAGACCGACCTTCGTACTTTTGTCGTCCGTCGCAATTCTCACATCGCAGGCGAGAGACAGTTCGAGACCGCCTCCGAGGCATGCTCCGTTGATGGCAGCCACAGTGGGAATTTTTAACTCCGCTACGCTCTGGAAGATCTCCTGCCCTTTTCGAATGAGGTGGTCGAGTTCTTCTTCGCCGTAGGTCGCGAGTGCT
Organism: Verrucomicrobiales bacterium; assembly: GCA_002698785.1. Taxonomy (GTDB): domain Bacteria; phylum Verrucomicrobiota; class Verrucomicrobiia; order Verrucomicrobiales; family DEV007; genus Arctic95D-9. The sequence continues at coordinate 183,112 of PAAG01000013.1, read as the reverse complement.
TCGAGATCGGCGCCAGCGATGAAGATCGTTGGCTTCGAACTCATGAAGACGAGACCTTTGGCCCGGAGTCGAGTGACGGCTTTCAACGCTACTTCCAGCTCCACGAGCGTTCTCGCATCGAAGATATTCGCCGACTTAGTCGGATGATCGAATGTCACGAGAGCGATATCGCCCTCGAGCATGTCGAGGTGAATGTTATGAGCAAGGGCGACCTTCGATCGTGCTCCACCGGAGCCGCCCGATCGCTCTGCTTCCTGTTTGAATAGGGTTGGTGTGATCATTTGGGGGGTATTTCTATTTGCTTAGGTGTTAGATAGTTTCCAGCCACGCGGCACCTCCTTGTCCGCCGCCGATGCACAAGCTGACAAGCCCGCGCTTTCCACCCCGTCGTTTCATTTCCAGTAAAGTAGTCAACACGAGACGTGCACCTGTCGCCCCGACGGGGTGTCCGAGGGCGATTGCGCCGCCGTTCGGATTGAGCCGATCCTCAGGAATCGCCAATCCACTGAATTCTTTTGTCTTGAATAACTTCGTCACGGCAAGCACCTGAGCGGCGAAGGCTTCATTCACTTCCACCACGTCGGCGTCCTCCGGACGAAGGCAGGTTCTTTCGTACAATTCGCGGATCGAGAATGCCGGACCGAGCCCCATCCTTTTCGGGTCGCACCCGCTGAAGGCGTAATCGACTAGTCGACCGAGGGGCTCAAATCCAAGTTCTTCTGCTTTCGACTCGGTCATCACGAGGAGGGCTACCGCTCCGTCAGTTACCTGGGAACTATTCCCTGCAGTGACGGTGCCTGTGCCTTTCTCGAATACCGGACGAAGGCGAGCCAGCGCTTCATTGGTCTGTCCGTCGCGAATGCCATTGTCCTGATCGACATAAGTTCCTCGATCCGGCAGATATACCGGCGCGATTTCCTTACCTAGCTTCTCGCGGGCGGCGGCGGCTTTGAGATGCGAGTTGAGAGCGAAACGATCCTGTTCCTCCCGGCTGATATCAAAATCGCGGGCAAGAATCTCTGCCGTTTCTCCCATATTCAATCCGCTGACCGGGTCGGTCAGTCCAAGGCGGAGCCCCACGACCGGAGAGAAATCTGATGGTCGAAAGGTAGCAGCCGCGGCCACTCTGCCGCCCGCAGTTTTCGAACGCGCAAGCGCGCCGAACTTCGTGGCCGCGGCCGCCGAAAACATCAATGGTATGCGAGACATGTTCTCCGTCCCACCAACCACGAAGACCTCGCCTTTCCCAGCTGCGACGCGTTCCGATGCGACCGTCAGTGCCTCAAGACCGCTTCCGCAGTTTCGATGCACTGTCATGGCAGGCTTGCTTTCCGGTATACCAGCTCGTAGTGCCACAACGCGGGCGATGTTCGCCGCGTCGGCTGGCTGGGACACACAACCGAGAATTGTCTCGTCAATTTTCTCCGGGTCGATGCCGGTGCGGATCAAGAGTGTCTGCACTACCGATCGAGCCAATTCTGTGGCGTCGAGGTCGGCAAACTCGCTTCCCATTTTAAGAAACGGGGTGCGCACTCCGTCTACGATGACGAGAGAGTTCTTCTTCTTTTCGTTATTCAAATTATTCATGCTGTGGTGATGGTGTTAGGAGTTTCTTTCGGGGTTTCTCGCGAAGACACCTCCCTATTGTCCACGACCTTTTCTTCTTTTAAGCCTTTGCCGACGCCCTGTTTCTTCCGCATCGTTTCCGCGTTGTGAAACTCGACGCGGTTGGGCCGTATCTCAGTCGCTTCGAGGAAGCGCTTCTCGATCTCGTGCTCGATTACTTCTTTCGACGAGCTGTCCCGCGCTTCGACGTGAACGATGATTTCGTCGCAATCGAGCGGGTCGTCGTTTCGCTTGCGAAGCTCGATCTGCCAGGAGCCGATCATGATGAGATCGTCGAGGACGTGCTCGAGTTCGTTGAAATTCACGAGGTTTCCTTTCACCTTGCCGATGTTGAGGCGACGGACGTTGCTGACCCGGGAGATCTTTCCCACCAGACGAGGGACCCTTCGGCCACATGCCGGGCAGGGCTCGTAAGTGAGACCGCCTGAGATGAGATCTCCGGTGCGGTATCGCAGGACGACACTTCCTCGGCTATCGAGTGGTGTGTAGACAATCTCTCCGGGTTCCCCTTCTCCGACCTGCTCGCCGGTGTCGGGATCGACGACTTCGACGATTCCCAAATCGGGATAGAGGTGGTAGCCGGTCGCCTCGTCGAAGCCACGGGCCGGACATTCCGGCCAAGCCATTTTGGCTTCTGTGAAACCGTAGGTCGCCATGATGTCGACATTTCCCGAACCGAGTTCCGCACAGAGTGCTTTCAGCTTTCTGCGCAGGCCGGTGGGAACTTTTTCCCCACCAAGGACGATGCGCTTGATTTTGGGAGCATCGACTCCTTCTTCCACGGCCATTTGAAGAACGTGGTAGAGGAAGGTTGGCATCCCGATAAGGGCGTCGGGGTTGATCTTTTTGAGGAGCCTAACATTGCCCTCTGTTCCCATGACTTTTCCTCCACCGGTGGAAAGGGTGAAGGTGTTGTAGCCGAGACCGGCATAATGTGCCTGCCAAAAGGCGAGGTGTGGAGCAAAAGGGAAAAGATTGATGTGCCGATACTCTTTGCGAGAATCGCAGATCTCCATGAGGCGGCGACCTGTAGTCGCGAGATGATCCAAGTCGTGCTGCGTGTAAAGGAAAGGAACCGGCTCGGCTGAACGGCCAGTCGTGCTAGTCATCAGAATGGGACGGTATTCTCTTTCGAAATCTTCTTTCACGCCTGTACGCCCCTTATAAAGAGCGCGAGCGATGGTGGAGAAACGGCGACCAAGGACTTTCTCATCAGGGATAAGAACGAAGTCCTGTGTGCGAGCTACTCCATCGTCGGAAACGAGCATCCGCTTTGATGTGAAAGGGATACGGGATAGATCTTCCAAAGTCTGAAGACGATTTAGATCGATCCCTTCCTTATCGAACAGTTCGCGGTAGTAAGCCGAAAACGAGACGACGTGATCTGCGAGATATGATCGCAGTTGAGCGGCCTGGAGGTGACGAAGTTCGTCCGAGCTGAGGCTGTCCCAATGTGTTGTGAGTCGTTTCGTTTTCATGCGCAGTTCGCGAGTTCGGGTTTCGTGTCGCCGGAGTCCGGGGCGGGATCTCCGGTGTTGAGTAAGGCCAGGATTTTCGGCAAAGCGTCTTCGGCGGCTTTTCGCCCGACTTCGATGTAGTGGTCGAAGCGGTGATAATCGTGCCAGCCTGTTTCCACGCTGATCGCGGAAATGAGAACATCGGCAGAGCGAGCACTTCGCGAGACAAGTCGCATCTGTGAGCCCATGGCCGCACCACGGAGGATGTCTAACAAGTTCCCCGGAGCGAAGTAGTTGATGTGGCGATTGACCGCCTGCATCGACCGCTTCCATCGACGAGGGATTTCCTTATTCTTGTGGTTTCGGAGAGAGCCTATCGGCGGCAGAACATTCACAGCGATGACTGCATCGACTTCGAATTTCTCCTTGAGGATTCTAACAGGAAGTGGATCACAGACGCCTCCGTCGATGTATTCGATGCCTTCGCGCATCACAGGGACGACCACTCCGGGCACAGCCAGACTCGCCTGAATGGCGGTGGCCACTTCGCCCGATTCGAGAACCGCTCGTTCGAGTGTTTCGAACTCGGTCGCAATTGCTACGAATGGTTTTTCCAGTTCTGAGAACTGTTTATCGCCAAGCGTTTCGCGCAAGCGGGCGAGAATCTTTTTGCCTCGAATGAATCCACGTCGCGGTGGGAGGACTGGGTCGACCAGACTCCAGCGTTCGCGGCCAGAGGTCATTGCGGCGGCGAGGCCTTCGAGCTCTTTTCCGTGCAGCCCAGATGCCCAGAGTCCACCGACGTAGGCACCCATGCTGGTCCCCGCGATTGCTTCGACCTCGATGCCGTTTTCTTCGAGAACCTGAATTACGCCGATGTGGGCGAGTCCCTTGGCTCCTCCGGAAGAGAGAGCAAGTCCGATGGTGGGGCGCTTCTTCTCGGGTTGGTCCGAACGGACTGACTTCCCGGGAAGTAGCGCGTCGAGAATATGTAAGAAGGCTGCCATTGTAGTGTTGCTTGTCTCAGCAACAGGCAGCCTTTTTTCGTCTCGGGTTGTGTCCTCAGCCGTCCTGCTCTCGGCAGGAAACCGGGATGGAGAAGCTAACGTAGGGTCTCGATCTCGTATTCTGGGGACCTCGATCGTAATGCGGGCGGCATGTTACCGAGGTGGGTTTTTCGTATAATCTGTTTGGTTGTTAAATTCTTCATGCGCCCCTATCTAAAGGAGCGCTGTATAGTTTAAGACAATAGTAAGTGCTTTTTGTTCAACCATTTTGAAACATTTCTTGCTAAATCCGACACACTCAGGGCAAAGGCGGTCGTTTATTGAGTGAATGGGCTGATACGGCTACTCCCAGACCGTGCCCCGTGTCTCGGCTGCTTTGGGCTCGAGGACTTTCATGCCGTGGAGGAAAAGGACGAAGACCAACAAGGCCAGGCAGACGGCGACAGCAAGCAGATCGGAAAGGACGAGCCAATTGAACAGACCGTGGTAGAGGCTCGCGAGGATCCACCCGACAACAGGGAATACCAAGAGCCACGGGCCGCCACCTCGTCTCCCCAAGGTGAATGAAAAACCAATGAGGCCGCTCGCGATTCCATGCATCAAACAGGTGGAGAGGGAGCGCAGAACCATGAGACCCATGGAGTTCCCCGCATCTTCGTGATAGGCGACGAGGTAGTTCAGGTTTTCTTCCACCGCGAAACCTATCCCGGAGGCCATTCCAAGGATATAGAAGAATGGGACAAACGATCGCTGCGCCACGAATGGTGCGACGAGTACGGGAATCGATTTCAGGAGTTCTTCCAGGGGCGGCCCGATGAAGACTGCCTGGAACTTGAGCTCGTCAGGAATACTGGCGAGAGAATAGAGAAACGGGGAGACGAGATGGATGGCCAGGAAGGCGACCATGCCCCAGCAGAAACAGGCAAAGACGGGGCGGCTGTGTCGCAATAGCAACATCAGCAAAACCAGCGGAAGAAACGTCCCGATGAAAATGGCCCCGACCATGTGTCCGTCCTCCCAACACTCTGGGACGGAAATGGCCTGTCGTCACGAAAGAATTCCTTCGATCAGGTGACCGTGCACATCGGTGAGACGCATGTCGCGGCCACTGAACCGGAAAGTGCTCTTGGTGTGCTCCACACCTAACAAGTGCAGCATAGTGGCGTGAAGGTCGTGGATCTCGTAGCGATCTTTCACCGCCTTGTATCCCCACTCATCCGTTTCGCCGACACAGGCTCCGCCCTTTACACCGCCTCCGGCCATCCAGATGGTGAAGCCAAAAGGATTGTGATCGCGACCGTCAGTGCCCTGCGCAAACGGAGTGCGTCCGAACTCCCCTGCAAAGACAATGAGCGTTGATTCGAGAAGGCCAAGGATGCGGAGGTCGCGAATGAGAGCCGCGATGGGCTGGTCGACCGTCTTACAATTTTTGGTGTGACCGTCGAAGAGGTTCTTGTGCTGATCCCATCGATCGCCGTTTCCGCTGGGGCAGGTCAACTCGATGAACCGGACACCCCGCTGGACGAGACGACGAGCAAGCAGGCACTGAAGACCGAAGGTGCGAGTATTTTTGAAATCGGCATCGAGGCCATACATTTTCTTTACCACCTCGGACTCGCCCGCGAGATCCATGAGATCCGGAACAGAAGTCTGCATGCGAAAAGCAGTCTCGTAGTTCTGAATTGCCGCTTCGACGGCAGGATCCTGGTCGGAGGCTTCGAGCGCGTGTTGATCGAGCTGGCGAATGAGATCGAGTTTTTCTTTCTGAAGATCCGCCGTGGCCTCGCCGGGCTTGATGTTGGCGATAGGCTGATCCTGGGGAAGGAAAACGGAGCCCTGATAGGAAGCGGGAAGAAAGCCCGAACCAAAACAATCGAGACCGCCGGGAGGAATGAGGCCGCCATTGAGGACGACAAACCCGGGAAGATTTTCGTTTTCGGTACCGAGGCCATATCCTAACCAGGCCCCCATGCTGGGCCTCCCCTGGAACGGACTACCGGTATGAAGAAAGTAATTTGCGAAGGTGTGCTCCGAGAACTTTGACGTCATCGACTTCACAAAGGCGAGCTCGTCGATAATGTCGTCGGAAGCGAGGTGAGGAAACAGATCACTGACCCAATTTCCGCTTTCCCCCCTCTGCTTGAAGTCCCATTGGGATTTGAGGACTTTCCCGATGTTGTCGAATTGCGTAGGAGCCAGCTCACCGATGGCATCCCTGGGGTCCTGACCGTGATACTTTTCCAGGTGCGGCTTGTAGTCGAACGTGTCGACCTGAGAGGGGCCGCCATCCATGTAGAGGAAGATGACGTTTTTCGCTTTCGGGACGAAATGCGGGATCTTCGGGTCGAGCGGATTGTGAATTGCGGCGTTGGCCTGCTCTGCCATGAGAGCCTTTAACGCGACTCCACCGAAGCCCATGGCGCACCCTTTCAGGAGTTGTCTCCTACTGGCAGGGCGATGGATGAAATTTCCGCAATGCATGGTGTTCGGTTCTGGTTCAGTTGAGGAAGATAAACTCCTTGGTATTGAAAAGCACGTGAGCGAAGTCTGCCCATGCTTTCTCGGTTTCAACACCGCGGGATGTCAGGAAAGTTTCTACGGAAGCCAATTCCGATTGCGATGGTTCTCGGCCTAATCCTGACAGATACATATTTCGAATTCTGTCTGGAACAGGTTCTTTGCTCTCGACTGCATGCTTTCCCCATAGTGAGCTTTGTTCGGCGACGAAAGGATCGTTCAAGAGAACGAGGGCCTGAGCGGGGACGTTTGAGATATTGCGCCTCCCCTTTGGACCGAATGGGCTTGGCGTGTCGAAGGTCAGCATGAAGGGGGAAAGAAAGTTCCGATAAACCGCTCCGTAAATGCTGCGGCGGCCAGCACCATCGAGCGGCCCACTGTCGCGTGCACCGCGACCGGTCATGAACGCCGTCCGATGGGTAGGGACGGGATTTCCGAACATCTCATCGTCGAATCGGCCTGACACGGACAGAATAGAATCGCGGATTGCCTCTGCGGTGAGACGACGAACAGGCATGCTGGAAAGGAGCACGTTGTCAGGATCGACGGTAGCCAGCTTTGCAGGGTCAACGGACGAGTTTGATTTTGCTGACTGCCGGTAGGTCGATGACAAGACGATCTGACGAATCTGTTGTTTTACCGACCAGCCATTTTCGACGAAGTCGGAAGCGAGCCAGTCGAGGAGTTCAGGGTGGCTGGCGGGCTGGCCCATGGGACCGAAGTCGTCGACGGTGGGGACGATTCCCCGTCCGAAGAGGTGGTGCCATATGCGGTTCACCATGACTCGGGCGGTAAGTGGATTCGCAGAGCTGGCGACTTGATTGGCGAGATTGAGGCGGTCGCCCTCTTCCCCGCCGAGTGCTTCAAGGAAACGGCGTGGGACTTCATCACCGAGAGAACGGTGACTGCCTCGGATGTAGACGTGGGCGTTTTCTGGAGTGCCTTTGCCCATGGCAAGGGCACGGCGAAGTGGAGGCCAATTCTGGGTGAGCTTTTCCCCTTCGGTAATGGAAGTGAGCGTTTCTTCGGAGAGTTGGAGTGAGGGAGTCTCGTTTCGCTCAGCAGGAAGAGGAGGAGCATTTCCTCCATTCGAAAATCGGATCTGGTCGATCGTCATGGAACCGTCACTGTCATCTCGGAACTCAAGGTAGGCTTTGTGTCCGATATACTTGTCGAGGTTCCCGGTCATCGTGATCCATTTGAAACCACCTTCGGTTTCGATTTGCTTCATGTAAGAACCCCGGAAGAGAAGCTGATGAAACGAGTTCATCTGGTAGTTATCGATGACGAGTTTCACGGTGCCCTTGTTGGCCTTCAGCAGAATGTGGATTCGGTCACCTGTGATCTCGAAGGTGGGTGAACGGAGGGTCCCGATTCGCTTCCTACCATAGACACCACTGTCTATGGTGCCGGGAACGGAAATGGGATCGTCTTTGTCGAACCGGATGCCAGCTTTTTCACCTGTCCCAGTGAACGCAAGACCAGTTGTGCTCCAGCCAGCAGGGATTTCTCCCGAACGGAAATCTTCGTAGAGAGCCGTTTCACTTTCGATGGGAGAAGATGCTGCGGGAAGGAGACCGGTCAGGTTCTGGTCTGCCTCTTTCTTGATCTTCTCCTGGTTGGATTTTGCTTTTGCACGAATGCCGTTCTCGTCGAGGAGAACCTCCTGCCGAGCACTGCTCTGGAGATAGGCGGTCATCGCGTAGTAGTCGGCTGTGCTGATGGCGTCGAACTTATGGTCGTGGCAGCGAGCACAGGAGACAGTGAGACCGAGAAAGGACTTTCCGAACACATCGATCTGATTGTCCATGATGTCGGCTTCGTTCGCGAGCACATCGGTGGGGGCGTGCGTGGCTTCGTGGAAAAACCAAAAGCCGGTACCGATGGGAGACTCTGCGAAATGCTTTTCCGAATTTCGACGAGGAGTGTCTAACAAATCACCTGCGATGTGTTCTTTGATAAAGAGATCGTAGGGAACATCCTGATTGTAGGCTCGTATGAGATAATCCCGATATTCGTGGGCGTGGGGGATGGGATAGTCGAACTCGTGTCCGTAGGTGTCCGCGTAGCGCACGAGGTCCATCCAATGCCGTGCCCACTTCTCGCCGAAATGGGGAGACGCGAGGAGGCGATCGACAACCTTTGCGTGAGCGTCGGTCGATTTGTCTTTTCGAAACTGCTCTATCTCGTCTGGAGTCGGAGGCAGGCCGATGAGGTCGAAGTTCACTCTCCGGAGCCACGTTTCTTTTTCGGCCTCATCTGCCGGTGCAAGACCAGCTTTCTCTATTTGGGAGAGGATGAAGTGATCGATCGGATTTCCAGGCCAGTCGGTTTTCTCAATCGAAGGAAGCTCCGGTTTTTCAACTGGCCGCCATGACCAATGCTCTTGGAATCTTTTCTGGAGATCGAATTTTCCTGACTCGTCCTTTTCCCCGCGCGCGGGAACTTTCTCCTCAGGCCAGTAGGCTCCGGATGCGATCCAGGTTTTGAAATCGTTCACGATCTCGTCGCTGAGCTTCTCCTTGGGAGGCATCTGTAGATCCTCGTTTCCATACAAGATCGATTCGATGAGGAGGCTTTCGTCGACTTTGCCCGGAACGATGGCCGGGCCTGTGTCGCCGCCTTCCAGCAGATGCTGAAGATGGTCGAGTTGAAGACTGCCCTTCAACTTTTCGGCTTCAGCGGAGTGACACTTGAAACACTTCTCAGCGAGGACGGGACGGATCTTCTTCTCGAAGAACTCTTCCTGCGAATCCTGCGCGGCCGCAAACACTCCACCATTTGCTGCAAGCAGCAGTCCAAGTATTGGGAGGATGAGATATCCGCGAATCATAGAGGGGGTGTCTATCTTACCAAAGATCCGACAGGGGCGTCGATTCGACAAATCGGTTCGAGACACTTACTGATACTATTTTCCCATTATTTACGGCCCTGGTGACGATTTCGTGGTAGAATTTGGTCTAATTCACGCAATCTCGCCATGGCTCGCCCTCAGCTGGAAATCGTCCCGACCGGGGCTTCTCGTGCTCTGATTTTCAAAATCGATCGGGATGTGTGGCCGGTATACCACTACCATCCGGAGTACGATATCCTGCTTTCACTGAAGGATCATGCGGGTGAATTCATCTCGGGTGACCACGTCGGGCAGCTCACCAAAGGGACCCTGATCATGAATGGCCCGAACATTCCGCATGCTCTTCACTCCGGTAAGGAAGACGAAAGGGACTGGGCAAAACCTTCTCTAGCGGTCATTCAATTCTCGAGGGAGTCCATCGGGAGTGAGTTGTTTCAGAAAGAGGAAATGCAGGCTGTGAGAGAATTCCTCGATGAGGCGAAATTTGGATTCGAATTTTACGGAGAGGCTGCAGATAGCGCCGCAGAACTTATCCTCGCGATGGAGAATCAATCTCCTCTGGAACGCCTCCTGCAGTTACTGAAGCTATTGCAGTTTTTCGCGGAATGTGATGAGAAGCGTCCGCTGGCCAGCCCTGCCTATTCACCGTCACTACGCGAGCGAGATATCTCCCGACTCGATGAGGTGCTTGGTTTTTTACGGGCGAACAGGACCGAAGAAGTGACTCTCGAAGAGGCGGCGGCAATAGCAAAGATGAGCCCGAAGTCGTTCTGTCGGTTTTTCAAAGCGAATACGGGTAAGACCTTAATCGAGTATCTGCATGAACTTCGAATCGGGGAAGCATGCCGGCAGTTGCTGGAAACCGATCGCTCGATTTCCGAAATCGCTTTTGACTGTGGCTTCAACAATCTATCGAACTTCAATCGACGGTTCCGGAATTTGAAATCCACAACGCCACGTGAGTTTCGCCAACGATCACGGATCGACCCGGAAAAGCAGAGCCGTCCGCTACCGGAGTTCGTGGAGTAACTCCGCCCCCATTCGCGGACTTGCCCGCAAGCGTCCCCTACCCTACACAAGAGATATGAAGCCGCTTCTTGGGATACTCCTGCTCCTTGTCGTCGCCCTGCCTGTTCGATCCGCAGAAAAGCCACCCAACCTCGTCTTCATTCTAACCGATAACCATGGCGCGTGGACTCTTGGCTGCTATGGCAATCAAGACATTCGCACTCCCCACCTCGACCAGATGGCGGAAGAGGGAATGCTTTTCACAAGGGCGCTAAGTAGCAATCCAGTTTGCTCCCCTACCCGCGCGACGTATCTGACCGGCCTGCTTCCTTCCCAACATGGCGTGCACTGCTTTCTCGATCCGAAATACATGATGGGGCCGGAGGCCTACTACACGCTGGATGAATTTGATACACTTCCAGAGATCCTGCATTCGGAGGGTTACACCTGCGGGCTTGTCGGGAAATGGCACCTTGGAGCGAACATGACTCCGCAGGATGGGTTCTCCACTTGGGTCACCATGGAGCGCGGGAGCACACGAGACTTTTATGGCGACCCCATTATTGAGAACGGCGAAGTGAAGCCTACGCCGGAATACATGACCGACCTCTGGACGAGGCGAGGAAAGCAGTTCATCGAAGAGCAGGCGGATTCCGAGAAACCGTTCTTCCTCTATCTCGCTTACAACGGTCCTTATTGCCTGAGCCCTCTTTTGCTCGAACCGGCGAAGAACCGCCACGCGGAATATTACTCGGACAAATACATTCCTTCGTTTCCGAGGGACACGATGCATCCGTGGCAATTCAACAATAAAGACTATCACAACAACATCGTGAGCATCCGGCGAGTGGCGGCTGAGGTGAGCGCTGTCGACGATGGTGTCGGAGAGATCCTACAATCGCTGAAGGACAATGGACTCGACGAAAACACGCTCGTCGTCTTTGCCGGTGATCAGGGCTGGATGGGCGGCCAGAATGGATTCTTCGGGATGGGTGACCATACTCGCCCCATTGCTGCTCACGACTTGATGATGCAGGTGCCATTCATCTTTCGCCATCCCGGTTCTGTCGTCCCGGGAAAAAATGATCTGTTAGTATCGAATATCGATTTCTTTCCCACGGTTCTGGACCATATGGGATTGGCGAATCGACTACCCGGCAAGCCGGCTTTGCCCGGGCACAGCCTGGCTCCCGCACTGAAAGGCGAAGAGGTTGAATGGACGAATGAGATGGCGTACGAGTTCGAAGGAACACGCTCTTTTCGCACAGATGACTGGAAAGTGGTGCTACGCAAATTTCCCGATGGTCCTTCCGAGCTATACGACATGAAGAACGATCCGCACGAACGCTTCAATCTTTTCGGTCAACCCGAACATGCGACCATCCAAGCCGAGATGATCGGGAAGCTGGAGGCCTATTTCGACAAGTGGGCCGATCCGGAATATGACATTTGGAATGGTGGTCGCTCGAAAGCGCGGCGGTTGGTTCCAAACGAGTGATCAGAGAAACTGAAACGCGCCAAGTTCGTGGTCGTCTACAAAAGCTTCATAGTCGCGCTTGATGCGTTTGGCGGCGACTTTCGTGAAACGGATGACGTCGTCGACGAATACATCAGGAATGATGGATTCAAGAATCAAGTTTTCGGCCTCCTCGTCCATATCTTCCTCATCCTGGTCGCTTCGTGCGTGAGCTACGGCGAGGCTCAGTCCGCAGATGGACGCATACTTTTTGAAGTGTTTGAAATCGAGGTCGTCCAAGTCGACGCCCTCTTTGTAGGGACTGCGCTCTCGCACGAGGAAGCTTTTCCCGTCGATCTCAGTTTTTCCATAATACGGGTCCCCACCACATAAATGGATTGCGTGGGATCGAGCGATTCTACCCGCCTCGTGGTCATCATCGTGATAACCGGGTTCACCCTGAACAAGGCCATGCAATGCAGACCGACGGCTCTGCTTGAGTTCGAGAATGATGTCGTCAGTCGGATCCTTCGATGGCCCCTCTATCAAAACAAAATAGCGATCGAGGCCGAGACTGGCTGTCCCACTGTCTTTCTTAATGGCCACGTCTTTTACCTTGATTCCCCCATTGTGATCTCGTTCCGGAATGTCGTTCTCATCTTCATACCGGCGCATGACGTCCTGAAACTTCTCCAGATCACTGGTGAGCGGAACAATCTCGTCTGTGGGGCGGAACCTCGCTTTGTCGAGGTCGACATACTCTTCGAGAAAATCTTCTCTATCTGTCATGGCAGACTTCAACAACTTGCGAATCATCTTCGGGCTGTTGTCCATGCGCATCTGGTGCCACTTCTCCCTGTCGTTTCTTGAAAATTCACGCAGGCCTTTCAAGTAGCCTTTAACAAACTTCTTTACGATCTTCTTCCGCTTCTTTTTCTTGAAACCGTTCTCCTTTGCCGCGAGCCAAAAACCGACGGATCCGCGTTTCACATCCCAAGAGAAAGGGGCATAGTAGGCTTCGTCGAAGTCGTTCACACCAAATATCGGAGCGCGGCTTTCGTTGGGCATTACCCCAAAATTTTCGGGATGAATGTCCCCTATCGAGAACACAACGGGTAAGCCGACATCGTCTCCTGCGTAGTCGCGGTAGTATAGCAAGGCAGTGCCACGAAAGAATTTGAAGACAGAGTTTGCGAGCTTGTCGAATTTCGCCTGTGCACCCTCCGGGCGGTTGAGTATGCGAAACTGGTGATCTTCGCGCAATGTCTCCCTTACGTACAATCTCCGTTGTTCGTCCGACAGATTCAGTGGCGACAACGCAAACTGACCGGAAGCCCGTTTTTCGGCCAGCCTAGCAAAATATTCGGTTCGGTCCGCCTCTCCCTCGGGTATCTCAAGTTCCTTTTCCAGTTCAGTTTCTTCGATCGTCTGCATGTTGGCATGTGCTTCTTCAACACGTTACGAACTGAACCCGGCGGGTGGAAGGGAATTCAGTTTTTGATTGCCTCTGCCTGGTTGAGGGCATCCAGATATTCCGCCATCACTCGGAGATTCTTAACGAAGATGGTGGCGTCGATCTTGTCGCTGCTATACCAACATCCGTTCTCGTTCTGACTCTCCATGGCGTCCTTCACCTTTCCTCTAACTCCTCTCGCTTTCTTCTCCCAACTCTCTTTCTGAGTCGGGCCAGCCATGCGTCGAGCGGCTTCTTCGTGAGGACGCGCGATGTCTTCGCGCATGCGTTCGATTTTATTTTCCAAGCTCGATATTTTGAAACCGTAGTGGCTTGGAGTGTTTGAGTCGTCGTACGTCAGCTCGTAGGTTTCGGCGACACAGTAGAGAGGCTTGTTGGTATTGAGTTCGTAGAAGCGCGCCCACTTCCCATCTTCGAGCTGGCTCTTCTCCAACCAGTCGAGAGCCGGACCCAAAGTCGCGATGCATTTGTCTTCACCAGTAGCGATCCACAATCTGAAAAGAGCGACAATCGCGCTGTAGCTCTCCGTTGAGCTGAGCGCAGGCGGCTCGAATTTCCTCGCCCACACCGGCTGCATGTTTTCATCGTATTGTTGGGACCACGCAGGCTGGCTTCCCTCGAACTGAGCAAGGAGAAGGAAATCGCCAAGCTTCTTTGCAGAGTCGATGAACCGAGCTTCGCCAGTCAGCTCGTACGCCCTGAGAAGGAGGTGCATGACTCGCTCGAGGTTACCATCGTTCAAAGTGTAAAATCCCGTGTATTTTTCGTGCGGCCATTCGCGGGGCCAAGTTTCGGGAATCGTTGCCTTTACTACAGGAAGGTCGCGCGGTGCTGGGCCGTCGAACTGCTGCGGCCATGCTCCGTTCGGATACTGGGCGGCGAGGAGTCCCTTCCAGGCAAATTCGAGACATGCGGCAAGTTCTTCATCTTCTTTCCCAGCGTCAGTCTGTGCATACTCCAAAAGAAACAAAAGTGCCGACTGAGTCTTGTTGTCATCCAAGGTAGAACGGTGGGCCCGTTTCCCGGGATCGACATCGCCAGCTTCCACATCGCGACGGTAGTGACGCCTGGATGAGAAGGTCATATCAAAGTCGAAGTCGTCTTCCCAGCCTCCGGATGATAGCTGGCACCAGACCAGAGCTTTGGCTGCCTCTCTGGCGGCCTGCACAAACAACCTCTCGTCGGTCGCACGATACGCCTCAACAAATGTCAGCCCGAGGGTCGTGGTTCCCGGAGGTTGAATGGATATAACGGTCGAGGAGTTTCCATGTTCAACTCTCCCTTCCTTTCGATCCTTTGACCATTCGGAAGCATACCCTCCGCCTACAGAAAGGTTCGTACGCAGGAAGAGAACTCCTTTCTTCATTGAATCAAGGACGGCGGACCGATCCGGGATGTCATCCGCAACTCCTATGATCGGCAAGAGTATAGACAGGAGTAGAATGGTAGATGGAGTTCTCACGGAATCGATTGTATTTCGTAAGGTGGTATTTGCGATTCTTATTCCCCCACTCATTCGAGCTACCCGGATACTGCGTTTTTCTACTGGTCCGTGGAAAGGTTGGCGTGCCACCTTTCTTGGAACTCGTGATCCCAGAAATAGGTCTGTTGATCTCCCAAGACTTCCCGCTCCGATCGATGACTCGGCATCGTTCTGTTCCTGTCTGTAAGATATTCAAAAACCGGTCCTCGGAAACGGGGGCCGGTTTTATTTTACCGACTCGCAGACCGCCCGAATACGAGCCTCTTCTTCCGGATCTCGCTGCACAGCACGGAAGGGAACGCGCGGGTGATCGAGAATGTGTAGAACCTGTGAGGCAGCTCGCGCGATTTCCTTATCAGTCATTTCCGGTTCGGGACCGAGTTCATATCCCAGCTCTGTCATCAACTCTCCGTGGAAGAGCCGAAAGGTCCATTCGACCTCGTTGGTCCACCCCTCTTCTCCAGTCCAGGCGACTTGGCCTTCTCGGAAGAAATCGGGACGCGCGTTCTGCAATTCCTGAAAGGGATTTTCCCAGGGGCTTTCTTTCTCTGTCCCCGATATCCCAAGAAATTCAGCGATTGTCGACACCGTTTCTCCAGATGCATTCACTACCTCTTCGAAACGCAACAGAAGCGTTTTCGAATCCGGCCTACGAAAATCGTTCCAGGCTTTGTAGGATGAGGTCCAATCACCGAAATAGTCGTCACCCGTTACGACTTCCAGCAGCGTTCGCTTTTCCTGCGGAAGGCGATCCTTGTGAAACAGCGAATAGCTGTAGCAGCTCTTCCTACCATCACGGACAATGTAGATCGCTCGGCAGTCATCGGATGGAGAATCATGACTCTTCACGAGATGAAGTTGCTCATCTACCAGTGCCTTCGGGTAAAATGACTCCCAAGATTCCTCTGGCATCCTGGAGTAATTCACTATTGCATCGAGCTTCTTATCCAACTGAACTCTTACAGGGTCACGCTCCAGTATCCGCGACCAGCTACCGGGATCTGCATAGCTCTTCTCTCCCAGCGTCACGCACAGCACCGTACGGAGCAGCGTGTTTCCCGACCTCGGATATGATGCGAGCCATACGATCATTCGCTACCTGACATCAGCAGATTCTGGAGATAAGTGAATTCCAGCGCAGTCCGTTTCGCTCTTTCCACCTGGTTGGCAGCAGCGGAGTGCCCCCCGTCGATGTTCTCGTAGTAGTAGAAAGGCAGTCCCGCCTCTTGAAATCGTTTTGCCAGTTTCCTCGCGTGACCGGGATGAACTCGGTCGTCTTTGGTCGAGGTGACGAAAAATGGAACGGGATACTCCTTCTCTGAATTGAAGTTGTGGTAGGGTGATATATTCTTCAAAAACTCACGCTCTTCCGGAACGTCAGGCGATCCGTACTCGTCGACCCACGATGCACCAGCGAGGAGCAAGTGGTAACGGAGCATATCGAGCAGCGGCACCTGAACGACCACAGCATTCCAAAGATCAGGGCGCTGATTCAGCATCACTCCCATGAGCAGCCCACCATTCGATCCACCCATGATTCCGAGGTGCTCGGGCGATGTGATCTTTTTGGCCACCAGGTCTTCGGCAATCGCAATGAAGTCGTCGTAGATTCGCTGGCGGTCGGTTTTTAATCCCGCCTGGTGCCACTCGGGGCCGAACTCCCCGCCTCCGCGAATGTTTGCCAAAACGTAGACGCCGCCTTTTTCGAGCCAGAGTTTTCCAGTAGTCCCGTTGTAAGAAGGCCCGAGCGAAATCTGGAAACCTCCGTAGCCGTATAGAAGCGTGGGATTTGTTCCGTCCTTCTTCAGGTCCTCCGGTCCGACAACGAAGTAGGGAACTTCGGTGCCATCTTTGGACGTTGCGAAGTATTGGTTCACCGTTAGTCCAGTTGCATCGAATTTTTCCGGAACGGATTTCAACGGTTTACTCTCCCCTGAATCTACTTTGTATTCTAGCAATGAGTCAGGGGTTAGAAACCCTTCGTAGCTAAGATAGACCACCGATTCTTCTTTATCAGCGAAAGCGATGTTCACCTCGCCGGTGCCGGGAAGCTCAATGTCCTCGGTCTTCCAGCCATAGTCTGTGGGTTCGAGCCGCAGGAGTTTTCCGACGACGTTCTCGTTGATGGATAGAATGGCAGCGCCTTTTGCAATTGCCACATAGTTCACCGCTTGGGTTTCGTCAGGACGAAAGACCAGTTCTACGGGGGGCAAATCTTTAGTGTCGAGAAAGCTCTCGATATCGAAAGCCACGAGGTCACCGGATTGAAACGTATCCTGATCGTCTGGGCTCCACTCTTGCTCCAGGGAAACAAGGAGACGGCCTTTGTAGATTCCGTTGATGTCGCACTTCGGTGGGAGTGGCCATCGGACGAGCTCCGAACCATCTTCGGGAATCAGGAAATACTTCGATGTGAAGAATGTGTCGGATTCGCTCAGGCAGACAAGATGACTGCCATCATCTTTTTCAATGGTGAACGAGCTTACCGACACGTCTGTCACATTTCCCTCGATTACCGTTTCTGCCTCTTCAAGAGGGGTGCCTCGCGTCCATCGTTTTACGATCCGGGGATACCCTGACTCTGTGAGCGATCCTTCGCCCCAATCGGTCCCGATCAACAAGGTATCCGAGTCCACCCAGGTCGAACTTTGCTTTGCCTCGGGAGTGACGAAGCCATCCTCGACGAATGTTTTCATTTCCAGATCGAACTCTCGTTTTACGACCGCGTCCTTTCCTCCGTCTGATAAAGAGATGAGGGTGAAATATTTCCCGGTCTTGGGGTCTTTGTGGACGTTCGCGCCTTTGAAGACCCAGTTCTTATCCTCCTCTTCTGCGAGCTTATCGAAATCGAGGATGATCTCCCAGTCTGGCTCCTCTGTGGCGTAGCTGTCTTGAGTCGTGCGTCGCCAGATGCCGCGGACGTTTTCTTCGTCCTGCCAAAAATTGTAGACCATACCGTCGCGAAGACGACCGTAGGGAATCCGCTCTTTTGAAGTGAGGATTTTCAGGGCGGCCTCTCGATTGGATTCAAAATCGGGATCGGATTCGAGTTCATCCAGCGAGCGCTGATTCTCCTTGCGGACCCAGTCGAGAGCCTTCTCATCTTCGACACCTTCGAGCCAGATATTCGGGTCGTTCTTTTCGTAATCGGTCATGTCAGATGAAAAGAGCTGTCCAGCATGGCACATCAGCAGAGATGCTACAAACAGCAGGGGTAGGGGGTATTTCATTCCGGAAAGAGTTTCACTTCAATTCCCGGACATGCGAGAAAAAGGCCCTAATTTCGGAACACTCACGTGGAAACTCACGAGTCTCTCTCGGGAATATCGATGCGTTTGAACTGGGGATCGGGAACGTGCAGAACCGCCCCGCAATCGGAGAATGGGCACGGCATTGCAGTGCCCATTTGCTCTGGTGTAGCAGACAGTTTTCGTTTGCACTCGGGGCAGACGAATTTCACGACCTCGCTGGGAAGCTTGATGTCTTCCGGCGCGGGTACGATGAACTCGCTTCCGCAATCCGGGCAGTTCGTGACAACGTGATACATGTCTTTCCCGGCAGAAAGCCGAGTATTGCATTTAGGGCATTCGAAACGTAAAGGCATAGCGGAACAAGCTGGATTCTATTCGAAGGTATCGAAAAGCGGACCTTTATCACCTGAAATGTTGAATTCCGAAAACTTCGAAACTACAGGAAGGTCATGGCAGATTTGAAAATTGAGGGTTTCTGTGGAGGCCTTTTCCAGACCAATGGGTATCTCGTCCAGGCCGGAGACAGCAACTACCTGTTCGATGCCCCAGAAGGAGTAGCGAGCTGGGTAGCAGACAAGGAGATCCGTCTCGATGGCCTGATCCTAACCCACCAGCACCACGACCACGTTCTCGACGCTGGAAAAGTACAGAAAACTTTCAATTGCCCAATCTGGGCGCATTCCGAGCCTTCAGAGGACCTGACAATGGCAAAGCGGCTTGAAGAGACGATGGGCATTTCGGCACACCTCGATGAATACACGATCGATCACCTCATCGCTGGTGAAGAAACGCTCTCGCTCCAGAACTTGGAATTGAAGCTCTTTCACGTTCCCGGACATTCGCCAGACAGCGTCTGCTTTCAAATTTCGGATCAGCCTCTCGTGATCGGAGGCGATGTGCTTTTCGCCGGAAGCATCGGACGAACGGATTTTCCCAATGGAAATCACGAACAGCTGATATCGGGCATCAAGGAAAAGCTCTGGCCACTTTTGGATGAGACCACGGTTCTACCCGGACACGGCCCGGCCACGACGATCGGTCAGGAGAAAACGAGCAATCCTTTTCTCCAATAAGTCTTTAGGCTAAAATGTCATTCACGATGTGACCATGCACGTCGGTGAGCCGGAAATGGCGACCCTGGAACTTGTAGGTCAGCTTTTCGTGATCGACGCCTAGCAAGTGCATAATTGTCGCGTGGAAATCGTGCACGCTGACGGGCTTCTCGACGACGTTGTAGCTGTAGTCGTCCGTGGCGCCGTAGGTGATGCCGGGCTTGATTCCGCCTCCTGCCATCCAGACGGTAAAGCAACGCGGGTGGTGATCTCGACCATAGTTCTTCGGGCTGAGATCTCCCTGACAATATACCGTTCTGCCAAACTCACCGCCCCAGATAACAAGAGTATCTTCGAGGAGTCCACGCAGCTTCAAATCCTGAATGAGTGCGGCTGAGGCCTGGTCTGTGTTTCTACATTGCTTTCCTAAACCTCCGGGAAGCCCCCCATGCTGGTCCCAGCCTCGATGGAATACCTGAACGAAGCGGGTGCCACGCTCGGCGAGCCGACGGGCCATGAGGACATTGTAGGCATAGGTGCCGGGCTTTTTCGCATCTTCCCCATAGAGATCGAAGGTGCTTTGCGGCTCGTCAGAGAGATCTGTGAGGTCTGGCACGGACGACTGCATGCGGTAGGCCATTTCGTATTGCGCAATGCGCGTTTCGATCTCGGGATCTCCGACCTCACCCAGACGCAGGCGATTGAGAGCACTGATGTCGTCGAGCGTTTTTCGGCGAAGGTCATTGGATACTCCAGCCGGATTGTTCAGGTAGAGGACCGGATCTTTCCCGGAACGGAAACGAACGCCCTGGTGTTTGGACGGAAGAAATCCGGGCCCCCAGAGGCGATCATAGAGCGGCTGACCACCACCGGAAAGCATCGCAACGAAGGAGGGCAGGTTTTCGTTTTCGTTTCCGAGTCCATAACTCAGCCACGCACCCATGCTGGGTCGACCCGCAATTTGGAAACCTGTCAGGAGGAAGGTGATCGCGGGGTCGTGGTTGATGGCTTCGGTATAGAGCGATTTCACGAAACAGATATCGTCGGCGACCTTAGCGAGATTTGGCATCAGCTCCGAAATCCAGGCGCCACTCTGCCCGTGCTGTTTGAAGTCGAAGATCGAACGCGCTGCCGGGAACGACGCCTGTCCTGCGGTCATGCCTGTAAGGCGTTGCCCATTGAAGACAGAATCGGGGACTTCCTGTCCATGGACTTTGTTCAGGTGGGGCTTGTAGTCGAACAGATCCATCTGAGATGGTCCTCCCGACTGAAACAGGTAGATCACCCGCTTTGCTTTCGGCGCATGAGTAGGAAAGCTGGAACTGCCCAGCGTTTCCGTTTTCGCTGAAAGGTGATTTCCAAGAAGAGAGCCAAGCGCAACACCGCCGAGGCCGCCTGCGGACTTGGAGAGGAAATGCCGCCTTGTCTGAGATTGGAGAGAATCAAAATTCATTTGGATAGAGGTTCGGCGTTTACTCACGAACGGAGGTTTCTTCGAGATTTAAGATGACATTGGAAAGAGCGGTCGCAGCGGCCAGCTCGATGCGGTCAAAATCATCTACCGGCTTTGACTCGCCTACTGTGAGGATGGACTCGGCTTCTTTTGGAGCATTTTGATACTCGGAACGATAATTTTTGTAAGCGTTTGTCAGGATACTCAGCTCCTCCTGCGAAGGCTCGCGAGAAAGAACGCTCCGGAATGCAAAGCGAACTCTTTCGGAATCATCGGCGGCTTCGCTCTCCACAACTCTCTCTCCGAGTTTCCGAGCCGCTTCGAAAAAGGCAGTTTCGTTCAATAGTGTCAGAGCCTGGAGCGGTGTATTCGTCCGCTTTGGTTTCACGGAACACCACTCTCGGTCTGCCGCGTCCAGAACGGCCATTGATGGAGGCGCCAACGTTCGTTTCCAATAGGTGTAAAGGCTACGCCGGTAGAGTGCGTCCCCTTTGTCCTGCTTGTAGGTGAAATTGCTGGCTTCTTTCCAAAGATTGGCGGGTTGATAGGGTTTGACCGAAGGCCCACCGATCTCGTCGACCAGCAGCCCACTCACAGACAATGCCTGATCGCGAAGAAGGCTACCGGAGAGTTTTCTCCGTGGAGCGCGTGCGAGAAGGACATTGTCAGGATCGATTGCGATGTGCTCTTCACGAATCACGGAGGACTGACGGTAGGTTTTACTCATCACGATCTTCTTGATGAGTTCTCGGGTGTTCCAACCAGACTCCTTGTACTCCACTGCCAACCAGTCCAGGAGATCTGGGTGCGAAGGAAGGCTACCCTGCGTGCCGAAGTCTTCTGCCGTTTTGACCAAGCCAGTTCCGAACAACATCTGCCAGGTATGGTTTACGGCGACTCGAGCTGTGAGTGGGTTTTCATCCCCCATCAGCCACTGGGCAAATTTGAGGCGATCAGTCGGTCCTTTTCCTTCTGAAGACTGGAATACGACCGGAATCGCCGATTGAACGATGTCACCCTTGTTGTGGTATTCTCCCCGAACTCGAAGGTGCGTTTCTTTCGCAGTTTTTCCTTCCACCATCACCATCGTAGTTGGGAGCCCATCCCAGTAGTTTACGCGGCGCGCCTCGAGTTTTGCTATGGCCTCGAACTTTTTCTGGATACCTGGAGGAGCTCCATGTTCCAGGAAGTATCTGCGAGCCTTTTCCAACTGGTTTTCCGTTCGGCTATCTGGAGCAACCGCGAGAAGCTTCTCCAACTCAATGGGCTCAGAAAGAATGGCGATTTCTTCGGGCTTAATGGTTCGCTCGGTGTAAAACCGAATGTCACCGACTTTCCCTTTCCAAGAAGGATGGTGCTTACTTTTGCCCAGAACCACTGACGTTGCCGAATCTCCGTTTACTCGATTACTATTGGTGTTGTAGAGCGCCCGGGTTTCGACTTGTTCGCCATTGATCCAGATTGCCATTCCCTGCGTGCGCTGGGTTCCGTCGTTGGTCAGTGCGACATGAATCTCTTCGCCCGGCTCGAATTTTTGAACTGTCTCCAGCATTCCAACGCCAGCGATCCAACGCGAATTGATTGAGAAACGGAGGTGCCCTTTGTGAAAAGAAACGAAGAATCCCTTTCGTGTAGTGCCCGCCGTCTCATTTGTCATGACGACACCCTCGTCAACCTGGTCGGGAACCATATCGAACGTGATCGAAAAGCGATTGTTGCTCACAAGGCCATTGATCTTGTCTTTCAAATCGACTGCGGTTTCCCCATCGACCATGAGTTTTTGATCCTTCCCATAGTGATGTGTCAGGCCATCCGAGACTACAGGATGAGAAAGGTCAGGACCATTTGCCTCCCACTCCTTCTGGGCAGACGATATCTCATCCTCTGCTGACGACAGTTCTTTTTCCGCCTCGGTCAGCTGGTAGTCAATCTCTGCGAGTTCTGCCTCCTGGGTCTTTGTGGGTGCTTTTATCCACGGTTCGGAGTTTCCGTATTTGATGGCTCTACCGGACTCCGGAACGTTATCGAAATAGGAGACCAGCTGGTAGTAGTCTTTCTGAGTGAGCGGGTCGTATTTGTGATCGTGACAGCGGGCACACCCCATCGTGAGCCCCATCCAAACGGTCATCGTGGTATCGACGCGATCTACTGCATTCTCGAGGAGAAACTCTTCCAAGACGAGACCCGCCTCGGAATTGTAACGGTGGTTTCGGTTGAAGCCGGTGGCGATGATCTGATCGCGGGTCGGACTTTCTAACAAATCCCCTGCCAACTGCTCGACCGTAAATTGGTCGAAAGGCATATTCGCCCGGTAGGCGTCGATGACCCAGTCTCTCCATCGCCACATGTCGCGAGGACCATCATTCTGATACCCATCTGTATCTGCGTAACGAGCCGCTTCCATCCAGTGCCAGGCCATCTTTTCAGCGTGCGCACTCGTCGCCAACAAGCGGTCGACTACTTTCTCAAAGGCATTCTGCGATCCATCCATCAGGAATGCATCGACTTCTTCCACTGATGGTGGAAGGCCGGTTAGATCGAGAGAAACCCGACGAATCAGAGTCGCGCGATCTGCTTCGTGAGACGGCTGCATGCTTTGCTGCTCCAGTCGACGAAGTACAAAATAATCTATCTCGTTGATGGGCCAATCGGTGTCCGACACGGAAGGAATCTCTCTTTTCACCGGTTGCTCGAATGCCCAGTGCTTCTGCCACTCTGCCCCCTCCGCAATCCACTGCTGAAGAAGAGCTTTCTCTTCTTCTGTCAGGACGCGTTTCGACTCGGGAGGAGGCATTATTGAATCAGGATCGGAATCGTGGATTCTCGAGATCAATTCACTCTCGTCAGGATTCCCTGACACTACCGCAAAGTATCCGCCGAGATCTGCACGGGCACCTTCCTCAGTATCCAGGCGGAGATCCGCTTTCCGTTCTGCTTCGTCGGGCCCATGGCAGAAAAAGCAATTGTCTGATAAGATAGGACGGATGTCCCGGTTGAATTCGATTTTCGAGGGCGAATCAGTGGAACCTTTGCCAGCCGTTTCTGGATGAGCGAGAGAAGCCCCGCCAAGGTTCGCCATCTTTGATCGATCATATCGCTCCTCTGCCGACATCTTGGCCACTTCCCGTTTCGGCTCATCCTGCACTACTAAGCCGGGTAGCTCTTTTTCGACCGGGCGTTTCAACCACAAGATGAATCCTGCCACGACCAGAGCAGCGGTTCCACTGGCCATGAAAAGTGAACGTAAAGGAAAGCGCGAAGTCGGCGCCACATTATCCGCAGAGAATTCGATCACGTTCTCTTGTTTCTCCTCCAGGCCAACGCCATGCAGTAGGCCCTCCAACTGCGCGTGATTCAGAAAACGCTCACGAGCCTCATAGTCATTGGAGAGAAGGTCTTCGAGTTCTTCCAACTCCGCATCAGTAGCCTCACCCGATTCGAGGCGTGCCATGAGATGTGATAGTCGATCGTGTTTCATGAAAAATTATTCGAGGGAGCGGATAGATGAATTCCCGAGTTGAGACTCAATGCAGCGGAGCAAACTCTCACGACTCCGAAACAGCAATTGCGATACTGCATTGGGCTTGATGCCGATTTCTCCAGCGATTCCCTGGACGCTTTCCCGATAGAAATAACGACGCATCACCACCTCGCGCTGACGATCGGGAAGTTTCTCCAAGCATCGCTTCAGATATTTCTGGCGGCGCTCGATAGACGATTCTTTTTCCTCGGAACGCTCGGCCAGTGTTTCCATCAACTCATCGGAAAAAGGGACCGTCGCCCCTTCCCGGCGCATGCGATCGCGATGCTGGAGAACCTGATTCCGAGCAATTCGAAATGCCCAGGCGCGGAAATTCGTTCCGGGAATAAACTTCTCTGATTCCTGCCAGAGAATACGATTGGTGTTCTGGAGAAGATCGTCCACCTCGGGACTCGATCCGACGAGGGCACGGATAAACCCGTAGAGCCTCCCTTGGTGGGAAGAAAGAAGAAGCTCAAAGTCGTCAGAATCCTGGGAGGTATGTTCGGCCAAATCCACAGTGTGTTTTCCGGGATAGCAGGAAATTTCCCGAATCTTACGAAAAAAGAGCCTTCTGCCGGAGCACGCGATCGAGGTGGAAAATAAAAAAGCCCCACCGTTTCCGGTGAGGCTCTTTAAAATCTATCTCGTTTTGAAAACGACGATCAGTCTTTCTTCTCGTCTGTTGTTTTCTCAAGCACCTTGTCGATGAGACCGTATTCAGCGGCCATTTCAGCGGGCATGTAGTTGTCTCGGTCGGCGTCGCGCTCGATGTCTTCGACAGTCTTGCCAGTGTGCTGAGCAAGAATCTTGTTCAGGCGCTTCTTCAAGGAATACATGAACTCAACAGTCCGCTCGACGTCAGAAGCCGTTCCCTGTGCTCCACCGGAAACCTGGTGGATCATGATGTGGGAGTTCGGGAGAGCGTAACGCTTGCCCTTCGTTCCCGCTGTGAGGAGAACGGCACCCATACTGGCGGCCATACCCATGCAGTAGGTGTTCACATCACAGGTGACGAACTGCATGGTGTCATAGATCGCAAGACCAGCGGTCACAGAACCGCCGGGGCTGTTGATGTAAATGTTGATGTCCTTGTTGGGATCCTGCATCTGCAGGTAGAGCATCTGGGCGATGATGTAGTTCGCGAGAGGGTCGCTGATCGCTTCACCGATGAAGATGATGCGATCTTTCATCAAGCGCGATACGAGGTCGAATTGGACCATCGTATTTCCTTCTTTCTCGATCACGCTCACGTTTTCCATCGGATTGATGATGCGCTGTTGGAGATGAGGAGGCAGAAGAGGGGAAATTTCTTGAACGTCGTCTAGCATGGCAGGTGAATTTTTAGAAGTTAGGCTTGGTTTCACGTATTTACTACGCTTGAGAAGCCAATTCCTTACTCGCTTTCAGCGGGGGCATCGACTTCGGTAATGGTAGCATTCGCCCGAAGAAACTCAATGGTCTTGGAGATCAGAATATCCTGACGGATACCTGGGAAACCGTTGTTATCGCGAATCTCACGAGCCACCTTCTTCACCGGACGGCGCTGCTGCATTGCCATCATCATCACACGCTGACTGATTTCGTCGTCGGAGACGGTCAGACCCTCTTTTTCGGCGATTTCTTCGAGGATGAACATCGTCTTTACGTTGTTCTTCGCCTGGGTCTCTGCGTCTTTGAGAAGAGATTCCTGGTTTTCCTCAATATCGTTCTCGCTCATGCCCTGCTCGTAACCACGGGAAACCATCTGGTTTACCTGACGCTGGGTCTCGTTGAAAACGATGTGCTGAGGCAATTCAAACGTCATCTCGTCGTTCAGATGTCCGAGGATCTGATTGTCGATCACCTGGTTACGAACGTTCTCCTGCTGCTGCTCGAACTGTCCGCGCACTTTCTCGCGGAGATCTTCGAGTGATTCGGCGCCCATCGCTTTGGCGTGGTCATCGTCCAGAGTAGGTAGCTCGCGCTCCTTCACTTGGGTCACAGTGACTTCATAGGAAACTGTCTTACCCGCAACGGCTTCGACAGGGAAATCGTCTGCATAGGTAGCATCGAAAGTCTTGGTTTCTCCTGCGCTCATCCCGTTCACCTGCTCGGAAAGGCCGGGAATGAATTCACGAGGCTCCTGGCCTTCATCAGGCATATCGACCCAATGACCTTCGCCTTTTGCCAGCGGACCGGCCTGCTCTTCGAGTTTGTCCTCAAGGGATTCGCCATCAAGAAGACCGGTGTATTTGATAACCACCAAATCTCCAGGACCCGCTACGCGATCAACATCGACAGGCGTTGCCTGCTGCTTGCGCATATTGTTGAGGTAATCGTCGACCATGTCTTCGGTTACCTCGAATTTCTGAACCTCCACAGGGATGCCCTTGTATTCAGCGATTTCGACTTCCGGCTCAGTAACAACTTCCACAGCGAGCATGAAGGAGCCGTCGACTTCGAATTGTTCACGTTCGACAGAAGCAACACCGAGGATGGAGAGATCTTCCTTCTGGCTGGCTTCCTGGTAAGCGGATCGACTAAGGCGGTCACGAAGCTCGTCTTGGATTGCTCCCGAGAATTTCTTCTCGATAACGGAAGAAGGAATCTTACCGGGACGGAAACCAGGCAATTTCGCCTGAGCGGCGTAGAGAGACACAATTTCCTTCCGGGTTTTCTGCACGGTATCAGCCGGGATCTCGGCGGAAAGCCGGGCTTTGCACTCGGGAAGACGTTCTACAGAAATTTTCATAGTGAGGTTTTTCTCGCCCCAGGCTTAGTCCTGTGGGCATGAGGGCGGGGAATCTAGATCAACCCCAACCGGATTGCATCCAATAAATTCCAGAGTTTTCTGGAATTATCCGAGGTCTGCAAAGCTCTCCATATCGACAGGGAGCCCACATTCCCAATCTCTTTCCTTCCAGCCGAATCCCGCAGCATGGAGAGCCTGTCGATTCATCAGAAGAGTTCGTTCCAGTTCAGGAGTCCAACCAGTTTCGATGAATTCGAGGTAACAACGCTCGTCAGGCCCGTAGATTTTGTCCCCTACGATGGAATGCCCCGCATACTGGGCGTGGACTCGGATCTGGTGCATACGCCCGGTTTCAGGATGACAACGAAGAACCGAGAAACGCTCTCCATTAGTGGTTTCCTTCTCAAAGCGCTTCTCCACCACGAATCTGGTTCGAGACTCCTTTCCGTCCGGATGAACCGTCTGTTTGACCCAGATCGGTGTCTCCATCACTTCGCCCTTCCTGAGAATCGGGGCATCGACGAGGAATTCATCCTCCTCTGGCCATCCCCAGACAATGGTGCGGTAGGATTTTCGAAACTCCCTGCGTTCCATGGCTTTACTCAAAGTTCGGGCGGCCTTTTTGTGCTTCGCGACGAGAACAATGCCACTCGTTTCTCGATCCAGGCGATTGATAAGAGAAAGTTGGCCTCCGGTGGTCAATTCGTAGAGGCACAGGGCTTCCAGACCGTCCAGAAGAGTCGGTGGGTTACCGGGCACGGACGGATGGACCATGAGATGGGGAGGTTTATCGACGAGTAGGAAGTCGTCGTTTTCGTCCACAATCTCGAATTCAGGCGTGTAAAGGCGCAGGTCTATGCGCGAATATCGCGCACTCTTTTTCATACTCCTAATCCTAATCTTACCCCGCAGCATCGGTCCGGGATCGACAGTTTCCGCTGTAAAACCGCTTTGAACTCCCAGAGCAGGAGTAAGATTACGAGAAAGAGTATGAGTCGTTCCCACTGGACTATCTGCTCGAATGCGTTAGTGGTTGGACCTTTTCGAGAAAATCCCACGAACCATGTCGGCTCCGAAACAACAGACTCTCGCTGGCCCCGCTACCATCACAGGAACCTCTCTCCACACAGGAGCGCAGGTGACTTTGACGATGAAACCAGCCCCTGTGAACCACGGGATCAAGTTCCGCCGGGTCGATCTGGACGATCAGCCATTTATCGATGCGCATGTTTCCAAAGTTCAGACCGTCGAGCGTGCAACCACACTGGCAGAAGGTTCCGTGAAGGTTCACACCGTAGAGCACGTGATTTCTGCTCTCGTGGGAATGGATGTCGATAATGCCGTCATCGAGATGGATGCGAACGAGCCTCCGATCGGAGACGGTTCGGCCAAGCCTTTCGTCGACTGCATCAAGAAAGCCGGTATCGAAGAGCAGGACGCCTATCGCAGTATCTTTGAAGTTCGCGAGCCAATCCATCTGGAAACCGCAAATGGCTCCATCATCACAATCGTTCCAGACAAGACGTTCCGCATCTCCTGCACTCAGGTTGGCCCCGACGGCCGGATGACTCAGTATTATTCCACAGAGATCACCCCCGAGATTTATGAGAAGGAAATCGCAGCGGCTCGGACGTTTGTTTTCTATGAGGACGTCGAACCTCTTCTCGAGAAAGGTCTCATCAAGGGCGGTAGCCTGGAAAATGCCATCGTCATCAAAGGCGAGTCAGTGATGAGCAAGGAGTCACTCCGCTACAAAGAGGAGTTCGCTCGCCACAAGATTCTCGACATCGTCGGTGATCTCATGCTGAGTGGAAAGCGCATCATGGGTCACGTGATTGCCGTCAAACCGGGCCACGGCCCGAATACCCAGATGGCGGAAAAGATCGCCAAGACATACGCACAGACTATGTCGATGGTGCCCACCCTCAACATTCCCACGGGAGAAGGTGTCATGGACAACGTTGAGGTGCAGAAAGCTCTTCCGCATCGCTATCCTTTCCTCATGGTCGACCGCATCGTTGGATTCGAGGGAGAGTTCAAGTGCACTGGCGTGAAGCAGGTCACGATTAACGAACCGTATTTCCAGGGACATTTCCCCGGTCATCCCGTAATGCCAGGCGTGCTCCAGGTGGAAGCCATGGCGCAAGTCGCCAGCATCACACTTCTCCGCAAGCCTGAGAATCAGGGCAGAATCGGCTACTTCATGAGCGCAGACAAAGTGAAGTTCCGTAAGCCGGTCATGCCCGGAGATACTCTTTTTATCGAAACCGAAATCCTCAAGGTTCGCCGCAACATCGGCTACGCGAAATGCCGCTGTATCGTAAATGGCGAAACCACTTCGGAGGGCGAACTGAAGTTTGCCCTTATGAACTAAGATCCGGCAATCCGGTCCCGTTCCTTCGGCAAGTATGGCCAACGAAATCCATCCCACAGCTATTATCGATCCCAAAGCAGAGCTTGGCGACGACATCGTCATCGGGCCTTACTGCGTGATCTATGCCGGGGTGAAAATCGGAGACGGCTGCCGCCTGCAGAACCATGTCACCATCGACGGACCAACGGAAATCGGGACAGGTAACACTTTCTACGCCTACTCCTCGATCGGTCAGCGCTCGCAGGATCTGAAATACAGTGCTGAGCCGACTTACCTGAAGATTGGAGACAACAATACCTTTCGCGAATTCTGCACGATGAACCGTGCGACCGCACCAGGGGATGCGACCGTTATCGGCAGCCACTGCAATTTCCTCGCCTACAGCCATGTGGGACATGACTCCATCGTGGGAGACCACGTAATTTTTTCCAACAACGGAACGCTCGGCGGCCACGTCGTCGTCGGTGACTATGCCATTCTCGGAGGGCTCGCAGGGGTTCACCAGTTCTGCCGTATCGGACCGCACGCCATCATCGGTGGCTGCGCCAAGGTCGTACAGGACATTCCCCCTTTCATGACTGCTGATGGTTCACCTGCCAAGGTTCGCGCGATCAACAGCGTCGGGCTGAAACGCCGCGGATACTCGGAAGAATCGATCCGATCGGTAAAGAAGGCGCATCGCATTCTCTATCGCGAGAAACTGAATACGTCGGAAGCTCTTGCTGCATTGAAGGAAATCGAAAATCCGACTGCCGAAGTGAAATCGATCATCGATTTTGTCGCAGCCACTGAGCGGGGCTTGGCGTAATCTTTCGGCAAATGCCCGAACTCGCCGAAGTCGAATACTATCGTAAGCAGTGGAACCCTGGACTCGGTCATACCGTCCACAAAGTCCTGACTCACCCAAATGCACGGATCTTTCGTGATGCTCCAGCTACTGCAGTTCGCAAGGCGCTAACTGGTCGCACGTTTTCCGCGAGTCACGCCCACGGGAAACAGATGATGTTCGAGTTTTCCGACGGCGGCTGGCTCGGGCTCCATCTCGGGATGACGGGAAAACTCTACACTGCCGCAGTTGATCATAAGCCCGAGAAAAGTGAGCATCTCGCGCTGGTGCTCGACGATCTCCAACTCGTCTTCAGCGATTATCGCATGTTCGGTAAACTCACCATCGATGTCACCGATGATGGCGAGGCACCGGATTGGTGGAAGGAGCTACCTCCGCAGATTCTGGATCGCGGTTTTTCAAAGAAGCGACACGAGCAATTTGTTCGTCGCTTTCCAAAAACCCCTGTCAAAACCCTACTCTTGGATCAGCGAGGCTTTCCCGGTATCGGTAATTGGATGGCGGATGAAATCTGCTGGCGCATCGGCATCGCTCCGCAAACAGTCTCCGGCAATCTAACGGACCCACAAATCGAGGCACTCTGGAAGGCCACTCGCAAAGTTTCACGCGACGCCATTCGCGTGATTGGCTCCGACTGGAGCGATCCGCCCCAGTCGTGGCTTTTCAAACACCGGTGGAAAAATGGCGGCAACTGTCCCAGGAAAGATTGCCGCTCTGAATTGCTCCGAGCCGACCTGCGGGGACGCACAACCTGCTGGTGCCCCCGCTGTCAGGGATAAGCCTTACTGCTTCCCTTCTTCCAGAACTGCGTGGGCATGCTTCGCGAAGAGACCACGGAGGTCTTTCTCGTAGTTGCGGAGAATCTTTTCCCCCATGCCTTCGTAGTCGCCACAGCGATAGAGGGCACGCGCAAGAATGATTTCCCGTAATGGCTCGGAGCGCTGTTCCTGACGGTCGCTTTCCTCGATTTCAGTGATGGCATAACCCGTCATACCGTCCTTGGAGAGAAGATCGGCAAGCGGCTTTGCTCCCTGGGGATAAGCGTGAGATTCCAAAGCCATCGCAATGGCACGGTGGTGGGAGAATTCCTTGCTCGCATCGAGCTGACCGATCTTGTCCAGGATCACCGAGAGATGCTCCGTATCGCCGGAAGTTCCGAGGGCGATGATGTGGGAGTCGAGTTGGGAAATACTACCACCAAACTGGCCCATACCGCGGAAATTCCAGCCCTCGTCCCACTCGCTCGATCCGACGGTATCTGCAAGAATTTCAGCTCCCGCAGAGTCGCCCATCATCCCGAGGATATTGGCGTAGATCAGTTTGCTCTCGGATTCATCCGTCGTTTCGAGAGCTTCACGCAAGAGAGGCACGGCACGCTCTTTCTGGTCGAGCAGAATCGCGAGCCCTTTGTACTCGTCGACAACGGATTCCACTGCGGCAGCAACGACTTCGTCGGCCGGATCTTCAGAGTCTTTGGCTTCGACGATTTCTGGAGGAAGGGAACCGATTTCGACCAACTCTTCCTGAAGCGCACGAACGTCCAGAGAGCGCATTGGGATTCCCTGCTCGGCGATCTTTGCGGCAGCGATACCGGCAGCATATCCCTGGTTTTGAATACAGGGCTGCATCCGCAGGATCGGCATGGCATCGCGGTGAGCGCTCATTCCCAGACCAGTAACGATCACGCCGTCGATGCCCTTCGGCAAAAGAGCGCGGTATGGCACGGGAGCGATCATATCCTTCTTGTCAGGGAAGTTGATCAAGAACACCGGATGCACAGTATATCCGTGGGTATCGAAGTTACTCTTGTGCAGAGAAATGGTATCGCTCCATGTCCGGCCAGCAATGATATCGAGAGGACTAACAAACGCGTCTCCCACAATTCGCCGACGATCGCGCGTGTCGATGAAGGAAGAGAGGTCGTAGCTGTTACGGTACTTCTTCCGTGCTGCGACGATCATACGCCACTGGTCGACAGGATCCGACTCGTCAGCAAAAGAGTAATCGGTATTCCTGTATCCGGTTCCCAAAACACGAGGAGAAAGGCCCGTTCCCTGCATGGCGACGTGCTCGGCTGATGTCGTGATGAAATCAGCACCAGCTGCCACGGCGATATCGGAGTTCCCGGTAGAATCGACCACCGCCTTCGCAAGGACAACGCCTCGTCCCTGGGGAGTCGCGACGATGACCCCTTTTACTTTTCCATTTTCGACCACTGCTCCGCAAGCGAGTGTCGAGTACCAGATTTCACCACCATTTTCGACGATGTCCCTACGCCAGAGTTCACGCTTTGCCACGGGGTTCCATCCGCCTTTTCGCTTGGGTCCTCCCATTGCGGCGATCTTCTTATCAACTTCGGCAGTGAAACCTTCTCGATAGCCATGGTAGTAGGTCGAAATAAGGCCGACCGTTCCCACCCCACCAAGGTGATCCTGGTATTCGATCACGAGAGCAGTGGCTCCCTTTCGTCCTGCTCCGATACCGGCAGGAGCACCTCCCGTTCCGCCACCGGCAATGACAACATCATATTCTCCCAGAACTGGCAGCGCACGCTCTGGAGAAGTCACCGTGGGAAGTCCCTCATCGATGGGCCGAGCCCCCTGTAAAAATTCAGCGATTTCTCCCACATTCTCGGCATCTCCCGCTTCGTCCGCTTTCACGGTCACAGCACCGGCGAGTTCCGTGGCTTTTGCGTCTTCTGCAGCTTGTGCTCCGACACGACTACCGAGACGAATCTGTTCGAGGGGACGCAGCATCTTACCAGCTGCTTCCCGTGAAATGTCGGCACAACCACCGAGGAGATAGAACCGGTCGACTCCTTTTGGACGCAGTGCATCGAGATTGAGTCCTTCGACAGAGAAATCATCCCCCTCGATGGATTGTTCTGCCACGACAGGATCGGGTGGAACTTGGAAGAGTGTGTCTGACTCATCAACCAAAGCAACGTCGAACGTCATGTCCCGTGCTACGACTTCGGCATGGGCAAACGAAGCCGGGCTGGCGTCGGCCATATCGATCGCCAGCTCGTACAGATAGACAGGCTCTTCGCCTTCGCCTGAGTAAAAACTCACATCAGCCGTCTCGACCGTGATCCCCTCTCCGTTCTGCGGTTCTCCACCCGCCACGATACGCTGGAAAACCTGCTTCCCTGCCGGATACGGGCGGAACTCTGCACCCGCCTCACGGGCTGCGATGGCACGACCTGTGCCATCAATGACGACCTTTGCTTTTACGGCCTGACGACCCGCGCGATTCGCCATCACAATGCCAGCGGGCGCTCCGTTCTCGTCTACGAGAATGTCGGTGGTCATTGCGCCGTAGAGATATTGCACACCCGCATCGAGGAGCGCTTCGTCGAGGGCGATCTTTACCTGCATCGGAGTCGATGGAGCTTTCGCCGTTTCAGGAGCAACCGCTCCGCCTACGTCTTCGATGAAGACCATTTCACCGAGAAGAATCCGCTCGACATCTTTGCCCTTCTTAACGGTGAGCTTGACGTAACGGCAAGGCTGCTTCACATCGAGACCCCAGTGCACCAGGCCATCACCATTCATGATGCTGGTCTCGAGTTTCTTGGCTGCACCAAGGTCGCGCCAGAGTTTCCCATTGGGAGATGTCTGCACCTCGATCTCTCCAACGACAAAATCGCTATCTCTCTCAAATGAGAGAAGATGCAGGGCCTCCAGTCGCTTGCTGCCTCCAAAGTCGACCGTCAGAGTGGTGTCGGCATCATATTGAACCGAGTTGTGGGTCGCCGTCTGCCAGGTTCCGTCGGATAGAAGAGTGTTCTTTGGATCTTTGTGCTTCGGGTTAGCTGGCTGGTCGGCCTCGTATGTGAACTCAATCGTATTCTTGAATCCATACTCGGGCGCAGTGCGGTCGAAGAGGGCTTTTTCAAAATCGGATTCTGCTTTCTCATTCTCGTCGAGCCAGAGGCGCAGCGTGCCCGCAACATCTTCTCCCAAATAAGGTCTTGGAGCGGCCAGGAATACGCTCGCTCCCTGGTTAGCAGCTTCCACAGCGGCAGAAACAGCTCCGACGGTTCCGCCGACAACCACGACATCCACATCATAGGCGACAGGGATTTCGCGCTCGGACTCAACGACAGCATCAGCCGCGGTAGAACGGTGCAAGTTCGCGAATAGGAAAACGACAGCAAAAACAGCGGTCCAGCGACCGCTCTTACGTAGGGGGATCTTCATGAGAATTTCTAGCAAGGTACCGTGCACTTTGGACTCCGTCGATGCAAAGACGGCGGGAAACAGATTTGCGCGTGTCCGAAATTTCTCAAACAGTGCATCATTCATTGATGCCCCCTGTTTCCAAAAACCGTTACCGCCGTTGGCTACTCCACGCCTATCGAGTTGGAATCTTTGTTTTCATCCTGTTCCTGATCCGCCATCAGCATGCTTGGTATGTCGCGCAAAAGCAGGGTGAAAGGAAAGAGCTCGTTACTGCTGAGCAGGTGCGCGATTTCTTTCCCGAAGCAGAAAGCCTGAGCGATTGGGATCCGGGCCACGGGGGGCAGAACGTGTTCGACAAGGGCGGGGAATCACTAGGCTATGTCGTGCAGACTTCGCCGGAAGCCGACAAAGTCATTGGGTTCTCCGGACCGACCAACACCCTGATCGCTCTTGGAAAGGACAATCGCGTTCGAGGAATTCTCGTGCTCAGTAGCGGCGATACGAAGGAGCACCTTGCCGTGATCCTGAAAGACGAAGGCTACCTCGCACAATGGAACGGACTCGGTCGTGACGAAGCAGGGCAAGTCTCCGGGGTCGATGCTGTCTCTGGTGCCACCCTGACCAGCAATGCAATCGCAGACAGTATCTCCACTCGATTGGGAGGCAACGGACATACCGATCGCTTTCCCGAGGAGATATCCATCGAGGAGGTACAAGTTTTCCTCGAGGACGCCGCTACTCTAACTCCCTTGGAAAAGCGTCCGAAGATGTTACAGGTGATCGACGGCGAAGGCACTCTCATCGGATATGCCTCAAGGACATCTCCCTTTGCCGACCACATGCTCGGATATCAGGGACCCACCGACTTATTGATCGTGATGGATACGGAAGAGCGAGTCATCGCACTCGCCATTCGGGAGACTTACGACAACGAGCCTTTTGTCGGCTACGTCAAAGAAGACGAGTATTTCTTCAACAACTTCACGGGATTCGACCTGAAAGAAATTGCCCAGATTGATATGGCAGACGCGGGAATCGACGAAGTGACCGGAGCCACGAAGACCAGTATCACATCGGCCGAAAGCTTGATCCTTGCGGCCTCCGAACTGACTCGCGAGCGGACGCCGCCTGCGAAAGAGCCGTGGATTCCACTGACCATTCGAGACGTTGGAACCATGCTGGTGACGATCATGGGAATTGTAATCGCCTTTACCGGTCTCAAAGGGAACCGGAAGCTGAGATTCGTTTTTCAGGCGGTCCTGATCGGCTATCTCGGTTTCGTGAATGCCGATATGCTTTCCCAGGCATTGCTGGTGGGATGGGCCCAGAATGGCGTGGCGTGGCGAGTCGCTCCCGGACTAGTCTTCCTCTCCGCGGCAGCCCTGATTGCCCCTATCATCACCGGCCGGCAGGTCTACTGCACTCACCTTTGCCCCTATGGTGCAGCACAGGACTGGCTGGGTCGACGGATCCCGAAGCAGATCGCCATCCGTGGGAAAATGGAGAAAGTGCTGTCGGCGCTTCCAACCGTGCTGCTTGTCTGGGTAGTGGTAGTGGCGATCGCGCACCTCCCTTTCAGTCTCGTGGCGCTTGAGCCTTTCGATGCTTTTGTGATTCGCATTGCCGGCTGGGTGACCATCACCATCGCGGTTATCGGTTTAGTAGCCGCTTTGTTCGTTCCACGTGCCTATTGCCGCTACGGATGCCCTACCGGGGCGATGCTGAAGTTCATTCGTGTGAGTGCCGCAAGCGAGCGATTTGGTCGCCGGGACTGGGTCGCAGCGGGACTTGCGCTTCTGGCTTTGGGGCTGACTTTCTTACGATAGATCCCCGTATTCCTAAAATAAGAACAGGGCCAAGCCGAAAGACCTGACCCTGCGTTGTTGGGATAGAAATTGTTGGACGAAAATTACCCGCGCAAAGCGTCGAGGATATAATCGCTGGCTCGGAAGTTTTCGATAATGATCTCTTCCTGATCGCCACGCTTCATCCGCACCTGCTTGATGTTGAAGTTAGGTGTCTTGTGAGGCGCAAAGAGGATATCGTCGTGTGTCGAGTTCTCGTGCTTCTTGAACATATCGGGAACGATGTCTCCGCCGAGATGGTCGTCGCGTCCGGTAGCAAGATGGCAAGTGCCCAACACTTTTTCGTCCTGAATATCTGCACCGGAGACAGGCAGAACCTGTGTTCCAAAACCAAGCTCACCGAGAGTTCCTGTCATAGGGTCGTCAGCAAGACGGGCGTTGTGTGCGTCGATCGTCTCCTGATTCCCTTCGATAAGGGTGGATTTGATGATGCTGCGGTCTTTTACATCGAGGACGCCCAAAGTTCCATCTTCGTATTTCATCGGGAACTGGCCGTTCGCGTCGACGGGAACGAAGTAAACTTCGCCAGCCGGAAGGTTGGCCACATCAGGTGACGTGCCTTTACAAAGACCGTGAGACTTCTGAGCTTCCTGACCATCGAGATCGAGAGAGGCTGTGAGCACCCGACCGTCTTCCAAGGCGAAATCGATTTCGATCGTGTCAGCCTTGGTCATGGCAGCACGCATTTTCTCGGCATCGGCACTCACTTCGTTGTAGTCGACTGCGAGACCAGAATTCAGGATCACATCGTTCACTCCGTGAAGAGTCGCGCCGCGGAAACCAAATTCTTTGCACTTCGCTGTCAGCGGAGCAGTAGCCGAATAAGTCGAGATACAGAGAATGATGTCGTAGTTCGGATAGATATCGCGATCGAGATTGAGTTCGTTCCCCTCTGCATCATAACACTCGTCTTTCAAATCGAGGTTCGACCCATACGTCATAGGAATGGCGAACATCTCTCCACCAGTCATTCCCAGCGCTTCCATTCCGCCATCCTTGAGGCCGAGGTAAAACTCTTCGTAGGCCTTCCTCTGGATCTCGTGGCCCGAGACATCGAGGAACTGGTAGCCCTTCATGAGGCTCGTATCTTCGAGGTCGATCAGGACACACACTTTTGCTCCCTGAGTGGGTTCAAAAACCGTGCCGAGCAGGCGCTCGAGACTAAATTCTGGGAAAACCCGCTTCTCCGGGTTCAGGATGATTTCGCGTTCCAAGCTAGCAACAGACATGACGGTATAGCGTTTAATTAGCAGATTCTAGGACGGCCCGACTCTCAGCCCCTTACATACGGGCCTAAAGAACGGGTGAAAGGGATTACGTTTTTGTGAGAAAACCGGGCATGGAAAAAATGGAGAAAGCGGAAAAGTGAATCTGTTTGTATACCATTCACCCTACCACAGAATTCATAGAAGACTGCCACTGAGCGACTTGCTCGGGAAAGGGGCATCGTTCGCATTCTGACGCATCTTTCAGGCAAAAATCGTTGTAGATCTGAAGAAGTCCCTGCTGCTGATGGTAATAAGATGTGAATAACTTTTGCCGAGCTTCATCATTTCCAAAAAGCCTCAGGGATGCCCGTTTCAGTTTCTGGTTGGTATCGACACCACCCAGGCAAGCGAAACGGCGCCATTGATCTTCTGCAACTCCCATAACATAAGGGAATAAGACATTTCCCAATATGTCTCGAACCCTGTCCTTGCCGATTAGTTTCATGGCCTTAGGCGCTGCTTTGGAGCGAACGGTATAGTGATGGTCCCAAAAAGGATGCGAGAGGGTTTTTGCCAAGTTATTCACATCCTTTTCAAGGTTATTCACATTCGATCTCCACAATGTGGAAAACTCTTCCCATCGGCCTGAGATCTCGGCAAGAGCAGCGACTCTGCGCTGAGGGTGATTGAAAGGCCGCGAGCCCGAAAGTTGCCACCGGATTGCCCGGGCAGGAGCCGCCTCGACCTCGTCTCGTATTTTCCACCAACGGTCCCAAAGACCTCGAAGGTAAGTCCTCGCCTCGGGCTCTGCCGT
This sequence comes from Verrucomicrobiales bacterium, assembly GCA_002698785.1. Lineage (GTDB taxonomy): Bacteria > Verrucomicrobiota > Verrucomicrobiia > Verrucomicrobiales > DEV007 > Arctic95D-9. The sequence goes on along the minus strand of PAAG01000013.1, from coordinate 144,928 downwards.
TTCATCGTAAATCTCTTGATCAAGGAACCCAGCAGCACCGAATAGCCTCGCTTCACGGTCAATGGCATCCAGTTGTTTCAGTTCCCGGATCGGGCATCGCTGCGAGAGCACTGCCATTGCGGTCTTGTTGTATCTGAACCCGAGGGCCTCGGCAATGGCTTGAAACAACGCTTGGTCGTTGTCTCGAGCGTTCGACATCATTTCGAGACGATTCGTTTTCGCCTGAACGCGATATTGTGCGGCTGATTCCAACAGCGATTTCACTTCGCCGTCGCTCATTCCGGCTAGAGGAGCCACGCATCTCCCGGGAAATGCTTCAGGAAGGAAATCGGGCGGACCTTGCGCCCACGAATACTGCGGAAGTTGAAGTTGTGTCACCTGCCGGTGATCCGAGTTACGGGTGTAGGTTCGATTTAATGAAGGCCCATCGGTGAACACGTGAAGAATTACTTCGTTGAACCCGGGGTTCTCTCCGTGTCCGTGGCCTTCCCAGTCTCGCGAATCGAGATCGATTTCGATCGCTCCGGTTTTCCGCTCCCCGTTGATCTCAACTGCGCATTCGGTGAAATCTGGCCCAGCTCCTCGATTCCAATGCCCGAACTGGACGATCTGAATCGCTTCTCCGTCCGTTCCAGTGAAAGTTCTCCCGAACTCGCCGCCAAACCAGCGAGCCTGAACTTCCATTTCGGTCTCGCCATTGTCTTTTGATTCCCTGGCGACGGGACGGGCCTGTGACCACACCCAAGTGCGGAAAGATTCGTAGTCTTCAGCGCCAGTCGGAAAAGCGGTCATGAACAGGATAGAGCAAACAACACAACTGTTCAAAAATCCACTTATATTTTGGTCTTTCCCTAGGTATCTTTTTCCAGAGACTTAGCCATTTCCACTTTCCAGGCCTCTTCCCGCTGCTTCTTCGCTTCATAGGCCGCTTCTATGAAAGCGCGAAGTAGTTTCATCTGCCTCTGATCGTCGAACATGAGTCTCTCTGGATGCCATTGAACACCAATGAGGAAACGGTCTGGATCGGTGGTCTCTGTCGCTTCCACAACACCATCGGGGCTGCGAGCAACAATGCGGAGGTTTTTTCCTAGATCGCCGACGGCTTGATGGTGGGAGGAGTTCACATCGAAGTCTCTTTCCTCAACGATGCTGAAAAGCCGAGAGTCTGGTTCCACAGAAACGGGATGGGAAATTCGGTGATTGGATCCCACTTCTGACGGTATGTCCTGAATCAGGGTTCCTCCGCTGGCGACATTGATCCATTGGCCACCGAGGCAGATGCCGAGCATCGGTTTATCGGTCTTTTTGATCCAGGCTCGGCAGAGTGCTTTTTCGAAGAGGTATCGGTTGTCGTCCAGGACTTCGACGGTTTCATGAGGTTTCTCTCCATACTCTGAGGGGGGAATGTCCGCGCCCCCGGGGAGCAGAAGACCGTCGAGGATAGCCAGGTATTCGGAGAGTTTCTCGGTGCTACCATCGGCATTCGGGAGAACGATGGGTATTCCCCCGCTCTCCCGTACGGCTCTGATATATTGTTCGCTGGTTAAGGAGGCGATGCCGATGAGCGGAGCGTCAGCGGGGACGTTCCAAGGGGTGCCTGACGTATGTTTTCCAATCTGAAATCCGGCCAGCCCGGCAATCGCTACACCGAGTGCGATGAGTAAGGAACGTCTACCGAGTGAATTCATGGATGGGGAAGTATACGCGGTTGGCTCGAACTATTGCACTGCGTTATCGCGACGATGAATCGATTTTTCTGTAGGGATATTCGGGAAGAGTCATACTAATCGGGTATGAGAATCCCCTTTCGAATCACGCTGACTTTTCTTTTGGTGACCATAGTGCTCTCTGGCCAATCACAAGACAACCTCGCTCCTGAAATCGAAAAGCACCTGAAGGAGAATCCTGCTCTTCCCTCGATGTCGGTCGTGGTGGTGGTCGATGGAAAGGTCGCGGGAGCAGGTGCTGCGGGCGTCCGGAAAAAGGGAGATGACACTCCGGTGACGATTCAGGACAAGTATCATATTGGTTCCTGTTCAAAAGCTTTTACGGCAACCTTGGCGGCGAAGTTGGTGGAGGAAGAAGAGATGGAATGGGATACCACCGTTGGTGAGGTGCTGCGCAGCCTGAAGCCAAGTGAGGGATTCGAGAAAGCGACGCTGAAGCAACTGGTCTCGAACACAGGTGGGTTCCCGAAGGAAGTTCCTCCGAAAATCTGGAGCGATGATGCATGGGGTGCGAAGGGTGATCTGGAAGAGCAGCGAGAGCAGTTTGCTGAAGCGATGCTAGCGCTGGAGCCAAAATATGTACCGGGGACGCAGAATGAATATTCCAATACGGGTTTCGCCATTGCGGGAGTGATGATGGAGCGAGAAATGCGGATGAGCTGGGAGGATTTGATAGAGCGGGAGATTTTTGTTCCGCTGGGGATGAAGTCAGGTGGGTTCTACGGACCGGCGAAGGATGGGAGGAATCCGGATCAACCCTGGGGACATGATGGAAATGGAAAGCCCATCCCTCCCGGACGCGGAGCTGACAACCCTCCGGCGATTGCTCCAGCAGGAGCCATTCACTGCTCAATGCCTGACTTGATGAAGTGGTGCATGATGCACATGAATTCCGCGACAGGGCCAGTGTTGGGAAAAGCGGAGAGTTTCGAGATGCTGCACACGCCAGTGATTGGGGATTATGCGTTGGGGTGGATGGTTACCGAACGAGGATGGGCTAACGGGAAAGCTCTGACCCATGTGGGATCGAACACGATGTATACTACCGTGATCTGGATCGCTCCCGAGAGGAAGTTCGCCATCGTCGTGTCGACGAATATTGGTCAGAGTGTTGGCTTTGCTCCCAGCGACGCGTTTGTTGGGAAAATGATCGGGAAGTATTTGCGGTGATTGTTAGTTCCAATACTCGGCGATCTTTTTCTGCAGGAAGGCGACGCTGCGCTGGAGTTGCTCGATGCCGTCGACGCCGTCTTCGATACTGATCCAGCCGTCGAAGCCTTTGCTTTTGAGTTCAGTGAAGATGGCGTCGTAGTCGTTGAGGCCCTGGCCGATTTCGCCGTGGCGGAGACGCTTCGCGTAGCCCATGGCGCCGCCTTCCTCTTTGCGAAGATCTTCGAGGGTTCCCTCGGCAAGATAGCGGTCGCTGGCGTGCATGGTGACGACTCGGTCGGAGACGCGCTTGAGGAGCTCGATAGGGTCTTCGCCTGCCAGGTAGGTGTTGCTGGGGTCGTAGTTGACGCCGAAGTTTGGGTGCTGCACGGCATCGACGAGAAGACAGAAAATGTCCATCTGTTGGGCAAACTCGGGGTATTCCCAGAAGTCGTCTTTGTAGTGATTTTCGAGGATGAGGGTGATGCCCTTTTCTTCCGCGTAAGGAAGGCACTCGATGATGGAATCGGCTGCTAGCTTGACGCCTTCTTCAATGCTGAGCTCGGGACGGCGTTGACCGCTGAGAACACGACAGTAGGAGCCCCCGAGGGTATGGGTCATGTCGATCCAGCGCTTCTGCTTGGCCACTTCCTTGGCGCGGAAGTCTGCATCGGGATGGGTGAAGTCGGGGGAGCAGCACATCATGGGGATGGTGCGACCGGTGGCTTCGACTTCGGCGCGGAATCGGGGCCAGTTCGCTTCGTCCTCCATTTCGAGGAAACCGGCGTACCATTCGAGACCTTCGACCTCGAGGGTGTCGGCGAGTTTGATCCATTCGGAGACAGTCATGGTGCCGTCTTTGCAGAGGGCGGTCATGTAGGCTTTGGGGAAGGCGGCTAGTTTTGGCATTTTGGGGGACGGGGATGATTGAATGGAGTTCGGTCGATATAGGACAAATCCGGCCTCAAAGAGGCCAGCTACAGGGCGTGCGCTCTAGCTTGCTTGGTGATTTCGGATTGTCTCGCTGTGCCTGGGGTCTGTGCTATTCGATTAACCCTGACAAGTCGACTAAGTGGGTATCGTACTCTCGTCTTTGGGGGGATTGCGGCCGATGAAGGGGTGTTGTTCCAGGTCGAGGACTTGGCCGCTGATGGGGCCGCTTTCGTCGGCCAGCCAATAGGCGGCGGCAGCGGCGATCTCGGCGGGTTTGAGGATGCGTCCGGCAGGGGCGAACATCTTGGGGAGGTCGGCGTCCCAGTTTTCTTTAAGACCGTGCTCTTTTTTTCGGGCGGCTTCGTTTTCGGTAAGGACCCAGCCGGGGTTGATCTGGTTTACGCGAACGCCGTGCTCGCGCATGAGGGTGTCGCCGAGGTTGCGTGTCATGGTCATGAGCCCACCTTTGGAAACCGAGTAGGCCATGAGATTGGGCTCGCCGCACCAGGCGTTGACGCTGCCGATGTTGAGGACGCAGCCCATTGTCTTCTCGAGTTCGAGTAGGGCGGCACGAATGAGTCGATACGGTGCGAGGGTATTGATCTCGAAGATGCGACGAAAGTCTTCGGGCTCGGTGTCGTAGATGTTTCCGGATGCGACAATGGCGGCATTGTTCACGATGGCATCGAGCTTGCCGAATTTCTCGACGGCGAGATTGACGAGATGCTTGGGGCAATCCTCGGTGCCGAGATCCTCGATGAGTAAGGTAGCGTTGTCAGGACCGAGTTCTTCGACCAGTTCCTTCCCCCACTCTTCTTCTAGTCCGTGGATGACGACCTTGGCGCCTTCTTCGACGCAACGCTTGGCAATGGCTTTTCCGATACCGGTGCAGCTGCCGGTGACGATGATGGATTTGTCTTTGAGTCTCTCCATGAAATTAGGTGGGTTTGAGAACACTTTTCACGACTTCGCCGTGGTGCATTTTTTCGAAAGCTTCGTGCCATTCGGTGATGGGCCAGACGCCGCCGATGATGGGTTTGACGTCGAGCTGACCGCTGGCGAGAAGGGCGATGACTCGTTCCCAGACGGGCCAGTTGTGACTGAAGCTTCCCTGGAGGGTGACGTTCTTTTGAACGAGAGGGTCGAGATTGAAGCCGAGAGGTTGTGGGCCCCAGCCTACTTTGCTGATCCATCCAGCAGGGCGAACGAGATCGAGCGCGATCTGAAGGGTGACGCTGGCGCCAGCGGCGTCGATAACTCCGTCACAGCCGAGTCCGTCGCGGGCATTGGCCCACTTTTTGGCGTCGCCAATGATTTTTTCGCATCCGTATTGCGCAGCGATGTCGAGGCGGTGTTCATCCTGCTGAAGGCCGACGATAGCGACTTCGGCTCCGCAGAGGCGAGCCATCGCGGCGCAGAGAATTCCGATGGTTCCCGGACCTAACACGACGACACGATCACCTGGCTCGATGCGGGCGTTTTTGACCACTGCGTTGTAAGCGACACAACAGGGCTCAGTGAGGCAGGCCTGCTCGAAAGGCAGCTGATCGGGGACGTGGTGAAGAATGCGCGACGGAACTCGGACGTATTTGGTCATGGCTCCGTTGACGCCGTATCCGAAGCCCTTGCGGGTGGGGTCGAGATTGTATAGACCACGCTTGGTCATCGGGTTGTCGGCGCTGATGATGGCGGCGGTCTCCGAAACAACGCGGTCGCCCTCTTTCCAACCTTCGACTTCTTTGCCGGTTTCGACGATGTGGCCGCCGAATTCGTGACCGAGGACGACGGGGTAATTTACCGGCCAAGAATGGTCAGCGGTCCATTGGTGAAGGTCACTACCACAGACGCCGACGTTGGCGACCTCGAGGAGAACGTCTTCGGGACCGATTTCCGGTTTTTCAATTTCGCGGATTTCGACGGAGCCTTTTTCGGGGGCGTAATTTACGACGGCTGGTGCTGACATGGTTTTTGGATCGGAAGTTGTCGCGGCGGCAAATCTGTATTTCGTAGGTTGTCTGGCGTGGTGTCCGGCCTCATAGAGGCCAGCTACAGGTAGCGTTGTCGAAGCGGCTGGGGAAATTCGTGGATTTCAAAATGAGGGGAAATGAAGGGATTTTCGTTTTTGTCATTTCCCGGATAAGGGTCTGGAGGATAGTGGATTGTATCAAATTTTACGGATCGAGTCGATAAATTTGTGTTTTGTTAGTCTACGCTCTGGGAGTGGATCGCTTCGCAGATCATTCGGAGGGAACCTTCAAGGTCTCCGTCGGCGGTTTTGAAGGAATCAGCGTCGATTGTCAATGGCGCGCCAAGGACGACGAGAGGAGCTCCGTATTTGGGACACTCGATGGCCTGTTCGAGGCTGAGGCCGCCCACGGCCTGGACGGGGATGTCGACTGCAGCGACGACTTCTTTGAGCTGGTCAAGAGGACTGGGCATGCGGTGACCAGCGGCGGCGATGCCACGGCGCTCGTCGTAGCCGATGTGGTGAATGATGTAATCGCAGCCGAGATCTTCGAGTTCGCGAGCTCCGGAAACCATGTCGGGGCATCCGAGATTGTCTCCCATGACTTCGGCACCGAAGTCTTTGCCCGCCTGGACAACGCACTTGATGGTCTCGGGATGGGCGCGGGCCATGACGACGACGTGGGTGGCTCCGGCCTTGGCCATCATTTCGGCTTCTAGGTAGCCACCGTCCATGGTCTTGAGGTCGGCGACGATGGGAGTGTCGGGGAAGGCTTCTCGCAGGGCTCGGACTCCGTGGAGGCCTTCGGCAAGGATGAGGGGAGTTCCCGCCTCAAGCCAATCGACTCCGGCACGCATGGCGAGGGCAGCGGTTTCGAGGGCTTCGTCGATATTGGTGAGGTCGAGGGAGATCTGGACGATGGGTTTCATAACGGGGGAAAATGGGCGTTTGCCAAAGATGACGGATGCTGGCAGCATCGTCACGACAAAGTATATGCGAAATGCGACATCATGATGCCACACCTTTGCGCCCCCTGCCCCGTGATCGGCGGACACAGGTGGAGGTGCGTCGTTGGCAGAGCGAGCGCGATGAGTGGGTGAAGCGGCTCGCTCCAGGCTCTCATTTCCCGCAGTTGTTTGATCATATTCCGGGACTGCATTTCTTTGCAAAGAACCGCGAGGGTCACCTGATGTATGCGAGTCGCGGTCTGCGGGCCCGCTATTCCATTCGCGACGAAGGAGAGATCCTGGGAATGACGGATTTCCACCTGAATCCGGTACCGATGGCGCAGTCTTATGTCGAAGACGACCGGCAGTTGCTTGATGGTGAAGTTGAAATCCTGGAGCGGCTGGAATTGTGGTGGGATGGCCAGGGTATGCCGGACTGGTTCATGGTGACGAAGCTACCGCTTCGGAATCGTGAAGGGGAAATCGAAGGGGTGATGGGTCTATTACGTCGCCCCGACCAATCCGATCGGGAGCTCCCTCTTTTCCAGACAGTGGGCAAAGCGGTGGAGACGATACGACGGGATTTTGGGAAGCCGATCGTGCTGGCAGATCTCGCGATGGATTGTGGGCAGTCGCTGCGGCAGTTGCAACGGAGGTTTCGGGCGGCTTTCGGAATCACTCCACAGGAGTTTCTGTTGAAGACGCGGATTGTGGCGGCGATGCGACTGCTGGAGGAAACGGACCTAACGGCGGCGGAGATCGGGAGATCTTGTGGCTTTGGGGATGCGAGTCGTTTTACCCAGCACTTTCGCAAGCATGTAGGGATGACTCCGATTGAGTTTCGACATCGTAACTCATGAATTCCTGAATAATCGGGGAGGAGACTCGTCCTTCTTTCAGGATTCCTTTAGAATAGATTTATGGTCGAACCCACCGGAGAAAAGAGAAAGGGGTGCAGCTGCGCGATGGTTGTGCTTTTCGTGTCGTGCTCATTGATCGCCGTTCTGGTTTTCTGTATCTGGCAGTTTCGATGGCTTGCACCGACAATCGTAGAGGAGGATTTTGAGGCCGGAGATACGGGCTGGCTGGTCGTCGGCGATGCACAGGGAGAGTCTGACAAACCCACCTATGAAACGGAAGGTGGAAACCCGGGTGCTCACATGTCGGCGGTGGACAATGCCGTGGGTGGCGTCTGGTACTGGTCGGCACCGGATTCATTCATGGAGGAACTGGCGAAGAACTGGGAGGCTAATGGCTCTGCCCGGGCACGGCTTTCTTTCGATTTGAAACAGAGTGCACTCGACAAGCCTTTCGAAGCCTCTGATGTGATCTTGGGTGCTGGAGATTTCGAGGTCCACTTTGCTCATGAAGACCCTCCGGGTCTCGACTGGACCCACTTTACCGTTCCGTTGAATGCCGATGCTGGCTGGATCAATTCTTCGAGCAAGGAGCCCGCCACTCCGGAAGAGATAGCGAAGGTGATGGATAGTATCGACAAGCTCTGGATCCGCGGTGAGTTCCGCACTGGGGACGATACAGGCGGGATCGACAATATCTCGATACGTTGATTTCCTGAAACCAACCTGTTACAACGGGGTTCATTCCCCGCATGAGACTCTGGATTTCGCTGTGCACTTTACTCGCTCTCTCGACGGCGAGCGTTTCGGCGCAGCGCCCCGGAGGTAAGGCGAAGGACACCGGCCCACTTCCCCTTCTTGGGAAGGAACTTCCTGATGTGTCGGCTTACGATGAAACAGGTGAGCCGTTTGCGCTTCGACAGAGACTGAAGGGAAAACACGGAGTGATCATATTCGGGTGTCTAACGTGACCCCCTTTCATTCGAAACGTCCCCGGTCTGGAGGCGGTCTACATTGACTACAAAGACGACGTTCAGTTTTTCTACGTCTACAAATCCCTCGCTCATCCCGAGAACGACGGGTATGTGCAGCCTGTTACGCTGGAAGAGCGTTTGTCCCATATTGCGGCAGCCAAGAAGAAGCTGGGCACGAAGATTTCGTGGATTGCGGACTCGATGGAGAATGATCTGAAGCATGCCTTCGGTGATCGAAATAATTCGGAGTTTGTGATTTCTCCAGAGGGCAAGGTGCTGGTTGCTCGACCGTGGAGCGACCCGGAAGCGTTGCGGAAGGATCTGGAGAAGTTCGCAGTGAAGGCGGAGAGCCTTACTGCGGTTGAAGACCTTGAATTGCAGGGTGAGCGACCGGACCAGCCTGCGAAGAAGATAGAGAGTGGAGTGGTGCCGCGTGTGCCGCGCCCCCAGGGAATGCAGCCACTGAGGATAGATGTTTTGAAAGTGCAGTCTGAGAATCCGCTTTACGTGAAGCTGCGGGCAGAGGCGGAGGCGGGTTTACTCAAGGAAGGTGGAAAGGGAAAATTGCATATCGGTTTTCATCTCGATCCTATTCACCATGTGCACTGGAATAACCTGGCTCCACCCTTGGAGTTTACGATCATGGCTTCTGAGGGAATCGAGGTCAGTCCCTCATCTGGCTCGGCGGCAAAAGTGGAAGAGGTCGAAGCAGACAGCGATCCAAGAGAGTTCCTGATCAAGGTTGATAGGAGTGCGGAAACCAATCATGAACCGCTCACACTGGTGGTGAATTACTTTGCCTGCGATGACGGCGATAAGTGGTGTAAGGCAGTAAGCCACGAATATTCTATTCACTGGGAGGTCGATCGGGATGCTGGCCGAGTGCAGAATCGTAGAGGTATGTCAGGGCGATCCAGAGGCGCCGAAGAACCGTCGCGACGACGTCCAAATCCGGAAATGATTTTCGAACGAATGGACTCGGACAAGGATGGATCGATCACCAAAAGTGAAGCACGCGGCCCGATGGTCGAACGCTTTGATCGTTTTGACACGAACGAAGATGGGGCCGTGACGCTCGAGGAATTGAAAGCCGGATTTCCCAGGAGCTGAGAAGAGTTCATTCTTTTTTGAATAGTGGCCGGAGCGGTTTCGTCAACCGGATATGAAAAGGACCGCTATCCTCTCCGCTGTTGTCGCTGCTGTTGCAGTTTTTGCTTCCTCTGTCGAAGGGAACGAAACCCGTCACTACCAGCTGGTATCCCAGGATGGCAATCGCGTCCCCGCGACAGTCGTCTGGCAGAACATCTCTGGTCTCGGATCCGTATGGGGCGACTTCCAATACGCCGGTGGCGAGCAGACTTTTACCGGTAATAATTCACAACCTGGATTTCTTCGTCTTCGCACTGAGAACGGGATCGTTTACGAACTCTGGAAGCAGAACGGTGGCGCATCCGTGACCTGGAGCGGCAAAGTTCATTTCACAAATCATTCGGAGAACGCATGGCTTGTAAGCTCCGAGCCAGTCAAGGTAGCTCCGGTAAATCCTGTAACCGTGCGGAATTACACTGCGACCGACGGTCAGGGATACAGCGTGAATGCGACGATCCGCTGGGCAAACATTTCCGGCCTCGGCAACGTCGAAGGCGAGTTTTACTACCAGGGCAATTCGATTTCTTTCAGCGGTGCGAACTCTCGGGCCGGATATCTCTGGTTCCGCGATACGAAGGGGAACTACTACGAGTTCAGCAAAAGCACGACATCCTGGGGCGAAGTTCGCTGGGTAGGTGCAGGGTCCCTGACCAACGGAACGACCCAGCAGCTCTCTCTCCTCGCTAATTGATTTTCATACCCAAACACCATACCAAGAAACGAAAAAGGTGTCGCTACGGCGGCACCTTTTTTGTGTTTTCAGGCGAAAAGAGAAAGAGGCGTCAGCGGTCGGTAGTGACCCGCTGGGCTTCCCAAAGGTCAGGCCATTGGAAACGATCAAGTTGGCGATCGAGAACTTTTGACGGCACCTGATGCTGCCGACTTCGGTTGCGGCGATTCAACTCATCTGGGTCGACGGCGAAGCGAACAATCTCGGATGCAGAGTGATACTGGTGGGCCAGTGACACGAGCGACGAACGACCGTCGGTACGGAGTGTTGTCGCGTCGTAGATGATGGTTTCTTTGGCACGAAGTCCTTCTTTCAATCGCTCTTTGGCGAGCTGGGCGACTTTGCCGTTGTCGGCCTGGCGGTCGCGCCGACCGGAAATTTCTATGCGGAGATCGTCCAAGGAAACTACGCGGTCGCTATCGTGGTTCTGAATCCAGGTCGATTTGCCGGAACCGGACGGTCCACAGAGAATGATGAGCCGACCGTGAGAAGAACGTGTGTCCCACGTTTTCCCAATGGCTTCTTCGAGAGTCTGGATTTCTCCATTTTCAAAGAGGTGCTTCGCAGCATCGAAGACATAGCGGCTTTCCTCTGGATCGGTGATTTCGAATTCGTTCTCGATTCGATCTAGCCATCCTGCGTAGGGATCGTTCTCCCAGTAGCCCATGGACTCTGCTTCCAAACGGAAGAGATCGACGGTTTCGAGTTGCTCCGTTGGGTCGGAACAGATGCGCCCGCGAATGTCTGCGTATTCGAAGATTTCCAGCAGGCGCAGAGGAATGCTGCGAGCGATGCGGGCGAATTTGCCTTTGGAGATGCGAGCAGAAATGAGCTTTCTGGGATGATGGTGGTAGCCGATGATGCCAAGGGCCCACTCGTAGACGGTGTCGTTCACGTCTTCGAATCCGGCGAGAGGCAAGGCGGAATAGGAGCGACCGGTTTCGGCGTGCCTTGGAGAGACAATACGGACTTTGCCTGCCAATTCCTTTTCGCGAGTGACCCGAGTCTTTCCGATGTCGTGGAGAGCGGCACCGATGATGAGGGCGTGGATATGGTCTGTCGAGAGATCGGCATGATTGGGAAGATCCTTGAGCAATTCTGTGAGGACCACTTCGGTGTGGATCCTGACATTGCCCTCCCCATGCCACTCGGGATCCTGTGGTGTGTCTTCGAGTTCGTCGATCAGGGGAAATTGCCGCGCGAGCCAGTCCAGAAACCCGGAAACGCCTATCTCGTTTTTGAGGAGTTGTTCGACATGTTTGATCATTGGTCGGAGAGACCGTTCGGCACGACTGCAGCGCTCATCCAGTGCTGGTCGGTCTGGACGTGGTGCGGGCGAACCCATTTTCCCATGGAGTGGGGAAAGTCTTTGTACGAAAATGATGAGGCGAGACGGACGACGTAGCCTTCCTGTATCGACTCGTCGATCTGGATGGAGCGAACGGCGTCTTCGTCCCAGATTCCCCGCCAGAGTTCGGGGACGGTTTCGACACCTAACAAGGATGCCCACTCGACGGTCTGGTCCCAGGAAAGGGACTCGTTCTTTTCATTCCAGACGGAAAAGAGAAGGAAGTAACTGGGAAGGGCGTCGTATTCGATGGAGTGCTTGGCGTAGACGTTCTCTCCGCAGACTCGCCATCCCACAGGGATCTCCCGGGCGAACACAGAATGGAAGGCTTTCACCCAATCGCGAGATGGATGATGGCGGCTGTCGATGGAGCGTGCGTGCATGCCGTCGTTGTAGAGGGTGGTGTTTTCCCCATCCATTTTCTCGGTGACGATGACTTCCTTTCCCTCGAAGTGCTTTGTGTCGACCAAGTACGAATCATCCGACGTGCCGCCGGGTGACCAAGGCAAGTGTGGGGTACGCGGGTATTTGACCCGATCTGTAACGTAGTCGGCCATGGGGGATGGACGGATGGCGACTGTGGCTATTCCTCTTTTTCCCAAGACTGGGCAAGTGCGGGGAATTGCTGACGGAATACCTCAATGACGTGGTTGGCGAATCCATTGCCGGCCTGGGCATAGAGGTTGAATGCGGTGTCGACCCCGAGAGCTCGGAGTTCCCTGATTTCCTCCGGGAACCTTCCGCTCGCAGCGACGACGCCATGGAAGTCGTGTCTTTGCAAGGTCTCAATAGCGTGGAGGTTTGCCCCGTGTGTAGGCATGGCGAGGACGGCAAGGTCGAGGGCGTCTTTGGGACAGACTCGCTCCCAGAAGTCGGAATCGGTCGCGTCGGCGAGCTTTACGTTTCGTTCCAACGCTTGATGGGCTTCGACGGATTTGGGGTCTCGATCGAAGCCGATGACCTGCCCTGGGAATCTTGCTTCGAGGGCATGATAGGCGGCCAAGCCGACCCGGCCCATTCCAAAGATGGCGACACGCTCTCCGTTCGCGATTGCGGGAATGTCGTCCGGGTGATTGCCTTTCCGCTCCCATTTCTTCAGGGGGTCGCTGATCGGGTCGTAGAGCTCTTCGGCACGACGGTAGAGCGGAGCCGCGATGAGCATGCTAACCGATAGAGCGACAGCTATGGCGACGAGCCATTCGCTACCAATCCAACCCTTGCTGACTCCGAGCGCCATGACAATGAGGCCGAATTCGCTGTAGGTGCTGAGCGACGCGGCTGCCATCCAGGACGTTCGAGCGCGGAGATGGAATCGCGTGAGAAGGCCAAAGAACGCTACGCTCTTGATCGGGAGCAGCACGATCATGAAAAGTGCCCACCCGACCGACTGCCACGAAAGTGCACCTTCGAGTCCGATCTGGAGAAAGAAGCCTACCAGGAGAAGATCGGTGACTGCGTTGAGAGATTTTCTGAGCTCGCTGGCACGCGGATGCCATCCCACCAACACTCCGATGAAAAGGGCACCGAGGTCGGCTTTGAGACCAACAATGTCGAACCCTTTCGCACCCACCACCAAGGCGAGGAAAAGGCCGCAGAGGGTGAGGAGTTCGCCGTGGCCGGACCGGCCCATGAGCCAGCCGAAAAATGGTCGGGCGAGCAGGAGAAGCGGGATGGCCGCGAGGACCCACCATGAGGGCACTTTGCCAGTCGAGAAGGTGAGAAAGAGGACGGCAATGATGTCCTGCATCACGAGGATGCCGATGGCGACGCGCCCATGAAGCGCGCCAAGGTCGCCGTTTTCTGCGAGGGCTTTTACGGCGAAGACGGTACTGGAAAAGCTGAGTGCAAAGGCGAGAAGAAAGGCGCTTTTCCAATCGATTCCGGCCGCCGAGGCGACCAATATCGAGGCGCCATACATCAGCGGTCCGAACAGGAGAACGACGAGTAGCGCGTGGAGACTGGTGCCACCCCAGATCTCTGGGCGCAGCAGGTTTTTGACGCGGAGCTTGAGCCCGATGCTGAAGAGAAGAAGCGTCACGCCGAGATCGGCCAGCGTAGAGAGGGCTTCGCCTCCTTCTTTCCCCATGCTCTGTAGGACAAAACCTGCGATCAGGAATCCGATGAGCGGGGGCAGGCGCAGGAGCTGGGCAACGAAACCGAAGACAAAGGCGATCGCAATGAGGATGGCGTCCATAAGATTCCCGCTGCGTAGAGCAATGTTCCCGCCAATTTATGCGGAGGTTGGGGCGTATCTGCGATGAGAAGAATGAGCCATTCGCGGGTATTGCGATTTTCTATGCTTCCTTCACAATCCCATTTCTGTTTTGACTCATTAAACTACCCCAGACTGTTCATGTTTTCCTGTCGCTCTTTGTTCGTGTTGATTGCCTTTTTCCTCACTGGTTTGTGCAGTGCTGATGACAAACCCAACGTCCTCTTCATCGCGGTTGATGATCTGGCGCCTTGCTTGAGTTGCTACGGGGATCTGGTGGCGAAGACGCCGCATATCGACCGGCTGGCAGCGACGGGAGTGCGGTTCGACCGGGCGTATAATCAGTTACCGCTGTGTAATCCGACGCGGGCGAGTGTGATGACGGGGCTGCGGCCGGACGAAATTAAAGTCTATGATCTGGACCGGCATTTCCGAGATGAGGTGCCGGATGCAGTGACCCTTTCGCAGCATTTCAAACAGAACGGGTATTTTTCAGCCCGGGTGGGAAAGATCTATCACTACAATGTGCCGGCGGCGATCGGGACGGATGGTTTTGACGATCCTCCTTCATGGGAGCGAACGGTGAATCCGAAAGGCCGGGACAAGTGGGATGAGCACCTGATCTTCAATGCGGAACCTCATCGCAAGATCAGTGGTGCGCTGAGCTGGTTGGCGGCAGAGGGAACGGATGAGGAGCAGACAGACGGGATGATCACGACGGAGGCGATCGAGATCATGAAGGAGAAGAAGGACGAGCCGTTTTTCCTGGGAGTCGGTTTTTTTCGTCCGCACACACCGTATGTGGCACCGAAGAAGTATTTCGATATGTATCCGCTGGAGGAAATGCGTTTGCCGTATGCTCCAGAGGGTGATCGGGACGACATACCGACGGCGGCTTTTGCGCACAATAATCCAGTGCCGAACTACAGCCTGGAGAAACCGATTTTGCTGAAAGCACTACAGGCATATTACGCGACGGTGTCGTTTGTCGATGCGCAGGTGGGGCGTTTGTTAGAGGCGCTGGATGAGCTTGAGCTGGCAGAGGAGACAATCGTCGTTTTCTGGAGTGATCATGGGTATCACCTCGGGGAGCACAATGGGATCTGGCAGAAGCGGACGCTGTTCGAGCAGGCGTCGCGTGCTCCACTGATCATGCGAGTGCCGGGGGCTACGGGAAATGGGCAGGATTGTCCGCGGATCGTGGAGTATGTGGATATTTATCCCACGGTAGTAGAAGCGGCAGGGCTGGCTATTCCGGATGGACTGGCGGGAAAGAGTCTGGTGCCTTTGCTAGAAGATCCCATCGCGGAATGGGACAGCCATGCGGTGACTCAGATCCTGAGACCGGCAGACGATCGACTGGAGAATCCTGTGATGGGCTGCAGCATCCGGACAGATCGCTGGCGGTTTACGGAATGGGCGGAGGGTAGTGAAGGCGTAGAGCTTTACGATCACTACGCCGACCCGATGGAGTTCAACAATCTGGCGATCGATCCGACGGAAGAGAACAAAGCGGTGATGGATATGCTTCGGCCAATGCTGCGAGCAAAGGCGAGCGGGAAGGTGCCGACGACGCCGTTCAATCCGCCGAGGTTGTGACGGCGTGATCTACGCTACGGCTAATGCGGCATCGTTTCGGATGCGGGAGCGGAACGGATGATGAGCTTTGGCCGAGGGGTTGGTGATTCTTCCTGATCGATAGTGGAGGAATATCCTTCGGGTGGAATGAAGTAGACGCTGGAGCCTTTCCACTCGGGCTGGAGGGGAACGCCCACGGCTCCGGCTGGGGAGAGTTTTTTCTTTCGAGCTTCCTTGGGTTCTGTGGAAGCGGTTGTGCCTTTGTCTCCGAAATCGTCGAAAGCGAGGCGGAAATCATCGTCTTCTTTTTTCTTGTCGGAGAATTTCGCTGGCTCGGGGACGATCGTCTGCTCGTCGTTGTCGTCGACGGGCAGGGAGTTGTAGAGGGTAGTTTCGTCTACGTTCCGAGCTTTGGAGACACGAATGTCGTCGGATTTTTTGAAATGAAGCGGTTCGTGGGAAACTTCCTGCTCTGGCCAGGGACGGCCTTCGATCCGTGCAGACATGCGGGCCATTGCTTCGCGAATCTCTTCGTCCATTTTCTGATCCTGCTCCGGTATTTCTTCGGAGTGTGATTTTGCATCCGCTTTCGTGATGGCCGCAGCGACTTCTGACTGCGGTTTCATGAATGCCTGCCGTACTATGTCGCCAAACTCGGGAGCGGTGATCATGACAGCCTCGGCAATGAGCGTTTCCTCGCCGGGAAAGACATTACGGGCAACGTAGATGATTTGCGTAAGCAGATCTGCGTCCGGATTCGAAGCCTCAATGGTAGCGATGGTAAGGGCGCGCCGACATCCAGGGTTGGTCTGCAGCGCGTCCTCGAAAAACATGAGGGTATTTGCCGGATCTGCTTCGATTCCCGCACGGAGGGTCTCTTCAGCGGTTCCGCAGTCCAAAGCAGACTCGGAGGCATGTGATGGTGCAAGAACACACCAGATCAAAAATCCTGATAGAAAGGAAGTTGCGAACTTCATGAGAAACGGTGGTGAAGTGGAGCGGGTAGTGAGAATCGAACTCACGTGGCCAGCTTGGAAGGCTGGAGCTTTACCACTAAGCTATACCCGCGTTCGCAATAACTTCCCAAATTTTATAAAACTTTCAATGAAATTCTAAAATTATTAAAATTTAAAGAAGCTTTAATTAAACTTGGATCCCGGAAGCCGGGGGAGGAGAATGTATCGATGTCTTGGGAATTGCCAACTGCATTTTTTCACAAAACATTCAGTTTGTGGTGAAAAATGCGTCCATTTCTCTCCCGAAAGGGATCAATGGGATAAGAAAAGCTCCATTGCTGGTGATGCTCGGGTTCGCGATCCTGGGTATTTTACTTGGCGATTGGGGGTCTTTCGAGGGTCTCGGTGTGAGTTTGGGTATACTGATCCTCGCCTCTGTGACCGCTTTTTTGCGGAAATGGTCGCTGCGATTCGTCTCCATCGGGGCCTGTGTGACGACACTGCTGTTTTTTGTTCTGCAAATTGGAGAGCTTAGGCATGCGCAGCGATTTCCCATTGCGGAAGAACTTTCTCAAGGGGAGACAGTCGAGATCACTGGAAAAGGCTGGATTGCTTCTCCTGTACGCGAGTTCCATCGCTCCAGTTCGATGACTGTGATGCTGGAGTCCCTCTCGATGGATGGAAAAACCTTTTCCTGCAGACAGAAGGTCCCCTGTCGAATCGAGAAGCTGGTTACAGGATTGGAGTATGGAAGCCGAATTGAGTTTGAAGGCTTGATGATACCTCTGGAGGGTCCGGGGTCTCCCGGAGCTTTCGACGCTAAGGCGTTTTACTTTCGACAGCTTGGCGCGCTGGGTTCTCTTCGGATTCGGCATGGAGATCCCGTGCGGGTATTAGAGGAGCGTGTTGGCTCCCCTCTCGTGGCGTCAGCGCTGAAATTGCGGAGTCACCTGGAAGACGGGCTTCAACGTGGATTACCGGAGGATGTTAGAGATTATGCGCACCTGATTGCCGCAATGACGCTCGGGGCGAGGGAAAATTCTCCCGAAGAGTTGGAGGAGCTTTTCCGCCTCAGCGGAACAATGCATCTCTTCGCAGTGTCCGGGCTGCATGTTGGGGTAGTTGCTTACATTCTTTTCATGACTGCGCTGTGGATGCGCTTCCCGAAACGACGGGCGGTGTTGATCGTGATTCCACTCATTCTCTTTTATGCTCTTCTTACAGGGCTGCGCCCGTCTGCGGTGAGGGCTGCGATCATGCTCTCGGTGTTCCTTGGTGGAATTGCCATCAGTGAACAGGCACGCGTTCTGAACAGCCTGGGCCTGGCGGGTTTGATCATTCTCTTGATTCACCCTCAGGATCTGTTTCGCGCAGGATTCCAGCTTTCCTTTGCTGTTCTCTTTTGCATCGCGGTTCTGGCTCCGGGCCTGAAAGGACTACTCTCCAAACCTTTCCTCACCGACCCGTTCATACCGAGAAGTCTTCTCTCGTTCAGGCAACGGTCTGGAAATTGGTTGGCACACCTGATCGCAGGTGCACTGGCGCTATCGATTTGTGCCTGGATGGGATCTGCAGGATTACTGAGCGCACACTTTCAGAGCCTCGCCCCCATCGGAGTGATCGCGAACCTGTTCATGATACCCATCGCTTCCATGATCATCTGCGTGGCTATGGTCGGGTTCATCTGCCAGGGACTGCACTTGGGATGGTTACTGGTCCTGATGAACAAGCTCAACGTTGGTCTCGCTATCATCCTGACGATGATGGCCCAGTATTTCTCGACGCTGCCGAACGCCAATTTCCACACGGGAGGCCCGGGAGGTGAGAAACCTGTCGAAGAGCTGAGGCTGGAAATCCTGGGACAGAATGGTGACTCGGCCATCCTGATTTCGATGCCCGGCGTGGAGGAAAAGTTCTGGGTCATCGATTCTGGTGGAGTTCGAACCTATCAGAACGAGTTGCTTCCATTACTCAGGAAAAAGGGAATCAACCGACTGGAGGGGGCGTTTATTACTCACGGAGATTCCGGCCACATCGGTGCTATGCCTGTCTTGCTTGAGACCGTGCGACCGAAGGTATTGATCGAACCGAATGCAAAAAATCGAGCGAGAAGCTATCCAGACATTCTGAGAAAAGCGGAAGCATTCGATATCGAGAAAAGACAAGTATCCGCAGGTGATGTTCCCCTGGAGACTGATGGAGTCAAAATTGTTGTGCTTTCTCCCAATGGATCTGGGACGGGAAGGCTTGCAGACGATCGTGCGCTCGTTCTACTCGTCGAATATAAGGGATGGCGGATCCTCCTCACCTCCGACGCTGGCTTTGATACAGAAAAGGAACTTATCGAGGCGGGCAGAAACCTCTCAGCAGACGTGTGGATTCGGGGACAGCACAATGCGCTTCCTTCCGGTCTCGAGGAATTTGTGAGTGAAGTCGACCCGCGAATCGTGGTGAGTTCTCATTCCGACTACCCTGTGAGCGAAATAATTTCGGAATCTTTGCGCGAAAATCTCAAGCGGAGAGGAACTAGCCTGTTTACCTTAGACAAAGCAGGGATGGTGACTTTGTCTGCGAAATCCGGAAGTCTTGTGGTGAATCCGTATTCGAATCCAGATTCAGGGGTAGAACTGACTGAACAGGAGTGACTTTTACGATAAGTTTTCTAATAACTTTTTCCCTGTTCCGTTCTGGTCTTCGCAGGTTTTCGACAAACCAGCCGTAAAGTTTTGGCACACCTGATAGTTTAGGTGTATCTTTTTATAAGCTCATCTTGAGCAACGTTGACTTTTACAGGGAACCATTTACAAAGGGGAAGTTCAAACGAGATGCGAGAGTCCGATCGATCATCGACAGTATGGATGCTGGTTTTGGGAACTGTTAGTGTTCTGCCTTTTTCGGCGTGCACAACTACTTCCAACCTGTCCGCTATCTCGAACTCTAATATCCAAGCGGTCAATCGCATCGCTCAGGAACCCGCTGCGGAAGCCCCACAGGAAGAAACGACTCCAGAACCTTCCGACACAATCGTAGGAACTCCGGAAACACTGGCCCAGCCGGATCCGGTAGCGATCGAGCGCCCTGCGCCGTCCAAGCCTCCCATTCTTCTTGCTTCCGTTCCACGCACGCCAGTCGAGAGTCGCCCAACCAATCAGATCATGATGGTTCGGACAACGGCATACAGCCATCTCCAGGCAGACAGTCTTCCCTACGGTCGCAAGAGTGCGGCAGGTAACGATCTCCAGTATGGATCCCGCGTCCGCAGTGCTGCGGCAGACTGGTCGAAGTATCCGCTTGGAACCCGTTTCATGATCGAGGGTCTTCCTTACGAGTATGTGATCGACGATTACGGCAGCGCTCTTTGCGGAACGGAGACGATCGACATTTATAAGCCTAACCTTGCAGGTATCGGCCAGTGGGGCGCTCGCAACGTCCCCATCAAAGTTCTCGAGTGGGGATCGTTTGAAGAAAGCCGCAAGATTCTTGATTCTCGTAAGCACGTGAAGCATGCGCATCACGTTCGCAAGATGCTTTACGAAATTGAGAAGAAGGGTAAGGCCGGATACTTGACCCCTACTTCTGGAGGAAACGCCTGATTCGGCTTCTTTTCCCCTCCCATGACGAAAGCGGAACGCGCCGCTCATATTCTCTCACGATTGGAGGAACTGTATCCCGAGACTCCGATCCCTCTCGATCATAAGGATCCCTATACCCTGCTCATCGCAGTGTTGCTCTCGGCCCAATGCACGGATGAGAGAGTAAACAAGATCACTCCCCTGCTCTTTGCCGTCGCGGATAAAGCGGCTGACATGGCCAAAGTGCCGGTAGAGGACATTCGTGAGATCATCAAGCCCTGTGGACTCTCCCCAAGGAAGTCGGTCGCCATTTCCGAGCTATCGAAGATCCTGATGGAGAAATACGACGGCGAAGTTCCTGCCGATATGGAGGCGCTGGAAGAGCTACCTGGAGTCGGGCACAAGACTGCTTCCGTGGTGATGAGCCAGGCCTTTGGGGTGCCTGCCTTTCCTGTGGATACCCACATTCACCGCCTCGCGCAGCGATGGAAGCTGACGAATGGAAAGAATGTGGTGCAGACGGAGAAAGATTTGAAGCGTGCCTTTCCCGAAGAGAGCTGGAACAAGCTGCACCTGCAGATCATTTACTACGGGCGCGAATACTGCACCGCCCGTGGGTGCGACGGAACAGTGTGCCCGATCTGCCGAGAAGTTTTTCCCGATCGAAAGCGTGGAGTGAAAACGAAGAAGTAGGGATCGCTATTTCTTACCGGTTGCCTTCACGACTCTGGTTGCAAACGGACCGAAATGGATTTTCTGGTAAAACTTAATGGTAAATCTTCTCGCTCCCCTTCTCTTGAGTGACGTGCTCTGGATACCCCGGACGGTTCCGTACGCCCCACTATCGGGATCCGTCACACTTCCCGAAAGGAGCGTCAGCGAACGTATGGACCGATTCGAGTAACGAGCCCGCGTGGCGACAGGTTTGTAGCTGCCGTTTTCAAATCGCACGACGCCGCTACCTTTGGGTTTCCATCGAGCACGATAGCGGAATTTTTCTTTCCCTCGAAATACTTCGCCACCGGCACGAACGAGGATTTTCGATCTCCCTTTGTATAAGCCCATGAATTCCCGCACTTCCCGCTCGGTCACTCTCTGGGCGTACGCACTATGAACGCAAAAAACCGTAATAAAGATGACAGACGCCATGCCGAACAGGCGTTTCAAGATCGGGAAATGATTCATAGCCAGCTCCATAATGAATCCTATTTGCACTCCCATCCCCCGCAAGTAAAGTGCCGCCCTGCTAAAAATGCGGCACTTTTCTTATGAGCGAATCCATCAACAAAATCGTCGTTGCCTACTCAGGTGGTCTGGATACTTCTGTACTGCTTACCTGGTTGCGAGATACTTACCAAGCTGAAGTGATCGCTTATTGTGCCGATGTCGGTCAGCAGGAAGAACTCGACGGTCTCGAAGAGAAGGCGCTGAACACAGGTGCGTCGCACTGCATTATCGATGATCTGAAAGACAAGTTTGCCGCGGATTTCATTTATCCCATGATCCAAGCTGGCGCGATTTACGAGGGTCAGTATCTACTGGGAACCTCCATCGCCCGTCCGTGTATTTCCGAAGGAATGGTAAGAGTTGCGCGTGAGTTCGGAGCCGATGCCATCGCCCACGGGGCTACAGGAAAAGGAAACGACCAGGTTCGCTTTGAGCTTTCCACCGCTGCGCTCGCTCCGGATATCGAAGTGATCGCTCCCTGGAGACAGAAGCGCTTCCGTGAGCAATTCCCCGGCCGTGCGGAGATGATTGCTTACGCTGCGGAGCACAACATCCCAGTTCAGGCTTCGGCGAAAAAGTCTTACTCGATGGACCGGAACCTCCTGCACATCAGCTTCGAAAGCGGAAGTCTCGAAGATGTCTGGTACGACGCTACCACTGAGGCAGATCGCGACATGTATGTGCTGAGTGTTTCTCCTGAAGAAGCACCAGACAAGCCAACCTACGTGCAACTTCTCTTCGAGAAAGGTGACTGTATCGGTCTAGCACTCGAAGGAATGGACGAGGTGCTTTCTACTCTTGGTGACGTAAAGAGCGAAGGAACTCAGAGCGAATATACCCTGCTGAACCCCTACGGTGTAATGCGGGTGCTGAACTACCTCGGTGGAACTAACGGCATCGGCCGGATCGATATGGTGGAAAACCGTTTCGTCGGAATGAAGAGCCGTGGCATTTACGAAACTCCGGGCGGAACCATTCTTCTCGATGCTCATCGCCAGATGGAGAGCCTCACTGTGGATCGTGAAGTCATGCACCTTCGTGATTCATTGATTCCGAAGTACGCTCAACTGGTCTACAACGGATTCTGGTTTGCTCCCGAGCGGGAAGCCCTGCAGGCACTTGTGACTGAGTCGCAGAAGGATGTCTCCGGCGAAGTGCGATTGAAGCTCTACAAGGGCAACATCATTACTGCCGGACGTCGCTCTGCACTCAGCCTCTACAATGAGGATGTGGCCACGATGGAAGGCGGCGCCGAGCATGCCTACAACCAGGACGATGCTACTGGCTTCATCCGCCTGAACGGCCTTCGCCTGAAGAGCGAAGCAGCTCGGCGCTTGTCGCAAGAGAGCTAATTTTTTCAGCGAGCGGACTGGGTCTTATCCACCATTGGGAGGGTCTCAATTTCCAGTCCTGTTCGCTCTGACAAGGATGCCAAAATTTGAGCGTTCCTGCCGAAAGTCGGCAGGGTGAACTTCTTCGTTTTGCCGTCTCGTGATTTGATCACGACATGTTCGGTTGTGATCGTGTTTCCCATTCGACGTCCGCGTGCGTCTTTGGGATGAAATTTCATATCGAAGTCCCCGAGTTCGGTGATGTCTTCGTATTTCCATTTCAGGGATCCAAAAAATTTGCGGACGAGGAACTCCCTATCGGACAGCACGACAGATGGCCTGAGGCTGAAACGAAGAAACAGAACCGTAAAGCCGAGAAAGACCGCGGCGAAAAGAATCAGGGAGCAATCGTCTATACCGATGTGAGGAAGGCGATCGAGAATCCCGATCACAAACATTAGCCCGAGGAATCCCGTTATACTGGCAACGAGGCAGACCGCCGGTTTGGAATTCTGCTGGTAGTATTCTTCCTTCTGATCCGGGAGTGGTTTCGACTGACCATACTCTGGCACGCCCTCTTCGTTCTTTCCTGTCGTCATCTCTTCTTCAGAGACGGTCTCACCATTTCCAGCAGTCGAAAAACGGTATTCTGTTATAATCGCTTTTCAGCAATATTTGAGGCTAATTCTCGAATCCATGAAGTTTGAAGCGCTACTCGAAAAGATCCCTGCTACCTTCGAGAACCTTGAGGCGGCCAGGCGTGAGTATCTTCTCTTCGAGAAAGTCTTTCTCATTCTTTGTGTTCTCCTTCCCTGTATCGTTTTGCTGATAACGTACGCCGTAAGTTCGGAAACCAGTGCTTTCTGGGCGTTCCTTCTTACTGTTGCTGCTGAAGTTTGTGTTTATGAATTTCTCATTCGTCGTAAGCGATCCAACTACATCCAGCGGTTTCGAGATGACGTGTTTCCCCATCTAATTCGTTTGATCGATGAAGATCTTGAATACCGCTTTGAGCTCACCAAAGAAACGTTCGATTGGAATGCAGGCGGACTCTTTACGCCAGCGTCTGATTTCCTTCAAAAGATCGAGATGAAGCCTGCTGTCCTGATGTCTGGAAAAGGAGGGCAATTTTTAGAGGGAGACATTATCCTCAGAACTGGTAGACAATCCGAAACACAGCGATTTCTGTTTCTCTCGGTCGATTGTGATTGTGGCCTCGAATCGCGAACCTACTTGCTTCCGAAAAAAATTGAAAGATCTCTCGGGCGTTTTTCGCAGTTTTTTCACACTTGGGGAAAACCGCCTAAAACGGAACTTATCTCACTCGGTGACACGGATTTTGATAAGCAGTTCTCTGTTTTCTCCTTCTCTGAAGAAGAAACAAAAGTCCTTCTTCGGAAAGAAATGCAGGAGTTCATGGTCGCCCTCCAATCAGAATTTGGGGACACGGTGCGTGCTCAGTTTTTCAATCGTCGGATACTGCTCGCACTTCCCCTTACCAATCAATCGCTCGAGCCTTCATTGAATTGTCCGGCCGATGATCTCAAGCAATTGACCCGTTTCGGTGACATCATTTCTCGTCGTCTAGAAATACTCCAGGAGTTTGACGGACTGATGCGCGATCGCTGTGCTCCGGAGACTGTTTGACCTAACACGACGATAGACTCCAATTCCGCTTCATATTTGTAGTGGCCCGTTCGTCCATTTCGGCGGTAGAGTGGGCCAACTGCTATGAGATCTACGATTTTGATTCTGGTGATTTTTGGGGCGATAGCCCTGTTCGCCATCGTGATTTACAACAGACTTGTCGGTAAGCGGAACATGGTTCGTAATGCGTTCAGCTCCATCGATGTGAATCTCCGGAAACGCCATGATCTGATTCCCTCGCTTGTCGAAACGGTGAAGGGTTTTGCGAAACATGAGAAGGAGACCTTTGCCGGACTGATCGAGGCTCGAAATCAGATACAGTCCGGGAATCTCTCCGAATCGGAGCGCCTCCGGCTGGAAGAGCAAATCGGTCCACGTATGCAACGCCTGCTAGCGGTGGCAGAAGACTACCCGGAGTTGAAGTCGAGTAATCACTTTTTGAATCTGCAGCGAAACCTGACCGAGATCGAAGAACAGATCTCTGCGGCGCGCCGGGCCTATAATGCTGCTGTGATGGACATCAATAATTCGGTGGAAAGCTTTCCCTCCAACCTTGTGGCGAGCACGTTTGGATTTCAACGGCATGACTTTTTCGAGGCAACTGAAGCTGTTCGAGCTCCCGTTGATATCGACATGAAGTCATGAAGGAACTTTCCCGAATCCACGACGAGATCCGATCAACACTGGAAGGATTGGAGCCATCCAGAAAGCTCTACCGAAAGCGCAGCAAAATCTACGGAACTCTGGTGTGGGTTCCTCTCGTTGGCCTGATCGCAGGAGGATTTCTCCTGCACGACTCGGCCATGTTTTTCTGGATCGGAGGGGGGCTCTGGTTCGTGATCAGCCTGATCATCTATCAAATCCGCGCCGGTAGTGTGAAGAAACAGTACTGCACGAACTACAAGAACACGGTGGTGCCCGCGCTGTTGTCGTTGATCGATTCGCAACTCGAGTTCAATCCCGAGGGCGGGATTCCATCCAACGAATTCTCTTACAGCGAGCTCTTCAAGACATCCCCGGATCGCTACAGCACAGAGGATCTGATTTTCGGTTACTACGGAAAAACGGCGCTGCGACTCGCTGAAGTCCATGCCGAAGACCGTAGGACCACCACCGACAGCAAGGGCCGGACTCGTACGACCTATGTGACGATCTTCAAGGGACTGCTCTTAATTGCCGACTTTAACAAACACTTCCAAGGGAGGACTTTCGTTTTTCCTGACAAAGCAGAGAAGCTGTTCGGTGGAGTCGGTCGCTTCTTCCAGAAACTGGGCGGGAGAAAAGAGACAGATTTGATCCAACTGGAGAACGTGGAATTCGAAAAGCGGTTCGCCGTTTATGCCACCGACGAGATCGAAGCTCGATACATTCTGAGCACCTCGCTGATGGAACGCCTGGTGGAAATGCGTGACCGGTTTGGGAAAGATGTCAGGATGGGTTTCAAGGACTCGAACCTGCTCCTCGCGGTGCCATACGGGAAAAGTTACCTGGAGCCCAATACGAAGATTGCGGCGACGGAGACAAGCCAGGTGGATGGCTTGTTAGAAGAGTTACGGTATTTCCTGGATACGATTGAGGAGCTTGATCTCAACACCAGGATCTGGACGAAGCATTGATCTCCGGCCAGCCGAAGAGACAAGGCTTATGGGGACAAAGCTGGAGCTTTACTCTCCTGTTAGAGTCCCCAAGCGCCGTTCTTAGCTTTCTGGGCCTGGCGTTCGCGACCGTAGAGCATGTCGCGGTGCTGGTGGAAAGACTTGCCGTCGGGAGTGGGGACGGGGTTTTCTTTGGAACCGGGTCCTTTTGTGTGGATGCGGGCGAGCCCTTGCTCGACGAGTCGAGTTCCCAGGTAGCTGCCGTCAGGTAATTCGACGAAGCCGTAGTAACGGTCACCGTCATAGACTTCTTCCCAGTAGGTATAAACGGTGAAGGTCTTTCCTTTGAGCTGAGACTCGGTGTATTTCTTTGCCGCGAGGCCAACAATCACTGCGTCGTCGACGGAAATGCCACCCATCTCACGGGCCTGTTCGGCAACGCGTCGGCGCTGGTTCTCGTAGCGATCGCTGAGATACTTTTCGGGAGTGTCGACGAAATAGAGGCGCAGCTGGAATTGCTCTCCGCCTGCGTTGACGATGAAACTGTCTCCGTCGTTGCCGTCGTCCTCGACGAGTTTCACGTTCGTGAATTTGTCGTATCCTCGGACTTTCTCAGAAGCAGAATTCGCAGAGGGTGCGATGGGAGTGACTTCTACTCTGGGAGCCGACTTTTCTCCGTTTCCGGAGAGAGGCAGATCGTTCCGACGCAGGTAAACGGCGGCGGCAATGATGAGAAGGAGAACCCAGCGGATGGCGTTGGCTTTCCCTTTCATTTCTCGCAATCGAAGGAAGAAATCAGCTCTTCTTTTCCTGAACGGTCGACTTCACATACAACTCACGGAGTTGTTTGAAATCGACTTCGGCAGGGCTGGCTGACATGAGGTCGACGCCCTTGTTGTTCTTCGGAAAGGCGATGACTTCGCGAATGCTGTCTTCTTTGCAGGCCAGCATGACGAGTCGGTCAAGGCCAAGAGCGATACCACCGTGAGGCGGTGCGCCGTACTGGAATGCGCCCAGGATGTGACCGAAGTTTTCGGCCTGCTCTTCGTCATCGACACCGAGCACATTGAACATTTTCGCCTGAAGATCGCTCTCGTGAATTCGAAGGCTTCCTCCACCGAGTTCGTTTCCGTTGAGAACTACGTCGTAAGCAGCTCCTCGGATTTTTCCAAAATCTTCCTCGTTGTCGAGGAGAGCCACATCGTCGGGGTGCGGGCGAGTGAAGGGGTGGTGAACGGCGTTCCACTTTCCTTCTTCCTCATCATAGCCAAGAAGTGGGAAATCGATGACCCAGTGGAAATCGAGTTCGTCTTCTTTGCCGTCGTAGAGATTGCAAATGTCGGCCACTTCAAGGCGGAGGCGACCGAGGACGTCACAAACGACTTCCCATTTGTCGCAACCGAAGAGGATGAGGTCGCCTTCTTCGACAGCGAGGCGCTCGGTGAGGGCTTCTTTTTCCTCGTCGGTGAAGAATTTCACGATCGGGGATTTCCACTCACCGCCTTCAACCTTGATGTAGGCCAGGCCTCCGGCGCCGGCTTCGCGGGCGATCTCTTCGAGACGCTTGATCTGACCCGTGGTGATGCATGCGAAACCTTTTGCATTGATGGCACGGACGAAACCGCCCTTTTTGATGGTGCCAGAGAAAACCTTAAATCCAGACTCAGCAAATACGTCAGAGAAATCAACGATCTCGGTTCCGATACGGCGCTCGGGTTTGTCGCTGCCGTATTTGTCCATCGCTTCCTGATAGGTGATGCGAGGGAATGGTGTCGGCACATCGACTCCGCGTGCTTTCTTAAAGACGTCCTGAAGGAGAGATTCGATCGTGGCGAAAATGTCCTCGTCGTCTACGAAGCTGGCTTCGATATCGACCTGGGTAAATTCAGGCTGACGGTCGGCACGAAGATCCTCATCCCGGAAACAGCGAGCAATCTGGAAGTAGCGCTCGACGCCAGCCACCATGAGCAGCTGCTTGTATTGCTGCGGAGCCTGTGGAAGAGCGTAGAATTTGCCCGGGTTCAGGCGGGAAGGAACGAGGAAGTCACGTGCACCTTCAGGTGTGGACTTCGAAAGAATCGGGGTTTCGATTTCGAGGAATCCCTGGTCGTCGAGAACGTCGCGAATGGCTTTCGTGATGGTGTGACGCATGCGCAGGTTGCTCGCCATACGCGGACGGCGCAGGTCGAGGTAGCGATGCTTCATGCGCAAGTCCTCGTTGCTGAGCTCTTTGTCGAGCTGGAACGGAAGGACCTGGGCTTTGTTGAGAACCTTGAGATCGGTGGCAACGACTTCGATTTCGCCGGTGTCGATCTTCTCGTTTACGGTAGTGATACCGTCGAATTCGGGACGATCATCGACGCGACCGGTGACCTGAATGACGTCTTCCGAGCGGAGAGAGTGACTGATTTTTGCTGCGTCAGCGTTTTCCTCCGGACGAAATACGCACTGCGTAACTCCCTCACGGTCACGTATATCTACGAAAATCACGCCGCCCTGGTCGCGCACGGTATTCACCCAACCGACAAGCGTGACGTTTTCGCCGACATCGGACTTACGCAGTTCGTTGCAGTGGTGGGTTCTGTACATGACTAATCAGGGTCGTTTTTGATTTCCGGAATCGTTTTTTCCGGGCCGCGATTTGGCCCCGGTTCCGAAGTGGCCGAGAAACTACCCTCCAATCCCCATTCCGCAAGCTTGGGGGTGGGGGAATCTTTTTCACCGCCGATTGGTCTGAATGTGAACCGGACTAATCCTCCCAAGCGGGCATTACCTCGAATATCAAATTTCTTTTAGAATCGCTCAGCCGGTGAGATTCGAAATATCGAAAACCGGGACAGAAGTGCTGAAAATTCTGAACGCTTCCTGATTTCACGATTATCTCGTTTTTAGCTCGCAGAAAGCTTCCTTTTGTCATGGGTGTTGGTAGCCACTGGTCATACTTCTTATCGTATCTCAACAGGTAGTACTCAGCAATTTTGATGTTGGGAGTCTCTGAATCATCGAATGCCCAAAAGGAGTAATCTTGCGGACCACTGTTTGTGATTCTCAGACATATAAAACCCTTGTCATCGGGCTTCTTGGTTACACACTCGACAATGAGTTGTTTCGAAATCTCTTCTCCCGAAAGATGGCAGGTGAGAAACGCCACAAAGATAGTGGTGATCAATCTCATAAAGGAAGTTTGAGGACGATCCACCACACTAAGAAATTCCTAGAAATCGCTTCCACGAAGGAAATGGAAGCTTCCGGCTTCTGATGAGCTACCTGGTCGAATCGTTGAGCGAGGATTGATATATCTACTTAGGCCTTCTCCCCACTCGTATCTGGCGCGTTCTGGAGTGAAAACGTTCCTAGCAGGTTCCGTAGAAACCCGAATAAAAATCCCGACATGAGCCACCACGACAAGGATGACACACGATATGTGGATCGCTCTCTTCCCCATTTCACCCTGTAGGACGTTGAAGAAAGCTGGAGAATTTGAGGAATCTCAGTAATCCCCCATATTCTTGCCGACAGCGGCGTCGGTCCACCAGTAGAGGATGCGGCCGCAGTTTTCGCAGTGGGCGATCTGCTTCTCGGCTTTCACGTCCACGACGGTCGATTTGACGACTTTCATGTGGCAACCCTGGCAGACTTCGTCGACCAAGCCGACAACAGCGACGCCATTTTTGCCTTTGAAAAGACGGTCGTAATTGTAGAGGACATCGTCGTCGACGCCGGCAGCGAGCTTATTTCGAGATTCTGTCTCTGCCTCTACATCGGACTCGAGCTTTTTCTTGAGAGACTCCAGGTCTTCGAGCTCTTCTTTCACTGAAGTCTCTTCTTCCTGATATTTTTCCCGGGCAGTTTTGAAGGCATTTTTCTGCTCTTCGGCAGCTTCCATGAGTTCGATCTCGCGATCTTCGAGTCCTGTAATCTCAGACTCGTAGTTCTCGATCTCAGTCCCCATTTTCTGGAATTCTTCGTTCTTCCGCGTTTCGAACTGCTGCACCTTTAGTTTGGCAATGCTGTCCTTGCGGGTCTGAACGTCGATTTCGAGGTTTTTGATGGCGACCTCAGTCTGCTGGAGTGCGAGTTTGGCCTCTTCGAGGGCTTTTCCGTCAGCCACAAGACGTTCCTGAATGTCTTCCGCTTCCAATGGGATCCCGGCGATTTCTTTTTCGAGGGATTTGATCTTTTGATCGTGGTGTTGGACTCGGAGAAGTTTTTCGACTTCGGGCAGCATGATGTTGGGAGAAGGATACGGTTCGCGGTTATGAAACCGCAGCACCGGGGATTTGCCAATCTAATTCAGTCGAATCTACATCAACCATTCGGGAAAACCGCATTGCGGGGTGGCTTCGGTTGCCGACTCCAAGCGGTGTTTCCAGCCGCCCCCTTCTTCGGGAGGAAGGCCGAACCAGGAGCGACAGCCTCCGAAGGTTTTCCGATCTTCGAGAAGCCAAGGGTCGGTGAGCTGGTAGGCTTTCACAATCGCGTAGGAAATCCCGTGTTCGTCGCCCCATTCGAATCGATCGCGGACGATTTCTTCTTTCCAAATGTGATAAGGCTCAAGACCACAAACTTCGCTCCAGTCGGTGAGTCGACCGGTTTTGATGGTTTCGGCATATACGGAGAACTCTACCATTCCCTCCTCTTTCTCTTCCGGGAGAGCGCGAGACGAGCCGTCGGATGCCGGTTTTACTTGCTCAGCCTGCTCATGGAATCGGCTGGGAAACAGGAAAAAACGGTCGTGGATCCATTGGAATCCCGCCTTCCCTTCAGAAATCCCCCCTTTTCTCAAAATCACGGTCTGTTCACCGGAAGCGAGGGCATCTGCCACGAGGACCCATTCTTTGAAGGCGACCGGGCGCCAATCTGAATCGACTTTGTTCATGAAAACGGTTGAGGGGGAACGATCCCGGCGTTTGGGAGAATTGCAAGAGCCTGTGATTTTCCACTGGAAAAACCCGACGAGTGTTTTACTTTCCGCTTCGGCTCGGATTGGCCTTCTGGTCGTCCCGCTCCGATGGTGGCTGTAGCTCAGGGGTAGAGCCCCGGTTTGTGGTTCCGGTTGTCGCGGGTTCAAATCCCGTCAGCCACCCCATCATTGAACCGTCGATGGAATCTATTGAGGAACGAATAGGATACAAATTTACTAACTCGCTCCTACTAGCCGAGGCACTCACTCATCCCAGTCTTGCTTATGAGTCGAAGAGGCCTCATTTCGACAACCAGCGGTTAGAGTATCTTGGCGATGCGGTGATCCAGTTGATCCTGACAGATGAGTTGTTTCGTCTTTTTCCCTCTTTCAGCGAAGGGAGACTGACTAAGCTCAGAAGTCGGCTTGTATCACGGAGTGCTCTCTGCCGCTACGCCCACAAGATCGATCTGGGTGAGTATCTTCTCCTGGGCAAAGGGGAATCGGCGAGCGGGGGTCGCAAGCGACCTTCCAATCTTGCTGATGCCATTGAAGCCCTGGCAGGTGCCATCTATCTCGATGGTGGTATCGGAAAGGCTCGCGAGTTTCTGCTAAACAACTTTTCCGAATTCATCGAACAGATCGTCGATGAGCCTGAAGAGAATAACCCAAAGGGTGAACTGCAGGAGCAGCTCCAATCTATCGCTCCGACCAGCCCCTCGTATTCCATCGTTTCTCAGGAAGGTCCCGACCACAGCAAATCTTTCGTAGCCGAGGTTACCTGGGAAGGAACGATTCTTGGTCGCGGCACTGGAAAAAGCAAAAAGGAAGCGGAAACCCAAGCTGCTGCCAATGCCCTTGAAAACGAGTCCTGGAAGGATGAAAAAGTGTGTGAATAACCTCGGAAGAACTGGGAAAAGTTTTGAACAACTTCGGGTTACTCACAGCGAAGGTCAGTTGCTCTCAATACTTTCAGGAGCTTTCTCACATTTAAAAAGGATCGATGAAATGCTCTTTTTCAGTGAGTTGTGAACGTATCTCACAGTTATTCACATCTATAATAAGATAATCCATTTCCCTCTAAATTTATTTTATTCTTCTACGATGTGGATAACTCAATTCGATCGAGAACTTGAGCCACTGAGATGTCTCCCAGCGACTTGGAAGGAGAAGCAATGATCTCCATTCTATTCGTCTCTGGAGCCCATATGGAAGGATTGGTAGGACCAAAGAGGAGAAGTCCTTTACTCCCGGCACTCGCAGCAAGGTGTGAGATGCCACTATCGTGTCCCAGATAGAAATCTATGGAGCGATAGAGCGAGGCTAGGTCAGTGAGTGATTTGCCAGAAACGGATTCCCAGGAAATGCCGAGTGGATCTATGAGAGCATGGAACTGTTCGATGCGTTCGAGTTCAGCTTCGCCGGCAGTGATGAGGAAATGAGCTTCGTGGTGTTTTTCTGAGATGCCCTTGATGACATTGGCCCAGGATTCGAATGACCAGTTTTTGGAGGGGCTACCACTACCGGGGTGAAGGGCGATGACTGGATTGCCAGGAAACGTGTTTTCGGTTTTCTCGTAGTCGAGGGCTGGTGCTGGATCTTCGAGAAACAGTGCCAGGGTCTCAAGTGGTCGAGCCAACTGGCGGGAGGCTGAGACAAATGGTTCCGATTCCTCGGGACGGAAGATGCCTCGAAGGAGGGTTTTCACTCCGGCTTTTTCGAGGTTTCCCGAAAAGTAGCCATCCGGGTCGTAGAGGTAACTTACGACGACGTCAAAGCTGGAGAAGTAGTCGCACCATTCCTCGTCGAGTTTGGCTCCTGGTGCGAAGAAGGTCGCGAGGCGGGCGTCTTCGATGGATCGTGTGCGATCGGCGAGCCCTGTTGTGGTTGCGAGTTCGGTAATCGAGGGGTAGCCGAGAATTTCGATTTCGTTCTCAGGGAGGCAGTCCCGCATCAATTTGATGGCGGGAAGTGTGAGGATGAAATCGCCCACTGCACCTCCGCGGATGAAAAGCACCTTACCCATTGGATACTTCGGCAGCTGAAAGCCAGCTCTCGATTTGTTCCAGAATTTCCTCTGGGGAAAGTTCGATGGAAACGGCGAGACAATTTGCTTCGGCCTGTGGCTCTTCGAGGGTATCGAACTGACTCTTGAGCAAGGTGGACGTCATGTATTCGTGATTCCTGGCATCCATTCTCGATTTGATGAGATCGAAAGAACCTTCGAGGTAGACGAGGCGGGGTTCATCGAATCCTTGGAAGAGGTAATCGCGATAGACCTGTTTTAGCGCGGAACAGGAGAGGACGGCTGTTTTGCCATCATTGATCGCTTCTGATGCGGCAGAACGAAGTTCGTCGAACCAGGGCCACCGATCTTCGTCGGTGAGCGGAATGCCTGCTCCCATCTTTTCCTTGTTCTCTGGAGGATGAAAGGAATCGCCTTCGAGATAGCGACCACCGAGTTTTTCGGCAAGTGAGCTGGCGATGGTCGTCTTCCCGCAGCCGGAGACTCCCATGATGACGATGAAAGGATGGTTCATTGCTTCCTTTAGCCGATGACTGGTTTGGGGAGGTTACGTTCGACTTCGTCTTCGCGATATCCGAATCCGGTTGGACCGAGGGTAGAACCATCGAGAATGCCGTTGTTTCGCTTGTAGAGGCCGGGATGGACTTCTCGCTCCGGAGCGCTGGCTTCGGGGTAGAACTGCATGCCGTTGGATTCTACGCCCATTATGGTGCCTGCGTGAGCTGCGAGCAGAAAATGAGGAATCTGCGCGAGCATAGGGTTGGTGAGGTCCTGGACCATGAGCGTCATCCCATGGGCTTTGGCCCAGCACAGGCTGAGTAGTGCTCCGGTCTGTGTCTTGCAGGTCTTCAGGGCGACACCGTTCCAACCGAGTTCACGGCCCATTTTCACAAATTTCCAGTCGTGCGCGCTCTCGTCCATAAAGAGCGGCTTTCGTGCGCTGACGCTGTGGACGTCGATGCGATTGGCTTCGAGGTCGTAGGGGAAAGGCTGTTCGACGTAGAGGATCTTCTGGTAGGTGACGGGATCGTCGATCTTGAGACGGTCGAGAATGTCGTTCACGTAGGAGGGATCGGTGACGGTGCAGTTGAAGTCCGTTGTGAGCCAAGTGACGTCTTTTTCCTGCGAGATGCTGCCGATTTTCGTAAGGCGTTCGTAGTCCCACTCGGCGTCGTTTCCGCGGAGTTTGATCTTGAGGCAGTCGAGGCCGTCTTGATCGATCCAATCGACTAGCGTGACAGGATATCCATCGTCCGGCTCTGAGCCGGTTAGTTCACCTGGATCCAAGGGGTCGAGGCCACCGACAAGATGCCAGACCGGAAGTTTCTTCTCTGGCTTGGGAACGAGAAAATCAGACAGGTATTTGCCTTTGAAGCTGATATCTTTGCTGATCGGTGCCAGAAAATGAGAAAGATCGAGCGTGAGAAACTCAGGGCCGTAGGTGTCGTAGGTCGGACATTCGTTCAGTCGGCCGTAGGCATCGTGAATTGCGATGTCGAAGAGTGAGTAGCAGACAAGCGCTGCGAGATGAGGGATTTCGGCTCCTTCCGGGCGCTGTTCATTGACCGAACGCTGTAGTTCTTCGAGCTGTCCTTCGATAAAATCGTGGCTGATCTCGATGGGGTGACCGATGGTGTTTGATTTCGGAAGTTCTTCTGCAATCGCCTTTGTGAATGATTTCAGGGCTTCATGGCGATCTTCGTAATCGAGGGAAGATGGCCAGACCCAGGCGACGGAGAGCGGAGTCTCACCCCATCCTGTCGCAGTTTTTCCGTTTCCATCTTCAATAGTGACGGAAGCGCGGGCGCAGGTGACAGATTCAACGACCTGACTGCCGAATTTGAGGGGAACCCGCATGACTACGGGCAGAAAATAGAGGGAAACGTCGCAAATCTTTGCTGTTTTCGAAGAAGACATTCCGGATAGGTAGCATGGAAGGATTACCCGGCCATCAAAGATTCGATCTCATCTGCGTCGATTGGGATTGATGCCATGAGGTCCAGATTGCCGGAGGACCGGACTACAATGTCGTTTTCGATTCGGACGGCAATACCTTCTTCACGGATGTAGATGCCGGGTTCGACAGTGACGACCATGTTTTCGACAAAAACAGGTTCGACAGGGGTGACGTCGTGCACGTCGATGCCGAGGCTGTGGCTGACGCCGTGCATGAAGTATTTTCGATAGGCGCGTTTTTCCTCAGGGAGGTCGGGGGTTGCGCGTTCTTCCTCAACCACTGCCGGGTCGATGAGGTCGAGTGCGATGAGTTCGTCCTCCATTTTTCGCGCGACTTCAGCGTGATATTCTTTACGAATTGCCTTTCCCGGGACGATCAGCTCGTCGATGCACAGACGCACGATACGGTGAACGGCGTCGTAGACGGCTCGCTGCCTTTCGGTGAATTTTCCGTTTACGGGAATGGTGCGCGTGAGGTCTGCGTTGTAGTTCGCGTATTCAGCGCCAACGTCCATGAGGAGTAGATCGCCATCCTTGCAGGGCTGGTCGTTGGAGAGGTAGTGGAGAACGCAGCCGTTTTCACCCGATGCGACAATTGGCTCGTAGGCAAATCCGCGTGATCCGCGCTTTATGAACTCGTGGATGTATTCGGCCTCGACTTCGTATTCCATGACGCCTGGCTTCACGAACCCGAGAATCCTGCGGAAGCCTTCTTCGGTGATGTCGCAGGCATGCTGGAGGAGGTCTATTTCTTCCTGTGTCTTCGTCACGCGCAGTTTGTGAAGAATCGGTGCAAGACGACGGTAGGAATGGTCGGGATACAAATCCTGACACCGGATGCGGAAACGGTCGTCCAGTGATCCGTTGATGGGAGCAGCCGAGCGGGAGTGCTCGTTGTGATTGAGAAAAATGGATTCTGCGTCGCGAGCCAGTTGGCGGAGGGCAGAATCGAAACGATCCGTCCATTCCACGTGCTGAATTCCTGAGATTTCGGTGGCCTGTTCTTTAGTGACTTTGAAGCCTTCCCAGATGGAGATGAGCTCCGACGTTTCCCGAACGAAAAGGATTTCCCTCATTTTTGGGTCGGGGTGACTCGGGAAAAGGATCAGGATCGTTTCTTCCTGATCGATTCCGCTGAGGTAAAAGAGGTCGCTGTTTTGGATGAAACGCATCGATCCATCTGCGGATCTCCAGGGAATATCGGCCGAATGGAGCACTGCGAGGGCCTTTTCGGGGAGCTCATCTGCTAATCTGGACCGGTTGGAAATAAAGAGTTCCGAAGGAATTTTGCGGTATTTCATTAGCCAATATTTGAAGTGAAAACAGGGTACTGTGTTATACTTGCCCGCAGAACCCCGAGAGAGGAGCAGGAACCGACTCTCAGCGTTCTGACTTTCAACCCTTTATGGAAGATATCCAGAAACAAACGGTAGTTGTCGCTGACAACGACCCCGACTTTCTTGAGTGGCTCTCCAAGCACCTCGAGGCGGATACTGTGGAAATTCTTACCACAAATTCGTCAGAGGAGGCGCTGAAATTGTTCAAAGATAACGATGCCGATCTGCTGATTGCGGAGTTTCACCTGCGTCCTTTTGACGGTGTGGACCTTCTCAAAAAGACGCGTATGGCCAAGCCAAACGCGATGGTGATCTTGAATGGTTTGATCACTTCTACGAACGCTGTGATCGAATCTATGCGGATTGGAGCTTTCGATGTTTTGAGGCGGGAGTCGATCAACTTTGAAATCCGCCAAGTAGCAGAGCGCGCCCTCCAGGCGGCAGAGCAAATGCGTGTCGCTGACCGGGAGAGAACTTCGTCTGGTTCAATCGTGCCACCCCAGCCTTCGGACGACCTGATTATTGGCCGGTCACCGGCCATGCAGGACGTTTATAAGCTGATCGGGCGTGTAGCCCGTGCCGACGCTCCGGTGCTGATCACCGGTGAGAGTGGTGTGGGTAAGGAAGTGGTATCCAACGCGATCCACAAATTCTCACGCCGTTCGAAGTCGGAGTATGTTGCGATCAACTGTGCGGCGATTCCGAGCAATTTGCTGGAAAGCGAGCTTTTTGGTCATGAAAAGGGCGCCTTTACCGGTGCTGTGAGCCAGCGTGTCGGTCGTTTCGAACAGTGCGACAACGGGACTCTTTTCCTCGATGAGATCGGTGACATGCCTCTTGATGTGCAGAGTAAACTTCTGCGCGTTCTCCAGAGTGGTGAGTTCTCTCGAGTTGGTGGCAATCAGACGATGCAGAGTGATGTGCGGATTCTCGCGGCGACTAACAAGCGTCTCGAAGAAGAAGTAGAGAACGGCACGTTTCGAGAAGATCTTTTCTACCGTCTCAATGTGGTTCGGATCCACATTCCACCGCTACGTCGACGTTCGGAAGATATTCGTCTTCTGGCTGAGCATTTCCTCAATCGTCAGACGGAAAAAGGAAAAGTGCGTCCCATGCAGTTTTCCAAGGAGGCGATGGAATTGCTGGAGTCATATACCTGGCCTGGGAACGTTCGAGAATTGGAAAACCTGATTCAGCGAGCCTGCGTTCTTGCGACGGGAAATGTGCTTCTGCCAGGCGATTTGCCATTCGATGCGAACCATGCCAATGAGGTGCCGCCAGCCCTAATGAAACGAGCTGCGCGTCGATTTCTCAGTGCGGCCAAGGATTCCGGGAAGACTCCTTTGGAGTTGGCTATCCGGGAGATGATCGCAGTGGCAACTGAAGACACCGGAGACGCAGCGGAAGCGGCGGAACTCATCGGCCTCAGTAAAACCGAAGCGAAGAAATACATTTCTGCCCCTACGAAGAAAGCGGCGGCTGCGAAAAAGTAATCTCGAATTACTTCGAGGTTAGTGTGTAGACGCCGGTCCAGTCTTCTGGAGGCTGCGCGATCAATTCGTCGCAACGTTCCGTTAGCATACGAGCAGAGGTCGCAACCGTTTCGAACGGGTGATCTCTCAGCACTCGAAAGGATTCGGCGGCAATTTCGAACGAACCTTCTTTGTACAGGGCGAAGGCATTCTCGTAGGCTCGACAGGCAGAGAGGTTTTCGGGTGTGTCCTCGAGAACAACAGCGTGGAATTCGGTGGGAAGTGCTTTCCCTTTCACGGTGACGTAATCGACCTGAAATGAAGATACGGGCATCTTCAAGGCTTCCATGAACTCTCCAGTCGTTAGGATTGGAGCACCGTAATTCTTTGTCTGGCTCTCGACTCTAGCGGTGGTATTCACAGAATCTCCGACAAGATTGTAGTCACGATAGGATCGTGAACCGACGTGACCCACGAGAGCTCGGCCATAGTGAAGCCCGATACCGATTTTCAGCCAGGGATCGATATCGTCCTTAGGATTTGCCCGGTGTTCGGCGAGGATTTTCTGAATCTCAATGGAAGCACGAAGGGATCGGTCCGGCGCATCTTCGCAGGGTTCGGGAGCTCCCCAATAGGCGAGGAATTGGTCACCTGCGAAGCGGGCAAGACTTCCGTTTTCGCGAAGGGCTGCGTCCGTTTCGACTCCGAAGAGACGGTTAAGCAGCTCGAAAACTCGTTCGACGGGTTGTGCTTCGCAGAATGTGGTGAAGCCCCGCAAGTCACTGAGGAGAATGGCAAAGCTGGTTCCCTGCGGGCGGATCATATCGAGATCCTTTGTCACCTGCTTGAGAACAGCGGGGGAAAAATAGAACCCTAACATAGCATCTCTTTGCGTGCGTTCCCGTTGCTCGTAGGTCCAGCGTCGCCCAATTTCCAAGACTACGGCCCCAGACCATATCAAGGCGGGCAGTATGGAATCAGGAAGTTGGCAGACGAACCAGGTGGCCAACCAGCCAAAGAGTAGAAGGATGGCGATTCCCCCGAGTGCTGAGATGATGATCCATCGCTTTCTCCGAATGACCGAGAATAAGATGGCGACTACCATTGTCACTATCGCGTAAATGGTGAGATCCTGCCAGAGCGGCAGAGTGTGAACGGCTCGATTGTGGAGGAGATCATTCAGGGCTACGCCGTGGACAAACATACCGGCTTCCTGTTTCCCGTGGGCGTTGGGTTTGTTGTCGACTTCCTGGTCGTAACCGACGAAGAAAATGGTATCCCGCAGTGCATCAGCACCCTCGGGCTGCTGAGCGAATGCCTCCAGTTCTTCAACGGACCAGACTCGCTGGGTGATACCGGCGGCTCGATCGAAAGAGCCATCATTGAATGAGTGAGGGATATTCAGCAGAACGGTCGAATCATCGACAGACTTGGTGATGGGCTTGCCATTGGAACCGATGACTTTCCATTCCATGTGGCCAGGTGAAGTGGCCTTGGGTCGGAGAGGAGCCGGGCGGTCGGCAGCCAGTGCCGCAAGAGCGAGGGAGGGAAATGTTTCCCCTTCAAAGGTGTCGGCGCGGCGATATTTGCGCCAGCGATGGCCTTCTTCGGCGTTCACGACCCCAATCTGAAACGGGTCGCCTTCGACGGCTGGAAGGGAACGGAGAATGTAGGGGGGATCAGCTCCTTTCTCCAAACTGATCGGAAGAACGACCGATGTCTCGCCTGAAGCTTCGATTTCCCGAATGGTGGAGGCGAGTAAATTCTGGTCCTCTTCGAGACCGTAGGTGTAGATAATATCGAGTGCGATCGCGCGGACTTTGAGTTCGGCGAGAGTTTTCAGGATGCCGGCGGCGGTAGCGTATTCTCCCTGGGTGGCAAAACGGCGCGCCATTTCCTCGTTCATCTTGAACTCGACGAAGCGGATCGTCGGATCGAGCGGCTCCGCGAACCCTGCCTTTGCGCGGACTTGCAGAGCGGTGTCGAACCACAGAAGCTCTGGCTTTTCGGCGAGCGACGGGAAGAAGGCCCGGAATGCTCCGACGAATATGAGGACAAACAGGGGGAAAAACCACGCCGCATGGACGGGATCAAATCCCCCTTTTACCGGATCGCCAGCGGTCTCTTGTGATTGGCTCAAGGAGTAGTTGTGATAGGGAAAACAAGCAGTCCGGGGCTATTGAGCCCGAACTTGATGGCGCGGCTGTCCTCTTTCCATTCCGCGTCGATAGACTTCAGGCCTCTCCGGACGGCAGCGACAGCAGCGCTTGGTTTCGTGTCCTCATTCTGTAGAAGATTTTTGGTGGCACCCCGAGTTACGGCGGCTTTTCCTTCGCCCACTATGGTGTCGGTGTTGGCGAGGAGAGAATCACCATAGGTCTCAAGATAGGAATCTGTGCTCTGCTGCCGCATGATGTTGGAAAGGCGGTTCTTGATGGCGTGCGTGTGCAGCATCGCGGTTTCATCGTCTCCTTCTTTGAGGGAATCTT
The DNA here is from genome assembly GCA_002698785.1 of Verrucomicrobiales bacterium. Classification (GTDB taxonomy): domain Bacteria; phylum Verrucomicrobiota; class Verrucomicrobiia; order Verrucomicrobiales; family DEV007; genus Arctic95D-9. Next base: position 104,847 of record PAAG01000013.1, on the reverse strand, counting down.
TCAGCCACTCAAGATATTCGCCGATCTTTTCCAACTGCGGGTCGCCTTCGGTGAAGGCGAGAACGTAGAGATCAACTTTTGGAGTTTTCTCTGTAAATGCCCATTTTTTCTCGCTTTCCGGATTGGGGAAGCGGGCCGCTTTCGAGTCCTCTGTCATTTTGGTGATGACTGGTTCCAGTCCGCCGTAAACAGCATCTCCCTGAAGTGCGAGCATGACGATCGTCGAACCGGCAGGACCCTTTGCGAAGGCGAGAAGTTCTCGATTCTCGCCGGGTTTTTCGAGCGGTGTGTAGGGAATACAGGCTCCACCCATCTCGGCATGTTCAGGAGATTGGTCAACGATGTAAAGAGTCGCGTTGGCCTCTTCGGCGTTGCCCGAGTGCACCGAAAAAAGGGCAAATACCCCACCGAGAAGACATAAAATACGTTGGAACCTCATCGCGGGGAAAGGTCCGTCGATTGTGTGGGGGCGTCAAGGGGCATTGGTTCGCGTAGATATCACATTTCGGGCAAATCTTACGAAATCGGATATCCTCGTTCGCGGTCTTGTCTGAATTCCTTTGTCCAGCTAAGACTCGGGGCATGAGATACTGCCTGCCCTTTTTCCTGGTTTTGAGTCTGGTTTGTTCGATTGGCCGCTCGGCCGAGTTAGAAGGTTCCAAGCCGAACATCATTCTCGTGATTACGGACGACCAGGGGTATGCGCCGGTGGGCCGGCATGGGAATTCCTGGATTAAGACGCCGAACCTGGATGCACTCTATGACACATCCCTTCGATTCGATCGGTTCCTGGTGAGCCCGACTTGCTCTCCGACTCGGGCGGCTTTGATGACGGGTCGGCATCCTATGAAGAATGGGATCACTCATACTATCCTCGAACGCGAGCGCATGACTCTGGATGCGACGATCCTCCCCCAGGTGCTGAAGAGCGCGGGCTACACCACGGGTATTTTTGGCAAGTGGCACCTCGGCGACGAGGAGGAATATCAGCCGGATCAGCGCGGGTTTGACGAGGCGTTTATCCACGGTGCGGGAGGTATTGGGCAGGCTTACGACTGCAGTTGTGCGGATGCCCCGGACAATAAATATTTCGATCCGGTGGTGCGGCACAATGGATCCTTCGTGAAGACGGAGGGTTTCTGCACTGATGTATTTTTCCAGGCAGGGTTGGGCTGGATCAAAGAGGCGAAAGAGGGAGATGCTCCGTTCTTTGCCTACATTTCCACCAATGCTCCGCATGCTCCCTATATCGCTCCGGAGAAGAACAAGAAGCGATTTACTGACATGGGATTCCCGGAGGATCCGGCTGGATTCTATGGAATGATCGAGAACATCGACGAAAACATGGGTCTGCTGTTGGAGAAGCTGGAAGAGTGGGAGTTGTTCGAGGACACATTGGTTATCTTCATGTCCGACAATGGTGCGGCCGGTGGCGGTTTGGGACTGGCGAAGCGTGGGAAGAAAAGAGATGAGCCTATGGGGACCGACGAGAATGGTTCACCCATTTTTCCCTACAATGCAGGAATGAAGGGTGCCAAAGGCAGTTCGGACGAGGGTGGTGTGCGCGTACCATTCTTTGTTCGGTGGGACGGTCATATCGAGGCAGGAAAAGACATCGATTCGCTTGCTGCCCATATCGACATTCTTCCTACCCTGGCGGGATTGGCCGGAGCGGAGATTCCGGAGGAACAGGTGGAGGGCAGGAGCCTGATTCCTTTGATTCAGGGGAACAATGAAGGCTGGGCAGATCGCTTTCTTTTCACCCACAGAGGCCGATGGAAAACAGGCGAGGAACCGAACGACTACCAGTGGAACAGTTTTGCGGTGCGAAATTCCCAGTACCGTTTGGTTGGCGATGCTCTTTTCGATATGAAGGCGGATCCGGGCCAGGAGAAGGATATCAGCGCAGATCATCCTGAGGTGGTTGAGGAATTGAGGGCAGCTTTTGATGAATTCTGGAAAGAGGCTCGCCCTTTGATGGTGAACGAAGATGCACCGATGTCCCCAACACGCCCTTTCCACGTGTGGTATGAGGAGCAGATGGCGAATGGCGGTATTCCGAAGTGGGAAGCGCCGGAGTTGTAGCGCTCGGTCGAAAAATATCGATTCGGCTTGTGCTCTCGTTCGTCTGTTAGAATGGTGATCTCTGAGATTCACCATTCTAACTTCATTGACGATGACACGACTCACTTTGCTTCTTCTGTCCGGTCTTTTAGTTCCTCACTTTTTGTCCGCTGAACCTATTGTTCTATCTACCGAGAGTGGAGGTAAAGCCGAAGCTGCAAGCGAGGGGTTTGTATTGGAGCAATTGAAGTTCAACCCTTCTGGTGGGGTATCTGGAGCAAAGGCTCTCAGCGGATCGGTGTACGAATCGTATCGACCGGGAAATGTGTGGCATGGTGAACTGCCCGGATTCATTTCTCCAGAGATTGAAGTGGGTGGGGAAGAGGTCCTTCCCTGCACAGATGTGTATGAGTCAGGACGATTGATCTATGCGCATTACGGTCCCGATCATTACCAGACGAAAGCCATTTCGATCATTGATGAGACGAGAAAAGAAGTGGCTCTGATTTCGGCTTTCTCCGTGGAGAACATTGCCCGGGCGATTTTCGATCCCGAGACTGGGATTCTCTATTACTCGGTTGTGGAAGGGAATCTGGACGGAAAGGACAAGGCCAGGATCCATGCTTTCTCGACAAAGGAAGGGGTCGAGCTGTGGCGTTCGGAGGCCGGTACTTCTCACGGGAATTTCCTCGTCGAAGACCAGCATATCATCTCTCACTATGGCTTTACCGATGAGGATGATTTTCTTTTCGTGATCGACAAGGGGAATGGCAAGACGCTGAAGAAATCGCAGTTAAAGACTGCCGCCGATCTGGTGATCAAAGAAGGATCAAAAATTCTGGTTCCCTGCTACCAGGGGTCGTATGAGTTCTCCTTTTCGGAGAACTGAATTTGCTACCACCAGAGTTGCCCGAGGGAGGACTTCAGCTTTCGGCGGAACCACTCCTGGTCTTCGAAGTTCTCGGGAACGATGTAGGTGGAGTGAGGAGTCAGCATTTTTCGCTTCTCGGCCGTTTCACTGCCTACGACCCATCCGGAACGCTCTTTGGCGTAGTCGCTATCTGCCGGGCTCTTCACGTAGGCTTTGAAGCGGCTTGAAAGGCCAGCATCAGCCAGGCGATCGTGCAGCTCGTCAAACTTGGCGATGGGTGCAATGGGATCGTTTGAGTAGTGGAAACCGATGATGCGTTTGGAGGGATAGCGACGCAGAGCAGAGACTGTCTTGCCCCAATCAGACTCCGACATGGAGAGGGAGCGCTGCATTTCTTCCGATTGCGGAATGCGCATCATGATCTGCGGCACTTTCATGACCGGGGTTGCCGGCTGTGCGAGGACCGCGACCTTTACGCTCGGTTCGTCGAGAATGGCGAGGGGAAAGCTTCCAGTGAGGCTGTTTCCCATTACGGCAATGTTTCGCCCTTCCTTTCGAGAGACCCAGCGAGCCAGGTAAGCCACATCATCAGTTACGGGCCCGAGAGTGTCGGTAGCGATAGGGTTCCAATTTCCGTCTTTGCGAATGACTTTGATGGTGGCCATGCCTTTGTCGTATCCGTAGGCAGGTTTCCCGAGAATCGGGTCGCCGTAGAGGCTTGGCATATAGACACGGTAGCCCCAGTCTTCGAGTTCGAGAGCGAAATGGAGCAGGTCCGGGTTCAGTCCGTTGATGGGGTGGAGGAGAAGAATGGGCTTCCCGTAGGACTTCGTTCTCCATGTGGGATAGGTGCGGTCGCTACCGGGAACGGTGATTTCCAACTTGGTGAAGCTCGACTCGGGAGGAGCTTCATTGATTGCCGGCTTCTCTTTGGAAGCCGGTGTCATGGTGACACAACCGGTGAGAGGTAGGAGCAAGGCGACTGCGAGAAATTGCAGCAGATATACGAGTCTCTTCCGAATGAATTGGCTGGATTCGGTCATTGTCACAAGTGCGGGACAGAGTTGGGGTCTGCTTTCTGTATCGCTTTCTGAAGAGAAATCGAGGAAAAACAGAATTTTAAGGACAAAGTCTTGCCGTGGATCGGGAGGGATTTAAGGTGAGTTTCGCACCTTCTTCTTTCCCGTCCTCGCCATGCCCACCGATCCCTTCATCCACCTTCATCTGCACACGGAATACTCGACGCTGGATGGAGCTGTGCGGATTGGTGAACTGATGAAAAAGGTCGACCGCTGCAAGATGCCGGCGGTCGCGATGACAGATCACGGTAACATCTTTGGTGCCATTGACTTTTACCAGAAAGCCAAGGCAGCAGACATCAAACCGATCATTGGATTTGAAGCCTACCTGACTCCTCCCGGGACTCGTTTGACCGACAAGAAAACGGAGCCTGTAGCCGTCGCAGGGGGGGGCAAAACAAAAAAGAAGCGCAATTCCCACCTGACGCTCCTTTCTTCAACGAATCAGGGATATGCCAACCTGATGAAGCTGACCAGTATCGGTCACCTTGAGGGGATGTATTACAAGCCCCGGATCGACAAGGAGGCGCTCGCGGAGCATGCGGATGGTCTGATCTGCCTGAGTGGCTGTATCAACGGAGAGGTCAATCAGTTCATCCAGAATGGCGATATCGACGGCGCACGTAAGAGCATTGGTGAGTTCGTCGATATTTTCGGGAAAGATAACTTTTTCCTGGAAGTGCACGACCACGGATTCAGTGAGCAGGCCACCTGTACAAAGCAGATGGTGGAGTTCAGCAAAGAGTTCGACCTCGGCCTCGTGGCGGCGAATGACGTCCACTTTCTCAATGCCGCCGATCACGATGCCCACGATGTAATGATCTGTATCGGTACCGGATCTCTCCTGATGGATGAGAACCGGATGAAGTATTCCCCCGAGGTATATTTCAAGACGACCAACGAAATGCGGAAGCTCTTCAAAGAGATTCCCGAGGCGGTCACGAACACCCTTCGTATTGCGGAGATGTGTAATGTGGAGATTCACCTGGATTCGACGAGTTCAGAAAAGTATCCGCAGTTCGATTCGCCAGATGGCAGCCCGCGGGAAGCCTATTTCCGGAAAGTCTGCTTTGAGGGACTGGAGTGGCGTTATGGAGACAGGGCAAATTCCGATCAGGAACTCCGCACACGTCTCGATTATGAAATCGGGATCATGGAAAGCATGGGATTCGTCTCTTACTTCCTGATTACGTGGGACTTTGTAAAATGGGCAAAAGACAACGGGGTGCCGGTAGGTCCGGGGCGTGGTTCGGCGGCAGGTTCGCTGGTGGCGTATGTGCTGGGAATTACCGACCTTTGTCCGCTTCGATTCGGGTTGATTTTCGAGCGATTCCTCAACCCGGAACGTGTCTCTCCTCCCGATATCGATATCGACTTTTGCCAGACTCGTCGCCCTGAGGTGATCGAGTATGTGCGCCGGAAATATGGCGAGCGAGCCGTTTCCCACATCATTACTTTCCAGACATTGGGTGCGAAGAGTGTGGTTCGAGACGTGTCTCGTGTGATGGGACTCAGCTTTTCCGAAGGCGACCGGATGGCGAAGATGATTCCGAACGAGCTGAACATCACACTCGCGGACGCTCGGAAGAAGAATCCTGATCTGAAACAGGAACTCGAAAACAACCCGACGGCTGCCGAGTTGTGGAAGTTCTCGGAATACCTGGAGGGCCTGACTCGAGGCACAGGTATCCACGCGGCGGGTGTCGTGATCGGGGATCGGGAACTAACCGAACACGTTCCGCTCATCCGTGGTAAGGAAGGGGAGGTCGTGACCCAGTTTGCGATGAGCCCGCTGACCGACCTGGGGATGTTGAAGATGGACTTCCTCGGTCTGAAGACATTGACCGTGATTCAGGATGCGGTCGACCTGGTGCACGTCCATACGCCGGATTTCGAACTGGATAACAAAGGCTATGACGATGCCGCTACTTTTGATCTGCTGAACCGGGGGGAGACGACCGCTGTGTTCCAGTTGGAATCCGGTGGTATGATGAGTTTGTGTCGCCAGTTCGACGTAAATCGAATCGAGGACATCATCGCGTTGATCGCCCTCTATCGTCCGGGCCCGATGGACCTTATCCCGGACTTCATTGACCGGAAAAAAGGGAAGAAGAAAGTCCAGTATCTTCACCCCCTTCTCGAAGAGGCGAGTAAGGAAACCTACGGGATTCTCATCTACCAGGAGCAGGTGCAGCGAGCAGCCAACCTTCTCGCGGGATACTCACTCGGTGAGGCTGACCTTCTCCGCCGTGCGATGGGTAAGAAGAAAGTCTCGGAGATGGTGAAGCAGCGGAAGAAGTTCGTGGCTGGCTGTGCCGACGTGAACAAAATCCCCGAGAAACAGGCGAACGACATTTTCGACTTGTTGGAAAAATTCGCTGGATACGGTTTCAACAAATCTCACTCGGCGGCGTACGGTCTGCTCAGTTACCACACGGCCTATCTCAAGGCGAATTACCCGGTCGAATTCATGGCCGCGGTCTTGAGTAACGAGATTAACAACACGGAGAAGATTTCGGTTTTTGTGGCGGAGTGCCAGCGCATGGGAATGGAGATTTTGGCCCCGGACGTGAACCGAAGCATGCTTAAGTTCGCTCCGGAGAAACTACCGGATGGGAAGAAAGGGATTCGTTTTGGTCTCGCCGCGATCAAGAACGTCGGTGGCGCAGCAATGGCTGTCGCAATCAAAGAGCGAGAAGCGAATGGCGAATTCAAATCGATGGAGGACTTTGCGAGCCGACTCGATAGCAAGTCGGTGAACAGGAAGATTCTGGAAAACCTGATCAAGGCGGGTGCCTTTGATTTCACGTATGAGAGGAGAGACGATATGTTCTCCCGTGTGGGGCAGGTAATCGCTGGATCGAGCGCAGCGCAAAAAGACCGTGTCACAGGTCAGGGAGCGCTCTTCGACATGAACGAGCTCATGACTGCTGCTCCCGCTCCGGAGGTTCAGGAGGTGGATAAGGTGGAGTGGAACCAGAGAGAGTATCTCACGCACGAGAAGAACCTGCTCGGCTTCTATGTAACGGGCCACCCTCTCGACGAATACCGCATCATGCTGGAGCGAGGGAACTATTCCAACATCGGCGACCTCCAGCAGATGAAGCCTGGAAAAAAGGCTCAGGTCTTTGCCGGAATTATTGGCGAAGCGACGGTGAAATACACCAAGAGAGAAGGAAAGCCGTTCGCGATTCTTCTTTTGGAAGACTTTACCGGCTCGACAGATGTGATGATCTGGAACGAGACCTACCAGAAATGTAACCAGTTTCTGGAGAAAGGGAACGTGATCGCCGTAAAGGCGAAAATCGAGCAGGACAACATGTCGGAAATGAACCGCCTGACTGCCGATGAGGTCAAAATCATCGAGCTGGATCCAGCTCTCGTTCCGGCTCAGCCACAAACGGGGATTCCCAATGGCCATCACAACGGTCAGAATGGTGCCAACGGGTCAAATGGATCCCATCACACGGCACCGAATGGTCTTCCTCCTGTATTGGTGCGACTGGATGCAGTGAGGGATACTCTTTCTGCCATCGACATGATTCGGGAAGTGGCTGTGACTTTCCCGGGTGAACGACCGCTGCGACTGGAAGTGCGACGTGCGAATGGCCAGCAGATCACTCTTGAGGCTGGGGCTTCGTTCCGAGTTTCTGACGAGTTTGCCGAAGCGGAAGAAATCCGTTCGTGGCTCGCCTGATTCTACATTTTCCGTCAGGTATCGAAATTGATGCCGTCTAGGAAATCAGTCTGGACCGTAACTTTCGTCCAGTTACTGATTTCTATATACTGCTGCTATGGTTGCTCGTCGTTTCTTCATCTTGTCAGTTGGGACTTTACTTCTTGGATTACAAATGGTTCAGGCAGATGACTGGCCAAAGTGGCTGGGTCCAGATCAGGATGCTGTATGGAAGGAGACTGGCGTTGTCACTGAATTTCCCGAGTCTGGACCGACGATTGCTTGGCGTGCGCCCCTAGGCCATGGCTACAGCAGTCCCGCTGTAGAAGGGGGAAAGGTTTATGTAACCGATTACGAGATTACTTCCGGAGAGATCGAGAATAATCCCGGTGGGAAAAGCAAACTCGAGGGCAAGGAGCGAATCCACTGTTTCAACGCGGAGTCTGGAGAGCCTGTCTGGAGTCGGGAGTGGGACCGCCCGTATTTCCTGTCTTATGCAGGAGGGCCACGAGCCATGCCGACCATCGCGGACGGAAAGGTCTATTTTCTTGGCGCGGAGGGTGATCTGCGTTGTCTCGATGCCGCAACGGGAGAGACTGTCTGGGAAAAGAACTTTCTCGAGGAGTACGGGGCAGAGACTCCGATGTGGGGACACTCTGCGCATCCGCTCGTGAAGGGTGATACGCTCTACTGTGTGGTCGGTGGCGAGGGAAGCGTCGCCGTGGCGTTTGATAAGGACACGGGAGAAGAGAAGTGGAAGGCGCTTTCGGCCGTTGAACCAGGGTATTGCCCTCCTACAATGATCGAGCATGCTGGTGTTGAGCAGCTATTGATCTGGCATTCTCAGGATTTCGTATCCCTGAATCCCGAAGATGGGTCGATTTACTGGTCGGTTCCGTTGAAGCCACAGTATGCGATGGCGATCATGTCGCCGAGGAAGGTAGGGAATCTTCTTTTCGCCAGCAGTATCGGTCGTGTGGCGGCTCTTGTGAAATTAGATGATGAGAAGCCGGCTGCGGAGATCATTTGGAAAGCGACGCCAAAAGAATCTGTTTTCTGTGCGAACAGCTCGCCTTTCATCCATGACGGTATCGTTTACGGAAGTGATGTCGATACCAGCAGCCTCATTGCGGCTCGTCTCTCGGACGGAGAGCGCCTCTGGACGACTACTGTTCCCACGCTCGGTGAGGAAAATCCCGAACGGGGAGGCAGGCACGGTACGGCTTTCATCACGCGGCACGAGGAGAGTGGCATGTATTTCCTTTTTTCCGAAACAGGTGATCTCATCGTGGCGGACCTGAGTGAAAGTGGATATTCGGAGAAAAGCCGAGCACACATCCTCGAGCCGACGAATGAGGCATTCGGTCGTCCAGTCGTCTGGGCCGCTCCTGCTTACGCAATGAAATCAGCGTTTGTCCGGAACGATAAGGAAATCGTGCGAGTCGATCTCTCGAATTGATTCCTTATCGACTGCCAACAGCTGCCTTGAATTTCACAATCGCGTTGGCGATCGATTCGGCAACGCGCTGACGGTAGGCCTCGTCGTTGATCAGTTTTCCCTCGGTCGGGTTGGTGACGAAACCACCTTCAAAGAGAATGGCGGGCTTATTGATTCCACGAAGGACGTTGAATCGGGCTCGCTTAATCCCTCGGTCGACAGATTTAAGATCGTGAATGACATGGGCGTGAACAGCAGTAGCGAGCGCGATATTCTCTGCATCGCGGACATTTCCATTCAGTGGTGAACTCCACGGGCTGCCTCCGTTGGTGGACCGAGTTCCCTGAGGAGCGAGAGCGTAGGTTTCGATGCCATTCGCTGTGCGAGAACCGGAGGAATTGAAGTGGAGGCTGACGAAAATGGCATTTCTCTGCTGGTTTGCGATCGCAACTCGTTCACCCAGAGTGAGAAAGACGTCTGTGCGGCGAGTGAGAAGGGTTTTGAATTTCCGCTTTTTCAACTCGGCTTCCACTCGAAGGGCCATGTCGAGGGCGTAATCCTTCTCCCGTCCATAGATGCCCTTGGCACCGGAATCGTGGGCTCCGTGGCCGGCATCGAGAACAACAGTATCGAAATTGATCGGTTTTTTGATGTAGCTGGGGCGAACGACCGGATCGACGAGCTTGGCGAGATCAACGGTGGAGAGCATCGCTTTGCCATCGTTCTCCACAACGGGAAAGCTGAGGTTGAACTTGATGTTGTTCACGTAGATGGCCTGGGATCCGATTTTCCAGGTCATAATCAGGCTCGGGTGCTGGAAAATACGGTCGTCGTCTTCTTTGGCGAAGCGCTGAAACTGATAGAATTTCGCTACGTTTTCGTCGGATACGTAGTCACGGCCACCCATCTTATAGATCTGCCAATCTCTCGCGAAACTGGCTTCGGGAAGAGAAAAAACCGCGCCGCAGACCAAGAGGAAGGCCAGAAATCTAGGTGCAATCGAGGAGCTGTATTGTCGTGCGAGGGATCGCATGGAGTAAGAGCCTGGAACTTCTCGAGGGGAATAGGACGCAAATCTTAAACGAATGATTCCGGTTACGCAACGGTCGAAATCGGGATTTCAGTTTTACAATCGGGCATAGGCAACAAATAGTTTCGCCCCCTGTAAAAGGACCGCGAAAAAGATGAGCGCAGAAATTCCAAAAGGTTATCAACCCGGCGATGTGGAAACCCAGTGGTACGACCGCTGGGTCGAAGCAGATTGTTTTCGTGGTGACGAGAATGGCGAGGGCGAATCCTATTCGATCGTGATTCCTCCGCCGAATGTGACGGGTATTCTCCACTTGGGGCACGTCCTCAACAATACGATCCAGGATATCCTGGCCCGCCGTGCCCGCATGGAAGGTAAAGACGTGCTTTGGCTCCCAGGAACCGACCACGCCGGTATCGCTACGCAGGCGAAGGTAGAGCAGCAGCTTCGGAAAGAGGAAAAGAAGACGCGCCATGACCTCGGCCGTGAGGCATTTCTCGAAAAGGTGTGGGAGTGGAAAGAGAAGCATGGTGGCATCATCATCCAGCAGTTGAAGCGCATGGGTTGCTCCTGTGACTGGAGTCGTGAGCGCTTTACGATGGATCCGGAATACACCAAGTGGATCACGAAGATTTTTGTCGATCTCTTTGAAGAAGGCCTCATCTACCGCGGTAAGCGGATGGTGAACTGGTGTCCGAAGTCTCTCACGGCTCTGAGTGACGAAGAGGTGATCATGAAGCCTCAGAAGTCGAAGCTCTACTACATGCGCTACAAGGTGGTAGGCGAGAAAGACCGCTGGGTAGAAATCGCTACGACTCGCCCGGAGACTCTGATGGGCGACACTGGGGTGGCCGTGAATCCGAAAGACGAGAGATACGGCGATCTTGTCGGAAAGAAAGTGCTGCGTCCTTTCCCTGAAGCGGAGATTCCTGTGGTAGCAGACGATCACATCGATCCTGAGTTCGGAACAGGTGTGTTGAAGGTTACCCCGGCTCACGACAAAGCTGACTTCGATATCGGGTTAAAAAACAATCTCGAGATCATCGATGTGCTCAATCCTGACGGGACCTTGAATGCCTTTGCTGGTCCGGAGTTCGAGGGCATGGATCGATTTAAGGCTCGTAAGGCCGCTGCCGAGAAGCTGGAAGAAATGGGCCAGCTCGTGAAGGTGGAGGAATACGAGAACAACGTAGGCTTCAGCGAGCGTGCCGATGTGCCGATCGAGCCGCGTATTTCGATGCAGTGGTTCTTGAAATATCCCTGTGTGGAACAAGCTGCCAACGCGGTGGCCAACGATGAGATTCGTTTCCGCCCGGATCGTTGGAAGAAGACCTATGCGCACTGGATGGATGGCATCCAGGACTGGTGCATCAGCCGCCAGTTGTGGTGGGGCCACCAGATTCCGGTTTGGTACAAAAAGGAGAAAGCGGCAGAACTCCAGGCTCGGGAAAGTCTTGATTCTGAGAGTGCTGGTGGGGACATCCATGTCGGTATCGAACCGCCGGCAGACGAAGAGAACTGGGTGCGGGACGGTGACGTTCTGGATACCTGGTTCAGCAGCTGGTTGTGGCCTTTCGCGACGATGACGAATTCCGGCGAGGAACCGTCACAGACAGAGAAGAAATTTTATCCCACGACCGACCTCGTTACTGCTCCGGAGATTATCTTCTTCTGGGTGGCGCGGATGATTATGGCCGGATATCGCTGGCGTGGTGAATTGCCGTTCAAAAATGTGTTCTTTACCGGAATCGTTCGGGACGGAAAAGGTCGTAAGATGTCGAAGAGCCTGGGGAACTCCCCCGACCCTCTACATATTATCGCCGAATACGGAGCCGATGCGCTGCGTTTCGCGATTATGAAGACGGCTCCACTCGGTTCTGACATCCGTTTTGAAATTACCAAGGAGGGCGACAAGGAAGTCTATCCTCAAGTGGTAGAAGGCCGTAACTTTGCCAATAAAATCTGGAATGCGGCTCGGTACCGCCAGATGCAGGGCGGTACTTCGGAAGAGGCGGACCCTTCGACTCTCTCTATCTACGCGATCGATATCCTGGCGAAGCTCGACAAGCTGGAAGCCGACATGGTGGCTGCGTACGAAGACTACCGGTTCAATGAGCTGGCGCAGCTTCTCTACGAATTCTGGTGGGGTCAGTATTGCGACTGGTACCTGGAGTCCATCAAAGGTGATTTTGCTGACGATGCCGACCCGAAAGCGAAGGCGGCGACACTCGCTACGATCGATAAGGTGTTGAAGCGATTCCTTCTTCTTCTCCATCCTTACATGCCTCACATCACAGAAGAGTTGTGGGAGAAGATGGGATTTGGAGACGGAGATGCCGATTTCCTGATGCTGACTCAGTTGCCTGAAGAGTCCGTTCTCGAAGGTTTGGACGAGGATGCTGTTTCGGCTGCTCAGGAGCAAGTGAAGCAGATTTACGAAGCGGTTGGTCGTGCCCGTAACCTGAAAGCTGAATACGGATTGGCGGCGAACCGCAATGTGAAGTTCATCATCGATCCTGCTGATTCGGGTATCGAGGATTACTCAGTGTTCCAGATTCTTGCGGGAGCGAAGAGCGTGGAAGTCGAGCCCGGCTTCGAAGCGGAGAAAGGGGTTCCGACTGCTTTGACCGACATCGGTAAGATTTATCTGCCTCTCGAGGGTTTGATCGACGTGGAAGCTGAGAAACAGCGCCTTGGAAAGGAACTCAAGAAAGCGGACGACGAACTGAAGAAGGTAAACGCCAAGCTCAAGAACGAGAACTTCGTGACTCGTGCCCCTGAAGAGGTGGTCAACGAAATGAAGGAACGTCAGGGACAGTGGCAGGAGAAAGTCGACGAGCTGAACAAGATGATTGCTAATCTTGGTAGCTGACGAGCGGGGAAGAGCCTTGTGGCTTTTCCAAACCCTTCGTAGAGTCTCCCCATGGATTTTGGTCTCAAGGATAAAGGTGTCGTCGTGATGGCTTCGAGTGGGGGCATCGGTCGTGGCGTGGCGATGGAGTTGGCGAGCGAAGGGGCGAAAGTGATGCTTTTTGCTCGGTCAGCGGACAAGCTGGCGGCGACGGCTGATGAAATCGAAAAGGAGACGGGGAATCGTCCTTTGTTTACGGTAGGCAGTATCACGAGTGCGGAGGATGTGGAGAGCGTAGTAGCCAAGGCTGCGGATGCCTTTGGTGGGCTCTGGGCGCTTTTCAATAATACGGGAGGGCCGCCTGCGGGTGGTTTCGATCATTTTGATGACGCTGCCTGGCAGTCGGCTTTTGAGCTGACGATGCTGGGATATGTCCGTGCGATCCGAGCGGTGTTGCCGCATTTTCGCTCCGGCGGGGGAGGGAGGATCGTCAATAACACTTCGGTTTCGACGAAGCAGGCAATCGATTCGCTGCTGCTGTCGAATGTGTTTCGTTCGGGGCTGGTCGGATTAGGCAAGTCATTGGCTCGCGAGCTGGGTCCAGATGGGATCCTGGTAAACACGGTCGGACCGGGGCGTATTGATACGGAGCGGATTGAGCAACTCGATACGATCTGGGCGGAGAAGGCAGGGATTTCTTATGAGGATCAGCGGGCTCAGTCTCAGGCTTCGATTCCACTTGGGAAGTATGGGTCGCCGGCTGACTTTGGAAAAATCGTAGCGTTTCTTTGTTCGGAAGCGAATGCGTATTTGTCAGGACAGAATATCCTGATCGATGGAGCGATGGTGGAAGCCTACTGAGTCAGTGAGTCTCATCAACTGCATCGACGATTGTTTCTTCAATGGATTCTGCCCAGAGCGAGGGCAGACCGTAATAAGTGTTGGAGCCTCCTCCTTCGTAGCCGCCTTCTTTCAGGACGCGGAGGGACGGGATGTAGGCCATGACGTCGTTGGAGTAACCCGCAACCCAGGTGTTGGTGCCGTGGCGCTCTTTCTTGAGGCGGATAGCATAGTCGATGACGACTTCTCCTCCGAGAAAGACGAAGTCGATTTGGTCTCCGATTTTCCAGACTCCAATGGGATAGGGATAGGTGTCGCCGATAGCACCTTTTTTCTCCATTTCGCGTAGGAGGTAATTAGCGCGAGCGACTTCGAAACGATTGGTAGATTCTGTGTTTGTCAGGAGTTCTTTCCTGGTGGGCGGGGTGCTGAGTGGTGCGTTGATTTCTGTGTACTCGGCGATGAGACTCGGGGTGAGTTCGGTCATAGGTGCCTTGATAACGTCGCTGACTCGATCGGCGAGTTCGGCGCCGTATTCCTCGGCCAGGTAGATTTCGCTCCGAGGGAGTGGATTTTGATCGCCACCACACCCGGCCCAGAAAAGGGCTGTAGCTCCGGGGTGATCGGCTTCGAGTTTCGCCTGGGCGTAGCCGGGGTAGTCGCCATTCCATTCGCTGAATGACAGGACTGTGGCGTGGCAGGCGTAGCCAAAGAGAATGGCTTTGAGTTCTCCTGCTGAGTTACGGGCAGTGAGGACGGGGACGTCATGATCCACAGGGCCCTTCAGGAGTCCTTTGGAGCGGTTTGCTGGAACGTCGGAGTAGGGTTTGTTCTCTCTTCGGTTCACGGCAAAGGTGCATTTACCGGATCCTGCCTGGACTCGAACGGGTTCGAGATCGGCGAGGGCTTCGCCGACCAAGGTAACCAGTTTGCCATGAAGTCCAGAAGCGTAGTCGTCGATGAGTTTCTGTTGGTCTTCGTCTACGACCCAGTAGTGTAGCGGTCCGAGGTTTTTTCCGACAACGGGTCCGCTGTGGGTGTGTGATGTACAGAGAGCGATCTGGTTGCGCTCTAGACCGTATTTTTCTTTGAGATTTTGTGTGAGTGCCAGAGAGAATTCTCGATCAATGCCGACGAGGTCGAGTGTGATGATGATACACTTCTTACCCTCGGCGTCTTGCAGGGTTAGTGCTTTCGCGAAGAGCTCGGTTCGCTTCCCGGTGGAGGGAGTTTTTCGAGAGCCGTAGCCGGCCATCCATATGGGCTGGTCGGGAGTGATCGTTGTGGTTGAGACTCCGGCTTGCCAGTCTTGATCAGCGTAGGCTGATGTGGCCAGGAAGATCAGTGCTAAGAGGAGACGTTTCATTACTCAAGTTCCGGAGGGACATCTCCATATCGCCAGCCCGCGGTGAATTCCGGGACGGGTTCGCCATCTGTGGGTTTGTCAGGAGTCATGCTGTTCGCCAGATCGATTCCCTTGTCGCGGATCTGGTCACCTGCTTCAGGGACGAGGTTACTGTAAGAAGTGAGGCGGGTTTCATATCCTCCTCCGCTTTTGCTGAGTGCTTCGGTGGTGGGGACGTAGCCGACGCAGCCGTTGGCGAGACTGACTGGCCAGGTGAAAGGGAATTTGGAGGCTTCTTTTTGCTGGAGCCCGAACTCGCAGAAGTATTCGGCGGGATTAGTGATAAAGACGGCGGGCCCAATCTGGATGGTCTGGACTTCGACTTTCCGGATGGGTTCTTTGGCGATCAGAGCATCGAGGATGACGATTTCTTTTGCCCAGATCCAGTCGTTGATGGCCTTGGCTTCGGTGGGTTTCTCTTGGACCATTTCTTTGCATTTAGCGAGGCGCTCGGGAGATGGTTTCCGTCGGGGGATGTCTAGGAAGGCCTGCTTGTGATCGACGGTGTATTCATTGCTGCGAGCCAGGGGATTAATTCCGACAAGAACCTTCACGGCTTCGGCACCGACGCTGCCGCCGACGCGAAGAGCATCAGACTCGCCACCGACGCGTCGATAGGGGGAAGAGTTGTCGACTTGTGTGACGTCGCCAGAGTTTCCGTTGAGGAAGACGACGACAGTGTCTTCGCCAAAAGCGCCGTCGATGACCTTTTCGAGTCCCCAGGGCCAGTTGGCGGATATGCCGGGAGGGCTGGCGGTGGCGTGGCAGGCGAAGTTTACGACGCAGCCGATGAGTTTGCCTTCGTGGTCCCATGCTCCGATGACGCCGACCTCGGGATCAATGGGCCCGGCTTCTTTTATCATGTCGGGATTTCCGTAGCGTGGATGTGTGAATGTAAGGCCGTTTTTCATGCGCCAGCGACGGTTGAAAGAGATATCAGCTTCTTCACCGCTACCGAATCCGAGGGCGAGTTCGGTGCGGGATTCCCAGGCTTCGACGATGGCTTCTGTGATTCCGGTAACCATGCGTTCGAGGTAGACGGGATCGGCCATGGAGGATTGTTCGTAGGCGAGGTCCTGCACAAGTTCGCTGGCATGGTCGACTTGGCCGGGGAGGATCATTCCGGTGGGGCCGGAGGAGTGGGAGTGCGAGGCACCGATGAGGATGGCTTCGGGGAGAAGGTCGGTTTTTCCGGCGACTCTTTTTCTAACTTCTGCGACTTGCTGCTCCATGATGATGAGGGCGTCGAGGCTGACCATGGCGACAGCTTTCTCTCCATCATCGAAGACAACAGCGCGAGCTTTGCAGGGGTCGTGAAACTTCTGGTGGAATGCCTTCCCGTATCCACCGGGTCGCTCCATGCCGATGTCGGGAGAAATGTCGACGTCGGCGAATCCTGTTTTGACGGGTGCGGCTGTGGCAGACAGGGCGATCACGAGAAGAGAGAGGATCGAGATGAGCCGTTTCATAAAAGAAGGGTAGTTCGGGTGATGAGGGGAAGGCGAGTGATTCGTGGGACGGAAACGAGTAATTGGTTGGCGGAAATCGGTTTGCCGTCGGTTTCGAAAATGAGGGGAAATGAAGGGATTTTCGATTTCATCATTTCCCGTACAAGGGGCTGTACAATAGTGAATTGTATCAGAAATTACGCAGTATGTCTGTAAAAATGTGTGTTTGTTAGGTATTGCGGTAGTGAATTGACGAAGTGGATGAAACTTCTGTAGGGTTTTGGGATGAAGTCTTTGCTCTGGTTTTGTGTAGCCCTTGGAGTGGCTTGTGCAGTTGCCTGGGCCTTGGGGTGGGAGTATGCCGCTTTCGGGATATTGATAGCGATGGGGATTTCTGCTTTTCCCCTGTTTCACTTTGCGATGGATTGGCCGCTTAGAGATGGGAAACAGAAGCGGAAGTGAGTTACTTTGAGCTATGCCCGAGAAACCGAAGACTGTGGATGAATACCTGGAGATCGGGTGTGGGCGGCTCGGATTGAGAAGGCAAAGAAGGTTTATGGGGGGGAATGGTGGAACGAGAGGGGAACGTTTCTGATTGTATGAGTGATTGTGTATTCTGCGATATTGTGGCCGGAACAGCTGAAGTGAGTTCCTTTTACCAGGATGACTTGGTTCTAGGTCTGATGACGCTCGGTCCAGTGAATACTGGGCATGCAATGATCATACCCAAGAAGCATGCGACCTACCTTGCGGATATGGATGAGGAAACGGGGCGGCAGCTTTTTACGGTGACGCAGAGGACAGCGGCGGCGATTCGGGAATCCGGGGTGAAATGCGAGGGGGTCAATTTATTCCTCGCCGATGGGGAAGCGGCCTTTCAGGAAATCTTTCACCTTCACATGCATGTGTTCACGAGATTCAAAGGAGATCCGTTCAAGCTGGTGGCGGATTGGGATATTCATCCGCCACGAGAGGAACTTGATTAGGTGGCGGGGACGATTGCGGGTGCGTATCGGAGGCTTTGGGGGTGAATGCGTTCAGCTCTGAAAGTTCTCGGCGAGCTCGGGATCGATATTCCGATACCATTTTGCACCCCGAGTGAGGTCTTGAGAGACCTCGGGATGGATTCTCAAATTGGTCATCCGAGATTTACGCGCACCTGCTGCTTGAGTTGCTCAAGGGTGAGTGGTTCGACTGTGCCATCTTTCATTTCTTGAGATCGGCGGTCGAGGGTGGCTTTTTCTTCGTCGGTGAAGTCGTCCCGATCATCGAGACTCTCAATTAGCTTCTGGGCCAAGTACCCTCTATCTGATCGAGGTAAGGTGAGAGCGTCATTGATAATGTCGGTCACTGAGGCCATGACTGGAATTTAGCAGGATAAGAGGTTGTTGTCTTGGGAATTTGCACCTGCTACTGGGAGGGAGGTTTAACGATCCAATCCCCACCGCAGGGCACTTTCTGCGTCGTCCCAGATGGCTTCTTCGGTGCTGCCGAGGAGGACGGCGATGACGGTCTTGTTTCCTCGGGTGGCGGCGCCGACGAGGCAACGCCCAGCGGCTTGTGTGTAGCCGGTCTTCATTCCAACACACTCGGGGTAGCGTTTGAGGAGTTCGTTGCTGTTGTCGACTTTGACGGTTTTGCCTCCGTGATAGGTGAAGGTCGTCTGTTTGGTTCCCACGAACTGGCGGATGGTGGGATTGGCCCAGGCAACTCTAGCGAGAACGGCCATGTCGCGGGCGGTGGAATACTGGCCTTCGACGGTGAGGCCATGGGGATTGAGGAAATGGGAGTTGGTCATGCCAAGTGCGGTGGCTTTTGCGCGCATGGCCGTGGCGAACTGATCGGAGCTGCCTGAGTGGTCACGAGCAAGGCACTTGGTGACGTCGTTGTAGCTACGGACTAGCATGACCTCGAGGAGCTTTTTGCGTGTGTAGTAGCTGCCCTGGGTGATCCAGATGTTGCGGGGAGGAACCTGTCCGTCGGTGTGTTTGACGGCGATTTTCTCGTCGAGGTTTCCGGCTTCGGCAACGAGGATGGCAGTCATCAGTTTCTGGGTGCTGGCGACGGCGCGTTTCTGGTCGGCATTTTTCTCATAGATGACCTGACCGGTAGTGGCGTCGATGAGGCAGACGCTTTCTGCAGCGGTGACCGGCTCGGTGATGGGGATGGCAACGATGGGCTGTTGGGCGTGACCGGAGAGTGCTGTGGCAAAAAGAGACAGTGCCGCTAGGTAAAGACGCATGGGGCAAGAAAGACGTGGGGGAGGGAACGTTCAACGTCCAACTTTGAACTTTAAACGTTCAAGTGGTTGAAGATGGGAATGATGAATGTTGAACGAAGGATTTCGAATTGTGGAGTTTCGTGCATGGTGAGGGAATGACTTCCAGTAGGAAACAGCTCGTTCTTGTGGGAGGCGGACATACTCATGCGCTGCTGCTGAATCGGCTGGTTGAAGAGCCGCTGGAGGGTGTAGACATCACTCTGGTGAGTGATGTGAGGGATGCGCCGTATTCGGGAATGTTGCCGGGGCATGTGGCGGGATTTTATTCCCATCGGGAAATGCATATCGATCTGCCACTGGTATGCGAGGCGGCGGGAGCGAAGTTCGTGGCCGGAAAGGTCATAGCGATGGATCCGCAGTCGAGGGTCTTGCGTACGGACTCGGGTGAGGTGCTGGATTTTTCCCCGGATCTGCTGTCGATCAATGTGGGGAGTCATCCGAAGGTGAGTTCGGTGCCGGGTGCGAGTGAGTATGCGATCCCGTCGAAGCCGGTTCCGGAGCTGTTGGAGGGGTGGTCCCGGGTGAAAGAGGAATGCCGCGAGTTTGAGTGGACAATCGTGGTGGTCGGTGGTGGGGCAGGTGGTGTGGAATTGACGATCGCGATGCAGTCGCAGGTGCCTGAACGGACGAGATTTGTGCTGGTCCATTCGCATGAGCGGTTGCTGGAGTGGCACAATGATCGGGTGGCTCGGCATCTGACCGGGGTTTTGAGGAAGAGAGGTGTGGAACTGCGGCTGGGAGATCGAGTGACGGAAGTGCAGGAGAAATCGGTTGTACTGAGGGATGGGGGCGAATTGAACGCTGATTCTGTTTTCTGGGTGACGCAACCAGCTCCGCCGGAATGGCTGTCGGAAAGCGGTCTGGATTTAACGGAGAAGGGATTCATCCGGGTAAAGCCGACTCTGCAGACGGTGAAGCATCCGTGGATTTTTGCGGCGGGGGATGTGGCGACGATCGAGTCGGATCCTTTACCGAAATCCGGAGTGTATGCGGTGCGGATGGCGGTGCCGCTGGAGAGAAATGTGCGGGCGTTTTTGTCAGGCGAAGAGCTGAGTGATTACGATCCGCAGAGGAAGACGCTGGCGCTGATTGGGACGGCGGATGGGAAAGCAGTGGCTTCGTATGGCCCGTTTTCGTGGTATTCGCGTGGTATGTGGCGATGGAAGGACCGGATCGACAAGAAGTTTATGGAGCAGTTTTGCCGGTAATCAGTTATCAGTTTCAGACTACGCTTCGATGCCTTTGAGCTCTGCGACTTTGGCAGTGCGGTCTTCGGCGCGCATGAGGGCTTCTCCCACGAGGATGGCGTCTGCTCCCCAGGACTGGATTTTTGCGGTGTCTTCGCCGGTGTAAATGCCGCTTTCACTGACAAGAATGTGATACGGGCCGACTTCCTGACTGAGCTTCTCGGTCGAGCTGAGGTCGACTTCGAAGGTCTTGAGGTTGCGGTTGTTGACGCCAATGATCTGGGCGTCGGTCTCGAGAGCGCGTTCCATTTCCTCCAAGTCGTGGACTTCGACGAGGGCGTCGAGTTGGTAGGTGCGGGCGACATCGAGGAGATGGACAAGTTCCTCCTGCTCAAGGGCTCCCACTATGAGGAGAATGGCGTCGGCACCGGCTACGACGGCCTCATAGATCTGAACTTCGTGGATGATGAAGTCTTTTCGGAGGAGGGGAAGGTCAACTGCCTCGCGAATGGCGGAGAGGTAGGAGAGGTTTCCCTGAAAATATTTCTCGTCGGTGAGGATGGATAGGGCGTCTGCCCCAGCTGCGGCGTAGGATTTGGCGATTTCGACGGGATTAAAATTGGGCTCGATCGTGCCAGCGGAAGGCGAGGCTTTCTTTACTTCAGCAATGACGGCGAGCGGATTGGTGCCGTAGCCTTCGCCTTCTCCCTGATCGCGGAGAGCTCCGCCGAGGGCAGTGGAAAAGGAGCGAAAGTCTTCTCTGGCCTGGGCAGAAAACTGGAGTTTATCGATGCGTGGGAGGAGGCGTTCGACCTCGTCTCGCTTGTCGGCCAGGATTTCGTCGAGTTTGTTCCCAAAGGTTTTCATAGTGAGCTGGGGGCCATGGATAGCGCCGGTCCTCTGCGGGTGCTACTGTAATCTGATAGTTTGATCTAAATTTTTGGCTTGAAAATTTGACGATTGAACCCAAATTACCCGTCCCGCTGCCAGAGGGAGTTTCCGAAGGCAGCAAAAGCGGGTGTAGCTCAGGGGTAGAGCGCAACCTTGCCAAGGTTGATGTCGTGAGTTCGAATCTCATCACCCGCTCCATTTTTGGTCAGTGATCTGTAATCGGTTATCAGTAATCAGTCACTGCTCTCCGGTCTCTGGGGTGAGTTTTTTTTGTTTTCAGTTTCTGAATGGAAACGCTTTTTCGCTGGTCCAAGTATGTCGAGGAAGACCGACTCGAAGAGTGGGAGTCGCGACTCATTATGGCGGACATCACGTATTCCGCTGAGAAACAGGTGAATCGAAAGCGTTGGCAGCTATCCACCTACACGACAACTCGAGACGAGGCGGATGAATTGCGTGCTCGATTTGGTGGGGGTGTGACGGAGATGCGTCCGGGTGACTGGCAGCCCTCTGCCGAGGCCGGTGCAGAGTCGCGATTGAAAATCCGGGATTCGCTCCTGGTTACCGAAGCGGGGGACGATGCGGTATGGGAAAGCCTGAAGGTGGAATTTCCCGACCGAATCGTAATGAGTTTTCCTCCCCAGATGGCTTTCGGGACGGGAGGACACCCGACGACGGCAGGTTGCCTGAGGTTTCTAGCGGATACGGCGGCAACGAGAAAGGGCAAGCCATGGCGCGTTCTGGACCTGGGATGCGGGAGTGGAATTCTTGCCATCGCAGCGGCGTTGCTGGGTGCGGCTGAGGTCTATGCGGTGGAAATCGATGAGATGGCTCTCTCCTACGCGGTGCGAAATGCGGAGCGACATGGTGTGGCGGATAAGATTTCCTTTAGCACGGATGATGCAATTGAGGTGCTGGATGAGCAGAGGTTTGGGGCTTTTGATGTGATTGCGGCGAATCTTTTCAGTGAGTTGCTGATGCGGATTCTGCCTTCTTGTCAGGGATCCCTGAACTCAGGTGGAGAGGTGATTGTGTCTGGCTTTCTCACTTCTCAAGCGGGTGACGTATCTCGTTGTGCGGAGGAGTCGGGTTTGCCTTTTGATGATTACCTAAGACGTGGGAAATGGGTGGCAGCCATGGCGCGGACTGAGAAAAAGGACTAATCGCATCCTCTCTGGATGGGAGTATATTGTTCTTCGGGACTTGCTTACTTATTTATGAATACTGCCGCACTATTGAATGTTATCCGGATGTTTTTCCTGCTTTTGTCGGGATTCATCGGTGCGTCGGTGGCCATGGGTATCGACCCGGAGATCTGGTGGTTTGGCTCGATTTGTGGGCTGGGGTTTTCTTCGGTGATGATCGTGCTGGATATTGGTCTCCGGTATTTCAGTATTCGCACTTTTTCTTACGGGACCATTGGGTTGTTGATCGGCTTGCTGTGTGCCTGGTTGGTGACACGAATCGGTTTTTTCGAAGCGGGTTGGGCTGAGCAGTTCACTCTGGCGTCGAATGTGTTCAATCTAGCAATGTATCTGGGTTTTGGGTTTATTGGGGTGATGCTGGCGTTGCGGAGTAAGCGGGAAGAATTTTCTCTATTGATTCCCTATGTTCGTTTCCGACAGGATGCGCTCCAGGATCTTCCGACTTTGCTGGATACGAACGTCATCATTGATGGTCGGATTCCGGGCATCTGCTCGGCAGGATTCCTTGGGGGATCGCTAATTGTTCCCCGTTTTGTGCTCGATGAGCTGCAGGCTCTGACAGATTCGACGGATGAATTGAAGAGAGCGCGGGGCAAACGTGGCCTCGACAGCCTGAACCGGATGCAGTCCACCGATAGCCTGGAAGTGATCATTCACGACGAAACTTTCGAACCCGGGCTTTCCACGGATGGGAAATTGGTGGAGTTGGCCGATCTTCTCGGTGCCCGTATCGTGACGAACGATTCGAATCTAGGAAAAGTGGCTAGGCTAAAAGGGATCGTCGTTTTGAACTTGAATGAGCTGGCGATGGCGATTCGGCCGATTGTCTCGCCTGGAGATGAGTTGGAACTGGAACTGGTGAAAGAGGGAAAAGACGATCACCAGGCGGTCGGTTATTTGCCAGACGGGACAATGATTGTGGTGAACCGTGGTCGTCCGCATATCGGAAAGACGAAAAACGTGGTGGTAGCCGGTGCCGTGCAGACTAGTGCGGGACGCCTGATTTTTGCGGAGCTGAATTAGCCGCGGCTATACTTTACGGAGATGTTGTAGCCGTGATTGCGCCTACAACCGCGGCCCAGTGGAGGTGTTTATTCTGCTGAAAACTTACGTGTAATGATGAAGTCGCGATTTCTGTGCCTTGCGGTGATTTTTGCTTTTCCCATTTTGGGAACGGCTGGGCCGAAAATTTCTCCTGAGGAGCGAATCGACCAGTTGGTGGTCAAGCAGTTGCGGGAAAATGAATTGAAGCCAAATAAGTTGACGAGTGACGAGGTTTTCGTGCGCCGGATATATCTGGATCTGATCGGCCGGATTCCGACGAGGCAGGAAGCGGTGGCTTTTATCGAGTCTGCGGATGCTGAGAAGCGTTCCAAGCTGATCGATTCGCTGATTGGGTCGGACGGGTATGTCTCGCACCAATACAACTACTGGGCGGATCTATTGCGCGCACGCACAACTCTTTCAGGAAATGGAAACAGTGCTCCTGCGGGATATGCCTACGAGATGTGGCTGAAGGATGCGATTCGTGAGAACAAACCGTATGATGATCTCGTCTATGAGCTGGTAACAGCTTCTGGTAGCACGTGGGAGAATCCGGCGGTTGGATACTACATTCGCGATTTCGGGATGCCACTGGATAATCTGGCGATCACTTCGCAGGTGTTTCTCGGCACACAAATTGTCTGTGCTCAGTGTCATGATCATCCTTTCGATGAGTGGACGCAGATGGATTATTACCATTTGTCCGCTTTCACTTATCCGTTGGTGACGACCAATGGGCATCCGTTGCAGAAGCAGGCTCTCAACGTCGGAAAGAAAACCAACCGTAAGGCGAAGAAGAAAGGGAAACAGGCTGACATGGAAATGACCTCCATGATGGCTGGGGGGAACGATGACGAGAAGGATTTGAAGAAGGCTTTTTCTGAAATTTTCTTTCCGGTTCGTTTTAATAACGTAGTTGAGACGAGGCGGCAATTGAGGCTGCCACACGATTACCAATACGATGATGCCAACCCCAAGGACAAGGTAGATCCGGCGACACCTTTTGGTAATGAGGCGGTGCTGAGTGGAGCCTCAAGCCCGCTGACTGCTTTTGGGGAATGGCTGACATCCTCGGAAAACCCGAGGTTTACCAAGGTGATGGCAAACCGTCTCTGGAAGAAGGCGATGGGAGTAGGGGTGATCGAACCCGTAGATGATTTCAAGAGTGGCACCACGGCACACAATCCCGAGCTGATGGAGTATCTGGAGAAGTTGATGGTCGATCTGGATTATGACCTGCAGGAATTTCAGCGTGTTCTTTACAACACAAAGACCTACCAGAGGGAATCGAATCTGGAGGAACCTGTGCCGGGAGCACCGTATTATTTTGCTGGGCCAATTCTTCGCAGGATGACTGCAGAGCAGGTTTGGGACTCCATCGTGGCTCTCGTGTTAGAGAATCCGGACGAGCCGGATGCGGAACGTAAGCTGTTAGCAGAGCGAAAAGTCCTGACAGTACAACTTATTGCGGAGGCGATATACGACCAGTCCCCTCGCCAGATGTTGGAAAATGCGAGGGAGGTATCCGCGATTCAAAAGGATCTCTCAGAAGAGATCGAGTTGGCTCAGCAAAAAGTGATGCAGGCTCGAGAAGAGGGCGACCCGGATTTGATTCGACAAGCGAGTAGTGAAGTGAAGGAAATCAGGAAGCGGCTCGCCAACCTGATCGAGGAGCGTGTCTATCGAGAAGGTCTGCAAGACAAGCTTTCCGAATGGGAACCTGTGGTTTTTGCGAACGACAGTGAATCGACTGATCTGTCTACGGAGGACGCCTTTCTCACGGAACTGGCTGAGGCGGTGTTGCAGGATGATCGTTCGTTTGATGAGGGCATGTCGGAGATTGTGGGAAGTAACGAAGGCAGTGGGATTGTGAATCAGTTAGTCGATGCGATTACTGCTGAGAAGCGGGATGCTTTGATCGAGCAACGAGTGCAAAACGACAAGAGGCAGAAGCGGAAATGGGGTATTGCGAAGGACAAAAAGGACCGCTCTGCCTACCGGAATTTCAAGCAGGTGTCGAAGCGTCTGAAGCGGGCATCGGAGATTAATTCTCCAGCGCCTCCCGGACACTTCCTGCGGGAGTTTGGACAAAGTGACCGTGAGTTGGTGGAAAATGCCAGCGATCAGGCATCCATCACTCAGGCGCTGGCGATGTTGAATGGACCGACTCTTGGTGCGGTGACTAACAAGTACTCTGTTCTGACCCGCGACATGAAGGGGCACAACTTTAAGGATCGCCTCGACATCATTTACATGTCGATGCTGAGTCGACTGCCAACGCCGGAGGAGAGGGCGATCTTTCGGAATGCATGGGAAGCGGATCCGGAGTCCGGGACTGTTCCCGGGATCGTGTGGACGTTGTTGAACACGCGCCAGTTCCTTTTCATCCAATAACACTTTTCTCTTTGTCCAAATGAAATTTGATTCTGAATCCTCACGTCGTCAGTTCCTTTCAAAGGCGGCGAAATCTTTCCTCGGTGTCAGCGCTTTGAGTGGCTTGCCAGGGTTGGCTCGTTCTGCTGGTGTGGGGGCTTCTCCACTGAAGCAGATCGCCACGGCCAAGAATGTGATCTACCTCTACATGAACGGAGGGATGTCTCACTTGGATACTTTCGATCCGAAATCGGGTGGAGAGTGCATGGGACCGACCAAGCAGGTTCGCACTGCCGTCGATGGTATGGTGCTTTCGGATAACCTTCCTTTGTTGGCGAAGCAGGCAGAGAAGCTGGCGATTATCAATTCAATGACGTCGACACAGGGGGCGCATAAGCAGGGAAATTATTTCATGCACACGAGTTATGAACTGCGTAGCTCGATTCGGCATCCCGCTATGGGCGCATGGTTGCTGAAGTTTCAGGAGAAGAACAACCCAACATTACCGGGCAATGTGATGATCGGAAATGATTCGAATCATCCTGGCTCGGGATTTTTCGAGAGCAGTCTATCTCCTCTGGTGATTCAGGATCCGGAAGGTGGTTTACAGAATAGCGAGATGCCTCGTGGATTGTCTCAGGGACGTTTTGATTTTCACCGTGATCTGGCTCAGAAGCTCGATGCTCCCTTTGTGGAGCGATACGACCAGAAGAATGTCCGCGCTTACACCGATATGTATGAGGATGCGGTGAAGCTGATGCGGAGCAAGGACTTGGCGGCGTTTGATATCAGCAAGGAATCGGATGCGGCGAGGGAGTTGTATGGAAAGAACTCGTTTGGTCAGGGATGTCTGCTGGCTCGCAGGCTGGTCGAGAATGGAGTGCGGTATGTGGAAGTTTCTTTGAATGGATGGGATACGCACAACTCAAACTTCGTGAATGTGCCTGAAAAGGCGGGTGAGCTGGACGTGGCGTTTTCCACTCTGCTGAAGGATCTGGAGCTTCGTGGAATGCTCGATGAGACGCTGATCGTGCTGGCTACCGAGTTTGGGAGAACTCCTGAGATCAATGCAAACGAAGGTCGTGATCACCACCCGCAAGCATTTAGCTGTGTGATGGCAGGTGGCGGAATTCGCGGAGGAAAGGTTTACGGAAAGACAGATGAGCGCGGGTCGAAGATCCTCGAGAATCCGGTCCGAGTTCAGGATCTTAATGCAACTATTGGTTACGCGTTAGGATTGCCTCTCGATCAGGTTTTGTATTCACCGAGCATGCGTCCTTTCACGGTGGCGGACAAAGGAAAGCCGGTGGTGGGTTTGTTTGTGTAGCGACTACTCTTTTTCCGGCAGTATTACGATTGAGTTTCCGCGCAGTTCGTATCGGCACCGAGCGAGGGCCGTTGTGTAACGAAGTGCTTCGGTAGCGGGGACGTTCGTGAGGCGAAGAGTGATTTGGCCTTCCAATAGTTCTTTTGGGATCTCTAGAATCATTTCGCATTTGATATCCGGAAACAGCCCACCCTCCGTAGTCTGAAGGATTTGGCTCTGGATCTGTCCCAAACCTTGTTGGAGCGGGACGTCTCTCCATTCTATTTTTGGAATGATCAGTGTTTTCAGAGCTTTGCCGAGTCGTGAGTCCGAAGGGCTTTCGGGGATGATTAGGAGTTGGCCGAGCCGGATGGTATTGGAGGCCAAGCGGTTGGCTCCTTCGAGTTTGGAAACACTGAGATCGTAACGTCTAGCAATGTCGTGGAGGGTTTCCCCAGCTTGGACGATGTGAGTACGGAATGACGAGATCCCGGCCTGCTGCCGTTGTTCGAGGAGTTTCTTTCGTATCAGGACAAACTGCTTTTCATAAGCCTCTCTTCTCGCCTTTGTGAGCTCGTGACTGGGGAGGAGATCGAGGGCTGTTTGATATCGTTTTTCTGCTTCTTTGTAATTCTCGTCGGACAGGGCCTGGGAACCAGCTAGTGCTGCTTCATCGGCCTTTTCGACTCTTTTTGAATCTGCTTCGCTCAGGGGCTCCGGGCGTTTCTTTTTTTCCGGTATGATGGCCTTACCTGCTGCGTCCACTAATCGTGCGGTGATGAACGAGATGCGACGAGTTCCATCGTTCAAGTCTTCTGCGTATGCGACCGTTTGCCCATCCCAGATAGTGACCTGGTTCGAGGGATGTCCATTCGGTAGAGCTTTCCCTGGAGAGGGCAGATAGAGTGTCAGATCGATGGTAAATTCATCTGAACCGATGACGGGGATGACTCCCCATCGTTTCTCTTTCACCTGGACCAAAGCTGGTTGTCCAGAACGACACATGGTTGAAGGCGCCTGGAGGTATCCTATCTCCTCGTTTTTCTCTATCTCTCGGATCAGCACTTGAAATTGGGGATCGGTGAAGACTCCCGCGATTCCGCGCTGGGAAGGTGGGCTGGAAAGATCCTCTGTCAGGGGTGGTCTGCTCAATTTGTTTTCAAAGTCACGAATGGGATCTTCAGATTTCGCCTGGGAGGGAAGTTCGATCCGCCCTGTCCCACCCAGAGGTCCTGATACAATCCACTTCAGCAATTCAGGGCTGTTCTTCGGATCGAACGTTGCTTCACGGACACTGATGTGGATTTGTTTTGCTACGCCACTCTTTAGGCTATCGATATATGCCTCGACCAGTTCCATCTGGTCTTCAGTATTACGGACGATGAGTTGGCTGGTTTTCGGATTGAAGATGGCGGAAGTGCCTTGAGAGAACTGAATGCCGGCTGCTTCCAGGATGGCTTTTGCCTCGGGCATTGTTGGGAGATTGTCTCTTTGCTCGAGAAAGGTCGGAGGAACTACGTAAACATTAGTATAGAGTTCTTCGCTTTTTCCGATCGAGACTACTACACAAAGAAAAGCACACCACAAAAGGATCGATCTCATCCTTCAGAGTATGGAAGGAGCCGCTGAAAATTGTCAATGCACCAGCAGTGAGGAACAGTAAATGTTTTGTAAAACGAGGCGACGAGTAATCTACGGATGTATGGGTAAGTTACTGCAATTGCGTCAGTGGGCAGGGAATCAGTTCTTTCAGATCAGGTAGATCGTAGTGATGGAGAATGCCATGAACAACGGTATGTGTGTCAGGAGTTGGATCCGATTTTCTCATCAAGTCCTCCCATGAATGAATGGATTTGTGGAGAGTGATTGAGCTGAATAGATCTGGTTCGAGTACTGCGGCATGGAGGACGGCGGGAGCGAGTTCGCCGGTGGCAAAGAGGTGGAGGGGTTTACCGCTTTCGGCGCGTGCAATGGCGAGTATTTCTTCGACTCGATACTTCAAAAAGGATTCGCCCAGCATGAGGCTAATGGCCCAGTCGGCTCCGTAGAATCTCCAGTTGCTGGTTTTTGTTTCGCCAATGTCGCAGAGGTCGATGAAGGAAACTTGAGTGATATCGTGGGCGTCCAAGGATTGCTGGTAGGACTTGTATGCGGCGGGAATTCCGCGGTCGTCGAGCACGAGGTAGGTGGCTTCTTTTTTGCCATCTGGCCTCGTGATGTCGAGACGAGGCAGAGTGAGGCGGCCTGCTTTGATGATAGAGGTGGAATGATGGGGCGGCAGATCTCTTCTAGCTATTGGCGTTTGTGTGAGCTTGATGTCTTCGATATTGAGAAGCTTCCGAATGGTGGATCGCTTCTCCTCGAGAGACATGGAATTCCATTTTGCTTCGCGATTCTTCTTGAGGTGAGTTGCGTAGGCCGCGTTGAGGTCGAATAGGGATCTTTCTTCCGGGAGGCTGAGAACCTGTCCTTTAGGAGATGCCAGTAAGTCTTCTTCTTTCTCTGGCTGTAATGAATCTGGTTCGATGATCTCCGTATTTCGGTCCTGTAGCCAACGGGAAAAAAAGCGGGCTGCTCCTTCGCGAAGGAGACGAGAGTATCCATGCTTCTCGTTGGCTTCGATGAGGTCGATGCGCTCTGGATAGCCAAGGTTGCCGTAGATGCGTTTTGCTTGGCGAAAGGCGTCCCATGTTCCTTCGATCGGGACGAAGTCGTTGGTGGCGGCAAGGATGAGGGTTGGTTTTGGAGCACGTATGATGGCGAAGTCTGGGTGATCGAGTCCTGCGGCGATCTGACTGAAGAGGATCTGTTCGGGGTCGCCGGGGCCGGGGCGTTCGTTCTTAATCTTGAGTGTGGTGATGAAGCAACCGGGCGCTGCCGCTTTGATGCGAGGGTCTAGTGCCATGAGGAAGGCGGTCATGTTTCCTCCGCCAGAGTTGCCGGTGCAGCCGAGGCGTTCGGAATCGACTTCTGGACGAGAGGCAAGGTAATCGAGCGCGCGGATGCCGTCGTGGATCATGTATCCGGCGAGGCCTCGGCCAAGGAGGACGGGCGCACGTCCAAGGATCTGGTGTTCACTGGTGGATTTGAGGAGGCCGGCTCCTTTCTCGTTGAGGAGTTGTTTTCTCTCGCCCTGGCCGATGGGATCGTAGCATAGGACCGCGAATCCATTTTTGACGAGGAGTTGGTTTGCGAGCTGGTAGCTTTCGTAGGCCTTCCCGTTTTCGGAATGGCCACAGGGGTGAAGGATACCCGGGAAGGGGCCGTTACCTTCCGGTAGGTAGAGGTTGGCGGAAACGTGAAAGCCGGGTTGGGATTCGAAGAGGACTTTTTCGACTCGGTATCCGTCTCGTTCAAGGATGCCTGTGACTTGGGGACTGAGGGGAGATTGGGGGAAAGAGTCGAGATCGACGGTTTCGCGGAAGAAGGCTCGAAGCTCTGCCTGGTAAGCCGCGATTTTCTCCGGAGTGTCGAGCTGCTCGAGTTTCTTTCGACGGTTGTGGAAGTGCTTGTGGGCTTTTTCCCGCAGATAGGAGCGCATCATCTGCTGCTCGCGATCCTGATTAAAATCGGGAGGTAGAATGCGGGGCGTGAAGGTGTGTTCCTGCCCGGCGGCGGAAAAAGCGGACAGGAGGAAGAGCGAGAGAAACGTCAGGCGGGACATTGCCCGGAGAGTAGCAAACTCCGGGAGGAGACCGGTAGGCGCGATCAGGGTTTGAAGGCTTCTTTCAAGCCGTCGAGTGCTGAGGCGGGAAGGAGGTTCTCTGCTTTCACCGGTGCGGCATCGTTACCAGCCCAGAGAGATTTCAGCTCTTCATGGATTTCCGGATAGTTGGCGGCGAGGTCTTCCTTGGAGACTTCGGTGGCGAGTTCTTTGCCTTCCTTGTCACGGACGCTGTAGAGTGGTCCGTCCGCCGTGCTGTGAAGGGTAATTTCGTAGCTGATGGTTTTCAGGACTCCGACTGCGGGAGCGGCTTCGGCGCTTGGGGACTCTGGGTCCGCTTTCTCGCAAGCTGTGAAAAGGAAAGCCAAGCTGGCAGTGAGCAGAAGGGAGCACGCTGTTTTCATGCGAGAAAGGTAGGCAATCTGGCGGACAACTTCAAGCCACGATATCGTTGACGACATGGCCGTGAACATCGGTGAGGCGGAATCGTCTCCCTTGAAAACGATAGGTCAATCTTTCGTGATCGATACCTAACAGGTGCATTACGGTGGCCTGAAAATCGTGCACATGGACTTTGTTTTCGACGATATTGTAGGCGTAGTCGTCGGTCTTTCCATATTGGATTCCGGGCTTCACTCCTCCGCCGGCCATCCACAGGGAAAAGGCGGCGCCGTGGTGGTCGCGACCGTGGCGCTTCGGGTTATTGATATCTCCCTGGCCAAACGGGGTGCGGCCGAATTCACCGCCCCAAATGACGAGGGTGTCTTCGAGAAGGCCCCGCTGGTCGAGGTCTTTGACGAGGGCGGCAGCGGGTTGGTCGGTGTCTTTGCACTGGATTTCCAACTGGGTCGGTATGTTCTGGTGCTGATCCCAGCCTGCGTGCATGAGTTGTATGAATTGGGTGCCGCGTTCTGCGAGGCGGCGTGCGAGAAGGCAGTTCCGTGCAAAGGATCCGGGACGATGAACATCGGGTCCATACATGTCGAGGATGTGCTGGGGTTCGCTGGAAAGGTCGGATAATTCGGGCACGCTGGTCTGCATGCGATAGGCCATTTCGTATTGTGCGATGCGGGTCTGAATTTCGGGATCGGCTACATCCTCATAGTGTTCGCGATTGAGGGCAGCGATGTCGTCGATCATGCCCTTCTTCATGTCGCGGGAGAGTCCCTTGGGATCGGACAGGTAGAGGACGGGATCGCCCTGGCTCCGAAATTTCACCCCCTGGTATTTGCTTGGGATAAAGCCGCTGCCCCAGTAGTAGTCGTAGAAGAGCTGGCCACAGGAGTTTTCTTTGTCGCGAGACAGCATGACGACGAAGGACGGAAGGTCTTCGCTGCTCGTGCCGAGTCCATAGCTCGTCCAAGCTCCCATGCTGGGTCGTCCGGGAAGTTGGTGACCAGTCAGGAAAAAGGTCACGGCCGGGGCATGGTTGACGGCCTCGGTGTTCATCGAATTGATGAGGCAGATCTTGTCGGATATATCGCGAGTGTGCGGGATGAGGTCGGACAGCCACATGCCGGAGTTGCGGTCCTGGCGGAATTCTTTTTTGGGACGGAGAACGGGATATTCCTTATAGCTCCCGGTCATGGTGCTGAGGCGTACTCCTGCTCGGATGGAATCTGGAATATTCTCACCATGACGCCCGTACATCTGTGGTTTGTAGTCGAAAATGTCGAGGTGCGAGGGACCGCCAGCCTGCATGAGGTAGATCACACGTTTCGCCTTGGCGGTATGATTGGGGAAACCCGGCACTCCCGCTCCGGAGGTCGATGCCGCGGACAATGTTTCTTTTCCTAACAGAGATGCCAGGGCTGCGGTGCCTACGCCGGTGGCGCTTTTTCCGAAAAACTGCCGACGTGTCTGAGTCAGTCGCCGTGCCTGGTCCTGGAGAAACATATCGATCATGGGTCAAGGATTGTTGAGGGTCTGGTCAAGGTTGAGGATGACCTGTGCCATGCGGGTATATGCGGCGAGTTCCGTTGGTGGCTTTTGATGGGTTTTCGATTGGGCCACGTAGTGAGAGGCGTTCTCACTGAAGCTTTCGAATTCGTTCAGGCTGCGTTCGTATCCATTGACGAGGAGTTGTTGTTCCCGCTCGTCAGGCAATTGACCTGTGGCGAGTTCGAACGCGAGAATGAGGCGGCTTTCCGGCCTGTCGCCGCCTTCCTGGACGATCCGTTCGGCAAGGGCTCGGGCAGCTTCGACATAGGTTTCGTCGTTCATCAATGTGAGCGCCTGAAGTGGTGTGTTCGTTGTTGAAGGTTTTACGGTGCAGACTTGTCGAGAAGAACTGTCGAACATGTTAGGAGGAGAGGACGTGCGTCTCCAAAAGGTGTAGATGCTGCGGCGATGAAGTTGGGTTTTCTCTTCGAGGTGTGGGTAGCTGATTTTGCCAAAGGAGAATTCCTGCCATAGACCTTCGGGCTGGTGCGGGTAGACAGGTTCGCCGCCAATTTTTTCTTTAAGAAGCCCGGACACAGCCAGTGCTTGATCGCGAAGCAACATCGCGGGAAGACGGGAGCGAACTCCTCGGGCGAGTAGGCGGTTGTCAGGGTCGTGCTCGTATTTTTCGGGAGTGATTTTGGAGTCTTGGAGATAGGTAGAGCTGGATACGATGAGGTGAACGATGTGTTTTATGTCCCAGCCTGATTCAACGAATTCGACGGCGAGCCAGTCGAGAAGTTCCGGATGAACCGGGAGCTCGCCCTGCACGCCAAAATCCTCTGAGGTTTTGACAATGCCTATTCCGAAGAACTGTTGCCAGATCCGGTTCACCATGACGCGGGCTGTCAGGGGATGTTGAGGGTCGACGAGCCACTGTGCGAGACCGAGTCGATTCTGTGGAGCATTGTCAGGAAGGGCGGGGAGGAAGGCGGGAGTTCCAGCCGTAACTTTTTCCGTAGGTTGCTGATAGTCGCCACGATTGAGAACAAAGGTCTCTCGCTGTTTCTCGGGTGGGTTCTCTTCCATCACCATGATTTCGACGATGGACTCCTCTATCTTACGTTTGGCGGCGCGGAGGTCTTTGATTTCCTCTCCAAGTCCCTTCCAATCTTTGTTGTCGTGGTTCCCGCTGAGAAGATAGAACTCGGTGATGTCGCGCTGTTGATTGGGGCGCCGCTGATCTTCAGGCGTGCGAAGGATGTTTGAGATAGAGCCAGGGAATCGGGTGCGGTCGACCAGCTCCGCGGTGGAGAAGCCGGATTCCCATTCTTTCCTGAGGGGATCGAGTTGGGGTAGGATGGTGTCAGTGGCCTTTTCCTTTTCTTTTATCTTTCCATTCAGCTGTTGAATCTTGGCGGTCTGTTCATCCGAGGGAAGAGAGAGCCAGGGGCGAGCCACCTGCACAGTTGACCCAGAGCCAAAGGCACATCCCTGCCCAGACCGTTTGTCGACACCGCCGGACTCGGGGATGTTGTTGAAGAAGGCGAAGAACTGGAAGTATTCTTCGTGACTGATGGGGTCATACTTGTGGGAGTGGCACTGGGCGCATGCCATGGTGAGTGCGAGCCAGGTAGTGGCGGTCGTATCAACTCGATCTATCACGTAGTTGATGCGTTGTTCTTCTTTGATGGCTCCGCCCTCTCCGTTGAGCATGTGATTTCGATTGAATGCTGTGGCGATAATCTGGTCCTGCGTGGCATTGGGGAGTAGATCACCGGCGAGTTGTTCGATCGTGAACTGGTCAAATGGCTTGTTTTCGTTGTAGGCGCGGATAACCCAGTCTCTCCATGGCCACTGATGGCGGTTACCATCCTGCTGGAAGCCGTTGGAGTCAGCATAACGAGCTGCATCGAGCCAGGGTAGAGCCATTCGTTCTCCAAAATGTGGTGATGTGAGGAGATTATCGATCGCTGTTTCGATGGCGGAATTTGTGTCGTTTGCGAAAGCTTCCTCAAATGTGGCGAGTTGGTCCGGAGTGGGAGGTAATCCTATGAGGTCGAGGGAAAGGCGGCGCAGTATCGTTCGTGCATCGGCCATGGGGTTTGGCCAGAGGCCTTCGCGTTCGAGTCGGGAAAGGATGAATGCGTCGATTGGGCTTTTTGCCGATTCGACTTTGGGAACTTCTGGCCTGGTAGGCGAAATGAAGGCCCAGTGTTTTTGATACTCCGCCCCTTCTTCGATCCATCGCCGAAGAATCTCGCGGTCTGCAGTGCTCAGCTCGCGGTGCGAATCGAGAGGTGGCATGACTTCGTCAGGATCGTCTGACAGGATACGAATCCAGACTTCGCTTTTTTCCGGATCGCCGGGAACGATGGCCGCGTAACCGCCGAGATCGGCAGTGGCGCCTTCAGCGTTGTCGAGGCGCAGGTTTGCTTCCTGCGTTTTCTCGTCGGGACCGTGGCAGAAAAAGCAGTTTTCCGAGAGGATCGGTCGAACATGATGGTTGAACGAAATGACTTCGGGAACGGACGCCGCACCCTCGGGTTTTCCGCCTCTGGGATTTCGACTGTTTGCCAGTGCTGCCGGTCCGCTGAGAGCGACGGCTTCGTCGGTGGGATCGTCGAGGCTAAGGTTGGCTCGACGGATGGGACGTGAGACAGTCGGTTCTCTTTCGGGAACCCGAGCCTTGTTTTCTACAGATGTGTCAGGAGCGGAGTAGGGGTTCTTCAACACGATCAAAGCGAAGCCGACACATGCCGCCAAGCCTGCAATGATCGCCACGTTTTCCAGCCAGGTAGACGAGCGGGATTGTTTTCCTGAGGACGGCATCGAAACGAGGTTGTGGATGGGAGGTTCGATTCCTGCCTGAAGGAGTTCGTCGGTTTGAAGGGAGGAGAGATCTGCTTCGAGGAAACAATGATCGGTAAACTCAGTGATGAGTTCGGGATCGTTTTCGAGGATTTCCCAGAGACGTTCGCGTTCCCAGTCGGTCAACTCTCGTTCGTTGAGTGCTGCGAGGATTTCCTGAAATTCGTCTTGGTGGTTTCCGTGTTTCATTTGGAGGAATCTCCTTTCCGGGTCGCCATTTGTTTTTCGACGCAGGTGAGGAGGGTGCGTTTCAGCCGAAAGAGTTTCTGGGCCATGGCGTTGCAATTGATACCTGCTTCTTCGCTTAGATGTTTGAGTGACCGTCCGTCCTGAAAACGATGGAGGATGAGTTCGCGGTGGTTCTCGCGGAGCTTTCCGAGACAGAGAAGAAGAGCTGTCCGTCGGGATTCTTCCCGGTCGTCGTGCCCGTGCCGTTCTGTTACGGTCTCGGCAATCTGCTCAAAGAGTTCATCACCAGGCAGCTCGCGGTTTTGCTGGCGAGCTACTTTACGCCTGTGATTCTGTGCCTGGAAAAACCCGATGCGAAAGGCCCAGGCTCGGAAGTCTCCAGTCGGGTCAAACTCTTCCCGTTTCTGCCAGATCGTGAGGCAAGTCTCCTGGGTCAGGTCTTCGGCAGCGGCTTCGCTACCGGTCAGAGACAACAGGAAGGCTCGAAGACGCGGACGGACAGATTCCATCAGGTCTTCGAGCTCGGGTGCCGGGTTGTCTTTCTTCAAGGGGGTCATGGGATGTGTTCCCTACGCAGGTAATTGTTTTGACCCCCGAAATCATTACGCACGCATTTGAGGAAAATTCAGGAATTGTTCCCGAGGTGGAAGATTCCGCGCTTCAGCGCTTCGGTAACGGCGTGGGTTCGATCCTTGGCATTGAGCTTGGACAGAATCGACTTCACGTGGTTCTTGATCGTATTTTCCGAGAGGGTGAGGGCTTCGCCGATTTCCTTGTTCGCTTTGCCGCGGGCGATGTGTTTGAGGATTTCCAGTTCGCGCTCGGAAAGGTGCTGACTCCACTCGCTCTTGGCGAGGAGAAGAGAGATTTCGGGCTGCATGTATTTCTTGCCTGCTCCGACTTCGCGGATGGCTTTCAGAAGTTCGTCGCTACTTTTGTCTTTGGCGAGATAGCCGAGGACTCCGGCGTCGAAGACTCGGCGCACATCTTCTTCCTGCATGAAGCTGGAAAGAAGGAGGATTTTCTGTCCTTGAAGTGCTTCGGCAACTTCGATACCGCTCATGTCGGGGAGTCGAAGATCGAGAACCACGACGTCGGGTTTGTGTTGTGTGGCGAGAGCGATTGCCTCTTCTCCATTCGCTGCTTCGGCTACGAGTTCGAGATCGGGCTCGTCTTCCAGAAGGCTGGCCAGTCCTTTGCGGACAATGAGGTGGTCGTCTACGAGAATAACTTTCAGTGTGTCTGAGGCAGTGGTCATTTGTGGCGTTTAGGAATGATAAGATCGACTCGTGTTCCGTCGGAAGAAGAATCGATGGAAATGGTGGCATTGATCTGGCGGGCACGTTCTTCCATGCCCTGTAGTCCAAAGTGTCCTCCGGGAGGTGGTTTGGTGGTGTCGAAACCTTTCCCATTGTCCTTCACGGAAAATACATATCCGCTGTCTTCTTCGTGCATTTCGATGGTCACCGAGCTTGGTTCACCGTGACGAATGGCATTGGTGACGGCTTCGAGAAGAATCCGATGGCAGGTGTATTTCACCTCGGCATTGAAGTCGGAAGTGTCGATCTCAGCTCCGTTGTAGCGGACCATGGTGATACCCGCTTCTCCACAGCGCTCCTGAGCGATGGAAAGAGTTGAGCCGGGAAATTCGAGTTTGTCTGCGGCGGAGGGAATCCGAAGACCGCTGAGTGAATCGCGTGCCTCGGTGAGGCTGTGCTCGACCATCTGGCGCGCGGTGTTGAGTTTTTCTTTCGCTTTGTCAGGATCGTTGTAGAGGCTGTTTTCGACTGAAGCGAGCTGGTAGCCCACACCCGAGAAGCCTTGTGAAAGTGTGTCGTGGAGTTCGCGTGCGATACGGTTCCTTTCCTCAAGGGCAGCGTTGGACTCGATCTGATCCTGAATGAGGCCGGTCTGAGATTTTACCCGGCGATTGAGTGCGAGAGTCCAGATTATGAAAAGAAAGATACAAGCAGCAAGGAGAAGGATCGCGGTCCAGAGGCGCTTCGGTGTCCACCATGACGGTGTTGCGACTACACCAATGTCTTCGGCTCTACGCAGGGCCAGACTGACCGAGCGTATCTCGCCACGCTGATCGGCATCGACGAGTTTGACGCCGGTGACCTCGATTTCGCTGCCCTGTGGAGGGAGCTCCGAGTTGGGTATGCCGCCGGGAAGGAGGACGGGGACAATTTCTTCTCCAACCTGGACGTTGAGGATCCTTTTCTCCCGCTCGGTGAGTCGGCCAGATAGATTGATCAGCTGAAATGCCTGGGCTCGAGACGTCGGCGCATTTCCGGTGACGGGTTCGATAGGATCGAGTTTGTTTTCTGCGGGTGTGGCAGTGGCGTATTGGAGACCTACGAAGTATCCCTCCGTGTCCGGAATGCCTACGAGGTCTACGGAATCGTCGACGATGACCTGGTGTGGGCGCAAGGTTTTCACCCGGGCTCCGTGTTCTTCGGATTGAACGACGAAGCTCCTGGGGCCTTCAATCAATGTGACTCGACCGGATGTTTTTAGGAGGCCGGGGGTGGAGCGGCGAGAGTCCCAACGACCAATTTCATTGAGGGGAACGGACTCAGTGTCTTTTCCTTCTTCCAAGACTCGGGTGAAGCGATGGCTGGAACAAATGATGTCAGCACCAATTCGCTGACTGAGGTCGTTGAAAAGTGGAGCAGCGCTACCCTGAAGTTCTACCCACGAACCGACAAGCCGTTCGAGTTTTTCTACATCGAAATCTTCGGTTTCGTTGTAAAATCGAATCACGAGGTCGTTCTGGCCGGTGACGAGGAGGCCCTGGCCCGAGCGTTTGTCTTCGTTGAACTTCACGTCAACCATCAAGCCCTCAATCTTGATCCAGCGGTTGTCACCGATTCCGGTTTGGACGAAGTCCGGTCGGAAATTGAGTGGACGAGGCATATTCTTGCGACCGAATTTTTTGAGTTCGTCGATTACAACGTAAGGACCGTAGACTCCGCCGCTGACATTTCCGAAGATCTCAAGGGTCTCCCCGGGGGGCGGCATTTTTTCGTCCCTGTATTCGAAGAAGAGCCCTCCTGAGTTGTCCTGGGCGTCGAAGCCGTTCTCGTGGTGGGAGATGACCATGACCCGTAGCTGAACCGGTGGAGCCATCCGGGCATCTGCGTAGTTGAGCTCACGGATCGATGAAATATTGCGCAACGGCTTCATCGTCTCAGGAGGTGCAGCCTGTAGCGGCGACCAACTGAGAACCAATGTCCATAGGAGGAGATGTAGCCCTTTTCCCATTCAGCCCTTACGGTATCATGAATCTTAGCCAGTAGCGACACTGGCGATTCGGCTCTTTCGAGCCAGATCCGAGTGGTAAGAATTTGCTTCTATGGCGAGAATACGCCACTCCAAACTGGTAACGATTTACCACTGGCATTCGATTATCGCGGTGAGGCTCTCACCTGTTACTATCGGCCTATGCGTATGGTCTCACCCCCGATGAGCGTTCTTTTTCGCTCGCTGTGTTTTTGTCTCGCCATCGGTGTGTGGGCAAATGCGATGGCCCAGGAGAAGAGAAACGTGGTGCTCTTCGTGGTGGATGATCTTGGGTGGATGGACTTGAGTTGCCAGGGAAGTGATTATTATCGCACGCCGAATATCGATGCGCTTGCCGAGAAGGGAGTGCGCTTTACCGATGCGTATGCCGCGGCAGCGATTTGTTCACCGACCCGAGCGAGTATTCTGACAGGTAAGTATCCAGCACGGCTGATGTTGACCCAATGGCTGCCGGCCGGGCGTTGGGATGCGAAAAAGGACAAACTGAGAGAAGGCCGATTTCTGCGGGGGTTGCCATTGGAAGAAACGACCTTGGCGGAAGCGCTTCGCGAGACTCATAAAACCATCAATGTGGGAAAGTGGCATCTGGGAGGAGCTCCGTTTTCTTTGCCGGAGCAACATGGTTTTGATGCGAATGTGGGAGGGAGTGAACATGGTGCTCCTGGTAGCTATTTTTATCCCTACACGGGAGATTGGAAGATTCCCACGACTGGCAAGGTGGTAAAGAAAATCACGCTCCCCGATGGAAAGGAAGGCGAGTACCTGACAGACCGGCTGACCGATGAGGCGATTGGTTTGATCGATTCGAGCGACGAGCCCTTCTTTCTCTACTTTCCCTTTTATGCTGTCCATACGCCGCTGCAGGCAAAGAAGGAGTTGGTCGGAAAGTATGAGGCGGTTCCGAAAAGCCAGCAGCAGGGTAACCCCAAGTATGCCGCGATGGTCGAGAGCGTAGATCAGAATGTGGGTCGTGTGGTAGCTAAGTTGAAAGAGATGGGGATCGAAGATGAGACTTACATCGTTTTCACTTCAGACAATGGAGGGTTCGCGAAGGCGACGGACAACTCCCCATTGCGGGCAAACAAGGGCTCGTTCTACGAAGGTGGGATTCGGGTTCCTTTAATCGTTTCCGGCCCGGGGATAAG
Organism: Verrucomicrobiales bacterium; assembly: GCA_002698785.1. Taxonomy (GTDB): domain Bacteria; phylum Verrucomicrobiota; class Verrucomicrobiia; order Verrucomicrobiales; family DEV007; genus Arctic95D-9. The sequence goes on along the minus strand of PAAG01000013.1, from coordinate 64,802 downwards.
AAAAGGGGAGATCAGCAATGTCCCGGTGATTTCGAATGATCTGTATCCTACGATTCTGGATTTGTTAGAAATGCCTGCAATGCCCTATCAACACATGGATGGGATCAGTCTCGCGGCGCATCTGAAAGAAGGGGAGAATGTCGATCGTGAAGCGCTCTACTGGCACTACCCACATTATAACCAGCATCCATCGAGTGCTCCTGTGTCGGTGGTGAGGAAGGGGAAGTGGAAATTGATCGAGTTTTTCGAGACGGGCGAAATGGAATTGTATGACCTCGGTAATGATCCGGGTGAAGAGAAAAATCTTTATGGGGAGAAATCGGAGGTAGTGACGGAACTGTCCGCCGACCTGATGGAGTGGCAAAAAGAAGTCAACGCCGAGCCCATGCTGCCGAACCCCCAATACCAGCCATGACGCATTCACTTTCCCACGCAGACCTGCTTCAGTTGAAGCGCTGGAACACTCCCACCATCTACAATGGTTGGGAGCAGATTACCGGGCGCGACCCAGCGGCTGAGGCTTTCAATCTGGAAGAGACAAAGGACTTTATGCCTCAGATGGGGCCCATGGTTGGGTATGCAGTGACAGTGGTGATTGAGCCACGCAATCAGGCGCATCGAGAGGAGAATCCGGAGGCCTGGAGCGAGTATCGCAGGTATGTGGCTTCGGTGGATGGGCCGAAGATCGTAATCGTGAAAGACCTCGATAAGCCAAGCGTGATTGGTTCTTTCTGGGGCGAGGTGAACAGCAATATCCACCGTGCCCTCGGATGTGTCGGCACCATTGTCGACGGTGCGATTCGTGATGTGGATGAGATGACAAATGCGGGTTTCAAAGCGCTGGCGCGAAGACTGTGTGTCGGTCATGCCCATGTTCATCCCGTGAGCTGGGGTGAGCCTGTAAAGGTGTTTGGACGTGAGGTGAATCCAGGTGATCTGATTCATGCGGACAAACACGGCTTCATGACTATACCCGCTGAAGAACAGGGCTTTCTTCTCGAAGCAGCGAAGTTCATGGACGCCAACGAATGCTGCACCCTCATCCCGGCAGCCCGTTCAGCGAGCGGAAAAAGCATTGAAGAGATTTTGGATTCGATTGATGCGGCGGGTGCCGAGTTTGGCACTCGCGTTCGCGAACGATTCGGTCGAGATGGCGAATTCTGAATTCTAATTAAATACCCCTGACAAAACATGAAAAACTCTCTTGCCATTCTTGGCATGGCGCTCTTCCTGTCGCTGGCGTCATCGAACGCGGCTGAGCCATTTCTCGAGAAGATCGATCTCTTCAAGGAGGGCGACCTCAATTACAAGCGGTATCATATTCCCGGTATTGTCGTTACCGCGAAGGGGACAGTGCTAGCCTGGTGTGAAGCCCGGCGGAACGGGAGTGATTGGGACGACATCGATATTTTACTTCGGCGTTCGACCGATGATGGCGTCACCTGGAGTGAGCCGAAGAAGGTTGCGGAAGTGGAGGGTCCAAAGACGAAGAACCCTTTTGCTCTTCAGTTGAAAAAGACCGATCCGAATTCCGTGACCTACAACAACCCTGTGCTGATCGCCGATAAAGACGGGACAGTTCACATGCTGTTCTGCTTGGAATACATGAGGTGCTTTTATCAGAAGAGTGTGGACGATGGTATTTCGTGGAGCAAGCCGGTGGAGATCACTGATGCGTTCGAGGGGTTTCGGGATGTGTATGATTGGAAGGTTCTCGCGACGGGTCCGGATCACAGTATCCAGCTCGAAAATGGCAGGCTGGTCGTCCCGGTATGGCTTTCTACGGGAACGGGAGGGAATGCACATCGTCCTTCGGTGACGGCTACCATCTATAGCGATGATGGCGGTAAATCCTGGCATGCGAGCGAGATTGCGGTTCCCTGCACGGAGGAGTTCGTGAACCCGAACGAGACTGTCGCGGTGCAATTGAAGGACGGCAGTGTCATGCTGAACGTCCGGAATGAATCGAAAGCGCACCGCCGCATCGTTGTGACAAGCCCTGACGGTGCCACCAACTGGAGCGAGCCGAAGTTTCAGGACGACCTTCTGGAGCCGATCTGCATGGGTGGGATCGTGCGCTACGAGCATGAGGGAGAGAGCCTAATTCTTTTCACCAATCCCCATAATCTGACGAAGGCGAAAGGCGAGCCGGAGCCGGGGAAGAGCCGTGACAGAAGAAATGTGACGGTTCATGTGAGTTCTGATGAGGGAAAGAGCTGGCCGTTGAAGCGATCAATTGAGGAAAGCTGGAGTGCCTACAGTGATGTGGCAGTGACGCAGAAAGGCACGATTCTGTGCTTCTATGGGCGGGGTGAGAAAGCGAGCTTTTCAGGGGATCGGTTGACGGTTGCTCGGTTCAACCTGGAGTGGATTCGGTCAGGAGAAAAGGACAAAGTGGTCGAGGCAGATGTGTGTGTATACGGTGGCACTTCAGGAGGAGTGACTGCTGCGGTCCAGGCTGCAAGAATGGGTAAGAAGGTGGTGCTGGTGGAACCGGGAAATCATTTGGGTGGAATGACATCGGGTGGTTTGAGTGCGGTTGACATCGGCGAGCCGCGTAGCGTAGGAGGATTGGCGCGCGAGTATTTTACCCGGCTGGTGGATAGCTATGGAAAGGAACTGAATTGGGGAGAGGGATTTGATAAGGGAAAACGCGGAGGGCCGGCGACTGGCGGAGCCTACTCGATCGAACCGCACGTGGCGGAGAGAGTTTTCGATACGATGGCGGAAGAGGCAGGGGTGATTGTGCTTCGCAATGCACGGCTGGAGGGCGTCGAGAAAGAGGGTAAGAAGATAGCCGCGCTGACAATGGAAGATGGTCGCATGGTGAAGGCGAAGATGTTTATCGACACCACCTATGAAGGGGATCTCATGGCAGCGGCGGATGTAACCTACACTCTGACTCGGGAAGCGAATGCCCAATACGGCGAGGAACTGAATGGCATCCATTACAATGAGAAGTTCCTGCCGCGTGAAGAGTTTGACCAGCCAGGTGAGAACGGTCGGTTGCCGAGTGGTCACGGAGCCTGGGATCGTGATTTTCCGCTCGATCCGTTTGTGGTGAAGGGGGATCCGTCGAGCGGTTTGCTTCCTCTGATTAATGAAGGAGAACCCGGAACGCCCGGCGAAGCGGCACCGGGAGTGCAGGCTTATTGTTTTCGTCTGTGCCTGACCACGGATGATTCTAACATGCACCCTATTGATCCGCCGGAAGATTACGATCCGAAGCGATATGAGTTGGTAGGCCGATTTGTGGAAGCCTGCATTGCGAATGGTGACGACATGGATTTGCGGTGGTTCTCAAAGCACGACCTTCTACCGAATGACAAATGGGATTTTAATACTGCGACGTTCGGAGGGAATTTACCGGGCCTGAGCTGGGACTGGCCAGAGGCGAGCTACGATGAGCGTGTGCAGTTGGCGAAGGAGTTGGAGAACTATCATCGTGGGCTCTTCGAGTTTCTTCGGACGGATCCTCGTGTTCCTGAGAAAGTGAAAAGTGATTTGGCGAAGTTCGGATTACCAAAGGATGAGTTTCTCGATACTGGTGGCTGGCCTCACCAAGTCTACATTCGGGAAGGGCGCAGAATGGTCAGTGACTTTGTAATGACGGAGCACCATACCTTTGGTCGCGAAATTCCCGAACGGTCCGTGGGGCTGGGAAGTTACGGAACGGACGCCCACGAGATTCGGCGAATAGCAAAAGATGGTGTTGTTGTCAGGGAGGGAAAGATTGCTGGTGGGCGAGGTGGGTTCGGTCCGTATCGAATCGACTATGGAGCCATTGTTCCGAAGAAGGAGGAGTGTGAAAATCTGTTTGTGACGTTCGCTCTATCAGCAAGCCATTCGGCATTTGCGAGTATCCGGATGGAGCCGCCGTTCATGATCACGAGTCAGTCGGCGGCGACAGCTGCATGTCTGTCGATCGATCAAGAGATCGCGGTGCAGGATTTGGAGTATGATGTTCTGAAGGAGGAGTTGGAAGACGACGGGCAGATTCTGACTTGGGATCCGGTGGAGAGGAAATTCGGTTTCAAACTCACTGGGATTGTGGTTGATGACAGTGAGGCCGAGTACGTGGGCGACTGGGTGAAGAGCGGAGCGGCTCCGAATTTGTCAGGAAATGACTATCGTCACGACGGCGGAACGGGTCGAGGTAGCAAGTCTGCAACGTTTCGGCCGGAGATCCCTGAAGCGGGGAATTACGATTTGCGTGTGTTCTACACCGTTCATGAAAACAGAGCGACCAATGTGCCGGTGACGATTCGAACCGGCAAATCCGAAGAGACAGTCACGGTAAACCAGGAAGGGCCTTTTATCGTCGACAATGCTCCACGGTCGGTCGGGATTTTTCACTTCGATGCCGGTTCCTCGGGAACGGTCACGGTTTCTAACACTGGCGTAAACGGCGTTGTGTCTGTCGATGGTATTCAACTTGTCCCCGTAAAATGATTATGAAATTCCTTATCCCCATTATTCCTACCTTGGCGGTCGGCCTCTGTATAGCCGAAGAGAAACCGAACATTCCGACCGTCGACATCTCCGGAGAAACGGATCGACACGTGATGATCGCGGAGGGTACGCCTGACCTCTACCAGGGGCATCCGTATACCCTCCAGATGCCGGACAAAGAGACGATCTACACCGTCTGGTGTATCAATCATGGAGGGGCTGCGGGCCCGATGGCAAAGACCACGGATGGAGGGCTGACATGGAGTCGACTCGATGACAAGCTGCCGGAAGGTTTCTCAACGCATCAGAACTGTCCGAGCATCTACCGCATGGTCGACCCGGATGGTAAGGCACGTTTGTGGGTGTTCTCTGCTGCGCTCGGAACGAGAGGTGGTCCAGGTATGCCAAGCATCATGAGCGAAGATGATGGTGAGACCTGGAAAGAGATGCCGCCCTTAGGATTTCCCTGCGTGATGACCTTCAGCAGCATGGTGAAGTTGAAAGATGGGAGCTACCTCGGTGTCTATCATGTAGGGCCTGACGGGAAGGATAAGCCGCCGTTGAGAGTACTTCAGAGTATCACGAAAGATGGAGGGTTTACCTGGTCGGAGCCAAAGGTCGTTGCAGAAGTGGAAGGAAAGAATCCCTGTGAGCCGTTTGTCTTTCGTTCGCCGGATGGTGAGGAGCTGTGCTGCTTGATGCGGGAGAATACTCACAAAGGCCGCAGTCTGGTGATGTTTTCTCAAGACGAAGGGGAAACGTGGAGCACTCCTACGGATACGCCTTGGGGTCTTACCGGAGATCGTCACATCGGAGTCCAGGCTGAAGATGGACGGTGGGTCATTGCTTTTCGAGATCAAGCGAAAGGAACGACTACGCCGGGTCATTTTGTTGCCTGGGTAGGGACCTATGACGACATCAAGAATGGTAAACCCGGCCAGTATCGGGTGAAGCTTCTCCACAGCTATGCGGGGAGAGATTGCGGCTACCCCGGTATGGATCTGCTTCCCGACGGAACCATCGTTGCGACAACCTACATCAAGTATGACGATGGTCCTAACAAGCACTCTGTCGTGTCGACTCGGTTCAAGTTGAGCGAGACGGATGAGATGGTGAAGTGATGTCTACTCGTTTCGCCATCTTAGTGTGTGCTTGCTGTTTTTGGGCCGCGCCGGTCAATTCGGAGGAGACTCTTCGTGCAGATCTCTGCGTCGTCGAGGCGACTCCGGGAGGTGTAGCCTGTGCTGTGCGGGCTGCCAGAGAAGGTCTGAGTGTGGTGTTAGTGAATCGCACGCAGCATCCGGGGGGGATTCTTTCCAGTGGGCTGGGAGTCTGGGATACCGTATGGGAAGGAAAGCGTTCGCCTATCTACGACGAATTGCGGCAGGCGGTTTTCGATTCCTATCGTGAAACCTATGGTGAGGAGTCGTCTCAGTACAGGCACGCGTTGCCTGGGGAATCGGGGCATACGAATGGGAAATTCGAGCCTCGTGTGATTGAGGGGTTGATCCGGGAAATGATCGAAGCGGAAGAGAACATTACGTTTCTTCCCGGATATATTCCGGTCGAGGTGGAGCGGGAGGGGCGGTTGCTCAAGTCGATGCTGTTTCAGGAGTTTCGGGGTGAAAAGACGAAAACCGTAGAGGCATTATCGTTCGCAGACTGCACTTACGAGGGGGATGTCCTGCCATTGGCGAAGGTAGCGTATCGCGTCGGGCGTGAGTCGCGGGAAGAGTTCGGAGAACCGCATGCTGGTGTCGTCTATATGAAGTCGACGAAGGAGCGACCGGAGGAAATTTCGGACGAAGAATATGAGGCTCATGAGGCATTGAACTTTCGTTCGTTCTCAGGATTCCAGGAAATCCTTTTCCCCGAGAGCACCGGAGCTGGAGATGGGAATGTTCAGGCATTCAATTACCGAACGATCCTCACGGACAATCCCGAAAACCGAATTCCTGTAACGAAGCCTGAAGACTACGATCCGGAGTTTTTAAAGACCTTGGAGTTCACTTCAATTGTCCGCCCGATTCCGAATTCAAAGATCGGATGGAATCGGCCACAGATTGTCGGTCTCCATCAGGAGTATGTGGAGGGCGATTGGGATACTCGCCAGAAGGTCATGGATGCGCACTGGGATGCGACGATGGCGTTGCTTTGGTTTCTTCAGCATGATGAATCCGTCCCGGAGGAAAAGCGCGAGCACTGGCTGCGCTATGGTTTGACAAAGGACGAGTTCCCCGATAATGACCATCGCCCTTACGAGATGTACATTCGTGAAGGTCGTCGATTGGACGGGCGGTACATGCTGACTCAGCATGATCTTGCTCCTGTTCCAGGGACCTTGCGAGCACCCGCTCATCCGGATGCGATCGCGATGACTGACTGGTATGCCGACAGCCATGCGGTAACGAAAGGCGGTGTGCGTGGTAGTCTCGATGAGGGAAAGATGATGCTGCATGCCGAGACCTGGCCGGGGCAGATTCCTTGGCGATGCCTTCTCCCGAAGGAGGTGGACAATCTTATCGTGCCGGTGTGCTTCTCTTCCACGCATGTTGCGTGGGGAGCGATACGCCTGGAGCCAACGTGGATGCAGACGGGAGAAGCGGCGGCATATGGAGTGCTCTTGGCGAAAGAGAATGGGGTGATGCCGGGCACCCTCGATTCTGAGCGGCTGGTGCGTCGATTGTCGAAAGAGGGATTTCTGATCTCGTTCTTCAACGATGTTGTGGTGACAAAAGATGACCCTTTGTTTGCTGCTACCCAGTATTTTGGAACACGTGGATTTTTCAGCGACTACGTTGCTGCTTTGGATGCGCCTTTAACGGAGGGAATCGAGAAGGTGTGGAGGACCGCAGTCGAGGGGGATGCCGATGCGAATGAAATTTCCGTTCTGGTGCACGAGATTTCGAGAAAGAAAGATGCTTCGACAGGTAGGGCTCGTGGAGAGGGGCTTCTTGAGCTTTGGAATCAATTGAATCAATGAGAGCGTTTCTGATTCTTCTTCTGGTATTGGCAGGATCTGTCCGCGCTGCCGATAAGCCAAACGTTCTTTTCATCGCGGTCGATGACATGAATGACTGGATTTCCCTGCTGGATCCAGATTCGCCTATCAAAACACCGAATCTCGAACGCCTCGCTTCGCGTGGAATGCTCTTCACACGGGCCTATTGTGCGTCTGCTGCGTGTAACCCATCACGTGTGGCTACAGCAACCGGCATCCGACCCACGACCAGCGGAGTCTATGGGAACAAGAGTGACTGGCGAAAAGCAATGCCGGATCGAATGACGATCTTCCAGCGATTTCGCGACGCCGGTTATTTCGTGACCGGAGCGGGAAAGATCTTCCATCACCATCTCGATGGGGCTTTTCACGATGATGCATCCTTTGAATCGTTCGAGCCGATGCGGGAGCAATTGTATCCGGAGGAAAAGCTGAATCGTTCGCCTGAATACGGCTCGCCCAATACAGATTGGGGTGTGTGGCCGCCGAAAGAAGAGGAGAGCATCGATTACCACACGGTGGAGTCTGCCATCGAGCGCATTGAGAACACTCCTGACGATCGGCCGCAATTTCTCGCGTGTGGCATTTTCAAACCACATTCCCCGTTCTTTGCTCCGAAAGCATATCATGAGGGATTCGAGGAGATCCCTCTTCCTGTTCGGAAGGACGATGATTGGAGTGATCTGCCATCGGGGGCGGTTGAGCTGATGGCGAAGAAGAAATGGTTCTGGAAAGGAATGATGGAAGTCGAAGCAGAATTCCCGGGATCGTATCGCGAATTCATCCGGTCGTATGCTGCCTGCTGTCGATTTGCAGATGCGTCTATTGGACGAGTGCTGGATGCTCTCGACAAGAGTCCACGAGGAGCGGAAACCATCATCGTTCTCTGGTCTGATCACGGGTTCCATCTGGGAGAGAAGGACCACATCGAGAAATTCGCGTTGTGGGAAAAAACGAATCATATCCCATTTGTCGTGGTGGCCCCCGGGGTGACAGAGCCAGAAAGTGTCTGCGAAGTTCCGGTCGACTTGACGTGCGTATATCCGACCTTGCTGGAGCTATGTGGCATAGAGCCGGATCCGAAATGTGACGGAAAGAGTATCGTCCCGCTCCTGCGAGATCCCGCTGCGGAATGGGAAACTCCAGCGCTGATGACTTACGGGCGGGGAAATCACGCCGTTCGTTCGAAGAGGTGGCGTTATATTCGTTACGCAGATGGAACGGAGGAGCTGTATGACCACTCAGTCGATCCGAATGAGTGGAACAATCTCGCGGGCGAGAGTGAAATGCGTGCGGTGATTGAGGAACATCGCCAATGGCTGCCGAAATCTGAGGCGAAGAAGGTGTCTGATCTGAAAAAGTAGCCCGAAAGATTTCCTCCTCACTACGGCAAGTCCTGTGTTTGCGGGCTGGCCATCTCGCATAGAACGTGCGTAACCTTTGGTCGATGGGTAAAGGATTGTCGCTGTGTCTGATTGTGGTTTTGAGCTCGATTGCTGTTCGGGCCGACGAGGAGCTTTTACCTATCACGTTTCCCAAGGACGGTGGGGTAGTAGACGTCCGCTCATACGGAGCCTCGCCTGATGATGAGATGGATGATACTGCCGGTATCCAGGCGGCACTTGACGCTTTTCCCAATGGAAATCGTATTATTTACCTTCCCGCAGGCGTTTATGTTGTTACGGGAACGCTTTCGTGGCCAGCGGGGGACACGCCGGGGGCTGCGCAGAAACGGACGATATTGCACGGAGCTGGCCAGGGATTGACGATCCTCCGAGTTCCCAAGGATACCCAGTATTTCCGAGAGGGTGAGTCCAAGCCGGTAATCTGGACGGGAGAGCGACCTGCGGCGCGCTTTCGCAATTCGATTCGCGACCTCACCGTCGACATCGGGCGGGGGAACTGGAATGCGATTGGAGTGCAGTTCAACGCCAGTGATCAGGGGTGCCTGCGGAATGTCACGATTCGTTCCGAGGATGGGGGTGGCAAGATTGGCCTCGATATGGGGTTCACGGATGAGATTGGTCCCTTGTTTGTGCAAAATGTGATGGTCGATGGATTCGAAATTGGGATCAGCACAAAGTGGCCCGTGAATTCGAATACGTTCGAGCATGTGTATTTGAAGAACCAACGCAAATACGGCTGGTGGAATTACCACCAGATGGTGTTTGTCAGGGATTTGATCAGCGAGAACAAGGTGACTACGATTTACAACGAGCGGAACTCGTGGGGAAGCGTGACTTTGCTCGATTCGCACATACACGGGGTCGATCCTCCCGGTGATGCGCCCGGGATATTGAATCAGCGACACTTGTTCATGAGGAATGTCGACCTGTTAGGTTATCGGGAGCAGGTAGATAATGACGATAAGAAGAGAGACAAGGGGGATATTGAGAAGCCCGAGTTTATCGTCAGCGATACTTCGCACGCTGATGTGAAGAGTGCTTTTCGTGAATTGGAAAAGGGAACTTTCGAAGAGGTGGAGGGACTGAATTATCTCCCTGTCAGGGAAGCTCCGCAGGTCCCGTGGGGAGATCCGACAAAAAACTGGGCAAACATTCTTTCCTTCGGTGCTGATCCGACGGGGAACGAAGATTCTTCCGCGGCTCTTCAAGCGGCTATCGATTCGGGGAGCAGGACGGTGTATCTCCCAGCTGGAGGTAATTTTCTGTTTGAGGGGACAGTGGAAATCCGGGGACCAGTGAAGCGAATCATCGGACTGGAGGGACGTTTCACTGCCAAAGGAGAACCAGTGTGGAGGCTGGTGGATGGTAAACATCCGAAGGAGCTAGAGGACTCGCGTGTCGTGGTGATTGAGCGGCTGGGCCACCAGGTGGGAACTGAAAGCCTGATGATACGACATGAGTCGGAGCGAACTTTGGTGGTGAGTTCCACGATCGGTTTCAATGTCGAGGGAAAGGGAAGCGGGAATATCTTTCTCGAAGATTTCTGTGGGCACATCAATCTTACGAAGCCCGGCCAGAGCGCATGGTGCCGGCAATTGAACAGTAACGGCAAGGGAACCAAGTGCCGGAATATCGGGGGGAACCTGTGGATACTGGGCATGAAAGCCGAGGAGTTGGGAACAGTGATCGAGACAACGCGAGGAGGAACCACCAATGCGTTTGGCATTTTCGTGCACTCGAATGCTGGATGGGAAGACGGGATGCCTGCGTTCGTTATCGATAATTCTTCGGCGGTGATTGCCGGCATCAATGAGCGAAACTTTAATCGGAATCCGGTTTCCCTCTGGGTCCGCGAGACACAAGGCGAAGAGACGAGGGAACTGGCGGAGAAGCCCTGGGTGTATCTCAGTAAGTAAGCTTACTGAATGCTGCTTTTCCCGTTGGTTTCTGGTTCGTTGAGAGCACCCCCTTCCAAAAAGCGGAGGTTCCGACAGTTATACCCTCGTCCACTCGGGCATCTTTAAGATGGTTCGAACTTCTCTCAAAGTCTCTGAAACTTGGTCTTGTGAGGCAGCGGTGATATTGAGATGCCCCATTTTTCTTCCCTTCCGAGCATCGTGCTTTCCGTAGAGGTGGAGGGTCGTGCCGCTCTTTGCCAATACCTCGTCCCATTTTGGTGTGTCGTCGTTTTCGATCCACACATCGCCGAGGAGGTTCAACATAACAACGGGGCTGTGGAGGCGACAGCTTCCGATAGGCAAACCAGTGATGGCTCTAAGTTGCTGCTCGAATTGGGATGTGTCACAAGCATCGATGGTGTGGTGACCTGAGTTGTGTGGGCGGGGGGCCATTTCGTTGACGAGGAGCCGCCCGTCTCTGGAAAGAAAGAATTCCACTGCGAGTATCCCGACGTAGTCGAGGGCCTCGGCGATACCCACCGCAACTTCGGAGGCCTGCTGAAGGATCGCGGGATCAAACTTGGCTGGGACGATCGATACGTCGAGAATGTGGTCTCGGTGATAATTCTCGACGGGATCATAGCATTCTACCTGCCCCACTCGGTCTCGAACGACCAGGACGGAGAGTTCTCCTGCGAGGTCAATCTTTTCCTCAAGGACTGCTCGGGGTGCGTCGAACTGAGTCCAGACTGATTCCGGGGCGCTATCGCGACTTACGGGGAGTTGTCCTTTTCCGTCGTATCCGAATTCTGCCGTTTTCAGGATTCCACCGTTTTTGGGAAGTTCCTTCAGGGCATCTGCCAGGGAATCCTCCGAATCGATCTCGAAATATTTCGCGCAAGGGAATCCGTTCTCCGAAAGGAAGCGCTTTTCCCGCTCACGATGCTGACAGATGGCGATCGCCTGAGGGGATGGGTAGAGCGGTATTGAACCGGCAACATTCTCCAGTAAGCCTTTCGGAATATTCTCGAATTCAACGGTAGCTACGTCTGAGACGGCGATGAACTCTTCCAGCGCTTCCTCGGAATCAAAGGGTTCCTCGATGACTGCGTCTGCCAGTCCAGCAGGGCCGGAGTCAGGTCCTCCTATCCAGGAAACAACTCGGTAATCCATGCGGCGGGCGACCATGGTGAGCATGCGGCCAAGCTGGCCTCCGCCAAGAATACCGATCGTCGATCCCGGGGGAAGAAAATCACTCATGAGGGATCTTCGAGAGGGGGAAGTTCAGAGGCTTCTACCTTTTTGCGGAGTGATTCGCGATATTCGGCGAGCTTCTGGGCGACCTCGGGGAATTCGTTGCCGAGAAGAGACACGGCGAAAAGCCCGGCGTTGGTAGCTCCGGCATCACCTATTGCGAATGTCGCGGTGGGAATTCCAGCGGGCATCTGGACAATGGAGAGAAGCGAATCGACGCCATTGAGAGTGCGTGATTTCACGGGAACGGCGAGGACGGGAACGATGGTCATAGCAGATGCCATACCGGGCAAATGGGCGGCTCCACCTGCTCCGGCAATAATGCACTTCAGGCCGCGTTCAGACGCGCTCTTTGAGTAATCGTAGAGCAGGTCGGGGGTGCGGTGGGCGCTCACCACTTTGGATTCAAAAGGAATCCCGAAGTCCCGCAGGACCTCTGCGGCTTTCGAAAGGGTGGGCCAGTCAGAAGTGCTGCCCATGATGATACCCACGAGAGGGCTGTCACTGGATGATGTCTCGGCCATAGCTGTATGCGGCAAAAGCGATTCCTTAAACTGACGCGCTGCCGCTGTCGAGCAAGGAGTTTTCTAGTGTGGGATTACTGTGAATCGAAGTAGATTCTGCGCCGGGTGGTGGTGCCGTCTGCCCAGCGTATATTGACGGTGGCTTTGCCTTTGGCCTCTGCTGGAGAACCGAAGAAGAGTTCGGGCGGTGACTGGCTCAAGTAACCATCCCCGGCATAGTATTCTGCCGTCTGGGTGGGGAAATCGGCGATTTCCACGGTGACTCGGGCTCCCGCAGGGTTTTTTCCAACCGTGTTCAGGGGGACTTTGAGGGGTTCAAACTCTTCTGATTCTATCGCGTTGATGAATACCGCTGGATCGTTGTCGTTCAATGAGACGATAAAATCTGGCTTGTTGTCTTTGTTGAGATCGGTAGCGATGACTCCCCGAGCCGGGCCGATTGCGAGCAGGCCGCTTTCGCCAGTCACAATCGGTTGAAAAGGAGTTTCTGAATTTCCTGTTCCGAGAAAAAATTGAGAAACGCCAGTTTCCATGGGATCCGGGCGACGAACCGTTGCCGACCCTCGGTTCTGAACAACGTAGGCATCACAGATTCCGTCGAAGTTCACATCAGTGAGGATGGATCCGTATCCCTGCGAGTCCTGAACAAGTCCGGGGAGCGGAGTAAAAGTGAAGTTACCTTCGCCATCATTCAGCAGTAATCCTGTTTCCAGGTGTGATACGCTCCATTTTTCCGCCTTATCAAATGCCGCTTGATTGAAGTGCTCCGGAAGAAAGTTCGACGTGAATGCCTGGGGAGATTTGATGGTATCGAGCATCGCAGGGGCGGCTTCGGCCAGATCGAGCCATCCAAGTAGAGGAAGTTCGCTGCCATTCTCTGAAACGGTCTCCAGAATGATATTTCTTCCGATCCCAAGGAAATCTCCGCGATAGAGATTCGCTGGAGATGATTTTCCGGAATTCAGCCCTTCGTTCGTGACGAGGTAGTCGATGTCGCCATCGTTGTTGATGTCTCTGCCAGTAATCCCGTTCCAGAGACCGGTGAGAGAGTCTAGTTCCGCTGCCGAGGTACGGTCGAACAGGGTGCCTTCTCGGTTTTTCCACTGCTTGATACCACCCCAGTGGCAGGTGATCATCAAGTCGAGCCAACCGTCGTTGTCGACATCAGTCCAGATCGCACCGGTGACGAAGCCAACGTCTTGGAGTCCGTTGGCTTTGGATTCTGTTTGGTCAGTAAATTTTCCGTTACCATCGTTCACGAGAAGTCGAGATGTCCCGGCTGAAGGATATTTCCCCGGTTCGAAGCCAGCTCCAACGAAAAGGTCTACGTCGCCATCGCGATCAAAGTCTGCCGCTGTGACCGTTGAGGAATTCTCTTGAAGTGAAGGGATTGCTGCTTCGTCAATGACGAAGCCTTCGTCCTTCTTGTTCAGGTAGAGACGATCTTGCAATAGAGCAGAATTGTTTCCGGCTTCGATGCCTCCACTGGCAACAAAGAGGTCGCTCGTTCCATCGTTATCTGCATCGAAGAATACCATGCCAGTATCTTCGTACTGCCGCTCGGCTGCTAGAGTGTTTACCCCTTTCGAGAGATCTGGCGTTCGCACCGCCATACGGGGACCATTTCCAGTAGAGCCTCCAAAGATGATCTCTGCAAAATCATCCTGATTGAGATGGGCTGCCGCTATTCCCGGTCCTGTGCGACTCCAACCAGGGGGCAGAAACGCTTCAGATTGATAATCGTTGAACGGTTGCTCTGGTCTTGAAAGGTTGTCGAGTACTCGGGATCCAACGAACATAGGGCTTTCCCTGCCTTCCCGTTCTACTGCTGCCGTTACGCTGTAGGCTTCGCGAAGACTGTAGCGAAATCCTGGTTCGAGATCTGTCAGGGTCTCCATTGCGCCCGATACGGGCCATCTGATCGTTATCTTGTCCACCGATTGGTCTCTGAGGGTGGGTAAGAAAAAGGCGGCTTCGTCCGATCCTTTGAAGCCACTGTTGGGAAACATCTGGCGTACGAACTTCCGATCTCCGATTTCGGCGAGCAGCTCGCAACCAATCCCGTGTGTGTTGGTTTGCTCGCCTCGGGCATCAATGACGATTCTTGGGGCCTGGCTGTGATTACGGTAAACGAGAACCTCTTCGCCGAGTGGACAGACAATCAAATCAAGGTCACCATCGCCATCGAGATCTCCCTGGCTGGCTGAGTAGCTCATTCCTACGTGGTCGAGGCCCCATGCCTTTGCCGATTCTTCGAATTGCCAGTTTCCCAAATTTCGGAACGCCTTGTCGGCTTCTCTACGCGAGGGCGAGTTTTCAAGAATGTCCCACCGGGTTTTTCCCTGCAGTGATTCTCCGGAGAGGTTGTTGCTGGCAACGGAAGTCCAGTCCCGAGCGTCACCCGTTGTCAAAAAAACGTCTGTCCAACCATCCCCGTCGTAGTCAGCCGATTTGACGGACCATGTGGCACCAGTATTGGCAAGACCTGCCATTCTCCCGATTTCGGCGAATCGCGAAGAGCCGGTATTCGCGAAGAGGGTATTGCGAGTGACTTGAGTGGGCCCGCCGCTCTGACTCATTCGGAAAACATCGGGCCGAAAAGGCTCTCCATATGCCAATCTGTCCAAATGAGTGATTGGAGCGGATTCTGAAGCGAACAAATCGATAAGGAGATCTCCATTAAAATCGGCGGCCGCTGCTCCTCGTGAAAACCAGGGTGTGTTTGGCAGGGAAAGCAGTGAGATATCGAGAAAGGGTTTGCCGGAACGATTTAAGAACAAAAGATCAGGTCCGTGACTATCGTTCGAAAGATACAGGTCGGGAGCGAGGTTGTGATCAAGATCCCACCAGATATGAGAGGTGGTGTAGCTTCCTCCCAGACCAAGGTTCAGGGAAGTGTCGTGGACGAACTTGCCGGTGCCGTTGTTCCGATAGAGTCGATCCGGAAGAGGGGCTTCGACCCATTGGGGTTCTCCATCTTTGTCGAGATAGCCGAGGTACGAACGTTGCCACTGCGGGTCCACCGCGACAGACTTGCCGTTGACCCGGGTTTCGATTTCGTCCGGCCTGCCGCCTTCTGGCTCGATGTGGTAGGTTTGTAAGTAGAGGTCGAGGTTTCCGTCGCTATCGAAATCGACGAAGCTGGCGTGTTGTGCACCGGTGATGATGTTGAGTTCGTAGTCGGCTGCTGCTTCGACAAATCGGACCACACCACCGCTGGATATGTTGATGAAGAGTTCGTTCGCGCTCTCGTAGTTGATTACGAAGATGTCGAGATCTTTGTCATTGTCGATATCTCCGAGGATGGCGGACGAGCTCCACGCTGCGGAGCCTGATACTTGCGCGAGAGCAGTAACATCGTTGAATGTAAAATCGTCTCCCTGAATGAAGAGGCGGTGGCCTGAGGTAGTCCCGGGAAAGAAGAGGTCAGCGCGTCCGTCCCCATTGAGATCACCGATTGCCACATTTCCCGTGGCCCAGCCATAGGGATAGAGGCGTCTAAGCGGGTGGGATTCGTTGAAGTCGTAGGCGACATTTATTCCACTTTTGTCGCTGGGGATCCGCTCAAAGAGTGTCTCGCCATCCCACGTGGAAGGGGGATTCAACTTCGTTTTTTCCATCACTTCCTCGTCTGTAGCTGAAAATCCGATCAAGGAGCATTGGAGAAGGAGGCAAAAAAGGGGGATTCGATTCATGAAGAAGTGACGGGGAGAGTCACGTTACCTATTGGCGCGCTATGTGGCAACCGTGACGAGTTGGGGGCAATCTTTTCAGCCGGAATTCCTTTTCAAGCGTATTTTATTTTGTTCGCATAATTGCGATGATCTGTGCGTCTCACCAGCGACGTCACAGGTGTCCTACTTAACACAACCTGAAACAACATATGAAGCATATTGGAAAAGTCGTACTTGTAGCCGGCGCTCTCGCGTTGGCCTCAATTGGAACATCATGTACACCAGGACAGCGCGGTGCAGCAGTCGGCGGAGCGATCGGTGCCGGCACGGGAGCGTTGGTTGGTGACGGAACTGGAGCCCTCGTCGGAGGCGCAATCGGAGCTGTTGCTGGATCAGAAATCTCTAAGAAGAGAGCTGCTCGCAATCGTTACTACGGGTATTGATATCGAAATTTCGATATAAACCCTGGTAATACATGAAACAAATTGGATCGATTCTGGCATTGATTGCCACGTCGGGCCTTCTCTTCACTACCACTTCCTGCACACCAACGGAAGAGGGTGCTCTCGTGGGTGGCGCCATTGGTGCCGCCGCCGGTGGTGCCATCACCGGACGTAGTTCCGGCGCTGCCGTCGGGGGGGTATTGGGTGCGCTCACTGGCGCTGCACTGGCTGAAGACGAGGCATACTACAATCACCACCACCATCATGGTCATCGCGGCAACCGTTACGGTTACCAAGGGCCGAGATCGTACAACAGGGGATGGGGGCCTCCTCCTCCCAGATACCCCTGGTGAGCGGAGATCTCCCTGAATCGAGAAAAATTGTCTGAAGGGCGTGTGAAGTTTCGAGCTTCACACGCCTTTTTTCTTACACTGCCCTGAGTTTGAAGAAAACCGTGCTCAAGGGCGGAATATCGACCTGAATGGAATGGCTTCTCCCGTGCGCGTCATAGTCCTGCGCAGGAATTCCACCGGCCGAACCAACGTTTGATCCACCGTAGAGCTCAGAGTCGGAGTTGAGGATTTCTTCGTAGAATCCTCCCGTTGGAACACCGAGGCGATATCCCATGCGTGGGACTGGCGTAGCATTCACAATTGTGATGATCGTTTCTCCGTCACGGCTGCGACGGATGAACGAAAAGAGGCTGTGTTTTGCATCACTGTGATCGATCCACTCAAATCCACCGGGTTCGTGGTCCAACTCGTTGAGAGCAGGTTCCGAGGTGTAAAGGCGGTTGAGATCTCTAACGAGCTTCTGCACACCAGCGTGCTCGCTGTAGTCCAGTAGATGCCATGGAATACTCTCGTTGTATTTCCATTCCTGGGCGTGACCGAAGTCGAGTCCCTGGAAGAGAAGTTTCTTGCCGGGGTGGGCGAACATCCATGCGAAGAACATGCGGACATTAGCCATTTGCTGCCACCGGTCGCCAGGCATCTTCTCGACGATCGATCCTTTGCCATGAACCACTTCATCGTGGCTGAGTACGAGAATGTAACTCTCGTGATAGGCGTAGATCATGGAGAAGGTGGCAACACCGTGGTGGTATTTCCGGTGAACCGGCTCGTGGCTCATGTAACTGAGGGAGTCGTTCATCCAGCCCATGTTCCACTTAAATCCAAATCCAAGACCACCCGTATCAACCGGACGTGAAACGCCGGGGAATGCAGTGGACTCTTCCGCAATTGTCATGATGCCCGGATTTTCCTCGTAGCAGACCTGATTCATCTGCTTCAGGAATTCGATGGCATCAATGTTTTCTCGACCGCCAAACTGGTTGGGAATCCACTGTCCCTCTTTTCTGGAGTAGTCGAGGTAGAGCATCGAGGCAACTGCATCCACACGCAGACCGTCGATGTGAAATTCCTTCAGCCAATACATTGCGTTGCTGATCAGGAAGTTTCGTACTTCGTTCCGGCCGTAGTTGAAAATGAGCGTTCCCCAGTCGGTGTGCTCTCCCTGGCGAGGGTCAGCGTGTTCGTAGAGGGCCGTGCCATCGAAGCGAGCCAGGCCGTGGGCATCTTTCGGGAAGTGGGCGGGAACCCAGTCCATGATGATACCGATGCCGCGCTGGTGACAACGGTCGACGAATTCTCGGAATTCATCGGGCGAACCGAATCGGCTGGTGGGGGCAAAGAATCCGCAAACCTGATATCCCCAGGATCCATCAAAAGGAAACTCGGCTACTGGCATCAGCTCGATGTGGGTATATCCCATGTCGCAGACGTAGTCGAGTAGCTCGTCGGCAAGTTCGAGGTAGGAAAGAAAGCGGTAGTTGTCGTCGAACTTCCTCTTCCAGGATCCCAGATGAACCTCGTAGACGGACATGGGACCGTGGTAGGGATCGTCGGAAGCCCGCTTCTCCATCCAATCGCTGTCGCCCCATTCGTATTTGTCGAGATCGTAGGTGATGCTGGCGGTTGATGTCCCGTGCTGGGAAAAGAAAGCAAAGGGGTCACTCTTGTTGAAGAGGTTCCCGCCGGCACCAATGATTTCAAATTTGTAGTGTTCGCCGGTCCCAATGTGAGGAACGAAAATCTCCCATACGCCGTTGATGTTCCGCATGGGGTGAACTCGTCCGTCCCATGAGTTGAAGTCGCCTACTACACTGACACGCTTTGCATTCGGTGCCCAGACTGCGAACGAGATCCCTGTGACGCCACCCAATTCGCGGGGGTGTGCTCCGAGGCTCTTCCACAGGTAGCGATGACTGCCTTCGGCAAAGAGATGAAGGTCGAGATCGCCAAGAACTTGCCAGAATGAGTAGGGGTCGACCTGCGGGTCGGAGAGTTCTTCACCGAACTGATACTGCAGGCGGTATTCGAAACGATCATTCTGTTCCGGAAATACCGCTTCGTAGAATCCTCCTTTGTCGAGAACTTCCATCTCAACCGGCACTCCATCTTCCGGGACAGCAAAAATAGCCTTGGTCCCAGGGCGGAAAACACGAAGGACCATGCCATCTCCAGCGGGGTTCGAATGAAGTCCCAAAAAGGAGAAAGGATCGCCGTGTCGGGCACCTAAAATTTGATTTACCTGATCGGGGTCGGTTGTGTAAGCGGTTGGTTTTGTGGACATCGTGTTTCGGATTGTGACCGTAAGCGAATTTTTGGAAGCGGTCATCGAAGAAATGCGTAGTGTGGCTAGCATCTTCAATGCCATGTCGGAAATACCCCGAAATTTTCATCCGGAGCCCTTCGATTACCATCAGGAAATCGAAGTAGAAGTCGAGTCGCTAACGAATCTCGGGAAGGGTGTCGCGCGAGTCAATGATTGGGTCGTTTTTGTAAGTTACGCTCTCCCTGGAGAAAGGGTTCGGGCAAAGGTGTATCGGAATTCGCAAAGCTATTCGGAGGCAGACCTTGTTGAGGTGATCAAACCGAGCCCCAACCGCGTCGATCCGAAATGTGAACTTTTTGGCCAGTGTGGTGGATGCCAATACCAGAATCTGGCCTACGAGGAGCAATTGAAATGGAAGCAACAGCAGGTAGCCGAGATGCTGGAGCACATGGCGGACATCACCCATACGGTCGATCCGGTTCACCCGTCTCCTGTGTTGTATGGCTATCGGTCGAAGATCACCCCGCATTTCCAGAAACCGAGAAAGGGTGTGATGGGTCCGATCGGTTTTCTGCTACAGGGAAGAAGGCAGCAACTGATCGATGTTCCCCAGTGTCCTATAGCTTCGGATTCAATTAACCAGAAGCTGACTGAGGTACGCGCAGAAGCGAAGGCCCAGGTAAATTCCTACAAGAAGGGCGTCACCCTGTTGCTGAGAGACTCGCTTGATGGATATGTCTGCACCGATCCGACAGAGATGTGCGAGGAGATGGTCGGGGACTTGAGGTTTTCCTTTCATGCCGGAGAATTCTTTCAGAATAATCCGCACATCCTCCCGGCATTTACGGATCATGTGACGTCGGAGGCTCGCGGCGAGGGAGAGTGTTCTTACCTCGTCGATGCCTATTGCGGATCGGGATTGTTTTGTTTGTCCGCAGCGAAAGACTTCAAGGAAGCAGCAGGAATCGAGATCAGCCAATCGTCCATCGACTGGGCGAGGCGGAATGCAATGCAGAATGAGATCGAAAATGTTAGCTTTTTACAAGGCGACGCGACCAACATCTTCGCCGAGGTGAATTTCAATCCTGCTCAGACTGCGGTGGTGATTGATCCTCCTCGCAAGGGGAGCAGTCCGGAGTTTCTGGCGCAGTTGATGGCATTTGGACCGAAGCGTGTGGTCTATGTGAGTTGTAACCCGGCGACTCAGGTAAGGGATCTCAAAGAGATAGAAAAGGCTTACCGGATTTTGAGAATTCAGCCCTTTGATCTGTTTCCGCAGACGAAGCATCTCGAGTGTGTGGTGACATTGGAGAAAATCTGACCGTACAAATCTTCTGTGAATTTGTAATTCCCTGTCGATACCTAACGGGGTATTCAATTGCGTATGAGGTGGTTTGTTTTTGTGCTCTCGGTTTTCCTTTTTTCCTGCTCAGAGAAGGAAATTGAAGTCGATCGGTCTCCCATTGTAGTGGAGGTAGAGGGAGATCCGGGTAGCGCTGCTGAATGGTTTTCTGCGGCCCTCACGGATGCTCTTTCGGTCGAACCGGGGGCGGTGCTTGCGAAAAGCGAGGAGGGCGGAAACGTGCGCATTCTGGTTCCTGCTGATTCTGTCGAGAAGTCGTTGGAGATGCTTAAGACCTGGAGCAAGAAGCCAGAACTGAGCTTCGCCCACGTTCATGCCGATGTAGCGCCTGGCGATGAGGCTGCAGTTCCAGCCGGTCAGAAGGTGGCTAGGTTTGCCGATTCGCCAGAGAAGAGAGTAGCTATATCAGATCCTCCAGAGTTGAGTGGTCGATTGGTGAAGGAAGCGGAAGCCATCGAATCTCAAGGACGCTGGATGGTGAGTGTTGCTTTCACCGACGAAGGAAGTAAGGCCGTGGGAGCCTACACGAAAGCTCATGTGGATGATCGGCTGGCCATTCTGGTGGGCGAGGAAGTGCTTTCAGCCCCAGTCATCCGTGATCCGTTTTCCACCGGAGCGTCGCTTACGGGAAACTTTAATGAAGCGGATGTGAGAGCACTGGCAGCTTATTTACAGGACACTCCAAATTTCTCCTTCGAGATTCTAGAGTATTAGGCGAGTTCAGCACTCTCAGTCTGCGATCTCAGCCACCTCTTTTGGAGCGTCGATCCAGCGATCGTGCTCTTTGATGAGGTCGATGAGTCGGTCGACGGCTTCGTCTTCGGGAATGTTGAATTTCACCGCTTCTTTGCCGACGTAGAGGTTGATCTTGCCGGGGGCGCCTCCGACGTAGCCGAAGTCAGCATCGGCCATCTCTCCAGGTCCGTTGACGATGCAGCCCATCACCGCGATGCGAACTCCTTTGAGGTGTCCGGTCGCTTCGCGAATGCGCTGGGTCGTTGTCTGGAGGTTAAAGAGCGTGCGACCACAGCTGGGACAGGCGACATAGTCGGTTTTGAAAATGCGGGCTCCGCCGGCTTGGAGAATGTTGTAGGCAAGGCGGAGCGACTGTCCGGGTGCCTGTTCGCCCTGAATGAGGATGGCGTCTCCTATGCCGTCACAAATCAGAGAACCGATATTCATGCTCGCGGTGAGCAGGGTAGGCAGGAAGTCTTTGTCCGGGTCGGTAGATGGGTGGAGGGTATCCTTGAGCAGAATGGGATGCTTCGGATCTGCCTTGGTAGCCAACAGGCGGAAGGCTGAGATGACGGGAAGATCCAACCCGTCCGCGACGGTGATGAGCTTTGCTTCCTTCGAAGCATTCAGAGATTCGAAAGCAGAATCATCGCGTGGGTCGATGGCGATGACTCCAGAGTCTTCTACGACTACTTCGGGTTTGAAGTCTCCCAATTTGTCAATCTTGTGAGCAAGGGCATCCCACTTTGCGCGTGAGGTGAAGACACGAATCGTTTCGTCACCACCGAGGTCGATGTCTCCTACGGCCAGCTTCTCTGATGGGCGGCGCTCGTATTCGAAGGGGTTCCATGGAACGTCGTCCCATGTCAGGTCGGGCATACCTTCGGCTTCGATGGCTCGGTTTTCCCGGATGATATCGACAAGGGCTCGCGCGACCGGAATTTCGTAAACGGCATCTTCCGTGAGGCTGACGCGAATGGTGTCTCCGATGCCGTCGGCCAACAGGGAACCAATTCCAATGGCGCTCTTGATGCGGCCGTCTTCTCCGTCTCCGGCTTCTGTGACTCCGAGGTGAATGGGGTAATTCCAGTCATCTCCAAGCTCTCGCAGGTGGGCCACCAGGAGGCGGTAGGCCTCGATCATGACCTTCGGGTTGCTCGCCTTCATCGAGAACACGAAGTCGTGGTAGTCGTGAGAGCGGGCAATACGGGCAAACTCAAGGGCGCTTTCGACCATGCCGAGTGGCGTGTCGCCGAATCGGTTCATGATGCGATCGCTGAGTGAACCGTGATTGGTCCCGATGCGCATGGCGACGCCTCGTTCCTTGGCTTCTTTCACCAGCGGAGAAAAGGCTTCGTCGATCCGCTGGAGCTCTTCGGCATACTCCTCGTCGGTGTATTCGAGGACGGCGAATTTCTTTTTGTCGGCATAGTTGCCGGGATTGACGCGGACTTTTTCGACCCACTTTACCGCTTCCATGGCGGCATCGGGCTTGAAGTGGATGTCGGCTACGACAGGAACGTCTGTTCCTTTCTCACGAATGCCGGAAAGGATGTGTTCGAGATTCTCGGCAATCTTGCGAGTCTGAGCGGTAACCCTGACAATCTCACAGCCTGCCTCGACGAGTCCCATGGCCTCGCTCACGCACGAGTCAGTGTCGCGCGTGTCGCTGGTGAGCATCGACTGGACTCGGATGGGGTTGTCCCCACCGACCCCGACTGGGCCGATTTCCACGGCCCGAGTCTGTCGTCTTTTCGTGTTGAGTGGTGAAGGGGAATAGGTGCGACTCATTCGGAATCGTCTTTCAAAGGAAGGAATTTCGGAGCCGTCGGCGCCTCGACAGTTTCGCCTTTCGGTACTCGGTCTCCGACATCTTTCAATGTTACGAAAGCCATGAAACCGAGCAGTAACAGGACAAATGCGGTCTGCACAACTTCGAGGAGTTTGAAAGGAATCGGGCGCTTGCGGAATGCTTCGACAGACGCCATCACGATGTGTCCTCCATCGAGAACGGGGAAGGGGAGCATGTTGAGGATGGCGAGGTTCACATTCAAAAGAACGCTGAACCACAGAGCCAATCTCCAACCTTCGCTATGCTGGAAGAGGTCGTAGTAGAGACCCATGATTCCGACAGGACCACTGAGGTGACCGGCGCTCACGTCGGACTTTGGAGAAAAGACTGCCTTCAAGGTGCGGACGATGGCGTTGAAGCTATTAATGACCTGGGTGATAGGATCTTCGCGAACGAGAGTGCGGATTCCTTCACCGTCCCACTCGACTCCGATGAGGGGCTTGGTGCCGTCCACCTCGGGAACACGAGGCGTAATCTCGGTTTCGATCATTTTATCGCCGCGCTCGATGGTGAGGGTGACGGGCTCATCTGCTGCCCATCCGAAGGAACTCACTTCCTGCGGGGTAGAAACTGCCGTGTCATTCACTTTGCGAATGATATCACCGGAACGGAGGCCTGCCTGTTCGGCTGGGCTGTTTTCCAACATACGGCCCACCACTGGAGAGATTTGAGGACCGACGCCAATCGTGCGGAGTGGGGGACGTTCGCTGAGATAGGTCCAGACTTGCTTATACCAGGGGCCATCGACTTCGACCTTCTTTGCCTCGGCTGGGCGTTCTACAGTGACCGTCATCTCGCCCTTTCCGGGGCGCTCCAGATCGATCTCGATATTCTGATTCTCGCTCGAGATGATTGTCCACATGATGGACTTATCCATTCCCTGGAATCGCTCGACTTTCTTACCATCGACGAAGGTGATCTTGTCACCAGGAAGGATGCCCGCTTTTTCTGCAGGAGAATCTTCGTAGACCGTTCCTACTACGGTGGTGCCGACCGATTCACTCACGGGCTTTTTGACGGCCCAGACGATGACGGCGAATACGACTGCCAAGAGGAAGCTGAAGAGAGGTCCGGCGACTGCCACGATCATTTTGTCGATCGGCTTTACGGGAGGGAGTTCTTTCTTTTTCTCTCCGTCTCCATCTTCGTCGTCCACCTTGCCTTCGATGCTTTCCATCGGAGCCATCTGGGGGAGGGAAACAAAGCCACCGGCAGGAATGGAACCGAGTCCATACTGGACGCCGTTGTATTTTTTCTTCCAGATTGGCTTACCGAACCAAATCTGAAAGCGGTCGATATAGAGACCGCGCCATCTACCGGCGAGAAAGTGCCCCCATTCGTGGACAACAATCATGATGTTGAACATCATGATGACGAGCAGCAAGATACCGATGAAGCGGAGGACGGAGATAAGGAATTCCATGGACAGGTTGAAAAAAGAGAAACCCCGATTATTTCGAGGGCCGGCGAATATACCACCACGCCGCCAAGAGGCAAAGTCTAGTAATTACAGTTTTTACACGAGAGAGTCGTTGGGATTTTCCTAACCTCTCAACATAAGGCCAGCTATGAGAGTTCTTCTTCAGAGAGTAAGCAACGCTTCTGTCACCATCGAGGGAAAAGTGAAAAGCCGGATCGGTCGAGGGATACTGATTTTGCTGGGAATCGAGCACGAAGATGGGCAGGAAGATATTGATTGGCTGGTCAAAAAACTGATCACACTGCGGATCTTCGAGGACCCGGATGGGAAGATGAATCTTTCTATCATGGACGCAGGAGGGGATGCGCTGGTAGTAAGTCAGTTCACTCTGCACGCGCGGGTGAAGAAGGGAACTCGCCCGAGTTTCGACAAGGCAGCGCGGCCTGACGTGGCGATACCGCTCTATGAGAAATTTGTCGCCGACCTTGGGGCGGCACTCGGGAAAGATGTCCCGACTGGAGAATTTGGTGCAATGATGGATGTCGGTCTGGTGAACGACGGTCCGGTTACGATCTGGATTGATTCGAAGAACCGGGAGTGAATCCGTCTGTTCTTTTTCTGTTCTGCCGGGGAACTTTCGCTACAATACCGGCATGTCAGAAAAGAAGTCCCCTCTCTCCCGTCGTTCTTTCGTCGCCGGTTCTACGGCTGCTGTAACTGCTGCTGCTGCGATGCTCGATCAGCGTTTCTCTCTTGCTGAGGAAGCTGCGAAGAGTGCGGGTGTAGGTGGAAAGATCAAGCACTCGGCCTGCAAGTGGTGTTACAAGAAGATCTCGCTCGACGATCTATGCACCGCGGGTAAGGACTTTGGTCTGGAGTCAGTCGAACTTTTGAACCCAGCTGATTTCCCGACGATCAAGAAGCATGGCATGCACTGCGCGATGGTGAGCTTTCCGTCTGGGGAGCTGGAGGTCGACGGCAAGAAAGTAAAGATCGGCAGCATTCCCAAAGCGTTCAACCGCGTCGAATACCACGACAAGCTGGTAGAAATCTACGAGCCGCTCATCAAGGAAAGTGCTGATAATGGTTTCACGAACGTAATTTGTTTCTCCGGCAATCGCGATGGCATGGATGACGAGGAGGGTCTGAAGAACTGCGCAGAAGGACTGAAGCGCTTGATGCCTCTTTGCGAAAAACTTGGTGTGACTCTCTCGATGGAGTTGCTGAACTCGAAAGTGAATCACAAGGACTACATGTGTGATTATTCAGCCTGGGGTGCAGAACTCTGTGAGGCGATCGGTTCGGAGCATTTCAAGCTGCTCTACGACATCTACCACATGCAGATCATGGAGGGTGATGTGATCGCCACGATCCGCGATCGGAACAAGTATTTCAGCCACTACCACACGGGCGGTGTTCCCGGTCGTGCCGAGATCGACGAAACGCAGGAGCTGTATTACCCAGCCATCATGCGTGCGATCGTGGAGACCGG
The DNA here is from genome assembly GCA_002698785.1 of Verrucomicrobiales bacterium. Classification (GTDB taxonomy): domain Bacteria; phylum Verrucomicrobiota; class Verrucomicrobiia; order Verrucomicrobiales; family DEV007; genus Arctic95D-9. The sequence goes on along the minus strand of PAAG01000013.1, from coordinate 38,672 downwards.
CTACGATGGATGGGTTGGTCAGGAATTTATTCCCAAGCGTGACGACAAGATCGCATCGCTCAAGCAGGGCGTGGAAATCTGCACAGTGTAAGTGTCAGGGCAGATGGGTGCCTCCCTGATAGCTCTGGGGCTGGTTTGCACCGGTCTGGGTGTTGGTGCGTCTCTCCTCTCGCGTTTTCGTAGGCCTGTCCGGTCGGTAATTCCCATTCTGGCCGGGCTAGCACCATGGGTTGTGATGCTTGGAAATGACTACGTTTTCTCCTCTGTAATCCTAGCTTGGATTTGTATCCCAGCCAGCAGCGTTCTGTTCCTCGTCGCTGGCGTGATGTTTCTGACAGGGGGTGCGTCTGAGTGAGAGAAGAATGCCAGTGCGGCATCCTGGTTTGGCTTTGGTATGTCGATTGCCTGGCTATTTCCGTTTCTTTCGGCGGTCAGTCTTTCCCACGTGTGAGATTGACCGGTAAGCGAAAGGCTGAGTGGTTAAGGCAGTTTCCACGCTGCCCTGTATTGCTGGTACTCGGCTTCGGGAAGCAGCACATAGACTGGCCATTTTTCGGGTTCGACCCGGGCGATCATGCTCTTGAGGTTTTCCTCTGCCATCGTGGTGCACCCAAAGGTGGCGGATCCGCCGCCATTTCGCCAGATGTGGAAGAAGATCGAGGAGCCTGCACCGGGTGTGATGTTCGGGTGTGCGTTGTGGGCAATGAAGAGCTTGAGTGAGTGGGCGTAGTCGCCTTGCTTCATCTGGGCTTTCTTCTCTTCCGTGGTGCTGGGTTCGTGATCGATGCGGCGATACTGGTTGTAGTAGGGGGAACTCACATCCTCATACCAGAGGTCGCGGGAGGTCACCTGCACGTAGTTGAGGTTGGGAGATTTCTTGATCGTGGGAGCGTATCCCCAGGCACCGCCCAGGAAAAAGACACCTGCCGGGGCGCGGCGGTCTCCCTCTCGTTTCACAGTGGCCCCGGGAGGATTGGGATGAATACCTAGACCCCAGACGAGTCCATTTTTTCCGAGGCGACCGTTCCATGAAGAACCGGACTGTTTCCATTGGCCGCCTTCTTTCTCGTACCAGGTCAACTTGACGTAGGAGGAGTTCCATCCCGACGCGATGCCGACGAGGCACTGCTGGGATTGGGATGGAAGTTCAAAGGCTGATGCCGAAAACGTGAGGGACAGAAGTGCGAAGAGGGATAGAGCGAAACGCTTCATGCCGCAGAACATAACGCGTTTCACTATTTCTTTCCAGAGGGATTGAATACCCCTGAAGGTAAAAGAAAAAAGCGGAGTCCGAAGACTCCGCTTTTGAAATGGGTAGGTAAAGGGAACGGTCTGATCACCCAAGTGCTTTTACCGTCTCGATGAGGTGCTCGGGCGTCATGCCGAGTTCTTTCATGACAGTTCCACCTGGAGCACTGATACCGAAGCGATCGATCCCTACCACTGCGCCCTCTGTTCCTACATATTTCCACCAGAGTCCGCTGACTCCAGCTTCGATGGCCACACGCTTGGTGCATGAGGTCGGGAGAACAGTCTCCCGATATTCTTCCGGCTGACGGTCGAAACGCTCCATGCAAGGCATGGATACGACGCGCACTCCGTCACCGAGTTCTTCAGCAGCAGCGATAGCATGTTGGAGTTCGCTACCGGTTCCGATGAGGATGGTCGTGAGTTCTCCGGATTCTTTCTTGGCGATGTAGCCACCTTTGAGTGCACCGTCACGGCGCTCTTTCACGGGGATGTCATTGAGTGTAGCGACACCCTGACGAGTGAGAATAAGGGCGGTTGGTCCGTCCTTGCGCTCGACCATGGCAGCAAAGGCACCTGCCGTTTCTTCCGGATCGGCAGGGCGAATGACGTCAAGGTTAGGGATCACGCGAAGGCCGCTGACGGTTTCGACAGGCTGGTGTGTCGGGCCGTCTTCTCCCACTCCGACTGAGTCGTGTGTGAAGATGTAACCGACTCGGAGGCTGGAAAGCGCAGCGAGGCGAATGGAAGGACGAAGGTAGTCGGCGAAAACGCAGAAGGTCGCACCGGTCGGGAGGAAGATCCCGTCGTAGGCGAGGCCGTTGCAGATGGCTCCCATGGCATGCTCCCTGATTCCATACCAGATGTTGCGTCCGGTCGGATTCTCGGGAGAGAAGTCCTCACTGGATTTGATGTAGTTCTTGGTAGAACCGAAAAGGTCGGCACTACCTGTAATGAGATTCGGCACTGCGTCGGCTACGGCCTGGATGACATCTCCACCGGCGGCACGGGTTGCGTTCTTGTAGTCGCTGGCAAAGGCAGGAATGGAGCCGAGAAGGTCATCAGGGACAACTCCGGTGACGCTGTCTTCGAGTTCTTTGGCGAGCTCGGGGTTGGCGGCTTTCCAGGCGAGGAAGGATACTTCCCATTCGTTGTAGCCTTTCAAGAGGGCTTCCTTGTGGGCGCTGAAATACTCGCGTGTACCTTCGGAAACATAGAATGTCTCTTCTGGGAGTCCGAGGCCTTTGCGTGCTTCTTCGGCGAACTTTGCTCCGCCTTCACCGTGACCGGCAGCTGTGCCTGCGACTTCGGGAATTCCTTTTCCGATGATGGTTTTGGCTTCGATGAGCTTGGGCTTGCCGTTCTTGCTCGCTTTTGCCTTTTCGATGGTCGCAGCGATTTCGTCGAAGTTGTGACCGTCGATTTTGAATGTCTCCCATCCGAAAGACTCAAGACGTGCACAGGCGTCGTAGCTCTGTGTTTTGTCGGCCATGGCGTCGAGAGTGACGTCGTTTGAGTCGTAGATCAGAATGAGGTTATCCAACTCGAAGTGTCCTGCAAAAGCGATGGCTTCGGCAGCTATACCTTCCTGCATACATCCGTCACCAGCGAGGCAGAAGATGGTCTGGTCGAAAATGGTGTGCTCTTCGGTGTTGTATTTTCCGGCAGCCATCTTGGCGGAGAGTGCATAGCCGACAGCGTTTCCGATTCCCTGACCGAGTGGGCCGGTCGTGGCTTCTACACCGACCGTTTCGAAAGACTCGGGGTGACCTGGTGTGCCGCTGTGGAACTGGCGGAAATTTTTGACTGCGTCGAGTGAGACGTCGAATCCGGAGAGATGAAGCCAACCATAGAGGAACATGCTTCCGTGACCTGCGGAAAGGATGAAGCGGTCGCGATTCAACCACTTTGGCTCGTCGGGGTTATACTGCATCGTATCGCCGAAAAGCACTGCACCGATTTCAGCTGTCCCGAGGGGAAGGCCCAAGTGGCCGGAGCTGCAGGCGTGGACGGCATCGATGGCAAGGCCGCGTGCCTCGGTGGCGGCTTGCGTGAGGGCTTCTTGATTGAGTTCGCTCATAATTCTAATTCTCGGTTCCTGATTTGGGCAATCCTTGGCGCGTTTGGATTGGGTTTCAAGCGGACATTGGAAACGGAATGATCAAAAACGTTTCTGGTTACCTATGAAAAACCCGCATGACAGATCGGCATTTCGCGGCATGGTAGCCGCCAAGATGGCGGAAAACACAGACAAAATCCTCAAAGTCGGGTTGCCGAAGGGTAGTCTCTCGGCGCCAACTCTCGACCTGTTTGAAAAAGCTGGTTATAACATTCACGGTGCAGATCGTTCGTATCGTCCTTCGATCGATGATCCTGAGCTGCAGGTGCGCCTAATTCGTGCACAGGAGATCGGTCGGTATGTTGACCATGGATTCCTCGATTGCGGTATCACCGGAAAAGACTGGATCGCAGAAAATGGCGCGGACGTTCATGTCGTTTGCGATCTCCGTTACAGTAAGGCGACTTCAAATCCGACCCGATGGGTGCTGGTTGTGCCAAACGATTCGCCGATCCAATCCGTGCAGGATCTCGAAGGCAAACGCATCGCTGCTGAGGCTCTCGGAATTGTAGAAAAATATCTCGAAGAGAACGGTGTGAAGGCTGAAGTCGAATTCAGCTGGGGCGCGACGGAGGTAAAGGTGCCTGAGTTGGTAGATGCTATTGTAGACATCACGGAGACCGGTTCGTCTTTGCGTGCGAATAATTTGCGTATTGTCGATGTTCTCATGGAGAGCTATCCGCAATTCGTCGCTAAGAAGGAATCCTGGGAGGATCCGTGGAAGCGCGCGAAGATTGAGCGCATGGCCGTTCTTCTCCAAGGTGCGCTGACAGCTCGCGACATGGTTGGGCTGAAAATGAATCTTGAGCAGCCGCGTCTCGAGGAAGTGCTCGATTTGCTTCCTTCTCTGCGTAAGCCAACAGTTTCTCAGCTGACTCAGGAAGGCTGGGTAGCCGTAGAAGTAGTGCTGACTGAATTGCAGGTGAGAGAGCTGATTCCCCGTCTCAAAGAACTCGGAGCCGAAGGAATCATCGAATACCCCTTGAATAAAGTCATCGGATGACCGATACTCCCCACCCGCTTGGTCTGGAAATCGGGTTAGGTGGGAAAAAACCGAAATTTTTTGATTATGGGATCTCTTAAAAAGAAAAGAAAGACCAAGATCAACAAGCACAAGCGACGTAAGCGTATGAAGGCGAATCGCCACAAGAAGCGCGCACGTTACAAGAGCTAATTTTTGATCTTGAGAACATTATGACCATGCAGCAAGGTGGGCCAGCCAAGTTGGATCACCGCTGCATTGTCGCGTACGCCTTTTGCGTAATTTTTCTAAGCGGTTGGTTGCCAGCTGTTTACGCGGACAAAGAGCGATCGCTGGAGGACTTTGCAGAAGTCTATGTTGACCAGTATTTCGAGCCAGATGAGTCTTTGGTGCTGTCTGGTGAAGGGAAAAAGAAAAGCCAGGCCCTCGCGAACTACGCTCTGGGCAGAAGTCTGGAAGCCAAGGGCAGACCCCTCGAAGCGGTAGAGGCCTACCGGAAAGTGTTGGAAAACCAGCCGGACCGGTATTTTCTGGCAAGAAAGACAGCCTATCTGTTGGCCAGGTCGGGGCAGCAGTCGGAGGCTCTCGAGGTTCTAGAGGAGAATATTGAGAAAAATCCGGATGAGCCTTTTGCCCATATCGCTCTTTCAGAATACCTCGCGACATACCAGGCAAACGATCCGGATGCCGTAAAGCGTTCTCTCTCCGTGGCGAAGGAGGCGGTTGAGCGCTTCCCGGAAGAGCCTGCCGTGTATGAGCATCTCGTGAAGGTCTACATGACGGGAAATCGTCGTGGCGAAGCTCGTCAGGTGATTGTTGATGCGGCAAAAAGTGACAATCAGGACCCGGAATTCTGGCTTCGTCTCGGCCAACTGGGCGGCCGTGTCCTTTCCTCCCAGTCCAATGGTCCAATTGCAGATGCGGCTTTGCTGAACGAACTGTTTGGAAAGGCGCACCAGTATGCCGGTGAAAACTGGAAGGTCGTGGAAACGGTCGGAGATTTCTATCACGCCACGAGGCAGTTCGACAATGCCATTTCTGCCTACACTGAGATCGTAGAGGAAAGCCCGGATCGGCTCGATGTGCGGGAGAAGATCGCTCGTGTCTATGCGGGTAAAGGAGACACCGACAAGTATGTCGAAACGTTGAAGGAGATCCTTGAGATCGATCCGCAGAACGTACGAGCACACAAAAATATTGCGAAGGTCTACCTCACCAATAAGCAGTTCGTTGAGGCGATCCCTCACCTAAGAACGGCCTTGGCTATAACGAAAGGAACCGCGCAGGAGTATGGCGCCCTCGGGGAAATGATGATCGACAATGGTGAGTTCGATCTCGCTGTCGAGTTTCTCGATGAGTCGGCGTATTTGTTTCCGGAGGTTCCGACGTTCCGTCTGCTGATGGCAGATGCTCTGGAGAAGAGCGAGCGTTTCGAAGAGGCAACAAAGCAGTACAAGGAGGCGGAGAAGATCGCGGAAGAATTTGAGCCGCAGATTCTGGGTGAACTCTTTTATTTTCGCTATGCAGCCGCACACGAGCGGGCGGGAAATATCGAAACGGCAGGTGAGCTTTTCCAGCGAACGCTGGATCTACTGGCGAAGAACGATCCTGAACTCCAGAATGCGGATTTTGCGGCGACGGTTTACAATTACCTCGGATACATGTGGTTGGAAAACGACATGAAAATCGAGGAGGCCGGTGAGCTGATCAAAACCGCAGCGGAGATGAATCCAGAGAGTGGTGCGATCGCAGATAGCCTTGGCTGGTTTTATTTCAAACAGGGTGATTTTGAAGAGGCGCGGGATGAGCTTCTTCGTGCAGAGCAGTTGATCGAGCAGGCCGACCCCGTAATCTACGACCACATCGGTCAAGTATTCCACAAACTGGGGGAGAACCAGTCTGCCGTTGAATATATGAAGAAAGCCGCTGAGATGGATCCGGAGAACAAAGAGATCGGCGAGCGGCTGGCTGAATACACGAAGCTTCTGGAGGGTGAAGTGACGAAACCGAATTCTGAGAAAAAGGAGCCGGAGTCGAAAGACGAAACCGAAGAGGCGAAAGAAAAAGCCGAGTGAGGTTTGTGTTCCGAGGATGATCGATCCGTCGTGGGAGACGCAGGTACGAAGTGATCTGAAATGGATTTGCGATTGTCCGTCGCTGGTGGATTCGCCGCTGGCTTGGGAAGGTTTATCGACACAGGACGTTTCGAGCATTTCGATTGATTCGGTCAAAGAGGCGCTGGAAGGGCGCGCCGCGCATCGAGTTGGATACTATTTCGAAGAGCTGGTGGCGGCAATGTTGCGATTTGACCCTGACGTTTCCGATTTTCGACAAGGCATCCAGATTCAGGAGGGGAAGAGGACGCTGGGTGAACTCGATTTCCTTTTCACCTATCAGGGGAAGAGGATTCATCTCGAGACGGCATTGAAGTTTTATCTCTATCTCGAAGATCGACCGGAGGGAGAAAGCAATTTTCCGGGGCCGAATGCGAGGGATTGTTTTGAGTCGAAATGGGAGCGGATGATCGAGGCGCAGGTGCCGCTCGGGCGAGCCCATTTCGAGGATGTGGATGAGAGTCGGGTTCTGGTAAAGGGAGTGATTTTTTATCCGCCGAGTTCGAAGAAGCCTGAGACATATCCGCCGGGCATGAATCCCGATCACCAAGCGGGAGAGTGGATTCGTTTTTCCGATTTAGACAGGTATCTGGATAGCATCGAATTGAGCGAGGCTGTTCCAATGCAGAAGCCGTTCTGGGTATCGCCTTCGTCAGGCGCAGCGAGATTGTCCGTAGATGATTTCCGAGAGCATGCAGAGGAGTGGTTTTCTTCGACAGGGAGAACGCTGATGGCCGGCATCTGGGAGAAGGGCAGTCTCGAAACGAGGCGGCTCTGCGTCGTGCCTGATCTCTGGCCGAACAATGAGAAATGAGGTGAACCGGGCTTTGACGGATGCGAGAGCATCGGGCATCGTGCTGGCATGTCCGCACAGCGATTGTCGTTTGCCGCGATCTTTGTTTCTTTGCTAGGGATGACAGTGCCTTCTGCCATCGCACAATTGAACGGGGCCTCCATCGAGGCCGCTCAAAAGTATTCGGCCTCTCACAATGGTATTGCCATGATCGTGAAGGAGGGAGGAAGTATCCGCTACGAGAAATACTACAATGGGTATTCCGGTGATCCGCTTCACATCTTTTCGGGCACGAAGTCATTCTTTGGAGTGCTGGCAGTGATTGCTCAGGAGGAAGGCCTTCTCGATCTCGACGAGCGAGTGGCGGAGACAATCACGGAGTGGCGAGATGATCCCGCCAAAAGTGCGATCACTTTGCGTGAGACGTTGAACTTTACCTCCGGTCTCGAGACGGGTTTTGAAGAAATTTACGGGCGGTCTTCGGAGGACAAAATTTCGGTCGCGGTCGGACTCGATGCGAAGAGAGCGAGAGGGAGTGCCTTCATTTACGGGCCGGGAAATATGAATGTTTTCTGCGAGGTCCTGCGAAGGAAGCTGAAGTCAAAAGGCATGAGCTACGAGGCCTATTTGCAGAAGAAGCTGATTCGCCCACTCGGGATAAACATTTCCCGCTGGAGGGAAGATGCTCATGGGAATGTGGTGCCGTCGGCCGGGATGTATATGACGGGGAAAGATTGGATCAACTTTGGCGACATGATCAAATCTGGTGGCGTGTACAATGGCAGACGCCTCGTGAAAACGGAGAGCCTGAGCCAGTGCTTTTCCGGGACGCAGATCAATCCTTCCTTTGGCCTCTGCTTCTGGCTGAATGGCTATGCCAAGGAGCCGAACGCGAGGGAAATGGACGTAGAAGAGTCTCTCGACGAAGACCCGATGCCGGAGAACTGGAGTGGGAATTGCCTCAGCAAAGACGCACCTGTGGATTTGATCTGCTCGCTGGGGTCGACCTTTCAGCGACTGTATGTCGTCCCTTCAATGGACCTGGTTGTAATCCACCATGGGAAACGCGGTCACGAATTTCGTGATGCAGATTTCCTGAGGATCCTCTTCCAGGGGGCTGCTTCCGCTCAACCGCAGGAGGAGAGTGGTAAGAAAGAGTTTCGACCTTTCAAAGGATTGTTTAAAGGGCGGGGGAATCAGTAGATTCCTTTTCGGATTCTGTCTTTGTTTCCGTTTCAGCGGGTGCTTCCGCCGGGGCTTCTTCTGGCGCAGGCTTTTCGACGATCGCGTCTTTCTTCACATAGCGCATCAAGTTGGACTCTCCCTTACGCCATTTGTAGCCTGTGCCGAAATCAAGAGGAAGGGATCGCTGTCTGTAGGCTGATCGCAGATCGGCCTGTGGATATTCCGCAAACAGATCAATGGGGCCGGTGTAGGTGCCGTAGAGGTTTGCCTGCCAGATCTCAGGATCGAAGTATCGGAAGGGAATTCCAGAGTCATCTTCAACTACCTGCAAACTGTATTCGAGGAGATGCTCTCGAATCTTGGAGAACCAACTGTCGTGCATCAGGAAAGAAGCGGCCTTCAGGTAGGCGTATCCTTTTGGCTGTCCCTCGAGCCAGGTTTTGAATCCGGTGGAGTCGAACCCACCATTTGAGAGGTCGGAAGAAAAGTAGTAGAGTGTCTTCGTGTTCTGAACGCGGAGTGGGGAGAATTCAATCTTTACTACGTTGGCACCTTTGGGAGTTTGGGCCTGGGCTTTCAGCGTTCCATCTTTCTGAAGGTCGAAGAACTCCACGGACTTCAAGTACTGACCGGAGCGTGCCAGAAAGATCGACATGATGGGAGTCGTTCCGCGAAATGTCGCGAACTGAAGATCGTCCTTCATATCTTTGGTGCGGAAGAAGCTGAAGTTGATGATCTCGCCTAGAGCATTTCGCACTTCACCGAGAGCGCGACCGGCGTTTGAGGTGGTGATCATATCGATGCTGGGCATTTCACCGACAGGTTCGAGCCCGCACATGATGTAAGTTTCCGCACCGGGAAACATGTAGTAGGCGTGGAGAATATCCGGACCACTGAACATGTAGCGGACCAGCTTGTCGTGTGTGATGGGAGCCAACTCGCTGTTCGACCACTCGGTCATGGGAAAAAGAACGCGTTCCTGGTGGCTGGTGAACTCGCGTTCCATTTCGGTTTTGTGCGTCTTCCAGGAAGAGGTCTCGGTGAGCGGGTGATCGGTGCGATGTGGAAGGTCGACGCCTGCGAGAAATGCCGCTGCGTCGTTTACATCTGCGATGGAAAAGGCAGGGGCCTCCTCCTGTGCTGATACCGCGAGAGGCAGAGCAAGAGAGAGGAATATGATGAAGGACCGGAAGCTCATACGTTCAGAGATACTCTTTTTTTGCCTGATTGGAAGTGCGCAATCGTCCAAGAAGTGTCATTTACGCAACACACCCGACTTGCCGGAGATCGGCATGTCGGGTAAACAGTGTACTCGCACCCTAAGGAACCCATACAATGCTCGGCTTTCGGTATATCAAGTTCGACCCCTCTCAGCACGTGATCGTCTTCAAAGGAGGGAAAATGGTAAAGGAAGGCCGTGGTCTTGCTTTCTGGTATTTTGCTCCCTCTACATCGTTGATGTCTATCCCGTTAGGGAGTTCGGAGGCGCACTTCATTTTTGAGGAAACGACAAGTGACTACCAGGAGGTCACTGTGCAGGGGCAGGTGACGTATCGGATTTCCGATCCAGCCAGTGCCTCGAAACTGCTCAACTACACTCTCGACGCCAAGGGGCAGCGATACGTCTCTCAGGATCCGGAAAAGCTCCAGCAGCGAGTGATCAATGCGATCAACGTCCTGACAAAGACCCAGGTGCAGCAGCTCTCCCTTCGCGAGGCGATTTCGGCAGGGGACAAGCTCGTCACCGAGATCCAGGCACAGCTGGCTGAGAGGCAGGACATACAGTCTCTCGGTCTCGAGATTCTCGGCCTCTCCATACTCGCAGTGAAACCCACTCCCGATACAGCTCGCGCACTCGAAGCGGAGACTCGCGAGAGGTTGATGCAGGAAGCAGATGATGCGGTCTACTCTCGTCGGAATGCTTCGGTGGAGCATGAACGTTCCATCAAAGAAAACGAGCTTCGTACGGAACAGGCGGTTCAGGAGAAACGCCACCAACTGGAAAACAAGGATACGGCTCACCAGGTTGAACTGGAGGAAAGCAAGAAGGCTCTCGTAGAACTGGAGTCGCAGAACTCAAGAACGCAGGCGGACGCTCGGGCCTACTCTCTCGCTGCGGTAGTGAAAGCACTGGCAGAGGCGGATCCGAAAATCGTCCAGGCTCTCGCTGCTACCCGGATGAAGCCGGAAGCACTGATTGCTGCTGCGATGAGCGAGTTTGCGGACAATGCCGAGAAGATTGGCGAGCTGAACATTTCTCCGGATATGCTGAAGGAGCTAATCCGGAAGCAGGGCACCTGATTCGCTTCGCCCTCGGGCTATGCTGCAGAAGAAACGTACTGAAAAGAAGATCGTCATCGTCACGCGGGAGACGAGGATCGATAATTTGCGGAAGCGTTTCACCTCTGTTGATCAGCTTTCCTTCTACGTGAAGAAGCGTGGGGGAAAGGTCAAAGACTACATCGAGGAGGACAAGCAGTATAAGACTTCGGTCTCCAGTCTCGATGAGAGCCTCCAGGAATGGGGGCACGTTCAATTCATTGACCGCGCCTACCTGACCAACTTTGTTTTCGGACCAGAAGACACGGTTGTGGCAATTGGTCAGGATGGACTAGTGGCGAATACTCTGAAGTACCTTTCCGAGGGACAGCCGCTGATCGGAGTCAATCCCGACCCGGATCGTTGGGACGGTGTGCTGCTACCTTTTCGCGTAGAACAGTTAAAAGAGGTAATCGGCGAGGTCCTCGCGGGGCGATATCGATCGAAGCCAGTCACCATGGCGAGAGCGGCGATGAACGACGGGCAGGAGATCCTGGCCGTGAATGATTTCTTCATCGGGCAGCGGACCCACACTTCCGCGCGATACTGGATCGAGCACGCCGGGCAGAAAGAGCGACATTCTTCCAGCGGAATCATTGTCTCGACAGGTCTTGGATCAACCGGATGGCTGAAAAGCCTCGTCCATGGTGCGAAGGCCATCGCGGCCGAAGTAGAGAATGGTTCCCCACCAGTCGTGGAGGATGTGAGCCTTCCCTGGGATGCGGAACAACTCTACTACACGGTCCGTGAACCCTTTCCGAGTAGGCAGACCCAATGCCACATGGTATTTGGTAAAGTCGACCAGCAGAATCCGCTGTCGATTCGGTCCTTGATGTCGGAGAACGGAGTCCTTTTCAGCGACGGAATCGAGGCGGACTTTCTCGAGTTCAACTCGGGAAGCCAGGTCGAGATTTCCATCGCCCAGACCAAGGGGAACCTTGTGGCGGGTTAGGCGACTCGACCCACCACTCGAATGTCGCGGTCGATTTTGGTGACCTCTATGCCTTTGAGCTCAGCCGCTATTTTCTGCACTGGGATCAAACTTTTCGGCCCACCACCGAGGATCGGCGCCAGATAGAGAACGACCTCGTCGACCAGTTTCGATTCCAAAGCATGGGCGAGCAGCCTTCCACCGGATTCCATCAGAACAGAAGAGACTCCTTGTTCGCCGAGACTGCGAAGAGATTCTTCAAGGCTGACTCCCTTGTGGATTCGAGTGCGGTCGGAGAATTCGTCGTTCAGAAGATGGTAAGAACCGGGAAGGGGAGTGTGTTCCGTAACAACGACGCGTAGGGGTTGCTCTCTTCCCTCTGCCCATTTTCCGCGCAACGTCAGCAGTGGATTATCTTTACGCAGGGTTTCTCCGCCGATGAGGATCGCGTCGCACTGCCGGCGCCATGCCTGAACGTCTTCTCTCGATGCTTCACACGAGATCCACTGGCCATGTTCCGGAGGCAGGATTGTTCTTCCGTCGAGGGTAGCAGCGGATTTGGCAATGACCCAGGGCATCCCTGTCGTTATGTGTTTGGAAAAAAAGCGGATAAGGTGGTCGCATTCTGATTTCAAGACGTCGGTCTCAACTTCGATACCAGCGCTTCTCAGTAGATCGAAACCGTGACCGGCGTGTGCTTTGTTCGGGTCCGTAGTTCCGACCACGACTCGCGCGAGTCCCGCCTCTTTGATGGCCTCAACACATGGTGGTGTTTTCCCAAAGGTGGAGCAGGGCTCCAGCGTGACATAGATCGTAGCGCCTTTCGTGGAGTTGGGACCATGAGTTTCCTGCGCATCGAAAATGGCATTCACTTCGGCGTGTGCTGTCCCCGCTTTGTGATGCCAGCCTTTTCCAATCAGTTGTCCGTCGTGAACGATAACAGATCCTACGGCTGGATTTGGGCTTGTTAGACCGAGTCCTTTCTCTCCCTCTGTGAGGGCTTCCCTCATCCATTTTTCGTCCTCTGGGGAGTGTGAGATCATTATGGTATCAGCCGATATTGTATTGCGTGAAAGTCACATTGATCTAGCAATCTCTCAAAGATAACTGCTAAAATCTTTGCATGAGAATACTACCTCATTCGTCTACCGGGTTGATGCGTTGTTTTCCCCTTTTTGCGGCGCTCTCGCTCATGGCCAGCACCGGCTTTTCGGACGGTGCTCTTGATGGATTGGAAGCAACGGCGAGTTCTTTCGTCGCGGCCTACAATGAAAAAGAGGCTGATAAAATTGCCGAATTGTTCACTGAGGAGGGCGAGATGGTCGACGAGATCAATGGCACCCTCTTTTCCGGTCACGAAGAGATCAGTGCAAATTTCGCCACGCTGTTCACAGCCGCACCAGACAGGAAGATGTCACTCGATGTGTCGACTGTTCGAATCGTTGGAGAAGGAGTCGCCATCGAAGATGGTTTTATTTACTTCACTGAAGGTGACAGCGAAGAAGTGACTGACGGCGTGGCCTACACTGCCACCCTGATGAAGAACGAAGAGGGAACGTGGCAGATCGCCAGTACCCGGCAGCTCGAACCGGTCGATTTCGATGGGCCTCCACTTCATGGGCTTTCCTGGTTGGTTGGTGAATGGTTTTTCCAGGAAGAACAAGTGCTGATGGATATCAGTTTTGAGTGGAGCCGAGATGGCGCATACATTCTCGGTGATGCCGTTACCACGACTTCGGATGGAGATCCGATGACGACAGAGATTCGAATCGGCTACGACGCGGCGCATGAGAAGGTTCGCTGGTGGACCTTTGATGATGCTGGCGGTTTCTCCAAAGGTGTGTGGAATGAAGTGGAAGATGGTTGGCTGGTGAAGACCAGTGGAGTCACTGCCGACGGTGAAACAACCTCTGCCGTTCAGAAACTTACATACGACGGCGAAACCACGATTCGGTGGGAGTCCACTCATCGATTCTTGAACGATGAACCCCTTTCGGACGTCTTAATGCATATCGTGAAACGTCCGCCCGCTCCTTCGCTAACGAAAGCGAGCGCTGAATAACCCCTGAAACACGAAATAATGAAACTTTTGAATTTTTCCACAGTAGCAACGGCGATTGCCGCCTTGTTGTTTTCTCTGTCTCCCGTGGATATCCAGGGTGCAGGGAAAAACAAAAAGAAGAACAACAACAACCGGAATCGTCCGTCAGCCGTTCGTAGCAGTCCGTCAAAGTCCAGTAATCCAAGGATGCAGATTTCATCGAATCGCAGTCCGATTACCAGTTCTTCAATTAATCGAAAGAGTAACAAAAGCAACTCGAACCGGAAGGCGAGTAACAACAGCCGTCCAAATAATAACAACAAAAAGCCTTCGGTGAACATCAACCGGAAGCCGAATAACTCGAGCAACAACAAACCGAGACCCAACAACTCGGCAAAGAACAACAAGAAGCCGAGCAATAACAACAACCGGCCGAACAACACTGTGGTCAGAAAGCCAGCTCCGACAGTAAAGCCGAAGCTCCCATCCAATCCTCGTATGCAGGTGAACCGGGTAACTCCAAAGCCGGGAACGGTGAAATACCCGAAAGTCGCGACTACCAGCGTCAACCGGAACAACAACCACGACCATCACAATCACGGCAACCGCAAGAACGACAGTCATGCGAATCACAATCACAATAAGCACCGTTCGCACAGGCATCCTCAGCGCGTTTCGAACGTTGTTCGAAACACCTCAGTCGTAAATCGGTGGGACAATAACTGGCGTTATTCCAACAGCGTGTGGAGAACACATTCGGATCACAATCATGATACGCGGCATTCCAATCATTATCACTCACGTCCGATCAGCTCGAATTTCCAACATGCGGTAAACTATGCTTATCGCCCGACCTCCTGGGGAAGCCGTCCCTGGTGGGATTCGAGCAGTTGCCACGACTGGCATCGCGGTAGTTGGAACTACGGATGGAATAACAACTGGCAGTCTCGATACAGCCGATACAATCGTCCTTCTCGCTATTATCCTCCAGGATATTACAATTCGAGTTCCAGTGGAGTTACCAGCGCTCTGACATGGGGACTTGCAGGTTGGACTCTTGGTAAGTTGTTCTACGACACTGGCTACAGCACCTACAGCAATCCCTACAGTGCCCCGACGAACAGTTACTACGGAGACCGGGGAGGCTATTCTTACTCGGAACCCATCTCGGTGTATGCCGCTGAGGAAATTCCAGAGTCGGAGGAAGTCGCCTTAACCAACGAGGAGAAATCTGCCGAGGCTGCCGAAGCATCGCGGGTTGCTTTTAAACAGGGAGATTACCTTTCCGCGTTGAACAAAGTGGATGAAGCCATCGCCTACGAAACAGGCGATCCTGCACTTCACGAATATCGGGCTCTCACACTGTTCGCCCTTGGGCGTTATGGTGATGCGGCGGGAGTGCTGAATCCGGTTTTGGCTTCCGGTCCTGGTTGGGATTGGGCAACAATGATTGGGTTGTATCCGAATTCAGATGTCTACACCAATCAGCTCCGCAAATTGGAAAGTTATGTCTCTGCGAGTCCGGATTCAGCAGATTCTCATTTCGTTCTGGGATACCACTACATGGTAGGCGGATTCCTTGAGCAGGCATTTCAGATGTTCGACCGGGTTACCCAGCTTCAGCCTGCGGACTCTGTGGCTCGTCAGTTGAGAAATCTGGCCTACAACTCCTTGCCAAATCCCGAGGAAGAGGAGTCGATTACCGACCCGGTTGAAGAAACAGCCGAGGTAGTGATTGTGGAGCCGGAGGCACTCTACGGCACTTGGAGGTCGCAGTCGGCCGAAGGAAAAGCAATCGATCTGGCTCTCACTGAAGAAGGCGGTTTCAGCTGGAAATATGAAGGTGCGGCTGACTCTGAAGTTCTCAGCGGTGAGTGGTCAATCGACGACGATGGCTTTCTTGTCCTTGCAGACGAGGACGTGCAGCTGGTCGGAGAGATCAGTCTTGAGGGCGATCACACCATGCGATTTGTTCTCGTAGGTGGTCCGGAGGGTGATCCCGGCCTCGTTTTTGAACGTCTGTAATATCCTGCGGATTGAAAAATCACGCGCCTGCGTTCTTGCCCGTTTGGTTGCAGGAGCGCAGGATGCGGAATGCGCATTTCCTTTTTAGCTGGTGTCTTTTTTCTTTTCTCTTTCGGAGGGCTTGTTTGTCAGGGCGGAGAAAGGCCCAACGTAGTCATCATCTATACAGATGATCAGGGCTCGGTCGACGCGAACTGCTACGGATCGACCGACCTCGTTACACCGAATATCGACAAGCTGGCCGCAGAGGGTATTCGTTTCACCCAGATGCTGGCCCCGTCTGCGATTTGTTCTGCTTCGCGCTCTGGGCTTATGACCGGATTAATGCCGGCGAGGGCAGGGGTCCCGGCGAATGTTTCCTCTCAGGAAGGTGTCGAAGGAATGCCGGCGCGAAAGTTCACCATCGCGGAGGCATTCAAAGGAGCGGGATATCGCACCGGGCACATCGGGAAATGGCATCTCGGATATACTCCGGAGACTATGCCGAATGGACAGGGGTTCGACTATTCCTTCGGACATATGGGGGGCTGCATTGATAACTACTCCCATTTTTTCTACTGGAACGGCCCGAACCGTCACGACCTCTGGGAGAACGGGAAGAAGATCTGGCGTGATGGAGAATATTTTGGCGATCTGATGCAGGACCAGTTGGGTGAGTTTCTCAAAACCGGAGAGAAGCAGCCTTTCTTTATCTACTGGGCCATTAACTGGCCGCACTACCCGCTGCAAGGCGAGGCGAAATGGAGAGAGGTCTACAAAGATGTGGAACATCCCCGAGACAAATACGGTGCATTCGTCTCGACGACAGATGAGCTGATTGGAACCTTCGTCGATCGGTTGGAGTCCGCCGGGCTTCGCGAGAACACAATCATTGTGGTGCAGTCTGACCATGGGCATTCCGTCGAGGAACGGACCTTCTTTGGAGGTGGTTCCGCTGGTCCTTATCGCGGTCACAAGGGCACCTTGTTTGAGGGAGGTTTACGGGTTCCTTCGGTGGTCAGCTGGCCTGCGGGATTGCCCCAGGGGGAGACGCGCGCGCAGTTCGTGATGGGAATGGACTGGTTCCCGACTCTTACGGAATTGGCAGGGGTAGAGGTGCCGGATGATCATCAGTTTGATGGGAAATCCATCGTGCCGGTGTTGAAGGATGGGTCAGCGCCATCCCCGCATGAGGAGGGATACTGGAGATTGGGTGGAAACCCGGAGAAGGCGAAGTGGGCGGTAAGAAAAGGGAAGTGGAAATTGCTGGGTAGAGCCAATGAATCTGTGCGCCCAGAGGGGGTAGAGCCACTCACGAAGGAAGATCAAAATCTATTCCTGGCTGACCTCGAAGTCGATGTTGGAGAGACGACAAATATTGCCGCAAAGCATCCCGAAGTAGTCGAAGAGTTGCTTGCGATCCGTGACCGCATGGAGCAGAGCATCAAGGAGACAGGGGAATCGGAGAAAGAGTGATTTTTTTTCTAGAAATTCTGAACAATTCTCGGCCGGAAACGTTCCTAAGTGTATATGCAGGAATTTTCTGAACCGTGGAAAGAGTGGCTTGCGGAGTATGGTCCGCGTTTGATGCTCTTCGCTCGGCAGCAGACCCGTAGCGAAGCAGACGCGGAAGATGTGCTCCAGATGGCACTTGTGAAAACCTGGAAGACTCACAATGGGAGCCCGGATAAGCACGTAGCGAGCCTCGCATACACCAACATCAGGCGCTGTGCTATCGACCTGGGCCGGAGTAATGACCGGCGAAGAAAGCGCGAGGACGAAGCAATTCGTGATCTGGGAGATCAAGTCGCCTGGTTCGAACTGCCGGAAGACGACACGAGTCGAGCGCTCCAGGTGGCAATGTCAAAAGTCCCTGAGAAATTTCGCGAAGTGATCACTCTCAAGATATGGGGTGAGCAAACATTTGATGAGATTGGGAAGGCTCTAGAGATCTCTCCGAATACGGCGGCGTCCCGATATCGATACGGAATGGAAGCACTACGCCGAACGCTCTCTGTTGAGAAGGTAGGACTCGGTCAAGCCTAAGCAATAGGATCCGGGCACACATCGCGGCGATCGCAGTCGCGACAGTGCTCCCCGATAAATATCGCATCGAACTGCTCCATCAGGCGTTCTACAGTTTCCTTCTCGTCGGTGACGACCCCGCACTCGAAGTTTCTGCGGCGAACTGATTTCGCGCCCATACCCGCTCCGGTTAAATTGGCAGAACCGAGAAATGCTCGTTCTCCATCTGCGATCACACACTTCATGTGATTGCGGGGGCAGAGAACTCTTTCGAAAGTGTCTGATTCGATCAGGTTAGGAAATCGGTCAAAATCTTCCCGAAATTTGGGTCCCGGCTCCTTCGCATGAATGAGGCGGATTTCGATTCCCTCGTTAACGAGTTCGTCGAAGAGTCCGAGAAAGCTGTCGAACCGTTTCTTCGATCCCCGAGCGATGTGGAGATCTTTCAGGTCAGCGGTTGCGATCCAGAGGAACCGCGTCGCCGAAAGAATTAAGTCCTGAAAAATTGCCTCATGGATCTCTTCGTTCAGAACAAGTCGATCCATGAGGCGATAAATTTTATCAGATGTGGATCGGGTGCCCGAAGGCAGCGCCAGTCGCTTCGTGAATAGCTTCCGCGAGTGTTGGGTGAGAGTGAATGGTCGCTTCGATATCTTCGTTCGTTGCTTCCATGCTGATCGCAAGACCGAGTTCGGCAATGGACTCGGTAGCTCCCGCACCGATGATGTGGGCACCGAGAATTTCACCATACTTCTTGTCGAAGATCATCTTCACGAAACCTTCCGATTCACCGACGGCAAGTGCACGACCACTGGCTGCAAATGGGAATTTGCCGACGCGATAGTCGAGTCCTTTTTCCTTACATGCCTGTTCGGTAAGGCCGATCGAGGCAACCTCTGGGTGGCAGTATGTACAACCGGGGAAGAGAGTTACCTTCTTCGGATCGAAAGAGGAGTCGAACATACCTTCTACCGCTTGGATTGCTTCGTAGCTGGCCACGTGGGCGAGCCATGGTGGTCCAATGATATCGCCTGCTGCGTAGACGTTAGGAATATTCGTTTCGTAGCGTTCGCCGACTTCGATGTATCCGCGATCGGTCAGAGTCAATTGCTCGGCATTAGCTGGAAGCACTGGGGCAACTCCAACGGCAACGAGGCAGACCTCTGCTTCAATTGTTTGAGAATCGCCACCCTCGGCTGGTTCGACGGTGAGCTTAACACCCTTGTCAGTGACTTCAGCGGATGCTGTCTTCGTGCTGGTGTGGATGTTGATTCCCTGTGCGGTAAGAGATTTTTCGAGAGTCTTGCTCACCTCGTTGTCTTCGACGGGGAGGATGTTATCCATCATCTCAATGACGGTTGTCTCCGTGCCGTAAGCATTGAAGAAATAAGCGAACTCAATCCCAATTGCACCAGCGCCGATGATTGCGATCGACTTTGGCTGCTTCTTCATTTGGAGAGCTTCCTTCGAGCCGATCACTTTCTCGCCATCGAAGGGGAGGAAAGGAAGCTCACGAGATACACAACCGGTGGCGAGGAGAACATTCTCTGTAGTGTAGAGTTCGGTGTTTCCGTCTTTGTCTACCACCTCGACTTTACCGTTGGCGGCAAGGCCACCTGTTCCACGGATGTAGTCGATCTTGTTCTTCTTGAAGAGAAACTCGATTCCGCCGGCGAGCTTGTCGGCGACTCCACGAGAGCGCCCGACGACTTTCTCCCAGTCGTAGGACAGGCCTTCAATATTGAGACCGAATTCTTCGGCACGGTGCGCCACCGTGTGATAGAGCTCGGCGTTCTTTAGGAGTGCCTTGGTTGGGATACACCCCCAGTTCAGGCAGGTGCCGCCAGCGCGATCGTTTTCAACGCAGGCTACTTTTTTGCCAAGTTGTGCTGCCCGGATTGCTCCGACATATCCGGCGGGGCCGCCGCCAATTACAATGAGATCGTATGTTGCCATGTGAAAGAGAAATTAGATCAATGTTAGGAGACTAGAAGGACGGGTGTTTCCAGATAACGTTTCAGTTCTGAGAGGAATTTTGCGCCGACGGCTCCGTCGACAACGCGGTGATCGCAGCTCATCCCGATCCACATGCGCTGGCCGGGAACAATCTGGTTATGTTCATTTACGACGGGTTGCTTCGTAATGGTACCGATAGAAAGGATCGCAGCCTGTGGAGGATTGATGATCGCATCGAAGTGCCCGATGCCGAATGCTCCCAGGTTGGAAATCGTGATCGTCCCGCCCTGCATTTCGTCGGGTGAGAGCTTCTTGTCGCGAGCACGGACAGCGAGGTCTTTCATCTCTGCGCCGAGTTCCTTAATGGACTTCGTTTGAGCTGAGCGGATCACTGGTGTGACAAGACCGTCGTCGATGGCAACGGCGACCGAAAGATGGATCTCTCCGAACTGGAGAATGGAATCTCCCTGGAAGGATGCATTCACCTCTGGCACAGAACCGGCAGCGAGGACCGTCGCACGCATGATGAAATCATTAACAGTGTATTTCGGTCCTTCGTTCGCGACACTCGCCTCGTTTACCTGTGCGCGCATTGTCATGAGCGGCTCAGTATCGATCTCGATGTTGAGATAGAAATGAGGGATAGTCGTTTTGCTCTCGAGGAGACGCTGGGCGATCACTCGACGCATTCCAGAGAGTGGAAGGGTCTGATCGGCTCCAGCAGTTGAGGAAGGCAGTAGACCGAGGTCCGAACCACCTCCACCGGATTGCGCGTAGTCGAGATCGGCTTTCACGATGCGGCCACCGGGACCGGTTCCGCGAACGCGAGTGAGATCGATGCCCTGTTCTTCGGCGAGCTTTCTAGCGAGAGGGGAGGCTTTGATTCTTTCGCCAGATGCAGTGGTCGGGGCTGGTGTTGCGGAACTGGAAGAAGTCGCGGGCTTCGGCTGTGAAGGCTCGGACTTTGGTGACTCCTCTTTGGCTGGAGCTTCTTCCGATGTGTCCTCTTTCTCATCTTCAGCAGGGGGTGCTGCTGATGCATCTCCGGGAGGGTTGTCGGCATCTTCCGGCGGATCTTCGTCTTCTTCGAGAACGAGTGCGAGGGTGGCACCAAGCGGTACTGTTTCGCCCTCTTTCACGTAAATCTTGTAGAGGATGCCTTCGTCGAAAGAGGGCATCGTCATGGTCGCTTTGTCGGTTTCCACTTCGGCGATTTCTTCGTCCATAGAGACGGAATCGCCTTCGCTCTTGAGCCACTTGACGAGGGTACCCTCGCTCATGGTGTCGCTCAATTTGGGCATCTTAAGATAGCTGGCCATAAAGGAACTGGGTGTGGGAAATTGGTTTCTTGGTTACGTAAAAAATCCTAACAAATAGACAAAGTGCGCTCCACGATTTCTTCTGGAGTGGGCAGCTGCATCTTCTCGATGGGTGGACTATAGAAGGCAGGAGCATCGGCACTGGTAATTCTCAGCACGGGTGCATCGAGATCGTCAAAAGCCTGCTCCATTAGCATGGAAGAGATCTGTGCACCGACACCGCAGAAAGGTTTGTTCTCTTCAATGTAAACAGCACGGTGTGTTTTGCGGACGCTCTGGAGAACGGTGGTTTCGTCGAGCGGGCGAATGCTTCGCAGGTCGACAACCTCGGCATCGATGTTGTGCTTCTCGGAAAGAATTTCTGCAGCGGCGAGTGAGGTGAGCACGGCTCGTCCGTGGGCGATCAGTGAAACGTCAGCACCTTCCTTTTTGACCTTCGCTTTTCCAATTGGGATGATCAGTTCACCGTCTTCCAATTCGTCATTGGAAGGGACAGAACATTTTGCTCCGTAGAGAACAGTGCTCTCCATGAAGTAGACGGGGTCGTTGTCGCGAATGGCACTCTTGATGAGTCCTTTCGCATCGTATCCATCGGATGGACACACAACCTTCAAGCCGGGCATATTGGCGAAAATATTCTCTGGAGTGTGGGAGTGAGTGGCACCCACGTTCGTTCCTCCGTTCGCCGGACCGCGAACAACGATAGGGCAGTTGATGAGACCACCGGACATGTAGCGAACGGTGGCTGCGTTGTTCATCATCTGGTCGAAGGCAACGTAAGCGAAGCTGTAAAACATCAGCTCCATGACGGGCCGTACTCCGAGCATGCTCGCTCCGATTCCCATGCCGATGAATCCGGCTTCTGAAATCGGGGCGTCGATGATGCGCTTGTCTCCCCACTTTTTCCACAGTCCTTCGGTGACTTTATAGGCGCCATTGTACTGAGCGACTTCTTCGCCAATCAGCACGACATTGTCGTCGTTTGCCAGTTCTTCGTCGAGGCCTTCACGAAGGGCTTCCCGGTATGGTATTTCTCTGGGCATGGTCGATTCCGGTAAAAGAAATTGGTATTAGATAGAGGGTTGGATTTTTCAGCCGTGGAAAAAGTGGCGTCCGGTTCTTCCGGCTTCGGTGTTGTTGTCGACTTCCCAATAGATGTCGTCGAAGATTTCAGACTCATCGGGGAAGGGACTGTTGTGGGCAAATTCTGCAGAGTCGGCCGCTTCTTTTCCTGCTTCTTTGTTCAGGGTCTTGTAATCGTCTTCGGTGATTACGCCTTCGTCGATGAGTGCTTTTTTGAAGAACTCGATCGGGTCGTGCTTCACCATGTATTCCTGGATCTCTTCCTTGGTTCGATACTTCTCGGCATTTGCATCGGCGATGGAATGTCCTTTGTGTCGATAGGTCATGATCTCGAGAATCGCGGGGCGTGACTTTTCGTGGGCGCGATCGATGTGCTCTTTCACCCGTGCGCGGATCTCGTAGATGCTTACGCCGTTGATCTGTTCCCAGTCCATGTTGTATCCCTCTGCGCGGGCAGCGAGACCTTCTTCCGGATGTGCCGAAGAGCGGGCCTGAGAAGTTCCCATTGAGTATCCATTGTTCTCGATGATGTAGATCACCGGGAGGTCCCAGAGAGAGGCCAGGTTGAGAGCTTCATGATAAGCGCCCTGATTGATCGCCCCGTCGCCAAGATAGCAGAGGCAGCAGCCTTTCTTGTCGTTGTACTTTAGAGCGAATGCGATGCCTGCACCGAGTGGTGTTTGGCCTCCTACGATTCCATGACCGCCCCAGTAGTTCTTATCGGGGGCGAAGTAGTGCATCGACCCGCCTTTTCCTTTGGAGCAGCCAGTGGCTTTACCGAAAAGTTCTGCCATGCATTCGTTCATGTTCATGCCGACAGCGAGAGCGTGGCCATGATCGCGATATGCGGTGATGACATGGTCGTCGTCTCCAAGGAGGGAGATTGTGCCAACGGCGACAGATTCCTGTCCGATGTAGACATGGAGGAAACCTCCGATTGCATTCGCCTGCTGGTATTGGCGAAGTGCCTCCTGTTCGAATCGTCGGATTCGAACCATGTCACGGAGTAAGGAAATCTTTTCGTCCTTCGAAAGGGACGAGTTAATCGGGTCGTCTGCGTAGTTCTCGGACTGCGGTTTCTGAGTAGAGGAAGCCATCACTAATAGAAATATATTTCCCTCAGTTGGAAGGGAGCGGACGGTAGCGTAAACTACCCCCCAAGGAAAACGGTAAGTGCCGTTATTTCATGATTTTTAAAGCTGGATTGAGGCCAATGTTCCACGTGGAACATTTCGGATTTTTAAGATGTTCGAGTACCCGAGAAAATATGATGTACTGATTGTCGGTGGAGGTCACGCAGGTGTGGAAGCTGCGTTGGCTGCCGCCCGTGTAGGCGCAAAGGTTGCAATGCTGACCCAGAGCCTGGACACCATCGGTCAAATGTCGTGTAACCCTGCTATCGGAGGTTTGGGGAAAGGTCACATGGTTCGTGAGATCGATGCTCTCGGAGGGGCGATGGGTCATAATACTGACGCCACCGGCATTCAGTTTCGAATTCTGAATGCGAAAAAGGGACCGAGTGTTCGAGCGCCGCGAGCTCAGTGCGACAAGAAGGCGTATCAGTTTCGGATGAAGTGGCTGATCGAGGGGGAGAAGAACATCGATCTTCATCAGGGAAATGTCCGAAAGATTCTTGTCGAGAATGATCAGGTTGTCGGAATTGAAACTGTCCTCGGTGTTCGTATCGCCTCTCAATCTGTAGTGATCACGACGGGCACATTCATGCGTGGGCTCATGCATGTGGGAATGCAGAATCAGGCCGGTGGGAGAATGGGGGACTCCGCCTCTACGTTGAGTGATGATTTAAAAGAACTCGGTTTCGAGGTGGAGCGATTCAAAACCGGCACACCGTGTCGGCTGAATGGAAAGTCGATCGACTTCTCGCAGTGTGAAGCGCAATTGGGCGATGATCCACCCCCGCCATTTTCCTTCTCGCCTGAGAAGACCGCGAGAGGTGAGGATGATATCTTTACTCTGAATGATTGGTCCGCGGAAATGTTCCACGTGGAACAATTGCCCTGCTGGATCACCTATACCAACCCCAGCACCCACGAGATCATTAACGCCAATCTCGATAAGTCTCCGATGTATGCGGGAATGATCGAGGGGATTGGTCCGCGCTACTGCCCTTCTATTGAGGACAAGGTGGTGCGTTTTGCGGACAAGGACCGACATCAGGTCTTCCTCGAACCGGAAGGTCGACAGACACATGAGTATTACGTGAATGGTGTCTCCACCTCGTTGCCGTTTGAAGTGCAGTATGATTTCATCCATTCGATCCCCGGATTGGAGAATGCGGAGATCATTCGACCGGGATATGCAGTGGAATACGATTACTGCATCCCAACACAACTCTTCTCAACTCTCGAAACAAAACGGGTGAGTGGACTCTATTTCGCTGGCCAGATCAATGGGACATCAGGATATGAGGAAGCGGCAGGTCAAGGTCTCGTTGCGGGTGCGAACGCGGCATTAAAAGTTGCTGGTCAGCCAGAATTCATCCTCGGGAGAGATGAAGCGTATATCGGTGTCATGATCGATGATCTTGTCACGAAAGGAACCGACGAACCGTATCGTATGTTCACAAGCCGGGCGGAGCATCGGCTCCTGCTTCGGCACGACAACGCCGACCTTCGTCTTGCAGAAAAAGCTTCAGCACACGGCTTGATCGGCAATGAAACATTGCAAAAACTTAACAAGAAGCGCGAGGAGATCGCGACGCTGCGGAAGACTCTTGAGACGACGCACACTGCCGAGGGCTCTCTCGCAAAATGGTTAAAGCGTCCAGAGTCCTCATGGACCGATTATGACGCGGACCTCCGCGAAGCTCATCACGTGACGATTTGGGAGCAGGTGGAAATTGATATCAAATACGAGGGATACATCCAGCGTCAGGAAGATATGGTGGAGAGAACAAAGCGGCTCGATCAGAAGCCCCTGCCACCCGAAATTAACTATACGGAGATCACCGGTTTAAAAAAGGAGGCACAGTTGAAGCTCCAGTCTATCCGTCCATCAACATTGGGTCAGGCAGGAAGGATCAGTGGGATCACACCGGCCGATATCTCGTTGCTTGCAGTTTGGCTCGAAAAAGGTAAACGCTAAGATCAATGTTCAACCGTGGGGTAATTTTCGCCTTTCTTCTTTTCCTGGGTCACGCTTCTGCGGATGACCTGATCGACTTTCCTTCCGACAATTCGTTCCTACCGAAGAGTTGGATAGCCGCACCCATTCAAGCAAATGTCGAACCCTTAAATGAGGAGCTCAAGGCGGACGCCGAGCGGATCGTTCGAAAGGCGATCGCAAAATACCCGATCCGCCTCCGAGAGGAATTCTTGAACGGCGTCAGCATAGTCGGCTCCTTGCGATTCTATGATGTAGGATACGGGGGGACTTACATGTCTAATGGAAAACGGATCGTCCTCGTCTATCGCGCGAAGTTTGACGACCGAGGATTCGAACAACGATTTCATCATGAGTTCTCATCAATTCTATTGAAGCAGAACGAGCCACTATTTGAGAAATCCAGGTGGACTTCCTCCAATCCAGATGGATTCACCTACAGGGCCACCGGCGTGATCGAAGAGAAAAATGGGGATCGGTCGGAAGCGACACGAGTACTCGCGGAGGAGCAGAAGAAAACGGGAGGATCGGGAAGTGGGCTGCTCCGGCTGAATGGCGACCTGATGAAGCAAGGCTTTCTTACTTTATACAATCGAGTCTCGATAGAGCAGGATTTCAACGAGACGGCAGCGCACCTGTTCACCAATCCGACCATCTGGAAGTATTGCGCAGAGTTCCCCCGGATAGATCAGAAGGTGGATGTGCTGGTAGATTTCTATCGCGAACTGGATCCAGAAATGGATCGTCTCTACTTTCGAAATCTTACCAAACCTGATCCAGTCAAACCAACACCATGAACAGACTTTCGCGCATCTTGGTCGAAATGGCCTTGGAAGAAGATCTCCGAGACGAAGGCGATCTGACGAGTCACTTCTTTGTCGATGATGAACACAAATCCACCGGCGCGATCGTCAGCCGGGAAGAGGCGATAATATCCGGTCATGAAATTGCAGCGCATGTATGCTCTGCCGTCGATCCTGATCTCAAATACAGAGCTGTGATTGAAGATGGGGGTTCAGCAAATCCCGGAGAAGTGGTGTCTGAAATCTCCGGCCCTACTCGATCCATTCTCACAGCGGAGAGAACAATGCTTAATTTCATGCAGAGACTCTCAGGTGTCGCAACAGTGACCCAGAGTTATGTGCGACTGATCAAACACACTGAGGCAAAGCTTCTCGATACCCGCAAAACGACACCCGGTTGGAGAGATCTGGAGAAGGCCGCTGTCGTTCACGGAGGGGGCCAGAATCATCGCATGGGGCTCTATGATGCGATCATGGTGAAAGACAATCATCTCGTCGCGAATCCCAGCCCGATTGATCTGGCTTCCAGAGTTGCAGAAGTGAAAGCGACTTCTCCTTCGATTATGATCGAGGTGGAGGCAGATCGCCTCGACCAGGTAGAATCGTTTCTTAGGATCGATGGCATTGATGTCATCCTGTTGGATAACATGTCGAATGACGAATTGCGGGAAGCGGTTGCAATGAGATCCAGAACGGGATCCGTAACGAAGTTGGAGGCGAGCGGAGGAGTGAATCTGGACACC
Organism: Verrucomicrobiales bacterium; assembly: GCA_002698785.1. Classification (GTDB taxonomy): domain Bacteria; phylum Verrucomicrobiota; class Verrucomicrobiia; order Verrucomicrobiales; family DEV007; genus Arctic95D-9. The sequence continues at coordinate 11,884 of PAAG01000013.1, read as the reverse complement.
GTGAAAGGGATTTCCGAAACTGGTGTCGACTATATATCGGTTGGAGCGCTGACCCATTCCGTTCGATCGATTGATCTTGGCCTCGATTTAAAAGCAGCGAATGGGTAAACCAATCTATCTCCAGATGACGGAGAATTGGACTGCGGAAGAGCGAAGCTATTTTCCAGAAAGCTCCTTTCACCATCTTTCCGCAACAGGGTCGACAAATGACGATCTCAGCAAACTTCTCAAGGATGGTGACGGAGGAAATTTCACTCTCGTTGTAGCGGATTTTCAGGATTCCGGAAGGGGACGAAGGGGGGATCGTTGGGAGGCAGCCGCGGGTCGAAATTTACTCTTTTCGGTCGCGATCGCGCTTGGCGAGAATCGCGAGCATTGGACACGCATTCCGTTAGAGACGGCAATGGTGGTTGGAGAAGCATTGGAGTCAGTCTTGGAACCGGGGACAAGAATCGAAGCGAAGTGGCCGAACGACATTTTTCTCCAGGGGAGAAAGCTCGGAGGGATTCTGGTAGAGACGATACTGAACCCCGGGCCCTACGCGATCATCGGCGTCGGTTTGAACATCAATGTCCGAAGAGAGGAAATACCCGCGGAACTACATGATATCGCAATCTCACTTTATGAGGTCCTCGAGTGCGAATCCAGCCGCTGGTACATTCTCGAATTGATCATGAGGAATTGGATCGAGCTGAAGACTAACAAAGATGCGAATTTTGAGGAGGTGATCGACTGGCTTCGGAATCGAGACTTTTTGAAAGGGAAACCAATGCATGTTCAAATGAGTAATGGGGAAATTCAGGGTAAAGGGGCCGGTTTCGGCGACCGGGGAGAGCTGCTGGTGGAAATCCCGAACGGAGAGGTAAAGTCCATCGTGAGTGCGGAGAAAATATCGTTATGTTAGTATGTGGCTCCTCCGTTTTGCGTTTATTTAAGTTGAGTTAATCACAGGGCATCCTATCATCATCGAGAGACGAATTGCTTGCCATGTCTGAGTTTGTTTTTGCTGATGATTACCGGTTGGAAAAGGGACCGACCCGGAAATACTACCAAGAGTTCCTGAAAGGGCTTGTGCACAAACACAACAACTTGATGGGAGTGATTCAGGGCTTCTCGAGTTTGATTCTGTATGATGACGGAATCAGCCAGGAAGTTCGTGACAGTGCTCAACAAATGCAGGATGCCGCTCGTTCTGCTTCCGAATTGAACAAAGACGTTTTGGTCCCAGGCGGATGCTCCGAATGTGCAGCGGACCGAGTCGAACTCTCTCAGATGCTTACTTTCTGGAAACAGAAAGCGGAAGAGCTGGGCGCCGAAAAAGGAGTGCGTGTTGGATTCACACCACGAGAGGGATTGCCAGCGGTTACGGGCGATTCCGGGAAGTTGAGCGAAGTCTATGTCAATCTTGTCCGAAATGCAGTCGAGGCTGCAGCAGAGAAAGGTGGGGGCACCGTTGCCGTGGATCTGTTTCCTCCGGGAGAAGCGAGCCAGGGGACAAACGTCGATCTTTTCATTCGAAATACCTCTCCGGATCTTAGCGTTGATGATATTCGCAAAGCCTTCAAGCCATTCGAGTCTACTAAGGGCTCCGGACATTTCGGAATTGGCTTAACCTCCGCAGCAGTTCTGGCTGCAGACATGGGAATGAGATTGGGTCTGCGGCACGCAGAGGGAACGACAACCGCCTGGCTCGCCATGCGACCAGCCTGATTAATCTCAGCGGTCGGATAGAATACCGAACTTTTTCCCTTTCTCACGAAGGGTCAATCGGGAGAGTCCCAGCCATTTTGATGCTTGGCTGATGTTACCGTTGCTCTTCTTTAGAGCTTCTTCGATGAGGGCGGCTTCCACACGTTCCACAGCGATTTCGTGGATACCATCAATCTTGTCGTCAGCAGCTTGAGCGACTAATTGGCGGCACCAGTCTTCGATGGATTCGCCGCTGGTTGTTCGATTTTCAGGTGGTTCAGTTTCATCGAGAAGCGACTCGATCAACTCGTCATCGATTGAATAACCCCGGCTACGGAGAAGCGCCTTACGTACGATGTTTTGAAGCTGACGAACGTTTCCGGGAAGTGTCGCAGACTCCAGCCGGGAAATGGCCCGTTTGGTAAATGGAACGGGTGAGAACCCGAGCTCTTTGCTGAAACGCCGACTGAAAAAATTACAGAGAAGGGGGATATCACCTACCCGGTCCCGGAGGGGCGGGAGCTTGATGGTTGCAACGTTGAGTCGATAAAAAAGATCCTCTCGGAATTCTCCTTCCGTAATCATTCTTTCAATCGGGCGGTGGGTCGCGGCAATGATCCGAACGTCCACTGAGATCTCATTGTTTCCACCGACGCGCTGAAACCGTTTCTCTTGGAGAACACGAAGAAGTTTCGCTTGGAGGGAATGATCGAGGTCCCCAATCTCATCAAGAAAAAGTGTCGCGTTGTTTGCCTGCTCGAATTTTCCGATTCTCGTTGAGGTTGCTCCTGTAAACGAGCCTTTCTCATGACCGAATAGTTCGGACTCGAGTAAGTTGTCCGGAATCGCGGCGCAGTTTACGGTGATCAGGGGCCTATGGGCTCGGTGGCCGTGTTGGTAGAGAGCGCGGGCGACGAGTTCTTTGCCTGTTCCTGTTTCACCGCGTATCAGCACCGTCACAGGTGTCGGGGAAAGCCGACCGAGGATCTTGTATACATCGAGCATTGCCCGGCTGTTTCCGACCAGGGTATCCGAGTCATCATCGAATTCATTCCTCGGATCGATATACACGGGCTCGTTGGTCTTTTTCGAGCATTCGAGGGCCTCGTTGATTGCTTTCCGAAACTCGCCGGTTTCGTAAGGTTTCGGCAGAAAATCAAATGCACCACCCTTCACCGCCTCGATAGCCGTGCTGCTGTCGTAGGATGCTGTTGTCGCGATAAGAGGTGTATGGGGAAACCGCCGACGAACTCGCTCTAGTCCTTTGAGGTCGAATTTCCCGCTGCTGCCAAAATCGCAAACGACGGTCGCAAAAGACATCCCCGTCAACTCCTCGTTGATCGCCTGGATATTCTTAATGGTAACGATGATGATCTCATCATCTTCCAACGCCTTCCTCGCGGTCTCGACAGCTCGATTGTCACTATCGATCATCAGTATGTGCATTGGGTCAGACATGGGAATTCGATAATTTTCTTGTCAGGCGGTGGTCAATTACTTACCACATACAAGTTCAAGAAAGAAAGAGGGAAAGTAAAATCCCCTGATACTACGAGGCTTCCATGCCTCATATGTGCCGTTGGCATGCAAGATGCTTTTAAAGAACTTGAGACTAGAAAGTCGAACGCAATTTAAATCAAAACACCCATGAAAAAAATCGAAGCAATCATCAAGCCCTTCAAACTGGAGGAAGTAAAAGAGGCCCTCACCGAAGCAGGCGTACACGGTATGACTGTGAGCGAAGTTAAAGGTTTCGGTCGTCAGAAAGGACACACGGAGATCTACCGTGGATCTGAGTACACAGTTGATTTTCTCCCGAAGGTGAAGCTCGAAATCATCTGCGAAGATGCCGACGCGAGTTCCGTTGTGGACACCATCGTGAAAGCTGCATCGACCAACAAGATCGGTGACGGAAAAGTATTTGTTTCTTCTGTTGAAGACGCGATCCGTATCCGTACAGGAGAGCGCGGCGAAGACGCGATCTCTGTATCCGCAGAGTAATTCACTTCAGGCTTTCGCCTGAATGCACGACCCGGATCCGCTTCCCGCGGCTCCGGGTTTTTCTTTTTCCCGAAATAGCCAAATCAGGGGGTGATAGTCTCTGTCCCCATGTAGGGAACCAGAGCTTCCGGAATGGCAATCGAGCCATCTTCCTGCTGGTAGGTTTCAACCAGAGCGACGTAAAGCCTCGGAAGCGCAGTGCCGGAACCATTGAGTGTATGGCATTGGCGATTCTTGCCGTCGGCATCTTTGAAGCGAAGCTTCATCCGGCGAGCCTGGTAATCGACAAAATTCGAACAGCTCGAGACTTCGAGGTAACCTCCATGTCCGGGGGCCCAGACTTCGATGTCGTAGGTCTTGGCAGAACTGAATCCCAGATCGCCCGTGCAGAGTTCGATGGTTCGGTAGTGGAGCCCAAGCTTTTGCAGAACCGTCTCCGCCTCTGCAGTGAGTTTCTCGAGCATGTCGAACGACTCGTCAGGATGGACGATGTTAACCAGTTCGACTTTGTCGAACTGGTGCATGCGAATCAGTCCTCTGCTTTCTCGACCTGCTGAACCGGCTTCGCGACGGAAGCATGGGGTATAGGCCGTGAGTTTGATGGGCATCTCCTCTTCTTTGATGATCTGATCGCGGTACAGATTGGTCACTGGGACCTCGGCAGTGGGGGCGAGGAAATAGGCGTTTTCCTCGAGGCCATACATGTCATCTTCGAATTTCGGAAGCTGACCGGTTCCGTACATACTGTCACGGTTTATTATAAAGGGAGGAGATACCTCCTTGTATCCGTGGTTCTCAGTCTGGAGATCGAGTAGAAACTGGATCAAAGCACGCTCCAGTTTGGCGCCGGGGCCGGTAAAGGTTACGAATCCACTGCTGCTGATCTTCGTAGCGAGTTCGAAATCGAAGAGACCCAGTGACGTACCGAGGTCGACGTGGTCTTTCGGTTCGAAAGAAAATTCGGGCTTCTCTCCCCAAACGCGGACCTCAGGATTCGATTCCTCATCTTCGCCAACTGGGCATTCCTCATGCGGCATGTTTGGGACTTGGAGAAGTAGCTCCATCTGGCGGTCTTCCGCAGCAGCAGCTTCATCGCCGATTTCTTTGATGCGCTCACCAATTTTCCGCACTTCAGCCTCAATCTCGGAACTGTCCTTTCCCTCTTTCTTCAGCGCACCGATTTGCTTGGAGACACGATTCCGCTCTGCTTGAAGTTGCTGTTTCTCTGTCTCCCCTGAGCGCCGTTTCTCATCGCACTCAAGAATTTCATCGACGAGTTTCCAGGCGTCACCGCCACGCGTCTTCACGCGCGCTTTTACGCTCTCGGGGTCTTCCCTCAGCAATCGGATATCTAACATGACGGCTGATTGTAATGCACCCTCTTGATGCGTCAACGGATCAACGGTGAACGAAGTGTCATCTCAGACCTGGCCGCATAGGAACCATGTCCCAACAGCGAGCCAGGGAAATAGGAGAATGGAATCTGCAATGGGTTGAACGCGCAAAGGATCTGGACGGAATCGTTTGAATGCGATCACCAAGGTAACAACCGAGCAGAAAAGCAGCGAAATCGCCGAGATGGGAAATACCCCAAACAGAAGCAAAATTCCTCCTCCAATGGTGGGAATTGCCAGCAATAAGGAATAGGGAAGGGAGGAAACATTGTTTCGAACGAAAAAGGAAGCAGAGTCAAAATCACGGTCGATGGAAATCTCTGCCTCAGCAATGAGTAAGCAATTCACAGAGAACAGAATCGTGACCGCTACGAAAAGAATGATTGAAGCCACTGACCGAAGAGATGCGTTCGATGCGATAAAAATCCCGGCCGAGAAACAAATTCCGATCGCGAGCTCCTTTCCTGGAATCTTTTGGGCCCACCCTTTCGCGAGCGGACTCTGGCGTAAGAAGCGAAACATCAGGAAATAGAAGATCACCACTAAACCCAAACCCGAAGCACTCCGCAGTCTAGTCCGGTCAAACTCTGGAAGTATTAGAAAGAAGGCGGCTAATAAAGCGGAAATGGAGAGTCCCAGTAAAAGGCGTGGGTTGGCGACGGCAAATTGATGTCTAAGGGTGAGCGGGTAACCGGATCGACTTTTGCGAATGTCCCAGAGACGATCGAGAAGGTAGATGCACCAAACTGCAAAAAAAAGACCACCGACGGCCAACCAGTCCGGTTCTTGGGAAAGGTCAAGACACAGAGCTACCGCCCAGCCTGCTGCTACAAGTGGAGCGTCGAGACATAGGAAGGCAGGGAAGTGGATCGGACTTTGGACAGTTCGCTTAATAAAATAAGGTACTGCTCCCGTTGACCGGAGGTTTCAACAGTTTCCCGCATGAAAGATTGCAAATACCGTAGAGTTCTGTTTTCTGGTCACAAAACTTATGGCGAACCTATATGCACTGATTCTGGCGGGCGGAAGCGGAACCCGATTCTGGCCCCTGAGCCGAAATACACGGCCAAAACAACTGCTGCGGCTGTTTGATGAGGAAACCTTAATCGAGAAGGCGGTCAATCGTCTGGCCGGACTCGTGCCGCCCGAACGAATTCTTGTTTTGACGAACGAGGCGCAATTGGACGGAGTGAGGGAAGTGCTCCCGCAATTACCTGAGGAGAATATCGTAGCAGAACCGGCGAGAAGAGATACGGCACCGGCGATTGCACTCGCTGCAGGTTGGATCGCGGCAAGGGACGCCGATGCCACAATGATCGCTCTTCCGGCGGATCAGCTCGTCGTGAAAAATGAGGAGTTTCGCTCTGTGCTGAGCGCCGCTGCCGATGCGGCGGCGACCGGCGCAATTGTAACGTTGGGTATCCGGCCAGATTGGGCTTGCCCAAGCTACGGTTATATAGAGAGGGGAGATGTGGTGGAAGAGGCGACTTCGAATCCGGAACATCCAGTACACGAGGTTGCCTGTTTCCGCGAAAAGCCGTCCGTGGAGACTGCTGCCGAATATTTGGAGAAAGGAAACTTTTCGTGGAACGCGGGGATCTTCATTTGGACTATCCCAACGTTGACCGGAGAATTCAGGAAGCACTGTCCCGGCCTCGCAGATTTTGTGGAAGCACTGAGAACATCCGACGATTTCTCTTCTACAGTAGTCGAGCAGTTTCCGGGTTTGGAGAAAATCTCGATCGACTACGCACTGATGGAAAATGCGGAGAAGATCTACAACATCGAAGCAGACATCGGATGGGATGATGTGGGAGGGTGGCCTTCCGTTGCCAAGTACCTGGATCAGGATGAGAGTGAGAATTCTTCCCGTGGACCGGTTCTGTCGATTGACTCCTCCGGCAATATCGTCTTCTCGACACCGGGAATGCCCATGGTCGCCTTACTCGGGGTAGAGAACCTGATCGTGGTCCAGACCAAGGATGCAATGATGGTGGCAAATCGCGACAAAGCCGACGACATCAAAAAGTTGGTAAACGAGCTACCGCCGGAGTTTCTCTAATGAGTGAGTGGACCAAGGCGATCGGTATTGACTACGGGCTTGCTCGAATTGGTCTGGCAGTCAGTGACGATATTGGATTGCTCGCGCATCCGCTCGAGACAGTTCCGGGAAAAGATCGAGAGGGAGCCTTGGCCCGAATTTGCGAACTCATCAAATCTCGAGAGATCAACGATGTTGTTGTCGGTCTGCCGCTCCACATGAGTGGTGATGAGAGCGATACTGCCAAGTCGATGCGCAAGTTTATGGTCGATTTGAAGAAGTTGCTTCCAGACTCAATCACGTTCCATGAAGTCGATGAGAGATATTCGACTTCTGATGCGATGGCGAAACTTCACGAAGCTGGACGCACGGCGAAAAATTCGAAACCGATTCTCGACCAGGCTGCGGCAGTGGAGATTCTTCAGCGATGGCTGGACGAGCAACCGGACAAGGCGTGGTAATGTCCGTTGGAAGTATTCGGTGGCTTTGGAAATCGGGCGGCTCTACAATTGCTCATTAGTACTATGGATTCCGAAGGTGTCGAAAAGGTGGGTGTTATCGGGTTGGGTATCATTGGCACTCGAGTGGCCGGGTTGCTCGCTAAATCCGGACGTCATGTTTATGTCTGGAGCCGTACGCCGAAGCCGGTGCCGAACTTTCTCGGGTCTCCGGCAGAAATGGCTCGGCTCACGGATGTGATTCAACTTTTTGTGACCGATGGGGAGGCGCTCATCCAGATGGCCGAAGCTCTCAGAGAGGGGCTGGGGAAAAAGCACACTGTCGTAAACTGTTCCACCTCCGATCCGGAATCTGTCGTGGAGGCCTATCAAATTGTTAAAGACACGGGAGCGTCATTTCTGGATGCGCCTTTCACAGGGAGTAAGGAGGCTGCGGAGAAAGGAGCGCTCGTTTATTACACCGGGGGCGATCCAAAAGTGTTGGAAAAGATGCGCCCCATTTTAGAAGTGTCGGCAAAAGAAGTTTTGTATCTGGGGCGAGTAGGGGAGGCGTCGCTACTGAAGATCGCTACTAACATGATCGCCGCTTCGACTGTCGAAGCATTAGCCGAAGCCTATGGTCTGATTCACGCTGCGGGGATCGATCCAGACCGGCTGATCGAAGCACTTGAGCACAATGGGAGTAGCTCGCCGCTCGTACGGATGAAACTTCCTGGCATAGTGGAGCAGGAATACGAGACCCACTTTTCTTTGAACAATATGTTCAAAGACATTCAGTACGCGCTGCAGCTGGGTAAGCGGCTGAATGTGGAGATGCCTGCATCGTCAACAACTGCAAACGTGATGTTCCGCCAAATGCAGAAAGGATTAGGGGATTTCGATTTCTCGGTGGTGGCGAAAAGATTCCAGGAAGCAAAGAGCAAGAAGTCTTGATGATCGATTACAAATTAAAGCAGGGATCTTGGTACGAAGTAGAAGAGCGTTGTGTCCTCCGGCTGAGTGGACCGGATCGAGTCAGGTATTTGAACGGACAAGTCTCGAACGACGTATCAGTCGACTTGGAGAACAAAGCAGTTCCCGCCTGCGTATGCAGTGCGAAAGGGAAAGTAGAAGCCCTTGTTTGGATCACCGCAGAGACGGACGCTCTGATAGTGGACGGCGAACTCTCCCAACGGGAAACCCTATTGGAGCGTTTCGATCGCTACCTCATTGCTGACGACTGCGAGTGGGAAGATGTAACGGGGAGTCGTAGGCTCTTCCATGTTCTTGATCCAAACCTGGAAGGAAAGAAAACGACCCGACTCTTTTCCCCGGGCACGGACCTCTGGACGACTTCAGACACGCCTGATTTCCTGGATGACTCACTAAAACTCTCATCAAGGACAGTCGAAGAGGCTGAGCTCCTTTCTTTAATACCCAAGGCAGGCTACGAAATTAACGGAGAGTCATTCCCTGCCGAGCTAGGTTTGGATAAGATAGCAGTTAGTTTCGAAAAAGGCTGTTACCTGGGCCAGGAGGTAGTGTCTCGTATCAAGAGCGTAGGTCGCACTAGGGGAGAGCTCGTTCTCATTGCTGCTGACAACGAGATTTCCCGAGATTCAATCGTGCGAATCGACGATAATGGAGAAGGGAGAACAACGAGGAAAGCTCTGGAGCTTCAGGAAAAAATCTGGATCGCTCCTGCCCTTCTATCGAGCAAAACAAGCAAAGGGCAACAGACTGAAATTCAGCAAGTTACGAGATTGTTTCACAATCTAACCACCTATTAAGAACGGTTCTCACGGAACCTTCTTAGAAAAAGGTGCACATTTTTTTGTTGCGCGTCTTGAACAAAGCATTAAAACTCTCAACACACCTGCCCTTTTTCAGGAGCTACAGAAGTCGTGTAAAACATGGCACAGCAACTGCTTAGGACAGGTGAGGATTTTCAAATCCGAAAAACGAAAACAGGTTATTACGACCACATCTCAAACCAAGAGAGTTAAATCTATTATGAAAAAAGCAATCCTAGTTGCAGTTATCGGTGCGATGACGCTTAGCGTTAACGCGGGTGATTGGGGCAAGGCACCAGTTGCCAAAGCACCGATCGAAGAATGCTACGATCTCGGCGGATCAATCAGCGTTGGTTATGACACGGACTACGTCTTTTACGGTGTTCGTTTAGCTCGTGACAGCGTATGGGGAGACGTCAATTACACCTTCGACAGCCTCGCGGTTCCGATCAACATCGGCGTTTGGTACCTTAACGGTATCGCTCCTGCCAACTATGACGAGCTCGACATCTACGCCAGCGCTGATCTTGGAACCTTCGCAGGTTTCGACGTGAGCATTGGTTATGTTCACTACTTCTTCCCAGAGTCCGCTGGAGTTAACAGCTACGGTGAAATCGGCCTCGACGTTTCTCGTAGCCTCGGCTTTGTCGACCTCGCTGCGGAAACGAACTACGGAATCGACTTCGGTTGGTATCACCAGGTTGGTATCGAGAAGAGCTTCGGCATCACTGACGCGATCAGCCTCGTAGTCGGAACTGGTGTTTCTTACTCGGACAACTACTTCGGTCCTTCCGACTGGAACCACTACTACGTAACGGCTTCTCTGCCTATCGAGCTGAACTGCCGCACGACTCTTACACCTTACATCACCTACAACGGTGCACCTAACGGTTGGGTAGCTAACGACATCGGACCCCAGATTCCTGGCGGCGGTGCTGATATCCTCTACGGCGGAATCAGCCTTAGCGTTTCCTTCTAAGGAACCCAATAAGGTTAAAAAGATTTTATAGTCTTACTAGAAACCTTGGTGTAAATCGCCCTCCCAAACGGGAGGGCGATTTCTTTTTGTACACATGGCAACGGCAACGGCGGTGAAGGTTTTGATCGATGGTGCTACCAGCGACCTCACTTTCTCGTATCTCGTGCCGGAGAATATGCAGGTCGTGCCGGGCCAGCGGGTGAATGTGCCTCTACGAAATCGAGTCTCAGTTGGGACCGTGACCGAAACCGAAGAAATCGATACTTCGAAACTGACTTACAAATTGAAGCCCATCATGGGTGTCGTCTCTGACGATCGCTTTCTCACCCCGGGCTTGATGGACCTGGCAGCTTGGATTTCCGATTTTTATCTTACGCCAATCGAGACGGTGATTCGAACGATGCTCCCGAAACCTTCAAGGGGGGATGAGGAGAAGCGTAAAACGGCAAAGTTTGTGGAGGTCTGTGAAGGTGTCAGCGGGCCTTCACTGGAGATTTTCTCGGGTCGTGAGAAGAGACAAAGAGAGCTTTTGGCAGAATTGATCGAGTCCGGGTCGATGAGTCTTGCTGAATTGACTGGGGAGAAAGGGTTTTCGCGAGGTTCGATCACGGCGTTGGAGAAGAAAGATCTCGTGAAGGTGGTGGATCGAATTGTGACTCGAGATCCAAGCGACGAGATAGAATACGTTGAATCTAAGCCCTTACCTCTTAATGCGGAACAAGCTGAGGTTATGGAACAATTTCAGGAATCGGTGTCTGAAATTGCGAACGGTGGAAAGGTAAAACCAATTTTGCTTTTCGGAGTGACCGGTAGTGGAAAGACAGAGGTCTACCTGCAAGCGATCCAGAGCACGATTGAGGCAGGGAAGGGGGCGATCGTTCTTGTTCCGGAAATTGCCCTTACGCCTCAGACCGCGGATCGATTTAAGCGTCGATTTGCATCGATGAAAGACCAGGTGGCAATTCTCCACAGCAGTCTTTCAGAAGGAGAGCGCCACGATGAGTGGCGAAAAGTGTTGGAACAGCGGGCTCGAATTGTGATTGGAGCACGAAGCGCAATTTTTTCTCCGGTCGAAAACCTCGGTCTTATCGTCGTCGATGAAGAACACGAGAATTCGTACAAACAGGATACAGTTCCCCGCTATCAGGCGAGGGACATCGCTGTTGTTCGTGGGCATATTGAGAAGTGCCCGGTGATCCTGGGGAGTGCGACTCCGTCTCTGGAAACCTGGAACAATGCACACAATGGGAAGTATGGTTTTGCGACGATGCGGCAGCGGGTCGATAACCAGAAGTTACCGTTGATCCGGATCATCGACATGCGGCAGGAGTCGCGGAAACACAAAGGTGGTCCCGCAATTCTCTCAACCAAGTTGCGCCAGTTAATGGAGGAGCGCTTGGCTGATGGCGAACAGACGATCCTCTTCCTGAATCGGCGCGGATTTGCAAAGAACATTCTTTGTCCGGAGTGTGGTTATGTAGCGAACTGCAAACACTGTGCGACAACCCTGACATTGCATCGCACTGACGACAGACTGCTGTGTCATATCT
>PAAG01000012.1 GCA_002698785.1 Verrucomicrobiales bacterium | reverse complement strand
GCTCTTCTATGTGCAACACCAGTTTGAAGATACCTACTGGGAGAATGGAGACGAATGGAGCCATTTCGATGCTGCAATGAAGGGCAGTTCTTACTATGCATTGCCCAAAGTGTTGCAGTGGTTCAGCGGCAATATCGGTTTCCACCACATCCATCACCTCGATTCGAGGATCCCGAACTACAACCTGGAGCGCTGCTACCGCTCGGATCCCATGTTCCGGGACGTGACTTCACTAACTCTTTGGGCGAGTCTGAAAACTATGAGCTACCGGCTCTGGGATGAGGGCAGCAAGAAGCTCATCAGCTTCAGCCAGTTCAGGGAGAAACTTCGCCAGATGAGTGCAAGCGGGCAACCGAGTCCGGCGTAAATCCGGGGAGGGTCTGAAATCTTGATTCCCGGTGTCGCGGGAATCGACGGGAATATACTTTGCTTATTAGGGGAATGGAAGCACCTTGTCACCGTGAGCTTAGACATCCTGCCGCTTTGAAGCATGGCAGGTCATCAAGGGGGTCGATGCAAGTAAGGGTGATTTGTAATCCGATTCCCAGAAACAGCGTGGGGGTTAGAAGCCATCTCATAAATACTGAACGGACCTGACGCAGAAGAAAAGTAAGACAAGAAAGTTAGCGCCGATGCCGGATTGCACCAAAGTCCCTTCGGGCTCCATGTCCTTTGGTGGCGGGCCACGTTGCGCCGCAGGCACTGGTCCTGACCAGCTTCCTTGGCGCGCCTTGCCCGACACCAAATTCCATTGGAGCAGGACCATCCAGTATTTATGAGATCGCTTCTAGTGGTGCCAGGGAAGGAACAGTCTGAATGAATACAATACTCTATGTCGGCAACTTTTTCTTCCGACATCAACGAATTCTGATCACTCGCAATGGGCGAGGTTTCGCCAATCCAAAGAATCCGGCTTGGCGGAAATTGCCATTCCCGCCGCTTCGACAGGGATGGTGTTTTATGATGACCTTGTCCTGGCGCAACCGGTCGATGAGGCGGGCGAGGTGTTCGGCTCAATGATCGAGGTAATCGAGTGTCGGCGGCAGCAGAGCGTCAGTATCTTTTCAAAAATCGAAGCGGCGGCAGGGGAAGCGTGGCCCCGGTCAACGGCGAAATTCCGCGGTGGCGGTATTTGTGACCACGCCGATGCGTTGAAATATCAATTTCCTAACAAACAAATAATTATGGGCGATAAATCACCAAAATCACAGAGAAAGATCAAAGATCAAAAGGCTGCCAAAGCGGATGCTGCGGACAAAGAAAAAGCCCGTGTCATTGCGAAAAAGCAACAGGCGGGAGTTGATAAGAAGAAAAAATAGGAGAACGGACGTGCGGTGAGAGGATCTGAGCCCTTCGCAGAAAATTGCTACGAGGGCGTGATCCAGACTTCTACTTTCATAGTGGTGGCGTTTCCTGTAAACGATCCGCCAACACCGGTCTCGCGGCCGATCGTCGTGTAGCTGATGAGCTTGCTGATGATGCCGTTGAGGATCTGTACACTGGGCTTACGACCAGGAGCGGTCAGAGAAAGAATCGTGAATTAAGAGAAAAGGTGACGAATTCATGAGCTATTCATCCCAAATCGCTTAAGGGTGGGTGTTCCGGAGATGGTCAAGAGGGCTCCTGCGGCACATTTTCTTAACAAACCATTCAAAACATGCCACAAGGAACGATCAAAAAAATCATCTCGGATAAGGGCTTCGGCTTCATTACAAAGGAAGAAGGAGGCAGCGATCTCTTCTTTCACCGTAGTGCGTGCGGGGACTCTTTCGAAGAACTTCGCGAGGGAGACACAGTTGAATTCACTTCTGGTCAGGGCCCCAAGGGTCCTTGTGCTGAGAACGTCAAGAGCGTCTAGCCTCCCCCTCTCCAGTCTTGTGGAGCCGCTTGCCGGTTCATGGGTGAAACCGGCCAAGAGAGCCGGGGAGCTGCTTCACGTCGTAATCACTTCGACCTGGGGAGTTGAAGTCCAACCGCGAACCCTGTTCGATTACTTCTGTGGTGATCCTACTTGAAGATTCGATTCGGACCGGCAAGAAATGGGGCCTGATCCCCGGGTTCACTTGGTCGATATACATGGCCAGTTTTGAAATGGATGGCGGAATCAAGATCTACCTTCGGGAGATCGGGAAAACCCCGCTATTGACTCGCGAAGAAGAGGTGGAACTAGCTGATCGCATCAGAAATGGCGATAAGGAAGCTCGTGATCACATGATCCGGGCGAACCTTCGTCTCGTCGTGAAAATCGCGCAGGACTACACGAACTACGGGTTGCCTTTGCTCGACCTCATATCGGAAGGCAATATTGGCTTGATGAAGGCGGTGGAACGCTTTGACCCCAACAAGGGAGGGAAACTCTCCACTTATGGGGCGTGGTGGATCAAGCAATCCATCAAGCGAGCGCTGGCGAACCAAAGCAAGACGATCCGTCTCCCCGTCCACATGGTGGACAAGATCACGAAGATGCGCCGCGTTGCCATGGTGCTCAGCGAAGAGCTGGGTCGCGAGCCAACCGACGAAGAATTGTCAGAGGAGATCGGAATCGACCGGGCCAAGCTTTCGCGTCTCAAAGCTGCGGCTCTGCGCCCGGCCTCTCTTGACGCCCCGATCGGCGAGGACGACAGCACACAATTCGGCGATTTGATCGGCGATGAGAAGGCGCAGACTCCGCTGGAGCTCCTGAGCCACAGGAATATGCACATGCAACTCGACGAGCTCTTTGAAGTTCTCGACGAGCGTGAGACAAAAATCGTCGTGGCCCGATTTGGCCTGAGCGGTGAAGCGCCGAAAACTCTCGAAGAAGTAGGGAACGAGTTTGGCGTCACTCGCGAGCGAATTCGTCAGCTCCAGAACATTGCGATCAAGAAGCTGCGTCGCGCTCTTCACAAAAAGGAAGATCCCGGACCACGCCCGCTCGGCAGTGCCAGTGATTTCGACGACGATTTTTTCCGCGAATCATAGGACGAGGCCGGCCTCCGCATGAACGCGCAAAAAAGAGCTACCGGCTGATGATGTTCAGGTTATGGCAAAGTGTTTGCGGGGAAGAATCGAACATTCTTCGAGACAAGCTGTGTCTGTCTGGTTCCTGAGAACCGGTGGCACGGAGCTTCCGTTGTCGAGCCCTTCAGTTGGAATCGGTGTCGGGAGATCGCGAAATTCTCGGAAGTTCGTTTTATAAGTTGCCGAAAGTACTTCAATGGTTCTCCGGAAACATCGGTTTTCACCACATCCATCACTTGAGTTCGCGAATACCGAACTACAATCTGGAGCGATGCCACTGATCGGATCCCATGTTCGAAGAATTAGTGCCTCTAACTCTCTGGGGGAGCTTCAAAGACGTTAGCCTACAGGCTGTGGGATGAAAAGGCTCGTAAGCTCATTAGGTTTCGAAAACTCAAGCACCAGGGAAACAAACCTTCGGCAGCCGATTAGAAAGCGGTCACCCAGACTCCGACGTCCATGGTGCTGCTGGCGTTTCCGATGAAGGAACCGGCTACGGGCGGAACGGTATCCGGCAAGCGGCTCACCGCTACGGGGATGTGATCGGTGCCGGTAATCAAGCCGAGTGTGGGATCGAACCCCTTCCATCCCGCGCCGGGGAGGTAGACTTCCGCCCACGCGTGGGTGGCGCCATAGTTGAGGCTGGAAGGTTCGGAAACCAAATAGCCACTCACGAATCTGGCTGCGAGGCCGAAGCCTCTAACCACTTCCATGAAAAGCGCCGCGAAATCCCGGCACGATCCCGAACCGCACGAAAGCGTTTCTGCAGGATGCTGGACCCCAGGGTCCTCGCGGATGCCGTACTGTATGTCATTACGAATACGATCGGCAACCCGCAGGAGAAGTGAAATTGTTTGAATCATTTCTTTTCCATCCCAGACACTTAATGCCCAACTGGCGACCGACGAAGTCGTGTTGCCTGAATTGCTGCACGCATAAGGCGCGACGATTTTCCAATCCTCTTCCTGGTACGCAAAAGGAAACTGGACGGCATAGTTCTCCATGAGGAAATCGAAAGGATTCTCGTTGTATTGCTGTACAACGATTTCACTCTCGATGGCAAGCTGCGTTGCCGGGTCCTGAAATCCTGCTTTAGCGATGGAATTATCTTCAACGTCGCTTTGCCAGGAAATCGTGGGGTCGGGCGAAAGTGACAGGGTGGAAGATTCTATGCGGAGTTTATGTCCCTCTCTGGGGCGCAAACGAAGATAGTGAGTGCCAAGCTCTACCGGATGAGAGAAGTTGTAGTACGTGCGGTGGAGAATTTTAATCTTTTGCATTCGATTCCTCTCTGCTGCGTTTAATCTGGATCTTCGGCGGTTTGTGAGAATATCTTCGTATACACTTCTTCGTATCCTTCGATCATGGTTCGGATTGAGAAATGTTTCTCCACCCTGTTGCGGCATTCGCTTGGATCGATTTCGTGAACGCGTTCCACTACTGCAACCGCCTCTTCTGTAGTACCGACCAGGAAACCGCTGACGCCATCTTCGATCACTTCCCGGCACGATCCCAAATCCATGGCAATTACGGGAACTCCGGCGGCGTTCGCCTCGGCAAGGACGAGGCCGAAACGTTCTGGAATCGTGTTGAGATGAAGTAATGCTAAAGCTCTTGAGAATAGTTTGTTTTTTCCAGCAACGTCAACGGATCCGATATACTCCACATTCGTTCCATCCAGATACGGCTCAACTTCTATGCGAAAATATTCGTAATCCTGAATGATCCCCGCGATGACCAGACGGCGTCGACTCGCCCTGGCCACTTCGATAGCCAGATGCAGGCCCTTGTCAGGATGGATTCTACCAAGAAAGATCAAATCCTTTCCTTGGGATGGAGCAAGCGGATACAGGGAAAGGTCGATCCCGTTGTACACTGTTGCCAGATAATTCAACCCTTCCGCCCGATCTGAATCGCTGATGGAGACAAAGTTCCCATCCCGGTATTTCTCGTAGACCGGCATGATTTTCGGAGATGAAAATCCGTGGATGGTGGTGAGCACCGGAGTTTTGGTCAGTCGACTGAAGCTGAGCGCCATGAAATCGCAGTGGCTGTGGATGAGGTCGAACTCGGCGGCGTGTTCGAATGCTTCCGAGAGATGCAGATACTCAAGTACTTTGGCGTCGGCTTCGGGATCTTCTTCGTACCCTATTGGCGCCACGGAATGTAAACATGCGGTTGTGATCGAGTCGGCGGTGGCAAAAAGAGTGACATCCCAGCCGCGGGCGACAAGGCCTTCCGCGATATTCGAAGCGACTGTTTCCCAAGCTCCGTATCGCCTGGGCGGAGTACGCCAGGCTACCGGCGAAAGCACGGCGATTTTTTTGCCGTGGCATTTGTTGCGATTGGAGGGATGCATCAGGAATTACTTGGACTGTTTCCTGTATCCGATAGGATTGCCGCGAGTAGATCGTCGAGCGGAAGGCTTGCGATTGCTGAAGAGTGATCGCTCACGGCGAAGGGCAGGACTAATTTATTACCGTGGAGCATTGATCCGCAGCTATAAACGACGTTGGGCACGTAGCCTTCACGTTCGTTTCCTTCCGGGGAAAGCAATGGCTCGCGGAGTCGACCGCGGACGATCGTGGGGTCCTCAAGATCGAGAAGCACTGCACCAATGCAATACTTTCGCATGGGTCCCACTCCATGGGTGAGGACCAGCCACCCTTCCTTTGTCTCGATCGGAGACCCGCAGTTGCCGATTTTTACCGCTTCCCACGTTTCGCTGGGGCGTAAGATTATCCGTGGATCGGTCCAATGGTGCGGACTATCCGAGAACATGATGAAGAGATTTTCATTGTCCTGACGCGATAGCATGGCATAGCGACCGCCGATGCGGCGAGGGAAGAGGGCCATTCCTTTATTTTGCACGGCATCTCCGTTTAACGTCAGAATGTTGAAGTGGAGGAAATCGGTTGTCTCGAGGAGCTGGGGAAGAATGTCGTGGCCGTTGTACGCGGTGTAGGTCGCGTAGTAGGTGACGGTTCCGTCGTCGTCCACGAAGCGCACGAATCTTGCGTCTTCGATACCGTTTGTTTCGTTTGGGGAAACCGGGAAAATGATCCGCTCGCTGATTGCGAGCTTACTTGGAAAGCAAACCTCGTAGTTGGAGTCCGCGAGCCATTGTATCGATTCGAGGGTGTGATTCAGTGCATGCGTGGCAGGCTGGTTTTCGTGGCGAACGGTATCTACGCTTTTGTTCAAGTCACTTCGCGTAAAGCTTTTCTCCAGAGGTTGCATCACTGCTGTAGCGTAGTCGCCATCACAACCGATCTCGTGCAACTTGATGCAAAACCTCCGCTTTTGATAGCTGGGGTCGGGAATGATTTCCGGAGCTGTTACATATCGGGACACGGGATCCAATTTGATTTTTCCCTCGGCCGAAATCGTTCCAGCGCGAAATTCGATCGAGGAGATGTGTCCCTCTCCTACGGCACGCAGGCTCATGATGAAACGCTGGGCTCCTCCGAGAAGATCACCCTGGTCGGGATGGGGAACCATCGAAGGATTGAAGATCGCGGCAGATTCGAGTGCATATTCGCCGGAAAAGAGAGCGCCGATCAGTAACTGGCGTTCTCGGGAAAGAGGACGCTGGGTGAACACGTGCTGCTCGATTCTACGATAGTGATCCATCAGAATCGGTTCGATATCGTAGTGTCGATCTTCGAACTCATGGCGAACTGCTTCCAGTTCGCGAACGGCTTCTTCTTCTGTCAAAGCGAGGGCTCGGCCCACCACGGTGAGGATGAGATTGCTCTTGCCCGGGATAAACGGTCGAAGGATGACTCGCGCACTCTCGGGAAGAAGAGTCACTTCATGGCGATGGATTCGGATGGAACTCACTTGGTGGAAATCTAGGTGAGGTTTGGAAAAGGAAAGGTGATCAACTGTTGAGCGCCGTGCATTTCTGCCAGTGCCAGGTGATAGGCGAGAGTAGATTCGGCTCCCTGGTTCTCGCTTACTCCGTCGGCATGAAGGCCGTCTCCGCAGCCACCGGTGGCGAAATCGTAGATCGGTAGATTGAGATCGTTGTGACCGAGAAACCATTCGAAAGCGCGCTTGGCCTCCGCGTTCCAGTGCTCGTCCCGAGTGGCGCGAAAGGCTTCATGGGAAGCGCTCACCATGGCTTGCGCTTCGACCGGTTGCTGATCGAAATCTGCCCGGGCTCCGCCTTTCGTGTAGAAGCCATTGCTCCCAATCGGTCGGAAACAGCCCGATTGGGCCGTTTGGATTGATGTGAGCCAGCGCAACGACTCCAGTCCGGTTTCGAGAGCTTCGTCATTCGGCATCCACTGGCCACTGAGAATCAGTGCCTGACAAAGACGCGCATTATCATAGGTGAGGCTGTTTTCAAACCAGGGCCAGTCACCGGATGAGGAATTCTTCCAGCATTTCAGCAACTTCTTTGTCAGGGTGCGGCGCAGGGTATCGGCGGACTCGGTTTCCGGATAGCGACGCAGGTACTCATGAATACCGAGGAGGGTAAACGCCCATGCCCTGGGAGAGGTAAAGTCCGAAACGATGGGATATCCCCGTTCGAAAAGTTGCGCTGCGAGTCTGCGGTGTCCGGTATCTCGAGATCGACCGGCTCCGGTGCCGGCAGCCCACAACGCTCGACCGTGGCTATCCTCGCTGCCGAAATCTTCCAGCCATGATCGACCGTGGCTCATGAAGTTCCGAAACCGGCCCAGTTCGTAATCGAATGCCGCGGCGAGGAATGCGAGGTAGCTGGTAGCGAGTCGATTCAAACTTGTCGAGGGCGGTTCGTCGCCGAGTTCGTCGAGCAGGTTGCACAGGATGAATGCCCTCGCATTGTCATCGGTGCAGTATCCCTCGTGAAAATTGGGCACATTGAAAATCGCATGCTGAAGTATCCCGGTGCCGTCACTCATCCGCACGACGTGATCCAGCTTTCGGGGAGGAAGTGCGTGTGGCCGACTGTGCAGTGTCCACTCCGCAAAGGCAGCCCGGGGATTTGCTTTGCGATCGGCGCAGGCATGTTGAAAGGAGTCGAGGTAGCGCTGAGCTACCGAAGGCCAGATCATGTCGCGACCTAGGAAGTAGGCGTTTTTACGCATCCCCTCCATACGAGGTTTGTCGGATAGCAGATTCGATACGCTCTCGGCAATGGCTCCCGGATCGTGGAACGGGACAAGCTCACCGCGGCCATCGGCAAGCAACTCCTGAGCGTGCCAGTAGGGAGTCGAAACAACCG
Organism: Verrucomicrobiales bacterium; assembly: GCA_002698785.1. Taxonomy (GTDB): domain Bacteria; phylum Verrucomicrobiota; class Verrucomicrobiia; order Verrucomicrobiales; family DEV007; genus Arctic95D-9. Next base: position 3,194 of record PAAG01000012.1, on the reverse strand, counting down.
CCTTTCCCGCGCCGAATACGTAGGCCAGTGTCCCGGATGTAATCTGGGCTTCGTTGAGGTAGGGAGTCAGGTAAATATCGGTCGCGCCGATGAACTCCTTCAAGTCATCCAGAGAAACGAAGCGATTGTGAAAGATGACCTGCTCCTTTACACCGCAATGCTCTGCGAGACGGTTCAGGCTGAGCCGATAGCGCTCGCCCTCCTCCGCGAGGAGATTTGGGTGAGTCGCCCCAAGGATCAGGTAGACTACCTTGGGGTGAGCACGGACAATCTCCGGAAGTGCTTCGATCGCGTGCTCGATGCCTTTGCCGGGACCGATCAACCCGAAGGTCAGGAGCACATCTCGTCCTTCTACGCCGAATTGCTCCTTGTAGTAGCTCGAGTCTACAAGCTCCACATCCGGTATGCCGTGGCAAATGACATCAACCTTTTCGTCAGGAACGTCGAAAGTGTCGCGCAGGATTTCGGCGCCTTTTTTGGCCATTACTACAAGGCGATCGCTACGCTCCACGAGTTCATCCATAACCTTGCGTTGAGCTGCGTTAGGACGTCGAAGAACGGTATGCAACGTCGTCACAACCGGCATTCTTACCTCCTTCAGCAAGGCAAGGAGATGGCTTCCCGCTACTCCACCGTAGATTCCGAATTCGTGTTGAACGCAGAGAACGTCTGCATTGTTGAAATTTAGAAAATCGGCGGCTCTACGATAGGAATCCAAGTCCTTTTCCTGCAACTCGAAACGGACCCGATCGTTGTAGCGGTAACCATCCGGTCGATCGTTCACGGACCCAACATAGCAATCCGAATCCGGAGCTGCCTGCGAGACGGCGTCGCTCAGGTCGTGAGTGAATGTGGCAATCCCGCAGAGGCGTGGAGGGAAATCGCCGAGAAAGGCGATTCGGCGGGGGAATCTCAAGTCACTCAATCCGACCTGCTTTCGTACTGAGGAATTCCCCGGCAGACAGCCAGCCCGGCAGCAAAGCAATCTGATGAGTTGTCGAATTTGATACGGATTGTCGCATACCAACAGTGAGATTATTTAGATCTTTCCGCATTGCCATTCGTCAACCGATTCCGGGGAAGTGCGGTCGATTATTTCCCTTCCGCCGGGGAACTCTTCCGACACCCACTGAGCGATTACGATGAATTGGTGAGCCTTAAGAGCTTCTTCATAACGGTCAACGATAGTCTTCGGGATTCCCATACTGTAGAGCCCGGCACGCTGATGTCCCCATCGATCGCTGCGCCTTCCACTGTCCTGATCGATGAGGGAGAGTTTCTCCACATCGAATCCTGCCTGTTGCAGTTCTGATGTGGCCTTCGCGGCTTCGTCGTGGGTCTTGTAGATGACCACGGCCATGTTGCCTTGGAGTTCAATGTCCGGCTTTGATTCTGATGTGCTCATTGTCTAGCGTCTTGCAGAAACATCCCACGGTTTGCCGGGCCAGATTTTCGTATCTGATATTGTCATTCCTGAAATCCTGAGAGGAGGGCATTCATCGTGGTTGCGTCAGGTTTCGTTCGTCGTTTCTGAAGGCGCGGACGATTCCGGCGGACGATGACCCCTGTACTGATTCCGCTGGAGGAGAAGAACGGTGAGTACTCCAGCCAGAAAACCGCCCAAACCGGCCCCGGAAATTACGATCATGCGTGGAGCCTCCATCTTCCATCCCAGGAATTGAATAGTGGTTATACCGGTGTTTTGAATGACCAGCACGACAAACAGAACGGCGATGAAACTCAAGGTGATCCATTTGATCTTGCGAAGTGTTGTCATTGTTTTTGAAAGGAGGAGCCTCTAAAGTGCTGTTTATTCTGATCGATATTCAGCGATTGCATTTCGAAGAGATGTTTTCAGCTCGGTCCATGATTTTTTGCAACCTTCTGCCAAATCCTCCCATGCACTTGTTGTATTGTATTGAAGATGGTGAATTGAGTCACGTAAGTCGTTTCGCTTCTTCTCCAGGGATTCGACGCGCTCGACGAAGGCGGCTTTGGCATCCGCTTTGGCGAGATGAGTTTGCAGTTTGAGGTCGTCGATTCTCCTCGAAGCCCTGTCGATCTGCCGATGTAGTCGGCGCACCACTTTGTCCTTTTCCATATCGAACGATACTCACGTTGTTTTTGCGCGGCTATGGGGTCTTCACCCCATTGTGTCCGAGGCATGCGAACAGATCGCCGGGTAACGCATGTGACCTGAATATGGCAACGTAATCAGGGAATCTTGATTCATGAGCCGGATGGCAAGATGCCAAATGCCGAGAGAAGCCAGGCTATCAGGAGGATCGCGACGATTACGTTCAGGATCTTTTTTATGGTAGGATCCATCGGAACATAGGTGTTCACCGTCAACAGTACGACGCCGATTACGACCAGGGAAATAATGACGAAAATAAATGGCATGTCAGGGCTTGTGCGTGCGGTTGGGCTTGTGCGTGCGGTTGGGAGAGCTGATCCGTTAGTGTTTTAAGGATCGTTTCAGAGAGTTCTTTCAGCAATAGGGATAAACCCTACCGATCGGTTGCCGCCACGAGTGGAACCGCGCTCTCCTCACGGGCGGAAGTGGAAGATAGCGGCGTATGTATTCATGAATGCCGAGTGGGTTAGAAGCCCATTCCCAGGGAGAGGTAAACGGTAGACGGAAGCACCAGGCTCTCTCCAGCAATCCTCAGTTCACAGGCGCTTTGTTTTGGAGCGAAGTGGATTTGCGGAATATATTCCTATTTGATTCGCTTCCTCAGTGCGATGGACACCGCATTCTCGGTGCAGATGTCAAAAATGTCGGACCGCATACGGTCGGTCGTTTCATTGATGTCGTCGTAGGAAACGACCAACCGGATCATCGTCAGCGGCATGTGTTTCGTGTGCTCCTAGGACACTTGTGCAGCCTTCGGTTTCAGGCTTTAAGAGCTAAAGTTGAACACGCCAAAGATCGAAAGAATCGATACAATAAGGAGGACTATGATGAGAATGCTCAGTATGTTTTGAATCTTTGTACTCATCGAGATTTTCACATTGACGGCCCATAGGGCGGCTCCAGATACAACGAGGGCGATAATGATTAAAATGACTGACATTTGAGTGAGTGGCGTGTTTTTTCGTAGCAGATTTGCTTCGACCTCAGAGTAGGTTTTGGGAACCCTTTTGGCTATGGAGAGAAACCCTACCGGTGCGTTTGCTGTCGCCGAAAATGC
>PAAG01000011.1 GCA_002698785.1 Verrucomicrobiales bacterium | reverse complement strand
GGCTTCGATTTCGACGTGCGAGCCGCACGTCGCTACCTTCGGATGGGCTTCGATTTTGACGTGCGAGCCGCACGTCGCTACCTTCTGATGGGCTTCGATTTTGACGCGCGAGCCGCACGTCGCTACCTTCGGATGGGCTTCGATTTTGACGCGCGAGCCGCACGTCGCTACCTTCTGATGGGCTTCGATTTTGACGCGCGAGCCGCACGTCGCTACCTTCTGATGGGCTTCGATTTTGACGTGCGGGCCCCGCACGTGCCTACCCCAGGAGATGATGCCGCGATTGTGGGGTGATTTTTTTGCATGGGAGAGGCGGGCCGTTCGTCTGGTCGGTGTGCTGCCTGTTTTGCTATGCGTTTTTTGAAAAGTTTGTTCGCAACTTTGTTTTTGATCTTCCTGATCCTTGCCATCGCGGCGGGGACTCTTTATCTCCTCGGCTGGCGCTGGGGCGACGGCGTCTGGGAGTATGGAATGGGCTGATGCTCGATCGCTAGCTGTTACCGGTTGTCTCTTTTCTCCACTGGTACTGGGGAAGGTGCCAGCCCATGATTTCGAGGACTCGGTAGTGAGTGCCACATTCGAGGCAGCGGACGCGGTAGCGGGTCTCGCAGGCTTTGCGGTCGATTTCGGTGCTCTCGATCTCGACGTTTCCGTTTCTGGCTTCGTTCTCGGGCATCCACTGGGAGGTGGTCCCATAGAGGGTGCATTGACAGGCTCCGGCCTCGGCGTTTTCAATCCAGTTGAGGGCGTGTTTTGCGCTGGCGTTGTTGGAGAGAAAGGCGCCGCCGAGGTCGACTTTGTCGACGATCTCCCTCATGCGCGGGACGTGGGGAAGGAGCTGGTGGAGCCAGTCTCTGTCCCGACTGCGCAGGATGGCTCCGGTCGCCTGGTGTATGGCCTGGGGGTCTTTTGATTCGAAGGCCTGCAGGATGCTTTCGGGGTTCATGGGATGGTGGGTGGATGATGAACGCTCCGGTCCGGTCTTGCAATGGTGGGCTTTGTGCTACTGTGTATTACTGCTTTGCCCGGGATGGATGTTTTGCGTCAGCACGGCGTTTTGCATTTTTCTCCATAGGAATGGAATTGGCCGGGTGAGGTTCCCTTTACTGCTCTATGAGTTTTTGTACGCAATGTGGAAGTCAGTTGGGCCAGGGCGCGCGTTTCTGTGGTTCGTGCGGTGCGCGTGTGCAGCAGCAGGGATCGCCGCCCCCGGTGCGGAAGGGGCCTGCTACTCCTCCGCCGGTGCCGAGCTCGAATGGTGAGACGCCTACTCTGCCGAAGTGGGTATTGGTGCTTTTCTGGATCATTGCGCTGGCGGGTCTGCTTTTTGCGTTCCTGGAATATGGTGGGCGACCGATCAATCACCTCAGGCCGTAGACTGGAAATAACTGGCTGCCCGAGGCGGGCGAGAGTCTTTTGGTTTGTCCTGATATCCAATGGGTTGCGATATCCTGACAGGGTATGCGAAATGAGCAGAGGAAAACTTTTTCGGTTTTTCGGTAAGGTTTCGCTAGAGGCGGGTAATTCCGTGGGGTAATCGAACGATCTCTACTATGCTCTCCTACCCTATCAAGATTTCTCGCGTGGCGCGTCTCTGCGGCGTGCTCTTATTTACGGCCCTGTCGCTGCTAGCGACGACGCTCCCCTCCTCCGCTATTGACCTGGTTTCGACGACGGTTGATGAGGAACAAGGTGATGGAGAGATTCTCTTCGGTTTCTGCGCCTCTGCGGATGGGATGTTGGTCGTTTTCACCACCTCGTCTCAGCTCTCGCCACTGGATACGAACGACACTCGCGACATCTATCTGAAGGATCGTGCTACGCGGGAACTGACTCTGATTTCAATGAATTTTGCGGGTAATGGAGCAGGCTCAGGCAATTCCCAATCGCCAAGGATCTCTGCGGATGGGCGATATATTGTCTTCGAATCCGCAGCCAATAATCTGCTCCCGTCGGATGTGAACAACAACAGCGACATTTTCCTCTATGACAGGGAAATGGATTCACTGACGATATTGTCGCAATTTGCGAATGGGGATCAGGCGGACAACGTTTCGGGGTCTCCAGATATTTCGGAGGATGGCACAGTGGTGACCTTCACTTCGAAGTCGAATCTGGTCGGAACGGATACGAATGGGTTGTTCGATATTTTCATCCGGTCGGTGAGCGATCCGAGCACGATCCAGTTGGTCTCACAAAACACCATGGGGAATGCGGGGGATGGGGGCAGTTCCAAACCTGCCCTCTCGGGAGATGGGCGCTATGTGGCGTTTTACTCCCAGGCCGGAGACCTTGCGACCACGGACTCGAACGGATCGGGTTTCGATGTTTTTCGCTATGACAGGATCACGGAGAATGTGGTGCATGTGTCGCGAAATCAGGCGGGAACGGCTTCGGGAAATGGAATCGCTCTCGGGGCATCGATCAATTACGATGGCTCCAAGGTGGCTTACAAGTCGACTTCGAGCGATGTAGTGCCGGAGGATACGGATGCGGATGCGGATATTTATTTGCGCGATTTCTCGGAGAACGAAACTCTGCTCGTATCCAAAAACACGGCTGGTGATAAGGGGGATGGGAGCTCCAACTCGAGCAACTATGCTCTCTCGAGCGATGGAAATTTCATTGCCTTCCAATCGACGTCTACGAACATGGGCGGACAACCAGGCGACAACGTCTATCTGCGTAATCTGACAACGGGCGAGACGATTTCCCTAACGGATACACCGGATGGACAGGGACCGGATAGCTTACTCCAGAGTCCGGAATTGTCGCGAGACGGAAGCACTGCGATCTTTGTGGCAAACGCGAGCAACCTCGTGAACTTCGATGCGAATGGCGATGTGTCGGATCTTTTTGCCGCGCCGGGAACGGATCTGACGGTGGACAAAGCGGCTCTCGCAGCTGCAGCGGCAGCGGCCCTTCGAAAAGCGAAGCTGAAGAAGAAACTTCGAAAGCAGAAGAAGCAATTGCGAACGGCGCGGCGCGGAAAGAAAGCGGCGAAGATCAAACGGCTGAAAAAGAAGATCAAGAAGACAAAGAAGAAGATTCGGAAAGTGTAGGGTTCCTGGTGGAAGGCGGTGATCGAAGGGGATCAAAGCTTTCGCTACGGGATAGGCTGGGCGGAACGGACTGGGAAGTCCATTCTACGTGGTTGGGGATGGGTCAGTTGATGACCTGATTGAGGAGCTTGCTGCGGATCTCGGAGTCGATGGAGGAGTTTGTCTCGATCCATTTGGTGGCAGCGGCTTTGTCGTTATGGAGCCAGCGTTTGCCGATGCTGAGGAGTTTGCTGCGTTGTTCTCCGGGGCGCTGCAGCTGGAGGGCCCACGCCATGGCAGCGCGCTGGTCTTCGTATTCAATACCGCGAACGAACCCGTAAACAGCACGATCACGAAGCGGGGTGTTTTCCATTTCGTTCAGGAGTTTTGTGGCTTTGTCAGCGTTGTTCCGGGCCAGTCCCTGGAAAAGGCCGTAGACGGCATCGTTCCGGATTTTTCCGCCGGGAAGCTCTTTCGCTTTTGGCAGGAGAGTGTCTTCTACGCTCTCGCTCTCTGAGAGTTGATAGAATACGCTGCGCGCAAATCCAGAGTTCTCTTCGGTGAGCTTTTCTGTGTAGGCCAAGGCACCTTTGGGATCGCGTTCTGACCAGGTATAGGCAAGCCCGGAAAAGGCGTCTGCTCGTTCTTGTTTTGGCAGGGACGCCAGGTAATCGGCGGCAGCGTTAGGATCTTTCTGCGCCCACTGCGATACGGCGAAACGAACAGCCTGCTGCCTGGGGTTACCGGCTTCCATATTCTCGAGCGACCACTGGATGGCTTTTTCAGGTTCGCCCATGCCGGCCCAGTAGCCGATCGCACTGGAGATCATCTGACTTGTCTTGCTGCCGGGTGGCTGGGATTCGAGGATGAGATCAAGGGACTCTTGTGGGTGGCTCTGAGAGAAGCTGTAGATGAGGCCCTCTAGCAACGAGGAGCGAATGGGGGTCTCGGGTGTCTCCTGAACGACAGAAAAGATGTGGCGCAGTTTGTCACTGGATAAGCCATGCATTCCTCCCCATCGCAGGTAGCGCGATGTGCGAAGGGTCTCGCCGTTTTCTTCGAGCCACTTCAGGGCGCCTTGCTCGTCTTTTCCGCTGGCGAGCCACTGGAACCACATGCCCCCTGCCCCTGCTGCCACGGAAGGAAGTTTTTCGATGTAAGGTGTCAACAGTTCGAGTGCACTCTGGTGATCGTAGTCAGGCGAACTTGCGATCTGGCTGATTACATTAGACGCGACATGTTCTGTAATGGTTGCGGGGTCTTTCGTCGTCATCCAATCGAGCATGGCCTCGGGGTCCTGACGCGACCACATTGCCATAAGCACAGATACTGCCCCCTGATGGTGCCATTTCTGGTCGGTCTTCTGAAGGAATCGGTCTGCGACTGAACCGTATTCGCTTGGATCGAGATTATTTACGATGGGTATGACCATTTGGGAAATCGCGTAGTCAACCTCCTGCGTCATGAGATAGCTGATGGCTTTTTCAGTGTCGACCTCGGCAAGAGGGACGATCAGCGCTTTGATGGCGGCATCTTTCAACTCCCCCTCGGGAAGGGCGGCAACCCAAGATTCTGCGGCAGCTGGCTCCGTCCTGACCCACTCGGTGAGAAGGCCCTTTGCCCCGGTGTAGCTCTTTTCCTCCTGCGCGATCTCGAGCCAGAGATTCGCAGCGATCTCAGGGTTGTGACTGGCGAGGTATTTGTAGAGGATGTCGTTTTTCTGAATCGACTCGTCTGCGAAGAGGGCTATGAGTTCTTCTTCACTTGCGGTAGCCAGGGCCTGGTCGAGTATCAGCATTTTGCGACTGTCGGCGAGTTGGCCCTTCACACTTCCATCGGTGTTGTAGAAATTCTTTTTGATTTTCAGCAGCTCACGAGCGATGCCGATGTGATCTTCTCCCGAGATATCGACGGAGACGGTGAGCGGATTGTCTTTTCCATTCCCCTCCCCGGTTGCGAGGTCTCCCGCAATGGTGACTGCGGTGCTCGTGGACTCTGGATCTGTTTCACTGGCGGATGGCGAAGATGAAATCTCGGGGAGCCATTTCCCCGCAGCGAAGCCTAGTCCAAGGGCGGCGACTATGGACAGAGTGGTGGGTATATTCATGACCGGGTTTCTCTAGGTAGAGTGCCCGGTTTGTAGGAGAAAGGTCAAGCTCGGGAGGAGCGAACTTTGTAAAAGGTTGGTAAATGGATTTCTTTGAAAGGTCTACCGGCTGGCGCACGTAGTGGGCTGATGACTTTTCTGAAGAAGCATCGTTGGGGACCTGAGACCGGGAGGAAGATCTGGTGGGGACTTGCGCAGGCGGTGGTTACGCTGCTCGCTGCGGTGGTTTTACTGCTGGCAGGACCGCTGTGCTTACTGTCGATGGTTCTTCTCTTGGAATACAACTTTGGTTCGCTGACGGATCTTTGTCGCCTCTGGTGCGCTGTCGGAATTCCCTGTAGTGTTTTTGTGGCGTATATGGTGTTCTCCCTTCAAAAAACGTGGATGACGTTCTTCTCTTCGATGGTGGCGTCGATTGCTGGGTTTGCCTCTCTCTGTTGGTGGGGCTCCGGCACCGCGCTTTAAAAAGCGATTTCGTCTCACCTCACTGGAAAAGACCGCCTGAAGGCGGAACTCCATACTGAGAGCATTTTTCATGTTGCTTTGTTAGTCGTTCTCTGGTATATTTACCTCGCTCCTTTTTAAGGCCCCTTTTATTCAGGGACGACCGGAATTTGAGTCTCACCGTTTTTTGGAAACGGCCTCGCTCTTGAGACTACCGGTCCTGGTGATTTGAACCCTAACGTTTAATCACAAATCTGAATTATTATTATGGCTTTATCCCCATCACTGGATATCCCGGAGCACTATCGGCGACAGTTTGCTGATAACTGGGACCACTCGGTGAATCAAGAAATCCAACGCCTCGGAAATCGAGTTCGTGTCGACCAATGGGACGGCAAAGAAAAGGTGTATAACACCATCGACGAACTGGAATGGACGGAGCGATCGGGTCGACTCACTGGGTCAACTCCGCAGGAGGTAACGGGCCGGGCACGCAAGATCGTGAAGCGCGATTTCAAGTGCCAGGTCATTTTTGATCGTGTCGACGACGACTTCCTCGGACAGCTGGGCCGCCCGGATTCTGAGGTGCAGGAAGAGATGCGGCGTTCGTGGAACCGCTCGGTGGATACGAAGATCGCGATCGCCTGTAACCAGACGGAATACGGCGGCGAGGAACCTTACACTACCGCAATCGATCTGCCGGACGATCAGAAGATCGACGCAGATTTCGGTGGTTCGGCTGTCGGCATGACGCCGGAAAAACTGGAGGAAGCGGTTCGCATCCTGGAAACGCATGACATTTTCGCGGACGAGGAAGATCTCGTTCTCGTCATGGGCCCACAGGAAAAGCGTGATCTTCTCCAGGCTCTGAAGACGGCAACGAACGAGGTGTGGGCCAACATGATCGGCGCATGGCACGAAGGCATCGAGAACAAGCTCTATGGAATGGAGGTCGTGATCTCGAATCGCCTGCAATACGATCCCGACGCGGATGTCGCGACCTGCTTTGTCTATTCGAAGGACCGGGGCATCATTGTGTGTCCGGACTCGATGCAGATCAAGTTCGACGAGCGGCCTGACATGGATCACGCGGTGCAGATCTCGGCTTACGCGCAGTATGCCTTCATGCGTCGCTATGAGAAGACGGTAGTCACGATCGATTGCGATCGCAGCCCCGCCTAACATTTCAACCTAACCTAGAAAGGAAATATCTGTTATGGCTAGTTACACAACTACTATCAAGGACGCGCAAAGCAATCGCGCGATTCGACGAGATGCATCGCCCTCTTTCCGCCCTCTCCAACAGGGGCTGCGGTATGCGATCTTCTCTTACACGTTCGCCGGAACTGAGGCTGACACAGAGGTGATCACGCTCGGTTCTCTCGGCGTCGAGGGAGCGAAGGTGATTCCAGAGCTCTCCTGCATCCGTGATACGGGCGGCGGCGAGGCGATCGATGTTGATGTGAAGCTCGATGCCCTGGTCGGTGGCGAAACGGCGACCGATCTCACGGGAACAGTCGCTCTCGACAACAATCGCGTGGCCTTTACCGGCATCGCGGGAAATGGCCTCGTGACACTCGGGGCAAACGACGATCTACGCCTGATCGTTGATGACGACACCATCGGTGCCGTCACTGCGGGCGAGACGATCAATATCGAGATTGCTTACGTCTCGGAGAATTATCAGTAAGCGGGTTTCCCCTCCCCTGAAATAACCGGCCCTTGATGGTGTGCTTCGGTGCTCTGTCAGGGGTCGGTTGAAGGGAAGCTGAGGCACAAAGGGATATGGCACAAAGGCACAAAGTGGGTGCCAGTTTCGTGCAGAATCAGGAGAAGAGATACAAGGAAGAGAAGGAGTATTTTTTATGACGGAAGCGGATGTTGTTAGTTTGGCTTTGTCGCACCTCGGCGAGCCGGGAATTGAAAATCTGGAAACGGATAACACGGTGCGCGCGATCAAGGTGCGTCGCCAATATGAACACTCACGCGATGCATTGATGCGGGGACACCCCTGGAATTTTGCGGTGACACGAGCAGCCCTAACCGAAGCAGCTGAGGCGCCGGACTTTGGCCCGGAGTATGCCTACGACCTGCCCGAGGATTGCCTGCGAATCCTGACACTGAACGGGATCGAGGCAGAAACAGGCCAGTCTTTCTACACGATCGAATCGGGAAAGCTGCTGACGGACGCGGACGAGGCACTGGTCACTTACATTCGAAAGGTCACGGATCCAACGGAGTGGGATGCAAATTTTGTTGAGGCGTTCGCCTTGAAACTGGCGAGTGACATCGCTTTGGACATCACGCAGAGCACAGAGAAGGCGGGACTTTGCCTGGCGAAGTTCCAGAATGTCGCACTGCCGGAAGCTCAACTAACAAACACACAGGAGGACGATGCGAAAGTGATCTCTCCCCTCTCGACGAGCCGGACGATCGGCATTCGTCGAGGTGGCGCTTCGTTTCTGGATCGGGACTGGTAATGAAAACAATTTCAAACAGTGCGAATGCGGGTGCGGTCCTGACGGAGAATCGCGGTGTCAGCGTGACTAACAATGTATCCACGGGGTCCGGGTCGAGTGGCGATGTATCGCTTGTCGGTGAGGTGAAGGCGTGGGCTGGAGTTGCGCTACCATCAGATTTTCTGTGGTGTAACGGCGCTTCGTATTCCGGGGCAGCTGGACAAAGTTACTACGACCTAGCGGCTTCTCTCGGATATGCTTACGGAGGTGGCGGAAACAATACAGGGTTCACTCTTTCCTGGTCTTCGGCGTCCTCAACGATTATAGCCTCGGGTGCTCATGCCCTTAGCGTTGGCGATACGGTTGCATGTTCAGAATTCTCTGCCTTCGGTTTATCTGCTACCACCTTCTCCGGATTGATTTCGGCTTTTGTCGAATCTGTGATTTCCTCGACGGAATTCACCATTTCAGAGACTGCCGGAGGGACGGCGCTTGCTTCTTCCTCAGCCGATTCACTTGTGTCCGGTTGGCACACTAGATTTCTTCTTCCTGACCTGAGGGATCGCCAGGTGATTGGACGCGGAGATATGGGGGGAGCACCTGCAATTAGAGTCACCGGTGAAGATACGGATTTATTAGGTAGCGAGGGCGGCGCACAGGCGCACACCGATGTCCCGATTCACTCCCACGGTTATGACGATAGCCTCCGTTCGGGAACTGTCAGCAAAGCCAGTGGCGGGGGATCCTGTCCTACTTCCGGAACCACAACCTACAATAAGACGACTGATCCGACCGGCATTTCGGAAGTCAACCACATGGATCCATTCCAAGTCCTCAATTTCATTATTCGCTATCGCTAGTCATGCCACTTTTTCTCCATCGAAACTCTTTTAATGCGGGTGAGTTTTCCCCCATGCTGGACGGCAGAACGGACATTCCGAAATTCGGGATGGGATGCCGGAGATTGAAAAACTTCCTTCCTCGCGTCTATGGCGGAGTCTTCCGGCGACCAGGAACGGCCTATATGGGATCTTTGCCAGGACCAGGTCGACTGATCGACTTCAATGTATCAGGCACCATGCAGTATGTGCTTGAGTTCTCGGACCTGCTTTTGCGCATTCGTGAGGATGGTGATTTGGTCACAGACTCGATGGATGCCACGGTCGAATTGGGCTCTCCCTACGCTGCATCGGAACTCTTTGAGGTGCAGGTGAAGCAGGTGAATGGCGTTGCCTATTTTACGCATCCTGCTCATCCCGTACAGCGTCTGACTCGTTATGTGGACGCGGCGACGGAAACGGTTTCCTGGTCGTGGGAGGTGGTCAAATGGTCGTATCCGCCGATGCGGGAGGAAAATAGCTCTGCTACGACAGTGCGGGCTTCGGCGAAGACAGGAGAGAACGTCATTCTCCATTTCACGGAGACTGTCAATGATATCGAACAGACGAAAGACGTCTTTCTCGACAGCGAGAATATCGATGACTACATCGGATCTTACATAGAGATCACCCATCGAAGGAAGGACGCACTTCAAAAACTCAATCTTGAGCCAGACGAAGAAGAAAACAACGATGTCCACAGCGAATCGATCACCGTTATTGGAGACTACACTGTCACAACCTACGGCACCTGGATCGGAAAACTTATTGTTGAAGTGCTCGACTCAGCGAAGAGCTGGCAGGAAGTCCGCGTATTCGAGAGCGCAGCCAACGATCCGAGAAACATCTCTTACAAAGCCACTTCGCAAACGAATGCCGAGTATCGGTTGCGATTTATTCATGAATCTCATAGCGGAAACCCGAATGCTGTCCTTGAGGTCGAGGACACTCGCTACAGTGGGCTCGCGATTATCACAAAGATGCTAAAAGATGGCGAGGTCCCACTGAAAGATCGATGCGAGGTGGAAGTCATCAAGGACTTCGCATACGGGGCCGAGATCGCCGAGGGCCCCACCCCGGAGGATCCAGACCCCCAGTTTTCCACTCCCTACTTCCGCCTCGGCGCCTGGGGAAAGGCTACGGGCTACCCAAGAGCGATCTCGTTTCACGAACAGCGCCTGGTTTTCGGCGGGACGGAAGCGCAGCCCAATACTGTGTGGATGTCAGGGACAAATGATTTCGAAAATTTCCGCTATGGTGCTTACGACTCCGACCCGCTGGCGTTTACTCTGGCGGCGGATGAGGCGTCGCCCATTCAATCGCTCCTCTCCCACGTGGCGCTTTTGATTTTTACACAAACAGAGGAGTGGGCTGTCCTGACAAGCGAACAAACCCCCATCACGCCAGCGAACCTCTTCGTTCGCCGACAATCCCGAATCGGCACGACTCAACGCCCCGCCCTGCTCGCCCTGGATGCGATCCTGCTCCTCGAACGAGGGGCGAGAAAGGTGCGTCGATTCGGATACGGAAACGAAGGCGGTGTCTCGGAAGAACTGACGGTCCTGGCAGAACACCTCACGCGATCGGGAATCCGGCAGATGGCATTCCAGCAGCAGCCCGACCCGATCCTGTGGTGCGTGACGGAAGACGGTGCGTTGATCGCAATGACGATCGATCCGTCGCAAAACGTATCCGGCTGGAGTCGCCATGAGACAGAGGGCTCTTTCGAGTCCGTGGCGGTGGTCTATGGCGACTCCGGCCTCGCGGATGAGGTCTACTTTGTCGTAAAGCGAACGATCGAAGAAGTCGATCAATACTACCTCGAGCGACTCGATCCCCTCTGGCTGCAGAAACTCGAAGACGACAACCAGGAAACGCTCGTCTATTCCGACTCCGCCGTTGTATACGAGCTAGGCTCTCCGCAGACCGTCTTTACCGGGCTCGATCACCTTGAGGGAGAAACCGTCGCCATTCTTGCCAATGGCGAATATCGCGGCACGGCCGAGGTCGATTCCGGACAGATCACCCTGCCGGCCTCGAACTACACGGGCGTCGTCACCGAGTGCGAAAACGTCGTCATCGGCCTGCCCTACGAATCCGTTCTGCAGCCCACGAAGTTCGAGCTCGAAACACCCGGCGGCACGGCCCAGGGACGCACCTTCCAGACCGAACGGGTGACGTTGAACGTCTGGAAAACACTCGGCATCGAAGTTGCCGACGGACCTGACGAGGAATTCTACGAGGCAGCCTATCACGATCCCGAACTCTCCCTCGGCACCCCCACACCGCCACCCAGCCTTTTCACCGGGCTTGTCGAAGAGCAAATCGACGGCGCACACCGGGAAAACATCGATGTCACCGTCCGGCAGACCCAGCCCTTCCCGGTGGCGATCCTATCAATCATACCTAAATTCGAAACCCACGGAAACTGATGTTCATACTAGATGCAATAGGAGGACTCGTAGGACTGCTCGGCAGCTCCCAGCAGGCGCAGGCACTGCAGGAAGCCGCAGAAATGACCTACGAGATGGAAATCGAAAACGCCGCCGTCCAGCGAGACATGTCCATCGCCTCGCTGCGCACCCAGCGGTCGGCCCAGCGCGTAGGATACCTCTCCACCGCGCTGAACCTGAACATGGACCTGCAGCAGGCCGCGGCAAAAAAACGCAATGCCCGGCGCATCCGCGACGTGGTCGAATACAACACGCGAAAAGACCGCGAAGGACTCTCCCGGCAGTCCGAACAATTCGACCGGCTCCTTTCCACCCAGCAATCGATGGTAGGCATGTCAGGCATCACGACCGAGGGCGCCCCCATGGAAGTGATGACAGATACCGTCGAAGAATTCCAACAGACCCTCGCCGACATGCACGACCAGGCCACCTACCAGCGCGCTGCCGGACTGCAGGAGGCCGTGAACCTCGACTACGAAGCCAAATGGCAAACCCACATGAACCACTTCAACCGGCGCCAGTTCAAACGCACGCGCAATCTCGAAGGTTTCGGCAACTGGCTCGAACGCGTCTCCACCCAGCAGGAGGCCCGCCAACGCGTCATGCACGCCGAGATCAATAGAAAACGCGCCGAGGCACAGATCGCTGCCCAGCAGTCGCAGTCCCTCGCCTCCGGCATCAGCACCATCGGCTCCGCCCTCTTCGGCAGCGGCGGCGTCTTCCCTGGATTCCTTTCATAAACACCCATGGCTATTTTACCCCGACACCTGGCAGGACAGCCCTTTCGCGCGAGCGGTCCTATATTGGAAACACTCGAGCGCCCCACCTTTGACACCAGCGCCCAGCAGAACGCCCTCTACGATATCGCCGAGCAGCTCGAAATCATGGGCGAAACCGCGCAGATGCCCGTCCCACCCGCCGACATCCATGCCGACGCCGGCGCAGGGCTCTCCGCCGCAGGCAGCGCCATCTCCAGCCTTTCCGGCATCTTCGGAAACATTGGCGAACTATCCAAATCCCACGACGGGGCGCGCAACATGCGCGACAAGGAGGAGGCCCACGCTCTGTCGAAAGAAGCCATGAGTCAATATGACGTTGAGAGGCAGCAGAATTTGGACAGACCCGAAACGCATCCAGGCATATTTCACCGCATTTTCGATACCCTAGATAGAAGGATCGAGAAGAGCAGGAAATACAATGCCGAGAGCAAGAAGCTCGTTCGCAGTGTGGTGCATCAGGATCGCATCCGTCGAACACCGAGCGTTTTTGCAAATGCATCCCGCGACGTGAACAATCAGGCATTGAATGTTCTGAGGGAGGGACTCAACCGATCCATCGCGGAGCAAAACAAGAACGACGGAGTGTCTCTGCTGCGCGACGCATTGACAAGTAAGATCATCTCCCAGGAGAACTACGATAGTCTCTTTGCCGAGTTTTCGAGTAATTTCCAGGCGCAAGGTGAGATTTTCGCGATCGAAAACGCCCAATTCCTTGCTGAAGGTGGAGATTTGCGGGAAGCAACGGCTCAACTCGACTTTGTCCAGGACGAGGATCGACGCTCCGAGGAGCTTTCCAAAGCTACACAGATTTTCCACAGATACGAGGAACGCCGAACGGCGGAACGATTACTTGAAGAGGGTCAGAACAGGAAAGCGCTTCGGCGGCTTACATTAAACAACGCCGATGGAAGCCCTAAGTTCCTGACGAATCTGTCGAAAGACGATCGCGATGGTTTGACTTCCGCTGCTCTCGTCAAGCGATTGCAAGAACTGGCCCCCATCTCGAAGGGGGCTCAGGAACTCATCGACAGGCGCGAAATCTCAAGCTGGGATCAGCTTCTGGAGTTCTTTGCCGAAAAAGGCGAAGCTCTCACTCCATTCCTGCGTCGCTACTTCCGCCAGGCGATAAATGGGCAGTTGCAGAGCAAACCAGAAAAACGGGCGTTTTTCTCTCGCAAGCTGACTAACTTCCGTGGCGACAGGCCGGAAAGTCTCGCAGATGCCTTCGAGATCTCCAATGGAATGGCAATGGCGCAACTGCCCGAAAATGAGAGAAAGAAAAATGAAGCGATCCTGTCGGGGATACTGGACAACGATCCTGAAGTTACCAGGAGAGCAGAATTCGACAACGCTTTCCACCGAGAGTTCTACAGCTCGATCGTTGGAGATGCAGGTGTCCTTCCGGGAAATAGCATCGGGATAGCAGTAAACGGATCGGGTGAGGAGATATTTTATCGCACGCCTACGCCGGAAGAACTCAAAAACCCTAACGAGAACTTCATCACTTCGATCCCTGTAAAAAACAAGCGGGGAAAACGCCTGACGAAAAACTTCCCGTCCAGATGGGAAAAAGCAAAGGAAGTCCGGCTTTCAAAATCCGACGCAGACCTCGTTCGAGCAGGAAAACCTCCCGGCAACGTTATCGATCTGAACGAACAGGATCGTCGAACTGAAATCTTCTTTCAAAGAAAGAACGAATTCATGACTACCGTCGAACAGGGCTCATACCCCAACCCCAAGGTGGCAATCGAGGATTTCAAACCATTGCTGGACGGTCAGAAGTATGAAGAAATGAACCTCGCCCTTTCAGGAGAAGAATCGCAGTTGATCAATTACGGAGTCCATCCCTACAATTTGAAGGCAGCGCAACGTGATCCCTCTACGGCACCAGGCACCTCTGCGGGTGAATTCGATCTCGATCTGGGACGTGCACTTGTTTCCAATGTTACGGATCCCGACCAAGTCTATAAACTCGCTTCCGCGTACGAAGTTAAAGAGGCACACGAGATGGCAGGCCAAACAAACGGTCAAAGCACCTCCCGCCTTCTCGACGAGGTGAGAAAGTGGGATGGTAAATCTTTTCCGAATGGAACAAATGACGGAGCCTCTTTCGCCTATCAAGCACTCAAAGACGCGGGCTTCGTTTCCGAAGAAGCCGTCGTAAATGTTCCACGCGATTTGAACCGTGACGAGATCGGTAAGATCGTAGATGAAGAAGGTTTACAGGATGGCGATCTGGTTTTCTTCGACCTCACGAGAGACCCCGACCATGACGATTTGGAAGCAGAAGTTCGCATTTTCGAAACGCGTGAGGGATCTCCCGGTGTCGTAGGCCTTTCGGAAGACTCGACAGTGGAATGGCTGCCCCTAGACCGCAGCAATCCATACGCTGCCAATGTGCTGTATGGGCGACGGCCCTCGCAAGCAGCGAACGCCAGCGCCGAACCCGCCACCCCCGAAGAGACGACCGCTACGGTCGAAATACCCGGCGTCCCCGAGAAGGCTACCTCTCCCGCAGCAACCTCCGGCGAGATCGAGCCTAGGGCAGAATAAACTGCCACCACAAACAGTATCCCTCACAGGGAACACAAAACTCGTTTCGAACCAATGCCTGACACAACATCAAATACTCCCCCTTCTTCCATTTCCACGGACGAACCGGATCGCCAGGAGAACTCATCATCGGAACCCCTCCCACCTGAGACGCCTTCTTCTGCGACTCCACCTGACACAACCTCCATCCATTCCACCTTGGAGGGACCTCCCTCTCCGGAGACGAGCGCTTCCCAAGCCATTTCAATCGAAACAAACTCTCTGACAAATCGCCCTGAACAGGATGCCGGACCGCAGCCGACCGGTCCTCTCAAGGCGGGTATAGAGTCTCCGGAAGCAGCACCTGAAGCTCCCACCTTTCAGTTGACTGGACAGGTCGAAGAGCACCCGAAGAATCCACCTCTCGTATCGGAGGAAGTGGCAATTGCCGCTGCAGAAACATGGAAGCACTCCCCCCATCGTGACGATCAGAAACGGGCGTATGAGATACTTTCCACCTACGACCGCCAGCGGAAGGAACAGGGGCTGGAGACCTATCCGAAGTACAAAAAAAAGCGGCGAGAATCCTTCGACCTCGCGACGCGCGGAATGACCGACGACATGGGCGATCCCGCAACATACGAGAAAGTGCTGGAAATGACCGGCCACGACGAAAGGGAAGCGGCCCGTTTCGCCACCGTGAGATTCTTTGCCAACCTGACGGGAATGTCGATACCGGAAACCACCAGCCGGTTGGATGTGTTGATGAAGTTGTACTCGATCGACGTGTTCAACGAACCGATAACGGACATCCTTCTGTTTCGCAGGAAAGTCGGTGACGACATTCGTTTTCGCCAGAAGGAAATCGTGGATGCCGCACGCGTCGCTGCTGTGCGTGGCTACGACCCGATGACGGCGCACGCCTATCTGCACAAACAATTTGGCACGAACCCGGTTTTCCAGGGAAGGGAGAAGATGTGGAACCAAACCTTCGACCTTTACTACGACGAAGTGTCTAGCAAGATCACCCCGGACGAACGCGAGTTGCTGTACTTTACCGCCGATCAGCTAAAGAAGAAGACGGGGGTAGAGAAAAAAGACAGCAAAAGGGCTACATCGGGGCGGCGGAAAAATATCGACATCGAACCGGAAAGCTACAAGGAGTTGACGGCCCGCTGGCTTGAGATACCGGAAGACCGTATCGCTCTGCTACTGGGCAATATCGACGCATTTGTCGAAGGCGAGGTGAACAAGGAATATATCCAGAAGCTGGCCGAGAATTTTGGTCGGGGCGTACAGGAGTTGGGGTATGGGGCCGTGGACGCTGTGAAACGAATGGGATTACAGGGCGAGCTCGGGACTCTGGAAGCGGAACAGTTCCTCAACGAGAAATCGGACGACCCGCAGACGGAAAAGGTACGTCAGAAGCTGTTGAGAATGGCTCCTCGCGATACCGTCCGCACAGAGGAAGAACTCGCAATTCTAGAAAGCATCGACGATCCGAGAATTCGCACAAAAATTGAATCAATGATGCCGCGCGTAACCGGCCACGACAGTCCAGAAGAACGCGCAAAAAAAATCGAACGCATCAGACAAGAACAAAAAGCCCTCAACCTCCACCACAAGCTCCGCACCATCGCCGAACAGGTCATCGATCCCGCACGTCACGATGGGTTGATCGGTCAGGGCGTTCTCGACGCGGCCCATTCCCTCCCCTACACACTCACCGCCATGATTCCCTATGGCGGCGGTCTCCTCATCAACTCCCTTGCTCTCTCCGACCAGGCTTTCCACACGCTCAAAGCGGCCAACCCCGACTTCACAGACGAACAGGCCAATGCCATCTCTGTATGGGCCGGACCACTCATGGCCCTGATGGAAAAAGTCCCAGCAGCTGTTCTCAAGGGCAAGGCGCCAACCGTCCTCCAGTGGGGCAACCGCTACCTGTATCTCCCCAAGGCACAGGGACTCTCGACCGCCATCCGGTTTGGAGACCGCGCCGTTTCCGGAAGCCTCATCGAATATGCCACCGAAATGGGGCAGAATATGACGCCCTACGTGATCGGCGAGTTCGCCCACGCCTTACAACAGGATTTCCCCAACCTCGAAGTAGGCGCGATCTTCAACGAACAAATCCGCCAGTCGCCCGAACTCTTTGCCGCCATCGTTCCCCTCGTGCTGTTCGGCGCGGGCGTAGGTGGAGTTCGCGAACAGCACACCGCGCGCAACACCATGAAGAGCGAGGCGCTCCTGCGGGCCGTCGGCATCCCCCGCGACGTGGCCGCCGACATCAGCCATCTCGCCCAGAGCAACCAATGGTACGCCGCCGAATCGACCTTTCGCGAATCCCTGCAACAAGTAGGGAAAGACGGTCGCTCCATCGAACAGATCCACAACGAAGGCGTCGAAGGAGCCAACCAGGCGAACGAAGAAATCCGCGAAGCAATCGCAAACATCGATCTGCTCGAAAGCCTGAAAATCGTGCCCTCCCTGATGGAGTCCAAAACCGGCTGGACCATGCTCAGCGAAATCGCCGACAAAGACGGAAACCACGTCGAGATCGATTCCGCCCACTACAAAACCTACGAAGAAGCAAAAGCCGCCCAGTCCCGCCTGCTCGAACACCGGCAGATCGAGCTCACCGAAGATACGCACCGCCTTCTTTCCCATCTCGAAGAGACCCAGGGCAGAGGCGTGCGTTCCCGCTACATCCTCCACGACGAACAACGAACCGTCGACCAGGAGCTGGCCGAGGGAATTGTCTCGAAGGAAAACATCGACCTGCGCCTCGAAGAAGCCAACCGGGAACGGATCGAAGGAAGCGTCGCCACCGAAGAACAGGCCCCCATCCCCGATCTCGAAACCGCCCGGCAGGAGACGGAGCAGGCCTTCCAGCGTGCCAACGCAAGCGCACTCGCCGCCGCCGAAACCAGGGCCGACCGCGACTTCATCGCCACCATCGTGGGTCGCTCCCGCAGCGAATTCGTCGAAGGCGTCTGGGTGCGCACCACAGACTTCTACCACGGCGCCACCCTCGCCACCGTCATCGAAGAGACCGCCGAAGCCGACGCCGGACTCGTCATCGCCAAGCACGGCACCGCCTTCCTCACCAACAAACTTAGACGCTTTGAGCAGGCATCGGGCATCTCCCTCTTCACCCGCCAGAATGGCGACCCGGGCGAGTTCGAAGTAAAAGAAGCATTCTCCAAACTCGTCCGCTCCTACTTCCTGACACGTGCAGACGATCTCGGCCAGGTCGGCCAGGATTACCGCAATCTCTTTCGCCACGTCTCCGAAGCCGGACTCGCCGGTGAAATGATCGGCTACACCGAAGTCTTCCACG
>PAAG01000010.1 GCA_002698785.1 Verrucomicrobiales bacterium | reverse complement strand
TTGGCCTCGACATGCAAAGGAACGTAATAACCAGATATGCCCAGTGACTTGAGCCAGTGGCGGTGTAGTTGCGGGGATTTAGAATGGGCAACCGGGCTACCGATGACCCCGGCCAAGGGAATTTTGGCATGGCTCATGTCGGCAAATCTCCTCGCATGGTCAGAAAAGATAAAAGATCGAGCAGGGGGAGCCCCAATACGGTGAAATAATCGCCTTCTATACGAGAAAACAAGCGCACACCTTCACCCTCTAGCTGGTAGGCACCGACACTCGCGCCGATTCCAGGCCAATTCCGTTCAAGATACCCCTCAAGCCAGTCTTCGGAAAATTTGCGCATGGTCATGCGCACAACACCGACATGTCGCCAGACAGGCTTGCCCGCTTCGCACAGCACGGCGGCAGATAAAAGATCATGGCGTTTTCCCCGCATATCACGAAGTTGGCTGCGGGCTTCTTCGAGGTTGCGGGGCTTGGACATCAGTCGACTCTCCAGAGTGAGGACCTGATCACAACCAAGGACAAGCGCGTTTGGCTTTTTTGAGCTAACGCGCAAAGCCTTGAGCTCAGCGAGGGCGTCGGCAATATCGCGGGGCGGGGTTTGTTCTGCCAACAGACTGTCACGCAGAGCCGATTCGTCTACTCGGGGTGGCACGACATCTATCTGCAGCCCCGCGTTTTCCAGAAGTTGGCGTCTGATTTCTGAACCGGAAGCGAGCGTCAGCGAGAATGTCATGTGGATAACCTTAAGGAAATGTTAAGGGTTTCTTTGGGAGATACCGGCCAAGTTTCCATGACGAGCCGACCATCATTATTTTACGTATTGTTTCGGGGATACTGTGGCCCTGATATCCCGGTCTGACAAGGACGACTCTGGTCATGTTGAAATCCCGTAAACAGGTAAGTTGTCAACACAGCTGATGCATGCCTGCGCTATAATTCTAAACTTATAAATTATGGATATTATTACATTAATTAGAAATAGTTTCCGGTATTTTACCTGCTTCGAAAAAACATGCACAATGTTACCAACACGTGGATAACTCAATGCGCAAATATTTTATCCACAGGTATCGCTATGTTTACATCAAACTACTAATCTTTTTCTCTTTTAATTATTAATAATGATCCTTGGTGCTTGCATCTGGGACATTGGAAAGATTGACCTTCAACGCCAACATGCTTATGATGCAGTCCAAGCGCCCGTCCGGGTGGCCATGACCTTCCCATATCAACAAAGACATGCCCGTTGCCGGTATGACCATAGGATGTATCATGTCTGACGACCGTCTGAACCTGTCCGATCTCAAAGCGCTGAGTGCCAAGGAACTGCTTTCGATTGCCGAAGAGCTCGAAATCGAGAATGCCTCGACAATGCGTAAAGGCGAGATGATGTTCTCGATCCTGAAGGAACGCGCCGATGAAGGCTGGATCGTGTTCGGCGATGGTGTGCTAGAAGTGTTGCAGGATGGGTTCGGTTTCCTGCGTTCGCCCGAGGCGAATTATCTTCCTGGTCCGGATGACATTTATGTATCTCCGGACATGATACGCCAATACTCGCTGCGCACGGGTGACACTATAGAAGGGGAGATGCGTCAACCGGATGATAATGAGCGGTATTTTGCGCTCACGTCGGTTACTCAGATCAACTTCCAAGAGCCTGAACGTGCCAAGCACAAGATTGCTTTTGATAACCTGACGCCGCTTTACCCCGACGAACGTCTGACGATGGAAGTCGAGGATCCGACGATCAAGGACCGTTCTGCTCGTTTGATAGATCTGGTAGCACCAATAGGTAAAGGGCAACGCTCGCTGATTGTCGCACCACCACGGACGGGCAAGACGGTTCTTTTGCAGAATATCGCCAATAGCATCGAGAAGAACCATCCTGAATGCTATCTGATCGTTTTGTTGATCGATGAGCGTCCAGAAGAAGTTACGGATATGCAAAGATCAGTTAAGGGCGAGGTTGTAAGTTCGACTTTCGACGAACCGGCAACGCGGCATGTAGCAGTCTCCGAAATGGTGATCGAGAAGGCAAAGCGCTTGGTGGAACATAAGCGGGATGTCGTAATCCTTCTTGATTCCATCACGCGCCTCGGGCGGGCCTTCAACACGGTGGTTCCAAGTTCTGGTAAAGTTCTGACGGGCGGTGTGGATGCAAACGCGCTGCAAAGACCTAAGAGGTTCTTTGGTGCAGCCCGGAATATCGAAGAAGGTGGATCACTTACGATCATCGCAACGGCGCTCATCGATACTGGTAGCCGGATGGACGAGGTGATCTTCGAAGAATTCAAAGGGACTGGTAACTCTGAAATCGTTCTTGATCGCAAAGTTGCGGACAAGCGTGTTTTCCCCGCGATCGACATTCTGAAATCTGGCACCCGCAAGGAAGACTTGCTCATCGACAAGACCGACCTTCAGAAGACCTTCGTTCTGCGGCGTATCCTCAATCCTATGGGTACGACGGATGCCGTAGAGTTTCTGCTTTCCAAGCTGAAGCAGACGAAGACAAACGCGGAATTCTTCGACTCCATGAATACCTAAACCTATCTGCGGGGTCGTGTGATGGATACGATCTATGCTGTTTCGACCGCCCGGGGAAAGGCCGGAGTGGCAGTGATTCGCGTCTCTGGCCCCGATGTCGAACAGGTAGCGGAAGTGGTTTGCGGTGGCGTACCAACGCCTAGAAAAGCCACATTGCGTGTTTTACTGAATCAAGAAGGTGAGCGTCTTGATGAGGCGCTTGTGCTTCATTTCCCAGGGTCTGCGAGCTTTACCGGGGAGCCAGTGCTTGAATTACAGGTGCATGGGAGTGTGGCTGTCGTATCTGTGGTGCTTGAGTGCTTGGGTCGATTTGATTGTCTGCGGGCAGCGGAGCCGGGTGAGTTCACGCGGCGAGCACTTACAAATGAACGATTGGACTTGACGCAAGTCGAGGCGCTCGCTGATTTGATCGACTCTGAAACCGAGTCGCAAAGGCGGCAAGCGATGCGCGTCTTGTCCGGGGATCTCGGGCGAAAGGCGGTAAGGTGGCGGAAGTCCTTGATACGAGCGGCCGCCCTTCTGGAGGCAACGATTGATTTCGCCGATGAGGATGTCCCTGAGGATGTATCACTAGACGTCCTGGCCTTGGTTGAGCAAGTCAGTCACGACCTTTCTATTCAAATCGCGGGTGTAGGTGTCGCAGAGCGTATCAGGGATGGCTTCGAGGTGGCGATTGTTGGTCCGCCGAATATCGGAAAATCTACTCTGCTCAACGCTTTGGCCGGCCGTGATGCGGCCATCACGTCGGAGCATGCGGGCACGACGCGTGATGTCATTGAGGTTCGTATGGATTTGAACGGCCTGGCAGTGACGTTACTGGATACGGCGGGTCTGCGTGATACGGAGGACGCCGTCGAAAGTATTGGCATTTCTCGGGCGCGAGATAGGGCAAGCGCGGCAGATCTTCGAGTTTTTTTGACGTCGGATGGAGAAGCTCCGATTGATCTTGTTCGGGACAAGGACATCGTATTGAAAGGCAAGGGTGATCTTCATGGGGATGTAGGACAATCTATTTCGGGCCTGAGTGGGCTGGGTGTTGATGAGCTTGTCCGCCAAATTGGGGTTGTTCTCGAAGAGCGCGCGGCAGGCGCTGGTATCGCGATCCGTGCCAGACATGAGGATGCCATGCGGCGCGGCGTCTCTTCACTGCAGAACGTGACGCTCTTAATTTCAGAGATAGAGCCTGACATCGATATTGTAGCTGAGGAGTTGCACACCGCTATTCGCGCTCTCGATTCTCTGCTAGGGAGAGTTGACATCGAGTCGGTTCTAGATGAGATATTTGCCAGCTTCTGCCTCGGCAAATGAGGAGTGTTTCACGTGAAACATTTTGACGTCATTGTAATTGGGGGCGGTCATGCAGGCGCGGAAGCAGCCCACGCTGCGGCACGCATGGGTGTGTCTACAGGACTTGTAACGCTGTCTAGGCGCGATGTTGGTGTGATGTCCTGTAATCCGGCGATTGGTGGTTTGGGAAAAGGCCATCTGGTTCGCGAGATTGATGCTCTGGATGGTGTTATGGGCCGTGTGGCCGATCAGGCCGGAATCCAGTTCCGACTTCTAAATCGTCGCAAAGGGCCCGCTGTTCAAGGACCCCGTGCGCAGGCCGACCGCAAGCTCTATCGAGAAGCGATGGCGCGTGAGATGGAAGGCCAGGCGAATCTCACGCTGATAGAAGGCGAGGCCGCAGATTTTCTGATGGCATCGAGAGGCGTTACTGGAGTTCTGCTCGCTGATGGAAGCAAGATTCCAGCAAAGGCGGTCATTCTCACCACTGGCACGTTTCTTCGTGGGGTTATTCATATCGGTGATGAGTCGCGGCCCGGCGGTCGCATGGGTGACCCACCAAGTGTTCAGCTTGCTGCCCGGATTGATAGCTTTTGCTTACCGCTCGGGCGGCTGAAAACCGGGACGCCCCCGCGGCTAGATGGCAGAACGATCAACTGGGACGGGTTGGATTTGCAGCCACCGGATGATGACCCAGTCATGTTTTCTTTTCTCTCAACCGCGCCTGTAGCGCGCCAAATCTCTTGTGGGATTACCCATACAAACGCCCGAACGCATGACATCATCCGTGAAAATCTTGGGCGATCCGCAATGTATGGGGGTCGCATTGATGGTGTTGGGCCACGCTATTGCCCCTCGATCGAGGACAAGATCGTTCGGTTCGCCGATAAAAGTTCCCATCAGATCTTTCTGGAGCCAGAAAGTCTTTATGATGACGTGATCTATCCAAACGGCATTTCGACGTCTTTGCCCGAATCTGTCCAGGCTGATTACGTTCGTTCAATAGCAGGACTTGAGGCGGCGAAGATACTCCAGCCGGGATATGCAATCGAATATGACTATGTTGACCCCCGTGCCTTGACGCAAAGCCTTTCCCTAAAGGATATTTCAGGCCTTTTTCTGGCGGGGCAGATCAATGGCACAACTGGATACGAAGAGGCAGCGGCACAAGGCCTGGTTGCTGGGCTCAACGCGGCTCGTTTCGCCCGGGGTGAGGATCCTGTCCGGTTCAGCCGCACAGATAGCTATATAGGCGTCATGATAGATGATCTGACCACGCGCGGAGTGTCGGAGCCGTATCGGATGTTTACCTCACGCGCAGAGTTTCGCCTCTCGTTGAGGGCCGACAATGCGGATCAACGCCTGACCCCGCTCGCTATAGCTCTGGGCTGCGTCAGCAAGAACCGTGAGCGCTTGTTTCAAGCGAAGATTGATCGCCTGACGGATGGTAGGTCGCGCCTCGAAGGCCAAAGCTATACGCCAAAAGATCTCCAATCCGCGGGGCTTGTCGTCAATCAGGACGGAACCCGTCGTAATGGACTTCAGGTATTGGCGTTTCCCAATACAAAGTTTGACGATTTGATCTCGCTTGATCCAGGATTGGCAGGGATCGATGAGGACGTCAGGACGCAGTTAAAGAACGACGCGACCTATGCCAATTACATTGCCAGACAGGCGCGGGATGTCGAGATGTTGCGCCGTGACGAGTCGCAGGCGATACCGCCCGATTTTGATTTTGGCATTATCCAAGGCTTGTCCAACGAACTCAAAACAAAGCTAGCGGCAACAAGACCTCAAGACCTTGCCCAGGCGGCACGCATTGACGGGATGACTCCTGCCGGATTGACCCTTATTCTCGCGCGTCTCCGGCATGATCGACGGTCACGATCCGCATGAACGACATTGATGGTGTTTCACGTGAAACAAGTGAGCGTCTCAACATTTATGCTACACTCCTGAAAAAGTGGAACTCGCGCATCAATCTCGTGGCTCGGTCCACGATAGACAGCTTGTGGACTCGACATTTCGTTGACTCTGCTCAAGTTTACGGCTTGGCTCCTTCGCGCGTCACGCACTGGGTTGATATTGGATCAGGAGGGGGCTTCCCCGGTCTTGTTGCGGCTATCCTTGGGGCCGAGCGTACCAACGGATTCCGGACAACGCTTATAG
Source organism: Verrucomicrobiales bacterium (assembly GCA_002698785.1). GTDB lineage: Bacteria > Verrucomicrobiota > Verrucomicrobiia > Verrucomicrobiales > DEV007 > Arctic95D-9. The sequence continues at coordinate 4,681 of PAAG01000010.1, read as the reverse complement.
AATGCGACGCTCGTAAATCCGCCTTTCTCCGTTCGGTAATCCGCGAAACGGGTATAAACGCCACAGTGATCACGGAGAGGATCGAAGCTACACCACGTCAGAACGCCGATATATTATCTGCACGTGCTTTAGCAGACCTCTCCAAGCTTTTGTCTTTTGCTGAACTCCACATGAACGCAGATGGGCGCGCACTTTTTCCAAAGGGAGATAACTGGCGCAGAGAACTGCCTGACGCGCAATCCAAGTGGCAATTCGATTACCAAGTTGATAATAGTAAGACAGAAATCGGTCCCGTTATCTTGAGCGTCACAGGAGTGCTCCGTGCTTGATCCGCAGAGTCAGACCAAACCGAGAATCATCGCTGTCGCAAACCAGAAAGGCGGAGTTGGCAAGACGACGACCACAATCAATCTCGGGGCAGCGATCGCGGAAACCGGACTACGCGTGCTCATCGTCGATCTCGACCCACAGGGCAATGCCTCGACGGGCCTTGGCGTTGAGCCCGAGGCGCGCAAATACACAACTTATGATCTTCTGCTTGATGATGTGCCCCTTGATCAGATCATACAAGAAACACCCCATAACAATCTAAGCATAATCCCAGCAACGGTTGATCTTTCGTCTGCGGATATTGAGCTTATGTCCAATGAAAAGCGCAGCTTTCTTTTACACGATGCTCTGCGGCAGCACGCAATGAGTACGTTGGCGCTCGATGTCATTATTATTGACTGTCCTCCATCCCTCAGCCTGCTGACGGTGAATGCGATGGTCGCCGCGCATTCTGTTCTCATTCCTTTGCAAAGCGAATTTTTTGCGCTGGAAGGCCTATCGCAGCTTATGCTCACAATACGCGAGGTCCGCCAGACTGCTAATCCTAATCTACGCATCGAGGGAATCGTGCTCACCATGGTGGATTCGCGAAATAATCTATCGGCACAGGTTGAAAAGGATGCGCGGGATAATCTAGGTGATCTCGTGTTCCAAACCTGTATTCCGAGAAATGTCCGGGTGAGCGAAGCGCCATCCTACGCGCTCTCGGTGTTGAGTTATGATCCAAATTCAAAGGGCGCACAGGCGTATCGCGATCTTGCGCGCGAAGTGATGCGGAAACACAACCGGGCCGCGGCCTGAAAAAAGAGGAAGTTGGCGATGAGCAGCAAAAAAGTCCAGAACCGTGGTCTCGGGCGAGGCCTGTCTGCGCTGATGGCTGACGTCAACCACGCGAGTCCGAGCCGCGATGAGGGTTCTGCAGCACAACCTGATATGATGGTACCGGTGGAAAAGGTTCATCCCAATCCAAATCAGCCACGTCGCCACTTTGATGCTAACTCGTTGGCCGATCTCTCACGCTCAATCGGGGAAAAAGGCATTATTCAGCCCCTTATTGTGCGTCGCAACCCCAACCGCGACACCGAATTCGAGATTGTCGCTGGTGAACGCCGCTGGCGTGCCGCGCAGATGGCGAAGCTTCACGAGATTCCCGTCATTCTTCGCGATTTCAATGATACCGAGGTGCTTGAGGTTGCAATTATCGAGAATATTCAACGTGCAGACCTCAATCCAGTCGAAGAGGCAACAGGTTACAGTCAGTTGATGACGAAATTCGGCCATACCCAAGAGAGACTAGCCGACGTTCTGGGCAAAAGCCGCAGCCATATCGCCAATGCCGTTCGTTTGCTCAACCTGCCTGACGAAGTGCTGACCTATCTGCGCGACGGCCGCCTCTCTTCGGGTCACGCTCGGGCCCTGATCACTGCAGAAGACCCAGCTGGCCTTGCACGTCAGGTCATCCAAAAATCGCTTTCGGTTCGTGAGACCGAAAAGCTCGCCAAATCTGGTGAAACAGCAGGAAGGAGCCAGAAAAATTGTGACACATCATCTCGTCAAGCAGGCTCAAAGGACGCCGATACAAAGGCACTGGAAGACGACCTTTCGGCCAATCTTACTATGGCGGTGACAATCGATCATCGTCCTGGGCAGGAGCAAGGCCAGATGACAATCCGTTACACCTCGCTCGAACAACTCGATCGCCTGATCGGTATGTTAAGTATATGATCAGGATTGGTTGTACGGTAGCAGTTCCGTGATAACGGCATTCAGAACGGCGCGACCCCTTCGCGTCGCTCTCAGCCACGTGCCTTCCGTCTCGACCATCCCGATCTCGTGCAAATGCTCAAGCGTCCGTTGATCAAGTGAAGCCCCGTTCAGCGCGGTGAAGCGCCGTGTATCTATGCCTTCGGTCACCCGCAGCCCCATCAAAAGGTACTCACCAGCCTGACTCGGACCTGAGAGAGCCGTGCGTCGCGATTCCGTTTCGCCGCCTTCTGTCTCACGTAGCCAGCGGTCTGGCTGGAGCCAGGTTTCCGTCGCATGGCGCTGACCTGCGCAGGTAATTCGACCATGCGCTCCAGGGCCTATGCCAACATAATCGCCATATCGCCAATAAGTTAAGTTATGCCGCGATTCTGAACCTGATCTGGCATGGTTTGAGACTTCATAGGCTGGCAAGCCTGCATTGTCACAGATTTCTTGAGTGATATGATACATGTCCGCCGCAAGATCATCTTCTGGCAGCCCGCGCAGCTTGCCCGCCGCATAGCGATCGCCGAAAGCTGTACCACCCTCGATCGTCAATTGATAAAGCGAGAGATGATCCACGGCCATTTTCAAGGCGCGAGTCAATTCTTGGCGCCAGGACTCAAGATCTTGATCTTGTCGCGCATAGATTAGGTCAAAGCTGACGCGATTGAAGTTTTCCTTAGCAATATCAAGTGCTTGTATTGCTTCCGCCACAGAATGGACGCGCCCCAAGCGCCCTAGGTCGTGGTCATTGAGCGCCTGAACGCCCAGCGAGACACGCGACACGCCTGTGTCCGCATAGGCCCGAAAGCGCCCGGAGTCGACTGATCCTGGATTGGCTTCCAGCGTTACCTCAAGATCATTGGCTACCGGCCAGGCGCGATATACAGCTTGTAGAATCTCGGCTACCGTCTCGGGCTCCATAAGGCTGGGCGTGCCGCCACCAAAGAATACGCTGTTTACCACGCGTCCCGGTAATTCAGCCGCGTAGCGCTCAATCTCGCGCACATAAGCCGCACGCCAGCGAGATTGGTCAATCGTGCGCGTGACATGGCTGTTGAAGTCACAGTACGGACACTTCGCCTCACAAAACGGCCAGTGAAGATAAAGGCCAAATCCACCGTTTTGCCAATCCTCAGCCAAAACAACCTGCGACAAATCTCTCGAACGCATCCGCCCTATGGCTGATCCGGTTCTTTTCCCAACGATCCATCTCTCCGAAGGTAAGTTCATGGCCTATCGGTTGAAAAATCGGGTCGTACCCATGTCCATGGTTTCCGCGCATCGGCCACACGATCCAGCCCTCGACCATACCTTCGAACACGTCGTCCGTACCATCAGGCCAAGCCAGCACAAGCGTACAGCAAAATCGTGCTGTCCACGGTTGCGGCTGTTTGCTTGCGACAAGCATGTCATGTGCCCGGGTCATCGCCATTGTGAAATCACGACCAGTCTCTGTTTCAGCCCAATCTGCTGTATAAACCCCGGGCGCGCCACCAAGTGCGTCGATCACGATCCCCGAGTCATCGGACAAGGCAGGCAAGCCCGTGGCTTTTGCGGCGGCATGGGCCTTGATGCGAGCATTTCCAACAAAGGTAGTTTCGGTTTCCTCGGGCTCGGGGAGGCGTTTTTCCGCTGCCCCGACTACCGTCACCCCATAAGGTGCCAAAAGCGTCGAGATCTCTTCCAGCTTGCCAGCGTTGTGGGTTGCTACCAAGAGAGTATCGCCGGTGAATTTACGCACCCGTAGCCTCGCGTTGCTTGGCAACAAGATCGCCCACGCCCTTCTCGGCAAGATCCAGCAAAGTATTCATCTGGTCCCGGCTGTATGTTGCGCCTTCTGCGCTCATCTGCACTTCGATCAACTGTTTCGATGCCGTCATGATGAAATTACCGTCCACTCCGGCCTCGCAATCTTCGGGATAATCGAGATCAAGGACCGGTTGCCCGGCATAGATACCACAGGAGACCGCCGCGACCGGATCGACCATCGGATCGCTGATCACTTCACCGGCCTTCATCAGCTTGGCGACGGACAGCCGCAACGCGACCCAACCTCCGGTGATTGAGGCGCAACGCGTGCCACCGTCGGCTTGGATCACGTCGCAATCCACGGTGATCTGCCGCTCGCCCAATGCCACGCGATCCACCCCGGCGCGCAAAGACCGCCCGATCAGGCGTTGGATTTCCACGGTCCGCCCGCCTTGTTTGCCAACGGTCGCCTCGCGTCGCATCCGGCTACCTGTGGACCGCGGCAGCATCCCGTATTCAGCCGTGATCCAGCCCAGCCCGGAGCCTTTCACAAATGGCGGCACCCGGTCTTCGATCGTTGCAGAACACAGAACATGGGTGTCGCCCACCTTGATAAGGCAAGAGCCCTCGGCATGTTTCAGCACACCGGTTTCGATTGAAACTGACCGCATATCACTTAAGTCTCTACCCGAAGGCCGCATCGCTTTCCCCTTTTTGATCTGGCTTGGGGATACATGCGCCGGGCCCCGAATGGCAAGCCCGTTTGACCTTTGCCGCCGCCTGTCTTTAATGGCGGGCTAGACAGGAACCGTGCCGAATGAATGACGCCAGCAAAATCCTGGACCAGCTC
>PAAG01000009.1 GCA_002698785.1 Verrucomicrobiales bacterium | reverse complement strand
TTCCGAGCAATTCCCCACATTGTATCGCCCTTCTCCACCGCATAGGTAGTCGGATTGGATTTCTTAGGCTGAGGTGCTGTGGTCTCTGCCGGGGCAGGCTTTGCTACAGCAATTGATTCAGCTTGCTGTGCCGATGGAATTTGAAGGACCCGACCAGTGTATACCTCGTTATCGGAGTTGATAGAATTTACACTGCGGATAGCATCAAGACTCACACCGAGCTCGGCAGCGATCTCTGGCAGAGTATCACCTGCTTGAACCTTGTATTGATTCTTGTTGTTCGGATCATACCGAAGTGGCTGTGCAGGAAGCTTCCTGGCGGGAGCTTCAGCAGAAGCAGGAGAAGCCGGAACAGCGGCGGCAAGGTCCTTTTGCTCTTGAACGGCTTCTTCATAAGTCTGTCGTGCCGAACTAATCGTGATGCTGGTGTTCTCAGACGCCTTATCCACCATCTTGAAAGCGATAATGCCGCCGATAGCAATCGCGTGCAGTAGCAACACGACGGTAAAGATCCTGGTCAAACGCACGTCGGGCGTGTCCAGGTACCAATCCTGTTCTTCAGTAACATTTGCGGCCAGTTTCATCTTGGCACGCGCTTTGCCCATGACGCCCTGCCGGGCACCTTTGGCAGTCCTTCTATTTCTTCTTCTATTGCTCATGGTTGTTGTTGTAGGTTGTTGTGGTTGATTTGTCAGGCTACGGATAGCGCTTGAACAGATTCTCGAAAGACTTCCCCACGTTCCTCGTATCCGGAGAACATGTCGAAGCTGGAAGTCCCAGGAGAAAAGAGCACTACATCACCTGCCAAAGCTGAATTCTTTGCCGTGCGAACGGCCTCCTCCACGGAAGCGCACACGGTGCAGGCTACATCGTCGCCCCAAATTTCTGCTATCTGTGGCCCTATCTCGCCGATGCAGACAGCGGCCTTTGCTTTATTGATGGCCAGATTTTTGAGGCTGAGAAAATCGAGTCCTTTGTCTTTGCCACCAACAATGAGAACGACCGGACTCTCCTGACCGGCCAGCGCACTCTCCAGCGAGTGGAGGTTGGTGGATTTCGAATCATTCAGAAAAGTGACCTGATCAATTACGGCAATTTTTTCACACCGATGAGAGGGAGCGCGAAATTCACGAATCGATGGAGCAACAGTCTCCCAAGGGAGAGACAGCCGATCTGCCACTGCCAGGGCGACCATCACGTTTTCTGCGTTATGCTTCCCCTGCAACTCACAAGTCGAGAAGTCGAAATCCTTCTTTGAGCTAAAGATCTTACCGTTCGCGTATCCAAAGTCGGCTCCGCCCGAAAATGCGGAGAAGGTAACTTCTGGTGATGTAAGACCCAGATCATCCTCGAACTTCCGGATGACGAGCGTTTCGTCGCTGGCGTTATGAAACAGGTTCAATTTCGCTTCGCGATAGTCTTCGATCGAATCGTACCGATCAAGATGATCTGGAGCAAAGTTCATCCAGATCGAAATCGCGGGTGCAAATGAATCGATCGTTTCCAACTGAAAGGAACTGACCTCTAGAACCACCCAATCGAGTTGTTCCTTTGAAAGGACCACGTCGCTGTAGGCACGACCAATGTTTCCTGCAGCGACGGCTTTCAGCCCCGCTGAGGAAAGCATGTCAGCAATGAGTGAGGTCGTCGTTGTCTTTCCATTCGTTCCGGTAATGGCTATGACAGGCACGTCACTGAGACGCCATGCGAACTCAATCTCGCCAATCAACTCTCCGGACTTTTCTGCAAAAGTAACTGCGAATGGCCAGGAGGTAGCAATCCCCGGGCTCAGAACAGCGATATCGAAATTCGCTTCTGGTGAAAGCGCGGCCTCACCGCAGACCAATTCAATTCCAGCCTTGCCAAACTTTTCGACCGCAGGAGCCAGCTTTTCGGAATCGCCACTGTCAAAAGCAACAACGGAAGCGCCATGAGCAAGAGCAAGAGTGGCCGCGGCAAAACCGCTACCCCCCGCTCCTAACACAGCAACTTTTTTTCCTTTCAAATTCATTATTAGCGAACCTTCAACGTCATCAGTCCTATCGCGGCTGAAATGATGGAGATAATCCAGAATCGATTGATCACCTTGCTTTCCTCCCAGCCCATCAGTTCGAAGTGATGGTGGATCGGAGACATCTTAAACACACGCTTCCCTGTCAGTTTGAAACTGGCCACCTGAATCATCACCGAAGCTGTCTCCATTACGAAGACAAACCCAACAATGAACAGAACCAGCTCTTGTTTGCAGCAAATGGCGATCATCGCGAGCATTCCCCCAATAGAAAGCGAACCCGTGTCGCCCATAAAGACTTTGGCAGGGTGGCAGTTGAACCAGAGGAAGCCCAGAGCGGCACCAACCAATGCAGCGGAAAAGATAGCCACCTCTCCAGCAAACTTATGGTATGGAACAAAGAGGTACGTCTCTGCCACGACCTGGTGACCGGCCACGTAGGAAAAGACTCCGTAGGCCATGGCAGTCGTAACAGTGCACCCACTGGCAAGTCCATCGAGACCATCAGTGAGATTCACCGCATTTGAAAAGCCAACAATAATCAAAGGCAAGAGGATGAAGGTGAAAATCCCCATGTCCTCGATCACCGGATATTTCAAAGAAGGGAAGAACAACTGCCGGATGTAACTTGATGTGTCAGGGTGAAAATACAGGTAACCAACGGCGATGATCGCGACGGCAAACTGCACTACCAACTTCACTTTTCCACGGACACCGACCGAATTCTTTTTCGTGACTTTGAGATAGTCATCCGCAAAGCCTAACAATCCGGTAAACAGGGTCACGAAAACCAAAGCGTGAATAAACGGATTTGTCGGACGAGCCCAGAGAATGGTGGCGAAAAGAACGGCGCCAACAATCAGAATTCCGCCCATCGTTGGGGTTCCCACTTTTCCTCCGTGGAGTTCCGCCAGTTTATGAACTTCTTCCTTAGTTCTTATCGGCTGACCTACTTTCAACGCCGTCAGCTTCAATATGACCTTGTTCCCAAGGAAAACGGAAAGCAAAAACGCAAACAACGCCGCACCTGCGGCACGAAACGTCTGATACTGAAACACGTTCAGCAGTTCCAGCCATTCAGACGAATCTTTGAGGAGATGGAGGTAGTAAAACATGGTTGAGTGGATTATTGAAGCGCCGAGATTACGCGCTCCATAGCGGCTGCGCGACTACCTTTCACAAGAACCAGATCCTCTGGAGTTAAAAATCCTTCGAGGAAGGCAGCAGCCTCCTCGTGCGTGTCGAAATTCTTACTGACTTGGACACCCGAAGTCGTTTCGTTGATCCGCGCAGCACGGTCCCCGACAGTGATAACGGCATCCAGACCAAGTTCTGCTGCAGTGGCCCCAAGATTGAGATAGGCTTGCGATTCGTGTTCGCCAAGCTCTCCCATAAATCCTAGAACAGCGACTCGACGACCAGCCACTTCCGATCCTTTCAGCGTGTCCAATCCGGCACGCATGGAGTCCGGGTTTGCATTGTAACTGTCATCAAGAATAGTCACACCGTTAACCTTCCGCTCCTGGAGTCTTCCACTGGTCAGAACAACTCCCTCAAGTGCCTTTGCAATCGCAGCGGGCTCGATTCCCTGCTCCAGGCCAACAGCCGCTGCGAGGAGAGCATTAACTGTCATATGCCGCCCCCGGACAGGGAGACTAACAGGTTGGCAAACCCCATCCGAACATAGGTCGAAAGTCACTCGCCCATCGACGTCGGTTTTCAAATTCTGCGCCTGCACGTCACCGCAATCAATTCCCACAGAAACCATGCGGCAACGCACTCGATCTTTCACATAAGAGAAATAGTCATCCGCAGCTGGCATCACGCAGAACCCACTGTCCGGCACAGCCATGGCAATTTCGGATTTCTCCAGAGCAATAGCTTCACGAGTCCCCATGTGTTCGATGTGCGCCGTTCCAACGTTCGTAATAACCGCGGCATCGGGGCTCGCGATTTCGGCAAGCACCTCGATCTCACCGGGGTGATTCATTCCCATTTCCCAGACACCATACCGATGAGTTTTATCGGTTTCCAGAATAGTAAGGGGCAACCCAATGTGATTGTTTAGATTTCCCGCTGTGCAGTTCACTTCCCCCGAAGTACTGAGAACCGCATTCAGGAAATCCTTCGTCGAGGTCTTTCCGTTGCTTCCGGTAACACCAACAACAAAGAGATCATCAAAAGTCTTGCGGAAGTTCCTCGCAACGCCTTGGAGAGCAACCAGCGCATCCTTCACCCTGACAATACCTCCATCAAACTTCTCAGTGTCTACAGGAAGAGCGCTCACAACAACAGCCGCTGCCCCCTTCTCCTGAACACTCGCAACAAAATCGTGGCCATCGAAGTTATCACCTTTCAATGCCAGGAAAACGTTTCCCTCACCGACCTTACGAGAGTCTGTCGAGATCGCATTTACCGAACAGGAAGGAACACCCTGGATCAACGCACCATCGGCCCATGCTGCAATATCTTTGAGATCTACTGATTTCATTCGTAGCCCCCTCCCTGTTGTGCCTTCCAATCGATGAAACCTCTCGCTATGCGACGGTCATCAAATTCGTGCTTCACCCCATGAACCTCTTGATATGTCTCATGCCCCTTCCCTGCGATAAGGACGATATCCCTTTCACCAGCGAGAGAAATCGCTCGCTTAATTGCAAGGCGGCGATCTTCAATCACTTCGTAGGAGTCTCTGATAAAACCTTCTTCAGCATCTCCCAGAATCTGCTGAGGGTCCTCTGTGCGAGGATTGTCAGAAGTCAGGATACAAAGATCACTCCCGGCTTCGGCAGCCGCAGCCATAGGGGCACGCTTAGTAACATCCCTGTCACCGCCACACCCGAAAACTGTGATCAAACGCTCTGGTTCGAGCGATTTCAATGTAGCAATCACGTTCGCAAGTGCGTCCGGGGTGTGCGCATAATCGACAAACACGCGATAGTTGATCTGACGACCAGCAACAGCTTCGAGCCGCCCGGGAACCTGAGGAGCATCAGCCATCATCGAAATCACTTCGCGAAGATTCAACCCAATACTGTGCGCCGAAGCTATCGCAGCCACTGCATTGTAGACATTGAAATCACCGATCAGTGGAATCCTAACAAGGAACTTTCTCTCTTTGTGAGAAAGCGTAAACTGAGTTCCATTGAAATCGGACCGCAAATCAGAAGCCTGATAATCCGCCCCGACAGACCGGCCGAAAGTAATCTTTTTGAGACGCTCGAATTTCGTCTTATTCAGGCGCTCACCGTAGGAGTCGTCGATATTTATCAAGGCCACCCCTTCTTTGGCGAGGTCACGGTCCATCTGCTCAAACAGGAGCATCTTGGACGCAAAATAGTTCTCCATCCCCTTGTGATAATCGAGGTGATCTTGACTCAGATTGGTAAACACACCCACGTCGAAACTCACTCCCATGACGCGGCTTTGGGCCAATCCCTGGGAGGAAACTTCCATGGCAACACCACGGCAATCCTCATCCCGCATTTCGCGAAGCAATCGGTGAATCTCCGGTGACTCAGGAGTGGTATGCGGCGCATCCAATTCCCTGTCGCCTATCTTGTAGTGAATCGTTCCAATCAATCCCGCCCGACGTAGAATGGCCTCGAGCAAATAGTGAACCAGGAATGTTGTCGTGGTTTTGCCATTAGTTCCCGTCACCCCAATAACGGGAAACTCCCTGCTTGGGTTTTCGAAAAGATTTCCGGCAGCTTTTCCCATCGCAGCCCGAGCATCGGTGACTTCCACCCACGTCACGGAGTGATCGGCCTCAAATTTTTTCCCGGAGATAACTGCAACAGCCCCCTTATCAACGGCACTTGCGACGAAGTCATTCCCGTCGTGATCAAGTCCCTTGAGAGCGCAAAATAGACTCCCGTCTTTGGCTTTGCGTGAGTCAAAGCACACATCGGTGATCTCGGGGTCCAGAGAACCCGACACCGACACTATATGAATATTCTCAATGATGTCCTGAAGTTTCAATTCGCACCTCCTTCTGTGGTGTTTTGTGCCAGCTCTGCTGGCGGTGCGAGTTCTTCGGGGCGATCGGGTTCGATATCAAATATCTTTACCGCTTCTTCTGCAATTGCTTTGAAAACTGGGGCTGCAACAGATCCGCCATAGACCTCACTCCCCTTGGCACGCGGATCATCGATCACGATAAGCCCCAGAAGCTCAGGCCGCTCCGCAGGAAAGAACCCCATGAAAGACGCGATATAGCGACCGCTCACATACCCTACGTTCTCAACGTGCTTTCGTGCGGTTCCAGTCTTCCCTGCGAGCGTGTAACCAGGGAACACGCCTTTCGTTCCCGTTCCACCCTCTTTGGTAGCTTCCATCATACATTGCCGGACATGGTTGGCTGCCCTTTCACTGATGACTCTACGGAGCGCCTTCCCTTCTCCTTTCACGAGATCACTTCCAGGATCGTTTTCTTTAATCCCATGAATAATCGTTGGTGACCGATACGTTCCGCCGTTTGCGATCACGGCGCAGGCCATAGCCATCTGCAGGGGAGTTACACTGACCTCATACCCCATCACCTGACTCGAAAACGAGGTCCGCGACCACTTATCGACTGGATAGATTCGCCCGGAACTTTCAGCAGTGAGCTCAATGCCGGTTGGTTGCCCAAAGCCAAACTTCAACATGTAGTCGTAGAACCCATCCTTATTCAGCGGGCGAGAGATCAGAAATGCACCGATGTTGGATGATTTCGCAAACGCTCTCCGAGCGGTCAGCATGCCGTAAGGGTGATGGTCCTTCAGCTCAAACCCATCCAGATTGTAACTGCCCATGTGGCAATCCACTTCGGTCGAAGGCTGCGCCAGCCCTTTATCAAAGGCACCACCGTAGCCCACAATCTTGAACGTCGAACCAGGCTGGTACACATCAGAAACCGGAATCGTACGGCGAACAGGATCCATCCCTCGAATTCCTTCGCGGGTAGTTAAATCGAAATGCGGCCGACTTGCCATTGCAAGAACTTCGCTGGTCCGAGGATCAATCCAGACCGCAGTCACCTTTTCCGGCTTATACTTGTCAATCACCGCATCAAGTTCGCGCTCGACAACAGACTGCAGTTCCATGTCGATCGTGAGATAGACATCCTTACCAGGGGTCGGATTCACCTGAAGCCCACGGTATGCATGGATCTCGCGCCTGCGACTATCCCGCTCGCAGTAGCGATAGCCATTCCTTCCCGTCATCACCTCGCCCATTGTTTTCTCAACACCGGAAACACCCACACCCTCTCCATCGACGTAACCGATAACTTGGGTCAATGTCAGGGGACTTGGGTAATACCGACGCTCTCCCTTACGGAGAAACATGCAGCGCAAATCCTTCTCATCCAACTGAGCACGAAGCTGCCTGCAGAAATCGTCCTCAATGTCGCCTGCCAAGATTATCTCCCCAGTCTCCCGCTCCTTCAATGTACCAGCAAGCTCCTGGCGCGGGATACGAAGCACATCAGACATCGACTCCACCACATACTCGCGATACTTACTCAGGATCTCTTCGGGCAAATACCGCTTCCGAACCGTCTGAGGCGATATTCCTTCTTTTGTTCCCAACCCAATGCAGGCGAGCCCCAAGTCACGCAGATGATGACAATCGACAACCAGTTGATAGACCGTCTGGTTTCTGGCAAGCAGCTCCCCATTTCGGTCGTAGATCCGCCCACGCGAAGCGGTCAAAGTCTCTTTGTACTCATACCTTGCCCGGGCCTGCTTGCTCAACTCACCGGAGGAAAACACCTCAATGTAGAACAACCGAAGGCTGAGAACAGACAACAGCAGAACAAGCCCACAACAGGCCCACACAAGTCGAGATTTCAGGTTCCGGTCCACGGCTTCAAATCAAAATGCACTCGCCACAGAGGCAGACTCCGAGGTCTTCTCCTGAACCTCGATCACACGAGACGGATCAACTTCGTCAAGATCACTCTGAACCCACCGAAGCCTACGAGATAACTCCTGGCGATCACGAACTGCGGCAATCCTCAGTTCCCACAACTCGATTTCCCTATCAAGCTCGACAATCTCATCCTCAAGCGACCGAAGCACATCCCCCTCCATCACATGCTGATTTCGCACAAGGACAAAACCAGCACCAACCCCTAACAGCAACATACCGCCCAGGACCAGACGGCAGATCAAGAGCGGACGAATTCTATTCTTATATCGATTTCTCTTCTCCATGACTCAGACTTTCACAGCTAGACGCAGCTTTGCGCTTCGCGCCCGCGGGTTTGCACTAACTTCCGACTCATCAGGAGCAATCGCCCGCCGAGTCGGAAGGTTAAAATGATAGTCAGGATTCTCTTTCGGCTCAGGCCATTCCGGACGATCAACAAAAGGAGAACTCATCCGACGCATGAACTGCTTTACAATCCTGTCCTCAAGCGAGTGAAACGTGATAATCGCAAGCACACCACCCGGAGCAAGAACCCCCACTGACTTTTCCAGAGCTTGCTCAAGAACATCCAACTCACGATTTACCGCAATCCGAACCGCCTGAAACACACGAGTTGCCGGATTCTTTGCCGATGTCTTCGGGATCACCCGGCCAACAATTTCAACCAGTTCAAAAGTGGTTTCGATCGCCTTCTTCTCGCGAGCCTTCACAATCTCACGAGCCACCCGCCGTGAGCGACGCTCTTCGCCATACTCGAAAATAACCCGCGCCAGCTCCTCTTCCGACCACTCGTTCAGCAACTCCTTCGCAGAGAAATCCGACCGCGTGTCCATCCGCATATCAAGCTGAGCATCCTCACGAAAAGAAAAACCTCGCTCCGCATTATCCAGCTGCCGCGACGAAACACCGAGGTCCAAAAGCATACCATCAACTCGATCGAGCCCATGATCCGCGAGAATAGAATCAACATCCCCAAAATTCCCCCGAACCGGTAAAAACTGATCACCGAAATGCCCCAACCTTTTTGAAGCATACCCCAGCGCTTCTTCATCTTGATCACACCCGATCACATGAGCACCATGACCAAGAAGCAACTCCGCGTGCCCCCCACCTCCTAATGTCCCATCAAATATCTGCTTCCCCTGTAGCGGCTGCATCGCCTCTACGATTCGCGCAGCCAGGATTGGTTCGTGATAAAACTCCATGCGATTCGATTCAAATTGCCACTTATTGCTCGACACACCGACAAGCCGCGATCGATCTATCTCCTCCGCCACCGGGTCCGAAGAAAGGGCCACTCCTGCATAACCGGTCCCCAAGCGAGCTGCTGAACCAGCGCTGACATCTTCGCTTATCAGGTCCAGCCACGGTTTTATCGGAATAATCATACTCTAGAACGAAACTAAAACTATTGCGGCTATTGAAATTAGAAACGGCGGCCAAAAAAGTGTCATAATTCTCATAACTTACGGAATTATGACAAGACTACTATATTGTCTGGAACTATTTTAAGGCAAGCCGAAATTCAATATTTCTTAAATAAATTCGACTAACTCAACCAGCTAGATCGTAGTCTCACGGTTGAGGACGGAACGAGCCCGGGAATTGGCACAAAACACAGGGAAAGAGTGACAGGATTCTTCCGTATCACCTGTCTTGAGCGCCTTTGGAAGGACTACCCGCCTCGGGGTTCACTCTTCCCTTTTTCCGCCCCTGCTCCAGGCGGTCTCGGACCAGGAGATGCCTTCAGTGCATCTCTATACTTTTCAAATTCTGGCTCGATCTCGATCATGGACTCGAGGATCGCTCTCCGAAGGTTGATGTGGGCTCTCATCCGCTGCTTGCGAAGACCGTCGTCTTTCTGCCGCAGCGCATCCAACGCTGCGCGTGCCTTACCCACCTTCTCACTCTCCTCGGCTTCTTTCTGCACCTCAAGAAACCGCTCCCTCTTCTCGGGCGATAATTTCTCCAGAAATCCGGGGGGCCCCATCGGATAATCACCACCGCGCCTCTGGCTGTAACGATAGTGAGGTGGCCCACCATGGTGATCGGTCATCGCTCGATCTTTTCCCGCCTCGATAATCAGCTTAGCGACATCAGGGTCGGTCTTGGAAATCGCTTCCCTCACTGCCTTCTGGTAGGAATCACTGGCCCGTTTCACTTCTTCGCGAGCACTTATTACTCCGGGATCAGTCCATACCTCTCTCAACGCCTCTCTCAATTTCTCCCGCTGTTCTTCGGAAAGGGAACTCCAGAATTCTCGTCCGCCTCTTCTATCCCTCTTGTCTTCGCTTCCTTTCTTATCTTGCGCCAGCACCGGGCTGAAACTCGCCAAGAATGTCATGGAGAGAGCCAGGAAGAGTAGCAGAATGTTTTGGGCGCACCTCATAGACTGGAATCTTTTCGTTGTTAGCCGATGAAACCGTTTCCCTCAAGAAAAGTTGCAACCATTTCAGAAAACCGGCACCCTATTTGCGTGTATTTCATGAGGATTGCAACTCCGGCCTTGATTCTGATCCTGGTGCTGTGCACATCGGCGGCAATGATCGCCGAGGAGGAAAAGGAAAAAATCGAGACTCCTGACTTTTCAGAACTCGAACTGAAAGACGGCTCGGTGCTGATTGAGTGCTTTGTAAAGCGAGTTTCCACTGAGGGCCTTGTCATTCGTCACTCGACGGGAATGGCTGAAGTTTCATTTTTTGACCTGGACCAAGCAACTCAGGAAAAATATGGATTTGATCCTGTGGCCGCACTGGCCGCTTACAAGAAAAGAGTCGATTGGGAGCGAACCCTTCGGAAAGAGCGGGTTCTTGAGGCAGCAAGACGTCAGGCGGCAGAAGAACACAAACAGGCAGAGGTAGAGCGCTACGAGGTCGCAAAAGAAAACTGGGTACCGTGTGAGGCACGAGTGGTAAGTTCAGCAGAAGCCGGAATCTACGTGATTGCCCGACAAATTATACTTTCCCCTACCCAGATTCGGTCGACCCTTGGCTTTGTCAGACCCGGACCGCCGAAACGAAAGTTGAAGAGATTCGGTCTTGGTATGATATTTCTTAAAAATATTGAACCGATTCCTGTAGCGGGATCTACCTGGCAGGGATACATCAACCCTGTGACTGTGGAAGTGGCACCCGATCCTGATACCGGAGAGGAGACCATTCCCGTTCATTCCGCCATTTCCAACAAACCCTAATTCCCCGGACTGCTTTCCTGCTCTCTATTTTCCTTCAATGCGCGACAAACTGCGAAACTTTCCCCTCTTCTCGACCGTCCTCCTCATCGCGGCGATCGTCCAGCTCCTCACCAGTGGCATGAGCTGGTTCGGTATTTCTGCATTGGTTATCGCGGCCATTCTTTTCTCCGTGCTGTTTGTGCACTGGCTGATGAAAATGCTCGAATCAAAACGAGCAGCAAAGTCGAATCAAACCCCAATCGAGCCGGTCAATGACCTCGTTTCGATCGTGTATTTCCTCTCGGAGTCGAGAGAGCCATCAGAAGCAACCATAAGGACCTGTGTCTCGAATGCGATGGGAGTGGATTTCGATGTATCCGACCCGGACTCGGAGTATTTTGTCATTCAGTTTACCCCGCCCGAAGCAAAAGGAACCGCGGCCGAACACATCAATCACTTCATGGTTCGCATTCCTCAGGGACTTTTTGCCGTTCTCGTCTCTGATAAGCCCTACATCGACAATCCTGCTCAGTTCGCCAAAGATGCCATCCGAGACAAGCGCCTGAGACAGGCTGTAGAAAGCCACGAGGCCTGGTTGTCAGTCGACCTTATGGATGACCAGAGCGACATCGAGAGAGTGGCTGCAGCCTACGGAACGATCGGCAAAATCATTGCCTCACTTGCCGGGCCAGATTGCCTCGCTGTCTACTGTCCCGAGTTACAGAGGTGCAATGAATTCGATCCTGCACTTATCGAATCACTGGCCAGTTCTGACCCACTCCGCCTCTTCGACGAACCGACTTTTGAACCAGTGATCGAAATCTCGGATGATGACCCGAGAATGGCGGCGGCCGTCGAAGAAGCGATCAAACGTTGGCCTGAATTTGTTTCGGCGTTCAAGCGGAGAGATCCCGACGATGTCGACCGATACATCATCAAAGCTGAATTTTCCGAAGGCTCGAAATCGGAATTTATGTGGGTGTCTGTTTCGGAAATTAATTCCGAGGTCATCCGCGGAACCCTGATGAATGACCCACACGAACTACTCGACGTTCATCGAGGGGCAAATGTCACGATCCCGATGGATCGCCTGAATGATTGGATCTATCCGGGCCGCGACGGCTCGCACATCGGAGGATTTACTCTCGATGTGCTCGCCGGTGATGACTGATCTCGCTTACAACGACCAGCCTTCGCGGTAAGAATGCTGGACCAACTTGTCAGCTTCCGCATTGCCAGTGGTCATATTCTCCGCATCCCACGTCAGCTCGGTACCTGGTCCCATAAGGGACCCAATAACACCAAGTAGAAGTGTTTCGGTCAACGGAGCGGCTACGTCGAAATTCGACTTTGCTTTCGACGGATCACCTGCCTGAATCGCGTCGATCCATTCAACGTAGTGCCCTGGGGAACGCTCCATGGTTTTCGCTGGCGCCTCAAAACTCGCATAGTTCGAGTCGATGATAGTGGGTGTGCCACCATGACTGCCATGCATCATTGTATGCTTAGAACCGACGTAAACGCACCCATTGTCAGGAGTCTCTTTGTCGGCGCGCATGCCTTCAGGGCGAGGAATCTTATACTGCCCGTCGAGCCATTTGATTTTGATTGGCCCGTGGTTCTCACCAGCAGCGAATTCGTAGTTGATGATACAAGACGACGGATGCGAATCTTTTTCGGAACCTGGAGTGCTGCGGTCGGCCTTCTCGACGGAAATCTTGGTGGGAAGCCCAAGACCGAATGCCCAAACGGGATGGTCAAGAATGTGAGCCCCCATGTCGCCCAAAGCACCTGTACCGTAGTCGATGTATCCGCGCCATTTGAAGGGCACAATTTTCGAACTGTATGGCTTATCCGCAGCAGGTCCAAGCCAGAGGTCCCAGTCTAGAGATCCCGGAACTGGCTCTTCTGCGGGACGAATGAGGTCTTGCGGCCAAATCGGACGATTAGTTCTGCAGAACACTTCTGACACCTCACCGAGAGATCCGCTCTGGATGTATTCGTTGGTCAAACGGGCTCCTTCATTAGCGTGTCCCGTATTTCCCATCTGAGTGCAGATCCCGGCCTCTTTGGCGGCTTTGTGGAGAGCCCTTGCTTCAGAAATGGTCAAAGTGAGTGGCTTCTCAACATAAACGTGTTTCCCCATCTTGATCGCTTCCATCGCCGAAACCGCATGGAGATGGTCAGGAGTCGAAACGACAACTGCGTCGATCTTATCTCCCTCAGTCGCGAGCATCTCTCGCCAATCCACATATCGCTTTGCCTCACTGTATTTACTGAAAGAGTCCTTTGCACGCACACTGTCGACATCGCAGAGAGCGTAAACAGTCTGCCCAGCGGCATCGCATCCAGCAATGTTCGCACTGGCACGCCCCCCCGCCCCGACAAAAGCGATATTGAGCTTACTATTCGCGGCGGTTCCTTGCCCCTTGACGTAGTCGGTCAGAATATTGAGGGAAGCGGCTGCTCCGGCCGTCGTGCCAAGAAATCGACGACGAGAAAATGACGATGATTGAGGTTTTTGCATACCCCAAAATAACCCGCGTATATCCGCCCTAGTCAATGCCCGCGTACCCTGGATTTCACCTTTATTAAAGGAATCTAGAATACCCCCTTGCATTTTCTGAAACCAGCCCTATAGTCCGCGCTCCACCAACAATACCCTTTTTCGTCATGTCACAGCACGCCAGCCTCAAAAAATCCAGCAGTGTCGGAGCCAAGCGTAGCGTTCTCAAGCGTTATGAGCGGGTAAAGCTTTTGCAGAAGCGTGGCCAATGGGAGAAGGGCACCAGCCCAATCGGTCTCCCGAAGACAGAGCCTGAGGCGTAATCTCCCTTCGAGATTTCACCTCATCTCCAACACCTGACCAGAAAAGAATACTTTTCATGGCCTCGTCGGCGGACAAGGGCGTTCGCCTGAACCGTTTTCTCTCCTCTTGCGGTGTAGCTTCACGCCGTGGTTGCGAAGAGTTCATTCGTCAAGGCCGTGTCGAAATCAACGGCCAGGTTGTTGTCGACTTGGCAACTCGTGTCCAAGAAGGAGACCACGTCAAGTTCGACGGAAAACTCCTTCGCCAGCAGGCACCTCTGACAATCGTATTGAACAAGCCTCGCGGATTCCTTTGCACGACAAGTGATCCGGAGGGACGAAAAACGATCTACGATATCCTTCCCGGGAAATTCAAGAGCCTGAAGTATATCGGGCGTCTTGACTACAACAGTTCGGGGTTACTTTTGCTTACCAGTTCCGGCGACCTGATTGAAAAAGTAACCCATCCCCGCTTCCACGTCGAAAAGGAGTATGTCGTATCCATCGACCGCCCCTTCAATCCAGCACACACCGAGAAACTACTCGACGGCATTCATCTCGCCGAAGGCTTGGCAAAAGCCGAATCCATCACCATGGACACCAGGCGCCGCCTGCATATGGTTCTCACACAGGGGTACAATCGACAGATTCGTAGAATGCTCTCGAAGCTGGATTACAAGGTAAAGGACCTTGAAAGAATTCGGATTGGAAGCCTGACTACTCCTGCTCTCTCAACGGGTGATCATATCGTGCTGAATCACCGGGAAATCGACCTGGCTACGGTAAACCCCGATTAATAAATCTGCACCGACCAGCTCTTCACAGGCTGGCGAGACAACCGTAGAGTGGAAAGAGAACGTGCGTCGTTTACGCCGAATCCATAGATTGCGGCCCCCTCGTGAGCAAAGGTAGGGCTACTCGTCTCAAAGCGGTTTTCACTTGGAAAAGGTTCTGGTGCATCCGGTCTCGAATCCGCAACCGTGAGCTCGAGTCGGACACCCAGCAGAGAGTCTAAAGAACCCAGTTCCCACTCATGCCGATGAAGGTAGGAGCGCGGCACCCGGATCTCTAGGAGACGCGAGCCATCGCTTCCCGTAGTAAGGACAGAAGTGATGCCGCGTGGATCAAGAATCATATTGTAGCCATTGCCAAAACATCCCAGCGGAACAGAAGGTGTGGTGCCCGGGCCGTCCTGACCACGAGTGTAGACCTCGATCGGCTCAACAACTCCGAAATTACGCACCTCATTCATAGGCCGGGCATCGACAAAGAGGCGGGCTTTGAGCGAAGCCTTATCACCAAGATCAGGAATATCGAAATCTTTTAGCCCGGCAACAACATAAAGGGCTGACTCATCCGCATCAAAACGAACAGCTGCTTTTCCAGGAGGTCGAATCTGAGCACGACTGTCACCCACTGGTGATGCATTCCCATACGAGACCCACGGCTGCATGGACATTTGCTCTCCCAGGACGAGATCTTTGGTTGCCTCCATTTCCCGGGTGAATCGAATCTTCTTCCCATCAACGTCGATCTGAATCCAGACATCCTGCTGAAACTGCGCCACATCTCCCGCCGGATTCTTAAACTCGAAAAGCGAAAAGACAGACTTTGTTCCCAGCGGAGAAACGGAAAAATTGGTGGGTTCGCCGACACGGTCTGCCATGCCTACCTGAAACGTGCCGGAAATCGCCTTGTCTGTGCCATTAACCAAATCCCACTCGATACGAATACGGTCCCCAACATTAATGAATTGTCTCGATTTCCAAAGCGCCGTCACTGGCCCCACGCGCACTGGTAAATCAAGCAGGCGAGACTCGTAAGAATTCTCGATAAAATAGCTCAATCGACAAAAATCATCTCCAGGCTCAATAGGAAACAAAAGATCGGCACCATCCCGAGTCTTTCCGACAACGGGCCTCGCATACCGAAATACAAGCTGCGTAGTCGCATTGGCAGGAATGGAAAAGCGCTGGAAACCATCGACAGGCAAAAACGAACCTCCCACAGCAAGCGCGCCCACGCTCCCCTGCTGCGTCTCGTTCGTCTGATTTCTCAAAGACATCACCGCCTTGACCAAGCCTGCATTCTCGTAAGTGGCAATTCCGGCGACCGTAAACAGTGGGTCGGGAGGCCCGTCCTTTAACTCCTGAAATGCGACTTCTCCCAAAAATCGCTGAACATCAAAGTTCGGATGAACCAGTTCCTTCTCATCCATCTTTGGGCCGAAATAGAACGACCTCGCAATTCGATCACCCACGATCTCCATTGCCGCCTCAGGGTGGTTGTCAGGATCGACCCCGCCCCCCTTTCTCGCCATGTGCTTTCCGATATCAATGAAGAGGACTCCATTTGCTTGAGCAACTTCGCGTGCGGCGACAGCATAGGGGCGCCCAATGCCCCAGGGAATCTCTCCCTGTCCTGAGTGAATCAGGCCCGGTGAGAACAGGACGATGTCGGATTTATTTTGTTTCGCTGCATCAATGATCTCTTGAAGAGACCTCTTGAAAACGTCGATCGAAATTCGCTGAAACGCATCATAGGTCCCAAACTGGACCATAACGAGATCGGGCTCGTGAAGAAACGCATCGGTCGTAGCTCGACGTAATCCGTCCAATGCCGTCCCATCAATAATTGTCAGATCCTCGTAGGTGATCTCATCACCGTAAAGATCAGTAAGCTTGGAAGACAATCCTCTCGCCGGATTCAGAAGCCGGACTCCTCCCGGGTAAAAGAACTCGCGCGCGAGCTGGGACAGAAAATGTCCAGAAAAGCTGTAGAGCGGATTTCCTTTTTCCCCGTCGCTCGAATCGATCGGAACATACCCACCCATCAAGCTATCCCCAAGACCAATCACATGAACGGGGTCACGAGCCTCGAGCTTGGCGAAACACCGCGGTAAATACTGATCAAATCGCTTCCGCTGATCCAGAGTCAACGGATAATCCGCTGACACATCAGAGGCGAAGATCGAAAACAGAAGTAGAGAAACAAGTAACGCGGCGAAAAGTCTCATGCGATGCTGGAAGCAAATCCCCGGTCCGGCAGGAAAACCAAGAGAACCTTCGGAGAATTAAACGGTAAAGACAACCGAAACCTTAGAAGCCTTCTCACAAAGTCCTGACATTCTTGAAGAGAGAAGTCCTGCGGGGCATTTCTCAATACCCCGCATTTCTAAATCTCAAGTCTACAACCCCTCGATTAGGAAGTTGCAGTCGTATCGTGCTGATTGTCACGAAACTCTGCTACCCCTTCCTCCGAGAGAAAGAACCCGGACATCTGTAGCTTCGCCGGCTCCACACCAAATTCCTCAAGGAACTCGTAGTGAGCTACCGCGTCGGCATTTTCCAATGGTCCGATCGTCGGCTCGACTTCATCGCTCATTCCAGTCAGCAGACTCACGAGAACACAGCCTGTGATTTCGTTTTTGTCGCGACTACCCAGGAACTTCATAAAGCTGTTCTGGACGTTCTCCTCAAGGTCTTCAGCCTCGTCAGGAAGGAAGATCGTCTCGGCCACCACCTCAGGCATCTTCAACTCACCACCGGTGGTGAAGAGAATGTCGCGGTCGGTAGTGAATCGGCGAATCGCTGTATCCAGACGGAATACCGGCGGGAAGCTGTAGTCCACCACGAGGGTGCCTGGCTTCAGTGAATCAATGTCGAGAACACCCGGGAGGTTTGATGAAGCGATCACCATGGAAGCTTCATAAACTTCCGGAGGAAGAGCTCCACCGTTCTTCACGATGTCAATCTGTCCCTGGTATCCTGCGTCACGGATGCGATCACGGATGCGGCTCATCTGATCATCCGTCTGGTAAGGGTCGCAAAGGATCAGGTGCTTCGGATGATCGAGCACATCGAGCATCAGGCGCACTGTTCCAAATCCAATCGATCCAAGACCTACAACGGAAATCGTCTCGCTGGAAATTTCGCGATTTGCCTCGGCAAGAATTCCTTCCACCGACTTCACAATTGTCGCGGAGCGAGTCGCATCCCCTGTCGTGATCTCAGGCAGATCGTCACGTCCTTCTATCCATTTCTGGATCTGACGACCATGGTCAGTCGAGGAAGGTATCGCACCAGTCAGAGAAACAGTCTTCGCGCCCGCCTCCGCGGCCATCTCAAGAGCGGCGATAATCGCAGACTTGGTAGATTCCGGCTCTTTAAAGAAGTCGGTCTCATAACACGGCAACATCAGCACTCCGATTCGTCCTTTCGACGTTTCGTAGAAGTTTGTCAGAAGAGGCTTGCCTCCAAAGAGACGCTCTGCGATTTCATCACGAGTCATCCCAGACAGATTCGCAAGAACCTCAGGAATGTAAGTCAGCGCAACGGCATCGAGATCTGGCATGTCGTCCGTTGATTCTTCCACACTGATGTGAGCAAGATCCTCAAAGCCAATATCTGAAAAATCGTCTTCGGTGATCTCTTCATCAGATGCTGCCACAGGATCGCTACCCAGGAACTGAGCCAGTTGCTCGATCGACGGATGTGTGAGGAAAGCGTCAACAGCAACGTCCTGCTTGAACGCTTCAGACACATCTACCACGATCCGCAGGGCCATGAGCGAGTCACCGCCCATTTCGAAGAAATTGTCGGTCACGCCGATCTCATCCGAGTCAAAGTTCCGGCTGAAAACATCCCAGAGCTTTTTCTCGATCTCGTTTCTCGGAGCAACACGCTCTCCAGACTTGGTCGAGCCAAGCTTAGGCGCAGGAAGACGCTTGCGATCGATCTTACGGTTTGGCGTGAGCGGAAACTCATCAACCGCCACAAAGTATCCCGGCAGATAACTCGCAGGAAGATTCTTGGCGAGCTCGGAGCGAATCGCAGCCGCTTCGGGTGCTCCACCATTCTCTTCGATAAAGTAAGCCACCAAGCCTTCGCCTGTCGGCAGATCTTCGCGCTTCACCACAACAGCCTGCTTGATGCCAGCAATGGACTCAAGAGCGGTTTCGATATCGCCCAGCTCCATCCGGACCCCGCGAACTTTCACCTGGAAGTCAATTCGACCAAGGCACTCAAGTTTGTTGTCGCGATTCCAGCGGGCCAAGTCACCCGTGCGGTAAATTCGCTGCACACCAACACCCGGAAGTTCAATCTCCTGGAAAGCCGCCGCAGTCAGTTCAGGCTGATTCCGATAACCTTTTGCAAGACCATCTCCACCGATCCATAGCTCCCCGGTGAATCCTTTCGGCACAGGGTTGTGATTGGAATCGAGAATGTAGACCTGCGTATTCGCAATCGGCTGACCGATGGTAATCGCCTGATCTCCCTCTTCGATTTTCTCAACACTCGACCAGACAGTCGTCTCGGTCGGTCCGTAGAGGTTCCATACTTCTTTCGCGGAATTCACGAGGACATTGGCAAGGCTTCGAGAAAGCGCTTCACCACCGCAGAAAATTCGTAGTTCGCTACGACCTTCCCAGCCGCTGTCGAGGAGCATCTGCCAGGTCGCAGGAGTTGCCTGCATCACAGTAATGTCTTCCTCGTCGAGCAGATTCGCCAGACGGCGTCCGTCCTTCACATCGACCCCACTGGCAATCACCGTCGTGGCCCCAGCCAGAAGCGGCAGGAACATCTCAAGTAGAGAAATGTCGAAAGAAAGCGTGGTCACGGCAAGGAGGCGGTCCTCCGAAGTGAGCCCTGGCTCCTTCTCCATGGAACGGAGGAAGTTCACCGCCGCACTGTGAGGAATTTCGACCCCCTTCGGCGTTCCAGTAGAACCGGAGGTGTAAATGATATAGGCAAGAGAATCCGAAGTAATCTTCGTATCCGCAGGAGACTTCGATGTCGCTTCGATTGACTCCAGCTCGACCACATTCCACTCCCCTTTCGGCAGAGATGTCTTGAGACGAGCAGATGCAATGAGCACTTTCGGTGCAGCATCCTCAAGCATCAGCTTCAATCTCTGCTCTGGGAATTCAGGGTCAAGCGGGACATAGGTAGCGCCAGCTTTCAGCACACCTAACAAGGCCGCGACCATTCCCGGAGAACGGTCTACCAGCACGCCCACCGTATCACCTGCTTCCACACCACTTTCCGTAAGCGTCTTAGCCACTCCATTCGAAAGTCGATGGAGTTCGCCATACGTCACATGCGTATCGTCAAAGATGATAGCGGTATCTTCGTCTTTCTCCTTGGCAACGGCAGTAACAAGATCGTGGAGCAACGCATCGTCCTCGTACTTCTCCGAGGTCTTGTTGAGTTCTTCGATCACCTCTGCTTCCACGTCTTTCGTGAGAAGATTGATCTCCGAGATCTTGGAATCCGTGTTAGCTGTGATCTCACGAAGCACTTGCTCATAAAGAGCACCCAGTTCCTTGATCGTCGCTTCGTCAAAAAGGTCACGGTTGTATTGCCAACATCCAAAGAGTTGACCGCCCGCTTCTTCAACAGTGAGAGTGATCTCAAACTGCGCCTGGCGAGTCGTCAGATCGATCGTCTCCATCGACAGATCGCCCACGTGGAACGTGTGACCACCCTGACCGATCAAGAAAACGGCCGTTCCCAGTTCATCGATACCAGGAACTTTCTCCATGGTAAAGCTCGTCTGGAACAACGGAGATCTGCCCGGATCACGAACGACATTCAGCTCGTCGACGATCCGTGCGAGCGGATACTGCTGGTTCTCCAGCGCCCCACTTACACGAGTACTGTTCTGAGCGAGATACTCGGCCACAGTCGGGTCTTCGTCGACCGTGCTTCGAATCGGAACAGGGTTGATAAAGTATCCGACACCATTCTGCAGTTCCGGCTGAGTCCGGCCTGCAAGAGGAACACCAACCACGATGTCATCCTGCTGACAGTAACGATGCATCAGGATGTCATAGGCTGAAAGAAGCGCCGTGAACAATGTCACATTATTGCCCTTTGCCATCGCGTCGACACGAGAGGTGAGCTCTTCATCGAACTGGAATCCATGCGTCGCACCATTGAAGGTTTGCACCGGAGGACGAGGACGGTCGGTCGGAAGGTCAATCGAACTTGGGGCACCAGCAAGGTGCTCTTTCCAGAAGTCCAACATAGCTGCACCCGCCTCGCTTTCGAGGTGTGCTTTCTCCCAGTTCACGAAGTCTGCATACGAAGCACCCACTGGCTCGACCTGCGGAGTACGTCCCGCCTTGGTAGCGAAGTAGACCTCGATCAAGTCCTGCATGATGACCGCAATTGACCATGCGTCAGAGACAATGTGATGCATGCTGAGCAAGGCTACGTGCGCCTCATCTGCGGTGCGGAAAAGCTCAAGACGAATGACAGGGCCACGCTCCAGATTGAAAGGACGGTCCGCATGCTCGGATATGAGAGCTTTCAGTTGCTCATCATCGAGCTGTGTGCAGTCATGTTCGCGGAAATCAATGGTTCTCCCCTTCTGCACCACCTGCATTGGTTCGCCATCTTTCGTTGCGAAAGTCACATCAATAAGAGGATGGCGCTCGAACAGTTTCGCGAACGCCGTCTTCATCGCATCGATGTCGAGCAACGGACGGAACTTACCAGAGAAGTTCAGGTTGTAGGCAGAGGAATTCGGAGCCAGGCGATTCAGGAACCAGAGCGCCTTCTGTCCTTCCGAAAGCGGGAAGACTTCTGGCATGATACCAGTCGCTTCGAACTCCACGAGGCTGGAAGCATCCACTCCACCGCCTTCGCCGGCTTCGCCACCACCAGATTCGAGAAGCTTCTCGAGAACAGGAAGAGACAAGTCGCGAATGTTCGGGCCATTGAGGACAGATCCCATCGGCATAGACATGCCGAGTTTCTCCTCAATGCGGTTCACGAGTTCGATCGCCATCAGCGAGTCGAGACCGAGGTTTGTCAGCGGTGTATCCTTGTCGATCCGTGCGGCATCTGTGCCGAGAACAGCACCCACCTGAGCGGCAATCAAATCTTCCACTAGTCCGAGGCGCTTATCGGAAGCTGCCTCAAGAATTCGTGCAGCCATCGAATCACCCCCACCCGTGCTCGAGCGAGGCACAACCGGAAGGAACATATTCGATCCAGAGACGGACGGACTGAAACGCGCGAGCGCTTGCCAGTCGCATCGGGCAGCCCCGAGTTGAACAGCGTCTGTAGGCACTCCGACGCTGAAGAGATACAGCGTCTCTTCCATGTTCGTGGCACCGAGACCTACCATTTCGAGGTATTGCTGCGTTTTCTCGTTTCGAGCAACGAATCCAGCTCCCTCTAGGGCACCCCAATTGAAAGTCAGAGCAGGTAGACCGATCGAACGGCGGTAGTGAGAAAGCTGATCCAGGAAAACGTTTCCTGCATTGTAGTTGGCCTGCTTCACCGCACCAATCACTGCTGAGAAAGAGGAGAAGCAGATAAAATGCTCCAACGGAATGTCCAGAGTCGCTTGGTGGAGGTTCCACGCACCGATCATCTTCGGGAGAAGAACACTATCAAAACGCTCCTTATCGAGTTCGAGAGCAAACTCGTCATCGAGAACCATCGCGCCATGGATAACACCGATCAGCGGAAGCGATCCCTTCTGAATGTCAGCAACAACCTTATCGATGTCTTCGCGACTCGTTACATCGCCACGAGCGTCCATCACCTCGACGCCGGCAGCCCGTAGCGCTTCGATCTTCTCGAGCGCGTCTTCCTTAGGACCGGAACGGCTCATCAGCGCGAAACTCTTCGCACCGTTTTTCGCCATCCATCCGGCAAGCTCAAGACCAAACCCGCCTGCACCACCAGTGATGAGGAAAGTTCCTTCCCCGCTGAAGCGATGTCCCTCTTCCGTAGAAGGAGCCACCATGATCTCAGGCACGTCGAAATCGAGAACGTTCTTACCGATGTGCTTACCAGCAGCCATGAAGCGGAAGGCTTCCACGACATCTGTGATCGGGAAAACATGGTTCGGGAGAGGCTTGTAAGTCTCTGCGTAGAACATTTCCTCCAGATCGGAGAACATCTTCGCGACATACGCGGGTTTACTCTGAAGATGCTGAGCAAGGTCGATTACGAAGAAACTGATGTTGTTACGCAGAGGCTCAAGACCAATCTTCGAGTTACCGTAAACGTCGACCTTACCGATCTCCATGTATCTGCCAAAGGTCTTCAGCACGCTGAAGTTCTTCGGAATGAAGTCACCTGCAAGGGAGTTAAGGACGGCGTCCACCCCTTCCCCATTCGTGATCTCCATGATCTCATCAGCAAACTCAAGAGTTCGGGAATCGAGCACGTGGTCGACACCCATATCTTTGAGTAGCTGGCGTTTCTCAGGAGTTCCTGCTGTGGAGAAAACAGTCAGGCCAAGATGCTGAGCGATCTGAATCGCAGCTTGTCCGACACCACCCGTTCCCGCGTGGATGAGAATGCTCTCGCCTTTCTCCATCCGAGCCAATTCATTGATGGCGTAGTGGGTTGTCAGGAAAACCGTAGGTAGCGTAGCAGCCTCCACGTGAGTCATCGTGTCAGGCTTACGGAACACCATATTGCGGTGCACGGTCACATAACTCCGGAAACAGTATGGCGCCATACCGACGACATTGTCGCCTGCTTTAAGATCTTTTACGTTCGATCCGACACGAACGACAGTTCCGGAGAAATCATCTCCGAACCACTTCAGATCGACTGGATTACCGGGATAGATTCCGAGCGCCTTCATGACGTCTCGGAAGTTGATACCACCGGCTTTGATCTGAATCTCGATCTCGTCTGGCTCCGGCTCGCGGCGAGCGGTTTCGTTGAGAGAAAGGTTTGTCAGAATACCCGGCTTATCGATCTGTAGTCGATAAGGAAGAACAGAACCATCTTCCTGCACTGCGTTCTGCGTGCGCGGAGGAAGGTTCTCTCCTTTGACACGGTGGACACGTCGAGCAAGTCGATCATTTCCTCGGAAAGCAATCTCATGCTCCCCATCGCTTGTCAGGATTTCAGCAATCAGGTCCTCCAATTCAAACTCTCCCGGCTCGTGGTCCAGGTCGATCTGGCTCCAGGTGAATTCTGGTAGCTCGTTATTCACCACACGGAGAAGACCTGTAATTGGTGCGGAAGAAAGCCCCGTTACCTTTGGCTCATCTCCAGCGGGCATAGTGCCGCGGGTGAGGAAGAACACATGGGGTCGCTTGCTCCACTCGCGAGGAGCGAGAGCCTTCACCAACTCGTGTGCAAAACGAACGCCTGTGTCCTGAGCTGCATCCAGAGCCTCGATATCGAATTCGCCAAGGCGAGGATGATCCAGCTCCAGCGTTTGAACGATGGCTTTTACTCCAGTTTCATTCTCAGCAAGCTCGTCGAGCTTCGAAGAAATTGCTTCAACAGTGCCGTCAACGACAATCACCTCTACAGTCTCGTCGCTGATTTGTTTCGCCAACGCCTGGCCCATACCAGACTTGTCGTCAGTTACGAGAATTGCTTCTGCAGCCACAGCGTCATCTTCAGTTGTCTCAGCGGTCACTTCTTCGCCCTCTTCTTCGGACGGCAGAGTAACTGGCTCAGGTGCGCGGGCGACAAGACATGCCTGCTGATCTTGCTCTGGGATCGGTGAACTGATAAAGCTCGTGACTTCACGGAAATCCAGATCGGTCAGCAGATCCATCCACTCACTCCGAGTGAGCAACGCGGAACGCTGCCGGAGTTCGGTGTCGGAAAAGCGCCACCATCCAGGGAGAAGTCCAAAGACGTTGTCGAGAGCAGCACGACGCCATGTAACTTCGAGGAACATCAGGACTCCGTTGGGAGCCAGCGCGCGGCGAAGATTGCCGAGTGTGGTCTTCAGGTCCTGCGTGGCGTGGATCACGTTTGAAGCGAGAACGATATCGAAGTTGTGAGGATCGATTCCCTGAGATTCAGGATCTTTTTCACAATCGAACATCTTGTATTCGACGAACGGATAATTCTCCTCGAACCGATCTTGCGCGGTCTGCAGGAAGATGGGGCCGTTGTCAGTAAACACATACTCAGTCCGCTCCGGTGGGAAAACAGAAAGGATCTGGCTCGTCAAAGAACCGGTTCCCGCACCCACTTCAAGCACACGAATCGCACGTCGTTCTGGCAGATCGGAGATTGCCTTCGCAAGTGCCTTACGGATCTGCTCGTTGATAACCGGGAAGTCAGCTCCCTCCCGATAGAAATGCTCCATGATGTGGGAAGAACCACCTGGAAAGAGAGCTTCCAGAGGATCCATTTCACCACAGAGAATAGCTGCAAGATTTGGCCCGGTCTGACGCTGAAGCTCAGCTTCTGACGCAAACTCAGGGAGTTCGTGCATCAACTTCTCTACCCACGGAAGCCCGTCTTCATAGGCAGGAACTTCGATCACTTCCCATTCATCGCCATCCTGCTTGAGAAAACCACCTTCACAGAGTGCAGTGAGTTGACCAAAAACGAGCTTCTCATGCTGCTTCGCGATCGTGAGGGCAAACATGAGTTCTCCTATCGTGATGCGATCGCCAACCTTCGGATCCCATCCGAGGTCGAAGTAGGCATTGATAATGAATTGGCGGGAAAGCTCCTCCATTGCAGGAAGGAACTTGCCGTAGTGGTTTGCGAGACCACGCTTGTCGTAAAGAGCCTGGAGATTTTCGGAGGCAGCTTCGACCAATTCTGAGGTCGCTGGAATATTGGCATCTCCATCGATTCGAGTTCCCTTCAATCGAGCAGGTTCCCACTCGGTCTGATAGAGGCACTTCTCAAGATCGTCGTTCTCGCTTTGCTCAACCCTGTCAGCACGGAATCCGTAAATTTCAGCAACCAGGTTTCCAGCATCATCAAACACATCGATGTCAGCGATGATATACTCGCGATCATTATCGGAATTTACCTTCGCATGTCCCCAGAGACGAAGCGGCGGCTTCTCAACATGGAGACGGATACTGCGAATCGCCGCAGGAAGGTAGAAGTAGTCGATTGCCTTGGCACCATCAGGAATTACCTGACCACCTTTCACAGTGTGGAAGCAGGCATCGAGAACAGCCGGATGGAAGTGATGATCCGGAATAGTATCGCGCAATCCTTCTGGAGCTACGATTTCAGCAAGGGCTTCCCCGTCCTTTCTCCAGACGTTCTGGAGGTGCTGGAAGAGAGGTCGAAACTGGTAACCCGCCTCAGAATAGTCGTCGTAGTATTCTTCGTGTGTGAAGTGTTTCGGGAAAGTCTTCTTAAGACCTTCAATGTCGAGAGTCTTGCCCTCGGGGAACGGCTGCTTACGCAGAACCCCTTGAGAGTTAAGGTCCCACTCACCTTTATCACCCGTAGAGCTGAAAATCTGGAAAATTCGTGTAGCCGGGTCAAAAACGACCTCCACAGTAGGCACATTCGTCTCAGAAACGAAGAGCGCTTTCTTCATCTCGAGGTCTTCGACGACGTAGTTCTCGTCAGGAAAAACCTTCCTTGCAATCGCTAAGCCAATCTCGCCATAACCAGAGGCCGGGAAGACAACGCTATCCCAGAAGCGGTGATCGTCGAGCCAGGTGTAGTAACGTGGGTCGAGTTCAAAACGCCAAGTCGGGCGCGGAGCTGTTTGTGACAACCCAAGCAACGGATGCTCAAGCGGTGCACAACGAAGATACTCATACTGGGGAGACTCGAGCCAGAAACGCTCTTTCTGCCACGCGTAGTTGGGCAGGCGCACTCCATTTCCAGAAGCTTGGTTCACAGACGCCCAATCGATTTTGTAACCGTGATTGTGCAGACGAGCCAGATTTGAAAGCATTTCGACCGACTCATCGGTCTTACGCTTGAGACTGGAGAAATAGAATCCCTTCCGTCCGGCGTCGGACAGACACTCCATAATTGGATTCTGAAGAGCTGGGTGCGGTCCCAGCTCAAGGAATGAATCCTCGCCAGAACGAATAAGGTTCGCAATCGCGGGGGCAAAGAGAACGGACTCACGAACGTTGTTCCACCAATACTCTCCATCAAGCTTGGTGCCCTCGCACATACCGCCAGTGACAGTAGAAATGTATGGGATCGTGGTCGCCCGTGGCTTGATATCGGCAAGCGTCTCCAGGAGTTCTTCCTTGATCGGCTCCATCTGATGCGTGTGGAACGCGTAGTCAATTCGCAGCCAGCGAACAAACTTCCCAGCTTCTTCCAACCCACCGACAATCTCTTCGAGAGGCTCTGTATCACCTGCGAGAGTGACCAGTCCGGGGCTGTTGATCACGGCAACCTGAACAACGTCTTCGTGACCGGCAATCGCCTTTTTGGCTTCTGCCTGTGAAAGGCCGACCGCCACCATGCGTCCCTTACCGCCCGTCATATCCTGAAGGCGAGAACGATGGTAAATAATCGTCACGGCATCTTCCATCGTGTAGGCGCCAGCGACATACGCTGCAGCAACTTCACCGACAGAGTGACCAACAACCTTCGAAGGAGTGATCCCCCAGGATTTCCAGAGTTCCGCCAGAGCAACCTGCAGTCCAAAGATCGCAGGCTGCGCAATGTTCGTGCGGTTGATCTGCGACGACTCTTCGTCGCGGCTCATCTCTTCGATGAGCGACCAGCCAGCTAGCGGCTTCAGGTGCTTGTCAATTTCTTCAAGAACACCACGGAAAATTGGCTCACGCTTGATGAGGTCCTGCCCCATCGCCCACCACTGAGCTCCCTGTCCCGTAAAGACGAAAACAAGAGGGTGCGCCTCACCGGAAGGCTTGCCATAAATGGATTTTTCACTGTCACCAGAGGCCAACCACTCCGTCATCTCGGCGATCAGATCGGCAGAATCTTCACCAACGAAGGTCAGACGTGTATCGTGGTGTTCCCGCTTCAAACCTGCGGCAGCAGCGATTTCGTGAACATCGGTGTCTGTTGCACGAAGGAAACGGCGCCATTTCTTCACGGTGTCGCGAACGGCATCATCACCACGAGCCGAAAGAGGAACCACTACTGGGCGTTCTGCTTTCTCGGAAGTAACGGTGACAGGAAGCGACTTCTTCTCTTCGACCGCCGGAGCAGGTGCTGCTTCGAGAACAATGTGGGAATTTGTTCCACCAAAACCGAAGCTGTTCACGGCAACTACTGGCGGGTGATCCCCCAAATGCGGAAGCGGCTGCAGTCCCGTTGCGACCTTCAGTTTGAACTCTTCGAACGGAATGTTCGGGTTTGGGTTCTTGAAATTGAGGTTTCCTGGAACTTGGTCGTGAAACAACACCAGGGCTGCTTTCGCCAACCCAGCAACACCGGAACCAGACTCAAGGTGGCCAACATTGGTCTTTACCGAACCAATCAGGCAGTAGTCGCCTTCGTCCCGTCCCTGAGAAAGAATCTGCCCAAGAGCACGAGTCTCGATCGGGTCACCAACCGGTGTTCCCGTTCCGTGCGCTTCCATGTAGCGAACGCGCTTCGGCTCCATCCCTGCTTGAGAGTAGGCAATGCGAAGCATCTCTGCCTGTGTCTCCACTCCAGGAACAGTCATCGAAGATGTGTTGCCGTCCTGATTGATCACAGCGGCGCGGATCGTACAGTAAATCCTGTCTCCATCCTTTTGCGCCTGAGAAAGCGGCTTGATGACAAACATCCCGGCGCCCTCACCACGAACATATCCGTTCGCACGGTCATCAAAGGCAAAACACTGCCCTGATGGAGAAAGCATCGTCGCCTTCGAGAAACCAATCGAAGCGTCAGGAGTCAAAAGTGCGTTCACACCACCCGCAAGCGCCATGCTGGATTGTCCAGACCAGACACTTTCACAAGCGAGGTTAATCGCAACGAGAGCCGACGAACATGCCGTATCAACGGAGACGGCAGGACCTTTCAGGTCGAAAAGGTATGAGATTCGGTTCGAGGCAATCGAGAGAGTGCTTCCCGAGTTGGTGTGCACGTCGACGTTTCTTGTATCGCTCTGCGCGACAGACGCGTAGTCATTGGAAGCGATGCCAACGTATACAGCCGTCTCAGAACCGCGAAGAGAGTCAGGAGCAATTCCTGCGTCTTCCAGCGATTCCCACGCTGATTCCAGCAACCAACGCTGCTGGGGGTCCATCCTCAGGGCTTCCCGTGGAGAAATCCCGAAAAACTGAGCATCGAACTTGTCGAAATCATGGATAAAACCACCCCATTTGGTGATCATCTTACCCGGAATTTCGACATTCTCGTGATACCAGCGTTCCCGATTCCATCTGTCCGTTGGGACCGGAACGATACCGGAGCGGCCCTCAACCATCAGCTCCCAGAAGGACTCTGGTCCCGAAACTCCGCCCGGAAGACGGCACCCTATCCCTACGATCGCCAGAGGCTCGCGTTGCGCTGATGAGTTGTCAGACATGATGTTGTTCAAATACTTGTATCAAAAAAGGAAAGGCGAAAGAGCATCACGCTCTTTCGCTAAAAATTCGTCGACTGGGAATTTAGAAAACTTACTCGCTGTCCGCCTCAATTCTCGTCCTCTGCGGCAAAGTATACCCCTTTATAATGAGGGATGAGGATATAAGCAAGAAGCGGCAGAGAGTCAACAGGCTATGGGTAGCGGATTAGGTTACTTTGATTATAATTATTTCTAAAATAACGAAAAATTCAAGGAAGCAGGTCTGAGACAGCTTCTCGCTCCTCTCGCAGTTCCTGTACCGATGTCTCGATTTTTTCCTTACTGAAATCGTTAACCGGAACATCCTGAACGATTTCCCACTTTTCGCCGTCGCTGCGAATGGGGAAAGAAGAGATAAGACCTTCATCTACGCCATAGGAACCGTCAGAACAGACACAAACACTGTTCCAATCACCCTCTGGAGTTGGAGTCGTGAGGTTTTTCACCGTGTCCACTACCCCGTTGGCAGCCGAAGCAGCGGATGAAAGGCCACGGGCTTGAATGATCGCAGCACCGCGCTTCTGAACCGTCTCGATGAACGGGCCTTGCAGCCACTCCTCATCGGAGATCTTTTCCGCAGCCGAAACACCACCAATCTTCGCGTTGTAAAAATCAGGATACTGGGTCGCGGAGTGATTTCCCCAGATTGTCATGTTCGACACTTCGCTTACATGAACGCCAGCCTTCTGCGCTAACTGCGTCTTTGCCCGGTTTTCATCGAGCCGAGTCATGGCAAACCACCGGTCGGCAGGAATATCCGAACCACTGTTCATCGCGATCAGACAATTCGTATTGCATGGGTTACCCACGACAAGCGTCCGAACGTCGGAGGCCGCGTTGCTGGCAATCGCCTGCCCCTGGCCAGTGAAGATCTTTCCGTTGATGCCCAGCAGATCTTTTCTTTCCATACCTGCCTTGCGAGGAACACTGCCGACGAGAAGCGACCAGTTCACATCGGTGAAACCAGTGTTCAGATCGGAGGTCGCGACGATATCGTCCAGCAAAGGAAAAGCACAGTCATCCAGCTCCATCACAACGCCTTCCAGAGCCTTCATAGCTGGCTCGATCTCAATGAGATTCAAAGCAACCTTCTGATCGGGTCCAAACATGGCACCGCTGGCGATGCGAAAAAGAAGTGCGTAACCGATTTGACCGGCTGCTCCGGTGACTGCGACTCGAATGGGTTGGGTCATGGCTTTGTGAGGTGGGTTGGTTTCTTATTTGGTAAATACGTGAAAAACTTTCTGGAGGAAATGATGGCCGTTTGGAAATCGGCTGCGTTAAAAGTCGCCCACCCTTCGCGAACGGCTGCTTTCATTCAACACGTTTTTTAGGCTCTCTCGAAGTTCCCAGTATTCAGGATCTACTGAAAGTTCTTTCGCAGAAACATCAAGCCGGTAGCTCCAATTCGTTCCATCCATAACTCCAGGAACATTGATGCGATCCTCTGACATGAGAAAGTCGTTCATCATCACCGCTACGCGGTCAGAATTCGAAAAGCAGAGCGCCCGAAGAAGCTGCCCCCACACCTCGGGACCATAGGAAGGGATCTCGCCACCGGGTTTCTCGATTCCGGCAAACGCGATCAGAGTCTCAAGGAAATTGCGAGCTTCCCACCACTCAGGGCTTTCGTGTTCCGACTGTGACATTTGGTTCAATGCCTGATCCCATTGGGGTTTCATCGGAAAATGGTCGTGAGTCGCATAGGCTGCAAACGAACACGCAGGATAGTGCAATCCTGAGGAGACGTGTCCGTCGGTAAACTCCCACTGCGGAACCTTCATCCCAGCAATACCAAGCTCTGCGAGGGAAGGCCGCACGTAGTCGGGAACCGTGCCAAGGTCTTCAGCGATGATTTCAGCGTCACCTGCGGCTTCCTGCAGAACTCGGAGATACTTCTCCCCTTCTTCGCGATTCTTTTGGCTCGACTCGTAGGAGTCATCAGCACGAGGCTTGAAACCGGGCTCACGCCCACCGCATCGAGCAGCGGCTTGCTCCTGGTTCAATTCAAGAAACTCACCATTGTGGACAGGATTCCACGGAAAAGCATAAATTCGATAGAATCCGAGAGCGTGATCCACACGGAACATCCCGAAGATCTCAGTGGTCTTACTGACTCTCTGTCGCCACCAATCGTAGTCCCGCTCTTCGAGCTTGTCCCAGTTGTAAAGCGGTATGCCCCAGTTCTGCCCCCATTTCTGAACGAACAGATCGTCTTTGAACAGCTTCTCAGGTGGCGCGCCACCATACCAGTCCATGTCGAAAATCTCCCTCTCTGCCCAGACGTCGCAGCTGTAGAGGCTAACCCCGAACGGAATATCACCCATCAAGCTGACATCCTTCGAAGCAGCGTAATCCGCCACCTCTTTCCACTGGCTGAAAGCGACCCATTGGACGTAGGCGTAGTATTGGAGATCGCGATCGACTCCATCAGGATCGGATTTCGCCAGATCCATCACGTAGTTGAGGGCACTCTCTTTTGTCTGCCAGTCTTCAGGCCACTGATGCCAGACCTGACTCCCTCCCTGCTTGTCCATCAGGAACCGGAAAAGGCAATAGTCATTCAGCCATCCAGACTCTGATTTGCAGAATTTCGCAAAAGCATCTGCACGCAAGTCGACCTTCCCTAAAACCGTGTCACAAAAACTATCAAACGCCTTATGGAGGAGGCGATGCTTCAATTCCCTGACTTGGGTGTACTGAACACTCCCTTGGTTCAAAGCCTCCAAGTCGTAGTCCGCCATGACTTCGTCGAATGCTTCCTGAGAGAGGTCTTTGAGACCACTCGGCGTGCAGTCGAGCGTCATCGGATCTATCGCGACGGAACTGATTGCGTTGTAGGGACTATTGTCCGGCCCCGTCTCCGTGATAGGGAGCAGTTGAACAAATCCAAATCCAGTGTCTGAGGCAAATCCGATAAATTCATGGAGAGAAGAAACATCTCCAATTCCTAAATCATCTACCCCACGAAGAGAAAAAACCGGAATGAGAATTCCGGCGAGTCTACGGTTCATGCTGTGTCGAGTCTCGGGCATCGAGTTCGGCGTGTTTCATGTTACGGGAAACCGCCAAGAAAACCACTCCTAATTCAAGCAAAACCCGTACCGAATGTACGAATGATGCGGTGGTTTACTCTTTGATCAGGAAAGCCCAACAGCTCTCCTCGCATTTTCCCCGAAGACCAGATCCACCTCTGCGTCAGAAAAACCAAGTTTCTCTTGTAAATTCTTAACAACTTCGTGCCCCCTGATGGTAGACCCAGCAAGGTTTTCTAAGCCCGGACGCCGTGCCACACCATTCTCATCGATCTCCACCGGGGCCCCCGAAAGTTCGTAAACTCCCGGCCCCAACCCCGCCGCCATAATGGCATCGGTAGTGAAAACAATTTTTTCGATATCGATCAGCTTGAGGTAATTTCTCAAGGCAAAAAAGGGAACGTGGGCACCATCGGGAATAAAACTGATCCAGAGCCGCTCAGCCTCCGAAAGGACACGTTGAATGAAATTATCGTGCCTCGCCAGGGTCACAGGACATCCGTTCCCAAGATGAGTGATCATCGCAAGCCCTGCATCGATCGAACCCTGAAGTGTCGTGAGGTCTGGATCACAGTGCCCCGCCGAAACTGTGACACCCTGATCCACCAAGAATCGGGTCGTTTCAAAATTCACGTCGTATTCCGGGGCAAGTGTCATTAGACGCACAAGCCCCTCCCCTGCATCCAGAAGACGGGATGCATCATCAGCGTTTGCGGGTTTCACCTCGGAAGCCGGATGCGCCCCCACGTATCCCTGGGCAGGATTGATAAAGGGCCCTTCCACATGGAATCCACGAATCGTTTCAGCGATGAAACGATCGGCCTCCCGGAAACGAACCATCTGACTGAGCTTCGTCGACAGTGATTCAATCGAGTCAGTGATAACCGTCGCGAGAATACCCTCGATCCCATCCGCCCTGATGGCCTCACACGCTTTTCGCAAATCTTCTTGAGTCAGGTTCAAAGAGCAGAAATCGACTCCGGCGTAGCCGTTAACCTGAGGATCGAAATAGGGCATGTGACAACGCGGGGATTACTCTTCGATGGATATTGGCGCATCTGGAAGCGCACTCAAGAACGCTTTCCCGTACCGCTTTGTCAGAATTCTGTTGTCGAGAAGCACGACCATTCCTTCGTCATCCTCGCTACGGATCAAGCGTCCCACTCCCTGGCGGAGCTTCAGGATTGCCTCTGGAACGCTGTAATCCATGAAGGAATTTCCACCTCTCTCCTCGATGTATTCCAGCCGTGCCTGCGTCAGGGGATGATCCGGCACTGCAAAAGGAAGCCGAGTGATAATCACATTTGTCAACGCGTCACCCGGCACATCAACTCCTGTCCAGAAGCTGTCTGTCCCGAACAAAACACTCGTTTCGTCCTCTTTGAACTCTTGTATCAACTGACCTCGCGGACGCCCCTTTCCCTGAACGAGTAGCTGAATGCCCATGTCACTGAAAAAGCCTTCCATCGACCGAGCCAGACTTTGAAGGAGCTTGTAGCTGGTAAACAGGACGAAAGCTCGACCTTTCGATTTCTTCACGAAATGCGAAACCCATTTCTCCAATGCCTTCTCATATCCTGACTCAGACGGCTGCGGCATCTTCTTGACGAGGTGAATCGTCATCTGTTTCGCGTAATCAAACGGGCTGCCTATCTGAATGGCTTCCACTTCGGTGGCACCTACCCGATTCCGGAAATATCCCAGATCACGATCACCGATCCCCAACGTCGCACTAGTGAAGACACAGGGGCGATCCCGATCGAAAAACACCGGTCCCAGCAGTTCGGACACATCAATGGGAGCAGCATTCAAGCTGATGGATTCCCGATCACTCTTCTCCACCCAATACACCGAGCCGTCATCGCTCTGATCCAGAAACGTCGCCAATCCTGCCCTGCAGTCGTTGAGGCGACGGGCCAGCTCTCCGAGCTCGACCTTTGTGGTATCGTCGGCCAAGTCGGCCATGGCACGGGCTCTTCGGCTCACTTCGATCAAGCCACCTCCCAATGAATCCTCTACAAATTCGGGATCCCGGATCCGAAACTCGCGACCATACTCTCCCCAAGTGCAAGCCTCTTCGACTTGATCGAAAAACTCGTCGATGTCATCGAGCAATTTCAGGGTGAGCCTTCGACCAGCGCTATCGCCCGTCATCTGGAACAGGCCCTTCCTGCTTTTCGGATTGTAGAGCCGCTGCAGATCGAACTTCATTCCTGTCTGGGAAATCGAAAGACCGAGCTGCCTGGCGGCTACCTGCTCTAAGGTATGGGCCTCATCGAAGATCAGAAAATCACCGGGAAACAAGAAACCTTCGCCCGATTCGGTAAATTCGGCCTGGCTGTTCAGAAGTGTAAAAAACAGCGTGTGATTGACCACCAGCACATCAGCCTCGGCGACTCTCTTTCTCACTTCCTGGTAAAAACATTTCCCGGTCGGGCCACAGCGCTTCGGAGTGCAGATATGGGTTTCACTGCAAACCTGAGACCATACACGAGTCGAAGGCGTGAAATCGAGTTCGCTCAGCGTACCATCTTTCGATTTCTCCGCCCACTCCCAGATCGCTTTCACTTCCTCAAGCTCTGAGGAAGTGAACATCTCCCCTCCTCCTGACAGAGCGATCTGGAGGCGAGCCGGGCAGACATAATTTCGGCGGCCCTTCAGCAAAAGTGCATTAAACGGATCGGAAACCACCGATTGGAGAAGCGGAATATCTTTCACGATCAACTGCTCCTGCAGATTAATCGTGTGCGTAGAAATAATTGCCTTTCGCTTCTCATCCAATGCCTTATGAACAGCGGGGGCCAGGTAGGCAAGAGATTTCCCGACGCCGGTTCCCGCTTCCACCACAAGAGGCCTTTCTTCCTCCAATGCCCTGGCTACTGCCACAGCCATCTGTTGCTGTTGCGGACGAAACTCGAAGTCCTTCAATTTCGACAGCGCACCACTCACGCCGAAAAATTCGGAAGTCGTGCGAGACAGAGAATGGGACAGGCTCCCGAAATCGGAGATCGAAATCACAGTCCTTAGCGATCCAGCCAAACAGTTCGCGAGGCAAGGCAGAAATTACACGGATCTTTAGAATCGTTCAACATCCACCTCAACTGAGAGCTTCTGCCTGCTGCTTCCTACGAAAATCCCTTTGAGCGGCTGCACGTCAAAATAATCGCGCCCATGAGCAAGCTTCAAGTGCTGCTCGGCGGCGAGCATGTCATTTGTCGGGTCAAATCCCACCCATCCTGTCTTCGGTGTGTATGCTTCGATCCATGCATGAGTCGCATCGGCTCCCTGAAGCTTTTCCTCGCCCGGAGGCGGAAGAGTTTCCAGATAACCGCTCACATACCGTGCCGGAATTTTCAGATGCCGAAGACAGGTCAGGAGGACATGGGCGAAATCCTGGCACACTCCTTTTCTGTTTTTCAGGACAGTCTCCACCGGCGTGTAGTTGTCTGTCGCGCCAGGGACATACTCAAACTCGGTGTAAATCCGTGTGGTGAGCTCTCGAACTAATGCAAGCACATCGAGATCGGGAAGAAGACTAGGCTGGACGAATTCGACAATCTCAGGAGTCATCACGCAGGCCCGGGACGGCATGAGAAAATCTAATAACCAGTTCCCTTCCGCATCTTGCGCCGTTTTCCCGATCGCAGTGCGAATCTGCTCCCAATTCAATTCTGACGGTAGCAGTTTCTTCTCCACCATCCGCTTTGTGATCGCGAAGTTCGAAACGACCTCAAGCTGCTCGTGCGTGGTCTGGATCGAAAAATATTGCCGATTATTCCCAAAGTAGTCCATTCGGTCAGACTGAAACTGAGGATCGGGCGAGATGTCGAGCCGGTGGGACAACAACTCCTGCGTATCGTTTTCAAGAGGAACCAACCGACACAGGCTGTGGCAGAGATCGATTCTCCCCGTATACCTGTACCGCGTGAGGTGGCGGACCCTATATCGTATCTCACTCATTGCCCCTTCTTAGCGTGGCTGAAATAGCTCACGGTAATTTCGTCCGAAAGATTGGCGAAAAACATCCCTAACTGATTAACCATTGCACTGGCTTTTTCCACAGTAAAGATGTCTGCATCCAAATCCGCATCGAACTGCTCCAGGAAGGTGTCCAATTGTTGAATCATCGGTGACAAAAGGGTCCATGGCGCTGCCTGATGAGGTGGATCAGGCAGTTTTTTCAGCACTTCCTCAAGGCGCCCAAGCAGGTTCCTGACAGACCTTGGGTAGTCTGGTTCACCGACCAGAAGTCTCCAGGTAAGGGCTGTTTTAGGAATCTCGTGGAACTTACTCTGGAAGGTTCGAACACTGTCGAGAATGAAAAGGAATGACTCATTGAGGAGCGTTTCCATGTCTTCCTCGAACCCGCTGCCCAACAGGATATCAAGGAGGCTGCAGATATTGGAAGCTCGTTCGATTCGCCTCCCGGCATCGAGAAGTGCCCAGCCCTCGTCCCTTGTCATGCTATCAAGGTTGAGGCCAAGAAACGCGGCAAGATTCAGTTGAAGCGTTTCGACAACCGAACTGAGATGAAAACTGGAAGCCATGTTCTCTGTTCCTGTCTTCCAGCCATTGTAGCACGAGCCGATCGCGAGAATGCTGGCAGGAGACCACTCTTCCCAAGTTGCCTGGGCAGCGTTGTGAAACCGTTCCAGGTTGTATGTGATGCCAACAATGGACGTCCGGTCGACCAGAACCTGGCCCAGACGCTTTTCGGGATCTGGCTCAGCATCGAGGTTGTGGGGCACTTCGAACAGCTGAAACAGAACAGATAGAAGAATCTTCTCGTGCTCAGCCTCAAAGTCTGGCTCGAGAGAAAATCCCCGTATTTGCCCCTCCAGTGCTCTAGTAGCGAATCGCGAAATGGTATCGGTCCGCTCAGCATAGCGACCTGCCCAGAAAAGATTCTCTCCCGTCCGACTGGCCGTAATCTCGGGCGCCTTGATCCGGGAGCTGTCCACAACGGAAGCAATGCTGAACGGTTCTGCCTGCTCCGGCGACCGCACCCAGACATCTTTTGATTCCCCGCTTGTCCGAGTCGACACAAAGGCTCCATCAGCAGTGCTGACTCGGGCCAATCCCCCCGGCATTACTTGCGCATGCCCTTCCCGATGAACAAAAGCAAACGTACGGAGAACGGCACCTCGCGGAACCAACTCATCCCCACGTGAGGTCGGCACGGTAGAAATGTTAAGTTCTTCTTCGCCAACATATGCTGCCGGATTCGCTTCTATCTGCGCCCTGAGTTCGGAAAGCTCAGTTTCACTCAATCGACTTGCGTAATATGTCGGAAACTCGTGATGATGTCCCGCAGGCTTGATCACCATTCTCGAAAGGTTCGCAAGAACATGTGAAAGCTCCTTTTTCTGACCACACCACCATGTGGCAACCGGCGGGATGAGCAGCTCTTCACCGAACAATGCTCGGCAGATTTTGGGCAAATAAGGGTAGAGCGCGGGAGATTGAAGAACCTCAGCCCCTGGATGACTCGCAACGGCAACGGATCCAGCCCGCATTGCTTCAAAGAGACCTGCCACGCCAGGGCGCTCTGGTTTTTCTGTCTCGAGGGAATCGACCATTCGGCCCGGCTTCATCTTCCAGATGGCATCGACAGCCACCAGCCCTCCCAGAGTCTTGATCCAGACCCTGCCATCACGCACGGTGAGATCTGAGGGGTGCACCCGCGCGATTCCGCAATAGTTGGCAAGAAAGCTGAGCTCGGAGTCTTCCCCGCTTGTGGAAGAATCAAGAATGACGATCACCGGCGCCTTGCCGGCGGCCGGACTGCATGCAGACAAATTCTCAAACCAGTCCACGTAAAACTGCCCAATCCTCTGGACACCACATCGACGGAACAATCGTGGCAGAACTTTGTTCACCACTGTCCTGTTCTCGAGAGCCAGTCCTAGCCCATAAGGACAATCGAACCGATCATTTACCACGAAAGACTGACCAGCCAGATCGTGGGCGATATCGAATGCACACAATCCCAATCCGACCACCCCGTTGCCAGGAGTCAGATCCCGCAGTGCTCGGAGATAGCCTTTGTTCGACAAAACCAACTCAGCTGGAAAGACCTTTTCCTTCATCAGCCGCTGCTCCCCATAAACATCCGCTAGCAGAGCTTCATACAACCGGCTCCGCTGAGAGATCCCCTTTTCGAGCTTGGCCCACTCGTCTGGGGAGAAAATCCAGGGAATGGGGTCAAGAGACCACCCTTCCATACTACCCGGCTCAACACTGGCCGGTCGGTAGGCCATTCCTCTCTCCCTGGAAATTCGTGCTGCGACGATTCTCCAGTTCGTCAGGACACTATTCCCGTGTCGATGAATCGACTCAAAAAGGTCATGCCATTCAGGAGCCAACTTTCCGTCTGCCGACATAGCCTCGTCACGCCTTCCAGGGAAGGCGCTATAGCCGACAACATCTAACTGCTCTCGGGTCATAGGCGGAAAAGGCATCGGGGGAGGCTGCATCGCCCCGAAACTTACTCGTAATCAAAAGCTTGCAAGCCCGAAGGAGCACGCAAATCAAGGGTATGTGGAAACTCCAGATTCGGCCATTCCTGCGGAACTACCGTAAGATCAACACCTCCAGGCCGAGCTTCAAATCGCCCTGAACCACTCGGAGGAGGAACGACAGTATCCACTTCAATCGTGCCCGCAGTGTGCCCATCTTCCCAGAATCGAGCGATACGGCGGGATTCCGCCTCGCGCGCATTGACTGGGAATGTTTCGAAGCTTCTGCCTCCCGGGTGGGAAACGTAGTAAACGCATCCTCCGATGGATTTCTTATTTCGCACATCGACGATATCAAATACCAACTCTGATTGTGCGTCGATCATCGGATGCAAAGATGATACTGGGTTCCATGCCTTGAATCTGACACCACCGACAAACTCCTGGTTCACTCCGGTGTCGGTCAGCGGCACTCTACGGCCGTTGCAGAGCAGAACGTGACGGCTTTTGTTGATTCCTGTCACGAGAACCTGAAGTCTTTCCAGGGAGGAATCAACGTAGCGAGAAGTACCCTGACTGGAAGACTCTTCTCCTAAAACGTGCCAAGGCTCCAAGGCAGTCCTCACTTCAAGCTTCATTCCCTTGTGAACAACAGTTCCGAAGCGTGGAAATCTGAATTCCTGGAACGGAGCAAGCCATTCCAACTGAA
Source organism: Verrucomicrobiales bacterium (assembly GCA_002698785.1). Lineage (GTDB taxonomy): Bacteria > Verrucomicrobiota > Verrucomicrobiia > Verrucomicrobiales > DEV007 > Arctic95D-9. The sequence continues at coordinate 112,158 of PAAG01000009.1, read as the reverse complement.
ATGGTATCCCGACCGCCTGTAGATCCTCACATACCTCTCGCACGTCTTCCCACACAAAATGAGGGAGAAGAAAACGGTCGTGTAGAGCTGTGCCCCAACGCACCGGGCGAGCCTTGAATGGTTTATCCCAGAACATGGCAATGAGCGCACGTACGAGAAGCGACTGCACCAACGCCATATGTTTGTGCGGAGGCATCTCAAATGCACGCAGTTCAAGCAATCCGAGCTGTCCAGACGCCGAGTCCGGAGAACACATCTTATCGATACAGAATTCTGCGCGGTGAGTGTTCCCTGTCAGGTCAGTGAGGAGGTGGCGCATGATGCGATCCACCATTCCCGGGTTGCTCACGCCCCGGTGAAGAGCGGCAACAGCAATCTCCAACTCATACAACTGGTCGTCGCGCGCTTCATCCACGCGAGGGGCCTGACTTGTAGGTCCGATGAACAGCCCCGAAAACAAGTAGGAAAGTCCAGGGTGATGCTGCCAGTAGGTCACAAGGCTGGCCAGTAGATCCGGACGCCTCAGGAAGGGACTATCGGCGGGAGTTTGACCACCAATAACGACGTGGTTACCACCACCGGTTCCGGTATGGCGCCCATCGATCATGAACTTTTCCGTTCCCAGACGTGACAGCCTCGCTTCTTCGTAGAGACGAGATGTGCGCTCGACCAGTTCCTTCCAACTTGCCGATGGGTGGATATTGACCTCGATAACCCCTGGGTCAGGCGTCACCTTCATACTCTCAATACGAGAGTCTTTGGGAGGCTCGTATCCCTCGATAACGACTTTCAGCCCGGATTCTACAGCCGCAGCTTCGATGGCTGAAACAAGCTGGAGGTAATCCTCTACTCGACCAGTCGGAGGTAGAAACGCGTGAATTCGCCCTTCGCGCACTTCAAAAGTGATTGCTGTCCGTGGAACCCAAGCGCCATCATCTTCAAATACATCCGGCTGTTCAAACCCATCGTAAATACCGAGCGGATCTTCGTCCAATGGAGGGAGCCCCTTTGTCATCGGAGAACGCTCTTTGATATGGTCCTTTTTCGTTGCCTTGCGGATCGAATCCAAAGGAAGCCGCAACCCCATAGCTGAGGTCCCCGGGGTGAGGTAAAGTCTGTCTCGACGAAGATTCCAGACCGAGCCAGTCCATCGACCGCTTCTCTCGCTGACGAGCATCGGAATTACAAAACCGACAGGTTTATCGATCCCTCGCCTCTCAAGCTCCGCCAGACGACGACGCTCCAACGTATCATTCTCACTGGCATCATCGATTTTCTCGAATGATGGAAGAGTTCCCGCCCACCAGCGGTAATACTCGATATCTTCAAAAGCTGGAACTACACACTCATCAGGAATACGCAGAACCTCGGCGAGTTTGTGAGCCATCTTCCCGGCATCCTCAATCTCGCACGATCCTGCACGAGCCGGATCAGCAAGCAGTGATCTATCTCGCCAAATTGGAAATCCATCTTTTCGCCAGAATATGCCGTAGGCCCAACGTGGCAGCGGCTCTCCGGGATACCACTTCCCTTCCCCAAACCAGATCATACCGCCCGGTGCGAAAGCTTCCTGAAGACGGTATGTCAGATCGATCGCGAGTTCCCTCTTCTTCGGACTGTCGGCAACGGTATTCCATTCAGAACCTTCCATGTCGTCGATTGACACAAAGGTAGGTTCCCCACCCATCGTCAGCCTGACATCGCCAGCATTGAGCCTCCTGTCGACTTCCTCACCCACTTCAAACACGGACTTCCACTCAGATTCAGTGTAAGGCTTGGTGACCCTTGGATCTTCGTGAACTCGTGTGACTTCGTTGGCGAATTCGAATTCAGTCTCGCATGGCTCAACCGCTCCAGTCACAGGTGCAGCACTTGTAGGTTCTGGAGTACACGCGAGAGGGATGTGTCCCTCACCAGCCATCAAACCGGATGTTGGATCGAGACCTACCCACCCAGCGCCAGGCAAATAGACTTCTGTCCAAGCGTGCAAATCAGTGAAATCACTCTCCGGTCCGGAAGGGCCATCGAGAGATTTCTCATCGGATGCGAGCTGAACGAGATAGCCAGAAACAAATCGTGAGGCCAGTCCAAACCGCCGTAGCAACTGAGCTAAGAGAAACGCAGAGTCTCGGCATGAACCCTTTCCCCTGTCGAGCGTCTCCTGACAACTCTGCACCCCAGGCTCCATGCGGATCTGGTAGGCAATCATGCTCTGAAGTTTCTGATTCAACTGGACCAGAAAATCGATTGTCCGAAGCTTTTTCTTCGGCGCCAAATCTTCGACAAGTAGATCGAGTGCGAAAGAACACGGAGAGAGCTCAAGATACGGAGCCAAATCAACTTTCACCCTATCATTGTACTGAAAAGGATACTCTTCCGCAGATGTTTCGATGAAGAAATCGAATGGATTGACCGACGTCATATCGGCCACCAAGTCGACTGTAATATCGAAAACGTCTGTCTTCTCCGGAAATACCAATCGAGCGAGGTAGTTTCCGTAGGCATCCTGCTGCCAGTTTATGAAGTGCTCGGCTGGCTCAATCCTAAGAGAATATGAGAGGATGGGTGTGCGGCAGTGAGGTGCCGGTCTGAGCCGAACGATCTGCGGGTGTACCGTGATCTCTTTTTCGTACTTGTAGGTGGTACGATGGTAAAGCGCTACGTTGATTGACATACAAGGATGTGTTTCGGGAAGGTATTTATTGCTGTTGTTGTTCCTGCTGCTGCTGATGTCTCCAGGCCTGAGCCTGCATGCGGCTCGTCACATATTCTTCTGCACTGGCCGGTGGTGCATCCCACGTTCTCAGGAAGTAGCGCATCCCGATCTGAAAACCGATGTTGTTCAAATCCACTTGGATCGCGTCGACATACTCGTGAAGCCCCATCTCACCAATCTCTTCCACACCTGAGTAATTGATGCGAGCAAGGAGAGCGCCAGTCGCGCGCTCCGCCTCGTTGGTGTAGTCATCGTCGGCGGATCCTGAAATTCTGTGAAGCAGCTCGTTCATCCGCTTTACGCAGTAGCGAACCGACCTCGGAAATGTAGTCGAAAGCAGAAGAAGTGTCGGTGCGTTCACCGAGTTCACTTCTCCTCCGTATTTTTGACGGTATTCCGCCGTGGCACTGCAAGCGCGTAGCATGGTGTTCCATGCACTGCCGGAATCATCGTCAGGAAGGAAGTGCGGCAAATCGACAATACGGCTCGTCTTGTCGGCACGCTCAATGTATTCCCCCAAAGCCTGAAAAGCCCACACATCAGTCCGCGGAAGAGTTGTGGCGACGATTCCGCGAAACTGAAGAGCAGACCGCATTACCATCTCGCAAATGGTCTGATGATAATCAGGCCCAGACGGGTCGAGGTTTTTGATGTCGAGCCGAAGTTCATTCAACTCCAACCACATCTCATCGGAAATCTGGTCCCGAATGGCTCGGGCATTTTCCCTCGCCTGAAAAACACAGTTCACAATGCTATCGAGGTTGTCTTCGGAACTCACCATATAGGTGACCACTCCTTCGGAAGAACTCTCGTCTCCCATGGCGGTCACTTCCAACAACGGGTGCCAGACATGTGCTTCCCCGGACATCGCCGAGGTCGTATCCATTAATTCATTCTGATGAGCCGTAACGAGGCGAGCGAGGTTATCTGCCCGCTCAATATGGCGGCTCATCCAAAAAAGACTTTCTGCAACTCTTGAGAGCATAAGTAATTAGTTCGTGGGGGTTTCAGGCGCAGGGAACGTAGCAGGGTCTCGAAGCACCCATGTGTCTTTACTGCCTCCGCCCTGTGAGGAATTGACGACCAGCGAACCTTTCCTCAAGGCAACTCGAGTCAGACCTCCCGGGATGACGGAAGTCTCTTTCCCCGTCAAAATAAACGGTCGTAGATCAATGTGTCTTCCTTCCAACTTTCCGTCCACAAAAGTGGGATGTCGTGAGAGCTGGATCACTGGCTGGCCAATGTATCCACGGGGATTCGCTTTAACTTTCTGTCGAAAACTTTCTATTTCTTCCTTTGTGGAATACGGCCCGAGGAGCATTCCGTATCCACCAGCTTCGTCCACAGCCTTGATGACGAGATCTTCCATGTTTTCGAGCATGTATTTCAGGTCATCTTCTCGTCCACCAAGAAAGGTGTCTACGTTTGCGAGAATCGGCTCTTCCGACAGATAGAATCGGATCATGTCAGGAACGTAAGCGTACGTTGCCTTATCGTCGGCAACTCCTGTTCCGATCGCATTTACGAGCGAAACGTTCCCGGCGCGGTAGGCTTTCATCAAATTCGGAACTCCTAACATGGAATCCCTGCGGAAAAATTTCGGATCGAGGAAATCGTCGTCAATCCTTCGATAGATTACATCCACCTGCACGAGGCCGTTCGTGGTGTGCATGTAGACTCGGTCATTGTCGACGGTAAGGTCTCGTCCTTCGACGATCTCGATACCCATTTGCTGGGCGAGAAAGGTGTGTTCGAAATATGCGCTGTTGAAATGCCCAGGAGTGAGCAGAACGCAGACAGGTGTATCCTGCTGGCGAGGAGAAACTGACTGAAGGGTTTTCAATAGTTCTGTCGGATAGTTGCGCACCGGTTCGATTCCCATCTGGCGATAGAGATCGGGAAATGTTCTCTTCATCGCCAAGCGGTTTTCGAGCATGTAGGAGACACCGGATGGACAGCGCCCGTTGTCTTCCAGCACTCGATAGGTCCCCTCATTGTCCCGAATGAGGTCCGTTCCACAAATATGGATGTAGGTGTCGTGCGGAAGCTCCAGTCCGGCAAACTCCGAACGGTTGTGCTTGGATGTCTTGACCAGGTAGTCAGGGACCACACCTTCCTTCAAAATCCTCCGTTCTGAATAGATGTCTTTCAGGAACATGTTGAGCGCTTTGATTCGCTGTCGCAAACCAGCTTCCACACCAGCCCACTCATCCGCGGGAATGATCCTCGGAAACGGATCAAAAGGAAAAATACGCTCAGTCCCCTGACCGTCCGAATAAACAGTAAAAGTAACACCCTGCTTCAAAAACAATCTCTCCAGAGATCGCAAACTCGCGTCCATATCCCCTTTAGTGAGATTGGAAAAGTAATTTACGGTCTCTTCGTATGATAGACGTGGCTTACCGTCCTCAGACGTTACAGCTTCGTCAAAGTATTCGCCGACTTCGTAATTGGAAAAGAGATCCAGCATCTCCTCCTTATTAGCACTTCCAGTGCCATCGCTAGTAAAATCCCCCATTATCCGACACTATAACAAGTGACCGTAAATTCCAAGGGAATCAAAAGGCTGCGCGATAAACGATTTCGACATCTGCCCCAGAAACCGGGACCGGATTGAACTGTGCGGTCCATTGCGCAGACGCTTCCTCAGCCATCTGAGGGATGAGAGATTCGTCTACGCCCTGTTCGGACAGGGGCTCAGCCATATCGGCCCGAATAAGGTGATCCCGAATTTTCAAGGCCAGGTCGCCGTCGCAGAGTGAATGATACACTTTCTCCGCATCTGCGTTACTTCGATTAAATTCGATTACATGGGGCAACATCGTCCCAACTGCCTGTCCATGAACGATGCCAAAATGGGCGGTCAGCGGGTTTGCACAGGAATGCGCAATTCCCAACATCGAATTCTCAATCGCTGTGCCAGCGAAAGCGGACCCCAACTGCATTCGGGCCCGTGCTTCGAGATCTCCGGGATGGGCAAGGACACGATCCAGCCCTTCGTCCAGCAACAACCAGCCTGCTCGGGAATACGCCGAAGAAATTTCCGTACGCTTGTTACAGACCGCTGTCTCAAGAGCATGCGCGATTGCATCTATCCCTGTATGGGCGGTCACTTTGCGGGGCATTGTTAGCGTCAGCTCAGGATCGAGAATGGCAACGGCTGCTGCGGCCTTCGTATCCCCGCACGCCATTTTCGCGTGGGTCTTCACGTCGGCGATCAAGGCAAAACTCTGACATTCGCTGCCGGTGCCGGACGTTGTCGGCACGGCGATCAATGGCAGCATCGGTTTGGTTGCTTTATTGACGCCCCAGTAGTCGTGCATCGTTCCACCATTGGTCAGGATAAAGTTGCACCCTTTGGCGGTATCCATGCTTGAACCGCCGCCGAGACCAATGATAAGATCAATCTCGCCCGAAGAGGCTACCGCTACGCAACGGTCGACATCCTCAGTGGTCGGATTCTCCCGGACTTGATCGTAGACGACCACGCCAATACCGTGTTTTGCAAGAATGCCGATTGATCTCTCTACGGCACCGGTCTGCGCAATCCCGGGATCGGTCACGATCAGGGCCTTTTTCGCCCCTATGGATTCCGCCTCAGAGCCCAACACATCGAGCTTCCCCGGACCGAAAACAACTCGTCTCCCTGCCGAATGCTCGAAATTGAGAACCCAGTCAGGTAGGTCGAGTCCGGCGCAAAGCGCCTCGATCGAAAGCATATCGTTCGGCATTGGGAAAGGACCCTACTTCCTCAGGCAATCTCCGCAATCTGGAAAGAACGGCGCGTATACAGGAACTCGAAGAGGTTGCCCTCGTGCGGTTGATCCCACTTGATCCGGTTTGTCGGCACATTTCCGACGTTGAGACGGTCGATGTGAGGACAATCAAATAGCTTGTTGATCCAGTCGATATCCTTTGTGACAGCAGTCACCACGAGAGATGGCCCGATCTTCTCAAGCATTTCAGCCTGAGGACATTCCACCACGCTGGCAAACGGAAACAGAAACTCGCGAACGGCCAAATCCTGATCGAATCCATCGACGCGAATAATAGTCGGCTGGAGGTAGTTCATCCCCTCTCGCTCCTGGAACCTCTCGCCTTCGCGATACTGGGCAGTTACGTCGACTGCGCCCCCGGATGAGAGCCCTTCTTCGACGGCAGCATTAATCCATTCAGCAAATTTCGGATTCGCGAAGCCCGAAAGTTTCGCTTCGGGATCATCCTGAGCGAGAGGTTTAATTTCTGCCACACGCTTGGCGACTGCCTCGGCAATTTCGTCTCCGTATTTCGGGACAACAATTGTAGAGGTGCAGATACAGCTTCGACCTGAGTTAGCAGAAACGGACTCAACAATGGTGTCGATGTATTTCTCCCAGTTTTCGATCTCGTCTTCTCCGATGAGGAACTTCGAGTAACCGGTGCCATGCACCTCGATGCGCTCGTCGTTTTCGTATTGCTTCACCGTGGAGTCGTCGCCGAAAAGCATAACCCTGCCGCCGCGACGAATGATCGCTCCGGATCCATCGTGCTGAGTCGGATACAGGCTGAAGGCCTCTGCGGGACAACCCGCTTTAATGAACGCCTGAATGACACGCCAAGGCGTCCATGGCTCTTCGCGGCCGGGCTTCAGAAGCACCGGAACTTTCATCGCGATGGACGGAATCCAGAGCGCATTCACTGCGGGAGAGTTACTCGGGAGGATGACTGCGAGTTCGTTCGTCGTCGCTGAAAAGCTGACGGGTGCCCCGCCCTGCTCGCCGTAGCCTTTGTCGAGGACGTCCCAATCAAGACCACGAGTCAAGCCGCGGAAGATCAAGTCAATCTGATCGAAGATCCCTCCAAGCCGCTTCATGTTCATTCGAATGAGCGAATGAGGAAGCCCACTTGTGGCAGCGAGAGACATCACATAGTCCTCTGGTGACTGCATCATTCCATCCGTACCGATCGGAAGATCGTCGTTCAGGAATATTTCCCCTGCTTTCTTGGTAATATCGACCAACTCCTTGCAGCTGAACTTCTTCAGCGCCTCTCGGGCTTGACCCATTTTATTCAGGTCATATTTGATCATGTCCGCGCAGGCGAAACTGATTTCAGCCGCGGGTTCATCGGTGCCTAGCTGGTTCACAGTTTGAACGTCGAGGCTCTTGTAGACCTTACCCTGACGAAGGATGGGGATGTGAGGAGCTGTCATATCAAGAAAGGAATACGTGTTAATAAACGCCTTCGATCACTGTCTTTGTCATCGCACCGAAAGGACGGACGTCACCAACACCATCCCATGGATAGCGATCATGTGGATGACGACGGATGGCCTCGTCCCTTTCAAGGAAACGCGGCATGAAGAATTCGTGAGTCAACGTGGTGAGCTCGACCCGCCCGTATTCGCCGTATTCTTTTGTGATCTCAGTTTTCTCCGGATCTACAATTCGAAGAACGGCGCGTGGCTGTGGGGCGTAGTAGGTCACGCTGTAATCCTTTTCGGGAAGCTCTTCAGGTATGCTCACAGCCAATCCCATGAGAGTATTTCCGTAAGTGGGAACGAATTGAGCGCGGTTCTCGAGCACCTCTTCCTGAAGAAAACGCACGTATTCCGGCGTCATTGAAGTTCCGCCGCAGAAACAGCCTTTGATTCCATGATCAGGAATCGAAATGCGTTCGCCAATTGAAGCGAGCAATTTCGGTGTGGTAAAGATACAGTAAATATCGCGGTGCTTAATGATCTCCACGGCCTGAGCCATGACGTGAGCCTGATAGCGCTCAACCTGGTCGAGTTCTTTCCGAGAAATCAGGCGCTTCACCCAGCGAGGATCAAGGTCAACGTGGTAGCAGCTACCACCACGATGGTTGGCAAGGTGCTCCACAGCAAGGCGAAGACGACGAGGACCAGTTGGGCCAACCATGATCCAGTTTCCGCCTTTCGGGAAAAACTCGTCGCTCAATTGATAAGAGAACTGCTCGTAGTCGTGCTTGTAATCTTCCCAACCGACACGCTGTTTGGGAAGACCGGTCGTGCCACCAGTCTCGAAGATATTGAAAGGGCGGCCTTTGTAGGCATTCGGAACGAAGCGCTCGTTCTCTTCATCGCGCAGCCACTCATCCTGAAAGTGAGGAAACTTCACGATATCATCGTAGGACTTCACCTCTTCCCGAGGGTCCCAGCCGGCTTCGTTTTTCCAATCCAACCAGAAGGGACAACCGGTTTCTTCACTGAAGTGCCACGCCATCATTTCGCGGACACGTTCGTCAAGTTGTGCTTTAGCTTCGTCTGCAGTCATTGTAAAAAAATAGGTAGTTGCCATTTCACTGTGAAGAAATGGCGAGTCGATCTCGATTACTTTTCTTTCGCCGAATCAGGCAAAAAACTTTTGAATCGTTTCTTGAGAGGGCTTTTTGGTGAACAGAGATACGCCGACGAGCGTTACCGCGGATACCGCAATCATAATTGTTACGGGCATCATTCCTCCGATAAGGAGTTCGTCTTCCATCCCTTCGGGTTTTTCAGCGATAATATCGTTATAGAAAAGGATGCACCAGACCACGACCGTCGCGATGATAGAGGTATAAGCACCGGCCTTTGTTACACCTTTCCAATAGACCGCAGCGAACACCAAAGGAAAGAGAGCAGCAAATCCCGAGAAGCACCAGACTCCCAGATCGAAAACGTGTGCGCTGTCCTTAAGATAGATTGAAAGACCATATGTGATCGCTACGACAGCCATGATGAAGCCACGGGCGATCCAGATCTTCTGTGTGTCCGTGAAGCGACCTGCCCCGAATTTCTTCATAACGATATCGTTCGTGAACATCGTTCCCAGACACATGAACTGGGAGTCCAGCGAAGACATAATCGCCGCAAGGACTCCTGCTCCGACAAGTCCCGATAGTACCGGTGAGTGAACTAGCTGACCTACCATTCTGCCCAGAACTGAATTCGGTGTCTGACCAGGGCCAAGCGGTCCAAGATACGCGGCGGCCCAGATACCGATCAGGATACATGGCACCCAGACAACCATTATAAAGAGAGGATGCGCCACCACTGTTAGTTTGAAATTCTTTGCACTCTTTGCCGTCAGCCAATGCTGGAAGAGGTGCGGGAACATTCCCACTGACAACGGGACGAAACAGTAACTGAGGAATTCCAACTTTCCGATCAAGCCTTCTCGAGCCAGACGGTTCTGAGCGAACTCACTATTCGCTACAGCTTCACTTGCTTCTTTCAACCCGCCGAGATTCTTAGAAATCATGATGAAGGCAATCAAACCAGTGACCATAAAAACGATCGTTTGAAAGGTGTTCGCCCAGACTGCGCCCCTCAATCCGCCAAAAAAGACATAGAAGAGAACGATAAGACAGATAACTCCGCTACCGATTGCAGGCGGGACACCGCCATTCAATGGATGAGGATTTCCATTTGGAAGTGTAGGCATTGGGAACGCCTCAGGAAACAAGCCTGCTGTAGTGGGTTGAATGAATTTCCCTGCAGCAATGACTCCAACGAGAAGGTAAGGGATCACCAGCAACACCAAGATGGGAAACAAGAGATATCCCAACTTAGGTGATTCGAAGCGGTCACGGAAATACTCACACTGTGTCACGTATCCATAGCGCTTCCCTACCGCCCAGAGCTTGATACCCACGGCGAAGAAAACAGCCGAATGAATCAATCCAGACCAAGAGGCCATGAGTCCGTAGACACCGATACCGCTGGAAAAGGCCTTACCTGTCGAACCGACGAGCGCGAATCCAGTCATCGTCGTTCCGAAGATCGACATAAGAAGTAAGAACGAGCCAACTGATCGGCTAACGACGAAGAAGTCGGCACTTGTGCCTTTAAAGAATCGACTACTCAACAGGCCGAGGCCGACGAGCAGTAGGAGATATCCTACCAGAATAAAAAAGGTGGTCATTGAAACAAAGGACTGTCAGGGGTTACAAACGTTGTGGCGTGTCGGGACACTATTCCTGTTCTGCCCACTCTTCGGTTTTGTGAGGCCAGGCAAACTTGCTGACCAAAAACCAGAAGAGCGCAGCAACCACAGAAAAGATCAGGTGATAGCCTAGTCCTGCAGGCATAAAGCCCAGCCACAGGTCCTTATTATTCCAGTTCCAAGTGTCCTGATGAAGGGCAGCCAGGACGAAGAAGAGAATCACTACAACGGCGGATTTTTTCATAAATAGCCCGGCAAACTAGCCGGAGTAGATTTTAGAATTCAAATGCGTAGAGGTGAGTCATGCACATCACGTAAAGAGTGTTGTTCGCCACCACTGGAGTCGAGTAGATCGACGCAGGAAATGTCACGATCTCCATTTCTTCGTACTCCTTACCAGCTTTCAGGTAAACGAGTTCTCCGTCTTCCGTGCCGATGAGAACTTTACCATCCACAACCAATGTGGATCCCCAGATGTGGGAGAGCGTGTCGTGCTCCCAGTATTTCTCACCTGTCTCTGCATCAAGGCAGAAGATACGGCCAGAGTAGTCAGCGATGTAAACAAGGCCATCGACGATGGAAGGAGTGGAAATGGTTCTCTTCACTTCTTTGAACTGCCAGACGATTGCATCGTCACCAGTTCCTTTGCTTGGGTCGATACAGGTGATAGCACCGACACCTTCACCGTGTTCTGGGTCTTGCCCGATGGCGGCATATACCTTGCCGCCATAGACGACCGGAGACGAAATAATCTCGGAAGGTCCAGGGTAGGTTGCGTATTTGATCGGCTTTCCTTCTTCGTCGATGCGATACTCGTCAGGGCAGCAATTTACTTTCCAAAGCTCCTTCAAGAAAACGAAGCCCTCTTCGTCTGGTTCCTGGAACTCCTCTGCGTGGAAACCGTAGCAGTATCCATCTCCAGCTCCGAAGATTACAGTCGGTACACCATTCAGGTCCGGCACATACGCTGGCGATGACCAGTTACAGTGCATGATGTCTTCTCCGTTGATGCTGTTCTCTTCTGCAACAAGTTCACCGGTCTCTTTGTCGAGAACGATGAAGCACGGTGCCAAAGGAGCTGGAACATTCGTGTGCGACCAGTCCACTCCGTTAGAGGTGGATACGAAAACATACTTGTCAGAGATCACTACGGAGCTTGATGTAACGTTGTGAGGGAAAACACCTAGCTCACTTCGCATGTCGTAACCCCAAACGATGTCACCAGTCTGGTCATTGGTCTCAGCTGGCTCAGATTGAGCAAGCTTCTCCAGTCCACCATTCATGTATTTCCCCTCGTCTTCGAAAGGACCATCATTTCCGTCGCTCATTCCATACACGTCGAGGCAGATCACTTCACCACGGTTTGTGACGACGTAGCCATGCTTGCCGTCAACCGCAACGGATGAACACACTCCGAGGAATTCCCAGTCGGAAACCTTACCTGCATCGAGTTTGGGGATGGCGAGCTGCCAGAGGAAGTCACCGCTCTGCTCGTCGAAGCACATCACGATACCGCGATCACCTTCAACACTCTCTACTCTCGGCTTCTCGTTGTTAGTGCCAACAAAAACTCGACCGTCCTTGATTGTTGCAGTTCCGTATGCCTGAGAACCTAGATCCGCCATCCACTTGAGATGCTTTGCTCCCTCAACTTTTCCATCGGCGATTTCACCGGCATCAATGTCAGTCGGCACACCAGTGGCAGGTGACATCATATTGTTTGTGCCATCACGGCCCCACTCGGGCCATTCTCCGCCTGCAACGAGAGCTTCAGGAGCAGGGCTAGGCGCTTTTTCGTCAGCCTTTGCTGGCTGCTCTTTCTCTTCCGGTTCGGAAGCTTCCTCCTTTTCGGTGCAACTGATGACAAAGAAGCCGGCCAGCAGTGCAAGGAACAGATTCAGGATGGTTTTCATTTTCGTGGTGGGTTTCGTCGGATTGGTGGATCTTAAAATGGGGAATTGGGAAAAACGATACAAACTTCAATTATTCGTTCGAGGTGATTTCAATGTTGTCGATGTAAACGGTCTTCTGGCTCTGTGGAGCAAAACCAAAAAGACCAGGTGCGCCTTTTTTGTGAGCAACATCGTGCTTCGCTTCAATAGTCCACGCGTCTGGCTCAGGCTCACCTTTCACCCATGCTTTCGCGCGAACCACGCCACTGCCATCTTCCGCGACATCGACGCGAGTTTTTAGCGTATACCACTTATTGGGCGAAATTGAGAAAGGAACCGATTCCTCGAAACGCTCGTAGTTTGAGCTGACTTCCAGTTTGTTCGAGTTTCCAACAAGGGAAATGATGTATCGCTGGTTGATCAGGCCTACAACAGACTTAATCCGGCGATTCCCGTCTGTCATGACGTCTGCTTTCACGGTGTAGTTCGATAGGTCAGGATGGCCGATGAAGGAAAGCGAACGCTGGAAAAGGACTCGGTCGAGAGTCTTCTGAAGAACCTTGTTACCTTCGAGTTCACGAACTTCCCACTTCAGGCGAGCACCGATCCAAGGGAGCGGAGGGAAATCAAAACCTTTGTCTCCGAGTTCATAACCCGTCTCGAAATCTTCGGTGTACGGAATGTTCGAGATCACTCGGCCACGAACAAATCCTGTGAGCCCGTCAGCTTCGCCCTTCCAGGCACCCGCAGAGAGGGCAGCGTCATCAGCAGCAGAGATAGTATTTCCTTCGAAGGAAGCATCCATGGTAGCTTTCACCCTGGCAGTGGGCGGGATGAAGGTATTCCACTCGGCAACACCGGCCTCGCCAAGGCGAACACCGTTAGCGTCAGCCTTGTAGAGTTTTACCTCTTCAGAGGCTCCGCCCTGCAGAAGGACATCGGTAGGCAATGAGAGGAGTTTCGACGCCTCACCCGCTTCAGGCATCTTGTCTTCCGGCATGTCTGCCCAAGTAATCCCGGAGTTTTCAATTTCGAAGCAATAGAGCTTCTCAGTCGTGTGAACGTAGACCTTTCCGTTGCAAAGAGCAGGTGAACCGATGCAGTTTCCATCGAGCTTGATCTTCTCTACGAACTCATGCTCCTCACCAGTAACGTCCAGAATGACGAATTCACCTGGATACATGGGAGCGTAGAGCTTTCCGTCAGCATAGACAGGGCTGGAATGGAGCTGTTCGTTGGAAAGCTTCTTCTCCCAGAGCACCTCGCCGGTTTCGGCCTTGTAACAGTAGAGCGTTCCCGTTTTATCGAATTGATAGACTTTTCCGTCTGCAAGAGTCGGAGAGCTTGTGAACATCTCAATCGTGTGTCTCCACACTTCCACGTCTGCTGGTAGACGTGGTGCACCACCCTGGTCGGGGTCTACCTCACCCCCGGGGTTGTCGTAGTCTGCCGGGAGCTTGATCGCGAACATACGACCTGCCTCTGTGGTGTCGAGATTTTCAGCACCATGCACACAGATGAGCATGTCTTTGTAAATTACCGGCGAGCTGTTCACCCCGCCTTTAGAGATCTGGTAGCGCCACAATGGAGTCCCGTCGTTTACGTCAACGCAGACAATGTTTCCGCAACCAGTACCCGCGTAGAAAACACGCTTTCCGTTACGGGTCTCAATGGTGGGGTTACTGAAAGAGCTGTCTTTCAAATAGGGAGGTCCCACACCAGGAGTCGATGACCAGAGCAATTCACCCGTGTTCTTATCAAATCCGAAGAAACGGTCCCGCGCCGGACCGTCTGCACCCCAGTAACTAGTAACGCCGCGGATGATACAGATATCGCCGTCAATAACCGGTGCACCCGCACGACCATTAGGGAAAGTCAGGCGGCCAAATCGCTCTACCATTGAGTGCTGCCAAACGATGTCGCCGTCCTTGGTGTAGCATGTCACTACCCCGTAGGTGGTGGCGGAAATGACGTTCTCAGTCTCTGTGTCAATCGCTGCTGCACCGATGGTGTACCGGTTGTAGACCGTGTCGGACAGGAAGTCGCGCATCGGCTTTTCCCAAATGATATCTCCTGTCTTCTCGTCACGAGCTTGGAGAACTTCCTCCAAATCAGTCGTTTCACCGCGGTAGCCCCAGGAATACATGCGACCGTTGTAAATGACTGGTGTTCCGCGTCCCGGGATATCATCCGTCCAAACCGGCTCGGTGTTGAACTTGTAGTCTGAGTATGACTCCAAGCTGGATCCATTTTGAAGTGGTCCCCTCCAGGCGATCCAGTTTTCTTTATGAACGCCGGGATCGGCAGATTGGGCGGAAACCACGGCGGCGCAGAGAACGAGAAGAACTCGAGATAAGAGTTTCATAAAATGTGGGTTTATTAGACAGTTCGCGATATCGAACGCCTACCAACGTAGAAGGGTCATAATGTCGCGCAAAAGGAAAATCTGCCGAATTTACGTAAATTAGTAAAACTTATCCTCCACTCTACTGTCACTGGCATCTTCGACAAAAAGGCGCCAATGCCAATATTTCATATAAGGATTCCTAATACACTTCACGATTCGACAAAGTTCCTGTAAGATACGAGTCACAATTCTCCCCGGATCTGCCAATTCAAACTGACGGATGGAAATGCTTTCTTTCGACAACTCAGCAAACAATGAAGACCTCGATCCACGTCGCCCGGAGGATTTCGCGCGTCTGGTAGAGTTGCACCATTCCGACCTGCTTGTATATGCCACAGCGCTTTCGAAGAGCCCCACGACAGCACGGGACATCGTGCAAGAAGCCTTCATCGTTGCTTACGAGAAAATCGACCTCTTCGATGTGACTCGGGATTTTCCTTCGTGGATGCGCGGCATTGTTCGAAACAAGTGGCGTGAATGGCTTCGGGAAAACAAACGCTATGACCTTGGAGAGCCGGAGTTGGCTCGTCTGGATGCCGAAATCGCCAATTGGCAAACTCGACAGGCAGAGGGGAAGAGTTCGCTTCTTGAGGCACTGGAACATTGCCTTGACCGGCTTCCTGACAATCTGAAAGAGACCATACACGCATTCTATTTCGAAGGACGGAGCGGCGAGGAAACTGCTGAGCTGCTTCAGATCGCTCCTGCCGCCGTCCGTAAACGCCTTCAGCGGGCCAGAACTCTGCTGAAGAGTTGCCTCGACACGAAACTTACCACCTCCTCCTGAAAACTATCATGGAAGATCAATCACCGTTCGAACCCGACCCGTCTGAGCGCTTCATCGACGCCGCCTTGCGGGAGAAAAGCAGGCTGGGAGAAGAAGGTCGCGACGCCGAGCTTGTTCATCGGATTCTGATGGAAACGGTTCACCGTCCGAAGCCGAATACTGACGCAGGTAGAGAAATCTCTGGTCTATCCCCTTCCACCTTCGATCTGAAACTGGTACTATCGGGTGTTTCTGCCGTGGCAGCACTCATCGCTCTTGCCTTGATTGCACTGAACACACTTCCGTTTGGTTCTAATGGCGAGAACCGCGAGGAATATCATTTCGTCGTTCAGTCCGCGCGGCCTCTTGTCGGATCGTTTCAGGATGAGGTTACGCCAGTGCCACCCGTGATCGAACCCCTTCGGTATTCGCCAGACCTTACCTTTTCCGACGGCAATATGAAATCCATATCCGTCGACGGAAATGCGATCGGACATTTCGATCTCCCCCTGCAGTTTGAAAGTTCTTTCGACTCGCTGCCTGAGAAGCAAATCCGCCACGACAGCTTTTCAATCTCCGCGAACGAGTCCCGAACCGTGGGAAACCGCATTCTCTTTTCTGGCGATGTCGTCATTCTGAACAACGAGTTTCGTATCGAGGCCGATTCCGCATCGGTAGTTATGTCAGAAGACTTGGAGCATCCTCTCCGCGCCGTAATTTCGGGTGTTTCTGTTTCCCATTTTCCATCTGGCTCAACAGTGAATTGTGCCAGTGCGAATTTCGAGCCCTCTTCCGGTCAGTTGGAACTCTCTGCCATTGCATCGTTTCTCGGAAATGAACTCGAAGGACATGATTGGGCCAATGGCGACAGGCTGGTTTTCGTTGAAGGCCGTCCTACGGTGATGCCCGTATCTACTCGCGCCTATGCCTCACCGCTTCTAGAGGTGCCCTGATACGTGCACGACAAGTGGATGGGCGCTCGTGTGAATACGGGGTTGTCATCCCGTTCCGCTTACGGAATGGTCTTCATCTATGGCCCCCTCCACAAAAATCAGGATCTCTGCCCTTATCATTTTTCTCGGGATTGCCCTGGGAGCTTTCGGTGCCCACGGCCTGGCAGATCGCCTCGAAGAGACCGGTAGACTCGACAACTGGGAAACCGCGACCTTTTATCACCTTATTCATGGTGTAGCGATGTTCCTGATCGCCTTGTCAGGAAAACGCACCATTGGTTTCTGGTGGTTTCTTGCCGGAATCATTCTTTTCTCAGGCAGCCTCTACGCCCTGGCGCTGACCGACATTACCAAACTCGGTGCCATCACTCCTCTCGGAGGTATAGCCATGTTGATTGGATGGGGCATGTGGTTATTCCACCGAAGCCTGGAGCCGAAAATCAGCGAATGATCGCGCGGTTCGATACTTTCGAAGACGCTTCGCGATTTGTAGAGGAGAAGCGAGCGGCAGGGTATGAGGCGAAAATCCTGAATGAGAGTGTCGGATTTCTCTGGGGCCCCCGAGCGGTTGGCGGTTTTCGTGTTGAATATTCCGAGGAACAAGTCACTACAAGACAAGAGCCCGAAGCTCCTGAGAGCATCTTCACACGAGGATTTCGTTCCACCATTCTGCTATTCCTCGGCTTCGGGGTACTATCACTGGCGTTGCTTGCGCTGACTCACCCGCGAGCCGTATTTCATCTCGTCTATGTCATTGGTTCGATCCTTCTGGTCACCGTTTTCGGGGGATTTCTCCTCGTGAAATTGCTCGAAAAATGGTTTCCAAACCGGCGTTGAATCGCTACATCCTACCCAAATGAATCCTCGATACTTCCTTCTTTTCCTGAGCATCTTCTTCGTCTCTGTCTCGTCCGCTAAGTCAGAAGACCTCCAGTTTTTCGAGCTTAGAACGTATTACACCAATCCCGGCAAACTGGAGGCGTTACATGCAAGGTTCAGAGATCATACCGTCGGACTTTTCGAGAAGCACGGCATGGCAAATATCGCCTACTGGGTGCCCAAGGAAAACGAGAAACAAGTATTGATATACCTGCTAGGCTACCCAAGCAAAGAAGCCAGGGAACAGGCATGGAAAGATTTTCGAGCGGATCCAGAATGGACCGAAGCAAAGGCAGCATCGGAAGAGGAAGGCCCACTGGTCGCGAAGGTCGATAGCCTGTTCCTGGAAATGACCGACTATTCCCCTTCCCTGCCCTTTCCTGAATCGGACAAAGAACGAGTTTTCGAGATGCGTCGATACACCACGAATGAGGAAAAGCTCGACGACCTTGATGCCCGTTTTCGAGATCACACGGTCGAACTATTTACGAAACATGGAGTCACAAACCTCATTTATTTTCATCTGGTCGACGGTCAGAAAGACAGCGCCAACACCCTCTTGTATTTCATCGCAGCAAATTCCGAAGAGGCCCGTAATTCCTCCTTTAAAACGTTCTCTCAAGATCCCAAATGGAAATCCGCAAGGGAGGCATCCGAGAAAGACGGCAAGCTCTTGGTGAAGAAAGGTATTGCGTCAACTTTTCTCATTCCGACCGATTACTCTCCGGTAAAGTAAAGTTCGACATTCTACGAGCGACATACGTATCGTGAGCATCGAATTATGACCGCGCCAAAACTCATTGCCTTTGCTGGCAGCACCCGAAAGGGATCGCTGAATCGTGCCGTTGTTGCTGCCGCAGCAGAAGCCGCATCCAACGCTGGAGCCACAGTCGAGTTGATCGACTTGGCTGACTACGAAATGCCCATCTACAATGGTGATCTGGAAACGGACAGCGGCATTCCGGAAACAGCACTCGCATTAAAAGCAAAGTTTCGTGAAGCCGACGGTTTCATCATTGCCAGTCCTGAATACAACAGCGCATTTTCCCCTCTGCTCAAGAACACGATCGACTGGTGTAGCCGAGCCGAGACAGATGACGAACCGCCCCTTGCCGCTTATTCGGGAAAAACCGCGATGCTGCTTGCGGCTTCGCCAGGGGCGCTTGGCGGCCTGAGAGGTCTATACGCCCTTCGCACTCTTCTACAGAATATTAATGTCACGGTCTTTCCCGACATGCTGGCAGTCCGCTCGGCATTCGATGTCGTTGGGGACAACGGTGAAGTGACTGACGAACGCTGGAAGGCAAAAATCACTTCTGCAGCCAAAGACTTCGTTTCGTTCGCCAGCAGGCTCTCAAATTAAGTTTCTTCTGAGCACGAAAAAAGCCGGAGCATTTGCTCCGGCTTTTCGTAAAAAGAATTTCGGGGAGAAGATTACTCGTCCCAGGTTTCGACAGTGCCTGGCTCCTTCTCTTTCATGTCCCAATCTGGGTCATACGGAAGATCTTCGTCGCCTTCCCAGTCACCGAAATTGGCACCCTGCTCAATCCACTTGGCGAACAGTTCCTTCTCGGCGTCAGTCCACTGAGGAGCCTTGCCCTCTGGAGGGAAGTGATAATCATCGTCGATGGGGAGCTTCGTCACCTCGAGCATACGGCTCTCATCAGGCTTACCGGGAACGAGGATCTTATTTCCATCTTCGTCTTCCGCCTTCAGGATCTCTTCAGGAGAGGTCAAAATGATGTCGGCCTTCGGCTTCGAGAGACGGTCCGGTCGCTCAGGGCGTCTCGCATACGGAGGCTGGTGACATTTTACGCATCCAGACTTCACGAAAGGATAGATTTGCTTGTAGAAGTCGATCTCTTCTGCCTGACTGGACGCAGCAGGAATAACAAGACCGACGAGAATAGGAATGAGGGTTAGTTTCGACATATTTCTCAATAAGATTTTTTCGCAAATGCACGCCAATCATACAGCGAGCCACCAATGACTTCAATGCACAATTCCCCCGTAATCAAGCGCCCTTTTTATTTCGGTGTCAGTATCGTCACCTTTTTCGCTCTCTTTTTCCTCTTTCCAGCCTCTGCAGAAGAGAAAAGTGACGCTGAGGAGAAACAAGAAGAAAAAGACGAATCAAAGGACGATGACGAGAAGGTAAAAGGGATCGACGAGGTCCTCAAAGACTGTGACAGCAAGGATGGCCTCTTCCCTATCCACCAGAACAGAAAGTCTGGAAAAATCTTTCTCGAAGTGAATTCCAATCAGATTGGAAAAGAATTCATTCATTTCAGCCACACTCTCGATGGTGTGCCTGAACTGGGCCACTTTCGAGGGGCTTTCGGCAACGAGCGCATTTTTACGATTCAGCGGCATTTCGAGAAGATCGAATTTGTGGCGGTAAACACGAGCTTTTATTTCAACCCTGACAGTGCACTCTCTCGAGCATCCGCTGCGAATGTTTCAGATGCCGTCCTGGCAAGTCAGAAAGTAGAGGCAGCCAACCCAGAGAAGACGAGATTTCTGATTGAGGCGGAAGGTCTTTTCCTTGAGGAGTTCTTTCGACAGCTAAAACCCGGAAAATCGGACGACGACAAAAAGGACGAGTTCAAACTAGGTGACCTTTCTGATGATCGAACGAGATTCCTGGAAGCAAAGAGCTTTCCTGACAATACTCTTTTCCGAGTTCAATACGTTTTCGAGAATCTCCATCCGGCTAAGTCTGGCGATGCTGATGTAGCCGATTCCCGCTTTGTCACCCTCAAGGTCCAGCACACTCTCATCCAGATGCCGGAGAACGATTACGAACCTCGCTTCGACGATCCGAGGGTAGGTTATTTTACGACACAAGTCACTGACTTAACCTCAAAATCGAGCGCTCCTTATCGGGACCTGATCAGCCGCTGGAATTTAAAGAAACAGAATCCCGAGGCGGAGAAATCTCCACCAGAGGAACCCATCACGTGGTGGATCGAAAACACGACTCCGTTGGAGCTACGTGATACCATCAAAAATGCCGCTCTTGCATGGAACAAGGCATTTGAATCCGCAGGCTTCGAGAATGCCATCGAGGTAAAAGTGCAGCCTGACGATGCTGAATGGGACTCAGATGACATCCGTTACCATGTGCTGCGATGGACATCCTCACCAAATCCTCCCTTTGGCGGATATGGCCCTAGTTTTGTAAATCCAAGAACCGGACAAATCCTCGGCGCCGACATCATGTTGGAATACGTCTTCATCACGAATCGAATTCGCTACCGGGATCTGGTAAAGCTGGGAGCTTCAAATCCGGTAGCACACTTTCCCGGAATCGCCGGGAAACGTGGACACTTCTGTCAATTCGGCGACTGCCTGCACATGGACCGCATTTCAGGAACTGCGATCCTCGGAGCCCTCCGCGGAAAGAGGTTGGACAATGGATCCGTGGAAGTAGAAGAACTCATCCGCCAGGCACTGACAGACCTGATACTTCACGAAGTCGGCCATACCCTGGGGCTCAATCATAATTTCCGCTCCAGTCACCTCTATGATCGGAAACAGATCCACGACAAAGAACTCACTTCTAAAACAGGAGTTACAGGTTCTGTAATGGACTACGCGCCCATCAACCTCTCTCCCGATCCCGAGAAACAGGGCCACTACTACTCGATCGTTCCCGGCCCCTACGACCACTGGGCGATTCGATTCGGATACGCTGATGAGGACGAGCTAGAGGACATCCTGACAGAGTCAACGAAACCTGAGCATGCATTCGGTAACGATGCAGATGACATGCGCTCCGCAGGTCGCGGTATCGATCCTCGAGTGATGATCAACGACCTCACCAACGAACCAGTCGAGCAGGCCGTTGATCAGATTGATCTAGTGCAGAAAACCTATCCAAAACTGATCGATCAATTCCCTATCGATGGAGAAAGTTATCAGGAAGTACGTACGGCGTTCTCCACCCTGATTCGCACTCATTCGCGAAGTGCAGAGACAATTTCCCGTTTTATCGGTGGCGTTTTCATTGACCGTTCCTTCCATGGCCAGGATGGCGGCACGGAAACGCCGTTTCAGCCTGTCCCGGAGCAAATGCAGAAGAATGCCATGTCTGCACTGGCAATGAACGTATTTGCCCCTGACGCTTTCTCCTTTTCACCCGAGCTGATCGCGCACTTGCAGATGCAGCGCCGCGGCTTCGAATTCTTCGACCTCGATGCAAACGAAGATCCCAAGATTCATGACTCGGTCCTCGATATTCAAAAGGAGGTCCTCGATCAGATTCTTCACAAAAATACACTGGCCCGTATTCTCGACACGAGTCTGTATGGGAACACATACACTCTCACAGAGGTCATGACGGACATCGATTCAGCAATCATGGCCGGCGATCCTGACGATACCGCAAACAGCTTTCGAGCCGCTTTGCAGATCGAATACATTGAACGCCTGATCAAGATCAGTGGTCTCAAAGAGGACTCCAAATATCCGTCGGCAGCACAAAGTATGGCGGTCTCTTTGCTGGAGAAACATGCGAATGACGAAATCCCTCCTCTTTCGCCCATTTCTCACAAGAGGCACCTGGTACGGCTGATCGACAATGCGTTAAATCCTTGAGGAGTTTTTTGAACTCGAATGAAACAATATCTCCCCCTCCTTCTGCTTCTCGCTCTGACCATTCCAGGCCATTCACAACAATCTCAGATAGAAGAACGGCTGAACAAATGGCTACTCCAGTTCCCAGAAGCTGATGCTAATGGGGATGGGAAATTGACTCTCGAAGAGGCCCAGGCCTATCGGGAGAAAATGACTTCCGGAACGGACAAAAGGTCGAAGAAGAAGTCCACAGTCGAGCCAACCTATGCCAACGTTTCCTACGGACCTCATGACCGGAACAAGCTCGACCTTTGGATACCTGATGAGTCGTCTGACGGCACTCCGTTTCCCGTCCTGATTTACTTTCACGGTGGAGGTTTCGTAGTTGGCGACAAAGGGAGCTTCGATCCTTCGATTTACCTCGATGCAGGTATCGCCTGCATCAGTGCGAACTATCGTTTCGTGGATGGAATCCATAATCTCGGCATCCATCCGCTTCAGGATGGTGCTAGAGTCGTACAGACGGTTCGCCACCGTGCTGAGGAATGGAATCTCGATCCGGGACGCATTGCTTTGTCAGGAGGTTCTGCAGGAGCGGTAATGGCAATGTGGATCGCTTACAAGGATGACATGGCAGATCCCGCCAGTGATGATCCCGTTTCTAAGGAAAGCACGCGTGTGAATTGCATCGTGCCCATCAATGGCCCTACTAACCTGATGCCTGACTGGATCCAGAAGAATCTGGGAGGCCCCGCCCATGTCCATGGTAGCTTTGCCAAGATGTTTGGTGAGGGTGTTTCGGGTTCCATTCCAGAACCAATCCTGGCTTTGATCCGCGAGGTATCCCCATGGGAGCATGTCAGTGCTGATGATCCTCCGTCGTTTCTCGTTTACAGCGGCCCATTGGATGAGGTCCCGCTTCCAGAGACGGCCACCACAGGCAAACTAATTCACCACCCTTACTTCGGAAAAGCGCTGAAAGAGAAGCTGGATGAACTAGGCGTGGAGAATGAGTTCCGCTATGGGTTCGATCCGCGCGGAACGATGTCCATTCCTGAGTTTCTCATGACTCACTTTGGAATGATCGACTGATCGGATTTCACCTCTCCATCTCGCTGCGAGGATCGTCGCCATGCGCCAGTGCGCCGATGTAATTCACTAGCGCATCGATATCGTCATCACTCAGCCGAGAGGTCACTTGCACCATCTTGTTTCCGTAGATGTCGTCTTTCGTGGCTCCGCGTTTCCCTTCGCGGTAGTGCAACAATTGACGGCGAATGTACGACCGGTTCAACGCGATCAACTGTGCACTGTGAAAGGTCGCTTCACCTGTTCCATTGTAACGGTGGCAAGCCATGCACTCTCGTGCGTACAGTCTGCGCCCCGGTAGTAAATCGACACCCTCCGCAGGCGGCTCCGTCAGGATTTTGTCCATCTGACTGACGATTTGAGCAGCCTCTTTCACTTGCTCATCTGTCAATGTCAGGGAAATTCCTCGCATCATCTGCCCAGGAACATCTTCAAGGTGAAACCCGCGTGTACCCTCTCGAAATTTATTCACCTGCTCTTCGATATACCAAGCAGGAAGGCCTGCTATCGATGGGCTGAAGACCTCTTCTTTGCCTTCCCCATTCTCCCCGTGGCAGGTGGCGCATACCTGACGGTAAGCATTGACATTTTCCGAGTAACTGGCGAGCTCATCAAGTTTCTCCAGATCCGGATCTTCTCCACATCCAGCCAGGAATGAACCAAGAAATACGAACGGAAGGAGCAGACAAATCCGGCTAGCCATAGGTGAAAAGGTCAGTTCGCTCGCCTTGTCGTAACCGGTCTCTTCAGATTCCTGAAGTCACTGTAATCCATTGTGAAAACATCGGGAGAACCTTCGAGCTGGCCGAAGTACACTTCCTCGATCGCCTTGGCAAATCTCACTCGAGTTGTCTTCCTTTTTCGGTCCCCGATCGCCGGATCGAATTCATCTGTTACGATCGTGAAAACGGCAGCGGGTTCCTGCAAGGCCTCGTATGCCTGTGGCAATGAAAGGGCCCATCCGCTTGCGGTAAGCCCGCCGAGCCGGTCTCGCAACCGCCGAACCGATGCTTCATCGATACTTTCCGTGATAGGAATACCATTTCGCTCGGCCTCCCAGTCATCGAGTTTGTAATTATACTCAAGCTTGAGCTTCTCCCCGTCATCCGTCTCTCTTGTGATCGAAATCAAGTGCATGGGATTGAACTTCAGCACCTCGAGCGATCTCCATTTGATTGGATGTGTCGGAATCAATCCAACAAAAGACGGATCAAGTTCGTAGATGTAAGGGTCACCAGCAAAGTTCGCGAAAAGCCGTTGTTCCTCTCCCTCTCTCCATCCCAGGTTCAGCACTCGATCCTGTTGCTGAACTTGCCCAGGGTTGCCCTGTGCATCAGGTTGCCCAGGATACTTCATCCGGAAAGTAACGCTCCGCGCGGGTGGATTCAGTCCGTATTCAGCAAGGTTATCTCCGGAGTCCGAAACGAAATCGAGAATTGGCGTCTCGTTTACACCGCTTACCAAATCAGCGACCGCTCGAGTATCCGCAGTAACAAGCTCGTTGTTCAGACTGACCTGCCAGCGCCGTCCTTCTTGGGTCGGCTCTGACATCAACACCACAGGGGGATCGATGAGACTTTCTATCACGACTGAATCGAGAAACTGGATCGGTATACGGGCGAGGGTACGGTCACGAAGCTCATTCGCCTTTCCAGGCAACTGCGACAGGAATGGAGAATAGAATCGATACACACCCGGACGACCTGACACGACAGCCTCAAGTTGAGGAGGAGCAACGCCGTCTCCGGGATCCACCTCTTTCAGGTAAAGCGTAAGTGGCTGCTCAATTCCGTACACTTGAAATTGAAACACGGCCGCATTCTCCGGGATAGGATTCGGGATTTCGATAGCACCGCCATCAGTCGAGGCGACTTCCTGAATTTCAAAAGATGCCAAAGTAGCCAACATCTGATCCAGCTTCTCTTTGTCAGCCCAAACCTGAATTGGTTTTACAATCGCCCAATCCTGAGCCGGAGGTGTGATTCTCCTCTGCAAAGCGATCTGCCCCGTTGACTGACCAATAACCATCTGGACAATCGCCTCTACCGGAGCCCCCAGGATCCGCCGATCCCGTAACGTCTGCAGCGGCTCCGAAATCCATGGTCGAGGATTGCCGTCGACCACCAGAATCGAATCATCTTCCCCGACCCGCCGAGCGTAGACGGTTTCCTCTCGTGGAGCCGAAACGCCAACTATAACCCCTTCTTTAAATCGATCTTTGCTCCCCTTCTCGCTTGGCCCGCTCACCGTGACTTTGATCGCATCATCCCCCTTTAATCCCAAGGACTGCGGTGACATCTCCTCCCCTTCCCCTTTCTCTATGGTATCGAGAATGCTGAGATGATTCAGCACATCAAGCACTGCACTAACAGCTGCCGGATCCACCCGATCCTCTTCAGGCTCAGAGAAATACCAGAACCTATTGCGCGCTTCGATAACGACCTTCTTCGTGCCTTGCTCGATGACGATGCGATCTACTTGCTCAGGTTCAAATCGTATTGCGACTCTCGCCAGATCGGCATTGTCCTCTGCCGTCTCAATCTTCCGGTCAACAAAATGGGTCACCACTGCCAGGATAATGGCAGTCACTCCCAGAATTGCTGTCGTAATGATTCTCATTTCTAACTCACCTTCTACGCTCTACGCCTGATCCACACAAAAGCCCCAACTATCAAAGCCACCAGCGGCAACACAAAAATCATCAAGGTCTGAAGCATACCAAAATCCGCCGCCGATATATTCAGAGTAAATGCAGTAGGATTTCTCGGAGAGATACCAATCAACTCCTCCCGGTTCATCGTCCAGTTCAAGGCAGCCATGATAAAATCCGCCCCCACTTTGGAAGTGTTTCCATCTGGAGAAATCACCGCAGGATTTCCCACAACGACCAGCCGAGAAGAACCTTCGCGGAATTCAGGATCTCCCGGCAATCCTTTTTCAACGGACGCGGCGACAAAGACGGGCTCCGGCTGTCCAGTATCGACATCTGGATTGTAAGAAACTTCGTCGGACTGGAAGTCGGTTTCGCCCCAGAATCCATTCCCGGCAATCATCAACGGTTGCGGATGAACGTTTTCGGAAATCAGTAGATCGTCCTGATACAATACCGCAATGGATTGGGTCTGTTCTACGAGCCTCATCGTCATCGCAGGCAGGTCTCGAGTGGGTCCAGTGCCGGGCATCAGGGCAACCGGCACTTCATAAGTTCGCTTCTCTGCGACACCCGGAATATTCACCACACTCAGGACACGATCCGGATTCGGGGCGACTCCATGCTCTCGAAGCAGTGAATTTAAGTTTGGCGTGCTTGCTCGTGGGTCGAGCAGAACCATCAAGCCCCCTTTTCTCTCATCAAAGTAGGACTTCAGCAACTCCAGTTCGCGCTCAGTAATATCGGATGAATTACCGGCAAAAAACAACACGTCAGCATCTTCAGGAATATCGGTGCGTCCTTCGAGATTCAAACTCTCAAGCCTCGCGTTCTGGGCATTGGTAAGAGGCTGCAACTGCGCTGCGATCGGAACCAGCTCATCTGCGCGACGGTCTCCCGAAATCAGGTAGATTTTACGCTGCTGCTGCTCTGTAACTTCTAACAAAGCAGCTGTCAAAACATCTTCCCCACGAAATTCGAGGATCCTGCCAGTATTGGCGTCCCGCGTTACCAGCTCTTCTGCCGGGATCGTCTTGATCCGATCATTCGCACCGAGAATTACGATCTGGTTTCGGTTGAATTGAAGCCTGTGCTTGTCCTGCAGTTCGGAAAGGCGGGAGCGGCTTCGACTTAGATCGAGAAACTCTGCGGACACTGAGTCTCGACCAATTCGATCGTACTCCGAAATCAGCCCCTTCACATCGGCATAGAGATCCGACGTGCCGAGAAACGCCATTACGATGTTTACCTCTCCCCGCAGACTTCCCAGGAAATTCTTCGAGGTGTCGGAGAGCGTAAACCGGCGGTTCTGGGTCAAATCCCACGTGGTATGCCTGCGACAGCTGAGATAGTTCACCTGGAAAAACACAACCAGCATGAGGATAACCTGGATCGACACAAGACCGGCAGTACGGTACCGCTCGATCTTCCGTCCCGTCTCAGTAAGGCGAGACGCCGAAGCATCCTTCTTTTCTGGTTTCTGTTTTTTCTCCTTATCCATCCGTCGACTACGCCCTCCACTTCCTTGATTCCAACACATGATGTGTCAATGACAGGAGGATGACGCTGAAACTCAAGTAATAAAAAATCGGTCGGCTATCGATCAGCCCCTCGGAGAGAGCCTGCATGTGCTCGGTGGTCGAAAAATACGTCAGGCTGTCTGTCCAGTTTGACCCCGGCACCACGCCAAAATTGTGCAGGAAACCCATGAAATAGTGGAGCATCACGAGCACAAACGTCAGCATCGCGGCGATCAACTGATTTGCCGTAAGCGAAGACGCCAACGTCCCAATCGCAACATTGAATATCCCAACGAGTAATAGCCCCAAAGCGCTTCCCCACAAGGCGCCGGAGTGAAACGCCGCACTCTCCCCTGTCACTACCTGAAACAGAGGAAAGAAAAGGAAAACAGGCAGAACGATGATCACGTAGACGATCACCGTGGCCAGGTACTTGGCCAACACCACTTCTGAGGTTCGCACGGGTGCGGTGAGCAAACCCTCAATGGTCCCCATTTTCCGCTCCTCTGCGAAAAGCCGCATCGTGATTAGAGGGAATAAGATAAAGAAGCCCATCCAGAACCATCCGGATTCGAACATGTTAAAGACGAGGCTTCTTGGACTCACCCGTAGACGCATCGCATTCACCATGCTTGCGAAGAGCCACCCGTTCAGAAAGGTAAACAGTGCCATCACCACCCACGCCAACGGCGAAAGGAAAAATGACCGGAGTTCTTTCAGGAAAAGTATCAGAAACGTGCGCATACCTTACTCGTTTTCCCCCTCCTCTGTCTCGGCATCCTCAGCACCGTTCACTGCTGTAGGTTTTTCTTCCTCTTTCGGATGCTGAACAAGGTCTACGAAGGCATCCTCCAGGGATGCGGCTCGGCTGGCCAGCTCCCGAATTTTCCACTTTCTTTCACTGACCAACTCGAAAAGGTCCTCTCGTATGTCCACATGGGGATTCGTACTGATAGAAAGCGTAAACCAGTCCTGACGTTCGTGGATCAAAGTGACCTGCTCCACCCCTTCAATCTTTTCGATGCGCTCTCGTGCGTCAGCGTGATCACCACACATTTCCAGAATCACCTCACCCGGCTTGCGCAATCTGCGTATCAGGTTCTGAGGTGAGTCCGAAGCACGAATCTTCCCGCGGTCGATAATGACTACACGGCCACAGGTCATTTCGACTTCTGAGAGAATATGGGTCGAAATCAAGATCGTATGCCGGTCACCAAGCCGACGAATCAATTCTCTCGATTGGCGAATCTGGTTGGGGTCCAGTCCGTTGGTCGGCTCGTCCAGAATAAGAAGGTCCGGCTTGTTAACGAGAGCATCTGCCAAACCAACCCGCTGTTTGTATCCTTTCGACAAAGTCGAAATCATTTTCCTCTCCACCTCTGTCAGGCTACACACATCCATCGCCTCTGCCACAGCGCGCTTCGCGGCACGGAAACCAATGCCTTTCAATTTCGCGCGAAAGGTGAGGTATTCCGAAACTCGCATATCGGGATACAAAGGAACGTTTTCCGGCATGTAGCCGACACGGCGACGCACCTCGATGGATTTGTCGTAGATATCGAATCCGGCAACTCTTGCGGTTCCTGACGAAGCCGAAAGGAAACAGGTCAGCATGCGAAGGGTCGTGCTTTTCCCGGCCCCATTGGGTCCCAGGAACCCTACAATCTCCCCCTTCGCCACTTCAAAGGAAATGGCGTCAACAGCGAGGCGCCCGGCGTAGCGCTTGGTCAACTTTTCAACTTCTATCATCGGCGGGGGTCTGCACGAAGGGTGTATCGTTACACGGATCAGCGAAACGGATCAACACAGTTTCAACAAGAACTGCTCCCCCTGTCAAAACCCTCCGAATACTATTCGAGATGCTCGATCTGTAACTGCGGTCTTCCCTTCCGTTCCTCGGGATCAATACGGTGAACCCAGACACTCTGGACCAGTCCCATGAGGAAAAGAATTACGACCATGAATGTGCCCCCGTAGCTGATAAAAGGCAGAGGGATACCAGTAATTGGCATCAGCAACAGGTTCATCCCGACATTCTGGTAAATGTGGGCAAAAAGGAGGCCTACTACACCAACAACGAGCAGTCTTCCCATCATGTCGCGGCTGTAAAAGGCCACGTAAATACACTGAAGCAGCAGGAGCATAAAGCCACCGAGAAGCATGATGCTTCCTCGAAAACCATGCTCCTCCGACAAAACCGGAAAAATGAAGTCGTTGATGGCGGTATCAGGAGAAATGAACCCTTTGTTGTTGATAGACTCTGGATTTTTAAAACCCTTACCGCTCCAGCCACCACTACCAATAGCGAGAAGGTTATTGTAGGCGCTGTAGGCCTCCGCGAGAATATTCACCTTCTTGCCCTGGAGCATTTCTATCTGCGTCGTAATCCTCTTTTTCTGGTAATCCTTAAGGCCGAAAAAGAACGCGAAAGGCAGGAACATCGTCGCGGTCAACATGATTACGACCAGATACCGAAGAGGAATATTCCCGATCAATACCATCGCGCCGATCACCGGAACCCAAACGAGAGCCGAACCAAAGTCCCCCTGGATCAACACGAAGGCGAAAGGAATCAAGGCCACTAGACCAGTAGCCATCAGGCGGATAAACGGATTCCTCAAAACTGGGTGCCAACGGTGTAGCGTCGATAGAACCAAAGCCAGAAGAAGCACTCCCCCGGCGATGGCCAACTGAGACGGCTGAACCAGCGCTGGACCAACCTTCAACCAGGCCCGGGTTGAGTTGATCTCAACACCGAAAAACGTCGTGTAGATCAGCAGACCAGTCGCCAGCAGGTAGGCAGGCAGACCAAGATATTTGATCCATTTGTAGTCCACCAGACTTGCAACGAAGAAAAACACCAGTCCAAGGAGAATCCAGTAAACCTGATCCCTCCACTTCGTTGCCAGATCCTGCTCTTCCCTCATCCAGCAGGCACTGTAGACGGCGAACACTCCAAAAATCAGCAGAGCAAGAATGTTGGCAAACAACAGCCAGTTCATGCCGAGGAATTTTCTGAAGAGAGGAGTCATGGAAATCAAAAACTACACCGAACAACTCACCAGTCGCCGAGTGTATTCGTGCTCGGGCCGGTTGACGATGACTTCGGCATTGCCGTATTCCAGCATCTTTCCCCGGTGAAGCACGCCGATATGATCACCCAGATGATGAGCAACTGCAAGGTCGTCCGTCACAATCAAAAGCGCCAGACCGTGATCTTCTCTCAAGCGCCTGATTAAATTCAGGATTTCCGCCTGCTGAACGACATCGAGCCCCTGTGTCACCCCATGGCATATAAGGAGCCTCGGCCTGGTGAGAAGTGCCCTCGCGATAGCGACCTGGATCCTCTCGACCGCATCCAATTCCACCGGGTATAGCACGCGAACTGCCTCGGGCAATCCACAAGCAATCATAACGGTTTCGATTTTCTGATACCAGTCATCCTTTCCCGTCGATGCGAACCACACCTTCAGTACTTCCAGAAACGACTCATTCACTGTGAAATCGGGAGTCAATTGCCCATATCGATCACCGAACACTGGTTGAATCCACTTCCTCATGCGCCGGAAATGGCGATCTCCAATCGCAGTCACGTCGACTTCAGCAAAATTGATTTTGCCAGATGCCACCTCATGCAGTTTCAGCAAGGCCAGCGTAAGAGCAAACTTTCCGCTCTTTTCCTCACCAACGAGCCCGAGGCTGCCATGATTGTCGATGGCAAAAGAAACATG
Source organism: Verrucomicrobiales bacterium (assembly GCA_002698785.1). Taxonomy (GTDB): domain Bacteria; phylum Verrucomicrobiota; class Verrucomicrobiia; order Verrucomicrobiales; family DEV007; genus Arctic95D-9. The sequence goes on along the minus strand of PAAG01000009.1, from coordinate 81,049 downwards.
ATCGATCAGAATCTCGTCCTCCTTATCGTATCGAAACCATCGGCGGCGCAAACGCTGCTGCTTCAAGACTAGATCTTCCACTGAAAGGAGGGACATCCTTACGATTCTATCCCCTGACAAAGCCTCTGGCAACCGTCATAGCGACCTCATGAATCGGATTCACTTGCTAATCGCGACCAATACTAAGACATTGAACTCTACCAGCGAATGAAATTTCTCTTCCCATTGGCAGGTGCTCTTGCCCTCGTCATCGCATGCTCCAGCGGATGCGCAACCCGCTCGGCAGCGGAACGTCGTGTAGAGAAGCACCCTGATCTGATGGCTCGCCTGAATGACCGTGAAAGAGAGCTGGTCTACCGCGGCGAAGTTGCCGAGGGAATGTCCCGAGATGCCGTCTACCTGGCATGGGGCCGCCCCGATATGGTACGAACGGGCAGCCGGGATGGAAAAGGGACAGAGAGTTGGGCCTTTTTTGATACCACTCCCGTCCAATCCGTCTCAATCGGCTTCGGCACAGGAGGTTACCACTCATTTTACTCCGATTTCGGATTTCACCCTCGCTTTGGCTACGGCGTCGGTCCGGGCTGGGGTTACGGCACAGGAGTGGATTTCCTTAGCAACGTCGAAAAGACCGTAGAATTCTCCAATGGAAAGGTAGTCGCCTGGGAGCGTCTGAGATAGGGTGAATTAGACCGATGGAAGACCACTACGGACATCGAATCAGCTACCTGCGCGTATCGGTAACCGATCGCTGCAACGAACGTTGCCAATACTGCATGCCGCAGGAAGAGCAGGAGTGGCTCGCGAGAGACGATGTCCTCAGTTACGAAGAAATGCTTCGAGTCATCCGCGTAGGAGCCCGAATGGGGATTTCCAAACTCCGCGTCACGGGAGGCGAACCTTTGACGCGCAGAAACATCCTCTGGTTCTTTGAAGAGCTGCAGAAAGTGGAAGGAATCACGGATATCGGCATCTCCACCAACGGAACCCTGCTCGACAGAGTCACTGAAGATGGCCGAACGACAGCACAGGCACTGAAAGACGCAGGCGTCCGCACCGTAAACGTTTCTCTCGACACATTGAATCCAGAGGCTTACGCCCAGACTACTGGTCGGGACTACCTGGACCGCGCCATCGCGGGAATCGATGCTGCTCGCGATGCCGGTTTTGAGCGGATCAAGATTAACACGGTCCTGATGCGCCACAAAAATGAGCACGAACTTTGGGACATCGTGGATTTTGCCAGAGAGCGCGATCTACTCCTTCGATTTATTGAGTTAATGCCGGTCAGCACCACACAAGTTCTCACTGAAGAGAACTTTCTCGCGAGCGGTGAAGCGAAGAAAATTCTCGAATACCGCCTTGGTGATTTCATTCCGCGCCCTGAAATCCGAACCAACGGTCCTGCGTCCTACTACGAAGTCCCTGAGACTGGACAAATACTGGGATTCATCGGTGCGATGACCAACTTTCACTTCTGCGAGACCTGCAACAAACTACGCCTCACTTGCGAAGGAAAGCTGCGCCCCTGCCTAGGTAGTCACCTGGAATTCGACATGCGGGAGATTCTGCGCAATCCCGACATGACCGATGAGGATGTCGCGAAATTTTTTCTCGAAGTCGTCGACCGAAAACCCGAGCAGCACGAGTTCCGCGAAAACTACCAGCCCGGCCGCAAGATGATCGCCATCGGAGGGTAAGTGTATTTTCAGGGGGTATAGTCCCCATCGAAGACAACCCATTGAAACTTCGACACGTAGTCCTCGCCCGGGTTGATCTCAAAAGGCTCCTCAACCATCGGAGCGAAAACAAAGTATGGCTTGGACGGATGAAGGCGGACCCACTGCGGATAGCGAAAATTCGATTTGTCCTGTATCGCCACCACCCCGCACGGTGCCCCGTCCAGATCTCCTGACATTTTCACCCAGGCCGGACGGGAATGGTTCCCTTCCTGCCGCCCCTTCCCATCACTCGTCGTAATTCGGCCGTCTTCTTCCCCTAGCCACTCATCGTTTCCTCGTATCGCCATACCTCCATAGTGATACTGCTTTATTGTAAGAGGACTGTCTGCGATACAAGTCTGCGTAGACTCCAGATCGATCTCATATCGATTTTCGACAGCGCGCACTCGAATGGACCAAAGCTCACTAAGGATTGGTTTCGCATTGCCTTCGTCTGATAGATCCTCCCAAAGATGTTCTACGACAAAGCCAGCTTCACCCGGCTCGGATAGGATTTCCTTCGTCTCCGAATAAGACACCCTTCCCTTCTCCAGCTTCTGGTTCCAAAATTCCGGCTCACGCCCTTCAAATCCCGTCTTTGTCCACGCGAAAAACAACCCGTGTTGATGAGGATGATCTGGCGCGTAGTCCCCTGTGATGGTCTTACCCGATGGTGTTCTCAGCGGATGGATGTATCCCGTTCGAGAATAGAAAGGTTTGTTCCTCTCCGCATCTTCAGTCGGTTGTTTATTGTACCGCAGCACTAGATTGTCTCCTGAGAAGACTTCGATTGCTGCGTCTGATTCCAAACACTTCATCTCCCCCGAGATACCGAGAGAAAGTCCGCATCCAATGAGAGCCAAAGCCAGAAGTCGTCGCATTGCCTCAAAAAGCACAGAGTGAAACACTGCGTCAATCCAATTCGATAGCGAACCGTTCTTGCGCCATCCGTTGCCCGCAGCCAGAATACAGCCATGTCAGGCGAGAAAGAGCTCACCCATATTCGCGAAGACGGAAGCGCTGCGATGGTCGACGTTTCGGAAAAACCCGTAGTTCGTCGCGAAGCAACTGCCGAAGGACGCATCCACCTTCAACCGGATAGCATTTCAGCCATTTCTGATGGAAACGTTCCAAAAGGAGACGTGCTTTCCGTTGCCCGAATCGCCGGTATTCAGGCCGCTAAAAAGACCGCCGACCTCATCCCACTCTGTCACCAACTCCCTCTCACCAAGGTAGCCATCGATTTTGATATCGAGCCGACGCATGTAGCCATTCGCTGCACCGTTCGCACCGATGCCAAAACTGGTGTGGAAATGGAAGCGCTCACCGGTGTAAGCGTAGCTGCGTTGACGATCTACGACATGTGCAAGGCCATCGACAAATCGATGACCATCGGCCCAATCACACTTCTCGAGAAAACAAAAGCAGAGGCTTCCTGATCAGTCACTTTCCAGAGGTGTAGTAGATCGCCACCATCGTGAAGAAAGCGATCGCAAGCACCACCGGAATCCCTGTGTAAACGAGGATGTGCCCCACGTTTGTTCGAAGCTGTTCCCGGGGTATTCCCGAGAACGTCTTTGCCCCGAAGTTCAGATTGATTCGGCTGTATACCGAAGCGGCCGCAAACGCAAAAATAATGGCACCCACAAAGATCTGGGCATAGATCGGCATCACTTCAAATACCTCGAGAGTGAACGCTTTGAACTTTTCCATTTCCTCGTTTTGCTGCCAAACCGGATTAGTCGCAGGCTACAGCAACCTGCTTTGACTCACCGAGCCCCTCGATACCGAGTTCGACTACGTCACCCGGCTTCATGAACTGTGGCGGATCGAATCCAAGGCCAACTCCTGGAGGTGTCCCTGTCGATACAATATCACCAGGCATGAGACTCATGAACTGGCTGAGGTAGCTGACAAGATGGGCAATCCCAAAAATAAGCTTGTTGGAATTCCCGTCCTGTTTGGTTTCACCATTTACCTTCAGCCACATACCGAGGTTTTCGGGATCGTCCAGCTCATCAGGAGTAACCACGTAAGGCCCGAGAGGTGCGAAAGTATCGCAGCTCTTCCCCTTTACCCACTGACCACCACGTTCGATTTGAAACTCGCGTTCGCTGTAGTCGTTGTGGAGAAGGTAACCGGCAACATGATCGAGGGCCTCTTCTTCGGAGACATAGTTTGCACGCTTGCCAACGACAAAGGCGAGTTCAACTTCCCAGTCAGTTTTCTGACTGTTTCTGGGAATCACGACATTGTCGTTAGGACCACAGATGGCACTGGTCGCCTTAAAGAATACGATCGGCTCTTTGGGGATATCCATTCCGGCCTCTTCCGCGTGGTCGGAGAAATTCAGCCCAATGCAGATCAACTTCCCGGGACGGGAAACGGCGGGCCCAAGACGCGTACCCTCTTCGATCTTCGGAGCTGAGGCAGCATTAGATGCAGCCCAGTCAGAGAGTTTAGCCAGATTGTCAGGGTCGGCGAAAAAGGTTTCGTCCCAATCCATTCCGAATCCCGAAGCGTCGATACGGGTTCCGTCTTCCAATTGCAGACCGGGCTTTTCCGATCCGGGGGTTCCAAAGCGCAGAAGTTTCATCGCGGCGACTGTAGGGACCACTCTGCGGTTCGTCAACCGGAGCCTCGCGCCATAAACCGGATATCCACAAGCAGAGAACTATCGCACAGATAGCTTCGGAGCCACCGTTCGTGGGAGATCAGGCACAGCCTTCCAGATCTTGGTGTCGAAATAGTTCTTGTTGAAGCGATCAGGACGAGCACTCGAGTAATAGATCGTCTTTGCATCGAAGAGCTGCTCTGGCTGGTAGTATTGCGACGCCTCTTCCAACTCCAACAGGCAATCAAGAGTGATCTTTTTCTGGAGCGTAGACTCGAGAAGGTACTGCTTCTCACCCGCCTTGACTACGACCCAGGCGTGCTGGCCTATGTTTCCGTTCCAACCGATCGCAACTCTCGCATCAAATCCGGCATTCGACAGAGTGTCGGCCAGTAAGATTGAAGTATCCTCACAGTCTCCGCTCTTCTCATCCCACGTCTGTCGGGGAGTTTTCCAAGATTCCCGAGCAGAACTCCGGTCCTGATCCAGTTGATAATCACAGCGGTCGGCTATTCGTCCCCACAAGAACACGATTCGCTGCTCGGGGGACAGAGTTTCCACGTGCCGCGCATCTTCCACCAGGGTGAAACCTTCGAAAAAGTCACACGCCCTTCGAATGGTGCCGGAGGTATCCGCAGCCAGAACGTCGAAAGGCAATTCGCAGTATGGGCAGGAAAGAATCAGTGTCCGCGAGTCGCGATCGATCTCCAGGGCATGCGTCTTTCCGCAATGTGGGCAGGAGTTATGAAACTTGCCGCCTTCGCTATTGGCAACTTCCAGGTTGAACTCCGGTATCCTCCTGGACATCACACCTAGCGCCCCCAGATGAAACCCTGATCGAAAAACTGCTGTATTTATGGTGTCGAAGTCGGTGTTCGCTACAGCCGACCAGCCCGTCATTTCACTCAGTAGCTCGTCTCTATTGTTCGAAGAGATCAAATTCGCCGCCAGATACTGAGCCCCGGGATATTCGGCCTGGAGCATCGTGAAAACAGAATCAAGTTCGATATTCTCCGGATCGGGATGACGACTTATCCAGTCGTTGATAAAATTCTGTAGCTCCTCGTCGCCTTTCACCTCTTCCACCCCCATGGAGGACCGAAGTCGATTGATCTTCGCCATGGAGTCGGATCGGAAACCGCGCTGAAAAGCGGCATCGACCGTCGGGAGAGGCCGGAAAAGACCGGCTATATCCAGCCACCCAGTATATTGGAGGCCAAAAATCAGTACTGCAACTGCGACGAGAAAGATCCCGCCGAAGCTTAGAACGCTTCGTGACATTCGGTAATTGTCTGTGTGTTGGTGGCCGCGTGTTTCAAGCGCAGCCGTGTTTCGTTATGGTAATTATAAACCAAAACTGTGTGTTTCCGCAAATTATTTTACTCCAAATAGTTAGGAAATGCGATTTTTTTACTACATTTGTAGGCACCATCATTCGGGTTGATTCCGCATAAAGCTGGCGACTTGCTCAAAGAAACCACCCAGCAGTTCCCTTGCCTGGCCTTCCAGACCGATTTCGACCATGGCACCTCCCATTAATTCCAGCCAGCGGTCCCTCTCTCGGTTACCAATGCCAAACGGCATGTGGCGCATACGAAGACGCGGATGCCCCCTCTTCTTGATGTAGTCCTCGTTTCCGGCAAAGCGGAAAAGTAGGAACTCCCTCAACCGTTCCTCCGAGCCCTCCCAATCGTCGTCGGGATACATAGGTCCGATTACATCGTCGCGTTTCACACGCCGATAAAATGCCGCGACGAGGTTTTCAACCCCCTCTTCGCCAAGTGCCTGCATAATAATCTCTTCCATTTCAATGACAAGAAAGACACGATTACCTACCCCTTTGAGGCTTGATTTCCAGTCCCCTGATCGAAATAGTCTAATATTGAATTTCAAAAAAATTCTAGTTTCATGAGATTAGCCATTCCTGCCTTCCTTATCGGCCTGTCACTGACTACTACCGCGTCGTTCAGTGCCGAACACAATTCCAAGCAACTTTTCAACGATCTCGTTCAGCCAGTCTTGAACGCAAAATGCGCAAGTTGCCACGGCGCAGAGAAGCAGAAAGGAAAGCTTAGAATCGATTCCTACGCCGACATCATGAAAGGCGGCAGCGAAGGAGAAGGTGTGATTCCCGGGAATGATCAGGACAGCAGCATTCTCTACCGAGTCTACCTTCCCCTGGAAGACGACGAGCATATGCCGCCAGAAGACAAGGAGCAGCTTACCGAACAGGAGACAGCTCTGGTAGCCTTCTGGATCAATTCTGGCGCTAAGGAAAAAGGAACAGTAGCTGAGTTCAAGCCCGACGAAAAGGCAAACGCAGCCATCGCCCACGTGGCAGCGAATTTGCCAAAAGCGGCAGCAGCTCCAGTAGCGAAAGCCGATGCCCCCAAGATCGATCCGGCAAAACAGAAGCTCATCGACGAGACCATAGGCAATATCGAAAAGTCAGGAGCTAGCCTAATGGCGATTGCACAGGACACACCGCAGCTCCGATTCAGCGCGTTGAACGTCAGCAAAGACTATTCTGACGATCAGCTTGCTGCACTCAAGCCAGTTGCTGATCAGATCAAATGGATGGATCTCGCTCGCACCCAGGTTTCCGACAAGGGACTCGCTCATCTGGGTGGAATGAAATCACTCACTCGTCTTCACCTGGAGAATACAAAAGTGACCGACGCAGGCCTTGATCACCTCAAGGGCCTCTCGAATCTCGAATACCTGAATCTCTATGGCACTCAAGTCACGGATGCTGGCGTGATGAAACTCGCTGGCCTGAAGAATCTGAAAAAGATTTTCCTTTGGCAAAGCAAAGTCACCGATGACGGTGCAAAGAAACTGGCAGCAGCCATTCCCGGAATAGACGTAAACACCGGATGGAAAGCCAGCAAAGTTGAGCCCGTCGTTCTTGCCGCAGCCGACACCAAGAAGCCGACTCCTCCAGCTCCTGCACCGAAAAAGCCAGAGACTAAGCCTACGCCCAAGGCAAAACCAAAACCTGCGCCAAAGCCAACCACTCCTACTCCCACCAAGCCCGCTGCTAAGCCTGCACCGAAGACACCTGCAAAACCAGCTCCGGTAGATCCAATGTTTGATAAGGCCGTTGCTCAGCTCCAGGCCACGTTGGCAGAGGCGGAAAAACGAGCCGCAGACTCGAAAGCGCAGTTTTCAGCCGCCATCAAAGCAGTAGAAGAAGCGACCAAGAAAGCAGAGGCTCTAAAAGCGAAATCTGAAAAGGATGCCAAAGTGGCGAACGAAACCAAAGCCGCACTCAGCCAACTTCAGAAAGCGGTGGAAGCCAACAAGTAAGGTTCCCCTTTCACACAAATCCCGGTCCGTTTCTCGGCGTTTCAAACGTCGGATAACACCGGGATTTTTTGTGTCCTCGCGACTCTCCTATGCGCTCCGTGAATCGACAGCCGTCCTCATACGAGCAACACTATCGCCGAGAGCATCGAGGTGCTTGCGAGTGACATGCAAAGTTTCGTTCAACTCATTCAATGCTACTTTTGCATTGGTAGCGTGTAAATGGTGCATACTTGACTCACCACCAGCGAACTTGACGACATTTGCTTCAGCAGAAATCCCCTTCTCTTCACCGAAAAACTGGACGACGTTTTCCAAGCGACTCTGGATCCTTTCCACACGACCGCTGACTTCGGTGTGCAACTCCTCCGCATGAAGTGCCAGCTTCAGCTCCAGCGCCGCCAGCCTGGCCTCAATCACACCTTCCCTGTGCGCCGAGCCCTCATTCCCAAGAGACACTTCCTCCCTGGGTAGTTTTGGATCGGCTGGATGCGAGTCGGCGGAAAACGGTAGGCGAATCATCAAGCTGAATAGATTTTCAAAATCTTCCCACAATAACTATAAATTTCAATAAAGAAGATATTTTATTCTTACTGCGGAGTTTTTCACCTGCTTGACTTCTCCCTGATTCGTTGGATTCTGCCTCGAAGTTCAAGCACTTAAACGCAACGGACACTGCTACCTTATGAGAATCGCTTTCCTGACTGCCGGGGGCATCGCGCCCTGCCTTTCCGCATCCATTGGAGGATTAATCGAACACTACAATGAGATCGCTCCTGAGGCTGATCTGATGGGTTATCTGAATGGATACCAGGGACTGCTTCTTGGAAATTCGTATCACTTCCCTAAATCTGTAAGGGACAACGCGAGCATCTTCTACAATTTCGGTGGAAGCCCCATCGGCAATAGCCGGGTAAAGTTGACCAACGTGGACGACTGCGTAAAACGCGGCCTGGTGCAAAAAGGTGAGACTCCGCTTAAAGTGGCAGCTGATCGCCTCGTTGCCGACGGAGTAAATATTCTGCACACCATCGGTGGCGATGACACCAATACGACTGCTGCCGACCTCGCAGCCTATCTCCACGAGAACGATTACGACCTCACCGTAGTTGGACTGCCAAAGACCATCGACAACGACGTCTTCCCCATCAAGCAGACACTTGGTGCATGGACAGCAGCTCACCAGAGCGCTCGATTTTTCCGCAACGTAGCGAACGAGAACACGACCAGTGCTCGCCAGTTGATCATTCACGAAGTCATGGGCCGTCACTGCGGATGGCTGACAGGCCGTGCTGCTTTCGAATACCACGAAAGCCTCCACCGCTACGACTGGATGCCCGAAGCTCTGCTTCACCAGATTCGTTGGGATGTTGATGCCGTTTACGTTCCCGAAATGGAAATTGCCCTTGAATCGGAGATTGATCGCTTGAACGGGAAAATGGACGAGCACGACAGCGTGAACATTTTCATCAGCGAAGGTGCCGGTCTCGACAATATCATCTCCGAACTCAAAGCTCAGGGAAAAGAGCCTGCCAAAGACGCATTTGGTCACTATCGCCTCGACGACGTAAACGTTGGAAAGTGGTTCGGAAGTGACCTTCAGGATAAGCTGGGAGCAGAGAAAGTTCTCGTTCAGAAAAGTGGATACTTTGCAAGAAGCGCCGCCCCGAATCAGGACGATCTCGAACTGATCAAAGCAAGTGCTCGCCACGCAGCGGAGTCAGCTCTCAGAGGCGAGAGCGGAGTCGCAGGTCTCGACGAAGACAACAACGACGAGATGAGCACCATAGCCTTCCCTCGCATCAAAGGCGGCAAACCTTTCGACATCGATCAGAGCTGGTTCACCAACCTCCTTGATGAGATTGGCCAGCCCAAAGGGAAGCGAATCGACGCGCACTGATCGGTGCGCTGAGAGAAGCATCTCTTGACGATCTCTATCGCGAAATTAAAGAACTCCAAAGCAAGCGTTTGACAGGTGCAAACGCTCGCTTACAGTTGCGCCGCCTCAGCGCAGAGGCTGCTTCTCCCCGCGTTTAACCCCCGCACAGTATCAGCCGTAACCAGTCAATCGACTGCCGCGCTTTCGCACCCCCACTTTTTCTTTCACCTCTTTTTTACAACAAAACAAAGGAAGCATCGCTCGAGATATGGCAACCAAAAAAACCGCAAAGAAATCGGCCTCAAAGAGGGCCAAGAAACTCGTCTACTTTTTCGGGGGAGAAAAAGCAGATGGTAATGGAAAACAAAAGGCCCTCCTCGGAGGTAAAGGAGCCAACCTCGCTGAGATGGCACTCATCGGTCTTCCGGTTCCTGCCGGCATGACGATCACCACTGAGGTCTGCACACACTACTACGAGAACGGCCGCAAGTGGCCTGCTGACCTTCAGCGTCAGATCGAACTGAACATCGCCAAGATCGAAAAGGTGATGGGCAAAAAGTTCGGTGATCTCGAAAACCCACTTCTTCTTTCCGTTCGTTCCGGCGCCCGCGAATCTATGCCAGGAATGATGGACACCATCCTCAACCTTGGTATCAACGATAAGGTTGTCGAATCTCTCGCTACCAAGACAGGCAACGAGCGTTTCGCATGGGACAGCTACCGTCGTTTCCTCCAGATGTATGGAGACGTTGTGATGGGCGTTCAGGCTCGTAAAGGTGAGCACCACGACCCATTCGAGCACATCCTCGAAACGACCAAGGAAGCAGCTGGTGCTGCCGACGACACAGACCTTACTGTCGACGACCTCAAGGGAATCGTAGAGAAGTTCAAGGCCCTCATCAAAGAGCGTTCTGGAAAGAACTTCCCGCAGGATCCAATGAAGCAGCTTCAGGGATCGATCAACGCTGTGTTCGCATCTTGGCAGAATGACCGTGCCAAAGTTTACCGCCAGAAGTATGGCATCCCTGCTGAGTGGGGTACTGCAGTAAACGTGCAGGCCATGGTATTCGGTAACACAGGTAAGAAATCGGGAACAGGTGTTGCCTTCACACGTGACCCCGCCACCGGTGAAAACGTTTTCTACGGTGAGTATCTCATCGACGCACAGGGCGAAGACGTTGTCGCAGGTGTTCGTACACCAAAGCAGGTCAAGCAGATGGCTAAAGACCTGCCAAACTCTCACAAGCAGCTCCTCAAGATCCGCACGATCCTCGAGAAGCACTTCAAAGATGTGCAGGACGTCGAGTTCACCATCGAAGAAGGTAAGCTCTGGATGCTTCAGACCCGTAACGGTAAGCGGACCGGTTTCGCTGCGGTGAACATCGCAGTCGATATGGTGAACGAGAAACTCATCACCCGGGAAACAGCTATCAAGCGCATTCCTGCAGAAGACCTCAGCCACCTCCTCGCTCCTATCTTCAATTCCACTGAAGAGAAGAAAGCGACTAAAGTCGGCTCCGGACTTCCTGCTGGACCTGGTGCTGCCTGCGGACAGGTATACTTCACCGCTGACGAAGCAGTGAAAGCTGCAGCCAAAGGACAGAAAGTTATCCTCGCACGTCAGGAAACTTCTCCAGAAGACCTTCGCGGTATGATCGCTGCGGAAGGTATTCTCACAACTCGTGGTGGTGCATCCTCTCACGCAGCTCTCGTCGCCCGCCAGATGGGTAAGATCTGTGTTTGTGGCGCACACGACATGGACGTCGACTACGAGAAGAAGACCCTCACAGGTGCAGGCGTTACCATCAACGAAGGTGACTTCCTTTCCCTGAACGGTTTCGTTGGAAACATCTACGCAGGTGAAATTCCAACCGCTCCTTCTCAGGTTATCCAGGCACTCCTCGAGAACAAAGCCTCTGCGAAGAAGAGCGACACGTTCAAGAAGTATTCACAGCTTATGACCTGGGCCGACAAGTTCCGTAAGCTTGGTGTTCGCACCAACTCCGATACTCCCGGTCAGGTGAAAAACGCGATCGCATTCGGAGCGGAAGGTATCGGCCTTACTCGTACAGAGCACATGTTCTTCGAAGGTGACCGCATCGATGCCGTTCGCCAGATGATCCTTGCCGAAGACGACGAAGGTCGTGCAGCAGCTCTCGACAAGTTGCTCCCCTACCAGCAGTCTGACTTCGAAGGTATCTTCGAAGCTCTCGAAGGACGCCCTGCAACCATCCGTCTTCTTGACCCACCATTGCACGAGTTCATCGGCACCATGACTCCTGAGCAGATCGACGATCTTGCGAAGAAGCTCAAAGTGACTGCTGAATTCATCAAGCGCCGTATCAACGACCTCCACGAAGAGAACCCAATGCTCGGTCACCGTGGTTGCCGTCTCGGAATCGTTTATCCTGAGATCACCAAGATGCAGGCAACTGCGATCTTCGAAGCTGCTGTTGCAGTTCAGAAGAAGAAGATCAAGGTGCTTCCTGAGATCATGGTTCCTCTCGTCAGCTACGCGAAAGAGCTTGAGTTGCAGAAAGCCGTTATCGACGAAGCAGCTCTCGAAGTTCGCAAGAAGCACGGTCTTCGTGCCAGCCAGCTGAAGTATCAGGTCGGAACAATGATCGAGATTCCTCGCGCTGCACTTACTGCTAACGAAGTGGCTGAGCACGCTCAGTTCTTCAGCTTCGGAACAAACGACCTTACACAAACATGCCTCGGCCTCAGCCGTGACGACTCCAGCTCCTTCCTTCCTGCTTACCAGGATGCAGAAGTGGTGAACAACAACCCATTCGCTCAGCTCGACCAGACCGGTGTCGGTCAGCTTGTTGAGCTTGGTGTTGAGCGCGGTCGTTCCACTAAGGAGAAGCTCAAAGTCGGTATCTGTGGTGAGCACGGTGGAGATCCTTCCTCCGTTAAGTTCTGCCACCGCACCGGACTCAACTACGTCAGCTGTAGCCCATTCCGCATCCCGATTGCGAAACTGGCCGCTGCACAAGCTGCCCTCGAAGACGCTCCTGCAAAGAAAGCGTCCAAGAAGAAGACAGCCAAAAAGAAAGCTGTTAAGCGCAAGACAGCGAAGAAGTAATTTACTTCTCCACTGACGTCTAAGTGACGTATTTCAAAAGCGGTCCTGCGAAAACAGGACCGCTTTTTTGTTTATAGAGACGAAAGCGTTATCCGCCTATCCGGTGACTATAGTCTTGTCTTCGTTCTACTGACACTCATAGGCTGCTTAAAAATGAAATCTCATCACCTGAAGTACCTCCTCCTGTTTACCAGCCTTATCTTCTCGATAGCAGTCATCGCCCCGCCCCCTGTCGAAGGCGCGCCTTCCCGAGATAAAAGAAAACTCGCGAAGTTAAAAAAGGAGACGCGAAAATTGAAACGGACACTTCGTTCTATCGCCAGCCAACTCGCAGAAGCAAGGCGACCGGTTCCCATTCCCAAACCATTTATGGAAATGGTTACCGTCGGAAACCCCGGAAATCCGGACGACCCTTCAGATGGAGACGGGAGTACCGTCGACGTGGAAAACTTTGGGCATGTACCCTATGTATTCCAGATCGGAAAATATGAAGTTACCCTTCAGCAATATACGGCATTTCTGAATGCCGTTGCTGCGACCGACACGTATGATCTCTACCGAACCAACATAGGTACGCATCCTCACGTCGCGGGCATCGCGAGATCCGGCGGGTCAGGAAACTATACCTATTCGGTAATAGGCAGCGGCAAACACCCGGTCACTAATGTCACTTGGTTCGATGCGGCACGGTTTTGCAACTGGCTTCACAACGGACGACCAAATGGCGCTCAGGATGAGACCACCACCGAAGATGGTGCGTACACTCTACTCGGAGCCCAAACAGGAACACCCGAGCGAAATTGGGGAGCCCGTTGTTGGATTCCCAGTGAGAACGAGTGGTACAAAGCAGCCTATTTTCACCCTCACAACGAGGGGGGCCCAGCTGACAGCTACTGGCTCTACCCCACTGGAAGCGATGACGTCCCAGGCAATCTCATCGGTAATCTCCCCAATCAGGCGAACCATAGAACCCCGGACAACCTGTATGCGGCTACCCGAAGAACAGCAACTGAAGACACCAACTACCTTCTCGATGCTGGTATCTTCGAAGGCACCGCCGGTTTCTTTGGCACATTTGACATGGGCGGGAGCGTATTTGAATGGAATGACGCTGTCATTGTAGATATGGACGGGACCAAGAGAGGCCTTCGCGGTGGTTCATGGTTCAGTCACGAAGGCAGGCTTCGTTCTTCCAAGCGCGACGCCGGCCTCCTGGACCGAGAGGGAAACGTCATCGGTTTTCGAATAGCTGGTCCCGAGTTGAACTGCCTTCATGAGCTACCTGATCTAGACTAATCTCCGGCACTTTCCTCGGCAAACTCGTCAGATCGATGCAAACTATCCTCTTTTCGAATGGAAACCCAAAGAAACTGGCGAGGCTACACCTCGTAACAGCTTTTTTCTGCATTGCTCAGCTCGCTGTATCTCAGGAAGCTAAGCCGAGCGCCGGAGACTTTCGCACTGAGTTTGACAAAAGGCTCGCGGCAATTCAGATACCCTACGATGAGCGAGAGGCCAACTTGATTGAGAGCTACAAAAATCGTGTCATCCAAATCCAAGAAAAGTTCCAGGAAGCCGGCAAGTTGGACACTGCCCTAGTTCTGAAAACCGAAATCGAAATTCTCAACGAATCAGGAAAAACAGGGACAATTCCCAATGAAACACTAGAACCACTGCGCGAGATCTTTAGCAATGAAATCGCGGCGATTCTTGCGGAAAAGTCAGAAGCAACAATCAAACTCCACGAATCTTTCATTCCCCTCATTGATCGCCAAATAAAAGTACGTACCAAACAAGGAGACATTGAATCAGCAAAACAGCTCGCGAATTTGATTCAAGAGTATCAAGATCAAATCAGGAAAATCAAAAACGCTCCCACGAAAAAGGGGGAACTCCAATCTTTCTCCATCCTTACAGGGGACGATGCCGAAGTACTACTCTCTTCAACGGATCCGAAGAATAATCAGGCAGTTTCCGCGAGAGCAACTGCCTCCAGTTCATGGAAAGACAGAGATGTACATCTCGTCTGTCGAACCGAACGGTTAACAAGACTAGAAGCCATGAATCCGACAGACTTTTGGTCGGGAACGGAAACTACTGGCTGGATTCGACTGCAATGGAGATCGCCTGTGGTCGTAAAAGAAATCATTCTTGTGAATCGCCCTGGCGAATCGAAAGCTGATATCTGGAAAAAAGGAAGAGTTTCACTCAACGGAGAAAATCTGATGGAGTTTAGAGACTTTGAAAGAGGATCGGCAATGCAGATCCAGCTTTCGAAGCCGGCCTTCCTCAGCGATCTAAAGATCGAAATCGTTGAAGGAACTCAGCATCCTGGGCTGCATTCGATCGAAGTATATCCGCAGACGTTGGGAAAGTGACGAATGGATTTTTTGTCAGTTCATGTAGAGTAGCCCGCCTATGCACCTACTCTTTGACCTCGACGGCACCCTGACAAATCCCTTTCTCGGAATCACGAATTGTATTTCGTATGCCTTGGAGAAGCTTGGGCGTACGTCGCCACCCGCGGAGAGTCTGCGTTGGTGTATCGGGCCTCCTTTGAAAGAATCGTTCTTCAAACTACTGGATACCGATGATCCTGAATTGGCCGATGAGGGAGTAGCTTATTATCGAGATCGGTTTGGTTCGGTCGGGTTGTTTGAGAATGAGATTTTTCCGGAGATCCCAGAGTGCCTTGCCATTTTACAGGACAAAGGCTTCACAATGAGCGTGGCCACTTCAAAGCCCGAAGTCTTCGCCAAGCAGATCATTGAACACTTCGATTTGTCACAGTTTTTCCGTTCTGTTGATGGAGCCGAGCTGGATGGGACGAGGACACAGAAGCCCATTCTCCTCTCTCACATCATCGAACGGGATCGCCTTGATCCTACCAACACGGTCATGATTGGTGACCGGAAGCATGATGTCGAAGGAGCGATCGCCAATGGTGTCTATCCGATCTCAGTGCTTTGGGGATTCGGATCGTTCGAAGAACTGGAAGAGGCCGGAGCAAAAGCCATTGTCGACTCCCCATTGAAGCTCACTGAGACAATACTATCGCTGGATTCGTAATCAGCCTCTCGTCGCCTTCACGATCTTTCCCTTCTCGATTGTGAAATTGATTCGGTCTTCTCGGTAGTCCATCGTGACGGGTCGTACTTCACCATCAAGGGACACCACTCGGTTGGCGAGCCCTCTTTCTTTCGCCAGGGCCTCCCCTGCTTCGGCTGTTAGACCTACGAAATCGCTATCCTTCGCAGGATCTCCCGCCTTAGTGTCAGGCGGAGTTTCCGGGGACGGAGGTGTGGTATCTTCTTTGCAGCTATTGAACGACAAAGAAGTGAATGAGATGAGGAAGAGGATTGTGAATCGTAATTTCATTTTCAAGGTGGTTGCTTCCTACTCCTCCCAGACAAACTCGTCGGTCGATTTGCGTTTGTAGTCCCAGACCCGAGGAGGCAGCTTCTGGGCGTTGGCCAGGTTCATGTAAGCGATGATTCCGTCGGCGATTGCCTGGGCATATTTCTCTCTCCACTGCGAACTATGAATGCCCTTGGCTTCCTGCGGATTTGTGACGAATCCGCACTCAATAAGAACCGAGGGAGTTTCACAGTGGCGAAGGACCGCATAGCGAGCACGCTTGACGCCACGGTCGAACGCTCCCGTCTTTCCCAGCATGGTATGGTGAATCGTGTTGGCCAAAACAAAACTGGCTGGCTCCTTGGCATTTCCCGAACACTTCCGTCGGTCGAGAATCGGGTCAGGGGCTTTGCCGGTTGTCGGAGATCCCAGTGGAGGCAAGGCGTAGACCTCGACACCGTTGGCCGATGGGCGCCACTCGGCAGAGTTGAAATGGATGCTGACAAAAATGGGGTCTTTGTAATTCTTCGTCATCTCAGGACGCTCGGCCAATTCTACGAAGAAGTCTGAGAGGCGGCTTTGTACGCACTTCACTTTCTTTGCTTCGAGAATCTTCCTGATCCGGTTGACCATATCGAGAGTATAGTCTTTCTCGTATCCGTATGGACTCCGCCCCCCTTTGTCGTGCCCCCCATGACCGGGATCCAGAACAACTGTCTGCACCTTGCCGATTTGCCTTACGGAGGCCGGGCTCATCGCTGGACCAAGGGTGCAGTTGATATCCGTCACTGCCACATAGGGCTTTCCGCCGCTCGTCGCGATTGGATAGGAAAGCCAATGCCTGACACCATCGATGATGGCCTCGCGCGTGCCGGTTTTGATGATCAAAAGATGGGCACCTCCCGAGTAGGCAATTTCACGTGGGTCCTTGCGCTTCGAGGCCGGCTGCATACCAAACGCCGCAGCTACTTCTTCCAACGCCACGTGGTCCTGTCCTTCGATCTCTTTGGTGTTCCATGCCGCGCGGGCGTCGGGGCTCAGGAAAATCAGTATTGCCAGGAGGAGGAATGGGAACGGTTTCATGGAACTGGGCAAGTTACGGACAACACATTTACACATTCTGTTCGAGATAAAACTCTTTAGCGGTTCCGCTTCAATTTTTGGAAGTGTTACTGCAAATGCTCGTCTCATTTTGAAAGAACCGTTTCGGTCAGTTCGTATTTCTCCTGTTTCATACCCCTATCTGAATCATGACTACATGTTCGAATGAATTCGACTCACCTGGCACATCCAGTGTGCGGAAGGTATTCCAGGCTCTCGGTGTTGCGCTCTTTTCCGCCGCTCTCCTGCTTGCGATAGGTATGTGGTTGCTCGCAAGCGAGAACAGTCCATTGAACCGTTCGTCCGCGATTCAAAAAGCGACATCGTGGGCAAGGCTCGAGCCCCTACCCGCCTCGGCGAAACATATCGATATAGATGTGAAGGGCTCTTCATTTACTCGTGAGTTTGTGATTACGTTTCAAGCACCAGCTGAGGACATCCTCTGCTGGCTGGCGGCCTCTCCGGGCACAGATGGGTTTGAACCCACTCCCGGGACGACCAGCGCCCACCGAATTAAGCCAACCGGAGAAGGAGCTACCTTCGCTCGCGTTGTCGTTTTCGAAGATGGCGAGACCGTGAAAATCCGTGCCTACTGGAGTTGATCTTCTTCGCTCAATCCGAGATGAGCGAGAGCTTCGGGAGGTGGTCCGTTCCACTCGATCTGAGCGACGTTTCCCACGTAACCGATGTCTTTCATTCCTTCGGGAGTTGTGTAGTAACCACCGGAAATGAGGTCGCGCATCTTGAGGAAAAAGCTGCCGGGATACTCCTTCGAACTCTTCTTTGCTGACTTCGCCAACTCGTGGCACATCGCGGTCTGCTGCTCAAATTCGAGGGAAAGGAAATTTGGCGCGCCGAGCACCGCTGCTTCTTCGTCGAGCCAATCGAGCCCTTTCAGGATCAGTTTGCGATCCTTTGCTTGATCGGGATAGGGAGAACTGATCCATTCGTCGATGAAGTCCTGAACACCCAGGGAGGAAGCGCTCGGAGAAGTTTCATCCGCCGGCATGATAATATCACAAAGCACGGTCACCTTCTGCCGTTGCTCGTCGGAGAAAGTCAAAGGCCATAGCTCACCGGGGTTGTAGACCTTCACCATGTCAGGATCAAGGCCATAACCTCTACTGATCGAAGGAGAAGCCGCATCGCCTGCTGAGAAAACGTCGTGTCCCAGAAACGGCGCTGCTGCTGCCGCGCTGGCCATCCATTTGAGCGACTTCCGACGATCTATACGGGTTGGTGTATCCTTGTTCTCCATCTCAAGCATCTCCTCTCTTCAAGTCTTCTACAATTCGGTCTGCTGCCCGCCAGGCTAGCGCCATGATAGTGAGTGTCGGGTTCTTATCCGCAGTATTCGGGAAAGGCGCTCCATCAGCTACGACAACGTTGGGAACATCCCAAAGCCTGCACCATTGATCCGTGACCGATTTCTTCGCATCATCCCCCATGATGGCTCCGCCAACTTCGTGAATGATTCGGCCGCCGTGTTTGACCGCTTTGATTGGATTTTTGGTCTCCGGAGAGCGTGAAAATCGACCACCCATCTCAGAAAGGATTGCGGCCATCATCTCCTGCTGATGAGCGACCTGTTTGAGTTCGTCGTCTGAGAACTTCCAGTGAAAGCGCAGGACCGGAATCCCCCATTTGTCCTTCACCTCGGGATCGAGTTCGCTGTAGCAATCGTCGTTCGGGGCCATGAAACCCTGCGCTCCGATACCCTGAAACGATCCGTAGTAGCGGCGAGCTTCCTCCTTCAGCCTGCGACCATAGAGGATCTCCTCATCGTCGTTGTATCTATCGTAACCTCTTCCCGCGTTCAGGTTGGGCATTTTCCGCCCGGATACCATGAGCAGCTTATAACCTCCCGGGAAATCGAGTTTTCCGGCGAGTTGCTCCTTACACATCCACCATGGCATGTAGGTCTGCTGCCCTACGACACCATCCTCGTTGTGGATCGGCATGTTTTCGAAGGCTGGTATTTGTGCGCTGAAGCTGCTGCTGACGGAGTCGGTGATGTATTTGCCGACAAGACCTGTGGAGTTACCTAGCCCCTCGGGGAAGAGGTTGGATTTTGAGTTCAACAGGAGCCGAACAGACTCCTGCGAGCTGGCAGCGAGGACGACGATCCGACCTTTGGCATGATGTTCGGAGCCGTCGACTTTGTCGATGTAGGTGACTCCCGTGGCTTTGCCATTTTTGTCGACGGTTACCTCGCGAGCCATCGCATTCGGAAGGATGTCCAGATTTCCAGAATTGAGGGCCGGAGTGAGGTGGACGGTGGTGGAGTCGTAAGCCGCACCGATGGAGCAGCCGCGATGACAGTCAGTGGCGAAGTAGCACTTCGCCCGGCGACGCATGTTATCTGCCAAGAGCTTCTGCGCTTTCTTGTTTCCAGGGTGGATTTTGGCGGGGATGCGATCGGCATCCTGTGTTTTCGTAAGAACCGCTCGGTGGATGGGGACAAACGGGATCCCCATGCCTGCGGTCTTCTTTTTGGCGTAGAGCTCCCCTGCTCTCATTTTCGGAGGAGGAAGAAGCACGCCGGGAGATGAATCAGGTGAGTTCTCCAATCCTTCGCTGTCGCCGAAGATGCCGGCGACCATCTCGGCTTTGTCGAAGTAGGGCGCGAGGTCGTCGTAGGAGATGGGCCAGTCGGGTCCCGCGCTCATACGCGATCCCATCTCGAAATCGTATGGTCCGTTTCGTAGGGATACCCTGCCCCAGTGGTTGGTGCGACCACCCATCATACGCTGACGCCACCACGCGAACTGGCGTTTGTCTTCCTTGCTGGCGTTGATGTACGGCTCGCCGGGTATATCCCATCCAGATTCGATGGAGCAATCGTGGAAGCCATATTGCTTATCGGGGGTCTTAACTCCCCGAAGCGGGGCGACGCTCGGCGGATGGAACATGGCCGTTTCCCGAATTGGGTCAAACATGCGCCCGGCTTCCATGACGAGGACCTTCAAGCCTTCCATCGTCAGGGTGTAGGCCGTCTGTCCGCCACCAGCGCCGGAGCCGACGATTACGACATCGTAGGAAGACTGGACTTCTTTGGGGGAAATTACGGGCATGGGGAAAATGCTGTCATATCGGCCGACGGGTTTCTATTCCCGAATCGTGCGATATTTGGGAAGAAAATGAGGGGTAATGAGGGGATTTCTCAGGGTTTTCGTTCTTTTACTTTTCGTATGTAAACAAACCGCAACTTGCTTTTTTTATGTAAATTTTGTAATTTTAAAAATATGATTGGCTCCTAAAAATGTTAAGTTCTTACATGGATTCATTTTTTGATGGGAAACGACTCGAATCGGGATTAAAAAGGCTGAAATCAGGTGGGTATCCTGCATTCTAACACAACACTAATTAATTGTCGACTTTTAGGAGGTATGTGACTCCAGAAGTGGCGATACGCAAAGTGCATATCCCACTCACTCGCCGGTCTGCTTGACCACGTCCATTGCTATTTCTTCCAGTCCTATTATCGGTCAATCAGCGAATATTCGAAGCCTTCCTGAGAGTAGATCGGCCGGATTTTCTGTACCTGTCTCGGAGAGAGCTTCATTTGAAAAAACTCAATGATCACAGGCAATTCCCGTTGTTCTGGAATAGTCTTAAAATTGAGAACTATTGAAGAACTACCGGCTAGAGCAACCTCCTCCAAGTGCCCAATTCCCGTTATCATTCCCGAGTGTCCAATTCCTTTTCGATGCGGTGGGAGCAATAAATCAAATTTCACTCTCTTCCTTCGATTCTGTTCCAATGGAGAACATGATTCCATCAAGTGAGCAAGTGGGCGTCATCCGCAGGTGTCAAACCCTATTCCGAATTGACGATACTTTTCAGTTCCTTCGTAGCGCATGGACATCTATTGGCTCTTTGCGCCATCACTATTAGTTGTCGGAGAAGCTGATCCACGACCATGAACATACTTAGGTCGGACGGGTTTCTACGAATAGCAAACCCGGGGCGAAGCCCCCGGCTACAGGCGCTAGAGGCTCTGATCCGAACTCTGGCGAGTTCGGCTACTTTTTTGGCAAGATTCTCTGAGGTGAGCGTATCCTCCGAAGATATGTTTTGTCCGATTGGGAAGTGTGTTCGAGGATGGCGGCGACTATGAACCTGAAATTTTTGGCTGGGATTGCTTTGCTGCTGTTTGCAGGATTTTCGTCGTGGCGGGCATATCATGGGGTCCTTCCTGAGGAGACGAGTTCGAAAGTTGTTCTCCTGACACTGCGGTGGCTCTTCGTGGGGATCACCTGGTTCACCGCCCTGTGGTTCCTGGGTGTGTTTACCAAAAGATCCTAGGCTTGGAAGGCGATGAGAAAAATCATTGCCCCTTGTAATGGGTGGGATGAAGCGGGGTGGCTACACTCCTTGGTATTCACCCATTACCATTATGATCTGGAAAACGAATGAAGAAAGAGTGCCTCGGCAAGTCAGCCCTACCAATGCTCCACCGACGCGGCCAAAAGCTGACATAGGCTCGACTGATCTCGGGATCCTGAAAAACCAAATCGAACGGCTTTCCCTCTCCTGCCAAGCAATGTGGGAACTGCTGCGTGATCATTCAGATCTCACGGAAGAGCATCTCGAACAGAAGATTGTCGAAATTGATGCCCGTGACGGAACCGTCGACGGCAGGATGACGATTCGACAGGTCACGTGCCCGCAATGCGGCAACATGACGCACTCGAAGCGGACAAGTTGTGTGATCTGCGGAGAACCTCTCCACAGAGATCAGAAGTTTGAAGTCTAACGTGAGAAACGGCCTCTAGCCGACCGCTACGCTCAACACCCGATTCACCTCTACGGGTGCGGCGGGAAGTTGCTCGTTGGTCTGAGAGAACCGACGCTTGCGCTTCTGGTTTCGCTTCCAGGCTGGTTCGCCCTGATATCCCTGGTATCCAGGTTGCCCATACGGTCGCGGACCATGTCCGTGAGGTGGAGGGTAGCTCTGGCAACTGGTCAGGCAGATGGCGAGCGTGGTGATTGACAGGATCAATGCGAGCTTCATTTGTATGCGTGTTGCGATTCAGTTAGAGATTCTCAGTAGCCCCAACCATAGTTGTTGTTGCGGTTGGCGCGGCGCTTCTGTTTGCGGTATTTCTGCTTCATCTTCTTCCGCTTCTTCTTCCAATTCTGGCCGCCGTGATTATTTCCGTAGCGAGCATGATTGTGGCCATGTCCGTGACCATAATGACTCGTTTGACAGGATACCAGAAAGGCCGAGGAGAGTGCGATCGAGATGATGAGTATCCACTTGGTCATAAGACGACGGTAACAGGCCGCCATGAAACGGATCAACCTGTTTCTTGGGTTTTTGTGGAGTGGTTGCGTCTCAGATCGGATTCAGAGACAATCCCTCGGCGAAAGTGTGGCCACATCCACTACAAAACAGTACGCGTTCTGGTTTTCGGCCAACTTACTTTTCGATGATCCAGATGTTCTTGTAGAAGACGGGATTTCCGTGGGACTGAAGGTAGATTGGACCGGGTTTGGGGGTTTCTGGTTTTCCTCCGCCGGTTGGCCCGGGAATCTCGACATTATCGTGGATGACGACACCATTCAGCTTCACGGTGATACGAGCATTCTCGGTTTTCTTTCCGTTGTCGTCGTATTTTGCAGCAACCAAGTCGATATCGTAGGTCTGCCAGGTCAGCGGCGGGAGGCACATGTTGACGATGGGTTTGGCGACTTTGTAAATGCCGCCAGTCTCGTTGTCTGCTCCCTCGAGACCGAAAGCATCAAGAACCTGTGTCTCGTAGCGGTGCTGGTGATAAACGCCGCTGTTTCCCCTCGCCTGTCCCCGAGCTTCGGGCTTGTAGGGAGTGCGAAACTCGAGGTGGAGAAAGTAGTCGCCAAATTTGCGCTTGGTCTTGGGATCATTATTGGGGAGGAGTCCATCCACGACTTTTCCATTCTCCCATTCATCTGCGTTGCTACCGTCGAACAGGACCAGCGCCTCTTCCGGAGCTGGCATTCCGAGAGTCTGGCTCTTTCGCTCAACCTTTTTGAACGTGCCTAGAGCATCGCCGTCTTTCACGACTTCGATTTCTCCTTCGCCTATCTGCGCTTTCGTCTTCCCATCCTCCGAGGCGAGGGATTCAGCAGTCCCGCTCATTTTGATTTTCTGCTTTTCCCGTGTGTATCCCAGTCCGGGGAAGCCACCTTCCAACAGGTACGCATCGAATTGTCCGTTGCCCAAAGCCACTACCTGTACTGCCCATTCCTGCCCAGGTTCGGCGACACCGTATTCACCTTGAATGAGAAAATCGGGATCTTCTTTCGCGGCGGTGGCGGGATCTGTCCAAGTCTGGCCGCAGGCTACTTGCGTGGATAAGAACACAATCAGTGCAGAAAAGTAGTTCAGGAGTTTCATTGGAAAACGGGAACACAAATTCCAGTAGAAGGAAATGACGAATATGTGTCGTTCTTTCATTGCAACCGCGCCATATTCCTGTTCTTCAATCGTCTAACTATCGTATGAATCCGCCAGCTGTGGTCCCCCAATCCGACAAAGATGCCGAGCATTTGAAAATGCTCTCGACTTTTCACTACGTGTTAGGAGGACTGATCGGGCTGTTCGCCTGCATTCCGCTGATCCATGTCACGATTGGATTGATTTTCGTTTTTACTCCAGAATCAATGGAAGCAAACGGTGAAATGCCGCCCGCTTTTGGATGGATGTTCGTCGCGATTGGAAGCTTCTGCGTCCTGATGGGATGGACTTTTGCGATCCTGGTTATCACGGCCGGTAAGAAACTCGCAAGAAGACAAAGTCGAGTCTTTTGCACCGTGATCGCCGGGCTTCTTTGCATGTGTGCTCCCTTCGGGACGGTGCTAGGTGTGTTCACCATCATTGTTCTGATGCGTGACTCGGTGCGGGTGCTATTCGATGGGCCTCAACAGGCCGTTCCCGGCGAGATAGCCTAAGCGAGAGATGCCGAAATATTCCCTCAAAGTAATCCAAAATCTCGCGCGTGAGCGATTCCGTATGAATCTGAACGGGATTCATGGGTTCGCCCATTGGCAACGAGTTCATGAGAATGGTCTCTATCTCTGCCGACATATCGAGGCGGATTCCCGAGTGGTCGAATGCTTTGCGTATCTGCATGACTGCTGCCGGGTATGGGATGGTCCGGATCCGGCCCACGGTCCTCGAGCGGCCAAGTTCGCACGGGAGATCCGCGAGTTTCTCCACCTAGATGACCACGCCTTTGAGCTCCTGCAACTGGCCTGTCGCGGTCATGAACGAGGAAAGACGAGTGACAACCCTACGATTGGAGCCTGCTGGGACTCGGATCGACTAGATCTTGGGCGCGTCGCAATCAAGACGAGCCCCAAATATCTCTCAACGGAGATTGCAAAGCGGAAGTCCGTCCTGGAATGGGCGCACAAGAGAAGCCGGGGAATCGATGCGAAAATTAAGGGGTAATTTCGCCATTCGAGACTTGCCAAATTCTACCGAAATTCGGTAATAATTGACTCCTTCGGTTTCTTTTTGCCTATCCCCGTAAGGGCAACCCCAATGCCGGTATTTACCGGCGCGATGAAGACGTCCCACCAACCCGTCTGCGAGTCTATCGATATTCCCGCTTTGAAGACAAGCGGCACGAATCGCGCGTGTCGTCCGATTTTGGATTCTTCGAATATCTCAATCCCTACGAGCCCCAGCTTCAGGAGAGTCGACCAGCTTCCTCGAGCGGCGGTGGGAATTGAAAGTCCCTGCGCTTTGCTCTTGGAAAACGGGCCTTTTTTCTCAGTCCTCGTTGCTCGCGAAGTCGAATGGGTATCGCTCGAATACCGGTGGAAGCTGCGCCTCGCATTTCAGTTCAAACTGACTCGATCGGACGAGGCGATCTTTCGAGGTTTCCCGGAGGTGGATGTCTCGCGGCACCGATCCGGAATCTGGGTCGCGAAAGATTGTGAAAGTCACCGCCTGTTCTCTTCGCCGAGTTTCGAGCCATACCGGCTGGTCTTCCTGCCAACCGGAGTGTATGAAATTTTCCGGGAAGACACGAAGTCCCACACACCCGAGCGAATCTGGGCCTGTTGCAGGCTGCTATTCGGAAGACTTCCGGGATTTTACAGTCCGGACAAAGACACGCTCATGGCTCCCGATGATTATGCGGCTGCGGGTAATTGGTTCCCTGGCCACGAGTTCTTGTGATAGTATGCCTCTGTCATGTCGAAGCGGGCTATCTTGGTATGTGGAATCCTGATCGTGTTAATCGGTATTGCGGCCTATTTTCCCTGCTTTGTTTTTGTTCCCAGTAATTCCGACTGGGAAGAGGCCAGGTCCGTACACGAAAAGCTAATCGAGTCTTACGATTTTCGGGACAAGGATGAGCAAACTGGTGAACCACCGGTCTATGCTGCTGCTTTTTACAAGTATTCCAGAATCATGATTTACGGAAATTACTCACCCGAAGAAAGACAGGAAATTGCAGAAATGACCCGCACCATCGTGGAAGCGGAACAGACAAAACCTGTCCGACTTTCTTTCTTCGAAAACCGAATAAATCAGGATAGCCTGCTGGAAGAAATCACGGTGAAGTGAATCGTGACTTTGCCTTCTTGGTGAATCATTGATTGGTCTCGATTCAGGAAATTTGGAAGATTGTCTCTACTTCGTCCGTTACTACTACGATGAAGTGGTTTTTCATTTTCTTATTCGTGGTCGGGACCGCTCACGCTGAGCAAAAGTCTGTCCGCGTCTTCGTAGCTCTCTGTGACAACAAGACTCAAGGAATCATTCCTGTCGGTGAAAAGATCGGTAATGGTGACGATCCTGATGCCAATCTCTATTGGGGATGCAGCGATGGCTTCGGCAGCTACTTCAAGCGAAGCTCGAAATGGGATGTCGTAAAATCTGAAAAGGACATCTCTCACTCGGTGATGCGCAGGATGGAGCTGAAGCACAAGGAGGATGATATTGTGCTCCTAGTGGATGCGTATCGAGGGTCTGAGATTCGGAACTGCTATATTGCTTTTGAAGATGCCCTCGCGAGCAAAGAGCACGATCTCGTCGCCTTTATCGGTCACAATGTGCTGATGGATACGACTCTTCTCGATGCAAAAGTAGTGGAGAAAAACCAGACGAAATCGGTCGTGCTGAGCTGCCGTAGCGAATCCTATTGTCGAGGTCGACTGGAAACTCTTGGAAGCACTCCTGTGCTGTTGACGCAGCAGTTGATGTATCCTGGGGCCTTCATTCTTCACGATGCGATCGAATCGTGGAGGAATGGTGGCGATCTTGCCGCGATTCGCAACGCTGCAGGAAAGGCCTATGCGAAGAACCAGGGAATATCCGTCTCTGCGGCGACAAACGTGTTTGCCAAACTGACTGAGGATTCGACAGAATAGGTCAAACTATGCGTTGGATTTCGGTTTTTTGTGCACTTGCCGTGAACTTGGCTTTCGGGCTGGAATTGGATGAGGTACCACCTGACCTAGAAGTTCCCGAAGTGGAGGAGGTCGCGCCTTCTGCAGAAAAACGCGTGAAGGAATTCCTGCCCGGAAATTCAGGGACGGGGGTGTATCACCTCTTGTATCTGCCGACAGACTGGGAAGTTGGAAAAGAGTATCCAGTAATATTTGAGTATCCGGGGAATCAATATAGAACCAGTCCCGGAACGATGGAGGGATGTGAACTTGGGTATGGTGTTAGTGGTGGAAAGGGCGTGATCTGGGTTTGCCTTCCCTTCGTCAATCCTGAGGCAAAAGCTCATTCGCGAAAATGGTGGGGCGATGCTGACGCGACGGCAGATTATGCGGTGCAGGCGGTGGAACATGTCTGTGCGGAGTATGGAGGACGTCGAGACGCACTGGTGCTGGCCGGCTTTTCACGAGGTGCGATTGCCTGCAACTATATCGGTCTCAGAAACGATGATATTGCCGGGCTATGGGCGGGCTTCTTCTGCCACAGTCACTACGATGGCGTGAAAAAGTGGCAGCATTCTGACAGTGATAGGGATTCTGCAAGAGCGCGCCTGGCGAGACTGGGTGATCGCCCGCAGTTGATCAGCCACGAGGGATCTGTCGATGCGACAAGGGAGTTTCTAGAGAGCACCAAGCCGAATGGGAACTTTACGTTTTTGCCCCTCCCCTTTCCCGAACATACGGCGAGGTGGATGTTGCGGGATATTCCAGAGCGGGAGATCGTTCGAGACTGGTTTCGGGACGTGACTGAAAGAGAGTGATGCTTTTGCCCAGATACACAGCCACCGTCGTCAGAGGGCACCGTGTTGCTTCTGGGGGAAAAGAAGATCCACGGTTTCCGGGTGGAACGCTTGCGATGCAGATCCCGCATTTTCAAAAGGCGGGTCTCGACCTGAGTGATTGGCATCGGGCAACGGTGAATGTTTCGATCTCGCCGCTACGATATGAGATTATTCGCCCGAGGGTGACTTTTCGTTCACTGCGATGGCACCCGACTGAGCCAGCTGAGGACTTCTCATTTTTCGACTGCACCCTGAATGATCGGGAAGCACTGATCTATTATCCCCATCCCGATACAAAACCGGAACATGAGCAGCCGGACGATGTTCTGGAGGTGTGGGTGAGAGAGTTTGTTCCCGGCCTTTCCTATGGAGATAGAGTCGAGCTCACCGTCTCTGAGGAACAGATGAGATTTCTCGCCGTTTGAGAAGATCGGGATTCCCTTTCGAGTCGATTTTTCATACAAGCGGGCAATGAGCGAATTGCCCCCCATCCAGATCGGTCCTCTCGATGAGTTGATTCTCTATGTGCAGGACATGGAAGCGCAGGTTCAATTTTATCGAGACACGCTGGGCCTTGAGATCGCTTATCCAGCAGGACTTGAGACCTATGCCGATCAGTTCTGGGTGACATTCCAAACTGGTGCCTGCACTCTGGCGCTACACGGAGGTGGGGAAAAAGCGTTCGGCAAGGACGCGCCAAAATTTGTGTTTGCCGTTGAGAATGTGGAGGAAACAAGGGAGGCGCTGCAGGCCAGAAAGGTTCCGGTTGGTGAAATTCAGTCTCCTGCGCCGGGGGTCCAAGTCTTTGATTCCAGGGATCCGGAGGGAAACTATTTCTCTCTGGAGTGCCGGAATTAGCGTTGTTTCGTGTCAGATCGAGCCGATTATTTCGGGAATTTTTTGTTGATATTGAGATTGTGTATCATTAATTCGAGACAGAAAGAGGAACTCGAATAGATTTCCCCTCCGGGAAGCTTTGCCTGTCTTCTTTTATTTATCCCATCCATCATTCATGATGTGTTTTCGACCATTCCTTTTGACTTTGCTTTTCTCAGCAACGCTCCTTGCGTCTGCCGATGACAAGCCGTCCCCCGGCAGCCTCGCTCAGAAAAAAGTCGAAGAGTGGGTGCTGACGCGACAGCTGATTTCCAAAGAATCCAGTGAATGGGAAACGGAGAAGCAGACCCTCTCGGGGCTGAACGAAATCCGTAAGAAAGAAACAGCTCAGTTGGATGAATTTATCCAAGCCGCCGAAGAGCGTGTGGAAGAGATCGACAAAAAGCGTGGCGAATTCTCTGACACGGAACAAGAGCTCAAGACTTGGCGCCGGGATATCGAGACAAACATCGCTCAGTTTGAAGAAAGACTGAGGGCGGAGATCCCAAGGTTTCCCCCACCCCTGAGGGTCCAGGTCGAAGAGGCTCTGCTTCGCCTTGAGAGCCCCGATCCCGAACGTCCTCTCCAGAATCGCGTTCGCGACGTCCTCGTGGTGTTGCAATCTTATGTGAACTTCGAAAATACAATCACGGTCGATGCGGAACTGCGAGAGATCGACGGAACCGACCGAGAAGTCGATACCCTTTACCTTGGCCTCTCACAGGCATGGTATGTCGATCGGTCAGGAAAGTTTGCCGGCACCGGAATTCCGACATCGGAAGGATGGAAGTGGACGCCAGACAAGTCGATCGCCTCCAAGGTCCGCCGGGCCATTGAAATTCAAACGAAGACGGCCCAGCCCGGATTTGTGGAACTGCCCTTTACCAACGTCTCGACGGAGAACTGATGCATCGTTTTTTCCAGATACTTTTCCTGCTGATCCTTTCTTTCTCACTTCCTGCACTTGCCCAGGAAGAGGAGAATCTTGAAGAACTGTATCGTGAGTCGATTGCTTCGATCGACAAAGACCTGCGTGAATCGCTGGATGAACTGGCTGCGCTCCGCAAGTCGATTGCAGAAGAAAAGCCAGCTCTTTCCAAAGAGTCGAACGAGATCGCGGCTACTTTGAGAGAAAAGCGACGGAAGGCAGATATCGCCCGCACACGTCAGGATGCGGTAGAGACGGAGTTCGCCAAATTAGAGAAAGACCTCAAAGTCTGGAAGGAAGAGCGCTCCTACATCGACAGTCTGCTATTCGATTTTCGGAAGAACTTTGAAGCGGGAAACAGTCTCGCAGCCAATGAAACGTTACGGAAAGAGCTGAACGACTCGTCCCTCGCAGGGAGAATGGCACTGGTCGACTCGGCCCTTTCTCGACTGGAAACGAGCGGTCGGATCTCCGTTGTTCCCGGCGAGGCACTGGGCGAAGAAGGCGCCGTGCATGAAGGGATGTTTGCGGAAGCAGGTCCTGTCGGTTGGTTCCTCAGCAAGGACAACAGTGTATCGGGTATTGTTTCTGCCGATTCCGACCTTAGGTCTCGCGTGCTTGAGGGAACGGCTGACGAAAAATCGATCGAGCTACTCCTAAACGGACGGGGTGCTTCGGCGACTTTCGACCCGACTCTTGGGTCAGCAATCGCGATGAGCGAGACGGATACATCTCTGCTCGGTCACATCAAGGATGGTGGGATCTGGATTTACCCAATTCTTTTCCTCGCTGCTGTGGCTTTGATTTCTGCCCTGGCAAAGTGGATTCAGTTGCTACGCATCCGGGAGATTCGTCCGGGAGTCGTGCAGCGAATCGTTTCTTCCGTCAACGGTGGCAACAAAGAGGAGGCGGAAGCCCTCGCGACCGATGTTCGCCACCCTGCTGGTGGAGTTTTGATTCGCGGTGTCGAGCTGGCGGGTAAAGCATCCAAAGAAGATCTCGAAGAGGCGCTCTACGAAGTGCATCTTGCCGCGCAGCCGCCCCTGCAACGTGGGCTTCCATTCATCGCTATTGCGGCAGCGACTGCTCCTCTTCTCGGCCTGCTGGGAACAGTGACAGGAATGATTGAGACATTCCGCCTGATCAATATTTTTGGAACGGGAGATGCCAAGTCTCTCGCCTCCGGTATTTCCGAAGCTCTTGTCACGACCGAGTTTGGTTTGATCGTCGCCATTCCTGCCTTGATCCTGCATGCGCTGCTATCGCGCAAGGTGCAGGGCATCAAGAATACCATGGAGATGACAAGCCTTGCCTTTCTGAATGGTATCGATGTGGATGAGCCGAATTCACCACAGTCTAAACCGAAACCGCGTGAAACGACCACGGCATGAACCTGTTGCCTGTTATCTTCGAAGAAGTGCGCAACCTCTCGGAACAGGGAGGCTGGGTTTTCTGGTCGCTGATTGCTTTAGCGTTTGGGATTTGCTTCGCGTTGGTTTCGCTCTGGCATGCCATGCAGTTTCCCGGCGCTCCGATCCTGAAGCCTAAAGAATGGATCCGTCTGCTTCGTGGCAAATCTGGCGACGAAGATCTGCTCGGGCGGTTGAAATCTGAAATCGGAGATGACGGTGCCGCACAAGGGAACCTGGAAGAGATCGAGAAGAACTTGTTTTCCAAGCCGGAACGTCGCTTTCCTTTTGCCTTTGTCATGATCGGCGTAGCACCGTTGATTGGGTTGCTCGGAACCGTGACTGGCATGTGCACCACTTTTAACGGCATGTCATCGAGTTCTGGCAATGCTCCCATCGACGTGATTTCCCAAGGGATTTCGGAAGCACTGATCACCACGCAAACTGGTCTGGTGATCGGAGTTCCTACTTTCATCGCGTGTTCACTACTTAAGAGCCGACACGATCATCTGGTGCTGGCGTTTCGAAAACTGGAAGCGCGACTGATGCAACACCGTGCTGCGTAAGACCGAAGATTGAATTGTATGGCGAGAAGATTTCAACGATTTGGTGAGACAGCTCCGACAGCGACGGGAGAGATCAATATTTCTCCCCTGATCGATGTCGTGTTTATCCTTCTGATTTTCTTTATCGTCACGACCGTCTTCGTTGAGGAGACCGGGGTTGAAATCGACAAGCCTCGCGCGGCGACTCAGCAGGATCTCGAGAAAAACAGCATCCTGGTCGGAGTGACCTCTGCTGGACAAGTTTTCTATGGCGGACGCGAAATCGGGATCGCTGGCGTTCGCTCTACTGTAGCCCGTTTGATCCGACAAGAGCCAATGCCTGTGATCATACAGGCAGACAGCGAATCCCCTACCGAAACAACCGTTGCCGTGCTCGATGAGGCCAAACTGGCAGGTGCGGAAAAAGTCTACGTATCCACGATCAATGACTAGCCACCTTCCCTCTCCAGTCAGTTTGCTACTGCGCTTCGCACTTGCGGCAGTATTGACCGTCGGTCTGATATTGTTTCTCGTTGCAACAAAGGCAGTCCGCAGCTCTACCGACAACACTCTTTCGATTACATCGATGGAGACTATCAATCCGGTGAGTCTACCTGCGCCGCCGCCACCTCCTCCGGCTGAACCTCCGCCGCCGCCACAGAATCCGGAGTTGCCTAAACTGGATATCCAGCTCGACTCCATTGCTCCGCCGATCAAAGCGAATCCAGATCGGGATGTCGAAATGCGGATGGAGTTTACCGAGTTTGCTCCTCAAAAAGAAGCACCTCGGGAACAGATGATGTTTTCCCTGAAGGATCTCGACTCCAAACCTCAATTGGTGAATCGACCGACGGTGACCTATCCGAAGTCTCAAGCGAAGCGAGGTATCACAAAAGCAGAAGTGGTGCTGGAGGTCGTGATATCGCCAGCCGGGAAAGCGAGAGTCGTGCGCATCATTGATACTCCCCATCCGGATTTCACCGAGCTTGCCTATTCTTTCATGAATCGAGCACGGTTTACTTCCCCAAAGAAGGACGGTCGAGCCGTTCAAAGTAATTTTCAGCTGCCTCTTAGTTTCAGCCAATGATGCGGTTTACTTTTCACATCTTACTCTCTTCTATTCTTATCTTCGGAGCCAAGGTGTCTGCGGATACCGAGGTCAAGCCGCTGCCCATTGATTCCCTCTGGGAAAGCGAAGGGTTCCTCAAGGCTCTTACTGCGAGCTACGGTATTGATTCCCGAATCGAGCCGCGGATCACCGTCGATGAGGAGCATTATCTCGGGGAAGCAGGAAAGGCGATGGCCGAGAAGGACCGGGAGAAGGCGATCACAACTCTGACTGAATCCTCTCTTCTCGAAGAGAGCCCCGCCATGCTGTCGATGCTCGCCAGCCTACAGTTTGAAGATGGCAAACTCGAAGAGGCTATCGAGACGTTTCAGAAAGCACTGGAGCAGTTCCCCAATTTCCGTGATGTGCATCGAAACCTTGCTATTGCCCTGATTCGCCAGGAGAAAATTGAAGAGGCACAAACCCACCTGATTCGAGCGATGGAACTCGGCTCTCACGACGGCTTGACGATGGGGCTCCTCGGATATTGCCATGCCGTGAAAGAACACCCACAGGCCTCTCTCAATGCGTATCAGCTTGCTCGCCTTTCACAGCCGAATCAGCGAGAGTGGATCATGGGAGAGGCACAGGCGCTTCTCTCTCTTGAGAAGCCCGCGGAAGCGTCTGCCGTCCTGCAAGAACTGATCGATGCGAACCCCTCTGAGATGACGCCATGGTTGATTCAGTCCGACGCATGGGTAGCGATGGAGAAGCCACTGCGAGCGATTTCGAATCTGGAAGTGTGGCGAAGAACGGGTGAGCTTTCCCCGAGCATCGTTCTCTCGCTGGGCCACCTCTATCTTCAGAACGATCTTCCCGACTTGGCACTAAGCCGCTACCGCGAAGCCATACTCGGAGCCGTTCCGCTGCCCGATGCGGTAGAGGCGATCACCTATCTAACAAACCGCCAACACTGGCCGGAAGCGAAAGAAGTTTCGGAAGCGATCGACGTGAGCTCCGTTTACAAAGAGCAGTTGGAATCCGGCTCTTTAGGCACTGAAGTTGAATCCAGCCTGGTCAGGAATCGAGCCCTGATCGAACTGGAGACTGGTAACGCTGGCAAAGGGGCTGAAATGATTGAAGCCTGGTTGGAACGGGAACCGCTCGACGGACAGGCACTGATCTTACTCGCGCGCTTCAAGAGCGAAGGAGGCCAGCGAGAAGTTGCGGAAATGCTGCTGGAGCAGGCAGAAAGACTTCCCGATCACGCTGCGGCCGCCCACCTCGCGCATGGCAAGCTTCTGGTAGCCAATGCTGAATATGCCGATGCTATCGCGCATCTGGAGAAGGCCAACCGTCTCGATCCGTCTGATAGTGTGCGACGGTATCTTGATGCGGTGCGGGAGCTCGCAGATTGAGTTCTGTATCTTCTTGTCCTCAGTAGAATGGACTGGTTATCCTGACCAGTATACTGAAAGACGCCTCCCCCTGGCGTCGTATTTCTGGCATGAAGTGTTTTCTCGCTCTTTTATTTCTACTCGCATCTACTGTCTACGCCGACACGATCACTCATCAGGGTGCTGACTTTTTCGTGTATCGTCTCGATCCAAAAAAGGAGAAGCTCGAACTCTACCTCGGAGAGAAGAAAGGAAAACCGAACACCTTCCCTCAACTTCAGGAGAGGCTCACTAAGCAAGGAAAGAAGCTAAAGTTCGCGATGAACTCGGGAATCTTCGAGGGCACCTTTCTCCCGACAGGCTTGCACATCGCGGAAGGTAAGACGGTAACGAAGCTGAACCTGGATGATTTCAAGAAAGAGCGCGAAGGGCAGTTCACACCTAATTTTTTCCTCAAACCGAACGGAGTCTTCTTTCTCCGAAAAGATGGGACGGCCGGTGTTCTGGAATCTGGAAAATACGCAACTTCCGGAGAGAAGCCTGTGCTGGCCACACAATCGGGTCCCCTCCTGGTAGAGAACGGAACGATTCATCCCGTGCTGGAAGCAAGTTCGACCAGTAGGCGGACGAGAAACGGCGTTGGGGTAGCCAGTGATGGAACGATTATCCTGGTCTGCTCGGACTGGTCCGGACGCGATACAGGCGAGAGCAACCTCTATCATTTTGCGGAATTGTTCCGCGACAAGCTGGATTGCAAAAATGCGCTCTATCTGGATGGCGACATTTCGTATGTTTACATTGAGGGAGAAACGCCCCCTATTCGAGAGAGCAACTGGTTTGCCGGAATCCTGGCCATCACCGAACCAGTTGAGGAACCAGCTCCATGAAATCCCTATTTTTTGCCCTTCTCGCACTTGCCTGCTTTACCTCCCTCTCCCTTGCCGATGATCGCCCTAACATTCTACTGATCGTTTCCGACGATCAGGGATACAATGATCTGGGCCTGCATGGAAACGGGATCATCACTCCGCATCTCGATCAATTGGCGAAAGAAGGAACTCGACTGACCAATTTCTATGTTTCCTGGCCGGCCTGCACGCCGAGCCGTGCCTCGCTCTTGACCGGCCGCTATCCCCAGCGAAACGGGATTTATGACATGATCCGGAACGAGGCCCCGGATTATGGACACAAGTATTCTCCTGAAGAATACGAAGTCACCTTCGAACGAATCGGTGGCATGGATCTCCGGGAGAAGTTGATTCCCGAACTTATCCCCGCCGAATACAAATGTGGATTTTACGGCAAATGGGACCTTGGGACTCTGAAGCGCTTTCTGCCCACCTCCAAAGGTTTCGATGACTTCTACGGTTTTGTGAATACAGGGATCGATTACTACACGCACGAGCGCTACGGCGTACCGAGCATGTATCGAAACCTTGAGCCAACCACCGAAGACAAAGGCACCTACTGCACCTACCTCTTCGAACGGGAAGCGCTGCAGTTTCTTGACCGACACGCAGGGAAGGACCCTTTCTTTCTCTACGTTCCCTTCAATGCTCCCCACAATTCGTCGGCTCTCGATCCATCCATTCGCACCACAGTCCAAGCACCTGAGAAATACCAAGAGATGTATCCGCCGGTTGAGAAGGAATATCGTGACGTGGAAAAGTACCGATACGGTGGCACGGCAAAGGTCGTAACGCCT
Organism: Verrucomicrobiales bacterium; assembly: GCA_002698785.1. GTDB lineage: Bacteria > Verrucomicrobiota > Verrucomicrobiia > Verrucomicrobiales > DEV007 > Arctic95D-9. The sequence continues at coordinate 45,849 of PAAG01000009.1, read as the reverse complement.
GAAGCTCGGCGCCGGGATTACCGTGCCGCAGTCACCTGCATGGACGATTCGATCGGGAAGATGCTGGAAACCCTGGAAAAGAAAGGTCTCACCGAAAATACGATCGTCGTTTTCTTCAGTGATAATGGAGGCTCGGGAGGAGCGGACAATACTCCCCTGCGCGGTCGCAAGAGCCAGACCTGGGAAGGCGGCATACGGGTTCCCTGCATTGTGAAGTGGCCAGCTGGAAAAGTGCCCGCAGGAGCGGTGAATGATTCATTCCTTTCCAGCCTGGAACTGGTTCCCAGTTTCGCCTCTGCCATTGGTCACGAGCTGCCGGAAGATATTGTGTTCGATGGATATGATTGGTGGCCGGTCCTTCGAGGAGAGAAAGAGTCACCCCGATCAACGATGTTCTGGAAGCGCAAAGATCTGAAGGCTGCCCGAGTGGGAGACTGGAAGTGGACCTACATGGGTGACGGAGAAAAGCAGAGCGGTTTGTTCAATCTCGCCGAAGACATCTCTGAATCGAATGACCTCTCAGAAAGTCACCCTGAAAAACTGAAGGAGCTGAAGCAGGCTTTCGATGATTGGATGGCAGAGATGGAAGCTGCCGAGCCGCGCGGACCATTTCGCGACTTTTGAGTTACTGGTCTGACTCTTCTTCTTCGTTTCCCGGCTTTTGCCTGGTAGACATTCGGAAAGCCCGCTTCGGGTTTGAGGAGTCCGTCGTTCCCTCTGAATCATTTTCCAATTCCTTCATGGAGCTCGGCTCCACGTCTTCGGGAGCTGTCCCACCAGGGAACAATGCCCCGGACAAAGTCATATTTCCCCTTTCCGAGGGTAGGTCGGATTCGCGAATGTATTTCGTCGTTCCCCAGTCGACGCCATCCGGGACATACGATGAAACCTGGCGGCTGCGCTCTTTGAAATTCACCTGACCGTATAGCCAGTCGATATTGTCCTCGAGCCGTTCATACTGAGAAGCGATGGCTTCGCGAAACGACTCTGGCTTTTTCTCGATAAGTTCATCCATCTGCTTTCGAGCAATGTCGAGGGTGGTCAGGGAATCTGCGAACTTGTTCGCGAATCGCTCTTCGATACCCTGCTCTAGAAGCTCCACGAAATCGAGATACTTCATCATCACATCGTGCTCCGATGCATCCAGCGTTTCGTCGAGTCGTTGAATTTCTGATTCCAACCATTCATATCGGAAGCCGGTAATCTCTGGCTCAAAATCGGGATGATCCGCCCTGAGTTTTTTCAACCTCTGGTGAGCTTCGATGTAGCTTCCCAAAGCAAGTGCTGGCTGGCCCGCTTTGTTTAACCGCTCCCCTGTCTGCACCCACCCATAGACAGTAACCCAGCGTGCAGCTGGATCTGAGCTGTCGGCAGAAAACCCTTCCAATGCTCCCAAGAGAGAAAGAAGGATCCAAACTGCGATTCGAAACAGGGTTGGCATCGAGTGAAACCTCACCCGGCAGACTCCTGAATCAAGACTTCAACTTTACGTAAAATAGTAGCCGTTTCGCCACTGCCGATCTGATACCCGCACCGCACAACGGAATCTACTTTCCCGGGTTTGAACTGAACTTCGGCAAAATCCCTGGTGCCCCAGCCTTTTCGAGCGAGTATCTTCACCTGTTTCCGATGTTTCAGGGTGAGGTCCGTACCTGGAGAAACCTCAAAGGGATGCACGCCATTCGCTTCCAGGATCGCGACGAGGCGAAGGCGAAATTCATCTAACTCGTAGACCACTTCTTTGAGTTTCTTGTTCCTTTTGTAGCCCTCCAGAAGGCGATCAAAGAATTCGATCCGCTGAATCAGGCTGCGGAAAATCTCTTCCTCGCTGTCCTTTGCGATTACCATCGACTCGAACCGCTCAGGAATCTCGACCTCCACACCCCGCCGACTAAGTCCCTGAGCACGACGCACTTCTTTGTCCATTTCACGCCGAAGGTCGTCCAGCCCGGAGTTCATTTCTGCGAGCTCTTTCTGTCGAGAAATTACGCTGTCTGAGATTTCGGATTGTTCTCTGCGGAGGTTCTCGCACACCTCCTCCAACTCCCGCTGAGCCCCTGCTCCGAACTTTTTCCAGACTGGCTCTAATTGGTCGAGGTGGGATTGGATCTTCACTCGCGCTGATTCCAGCATGGATAGAATGCCATCGATTTCATCATCATTTTCCGAAGCCTCGGTCGGGACCTCGGCAGCAGCCTCCAACCACCACTCCCAATCAGACAGTATTCCTTCGGTAAATCGCCGCAATCGCAGCCGAATTGATTCAATCTTCTCCTCTTTTTCAGCGAGGACAGTGGTCCGTTCCTGCAATGCCTCCTCGGTATTGAAAAGATTTCTCCCCAGAGAATCCACCTCTGCTGACAGCTCGGCAACCTGGGCGTCGAAAGCAGAAATCGTTGCGGTCTTTTGACTCAGCCACCCATCCCGCTGCGAAACTTCATAATGGAGTGCTGCCAGAGACCGATCACGTTCCATCACTTCAGAACGCCATCGAGTGATCTCAGCATTCAGCCGCACTTCCCTCTCCGAAGCAGATTCTGCGTCGCGGACCAAATTTCGAATCTCTTCCGTTTTTGACTGATTTTCTTCGCTGAGCTGTGAAATCACAGCTTCTTTGGAACTGAGTTCCGACTTGAGTTGCTCGATCTCGGCTTGATGAGACGACGCCTGTTCTTTCAGGCGGGCCGCATGGGCATTACTCAATTCCTCAATCTCCGAGTCCTTCGAGACCAGTTGAGACTGCAACTGGGCAATCTGGTCCCCTGAGTCCTTAAGTTGCTCCTCTGTTACGCTTTCCCTCGCCCTAGATGAATCCAAGTCGGATTGGAGGGATTCATTCCGGGTTTTCCACTGCTCGATCTCCTCGGACAGTTTTTCAACGGGAGATTTCCCCGGGACCTCCTCCTCGTCCGACGCTACAGGACTTTCCTTGGAGAGAACCTTGAACTCTGCAGATGCGAAGCGGAGATGGTCACCTGGCTTGATGGGATGACGGGTTACTTTGAGGCCATTTACGAACGTGCCGTTGCTGGAGTCGCAATCGACTACCTCAACACCATTGTGCCCAATACACTCCAGAATGGCATGACTGCCCGAGACTGAAATGTGATCGATCTTCAGGTCGTTGCCCCCTCCCCGCCCAATCGAGACCGTACAGTCGTCCCGGGGAATCTGGAAAAATTCCTCGTTGAGCACTGATGCTATGAGCGGTTTAAGAATCAGAGACATTTCGATGTCAGTGTAAACTTTTTCGCATCGACCGAGGAAAGCGGCAACGCTCTTTTTTTTGTGAATATTCGAAGAGTTTACAACTTTGCCAGTTTTCCTCGGTTCAGTATACGCCGGCATCTGTCACATTCCTGCTGCTGGGAAAAATACCTGTTAGAATCTCACCTTTTATTCGTCTCGTGATTTCCGGTTTTTCTCGCCTTCGAATCTTTGTCATCAGCTCTTTTCTCCTGGTAGTTTTCCTGCCCGTAAAAGGACTCGCGATCATCAATGGCACGGACGCAGGTGTGAACGAATTCCCTTCTACCGCTGCAATACTGAAAAAAGGAAGTTTTTCCACTCCGGCCCTGATCGGAGCAGGTTCCCTTGTCGGGGATCAGTGGGTCGTGACGGCCGCACACAACCTGACCAATGAATCGACCGCGACCATCAAGGTCTCCCTGGGGTCAAACGATCTCAACGAATCAGGGATCACTCGCAACGCATTGGCCATTTACCGTCACCCGGATTTCGCCACGAGCAACGGAGCGAGCACCAATGACATCGCGCTTATCCTTTTGGATCAACCGGTAAGCACAGTTCCCACTATTCCATTCGTCACCGATACAGGAGACATCGAGACTAACGACAATACCGTAGTAGCTGGCTGGGGAACGACAACGGCGGGTGAAATCACTATATCGAACCTGCTGCTGAAAGTGGATGCCAGAATTCTCTCTCGTGCCTTTGCGAGTTCCTTTTTCGCCATCCCTCTCACAGATGCTCACTTACCAGCAAGGGATCCCGCAGAAACAGGTAACCCCTGCCATGGCGACAGCGGCGGGCCATTGATCAAGTCGATCGCCGCGGTTGACACTCTGGTCGGGCTGGTGAGCTTCGGCGACGACGATTGTGACGATGCCTCCATTCCCTCGATCTACACCAATGTGGTGGAGTTCGCCCCGTGGATGACTACATACCTGGACCTGACTGCAGATCCTTCGACGATACGAGTGACAGGAAAAGGAAAGACCATTTCCAACGGAGACAGGAACCCGCGGCGCGCCGACGGGACTGACTTCGGCCGTGTCTCCTCCAAACGAAGAAAGGTAAGCAAAACATTTCGTGTCGCGAACGCAGGGTCTGGACTCCTCACCGTGAGGGCTGTGTCCGCTTCGGGCAGGAGTTTTTCAATCCGGCGGGCTCCGTCCACAATTCTCGGGAGTGGGAATACATCCTCTTTACGACTGACTTTTCGGCCAAAGGGAAAACGCAAAAAGCACAAGGGCACTATCCGGCTTTTCACCAACGATCCGTCGGCTGCAATCTATACCTATCGGGTGCAGGCAAAGGTTCGCTAGAGCGGTAAATACGTGGTGACGGCATTGACGCCATCTGGCGCTCCTGTCATGCTCACCACCATGAGCGAACTCAATAAAACTCCCCACCCCACTCGACGTTCTGCAATCAAGACCGCAGCAGGTGCTTCTGTGCTGGCCGGCATTTCCATTCCTCACGTTCATGCTCAGGCAAATGAAGAGGTGAAACTTTCTCTCGTCGGCTGTGGAGGTCGTGGCACGGGAGCCGTCAAGAATGCTCTGAGTGTTTCCGGAACTCTCGGACCACTCAAGCTTCATGCGATGGCCGACGTCTTCGATGACAAACTGACACGATCACACGATGTGTTGAAAAAAGACCCCACTGTCGGAGACAAGATCGATGTGCCGATGGAACGACGCTTCATCGGTTTTGATGGCTACAAGAATGCGATGGACGCCTTAAATCCCGGCGACATTGTGATCCTCACCACCCCATGCGCTTTCCGCTGGCCCATGTTCGAGTATGCGGTCGAAAAGGGCCTCAACGTATTCATGGAGAAGCCGCTTTCTCCAGACGGGTTCACTTCGCGCAAACTTCTCGAGATCAACAAGAAAGCCAAGGAGAAGAATCTGAAGGTCGGTGTCGGACTGATGTGTCGCCACTGCAAATCGCGTAACGAGCTGAAGAAGCGCATCGACGATGGTGCTATCGGTGACATTACCTTCATGCGCTCCTACCGGATGCAGGGACCGATCGGTTCCTGCTTTACCCCGAAGAACGACACGGACATGAGCGAACTGATGTATCAGATTCGCCGTTTCCATAGCTTCCTCTGGCTGAGCGGTGGTGCTTTCAGCGATTTCTTCATTCACGGCATCGATGAGATGTGCATGATGAAGAACGCGTTTCCCGTAGAGGCGAAAGCAGTGGGTGGACGTCACTACAAAACGATCGAAATCAACGGTGAGACATTTGATGCGGTGGACCAGAACTTCGACAGTTACGGTGTTGAGTATACTTTCGCCGATGGCACCAAGGCGATCTACGAAGGGCGCAACATGGCCGGCTGTAACCAGGAGTTCGCAGCCTATGCACACGGCACGAAAGGCTCGGCGGTGATTTCCACCCAGAGTCACGTTCCTGCAAGATCTCGAATTTACAGCGATCAGAATATCAATCCAAGCTGGCGGGCTAAGCCGGAGAATCTCGTCTGGGCGTTTCCTACGGGACCTCGTGGAGAAAGCCTCGAAGGCAATCCCTACGATATCGAATGGGAAGTGCTGATCGATGCGATCCGGAACAATAAAGAGCACAACGAAGTCGACCGTGGAGTCGCTGCCAGCACCGTGACATCCATGGGACGTATGGCGGCACACACCGGTCAGGTGATCACCTACGACCAGATGCTGAACAGCGAACATGTGATGGCACCCAACGTGCAGGACCTGACACTGGAAAGCGACTCGCCGCTGATGCCTGACGCAGATGGGCGCTATCCGATTCCAGAGCCGGGCATCAAGAAAGACCGGGAGTATTAATTCCCGGATAATCCCGGCAGCGGGATTGCCTACTCAAATCATCCGGGGTAAGGATGTTTGCTACGCGACAGCAATGCTCGCGAACGGTGAACTATGGCCATAATCCCCCACGAGACAGTTGAGAAAATCCTCGATTCGACGGATATCGTCGATCTTATCCAGGGGTATTTTCCGCTGAAGCGTGCGGGGGCGAATTTCCAAGCCATCTGTCCGTTTCACAACGAAAAGACGCCTAGTTTCAACGTCAACCCCCAGCGGCAGACCTTCCACTGTTTTGGGTGCCAGGCGGGCGGGGACGCCATCAAGTTTGTCATGATGTATGACAATCTCAATTTCCCCGAAGCGGCGAGGAAGTTGGCGGACCGTTCCGGAATCATGATCGTAGAGGAAGCTCTCGATCCGAAGGAAATTGCCAAGCAGCGTGGAAAGTCCGAACTGATGCGGCTGCAGAAATCAGCTGCAGATTTCTACCATCGTCTTCTCTTCAAGAGCCCGGTCGCGCAGCCAGCACGCGATTACCTGAAGTCTCGTGGCCTGACGATGGAGATTTCGCGGAATTGGAAATTTGGCTACGCACCCAATGACCAACGTATGTTCTTCGATTGGGCTCGCAAGGAGCAGTTCTCGATGAAGCAACTCGTCGATGGTGGTCTGGCAAAATGGCGCGACGAGAACAATCCAAATCGTGGAGCGTATTCGTTTTTCCGGCACCGGTTGATGTTTCCCGTCAACAACGACATGGGAGAGCCGCTGGCTTTCAGCGGTCGCGTTCTTTCCAAAGATCAGCCCGGGGGAAAATATGTTAACTCGCCAGAGACAATGCTCTTCAACAAGAGCAAGACGGTGTTTGGTCTCGATAAATCAAAACGAGCTATCTACCGAGAAAAGAAGTGCATCGTTTTCGAAGGCCAACTCGACATGCTGGTCGCGTATGAAAGCGGAATCGAGAATGCCGTTGCTCCTCTAGGAACTGCTTTCACCGAAGATCACGGTCGAATCCTGAAGCGGCATACGGATGAGGTCATCCTCTGCTACGATTCAGACACCGCCGGGATGAACGCCGCAGGAAAAGCGTTTCGCATTCTCGCTCCGACGGGGATTCTGGTTCGCATCGCCCAGTTGCCCGCCGGGGAAGACCCCGACTCACTCATCCGCAGCCAGGGCATAGGTGCGCTGGAACAGATCCTCGCCAACGCGCCGGAGTTTTTCGATTTTCAGATCGACCGCCGAGGCAGCCAGTTGAATGAGGGGAGTCTCCGTGATCGACTCAATTTCGCCAAAACTCTCGCCGCCGATATTGCCCTGATCGGCGACAAGATGATGCAGGACTCGTTGATCAGTCGAATCACAACCCGCCTCGGAGTAGGAGACGAGGATGTGCGGAAAGAAGTCTACAACGCGAAGCAATCACAAGCGCGTCTTGATAAAAATCGGGCGCGCCGAGAAGCAATCTCGAACCGACGCGAAAGAGAATCTGCCGAGCAGGATGAAGGTGCGCCCCCACCTAATGCGAACGGGAGCATGGGGGAAATTTCGATGCGGGCCATTCGCGACCTTTCCCGTGCGCTGCTGACCAGCGGGGATGTGCGGCGCCACGTTACTGCGTCTCCCGTTCCGGATTTTTTCAAAGATATTGCGGAGACGGAACTGCTTTCCCAGATCTGGCGTGCCACTGTCGATCCCGACTCTCCCTCGAGTGTAAATTCATTTCTAGGTAGTTTACCGGATCAGGATCAGGCTATTCTTCGAAAGCTACTCAACGAACCATCGGTAGTGATCACTCCGACTGTGGCCGAGCATTGCCTTGCCCACCTCAAGCGGGAAAGTATCAAAAAACACATAGCTATGGTGAAGGCAAAAATCGACAGTCCCGGTATCAACATCGAGCAGAGAACGAGACTTGCCAAACTACTCCTTGACCTGAGGGAACAACTACACGAAAGTTAGCGGCCCATCGCCTGTGGAGCGAAGCTTTCCTCTTTCCTGATTTCGAAATGGCTGTCGATAAAAAGCGTCCCAAAAACGACTCCAAAAAGGCTAGCAATTCGGCAAAGGGGCGATCAACCCCAAAATCCAAAAAAGTTTCTACGAAACAAATGTCGGCTCCCGAAGAAGCCAAGGCAGGCTCCCCCAATGCCACTAAGTCCCCACTGGACTCGCCCGAGTTCCAGCCAATCGTACGCGATCTCATTCGCCTCGCCAAAGAGCAGGATTATCTGACTTTCGACGACATCAACGAAGCGCTCCCCGATACCCAGACAGATATCGAGCTTCTCGAAGAATTGATCGAACGCCTTCGCGGGATGAAGTTTCGCATCATCGACTCCGCAGAGGTCGACAATGTGAAAGCGGGGGCAGATGACGACGACGACCCTGCTGACGAAGCGGAAGAAAAGAAGCCCGGTCGCGAGAAGGACGGCAAGCTCGACATACTGGACGATCCGGTAAGGATGTACCTGAAGCAGATGGGTCAAGTTCCCCTGCTGACTCGCGAGCAGGAAGTTGAAATTTCAAAACGAATCGAAAAGGCAGAGAGCGAAACCAAGAAGATTCTCTGTCGCTTTGGATTTATTGCAAATGCGTATCTCGACCTGGCCGATCGCCTCGAAAGCGGTCAGGAGCGATTTGACCGTCTCATTATCGACAAAAAGATTGAGAGCCGTTCCCGCTACCTCAAGAATCTGGAAAAGCTCTGCACGCAGGTAAATGAGCTGCGAGACGACCTCACCGAGCAATACGCGAAGGTTCGCTCGGCCAAGAAGGTAACCCCGAAGATGGAGGAGAACTGGAACAAAGGTGTTTCCACCCTCTCTCGGGCTTACAATCGCTTTTACTTCAAACAGAAGGTGACCGAGGACCTCGTGAACTACACGGAGGAATATGCGGAGCAGGTAAAGAAGCTGCACCGTGCCTCTGATAAGGCCAAAGACCGCAGCGCCAAAGCGGAAGCAACCCGCGCCAAGACCGCTTTTGAAAAGGAAGTCTGGATGCCGATTGAGGAATTCGAAGCGCTCCACCTCACATTACTCAATAATGTGGAAGAGGCCCGTAAGGCTAAGGACGAAATGGTCGAGGCCAACCTCCGTCTCGTGATTTCCATAGCGAAGAAATATACAAACCGCGGCCTTTCTTTCCTCGATCTGATTCAGGAAGGAAACATGGGCTTGATGAAAGCCGTCGAGAAATTCGAATATCGGCGCGGCTACAAGTTTTCTACTTATGCGACCTGGTGGATTCGCCAGGCGATCACCCGCTCCATTGCGGACCAGGCTCGGACCATCCGGATTCCTGTCCACATGATCGAGACGATCAACAAGCTGATGCGGGTGCAGAAACAACTTGTCCAGGAGTATGGCCGCGAGCCCACTCCGGAGGAGATAGCTGAAGAGATTCATCTCCCCGTCGAGCGAGTTCGCGCCGTCCTCAAGATGGCTCAACAGCCCATTTCTCTTCAGGCGCCTGTCGGCGATAGCGAAGAGACGAGTCTCGGTGACTTCATCGAAGACAAGGGGGCTGAAGATCCGAGTGACATGACATCCATGTCGATGCTGAAGGATCGTATCAAGGATGTGCTGGATACCCTCACTCCACGTGAGCGGGAAGTCCTTGAGCAGCGCTTTGGCCTTGTCGATGGATACAGCCGCACGTTGGAAGAAGTCGGAAAGCAATTCCAGGTGACTCGTGAGCGCATTCGCCAAATCGAAGCGAAAGCCTTGCGGAAAATGCGCCACCCCACTCGGATCCGCCAGCTGGAAGGCTTTATCGACGCTCCACACGTTTGATTCTTTTTTTGCTTTTTTCTGCAACTTGGCGGGAAAATCGCGGTTCTATCGAGTGAATCGGTAACCAAAATGGATAACCAAGAACAGAACGATCCTGTCTGGGAATTACTCAAGCAGGCGAAAAGCGTAGAACCAAGCCCCTTCTTTGCTCGGAACGTGGTCCGTGAGGCGCGTCTCCATGAGTCTGAGAAAGGTTCACTGGTTACGTTCTTCCGTTCTTTGTTCCAGAACCGAGTCGCAGTGGGATTGGTCGCTACCGCCGTGGTAGCTGTCGCCTTTGTTGTCTTGAACCGTCCGTTCGACGGCTCTGTGTCTGGTGGCCCCGTTGCTTCTGTTGAAACAGAGGAATTCGATCCCGCTTCGGAGTATGCAGAGATCGAATACCTGGGAGAATTGATGGCAGTCGCCGATCCAGCCACGTTGAGCGACGACGCGCTCGCCGATCTCTTGTTCTGAGAGGGTTAGAGTGCTCTCGACAAACTTTCGCGTGATTGGATTTCTTCTAATCAACGCGTAATTTCCGCGTTATATTACCACCTGTGGATCAAACGGATTCACTTTTGTATGAGACGCGTTTCCCCTCTCCTTCTTCCTATTTCGGTTCTTACTGCTGCGATTGTAGCAGTGGCATGTCGCACTGTGCCCGAAACGGGCCGGTCCCAGTTCAATGTTTTGGATCCCGCGAAGGAAGCTTCGCTGGGGTTGTCTGAGTTCAAGAAGATCAAGGATTCGAAGAAAATTTCGACGAATCCGACCTACAACAGCCAAGTTCAGCGAGTCGGAGCGCGACTTGCAAAGGTAATGCCTATTGAGAACGCTGACTGGGAATTCGTTGTTTTTGAAGACTCTGCTCCGAATGCGTTTGCGCTGCCCGGAGGAAAAGTCGGCGTGCATACCGGACTTTTCCAAATTACAAAGAACGATGCGGGCCTCGCTGCGGTGATCGGTCATGAGGTCGGGCACGTTGTTGCTCGCCATTCGGGAGAACGTCTCTCTCGCTCCATGGTTTCCACTGCTGTTGTTGCTGGTGCCGGCTACATGTTAAACAAAGACGGCAGAGACGGAACTCTCGCGACCACCGCGCTTGGTGCGGGAGCACTCCTGGAGACGCAGCGCTTTTCTCGGAAACAGGAACTGGAGGCTGATCGAATGGGGGCTATCTACATGGCTCGCGCCGGATATGATCCACGGGAAGCCGTGGAACTCTGGAAGCGTTTTGGACAATGGCGCGTCGAGAACAATCAAGAAGGTTCTATGCCGGTATTTCTTCGTACGCACCCCTTGGACGAAACGAGGATCATAGAGCTCCAGCGCTATCTTCCCGAAGCGATCGCAGAGTACGAACGGCGAGGAGGCCGTTAGATGGACAAACGGGCGACACGGAGAGAGTGCTTCCAACGCATCAAGGCACTATCGACTCAAGAGAAATCCGAGTTCTCTTCGGCAATTGTAGAGCACGTAAAGGGATGGCCCGTTTTCCAGCAGAGCAAAACGATCTTCAGCTTTCTGCCACTTCCCTCTGAACCAGACCTGACAATCCTCGTGGAAGCCTCACCGGATCGTGTCTGGGCATTCTCTCGCGTTGATGAAGCTGATCGGATTCGTTTCCACATCGTCTCGACGGCAAGCGATCTTGTAGAAGGCGGGTTTGGATTTCTCGAACCGAATCCTGAACTGTGCCCCGAAATCGAATCGCGTCACGCCGACCTGATCCTGATACCCGGAGTGGGATTCGATCCTAACAAGAACGCGAGGCTTGGTCGTGGAAAGGGGCACTACGACAGGTTCCTCAGCTCTGCACAGGAAGACAATCCTAGTCTGCAAAGAGTCGGTGTCTGTTTCTCGACACAACTAGTTGATCTCGAACCAGAGGCCCATGACATTCCCATGACAGGGATCGTCACGGAACACGGCTGGGAGACTAGCTGACTCAACGGAAGCTCGTTCCGAAACCGGCTTCGCGAGCCGCTTTCACCACATCCGTCGGCTTGAATTTGCTGCCCTTGATCATGACGCTGTCGTCGCCGACTTCGCCCTTCATCTCCTCGACTCCTTCTACCGTCATTACAGCTTCTTCGAGATCGCTAACGCAAGTGTTGCAACAAAGGTGGAGATCACGAAGCGAAGCTACGCCGGTTTCAAAGTCACGTTCTTCCAAAGGAGGGACGGTCAGAACGGGGTGGTCGGATACCCCACAGAAACCTGCTTTGAAAAGTATCTCAAGCGCATACATCGCCGCCTTTCCAGAAGGGGCTTCGATCTCAACCGTTTTGTCTTTTTTGTCGGCACTGAACTCGGTTTCCGGATAGAACCTCATGGACTTTGCTCCGTTCAAGGCTTCAATCTTGTCTTCACAATCGCTGCAACAAATATGCACGCCGCTCAAGGTAACGGTTACTTCCCCCTCGGGAATAGAGACCTCCGCAGTGCCTTCTCCTTCTGCCGCCATCTCTTCCTGCTGAGACTTGATGTACTCCTGATCTGCTTCTGAGAGACTCGCTACTGGGACATCAAATGTTCCATTCGGCATTTTCAGTTGAACGGTGTTCTCATCCTTCATCCCCACATATTCGGCAGTGATTTTGCGATTGTCGGCTGAACGCGTCCATTCGCGAACTTCAGCCTGCGCCAGGGAGAGGAAAGTCAAAGATATGGCGAGAAATTGGGGGATCGTTCTCATGGCGCGCAGTGTATCACCGCCCTTGTTGGGAGGTCAAGGTCCTCTCCTATTTTATCGGTTCGGCAGGCAGAGACAGATTTGCTCTCCCGGACCGTGGACGCCCTCGATGAGGATACCTTCGACGTCGGCTGTTTTCGACGGGCCAGTCGCCCAGACGATGTAATTATTCTCATCAAATCGGCCGATGGCGTCGCCGAGAGACTCCACCAGTTGATCTTCAGTAATTACCGCGATGTGAATCCAAGGAGACAGCGCAGCGAGACGATCCGAAGTTTCTGCATCGGTGAGAACGATGGTCCCGGTTTCCGCGACAGCTCCACTGCCGCTGGTGATGCCGAACTCGTAATCCTCGAATCGTTCGCGATCAAATTCAGTCGAGGTTCTCATTCCTGCCGCCCTGATCGCTTCCCCGATGGTCGAATCCCACTCGAGGGAGCAGTGACCGAAGCGGCATTTCTTCTCCAACAGGAAACTGACCAGCTCGTCGATCGAGCGCATGGCCTTTCCATTCACAGCGGAAATGTTTTTCGAAAAGCTCTGCCAGAGTCCCCCACTCTCCAAGCGAGGACGGGCGATCAGGTCCGCCGTATCATACTCAGGATAGGGTGTCTTTTCTCCTTTTGCCTTCAGTGCGCTCCGAACCGAATCAAAGACTGCCTTTTCTGAATCGCTCATGCCTTTCTCCTTTCTTTCATCCAGCGACGGAACTCGCCACCTTTCCAGGTCGGAAGGGTCCTCTGGTCCAACCAGCTTCGCAGGGCAGGAGCCGGTATCCATGAAGCAGGCAAAGAATTCATCACGTTTGCAGCACGTAGTCCAGCACGCCATAGTCCCGGAGACGTAGCCCCCCTGGCAAAACCACCCATGGATGGAGAACCCGGCGTGGGAATCCCCTCTACTTTCCCTTTAGCCCTAAGCTTAACCAACAAGTCGGGAATGGGAATGTCCACAGGACAGACTTCCCGGCACGCACCGCACAGGCTCGAAGCACGGGGTAAGTCGGAATATTGAGGAAAAGCATCCCCAGCTAGAAGCGGACTCAAGACGGCTCCCACCGGCCCCCCATACGTGGCGCGGTAAGCGTGGCCACTCGCCTGGCGATAGACGGGACAAACATTCTGGCACGCACCACAGCGAATACACCGGAGGATCTCGCTGCAGTTGGATCCCAGGGTATCGCTTCGCCCATTGTCCATCAGGACAACATGCATTTCATCTGGCCCTGACGGCTGGCTATCTACGCGAGGGCCAGAAATAAACTGGGTATACACTGTCAATTGTTGAGCGGTAGCAGAACGTGCCAGCAAATTCAGAAATACCGAAAAGTCGCGGTCGCGTGGAATGACCTTCTCAATCCCTATCAGGGCAATGTGCAGACGGTTCGGGGCCATGCTGAAGCGAGCATTCCCCTCGTTCGTCACCAGGGCGACTCTTCCCGACTCGGCCGATATGAAATTTCCGCCCGTGATTCCCGCGTCGCTCTCCATGTATCGGGAGCGGAAGAAAGCACGGGCTCGGCGGGTGATCACTTCTGGATCGTCGTTGTATTCTCCCAGCCCTTCCCGCTCAAAAGTATTCGCAATCTCTCTTCTGTTTTTATGAATGATAGGTCGAACGATGTGGCTGGGAACATCTCCATCGAGCTGGACGATGAACTCACCTAAATCTGACTCGAGGCATTCCAAACCATTCTTTTCCAGGAATTCATTCAAATGAATCTCTTCGGAAGCCATGGACTTCGACTTCACAATCTTCCGAGCCCCCTTTTCCTTGAGAATTGATAGCACGGTCTCACGGGCTGCATCGCCATCTGATGCGAAATGGACTTTCACCCCGTTTTCACGCATCTTCGAAACGGCCTGTTCGAGATAGGTATCGAGGTGATCGAGGGTATGCTGCTTGATTTGCGCAGCAAGCTTCCTCAGGCGATTTGGGTCGGGATAATCGCTGTTGAGAATATGCGATCTTTTCTCAGTCGTCGAAGAGGCACTGGCAATCACCGCTGTGCGAGTGTCCGCAGCCAGTTCCGACGAAAAGCGATCTATGGGTTGCCCTTTCATGAAACAATCGAATCGCGAAGGATCTGGACAACGTGCCTGACAGGCAGGGCACCGCCGGATTTCTCTGCCAAACCTGACAAATGCATTAAGCAACTCATGTCTGCCGAAACGAGGTAATCCGGCTGCTGCTTTTCGACTTCACTTAATTTCAATTCGCCCATACCAGCGGAGATGTTCGGGAACGCCACTGAGAACGTGCCCCCGAAACCACAACATTGATCCGCCTGCCCGACTTCCTGCACTTCCAGCCCCTGAATTCCACCGAGAAGAGCGAGCGCGGATGCTCCCGTCTGGCTCCCTCTCGAATGGCAGGAATGGTGCATCGTGACACGGGTCTCTTGCAGGCTCCCTTCCCAATTGATATTGAGCTGATTGGAAAGAAAATCGCAGATTTCCCACGTTCGGCCACCGAGTGTCGCCATCATATCGCAGTCCGTTTCCCCTTCGAACTGAATTGAATTCCCGTGAGTCATCATTGCCCCGCAGGAACCCGACGGCACGACAATGGGCAAATCCCCGCCAAACACTTTTGCTGTGTGTCGCGCTACTTTCCGGCCATTCGCGAAATCGCCAGAATTGAAGGCCGGCTGCCCACAGCAAGTCTGGTCTTCCGGAAAAAGGACCTCACACCCCGCATGTTCCAAGACTTCGACGGCTGCTTTTGCAACGTCTGCGAAAAATGCGTCACAGAGGCATGTGGCCATGAAAAGAACCTGTGTATGCTGGCGGGATTCCATCGTTCGGGGCGGAGTCTATCACAGGCTGCGCAAGGGGACAGAAAATTACGCCATCGGATTCGCTTGTCTATGTAACCATTTCCAGTCACAATTCATTCACCGTGAGCACAAGAGTCGAGATTCTCCGGTTCTCGCCGGAAAGCGATGCGATCGCCTTGGTCAAGACGATTCAGTCCGAAACACATATCCCTCTGGAAGAATCGCAACTTCTAGTGAACAGCGTGTTATCAGGAAGGTCTGAATACATAGAACTTTCCGGCTCCTCCCAGGCAGAAAACCTTGCAATATTACTAGTCGATTTCGGCGCCACAGTTTACTTGAACGGCGAAATTGTTTCGCAAAAAGAAAGGCAGAAACGACGCCATTGACGAGAAGAAAATCCGCCGGAAAATTACAGCCCGAATTGCGCCGCATGGCTCAATTGACACATTTTTTCATTCGTGATCGAATCCCACCGTGAAAGCACAACTCTCCTTCTTATTGTTTCTCTCCGTAACCTTTTTCGCGGCGGCCGAATCCCCCCCTCCCCCTTTTGACCTGAATGCCACCTCGTGCTGGGTCGAAGTCGGAGAGTGGAAGATGGCGGGCAAGGTAGTGGGTGATCCCCATGCGAAGAAATGGAAGCATGTAAAACCCGGAACTTCGATCCTCTACAATGGAGACAAGGGTAAGTCGATCAACCTCACCAGCAAACAAACGCACGGTGACGCCGAACTGGAAATCGAATTCATGATTCCTAAAGGTTCAAATTCAGGAGTTTACCTGATGAACCGATACGAAGTTCAGATTCTGGATAGCTACGGAAAAGCAGACAGTGATATCAGCTACGGCGACTGCGGAGGTATCTATGAGCGCTGGGACGATTCCAAGCCGACCAAAGAAGAGAAAGGATATGAAGGAACTGCTCCGACGACGAATGCCTGTTCAGCTCCGGGCACTTGGCAGAAATTCCACATTTTGTTTCGTGCCCCCCGTTTTGACTCGTCCGGCAAGAAATCGGAGAATGCGCGCTTTGTCCGTGTCAAACACAACGGAGTAGTTATTCACGAAGATGTCGAGGTCACCGGTCCCACACGTGGAGGAGAGGCTGGTCCCGAGGTCGCCGATGCTCCCCTCACTGTTCAGGGAGACCACGGACCGGTAGCGTTCAGAAAATTTCTCGTGCGCCCTACGAAGTTCAAGTAGCGGAAAACGTTCTCAGTTCTCCGCCGTCTGGAAGTCAGGATAGGAGTTCACAGAGTGCTCCGCGAAGTCCAGTCCATCTTCCTGTTCTTCGTCCGACACTCTCAGGCCAATGAAAGCGTCAATGACTTTGAAGAGGACGAGTGCCACTCCGAAGGAACCGAGACAGATGGCGAACGTTCCAAAGGTTTGGATCCCGAGGAGTCCCATGTCGAATCCGTTTTCGTGGAAAATTGCTACGGACAAGGTCCCCCAAATTCCGCAGAACAGGTGAACAGGAACGGCGCCTACGACGTCATCCAAATGAACTTTCTCGAGAAGTAGCGAACCACCTGTCGCAATGATACCAGCGATCGCGCCAATCCAGACCGCGCTGAGAGGCGTCACGACATCGCAGCAGGCAGTGATCCCGACAAGACCGCCAAGAACACCATTCAACGTCACGAGGACATTCGGAACTCCGCGAACGATCCAGAAAAAGCACATAGCGACCACACAACCGGCACCACCCGCTACGGCAGTGTTCACGCAAATACGACCAATACCGGCACTCCCCTCAACAAGCGAACCGGCATTGAATCCAAACCAGCCGACCCAGAGGATAATTGTGCCGAACGCAACCAGCGGAAGGCTGTGGCCAGGGAGGTAGCGCGCATTTCCTTCTGAATCGAATCGGCCTATCCTGGAACCGACAACCATAATACCTGCGAGAGCACTTGCCCCGCCGATCCCGTGCACAACGGTCGAACCGGCAAAGTCGTGAAATCCTTTATCCTCCAGCCAGCCGGAGCTACCGCCGAACCCAGCTTCGAATCCACCACCGAAACTACCCCACGCCCAATGTCCGAAGATTGGGTAAATCAGTCCCGACAAGATGATCGTGTAGCACAGGTATCCGAGGAATTTGGTTCGCTCCGCCATAGCTCCCGAAGCAATCGTGCAAGCAGTCGCAGCAAAGACCACCTGGAAGAAGAAGAACGTCCAGATCGGGCTATCTCCAGAAAAGGACCACAATGCAAAATCCTGAGCACCAATCCACCCTGCCTGAGAAGCACCAAACATAAAGGTGAAACCAAACAGCAGGAAGGACACGGTGGTAGCCGAGAAATCGAGAACGTTCTTCATCGCCACGTTGATAGAATTTCGAGAACGTGACATCCCAATCTCCAGCATACAGAAGCCGAGCTGCATCAGCATGACGAGGATGGCTGCCGTAACCGTCCAGACGTAGTCGATGTTTTTCTGAATCTGGGGCTTATCGTCCCCGAGAGGTGACTCGAGTGTGAGGAGCTTCTTATCGATTTCTCGAATCTTCTTTTTCTGGAAGTCAGGATCGTCTAGCATGGCTTCCGCCTTTTTTTCCTGCTCGATTTTTAACTTCACTTTGTTCGCCTGTTCGATGAGCTGGTTCAGGCGCTGGATATCAGCATCCTCCTGAGAGTGCGCAGGTGTCGTAACACCGGCAAGCAGGAACACCGAAAACAGCAGAGGTATCACATTCTTCATAAAGGATTTATCGTACAAATGGAGGTAAAAGAATTGGGCCTTAGTGGAAGGAGTTCACTATTTGGTGAATTGGTCGACGATCGAAAGCAGTTCGGCCTCCAACTGCTTCCTCGTCGTGCGGTCTTTGACTTTGCTGACCAGATGGGTGCCAAAGGGACGAAATTGAGGAACGCGCAGTGCCTCTTCTTCGCCAACACCCATCGATTGCAACTCTCTCGAAATCATCTTCTTGGCCTGTGCTCGACCAAGGACTTTCGAGAGTAAATTCTCTGTCTTTTCCCGGAATGCTTTCCAGACCTTCTCAGCATCCACAGCTGCAGGCGCCTCGGCTGCCGGTTCAGGAACTGGAGCAGGAGCAGCAGGGACGACAGTGGGCTGAGCTGCTGTGGGTTGCACCACAGCCGGTGCTGGTGCCGCTTCCGGCTCGGGATCGATTTTCACTACCGGCTGAATCTTTATTGTCTCGTCAGGCACCTCGCTGACGTCTGTGCTGTCATCCTGCAAATCGAGGTCGTCCAGGGGTGATACCGCAGTAGAATCGAGTCGCAGTGAACTTGCCCATTTCTTAAGAAATTCTTCTCCTGCCTTCTCGACCGATTCGGCATCTTCCAAATTTCCAAACAAAAGACACATCGTGAATGGTGCTGCGTGGAAAATCATGACATTCCCCCCGTCGAACCCTAACAGGGCTCTCGACAATGGTCGGCTGCCATTTCGGTATTGAGCGACCAGGGCATTCACCTCCCTGACAAATTCTTTTACCTGGCGCTCGTTCAGGAGCGTGTCGGCACTCATGAGAATGCCTTCGTGGATGAGAACCGTGCCCTCCAGGCGCTTTAAGCGCTTCACCATCTGCAGCGCCTTGATCAGCGCGTTGTAGGAAGAGGCTTCCCCTTCCTTCTGGACTTCTGCTTCGCTCATCATGATTCGGTAGCCTTATGAAGGCTGCTCACAGAAAACTGTTCTTCGTCCACCAAAACTCCTCTCGCATCGAACTCTTCGGCCGATGTCCTGGCAAAGCGAAAAGCCAGGCTACCAGAACCACAAGCAACCGCACTGCACGAAAGGGAGGACATTCCTATCGCCAATCCGACCTGATATGCACGGGCCTGAAGCCCCTCCGCCTCGCGTGCGAATCTCGAACGGGTCTCTTCGGAGGAATCCCCCGCAGTTCCGACTACCCGGTCTCCTTTCACTTCAAATAAAGAAACTTTCCTGTTTGTCATGATTGTTGCTTTGCTACAGCCCAATAACACTTGTCATTCGAGCTTTTAGAGCAAGTCTGGGAAACATGTGAATCCTCACTATCAAAAGTAAAACTGAAAATTTTGTTACACTCGCACTACTACCCATATGAAGGTCGCAGTTAAGATCGCATTGCTTTTGCTAATGCTCTCGCTTCTCGCAGGAGCATTTATTTTGCCAAAGTTTGTCCAGAGGGCGAAGCCTCCTACGCCTGAGGAAGACCTGGCGGCTGCAATCGCTGCCATGGGAGAAGAACAACCCCAAGAAGATCAGGCAATTGCGGACGTTGAGACGGAGAAGCTCAGGGCGGATAAAACCTACACGAAATTCTTCAAATCATTAGATTCACAAGAATTTGAGGCAGCCACTGAAGAACTTGTCCGACTGTCCCCTGACATTGATGCCGATACGAGGGAGAAATTGACCGGTGAGATGGAACTAGCGGTCAACAATATGGAGCGAGAATCGCTGTCTACGGAGACGCCAGAAATCGCCACGGCATCCACGGAAACGATGCTCCCCGAGTTTGAAGCTGGTGCCGAGCCAGAGCCCGAGGAAGAGGCGCAACCGAATACGGCACCTGCTTCTGGGGCGGGCCCAGAAGCGGAAACCACCAAAGTGCTGGCTTATATGGCAACAGTTCAGGCGGGTTCTTTTGAAGAGGCCGAAGCGCAACTCGAAGAACTGTCGAAGACAGCAGACACCCCGACAATCACTGTTCTCAAAGCAGCCTTGGCATCAGCGAAGAGGAATGCAAAGGAGGCCGAGAGATCCCGAGAAATGCTGGTCGAATCTCAGAAAATGATGGCTGAAATGCAGGAAAAGAGCCTGGAGCAAATGCGGGAATCTGTTCAGGAACTTTCAAAAGCGACCAAGGTGGCCCAGGAAGCGGCTGCCGAAGCCAATCGCCTCAAGACAGAGCTTGCCGCAAAACCTGCCCCGGCAGTGGCCGCGTCGCCGAAAGAGCCAGAACCGAAGCCGGAACCTCCTGTTAAGATTCCCGAAACGGTCTCTGTTTCCTTCGGATTCGACTCGACGTATTTGACTGATGAGAGCAAAGGCAAGTTGGCCGGCGCGGTCAAATCGCTGGAGTCTACTGAGAAACTCGTCGTACAACTGAGGGGCTACACGGATGCAGCAGGGGCCTCGGACTACAACGGCATCCTGGCTCGCGCGCGCTGCGAAGTCGTGAAGGATTATTTTCTCGAAAAGGACATCGCTGATGACCGGCTCACGATCGTCGCCTTCGGAGAAACCCAGGCAGGATCCTCGGGGCAATCTCCCGAGGATCTTCGTCGAGTCGATGTAATTTTCCGAAAGCGATAGAGATCAATCACTCCGCAAACATAGGATCGTCAGGATTGCCTTTCGAAAGAAGGTAAGCGAGCAGGTCGAGGACGTCGTCTTTCGAAAGAGAGTTTACGAGACCGGGAGGCATCATGCTCATTGGCGCCTCTTCCATTGACTTGAGTTTCTTGCGATCGATGGAGACGATTTCGTCTGGGTTCATCATGTTGGTGTTCACCCGGAAGCTGTCACCGCTCAGATTCATAATCCGTCCGATGATGGTCGATCCGTCGACCATCTCAAAGACCATCTGCCCATACTGATCGGAGATTTCTTTGCTTGGCTCAATGATCGATTCGAGCAGGTCGCGAGGGCTGAACTTTCCTGACACACTCGTAAGATCGGGTCCGATCGCGCCGCCTTCCTGATTGAAACGGTGACATGCAAAGCAAGTCGCCGCCCCGAACATCTTCCGGCCGTTGGCGTAGTCGCGCCCGCCTTCCAGACCAACATTGATGACATCGTCGAAATCATCCACGGTCCAAGCCTGGACAAAAGCTCGAGGCTCGATAGTGAAGACCTGCTCAGTAGGTGGCTCGGCTTCGATAACTTCCTTGAGCGCCACTTTCTCCTCGTCCGGTGTGTTGGAGAGTGCCGTCTCTTTCATGTTCTCGATGAAGAGTGAAAAGCTCGCTCCTCCCTTGTAGGCTTTTGCGCGAGTGAACCATTCAAAAAAGCTCTTCCTCAAGTCACGGCTCCAACCTTTCTCCAAGTGACGGAGCGACTTTGCGTAGGCCATCTGCTCTTCCTGTGAAGGCGCACCGTTCAACAAGTCGATTCCGATGGCAGCTGTATCTGGCTGCTGCAGGTAGACCGCCAGTTGAAGCGCCTCGGCGTTCAGTTGAGGAGAACCGAAAGGCATCTTGGGAACGATCACATTTGCCACCGACTGGCGGACTTCTTCTGTTCCTTCTCCCATTCGGGTGAAGGCGAGGCTGTAAGCGCGAACGAGATCAATACGCTGACGGGTGGAAAGCGATGCGAAGTCGATTTTGTTCAGGAGGCCTATGATTTTACCCTGAAGGGATTTATCGCCGAGGCGAGCGAGTGCGATCATTCCGTTGATCACGGCTTCCGGCTCTTCCAAGGCGAGTGCTTTGTCCTGCCATTCGGAGACAGGCTGGTGCTCAATTGCAGTGCGTGCTGCGTAGCGGATGAAGCGATCTTCGTGACCAAGATAAGGCCACACAGCCTCCACCGCTCCTTCGTCTTTCTTGTGATATCCCTCAAGTTTTCGACGAAGTTTATGCAGTTCACTGAGCTCCGGAACCGGTGCCGGATCAGTAGACTCATCTCCCTCGTAAGTGACTCGATACAAACCGGACTGAACCCTGCGTCCACCGATCGCAATGTAGAGAGCTCCATCTTCAGGATTGACCACGAGGTCAGTGAGTGGAAGTGGCTGCGCACTCATGAACTCTTCGAACGTCCCGCTGTAGGAAGCACCGTCCTGCTCCATGAAGACGGCATAGAGTTTTCCGTAGCTCCAGTCTGCAATGAAGAATGCGTTTTGGTACTTCGCAGGGAATTTAGCTCCCGTTCCAAAGACCACACCAGTCGGCGAACCGGGCCCAATGTCGACTACCGCAGGAAGGCTGTCTGGATAGTAGGCGGGCCATTTCCCTCCGCCATTTCTCCAACCGAACTCGGCACCGCTGGCGATATGGTTCACCCGGGTTGGACGATACCAAGGAGTGTTCATATCCCACTCCATATCAGCATCATAGGTGAACATATCACCCAATTGGTTGAATCCGATATCGTACTCGTTTCGGAATCCTGTAGCGATCAATTCCCATGATTCCCCATCCTTGTCGGTCTTCGCAACCCAGCCACCGGGCGCGAGAGTTCCTTTCATGAATCCTCGTCCGATTGGGCGATCGAGAAGGAGATCTTCTCCCCAGACTTGAGGGATGCGAGAAGAGTCCACTTCGGTGACTGGAGTCTGGTTTCCAATGACAATGTAAAGTGACTCGCCATCTGGCCCGAGAACCACTGCATGTGGACCGTGTTCCCCGCCCATCTCTTCGAACTTCCGGAGCAATTCCTTCTTATCGTAGACATCATCGCCGTCGCTATCTGTAATGCGATACAGACCGCGCCCACCGTGTTCCTGTGTGTTGAGAACAACGTAAAGACTGTCATGTGCATAAAGCAGTCCCTGGGCGCCTCCGATATCGACGTTGATCTTCTCTATGTCTCCGGGGCTCAGCGTTTCCCCTTCCTTCGGAATTGGGAAGCGATACAGGGCACCATATTGGTCGGAGACAATGAGACGTTGCTTATCGTCGATCGTCATGGCTACCCATGATCCCTGATCTGCTTTTGGCACAGAATAAAGGAGTTCTGCTTTGAAGCCGTCGGCCAGATTGATTCTCTCAACAGCTGTTGCTGTTGGCTGCTTCATATCGAGCAAGTGTGGAATGACCGCGACGCTTACTCTGTCGTATGGCGCTTCGCCGAAATTCTTCATCACCTTTGCATTTCCCCATTTGGCGATGTCCTTGTATTCCTTCTTGTTCCACCCTTTGCTGGGTTTGTCTGTCGCACTCCACGTCTCGTCTGTTCCAATCCGTGACTTGCTTCCGTCGGCATCTTCAATTTCGATCAAAACGAAAAGGGCAGCTGATCCACCCGCGTTTTCGCCTCGAACGGCAAGCAGATTTTTGCCGCCTCGCTCCACGCGATCTGTGATGTCTTCGGCGACCGGACTCTCCCACTGATCACTGGAAACTCCCCTTCCATCTCCGTTGATATAGACATCAACTTTGTTGTCTCCAGACGCCAGCAACAAAACGCGTTTCGCAGTGGCTGGAACCTCAAATTCCTTTCGGAGGTAGATTTTCGAATCTGCTTTATTTGCTCCTTCGACCCAAACCCACTTTGGGGTCAGATCCGCAGTATCCTGAGCCTGGCTCAGGGAGGTAAGAAGACATGCAAACGCAAGAATGGTGAGATGAACCAGTTTCATAGATTTGGGGGATTGTTTACAAAACGCCGAGCTTTCAGGCCAGAATAACCGTAAAAATCTACAATTGACATTCCCCCGCAATCATTCAAAGCATTCCGACACAGAAATGGCGTGATCGGGATCACTCATTGCGTCCCCCCGGAGGTAGAGTTCGTAAGGATTCGCGGCCTTTCGGGGGTTTGTGTTCCTACCAAAGACCTCTTATAGTCGCCCTTTCCTCCCTTTTGATTTTCTTCTCACGCTCTATGAAACGCAGTCTCGTCTTGCTCACCGTCCTTTTCTTCTCAGGAATCTCTCACAGCGCCGATCTGGACGGCAAAGCGAAATCCGAATCGAAGGCTGAAGTTCTCACGCCGGAAGAATATGAAAAGGAGGCAAATCTCCGGATCAGCAATTTCACACTCCCGGAGGATGTCGAGGCTTCTCTCTTTGTTGATTCCAGCCAGACTCAGAATCCAAGCGCGATCTGCTTCGACTCAAAAGGGCGCATGTATATCGCTGAGATTCATCGCTGGCGTGCTGGAGTCCAGGACATTCGAAACGAACAGCAGGTCCTCCTGGACGACATTAATAACGAGACGAACCAGGATCGTCTTGAGATGTACGAAAGAGACGCCGTGACCCGTCCGGTTTCCTTTTACGAAGAATTCGAAGACCGCATCGTGGTCACAGAAGACACGGACGGTGATGGCCGCGCGGATACATCGCACGTTTATGCTGATGGTTTTAATGATGTCCTCGATGGTCCGGGTATTGGTCTCATTGCCGGATTCGAGAATGATATTTACTACACCAATATCCCACACCTCTGGCGCCTGAAAGACACAGACGAAGATGGCAAAGCCGACGAACGAACTTCTTTGCAGGATGGCTTTGGCGTGCGAATGAGTATTTCCGGCCACGACATGCACGGTCTGGTCTGGGGACCGGATGGGAAACTTTACTGGTCGATCGGAGACCGCGGCTTCTCTTTCACGACGAAAGAGGGACGCCACTATCACCACCCATATGAAGGAGGGGTCTTCCGTTGCGATCCTGACGGTTCAAACCTGGAGGTCGTCTACACGGGACTCCGGAACCCACAGGAACTTGCTTTCGACCAATATGGAAACCTCTTCACCTGCGACAACGATGCCGACCAGTGGGACAAAGGTCGCCTAGTTTACATTATTGAGGGTGGAGACTCTGGCTGGAACCACGGACACCAAGTCATCCTGAACTTCCGTAATCAGCTCGAGCTTCGCACTCCAGACTACGAGCATCCCGGACACAAAAAGATTCCCATGAGTCCCTGGATGACAGAAGGCATCTGGGAGACCGACCACGAGGGGCGTCCTTCGTATGCGCTCCCTCCGATTGATATCGTATCGTGGGGTCCGAGCGGCCTAGTTTACAACTACGGTGCGACGGCGATGCCAGAACGCTACGCGAATCATTTCTGGGTATGTAACTTCGGCGGTGCCAAAGGAGACCTTGAAGCTTTCACGGTCGAAGAAAGCGGAGCAGGTTTTTCTGTCGATCAGCACGAAATCTTCATGGTCGGTCTTGGAAATACCGACGTGGAATTCGGCCCTGATGGAAGAATGTATCTCAGCTGCTTCAACAACAATGGCTGGTACAAGCAGGACCTCGGAAACGTCTACGCGCTGAATTCAAAGAACCCAACCAACTCCGATCTACTAAAGGAGACGAAAGACCTTCTTCTGCGTGATTTCTCTTCCCTGGTCGAAAGCGAGCTCGACACTCTGCTCGGTCACACAGACATGCGGGTTCGCCAGCGCGCGCAATTCGACCTGGCACGACGCGGTTCGTCTGAGATTTTTGAGGCTGCAACAGCACAGACAGAAAACCAACTGAAACGACTGCATGGTATCTGGGGACTTGGTCAGTTGGCTCGTAAGGATGAAGAACTTCTCCGCCCTCTCCTGGAACTTCTCACCGACGGAGATTCCGAAGTGCGTGCCCAGGCAGCAAAAGTCCTCGCGGACTCGCGAACAGAGGTAGCAGGTGAAGCGCTCGTAGCAGCTCTGGCTGACGAATCAGCTCGCGTGCAGTCTTTCGCTGCAATCGGAGTTGGTAAATGCAGGATCGCAACAGCCCTCCCCGACTTGATCGGTTTGCTCGCCGCCAACGACAACAAAGACCTGTTCCTTCGCCATGCCTGCGTCCAGGGAATGTGGTATCTCAACGAACGGGAGAAGATCCTGAAGGAAATTCACAATGAGTCCACAGCCGTTCGCCTCGGGGTCGTACTGACACTGCGTAAATTGAACGATCCTCGTGTGAAATACTTCCTTAAAGACGAAGCAAAGGAAGTGCGCGCCGCAGCAATACGTGCCATTAACGATCTCGACCTGACGACCGCGCTTCCTGACCTCGCGGAAGAAATACTCCCTTTTGCCAAAGCAGAGGAAGGCGTCGACATGCCGGAAGATCACCTCGATTGGATTCAGCAGACCCGCCTCATCAACGCGAACTTCCGCAATGGAGAAGCTAAGAACGCGGACAACCTCTTTGCCTATGCCGCGCAGCCTGCTTTGCCAGCACTCCTGAGAGAACAGGCGTTGAAGGCTCTTCTTGAGTGGCCGGAGCCAAATCCGGTAGACTCAACAAATGGTCGCTATCGTCCGCTTGATCCGGAGACTCGCGTAGATATTACCGAATCCGCGAAGAAAGGCCTTCCAGCCGTTTTCGAGACGGCTGAAGGCGGTCTGCTCGGCCTCGCTGCCAAGCTCGCTCTGTCATACGGTGTAAAGGCCCCTACCGAGCTTCTTACCAAGCAGATCGAAGACGACTCTCTGGAGCTCGCGGCCCGCATCAGCTCCCTCGAGGGTCTCGCGCGGCAGGAACCGGAGGCACTTACTCCGCTTTGGGATAAGCTTCTGGCAGCAAAGGATCCCAAGTTTCGCATTGCAGCAGTTGAGCAACTGATCGCTATCGATCCAGAAAAAGGCACCAAAGCAGCCATGGAACTTGCCAACTCCGACAAGCTGAAGCTTCGCCAGGGCGGTTATCGCCTCCTCGGAAAATTGTCTTCTGCCGAAGTCGCGACTCTTTTCGCCGAGCGGCTTTCCAAAATTGATACGGAAAAACCTGGGGCGCTACTCGACCTTCTTGAGAGTGCCGCCGAACAGAAAGACGAGTCGGTCGCCAAACTCCTCGCTGATTATCAGGCAGCGATTGACACCACCGATCCACTGGCCCCATTCGAACCCACTTTGAAAGGCGGAGACCCGCAAAAAGGAAAAGAGATTTTTCTTACTCACGCTGCGGGCCAATGCGCGAAATGCCACAAGTTGAATGGAGACGGAGGAGTTGCAGGCCCCGAAGTCACCGGAATCGGCACGCGACACGATGCGAAGTACATTCTCGAGTCGCTCGTTGCTCCCAGTGCTCAGATCGTCCCCGGATACGGATTGACCTTGGCGACCTTGAAAAATGGCGAAAGCGTCGGCGGAACTCTTCTGAGCGAATCAGATGAGTCCATTACGCTGAAAATCCCCGACCCGGATGGATCCGAAGAGCTTATCGAGAAGGTAATTCCTCTCTCTGAAATCGAGAGTCGCCAGCCGCCTGTGTCGGCAATGCCCCCCATGGGATACCTGCTCCAGAAGTCTGAAATTCGCGATCTGGTCGCGTTTCTTGCCTCATCGAAAGAGAAATCTCCCAAAAAAGGCCATTAAATTTGCGATTCAACCGTAACAGAATGGGCAGGCTTCTTGAATAAAGCCCATTCATCCGGTATAATCGACTTATGATGAGACTTTTCTGGCTCACCATCCTCACCCTAGGATTTTCATTTTCATCGCTTCACGCCCAATTGGGTGTGAAGAAAGGCGGTGGTTTTTTCGGCTTCGGCAAAGAGAAAGAGCAACTGTCTTCTGACCTGTTCCCCTCGGAATCAGAAGCGTCCCCTGCCGCGCAGCAGGCCGCATCCTCCGACGACGCCAACATTTTCCGTGGCGGTACTCCGCAGCCAGTTGAGAGCACTTCCTATGTAATCGAAGACGGTGAGAAAGTGGAAAAGAAAGGCGGCTTCTTCTCCCGAAACAAAAAGGAAGAGTCTCGCCCAGTAATCGATCCCGTGCCCGCGACTCGCGCTCCTGCTGTCTCCGAGATTCCCGCCGAAGCATTAGCCGGTTCTGAAGAAAAAGAGAAAAAAGGTGGAATCCTCTCTTTCAATCCTTTCAAGAAATCAGACGAGCCTGAGCCTGTCATGAGTGAGCCGATCGCTTCTCAGCCAGTGGCAGCCACGGTAACCGAGCCGGCACCAGCTCCTGCTCAGACTTCTTCTCCTGCTCCCGAGGCAGCACCGAAACCTGCTGCAGAGTCTACAGACGTTCCTACTTTCGTCAGTACTGCTCCTCCAGAGGCAGAAAAGAAGAAAGAGAGCAGGATTGCCGGATTGGTTTCTCCGATCAAGAACCTGAATCCGATCCCCAGCATGAAGAAGGATGTCGATTACACAGGTGCTGAAACCATCATTCAGGATGGCGAAATCGTAGATGAAGAACCAGATGATTTCGTAATGGAAGTCGAGTCTACAGAGACTGGAACCCGCGAGCCACCAAAGGTTGTCAACGGAGTGAAGACATACTCTTCCTGGGATGACGTGGACGCCCGCTCCCTCTCTCCTGCTGACAAGATCCTGAATCAGATTCGCTGATTCGTCTCCGGCGCCGCCCTTTGCCGGAAACCACTGGAAATTGGGTCATCTTGCGCCAGCATAGACCGCCCCCGGTTATGCTGAACCTGACTAAGTCTTCTGGAGTTTCCTATGAAACGCGCGCCTGGCTGTTGATAGCTGGCGTGCTTGCCTTCCGCCTGCTCTACTCAGCTCTTTTTCAGACCAGTCCCGCAGGAGATGAAGCCTACTATTGGGACTGGGGACGCCAACTCGACTACGGCTACTATTCCAAGCCTCCTTTCATCGCCTGGCTCTACGCTTTCGTAGATTGGATTGGGAACGGATCCCTGTTCGGTTTCCGAGCAATGTCGGCGGTCCTCAGTGCGGCAGCGACACTCGTGCTTTTCCTGTTTGCCCGGGAAATGTTCGACTCAAGAACTGGTTGGATCGCAGTGATTTTGACCGTCGCCATTCCGGCGAACGCAGTCCTTTCCTTCTTTCTGACGATCGATGCGCCTCTGGTCCTCTGCTGGTCGCTTGCTCTCTGGATGTTCTGGCGTTGCCTCAGAGGAGAGGGAAAAGCCGGCAGCTATTTGCTTCTCTTCCTCGCATTAGCCATCGGTCATCTGACCAAACAGATGATGATGATTTTTCCAGTTCTCGCTGTGATTTACGTGGCACTGCACCGCGACACCCGACCGCTGTTTCGCAAGAAAGCCGTCTGGATCACCATGGCGCTGTCATACCTTTCTCTGATCCCGCCCCTTGTGTGGAACGCACAGAATGACTGGATTACATTTGAGCACACAGGGCATCATTTCGAGTCGGGAACGGGAGATAAGAACATCTTCGTTGAACGAATTGGTGAATTCCTCTCCTTCGTTGGCACGCAGTTGGGCGCGGTGTCGCCACTCATCGCTATCGCACTTTACGGACTGTGTTTCGTTGGCCTTTTTCGCATAAAGAAAATCCCTACCCCCTATCGCTTCCTCGCGGTCTTCTCTGCCTTTCCGCTGTCTCTGATCGTATTGCTCTCCCTCCGTCAAACCGTCCAACCCAACTGGCCTGCGGTCTTCTACATTGCAGGTGTCATACTGGTTGCCGGATGGTTTTCAGGCATTATCAAAACGGATTTCAAAGACTCTTTCCGAAAGCGGTATTTGAAATACGCAGTCGCAATCGGAGTGAGTCTGGCCGCATTTTTCTACTTTGGCCCGGTCGCTTTCAAGCTGATCGGAAAAGAAGGAAACAAAGCCGACCCTACCCGCCGCATGCTCGGCTACGACAATGTCTGTGAGAAAGTCGACGAGTTACGCGAGCAGACGCAGCACGACTTCATCGTTTCCACAGGTCACCGCGACTATGTGAGCCAACTTGCCTTTGGACTCCACGATCAGCCTCGGGTCTACCAGTGGGAAAAACGACCGGGCATCCACTCTCAATATCAACTCTGGAACAATCCCGCAGAAGACGGATTTGTCGGAAAAAACGCCCTGATTCTCGTTCCCACCGGAGGAGTGGTCCACAAGCCGCTTCGGAAAGCCTTCGAGAGCGTCGAGAAAGTGGATGATTTCGACGCCGTATTCGGCTACAACCGTGAGAAGAGTTTCTCGGTTTGGCGAGGCATTGGCCTCAAGGAATGGCCAAAACTTCCCGAAGAAAAGCCTGCCCACTGAGATTTTCTCCATCCATTTCATGAACCGCCCCGGCTACGTATCCCCCTTTACCCGAAATCCCGGCCTTCGACCGGAGGATCCGACTTACTCTTCTGTCAGCGTCGTGGTGCCTTTCTATAACGAGGAAGAGTGTGTGGAGTTCGTTCTCAAAGAAATCCGTGATTGCCAGCCAGAAGCCGAAATCGTAGCGGTCGATGACGGCAGTAAGGATCGAACCTGGGAGATCATGCAAGGCATCGAGGGGATAACCCCATTGCAGCTCACCGAAAACCGTGGCCAGAGTGGTGCCCTTTTCGCTGGTTTGAATTACGCTTCCGGCGACATCCTTGTCATGCTGGACGGTGACGGGCAAAACGATCCAGCCGATATTGGCAAGCTTGTTGAGCTTGTGAAGAGCCAGGAATGCGACGTAGCGGTAGGACGCCGCGCAAAACGTAAAGACACCTGGAGCCGCCGGGCAGCGTCAAAAATCGCCAACCGCGTCCGTCGCTGGGTCGTGCACGATGGAATCAGTGATACGGGTTGTTCTTTGAAAGCCATCCATCGCGATCATGTGGATTTGCTCGTTCCCTTCAACGGACTTCACCGATTTCTCCCGGCAATTTTTACCCACGCCGGACTCAAAATTTCCGAAATCGATGTGAATCACCGCGAGCGAAAAGCGGGAACTTCCAAGTACACAAACCTCGACCGGGCCATCCGCGGGGTGTATGATCTCATCGGGGTATCCTGGCTTTTGAAGCGGAAAGTGATTCTCCCCAATCTCAAGGTCGGCGACTCCAGCTCTGAATAAACCTCCCCCCGATATGAAGTGGCTCACGATTCTCATAGGAGCATCGCTCCTCGCACTTTCTTCCTGCACCGAGTTGCAGTCCTCTCTGAGCACAACTAGTTCAGGTTCCAGCACAGGTGCCTCCAATGCTCCTGTGGAAAAACTCAGCCAGCACGACGCCGCACTTCGCTTTCTTACCGCCTACATTCGCCTCGACCGAACAATGGCGCTGCAATATGCGGACCTTACTGCGGTCAGTAAGCTCGATTGGAACGTCCCTCACAACGGGAATATTCCTTATTACGACGACAAAATGCTACTCCAGTTCCGCAATGGATGGGCGCGAGTCTATTTTCAGGAAATCGACGGCAGTTACCGCGTCACCGATCTTGATGTGCACACCCGCTAACTGCTAGCGAAACATCTCGCGAGCAGAGAAAGCAACACCAAGAGCCGCTGCGGAGTCTCCTCCGGACGCCCACTCGAAACGCGTAGTCTTTTTCTCTGGCTCGATCGGGCTGTTGAGATACATCGGCCACGCACGCTCACGGAATCCTTCCATCACCCATTCCATGTATTGATCGCGGAAGTCACTCTCTGCGAGCCCCCCACCGATCACGACTAGTCCCGGATCGAAGACTCGCACGAGATCAGCCAGTCCATATCCGAGGATCTGTCCTTGTTGCTGAAAGATACCAACTGCGAATTCATCACCTTCTTGCGCAAAATCACGCAGACGAAACGCCTTTTCCTCTACGGGAGAATCGTCATTCAGGGGATGATTCGCATTCTCTGGCTTCGCCAATTCGATGGCAACGCGGCGTCGCAACGCAACAAGGGAAACCCATGCTTCCAGACAGCCGTCCAAACCACAACTGCATCGCGGCAGGGTGCCATCATCTTCACGATGAGGAACGGAAATATGCCCGACTTCCAGGGCCAGCCCATTACCGCCCTCGTAGGCGCGACCTCCAGGAAGAACCAATCCACCCCCGAGCCCGGTGCCTGGAGCTACGAGCAAAAGCCCGCCATGATGCTTCCTGCGAACGGCATATTCCCCCAACGCGGCAGCATTTCCGTCGTTGGTCATGTAAATGGGGATCGTGCCGAATCGATCGGAGAAAAGCTCGCGAATGTCCGTTCCCACCCAGTCATCTGCCAAATTTGCTTTCCCCCAGATCACCCCGTCGCAAGACGGTGCAGGGACGTCCATTCCGATTCCCCGGATGCACTCCCTAGTCAGCCCCGCATTTGCTGTTAATTCATTAAGAGCGACTTCCAACTGCTTGAAAGTTGCCTCGTAGCCATCTTTCACATAGCTACGCACCTCGACCATATCTCCCACGAGATCTCCCATTTCATCGACAAGCACGGACTTAACCGTCGTCCCGCCGATATCGAGGCCAGCAAAATAAGCAGTATCAGACATCGGTAACGTAAAAACTCAGGCGAGAGCGATACTATGCCCGCCGTTGAGCGTCAATCCTCAAATCTTTAGCAATCCGAAGCGATTCCGGGAATTGAGATGATTTTGCCCTGAGAATTGGACAGGAAATTCCCGTCCGCATTAACGTTTCCAATCGAAAGTGGATTTTCACAACGTCCTCGCCCACAGTAGCCGGATGAAATGTAAGCTGGTTTTACCCCTTCTCCTTACCCCCCTGCTGCTCTCGGCAGAGGAGATTCTCGTCGAGGCGGAATCGTTCGACAACCCCGGTGGCTGGAAACTCGACACCCAGTTCATCGACATCATGGGGTCTCCGTATCTTCTGGCTCACGGCCTCGGTAATCCTGTTGATAATGCGTCCACGAAAGTTGATTTCGATAAAGGCGGCGAATACCACGTCTGGGTGCGCACCCAGAACTGGGTCGAAAAGTTTTCCGACAAAGTCGACGCATCAGCAGCTCCCGGGCGTTTCCAGCTTCAGGTTGGCGACACAAAGCTCGATCACGAATTTGGTAAGTCAGGAGCCGACTGGCAGTGGGAAAAAGGCGGCACTGTAACCGTAGAAGCGGGCGATACGTCCCTTTCCCTCCACGACCTCACTGGATTCGACGGACGCTGCGATGCAATCCTTTTCTCCACCGACGCCGATTTCACTCCCGATAACAGCAGCGAGCCACTTCCGAAATGGCGTCGTAAGATGCTGGGAGTTTCCGAGGAGACCATCGAAGAAGGTCCTTACGACATCGTCTTCATCGGCGGCGGTTATGCTGGTAGCTGTGGCGCCATCTCCGCCGCTCGGATGGGTCTGAAAGTCGCCCTGATCCAGAACCGCCCCGTTCTCGGTGGCAACGGTTCGTCCGAAGTCCGCGTCTGGGCGATGGGGAACACCCCTCCCGGTCTCTACCCCGTCGGCGATATCATCCGCGAGTTCGAAGACGACGCATCAAAGTCTCCCGGCACTTACGAGGAGTTCGAGGATGAAAAGAAAGAGCAGATCATCGCCAACGAGCCAAACATCGATCTATTTCTCAACCATCACGCATTCGACGTGAAAAACGCGTCCGAGACTCACATCGAATCCGTCCTCGCCTTTGACACTCGCACGAGCGAAGTGCGTGAGTTCAAAGCCCGCAACTTCTGCGACTCGACCGGCCATGGCACGATCGGAAAAATGGCGGGAGCCGACTACAATCAGATCCCTGAAGGTCGCATGGGTATGTCCAACATGTGGGCTTGGGAAAATGCAGAAGGCGAGCAGGAGTTCCCCGAGATTGACTGGGCACTCTCATTGACTGAAAAGGACTTCCCCTACCCTCGCGATTTTCACGCCCAGTGGTTCTGGGAGAGCGGCTTCGACAAAGATCCGATCGAAGACCTCGAAGACATCCGCGACTGGAACCTCCTCGCCAGCTATAGTGCTTGGAACGCGATTAAGAACAACGGCGTCTACGACCGCTCCGATCCGGACAAACTCGACCACAAGAATGCTCGCCTGACTTGGCTTGCCTACATCGGTGGAACTCGGGAAACCCTCCAACTTCTGGGAGACATCATTCTCACCGAGGAAGACATCGTTACCAAGCGCCCCTTCCCCGACGGCTGCGTCCTTACGACATGGTCTGTCGACCTCCACTATCCGAAAGAACAGTATGCCGGATCGTTTCCTGACAATCCCTTCATTTCCGTCGCCGTTCACGGAAAAGGCGTCGATCGCAAGCGTGGTTACCCAGTTCCCTACCGCTGCTTCTACTCGCGGAACATCGAGAACCTCTTCATGGCGGGCCGCAATATCAGCGTCACCCACAAGGCTCTCGGAACCGTCCGCGTGATGAAGACCTGCGGCATGATGGGTGTAGTGGTAGGAAAGGCTGCAGCTCTTTCCACCGAGCACGACGTTACTCCTCGTGAAGTTTACTACCAGCATCTCGACGAACTGATTGAACTGCTCAAACTCCCCGGCAATGTCCGTCGTGCCTCTCTTGGCGACGAATTTGCTGTCGATCCCAACCTTCCTGACATGGGAGAACCGGAAGTCGACTGGATTCAGAAAAACCAACTGACCGGTATCGTCATCGATGACGAAGAGGCCGAACTCGAAGGAAAGTGGAATCACGGAGCAGGTCTCAAACCTCATGTTGAGGATGGCTATCATTACTCTGGTGGCACGCCTGCTGATGCGGACGCCTTTGCCTCTGCGACCTTCACTTTCTCCGTTCCCGAAGATGGAGACTACGAAGTTCGTATCGCCCATCAGCCTCACGAGAACCGCTCGAGCAACACGCCGGTTACTGTTGTTTCTGCCGATGGCGAAACGACCACTGAAGTAAACCAGAAGATCGCGCCTCCTTTGGAGAAAGGGTTCTTCGGCTTGGGCATTCACAAGTTTGAGGCCGACAAGCCTGGCAAAGTGGTGGTTTCCACCAAAGGTGCAAAAGGCAATGTCCACATCGACGCCGTCCAAGTGCTCAAAGTGAAAGACTGATCTGAGTTACGAAAACAAAGGCTGGTCGGTTCGAAGCGCCGCCAGCCACTCCCGAGTGGGCCTACCCGTCATCACGCGCTTGCGTCGCGACTTTTCAGTGATGTGGTAGGCTTTTCGCTTTTCTTACCATTATGGGTCACTCGACCACATTCCTCCCCTCTCAACTTCGCGCCGCATTTCTCTGCAGCGCGCTCGTGATCTCATGCCTGCTTGGCCAGGCCGAAGAAGACTGGAAAGCTGTCCAGCCGCTCCTAGAAAAATACTGCTACGACTGCCACGGTGGCGAAAAGACAAAGGGTGGCGTCGATTTCAAGACTCTTTCGAAAACGCCTAAAGTCGCAGATCACTACGACCTTTGGGAAAGCGCCTTCATCGTCATGGACGAGGAGGAAATGCCTCCTGAAGATGATCCCCAGCCGACACCGGAAGAGAAGGAACTCATTCTCGCCTGGCTCGACAATTCCCTCATCGCTGCGGCGAATGCCAATTCCGGCGATCCCGGACCGGTCACTGTTCGGCGCCTCACCAACGTCGAATATGACAACACGATACGCGACCTCACCGGTATCGATTTCAACCTTTCCAAAGAGTTCCAGCCCGATGGAGGTGGAGGAGAAGGTTTCTCCAATGTGGGCGATGTCCTGTTTGTGAACCCTCAGCAGCTCAGCAGCTACCTCTCAGCCGCGCGGACACTGACTGATCACGCGAGCATTCTTCCCGGGCGTGGAGTTCGTTTTCGGAAAGAACGAGTGGGACTCCGAAGTCCGGTGCAGTTCAAGACCGAGGCCGAACAGGCACTCTATATCTGGTATCAGAAAATGGCGGAGCCGCATCTTCCCCAGGATGACGAAGACCGGCGCGAAGACGAATACATGACTGCTGCTTGGAAATACAAGCATCGTGAAAAGACCGGCGCAGGATCTCTTGATCAACTGGCAAAGGAAGCCAAATTATCCGCTGCCTTTCTCCATAACTGGTGGGAATTGCTGAATTCTGAAAAGCCAGAGTCACGTTTCCTCGATCTTATCCGCGTCCCGTGGAGAAACCTCCCCGGTCCTACTGCTGAAAAGCCAAAGGAGGTTCCGGCTGAGGTCACCAAGAGCATCCTCAAGATCGAAGCGGAACACCTCGCCTGGAACAAGCGAGAGGGTGAAGGATGGACGCGAACTCAGCGCCGTCAGCAAGACACCGATGGACTTCGCACACGAACCATCGCTGTCACCGTCCAGCAGGGGCAGCCGATCTACCTCGTCGCCGGAGACTTCGGAGATGGAAATCGGGGAGACCTTATCCTTTTTGAATCCGTTCAAATCGAGCGAGGTGGAAAACGCGAACACTACATTGACTGGCTGAAGCGCCGGATGGAGGAGAACAAGAAGGCGATCGCCAACATCGAGAAAGATCCCAAAGGAGACAAAAAGAAACTCGAGAACCTTCGCCAGTTTAACAAACAAGGTCAGGCCATCATCGGTCGCTTCGGTAAGCATCCTCAAGAAGGCCGTAAGGTCGAGCCAAAGCAGCTCGCCATTCGTCCCCCGGAAGTCCTTCGCCTACCCTTCGGTGAAAAAGCAAAAGTTCGAGTCAGTGCCAAGATGGACCTTGAATATCCTGACGCCGATTTCGGAGCACACCAGTGGACAGTTTGCGGGGCCAATCCACCAGACCCGAAGAAGATTATTCCCGGCGCCCTCGTCATTTACAAACGAAGGACTGACATCGCCCGAGAAGTGATGGGTGAATTCTCACGAATGAAGTCTGCATTCCCAGACGAATACAATCGCCTTCTCGAAGAAGTTTCCCGCAACTACCTAAGGGGCGGAAAAGGCACGGGTGTCTATTACCTGAATGATGAGCAACTCAGGGCGACACTGACCGACTGGCAGAAGACGGAACACGACCGAATGCTCAAAGACTGGGCGCTTTTGAGGTCCACGAAGCCTAACGAGAATCAGCAGAAGGAGATCGACAACGCCATCCTCGGACACCTGAACTGGTTCGCCTACCGTGCGTGGAGGCGCCCCCTCACCGATGCAGATCGAAAGTCTCTCGCTGCGACGTACCACGACGCACGCTCCCGTGAACTCGATCAGGAATCCGCTGCTCGCGAAGTCCTGACACGCATCCTCATCACTCCCGACTTTCTCTATAAGCTGGAGAAGTCGAGCGCCCCTGGCATTCACCCCATTTCCTCTTGGGAACTTGCGACACGCCTCAGCTATTTCCTCTGGTCTTCTACTCCTGATACCAAGTTACTGGATGCTGCAAAAGACGGCTCCCTCATGACTCCCAAAGGGCTTGAAGCGCAGGTCCGCAGGATGCTGAAAGATCCCAAGGCCACTTCGATGGCGGAAGAGTTCGCTGGCCAGTGGCTGGAGTTTCACAATTTCTCCGAGCACAATTCCGTCGATGCGAAGCAGTTTCCGGAGTTCACTTCCGCACTCCGTGCTGACATGCACAAGGAGGCACAGACCTTTTTCAATCACCTCGTCCGGGAAGATCTCCCGGTTCGAGACATCCTCATGGCGAACTACACGTTCCTCAATGAGCGACTCGCTAAGCACTACAACATCCCAAATGTAAAGGGCGACAACTTCCGAAAAGTCGAAGTCGCCAAATACCAGCGCGGTGGCCTACTCGGCATGGGAAGCGTCCTGACAAAGACGTCATTCCCCCGTCGCACCAGCCCGGTTGTGCGAGGAAACTGGATGCTCAATGCTGTGCTCGGAACTCCGACTCCCCCACCACCTGCCGACGTCCCCGAACTTGAGGAGATCAAGGATGTAAAAACACTTCGCGAAAAGCTTGAGAAGCATCGGGAAGACAAAGCCTGTGCCTCCTGCCACGACAAGATCGATCCACTTGGTTTCGCGCTGGAGAGCTTCGATGCTATCGGTCGCCTGCGAACCAAAGATGATCAGGGCAATCCAATCGACGACACCGGAACACTGCGTGACGGAACCACCTTCAAAGGTGTCTCAGGCCTTCGTGAGTATCTCGGAAAACACGATGATGATTTTTACGACCTTTTCGCTCGGAAGTTAATTGGCTACGCCACCGGCCGATCCATTCTCGCAACCGACCGCGAACTCATCGAGACCGTGCGCGAGCGCCTCAAAAAAGGCGATGGCCGTTTCTCAGATGCCATCCTGACCGTAGTAAATAGCAGACAGTTTCAGAATCGTCGCGACGAAACATGACCCTTACGGGCTCCGAAGATAGCGTCATTGTGGATTCGATGATGCACCGATCCTGCTGAAACTTTTCTTATACCTTTCCATGAACGTTCCTTCCTTCTCCTCCCAACGCTCTCGCGGAACCACGCGCCGTCATTTTCTGCGCGGTGCAGGTATCGCTTTCGGCCTACCATGGCTCGAATCCATGAACGCATGGGGCAGCACCGCAGCAGGAAAAGCTGGTGCTGCTGCACAGACGGAAGCACCTCGTCGTTTCGCCGCTCTTTTCATGGGGAACGGCGTGAACCCTCATCATTGGGGTGCGACACAGGGAGCAAATGGTTTGGAGTTGATGAAGACTCTCAGCCCGCTGGAGCCGGTGAAAGATCGCCTGCTTGTAATGAAGGGGCTTTGGAACCCTACCACCGTCGAAGGTCCCGGCGGCCACTACCCGAAGATGAACGTCCTTTCGGGACTGACGGTAAAACAAACGACCACCGATGTGCAGGTAGGCACAACCATGGACCAGCTGATGGCCCAGGAGATTGGTCGCGCCACTCCGATGCCCAGTATCGTCCTCGGCACCGAACCGCCCCGCTACAGCACCGACAGCGGCTTTACCTCCCTGTATTCCGCGTATATCTCCTGGAGCAGCCCGACTACCCCTGCCCCGAAGGAGATTTATCCTCAGCAAGCCTTCGACCAACTCTTCGACGACGGCAGCAAACGTCGCCGAGACAAGAGCGTCCTCGACCTCGTCCTTTCTGAAGCCAACAGCCTGAAGGGAAAAGTCAGCAGCCGTGACGCCCAGAAGCTGGATGAATATTTTACCTCCGTCCGCGAACTCGAACAGCGTATCGAGCGTGCCGACGAAATCTCCAAGCGCGACACCAACGGCACAGGCTGGCAGCCGACGGTGAAGAAGCCTACCTTCGCTCGCCCCGAAGCAGGCATCCCGGCCGACGTAAGAGATCACCTTAAACTCCAGCTCGACATCATGGTGCTCGCCTTCCAGATGGATCGCACCCGCATCGCGACCATGATGCTGAACAACGACCTTTCCCAGATGAACCTTGGTTTCCTCGGGAACATCAAGGGTGGCATCCACGAACTTTCCCACCACGCCGGAAATGCCGAACGTCTCGACATGTATCAGAGAGTGAACCAGTATCACATGCAGTTGCTCAGTGAGACGCTCCAGAAAATGGACCAGACCGACGAAGGCGAGCGATCCCTACTCGACAACAGCATGATCCTTTTCTGTTCCAGCCTCTGGGACGGAAACGCCCACGACTCACGCCAGTTGCCCATCCTTCTCGCCGGAGGTGGCGGTGGCACCCTCAAAGGCAACCGACTCTTCGACTACAGCAAAGAAGAAAACCGCCGCCTCTGCCGACTCCACCTCGCCGTGATGGAACGCATGGGCGTCAAGATGGACCGCTTTGGTGACGCGGAAAGTGCGCTGCCGGATTTGGGGTAGTTTCAAACTAGAACAGCCTGCCACCATTATTTGAAAAATGGCCTTACCCTAATCGGCAGCCGAAGGGAACTGTCTAGTTACCAAAATCGTCGTAAGTCTCTCCACCAACTTCAATTGCGTCACGGTTCCCCTCACAAAATTGAATGCCCCTTTGAGTGAGATAACAGAACCCTTTCTGGTCGACACTCGCAAGTTCGAATTTTCTGAGTTCATCGACTCCCAACTGGAAGTTCCTGTAATCCGGCGCTCCTATACCGACTCCAAACCCCCACCTTGCACTGTAATCCGGAAACATTTCAGTTTGATATTTCCATAGTGTTCGCAACACCTTTTTTGCATCTCTTCCTAGACCTTCAAATACATCCGGAGGGTTTTCTGGAGAGCATGAAATCCCTTCAAGCGCCGACGGTTCACTGAGATTCCCACGTCCTATCTGATCTATCTTTTCAATGGCTCTCCCCTGAGCAGCTCCCTGTAATACATCCGTAAAGCCCTTGTCACTTTGAAAATCAGAAGGCGCATACAAAACAAAATGCTTCTTGTAGAGCACCCAGAAAAACACCCCCACAAGAAAAAGTGGAAATAACATTAGGAACCAAACGTACACCGATTGGACCTCTTTCTCCAAAAGTGGTAGAACTACGGTTCCACCTACTTCTGCCAGACCCGCAAACACAGCAACGATTGTCAGCGGATTCCTGACGTGAGTTATACCCCCCTTCATTTCACAATAACTACGATACCTTACAATCCCCTCCGCACGTATCCATGTCAATACATTAGCGCACACATCGATGTATACAAATATACATATTCAGATCAAATCAGACAACCCCATCTAAAAAGTTCAGCATAGCATTCGACCTGCAGAGAAGCATCAATCTTGGCTTGTCAAAAACGCTCTGTGGATCAGTTCTTCAACGCGAACCAAAAACCAACTCATCAAACCAAATCACCCCATCCCTCTCCGGTCCCCAGTCTTTTGAATTCCCACCGAAGAAGGTAGAGAACAGGAACGAATCCACGGGGCCGTATTTGTCTCCTGATAAGAGTAGGTCATCCAGCTTCAGGCGGCTTTCGCCATTGAGAAATACCTCCAGGTTTCCATTCGCTTTTCCTGCGTCCCCGGCATCGATCTCCAGCCGGATTCTGTAGTCCACTTCTGGCTCACACTTGATTCCTAACAAGTGACTCTCGCCGTATTTTGACTTCATCTTTGGATGGTAGAAATACAGCTCCAACTCACCTTCCCGGCGCCACATGAATCGCGCTGACCATCCACCGGATTCGTCAGGACTGCGACCGCCAGTGAACTGACTTCCACCAGCTCCCAGGCCCGGCAGCTTGCCCCCTTTGGTGAATGGAAAATCAGGCCCGAATCGAAATGTGTATTCGAGAGAGGCTTTCCGGGTAGGCTTGAGCTTCGTTACGAACGAGGATCCGCTTCTCTCCGATCGGTAGGCATCTTTTGGATAGATGACTTTCAGGGCTCGCCCACCATTCGGCACTTCGACGATTCTGGCACGCTCATTTAGCGACTCCCATTCCAGTGGCCCAAACAGCAAGGCGGCAATCGCAGGGGGCATTGGCCCTCGGGGCTCTGTATCGAAATCGACCTCAAATGTGGAAATAGGCTCTTCCGCCATTACTGGGATTGCCATCACAACGGACATCAAGGCAATCCGATACATTCTTAGCACATTCGACACGCTTCACTGAAACCTCATTCGGTTCCCTCTTCAATCGCGAAGGCGAACTTCCCTCAAACCCGTATGGGGAACTGTTTTATGCCGATTCGGCCATGGTCTATTCTTTCTCCAACGATGTCCGCTCTCTCCCGGCAACTCAAATCAGACTTCCTGCGTGCGCTGTCTCCCGACTCGCATTTCGAAGTGCTGTTCGATCATCTGCCGGGAGTCTCGTTCTTTGCCAAGAATCTCGAATACAAAATCGTCTCAGCAAATCGAGCCTTCTGGGAGAGGCTAGGATGTTCGTCCGAAGACGAAGTAATCGGAAAGAACGACTACGAACTCTTTCCGGAGCGACTCGCCTCGAAGTTTCGCAGCGATGACGAAGCCGTGATCCAATCAGGTGAGCCGAAACTAAAAATCGTCGAGCTGTTCTTCAACCTGCAGGGACTCCCTGACTGGTATTTCACCAACAAGTTCCCGGTATTCGGTCGCGACGGATCGGTGATCGGAGTGATGGGAACCGTACAAAGCTATTCGGGGGAAAAGTCGGCCCTGACTCCTCACCTCCAACTCGATCGGGCAGTCAGCTACATTCGAGATCACTTTCAGGAGCACATCAGCATGACGGATCTGGCTAAGCGAACGGGCATGTCGGTCCGACAATTCAATCGCCGCTTCCGCGAAGTCTTCGGAACGAACCCCAGCACCTTTCTTATCAAGACGCGAATCCAGGCAGCTTGTGAAGATCTTCGCTCCTCCGACCGACAGATCAGCGAAATCGCTCTCGACTACGGATTCTGCGATCAGAGTTCCTTCACGCAGCACTTCAAGACCCACATGGGGATCACCCCGGCTCGCTACCGGAAAGAACACTAGCAAACACACTTCCCGTTGCTTCGGCCATGAGGCGTTGGTTGTTCGATTCTTCGACCCACTTTCGTCCGGCCGCTCCCATTTCGCGGCATCGATCTGGATTTTCGATCATGTCATGAAGTTTGTCTGCCAGGTCTACGGGATCACCGTGACGACTCAGCGCTCCCGCTCCACTTGCATTGATCATTTCAGGAAAAGCTCCTCGGTCAGGCGCGACCACGGGGAGTCCGCAAGCCATTGCCTCGAGCACATAGATCCCCTTTGGCTCGATAAATCGCGCAGGAACGGAGAAGATGTCGATCTCGGAGAGGAACTTCAGTTTGCCTGCCAGATCTGGTGCCTCGACATGCTGGAAACGCCCAGAGAGTCCAGCCTCTTCGATCTTTTGAATCTGCTCTTCGTAGAACTTCCTGTCCTTCTCCGACAGCCAGCCAGCAACGTGAAGCTCGGCATCGTTGTTCCGCTTTGCCAACTCCAGGAAACTATCCACAGCAATGTCGAATCCTTTCTCGGGAGACAAGCGGGCAAAGTAGCCGATGCGTGAGTTCCCTTTTCGGTCCTTCTGCGCAGCATGGACAGTGTTGAATTCCTCAACATCTACGCCGAGGGGAACGATGCGAAATTTCTCTTTAGGGATGTCGAGAACCCCACACATGTGATCCCGGTAGAATTCTGAGAAGGTGATGAACCCGTCGGCTTCACTCGCCAGCTTTTTCATCTCCGCCAGAACCTGCTCCCGCCAGGGCTCTTCCAGTTCATCAAGAAAAACATCATCACCCTGCAAGGTAACGAAGATCGGGACACCAAGTTCGCGCTTCAATGCCGGGATCGAACCGCCTACAAGCAAGTTGGTCAGGCAGATGAGATCGGGTTTAGCGAGTTCTTTCAGCCAATGAACGAGACGAGCGACTTCTTTCTTCTGGTAGCCATGTTCGCCTTTCACCATCGACAGGGTCATCGATCCGAGTTCCTTCGCGCTCACGGAAACCGCCCGTGACGCAACCCGCCGAATCAGCTTCGGATTATCCAGCCAACGATCCAGGAACGAAGGAAGATGTCGAAACAGCGGAATCTTCTGCTGGAGGTAGACATTGATCCCGCCGAAGAAAATCTGGTCGACTGAATGATCCGCTTCATCAACCCGAATCGGAGTATATAGGGGCAGAAGCGTTACATCCCAGCCAAGGTCTTCCAGCCCGCCAGTCAGCAGGTTATCCCGGATGCAGCTTCCACAATACATCCCGCCCGCTCCGGCGGTGATGTAGACGATTCGGGAATTTTCCTTGGGAGATACCATGTTCGTTCCTTCGATACTATACGATAGGGAGTTTGTTTCGGACATTATAACGCCAATGCATTTGGGCGAACTCGCACTACATTCTCCTGCCCTTAGCGCACTATTGTTATGAGTTATCGACTCCTTGTTCTCCTTTTTCTTACATTCAGCAGCACCGCATTTGCCGACTGGCCGCAGTGGCGAGGCCCACACAGAAACGGCATCGCAACGAGCACTGGTCTCCCAGCCGAGTTGAATGAAAACACTGCCCCAAAACTACTCTGGGAAACGACAGAGGAAATTCCCAGTGACCACTACGGCGGACACGGCAGCGTAGCGATCGCTGACGGAAAGCTTTTCCTCGCTGTCGTCTGGCACCTCGACGAGCCGACCGAAACCCGAAAAATCGACGGCGATGTTTTATCCACGCTCGGCTACCGGGGTACCAACTCCATCCCAAAAGAGACAGTCGAAAAGATGGAGCACGAGCGAATGAATTTGAGTCGCCGCCTCCGCGGAAATGCTCTCGATGAATGGGCAAAGAAATGGGTCGAAGACAATCTCGACGAAAAGACCCAGCTGAGTCTGGGAGGCTGGGTGATAAGCCGTTTTAAGAAAGGACCGTCTGCGATCCCGCTTTCTGTTTATGATACTCTCAGAACTGTCTCCAATAAGACATTCGCGAATCAGACTGAAGTGGAAGCCTGGATCGACGAGCAGAATTTCGATCCCGCTATCCGCGAACAAATCGTAAAGGCAATTCCAGCGACCAAGAAAGTCGCCAACGATGTCATTCTATGCCTCGATGCTGAAACTGGTGAAGTCGTCTGGCGTTTCGAGCAGAAAGGTTTCCCAAGCGGCCGGGCTTCTTCCAGCACACCTTGCGTTGCCGATGGAAAAGTCTACGCAGCGCTGAGTGAACACATCTATTGTGTTGATACCAAGAGTGGTGAAGAAGTCTGGAAGTCCAAGCTCGCAGGAAAAAAGGGACCGGCTTCTTCCCCCTTGTTCCTCGACGGAAAGATCATCATCCAGCAGAACATGCTGACTGCCTTTGACGCAGCTACGGGCGAAGAACTCTGGCCGAACAAGGAGATCAAAGGCGCGAACCAATCCCCCGCGGCCTGGAAGAATCTCGTGATCTGCAATTCAGCCAAAGACTTGTGTGGAGTCGATTCTGAGACAGGAGAAATCGTATGGCAACAACCCGGCGGTGGTGACGGAACGCCCGTTGTTTCCGACGATACAGTCGTTGTCAGCAGCCGCCTCGACGGAAAGAACCTGATCGCCTACCAACTTACGGAGGGAGGAGCAGAAGAACTCTGGGCGCATGGCTTCCTGGCTCGTCGATATGGATCCAGCC
Source organism: Verrucomicrobiales bacterium (assembly GCA_002698785.1). Lineage (GTDB taxonomy): Bacteria > Verrucomicrobiota > Verrucomicrobiia > Verrucomicrobiales > DEV007 > Arctic95D-9. The sequence goes on along the minus strand of PAAG01000009.1, from coordinate 1,414 downwards.
CAATCATCCATGATGGTTTTGTGTATCACCTGGGGAGCGAGCGTCACATCTGCATCAATCTCGAATCCGGCGAAATCGCTTGGGAACGGGAAGCATCTTCATCCATTTCCTCACCTCTCGTTGCCGACGGAAAACTACTCGTATACGAAAACCGAGGTGGATTTATCTCCATGATCGAAGCCTCGGGTGAAGACTATAACAACCTCGGCAAAGCCAAGGTGGGAGCCCTCTACTGTGCCTCCCCTGCGATGGCCGGAAAGAGCATCTACCTCCGCACACCGAAGAGCGTCGCCTGTTTCCGATTCGAATAGGCGAGAAAATCGCTGAAGAAGAAAAATCGAGAAATCTGCAAAAAAAGGACTTTACAGACAGGTCTGTCTGTTTATCTTGGAAGCAGATATGAGAAAACCGAACGCCAAAGAACGCATTTTAGAAACAGCCGGCCAGCTGTTTCATCAGCGTGGTTATTCGGAAGTTGGCATCAACGAGATCATCGAAAAGGCGGAAACTGCGAAAGCTAGTTTCTACCAACACTACTCTTCGAAAGAAGCTCTCTGTGAAGCTTGGTTGAAAGATCTTCACGATAAAGGAGAGGACCGCAAAGCAGCGCTTCTCGAAGGATCGACAGACGCATCCGCAGTTATCGGTGAGTATTTCGACCAGCTCGAAGGCTACATGATTCAAAGCGAATTTCGTGGCTGTCCTTATTCGAATACCTGCGCCGTTTCTGATGGAGCTGGAATTCTGGATTTGATTCACTCTCACAAAGAATCCATCCGCGAGTTTTTTCGGAAAGTAGCAGCCATTAAATACAAGAGCGAAGAGGACATCTGCGCTGCTGGAGATCGACTTTTTATCATCTATTCCGGAGCCACTACAGAGGCACAAAATCTGAAAGCCATTTGGCCAATTCACGTTGGAAAGAGCCTCGCTGTAGACCTGATGAAACACTGAGTTTTTTTGCCCATTTTAACAGACAGACCATTCTGTAAAATTTCTATCACACCCAGAACAGACCACCACACATGAACCATACGATTAATCCTGAAAACTGGAATATCGCTTATCGCGACTATTTGATAAGGTTCGCTCTCCAGCGGATCTCCGACTACGGCATCGCCGAGGATCTCGTCCAGGACACCTTCCTTTCCGGATGGAATGCCCGCAAGAGATTCCGAGGCGACTGCAACGAGAAGACCTGGCTGACGGGTATTCTCCGGAACAAGATCATCGATCACTACCGCAAGACGGGAAGACGTCCGGCGATTTTGACGACCGATCTCGACGGCTCCTTCTCGGACGAACCTTCCAACATCGCCTGGATCGATCGACAGCCTGATCTAAAGGCCGTACACCGCCCAGAGGCAGTGGCACAGCGTCACGAATTCATGACTGACCTCGAGAAGGCCGTCAC
>PAAG01000008.1 GCA_002698785.1 Verrucomicrobiales bacterium | reverse complement strand
TCCCAATACAGGCGGTGGCGTAGCCGACTCCCTTGAGAAGCTCTCCGATCGTAATTTCGCCGGCGGGCATGCTCCACCCCTTGCTTCGAATGGGATACCGTCCCGTAAGCAAGGCTGATCGAGCCGGGCCACACACCGGCTGAGTATAGAACGAGGTGAACCGAGTGCCTTCTTTCGCCAATCTGTCCAGATGAGGCGTTTCTGCCGTGGTAAGCCCGTAGCAACCAAGGTCTCCATACCCTTGATCATCGGTAAAAATAATCACGATATTTGGGCGATCAGCTTCTTCACCAGATGAAGGGAGGCATGCAACCTGGTTAAACAAAGCGAGGCAGAAGAAAAAGAAAACTCTCATCGATCGCAGGATGAGAAAAATCGATTCCAGTGACAAGAAATTCCGTGAGCCCCGGAAACCGCGAAAGAATTGGGCCTTGCGAAACGACCGCCATATGTAACCCGTCAGTGCTAACAGGTAATTACTTACTGAAGAACCTGTTCTCACCAATGGCCGCTGTTTCTCCAAGTCTGATTTCTGAAAGTGATGCAATTGGTATGGTTTCGATCTTATCTCGAGTGGCTTCGCTCGCTGGTGATCACAATGAAAAGAAGCGGACTCTCATGGACGGTCTCTGTGACCTTGTCGAGGCTGACTTCTGGATCTGGGGTGTGGTAGCAGGGTGCAACCTCGAAAAACCGCTGGTGTATACCTCGCTGAATTCAGGAGGTTTTACCGAAAAGCAGCTCTCCAAATTGCTCGTTTCCCTTGAAAACGAGGCTCTTAGCTTATCTTTTCGCCAGAACATCAAGAACATCGTCGATTCGGGCTCGCAGGTGACTCAGCTTGATGGAGGAAATCAGCAAACCACGCCCGACGACGATGAGAAAACGAGAGTAAACTGGAGAGAAGTCGATCTTTCTCCCCCTCTGATCTGTTATCGACCGATCAGAGATGACGGCATGAGCAAGGTCAGACTGTATCGTCGATGGGGTAGTGCTCCTTTTTCTCTTCAACAGTTGAGAATCATAGACATTGTTCTGGGCGAAGTGGGATGGCTCCACGACTTTGGTTGGACATCTGGCTCCCCTCCCCTGCCCCCCAAGTTACCCAGACGATCTCGAATGGTATTGGACCTCCTTCTCGAAGGCCTCACTCGTAAGGAGATCGCAAACCGTATCTCGCTCTCCATCCATACCGTCAACGATCACGTCAAACACATCTACTCGGTCTATTCCGTCCATTCCCACGCCGAGTTGCTAAATCGTATTCACAGCGAAAAGCACTAGAAGCCCTAGTCAGGCAACTCCGAAGCCTGGAATATCGGCTTCGAGTATGTAATCGATTGATGGTCGCGTCTGACATGGTGCCATTGGCTGCTTCAGGTATTTACAAAGCGCGTCCACTTCGTGGTCTGCAAAGGTTGGAAGGTCGGGAGTTCGGAAATAAGCAAGGCCCCGCATCATACCGAAAGCATCTCCCCAAATTTTCATGACGAGACGTAACGGAAGTTCCTCCCGATAGTATGTTTCGAAATTTCTATCGGAATACAAACCCGAGTAATGCCAGAACCGCCGCTCTGCGCGATCCCTCTTGAATTCGGCCAAAACCCAGCGAGCGAGATCGATATCGCCGACCTGGCGAGAGTGCTGCCATTGGGGAGGTTTCGAACCGTCATCTTTCAAAAAGAGTCGAAACGTGTCTTCTTCCCCCTTTGAAGGAGACACCACCTCTATCCATCCGCTGCCCACAACCGGGCAGGGAGAAAAACGAGAACTTAATGAGCCGTACCGCTCTACAAGAATACTCTCGTTCTTATACAGCGAAAGGGCTGACGAATCAGGATTGGGCAAGCTGGACATGGGACCTGAGCGTGAGGGAAACGCTCAAAGTGCCAAAAAACTGATGTTTTCCATTGTGTCATCCCCCTAAATCTAGGGGGCTCCCCTGAAAAAATTGTCGAAATTTTGGCACTTTCTCCGCAGTTCGGGAGAAATATGTGGGAGAAAGTTTTTTCCCATCTCCACCTCAAATGTTGTTTCCTGCCTTTCGTCGAATTTTACGGAGATCTTGTAACGATTTTCAAAAACATCTTCATCGTGTTTGTGCCGCATTGTCGGTGCCAAGCCATCAGAGATCCCTCGCGCGGAGTTATTCCACGCAGGTTTTATTTTTTCCCGTAATGCCATAGGGGAAAATCCAAAGGAGGGCCCACCCCCGCCGCTTCAACGGCGGGGGTGAGGCAATTGGAGCCAGTTTTCTCAAACGGATACATGCGAGCGCTTGAAAAGGCCCTGTAGTAGGCCGACTCTCCTAAGGGATGAGACAAATCCCGCTCGCTCCTCAGGCCCTATACAAAGCCCCGCTTGGTCTGCTAACGGACTTGTACCAGCTGACAATGGCCTACGGCTATTGGAAAAGTGGTATTCACAACCGGGAGTCTGTCTTTCACTTATTCTTCCGCTCCGCCCCATTTCACAACGGTTTTGCTCTTTCAGCGGGTCTGGAAAGTGCTGCGGGATTTATCGAGAACTTTGGATTCTCCAATGAAGAGCTTACCTACCTTGAGACTTTGCAGGGGAATGACAAGAAGCCCCTTTTCGAAGCTGCCTTCCTGGATTTTCTGAGAGATTTGCGCTTCACGGGAGATATCGATGGTGTCCCGGAAGGAACCGCCGTCTTCGGAAATGAGCCCATTCTTCGAGTGAAAGCTCCTTTGCTGGAGGCACAGCTGCTCGAAACGGCGCTTTTGACTATCGTCAACTTCGCTACTCTGGTGACAACGAAAGCGGCCCGCATTGTCGCGGCGGCAGAAGGAGATCCAGTGATCGAATTCGGCTTGCGTCGCGCTCAGGGAATTGATGGAGGCATTACTGCAACTCGTTCGGCCTTCCTCGGCGGATGTGTGGGGACATCCAACGTCGTAGCGGGCAAGATATTCAATATCCCAGTGAAAGGCACCCACGCCCACAGCTGGGTGATGAGCTTCGATTCGGAAGAGGAGGCATTTGCCACATATGCCAATGCGATGCCGAATAACTGCATTTTTCTCGTCGACACCTACGACACTGTAGAGGGAGTCCGAAAAGCAATCGAAACAGGAAAAGAACTCAGGAAAAAAGGCCACGAGATGGTGGGCATTCGTCTGGATTCGGGTGACCTGGCCGAACTCAGCATAGCCGCCCGCTCGCTACTGGATGAAGGCGGTTTTCCGGACGCCCACATTGTCGCGAGCAACGACATCGATGAACATGTCATCGCATCTCTGAAGATGCAGGGGGCAAAGGTGGATACCTGGGGAGTGGGGACAAAACTGGTAACGGCATTCGATCAACCAGCCCTTGGGGGAGTTTATAAACTGGCCGCCATTCGAGATTCACCAGATCAGCAGTGGGATTACCGTATTAAACTATCCAATTCGCCAGGTAAGACTTCCAATCCAGGCATACAACAGATTCGCCGTGTTCGAGATTCGAACGGAACTCCACTCAGGGACATCATTTATTGTGAAGAAACAGGAGTTCCAGACGAGGCCGGGGATGACTTGCTTCAGCCAATCTTCCGCAAAGGGGAAATGACTTGGACTCCGCCGACACTCGAGGAGGCGAGAACAGTCGCCAAAGAAGAATGGGATACTTTCGGCAACCCGCCTGTCGACGTCTACGAATACTCGGTCGAGCTGGAGCCGAGGCTTGAAGCAGTGAAGGCTGATTTGATAAAATCGGCCCCAAAAAGCACCTGAACTTACCCTCTCAACGAAAATGAATGCATTGGTTATCATTGACTATCAGAACGACTTTCTTCCCGGCGGCCCCCTGGGCGTCCCCGGTGGCGACGAAATCGTCGATCCGATCAATCGCTTGATTGACGGTGCAGATTTGGTGGTCGCATCTCAAGATTGGCATCCCGCGAGCCACGGTAGTTTTGCATCCAATCATACAGGGACGAAACCATTCGAAACGATCGAGTGGAACGGCATGGAGCAAACACTCTGGCCAGATCACTGTGTCCAGGGAACAACGGGCGCTGATTTCGCGGCGGGACTGAACTGGAACCGGGTAGAAGCGATCTTTCGTAAAGGAACCGACCCGCAAATCGACAGTTACAGTGCTTTTTTCGACAATGGGCACAAGCGATCGACCGGGCTTTCCGGCTATCTGAAAAGCATGAATGTGACTGATGTAGTCGTTGTTGGGCTGGCTACAGACTTCTGCGTAAAATTCACTGCACTCGACGCCATTGCAGAGGGCTTCCGAACGATCGTGCCTCTGGAGACCTGTCGCGGAGTCGACCTCAATGAAGGTGACGTAGAAACAGCTCTCAAGGAAGTGACAACTGCCGGTGCCATGGTTGAAGACTCTTTCTCATTTGCCTAGCCCCCCCCCCTGCGCTATGATGAAGTTCTTTTTCTCCCTGCTTCTTTTTTTACTTCCCTTCACTTCGATCCACGGTGACGAAGCAGAAGCCATCATCGATGCCTGGGAGGATTTCACGGAGGCGTGTCATGAACGAAACGGCAGTGATGCTACTAAATATGTGAGTAGTGCATCCCGCGAATACTACAGTGAAATCCAGAAACTCGCCGTTTCGGCAACCAAGGAAGAAATCCAAGCTCTCCCGTTGGGCAAACAAGTGACCACGTTGAGCATTCGCATGCGCGTTTCTCCTGAGGACCTGCAACGGATGTCCGGAGAAGCCCTTTTTATCCACTCGATCGATAAAGGATGGATCGGGAAGCCTCGTAGCGAGGATGAAACAATTGCAGAGATAGAATCAACCGGAAACACAGCAACCGCCAAAGAGTCCGTGGGAGGCGAAATCACTGAACATGTCGTTCACTTCCTGAAAGAGGACGAACAATGGAAGTTCGACATGCTTCCGACTATCAGGCTTGTTGATGAAACCTTTGAAACAACCTGCGCCGAATCAGGGGAATCGGAAGAAGACTTCGTTGAAGCTTTCTTGAAGTTGATTACCGGGGAGAGCGATGTCGGTGACGCCTGGACTCCTCCGCTACCTCTCGATAGTGAACGCGAAGAGTGAGTTGCCACGGTTTCTTCTTGTAGGCTCCCCGAAAAGCTCTTTACCTGCTTAGGTATCGGCAAACGCCACAAAGTAGTCGAACGTCGTAGAGAGCTTCTGTATTCATGGTTGCACAGCGGTCTGGGAGCCCGGAGGTTTCCCCAAGAAAAGAATCAACACTCGCGTGCCTGACTCCGATCCCTATTTCGATGCGCGCCGACGCATGATCGAGGAGCAGTTTTGCTCTCACAGTCCCCCCGTCTCAAATGCGCGAGTCATCGAAGCGATGGGGCGAGTCCCGCGCCATGAATTTGTCCCAGCGGAATCTCGCAATGAAGCCTATGGAGATTATCCAATTCCTATTGGCTATAGCCAAACGATCTCTCAGCCGTATATTGTAGCCTTAATGACAGAGCTACTGGATCCGAAACCTGATGAGAGAATTCTCGAAATCGGAACCGGCTCAGCCTACCAGGCGGCGGTTCTAGCGGAGATGGCCGGAGAGGTGTATTCCATTGAGATCGTCCCTGAGCTAGGTCAGAGAGCTTCAGAAGTCCTTTCTCGGCTGGGATATGAGAATATTCATCTAAAGGTCGATGATGGCTACAGAGGCTGGCCAGAAGAAGCCCCTTTCGATGCCATCATCGTGACATGCGCACCAGATCATGTCCCCCCTCCCCTGGTGGAACAGCTCAAGGAAAGCGGGAAAATGTTGATCCCTGTCGGCGGCGAATACGAAGTGCAGGAACTCTTTCTGCTCGAGAAACGAGGTAACAGCTTAGAAAAACAGGAAATTATCCGGGTCAGATTTGTCCCCATGACCGGTGAAAGCCAAAAATAATTTTCATAATTATTATTAGAAAGCTGTTTGACAATTTTCATAATTATCGGCAAGTTATTGTCATTATTGAAAATAATTTCAATTCTGACTCTTGCTTGTGAACCACGAGAATAACATTCACTGCTTTCAAACGGATACCGTATGGGAGGATCCCATCACGAATTTTGAGGTGATCACCCGGCAGGTTGACGATTTCCGCCCGAGGGAAGGATCGCTCCTGATTTTCCCAGAGCTATGCACTACAGGCTTCAGCATGGATGTGGAGACGATTGCTGAGCCTTCAGAGGGTCCCAGCTGGCACTATTTCTCAGACTTGGCACGCCGTTATTCTACTTACATCGTCGCAGGGATTCCGTCTCGAGATTCATCCGGTCTTGGGATTAACGAAGCCGTTACTTTTGCACCCGATGGTAGTGAAGTGAGCCGTTATCAAAAAGTTCACCTCTTTCCGCTCTGCAATGAAGGAGACTTCTACACGCCGGGGACCGGACCGATGGTATTTCAATGGGGAGATTGGAAAGTGGCTCCCTTTATCTGCTACGACCTTCGCTTTCCGGAACTCTTTCGCGCGGCGGTAAAGAACGGCGCCGAAGCCTTGGTCGTAATCGCCAACTGGCCGGCAGCAAGGGAAATGCACTGGCTGGCACTACTGAAAGCACGTGCGATCGAAAACCAAGCATACGTCGTCGGAGTAAATCGCTGCGGAGAAGACCCCAATTTATCTTACTCAGGAGCCAGCTTGATTGTCTCTCCTACCGGCGATGTGATCGCTCAGGCAGGAAACGCTACAGAGGTCCTTTCCGCAACATTAGAAAAAGCTTCACTACTCGACTGGAGAACTACCTTTCCTGCCCTCAACGACATGCGCCTACTCATCTGAAGCCTGTCCAACCATGCACGATTCTTCCGCCAAGCCCACAAATTCAGTTCCCGACAATGCAGTGGCCATCGTCGGGCTCGCTCTTCGTGTACCCGGCGCAAATGATCCGGATTCTTTATGGAAGAACCTCGCTGCCGGCAAGGAAACGATTTCACACTTCAAGCGTGAAGAGCTTGAATGCCCTGAAGAATTTGATCGCCCTGACTACGTGCCAGCAAAAGGCATCGTTGAGAATGTAGAAGACTTTGACGCGTCATTTTTCGGAATGCTCCCCCGCGAGGCAGAAGTCACAGATCCTCAGCAACGGGTCTTTCTTGAGCTCGCCTGGGAAGCGATGGAGCGATCTGGATATCGCCCTGGAAAAGACGACTTACGTGTGGGTGTTTACGCATCGGCCTACATGAACTCCTACATGCTGGCAAATCTCTGCAGCAACCGTGAGTTTCTCGACGAAACTGTGGGCCAGATTCGCACAGGCTCCCTGCAGACCGAGATCGGCAACGACAAGGATTATTTAGCTACGCGCGTCTCTTTCAAGCTGAACCTGAAAGGCCCCTCGGTGACGGTCGGGACTGCATGCTCCGGATCCCTCGTAGCGGTGGCCGAAGCCTGCCGAGCAATCCGTGAAGGAGTTTGCGATATGGCGTTGGCCGGTGGTGTGGCTATCACCGTTCCGCAAAAGCGTGGTTACATTCATACAGAAAAGAGCATTACCTCAGTCGACGGTCATTGCCGCGTTTTTGATGAAGACGCCTCCGGAACCGTTTTTTCGAATGGAGCAGGAGTAGTGATGCTTAAGCGTTACCAAGACGCTGTGCGAGATGGAAACCACATCCATGCCGTAATTCGTGGCATCGGCGTGAATAATGATGGGAACAACAAACTGAGCTACGCAGCACCCAGCGTAAAAGGACAGGTCGAAGTCATTCGTCTGGCTCAGGAGGATGCCGGGGTAACACCGGAAACGATCACAGCCATCGAGACTCACGGGACGGGAACTCCTCTCGGCGACCCCATCGAGGTCCGCTCGCTTGCACGAGCCTACAAAGAGGCAGGAGTAGAGAAAACACAGTTTTGTTCCTTAGGCTCACTGAAGTCATACATCGGCCACCTCGACGTTGCCTCCGGAGTCTGCGGCCTGATCAAAATGGCGCTCTCTCTGGAAAAGAAAAAGCTGCCTCCCCTACTCCATTTTCAGAAAGCGCATCCCAAGATCGACTTCGAGAATGGGCCTTTTGTTCCGGCGAAAGGACTCCAGGATTGGAGATCGCCAGATACGTCAACTCCGCTTCGTGGAGCGGTAAGCTCTTTTGGGGTTGGTGGCACCAACGCTCACGTGGTCTTGGAAGAGGCTCCCAATTCTCTGAGAAAGGAATCACACCGGAGTCAGCAGCTCCTCGTATTTTCTGCGAAGAGTGAATCAGCGGTCGGGACAATGGCAAATAGCCTTGGTGATTATTTTAATACTGAAAGAGAAAGTTTCTCACTCGCCGAAACTGCTCAGACTCTTGCGAAAGGAAGAAAAGAATTCCCTTTTCGCAAGGCGATCGTCGCGGAGAACCTGAAGGACTTTTCTTCCGGGCTTGAGAACACTAACACAAAGCCCATACGAGCTGACCTAAGCAAAGCGCCCATCAATTTTCTTTTCTCCGGCCAAGGGTCACAGCATGTCAATATGGCCCGAACGCTCTATGATTCGGAACCGCGCTTTCGGCAGGTTGTCGATCGTTGCTGCGAAGTTCTGGAGCCAGCAATCGGCATGGATCTTCGTGATGTTCTGTTTCCGAGCAGTAACGCAAATTTTGAGTCACTAACAGAACAGCTCAAAGACACGCGACTGGCCCAACCAGCCATCTTTGTGATTGAGTATGCCATCGCCGATCTCTGGATGCATTGGGGTATTCGCCCTGCTGCGATGATTGGTCACAGTGTAGGCGAATTTGTTGCAGCCTGTCATGCAGAGGTATTCCAGTTGGATGACATTCTTCGGACGATAGCCGAGAGGGGACGCCTGATGAGTGATCTTCCAGGAGGAGGAATGCTTTCCGTCAGACTGCCTGAAATTGACCTGCTTTCTCGTTTGCCTGAAACGCTTGACCTTGCCGCAGTCAACGGTCCCTCCCTCTGCGTTGTGGCCGGTCCTCAGGAGGAACTTGATCAGTTTCAGAGGGCGCTTGAAGCCGAAAATGTGGTGGCTCGCCCGCTTCATACCTCCCACGCATTTCACTCCCGCATGATGGATTCGGTCGTGGAACCGTTTCTCTCCTGCCTCTCAGAGATCGAGTTACATTCCCCCAATATTCCCATTCTCTCCACCGTCACCGGCAAATGGTTGACGGACGAACAGGCCACAGATCCTGCCTACTGGGCAACCCACCTCCGCAATACCGTTCGATTCTCCGAAGCAGTATCTAGCTTAGGTTCTGATTCTGCGAAGCAGATCTTTATCGAAGCAGGCCCAGGCCAGACTTTGACTACCCTTGCTCTCCAGATTCTTGAAAGAAAAGATGAGCATGTGGTCGTTCCCAGCTGCCTGCACGCAACTGATGAGGGTTCCGACTATCGAAATCTGTTAGGCTCCCTCGGGAAACTCTGGGAACGCGGCATCGCTGTCAATTGGGATGCCTTTTACAGCGAAGAGCCAAAAAGAACCATCCCGCTTCCCACCTACCCTTTCGAGAGAAAGCGATACTGGATAGAGCCGACACCGGCCGCCCAGCCTCAGGGAACCCCCATCGAGGTGTCCCCCATTTCCATTTCCCCCGAACCGAACCAGACAGAAGAACCGACTGAAACCGCACCTGCCATGAGCTCTGTTGTCCCCAGAATCGAAACACTTCGGAAAGAAGTTCGCAAGGTCCTGACAAACCTGTCAGGAATGCCAGAGGATGAACTTCACGGAGATGCGACTTTCCTCGAACTCGGATTCGACTCCCTTCTTCTTACACAGGTGAGCAAGGCGTTCCAAGACGAGTTCGGAACGACAGTCAACATGCGTCAACTGATTACTGACATCGCTACAATCGATGCCTTTTCGGCGCACCTTGATGAGACTCTGGAGCCAGCTAGATATCGTGACACTGTAGCCCCCCCAGTTGTTCCAGAAGCGACTGAATTACCACCGATTGCGAATTCCCCTGCTCCAATCGCGGCGTTACCCACGACTGTCCCAACTGCAGCTCCCACCGGTGATGTTCAGGCTTTGATAGCACAGCAAATGGAACTCATGAAGGCACAGCTCGCTATCCTTCAGGGACAGTCCATTGCACCCCAGCAGCTCCCTGCAAAAACTCCTCCAACTGTTGCAAAAGCACCCACTCCAGCAGCACCTGAAGCCCCTGCGAAACCTGCATCGAATGCGTCTCAGTCGTCAGCACCGTCCACAACGATCAATCGTGAGATGGACGACACGCTCTCGCCTTCTCAAAGGGAGTATTTAAGAAATTTTATCGCCGAGTATACGGCTCGCACGGCTACTTCGAAAGAACTCACGGCCCAGTATCGTCAGTGGTATGCCGATCCAAGAACGGTTTCTGGATTCAATCCCCTGTGGAAAGAGATGATCTACCAGATCGTCGTCACGAAATCCAAAGGAACTCGACTTCTTGATGTCGATGGCAATGAGTATATCGACATGCTCAACGGATTTGGTCCGGGATTTCTCGGTCATTCGCCCGACTTTATCACAGAAGCTCTTCACGAAAAACTCGATCTCGGTATGGCGATCGGACCTCAGTGTCTAGTTGCGATGGAAGCCTCCAAGCTTTTCTGCGAGGTCACAGGAAACGAAAGAGCAAGTTTTGTGAATACCGGCTCCGAAGGAGTTCAGGCAGCCATGCGTCTCGCCAGGACAGTCACTGGACGAGACAAAATCGTCATGTTTGCCAAAGACTATCATGGCAACTTTGATGAGGTGCTTGTTCGTGGAGTCGGCACTGACGACAACCCTCGTTCGATGCCCGTCGCGCCTGGCATCCCGAATCGGGCCGTCGATGACATGATCGTTCTTCCTTACGGCAAGGACGAGTCGCTCGAATACATTCGCACTCACGGACACGAACTGGCTGCCGTCATGGTCGAGCCCGTGCAAAGCCGGATGCCTGAATTTCAGCCAAAAGAATTCCTTCAGGCTCTTCGAAAGATTACCACTGATTCAGGATCAGCCCTGATCTTCGATGAAGTAATTACAGGTTTCCGTGCCGGCCCTCGTGGCGCACAGGGACATTTCGAAGTCGAAGCTGATATCGCCTGCTACGGAAAGATCATCGGCGGAGGAATGCCTATTGGTGTTGTGGCGGGGAAAGCAGAGTTCATGGACACTTTCGATGGCGGGATGTGGCAGTACGGTGACGACTCGATGCCGGAGAAAGGAGTTACTTTCTTCGCAGGGACTTTCGTAAGGCACCCACTGGCGATGGTGGCTGTGAAGCAAATGCTTCTCCATCTCAAGGAGAGAGGTGAGGAGCTTTGGATAGATTTGAACTCACGAGCAGAGCGCCTTGCTACCACGATCAACGACCTGTTTCTTGAGAATGATATTCCTTTCCGGATGCCACGATTCAAATCCGTGATGTATCTTCGTCACATTGATGACAACAAATATGCCAACCTTCTTTTCTTCCATTTGAGAAAAAAAGGAGTCTTTCTCCTGGAAGGTTTTCCATGCTATCTAACAACAGCACACACAGATGACGATATCGATTATGTCATCTCCGCATTCCGCGAGACAATCGCCGAAATGCAGGAAGCTGGCTTTTTCCCTCGTCCTGCAAATACGACGCTCCCCACCCTAAACGGATCTCGCTTAACCAGCCCGCCACGTCAACTGGGCACAGGTGAGGAGACAGAAGTCCCCTCTACACCGATTGAACCCGAAACCTACCCCCTGACAGAGCCGCTTACAGAACTCTGGCTGGCTTCACGTGTGAACGATTCGGCCTCTCTTTGCTTCAATGAGGTGGTCGCCCTCTCTTTGAAAGGTGCTCTCGATCACGAAGCTTTGGAGAAAGCCACCCAGAACACAGTGAAGAAGCACGAAGCGCTCAGAGCGATCTTTCCCGAAAACGTAGAGGGCTTCCGGATTCAGCCGTTCGAATCATTCGGACTGGAAGTATCTGACGAAGCCTCTTCCGACAACGATGAAAAGGAGCAGGTTCTCCAATCTTATCTTGATCAGGAGCGAACAACTCCTTTCCCTCTGAAAGATGGCCCTCTCTACCGTTTCCGCCTAGTTTCGTTCTCGGACACCGAGCACACTTTGATCTTCAATGCGCACCACCTCGTCTGCGATGGTTGGTCCTGCAAAGTGATCCTGGACGATATTGCAGAATCTTACGAAGCGTTCTCCAAAGGACTTGCGCCGTCCTCATCTCCTTCCCTTCGTTTTGGGTCTTACGCAAAGGCGGTCGTTCGTGAAGAAAAGGAAACTGAAGGAGGAACGGACGAGAAGTATTGGCTCTCCCGCTTTGAAGAGGCCGTTCCGTCGCTAGACCTTCCTCTCGATCACCCTCGCCCGGAAGAATTCACCTATCGATCAGAAAACGTGCGAGCACAGATCGACGAAAGCGTAGTCCGCGAGCTAAAATCCCACGCAGCTCGCATGGGCACCACACTTTTCTCCCTCCTCCTGGGAGCTTATCAAGCACTCCTGCACCGGATCAGCAACAAGGAGAGAATCCTGGTGGCCTTTCCTTCCGCCGGACAGAACCGTCCCGGAAAGGAAGATCTTGTCGGGCACTGCGTTAACTTTCTACCGCTCGTTGCAGATATTAACCCATCGAGAAAATTCTCTGATTTTCTGAATGATACACAGGGCGACCTTCTCGATGCATTGGAGCACCAGGATTACACATTCGGGCGACTTCTGAAACACTTTGATACTGCAGACCGCCCAAACATTGAAGCTGTTTTCAACTTCGAGAAGATCTCTTCCGTAGGAGAATTTTCCGGATTAAAAACTGAGATGGAAGACGTGGAACGGCAGTTCGCAATCAATCCACTTTTCCTGAGCATTCTCGAGCGAAAAGAAGGGCTCGAGTTGAACCTCACATTCCAAACTGAGCTATTCTCTTCTGAAACGGTTGAGCACTGGCTCTGTGCGTATGCCTCAATGCTAGAGGAATCTTTGCGCACACCAGAGGCTACAATCGGGGAACTTGCTTCTACCATGTCGCCAAAGCAGATAACTCTGCTGAACGAGTGGAATGCCACGCAAACCGACTATCCGCGCAATTCCTCGATAAGTCAGGTCTTCGACCAAATCGCTGAAGATCATCCAAAGAACATCGCACTCCAGTCAAAGAATGGCGCGACGTCCTACTCGAACTTGAAGTCCCGAGTTGACTCCATCGCCTCGAAGATTGCTGGATCCGGCGTAAGAAACGGAGAACGAGTCGTCATTTTTCTCGATAGGTCCGAAGATCAGGTAGCGTCTTCTCTGGCATGCCTGAGGAGCGGAGCAGTCGCCGTCCCTATCGATCCGTCCTATCCTGATGAGCGTATCACGATGATGCTCGACGATTGTGAAGCCACACTCGTTTTGACATCGAAAGATCACCTGCAGAGATTTACGAAAAGCGATGTTCCCACTCTGGAGATCGAAAGCATCAGAACTGCAAAAACGGAACTGGATATTCCATATCCTACCCCCGAGACAGCGGCTTACGCCATCTACACGTCCGGATCGACCGGAAAACCGAAAGGCGCAGTTCTCACCCACCGGAGCATTGTCCGCCTTGTCAAAAACAGCAACTACGTTGATTTCGGACCGGAAAGCCGAGTCCTCTATGCAGCGAACCCGTGTTTTGACGCGTCTCTTTTTGAAATCTATGGTCCGCTCCTAAACGGAGGAACACTCGGCGTCCCGGCTGCTGGAATGTTTGACGTCCAGTCCATCGCAACCTCGATTCAGAATTTTAAGGTCAATACGCTCTGGCTTACCGTTGGATTGTTCCAAGTGGTAATGGACGAAAGCCCGGAAGCCTTTTCAGGACTCCGAACATTAATCACGGGAGGAGACGTCCTGCCTAAAGATTACGCAGAGAGGTTTCTCAATACTCATCCCAACGTAAGACTTGTGAATGGTTATGGCCCAACGGAGAATACCACTTTCACAACCAGTCATACGGTAGTAGCCGCAGATCTTGAAAAGCGCTCCCTTCCCATTGGTCGCCCACTCTCCAACTCGACAGTCTGGATTCTCGATCCAGAAGGGCGCCCAGTTGCCCCTGGTATTCCTGGCGAACTCTGCACGGGCGGTGACGGTGTGGCCATCGAGTATTTGAATCGCCCCGAACTGACGCGGGAGAAATTTATTCCTGACACATTTTCAAACGAGCCGGGCGCACGCCTCTATCGTAGCGGTGACCTTTGTCGCTATCGCGCCGATGGAACCCTCGAGTTTCTTGGCCGGATCGATAACCAGGTCAAGATTCGGGGCTTCCGAGTTGAACCCGGAGAGATCGAGTCCAGCCTTACGACTCTTCCTCTTGTAAAACAGTGTAAGGTCGTTGTTAGAGGGAAAGGAGCCGGAGAGAAATCTCTTGTCGCCTACGTAACGCCGATCAACGGCAAGAAGCCTGAACCTGGCGAACTGACAAGTTTCCTACAGTCGAAGTTTCCGGGTTATATGATCCCCTCTGCTTGTGTCGTCCTGGACAAATTCCCGGTAAACAAGAACGGGAAAATCGATGTCCACGCATTGCCGGCTCCCTCAATAGAGATTCCTGCAGTCTCACAGGCAAAAATAGACGGAGAGGCTTCAGAGACTGAAGTAACGTTAACCACGATATGGGCAGACCTACTTGGATGCGCCGACGTTGGCTTGGATGATGATTTCTTTCAACTCGGCGGACACTCGCTTCTCGGAATGCGCATGTTTGCCCGAATTCAAAAGGAATTCGATTTGAACCTTCCACTGGGCACCCTGTTTCGTGCTCCAACCATTCGTCAGTTAGGTCGAGTTATTGATTCTAAATCTCGTCGATCCAAAGAGAGCTCGGTTCTTCCCGAAATAGCCGAAACACCCCGAGTGAAGAGCGTAATTGCCCCTGTCTCAGAAATCGCGGAAACGACTATCGCCGTTCAGCCCAAGGGCGATTTCCCTGCAATCTTCGGAATCCATGGTGGCGATGGTGGTATCATGTTTTATCGCAGCCTTGCCCTACAGCTCGGTGAGGACCGTCCCTTCTATGCCTTCGAATCTCCCTCACTGACAGCCGGGGGAGAAATTCCTGATGAATCGGTCGAAGAGACGGCTTCGCGCTACATTGCCGAGATGAAGAAGGTTCAGCAAAGTGGGCCATATCTCCTTTGCGGATATTCATTTGGAGGTGTTGTCGCCTACGAAATGGCGGCGCAACTCAGAAAACAAGGAGAGGAGATCTCGTTTCTCGGACTCTTTGATACGGAAAACCCACACGCAGCAGCCGAAGCGAAGCGCTTTTCCATACCAGAGCGTATCGCGGTGAACTGGAATGAAAGAAATCGCGAAGGAGCAGGCTTCTTTGAAAAGTTCGGCAACCTGACCAAGCGATTTGGAGAAGGTATGCTGTTTCGCCTGAAATTTGAAGCAGAGGGCCTCGTTGCGAGAAACCTCCCTCCCGCCGACACCGCCAACTGGATCAGACAAGCCCAAGTTCGGCAGGCCTACGAGAAGGCAATGGATGTCTACTGCCCTCCTTCTATTGATTGCGACCTCACTCTTTACCGGGCGATGGTCGGAGGGGACAAATTCGATACTTGCAAGGACTATGGCTGGAAGTCTGTGGTATCCGGTAAGATCGAGATTATAGACATCCCCGGGAACCACATCTCAGTCTTTGATGAAGAGAACGTGGATCAAGTCGCTGAAGCAGTTCGAAGCACTCTCCCAATACTCGCCAAGTAAAAGCACCCGCTTACCTATCTCAATCGGCACCCTCGGATTTCGAGGGTTCGACTTGAGTTCCTTCATGCCATTCGTTGAATGAAGTAAGAGCAAGAGTGTTCAGTTCAGGGTCAAGGTGATGAGAGGCCATTTGTTCCATCGCCTCACGAAACGTGATTTCACCATGGGCCGATAGCTTTCGAGGAATCACGTAATAACTCGCTCCGTTCCGGGTACCAGTCGCATCGAACCCTGGCATGATACCAGGGATGAAACCGATACCGATCTGCTTTGCGACCGACTGAAACCTTGCGTAAACTTTATCGCAATCTTCGATGAAACCGGAGTAATCATCGAGATTGGCATACAACTTCGGCCCATGCATGTTGTAGGCGGTAACTGCGTTTAGCGTGGCCATACGGTCTCGATCTGGTTCTCCCCAATACACCTCATCACCCACAAGGTAGAGACTGAACCCTAATATCCCCACAGCTTCCCGTGCCCGCCTGATTGCGTTGGCGTAGTCTCCTGAGAATGTTCGACTGAGGTAGAGGTACACCACCGGTTTTCCCTCAATCTTCCGGTAGGAAGGATGAGAAAAGTAACGATTCGCTATGAAAACAAGATCGCTGACGAACTTTTCAGTCGTTTCTGAGTCAAACTCGATTCCCTTCTCGGGGTCGAGTCCCAGAATTCCTGCAGACTCATACAAGATACAGAACGAGAGTTTCTCTTTCTCCCCTTCTGTCGGCATGAGCACAGGTAGAATGGTTGAGCGCAACGTGACATCTTCCCAACTCTCTTTTCCCCACCAGGAACAGATCCAGGTATCGATGCCGAGACCTTTCGACATCTCGATGTGCCTCGATACCGTTTCTTTCGACCTGGAAGAATACTGTCCCAGCAATGGACCTTCAGGAGAGGCGATCCCTTCGTCCCAATGGCGCCCGTCACTATCGTACCACGGGTAGTAGTAAGCACTAAGATGGACAGGATCTTCTCCCCGTGATCCAGAAGTAAAAAAACAGGTAACGAGAACTACCGCGAAGCAGTTCCTACGAGCTCTCCGGAAGCAAGCCGACGCTCGGCTGTCTGCTCGAGGATCATCTCTTCGACGGTGGCCGGTTCGATTTCTACTCCATCTGGAAGAGCATCCACTGCCGCGAGAATCTCCCGAGTACGCTCGACGAACCGAGCGGTCGAAAATCTCTCTGCATTGCGGCGAATCAGTGTGCGATCCCATTCGACAGTATCGAATCTCTCCAGTGCTTCGCGAAACGATTTCTCGTTCTGTTCATCAAAAAAGAGCCCACTCACGCCCTCTCTCACAGTTTCCAGCGCCCCGCCTGCCCGATATGCCAATACGGGTTTTCCACACGCTTGTGCTTCGACAGGTGTGATCCCAAAATCTTCGCATCCGGGAAACACGAAACCTCGACAATTGGCCATCGCCTCCGTGACAGCAGCATCGGAAGCTCGACCAAGAAACTTTACAGTAGGCCCGGCCATCTTTTCCAATCTCTCACGATCAGGTCCATCTCCGACGATAACTAGCTTACGGTTTGCTTTCGTAAAAGCCTCCACAGCCAAATCGACTCGTTTGTATGAAACTAATCGCGAAACAATCAAAAAATAGTCCTCCGAGTTATCGCTGCATTGGAAACGCTCTACATCCACTGGCGGGTAGACGACAAGACTGTCCCGTCCATAACACTCGCGGATGCGATCCTGGACGTTTCTAGAGTTTGCCAGGAACAAGTCAATTTTCCGACTTTGCTTTTTATCGCTCATGCGAAAAAGAGGCATCAATTTCCGCACGAAACTTCGAAGGACAGGATTCCCTATTTCATTTTCTAAATACTCATCAGCATTCCAGAAATATCGTGGTGGAGTGTGGCAATAGCACACAAATCGCGATCCTTTGGGCTTCGGTATCCACTTCGCAAAGCTGCTACTACTAATCCAAGCGAGTTCATTCTCATTCATCCGCAACGAATTGAAAGCGAACGGATAAAGAAAAAAGAGCTTCTTATGATGCTTTTGCATTCCAGGAAGTTTTTGCATCCAGGAATTGTGTATCTCCCTCTCTTTGAAAACCGGAAATGGATTCTCTCCAATTGTAGCACTCGTGTAGATTGGGGCATCCGGGTAGGAAAGCGAAACGGTCTCAACGACACGCTCCGCGCCTCCCATTTGAATCAGGAAGTCGTGAACGAGTGAGAGTTTGCGCTTGGTGGTTTGGGACGGGGTAATGTGCTCCATTTTGGGGACCTTTTTAGTAAATTAACGAGCTTCCTTCGGTGGAATGAACACTTGAATTCCAGTGCAGAGAATGATGTAGATATCGAGAAGCAGTGACCAATTCCGAAGATAGAACTGATCCATCATTACACGATGACGCACTTTTTGATCGGTGTCAGTCTCTCCGCGATACCCTCTCACTTGTGCCAGACCGGTAACTCCCGGTTTGGCAAAATGACGGATCTTGTAGTCTTCGACCACTTCACAAAACTGCTCATCGTGATCAACGAAATGGGGTCGCGGCCCGACCACACTCATTTCTCCTCTCAAAACATTAATGAACTGAGGGAACTCATCGAGACTCGCTTTCCGAAGGAAATTTCCTCCTGGAAAGATCCGGGAATCACCGACTTTCGCCTGTGCTCCCGGAGTGTCATTCACGTGCATGGTTCGGAACTTGTAGACATCGAACACGTCCGTCCCTCTCCCGGTTCGAGGCTGCTTGTAAAATAGTGGTCCCGGAGAAAAGATGCGGTGAATGATCCACACAAGCACGCAAAGAGCAGGAAGAACAGTCACTGCGACGAAACCTGCTATGACCAAGTCGACCAAGCGCTTTGCGAATCTATTCATCGGATCCTCAAGCGGCTCCCGCCAGTTCGTGAGCAACACATCAGAACCGTTTTGATGTGTATCCAAATTCCCCGAGAACCGGCGCTTGTTGTTGTCGACCCAGATCAACCGCATTCCCAATGTGTCACAAAATTTTTGTAGCTTTCGGATCAACTCAGGATGGTCGTCGAGCCCAAGAGCCAACAGCATACGAGCGTGATATTCCGAGCATATTTCTCCGATTCGGTCGAAATCACCCAGGATTGGGTGACTGGGAAGAACAGCCACTCCACCCTCACCATACTGCACGTAGCCCACAAAATCGGCCCCAGGAAGATTACCGGTGAAACGCATCGCACTGTCGTCTTCAATATCTTTCGGCGGCGCAACCACCACGGTCGAAGCAAGCCGATTTCTGGAGTTTCTATACAATCGTCGCTGGATGAGACGGTGGCCAACCTGGTTCATCCAGGTGATCCAGAGAGAGTATGTGACTACGAACCCGGCAAGAAAAACTCGGGAGAGCTGTTCGTCACGGCTCATCACCAATACTCCGAAGATCGAAACCAGGAGAAACAGGATCTCTCTTTGTGAAACAGCCCAGAGCTGGGATCGAGACAGCCCACATAAAGATTTACGATTTGCGGATCGTGCTGCCAACTCCATCGCCGCGGCGGCAGGAATCAGGAAGCAGAGCCACACGTAGTTTGAGGGCAAAAGCCTTTCTCCATACACGAGGAAATGCAGTCCCCAAACAATCGCCCAGAAAAGAATCATTCCTCCCAACAGCTTCAGCAAGAAGTGAAGGCGAATCGAACCATGGTAACGGTTGGAAATCATAGAAATTTAGGTTTTGCGAAAAAGACAGAAGTGAGTATCAGTTATGATAATTTTTTAAATTTTGATTGATTCCTGTGATTTTTCAAGCATTTTTGGAGAGTATTTTCATTATTGAAATTAGAAACCGCTCATCCGAGTCCCAAATGTCCGCACAACCACTAGCTATCCGGCCTCAAAATGAGGCGGCTCCGTTTCAGAATCGCCCCTCGTGGGATGTGGTAGAACTTTCACCACTGTTCGACTTCCGAGACATCTTCCATATCATCAGACGCCGCCTCGGGTGGCTGTTGCTGATCCCGTTCACCTTTGCCGCTCTAATGGTGGGATATCTGCTCTTCGTGGCAACGCCCTACTACAAGAGCACTGCTCTCATTTTCGTAGACCCTAAGTTCGACAGCATTCTACAAATTGAGAATGTGAGTTCGATCGCCTCCGATCTGGACTCATTGAACTCGATGGAAAAAGCAATTCTTTCTGACTCAATGGTTCTTCGTGTGGTCGACAAGTTGAACCTGCGGGAAGACAAGGGATTCTTGCCTAAGTCTCTTCACAAGTACGTGGACAGCGGCCAGGAAATTTCTGGATCGCAGCTTCTTGCTGAAATTAGCGAAAAGCGATTTAAGGCAGGATTGATCCGGCCGACTCGATTGATCGAACTCTCTGTCTTTGACACCGATGCTGAAAGAGCTCGATTGATTGCTCAAACATTCGTCGAAGAGTTCGAGTCCTATCTTGCCGAGCAGAAACAGGGTGAAGCCATCGATTCTGTCGAGGAACTCCGCGAACAGGCTGATATTGCCTACACAAGGGCTCTTGAAGCTGAGAAATCTTTAGAGGACTTTCGAAGAGCAAATGCCTCGCTCACCGTAGAACAGGATCACCAACTCTCCGCGGAACGCCTTACTAAAGTGGGTGACGAACTCAACACTATCTCCGGCAAAGTTCTCGATCTCCGAAGCAAAGTGGAAACGCTACGAAATGTCGACCCGAAGGAAGATCCCGTAAAAGTGATCAACATTGGAAACTTCGGTGAGCTTGAGCATGTTTCCAGCCTTCTTGATCAGCGCACAACTGCAAAAGCGAACCTTGCTGCAATAGAACAGCAGTATACAGGGAATCACCCGCGCTACATCGAAGCGAAAAGCCGATTTGTTGAAGTCGATACGCAACTTCAGGAACTCGCTACAAACTTAAAGTCGTCAGTGAACGCCTCTCTCGAGGCGGCCGTGATGAACGAGCAACTCCTCTCTGAACGTGTTTCAGAACTACAGGAAGAATTTGCGAACATGAAGCAGGTGAGTTCCGAATTTCGAGCGATCCAACAAAAGGTCGAAACCGAATGGGCAATCCACCAGGCTCTGCGCCAGAAGATCGGTGAAACAGCACTGATGAGCAAGCAGTCTACCCACGTGACAAAGCTCATGTCTGCGCCGATCAAAGCTCATAAGCCAGCAAAACCGAACAAGCCTGTCTTCGTTCTTGCAGCGGGGTTTTTCGGAGGACTTATCAGTTTGGGTTTTGTTGGGGTAGATTTGCTCAGAGGAGCTCCTATCGCGGACAGAAAACAATTGGAGCGCCAAATGAACGTTCCTGTCGCAACAAAGATTCCTCGCCTGAACCCGGAATTTCGTGACGAACAGTTGATTCAAGAAATGACGGAAGTTCTCCTTTCCGTTCAACATCGAAATGCCTCCCTGCTCCATCTCACTTCCGTCAAAGAGGATGAAGATGCACTGCGTGTCGCTGTGTGCCTGGCATCGGCTTCTGCCTTTTACGGTCACAGGACATTGGTAATTTCAGTGATGCCCGGTGGGGATCCGCAATCCATGGTGGACTTGGTTCCCAAGAGCACAGGCACGAAGAATCTTTCTTTCCTCCGAATTCCAGCGACCTTCTTTATCTCACCAAGAAACGCATGGGAGTTGCTTAGTCCTCATACGGGAGACTTTACCCGCATCGTGATCGAAACCACTTCCATAGCGCAGCAAACTCAGGTACCTGCCTTGATAGCATCTGTCTCCAACGCGAACCTTTTGCTCGTTCAGAAAGACAGAGACGAAAAGAAAGAAGTCGAAGATACTGTCAGGCTGTTGACTAGAGGTTCAGACGCCCAGTTGTCGCTCATTCTCCAAGGATAAAAAGAGCAGAGACAACAAATCGGAATGAGCAATACTACCGAACCTGCTGCGGAAATGAACCTTGGCTGGAGTAGCCGTCCAATGGCACTACTCACCAAGGTCAGCGGCACGATGCTGCCCCCTGGTATTCGTCTCGCCGGTGCGGGTATTCAGATGCTAAGCACGATCATCATTGCTCGAACTCTGGGTGATGAAGGCAGTGCAATGTTCTTTTTCTGGTCCGCTATCCTGATGTCTTTTGTCCCTGTTGCGACGTATGGGTTAGAGCAAATTGCCCTTCGAAACGCTCCGCGAGTAGAAGCTGAAGGCTCGATGAGCGTGATGAACTATCTCGCCTCACTTCGCACCTTTGCGGCTGGAGTCGCGCTCACTATCGGAGCCGTGCTTTTCCTTTACGCGGTTTTTGAACATGATCGTTCGGAGCAATTTGCGGTGTGGCCTTTTCTTCTCCCGATCGCTCTCGCCTCGATGACGATCAATATGATCAACGGAGAGGCGTTGAAGGGCCTGTCTCGCCCTATCCTCGGCATCGTCGCCGGGCACTTCGTTCCCGTCACACTTTTCTGTATCTGCTGCGCACTCTTCGCGAACCAGGTCGACTCGCGGGGGCTTCTCACGTTCTACACAGGAAGCTACCTTGTAGCAGCCTTCGCGGTGCAGTTTGGTCCGGCGACAGAGTTCCGGAAACTCTTCTCAGTACCGAAGCTATCGACCGTTCGAGAACTCTTTCGCGAGGGGTTCTCGGTATGTTGCGTAAACCTCTTTGGAGCGGCAGCTTTCATCCTTCCCTTGTTTATTCTCGAGTCGCTTCGCCCAGAGGAAGAAGTCTCCTACGTAACTACCGCCGTTCGGATCAGCATTCTCTTCTCGGTTCTCTCGACGGCAATTCACAGTGTCTTCGCACCCGATCTATCCCGCGCCGGTGCCAAGAAAAATCCCGGGAAGGCTCTTTTTCAGGTATACGGAAAAGCGATTGGTATCTCCCTGGCAGCACTTTCACTCCCATTGCTTGTGGGCGTCTTCTTTCCAGAGTTCGTCATGGGGATTTTTGGGGAATCGTTTAAGAACGGTGCCGAAGTACTTCGAATACTCTTAGCGACAAAGTTCCTATTCCTTGCTCTAGGTCCTGTCCCCTATCTTCTCCTGATGACAAACCAGACGACGCTCCTCGCTCGTCTCGGAGTCGCGAAACTTATCCTATCTACTGCACTTGCCTTTTTCCTGATTCCAAGTCTCGGCGGAATTGGAATGGTCCTCGCTCTCTCTATTGCCTTCTTTATTGAAGATATCGTTGGTCTGATCTGGGCAACAAAAGTGATACGCAAACGCTCGAAGCAACAAGCCAGGGCATGACAGCTTATGAATTGAAAAAGAACATGGCTCCCGCCAATGGGTGGATGCCATGGTGGTACCGCCCCTCACTAATGCTGGTCGGCGTTTCCCTGCCCACCCTTCTGATTCTTTCATTCTCCGACCCCACCCTGACCCTGTCAGAGGCACAATTAATCTATTCCACGCCTGGTCTCATCGTGGGCATCGTCGGCATACTCCTACTCGCCCTCGGCGCCGCTTTCGGAGAATCCCGGTTGTTTAGTAGTCTCATTTTTCCAGAATGTAATCCATCCCTGCAAAACCGCGGCACACCGCGCATCGCCGAGGCGTTTTTATCTGAGCGGACTGACTGGATTCTCATGGCGGTCTTTGTGGTTGCCCACCTGCTTTTCTTTCGTGGGTTCTTCATCAACCCAGGGCTTGCAATGGCCGTCCTCGGCGGAAACGTGGAACTGAAGCATTCTTTCAAGACGATACCGGGCGTCACAACATGGACACAGGTCTCCCTGGTTCTCGGAGCGCTTCGCGGCCTTCGCTGGGCAGGAGTCCTCCCAGGTCGCATTAAGCTCATATCTACCTTTCACCTCGTTTTCTTCGGCACACTTTTCATTCGGGCTATCCTTTGGTCGGAACGTCTCGCACTCGTAGAAGGTGCAGTGCCCTTTATCATTTGTGCTATGCCGAGAATTACACGCACAGCGGGACCGCAGTTAAAAATGCTGTTTCGCTTTCTCCCCCTGATCGTGCCCGTTCTTCTCCTGATTGTGTTCACCGCATTCGAATCTCTCCGTTCGTGGCAATACTACTCCGGGCATCACGCAAACATTCTGCAGTTCGGTTGGCAACGCCTTTTCACCTACTACTTCGAAGCGATGAATACGGGTGCGGCCACCCTCAATGTCTCCGGATTCTACGAGACCACGACGATGCCAATTACGAAGGGTGCTTACGAAATGATTTACGACGGACTCTATCAGGGAACTCTCGACCCGGAGTACAACAATACTTCTGGCATCTGGTATGTCGGCACAAAAGTTGGTAACCTCCTCTTCGCGCCTTTCATGATTTTGTTAGGAATTTTCTTCGGGACGACGTGGCGCGCGTTCGTCCTCGGGCGAGTCTGGTGCCTCTTCTTCCCCATCGTTTTTTTAAGCCTCATGGAGATCATTCGTATCCCCTATTGGATCGGATCGAACCGCGTACTACCTGCCACCGTCGTCATCATCGCAATTCTGGCGTGGGCGGCGACTGTTCCGTTTCGGCTAAAAAGGAGACACATACCGTTTTCAGCAAATACCAACACGGCCACCGCATCATGATGCAAATTGCTGTAAATTCCCGATTCCGCTCCCGCCCCGTAACAGGTGTGGAAAGATTCGCCGGAGAAGTCTGTTCAAGACTCGCCTCTCGAACTGACGTCGAGGTAGAGGAAATAGCACCCGAGGGTTCTTTGTCAGGAATGCGTGGTCATGCATGGGAACAATGGTCGCTTCCCCGCAAGCTAAAGAACAAGTCTATTCTTTTTTCGCCGTGTAATACCGGTCCAGTCACGGTGAACCGGCAATTGGCAGTAATTCACGACGCTGCGGTCTGGGAAGTGCCCGAGTCCTTCAGCAGAGGATTTCGAACCATTTACCAAAACCTTCTTCCACGCCTCGCCAGGAAAAGCGCAGCTGTCGCCACCGTATCCGAATATTCGCGGGAACGGCTTGCCCATTTCCTTGGAATTTCCGAAGAACGAATCCACGTGCTTGGAAACGCCGTCGATCCTGTTTTTCGCCCCCTGCCAGAACGCCCCGGCATCGATCCTAATGCACCTACGTTTCTCTGCGCCGGATCTCTCGATCCCCGAAAAAACCTACCGAGACTCGTCCGCGCCTGGGCGCGCCTTCACGAACAAGGACGCATTCCGGAGAAGGCGAAATTGAATATCATTGGAGGAGCAAACGCGAGGAGCTTTGCCCACTTCGATCAGGCGGATGCTCCTGGCCTGAACTGGCTTGGTCGAGTATCTGATGAAGAACTCATCCGACATTACCAGACTTCGGATGCCTTTCTTTTTCCCAGCCTATATGAAGGCTTCGGTCTCCCCCCATTGGAAGCGATGGCCTGCGGATGTCCCGTGCTTCTTTCCAATAGGGCGAGCCTTCCTGAAGTAGGTGGTCCGATTTTTACTCCCGACGACCATTCATCAACAGGAGCCGTGCTCTACTTCGAACCGGAGAATGAGGAGAACATCGCTGCTGCAATAAACTCGTTTCTTCGACTGTCGCCTGAGACCCGCGAACGCATGCGCTCGAATGCCTTACAGCGTGCTGAATCGTTCACTTGGGAAAGTGTCGCTGAACGAACAGTAGAGGCAATGCAATCAATTGAGGCGCAGTAGAAGCTCGCAGCTCAAAGCTTGGCCATGTAGAACGAAGGGTTCATGTGAAACGCCATTCGGCAAGGCTCACAGCAGAATTTTACCTCCTGTCCCTGATAGACCTCGGTAATTGGTTGGCCCTTCGAATCAAGCGCTTCACCGGTGACTAGGCATTTCTTTTTTGGATAGGGTTTTACCCCAGAAGATGCGCTGGAATCGGAGCTCGAACTGACCGCCGCCGATGTAGTGGCAGATGACGAAGTTGAATTCGTAGTTTCACACGAAGCCACCGCGAAAACGATTGGAAAGAATAGTAGGACGGAGAGGTTCGCTTTCATCTTCGAACCAAGAGTCCGGTCACTTCGCACCCAATGCAAGTGATTTGGCTCGACAGAATATTTCCCGGTGCTTCTCTGCTACCAAACAGAACGCCCGCTCCCCCTTCTCCTACGCGACCTGTTTGGCGGATATTACCTCGGTCTTTTCCACTGCCATTCCCATCTCGCAAAGTTGAGAGAACATCCGGCGAGCCACTACTTCTTCAGCCTCCTGCGTCTCCCACCAAGTAAGAGCGTTCTCATGAAGTTCCTTGAGCCGAGCTCGATCTTCCAGAAGGTGGCTGAGAGTTTCGGAAAGGTCATCCCATTGGCGTAATCGCACGAACGGCGCCCCTTCCACTGACTTCGGAAACGTCTCTCCTATCGGTATCGTCCCATATCGCAACGCCTCAAAGAAACGGTAGGTGTGAGGCACGCCACCTCTGGGAGCCAGGCTGAACCGTGAGTTCATCATCTTCTCAAGATAACTTTGCTGACTCGAAGCGATGCTTTCGTTGAAACTCGCAGTGTAACTGCGGTCAATACGAACTTCAGGATGCTCCTCCAAGGTCTGCTCAATCGCCGCCTTCATCTGCAACCGCTCCAATGACTTGGGACGAAATTTTGCCAGAATCTCATCGGGGCTGTTTTTCCTGAGATGACTGATGCTTCCGCAGAAAAAAGCGTCCCACTCCCTCATCTCAAATGGAATGAAATCCACGGTATCATGAGCATGATAACCGATTGGAATCTCGAAGATAGGCGCGATTTTCTGTCTCCCCACCTTAGCCTGAAGCGTTCGCAGCCTGCCCGGGGCTCCTCGTAAAAAATCCCGTGCAACGACATAAGACGCGCCCAGTCGATGAATCGGTTTGAAACCATGCACACCATCGAGGTGGCTTGGAAAGGTAGGATAACAACGGAAAATAGCTCCTACTTTGCTTCGATAGAAAGTTTCTTTGGATTGTTCGTCCTCAAGAATACAAGAAATCACTCCCGGACCATACTCAGGGAGCGTCTCTACATTGGAAGTCGTCACCACAAAACTCAAATCCGTCTCCCCGAGCAGACGGTTCAGGTGATGAAGTATCCGACCAAAATAAGGATGCCCCGCATCATCCAGGCATGTCGGCAACGACGGGTTGAACTCCCCGTTCAGTTCCGGCGTCCGGTGTGATTCAAGTAGAAATCGTGTTTTCAATGGGACGAGGCGGTTAATGCTTCCGTTACATTCGATCCAGTTTCTGCGAATTTTATGATAATTGCAATGTAAAAGTTGGAATCAACTGAAATTTCTGTAACTAATTGGAGGGCAACACTGCCCAGCCCTATTCCCCTCGCTACCGGTTCATTGCTCGGTGCGAATCGGAAAAAAAGGCCCAGAAATCGTGGGGAGTGTGATTGTCGAACTATGTGATTCTTCATCCGGTCCGCAACTGCAGGACCTCAAGACGCGCCTAACCAAGAATCTCCCTCACGACTCGCCCATGCACATCGGTCAATCTCCTATCAATAGAATTGTGCCGCACAGTCAGTCTCTCATGATCGATCCCAAGAAGATGCAAGATCGTTGCGTGAATGTCATACACCTGAGTTGAATTCGCAGGATCGAGCGGCTTATAGCCCCACTGATCCGATTCCCCGTGGGTGACGCCACCCTTGATCCCTCCTCCGCAAAGCCAGTTGGTGAAGACGAACGGATTGTGATCTCGCCCCACTCCACGTTGTGCACAGGGCATACGACCGAACTCCGTCGTCCAGAGAATGATCGTGTCGTCGAGCATCCCCCGCTGTTTCAGATCTTTGATCAATGCCGCTGCCCCTGTCGCCATTCCCGAGGCGAGCGGACCGTGATCTCGCTCGATGTTTTCGTGGCTGTCCCAGTTACGGCGGGGATGCCCATTGTCGTTTCCAGACCAGACCTGCACAAAGCGCACTCCACGCTCTAGCAAACGCCTCGCGACAAGACATTTCCGACCGAAGAACTCACGCTCGGCCTTCACATTGATCTTCGTATCGTCCACGCCGGGGCCCTCGGGCGCGAGGCCATACATGTCCTTAATGTACTGCGGCTCTTTCGACACATCGAGTGCCTCGGTCGAGCTCAGCTGCATCCGCGCGGCCAGCTCGTAGCTGCGGATGCGAGCGGTGAGACGACTGTCCCCTTCCCGCTCCTCGGCGTAGCGGCTGTTCATTTTCCCCAAAAGCTGGAAGCCAGCCTTGTCCGCGCCGGGCGTGATGAAATCACTATCCTTCGGAGGAAACAGATCGTCGATCGGCGTGGCCGCTCCCGGGCGAATCACGGTGCCTTGGTGCTGGGCGGGGAGAAACATCGAGGACCAGTTCTTCGTACCGTTCGAGGCAAGCCCTCGATGATCGGGTAACACGACGAAGGCCGGTAAATTCTCATTCTCCGAGCCGAGCGCATAGCTCACCCACGATCCGGCACTGGGAAATCCCGGCCGATTGAATCCCGTCGTCTGCAGGAGCGTTCCCTGGCTGTGCACACCGGTCTTCCCGACAATGTTATGAACGAAAGCGAGATCGTCGATCACATCGCCTAACGGAGCCACTACTTCCGAAAGATGCTTCCCGCACTTCCCATAGCGCTGAAAGTCCCACACCGACTTCATGCTCGCCCCAGGAGTCGACTGGAACAGCTCCACCTCCTCCCCCGGATCCCATTGCTCGCCGTGTTCCTTTTCCAACTGCGGTTTGTAATCGAAAAGATCCACATGACTGGCCGCCCCCGCCATGAAAAGCTGCACGACGCGCTTTGCCCTCGGCGGAGCATGCAGCGTGCCTGACAATACACCATCCCGCGCCAGGAGATCGGTCAGGGCGAGACCGGGAAAGCCACCGGAAAGACCGGCCAGGAAATGACGGCGATCAATCGACATAAGCAAATTCACTGAGGTTAAAGAGGATGCGGCACGTATTCTTCAATCCGTAGAGGCGGGTGTAGGCATTCAGCTCGTCGAGCTCATCCGCATTCG
The DNA here is from genome assembly GCA_002698785.1 of Verrucomicrobiales bacterium. Classification (GTDB taxonomy): domain Bacteria; phylum Verrucomicrobiota; class Verrucomicrobiia; order Verrucomicrobiales; family DEV007; genus Arctic95D-9. The sequence goes on along the minus strand of PAAG01000008.1, from coordinate 89,860 downwards.
GCTCCCGGCCCGTGACGAGGAGGAATGCTTTTTGAATCGGGTCTTTCTGCTGCCCTACCCGCGTGGCGAAGTGGCCGCTCATCGTTTCCATGAAGGGATTGTTCAACAACGCGAGCGCCTGCAGGGCTGTGGTCGTCTCATCCCGCTTCGCCACCATCTGCGACGGATCGGCACAGTCGAGCGTAGTCATGAAAGGTTGTGTTTTCGAACGGACAATCATTCGATAGATAGAGCGCCGCTGCGACTTGGGATCGTCGTGATCGTGAAGGTGATATTGATAGTGAGGCGAATGCTGCGGTTTCTCGATCACAAAGTCCTGGAAACTGGGACCACCCATTTCGCGATTCAATTTTCCTGACACCGCCAGAACGGAATCCCGCAATTCCTCCGCCGAAAGCCGTCTTCTATTCCCCCGCCAGTAGTAGGCATTGTTCGCATCGACCTCCGCCATGTCCGCGCGATGATTCGATGCCTGCTTCCACGTCGCACTCGTCACGATCTGGTAATGCAGGTTTTTCAGCGACTGCTTCGGATCGTCCCGCAAGGTCGCGGCGAGCCAGTCTAAGAGCGCGGGATGCGTCGGCTCCATCCCCATACGGCCCATGTCATTCGGCGAGTCCACAATTCCCCTTCCAAAATGCCAAAGCCACACACGGTTCGCAATCGAGCGCCAGAGGAGAGGATTGTCAGGGTCGGCGAAATACTCCGCAAGAGCGGCACGACGATCTCCTTCCGTCGCGTTCTTTTCCAGAGAAAATGCCTCCGTCGTTCCTTCCCACAAGGCCGGAGCACCTGCGGGCATCACATCTCCCGGGCTGCGAATATCTCCGCGGTGCAGCAAACGAATCTCCCTGGGCTTTCCGTCCGTCGGCAACACTTTCCCGAACGGCTTGAACTGCGTAGAAGCGGCATAGACCATCTTGCCCTCGGGAACCTTTTTCAGTTCCGTCTGCAGATTGCCGAGCTTCGTCTCCAGATCGGCGCGCTTTTTCTCCCGTTCCGGGGTATTGATCGCAGCAAGAATCTCTGCTTTCCGCTTCTTCAGGTCGACCAGCTCTTGTGCCTGTTTCGGATCTCCGGCTACCGGTGCCTCCCCATCGATCAGATTCGACCGGCTCCATCGCACTTGAGCTTCAATCGAATCCAGTGCCGTCACGATTCCCTTGCCCGCTACGTTCCTGTCCGCCCCGTCAAAGACACGCAATTCACCGAGGGTTAACATGTAGTCGCTCGTCCGCGCTGCAAGCTTCGTCGCTGTGATACGAACGAACCGGGCCGGACCACCGTCGCCCTTCACCTCCACCGGCTGGATACCGGGATTCACAAAGTCGGCGGCGGAATGATCGGCCAACATTCGCTTGTCTTTTTCGAAATTGCCGGTGGCTGAAACCTCGACTCGATACCTGACGGGGAATCCAAAACCCGCACCGATTCCGCCATACTCATCATGTGCTCCCACCAGCTCGATTCGATCAATGGCCACTTCATCAATCAACTCCAGTTGCACCCACTTTTCGGTATCCGGCTTCTTCGCAATCTGGCTGTGGTATCCGTAGGCCGCTGACTTCTTCACTTTGCCCGCACCCGCCTTGTTGAGTTCCTCGATCTTCTTCAGCGTATTCTCCAACTCAGGCCCACCGGCTGCTTTCACTTCACTATCCAGCTGCTTCACCTCCTTTTGCACCTCGGCGATCGCACGGGTCAAATCTTCCCTCTTTTTCAGCATCGCCGGATCCAGATCGTAGATGCGGGGCGCGCGATCCACCGCGGCAAAAACCGCATGCAAACGGTAGTAATCCTCCATCGAAACGGGATCGAACTTGTGGTTGTGACACTGCGCGCACTGCACCGTCGTCGACATGAAGGCATTGAAAGTCGCACTCACCATATCGTCGCGATCCATGTGCTTCGCGATACGCCCGTCGACTTTGCCTTCTCCGACTTCAAAGTGAGCAATGAAATCCCACGGACCAGCCGCAATAAATCCTAACGCAACAATACCGTCCGGCGAATCGGGATACAGCACATCCCCAGCGATCTGCTCTTTCACGAACTGCGACCACGGCTTGTCGTCGTTGAAACTGCGGATGACATAATCCCGATAGGGCCAGGCATTCGGGCGAGGCTTGTCTTTGTCGTAGCCGTGCGATTCGCCATAGCGCGCCACATCAAGCCAATGCCTCGCGAAATGTTCACCGTAAGCCGGGCTCGCAAGCAGTCGATCAACCAACCGCGACCACGTTCCCTCCGGGTTGGCCTTGTACTCTGCGACAAAAGTATCGACCTCCTCCGGCGTTGGAGGAAGACCGGTCAAATCGTAATACAAACGCCGAACCAGCACACGTGGCGGTGCTTCGGGCGAAGGACTCAGCCCCTTTTCCTGAAGCTTTGTCAGAACAAATGCATCGATCTCATTCTCCGACCACTTTCCTGCGTGCGGAACCTCTGACTTCTCTATAGGCTGCAACGACCACCAGTCTCGCCCCGGCACGTAGGTATCTTTCAGCACACGCCCCTCGGGAATCGTTGCGCCATCGGCAACCCAATTTTTGATTACCTCGACCTGTCCCGAAGTCAAAGCATCGCGGTCCTTCGGCATCTCCGGATCGGAACCGGCGATCGCTTTTACAATCGACTTTGCTATTTTGTCAGGTATCGGCCCCGATTCAAAAGCAACATCGCCCTTCGCATCGTGGGCATTGTGACAGGAAAGGCAATTGTTCTCCAAAATCGCCAGCGGATCCGGGTCTTTTGCCGCCGAAAGGCCCGCCGTGGCGAGCAAGACTGTCATTATGGGAATAATTCTCATCCTTTAGCAGCTTCCGATTTTTCCAGATCCTTCGCCGCTTCCGTCACGTGCGTCAGCATCCACGTCTCCGCCGCATCGCCATCACCTTCTTTGATCGCTTCCAGAATCGCGGCATGATGCTCCAGAGCTTTCTCTTTTCCCGTCGTCGAAAGGGTATGCCGTCGGACAGTTTCCCCGAGGTCACCAAAGGAAGAAAGAATCAGGGCAATCACCTCGTTCCCGGCAACCCGGGCGATCTCCTGGTGAAACAACGCATCTTCCGCCGCTGCTTCTACCACATCACCGGCACGCTCCATGGCGAGGTGGCGTTTCTCCAACAGTTGGACTCCCTTCTTCGTCCGCCGTTCTGCCGCCAGACGAGCCAGCCCCGGCTCCAGCAAACGACGCGCCTCACCGAGCTGGCGAAGCAGTTCACCTGACTCCGGCACACGAAGTTCCAGCGAATGGCTCATCGGACGCTGAAGTTTACTGACCACCTTGATCCCACGCCCATGGCTGATTTCGAGAAGGCCCTGCAGCTCCAGCCGCTTCGTAGCCTCGCGAATTACAGGGCGACTCACTCCGAAACGTGCCGCCAGCTCCCGCTCCGATGGCAACCAGTTTTCCCCCTCCGCCCCGCCAAACTCGGAAGCGATATGGTCCGCCAGCATTGCACAGGTCTGCTCGACAAGACTGGGTCGCTTCGTAAGGGACTGAGCAGTAGCGGGTGGAATCATTGGTAAGAGGTCTTACCACTTTGAAATCCGAGAAAAAAGAACGTTTGAGTGGCGCGTTGGCGTGTAGCGTTCCTCCCAAATGTTGTCTGAGTTCGCTACTCGATCTCCTCAAAAATCCAATCCAACACCAGAGTCCGGAAATCGAAGTTGTAGTTCATGCGTTTGGCGTATTCAAGAAACTCAGCTCTTTCAGTATTGTCTTTGGACCTCATCGCCAGTACCACGCCTGCAACATTCCGGTAACCGCGACTAGATCTGTCATTTATTAAGTCTTCCAAGGAGGGCATCTCTGCACCTTCCTGAATCCATGCACCAAAGCCTTCCTTATTTGACGCAAAATCATCTCGGATGAGAGTGAGTTGTTTTTCAGCAATCGATCTTTTCCCTTTTGCTGTGGCTGCCGCGTAGAGAATCAGCCTGTGATCTGTGGGAACGTAGCCGTCCTCCGCCGAAGCGGCAGCATTCTCCAGCGATGATTCGGCTGCCGCAATATTACCCTCGCAGAGACTAGCCTGAAAATCCCAAATCGGAGACCCAATTTTCTTCGCCGCCTCCGCATATCGCTCTCGCTGGTGCTTCCCAATAGCAATGGAGGACTCAAACAAGTCGAGAAGCTGCTGCCCCATCTGATCTGGCATAGCGAACCCTTCATTCTGAATTTCGATGTACTGCGTAATCACCCCCGTTGTCTTACTTTCCTCACCATTTGCTGCCAGGATCGTCACATAGTATTGAGCGTTAGTGAAATTACTGGGATCGGCCTCGAAGTCAGCCTGTGCCATCGTAGCCAGCTCATCCCACTTACTGTTGGCAGCGAGAAAATCATACTCCATGGATTGGAACGTAAGTTCACCCGGCTTCAACTCGATGGCCTTCCGTAGATTCCTCAGAGCATCGCCAAATTTCGCTCGGGCCCAATCATCATAGGCCAGCGCGTAGAATCCATATGCAGAAGGCGGACTCATTTGCGTGGATTTCAAAAACATGGCTTGCTGCTCAGCACCGTCGGGTAATTGACGTGCGGTGAGATAAGTGAGATCAGAATTCTCCGGATTTTTGGCGAGTCGATCCTGGTATTCGGCAAGAAGGTTGTGGCTAGGATCCACAGTCGGTTTGAGCTCCTGATAGTATCTGTGCCACTCAATCAGAAGAGGCCTGTCGTCGAGGCGCGCTTCAATAAACTCGACTACTTCTTCGGGACTACCAACAAGCGAAAGGATGGGCAATAACGCCGACGCCTGCCTTTCAGGCTCTGCTTTCAACTGAGCATAAAGATACTCCGAGGCCTGAGCATGGTCCCCTTCATCAAGCAAGGCACTGACAATAGCTGAGGGATCTAGTTCAGGATAAAACTGCACCGCCGTCTTGGTCAATCGGCTCCCCGACATCTTGATATTCTCAGGAGCCTCACGGAAAACGTAGTCCGGCTTGCGGAATTCGTGCATTTCCTTGCCTGCATACAGAGACATCGACCCAGACTCCATCATCTCATCCGTAGCGACTCTGATGTCTTCCGGAAAATATACGATTTCCTGATAAGAAAAAAGACCCGTGCGATCCGGATTAAATACAACCACATTCCCACCAGAAACGCGTTTCCAGAATTCCGCTGTCAAATCGAGTTCGATTGGCTCAAAAGGAAAACCATATTCCGCGCCTGGAACGGGACTTATCCTGACAGGTCCATAATCAACTCTCAATTTCCTGTGGTTCTTTGCCCCAATTTCGACTTGTTCCCCCGAAACCATCACCGAATACGGCTTCGTCAGGCCGTTTGCCAGATACACGTGCCCGGGTTTCTTAGAAGTGCCACTGAACACAATCGCACCAAAGACGGTTAGAATCGCGATCGGGATGATCAAGAATGGCATCAACTGCAGTATCCGATTTGGCGGACTGGGAGGAGAAGTCCTTGGCGCCGATTCGAGAAACTCTTTCAACTCGCGAATTTCCGGGTCCTCCTTAATTGCCAGCGAAGCATCCAGCATTTGCTTCGCTTCATCCCGGTGATGAAAGCGGCTCATCCCCCAACCCAGCTTTGCCAACATCTCGGGATGGTTGGAATAGTGCGGCCAGATCACTTCCATCGCCTCATTGAATTCTTCCGGCGTGCCAAACTGTCTTACCAACCCGAGGGCTCGCTCCGCTACATCACGATTCGATGGATCTTTGTGTAACTCTTCAAGTGCCGGAATCACTTCCTCCCGACGCAATTTCTTCCATTTCCCGAGAGACATCACTCTACCCGCCTTACAGGAAGGACACTGATCCATGATGCGTTTTGAACCCAACGGAATAATTGGGACCCAATAAACGTGGCCAGCTGGTGTGCAAGTGTAAGAATGCAGATGTTGAAAACTGCCGCAATTTTCGCAAATGTCGGCCCGATAAACTGAATCGCGCTTGTAATAGTTTCCCGAACCAAAAATAATCATGTTGTAAGGAGTCAATGGGCGTCAGCGAGGAGAGCGCTTTGCCTTCAAAATCAAATTAAATCAGCAGCTACGTAGATCAGTAGCACAGAACTGAATCAGATAGTGAAATCAAGAGAACAAATGTCAAGATCTCGTCAATGATTCTAATCAGCAATTCCTTCGATTCACTAGTTATATATCCTTTCCTACCTTACTCGAATGGTTACATCGATTTAGAATATTCGACATAGCCAACCTCCGGGCTGATGCCTCGGCTTACCCCACCAATGTATTTCTAAATTGCTCTAGCGGAGTTGGAGCAACGCTTCTACAAAATTACGGAGATCGATTTCAGTATGAACTCCACAGCTTCTTCGAGGGGAATGGTGTAAGGTATGCTGCCCGGGGATCCATTTACCGGTCTACATTCCTTCCCTACCGGATGATCTTTCACACAGTTCTCTGCGACGCATTTTTCAAAACGAGCGATGAGATCATAGCGCGCATTCTTAAGACGGAGATAGAACATAGATTCGTCAGATCCACTCAAATTCCAGATCACACTGGATGGCGACTCTGATTTTGGTAGCCTCACCTTCGAGATAACCGCCCCTAAGAACAAACAATGGGGAGATCGCACCGCTCTCCTTCTCTAAAAATCGCTGTCCTCAAGGGCAATCTGGAGTTACGAAAGGAACTGCACATTTTGCAAACTGACACGTCGACCAAGTTGAACTTTTGGTGTATACGATCTAGAACTGCACTTGTATGAACTCGATCCTCGCCCTCTGCCAAAGTTTTGAAGTCCCTGTTAAATCCTTTGCTGCCGGAGACACTGTCTTCCAGGAGGGCGAAGTAGAAGACATCCTCATGGTTCTCATCGACGGAAAAGTCGAGGTAGAACGAGAAGGTGTGACAATCTCCACCCTGACTGGCCCCGGATCTGTTTTCGGCGAGGTTTCCATTCTCGTAGGCGGAGCCCACACTGCCACGGTCAAAGCGGTGGAGGAGTCGAGATTCTACGAAATTCAGGACGGTACTGATTTTCTTAAGGCCAATCCTGAGCTTGGTCTTCAGCTTGCCTATGTCCTGGCTGCCCGCCTGAAAGCGATCACGGCGTCCCTGGCGCAAATCGAACATGAATCCGAAGACCGCCAGGAAGAAGCTGATCTCATGGCAGAGTTGGTCGGAAGCCTGATGCGCAATCTCAGCGGTGAGGAAGACTGACACTACCCGTCACCTCCCCTCTCAACATTCGATGAGGTCGGCGATTCACGATGGCGGACCCGGAATCCATTTTCATTGAGCATGACGGGCACAGTATCGCGTGCCTGATTCATGAAAATGAAAATGCATCACTTCCGCCCGTCGTTCTGGTCCATGGATTGACGGCCAGCTTTCGATTCTGGGAGGATGACATGTTTTCGAGCCTCTTGAAAGATCGCTCGTGGTATTCTGTGAGCTTACCGCTGCATGCTCCCAGCACCTACCGACAGGGCTTTCGGAGATTCAATGTCAGCGAAGACAAGATGGCGGAACTACTTCGTGTTCCAATCGACCATCTGATTCCTAAGGGAGATTTTCATCTCTTAGGCCATTCACTGGGAGGTTTTGCCGCTCTCAATTGTGCTTCAAAATTTCCCGACAGAATTGCTTCCGTAGTTGCTATCGGGAGTTTTATGAATGCTCGCGCGAAAGGACTGGAGAAGGTGATTCAATTCTTTTCGAAAGGGTTTCTTGTACGAAAGATCGCCTTCTATGTCGGTTACCGAATTTTAAAGATTCACTGGAGAGTATTCGCAACCGCTTCCGTTTTTTACTCCAACCGAAAATTTTCACTCCTTCGGAATCCTGATTTTATCGAGACGGTAAAGAGGGTTTTCCCTGATGTGAAAAATCATCCGATCCGAGGGCAACGCTTGCTGATCCAGTCACTTATCAAGATGGATCTATTCGACGAAGCTCACGAAATACAATGCCCAGTCCTGATGATGATCGGGATGAAAGATCCAGTCATCCCTCCCGAGCATCAAATTCGGAGCGCTGAACTCCTGGGCTCAGTCACGATCGCTCGTTTCGAAAAATCGGGACATTTGATCTTCGGCGAACGCCCGAAGGAGTTCACCGAGACCTTGTCAAACTGGTTGGAGAAATTTTAACCCCTCCGATCAAGGCAGAGGAAAGTCCTCATTGAGGGCCTTCACCTGAAGACGAATCTCTTCAAGCTTCTCTGCATTTTCACGGTTTGAGATCGCTTCATGAATCAGGTCCCCGATCTTCTCCATTTCAGCCTCTTTCATACCCCTAGTCGTCACCGCTGGCGTTCCTACCCGGATACCACCGCCTTTGAAGGGGCTCTCGGTATCGAAAGGAATCGAGTTCTTGTTCACAGTAATACCCGCCTTGTCGAGGGTCTCCTGAACGATCTTTCCGTTCAACTCCATCGGGCGAAGGTCCACCATAAAGAGGTGATTCTGTGTGCCACCAGCGATGATGCGATAGCCGTGCTCCGCCAGACGGGCTGAAAGTGCCTTCGCGTTTTTCACGATCTGCGCCTGGTATTCCTTGAATCCGGGCTGCAATGCTTCGTGGAAGCAGACTGCCTTGGCTGCAATCACGTGCATGAGAGGACCGCCCTGAATTCCGGGGAATACAAGAGAGTCCACTTTCTTCGCAAGATCCGGGTCGTTGGTAAGAATCAGACCACCGCGAGGACCGCGCAGGCTCTTGTGAGTTGTCGTTGTGACAAAGTGCGCGTGCTCAATCGGTGATGGATGTTCCCCTGCAGCGACGAGACCCGCGATGTGGGCCATATCGACGAAAAGGTAAGCACCGACCGAATCCGCGATTTCACGCATTCTCTTGAAATCGATCACTTTGGAGTATGCAGATGCACCTGCCGTGATCATCTTCGGCTGATATTCTTTTGCTGTTTCAGCAAGCTGATCGTAATCGATGGTTTCGTCTTCTTGAGACACTCCGTAGTGCTTCACCTCATAGAGTTTACCGGAGAAGTTTGCGAAGTGACCATGAGTCAGGTGTCCACCGTGGGACAGGTCCATGGTGAGGATCTTGTCGCCTGGCTCGAGAACGCTGAAGTAGACAGCGCAGTTTGCCTGGGATCCACTGTGGGGTTGCACGTTGGCGAATGCGGCACCAAAGACCTCTTTGGCACGTTCGATAGCGAGAGTCTCCACCTTGTCGACGTTTTCACATCCGCCGTACCAGCGCTTGCCGGGGTAGCCCTCGGCGTATTTGTTGGTCAGGCAACTCCCCTGAGCCTGTTGAACCGCCTTTGAGGCGAAGTTCTCTGAAGCGATGAGTTCGATGTTGTCGCTCTGGCGACGCTGCTCTTCTTCGATGGCGTCGTAAATTTCCGGATCGGTTACGGCCACATTCGGAGCGCTGGTCGCAACACCGCAGGAATTCATCTTACTCACGCGACGCTCGTGGCGCCCACCAGACTCAAATTCGGCTCCGAGCCATGCATCGGTGATTTCGCACGCCTCTTCTACGGAGTTCAATTCTCCAGCAAGGCAAAGGACATTTGTGTCATTATGGATGCGAGTCTTCTCAGCGATGTGCGTATTCGTTACCACAGCCGCCTGAATACCTGAAAAACGGTTCGCAGCGATCGACATTCCGATACCCGTCGTGCAGCAAAGAATACCAAGATCCTTTTTTCCTGAAGCGACCGCGCTTGCCACTTTGTTGGCGTAGTCGGGATAATCCACGGAGTCCTTCGAAAAGCAGCCGATGTCCTCGACGTCATAACCCTGCCCTTTCAGATGGGCGACGATTGCTTCTTTGAGATCGAATCCACCGTGATCCGTTCCGATGATAAGTGAAGGTTTTTCCATAGCGAGTAGATGAAAACACGCCCCTGAAGGACGTGTGACGGGTATTTTTGCCCCGTTAGCTAGTTCTTGAGACCCGACTTGTCAAAGCAACTTAGCCCAATTTCAGCCGACGTCTCGAATTCACGGGGTATTACGTCGAAGGCTGTGTCTCAGATGGGTCCCCAGTTGTGACAAATCGCAGAATCGAAGGCATCGCCTCCTTAATCAAATTGCGAGTGAGGCGATACTCTTCCAGATCCCCCCCAATCGGGTCCGGCACATTGAGATCAAGCCCTTCTTCTGCGATAAATTCTCTCAGGACAAAAGTCTTCTCCTGGGCATGAGGAAAGAATTCCCGAATCGTTTCAACGTGGCTGAGTCCCATTCCGAAAATGTGAGTGTACTCGTCCACCATCTCCGGAGTGAGCATTTGACTCTTCTGATCGGAGATATCAATCCCCTCTTCCTGCATGGCTATGACCGAGTTACGGCTCGGAGGCATACCTTCCATAGCTCCAATACCAGCGGAACCAGCTTCGAGTTCTACATCCACAGATTCCGCCAAATGCTGGAGGAGTCCTTCGGCCATAGGACTCCGACAAACGTTACCGGTGCAGACAAATAATACTCGGGACGACATAGCTTCTGGTCGAACTTTCCTCCTTTCAATGGAACCCCTTACACGCCTTTGTAAAGGCACAACGACCAAAATCTACCTTGATCCCACCTTGGGCGAGAGTATGCTCGCCCTCACGTCTCTCCGTGAAACGTCACGATGACTCTCGCTGAATTACTCTCTCCGGAACGTGTCCTGGCAGACATGAAGTCCGACGAGCACTGGCCCGCAATCGAGGAGCTGGTGAGTCACCTCGTGTCCATCGACAGCCTGCCAGAAGATCAGGAAGATGCGGTGCTGAAAGCACTCAAAGCTCGTGAGGAGCAACGCAGTACAGGAATTGGCGGCGGCATAGCTATCCCCCACTGTTTCTCAAATTCCATCGAAGACGTGGTCGCCATCTTCGGAAGATCGCATGAGGGAATCGACTTCTGCTCTCTAGACAGAGCTCCCGTCCACTTTATCGTTTTGTTTGTCGTTCCTGAATCGCAATACACCCTGCACCTCAAGACTCTAGCGGCCATCGCAAAGATTCTTAATAGCGCGGACACGAGGAAACGCATCGCAGAAGCAACATCCGAAGACGAAATCATTGAGATCCTGTCTCGCAAAGCTGCTGCGGCATAATCTCCCAACCCTTTTCACCCCAAGGAAAAACCTCCCTCCCAGGAAATCCCATGCCCAATACCTTCGCCGAACAAATCTCGACGAAACTCAACGAAACCCTGCTCAGCCTACCCTTTGCCAGCGATCTCCCCGAGGGATTCGTAGCACAAGTCGACCAGGCTCAGAATCGTCAATTCGGCGACTATCAATCCAATGCGGCCATGATTCTGGCCAAGCAGTTGAAGAAAAATCCCCGCGAAATTGCTTCCACCATAGCAGATGCCTTTGATGGTGGCGCTCTTACCGACAAGCCGGAGATAGCAGGTCCCGGCTTTATCAATTTTCGCCTCAAGCCGGAAGCACTCAGCACTCGCCTCGACTTGCTAATCGAAGATGAAAAACTCGCGGTTTCCGCAGCCGGAGAGAAAAAGACGATCGTCGCTGACTTTTCCGCCCCCAATGTGGCAAAGCCAATGCACGTCGGCCATATTCGTAGCACAATCATCGGCGACAGCCTTTGCCGGATCGCACGCTTCCTCGGACACGATGTGATTGCCGACAATCACATCGGGGACTGGGGCACTCAGTTCGGTATGATTCTCTGGGGATGGAAAAACGTCCTCAATGAGGAAGCCCTGGAAGAAGACCCGATCGGCGAACTGGTTCGCGTCTACAAGCTGGTAAACGGCAGACAAAAGGAAGAAGAAGGTCTGCGCGATGAATGCAAACAGGAGCTTGTTAAACTTCAGGCTGGTGACGAGGAAAATCTCGCAATCTGGAAGAAATGTATCGAGCTATCCAAACAGGGACTCCAAAAGATCTACGGCCTCCTCGATATCGAGTTCGACTACTGGCTCGGAGAAAGCTTTTACAATGACGCTCTCGCTCCGCTGGTCGAGGAGCTAATGAAGGAAGGAATCGCCGAAGAATCCGACGGCGCAATTTGCGTTTTCTTCCCTGAGAACGAAAAAATGGCAGACAAACCTGCCCTCATTCGAAAGTCTGACGGAGGATTTCTCTATGCGACCTCTGACCTCGCTACCATTGACTATCGCATCAACGAACTGAAAGCCGATGCCATCTGGTACGTTGTCGGAGCGCCTCAACAGCTTCACTTCGACCAGATCTTCGCCATTGCTGGAAAGCGCGGGCAAAATGCCAATTTTGAATTCATTCCTTTCGGCAGCATTCTGGATAAAAACGGAAAAATGCTCAAAACACGTGACGGGGATCCAGTCCAGCTTGCCGACGTGTTAAACGAATCCATCGAGCGAGCCTATAAGGTGGTCGACGAGAAAAATCCCGATTTTCCTGAAGAAGAGAAAAAGCAAATCGCCGAAGTGATTGGTATCGGTGCTGTAAAGTATGCCGAATTGAGCCAGTTCCGAATGACCGATTACAAATTCGACTGGGATACAATGCTCGCGTTGAAAGGCAACACGGCCCCGTATCTTATCAACGCCTATGTGAGGACCCGGGCAATTTTCCGCAAGATGGGAGATGATTTCCAGCCAGGAGGAAACCTCGTTCTCACCGAAGACGCCGAAAAAGACTTGGCACTCAAGCTGGCACAGTTTGCGGAGACAGTCCCTGCGGTTCTCAACGATTTTCGCCCCAATACCCTGGCAGCGTATCTCTACGAACTTGCTACAACCTACCATCGCTTCTGGGAAGCATGTCCGGTCTTGCGGGCAGAGGGTGATGTACGGTATACCCGTCTTGCCCTGTGCGAGTTGACGGGTCGAGTGCTACGTTGCGGCCTTGGATTGCTTGGCATTCGCACAACTGAAAAGATGTGATTTCCCGAATGTCCGACCCGAAACTGCAGCAACTCCAGAAACACCTCAGCGAAACAGTCCTCGGTGCCGAACTGGCCAGCTACGATTTGGTCGCCGCACTACTCGCTGGCGGTCACGTCTTGATTGAAGGGCCCCCGGGCGTTGGAAAGACCACTCTCGCAAAAACTCTCGTCCAGTCCATCTCAGGTAGGTTCAAACGAGTCCAGTTTACTCCAGACCTGTTACCAGCCGATTTACTTGGGTACTCCATGTACCGCCAGGATCGCAGTGAGTTCGAATTTATCGAAGGACCGGTCTTCACCAATCTCTTACTGGCAGACGAGATCAACCGCACCAGTCCCCGCATTCAGAGTGCCCTACTCGAAAGCATGAACGAGGGGCAGGTCACCGTGGACGGAGAAACGCGGCAGCTTCCCGATGTCTTCATGGTCGTCGCCACACGAAACAACAAACATCGAGCCGGAACCTTTCCCCTGCCCGCCCCGCAGCTAGATCGCTTTCTCCTCTCGATTGAAATGTCTCTGCCAGACAGTGAGCTTCGGAGTCGTATTCTCCAGTATCATTCAAACAAGCCGGGCTCACAGCAGCAAGTAGAGGCCGATGCATCGATCGAGATCTCACTAGAGGAAGTGTTTATGTGGCAGGAAAAAGTCAGGCACGTTCCGGTGTCCGAATCCATCTGCCGCTATGTCATCCGGCTTTGCGATGCCATCCGAAAACATCCCGAGCTCGATACAGCCATCAGCAACCGGGGAACAATTGCCATCATGCAATTATCTCGAGCAATTGCGTTTCTTGAAAATCATGAGGCAGTGTTTCCCGACGACGTAAAAGCCGCCTTTGTTCCTGCCACATTTCACCGTGTGGACCGGCAGACAAACGAATTCGACATGGAGAGTGCCGCTAGGCACAGCTCGGCAACTCGTCTTCTGCTTGAAGAGTTGCGTGAATCCGTGCCAATCGAGTAACCTGTCAGGAATGAATCCTCGCACTATCAGCATTTCTGTCACACCAGCTGGATTCGTTTCTCTACTCACCCTGATTCTGCTCACCGTTGTCGGGTGCACCCGACTCTCTCCCGGCCTTATCACGCCCGGTGTTCTTGGTCTCCTCGTGTGGGTGACATCTCGCTGGCTCGCCCGAAATTCCCTTCAAAAAATATCTATCGATCGCAACCTCCCCAAGCGAGCTTTCGTAGGAGAAAGCTTTGCCATAGAATCACGAGTAAGGAATACATCTCGCTTTCTGCCCGCCTCAGGTTGTTCCATTCGTGACCCGTTCGCCGACACTGACAAAACTGTTCCTTCAATACACCCGAACGATTCGGTACACATCGAATATCCAGGAAAGTACGGCAAGCGAGGACCAGTCGTTTCCCGTGAATTACTTCTCAGTTCGAAATGGCCATTGGGCTTATTTGAAACCTCTCGCAATGTGGTAATCGAGTCAGCGTCTCGGATGACGGTTCTACCATCTCCTTTTCTTCCCACTAAGTTGCAACAGCACTTGGACAGACTGGAACAGGAGTCATTGTGGTCGCGTGCAGAGTTCTCCGATCCAGCATCGGAATTCAGGTTGTTGAGAGAATTTCGCCATGGAGACTCAGTCCGAAGTATTCACTGGCCATCCAGTCTTCGATGCAATGCACTCCAGGTAAGGGAAACCGATCCTCCGGGACTCCAACCACTGCGAAATGGAATCTTTCTTCATTCCTTCGTTCCGCCGGGTCAATTGGAGACACCGGAGCGATATGAGATGGTACTTCGAATCGTAATGGCACTTCTCCTTCGTTTTCGTTCTCGAAGAATGGAAGTTCTTTACTACTCTGGTTCCGGCGATCCGCTGCTTCTTTCCACAGCAGGTCAATTTGATTCGGCAATAATCGAACTGGCGACAATACAGAGATCTCCCCTGCAGAATTTAGGTAACATCACTGGATTGGAAAAGACCTACCGTTCCTGTGATAAGATTTTCGCAATTAGTGATGCCCCCAGAAGTGTCTGGGAAGAAGCGGTCCAATCGTCATTTCCGGGAAGTATCTGCATCGACGCCGAATCAATATCGAAAACAACAAGGCCGGAGGTCAGAAAGAAAAGGAAGGCAATCGTATGACACTCGTATTCCTTCCACTCTTTGCTTCTCTCGCCGGCTGGTTGGTATCTGGTTCTCCAGTCTCGATGGGCCTGACAGTGCTACTAGTAGTTGTTTCTGTGTCAGCGCGCCTGATCATGCGCCGACCACTTGGTATCTGGGTTCCCCTACTTCTCTCCCTTTTCGCAACCGTCGCTCAGATATGGATTTTCCAAAGCGGGATCGCATTAGATTCAGGGACTCCGCTACCTTCTCTCTTTCACGCCAGCATGGCGTTGCTCTGGTTCTCTGCCTCTCGCACCATCACCTCGGGGCCGACGACTTCTGATCGCAGAATCTGGATCGCTCTGGCAGGTAGCCTGGCATTGATCGCATTTGTGACATCGACGGAAATGTACGAATACAGTTTCTGGCAAGTCTACTCGGTGGCAGGGCTTCCCCTGATTGGGACATTGCTGAGTATCTTTGACACAGGTAAGTCTTTCTTTCCTGCCAAACTGATTGCCGGTGGTGTGGGCATCCTTGCGGTTTCCCTTCTACTGCTTGGTGTTCGAACAGGTGTCGATGCTATCGACAGAACCATTGAAGGAGAAAATGAGGCTGAAGCCCCCTTCGATATGGGAGATGCTCCATCTGATTCAAACGAAACAGGACCTCAGACTTCCGCATCTCGTCGACTCCCGAGAAAAGCCGACATTTCCTTCGATGGGAAAACTCAAGTCTATCTGAGCACGATAGATCCGACACTTTTCAATCAGTGGGTGCAAAAGCCAATCTACCTACGCACTCATACGCTGGCAGTTTTTGAGAGCGACGAATTCATTTCGCCTGCTCCTACAGTCCAATGGATCTACGACATCGATGACGGAACAGAAGACAATGCCGTGGAACTCACTTCAGACACACGCCCCCCGCTGTCCTCCTACTCAGTTTACATTGACTCGGCGCACGCAACACAACTCCCTTTGCTTGAACATTCAGAAAAAATCTTTTGCAACGCAGTGTATGAATTCGCAGACGACTGGTATCAACTTGCCCCACGCGACGATCTCTATCGGTTGAAATACACTGTTTCCGTTCCCCTGAGAATGCCGGAGCCCTATCAGGGATCAGAGGAAGAACTCAGTCGGTTCAATGCATCCAAACTGTATCTGAACCTTCCGCCTTCTCCTCTTGCCGCCAGAATTGCCGGTTTATCAAAACGCTTTGACACCTCTCAGCCATTGCAGGATATCCAGGCTCACATGCGCAGAAACATGCGCTATTCACTGAAATTCGAGACACCAGAAAACTCGAACCCCATTGCGGAATTCCTTTTTCATAATCAGCCCGGGCATTGCGAACACTTTGCCACTGCAACAGTCATGATCCTTCGCAGTCTGGGAATTCCCTCTCGCATTGCCTACGGCTATTCCGGCGGGATCGCAGATTCGAACCAAAGAGTGATGGCTTTTCGCGACAGCGACTTCCATGCATGGGCGGAGATCCTGACACCTGACAACAAATGGGTCGTTTTCGATACTACTCCGTATGTCGCCGACTCTTCGCCGAGACTGCCACTACAGGGGAACGTCCCCGCACTAGCAGCAGGCGGGTACTACGACTATTCAGGCCAGGAGGTCGCTCCAGAGCACTTCAATGTTCAATTTGTGGACCTTCTCTACGAGTTCCTATTCCTCCTATCACAACACATCGTAGCTGTATCGCTGACTGGATTTTTGATAGTAGGAGCCCTGTGGTTCTTTTTCTTTCGAACATCACGAAAAAAATCGTCGGAGACACATTTTCAAAAGGGTTCAGCCAAACAGCCTCCCCTCCAGTTCGTATTCCTCGAAGAGATCGAAGCCGCAGGGAAAGAGATGGGCGTTCTAAAAAAGCCTGGAACGACATGGAGAGAATTCCTCTCCTCCATGCAATCTCAAATCCTTGATGTATCCGCAAGCAGGGCCGCCATTGACTACACCTATGCTGTCGTCTACGCAGGTGAACGGCGCGACAAATCAAAAGAACAACTTTTGACGGACAGTTTGCGACAATGGCGCGAATCCCTCACCGAGAATTGACATGAAGGCGGGATGGCGTTTCGTTCCGCCCCCGACCTATGCACGACCCTCCCTGGCTCGAACGAACCCGTGGCTATATCGATCTCGGTATGCTGGAAGAAGCAGACCGTGAAATCGAGAAACTCCCACCTGACAGACGTGGCACGCCACAGGTTCAGGAAATGCGTATCATCATAGCTCTTGATCGAGGTCACCTTGAGGATGCACTCACCCTGAGCGAAGTCCTCTGCGAAGTCCACCCGGAAGAACACGCTGGCTACATCCAGGGCGCCTATGCACTCCATGCCCTGAGTCGGACACAGGACGCCATCGACCATCTCCAAAAAGGACCTGCGAGCCTCCAGGATGAACCAGTGTATTTTTACAACCTCGCTTGCTACGAACTTGCTCTTGGCCGCGAGCAGGCGGCCCTCACCTGGTTGAGTCAGTCGATAGACATGGAGCCCTCATTTCGCCAGAAGGCCCTGGATGACCCTGATCTCGGTCCATTGAAAAAAGAAATCAAATAGTCCGACTCAATACTTATGCGTGAATCGATCGAATCACTGTTTCACCGGAACTTCGCTGAGAGGGGCGAGCTAGGTGCATCTATTTCTATCTGGAAAGATGGCGAAGAAATATTATTGGCCCACCACGGTTGGCGCGACCGCGACCAGGATGTGCCATGGGATTCTCGAACCATGGTCCCCGTTTTCTCGGCAACCAAGGGGCCCGCAGCGCTTACTGTCTTGCTTGCGCTGCACAATACAGGCGTTTCGATGCATGCGAAGGTCTCTGAAATCTGGCCTGAACTCACAGCCGCTCAGAATGGTCTAACATACGCGCAGCTTCTCTCTCACCAATCGGGTCTTGCTGCCCTCTCACCAGAAAATCGCAGCAACATATTGAACTACTCCGCTACCCGCGAGGCTCTGGAAAAACAAACTCCTTTTTGGGAACCCGGAAAAGCTCACGGCTATCACCCTCGCACGATTGGATTTCTATGGGACGAAGTCGTTCGCCGGCTGACAAAAGCACCTTCCCTGGGCCAATACTGGAATGAAAATATCGCCGATAAGCTACGAATTGACTTTCGAATCGGGAATCTCAGCATTGGGATGATCGACCGGCTCGCGTCCATGTATCCGCCGCGAACCCAGAGGCCATCGGAAGAAGAGCTTCCTTTCTACAGGGAGATCGCAAAACCCGACTCCCTTGCTGCAGGTGCGTTCTCTTCCCCAGCTGGGATGAGAGCCCTCAGCGATATCAACAAGCTGGAATCCTTACAGGCAGGATTGCCAGCACTAGGTGGCGTCGGCACAGCAGAAGGGTTGGCAAAGTTCTATCAAATTCTTGCACAAGGAGGACAGATGGACCAGGTGCAGGTCATCCCGAAACCGGTTGTCGAGGCAGCACGCAATGTCCTGACTGAAGGACCAGACCTTACACTACAACTCACGACTGCCTTCACTGCTGGCTTCATGAAAGACCCACTCGAGCCAGACGGTAGCAAACACCGCTCGATCTTCGGTCCTTCGTTATCCGCTTTCGGCCAACATGGAGCCGGGGGAAGCCACTCATTTGCCGATCCCGAGAACGGAATCTCCTTTGCCTATGTGATGAATCAGATGGAGACAGGGATTCTTCCGAACCGCAAGTCTCTAGACCTCGTCGAAGCAGTTTACGCAGAATTTGTCTGATCGTACTCGAAAAGCTCCGTATCGCTGGGCATAGTATATGCTGCGCAAGGTTCTTTTCCCTTATGAGTTGCCAGCGATTTTGCGGCTCTGCGATAAGGGACACGGAACCACTTGAAGGACTT
The DNA here is from genome assembly GCA_002698785.1 of Verrucomicrobiales bacterium. GTDB lineage: Bacteria > Verrucomicrobiota > Verrucomicrobiia > Verrucomicrobiales > DEV007 > Arctic95D-9. Next base: position 71,106 of record PAAG01000008.1, on the reverse strand, counting down.
AGAAAATCATGGAGCAGACTCAAAGCGAAAACGGCAGCCCAAAAACAAAGAGCGTTAACAGAAGCACTAACAAGCCTCCCAAGACGACTAACCGACTGAAGACCAAGAAGAACGCTAAAGAAGACAAGTCGTCGGACCTGATGAAAGAGGCCTTCCCGATGGTTGCTGTCATTGATGAGCAAGTAAAGGCGAGCATCCCTCCTGAGCTTGTCAAAAGGGTGAAGGAAGCAAAGAGCAAGAAAGACATCATCAACGAGAAGTATCCCTATGATCGAATGATGAATCGGGCCTCATACGAGGATTTAATCGAAAAACTTCACATCGAATTGGTTAAATTGCAGGCGTGGTCCATTAAGACCGGCGAGAGAATTGTAATGATTTTCGAAGGTCGGGATGCCGCGGGCAAAGGAGGAACCATTCAACGTTTCACCGAAAACCTGAATCCTCGTGGCGCTCGCGTAGTTGCCCTAGCAAAACCATCAGAAACAGAGCGCGGGCAGTGGTATTTCCAGCGTTACGTGAAAGAGCTCCCCACCCGAGGCGAACTCGTTTTCTTCGACCGCTCTTGGTATAACCGTGCAGGCGTGGAGCATGTCATGGGATTTTGCTCGCCACACGAATATCTTGAGTTCATGCGTCAGGCGCCGGAGTTCGAACGAATGTTAGTGCGAAGCGGTATACGCCTTTTCAAATTCTGGTTCTCTGTGAGCCGTGAAGAGCAATTGCGAAGATTCCTGGGCCGTGCTCAAGATCCGCTGAAGCAGTGGAAACTCAGCCCCATGGATGTTGAATCTCTCGGCCGATGGGAGGAATACACCAAAGCGAAGGAAGGAATGCTCTTCTACACCGACACTGCGGATGCTCCATGGACAATCGTCAGATCAGATGACAAGAAAAGAGCCCGCTTGAACGCGATGCTCTACCTCCTCAACAAAGTCCCCTACGAAGGAAAAGACAAAGAGCTCCTCAAGAATCTCGATCCGCTGATCGTAGGATTCGCGAAAGATATCTACGAACAAGGCGAGCGCCTCAAAGTGTAGATTGAGCGCTCCCCTTTCTACTTCTTTCCTTTCGAAGGCTGTATGGGCCCAGTTCCCTGTGGGTTCTGTGTCCCAGGTCTCTCAACCTTGGTAGCACCTTCCAAGGCGCTCTCATCGAACGGAATCACCTCTCCGTCATCGAGTGTCTTGATCTTGATCTCTTTGACTTCGACACGGTTTTTATTTCCTCGGTGGAGCTGGATCGCGACGAGACCATCCAGCGCTCGTCCCTCTTCATGATAATCGAATAACTCCGAAGAAACTTCTCCATTCACCTTATGAATGAGATGATTTCCACGCGCGATAATCGTGTATTCCGTCCATTCGGATACATCCGCTTTTACCGGCTCGTGCTCTGACAGCAACCACCGTTTTCCATCAGGATCCAGTGCTACATTCTTGCCATTCAATCCGAAGATGCCGCGCCCCTTTTCTTCGTAGGTCATCCCCGTGTGCTGAATCGCTGGATGAATGTCGCACTGATACCCCGTGATCGCCCACTCCCCTTTCTCCGGTAGCTTCTTGCTGCGATACTGGACACCGGAGTTATTATCGCCAATCACACGGACCGTTGCCTTCAGTTCAAAGTCTTTCACTGTTCCTTCCGACCAGATGAGAAATGTATTGTGTTCCAGTGCATCCGGGCCTTCACAAATTCCCACGATCACTCCATCCTCTACCTTCCAAAGTGCAGGATCACCGTCCCATCCCGAAAGGTCTTTGCCGTTGAATAGCGGAGTGAATTCCTCTCCAACTACGAGGCATGTAATGAACAGAACCGAAAGAAAAGGGGCAAGAAATCTCATTGTGCGAGCATATACCGGAGGGTGAACAAAATAGCAATTCACTTACGTGCGCCGTTAGGGCTCCACCAAACATCCAGCAAATTCTGGAGATTCTCCCGGATGCCTTCTACTTTCGCCTCACCAGCAAGATTCACGGACTCCGTAGGATCACTCGCCACATTATAGAGGGCCACTTGATCGAGATACCCTCCCCACGGCTTTTCTCCATGCGGAACGATCAGTTTAAAATCTCCCTGCCGAACCCAGCGATACGCAATATCGTGATCAGGATGCCCTAGGCTTGTTGCATCCCCTGGATAAATCTCGCCGAATACAGCCCGTTCAGAATCCAAATCAGTCTCCCCTTTCATCGCAGGCAGAAGATTCACTCCCTGTCCTTCGATCGGCTCACATCCCGAAGCAGCCAGTAATGTTGGAACGATATCGACACTACTCACCAATTCCTCATGCGTTTCCGGCTCGATCACACCATCCCATCGAAATAAAATCGGACTCCTTACGCCTTCATCGAAGGGAGCCCTCTTACTGTTCTTCGTATGAGCAAATTCCACCTCCCGCCCCTTTTGAGGCTTCTTACTAGCACTCCAGCCATTGTCTGACACGAAGACAAATATCGTATTGGAAAGGTCGCTGTGCTCTTCTACAAATCGCACGAGATCGCCTACCGTTTCGTCAAACTGCGCGATGGAAGCATAATACGGGATTTGGTGCGGCTCGATACCGGGCATCTGCCTCGCGATGTCGTAAAACCTCTCCGGTGAATCATGTGGCTGATGTGGTAGGTAGGGCGCATACCAGATAAGCCACGGCGCATCCTCTTTCTTACAATCTGCTACAAAATCCCAGATCGGTTGCATCGTCTCTCGCCCGATCTGAAGGCCCCAATCGCCATTTCCATGAGCAACACGATCTCCGCTCGCGAGCTTCCTGACGCCGCCATAGGTTTGACTCCTCGGTGGAGCTTCAAAGACGGTCATTCCATCTGTAAAACCTCCATTTTTCCAATGTCCTTCCCAGAACTTTCCTGTCTGTAAACTGCGATATCCACACTGCCCGAGAACACCAGGAAGCGTCGGAACCTTTTTGATCAAATCGAACTCCTTCGATCGGACCTGCACATACTCTTCGACCGAAGTCATCTTGTTGTAGGCCGAATTCCCCGGAGGCCCGTGGTTGAAATGCACCTGGTGCTCGTGCGGGTAAAGCCCAGTCAACAACGTCACTAGAGAGGGACGGCAAACACTCGTCGGCAAATACCCGTTCGGAAACCGCGCTGAATTCGCGGCCAGTGCATCAAGGTTGGGAGTGTGCACGCTCTCGCTCCCCATGAAACCAAAGTCGGTCCATGATTGATCGTCAGCAATGATGTAGACGATGTTAGGACGTTCAGCACCACAGACCAATCCTCCAGAGAGGCAAAGCAAGAGCAGAAAAATTCTCCTCATTTCTCCGGAATCTGATTGAGCGTGTAATAGGCAAAAGGCGATCCCAATTTCGATCCCGACTTCGACTTCACACCTGTAGCATGCAACTCATGCACATGGTAACGGCGTAGTCCCTTCAACTTGAGCCTCACTGTCTTGCCATCATCCGAGATATCACTCCCCTCGATTGCTACATTCTTGGTATCCATTTCATCGCCTCCATAGCGTGAGGAATACTCGTACGTGTAACTGATCATCTCCAGAGATTCGAGCGTGGCTGGGTCCACCTCCTCGGTAAACACCAGTTCAAATCCATCCGGCTTTGCCTTCATCTCTTTGATGGAAAAGGGAGTCTTGCCGCTGAAACGAACCCGCGACAATCCATAAGAACGATTCCCCAGCGACGACCATCCTCGGTTGGTCATCCCGACAAACAGCGATCCATCCGGAGCGAATTCGAGACGAACCACTGCTGCGGCAAATCCATCAAGAAAAGGAAAACACGCACCCTGATACTCTCCCCCTACCACCTCAAGAAAAACCCGGCTCACAGCTGCATTCGTGAACTCGCCGACTAACAACTGCCCGTCAAATGGCCCAAACTTTCCATTCTGATCGATCAATTGAATGTCGGTCGCCGAACGCCCCATCTTATTATAGGGAAGCCACACAGCGGGAGGCACAAATTCAGGAGAACTCTCCAGCGCTTCAGGATATGGCGTATTCGGCTTGGGGATACTCGCCATTTGAAACGGAGCATCGGCTAGTTTCAGAGATCCGAGCGATTCCTGATTTCCATAGAAAACACCAGGTCGCAGATGGTAAATCGGTGTTGCCGGGATCCACGTTCCCTGCTGGTCAGAGTAGAACATATCACCCTCCTTATTCCGCCCCATTCCACTGGGAGAACGCATTCCAAGCGATTTGGGGACAAATCTACCATCCTTCCCGATAATTCCTCCCCATCCACGCCAACCGATTGAGTTGTTCGCAAGAGAGCCCATGCCCAGGTTTAATGTAACCCAAAGATTCCCGTCACCATCTCGCTCTGGCCCATAGGCATAGGCGTGATAGTTCCCTGACACATTCCATCCGTCTGCCTCGGTGAGGTAGGCATCCGCAACACCGTCTCCGTCATTATCCTGTAACCGCGTCACTTCGGATCGCTGACAAACCAACAACTCGTTCCCATCCTTCAAAAGCCCAAGCGGCTCATGAAGCCCCGATGCGAACAGCTTGTAATCGATCTTCTCTCGGTCATCCGAAAGAGCATTGTCGATCAGCCAAACTTCGCCTTTGCGGACACATACAGCCAAGCGACCGTCGCCCATCCATTCCATTCCACTGACTTCCAGTGAAATTCCATCTCCAGGCTTCCACTCCTTCGAACGCGAATCGCTCGGAGAACTGGCAGTCATCATTTCAAAGACCTCGTAGGATTTATCCTTACCGGAGACGGCCGTACCGGCAAAGAGGCAAATAGCCCAAATATAAATGCAAACTCTCATTTCCAGGAATAGGTAATTGTCAGGGTATCCCCCTCTCGTTTCTCGGCATGTTCGACACCTTCCGGATGGAAAAAGGGAACCGGTCTCCCCTCTGACCATTTGATTGTTCGAATCAGCTTCCCATCTTCGACAGCATAGGACTCCTCCACCTCTTGATCTCCCAACGTGCTAAGGAAAGTTGGATTCCCATCTTCGTCTGTTCGATACCCGCGAAAGCGAGCGTCCTTTTCGGAAACGGACACGTTGTATACTTCATCGCTGAGCGGCTTCTCAATTGGAGCTGCCCGGGTATACCAGGTATTGTAAGCATCAAAAAACGGACCTCTCCACACCTGAGCCAACTGAGCCTTGTCACCGTCAAAGGCCAAATTGATCCCACCCGGAAATCCTACCAGAATTGCTTTCATTCCTGCCTTTTCGAAGAAAGTTCGCTGAATAATAGGACGATCGACTGGCTTTAGTTCAAAGGCACCGCCTGCCCTGTCAGGAAATCCTTCGGGCACGCCTTCCCCATCCTTGATAAATTCCCATATCGCAGCGATCTGGCGCTCTGTATCACCTCCTAGAACATCCTTCACGGTTGAGTGCCCACCCGGCCACAATGGTGGCATCAGAGTCCCTGGACGATAGGTTGCGGGATCGAGTAGATAGGAACGAAACCACTCTGGCCTCAACCGCTCGTCGAGCGAACTGATATCCAACGCATGGATCCCCATCAAAGAATACTCGCCCCATTCATGACAAGTGATACAGTTTGCACCACCAACAATTCCTAACATTTTCCTTCCCGCTTCAATATCTGCAGGATGAAGAGTCATTTGCTTTGCATCTGGTTTCGCGTCCAGCTTCTCCAGCCAGTTGGCTAGTTCGACTGCATGTTTTGCGTACACTGGCATCTGAGTTTTCACATAGGGTCGAACACGGCTTCCCTCGTCGCCTCGAAAAACTGACTCCATCCACGATTTCTTCAGCTTGTGGCCAATCCCCGTAAGAGGAGGAGGAAGCCTTCCAGAGTCACCCAATGCTTCGTCTCCCACGAAAAATGGATTTGTCTCTGGCGTCGCGCCTCCTTTCCCATCCCGGTCGTGACACGCATAGCAATTCATCGCGGCGAATGTGATGTCGTTATCCAGATCGCTCTCCTTCTTCGATAAAAACAGTTTCAACGACTCTTGCTGACCCTCCGTCAAAGAATAAAAGGGCAGCCCCTCGACAGGTTTATCAGATAGGCAACCACCTGACGAACCCGTCAGAGGAGCCATTTTCGATTCCCCAACCTTAGGGCTCTCGTGGCAAGCTGCACAATTCATCTTCTGCACAAGTTCCTTACCTTTTTCGATAGAGGCAGCTTCTGCCTTCGGCCATTTACGTAGACGTGGCATTTCACGAGGGTCACTTCCCTGTTCATCGAGCAGGTGCGCAGCAAGGTCACTTGCCTCCTGCCCCTCGAATCTAATGTGTGGCATGCGCCCGTCAGGGCGATAAGCGGAAGGGTCGGAAAGGAATACAGTCAGGGCATCAATGTTCGTCTTCTTTTTGAAATCTGGATGTGAAACAATCAGGTCCGATTCAAAATCAGCTCCGCTTCCATGAGGCCCTTTGTAGTCAGACGTCGGCGCATGACACGACACGCAGCCAGACTCATGGAACACTGCACTTCCCCGCTCCGCATTCGCATGACGAGGAGGCGAGATCTTCTTTTTTGTCTCGAAAGTTCCCAGGTAATCCAACACGGCCGAAATATCCCCATCGCTGAGACCATGAAACATCTGGGGCATCGTAGAGCCATCACGACCAGACTCCGGCTCTCGTAAAAATGCAGCTAACCATTCCCTATCGACACGGCGACTGAGATCCGCCAAATTCGGTCCCTTTCTCGGAACAACTACAGGTGATCCCCCATGACAGTTCGCGCATCCCAGTTCGGAAAAAAGAATCGCTCCCCCCTCTACGGTTGGTTTGTCAGAATGAAACCGTTCGTATCCCACCACATGAGGTGCCCCCTGAGCGCCCTCTCCTATCACAGCAACCAATGTGACAATAAAAAAGGTGAACCTCATATCTTTTCCAGGCATTCACCGAGATACTCTCTCGATGTATTGATCGCTCCCGTTATCTCCTCCGCGGTTGGCAACATTGGGATACCCCGTGGAACAGGGTGCATGAAGATCTCCGCTAGCCCATCAAACTCAATTTCCTTCAAAGCAGCGAGAATCGGCACATAATCCAGCGATCCAAAGCCCGGCATCTGTTGCAACTCAATCTCCTTCGCCATCTTCTCTTTCGATGATTTCGAATACTCCTGAAAATAGATGAACGGAATATTCTCCTTTCCGAGTTCCCGAATCAGCGCTGGAATCTGATCGACGAAAAGATGGAGATGGTGCGGGGCGAAAGCGATCCCCACATTCTTCGAGGGATTCAGTTCCGCGAAGTATCGCATCGAGTCTGGGCTGTAGAGCATCGAGTTCGCATGGTTCTCGATGGCCATTGCTACTCCCAACTCTTCCGCCAACTCATAGTGCGGTTTCAACTTTTCGAAAAACGCCTTCACTTGCTTCTTCGCCTCCTCGCCCTCGGGATCCTTCTCTCCCATGCTTCCCGAGCCGCAGACAGTCATATAGCCACCGTTCTTCTTCACCCAGCGCATTTCATCATCCTGCCGGAAAGGTCCCAGCGGATAGCAGGTCGAAATCGACATCTTCGTCTCGTATTCATCCAACAAGGCCTGAAATGCTTCATCCCCCATTTCTTCGATCTGCTCGCGATGGGTTGCATGGACCTTGCGCCAGATATCGACAGACTCGCAGCCAGCTTTCTTCACCTCTCCAAGTACAGTCTCCAGCGGCATGTCGCCATACATCGCTGATGAAAGGACATATCGAGGATGAGCGGAACCCTCAGCAGCACGGGATAGGCCAGGGACGAGCGCAGTCGCTCCGAGTAGCTGACAAGCTTTACGGCGATTCATAACACGGGAGTTTGTTAGAACTTAGCGAGACGCCGCCTCTTCTTCCAGCATCTTAATCCACGGACCCACGTAATGCCCGTTATCATGAAAGGTCCGTCCGGATACCAGATTTCCATCGATCACACAGGGTTCGTTCACATAAATGCCACCACAGATTTCGAGATCAAACTGGCACTTTGCCACCGTCGCCATACGGCGCCCCTTCACCCGGTCTGCACGAGCTGGCACTTCCACACCGTGACAAACGCTCGCAATAGGTTTGTTGTTATCAAAAAACCACTGCGTCATCTTGATGAGATCTGCATCGTCACGGATGTACTCTGGAGCCCGTCCGCCTGAGAAAAGTATGCCGAGATATTCCTCCGGGTTCACTTCGGAAAACGCAAGGTCCGCCTGAATCTGATACCCCTCCCACTCCTTCGTGATGGTCCATCCCGGACGAATCTCGTGCATTACCATCTGATAGAGACGCTTCTCAGGAGCAATCACGACTGGCTGGATCTTCGCCTCCTGGAGACGGTAAAAAGGATAGAGCGTATCCACCGTCTCGGTGGCGTCGCCAACAACAATGAGGGCTTTCCCAATGGTTTCTGACATGCCGCTATAGTATCGCGATTGACGTCACTGTCTGTACCGCTATTCTTCAGAAAACATCAGGTTTTTCGTCACTTTGAAAATCGGTTCTCATTCCTCTGTCCGCCGGGTCGCAATCCTTGTCGAAACGACCCGGACCTACACGCGCGATATGCTCGCAGGGATTAGCAGGTACATCGAAACACATGGTCCCTGGTCGACCTTTCTAGAACTCCGCGCATTTGAGTCGTCTATCCCCCCATGGTTGGAGAACTGGGATGGAGACGGCATTATATCACGAACATACAGCGCCCGAATGGCCAAAGCGATTGCTGCAGCTGACGTCCCTACCATCGAGGTGCGGTCAACCAACTACAATCAAGGATGGCCTTTTGTCGGAATGGACAATGCACTGATTGGGGAAACCGTTGCAGAGCATTTTCTAAGCAGAGGATATCGGAGATTCGCCGCATACACTCTCGATAATGAGGCCTTTTTCCGCGAACGCGTAAGAAATTTCGTCACCAGCGTTGAATCAGCGGGAGCCTCTTGCGCCCTTCTCCCCGCACACGGAGAGTCAAGTCCATCGGACTGGGAAAAACAGCAGGCTCGCCTCATCCAATGGCTGGAAGGACTGCCAAAACCAATCGGTATTTTTGCGGCAAACGATCAACTCGCAGTTCACCTTCTAGACGCCTGTCGACGTGCCGGGATTGTCGTTCCTGAAGAGGTCGCAGTGGTCGGCTGCGAAAATGAAAAGACGCTTTGCGAATTTGCTTCGCCGACTCTCACAAGTGTTCAGTTTGACGGGGAAGCGGTCGGTTACAGAGCGGCTGAACTCCTCGACCAAATGATGAATGGTGAGGATATCGGAGCTACCGAGACACTCATTCCTCCAAAGGGAATCGAAGCACGTGGTTCCTCCGACGAATTCGTTCTCGAAGACCCCATCGTTCTCCGCGCCGTTAAGCTCATTCGTGCCGAAGCATTTTCAGGCATAACCGTAGGAGAAATTTGTGAACGCCTCGGTATCTCTCGCAGCACTCTCGAACGGCGCATGAAACAATCCCTGTCCCGGGGAACAAAGGAGGAATTACTGCGTGTTCGCTTTCGGGAAGTCAACCGACTCCTACGCAACACTGATCTCACGATTGAAGCCATCGGCGAAAGCGCCGGCTTCAGCCACGCACACTATCTGCAAACAGCTTTTCGCGAGCGTTACGGCATCACCCCAGGAGAATATCGGAAAAAGAATCGCACTCGATTTTAATCGGAGTCTCTCAATGATTTCGTTACAAAAACCCGAACGTAATCACGCGGGAGACTGGATCACGGGTCTGGCAATATGCTCTCACCAATACAGAATTCTTTTACTGTGAAAGTCCCCCGCTTCCTCATTTGCCTATATGGCATTGCTTTGGCGTTTTCGCTTCAATCGGCTGACGCTCTCACACTCGTCGAGAATGGAGTCGCAAATGCACCCATCGTCATTTTCAAAGATGCGCCCCCCAAGACTCGAGTAACTGCCGATGAACTTGCCGAGTATTTTGAAAAAGTCACAGGTGTCAAACCCGAGATTGTAGAGGGCGTCCCGTCACCACTCCCGGACAACGCCATCTGGATCGGCTACCAACCAGCCCTCGACAAGCTTTTCCCCGATACCGATTTCGACTTTCAGAAGCCGGAGGAGATCCTCATTTCTGCCAACCTAAATCACCTCGTCATAGCAGGACGTGACCGCTGGGATCCTGACCATCTTACCGTCCAGGGAATTGACGAAGCCATCGAGGGCAAGCAGAACGAATACGGGACCGCCAACGCCGTATACCATTTCATCCAAGAATACCTCGGGGTCCGCTGGATCTGGCCTGGCGATCTTGGTGAAGACATAATCAAGAAAGAGACGATCTCCTTCGAACCCTTCGAATTTCGCTATGCTCCACAAATCCGGGGACGTGGCGGCATGTTCAACTACTCCCAACTCAGCAATCGCGGCTACGGAAAATCACAGGACTGGACACGTCTTCAACGTTTACAGCTATGCTCCCTCGAAATCGGAGGAGGACACGGTTTCGGCGACTGGTGGGAACGCTATCACGAAACCCACCCTGACATTTTCGCCCTGCAACCCGACGGAACTCGTAGCGGTCACCCATCTCCTCGCAACGCCAAACTCTGCCAATCCAATCCAGAAGTCTGGGACCTCTGGCTGGAGGATGTGAAACACCAACTCGAAGAGGACCCCACACAGTTCATCTTCAACGGCTCCCCTAATGACGGCTGGTCCAGCGGCCACTGCGTCTGTGATGACTGTCGCGCCTGGGATCACCCCGACGGAGAACCACGCCTCATGCACTGGCATCACTACCGAGAAGAGCGCCCCGCCCTATCTGACCGCCACGTTACCTTTGCCAACAAGCTCGCAGAAAAACTCAAGCAACCTTACCCTGACAAGGACTACTACGTCGCCATGCTTTCCTACGGACATTCCCGTCCAGGCCCAGTTGAGGCTCGTCCCGCCGACAACGTAATCATGGTGGTTGTCGCAAACTTCTTCGGACGCACTCACCTCGTCGACCGTGGTTCCACTTGGGGCACGACCTACCGAGATCAATTCGACCAGTGGGGAAAAGTCGCACCGCACATCATGTGGCGTCCCAATACCGGTAGCCCGGCTGGGTGGCAACAGGGCCTCCCAGACCTTTCCGTTCATCAAACGGTTGAAGACTTCCATTTCATTGCCGAACGCAACTGCCTCGGCCTTTACATTGATTCAGTCTTTGAACACTGGGCTACTCATGGCCCGCATTATTACGCCATGGCTCAACTCGCCTGGAACCCCTCGCTTACCGCCGATCAGATCCTGACTGATTACTATGATCGCGGCTTCGGCCCTGCCGCCGACGAAGTCCGTGCCTACTACGAGACTATTGAGAACGCACGAATGGAGTTCGCGAAAGACCGTATCCATGGATCTGGCATTGAAGACTTTCCCGCACTCTATAATGAAGACCTCCTCGCACGAGCAGAAGCACACCTCGACGCAGCAGAGAAACTGACATCGGGAGCCGACTCAAAATTTGCGGAAAGAGTCGAGTTCGTCCGAGTTGGCTGCAACTACACAAAACTTGTCATTGAGAATATCAGTCTTATGTCAGGATACTGGAGCCAGCCTGATGACACTGTTGCCGAGAAAGTGAGGTCCAATTGGAATGCAATCGAGAAGACCATCAGCAGTCACCCATACGCTATCAATTTTGGTCCAGTCCGCCCTATCACCCCTCGAATGCTCGGCCTACACCCCGACCACCCCAACCCAAAATGGAAGGTCAAACCAAAGAAAAGCGACCCAAACGACCTTGATCAAAACTGATTTCGCCATGAGAAAAACCGTCCTTACCCTCACCATAGCCAGCCTGTGCGTCTCTCACCTCTTTGCCCAAGATGGACTCCAGGTCGGCACCGCTGAAGTCGACATTTCCCCGACTGTATTCCCCATTCAACTTCGGTCCGGCAAATCAGACTACGTTCACGATCCACTTCACGTTCGAGCTGTCGCGTTTCAAAATGAAGAGGGCCGAGCCGTGATCGCTCTTGTCGATGCCATCGGAGTCGGACGCGAATGGACTGACGAAGCGAAAGCCATCGCCGCCGAAAAAACCGGTTGGAAGATGGAGGAAATGATGATCTCGGGCACCCACACTCACACAGCGCCTAAAGGCGGCGATACTTCACCCGGTCGAATCGCCTACGAAAAACTTCGCACCGAAGGCCTCACCGAAGCTCTAATTCAAGCAATCGAATCTCTTGAGCCTGCTCAGGTCGGGTTCGCGTCCGATGAAGAACCGACAGAGGTCCGCAATCGCCGCTGGATCACGGAAGAAGGAAAAGAGGCAATTAATCCCCTCGGTCTAAAAGACAAAGTGAAAACGAACGGCGGCGTCGCCGACAAGATAGGTCCTGCCGGTCCCACCGATCCGGAAGTCTGTGTAATCTATGCACAGACCAGAAAGCGGAAACCTCTCGGACTAATCGCCAACTACGCACTGCACTATGTTGGGAACATTCCGAAAGTTGTCGAAGACGACGGCCGGGTCGTCGGTATGGCATCAGCAGATTACTTTGGTGAATTTGCCAGGCTCATGCCTTTCCGAGTTGGCGGTTCGAATCCCCCGGAGAACTTCGTCGCAATGATGACCAACGGCACCAGCGGCGACATCAACAACCTCACTTTCAATATTACGCGTGCTCCCCGTGCCCCTTGGGAGCAAGTTCAGCAAGTCGCGACCAAAGCAGCAGATGCTGCATGGCGCGCTACCAGGAAAATCGAGAATTTCGACCAGAAGCCGCTCGTCGCTACCCGCCAACGTGAGGTCGCCCTGAACTATCGCGAACCATCCCACGCCCAACTTGAAAAGGCGATGGAACTCATGAAACTCACCGCCAAACAGCGAAATGAAATCAACAGCCGCACGACGGGAATGGCGACCAATACCATCAAGTATGCGTCTCCTGAAATGCCAGAGTCAGAAAGCGTCCTCATTCAGGCATTTCGTATCGGCGATCAAGCAGTGGTCTCGATGCCATTTGAAGTGCTCGTAGAAATCGGCCTTGAGATCAAAGAAAAGAGCCCATTCCCCCACACCTTCATCATTGAACTGGCCAACGGCGGCTACGGCTACCTTCCCCCACCGAACCAGCACAAACTTGGCGGCTACGAAACCTGGCTTGGCACCGCCCGCTTCGCAGAAGATTCTTCTGTCATACTCACGAAACACCTGCTTGAAATGCTGGAGGAGTTGAGAGCACTCTAGCGTTTCACCCAATCCACCCCACTCATCGAGGCAAGCGCAAGCTCGAGCGCGTGAGTCCCGTCGCGCCCATGGCCCTGCGCCTGTAGCGCGAGATACAGCTGGTGCGCCAACGCCAGTCCGGGCATCGACAATCCCATCCGCTTCGACTCCTCAAGTGCAATCCCCATATCCTTGATGAAATGCTCAACGAAGAAGCCGGGATCGAAATTGTTATCCATGATCCGCGGTCCCAGATTCGATAGCGACCAACTACCCGCTGCTCCTGATCCGACGGACTCCAACACGGTCGGCAGATCGAGCCCTGCCTTATAACCATAGAGCAAAGCCTCACAAACTCCGATCATACCCGTTGCGATCAACGTTTGGTTTACCATTTTGGTGTGCTGCCCCGATCCAGCCTCTCCTTGGTAGACAATCGTCTTCCCCATCGCCTCCCAACACGGTCGCAGCGCATCAACAATCTCTTTCTGTCCACCAATCATGATGGAGAGTGTTCCATTCTTTGCACCTACATCACCTCCAGAAACGGGGGCATCGACAGCATGCACTCCCGCTTCCAGAGCTTCTTCAGAAACTTCCACTGCGAGCGAAGGCTCACTCGTCGTCATGTCGACAATCACACTCCCTGTTGCCGCTCCTGACAGCACCCCGTCTTCGCCTAACAAAACCTCACGAACATCGGATGGGAAACCAACAATCGAGAAAATCACGTCCGACTTCTCTGCCACCTCGCGGGGAGTCTCCGCCCAGGTTGCACCTTTCTCCAACAACGCGTTTGCCTTCTCTTTGGTTCGGGAAAAAATCGTCATAGAGAAACCTGCGTCCATCAAGTGACCGCACATGCTGCGCCCCATCACGCCAGTCCCAATCCAACCAAGTCGAGTTTTACCAGGGGAAATTTCAGAAATTGTCATGTCCTGAGTCTCCACTGCCACTCCCCCCAACGTCAACACGCCAGAGAAGAATTCTGTCTGGAATCACATCGTTCTGATAGCGTTGGTCCATGATCCGCTGGTTCGCTACTCTTCTGATCCTGGTTGTTGCGCAAACCTTTCAGCTCGAGGGACAGGATACCAAGCGCCCCAACATTCTCTTTCTCCTTGCTGATGATATGCGGCCCGATTGCATCTCTGCTCTCGGGAATCCCAGCATTCGAACCCCGCACCTCGATGAGCTCGTCGCCCGTGGGATGACCTTCACCCGAGCAACCTGCTCTTATCCCATCTGCGTCGTCAGCCGTGCCGAGATGCTTACAGGATGCCACGGCTGGGAAAACGGCGTGATGGGTTTCCGCGGAAATAAGCCCAACGAGAAACTTACGGATTGGGCCGAAGCCCTTCGCGACTCCGGCTACCGCACCTGGCACGTCGGGAAATGGCACGTCTCCGGTCGCCCCTCCACGCGCGGTTACACTGATGTCGCCGGTCTTTTCGGCAGCGGTGGCGGGAAATATTGGAAAGAAGGGCAGACCGACTGGAAAGGCTTCCCCATCACCGGTTATCGAGGCTGGATTTTCCAGACGGACGACGGAAAGACGAAATTTCCCGAAATGGGCGTCGGTGTCACTCCAGACATCAGCGAGAAATTCGCCGATGCCGCCATTTCCCTTATTGAGCAAAACCCTGATGAGCCGTGGTTCTGCCATGTAAACTTTACCGCTCCCCACGATCCTCTTTTCATTCCACCGGGCATGGAGGGTAGATACAGTCCCGGCGACATGGAGCTACCAGAAAACTACATGCCCGTCCATCCCTTTGATCACGGCAATTTCGATGGCCGTGACGAGGCCCTTCTCTCTTGGCCCCGAACGAAAGAGGCCGTGAAAGACCTTCTTCACGTCTACTACTCCGTCATCGAAGACATGGACACTCAAATAGGTCGTATCCTCGAAGCACTGGAGAAAACCAGTGAACTCGAAAACACCTACATCATCTTTTCCAGCGATCATGGAATGTCCTGCGGCTCACACGGTCTGCGAGGAAAGCAGAACATGTATGAGCACACAATCAACGTGCCATTTGTCTTCACTGGACCGGGTATCGAGCAAGGTTCTGTCACGGAAGCACAGATTTATCTGCGTGAACTATTCCCGACTACGTGTGAGCTTGTCGGGGTTGAAATACCGAAATCTGTTTCTTCGCCAAGTTTCGCCCCGGTTCTCACAGGAGACGAATCCGAAAGCCACGCGTACATCTACGGGTATTACACGGATACTCAGAGAATGATCCGCAGTGCAGCAGGTCTAAAAGTGATTCACTATCCCCAAATTGGCCATTGGCAGTTCTTTGACTTAAACAAAGATCCAAATGAGTTAAACAATCTTGCTACGTTGGAAGAATCAGAGATTCAAGGCCAGTTCGCACCCCTAAAACAGCGCCTGGCAACATGGAGAAAAACGACGGGTGATCCTATTCACCCAGAGTAATCAAGTTCGAACGCAACTCCCCGCCAGCGCCTTATTTTCTTCTACAGGGCAATTTGCACGTTCCCTAAACGAAAAAGTTTTGGTTGCTTAATTATAATAATTATATATTATATGGTATTTAGAATCCTCAGCGGATCCATGCCACCGAGGAGAACCGACTTGATCCCCTCTTAAAATCTCAATTACAAGGTCCCGTAATGCCAGCAACCCTAAACAAATGCGCGACGAATGCCCGCAGCAGTCAGTAGATAGACGTTCCCCAAAAGAAACGATTTTCGGGAGCAGAAAACTGACATCTATTCTTCACCCTGCATCGTTATCATTTGCCCTCGTTGGGCTTTTGATAACTACTTTCGCGGCGTCTACCCTGTATCATTCGGAGAAGCAGACCCTCGGCTTCAGGTTTGAAGCCAACATCGCTAAGGTTCAAGAAGCCATCTCAGATCGCATGCAGGCCTACAGCCAGGTTTTGCGAAGCGGGGTCGCATTCATCTCATCGTCGGACGAGGTGACAAGAAACGAATGGAACACATTCGTTACGAGTCTCAACCTCGATAATGTTTATCCAGGTATGCAGGGAATGGGCTTTATCAGGGTGATAGATCCGAGCGAGAAAGTCGATTTCGAGAAGAAGAATCGTCGTGAGGGAATCGATGACTTCAGCGTTTGGCCAATCCAGGACCGGTCCACACTCACCTCAGTTGAATTCATCGAACCACTGAATAATCGAAACCGACGATCTCTTGGCTACGATATGATGGCTGATGCAACACGCGCGATTGCTATGGGCAGAGCACGTGACTCAGGCGAGCCAGCGCTATCTGGATCCGTTATCCTCAAACAGGAACTGGAAACCGAACTCAGGCCAGGATTTCTTCTTTTTCTTCCTGTCTACGAAGGCGGAAAACGTCCGACCAGCATCGAAAAAAGAAGAGAAGCGATTGTCGGCTATGTCTACAGCGCATTCCGAATGAACGACTTCATGGACGGGTTGTTTGGTGACCTGACTAATGAACTCGGAGTGAAAATCTATGACGCCGATTCAACTCGCGGCACTACCGCAATGCACGCTGAATCGACCGACGCCGCTCCTGCCTTCAATACGACCATGGACATTCGCGTCGCAGGTCACACATGGACAGTGAACGTCTTCAGCTTACCTGACTTTGAGAATCTGCTACCCCGACTCTCAGCTCTTGCAATCGCTTTGGCTGGTGCCGCTCTGACTCTTCTCGGGATGATCATTCTCGCCGATTCTAAATCAACCCAGGAAAAAGCTACTCGCATCGCGGAAGCAATGACGGAGACACTCCGAGAAAGAGAAGCAGATGTAACACGTCTTAATAAAGACCTCGAAAAAGAAGTCGCTCTTCGCACCGCCCGTCTTGAAGAAGCTAATGCGGAACTCAAATCCTTTTCCTACACCGTCTCTCACGACCTCAAAACTCCCGTTCGCCACATCAACACCCTGACCGAATTTCTTGTCGAAGATCACGGGGACGAACTCAGCGAGAACGCGTCGGATTACCTCAACCGAATCAAAAGGGCAGCAGCTCACATGAATCAGTTGATCGACGATATCTTAACTCTGGCTACCTGCGCCGATGCCAAGTTTCGAAGGGACGAAATCGATATCACTGCTGTCGCAACAGAAATATCTTCCACCATCGAGAACGCTTCCCAGGACCGATCCATCAAATTTCAAATCGAACCAGGAATGAAAGCCAATGCGGACTCCACAGTTGTTCGCACGACATTTCAGAACTTGATCGAAAATGCCGTAAAATTTTCGGCGACAAGCCAGGAGACTCTCATCGAAATTGGAACCACCCCTCACCCATTCGGATTCGAATTCTACGTGAAGGACAACGGGGTGGGATTTGACATGAAGTATTCCGAGAAAGTCTTCACTCTGTTCAAACGCCTCCACACAGAACCCGAGTATTCAGGAACCGGGGTCGGAATGGCTACGGTCAGAAAGCTCATTTCCAGGCATCGGGGGTGGATCCGAGTCGAATCCGAGAAAGACAAGGGAACCACCTTCTACTTTTCCTTCGGAAAGTCTGATAGAAGTCAGGAGACTGATCTGGACAGCATTTCCCCTCATCACAAACCAGGCAGATCGTCACAACCCTGCACCAATACGGCAGCATCGACCACACAGGCGATCTCCCCATGAATAACGGATAAAATTACCAACACAGAACTCTCAGTTGCAACGCATCAAGGATATGAACACGGATATTCAAACGCCTGTTACCACGAATCGAAAATATTTCGACCGGCTTCGAGTCCTTCACATCGAAGACTCTGATGAAGATGCTCAGTTCATCGCTCGAATATTAGGAAACGAAACAAACGAGCTCCATCTAACACGTGTCCTAACGGGTGAAGAGATGGAAAATGCCCTGCAGCAACACTGTTTCGACGTGGTCCTCTGCGACCATGATCTACCAGCGTTCTCGGACCTCGATGCACTGGCCATCCTGAGCATGATGGAACTGGATGTTCCGTTCATTATTGTGACGGGAGCGATAGGTGGCGAAGAAGCCGCCGTTGAGTTGATGCGTAGCGGCGCCACCGACTATGTTCCCAAAGACAAACTGGAGAGACTGTGCCCGGCGATCCACCGCGAAGTAAGGGAAGCTTCAGTCCGCCAATCGAAACGAGCAGCTGACGAAGAACTGCACAGAAAAAACCAGGAGCTTGAAGCAACCATAAAGTCACTAACACGGACTGAAGAAGAGCTCATCCGTGCCGACCGTCTCAAGGTTCTCGGCCAAATGGTGTCCGGCCTTACCCTGAATTTCAACAATACCCTTACCAAAATACTCGGTATCGTAGAGATATTGGGCGCCCTCAGGAACTCCAGTGTCGACGAACTCGCCACTCAACTTCGAAGCCATACCTTGGAAGCGGCTGATCTGGTAAAACGCCTTCAGCACTTCCACGCTGACAAACCAAAGCTCTCCAAAGGAAGCCCTCTCGACATCAACGAGGTCCTTCAACACTGCATCGACCTCACACAACCACGCTGGGGTGCCGGTGACTGTTCCGTTCACCCTCCCATCAAGGTGACGAGTAATCTGGGCACACTTCCACCAGTGATTGCGGACTACACAGATATTGTCGAGGCCATCACAAACATCATCTTCAACGCATGTGATGCGATGCCCGAAGGAGGAGAAGTAAGGATTTCTTCCCTCAGAAATACACGAGCGGTCGTAGTAGAAATCGCAGACAACGGTGTCGGAATGTGCGACGAAACCCTACGAAGTTGCACACTCCCTTTCTTCACAACGAAGGGAGAAGACGGCAGTGGCTTTGGCTTGGCATGGGTCGATGGCATGATGCAAAGATACGGCGGAGTAATGCGCATTCGTTCCCAGCACGGAATCGGCACCTCTGTTCAGTTGCGCTTCCCCATTGTGGAATCCGATTCTGGAGAAATTCAGGACATTACTGAAGTTCGAGGGAATCACAGGCCTCTGAAGATTATGGTCGTAGAAGATGAATCCATGATTTCTGATTACATCCGGATGACCTTGGAGGCAGATAGCCACAAAGTGGAAGCCTTCGAGAACGGGTTTAAGGCACTGGAACGCCTTCGCGAAGAGCAGTTCGACGTCGTCATCGCCGACCGAGCCATGCCTGAGCTTAAAGGGGACGAGTTAGTTCGAAGAATCCGGGATATGAAAGGTGACGAAAAAATCGTCATGGCTACAGGAGTCGGCGATCTGATGATCGCAAACTGCGAGATTCCATCAGGTGTGGATCTTGTGCTTCCTAAGCCCATTACTCGAGACGCTCTCCGGAAAGCCTTGGTCGATACTGGTGCTTATTTGCCTTCTTGATTCTCGGCTGACGGGGACAATGGTCCCCTTAAAATTACTTGCTTAAGAGAACAGATTCTTCCCGATCGGGAAGAATTAGCGGGTGGAAAGGTTGCTGCGCTTCCTCGCCACGGTTGGTAGTTTTCTTTTTGTTGAGACATTAACGGCTAACAAAATCAGACTACCAGAGATCATCGATATCTCTCGGATGTTCAGAAGCTTCCGGTATACAAGTGTGCCAACAGCAGATCTGCCCCATCGGCCACTGCATGCCCATTACCATCTCATTCACCAAAGCGGGAGTGCGCATGGTCATCCTACCTCAATTACGATTATTATTGTAATTATAAATTAAATCTTGCAGAACCTTCTCGTTCGAGTTATAATTTCCATAACACAAACACTTGGGTGCCTGAAACACACCCACCCGCTGCAGTAGCAGCCAATTCCATATCTGTTAACGGCAGATATGGCTCCGAGAAAGAAACCTTATGAAGCTCTTAGCAGCCATCTTTGCGATGGGTGTTCTCCTTGTGGGGCACCTGGCAGCCGGCCAGTTCGGTACGGGCTTCGCCATTAATCCGAAGGGCTATCTTGTCACCTGCCATCATGTGATTCGCAACGCTGAACGAATCCATGTTCATACCCAGGAAGGTATTCTTCCCGCGCAGATCGTTGCACTCGATCCTCACAATGATATCGCTATCCTGAAAGTTGACGGTTGGAGAGGACGGTTCCTTGGCCTCGGGATGTCAGGAGATGTCACGCACGGATCCTCCGTCATGGCTGCGGGATTTCCCGATCCCTCTATATTAGGACGCAATCCAAAAGTCTCGAAAGGAAGTATTAATGCCCTTAGTGGAGTGTTGGACGATCCCCGCTATCTCCAGATGTCGGCTCCAGTCCAGCCAGGCAACTCAGGCGGCCCACTGATCTCGGCAACCGGCCATGTCGTGGGAATTGTAGCCGCAGGTCTGAATTCCATGGATCGAATGGCGCAAGGCGGTTATTTGCCACAATCGGTCAACTTCGCGATCAAAACAGACCTGATCTTTCCCCTTCTAAAAACGGCTTCAATCTCCACCCCGCGTTTCGGAACGGGAACCAGAAATCCAAGCCGCCAGATCGAGAGAGCTCTCAACTCAATCGCTCTGGTAGAAGGAGTACAAAAATCTACTTCTATCCAGGCCCCCGCTCCGCGGCCACAGCAGAGAAATCCACTTCCAGCCCCCGTCCCGCCGCCTGTCACAGATAATCGCCGAGGTCCCTGGGTCTTTCCCAATTCACACCAGAGAGCGCTTCGCCCTGTTGAACTGCAAAACCTCTCCTCCGAAAGCTTGTGGAGAGCCAGGAACGAAATCTATTTGAGGCATGGTTTTGTCTTTTCCACCGCTCAGGGACAACATTTTGCCTCTCAATTTGGAAGTGCCTATCGCCCGGTGACCCCTTCAATCGCCGCAGTTCAGCAGTCCCTCAGCCCTGTTGAGATCGCCAACCTGAACCTGATCGCGAGCTTCGAGGCGGCAAGGAATTCCTGAAGCCATTCGCATTCCCGCAAGATGGGCTATAGTTGCCGGGAGTGCCGAAACGCAAACAGATTGCGAAGGACGGCCGTGTGCGCCGCTCCCCTCGCAGGATACTTCGATGGCTGGGCCGCTTTCTCTGGTGGTCTTTCGTCACCGTAGCAGCATCGGTCGTACTGGTGGGAATTATCGCGGTAATCGCCTACATAAATCGCGTTCGAATCGTGAATGAGGCGCTGGCACTCCTCGCTGCACCTTATCAAGTCACCGTTGATGAAATTCACATTCGCGAGTTGGGAGTGGCCCGCCTTGAAGGTCTTACTTTATCGCCGAAACACTCGACTTCGGAAGAACCCACAATTCGAGTTCCGGAAGCGGAAATCACTTATGATTTCGGCACGCTACGAAAGACGCGGCAGTTGAAAGCCCTGACACTTCGAGAACCCAGTATCGTCGTCGACGAACGACTCTTCCCGGAGGCAGCAAAAACCAAGGACTCGGATGAAAAATTCGACCTCTCTTCCCTCGCTTACTTTACCGATGCAGTAGTGGTCGAAGACGGGACCTTTCGAGTCACTCTTGAACGATTCCCTGAAATAGTAGGAAAATGGGAATTCCAATCGAGCGATCTTTCTTTCGCGGAAGACGGCATGCTGGAAAAGCCATTTGAAGCCGTTATCGAGGATATTCGAATAGGGAAGGAAGACTCGGGCAATACTGTCAAGCGGGCCGAGATGACGGTGTCTGCTAATCGAAATCTCACCCGTTTTGAGGTTCCGCAGGTTACCATCGATCGGCCCACACTCACAGTCACTCCGGAGTGGCTGGGACAGCAAGGTCCCCCGACAAAGGATTCAAAAGATGAAGATTCCTCAACAAACACGATGCCCGATATCTTTTTCGATGTGGTGGAAGTGATCGACGCCGACCTCTCGCTGGAATCTTTCGCCACTGATCCTGACACCCCATCAATACCTGATCTGGGATTTCTTACCGATCTTTCCTGGGAGAACCTTTCGCTCGAAAAGGGACGATGGGACAGCGAAGCTCCCTTAACCTGGACTGCACGCGAAATAGCAATTGGGACAGGCACTAGCCAATTCCTTTCTGCAGACAGCGTCACTGTAAATCTAACATCCCTGTCGCAGTTAGTGCATAACATGGAACTGGAAGAGGTTTCCATCGCGACACCCGAGGTCATTCTGTCAGATGCCACAATGCAGACTTTTGAGGGTACTGAAAATGCAGAAGAGGAAGACGATACTTCTGATGGCATACCCCTGGTCATCAAGAAAGGTTCTATTTCTGATGGCCGCTTTCTGATGCAGGACTATTCCATTGATGGAAGCGCTGCCCCGAGAGTGCAGGCAGCAGTAAGTGGAACCCTGGAGGATCTTCGTCTTGGTGGAGAGAGTGCTTTTGACTCCGCAGGAGATCAAGCGGTACTTCTTCGCCAATTTAGGTTCTGGGCACCCGAGGCGGCAGGAGCGACTCCTCTTCTCAAATTCGACGAAGCAGAATTGACCCTGAACTGGTCCGATTTCAGTTTCGACAATACGATAGACCGCCTTTCGATTCGTTCTCCCGAGATCAACTTTACCGACGATTCCCTCGGTTCCTGGCTTCACCCCACCGAGCCAGAGGAAGACACTCCTCGCCCCCTTAACCGTCCTGTGTACAAGGCCCGGGACCTCGTGGTCACGGATGGTTCGCTGATTGCAGACACCAAATTCTCGGAAGGTCTTGTCCCCAAGATTATCGCGGATTTCACGATAGCCACTCAGGAGGACTCGGACTCTCCTTTTTCCTACTTGATTACCCTGAAGGATCTCGTCTTGAAGAATCATGCGGTATCGATAGAGAACCCGGAAGCCCCTCAGGATCCCACTCTCTTTCCTGAACAGGACACTCCTGACAATAATCCTATAGCAGAGTCCGAAGTCGTAACCATTCGCGAGGTTGAAGTAGAAACTACCGCTGAAGAGATTCAACGAAACCAGAGAATTGGAAGAGTCAAACTGTCCGGGGCAGTGCTTAGAGTTGGGGAAGGACTGAAGTCCATGGTGGATACCGCGCCGGCAGAGGAGGAAGAACCTGACAATCAAACGGACGCCCCCGAACCTGAACTCCCGACATGGACCATCGACAAGCTGCAGGTGACCCAGAGCCAGGTGCGATTTGAGGCACTGATCCCCCAAGTTGAGGGGCTGGAATTCGGAATTGAAACCACCCTTGAAAACCTTCCTCTCTCGCCCGATGGCCTTCTTGCCCAGGATAAACTCCAGAAAGTCGAACTGGCGGGGATCGAAATTAAGGACCCATACAACTCTTTCATCACTGTTGCGTTTTTGCCGACCATCTTTGTGGAATTCTCGTTGGCAGGACTGGCGAAACAGGAAGTGGAAAAGATCGACCTGATCAGCCCTTCGTTGTATGTCGGTCAGGGGCTTTTCTGGTGGGTGGATTACCAACGCAAATTCCGAGAACAGAATGAAGGCGCGAGTGTTGGTCTCGATTCCGAAAGTGAAACAAACAACTCTCCTGACTGGATCATCAAAACGATCAATGCGAATGCCGGTAAGATCGTAATCGCGCCTACGGGAGTTCCCATCGGCATGGTCCCCTTCCCTTTCAATGCGACCACTAACATGAAGGACGGAGGTATTGAGCTGAAACTGAATATCCCAGACGAAGACTACGTTTACAAATTTCCGGAATACAAAGTGAATCTCTACGGCCTGACCGGTGATATCCAATTCAACGTGCCCGTCGAGCAAGTGAGTAACAACCTTGTCCAGACCTTCTCTCTCGACAAAGCCGTATGGAAAGAATACGAGGCTGAAGACCTTTACCTTTCTGTAACTTTCGATGCAGATGGGATCTACGGCCAGTTTGGTGGGGATGCTTATGATGGGTATGCGGAAGGTCAGTTTAATTTCTATCTGAACGACAAGGGCAAATGGGATGCGTGGATTGCGGGAACCGATATGGACACCGGAGGAATCACGGACGTTGTGGCTCCTGAGAACTTCAAGATGGAGGGTGATGTCTCCTTAAAAATTGTCTCGGAGGGCCGCGGAAAGTCGTTGGGGGAAACCACGGGAGAATTCCATTCCACATCTCCCGGATGGTTCGACGTGACCAAACTGGACGCAATCCTCGAGAACTTGCCTGAGGAATGGACCAACCTCCAGAAAGCCCTGACAGAACTCGGATTGATCGCGCTGAAACGATTTGATTATGACAAAGGAGCCGGTAGCCTCTACCTTCAAGGGCGGGAGGGTGACCTCCAGCTACGGTTCGATGGCCCCTATGGGGTTCGCGAGCTGAACCTCTTCCTACACGATCAACGAAACCAGACTTCGCTGACAGACCGTCAGTAACACGAAACATCATGTCAGGCATCTTCAGGGCAATGGTTCTGACAGCGGCTATGGGCGCGCTGACGCTTAGTTCGTGCCTGCCTACTTTCGATGTCAACGTGGAGACACCGGAGCCGATCAAGGTCGATTTGAGCATGGATGTTCACGTCTACCAGCATGGGAATACTGACAAGAAATCTGCCGAAGCCCAGGCTTCCTACCGTGAAGCCATGGACGCTCGCCGCGACCGAATGGCCGAGATCCAGGAATTGAAAAACAATCGCCTGATCGGTGAGAACCACGAAGGCAAGCTCTCCATTCGGAATAAACCTGCCGGTGAGTATGGTGATTATGTCGTTCAGACGGTCGAAGCGGAAAACAAAGACCGCGAATTCCTGATCCAGCATGATGCCGTGGAGAAGAATGTATCCGTAGATACCGTCCGTGAAGAGCAATGGCGGCACTGGCAGAGAAAGTCGTTCCCCGGTGAGTGGATTGAGGTCGAAGCTGACAACGGATACAAGTGGGAGCAGAAAGAGGCCGCCGGAGGCTGATTTCACGGTCTGATTTTCGGTTTCGAGGCTGGAAATCGGCCATTTTTGACTTACTTCTACAGTCACCGCCTGTTGGCGTATTGAAATCCCTGTTGAAACAGCTCTATGCGACAAATCCTCGTCACATCTGCCCTCCCCTATGCGAATGGCCACATTCACCTCGGCCATCTGGTGGAGTATTTGCAAACCGATATCTGGGTTCGGTTTCAGAAGATGATGGGCAATCGCTGTATCTACATCTGTGCTGACGACACCCATGGCACGGCTATTTCTATCAGCGCACAGAAGCAGGGCATCTCTGAGGAGGAACTGATCGCTGAAATGAGCGAAGCGCACCAGCGTGATTTCGCTGGTTTCGGTATCGAGTTCGACAATTTCGGTAGCACGAACAGCGAGGAGAGCCGCGAGGTTTGTCACGAAATCTGGGCTGCGCTCCGAAAAGCTGACATGGTCACTGAGCAGGAAATCGAGCAGCTTTTCGATATCGAGAAAGGTGTCTTTCTCGCCGATCGTTTCGTCCGCGGAACTTGTCCCAAGTGTGAATCGAAAGACCAGCCGGGAGACAACTGCGGAAGTTGCGGGGAAACATACACTCCTGTAGATTTGATCGACCCGATCAGCACCCTTTCTGGAACGACTCCTGAGATTCGAAGTGCAAAGCACCTTTTTGTTCAGATCGAAAAGCTCCACGACTTCCTTGCTGACTGGACTCAGTCCGGCACCCTCCCTCCGGAGAGTGCGAACTACCTGAAGAACTTCTTCCTGAACGAACCACTCCGCGACTGGGATATTTCTCGTCCCGGCCCCTACTTTGGTTTCGAGATTCCAGATTCTCCCGGGAACTACTGGTATGTCTGGTATGACGCACCGATTGGCTACATCGGATCGACAGCGCAGTGGTGCGCCGCCAACGGCGAAGAGCTTGATGACTGGTGGAAAAGCGACAAAACGGAGATCCACCACTTCATCGGAAAAGACATCCAGTATTTCCATACGCTGTTCTGGCCGGCGATGTTGAAAACGGCGGGTTTCAATTTGCCGACAAAAGTTCACATCCACGGTTTCCTGAACGTAGGCGGTGAGAAGATGAGCAAGTCGCGAGGAACCTTCATTCAGGCGGCAAAATACCTGGAACACCTGAATCCTTCCTATCTTCGCTACTACTACGCGACGAGACTTTCGTCGAAGGTCGAAGATCTCGATTTGAACCCGGAGGAATTCGTCACCAAAATCAATAGCGATCTGGTTGGAAAGGTCGTAAACCTCGCGAGCCGAACAGCGAAGTTCATCCAGGATGTCGGCTTGTCCGAAACCTATCCCGATGACGGCGGCCTCTTCGAAACCTTCGCAGCGCGCGGAGAAGCTATCGCTGAACATTACGAAGCCGGTGACTACAGCAAAGCGATGAGAACCATTATGGAGTTGGCCGACCAGGCCAATCCATTTGTGGAATCGAACGCCCCCTGGGAACTGCGCAAGGATGCAGACAAAGCCCAGCAATTGCAGGATGTCTGCACAGTTGCTCTGAATCTTTTCCGCACCCTTGTGATCTACCTCGCCCCCGTGTTGCCTGACATTGCAAGAAAAGCGGGTGAGCTTTTCGGCGAAGAACTCACCTCGTGGGATCAGGCGCAGAAGCCGCTTACTGGCGTGAAGATCGCTAAGTTCCAGCACATGATGCAGAGGGTCGATCCGAAGCGCATTGGTGCGATGATCGAAGAATCCAAGGAAGAGGAAGAAACTCCCGAAGCTCCAGCCGGAAGCTGGGACGATACAGGAGCCCACCTGGAGAAGGACCCGATCGCAGAGGAGATCACGATTGATGACTTCTTCAAAACGGACCTCCGCGTGGCTCGCATCGTAGAAGCCAAGGAAGTCCCCGAAGCTCGCAAGCTGGTCCAGCTTACGCTGAGCCTTGGAGGCGATGAACGCCGGAATGTTTTCGCAGGGATCAAGTCGGCTTACGAGCCGGAAGATCTGGTGGGACGATTGGTGGTGATGGTTGCAAACCTTGCCCCCCGGAAAATGAAGTTCGGTGTCAGCGAAGGCATGATCATCGCGAGTGGCCCCGGCGGGAAGGATATTTTCCTTCTTTCGCCTGACGAAGGCGCAGAGCCAGGCCAGCGCGTGGGATAAGGTTTGCCTAACACACCACCTGGTTTTGACACCTCCCATTCCAAAATGATGGGAAATGATGGGGTTTTCGTTTTCGGTCATTTCGGGCCAAAATTCGAAACCGAAATATTTCCAAACACCTCTATTACAATGAGGTAAGGCGATTCCAGCCCCTGTCATTCTACATGCATTTTCCATCAATTTGGTGCATTTGCCCGAATACCCGTCTTTCCAACCTAAGCCCCCCTCCTTCCACGGTCGACGAAGGTTCTAACTACGACAACCTAATACTAACATAACCCTATTTCTTTGTCGATATTTAAGCCAACTTGCCTATCACCCGTGAGTGGAGGGTGAGATAGCATCTCCCTCGAAATATCGAAGGCAACTCTAAAAAACAGGTGTAATTGACATCGGGATTCCCGCGTATCGGCAGATATTCCAATTAATGTATGAAACTCGAAAACTATCTCGACCAAGCAGGTCGATGGCCCAAAGCGGGCCGACACATTCTTGCTCAATACGACGACGAGAACATCATCGTGTATCAAGCCTACCGGCCCTCGATTGGGCGATACGCGGCAAAGCATCAAGAGTTTGGAGGTGAGTTCAGCTATTCTCGAATGAGCTGGATCAAACCAAATTTTCTGTGGATGATGTATCGGTCAGGATGGGGAACAAAAGAAGGGCAAGAGGTGATTCTTGCCGTCACGATCCCTCGCAGCCTGTTCGACGAAATTCTCGACGAAGCTGTCCCCTCTTCCTACACCCCTGCGCTATATCCCGACCATGATTCGTGGAAGAACGCCATCGCTACATCTCAAGTCCGACTCCAATGGGACCCCGATCATGCGCCGAATGGCGAGCCTCAAGAGCGAAGAGCCATACAACTCGGCCTACGAGGAGAGATGCTTCGAAGGTTCGCCAAGGATCAAGTGGTTCAGATCGAGGATATCTCTGACTTTGTGGCGGAACAGAGACCTCATAGTGCAGGAGACCTGAAGAGGCTGGTGACGCCAAAAGAAGAAGTGTATCTGCCCAAGCTTTCAACCACGAGGAAAAGTGTCGGAATAGAATGAGAGATGAAATGCTAGCGAAAAATGGGTAGACTATGGTCGGCTGCAACTCCTATCAATCGAGTCTTCCTCAATGCCAATATCCTTAATAAAAGCTATTTGCCCCTCGCTTCTCATTCTAGCTTTTGTATTGGCAGTTTTGATAGGATTCCGAGAGAAAGGATTGTTCTTCGCCATACTTTTCGGTTGGGTGCTATTTGTGTTGGCATTCCTTTTTCAGGATGTCATTTCTGGGCTACTTGTTTACCTCTTTCATGGTAAAAAAGAAGCAACGGAAATATTGCCAGAACAGCCCGGCCTTGCGGGTGCTTTGCTTGCGGGCTGGGTGCTACCTCTAATTGGCTACTTTCTCGGGAGAGGGATTCGAGTTCTTACAAAGAAGTTGTCAGTGCAAAAAGGCGAATGAAGCCCAGATGCTAGCGTAAACTCACATTGAGGTGCTCGCTACGCTGGTATCGCGCCGGGTTTGCGATTATGGTCCCGACGCCCTCTTATTGTCATGATTTCCCTCTTCCGTCTCAATTTCCTGTTCTGTGCCGCTGTTCTGTTCGTTTGTTCTTCTGCTTTTGGAGAGGAGAACCTCTTGGATGATGCTGTGTCTGCCCCTGCGACCAAGGGTGTAGTAGTGTCGCAGGATTCGGAGGGCGGAATTGGGGTGGCGATCCCGGTGGATTCGGGAAGCTATCCGGGAGTGAAAGTTTTGCCAAGTTCAGGCTCGCCCTGGGATCTCTCAGAGTATGCGTTCGTAGAGGCTCGTATTCGGAATACGGGAGAGGTGGAGCTTCCCGTTTCTCTGCGTGTCGACAACGCGGGAAACTGGAGGGACAATCCGTGGAATGCAGAATCGATCCGACTGGGTCCGGGTGACTCGGGCACGGTAAGGGTGTTCTTTGGATATAGTTTCGGCTTTCAGGAAGCTTTCACGCTGGATCCTTCGGCGGTAGTTTCGTTCCTTCTGTTCTCGGAAAAGGCTGAGCAACCGAGAGGGTTTCTTATTGAATCGATTGTTCCGGGAGGAATGCCGGGAGACAGCCCAAACGAGGGCGGCACCAGTATCGTTCCTGAGAATGGTGTTCTCTTTGGTCCGACTGTTCCAATGGAAACAAGCTCGCAATTGGACGGCTTTGGCGGTGCTTCTGTTTCGCCCGAAGGAGAGGCACTATCAATCATATTCGCCGACACCGATCAATCGGCGAGTTTTGGTCCACCCCAGGGCA
The DNA here is from genome assembly GCA_002698785.1 of Verrucomicrobiales bacterium. Taxonomy (GTDB): domain Bacteria; phylum Verrucomicrobiota; class Verrucomicrobiia; order Verrucomicrobiales; family DEV007; genus Arctic95D-9. Next base: position 41,865 of record PAAG01000008.1, on the reverse strand, counting down.
CTTGGGATTTGAGACAGTTTCACCAGATTCGATTTACGCTTGAGAACAAAGGGGCGACGACGATCCAGCCGCGATTTCAGATTCGAAGCCGTGCCGGAAGTAATCAGATCCACACAAGCACCGAGGGAGTCGAGCCTGGAGCTACAGCGGAGATTTCCGTTCCGTTCGGCCCGCCTGTTCCGTGGACTATGGATGGAGATGCGTCCACGGGTGAGATGCTTGTCAGGCCGGGCACGGAGAATGATCTCGCAAGTGATCGGGTCACAGGAGTTTCGATTCTTCCCGATACGGAAAGTGGGGTGCAGCGGGTTCGTATTCTCTCGATTGTCGCGGAATCGATCCCGGCCGACTTGCCGGACTGGCTGGGAACGCGTCCGCCAGTCGATGGTGACTGGGTCGAAACATTTCGCGAAGAGTTCAACGGTTCTTCTGTCGATGATACAAAGTGGAATATCTACACGGCCAACTACTGGGACAAGAAAAGCCACTTCAGCAAAGACAACGTCGTCGTAAAAGACGGCACGGCATCTCTACGGTTCGAGCGGAAGACCGGCAAACACAATGACGAACCCGACGGCGAAGAGACAGACTATCAAACGGGCTATCTGGGAACATTCGGAAAATGGACGCAGAAATACGGATACTTCGAGGCAAGGATGAAGCTACCCAGCGCTCCTGGGCTGTGGCCTGCTTTCTGGATGATGCCCGACCGCGGCGAAGATGGGGGCAATCCGTGGCGGAGATCGTCGACCGGAGATGGAGGGATGGAGTTCGACATCATGGAATATCTGTCACGCTGGGGGCCGCATCGCTACAACATTGCGTTTCACTGGGATGGATATAACAAGGGGCACAAACACTTCGGGACATCTAACATATACACCGCAGTCGATAAAGAAGGCTACATCACGACCGGACTTCTCTGGCTCCCCGGTGAGGCGAAGCTTTTCTGCAATGGAGTCTGTGTGGGAGAATGGAAATCCCCTCGCGTTTCGAATGTCCCCTCTCACCTGCTCTTTACCCACGTGAGTGGCGGATGGGACAACAGCCCGCTAGATGATACGTTGCTTCCTGATGTTTTCGTGATCGATTACGTTCGGTGCTGGCAGAGAAAAGATCTGGCGGGCCAATGAAAAATCAATGATCGGAAGAACAGTTTACTCCTACAGCAAGGCGCACGAGATCCTGTGGAAGCACGGACACTGGAAGTTCATGCTGGCTCCGATCGGGTTGTCGGTGGTTCTATTTGTTGTTCTGGTAGGAGCCTGCTTCGGTCTTTCTTCTCTGGTCAGCGACTGGATCCAGGGATTGATCTCGAATTGGTATGATCTCCCTGAATGGCTGGAGTATATCTGGCTGGTTCTCTTTTTCGCGCTGGGACTCGGGACTTGCTATGTGGCGTTCCGAGCATTGGTAATTGTTTGCTATGGCCCATTTCTTGAGCAGCTCTCGATCGAAGCAGAAAAGGTGGTAAAGGGTGACTCGCACGAGGTTCCGAGGAGCATTCCGGAGATGATCAAGAGGCCACTGCTGATGGCATTTGTGACGATCAGCTTCAGCCTACTGGCGCTCATAGTGGGTTTCCTTTTTGGACTGATCCCGCTGGTGGGCGCTGTGATCTCTGCGGTTTGTCTTTTTCCAACGCAGATGTTTCTCAGTGCAATAGGCTTCGTGGATCCCTATCTCGATCGCTCGGGGCTTTCAGCAGGGGCATCGTTTCGCCTGATGAGAAAGAATTTCTTCAGCATCGCCATGCTGGGAATTGTCGGTCTTTTGATCACTTTGATCCCGGTGATCGGTTGGTTCGTAGGACCAACCTACTCGGCAGCCGCTGGAATCGTTTTTGCGATCCTTATTACGAAAGAGTAAAAGTTACTCTGGAGTAAATATATATTTTCACTTTCCCTATACTTCATTGTGCTATAATTTCCATAACAGCACAGATGACTCATCCCTCTTTCAGTTCTTTCTCGGAGTTCGAGAAACTCGTCTGCGATTCACTTCAGGCAGCCGGAGCAGAGGTGCTTCCTGTATCGAAAGATGGGGTGGATTTCCAATACGCAACGCGGAATCCCGAATCTGGATCCGTGGAATCAGTCGTCGTATTGATTGAAGACGGAAACGAATTGAGTGTGGAACAGCTACAATCCTTTTCCGAGCAGGCATCTCGCTTTGGTGTCGATCGGGTGCAGATCTTCACACCGACTTCGTTTTCATCGCAGATTGCAATGGAGGCTCTCGGTCTTTGTATTTCATTGAATGACGGGAACAGTGTCTCCGCAGCATCTGCGTCGAAGACACCTCCACCACTTCCCAGGAATTCTCCTCCGCCCTTGCCTCGCGTTCTTTCTCCAGCAGCGGCTGTAGAGCCTAGGAGCAAGCCGGGGAAATCTGCTCTCGGTCTGATTGGAACGGTCATTGCCGGTACTGCAGCAGTTTTTCTGCTCCTCTTTACTGCCAAATTTGCCCTGAAAGTTGCCAGCGGCCAACTCTCCAGCAGCGAGTCTGAGGCGGAGGTGAGAGGTCGTCACCAGACTCCTCAAGCGGAGTTGCCCGAGTTCCCGCTAGGTGTCTCTCCGGCACCTTCTGCAGTAGCAGAGACTCCTAAAGCAATCCTGAGGGAGCATTTTTCCCGAATCTATGGAGTAGATCAAATTCCTGACGGAGCCTTAAAGCGCCTTGCTTCTGCACTGGTATTGCGATCTACGGGCGAGCTTCCGTATCTCGATCTGACTCTCCATCGAGATAGTGTAGCCGAGGTCTGGAAGAGCCCATCAAGATATCCCGGATTGGCAACAGCATTGATTCGAGACCTAGGAGAAGCCGACCTTCAGCTGCGGACGGTAGAAGCTCTCCTGCCTATCCTGGAAACTCATGGGGACCCTTTTCTACTTCTGAAAGCAAAAGCGACCCGAGCCGAGCTTTCCAAAGATGCAGATCACCTGGAGGTGGCAATCGAAGCCGTAGGTAGCTTGTTAGAAAAGACTTACGGACTGCAGCAGCATGACCCCAGCGTGCAGATCGTAGCACTCTATGCTGGACCAATGGACTACGTTTCGGACGAAGGCGGCAAAGATTTCCTTGAATTGCTCTCTGCAAATACAGCAATTCCAGAATGGCTGATTCGCTATGCGGAGGGACGATATCATATTGACGCGGCCTGGAAAGCCAGGGGCAGCGGATGGGCCTACTCCGTTACACAGGAAGGGTGGGAGGGATTCTACCGTGAGCTGCAATTGGCTGGCGCCGCCCTACACAAGAGCTGGGAAGCGAACCCGGAGTATCCCTATGCCCCCGCTTCGATGATCAAGGTCTGCATGGGAGCATCTCTTCCTGACAAGGAAACAAGAACGTGGTTTCTCAGAGCAATCGAAGCTCAGGAGGATTACCTCCCGGCCTATCGGAATTATCTTTGGAGTATTCTCCCTAGATGGGGTGGTAGTGACGCACAGCTCGCGTCATTCGGAATCGCGTGCGTGAATTCGAATCGCTATGACACGTGCATCCCGGCGATCCTGCTAGAATCTCATCACAGGCGGGCGATGGAATGGGAAAGCGAATGGGAATACTGGCAGGCGAGATCCGATGAGGAGATTCGAGACCTGCGAAACATGTTTGCTGCATACGCGGACTCAGCGGAAAACCCGGACCTTCGCAATTATTATCGCTCCGTTGAAGTTGCGTTTGTGTTCACCTCGGTCGATCGAGACGAAGCCAGAGATCTTCTTTCTGCGTTGGGGACGGAATGCAACAAGCCGGCGGTAGAAACGTTTCCTTTTCAGTATGAAACGATTGTTTCGACTCTAGGTCTCCCTTTGGCAGATGCGAATTCCCTGCCTCCGGATGTCGAGGAGTAGGAAATGCAGCTATTTCTGCCTGCTGAAATAAGTTTTCGAGCAAAGTTTCCGCGCCTGGACCTGCCTCGCGCCCTTGTTCTGGCGGAGGTTCCGCAGGACAGCGCAAGAAAATTAATAGTTTTGGAGCGTTGATCATTGCAAAGGTCGAAGAATTGATTTATTCTTATAAATTCCATAATTGCAATGCTTTCCGTAGACCCCGATTCACATTCTCCGGATTACCTCGCTCGCTTCGATGAAGCTGTACGTGAGCGCCTGAGGAATTATGGATTCGAAATTCATCCCGCTCCTCCCGAGTTACCGAGCTTTGAATTTCTAGTCCATTACATCCCCACTCCTGAAATCAGGAAGGCGGTTGCCTATGCAATTGAAGGAGAGTCGGTTACAGCTGAAGACATCACTTCACTCGCCGATGAAGCTTTTTCTGAAGATATCACCCAGACACAGCTGTATTCCCCTACTACTTTCTCCCTCTCTATTCACGCCGCGGCTGGTGAGCATGGTGTCTCTCTGATCGATGGACAGGAATTGAACCTGATCGGCTCTCAAGAGACGGGTTCAGACGACGATTTTGAATTCGATCTGCCACCGCTGGAGATGGATTCGGACGGTGGTGGGAGTCCTTCTGTTAATTTGCCCCCACTGGAAGAGCCAGCCGAACCTGTAGCGCAGGATTCTACGTCCTCCGGTTTCAGTGACCAGCCAGATCTTGATTTGCCTGACCTTGCCGCGCCAGAGCGAATCCAACCAAGGCCAGTTTCAGAAGCTCCCAGGGAAGAAGAAAACCCGCAGGTATCTGAACCTGAACCGGCGACCGATTCGGGATTTCAGATTCGCGCGTCATCGGGTGAAGATTCTTTCGCTCAGTCACGCCCACAGACTCAGCCCCTCAATCACGCAGAAGCAGAAGATATTTCCGGCCCGATCCAAAGCGATCCTCCTGCAGCAGCGGAAGCTCCGGCAACTGTTCCGGTAATTGCAAATCTGTCCAGAACACTGGCGCAACCCCAGAACAACGGAGTCGACGACGATAGCGACGCAGGTAGCCTACCTTCTGCCACTATCCCGATCAAACCCATGGACCTGGAGGATGACTCCCTTCCTTCCATGACGATCCCTATCCAACCGGTAGGGGCATCAGTTCCGCCTCCGTCACAAGGGGTGGTGCACGAATCGCCTGCGCAAACGCACCTGGTCTCACATCAACAGAACCAGACTAACGCGGAAGCTGAAGAGAAATTCCCCTGGCTGAAAGAGGGGCAACAGCCTCTGGCACCGCCACCGGAGACGGCTCCTCCTTACGCCGAGCAGGGACCAGTGCAAACTGGACAAATTCCCACGCAGCCGGCACCAACGGCTCCTTTGCCTGGCCAGCCAATACCAACGGGACCTCTACCCGGTCAACCTGTCCAAACAGCTCCCCTGCCCGGATACCCTTCGCAGACAGGCACCGTGCCTGTTCCAGCCGGAACGGCTCCGCTATCCGCTGAGTCGATAGGATACGCGGCTACGCCTCCCTCCTCTACACCATTCGAGCAAAATGTTCCCGAGCTAAAACCACGACGTTCCGGAAGCAATCCGAAGGTAAAGAAGCTCGTAAGCAGAATTATCGCGGCGGCGGCTTTGATAGCGTTCGCTTTTGTCCTCTATCAAACACGCCTTTACACTGGAAATTTCATTCTCAATACCGTCGACGTCGTGAAGACCAATATGGGGATGGAAGAGCGAACAACGGAGGTTCCTCAGTCCGAACTTCCGGCTTACTCGCTTCCCATCATTTCTGCATCGCCTCTCTGGGCAACCACCGAGAAAAAGCGGACCATGGACTATTTCCTGACTCGGCATGGAGTAGATACCTTCGCCGAGCCTGCGATCCAGAAACTGGGTTTGAAACTTGCAGAGCGATACAGCAAAGAAGTACCCGGGTTCAGCTTTGATCCACACGTCAGTGCGGTGAAGACGGTCTGGAAAGAGGTCGACAAACACCCTCGTGTGGCTTCGGCTCTTCTTTACGATATTTTTGATAAGAGGATACGCCTGAAGGCGGCAGAATCGCTGATTCCGGAGGTCGAAAAAATTGGAGATCCAGTCCTCGTCTTCCACGCAAAAGCAGTGCGGGCAGAACTGACCCGGAAACCCGATCATGTGAAGGAAGCCATCGACGCGGCCGCTGAGATGCTTTACGAAGCGGACGGCCTCAAAGAACTCCCGGTAAGCGCTAGAGTCGCCACTCTCTGCAAGCGTCCCGCAACGGCGCTGTATGAAGAAAACGGAGCAGAGTTTGTTGATGCGGTTGAAGGAGCATCGGCACTTGATCCCTGGCTGAAAAACCTCGTTCGAGGGCAGTATCACCTGACAAATGCGCAGAAAGCGTTGAGCAACAAAGGCATCAAGAAAGTTCTTTCCCCTGAGTGGTGGAGTTATCCAGAAGAGTTGATGCAGGCACGCCTTGCCCTGAGAGAGAGTTGGGAACTTGAACCAGGAGAACCTTATGCGGCGAGCCTGATGATTGAAGTCGCCATGGATCTACATGTCCCCCGCGAAGATCCGAAAGTATGGTTTGAGCGCGCCATCGATGCACAAGGCGATCACTCGGAGAGCTACGATCGATACATGCAGACCCTACTTCCCGAGAGAGGTGGCAGTGATGCCGAACTGGCTGCTTTCGGAATTGCCTGCCTGGAAACCGGGAACTTTTCCACCTGCGTACCTGCAAAGCTGATCAAAACTCACGAGCTACGCTCGAAGGACTGGGCGGATGAGACAGACTACTGGAGAAACCGTTCGGATGAGGAAATCGCCGATCTGGAATACATGATCCAGGGGTATGTGGATGCCTCTGACTCCAGCGAATTGAAAAACTACTATAAGTCACTCGATGTCGCGTTGGCTTACCTGACAGGAAAGCAGCGAAGAGCCCGCGCAGTCCTCATCGGTTTGATGGATGACTTCGATGGTTTTGCGGTAAAAGACTTTTCTTTTGATTCTGATGCACTTTTCGAAGCGCTTCGGGTCGACCGCCTCCCCATCGCGCAGACCACGGCCACCCCGAATGACGAAAAGGAATCGCAGGAGTAACCTTCGCTAGGATTCCTTTTCTGGGAAATACACAACCGTTTCGATCTCGTCTTCAGGAACATTCTCAGGGTCGTTCGTGTAGATTTCAAAAGGACGAACATCTCGTCGCGATTTGAACACTTTTGCCCGGCTTCGCATCATTCCCGCAGCCCAGGCATTGTGAAGATGATGATACGGACCGGTATGAGTGACGGTATACGCCTTGGTTGACGGGATATCCCCTAGCACGAATCCTGTAGGAGCTTCGGTCGAGGCACCAACAGGAAAACCGAGAGTGTACAGAGTGGTCTTCTTTACCAGATCAAATTTGTGATAAATGGCCAGAGGAGGTCCCAAGGGCTCGATCCCCGTCTTGTTTATCATTTCGCGCATTTTTCCGAAATCAGACTCCATGGACTGTCCTATCTGGTCAGTGGAGCAGGTAGAGGTCACTCCGAGGTAGTGGATTGGTTCGACTTTCTCCGAACCAAAGGAAAGCTTTGAAGGAACGTAGCCTTTCTCCATTCGATCCTTCAGCATTAGCAGCCCCCTCTCGTAATCCATGCCAACCATCACGGTCATCATGTTCTTCATGAAGAACATGAAAAACGGCAGGCTACTGTCGAGGGTCCAAGTTGCCTCTACTCCCCCATCCACGGATTTGAAGAAAAAACTCACATCGGCCTGAGATTTCCACGGCTTCAAAAACTGAAGATCATAATCAATCTGACTCGGGCGCGTCTCCCCGATGATCTTCATACTACCACTGCCAATGATCTTTCCATTCCACTGGTATCCTTTTCCGTCGGAATCGTAGGTAAGAGAACAATCCGGTTCGGCGACTCCCCATGGAGACCAGTCGCTCCAATTTTTGAAATCCCTGACGTAGTCGAACACCTGCTCCAGAGAGGAATCGATTACGATAGATTTTGATACAGAGAACTTCGGCATAGGAGAAAATGGTTTTGATTTTTTTCTCCGCAAGAAACTCTTTTGTAGCCCTCACATCATGCCAGATGCCTTCAAGACTGCCTCTTGCACCGCCAAATCGTGAGAGCTCGGATAAGAGTTTGCCTTTTCCCCTCGGATGACGGCTGCCAAATCTGCAGCGTCGCCTACATAGCGTTTGTATGGAGGCTGAAAGAGAATCTCTGAATTGCCCTTCTTGTAGACTTTGTCATCTCCGTCAAACTTTCGTTCTTCCGAGAGAGAAAGCCTGACAGACGGTCGGTCGAGCGGCTGGATGTGAAATGTTCCTTTCGTGCCACAGACGGCAAAGTGACGGCGGGAAAAGCCTTCCACTTCGACGGCAGTAGAACGGACGGTAGCGGTGGCCTTTGGGTATTCAAAGACAGCCAGCATATTATCAAGAAGAGTGTCCTCGGGATCCTCGACAACACGCCGTGCGTAGAGCGTGACTTTATCGGGTCGGCCAAGAACACCGACAGTAAGATCGATGATGTGGCAACCCAGTTCGAACATCGTCCCGCCCGCAAATTCATCGATCTCACGGCGGGAGCTCGGCGGCATCACTTTTGACATGACAGCGTGAGTCTCGAAGACTTCGCCAAGCCATCCTGCATCCAGCATTTTGTGAAGGAGCTGCACAGCAGGATTGAATCGATACATGTAGCCCATCTGGACGACGAGATCGTTTTCATCCGCTTTTTTCATGAGAGCTTTGTAGCGTTCGAATGAGTCACCGGCCGGTTTATCGAGGTGGATGTGGTATCCGGCATCAATCGCTTTCTCCGCGTAGGAGAGTAGATCCCGGACATGGGTCTCAATCCCTACGGCACTCAGGCCCTCCGTATTCAATCCCTCTTCCAAAGAAAGGAACTTCGAATCACGATATGTTGGATCTTCTTTTGCCTGAGCAAGAAGCTCGGGGTCTTCCTCCACGATCCCTACGACGTCCCAGTCATTACTTTCATTGTAGACGGAAAACTTGTTCGCGTGAGCGTGTCCTATTCCGATCTGGAGATACTTGAGCTTTGGTTTGGCAGGCTGTGCATACAGTGAAACGGCTGGGGCAGCAGCAGCGGCAGCTAGAAGAGACCTTCGAGAAATCATATCTTGTTCACCAAAGCGGAATCTTGTCGATATGACGAGCCCCAAAATGCGCCATCTTTTTGCTATTCCCTTCTTCAGGAAATCGCTAACAATGAGCGAAACATGGAAGTTTCACGATTTGAATCCCAAACGGCAATTGTTACCGGAGGCGCTGACGGAATTGGCAAGGCAATCGCCCAACGCCTCGCGGAAGAAGGCGCAAACGTTACTATTTTTGATATCAGCGTAGCCAACTCGGAGGCCACCGTGGGTGAGTTTGCGGAGAGAGGGCTCCGGATCGAATGCGAAATCGTCGACATCTCCGAAGAGTCATCCGTGAAAGCGGGCATCGATGCTGTTCTGGCGCGGAGCGACGGGAAGCTCGACATTATGGTCAATTGCGCGGCAATTGTGGGGCCGAACTCGACTCCAATCACGGAAGTCACTACCGAAGAGTTTGACCTCGAAATGGCCATCAATCTGAGAGGCACTTTTCTCATGACGAAGTATTCTCTACTCGCCATGCAGTCAGCAAACTACGGACGCGTCCTGAATTTTGCTTCCATTGCCGGTAAGGAAGGCAATGCAGGAATGAGTCCCTACTCCTCGACCAAAGCAGGTGTGATCGGACTGGTGAAGTCAGCGGGTAAGGAATTCGCGGAAACAGGGATTACGATCAATGCCATCGCTCCTGCGGTTATCCAGACAGCAATGGTGGAAGGGATGAATCCTGATCAAGTGAAATACATGACCGACAGGATACCGAAAAAAAGGTGCGGCACGCTGGACGAGGTGGCAGCATTGAGCTGCTGGATCGTCTCGCCCGAAGCGTCTTTCTGCACCGGTTTTGCTTTTGATCTATCAGGAGGCCGCGCAGTCTATTGAAGCTGCTTACCTTTGAATCGTCCCGTGACGTGGATTGTGTCGATTAACACGTCACGCTTGAGGTAAATCGGCAGGGAAAGTGTATTTGCTCCCGCTCTCCGCCGAGCTTTGGCCCGAAATTTACCCGTGACTGAAATCGGACCTTTCTGAATACGGAGCTTGCCGAAATAGACGATCACATTTCGTCGACACCGAATTCGATTCACTCGTCCTTTAATCGACTGCCCAATCCCACCCGGATCGATGCGACCAGTAATTGCCCCGACGCGTCTGGGCATGATGATATAGGCGTCGCCATAGATACTTTCTCCACCAAGGGAGAGACGACCTCGACCATCGTATCGACCGGAAAGTTCGATTCGAAGGTCGCGATCCGAGGCTGTAGAATCACTCGGAGATGCTGCCGCAAGCAGGGCTGCGCCAGCAAGAGCTAGCGCACAAGTTTGTGAGGCTTTCATGGAATAGGAGGGGTTGAGTTCTCCCTACCCTACCATGTGGTGGCTACCGGAGAAAGCTTTTACGACCCAGATGCTTTCGCCGTTTCTTCTGCAAACTTACGAACAATCGCCTGGCTTTCGGAAGACAGATTTCCAATCGGGTATGGGTAATCTTTCCCATTCATTCGTAGAATTGCGTTTTCACCATCCACTCTCACAAGAGTTGCCTTGATGGCTTTACCCTCCTTGTTTGTCCAGTTTCCGTCGATTGGATCCGGTCGCTTCGATAGCCCCTGGTCCGGCTCCGGCTTCTCCATTGCGGGTGTTTCCCCACCAATGGCGGCCCCTGCCTGTATCCACTCTTTGATCGTTCCTATCTCTTTCTCGGTTAGGGGTCTTCCCTTCCCGGGGGGCGGCATGTGGTCACCATCGTCTTCTGGTAAAGTGACGACCTCGATCAGCTCACTTTTCTCAGGATCGCCAGGAACAATGGCTTTGCTTGAGCCAATCTCTTTTCCAATTTCATCCAAATCGAGCGCCACGCCGCCCTTGGAACTACCCTCCATGTGGCACTTGGCGCACTTGGCTTGAAAAATCGGGAGTACCTCCGATTCAAATTCGACAGCCTCCAGCTCAGGAAGCATCATGGCAGCGACAGCTACCAACAATAGGATATTTTTCATTTCGGTGTAGTGCTCGAACTCAGCACCGCTTCGAAATTCCTCTATTGTTGAGAATCCGTCAAGGAAATCGCGAGGGGCGTTCTAACGTGTTTGTGGCCTACGGAAGGTCAGCAACTGCAGGAAGATTATCTATAAATCCCGCGTTGGTTCGCTCCAACTCTGCAATAGTGGCCTCACGCAAGCGGACGACTTCTTGTTGGTATTCCGGGTTACGAGCCAGGTTTACCAACTCATCGGGATCGTTTTGGAGGTCATATAGTTCTTCGGGTTCCCCCGGAACCAATGTGCGTATGTATTTGTGATTCCCTTCCACAAGTGAAATCCACCATGGAACACCACCGCGCATGTAGAGTTTTCGCTTCGCTTCCGGACTGTCCCCCACCGGTATCTCATTGGTGTCCGATCCGTAGCTGTCCCCAGTAAAAGTCGTCAGCACAGGATGACCCCAATCGGCATCAGGATTTTCCAAAAGCGGACGAAGGTCATGCCCATGCATTTCCCAGGGGCGCTCGATACCGGCATATGAAAAGAACGTCGGTATAAGATCCGTTCCGCTGACAGGACTCTTGCAAACCTTACCTGCCGCAACTTTTCCCGGAAAACTGATCATGAAAGGAGATCGAATATTGGCATCGTAGGGCGCCTTTTTCACTTGAAAGCCATGCTGCCCCCATGCGAAGCCTTGATCAGAGGTAAAGACGATGAGGGTGTCCTCGTACTGGCCCGATTCCTTCAGTGCTTCAACAAGCTGACCGACTCCTTCATCCAAGGACTTCACGGCCTGGTTCACCTGACGAACCCAATCCGTAAGGGTCTTGCTGTTTTTCGATTTAATCCCGCCTTTCTCTTTTCCACGCTTCAGGACAGGTTCCCCAGCTGGACCTTCCACCCACTGCTCTACATACCGGGAATAAGTAGGCTTCCCTTCTCGTGGAGGATAAATATCCGCCGGGTCCGGGACCAGCGCGTCCTCATAATCTTCCTTGTGTCGGTCAGCTGGAGTAAAAGGACCGTGCACACCTCCATAACAGAGCCACAGATACCACGGTTTGTCGGCGGACCGACCTTCCCTTCCGTGAATATAGTCCAATGCCCATTCCGTGTAATTGTCGGTGGAATATCCCCCTGTCATGACAGCCTCTCCGCCGTTTTTCTCAATCAGCTGGTCGTAATAGTAGTGGCCAGAGTTTCCAGGGTAACGAGGTCGGTTCCAGACAATCTGATAATCCCAATCACGGCCATACCCGGTGTCGGTTCCTGTGTGCCATTTCCCGATGTGTGCTGTTTGATAACCATTTTCTCGAAAGACAGCCGGCCAGAAAGGACATTGTGAGGGATCGTATTCACTCCCCGGATAGGTCCCTTCCATTCTCATGGATTCAATTCCGTACCCGTGCTTTCCTGTCAGCAGCATTGCCCGAGATGGCATGCACCAAGTTCCCACCGTCGCATGGTGAAAACGCACGCCACTTTCTGCAAGGGCATCCATATTCGGCGTCTTCACCCAGTCGTAAGCCTCGGGATAGCAGGAGACAGTTCGGTAAGAGTGGTCGTCGGTGTAGATAAAGAGAATGTTTGGACGGGAATCCTCGCCGATCAGGAATGGACTGAGGTTGCAGGACAATCCCAGCAAAAGAAACGGAAGCAATCTGCGCATGCCGATTTTTATCCGAAGTTGCCTCTTCCTAGCAACCCTCCGTTTTCAAAAATTGCGCAAGCTACATCACAAAAAAGCGGGGCAGCCACCCGGCTGCCCCGCACTGTTGTTGCTATGAGATATGAGATTTGAAATCAGGAATACACTTTGGTGTAAGTGCGAGTTGAACCGTCAGAGTAGTGGTCACGGTAGGTCACGACAGTTACGTGATAGGTAATAGGATGACCGCAGCGATCGTATTTGGTGCGGCACTGACGATAGCGATTCACTTCGCAGGTGCTCACCTTGTATGGCTGGCAGTGGTGACCGTGTCCGTAGGAGTGGCCGTATGACTTTTGGTTGTGAGCGTAGCCGCCGTGGCCGAGGCCATTTCCGTAGCTGTTACCGTAGTTATTTCCGTAACGTGGACCTGCTTCGGCAGTGTTTACTGATACGAACAACGCAGCTGCTGCGATTGCGATTGTGGTGATGATAGTTTTCATTAATTGGTTTGGGGTGTTGATTGTTTCAGGCTGTTGCCTTGTATCAGATTGACGAATCGGGCGATCTTTTGATGCAAACTATTTGCTCTACTTATTCAAAAAAATTACCCGTGAGTCACCCGCCCCAACTTCAACCGCCTTGCAACACAGACGGGCAGCCTATGAAAAGGGATCGATACCGCGGTTGCTCATGATTCAAAGTCACCCTGAAGAACACACGAAACGACCCAACACACTTGTTCTCTCGATTCGGTAATGCTCGGCGGGAGCACTCCAGGCCGAGCGAGAAACACACTCTACATCATGCTGTACAAAGAAACGGGGCGACCAAATGGCCGCCCCGCTTATTGTTGTTGCTGTGGGATATTTGTAAAATCTGAGATCAGGAATACACCTTCGTGTAAGTGCGGGTTGAGCCGTTGGAATAGTGAGCCCTGTAGGTGACTACTGTTACGTGATAGGTATAAGGCTTTCCGCAGTGATCGTATCCTGTGCGGCACTCGCGGCGGCGATTTACTTCGCAGGTGCTCACGAGGCGAGGCTTGCAAAAGTTGTTGTTGTGGCCGTAACCAACTCCCTTGTTTGCGTGGCGAGTGTGGTATCCGTGGCTGAATGGAAGCTTTGCCTCAGCAGTATCTACTGCGAAAAAGAGAGCTGCAGCGGCGAGGGCGAATGCGGTAAAAAGTGATTTCATAGGTCGGTGGTATGGTGAAGTGAGTTGTTGTATTGCTTGGTTGCGAAATAGACGCGCAACCATCACACCTCATGCACATTTTCTACCACGTATTTCATCCGAGGCAGAAAACCAACAACCGTAACCCTCTGATTTTCAGAAAGATGAAATCAACCCTTTGCGCATTGCTTCGACAGGGGCAGATCGATTGAACCAGAACTCAAACGCGAGAACACCCTGCCAAAGAAGCATGCTGAGACCATTGGCAGCTTTAGCCCCCGCTTCTTCTGCATCGGCCATCAGCCGAGTACGAGCCGGTGAATAAATCATGTCGTAGATCAAATGATGTGGCTCGATCAGCTGGCTGGGTATGACCTCTGGATCGGTTCGCTTCATGCCCACGGAGGTCGCATTGATGATGAGGTCGATATTCTCCAGTTCCCTCTCAATGGCTTTTTCTTCCCACGGAATGGCGAGAAGTCGGCCAGCGGGACCTTCCAACTTATCAGGATCAATCATCAGATCCTTTAACTCTCCAGCGAGAGCTTCCGCTTTTTCTACCGTACGATTCACGAGCACGAGTCGTTCGCAGTGATCCATCGCACACTGAACGGAAGCAGCCTTTCCAGCTCCCCCGCCTGCTCCGACAACCATCACCCGCAAATCACTAAGATCGATGCTGAACTCTTCTCGTATCGCTTTTTTCAGCCCGGGAGCATCGGTGTTGTGCCCGATGAATTGATCCCCATCGATCGCCACGGTATTCACCGCGCCCACTCGACGTGCTACATCCGTGATGTCATCAACAGCTTCGAAAATCGCCTGCTTATGCGGAATCGTAACGTTCGTCCCGACAAAGTCGTTTTCTTTCAGCAGAGAAAGAGCTTCTTCCAATTCACCTTCGAGAACATGGATTCGAACATACTGGCATCCGAGCCCGGCCGCTTCCAACCCGGGGTTGTGAAGCTGGGGCGATTTGGAATGCTGGACGGGATCTCCGAACACGGAGAGACGGGGCGGAATATCTAAGTCCGCAGTGACCTCTTTCCAGTTACGGAGGTCTTCAATTGTGTAGACGTCTTTCGGCTCGGCCATTCTGCCCGTCAGTAAAGCATGCCGGACCGAATCCGCAATCTGCCAAAGTCACTGAAAGCTCAGCGATTACGCCGCAAAGTCACGCATTGCCGCAACGATGATGGCAACACTGCATGCACCGGCGTCGGCTTTTCCTCGGGAATTCTCCCCGAGAGTCTTCGCGCGGCCCATGGTCGCAATCATGTCTTTGCTGGCCTCTTTTCCAGCTTCCGCAGCGTCTGCAACAGCAGAAAGAGCTTCGCAAACAGGCAAATCTGCAACTTCTCCAGCCTTGTCAGCCGCAGGGGCAAGGGCGTCGACCATAGTCTTATCCCCTGGCTTGGCACCGCCGCGTTTCATTACGCCTTCGACACCTTCTTTGAAGAAAGTCGCTACTCCAGCACCATCGAAAGTCTCAGCGTCACCAAGAGCTTTTCCACCAGAGCGGAAGAGAGTTCCAAAGATCGCACCCGAGGCACCGCCCATGCTGGACATCATGGCCATTCCCACACCCATGAATACTTTTCCCACGGAGGGAAATTCCTGGTTCGCGAGTGCTTCCTTTACCGCATTCATCCCGCGTTCCATGCCGACGCCGTGATCACCGTCGCCCAAGGCACGATCTGCGTCGGTTAGAATTGGCTCAGATTCGATAATCTTGTCCGCCACCGCGAGCATCATGTCGCGGGTCTCGTTGATTGAGAGTGTCTCTTTTCCCATAACCGTAATCTTTACCTTGTTACCCGCCGTAGCGACCTTCCATTTTGCTGAAACAAACCGACTGACAGGGCATTTCCCAGTAGCCTTTCAATTCGTCATCCATGCGAGTGACGGAGAACGAAATGCCGGACATTTCCTGACAGGTCACAAGTGGTCCTACCATGACATCGTAAATCTTGATGCCTTTTTCGGTCCAATAGGCTTTCGCTTTCCGAAGAGCTATCAAAAGCTCCATCATCGTGGTGGCTCCGAGGGAGTTCACGAAAAGAAGAATTTCGTCTCCCTCCTTGAGGGTTTCGACTTCTTCGTCTTTCTCGAAATCTGCAACGATCAGATCCAGCATCTGAACTGTAAGTTCGTCAGCAGTGGTCATCGGGATCTCTGCCACGCCGGGTTCACCGTGAATCCCCATACCAAGACCGATCTTGTCTTCGTCGATATCAAAGGTGGGTTTGCCAGTCGCTGGAATCGATCCAGGTGACATGGAAACGCCAACAGAACGGGTGCACAGAACCGCTTTCTTTGCGGCAGCCTCCAATTCGTCGAGAGTAGAAGCAGTCTGGGATGCAGCTCCTGCGAGCTTCACTATAGGAACCAGACCAGCGATACCGCGACGCTTGTCCTTTTCCGTTGGAGGAGCAGAGCAGACGTCGTCCCAGATAAGAACGGTGCGAACATCGATATCTTCATCCTCAGACAATTCAGCGCCCAAGTCGAAGTTCATCACATCGCCTGCGTAGTTGCCGTAGAGGTAAAGAACTCCGTTGCCCTTGTCGACAGCCTCGGTTGCTTCAAACACGATGTTCGGAGGAGGAGCCGCAAAGATATCGCCACAAGCGGCACCATCAGCGAGGTTGCGACCTACGAGGCCGTGATAAATCGGCTCATGACCGCTACCGCCTCCAACGAGGAGGGCCACCTTGTTATCAGGAATGTCGTTCTTAACGATGGAACGAGAGCCAACAAATTTGCATTCTCCATTGTAGGCATCGACGAGACCTTCCACGAGTTCGTCGGCCACTTTCAAAGGATCATTGATGAGTTTTTTCATCTATTTCGGGGGCAATGGGGATTATTGTAGGGCCTGTTGTCTCAGAGAAACCGGGCGATTACAAACGGAAAATGGCAATCCGGCGATTTTGCGAGACACATTTAGCGGAATTCGATACAGTGCCTTGATGGTGCTTCGAAATCGCACGTTTTTCCCTCTTTTTTCTGCCTGCATCGCGTTCTTCTCATCCCTCGCCCATGGAGAAGAAGGGACTTCACCCGACCTCACCGCTAATCTCGATACGCTCATCACCTTGCCTCAGGCATACCAGTTGACTCCAGACGACCTGGAGAAGCTCTTCGACAAAGGAAACTGGAACCAGAATCCCTATTTCAAGTGGCTCACTCGCGACCGGTCGCGAGCCATTTTTCAACGGAAGGACTTTGATAATTTGAAGGTCGATCTCACGCTGCTGGATGGTTCTGTTCCAATCGAAGAGATGGTGGTGGACTTCAAAAACGGGAAGTATCTCGGTGTGACAGCTTCGATTTTCAATCGAGGGGACGGAGGTTCTATATCGGCCGAGGATTTCGATCGAAGATTCAAGAGTGTCGGTGCACACCTGGGAGCGCAGCTGGCGTGCCGCCCCTTTCGAAAAGAGCCCAACCCGACACAAGGTCTCCTGACAAAAGGGTGGATCTGGATTTCTGCTCGTGGAAAGGCAGTGCTGGAGCACAACGAAGAGGCGGATAACGGAAATGTGGAGTTTTTACGCATGCGGCTTTCCACCCGAAAAGCGGGCGGAGCCTACGAAGCAGCCACCCAGGCGAGGGCTGGTGCCACTGTGACGCTGTCCGAACTGCCGCGAAATGTGATGCGGAATAAGATGGGCAAAGGCAACGTTTTCATCTCGGGAATCCCAATGGTCGACCAGGGTGCGAAGGGATATTGCGTGGTCGCATCAGCTCAGCGCCTTTTCGAATACTATGGGATCCCCTGTGACATGCACCAGCTCGCCCAAATCGCGGGGTCTGATCCAGAGCAGGGCACGAGCTCTCTCGAAACGAATAAGCAACTGGGCAGGATCGACCATTTATTCAAAACACGGTTTGAGTGTATAGCTGTGCGAAATGGGCAGGGATTGGTTGAGTTGATCGATGACAAGTATGTGGGAGATGCAGTTCCTGAGGATGATTTCTATGAAGAAATCGAAGACTCTATCGACGATGGGATTCCTCTGCTATGGGCGCTGGAAGTGGGCCGGTTCGAGGAAGATCCGCCACTGAAGATTCAAACCAGCGGCGGACATATGAGAATGATCATAGGTTACAACAAGCAGGAAAATCGGATCATTTTCTCTGACTCATGGGGTGCCGGCCACGAGTTCAAAACTATGGATTTCGAAGATGCCTACGAAGCAACTCATGGCCTCTTCAGCATGAAGCCGATAGTGCGGTAAGCCTCACTCGCAGGAGAATCCTGCCAGGAAGGCACGAATTGCATCCTCGGCATCGTCTTCCGTTCGCGCGTGGACTCTTCCTAAGATAGTCCCGGGATTCACCTCTGAACCGACTTTTGCCAACTGATCGAATCCGACAGCAGGGTCGATGGTATCCTCTACCCGCCCGCGTCCTGCCCCGAGGGCGATGCTAGCGCGACCAACTGTCTCGGCGTCTACTCCCGTGACGACGCCCGAACAATCAGACGTGATGTCACGAATCACGGGTGCTGGATGGACATTCGAGAAATCGTCCAAGACGTTCACATTCCCACCGTGGGCATCGACAAGC
Source organism: Verrucomicrobiales bacterium (assembly GCA_002698785.1). Lineage (GTDB taxonomy): Bacteria > Verrucomicrobiota > Verrucomicrobiia > Verrucomicrobiales > DEV007 > Arctic95D-9. The sequence goes on along the minus strand of PAAG01000008.1, from coordinate 23,507 downwards.
TTTTGGAATTTCTCCCATGCAGTCCCGTCGTCAAGCCAATCACCCAACTGTGTAGCGTCTACGATGCTCACTTTTTCTCCCAATTCGATGACCATGTCTCTGAGTTCTTTTGGTCCCCGGCCCTTCAGCACCTCAATGCATTCGCAAATCTCAAGTGCGTTTCCGACGGCATGGCCAAGGGGCTCATCCATAGGGTGGTAGATGACATGCGTCTCGACGCCCATTTCAGAGGCGACCTGCTGCATCGTTGCACCGAGAGTCTCGGCGTCTTCCCTCTTTTTCATGAAAGCACCGCTACCGAATTTCACATCGAGGACGAGGGAATCGAGGGACTCGGCCAACTTTTTCGAAAGGATCGAGGATACCAACAATGGCTGACTTTCGACTGTCGCCGTCACATCGCGGAGCGCGTAGAGCTTTCGGTCTGCGGGACAAAAGGAATCAGTCTGCCCCATCATGACGACGCTGATATTTCGCAACTGTGCGATCGCCTGATCGATCTCCATATTCACATTGAATCCGGGAATGGATTCCAGCTTGTCGAGCGTGCCACCGGTGATCCCGAGCCCACGACCGGAAACCATGGGAACCCACACATCATCGCAGGCCAATAGGGGCGCGAGAACGATGGATACCTTGTCACCAACCCCACCGGTGGAGTGTTTGTCGACGATTCGAAGAGCATCTGCAGGATACTCGAATACATCGCCCGAGTGCATCATCGCCTTTGTCAGGGCTACCGTTTCCCGCAGTGACATCCCACGAAAGAAAATCGCCATTGCCAGGGCGGACATTTGATACTCGGCCAGCTCTCCCCTGCCAAACGACGAAATGAAGAACGAAATCTCTTCTTCTGAGAGTTCTTTGTCGTCTCGCTTTTTCTCGATAATCGAGGGGATGTGCATGCTGGATCTTTGGCCCGTCACGCGGTGGTGAAAAGAAAAATCCTTTCCGAAAGCTTGCCCCCTGCCCTTCCATCTCTACAATCCGCGCCATGGCAAAAGAACTGAACTTCAAGCAGGAGCTGGTCGGGTGCTATGGATTTCCTGTAGCAGAAAATCCGACACAGGCCATGATCGAGCCCGCCTTTCGCGACATGGGACTCGACTGGCGCTACCTGACGCTCGAAGTAAAACCGGAAGATCTGGAAGCAGCAGTCGCAGGAGCGAGGGCTTTCGGATTTCAGGGATTCAATTGCACGATTCCTCACAAGGTAGCCGTCATCCAATACCTCGATGGACTCGGCGAATCAGCCGAGCTCATGGGGGCAGTGAACTGCGTCGTTCGACGTGACGGGAAATTGATCGGAGAGAATACCGACGGGAAAGGCTTTGTCTCGAGCTTCAAGGAACTGGCCGATCCGGCGGGTAAATCACTAGTGCTCCTGGGCGCTGGCGGAGCATCCCGCGCGATCGGAGTCGAAATGGCGCTTGCCGGGGTGAAGAAGATCACACTGGTGAACCGTAGCACCGAACGAGGCAAAGAATTGGAGGAGTTGTTTTCCGGCAAGCTGAACGATGCCGTCGGTGGCGGCTTGGAGGTGAAATTCGTCCCGTGGGATGGCGACTACACCATACCCGAGGGGACCGACATTCTCGTTAACGCCACCTCGATTGGTCTTTTCCCCGATGTTGATGCGCGCATTCCACTCGATATTGACTCGCTTTCCTCAGAGACAGTGGTGGCCGATGTGATCCCTAACCCACCCACGACGAGGCTCGTTCGCGAAGCACGGGAGAAAGGATGCCAGGTGATCGACGGCCTCGGCATGCTCGTGGCCCAGGGAGTAATCGGCATTGAATTTTGGACCGGTAAGTCACCCGATCCGACGGTGATGCGACGCGGTTTGGAAGAGGTTTTTGGTGAGGAGTAACAGGTTCACCGACGGCTCCATTCGAGCCACTTTTTAAACAGCTTCGCCACGGTCGGCGTGAGCTTTGTTCTGTTGTAGAGATCCCCTACTTTTCGAATGGCCTCGCCCTGTGTGGGATAGGGACTGATTGTGCTTGCGATTTTCCCCAGCCCTACCCCGGCTGTCATGGCCTGACTGACTTGGCTGATCATATCGCCCGCGTTTTTTGCCACGATGGTGGCGGCCACGATCTTGTCGCTACCTTTCCTGACAAAAATACGAACAAAACCGTCAGTTTCTCCCTCGAGAATTGCGCGATCGACCTTACTCATATCGAGAGAAAACTCATCGATTTCATGCGACAACTTGTCGAGTTCTCGCCACGTGGGACCGACGTGCGCCACTTCGGGTGAAGTGTAGGTGGTCCACGGAATAACGAGATCGGAGACTTTTGCCCGGCCTCCGAAAAGCGCATTCCGAATGACGTTTCGAGCCATGAAGTCCGCCGCATGCGTGAACTGGAACTTCGAGCAGACATCGCCCGCCGCGTAGACGCGCTTGTTGGTCGTCTGGAGTTTATCATTCACGTGGACGCCAGACTTCTCGTCGTAATCGACGCAAGCCGCTTCCAAGCCGAGGCCTTTCACATTCGGAGCGCGCCCCACTGCTATCAGTAACTTATCCACGACAATTGCCTCGGCCGATTCATCGGCCTCATTCCGCAGGGTAATCGAGCCATCGTCATTCCTCGAAATAGCGAGAGTCGAACCGTAGTCAAAAATCTGCACTCCATCGTGGAGGAGTTGCTTCCCAATGAGAGATCCGGCGTCCGGTGCTTCTTTCGGTAAGATCCCGGATTGCCCGGTAAACATCGATACCTTCGAACCGAACCGAGCGAACGTTTGTGCCATCTCGCAGCCAATTGGGCCAGCACCCACCACACCGAGTCGAGCTGGCAGCTCTGTCAGGGAGAAAATCGTTTCGTTAGTGAGGTATTCGACAGTGTCGAGCCCCTCGATTGGAGGAGCCGAAGCCCTTCCTCCAGTTGCGATCACCGCTTTCGCAAACTCCAATCTTGCTCCCTCGACTTCAATTGTTTCCGGATCTGAAAACCTGGCAGAACCTATGAAAACATCGATTCCGAGATCCGTAAATCGCTGCGCCGAATCGTGTGGCGAAATATCAGCACGCAACTTTCTCATCCGTTCCATGACGGCAGGAAAGTCGACGGTCGTTCCTTCGGGAATCGATACGCCGAATCGTTTCGCGTCGTGCGCGGAAGCCATCACATGCGCGGAAGCGATGATAGCTTTTGACGGCACACATCCCACATTCAAACAATCGCCACCGAGCAATTCTCTTTCAATAAGGGCCACTTTGGCACCCATTCCTGCCGCCCCGGAAGCGGCAACCAACCCGGCCGTTCCCGCACCTATCACTACCAGATTGTACTTCCCATTCGGGACGGGATTTTTCCAGTCACGAGGATGGACGTTCGATTCGAGCTTTTGATTGTGCTCGTCATATGGTTCGAGCGGAGCGATTCGGTCCTTAGTCATGTTTCCGTTTGGCTGGAAAGTCTCCTACGAAGACGGTGCTTCATTGGATGACTTACAATCGGTAATGACAAGGTTTCTCCCTGCTATTCAGACTCGACAGAAAGTTTCTCAAGAGTTTCTCCCAGTTCCTGAATCGCACCGACAATCTCAGGATTATCCTCAATCAGCTTCAGCAACATGTCCGTAGTCGCTCCCGAAAAGCTTTCTGGAACGGCAATACCTCCGCCGGAAGGAGAGGACTGTCCCAAGGTCCAGGCATCGGCCCAAACCACATTGCCCTTCTGGAATCCGTTGGCGAGAAGCCTTCTCTCCAAGTCAGGCATGTGCCCCGCACCGTAGAAGATCGCATACTTTCCTCGAGAACGGTTCGACATCGTCTCGTTCAATTTCTGCATGACCAGCTTATTCCGTTCAGTAACTATCACTGTGCCATCTTCCCCCTCGAGCTGATTGATGAACCCTTCAGCTTCTGCGAGCAACGGCGCGAGTCCACGCTTCAACTCTGTGGAATCTCCGGTGGTGATCGCAGTGAACATTTGGGTCATCATTTTCCCAAGTGCCTCCTCGTCCATCCCAAAGGACTCTGCATCTCCTGACTGCGCGAGACTCATTGCCCTGGTCATGAGTGTCGCGAAAGTCTGATTCTTTGCGACCATCAGTTCCTGATACTGATCCCAATCGACATCTGCATGCACAAAATTCGGTGCCCCGTAGTCAATTTCATCTAGCTGAAACTCCAGTCCAAGAATCGACTTCGCCATCTGCTGCAGACTCCTAATACTCCCCATTTCTTCTGGGGAATCATCCGCGCCTGAATTTACCGATTCAGAGGGAAATCGACCTCCGACCAATTCATAAAGAACTACATCATAGGACTGAAGATATCGATTCAGGGCCTCAAAATACCTCTTATCACCGAGATGGACTACCGCCACGAGATCGACGTGCTGATCGCCTCTCTGGAATCTCTGCACCGCAGTCTGCAGGCGGTCACCGTCACCATCAGAGACATACCGAATATACTCTTCAACAGCGGCCTTCGGTGGAGCGTCGTCCTGTCCGAAAATTGGCGCGGAAAACCCTAGGATAGAAAGAAACAAAAGAATGGGCTTCATCACACTCTGAGACGACTGACTCGCCGTAATCGTTAGGACTTACTTCCCATCTCGAGCACCACGAGGTTCCCGGAAGCATTTCTGCAATACATGCGTCCATTCGCAAAAACAGGAACGGTCCAGATTTTCGGTTTGAGAACACTCTGTGAAAATGACGGCTTATATCCGGAAGAAGTAGCGGGAGCAATTTCGAGATCACCAGCCTCGGTTAGTACGACGAGATTACCCTGCACTGCCGAGATGGCACCATGCCCCACTGACGGAGCAGTCCATTTGACCTCGCCTGACATGAGTTCAATGCACTTCAACCCGGTGCCATCGACCCCTTCATTCCCGTCGACCCCATACAGATGCCCATCAATCAACACGCAAGCATTCATCTGTGTCCTCATGTCACGGCTCTGCCAGACTTTTTCAGGCTTTTCCTCGCCAGTCCACTTGAGCAGAATTGAACCCTTCCCATATCCGCTGGAAATAAAAATCAGATCGCCAGAAACAACAGGGTCCGCTGCATTGACTCCATATCGAGTCATCCACCGCTGGTTCCAAATCTCTTCTCCTGTATCTGCATTGACACAGGTGTAAGCCCGCTTCGAAGAGAAGATCATCAACCGGTTTCCATTTTTGACCATGGGAAACGGAGTGGAATAGCCGGCCTCTTCGTTGTCCGATTTCCAAATCACGCTGCCGCTGGCTTTATCGAGAGCCAACCCGCTTTCTCCCGCATTCACAAAAACACGATCTCCGAGGACAGTGGGAGAGCCGGTAAATCCCCAGGTGGGTTTTGAGTAGCCAAAATCATTCTGGAGGTGCTTCTGCCAGATGACTTCTCCCGAATCCAGAGAAAGACAGAACAGTTCCCCTTCCCTGGCGAGCTGATACACTCTTCCCCCTTCGATGGTGGCCGTTCCTGTTGTTCCACCCTGAAAATACAAATCCCCGATGGGTTGTTCGTAAGAATACTTCCACTTTTGCTCCCCCGTCGCTTCATCCAAACAATAGAGCGTGTCGGTGCTCTCTCCATCGTGCCCGGAAATGACGACCTTCCCATCCCCTATCACGGGAGAGGAATACCCAAGACCGAGACTCTTCTCCCAGAGAACATTCGCCTCTCCAGAAGTCGAAAGCCCGGATTCCTCGGAAATCCCATCTCGATTAGGGCCACGATAGTGCGACCAGTCAGTGCCAACAGCTCTCTCGGAGGGAACGAATACCAGGAGGGAGAGTAGTGCTCCATTGACGCCAGAACTCGAAAACGGCAACATCCTCATATCGACAACGTCATGCAGAACTACGCCTTGGCAACTCTCTTCTTTCTTTCCTGTTGCACCTTTGCACCATGTGACGACCAGAACTCAAGCTTGAACAGGCTTCCAATGGTCTCCAAATGGGGAAAATTACCCGACGGGCGCGAGGTGAATCTGTTCCGCATCAGCAACAGCAACGGTGTAATCGCCACCCTTTCCAACTATGGCGCGCTTCTTGTATCCGTGGAGATCCCTGACGAAGAAGGCAATCTTACGGACGTGACGCTTTCTTACCAGAGCCTTGAAGAAGCACTGGCAGGAGGTGTAAACGGGTCTGTGATTGGCCGTTTTGCGAATCGCATCGACGGTGGTGGATTTTCGATCGATGGGAAAAAATTCGAACTCGAAACAGTGAACAAAAAAACAAACGTTCACATCCATGGGGGAAAAACAGGGTTTCACCGGCAGCTCTGGGACGTCGATATCAACGAAGTAAACGCACAAAATGAATCCGTAAGATTTTCACTGAAAAGTCCAGATGGTCACGAAGGATACCCGGGTGAAGTCGATGTTTCGGTGCGATACACCCTGACGGAGAACAATATTCTCCGACTCGACTACATGGGGGAAACGAATGCCCCAACACACTTAAACCTGACAAATCACGTTTACTTCAATCTTGCCGGATCAGGAAATGTTCTCGAACACTCTCTCAAACTCGAAGCCGAGAAATACTTGGAAATCGACAAAAGGAAAATCCCGACCGGAAATTTCGTTCCCGTGAATGGAACCCCGCTTGATTTCACCACGACCAAGCAGATTGGGCAAGACATCGAGAGAATACCTGATGGAGGCTACGATCACTGCTTTGTTGTCCCGGGCTATAGACCTGAGGGAAGTTTGAGAGCTTTCGCAACTCTCTCCGATCCAGAATCAGGCCGGACTTTAGAAATTGCCACGACACTGCCTGGAGTTCAGATATACACGGCCAATCATTTCAAAGGTGAGCCCTATCCCCAATGGGGTGGCATTTGTTTCGAAACCCAGTTTTATCCTGACACACCGAACAAGCCCCAGTTTCCAACCAGCCTGCTGAGACCGGGGGAAACATTTCAGCACGCCACGGAATTCCGATTTAGTTGGGAATGATTTCCTTTCCCACGACAATCCAACGTAAGGATCCTGCCGTGTTCGCGTCTCTTTGATCTCGAACGGATCCCAACGTATATTGTCCATCTCTTCGGATGATTCAGCGCCCCATACCGATCACTTTTCAGCACCGCGTGGCATTTACCCACGGCGCTTTCGACGTTAACAACGAGACGTTGTGCGATCTCGTAGCCTACGAAGGCGAGTTGGGGCAAGCTTCCAAAGTATTGGTGTTGGTAGACTCAGGAGTTGCTGATTCAAATCCAACACTCCTTCAGAACATCGATCGATACTTCGATCATCACAATGACACCATCCGCTTAGTGTCGCCCCCCATGATTCTTCGAGGGGGTGAGTCCTGTAAGAACGAATGGTCGCTTGTCGAAAAAATCTGGCAAGCCATTGAGTTTCACAAGATTTGCCGTCATTCTTACGTAATTGCCATTGGCGGAGGAGCCTTTCTCGACCTCGCTGGGTTCGGGGCAGCAACCGCTCACCGTGGTATTCGCTTGATTCGCATGCCCACCACGACCCTGAGCCAAGGCGACGGTGGCGTCGGAGTGAAAAATGGCGTGAACTTTTTCGGAAAGAAGAACTGGGTAGGAACGTTTTCCGTTCCATTCGCGATCGTGAATGATCTCGAGTTTCTTGGTTCCCTCCCCGAGCGGGCCTGCCGCGATGGAATCATCGAAGCGATCAAAGTATCTCTGATTCGAGACCGAGTTTTCTACGAGTTTCTTCGAGAGCACGCCGAGCAGTTGGGAAGACTGGAGACTCGACCACTCGAAACAACGATCCGTCGAAGCGCCGAGAACCACGTTGATCACATTGCCACCAGTGGCGATCCGTTTGAATACGGCTCGGCTCGCCCGCTCGATTTCGGCCACTGGGTTGCGCACAAACTGGAACAACTGTCCCAGTTTGCCGTTAGTCACGGCGAAGCGGTCGCTATCGGTATGGCTGTAGATCTCCTCTACTCTGTAAATATCGGTCTCCTGGACAGGAAAACTGCAGAGGAAATTCTCAATTTGATTGAGACGGTCGGTTTCGCCCTATGGTCGGATCATCTCGATCAGGAGGAAAGAGGTCGACCGGTTGTCCTCGCGGGCTTGGAGGAGTTTCGTGAACACCTCGGTGGAAAGCTTACCATTACCCTCGTAGCTGAAATTGGTTCGAAACTGGAGGTTCATGAAATGGACGAAAGCGCCATCCTGAAAGCTCTCTGTGAACTAAAGGCACGGCACCAGAGTCAGACCACTTCTTCGCGCCTCTCCTGATCACGAGGCGTTAACGAAAAAAGCCCGCTGTTTCCAGCGGGCCCTCTTTTCATACAACAGAAACTGAAAGTTTTTCTACGTTCAGGGGATTCGAAGAACCTGCCCCGGATGAATCGTATCGCTGCTCATCCCATTCGCGCTTTTGATCGCTGCGACTGAGGTGCCGTGCTGCAAACTGATACGGTAGAGGTTCTCTCCGCTTGCCACGGTGTGAGAAGATCCCCCGCTGCTCGTCGATGCTGCAGGACCGGTATAAGATGGTGTGGTCGTGCTGGCAGTGCTTGAGCTGTAAGTCGGTGTAGGAGCGTCGTAGCTGGGAACCGAAGGCACACTCGGAACGGTTGCAGCAGGCTTAGAAGTGGACGGCGGAGTGTAAGTGCTCTCGCTGTAGCTGGGATACGTGGTGGATGAAGCAGTGCTCGAGTAGTCAGTCGTGGAACTACCGTAGGAACTTGGTCCGTAGTAAGGGTTGTTCTGATACGGATTGCTGTTCGTCGCAACTTTCGTGCTCTTACAGGAGGTCCCGGCTAGAGCAACTCCGAGGAAGGAAATCAGATAAAAATATTTCATGTCCAAATTGGGTGGCGGATTACTAATTACGCTAAAATATTAAGATTCCTTAACTAAATGGCAAGCAATTTTAAAAAATATTTCTGATTTTTTTAGATTTTACGGCTGTTTTCCTTGTTTTTTCTTAACAAAACAAAGCCATTCATCCGGAATCTTCCTTTTCATCTTGCTTCGATGGACGTAGGTGATAATGCTGCGGCAACGATCTGTATGAGTATTTCCCGCGCACTGATTTCCGTCTCGGACAAGTCTGGACTCGAAGAACTGGTTACCGGCCTGCACGAGCAGGGCGTCGAGATTCTTTCGACCGGTGGCACAGCCAAATTTATCGCAAACCTCGAAATTCCTGTCACTGAAGTTTCGGATTTCACTGGTTTCCCGGAGTTATTCGATGGCCGGGTCAAAACCCTTCATCCGAAGATTCACGGGGGACTTCTCCACCGCCGTGATATCGATGAACATGTAGAACAGGCGAAGGAAAACAAGATTCTCCCAATCGATCTCGTGGTCGTGAACCTTTACCCATTCGAAGAAACTGTAGCAAAAGAGGGAGTGACTCGGGACGAAGCTATTGAGCAAATCGACATCGGAGGCCCGAGCATGCTTCGCTCCGCCGCAAAAAATCACGATGCAGTTACTGTGATCGTGGATCCCGCTGACTATTCCTGCGTTCTCGCTGAATTGAAAGAACACGACGGAAATACAACCCTTAAGACACGGGAGCGTCTTGCCATCAAAGTTTTCCAGCGGACGGCTGCATACGACACGGCAATCGCCGCCCACCTGAACGCGGTTCAGGAAACAGAGAGTTCTTTCTCCATCAGTCTTCCCCTCTGCCAGGAGCTGCGCTACGGAGAAAACCCTCACCAGGAAGCTTCTCTCTACGGAAACTTCAACGACTACTTCAAGCAGTTGCAGGGCAAGGGCCTCAGCTACACGAACGTCATCGACATTGGCGCTGCTGCGGAACTGATTCTTGAATTCCGACGTCCAGCCGTAGCTATCCTGAAGCACACCAACCCATGCGGTGTTGGGGCTGACTCCGAAGACCTTCGTCTCGCCTGGGAAAAAGCCTTTGAAACAGACCGACAAGCTCCTTTCGGCGGGGTTATCGTCTGCAACCGCCCGCTCGGTATCGGGCTGGCCCGAGTGATCTCTGAGATTTTCACGGATGTAATCATTGCCCCTGAATTCGAAACCGATGCCCGGGCGCTTCTCCAGAAGAAGAAGAATTTGCGCCTGATCCAAATGCACGAAGAATTTCAGGAGACGCTTTCCGATCCCATCATTCAATCCGCTCCCGGCGGTCTGCTTGTCATGGACCACGACAACAAAGCTCTTGGTCTAGACAACATCGAAAAGAAAGTCATGACCAAGCGGCCTCCAACCGCGGAAGAAATCGAGGCCATGCGGTTCGGCTGGCGCATCGTGAAACACGTAAAGTCGAACGCAATCGTCTTCACCAGCAGCGACCGCACACTGGGCATTGGAGCTGGTCAGATGTCTCGCGTGGATTCCTGTCGTCTTGCGACGTGGAAAGCAGAGCAAGCAGGCTTGAGCTTGAAAGGGTCCGTAGTTGCTTCTGACGCGATGTTCCCATTCCCCGACGGACTCGTAAATGCTCTCGAAGCCGGAGCGACTGCCGCAATTCAACCCGGTGGCTCCATTCGCGACGAGGAAGTGATCAAAGCTGCAAACGAGCACGACGCGGCGATGGTATTTACAGGACATCGACACTTCCTGCACTGATATCCGGATCTCAAAAATTGAACTCCTTCGTAATGTCTATGGTCATTACTACGACCGAGACATTATGAAGACGTCCCTTTTTCTCATCATCGGAGCAATCGCGATCGCTGGTATCGTGTTCGCTCTCCAAACCGGAACCGCAGAAGAACGTTCGGATGCCGAAGAGCTGAAAAAGAAGCTGTCGAAGATGCAGTATAAGGTAGCTGTTGAGGACGGAACCGAGCCAGCTTTCCGAAATGAATACTGGGACAATAAAGAGCCCGGTATTTATGTCGATATCATCTCAGGGGAGCCTCTTTTTGCCTCGACCCACAAGTTCGCCTCAGGGACTGGCTGGCCAAGTTTCTGGCGTCCACTGAACGAAAGTGAGATTCTCGAAAAAGTAGACCGCAAATTTGGCTGGGTGAGGACGGAAATCCGTTCCAAAACGGGAGACACTCACTTAGGGCATGTTTTTTCCGATGGTCCTGAGCCAACCGGACTTCGCTACTGCATCAATTCCGCTTCCCTTCGATTCGTTCCTGCAGACAAACTGGCCGAAGAGGGACTTAGCGAATATGCCTCTCTTTTCGTCGAGTCCGAGAAAAAAGAAGCTACGGCAGAGAAGACTGAATGACGGATGGCCAGGGGTGAGCTACTTTGCGGCCCATGTCCATCGATTGGCAAGTTCTGGGAAAACCCGGCTCCGACAATGCTCTTCTCGTGACTGTCGACTCTGGCCAGTCACGCGAGACGTTGCTTTTTGATTGCGGCGAAGGAGTCCTGAATTCGCTGAAGGTATCAGCGATCCAGTCTATCGAACACCTGCTTTTCTCACATTACCACATGGATCACGTGGCAGGGTTCGACACATTCTTCCGCCACAACTACAATCGGCCCGGCGTTCCGGTCAACGTATGGGGGCCTCCGGGGTCGATCGACATCATGGGCCATCGGTTCAATGGATTCAGTTGGAACCTCCATGCACGCCAGCCCGGAGAGTGGCTTGTCAGAGAGATCGGAGAATCAACTGTCCAGCGGGCACGTTATGTGACCTCGGAAGCTTTCTCCACGGCGCATCGGTTCCCTGAGGAGACAGCTCGTGATGCGAAACTTTTTTCGAATTCCCAATATCACGTTGAGTCCATGCTGTTGCCGCACGGCACGATACCTTCGGTGGCCTACAAGGTGGTGGAGCAGGAGCGCCGCAATATCAATCCTGACAGTCTCCTTGAGAGCGGACTCTCAGCAGGCCCATGGCTGCAGGCGATTTCGGATGCCTCTCGGAGTGACGGCGAAACATTTGAGATTGATGGAACCAGCCACTCTCTTGGAGATCTTCGGTCCCAGTTATTGATAGTTTCCCCCGGTGAGTCGATCGCTTACCTGACTGACTTTCGAGTAGAGCCGGGATCCCAGGAATGGGAGAAGCTCGTCAGTTGGTTGTCTGGAACGAAGTACCTGATCTGTGAATGCCAGTATCTTTCAGCAGATGAGCAATTGGCCCGAAACAACGGGCACATGAACGCCGACCTGGTAGGGCAGCTCGCGAAGGAAGCAAAGGTCGAGCGCCTGTGCCTGCATCACCTGTCCCGACGTTACTCCAAAGCAGAATGGTTCGAGATGCTATCAGCGACGAAGAGTGTTTTCCCTGCCACAGAGTTCCCCGCTGGCTGGTTCAGTTCCAATTAATACCAGAGGCGAGACTCGGTCGATCCTGAGGCGGACTTTGCGAGGTGAAGCGCAGCGAAGATCTTAAAATCGACCTTCTTGCCTTCCGCTTGGCGATCTCGACACCACTTCACCACGTCCGATTGATGGACGTAGTGGACTTTTATATTTTCTCCGCCAACTCCCCCACCCTCAGTCATCTTCGTCAGGCCGGTCGCGTAGAAAATGGTGTTCATCTCGTCGGTCAGCCCGGCAGATGAAGTCCCTTCCATCAAGGTCGTCCAGTTTTTTGCCTCGTATCCGGTTTCTTCTTTTAATTCTCTCCGTGCCGCAGTGACGAGAGGCTCTTCCTCCTGCAGAGGAATGTCCCCGGCGAGACCGGCAGGAAGTTCGATGACCGAGCAATTGACTGGTGGTCGATATTGCTCGGTCAGGATCACCCGCTTGTCGTCTGTGATTGCAAGAATGGCTACGCACGCCTTTGCATTGGTACGGGTCACGTATTCCCAACCTCGCTCCGTTGTTTTGTATGTGAGAAACTTTCCTCTATGCACCTCGGTATCGCCTGATTCTGTCATTGCTTGCTCTTCGCTTTCTGCTTCGCCTTTTGTGCTTTTCTCTTCGCTGCCTGCTCCTCTTTCCACTTTCTCACCCGGGTTACGTCGAAGGGGCCACCGTAGGAGTCTCGAAGTTGGTTGGTTCTGGACCGCATCTTTTCCAGAATCTCTTCGGAGGCCGGGTCTGTGACTAGATTTGTCAGTTCATCAGGATCTTTTTCCAAGTCGTGGAGAAATTCGAAAGGTGGATCCTGCTCGAAGTATCTCGCATATACATAACGGGAATCGCGAACGCCCTCCCATTTTGGGATGTCAGGATGGTCCATCAGGTGCTCGACGAAAGTATCTTCTCTCCACTCAGCCGGGTCTGCGCCTTCGACGAGTTGCTTCAGTCCTCTGCCTTGGTAAACCTCGGGAATACTCACACCACCATATTCCAGGATGGTAGGAGCAATGTCGGCGTTTAACACCATAAGATCGCAGACCTGGCCCTGATTGGACTCTTCTACCCGTGGATCGAAAATGATCAATGGGACTCTAAGAGACTCCTCGTAGTGAGACCATTTTCCAGCGAAACCCCTCTGGCCCTCGTAGTAGCCGTTGTCACCGGCAAAAACGATGACCGTGTTTTCTGCAACGCCCAGTTCATCGAGGGCAGATCGCACTCGCCCAATGACCTTGTCGAGGCCAGTGATCATTCGATAATAGGCCCGGAGATTGGTCTGAAACTTTTCCGGAGTATCCCAGCGCCAGTAGTAGCGGTCACGATTCATGGAATCTTTCAGGAACTGGGGATGGGCCTCAAAAATCTGAGGAGACGAGAGGCGAGGTTCTGGCATTGGAATGTCTTCGTAGAGACCTTCCACCGCTTTTGGCCAAGGATAATGTCCAATGCCGGGGCGTCTGTCGCTGTCTTCCGCGTGGGCAGCATTGAAACTGATCGACAGACAGAAGGGACCGTCCTTCACGCTTTCCTTGATAAATCCAATCGCTTCGTCTCCGCAGATTTCGCTCTCATGTCGAAGCGATCCGTCAGGCATTTTGTGAAAATATGGATTGCGACCAACTTCGTGAAACCAGTCGAAGATTTCCTTATTTCCCTGCCCCTCCATTCCTACGCCGAATTTGCCGACGAAACCGGTGCGGTAGCCCGCCTTTTTCATGAGCGCCGGATAACTGGTATTGGTGTGCTCTTTCGATATCGGAGGAGTGCCGAAGGTGTATCCGTGAGTGCGCTCGTAGAGCCCCGTAAATATCGTGGCGCGGCTGGCAGCACAGATCGAAGTGGTCACGAACATGTTGGAAAAGCGAGTTCCTTCTGCCGCGAGCGCATCGAGCGTCGGTGTCTGAAGGATTGGATGACCTGCACAACCAAGACGGTCCCAACGATGGTCGTCTGACAGAATGAAAATGACGTTCGGCTTTGCCTCATCCGCAGACGCCACGGGGATCAGGCTCAGAGCCGAAATGGCCAGAAAAAAGAAAGCGAGGGGTTTCATCCCCTCACTCTGATCTGACGAGCCGAATGAAGCAAGCCCGCGATATTTTGAAATTGTGCCGAATCCGGTGCCTTCCGTGTCGAAGCAGCAGACGGCTACAGTTTGCCGTCCAGAACAATCTGGTCAGCTTCGAACCGGACATCAGCGAGCTGCTGAAGAACGCCCATTTCATCTCCGCAGGCCTGTCGAAGACGCACGAACATATCGACCACAGGCTTGATGTTGCGGGTAGTAAATTCGAATCTACCGATCGTCCAGCCTACCGGACGATACTTCACCAGTCCGCGAACGTGCTGAACGCCGATTTTCGAACTCATGGTGATAGGTTGACCGAAAATCTCCCGTTCGAGGATGACTTCGGCTATCTCAGGTTCGAAGTCGACATAGATACCACGGAATTTGACGAACGAAGCCATCAAACCAGCTTGTTCTCCCTGAAGTCGCTGATTCAGATAAAGATTTACGTCCTCCTCCGAGAGAACCAATTCAGAATTGCGATCGATCATCACCTTCTGAGCAGGTTCAAGGAAGTTCTTTGTTTCCGTCTTCGCCAGCGGGTCAAATGGGTACCCTTTCACCCCCGAAAGATCCTTCGGGAGCAATGCCCAAACCATCACGGCGATCATAGCGAGGGCGAGAATTGTCATAAAAACAGCCATCATACCGCCTCCAGCGTCGTAGGACGGCCTGCGAGATCTCCCATATGGACGTTTTTTGGTCGCTGGCCGTTTTCCCGCAGGACGACGTTTTACAGCCGGCTTTTTTCGTGGTGCGGGAGCTGACGCAGGCTCTGGATTCTGAGGAGCCGGTTGCAGCGGAGCAGTGTCGTAAACACCCGCGCCTGTAACCGGTGGCGGTGGTGGAACGTAGGCAGAAGGATCCGGCTGCTGCTCGGCAGGAGGATTTTCGTAAGTCTGGGACTCATCCATCAAGGCCTGGCCCGGATCATATCCACCCTGCTCGTAGACCTCTTCCACGGGATCCACGGGAGGCTGCTCGTGAGCGGCGGGATCTTCCGGATTCGGGACAGGCTCTCGACCTGATTCCCCGCGTGGTGGGACGTCTTTTCTGCGATGAGGTTCCATTACAAAATGATCTTACTATGAACTCGACTTGGTCGTCGAACTCGAACTGCTCTTAGATTCGGACTTTCCTTTCGATTTTGATGACGATTTGTCGGATTTCTCCGAAGAAGAGGACTCAGAAGATTTCTTGTCCGCGCTGGCCGCCTTCTTGTAGGAATCACTGCGGTAATCGGTCTCGTAGAACCCAGACCCTTTGAAAATGATACCAGCACCGGTCCCGAGGAGTCGTTTGACCTCTCCATCGCACTCTTCGAGAGGACAATCCGTCAAACGATCGTCTTTCATTGACTGAAACACCTCGAACTGATGTCCGCACTTCTGGCATTTGTAATCGTAGGTAGGCATTTAGGGTAAAAAATACATTTTTCTCACTATGAAGGACGCGGGGCTTCCTTCAATCCGATTTTTTCGCGAAATGAGGGGAAATGATGGGGGCTTCACTTTTCGTCATTTCTCGAAATGTTAAGATTTTACATGGTTTTTCCGGATTTCGCCTTCTAGCCCCTCTTTTCTAAAATGAGGGGAAATGAAGGGAATTCCCATTTCCTGCATTTTGGGACGAGGGGCGGTTGAGGGCAGAGAAAAGTGAATTGAGAAAGAACTTAGGGAATCGGTCGATCTTTTTCTACCGATGAAACACACTAACACAAACACCATATAATGTCGAGGTATGTGTGAATATGATGTAATTCACACTTAGCAATGACCACCGGGCCTGGCGAGCGGCTCGGTAGTGGATGGATCGAAACAATCCAGGGAAGTTCCCGAAAAGACGGAGATAAATCGCAGTCTCATGTCATGATCGTCTTCAAATACCTTCATCCAAATTGAGAAAAAACCCGCCTGCACGGCGAGACGCTCAGTCGCTCTTCGAAGCGCTTCGGTATTTTCACTCTCAAGATCCGTTTTTTGTAGTTGAGCGAGATTCCACACATCAATTCGCTGTCGCCATCGCTCCATCGCAGCCTCGAAAAGGGCATCGTCATCGAACTCATCTGGCAGCTTGTCCAATCCGGTGAGCCAGAGTAGTCGCTCCGCTTTGTCGTTTAGACCGGCACTGAGATTCCCGGCAGGCCCGATACGTCCCATCTCGTCGTACTCGAACGCCACGAAACAATTGTCCTGATCGGGCAGCAGGATCTCGTTCCGGTCGACTTCCCGGTTTCCTTTTGTGGAATTGCAGTTCACACAACCCAAGAGAAAGTTCGACCACTCCAATTCTAAATCGGGATGCAGCGATTTGGGCAAGACGTGCTCGACCGCCAAATTAGCGGAAATCCTGCGCTCGCAATAGCTGCAGTACATTCCGATTCGATCAATCAGGGCCGGGCGCGCATCGGCGTAGTCGCTATACATTTCAGGGGCGTCTCCCCTTTCCACCGGTCTCATGGAACTATTCGGTCGCCTCTGATTTTGCTCCCTTGACTTCGATCAATGCTTCGACTTCCGGCCCGAGGCCAGAACTTCCCCTTGCCTGTTGAAATCTTTCTTTTGCCCTCACAAGATCCGGATCTTTTTCGTTGAGGCCTGCGCGCAGCTTGGAAAAGAAATCTTTAGCAGCCTCCTTCTTCTCTGCGTATCGCTCGCTTGTAGCGGGGAGTTCCACCCCCTGGATAAAGCGGACGATTTCTTCTAGACCGTTGTCTGAATATTCGATCGGAATTTGTTCCAACTCACCGGACTCTCCGAGTTTGCGGAGCTCCCCTTCCTCAAGCGATTGGATGATGAAAGGAGAATGTGTCGTCGCGATAAACTGCATTTTCGGGAATGTCCGCTTCAGATCGTCAACAATTTGACGCTGCCAACGCGGATGCAGGTGGAGATCGATCTCGTCTATCATGACGATCCCAGGCGTCTCTGCCGGAGCTTTTTCGCCCAAGTGCGGGTTCAGAAGAGCGGCTCTGCGAGCGATATCCCCCACCATCGCAAGCATGGCCCTCTGGCCGTCCGACAATTTGGAGAAGGGCATTTTTTCTCCGTTTTTCCATGTGATAACGGGCTCGCTAACGCGAGTAATGAAACGGATATCGATCGCATCGGGGATGCAGTTTACGACGGCTTTTTTTACTCCTGTTACGAGTGGTGATTCTTTACCCTCCTGAAACGAAATGGCCTCGTTGCGGGCAAGCCAAGCTGAGAACTCCGAGCCTGCTACTTCCGCATTTCCCCAATCATTATAACCATTCCGCCGCAACGGTTTTTGGGTCATCACGCTATTCCAGTCCAGTGACTTTTGGACATGCGATACCCGTCCCGCTCGGAAGCACACAAGAACCGGCCACGTCTGTGGGGATTCCAAATTGCTCTCACCTTCCCTCAGGCGAGACGCGAAAACGTTAAGGGATCCGTGGAAAGCGTTTCCCTTATCAGGTGAACTTGAAAAACCAAAATTAAAGGGGGCCTCAACATAATCTGCGGCGCTAACTTTCCCGATTATCGCCATAGGCCAACACTCGACGAAGGGTGCCGAATCGGGCAATTCGGAAGTTAGTAGCCTGATCTGATTCTGATGATTTGCTCGCATGTAGGCTTTCGACCAAAGGTCCTCCATTGCCATTCCAAACTGAACAAACACAATCGTTACTGCATCGATCACCGCTGACTTCCCGGATCCGTTTTCTCCGATAAAGACGGTAAAATTCTCGTCAAAATCGAACTTGGCGTCTTCGAAGCATCGGAAGTTCTTTATCTCAATTTGATCCAGGCGCATAGCTCAGAAACCATACCTCGGTTTAAGTGGAATGTCGATATTGAGCACCCGTAGCGGAACTGTCTTTTCTAACTTCCAAACAGGAAACATTAAACCACTTCGAGAATTAGGGAGAATGCTTACCTGAACGCCGAGGGATAGTTTTCCATTTTTTATGGAAAGGAAATGGGAGAAGTGGTAATGCAAAGCACTCCAGCCCCTAACGCTACTGCTATGCTCCCCTCTCCTGATGAATACGAGATCTCTCCCGCAGCTTTGAAGGCGTTGTTGGATGATGATTCGGCTCCTGACATTCGACTTGTCGATTGCCGGGAGGAGGAAGAGTTCGCGATCTGTCGAATTGATGGTGCCGAGCTAATTCCCTTATCCGTATTCGGAGAGCTTGGCCCGAAGCGTCTTGTATCGGCCGATGACGAGCGCCCTATCGTAGTCTATTGCCATCACGGCATGCGGTCGATGAGTGCTACGATTTTTCTCCGCAACAAGGGCAGAACCGATGTATGGAGCCTCGCAGGGGGAATCGAACTCTGGTCCAAAGATATTGATCCGTCAGTCCCGCGATACTGAAGCATCAAGGTCTGCCTCTACTGCTGTCAGGGCTCTCGCCAGTTCCTTCCAATCCCCTGCGGAAGTATCCCAGCCCCCGCTGATTCGCAGCACACGCCCCATTTCCTCAAAATCGAGCCCCATCGCTTGCATGACCTCTGAGGGATTTCCTTTTCCGGCGCTGCAGGCGGAGCCTGTAGATACGCTGAAACCGAGATGACTCAGGCGAGTGAGCCATTTCAGGTTTTTGGTGTGAGGAAGGACGATCATTGAGGTGTTCCAAAGTCGATCCGCCTCTTTGCCGATGACGTCGATGCCCAGTGACTCTTCGCACTGGCTTTCAAAATTGTCGCGATTTGCCGTGTGAGTGGAACAGAACTCCTCCGTGAGGTGCTCTTCCACTTCCGCAAGTGCCTCGACCATAGCGGCAATGGCGGGAAGATTCTCGGTCCCGGCTCGTTTGCCCTCTTCCTGAGGACCTCCTATCGCCATGTGGAACTTGTCCGCTATTTCAGAATCCGGAAGAACGAGGAATCCGACTCCTTTTCCTCCTCCGAACTTATGGCCGCTCCCGGTGAGGAAATCACATTTCCCCAGGTTTTCGGATGACAATTTTCCAATCCACTGAGCCGCATCGGTATGGAGAAGCACTCCATTGGAGGTGCAGAGTTCCGCCAGCTCTTCCCATGGTTGAATCACTCCTGTTTCATTATTCGCTGCCATGACAGACACGGCTGCCACCTCGTTTTCAGAAAGTAGGCGACTGACATCCTCGACCGAAACAGCTCCCGTATTCGCATCTACGGGAGTTCTTATCTGACGTTCCGGGCTAACAAAGGCATCGAACGGAGCCGTGACGCAAGGATGTTCGATCGCGGAAATGGCGATCTTCCCCTCTGTATTTTCCGCCAAGAAGCGAATCACCGCGTTGTTTGCCTCAGTGGCTCCTGAGGTGAACACGATGCGATCCGGTTCATCGATATCGAGAACGTCGGCAAGTTCTTCCCGATAATAGTCCAACTGATGTTTCGTCTCCGCAGCTTCGCGGTAGAGGCTCGACGGATTCTGCCAGTGTTTTGCTGCCATTTCCTGCCACACACGGAGGGCGGTCTCTCTCATTGGCGTAGTGGCGTTGTAATCGAAGTATTTCGAATAATCGGACGACATATGGGGGGATAATTTTAGAGAATGGGGCTGAACAATCTCGCCAGTTTGGCAGCCAGCTGGAACCACCAGTTTCGTGATGAGTAATCTTCCCCGCCCACTTCGCGACAGCGAGTGAAGTCGACTTCCAACATACTCTCAACCTGTTTGGCGAAGTCAACGCAGAGAACTGCTGCTGTTACCTCAAAGTTCAACCTCATGGACCGGTTGTCCAAGTTTGCAGTTCCCACTGCCGAAAACTCATCATCAACCAATACCACCTTCTGGTGAATGAATCCGGGAGAGTAGCGAAAAATCCTGACTCCTGCGGATTCCATATCACCGAGGTAACAAAAAGTCGCCAACCAGGGGGTGTATTTGTCAGGCTTGTCCGGGATCATCAAACGCACATCGACTCCGCGAAGGGCAGCCATTTGAAGGGAAGAACGAATCGACTCATCCGTCACAAAGTAGGGAGTCGCGATCCAGATGCGACGTCGTGCGCGCGTGATCGCGTTGAGGAAGAAAATCGTGCATCCTTCGATCTTGTCGACCGGGCCGGTCGGAAGGATGAGAATG
Organism: Verrucomicrobiales bacterium; assembly: GCA_002698785.1. Lineage (GTDB taxonomy): Bacteria > Verrucomicrobiota > Verrucomicrobiia > Verrucomicrobiales > DEV007 > Arctic95D-9. The sequence continues at coordinate 3,220 of PAAG01000008.1, read as the reverse complement.
GTGGAAGGACCGCCTCCACAACCAGAGCCATCTCTCGGAACAACCGTTTTCCAACTCAGTTCGGGAACCTCTCTCGCAGCCCAATAGTAATCTGCGAGAAACACCATCTGGAGGCTTAGTACGGCAGGCCCGACGATCTGCACGTGGGTGTCCCGCCATTCTCCATATCGCTCGGATTTGCCGAGGTATTCGTCGCCAACATTATGACCACCAACAAGACCGATCTTCCCATCAACAATGACAATCTTACGATGATTTCGGAAATTGATCTGGAAACGATTACTCATTCCCTTGGTGGAATGGTAGTCGTATATGTGAACACCCGCGTCGCGCAGTGATCGCACATACCGCTTCGGGAGACTGTGACTGCCAATCTCGTCGTAGACAAAATAGACGCGAACGCCTTCGCGAGACTTTCGCTCAAGCAACTCACGAAACCGGTTTCCGAGATCGTCGTCTTTTACGATGAAGAACTGGACGAGCACATATTCCTCGGCAGCTTCCACGTGCCTGAAAATCGCATCGAACGTTTGCTCTCCGTCGATGAGAAGGCAGATCTCGTTGTCTTTCGAGAAACGCTGATCACTCAGGCTTTCGAGCACTCCCCCATAATGAGTCTCTTCTTCATTCAGGTCGGCCTGGTAGGGAGAAAGGGCCTTGTTCAGATCTGAAAATATTTCTTCGTTAGACTTCTGAGCATCTCGAAGAAGGTCCATGTACCCCCTGAACTGGTTGCGGCCGAGAATCCAATACAGCGGAACCGCAACGAAAGGCAGTGCAATGACAGCCATCGACCAGCCCCAAGCCCCGGCAGCGGAGCGAGCTTTGATGACAACATTGATGATCGTAGCTATGGCGAGGACCTCTCCAACAAGTAGAAGGAAGGTCCCAATCGCAAAGTGCTGGGAGAAATTAGTCAGCATTCTTGCCCGTAAATTGATCGATCTTCTTCAGAAGATTCTCAAAGGGGAAAATCGGTTTCTCCTGAAGAGCATCACAGCCAGCCGCAGAGATCTTTTCCTGATGCTGAGCCATTGTATGCGCCGTCAGGGCAATCACAGGGATAGCCGATGTGGCTTCTATCGACTTCAACTTACGCGTAGCATCCAACCCTGCATTGGGATCAGGAGAGGCATCCTCTTCAGGAGGAAGTTCCAGGTCCATCAAGATCAATTCAGGCAGCACCTCTGTTGCGTTCTGCACTGCTTCGGCAGCGTTTGTCGCGATGACGAGTTCGTGCCCGTGATGTTCCAGCAACCGGGAGAGGAGATTGATATTATCTTCGTCATCTTCGACCAGGAGTATTCTCGCCATAACTAATTGATTGTGAGACTAAAGTAGATTCGCGCAGGAGTCGCTCAGGAAAAAAATGCATTTTTTCTTCAAAAACATCGAACAAATTCTCGAATGGGGAAACAAAGAATACTGTAACTCCTGTTATGCGAAAAAGGAGCTCCTCCTAATAAGCTAAGCGGTTGTTACAGTCACAAAACAAGCGGTTCCTTGTAGGGCCCACCCGTTCGGTGGGCCCTGCATCTTTTTCAGAGAGACGCTTTTTCGCCGTTGGCATCAAGCCGGTTACGGTTCTACCGTTCCATGATGACCAATTCTTCGCGAAGAAAAATCAATGTTTTCGCCTTTCTAGTGGTGGGTGGTGCCCTCGGGTTTTCAACAGGATCCTCAAACGCCGACTCTTTTTCGGATCCCAATCCCCCAAAGGTTCATGAAGTAAAGGCTCTCAAATCCCCTCTGGAATCGAAGGATTTTGATGAACTCACCTATTACCTCGCTCCGAAGGCACTTTCTCCCGAAGCGACAACAGCCGACTGGCCTCGCTTTCTGGGCCCGACTGACAACGCAAAGACTCCCGAATCACATTTGCTGGACGAATTTCCGAAGGGCGGGCTGAAGAAAGTCTGGGAGATGGAAAAAGGCACTGGATACACCTCTCCTGTCATTGTGGGCGACAAACTTGTCTTCTTCGATCGAGTGGGAGACGAGGAGGTGATTACCTGCCATAATCCTGAAACAGGCAGGAAATACTGGTCTTTCAGCTACGCGGTCGAGTACTCAGATCGATACGGATTCAGCAATGGCCCACGCGCCAGTGCGGTGATCGACTCCAGCAAAATCTACACTCTCGGAGTGACCAGTCACCTTACCTGTCTTGACCTGGAGACCGGAACGCTGATCTGGCAACGAAGCCTTGCGGACGAGTTTTCGCTCGCAGATTATTTTTTCGGACATGGCTGCTGCCCACTGGTTCATTCGGGGAAAGTGATCGTCCCAATGGGTACGGAGGAAGGAATGAGCGTCGGTGCGTTCGATCAAAATACCGGAGAACTCGTCTGGGGAACCAAGCATGAATGGAATGCGGCCTATGCCTCTCCTATTGCGACGACGCTGCAGGGAAAAGACCGGATAATTGTCTTTGCAGGCGGTGAAAGCGAACCTCCTACGGGAGGTCTCTTGAGCATTGACCCAGAAACCGGAGATTTAGACGACGCCTATCCGTGGAGAGCGAATAAATACGAGAGCGTAAACGGGTCGACTCCCGTCGCGGTGGGAGACAACCAGGTCTTTATCTCCGATGCCTACCAAATTGGCGGAATCATGCTGAAAATGAATGAGGAGATGAAATGGGAGGAGATGTGGCGTGCTCCGGATTTCGGACTTCACTGGAATACTCCCCTGCTGCTCGGCAACCATCTCTACGGATTCCGAGGGCGGAACGAGCCCGATGCCTACCTGGCTGCTTACAATATTGACAATGGTGAGCAGGCCTGGATGGAGGATCCAGAGTGGATCATCCAAACGCCAACCGGAAGAGATTACCGAATGAAGTTCTTTCGAGGCAGCTTGCTTCACGCAGATGACCGGACGTATGCCCTCGGTGAACTGGGGTCCTTCGCCATCCTGAAGCTGACCCCTGAGGGAGTTGAGCTCGTCGATCGAACGGAACTCTTCTACGCCTACGCGACTTGGTCACTCCCGGTGATCCATCGCGGTCTACTCTACATTTCCCAACACGATGCAGACCCGTGGAGCGACGCTCCGCCGAGGCTCATCTGTTATGATTTGAGGAAGTGAGACGCCCGGGTGGGCATCTCACTAGGGTGTGTTCGAAAATCAGGATGGACGTGAATTTTTTCGATGTATTAGAACCTATCCCAAAACCTTGAACGCTCCCACCTGTATTCTTTTAGGGGTAGTAGCTAGC
>PAAG01000007.1 GCA_002698785.1 Verrucomicrobiales bacterium | reverse complement strand
TTTCCTGCGTTTCCTGCGTTTCCTGCGTTTCCTGCGTTTCCTGCGTTTCCTGCGTTTCCTGCGTTTCCTGCGTTTCCTGCGTTTCCTGCGTTTCGACAATAAAATGGGGTTTTCGCAGGTTTCGCAGGTTTCGCAGGTGGAGATCTACAAAATCGAGGTATCAATCATTTACAATCAAGGCGGGGGCACTCCCACAAATACCTGCTCCCAGTACTTTGCGGGAATTCCCGTGGTCTGCTCCAAGAGCTGAAGATGTTCGGAAGATCCGAACAGAGGCGCATTCCCCACTTTCTGAATCGCTTCCACTGACGCGATCAACTCCTCGTCCCCTCCCTCCGTCAGGAGCTTCGGATCCAGATGCAGGAAAATGGCGTGCGCCACCACAATGAGAGCAGCTGCATCCATTTCCTGACCCACATTCAGCCAGAGTCGGCCCAGATTAGCACTCTGTGCCCCGACGCCGTCCAGGTCGAACTGGGCTAGCATACCGTCTCCTTTTTGCTGCACTCCTACACTCAGCGCCAAGGCCTCCTTCAACTGTATCTCCGCTTCGTGGATTCGAGTTGTCCGATCAGGGATATCTTCCGTGCTACTGATTACCAAATCGACAAGAAACGCCCCGAAGTCCCCCTGAACCTTACCGATTGTTCGCATCTTGTTAGGCAGTTCCGCATCCGGATTCCGACAGATGTCCAACGCCCTCTTGTATTCTTCGATAGCGTCTTCGAAGTGACCAGCCTCTTCGGAATTACGGGCCAGCCCCCACCAGATGTGCACCTGTGACTCCCAGAAATCCAGTCGAACAGATGTCTTCAGCGCTGACCGCAGAGTCTCCTCAGCCTTGGAAAATTCCCCCTCCGTTCGGAGCAGAGTCGCGAGGTTATACTGGTCTTGAACAACACCTCGGTCATCCCCCGATTGTAGACCGAAGTCGATTGCCTGCTGGTATGACTTCTGAGCTTCCTCGACCTTTCCCCATCTCTGATAGGTTCCACCCAGAGTCCCCTCCAGACTCGCCTTCACGGACAACGTATCGGGGCTTGTAAACGGGCGGAGAATCTCCAATCCTTGTCGCAGATCCAGTTCTGCTTCTTGATACTGCCGCTCTCTGGTTTTGATAGTTCCCCGCAATAGACGCAGCCGCGCCCGAGTCACAGCCTCTTTCTCATTCTTTTCATCCCACCCAATCTTCAACCCCTTCTCGACAACGCGCGCCGCTTCGTCGGTCCGCCTATCACGATACAAGGCCTTGGCTTTCCCATGATATGCGAGAAGAAGATTCGGATTCAACTCGAGCGCTTCATCATATTTCAAAATGGCATCATCGTAGTCCCCCTTTTCCTCCAACTGCGTTGCAACCGTCAGGACCTTCACCGCTCGTTCCGCATCAGTCGGCCAGAAAAAATAGGCCGAGACAACCACAGCCAAAACAAAAACAAGGACAACAGCGAGACGAAAATTCTGAGAATCGAAGAACGGATGTTTCGATTTCTTTTTCGTCGGAGGGGAAACATCAAAATGTTTATCCAGCTTCCTGACAAGGAGCTCCACATCTTTCACAAAATGCCTCCGAGGATCGAGCGGATGCGCATTGAAATAGGCCATCTTGGCGATACTTTCAGGCAGCTCATTCTCCGAGGGCATCTCCACGTCCCCCACAAGAACCGGGATGACCAGCTTTTCCTTTCTGATCGCAGTCTCTATCTCATATCGAACAAAATCGGCAGGATCAGATGCCCGCGCCTGAAGCAATTCCAGCCAGTCCTGCCCCATGAGCACCAACAAGACATCGGTCCCCTCAATTGCCGCGTCCAGAACCTCCCGATAATCTTCTCCCGGAGGGATGGAGTCCAGATCCAAAAACACTCGCTCCTCTCCGAAATACTCGCACAATTCATCGTACAATCGGTCGACTGTCCCGATAATTGATACATCGAGCCTACGATAGTTGAGAAAGACAGTGTAATCCGACCTTGCCAAGACGATTTCACTTTAGTCTCCCCCTACAACCTGTAAAGACCTCAAATCATTACGTGAAAGCAAACGGCTCTCTCAATGTATTCAGCTTGCCCTCCACTACCACAACATCAAACAACTCCCCAGGAACAAGACAAGGTAATGAAGCTAAGAGACTTGCAATCCCAACCGCCTTCTTTAAACGCACAAAACAGCACGAGATACCCATTTACCTTCTCTGCCGAGAACCGAATGACTACACGACAATATTTTTCCACATAGGATAGTAACTTATCCGTCTCTCTAGTCAGATGAACCGTTCCACATCATTCCGCGCAGCATTAGTCTCTATTGCATTGCTACCCTTCGGGCTAGCCAATGCGGTAGACTCCATCGTCGACAGCACAGCAAACGATGGCGCCGGCACCCTCCGCGAGGCAGTCCTCGCAATCAATCCGGACGACACGAATACTATCACCTTCGCAACAAACATGTCAGGGCAGACCATTGTCCTCACAGATCAGCTATTGATGAGCTTGAACGGAGGCGGCATTGTCATAATCGACGCCACAGCCCTCGCCGAGCCAGTGACCATCACAGGTAACAACCAGACTCGACTTTTCAGCCAGGAAAACGGAGACGTGACCCTCCGCAACCTCATTCTCACCGGCGGCCAGCCCTCAGCAATTCAGGCTGACACCGATTCCCAGGACGGAGGCGGCATCCTCGCTGACGCCGGCGCCACTGTACGAATCGAAAATTGCACCGTTTTATCCAACATCGCTCGTGCAGGAGGTCTGGATTTTATCGGCGGACACGGCGGCGGGATCGCTTGCTACGGCACTCTTCACATCGACGGCTCCACGATTCAGGGTAACCGCACTGGTTTCGGTGGCCCACAGGGTGTGTCCGCTCCCGGCAGCGCAGGCAATGGCGGAGGCATCTACGTAGAAGGCGAACTCAGCATTGTTGACTCGCTGGTCTTCGACAATTTTTGTTCCCCCAGCGCTTCTGGAGCCAGCGGCGTAAACGGCGCACGTGGTGCCCACGGCGGTGGTATATACGTTGATGGCGATGCCCTAATTTCCGGCACCCGCGTCATCGAAAACCGCGCAGGACTCGGAGGCAGCGCCGACTCCGGTCGCGGTGGCGAAGGCGGCCATGGAGGTGGGCTTTACTTTCGCGGCGGCGACTGTGATCTCCTTGAAAGCACCTTCGATGGAAATGAAGCTGGTGACGGTAGCTTCACCGACTCAGGCGTCGCCGGCGGGATTGGTGGAGAAGGCGGAGCCGTTTACGTTCACTCGGGCATTTTCGAATCACGCCGCAGTCGCATCGTGCGGAACCTCCCCGGCAGCGGTGGAGAGCGTCGCAACTCGTCAGCCTTTGCCAATCCCGGAGAGACAGCTGGTATCTTCATTCTCTCCAACGGTGCCCATCTCATCCAGAACACAATCGTCGCAGAAAACGAAGGCATCGGCGTCTTCCTCGATTCCGCCGGATCGGTCTCTCACATACACGCCACTGTATTTGGGAACGTTGGCCCAGACGGGGGCGGAATTATAGGTGACTCCGGAGTCATCGGTCTTCGCGATACGATTGTTGCGAGAAATGGAACCATCTTCGAAGGAAACCTTCAGGAAAACGACGTAAGCGGTGGCGTGCAGCAGAATGGAGAAGTGATCATCGGCGGCAACCCACTCCTCAACACCAGCGTTTCTGTAGACGCATTTGACTATCTTGCTCCCCTCCCAGGCTCTCCCGCAATCAACCGTGCGGTTACGTTTGCCGGGACTCCCGGCACCGACGTTCGCGATCTCTCACGCAACGACGGCCGCCCAGACATCGGAGCTGTCGAAGCCTTTCGTCAACCCGACCAGCGGATAGGAAAGAAAGGCAACCCCAACACCCATCGTGGAAACAATATCTACAATAGCAAAGGCGGCGGTCAGAAACTAACCCTCCGTCTCCGCGGCAGAAAAGGAAAAGCCTTTCTCTCCTCTCAGAACGATGGAGACGCCGACCACTTCAAAATGAAAGCTCATGGGGTGAGACGCGAATTGGGAATGAAGGTCTTTCGTCTCGACCAGGGAAGAAAGAACGTCACAGCAGCCCTGAAGAGAAACCGGATCGTCGCCAGCAACGTTTCCAACGGACAAGCCATCCGATTCAAGATTCTCGTCAAACCGGATCGTAACACTTCCCGGCTCAAAAAGAAGGTAAAGCTTCAACTCACCTCAGTGGGGAACCCAGCAAAGAGGGATGTGGCTCAGCTTCAAATCATCAAGAGATAGAAAAGAGAAACGCACAGTCCCCGCTCCAAGAATCAAAAAAAACGGCCATGGCATAAGCCATGGCCGCATAAGTCTATCTAAATCGACAGGCTAGAGTTGGAAGCCGGGATTAGGACTCAGCTTTTTCTTTCTTCCCTTTTTTCTCCATGATCTTCACCATTTTCGGAGTCAGGGATGAGCCGGTGTTTTCGACCTTCACCTTGAGCTTTTGACCCTTTTCAAGAGCCGAGAACTCCACTTTCTCTTTGCCCTTCATGAGCTTGGTACTTTCCTTCAGGTAAAGCTCCAGGGTCTTACCATCTTGAGTTTTCACGTAGAGTTCTTCTTCCTCAGCATCGACAATTTCTGCCGTTACCTTGTAGGTTCCTGAGGGAACAAGGTCTGTCTTTTCGAGTTCTTTCGTCTCCTCATCTGCGAATCCGATGCCGGAAATTCCGAGTGCGAGGATAGTGAGTATTGTGCTGGCTGTTTTTTTCATGGTAGCGAGGGTTACGAATGTCCCCCGCCACCCCGGATGCACCCAATGAGAAGTTCAACGCCCTGAACAAACTACCCTTTCAACACTTGAATCCTCTCCTGTGATGGAGGATGCGAGGCAAAATACTCCCCCACTTCCTCGGGATCGCCATCCAGCGTATCGATCCTTTTCAGAAAAGAAAACGCTCCTTCTGGATCGAACTCCGCCTTGCGCATCAGTTCTAACGCATCCCCGTCTGCCTCAAACTCAAACGTCTTCGAGTGCGCGCTCCGGAGCATTGGCAGCCCCTGTTGTCGCAACCATCCGGCAAGGAACCCCGCCCGCATCGTCGCGAACGAAGCAGCCTTCAACGCCGACTGCTGCACCATACGATCCCAGGTGTGTCGACGAGCCACGTGCGCCATTTCGTGAGCCATCACAAAAGCAATCTCGTCCGTCTTCCCATGGCAGAAATCAATCATCGACCGACTGAGAAAGAGATACCCTCCCGGTAAGGCGATCACGCTGGGATGTTCTGACCGCATCAATTCACAATGATAAGCCCGCCCCTCCTGGCCCGTCGCGTTCTGAAGTCGGCGAGCGATCCGTCGTATCCATGCGAGCAGCTCTGGCTCATCCACCATGTCCATGGCCAGCCTCAACTCCGCAGCCATATTCGAGCCCATCTCTTTCTCCGCCTGTAGAGCCTCTTCCTCGGTGCCTGTCAAACCATCCCACACCCACTTGGCTTTTCGATAGGTAGGCACAGCAGATCGCCCTAACTTTCTACCAAGATTCTCAAAGAAACTGCTCATACCTACCGGATTTCACTTCCCTTACTCTGCCACAGTTGCCCCCTTCACCGCAAGGACATCGCTTTACTCAATCGAGTTCGCCTGCTCTTCCTTCTCAGCGATTGCAAATCCTCGAATCACCTCATACACCGCCAAACCCCCGAAATACAAAATGCCCATTCCGAGCAAAGTGGGTTTGTGCTCCGCGATTTCCAAATCCTCTTGCCCAGTCAGCATCAACGTGACGAGTGCGGCAAGAAAGCCACTCACCAACACCCATATCACGCGAAAGATCGCTCCCGACTTCAGCGAATCCACATCAGTGAGAGAAACAACAAAACTCCAGATCCAAATCAACGTGAGCGGCCAGCCAGCGAGATGCTGAAAGAATAACGTGAAGATCGCGATGGCCACCCCATAACCCGCCACTCGCCCGACAAGCCCCCAAAAAGGTGGCCACTCCCACCGGACAGACTGGCTTTCCACCGGGATGATCAGAAACAACAGAAAGTGCCCGAAGAAATCCAGGAAGATGATCTGATACATCGACTCCGTTGCCGAGTCGTCATCCCATCCCTGGACCGCCAGCCAGATCAAATACCCGCAGACTCCCGCATACGAAGCCACCTGCAGGGCACGCCCGAATACAATTTTCGCACACCCACTTCCACGCACATCTTCAGGCATCACGGAGGTCCGATTTAACCACTCCAACTCTCCTACCCAACCGCACCGGCAGGAACCGCTTCTACGATCTCGCACGCTGCGAAGCAAAGGACAATCACGAAGATCATTACAAAAAAACGAAGCGATAGAAAAACAACGGATCTCATCTGCCTGAAACCAAAGAGTAATTCACTACTGCACGACAGCAAGCACCAGACCCGGTTCACAGCCGTAACCTTACCTAGCCCCCGAAACAGCGCACAATCGCGCTATTTTAGAAAAGAACAAAATCTTGACTAAGTCCAGAACTTGACCCAATAATGGTCGAAATGTCAGATCCTACCGAACTCCTTCGCGCTCGCGGAATCGCAGTCACAGCACAGCGATTGGCAGTGATTCGCGCAGTTGCAAAGCATCCCCACACCACCGCAGAGAAGCTTGCAGAGGCAGTTCGCTCTGATATCGGAGCGATCTCGAAGCAGGCAGTCTACGATGCACTCGGAATGCTTTCGGAGAAAGGAATCATCCGCCGCATCCAGCCGGCTGGATCACCGGCCCTTTATGAAGATCGCGTTGGCGACAATCACCATCACCTCATTTGCCGCACCTGTGGTAAGACGGTCGATGTGGATTGCGCTGTTGGATACCGCCCCTGCCTCACCGCAGCGGACGACTCCGGCTACGAGATCGAAGAAGCGGAAGTGATCTACTGGGGCACCTGCCCCAATTGTCTCCCCAAACGAAAGAACAAACCTTCAATCCCTAACTAAACCACGAGAGAAGAAATGAAATCCCCGGAACCCACGCTGGAAACAGCGCCCTATCACACCGCCTCATTTGAGAGCGGAAAATCGAAACTCCCCATCAAAGTAGCTACAACCTGCCTGATCGCTTTATTCGCGACGCTCACCGGAGCCATCGCGCAGGATAAGCCAGAGTCTGAAGCAGAACCTGCAGCCAAATGCCCTGTCATGGGAGAGATGGCGAGCGAATATCGCCACACAGCGGCGAGTGCAATGTCGATCAAGGATTGGTGGCCTAACATGCTCAACCTCGACATTCTCAGTCAGAACTCTACCAAAGTCGACCCCATGGGTGAAGAGTTCGACTATGCAGAAGAATTCAAATCGCTCGATTACGAAGCACTCAAAAAAGACCTCGAAGCCCTCATGACCGACTCTCAGGATTGGTGGCCTGCTGACTATGGTCATTACGGTCCTCTCTTCATCCGTATGGCCTGGCACAGCGCCGGAACCTACCGAGTCACTGACGGTCGCGGAGGCGCTTCCGACGGAACGCAGCGTTTCGCTCCACTGAACAGCTGGCCTGACAACGCAAACCTCGACAAAGCACGTCGTCTTCTATGGCCGATTAAGAAAAAGTACGGCAAAAAGATCTCATGGGCAGACCTCATGGTTCTCACCGGAAACGTAGCTCTTGAGTCCATGGGCTTCAAAACCTACGGATTCGCCGGCGGACGCGACGATGTCTGGGAACCTCAGAAAGACGTCTACTGGGGCCCCGAAGCCGAGTGGCTTGGAGACAAGCGCTACTCCGGAGACCGTGAATTGGAGAATCCCCTCGCAGCCGTGCAGATGGGTCTTATCTACGTGAACCCAGAAGGCCCTAACGGAAACCCAGATCCCCTCGCCGCAGCCAAAGACATCCGCGAGACATTTGCCCGTATGGCAATGAACGACGAAGAAACTGTCGCTCTCATCGCAGGTGGACACACCTTTGGTAAAGCACACGGCGCCGCCAGCCCGGAGGGCGTTGTAGGACCAGATCCTGAAGGTGCACCACTCGAGGAACAAGGCCTCGGTTGGATCAACAAGCACGGCAAAGGTAATGCGGAAGACACCATCACCAGCGGACTAGAAGGCGCATGGACCGCAACCCCCGCGAAATGGTCGCACTTTTACCTGACAAACCTCTATGCATTCGACTGGGAACTCACTAAGTCCCCTGCAGGAGCCCATATTTGGGTACCAAAAGACGGCGCAGCTGCGAACACTGTTCCAGACGCACACGTCGAGGGCAAGGCACACCAGCCTATCATGTTCACCACGGACCTTGCATTGAAGGAAGATCCTGAATACGGAAAGATCACGAAGCGCTTTCTCAACGATCCAGAAGCATTTGAAGAAGCCTTCGCCAAAGCATGGTACAAGCTCACTCACCGTGATATGGGCCCGTTGTCACGTTACCTCGGACCTGAAGTGCCAGAAGAGCCACTCGTATGGCAGGACCCTGTTCCTCCAGTCGATCACAAGCTCGTCGAAGCAGCCGACATCGAAAATCTGAAAAAGAACATCCTCGATTCTGGCCTGTCGATCTCCGAATTGGTTTCCACAGCCTGGGCATCTGCCGCGACATTCCGCAGTTCAGACAATCGTGGTGGAGCAAATGGAGCACGTATCCGTCTCGCTCCTCAGAAGGACTGGGAAGTTAATAAGCCCAAGCAGCTCGCCAAGGTTCTTTCAAAACTCGAAGAGATCCAGAAGAGCTTCAACGACGGCCAGACCGACGGAAAGAAAGTCTCCATGGCCGACCTCATCGTCCTCGGCGGATGTGCAGCTATCGAAGAAGCTGCCAAAAAAGCCGGGCATGACATCGAAGTTCCATTCGCCGCTGGCAGAACCGATGCAACTCAGGAAATGACAGAAGAGGACTCCATTGCTTACCTTGAGCCAAAAGTCGACGGGTTCCGTAACTATCTCGGCCACGAGCTCGATCGGCCCGCGCCTGAGAAGCTGATTGACCATGCCCAGAAACTCAATCTCACTGCACCCGAGATGACGGCCCTAGTAGGCGGTATGCGTGCCCTCAACACAAACGTGAACTTCCCTGAGATGGGAGTCTTCACCGATGAGCCGGAAACCCTCACTAACGACTTCTTTGTAAACCTCCTCGACATGAGCACATCCTGGAATGTGTCCGATGTATGCGAGCACTTCTACGAAGGAAAAGATCGTGAGTCCGGCGACCTCAAGTGGAGAGCCTCCTCCGTCGACCTCGTCTTCGGATCAAACTCACAACTCCGCGCCATTGCTGAAGTCTATGCCAGCGATGATGCAGAGAAAATGTTTGTCCAGGACTTCGTCGCCGCATGGGATAAGGTCATGAACAACGATCGCTTTGACCTTCTCACTGACTAATCTTTAGTCCTTCGACACATACTTTCGAACGCGGACGTGTTTGAAAGCTCGCAGAACGGCTCACCTCCTGAGGTGGGTCGTTTTCGTTTTCGGAACCAATTCCCGACCACGTATCCACTGTTTCGTCGTGCACGATCATTCAATTGCGAAATGCACGACAATTTCAAGATTCATGCATTCAGCAAGCCAGCGCCTTCTCGCGAATGCCAACTTCATCAGCTCACTCATATTCGTGACGAAGCTGTTACGCAATTCACCGTCAATAAGTTACAAAACCGAAACATAAATTTCTGATCCAAATTTCATGATCTGAATTTCGGGCACATAACATGCGATTTAGAGGTCCCCTAAGTAACGGAACCTCAATTACTCACGCAACCGCATGCTTTTGACTCGACGGAATCATCTCCTGAATCTGGTGCTCTGTGCATCGCTCCTTTTCACTTCCCCATTTTCATTCGGGCGCGAGTTGAAGTTCCATGGGCCTTTCCTTCAGTGGTTTGATGATCCGTCTACCAAAGTAACCTTCTCTTGGGTCGAAAGGCTCGCACCCGATCCGCAGACTGCCGGGCAGTGGCAGGACGGTCCCGCAGGATTCGGCTACGGCGATGGAGACGACGCTACGGTCGTTGAAGGAATGAGAGGATCCTTTCCGAGGATCTTCATCGCAAAGCAATTCACCATTCCCACTCGCAGCAAGAAGGCTCCACTGACGTTGAAGGTAGATTACGACGACGCCTTTATTGCATACATCAACGGGCACCAGGTCGCCCGCTCATCAAACATCAAGTGGGCCTACATTTCCGCGAAAATCAAAGGCGGGCACGAAGCAGGAACGCCAGAAGAATTCACGATTGATAGCACTTCTCATTTTCTTAAGCCGGGCCTCAATACGATCTCCATCGAAGGTCACAATGTCAGGATGCGGTCCAGTGATTTCACCCTGCACCCTTCCCTCTACCAAGGTGAGCGAGCTATCATACCCGAAGGAGCAACCTGGCGCTACATGGCAGGAGATGAAGCCCCAAGTCGATGGATGCTTTCCTACCCTTCCCTCGATCCTGCAGAAGAATTGCCAAAAGCCGAAGAATCAAACTGGACCCTCGGAATCCGCCCACGCGGATCCGGGACCGTGTATCGCGCGGTTGAGATCACCGACAGGCCATTCGGCGAAACCGACGACCGTGTCTTCCTCGGAAGGGCAGAAAACCTCACGCCAAACCGCAGCTACGAATACTCACTCGCAGTAAACGGCTGGCCAGTGAACACAGGATGGTTCCGCACCGCGCCGGCCAAACAGACGAAGCCAATTCAGTTCCTCGTCGGTGGAGACATGGATACGGCACCAGGAATTCCCATTTATCGACTCGCAGGGAAACTGGATCCCCTTTTCGTGTTGATAGGCGGAGACCTGGCATACGGCAATGGTCGCGCCGCCTACCGATGGTTCGACTGGATCGACAACTGGACTGATTTCGTTGTTTCACCAGATGGGCGCGACATCCCAATCGTAGCCGGAATCGGAAACCACGAGCTTAAGGGCCTCCGCGTCCGAAAAAAGGATGCGCCCTTCTATTACACGCTCTTCGATCTACCCAACGGCGAGTCAAACTTCTCACTCGATTTCGGAAAATACATGAGCATCGTTGCCCTTGATTCGAATCACTCCCAACGCGTCCGCTCTCAAAATCTCTGGCTCAGAACGCAACTCGCTGCTCGTCAGGACCTCCCTCATCTATTCACCATCTACCACCGCCCGGCATGGGGAACCGGAGTAAAATGGAACAGTCGAGCGATCCAGAGAAACTGGACTCCCCTCTTCGAAGAGTTCGGAGTCGATTGCGTTTTCGAGAACGATCACCACACCTACAAGCGCACTTACAAAATCACGGATGGAGTGCGGGACGACGAGAACGGTATTCTTCACATCGGGGACGGTGCTTGGGGAGCCCACACTCGCCCTATCACGGATAGAATGCTGAGTCGGGTCGGCGCTCGTCGTTACCTCGCTGAATGGCGAGCCGTAAATCACGTAGTTCAAGTAACAGCCTATCCAGACGGAACTAAGAATTACGAAGCGATGACTTCGGACGGGAATGTCTTCGACGAGTATCGTGACAACAACCCGGCACAGCCCAAGAACGAACCGATCCTGGATTTGAGTCGCTAATGAACATGCACTTTCCCAAACTACTTCAAAAGTGCAGTGTCATTCTACTGCCTCTACTTCTGATCAAAGCAACAGCCTCTGCAGTTCCCAAAGAGGCGGAGGAGTCGTTCGAAAAGCAGTACCCCGACGCAAAGGACGTCGATTGGGAGGTTGACCGCAATGGTTACTGGGAAGCCGGCTTCAAAATTGACGACACCAAGTTTCGCGCAGACTTCGAAGACAACGGCAAGTGGATCGAGACGGAAACCAACATCGAGTTTTCAGAGCTTCCTGACAAGGTTCAAAAAGCCATTCGTAAGGACTATCCCGACGATGAGATTACCGAGATCGAGAAAGTAGACAATGCACTACGAGGGACATTTTTCGACGTCGAATTCAAACGTGCAGGAAAAAACCAAGACGTCGAATACATCGCCACCGGCGAGCGAATGACTGACGTTGTTTCTACGATCGAGAGCGCAGCCGGAACTCTAATGGAGCCTATCCCTGAACTACAGGACGGCATTCAAAAGGATCCTCGCGACATAGGCCGTCTTGAACTTCTCCTGGAATTCGCTTTCAATCTTCTCACTATCCTCATCTTTGCTTACTTTCTTTACTATCGCAGGCACCACGACCACAAGATGTTGTTCCTCCTACTCGGTTTCAACCTCTTCCTCTTCCCTATCTTTCTCCTCAACTCAGTGCTCACGGCTGGTTTCGGTTTCACTATCTTCGCCCTGCTCGCTCTTGTCCGTCTTCGAAGTGAGAATTTTGATAAGACCGAAGTTGCTTACCTCATGGGAGCGGTGGCACTGACTTTCGTAAACTCAGTCCTCCCTGCCAAGGTCGAGTACATCGCGTCTATAATGGTGCTCTGCACAGCGTATTTCGGAGATCACCCTCGCCTGTGGAGAGACGCCTATCAGACGATTCAACTACACTACCCCCTCGATGACATGAAGTACATGTTAGACATCGACTTCCTCCATTCAAAAATCGAGGAGGAATTTGGCGTGGAAGTCAACGATATCGAGATCACGAGGGTCGAAAAAAAGAAGGTTCGATTGAAACTGATGTATCGGGAAAAACAAGATGTCCGACGATCCCGAACCAAAGGAAAGAGCGGCCTGGCGAATCGGAAAAAGCGAAAGAAAAATCGCTCTCCCGAAGCCAACGCACTCCCATTCCAGGAACTCACTGCATGAAAAAGTTATCTGTAACCCTTGGATCGCTCGTGGCACCCAGTGCTGTCGTAATTGCCCTTATCGAGTGTATTTCGTGTGCAACCGCACAGGATCTCCCGACGGCGACTCTCGACCAATTACGATCAGAGGCTTACTTGGAATCTTTGCTGGAGCGAATTGATTCAAAGATTGCCCCACTGGAGGATGAACTGAAGCACACTTCAGACGACGGAGATCGTGATGACCTGGAAGATGAAATCGAAATATGCGAACTCGCAGAGGAAAATCTGAAACGAGCGCAAAAAGACGGATCGAATGCCGCCATCACCAGAGCAAACTCAGATGCTTTTCGTATCCTGAATGCACTTGAGCCGATCGACGAGAGCGTCAACGAACTACCGCCAGCAAACAAACTCTTTCGAAATGTAGTCTGGGGTTCGTTGTTCGGACACGGAATCCCCATTGTTTCACCACAGGCACAGCAACAACCACTGGGCGCCGAAATGGCCACCGCTGAATCGTGGTATCTCTACAACGAGAAAAATGACTCTTTTTTTCTGCCGGAGGAACTCGCACGCTTCACACCCGAGCAGATCTCCCAGATCGATATCGATCCTGATCATCCCGCATGGTATCGCAGGGAGATCATTGATTCGGCGCGGTCCAACCGCATCCGAGGCTTTCAGGGCGAGATCGCGAAGGGCATGACCCAAAACCTCCACCAAAAAGACGATCTGGAAAAGAAACACAGATACGACCTCTATGCGTCGCGCAAAGTGCTCATCCTCGAAGAAGTCTACCTTTCCGCCACTTCGCCCAAGGCGACCACCGAAGATGCACACGGAGTCGAGTGGAAACTGAAATGGGGCGACGAAGTGTCGGTGGAACCAGTGGCGTCTCGCCTCTACCTTCTCGCCGGCGCAAAGATGACCGACCTGACGTTCGCGAACGCGCCGGGAAAATACGGTACCACTCTGGTACTCAACAAAGAAGGCGCTTCCGAAGAGGACGAGAAAGACGATGACGAACGCCATGCCGAAACTGTGGAACAGCTAATTGCCGTTCTGGACGAGATGTATGGTTTCGACGTCACCCCTTACATCCTGAACTACGGAACCATCACCAAAGAGAATGCAGATGATGTCCTTGCAGATCTACCAAAGGACGATGAAGCCGAGTATAAAAAGAAGGATCTGATAGGAAGGCAGTGGGTCACCTTCCGAGAGTGTGGGGTGGAATTGAAACCGAAAGGCTACATCCGCCGCAATGACGGTGCGCCCCTTTTCGACTCCGTAGCTCTCCACGACAGAGTCGGGCGAGGCCTCTACCTCTTCGATCTCTGGATCGGCAATCGCGACGTCAAATACGACAACCGGAAGATGTACTTCCGCAAAAGCTACGAAGATGGCGACTGGGAACTTGCCGACTATTTCGAAGGCCACCACGACCTCGGACTTGCTCTGGGCGGATTCGTCACTTCGGGTTCGGTAAACAAATTCAGCAACGGAGACAAGTTTGCGAAGAAAGGAAATCAGAAACTCCGCTTCCGCGTTCCCCTGCTTTTCAAACCTGATGCATGGAAATCCACCACCTGGTCAGATGCGAAATGGATGGCCCGCCACATTGCATCGATTACGGAACCGCAGATCCGCGAAGCGGTATCCTATTCGCTGTGGCCCGATTTTGTTCAGGAAACACTCACCTACCGTCTACTCGATCGGAGGAACAAAATGGCTGAGTTGTTTGGCCTCACAGACCTCCTCGACAAGACCGAAGTCACTGCTCCCAGCTTAACCGTTCCCCTCCGCAATGCGGAAGAGATCGCTGCAGCCGAGCGACACTACGGACTACCTCCCGGCTCCCTTTCTGAAGAGCTGAAAAAGAGAAAAATCGGTTCCGGTTACTCCGAAAATGTCCTCACCGACGGCACCGTTGCCACGATGGAGAAATCCGCACTCGTTTACGCGCTGGTGAAGTATCGCCATCCATCCGGGCTAAACAAACGATACAAGCGCTCCATGGATCAAAACCCCATCTGATCCCTTTCTTGCCCGGAAAAGTGACGGATTTATGAAAATGTGGCCACTGGAGTCCGCATTTTCATAATTTCTGAACGTCTATTCAGCAAGACTGTCACACAAAATGCTCACCTCCATGGGTAAGCATCTTTATTCCCATACTCCAGACATGATTTTGTTCTCTGTAATCGAAGCGATTATCGAAGCCCTGACTCAGAAAAAGCCCGTTCCTGTTCCCGTCCGCGCTACTTCTCGCCCAAGAGTCCGCACACGATCCCAGCGTCCGAATCAGAACTGATTCGACGCTACCACTAAGGTTCCACCTGACCAGTCGACGAACGCCTCTAGCTCCGGTCGGTCGTCCCCCAAATAAAAAAGCCCACTCCATGATTTCCATGAAGTGGGCAAGAAAAGTGCAGAGTCTACTGCATCAGCGACCTTTGCGGCGCACTACGTGGCGTTCTACTGCCGGCGGTCCGTCGAGGGAGGAAATCGCTACGATGCGAACTCGAAGGCGTTTTTGCCTACGAGGGAATCGCACCTTCTGATTGAACCGACCCACGCGGTTAACAGTGTCTCCATTCACAAGAATCCTTTCAACATCGGGAGAGGTCCTTCCTTTCACGCGAACGAAAGGCTTTCCTGGTCCTACCGTTTTCGGAACCCTGGTCCGAAGAATCGGCTTCGGTCCCGCCTCTCCCTCGACTGCGTAGATTCCAATATCGCCGCCCTCTTCTTCGTAACCAACGAGGAGAAAAGGCGAACCGGAAGGACTATCCGAAGCGGATACAAATACGATGCTTTCCGGAGCCACAAGGCCGTCCCCAACATTGTTGATCGCAGCTACGAAAGTAGGATTTGCAGGATCATCGACGTTGAACATAAGCAGTGCTCCCTGGCGCTCCATGCCGACAAAAATGTAGCTGTGGCCGTTGATCTCTCCGTAGGTAATGGCCTCTGGCTCGGGCCCCTTATCGTCTGATCGATCGTCCAGAGTGCCAGTACCATCTTCACCGTTGATATTGTGAAATGTTGGGAAGAGGGTGAGGAGGAGCGGCTCGAAGCTACCCGTATCAGCAACAAGAGCACCGGTCTCTGAGTTCCAGATAGAAAACGAGCGGGTGCCAGGCATCACGGGATCATTCAGAATGCCGTTTCCATCTGGATCACTGACATCATCGATAACACGGAGGCGACCTAAACCTGCATCCGAAGTATCGAGACCTGTCGCAGCACCTTCCGTCCCCGTGTAACTCTTGATCCGCATTCGGTCGTTGTCATCACCCCGGAAGTCACCTTCGTTGGCTGTGACCAGGTAGAGAACACCACCACTGACAAACGATGTGATGGTATCGGGCATTGGCATTCCCTTTACGACATCGTCGATAAGCGCGAGTTCCGTTTCACCGGGGCCATCTCGATCAGATGCATCAATCGTCTGCTCAATCGTTCCGAGCGGATAGATAGCGGTATACTTGTATGCGTCTGGCCCCATCAGGGAAAGCTCAGCGATGCCGTTATTTTCCTGGAGAGTCACGTAGATCTTGTCTCCACCATCAGTGATGTATTCCGGCTCAACGTGGAGATGCTTGTTTGCAAGAGCGTCTACTGAATTGTCGTTGTAACGGAGTGAATCGAGGTTTACTCCGGAAGCAAGGTTTGGTGCAGAGAAGTCGATCGTGAACACGTCGCCATCTCGGAGGGTGGTAAGATCTTCAAGCGATCCGATGTTGCATAGGTCCACGATGGTGACCGATCCGGGTGCGTCCGTAGCCCCGCCTGTTGTGAATTCCCCTTCGTCAGCGATGAAGACCTTCGAGCCGTCTTTGGAGAAGGAGACATTGTCAGGATGGAATCCCGTCGTGAAAGTATCGATAACAGCTTCTTCTCCCGTCCGATAGTTAAACAGGACAAGGGCTCCCGGTGTTCCCCCGTTGTCGTCGGGGATGACTGTTGCAAATCCGAACCCACGACCAAGTGGATCCAATGCAACAGAACTGACACTGGAGATCATTCCTCCAAAGAGAGTCGAAACAGAAATGAAATTACGCGGCGTAAGAGTGCCATCTGCGTTCAGAGTGTACAACTGGATTCCTATAGTGGGATCAACTCCTGTCACATTGGAAGCCACTGTATTCTCATCAGAAGTGAACGAGAGAATCTCTGCTCCATCAGAAAGAGCAGTTTGAGTCAACAGGGTAAGATCCTGCGCAGTGCTTCGATTGGCAACGAGCGCCATAGCGAGCGCACAGGAAACGGTAAGTAATCGGGAAAAGGTTTTCATGCGCGCTCCCGATAATTTCGCTACTGATTTCCCACAACAGCAGTAGTGCGACAAATCTGTCAAACTCCAGAAAGCTCAGCCGTGAGAAAGACCTTCGAGGCACTCCACACGCTTGGCATTTTTGACTAACAGATCCACTCCACGCTTCGTCTCCCAGGCCTTCACCTGAGGGAGAAAATTGGGAAACTCAAAACCGGACTCGTAGCCGCGGTGGAACACTCCGGTCGAAGAACCGGACATCGGCGGAACTATCCACGACCAGTCTGCATTGACCTCTCGGCCCACTCTTTTCTCCGCCTCACAAAACCTCAAGAAATCTTCCGAAGCACGATGGTGATCTGTTATGCGGACGCCATCCTGCTCGAATGACCAGAGCACAGCTTCGTTTAGCACAAGTAACGCGTGATCTTTCCAGAGAGAGCGTGATGAATTGGTGTCGAGGTCTAATTTCTCGGCAATTACCGGAAGCAGGTTATATCTCGCAGCATCTCCTAGATCTCGAGCTCCGATCTCCGTCCCCATGTAGTGCCCGTTAAATGGAGCACAGGGGAAAAGCCGATCGCCTGTCGCAAAGATCATATCCGAAATCGCCGGCACAGCATACCATTTTAAATCTAGCGATTCGAAGAAGTCATGTTTGGGATGACGAAACCGAACCTCAAGCACATCTTCCTTTTCCCACTCGAAACAGCGCAGAAAATCCCCTACCTGAATAATCACCGGAAGGAGGTCAAACGCGCTTCGGGACGCTGGAGGTGTCCAGCCCAGCGACATCGCAACGCGAGTCAGGTCACGATTGGCAGGATCGCCGAGAATTGTTCCGTCTTCCGCTTCATACCCGGCATAGCGAATTAACTGGTGATTCCAGATGCGGATTTCTTTCTCTTTCCCCGACCATTCAGGGAAACACGTCAAGACCGAGCGGATGCGGCCTCCATTCGTTGCCTTTCGTAGATGCGATTGCAGAGCTTCGAATACCTCTTCGCAGGTTTCAGCGGATCGAGCGTCAATTGTCTCAAGGGCCTTCCATTGCGCCCGTCCAATACACCGATTCGAATGCCGCCACGCCCTTCTAGCAAGCTCGGGGAGATCTTCAGCTACTTCCGCAGCTGGAATTGGGCAAAGCATCTGCGCATGTCCAAGTGGATCCCATCGCTGGGAAAACGGATCAACGTTTTCCTCACTTGTCGATAGCGAGGAAGAGAAAGGACATCCCGTCATGGAAGATTCTGAGCGCACCATCCGATCCATACGTCAAAAACGGCTCGACGGATACAGCCGAATTTCTAATCCTACAACCAACTCCACCCATCTACCGCACCAAGGCCCTCACATCAGCATGATCCTCATTCAGCTATGATCTCTCGAAAGTTTTCCCTGCTGCTCGTCTTGCTTTCCCTTGCTCTATCGGTTTCAGCCTGGGAGGCACCGCGAATCTTCGTCTCGACAGACATCGGCGGCAGCGACCCGGATGATTTTCAATCCATGGTTCACCTTCTCGTCTATGCAGACCGATTCGAAATCGAAGGCCTCATCAGCTCCCCTCCTCATGAAGGAAGGGTTGATGCCATATTCGAATGTCTGGACGCATACGAGCACGATTACCCGAACCTCAAAACATGGTCCACTGACTACCCTTCCCCTGAGTCACTGCGAGCCATCACCAAGCAGGGCGCCATCGAGCCTCAATCTCTCGCGATACCTGATCGGGAAATCAGCGAAGGGGCGAAGTTACTGATCAAGCAAGCGCAAAAAAAGGACCCGCGTCCACTATGGGTTCTGGTGTGGGGATCGATTACCGATGTAGCACAGGCCGTTCGTAAGGACCCGTCCATCCAAAAGCAAATCCGCGTGTATTCGATCGGATCATGGAATACGAAAATGGACCGACAGGCCCGCGACTATCTCTTTCAACACCACCCCGACCTCTGGTGGATCGAGAACGATACTACCTTTCGCGGTATGTATATGGGTGGGGAACAATCCGGCGACTTGGGAAACCTGACATTCTCACAAGAGCATATCGCCGGGCACGGAAATCTGGGACAACTGTTCATGGAGAAGATGCCGAAGATGAAAATGGGCGATACTCCCAGTGTCTTATATTTCCTTTCCGGCGATCCAGACGACCCCGAATCTCAGCACTGGGGAGGTCAATTCTTCAAAAAATCCCCTCAAGACAGACCGAACTATTGGCACGACGCTCCTGAGAAGGACCTGTCGATGAACGGGAAAAATGGCGCCGTGACTGTGAACCGCTGGCGAACCGAATATCTCACCGATTGGGCAGGCCAGATGAACAAGGCATTGAAGGCTTCCAGAAAACCATGAAAGAGCGAATCGACTACCACAAGGACGGATCAGTCAAAGCACGTGGCAGCGTCGAGGATGATGGCACACTGACCGGATACTGGGAATGGTTTCGGAAGGATGGAACCAAGCTGCGCTCGGGGAGCTTCAAGAACGGCGAGCAAACCGGAGAATGGACCACATACGACTCCGACGGTAATCCATACAAAACGACCCAATTCTAGTCATCGTTGAAAGAATTTCGTCCTACCATCGACAAACCAACTTCGGTTTACCCAACGTATCCTTATTCATGAAAAAACTTCTCTCCAAAGTCTGCGATCCAGGTACAACCAGCACCACCGGCTCGTTTGGCCTGCTCATTCTTCGAGTGTTCACAGGAGCCACCATGGCAATCGCTCACGGATGGGGAAAACTGACAGGCTTTTCCGAAAAGAGCGGCGGGTTCCCCGACCCTATTGGGCTCGGCAGCCCTACCGCGCTGGGCCTTGCCGTATTCGCCGAAGTTTTCTGCTCGATCGCAATCGTGCTGGGACTATTCACCCGTGCCGCAGCGATCCCCCTTCTCATCACCATGATGGTCGCCGCGTTCATGATTCACGGCGACGATCCGTTTCAGAAAAAAGAGCTCGCTCTATTCTACGGAGCAACCTATCTGACCCTTATATTCACAGGGGCCGGGAAGTTCTCCGCTGACGCGAAGCTGGGCAGGTAGTCGGAGTGTTTACAGTGTAGAAAGTGAACCGGTGACTTTCAGCACTCTGAGCTGCTTGTTGCATTTCTTGAATTTCTTCCGCGCCTTAGCGATCTTGCTCTTTCTCTTGGTTTTCTTGGCCTTTTTAAACTTCTTCTTCAGTTTCTTGCACTGCTTCACTTTCGCTGCCAGGACAACAGGATCCGTAAGCGCACGGTTGTAGACTCGAATACTTTTCACAAGACCACCTTCAGGATTTTCAGTATCATTGCCATCGTCCTGAAAAAAGTGCATCACGTTGTTGGCTTCGTCGAAGATGCCGAAATCATCGGAATCCGTGAAAACCCACCGTCTTACGCCGTTGACTGTCAGAAAGGTTTTCTTCGTGGCTCCATTTCGTGAGAGCACGAGAGACATCAATTGGCCAGGTGCGAAAGTTGTCTGTTCAAGGTCGGTGCTCTCATAGTTGTAGAAATGAAAGTAGTCACTGGACGCATAGAGCCCTTCATCATCATCGTAGTCGCTGAAGTCGATGATCTTCTGGTAGCTGGCGTCGTCCACATCCAGAGAAAACACGATCGCAATCGTATAGGTTCCAGTGACGGCTACTCCACTGGGCTGATCGACTGTGATACCTTGATCGGTATCGTCCAAAATCGTATACCCCATTCCACTGAGACCGCCTGCATTTCCCAGCGTTGCAGTCACGCCATTCACAGAGTCCGTCGCACTGACCGTAAAATCCCAGTCATAGACTTTCCCGGCCTCTGCAGGAGGCGACATGGTGAACAGAGCAAAAAGAAAAGCGGTTGAGATAAAACGAAATTTCATGCGGATTGGAAGGTTGTGGTTGTTGTGCCGGAAAGAATAATTCTGAGCCTAACAAACGTCAAGGCTGCGGGTACGCGAAAGCAGCGACCCAGGCTTGACCTGGATCGCCGCTGATTTCCTCGAGTTTTTCGCGAGTCGCTTCCTACTTCAAAGACTCCATATCGATGGAGAATCGGTATTTCACATCCGACTTGAGAAGTCTCTCATAGGCTTCGTTGACCTGCTGCATGGCGATCGTTTCCACATCGGCGGTGATGTTGTGCTCGCCGCAGAAATCGAGCATCTCCTGGGTCTCGGCGATTCCACCGATCAGAGAACCTGCAAGACGACGGCGTCCAAAGAGAAGGCCAAAGGCATTGAGATCGTGCGGCTTATCGGGAGCACCAACCAGCACCATCGTCGAGTCGGCACCCAGAAGATTCAGATACATCCCAAGATCGTGAGGTGCCGCAACGGTGTTCAGGATGAAGTCGAACGACATTGCGTGCTTTTGCATCTGGTTCGCATCTTTCGAAATGATCACTTCGTCCGCGCCAAGTCGCTCGGCGTCTTCGGCCTTCTCAGGAGAAGTGGTGATCATGACCGTGTGAGCACCCATTGCATGGGCGAACTTCACTCCCATGTGCCCGAGTCCCCCGAGTCCTACCACACCCACCTTTTGACCTGCCTCGACGTTCCACTGGCGCATCGGAGAATAGGTCGTGATGCCCGCGCAAAGTAATGGAGCAGCACCCGCCAGATCGAGATTTTCAGGAACGCTGAGAACGAAGTCCTTGTCGACCACGATGCTATTCGAATATCCCCCATAAGTGACAGGAGCCGTGCCGTGCTTGTCTGGAGAGTTGTAGGTAAAGACTCCATTTGGACAGAGCATCTCAAGATCCTTCTGGCACATCGGGCAATCGTGATCCGAATCGACCAGGCAGCCCACGGCGACTATATCACCCTCTTTGAATTTGCTGACGTCCGATCCCACCGCAGTCACTTTCCCCACGATCTCGTGGCCGGGAACACAAGGGTAAACGGTCGGCATCGCTTCCTTCCATTCGTCTCTTACCTGGTGCAGGTCGGAGTGGCAGACACCGCAGAAGAGGATTTCGATTTGCACGTCCCGCGAGGTCGCATCGCGACGAGGGATCGTGTCGGATGCCAGAGCTGAGCTCGCGCTGGCTGCTGAGAATGCTTTTGCTTGATACATAACAGGTTCTTTTTGATTTTAGGTTACGTTTGTTCTCCGCAACTGAGACAGACTATCTCCAGCGACGAAAACAGGGTAGATCGATCCTGTCGAGTTATTGCCTGATCCTCCAGAGGCAGGGAAAAAGACTACCCTTTCGTGCGATTCCCCCTCATATTTCTCCCATGAGCATAGAGGCAGAGAGCATCGAAGGCGCGTCAGAAGGGCTCGCCACACGAATTGCCCGATGGACCGAGACCGGCGAGCAATTCACAACAGATGTTCCCGGCCTCTCTCTCTTTCGCCGAACCGAGACCACCGAGCCCATCACAGGCTTTTACGAACCCAGCGTATGCCTCATCGCACAGGGCGCGAAACGAGTCATACTCGGCGAGGACACTTACGTTTATGATGCAAAGCATTATTTGCTGACGTCCCTGCACCTCCCCACTGTCGTGCAGATCACTGAGGCGAGTGCAGAAAAGCCCTACCTCGGCCTGCGGCTCCTTCTTCAGCACCGCGAGCTTTCTCAGCTCATGGCAGACAGCGAACTCCCCCCGCCCAGAGAACAAAGCACGACTCGAGGGATGGCAGTCAGCAACGTGACACCCCCACTCGTTACGGCCTTCAATCGTCTTATCGACTTGCTCGACCAGCCTGAGGATATCCGTATCCTCTCCCCCGTCATCCAGCGCGAGATCACCTATCGGCTCCTTGTCGGTGAACAGGGTTCTCGTCTGCGACAGATCGCCTCATCGGGAAGCCAGAGCAATCAGATCGCACGCGCTATCGAATGGTTGAAAACCAACTTCGCCGAGCCGCTCCGGATCGACGACCTCGCCTCCCGAGTCATGATGAGCACCTCGACATTCCATCATCATTTCCGTGCTATGACCGCACTCAGTCCATTGCAATTTCAGAAGCAACTCCGTCTCCAGGAAGCCCGCCGCCTCATGCTCGCAGACCACGTCGACGCCTCGACAGCCGCTTTCGAAGTCGGTTACGAAAGCCCCTCCCAGTTCAGCCGCGAATACAAGAGCCTCTTCGGTGCGCCACCGATGAAAGACATCAAGAGTCTGCGAGAGAGTGTGGCTGTGTGAGGGATTTCCTCTTCACTCCCCCACCATTTTCCGCCATTCCACCATCCACTCTGCGACCTCGACTCGCTTCGCTGCAGGCGGCATCTCGAAGGGAACCTTTTCGAGAAAAACCTCCGGATCCTCCAGGTCCAGAAGCAGTTCGTATCGACGATGGGCACGAGTGACTTCTCCCCCCATCTGCTCCCACCAGTTTGCCATCCCGACATTCTGAAGCCGACAGGAGCCAAAAAACTGCCGGAGCCCCATCTGCCACCCGTCGAACCAGAGCAGTGAGAACAGCAGGCTCGCAATCCCGTGTCGCTGCCAGGAATCCGCAACAGTAAAGCCAAGCTCGGCCCGTGATCGGTCCTCTGGATCTCGCCAGAAGGAGGCTCCTCCGTAACCGGGAAAATCCATGTCATCGGGACGCAGAGCAACCCACGCGATGTGATCTTCGTTGTCCGTATCGACCAAACTCTCAGCGCGTGAAGGATTGATCTCCGCCGGCTTCTCCCAGAAGCGATTCATGCGGCTCTCCTCGGAAAGCAAATGGTAAGCGCGACGGACTCGATCCAGGTCCGTTTTCACAAGGGGACGAACAATCAGAGGTAGCCCTTCTGACAGCTCCACACGAAAGGGCGCTTTGTCCCGTATAAATCCACTCAAGGCCATTGGCTAAAAAGGCGGCTCAACGAAAGGCAAGTCGTGCGCTTCCGCCACTTCCTTACAGGTGAGTTTGCCGGAAAATGTATTGATCCCACCGACCAATTCCGGCGATTTTTCACAAGCACCTTTCAAGCCCAACGTGGCAAGAGTCTGGAGATAAGGCAACGTCACGCTGGTCAACGCCTGCGTCGATGTCCGAGCAAACGCCCCCGGCATATTCGCCACACAGTAGTGAATGACACCTTCCTCGACGAAGACAGGATCCTCGTGCGTGGTCGGTCGAGTCGTCTCGATGCACCCGCCCTGATCGACCGCAATGTCAACGAGAACAGTCCCCTCGCGCATGAGCTTGAGCATCTCCCTGCTGACGAGTTTGGGGGCCTTCGCCCCCGGCACTAACACAGCACCTATCAAGAGATCGGTTCGAGGTAAAACATCCAGAAGGGCAGCTTCGCTGGAATACAGGGTTCGAGCAGCCGGCATTGCCGTGTCCAGCCAGGTCATCCGTTCGCTGCTGATTTCCATGACCGTAGTGTCTGCGCCAATCCCGGTCGCCACCTTAGCCGCGTTGGTTCCACACGTGCCCCCACCAAGAATGGTAACGCGCCCCGGCAATACCCCTGGCACACCGCCAAGGAGCGTCCCCCTTCCTCCCGCATGTTTGGCAAGATGATAGGCCCCTACCATTACACTCATTCTACCAGCCACTTCACTCATCGGCTCCAGCAGCGGAAGCCGATTTCCAACCTTGACGGTCTCGTAGGCAACCGCCGTGCTACCGGTGGCAACAAGCGACTCCGTCAACTTTTTGTCGGCGGCCAGATGGAGATAGGTAAAAAGGATCTGCCCCTCCCTTAACATCTCCAACTCACTCGGCTGAGGCTCTTTCACCTTCACTACAATATCGCTGCGATCAAAGACCCCTTCTGCTGTCTCAACTATTTCGGCACCTGCGCTCTGATATTCTTCGTCAGAATAGGCTGCGCCCACACCAGCACCTGTCTCAAGGAGCACTTCGATCCCCTGCCGCTTCAATTGCCGTGCCCCACCTGGTGTCAGTGCAACTCGATTTTCCTGGCTCTTAATCTCACGAGGACAGCCGACAGTGGAAATGGGGGAATTTTCGTTCATACGGGCTATAGTGTTTTCGAGATTGAAAGTATCTTCCCGGATTGAGAAGAGAAAAGCGAATTTCCCGTTCTCGAAAAAGACCTATCACGGATCCAACCGAACATTCCAATGCCGAAAAAGGAGCGCCACTCGTAACCCCTGACAAACCGAACAATGACCGACCCGTCCTGTATTTCGAAAGAAGATCGTGAGTCCGGAGCCCTCTGGGGAAGTATGATTGGAGACGCGATCTGCCTTGCCCCACACTGGATGTATGATCCCGAAGAAATCGAATCTCAATTCGGTAGACTCACGGATTACGCGGACCCCGCCCCAAACAAATACCATCGCGGCAAGAAAGCGGGAGATTTTACCCACTACGGAGATCAGACCCTTACCCTGATGCAATCGATCGCAGCAGCAAGCGGCTATTCCCCCACCTTTTTTCGCTCTCTCTGGAAAGAAATGTGGCCGATCTATGACGGCTACGTAGATTCAGCCACAAAATCGACACTCCGAGATGGGCGCGGTACCTCGCACGATCTGGCAGGAGCCTCCAGAATTGCACCCATACTCGTGCGTTCACGAGAACTCGAAACCGACGAACTGCTGCAGGCAGTACGAGATCAAACCTCCTTCACCCACGGGCATCCCTCAGTCATCGATGCCGCCGTTTACTTTGCACTGGCATTTCGAAACGTCCTCGACGGAAAGCCCTTGGAAGACGCGATCACCGAAGCTGCAGACGCCTCGTATCAGAGCCTCGATATTCCCTCTATACTGGAAGAAGCAAAAGGCGATCAAGACCTTGAGAATCGCGAAGCTTTGAAAAAACGAGGGATCGCTTGCGATGTTCAGCAGGCATTCCCATCAACGATGTACCTCTTGTTGAAATACAGCGACAACTTTGAAGCAGCCGTGGAGGAGAATGCGATGGCCGGAGGCGACTCCGCTGCACGAGGAATGCTGCTCGGCATGCTACTCGGTGCCTATCACGGAATCGGCGCAATTCCCGAGCGGTTGGTCCGCGGTCTTTCAGCATATCGGTCAATCGACCAGTGGCTCCGGAATGTAGGAGAAGAAGAATAACGCAATTTGATTAGCGCCTCCTTGTCGTGAGATTGGGCAGTGTGAATTTTATTTTGGGCCTTTTTACGTCAAAGTAATCCAATCTTTTTTTGCAACAAAGATCCCTCACATGGGTTATTCTATTCGACTTGCCAACAATCCATAAACGTTCCCTGCATGGGCGCGCAGCTTAACCTCCCGATAGAATTGAAACTGTTTCCATTCTGTCGAATTTTCGCAATTTCAATTGTTGCGGCGATTTCGACAGCGTTTGTTCTACCCTCGTATTCTCATGATCCGCTTGCCCGGCAAATATCCACCGGCGAATGGGGAACGATAGAGTCGTACGAAGTCGTCCTGGAGCCACCCAGCGAGCAATTGTGGGAGAGCCTCTATTCAGAGAGATCGGTCTGGAATTTCGCAAGCCTTACACAGGAAGAAGTATTTCAGCTCTTCAACGAGTTATCCTTCTCAGAGGAGCTGATAGATCTGATCCGAGCCGAGGGCGTCTGGATACCTACGGTAAACGGACTCGACCTGGAAATCACCGACCAGATTGTGGAAGCAGTTCCCTCGCAGACTCGTTCGGCTCTGGCCCGCTGGTTTCGCGTAAACAACAACAAGTATTTCCGAAACAATGTTTCGAATGTAGAGGGCCACAACCTCGAAATTCTGCGCTCTCGCCTCACTCCAGAGCAGATGGAGCTGGTAGAGAAGGTTGCTTTCAAACGCGGCTCCGTAATCAGCATTCTTGATCGACCGTATCTCCTTCGGAATATGGGCGACAATGATCAAGCCAAGCGTGACTTGGTGCGATCCCTCTTCAGCACCCATTCCCTGATCGTAAAACTTCGAATCTCCGAAAACAGCGATATCGACGCTTTGACGAAATACTGGTCAGGAAACGGCAAAAACCCTCGGGTAAGAGCAATACTGGAAGGTGTGAAGGCAACGAAAGGGGTCGATAGCGTAGACATTATTCAACTCCTGCCACCGGTTCCCCGCAAATACATGTTCGGTTTCGCGAGGGTTCAGGATGTATTTCCACAGAACGCGCCCGACTGCTTCTGGACTTCCGTTCAGTTTTTTCGATCTGTCACATCTCCCAGACTACTCGACTCCCTGTCAATGAATCACTATCTTGATGGTCAGTTTGATCTCGTCTATGGAGACCCCACCTTCGGCGACATGGTGTGCCTCTTTCGAGCTGATGACGATCAGTTCGTGCACAGCTACATTCACATTGCAGACGACATTGTGTTCTCAAAGAACGGATCCAGTTTCACGCGCCCGTGGATACTCATCCGCAAAGACCGCATGATGTCCGTCTACATCGACGAAGACGCCATGATCCCCCGTGTTTTCCGCGAAAAGAACTAGAATTGCTCCCGCTGTTGTCTCCTCCCTGCTTCACCAATGGTTTTTCGACTCCTCTTTTCCTGTCTTTTTCTGTCTTTCGTTGTCGATAGAGGAATTTGTCAGGACTCGATCATACTCAACCTTCCTCCCGAAGAACCAGAGAAAGAAGTCACCCTGAGCGAATCGGGCCCTTGGGGACAAGTCGAATACTACGAGATTCCCCTTCCCCCGCCTGACGAAAGTCTGGACCTGATTACCATACCTTCGCAGCAGACGGAATGGATCTTCCCCAATCTCACCGAAGACAGCGCAAAATCTTTTCTGCTTGATGTGGGCCTCAATGAGGAAGTCATCTCCTCCCTTTTCGTCGCAAAAGGCGTATTTCCAGACGAGACGGGAGCTCGCCTCTTTCCTCCTGATGACATTGTATTTCAACTCCCGGCATCCGTACGGAGCAGAGTGTATCCCAAATTGGCAGTCACCAGTCACAATCGTTTCTACGCTCATCCGATTTACATCAACGATTCAAATCTGTCTCGATGGTTCCAAGGGAGCAATCTGTCCGAAAACACAATCCGTGACATCGCACGACTCGCCTATCCCACACCATCACAAAAAGGTTTCTACCTCTCGGACCTGCCCTACTTGCTGAGAACGACCCAGACAAACCAGGATGAGAAAATATTACTGAAAGCCATTTTACGACAACACGGTCTGATCGTTCGCCTGCGGATTACTTCTGAGACAAATATCGAGGAATTGGCAAACTACTGGACCGCCGGATTCAAATACAAGGACATCATGCCGATCCTTGATTCCATCGCCCATACAGATGGAATCGACCGACTGGAGATCGCCCACCTCCTTCCGCCACTGCCCCGGATGCACCTCAACACATTCCCAACCCCTTACGACGGAATGTCCGGTCGTTTCCCCGACTGGTTCTGGACCTGCTATAATTTCTCTCGATTTTCGCCCATAGAAATTTACGCAGACTCCGAGAACCGCGACGTAGTCCTGTCCAATGAATACTATCCCGTGCTGCCGCCATTCTCATTCGGGGACATCCTCGTGTTTCGAAACGGTGACAGACTTGTCCACGGCTGCGTCAATATCGTAGACGGTATCGTCTTCACGAAAAACAGTTCAGACCTTTTTGCTCCCTGGATAATGATGAAGCGGGAAGACGTTGAAGCGTACCATTCCAACAAAGGCCCGTTCGAAGTCCAGGGCTATCGGAAACGCTAGAAATTAGGAATTCGCAGCCCGGTGGCAAAACGCATTCACGTTGACATTTATGGTTTTTATGTTTTTGATACCTTAATATTAAAGGCATCTGAAATTTGAAACCACTACTCCAGATCCCGGGTTATTGCCTCTGCCTTACCTTCCTGGTCAGTTGCCTTACATCCTGCTCTGTCCTGAAGAAAAAGAAGACAGCGGAGTCACCAGCGCCTTCTGGACCGGGACTACTACGGGCACTTGAAGTAGACTCGGATGTTCCAGACCAGGCCTACGATAGGCTGAAAGCGATTGCTGACAGTCCCTCCGCCAACCTCCCGCCTGCAACAGCACCTTCAGACACTCCCGTCGAGTCGCCCACCCCATTACCTGAACCAGTGAATCCCCGAAAGGATTGGGCGCATCAAGGACTTCAACCCGCAGCCATACAGCCCGGCGATGTTTTCTTTCAGAACATGGGCCCCTACCTGAACAAAGTAGCGAGCCTCATCGACCCCCTGCCTGAAGGAGAACGCGAGGCGGCCCTGACAGCACTCGCGAGCATAAAGCCTAAACGCATGCCCATGACGTTGTCTGTAGCAGAGCTTGCAGCGATCAAAGCAGAGGTTGGGCCTGAGTTTCCTCTTCCCGAGAGAAGCGTAGCTTTCGATATTCGAATGGACGAAGTCTCCACCAAAGCATCACGTCTAGAGGCGGCATTCGAAGATGCTTTGGAAGGAACTGGCAGCAGCCCCGGTGCGAGCGAGGCGGAAAAAAAGATACGCAAGCAACTCCAGAATACTCGTGAACGACTTCAGAAAGGCGAAGAACTCTGTGTCATTGTATCTGTAAGCCGATCTAAAGAAGTGTTCGGCTCCTATCCGGGAGCTCCGCTAGGCAAACGGGACTCAGAGTTGATCCGGAATGCCCTCGAAGCCCTCTATCCCCATCTGGATTCCCTGTCGTCAGAAAAGCGCGAAACCGCAATCGCTATAACTCGTGATCCGATGATCTATTGGGAATTCGATGTAAGAAAGCTGTCTCTTCAAGGCGAACGAATCGTCATCGAAACACAGGCGTTTGCAGCAAATTGATGCTTGTGGCGTCAGGGCAATCGTACAAAATTGTAACCTCAATTTTCCTGGACGCGGCTAAGGTTTCCCGACTCCGTATCCCCTTTTCCATGCATCGCCTCTTCAACGAGTTTCTTGGAACATTTTTCCTGATGTTCACCATTGCCGTAGCAGCAGTTTATGGTCGCGCAGGAGAATATGCACCTCTCGCCATTGGCTTCACGCTTACCGCCATGGTCTATGCAGGCGGCCACATTTCAAAAGCTCACTACAATCCTGCCGTGAGCCTGGCATTCTTGATTCGCGGCTGCTACATCTCCACTCGCGAGATGCTGAACTTCATTCTAGCACAAGTCGGAGGTGCAGTGGTTGCGGTATTGATCGCACGAACCTTTTTCTCCGGGGAAGCAGAAGTCACTCCCGTCGAAATCGACATGTGGCCCGCACTCGTTGGAGAATTCCTGTTCACCTTCCTCCTCGTCTGGGTCATCATGAATGTGGCCACTGCCAAAGCCAACGTGGGTAACCAGTTCTACGGAATCGCGATTGGCTCCAGCGTTGTTGGAGGCATCTACACGGTGGGTATTATATCCCTCGCCATTTTCAATCCCGCAGTGGCGATCGGTCTCGCCTTTATGGGCAAAATAAGCATCGCAGATATTTGGATTCCCCTCGTAGGGAGCATCGTGGGGGCTGTTGCCGCGTCCACAGCCTTTAACAAGACAAAGCTCGCTAGCGCATGCTCAACGGACGAGGACACAGCATGCCCTCCGATCGAGGGAAGAGATTCGCTGGAAAAATCCTCCCCTTCCAAGTCTTGTTGCGATTAGCCCCTATTCCTCCAGGCCAAGCTTCCGCAACTTCGGCGTAATCACGATCGGACAATACGGATTCTTGTCCTTGTTATTTTGGTAGTAGTCTTGGTGGTAATCTTCCGCGACCCAGAATTTCGACGCTTTGGTGATCTCGGTCACTGCCGGATCGGAATACTTTCCGCTCGCATCGAGTTTTGCTTTCGACTGCTCAGCGATATTTTTCTGTTCCGGACTGTGATAAAAGATCGCAGAACGATACTGAGGTCCACGATCATTACCCTGACGATTCAGCGTAGTCGGATCGTGAGCCTGCCAAAAAATGTCGAGAATGTCATTCAGGGTGATAACCGAAGGATCGAAAGTCACCTGAATTACCTCAGCGTGCCCCGTTCTCGCTCCGCAGACCTGCTCATATGTCGGGTTCTCGACATGTCCGCCCATGTAACCTGAAACAACATCATCGATTCCCTCCAGTTGCTCGAGAACTGCCTCAGTGCACCAGAAGCAACCTCCACCAAGCGTGATCACTTCTTTGTCTCCTTTTGCAGCAGCGGTTGAGTCTTTCATAGCAGGTTTACTGGGTGTTGTAGAATTTTCTGCCCCTTTTGCTTTCTCATTGTCAGGTGCTTTCTCTTTTGGCTTCTCGGCTGGCTTCTCCTCTTTGTCAGAAGCAGGGGCTTTTTCAGCATCTGCCTTCTCGCCTGAATCTTCATGCACCTCATTGGGTTCGTTGACCTTGGCCTCATCCGACGTGCATCCGCCCAACAAAAGTAGGAGCGGAAGGCCAATCGAAATGATTCCAGCTTTGGATAGGATCGGGGACTTCATCATTTAGAAAACGTGGCCCGAGTTCCTGCCGGGCGCAATCTCTTTGCCCTGATTCGTTGTCGCTCCATCGCGCCACGTTCGCATAGCTCGGGAAAACCTCACCACTACAGACGCAGGTGAACACTGTTCATTACACAGTTCGTCAAGTTTTTTTCCTAAATCAGACTTTAATTTTTGACTTATCCAATAACTTTCCTATAACAATGGCATAGTTATTCCGTTTTTGGACTCTTAATGGCACGACCGAAGAACACGACCGAGACGGTTCAGATCACTCTTTCCACCACACCACAGGTGAAAGAGCTGCTCGAAGAGCTGTCGAAGACGGGTTTTTACGGAAAAAACGCAGCCGACACCGCGCACAACCTGCTCAAGGAGAAACTCCGAGACTTGCAACGCGAGGGACACGCACCGCGGCCTAAGTGGGAGTGACAAAACCTGGAACCGACTCCCAACAATCAATGACACCTACCTCAAGGAACCCACACCACTCGACACCATGTATCTCCCCGAATCCGACTCCGATCAGTCAAAAGCACTGACCCTCCTTGCATCTGTAGCGAAGGCTCCAGAACAAGCCTGCCTCGAAGATCCCGAAGTGAAGGAAGCCTTCGACCAGAGTCTCCGCGAACTGGCCGAAGATATCATTCAGTTCCACCCCGGACTCGCCCACCTGCTCGTGAGCATGAGCGGCGAACCCTGCCCCGTAATTCACGGGCAGAACTGACAGGCGCCTCGCCTAAAGAGGCCACCCGTGGCAGCAAGTGTGAACGAGCAGAGCAAACAGAAGCCCTGCATTCGTGAATAAAGAATAAAAGAAACACGAATGCGTCTACCCCCACTCTTCTGCGTCCAATACCTCTCCATCGGCAAAACACGACGACCACCTCGCTCTGGGCAGCAGCAGGAGACCGCCCCCGCCACTGCCGGCTGGTGTTGCACCTGCAGCCAGGCAATTGCCCCCGGCAATGACCCAACCGCCAAATTTGAGTCAGCCTAACGGAACCGCGTCACCATTTCCCCGACGTCGGTCTTGCCCGATCCTTTCAGGCTAAAGGCAAAGCGGTTCAAACGCCGTCCGTTGCCATTCATCGCCCCCGCCCAATACCGCCCCGTCTTCACTTGGTACATCACCCGCTCCGACTCACCCGGCGCCAATGAACAGGCATAGCCCTTCCGCTTCATCGCTCCGGAGACGTTCCTACGCCCGCCCTTGCCACTCGCAAAAGCCTTCACCATAATCCCCGGATTACTCGTTCCCTTCACCGAGAGCCGGTAGGTATCGCGGCGGTTCCCATCGTTCTCCAGCACCAGCTTCACATTCGCTGTGTGGTTGCGAAAGATCCGGCCCGGCAGGTTCACCGTCTGCAGGCGGCTCGCCTTGCGCCGGTCGTAGCGATTGTCGCCTTTCAGACGGTTCCACGACGTGCCGATGTGCAGGTCGGGCCTCCGGATCGCACGCCCGTTCCCTGTATCGGGGTCCGGCGGTAGCGTCACAAAGGGCAGGTGGAAAATATAGGCGGCTCCAGCGCCAGCGGCGTCGTTGTTGTCGTTCTCGCCGCCGTCTCCGTTTTTGTCGGCGTCTTCGAACTGCGCCCCTACCATCGCATACTGTCCCGAGATGGCGATGGCATTGCCGAAATAATCCCCACCTTCCACATTCGAAGCCTTCAGGTAAGACTGTTGCGTCCAGTTCCCGTCTTCGTCGCGGGTGTAGACATACGCCGCCCCGGCCTCTGACGCACTATTGTCGGTCCCGTCTTCGGGATCCCCGCTATCCTCTTGTCTCGCGCCGACGACTACGGTGTCGTAGAAAACCGAGACGGCCCTGCCAAAAATATCTTCGGCATCGGCGTTCGAAGCTTTCAGGTAGGCCTGCTGCGTCCAGTTCCCCAGTTCGTCCCGCACAAACACATACGCCGCTCCCGCATTGGTCGCACTGTTGTCGCTCTCTCCGTCCGTTCCGTTTCCGCCCTCCAGGGGAGCACCCACCACGACCGTATCGCCCCACACACTGACCGAGTTGCCAAAGCTGTCCCCGGCTTCCGTATTTGATGCCTTCAGATAAGCCTGCTGCGACCACACACCGCCTTCTTTGACAAACACGTAGGCCGCTCCCGAATCGGTAGCGTCGTTATTGTCCTCTCCATCGACTCCGTTTCCATCCTCACCCTGAGCACCGGCGACAATCGTATTTCCGTGGATCGACACCGTTGCAGAAGAGGCTAGAACAAGTCTTGCGGTCGCTCGTCTGTCCGACGCAAAACCGTCCCCCAATCCATCGCTGGCTTCGGCATTGGAAGCTTTGAGGTACGCTTCCTGTTTCCAGATTCCGTCCCCGTCTTTTCCAAACACATAGAGCGCTCCGGATTGGGCTGCGCTGTTGTTCTCCTCCCCATCGACTCCGTTTCCTCTTTCCCCCCTCGCTGCAACAACGATCGTTTTACCCGATACCGCCACGGAGCAGCCAAAATTGTCGCCTGTCTCGGCGTTGGACGCCTTCAGGTAAGCGGTCTGCGTCCACACGCCGTCGATTTTTTCGTACACGTATGCCGCACCGGCTGAGGCTTCACTGTTGTTGCTTTCGTTGCTGCCATCGCCGTCTTCCCACCATGCACCAACCACGATCGTATTTCCGGAAATCGCCACGCTATCTCCCAACCGATCGCCTGACTCGGCATTCGAAGCCTTCAGGTAAGCCTGCTGGAGCCAGGAGCCATCCGGCTGCTTTTCATACACATACGCAGCACCTGCCTGACCGAGCGAATTATCGTCCTCTCCCCCCGTCCCGTTCCCCCCTTCATTTCTTGCCGCAACAACGGCCGTGGTGCCATCGATTGCCACCGAGCGGCCGAAGTAATCGGGAGAATCGGCATTCGAGGCTTTCAAATACGCCTCCTGGACGGCGGCGGGGTCCATGGCGTGCGCGACGCCGAGGAGAAGGGCGGAACAAAGGGCGGCAAGTACAACTTGTGTTTTCATGGTGCTGAGATGGATCGGCCCGAAAAAACAGGCCTACACCAAGTGCAACCGGAAACCGCACACCCGTGTCACAAACTTTCTGAATTTTTCTGTGGCATGGGCTTCCAGCCCATAATTTGCAGATCGGACCCGGCCTCAGCGAGGCCAGCCACTGCCCCCGAATGCACATCCTGTAGCCGGGGTCTGCGACCCCGGATTCGCTCTTTTACCCACGCCTTTCAATAGGGATTTCCCCATCAGCAGAATGCCAAACCTCCAACCCATGAATCATAGATCGGAAAACCGCCTCCCACACTCCCTTCCCCCGACGGGCAAGATGCCGACGCCGCTCCTGCCTTTTGCGACTCCTTGCCCCCAAAATCCCCCAACAGAAATTCCATTGAGCTACGGCCCGAATCATGCACCCTACTAGAGAAACCGCTTTCACCGGCACCCCTCATGCCACCAGAAAAGAAACATAGTTTCCCAAACACGCGCTGGACCATGATCCGCCGCACCCGGGAAACCGATCCCTCCACCCGCCGGGCCGCGCTGGAGGAATTCTGCCGTGCCTATTGGCAACCTCTCTACTCCTACAGCCGAGCACGTGGCAATTCCCAGCACGATGCCGAAGACGCCGTCCAGGGCTTCCTCTCCCATCTCCTCCAACGCGGTGAAAAACTCGCGGACCTCGACGCCAGCCGGGGAAAACTCCGCTCCTGGCTGCTGACGTCCTTCCGCAATTTCCTTATCAACGAGCAGGATCGCGAAAACGCCGTCAAGCGAGGCGGTCGCACCGACATCGTTTCCATCGACATCGACGAAGCCGAAAGCCGCATCGGCGATTCCCCCGCCGAGCCCGCCAGTGAATCCGACCTCGCGCAGCAGTTCGACCGCACCTGGGCAGAAACAGTCCTGACACGAGCACAGGAATTCCTCAAGAAAACGCACACCGAAGCAGGAAAGGCCGAACGCTTTTCCGCCCTCGTCCCCTTCCTCACCGAAGGCACCGAGGAAAACGCCATAACAAGCGCCGCCAAACAACTCGACATGAAACCCGGCACCGTACGCATGGCCGTGTCGCGGCTGCGTGACGACTACCGCGTCGCCGTGCTGCGCGAAATCCAGGAAACCGTCGGCGACGAAGTGGACGTGGAAGAAGAATTCGACTACCTCATCTCCTGCCTGTGAAGACGGAAGACAGCTCGAAAAACCTGCGCGGCAAAAAGAAGAAGCCCGTTTTCTCTTCCCCGTCGGAATCCTTCGCGCAGGGCATGGACATCGCCCACTACCAGATCCGCGAACGGATCGGCCGCGGCGGCATGGGACTCGTCTTTCGCGCCCACGACACGAAACTGCGCCGCGACATCGCACTGAAACTCCTCCCCTCCAGCCTCCTCGCCACCGACGAGGAAATGGCGCGCTTCCGGCGCGAGGCGGAAGCCGTCGCCTCCATCGATCACCCTAACGTGGTCACCATTTACGAAGTGGGCGAAGCCGACGAACAGCCCTACCTCGCGATGCAGTGGATCGACGGCCCACCGCTGTCGGAGTGCAAAAACGAATTCACCGGCGATCCCCGCCGCGCCGCGCGCCTGATGGCGACCGTGGCCCGAGCCGTCCACGCCGCGCATCGCAACGGCATTCTCCATCGCGACATCAAGCCGTCGAACATTCTCATCGACCGCGAATCGGGCGAGCCCTACGTCGCGGACTTCGGCCTCGCAAAATCGCTCGAAGATTCCGACGCCGACTCCCCTCTCACCCTCACCGGACAGGTCCTCGGCACCCCGCAATACATGTCGCCGGAACAGGCCGCCGGCACGAACATCACCACCGCATCGGACGTCTATAGCCTCGGTGCGGTTTTCTACCAACTCCTCACCGGCGAGCTTCCGATCCAGGGAAACTCGACCGCAGACCTCCTCCGCCGCATCGCCGAAGACGCCCCCTCGCGCCTCCGCTTTCCCGACGGAAAACGCGACGCCGACCTCGAAGCGGTCGTTCTCAAGTGCCTCGAAAAAGATCCCTCCCACCGCTACGACTCCGCCCTGACATTCGCAGAAGACCTCGAGCGCTGGCTTGATCATAAACCCGTCACCGCCCGCCCCGTTCCCCCAGCCCAACGCGCCCTTCGCTGGGCACGGAGAAAACCCCTTCACGCCACCGTCACGGGACTGGCGGGATTGTTAGTCCTGACACTCGCCGTAGGAGGCCCACTCATAGCACTGAAGCAAAATGCCCTGCGAGACGACGCAGTACAGGCTCAAGGACGGGCGGAAAAAAGCGAAGAACTGCTGCGCCAGGAACTGTATTCCTCGGAGATGATCCAGACCAGCCTCGCCCTCGACGAACCGAACGGCAGGCACCGGGTAAAGGAACTGGTCGACCGATGGGAAGGCGACCCGCTGTGCGGATGGGAATGGCGCCATTTTCACCATCGACTGAACCAGCCCGCCGAAAAAATCGAAATCTACGGCAGGTACTTCTCCGCCTTTGCCCTCCACCCCGACGGCATCCACTTCGCGGCGAGCGGTCCGGGCGGCCTTCGGGTCGCCACAAAAGAGTCGCCGGACGATCTGCTCTGGGTACTGCGCCCAGAAAAAGGAAAGATCGAGAAGGTCCGCTTCTCAGCCAATGGCGAGTATCTTGCCGCGCGACTCTCGTCCCCCCTGCAGTGGAAGATATTCCATACCCTCACCGGAAACGAACTCCTGAAGTGGCCATATCAGGAGAAAGAAGCCTTCATTGCCTGGAGCGACATCCCGGCTGTTCTCGCCCGCTTCGACCGCTCCCGGCGAGTCGTGGAAGTGGTAAACATCGAAACAGGAAACGTCCTTCGCGAAGTATCGGTCGCTCCACAGAGGGAAAACCAGTTTTTCGACTGGATGCCCGACGGAAGCGGACTCCTCCTCATCCGGCAATCGGGAAAAATCGTGCTGGTCCCGCATGATCCCGCACAACCCGAGGCACCCCTCACAAAAAGCGCAGCTCCACACGAAGTAAGAGCGTTTTCTATTTCCCCCGATGGAAGATGGGCCGCCATCGGCTATGATTCAGGTTCCGTTAGAATACTCGACATCAAAAAGCAACACCTCTCCGCGGCACGGGACGCCCACCAGACAAACGTCGCCGAAATCGCCTGGTCTCCCGACAGCTTGCACTTCACTACCATCGGCCCGGAAGCAGCCATTCCCGTCTGGAACGCAGAATCTTTCGAACGAGTTTCCACCGTTTTCGAATCGGGAATGCTGGTTCGTGCTACCTACTGGATCGACAACGAGCATTTCTATTCCTTCAGTGGGAACGGAGAAATGCGGCTTCGCCCTCTGCAAGAAGCCGACACCTTTCGCACCACCGGCAACAGTCCCCTCTTTGGACTAGGCTGGTCGGACGACGGGAAGAAGGTGGTTGCCGGATTCGAGGAAGCACTCGTCGTCGACACCGAATCGGTGCCTCCACTCGTCACGCATTCTCCCATTCCGGGAACACCCTCGGCAGACATTCGCTGGATGCCGAACGGCGAAGAGCTCGCCTTCTATCACAACTTAAAACTCGCCGTAGCCGATACCGCATTTCAAAACATCCGCGAAATCGCAGGCTACGAGCAAACGCCAGCTCCCCAGCGAATTTCACGCTTTCCCACCCTTCCCTGGATCGCAGGGACAGCGAGTGAAGGCATCTTGATCGCCAGCATCGAAAAGGAGGAAATCGTATACACTCACCATAACGCTCTCCACCGAAACCCGATCAAGATCGCCCTGCCTCATCCTCACGATGATCGAACAGTCCTCTTCTACCACAACGTGGGTGGCGAGATCTCCCATCTCGATATCGAGACGAAAGAAGTGCGCCACTTTGCCACGGTCGACTCGCATCAGGTCGCCGGACTCGATTTCGATCCTGACGGAACCACCGTCGTCGCGGGAGCATCCGACGGGCAGATCCACCTCTTCCGCTTTCCCGGCGGCGAACACCTCGCCACCCTGAGCGGTCATACCGCCGGACTCACCGATGTCGACATTTCCCCCGACGGGCAGAGAATCGCCAGCGCATCCGCCGATCGCACCATACGCATCTGGGATCTCTCAAACCGGGAAATAATGGCGGTCTTGTCAGGACACCGCTTACGCGTCCGCCGCGTCTCCTGGAGCCCAGACGGCAACACCCTCGCCAGCTGCGACGAAGACGGTCAGCTCCGCATCTGGCGGACGGAGTGAAGAACCCGAAAGTGAGAGCGCCTCACCACCAGTCGACCAGGAAACGTCCCCCACCATCTCACACGACACGAATCGCCAGACAGTCCCTGTAGCCGGGGGCTTCGACCCCGGATTCGCTCTTTCATCCCCGCCTCCCCAAAAGGCCACTCCAATCAGCAGAATTCCCCATTTTCTATGGACTGAGAATAGAGCCGCACCGCTACGCCGCTTTTGCGATCACCGGTCCAGCTTTGTCCCCAGAGCCCACAATCGCAAAACAGCACCGAAAAACGAACGCCTCGACAACTAATTGTGTTTTTGTTAGAATAAACACCGCACACCTCCATCGCCTCCCACCCTGAGCCTCAAATCTCCAAAAAGACGAAAAAATCGGAAAATGATGGCCGATAAACAAACTCAACCCACTCATAATGAATCACTTAATTGGAAAATGATAGAAAAACGAAAACCCCATCATTTCCCCTCATTTTGAACCGAGTACCAAAAGGAACCGCTGTCTGTTCCTATATTGGCAATTGCCATCCGGAATCCAAATCGATACCCTGTACCCCAGATGCCGCGAGTAGTGCTGACACAGAATCTCAGAAGACACGTCGATGTATCGGAATGCACCGCGGAGGGCACGTCCGTTGCGGAATGCCTCGAGAACGTCTTTTCCCGTCATCCCAAACTGCGCAGCTACTTGCTCGAAGACACCGGTGCCGTCCGGCAGCACATCGCCATCATCCTCGACGGCGAACCAATCCGCGACCGCACCGC
The DNA here is from genome assembly GCA_002698785.1 of Verrucomicrobiales bacterium. Taxonomy (GTDB): domain Bacteria; phylum Verrucomicrobiota; class Verrucomicrobiia; order Verrucomicrobiales; family DEV007; genus Arctic95D-9. The sequence continues at coordinate 81,939 of PAAG01000007.1, read as the reverse complement.
CATGTCCGATCCCGTAACCCACGCATCCGAGATATTTGTCCTGCAAGCCCTCTCCGGAGGATAACCCCAAGCTTTCACTAACATGAGCACCTTCTACGTAGGCACACGCAAAGGCTTTTTCCCCTTCTCAAAAACCGACACCGGCTGGACCATGGGTGAACCATCTTTCCTCGGCGATTCTGTCCCAATGTTTCTTCCCGATCCACGAGACGGAACTCTCTACGCTGCCGTAGAGCATGGCCACTTCGGAACCAAGATGCATCGCTCCGAAAACGCTGGTTCAACCTGGACCGAACTCGATCCCCCCACCTATCCCCCAAAACCGGACGACGTTCCTGACACCATCAACACAATGAGCCAGAAGGTCATCCCCTGGAGCCTCGAAAAGGTGTGGTCGCTAGAGCCTGGCAAAGACGGCTCGCTTTGGTGCGGCACTATCCCCGGCGGACTTTTCCAATCAACGGACCGGGGCTCCAGCTGGGAACTGAACCGAGCACTCTGGGATAAACCGGAGCGAAGCCAATGGTTCGGAGGAGGATACGACAATCCCGGAATCCACTCCATCGAAGTCAATCCTGCCGATCAGGACGATATTGCCGTCGCCATCTCCTGCGGGGGTGTCTGGAGAACCCGCGATGGCGGCAAGAGCTGGAACCAGTCCGCCCACGGGATGTTCTACGAATTTGTCCCCGGCGAACGCGAAACGAATCCCGAAATCCAGGATCCACATCGCACCGTTCGCTGCCCCTCCGCTCCCGACCAAATGTGGACACAGCATCACGGTGGTATTTTCCGTACAACGAACGATTCGGAAACTTGGGACTACATTGATGATGTGGCTCCGTCAGGATTTGGCTTTGCAGTTTCAGTTCACCCAAAAGATCCTGAAACCGCCTGGTTTGTTCCTGCTAAAAAAGACGAATTCCGTTATCCAACCGACGGCAAGCTGGTGGTCAACAAAACAACTGACGGCGGCAAAACATTCATCTCGCACGACACCGGGCTTCCCCCTTCCCCCGCCTACGATCTCGTTTACCGGCATGGCCTCGACGTCGACGATTCCGGAGACCTTCTCGTCATGGGGTCGACCACGGGTTCGATCTGGATCAGTGAAGACGGAGGCGAATCATGGGAAAATCTGTCTGCTCATTTGCCGCCGATATACTGTGTGCGATTCGCAAAATCTTGACGAAGACCTCAAATTGCCGGAACAAATTTCATGTCGTCCCAGTCCCCCCACCTCTCAGTCAAGAGCGCCCGCCCACAAGTGGTCGTCTGGTACAAGGCTTACCTGGCGTTCCTGCTACTTCTCTTTCTCTTCGCAGCCGGAATGGGGGCATTGATCCTGTTCGGCGGATTTCTGTCCGCCGAAGACCTCGACGGAGTGCCTCCACAAATTATGGGTGGAATCTATCTGGTTACAGGGCTGATCTTCGCCCTTCCCTGCGTAATTGGATTTTTTCTTCGCCCCTCAAAGGCAGCCTGGGTATTCCATATGGTCATGATCTGCATTGGCTTGAGCGGCTGCACAATAGTGTTCTCAGTCCCTCTCCTGATCTTCTGGATTAAACCCGAAGTGAAGAATTACTTTTATCAGACATAAGTCATCCTCTTTCGGTGATTTCCCCTCCCACCAAAGGGGAATTAGATCGCCTTTGACTCGAACGGGAACTCAAACTGTCGAGAAATCGAGAAAAGCGTTTCGGCCTCTCAATATTTTATAAAAGTTATCTTTATTTATGGAAATTCTTTGAAATCTGGGTAAATTTTGGAGATTTTCAATAAATGTTGTCCTGGAAGCCATCGTTGGGAGTTTCGTTGGTTGTCGCCAGCCTGTTGATGGCGGCGATGGGTGCCGCTTTAGGTCTCGGCGTAACCTACCTTCACGAAGCAAAGAATAAGCGTCTGATTCTGAAGTCGGATTTCTCATCAAAATGTGCAGAATTCGCTCAGCGTTTGACTCCAAAGGTAGTGGAGGACCTTGCCAGTTCCACTCCAGACTCGCCCGGGCTAGCCAGATCCTTTGCAGCTTCTCTCAACTACAATCTGGAGAAGACCGAAGACGCCAAGATCGATATTCTCCTTCATGATCCTGAATCAGGATCTCCAAAGAGCGTCTTCTCGTTCCAAACGGATTCATTCGAAGAGCAACCGAACTTCGAAATGTCCGCCCTGCTGATGGAAGCAGCTAGCACCCAACGCCCTGTCATCTGGGGGTTCTCAGAAGAAATAGAGAACCTGTCCACAGCAACAAATGCATTGCGAGCCGCATTTGGAAATGGCGATTCCACACGCCTCGTCGCGGCATTCCCTCTCACTCTCTACGGCGACCGCGCTCACCTCATCGTGCAGACAGAGGTGTCACCCGAATTGTTCGAGGTGAGCCAAATTATTCAAATGCGCCATCTCTTCCCTCTGGTGGGAATTGTACCACTCCTGGCCTCCCTCATCTTCATGGGTGCGTGGATCACGCAACGAATGCAGGGACTCGCCAAAGGGATGCATACCGTCGCAGAAGGAAGATACGACTATCGACTCACCGAAAGCGGCCCCCCCGAGATTGAGCGTATCCACGCCTCTTTCAACCGGATGGCTGAGAGCCTTCGCAAGACAACCAACCAGTTTCACGAGTCCATCGAGCAGATTCAGATTGCAAAACGACAGGCGGAAGTCGCGCAGGAGGCAAAATCAGACTTCCTGGCAAACATGAGCCACGAAATCCGGACTCCGATGAACGGCATTATCGGCACGACGAGCCTACTTCTCGAGACAAAGCTCACCCACGAGCAGCAGGAACTCGTTCAGATCATGCAGACAAGTGGTGAATCACTCGTCCATCTCATCAACGATGTCCTCGATTTCTCCAAACTGGAGTCAGAGAAGATGGAGATGGAGAACGAGCCAGTGGACCTCGTGGAGTTGATCGAGGAGACCATTGAAATGTTCGCCTACTACGCTTCAGAGAGTCAGTTGGAACTCCTCTACTACATCGAAAGGCAGGTGCCTAATTCCATTTTTGGAGACCGCGAACGATTGAAGCAAGTTCTCGTAAACCTGGTTGGGAATGCGATGAAGTTCACCAACCAGGGTGAAGTCGTCATCACTGCACGGATGACCACGAGGGAAATGAAACACGGTAGCCAGCCGATGATTCGAATCACGGTGAAAGATTCAGGAATTGGGATCGCGCCGGAAAATCAGGAACGCATCTTCGAGGCCTTCACTCAGGCGGATGCATCGACAACACGTAAGTTCGGCGGCACCGGCCTCGGCCTCGCAATCAGCAGAAAGCTTTGTATGCTTTTCGGTGGAAGCCTTGATGTCGCCAGCGATGTCGGCAAGGGTTCCGAATTCTACTTCGACCTTCCTTTCCGGGAGGTGCCGCAGCAGGGTTCTATCAAGCCTCAACATCAAATCGAAAACCAGAAGCCCCTCCATGGGAAGTCCTGCGTAATTCTGACAAGAAACGAAGTGCTTTCGCAACTGATTCACACCTACGTTAGAGGTTGGGAGATGACACCGCACATCGCCCCCGGCTACACCCCCGAAGTGGCTGGCCAGGTTGCCAATTTTGCTCCTGACATCGTGATCGTTGATTTAATGGGCTTCGACAGCAAACAGACGATGGCAGTATTCATGCAGCGATTGATCGAAGCGTCCATCCCCTGCATTGTTCTTTCCTCGGTAGGCGAAAGCAGTATCCGAATTGATGAGGAAAAGAATCGCCTCGTCCGCACCCTGTTCAAACCACTATCCGAGTTGAAACTCCTCCGGGATTTGGTGACAATGGTAGAGCGCAAGCGTGGTGTCGAGGTGTCAGGAGAAGCGTTCAATCCAAATCACGAAGATCCGTCCCTTAGCGGCAAGAAGTTTGCAGAACGTTTTCCTGCCAAAGTCCTGATTGTCGAAGACGTTCTCATGAACCAGAAGATCGCAGGAATGGTTCTGGAGAAAATCGGCTACGAGAGCATCGAGTTCGCCAACAACGGCCAACTGGGAGTCGAACGAGTCAATCAAGGCGACATCGATCTGGTGTTTATGGACTTGCAGATGCCTGTAATGGGCGGAATTGATGCCACGGAGTCCATCCGGAAAAACTTCAGCTTGTCCCGCCAGCCAATCATCATTGCGATGACTGGCCATGCCCTCGCCGGTGTCCGTGACTCGTGCATGGCCAGTGGAATGAACGGATTTGTGGCCAAACCGATTTCGGTCACCGACGTGAAAAACTCCATCGTTGAGGCTTTCGAATCCGCAAACAAACGGAACAAGACGCCCCAAGCGGCCATCTTGTAATTGTCCTCGCTCCTACCGTGACAAAGCAGCCAACTCTTTCCCTAGCTCAAGATCGAGAGACCACTGCAGCAGCTTTTTACTGTCTTCCGACACGTATCCCCTCGCGCTCTTGAGAACTACAGAAATTCTGTCTTGGCCGTTAACACTACAACTGCACACAAGGCAATTTCCTGCGGCATAGGTGAATCCGGTTTTCATACCGTTGCAGCCTTCGAACTTCCCCAGAACCTTGTTGGTGTTGTAGAGCATCCGCGAGCTTCCGTCGTTGAAGACAAACTCGTACGTGGATTTCTTTATGATCTCACGAATGTCGGGAACCTGGTATGCTTCGAACGCCGCGATCGCGATATCCCGGGCAGTTGAATACTGCCCCTCGGCAGGCAGACCGTGCGGGTTTACGAAGTTCGAATCGGTCATTCCAATGTACTTCGCATACGTGTTCATCTTCTCCGCAAACGCTTCAATCGAACCCGCGTTATCAATCGCGAGGGTCGCAGCGATATCGTTTCCGCTGCGAACAAGGAGAGATGTCAGTAGCTGACGCCGAGTGTATTTCTCCCCGGGCTTCACACCGATCAGCGTGGGCTCGATGTATTTTACCTCCTCAGGGACAGTAGCCATCCGATCAAGACTCCCATCCTGACAAACAATCAGCGCGGTCACGAGCTTCTGGGTACTGGCGACAGGCGTATGCACCTCGGCAGATTTCTTGTGGTAAAACTGCATCGTCTTTCCATCAATCACTGCGGCATACTGCCCGAAAATCGACGGCGCACCCGGCCCATTGAAGGACTGTGGTGGCGGGAGCTTCTCACGTCGCTTTACGATTTCCTCCCTCAATTGCATTAGCTCCTCAAGGGAACCCAGCATTCGCTCTCGCTCCTCAGCCTGCTTCTCGCGGTCAGAAAGGGCTTCTTCCCGGGCCCTCAAGGCGGCCTCTCGCTCTTTCAACGATCGCATGCGCCGCGACAGTTGGTCAGCCAGCCTTTCCAGCATTTCCTCGTGCAATTCGGTGGAAGACTTTCCCTTCAGTGCTTCCAATCCACCTTCCTCCGAGGCGCTTTCCTCTTCCTTCTCCTCCGCGGCTTCCTCTTTGGTAGACTCTTCCTGAGCCTCAGATTCGGCTGCAGGTTCCTTCGCAACCACCGAAAACGTGAACAGAAGCGTCAAAAAAAACAGGAATCTGACCCCGATGCGTAGCATTGCACAAAATCGAAACACAGTGCCAGTCAAACAGCACCCAGTTCTCTAGTATTCTATACACAACAAAGCTTCGCGCCAATTGCAAGGAGGTATTTCCGCCTCTCCCGTTACCCTTCGTTCTTGGAAATGAATCCGCTATCGCGGAATTTTTACGGGAAGTGGCGCTTTTTCCTCTTTCTCTTGGGCCAGGATCGGGCAAGTTTCCGACCCACTTCGTTACGACCCTGTTTTATTTATGAAAACCATTGCCATTGCCAACCAGAAAGGTGGCGTTGGAAAAACCACAACCTCGGTGAACCTGGGCGCCTGTCTTGCAGAGCGTGGCGTGAGAGTGATCGTGCTCGATCTTGATCCCCAGGCGAACTCGACCAGTGCGCTTGATTTCAATCCCGGCGATTTCCCAAGCATTTATCAGTCGCTGATCGGTGGGGGACGAGTCGCAGACCTGGTGCGCTCTTCAAAATACGAGAATCTTTCCCTCATTCCCTGCGATATGGACCTCGCCGGTTGTGAAATTGAGATGGCACGAGACGACGACCACCTTGTCCGCCTCCGGAATCTCCTCGCACCGTTTAAGGAGACTGAAGTCGCAGACTACATTCTCATCGACTGCCCGCCTTCCCTCGGCGTTCTCATGACGTCCGCCCTCGCAGCTGCTGACGAATTGATCGTCCCTCTCCAATGCGAGTATTTCGGCCTTGAAGGACTTTCCAAGATCGTTGGCGTACACCAGCAGATCAAGGCGTCGGGCGCGAATCCGAACGTCGTTCTCGAAGGAATCGTCATGACCATGGCAGATAGCCGCACAAACCTTTCCTCCATGGTAATCAACGATGTTCGGGAGTATTTCCCTGAAGTGACCTACGAGACCGTAATCCCGAGAAATATCCGTCTCGGAGAAGCACCGAGTTACGGACAAACTATCATCGACTATGCCCCATCCTGCTCTGGTTCGGTAGCCTACCGAGCACTTGCGGATGAGTTTCTTCGTCGCCACTCATAATCGTCAAGGGACCTGCAAAAGTGCTGAAATCTGGCCGGATTGCCTTATAGTCCGAGTCTCTTACCCTTCCCCCAAACCAATTTCTTGCTATGGTAAAATGGCTTCTCAAACTCATCGTCGGCAGTAGAAACCAGCGGGTCATCCGCGGAATCGCTCCTACCGTTGAGAAAATCAACGAAATCGAACGCCAGCTGCAAAACGAGCCTGAGTCTATTCTTCAGGAAAAAACAGCTGTTTGGAAGGATTACCTCGATCGGTATAGCCTAAACGTAGAGAACTACAGCGAACGTGTTCTCAAAACCCGGAGCGCCGATGAGAATCGCGCGCTTCTCAAGAACTGGTCGAATCGCTTTTCCAGGTTGGCTGATGAATTTCGCGAGGCATCCGGTTTCATTTCCGAAAGCGAAATTAGCGGGCTCGATAACGAAGCACTCACCGAGAAAATCCTCGAGGCTCAACAAATCTTCACAGAACTGAAAGAAAAGTTCGTAGACTCGCGTGCGAATTATCTCGAAGAAATTCTTCCCGAAGCGTTCGCTGTTGTGAAAAATGCAGCTCGTCGCCTCTGTGGAACAGAGTGGATCGTCTGCGACCATCCCGTGAAATGGGAAATGGTCCATTTTGATGTCCAATTGATCGGCGGCATAGGCCTCCATCGCGGTATGATTGCCGAGATGGCAACTGGTGAAGGTAAAACTCTCGTTGCTACTTTACCCGTCTTCCTCAATGCGCTGACTGGCCTTGGCGTTCACGTGATTACCGTCAACGACTACCTCGCTCGACGTGACTCCGAATGGATGGGACATGTATTCGAATATCTCGGCCTCACCATCGGATGTATTCAGAACGATCAGCGAGGAGACATCCGAAAGGAACAATACCAGAAAGACATCACTTACGGTACCGCGAGTGAGTTCGGCTTTGATTACCTCCGTGACAACGGAATGGCTCAGCGAGCCGAAGACCAGGTGCAGCGTAATCACTACTTCGCCTTGATTGATGAGGTCGACTCCGTGCTTGTCGACGAAGCACGAACACCTCTCATCATTTCCGGACCTGTTACCGTTCGTCAGGATCAGCAGTTTGATCAATACAAAGGCACCATCCAGCAGTTGTATCGCAAGCAGACGCAGTTGCTGAACGACCTGGCTCAGGAGGCAAAACGCGAAATGGAAGCCGGCAACATGGAGGATGCCGGCAGGATTTTCTACAAGGTCAAACTAGGCATGCCTCGCAACCGTGCGCTCATGCGAGCCATGGAAGATGCTGAGGCCCGCCGCGCCATGGAAAAGGCAGAGCTTGAGTTCTATCGAGATCCCCAGAAGCGCGCTCTTTTCGAGTTAAAGGAAGAGCTTTTCTTCACTCTCGATACCAAGCAGCACGAGGCGGAACTCACGGAGAAAGGACGACAGTTCCTCAGTCCTGATGACCCAGATGCATTCGTTCTTCCGGACCTCTCTGAGATGTTCTCAGTCATCGACGGAGATGAATCTCTTTCCGAGGCCCAAAAGGCGAAGAAGAAAACAGAGCTTCAGCAGAACCTTTCCGCACAGGCCGAGAAGATGCACACCATCTCTCAGTTGATGAAGGCCTACACGCTCTACGAGAAAGACGTGCACTACGTTGTCGAAGACAACCGCGTCATGATCGTGGATGAAAACACCGGTCGTAAGATGCCCGGTCGCCGTTGGTCCGATGGACTGCACCAGGCCGTAGAAGCAAAAGAAGGAGTCACGATCGAAGGCGAGACGCAAACCTACGCCACTATCACGATCCAGAACTACTTCCGACTCTACACCAAGCTCGGCGGTATGACCGGAACGGCGGAAACCGAAGCCGCAGAATTCCACGATATCTACAAGCTCGAAGTTCTGGTCGTTCCTACAAACCGTCCGATCGCACGTATCGACGGAAACGACAGAATTTACAAAACACAGCGCGAGAAGTTCCGGGCCGTTATCGATTTGGTAAAAGAACGGCACGCAGAAGGACAACCGATCCTTCTCGGTACTGCGAGTGTGGAATCTTCAGAGGTTCTCGCCCGCATGTTGAAGCGGGAGAAAATCCCCCACTCTGTTCTGAACGCCAAGTTCCACCTGCAAGAGGCGGAAATCGTCGCACGAGCCGGACAACCCGGTGCGGTCACCGTTGCCACCAACATGGCCGGTCGAGGAACTGACATCAAACTTGGTGAAGGCGTTCCCGAAAAAGGCGGACTTTACGTTATCGGAACCGAACGTCACCGCAGCCGTCGAGTCGATCGCCAACTCCGTGGTCGTTGTTCGCGACAGGGTGACCCCGGACAATCCATCTTCTTTGTGAGTTTCGAAGACGATCTCATGATGCAGTTCGGCGCAGCCGAACGAATGACCAAGATGATGGATCGCTTTGGTCTCGAAGAAGGCCAGGAGCTTGAGCATAAGTGGTTGAACAAGTCCGTCGAAAACGCCCAGAAGCGAGTCGAGCAACGAGACTACCTCTCACGGAAACACATCCTCGAATACGACGACGTGATGAACAACCAGCGTTCCGTGGTCTACGGTTATCGAAACGAGGTGCTCAACACGGAAAATCCTCATGGCTTGGTGCTCGACGTGATCGAAGAGGCTATGCCATCGATGCTTCGCGATGCCTACGACGAAGACTCTGGCTCACTCGATAGCGATGCGGCTCTCGCCATTATCAACCAGAACTTCCCTCTCGGACTTGATGCTGAAGAGGCAAAGCTCGAAACTCGCAGCGCCGACGATAATCTCGACTACCTCATTGATCGGGTAAAAGCGGCCTACGATGTAAAATGCAGCTTCGAGGATCCGGAGAGAGTGGAAGATCTGGAGCGATTCGTGATTCTCCACAGCATCGACCAACTCTGGCAGGAGCACCTCTATGAGATGGACAGCTTACGCGAGTCGATCGGTAACTATCGCTACGCGCAAAAAGACCCTCTCGTGGAATACAAACACGCGGCGTATGAGCTTTTCGTCGACCTGATGGATCGCATTAAGACCGAGGTACTCGGTAACCTCTTCCGGACGACGACAACCCGCCCGGAGGATTTTAACCGGGTTCTCCGTGGCATTCAGATGAGCCGTCCTGACTCACTCGAGAGCATGAAGGGAGACCCCGGGTTGGCAGCAAAGCCGGAACAGCCAGAAATCCAGATTCCCAAAACAGTGCGGCGCGAAACGCCAAAAGTCGGTCGAAACGACCCCTGCCCTTGTGGAAGCGGAAAGAAATACAAACAGTGCCACGGTAAAGCGGGCTAACTCCTCTCCCTTTTACCGAAGAACATCATGACCACGATCCTGCTACTCAGCATCATCGGAATCGTGGCCGTGCTTGCCGAACTGGTTTTACCCGGCGGTGTAATTGGCATCGCCGGGATGCTTTGCCTCGTAGGCGCTGTCGTGATGACATTCGTCAGCTACGGAGCCGGAGCCGGCATTATTGCTCTCATCCTCCTGGTAGTCCTTGGTTTTGCCACCCTCGGGTGGTGGATGAAATTCTTCCATAAACTTCCCGTGACCCGAAAGCTACTACTCCACAGTGAGGTTGGAGAAGATGATGGTTTGAAGGAGCGGCAGACAATCGTCGGAAAGCGCGGAGAGGCCCTGACAGACATCCATCCTTCTGGCAGGGTGCTCATTGAAGGCGAACGTATCGACGTCATGAGCGAAGTCGGTGAAATCACAAGGGGCGCTACTGTGGAGGTAATCGAAACTCGCGGTCCAAGCATCTTTGTGCGTGAGGTGGCGAAAGAGTGAATCTCCCATAACCGCGCGAACCACACCATCTGGAAGGCGAAAGTAACGGTGGTAACTTGACCCCACGTCATTCGGTAAACTACGGTTGGAGCATGAAGAAAGCCGACCCAATAGTCGCCCTTGTCGCTGGCATTGTTTTATTTTTCGTATCAGCCGAATTGGCGAAAACCGTCATCGCTGTTTATTTGATCGTGATCGGTATTCTTGGACTGGTGAAGAAGTCGTAAACTTCCCTTTCCTCGCACCAAACGTATATCTCGCGCAATCTCTTTGATTTCGCCAAATTTTGCATTTCCACCCCCGGCCTTTCAGCCTCTTCCAGGGAGGCGGGCTCGCTACTACTCATGACCTATCGGACATTTCCAGTTCTCGTAGCAATCAACTGCTTCGTATCCATACTCTGTATCAGTTCACTATCGTCACAAGACGCGCCAACTCAGTCTGCTGCCACTCAAAAACCGGTCACGGGAGAAAAGAAAATTCAGGCCCCGTCAGTCGCAGAAATAGAAGCGAGACTCCAAGAGGTAAAAGCCAATCCGGATCTGGAAGATGTAGTAAAGCAATCGCTGACGAAACGGTATGAGGAAGCACTGGAAGCCGCGAAACAGGCCGAGAGTTATCGCCAACTGGAAGAGGACTTTTCCAAAGCATTAGAAGTCGGCCCCGAACAGATCAAACAACTCGAAGCGCAAATTGAGGAAGCCAAATCAGAGTCCCCGCCCCCACTTCTGGATCCATCCCTCTCTCAGGAAAAAGTGGAGGAACGACTGGTAGAGGTCCGCCGAGAACAGGCTCCTCTCATCGCCAGGCGGGAAGATCTGGAAGCGAAGGTCGCAGAGCTGAAATCCCGCCCGGAAACTATCCCGACTGAGATCTCTAATGCCAAACAGGAACTGAAGAAAGTTCGCACCGATCTCGGAGCAATTGAACCGAATGACGATGCCTCCACACAGGCGACAATCGCTCGCTTGAAAGCTCAGTTTGCCTCCCTTGAGGAAAAAATCGCGATGCTGGAGAAAGAGCAGGCTAGCAGCGAGATTCGAACGACGCAGACCGAGCTTTCTCGAGACCTGTTAGCTGAACAAATCGCCAATACGGAGGCAAGGATAGGTAGTCTCCAGGAACGACTGGCCGATAAGCTATCTCGGGACATGCTCCGAGCAGAAGCTCTTATCCAGAAATACTCAACTACAGAAAACATCCCGGACTCTTCGGAGACCGAGAAAGCGCAAAACCTAGAGCGTCTGTTGGAAGAGCTTCGTACTGCCTCTGAATCGCTGGACAAAGCCACCAAAGAAACTGAGGAGCGCTCTGAGAGACACCAGGAAGTTCTCGCCCAGTACAATACAATCTCCACACAATTCGAGAAGGGAGTCGATTCCAGAAGTCTCTCACCGTTACTGCATGAAAATTTGAAAAAGCTTCCTCACCCGTGGGATAGCTCGTTCCGATTACGTTCTATCAAATCTCAAATTTCTTTGATGAGGTCGAATCTTTTTGAGGTGAAAAATCAGGCCGATCTCGACGGAAAAAGGAGCGAGGAAGAGCAGACGGAATTGGAGACTCTCACAGTCACAATTCGGCAGGGTCTGATTTCCACCTACGAAAGAGCCATCAATGAACTTCAGGAGCTCGAGGCAACTGAACGCTCGCTACAGGAAATCAGCGAAGAATTCAGAGAGTATGCAGAGTCCAAGCTTTTCTCTGTCCGAAGCTCGACTTCTCTCACCCCTGGGAGGCTTTTGCATTTTCCCGAGGCGATGGAACCTGCCATCGGCCCTGACCGGTTCGCGGAATTGGGCCGACTCTTAAAAAGGATACCTGCAGCAGGATGGGCTATCATGGCACTGGTCTGCCTGATCTCCGCTGCAATATACCCACTCCTCTCACGATGGTTGAAAAAGGTCGGAGTTCGTGCGCGCCATTACAGCACAGAAAAGTTTGCCCAGACTATTCTGGCGCTCACCCTAACGCTCCTCATCTCCCTTCCCATCCCAACCCTTTTGATGATCTTGGGAACGGTGATCGCAGTTCAGAACAATACATCAGAGTGGGCTCGTGGTTTTGGCAGTGGCCTGATAACAGTATCAAAATCTCTTTTAGCTATTTTCTTTCTTCTCGAAGCCTGTCGTCCCAATGGGCTCGCCGAATCCCACTTTCGTTGGAACAGGACAATACTGGAAAGACTTCGGAGGTTTTGCTACTTCCTCATCCCGGTTGCCTTTTTCACCTCGTTGATGCTCATCCTCGCGAGCGCGACAGCTAGCGCCGAAACAACGGTATCTCCCCTGGGAGAATTGACTCGGATCCCCCTCCTTCTTCTCGTGCTGGGAGGCGGAGCAGCCCTTGCCTATCTGATGCATCCGATAAAAGGAGTAGCCGCAATCTCCTCCGCAGATTCTCCCGATTCCCTTTTCGGAAAAATGCGTTCCGCCTGGTACTGGCTCGTCATTGGATTGATCGCAATCCTGACAGTGCTGCTCGTGGCGGGATATGTCTACACGGTCCTGCAACTCACGGATCTAATAGTCCTGTCTCTCTGGAATATCGTAGTCGCATTCATGATCTATGGCATGCTCCGCCGGTGGGTTACCATTCGCGAGCACAAAATACGTCGACATCAACTCGATGAAGAACGGGAGAAACGATTTGCAGAATCGCTGAAGGAAAAAAAGAACGAGGACAGCGTCAGCGAGATCGCCAGCACAGACGAAGTCGAGGGAGAGGAAGAACTCGACATGGGCGAAGTGAAAGAGCAGTCCCGTCGATTCATCGCTTTCTCCGTGGGCCTTTGGTTGCTGTGGAAGCTGCACAGCCTCTGGGGTGGGTTTGGTCCCCTTTCCGATACGATCGGCCAGGTTAATGCCATTGGTCCATTCAGTCTTGGTGAGATACTTTACACAACAATCCTGATCGCAATCCTAGTCTCGACCATTCGCAATCTTCCGGGAATCTTGGAGATTCTTGTATTTCAGCGAACACGTATCGATGAGGGCACAAAGACTGCAATCGTATCACTGGCGAACTACACAGTCATCGCTATCGGTGCGATTGAACTGTTCCGGAATCTTGGTGTAGACTGGTCACAGTTTGGCTGGATCGCCGCCGCATTAAGTGTCGGCCTCGGCTTTGGTTTGCAGGAGGTCGTCGCGAATTTTGTGAGTGGAATCATTCTCCTGTTTGAACGCCCGATTCGCGTTGGAGATGTCATCACGGTGGACGGCGTAGATGGAAAAGTCAGCCGAATCCAAATTCGCGCAACAACCATCCTGGACTGGGACCGAAAAGAACTCATCGTCCCTAACAAACGCTTTATCACAGGCACACTGAAGAACTGGACGAGAAGCAACTCAATCAACCGCATCGTGATACCAGTTGGCGTCGCCTACGGCTCAAATACGGGTAAGGCGCGTGAAATCTTGTTAGGAATTGCGGAGGAACATCCTGAAATCATGGACGATCCAGCTCCACTGGCTACGTTTGAAGGGTTTGGTGACAGTACCTTGAATCTAGTCCTGAGGGCCTACTTACCTACCCTGGATAATCGTCTCGGAATCATCACGGAACTCCACACACTGATCGATGAGAAATTCAGTGAGGCAGGCATCGAGATCGCATTTCCTCAACTGGATGTTCATTTCTCAAATCAAGCTCCCGCAGAAGAAAAACATCGATCTGATCGATGACGGTATAAATACTATCGATTTCCCTCTCGGTTCGAAATACGGCATTCTACTCCCGTCATGAATCCGATATTTCTGCTGATCGTCGTCACGTTTCTGGTGTTTGCCTTTGCTATCCGACGCTTTCTTGTCGCCCGCGATTGGTTCGGACTACTAGGGATCGTTTCTTCCACCGTTGCAATCGCCGCTTCTATCGGCGCATGGCACGCTTACATGGTTGTCGATTCACTTGCCCTTGCGCTCACATACGGTGCAGTAGCTGGTCTCGGAGTGATCGGTGCGATGCGTTGGCTTCTCCCCACAACACTGTGGGGCCGCTGAATCATTTCATTCGGCCAACTGCCTTCGAGATCTTTCGCAAACCTTCGAACACATCCTCCTGTAGGGGATCGAGCATCACGATCTCACCATCAATTGCATCAGCAAGCGCCCGGCTGCTCGTTTGATCGAACTGTGGCTGAACAAAAACGAGTTTTACTTTGTCAGCCTGAGCCTTTTTCGCCAGGTCAGCAATGACACTTGGAGTCGCCTGCCGATTCCCCGTTTCGATGGCTACCTGCTCCAGCCCAAAGTCCTTTGCGAAGTAGGCGAACGCTCCATGATAAACGTAGAATTTACTCCCCTTCAAAGGGGCCATTGCCTCGCGAATTTCCACCTCCAACTCGTCAGCCTCTTTCGTAAATGCGGCGAGGTTTTGATCGAGGGCTTTGTCTCCCTCCTCAGGAAGAAACTCTTTGAGAACTGGAACGATGTTCGTTGCCTGTTTCTTCAGCATCGAGGGAGAAAGCCAGACATGGGGATCTTTCAGGTCTTCGTGGGAGTGTTTATGTCCCTCTTCTTCTCCTGACGACAGACATTCTGAACAAGATCCTTCGAGAAGATCGAGACCTTCCAAAAGATTCACATGACGCGGAGCCGAGGTCCCATCGCCTGACGCGATGAAGAAGTTGGCTTCAAATCCCAACTCTCCCGAAAAGAGCAAGTTCGCCTTCGACATGCGAGCAACTTGTTTTGGTGTCGGGGAATAGCTATGGCAGTCATCCCCCTCCCTGACAATCGCTACGACATCCACCCATTCTCCCGCCAGCCGCTCGATGAGAAATTCGTAGGGAAGGACAGGAACATAGACCAAGGGCTTCTCGAACTTCTCGTCGGGAGCAGCCTGAGATTGCACGGTCCAAAAGGCCACTGCACATGCGATAGCTAAGAGGGTAATGTGATTCTTCATATGAAAAGCTGCGCCAAGAGTTGATCAATGATGGTGGTGGGCTCCGCCTTCCCCGCCCCAGGCGATCTGGATCTGCAACCAGGCAGCGTGCTCGTTGGGAAGTGAGTCGCTATGATTATAGTCATACTGCAGGCGGGCACGGATTCTCTGGTTCTTGTCCAGAAAGGTGGTAATGGCAGGAGAGATCCGGTGGCGATCCTCCAGTCCCAACCCTGCAAGATCGGAAACCCAATCATGACGAAACGAGACTGTTGTATTGTCGCTCAAGCCATAGAACAACGCAGTGGAAACCCCGTAATCGTCGAAATTTATTTCTCTCCCGGTATCGTCTACCGCCTTGATCTCACGGCCAATAAACTCGGACCTCAACATCAAAGCTTCCGTGCAAAATTCTGGCCCACTACCATGATCGTGACCGTTCCAGACTTTCTCAAAGCCGAACCCATACACATAGGTCTGGCGACCGAATCCATTTTCCCCAGTCGCGATGGATACAGAGCCAGTCAGGCCATCGTCGAAGGGAAGACCAAACTTGTAGTCTGTCGAGAACACCCAGTTATTGAAGTTCGCATCATCTGCTTCCAGGCCATGCCCTTCTTCATCGTGATGCTCCTCCTCTTCATGATGATCTTCCTCATCCTCATCGTGGTGATCTTCTTCTTCGTGATGTGCTAGCTCGTCATGGTCGTGCTCTTCTTCCTCTTCCCCGTGACCATGACCATGTTCGTCATGAGCATGGGTACGAACTCCGCCTCCACCAAGCGATAGCAGCCCATCTAGTGAGGGCACGTTGAAAAGTAGTTCTCCCCCCTGTGTAATCAACTCTCCTTCATTCAGCATTCTGCTATTAATGAGGTTTTGATTCACAAAGTCCCATCCGTGGGCATGCTTCGTTGCCTGGAATCCGAAGGCATTGAGAAACTGACCGCCGCCGATTCCGATTTCATCTGTCAGCCAGTAGTGGAGATAATATTCCTCCAGGTTTGCTTCCCACTCATCTTCTCCCTGGAATCCCGCACCGTATATTCCACCGGTAATGCGATCGTTGATATCGATCTCCAGGTGCAACTCGATGGTTTGAATTCCAATGTCGTTTTGCGGGTCGTGCTCCGTGGTAGCGAGATCGGTCGCTTCGACGCCCGGTTGAAACAGCCCGCCTGTTCCGATCACGAACAATTCAGGAAAGATGAACCCACCAGCGTTCACCCCTTCCCCAGTAATCCAGTCGACCTGGCCGGGATGATATTCAAAGACATCTTCATCCGTTTCGACCGAGTGTTCGTGATCCTGATCCTCTGCCGTAGAAATAAACGGAGCACACAGGAGGGAAAAAGAGGCAAAAACTGGCAAATAACGGTTCTTCATAGGTCGTGAATTCTATTGCAATTCTCTTGCATTAAATCCGCCCTGAAATATATTGCAAGTGTTTTGCGATAAAAACGCAAATTAAATGCATTTATCGAATTTAACCCATGAAACAGCTTAGTCTACTTCTCGCTATCCTTCTCTTTGCCGCTTCACCCGCATTCGCCGGTGATGTTACCTACACCGCAACTCTCTCAGGAATCGACTGCGCGGGCTGCAAAAAGACCATCGCCAAATCCATCGGCAAGATCAAAGGGATCAAAACCATCAGGATCGTCGAAGTCAGCGAGGGAAAGCACAAGATGACAATCATCACAGATGGGGAAAACCCCATTTCCAAATCAGATGCTCAAAACGCTCTAAAAAAGGCTGAGCACTATCAGATCCTCAGTTGGAGCCAATCGTAACCTGAATCCCGCCACGTCCGATAAACACCAAATTTGGTCATCTCCAGACAAGACAGCGCAACGAATTGTCGCTACAGTCGGGAAATGAAGAAAGCCCCCGTCTTTTTCCTGACTCTTCTCGCATCTCTTGTCTGTAGCCCGACAGCAAAAACAGCTCCCGAAGCGAAAGGCTCCCGTCCGAATATTATCTTCGTCATGTCAGACGACATGGGCTGGGCGCAACCAGGCTTCAATGGCGGAAAAGCTACACTTACCCCCAACATGGATGCCCTCGCCGCCGAGGGCATGCGACTCAGCGAGTTTTACACGCACAGCGTCTGTGCTCCCACGCGGGCTGCCTTCCTGACAGGGCGTTACTCGTTTCGCACATGGAGTGACTGGAGAACCGAAGATTTCGGCAAACCGAGCTACCTCGCCAAACTCGGCCTCGAACTCGCCCACACCGAAAGCGGAGAAGAGACCCGCCGGATTCATGCCCTCGATACCGAAGAGCGTACCATCGCAGAAGCTCTCAAAGAGGCGGGGTACTTTACTGCCTTGCTAGGCAAATGGCATCTGGGTGAGTGGTTGCCAGAACACCTTCCGATGGGTCAAGGTTTCGATTACCAGTACGGACACTACGCCTGGGGAATCGATTACTTCTCAAAGACCATCGTTCACAACGCGCCGGCTCGATTTGCCGTCTATGACTGGCATCGCAACCAAAAGCCGGTCTTCGAAGAAGGCTACGCCACCGACCTCATCGCAAAGGAAGCAGTGAACGTGATTGAATCAAGAAAAGGACAGGACGATCCCTTCTTCCTGTATGTGGCATTCAATGCAGTCCATGGGCCGCTGAATCCCCCTCCGGGATTTGAAGGAGATACGGAAGATCCCCTGGCCATTCGTGACGCCATGCTCGCGAGCCTCGACACCGCCCTCGGAGAAATCGATCAGGCAATCGATGATAATGGTTTCCGGGATAACACGCTCTTCATCTTCACGAACGACAATGGTCCAGTGCTGGAAGAGATGAGCGCCCCTTTTCGAGGCACCAAGAACACCACCTTCGAAGGTGGGGTGAGACAGCCCGCTATACTTCGCTGGCCCGGACACACCGAAGCAGGATCAACGAAGGATGGATTGATGTTCATCTCCGACTTTTTCCCTACGTTCATCACGCTCGCGGGTGGCAAACACGAGCAGGAGCGCCCCATCGACGGAATCGATATGACGGATCGCCTCTTTGGCGAAGCAAACGAAAGTCCACGCAACGAAATCGTCTACGATGTAACCGGAAGTGTCCGAGTCCCCACCATCCGCAGCGGTGACTACAAGCTGATGGGCGATATGCTTTTCGACATTGCTAATGACCCCAGTGAAAAAACGGACGTCGCAGACAACTACCCGGAAATCGTCTCAAAGCTCAGCAAACGCCTCGAAGCAATTGGCGCCGAGCGTCCTCCACTTGGCGACAAGCCACTGCTCATGGACCCTCCCCTTCCCTACGTCTACGGACAGGAAGAACAGGACGAAACTCCTGAATGGCTGGTAAAGCACGTCGAGGCTGTCAGAGCTACACAGCCCACCGAGTGGGCTCCAGGGGAAACACCGTGGCCGAAAGCCCCAGAAGGAGTGAACGCCAGCAAAATGGACGGCCTCAAGGACGAAGTCACGAAATAAAGGGACTAGTCCCTCTTGGGAACAATGGCAGGGCGAAAGCCGGAAGTCAGCAGCCCCATATCCTTCGAGATGTATCCCCGCTGTGCCGAACGCAGCATAAAGAACCCCTCGTAGAAAGAGCCTCCCCTGAGAACTCGATTCTCACCGTCCGCTGGCCCGACGGGATCCTTTGCGCCATCGATAAATCCAGCATCCTGATACGCATCGTAGCAGAACTCCGCGACATTCCCGTGCATGTCGTAGATGCCCCACGGGTTTGGAGGATAACTGCCAACCTTTTTGGTGATGTTTCCGTGAGTAGTGGGTGGCTTTCCTTCCGCCGGGATTGTCGTATCAAAATTGGCTTGTTCCTTTGTCAGGGTAGTTCCCGTGTAGTAGGGAGTCGTTGTTCCTGCCCGACAGGCATATTCCCATTGTGCCTCCGTTGGCAGCGCCCATTCCCAGCCTTCACCCAATGGATATTTCTGGTTCATTTTTCTGCACCACTCCTGCGCATCGTTCCAAGTCACTTTCTCCACAGGTATGTGCGGTCCCCATGACGGGCCTTGGACATGACTCGGATTGCTCCCCATTACACTCTTCCACATTCCCTGTGTGCACTCATATCGCCCCATCCAGAATCCTTTGGTCAAAATGACGCGCCGCTGAGGCTCATTGGAACGCCGCTTGTATTCATCCTCCGGGCTCCCCATCAGAAATCCGTCTGGTCCGGTCGGCGGACACCAAACGAACTCAATATTCCCGACAAAGTTCCGTATCTCCCCCGCCTTCTCACCGGCAAGACTGCGATAGGCGGGAGAAAACTCAGGCTCCTCTCCTCGATCAGCGGGCATGCTGTCCCCTCCCTCCAGTTTCTTTCGGAGCATCTCCAACTCTTTTTTCAGCAGTACCATTTCGGCGTCGGAGGAAGGCGGCGCAGCGCCTGGGTTGGTAGATCCATCCGCATTCGGCATGAAGGAAAACTTGGTCCCCGCGAGATTGAGTTTGGTGTATTCGGCAGGCTCATGGCGGACACCCATGCTCTTTGACGCCATTTCCGTAGAGATCTTCAAGACGTCTTCCCGAGTCGCAGCAAAGACCTGTAAAAGCGGCAATCCCGGCGTGGTCAACTTTTCTGCCAGTATCATGGTGAATAGACCATCGTTCGCCTGCTGCCCCGCGTCGGCAGAATAAGAAATCAAACTGCCAGAGGGTGGAGTCACCTGAGCGAGGCCTCCCTTACTCCCTACGAGACTACGAGTGCCCGAGCCGTCTTCTGCCTTCAGAGGGTTATCCCGACAGGCATCCAGGATCACGACTTTCACTTTAGCACCCGTCGTATCGAGAGAATCCACCCAGGCCTGGAGTGAAAGAGCTTCATTTCCCAATCGACGCTTCATTCGAGGAACGTCCGAACTGATCTTGTCGATATCCGTGTCTCGCACGAGCAAGAAGTTCTCCCCGTAGTATTCCACCCCGTGTCCGGCAAAGTAAAGTAAGGCGCACTCCGCTCCATCCGCTTTATCAATAAACGTATCGAGAGCGTCCTCCGCATCGTCCTGATTGACATCAGTGAGCAAAGTCACATCAAAGGTCGGCTCCAACGCCCCCAGCGTTTTCGCCATCAGTTCTGCATCACTAACAGATACCTCTAGCTGACTCTCTGGACCGAGGTGATCATATTGATTTACCCCAATGACAAGAGCTACCCTGTCCGCGGAATACGACAGGCAACTGAAGCCAAGAGTGAATGCGAATGCAGCTAGACGAAATCTCTTCATGAAATCAAAGTGAGTTATCTTGGTACAATAACAGGCCGGAAGCCATCGTGATAGCCTATCCAGTTTGGCTTCTCTGCTTTGCGTTGCGCTGACCTTGCCTCCACCGCCCCGTAGCCAAACCGCCCACCGCGCACGACGCGATGAGTTCCGGTGGTAGGTCCAGCCGGGTCCGAAGCATCTCCATCGGGATAGTTGCCATACCAGTCCGCACACCACTCTCCGACATTGCCATGCATATCGTAGAGCCCCCATTGGTTCGCCTCCAACCCGCCTACCTTATCGATCGTTTGGAAAACCGTTTTTTGTTTTCTTTTTCCCGTATCGTCCGTTCCGTATGGCCAGCTCCAGTTCACATTTGCCAGGTCGACATTGAGCCAGTCTCCGAAAGAGAATACAGTCGTTGTACCTGCCCGGCAGGCGTATTCCCACTGAGCTTCGGTCGGTAGAGCCCACTGCCAGCCGGGAGACGGCGGAAACTTCTCATTCATCTGCTTCACCCAATCCTGGCATTCATACCACGTCACACCATTGATCGGGTAATTGCTTCCCAGACTTCCCTTCTGGATTCGCTCCATATCGATATCTTTGACTTTCACCCATTGAGATTGCGTGCACTCGTACCGTGCCATCCAGAATCCTTTTGACAGGGTAACACGATGCTGCTGCTCATTGTCCCGTCGTCCCTCTTCCGTATCAGGGCTCCCCATGAGAAACTCACCGGCCGGTATCCAGACCATCTCGACACCGGAGAAGTCCCGTGACTGCCCCGCTTCGCCTCCCTCCATCGAAACCGTCGCAGGTAAAGTTCCCTCGCCGCTCTCCATTTGCTTTCGCATGTTCTCAAGCTCACGGCGGAGTTGTTCCATCTCCTTCGACTCCGCCCCACTTCCCGTCTTCCCCGTAAAGGCAAACTTCGTTCCTGCCAGATTGAGCTTGGTGTACTCAGCGGGCTCATGGCGAACGCCTTTGCTCTGCGAAGCAAGATCGCTCGAAACTTTCAGCACTTCCTCTCGAGTGGCCGCAAAAACCTGAAGCAGAGGCAATCCCGGCGTGATCATTTTTTCTGCGAGCACAGCGGTGAAAAGACCGTCATTTGCCTGTTGTCCGGCATCGGCGGAATAGGCGATCAATGTGCCCGAGGGAGGCGTCACTTGGGCGAGACCGCGAGAGGCCCCCACCAAGCTGCGAGTCCCGGACGTATCCTCAGCCTCAAGCGGATTGTCTCGACAGGCATCTAGAATCACAACTTTCACTTGAGCCCCGGTGACATCCAGAGAATCCACCATTGCCTGCATCGACAACGCCTCATTCCCAAGACGACGTTTCATGCGAGGAACATCTGCACTGATTTTTCCGATGTCTGTGTCGTTCACCAAAAGGAAATTCTCGCCGTGATACTCGACTCCATGGCCGGCGAAATAAATCAAAGCACAAGTGGCACCGTCAGACTTGTCGATGAATCGGTCCAAGGCCTCTTCCACATCGTCTTGCTTCACATTTGTCTGAAGGTCGACGTCAAAAGGAGGATCGAGGCTCTTCAGAGTTTTCGCCATCAACTCCGCGTCGCTCACCGCAACACTCAATTGCGCCTCGGTCGGAAGGTTCTCATAGGAATCGACACCGATCACTAGAGCAACGCGATCTGCGCCCTGGGAAAGAGAAAAAAGCCCCAAGATAGAGACGATGCAGGAACGAAGAAAAAACATGGCGGTTCGGGACTCTGACGAATACGGTAACCGACCTATTCAATCCTTGCGACCAGAATCCCCTTGCACCTCTACCTCCACATCCCTTTCTGCCACCACATCTGCCCCTATTGCGGCTTCTACAAACACAAACCGGGAAAGCTGGCCAATCGTGAATTTGTTGAGGCAATCCTAGCAGAAGCGAAGATGCGATCTGGCGATGTCAAAGATCCGATCCGCACAGTGTACTTTGGCGGAGGAACTCCCAGTCTTCTCTCCCCGACTCACCTCGAAAGTCTTTGCCGCGGTCTTCAGGAGACCTTCGATCTCTCAAACGTAGAGGAGTGGACACTGGAAGCAAATCCCGCCACTTACGACCTCAAGAAAGCGGAGCTGATGAGAGAACTTGGTGTTACACGCATCAGCCTCGGCACCCAATCTTTCGACTCAGAAACGCTGGCGACTTTGGGTCGCGATCACACTCCCGAAGAGGCAGAAAACGCCTACCGAACCCTTCAGGATGCCGGTTTTCAAAACATTAGCATCGATCTAATGTTCTCCATCCCGGGTCAAAATATGGCTTCCTGGGATGGCGATCTTGAGAAGGCCATTTCGCTGAATCCCAATCACATTTCCGCTTACAACCTCACCTACGAGGAGGATACCGAGTTTCTTGAGCGGCATCAATCCGGAGAACTGGACACAGACGAAGATCGAGACGCGGACCTCTTCTACCATGCCATCGACAAACTCGAATCGGCAGGCTACTTCCATTACGAAATTTCCAACTACGCACGAGACGACTACGAGTCGCAGCACAACCGAGCCTACTGGGCGGGCGCCAACTATCTTGGCCTGGGTCCGGGAGCAGTCTCAACGATCGGTGAATATCGCTGGAAAACGCGTCCCGACACCGCGGCATACGTCTCAGCAACACAATCGGGAATCGATACGAGAACCGAGATCGAAACGCTTACGGCTGAAGACCGACGCATCGAGGCGATCGCCCTTCAGCTTAGAACAAGAGAAGGTATTCCACTCGACCTGATTCAGGATCAGGAAACACTCGATGACCTCATTTCTCGAGATTTGCTACGCCAAAACGGCGACCGCCTCATTCTCACGAAAGAAGGCAAAGCACTTGCCGACCCCATTGCCGCTGCTCTAGTGTAAGTTCCATGTCCGAAATAACCCTCTCCGACCATCCATTTCGCGTGTCCCCCGGCCAGAAGGTCGACTTGGAATCCTGGCCTACCCGAGACGAAGAACTATATCCTGTCACCAAACCGGAGGGGAAAGATCTCTTCAAGCGCATCGAGCACCAGATCGACGTTCTTCAGGAACTCATGTATGCAGAGGGAAAACACAAACTCCTCTTTGTCATCCAGGCCATGGACACCGGAGGAAAAGACGGAACGATTCGAAATGTGTTCGAGAAAATGGATCCACAGGGAATCCGCGTCGCTTCCTTTAAAAAACCGAGCAGCCTGGAACTCGCTCATGACTACCTCTGGCGTATACACAAAGAAGTCCCAAAAACCGGAGAAACGGTCATCTTCAATCGCAGTCATTATGAAGATATCGTGGCCGTTCGAGTCCGTGAGATTTATCCCGAATCCGTTTGGACCAAACGATACGATCACATCGTAAACTTCGAGAAAATGCTCACCGATGAAGGAACAACGATCGTTAAGATTTTTCTCCACATATCCCACGACGAACAGAAAGAACGCCTCCAGGCCCGCCTAGACGAACCCGAAAAGAACTGGAAGTTCAATCCAGGAGACCTCGACGACCGCGCCTTGTGGCCGAAGTTCATGCACGCCTACGGCGATGTGCTTTCCAAGACCAGCACGGAGAATGCCCCATGGTATGTCGTCCCAGCCGACCGCAAATGGTATCGCAACCTCATCGTTGGCGATATCCTGGCAAAGACCCTGAAAGGCCTCGACATGGAATATCCATCGATCGACTACGATCCGAATTCTGTGGTGATTGAGTAGTCTCCTATCAATTTTCCCACAACAACTCCTTCTCAAATGTCGCTCTTGATCATTGCCATGCATTGATTAAAGACTGTTTCACAAACACATGAAAGTCCCCTATCTCCTTCTGTCACTTATCAGCGTCTCAGCGTCGCTACTCGCCGACGACCGCCCCAATATCCTTTTCGCGATTTCCGACGACCAATCGTGGCCTCACACATCTGCCTACGGAACGGAATGGGTAAAGACTCCGGGATTCGACCGCGTCGCGAAGGAAGGGCTTCTCTTCCACAATGCCTACACGCCGAACGCAAAATGTGCTCCCTCACGTGCATGCATCCTTACGGGTCGCAATTCCTGGCAGCTCAAGGAAGCGGCCAACCACATGCCGTTCTTCCCGACTGAATTTGTTTCCTACGCCGAGGCACTCGAAAGAAAAGCTGGATACTTCGTCGGGTCGACCGGAAAAACCTGGGCTCCAGGAATCGCTGAAGACGAGAACGGAAAGCGCCGCAACATGGCAGGCAAGCCATACGGCAAAAGAACACTCACCCCTCCGGCGAAATTTATTTCGAGCAACGACTACGCGGCTAACTTCGAAGACTTCCTCGCAGACGCGCAGAAAAAGGATGGCCCATGGGCTTTCTGGTATGGCGCTACCGAGCCCCACCGCGCTTACGAATATGAAGCCGGCGTGAAGAAAGGCGGAAAGAAGATCACGGACATCGACAAAGTTCCCTCCTTCTGGCCAGACAATGAGATCGTGAGAAACGACATGCTCGACTATGCCTTCGAAATTGAGCACTTTGATAGTCATCTCCTCCGAATGATCGAGTCGCTCGATGAAAAGGGACTCCTCGAAAATACCCTCATTCTCGTGACTTCTGACAACGGCATGCCCTTTCCTCGCGTGAAAGGAAACGAATACGAACTCTCAAATCACCTTCCCCTCGCAGTCATGTGGAAGAAGGGAATTAAAAATCCCGGCCGTGATATCCAAGACTTCGTGAGCTTCATCGATTTCGCTCCCACGTATCTTGAGGTAGCACAACTTGCCCCAGAGAATTCCACTATGGCTTCCATCACTGGAAAAAGCCTCGTCCCCATTTTCCAATCGGAGAAAGATGGTCAAGTCATCCCAGAGCGAGATCATGTGTTGATCGGAAAAGAGCGCCACGATGCGGGTCGCCCGAACGACTGGGGCTATCCGATTCGTGGCATCGTCACCCACGAATTTCTCTATCTCAGAAACTACGAGCCTGATCGCTGGCCTGCAGGAAATCCGGTCACCGGATACCTGAACACCGACGGCAGCCCAACCAAAACGTGGATTCTCGATGCTCGACGCAATGGGACAAACACCCACTACTGGGATCTGAACTTCGGCAAACTGCCGCCTGAGGAGCTGTTCAATATCGAAAGAGATCCAGACTGCGTCACCAATTTGGCCGCTTCCGCAGCACACGAAGAAATTAAGAAGGAATTGTCCACCAAGATGGAAGAACGGCTTCTCCAGGAGGAAGATCCTCGCATGGAAGGCAACGGAGAAATCTTCGACAACTACCCTATCGCCACTGATTCAGCGAAATTCTACGAGCGTTACATGAAGGGCGAGCCAACAAAATCGGGCTGGGTAAGGCCTACTGATTTTGAAAAGGAACCGCTGGAAGGCAAGTAGGCCCAAAACCCCGTCTCACCTGATCGAGCCAAAGACAGGGATTGAACCCAATGTGACAGACCTGTCACATTGGGCGCATGACGAAATTCTGCGCGACCGCGACTTCGCTTCTTCTCTTCTCCTTCAGTGCCAGCGCCTTCGACTACGACACGACCGCGTGGTTCAAGGGCAATACCCACACCCATTCGCTCTGGAGCGATGGAAATGATTTCCCAGAGATGATCTTCTCGTGGTATCGCGACCACGGATACGATTTTATTGGACTGAGCGACCACAACGTCCTCCAGGAAGGTGAGAAATGGATGACTGTGGAAGCGATCAAGAAACGTCAGCGAGCCATCGGTAGAGATGCCATTTCCAAATGCGAAGCTCGCTGGGGAAAAGAATGGATCCAATGGGAAACGCGAGACGGAAAACAAGGCATCATCCTGAAAACACTCGCCCAATGTAGAGAGGCACTGGAGAAGCCCGGCGAGTTTTACCTCTTGCGTGCAGAAGAAGTATCCAACAGCGGCAGCAAACTTCCCGTTCACATTAATGCGATCAATCTTAAAGAGGTGATCCCGGCGATAAAGGATGACAATGCTTCTCCCCGTGACGTCATGCAGCGCAGTCTCGGCGCGATTCGAGAGTATGGAGAGAAATCCGGAGTGCCAGTTTTGGCCCACTTGAATCATCCCAATTTCCAATGGGCATTGACTGCGGAAGATCTGGCAAACGTTGCCGAAGGCCGCTTTTTCGAAGTCTACAATGGCCACCCCGGTATCAACCACTATGGCGATGACACCCGCCCCGGAGATGAAGAAATCTGGGACATCGCCAACACGATTCGCCTCGCAGAGCTCGACTACCCTCCCCTTCTAGGCGTCGCAACCGATGACTCACATACCTACCACGGTGGTGATGTATCCCCAGGAAAAGGCTGGGTGGTAGTGGGAGCCGATTCACTCAACGGCGACGAGATCGTTAACGCTTTACAGAAAGGGAAGTTCTACTCCAGCTCAGGTGTCGAACTCGAAAGAATCACATTCGATCAAGAGGACAGAATACTTTCAATATCCGTCATTCCTGACAAAGACGCCAACTACACCATAGAATTCATCGGCACTCGAAAGAGCTACGACGCCACCGCTGAAAACACAGGTATCGGAGAAGTATTTGCGACCATGGAAGGAACGAAAGCGAGCTTCCAGATTCCCGAAGACGCGCTCTACATGCGAGCCACAATCACGTCCAGTGTTCGTCCCGAAAACCCTTCCTACCCAGAGCAGAAAGCTCAAGCCTGGGTGCAACCAGTGGGTTGGGAAAAATAGAAGGAGCCCCAGTTGGGCATTTAAGAAAAACCTGGATCAGCTCACTATCGCGTTCAGCTCTGCCCGGTTCACTTTACCAATCTCCGTTCTTGGCAGGGATTGCACGGCGATGGCTCGCTTCACCGATTCAAGGCCACCGACACGTTCATTGAATTTGGTTCGCACGCTCTCCGCCAATTCTTCAACACCTTCTACAATCAAAACGAGCTCGTTTTCTCTTCTTGGGTCAGGTCGAGATACCATGGCAGCCTCTACGCCGAGGGAGCGAGCGATCTCCATGGCAGTAGAATCCAATGAAGAAAGTGAAATCAACTCTCCGGATATTTTAATCAAGTCATCTGCTCTTGAACGGAATCGAAGCTTCCCCTCTTTCACTTCACAAAGGTCACCCGTCTCATACCACCCATCCGAACCGGTCGCTTCGTGATACATCCACTTTCCTTTGGACCGCTGAGCATAGCCGGAAAACAAAGCAGCGCCTCGAATCGCCAGACGCTCATTTTCCGTAACTCTCGTTTCCCAATGCGACAGAATGGATAACCACTCGCACTCGCCATCGAGACTCGTCGCGATCTGCGAGCACGCTTCCGTCATTCCATAGCTGGGCCACACCGGCCAATCCAGGTCCTTCGCTCTAGAGATGATTTCCGGATCCATACGCCCCCCACCCAGAAGCACTCCACGCAATGAATCCGGAGCTTTCACATCATGCCTCACGAGATCAAATAAATGGGTTGGAGTCAGTGATGTTAGAGTCGCCTTTGCTTCCAAAATGTCGTTCACCAAGATCTCACCTGTCCGGTCCCATCTTGATCCAGACATTCGCACGACTTCGCTCCCACTTAGAAAGGCTCGAGCATGAATGCCCAACCCTCCGACATGAAAGTCTGACAGCCCCGCCAACCAGACATCTTCGCTCGTAATACCACAATGCTCATTTACCGCTGCTGCCGAAGCAAGGATCGCCCCCTTCGAAAGTACGGCAAATTTGGGCTCTCCAGACGATCCAGAGGTCGCCATCACGATCGAGTGCCTGATCCCGCACTGATCACAGAGGAATGGAATCAATCCCATCGCATCGAGATCGCGCTTAGGATTCAATCGAACACCTACGGCATCCGACTCCCAATAAGCTGCTGATCTCAATCCAGATGTTTCCACGGCAGACTATCTAACAGATCGTCAAAGCCCAGTCCAGTCCCACCGACCGGAAGTAACCTGCATCCATCACAATCAATTCGATCAAAAAATGGGTCAGATTCAAAACACCGATGCGTGAGCAAACCACACGCCAGCTGAAGCCCTTCGTAGTCGCTATTCTTAAGAGACATCGCCTTGTAAGCAGCCCAATATTGACCAATGGCATGGTCCATATAAGAAGTCACAAAATACCGCGCAGGCGTTTCCGGCAACCAGTCGGAAACGGCAGGTTTCAGTACAGCAACAAAATCCGGCCTGAACCGGTTTTCTGCATCCCTATCAACGGCCAGCGGAATCCCCACCTCACGCAGGACTCGCCAGTCCTCGGGGTTCCACGGCACAGGATCCTCTATCAACTCGACCCGAGGCCAGTGAAACCGGATGGAATACCAGAACTCCACCATCGCAGTTACCGAAAGGCTGTCATTGCAGTCGAGGCGAATGCTGAAGCCCTCTGAAGCCCACCCCGCGATAATACGCTCCTCCTCGACAAGGTTCTTTCCGATTTTAATTTTCACCCGGTCAAACCCGTAGCTCTTCACTTCCTGCGGATTGTCGCCGGGAAGTGCCAGCCAGTGGCTTCTCGGAATCGGGTCAGTAAAAAGACTCTCACCACGTTCTCGAGCCTGCCCATCGATTTCGGCACATCGCAACGCTTGATCGATCAACGGAGTTGGAGTGCCGGATTGAAGGCAGGCGATTTGCTGGGAAAGAGACAGATCCCCAAGCTCCGGCCAAGGATGAATACAGCCGACTCCTCTTTTGTAGCGAACCAGAACTCCTTCATGCTCCTGCCTTTCGCTTTGTGCATTCAAACTCTCGGCTGAGCGCAAGGTGTATCGATAGATCTCCATACACCCGTTTACCGAATCAAAAGTAGCTCCAAAAACACAGGCCTTATGTATGCCCTGAATTGCATTAACTCACGTTTAGCAAGCTTTCGGCCAAACGGCTCGCCGAAAGTTGAGAAATCTCAAGGCACCGAAGCTATGAGAAAAGGAAGGATACCAAAGCCGCGAAGCCGAGCAATTGAAGCGCTCCCATTGCGAGGAACTTATTGTACTTTTCACTCGGCTCCGTCCGAGATACCCCCAGGACAATAGGGACGCCTATGATCAGCAAGAGCAAAAACAGCAATCCGTTGCCCAGATGGAAATATCCGGCCAATGACAGTCCCACCCCCAACAGAATCGGCAAAAGGCAAAAAACCGCAATCTCCCACCTCGCAAAGGTCTTTACGAACCTCACTGCCAAGGTCATTTTCCCGGTTCCCCTGTCCTCCTCGATATCCCGCAGATTATTAATCGCGATGAGCACGCTCGAATACAGCCCACATTGGAGGCCCAGAGTCCAGATCTGGATATCTCCCACAAGCCCGGACTGGACAAAAAACGAACCCAGCACCGCCACGAAACCAAAAAAGAGAATCACAAACAGTTCTCCCATTCCACGGTAGGCCAAGGGAAAAGGTCCCCCGGTATATCCATAGGCGAAAAACAGGGATACCAGCCCGATTGCCACAATGGGCCAACCGCGCTCCAAAATCAGCGGAATCGAAATCCCGGCCGCAAGAAGGCAAAAAAACAGGGCACCTCCCATGACAGCTTTCTGCGAGAGCAAACCGGATGCCGTCACGCGCCTCGGCCCCAGTCGCTTCTCTGTATCAGCCCCCTTCTTATGATCGATCGCGTCATTGAAAAGGTTGGTCGCAATCTGGATGCAGATACAACTCACGAGAGTGAACCAGAAAAGCATCCAGGATCCTGTCTCCGGGTTTCCGTCGACTAACAAAGGCATCGAACCGACCCAGACCGGAACAATCGCAGCCGGTAGAGTCTTGGGTCTTGCTGCCAGTAACCACGCTTTCATCTGCTGGAGTGAGGCCTTCAGGCCTTCCTGACGGAAAAAGCTTCGAATAACGGCTAAAGCCGTCACTCAAACGCTAAGGGACTCTGGGAAACTTCGAGAAGTCCGGCTTCCTCTTTTCAACGAAAGCGTTCTTCCCTTCTTTCGCCTCTTCAGACATGTAGTAAAGCAAAGTCGCATTTCCTGCCAGATCGAGAAGACCCATCTGTCCGTCGCAATCAGCATT
Source organism: Verrucomicrobiales bacterium (assembly GCA_002698785.1). GTDB lineage: Bacteria > Verrucomicrobiota > Verrucomicrobiia > Verrucomicrobiales > DEV007 > Arctic95D-9. Next base: position 51,615 of record PAAG01000007.1, on the reverse strand, counting down.
CAAAGCCGTCTTCAAACAGCGAATCGCGAGAGGAGAGTGATCCAGAATCTCGCGGCACCATTGCACCGTCTCTTCTTCGAGTTTCTCAAGTGGGACTACCGTATTCACCAACCCCATATCGAGAGCCTGCGCAGCATCGTACTGGCGACAGAGATACCAGATTTCTCGAGCCTTCTTTTGCCCCACAATGCGGGCGAGATAGCTGGAACCGAGGCCTCCATCAAAAGACCCGACTTTCGGCCCTGTCTGACCAAAACGTGCATTCTCCGCCGCAATCGTAAGATCACAGACCACATGTAGCACATGTCCGCCCCCAATCGCATAGCCAGCAACCATCGCGATCACCGGCTTCGGTATTGATCGAATCTTTTTCTGCACATCGAGAATATTCAATCGTGGCACCCCGTCATCACCGACATAACCAGCGTGGCCACGTACCTTCTGATCACCACCGGAACAGAAAGCAAGGTCACCTTCTCCGGTCAGAATTACCACACCCACCTCGGGATCCTCGTGGGCTTTTTCGAAAGCGATGAGCATTTCCTTTACCGTCTGAGGCCGAAACGCATTACGCACCTCAGGGCGGTTGATAGTGATTTTGGCGATTTGACCGTCTTCCGATTTTTCGTATTTCAGGTCTTCGAAGTCGTGAGCAGAAATCCAGTTCATGAGCGCTGTAGCCTGTTGTCAGAATAGACTTACGTCAACCGCAGTTCGCTGAGACGAGAAACTGCCGATTTCACCGTAATTCACGGTCTTCCAACCACGCGCTCACCGTCGCAGCCACATCTTTCGTCACGACTCGGTGCCCGCAATTGGGAACAATCACGTGCTGAAAATCGCGGAAAATTCCATCCATCTCTCGACCCACTTGGGTGAATTTCTCATCGTCCTCGCCTGTAATCCAGAGCACCGGAGCAGTAAACCGACCCAGCGAGGCTTTCAGGTCAACCTGCCGACCCAAGGACCAATTGTCGAAAGCTTCCGCAATCTGTTCTCTTCGCGACTCCAGTTGCTCTACACATGGCCAAACAGGGCTATTCGCCAGCACAGTCTGCTCATTCCATGCCCGCAGCACCTCATCCCAGGGCTCTTCTCTCACCCGTCGGGCCCATTCTAGATCTGACTCCAATCGAGCGTCCTTGTCTGAAATATCAGCAATACCAGAATGGGCGGAAAGCAGAACCGCGCCCGACCAGTTCTCGGGATACAGAGACAGTACATTCATCGCGAGTCGTCCGCCCAGCGAATAGCCCATGAGAATCGGTTTCCTCCCATTGCTCGCGAAGTCCTCCACAAGCTGATCTGCGAACTTTGGGTATGACAGCCCCGAATACTGCCACAAATCTACCGGAACGATCCCTTGAATCGGAAATTCATCCCAGATCTCAGGCGATCCGAAATTACCGTGTAGTGCAATGATAGGAGGATACATTATTTCCACTCTGACCAAAAAGATTCAGTAGCGTCAATGTCAGGAAGCAACTCTAACACTATACGTTTACTATCAGAAAGCAAAAAATCTTCTGTTCCTGTCCAGCTTACGTATTCCATTCCCCACATCTTCGCCCAATCCTCCAAATGCCTCTCGTGTCTGTTTTCAGTCACTTCTTTATGAGATTCAGGAAGTTTTGACAAGCTCGGAAGACGAGAAAAAATCCTACCCCCTCCGTTGTTGATCACGACGATCCGGCGCTTACCCTCACCTGTTTGTTCCAAAAGAGCCGGAGCATTCAAGTCATACAGCGTGGTCAGGTCACCAAAAATGCCCCAGCTTTCCTCTTCTCCATGGGAAAGGCCAAGGAATGTCGACACCTGCCCGTCAATCCCATTTGCTCCACGACTAGCAAAACATCGGGGGTGAGGTCTCCCGTAAGGAGCGGACAAATTCCACTCTCTCACAGGAAGACTATTTCCTAGAAATACAAGAGCATCGGAAGGAATCGTAGCTCCTAATTTCCTCACCAGAGCAGCCTCTGAAGTGGGGTATTTCTCCAGAAGCTGCTCAAATCGATCTCCTCCGCTGACATCAATTCGTTCATCCAAAATCTCGTGAGTCGAACAAGCCACCTCCGGAAACTCATCCGTTACGATCAGTTCAGAGTCGCGTGACAAACCAGAGAAAGGCCTTCTCGAAATCGAAAGGACTCGGATGTCGCGGGCATCTTCCAGATCTCTCCAGTAACGAAGACTCGGCACTCCCCCGATTCGTATCACTTTCCTGATATCGAATTGAGAAACATTCTGTTCAAAAGGAACCAGGAACTCACCTAGTGCTACACTCTCTCGGAGCCCGCTAGTGCACTCCGCCCAAACCGGTGCTCCCAAATTGACCAGGAACGATTCTACCCCCGCTCGCCACGAGGGAGCAAGTTCACCGAGCAAAACCACCACTCCGTTATTCCCATCCTGCAAAAAATCAGTAAGACGGTCCCCCACACTCTTGATTTCTCCGGTTCTAGGCGGAGAAAAGACTGACTCCGGAAGCTCCGTCACCACATCATCGGGCCGGGGTTCTTCCAGGCAAACATTCAGGTGAACGGGAGAAGCACCGTCCCAATCTCCAAGATCATCGAGATCCCACACTCTCTCCAAATCCAGAGAAATCGGAGTATATGGACCGAAAAGTTCTTTCTGCTCTATGGCCTGAGGAGCACCGCTACCCCGGTATCGAATTGGTCGATCGGCTGTCACCAATACCAGTGGAATACCAGAATAATAGCCCTCAACCGCAGCTGGCAGCAACTCCGCCACCGCCGTTCCGGAAGTGGTGATCACCGCGACAGGCTGCCAATCCCTCTTCGCCAGGCCCAACGCAAAAAACGAGGCCGAACGTTCATCGAAATGATGAAAGACTTCAAATCCGGCTTTCTCCCTCACCGATAAAAGAGAAGCGACAATGGGAGCATTTCTCGCACCGGCACAGACGACTACCTTCTTCACACCCAACGCCACCAGATTTGCCAAAGTCGAGGCGGCAAGCTGAGCGTTTTCCGTCATACCCCAAGCAGCGACTTCACCGAGTTACGCTTCAACGCGAGTTCACGCCACTCCCGATCAAAACGACTCCCCTCAACGAGCCCCACCCCGCTCGGCAGAAAAACATCGCGCCCGTTCCAGGAAACATTTCGAATGGCTACTAGGGCACGAAACTCTCCTTCGTGGAACAGTCCGAACGGTGCTCCAAAATCTTCTGGCACATTCAACCTGCGACGATACTCGATCAACTGCCTCAAAGCACCTTCTCCGCGAGGGCAGGCACCCAATGCCGGTGTCGGGTGCATCCGTCGCACCAGCTCGCTCAAATTTGCTTCTTCCCCCTCGCGCAATTGCACCCGGATCCGCGTCAGAAAATGCACGATCGACCCAAGATCCATCAATTCCCTACTCCCTCGCTCTACCTTACCCAGAGGCGCAAGCAGCTCCTCCAGATAATCCGCGACCAGTTCATGTTCACGAATCTCTTTCGGGTCGGTCGGAAAATCATTCACTTCATGGCGGGGCGCCGTTCCGGCCAGCGCCATCGTCTCCAGCACTCCATCCTTCACCGTGAATAGCTGTTCCGGAGTCGCTCCGATCACCCCGGCATCGCCCTCTTGGTAGCCATATCCCCAAAGAGTTTCGGGAGCGGCTGCAATCGCCTTGACCAGCGCAGAAGGGTCCCCCCGATGAAGAATTCCTCGCTCCGTCAGCACTGGCACCGATTTCTTTAACTCGCCCTTCTCAATCTGGCCGAGAATCTCGTCAAAAATTCCACGAACATCCGTATCACCCAGCCCAGACCATGCAATCTCGGGCAGTGGAGTCGAGCCATTCTGCGCCAAGAGAACACGCAAATCACCCGTCTCAAACGTTCTCTCCGGGGTTTTCCACGGCTTGGGGTCCGACAGCTCAAAATTATTCCGGTAAAATGCACTTCGTCCATCCTCTGGCGCATTCGCAGACGCTTCGAACGGCCCGACACCACAAAGGTATCGACCCTGACCAATCTTGATGAACGCAAAATCCCCCATGGAAACTCTTAGTATTCCTAAAGCAGAGTATACGAAAATGGCAACCACGTGGATGGTCGTTTGAAAAGCAGCAGGTTACAAAGTCGCAGAAAAATCACCATTTCAGTACCACCCAAAGACGCATGCCAGCGTCACCTTCCTTACACTCCCGTCATTCACGAATGGAAAATATCCAACCATCGGGTACATTCACTGCTTCTTTCACATTCCGATGAATTTCAGTGACCTCAGGGCAATTCTACAATACGTGCCGCAATTCCGCGACCGCACGTTTGTCGTGGCTTTGGACGGCGCCGTCATCGATTCACCAGACTTTTCCAACATCCTTCTCGACCTCGCGGTCCTTCGTTCTCTGAATATCAAGGTCGTGCTCGTTCATGGTGCAGCACACCAGATTCAAGCGCTCGGAGAAAAACGTGGCCTACAACTATCGAACATCGACGGCACAGGCATCACCGACGAGACCACTCTGGAAGTCAGCATGGATGCCATCTCGCGTCTCAGCAACGCCCTGCTCCAGAGCCTGACCACCGTAAAACTCCGAGCCGCCACGGCCAACGCCATCCATGCCCATCCCGCCGGAATCCTGAAGGGTATCGACACTGGTTTCACCGGAGCGATCGAGCGCATCGACGCAGAAGTCCTCGAAAGCTTCCTCGAACAGGGAATCCTACCCGTCGTCCCCCCACTAGGCTTCGACGCCGATGGCCAGATCCTGCGAGTCAACTCCGACGCCGTTTCCCGGGAAGTCGCTACAGCCCTCGGCGCGACGAAAATCTTATTTGTATCCGAAGACGAGCCCCTTCCCCACATCAAGAACCGCGAACGTCAGTTTTCAAGTGACGATGCCCTCGCCTTTCTCGAAGCGAACGCCGATCTCCCGTCAGGATTTCGGTCAAAACTCAAACACGCAGCAGACGCCACCCGCGACGGTGTCCCCCGCGTGCACGTTGTCGGCAGTCAGAACAACGACGCCCTCCTTGCCGAGCTATTCAGCAACGAAGGGGTAGGCGTCATGGTCTATGCCGACGCCTACCAGAAAGTGCGTCCCGCCACCAAAACCGACGTCGACGAACTGCACCTCCTCATCCACCGCGCCGTCGAAGACGAACAGCTCATCCCCCGGACTCGAGTCGAGATCCTCTCCTCCATCGACGACTACATTGTCCTCGAAATCGACGAAAACATCGTCGGCTGTGTTGCCCTCCACCCTTTTCCAGACGAAGGCAAAGCCGAGCTCGCCTGTCTATTCGTAAAACGTGGCCATACCGGGCAGGGCTACGGCAGCGTTCTGGTTGAAGCAGCCGGACGCCGCGCCACAGAAATCGGGGCGAAAGAACTCTTCGCCCTCTCTACCCAGGCCGCTTCCTACTTGGAAAAATACGGCTTCAATCGAGCCAAAGACATCTCTAGCCTCCCACCACAGAGGAAAGAAAAGTACGACAACAGCGGTCGTAACGCAGTATTGCTGACAAAGGCACCTTGAATCGGCCTCAATGCCAGTCCATCAGCCACTCGACCCTGGCGACAGCTACCTTGCACCCCCACGCTTTCGATAGCTCATCAGCATCATCGATCGCCTTGCTCTTTCGATCGCGATAGTGCGACTGCCGAAATTGAGGTTTTCCTCCCGAAGCAAATTCCATCGGCCTCTCATACATCACGACGAAATCACCCGTCTCTGCACGCCAGAAATCAGCAACCGGCCGAAGGTCTGGGCGACTACCCTCTTCATTCCCGAAGGCCGTATACACCGCCTCCATATCGTAGAGCACCTTATACCCCATCGGAATCTCATCCATGTAGATCCCTTGTCGCTCCCTCGTCGGCATCTCCTCCATCAGAGGACTGAAGCGGTGAGCGATCTTGAGAAAGTAGAGCCCACTCTTGAATCGGCCCTTTCGGTCGAAAATATCTCGAACAGGCTTCAAACAGCGAGGCAATTCAATAAGGTCGCGTCTCCCCATCCCTTACCTTCCCTCAAGCTATTGCATCCTGCAAAACAAAGCCAACATCGAAACGGATTCTGCAAAACAAAAGCAGATATTAAAACAGTAAAATCAACTCACAAACCACTGAATTTCAATATGTTCCAGAAAACAGGGAAGAGCTGGCATCCTTCTCGCACCGAAAAAGGGGGAAATGAACAGCCAAGACCAAAAATCTCACATTGACTCCGACACAGAGCACAGTTCCCTGAAGAACAAAGAAGAGTTCGAAGCACTCCGAGAAGAGGGTTACGACAAAGACGACGCTGCGGAGATCGCCGACACCGCGAGCTCACATTCTGAAGAAGCGGAAGAAGAAGCCGGGCGGGAGGGATACCCCTCCAAGCCGTTTTCAGCCCCGAGCGCTACAACACCCTCACTACAAACAGGGTCGTATCATCGCTCCCCGCCTCCCGGCAGGCCCATTCCAGCATGCGGTCGGCCACCTCTTCTGCCCCCTCGCCTTTATCGATCGCTTCCTCAAAGCAGGTCGCGATGTTCTTGTTCCAAAGACCGTCGACAATTCCATCTGAACAAATCAGAAACCAGTCCCCCGGCTCGAGCGTTGAGGAGTCCACCTGCGGTTTCAAAAACTGGCATCCCGCACCGATCGCCTGATTGAGAATGTTCTTCCGCGGATTCATTCTTACTTCCCTCTCATTCAGCTTTCCTTCGCGAAACTGCCTACCGAGAAAAGTGTGGTCAAAGGTCAACTGCTTCAGCTCTCCGTCACGAAAACGATAAAAACGGCTGTCTCCCACGTGGCCAAAATACACCATCGTCCGATAGAAAAGGCCACATACCACAGTCGCTCCCATCCCTTCCAGATCCGGACGCGCATTTCCCGTCCGCGTCACATAATCGTGCAGCGACTTCATCGCCTTCTCGAGCAGATCCTCAGGATCCGGTGCACCATGAAAATCGCCCAACATCGCCGGGAGAAATCGGCGTAGCTCCCGCACAACCAATGTGCTCGCAACATCTCCCCCCTTCGGACCGCCCATGCCGTCACTCACGGCAAAGATAAGACCGTTTTCGTCAATAGACCGCTCACCAGTCAGTTCCTCATTGTTCGCCCAACCTGATCGCGAGCAGAAAACAGAAAGAGCATCCTGATTTCCAAAACGCCGCCGCCCCTCCCTCGTCAGCCCACACCATTCCAGTTTCCGATGCGCTTCCTCTTCTTTCGAACACTCCCCTGGCGCGTCCTTAACCTCCGATAATTCAAAATCAATCACGCAGAATTGCCCCACACGAGCATTATACGTGATGTTCCTCGGGAACTGATCGTCGTGCACCACCCCGTATTCATCCTCCAGACGCTGGAAAAGTTGCTTCGACTTCTCCTCAGAAATCGTTTTCTCCGCCGGAGCACCACAATTCGTCGTTACAATCGTCAGATCCTCAGGATCTTCATCGAGCAAACGAGGCACAAAAGTGCAACCACGCGCCTCCAGGACCTTTAAAACACGGACCTCATTCGCATACCTCTCCTCCCGGCCCGTGCCGCGAAAAGTCTTGTACACCCTGCCGTCGTAGCCCACCTTTACGATGGATCGAATTCCGTCCTTTGCGATTCTCATCGCCGGAGTCTGAGCAGGGATCTGGGAAAATGCAAAAAGCAATTCAACTTCTCTCCCTCGGCAGAACGGGATCGAAAAATCATTCTGGACTTACTTTTTCAAGATAATCCCCCAGAAAATCCTCCAGCGACATTTGGCTGAAACGATCCGGATGCGGATTGATCTTATCCGCATGCTGCGCCTTGAATCCCCCACCTGGACTGAACCCCCACGGGCCCGGTCGCCCCGAATACACCACCGTCCCCCCACGATCGACGACAAAAAGCCGTATCGGCCAGGCCGCCCATCTTGTCGCCACACGATCGTCCACTGGATCCACGAGGATTCGGAAAGGAATATTCATCTCATCCCGGCACGCCTTCGCCACATCGATCCGTTCCTGCGTCGACTTCGGGTCCGTCACTCGTGCCCGATCCGCCCCAAAGCCGTCCAGCGAGTGTGCCTCCCGGACATAGATCATGACAAAATTCACCTTATCCTGATATTCTTCATACACCGCCAGAAGCTTCTCAAAACTCCCTCGCATCACATCACACCCATAGCTGCCGAAAAACAGCACCACAGGCTTATCCAGACGCAACTCCGTCAACGTCACCGTACTCCCCGAATCCACATCAATCAGAGCAAACCCCGGTGCACGATCACCATACTTGGGCGCATTAAAAAATCGTCCCAGCACCAGTTCCTTCGCCATTTCCACGTTCTCCACCCGCTTTCCCGAAAACTCATCCTGCGCAAATGGCTCTGGTTCCGCTAATTGCTCACCCTCATCCTGGGCAAAACTCCCCACAACTCCTCCCAGAAAGAGAACAACCCAACAGCCGGTAAGAAAAAACAACTTCATCAGAAACGCATTCAAAATACAAAACCCCGCCAACCATACCCGGTTGCCACGCACAACGCTACGTGCTAATCATGCCCCCTCCAAATGACAGGCATCGCCGACATACAGATTATCGGAAACGAAATCGCCATCCGCTGGCAGGACGACACCGAGTCCTTCTACGCAATGGATCGCCTTCGCGCCCTCTCCCCCAGCGCCGAGACCCAGGGCGAGCGCGACCTTTTGGGCAACGACATCACCGGAAACCAAAAGGACAAAGACTTCACCGGCGTTCGCGTCACCGGTTGGGCTCCCGTCGGCGGCTACGCCCTCCAGTTCAAATTTTCCGACGGTCACAACACCGGAATCTACTCCTTCGAATACCTCAAAAAAATCGCAGAAGACGGTAATCAGTGATCTGTAATCCGTAATCAGATTGTATGAGACCGCACACCGCCAAAACTCAGCTCATCTCGCGGATATGAGTAGCTACGTGAAGCATTTCAGTGAACTGAAAGTCTACCAAAAACAACGAGAACTGGCGCGGGCTGTATTTGATGTGACCAAGACATTTCCGAAAGAAGAAAGATTTTCTCTGACAGACCAGATTCGACGTTCTTCCCGTTCTATTGGAGCGCAAATTGCAGAAGCTTGGGCAAAACGCCTTTACCCAAAGCACTTCGTCGCCAAACTAAGCGACGCAGACGGCGAGCAACAGGAAACTCAGCACTGGATCACCGAAGCCGCCGATTGCAGCTACATTTCCCTCGAAACCGCAGAAGATCTAGCCACCCTCTGCACTGAAATCGGCCGAATGCTCGGAGCGATGATCAAAAAAGCCGACACTTTCGCAAAACCCGATTACAAACTCCAAGAAGAAGAACTCCCTTACCTCCCAACCTCCGATTCACGCTTGAACGCAGATTCGGAAAACTGATTACGGATTACTGATCACCGATTACTGACTATGATTCCCAACGTCCTCGCCGAACGCTACGCCACTCCAGACATGAAAGACGTCTGGTCACCCGAAGGTAAAATCCGCCTCGAACGCGAACTCTGGGTCGCCGTCATGAAGGCGCAGAAAGACCTCGGTCTTCCCATCCCTCAGCAGGCCATCGACGACTACGAATCCGTCATCAACAACATCGACGTAGCATCCATCGACAAACGCGAACGGACCACCCGGCACGATGTGAAAGCCCGCATCGAAGAATTCTGCGAACTCGCCGGGCACGAGCACATCCACAAAGGAATGACCTCGCGCGACCTTACCGAAAACGTCGAGCAGCTTCAGGTCTACCGAGCCCTCCACGTCATCCAGTTCAAAACCGCCGCCTGCCTCCACCGCCTCGCCAAACTCGCTGACCAGTATCGCGACCTCATCATCACCGCTCGCACCCACAACGTCGCCGCCCAGATCACTACCTACGGCAAACGCATGGCCATGTTCGGCGAAGAGCTCCAACTCGCTGCCCAGAGCCTCGTCCAACTCATCGAGAACTACCCCGTTCGCGGGCTCAAAGGCGCCGTCGGAACCCAACTCGACCAACTCTCCCTCTTCGAAGGCGATTCCAAAAAGGTCCTCGACCTCGAAAACCGCGTCGCCGGGCACCTCGGCATCCACCGTATCTTTACCAACGTCGGGCAGGTCTACCCACGCAGCCTAGACCTCGAAACTGTAGCGGTGCTCAACGGTATCGCCAGCGGACCCAGCAGCTTCGCCAAGACCCTCCGCCTCATGGCCGGGCACGAACTCGCCAGCGAAGGCTTCGCCAAAGGACAGGTCGGCTCCTCCGCCATGCCGCACAAAATGAATAGCCGTTCGTGCGAACGCATCAACGGATTCAAGACCATCCTCGGCGGCTACCTCACCATGGCCAGCAGCCTCGCTGGCGACCAGTGGAACGAAGGCGACGTCTCCTGCTCAGTCGTCCGTCGCGTCATGCTGCCCGATGCCTTCTTCGCCGCCGATGGTTTGCTGGAGACCTTCATCACCATCCTCGACCAGATGGACGTCTACCCCGCCGTAATTGAGCGCGAGAACCAGCATTATTTGCCCTTCCTTCTCTCCACCACCATCATGATGACCGCCGTCAAAAACGGCATTGGTCGCGAGACCGCCCACGAAGCCATCAAAGAGCACGCCGTAGCCGCCGCCAAAGCCTACCGCACAGGAGAGAGCAAAGAGAACGACACCATCGACCGCCTAGCAGAAGACGGCAGCCTTGGCATGACCAAAGAAGAACTCCAGGCCTGCCTCGACGAAGGCAAAGCCAACGCCGGAGCCGTGAAAGCCCAGATCGACCGCTTCATCCGCGAAGCCCACATCTTCGCCGATGGGGTGGATGGATCGAAAGAGTATGTGGCGGGGGGGATTTTGTAACTTTGTAAGAAATAGTATTTTCGCGGCTAGAAGCCCTGCTTCGTGAAAATTCGTTTCATTCGTGAAGCGTAGCGCATTCGTGTGCAAACTTCTTCGCTCCTATCCAATTGAATTTCCCATTGGACTGCGCGGTAGAAAACTCCGAGTTCTTCTGCAGCGAGATCACGGGATCGATTCGCCCCCGGCACTCAGCACCATCAATCCTCTTCTAAAGGAAATTCACACAAAGTTACTTTGGCAAAGACGCCTTCTGGAACAACGAGGAGTCGAGGTCCTTCGTTATCAATCATCCTCCATTCTATAATTTGCCTACCTTCAAAGTTACGAACCCCCTCGATTTTGTCCTCCAAAAGCTCATGCTCTATCCCGTTCGACTCATCTCGTAGAATGACCTTCCCATTTCCAATTACCCAGCGAACCGTTCGAACTTCATGCCCCTGTTTGAGTGTTTTCTCCCATGCCGATACTAGGGAACGTCTTTTGCCGAAAACACCATGAATGGCTAGGTCCATAAGGAAAGCAAACAGGAAAAAAGGAATGAACCATGAGAGTCCGAACCAGATTGATGTAATCCCCCAGATTACAAGTATGGACGTCCAATAAACCCCGGTTAACACCCGAACGAACCTCTGCCCATTGAAAGTATATTTGTAGTGAAACTTATTTACCAGGAAACGATGCTCTCTATCTATTTTTTGAATAATTTCACTCATCACTGATACGAACCACCGACAAGGGTAACAATTTCAGCCGAAATAGAAAGGGTCAATCGAGAACGCCATTTAGATAAAGGCCTTGCCCGTCGCGCAACGTGCAGAAGAAAAGTACCGGGAGAGCGCGGCAAGAGTATAGGTAGAGTGTTAAAAAAGAACCATTCCTTACCGGCTTCTCGACGGCTCGATTTGCCTCTACAAAACAGAGCTAACCGGTTTGAAGGTTTATTCTACTTATTCTCCGCAATACTGAACTGCGAAAAAACCGTCCCCCCCTAACACAGCCAACCGGGTCACTGTTTACCGATTACAACGAATTTCAAACGCCCTGATGCCCAATCGTTTCCGGACTGGCTTGAACCGCAAGTTAACGAGAAACCAACGACGGGAAGACATCATCTATGCTTTGCACCCCCTTCCTCTGCAAACGAGACCTAACCTCAGCTTGAACGACATCATTCGGAACGGTCCAGACTATGCCGTGCCTACGATGCGGCGAGTTCAGTCGATTGTGCCTTAGTTACTTGATCATCGGCTTGGTTGTATCGGAAACAGCAGTTGCCGTTGTCCGAATCGATGAGATCGCGAATCCTTAGCCTTATCCACGGAAATTTACATTTCAGCTAGTTTCGAAGTGGTTAGGTAGGTTCTCCTTTCGTCGTCGACGAAGTACGGAAGGGAACCGCCCTCTTCGGTTTGCGTCCATGCAGCCTGCATAGTGATCTGCGCTCTATGCAATCGAATTTTGGCAAAACGACTGCACTTAGGCCTCTGGAACGGGAATCGAGGCGTGGCGTAGAACCTGCAAAAGTAATGGATACATCAAACGACAACCGTTTGAGCAAAAAACCTAACACACTTAAAAATATGAATTGGGACCAAGTAAAAGGAAACTGGAAACAGACAAAAGGAAAAGCCAAAGAAAAATGGGGAAAGCTCACAGACGACGACCTCGACGTCGCCGAAGGAAAGAGAGACCAACTCGTCGGCAAAGTTCAGGAGCGCTACGGTTGCGCACGAGAAGAGGCCGAACGCGAAGTAGACGAGTTCGCCAACTCTCTCTAGTAAGAAGAGCATCCACCGCACAACGAACGGCTCCAGCGGACGGTTCGATAACACGAACCGTTCAGGGAGCCGGTTTCGTATTCTAATATTCGGTTTTTGCCCTCTCACCCACCCTGCGGCGCGATATGTTTCTCCATCGATTTTCGGACAAAAGTCTCCGGAGTCGTTGCCAGCAGGAATTCACGAATCTTCACCGCTGCGGGGTTCTCCCATCCGCCGATCCAGCCAAACCGTCGCGACTCTTTGACAATCGCCTCGCAACGATCCTTCCGAAGGCTTTCATACTCAGAGAAGGCTTCGGCATCGAACTTCTCACCCAGGAGACCTCCCAGTACAAACCCATCTTCAATCGCCATACAGGCCCCCTGCCCAAGATTCGGCGTCGTGGGATGGGCCGCATCTCCTAACAAGGTAACCCTGCCTTTCGACCAGGTTGGCAAAGGTGGTCGATCATAGAGATCGTTTCGCAGAATGGCCTCAGCATCGGTCGCCTCGATTGCTTCCGGCACCCCGAACGCCCAATCGGCAAAGTTCGAAAGAAGATAGTCTTTCTCTTTCCTGGGTTCCCTTCGGCCACCTTCTGTGACATTCTCAGTCGTCCACCAGTAGACCCGCTCGTCATCCAAAGGAATCACCGCAGCACGGAGGCCCCGCCCTTGGATCTCGCGAAGGGCATGTCGCTCCTCAATGTTCAACCGAGCGATTCCTCGGTAGCAAGTCTGGCCGGAATACCGGGGAGGCTCGTCGCCGAACGTCTGGGCCCGTACCTGTGATCGCAACCCATCAGCACCGACGACCATGGAAGCACTCGCTGTGGAACCATCCGAGAATCGCAGGAGCACCCCATTCTCTTTCTCCTCCATACCTGAAAGCTTCTTGCCGGTAACGACTGATTCCGGATTGATCTGCCCATAGATCGCACCGTGCAAATCGGCCCGATGTACGACAAACGAGCTCGCACCCACCTTCTCCGCTACCGGCCGCACATCGCAGCTCGACAGTATTTTCCCTTCGGCGTTCGCCATCTCCGCCCGAAAGACTTCGCAGCCCGATCGCGACCAGAAATCTCCATCCACCCCTACCTTCTCCAGGCACAGCACAGCGTTCGACCACAGGCCAAGACCGGCCCCGACCTCACCTAGCACAGGCGCTTTCTCATAAACTCGATACGGAATCTTCTCACGCTCCAGTCGAGCAGCCAAGGTAAGGCCACCAATTCCAGCTCCAATGATTGCGATAAGTTCTTCCATGGGAATGTTAGGTTCACTATGGACGAACAAAATTCAGAGATACGCATCTTTTCTTCTCGATGCCCTCCGACTTCAAACTCTCATACGACCATCACTATCCCATCAAAGCAACTCCACGTCCTTTCCGCTTCCCCAATTGACTGACTTTCCCATCAGGCTGAAGGTGCAAACGCAAGAATCGCCCCCTCCTCCATGCCCCACCCCAGAATCTCAGTCATCCTCCCCTGGTGCGAAGCCCGCGGCGAGGAACTCCTGCATTTGGAGAAATGGGTAAAAGGCCAGACGCTCCCACGAGACGAATTCCAGGTCGTGATCGCTTACCCGGACGACGAACCTGAGTCAAAGGCCATCATAGAAGAGCACTTAGCCCCAGGCGACAAAGTCCTCCCCGGGAAATACCCTACTGCAATCGACCTGTGGCAGGTCGCTCTCATGGCCGCCGATGCCGAATGGATCTTTGTGTCGGAGCTGCATTGCATTCCGGCAAAAACCACCCTGCAGGATGTCCTCACCGCAGCAGAAGACAACGGCCTCGATGCCTTCAGCGTCGACACCGGCCACATCAATAAGACCGACGTAGCCTGGATGGAAGAGCAGATCTTTCACCACCTCACGCCAGAACTTCGCGCTGAGGGCCAATGGAACCTTCTTCGCCTGCGCGGCTTCGCCATTCGCAGAGATTGGGTGCATCGGTTAGGAGGTCTGAAACCGAAATACGACCTCTACTCCGAACTGATCCTCTCACTCGAACTCGCGAAAGCCGGAGCAAAAGTCGGCCTCGACGACCGGGCAAAAGTATACCACGTCAACCAGGAGACGATGCCACTCCACAGGGACGACCTGAAGCGTTTCATCGACGGCGAGATGAAATACCGTGCTGATCTGCCGGAAAGCTCGTGGATCGAGTATCTCGATATACCTCCGGAACTCACTGACCTGTGGCAGTCAAGGCCCTCGACAGCGAGACGTCTCCTGAAATGGCTGACAAGTCCAGAGGGAGACCGCGCTTTTGATCAATACATCTCTCGACGAACACCGACATTGGTCGGCTCCGCCATCTTCGGGTTCTTTCCGCGCATCCTGCGACAAACAGCAGAATGGCTCTATTGGGAAACACGGTTTGCCATCGCATTCGGGCGAACAGACTACCGTTTTCAACTGTATCGTGAACAATGCCGCAGCTACGTGGAACTCTGTCGGGCAAAAGCGTTTCACGGTTGTCTGCGAAGCGGAATTTCGGAAAACGAAATTGAGGATCAGACCGCGATTTCACCCACTGGTTTCCTGGAGAGAAAAGATACTCACAAAGACACAATTCGCTGGCTGGGATTTTATGGATCAGAAAAGTATGAGGGTAACCCTTTCCGCTGGGGCACTCCATTCTGCGGCTGGATCCTCGCTCTCGGAAACGGTGATTGGACTGTCACCATAGATACCGGAGGCATTATCGATCCCACCACCCAGAAAACCATTGCCGCGATGTGGAACGGAAAGGCAGTAGACACCACTTGGATCGACCACCGAAAGATCCAAGTATCCGGGCTCGGAGTGACAGGAGAAAAGGCAAAATGGGGCGAGCTTCTCATTCGCGCAACCCCACTGTCGGGAAAGCCCTCGGAAGAACCGCGCGACTTGGCACTACCGGTCTTTTCGCTCCATTTTGAAAAACAATAGAACAAGAGTGAGTGGATTCGGCAGAAAACAGTATTCTATCTCTTAGCACCTCCGACGTTGGTGGAGGCGCCGAGAACGTAGCTACCTCAATCCACCGAGGTCTTGCGGAAAGAGGCTGGATTTCCAGGATGCTGGTCGGCGAGAAGAACGGGACCGATCCCGATGTGCATGCGATGCACGCGAGTCCGTATTTCGACTACAGAACCGTCGCCAGGCATCCCCCTGTTCTACTTCAAAAAGCAAACCTGAAGCGGGATCGCCTCCTCGGTCGAGAGTCGTTTCACTATCCGTATACACGATGGCTGACGACCCTTTCTGGACTAACAAATCCAAAAGCAATCCTCGCTCACAATCTCCACGGCGGCTACTTCGACCTCCGAATGCTACCAGGAATTTCAAGCCATCGTCCCTTTTTCTGGTTTCTTCACGACCAATGGCCCATGACCGGCCACTGCGCCTTTTCCAGAGATTGCAACCGGTGGATAACCGGTTGCGGGAACTGCCCCTACTTGGATTCACCTCCCGCTCTGAGCGTCGACGGAACCAGAAAGAACTGGAAACGAAAGAACAAGATCTACTATCGATCGAGGCTGCACATCGTCGTCCCCTGCCGATGGCTCGAGCGAATGGTCAAAAAGTCAGTCTTGAACCAGGCTGCAATAGAAGTGTCCGTAATACCCTACGGAATCGACTTGGAAAACTACGCACCCAATCAAGATTCAGAACAGTTGAGAGTACAGATGAGCTATGCCCCACATGAGATCATCGGAGTATTCGTTGCAAATAAGCCGGTCACCAATCCATACAAAGATTTTGCCCTGCTCCAGCGAAGCCTTCCTGAGGTGGAAAAGAGACTGTCTCGCTCTTCCCTTCCAACAGAACACGTCCGACTGGTTCTAGTCGGGGAGAAAAAACGCGAAGAAATCTGGAGATCCGAGAGCATCACAGTGGAAACAGCTCCCTATTCCGATGCTGGCCAGGTCTCCCGATTTCTTCAGGTGGCAGACTTTTACTTTCATCCTGCAATTCAAGAAGTAACTCCACTCGCCATACAGGAAGCGATGGCGGCCGCCCTACCGGTGGTCGCATCCGATGTAGGAGGAGTGTCTGAAATGTTCGAGGACGGTAAGGAAGGCACTCTTGTTACCAATCCCACCCCGGGAGCATGGGCAGACGCCCTGTTCTCAATCATTCAAAATCCGATTCAAAGAAAGGATATGGGAGCCTCGGCCCGCCAACGCATAGAAAACCGGGGCGACAAGAGAACGATGCTGGATCGAATTGAAACACTCATCCGCGAAACCGTGGACACAACAGAGAGCTGCAGAGCCAAATGACTGAGTAAGTCGACAGCCTCTCAATCAGTCACAAGCTGACAACGATTCCAAACAAGAGGATTGTATCAGAAGAAAACTTGAGAAAAGTATCTCAAGTTCACCAAACACAATCCATCCCAGACAAATGAATCACATCATACCACTTTCTGTTTCCTCCCTTTTCATCGCCACTGCTCTCCTACTCTCGGCAAATCTCTCGGCGGTAGCGGACGAGAAAACTACCCCAACCATCACCATCTCCGAAGACGGCCTTGCCATCGGAGAAAAAACCTTCCTCCTTGGTCCCTCCGTCAGCGACCTCACCACCGCATGGGGCACACCTTCTCGCGTCGAGAAGCTAGCCAACGACGTCCGCATTTGGGACGACTTAGGAGTCCGCTCCTACAGTGAAAACGGCAGAACCACCGTCGACAGCCTCAGCTTTAACTTCAAAAAACAGGACATGAAGCTTGCCGCCAAAAGCCCTTTCACCGGAAAACTCATCTTGTCCAAAGACACCATCTCAGCAGCTACCACAACCGAAGACCTCCAAAAACTTGGATTCGAACAACACGAAATCCTGAAAAAGCTCTACCAGTACAAACTTCCCACAGCCAGCTTCCTCGCCGAGACCGACCCATCCGACGGCTCTATCGTCACCATCTCGGTCGAGTTTGGACTGTAGGTAGGCGTCACCCGTCTGGGCCACCACTGCTAGAGCTAATTGATTGCTTCACGCCGAAACCAATCGAATTCACTCGACCGTTTTTTGTTGGTTTGTTAGAATCAAGAGTAACTCAGCTATACAGAAACTCGTGAACCACCGTAGCCATCATTCCCCCCACCCCACGCAGAGCAAACAAGGAAATTCCTGAAACTCCCATCATTTCCCATCATTTTCCAATTCTGAAATCCCAATAAAATCCTTGTAAAAACATAACAATTTCGCCCCACCCCCAATGACCTCTGAGAAGCGAAAACAACTTGAAGACAGGATCGAGTCTCGCGTCAGCCACGGTTACTCTGAAGAAGAAGTCCGAGAATGGCTAACTGGCGAACTCGACGTCTCCCCGGAAGACGCCGATAGCTTGGTTGAATCAGCCTTTCAGGGAAAGAAAAGAGCTGCTCGCACATGGGCAATTGTTGTCCTCCTTTTCTGCCTCGCAGGCATCGCCTTTGGAATAAAGCTGCTCTTCGATTTTCTCACCCACAAAGAAGGGTTGGTGGGCGATCAGCTCCCAATCCGGACACTTCTATTCAGCATCTGCTTCATTCTCATGGGGGCGACAGGGCTCGCCAGCTGTATTCCCAAGCTCTTCCCACGGAAAAAAACAAGTCCCCCCGAATAACATTCAAACAAAGTGCGTCACTTTTATCTGTCTATCTGGAGAATCGGCACGAATCTTTCTTTTCCAATGCCCTAAGACCACAACACTTACGACCTCCTGACTTGCCCGATTCGAATTCCAATTCCCAACTGTCGGGAGTCCCCGACCCCACCTACGGCTATTCCTTCGAGCAACTTCTCGAAGTGCCCACACCAGCCCGTCCCGAGGGATTTACTGAGCTTTGGGAACAATGGTACAACGAAGCCCTCTGGGTAAACCCTGTCCCCAGACTCCGCGATACCGGTAAGCACATCAAGGACTGGCGAGTCTACGATCTCTCTTTCCAATCCACCAACGAATTCAGAATCGAGGGATGGGCACTCGTTCCCCGGCTGGGAAACATCAAACGAGGCTTCGTCGTAGGCCACGGATATGGCGGCCGCTCGGGCCCGGACGAGCACCTCCCCTTCGAAGATTCCGTTCTCTTGTTCCCCTGTGCACGAGGCATCTCTCGTAGTGCCACCAAGCGAATGTCCAGCAATCCGGTCTGGCACGTCCTCCACAACATTCAAGACCGAGACCGCTACGTCTTCCGAGGCTGTGTGGAAGACGTTTGGCTCTCGGTCAGCAGCCTCATCCAGCTTTTCCCCGAAGTCGCCGGTCGCATCGGCTATCTTGGCATCAGCTTCGGTGGCGGAATCGGGACAATAGCTCTTGCCTCTGACAAACGCGTTTCAAAAGGACACGTCAATGTCCCGAGCTTTGGAAACCAACTTCTTCGACTGACCCTACCCAGCTTTGGAAGTGCCGGAAGTGTCCAGGTATTTGCGAAAAAGCACCCCGGCGTGGCCGAACGGACCCTACCATGGTTCGACGCGGCAAATTCCGCCCTCGATATCACGATCCCCATGCACTGCGCCTGTGCATTGTCCGACCCCATGGTCGCGCCCCCCGGCCAATACTCGATCTACAATTCACTCCCCGGGGAGAAAGAATTGTTCGTCCTGAAAGCCGGGCACTCGGAGTACGAAGGACAAGAGCAACAGGAAACGGAACTGTTGCAGGAACTCGACGAATTTTTCGCAACCTTGTAGCGCCTGAATCAAATGTCGCATCTCAATCGAGAGTATCACAAGTGGTGGAGTCCCCATTTAGAGCGCGACATGGAAATGCTCATCTTCGGCCATGCAGGCACCAAGGTCCTTGTTTTTCCTACCAGAGCAGGTCGCTTCTACGAATATGAGGACATCCGCATGGTCGAGGTGTTGCGCCCGAAACTCGAAGCTGGCGAAATGCAGCTTTTCTGCGTCGACTCCATTGACGAAGAAAGCTTCTACTGCTTCTGGGCCAAACCGTGTGGCCGCATTCGCCGTCACCAGCAGTACGAAAACTACATTGTAAAGGAAGTCATTCCCTTCATGAACGAACGCAACCAGCACGACTACACCGTATCTCACGGGTGCAGCCTGGGAGCTTATCACGCCGCCAATATCGCCTTTCGCCACCCGCACCTCTTCAAAAAACTCGCAGCCTTCTCTGGTCGTTACGACCTCACACATGCCGTCGAGAACTTCGACGATTTATTGGAGGGCTACTACAATAATCTCGTCTACTCACACACCCCGACCCATTTTCTCCCAAACCTACGGTGCCCGGAAAAGATCGCCCACCTTCGCAAGATGGAGATCATTGTTACCATTGGGGAGGAAGACCCTTTTCTCCACAATGCCGAGAAACTCAGTCGAATCCTCAAAGACAAGGAAATCGACCACCAATTTTATGTGTGGCACGAGCGAGCCCATAGCGGCTACTACTGGCGGCGGATGGCTCCCCTCTATCTCTGACCCTTTACTGTAGCTCGAACTTCACTTTGACAGTGGCCTGATAGGTCAGCTTTTCCAACTCAGCCTCCTCAATTCCCGGAGCTGAAGCTGCAATGTTCACCATGTTACTCGTCTGAAACCGAAACTCAGCATTCCCCTGCTCAATGGAAAGAACAGGTCCCAGCTTTGCGTCCAACGTCTCGGCGAGAGCCTTCGCCTTGGACTTCGCCGCTGCAGCCGCATTCAAAAGCACCTGCCTCCGAAGTTCTTCATGTTCTGTCGACTCCGTTGAAACATTCCGAATCTCAACCTGATCATCATGAAGAAGAAGGGATTCCAGGGACTGCCTCTTTAAGAGATCCTTCAACTCCAACACGGCAGACCGCTCCGCATAGTATCCTTTCATGACACGCCCTTCACGAGTGCTTTCATAAATCCGACCGGAAGAAATCGCACTCAAGCGAAGAATAGACGGATCAAACCCCTCACCATCCAGTGCATCAATCAGCGATTGCCCAGAACTTTCCAAACTCGCAGAAGCCTCAGCCAAAGTAGCAGCCTCCCCTCGAATTTGAATCGACCAGCGGCCAAGATCCGGCTCTGCGAGAAGCTTCGCCGTACCATCAACTTCGATATAACGGCGGGTATCAATAGACTGAGCACACATGAAAGATGGAAAAAGAAAAACGGCGACCAAGAACAAAACAGATTTCATCGAAAGAAAGAATGAGCAGCAATGCTCGGATATCCTGAATCCATCTATCGACAAATGGCAAGAACTGTTTCGCCTCTCATCAACGACTATGCACCACTGCCGATATGGCTGAGCCCGAACAACGGGCTCAGCCCTACTCCACCGTTAAAAGAAATCGACGAGACATCGACAAACCCAGACTTCGCCTTCTCGTCAGAAATCGAAACGCTGAAAGAACCCTGTGAGCTTAATTTGAGCGGACGAAGACAATCTTCAAACTCCTCCAGCGGGGCCCTGACAAGCCCATGTCCATCCTCCAGACGAAACGAAAAATTTGAATACTCGCCAAAAACCACGTCAACAGAACGAAGGTTCTCATCGTCGAGCACAAGATAGAGATACAACGTTTTCTGACCTTTCTGGAAGACCGTCTGCGTAGCCCATTGAATGATATCTCCCCCCAAATTCATAAACCTGTATCGAGAACCTAAGAAAGCAGGAACACTGCCATTGCCGCCATCCAAGAGGCTTCCTGAAGGCCTCACTCCTCGCATCGCCCCTATGCTAGCATTCGTATGAGTTGAAAAGGAGCGGGTTACAACCAATTCTGAGTCTTAGACCACTCACGTCATTGACGAAATTTTCCTTTTCTGTTCATCTCAGACCATGCCTTTACATCCCTTTGCTGAATCAATTCGTATCACCAGATTGGCAATTATCATGTTTACCGCTTCCCACCTTGACCACTCCGATGCCTTTGGCGACGAGCCTGCTGCAGGCAAACAGGTGGAACAATCACTTAAGGTGAGCGAAACCCTAACAATACCCTACCTTCTTTTCCTTCCCGACGGATATGATGAATCTTCAGAAAGAGAGTGGCCCGTTATTCTCTTCCTCCACGGAAGAGGCGAAAGTCGAGGGCCTCTTAGTCTCGTTGCCAAATGGGGTCCTCCGAGATTCGCCGCCAGAGGGGATGATCTGCCCTACATCGTCATCGCGCCTCAATGCCCCAACGAAACCAACTGGATCGATCCAGAGCAACAGAATGGCATCCTCGCACTTCTCGACCATACACTAACAGAACTGCAATGCGACAGAACTCGAGTATATCTTACCGGCCTCAGTATGGGCGGCTACGGATCGTGGCGACTTGCCGCCGATCACCCTGAGAAGTTTGCGGCAGTGGTCCCGATCTGCGGAAAAGGCGCCCCCACCGACGCCAGCAAGCTTGTCGACCTACCCATCTGGGTATTTCATGGAGACAAAGATTCTTCCGTCCCCTTCCAACACTCTGTTGACATGGTGAACGCCATCCGCGAAGCCGGGGGGAACAACATCCGATTCACGACGCTTGAGGAGGTTGGACACAACTGCTGGTCCGCCGCCTATGCCACGCCAGAGCTTTTCAAGTGGCTCGATGAACAGAATACAACTCAAGAATAGCCATCTCGATACCACTTTATAATCGCGTCGGACAATTCCGCGTGTGAAGAATAAAGGACGCCCTTCTCATTCATGAAAGTGGAACCGGGGCGATTGAGATCAAGGAGGTCGCCGTGAATGTCCGCCGGAGGCCTACCCCACTCTGAGACAAAGCAAGCGGAGGCAGCAAAATCCCAGAACGACCCACCGCCCTTCTTCGCCTTAGGCAATTTAAAGTATATCGCTGGTGATTGACTCGCCACCCAGACTCCATTCAACGCAGCTCCCGCGTGATCAACGATTCTCAGTCCGCTGTGACCAGTCGCCACGGCGAGTTCCTCCATGTCCGCCACGACCTTTTCATACTCAGGAACACTCTTCATGCTCCGGTCCATGAACCACGACAATTCAGTCCCCCCGCCGAGTTCTCCCGGATCCGCAATGGATACATTCTCTCTAAAGGACCCGATGCCACTCGCTGCATGAAACATCTCGTTTCCCGCCGGATCATAGACAACACCGATCACAGGTATTCCTGACCGATCCACCAAACTGATTGACACCGAATACCCCGGAGTCCCTTCTACAAAAGGCAACGTACCGTCGAGAGGATCGATACACCAGAAGTAATCTGAATTTAGCCGACTCGAATCATCTTCACTTTCTTCTGTTAGAATACCTAAAGAATACTCTTCGACACTTGAGCTCAGGCAATCGAGCACAATTTCCTGGCTCTCCAAGTCGACCTCCGTAACTACCTGAGAAGCCAAAGAGCTACCGCCTTCTTTCCGATTTGTTTCTCGGTGTTCTCCGACCTTACGCTGGATATGTTCCCCTGCTTTACGGGCCGCTGACATTGCCGCCTCGTAGAGCGATTCAAATTGGGTGTCTGATAATTTCATTCCGTGAATTTTGATAAGTTAGCGATCACATCCCGGGCAACCCTCTCGCTGTATGTGTTTATTTTCCTATGCCCGGGACACCACCCTTTCAGGAACCGGTGAAAATCTGTCCAAGCGATGGGAAACAGAGTTCGCCATTCTTCAGCGACTTTTGCAGCATTAACGCCCGGCTTCCTTCGCTGTAGCGCATCTGTCAGGAAATTAAAGTAAGTATCAAGCAGAAAGGCTTCCTGCTCCTCACATGAACTTTCATCGAGACAGCTACCAATAAAATACGCAACATCTTTCATACCGCAGCCTCCCCCAACGTATTGAAAATCGAGAGCAGAGACACGATCCGCATCTTTAGAAAAACAGAAATTCGCTAACTTGGCATCGCCATGAACGATCGTTTGATATCGAGCCTCCCCAAGAATCCGGTCAAGCAGGTGCGCTGCTGCTTTCAGTTCATAGTCCTCCAGCTTTTCCAACTCCTCAGGGCGAGTTTCCAAGTGCCAGTATGTCCCCTTTTCCCACAAACCAACAGGTTTCTCGCCGAGAAATGTGGCGTGAAACTCTGCCAACCACTTAAGGCATAGGCTCATCTCATTCTTGGAGACGGAGGCCATTCTTCCGGGGTAACCAGCCGCATCCATATCTTCAAGAATCAGAAGAACATGCTCCCCATCCCTTGCGAAATCTAGGAACTTCGGGATCCGGCATTGGTCATCGCAACGCTGACTCCACGAGCGATACCATTCCGATTCCACCTGGTAAGAGTAGATCTTCCTTTGATGCGAGAGGTCGGAATTCCAACCACGTGGGTGGGTAGAATCCGTGGGCATGGTAACATGTTTTACCACAATGGCTCCCACCGTCTCCTTTCCATCAAGCAAGACTCGTAAAATCTGCCCATACCCGCTCCACAGTTCCTGAATGGAGCCTTCGACCTCCAAGGAGGAAGCACCAGTCGCAGTCAAAATGACATCTTTAAATTTTTCGCTCAGCGGCACCATTTCAGAAGCTAGGTAAAGGAAGGCTGCCAATGACGCAAACTCTCGTTTTCCGGGTGCCAGATCTACGGGAGAATGTCTCTCTGAGTCGAAATTTCTCTTTCGATCTCCTCATCCCGTCACATATTTCCCAATGAGCCCCCAGTTAGCTGAATTTTTTGAGTTTCTCCGCTTTCCCTCCATTTCAACCGATAGCAGCCATCGAGATGACGTAAGAGCCTGTGCCGACTATCTCGTGCAGAAATTCAATTCTATGGGGCTTAAGCCGGAGCTACATGAGACGCCCGGACATCCTGTAGTCGTCGCGAGAAGCGAGCCCAGGCCGGACAGACCAACAGTCCTGATCTACGGGCACTATGATGTTCAACCTGTAGACCCTGTTTCAGAATGGGACACCCCACCCTTCGAACCCACTTTGAAGGGCGACAAAATCTTTGCCCGAGGGGCTACAGACAACAAAGGCCAGCATTTCGCTCATATGCTGGGTGTTGAAGAAACAATCAAAGAACACGGCGATCTGCCAGTGAACGTGATCTTCCTTATCGAAGGTGAGGAAGAAATTGGCAGCCCCAACCTTGCGCCTTTCCTCGAAAAGAATCGAGAAAGCTTAGCGTGTGATATCTGTGCAGTTTCCGACACAGGAATGATAGGCCCCGGTATCCCCACACTTACCTACGGGTTGCGTGGAGTGGCCTGTCTCGAGTTCACGGTCCACGGCCCCTCACTGGATCTTCATTCTGGTGTCTACGGCGGCGCTGTCCCCAACCCGGCCACCATGGTAGCCAGGATGGTGGCCTCTCTGCATGACGAAAACGGCGTCATTCAGATTCCCGGCTTCTACGACAAAGTAATTCCTCTCGAAAAGTGGGAGCGCGATATGTGGGCCTCTTTGCCGGATGGTCAAGCTGCCACGATTGCGGAAACAGGGGTGCCTGGTCTCTGGGGAGAGGCTGGATACACCGCTCTGGAACAACGCTGGGGTCGCCCCACCGCCGAGGTAAACGGAATCGGGGGTGGATATCAGGGAGAAGGTTCAAAAACCGTTATCGCGCGAGAAGCGATGGCAAAACTCAGCTTTCGTCTTGTTCCCGATCAGAATCCGAAAGAGATTCTCGAACTCGCAAAAGCCCACCTTGAGAAGGTGTGCCCGGATTCCTGTCGAATCGAGGTAGAACTTGGACACTCAGGACCTGCCTACGTCATGGACCCACATTCCACATACGGAAAAGCAGCGCAAAGGGCCCTACAAAAAGCATTCTCCGACGAACCACGTCTCATCCGTGAGGGAGGAAGCATTCCTATCATCCAAGCAATCAAGGACATTCTTGGTGTCGATTCTCTCCTCCTTGGATTGGCCCTTCCAGATTGCCAGATCCACGCCCCGAATGAGAACTTTACCGTCACCAATTTCGAAGCAGGAATCCAATTGAACCGCGCGCTACTGGAAGAACTCGGAAACTAACAGGAACTTAATCGATTTTACGCCTCTGGAAATTCCACTACCTTCCAGAAGTGTTCGATCATATCAATGAGCTGCGTGAACTGTGGGCCCGCGCTCGACTTTACAATGTAGCCAGAGACAAACCGACTGTAGGCCTCGATCTTGTCCCTTTCGTCGTTTGAAGTGGTAAGAACGAAAACAACCGTACCCTTCAGCTTCTCGTCTTGCCTGATAATATCGAGGAATTCCAGACCGCTCATGCGCGGCATATTCAGGTCGAGCAGAACCATAATCGGGTTGGGAACAGTTCTGCCGTTTTCTCCGCGAAGCAGCTCTAGTCCCTGCTCTCCATCTCGAGCTCTGTAGACGTCGTTAGCAATTCGGGCCTTTCTCAAGGACCGTTCGACCATTTCGGCTTCGATATCGTCGTCGTCGATAAGTAAAATAGAAACGGGATTGGTTGGCATAGGCAGCTAGGCTAGCACGGGTGATTGCTGATGTGGAATAAAGATTCGAAATTTCGACCCTTCACCAAACTCCGACTCCAGTTCGATTTCACCACCGAGACGCTCTACCAGTTTTTTCACTACTGCCAATCCTATCCCCGACCCCTCGACATCATCTTTAGATTGGAGGGTTTGGAACATTTTGAAAATTCTATCGAAATATTTTTCTTCAATCCCCGGGCCGTCATCCTCCACCGTAATCCACAGGCCACTGGGAACTTTCCTACCTCTAACAATCACCTCTCCCTTTTTGGTCTTGTGGTGCTTTACCGCATTCCCAATCAGATTACGCAGGATCTGATCCAGAGGCACTCCCCAGGTGAAAACAGGAGTGAGACTCCCAGCTGTCTTCAGCTCGATGTCCCCGGAAATCGTTTCCAGATCTTGAAAGATTCGAAGAACATATTTTTCCACGTCCACTTCCTCAGGATCACTCAGGTTTTGACCAGCTCTTGAATAGGTTAACAAATCCTCCAGCAAGTTATCGAGACGCTCGATCCGAGAATGCATCTGGTCCAAGTGTCGCTTGCTCTCTTCTGGAAGCAAGTCACCCGAATCTTCGGAAATCCAGTTGGCTAGATTCCGAATAGATCGAAGCGGAGCTTTCATATCGTGAGAAGCGACAAAGGCAAACTGGTTCAAGTCTTCATTACTTCGTGACAACTCATCAGCAATGGCCGCCTGCTCCTTCACCGAATTCCGCAACTGTCGATTCTGTTGGATCATATCCGGAACACGCAAAGCAGTCGGTAAGTTCCGGGCTATGGCAACAAAGGTGGCCCACGAGACGACCGCCGTGATTGCCTTAACGACACCGGACAATCGATACCAAGGGTGCCAGAAAATCGATGCCTCAATCAAATGACCGATTCCACAGGAGAGAATAAAAGCAGAGAAGAGGAGAGTGAGAGGTTCCTTCAATATCCCCCGGTTGCTCTGCCAAGCCACGAGAAGAAGAGCGATGGGGATGGCCACATAGGCACCGAAAATTGCGGTATCGGAGATGATGTGGAGCCAACCATGCCCGAGCTCCCAGGAACCACAGTGCCAACGTTCAGGGAAATCAGCGGTGTCGAAGAGTTTGCGAAAAAATTCCATGACCAATGCTTTGCTTTTCTCCTATCCGCTTAGAGCTACTGAGTCAGGACAAACCGGAAAGAGAGCCTCCAAAGAATCGACAATAACCTCCAACGAAATTGGCTTCGGCACAATCAAATCCACTCCCTCGGGAGTCTCGCCCTTTGCGATCATCAAATCACCAAAACCAGTTGCCATGAGCACTTTCGTTTCAGGATTCAACGCTTTGACCAGCTTGGCAAGATTATCTCCACTCATTTCCGGCATTGAGCGATCGGTCAGAACGAGATCTATCCACTCAGTTTCCATTACCTTGGTCACATCCAGCGGGTTCGTTAGGGAAGATGCCTTATGCCCGAGACTGCTCAACTGCTTTGTGAGCAATCGAGAAATTACGGGCTCGTCATCGACAACAAGAACGCGAACTGGTCTCAGCTCTGAAATACTGCGATGGCAGGATGGCTCAGGTAATTCGGAAATCTCAGCTCTTCGGAGATAGAGACTGACTACAGTTCCTTCTCCGGGTTCACTCTCAATCAGCACCTTTCCTCCAAAGGACTGTACTACAGCGCTTACGATCGAGAGTCCCAATCCGGTGCCATCTGGTCCTTTGGTAGAATAAAGGGGTTCCAGACACCTTGCTTTCACTTCGGGGGTCATACCAGGGCCTGTATCCTCCACGCGTATCTCGACAAATCCCGAAGCGGATCGCGTGGACAGAGTAATCTTACCTGCTGTTTCCTGCATCGCATCGCAGGAATTGAAAATAAGATTCGTGATGATTTCTCTAAGCTTGGATGGATCGGCCCAGACAAAACTTTCGGAGGTTTCTCCAATCTCGACTACAACGGACTCCCCTCCTTCAGCCACAGTCTTTTCCCACTTGGGCTTGGTAAATTCCTTCACATCCTGCAGCACTGCATCGATGTCCACTGCGGTCTCCTCCGAGGCCGGGCTTGTCCGGTAAAAATCTTTCAGGCGTCTCACGACAGAGGCAGCATCGTCGATCTGCGTTCGCATTTTCCTGACGATCTCCTGAGGTGCTGCTCTTTGAGATTCAATCTCCTCAACGGAGCCCTGGAGGATCATAAGCGCATTATTGAAGTCATGCGCAATCCCACTGGCCATCTCGCCCAGAGCCCGAAACCTCTCCACTGCGATCATTTGGTCCTGAATGTTCTTCAAAGACTTCAGCGCCAACTTGAGCTTTAGGTTCGAATCCTTCAGTTCAGCTTCCGCTCTCTCTTTTTGACGACGAATCTCTGTCTTCTCCAACTCTCTCCGAATCACCGGAGAGAGACGCGAGAGGTCCGCTTTCGAGATAAAATCAGAGGCCCCCTGATGCATCGCCTCTAATGCAGAATCGAAATCCGTGATTCCCGAGGTGAGAATGAGCGGACAATTTCTCGAAAAGCTAATGGCCCAGCTCTGCAGAACTTCCTGCCAAGTGACCCCGGGAAGAAAATAGTCACAAAGGATGACGTCCCATCCTCCCTCCTGAAATGCCTCTTCTAGATCATTTGGTTTTGAAACATGCCTGAAAGAAACATCAAACCCATCTTTCGAGAGTCTCCGCAGAAACATCTCAATGTCGTCCTCCGAATCCTCAATGATCAGGATATGGATGGAGTTGGTCATTAAAAAGGGCTTGGGAATCTGAAAATTTCTATTGTTGCCGAGTCTCACTCGGCTCTGTGTACTACAAAAAATTGGCACGCCGAGACACGCGCCAATCCAAAGTTTTCACTCCAAATCAGGGCGCCGACTCACGCCTACCCCGCTATGGCGATGATATCCGGCTCAGCGGGAAACAACGCCAGCAACGATTCCGTGAGCACCGTAGTCGAGATCGGTTTGGGAATCACAAGGTCGACTCCTTCGGGAACTTCGTCAGCTTCTGTCATTAGCTCGCCATAGGCGGTCACCATCATAAATTTCGTGTCAGGAGACTCTTCTCTCACCATGACGGCCAACTCATCCCCGTTCATTCGAGGCATCTCGCGATCCGACACGACAAGATCGAACTTGTTTTCGCTGAGCGATTTTTTTGCCTCACAGGCGTCATAGAGCACATGTGGTGTGTGCCCCATTTGTTCGAGCGTCCTACCCAGAAGATCGCCGATCCATTGCTCATCATCCACAACAAGCACACGTAGACCGTTCTTTACGCGTGGGCTCTCTGTCTTTCGATGCAACTCCATACGGAGAGAGTGAATCTCCCGCTGCGCTTCACTGAGTATCTCATCCTGAAGGCTGAGCTGCTCGCGCAATTTCGAGTTTGCCCGAATTAGTTCTGACACTCGCAATTCTCGAATCAACGATGGTCCAAGGCGCTCCAGATCGTCTTTGTAAACATAGCAGGATGCACCGTGTCGAATGATTTCCCCTGCCGATACCGGATCAATGATCCCGGACACAATGAGGAAAGGCGTCCCGGCCGCAGAAGATTTTTTCAACTCGTTCAGTACATCTTCCGAAGAGAATCCGGGGAGAAAATGGTCGCAGATAATGGCATCCCAGGCCTGAGACTCCACGAGCTCATTGAAATTATTTAAGTCCTGGCAGCGGCAAGTCACAGCCTCAATGCCGGCTCGCTTGATCTCACGGACGATGGCTTCGAAGTCGACCTCCGAATCGTCCACAATCAAGATATGATTTACCTGCTCCATAAAACAATTAATGAATATACGTAAAACTTAGCTTTCATTTTCCGATCAGTCAATATTGTAATTATAATTTTTATATGGGCAAAAAAGTTGTTGCCGTTACGTCCCAGACTGTGCGAGAAAATGCCCCCCGTTGAATCGGAAAAGATCAAACGGGACCCGACTCCTTGGAACATTACTATCTGTGGCACATGAGGTTAGCGATATCGCATACCACCAGATACCTCTACAGCTTTCCCGCGCGTTCGAACATCAACGAGCTTCGGTTGGCACCCGAAGAGAATTCGCGCCAGAAACCGGGTTCTCTCACACTCACTATCGATCCAGTCACAGAGCTCTCCGAGTCTCGAGACCTCTTCGGCAATCTCGTCCATTACTTCGAGATAGAAGGCCGTCACGAATCTCTCATGATACGTTCGGACACGGAAGTAGAGACCATCAGCCAGTTCGACCTCCCCATGCGTGCAATGTCCGTCCCCTTGCGAAACATGGAAAGTGAAACCGGGAATGCCGATCTTCATCAGTTCCTGGTCGACAGCCACTTTGTCTCAAAAAATCCAGAAACGTGGAGGGAAGCGATCGACATCCACCTCGATCACGAAAAGACCTGGGGCGCTCTCATTCAGGCACTGAACGATTACATCTTCGATAGCTGCACGTTCCGTGATCAGATCCTTCACATTCCAGCGACGTCCGTTGATGTTCAACGAGACAAGGTCGGCACCTGCCAGGACTTCGCTCACCTTCTCATCAGCTACTGTCGAGCATTGGGAATGCCTGCACGCTACATCAGCGGCTACATGTATGATCCCGGCCTGGAAAGATCCGAGAATGCAGCTTTTGTCGGTTCAGGCCAGTCTCATGCCTGGGTGGAAGTCCATGTCCCCAGACTCGGTTGGATCGGTATCGATCCAACAAACAGGAAGTGGGTCGACGAGCATTACGTTTCAGTCGCTTTCGGTCGTGATTATCATGATGTGGCCCCCATTCGGGGTTCCCTGATCGGAGGTGGAGAAGAACGGAGGCTGGAAGTTTCCGTGGATGTGCGATCCGTTAAATAATGACCTTCCAACCGAAGATTTGATGGAGAACCTATCAAAATTCGCAAAACGATTTCGTGAATTTCTCGGAGATGAACAGTTCCGGCACTTTATCAATAAGCTTAATAACCCGATCACCCCAATCAATGGTCTGTATTGGTGGCAGGAACAAGCGTATGAACGATTTTCGAAAGAAGAGCAAGAGTTTGCCGGACTTTCGATGGAGCAGATTAGAGAGAACCTCCTAGTTTGCGAAGAGCATTTGGTACCTCTGAGCACTGGAATAGTTCGCGTCTATTGCGATAATCAAGGTTCCTTCCCTCCGCCAAAAACTCCGGAAGCTCCTAACGCAAACTTGTTTGAAGTGCGCCCTGCCAAAAGCACTAACACAACACATACAAGAGTTTATTTTTGCCAGTCATGCCGAGACGCCTTAGATGATCAAGGAATCACCTGGGGAGATTAGTGCCCAAATTCGACAACTCCTACCTCGATCGAAAAATCTCGCTAACAAACACTTCTTCCACGAGCGTCTTCAGTCCGTAATCATCCTTCTTGACCGTTGCGAGGATGTCCTCGATTTCGAAGTCATCAACTGTTTCCATTTCCCGCCCCGCTGTGTAAACGAGTAGTTTTTCGATCAAAGCTTTCGCAAAGACCTCTTTTCGCGTCTTCAACAGCATCCATTTGAACTCATTGAAATCCTGGTACGTCTCGCCAGAAGGAAACTCTCCCGAAGCGTCTACCCTGAGAGGTTTCACTTTCTTATTTACTACCGGATAGCTCCAGCGCCATCGACCGATCGGATCAAACGTCTCCAGTCCGAAGCCCATGGGGTCTATTTTTACGTGGCACTCTGCACACGTTTTGTCGGCACGGTGCAGTTCCAGTTTGTCTCGAATCGATTTAGCACCGCTGACATCAGCCTCGATAGCAGGGACCTCATCAGGTGGAGGCGGAGGCGGAGTTCCGAGAATGTTCTCCATCACCCACACACCTCGGGTCACGGGTGATGTCTCCACACCGTTCGCACTTACCGTGAGCACCCCTGCCATGCCCAGCAGCCCACCTCGCTGGTAATTCTTTTCGAGACTTACCTTCTGAAATCCATCCGCCTGACGAAGGGAATCTTTCTCGGGCAACTGGTAGAGATTCGCTAACCGCTTGTCGACAAAAGCATAATCGCTCTGGATGAAATCTGTCACCGGCCCATTCTCGTTCAGCAGATTCCGAAAAAACAGATGCGCTTCCGTCTTCATTGCTTCGGGAAGGTCCTCCGCATAATAGACTTCAGCCGTGTCTCTCGGAGGCGGCTGATTCCCTATCTCTCGCAGGCTTAGCCAAGCATCCAGAAAACCACTGATAAACTGATCGGATCGTTCATCCTTCAGCATGCGCCGAACTTGTTGCCGAATCTCTTCTGGATTCGACAACTCACCGGATCCGGCAGCACGTCGAAGCTCGCTATCTGGAGGAGCCGCCCACAATGCATACGATAGGCGTGATGCGAGGTCCCACGGTCGCAATTGGGTTTCATCTTCCGGAGTAATCTCGCTCAAATACAGGAACGAAGGCGAGCAGAGAATCATTTTCAATGTGTCCAGGGCAGCCTGCCTTGGTGTAGCCTTTTCCTGGATACGAGAATCGTAGGTTGCCCGAATCAGTTTTCGATCACGCTCTTCCAAAGGCCGACGATAGGCCCTTGTTCCGAAGGCATAGAGCTGTTCGAGAGCTTTGTCAGGCTGAAAGCCTTCCTTCCCGAAAACGGCAACCTCTTCCTTCGATCCTCCGGCTTCTTTGAGAGGACCTTTCACTTTGATCTCGTCGATACGAATGTGCGGTAGCTTCCCTTCCCGCAAAATCGTCGTGCGGCTGGTCCCATACGGAGGCGGTTCTGAAAATTCATCTTTGTAACGGCGATTGATCTGCATGATCGAGGCACGCGACTCGTAAGGCCCATTAGGAAAGATAAATCGAGGGGTCTGGCCTTTCTCTAGCCAGACTTCATAGGTCATCCACGTGTATTCGTTATCGGGAACGATCTGCGCAGGCGCCAAGACGGGCTCCACTGACTGAGGGTAGTGAATGTGCCCTTTTGTAGCGTCCCCAGTCACAACGGTCATTTGAAATGGCTCCGAAAAGTCGGTCTTAAAAATGTCCCGGTCGTAGTGCGTGTCGCGATGCATCGCTTTCGCGAGCAACTTGATCTCATACAAACCAGAGACAGGAACACCTTCCTTGAAGTCTTCAATGTGACCGTATCCACCTTGCCGAGTCTCGGTGTTCGGCTGTTCGTACAAGCAGAGAAAGTCGTAGTTGTAGACAACCTTATGGGAGGACTGCAACTCCTCGTATTGCACAAAATGGTCTGTAAAATGCCATTCTTTCACCTCCGTCTCAGGTTTTCCCAAGCGGAGTTCAACCAGCTTGTTCGCCGCGCGGAAATATTGATCCAGCAAAAAGCCGGAGGTGATAAGAGACTCCCCTACCGTATCCACATGGTGGCTCGTCTTTTCTTTTGGAAAATCACCAGTCAACCCTAACGTATCAACACGTCGACCAAACAGTGTTGCGAGTGTGTTTTCGTATTCTCGAGTCGAAATACGTCTCATCACCGTCCGAGCGCCAGTGCTGTCGATTGTCCCCCTCGTATCTGCTATCCCCTGTCGCAACGCCCGGACCACCGCGAGACGCTCTTCATCAGAAGGCTGTTCCGCTTTCTTCGGGGGCATTTCCTTCAAGGTGACTTGATCTACAATATCCTTCGCCTCGATCAGCTCCGCTTCGCCTTTCAGTGGCAACTCGAACATCTCGAAGTCACGATCTCCTTTTGCGACCGCAGAGTCGTGACATTCCAGGCAATACTTGCCGACAAAATCGTAAACAATATCATCTGGTCTGGGATCAGCCTTTTCCTTTTCCGCGACTGCAGGAAAAAGGTAAAGCGTTGTCAGAGCGACAGTTGTAAGGAGGGATTTCATGCTTTTACAACTGCTCCTTGAGAGAGCAGGTTTCTCGCGAAAAAAGCGGGACAAACTCGCGTTCCTCGCACGTTGAGAATTACGAGAACGTTCCCGTGCTTGTGCCGAACTGATCGATCTCGAGTCCCATCTTCTGGGCGATATCGACGTAAAGATTACAGAGAGGCACTTTGTGGTTCACCTTCTCATCGACTTTTACAAATTCGCCATGGCGATAGCCGCCACCAGCAAGAACGATCGGAAGGTCCGAGTTCTTGTGAGTATTCGCGTCACCCATGCCACTTCCGAAAAGGACCGTCGTCGAGTCCAGAAGACTCCGGTCGCCGTCTTTGATTCCTGCAAGACGTGAGATAAACTTGTTGAAGTGCATTATCTGATACTTCTCCAGTGTAATCAGGTGCCCTACTGCCTCTTCATCGTGTCCGTGGTGAGACAATCCATGGTAGGACTTCTTAATACCAAGGTCATGAGGTAAAAAACTGCCGCCAATCTCCAATGTCGCAATTCTGGTGGAATCTGTCTGAAGGGCGAGAGCAATCAGTTCATACAACATTGGAAGGTCTTCGACGGTCCCCTTATCGGACGGCTTCTCGAAAGGAGCTTTCGGCTTCGGGTAATCGGCCCATTTCTCACGAAACTCCAAGCGTTTCTCTACGTCACGAATGGACGTGAAATACTCGTCTAACTTCTCCTTGTCCTCTCGATTCACACTTCGCGAAAGGAAATTCGCCTCGTCCATCATCGAATCAAGAATCGAAGCCTGGAGATGGTTTTCGTGCTTACGCCTCGCCTTTTGATCCTGGGGAATGTCGACGAAAAGCTTCTCAAACAAATCTGCAGGCCCGGTAATTGGTGGCACCCGCACCCCGGAGCGCGTCCATGCAATCTGGCAACCGCCGTGGATTCCGCCCTCTGAGCCAACCGTCAGGGAGGGAAATCTCGTCTGTGTTCCGATTTCCTCGGCCATGAACTGATCGAGTGACACATTTCCATCTGCACGGCTCTTCGCTTCCGAGTTCAGCACGCCAGAGAGAAAAGAGTGAACCGCAAAGTGGCCGCCTTTGACTCCGTGATCCAAACCGCGATACACTGTAAGGTTTTTCCGATTCTCGATCAGCGGCTCAAGAAGCGGAGTTTTTTCATACCCCTTGCCGGTAGTTTCGGGGAAGAAGGATTTGCGCTGGAATCCGAGTAAATTCCCTATTCCGACAAATCTACGGGCGCCAATCCCTGCACCAGAGGTAGCTTGAACTGCCGAATTTCCACCGACCGAATTCGCCATCAGCGATGGCAAACCCGGGAGGGCCAGAGAAGCACCCACTGTTTTCAAAACGAAACGGCGTCTATTGATCGGCTGTGTCATGAGTCAACATTGAGCGTAAACCGAGCCAATTCAAGGGGTGGAGAGGTACGGATTAAGGGGGACAGCGATAGCCCAAGCAGAAAACCTTCGAAAATTGGCAAACCACTTTCTCCACCCCCGCCCACTGATAAATCACTTACCACTCGGTGGTGATTGCATTACCGAAATTGAGATGAGAATTTAAACCCGAAAAAATTTCACATTTTTTTCTCACTCATTATCATGGAGTTACGATCACACTGAAAACTATTGGCACGCCGAATGCATTACTAAAGACCTGAAAAAAGAAATCAATTTCAACCAACCAATCAATCCAGAAAGGACAACATCATGAAAGACCCAGTAATCACCTACCGCGGCGCAAGTGCTCACCTCTCCGAAGTTACCGGAAAGCGCGTTGACCAGCTCCAGCAGCAGCAGGCCACCCGCCTCGTCCAGTATCGCGGAACCACCGGTGAAGCAGTTGTGGGCCACCAGAAAAAAGCTCGCCAGATCTCCTACCGTGGAGCTACTGCGACACTCGAAGTGTAAAACGCATTTCTAAAACCCCCGAATTACTCAATTTAACTCAAAACGAAGAAAGGAAAAACCCCATGAAAGATCCTATCGTTACCTACCGCGGCGCAAGCGCCCATCTGTCCGAAGTTACCGGACGTCGTGTAGATCAGCTTATGCAACAGCAGGCTTCTCGCCTCGTTCAGTATCGTGGAACCACCGGAGAAGCTCTCGTAGGAGCTCACCCGAAGGTAAAGCGGACCATCACCTACCGCGGCGCTACTGCGGAGATGGAAGTCTGATCAACCCTTTGATCTAACTCCCCCCACAAAGAGGCAGTCGGAAACGGCTGCCTTTTTTGTGCATGAAGAATCAATGGTCCCAATCGCGTGCAGAAACGCGCATAGAAATCAGGCTATCGAAGGTCGTAAGGTAAAAACAGACCTCTCACGGTATTCCATTTATCTCATACCTTCCCTGGCAGGGCGTCTAATGAGAGAACGACAATGCATATGAATTCATTCCAACTATTCGCTACGCTCTTTGTCCTTACCGTATCCCTCGCAACTGCCGATACAAAATACGACTACGCCCTGCCGGGGAGCGATGGCTGGACTCATCTGTATCAACCGCCATTTGAGAAGCCAACCGAGGTGCCTGTAAGCAATCCAGGACGAAAACAGATGTTCGACCTTCTCCGTCCTCACGGCACGAAAGAAGCAAAGGTTCCCATCCAGTTCGAAGGCTCTTTAAAAGCGTTTCGAAACTGGGCTCTCTTTACGGGAGAATCGCAGGACAAATCTGGCAAACCCATCGCTTTCGAAGGAAATGGAAATTCCGACACCGTCGCCCTCTATCTGAATACAGTAGAAGGCTGGATGCTCGTGGATTTCTCCTTCGGCCACAGCGATGTTTTTTACGAAATCTGGATCGAAAAGTATGGGATGCCGAAATCCCTTTTGGGGTTTCCCGAGTAATGTGAGTGCAACCTCCTCCATTACCTGCTCCGGACAAAACCGCTTTTTCCCATTGCCCGTTCGTCACCAACGCCCTTTTGCGCTCGGTTCGGAACTTGCTTATTCACTCGAAAAAGGCGACACAATCGCCGAAATCGAATTAGTCAGTGAGCACCGGACGAAGCGTAACACCTCAAACTCACAACTCTCTCCAGAGGTATCTATTCCCATTCGTGGTCATAGCATTCTTTGGCGTGTTGCAGGGATGTGTACATGACGTTGAAGTTTCGCCAACTCCCCTAGTGTCCGGTTCGGGAGATCGTCCCTTTGCAAATGCAATTCCCTCGGCAGGAGCACGGCGATCAAATTGGAAGCCCTGGTACACTACGTTTGGCGATCAGTATCTCTCCCAATTGGTAGAAGAGTCCCTTCGAAGAAATCCTGATGTCCGAGCCGTCGGAAGACGAATCGATCAGGCAAACGCTCTTATTGTTCAGGCAGGATCCACCCTGTTCCCTCAAGTCGATGCCTCCGGAGATTTTCGCCAGAACTGGGGAATCGACGGAAGTAGCACACAGAGTTCCTCTTTAGGATTTCTCCTCGACTGGGAAATCGATTTCTGGGGCCGAATACGGTCAGGGCGTTCTGCTCGAGAACAGGAAGCCGTAGCCGCGGTGGATGATTGGCTCGCGGCTCGACTTTTTCTCTCCGCATCAGTCGCAGAAACCTGGTTCACCCTAGTGGAACAGAGGGGGCAACTCCGCCTCACCCATGAGCAGATAGAAGTCAACCGCACCCTGCTCGACCTCACCAGGCTTCGCTTTGGCCAAGGCCAAGGCTCCTCTGTAGATGTCTTGCAGCAACAGCAACAACTTCGAGCTACCGAGACACTCATCCCCGATATCGAAGCTCGGGTAGAAGAACTCGCTCTTGCCCTCGAAGCGTTGACCGGAAAAGTTCCGGGCACAGGGAAGCTTTCCACTCTTTCCACCGTACAGTCGCCCCCTTCCCTCCCCGATCCCGGAGTGCCCTGTGATTTGCTCCGCAACCGCCCCGACCTTCGAGCGCAGCAAGCAAGAATCGTCGCCCTCGACCACGAGGTTGGCGAAGCAATTGCCGATCGCCTTCCTCGCTTCACAATAGGCGGATCGGCTGCATTGTCAGGATCTCCGACGCCTGAAAACCTCATTGGAGACGCGGTCGCAGGAGTTGTTGGCCCACTCCTCGACGGAGGCCGCCGCCGGGCCGAAGTAGAACGACGGGAATCACGCGTCCGCGAAGAAATCGACATCTACACCGCACTCTACCTCGACGCGATTCGAGAAACAGAAACGGCTCTATCCCGAGAAAGGAAAACCGAAGAACGCCTTCGTCGCCAGCTATCGCAATTAACAGTCGCTCGTAAACTTCTCACAGAGACCCGCAATCGCTACACTCTCGGAGCAACAGACTACCTTCCCGTCCTCGATGCACTCGCTCGAGTCCAGCAACTGGAAAGAGACATCCTTCAGAGCCGTCGCGAACTACTCAGCGCGCGTATCGCTTTGCACCGAGCCATTGGAGGTCCCATGTCGAAACAGACGCCTTGATTCCACATTTCTCCCATCCATCATATCGCAACAATGAAACGAATCCGCATCGCCATTACTTCCCTCGTAGCACTCCTCGTGCTCGGTGGCGCCGGCTTCATCTCTTTTATTCTTATCAAGACAGCTCCAAAGACGGAACCCGAGGAGGAGAAACAGGCAGCAAAAATCGTCCGTGTCACCGAACTTGTTCCCACCCACGAAAAGATCGAGGTCGACGCGTGGGGCACAGTAATTCCAGCACGTGAGGTGACCATGCGCCCACAAGTAGGAGGGCGCGTAGTAGAACAGCACGAAGCGCTTGAGCCAGGCGGAAAATTCAAAGAAGGCGACCTCCTCGCAAAGATTGATCCATCTGACTACAAGCTCGACATCATCGAACGAAAATCGGACCTGACAGAAGCAGAATTCGAATTCGAGCTGGAGCAGGGTCGTCAGAAAATCGCACAGCGCGAATGGGAACAACTCCGCGCCGATCTTCCCGATTCCGACGTCGATCCTTCACTCGCACTCAGGGAGCCTCAGCTTCGCAGAACTCAAGCCATGATCGACAAGGCACAAAGCTCGATCGACAGGGCCGAACTAGACCTTTCTCGGACCGAAGTCATGGCACCCTTCAACGGAATGGTTATCGAGGAAAACGTCGAGATCGGGCAACTACTCGACGCAGGTGACGATATCTGCCGCCTCGTCGGGACAGACACCTTCTGGGTCCAGGCTACCCTTCCGATGGCGGACCTGAAACGAATCCGACTGCCGGAGAATGGGGAAGACGGAGCCCACGCAGAAATCCATCTCGACACAGGAAATGGTGAAATCGAACCGTGGGAAGGAAAAGTCGTTCGCCTTCTACCAAACCTCGAAGAAACAGGGCGCATGGCACGAATACTTGTCGCAGTGGAAGACCCTTTGGGCCTGCTGTCGGAAGACCGCCCCCCGCTCCTTCTCGGAAGCTATGTCAGGGTAGAAATCGAAGCAGGTCGACTCGAAGGAGTTCTGTCGATCCCTCGAGTTGCTCTCCGCGAAGGAAATCGTCTCTGGATGGTAGGCCCGGACAATCGCATTCGCATTGCCGAACCCGAAGTCCTGTGGACACGACCGAATACCGTGTTGGTCCCTGACATTCGCGAAGAAGGTGAGCGCCTCATCATCAGCGAACTGAAAGCAGCCCCTCCCGGTATGGAGGTAAACCCGCAGCCTCTGGAGCAGGAGAAAAAATCCACTGACTCATGATCGAAGGCGAATCAAAGGGACTGATCTCCTGGTTCGCCCGAAACGACGTGGCGGCAAATCTCCTGATGATCACCATTGTGATTGCGGGTGTCCTTACCGCTCGAGGAATCCGTCAGGAAATTTACCCGGTTTACGAACTAAACACTGTCGAGGTCGATATGGACTACCGGGGAGCCAGCCCGGAAGAAGTCGAGCGCTCAGTCATCCTGCCCATTGAATCCGAAATTCGAGGGATGGAACTTGTTCGCCGAATTGAATCCGTCGCACGCGAAGGAAATGGTTCCGTCGAAATCGAAGTCATTCCCGGTTACAACCGCGACAGGGCGCTCCAGGAGATTACTGCGGCCGTACAACGGGTTAGCCTATTCCCTGACGAAGTAGAGCCTCCAGTGATCACTCTCGGAGCCGGAAGACGAAGAGAGGTCATGCGAATATCTGTCTACGGAGATCTCGACGAGCAAACCCTCATCGACTACGCACGAACCTTGGAAGACGGTCTTCTCGCTGAACCCGGAATCGCGTTGGTCCAACTCCGGGGTGTTCGCCGTCCCGAAATCCTTGTCGAGGTTCCACAAGAGCGACTGCGAGCTCTCAACCTCACCCTGGACGACATCGCCGAAGCGATCGACGATGCGGCACAGGACGTTCCCGCTGGAACGATGCGCACTCCCAGCGGCGACATTCTTCTGCGAACCACCGAGCGTCGTGATTTTGCCAGCGAGTTTGCCGAGGTCCCTATCCTCTCTACGCCCGATGGGTCCACCGTTCGCCTCTCTGACATCGCCACTATCGAAGATGGTTTCGAAGAAGCAGAACGAGAAAACTATTTCAACAGCCAGCGCGCTGTTTCCATTGCCGTCTACAGCTCCGAAACGCAGGCCCCACTTGATGTCGCAGAGGCGGTGAAACGCTTCATAAAAAAGCAGCGGCCCAACCTGCCTCCTTCCGTAAACATTCGCCTTTCCCGAGACCGCTCCGACGATTATAAGGAACGGGTCACGCTTCTCCTGAAGAACGGAGCAGCGGGTCTCATCCTCGTTCTCATTGCTCTTGGATTCTTTCTTGAACTTCGCGTCGCGCTCTGGACTGCCATCGGAATTCCCGTTTCGATTCTGGGCTCGTTAGTGTTGATGCCAGTCATGGGAGCCAGCATCAATATGATCTCCCTCTTCGGGTTCATCATTACACTCGGGATTGTCGTCGACGATGCGGTCGTCGTAGGTGAGGACATCTTCCACAAGATCTCGCAGGGAATGCCTCGTAGAATCGCCGCGATTGCCGGAGCAAAACAGATGACTGTCCCCGTGCTCTTTGCTGTTTCGACAAATATCATCGCTTTCCTCCCCCTCCTTTTTGTGCCCGGAGAAATCGGACAGTTTTTCGAAATCCTCCCCGCCATCGTGATCGCAGTTTTCACCGTATCATTGGTCGAGTGTTTACTTATTCTCCCCTCTCACCTCGCTTTTTCCCACGCGAAGGAAGGAAAGAAAACTCTCTTCTCTCGATTCGATGCCGCACAAACTCGATTCCGCACGCGCCTCGACAATGCGATGGAAAATCTCTATCGCCCGATACTCGACACAGCGATCCGATTTCGCTATCTCACGCTTACATTCTTTGTCGCAGCATTAATGGTTCTGTTAGCGTGGATTTCCAGCGGACGAATTGATTTCATCTTTCAACCCGCCATTGAAACCGATTTTATCCAAGCCGAGATAGAACTTCCCTCGGGAACACCGGTTGACCGCACTCGCGAAGTCGTCTTCCAGGTCCAGGAAGCAGCCGAACGGGCTCTTGCGAGAACAGGAGAGGAAGACATTCTCGTAGGATACTTTGCCGAAGTCGCCGAAGGATCCAGCAACGAAGGCGAAAGTAGTATTGTCCTGGTCCCACAAAGTCAGCGCAGTATCACAGGCTCGGAGTTCGTGAACCTCTGGCGCGAAGAAATTGGGACCATCCCTGATATCGAGTCCCTCTTTTTCGACTGGCTCTTTGGGCCCGGAGGCGAAGCCGAGATCGACATACAACTCGCC
Source organism: Verrucomicrobiales bacterium (assembly GCA_002698785.1). GTDB lineage: Bacteria > Verrucomicrobiota > Verrucomicrobiia > Verrucomicrobiales > DEV007 > Arctic95D-9. The sequence continues at coordinate 10,266 of PAAG01000007.1, read as the reverse complement.
CATCCTGAAATCGAAACACTTCGTCATGCCGCCACCGAGGTAGGCGATGCGGTATCTCGATATCCAGGAGTCGCCGACGTGAGAAAAAGTTTTGGCCGAGAAATGCCACAATTGGGTTTTGAAATCAAACCTGCCGGTCGCAGCCTCGGCATCACGGCTCGAGAGTTGGGCCAGCAAATTCGCCACTCTTTCTACGGAGCCGAAGCCCTGCGCCAGCCACGCGACCGACAGGAGGTCCGAGTGATGGTGCGCCTTCCCGAAGAAGACCGACGCTCGATGAGCGGGCTCGAGCAACTCCTCATTCGCAGCCCCAACGGAGGTGAGATCCCCATTGCCGAAGCCGCTGAAATCACCGAGACAAGTGCACCTGTCAGGATCGAGCGCGTAGACGGAGGTCGAGTCGTAAACGTAACCGCAAACGTCATCGCCGACATCACCACTGGCAATCGCGTGCTCTCTGCATTCTCCAAAAACGAACTTCCCGAAATCCTGAAACGCTATCCCGGCCTGCGCTACAGCTTCGAGGGAGAGAAACGCGAAGAACGCGACGCCATGCGTGAGCTCATGTGGGGGCTCATCGGATCTATCGCTGCAATCTACGTTATAATGGCCGCCATCCTGCAGAGTTACGTACAGGCGGGCATTGTGTTACTGACAATTCCATGGAGTATCGCCGGTGCCATTTTCGGACACGAACTCCTCGGATTCGACCTCAGTATATTCAGCGTCTTTGGAATGATCGCCCTGTGTGGAATGGTCGTAAACGGAGCCTTCGTTCTCGCCGTTACCCGAAATCGCTATCTCGACCGGGGAGACGAACCAGAAACCGTGACGAGGATGTCTGCCCTTCGACGCTTCCGGCCCATCGTGCTCACTGCCATCACAACTTTCCTGGGGCTCGGCCCCATGATTTTCGAAACTTCCACTCAGGCCCTTTTCCTTGTCCCAATGGCCATTTCTCTGGGCATTGGAACCCTGGTCTCCACGGCCGTGATCCTCTTATTGATTCCCGCGGTTTTCACCATCTTCGAAGATCTCGGTGGCCGAGGCGGAGAAAGACATTCCAGCTAGACCAGTCTTCACATCAAGATTCCACAGGAGTCAGTTTTGATTCCGAGCTTTTCTTTGCCACTTCATTTAAACTGGCAAGCCCCTTCTCAAACTGACTACCGACCATTTCATCACAGTCCATGAACAGACTCATCGCCTTACCGAGGAAGTTGTTCTCCCCAGACATTGTCCATGTCACCTTCGTCTTTTCGCCATCCGGCTCGAAGGTGTAGACCACATCGCTGGTAGCATTCATCGGCTCTTCAAACTTCAGCAGAATCTTGATCCGCTTGTTTTCTTCGCTCTTGACAATTTCCTGACTTCCGACACCTACCTCCTTATTACCACTCCACGAGTGTTTTGCCCCAACACCCGATTCGGCCCCGGAAAACTCGTAAGCCGCATTGGGATCAAGGTCCGCCCAGGGAGACCACTTATCACTTTCGTGAAAATCGTTCACAAGAGGGAAAACAGTCTCCACCGGCGCTTCGATGACAGCACTTCGAGACACCTCAAATTCCCCAGGCTGCATCGCCACGACAGCGATGAACACGGCGATCAATATCGCCAGGACAAGTAAGATTTTCTTCCACATAGCTATAGCCTTTCAGATTTTGTTTCGGGAGATGTGCACGAGCGTTTCGAAGCCGCCATACGCCATTCTCTTACAGTCGAATACCTCTTCGACACCACACATCTCGTTAATTCTTGGATCCGCCATCACTTTCTCATTCACGGAATCCCGATGCTCTTTGGATTCATAGGTGATCCATGAAAAAGCAACCGTTTCACCTTCCTTAGCTCCAGCGAGGTTCAGGAAAGAGACAAGGTCCGGGGAAGTGGGATCATCCAGCAGGGTCTCACGGTAATCGAGAGCTCCATACTCTTTCCAGATTTCACCTGCCTTCGTGGCGATTTCCTCATATTTTTCAATGTTCTCTTTTGGAACGGGAATCACAAATCCATCAACGTATTCACTCATAATATTAGTTTTATCTTGTTACAGGTTAGTTGTCAGCAGCCGCTTCCAGAGCAGCCAAATCGAGTTTCACCATCCCTCTTAGTGCGTTAATCACTTTCGCCGACTTCTCCGGCTGATTGGGATCAAAGAAATCTCCAAGGTTACTGGGAACAACTTGCCATGAGAGCCCAAATCGATCTTTCAACCATCCGCACTGTTGAACCTCTCCATTTTCAGATAGTGCATTCCAGAAGTGGTCGATTTCATCCTGACCATCGCAGTGAATCACAAACGAGACTGATTCGTTGAAAGTGAAGAGTGGACCTCCATTCAAAGCGGTGAATTCAACGCCTCCGATTTCGAATACGACCGTCATCGCCGAGCCTTCCGGGCCAGGGCCAACCTCTGTATATCGGGTCACATGTAGAATTTCGCCACCTTCGAACACCGAAGTGTAAAATTGGGCAGCCTCTTCTGCCTGGGTGTCAAACCAGAGGAAAGGAGTGATTTTGGCTGTAGTGTTTATTTTCATGTTAGGGATCTACTCAAAAAGTGAATCAACGTATTCCCTTCCTATGCGGAGGTTGTCCCGGATCATTTCTGGAGACAGCCGATTCTTGGCAATTAACATAGAACCTTGCCAAAGGCTGTTTAGAAACCAAGCGACCTGCTCTGGATCGAAATCACGTTTCACGATGTGCGTTTTCTTCGCCTCTCGAAGCAGTCTCGCCACGTTATCTGTCCACACCGTCAGCTCTCTTGCGCAGGATTCCCGAATATCGGGGTGAGTTTCCGCAAGTTCCTGCGACATCATTCCGATCAGGCACCGACATGCTTCTCCTTCTCTCCTTGTGAATGAATCCATGATATCCAGCATGGCATGCAGTTGCTCCAGTGGATCCGATTTAGAGTCTTTCCACGCTTCGGCATAGAGATTTGTCCCCATCTCGCTCCACCACATAATTGCTGCTTCGCCAATGGCATCTTTGTTCGGGAAATGGTGAAAGAAGCTCCCTTTCGTCACATCTGCAGCAGCACAAATCTGATCAATGCTCGTCGCATTGAATCCTTGATCGATGACGAGACAAACCGTCGCCTCGACAAGCTTCCGTCTGGTTTCCTCTGGCTGACGCTGTCTTCTTCTAGCCATTGAAATCAGACGTCGTTGTCGAGCACTCGAGCCAGCCGATCGAAATTCTCCTGATTGGCGTTCTCCAGGAAGGCACGAAACTTGTCTGACTCATCCTTCTCTTTGAAGTCCATCGTCCATTTCAAGCGAGATCCATTCTCTGTGGAGATAAACTCCATTTTCATGACAAAGGACGGCTCTTCGTGATCGTAGATCACAAGTGCTTCCGGCTCGACTTCCAAGAACACAGAGCGGTTGGGATAGCGATGCCCATTCGGACCAATCATATCCAGAATCCACTCTCCCCCTTTTTTGAGCTCGCACTTTTCTGTCTCGCTTGAGAAGCCATTCGGCCCCCACCACTTTTCTCGGACTTCCGTATCGGAGAATGCCCGATACAAGGAACTCATTGAGACAGGAAACTCTCGCTCACTCGAAATGATCATAGAAATCTCACGTTTAGATTTAACATACCGACTGGTTGGTATGTTGCCTATTCGAAGAGATATGGCAAGCACTTTTTCCTCAATGGCTCGCCCCGGAGCGGGGGCTAAGCCGCTCCGAGACAGTAGATTACTCTGATCGAAAAGGCTGAAGCATCAGTCCTCCCCAAAGATTCGTCGTCTCAGTTTCCGCCGAACAATCGGGACAAGTATGAGCAACATCACAAGGGACATCCCTATGGCCTTAGGAAGATGGAAGGAGAGCGTGCCGTCGATCAACAACAACCTAACACCCTCGGCCAAGTGATACAGTGGGTTCGCCTCCGCCAGAATATGCAGCCACTTGATATCCGGCAGCGGGAAATATGTCCCACTTGCAAACCCGATTGGTAAAATCACCAGGAAAAACGGTAATCCCATGTGATCCATACTTGGCAGAGTCGCCGTAAAGAGCAGCCCGACAAAGGCAAAAGCGAGTGATCCCAAGTAAAGGACCGGTATCGCCACCAGCATCCAAGGCCAATTCAGAGTCAGCATGCCGCCGAGACCAAAGCCTATCAGCACCAGACACATCGTCACCACATAGAACGAAGCCAAACTCGCCGCCCAGAGAGCCTCGCCCCAGATCACATGCTCCAGCCGCACCTGCGTCGTCAATTGCCCCTCCCAGGTTCGCTGGTAGTGCATCCGCATGAAGGCAGAGAACAACGACTGGAAAAAGGCCATCATGAACGATGTGTATGCCAGAATACCGGGCGCGAGGTAAGACAGATAACTGATGGGTTCTCCGTTCCAGGTGAAGTCATCCATCTGTCTGCCAAGCCCCACGCCGAACGCGAGCAAAAGCACCACCGGCTCTGCAATTGGCGGAACCAATGCCGTATGCCAGTTCAGAAGCAAGACCCTCAAGTGACGAGCAACAACCGCCCAGCTCTGCCAATGGAACATCGGCGAGTACAACGTATTACCTTTCATTGCGCCACCTCCTTCGCCAGAGCCAGAAATAGATCGTCCAACGTCGGCGGTCGCACCTCGTATCGCAGGTCCGGAAAGCTCGTAACGAACTCCGCCAAATCAGCACTACCCATCGGAACATGCCAGTCTGTGAGAATAACGGAATGCTTCCCTCCTCTTTCTCGGAACCATGCGTCGACCACTTCCAGGTCAGCCCCCGTCCGGGAAACAACCACAACATGCTCTCCCACGACATCTCCTAGAAGCTTTTCCGTCGTACCTGTCGCTCGAATTTTTCCTCCCTTCAGGAGAATCAGGCGATCCGATAAGCGCTCTGCTTCATCCATGTAGTGAGTCGTCAGGACAACCGCCATTCCCTGCGCACGGAGAGAATCCACCAATTCCCAGACCAAAACCCGAGCTTCCGGGTCCAGCCCAGTCGTAGGCTCGTCAAGGAAGACTATTTGCGGACGGTGCACTACGGCCCGTGCAATCATCAACCGTCGCCGATATCCACCCGACAGGGTATCCGGTTTCGCATCTGCAAAATCCTTCAATCCGAACTGCTCCAATACTTCCTCTACCCGCTCGTCTCGGTCCGCGATCTTCGGACGATAGTATCGGCACCCCTGGACAAGGTTTCCTCTTACGGTGAAATCACCATCAAAAGTCTCGTCCTGGGTGCACACCCCGATAGCGCGGCTTGCGGGATCATTATCCTTCTGGATGTCCCATTCGCCGACACGAACTGTTCCCGAGTCCGGCCGCAGGAAGCCATAACACATTCGCAACGTCGTAGTCTTACCGGCACCATTGGGGCCTAACAAGCCGACCACTTCGCCTTTCGAGCAGGAAAAACCGACATCATTCACGACAGGTTTTCCGCCCAGTCTTTTCACCAAACCGTCGACCTGCAAAATCGTATTCTCATTCATTACGTAAAAATCAAAACGTGTCTATCGACACCAAAAGAATCGTGGCAATTGCCACTAAAAAGATCACTGCGCTACGACGACCAGTGTCGTTAGCACCTTTCAAATCACTGCATCAAAACCCGAACCGGGCGATCAGCGAAGTTTTACCGAGACGATCATAAGCCTAAAAAAGCGTTGGAGGAGCATATTCTCACTATTCGAAGCCCTCAAGTAAATTTCTACATGCCAACCATTCTCACCCACACATCCACGATCGCTGACTTCGCCTGAGAAGAATATCCCTCGTAGTTATTTACGAAGATTGCGAACGAGTAGACCTTTCCGCTCCGCGCTGTCACATACCCCGCATAGCACTTCACCCGGTCAATGGTTCCACTTTTGGCCCGCACCCGGCCTTCCGCCGATGTGCCTCGCCCAATGCTGCGTAAGGTCCCCGACTGCCCAGCTACTGGCAGCGACTTCCGAAAAGATTCAAAGTGCTCCCCTTTTGCCGCGTGATAGAGGATCCCCGCCATCTGGCGAGCAGTAACCGAATTTGCGCGAGAGAGCCCGCATCCGTCAGCCATGTAGTATCCCGACATATCCACTCCTTTATCGCCCCAGAAATCTGTCACAGCTTCTGATGCCGCCTTGGTTGTCCCCTTGCCTTCCTTTTCCACACCGACCATACGGTGCATACACTCAGCACGGAGATTGTTCGACTTCTGGTTCGTTAGAACCATCAGCGAAGCCAAGGTGTCTGACTCCTGCTCAGAGATAACCTTTCTTGCCGACAGAGTCTTTCCCTCGTGCCCAAGCAGTCGGTCCGTTGTCGGTTCACCACTTACTTCGATACCGTTCTCGTTCAAATACTTCGTAAACGCTCGGGCACAGAAAAAAGCCGGATCTGGTATCGAGCCTTTAATGGTGAACGACCCACTCCCCGCCGGCACGGTTCCTCGCAGGTAATAGACCTTCGCATACGGCACTCCGTAGATATACCCCTGGTCGCCAGAACCCGAAGAGCCCACGCGCATTTCGTTGAAAAACTCCACCTCGGGCAACTTCGGATCCGTTCCCACAAAAGGGGCGATCCCACCCACTTTGGGTGTGCGGAACGAACAGTAAAAGAGATTCTGATGAAACGTAAGGCCGCACGCCCCCGCTCCGTAGTAGTTTCCGATATCGTTGCGTTGCCACGAATCGGGCACCATCTGCGTGCCGAAAAGCGATGCGTCACCTACTATCGATCCTTCGACCTTCTTCACTCCGGCTTCACGAAGAGCCGATTCCCATTTGGAAAAGTCATTCGCAATTCCCGAGTCCCCAAGTGTCGGATCGCCGCCACCACGAATCACAACGTCACCAGTCAACGTTCCATCCTCGGCGAGCTTACCGGCGAGTTGTATCTCTGTTTTGAAGCGGAATTCCGGCCCCAGCACTTCGTTCGCTGTGGCAGTGGTAATCGCCTTCATCGTAGAGGCTGGCACGAGCCCTGTATCCATCCGGTAGCCTTTCGCGGCACTTGGCTCACCATCAAGAGGGATCATGCAGAAGCCGACCGAAGCCGTCTTCAAACCATCTCGTTTCTCGATCCCCTCTGCCACTGAAATGACGGGGTCCGTTTCCGCATAAATCGCGTGAGTGAATAGGATGAGAATCAGGGGCAAAGAAAAACGAATCATCGAGGGAATGGTTAACAATAATAAATAGTCCGCGACGTCGGTGCAGCAAACAACAATCTTCCGTTCGCGAAATGAACCTGAGGAAGTTGTTCATACTTTGACAAAATGATGGGAAAAGATGGGGCTTTCGTTTTTTGGCGATTCCGGGGAGCCACCATTATATAACAGATTGAAAAACAGGGATTTACAAAATTTACCAATTGATGAGAGCCTGTCATTTTCATGCATTTGAGCTCATTTTCTCCTCTTCCCCTCCGCTTTTCCGGGCAACTTTGTGCGTTAGCCAGTTCGCTGCGAAGAGAGATGGATAGAACGAGGCAAACCGGATTACACCATCTCTAGGAAGCAACCCTGACTAACAATACCATATTTCTTGATTTTAGTCGATCTCCATTGGCTAGCCCTTCATGGTGCCTAGACCGTCTCTCAAAGGGCTTCGAGCAAAATACCTTGCCAATTTCCCGGCCAACGGGCTTACCATAGAAAACAGCAATGGCTGACAACCTAAAACTCACTGCTGTCGATGCACCACCACCACTACCGAGGCGGAAGACTCAGAATCGTGCGTGGCTTGTTCTCGGAATAGTCATCGCGGCTCCCTTCATAATTTGGACAATTCTTTCCATCACTGGCGTTGTTAAAAATTACCAAATACCTTCCTCCGCCATGTCACCTGCCATCAATCCTGGGGACATGATTTACGTTGAGAAAATCACCTATTGGTTCAGGCCCCCTGAGAGGAATGAAATCATCGCGTTCGAGGTAAATGAGATACTCGATATGCAGGATCATTTTCCCACTACCATCTACACCTTTCGTGTCGTCGGCCTCCCCGGAGATGAAATCAGTATCGACAACGATCAACTCCTCGTGAACGGCGAGCCCTGCCAACTTACCCCTGAACCGAATCCCGTCGCGTTTCAACATCAGGCGAAATACCCGTCCTCAGCGAAAAATCTCTATACGGTCCCTGAGGGTTCCTACTTTGTCCTTGGTGACAATCTCGGAAACAGCAATGACAGCCGCATGTGGGGATCTGTGCACAAGAGGCACCTCCGGGGGAAAATTTGGTTTCGCTATTGGCCGCCTGACCGATTCGGGGCGGTCGAGTAAGACCAATCTCTTATTTTACGAATGGGGCACCTCACGGCCCCTGGATCCGAACGGCGGATACGCTCATGACAGTTCTATCGGCGAGCACAGCAAAACCACTGGCAGCATTCGAGTTCGAGGGATTGTAAACCATGACGATCGCCTCTCCGATTCTTGTAACGATCTCCACTCGCAATCCATTCTCATACCCACTGAATGTCGTAAGGACATTCCCGACCGGTCTTTCCACCGTTCCCGCCAAGCTATCGTTATGCTCGTTCACGGAGGAGAAGTGCAAATTCGTGACAATATCCGTAAAGCCCTCTTTAGATAGCGTAATCTCCCAGATTCCGCGTGGGGTATTAGCCGCTCTCTGCCGAACAATCTTCCGCACCTTCACCAGGCGCTTCACGAGGTTCTTTTTCGCCTTGCGTTTGCAGGTAGCAGTTTTCTCTTTTCTTTTCTGCTTCGCCCAGAAACGAACCATTGCTTTCTCGAACTTCAGAGAGCCGTATCCGGAGTCGTCTGGTTTAAATTTTCTTTTCGCTTTTCTCTCGGCTCGCCGTTCATCGATATGCGTGAATACACATGCCTCCGAAGTTCGAACACCAAAAATGGCGAGTAATATGGCAAAAATTACAACGCTCAAAAGCGACCGGCTTGGGAAGTAATCCATTGTTCTCATCACTGTATGAGACGGCCAGGGGGTATACCTTTTCGGTATCCGTCGTTATATGCGAGACTAAAGAATACGAGGACAGTGTCAACGGTAACTTTGTGACTAAAGCTGTAAAGAGGAGAGCGTTTCGATGTACTAATATTCACTCCGTAATTTTCGTATAATCCCATAGTATGGTAATAGATACCGTGCCGAATAGCAGAACAAATTTGCTGCTCAGCCTCTGCTCCTCTCACGTAGTCTCTGACGCTTAATTTGGTTCAGAGGTTAAGTGGAGAGCGATCCCAAACAATAGCCATCTCCGAATCTGGAATCGCGAAATACTGGAGCTTGAATTGATTCTCTACGTGCAATTACAGAACCAAAGGTAGCTCCACACTACCGGGATTTCACTTTCGACAATTCCTTCTCTCTCACTAACTTCAAAGCACGGAGATTCTTGACGATGTCTGGATGCTCTTTCGAGAGATCGTTTTTCTCTCCAATGTCTTCTTTCAAATTGTAGAGTTCGATCTGGTTCGTACCTCGGTCTTTCGGGTAGGTGTTCTTGAACTCCTTTGGCCAGCGGTTCGCGTAGAGCAGCTTCCAGTCTCCCTTTCTCACTCCGTGGTTTCCGGAATGGTAGAAGTAAGTTTCGCGATTTCCGTTTTCGCTTTGTCCCAGAAGAAGATCTGTCTGATCGACACCATCGATGATGCGATCGTCAGGTATCTCGAATCCGGCAAGATTTGCGAAAGTGGGTAAAAAGTCCAAGGTCGCGAAGATGGCGTCATTTTCGCGACCGGCGGGAACTTTCCCGGGCCAACGGACGAGACAGGGCACGCGTACACCGCCTTCGTAATCAGAGGCTTTCGCTTCGCGGAGCGGGCCGCTGCTGCCCGCTGAGAAATGCGGCCCTTTCGACCATTCGACGTGCTTTGCATTCTTGGTATTCTGGCGCTCCATGTCGTTTGACCACGGTCCGTTGTCCGAGGTGAAGATTACCAGAGTATTCTCGTGTATGGACAAATCGTCGATAGCCTTAAGAAGTCGACCGCATTCGTGATCGAGTTCTTGTAATGTATCGGCGTAGAGACCGTTCCCTGTTTTGTCTCGGAACTCTGGCGACGCATCGACAACAGTGTGCATCATGGTATGGCACAGGTAGAGTAGAAAGGGCTGATCTGGATTTGTCTCCACCTGCTGCTTCATCCAATCGATGGATTTATCAGTGTATTTTCGAGAAAGGGACGCGAGGTCTTTGCTTTCTCCAATGGATTCGTTCTGGTCCCAGAGTTTCACATACCCACCATCATTCGCTCCCAAAGGTCCCCAGTATGTATCAAAGCCCTGGGCCAATGGCATGCGATCGAGAATCGG
>PAAG01000006.1 GCA_002698785.1 Verrucomicrobiales bacterium | reverse complement strand
GGTCACGGGTCACGGGTCACGGGTCACGGGTCACGGGTCACGGGTCACGGGAAGGTGGTGGCGCGGTGAGGTGGTGGCGCGGTGAGGTGGTGGCGCGGTGAGGCCGGGATATGCTCGAGCGATCTTGGATCTTGGATCTTGGATCTTGGGCTTTGGGCTTTGGGTAGACCTGCAGGCCGCAGGTCTCTACCGTTTTGCTCTCGGGAGAGGTGGAGTGGGCGCGTTGCTTTTGCGCTACTCGAGAGCTTTCAGTTGCTGGAGCCTGGCTCTGAGCTTCTGGAGTTTTTGGCGAAGCTTGAAGATGCGGACGCGGTTTCCGGTGCGTTTGGCTTTTCGGAGTTTCCGTTTCACGCTTTTGATCTTGCGCTCTTTTCTGGCAAAGTGTTAGTCCTCGCTAGGCGGCGGGGATGCCGAGGGCTTCTGTGATCCGTTTCCCGAGTAGTTCTATGGAGTAGGGCTTTTGGAGGAAGTAGCTGCTGTCGCTCAACTGGTCGGTGTTGGTGATGGCTTCGCCGGTGTATCCGGAGCTGTAGATGATGGGGAGGTTGGGGGAGATTTCTTTGAGCCGCTGGGCGAGTTCGACGCCGCCCATGATGGGCATTCGTACATCGGTGAAGACGAGTTCGAATTTGTCTTCGCCTCCGCGATCGAGAAATTTCTGGAGGGCGTCGGCTCCGTTGATGGCTTCGACGACTTCGTAGCCGAGGGATGTGAGGGCGCGGACTCCGAGTTTGCGTGCCATTTCTTCGTCTTCGGCGAGGAGGATGGTGCCGCCGCCATGCCAGGTGTCCTGGTTGAGTTCGGCAAGTGAGCACTGGGTTGTTGTTGTGGTGGTGTGCTGGGGTTTGTTTTCTGCTACGGGTAGGTAGACTCGAAATATGGTGCCGACTCCGGGTTCGCTGGAGAGGGTGATGTGTCCGTTGGAGTGTTTGACGATGCCTATGCAGGTGGCGAGGCCGAGGCCGGTGCTGGCGGGGCCTTTGGTGGTGAAGAAGGGCTCGAAGATTCGTTCTTTTTCTTCGTCGGAAATGCCGGTTCCTGTATCGCTGACGGTGAGGACGGTGTAGTGGCCTGCTGTGGCGGTGCCGCAGTGGGAGATGAAGTCTTGGTCGAGGTGGGCGGTGTCGATTTCGAGGGTGAGGACTCCGCCGTCTGGCATGGCGTCGCGGGCGTTTACGGCGAGGTTGAGGATGACTTGCTGGATTTGTGCGGGGTCTGCGTAGGCGGCTTCTTCGGTGGTGCTGTGTAGTTTGAGTTGGATTTCTTCTCCGATGAGCTGGCTGATCATGTTGCTCATTTCGTTCACTTTGGTGGTGAGGAGAAAGGCTTCGGGCTGAAAGGTCTGTTTTCGGCTGAAGGCGAGGAGCTGGGCGGTGAGGCGGGTGGCGTGACCGGCGGAGGTATGGATGTCTTTGACTTGGTGGCGGACGTTCTCGGGGGTGTCGGGTGCGGAGATGATGAGTTCGGAGAATCCTACGATGGAGGTGAGGATGTTGTTGAAGTCGTGGGCGATGCCGGTGGTGAGTTGTCCGAGTGCCTGCACTTTTTGTGACTGGAGGTAGCGTTGTTCGAGTTCTTTGAATTCGGTCATGTCTTCGACGCTGCCTTCTATGCCGAGGAGGGTGCCGCCGTCGCTGGCGATGACTTTGGTGGATTCTCGTACGGGGATGGTGTTGCCGTTTTTGTGGCGCCAGAGGGAGTCTCGCTGGCGGTATCCTCGCCTGGAGAGGACTCGGTCGATCCAGCGTTCGTCGGTGGCGGGGGCGCTGCTGTCGATCTGGTCGATGGTTTTGATTTCGGCGAGGAATTCTTCTGATGTTTCGTAGCCGAGCATGCGGGCCATCTCGGGGTTGACGCTTCGTAGTCGGCCTTCGGTGTCGCAGTGGTAGAGGCCTATGACGGCGTTCTCGAATCGGTCGCGGGCTTTTTTCTCGCTGGTGCGTAGTTCGCGGGTTCGTTCTGCGACGGTTTTTTCGAGTAGTTTTTCTGCGTTTTCGAGGGTGATCTGTCGTTCTGCGATGCCTCGCATTTCTTTGAGGCTGCGACGTATTGAAACGGCGAGAACGATGACTTCGAGTGTGGCCCAGATGGTGTGTTCGAATGCTCGTAGCATGGGCCATTGCTCGTCGACGCCGAAGACGGACTGGGGCCAGAAGACTCCTCGAAGCACGTGATCGAGAAAGACGATGGTGGCGGAAAGGAAGAGGATTTTGTTGTCTCGATAGAAGGCGATCAGGGCGAGGGAGGCGAAGATGTGGAAGTGTGCTTCGATGCGCCCACCGAAGAGGTGAATGATGAGTGCTGACATCAACATCTGCGCTATGGCGATGATGTATCGGGTCGAGGTGCCACGGCGTTTTCTCCAGACGAGGTAGCTGGGATAAAGGGAGATAATGGCTCCGAGAAATATGGCTGCGATGAGGTGGGGATGGATGCTGGACTGTATGCCGTCCCAGGTGCGGGGCGATATGGTGGCTGCGATGATGACGCAGGCGATCCACTGGAGGGGGAGGATGCGGGCGAATATCTGGCTGTGGGTATCGCGGGACTGTTCGAGGGTGCTGAGGTAGCGCGCGTTCACTTGTTCCTCGGAGGGGCTGAAGGCATGTTTGTCAGGGGTGGTCATCGATGTACTAATTCGGGGCGTTTGTTGTCTGAAGTCCACAGCCATAGACTGGCGACGGCGCTTTGTGTGGTATGCCCTCCAATGCGATGGTGAGTGCGAGGCGCCCGGGGTTTTCGCCTCGGTGTCCTCGACTCGCGGTTATGCCTCCTGTGAAAATCAGTTTTCCTTCACTGTCGTGTGCCACGACGTGACCGGATGTCAGGGCGCCGTGTTTTTCTGCGTGTTTCCCGCCGGGATCGAAGTGGATGGTGGAGTTGTGTCCCCAGTGTTTGAGCTGTGTGACGAGGGGTTCTTTTTTCCATTCTTCGGTGGAGCCGGATTCGGGAACGGTGATGTAGAAATGGAGTGTGCCGCGATATTGATCGGCCTGCTGGATCGCTGCTTTGAGTTCGTCGATGCTGGCGCGGCTGCAGACGCACTTCGGATGAAGGAACATAGTTACGCGGGCCCCATCGTTCGATGAGTCCGGCACGGGGGATGCGGCGTTACCCTGGGGGCTAGGTGAGTTGGCGTATAAAGCCAATATCGAGAAGCCGGAGAAGCAGAGTGCTGCCCAGATTACTGTTGGCAGATGCGCCAACCATTTGGATTTTCGATCGCCCATTTTATCAAATTTACGAGAGGAGAAAAGGGGACCATGTGTTAAAAATCATAAATACCACAATTTAAGGAATCTAGCAACTGCTTTCCTGCTAACTGTAGAATGGCGCGTGCTGTGGGGCAGCGAAGCTCTGGGTGGGTGTGGGAACGTTTTGGATTGATGGGAAGGTGGCGATCAGGTTAGTATCTTTTTGTCGTGCGTGCCTGGTTCTTCATTGTGTTGGTGTTGGCTGCTTTCGAGAACGCTTTTGCGGAGCTACCGAAGCAGCGGAAAACGGAATCACACGGGAGACGCCAGTTGAATCGGATGGTGAGCGACATTCCGCAGATGGGTAAGGATCCTTTTACGGGGGAGTGGTTGTCTGCTGATGATCCGTTTTTTACCTCGGTTGCGGTGTTGTTTTCGGGGGCGGCGTCTGGGGTTCCGGTTTTCTGGGACAGCGTTCTGCCGAGGGGGCCGGAGGATGCGAACCACACATCGCCCCGCGCGAAGGAGCTGGCGACGATTCGGATTCGGCGGCGGGATCCTGCGACGGGTGAGGAGTATTCGTTCGGCTACCTGTGGTCGCTCGCGCTGTATGAGTTGCACAATGTGCAGGAGTGGGAGGCGTTCAGCGAGCTGTCGATCATGGCGTGGCTGGGCCGGGTGAGTCGTGATGACTATGTCAGGGAGGTGGTGCGTGTGGAGTATGGTGCGCTGAAGGCGCTGGAGGATTTCTACAAGGTATCGTGGGTGCCTTTCTGCGAACGGATCGATGTGCCGACGAGTCGGTATCTGTGGGTGAAGACGGGCGGGCTTTCCTTCGAGGACTGGTTCGCCATGCTGCCGGAGGATGGGTATTACCTACCGGGCTATCGGGCGAACTATGCATCGATGCGGGCGAAGGGGATGAAGTTTCTGCAGGTGTTCACGGAGGATGAGTGGGAGTTTTTCCTGCGGCAGAATTTCGATCCCTGGGCGGTGGGATCTGCTTTGCAGGCGGAGGCGGCGAGGTTGAGAAGGGAGAGGCTGCAGGGGCAGGTGATACCGGCGGTGGGGGAGTAAGGGGATAGGATTGCGTTATTCGGTGGAGGTCGAATCTATAGAATAATCAAAATATTATATTCTCTATGTTGACTGGTTGGTTGAGTGTGAGCTAGTTTTCTCTACTTTGCCCTGTTTCGCACCCAGGTCGTTTGCTCATTCTATCCGTTCTCTGTTTTGCTTTCTGTTACTGGAGGTATCGGTCGGGTTTGTCTTGTTGTGTTCAGACGCTGAGGCCGGGTTCGATCCATCTGGATCGCAGGTGGAGCAGGTGGTGCCGTGGGAGGTCGGTCGCATTTGTGCTGACCCGACTCTGGATGTTTTCTATGTCGTCGATCTCACTGACGACCGGATTGTTGCTTTCGATGGGCAAACGGGAGAGGTCGAAGCGGTCGTTGATTTGGGAGATGATGCAGATGGAGGTTTCCTCGCATTCTCTCTGGATGGGGAGACTGTCTATTACTCGACACCCGTAACGAGTCGCATCCATTCGTTCTCAGCGGGGACGCTGGTGCCGACGGGAGTTTTGGAGGTGAAATACCCGGTTTGGAGTTTTGTATGCGGATGTGATGGGAATCTCTTCGGATTGGCAACGGTAGACAAAGAAATCAAACTGAGGATTTTCGATTCGCGGACGGGAGAAGTGGCATCGACTCCGAAAGTGCAGGAAATCGACGATTCGTCATACAATTCGAATGCTATAGTGAAGCGGAACCCGTCGGGGACTCTCTTGTTTATAAGCCATTCTGCTAGCTTGAATGTCGTGCCCGTTAGCAGGTATGCGATCAAGACGTGGAATTCTTTGCATTCAGTTCTGTTCCACAAATTCGCGCACGACGAATCGAGCAATTTGACGTTATCGACAGACAATGACACGGTTTCGATTTTTGATCGTAATTCGGGCGAGTTGAAGTCTGGTCACCTAGGGGAGGGGCACACAGGGCTGGATGTGGTCACTCTCGATGGAGCACCGGATTTTTACGTGCTCAGCAAGGGGGATTCCCGCCACTACATTCGTAGATTCTCCAAAAGTGACGGGGCGACGCTGGGTGAGTGGCCTCTAGATACGAATGAAGATGTTCCCGATGGTGGCTACCTCGCAGCCGGGAGGTTTGATGTGCTCGTCTCGGGGAGCGTCGTCTATCGGTTCGTGAATGAAGATGGTGATCGGGTGTTGGGGCTGATTCGGCCTGATGAAGAGCCGGAGGATTCACTGCCTACCGTGGGGGGAATCAGGGCAACGATAGGAACGTATAGCGATCGTATTGACGTAACCTGGCAACCGGTCCCAGGGGCGTCAGAGTATTGGATTTTCCGAAGGGCAATAGGACCTCCGCCGAACGCGCTGGTACCGGTAGGAACAACTGTGAACACTCTTTTTACAGACCCTGACATTACTTTTCTGGGAGAGTTTCGATATCATGTGGTCGCTGTGGATGGTTCCCGGTCATCGAATCTGGCTGGAGACGCTCCCGGGTTGATCAGTGACCGCCCGCCTATTATTCGATATCTGGATACGAGTGCTCTCGTCGATGGCATTCAGGTGAACTGGGAGGAGGGGGATTCGCGTGCCCACACGGTGCGCATTTTGAGATCGGAAACTGAGAGGCTGGAAGATGCGGTGGAAATGGCTGTAATTGACGAACTGTTTTGGCCTAGCACTCACCCCTACTGGTCCCAGTTTTCGTGGATTGATGAAGATGTCGAGGTCGGGAGAGCCTACTATTACTGGATCACTTCGGAGAATGAAAATGGCGTGGGCGGGCCGTACCCTGCACGTAACCCAGGCATGACTTTCAGCATTGCAGCGAGGTCTCCGTCTGACCTTTCCGCAACAGACGGAGCATTCGATGACCGGGTGGAATTGTCGTGGGCTGTTTCCAAAACCGCAACCAGCTATCGGGTTCTGAGAAATACGACCGATTCCGTTGTTTACGCGGAGACCCTGGCAGCAGGACTCCAGGAAACCCGTTTTAGCGACACGACGGCGCTTCCCGGAATCAGCTATTACTATTGGGTCAGAGGTGAGAACGATTTCGGGGGGGGGGAAACTCGCGCGGAACGCGGGCATATTCGTTCGAATCTTCCGGTCGAGCCGAATCATGTTTGGGGAACGTTCCGGACATTTCATGAGAAAATCGTGATCCAATGGGAAGAAATTCCGAATGCCACTTCTTATGATCTCTATCGATCGGAGAGTCGGATCGAAAATATGTTGGCTCTTGTGAGGTCGAATATTTCCGGGGCGCGAGCCGATGATGTCCCCCCCGAGACGGAGAAGACTTACTACTATGCGGTCGTGGCTAAAAATGAGTTTGGAGAGAGTCGGTTCAGCACGTTAGGGAAGGGTATGCGATCGGATCCAGGGCCCCCGGCGCCCACGGAGATCGAAGCGACACAGAGTGAGGATAATATGTTCGAAGTCGATCTCACTTGGAAGGGGGTAGATGGGGTAGCCTCCTACTCAGTGTACTGGAATACGGAAGACGACTTTTTAGGGGCGTCTGACAGTGGAACGGCAGTTGGCGAAGCCTATACAGTTCGTGTACGGTATATAGAGAAAGAGTATTTTTTCTGGATTCGGTCGTCGGGCTCCGGGAGATCTGGAGACCCCAGTGAAAGCGTTTCGGTTTTCGTCGAAGAGAGATTTCTCCCTCCTCCCACTGGGGTGAAAGCTTCTCAGGGTACAAGCCCGGACAGGGTAGAAATCACCTGGGAAGAAGTTGCAGGTGCAGATTACTACAGTGTGTACCGGAGTGAGATCAACGATGCTTCAACTGCAGAGCAAATCGTAGAAGTGGCATCGTTTTTGAAGGCGTTTGACTACGGGGCCGAACATGGCGTGACGTATTACTATTTCGTGGAAGCTCGGACCAATTCGCAGAAGGGAGAGTTGAGCGAAGGTGCGGCGGGTAGTCTGGCGCCATTGGTTCCCACCACGCCTGTTCTCATATCGGCAACGGATGGAGATTTCAAAGATCGCATCGAGGTCGGATGGACGAGTAGCTCCCATGCCGACTGGTATAACCTGTATCGCTCGCCAGGAGAGGAAGAGCCCTACTCCCTGATTGAAACGACGACGACAACTGCCTTCGTGGACTATGATGTTCTTCCAGGGATTTTGTATTCCTACTACGTCGTTGCGGCAAATTCGGAAGCGAATTCAGAAGCCAGCGTGATCAATTCTGGACACGTATGGATCGATCCGCCGACTGGGTTTCGAGCCTCAGAGGGGATGTTTCAAGGTGCTGTCGAACTCAATTGGGAACCGGTGCCCGGCGCTGACAGCTACATAGTATACCGAAGTCCCCTGGACGATTTTTCCGTGGCTGAGATAGTATGGGCGACTGCTGATCTGACCTACTTCGATGAGGAAGGAGAGCCGGGCTATCAATATTACTATTTCATCCAGGCCGTTGCGGGCGAAATTTCTGGCGTGTTGAGTTCTTCCGTTGTGGGATTTGGCACAGTGGGCCCTCCTTTTCGACCGGATGCACTTTTGGGCGCGAGCTACGAGGCCCTCCGTGGGGATAACATTTATTCGTTTTCTCGGGCGCAAAGGCTCAAGAGAATTGTGAAAGGAAAAAGGAGGACGGCTTTCTATCTCGTAATCGAAAATGACGGGGAAAGCGGAGACGTGTTTCGCATAATAGGCACGCCGGGAAATCGATTTTTCCGTCCCGTTTACCGGGTGAACACGTTTAATGATACCGGGGTCATTACTACGAGGGGACTGCAGAGAGGGTATGCCTCCAGCGACAGAACGAGGGCAGGAATCCTGATTCGTCCCACCGCGAGAGCAGCAAAGAGCAAAAGGAGACTGAGTAAGGTGTTCAGGTTGCGAGTGGGGTCGATAGGTGATCCTTCCCTCAGCGACACTGTGCATTCAGTCGTGGAGAAAAGGTGAGTTTTCTCTCCTGTTCTTTGAATTCGTAAACGGAGCAGGTGATACCGGCGGTGGGGGAGTAGTGTGGGGGAGGTTGGTAGTTTTTTGGTGGTCGCCTTGCAAGTAGCACGATGGGTGTGGGTGGATTGCATATATTGAGGTAGTAGGGTTTCTGGTGTTTCGGGTGGGGTGATGAAAGGGTGGCGGCATTAGCCCTTGCCGGGATTGGGTTTGACGGTTTGTGGAAGGGGTGGTGTGAAGTTGGTGGGGCGTGGATGGATTCCTGCTCTTTTGAAGTGGCAAGTTTGCATCTCTTGCTATGAAACATTTTTTCCTGATCGCTCTGTTTTCGTTTTTCTTCTTCACCGCCTGTGAGGAGGATTCTGTCCGTTCGGAAATGAAGGACGTTGAGACTGCTGGTGATGAGGCGGTGAAAGAAACGGAGGAGGCGATCGAGGCTTTTGAAGAGATCGAGGTATCGAGTTCGCCGAGCGATGTGGCAGTGGCGGAGGCGCTGGCTGAGGAGGCGGAAGCTGCGGTGGAGGTGCTGGAAGCGGAGGCTCGCCAAACGGCGGAGGCTCTCGAGAAGGCTGTTTCTGAGGCGAAGGCTCGAACGGAGGGTGGCAGCGCATCGGGAAATCTCCCTGACAATGCCACTGATGAGAACGCGGTTTTTGAGAATCAATGAGTAAGGAATCGGGCTGGAGGATTTTTGATGAGTATACCTACTGATGTCGCTGATGAACGGTCGATCAGCTATTCTTGTCCCCATTGCGAGGCTGGGGTTTCTGTTCCTGAATCGATGATGGGAGAGGTGGTGGATTGCTCTTCGTGCGGTCTACGGTTTCGGGCCGAAGTGCCTTCTGCGCGCCCTAACGGTGATGCGAAAGAGTCGGGTTCGGCAGGGGATGATCCCGATGTCGTCAGTGTCCCGGATGAGACGACGTTGAGGAGGATTCATCCGGCGCTTTTCCGGGCCCATCTTTTCACGACGATGGTTTCGTGGATGTTGTTCATCGGCGGGCTGGGATTCCTGTTTCTTGGTCTCAGTGTCGGGGTGGAACCTGCGATGACTTTTGGCGGAGCAGGGGCGGCGGTTCTCGGTCTTGTTTTTTTGCTTTCTCGATGGGTAAAGAAGAAGTCTGTCAGTCTGATCCTTTCGAATGAGCGTGTGGTGTATCGTGAGGGAGTTTTGCGAAAGCGAACGAGTGAGATTCGTTATGAGGATATCCGTAATATGCAGGTGGATCTCAGTATACGTGAGAGGATCTTTGGGTTTGGCGATCTGGAGATTTCGAGCGCCGGGCAGGATGATATGGAGATCGTGATTCACGACATTCCCGACCCGAGTGGTGTGGCGGGGTTTATTCGCTCTCATCAGTAGGAGGGGAGGCGTGCCGGGGCGGTTTTCTGGAATTTCCCGGAAAATCCGAGAAATATCTGGTTCAGTTGCGTATCCTTTTCCAAGGGCTATCCTCGGATGCGATGGCCTGCTGCGCTGTGTGTGTGGTAGGCTAGTGGCAATTTGATGTGCATTTCTGAATGGAAGACGAAGAAATAGAAATCCTTGAATCTCAAGAGAATCGATCTGCTGATGAGCCATCGGCGTCGCCCGTGCGGTATGTGGGCATTGGCGCGAGTGCTGGCGGACTTGAGGCGCTCGAGAGGTTTGTGGAGCGCATACCGGCGGAGTCTGGTTGTGCATTTTTCGTGATCCAGCATTTGTCTCCGGATTACGAGAGTCGGATGGATGATCTGCTGGGGAGAAAGACGGGGTTGAAGATCAAGCAGGCGGCCAGTGAACTCGCGGCGGAGCCTGACACGATTTATCTTTTGCCGCCGCGGCGGGAGATGATCATTTCTGACGGGCGGTTGTTGTTGCGGGAGAAGGACCCGAATGATGGCATGTCCCTGCCGATCGATCGCTTTTTCAAGTCGCTGGGCGATGATGTGGGTGAGTGTGCGGTAGCGGTGATTCTTTCCGGTACTGGCAGCGATGGTTCCCGGGGGCTGAAGCGCATCGCTGAAGCGGGTGGATTGATTCTCTGTCAGGATTCTGATTCTGCGAAGTTCGATGGTATGCCGGAGAGTGCGGTCGCGACCGGGCTGGTGAATCGTATTCTGAAGCCGGAGGAAATGATGCCGGTCATTTTAGACTATATCAGCCGTGCTCCTACGACTGAGTGTGAGCATGATGATCCTGACCAGGCGAGCTTTGATCCGGTGAGTCGGGACATGGAGCGGCTCTTCGAGCTGATCCGCGCGGAATACGGAATCAATTTCCAGCATTACAAACCCACGACTGTTCTCCGGAGGATCGACCGGCGACTCGAGATGGCGGGGGTGGAGCTGGATCGTTATGTCGAGATTCTGCGTCGCGATTTGGAAGAACTGGGGAATCTCTATCGCGATTTGCTGATTGGTGTGACGAAGTTTTTCCGAGATCCTGAGGCATTTGAAGCGCTGGCGTCTCCGGAGATAATGGACTCGCTCTTTCGCTCGGCGGAGCGGGAGGGTGAGTTGCGTGTGTGGTGCGCTGGCTGTGCAACAGGGGAGGAGCCGTATACCCTCGCTATCGCGCTGGAGGAGGAAAGGCGGAAGCGGAACAGCACTATCGAGATCAAGATTTTCGCAACCGATGTCCACCGCCAGTCACTGGACTATGCGGGGCGTGGGGTCTATGTCGAGGATGCTTTGTTAGAGGTAAATGAGGATCTGAAGAACCGGTATTTCAAGGATCTCGGCAATGGGACGTGGAAGGTCACCAGCGAGATACGGCAGAGTGTGATTTTTGCCTATCACAACGTCATCAAGTCGGCGCCGTTCACGAGAATGGACCTCGTCACGTGCCGGAATCTCTTGATATACTTTCGGCCTGTGGCGCAGAAGAAGGCTGTCTCGCTGTTTCACTTCGGGCTGCGAACCGGGGGTGTTCTCTTTCTTGGGCCGAGCGAAACGCCGGGCGACCTGCTGGACGAGTTCGAGTCTATCGATACGCACTGGAAGATCTACCGAAAGCGGCGGGACGTTCGCCTGCCCACGGAAACCCGGACGCTTCTTCCGCCGATCATTCATAACACGGGAGAGAGCGACAGGTGGGCTGGTGCGATGGGTGACTCGGAATTGATCAAGGTCTACGATGATCTTTTGAATCGCTTTGCACCGGCGGGGCTGTTGGTGGACGATCGCTTTCACCTGCTTCATACTTTCGGGGATGCGGACCAGTTTCTTCGTGTGAATCGCGGGCGGCCTTCGACGAACGTTCTCGACCTGCTCGACCCTGACCTGCGCACACCGATCTCCGGCGCGCTGCAGCATGCGGCGAGAAAGGGGACGACTGTCACTTACACCAGTATCCCGGTCGGGAAGGGTGACGAGGAGAGTCGCTTCGACCTGACGATTTCGGTGCTGGGAGAGGAAGGACGGACGGCGAATTTCTACTTTCTCGCCTTTCATACAGGCAAGGCGCCTGCTGTGAGCGACAAGGCCATTTCGCTGCCGGAAAATGAGAAAGTCGATCTGTCAGCACTCACGCGGGAGCACATTTCGAACATCGAGCAGGAGTTGCAGTATACGAAGGAGAACCTCCAGGCAACCATCGAGGAACTCGAAACGAGTAATGAGGAACTGCAGGCCACTAACGAAGAACTCGTAGCCAGTAACGAAGAGCTTCAAAGCTCGAACGAGGAACTGCATTCCGTGAATGAGGAACTCCATACGGTGAATGCGGAGCACCAGCGCAAGATCACGGAACTGAGCGAGATGACGAACGACCTCGAGAATCTGCTCACGAGCACTGAGGTGGGCGTGATTTTCCTCGACCGGAATCTCGCCATCCGAAAGTTCACCCCCAAGGTGCGCGATTTTTTCGACCTGTTGCCGCAGGATGAAGGGCGGAGCATTGAGAGCTTCAGCCACTCGCTAATGAGCAAGCGTCTCTTCTCGGAAGCGAGGCTGACGCTGGAAGATGGAAATACTCGTGAACGACAGATTCGCGATCGACAGGGACGTGTGTTTTTCAAGCGCATCCTGCCGTATCGGGTAAAGAATGAGATTCGCGGCGTCTTGCTGACGTTTGTCGACATCACCGAAGTTTCTTCTCTTCAATTGCAGCGCGACCGGCTCGCGACTGTTCTTGAGAAATCGCCGGACTTTGTGGGAATGGTCGATGAGAACCTGACATGTACCTATGTGAATCCTGCTGGTCTGGAGATGACGGGGTATGAGAGCGATTTTGACGTCGAGGGCAAACCGCTCAGTTTCTGGCATACTCCTGACAGGCTGACCAAGCTAGCGGAGAACCTCAGGGAGCTCTCGCCGGGTGACGCAATTTCGATGGAGAACTTCATCCGCCATGCCGACGGGACGGAGATCCCGGTGAACCAGGTCGTGATCGCGCATCCGGGCGACGAAGGTGGGGAGAGCATCGGGTATTATTCCACGGTGGCGCGCGACATACGTGATCTCCATGCGAAGGAAGAGAGTCTGCGTATTCTCATTCGCACTCTCGAGACAATCGTGCGGGAGCTTCCCGGTGTGGTTCTCGTCTACGATGCGGACAGGAAACTTGAGTATGCGAGCAATGCGGGGCGCGACATTATCAGTCATCTGAAAAAGAGCGAAGCCAGCGGTCGCTTCCCCGACGAGGTGGAGGACTGCATCGATAAGACATTAAAGACCGGTAAGTACGTGAAGTGTAAACTGCGGTCCTTTCCCATGACGATCGGGAAGGAGAAACTCTTTTTTCAGCCCCGTGTGACGCCGGTCACTTTTGATGATGGAGAACACCCTCTCGGTGCCATGGTCGTCCTGGAGGATGTGACTACCTGGCAGGAGCTCGATGCAGAAAAGAGTGATCTGCTAGGTGCTGCCAGCCATGAGCTGAAGAATCCACTCGCCGCCATCCAGCTGCCTCTTTTGCTGATGCTGGAAGGGCGGATGGATGAATCGCCTCGGAAATATCGCGGTCTTCTTCGCAACATGTCCGAAGAGGTCGATCGCATGCGGCGCACGGTGAACGGGCTGCTGGACCTGACTCGCTTCGAAATGGAAGACAGTTCGTGTCGTCGAGAGGTCGTTCAGCTTTCTGAGTTTCTGGAATCCGTTTTCGAAGCCGTCGAGGCTACCGCGGTGCACAATGACGTCGAGCTCATCCTGACAGATGATACGGACGATCCTGTGATCTACGTGGATATCGAGCGGCTTCGCACTGCCCTGGTGAACATCCTGCACAACGCTATCAAATATTCGCCTCAGAATGGCACGGTCGAGCTTTACGCATCGTTCGTGGAAAAGAACAATCGTAAGCTGCGTTTCGAAGTGAGCGACGAAGGCGACGGGATACCAAAGGAGGCGCGGGAACGAATCTTTGAGCGTTTTTACCGGATCAAAAACACGGGGAAATCGGGCAGCGGGCTCGGCCTTTCCATCGCCCGGTCGTTTGTCGAGGCGCATGGCGGGACCATCCGCGTGACTTCGAAGAAGGGAGATACTCGATTCTTTGTCGATCTCCCGAACTACCGAGTGCCGAAGCGGCAGACGTCTAAGAAGTGGACCAAGCGGGACGATTGAGAATGTGGCTCGTCGAGGAGTGAGAGTGCTGTGCTAGGCCTGTGTCGAAGAGATCTTTTCGATACATCTCCAGATCGAGTTGGATCGTTCGCCCGGCCAGTCGAGGGCTTCGATCGAGAGCATGTCCGACCAGATCGATTGTAGGTTGATCTCTGGATCCCGCCCCGGCTGGAAGAGGCGCATCGACCAGGATGGGAATCTGCGGCTCACCCTGTCCTCATCCTTTGCTGTGGCGACGATTGTGTGGCGTGGATCTTTGGCGATTTGTTCCATCAGCGATTCGATCGCCTCGGTTTCGCCCTCGATATACTGGAGGAATACGGGGTGGGCGTAGTAGAGATACCCGGTGATTCCCACAGAGGCGTTGAACTCTGCGGCTTTCTCCGCCAACTCTTCGACCTCTGCGTCCGAAAAGACATGTGCGGCTTCGCTTTTGTAGGTCACTCCCAGCATTCGTAGCGTTTTATCGGGAATGTAGCGTCGCGTATGGTCCTCTCAAGGGAATAGTCGAATCGAACGGGGTGTCATACGCAGTCATGTGGTACTGCATCTTGTACCTTGAAGATGTGTGGAATTTCACGTTTCTTCCCTGTAATTCCATGATTTTGTTCCTTCCGCAGTGAGGGCTCGGTTTGACCCAATCGTTCTCGCACTGGTTTGCCACGCCAACAATGCCCCGTTCCATTCGAGTGTATTCCTGTGTCCTTTCGACTCTGTCGATTCTTGGGCTCACGATGCTTGTGATTTGCTCTTCCGGGCCCGCTTTTGCAGGGAATATCGCGAAGCCGGAGTCGCCTGAGCGCACGATTGATCCGGGGGAGGTTCCGGCTTTCAAGACACGGTATGCGGGGCGCTGGGGCGAGATCGCCTGCCGGGAGCTGGTTCTCGAGCCGACCAGTGATACGGTGACTGCTTATCCCGAATTCGAGACGTGGAAAGAACCGGTGACCTGGGCATTTCGCCAGTCGCCCGATGGGGTGCGGCAGTTGCTACGCGAAAGCGGGCTGTTGGAGGGCGATGTGGAGGCGCTGCTCGCGACGGCTCGGGATGACTCGTCGAGTGGAGGCGGGACGAGAGTGTTCCCCTCGGACGAAGTGATTCGGCACCTCACTCCCGAGATTCGCGCTTTGCTCTATCGGCACATCGGGCAGGATGTGGAAGGGAATCTTTTTCGTTATCCGTATGTGTTGTGGAATGGTGGGTTTTCCCGAATGGCGGGTAAGACATCAGGCCTTTCCACGAATCGGATTTCTCAGATCGAACGGATGTCGTTCTGGGGAAAGGGAAATGATCTGCTTTTTTCCGACGTTCGGTGGACCCTGCAACAGGCACGCAGCGAAACGGAGCGGCTGGGAATTCTGAAAACTTTTCACCGCGAAATGTCGATGCTCGCCTGGCTGGATCTGTCGGCTCTGGCGGGTCAGTCTCATGATGAGATCCTCGAATATTGGACGGCGTCTCGAAGGAATGAAAAGGCGAGGGGGCTGATCGAGACTGCTCTCGAGAACCCTGCCATACACACCATTGAACTGGGACGATTGCTGCCGGCGAAGAACAAGGGGCTTCTCAATACCTATCCGAATACTGGTGAGAGCATTGGAAATTTCTGGCCGGATTGTTTTTCCACGGCGTTTACTTTTTTCTCCAATGAAGTGCGCTCGGGAAATCTGGCTGATTTCAAAAAGGTTTCCGAAGAGCGCTACGAAAGAGCTGAACTGCCACCGCAGTTGGGAGACATTCTGGTAATCAAAGACTCGGATTCGAGATGGATCCACGCCTGCAACTACATCGCGGGAGATATCATGTTCACCAAAAACGGGAAGAGCGAGAGGAGGCCGTGGGTCTTTCAGCAATTGGACGACATCCTCGCGTCCTACCTCAATGATGACAAGATCACGGCCTTTTACCTGAGGCTGAAACCCGAGTATCGCGAATGAGGAGTCGGGTGCCCTTCATCTTCGGCTTCGTGTTTCTGTTGCTTCTTCACGGTCTCCCGTCGCGGGCGCAGGTAGTGGATTGTAATCCCGGTCCGTGGGGGGAGCTGCGATATTCCAAGGTGTTCCTCGAAGTTCCCGAGTCGACTCTTCAGCTATTTGCGTCCCCACCGGCAGCGACGATGTGGCGATTTCCTGAATACTCGACGGCAGAGGAGTTGATCGAGTATCTCGAATCCACCGCGCAGTCTCGACCGGATGTTGTCGAGCTGTTCCGGAAAGAAATCGCCCTGCAGGAGCTACCCGAAGATGAGGAGGTGCGAGCGTTTCCCAGCAGGAAGGCGATACTCGCGATACCTCCTGACATTCTTCGAAAGATCTATGCGAAGCTCTCCGATTTCTCAGGAAATCGGTATCACTACCGCCCTGTGTTTATCGATTCGACTTCGCCTCGTGAGTGGTTTGCCCCGCTGAATCTGCCTGCTCCGGCGATTGAATTGATCGAGCAGCTCAGCTACCCGGTGGGCGACTCGACACTCGCCTTTTCTGACGTGCCTCTTCTTTTTCAATACGCGGCGCGGGTCGAGGAAGATCGTGCCCTGCGTCGTGCCGTGACTCGATCGCAGACGCTGGTGCTCGAATTGGAAATCCCTGCTGATGCCAATGCGGCGAAGGCACTTGCTGATTACTGGACCCTCGAAGGAAAGGTGAAATCCACAGCGCCGTTGCTCGAATCCGTCCTGCGTGTGACGGAGCCTGACAATACCATTGATCCGTCGAATTTTTTTCCCGCGGTTCCGAAGAAGTATCTCTACGAGTTCCCTTCCAACGGAGACGGGCTCGGTGGTGTTTTTCCTGACAGTATCTGGACGAGCTTTAACTTTTTTAGAGCTTTTCCCGAAACACCTGAAGTAGAGACCACCAGCCTGACGGCGCGACTTTCGGAGAAGTATGAATCAATTGATACTGCCAGTCGGTATGGAGATATGGTAGTGTTTCGGAATGCTGAGTCCGGGAATATCGTCCACGCCTGTGTCTATGTGGCTGATGATATTGTGCTAACGAAGAACGATCGTTCACAGCTCACTCCATGGGTGCTGATGAAGCTGGATAATGTGAAGGCACGCTTTTCGTGGCGTGGAGAGATTGAGATCTCCACATGGCGACCTTTGTTGAAAGGGAATGCGCCGAGGGCGATCGGTCAGTGATTGCCGGGGGCCTTCGAGGGAGGTGGTCGCCCTGTCAGGGAGGCCCAATGCACCGGGGATCCACCTTTGAAGAAGTGCTCATATTCACTTCACGTCGAGGCTGAATTTTGCGGTCGTTTTCGGGGCACCTTTTTCAGCCTGGATCTCGACAGTTATCGGTATGTCCTCTCCCTCGGGCAGCCGGGCGTCCGATACCAATTTGCCAGCCCACTTTCTGAAATTCAGTATGGTCGGGTTCGACCGACTACCGCTTTTCACGCGGACAACTTGCTTTCCGATCGCTGTCGCTTTTCCCTCATCATCCAACGCAACGATCTGCACCTTTCGGTCTTTTCTCACAACGAACTCGAGATGCGGCGTCACGGAACCGAGCACGCGCCCGCCATTGGGACCGGGCTTGCTGTGGTGATGATGCCCCGGATGGGCAATAGCGGAGGGGAGTATCAAAATCAGGGCGGCAAGAGTCGGAAGGAAGATTGTCTTCATGGAGGTTTTTCGAAATCGCAACGACCGAAATGTTCGGGAATTTTGGAGAAAAAGACAGCGAAAAGGGAAGGGCTGGACGGCGGATATTCAGAAAGACGAAGATGCCCTCTTCTATTGGAGATTGAACGTGCGCTGCTGCGCAGGGAGAGGCCCCCAGCTCGACCATTTGCCGACGGGGATCCATGGATTGGGAGACGGGGGCGCTTCGAGTTCGAAGCTTTCCAACTCCAGCATCCCGGGGGCACCGTCGAAGGTCTGAACGACGACTCCGTAGTCCCTGGCGAGCTGCAGCACTCGAAAGAACAGAAGTTCCTCCGAGTCGTTGTCGAGAAGGGCGAGCTTGTCAGGGAGAAAGGAAAAGGACGTTGCTTGCGTGAGGGCGTTGCGACGCTGTTGGTCGGTGGCGTTCACATCGAAGAGGGGAAACAGGCCGTCTCCTTCGATGACGGTTTTGACTTCACGCTTTTCGCTGTTCACCGATTTCCGGACGTGGGTGACGCCTATGCCGAGCAGGTTGATGGATAGCAGTTCTCCCCGCTGATCGTACTGGAGAGAGATCTCTTTACCGACGATTTCGTTGGGCGGAATGGGAAGGCGTCGGTTAATGCGAAAGGTCACGAGCGGTCCGGTGAACTGGATGTTGCTCCAGTTGCCATCCGGGCTGAGCCCGAGTCGGAAGGTCAGGAGGAAAGGGGTGGAGGTGGATTGGCAACTTTCCACTTTCGCCCGCATGTGGCGCGCGGAGTTGAACTGGTCAGGGACGCGTTCAACGGCACGGTCTGCGTGCGGGAACTCGGACCAGGTGACTTGGGTCTGGATTCGTGCCGCGAAATCCCGGTCGCTCATCTCCTGGGCCGGAAGTGTGGAGCAGGGGAGAAGAAGAGCCGAGCAAAGTAGTAAGTGGTATCGGTTCATGGCGGTAGCAGAGTGTAGCGGAAAGATCTACCAAAGCGAAACCTAAAGGGGGAAAGGTTTGGGGGCGTTGCTGGGCATCTAATCAGGAGAAGACCGTTCTCGTTTGGTTGGACACTAACAAGCCGCTATTTTGTTCTGCGGAAGGGGCAGATGTGAGTCAGCAAGTGAGGATGTTCGAGAAAGTGTCGGAGAGATCGCTTGCCTCAGTGCTACGACGGTGGAAGGAGAGTTGAGGATTATCAGTGGCTCCTTACTCCACGAATTTGTTGTGTATGGGATCGAAATAGAAGTTGAGTTTTAATCTTGTGAAGAAGTTTCCGAAGATGAATGCGAATGGACAGAGGGCAAAGCCCGACGAATAAATGAAAATATATTTCTAAGTTTGAAGAAGCTCTTGGAGTTGAGTAAGTTTCCCACTACGTATGAGCAGTTGATGATCGTGACGGGTCAAATAGTAAAAGACAGATGCGCTTTGGAAAATGAATGATAGATGGTTAATATTTGTATTTATTCTAGGTGGGGTGATATTTGGTAATGCATGCTTCGCTAATGAGTATGAGGAGTATGAAGTGCTTTCAGCAATGTATTTTCTCCGTCTTTGCGATGTTGTGGATTCTGTTGAGGAAGAGGATCGCGAAAGTGTAGTAAGGCAAGGGGCCTTTTTGGCATTTCGTTTGTTTTCATCAGTTGAATCTGAAGAAACGCGAAGTTCAAATCGTGTAAATGGCGCAATACGATACTTCTACGGGCATGTTAGGGATGTGTCCCAAACCTATTCGGAAGTGTTTCGAGATCCCATGTACTGGGATCATCGAAGTCCAAATCGAGTCTATCCTGATCATATAAATTTTACTGACCGTGAGGCGTATTTAAAGAAAGTTGAGAAATTTATGGCGTTCTTAGAGGAGGAATCGTGAAATTTCTGAGTATCGTAGGAGGGGCAGTTGACAAAAATCAAATTATGACGCGTCCTGTTTCTCAGCGGTGGCGTGGAAAATGTGGAAGCGAACGAGTGTGCGGCAGAACTGGATAGCGGAGCGGCTCTCGATGGGGACGGCGGCAAATGTGAGTCAGCAAGTGAGGATGTTCGAGAAAGTGTCGGAGAGATCACTTACCTCAGTGCTACGGCGGTGGAAGAAGAGTTGGGGATTGACTGTCGATTCTTTATAGACCTTTCTTATTCGGGATCGATTCCAGCATAACCCTCACGATCGTTTGATATGAAACATGAGAAAATTGAATTTCGCAATGATGCTGAAGAGATTGAATTGCTCTACAGGTACTGTTTCGCAATGACTAGAAAGGGTAAGAAAAGAGTTGTAGAGTTTATTTGGATTAAATCTATTTCATATTTTGTGATTATAGGATTGGTTGCTTGGCTTCTGCATCCAATTGTTTCTGTTATGCTTCTTTTTTTTGTGTTTATTGCTGATTGGGTTTTTTTTGGGTCTCGAAAGAAGAAAGTTGCAGAATTGGCAAGAGTGTATTCTAAGGAAATGAAAAAGATGAAAGGAACATTTTCATGGGAGGTATTTGAAGACAGTGTCGAAGTTTCCTATGAAGGGGCTCCCTATCTTAAATTTACAACTCAGGATATAATTTGCTTATCCAATTTTGAGGGTAGGCAGATCATCGAAATTAAAAGCGACTATGTATTTCCGCTTTTGGTTCCAAATGTGCTAGCCGGGGAAGTACATTTCAAAAAAGCGAATCAAATTGAGGAAACTGAAGAAGTATAGTTCGACAGGCTAGGTAGGATGAGCAACGATGAAGGAACGACCTTTGCCTCTGGGATCGACAGTAGTTGGAGCGTCTCCAGGCGACGAAAGGGTAGAGGATGGCTGGTGACCAAGGTCAAATCCTGACGCGCCGTTTTCTCTGCGGTGGTTTGGAAGATCTGGAAGCGCACGAGTGTGCGGCAGAAGTGGATAGCCGAGCGTCTCTCGATGGGGACGCCGACAAATGTGAGTCAGCAAGTGAGGAAGTTCGAGAGTGTTCCCGAAAAATCTCTTACCCCAAAGCTACGGCGGTGGAAGAAGAATTGAGAATTCTCAACCGCCCCCTTCTTTATTAATTTTTTCTAGATCTCGCTTGCAACTCTTTGGTGAAGAGATCGAGCAATTTCCTGATGTCTTTCCGATAGGATGCCACCTTTTCTGCCTTCAGGTTTTCAGGATATTCTTTAGAAAAGTCCACACGATAGGTGTAGGGACATGGTTCCGCATCCGGGTTCTCTGCTTCAGCCGCAAATACCGATTGCATGTGGGACAAATCGTCAGCGGTCAACGAAGAAAGTGTCGAGGATACTTCATCTACGCCATAGTAAAATATCTCATCGAAGAACTTCGAATAAAATTCTTCATGGGTTATCACTTTACCACGACTTTGAATCCCCTTTAATGTGGATTCTAATAGGGTGCTGTTCATGCGTGAAAATATGCCAAATTAATGGGACCATTCAAAAACTTAAACGCCTTCTGTGTAAGGGCGGCTTTGGTGTAGCAGGTGTCAGTTGACAAAAATCAAATAATGAAGCGCCCTTTCTCAGCGGTGGCATGGAGGATCTGGAAGCGAAGGAGAGGGCGGCAGAAGTGGATAGCGGAGCGGCTCTCGATGGGGACGTCGGCAGATGTGAGTCAACAAGTGAGGCAGTTCGAGAGTGTTCCAGAAAAATCTCTTACGCCAATGCTACGGCGGTGGAAGAAGAGTTGAGGATGGTCAACTGACCTCTTCGTACTGCGCTGACCCCTTCCTATTACCTGCGGGACGTGTCGAAGGAGTGAGGTCGATCATGGTGGTGATTCCGATTTTCATTCTGACCTTCGAGTAATCCTTGTGGATGGGAGTGGGCTCAGGTCTCGCCTACCTGTCCGAAAGGGGGGGATCTCGCGAAAGTTAAGAATATTTAATAATCTGCCTTGTATATGGAAAATATGGAGATTATATTCCGGTGTCCTTTCTGCTTTTTCTCATGGAGTCGGTATCTAAATCTTCGCAATCCTTCAGTTTTCGCTCTGCGGAGTGTTTGGCGGTGGGGTTACTTCTGCTTACGATTGTCCTGGTGGCTCTGCCGGGTATGAGGTCGCCAATTGTGCTCGATGATGAGCTGCAAATCGCCCATGTCGCGCAGTTTTCCGGGGTCTGGGATTGTTTTGCTCAGCCGGATGGGTTTGGGTTTTTCCGACCGTTCAAGAATCTGATCTATTACGGGCTGCAGGAGGTGGCGGGTGGCTCAATGCTAATCTGGCACGGGGTAGGTATGGGGATCCACCTGGCGGCGGTGGGTGCGCTGTATATGCTGGTGCGAGGCATGTTTGGCTCGTGGAAATATGCGGTGCTGGCGGCTGCGGTCTGGGCACTGACTCCGAGTATGACGACTGCTGCGATCTGGCTGACTTGTTCGAATATCAATCTGGGAATCTTTTTTGTCTGTCTGTTCTTGCTGGTGCACAGTCGCATGCAGTCGTGTGAGACGGGGGCTGTTGCGATGGGAATTGTGTCCGGGCTTCTGCTGGTACTGACGTTATTTTCCTATGAGAGCCTGGTGGTAGCGATAGGGTTGGTATTTTTCTATGACCGGCTGGTTCTGCAGGCGAAGTTTTCGCGGAGGCAGTTCGCTGCGTATGCTGCTTACGGGGTGATCGTGCTGGGGTATCTGGGCCTGAGGTCTGTGGTGGGTGCGACGTATTCGACGGGGGGTAGGGGGCCGGGATTTGCGCCGGATTTGACGCATTGGCAATTGATGGTATCGGCTCCGTGGTTTTTGATGAAGCATCTGGCGATGTGGCTGTTTCCGATCGATCGAATCGAATTTCTCAGCTCGTATGTATGGGGGAAATCGGCGACGTCGGGTGATCTGTTAGTGGCCTGGCTCGTCATGATAGGTGGCATTGTGGCCACTGTGGTTTCCTGGAAACGGAATCGGCTGATGGCGATAGGGCTGCTCTGGTTTGGCGCGGCGATGTTCCCGGTGTCGAATTTCTTTCCTCTCTACACGGCACCTGTAGCGGATTATTATCTGATCATCCCAAGCATCGGGCTGGCGATTGTTTTTGCGGCTTTGGCGAGGTCGGTTTGGACGCTGCGCAAGAGTGAGGTTTTGAATGGGCCAAAGGTTGTCGCTGTGGTTCTGCTAGTGGCGCTCGGCGGGTGGAGGGCGATTTTCGTGCCGCTGTATCCGCAGCAGGCGAGTCTGTGGAATGACCCGGCGGCGCTGTATGTGCAGGCCGCGCAGGCGAGGCCATATCAGTTTCTAGCGCAGCGTTTGGCAGCGGTCGAACTGACCAATCGACAAATGCCGGAGGAGGCTCTGATGCTCGCAGCGGACTCGGTCCGGACGGCTCCGTGGAATGGGAAGGGCCATCTGGTGGCGGGCTTTGCAATGGCACAATTGAATATGAATGAGGAGGCGCTGGCGTCGTTTCGTGAAGCGAGGCGTCGGAATAATCTTTCCCCGATACAGGATCGTGCAGCTTTGCTAGAGATAGCGCGTCTGCACATTGCTGCCGGTAGTTTCGATGCGGGGCGGGAGGCCCTGCTGCCGCTACTCGAGGCGGAGCAGGATCATGAACAACGAGTGCCTGCCATTTTGCTGATGTCGAAGCTGTATCGTGAGCAGTCGAATCAGGAAAAGGCGATCGCGACTCTCGAAAAAGGCCTGGGCCTGTATCCGAATGAACCTGCGATATTAGCGCAGATGAGTGAGTTCCAGACAGGGGGAAGTGCGAAGGGGAGTAACGAAGGCGAGGTGAGTGGTGAGGAAACGGAGTAGATGGTCGATTTAGCGAATCGCTAGGCTCTGAAAGAGATCAGGCGATGGGCTACGTGACTTCCAGTAGAAAGGGGAGCAGTCCTTTTCCCGGGGGCAGATCAGAAGGGGTGCGGCTCTCGATGGGGACGGCGGGAAATGTGAGTCAGGGAGTGAGGAAGTTCGAGAGTGTTTCGGAGAGATCTCTTACTCCAGAGCTACGGGAGTGGAAGAAGGGTTGAGAATTGTCAACTGCCCCCGTCTTACGCTGCCTTCTTACGCAGGCACTGGTCCCGACCGCGGCGCCGCCAGCCAATTTCCTTGGCGGGCCTTGCCCGATACCAAATTTCATTGTAGCAGGACCATCCAGTATTTATGAGATCGCTTATAGGCATTCTTTCTAAAGAAAGGTAGTCAGCACGTAGGCAATGGTGGGGTGATTGATTTTTTGTACAATTCGTCGTGGAGATGAGGCCGGTTGTGTGGTATGCGGTGCCGATCCCATGAGTCGAATCTTCTACGCTGCTGTCGTTTTTTTGTTTCTTTCTTTTCCAGTCGTCCTCTTGGCCGATATCCCAAGGACACTGGAAGATTGGGAGGAGCGGTTGGAGAAGGAGGATCCAGAGGGAAAGATAGTCCTCAATGGGGAGTATGAGGAGGAGGAAGGTGTTCTGTCCTACCTCTACGATCTCGATCAAAATTCGGTGGATATCCGGGCGATCACGGTAAATGTGGATAAGGCATCGAAGCGTATCGATCAGTATATATTCATGTTTTACGGCGTGAGCGCGGACGGGCAGGAGATGACTCCTCGGGATCCCACGGATGAGGAGTTGGACGAAGTGGTCGAGTTGGTGACAGGAATCCCGTCACCCTTTCCTGACAAGGAGAATAGGCTGCTTCTCTGGACCGAGGAAGAGGAGACTGACGGCGGGGACTTGGTGAATTCGGCCTATGACATTCCGGGAGTGAATGGATTGATGGTGGTGGAGTACGATGGAGCCGACAAGGTTACTTACTACCGGATCGAAGCTTTGACGTCGGAGGAGAAGCGGAGGTTCGTGGAGAAGAAAAAGGCCAGCGAGCCAGCCGTGGCAAGGGGGGATGCCGGGGGGCCTCCGGTGGATATTGATGCCTGCCGGGAACGCTGGAGCCTCGTTCGCGAAATGACGGCTCTCCCGGGCGGGCGGGAGTTGTATGTTTTCTCCCTGCCGGAAACACAACTTGAGGGCGAGTTGAAGGCCATGGTCTATGTGGAGTTGATGGCGGGTGAAAAGCAGGTTCGGAAAATCACTCCGAAGGTTTACGACCAGAAGATCGATATCGAAGGCTTACCCGCCGAGCGCAGTGCGAAGTGGGACGAGATGAATGCTATGTTAGGCGAGATCACGGGCGGGAAAAATTATTCCGGGGAAGAGGAGATGGAGGACAATCTGCTCGTCTCGACGACTCCGAGGGGACTGGGCTTGCAACTGGATCTTCCGGAAGAGGAGGCTCGTGAGTTGACGGGCGATTTGTTAAAGCAGTACGAGGTGCCGGGTTTGGACGGATACATGCTGTCGCGGAAAATCACTCTGGTGAAGACTCTCGAGGTTGGGGACTGGTACCTGGAGCCGATGGTGCTCGACGCGCCCGAGGGGACAGATGGTAGTCTGATTCTTTCTCCCGACATGTCTGAGGCAGACAGTATTTCCGGATCTGGCACGAAGGATTCGACAATGGTAGACCCTTCAAAGGACTGGGACGATGGAGTTCCCTGGACACTGGATCGGTGGATGGAACTCTGGAGGAAGTTGCAGAAGCTCGAGGTGGCTCCTCTCCTCCGGGAAGAAGACCATGGTGATGGTCGAAAGTCTCGCTTGTATGCCGTTATGTTATCGAAGGACAAGCAGCGTCTTGCAACCATAGGTGTCTATTATCGAACTGACTCTGAAGAGATCCTCGAGTACCGGCTGACAATCCTGGAGCTCGATGAGAATGGCGACATCGATGTGGACAAGCCGGAGCCGGAGCCGACGCTGGAGGAGGTGAACGCTCTTCTCACTGTATTGATCGGGAAATCGTACGTCGATGAGGAGGCGTGGAAGCGCTCCTTGATTGCTTCGGACATTCGGGGCGATGTCGAGGGACGAACGCTCACGGTGCACGACGTTCCGGAGACCGAATCCGCGATGGCGATTTTTCGGCACAAAGAGGAAGGTGTTGCCAACTATATGCTGGTGCCTATGTCGTACGAAGAAAAAGATCAGAGACGATCGCTGGCGCTGTTCGGACGTCCGGAGCGGAAGCCGGAATAGTAAGTCTAACAATACGAGATCACTCGGGCTCTGTTGTGGCTGGTGCCGGACCGGTGCTGGTGCACAGGAAGGGAGCGAGGAATGCGATTGCGTTGATCTCGCCGTATTCCTGTTCCCATTTCGGGAAGAGGGCTTTCTGGGCTTCAGCCAGGGCCTGGGAGGGAGGTGTGCCTGCCAGGAAGCGGGTGTAGAAGTCTTCCATGATCTCGACGGTGGGTTCGTCCCCGACGGGCCATAGTGTCAGAATGATGTTTTTTGCACCGGCGGCGTTCAGGGCTTGTCGGAGACCGAGCACGCCTTCGTTGCCCAAACTCAGGCCTACCCCGGTGTCGCAGGCACTGAGAACGACCAGGGAAGCGTCGGAGAGGTCGAGCTCTGCCATTTCCGCGGCGAGAACGATTCCGTCGTTGGCCGGATCGGGAATCTGGCCTTTCGACCAAAGTTCGAAGGTGTTTTGCGCATTCGTCAGGGCGAGCCCGGAGACGAACATGGGGTGCCGTACCGCGAGGGGTGCCGGTTCGGACTCGTCGGTGCTTTCCAGGTCGATGTCCAACTGGTCGAGGATGAAGCCGTGGGTGGCGAGATGGACGACATCGGCCTGTTGGCAGGTTTCGGAAAGTGCCGCCTCGGTGGCGCCATCGCGATTGAGCTGGACGACCTCGAATCCTCTTGTCTTCAGTTGTTGTTCTATTTTATCGACTTCTTTTTGTGTGCCTGGCAGGGGAGGGAGGTTTATTCCCCTGGAGGAGGTGCCGATATGCTCTTCGATCTCTCCTCGCATATCCGCGGAGCGGCTGGTAGTGAGTAGTGTGTCAGGAAGGTTTGCGCTGGAGTGAAAGAGGGCGTTGCCTACCAGGAGCGCTCGCGGCTGTTGCGAGGCGGGCGCGGCGGCCGGGGCGAGGAGGTCCCGCCCGGTAGTGACATACCGCACGTTGTATTTGGAAAGCAGCATGGTGCCTTCTCCGTCGCGGAGAAAGCTGACGGGTAGAAAGTCCAGCTTGTCTCCGGGGCTCAGGATGAGGGTCTTTTTCCCGGCGAGATATTTCTCGACAGGGGCGACGATCGATTCGTAAAGAGTGGCCTCTACTTCATGAAACTGGCTCAGGGACTTCGTGTCGTTCAGAGGACCTGAGGTGGCGCTATTGATGATGTCTCGATATTGGTCGATGGCCGTATCGACGACGCTTGCCGGAGCGAGCGGAATGTACACCGGGGGTTTGTCCGACGTGATCAGGACGGCGGAGTAGCGGAACTCGTGAGGTTCTTCTTTGGCGATTTCTTCGAAACGAAAAAATTCGACGAGGGCCGCATCGCGGGGCAAGGATTTCCGGACTTCGTCGACGCCGATCGAACAGGGAGCGGAGTTCTCTATTTCGGTATGGAGAAGGCTGGCGATTTTCCTTTCCAGATTCTCAGCTTGTTCCCGCAGTTGGATGGTCTGTTTGCTTTCGAGGCCTGACTCCAGAACTGCGGCTCGATATTGTTTTGCGAGTGTATCGAGTTGCTCGCTGAGAGCCAGTGCTTCCGGGTTGTCTTTCAGCATTCCAGCGGCTCGCCTGCGGTCGCTCAAGGCATCGAGGACGGAGCCTTTGAAACGGATCTGGAATTCTGCTGCGAGCCAGCCGTCGGCGAGTGTGCCAGGCAGGTTCACGGTGTTGTTCTCGAGCCGGGCGGAGATGCATTCGCGTTCGGAAAAGTAGGTCAGCATCTGTTGCCAGTATGCGGCGTCGTGCTTTACCGTCATTCTCCCAAGGGCGAGAGAGTATTCGGGACGGTCCAGCAAGTGGTAAAGAAAAGCGAGTTCTCTCTTCATCCCATACACAGATTCGTGCTCTTTCCCGAGTGTGTTTTCGTAGATTTCGAGCGCCTGGAGGTATCGTAGTTCCGCTTTTTGCAGGTCGCCTTTCCTGACGTAGAAGAACCCGAGGGCGGACAGCGCATCGGCCATTCGCTTGTGTTCGGAACCGTGGATGTTGCGGGCATGTTGTACACCGAGGAGAAAACATTTTTCGGCTTCTTTGATGTCTCCGAGCTGAAGTTGTGCCCTGGCGCGGCCGGTGGCGATAAGCGGAATCAGCTCGCGGTCGATCTTGTGATCGGTTAGCAGATCCATCGCACGGAGGAACGCTTTGTCGGCGAGATCGTATTGCTTCAATTGAAGCAGGGTCGTGCCGAGCAGGTAGACGTCTCCGGCCAACTCGGGATGGTCGGGGCCGTAGACCTCGGATTCGATTTCGAGTGCCTTGTTGTGCAGCGCCCGGGCCTCGGCATATTGACCAAGACTACTGCGGAGTGCGGCTCGATTCGAATAGATGGCGGCCATGTCAGGGTGTTTCTCCCTCCCGTTTTCCTTGAGTAACGCCATGCACCTTCGCAGAATGCGGTCCTCTGAGGCATACTCTCCCAGATGGCCGAGTGCGGTGGAAAGGTGAAGCAGGGGAGAGTAGAGGTGGAGGGAGTCTGGTCCGAAGTTTTCCTCTGCAACGTCGGCTGCGTTTTCGAGAAGCTCTTTGGCTTTCTGGTATTTGCCCTGGTCGGCTTCCACGTTGGCGCGCGCGATCAGGAGATCGATTGAGGATTCGGGGGCCAGGTCTGTGTTGGTTTTGTTTCCTGTTAGTGATATGGTGAGAAGACTTTCGGCTTTTTGGTATTCACCCATATTGGAGCAGAGGGTCGCAAGGTCTTCGTACAGGATCAGTGCACTGGGGTCGGTTTCGTTGCCGGCTTTCGTTGCTGCCTCGATCGAGGCTTCGAGAAATTCCCGTGCCCTGGTGTGATCGCCCATTTCGCGATACAGCGATGCGAGGTTTCCGGCTGCGGCGATTGTTTTCACTTCTCCGACGCCTGCGACGGAAACGCAGTGATTGTAGTATTCTTCCAGATACGTTCTTGCTGGTTCGAAGTCGCCGAGTTCGGTGAATGCCACGCCGATGTCGGAAAGGGAAAGGTATAGCTGCGGGTGGCCCTGGCCGTAGGCGGCCAGCTTCGACGCGAGTGCCTTCGCGAGAAGGCTGCGTGCTTCGGTCCCGTGTTCCAGGGCGAGTTCCAACGATCCGTAGGAATGATAGAGCCGGGCGGTGCGCGGATGGGCATTTCCCAGTTCGTTTTCGAAAATCTTTCTCGCGGGGTCGAAATAGTTCCTGGCCTCTCGGTAGCGATATTCTTTTACTAGATTGGAACCGAGTACGGCGCTGGCGATTCCAGCCGGTAGCGATTCCTTCTCTCCATTTGACTGGGTTATAGTTAGTGTGTTTTCAGCGAATTCTCGTGACTTTGTGAAATCGCCCTTTCGGAGATGGACCTCGGCCAGAAGGGCGTAGCAGTAGGCGGCCTCCTGGCTTTCTCGCCCGTGTTTCGAAAGGCATGATTCGAGCAGTGTTGTTATCTGTTTCTCTGCCTTTTCATACTTTTCTTGTTCGAGGAAGACAAAGACGAGCTCGTCCGCCATCTCGACGGCATTTTCTTCTGCCTCGCCATAGGTGGTACGAGAGGTCTCGACAGCTGCGGAGTAGAATTTCTCCGCTTCGTCATAGTCTCCTGCACGGTGTCTGAGGTAACCGAGAGAATGCAGGACTGCGACGAGGATCTCGCCGGTATTCTCTTCGGATGGCGCTGATAGCTCGAGCGCTTTGCGGTAGTATGCTTCCGCCTCTTCAAAGCGACCGGTGTCCAAATAGAAATCCCCCATTTGGACGAGATCGAGAATCGTCTGAAAGCCGTTTTTCCCATGGTAGGCGATGGCGAGTTTTACTGCTTTTTTGTAGTATGTTTCCGCCTCGTCGAAATCATCTTTTTCCAAATAGATATCGCCGAGCCAGCGGGCCACCATTTCCGCTTCTTCGAGAGGGCTCCCGGCGGACTCGTAGAATTGGTGGGAG
This sequence comes from Verrucomicrobiales bacterium, assembly GCA_002698785.1. Taxonomy (GTDB): domain Bacteria; phylum Verrucomicrobiota; class Verrucomicrobiia; order Verrucomicrobiales; family DEV007; genus Arctic95D-9. The sequence continues at coordinate 9,522 of PAAG01000006.1, read as the reverse complement.
CGCTGGAGGTAAGTCTCCGCTTCGTCGTATTTCCTGCCGTAGAATAGATATTTCCCGAGATAGGAATTGCACTTGATCGTGGCTTCGTGATTTTCTCCCCACGTGCTTTCCGCCAGATCCAGTAGTTCTCGTGCTACGCTGGCGGCGTCCTCGTATTTTTCGGCATCTCCCAGGTCAGTCATCCTGGTCAGCAGGCCGGAAACTTTGGCCGTCACTGATTCTTCGCCGAGTGCCATCCCGCAGAAAAGAGTGGTCGCGAGCACGGCGCAAAGGAGTGCAGGGGAATAAAGGCTCATGAAGTGTTGTGCATGGTGTACTCCGTGATGTGATCAGGCAAGCGGAGGGTTGGGAAACTTCTCAAGGTTGAGCTGCATATTGATGCGGTGCCTTCTACGATTAATGCCATTTCAGAACGGACCCCAGTTGCTGGTAGTCGCTGCGCCTCTGGCAACGGTATGTTATGGGTATGATGAACCGCTTAAGGGGGCGGATAACATGGAAGAGAGCTGGTTCGGTCTTTGAGGGAGCAATACCCTCGAAGTCGATGAAAACTACAAACCAACACCGATGACATGTTGTCTGACCCGAGTGGCTCGGCATTCAGGCGTGACTTCGAGATCACGTTTCTCCGAAGTGGAGGAAAAAGCACAAGATACTGTGGAATTACACACGGAGCGAATCGGGTAATTATTGAGAATAGCGCTCAATGCAGCGCCATTCTCAACTGACCCCTTGTTATCAGTAGAACTATATTTGTAAATCAAGGTGCACCTACAGATATCCCGGTGTTTTTGAGAACAAGCAACTTCTCGTCTTTAATGGTAATGACGATTTCCTTCTTTGAGCCAGCGTTGGATATAACAACTTCGGGTTCGCCGTCCTGCGTTCGGTCTTCGTAGTGGATTTCGAGTAGACTGCCAGTCACAAACAAAGAACTCTCCTTTCCAAGGCTTAGTTCAATAATACTGAAGCTATCGCTCTGACCATATTCTTCTCTAACTCGGAGCCCTTTCGATTTCAGAGGGTTTTCCGTGCATGAGATGAGAAGTAGACCAACTGCGAGAGAAAAAATACTACTTCTCAATTGGGCCAATTGAACGTTCATGGGGCATCCATTTCCTTTCAATTTTCTCAATCTGTTTAAACTGCTTCTCATCCAGAAATCCAGGTTAGAGAGGGGGCGGTTTTGAGCCGTCCGGCATTGTGAATTCATCGGGATTGTTCTTCCATTCCTCCATTTCGTTTTCTGTCATTGCCCGATCTTTGGCAACTCTGGAATCAAAAGTTTCTTTTCCCATTCGGAGAAGGGGGGTAGGTGACAAAAATCAAATAATGATGCGCCGTTTTCTCTCTGCGGTGGCGTGGAAGATACGGAAGCGCACGAGTATGCGGCATAAGTGGATAGCGGAGCGGCTCTCGATGGGGACGGCGGCAAATGTGAGCCAGCAAGTGAGGAAGTTCGAGTGTGTTTCGGCGAGATCTTTTACCCCGGTGTTGCGGCGGTGGAAGAAGAGTTGAGAATTGGCAACTACTTCCTTCTTCTGACCCCTTCTTACTTGGTTATGATTTGTGCTCATCTGATCGAGCAGCCTTTATGGTCGATAACTTCGAACACTTGATCATCTGGAGCGCCTGGGCGAAAAATAATTTTTGCATACTCGTCCTCAATAAATTGGTTTACAAACATAACATCCAAACTTCCATCATGGTTTAAGTCGATATATTTGGTTTTAAGGTCGTTTCCCCGAACTCGTGGGCCATGCAGCACTTTTCCATTTGATTCATAAAACATCTCCATAATGTATAGTGTTTGAGACTCAGTGGGCGCCCGTTCGATCTTTAACCCCTTACTTTCAAGTGGAGAGCGAGAACACGATGCGAAACCGATTAGTAATGAGAGTAGGCAGATGTGGAATCTTTCCTTTACTTTTCTTGAGCGAGTCGTTCGCATCTGTCGTAAAGTTTGCGGAAACTCACGGCCGTGAATTTACGGGAAAACATTCCCAAACGGAGCCCAACTGATAGAACAGCCGTTGTAGTCGAGAATTTTGAAGACATCGTCATCTGGAGCGCCGGGACGGAATATGATTTTTGCATACTCTCCTTCCACGAAACGATTCTGAAACAAGACATCCAAGCGCCCATCGTCATCTAAATCGACGTATTTGATTTTTAGGTCGTTTCCTTCAACTAAAGGTCCATCGATTACTTTTCCGTTGGATTTGTAAGACATCTCCATCACATAGAGAGTCTGTGATTCCGTAGGAGCTCGTACGATTGATAATCCTTCGCTCTCAAGTGGAGAGCGAGAGCAAGATTGGAGTAGGAGTAGCGAGATGAAACACAGTCTTTTCATTCAATTTGATTTAAGGGGCGCTTCTGTAGATTAGTTCGAGGCGTTCAAGTTCCTCATAGTCAACGTTTTCATATTTTTTGGATTTTAATGGACGGGGTGAGTTGCCGCCCGAATCGCGAAAAGTATCGGGGTTCGCTTTCCACTTTTTGAACTCTACGTCAGTCAATTGTCGCTCCTTTCGTACTCTCCACCAAAAATGCTCTCTGCCATTGCGCAAATAGTCCACAATAATCTGACTTTGATCACGCTCTGGCAGGTCCTTGATCAAACTGCCCAGATCATCTTGCGCGCTCTCGACAAGCATGCCAACAATCAGCGCAGAACCTTCGGTTGTGAGAATAGCTCTACGTATAGGGTCTACCAATGAGCTGCTTCTTACGTTTAGTTTTTCTAGGGCGGTTTTGAGCTTTATGTTTGCCGGTCCGATGTCGTGAAGGGAGATATCAGGTCTGGTTAATAGCTTCTTAAATGTACCCGCTCGCAAGAAATCCTCTGGAACGAAATTCACAGTCTTTGGATCAAATGGGAAGGGCGCGTGCGGAGCGACGTAGTTTCGGAAGTCCGTCTTGCCAATTCCGAGCATCGCAGCTTTATCCTGAGCGCTGTCGAGAAAACGTTTAAGCCCTCGGCGATCTTGTCCTGCCGTATTCTCCTCCGCTACATATTTCAACGCAGCCAGTCGTCCCACGCGATTCTCCTTTGGGATTTGGAGATTCCTTGCAATCGAGTCGAGTACGATTGCAGTTTCCTCATGGAAAACGCCGCCCTTTCCAAGACCTCCCAAAGATTTGTCCGGTCTGTTCGAAGTCGGACTTCCTGGCCCCGGGAATCTGTTCAGTTGTTGGTGTAGGCTCTTTTCGGGATCGTCGAAAAGGGGTGTGCCATGATTGGGAACTGCCAGGTTCATTCCCCCCAAAAACCTCCCCATATCCTTCGCGGCTGCTTCGATACTGTCATATTTGCCGGACTGAAGGCCAGTGACATACTTGTCCTGGAGAAAGTTGGCCATGCGCTCTTCGCGGTCCCACTGGATGAGGTCGGTGACTTCTTCATCTCCCAGCAAGGTTCCATCCAGTATGGATTGCTCGTCTGGGCTGAGTTGCAGAACTCGGGCCTCGATGGGCGCAGGTTCGGAAAGGGGAATGTCAGGATCGGTGACAGTGATTCCTTTGATTCTGCAAATATTTGCGAAGAATGATTGTTTGATCTGGGTGTCGAGATCGGCCTGCCCTTGTTATCCCTTTTTCCTTCCCGCCCGATTTGCGAAAAAGATTACGCCAAAGATCACGGCGGAAGAAAAGAACAAAGAAATCCCAACCCACGAGAAAAAAACTCCGGAAAGATATTTAGCGTCAACCGACTCGCCATCGATGATCGCACTTTGTGGGTTATGTTTTGTCGCCAACCAAGCCATCAGTGCGCCCGTGACTATAGACAGCAACACTGAGACAATGAAACCGGTCCGATATTTCATGGATTTTGTTTCTTAAACTCTGAATAGACCCGGGTGGCTCGCACGCCATACTCCGAGACTTTCGTTTTATTGATACTGTTGTACAAAGTGGCCACAACCGCAACACTGTTATTCCCCTCGGGGAGATGATCGTAGATCTCCCTTATCATCATGACGCCTGCTTCGATATTTTTGCTCGGATCCTTCAAATCTTTCCTGCTGCCAAATTTGGTTCCCCAGTATTCGGTGTTGATGTTCATAGGAAGAATTGATTTATTCTTGTCTACGAGAGACAGCGGCTTGTCATAGTATCCCCGTGACTCTTCCATATACATTATTGTGGCAACTAGCAAGGGGTCCACTCCGTGCTTCTTGGAATATTTCTCCACTGATTCTCCATGCTTTGTCAGGGCTTGGTTTCCAATTACTGAAAATTCATGAATCGGTTTGTTGCCAAATTCTTCTTCATTGCTTTCAACAAAAAATGAACCTGGCAAATCCTCCATGATAACATTCTTTCGTGCTTTGCCTTTGGGTAAAACGTCTGATTTCGTATTCAACGCTATCCGGTTCAGCATTAAGCCTAACATTTTACGATCTCTCACTAGGCGAGTGCTGTTTGTTTCCGGTACCAAATCTTCAATCTCCTTTTTATAGCTATTGATCCGCTTCTGAAGAAAGTCTCGCTCTTCTTTTGTCGTCAGATTTCTTAGATTGTCTTCGACCATTTGAATTAGGGCCACCTCTGGATCCACTTTGGCTCCCTTTTTTACCGTTTCGAGTTTTCCGATCTGCACGGGATTCAGGACGGGGGCTGGCGTTTGTCGTTCTGGTTCATAAAGTGGCCTCAACTCTCCATACTCAAACTTCGGAGTTCGCTCGAAGTCGATGCCAAAACGATGATGCATGTCGCGTTCCGCTTCGTAGACGTGGTTGTAGACGCCATTCTGCCGCCCTTCGACATAGCGGTCTTGCAAGCCTTGGAACGAATCCATCTCTCGCTCGCGCTGATCGAGATCAATTACTGTATATCCGGTGGTATTCCCTGAAAGAATGCGTTCCGCATCTTCCGGGCTCAACCGCACGAAGCGGACATCCACCTTTTCCCCCGATTCCGATCCCTCGGAGCCGGGTCGAATGGAAAATACAGGCACGATCGGGTCGTGGATATCTGCCTTCGAAGCTTCGACGTAAAATCGAGTTCCTGTGTCAGGATCTTTGTAATAGCGAATGTCCGCTGCATTGATCTCGCCGCGCGTGCATAGGATTCGTTGGTGGCTGCGTGGCCGCTTTGTGCGACACGTTCGAGCCGTTCCTTCAGAGCCCGATTGGCTTCTTCCGGAAAATCGAGGGCGTCGATTGTGGCTTGAATTTGTAGGTACTTTTGTTTTCCGTCATCTTCCTCGGGTTTGAGGGAGTCGATAAGAAAGTTCAAGTAGCCCACTTTTTCTGTGTCGATTGCATAGTCTCCATGAAGATTCAGGTTAGACATTTCCTCGAAATATTCCGGAAGCTCCTGACCGCGGTTGCCGAAGTATTCATGTAACGCTGTCCGTCCGACGATCTTTCCCGCGCGTTTGTCGTCAAGAGCGTTCCGGAGTACTTTGGTGAGATCCTCGTTTATCACCAATGGATCTTTACCATCGTCAGCGATCTGCCCACTTGGAACGAACCTCCCCATATCCTTCGCAGCTGCTTCGATGCTATTGTATTTACCGGACTGAAGGCCGGTGACATACTTGTCCTGGAGGAAGTTGGCCATCCGTTCCTCGCGATCCCACTGGATGAGGTCGGTGACTTCTTCGTCTCCCAGCAAGGCGCCGTTCAATACCGCTTGGCCGTCGGGGCTGAGCTGGAGAACGCGAGCCTCGATGGGCGGCGCAGGTTCGGAAAGGGGAATGTCAGGATCGGTGACGGTGATTCCTGCTTCCGCTTCAGTCAGGGGAGACTCGGGTGGTTCGAGTTGTGCTTCCTCATTCGAGAGTGCTTCTGGAGCTGGTGAGGGCGGAGCCGATTCCTCCGGCACGAGTGGCATATTTACTGATTCCTCTGACTCAGTCTCCTCGCTTTCGAATCCTCTCGTCCGAAGCGACTCGATCGTAATGGCCGGGTCGTTTCTTTCTTTGTCGGTCGGTTCGGTGTAATAGATTGTGCCTCGTTCCGGATCGTCGAAGCGCTTCACTCGATCTGCCCTGACACGGCCGCCAGTCTTGCGAACCGTAGGCGCAATTCTTCGATCAAACTCGCGGCGGGTGTATTGCTCTTCGAGCGCTTCGGTGTCGCCATCGGCGATGCGTGTGAGACGCTCGGCCAGCGTGCCGGCCTTGCCTTCGGGAAGGCCCGAGACCTCGAGTGCCGCGAGCAGGTTGTGGTAGCGCACGCGGCCCCGGTCTTCCTCGGGTTCGTAGCCGTCGATCTTGCGGTTGAAGAAAGAACTCTTCGCGGTGATCGTGTCGAAGCGTCCCGAGAGTTCGAGATCCATCATCTCTTCGAACGCGGGAATTGGGCTCTGTCCGCGTTTCCGAAAGAATGTCCGCATTTGGCGTGGATCGGAGATGCCGCCTTCGAGGAGCCGCTTGCGGGCTTCCTTCATGACAGGTTTTATTTCTTCCAGATGGGAAGTGGTGGCGAGTTCCAGTAGTTCGTCTCGTCGTGTGTCGGACAAGGTTCTCCAGTGTGCATACCTGCCGTCGGGTTTGCGACGGGCAAGCCTGGCGGCTACTTTTCGGTATTTGCGCCTGTCCAGAAGTTGTTGGACATCTCGCTCCTGTTCTGCAGAGCGAAAGGCAAAGTGAATGTCTTCTCCGATTTGCGCACGCCGCTTGGGATCGATGTCACTGATAGTATCGTTGGCTCTCTGGAGGTCGCCCATTTTTGCCAGGAAGAAGGCATCATCTATCGCCAACTGCTCGCTCTTTGCGCGAAAGGCGGTTTCGAATCCGCCCTGTCGCTGCTCGGCTTGTTGCTTTGATAGTATGCCGCTGTCGACGAAGTTCCGAATCAGGGAGAGACCGCTTTCGTGGTCCTGGTCTTCGACGGCTCGCTCGAGGCGGGTGTCGAGTGTGGTGAGTGCCTGGTTACGCTGGGCGCGGATGGCGTCGGCCTGCACGGTGGGGAGGGTGCGCACGTATTGTTGCTGCAATACCTGGCGCACGGCGGGCTGGGTCTCTTTGGAAAAGCGGTCGCCGCGGTCGACGGTCTTTTTCAGGTCCTGCCCGGTTTATCGCCGGGGCGGAGCGCAGACAATGGAGTTTGTGTTTTCGCGTCTGGATGGATACGAGAATGAGCACCTGTCATCAAGAACAAGGCCTCATTCAAGAAGCTCGGCAAGGTGCGTGTGTTGTTGAAATAGCAGTTGGCATGCAACGGGCTATTGGTTGCAAGTAATGGAGACGTGGCGAAAGAGATTGCGGTAATCCTGGCCGACCTGGCCGAGGTCGTCTGCACGTGTCAGGAGGTAGGAGCGGACGAGTTTGGAGAATGCTTCTTTTACTTCGAACTCGTTCGGGTCGCCATTCTGGCGGGTGAAGAGGGAGATGCCCGATGCCTGCTCAAAGCGTCGAAGCTTGTCGGTGAGGAATGTGGTGCCGTGCTTGGCGATGACGAGTCCGGCGTCGGCTTCGGCGGTTTCTTCGATGACGGTGGCGAGGGTGGCGCCGTGGTAGAAGTCTGCGGTGCGCACCCAGACGCCTTCGACGAATTCGCTGCGGGAGCGTCCCACGATGGTGGCGATGAAGTCGCGGTCGGCCTTAGTTTCGGCGGCGGCGAGTGCGGCGTCGAATCGGGGAAGCTAACAGAGCCTCAAAAGAAAATAGAAGTCAATCTTCGGAGGCTTCTGCTTTTTCTTTCCTCGCTTCGAGGATCGCTTCCGCAATGGCTTTTCCGAGAGGTGAAAGCTGTATAAATGTATTACGGTAGTCTTCGATCGAGCTGTTTTTGTCCAAGCCTTCCAGCAAGCCCATCTCGGCGAAGCGTTTGAATGAATTTTGTCCCTCAGCTCGACGGAAAAATTGCGGATACTTGTCTAAGTACCTGTGCATCCCCGATTTGCCGTTTCGCTCGTGGAAGAGTAGGAGAATTTCCTTTTCAAGGTCTGAAAACGCGATCGCTTTCATTTCGTGATAAATTTACAATTTGTGGTGAACACTAGGGTGGTGAATGATCTTTTCAAAGGCTTCCGTGAAAGGATCCTGTCCGAACTCTAGAAGTGCCTTTTCGTGTGCAAGTAAGTAACGATCTTGGTCTTCTTTCTCACTTCTTGGTATAGTGGTAAAGCTGTCCATTAGCTCTTTTTCTCTCAACTCGTGGGTGTAGAAGTAAAGGTCATAGTCAGTCAATTCAATCGACCCGTCCATAATTTGTTCCAGGCGTTCTAAAAGATCGTTGTTTGCTTCGTCCTTTTCGGCGGTCTCTCCCCGGCTTTTGAGGTGTTCTCTGATTTTTTGAATTCCTTCGCGCGTAATGTTGAAGTCGTGAATGTGCAGCCTTATATCACGATCCCAAAGAGAAAGATCGACGACTACTTCCGGTTTGATATATTGTTCGTAGCGTTCGTCGAATTCTTTTCGTCCGGGAGGTTTTCCAGCTTCCGCCTCGTATTCCGGAACATGTGGATCGGCACCCCTTATATAGAGCGCTTTCCCATCGGTCAATAGACTTCCCGGAGTGGGAATCTCGATTGTCGTTGCACTCTTCTTGTGGAACCAGATAGAGTCTTGCACCAGTTTCGTGTCGAGTTCCCGAAACCCTGCCTTTTGAAGAATAGAGGGGATCTCGGCTTCGGTGACGATCTGAGCATCGTCGGGAATCGATTCGGGATCGAAAACGATTCGTTCGAAATCGCCGGCTTGCTCGATGATCGAGAAGGAAGTTTCGCCGGAGGACTCTTCCAGTGCTGCATCTTGAGCGGCGACTGCTTCCTCGTAGGATTTTGATGCAGGGAGGTCGGTGACTTGCGGGAAGTCGAAAGTGCCGTAACGGGACAGGATGGTGGCTCGATCTCCGCCACGATAGACCAGGTAGACGACGTCGGGACGGCCGTCTGCCTCCATCCAGCCATCGGGAGCATGCTCGTCGTTCCATTCCTGTCTGCTGACGGTTTCGAAGCCGAATCTAGCATAGAGTTTGGGAAGAAACGTATTGAAACAGTCGCACTTTCTCGCGCCCTGCTCGACAGCGAACGTCATCATTGCTGAAAAGGGGGAGCCTCCTTCCCGGTTTGCCGCGTCCGGGTGGGCGAAGACAGAAACGAGATCGCCATCCGGTTTCAGGGCAAATCCGGCCAAGCCGTCTTCCGAGACGAACAGCCGCATGTTTCTGTATTCTTCTTCCGAATAGACGAAAACCTGCCAACCCGCCGGGTTGGCGTCTTTCGCAGCCTGAATTCGTTTGAAAAATACTGTGGCACCATTGGCTGAATTCAGCTCGTGGAACTCGACTTCCGCGCTTCTTTTGAGATTGCCGAGTGCGTTGGCTACGACGGGTCCAGGAGAGTGAACACGCTCCGAAACTTCGGCGATGTCTCCTGCTACAGGAAGACTCCGCCCTGAGCGAGTCCGTCCTCTACTTCCTTGTACGAAACCCCAGCCTCCTTCGCTATTTCCGCTATCTCCCAGTCCGGACCTTCCCACGGTTGAGTAGGTTGTTTCTGGTCCTGCGGCGAGGTTTCCGGATTCGGAATGCCCTCGGGCTGTGGTTTGTTCTGATCGTTCTC
>PAAG01000005.1 GCA_002698785.1 Verrucomicrobiales bacterium | reverse complement strand
TTGCTTGAACTCAGCGGTGTAGCGTCGTCTTCGTTTCATGACCATATTCTTACTTTGGGTTAGGTTCATGGTCCAGATATCATACTCACCTCACACCTCACCTTCTCATGGAAGCCCATCCGCCGATCACTCATCTCTCCAACCCATCTACGAACAAATGCACCAAACCAACCAACTCATGAGAACCAAGAACCTCACCGCCCACCAGGCCCGAAAACTCATCCCCCGCCTGCTCGATCTCATCGAAACCCTCAAGGCCAGCGGCTTCGCACCTATCGTCCGCTTGGCGAGAACTCTCGCCAACTGGGACGAAGCCATCGTCTGCATGTGGCGCTTCTCCAAATCCAACGGCATCACAGAGGGCTTTCATCGAAAAATGAAGCTCATCCAACGTCGAGCCTACGGCTTCAAAAACTACCGCTTGAGATTCCTCGCCGAATGCGGTTAACAATGAAACAGTCCCCAATCTTTGGTGGAGACCCGTCGTAAGGGAGTTATAAAAATGGCTCCTCCGGTTGGATTCGAACCAACGACCTAGTGGTTAACAGCCACCCGCTCTACCGCTGAGCTACAGAGGATTTTGCCGAAAGCAACACCCGGATCGGCTGAAAAAAGCCTCCTTCCGGACGGGCGGTGAATTTGCGTGCTCACGCCATAGTTTTCAAGGGGAAAATAAGGGAAAATTTCACGAAATCGTAAGATTCGCGAGTCGAATGGCGTTTGCCAACGGCTCCCCCTGTAGCCTCATCCCTGTAAACTCATGGCTTCCCCGGTGAAAAATACCGAATCCCCCACCCAGTTCGCCGATCTGATGGCGGATCATCAACCTCGTTTATCCGCGTATATCCGCTCTCTTGTCTTGGATGAACACGCCACAAAAGACATTCTCCAGGAAACGAACGTCACTCTCCTGAAAAAATCGCGTGATTTTACCCCTGGGACAAATTTTACGGCATGGTCCTTCCGAATCGCCTATTTCGAAGTTCTTACATGGCGCAGAAAGAAAGGCCGCGACAAGATTCATTTCGACGATGAAATAGTCGAATCTCTCGCCGGCGCCGTGGAAGACGTAGCTCCAAACTACGACTCCCGCCTCGACGCACTCCAGACCTGCATCGACGAACTTCCCGATCGACAGCGCGATATTGTGACCCGGCGCTATCTGAATTCCGAATCCGTCCAGGACATTGCCTCCGATCTTGGATTCAAAGCAAACGCAGCTTCACAATTACTATTTCGCGCTCGGGCGAACCTTCTCAAGTGTATCAACAGAATTTCCGCTTCTTCTCCTTCATGAATCATTCTTCCGACACCTTCGAAGAGTTAACCTCTCTAGCCAGCCGCATGCTGGACGATGGCTTACCGCCAGAAGATCTGACGCGCCTCACTGAACTTATTAGTAATAGCGAGGACGCTCACCGCCATTTTGTCACTTTATGCGAGCTCCACTCGATGCTCGAAGCCGAGCCAGTCATACAGGATGCACTCGCATCCAGTGCTCGTCCTTTCAATGTCGTCTCATTACCTGGTAGCAAGTCGGTCGCGTCCGATTCCGATGAAGAACTCCCAGTCACGAAATCTGTGCCTCTTCGCCCCCTTGCATGGCTGACGGCGGCTGCCGCAGTAGTTGTCGCCACATTATTTCTACTTTACTCCAGCGATACGAATCCTTCGCAGACCTTTGATAGTGCTGAGAATGTCGCCAACATAGAGAAAACGGAATCTGCTACCGATCCGACCAATACAAACTCTGATGACGAAGAGCCACAGAAACAGTACGAACGCGCTGTTCTTGCGACGCTCGGATCGGGCTCACAACAGCGGCCACCCACGAACTTCTCAGTAGAGCCTTCTCTCGCAGATGATGAGATTTCATACAACCGCCACATCCGCCCCATACTTTCTGACAATTGTTTCTCGTGCCATGGTCCTGACGAAGCTGGCAGAAAAGCCAAATTACGTCTGGATACTCCCGACGGTGCAAAAACAGGAGAGTCCCCTGCGATCGTAGCAGGCGATACTGACGCCAGCGAACTCGTCGCTCGAATCCTTTCCCAGGACGAAGACGAGATCATGCCTCCACCGGATTCTCACAAATCCCTCACGCCGGCACAGATCAACCTCCTCGAACGATGGGTGGGCGAAGGCGCAGAATATGAAGACCACTGGGCTTTCATGAAAATTGAGAAGGCAACACCAGAAGACCTCGATGGCCACCCTATCGATTACTTTGTCGACAAAGAACTCGCACGCCACAGCCTGACACGTTCACCAGAAGCAGATCCCCGCACCCTTGTCCGCCGTGTCTACCTGGATCTCACGGGTCTCCCTCCAACACCCGCAGAGATCGATTCCTACCTAGAAGACAGCAGCGAGGACAAATACGCAAAGCTCATCGACGAATTGATGGCAAGACCATCGTTTGGAGAACATCGTGCGAGATACTGGCTCGACGCTGCCCGCTACGGCGATACCCACGGACTTCATCTGGACAACTACCGCGAGATTTGGCCCTACCGAGACTGGGTTATCAACGCATTCAACGACAACAAGCCTTTCGACCAATTCACAGTCGAGCAGCTCGCAGGCGATCTCATTCCCGAGGCAACGCAGGAACAACAGATCGCAACCGGCTTCAACAGGTGCAACGTCACTACCTCAGAGGGGGGGGCCATCGAGGAGGAATTCCTCGTCCGCTACGCTGTCGATCGAGTCTCGACCACATCGACTGTATGGATGGGATTAACGGCTGGCTGTGCTCAGTGTCATGACCACAAATTTGATCCCATGACGATGAAGGATTTCTACAGCTTGTTCGCCTTCTTCAACAACACCACCCAGCCCGGCATGGACGGGAACGCCAAAGACTCTCCTCCGGTTCTTCGCGTTTATGACTCGGCCGAACACGAAGCCGCTGCTAGCGAATTGCGAAAACAGATTGCTGAAAAACTCGTAGCCTCGAAAAAAATCCTATCAGAATCCAAATTCAGCGAAACAAAACTCGCAGAAGTAACCCCTGAGTTCACGAACCACGGAGAAGAAAGCGTCCCCACGAATCTCGGTGATGGGTATAATTTTTCAAAATCACAACCCTTTACAGTTTCTTTTAGGGTAAGGCTACCCACGACTGACGGGCGCACAATTCTCGCTCAGGCGGTCGATCCTGAAAACAAAAATCGCGGTTGGCGAATCTACTGGGAAGACCGTGGAATCCTCGTCGAATTGATAGAAGAGTATCCGAACCGCCTACTGAAGCGAGGTATCACAAGGCGCTTTCGCCCCGGAAGTCACGTCCACTTTACCGTCACCTACGATGGTTCAGGAAATGGTGATGGCATTCGTCTTTTCTCCGGCGGCAAATATCAATCCAGTCGCTTCACCAATCAATGGTTCGATTCTCTTGAAAACGACTTTAAATCTGAAAATGCAAACCTCCTTGTAGGGGGAAAAGATCCTCAGACTGGCCTCAATCCGAGAATCACTGAGTTCATAGTCTTCGACCGTCGCCTCTCCGACGTAGAAGTTGAAACACTTGCTCTCTATTCCGCAAATCTCGGCGTCGAAAAGAAAGAAGCGGAGAAGCGGTCCGAGAAAGAAAAACAACAACTCAAGGCGTTCCTCGCGACATTCTCCAAAGGCCCTTACCAAGACACCATTCATGAAATGGCAGAACTGGAAACCCAGTTACAAGCGGTTGAATCAGCCTCGGCTCTTTCTCTTGTCATGGCAGAGAAAGAAGGCGAAGCGAAGGCCCACATGCTCATGCGTGGCGAGTACGATCAAAAGGCCGAAGAAGTCACTCCGGCATTTCCGGCATTTCTTCCGGCTCTTGACGAATCTCTCCCCATGAATCGCCTTGGCCTCGCAAAATGGCTCGTCCATCCTGAACACCCGCTCACCGCTCGTGTCTCCGCTAATCGTATCTGGCAGGAACTGTTCGGCATCGGTCTGGTAAAAACGTCAGAAGACTTCGGGACGCAGGGAGAGAACCCAAGCCACCCAGAGCTTCTCGACTGGCTCGCCGCAACATTCATCGAAAGCGGCTGGGATGTGAAGCACCTCTACCGCACCATTCTACTTTCAGAAACCTACCGCCAGTCCTCCAAGACCAGCGAAACACTCGCAAAACGCGATCCCGAAAACCGTCTTCTTGCACGAGGTCCACGTTTCCGACTCGATGCCGAGGTCATCCGTGATCAGGCGCTCCATGCGAGTGGCTTGTTAAAAGAGAAAGTCGGAGGGCCCAGCGTCCGGCCATACCAACCTGCCGGAATCTGGGAGGCAGTTGGGTATACCAATTCGAACACGCAAACTTTCTTCCAGGACTTCGGAGCCGCTGCCGAGCACCGCCGTTCCATCTACTCCTTCTGGAAACGCACGGCACACCCACCAAACCTCGCCATCTTTGATGCGCCCAACCGCGAAAGTTGCGTAATGCGCCGCGAGCGCACTAACACTCCGCTCCAGGCTCTTGTCCTGATGAATGACCCACAGTTCGTCCGCACCTCTCGCCACCTTGCCCTGCGCGTATTGAGCGAAGCAGAAGGCCGAGACAATCGCCTTGATCGAATGGCAGAACTATTACGAGGAAAACCTCTAACCGATAACGAAAGAAAGATCGTCGTGAACTCCCTCGATCAGTTCCGGAACATTTATGAAAGCGACACCGCAGCCGCCAACGAACTCCTTGTCGATGAGGTGAATCCGACTTTCACCGTCAAAGCATCACAAGAGCACCCAGCTCCGGAATTGGCAGCATGGACAATGGTGGCGAACCAGATGCTCAACCTCGACGAAGCCATCAACAAGAACTGAACTTGCCCTCCCCACACCATGAATACTTTCAAAGACTACATCACCCTTGAAACGCGCCGGCAGTTCTTTCGCAAATCCGCTGCTGGCATCGGCAGCGCCGCGCTCGCCTCCCTTCTCGGCCAGGACCAGTTGCGCGCAGCAATCGAACAGGGCGATGGAAAGATGCCCTTTCATCACACCCCGAAAGCAAAGCGCGCCATTTATTTATTCATGTCAGGGGCTCCGTCCCAGATCGACCTCTGGGACAACAAGCCAAAGATGCAGGAATGGTATGATAAGGACCTACCCGACGAAATTCGCAACGGACAGCGCCTCACGACGATGACCTCGAAGCAGGCCCGCTTCCCCATCGCACCCTCCATTTACAAATTCGCCCGCCACGGCCAGTGCGGCACCGAGGTCAGCGAACTCCTGCCCTACACATCTCAGATCGTCGACGATCTCGCTGTGGTTCGAAGCATGTGGACCGAAGCGATCAACCACGACCCAGCCATCACCTACATCCAGACAGGCAACCAGATCCCCGGTCGCCCCAGTCTCGGCGCATGGCTCAGTTATGGCCTTGGTAGTGAAAATGAAAACCTTCCTTCCTTCGTAGTATTAAACTCCACTTGGTCAGCCAAGCGTGATGCCCAGGCACTCTATCAGCGTCTCTGGGGAGCTGGCTTTCTTCCATCCAAGCATCAGGGAGTCGCCCTCCGCTCGCAGGGAGACCCCGTCCTCTATCTCTCGGACCCTAACGGAGTCAATCGAGACGTCCGCCGAACGATGCTCGATGGGTTGAATGCACTCAACGAAAAGCACTACCAGGAAGTGGGCGATCCCGAGACCCACGCCCGTATCGCCCAGTACGAGATGGCCTTCCGCATGCAGTCATCCGTCCCGGATCTGACAGACCTCTCAGACGAGCCCCAGCACATCCTCGACATGTATGGCCCGGATGTAACAAAGCCCGGCACGTTTGCCTACAACTGTCTCCTCGCTCGCCGCATGGCGGAAAGAGGCGTCCGTTTCTCCCAGATTTTCCACCGGGGCTGGGACCAGCATGGCAACCTCACCGGTGACCTCCCCCTTCAATGCCGCGACGTCGATCAGCCGAGTGCAGCTCTTATTCAAGATCTGAAAATGCGAGGCATGCTCGACGACACCTTGGTTGTTTGGGGCGGCGAATTCGGACGCACGATCTATTGCCAGGGCGGTCTCTCCAAAACCAACTATGGCCGCGATCACCATCCACGCTGCTTCAGCGTCTGGATGGCAGGAGCCGGAGTCAAAGGTGGAATCGTCCACGGCACCACCGATGATTTCTGCTACAACATCGTCGAGAATCCCGTTCACATTCGCGACCTGAATGCCACCATTCTCCACTTGCTTGGGATCGACCACGAGCGCCTCAGTGTAAAACACCAGGGCCTCGACGTCCGTCTCACAGGCGTCGAAAAAGCCCATCTCATCAAAGAAGTGCTCAGCTGACACCTCTCCGAATCTGGACATATGCAAAGATCCACCGTCGAGACCTTTGCATCCTGCCAAGGATTTCTCCACTACCTAATGGAGGCGTAAGACATAGTGCCCGTATTCATCACTGACCATCAGCGACTAAGGTAACGCGCCCCTCATTTGGAACACAGCTTGCGATGATAGAGAGGCGAAAATCAAACCCAAATCACTTATGAGCAACAAAGAAATCAAATATCGCGGAGCTAAAGGCGAACTCGAAGAAAAGCATCGCTCCGAAGAGTCAAAGCACGTGCACTACCGTGGCGCAGAAGGCGACACAGATCCTCACGAGCACGACAAGCACGAGAAAGATATCTCGTATCGCGGAGCAAAATCGAAGGCAAACGTCTGATTCACACTCCAGAAAATTTATCTCATAGGAGAGGCGGCTGGAAACAGTCGCCTCTTCAGTTTTTTAGCCTCTCACTATCTCGGCAGCGATACTCCAGTCGCCCTGCCTTCCGCAATCTCCGAGACTTTCTTCCGCAGCTTATTGATGTCGATTGGCTTCGTCATCACGTCGTTCATTCCCGCCTCCAGGCAGCGCTCCATATCTTCTTGAAAAGCGAGCCCTGTCATAGCCAGAATAAATGTCTCCGCATTACTTCCACCCGATTCCCGAATGCGGCGCGTCGCTTCGAATCCGTCCATCACAGGCATCTGCACATCCATGCAGATCAAGTCGAACGCCGTTCCATTCCGAGCCATCTCCACAGCCTGCTCACCATTGTTCGCGATTTGTACATCGCAACCCAGCCGGTTCAATGTGAACCCAGCCACTCGCTGATTGATTTCGTTATCCTCAACCAGCAGCACAGTCAGTGTATCGTCTGGATTCGATTTTCGACCGGTCACCTCAGGCTGTTTGGGTGCAGAACGAGGCTCATCCTTTTTCTGCGCCGACGGATACGGCATCCGTAGAGTAAATTTAAAACAACTTCCCACCCCCGGCTCACTTCTCACCGAGATTTCGCCACCCATCAAATCCACAAGGTTGCTGGAAATCGCGAGCCCGAGCCCTGTCCCACCAAACATGCGAGTCGTCGAGGCATCGGCCTGCGAAAATGGCTGAAAAAGACGCTCCTGAGTTTCGGGAGACATTCCAATACCAGTATCCGTCACATCAAAGCGGATCTCTGCATCAGCCCCTCCCGGCTCACTCATCAACAGGGCCCTTACTATGATCTCCCCGTGCGAAGTAAACTTGATGGCGTTGTTGATCAGGTTCGCAAACACCTGCCTCAACCTCAAATCATCTGCGATCAGATACTCTGGCAGATTCACATCCAGATCAGCATGCATGTCGAGCCCCTTCTCCTTCGCCATGGCCCGAAAGCTTCGCATCACATCAATGATCAATTCCCGAGGAGAAAATTCCCGAGGCTCGAGCACAAACTGGCGGCTGTTGATCTTTGAG
Source organism: Verrucomicrobiales bacterium (assembly GCA_002698785.1). Taxonomy (GTDB): domain Bacteria; phylum Verrucomicrobiota; class Verrucomicrobiia; order Verrucomicrobiales; family DEV007; genus Arctic95D-9. Next base: position 73,875 of record PAAG01000005.1, on the reverse strand, counting down.
TAGTCCAGCACATCGTTCAACACACTCAGCAAAAGCTCCGAAGACGAGCGCACCGTTTCCAGGTATTCCTTCTGACGTAAACTCAGCTCATCATCCTCGATCAAGAGATTCACCATGCCAAAGATCGCGTTCATCGGCGTCCGAATCTCGTGACTCATGTTCGCCAGAAACTCCTGCTTCGCCGTCGCCGCCTCTCGCGCCTGGTCGGCACTCTCTACCAGCATTTCGTTTCTCTTCGAAAGCGAAGAGACCAACTGCCTCACGATGGCAATCAAAGGATCCTCGCCATTTTGGACCGTCGGCACACTCTGCGTGTGCTCCGGATACTTCATCAGATACTCCGAAACAATCCGGTTCAGCTGTTCGACCGTTTTCTCCGCCTGCGTGATCTCATTCACCTCCAGGGCTTTCACGATCGTTTCGGTCTTTCGTTCCGTCTCCGTCGGCCGAGCGATTTCCCCGCCACTTTGCTTCGAATTCTTCCTCATCGAAGATATCGAACCTGGCCTCACGGGCTTTAGACCCTGGACGCGACTCGGGGACTCTGGAGAATGCTGATCCATCTTACTTGATTTAAAAAACCATAATTTATATAAATTTGATAAATTGGCAAGAAGTTAATTATTAGTCACTCAGAGCCATAACGACAGAATCACACCTCCCAACGGCTTTTGACGCCGCGCAGAACGCCCCTTCCCTATTGAAACCACTCCCGAAAACGCACAAAGTGCCCACCTAAAGCTACTACCATGTTCCAACTTCGCGTAGATACAGGGGGCACCTTCACAGACTGCTGGGGCCGGGCCGAAAACGACGCCGAGCCACGCCTCGTCAAAGTCCTCTCCTCCGGCCGACTGCGCGTTTCTGTGCAGGAATGGATCTCTCCTACCGAACTGCGCATCGACATCCCCGAGGGCTGGCACACCGCCGACACCTTCTTCACCGGCTACAAACTTCAATCTCAGGACCAGTCCGCCCTCGTCCTTGCCTATACCGAGGAAACGAAAACCCTCACTCTCTCCCGCGAAGTTCCCCAGTCCCCCACCGTCGACCTCTTCACCCGCGAAGAAGCCCCCATCCTCGGCGCCCGCCTCCTCACCGGCACCGCACTCGACGCCAACTTTCCCCCCGTCGACTTCCGTCTCGCCACCACCCGCGGCACCAATGCCCTCCTTGAGAGAAAAGGCGCACGCGTCGCCTTCTTCGTGACGAAAGGCTTCGGCGACCTCCTCATCATCCGCGACCAGCGCCGTCCCGACCTCTTCGCCCTCAAACACGAGCGCCCCCGCCCCCTCTACGAGCAGGCCATCGAAATCCACGAACGCCTCGACAAAGACGGCCACGTCCTCGCCCCCATCACCCTCGACGACGACTTCGATCAAAAAGCCCGCGCCCTCCTCGACTCCGGCATCGACACCGCCGCCGTCGCCCTGCTCCACTCCTACCAGAATCCCGAGCACGAACACGCCGTCCGCGACCGCCTCCTTGATCTAGGCTTCACCAACATCACCCTCAGCTCCGAGATCGCCCCACTCATCAAGATCCTTCCCCGCGCCGAGACCAGCGTCGTCAACGCCTACCTGCAGCCCATCATGCAGAGCTTCCTCGACCACATCCAGGAGCGCGCCGGGGAAAACGCCAACCTCCTCACCATGACCTCCGCCGGCGGCCTCGAAACCGTCGACACCTACTGCCCCAAAGACTCCCTCCTCTCAGGGCCCGCTGGCGGAGTCTCCGGCGCCGCCGCCATCGCCGAAGAGCTCGGCTACAAGAACATCCTCACCTTCGACATGGGCGGCACCAGCACCGATGTCGCCCGCTACGCCGACGGATTCCAATACCGCTTCGAGCAAATCGTCGGCGACGCCCGCCTTCTCTCCCCAGCCTTGAAAATCGAGACGGTCGCCTCCGGAGGCGGCTCCATCTGCCACTACACCGAAGGCACCCTCCGCGTCGGCCCCGAGTCTGCCGGAGCCGATCCCGGTCCCGCCTGCTACGGACGCGGCGGCCCCCTCACCATTACCGACGTCAACCTCCTCCTCGGCCGCATCGATCCCGCCAACTTCGGAATCCCCCTCAGCGACGAAAACATCGCTGCCGCAGAAAAAGCCGCCATCACCCTCCAGACCGAAGCCGGCCTCCCCGGCGACCAGCTCGATCCCGCCTTCCTCACCGGCCTTCTCGAAATCGCCGTCGAACAAATGGCCGACGCCATCCGCGCCATCTCCATTCGCGACGGAGCCGATCCCACCGACTACGCCCTCCTCGCCTTCGGTGGCGCCGGTCCCCTCCACGCCTGCGACATCGCCGAGCGATTGGAAATGAAAACCATCCTCGTCCCTGCCGAGGCAGGACTCCTCAGCGCCTACGGACTTCACTGCGCCAGCATTGAGCGCTTCGCCGAGCGCCAGCTCGACACCACCCTCACAGACACCGAACTCGAGCACACCTTCACCCAGGTAGAAAACGAAGCCCTCCAGGCTCTCAGCGACACCGGACACCAAGGCACCATCACCCGCCGCCTCGCCGAACTCCGCCTCGAAGGGCAAGACTCCACCCTCACCGCCGAAGGCAAGACCCCAGCCGAACTCGAAACCGCATTCCAGAGCCAATACCAATCCACCTTCGGCTACCCACCACCGACCGACCGAAACATCCAGATCGTCTCCTACCGCGCCGTAGCCGGCACCGGCCGCCTAACAACACATACCCCAAATCATAATCCTACTCCCACTCCCGCGGCAAACCAACCAACGCCCGAGCAACCCAACACCCTTGCCCCGTCACCAGTTGAAACATGTCGCGAACCTTCTCCCTCCCCCGAAACCCCAACAACTCATTCTCCTAATCATAATCCTACTCCCACTCCCGCGGCAAACCAACCAACGCCCGAGCAACCCAACACCCTTGACCCGTCACCCATTGACCCATGTCGCGAACCTTCTCCCACCCCCGAAACACCAACAACTCATTCTCCTAGTCATAATCCTACTCCTTCTCCCGCGGCAAACCAACCAACGTCCGAGCAACACACCCTTGACCCTTGTTCCCTTGCCCCATGTCGCGAACCTTCTCCCACCCCCGAAACCCAAACAACTCATTCTCCTAATCATAATCCTACTCTTAATCCCGCGGCAAACCAACCAACGTCCGAGCAACACACCCTTGACTCTTCCTCCATTGACCCTTGTCTCGAAGCTTCACCATTTATCGATAGATCCACCCTGCAATCCGGCCATACCCTAACCGGACCAAAAATAGTACAAGACCCCTTCTCCACCCTCTATCTCAAACCCAACTGGACCGCCACCCTCGCTGACAACGGCTCCCTCATCCTCACCCACACCGCCCCCACTTCCCAAACCGGTCCCGAACTCGACCGCCCCGAGCAAATCGTTCGCGAACTCTTCCGGCATCGCTTCGACAACCTCGTCGAAGAAATGGGCAACATTCTCCAGCGCTCCGCCATCTCCACCAACGTCAAAGAGCGAGCCGACTTCTCCTGCGCCCTCCTAGATGGAGACGGCTACCTCATCTCCAGCGCCCCCCACATCCCCGTCCACCTCGGCGCTCTTGGCATGTGTGTCAGGATGGTAAGAGAACAAATCCAGATGATGCCCGGCGACACCATCATCACCAACCACCCCGCCGTTGGCGGCTCCCACCTCCCCGACGTCACCCTCATCACTCCCGTCTTCTCCGACGACAATCAGCAAACACCCGTCGCCTACATCGCCAACCGAGCCCACCATGCCGAGATCGGCGGTATCACCCCCGGCTCCATGCCACCTGCCGCACGCAACCTCGCCGAAGAAGGCGTCGTCATCTCCCCTACCCACCTCATCAAACAGGACGAATCCCAATTCGATCAGGTCTCCCAAATACTAACAAACGCTCCCTACCCCACCCGACGACTCAGTGACAACCTCGCCGACCTCAACGCCCAGCTCGCATCCAACCGACGAGGAAAAGAACTCCTCCAGCAACTCCTCCACACCCACGGCCCCGAGTTCGTCGCGAGCCAGATGGAAACCGTCAAACACCAGAGCCTCGAAGCCCTGACCGAACACCTACAGACCACTCACTTCACCCACGCCGAAGCCACCGAACACCTCGACGACGGCACCCCCATCCAGATCAGAATCGAAAACCGCGAAGGCCGCCTCCAAATCGACTTCACCGGCACAGGCCCCGTCCTCCACGGAAATCTCAACGCCACCCCCGCCATCGTCCAGAGCGCCCTCCTGTACTCCCTCCGCCTCTGGATCCAACGCCCCGTCGCCCTCAACGAAGGACTCCTTTCCCAGGTCGACATCCACCTCCCCGAATCTTTCCTCAATCCCACCTTCGCCGAAGATCCCACGAACTGCCCCGCCGTCGTAGGCGGAAACGTCGAAGCCAGCCAGCGCCTCGTCGACACCATCCTCAAAGCCCTCCAGGTCCAGGCCTGCTCCCAGGGCACCATGAACAACTTCCTCTTCGGCGACGACACCTTCGGCTACTACGAGACCATCTGCGGCGGCAGCGGAGCCGGAGAAGGATACGACGGCACCCCCGCCATCCATACCCACATGACCAACACCGCCATCACCGATCCCGAGATCCTTGAGCAACGCTATCCCGTAAGACTCCACCAATTCGCCATCCGCAAAGGCAGCGGCGGAAACGGAACCTGGAAAGGCGGCGACGGCGTCATTCGCGAGATCGAGTTTTTGAAAGACCTGCAAGTGTCACTACTGACCCAACACCGGAAAGAGCAGCCGTATGGGTTGGGGGGTGGGGAAGCTGGAAAGTGCGGCGAGCAACGGTTCAATGGAGACGCGCTGGATGGGATTGTACAGGCTAACGTGAATGAAGGAGATTGCCTGGTGATCGAGACTCCTGGTGGGGGAGGATATTCGAAACGCTAACTCTAAAGATCCGGCTAATTAGCTGAAGCAGCTCTTATAAGAGCGCCATCTCGCAACAGCCTGGCCAAAGCCACCCAAAGAACTCATTAGCTGAATCAGTAGCAAAGAACGCTTTTTGTCCGAAACAAATTCGGTTATACACTGGTTTTACTATATGAGATTCCGATCACTAACGAAGTGGAACATTAACGAAGAAATTCATGGTTTGCTGTTCTTCGCGCAGAGATCTGAAGAATTACTTTTCGACTATACACTTGATTCGTATAAACCACCAGCCCACACACCATCATCTCTCTCACTGGAATCGCTGCAAGTCATAAAGGAAGTAGAATTAGGCCGAATAGATTCACGAAATATAGATCATGTTGTTGAAGAATTATCAGATTCAATCAAGCATGATAAAGTCGCAAAATCCCTTTTGGATCTACCTCTTGAGAAATATCTAAATCACTCGCCAGATTCAGACCTTTCTGGACTGAAAGCTCGAATTGAAATTCTCTCACGAACCTTAGAGCGGTATCGTTACTTCGAGCGTTGTGAAGATCTGCTCAAACAAGCAATTAGAAATGGACAGAAAAAGGACATTGACGCGTTAACAAAGATGTATTTCTCAACGCTTCTCCACATAGGAGTTCATAAAGACAACCTTTACAAAAAGACTCGTGATTTCTTTTTCACAGGATCCGAACCCGAGATCATTACGAATCTAGACGCTTTTGATTCATATTCGCAATTGATTTATCCATTCGAACACAAATTCAGAGTGTTCTTCATAGCCACCGACTTGATAGCAGATATAAAGCAGTCACTGAAAACCTTCAAAACCGTGATTCACGAAACTCTTCCAAGTGACATACCTGAATCGCCACTCGCAACAACCTTCATCAAAAACGCCGATGAAAAATTCGTAGAAGTATCTGAAATTACGGCATTGGATTGTGAAACAGCAAGAGAGTCCGCAGAAAGAAGGTTAGATCGCTTGCGTGATTTCTTTACGCTCTACCACCACAAAAGCCAAGTGTCATGGCATCCAGAGACACTCATCCTTCAGTGCTGTAACCCAGATCCCCAAATCGTATCGCTCCCCAGAAACTCAATGGAGAAAGTTTCTGATTTACCACCCAAAGCTGCTTCCGAGAAACTAAATTACATGCTTAAAAACATGCGTTTGCATCGAGACGAGCTTTCAAAGTTCGGTAGAGTCGTAGACTTCCACGGACTAGCCGTAACAAATTCTGATCCAGAGAACCAACTTATGAGTCTATGGATTGCTCTCGAAGCGCTTGTCCCCATGAAGTCGAAGAGATCAAAAATTACGGAAATTATTGATGGTGTAATTCCGTTTATCACAACGAACTACGTGAATAGAATATTCCGAAAGACAATGAATGACCTTATCCGGTGGAATCGGCGTGAGATAGCTCGCATTCTCCACGACGTCGCTCTAGATGGAAGAGCCAGCCTAACCAAACGTTTGTTTCACCTTACAGCTTTCAAAGAGAATGAGGATCTCCGCAACGAGTTGTTTAATTCTCTTCGAGATTTTGAACTAATGCGCTTCCGAATTTTCACCCTTTCCGAATGCTTATCCAGTCCCAAGAAGACCAAGAAGTTTATCGAAAAGCATGAATTGCGTGTCACTTGGCAAATTCGAAGAATTTACCGAACTAGAAATCTAATCGTTCACACAGGCAGAACACCTTCAAGTATTTCGCCGATTATCGAAAACGGCCATGACTACTTAGATCAGGTGTTGTTAACAATTGTGAGAATGTCTACAAGCAATTATAAGATTCAGACAATCCCTCAAGCTTTCGAATTAGCAAGTATCGCGAGAGAAAAGATTTTTCGATATTTAGAGTCAGCAGGAGAGAACCATAATAGCGCGCAAACTGGAGTGTTACTGAATGAACACGAGTTTGTTATTCCGCCGAGCTGATGGGCAAATAAAAATGGCAATCGACAAAATAACCATTTTCTCTCAGCCGAATTCCCCTCGACCGCGGATCCAACTCCCCTTCCCAAGGTCCCGCCAAACACTCCCCTACCACTTGCAACTCGCACAGATTCAGGCACCCCCATCCTTGAAAAACGGGGTCGACAGTCAATTCTCAAATCTACACAACCACAATCTCCTCCGTTCTCGCCTGGAAGCAGGATTACTCGACAAAACAACCCATCTCCCCTCAACATGTAGGATAAAGCTCCAGCTTTGTCCCCGCTGCCGATCAGCTACCAGGCGGACTCCCAGGGACGAGCCTGCAGGCGCCCCCAACATCCCCCATCACTTGCAACTCGCACAGATTCAGGCACCTCCATCCTTGCAGCCTGAAAGATCTCCCTCTTCCCAAAATCCACGAATCGCCTCCAGCTCCCATTCCAGAGGGGTTCAGCCACTACCCCGTGGCTGGAACACTACCTGCCTAAGTATAGGGGTGTTATGGAAAGAAATAGGAAAAAGGTAAAGTCAGCCACACTGCTCCTGGCAGGCCTCGCGATGTGCCTCGCTACACACACGGGCACAGCCGCCGAAGGCGATGCAGTGGGACTGGCAATTGAAAAACGCATGCTCCAGGCCGGAGACTTGAAAATCGAAGACTTCCGCGCCAGCTCCGAAGAAGGAATCGTCACGCTCGCAGGAAAAGCAGACAACCTCGACGCCTCCCGTCGAGTGGCCACTCTCGCGGAAGAAGTTCGCGGTGTGAAATCCGTCGTGAACCAGGTCGTAGTCACGGCCCCGGAAGTTTCCGACGATGCACTCGTCGATACCATCGTGCAACGCATGAGCAACAACCCATCCTTCGACGCCAGCCAACTCGGCGTCCAGGCTGATAATGGAAAGGTTCAACTCAAAGGAATCGTAAATTCTCTGGCCGAGAAAATGATCATTGAAACGGAAGTTGCCTCCACCCGAGGAGTCAGCGCGGTAGAAAACAACCTCGAAATCCGACCGGCCGTTGTCCGTGAAGATGCCGAAATCCAGAAGATCGTTCAGAGCCTCTTTGAAAACTCCGCACTTCTCGACACATCAGAGATCGAAGTAACCGTGGAAGACGGTGTCGTGAAACTCGCCGGTGAAATTCCTAGCACAGCACTCAAGCGCGAAGCCGCCGAATTGGCCTCCATCAGTGGAGTAAAACAGATCGACGACGACGCACTGAAAGTCGTGTGGGAAAAGAGCGACGGAATGCAGCGCAAGGCGCGATACGACGCCCTCTCTGATAAACAGATCGAGAGTGCGATCAAGCTCGCCGCCCAGAATCACCCCTACCTCGCCGGAGTAGCCGATTCACTCAAAGTGGAAGTATCCCAGCGCAGCGTCACCCTGAAGGGCGAATTTCCCAGCCCACTCATGAGAGAAGCTGCCGACAAAATCGCGACGAACACACTCGGCGTCTATGGGGTGACAAATGAAATCGACGTAACATGGCCTGACGAAACACCGACAGATGAAGCCATCACCGAAGCAGTTCTCGCCTCCATCCGGGAAGATGCCTATCTCTCGAGAGCCGAGATTGTGCCCCGCACAAAATCGGCACACGTTCACCTCTACGGCGCAGTTGATTCGCCCTTCGAAAAACAGAGAGCAGCCAGGCTCGCCGGTATGCAACCCGGAGTAGTCCACGTGGCCAACTATCTCTCAGTGATCGACAACTTCGACAATTCACAGACTGACGCAGAGATTCAACAAGCCATCGAGCGGGAGCTTTCACTCATGGCATCGAACCCTCACGTAGACCTTCATGTTAGGGTCATGAACGGCGTTCCCGTTTTCTCTGGACACGTCGCCACATGGTTCCAATGGCAAGGCCTCCTGCAGGTCGCCGAAAGAGCCGGAGCGCGTCGCCCACACTTGGACGTCGACATCCACTACCGCCCGACAAGCAGCGAAGTGGGCCTCTTCGTCCCGCAGTAATCAGTTTAGAATAAAACCACTCAACTCAACCCACAAGCCCGGGGCTCACCGCTCCGGGCTTTTTTCGTGCTCGAAAGACTAACCTCCCCATACTCCCGGCAGTCGACACAGCAACAATATTATGGTATTGTTAGCCTCCCCAATTTGATCGAATGGGACTTAATCGAGACATCAATCGCTACGACTGTTCAATATGTGTGTAGAGACGGGAAAAAAGCCTCAAAATGCTCCTGAATGCATCGAAATGAAAGAAAATGCAGGTATCCCATCATTTCCAAAATCCACACAACAAACTACCAATCAGAACCTTACACAGAATCCAACCGACATTCCCCACCAAAAACGAAATCCCCCTTCATTTCCCATCATTTTGCCAATGGGAGAACCACAAACCCAACGCCACCTCAATCCACCATGGCGAGATTCGCACTTTGCGGAGCTTGCAGGCTCACCCCGTGCCGATGCCAGAACGCTAACAAATCCTCCTCGGAACCTCGGAATACATTCCTCTCAAGCGGACGATCCATGTCGCCGAAATAGAGACTGTTTCGATACGATCCATTGGAATACACCTTTGGGTGCGACCGCCCATTCTTCCACTCGACACCACCATACTGCCACATCGTCCAATTCGGCCACAGCCCATACTGGCCGACAAGAACCTCTGGAGTCTCCGCTCCCGTCTCATGAGAATACAGCGCCAGCCAGTAGGGAGCCCGCAGCAAGGCCGCCCGAGTCTTCGGATCCGCCGAACTCGTCTGCTGCTTCAATTGCGGACTGTTCTCCAGGTAAGTCACCGGTATCACCCCAGTGCGCGCCTGAACCCGGTCCATAAACTTCACAATCGATGACAACGGCAAATCCCCATCATAGTCCCCCACCAGCAACAGAGAAGGCGCATTCCAATTCCGACCACGCGCCAGCTCCAGCGCCCGATTCGAAAACTGATCTGCCTGCGTCGAAATGCTCACATGCCTCTGCACTCGGTAATACAGCCCCGGCAGCATCCCGGCCCGGTCCGCCGAACCAACGAAATCCACGCACTTCCGATCCAGCTCTCCACCCTTCCCGGCACGAGCAATCAGCCCCTTCGCCCCATTGCTCCTCAATGCCGAAACATCATGCTGCGAATAACTCCGCCCACCCCGCTGCTGCTCTTTCGGATCATACGACGAGACATTGATGATTTGCTGCATTCCACCACCAGACCCCACCGAGGCACCGGCAGTAGGCCCGGACTCATCTTCGGAAACACGACACCCGGCCAGAACGACCGCGACAAAAAGAACACACACAGAACGCATCAAGAAAATCATACGGATAACCCACACCTACTATTAGAAACCAGTGAGAATAGCAAATGCTTACAACGGCTTCCGGCCCCAGAGAATAAGGATATCATCGAACGGTCTCGCTCGCCGTGGCCGCTTCACTTCCTCGAACCCCACCTTTGTCAGGCATTGCTGAAGCGTATCCTGGGTAAAAAGAATCGTGTGCCACCCATGCCGGTAACCGTTCCACCCTCCACCGCGTTTTCGATTGGTCGGTCCTTCCAACTTCACCGTCACCATCCCCAGGTATCCACCCGGAGCCAGCGCATCATAGAGTTGTCGAATCGTAGCAATCGGATCCAGGACATGCTCGATCACCGCATCCATCGTGATCAAATCGTAGTAGTCTTGCTCCACCTCCACCTCGTCCAGCATTCCCTCAAACACCCGAAAGCCCTTCTTCCGCACCTCCTCACAGGCAATCGGAGAAGGCTCAATTCCTACCACCTCATCAAAATCACCAGCGGCCAACTCCAGCAGTGGCCCCACACCACAACCCACATCAAGAAACCGCCCCGAAGAAGTCGCCTGCTTACACTGCTTATAAAAACGCTCCGTCTTCGTTCCGATCAACTTGTTCTGCACCCGCCGACGAAACGTTTTGAACCAATACTTCCTCCCCTTACTCACCCGCTGCGAAGAATACCAGTCCCCGCCCCCCGGATACTCTTCCGCCGTCGGAACCGGCCACAGCATCACCAATTCACAATCGCGGCAAGCCCACAGAGTCAACGGAATCGAAGTCTGGTTCCAGTAATCACCCACATCCCACTGCCGATGGAGAGCAAAGTCACCCCCACCGCACAGACGGCACCTCTCACCAGTCTCAGCCGGATTCGGCTGCAAAGGAATTTCACTAGAAAGAAAAACGCTCATCCGAACCCGATTACTATTCAGGACTTACTCCCGCTTCACCTTAACCTTAGTGCCCCTTGAGAGTCCACCCTCATCATCAAATGCTCGGACTTTGATTCGGTTCATGCCTGGCTTCAGCCGTGCTCGATACTTCCATGGGCTCAGCCCCTTCACCGGGCGATAACGCTTACGCCCCACCTTTGCCTCGACCTTCGTCAAAACACTGTCTGCATCGAATGCAATACCCTTCAGTCGAATTCGCCCCCGCTTCGTCGTAATCCGTTTTTTTCCTTTCACTTTCACAATCGGAGCCTGATTAAACCATCGAACCGACCACACCGAAACAAAATCATTCCCCTCCGTAATCACCGTCAGCCCGGAAGCTTCATCAATATCGATACCATAGGGTAAAAACAACTCTCCATCACCGTCTCCAAAGGAAGAAAATTCAAAAGGAGAGAGAGTCCCATCCCCCTCAAAGATGGGAACAGGAGCTGTACGATCTGTCACGACTACCCGCCCACCTTGCGTAACAGCGACACCAGCAGGCTGATTAAAATCGCGCATCGGAGTAATTTCGTTCACTACATCCACGGCAGTACCATCCAACTCGAAAATACTATATCGACTGTCGTTGTATTCCGTCACATACACCAAGCCCGCCGTTTCACTGACTGCGACATCGGTCACATCGCTAAGACCTCCCCATTTGCCAATAAAACTTCCGGTGGAGCTGAAATACTGCACACGGTCTCCACCAAACTCACCGACATACACATTACCAGTCTCCTCGTCGATATCAATGCCACTGGGATTTTGAAATTGCCCGTCCCCCGTTCCGGAACTGCCCCACTTTCCCGCAAAGACCACGCTGTTCCCCGATGGCGTGAAATACTGCACTCGATTATTCCCGCCGTCTGTCACATACACTGTCCCGGTTGACTGCCGCACCACGATTGTAGAAGGCGAAATGAACTGTCCATCGCCCGAACCCATAGAACCAATCTTTGCGATAAAATTTCCATTCAAATCGAAAATCTGAAGATCGTGCCCATGGAAATCCGTGACATAAATCCGCCCCCGAACGCTATCAATTGCTGCCCCGCCAGGAAGGACAAAGAGCCCATCACCACTACCACTCCCTCCAAACCGAAAGAGGAACTTGGCCTCAAATGTATCGGCATGCAGCACTGAAGACAAAGAAACCAGAGCAATGAAGGCGAATACAGCAGCAGTGAAAGTAGATCTCATTAGGGCACGGATTGATAGAACGGAGCAAAATACTCCCCTTTCGATAAGTTACTAAGGATAATTTCCTCACCACCCCTTACATCAAATCGGCACAGCTCCACACAATGCTCCCCCCAATGAAACTCTTGCTGTCCGCTTCAAAAATTAAATACTTTTCTGCATAAACCCGTCATCCAACCGTCTCTCCCTCGATTCAGTTTCAAAAAAATCTTCAATCAGAAACGAGTCAGGCTCGCTTCGTGTGTTAGGCGCTCCCCAAATAAAACGGGAGTCCCTCTAACACACTAACTAGCGAACCTATGAGACAAAAACTCCTTTCACGTAGAGGACTACTACGAACGATTGCGGCAACAGCCTTCCTAGGCCTGTGCCTAACAACACATTCCTACGGGATTCTCATCGTCCCACCAAGCCCTCCCAACTACGAACAAAGCCAGGCGGCAAGTAGCGTCATTGGACAAACAGACTTTGGTCCAAATTCGGCAGGAAGATCTCAGTCTAACATCCAGGCCCCAGACGATGTTGCGATCTGTCCAATCACAAAAAAGGTCTTCATTTCCGAGGTATCCAATCACCGAATTCTCCGGTTCGCTTCCTACGAAGCCGTCCAGAACGGAGGACAAGCCGAAGCAGTAATCGGCCAGGGGAACTACTCGAATGCATCGTTCTCAGCTACGCGGATAAACCTCAGGTTCCCCCGCGGTATCTTCGTGGACAACGAAGGAACTCTCTGGGTCTGCGACTCAGGGAACAGTCGCGTCCTCTGGTTTGATGATGCCGCAGAGCTTCCTGAGTTTGACCCTCCCGCTTCCGGTGTTCTTGGTCAGAGCATGTTCACCACTGCAAACAACCCCAGCACCTCGACACAGTCCAGTATGGATAATCCGAACGACTGCGTTGTAGAAAGTGACGGCACGCTTTGGGTGGCAGACATCGACGATCACCGCGTACTTCGGTTCGATAACGCTCGCATGAAGTTGAATGGAGCAAATGCCGATGGCGTGCTCGGTCAGGATGACTTCGTTTCCTCATCCTCCTCGACCTCTCCTGTTGCTGACGAATTCAACACCCCGTCCTGCCTCGCCATTAACGACAGCGGAACCCTCTGGGTTTCAGATACCGGAAACTTGCGGGTCCTTCGCTTCAACAGTGCAAAGACGAAATCCGACGGAGCAAATGCCGATGCCTTACTTGGTCAAAACAACCTGACAAGCAACACCAATTATGGTTCCTCAGACTACGCCATCAACAGCTGCTATGGAATGACTTGGGACTCCAGAAACAATACGCTCTTCGTCAGCGACATCGGTTACCATCGTATTCTCGTGTTCCAAAATGCTACAGGAATCAACGGTAGAGTAAGTCCCAACACGTATTTCGGAAATACAGGGCTCGCAAATGGCACTGGCTCCAGCGCACAGCAGACAAACCAACCAAGAGGCATGACAACCGACTCCGATGGGCGTCTTTGGCTGGCGGACTTTTTGAACCACCGAATCCTTCGCTACGATCCCATCGACGCACCACCTGTCGTTCAGCCCGACCTCTCCATCGGGCCAAAGCTATTTCGCTTGAACGGCAACAACGCCTATACCGCATCCGGTATCGGCCAGCGCGGTAAAGCAAAAATCGTAGGCAGTAAAAGAGCTCGCATATTCCTCAAACAGGAAAACGATGGCTGGGCCATTCACCCTACTAAGTTTCTGGGATCGAAGAGAAACCGTCTCTTCAAGGTGAAATACATTTCATTCACAGGTCCTGTAGCCGGAAACGTAACATCCAGCATGATTACCGGAACACTCACCAGCAGAGAGCAGGACACCGGCGACTCCCACTTTTTCCGAGTCGACGTCAAGCCTACTTCTAGAGCGAAAGACAGGAAAGCAAAATACAAGGGCTATGTCAGGGCAAAAGACCCGGCCTCAATCGCTGTCGACACAGCGCAAACATTCGTGAAGGCGAAACCCAAGAAGGAAAAGAAGAAAAAACAGCCAGATTCCGGATCGGAAGGAGTAAGCACCCTTTTGGACTTCGTCGACTAATCGAAGCTCACTCCTGAAACCTGCCGGAGGTCGCTCATCCATGAGTGCCCTCCGACTTTCTCTATCAAAGACACACCGCGTCCACAACACATTTTTTACATTCGTTAGAACAAACTCGGGAATATTTTTCCCCATGTTATATTACAGGTAATAGAAACAAGAGGTAAGTTAGCGTATCTTTGATTCAGATGAACGCCCGACTCCGCCTACTGATTACGATATCATCAATCCTGCCATTTCTAATCCAGGCTGATGAGTCTAGCATACCGAAAGCAAGAGAGGTGATGAAAGCACATATGTCGAATGTCATTCTCTTCAAAGAAGATTCGGCGTTCACTCAAAAAATCGCCGGAGAAAGGAACATCCCCTACGAACTAAAAGACTTCGAATACATTGGCCCCCGCGAACTCCCCCTTACCAAGTTCGAAAAAAACAAAGGTCTCGAACGGAAGCTTCTCTTTTCCATCAAAACATCAGCGTGGAGAACCTACAATACGAACGACGGCTGGTCAGAGTGGAGACTTGGTAGGCCCCTTCTTCTCGGAGGGATCACATTGCACCAGAGAAGTGGCAAATGGAAAGTTGTAGCCTCCCCCGCTACTTACTACACAGCGAAGTGACGAGAGTTACTCCAGTTCGAAACACCGACGTCCCCAACATCGATTTCTTCGATGTGGAGAAAATATTCGCAACTAAGACAAGCACTTTTCCCATCCCTGACTGAGCCTCCGTTTCGACCGGGAAGCCCGCAATTGCGCCGCATTCATCTTTGCCTGACAACGTTGCGGTTGCCTATCCTCAACGTATGGAAAAACCCGCAGCATCCCGTAGAAACTTCCTAGGAACCACTCTCGCCGCAGGAGCTGCGGCTACGGCTTACGGTCCCAATTTGCTCCTCGGTCAGGCAAAAGGGGCAAACTCCCGACTCCGGGTTGGTGTCATGGGGTTGGGAAGAGGCCGCGGTCACATCAAAGCCTTTCTCGACGTCCCGAATGTTGAGATTGCCTACCTCTCGGATGTGGATGAAAAACGCCTCGCCAACGGTGCCAATACCATGGGCGAGAAGCAGGAGAAAGCTCCAGAGCTTGTCGGCGATTTCCGCCGTATTCTCGACGACCCCGATATTGATGCACTTTCCATCGCAGCAGGCAACTACTGGCACACCCCGGCCACCATTATGGCATGCCAGGCGGGAAAACATGTCTATGTCGAAAAACCCGGGAGTTGGTGTGCACGCGAAGCCGAGCGCGTCGTCGAAGTAGCGGATCAGACACAGCGACTTGTGCAGATGGGCACACAGCGCCGCTCCTACCCTGCGATGATCGAAGCGATACAGAAAATCAAAGACGGCGCTATCGGCAAACCGCTCTACGCTCGCTGCTGGTATACCAATACCCGCCCCTCGATTGGAGTGGGAAAACCGGCAGACCCACCAGCGGAGCTCGATTGGGTGTTGTGGCAGGGTCCGGTGCCCGACCATCCTTTCAAGGACAACCTCGTCCACTACAACTGGCACTGGCACTGGCTCTACGGGGGAGGAGAGCTGGCGAACAACGGAGTGCACTCTCTCGACATCGCCCGCTGGGCCATGGGCGTCGATTTACCGAAGCGAGTCACCTGCAACGGTGGCCGCTACCATTACGACGATGATCAGGAAACTCCCGACACGGCCTACGCAGTCTACGACTACGGCGACGTCGGGATCAGTTGGGAGACAAGTTCCTGCCACCGCCGCAAGCCAGAGGAGAACAAATTTGTGATTGTCTACGGCGAGGACGGAAAAATGGACATCCCGAGCGCCAACTACGTGATTTACGACAAAGACGGTAAGGAGGTGGAAAAAAACACTGATCCGCCAAGCGATGTCCCGCACTTTACCAACTTTGCCAACGCGATCCGTGAAGGAGAAACGCTCAACCAACCCATCTCCAACGGACAGATCAGCGCCCAGCTCTGTCATCTAGGAAACATCGCCTACCGCACCAGCGGAGCCGTAGATATCGATCCGAAAACGGGCAAACTGATTAACAACCCCGAGGGCGAAAAACTCTGGGCACGATCCGAATACCGTGAAGGCTTCAGTATTGAAGGATAAATATCGTTAAAATTGCTGCTGTTGCAGGACCTGCTGCAGTTGCTGCTGAAAGGCAATCGCTTCCTCTTCGGAGGGAGTGAAGCCTTCCTGATCGGGCTCAAATCCCAAACGCCCCATCTGGTCGAGCCACCAGGAAGCGGATTTCCCGAACCCAAAGCTCACCTTTCCGCTGACGATAGCACCGGGCCGCTGCACCTTGTCCACCGTAACAGACACACTTCCTTCTCCGGCTGGCTCAGCTTCTTCTTCTTCTGATACAGTCTCTTCCTCTTCCGGCTCTTCCTCTTCATTCGCCTCAGGTTCAGGTACTTCGACTGGTTTGATCTCGATTTTCAGATCTTCGAGAAGAAATCTTGTTTCGAGATAAGTAATCTTCACCTCCAGCTCATCAGCGAGCTTCCGCTGGATGTCTGAAAGACCGTCCCCATCATCGGCCCAGGCCTTGATCGTCGCGATTTGCTCTTCAGTGAGGGATTTTGCAGTGCTCATACTCGCCAAACCCTCTCATTCTCTTAAAAAACTTCCAGCATCAAATTTCGGTTTCCACTTGAAGAATTTCATACGAAATTACAGTAAACCCTCTCCTTTTGATTACCCCCATGAGTCTCGATTGGGAACACCAATACCAGATTTGTGAAACGCCGTGGGACAAGGGCGCTCCAGCTCCCCCACTGCTCGAATGGCTCGAATCGAATCCACGAACGATTCGAGGCACAATACTCGTGCCCGGCTGCGGAGCAGGATATGATGTGGAAGCCCTCGCAGAAAAGAGCAGCGCAGAGCTAGCGGTCGGTTTGGATATCTCCAACAGCGCCATAGAATTGGCACGAAAGAACTCTACTTCTGAGAAGAAAGCGACTTACGATCAGGGTGACATTTTCAACCTCAAAGCAAATCACGTAGGCGCCTATGATTGGGTCTGGGAACACACATGCTTTTGCGCAATCTCGCCGGATCGACGCGAAGACTATGTCGAAGCAGTTTGGACGGCCCTGAAGCCATCAGGCCTGCTCCTCGGAGTTTTCTACCTCAATCCCTACGACGATGAGCACCAACCCGGCGGCGGGCCTCCTCATGGAGTAAGTCGAAAGGAATTGGAAAGTTTCTTCATCAAGAGCGGAATGTTCCGGAAAGAAGAAGAATATACGCCGAAGAAAAGTTATCCAGGTCGAGAGAAACGTGAGCGCGTTCTCTGCATGCGGCGAATGAGCTGAGTCGCTCAGTTCACATCGCAGGTTTAAAAACCGTCCCAGCCCCCATTTGCTCCTGCTCTACAACAGCGCCCGCCTCAAACGTGATGACACAATTCGTCGCTGGATGAGTGAATCCCCGAAATTGCCCACCGCTCTTGATCAGGTATTGGTTGCTGTCGCCGGAGTGAGCCGTCATTGACCCACCATTCTCGACAACGTATTTGCAATTTTTGCCACCAGCTCCAATGATCTGGTCTCCATCGCCGACGACATAAATGGTATCCGCGGTATCTGGATAAAAGATCGTTCCATCCACATTTACAGTGCCGCCATTTGCTGAAGGCAAAGCCGGATCAGAACTGGTGGTCTCCATCGTCTCGCATTGCGTTAGCAATAGGATGATCGAAACCAGCATAAGAGTCTGGAAAAAAAATTTCATTTCACCGGAGACCGGGTGGGGTTTTCAGATTGAACGGAAACCTTGTTGAGCTTACCGGTGCCATCAAGTCTGAATTCTTCCCCGAAATTCTATCGTTTATGAAAGCCCTGACTCTCACAGCATACAATCAATTTGAATACGGCGATGCGCCAGATCCGGATATCGCAGACAACGAAGTTCTCATTGCAGTCAAGGCGTGTGGGATCTGTGGATCGGATATTCATGGCATGGACGGGAGTTCTGGACGGCGTATTCCTCCCATCATTATGGGCCATGAAGCTGCCGGGGAAATCACCGCTGTAGGCTCCGCTGTTTCCAAATGGAAGGCTGGCGACCGGGTTACTTTCGATTCCACTGTCTACTGCGGAAAATGCGAAGCGTGCCAGAGCGGACAGATCAATCTCTGCCCCGAACGAAATGTTCTCGGTGTCTCCTGCGGTGACTATCGACGCCATGGGGCTTTTGCTGATTTGGTCAAAGTTCCCGAACACATCCTCTATTCCATTCCGGACGAAGTCGCTTTCGAACAAGCCGCCTTTGCCGAGCCCGTTTCCATCGCCCTTCACGGAGTGAACCGACTTCCCCTGAAAGAGGGTGATTCTGCCGTCGTCGTAGGCGCAGGCCTGATCGGGTTGCTGGTCGTTCAAGCACTGAAAGCAAAAGGAGCAGGCACCGTTGTAGCTGTCGATATTGATGAAAAACGCCTCGAACTGGCGAAGGAACTCGGAGCCGATGCATCGGTTTACTCAGACGAGAACGCAGCCGACAAGATCCGAGAACTAGTAGGCAACCCGGATGGTGCCGATGTCGCTGTCGAAGTCGTCGGTTTTGGACCTACCATCCAACTTGCCATCGAATCGGTTCGAAAAGGCGGCAGCATCAGTTGTGTAGGCAACCTGAAAGCCGAAGTCCCCTTCCCTCTCCAGGCCGTAGTTACGCGGGAGCTGAGCGTTTTTGGCAGTTGTGCCTCAGCTGGTGAATACGCCGACGCCGTTGAAGCTGTAGCGTCTGGAAAAATCAAAGTCGAGCCTCTCATTTCTGCTGTCGCAGACCTCAAGGATGGTAACGAATGGTTTCACCGCCTCCATGAGAACAAGGACGGCTTAATGAAAGTCATCCTCAAGCCGCAAGGCTGAGCGGCACTATCTCCCAAATCCGAGCTTTCTCGCGACTCTTCCGACCGTCAGTCCCTGGACGAGGACGGAAAAGACCACCACAATGTAGGTGAGTTGAAAGAAAAGGTCGCGCCATTGTTCGTGCAACAAACTCAGGGCAAGGGCTACCGAGACGGCTCCTCGAAGCCCACCCCAAGTCAAAAGTGTGATCTTGGCCAAGGGTTTCGAGTTTCGAAGCGGTGTCATCGGAATCGTCAGCGAGAGCGATAAAGCCCTGGCAATCAGGACCACCAGGATAATCAGGCCGCCAAGTGGAAGAAACCGGAGTTCCCATTCGTGGAAGAGTCCGACAAAAACTACACCAAGAAGGACGAAGATCACCATATTAAACACGCGGTCCAGGACCTCCCAGAAAATGGTGATGTGTTGTTTCTCATCGGGACCGATCTCACGGCTTCGCACCACTGTTCCCAGCCAAAGCCCGGACACGACCATCGCGAGTGGGCCTGAAAACTCCATGGACGAGGCCATCGCGTACCCACCTACGACAAGGCCAAGCGTCACCAGCACGTCGAGAAACGGGTCGTGGCCCAGCTTTAAGGCAAATCTTCCCAGAATCGCAATTACGATCCCCAGCAGGACGCCACCTCCTACTTCTTTGCCTAAGAGAATCGATACTTCCGGGACACCCATTTGCTCCTGCCCCGTAGCCAAATGGGTCAGCACGGTAAAAAGAACCACCGCTACTCCGTCGTTGAGCAGCGACTCTCCGGTAATATCGGCATTGAGATCCTCAGATACACCAGCCTTTTGCAAAATCGCCAACACAGCAACAGGATCCGTCGGAGAAATCAGGGCCCCAAAAACCAGGCAATCGATGATGCGAATTCCTTCGATTCCAAAGAGCCCGATCAACCACCATGAAGCAAAACCTACCACTGCGGTAGATACCAGTATACCGAGGGTCGCAAATATCAGGACCGGAATCCGCTCACGAGTAAGCGCCTTAATATCAACAGAAAAGGCTCCGGCAAAAATCAGGAAAGAAAGCGCTACTTCCAAAACGAATTCGGAAAAGTCGAACTTTGCAACGCTAGAACACGTCTTCTCAACGAATTCTGGCAGAAAAGGCGATAATGCCAGAATAAGAAAGGAAAACACCATCGAAATGGCCATCACCCCGATTGTCTCCGGCCAATGTAAGAACCTGCGATTCAGTAGTGCCACGACCGCTGTGGCAAAGAGAATGATGGCAGCAACTTCGAATACGGTCATTACAAGGTTTCCCAAGGGTTGTTCGTCGAAGCAGTCGCCGGATGCCAGCGAATTCTGCCGATCGGGGAGTCTCTTGGCGTATTATTGTCCGATTCTCTCTCGACGAATTTCAACTCTTCGGCGACGATAGGAATATGCAGGACACCCTAGAAAGACCAACGGGTGTCGATCTGGAGCGACTCAAGCACGACATTCTCGAACTGGGCCAGATCGGCAGGAACCCGGAAGACAGGGGCATTTACCGAATGGCCTTTACAGAAGCCGATATGGCAGCCAAAAAGTGGCTACAGGATCGGTTGGACGATTTTGATATTGAGAACAAGATGGATGGCGCTGGAAACGTCATTGGCGTCGTCGGATCAGATCTTGAAGAGCCTTCCGTGATTGTGGGCTCCCATACCGACACCGTCCCGAAAGCCGGCATGCTCGACGGTGCCCTCGGTGTTCTCTGTGGCCTCGAATGCCTAAGGCGTTTGAAAGAAGAAGGCGTGGAGCTGAAACGACCAGTCGAAATGATTTCCTTCTCCGACGAAGAAGGCCGATTTGGAGGAATGCTTGGATCAGAAGCCTTCTGCGGTATGATTTCCCCCGAATCACTCCATGCGACCGACCTGGACGGAGTGATACTTCGTGACGAAATGGAACGCCGGGGGATGAATCCCATCGGGGCACTCGACGCCAGGCGTCCTTCCTCGAGTATCGAAGCTTACTATGAGCTTCACATCGAGCAGGGTCCCGTTCTCGATACAGCCAAGGAGTCGGTCGGAATCGTCGAAAATATCACCGGGCTCTTCAAATGGCTGGTCCGGTTTCTTGGCGAAGCCAATCACGCCGGGACGACACCCATGGATATGCGGCACGATGCGTTTGGTGGTCTTGCAGAGTTCGCCAACGAACTTCCACGGATTCTAGAGGAAAACGGAAGCGAAGTCAGCCGCGCCACGATCGGTAAAGCCCAGATTCTCCCTGGTGCACCGAACACGGTACCCGGTGAGGTCGAATTCAGTCTCGATGTTCGAGACACGAATCCCGAAATCCTTTACGAACTGCGACACGCCCTGAGAAAAGCCCTTTCAGCAATCGCCCGCCGCCGAGGGCTGATGATGGAATTTGAGGAGCAAAGCCAGATTCGTCCCGTGCAGTGCAGCGACCTCCTTGTCGACCGGATGGAAGCTCAAGCCAGGAAACTCGACCTTTCCTACCGTCGGATGCCCAGTGGAGCGGCTCACGATGCCCAGATCGTCGCGCAAATCGCGCCGATCGTAATGATATTCGTTCCCAGCCGGGACGGACAAAGTCATACACCCGCAGAGTGGACAGATTGGACAGATATTGAAGCTGGCGCAAATCTGCTCTATCAATCCGTTCGCGAAGCGGCTACTACATAACCATCACGAAAGAAAACGGTACGCATCATGCTGTGTTGTAAAAACCATGATGCCGTTCACCCCCATGAGCACCCCTGAAGATCCTTTGAAAAGCGCTTATTTGGCCCACGTCATCGACCAGAAGAGACAACTTGAGCTACTGGCTCAACACAATGTCGCCCTTCTCTGTATCGACATGCAATATCTGGATGCGGCCGACGGGCACGGCATTTTCGCCAATCCTGAGATGTCAGGCGTATCCAGTGCAGGCCGCCGCTACTATTTCAGCAGCTTGAAAGAATGGGTTTTGCCGAACGTCCGTGCGCTTCAGGATGCTTTTCGTGATGCCGATCTTGAGGTAATCCACGTTCGCATCCAGTCTCTCACCATGGACGGGCGAGATCGTAGTGCAGGTCATCGCCGCTTGAACATTCTCGCGGCACCCGGATCGAAAGAAGCCGAATTTCTTCCCGAGATTGCCCCGCAGGGCGATGAGATCATCATCAACAAGACCGCGAGCGGCGTGTTCTCTTCAACGAACCTCAACTACATCCTGAAGAACATGGGCATCCAGTCCCTGTTTGTGACCGGCGTTTACACCAATGAGTGTGTCGACACGACCATTCGTGACGCCTGCGACCTGGGTTACTTCGTTACTATGATTGAAGACGCCTGCACGACGGTCACTCCCGAGTTGCACGAAGCTTCCGTGAAGACGCTACGCGATCGATACGCTCGCGTGGTCGAAGCCGATCAAGCACTCGCTGAGATTCGTCAGCGCGTTACCGGCCCTCATGCAATTGATGAGTCCGAGTCGGCGGCGTGAGGGGAAGAACGGGTCAAGGGTCAGAGGTCATGAGTCACGGATAGCCGCGAGCGCGCCGACGTGGTTCAGATTTCAGGTTATGGGAGGTGATACACACCTCCCGCAATGATGCAGGAAGCATAGTCCTCGCAAAATGTTAAGAAACGAGGGTGTTTCCGTTTTCTGGGCGAAAAACGGGGTGTTTTTGTTGTAATGTTATGTTTCTAAGGGAGTTGCCTATATTGGGGAAATGATGGGAGTCTATCATTTTGCTGCATTTCCCCTCATTTGATGCATTTTGGGACGAAATTGTCTCTTTCGTTCGAATAAAAGTGACCGCAGATGAGGCTGCGGTTTTGGTGAACCCGGAGAGTGTTTCTTCGGAGCCCAGCAACTCTGCCGAAACCGGTTGGTAAAGATCGTTTTGCGTCAACCGGTCTTTCCCGGGTGAGTTGTTATACTCTAACATAGATACAAGAACTTTCCAGCATGAGATGGTGTTATGAAAGATCTTGCTCTCGCTTGCCCCCTCTGACTTCCCTTACTCGATTACTCTTTCCTCAGCAGCTTCACGTCTAGCATCCCTTTTGTAGGTTTCTGCAAGTCTTCTGAACTCTACACCGAGTCTAGTGTAACCCTTGTCTTCGGCTAGAGATGCAAGTTGATCATGCTCCTCGCTCAGTCTTCTCGTAGAGACTCCTCCATCTCCCGTGTAGCATCCTCTGGAATTGAAGATCTGAGTAGAAAATCCAGTTCTCATTTCATCGTGATCAGGGATATCGAGAATTTCGCAGACGGGATCGAGCCAGAGTCCAGAAGTGTCTCGTGGGGAGTAAAACAATACCTCGCCAATTTGATTTGCAGCAGAATCCCAGTGCCCCGATTCTTTACATTTTTCCTTTACAACTGCTACCCAATCGATCAAAGCCCCCGGATCAAACGCCCCATCTACTCTTGTTCCAGGAGGGGTTTTCCACTCATACAGAAGTCGATAAGCGCTTCTAGCGAGATCGACTTGCTCATTTGTTGTCTCTGAAGCCTCTTCTTCTTTGTCAGACCTAAAGACTGTCGCAATCACACTAACGAAAAATTCAGGATCGTCGGCGAGTGCTTGAGAAAGTTTCGTCGGTCGAGCCTGTCGAAAATCGCCCAAAAATGGTAGAAACTTCCACTCAACACGCCTGAGCCGCGCTTCATCAACTGAGTTGTCACCTTGAAGAAAACGGATCGATTCCCCGATCTCGACCGGATCAAGAGTTTGATCTGCTGTCAAAGATTCCAAAGCCCTTAGAACGATTTCTGGTCCGAGCTTCTTCTCTTTGAGTAACCACCGCATTGCATTTAGCGCTTCGTCTGGCCGTCCGAATTCGATCAGCTTCTCCAATGCATGGGAAATATCGAATCCTTCAGAATCGAAAGAGTCGGCACGCGCACGCAACCAATATTCTGACTCAAACGATCCTAAAGAAGCTTCAACTCGAGTCCAAACTTCCGGATGAAATGGTAGAAACGAAAAGAACCTACCCTTTGCTTCTCCATTCCAGTTAGTCATATCGATCGAATCAACCCAATCCCAACTCCCTAACCGAAACCTTCCCAAGACATAACCGTCCGCAAAACGGCGGTTGCATTCAGTGTCAGACACCACTTGTTTGGGCAAAACCTCATCGTCACTTGCGACCTGCTCCTGGGTGCCCAATGAATATCCCACTTGCCAAGGCGCACTAGAATCAGCAGCAAAGTCGTACACGAGCTTGATCCCACCCTCTTGATAGATTTCTCGAATGGCATTTCTTCTCAATTGTTCCAACCTCTCCCATTGCTCCTTGTAATTTCCGATACCGTCGTACAGTTCGACATTGGTTTCGCAAAACAATCGCCGATGTTTCACTTCTAGTGCTCGTGGCATCAGTTGATCTGCGACTTCATCCAAATCCTCAAGCGCTTTCTCGGGCACTTTCCAATTATCGCTATCAGCAAACTTTCGATGGTTGGATGTTAGGGTTGCAAGAGCGTTCCAAAGTGAATATCGATCATTCGCTTGGAGGGCCAAGACATTTTCCGAGGTAAGGTGTTCTCGCAGCGCATCTCGAACCTCTGGGGCCAATCGAAAATACCTACGTATTAGTTGTTCTAGTTTCTGTGCATTTACTCCTGCATTTTTCAATGCGAGCTCTGCGTAGAAGCGTTCATCTGCCCACTTTTGCCCATGGGTCACTCCGTCCTTCCAATCAGCGGGTACATACGACCGCCACTTCGGTTTGTGGGTTCCAGAAGACGAGGAATGCATCTCCGGCAAAAGGCTGACCAAAAGTTTCCAACCAGATTCTGGCTGAGACTTTATCACACCTTGAACTGCGGCATGTCGTTTCGACGAATCCGCGCTTGTTTGGGGGAGCCACGGCAAAAGAATGGTCGTCAGCGAGTTCGAGGGGCGATTTCCCCAATTCCCACCAGGATCCACTGTTGCGAGGTCGCCGAGAATGCGACAAACTTGCACGAGGTAGGCGGGAGACCAGGCGAGTGCCTCCAACCCCCAAAGCACTCCTGTCATATACGTTCGACCGGCGAAACCAGAAGTCTCTTGCTCGAAGATTTTGCCGAACGCCCCCGTCTCCGAGATCAATGTGTTTTCGATCGCACCCAGAAACGCTTCTGGCGCAGCTTCAGCAAGAAGTGCCAAAACGTCGTCTAGACTGGCCCAAGTTTCCCAATCATTCTCTGATAAGATTTCTCGAACGACTTGGTGTGCGACCGTTTGGGGTTTTTCACTCGAACTTGTAGCCAACTCACCTCCTTTCGCTCCGCAGAGGGCCAATGTCTCAGCAACACCTTTTCTAATAATAGTCGAGTGTTTACGAGCCTTGCCGTGAATATTAGCTGCATACCTGTCCTCCGGCGATAGATCAAGTGCTGGATCTCTTTCGCCGAGGATGGAGACGATGACTGTGTGCAGTTTGTCGAGATCTGCATCTGACACCCGCTGACCAATAGCATACCAGAAAGATTTTCGGTCCCGAACTCTCCAGACGCCGTCTTTTTGGCTAAAAAGGTTTGAGTCTTGTAATAAAAGATTCCGAACTTTGTCCTGCCATCTTTCGAAACTATTCCCGTATAGCGTTACGATAGCTTCCCTGTCGGCGACCGAATTCTCAGACCAACCACCGAGCAGGTTTGCGATCACCATTTCCCGAATAGAGTCTACAGGAATCTCTGGTGGTGGAGGTGTCCGTTCTATCCGAAATATTTCGAGGAGTTCTTCGGTTAGATCGTCCAGAGAAATCGTACCGGCTCGTACATTTCTGGCCTGTACTTCCGAAACGATGGCTCGCCAGACGGTGTGAACTTCACTCTTCGACGCTAACCCGATCAAGGACTGCAAAAGCGCGACAGTCGAGCTGTATTTCACATCCAGATCATATCCCAGCAAGTGAAAGCTCTTCATAAAACGCCAGATCTGATTGTCGCTTGGGCGCTGACCTCCGTTCGCTCCAGTGAGTTGATGAATCAACCCATGCAGCTTACGGCGTTTCGCTTCGCTGCTAAATTTCGCGGTTTTTATATTCTGAAACAATTCCTTTTCCTCCTGACTTCGAGCCCATTCAAGCAGTTCCCGAAAATCGTGAATATCTGTGGCACTCAGCGGTCCAGTGATTAGCGCAAGAGCATCGGATCCTTCCGTAAAGACCTTGGAGTTATTAAAGTCGCTCCATGCCGCTTGGACGACTTCTGAGAAAACTTTGTCTCCTTTTGTGAAACTGATTCTGTGCTTGATCTGAGCTAACAGTTTTTTCTCCTGGCTGGATGCAACACTTCGACCGAAAACGATAAAGTCGTCCGTTTCAAACCCGGCATGCTTTCCCTGCAACTTAACCTTTTCGATAACTAAATCAGGAAAACACGGGCAAACTCCTCTCGTAAGCATCAAAGCAACAAACGAAGCTTGAACATGCGACTCAAATATTGCGCCTCCACCGCCGGTAGAAAAAGGATTCGAAAGCTGTTTCGCGGGTGGCATGCGTATTAATCTTCCTGATCTCGGATCTTACTCGAAATTATTACTCAAAAACGAAGAATCTTAAAATGTCCAACCGACAATTTCCGATTTCTCACTATTCTCTTGAACCCAGAGAGTTAGTTCTTACCCTTTCTTTTCTAGACGTCAGCAGTTGGGATCATCTGATACAAGGTCCACAACCATAGGAGGAATCGGGAGGGCAGGGGTTCGGGGGGTTCGCATTTCGGTAATACTATCGGATCCGAAACATCGGAAGCCTTCTTGCGTTGGAACACGAATGCGCTTCTCCCGCATCCGCGGGATCGCTACAAGAATGAAATGAATTTACACGAATCTTGGCCTGGGTAGGCGCTCGCTGCACCGCTGCCGCGAGAAGTCGAAAGATGAGGCTATTCGTGATGTGAAAGGTTGGAATGTAAAAGATCAGATCTGCTACCTAGTGGGGTTTGGTTGATCGGTTTTAGGCTGCGCGTAGTTACCTTTCGGAAGTCTTTGGAATTTCGGACGATCCGGCCTCGCAGAGCTGAGTTCGGTGGGGCCAGCCTATAGCGGGATAGGCTTCGATCTGCGTGCGAGCCGCACGCAGCTACCGACGGTCCGGGCGTCGTGGGTCGTTCCCGTAATTATACTCCAGACTGCAGCAGGAATCGGGTGGACGGGGGTGTTGGAGGCGTTTTAGGTTTTGGGGATGCCGAATGTGAAGTCCCCTGCCCCGCTTGATCGTTCTTTCTTTGAGAAGGATGCGCTGAGTTGTGCTCGCGACTTGATTGGTGTGACGCTGGAGTTCAAGGGATGTTCGGGCGTGCTGATCGAAACGGAGGCGTATCGTGAATTTGGGGATGAGGCTTGTCATCTCTTCTCGCGGCCTTCGGCGCGGGCGTTTGCGGAAAAGAATCCTCCGGGCACTGCGTATGTGTATCTGAATTATGGAGTCCACTGGCTGGCGAATGTGCTGTGCCGCGATCCGGAATCGGGTGAGGTGGGGTTGGTGCTGTTCCGGGCGCTGGAGCCGGTGCTCGGGATTGAGGATATGGAGGAGCGCCGGGGAACTGAGAAACGAGTGCAGTTGTGTTCGGGACCGGGAAAGCTGACTGCTGCGTTAGGCATTACGCAGGAGCATCATGAAACGCGCTATACGGAACGGGGCGGACCTATACTAACACGGACACCCAACAATGATGCATGGGAGGTAGAGACGGATATTCGCGTGGGGATTTCGCGGGCGGTGGATTTGCCGTGGCGGTTTTTAGCGAAAGATCACCCCGGCGTTTCCGTTAGGAAAGGCCGGGTGAAAATTCCGAATAGCAACCGAGAAAAAAGTCGGAAGAAATAGTGGTAAGCCTCTGAGTCGGCTGCCCCGGATTCCTTGAGAAGGCCTAAAGGCCTCACTCCAACACTTTGCCTCTAACAAAACTGCGAGTGTAATATCTGGACGCAGAGGAGGTGGTTGAGAAGGGTGTCTTTCCGGACCAATGAAACGGGATCGGTGTCGGTTCTCCAGCCTTCCACGAATGAAGTGACTGCTTTCTCGTCGAGGGCACCGGCATTCTTCACTTTCGATTCGGAAAGGTATTCGTCGATGAGTTCTTCGACTTTGGCTTTCTTCTTCTCGTCGGTGTGTGCCGGCGGTGCCATGAAGGCAAATTTCTCGCGCTTGTAGAGGACTTCAGGAAGGACTCCTTTGACGGCTTCGCGCAGTACCCACTTCTCGATGTTTCCTTTGATTCGCAAGCTCGGCGGAACGTCTACTGCCGCAGCGGCGAGATGGTGATCGAGGAAAGCGGGGCGGGACTCCATGGAGTTGGCCATGTCGACGCGGTCGCCACCCCAGTTGAGGATCTGGCCTTCAAGCTGACACTTACTCCAAGTATACTGGGCGATATCGAGAGGGTGACGGCCTTCCATCTGTGACTGGTCAACTTTCTCGGCGATGGCGCCGATGGGGTCGTAGTCTTTCAACTCTTCGCGCAATTCGGGTGCGAGGAGTGGTTTCGCCAGTTCGAGGGTGGCCATCCAAGGCTGAATCCACGACGGGGTGAATCCGCACTTCGCATCCCATGCGGAATGGGTGTGGTGGTCTTCGGAAAGGATGGCTCCTTTGAAGAGCTTGTTAGACTTCTCCAAGGCGGCGTGAAGCTCGGCTTTGACTTCGTCGGACTCGTGAGACAGTCCGTGCTGGAACATGTCTCGCTTGAGGGCGGGATAGCCGGCAAAAAGTTCGTCGGAGCCTTCGCCAGTGATGACGGTCTTGTAACCGCATTCGTTCACCCGTTTCGACATGAGGTATTTCGCGACACCGAGTGTATTGTAAAAGCTTCGCTCGGCGTGCCAGACGGTCTTGACGTAGTTGTCGCCGTAGAGATCCTCGGCTTTGAGGTGGATCATTTCCTGATCGGCGCCCATGCTCTCGGCCATTTCGCGGGCGATGCTGGCCTCGTCGTAGTCGTCGTTGTCAAAGCTGATGGTGAATGCCTTTACGGCACTCTGCATGGCACCGGTGGCAAGACCGAGAATACAGCAACTGTCGATACCGCCGGAGAGGTAGCAGCCAACGTCGACGTCGGCTTCGAGACGGAAGACGATGGCGCGGATGAGCTCGTCACGGATCCGGTCGATGTGCTCCTGCGGGTCGACTTTTTCGGGACGATCGGCTTCCAGCGGAAAGTCCATATCCCAGTAGCGATGCTGCTCGACGGATAGGCTTTTTCCGTTTCGCTTCACGCGAAGGAGATGTCCGGGCTCGATGGCGTGAACGCCTTCAAACGCGCTGGATCCTGGCACGATGGTCTGCATGAGCTGGTGGAGAACACCAGTCGAACTGAGTTTTGGCTCTACCTTAGGGTGAGCGAGAACTGCTTTTACTTCACTGCCGTAGACGAGGGTATCGCCCTGAACGGAAAAGAAGAGTGGACGGATGCCGAATCGGTCGCGGACAAGAATTAATTCGTCTTTTTCATCGTCGTACAAAACGAAGGCGAACTCCCCTCTCAGATATTTGGTGAAATCTAGGCCGTGTTTTTTGTATAGCCCCAAGGCGATTTCGGAATCGGACTTGGTGACCATTCGCTCTCCGTCTGCCATGAGCAGGGAGCGATAACGTTTAAAATCGTAGAACTCGCCGTTGATCGTCTGCACAATCTTCCGGTCGCGGGAATAGAGTGGCTGCCAGCCACCGGCGAGGTCGTTAATGGAAAGACGTGTGTGACCAAGAGCGAGTCCTTTTTTTCCGTCGATGTGACGGCCGCGGCCATCGGGCCCACGGTGATGGATCGTTTCGAGCATTCCTTCAAGAATGTCGCCACTCAATTGATCTTCGAATTCGTCTGCGCTGAAAAAGCCAGCAATACCGCACATGATATATTATTTTTTCGTTAGGGGATTTCTAAAATGATGGAAAATGATAGGATATCCGAGTCAGCTTACTCTGTTATTTCGACCTGCTCGACGAGTGAGTCCAGTCTATTGAAAACGGCCATAAGTAATGCCTGTCGGATAAAGACGGCTCCGTGGGCCTGAGAGAAATACAGGTTATGCGCTGTCTTATCGAGTGACATGTCGAGTTCTTCGTTCCTTGCAAGTGGGTGGAGAATGACTGCTCCCTTTTTCAGATTGCTTTCGCTGTTGAGTTGGAAACGCGCATCGAGATTTTGATAGGTTCCCCCCAAGAGGGCGATGGAGTTCATGTAAATGACGTCCAGCGTTGGGAGGGCATCTTCGAATTCGATGGTTACTTCGTAATCGATGTCAGCTTCTGAGAGGCGTTCCTTCACATCGTCTCCGAATGGATCTGCCATTTCGGAAATGACGGTCACTTTTTCGATGTTCGACTGGAACAGCAATGCCATGAAGAGAAAGCTCTTCACCGCACGCATCGACCCTGGTGTCCCAAGTATCCCGAGGTGAAAACGGTTTGTCTTCTCCCCTTTCGGCGCAGTGTCGAGGAGGTGGTTGTTCCATTTGAGTAAGGCATACCAGTCGGCCAAGGCCTGGGTAGGGTGTTCCCCGGTGCCGTTTCCTGCGTTGATCAAGGGGATCCTCAAGCTTTCGAGCAGTTCTACCGGAGCGCTGGTCTCGGTGTGCCGCATCACGACCATGTCGGCGTAGGCATTGAACATTTCGCCGATATCATGAAGCGACTCCCCTTTTGCCTGACCAGTGGTCTTCCCATCTGCGATTGAGATGATTTTGCCATCCAGCCGCAGTATGGCGCTTTCGAATGAAAGGCGAGTGCGTGTGCTAGCTTCAAAAAAGGCGGTAATGATCAGTTTACCGTCGAGCGGGTGGTAACGTGCAATCTCGAGTTCTTCCAGCACCGCTGCGAGTTTGCAGACCTCGATGACCTGCTCACGAGTGAAGTCTTCCACTCCAATAATCGACCTCCCAACCAGTCCACGA
Organism: Verrucomicrobiales bacterium; assembly: GCA_002698785.1. GTDB lineage: Bacteria > Verrucomicrobiota > Verrucomicrobiia > Verrucomicrobiales > DEV007 > Arctic95D-9. The sequence goes on along the minus strand of PAAG01000005.1, from coordinate 42,868 downwards.
AGGAGCGATAAGTCTAATTTGTGATCGAGAAAAAGCTTGTTTGCTTCTGGCCGCAACGATTCCGAATCGGAAGGCGGTTCTAAAAATTTTGATACTTTGTTTTTCGGCAAGTTTTTATCCATTCATCTCCTTCGAGTTACCAGAGCCTCTTGTTTTTCCAATCTCTTACCAGAAGCACGATGAGGGCGATCGATCCGATGGCCGACCAGATAAGTCCCACAAAGATAAGTGCCTGAAAAAAAATCTGAGTAAACATGGGTTTAAGTTGTTTGGCCCGTGTAGTTCTCCTGCGGCGTCGCTCCCACAAATCGGGAAATGACAGTGAACACCATAGACACCGTCGCACCGCATAGAGCTCCTATGTAAGGCTCGATTTTAAAGAATGTTACGTATCCGGTGATACAACCGAGCACAATTCCGGCCAAGACGATGTTACGATTGTAAGTTTTCCAGAAAAGCCCGGCGATGACGGGCCAAATCAGCGCAGCTACAAGGCCACCGGCACTGTAAAGAACGAGGCCGACGTTCCACTCAAATTTTGCCATGGTCCATGCGAGAACAGCAACTCCGATAATGGCGACGGCAGCTACTTTACGAAAGCCATGATCGGTCAGCTTCTTCTTACCAAGGCCGAGATACAGATCTTTCACGAGCAGATCGGAAGTCGCGGCAAGCAGCGAGTCAATCGAAGACGCAATCGAGCAAAAGAGTACCACGAGTATGAGGATGGAAGCAAAGGACCCCATCCCTGATTCGTTGAGCACGTGCTCGGCGACCATGGGGCCCACCTTACTTGCATCTGTAACGTTGATTCCCAGAGGACCTGCCGCCAAAGCCAGAAATCCTGCTGCGATCGGAATAGGAAACCAAAGCAATCCTGAAACAAAAAAGGCTTTCGGGGCGACATCGTCCCGCATGGCGAATGCCCGACTCCACCACACGTTGTTGTGGAAGACTTCACCAAATCCGAAGAGCATGTTGTTGAAGAACGCCAATAACGCCGCGGGCATCATCACGCTGACAAGTGAAGGCTGGTTTACGGAGACATATTCATAGGTCTCTCCGAAATCGAGTTTCAACACGATCATGACACCGATGAAAACGACGCCAATCAGAATGATTAAACTTTGGATAAAGTCTGTTCCGATGACGGCAAACAAGCCACCAAACAGTGTGTAGGCCACGCAGACCACCATGATCAGCGTCATGCCCTGCATGTAAGGAATACCCCCTAGTGCCTCCAGCAATTTCCCCCCGGCGATAGCCATCGTGACCAACCAGGTGATCGAGTAGAGTAAAGTGATCAACATGAAGATAGCCCACCCGGGCCTCCCATATTTTTTCAAAAAGAAGTCACCAGCGGTGAAGCCTTCCGGAAGTAGTTTCTTGATCCGGATGGCAAGTGGAGCAAAGAGCATGAGCCCGAAGGCTGCACTGGAATACGCGAGCATTCCCCAGACGCCCTTTTCCAGGGCGAGAACAGGAGCTACCATCATGGTGTTTGACGTCACCCAGGTAGCCATGGCTGTCGCGGAACCGAGGGCCAACCCCACGTTCCTCCCGGCAAGCATGAATCCCTCGCCATCCTTTGCTTTCTTTCCCCAGTAGTATCCCAAGAGGACCCATAAGGCACCGAGGCCGATCACTGTCGCCCAGGCAGTGGTAGAAGATATGGAGGCAAAAATTGTCATGACTCCGTTTTCCTCCATCCAGTCAAAATTGTTCCCACCGTCGCGGCAACTACGACGAAACCGGACACTAATAAGATCCAGAGCACTCGCCGATCAATGAAAGTCACTTTTGCACGCAGCGGTTCGGACCACTCTCCACCTTTCGCTCGAACTCGGAAAAAATAGTCTCCCTCGGCGAGGCCGGTGAGGTAAGATCCCACATCCGGCCCCGAGTAGCGCATGGTGGGATTAGTGAAACTGTCATCGACAGACTGTTCCAGCTCGTAGATGACCCCGTCTCCTGCGCTTTCCCAACTCAGCGAAAGGACGCCGTCTGCTGACGTCAGCATCTCCTCACCTGGCGGAACAGTGAAGGTGACAGACTCTTCCGCTGCGTTGAGAAAGCTGCCTATACAGGCTGCGATCCAAAAAAGAGAAAACAGAAATGGGGATTTTGTCCGAATCACAGGTCGATTCAGTAGCGGTGTGTTTTCGTTTGTCTCAAGCGGTCAAAGGTCCAAACACCCAGAGATTGACCTGTAAAGGCGAGCGCGAGGCTAGATGGACTTGTATCGCACTTTCTTACCAGTGCGGTCCGTGGGGCGGTCATCGACCGGCTTCGTCTTTCCAGAGGTAATATCGTCCTCTTCGTGGATACGAGGAGCAGGTCTTCTGAAACCTCGGTCCTCAGCTTCGTTCACACTAAGCTTCCGTCCGGCAAATTCCGAATCGTTGAGTGCTTCGATTGCTTTTTCTCCCACATCTCGATCTGCCAAGGTAACAAAGGCAAATCCTCGGGGGCTTCCCGTCTCGCGGTCACGGGGTCGGTGTAATTCCAGAACCGGTTCATACGGGGAAAACAGTTCTCGTACTTCAGGCTCAGTTGCGTCTTTTGATAAATTTCCAACAAATAACTTCATAGATCTCAATCAACTTCAACAGACAACCCCGGTACCAGGAACAGAGGGGCGTTGGAAGGCCGAAGAGCAAAAGAACAATCAGAGACCTAACAAGCACCTGCCCACCGGGCCGGGCTTCTCGACATCAGTTAACGTGTTCAGAGTATACCCGAAAAGGCACTTCTCCAAGACTTTTCTCAGAAAAGCCCCCTCGGAAGACTATCAAAACACTCAAATTAATCCACGCAACAACCTGTAAACAAATACGTTACATCACATCAATACGGAGGGCGGCCATTCATATTCCCCGGCGGATCGTAGACTCCGACCACGATGGTCCAACCTTTGTACGCGCCTTTCTGAATCGTGGCGATTCCCGCCCCTACCTCACGGGTCTGATTCCAGACCATTTGAGTGTAATGCCCTGTGACTCGATTTCCCGAGATTCGTGCCGCTTCACCCCGCTTAAAAAACTGTTCTTCAGAATTCCAATCACGAACTGCCATGATTGCCGAGTAAGGCCCTGATCCGAATGCCAGGTTTTCTCCATAGGGTGAGTTGGGAGTATGTCCAATCTCTCCAGAACGCGCCATTCCAGTCGCCTGCTTCTGCGCCCATTCGGCCAACTCCTGTGACCACTTCACCGGATTCACACCTACTTTGGCGCGAGCTGTGTTGTGGAGGTTCACGTATTGAGTCGCCTCTTCTACTGACAAACGAGAACCCGTTTCGTCTCCGATCATATCGACTCCACGACTTTGAGAATTCGATGTGGCTGGTGCGGCGGTCTTTTTCCCTCGGCCGGTTCCTGGGAATGCGGACCTCACCATTTCGTTCGTAAACGAGAAAACCTGGTCCTGGCTACCGGTGGTTCGGTAGTGCTCGACGAGTTTTCCATCCACCATGAAAGACCAGATCCGCCCCCTGACTGAATTTACCGTTCTACTCTGTCCAGGGGCGAGAGTTCCATTTTCGTTTCCTTTTCCCGGGTTGTTCCCTCGCAATAGCGCTACCTTTTCTGTTGAACGATTTTCTAACCGAAGGGGAATGATATCACTCGCGATAATTGAGGAAACGGAAAAAAGAACAGCAAGAGTGAGCAGGAAACGCGGTTTCATCTTATTCCACGATCATCGGATTTTTCCGGATTTACGCAATTCAATTTGCAATCACTTTCCGCTTGTTTGGCGTCTCAGCCAAATCAATCTACGTCATGCCTTCAATACTCCCGAAAGTGCTCGTCACGCTGCCTTTTCCCGTCAGTCATCTCGCCCCTCTTGAGGATATGGTGGAGTTCGTGAGGCCAGATACCGGAGTAGCGCCGATGTCACGCGCTGAAGTTCTGGAACGGATCAGCGATTGCGAAGCGCTGATTTCTCAAGGTGAATTGAGGGTGGACGCGGAACTTCTCGATGCCGCACCGAAATTGAAGATGGTTGCCAACGCAGCGATGGGTATCGACAACCTCGACCTCGGCGAATTGAGAAAAAGAAACATTGTAGCCTCGAATACACCTGATGCGTTTGCCCAATCAACAGCGGATCACACGATGGGGCTGCTACTCGCAGTGACTCGACGCCTTGTGGAAACGGACAAGTTTGTTCGCACGGGTGAATGGGCGAAACGAGGGATGGAACCGTTGCGATGGGAAAGCACACTCGCTGGCGGAAAGACGCTGGGGATCATCGGATACGGGCGCATCGCAAAAATGGTGGAGCGCCGTGCGCAGGCATTCGACATGAACGTGATCCATACTCGAAGTCAGCCCAGCGACGATCCAAATTTCCGCTCCCTCGACGATCTGTTGTCTGAATCCGATTTTGTGATTGTCCTAGTCCCTTTGACGGAGAGGACGAAGCACCTGGTTAATCGGGAATCGCTCTCAAAAATGAAGTCGGGCAGCTTTCTTATCAACGTTGCTCGCGGGAAGGTGATGGATGAGGCAGCTGTCGTCGAAGCGCTCAAGAATGGTCACCTGGCCGGAGCAGCTTTCGATGTCTTTGAAGAAGAACCTATCGTGAATGAAGAACTTTTCTCCATGTCCAACGTCGTTCTCACTCCCCACATCGCCGGGGCAACTCGGGAGGAGAGAAAACGAGGACGCCTCGAAGCTGCCGAAAACGTCGCCCGTTTCTTTCGGGGCGAGGATTTGTTGTACCCCGTGTAGGTTGTTTACTTCGAACTGCTGTAGGAAACGTCGTCGATCAGCACTCCGTCTCCCTGGACAATGAAACGATAACCTGTTTTCTCTTTGGTAAGGTTAGGGTGACTTCCCTTCAGTTCTGTGTCTCCACATTTGGCCTCAACGGTGTCGCCTTTTACGGTACAGGTGACGGTATACCATTCGCCTCTGTCCAGGGAGAATTCACCCGATGCGAGAACGACGGGCTTAGAAGTGGGATCTTTCTTATTCTTATCGAGGATGAGGTCTGCCTTCACGCCGTCCATCTTGATGCGGAAGAGGTGACCTTTCGAATGGTTGTAGCTGAGATGAAATGCTTTGGCTCCTGTGTTCTGGAAGCGAAATGTAATCGTCGAGTCAGCATGCGAATCTGGCAATGTCAGGACTGCTGCGTGCTTGTCGGTAGCGAGTTCTTTTCCAGCGAGAGATCCGTCAGCGACAGCCCACTCCCCTTTTGCGGCGCTCCAGTTCTCCGGCATGGCTTCGCTGGAGAAATCTTCTTTGTTTTCTCCCGCAAATGCGAGAGCCATTGCGCCAGAGAAAACAACTGCGAATAGTAAGACCTTTTTCATATCGCGAAGTAGTAGCGATTTACGCCTGGAGAGACAATGGAATTGAAATCCGGAATCACGGAAATGTGGATTGTATCTCCGGCCCAGTCCGATACTGTTTCGGGATGAAATTTATCGCCCTTTGCCTGACTGTTTTCGCCCTTTCTGCCAGTTCCCTTCTTGCTGATGATTCGTCTTTTATCGGTACTTGGAGTACCAACTGGGGTCTGCTGATCATCAAACAGGGTGAGGAAAAACTGACCGGCAAGTATTCGGGAAAATTCAGCGGAACGATCGAAGGAACGGTGAAAGAAGGAAAGCTCCACTACAAGTGGGTGCAGCCAAACGGTGAATGGGGTTCCGGTGTCTTTACAGTTTCCGAAGATGGCAACACGTTGACCGGGACATGGGGAGGTGCGAATTCCGAGACAAATGGCGGTGCTTGGAACGGAAAAAGGGAATCCTGAGTGGTTTTCTGCATTTTTCCGCACAGTAGTCTTACGTGAATTTCCGCTGGCAAGCGGAGTAAATTCACGCCATAAGAGGAGCCATGTCGAGCCAGGAATATTTTGTCGTCTCCCGTGAGCAACACGAGGAACTTGTCACAGCAGCCTACGTCCACCGTGGATACGGCCAGGAAGAAGCCGCTGCCGCTGCCCGGATGTGCTCTGAAGCCTCTTGGCACGGTATCCGCACGCACAACGCGCTGAAGGCACTTCACTTGGATGAGCTTTTCGGGAGTGGATCCGGCGGTTGTGTTCCCGGAGCGGAGATCGAAGTGCTGGAGACTCGTTTCCCCGCAGTTCAGGCATGGAATGCCCATAAGAAACTCGGCCAGGCTGTCGCCTGTGAAGCTATCGAGACGTGTATCAAACTCGCGGATCAGTACGGATCTGGGACGGTCGCGATCGATAACGCGTTTCACTACCTCTGGGGCGGCGGATACGTGATGGATGCTGCGAAGCGTGGCTACATCGCCTATACGAACTGCACGTCGACTCTTTCTGAAGTAGTACCATTTGGCGGTAAATTCCCTACCCTGGGAACCAACCCGCACAGTTGGGGCTTCCCAACTACCGATGCTGTCGGATACCCTGTGGTGATCGACTGGGCGACTTCCGAGATCGCCATGGGCAAGGTTGAGCAATACAAGCGCGAGAACAAGAAACTGGAAGCTCCTTTTGGTGTGGATGAGAACGGCAATCCTACCGACGATCCTTTTGCAGTGAAGGCGCTTCTTCCTTTCGGTCGCCACAAGGGCTACGGCCTCGGACTCTTGAACGAGCTCTACGGTGGAGCGATCGGAGGTTCCCTCCCCACCCTGCGTGGTCGCGCAGCAAAAGCTGAGGGAACGGGAGAGAAAACCACTTCCGCTTTCTACTTCCAGATTGTTCATCCTGATGCGATCTCCGGAGGAGATTTCTCCAACGGACGCAACCAGGCAGAAAACATCACCGCAGTGGTGAAAGACATTCTCGGCCACGGAAACGAGAGCTGCATGCTCCCGGGAACAATTGAGGCGAACAACGCGAAGCTCAGCTTGGATGCGGGTGGATTGCTTTTCACCACAGCAGAAGTAGGCGGATTCCGCGAACTTGCTGAAGAGTGTGGTCTCGACGCGTCCGCTTGGAATAGTGAGACTCTACCGACCTACACAACCTGATACGTTCCCATGCTGACCGCCGACGAGCTCATCGATCTTGAGGAGATTATCTCTGAAGAGATCGATCGAATTCGTGAGGAGTCGGAAAAGAGCAAAACAGAACGTGAAGCCATTTCGCCCGATGTCTCCATCGGGCGACTTTCGCGCCTCGACTCCATGCAGATGCAGGAAGTGGCGAAAGAAGCAGAACGCCGACGGGAAGAACGCATCGGGAAACTGGAACTCGCACTCGACCGACTCGACGAAGGCACCTACGGCCGGTGCGAGGGATGCGGAGAGGATATTGAATTCGAGAGACTGAAGGTCACTCCCGAGGCGGTGCGTTGCAGCGCCTGCGCAGGGTAAAGGTCACTTTCCGTTGATTATCCCCGCCATCACGAGTCCTGCAAAAAACCAGCCAACAACGAGATCGAGGATGGCCAGGCCTGTGAAGCCTGTAGAGAACTCCCACCAGATATTGTTCGGATAAGCAGCCGCGAGCCCGGCAAAAAGTCCGCCCAGTGTAACGAAGAAAACACGCCCAATATAGTTTAATCGCGGGGCCGCTGCGGAAAGCATGATCCCCATCAGAAGGGAACAAACGAGGGTAGAGAGAAAACCTCGAAGAATGAGCGAATTCATAGAACGGTCTTCATTTGGGCCAGGGCGAACCGAGACAAAGACCGCCGGGCCTTTCTTCGAAAGCTCCATACGTTCATCCGGAGCCATCGTGGTATCGCCAGGAATCAGGTAAATCCCCTGCTCGTCTGCACCGGACTTGATTGCCTCCGTGACAGCAGCCTCATTTGAGAACTGCTTCAGAGTAGCATCATGGTAGGGCAGTATAGACCAAGACACAAAACTCCACGCGAAAGCGAACACAGCTCCGAGAAGAATTCCAACAATTGCTTTTCCCATTCTTATCTTCTAGCAGGAAAGAAAATTACAACCAAGCTCCAAACGCCCACAAAAAAACCGGGTGCCCTTGCGAGCACCCGGCTGATAACTATCAAGTTAGATGAAAATTCTTTGATGAATCTTAGTAGCCGTATCCTGGAGGCGGTGGGCCGTAGTATTTGCGCTCGTTAGAGGATCCAATTGCGCCGCCTGCAAGGCCGCCAATTGCACCGCCAATCAAGGCGCCTTCAGCACGGTTACCGCGTCCGCCAGCAAGTGCGCCAATCGCAGCTCCCGCTGCAGCGCCTCCAGCCGCACCCCGCTGAGTGGGTGTGCAACCGACAAAAGTCAGTGACGTGGTGATAAAGAGGATTAGGACAATGAGCTTGGTTTTCATCGGGTGGAAGGTTGCCTTTTTTTGAATAGTAATTCAAGCACTGTTTTTAGTTCGCCAGCCACATTTGCGCTTTCTTTTTCGACCTCTTCCTCCTCGGTTTGATCAGGAAAACCGGGAATTGGACCGTAGGCCACAAACTTCGACGAAGAACCTTTGGAGGGAACTTTCCAATCAAAAACGCTGACTCCGCAGATCTTCTTCCCGCGGTAACGCCGACCATCGCTGGCACCGAACACGACTCCCTCCCCGTCTTTTTTCAAAGTTCCCAGAAATATCATGACATGTGATATCGGTGGGTTTCGGTCTCCCGTTTCGTATGTCCCTTCCCAGAAAAGAAGATCACCGGGTTTGAGGCCCTCAAAAACATCATCATCTGTCGAGGTAACCCCCGGTGTATGTGTGAGTTCGCTTTGCTCTTCCGCCCAGTGATACATTGCATAGGATGAACGAGGGACGCTTTCAAGCCCCATCGTTTGCAGGGTATGCTGAACGGTTCCTGAACAGTCCATGCCTTTGTTGGAAGGCGAGTTTGAGCCGAATTGATAGGTGAGTTTTTTATCGGTGAGCTTGAGAGCATTCTCGATCAAAGCGCGAACGGCGGGATTTGCCGTCTCATACTCCGCGATATCTTCCGGGTCGATTGATGCCACCGACGCAGGTTTTGCCCCCGCTGAAAGAACGGAGAATCCACAAATCACGAGAATGGAGAATATGCGTATCATCGCGAAGCGGCCCGAAGGTAGCCGCATTCCGGGAGCAGACAAGTCTTCCGCGGATATGGGCTGGCAACCCTCCCCTTTTTCTCTATGCTCGCGCCATGCCATATCGAATTTTTCGGTCTCACCAGTCAATTTTTATCGAGAGCTCAGAGGCTCCGGGTTTATTCCGACACGTCTCCGAAAGTTTCTCTTTCAACGATTTATTTACGTCTGAGGATCCTGTCGGGTATATCGAATCTATTTATTCAGACGCCTCGGAAGGAGAATCGTTCGATCCTGAGATCCCCTATCAGCCGCCTATCGGCGATCAAGAAGTCTGGGCTGCCGGGGTGACTTACTTTCGCAGCCGGACTGCACGAATGGAAGAAGCAGAGTCTGCGGGAGGTGATATTTTCTACGACAAAGTGTATGATGCCGATCGGCCAGAGCTGTTCTTCAAAGCCACGGCACCGAGGACTCGGGGGCATCTCGACAACGTGGCAATTCGCAGCGATTCCACTTGGGATGTGCCTGAGCCAGAACTCACTTTGGCGATTACCGATAGCGGAAAGGTATTTGGATTTACCATCGGGAACGACATGAGTTCGCGATCCATTGAGGGTGAGAATCCGCTCTACCTCCCCCAGGCGAAAGTTTACACGGGGTCATGTTCGATCGGTCCGTGCCTCGTGGTGGGAGATGCCCCAGGGCCTGACACGACCATTGCGATAGAAATATCAAGAGGTGGTGAAGTGGTTTTTTCCGGTGATACGACTGTTTCGCAGATCAAGCGGGGTTTCGATGAGTTGGCAGGCTTTCTCTTTCGCAGCAATGAGTACAAGCATGGCGCCTATCTCATGACAGGAACCGGTATCGTGCCTGACTCCGATTTTACGCTCCAGCCGGGAGACGTTATTTCCATTTCCATTGAAGGTGCCGGGACATTGACTAACACTGTGGAAAAAATCTGATCTTTCATTTCTTACCTCCGACCTTTTTATGAACCCCTTACTCGATTCGGGAGACGAATCCATTTTCACACTCAAGACCAAGGCGCCAGGCCCAACCGGTGTCCTGCCTTTCACACAAGAGCAGCTTGCCACACACCCCAGTGGAAACCTCTTCGGCTGGACCCAGAATGTGGGCATGGGCTGGGACGCTGACAAGGTCTCTGGAGGTGATTACTTGATCCTGTCGACCCAGGGAGGTATCCGTCAGCCGGATGGAACGCCTGTCGCGCTGGGATATCACACTGGGCACTTTGAGGTTGGCTTGCTCATGGAGGAAGCTGCGAAGACGATTACTTCTTTGGGTGGTGTTCCCTTTGCTGGTTTTGTCAGCGATCCGTGTGATGGAAGAACACAGGGCACGGACGGAATGATGGATTCCCTTCCCTATCGAAACGATGCATCGACGGTTTTTCGCCGGTTGATTCGATCTCATCCGACGCGAAAGGGAGTCGTGGGTGTTGCTACATGTGATAAGGGTTTACCCGCGATGATGATGGCTTTGGCATCGTGTCATGACCTTCCGACCGCGCTGATCCCTGGCGGTGTCACTTTGTTGAGTGAGGACACTGACGAGGACCTGGGTCGAATCCAGACGATCGGAGCACGGTATTCTCAAGGAACAATGACTTATGCTGACGCGGCAGAGGCAGGATGTCGAGCGTGTGCTTCGCCAGGTGGAGGATGCCAGTTTCTCGGAACGGCTGCCACCAGTCAGGTGATCGCGGAAGGGCTGGGGCTGACATTACCTCATTCTGCTCTCGCTCCGTCAGGTGCCGATATCTGGCGCGACATGGCTCGGAGAACTGGTGCCGCAGTCGTCACGATGGAGAAAAACGGGATCACCACGAAAGATATCCTGACAGAGGCTGCTTTTGAAAATGCCCTAGCGGTGCACACCGCTTTCGGTGGCTCCACGAATTTGATCATGCATCTGCCAGCGATTGCCCATCAGGCGGGTGTTCGTCGTCCGACGGTTGATGACTGGCGGCGTTTCAACGCAGAGATTCCACGGCTCGTGGATGCCCTCCCGAATGGACCGGTGCACTTCGCCACCGTCCAGGTGTTCCTCGCTGGTGGAGTGCCTGAGGTGATGCTTCACTTGCGCGAGGCAGGAATGTTGCAGCTCGATGCCCTCACGGTTTCCGGCAAGACCGTCGGTGAGAATCTGGAGTGGTGGGAGAAATCCGAACGACGTCAGCGACTTCGTGAAAAGCTCACACAGCTGGACGGCATCGATCCTGACAATGTGATCATGTCGCCAAAGGTGGCCGCTTCGCGCGGGCTCACTTCGACCGTTACTTTCCCGGGTGGCAACCTGACTCCTGAGGGATCGATAATTAAGTCGACGGCAATCGATCCATCCAAGATCGACGAGAATGGGATCTACCTCCACGAAGGACCTGCTCGCGTTTTTGCCTCGGAACCGGATGCCATCGCCGCCGTAAAATCCAAGGGCGATGATCGCATTCAAGAAGGTGACGTGATCGTTTTGATCGGGCTTGGCCCGATTGGCTGCGGCATGCCTGAGACGGCTCAGCTCACGATTGCTTTGAAACACCTTCCGTGGGGCAAGCACGTCGCGCTGATTACTGATGGAAGATTTTCCGGAGTATCGACAGGTGCCTGCGTCGGTCACATTTCACCAGAAGCCTGGGCAGGTGGCCCCATCGGGAAAGTAAGGGATGGTGATACGGTTAGGATTCGCATTGACTGCCGGAATATGACCGGAACAGTCGACTATGCGGGAGATGTCGATGAACTCCTCGCACGTGACACGAACGAAAAACTCCATCGACTCCCCAATGTTCCAGACGACACCCGTCTCTGGGCTGCTCTACAGAATGTCAGCGGCGGAACGTGGGGTGGATGCGTGTATGATGTTGATGCGATTATCGAGAAGTTGACCTCCTAAATTTCGGTAGACTTGCTTCCACCGCCCCAAAGGCTACATTACCTACATGAGTTCGGTTTCCGAGATCGAAGAGGCAATATCGCAGCTACCTGATGAAGATCGATGGAAGCTACTTTCACGATTCGAAGATGCGATGTGGGAAAAGTGGGATCATCAAATCGAAGCGGATCAAAAAAGCGGGAAGCTCGATGCTTTAGTCGGCGAGGCAGAGGCGGAGATTTACGGAAACAAAACCAAGAGTTTGAATGAACTCCTCGACGACTAGCCGATTTCGAAAGCTATTCGAGGATTTACCTGAACAAATTCAACGAGTAGCCCGAGAGAAGTATGCTCTCTGGAAAGAGGACTCGCGGCACCCTTCGCTGCACTTCAAGCAAATCGGCAATCTCTGGTCAGTTCGCGTCACGCGAAACTACCGTGCATTGGCGATTTTCAGGGAAGACACTTTCGTATGGTTCTGGATTGGAACTCACGCAGAGTATGATGAACTCCTTAAGTAATCTTCCTTGATTAACCTTTCAAACTCGCGAGATACGCAATCAAATCCCGAAGCTCTTCGCGGCTGAGGGAATTGGTCAGGCTCGGCGGCATGATCGTCCCGAGGTTCTGCAGATTTGTGATTTCGCGTTTCTGGATTGCTTTCACTTCACCCGAGGCTGTGTCGCGCAGGTATAGATAGTCCTCTTCTTCTTTGTCCTTGTAACCAGAAAAGGTGTCTCCGCCTTTGGTACTCACAGCGATAGAAAAGTAGCCTTCTTTGAGCTGTCGATCCGGCCAGAGGACGGATTCGATCAGGAGATTTACAGGCAATCCTGCACCAACCGCATCTAGAGATGGCCCGAGAATTCCGCCTTGCCCACCCACCTGGTGACAGGCAACACAGGTGAGTTGTGCTCGATGATAGATCTCTTTTCCAGCCTCGGCATTTCCGGCATCCACTACTTCTTTCGCCAAGGCAGCGACGTATTCCGTATCGTATGCCTGTGCTCCGGATTGGACACCCATCGCGCCTTGGATAATGGAGAGCAGTTTTTCGTCGCTACGCCCCATTTCGCTCATTCCAGTGGCGAGATGGCCTGCCGCATCTGCTTCGAGGCTAACAGTTTCCAGTGCGCCAGCAAGTATCTCAGAAGCGCCTTTACGACTCAGGAACGGTCTCAGCAATCCTGTCGCTTCCTCCTTGTTTGAAACAGAACCGAGAAGTGGTGCTGCGATCGTCGCCGCTTTTTGGGGAGCAATGGAAGCGAGCGCATCGATTGCGGCGGCACGAACGAAGGTATTCTCGCTCTCTGTCATTTCTGCCAATGCCGGGATGGCCTCGGCTCTTGCGATTCGCGCATAAGACTTGGCAGCCTCGCCACGCATTTCAATTTCCCCCGAGCTGTCCTGTGCCAAAGCAAGGATATCAGGAGCCACTGCGTTGATCTGCCATAGACCTGCGAGTCGAACGGCCTGGTATTGAATTCCCACATTAGAATCGGCGAGAAGAGACTTCAATGTTCCCGCGACACCTCCCGCCGGCTTCACTTTTCGCTTAGGCCAGCTGTCAGCCATTGCGGTGAAAACGTCTTCTGTTATCGGACCTGATTTCAACAGAGCGCCCAGATCTTCGGATGATCCGTTTGCGGCGATCACTGTGGCCATTTGCGCACGACCTTCTGGTGTTGCGTCAGGGGCGGATAGTCTAGATTTAGCGATTTCGAGTGCGTCTTCGCCGCCTAGGATATTCAACGCGTAACCGAGATGCTCCGGCTTCTCGAATTTCAGCTCCCCTGCCTTCGCAGCCGGAACCCAATGAGAAGCAAGCGCATGAACAGACTGCTCAAGGGCGTAATCAATGAAGCGGTCGCGAGGATGATCTAGAGCTGTCAGTATCGATACCAATCCCTTCTTGGGAGAGTGATTTGCTGCGAGCACGATCCCTCTCAACCTGGTGTAAGGATCCTCATCCTCCAGAAGCATCGTCTCGGCGCCTGGAGGGTGTTTATCTATGATATCGCTCGTACCTGGTCTGTGAAAATGATAGGTCGGACTGGCTTTCTCGCGACCTTTTGCAGAGACACGCCACACTCTGCCATGTTCCTTATCACGGTCAGGGTGGCGCAAGGAAGCCTGATAGTGGCCGATGATCGGATTGAACCAGTCTGCGACATAGATGGCGCCGTCCGGACCGATTCGAATTTCCACGGGGCGAAAACTGGTGTGCTCCGACGCGAGCACTTCGACAGGCTCTACCGCTGCGTAACCAGCCCCGTCTTCCACCAAAGGAAAAGCGGATACTCTGTTCGAATAGTATCCGGCGATCAGAATATTGTTCTGAATCCAGTCTGGAAGATGCGGCGAATCGACGTACTCGCCCCCCATCGATTTGCCTGGGGTGACTCCGATCGATGCAATCGGTACGAGGTTATTCTGGTGGGTGGTGGGAATGAGAGCAGGTGTCGCGTAGATCAGCTCCCGGTTGTTTGACTTAATAAATATTGATCCTTTTTTGTCGAAAACGATACCGCAGGGATTCTGGCTCGTGTTGCTTGGAAAGCCGTAGGGAGTCAGACGTAAGGTTTCGGGATCGAATTTCCAGAAGCCCGCGGTGTCTCCTCGCACAATTCCCCATGGTGTTTCCACCAATGAGTAGCAGTGCAACCCCTGAGCAAAATACAAACAGCCGTCCGGTCCCCAAGTGAAGTTGGAAATATTCTGGTGAGTATCCCCTGTTCCAAACCCTGTCAAAACCACTTCGCGTGAGTCCGCTTTTCCATCCCCGTCTTCATCGTGGAAGAAAAGCAGATCAGGTCCTTCACCGACATACACACCACCATCACCGATGGCGAATCCCATTGGCATGTTCAGCCCATCTACAAAAGTGGAAGACTTATCTGCTTTACCATCTCCATCAGTGTCTTCGAGGATGACGAGGGTATCGTTTGGTTTCTCGCCGGGCTTCAGTTGTGCATAAGTCAGTGTAGTCAGCACCCAGAGCCTTCCTCGATCATCCCAATGCATCGCCACTGGATTGGCGATTCCCATCGACTCGTCCGCGAACAGGTTCACCGCAAAGTCTTCGTGGACTTTGAACGCCTCTAGTTGTGCCTCCACGGAATTATCGGCCTCTTTGTCACCAACGGATACAGCATGGGAAATTCCAACCGTAGCCACCACGAGCAACAACCCAACAAATGTAGTAAACAAATTCTTCATTTCGCCACCTCCCAGATTTTCTGATCTGCTTCTGCCACCAATCCAGGAATCACTTCCAGTTCCTCCACGAACCATCGCTTCGACTCATCTTTATGATCCCTTGAACTGGGAACCCACTGGCGATCGCCAAAAAGGAAAGCCCAGTTCGTCGGGCGGTAATACTGGTCCCACAAGACGTTCTTCTTTTGGACTGCCTCCAAGACATAGGGCTTCGGCTCAAACTCGATACCCAATCCAGTGGCGATCTGCCTAGCCAATTCCTTCTGCCCGGATTCAGTCAGGTAGAGACCATTACTTTCAAAATTATCTGGAGGAAATTCCTCTGACCTCACGAAGATCGCACTATGTCGCTTTGCGAGGTCTTTGATCGTTTCGGAATACATCGCGAGGACCTCATTTCGCTCAGGCGATAAATCCTTAGCAGGGCCGACATCGGAAAATGGAAAGGGCTCTACCAGAATCATACGAGAGGTGTATTTCCCCAGATTCTCGATGAGTCCCTCGTAGGATTTTTCGAAGGCGGGGAGCGCTTCTTCCCCGTCAAGGCTCTCCATTTTCCCAAAGCAGAGAATGAAAGTTCCCGGCTCGATCTTTTGTCTCTGATCGGGAATGCTCCCTTCTCGTGTATCCCCTTTCTCGGTATAAAAATACATAGGCCGCTGTTGATTATATACCGTGTCACCTGCCCAACCTAGATTCCGAAACTTGAGCTGCTTATCCGGATGCGCCTGCTGCATAACTGCCTCCAGAAATCCGAATTTCTGCATTTCGAAGACCATCGCCCCGCCCATGATGGAAATGGTTTCGCCCTGAACTGGAACGTATTCGCCTCGTTCAAAAGCAGGCCCTTTTGGGCTCTCCTGTTCCGCAAAATGCCTCGCCAGAGCTTGTGAATCGTCCTGCGAAGCTGGATCGAAACTCAACGCGATCCAGGGAATGGATAAATATACAGCAATCTGTTTCCACATGGCCGGCAGTGTCGGGAACACTCGGCCTCGCATCAAGTGCGGAAAAACGCCTTATTATCCTTCGTTCTCAGCAGGAAAGTCGATTCCTTCGTAGATCTCAGAAAGCAATAACGTTGCGCCCTGTTCTGAAAACTCCAGCGCATCCGCAGGCCGAATGAGCTTTGAGACCTTCCATCCCTCTCCTGAGCGGTGAAGCCATTCGATTTCCATCTTCTCCTGCGATACGATTACGTAGTGCTCGAGCGATTCGATAGATTGATAAGCCAGGAGCTTTTCTCGCCGATCGATATTCTCCGTTGAAGGCGAAAGAACTTCGAAAATAATCGCCGGATTCTCAAGGTAGTATTCGTTATTGTCCTCTGGATCGCATCCAACAACGACATCCGGATAATAGAAGAACTCACTGATTGCAGTTTTGAGGTGAACTTTCACATCTCCAATGAATGGCTCACACGGGCCAGCACCAATTTTCGATGCCAAGAGCCGGTATATTGATCCAGCAATACGATTATGCTGCTTCGAAGCGCCGCTCATGGCATGAACAGTCCCTCCGAGATATTCATGCTTGATCTCACTTTCCTTCTCGGACTCCAGATATTCCTCTGGAGAAATCAGGACAACGTTTTCGGCTTCCATCACTGCCACAAAATACACGATTTCCCGAAAACATCCCACCCAATTTTCCCCTTCCCAAACGCTTCCAGCACGCTAACACTTCCGTCATGTCTACCCCCGAATCCAAGGAACGAGATCCGTCCACCCTCCGTAGCGCACGCTGGTGGGCACCAGACGATCAACGCAGCTTCGGCCATCGCTCAAGACTGAAGCAGATGGGATTTAATTCTGAGGACTTCAAGGCAAAGCCGACGATCGCAATTCTCAATACGTGGTCGGACATGAACAATTGCCATACTCACTTCCGCGATCGTGCAGAAGAAGTAAAGCGTGGCGTCTGGCAGGCTGGCGGTTTTCCCGTAGAAATCCCCGTAATGTCTCTCTCTGAGAGCTTTATGAAGCCGACGAGCATGTATTATCGCAATCTGCTCGCCTTGGAAGTCGAGGAGACTCTCCGCTGCTACCCTGTCGACGGAGCAGTGCTCATGGGTGGCTGTGACAAAACGGTACCCGCTCTCATCATGGGAGCCACCTCGGCGAATATTCCCAGTATTTTCCTACCTGCTGGCCCCATGCTGAAAGGCTGCTGGCGCGGAGAGACGCTCGGATCCGGCACCGACATGTGGAAATATTGGGCCGAGAAACAGGCCGGAAACCTCTGCGACGATTCCTGGGCGGAACTGGAAGACGGCATCGCGCGTTCGCCCGGCCACTGCATGACAATGGGAACTGCTTCGACAATGACAGCCATTGCTGAGGTGCTGGGACTTTGCCTGCCCGGGTCTACGTCCATTCCAGCCGTTCACTCGACACACGCCCGGATGGCTTCCTCCTGCGGGAGACAGATCGTGGAACTCGCGTGGGAAAACATCACTCCCCGCGACCTCCTCACCGGGAACGCTTTTCACAACGCCATCGTTACTGATATGGCGCTTGGAGGATCGACCAATGCGATCATCCACCTCATCGCCATGGCAGGTCGGGCCGGGATAAAGCTGACTTTGGAAAAATTTGATGAGATTTCCCAGCAAGTGAAAGTGATCGCCAATATCCGCCCCTGCGGTGAATATGTGATGGAGGATTTCTACGATGCGGGAGGTATTCTCGCGCTACTCTCACAGATCAAAGAGCATCTTCACCTCGATTGCTCAACGGTTTCTGGCAAAACACTCGGCGAAAACCTCGAAGGCGCCGAAGTTTTCAACGATGACGTCATTCGTCCACTCGACCGATCCGTTTCCAAGGCGGGAGGAACCTTTGTTCTGCGAGGAAATCTCGCTCCAGACGGAGCGGTCATGAAACCAACCGCAGCAGAACCGCACCTGTTGAAGCACAAAGGGCCTGCCGTCGTATTTTCTGACTACGCAGACCTGAAAGCCCGCATCAACGACGAGTCGCTCGCTCTCACACCGGATCACATCATCGTTCTGCAAAACGCGGGTCCCATTGGCGCTCCCGGTATCCCAGAATGGGGAATGCTGCCGATACCGAACTATCTCCTGAAACAGGGAGTTCGGGACATGCTGCGTATTTCTGACGCCCGGATGAGCGGGACGAGCTACGGAGCCTGCGTTCTCCACGTATCCCCAGAGTCAGCAATCGGCGGGCCGCTCGCCTTGGTTCAAACCGGCGATTTTATCGAAGTCGATGTAGATGAGAGAAAACTCCACCTCGATGTTACGGATGAGGAATTAGAAACGCGTCGAGCCGCCTGGGCACCCCGACCTGACCGTCATCGCCGGGGATACGGAAAACTTTACGCCGAAGAAATCACTCAGGCGCCTGAGGGATGTGACTTCCGCTTCCTCCATGCGGGCCCGGACTCACCTGAACCCGATATTTTCTGACAGGAAATTCCGTCGCAGAAACCGCTCGAACACCGGGCTAGAGTGATCTACCATTCTCAACCGATGAACGATGCCGCCGCTTCATCTTCCGCCGGAGCCGCTCCGGACCGTGAGCCAAGATCGCTTCTCTATGTTGCGTCCTCAGCAACAATCGCAGCGGTTATCCTCGGTTTGACCATCTTTCTGCTGCTTCGAGGCTTTCAATGGCGCGGTGCACTCGCTGACCTTCGCGCCGAACCAGGGATCGAAATTCTCAGCGTTGAGAGATCTGGTTTCTTCAAAAAGCGCTTACTTGGTCTGCGTGATCCTTTGGCCCCTTCGGCGGAATCCATTCTTCTCAAACACAATATCGGCCCACATGCGGCAGAAGTTGTCCTGACTGAATATCATTCCCTCAATACAAAATACGCCGAGCAGCGTGCGGATAATCAGGACGCTCACGTGGAGCGGGCCAAGGAAGAATTTCTGAAAGCCCTTTCTGAGTTCACCGAATCCGTGAACAAAAAGCGCGAAGCTGACCTTGAGAAGATCACTCAAATGCTCTTTGAAGCTCGTTTCCCCAAGGCCATGGAAACGGTAGACATAGAGTGGAAAGGCGGTTCGTGGTTCGTGAAAGGTGAATTGTACGGGCCGGAACATGAAACCTTTGTCGAAGCAGCTCCCGAATACATCGTCGAAGGTGAACTCGACTTTTCGCATCTCAAAAACCTGACAGAAACACTCGGATCATCACTGCGCCACCAGATTGAAAGCCCTAACCTGCTTTCCAAAGATCTCGACGGCAACCTTGTTCACCTGGACCGCATTGCGAGGCTGCTAACGGACTACGATGAGGTCGCTAAGAAGTCGAATATTCCCCTTCCCCGCATCCAGTTGGAAGTCGCCGGAGCCTCACTGAAAGAGCTTTCCCTCGAACTGGATTTCATTCGCGAGCAACTCACCGGATACCCCCACATTAAACCAGATCGTTTTTATCCCGACCTTCCCCTGGAAGCGGCCGGCAGTGAGGAATCCACCGTTCACTTGAAATTGATTCCCTCTCCGGCTTCGTGAGCGAGCCTTCCAGACAGCAGCACCCAGAAGTTCTCGTGGCACCAATCGTCACCTTTGCCACTGTAATGGTGCTGATCGGCATTGCTCGAATCTACGATCGCCTGCCTGTTAAAGCTCCTGAGTGTAATTTCAAAAGGGCTCTCGGAATACCGTGTGCCGGATGCGGAGGCACACGTTCCATGCAGGCCCTTGCACACGGAAAATTCGTCGAGGCTTTTCAATACAATCCGGCAGTAGTCATTGGAATCGTTGCGGCTTTCGGCTGGATGTTTCATGGATGGATTCGTTTCCGTCGAGGTGACGACCTGCTTCCACCATCCGAACACAGCAAGAAAGTCAAAACGGTTGTTATCTCCGTGTTCGGAATTCTCGTTCTCAATTGGATCTACCTGATTCTATTTCTCGAATGAAAATCGACCTAACAGGACACCACGCAGTTGTGGCAGGAGGGGCACAAGGTATTGGCCTTGCCATTACGAAAGCGTTTCTGGAAGCGGGAGCACACGTTCTGATTCTTGATCTGAACAAACCGGAATCGACAACATTTTCAGAGCAATGGTCGAATACCCTGACGACAAAAGAAGCAGACATCACCGACTACGATCAGCTACAGCAAATCGCAAAGGACCAAACCGTAGATCACATCATTTGCGCGGCGGCGATCGGCTCGGGCATCGGTGGCTTTCCCTTTTGGAATCTTGACCCCAGCGATTGGAATCGCGTCATCGAAGTCTCGCTGATGGGAACGGTGAATCTACTACATGCCTTTGTTCCCGCGCTTCGAACGGGAGACACGCAACGTAAGTCGATCACTCTACTGTCTTCGGTTGCCGGACAAATTGGATCTCAAACCGACCCTCCCTATAGTGCCTGCAAAGCTGCGATCATCAATTTTGCCCAGTGCGCTGCGAAGGACTTTGCTCCCGATGGCATACGGGTAAACTGCCTTTCTCCCGGCATGGTGAAAACTGACCTCAACCGCTCTGTTTTCGAAGCCAATCGAGAAAACACCGAACAGACCTACGAGGACTGGGCCAAGGCAAAAATCGAAAAGATTGCTCCACTCGGTCGATGGCAGGAGCCAGAAGAGTTCGGAGCCATGGCAGCCTATCTGGCCAGCGAATATGGAAAAAATATGACCGGCCAGACCATCAATATTGATGGTGGTCAGGTGATGCATAGTTGAGCCAAGCATCTATTCAATGAAGCGTTTCCTCTCCAGTTTTCGGAAGCCATATTTCGCACCCGCCGTTTTCAGCACACTTGCTGTCGCCTTCGCCCTCTACCTGTTTAGCGACGTAACCTGGGCATTCAGTAATTTCCTCTTCGTCGTGTTCCTTCCCCACATCCTCGGTTTGTGGGCGCTAGCATGGTTTACAAGACTGATTGTTTTCGTAATCAGAATTCGCTCGCGGAGGAATTGGAATCACAAGGAATGCATTGTGCGCTGGAGTATTGAACCCGTAGTCGCCTTGGCTCTATATGGCCTCGTAGCAACCAACTCACTTTTTCACTTGCGGTTCTTTGCAAGCATTCCCTTTCTGAAAAAAGAAGCTCAAGAGCAACTTGATAGCTTCGATGGTGAGCCTTTGCACATTCAATACCAAGAATGGACCGATCAAGTTCTAGCACCATTTTTCCTTCAAAATGATCAAGAAATAGAACAAAGAAATCCTGACGATGTATTCAAGGTGATCGGACTATTCCGGATACGGTCTACACAGGTCCTGAGATCAGACTGTATTCTTTTCGAGACCGTTTTTGGAGGACGAGATAGAGCCGGAGTTCTTTATTTTACGGGGGAAGGAACACCACCGACCGCCCCCGAGTCGGTCTACTACCATCAACACATATCTGGCCCGTGGTGGAAATGGGAGAATGACATGTAGGGGAAAGAAGCGCGCTCATCACGAGTTGGCCATCACAAGGATTTTCATACAACTGCCTTTCGGATGTCCCAGGTTTGTGTAAAAATTCTTTCGATGAAATCTCACCTGCTCATCATTCTATTTTTACTTTTTGGAATCACCTGTTTTGTCATTCCAAACGATGCTGCCATGAACGACGGAAGCCAGGGCCCGGAGCCGCTTGGGTGGAGAAGTGGCGAGGAGAGCATCATCCAGATGAAGTCCGAGCATCTCGACATCCACTTCGGTGTCGAGACTACGAAGGTAAAAGTGGCGTTCACTTTCATCAGCCATAAGAAGAGTGGGCCAGCCCTCCAGAAACTCGGCTTTCCTGACGCCTCCCGCTCCTATCAGGAAGGAGACGTCAGCGGCCCGATCAAGAACCTCATTACGCGAGTGAATGGCAAGGAAGTGAAATCCGAGCTGGTAGAAGGCCACTACCACTACAAGATCAATGAAGACGGCTCGGAAGAATATGAGAAGGTCGAAGAAGGCGCAGATGAATCAGAGCGCCACGCATGGTATGTGATCGATGTGGAGTTCCCTGTTGGTGAAGAAGTGATTGTCGAGCGCGAATACAGCTGCCCTTCCGGAGGATCGACGAATTGGGATTCTTTCTTCATTTACGAAACTCGGACCGGCGGCGCCTGGAAAGGCAAAATCGAGAAGCTCACTGCTGATGTCACGTTCGACAAGACGGTTCGCCCTGACCTCGTTATGCTTGAGCCGGAGGAAGGGTGGGAATGGTCCGATGATAAGAGCAAAGTTTCCCTGACTTGGGGGCCGTTCGAGCCGAGAACGGAAGAGAACAGGCAGTGGATTTCTATCACCACACTCAACATTCCTTTACTGGAACAGATTCACGAAGATGCTCCCGATCTTGTTCCTACGGTCGAAGGCTACGTTGAAAACTGGAAGAAGAACGTCTTGAATAATTAGACACAGCTAAGGCATTAATCTTGCATCCACCTCGAGCCAGACTGAAAGCAATTTCCTAACGTTTCGGTTTCGGCCACCCCCATGAGCACGTCGGTCAAACATCTTCGCAACGGCGCGATCTTTCTCGCCGTAGTGAGCCTGTTCGCCGTCGCAGGATACGTCATTGCAGGTTGGTCACTCATTGAATCCTGCTACATGGCGGTGATCACCGTTTTCTCTGTCGGCTACGGAGAGGTCAACATGATCGAATCCGACGGCCTGCGGATCATGACAATGGTCTTTATAATTTTGGGATGCACTGGCTATCTTTACATCGGTGGTGCACTCGTACAATTCCTGATCGAAGGACAAATTGAAACCGCAATGGGAAACAGGCGTATGTCGAAGTCGATTCAAAACCTAACAGGCCACACAATAGTTTGTGGATACGGAAGAGTCGGGCGAATGCTCGCAACTGAACTCAACGAAGCAAACCAACCGTTCGTAGTTCTCGACCGAAACGAATCTCACAAAGGAGCGTTGGAGCAAAAGGGTTTCCTCTATGTGTTCGGAGAAGCAACCGATGAAAAGGCTCTGAAAGAAGCGGGAATCAAAAAGGCTGCTCAAGTAGCCGTCGTTCTCCCGGACGATGCCGCCAACGTTTTCATTACCCTCAGCGCACGAAACCTGAATCCGGATCTGTTTATCATCGCACGCGGTATGGCTACTACTACGGAGCCAAAGCTGAAGCAGGCAGGAGCGAATCAGGTAGTACTTCCCGAACATATCGGGGCCGAGAGAATTGCGAGTCTTATTCTTCGCCCTACCGCCAGTTCACTGATCAGTGACGGAGTCATTGGAAGCCACCTTGTCGCAGACCTGGATGAGATGGGACTGAACGTGGAGGAGTTTTCTATCCCCGAGGGTTCCAACATTGCGGGCCTGACCCTTGCCGACCTGGAAACCAGAGGTAGCAGCGCATTTCTCATCGTCGCCATCGTGCGAGCCAGCGGAGACGTGGTGAAGCAACCCACCCTTGAGACCAAATTGATCGTAGGAGATATTCTTATCTCAATCAGCCACTCCGATCAGCCCCCCGAATTTGCACGACTATTCCAAGTGAAAAGTGAAGTGCAATATCGAGGCGCCCGGCTGAAATAGATCACTCCAACGGGTGGTCTTTCAATAGTTCCTCAGGCTTGTAGAATATCTGCTGTGACGCAGTTTCTTCGCGAACCTTCTTCACCGTTTCAGGTTTCACTATGGAGGCTTTGTTCCCCCAAGAATTCCTGACAAAGGTCAAGACAGCCGCCATCTCTTTGTCGTCGAGCAAGGCTTTGAATGCCGTCATCGGAGGAACGCCTTTCGACGGATCATAGTGTTTCCCATTTACTTCTATGGGCCCCCAGAGACCGTGAAGAGCAATCTTGATGAGACGCTCTTCACTGCCAGTTACCCACGAACTTTCGATCAGAGGCGGGTAAATATTCACGATCCCCTGCCCCGTCGCCTGGTGGCAGGTCACGCAGTGGGCGTCGCGGTGAAAAACCTCCGCTCCGAGTTTGTAAACTTCTGCCTCTGCTTTGGTGAAGTGCTCGGGGATATCAATCTCGATCTTTTCTTCCTCCTGCTCGATGGGAGTGGTCTGGACGTTCTTCGCCGGGTCAGCAACATCCCAATGATGCTTCACCGTCTTGGCGGCGATCGCAACGTGTGGGTTCGGTGAGTTCAGAACAGTATCCAGCAGTTCCCGGTCACGAATATTGAACTGCTGGTGAACCCAGAGAGCTTCCAGAAGAGGAATGGCATCGCCCTCGCTTTTTGGATCGAGAGTCGCCACCCATTTCTTAGTCTGATCGATCACTTCTTCAGCATCACGCTCGCTCAATTCGACTCGCGTACGGTGGCGAACGCCATCGACCGGACTCTTGAAGTTTTCCAGCAAAGCAGCAACCGGCTGCCCATCAATAGCGACAGGCTTCTGCAGATCGTTCTTTGTGTAAACCATACGGTAAACACGGCCGTGCTTGTGATCGCGATTGGGATCGCGGATATTGTGCTGCATGTGGCCGATGATGACGTTATGCCAGTCGCTCACATACAAGGCACCGTCTTCACCGAAGACCGCATCGGTGGGACGGAAATTCTTGTCATCACTGACTAACAAGTCCTCTTCGGGAGTCCCCCAGACTTCTCCGAGAGCGAACTCGAGTTCCTTCTCGGTTACATTCTGCCCACGCTTTTCTGTGATGGTTGTCTTGTATCCATCGCGGTGAAGCTTGTAGTTCTTAATCCCCAGGAAACCGATGGTATTGCAGACGAGAAAATTCTGCTGCATCTCGTCTGGAAAGTTGGTGCTGGAAACGATTTCGTCCGCTGGCACAGGACGGACTTCTTTCACCAGCAACTGGTGCATATCGAAACCATCTTCACTGGGACGCACTTGATAGGAGCGCCCACCTGTTCCGTCGTTTGCGTAGTGGTAGCCCCACCGGTCGAAAGCAATCCCATGGGGATTCGGTGAATTCGGCGCGTGGAAAGCAATGGTGTATCGGCGAGGATCGAAGCGATACATCGCCGAAGCACTTGCCTCAAGCGATGGTCCCCAAGGGTGCTCGTGGTTGTGCTGAAGAAAGACTCCGCTCTGCCAGTAGATCCCACCATCAGGGCCCATGATGAGATTATTTGCTGAGTGGTGAGTATCGCTGCTGCCAATTCCCTGGAAAATCACATAACGCTCATCAGCCACATCATCACCGTCGGTGTCCTTCAAGAAAAGGATATCGGGCTGAGAAGTGACGATCACTCCACCATTCCAAAACTCAAAACCGAGAGGATTGTGAACGCGGGCGAACTCCTTGCAGGAGTCAGCTTTCCCGTCTCCATCCGTATCCGTGAGAATCAAGAGAGCATCGTCCATCTCTTTGAGAGGCTCCCATTTCGGATAAGTTTTCCAGGCGGCCACCCAGAGACGGCCTTTTGTGTCGACCTGCATTTGCACTGGATTTACCAGTTCCGGAAACATTTTCTCATCAGCGAAAAGGTTCACTTCGAAGCCCTCCGGCATCGTCATGTGAGCGATCCCCTCTTCTCCACTGATGTAATCGAGGTTTCCTTCTTTCTCGGCACTGGAACTCTTGCTTCCGCCTCCGACGTTGGAAATCACTTTTACCGGTTCAGGAACGTTGCTGTCGTCGACTTTCCAGTCGCTTCCATTCGCACGCGCCCAGATGAGAGGGTCTCGGTTTGCCGTCATTACATCGAGCATTGTCAACTCGTGCTGAAGAACTTCGGCGTTCGTCTGATCGTTGACGAACTTGAGAGTCGATCGACCGCCCCAGATGTCGTTTCCATCGACAGCACGATAGCGATTGTGCCAGTGCCAGTTCTTGTCGAGAATCGCACCTCGCATCAACTCAAACTGACCAGCAGCTTCCACAATTTCCGTTTCGCAAAGAGCCTGAGTAATGATGTCGCCGAGATGCTTGTTACCCAGTTCATTCAAGTGGACACCATTGATAGTGAGAGGCTCATCAATTTCCTCGTAGAGCTTCTTCGTCGGCCCGAAAAGATCGACAAAAGTCACGCCTTCGTCGTGCGCTACCTTCTGCATGCCCGCCGTGTAAAGAGCGAGTCGCTTGTTGTTCTCCTCACCGTCGGGAAGATTGGGATCTTCGAGATTCTCGTGAGCAATTGGGCTAAAAATTACCAAGCGAGGAAACGACTCTCCGTTCGGGATCACACCGCGATACTTTTCAATCATCTCGGCAAGCTTCGTCTCGAACTCCTCCAGTCCCGCTGCTCCGGCGAACGATTCGTTGTAGCCGAAAAAGGCGAAAATCACATCTGCTTCGACATGACGAAGGTATTCCTCCATCGGCATGAAACCTTTGCTTCGGGGGTAATGATCTACCCGGTCGCCAGTGAGGCTGAGATTTCGAAAGACGAGTTCCTTTTCCGTATTCGCCATCTGCAGGTATGTCTCCATCCAGCCATCGTGCTGCATGCGATCTGCGAGCCCGTTCCCGATGATCGCGATCTTGTCTCCTTTCTGAAATTCAAATGGGCTTGGATCACGATATCCTTCTGGCACAGGCTCCAACAAAATCGGAACTGGAACAGCCTTGCCGTCGTGATCCGCCATTGCGATTTCTGTTCCCTCGCCGAACTGGAAAGAAATCGAACCGTCGGGAGCAGGGTTATTCTTGTGCTCGTAGACGACATTTTTGTCTGCATCAAGGAGTTCCAGATTGAACCCCTGCAATCGTTCATAGAGACCTGATCGGTTCCAGATTTCGATCTTCTCAATTGGTTTTGCCGATCCCAGATCGAGCTCCCACCACGGCTCTTCTTTTCCTTTTTTCTCTACCGTGTGGGTCTGCCCTCCTTTACCCCAGTCGCTGCTCTTGTTTCCATCGATGGCGCGCTCGGCGACACCATTGTTGGCAGTGCTGGATTGAGAGGCTTTACCTTCTTTGGCTATGTTCTTTCCGTCACTGATCACCTCGACCTCAGCGAGAGTGAGAATTCGGTTTTCTCCGGTGAGGGAGATTCGAACATACTGGGCGGTCGGCTCAGCGCCTTGCGCCAAACCGGTACACAAAACTAAGAGGGCACTGAATGTCGTTACCAGGGTCTTCATGATTACGGGAGGGAGAGACCCTGCCACGTTTCCAACCCCGAAATCAACCCCTTGATAGCGTGAATTTTTCCGTGTGAGATTTGCCCCGGAAGCTCATCGAAGGCTCCAAATCGTCGGCAGGTAGGCGATCAGGATTGACCCAAACAGGAGCAGAAAATCACGTTTCGTTTTCATTCGGGCGATCTCCTCAAGCCAGTATGGAATGCGCAGCGGTATGTAGAAGATCAAGAACAGCAGGAAGCTGACAAAGATGTTCACCACGAACATCACGGTGTTGTCTCGCTCCATCGCCATATTTTTGGTGAGCGCGGCCCATGTCGCGCTGTAGCCGATACAGGCATAAAAAATCAGAATCAGGTCGAGCACCCACTCTTTTCGATTTGGCCGCTTATATTTTTCCCGCTCTTCAGCATTGTCTTCCTCGTCATCCTTTCCCACCAAGAGACACATCATGAAACCCAACTCTTTGATGACCGTCACCGGAATGGCGACCATCAGCCACCAAGGAAGGTCTGCTTCACTTCCCTCTGTGATCGTAACGCCGAAACACCCGGCCATCGTAAAGAGGAGAATGATCGAGATAACCGCATGAAACATCCACATCCAGAAGCCCGTCCCCAGGTCGTCACCATGTGCTCTCGCTGCGTGACGGACATACCGCATCTTTTTAGGGAATGCGTAGATCTCGAGGAGAATGATCGCAATAATGATGAAACCCAACCACACAGAATTCCACGCCTCAGCATGAATTGCTGAGTAGGCAGCATTCGTAACGACCGGCCCGAGCGTGAGAAAGTAGACACCACACAGCAGATTAAAGACGAGCCCTTCCCACTGGTAGGTCCGGTCTGATTGATTTTCGACAAGATCAGAGGGCTTCATCTTTCCAAACAGTGATTTTTGTATCCACGGGAGAGTCTTCCTCGGAGAGATACCGCCCAAACTCGTCCCGCTCGAAAAACAACTCGATTAGTTTCCCCTTCCCTTTCTCGTCGAAAATCTTCAACGCGACGACCATTCGGGATTCATCATCAGAAACAGCCAAGTGACGCACCTCAGCACGATCCGGTCCGCCGAGCTGCTCCACGATCTGGTCACGAAAAGATCCACCTGCACTGGTATCTTTCTCCTCTGGGACCGCTTCCTCTTCCAGATCTTGCTTTTCCACTTCGGCTTCTGCTCCCTCTATTGGCGTATCATCCACGACCGCACTCTCCACAGTGCCTCCGAGCCAGTCCCCGAATTGTGGCAAAAACTGAGCTAGAAACCAGAATGCACCGAGAACTGGTAGAAGGATCAGTAGCCCCACGACTTGGTTCTTCACCCCGGGCGATTCAGGCTTTTTCTCTTCGGCTTCCACGGAAAGCAAAATAGAGTCAGTCCCTTGCGAATCCACAACGAAATCGGAACTTCTCTTGTCATATCAGAATTCCGATTCAGAGTTCCCTTTTCCTGAAATGCCCCCCACTCCCGAAGTTCGTCGAGAAAAGCAGCCGATTCGCAGCGGTCTCGTTGGAGCATGGATTATTCTCGGGGCAATCGTCATTGCTGTTCCATTTCTGATTCACGGCCTGCTTAACACGACGACATCGAGCAGCGATGTGTATCCCTGGTTTCCAGACGGCACCGAGGAGCGAGCCAACTACCAGCTCTACGACGAAATCTTCGGGCCAGAAGACTATTGGATCGTCTGCACGGATTCGGAGTCGAATTCCGAGCTGATCGACGAGATAGAGAAAGCTGTGCGGGAGGCCAACCAAAACTCCGATCCACCCTTACTCCGCCGGATAAAGAAATCGTCCAGCTTCCTCAAAGGCCTGGATAAAGAAACCAAAGTCGAGAACACCGATAAGCTGAAAGGGATTTTCTTCGACCGGAACGGAACGCGAGGCATCGTTTTCGCTGAAGCCACCGAATATGGTTTTCGGAATCGCAAGGAGGTCTACGAAGAAATCTTTGAACCGATCGTTGCCCAGTTCGAGCCGAGAGAAAAACTCCACGTCATCGGTCCCGGTTTCATGGGAGTCATGGCAGACCGAGAGACAAAGGACACTCTCGTCAACGTCACGCCCTTCACTTTTCTCCTATCCTCCATCCTTGCATTTCTTGTTCTCGGAAATGTGCGCTTCACACTCATCGCGCTCGCCACGAGCGGCCTTGCTGCCGTCGGGTCGATCGCAATGGTTTATTACACTGGTAATGCGCTGAGCCACCTCCTGACAGTCATTCCCAGCCTGGCCCAGCTACTCGCACTCTCGAATGCGATCCACTTGATCCAATACTACTGCGATGCCGAGGCAAACCCGAATGATGTCCCTTCGTGGAAACGTGCATTCCGGGAAGGGTGGAAACCCACGGTGGCCGCCTCGATCACCACAGTCATTGGATTTCTTTCTCTACACACGAGCTCCCTGCCCGTCGTCCGTTCCTTTTCGACCTTTGGCTCCTTGAGCGTTCTTCTGACAATGTGTATTGTTCTGTTAGTCGTTCCGACAGGACTGATTCTTCTTCGCCCATGGAGGCCCAAACACGACTGGATTCACACCTCGATTATTCCCCGACTTGATCGCGGAGTGGGCCGATTCCGCACACCTATCTCATTCGCGCTACTGGCAGTCCTTGTTACCTGCTTCTTCGGATTCGGAAACCTAAAAACCGAAATTCGAACAGAGACATTTTTCTCCGACGAATCCGAACTGCAGCAGAGCTTTCAATGGTTCGATAAAGTATTCGGTTCCCTCCAGGCGAGCCAGTTGATCGGCACTTTCGAAGAAGGCATTCCGATCGAAAAGCAATACGAAGTGGTTCGTGACCTTGAGACCAAACTCAAAGAAGAAGCGAAAGACATCAAAGTCTACTCCCCTGTCACGATGATGCTGGGAGAAAATGCCGGCCTCGTCCCCATTTCGACACTCGAAGAAACCCTGCGGGAGGAACGCCTACTTCAAACCAGGGACGGACTCAACTACTGGATTGTCACCGTCTACCACGAGCCGATCGAGGAAATGGCGAACTCCCCGATCGATACAGAAATTGAAGCCCAAATCGAGGCCGTCGAAAAATACCATCCCGAGGGTTCCTGGTTCGTGACCGGCACTTATCGACTGTTCGGCAACGCGCAGGAGCTCCTCGTTTCCGAACTACTTCGCACCTTCACCCTAGCTTTCCTCCTGATCACACCTTGCATCATCCTTTTCCTACGAAACATCAAACTCGGTCTTGTTGCGACCATCGCAAATATCTTCCCTATCGCCGTTTTCTTCGGAAGCCTCGGTTTCCTGGGGATCAAAGTCGATATCGCCACCATGGTCATTGCCAGCATCGCATTCGGTATCGCTGTGGATGACACGATTCACTTTCTCAACTCCTTTACTCACGATAAATACCGAAAGGATCACTCCATTCACGGAATCGTCAGCGAAGCATTTTCGAAGTCAGGCGCCGCGATTATTAAGACCACGCTCATCATAGCGGGAGGCATGCTTGCCTTTCTCCTCAGCGACTTCGGCCCATCGAGAAGATTTGCGATGTTTACCTCCGTCGTGCTGATCCTTGCCGCCATCGGTGACCTCATTCTTCTTCCTGCGCTATTTCGGGGACCTTTCTCGCGTTTTGTTCGAAAGTGAGCCAGGGGATATATCCGGCGTTGCGGTTCACGAGAACCACCCACCCACCGACGGCGAAAACTCCCATCGCAAAAAATCCGATCATCGCAGGATACGGTTGCCCCCAGATCACACCCAATCCAATGGCCTGTAAGATCCACGTAGCTGAATAAATCAGCAGCAACTTCACCACCGGCAATCTCCCCGGATTCAAGGCCAGCGTCAGGGTAAAGCCGGTCGACCACCATCCGAGGAAATTGAGCCATGGCGTCCCGAAATATCCCGACGGGTTCTTCCAGACCCAGACGCCAAACTCCACCATCTGGGGATCGACATAAAAATCCCAGCACGTGAGAGCCAAACCAGATACGGCAGCAAAACGCACCTTCTCCCGCCAGGTTTTTTCTTGGCCCCCATTGCCGCTTACCAATCTTGCTACCGCCCACGCTGGAACCAGCATCGTGAGCCACGCCACTGGAATCAAAGCGGGCACATCCATCACATGCCAGGACAAAACATCTGTATACAGATAGGCACCGAAAGGCAGCCCTGTTTTCACACCGAAAGCCTCGCACGCCCAGGTAACCAAAATCACGACCGCCGCGCAGGTGACCACCTCTCTCCATGACCACACTTG
The DNA here is from genome assembly GCA_002698785.1 of Verrucomicrobiales bacterium. GTDB lineage: Bacteria > Verrucomicrobiota > Verrucomicrobiia > Verrucomicrobiales > DEV007 > Arctic95D-9. Next base: position 11,620 of record PAAG01000005.1, on the reverse strand, counting down.
CCCGAGCGCATAAAGAATCGAGCAAAGCGATGCCACAACTCCCAGAGTCGCCATCGGACCGACCCACTCGTCCCCGACAAACGCCATCACCGTAGGCGTCAGTAGTAGAATCGATATCCACACCGAAAACAGAACGAACCAGCTACGGAACGATTGATTGGTAAATAAAGCGGCCAACGAGGGGTGGTTCTATACGTTGAGCCTCCCTCCAGCAACCTCCAAAACAGCGTTTTCCTCCATGTTATTAGGGTCCCAGCAGAAAATGCGCCTTCCCCCGCTTGTTTCCGGGGCATTTCGCGTCTAGATTCCGCCCCCTCTCAAAGATCAAGGGCCACGCCATGCCGAAAGTGTATCTCAAAACCTACGGATGCCAGATGAACGAGCGCGACTCCGAGCAAGTCGCCCAAATGTTCGTTGAACGCGGCTTTACGATCACGCCTCAGCCCGATGACGCTGACGTCATGCTGATGAACACCTGCTCCGTTCGAGATCAGGCCGAGCAGAAAGCGATCGGGCGTATGAATCACCTCGGGAAATACCGGAAACGCAATCCCGACATCGTTTATGGCTTCATGGGCTGCATGGCCCAGAGCCGCGGCGAAGAGCTACTCAAGCAGTCCCCCCACGTCGACCTCGTGGCTGGAACCCAGAAATACCACCGCGTCGTCGATCACGTCGTGGACCTGATCCAGGCAAAGGAAGAGGCACGCATGGACAGCCTCCGCCAGCCCATCGTCGACATTGAGGAGGAGAAAGAATCTCAAAACACCATTCGCGATCACGTCGAGAAAGACCACGGAGTCAGCGAATTCGTCAGCATCATGCAGGGCTGCAACATGAAGTGCACCTTCTGCATCGTGCCATACACCCGAGGCGGAGAGCGAGCACGCCCGATCGCTGAAATCGTGGACGAGTGCAAGCGCCTCGCCGACCTCGGCGTTCGCGAAGTCACCCTTCTCGGCCAGATCGTGAACCTCTATGGCCGCCACGAATTTCCTAAGGTAGACGGGAAAAGCCCCTTTGTTCAGCTTCTCGAAGCCGTTCACGAAATCGAGGACATCAAGCGCATTCGCTTCACATCCCCTCACCCCATCGGCTACAAAGAGGATGTCATCGAAGCCTTTACTTACCTGCCGAAGCTCGTCGACCACGTGCATTTCCCCATGCAGTCTGGGTCCGACCGCATCCTGAAAAAGATGCACCGCCCTTACAAGGCGCAGAAATTCATCGATATCTGCGACAAGATGAAGGAAGCGCGCCCCAATATCGCCATTTCCACCGACATCATCGTAGGATTCCCCGGCGAGACGGAAGAAGACTATCTGGAGACAAAAAAGGCCGTCGAACACGTGCAGTTCGACCAGGCCTACGTTTTCCGGTATTCGCAGCGGAAAGACACTCCTGCAGCAGCCATGGAGGGTCAGCTCCCCGAACGAGTCAAAGAAGAGCGGAATCAGGATCTCCTCGCCCTCGTGAACGAAATCGTCGAGCGCAAGAACGCCGCGCACGTAGGCACCATCCAGGAAATTCTTTGCGAAGGCCCCAGCCGCTACAACAAAGATCGCCTCAGCGGCCGCACGCGAACCAACCGCATCGTGATTTTCGACGGAGATGCGGAGAGAATGTCAGGCGAACTCCTGAACGTGAAGATCGAAGAAAGCACTGGCCACACCCTCTACGGCGACCCGGTCCTTCACCTCGATACGGTGTTGCATTAAGCAGATTTTCCCCGAATCTGAGCCAGTCTTTCCATGGAGTCTCTCCTGCAACCCATTTACAATTTTCTCTACGCCCCCCTGCCCCTGAAAGCTGTGGGTATCGTAGTCGGCCTCTGGCTCCTCATTTCTCATGGGTTCGCCCTGTTCAAGCCCGGCATTGTGAAGCCCTGGCTGGAGAAATTCCCGCGAAACGACAATCTCGGCGTCATACTCGTCATTATCGGCTTCGCTTGGGCACTGGTCATCTGGTCCTGCATGGATTTGGGTGAATTTTTCAAAATCGAGCGCCCAGTCCAGATGATCATTATCGCCATGTGCGTCGGCGTGATCATCTACGTGAAGGAATTCATCGCCGTTCGGTCGCTCGGATTTCTCATGATCCTCGCCGCAGCACCAATTCTCGATGCTGCTTTTCTGAAAGATCCTCAGACTCGCCTCCTTCTCGTCGCTTTTGCCTACGCCTTAGCGATTAAAGGAATGTTCTGGGTCGGAATGCCCTACCTCATGCGTGACCAGATCAAATGGGTCCTCGCAGAGAGCAAGCGCTACACGATCGGTGCTGCCGCCGGTGCCGTGTATGGCGCGATCATTCTCGTGTGTGCGCTGGCTTTTGGGTGGTAACACCCCTTACCAAAGCATAATCCAGTTGCTCACTCGTCAAAACCTGGCGTCGGATTTCCTTTTCATATAGGGGATTCGACCAGATATTGACCAACGATGAATGGAGCCAGCCTGCCCCCCGGGGTTCTCGAACAGGTCACCGCACTGGTGAACCAAGGAAAGAAAATCAACGCAATCAAAGTCCTGCGCGGCGCCACCGGATGGGGACTGAAAGAGTCCAAGGAGTATATCGATGCCATCGCTCTTGGTAATACTCCCCCAGCATTCCCTACTTTCACACAGCGCAACACCAGACAGGAACCCACTCCCGAGCAAAGCCGCGAACCCTCACCAGAGGTATTCCAGCAGATCATCGATCTCAATTCTTCCGGAAAGAAAATTGAAGCGATTAAGATTTATCGTCTGGCCACCGGATGCAGCCTGAGAGAGGCAAAAAAATACGTGGAAACGCTCAAAGCCGGCGCACCTCCACAAGGAGAACAAACGAGTAGCTCCATCCATCCGACAGTAAGCAAACCTACATCGCCCAGCGCAAGCGGCTCCACGCATCCTCACGCCACTTCGACAGGCGGCTGTGGCTCATCCGTTTTCTTGTTGGCCGGGTTCGCAATCGCAGCCATTTGGATTATTTGTTAGTCTCCCATGGAACCTCAAGTTGTTATGGAGCCACAAACTGCAGATGCCCCTGCTTGGCTGATCGTCGTCATCCTCGTCGCTTTTCCGGTATTCTTCATCGCGATTTGGAGCGGAGTCTTGTTTCTCCTTAGCCGTCTGGCAGGTTGGCATCGCCTCGCCCAGCACTATGCCCGAGGTGACCGCAAACCCACCGGGCACTACGTTAGCGGAAGCTCGGGAAAAGTTGGCTTTACCAACTACAATCAAATGTTGATCCTGCACTTCAATCAGGAAGGTTTCTTTGTCGAAGTGAATCCCCTCTTCAAAGTCGGACACAAACCGCTTTTTATCCCCTGGTCAGAAATCAGCGAAAGAAGGACGGTCAACCTGCTGTTCGCAAAGCTCGAAAAACTCTCCATCGGTCGACCAAAAGTCGGAACCATCTCCCTCCCTACCAAGGTCCTCGACTCCATTGCAAAGGAGTGGCAGCCAACCGTTTCGTAAGGACAGACTGCGTCATGCGTCTGAACGTCACTGGACCGGACCACTGTTCAATGCTTCACTAGCTCATGCCACAGACCGACTTCGACTTTGACCATCTTCCCGAACGCCGAGGAACGGGATCGATCAAATGGGATCGGTTTCCTGACGCCACCCCATACTGGGTCGCGGACATGGATTTCGCGTCTCCGCCATGCATTCTAGACGCCCTGCACAAACGGGTGGACCACGGCGTATTTGGCTACGCCAATGCCCATGAGGGTCTCAACGAAGCCGTTATCGATTACCTCGCCGACACTCACGGTTGCGAAGCTACTTCCCGCGAAATCATCCATCTCTCAGGCATGGTGCCGGCCCTCTCCCTCGCTTGCCGTGCCTTTTGCCAACCAGGTGACGAGGTCATGATCAGCTCGCCGGTCTACTATCCTTTTTTCAAAGTCGCCGCCGATGCCGAGGCTGAAACCGTCGATGTCCCCCACATTCGCGACGACGAGACATGGCGATTCGACTGGGAGGCGATGGAAAAGGCCGTCACGCCCCACACCCGGATGGTCATTCTCTGCAATCCGCAGAACCCTCTCGGTCGCGTCTTCACCGAGGCAGAAATCACCCGCCTTGCCGAATACTGCGAGAGCCACGATCTCATTCTCGTCGCAGACGAGATCCACTGCGATCTCATCCTCGACCCCGAGCAATCCCACTACAGCGCACTACGCCTGCCGGAGAATTTTCACAAGCGCCTCATCACCCTCATGGCGCCGAGCAAGACCTACAACATCGCCGGCCTCGGATATGCCTTTGCCGTCATCAAAGATCCCAACTTGCGGAATCAGTTTGTAAACGCCCGTGGCTGCACCCTGCCCGAGATCAATCTCCTCGCCATGGTCGCCGGAGAAGCTGCCTATCGATACGGAGAACCCTGGCGCCGCGACCTCGTCGAATACCTGCGTGGAAACCGCGACGTTCTCGCCGATTTCATCCGCACCCAGATGCCGGAACTCACCATCCACGAGCACTCCGCCACTTACCTGTACTGGATCGACTGCACCGCACTGGAGATGGAAAACCCCTTCCAGTTTTTCCTCAAAGAAGCGAACATCTTCCTCACTGACGGTGGCCCCTTTGGAAACGATCAATTCGTCCGCTTCAATTTCGGCTGCCCCCGCGATCACATGCTGAAGGGCCTTGAGGCCATGAAGGGTGCGCTTGAGCGCCGCCCGGCGCTGGCTCAGCAAACGTAGGATCGTTTCGCAAAATCGTCATTCGGCGCGCAAAACTCCCCTCGCGCGCACTTGATATCGTCGTCATTCTCGCGACAATCAGGGCATGTCTTCGACAACGTCTCAGCCCTTTATCCACGATGACTTCATGCTGCAGTCCCAGGCAGCGCGGGAGTTGTATCACAACTTCGCGAAGGATGAACCCATCCTCGATTTTCACAATCACCTGCCACCCGATGAAATCGCAGCAGACCGTTCGTTCGAAACACTCTTCGATATCTGGCTCGCGGGCGATCACTACAAGTGGCGAGCGATGCGTGCGAATGGCATCACCGAAGACCGCATCACGGGCAACGCCTCTCCACGAGACAAGTTTGATGCCTGGTCCGAGACAGTCCCTCACTGCCTCCGCAATGCCCTCTACCATTGGACGCACTTGGAGCTGTCCCGTTACTTCGGGTTCGAAGGGCTCTTCTCCCCCGCCACGGCAGACGAGGTCTGGGAAAAAGGAAACGCTGCTCTCGCAAAACCCGAATACTCCTGCCGCGGTCTCCTCAAATCCAGCAAGGTCCGTGCGCTCTGCACCACTGATGATCCGACCCACACTTTGGAACATCACAAAGCGATAGCCGAAGACGACTCCATCGATGTCGGCGTTTACCCCACGTTCCGTCCAGATCCCGCACTCTGGGTCGACGATGCTGAGCATTTCAACACCTACGCCGACAAGCTGAGCGAAATCAGCGGAGTGGACTGTTCGACTCTCGCCGGCTACAAAGACGCACTGCGAGCCCGTCATGACTTCTTCCATTCCCTCGGAGGACGACTTTCCGATCATGGTTTGCACCACATTTTCGACGCGGAATGTTCAGATGAAAAAGCTGCGGCAATCTTCGACAAAGTTCGCACCGGTAGCTCAGCGGATGCAGCAGAAACCGAAGCCTTCGGTGCTTACCTGATGCTTTTCATCGGTGAGTTGAATGCAGCTCGCGGTTGGACGATGCAGCTCCACATAGGCGCCGAACGGAACAACAATCCGAAGCTCTTCGAAACACTCGGACGCGACGTCGGTTGTGACTCCATGGCCGATGTCGATCACGCCGGAGCCCTCCGCCGTTTCCTCAGCACCCTGAACCTCCGCGGTCACCTACCAAAGGTGATGGTCTACAACCTGAACCCGAAGGACAATTACGCGCTCGCCACCATGATCGGGAACTTCCAGTTCACCGGCGAAGGTGTTCCCAAGTCTCCCCTTCAGCTCGGCACTGCCTGGTGGTTCATGGATACAAAAGAAGGCATGGAGTGGCAGATCAACACTTTCTCCAACACGAGCCTGCTTTCCCACTTCAACGGGATGCTGACTGACTCCCGGAGTTTCCTTTCCTTCACTCGACACGAATATTTCCGCCGCATTCTCTGCAACGTCATCGGCGAAGACATCGAGAAGGGCGAAATCCCACGCGAAATGGAGATGGTCGGAGAAATGGTCCGCCGCATCTGTTTCCAGAACGCAGCGGACTTCTTCGGATTGGAAGTGTCGTAAGGAGGGGGATTACTCCCCTGCTTCCGCTTCCTTCTTTTTATCGCGGGCAAACTTACGAATCAGGGCGTAGAAAACGGGCGTAAGAAGGAGCCCGAAAAACGTCACTCCCAACATCCCGGAAAACACGGTGGTGCCCAGAGCATTACGCATCTCTGCGCCCGCACCTTTTGCGATCATCATCGGCACAACACCGAGGATGAAAGCAAAGCTGGTCATCAGGATTGGACGAAGGCGAAGACGGGCTGCCTCTGTGGCGGCCTCAAATCTCGACATGCCCTGATCTTCGAGTTGCTTCGCAAACTCCACGATCAAGATCGCATTCTTACACGCCAGCCCGACAAGCACGACGAAGCCAATCTGCACGAGAATGTTGTTATCACTTCCCCGCAACCATACTCCTACAATCGCGCTGAGCAGACACATTGGCACAATCAGAATGACCGCAAAAGGCAAGCCCCAGCTCTCATACTGAGCTGCCAGCATCAGGAAGACAAAGAGAACGCAAAGAGGGAAAATATACACCGCAGTGTTTCCCGCCGCGCGTTGCTGATACGCGATATCTGTCCACTCGAAGGAGAACCCGGCGGGAAGGATTTCTTCCGCAAGTCCCTCCATCGTGCTCAACGCCTCGCCTGAACTCATGCTCGGCAATGTAGATCCGCTCAATTCGGCAGCAGGGTACAAATTGTATCGAGTCACCCGATCCGATCCCACCACTTCTTTCATGTCGATCAATGATCCTAACGGAACAATTCCTCCGCTTCGATTTCGTGTCTTCAAGTTTGCAACATCGGATGGATCGTCGCGAAATTGGGAGTCCGCCTGAGCTGTCACTCGATAGGTTCGTCCGAAGAGGTTGAACTCGTTCACGAATACTGAACCGAGGTAGTACTGCATCGTATTGAAAACATTCTCCAAGGGAACATCCAGCATCTTTGCCTTGGTCCGATTGACCTCTGCAAAATACTGCGGAGTCGCCGAGGCGAACGGAGTGTAGACACCCACCAAACCGAGTTGCTCGTTGGCCGCGTTTGCGAGGGCCCACGTCGCCTGCTCCAAAGCCTGCGGGCCAGCAGAGTTGTTATCCTGCACCCACATCTTGAATCCACCGCCTGTTCCCAGTCCACGGACCGGTGGTGGCTCTACCACAACAATAAATGCTTCCTGAATACCAGCCAACTTCTCCCGAATCGCCGAGTAGAGCTCCGGAGCCGTAGGTCCGTGAGCAGCCCTTTCATCGAAGCTATCAAAGACAGGGAACAATGCTCCCGCATTGGTAGCACTTGCACGAGTCGCCCCGTTGAAACCCGCAAAGGAAACGACGCCGGAAACCCCTGGAATTTCCTGGAGGAGTCGAGTCGCCTCCTTAACGACGGCGTCGGTCCGCTCAAGGGAAGACGCCTCAGGCAACTGCACCGCCACAATGGCATAGCCCTGGTCCTGCGCAGGAATAAACCCTCCGGGAACGGCTTTAAACATTACTCCGGTCAGTCCTATCAAGAGCGCAAAGACTGTCAGGGCAACGATGGATCTCCTGACAAGAAACTTCACAAACCGGTGATACCCGGATGTGGTGCTATCGAACCCCTTGTTAAAGATCCTGAAGAACCACCCGAAGGCGACATTGAGAAACTTCTCAAACCAATCACGTTTGGCATGTTCCCCTTTTAACATCACCGCCCCCATTGCCGGGCTGAGAGTCAAAGAAACGATGGAAGAAATCACGGTCGATACCGCAACCGTAATCGCAAACTGCTGGTAGAACTGCCCCGAGATTCCAGAGATGAAAGCCGTCGGCACGAAGACCGCGACGAGGACCAGAGAGGTCGCAATGACAGCTCCTCCCACCTCGGTCATCGCCTTGCGCGCGGCATCACGCGGCGACAATCCCTCCTCGATGTTCCTTTCGATATTTTCCACAACAACGATCGCGTCATCGACCACGATACCGATCGCCAGCACGAGTCCGAACAGAGAGAGGTTGTTCAATGAATACCCAAGCCCTGACATCACCGCAAAAGTACCGATGAGAGAAACAGGAATCGCCAGCAATGGAATCAGCGTTGCTCGCCACCCTTGTAGGAAAACAAGCACCACGATAATCACCAGCCCGACAGCTTCAAAAATCGTGTGAATCACTGCATCGATCGACTCCTCAACAACCACCGTTGGGTTGTAGACAACGTCATACTCCAGACCAGCCGGAAAATTTTCGGTCAACTCATCCATTGTCCCGATCACCTCTTCAGACGTTTCCAAAGCGTTCGAACCAGGACGCTGGAAAACAAGGATTGCGACAGCCGGCTTTCCGTTGAGATAACTTTTGTTGGAGTATTCGAGAGCCCCCAGCTCCACCCTCGCCACATCCTTGAGCTTAACGATTCGACCGTCGTCCCCTGTTTTTACGACGATATCATTGAACTGATCGGCATTCTCCAAACGCCCCAAAGTAGTGATCGTGTATTGGAAAGCAGCTTCCGATTCGAGTGGTTGCTGGGCGATTTTTCCCGCCGCTACCTGGACATTTTGCTCCTGCAACGCAGCCACGACATCTCCCGGCGTCATCCCGAGGGATGAAAGGCGATCTGGATTTAACCAGACCCGCATGTTGTATTCCGAGCCGCCAAAAACCTGTAACTGACCCACCCCATCAATTCGACGGAGAACATCGCGCACTTTCAGGAAAGCGTAGTTCGAGATATAGAGTTGATCGTAGGTGTCGTCTGGTGACTGAAGGTGAACCACCATCAATAGATCCGGCGAACTCTTCGTCGTGCTCACCCCGATTCGCCTCACCTCTTCCGGCAATCGAGGTTCCGCCAAGGCCACTCGGTTCTGCACAAGGACCTGTGCTTCGTCGAGATCGGTGCCCAATTTGAAGGTGATCGTGAGGCTCATCGCCCCGTCAGAAGTACACTGGGATGACATGTACAACATGTTTTCCACCCCATTGATCTCCTGCTCCAAAGGAGTAGCCACCGTATCCGAAATCACCTGTGGCCCTGCGCCAGGATAGCTGGTGCTCACCACAATCGTTGGTGGGGCGATCTCCGGATACAAAGCCACCGGCAGATTGAAATAGGCCAATCCACCCACAATCACCGTGATGATCGAAATCACCCAGGCAAAGATGGGACGATCGATGAAAAAGTGGGAGAACTTCATTGTTCGGCTTTCTCTGTTGAAGATTCGGGTGCCTCAGCCTCGGCTTGCTCCACACCGACCGGAATAATCGCTTCTTCGACGGGAGACACGGTGATTCCCGGCCGGATTCGCTGAAGCCCGTTGGTAACGACTCGCTCTCCAGATTCCAGTCCTTCCGTAATTACGCGGAGCCCGTCGATGAGAGACCCGGTCTGGATTCCTCTTCGGTTCGCGACGTTTTCCTTATCAATTACCCAGACGAAGTTCTCGGACTGATCTCGACCGATTGCGGTATCAGGAATCTGCACCGCTCCCTCCAGGAGCTCTCCCCGAAGTCGAACTCGGGCAAAAAGCCCCGGCGTCAATGTCTTGTCCGTATTCTCAAAGATCGCCCTCCCCTGGATCGTCGAGGTGTCTCGATCGATTGCGTTTTCCACGAAGTCCATTTCTCCCTTGTGCGGAAAGCCTTCCTCATCCGCCAACCCGAGTTCGACAGGATTCGCAGTATCGCGAGAGCTCGGTCGTTTCCCTTCTCGATCGAGTCGGGTGTATTTCAGATAATCGCTTTCATCGGCCTCGAAATAGCAATGAATCGGATCGATGGACACAATTGTGGTGAGAAGAGTTGCTCCGTCCGAACCGCCGGACACCAAGTTTCCTGGAGTAACCAGATCTCGGTCGATCCGTCCATCCACGGGTGCTTTTACTTCCGTGAACTCCAGATTCAGATTTGCCGATACCAGATCGGCCTTGGCAGCCTCGAGCTCCGCAGTAGCCGCCAGTTGGTTCCCCCGACGGATATCTACCTCTTCTTCCGAAACCGCATTGGACTTCAAAAGAGTTTCCGCGCGTTTCAGATTTGAATTGGCAAGCGAGAGCGCCGCCTCCGCCTCCGATACGCTTGCTTTTGCCCGATCGACCAGAGCTTGATACGGACGGGGATCAATTGTGAACAGCAGATCACCCGCTTTCACCATCTGCCCGTCTTTGAAATGGGTTTTCTCCAGATAGCCGCTGACCCGAGCGCGCAGTTCGACATCGTCAATCGCGGCAAGGCGGCCCACATATTCGTCCCACTCTACCAAATCACGGGAAATCGCTTTCCCAACGGTAACCTCGGGCGGCGGCGGTTCAGAAGGAGCTTGCCCTTTATCCCCACAGCCGACCAGCAAGCCGCTGAGCGCAATTGCTAGAAATATCGATCTCTTATCCATGGTTCTTCTAAAATTTGAAACAGGCAGGCCCAAACGGCCCACGAAACAGAAACACAAGCGAGTCCCCTTTCCGCGTCGTTCCGGAAAGCTTTAAGGAGGGGTGCTCAACCAAGGACGAAGGACTCAAAGAATCCTTTCAACCGACAATTGAATTCACCCTCCACCACCGTAATCCCACCATCAAAAATCCGTTAGATCGATCCTCCCTGATCCTTGCCTGATTCTCCGAGAAGGTGGAATTAGTCACGATTTCTCAAAACGATCTTCCTTTTTAGCAATCTGCCTGCGCCCTTTTGAAATTCGTATTGACTCAGAGGGCGTAGCAAGAACGTTCCGGCAATGCAACCCTCGCCTGCCCACAGTGAAACCGTCACTGTCGACACCGTCATTATTGGTGGTGGCGTTGCGGCTCTGTGGACGGCGAACGTTCTGAAATCAAAAGGCTATTCCTTAGTCGTTCTTGCCAACGGGCCGCTGGGAGAAGGGCAGAGCCTCGCTGCACAAGGCGTGATTCATGGAGGACTGAAATATGCAGTAGGCGGGAAGCTCACCGATGCTTCCGAGGCTTTGGCAGAGATGCCCTCTCGATGGCTGGATGCTATTGCTGGCCGTGGTCCTGTGAATTTAAGCGGCGCCGAACTTCTGATCGACCACCAGGTGATGTGGAGCCTGCCTAACGTGGTGAGCCAGGTCGTCGGATTCTTTGGCAGCAAAGCAGTTCGAGGACGCTCCTCAACCATTTCCAAACCGGACTGGCCTACGGTCTTCGATTCCCCCGAATACAAAGGAAAGCTTTTCCGCATCGACGAACCCGTCGTAGACCCGGTTTCCATCATTCGTGAGCTTGCAGCCAACGTTGCCGACGAAACCTATCTCGTCGATTGGAACGAGACAGCATGTCTCAAGAAAGGAGACAATGGTGTCGAGTCGATTCACCTGAAAGAAAGCAACATTCAACTCAAGGCATCCAACTATCTCTTCGCAGCAGGAGCCGGAAATCACAGTGGGGATATTACCGTAGGCGGAAACAAAAGTGGGACCCTT
>PAAG01000004.1 GCA_002698785.1 Verrucomicrobiales bacterium | reverse complement strand
CTTGAACTCAGCGGTGTAGCGTCGTCTTCGTTTCATGACCATATTCTTACTTTGGGTTAGGTTCATGGTCCAGATATCATACTCACCTCAACCCGAGCCGGACGCCCCTACCTCCCGGGTACTGCGGCGGATAGGCTGTGGGGACAAAGCTGGAGCTTTATCCTCCGTTCCATTGGGTTCTGGGGCTGGTGGGCTGTGGGGACAAAGCTGGACCGGTGACCGACGTCGGCTCGCAGACAATCGGGGGCACTGGCTGGGGTTCTGGGGACAAAGCTGGAGCTTTATCCTACGTTCAATTAAGGCCAGCCTGCGGGTCTTCGTTGGCGTCTCCCGGAGGGACGAACTTGAGGTCGAGTTTCCAGTTGGCTTTGTGAGTCGTTTCCTGGAGGAGCTTGCAGAGGGAGTGGAGAATCTGCTCGTTGAGGACCATTTCGATCCCCTGCCCTTTTTCGGGGTGCATGCAGAGCATGGCCTGACCTGATGGATTGGGCTTTACCCCTACGCTGAAAAGGAGGGCAGGTTCTTCGCCGAGGGGCAGGTAGCTGCTCTCCTGATATTGGGTTTTGAAATCGGACTGGGAAACAACTTCTTTGTGTTTGATCTCCTGCTTTGCTGATTCGACGAGCGTGTCTTTTTGGATGGGGGGCTCGGGCGTCTCGGAAGGACCTTCACGATTCTGCTCGGCCTCGTTCAGAATTTTCGTGAGGGTATTCCAAAGGATTTCGGAATAGCGGCGAGTCATCCAGAAGCGAAACTCCTGCCGTGCCTTTGTGTTCAAACGAAAGAGGACACGGTCCTCCGTCGGAACGTAGGTCAACTGCATCTGGTGCATCTGGCTCATTGCTGCAAATCTCCGTGTTTGACCGGATGCGTCAAGCGTCGTCGTCGACTTCGTCGTAAAGTTTAAATAGTCCCGAGTGATCGAGATCGCCGTTTCCCAGCTCTTCTACGAATTTTTCCCACAGGTTGCGTGAGTTCTGCAGGGTTGTGGATTCCAGTCCAACCCGATCGGCGAGTTCGCACATGAGGCGGACGTCTTTCAACTGCAGTTCGCTGCGGCCGCCGGGGGCGAAGTCGCGATTGACCATTCGCTGACCGTGGAGATCGAGGATGCGGCTTTCCGCAAAACCTCCACGGAGGGCGTCGCGAACGAGGCCGGAGTCGACACCGGCCAGCTCGGCCATACGGAGGGCCTGGGCTACCGCATCGATGGTCTGGGCAACGATGAGCTGGTTTGCCAACTTCGTCACCTGCCCGGCTCCGGAAGTGCCCATGTGGGTGATTTTTTCGCCAACTACCTGAAGGAGAGGTTCAGCGCGGCGGAAGGCACTTTCTTCGCCCCCGCACATGATGGTGAGATTGCCGGCCTCAGCGCCAACCTGCCCGCCTGATACGGGGCAATCGAGCCAGTTGGCACCCCTGTCTTTGGCCCGTTGCGCGAAATCCAAGGTCTCCTCGTATCCCGTAGTTCCGAAGTCGATGACGACGGCGCCTTCTGCGAGTCGAGGAACAATGATATCGACGATGGACTCGACCACGTGATTGTGGGTGAGATTGAGACAAATATAGCCGTCTCCCACAGCATCGACCAAAGTCTCGGGATCGGTGGCAACGAGCATCTCGCGCTCAGCGGCCTTTATGATGGGACCCTCGCTGCGATTCCATACGACGATATCGGCACCGGCGTCCTGGAGATGGCAGGCCATGGGCCATCCCATATTGCCGAGACCTATGAATCCGACCTTGTATCCTGAAAGGGTTTCACTCATGTTCGCTAACATCACCCTGTCAGTATCTTTCCCAGAACGCGAATGAAAGTTGTCATCACCGGCGGTGGGGGCTTTTTAGGAAGCCAACTCGCAAAATCCCTTCTTGAACGTGGCACCCTCACCGACCCATTCGGTGAAGAGTCAGAAATCGATGAACTCGTCCTTTTCGATACTGCCTTTGCCCCGGCTGTTCAGGAGCTCGGAAAAGAGGAAATCGTTACGCTATGGAACGATGACATTGCGAGCGAGGAGGCTCTTTATTCGGTTATCGATCGTGAAGACATATCGGTATTCCATCTTGCTGCGATGGTTAGCGGGGAGTGTGAGAAGCAGTTTGATGGGGCTCTTTCGGTCAATCTCGACGGGACTCGCTATCTGCTGGAAGCGCTACGCGCGGTAGACAGCATACCCAGGGTCGTATTCGCCAGCAGTGTGGCGGCATTTGGAGGTGAAGACATGCCCGACACAGTCAGCGACCTGACAAAGCAGACTCCGCGGACGACCTATGGTATGACGAAAGTGATGGGAGAGTTGATGATCAATGACTACTCTCGAAAGGAATTCCTCGATGGGCGGTCGGTGCGATTGCCGACGGTCATTATCCGGCCCGGCAAACCAAATGCAGCTGCATCGAGCTGGGCTAGCGGGATGTTTCGCGAACCGCTGAATGGGGAGACGTGCTACCTGCCGGTGCATCGCGATCAGTTGCATCCTGTGATCGGATACCGGGATGTAGTGGATTCATTCATCGCAATTCATGAGGCAGATCCAGAAGCGATCGGGGCGGATCGTGCGTTTGGATTACCAAGCCATCGTGTGAGTGTTTCCGAAGCACTCACGGTGTTGGAGCAAGTGGCGGAGGAAGCGGGAATTTCTCTCGGTATGGTGGTGGATGATTTCGATCCGGTGATTCAGGGAATTGTCGACTCCTGGCCGACTGCTACGGATGGAAGACGGGCGGTGAAACTGGGGGCTCCGGAACCAAGACCCCTTGCGCAAATCGTTCGTGACTATATATCTGATTTTGTGGTGAGTTAATTTCGGCTTGGGCTCTGTGAACGGCTGGAAAGCCGTTCCTCCTTGGATGAAGGCTATTCCTTGAGGTGAGAGATGAGGAGGAATAGTTGATTAAATACGTTGCCGGGATTATTCGATATTCGCTTCTCATGAAACTTCTGCTTCAGCTTCCCCTTCTCGGGATCATTCTGATCATTTTCAATGTGATCATGTTTCAGAATCCGTTGTCGTTGCAGCCTGACGCAGCGCCGGTTTTCTCAATGCCTCTGCCATCTGGAGTTGCTTGGAACCCGACTGTCAGTGATCTGCTGATTATTGGTGGGGTTGTGCTGCTTTACCTGGAACTCTTTAAAGCCACTCGCACGAGTGTCGGGGCCATCATCGAACACGTGCTGTCACTGTTCGTTTTTCTCGTCTTCCTGATCGAATTCATCGTGTTCGCACCTGCTGCCAATTCGACTTGTGTTGTGCTGATGCTTCTCGCCCTGCTTGACGTTGTCGGCGGATTTACGATTTCAATCTCGACCGCGAGACGGGATATGAGTTTTGGCTAATACTCAGATCAGTTCAGCCATCTCGACGGACTCTTTGCGCTTGATCGATTCCTGAGCCGCCAGGCATACGGCGACGGCGAGGCGGGCTGAGGCCCCGTCGTTGAGCGGCGTCTTTCCTTCGCGGACACATTCGACGAAATGCTCGAGCTCGGGCTTGATGCCGCGGTCCACTCGCCCGGAGCTGTCGGTAAAATTGGCTGCGTCTCCTTCATCACCAATCTGCATGAGGTTTTTGTCAGGGATATCGAAGCGGTGGTAAAGGAGCTCGAGAGCCTGATTTTTCGTGTCGATTCGGCCGAGGGAACCGCAAGCTCCGATTTCGCAGTCTCCCCCAAAGGGAGCAAAGAGGCAAAGCTCCAGCGTGGCACGACGACCGCCTTCGTATTCAATGAGGACCTGAGCGTTATCCAGAATCTCGCGATCAGTGAGGACGTTGATTCCTCCGTGGGCGGAGACTCGGACAGGTGGCGTGGCCATCATCCAGTTGAAGAGATCGATGTGATGGACGTTTTTCTCAAGAATGGTGCCGCCGGTTTTCGCCTCGCTGGAGCGCCAACCGGGACGCATAGGACCACGGAACTCTCGGCACCACATGAGTTGAAGATCGCCGATCTGGCCGGAGTCGATCATGTTTTTCATGTGGCCGTAGAGGCGTTGGAAGCGCATCTCATGGCCGATCTGGAGGACCTTTCCTGCGGCTTGAGAAGCAGCAATGATTTCGTCGCATTCCTTTACGGTTAGGCCGAGCGGCTTTTCACACATGACGTGCTTACCTGATTCCAACGCAGCCATAGCAGCAGCATGATGCTGGTCGTTTGTGAGAGCGACGATCACTGCATCGAGGGAGTCTTCTTTTACCAGATCTTTCCAATCCGTGAAGGTAAGGAGGTCGTCACCGACAAGAGCTTTCGATGCATCGAGACTCTCCTGACTGCGGCTGCTGACGGCTGCGACTTCGACTCCTTCGAGGAGGAGGAGATTTCGAATGTGTGCTTCTCTCCCAAACCAGCCAGCGCCTAATAGTCCAATTCTCATATGATGCGTTCTTTCTTACCGGTTGCTCGCTAACGGAACAACCCCACTTGGATACATGATAGCGGGATGAATGGTTGAGTTCACGGCTCAAATCCCGAATACTGTGGAAAAATGGGCACCTGGGATAACATCACCTACCACTGGTGGAAGATACGGATTTTCCTGATCCTTATCATCGTAATTGCCCTTGGATATCTCGTCTTTCAGTGGGCAAAAGATCGCGGAAATTCCCGATTCGACAATTGGCCAAGAGTCGAAGCGACTATCCAGGAATCCAGTCTTCTTGAGACTGCGGTCTCGGATGAATACTCGGTCCAGGAGAAGCTTCTGGCGAATCTACAAATCCGCTACGACGTGGGAGAGAGATGGTACGATGGTTCTCTGGTCGTCCCGAACATTTCTCGAGCGGAATTTGAAAATCGTCTCAGTGAAGGAAAAACGATCCGTGTTAGACATGACCCGGAGGAGCCCGAGCGAGTCGCCTTTTTCTGGGACGATCAATCTGGACCTACGCCCAAAGGTTCAGGAGGATCACTCCCGTAACAGCAACTACAGCACCCAGAATCGCGAGGCGGGAAGGATGATCTCCTTCCGTAATTGCCGCCATCGGCATGAGAACGATCGGCGTGGTGGCCACGACGGCGAGGACAATGCCGCTTTCCAAAGATTGCAGTGCCCATTGGAAAAAACTGACTCCGATCACTGGGCCAAACAGGGCCGCGCCGAAGAGCCAGGGGGCGACTTTTTTGTCGAGTGGGCTGCGCCAGTTTTCCCAGAGTTCTCTTTTCCCAATTAAGCGGATGATGAGGACAGCTACAATTGCGAAGACCAATCCGGCGATGACTCGCTGAAACGCGGCACTAACTCCTGTGACGGCGACTCCGACCTCATGGGCAACTTCCTCGGCTTTTCGGCTAATGACGGCACCACTCCCCTGCCCGCAACCAGCCATGACGGCGAAGACGATTCCTACCCAGAAGTTCCCTCGACGTTCTACTTTCTGGCGGGATCGGGCTCCGGGGCGGACGGCCATCGTGACACCAGCGAGGATTAATGCCGCACAAACAACGATTGGTATTGTGACTCCATTCCCCAGCCAGAAATACTCAAGGAGCATCGCAAACAACGGTGCCAGACAGAGATTGAGAAGAAAGGTGAGGCGCGATCCGAGTCGCTCATAAGCGAGGAAAAGGGCGACATCCCCCATACCGAATCCGATGAGGCCGCTGACGAAGAACCAGGCGAAGGGCTCTTTCCGAATCGAATCCGGCGATAAGATGAGGACGACTATCCCCAGCACCATAGCGGCGATAAGCAGGCGGAGCATGTTTCCCCAAATTCCACCGAGTCGGACGGCAACACGTTGCCCAGTTACCCCAGACAGGGCGAAAAAAAAGGTCGTCAGGATAGCTGCGAGCATGGATAGAATTCGAACCCTCGGGATAGAACAAGGTTGCAAAGGCAACCGCATTCCGAATCGTTTGTAAAGCCCATGGCAACCGATACCGAAAACTCCAGTAACCTTCTCTATCACAATGGGGAATTTGTTCCTGCCAATTCCCCAGTCCTTTCCGTGAAGGATCAAGCCATTGTTCTCGGCCAGGGTATTTTTGAAACCTTGGTCGCCTACTCAGGGAAACCGTTTTTGCCCGAGCCGCATTACATTCGGCTGAAGGCCGGGGCTGACGCGATGGGACTGGATATTCCTGAAGAGGAATCGTTGCTCGAAGCTATGCTGGAGACCCTGGAACGGAACAAGCTCGAAACAACTGAGCGGGTGCGCATCCGCATCACGGTGACGGGAGGGATATCGGATATGCGCTTTTCCAATACCAAAGGCGCAGAAAACCTCATGATCGAGGTGGGAGTGGCGCCGGTGATTTCTCATCATGCCAAGACGATTACACTTCCGTTCGCAAGAAATGAAAAGGGAGCTCTGTCAGGACTGAAGACCATCAACTACGGTGAGAATGTCGTCGCTGTCCGAAAAGCACGGGCTGCAGGGGCGGATGAGGGAATTTACGGAAACACTGTCGGGAATCTTTGCGAAGGAACGTGGTCGAACGTCTTTGTGTGTAAGGAAGGGCAATGGATCACTCCTCCCCTTTCCTCCGGGTGCCTTCCTGGAGTCTCACGCGCACATCTGCTCGATGTCGCAAGAACTGCCGGGATTTCCATTGAAGAGGTCGATATACCACTGTCCGATCTCGCGAATGTGGACAGCGCGTTTCTCACTTCTACCCTGAGGGAAGCGCAGCCGATTTCCCACATCGACGGGAGAGAGCTTCCCGAGGTGACACCGGACTCCCTGAAGAAGATCGCTACGGCTTTTCGCGAATCGGTAGAGTCCCTGCGGTAGGACGCGATTTCGGGATTTCCATAGGACGGCAAAATGATTGCAGTTCTCCTGGAAATTCGCGAACCTACCTCAATGCGCATCCCCCTTTTAGCCGTCCCTCTTGTATCCTTCCTGTTCTCAGGAGTCTCTCTTGCCGTCGATTTCGAGACGGAAGTCTGGCCTTTCATCGAGAAAAAGTGCGTGGAATGCCATAAGGCCCCATACGAACAGAACGGCCGCACGAAGAAGCCGAAAGCAGGACTTCGGCTAGACGGTGCCTGGGCATGGACGCTAGGTAGCGAAAACGGAAAGGTGCTGGAAGCTGGAAAGCCAGACGACAGTGAGCTCTACATTCGCGTGACACTTCCCGAGGATGATGATGATTTTATGCCACCAGTAGGTGATGCCGATCCGCTGACGGAAGCGGAGTTGGCTCTTTTCAAGAAATGGATCGAAGAAGGGGCAGATTTCGGTGGTTGGTCAGGCAACCTCGAAGGTAAGCCGAAAGACATGTCAAACACCGGAGACGAGATTCCCGTTTCTGAGATCCAGGAACTGTATTCCAAGCTGAGTGAAGGTCTGGAAAAGCCTGATGAGAAATCCTGGGATCCCGTGACGGCGGCTGGTGGTCGAGTGCAGCGCCTGGCTTCTGACAGCCCGTTGGTGGCTGTCGATTTTCGCCTGACTCGTGATGAGGCGACGGACGAAAAGATCGCGAGTGCCGCTGTGATTGCTGATCATGTGGCGGATCTCGATTTGTCCCGCTCGCAAATCACTGATGCAGGCACGGGGATCTTGAAAGAAATGCCGCGACTTGTTCGCCTGAATCTCAGCAAGACCGGAATCGGTGACAGCGCACTCGACAATGTGACCGGATTGAAGGACCTTCGCTACCTGAACCTGTATGAGACAAAAGTCACTGACGCCGGACTCAAGAAGATCGCGAAACTTTCGAATATTGAGGCGGTGTATCTGTGGGGATCAGGTGCTACGAAGCAGGGAGTCAAACAGCTGAGCAATGCCCTGCCTGATGCGAAGATCAGCTTTAAGTGAAACGCTTTTACTGGGAGTATTCCTCTTAGCCTCTTCCTCGATACAGGCTGAGGAAAGGTGGATCGACGATCACGAACTGGAAGCCCGGTTCAGGAAAGCACTGGTCGCCTTTCGTGAAGACGGTGAATATCCTGATGGGAAATCGATCGTCGAACAACTCCAGGAAGGAACTTACTCATTCGATATTCCGTCGGTTTCCAAGCAAGAAAACCCCATCGAAGGTGCGCTCGCGGCGACGTATGTGGTCGGTCACATTTACAAATGCAAGGACTGCGATAAATGGCATTCCAACATTGCGGGCGGCGTGGCTATCTCTCCGGAAGGTCTACTCCTGACGAACGACCACGTTCTGCGATTTGGTGACGGAGCGGTTTTCGGAGTGATGAATGCTAAGGGAGAGGTGTTTCCCATTAAGGCAGTGCTCGCATCTTCGAAACGTGATGATATCGCGCTGGTGCAAATCGAAGCACCTTCGCCTATTCCGTATGCATCTTTTTCTGAGAAGGCTGAGGTGAGCGAAAAGGTTTTTGTCTTCTCCCACCCTGACACGCACCTTTTCTCCTACACGGAAGGGATCGTATCGAGGTTCTATCTGGACACTCGGAAAAAGATTCCTCGCATTCAGATCACGGCGGACTTTGCCCGTGGGTCGAGCGGTTCGGGGATCTTCAACGCAGAGGGAAAATTGGTGGGAGTGGCAGTATCGACGCGGTCGGTCCACTACGATGAGGAAGAAGAGTTCCCCCACCTGCAGATGATCGTTCGGTCTGGGGTGCCGCTAGTTTCGATACGGAAGTTGTTAGGGATTGAGACGACCGCCGCTTCAGCCAAGCCGACCGAGAAGCATTAATCCACTCTTGCGCGCTCACTTTTGAAAACAGGATAGCCCCTAAGGCACGATAAGCTCCGATTCCGGCCAAATCTCCGGATATGTCATTGAATCGATCCCTGAAACCAAATCGAAAAAAGCGTCCTCTGAGTAATACATGACTCGTAAATCGGAATAGATTACGAATCTTCCACCAGTTTGTAACTCCGAGCCCATAACAACGAGAACTGACAACTTCGGTTCTCCCGGTACCATCAAGGCCTCGGGTTGGAAAAAAATTACCGATAAGAGGTGAGGTAAACTGGAAGAGGTCCCGTGTTTTAACTCGGTAAACTCCCTCGTTTTCTCCGGCCCTAACAATTCAGCAACATTCTTCGGATAGGCCTTCCCGCCTTCCATATGCTCTTTCAGAATGGAAGACAGGCTTAAGAACCGCTCTGTCACCTCTTCGAGGTTTTCATCCCGTTCTTGAGAAATCGCACCCAATAACGGCAGACCAAGCAGAACTATCATCAGTAGTCTTGTTCTGTTCATCACTACTGATAATTCGCCAAACAGTCTAGCTCCCCTTCACCGCAGCAATAGCCCATTCGACCACAGGAGTAGGATCGTGAAGGGAATGCGGGTGGTGACCGGCGGCAGATTTTACAATTGCCTGAATCGGGCCTCCAAGCTTCTGGTATTCCTCAACAAGGTGAGAGCCATTGTCTGCCCAGGGAACGACTTCGTCTGCGCCTCCAGCAACAATCATGATGGGAATGTCATGGTCTGCCAATGGTTTAAGCTTTTTGTAGGGTGCAGTCCAGGAACCAGCAGTGGTCTTGTCGAGTCCCCAAGCGCCGAGGCAGGTTTCCCAGAGCTTGGAGGATTCACCAGGCCAGGAGTGGATATCAAGGACGGGAGCATCGATGTAGATACCTGCTACTTTGTCAGGGTTTGCGATGGGCCAGAATGTAGCAGGCAGACCTCCGCGGCTGAATCCCTCGATAATGGGCTTTTCGCTGAGAGCGTATTTTCCGCGAACCTCTGAGTAGAACGAGTCGAATGCCTTCATAGCTTCCGGTCCACCGAACTCATTGGCCACGTCAATCCAAGCTACGTGCCAACCTTTAGCTAAGAGGGCCTGATCGACAGAAGGAAAAGCGCCGTAGAATCGACAACGCCAGATCCAGGGATTACCGGGTGCAGCATTCTTTGGCTTTGTGACTTTGCATTTGCGACCGGCGAGTTCGAACTCTTCGGTCTCGTATTCTCCTAGGGCCATCATCTTTCCGCCGGGAAGGCCGGTGACCATGCGCACCTTGTGAGTTTCTGAATCGCCGATGTAGAGATCTCCAGTAATGGGGTCAGTTCCCACTCCGTGGAGGCGTGCCATGCCACAAGCGAGTGGATCTGGTGAATCAGGTCCGTCTCCGCGCTTTCCAGTTCCGGCGATCAATTTTAGCGTTGGAGGATTTTGAGAGAGGTCTATCGCGCGAGCGGTGTGGGACTCGGTATCGGCGAGGTAGATCAGTTTTCCGTCAGGAGAAATGGCGACTCCCTTTGGACCTGAAAGCTCGGATTCGAGAGCGGGCTTTTCTTCTGCGTGGAAGCCTTTCTTTCCCGTTCCGGCAACGTGATAGAGCTTAAGTTCTTTCATGTCGATGCGGTAGACCTGGTTGCCTTCACGAAGGGCTAGCCAGAGATCCCCATTCGGTGCGATGTCGAATGCTCGAGGCCCTTTAAGAGGTGTGTCAGGACTGACTGGTGCACCGTTCTCGGTTGGCTCGGCTTTCCCTGTTCCGCACCATGTCGTGATGACTCCGGTTTTCAGCTCCACTTTGCGGATGCGGTGATTCTTGATATCGCAGATAAAAAGGTTTTCGCCCGCTGCGTCGAACTGAATCGAGTGCGGATTGTTCATCGCTGCTTCGGTAGCAGGACCATCGTCACCTGAGAATCCCGCTTTGCCGTTTCCAGCTACCAACTCGACACGATTGGTCTTGGCATCCAGCTTCCGGACGATGTTGTTGCGCATCTCCACCCAATAGAGATCTCCCGAAGGATGGTAACGCACTTCATAGGGTTCGAAGAGCTTTGTTTCCAGAGGTGGCGTGCCGTTGCCTTCGTATCCCTTCTCGCCGGTGCCGACGATGGTATCGATGTTTCCGTTTTTCCGGGAAATACGACGGATTACGTGGTTGATGGTGTCGCAGAAGATGATGTCTCCGTCTGGTGCGACGATCACACCGAAGGGGTTATCCAGTTTAGCTTCGGTCCCCTTCCCTCCGTCACCAGAATATCCCTGTTCGCCGGTTCCGGCGATTGTTTCGATTTTGGGAGCGGCGTACGACAGCGATGCCGCAGCAAGACAAAAGACGAAAATGGGGGCAAACCGATTCATGTTCGCCACGATGGTCAAAACCCCGCGTTTCGTCGACCAAAAATACAGCAGGAAAGCGCTACAAATGAGTCCCTATTTTCCTGTCCAATTACCAGCGACGAGCCGCACCTCGAACCAATCCCACCATAACTCCTTGGATCAGGAGCTCCTGAGCCGGGATGAGATCCGGGTATTCGGGATTCTCGGCTTTGAGGAAAGGTTTGCGATTGTTTTGGATAAATCGCTTGAGGGTAGTCTCCCCATCAATCAAAGCTGCGACAATGTCCTGATCTCTCGGTTCGCGGTATTCGAGCACGACATGGTCGCCATCAAGAATGTGGGCTTCAATCATGGAGTCACCCCGTACCTTCAAGGCGTAGGCCTTCGACTTCTCGTCAATCCCCATGGAACGAACGTCCACAGACAAGGTACCGTCCGCTACAGGTGTCGAATCATCACCGTATCCAGCAGGAATCGCCCCGTAAATGGGAACATCTACTATCGGCTCGCGGTCAGCAGCATCGGCAAACATTACGGATCGAGCCTTGTGTTCCCGACGGGTAATGGCACCTTTTTTCTCTAATGCACGCAGGTGGCTCACTGCCGCCGTTTGGCTTGCGAATCCAAAATGGCTCTGTATCTCCCTCGTGGAGGGCATAATTCCCGTCCTGCGATGTTCGGATTGAAGATAATCGAGAATTTCCTGCTGCCTTTGAGTTAATTTCATTTTGAACAGTGTTCTCTAGAACATGGGTTAAATTAATTTGTCGCGCAAGGCAAAATCCGAATTTTATTTCAGTTTTCCTAATCACCCCTCATGAAATTCAGCCATCTCCTCCGTTCCGGAATATCACTCTGGGCCTTCGCCGCTGTAGTTTTCACCCCGTTTCGGGGGCAAAGTGAAGAGGAAAATGCCGGTGACGCCCCAGTGATGCGCGGCTTTCGCCTCTCTACCAAGACAGATGAGGAAGAGAAGCCAAAGGAGATGATTGCCGTTCCAAAAGAGTCGAATGAGAACGACGAGGAAACCCAGGAAAAAGAGGGTCCCTTGAAGGTCGGCCTGGTCCAAGGACAGTCGAAGCTACCCCCAGAGGTCGCCGAGATCGCGCAGGAAGGAGCTCTAGCCGTTGCCGACCAACGGTGGGAAGAGGCACGAAGGCTTTATCTCCAAATGATAGAGAAAGCTCCAGACAATGCTTTAGCCTACGCCAATCTGGGAGTTGCCGAGCACCAGTTGGGAAATCTACTGGCGGCAGCTGGGAATCTCAGTAAATCGTTGGAAATCAACCCTACGATCTCGCAAAACTGGCAAACCCTCGGATTGATTCAATATGAGAGAGGCGACCTGGACCTTGCCATTTCGAGCCTGACACGGGCGATTCATGAATCTCCCAAGAATGCACGGGCTCATGTTTATCTCGCGGCAGTTGTTCGCGATTATGGCTGGGAAGATGCCGCGTTATCCGAGCTGCAGCAGGCCATCGAGCTAGATCCTGGTCTCGAAGATGCTCACTACAATCTCGCCGTCTCCTATCTGGATATGAATCCTCCCCGAATTGAGCTGGCTCGCCGGCACTACTATTCCGCCATCGACTTGGGAGCGGAGCCTTCTCCGGAAATAGAGGCCGTGTTTGCGGAGAATCAGTAAGGATTTGGTGAAATCAGAAAAATATCGATTACTTTCACGCGGCTCATGAGACAATCCATCTTCGCAGCATTCCCGTTCCTCCGATCCTTTGCCACGGTATTTCCCGCCGTCGCATTGGTTGTCGCCTCACTCGTCTCGTGTGAGACGAACGAGACAGCTTCGATGGCCACTCAGGCTCCTGTGCCTGCACACGGTTACACGAATCCATCGGACTCAGGCGGCACCCCTGCCGCATACCAGCCAGTCGACACAAACGGTCAGACCGCACAAGTGCCCGGGCCCACCCCCATTCTTTTCAATGGTTTTGGCGTAGATGAGCTGGATGAGGCGAATAAACCCAATATTACAGCAAAGGCCGCTATTCTCGTGGACGCCAGAGGTCGTGTTCTTTTCGAGAAAAATGCAGATACCCGCCTCCCCTGCGCCAGCACGCAGAAACTCCTCCTCGGAATTCTCGTGGCCGAGCGAGGCAACCTGAGTGCTCCCGTCACAATCACGGATGAGGACACTTGGGCAGAGCCGACGAAGATGGGTATCAAGGCAGGCCAGGTTTACACCAGAGCAGAGCTGCTGCACGCTGTTCTGGTACGCAGTAGCAACGACATTGCCAATGCCCTGGGACGAGACCATTCTGGAAGCATTCCAGCATTTGTCGCTAATATGAACCAGAAGGCCCGATCTCTCGGCATGTATGATTCGCACTTTACAAATGCCCACGGTCTTCCAAGCCCTCCCGGACAGTATTCCACTGCCAGGGACCTTGCGAAGCTGGGAGCTGCGGCACTTCGCAATCCGACAGTTCGCCGATCAGTGGGAACAAAGAGCACCATCTTTCGATTTTCCGACGGAACGACCAAGACCTGCAACAACACGAATCAGGTGCTTCGCCACTTCCCCTACTGCACCGGTCTGAAGACAGGCTACACGAATGCCGCAGGACGCTGCCTGGTTTCTTCAGCAACAGCAAACGGGCGTAGCGTTATCGCCGTCATCCTCGGCAGCACATCGCCGACGGTCTGGGAAGAATCGGAGGCTCTCCTGAAATACGGATTGAAGATGTAAGGCGGTTCCGGCTTCAAAGCCCGGTCAATGTCTCCTCTTCTCCAACACCCGCTGGTGAAATCCCTGTTCGGCTTGTTCGAACACATGCCAGAACTCTACTTTTTCGTAAAAGACGAAGAGGGGCGGTTTCATTACGCCAATGTGGCACTGATCGAGAGATTGGGACTACCGAACCGGGAGGCGATCGTCGGAACAACAGATTTTGATCGTTATCCAAGGGAAATTGCAACGGTGCTCCTGTCGAGTGATCAGGAAGCCCTGGAAACAAAATCCCCTGTCGTCGATCGGCTTGAGGTTCTCTACAACCAAGTTGGAATTCTCGAGTGGTTTTCAACGACGAAGTATCCCGTGCTGACTGATTCCGGCAAGGCAGTCGGCGTAGTCGGTTTCACTCGAAATGTCTCAAAGCAACGAAACTTGTATCTCCAGCATTCTGCAGCTTCGAAAGTAATCGACTTCATCAGTAGGAATCCCGATTGCCTTCTCACCATCGAAGATCTTGCCAGGAAGTTCTCAATTTCTTCCCGGCAACTGCATCGCCAGTTTAAGGAATTGTTAGGGATCACTCCGCAGGAGTTTGTTCTTCGCTCACGAATTCACGCAGCTGCTGCTACTCTTCGAAGTTCGGATGAATCGATTGCATCAGTTTCCGAGAAATTCGGATTCTGCGATCAAAGCGCTTTCACTAAGCGTTTTCAGAAAGTCATCGGTATAACACCGGCAAAATACCGGAAGAACTCGGGCTGATTTGGCTCCTTCTTTTCAGTGGAGGGACTGGTCTACGGACGGTTTTTCACACGCCCAATGACTCTGTCCAATTCCCCATCGTAAACAGAGCTGCCCTGAAGCCAAGCGTTGATGTTCGCCCGCTTCTCTTTGATCTTCTTCTTCGGCTTTACTTCGAGATTGTATTGAAGCCTTCCGCCTCCGGCAGTTTCCGGAGAAATATGCGTACCTGTCTTAGCTCCGGCAGTCACATTGATTTTGCCACCACTGATCTGAAAGACCTTAATCTGGAATTTCGAGTTCGTTTTCCTGCTCTGTATTCTGTAACTGTCAGGAATGTTCCCATCGTTTTCCAGATAGGTGATAAATTTCACCTTTTTGTTATCAGTGCGGACAGACTTCTTCTGCCCTGCTCCATTCGAATTGTAAATTCTGCCCCCCCTCTGCTTGGCTGCGTTTTCGCCGACAGTGAAATCGGGAAGGTATCGATCTTTTTCAAAAACGAGGATCCGACGATTACCAAACCCAGTCACGTAGATTCGCCCGCTGGAATCGAGAGCAATCCCTCGCAGCACAGAGGTCGTGGAGGCAGTGGCCGTGCCGTCAAAGGTATCGAAGTCTTCCTGACCAAGCACGAAGTCTGAAAGCTCGCCATTCGACAAGCTCGATGCATTTTTAAACCCCTGCACCCGCTGGTTTGAGAATTCAGAGACCCAAAGAGTGCCCTCTGCATCAACGACAAGATCCTGTGGGCCATTAAATTCTCCCTGCGTTGCACCGGAATCGCCAGTCGTAAAATCATTCTGACCGAGAACAAAATCGGCATCATCTCCGTTGCTGCGGGTAGCAGCATTATCAAAGCGGAGCACCCTGTTGTTACTTCCATCGGCGATCCAAAGTGTTCCGTTTTCATCTACGGCCACGCCTCCCGGGATATACAAGCCATCGCGATCAAACCCTACACCAGGGTCAGTGAAATTTTCCTGACCAAACACGATGGTCGCGGCACCTCCATCGGGGAGGTTGGCAGCATCGGGAAACATCAAAACTCGACTGTTACCTGGATCGGCCACGAATAGATTGCCGCTGCTGTCAATTGCCAGATTTCTCGGAGAACTGAAATTGGAATCGGTGACAGCGTTGCCATCATCCACATAATTCGCCTGCCCCAGCACTCCATCTGCGAGGGCTCCGGAATCGAGATCACTCGCACTTTCGAATCGAAGCACCCGGTTGTTCCCCGCATCGCTGACCCACAGTCTCCCGTCAGAATCCACGAGAACGCCCGTCGGAGTATCGAACGTCGACTGGTCAACACCTGGATCATTCGTATCGAAGTCCGGCTGGCCGAACACGGCCTCTGCCGCATCGCCGTTGGAGAGACTAGAAAAAGCAGCGAATCGCAGCACTCGATGATTATTCGTATCTGCGACGAATATTTTTCCGGTGTTGGGGTCTACTGCCACATCCCACGGACCATCGAAACCGAATTCGTCAGATCCGATATTGTTGTCGGTGAATTCCATTTGCCCAAGGACGAGTTGAGCCTCAGGGCCACTGGTCCATTCCTCCCCAGCAAACGAAAACTTAGCAAGAACGGCAGCAATCGACAGAACCGTGACTGTTCTCAGGAAGAATTTAGAAGGAAGTGGTGTTGTCATGAAACGGGATTTCCCGCTTCACGCAAAACCTTACTGAAAAAATTCGGAATACTCGATTTCGTCGACCCATTTGGTCAGATCGAGCTCGGGATTCCACTCTGGGTTTCGGCCCTTTGTGAAATCTACAATCCAGGAAACCCATTGGGTTTTCTCCAAAGAAATATTGGGGCTGTCCTGCCAGAAATCTTCCCAGTCAGCCTCGGCCAATTCCGGATTGCCTCGCGTAGCCCTTAAGCGGGGCGATGAAATGAGGCCCGCCGAATAGATCGCTTCTGTACGTCCCACGGCAATGAAAGATCCTTTGTCATGGAAATGAAAATTTCTTCTTACTCCGTCGGATTCGTTATTCCTGAAGTTCAATACTGGTCCGCTGGATTGCCAGAGGCTCTCGCTCGATTGAATCTCGGTCCGTACCCCACCAGCGCCACGACCCATCCGAAAATGGCAGGTCGTGAGAATAGTGGAATTCTCTACGATTATGTCGACTGTTCCGGATTCTTCAGTCGATTCGGGACAAACTACGTGAACAAGGTTCTCACCCACGAACTTGCAATCGATGATAGCGATCTTTTTTTTGGTCGACTCCGTGGACACAGCAATCGCTGCTTTCCCTGTTCGCTCTGTCATCAAGGAACAATTGCGGACGGTCGCCTCACTGTTGCCTCGCAACACGAAAATTGTTCGCCCTGTCTTAGAGACATTCCCGGATGAATGTCTCCGCGTATTCAAATTCTCAAGAAATGCGGAAGAATCGTATAACGAAATCAGCGCCTCCGGTTCTTCAACTCCCGTGCCCCGATAGCGAAGCGTGACGTTTTTGATTTCTAGCGAGCCGTTCTTGATTTCGAACATCCCATAGTCGAGGCCCTTTTGAAAAATGACCTCCGTTTCCCCTCCTGGTCGGGAAAGCAACCTGAGAGCGCGACCGGAAAAGTCGAGGCGCTCAGACACTCCAATCTGGGCATCCTTGGCAATGCGGATCGTGGCATCACCATCAACGTCTTGAAGCGCTTCTTCAATGGAAGAGAAACTTCCCCATTTTCCATCCACTGAGATTGGATTTCCCGTGAATTGACGAATCACGGTATTTGTCACGACTAAACCAGCAAAGGCATCGATGAGCCATGCAAGGACAACGACTCCTACCAAGGCACCCACTATCCAACCCACTGAACGTCGGACATGCCGCTGGGCGTGCTGGCGAGACTTAGATTCCCATTCGTCGGCGAGGTTGCTCTCTATGTTTTCCAATACCTCTTCGGCACTGGTAGGTCTGGCAGAAGGATTCTCGTCCTGCAGGTTATCCGCCAATTTCTCAAACCAATGGGGCACTTCCTTTTCTGTCGCCCCCTTTCCACGAATCATCTCACGAAATACCTTGCCGAGGCTATACAGGTCAGACTGAATCGTCCCTTCCTTTCCTTGCATGACCTCTGGTGCTGCATAATCGGGAGTCCCGACGATCATGCCTTCTCCGAAACCATGCTGCGCAGCTCGGGCAAGACCGAAATCAGCCAACCATACTCCCGGTCCATTCGCTTCTACCAGGATATTGGCTGGCTTTACATCACGATGGACAATTCCCTCAGCATGGGCTGCAGCGAGAGCTTTTGTCGCCTTCGTAGCGATGTCGAGGACGCGATCAAAAGGTAATGCCCCTTCGCTTTCAGCAAGGAGATCAGCCAGGGATCCGCCTTCGATGACAGGCATTACGAAAGAGCAAATCTCCCCGTCTTCACGAGCGACGTGATAGATCGGCAAAACATTCTCGTGATGGAGAGCGGCAGCTGCCCGGGCTTCGTCTAAGAACAAATGGGCCACATCTTCTCTTCCGGCCAATTCAGGACGCAGTGCCTTCACAGCAACGTCTCGATCCAACTCAGGATCATAGGCCCGAAACACCGCTCCCATTCCCCCGGAACCGATGAGTTCCTTGAGTTCCATGAGACCGATTTTCCCCGAAACAAGGTTTCCATCAACGGAGTCAACGAAAGCGAATTTCGACAGATCGATTCTCTTTGCCAATCGAAACGATGAATCGATAACCGTCTGAAAAACGGGTTTGAATTTTTCCTGCTCAGGCCTCCAGTCCGCGACTTGAAGAAGCAAACCGGAGTCAGCAGAAGAGGACAGCATATTCTCCAACGTACTTCTGCATTCAGGACAGCGCGAAAGGTGAGCTTCGAGGTCTTGTAAAGAATGTGCCTCGCCCAACCTTCCCTCGGCCAGAGCCAACAGGTCTTCTTTTTGCGGGCACGTATTGGAATCGCTCATGGATCAGGCAGCGATTTCAAAGTGCTCCCATTCACGTTCCACCTCTTGAACGGCATCCTTTACTCGCGCGAGCATTCGAGAGCGCCTGACGTAGAGCGTCCCGATAGCGATACCAAGTTCTGCTGCCACCTCTTCGCAGTTTTCTCCAAGAACAGCGGTCCTCCAGAATGTATTCCAACTTTCTGCATCTGCCGATTCACTCACCTTTTCGCAGGCGCGGGCGAAGATCTGTCGCCGATACTCGGCCTCCCATTCTTTTTCCAATTCTGCGGCACCATCTACAGCATGGTCCGACTCTGCGACTCGCATAATCGTCGAGCCACCAACAAGCCCCGGTCGACGGCCCATCGTCCGTCCACGTTTCAACCAGATGTTGCGAGCGATCTGAAACAACCAGGAACGAAATTTCCCAATCTCTGGATCGTAGCTGAAACTCTCCAGAGAACGCGAAACCTGGGTGAGAACGTCCTGCGCATAGTCGTCCGCATCATCGACAGCGACACCACGGCGAAGGCCAAAACCGTAGATTAACGGGCCATAGAGCCTCACAAACTCTTCCCAGGCGAATTGATTGCCGGGGTCTTTGAGCTGCAGAAGGAGTGAAACACTGGTATCTGGAACCGCCACAGGATAGGATACGAACCTGACAATCTACTCAGAGGAATCCCAGCGATCAAGTGATCACGTCTACGTTAACTTTTACAATCCACCTCTTGACCCATTGATTGCTGATTCGCTAACGCTATTCAATGATGCGGTGGCTGGTTTTCGGTATTCTTTCTCTCGCGCTCTGGAAAAATGCGGCTGCAGTGGACCTTCGGTTTACCGATACGGGTTTTTCCTCAGATGTATTGCGGCGGCTGCACATCAGGCTACTCGGAACGCTCCCCTCTCCCGAAGTCGTTCAGGAGATCAATCAAGACACGGTCTACAACGATTTTGTCGATCAGCTTATCGCAAGCCCCGCATACAACGATGCGTTGACCAGATACTGGACCGAGTTGCTGGGGATCACGAAAGGAGACGACATTGAGTGGGTGCGACAACAGGTCGCCCTGAACACCCCGGTGGACCAAAGATTGCAGGGATGGTTCGAAACCAGGGAAGGGTCTGTGAATTCTGACGAAGAGGCTTTTGCCCGCGCCAAGACCCTCGGCCCTTCCCTGTTTGGTGAGAGTATGAATTGCATTCACTGCCATGATCACGCCTATCGTCGTTCAAGGACTAGGGATTTTTATGGGTTTGCCGGATTCTTCAAACGCGAAGGATTTGTCATTCGACCGGATACGGTTTTCGGGCCGGACAGAGGGCTCCCCCGCTCCGCAGCGACATTAGGCTGGGTTGAGCCTTACATTGAGATTCACTCTGAGCGACGGCTGGAGAGAGTCGTGGAGAAAGATCGCGACATCGGAAACCAGCGAGCACTGCACGAATTTGCAGAATGGCTGACAGACTTCCGATACAACAAGTTTACGGAATTCTCGATCGTTGGACGTTACCTCGCCCACCTCACAGGCAACGAAAATTGGAGGTACTTGGCCGAGAGAGACTACGAAGTCGATGCGACAAGAAGTCGCCTTGGCCCCTGGGTGCAGCGATTTCGAAATCAGAGATATGATGAAAAGGGACTGATCCGTGCAGTCCTGATCGATCCGCAGTTCGTGGATTTCTCAAACGACTCTGAGTTCGCGATACCTTCAAAGCGAAATGCTACTGAATGGAAAGATGCAGTATCCCAGGCTTTACAAATCGCAGACGTTTCTCGGTATTCCGAAATGAAGGCGACAACGGCGATCCAGCGGCATCTCGTTATCGACCAGATTTTTGACAATGAGAAAGAGGTTTCTGTAATGCCCCCGGAACTCCTCTTCCTCAGTGCGCTGTCTCGCAAACCAACTAGCGAAGAGTTTTCTCTCATAGTCGAGGCAGATACGCGCGAACTTTGCCACGCCCTATTTCTCTCCAATGAATTCTGTCGAATCCCATAGCAAAACAATCACACTACTCCTGATATTGTTTTGTCAGTGCAGTCAATCGAAAGAGCCCCCCAAGGCTTTCGGCACGGCTAATCATGTCATTTTCCTCAATATGAAAGGTGGCATGAGTCAGTATGAGACATTCAACTTTCACGAAGACGCCTACAAAGGAATTTCCGATCCGCCGAAGAGTATCCCCACATCGATAGAAGGACTGTCGATCTGCGAGTGGCTGCCAAAGACAGCTGCCCTAATGGACAAATGCATGCTCTTCCGCACAGTGGCAGGCCCGCCCTCACACGGTGACAACGTTGAACAATATTCCCTTCATACAGGCTACACGCCGAGGCTTACTTTCCGACACCCCTACATCGGTTCGTGGTGTGCCCTGCAATCGGAAGGGCAGTTACCGTATTACCGTTTGAATGGAGGGTGCGAAAAAGGCTCGGCATTTTTCCCGGAACACCTCGCCAAGCCCATCGTGATCAGTAATCCGAACGAAGCCATTGATACGATGAGTCGAGCCAAAACCTGGAACAGAAATAGTCACTTGTTAGGAATACTCAACGGACAACCAAGCGTGATGACGAGGCTTTTTTCCGATCCGGAGGCTCTTGAATGCCTCAATTTGGCAGAGGAGCCCGACGAATCCAGGTCACTCTACGGAGATCACGATTTCGGAAAGGCTTGTCTTCTTGCTCGTCGGCTCGTCGAAAATGACAAGGCGTCATTCGTGGAGGTTGCTCTGGATGGCTGGGACGAGGATGGAGAAAACTATCTTCCTGCCGTGAAGAATTTGTTCGGACAACTCGACGATGGCTTCTCCGCTTTGATTACAGATCTGGATACGCGAGATCTGCTCGATGAAACGCTCGTCGTCATACGAACGGATCTCGGGCGCCATGCTTATTTTCACAACGGGAAAAGGCGTCTGACTACTTACTTCTCTCCAGCGGTGGTTGCAGGAGGCGGTATCATTCCTGGAAAAATAATCGGAGAGACAGGAAAGCTGGGCCAAAATCCCGTCCGCCCCTTAATCTCCGTAAAGCAATTCAATGGAATCATTGGTAGAGCCTTGAGAATTGATATTCACAAGAATGCCTACTCACCGAACGGCCGCCCGGTCACAATCGGCGACTCTCGTGACCGTCTTTCAACCGAGGTGTTTCGGTAGACTTATTTCACTTCGAGAACGGTTACCGTTCCGCTGACTTCGTTGCCCGAAATTAAGAGATTCATTCCGTTTGGAGAATCTGAGGCAGGGATAAATTCCAAGTCTTCAGGACCGAGATCTCCAGCTTCTTCAATCGGCTTGGTAAAATCGCGACCAGCATAGAAAGTCTGGTATGTTGGTGCGGCTGGATCAGTCACGTCGTAAACCAATATTCCTCCGCAGCGCTCTAATCCGATGAAGGCATACGTTTTCCCGTCGACCACTCCGAGAGCAAGCGCTTCCGGTTCGGGACCTTTGTCATCGCTGCGGTCTTTGAAAGAAGGCTGCTCGTCATTCGTGGAGTTGAAACCTTCTCCGAGTTCCTTGGAAAGTATCTGCTCGAACTCGTCGCCACTGTCATAGACGAGATTACCTTCTTCGTCCCAGATCGAGAAAGAGCGGGCACCGAAGCTGTAAATTTCGTCGACATCGCCGTCACCATCCGTATCGCCGAGAGTGGTTGTTGTTTTCAGACGCCCGAGCATTTTCTCGTCCTGCAGTTCGGCAGCGTTCGGGAACTTGTCAGGATCGAGTTTGAGATCTTCGACGCGGGTCTCCTCGCTGTATGATTCGTAATCACGAGCATCGCCTTCGTTGGCTGTGATGAGATAGCCTTTTCCGCCAACATCATAGCTCAGGATCGCATCAGGAAGGTAGAGACCTTTTACCGGCCATGTCCTGATGTCCGCGGCATCCGTCTTGTTGCTGGCGTCGAATCCATTTCCCTCTTTGCTGTGATCTTTGGTGCCGAGACTCTTCACTGCTTTCACAGTGCAAGTCGGCAGGTCAACGATTGCAAGAGCGTTGTTTTCCTGGCAGATCACAAAGGCGGTTTTTGAATCGCCGGAGACGGCGGCAAATTCAGGCTCGAGGTCCTGAGCAAGACTTGCGTTCGGGCCGAAGACTCGGACACCTTCACCGCCTTCAATATTTGAAAAGCCAGCTACCACAGCTTCTTTTGGCATTCCGTTTCCGATCTCGACAATGGTTACCGAGCCTTCGGGGTCGTTTGTGTAGTCGTCGGAGGGCTCGCCCTCGTTTGCGATGATGCAGTATTTCCCATCCGGCGAGAAAATGACGTTATCCGGAAGAGCACCGGTGGTCATGGCGCTGACGATCTCTCCGTCTGTCTTGAAGAACACGACCTGTCCGGGAGCCTGCTTGTCTTCGGCTCGTATCGTGACGGCAACCAATCCATTTTTCACAGCAACACACGTGGGAGACTTGCCGTAGTCGGCGATATTCAGTTCGTTTTGCAGCTTGATGTCTGTCGGATCGGAGATGTCGATCACTGCAACAGTCTTGTTTTCACCGTTGATGGAAAAGACATTCTTCGTCACCGGATCGTAATCGATCATCTCGGCGGCCCCTTCGTCAAACGCTCCCAATTTCAAAGTAGAAAGTTTGGAAAGTTCGAGAGTGGAACCGATTTGAACTGCAAAGCAGGACAGCAAAACGAGAGAGAAAGTTTTCATCGACAGCGGATACGCTATCCACTGCCGATTGAAAATCTCGCTGATGTCAAAAATCCGTCACTAAAAGATATGGAGACTACGGCCTGTTTTTGACGAGTCCTTGAACCTTATCAATTTCGCCGTCGACAATGGAAGTAGCCTGAATCCAAAGTTTGTGCGTCTTTCGCTTCTCTTTGAATTTTCCTTTTGGCTTACCTTTCAATTCATACTTCAGAGTTCCTCCAACACCGATTGGCGCAGTAAGATGATTTCCCCGCTTTGCGGCACCGGTTACATTCGCTCGACCACCTGTTACACGGAATACTTTGACACGAATTTTTGAACTGGTCTTTGCGCTCTTGAGGAAAAAAGAATCAATAACGTTTCCATCGTTCTGAATCTTCGTGATGAATTTCACCTCTTTGCCATCTGTCACAATGGAATCTTTTTGCCCGGCTCCAGAGCGATTGTATTTGTTCTTCCCCTTCTGCTTTCCGGGTTTCTCTCCAATCGTGAAGTCAGGCTGAAAACGACTCTTTTCAAATACGGTAACTCGATTGTTCCCCGCATCCGCCACAAACATTCGTCCGGCCGAGTCGAAGCCTAGCCCAAAGGGTGCGTCCATTTCGGAAGCATTGAGTCCCCGGTCGTAAGATTCAAAATCTGGCTGCCCGATCACGTAGTCAGGATCGGGGTCGTTACTCAAGCTAGCCGCATTCTTGAATCCGAGGATTCGGTTATTTGCAGAATCAGCGAGCCAGAATGTTCCCTCGCTATCCACCGCCCCTCTCTCAGGATAATTGAACCGATTTGGAGCAGAGCCAGGGCTACCACTCGTGAAGTCTGCTTGCCCGAACACCGCGTCGGCATCGTCCCCGTTCATCTTGGCGCTCGGATTATCGAAGCGAAGCACTCGCTGATTCCCCTGATCTGTAACGTAGAGGTTCCCCTCTCCATCAACCGCAACACCGACCGGAGCCCACATTCCGTCCTGATCGGTCATATCTTCATTTGAAGTAAAATCTTCCTGTCCAAACACCTTTGTGGCGTTCGAGCCCGCCGCGAGTGACTTCGCATTTTCCCACATCAAGACCCGGCTGTTCGCAGTCGAAGCGGAAAATAGATTACCATCTGCATCGACTGCCACATCGATGACAAATCCGGTCGCAGATTGGGAGAGTCCGGCAGTGTCTTCGCCAAAGTCAGTCTGGCCCAAAACGCCATCTGCATTCTCTCCGTCCGTTTTCTCCGAAGCATCGTCGAAGCGTAGTATCCTATGGTTGCGATAGTCAGCGACCCAGAGCGTGCCGTCGTCCTCCATGGCAAGGCCTCGGGAATTGTAAATCTTATCCTGTGCATCTGACCTCGAAGTATTCGTGAAGTTTGTTTGTCCAAATACAGCTTCTGCCAAAGCGCCGTCGCTGAGAGCTGAAAACGAAGCAAACCTCAGGATTCGGTTATGATTGGAGTCCACAACGAATACCTTTCCAGTGTTCGGATCTACGACAGCCTCGTGGGGATCGTTCAGCCCAGACTGTGAAGCCACTGGATCATTGGTGTCGAAATCTGGCTGGCCGAGAACGAGAATGGCATCGGGCCCGTCGGTCCACCGCTCTCCCGCTCGTGCGGCAGAAATGGCTGTCATGGCGATAACGGCAAGAAGGAAGATTGATCGTTTCATGCTACGGGTTTTCCCGCTGGTGGAAAAACCTTACCGAGAAACCGAAATATTTTTGAAAAGCCGCGTTTCCGCCTGAATGCGCTTTGCCTTTTCAATCCGAATTTGGTCCCCTGATGAGATGAGACGCCTGTTTCTTCCGCTGTTGTGCCTCGTATTCTCTCCGACGAACGTCTTTTCCGAAGAGGCTCCCCCATGGCCGATCCTCGGGCCTTCAACTGCGACCGAGCCGCTGCCGGGAACGGATCTGCTGGATTGGGAAGGCGACCTTAGCCTCAAGTTGGTTGAGGCGAACGATCGATTCCTGGACCGGATGATCGAACGAGCCACCGAAAAGCGGGTGCAGGTCTGGAATCGTGATTTCTCTTCTCCTGAGGCCTATGTAAAATCGGTCGAACCGAACAGGAAGCACCTGGCTGAGATGCTGGGGCTGGATCGCGATGAGAGGCCGGAGGAGAATGGTTTTTTGTACATCTCCCAAGATGGGAGGCCAATGGCTTCGGCGGAAGAGCTTACCGTTCACATCGTCCAATGGAATGCCATTCGAAATATACATGGAGTGGGATTTCTCATCGAGCCGCAGGGGGTTCCGAAAGCAGACGTTATTCTACTTCCTGATGTCGATGAAGAGCCGGGTATTGCTGCGGGTGTGATGCAGAGCGCTTACCGAAATGCAGATAGGTTTTCCGGCTGGGGGGTACATCTCGCAAGAAATGGCTGTCGAGTGCTCGTTCCCTTTCTGATCGACCGTGAAGAAAACGCCTTCAAAATGACCAACCGGGAATGGGTACACCGGCCATCGTATGAACTCGGGCGGTCTCTTCTTGGATATGAGGTCCATAAAGTTCTTGCCGCGATCGATTGTTTTTCCCATTCCCAAAACGAAGCGCGGCCGATTGGAGTCGCCGGATCCGGGGAAGGTGGATTCCTTGCGCTGCTGGCTTCCGCTCTTGATGATCGCGTCGCTTCGACGCTTGTCAGCGGTGGCTTTTCATCAAGGGATCAACTCTGGAAGGAGCCAGCCGAACACAACCTTTTCGGTTTTATCTCGGAGTTCGGGACTGCCGAGATCGCCAGTCTCATCTTACCCCGCTACGTGACAGTTGAGATAGCAGAAAAAGCCCTGGCAGAATTCAGAAATGAAAAAGACGGCTCAATGGAGGTGCTTACCGAACGACCGGAAAAACGCGGTAAATCCTATCAAACAGCTCCTGCAATAGGGAAGGACATACAAACCGAGTTCGAAAGGGCACGAAGCATCGCAGAACGCCTACCGATTCATCCGCAGCCCACGGTTTGCAGCGGAGAGAGAAACGCTATCGAGACTTTTGGAAAACCGCTTGGCGTGGCCGTTTCCGCCCCCTCAAGCCTGTACCGGCCAAATCAAAAAGTTATCGGTGAGAGTCCAACCAAGCCATGGGTCAGTGACAACCCGTTTCACAGACAACTCGTTGACGACTCGATCAGCAACCGAGTTCGACAGAAACAAATAGCCGAAATTGAAGCGCACAATCAGTGGGCTCTGATTCAGTCCGAATCGGATCGGCGTGATTTTTTCAAAGATCTAAAAACGGACTCGCTCGAGGCATTTGAAGAAACGATCGAACCATATCGTGAGTATTTTCGCACGAAGGTGGTAGGTGATTTTGAACTCCCCCTAGCTGAACCAAACGTTCGCACCCGCCCCTACCAAGAAGGGCCGAAGACGGTCAGCTATGAAGTGGTGATGGATGTGTTTGATGAGAGTGATGGTGAGGATCGTGTATTTGCGTATGGAATCCTGACATTGCCTAAAGACCTCGATATCTCCTCAGGGGAAAAGCGGCCAGTTGTCGTCTGCCAGCACGGATTGGAGGGAACACCTCAACAGGTTGTCAGTGAGGAGAAATACAAGGCCTACAAGGCGTTTGCGACCCGGCTTGCGGAACGGGGCTTCATTACTTTTGCTCCGCAGAATGCGTATAAATATTTCGATCTATTCCGGCTGCAGCAGTTCAAGGCTCAGTCGATTGGGAAGACGCTGTTTTCTATTATCGTTCCGCAACACCAGCAGTTAACTGACTGGCTTGCTGATCAGCCCTTCACCGATCCTGACAAGATAGCGTTTTATGGATTGAGTTATGGAGGGAAATCTGCGATGCGAATCCCTCCGTTGGTGGATAATTACTGTCTTTCGATCTGTTCGGCGGACTTCAATGACTGGGTCTGGAAGAACGCTGCGACAGATCCTGCGTCGCTTCGCTACAGTTATGCGAATAAGGGTGAGTATGAGATCTTTGAATGGAATCTGGGCGGGACGTTTAATTACTCGGAGATGGCTGCCCTGATCTGTCCGCGTCCGTTTATGGTGGAGCGAGGTCATTTCGATGGAGTGGCGCCAGATGAGCGAGTGGCTTATGAGTTTGCTAAAGTGCGAAATTTATACGAGGCAAAATTGCGGTTAGAAGACCGATGTGAAATTGAGTGGTTCGTGGGTCCGCATGCGATTAACGAGGTGGGAACCTACGACTTTCTGCATAAGCACTTGGACTGGCCTGGGCCGTAGCTTCGACTTCAGTCGAAGCGAGATGAGGGAGGCCCCGACGATGCTAGCCCTCACGCTGCGATTGTATAATTCGCCTCCTTCCATGTATATGCCTCATCCCGAATCCGAGCCCTCACTGGATTGGAAGCAATGTAATCCTTGTAGTGGTTCAATTGCTTGAGATCGCGCACGATGTGATCGTAGGAATGCTTCTTCCACACTTTGCCATTCTGACCGAGTGCCAAATTGATTCCTCTTGCGGAGGCCCCTTTGATTCGCTTCAGCGCTTTTTGTAGCGTTTCGTTCTCTGCCGGGGTTATCAGGATGTGAACGTGGTTCGGCATGATGACCAAATCGCCAATTAAGCTGTCTACTGATTCTAACGCTTTAAGCAGCGGGGGTCTCGCTACTGGCTTCCGAAGAATGCAACTGCCGTGAAATCCGTCGAGGTAGGCGTTGAGTTTACGATTGAACGTTCTGTCGAAAAGATAGCGTAGTTCAGTTGGGACGTTCTCCGGGGAGATTGGCGATTTTGCTTTTACACCTTTCTCAGTGAGCCACTCAATTTTCTCCTTTCCCCACGATTCAAGCACTTCGGCGGGGATCGAGTCGGCAAGCCGGAAGGTCACAAAGTAGGTGACGCCGGGTTGGCGCCAGTGAGGGAGGTCAGTCCTGTAGGTGCCGACTGTCTGCGATGGCAGGAAGGGTTTGAATGGAATGGGCGTGTTGGGGAACATGCAGGGAGGATTTCGCAGGGCTTGTGGAATGTAGGTTGTATGGGGATTGGTCAGCAAATAGACATGGTCAGGTGGTTGGGCGTTTCGCTTCGACTGAAGTCGAAGTTACGTTACGGTTCGTAAACAGGTGGTTTTCGGAGGGCTTTGTATTCGGGCCATTCGATGCGTTGGCCTTCGTATTTGGGGAATTCCCATTCGGGCCAGACGGGGCTTTCGTCCCGGACTTCGTGATACATCTCGACCATTGCTTCTTTCATTCCTTCGAAGCGAGCGGTCTCTTCTTTGCTGAGGTCGTTCTCTTCGGCGACGTCTTCGCGAACGTTGAAAAGTTCGAATCCGGTCAGTTCGGCGTTGGCGTTTGTCTCGATGTCTTCAGCGGTGATGCCTCCGCTGGGTTTCAAATCGGGGCGGTCGATTCGGGCTACGAGTTTCCAGTCCCCTTCTCGGATGGCGACTTTTACGGAGCTTCGTGCTCGATTGAAATGCCAGTAGAGAGGTGTTTCGCGGACGAGTTCGTCGCCGTTGAAAAGTGGAATCAGGCTAGTTCCGTCGATGGCTCGATCAGTCGGAGCCTGGACGCCTGCGATGTCGCAGAAGGTCGGTAGGACGTCTACTCCACAGACAGGGTCGACACATTCGGTGCCGGGTTCCGTATTTCCGGGCCAGCGGATTAAGGCTGGAACTCGAATCCCTCCTTCCCACATGTATCCTTTTTTGGTGCGGAGCGGTCCGGCGGAACCGTAAGGATGTTTCCCTGTCAGGGCGGGGCCGTTGTCACTGGTGAAAAACACGAGTGTATCGTCTCGCAATCCGAGACTGTCGACCTCGGCCATGAGCTTTCCGAAGGCGGCGTCCATCTGGGTGATGTTTCCCCATAAGGCTCGCTCGGCGGGATCTTCCAGGTTGTCATACAGAGCGGCATACTCGGGCGCGGTGGCGATGGGTTCGTGTGGTTCGTGGTAGCAGACGAAGAGAAAGAAAGGTTTGTCAGGGTCCCTGTTTTCTTTTAGCCAATGAACAGCCTCGTCCGTGACAATGTGAGATGAATAGCCTTCGATTTCTCCAACCGGGATACCGTTTCTGACAAAGTTGTAGGGATCGTGGTGATTGGGAAGTGCGTTGTTCTGGACGGAAAACCAATGGCTGAATCCGTGATCGTCGGGTTGGGGTTGTCCGGGGAGATTGAACATGCCGTTGAGGTGCCACTTGCCGGTGTGGCAGGTGTCGTAACCGGCATTTTTCAAGAGTGTGGCGATCGTGATTTCGGACTCTTTTACGTGCATTGGCGACATCATCGGAATCCAGTTGTGGATGCCGATACGCCATGGGGTGCGGCCTGTCATGAGTCCGGCACGTGAGGGGGAGCAATTCGCGGCAGGTGCGTAGTAGTCGGTGAGTTTTACTCCTTCTGAAGCGAAGCGGTCGAGATGGGGAGTTTTTACGATGTCGTTTCCGAAGCAGGCCAAATCGCCGTAACCGAGATCGTCGGCCAGGACGATGATGAAATTGGGCCGAGTTTGGGAAAAGCTGACCGAAACGCAGAAGAAGGTCAGGACGAGAGTGAATAGGATAAATCGGTTCATGGGCCAAGGGTTACGGGTCACGAGGAATTGGTCAAGAATTGTGCGAACGGGGCGTTAGGGGATGAGAAAAAGATAAAGAGTAAGATAAGGATAAAGACGGAAGACTTTTGCGAAAATGATGGGATTTGATGGGGAATCGCGTTTTTCATCATTTTCACCCAAAACATCCATCTAACTCTTTGTTTATTAGCATTTTGCCAAAATTTCTTACTCATGCATTTTCCATCATCCCCCGTCATTTCCTGGGTTTTCACGTCAATTTTTGGACTTCTTGACCTCTTTCGCAGAATGGTCGGCTCGCCTTGGCCCATTACTAACAATACCATAATAAACGGCGGTAATGAAGCTCAATTTTGGTTGTCTTGAGTCAGATGGAATCAGACTTTTCAGGAGAGACTACTCAGAGAAGATTTCGGTCTTCTCGCAGGTGACTACATTCCCTTCTTCGTCGACTCGGTTGAACCACCATTTTACCTTCGGATCGGATTGAGTTTCGGCTTCTTCCCGGGCTGATTGTATGGCTTCGGGTGATTTGAGGACGGTTTCTTCGTATTCGTAAACGCTGTATCTCGATCCGTCGCTGTTGCCGTTTTTCCAATCGGGTCCGTAGAATGATTGAAAGAATTTTTCTTTTCCTTCTTCAATGAGATTGCCGTTTTCAACCCAGTTCTCGGGAGCCTTGAGGAAGATCTTGCAGGTGTAGGGAGAAGGCATCCGACTTCCGAATGAGGTGATCAAGGCGTCTCGCAGGGTGATTTGGATGATGATTTCCTCCATTGGAATAAATTTCCCTTATCGTCGGGTTGGGCAAGAGGCATTTGACGTAGGCAGCACGTTCTGTGTCGTTTCGTGAATTCCTGTTTTCTCCCGGCGAATCCGGTTCATAGTGTTGGGAGTTCAAGGAGTCGCCGTGAGTTTTGTCCTGAAACGCAAAAAGTACTATCCCGTCAGTTCGCGACTGGCGAAGTATCTCACTACGTATCAACGGTCTTACGACATTCCGGTCGTTTATGAAGACCTGCACCGGTTCTCGCAACTCTTCCCTCTTTTCGATCGTGATGGGAACGATACCCTCTGGAAGACGGTTTTTTATGAGCCGGAGATCAGGGAAGAGCTGAGCAAGAAACTGGTGAAAATCTATTCTCTGCTCCGGACTGATGCCCTGCGAGTGGGAGATCACCTGTATATGGAGCGGGTGGATTTCTGCGACTTCGGAAATTCTCGCCCGTTTCGGGTGCGGATTGTGAATCAGTTCAATGACAACTACGACCACTTTTACGTGAAGATCGCGGATTCTTCGCGAATCTACGGCCTGGAGTTGGAACACATTCTGTCACCCAACCGAATCAACTATCTGGTAAACGGAGATACGCTGATCGAAGATCATATCGCCGGAGTTCCCGGGGATGTGTTTATTGCAGAATATTTCGAACGCGAGGAAACCAACCGCGTTCGGGTCGCGAAGGAGTTCGTAAAGTTTAACGAACGTTGCTTTGTACGTCTGTTAGGTGATATGCGCAGTTACAATTACGTGGTAGACATCACGCCGGATTTCGAGGATGCGCAGTATCGCGTTCGTGCGATCGATTTCGACCAGCAGAGTTACGAGGGGAAAAAGGAAATGTATCTGCCCCAGACATTCCTCGAGAACGAAATGGTTGTTCAGCTCTGCACCACCCGCTTGAACTACCAAACGATGCGCCAGTATCAGGATGAGGAAAGAACGCTGATCCAGCGTCGGGTTCAGATCGCAAAGGTACGTCTCGCGGCGCTCTGGGAAGCGATGCTGGAAGATGAGATCGCTCCAGAAGAAAACGTTATTTATTTGCGTGAGGGACTGAATGAGTATCACGAGGTGGATGCATTCAGTTCGTGCGAGACAATGGGCCAGTTGGTGAAGAAGAACCTTGAGGTTTCGCTAGCCAAAACAAACTCCTGAGGGTAAGAACCTCTCGCATGTCCGAGCACTCTGATTTCCTGAAGGCCTTTTTTCGTTCCGCCTCCAATGTGGGGGCGATTGCACCGAGTTCGAATCGCCTTGCCTGCCTGATGACTGACTGGTTCGACTGGAATGAAGTCGACAACGTCCTGGAGTTTGGTCCGGGAACAGGGGTGGTTACGGAAGTGATTCAGTCACGGAAAAAGGACGATACGTTTTTTATGGCGATCGAACGGGATCCAGAACTGGCTGCTATCTCAAGACAGCGGTGCCCCGGAGTAAACATCACCCAAGATTGCGTAACCAAGGTCGCGGAGCTTTGTGAGAAAGAGGGTGTCTCTTCCGTCGAGGTTATCTTGAGTGGCCTCCCTTGGGCTTCGTTCCCGAAGGAACTCCAAGATCGCTGCCTGGAGGCGATGTTCAGCGTTTTGCCTCCGGGGGGAAGGTTCGCCACCTTTGCTTATCTTCAGGGGCTGATGCTACCTGCAGGAAAGCGTTTTCGTAAGCTGCTGGATGAGCATTTTTCGTCTGTAGAGATCAGCCCAACAGCTTGGAAGAATCTCCCGCCGGCTTTCGTATATCGCTGTGTGAGGTAATTGTAGATCCCGTGCCAGAATCCTCTCAGGCACTCTCTACCACGCTCTTCATTTTTTCGAGACCGACTTTGGCACATTCGAGAGCGGGCATCTCCCAATAGGAGGAGTTGAACAACTCCAATGAGAGCGCCGGGTAAGCGCCGACTGCCTTGAAATTTCGAATGATCTGGTGGATTGGGGCAACGCCGTCTCCGGGAAATACACGGTCTTTGTCCTTGATGGTTTCCCTCGGTGGGTCAGACGGATAATCGTTCATATGATAGCTCTGGAGAGCCTGAGGGCCGAGGAGAAGGATGGACTCGAAAGAACAGCCGCCTTTGTAGGTGTGGTAAACGTCGCCCAAGAAACAGGCTTTGGGGTGACCGGAGCGGATGGCCACGTAGAGCGCTTTTTCCACTGTTCCGATGGTGGGGTGACCGCCCCACATTTCGACCTGGGGGACGACTCCCATTTCGTCGCCGAGTTCGAGAAGAATCCGGTATCTATCTGCGGCATCATCGAGGCTGATGGGGTCTTCTGCATTTCCGCCTGCTGGAGGGGCGGCGATTCTCTTCCCACCCAGTTGAGCAATGGTATCCATGTCGCGCTTTGCTTCTTCGAGGCCGGCGGCACGTTCTTCAGGATCATTTACGACCCATTTGGCAAAACCGATGGCGCTTTCGACTGTCAGTCCGTAGTCGTCGATCCGCTTTTTGAGATCCGAGAGTTTTCCGCCCTTTTCGACGTATTCGTTGATCTTCCGGAACCAGGGTTCGATGGAGTCGTATCCTGCTTTTCCGGCGACTTCGATTTCTTCAGCAGCGTCGAGTTCCTGGCCGCGAATGGTGGACATGTTCAGGCAATATTTGAAACTCATAGGTTTTTCTTCTGCTTTGAGACTGTTGACCGCTCCCGATGCCGCCAGTGTGCCCAGAGCCAGCCCCGAACCAGTCAGGAAAGTGCGGCGTTTCATTTCCGAGTCGGAGTCGATGCGATTCATTCTGGATTCTTGCCATTTTCAGGAAACCGAATCAACTTTGTTTGTATCGCATGATTCAGGTGTTTCCAGACTGCCTTC
Organism: Verrucomicrobiales bacterium; assembly: GCA_002698785.1. Classification (GTDB taxonomy): domain Bacteria; phylum Verrucomicrobiota; class Verrucomicrobiia; order Verrucomicrobiales; family DEV007; genus Arctic95D-9. Next base: position 40,846 of record PAAG01000004.1, on the reverse strand, counting down.
AATTTCGGGGTAGACTCGTACACCACTACGCGCTGCTCGATAGGGATCGGATCATTCTGATCGACGGAGGGTTTCTGTCGAATACTCCGAGCCGTGTGGAAGAGCAGCTTTCGCACGCCGGAAGATCCATTGAGGAAGTGAGTCATATTCTTCTTACACACGGCCATTTTGATCACACCCGGAATATTGCAGAGTTGCGAAAGCGGACGGGAGCAGCGGTGTGGGCACCAAAGCTGGATGAAGATCTGATCGCGGGAGAATTCAAGTATGTCGGCTCTGCGAGAGCCTGCGGAGCAGTGGAGTGGATTGGACGGCGACTGCTTGGATTCGAACCGCCTATTGTCGATAGATGGCTGGAGCCCGAAGAAAAAACAGAACTATGGGGAGACCTGGAATGTGTTCCCCTCCCCGGTCACACCCAAGGCCATACTGGATACTACTCCCCTTCGCGAGAGTTGCTTTTCGCCGCGGATCTATTCTCGAATTACTTCGGTCATCAAAAACTCCCACCGAGGTGGCTGAATTCTGATCAAAGAGCTGTGATTGAGAGTATTCGGAGTGCTTCGTGCCTCTCTCTTGGAGGAGGCGTTTTGCTGAGCCACTGCCATTCGGGCACGCCAGAAGATCACCGGAGTAATCTTCAATTCCTCGCCTTGAAGCATGGAATTTGAAAATAGTCGCTAAGATTCGCCTGACAAAGTGCGTATCAATTGCAAGAACCACAAGCGCCATACGTCTAACGAACGTAACTCCTCTGGCAATGAAACTTTTTGTGACCGCAGTTATTGCGCCGTTACTCGGCGTTATCGCTTCCCCTTTGTGGGGGCAAGACTCGTCGTCTCTTTCAGAAATCTTGTCGGACTCTGTGCAAACCGTGGAAGGGAAGAAGGTTGAGATCGAGGAATTGGAAGGAAAGATTGTGGGGCTCTATTTCTCTGCTCACTGGTGTGGACCATGTCGTTTGTTTACCCCTGTGCTGGCTGAGTTTTACGAGACTCACAAGGAGCAGGATTTCGAGATCATTTTCATCAGCTTTGACAAATCGAATACCGAAAAACAGAACTACATGCGGGAAGCTGGCATGAAGTGGCTGACGATGAAGGGTGCAGGAAACCGAAAGGCGAAGCAGTTGGCGGAGGAATTTCAGGTACAGGGATTTCCCACTCTACTAATTCTAGATGACTCTGGAAAACTCATCACCCCCAACGGTCGCGCGGACGTAATCACATCGAGCGAAACCGCTTTAGAACGATGGCTAGAAACAGACCCATCGTGATTTTTCGTCCCCTTTTACCCCAAGGCGGCACGATTAGAAAAGTGAACCAATTTTATCATTTCAATTTCCCTATTTTTTCCCGAGCTATTTCCCAATGAGCGACAAGCAAAAGATGCGAAAGCCTGATCCCGATGTGGATCTGGTTCGTCGTGCCCGGGAAGGCGACACCAAGGCTTTCGACGAGCTGGTCGAAAAATACACGCCCAAGCTCTACGGCCTCGTGTACCACATGACCTCCAATCATGAGGATACGAACGACATTCTTCAGGACGTTTTCGCCAAGGCATATCGTGCGCTGAAGCGATTCCAGGGAAAATCGGCGTTTTACACGTGGATCTATTCGATCGCGACGAATATGACGCTGAACTTCCTCAAAAAGAGGAACCGCCGTCGAGGAATGAGCCTGGATGACGTGGACCTGGCTATTGAGAGGGACAAGGATTTTATCGAGGCCACTTCGAAGAGTGACCCGGTAAAGGAGGCAAATATTTCTGAACTTCAGGAAAGATTGAACATGGCTATGCAGGAGCTGTCAGATGATCACAGAGCTGTGGTCACCATGTTTGACATCCAAGGGATGCCTCATGCTGAAATTGCCAAAATTCTCGGAGTTTCCGAGGGAACGGTACGATCGCGGCTCTTCTACGCGCATCGGCAATTGCAGACCTATCTGGAAGAATTCCGGAAATAAGGTGTGTGATTCCGGGTGATACGATCTCTGATTGAAAATCAGCGACGATAACTGAAAGTATTATCCTGTCCTACCTCATCTAAATGAACGACTCTGAAGACGTACAACGGTTGATTCGACTGAAGCGGTATGAAACGCCAGGCGAAGAGTATTTTGCCCGGTTCAGGGAAGAGTTGAAAGATCACCAGAGAGCCGAGATGCTCAAAAGCTCATCACGTAGTCTCGTGGTGGAACGCATTGGTCTCTGGCTGAAAGAAGTAAACGAGCCACGCTGGGTACTGCCGGCTGGTGCAACAGCAGCGGCGGCAGCTGTAGCAGCAGGCCTGTTTGTAGTGGTGCCTAAAGAGAGTGAAAATGCTCCGGCAAGCTACGCCCAACAGCCTGGTGTCTCGCCCGAAGCTCCGAGGCATGGGATTGTTCCCACGCAGTATGAGGAGTCTTTCGAGATCACATTACCGAAACCGGATCAAAGCGGAAGGGTTCCAGAGTTGAGTTCCGGTTCCGGAGCAAGTGGTCTCTTCCCGGTCAGCGCGAAATATCGCGAACTTTAAATTTTCCGGATGATGGAGAAACAATCTCGCCCAATTTTTGGGATTTCGGTGCTTTTTGCCCTTGGGTTTCTTGCATCGGCACCGGCAAAGGAAGGTGAAGCCCGTGTATTCCAACTGGAATGGAAGTCAGGCCTTTCCAGTCTTGGCTTGTGCATCGAACGAGGAGATTGGATTCTCGCCGTAATTCCAAAGGAGATCGAGTCGCAGTCGACGACTGGTCCTACCCTTGAGGCTGGCAAGAGCAGTCTGTCCACAGAGATTCTCTATTTCGATCCGATCCAGAGGCTCTGCCTTTTGCAGACCGAAAGCGTGATCGAAGGGGCCACTCCTATGGCCGTAGCGAGCTCGCCGGGACCTCGTCCAGGAGATACGCTGACGTGCTGCTTTTCGAAATCGAAGTGCCAGACCACCGTGGCGGGAAAAGAGTGGTCGTATCGTGGGAAAACTTTCCAACTGCCCCTGATGCGCGTTCGTCTGGCCGATCCGGAAGGAAAAGGATGCAAACCCGGGACGCCACTTTTCAACAAAGACGGAGAGGTAGAAGGCCTTATCACCGAGCACACACTTGATACCAAAGGAGAAGCACTGGCAATCCCGGCCTCTCGGGTACGAAAGCTGGTGCGAGATGTGAAAAAATACGACCGCTCCGGTCCGGTATGGATCGGTTTGGTTTTCCACAATCACTCATCATCTCCCGAAGTGATCGAAGTGAAGCCAGATTCGCCAGCCTCAGAAGCAGGTATCGAAGAGGGCGATGTTATCCTTTCGGTTAACGATGAACCCGTTCAGGACCTGAATGAACTTTCCGAGATCGTTCTCAGTTTGCCCGCAGGTGAGAAGGCTACCGTGGAAATTCTTCGCGGCTTGAAGAACAAAGAAGTCACTCTGGTTCCGCAGTTTGCCAAAGTCAGCGCTGCTGCGAACTGATCAGATCCCCACTCTTCCCTGCAGCGCCCGCATCAGAGTCAGCTCGTCAGCGGAATCGAGCCCACCACCGGCAGGCAGGCCTTGCGCCAGCCTGGACACGCTGAGATTGGGAAATCCGGAGATCACCTCAACGAGGTAATTCGCTGTGGCCTCGCCTTCTACGTCTGAACCGAGAGCAAGAATGACTTCCGTAAACGAACCATTTCGCAGGCGCTCGCTCAGTTCCCCAATCCGCAGATCGTCCGGACCTATGTTGTCGAGCGGAGAAATTCGCCCGCGAAGTGCGTGGTAATGCCCTCGGTAGGCTCCTGAGCGTTCTAACGGGAGGATATCGGTGGGCTGTTCGACAACGCAAAGGAAGGCGCAATCGCGATCGGAATCGCCGCAGATCGCACAACCGTGTTCTTCGGTGGAGAAGAATCCGCAGACGTCGCATTCGACGACCAAATCGCCAGCAGTTTGAAATGCTTCTGAAAACGATTGGCTGGTATCTGCGCCTCGCTGCATCAGCCAGATAGCAATGCGCTCGGCACTCTTCGGGCCGATTCCCGGAAGCTGCTTGAGATGTGAGATTAATACCTTGAGAGGCTCGGGATAGTCGACTCGAGTCATATTCAGAATTCTGCCTCCTCACATCGAACTGATCAACCTCGCATGACCTTTACCGGTCAAATCTTCGACTTTTGCCGACTCGGAATCTTCAGGCGAAGAAATGCCTTCCTGGGCAAGCGCCAGAAAGTAGGCGGTAGGGCTATCATCGACACCCGGGTTCCGAGAACGGCTGAGGTGGTCCAGAGCTTCGTCGTATTTTTTCTCTCTCAAGTAAATGAGCCCCTTCCAGAATAAATCCCGTCTTTCTGCTTCTTCTTTCGAGAAACTCCCTTCCAGCGCCAACAGCTCGCAGACCTCTGTCATCAGATCGCTTTCGGGGTCGTAAATCATGTCCATCGGACGAAATTCGAAGTGCGCCTGAACGGTCTCGTAGGTTTTTGGGCTCAAGAGAATTTCAGAACCGTAACGCCGATTTGCCTGGGCGAGTCGCTGAGAGAAATCTGCCACTTCTCCAGTTCCGCCGAAAAAGTATTGTTTCCTGGTGCCGTAGACTCCGACTGCTGCAGGCCCCGTGCTGACACCGATTCCGTAGTGCAATTTCTGGAACCAACGCGATTCGCATTCCCGGCTCAAATTTCGCAGCCTGCTTTTTAATTCCAGGGCAGCGGAACACCCTTCTTTCTGGTGCTCTGTACCATCTTCGAGAATACCGAAGAACACACGCACAAGATCAGGGCTGCTTTCGTCAAGATAGGCACCGCGAGAAAGCAGAAACGTCGAAACGCTCCGGAGGAACAAGTTGTTCATTTTCGTCAACTCCCCTGGCTCGACCTTTCCCCTCATCTCCTCATGGTTGAATAGACGACAACTCACCACGGTAACCTCGCGCACTACCCCAGCGAATTCGGGAGGGTCTTTTGCTTCCAGCAGTTCCAGGAATTTGCGGTGGGAGACTCTCGAACCAAGCAGGCCCTCCAGCACTCTCTTTCTCATTCCGTGTTCGGTGCCTGAATATACCAGAGCGGCCGCCGAAGCCAGGAAGATCGCAGAGAGGAGTGAGAATGGCTCGAACAGCACCCCATACATTGCCAAGGTGGGAGACAGCCCTGCGGCGAGAACGAAAACCAGAAGAAAGACGATCACTTTGTGCCCGACCTGGGCGATATCGATAATGGCCCACGCCATGCCAAATGCGGCTGCCGTGTAGACGACAATCTCCAGTCCTCTCAGACGAATGGTTGATCCCGAAACGACTCCCCTGCTTGAATAGACTTCGGAGAGCCATTCGAATGCCGGGCGGAATGCGCCGAGGAAATACAACGCTGCAACCAGCGCTACGACGCCACCTCCGATGATCAAGGATGTAATGAGATATCGCTTCATTCTTATTCTTCCTCACCGCGAAACCGAATTCGCAGATCGGACCTTCCCTTATTGTGCCTTCGATTTGGCGATTCTCCAAGACTAAGGTTTGTAGAACTTTGACCTCCCAAAAATTCGACAAAGGCTCAAAATGCGGTAAAACACTTGTGAGCTCAGGTGCCTTCGGTTAGCCTCTAGATAGTTGAATTTCTCCCTGCCATGAAATATTCAATATCTTCTCCTCTACAACGAATCATTCCTATCGTTGTTGCGATATGCCTACTCGTTCCGGTCGTCCAATCGCAAGAACGCATTGTAGGAGGAGACGATGCTGTCCCTGGGGCGTATCCCTGGATGTGCGCTTTAGTTCGGGGAGGTTCTACCGATTTATACCAAGGGCAATTCTGTGCAGGTTCTTTGATTCACCAAAGCTGGGTTGTGACAGCAGCTCATTGTGTAGATAACTTGAGCCCCTCTGGATTAGATGTCTGGGTGGGAATTCATGATCTGGATAATCCAGGTTCCGCCGTTCAGCGAGACGTGAAGGCCATCTACGTTCATCCCAACTACGATCGGGTTCGAGGCGACCTCGTAAACGACATCGCCTTTCTCCTTCTGGCTTCCCCTGTCACCACGATCACACCCGTGGCTTATGCCACTTCACCCAACGCAGTCTCGACGAATGACGTGGTTCGCGCGATCGGTTGGGGTGATACGGAAGGGAACCCTCGCTATCCGTCGATTCTGCAGGAAGTAGACCTCATCATTCGGTCGATATCCTCTGCAAGAAACTCCCTGGGTACGAGGATTCTTGATTCACGGCACTTAGCGGCTTCTGCAAGCGGAAGAGATACTTGTCAGGGAGACAGCGGTGGACCACTCGTAGAGATGGGTGCTGGGCCACTAGGTAGTCCTCTTCTAGTTGGGATTACCAGCTACGGCATTGGATGCGCAGACGGGTTCCCGGGTATCTATGCAAATGTAGGAAACTATGGATCATTGATTAATGCGTTTCTGAGCCAACCAACGACTGGAGATCCCGATGTAGCGGTTTCCGGTTCGGGGATACCGATAGTCAACGGAGCGAGAGGTGTTGCCAGGGCCAATGGCACGAAGTTTCGAGGCAAGGTAAGAGGTGGAAAACGAAAGGGAAAAACTTTTGCGGTATCGAATGTGGCTTCAAGTATTCCAATGACGGTTTCGGTGCGTGCGAAAGGCAGAGGGTTTTCCATCAAAAGATCTCCCTCCTTTGTGTTTGGCGGCGGAACGGGTTATTTCCGGCTAGAATTTCGTGCTCCTCGACGTACGAAGCGAAACAGAGGGAGGGTTCTTGTTTGGACAAACGATCCGAGTTCTCCGCTTCACACGTTTCGAGTACAGGCCAAATCAAAGCAGAAGCGCCGCAGAGTCCCTTCATTCTTCGGGCTCTAGAGACTTTGCTTCTTTAGCTGAGGCCATTTCTGAGTGGATCAGCTGAAAGTTGAATCCCTGTCGAGCGGTTCTCGATCGTTTTCACGGTTGCTATCCGATTTTTCGGGTTTATTATTTTCATAAATTTTATAATTATGAAAATAGTTATCGGTTTGCTGTCTGCCGTGGTTTTCCTGTGTCTTTCGAGCCAGGTGTCAGGACAGTCCAAGATCGTTGGTGGCGAAGACGCTGCCAATGGTGCGTATCCCTGGATGGTAGCCTTAGTAAAAAAGGCCGCCCCCGATCCCTTTCAAGGACAGTTTTGTGGAGGTTCCCTGATTCACGAGAATTGGGTTCTTACCGCAGCCCACTGTGTGGACTCGATGAAGGCTGAGGATATCGAAGTGTGGGTTGGCGCCCATGACTTGAGTAACACAACTGGAGCAGAGCGCAGGGACATCAGAGCCATCTACATCCACGAGAACTATTTTTCCGATTTCTCCGGAGTTCTTTACAATGATGTCGCCTTTCTACTGCTGGAGAGCCCAGTAGACACGATTACACCGGTAGCTTACGCAAAAACCCCGGCCGATGTTAACGCGGGAGACCTGGTGCGTGCTATTGGCTGGGGTGATACGAAAAGCAATCCTCAGTTTCCAACGATCCTTCAGCAGGTGGATGTGAATATCAGATCCATCGCCGAAGCGAATTCCCTCTACGGCTTCGACAGCTTAGATTCGCGCCACATAGCGGCCAATGCCTCCGGAAAGGACTCTTGCCAAGGTGATAGCGGTGGACCGCTTTTTGATGCAGACGGAGACGAAGGAAAGCCCCTTGTCATAGGCATCACGAGCTTCGGCGCTGGCTGTGCAGAAACAGAGCCTGGAATCTACGCGAACGTTGGAAACTACAAATCGCTGATCGACTCATTCGTTACCTCGAGCGCAATCGACGACCCAGATGCCTCCATCAGAGGTAAGGGTCAGCCGATCGCTAACGGATCTAATCGAGCAAAGCGTAGCAATGGAACGTTCCTCCCCGGAAGGATCAGAGGCGGGAAATCCAAGGCGACAACTTTTGCGATCAGAAACTCCGACACTTCCATTCCCCTCTCCATTGAAAGTGTGAGTTCGAGCAACAAGCACTTCACCGTCAAGAGAGCTCCCTCCTATGTGTTCGGTGGCGATCGAGCCGCAATTACCGTGAAATTTCGTGCACCTCAGAAAAATCGGAAGATAAAATCCAGAATCACGGTCCGTACAAACGATCCTGTGAAGCCGGTTTTCTCTTTTGTTATTCAAGCGAAATCGAAGCGCAACATTCGACTATCCAAGTCTCGGAAGATCCGGTTCCCCGGCCAGGGAGGAACCAACTTTCCCGGAAACGTCGGCGGAGGTAACTTCGGAATCGATGGCTCTATCAACTGGCGGTAAGCCAATTCCTAACTACTGCACGGAACGGACATCGCGTCCTGCCTCTTTCACGGCAGGGTGAGCACCCCGGGTTTTGATCCGCCGATTGATCTTGCGGAAAAGGCGAGTGCTGGTCTTGTCAGCCAACCACTCATCCTGGAGGTGGTGAAAGGTTCCGGCGCTGCGAGCATGATCCGTCTCTGAACGTCCCGGCTTCAAACTGGGAGTCAGGCCGGTCTTCTGGCAGAATTCCTCAAGCTTTTCGAAGTAGACATTGTGCAGCCAATTCGCGTGCTCCTGCAAATCGGACAAATCGACATCCATGGCTTCGGTGATCTCCTTTTCCCAGCTCTTGGTGTTTTCGCTCAACTCAGCACGCAGGCTGTCCCCTTCCCACAAATCGCAGTAGCTCTGCACACCACCTTCGCCCGATGGAGTGTTGATCCTTGCAATGCCTCCCGACATGCAGATGATCCGCGCGGCCAGCGAACCTCCGCAATAGGCACGTGAATGGAGAAGAAATGAGGCAACCTCCCAAATGTGATTCGAGTCGAAGCCAGTTGCTCTCCATTCTTCAAACGACTCAACCCATCTGCGGAGTTTGCTGCGGCGAGTATCACTCCGCTGCGGAGAAGATTCGAAAAATACCAATCCCAGATCCTTGCTTTCCGTCACTTCACGGAGTGCGGAAACCAATGGAGAGAAATGCTCATTTCGAATTCCTGAAATATCGACTGCGATCCATCCGTTCGGGAAGCGGTGGCGAATGCGATTCAAGGCCTCAGAATCTCGCGATTCGCCCAACTGCCTCGCACCCACCTGAGGCAATACACTGAGACAACAGGGCATTCTAGAAACCTCGATTCCCTCAGCTTCGAGAAATTCAGCCCCCACTCGATCCCTGACGCCGACACAATTGGCGCTCTTCATGATCTCGATCATTCGCTTTTTCCTTCCCGCCGAGAAACTATCCGGATCAGGGATAGCCACGGAATGAAAACTCAGGCGAGATCCGAAAAACTCGCCTTCCGGGGCAACAAGGTGGGCAAAATTGTCGAACTGTCCTGTCCTGCGGCGGACGTATTTCAATAATTCTTCGGTTTCGCTGATATCAGCGAGACTTTCAAAGCGCTCCAGCTCTTCATTCCTCGCAGATGAGAGATATCCTTCGATCAGATCAGTAGAAAGGGTGTCTCCCGAACAATGCAGCAGATGCAGGTTCCGGGTTTCGGCCATTTCGAGAATACTCTCGCCAAAATTTCTGGTGTTATATCCTGCACGCTCTGAGTAATCTGCCGAAACAAGTCCAGAGCAACGGAATCGGGAAAAATTCAACAGGCGCGTGAGAACCTGGGGAATCAGCAGGTTTCCCAAACTCTCCTGATCGGCAGCGCCTACGAGAAGTGCCTCCCCTGCTCTTGCTGAAATACGATTTACTTCCGTCACACGCATTACCCAATCCAATCCAGGGTGATGGTGTGCAGTACCTTCCGGTGCTGAATCGCTCGAAGACCAACTGCGTTTCGAGAAGCGAAGGACATTGTGCGGAGAAGACATGCCCAAATATTACGTAAAAATTAAATATTTACAATAGTTTAAGAAAAAATCGTAAAATTTTAGTGTCTATTGAGATTGTGACTCCGCAATTCCGGTAGGCGAAAGGGCACCGAAATGTGGACGCAAAACCGCAGCACTAGTTGGCTGCACCAGTCACCGCGGTCATCTCCTCCAGTGTGGAACCTGTCGATCGAATCCGGATCAAATAATCGCTCGATTTCTCCGACTGACTAAACGAGAGCCATTTTTTTAGATTCTCGGGGTGTTCCAAACGAGAAAAGAGGGCTCGCTTGATTCTGCTCTTTTCTACCCACATGGTCCCATAGCCGCTAGAACCATCTGAATTCTGGGTATTACTAGACCAAACCTGGATTGCGTCTCCAGATTGATTCTCTCCGAGAAAAAGCACGAGGTGCCCTCTTTCCCCCTTTCCTATCGAGTCGTTCCAGAAAATCTTTAAAAAATCTCCGGGGCGGGCCTGCTCATATCCAAGGAAATTTCGTCCCAGTCCCAGTCGCTCGAAGAGAACGGCAGTACCTGGACCATCAGCGTTCCAGTGACCGAAGATTCCGACACCATCAAGTTTTCCCATGATCACCTCGTAGCTGTCTCCCACTGAAACCATTTCCTGATTCAATTGCGGGCTAACCTCTATCTTCCCTTTTTTCTGCAGCTCTGAAATCACATCTACGAACAGCAGATAGGTGGCACTGGAACAGAAGCTGTAGCGCCCGGCGGAGGAGGGTTTTACTTTCAGTGATCCTTTCGGACTGAGATTCAAAGCGCGGTCTAAATCATCGACAGTTGTGAAGAGATCGTCGAATCGTTTGTTCTCGGGTCGGCTCTTCTGATATTTCGCGTAGGTCCCTCCTTGAGGCATCGCGCCGAGTCGCTCGAGAATCAGCGCATTGTAATCCTCAGCGTGGGCCAGTGCACAGAATAGAGACAGCGAGACCCCGAGGGCGAATTTGAGAGTTTTCATCGGTTTTTACCAAGACTCTCTGTCAGGATCACAGAAAAAGGTCAAGAACCAGTCTTCCTCCATGCCTGCTGCATCACGAGAATCCACTTGAGTTCGTCCCGCTCTTTTTCACTCAATTCAGGGTCGGCGATCATTGCCTTCAGGTTTTCGCGCTCCAACCAAAGAACGGTCGATTTTGGCCAAATGCGAATATCGAACTGCTCGCGACAGGCTCCCTTCTCCCATGCTGGAAGAGCGATATCTCCAGCCACCTGGGGTTTCTCCTCCATGTCGGTGTCACTTGATGGCGAGGCAAATGCCGAGCCGCCCACTAGAAGAGCGAGCCCAAGCACGAAGGAGAAGGCCTTTTGCGCTACGTTTCGAGCAGAAGGAGTCGAGGAGGTCATACTCTCACGACGTCCTCCCAGTGGTATGTATTAGGCAAAAATGCCGGGGATCTTTTGCACCACAGCGGTCACAAGGCACAGATTCTTTGAAAAGCTCCTTTTTCCGGGCCTCAAGGCCTTGACAACGCTTTTAAACCATCTAGATTCCCGCTCCCCCGCCAGTACGGGTCTACTGGAGACTGAGGTACGAGTTGAGTGCTCCGGAAACTAACGGGGAATTTTACCTGTGAGACAATGAAGACTTTTTCTGCAAAAGCTGAAGAAATTGACCGCAAATGGCACGTAATCGACGCCGAGGGCAAAGTGCTCGGCGAGGTTGCCGTAGCTGCTGCGAGGCTTCTTCGTGGCAAAGACAAACCACTATTTACCCCACACGTAGATTGTGGCGATTTCGTCGTGGTTGTGAATGCTGACAAGGTGAAGCTGACAGGAAACAAAGAGGAACAGAAGATTTACACTTCTTACTCTGGATATGTTGGAGGTCAGAAGCGCGAAAGCGTTGAAAAACTTCGCGAACGTCGCCCTTCTTTGATCGTCGAGCGCGCTGTTGCAGGAATGATTCCTCACAACCGTCTTGGACGCCAGATCCTCAAGAAACTCAAAGTATACGCGGGACCAGAGCACCCACACGAAGCTCAGAAAGCAGAAGCTTTCGAAATCTAATTTTTGAATCGAGTATTCCCACCTAAGGCATGAGCGAATCTTTTTCCGCAACCGGACGACGCAAAACATCCACTGCCCGAGTCACCTTGGTGCCAGGTTCTGGATCAATTACGATCAACAAGCGTCCTTTCGAAGAATACTTCGGCACCCTTTCTCTTCAGAACCAGGTGCTTCATCCGTTTCAGGTCGCTAATGCGATCAACCAGTTTGACGTCACCGTGAATGCTATCGGTGGAGGAGTTACAGGCCAAATTGGAGCAATCCAGCTTGGAATCGCCCGTGCTCTTCTCAAGTCGAACGACGAACTTCGCGACACGCTTCGTGAGTCCGATCTTCTTACTCGTGACCCTCGCAAAAAGGAGCGCAAGAAAGCAGGTCAGCCAAAAGCTCGTAAGCGTTTCCAGTTCTCCAAGCGTTAATATACCGCACTGGAATCACAACAAAGGTGTTCGTTTTTCAGGAACTGAACACCCACGAAAGGCCGGAAGTTTCCGGCCTTTTTTTCTGCCAGCGCTTCGCGGCGACCCGATTGCGGAGAGTTTATCCAGTCAGCTCAGGGAGATCTTTGGAAACTAGCTTGTCGCCTCAATTTCCTTGGCTGCCAGACTGGGACCGAGGTGGCGCACATCAGCAGCACTTTCCATAAAGATGCCGTCCTCTGCAATATTGACGGCATGATCACCGATTCGCTCGATGCTTCTCACGATAAACACGAGATGGAGGAACGGCTTCGCCTCAGTGGAATTGCTATCCAAGCGCTTAGTCAGCTCTTTCAGCACACCGCTCTCAGCAGAGTCCAGCTCGCGATCCTTCTCATACAGAGAAAGTGCTAGCTCGTTGTCTCCCTCTGCATAGGACCGCATGGCATCCTGCAACAGGCTGAGAGCCTTCTCATAGAGTGGCTCAACGAGGAAGACTTCCTTCAATTCCGGGTGCTTGAGTATCTTACGTGCGCGACGAGCGATGTTCTGGGCTTCATCAGAGATTCTCTCCAGATTATTCGCCACCCGCATACCGGCAATTACTTCACGCAAGTCTCCCGCGACTGGATTGTAACGCATCAAGATTTCGAAGGAGTCTGCATCGATACGGCGTTCGAGGTTATTCACCTCGTCATCTTCCGCAATTGCTTCGTTACACAGTTCGGAATTTCTCGTCAGCAGCCCTCTTACGGCATTCTCCAGGTTTTGGCCTGAAATGCTCGCCATTCGGAGAACATTATTTCGAGCCTCCCTGAGGGCGTTTTCGAAGTTTGCGAGAGTATGGCCAGTGTTGGGCATTACAAAGTAGTTACGACAGGTAAGAAATACGCGATCTCAAAAACTTTCACAATCAGTTTTGCGAAACCATGCAGTTACGCAGCAACAGTCGAGACCTTTCTTTCGAGTGGCTCCGCCTCGACGAAGTCCCCCTCCAGCTCTTTCAGGGATTCACCTGTCTCCCCTCGGGACATAAAGTCGCGATGCTCGACCAACTCGAACTCACCTGGAACTTTCTCGACGATTGCGGTAAGTGACTCCACCCAGTCGCCAGAATTCAGATAATGCACCCCGTTGTCCAAACTTTTGTCAGCAGGAGTGTGAATGTGCCCACAAATAATCCCCTTACACCCACGTACTACTGCCAGTTCTTTCAATTGGTCTTCGTAGCGATCAACAAAACTCACTGCCGACTTCACCTTCTCTTTTACTCGCTTACTGAGCGAATAATACTCTTTCCCCCGAATGGCACGCCACCGGTTGTAGAGACGGTTAACCCCCAAGAGGAGTTCGTAGCCCTTTGCGCCAGCGACTGCGACCCACTTGCTGTTCGTTGTTACGGAGTCGAATCCATCTCCGTGAACGACCAGATAATCTCCATTTGGAGTCTCGTGGACATATTCATCTACAATCTGAAGGCCTCCAAAACAGATAGGTAGAAAACGCTCGAGGATGTCGTCGTGGTTTCCTCGAAGGTAGATCACCTCGGTACCCTGCTTCTCCATTTTCTTAAGCACGGTTCGCACGAACTTGGTGTGGAGAGGCAGCCATTTCCCCCCGCCACGAAGGGCCCAGCCGTCGACGATATCGCCGTTTAGTATCAGTTTTTTGCACCGAGTTGCTTTGAGAAACTCGATGACCTCTTCCGCTTTGCAATCGCGGGTTCCGAGATGGACATCGGAAATAATGACGCTGTGATAGTCGTAGTTTTTCATGAATGGAGCGGTTCAGTCTCTCGTGTTTCGGGAAAAATGGGACCGTCTTCCAGAGACGGAGATTCATGATTCGCCAGACGTTTCAGTTGTTTGTCGAAGCGTTTTACGACTTTCTTCCATCTGACTTTGCGTGCCGACTTTCGGGCCATGACGCGAATATCTTCGAGATTCATTTTGGCAGCCCTCAAGCACATTTGAAGGAAAGCCTCCTCATCGCCGAAGGGAGCAGTAAAGCCATTCTCATCCAAACGTATGTGCTGCCTTGCCGCGGCATAGTCAAAAGCAACGACAGCAAGTCCACTAGCCATGGCCTCAAGAGTTACGTTTCCGAATGTCTCTGTTAGGCTCGGAAATACGAACATGTCTGCCGAGGCATAGTACTCTGCGAGCTCCTCACCACGTTTAACTCCGGCATAGATGAAGTCGGGATACTCCTTCTTGAATTCTTCGAGCTTGGGCCCACTCCCAACGAAGACACCCTTGAAGTCAGGAATTCTCTTCTGAATCTCCAGGAAGCTCTTTACGACAAGCGGGATGTTTTTCTCGGCAGCGATCCGGCCGACATACAAACCAACCACACCGCCTTCTCGGACACCCCAAGACTGTCTCAAGAGAATGGAGCGTTTCTTCGGTGAGAAGAGTTTGGTATCCACACCTTTGGGAAGGAGTTCAAGATTTTCAAAACCGCTCTCATCGAGCTGATCAATCACATCACGCGATGGAACAAAGGTGCAAGATGAGCGGTTATGAAGATGACGGAGGTATTTCATCGTCGCCTTCTCCAGCAGGGGCATCTGATAGTGCGCCATGTACTGCTGAAAATTCGTATGGAATCCCGATGCGCAGGGAATTCGCAGAGCTCTCGCTGCTGTAATCGCAGAGGCACCAAGAGGGGTTTCGGTCGCTACGTAGATTACATCTGGACGGTTCTTGTACCATCGTGCCTGTAGGACGAGGCGAATAGGAAATCCAAACCGGACTTCCTTGTACCCCGGCAATCCGAAGGAAGGAACTTTCATTCCCTCCTCTTCGCAGGCAAGAATTGCAGGGCGAATGACATCGACTTCGTGACCGAGTTCACGAAGTCCATTCACCAGTCTCTCAAGAGTCGTGGCTACCCCATTCGCTTGTGGCGAATAGGTATCCGTAACGAATGTTACTTTCATCGAGGTCGCTCCGATTATCAGCGAGAGAACATTCCCAAACAGGTGTAATACAACCCAACCAAGTCCAGAAGACGCCTGGATGTTCTCTCTCAAAAAACATCGAGCGAGTATCGCCCTAACCGATTATCGATAAAGCAACAGCTTCGTCACTTTCGAATTTCACATTTGCGAACCGTTCAGAAGCGCTAAAGAAACGAGCCGCAGCCCAGGCACCTGCCAATAACCCGGACTGCGGCTTCCCCTCAACTCGGGATCGACTGAAATTGCGGTATAAACAAGGGACGGCAATTTCAGTCTTTTCCCAAATTCAACCAACGCAATGCGTTGAAGTTCTTACAATTATGTGTTCGAAGCTCTGTGTAAATGCTTCGTCTGTTTGTGTGTTAAAAGCTTTCACGAATTCTGTCGCCTTCCCTGACAAATATCTCCAATTCGGAGAAGAAGCGGAATATTGGGAAAGTTTTGGAGCAGAAGTCATTAATTCTTAGCAACTCTCAGCTGCTGATGGTTTAGCTTACCAAATATTTTAGATTATACAACTCAAATTTTAAAATTTTATCAATTTTGGATGTTTCCGCCCTATTAATTCCAAAAT
Source organism: Verrucomicrobiales bacterium (assembly GCA_002698785.1). Taxonomy (GTDB): domain Bacteria; phylum Verrucomicrobiota; class Verrucomicrobiia; order Verrucomicrobiales; family DEV007; genus Arctic95D-9. Next base: position 25,122 of record PAAG01000004.1, on the reverse strand, counting down.
TTTTGATATTCTGAAGCCTTCTTACCCCTGCTCCCTATCAAAACTGCAAAAGATTTGCTTCTTCTATTCCACTCCTCTGGAAATGGCAAAATCGTCACACCAGCGGGAGCAAAATCGCCCCAAGTAAGGTCACGATGAGACCTACGAGGGACATGATGATCATCATGACACTCACTGTCTTGAATGTCTCTAGAGGTGTCATTCCGGAGATTCGACCGATGATCCAGAAGCCACTGTCATTTGCCCATGAGATGGGCTTGGAGCCACAGCCTATTGCAAGGGCGAGGTAGAGTGGCGAATAGGACAAATCGAATTCGGAAGCGATGGGCGCAATCAATCCGCCTGCAGTGATCATCGCCACTGTGGCAGAACCTTGTGCAGTCCGAACCAGGGCAGTTATCGCATATGCCACCGGAATCAGAAGTAGTGAGGGGCTCCCTTCGATTGCAGATCCGATCGTCATTGCGATTCCGGTATCTTTCAAGACAGAGCCGAAGGCGCTACCCGCCGAAGTAATCAGTATGATCACCCCGGCACTCGACAGGGCGTCCTGCATTGCAGCTCGAACGTTGGCCTTGCCTTCTTTTCTCTTCGAATATACCAGGAGACCAATTGCCGCAGCTGCAGAAAGAATCAGAGCGATGTTCTTGTCGCCCAGGAACTTCATCGCAGCGATATCTTGCCCATTCATTTTCAGGATGGTTTGACCGCCGATCAATAGTACAGGCAGAACAATGGGCAACAATGACAGCCAAAGAGAGGGCAATTCGCTTGGAAGTTCCTCAAGCTCTTCCAGATCCGTTTTGCGGAGAGGAATCTCCCATTTTCTGTTCGCCCAGTAGGCGTAGCCGATTCCAGCCGATACGGTAAAGAGGCCGACGACCAGTCCGCCCAGCATCATGGAGCCGACGGATACGTTGTCTCCAAAGAAGCCTGCCACTGTGAGAGGCCCGGGAGTGGGTGGAACCAGAGAATGCGCCATGGTCGCACCCGCCACGATCGTCAGAATGTAGAGCAGATAGTCTTTCCCTGTCTGCCGCCGAAGGGCTTTTCCGAGAGGCATCAAAAGGTAGAATACCGTGTCGAAAAACACGGGAATCCCCAAGGTGAAAGCACTAAGAGAGAAAGCGATAGGTGTTCCTGACAGGCCAAGCCTTCTCATCAGAGAATCGACAATTCGTCGAGCGGCACCGGAATCGAGAAGGCATTTTCCAATGACTGAAGCCATTGCGATAATGAGTGCGAGTTTTCCACACCCCTCCCCCAGTGCACTGGTAACCCGGGAGACAAACCACGTGTCTGCCTTCTCTCTCGCAGAGGCAATTTCCCTATGTATCTCGGGAGATGCACTCGTATCGCTGCTCTCCAAGGCGACTTCTGCCTCAGGCGATAATTGCGCTCGGAAGATCAGCTCGGAAGGAGTCAGTGCGGCGACTACCAGCGCTGCGATGACTAATGCAATAAACGGGTGCCATCGCAGTGCAATGATCCCAAGCACTACAATGAGTACGCCAATGGAAAGAATCGATACGGGCCCCATAAAATATCACGCCCGGAATACAGAATCCGGGGCGTGATGGCAACCCTCAAGCGAGCCTTATATCCGGCTGTGAGAGAAGGATTTACTTCATCGACCCAAATCGGGCAGCCAGAAGGTCCTTTGGATCGGAACTCTTCAACTTTTCCTGAGTCGAATCGACCCATTGCTGCTCAAGCTGGTTCTTTGTAGGCCGGTCGGTTTCGTAGAATACACCGAACTTTCCTGGATACTGAAGCGTCGCCAACTGGTATGCGGCATTGTCATCAGTAACATCGTGGCGATCAGCATCTTCCGGTGAACCGTCCCACTTCTTCTCTTCGATGATCTCGAACTCTCCACCTTTCCGGGGATTTCCATCGTCGAAAATACCGGGATAGAAAACAACGCACTCCGAGAGCACTTCCACGACGCTGAAGCCAGGGTGGAGAATAGCACGCTCGAAGACAGACATCATGTGCTTCACCTGTGCGGCATGTGTTCTCGCAACGAATGAGGCACCCCCGTAGACGAGCTTCTTCATTGGGTTGATCGGCTGATCGATAGCACCGGTCGGGTCTGTCTTGGACTTGAATCCCTTCGGGCTGGTGGGTGATGTTTGCTTTTTCGTCAGGCCATACACGAAGTTGTCCATGACGACGTAGGTCAGATTCACATTCTTTCTAGCGGCATGATCCAGATGGTTACCACCGATTGAATATCCATCACCGTCTCCGCCGAAGGCAAAAACATGAAGATCTGGACGAGAAAGGCTCACTCCGGATGCGAACGGCAATGCTCGACCGTGAATAAAGTGAACTCCGTGGCCATTCACGAAGTAAGGAAAGCGGGAAGAACAACCAATACCAGCAATGGTGCAGATTTTCTCGTGAGGGATCTGGAGCTTCTCCAATACTTTGAAGAATGCAGCCAGAACGGCGAAGTCTCCGCATCCCGGACACCAAGTTGGGTGGTCAGCGGTAAGATCTTTTTTGGTCAGCTTTTTGGGCTCAGCTGTAGCAGACATTTTATGAAAAGGGGTTTTAGGGGGTTATCAATCAGGCTTCGTTCACTCGTGCATCGACTCCCTCGATGATTTCGCGAATCTTAAAGGTGAGACCATCGGTCTTACAAACGGACGTGATCTTCGGATCACAATATCTCGCTCTCAGGAGCGTGGCTAACTGACCATTTCCGTAGAGTCCTTCGTCATTCATTTCTACAACAACAACGTGGTTGAACTTGGCAAAGACCTCTTCGAGACCGTTAGGAAGCGGGTTCATGTGGCGAATGTGCATCAATCCCAACTTCCGCCCCTGCTCTCTCAATCGAATCACTGTTTCACGAATCGGTCCCCAAGTGGAGCCCCATCCAACGATAAGAACGTCACCAGAGTCATCTCCAAACATCTCTGGAAGAGGAAGCTTCTCTCCAAGAGTCTTCAGCTTCTCGCGGCGACGTTTGTTCATGTCGCTGTGCATTTTCGGGTTACCACTGGGGTGTCCCCATTCGTCATGCTCAAGGCCTGTCACGACAGGATATTTTCCACCTTCCATCGGAGTTCCAGGAGGAGCGTGTTTCGTGAGCCCATCAAGCGGGTATGGCTTGAAGTCTTCCGCACGAGGAGCCTGGTCCAGTTGAGCTTCGATCACGACCTCGTCCAGGTCTGGCTGAGAGAAGGCCTCGATCCGTGTCGCGAGGGCTTGGTCAGTCAGAACAATTACCGGGCAGCTGTATTCTCTCGCGAGCTTGCAGGCTTCCTGGGCTGTGTAGAAACAATCTTCGACGTTCTTTGGAGCAATAACGATTCGTGGGGAATCACCATGGCTACCGTAGATGGCCTGCATCAAGTCACTCTGCTCTACGCTGGTAGGAAGACCTGTGCTCGGCCCACCGCGCTGCACGTTAATCACAACGATAGGAAGCTCTGCCATGGTCGCGTAGCTGAGTGCCTCCATCTTGAGCGACAGTCCAGGACCGGAGCTACCGGTAACGGCTGTATGGCCAGAATACGCAAATCCGAGTGCCATGGCGACAGCACCGAGTTCGTCCTCAGCTTGCACGAAAAGTCCACCATACTTTGGCAACTCCATCCGCAGTTGCTCCATGATGGTCGACCAAGGTGTGATGGGATATCCGGCACCGAAACGCACACCGCCAGCCAGAAGCCCCAGTGTGATCGCCGTGTTACCATCAGTCGTGACTTTGTCCTCACCACTGTGGACACCCTCTTTCAATTCAAACTCTCCACCAAGGAGGTCACCGATCGGGTAGGCAAACCCAGCGTCGAATGCGAGCATGGCATTTCGGAGGACGTCTTCACCCTTCCGTCCGAACTGCTTCTCAATGATGGTGACGAGCTTTTCTTTCTTGAGCTTGAAAAGCTGAGTCACAAGGCCAAGGACAAAAAGGTTCTTACCACGGTCACGGGCGCTACCGCCAATTGCCTCGACGGTGGTGCTGGTGATAGGAACGCCCACTTGGATCGCTCCTTCAATTTCCTGAACCTCTTCAACGTGGTCGGAATCGTAAATGCAGATACCGCCTTTTTTCAGGGAATCGATGTGGTTGTCGTAACTGTGCTGGTAAAAAGCGACGAGGAAGTCGGCTTCATCACCAGCAGAGAGGACTTCGCCCGATCCAAGGTGAACCTGGAAGATCGAAGGCCCTCCCGAAATCGTTGATGGAATGGTCATGTAAGTCATGACCTCGCGAGCACTACGGCCCGCCAATCGTGCGAGAAATCCGCCGATTGTTTGAATACCATCTTGTGAATTTCCTGCAAAACGGATGACAGCATTTTGCAATTCTGTGATCCCTTCTGATTCGAGAGAAGGGCTTGCGCCGGTTTCGGCAGATTCCGAAGTAGCGGAGACGCTCATTTAATTATGGCTAGACTGGGGGTTTTGGGGAGTAAATCAGTGGCAAACTGGATTGCAAAGAAAATGTCTCACGAATTGGCGTGCTTTTCATGCACTTTCCTGTGTGAAAGCTGGATTTATCGCTTCACTGGCTCGCTATCTCCACGTCCTGAAGTGTGGGATTAATTGGATTTCCGCCTGGATCGATTAAGCGGACCGATACGAAAATGATCATTGCTCTCTTCGTCCTGTTCTCAACAGAAGAGCGAAATGCTCTTCCGAGCACAGGAAGATCACCAAGATAAGGAACTTTGTCTTCTCCATCGGTGATCGTTTCTTCATGCAATCCGCCAATCGCGACAGTCTGCCCATCCCAGACAGAAACGTTTGTCGTCTCTTTGGTTGCATCGAAAACAGGCATTAAGATTCTGTTCTGTGTCACAATGGAAGGAGAACCGTCAGCAAGCCTGAAAGTGATATTCCGAATCGGCGTCCCGTAATTGATGAAGCCGACGAACTCACTGAAGTCCGCGGTGATATTCATGTTCACCGTCTTGTTGTCTTCCGAAACGGTCGGCTCTACCTCAATTACTTTACCAAGGTTCCGCGTCTCGAAAGCAGTCGGAGTAGCTGGAGTAGCCGGGAAAAGCCCCGTCGACTCACCGATGAGGTTCACGTTATTTCCCAGTGGAATTCGCCCTACGTCGTTCGGGATCTCCGGGGGATCGTATTCTGTCGGATAAATGAATTCACGAATCTGTTCGATGCGGGCTCTTTGTCCCGGTTTCACCGTGACGTGAATATTGCACATATTGTCGACGCCCTTCTGCTGGCTGAGCGTGCGCAAAACCATTTGGAACTGTGGGTCTGTGAATACCCCGGAGACAGCAAACGTTCCGGGTGCCCTGGAGGTTCCACCTGCGGTCGGATTATCACGATTGATCACATCTGCGATAGTCTGGCTTGTCGAAAGATCTCCCATTCGCAATCCACTTGTGACGGGACTCATACCAGCTGCAACCCCTGAAGGAAGTGTGAACGGAAAGTCGTTGGGATTTACTCCGATAGCGGCATTCCCATCGGTTCCACCAGATGCAAAGACACGCGGCGTCGATCCCAGATTGGAAGGTCCCAACAGGAAATCCATTCCCAGTTGATGAAGGAGAATATCCTTCACCGAAATCATCCGAACGGAGATCTTCGCCATCTTGTCTCCGCTCTCCTTTGCTGACTGGACGAGATTCCTTACCGTCTCCATCTGCTGCGGAGTCGTCCGGACGACAAGGCGACTGGTGGAAGAAACAAATTTTGCGTAACCGTCATCGGGAAACGCTACGCCGTTGTTCGTGAGGAATGTCTGGGCATCGATACGCTTCACCAACTGCACTGTCGGCTCAGTGGTCGTAGCAAAAGGATCAGCAACGGCTCCGCCTCCGCCAGAACTCGCACCTTCGGGATTCAGAAAGCCTGGAGGCACTTCGAAAGTCTCTGTCACCAATCCCACATCGTCCGCTACCGACGCCGGAACGACCATAACCGCAAACTGATCTACGCGGTATTTCATTCCCACCTGTTGAGCGACGTATTTCAAAGCTACCTCCAATGGCACACCGGTCAGCCGAACGGTCAGCGTCTTCTGAGAGAGATCCTCTCCAGTAGAAGAACCAGAAGAATCGATGACGATATTAACCCCTTTCTTCGTCGGATTCGGCTCCAGCGCATCCAGTTCCTGGGACTTCTGAACCAGAAACTCTACTACGTCCACGAGGCGTGCGTTGCTGAACTCCAAGCTCGGAATAATGATATCTTTCAGCTTTCGCTCCAGCACCACTTTGGATCCGCCGGCGACTTCGCCTACCTCTCCAATCTCCGTGTCATCAACATATACCGGAGGCACAGGAGACTCCCAGGCCGCCCTGACTTCTGCCAATCGCTTCGCGCGGTTATGATCGTAGGCGACGTCGAAATAATCCATCCTATACCGCTCAACTTCTTCCAGACCACGTCTCGCAGCCTCGTTGTAAGGGTCGACGTTCAGTGCTTGGCTATAGGCCCGCTCAGCACGGTCGTAGTCCCCCAATTCCAAATATCCCTTCGCGATGATCAGTTTGCTCTGAACTGTTTCCACATCACGAAGATGTCGTGGAGTAAGCGCCTGGTTGAAGCGATCGTCGTGGCTTTTCAACTCCCCAAGAGTCTTGCGAATGTCGGCATCAATTACGGCTACGGGAATCCCCCCCTGTTGCGCCAGCATAAGCACGTCACTGAGGGTTTGCTCTGCTTCCGCCCAGCGAGCCTCTTCCATCAGTTGGTTCGCGAACCGGTAAGCTGAGGACTGGTATCGCTTAAAAAATGCCAACCGCTGGGACTCCAGAAGGGGGACGTCAGGAACGGTTTCGAACGCTGCTTTGAAGTTGTCCATCGCCTCTCCGTAGGACTTATCAGCACTCGCTCTTGTTCCAGCTGCAAAAAGAGTTTGAGCTGCCTCGACTCTCTTCTGGCGGGCCTGGACTTCTGAGGCAGCCATCCCGGCTACCCCGCCAGGAATCTCATTTCCATCTGCAGAAGCGATGTCAGGCATTTGGCATAAGAAAGCCACGAGCAATCCCCAGGTGGCTGGGAAAACTGCTTTTGCCACTTCTTTTGTCCGCACTGTGCTCACTTCAGTAAATCGGGAGAACTCTTAGGTTTCCGTAAGAAACTCAGGACATTAGCAGCACGAGAGCATCGGAATCAAGAAGTGTTTCGACGAATCGAAGTGGTCGAAACGGGCGATTTTCCTTCGATTTGAGGAAAAAAGCCCGCTCACGGAATACGAATCACTACTCAGTGAGATCTTGATCGTTCACTTGGAAGATGGACTCACCGTTCACACCATACTGCGAGAAGCCTTCGTAGTAGATCGAGAATGGGTGATATCTACTGTATTCCTCTTCCTGATCACGCAACCAGTCGCTGAGCGCCTTATCGTCGATAAACAGGAAACCGAGGAGATCGAATAATCCACCGGAACCAGCTCCGGCTCCTCCATTACCAACTCCATCATCCGTTCCATCGTCCACGATCTCCGCAATCTCGATCGTGTCGTAATAGAACGCGAATCCTGCCGATGTTGCAGGAGATGGGCCTGTTCCAAACGTATTCTCATGCTCGTTCGGGAACAGGATCTGATCTCCAATGATGTTGATCGTAAACTCATCGACTCCCTGCGTCTCGGTCGGGTCGCTGGGAGCTCCCCCATAGGCCACTCCATTCAGCTTCGCTCCTGCAGCGATCCGGTTGTTTTCTCTTCTCGGGAGATAGAATCGCAATTCATCAATACCAACGAATTCGCTTCGACTGTCTGCAATCAAATCTCCACCAGACTGATCTGTTGGATCATCGCGGCTGACACCGACCTGGGTAATTCCGCTCACTGGCGTAGCATTCATGTTTGCCATGTTCACGTGTCCGATCATCGCGTCGACAAGACCGATATCAGATGCAGCAGCCACTTCGATATCCCCGGAACGGTCACCTCCCCCGGCAAGAACTGCGAGAGTCGATGGGAGATCGTCGCCATGACCGATTTTCGAATAGGCTCCGTTGTCTCCGTTGATGGCGAGAAGGGCGATGTCGCCACCGCTTTCGACGGAAATGTTCCCACTCATGTCCGCATCAGCAGAAACTCCTCCGTGACCAATCTGCCCGGAAGCACCTGTCGCAGCACCTCCGAGAATTGAGATATCTCCTCCAATCACTGTCGTAATATCTCCACTGAATTCCGATCCGGAAGAAAGAGAACCGCCATGGCCAATGTGAGAAGCTGCGTGAATTCCTGTGCCCCCTCCCATGAGAAGATCTCCTTGAGCAGTCACATCGATCTGACTGTCTTGAACTGCTCCTGAGTAGCCTACACCACCGTGTCCGACTTGTGCTTCGCTGTGAAGACCGCCTCCAGCAATCATCGAAATATCACCAAGAGAGGCGCTGAAAGTAATACTTCCGTCGACAGCTCCGTTGCCGCCACTTCCACCGTGACCAATTCGAGAAGCGGCGCGAACTCCATCCCCGCCCTGAAGCGAGGCAGTTTCTGTGATTACTTCAACCGTTCCGGATTTCGCTCCGCCAGAACCATCTCCGCCGTGACCGATCTGTGTAAACGAGCGAGCACCTGTAGACGAGGACATTGTCAGGTCTCCGACTTCTACATAAACGTTACCCGTCTTGTCTCCATCGCTATCTTCTGCTCCGCCGTGACCGACCTGGGAATATGTATTCAAACCAGTTCCCGCCTCCATTGCTAGATCTCCGCCGGGAAGAGTAGATTCGACTGAAACGTCTCCGCTTGCTGCACCTGCGGCGTCGTCACCGCCGTGACCAATCTGCGTGTAACTGGAAGAGCCAGCCCCACTGATTAGAGAGAACTCCGTCCCGGTGACTTCGACATTCCCTGCCTTCTCACCAGTGATGCCCGTGCCACCGTGTCCAATGTGCGCGTGGCCCTGCTCTGCATCACTTGCATTTAGATTCACAGCACCTGCTGCAGTGACAAGAACATTGCCGCTGAGAGTAACATCGGGGCGACTAATTCCACCACCACTCGAGTGTCCGATGTGAGCAAAACTATCTGCCACAGTGCCGGCAGTCAGGTTGATGTCTCCCCCACCGGCATTTACCTCGACATTGCCGTAGGCATTGAACTCGGCATCGACTCCATGATGTCCGATAACGGCGTAACGACGAGCCGCGTCAACGGAATCTCCGGCCAGTTGCCCGCCATCGAGATTTACCGAACCAGTCTGTGAAGTCACGGTGACATTCGCTCCATCCGCCATACTCCCATATGAGAGAGCATCGGCGAATCCATCATGATTCGATCCACCGTGACCGATTGCAGCGTAGGAGTCGCTATTTACACCACTAGTCAGGCTGATGTCCCCTCCGGCAGTGACGTTGATGTCACCACCGCCGATTCCACTCAACTGGCTGAATGAGACGTTTGGTCCATTTCCTGTAGGAGTGCCCAGATTATCCAATTGCAGAACAAAAGCATCAAATGCGGCACCATCTTCCCTGGGAGTCACACGGAAAGTGTAGGTTCCCGGAGCGAGATCGAACACGGCAGGAACGTTAGAGTCGTTCGCAGCATTCTCTTCGGGACCGCCGCCAGTATCCCAGCCAGCAGTATTGAAATTAGCACTCCCCTGAGCACCAAATTCATACCAGTCCGCAATTGTTCCACCAGTGCCATCTTTAGCCTCCACAACATCAAAGAAGATGGAGTCACTCGCACCATCGTAACCGCTCCAGCGTGGGTAGAGTCGATAGGTTCCGCCTGTTGTGACTTCAAATGTGTAGGTAACCGCAGAACCGGTCAGAGGCCCAGTCGATCCACTACCGTCTGGAAGTTGAATGAAGTAACCATTCCGGGAGCCAATAAACGGCGTGCCCGTTGCGGAGGTTCCTTCTTCCAGGATGACCCACGAATCGGAATCATCGAAATACTCCGCCTCAACAACAACGCGACCGTTCTGCTCGGTAAAGCCACCATAACCGCCACGCGCACCTGCCAGAGAATGGCCTATCATGGAAAAGTTCATGTCGCCTTCAATACCGTCTGCTGCGGTCCCTCCGCCGTTTAGCTGAATACCGCCAGCCGCGGTAATATCGATGTTTCCGTCGAGGAAGCCGTCGTTTCCGACACCCCCGTGACCGATCAGGGTGTAGGCGCTGTCAGAACCTCCCGATTGGAGAACGATGTCGTTGGCATCTGTAATCGAAATCGAGCCATCGCGATCACCGACTACGTTGATTCCACCGTGACCGATCTGAGCATAAGAGTTCGCGGAAGGTCCTGCGTTCAAGAGCACATCTCCAGGATTTGCAAAGGTAACGGAGATATCTCCTGTGCTTGTGACCAGATTGCCCATGTCACCCATACCACCATGGCCGACTTGAGCAAAATTCCCGTCTCCCGCATTCAATTCCAAATCACCACCATCGATCATCAGGCTGATTGCACCTGTCTGAGTTGATGAAGTGTTTACGCTACCATGGCCAATCTGGGCATAGTTGTTTGTTCCATCTCCCGACAGAAGGCGAATCGATCCATCGGAGGCACTAACCGTAATATCCCCCGTTTTGTTTCCTGTCGAAGCTTCACCTCCGTTACCAATCAGGACGTAAGAGTTTGCACCTGCTCCTGCGGTGGCATCGAGGGTAATTCCAGTCGCAATGGAAACGGTGATGTCACCACTTTGCCCACCCTCGTTACCATAGCCTCCGAGACCAATCTGTGAGTAAGTGTTGGAATTCCCAGCCGACGCAGAAGTCATCGTCAATCCTCCTGTAGTGGTTGTCACCACAACGTCGCCGTCGATGGCTCCCGTTGAGGTGTTACCACCACCTGAGATTCCCCCACCAGAACCGATCTGAGTATAAGCAGACGCACTGTTGCCACTCGTCATGGTAATATCCGATGCAGTTACCGAAACACCGGCGTTCGATTTTGTTCCGTCGAAGCCAGTGCCGCCATTACCAATCATTGCGTAGGTGTTGCTTCCACCTCCACCCAGCATGGTGAGCGAGCCATCAGCAGAAACCACCGTGGAGATATTCGTCCCCGAGTCTGGTACTCCTACAACACCGCCACCGCCAACAAGACCGCCGCCACCAATCTGGACATAGGTTTGAGCTGCATTTGAAGAGGCATCGAGCAAGACGTCTCCTGTCGCATTTACGTGTGTGGCAGTTGTGATCTGACCAGAAGATGGAGAACCGTCGTATCCTCCACCTGCACCGATTTGGGCGTAGGCCTGGGTTCCAGTGCCAGACACGACAGAGATATCGTTTCCAGAAACGGTCGTCGTTCCGTTCTTGGTGCCATCGTTATTAATACCCCCAATTCCGATCTGGGCGTATGCGTTTGCCGAAGAGCTTGCGTTCACGTTAACATTGCCTGAACCGGCATCGACCACGACGTCTCCAGTTGTAGCGCCACCAGCAATCGCCCCTCCACTACCGATTTGGGCGTACACGTATCCACCGGTTCCCGCATTCAACGTCACATCCCCTCCGGTACTCGTTACATTGACGTCTCCAAAGATCGTTCCATCGGCATCCGTGCCACCGTTCCCGATCAAAGCATAGGTGTTGTTCGCGCTTCCTGCGCTGATTTCCACACCGTCTCCGGTTACGGAAATAGAGTCACCATCAACACCATGGTTGCCGTTATTCAAACGTCCCCCATGCCCAATCTGTACGAAGCTATCACCATTGGTAGATCCGCCAGTCATAGTTACTTTGCCGCCCGCCACAAGCGAGATGGAACCACTTGTATCTCCATTACTTTGGTCACCTCCGTGACCCACCTGAGAATAAGTGTCACCTCCTGTATTACCAGACATCGTGAATGCGCCAGCAGTGTTCAAAGAGATGTCTCCACTGAATGTTCCCACAGCCAACTCTCCGCCGTGTCCAATCTGCGTGTAGGCGTCTGTCTGTGTACCTCCGCCGTCGGTAGAACCAAGAGCGATTGAAGCCGCGTTCCCAATTACGATATTGCCGCCGCGATCAGCACTTCCCACATTCGCATCGGATCTGGAACCACCATGACCGATCTGGGCATAGGCATTTACTCCGTCAGCATCCAGAGTGATCGCACCCGTTCCAGTTCCCATTCCCTGATTTATGAGAATGTTTGAATTCGAAGTGCTCAACGTCATGGTGTTGTAACCACCATGACCGATCTGGGCATATGCGTTGCTAACGCTTGCGCTGCCTGTGTTGAGATCAATGCCTCCGACAGCTTCGATCATGATGTCAGAATCGACGATTGCACCGTCAGAAGCAGTACCACCAGAGCCAATGTGTGTGTATGTATCGGTAGCAGTGCCGCCCAACATGGTGATGTCTCCGCCTGTCGCAATAGAAACATCCATGTTCATCGTCCCGTCCGAGTTGTATCCACCATTACCGATCTGAGCAAACGACTGGATATCATCACCTCCGGTCAAGGAGACACCCCCGTCTGCGGTGATGTCAATGATGTCACCATCTGCACCGAGATCTCCACCGATGTTATATCCACCATGGCCGATCATGACCCACGATTCCCGGCCGATACCACCCTGGAGATCCAAGAGGCCAGTCGTATTCACTTCGATGGATCCAGTGACAGTACCGTTGTTGTTGTTTCCATTGGAGTCATTTCCGCCATGACCGATCTGAGCGTAACTACGATACTGGCCACCGGTGAGCGAAATACTATCAGCCGCGCCGATCACGATGTCACCGGTCTTCGCCCCTTCCTGATTTCGGCCACCATGACCGATCTGGGCATTCGTTCCATAGTTCTGCTCATTTGTCAGTTTAGGACTACCAAAGAGAACAATGTCGCCACCACCCGCTGCCATGTCGGCATCTGGATCGTAGTTTACGTAAATATCTCCTGTCAGAGCCCCGTCTGCGTCGTAACCACCCTGACCGATCATCGCATAGGCACCGTAGGAAGCACCCGCAGTGTCTCCGCCAATCAAGTTGATTCCCTGGTCGGCAATCGCGACGATACGATCTCCGGCCTGACCATGGTTTGCATTACTGTCATGACCACCATGACCAATCTGTGTGTAGGCGTCTTGAGCTGTTCCTCCTGTGAGCGAAATCGCTCCCGTCCCCTGAACCCAGATATCACCACCGGTATTGCCACGGCTGTTCAGTCCTCCATGGCCAATCTGAGCATAGGTGTGAGTTCCCGAACCTCCGTTTACATTGAGATTATCAAATCCCATGATGCTGATGTCGCCAAGTCGCTGGTCTGCATCCAATTGGACACCGCCATGGCCGATTAAGGCGTATGCATTCGTCCCGGTTCCTCCATTAATATTGATGTCTCCTGGTTCGCAGAATGAGATGGAGATTGTCGCATCGGTTGTGCTTGCATCGCTGTCGGAATCAAGGCCGCCGTGACCAATTTGAGTAAAGGCCCCTGTGGTCCCCGAATTCATGGTAAGGCCACCTTCTTTTACACGCACTTCAATAGCCCCACTGAAAGCACCGCTGCCATCTCCGTAGAAACCAAGTTGTGTCGATGCGTTCGCAGTGCCCGAACTCGCATTCATTACCAAGCCGTAACCAGCCACGGTTGTAGTACCCTGACGACTGCCTACACGGAGAGACTCCGTCTGGGTCGCATCACCGAGATACACCGTTCCGTTGTTGTTCCCATAGCGTTCGCACGAGTTGAAATCGATTGATGCCGAAAGAATCTTCGGATCACAAGGATCTGTCACGTCGAGAGTGGCAGGAGAATCATATGTTCCATCCCACCCAGCAACCAGAGCTACGTTGCCAGATCCGGCGTTCTGGTATCCCTGGTTCATAAAGATGCTGCCACCAGTGAGGATGATAAAGTCAAAATCATTGTCGAACATGTAGTCGGGCCCATCGAAGATGAGGTCGACGTTGGCATTGTTCGCAAAGACGATATTTCCATTCCCGGCACTACCGGCGAGCATCGCTCCAGATCCCTCAAAAGCATTGGCTGGGGCGCTGGTGTTTCCGTTGACGACTACCTGATAGCCTTCTCCACCGAGATAGTTGCCGGCTCCGCTCAAGCCGCCAGGTTCATTGGTTCGATGGTGGAGATAGGCATTACTGTCCGTGCCGCTGCCGTTCGTTACGGTCATATCACCATCCACGAAGTACTGGATGCCACCCTCACGAGTTCCGCCGGACGTACCGCTATCCTCGACACCAGCCACTCCGGCTCCATCACCATGACCGACCATTGCGTAGGATTGGTTAGCAGCACCACCCGTAATCGTGAGATCGCCACCATCCTGAGCACCTACGAAAATCTCGCCAGACATTGGCCCATCTGTACTAATTCCCCCGTGACCGATCTGAGCATACTGACCATCGGCCAAGTCTCCACCACGCAAAGAAATTCCGTCGCTGCCGGAGGTGACAACAATATCACCTTCGTATGTCGATCCCGCAGTTCCGGATATATATCCTCCGTGACCGATCTGGGTATATCCGCGCGCACCGGTAACTGCGTTCGAATTCAAGATCACACCCGTGTCGACGTGGACACAAATCTCACCGGCAAAATTACCACCGGCATCATATCCGCCGTTACCGACCTGCGCATAGGACTGGTCACCAGAACCACCAATGAGTTCCAAGTTGGCTGCTGAGATTTCAATCTTGTCCGTGGCAACACCATGGTTGCCGCGATTTTCGTGACCACCGTGGCCGATTTGAGCGTAGTTCGGTGTGTCTGCACCTGAATTACCAGGAGTCGGATTCGTACCCGCTCTCACAAGCACGTTACCTCCAGCATTTACAGTGATGTTACCACGCGTAGTTGCCGAAGTTGTCGCGCCGCCGTGACCGACCTGCGCATAGACATCATCACCGCCTGTCTGACCGCCTACCACATTCACATCACCACCCGCTGTGAGAGAAATGTCTCCGCTGAAAGTTCCAGACGTCACGAGCCCGCCATGTCCAACCTGGGCCAAGGCATTGTTCGTTCCACCACCGATAACATTGATGTCGCGCCCCGCTTCGACCGTAATTGATTCAGCATCATTGCCCTTGGTGCCGTTGGACTGGGTTCCACCAAACCCTATCTGTGCCATTGCCTGTGATCCGGGACCGCCCTGAACGGAAACGTCAGAGTCAGCTCCATTCGCTATTACAGTAATGTTTCCTCGTTCTGCGCCACCTGCGGACCTGCCACCGTGACCGACAACAGCAACGGCGTTGTCCGAAGTTCCGCCGGTTACGAGAACACTCCCATCACCAGTCGTAATATTGATGTCGCCCGTTTTATCTGCAGTAGAGTTATTTCCTCCGTTACCGACTTTTGCGAAAGAATTCGTGCCAGACCCTGCGGTAATGGCAACGTCGCCAGACCCAGTAAGGCTCACATTTCCGGATACGTTGGTATCGTAATCGTATCCGCCGTTTCCGACCATAGCATAGGAGGAGGTTCCTCCGCCCAAGATCGAAACTGCACCCGGTTCGCAGAAGCTAATGTCGATATCGGCATTCACAATCGACTCAGTCCCGAGTGAACCGCCATGACCGATTTGCGCATAGGAGCTAGCCTGAGAACCAGCAATAACATTCAAACCACCTTGCTCAAGATTGATGGCGATGTTCCCAGTGGCGTCACCCGATCCATCCGCGGCAAAGCCGAGCTGTGAATACGCACTGCCCGTTGTGTTTGAGCCGTTGATGGAAAGACCGTAGGCAGCCAAAGTCGTCAGTCCCTGACGAGTCCCTACGGCAACCGCCGCGGTCTGGGTATTGTTGCCGATTGTGATCGACCCCATGCCGTTTCCAAATGTATCGCAATTGTTGAAGTCCACCGAGGCGGCCCCTTCTTCGATCACAGGTTCGCAGAAGCTCATTCCAGTGTAACTCACCGATCCAGTTGAGGCACCACCGACTCCGTCCCAACCTGCTACCAAGGTGATATTACCGTCTCCGGCATTCTGGTAGGAGCTCAGGAATGTGATATCTCCGCCCGTGACGATCTGCAGATTGTCTGAATTGCTGACAAATGTGTCAGGGCCGTCTATCACGACGTCGACATCATTACTGAAGACAGCAGAGACAGGACCATTCCCGAGGTTCCCCCCGATCATTGTTCCCACTCCGTTGAGGGCAGAATCTGGAAGAGATACGCCACCATTGGCGACCATCTGGAAACCATCGCCGCCAAGGTAATCCGCTGCAGCAAGCCCCCCGTTTGTCTGGTGAAACACATTCACTCCACTTCCCGAACCGGAACCAACTGATCCGGAAAGTGTGCCGCTGGAGAAAAGATGAACTCCGCCCTGGCGAGTGCCAGTCGATGTGCCAGCTCCGTCGCCATGACCAATCATGGCGTAGGAGTTATCCGCATCGCCTCCGTTAAGAGTCATGTCTCCGTCTCCGGCAACCACGTTTACGTTTCCGCTGAGCGCACCAGAAGCATTCACGCCACCGTGACCGATCTGCGCATACTGTCCCTCCATACCATTGCTGCCCCCCTCGAGGGAAACAGCACCATTGGAAGCGACTACCGTGACATCGCCAGTCGTGTCGCCGCCGGTATCGTAACCTCCGTGACCGATCTGGGTGTATGCGCGATCACCTGTATCGTTTGAATCGAGAGTCACGCCATCTCTAGCGTGCACACAGATTTCGCCATCGCGAAGAAATACGCCTGTTTCACCGCCACCGTGACCGATCTGCGCATAGCTGAAGCTGTCGTATCCGGGGGTCTGGTGGGTAGCTGTGCTGTTCAGCGCATCGTCACCACCGCCGTTCATGAGAGTGAGTGATCCCGCCTGCACATCGACCTCGATAGAACCAGCGGCGTTTCCAGTCGCACGGAAACCACCGTGACCGATCTGGGCAGCATTCAATTCGTGGCTTCGGCCACCCTGAATAACGAAGTTCCCAGCCGCAGTAGTGACATAAATATCTCCCGACTTATCGCCGTCGGCCAAGTCGCCCCCGTTTCCGATCAACGCGTAGTTGTGGTCGCGACCACCGCCTTCAAGATCAAGGCCAGTAGCCGCACTAACAGAAATGTCAGCATCCAAGGTGGAGTTGGAATTGTAACCGCCTAGACCAATCTGTGCGTAGGCGCGGCGACCATCGTTGTTGGACTGATTGATACGGCCGCCATTCACGGTGATTGCACCAGCAGTTGAAGTGACATTCACCCCTGCCAAAGCACCACTCCCCGCAATGTCTGCATTGAAGGAGCCGCTCGAATTTGAACCACCATGACCGATCTGAGCAAAGTCCACATCATTGATTCCACCGATCAGATCAATGTCGTTCACAGCGGTAACATTGATCGCACCTGTGAAATTACCGGAAGCAGCGTCACCACCATGTCCCACAAGCTTGTAGTTCAAGTCGTGGTTTCCGTCTTCAAGAGCGACGAAGTCAGCAGAACTCAGTGTGATATCCCCTGAGTGATCTCCTGCAGAGTTTGCACCACCATGACCAATGTGACTGTAGGAGCGAACGTTCCACCCCGCTCCACCGGTTCCTGCTGAAAGTCGAATACCACCTGAAGTGGTCGTAACAGAAATGTCGCCGGTGTTTCCACCGACATTCTCATTCCGTCCACCATGCCCTATGGAAGCATACGAAACTTCACCAACCCCACCGACGAGCTCCACATCGTCGACTGAATTGATCGTGATATTCCCCGAATGAGCGCCATCGGCACTTTCACCGCCATGCCCAACTTGGGCATAGGTCCGGTCTTCCACGTTGCTATTAGTAGCGTCTTCCCCTCCCAGAACAGAGAGTCCACCCGCCAGGTTGATATCGATGTTCCCTTCACTATCTCCCTCTGAGGCATGACCACCGTGACCGACCTGCGCGTAGGAATCAGTTCCACCTCCTCCAAGAACGTTGCCGCCCTGAAGAACAAGGTTACCTCCATTCGTCGTATCGATTGTGATATTTCCTGAATTTTCCGCATCTCCATCATCCAGCACCTGAGTGCCGTCGAAAGCATTGTCGCCACCGTGACCGACTTGAGCGTATGCGACATCACCTTCTCCCGCATTCAAGACAATATGCCCTGCAGCATCGACATCAATGTCCCCGGTATAGGAGGAGTCCGCATCCTGCCCACCCAGACCAATCTGTGCATATGAATTCGAAGCGCTACCTCCAGAGAGGAGAATTGAATTACCGGAACCATCGGTTCCCATCGCGTTGATAGTAATATCACCTGAACGCTCCAACGTGTTATTCGACCCCGCCGAATCAAGGCCGCCGTGACCAATTTGCGCATACGCATTGTTTCCTCCGGCGGAGGCGGAGCCGGAAAGGCTGATGTAACCTCCTGTCGTCACGGAGATGTCCTGATTAATGGTCGCACCATTTTGATGGAGGAGACCACCCAAACCTACCTGCACATAGGTGTTGTTCGCATTTCCCCCCTGAAGTATGAGGTTCCCTCCAGTGGTCAGGGTAATATCATTAACTCCTCCTCCACCTCCGCTGGAACTGCGCCCACCATTTCCGATTTGCGCATAGTTGTCGTTGGCTTCACCGCCTGTGAGGAAGATATCGTCGACATTATCAATGGTTATTGCACCACGCTTCTGGTTGTTTGAAACGAAGCCACCCATGCCAATCAGAGCATAGCTCTGAATTCCGCCACCTTGTCCACCGAGAAGGGTCAAATCTCCCGTTCCTGCACCGGTGAGTGTGATATCACCGATCTTCCCATCATCACCGTCGTTACCACCGTGACCGAGTTGAGCGTTTGCCCTATTGCCATCGCCACCCTGAATGGTGAAATTGGTGAATCCATCAATGTCGATATCCCCGGATTTTACCAGGTCATTCGTCCCGTTCTTGTGTGATCTTCCGCCCTGCCCAATCTGTGCATAAGCATCATCACCGGCACCGCCGCGGATCAACAAATCTCCAGAAAGGTCGATATCAAAATTGCCATCCAACTCACCGCTACCTGCCATTCCGCCAAGCCCAATTTGAGAGTAAGCCCCCGAGTTTGATCCACCGAGGACGCTGATATTGTTTGCGTTTGAAATGGTAATATTCCCATTCGCATCATTCGCACTACCTGCGCCACCGTGGCCAACCATAGTGAACGCTCCCACTCCGCTTGAAGTCAGCGTAAGATCGCCCGGGTCGCAGAACGTGATATTTATCGCAGCGTCAATTATATTCGTCCCGACGGTTGCACCACCACCGTGACCGATCATCGCGAATGCATCGTCAGCAGTTCCCGCGTTAACAGCAACTCCGGTGTGGGCTCCGACATTGATGTCGCCTGTCATATCACCCGATCCATCGTCGAGGAAACCAAGTTGCGTGCTGGCGCTCACAGTCGAATCGCTTGCCTGAATCGTGACTGTATCTCCCGCAACCGTAGTCGTGCCTGCTCTGCTGCCCACGGCAACGGCAGCCACCTGAGTCGAACTTCCAATTGTCACGCCATTACCGTTCAATCCGAAATCGTCGCAGTTATTGAAATCGACCAGCAGTGAGCCGTCAATTTCCACATCGCATGCCATCGCGTTGAAGACAGCATTCGAAGCCACGGTGCCGTTACCGCTGTATCCGGCAATCAAAGTAACATCGCCATCTCCAGCATTCTGGTAGCTGGAAAGCACATTGATCTCTCCGCCCGTGGCGAGGACGAGGTTAGAGGAGTCATTCAGGCTAACATCACCACTATCCAGCGTGATATCAATATCATTCGAAAGGGCTACGAAAACATGGCCGTCGCCGATGTTTCCGTTGATCATGGTCGACAGATCACCAAGAGCCGAATCAGGGAGAGTCACTCCGCCGCCGCCAATGAGTTGGAATCCGGTGCCGCCGAGGTAGTTGGCTGCCAGACCAGAGCTCGTCCTATGGTAAACGTAGACATTGTCTCCACCGCCGTTTGTCGCGGTAAGAGTGCCATCTGCGGCGATTTCCACCCCGCCCTGACGCGTGCCGCTGGAGGAATTATTTCCAGTACCATGACCAATCATCGCATAGTTCGATGTCCGATCACCGCCATTCAGGCTGATATCTCCACCTGTGGAAGCAACAGCAATATCTCCAGAAAGAGCCCCGTCACTAGCGTGGCCTCCGTGTCCTATCTGAGCAAACTGGTTGTCGTCAGTGTTTCCTCCTGTCAAAACAATATCACTGCCGGCAACAACAGCAATGCTTCCTGACATATCTCCATCAGAAGCGCTGCCTCCGTGTCCGATCTGTGTGTAGTCCCGGTTCCCGGTATCGCTTGTTGAGTCGAGCGTAATTCCACCACCCACTTCAATACAAATATCACCGATCTGATTTCCTGTCACTTGCAGCCCGCCGTGACCGACCTTTGCATAGTTCCAGTTCTGGGTCACCCCGCCGGAAGCCAACATGAGATCACCCGATGCATTGACATGAATGTCTCCACTCTGATCGCTACCGGCATCCTCACGAAAAACGCCACCGTGTCCAATCTGTGCACTAACACGATCTGCAGTACCACCACTGATCTCAATATTTCCGCCGTTCGCTGTTACAGAGATATCGCCCGTTCCAGAACCGTCGCCGTCTTCTCCACCGTGACCGATCTGTGCGTAGTTTGCGTTCGACGTTCCTCCGGTGAGCGTAACTCCACCACCAGCCTCTACCGTAACGTTCCCCTCACGGGAGCCATGCGAACTCTTCCCTCCGTGGCCAATGTGAGCATATGCCGATCCGCCAGATCCGCCGATAAACTGCACGTTACCACCACTGGAAGTGACGTTGACGTTGCTTACTCCATCCGTACCAAAATTCCCGTTAGAATTCAATCCACCTAAACCGATTTGGACATAGGCATTACTACCAGTTCCGCCCATACCGATAACATCGCCCACTGAGGTCACAGAAACTGAACCATTGTGAGAATCGGCGATCAAGTTGTCAGTATCGCTGTCATATCCACCATTTCCAATGTGGGCAAAAGCGAGGTTATCCGATCCGCCAGAAAGGCTCACACCTCCCGCACCAGCTACGATGGTGACGTCTCCGGTGTGATCACCACGAAACGTGCGCCCACCGAGACCGATCATCGAGAAACTCTCACGGTCACCACCGGACACGGTCACGCTACCGCCAGCATCCAATCGCATACCGTCGGTTCCTCCGGAAACGGAGTTCGATGAGAGATTTCCACTTCGTGTGTTCCCCCAGTTTGCTCCACCTCCACCACCGTGACCGATCATTGCATGGTTGTGATGACCGCTGTCGTTGTCTTCTGTATCTCCAGCAAGAACACTGATATCGCCATCCACATCGATCTGGATTGCCCCTGCGTGATCACCGCCAGTCAGGATTCCGCCATGACCAATCATTGCGAAGTGCTCACGTCCATTTCCGCCGCCGAGACTTCCATTGGCCGTGCTGCCACCAATCACGTTCACACTTCCGGTGGTATTCACAATGATATCTCCATTGTGCCCGACACCAGCGATGTAATTATTATCTCCGAAAACGTCGGAATCATAACCGCCGTGGCCCATCATCGCGTAGATGCGACCATTCTCGTTGGTCGGAGCAGGTTCGAAGACTGTTCCTGCTACAAATTCGACATTCCCATCGGCATTTACTGTGATATCGCCAGAGTTTCCTGCTGCCGTACCAGGAGTACCTGACCGAGAGCTTCGTCCACCATGCCCCATCTGCACGTAGTTGTCAGCTCTTGTACCGCCGGAAAACCTTACAACACCACCATCCGTCGTGGTAACTGAAATGTCCCCTGCGAAGGTTCCATCAGAATCGTATCCGCCGTGACCGAGCTGAGCAAAGGACTCCTTTCCGTGATTGTCATTGTTATCAATCGCTGGATTGGCCGTTCCTTCTACAGTGTTAACACCTCCGGTAAAATTCACTCCTCCCGCTCCAGCGACAACAGTGATGTCACCCTGGTGGTCAATCGCTCCATCTTGAATACCGCGCACCTCGTGGCCACCCAGACCGAGTTGCACATAACTTCTACGTCCAAGGCCAGCATTGAAATCAATACCGTTTCCTGCCGTTACACTTATACCATCAGTCAGCCCCAAAGTTCCGCCGGCTGAGGCTGCAGACAATCGGCCACCGGCGTTCGTGGAATTCCCCCAATGGGCAGCAACACCTCCATGACCGAGTTTGGAGAAATTGTAGACGTCAGTCTTGTCTGCAGTCACGACACCTGTGTCGCGATTGACTTCTCCATCTTTGGTTTGCGCTCCACCATTGAATACTACATTCCCCAAAGTTGCTTCCACTTCGATCGCACCGGTGTGATCACCGAGACTCGCTACGCCGCCATGCCCTAACAAAGCAAAATGAAGACGCCCCTCGTTCGCTCCCTCACTTCCGAGGTTTGCGGCATCTCCCCCATTGAAAGTGATATCGCCATCAGCCGTGACTACACGAATATCTCCGGTGTGCCCAACTCCCGGATTGTAGGTGTTATTAGCCGAAGCATCACCATCGTAGCCGCCATGTCCCAACATCGCAAAAATACGGCCATCGGCATAAATGCCGTCGTCTCCGTTGGTAATATTCGCGTCATCAGGGAGATTTGAATAAGGAGAAAGATCCTGGAATCCATTCGCCAGAGTTCTTTCTAACATAGTGCCAGCCGTAAAGGTAATTCCTGTTGCTGCGGAGACATCAATATCTCCGCTGAATCCTGACACGTTAGAGGCACTACGTGAACGCCCTCCATGTCCGAGCATCACGAAGTTGTCTGCGAGGTTACCTCCTTTGAATAGTATTGCCCCGCCCGAATCAACAAAGATGTCTCCGGAGTGGGCACCATCGGTTCCATAACCGCCGTGCCCCAACTGCGCGTGCGCCCTGAAATCTCGAGCCGTCGTGCCGACCCCGCCAAGGAAGGTGATGTCACTTCCGGCAGAAACGTCAATATTGCCGGTCTTAACACCATCCGCATCATATCCGCCATGTCCCAGTTGGGCATAGCCGAGCCTTCTCCCTGCCGTAAATGTGATAGCACCGTCTACCTCAACATTGATATCCCCGTCTTGCAGTCCCTTGGCTGAGTTTCCACCATGCCCGAGTTGGACATAGGAGTTGTCACCGTTGCCAGCAGTGAACAGCAAATCTCCGTTACCCGTTACATTGATTTCTCCATTAGGTCCGGGACTGGAAACATCGTTGTTCGGGTTGTCTGTCTCATATCCACCGTGACCCAACTGTGCGTAGGAGCGGCTTGCAGAAATCCCTCCGGGAGAAACATTTCCGCCGTAGAATTCGATATTACCTCCGGCATCCACATTGATCGTGCCCGAGGTATCTCCACGAGACCCATATCCACCGTGCCCCAGTTGCACGAAAGCTTCATCTCTGTCATTGGTATCCGGTTCTCCTCCGAGCCCGCGCGCATCAAAGATGATCGCACCTCCTGAAGTCACGTCGATCTGGCCGGAATGATCGCCATTCGTTCCCTGGCCACCATGTCCAAGCATCGCAAAGTTCCGCTCCTGATCTCCAGAACGAAAACGAATATCCCCATCTGCCTCGACGAGGATCGATCCCGTGTGAGTACCATCTGAATTTCGCCCACCGTGGCCAATCTGAGTGAAAGAGTCTCCACTTGTCCGCCAACTCTGTGAAGGCGCTGCTCCCCGGGCTGCACCGGCAGTGAAATCAACATTTCCACCTGCCCTTACCTCAATGTTCCCCGACATGTTGAGTGGAGTAGTGCTGACGCCGGTAGCGCTCGAACCAATGTCCACGCCACCGTGGCCAATCATTGCATAGTCACGCTTTCCATCACCGCCCTGAAAAGTAATATCCCCTACCGTTCCCTGCGTGGTGTCTACGATAATCGTACCGCTGTGATTCCCATGAATACGGTATCCCCCGTGACCGATTTGAATTCCAACACGCTCTCGTTCAGCACCGTTTCCAGCGCTCACCCCTTCGTTGACCAAAGTGATGTTTCCAGTTCCTTTTCCGTCGACACCGGTGATCACCGTGATATTTCCTGAAAGATCTCCGGGTCCAGGGCCGGTATCGCTCCCGGTTCCACCGTGACCGATTCCGATTTTAGAATATTCAGTACGTCCCACATCGGAGTTCAGGAGATTGATCTCATTGTGAACTTCTAAATGAATGTTCCCCGTCACTGCATTTGCACCAGTATCGCTATTTACGTCTCGGTAACCGATGAGTAGGTCTCGACTGGAAGAATTCGAGCCCATGAAAAAATCGATTCCATAACCAACCATCTGGGTGTCGCCGTGACGGCTACCAACTACGATTCTACGAGAAGAGTTGTCTAAAATGATCGATCCAAAACCACCGTTCGTTTTCGCATTTCCGTAGCTGTCAGAGTCGGAAAAGAAATCCATCATGTCGACAGTGCCCGTCTCTGAACCACCAGGGCTCGCCGCAACGAAGCCCGTCGTGCCATCCCAACCGGCAACAGCATTGACATCGCCAGCTCCACCGTTCTGGACAGAAGCGTTGAAATTGATGTCGCCATGAGCGAGCAGAGTAAGAGCATTCGAACTCGTATAGGTCACATTGTCATTGACCGAGATATCTCCATCATCAGTGCCAATCGGATCTGTGGAAACGACAACGTTGTTCGAACCGAGAGCTGTCGTTAGATCCCCGACATTTACGTTATTCGCAGAGGCCGCACCGTTGCTAATGGTAAGATCGGTTGGGTCAAGAAGGAGAGTTCCTGTCTGACCATTCGCAGCCAATGTGGAAACAGTTCCATCGAAAGTGAGTTCGTCTTTTCCGGAAACTTCAACAAAACCGCCGTTACCGGAAGTTCCCTGGGCTTCGGCGCCAACATGTCCCTGGAAAACGGTCGAGTCGTCGGCCCAAAGGAACACTTCCCCGGCATCCCCTGAATTCGTGGAATTGGCGTAAATTTCCGCGCCATCAGCAACAGTCAAAGTCTCCGCATTGGAAATTGAGGCGTCTTTCCCCTGGAAACCACCTCCAATGCGAACGGATCCGCCTCCATCGCTTCCCGAAGCATCCACGATGGATCCATTTGCGAGCGAAATCTCTGGAGCCTCGATAGTAACGCTGCCTCCCACTCCATTGGATGCGGTCGCGTCTACGCTTCCTGTGACGTCGACATTTTCACTTCCAGAAAAAGCCACCTCACCACCGGAAGCCCCACTCACATCGACTCGGCCGCCGACTTTCGCATACGCTGCCTCAATCAATACTCGCGCCGCACTCGAATAATCAGGCGCT
>PAAG01000003.1 GCA_002698785.1 Verrucomicrobiales bacterium | reverse complement strand
GGTCACGGGTCACGGGTCACGGGTCACGGGTCACGGGTCACGGGTCACGGGTCACGGGTCACGGGTCACGGTCACGGTCACGGTCACGGTCACGGTCACGGTCACGGTCACGGTCACGGTCACGGCGCGCAGCCCCTCGTTCGAAGGACGCACGGTCCGTGAGCGGACTTCACGAATGGAAAGAATTGGCACGAATCCCGGCGTTCTGGGCAGACCTGCGAGCCGCAGGTCTCTACCGTTGTGATGATGGTGGGTAAGTAGGGTGGTGTTTTTTGCCGGGAGTCCGACATTGGCTACTTGCCATCGAAGTAATTGAGCCAGCCTTGAAGGTGGGTTCGTCGTTCTGGATGCTGATCGTCTTCGGTCTCTGCCAGTATATGCAAGTGGTCTTTGAGTTTCGTTTGAACTTCGTCGGTGATTGCCTTGGTGACTTCGTCGTAACCGAAGTGGTCGCCTAAATACAAGATGCCATTCAGGACTTCGGCGAAACAAATTTTATCGTCTCGGTAGAGTCGGAACCACAAATCGAGTTTGTCCGAAATTTTGCTCATGGGTGGGGCAAGGTGAGGTCATGTGTAATATGAATGTGCTCGTGAGGCAAGTGTCACGGATGGGATGAGTGTGGGGGCGAATCCCGGAGTTCTGGTGCAGGGGCTGTGGGGCAGACCTGCGAGCCGCAGGTCTCTACCTTTGTGGTGACGGGGGATAGGGTGGCGTCGATGTATTGCTTGTTATTTACTGTGTTGGGCTGGTAGGGTGTTTTGGACAAAATATGAAGGTGTTTCTTTGTGTACTAGCCGCATTTTCGCTTCTCTTGAACGCCTACTTAGTAGTCCGGGAAATTGATGGCTCTGCGGGCGGGGGACAACATAAGCAATCACCTGATATGCAGCACACAGTCACGGTGAATTCGATAAAGAATTTGAATCCGCTTTCCACGGATACAGAGGTGAAAGCGGTCGTCACGCTTCACAAAGGGGGCATCGCATACGACCGCATCAGAACGTTTACCGTGACTCCGATAAGTGGCTCGAGCGAAATGGCCTATCGAGAAATAGCTGATCCAATAGAATGGAGCGAAGACTCAAAGTCAGCCACGGTCACAACTCCAGATTTCACTCTTACGATTAACGTGCAACCGTAATGCACTGAAATAGCAGCGGTTCGTGAACTCGGTCCCGCTACGAATCGAAAAGGCTTTTCTGAACCTGATGGCTGATTTACGGTTCTCTCAGTGTTCCCCGGGAGAAGGATGATGCGCTCGAACGATCGGCTATGAATTACACTTGGAGATCCGCTTTGATCGATGGAGCTATCGTGCTGATACTCGTTTTGTTTTGCTGTCTGGGATTCTACTTCAGCGATTCTGGAGGTATCGGGCGAGAAACGAATTTAATCAGTCAGGTATGTATTTCTCTTTACCTCTATGTGCTCTCGACAGTGCTTCTGCTTTCATTTTTTTTCCCCGATAGTTCTGCGATTTTCTATATCGTCGATGTTTATTTCCGAGAAGCAGCACCCTTTCCTTCGCGACATGAGAAAGGGGGGATTGCTTGGGGGATTTTTGGATACGTAGTTGGAACGGTAGGGCTTGTACACGCATTCGTTGGAGGGGCTAGTCAACCAACCATCGGTCAGGCCGAACAAGCCGCAGCGCGACGAATCGAGCCCCCTATGATACGAGTAGTCTTTTCTGATTCTGATGGCTGATTTACGATTCCCTCAGCGCTCAGCGCGATTGGGGGGATGCCACCCTGATGCTGTGATGGGGGGAGGTGATGTTTGGGGGAAGTCCGGGCTTCCGGCAAGGGCTGTGGGGCAGACCTGCGGGCCGCAGGTCTCTACCGTTGTGGTGATTGGGATAAAGGTTTGATGTGGTTGTTTGAAATGTTGCAGAGAATCAAAGGGCTATGAGTGGTACTGTTTACGAGACGGGAGTGTTGTGGGAATAAGATCGACGTCGATCAAATATACTGTTCTGCTATAAACATGAAGATAAGCACACCGCGATGGCTGTTCGGGATCAATGCCATTCTCTTCTGCTTTGTGGGAATACTGCAGTTTTGGATATACTGGGATGGAATTTCCGAATGGTGGAGGATCACGGGCCTGGATTTCGATGAAGTTAAGGACACTCCTTATCAAAAGATCTGGACATCGGGTCGTGTGATACCAGCTTTGTTATTCTTGATTGCGGGCATCGTGAACCTTGCCTGTTTTATTCGCAGATCTCGGACGGCTGGGGGAGAGTCCATCGAATAAGTATCTGATCACAGTAAGTCGAGCAAGTCGGAGATATAGAGCACGATCCTGCCGCGAGTTGATTGACTTCCCTGACTCGAATCTTTACTCTAGGGTCGAGGTGTCGGCCTCTGGACGGGCGGGGATTTCTTGCACGTGACCCTGAATAAAATGACCAGCATTTCAGATAGCGAAAGACCGCGGATACATGACGCGCTTGGTTATATTCTCACACGTCCAGAGATGTATGTCGGTCAATCAGATAATCTCCTCGAGTCGTTGTGGTCATTTATTTCGGGATTTGATTGCGGCATTCGTTACCTAAGTACGGGTGATCAGATAACTGAACTGATTCCCAAGGAGCTGTTTCGTTACATTCAGCAAGAACTCGGTCTCCAGTTTAACGACTTCGGAATCGTACCCCGCCTCATCGAACAGAGAGGGAGCAAAGAGGACGCTTTAATTGGACTGCGTGAGATGGTGGGGCAGTTTTACGGTTGTGAAATCAGTATTGAGAATTTCCCACCAAAGAATTGGACTCCAGAGCACAGTGATGATCAGAAAGAAATGCCGCCGAACAATACAGAGTAGGCAATGCTTCACACGTGACGAGTCGAGTGTATCATGGTATAGTCAACCTCAACCCAGTCTCGGGAATGCGCGCTATGGTGATGGGGGCTCGGGCGCTTGCTTTACAATGAAGATCCTAACTATCGTTGCATTTCTCTTCGCCATATGCTGCGCAGCTGGTGAGGAACTCAAATCACCGGATGGACAATACGAGATCGAATATGATTCGTCTGATCCGGGTAAAAGTGGTGTGCGCTTCAAAAATGCCAAGACCGGGAAGGTCTTGAGGGACTCTTTCGTGAATATTCCGAATCACACCTTTTTCCACGAGATCGCCTGGTCGCAGGACTCCCGTTATCTAGCGGTGATAGAGGGAAAGACAGAATCGATGATGGAGGTGGCTGTATTCGCGTTTTCTCCCGATTCAGTGGAGGAGGTGCGCTTGCCTGATTACCGACTCAATCTTCTTGGCCGCAGGCTCTTGGTGGAGGGCGGGCGATATCACTCGGTCGGCGAGCTGCGTTGGGATGAGCGCTTTCTCATTTTCCGGTGCAAGGGGCAGTGGAGTGACGGGCCGGGTGATCCTAATATTGACCGTGATAACTGGTATCACTTCGAAGTATCTCTGGCATTTGTCGGTCGGGTTGGTCCAGCCGTTCCGCGGTTAGCTGCTGTCGCCGCGTTCGAGCCTGAGAAAGAGGACGAATAAGACGAGGCGCTAGTGCCCTGATCGCCCTGAGGCGGAATGTATATAGTGAGGAGATGAGTAGCGGTATCTAGTCGGCGAAATTCACGAGAAAGTCATTGACCGGCTGGCCTGATGGGGGAGTCTGTTTTGATCGACAACCCTGAACGCCCTGCCTCCTCCGATCTAGGGCTTTCGGCGGAAGGGGAGTTGTGGTGATGAAAATGGAAACCTTTATCCGCTGGTCCGGCGTTCCCCTGATGAAAACGAGTGTTACTGATCTCTTCCTGTCTTTTGTTTCGAACCTCATGGGGGGGGTCCCTCGATGTCTTTTTGCGTTTCTTACGGTTGGGGGGCTGGTGCTTGCAGATCAGGCAGTTGGCCAGACGCTGATTGTGGATTCTCCGTCTGATGTGGATGATGGAGATTTTTCGGCGGGCAATCTCTCGCTCAGGGAAGCGATTGGTCTCGCGAATACCACGAGTGCGGATGTGATCGAGTTTGACCCTGGTCTCGCAAATTCGACGATCACGTTGACGGAAGGGGATCTCGAGATTTCCAGCTCGGTGACGATCAATGGGCTGGGGGCCGATGTCCTTACCATCAGCGGTGGCGGTGCGAGTCGCGTTTTTGAGGAGGTGGGGAGCGGGCCGCGGATCATCACGATCCGGGATCTCACGCTGGCGGATGGCGTGGCTCCTTCCGGTGGGGGCGGGGCGCTGTTCACCAACGGGGGCACGATCACTCTTGAGCGTGTGGTGATGCGTAATCATTCGTCCCAGGGGAATGATGGTAGCACTATCCTTGCGGCGTTTGCTACTCTAGACATCATCGAGTGTGCCATTGTCGACAATCTGACGCTCGGGGTGGGGGCTCTTCGTCTCCAGGATTGTCAGACGACGATCACGAGTTCTACGATCGCCAATAACCAGACGCGGGGGATCAGTCTTTTCAGCGCCAATAATAGTAGTGATGATACGCTGTCGCTGACGAATGTGACGATTTTCGGGAATGACAATGATGGAATCGAGATTGTTTCGGCGGCGGGAACCAAGGCGATCTTTGAATATCAGAATACGATTTTTGCCGAAAATGTTGGCACTAACATTGAGGCACGAGTCACCGGGGATGCGATGTTGATCACGGGGGAGGAGTTGACCATTACTTCTTTGGGAAACAATCTCCTGGATGATACGCCCGCCGGTGATGCTGCCCACGCCGCTGCGGGTGGTGATCTGCGAGACACAGATCCGATGCTGGCCCCGCTGGGTAACTACGGCGGGACGACGCCAACGAAGCCGCCGCTGCCGGGCTCGCTCGCGATCGAGGGTGGTGCTGTGGTGGCGGGTGTCGACGGTGATCAACGTGGATTCCCGATCGCTGGTGTGCCGGATATCGGCGCGGTGGAGGACCAGGAGATACCGGGTTTTCCTCTGACGGTGGTGAGCTCGACGGACGACAATTTCGACGGGATCACGAATGGTGTGTCTTTGCGCGAGGCGCTCGCTTTTACTCCACCCGGGGGCACTGTGACGTTCGATCCGGTCGTTTCGGGTGCGACGATTCCTTTTGTTGAGGAATTCGTCATCGACAAGGACCTCGTCGTCGATGCGTCGTCCCTTTCTGGGGGGCTGGCCATGGACGGGGGGTTTACGACCCGGCTGTTCCAGATCGCATCTGGCCGAAGTGTCGAAATGATCGCGCTCACGTTTGCCAATGGGGATGCGGACCTGGGGGGTGCTTTCCGTAATGAAGGTTTTCTGACGTTGAGCCGCTGCACTCTCGTGGGCAATTTCGCGACGATGTCAGGCGGCGCGATCCATAACGTGGGGGACCTGGTGGTGGAGAACTGCACGCTGTCGGGCAACGCTACGGCACAGGGTGGGGGGATTTTCAATGCTTCTCCGGGTGAGGCGGAGGTGGTTCAATCGACTCTCTCCGAAAACAACGTCTCTGTAGAGGGGGGCGGAATTTTTAATACTGGAACCCTGACTCTACAACAAAGTGTGATCGCGGGGAACAGCGCTGGTGCCGGTCCCGACCTGCGTAACTCGGCGCCCATGGTCACTCGGATTGGTGTGAACTTTATTGGTGATGTGGCGGGCTCGAACCTCGTTGCGGATGTCGACCTGCTCACTGGAGATCCGATGCTGGGGATACTTTCGGACAATGGTGGTCCTACCCTGACTTATGCACCTCCGCGCGGTTCGCCGCTGATCGATCCGGCTGGCGGGCTGACCTCGTCGCCTTTCGCCACGGACCAGCGGGGCTTTGTTCGTGTTTCTCGTGGCATCGTGGATATTGGTGCGGTGGAGGACCCGATCGTGCGTCCTGTTCTTTTCGCTCCGCGGCGCGTGAAGGCGAAGCGTAATGGTCGTGCTGTCATTCGGGGTAGTGCTGAGAATGCGATTCTGGTCCGCTTTAAAGTGGCCGGGCAGCGCGGTGTCAATCGCACGGCTGGCTCGCCCGAACGTTGGGTTGCCCGGGTCTCGAAGCTGAAGCGGCGGGTCACCCGGGTCAGAATCCTGGCGTTTTCAATCGACGGGGTCCGCACGGTGGAGGTGGTTAAGGTGAAGAAGGCTAAAGTGAAGCGGCGGAACTGATTGGTTGGTCGAGAGGGGGGCTGCGAGGAAGACCTGCGAGCCGCAGGTCTCTACCGTTGTGGTTTTGGTGATGTTAGGTTTTTTTTGGGATGGAGGCTTGGCTGTTGACCTTTTTCTTCTTTTTTAGGAAAAGGTGTAGGAAAAGTGATGAGTAGCTGGCTTGGAATTGATATTGTAGTTCTATTCGTTTTCGAGCTGGTCGTTTTCCTCGCTGTTTTGATCGTTTCGGTTTTTCGAGTTCTCTCCAGAGCGGATAGGAAGGTACCGGTCATTGGACTGGCGGTGAGTTTGCTATTCTTTGCTAAGCTAGTGGTCGTTTTTGTTGGCGCGTTTCTGGTGGATAGGGGAGAGGAGTTTTATACTGTCGCCTCTTACTTATTCGATGTGGCAATCGGCCTGTTGCTCTTGTTTTTTTTGGTTAAGAAGTGAGTCAGCGTGTTGATGTTAGGGTGTGAATAGAAACTGAAGTCCGAAAACCGGAAACATTGGTTACTGTCGGTCGGGTGCGGGTCTTTTGATGAGGGTTGAGGGGACTGTTCTGCTTGAGGGCTATTTCTCGGGGGGCGGCAGGCTGGCATTCATCTTGCGCACATGGTCTGTGTGAAATGGTATGAACCAACAGATTCGCTGTCGGATGAGGAGGTGGAGAAGGGGCTGAAGGTGTTTTCGTGGGAAAGTCTGAGCTCGCACTCGATGACGCTGCTCGTTACGGGGGCTTTCCTCCCGGGGATGGCTCTCGCGATTGGTGCGGGGAATTTTATGATCGGTCTCCTGGCGAGCTTTGCCCCGATCGCACAGATGGCGCAGATTCCTGCGATCTTCGTGGTGGAAAAGGTGCAGCTCAGGAAGCTGCTCACGGTCGTTTTCGGAATCGGGTCGCGGCTGTGCCTGGTGGCTGCTGCGCTGGTGCCGTTTTGTGCTCCGGAGGGGAGCGAGGTTTTCCTGTTTACGCTTTTCATGATCCTCTTCTTTCTCGGCGGGTCTTTTGCGGGTTGTTCGATGGCGTCGCTGATCAAGGATTTGCTCCCGGAAAATCGGCGGGGATCGATCATTGCCTCGCGGTTGTCTCTGGCCACGGCGATGGGAGCAGTGCTCAGTATCTCGGCCGGCTATGGTTTGAAGGGGCTGACCAGTTTGTTGGATAGCGAGTCGAGTGCTTATTCGGTTATCTTCCTGGTGGCGGCCTGTTTTGGGCTGGTTGGTTCGTGTGCGGTCATTTGGATTCCGGAGCCGCGGATGCCGAAGCGTGAGGAGAAGAACTGGCTTCGGACGCTGATTGCTCCGGTGCGGGATCCGAATTTCCGGAAGCTGCTGATCTTTTCGGCTTCGTGGAGTTTCACGGTGATCATGTCGTGTGCGTTCTTTGTGGTTTACATGTTAGAGCGTATCGGGATACCGATGAGCACGATCATTTTGATCGCGGTGGTTTCTCAGGTGACTAACATTTACTTTTTTCGCGTGTGGGGAAGGATCGCGGATCGTTTCAGCAATAAGAGTGTTCTCGCTGTCACGGTGCCTCTCTTTATTGTTCTTCTGCTGCTGTGGCCTTTTACTACGCTGCCGGAGCGACACAATTTCACGATACCTCTGCTGCTTTTGATTCATCTGATCGGGGGTATCTCGACGGCGGGGTTCAATCTGTGCGCGGCGAATATCGCTCTGAAGCTAGCGCCGCCCGGCAACGCGACGGCCTACTTGGGGGCGAATGCGTTCTGTGCGGGTGCGTCGGCCGCGATCGCTCCGATTGTGGGTGGTATGATTGCCAGTTACTTCGCTTTGAAGGAGGTCAGCCTGGACTTTCTTTTTCGGGCCAATATCGAGATCCCGGAGGAGGCCTTCTCGATGCCGGCGCTCAGTTTTCGTGGGATCGACTTTGTCTTTTTTGCGGCGGCGATCACGGGCCTCTATGCGTGGCACCGTCTCTCGCTGATTCAGGAAGAAGGCACGGTCGAGGAGTCTGCGGTGCGCGATGAGGTTTTCTCGTCGGTTCGAAACAGTATCTTCGGAACGGCCGGGCTCAGTATGGGGCTGCGGCGGATGACGGCGTTCCCTTATGAGATGCTTCGGAGGACGGGGCGTGGAGTTCGGAAGGTCGGAAAGAAGCGGGTGAAGAAGGAGATTGGTGCTGATCCTGAGGTTTGATGTGGTTTTGTGGTGGATGGGGGCGTTGAGTATTGGGGGAAATGTTATGTTTTGATGGGGATTTCGTTTTTTTGGCGAAAATAGGGGTGTTTTTGGTGGATGAGTCTGTGGTTCAGTGAGTTAGAGATGTTGGGAAAATGATGGGAGGCTATCATTTGGATGCATTTCGGTCTTTTTGCCATCATTTGCAGAGGTTTTGGTAGGGTTTTTGGGGGAGTGGAGAGAGGTGTGGTTTTGGGGGGATGACGTCTCAAGGGATGCTGTATGAGATGGGTGGGGGAGGTTGCGGTTTGTGTGCCGGGTATCAGGGTATGCGGTTTCTTATTCTAACATAAACACAATAGGGTTTCCAGTGTAGAGTGGTGTGCGAGCTATTACAGGCAAGGTAAGGGAGCGAAGAAGAATTGACTGCTGATCCGAATGGTCGCTTAATGCAGCGCCATTCGCATCTTATCCCGATTAGGCTATTGTGTTACTGATGTGCCGGTTCATACCTTTGCCCCTTTTGCGGACATCTGTGGATGCGGAAATGGGAATGACGATTTTTGATTCGACGCCTGATCCCTTTTATGAATTTGGTAGTTATCTTTCTATTAACTCTGATTGCCTTACTGTTTCTTATAAAGGGTCACAAAGTGCTACCGGCAATATTATTTATTGCTCTCCAGTGCTATGGCGTTGTGCTGATCTTCAGCATGACTAAAGTCATTGTTCGCGAAGTCCAACCAACAGCGGTGGAGTCGGAATCATACCTGAAAGGATTTCAGGATGGAAAGGTCATGCTCGCTGAAACCCAGGAGTTCGGAATGACGACTTTAGAGCTTATTTTACTGGCTAGCAGCATACTCTTTGGCACACTTATTTGCCGCAATTATCGCCCTTCTCGTGTTTCAGGGGAGGATGAGGCGTAAGCGAATAGCTTTTGGGCTCTGCGCTTACTTTCAAGGATTGGAAATGGTTCAATCGTGAAAAGGGGCTGAAAGGTAACATTTTCGATTTACTCCTATTCCTAGGCAAAGACTTCCCGACTGGACTTTTGGCAGGCGGAAACGAGGGTGCGGACAAAGGTGCGCCGGTCTTCGTCGTCGAAGACGATGGGTTCGCGGCGGTTTCCGCGAGCGAGAATGTGGTAGAGGGCTCCCTCATACTGAATCCGTGGCGCTCGTGGCATGGGGATGATGTAAAGGGCGGGGGGAGGATTTGTTAATGCTTATTTTGTCGATTGACCCGAATGGCGCTGCATTAGGCGACCATTCGCGCCTGACCTCTCGTAATCGGAAATTGTATTTGCATCCAGCTTATATGTAAGGGACTGATAGGTAGAAAACTCTGATTTTTCGGACGATTGATCGATGGACAAGCAACGAAAAGTAAATCATGTCGAGAAATATTCTAACGAAGACAAATTTATCTATAAAATAATTGGAGACGACGCTAAAAGTGGCAACAAAGCCTGGTGGATTGTCCGAATCCACCCGAAGAAATTGGCTCAGTTTCGGCTTTTGATTCCGAAGGGGCACTTAGATCTGGCCGATTTCGGAGAAATCCTGGACTCCGGGTTGGGGAGATCCATTCCAGAAGAATTTCTCAGAAAACACGGATTTCGCTTATATTGACCCCTTTCACACAACCGACCCCATCGGGCGAAGGCCGAGCCAACTCTCTTTCATGTTATCTGCCCGCTTTTGTGAATTACTGATACAATCGAAGTGTCTCCCGCAACTCTTCAACCATCTCAGGATGAGAAACTATCGCCTTCTCGATTGCCTCCTCCTGGATCAGCATTGCTTCTTCCCGATCACCTCTTCGAAAATGGATTGCCGCAAGAGTATCAAGAAAACCAGGATCAGACCTCGAAGTAATCTCATTACTTTCCTTGCTTCGTTTTAGAGCTTCCTCCAGAAGCTCGTCTTCATCGCCTCTTTCAGTGACCACAAACCAGGCGAAGTCGTTCAGAAATTCTGCGTACTCGCTTTCACTTCGCGCACTGCTTTTTCGCCCGATTGCCTCCCGAAAGAATTTCTCGGCGAGTTCCAGGTCTCCTGTGTTGCTGTATAGCCTACCCAGATTACATTCCGGCCAACCATCCTTCCGGCCCAGCTTAATGCTTTTCAAATAGTGGTCCTGGGCTTTCGAATATTCCTTGTTTTTGACCGCTAGGTTCCCCAATAGGTTTTCAATGTCCGCACTATCCGGATCTTCGATTGAAGCCGCGTCAGCGAACTCTTGTGCTTCGGCTAGTCGTCCAACTTCCTGATAGACCTCTGCAATCTTTGAAAGAAAATAGCCCTTGTCCCGACCTACTGCCCAGATCGCGAAGGCCATCGGTGCAAAACTTTCGTGGGGATTAAATCTATGGTCCACGATGGCCCTCCGGGAAACCTCGTCATTCCTAACGACATCCAGGGTTCTCTCGAAATCAAGCTTACCCTCAACATACGTGGGATAGCAGAGCAAGTCAGTCGGCTTTAAATTCTCTGGTGCAACTTGACTGGGGATTCCGGTGAGACTCACATCTCTCCCAAATTCATCCAAGTGTCGAATTGCCCATTCCAGAACTTCAAGGAATGGGCGACTCGAAGACGCGGCCTTCACTTCTTCCAGTTCCTTCGTCGCTCGCTTGTTCCCGCTCAGCCCGACAAGAACTACAGCGCGAAGAGACGTTTCGTCATCGCGAATTTGGTTGAGCAATTTCTCCACGTGACTACCGGACAAAAGCACAGGCAATTCTTGAAGCGAAGCCGCCAACGGGGTACTGAAATCGGCGACGGGCTCGGAACGCAAGACTTTCTCAATCAATTCGTCGATCGGCAATCCTTCGGGCGACACGCTGGGCTTATGTGCTGTTTCAACTCTAGGCTGAAAAGCGATCTGTCCCCGCTCCAGGCGCTGGTCTAGCTTTTGACCCAGCGGAATCAAAGACGGACTCGATGCCGCGTTCTGGTTACTTAACTGATGAACGCCTCTGGTGAGATCCAAGTCACCGAGCCCGTGTTTCTGGATTAAATCGCTATCGAGTTCACATGGCGTCACTTCGCTGGTCGCCGCCAACAATTCGGTATCTGTTTCGAAGGCCCGATCCAGGATTTGAAGAGTCTCTCCGGGAACAAACCAATCTCCAGAAACCGCAGACCTGTTGAACGTCTCGGTCGTTTCCCCATTACGCCCGAATAGTTCATCTTCACCGGAAGTCTTCCAAATTCTAACGATGCCATTAGCAGAATAGCTAGCAACCCTCTTCGAGTCACGGCTGAACGAGAGAATGGGAACAGGCCAGTTATGGGGATTGATTTCGGTCCGGGCAAAACGATTTGAAGTCCGGATGTCTTGCTTGCTATCAACTAATTCCAGAAAAACCTGAGATGGATTTGCCCCCATCATTTGGAGGAAGGGAGCGAACGACGAGAGAACTAAGTTCCCCTTTGCGCTTAGCGTTAACGATCTCGGAACTCCGAGCCTCCTCTCTTTCAATTCGAGGGGGCGAGTTTCTACTCGATCCACGATAAGGCGACCATCTCTGAGCCGCTTCAGTCCGAAGATGGCCATTGAGTTTACACCAACGATAACAAGGTCTTCTCCGGAATCTGATAGATCAAACTTGCTAAACAGACCTGAAAAGGATTGCACCATTTCTGGATTTTCTCCCTTGATATCCCAGATCTCCAGCTCCAGAAAGGTATCGCTCACTTTACTAACAATGAGACAATTTGCATCTGGGCCGAACAATATGTCTGCTGGAGTAGTTTTATCCATTACCTCCGATTGAAGGGCTTTTGTGAGGAGTTCCGTTGGCATTTTTCCCGATAAACTCATGGATGCGTTTGGGCTTCCATCTTTGCCGGTTGCAACAGAATCAGAGATTGACTCACCGGCTTCGGAAATGGTCTTACGGAGGTTGGGATCCTGCTCCGACACCACCATAAGCAAATCAGTCGCTCGACCGGTAATGTTAAGGGAATCTACTTCTTCTCCTAAAGCATCGAATTGAGGCTCTCTTCGAATTATCGAAGCTAAAAGGAATTGCATTTCATCTCGATAGGTCCAGTCGCTGGTCATGAGACCGGTGACGAGTGCACCGATCAGATCGCCATGGGCTCGCTCAAAGACACGGATTTCACCACGATCAGAGAGAACCGCAAAGCAAGCCGAATCAGGCGTCATGGCACCACTGACAGGAAGGCCCTGAAAAGGCACATTCGTCACTGCGGTTGATTCCAGATCTAGAAGTGCGAGTTCGTCATTACCTACCCGAGCGACAACAGTCCCGACTCCGGAAATAAGAATTTCTTTCATATTCCCTTCAATGGTCGTCTCTCTCGATGGAAATCCCGGCCCACTGAAGCGGTAAATCGAGAGGTCACCAGATTGATCAAGAACAAGGAGAGATTCGCCATCAACCGAAACGTCAAAGTCAACAATCGGGTTTGGAAACTCCAGACCGTCGACTTTCAAGCCTGGATCAGTCTGCCAAATCACCGGTTCCGAGCCCTCTTCCTTCGTCGCCAGAACTAGAAAAGCCCCGTCCGCGCTCCATTTGATCCAGGCAATCTCTGGCGATGGATTCAACAAATGTAATCCCTCCTCACCAGATCGATCCAAATTGTTTGAGGATGGACCAGCGTGTACGCGAAGTGTCCGATATGCAGGTAATCGGACTAGACTTTCCCCCAGAAGAATGCGAGCACCTTCACTTGGGGACAATTTGAGGGATCGCGCAGCAAAGGCAGCTGCCAAACCCGGATCTTCATCAAGTTCATTCGAACCGAGCATGACAGCAGTTGAAGCCCTGGCACCCAGCTCACTTCTCAGCGAAATAGCTTCTGCTGCCGCCTTTCTCTGAAAAGACCACATTGCGACTGAACCGATCGTCAAAATGACAGTAGCCACAACAAGTGCAACAACACTTCGAACTCGCGCCTTTCGACGTTGATCGCGGTACCAGACCGGTGCGACATCTCCGGCGCTCAATCCAATGAGATCAGCAGCCAGTTGAATTCGTTCATCATCGAAATCCCTACTTTGATTGTTATGACTCTGTTTTTTGTAGAATCCCCGTAGATCATACCACTTGCTCCGCGCCACCCCCGAGTCCAACAAAAAGGTTCCGAAGAAACCGCGAAGGTCAGATGCCGGCTCCCCTTGACTCACCGCAAAAAGAACCGTTTCCGCCGAGCGATTATTCAACCACCACTTCAGTTCCCATTCTATCCAATAGCTTGCAGATTCCTTACCCGGCCAGATCACGATCAGGTACTGGCTTTTTTCAAGTTCCCCCACTATCAGCCGCTGAATTTCGTCTTCCTCCGAATCGGTATCTCCGGTTGAAACAAGTTCCCGCGCCTGCTGCCGGAACTTAGTGATCGAAAAATCACTCCCATCTCTGCAAATTTCGAGCTTCGGAAAATCAAACTCTTGCGTGTTTTTGATTCGATGGAAACTCTCAAGGAAAGCTTCCAATTTCCGGACAAGTCGATAGTCTATCCTTGAGGTATAGCTCAAAAAAGCATTGTATTCGAAATTCAAGTTTTCGTCACACTCATCACTCATATTATCTTTCGCCCTAAAAACCCGGAGGTCACTACAATTCGTTTCAAATAGCGAAAATAAGGCCAGCCAGAATAACATTTATCAACCGTGATCAATATTAACAATGAGAAACTGATGACGTTTAGTGTGACCAACTTGGAAGCCTTTCTTAACGCCGCTACTGGGCAGTAATTTATACGCATATGCCAACCAATGCGCCCTGAGCGCCAACCGCGTGAAAACGTATGACGGTGTGAAAAGGGTTAATCGACATGATAAGCATTTTTCCATTTGCGGATATCCTTCGATAATTGCCTATTCTCAATATTGTTAAAGTTTCGCACGGTTTGGCTGACGTTCGCTGGGCTGCGCAGCTGCAAGCGCTTGGCGATCCAGCGGTGGGGCATATTGGTCGGAGAAAGTATTGAGAAATGACAAGCGACCCCTTTTAACTACAAGCGACCCCTTTTAACTTTTAATCTACGAAGCTGACCGATCTGATTGACCACGCTAGGGCTCATGCCATGGCGCAACAAACGTAAAACGCGTCAGGTAAAAATTACTCAAAAATTATGAATATGCTGAGGGTGAAGGCAGGCGGTGTCGGATTCTTGCAATCAAGAATACGGCTCGCTGAGCGGGACTTCACGAATGTAAGGAATGGGCACGAATGCCGGGCTTGTGGCAGGGGATGTGAGGTAGACCTGCGAGCCGCAGGTCTCTACCTTTGTGTTATCCTAACAAACCGTCCTTTTGCATTTCTTCGATGGTGAAGTCT
Source organism: Verrucomicrobiales bacterium (assembly GCA_002698785.1). Taxonomy (GTDB): domain Bacteria; phylum Verrucomicrobiota; class Verrucomicrobiia; order Verrucomicrobiales; family DEV007; genus Arctic95D-9. The sequence goes on along the minus strand of PAAG01000003.1, from coordinate 10,719 downwards.
GGGGCCGTGTAGGTGCGGTAGTTTTTTTGTTTTGAACACGAATGCGTCCTGCGGGCTGTCCCTCGTTCGAGGGACGCACGGTCTAAGCGGGACTTCGCGAATGTAATGAGTTGGGACGAATGCTGGGCTTGTGGCAGGGGATGTGGGGCGGAGAAGGAATTGAGAAATTACATGCGACCTCTTTCGTTTTAGCTGACCCGTTTCGTTTTTTACTGTGTTGATGAGATCATGGCAGGGATTCTTGTCGTGGGCTTTGTTGGTTTGGTTTCTGATCTGATCTGATCTGATCTGATCTGATCCTTCGCTGGATTGGGTGGGGGGGCTTTCTCTGCGCTCGGTCGGGAAGGTACTGAGGTGGCTGGGGTAGTACGATTGGGGAAATGTGGTAATCTGCGGAGCCCGAAAGGAAAAGTGGCTGGCACGGGGTAAGCTTTTTGTGATGTGACTCTTCCTTTGAATCATGAAAATCGAAACCATCCTTCCAATCCGGTCGTCCCTTGCGACTCTGGCCTGCATCTCTCTCGCTCTGTTCCTTGTAGCGTGTGGCGGCTCCACCCCAACCGAGGAGGTCGCTCCTGAAGAACCGGCGCCTGCGGAAGAAGCACCCACTTCAGAGAAATCCGCACCTGCAGCGGAGAAGCCTGCACCTGCTCCGGAGAAAGCGGAGACTGTGAACGTTTCTTTGTTTTCCTGGCCGGGATACGGGTTCTGGTTCGTTGCCAAGGAGAAAGGATTTGATCAGCAGCTGGGCATCGATCTGAACATCTCCATCATCGAAGATCCTTACGAGAGTTTTGCTCTCATGGCAGCGGGAAGGCTCGATACCATTTCCAGCACGATCGAGTATGGACCCATCGGTGCCAAGGAAGGACTCCCGGCCCGGGTCGTCTCAATTGCAAACACGACTTATGGATCGGACAAGATTATCGTCGCTCCTGGAATCGAGTCTGCCCAAGATCTGAAAGGTGAAAAAGTGGCAGTGATGGAAGGAGGCTTGAGCCAGATCTATATGGCAATCTTTCTGGAGAAAAACGGGCTGAAGTTCGACGACGTGGAATACGTCAATCTCATCATGGATGACGCTGCCGGTGCCATGATCGGGGGAACTACTGCGGCGGGTGAGTTCTGGGAACCTTTTGGGGGCCAGGTTCTGGAGAATCTCAAAGGCAGTCGGATTATCGATCAGACTTTCGATCCTTTCTGGCTGAAGACTGCTCTTCTGTCTGACGCGGTCTTTATGTCCGACGAGTTTATCGAATCGAAACCGGAGGTAGCGGTGGCCACTTTGAAAGCTTACTACATGGCGGTGGATTACTGGATGAAAAATACGGAGGAGGCGAACAAGATCATTGCCGAGGGACTGAAGTTTCCGATCGAGGATGTCCAGGGGGTTATCGGGACGGAGGGGCACTTTGTCGAAGGGGGACTCTATGTCTATTCTCTTGAGGAAGCGGGTGCCTTCCTCGGTGTCGCCGAGGGTACTCCTCCCCTGGAACAGACGAACGGTCAGATCAATGAGTTGATGTCACTGATCAACGATTGGTGGATCAAGTTCGGTTTTGTTGATGAGAAGTATCCGATTGAATCCATGGTGAACACGGATGTTCTTTCGAAGGTTCTAGAACCCATCCCAAAACCCTGAACACTCTCGCCTGTGTTACATTTTGGATTGTTATCTGGCGACTTCGTCGGCATGAGGTGTGATGGCCCTCCGGGCGATAAGTCTTTCACTCTCAGGCAGCGTTCCGCCTCGGTCACGGGTCTAGAGGAAATGGCGCAGTAATTATGAGGGATCCCTTTTCCGGATATCCTTCGATAATTGCTTATCTTTGATCTTGTTACTGTGTCGCACTGTTCGGCTGACGTTCGCGGAACTGAGCAGCTGCAGGCGCTGGGCGAGCCAGCGGTAGGGTAGGTTGCTCGGGGAAAGGATTGAGAAGTGACAAGGGGCCCCTTTTACTCTTTTTATTCAAGGGTGTCGCCTTTCCTTGGGCGGATGTTTCCGAAGACGACGGCTGGAAAGCCGTCTCTCCTTGGTCGAAGTGTCGAACACGAATGCACTCGCTGGCTGTGTTCGATGCCCGGTCCGAGTGCGAGACTTCACGAATGGAAGCGAATTCCGAGCTTCTGGCGGGAGATGTGGGGTAGACCTGCGAGCCGCAGGTCTCTACCTTTTTGGTTTCGGATTTGTGTTGTTGAGCGGGGTGATGGGAGAGGATTTGAGATTTGACTGTTGATCCTTTTTTGCCTATGTCGCCGGTTGATACCGCAGAGGGAGGTGACTTGAAAACGTTGACTGATGCCGGAAGCCCAAGAACGAATGCTGTAAAGATCGCAGCCTGCCAACTGCCATATGTGCACCAGGATATCAATCGGGCTTTGGCCATCATCCTGGAATACGCGGCACGGGCGGAGTCACAAGGTGCCAGGCTGATCTGTCTGCCGGAATGTTACCTTCAGGGTTATGTCTACGTGGGTGAGAACACGGAAGAGCTGGCGTTTGATCTGTCCTCTCCGGCTTTCGGGCGAATCTTGCAAGCTCTCGCGCAGTTGACCGCCACGGTAGTCTTCGGGTTCATAGAAAGGGAAGGCACCAGGCTGTTTAACACAGCAGTAGTCGTCGAAAGCGGGGTTGTGCTGGGGCGTTATCGCAAGGCGAAACTACTCGCGGGAGAAAGCCAGTTTGAGGCGGGTAGCTCTTTTCCTATATTCGATCTGTATGGGGTAAAGTTCGGGATCAATATATGTAACGATCTGAACTTCCCTGAATGCGCTCAGGCGGTCGCGGAGCAGGATGCCCGACTGCTACTCTGTCCGTGTAACAATATGATGCGGAAATCCGACGCGGAGCGATGGAACCGAAAACACAATGAGATCCGAAAACGCCGGGCGCTGGAAACGGGTATGTGCCTGATTTCTTCCGATGTTACAGGGGAATGGAACGGTCGGGTTTCGTATGGTTCAACAGCAGCCATTGAAGGGAACGGATCGGTCGTTTGCCAGGTTGATCGCATGCAGCCAGGCCTCATCATTTATGAACTGCAGGTTGTTCCCGGCGATGGTGACAAGCGGGTATGACTCTGGGGTCCACCGGGGTTGAACTGTTTTCTTCGCGATTCAGTTTTGCGGAGATAGATAGAATAATTCCTCAAACCGGTTCGCTTCGTTTCGCGCGACAGGGCAGGATTTTGGAGGGGAGCGTGTGTGGAAAGGGGCAACCGAAAAAGTAGGCATTTTCCCACGTGCGGATATCTTTCGACAATTGCCTATCCGCGATTTTATCAAAGTTTCGCACGGTTCGACTGGAGTTCGCGGGGCTCCGTAGCTGCAGGCGCTCGGCGATCCAGCGGTGAGGCATGTTGGTTCTCCGATAAATTGCCCACGCTACTGCAGCTTTACGCTGATTTGACGCCTTCCGCACCCTTTTGTAGGTAATATGCATAGATTGAAAATTGTAATTTCGTGCGAAATTTGTTTATTAAGCATTCAATCTGTTAGGTTGTATTACACCTCGCCTCACCTCATTCGATCAGGATTTTTGTCTATTTACTAAATTTATTGCTTGCTGCTGTTCCTATTTGTATTAAAATCGCTTCGTCTTGTCTTTAGATGATTTTGCAGCCTACCAGACTTGTGTGGAGTTTCGCGTTAACGCTTGTGGTTTGCACCCTTTTCTCTCAACCAGTTCTCTGTGGCACCGACGAAAAATACGATTGGTTTTTGCAACCAAAGTCGAATGCGCTGAATCACTCGGACTTCAATGGTCATTTGTCGATATGGGGAAATCTTGGAGAGGTAATCCTTTTGGACGAGACTAAGTTACCCCTACGTGTCCAATTTAATACGGGTGAGAACATTGCTAGCGAGCCTATTCTCGGAGCGTGCTGGTGGGTTCCATTTCTCGAATCCTGGGTAGTGAAATCCGACGAGAGAACTATCAAGGTCTACTCTTTCACAGGGCGGATTTTGGAACTGAAGGAGGTCGGCGAAGATTTGTTCAGAAGCCAATGTGGGACCTTTGAGGGAAGGGTAAGTTCAAATACGCTGAAGATACTTTCTAAGGATGGCGAGATGAATTTCGTGCGAGGCCGGCTCGTGTCTGCCGACTTGCCTTTTGCGCGCGGGTTGAAGTGGGTTTACCGAGGTGAAAAGTTGGTGAGAGTTGAACAAGATGGGCGCTGCATTGCCGAGGTTGATTTTCGGAGCGGTAGCGCAGCAACAAGAGAGATCAGGGTTGGGTCAGACACATACACGTTCGGGTTTACTGACTTTCCGACATACGCCCAAAATGCGGTGAGTCCGATAATAGTCAGTCTCCGTAAAACTGCGAAATCATGTGTAAAGGACGGTCGCAAATTGTTCGATTTTGATTTGATACAAGAGTTAGAGCGAAAGCAACTGGCGTTGGAATTTTCAAATGCTCAAGCATTTGAAGACGATGTTTCCAGCTTCAGGTTTGAAATGATCGACGGACTCATTACCGAAGATGCGGGTGGGCGATATTACTCCTCGCAGGAGGACAGAGGACTCGTCCGCACGTTTGAATACGAGAAGGTTGATGGTAGTCGGTTCAGCAGAACTTTTCACTCGAAAAAGGGCATGGTTACCGACATTGATTTTTCTGGTGAAAAGATTGTACGGCAATATGTTAAAGTTCCCGGTAGTCCTCGTCTGGGACTGCGTTCAGTACGGCTCACTGACGCTGATGGTGCCGATGCGGGTGGTCGCACGAATTATTTTTCCGAAGATGGCAATATTGTTCGAACGGTAGAAAAGTCTCACGATGGGGCCAAAAGCGAGACTTTCTTCGATGGAGACAATGTCCGAGTGCTGGATGCCGCAAGAGTTATTGAAATAGACCGAGAGCAAAGACGAGTGATCGCGAAGTTGTCGGACTCAACGGTCTCATATTTCTTGGATGCATCGGGATGTTTGAGGAGAGAGAGTTCCGAATGATGTTTTACGAAATAGAATCAAAAAGAAAAAGTGGAAATGAATAAAGCTAATAAAATCTGTGGGTATCTTCAGCGCTCTGTTCGAGGCTGGAATAGTGTCTATTTGGGCGCTGTATTGACTATCGTCTTCGCTGCTATTGCGTGGGGGACAACTTGTTATTCGGTTTCTCAGGAGGATCCTGCTGAAGATGTCAACACATGTGAACTTAACAATGATGATTCCGGTAACGGCTGTACTGGATATTGTGAGGATTATACTTTCTCTCACCAAGACGATGTATGCGACAGTTCTGGCTCGGACTATGAAGAGTGCAAATTTCAAAGTCCACCGTTGGTTGGAACGGTCGATTACACTAACTCACTGTGCGAACCCGATTTCGGCGGAGGTTGCGTTTGTGCGTCAGAGCCTTTCGGCGAACAATCTGGAACTTGGACCTTCAATAGCTTCGATACAAGCGCTGACTTTTGTCCCGATCCGCCAGACGATGATGACGATGAAGTCTAAACGTTCGCTTTACTGCTCCTTGGAAAGCTCGGCACAAAAAGTATAGCTTCACTCAACCTATGGACGATGTAAGTTTCTCCAAACGAAACCTCACGCTTATACTTCTGGCGTCAGCATATTTTTTCAGTAGTAGTGTGTTAATCGGTCAAGAGACGAAGAAGAAGCTGGTCAGACAGGGGTGGGTAGAAATGTTGGCTGGATACGTATTTTCTCAGGATTCAAGAAAGATCGTTTGGGAATGTAGCAGACAAATTGCACCAAACCCGACGATCGGCGCATCTCTCCTTGAGCAAAAGCGAAGTCGATACACAGCCCAAGGGTTGTCTCTTGAAAAGATTGACGAGTTGATGGCATTCCATGTGCGTTCGGTGGAAGGAATGCGCAGTGGCCGAGAAATCGTCTTTCCGATCGAGCTTTCTCTCGCGAATTTAGATTCTGCTGCCGGTGTGTATTCGGAGCTGGAAGATTTTCCAGTGGAGTATTATTTTACGAAATCTGGAGTCCAGATCTACCATAAACATAGCGGCAAAATTACTCTGAAGAATGACGCAATTGGGTATTTGTCGAAGCTGGCTCGCGGCAGTCTAGCCATTCGTGCGCTGGATTTGCTAGAGGATGTCTCAGAGTTGGAAAAGGTGCCGAGTGATACATCTGTTCTGTTCCTCGGTAATGATGAGAATCGAAAACGAAGGCTTTCGTTTGAATGTGGCGCAGATGACCTGATTCCTCGAAAAATCGTGGTGGAGAATGAAGATGGGGAGCTTCTTGAGGAATATTTGGCAGAGGAGATGGGCGAGAATGCTTTATTCCCAAAAGTCGTTTCTGTTAGGTATTTCACGAAGCCGGGGGAGATACAATTTCAAGAAAAATGCGTGTTAAAGAGTGTCTCTGAGATTCGACAAGACGATGTCCCGAAATTGAAAATCACATCGAAAGATTGGATCTTGGATGAGACTGTGGACCCTCCGATCAAGGTCCAAGCCGCTGATCTCATAGGAGAGCAATAGGAGCTTTCTCTACGTTTACTGATGTAGTCGTGTGTTGTTTTTTGTGTTCGCGCGACTCATGGAAAAAATACTGCGGATGAAACCCTTTCCGGCTCGAGTTTCCTCGTTTCTGTTTTTCTCTCTGTTCCTTTCTGTTTCGTGCGAGAGTGACAAAGATGTTCCGTCTAGTTCTGAGAATACTGTCAGCTTTAAGAATTCTCGAAATTTTGTGGGGTTTATCGATTCGGAAGGTGAAGGAAGTATTAGGGCATCGATCACTGTGATAAATAATACGGGTGGTGAACTGAAAATATTGAGATTTGTTTCCGGATGTGGGTGTACAGTTTTGAGCGAGGCGATAAACGAGCTACCGGTGGGAGAGTCGGAAGTGCACGTTGAACTAACTGGAAAGCATGAGGGAAACATTGTTTCAGCGAAGATAGCACTTGAGTGCCAAAGCGCGGAAGGAACTCGATATTTCTGTGATACAAGGGTCTCTGCTTTCCATATTGGACCCAATAGTTTTAGTGTATCTCCTCAAAAACTAATTTTCTCTGAGGCCTCGAACACTGGCGTGCTGCTAAAAATTCGGGTGCCTCAATCCGTGGATTCGCTGAGCTTCGGTAGTCAAGACGGCCCATTTCGCAAGAAGCTTATTGAAGCTCGCTGCATTGACGGTATACCGGTAAGGGAATTTGTTTATTCAGTTTTCCTTGAGAACTTTTCAAAGGAAGTTGCAGCCAATGGCTCGATGACTATTGTTTCGGGTGAGGGATCTGCAAGAGAAATTCCGTATGTCATTATACCGTCAAATTACGGGAATAATGATTACGATATTACCGAGAGTCTCGGCGGTGTAGAGAGCGGAGCTGTTGTTCACCGAGCGATTCGCATTCCAGATAGTTATCGGATCCAGGAGGAGCTATCGGAGCAGTTTGAAGTTCTTTCACAGAATCGATCCGGAAGTGACTTGGAAATAAGCTTTCGACATTCGTATCCGATCGGAGAATGGGTCCGGCATTCTCTAAACTTAGTGTCCGAGGATGAGAAAGTGGGTAAAGTCTCGCTTCTATTCTTAAGCAGGTGATTATTTTCTCTAGCGTAGAATAAAACGAGAAGACGTTAAAAACAGAGCACGGCAATATGATTTCTTCGGTTTGTTGCGCGAAACTTCACAAATTCCCCCTTTTCATTTCTTCTACGGCGAAGTCGGCGGCTCTGGCGGTTAGGGCCATGTAGGTGAAGGCTGGGGTTGACGCAGGAGGCGGAGGTGATATACGCACCGTCGGTGACGAAGATTTTTTTTCGTCGTGGAACTAGTTTTGCTTGTTTAACACGGACGTTTTTTGGTCTTTGCCCATGTGGGCGGTGCCCATCTCGTGGATGGCGGTGCCGGGGTATGATTCGTTGTCGAAGGTCTTGACGTCGACTAGGCCGGATGCCTCTAACATTTCGGCGGAATGAAAAGGGTCAATCGAGAATGGCACTTAGATAAGGGCGTTAGTCGTCGCGCAGCGTACAGGAAAAAGGTGCCGGGAGAGCGCGGCGGGAGTAGAAGTAGAGTGTGAAAAAACAACCATTCCTTACCGGCTTCCCGACGACTCTATTTGGCTCCGCAAAACGCTCTTCGCAAGCACGGTTTCGCTCACTGCGAAACAAAGTGACCTCACCTCACGCCCTGCGCGATCTCTTTCGAGAGGTGTTCCCTTCTTCACGATTCGACCGGTATCAAGAAGTTCCCGGAAAACGGCGTAAACGCATCTTTACTATCGAAACCACCTTCTGGACCTTCCTCTACCAGGCCATGGCGCAGAACGCCAGCCTCGCCGCTGCGGTGGCACAGGTGCAGGCGGGCTTGAGCCAGAGGGGAGCGGCTACTCCATCTTCATCTACCGGAGCCTACAGCCAGGCCCGGCAAAACCTGCCTGTCGAACTGTTGGAAGAACTCCACCACGATACCTGTGAAAAATTGCGCCGGGCTTCCTGCACCGACGATCACTGGCGTGGACGAACCGTAAAGATGGTCGATGGTTCTTCGGTTCAAGCAGCCGGCACGCCGGAAAATCAGGCGGTGTGGCCTCAGCCCTCCGAACAGCGAAAAGGTTGCGGGTTCCCGGTGGTATACGTGTCAGGATTGCTCAACTGGTCCACAGGCGCCTGGGAGCAATGGATCGAATCGGACAGCCATCATCACGAAGCCAAAAAGATGCTGCATTTATTACCGAGCGTCCGGAAAGGAGACGTCGTGGTAGCCGACAGAGCTTACGCCTCCTATACTTTGATGGCCCTGCACCGCGCAAGGGGAGCGGACATGATCTCGCGAGTGCATCAACGCAGACATGTCAATTGGAAGGCCGGAAAGAAGCTCTCCTGTCCCGACGATCGGCTGTTTACCTGGAAGAGAACGAAGCGGCGGCCTGCGAGTAGTCCCCTGACCGACGAACAATGGGAGGCTTTGCCCCGGTTGCTGGACGTTCGCATTATTCGCTTCCGTTACCACGACCGCTATGGCAAGAAGAGAAGCATGCTGGTGGTAACGACATTGCTTGACGCAGAGGCCTATCCCGCCGAGGAGATCGCCATGCTCTACCGGCAAAGATGGGATATCGAACTGCGACTTCGAGACCTCAAGACCACGCTTCGCATGGAAGTGCTACGAGGCAAAACGCCCGAAATGATCCGGAAGGAGCTCATGATCTTCGCCATCGCCTTCAACCTGCTGCGTTACCTTCAGAGCCGGGCTGCCAACGAAGCGGAAGTCTGTCCAACCCGCATCAGCTTCAAAGGAGTCCTCGATGTGATCGGCTCGATCCCACAGGCGAGACATCGTCTGAATAGCAGATCGAAACTACTCGACTGGGTGCTCGACCGAATTGGAGAAAGAGTCGTTCCCCTGCGACCCGACCGGCACGAACCGCGAGCGAAAAAGCGAAGACCAAAGCCACACCAAAACCTCACAAAACACAGGCGGGAATACTGCGAGATCCCACACAAGGATCACTATCGAAAATCAACGACTAACGCCCTTATCTAAGTGCCATTCGGGTCAATCGACAAAATAAGCGTTTTTCCACGTGCTGATTTCCTTCGGTAATTTTTTGTCCTCAATCTTGTCAAAGTTTCGGACGGTTTGGCTGACGTTCGCGGGACTCCGCATTTGCAGGCGCTCGGCGATCCAGCGGTGTGGCATGTTGGTTTGCTGGAATATTGCCCACGCCACTGCGGCTTTGCGCCGATCTCCCCGGCGATCTTCCATCCATTCCGCTTCGGGAACTCCAAAATGCTTTGTTGCGGCCTTGACGATTGTTTCTGCTTCGCGCTCGTCGAATTCCCGAATCATTGGGCTGCTGTGGTCGTCGCGGTTGCGTTTCTGCTTTGCCTCTGCACCGAACCGATCCAGCAATTGTTCGCGAAAGGTCTGCGATCCCCAATACCATCCACGCCGAAGTGTGCTTTGCAGGCTCTGGTCGTCCCATTCTACCAAGCCAAGCCGGTCCCGTTCTTCGACTGAGATCGTTTGGTCCAACCTTTCTACAAATCGCTTTCGCCCTCGTGTCACGTCCTTTTCACCAAAGAGATCGAGCCCTTCACTAACGTTCACCCAACCGGGGCGCTTTGTCGGGGGCTTCGCGTATCCTTGCGCTACGCTGCTCCAGGGATAGTCGAGAATGCTTTGTTCAGTTGGATCGATCCATCCGGCTCGGGCCGGATTGAGGTGTATGTAATCGATGAGGACTCGCAGATAGTCGGATTGATAGGCTTCGCCGCCGAGGGATTCGTCTTCGACAAGAATGGCTTTGTATCTGCCGCCGAAGAGGTGGCCCCAGAGCTTGTGACGGGTGTTGATGCGGCGGGTGAATGTGTTTTGAAACCACTGCATGCCCTCTACCAGATTCGCGCCGGGGGTTCGGAGAGCGAGGTGGTAGTGGTTATCCATGAGCACCCAGGCAAAGATTTCCCAGCCAGACTTTTGGCAGGCGGAAGCGAGGGTGCGGACAAAGGTGCGCCGGTCCTCGTCGTCGAAGACGATGGGTTCGCGGCGGTTTCCGCGAGCAAGAACGTGGTAGATGGCTCCCTCATACTGAATCCGTGGCGCGCGTGGCATGACGGGGATTGAAAGGGCGAGAGGAGAATTTGTAAATGCTTATTTTGTCGATTGACCCCTTCTGCCGACCCCTTCTGCCTGTGCCACCGCAGCGGCGAGGCTGGCGTTCTGCGCCATGGCCTGGTAGAGGAAGGTCCAGAAGGTGGTTTCGATAGTAAAGATGCGTTT
>PAAG01000002.1 GCA_002698785.1 Verrucomicrobiales bacterium | reverse complement strand
CAGAGCCAGAGCCAGAGCCAGAGCCAGAGCCAGAGCCAGAGCCAGAGCCAGAGCCAGAGCCAGAGCCAGAGCCAGAGCCAGAGCCAGTTGCGAAAAAGAAGGCGGCTCCGGTTGCTGCAATTGCAGATATTCCGGAAGACTTTGAGACAGCCTCGGAGGAACAGGCTGCCTCTCTTTTCGAAGAGGAGTTATCCGATGGGACCGTGAAACAGGACCCGATTTATGGAATCATCTATCTCAAGAAACCTGGTGAGGTGGACGACCTCAAGAAAATCAAAGGAGTCGCCAAAGTTCTTGAAGGAAAACTGAACGGAATCGGCGTCTATCGCTTTAAGCAGATTGCAGTCTGGACAGATGCAGCATGTCAGGAATTTTCTAAGCTGCTTACCTTCAAGAACCGCATCTACCGAGATAACTGGATCGCTCAGGCGAAAGATTTCCACGCGGATAAATACGAAGAGAAGTTGTGATATACGAGGCTCGGTGATCTGCGGCTAAGGCATCCTACTGATCCGAAAATTGCTTCCTGATATACTGTTTCTCCGTCGCGGCGTATCAGGGCTACAGACTCGTCCTTTAGACTGACGATTCATGCTGCTATTTTCTTTCCATCTGATGATGTGCAAGATCGTTATCCATCCGATTTTGCGATGCTTGTCGGTTCTGACACAGCGGAGTTCGCATGGATTGCTTTCGTTTGAAAATTTTGAAAGAAATTTTTAATTTCTGCGTATTCTCAGGTGAAGGATAGAATTCTGTGGGTTATGTTTCCTTCGAGCAGGAACTCCCGCAGGGAGTGATAGCTCATAACCGCCTACAGGCAGTCATTTTCCCCTGAATGTTGTTTGAGAAATATTTTGTTCGTTTCCTGCAAGCTGCGGGAAGTGTCGTAGCATCATCGATGCTGGCCTCCTGCGTGATGCTGCCGGCGAATACGCATTGGGATCAGAAGCGATCTCTAGCAAAATATGACTCAATCGGTATTGATGCCCCGGTGTCTCTTCCTGAACTGCAAAACAGCACGGATACAGGGTTCTCCGCGGCCGACTTCCTGACACTGCATTCAGGTCTGATTGTTAGTGGCCACTATATGGATGCCGATTTCCGCAAGAAATTGGAGACAAGCCGTCAGAGCCAGGGTGGGGTTCTTGAGCTGGGCTTTTCCGTCCCGATTGCAAAAGGGGGATCTGGCTTTGGCAGTTGTGCTCCAGTCACATCCGATGGTTATTTCCTCACGGCGACCCATGTGATCGGCCACGAGGACTCTTACGTTCTGTATGCGACTTCAGATAATCGTTCGACCTACATCGACTACGCCCCCATACGGGTCGTTTATCAGAATCAGGCCGCAGATTTCGCTATTGTGAAGGCCGATCTTAAGACGCCTCGGTATCTCAAATATCGCCGCGAGAAGCTAACACCTGAGACAACACTGTTTGCCGGAGGCTGGATGCATGAAAAGGGCGGTGGTCTTTTCATGGAGCATCAGGAGATTCCCGGTGAATCGGATTTTAAGAAAGTGGTAACGACACTGCCAATGATCAAAGGTGATAGCGGCTCTCCGCTGATCGATCAGAAGGGGCGACTCTGCGGTGTCCTCAGCACGATGAGGCTCGGGGTGATTGTGAAGATGAAGCCGAAGTCCACCGCTGTGATGATGGACCTAGACCGCATCGAGCAATTGATCCGTGCGGATCGGGCACGTCACTGATCGACACGTTTGAGCTTGTAAGTTCGGGGCTTGGGTTGTGCTGCTTCGTAGATTTGCTTCTCGTATCCAGCGGCTTTGGCTTCTAGTTGGTCAATCTTTTCCTTCAGCTTTGGGTATTCCTTTTCAAAGAGTTCATCGTCTCCTTTGCGTCGGATACCTTTGATTCGAGACCACAAATCCCGCATGGGCCGCACTGCTTCATCATTTCTCTCGCGATTGAGGAGGGCGACCTGCAGCGCTTGTTGGCTTTGCGGAGTATTGGGGTATTTCTGTAACTCGACCTTGCTACCCAGAGTGGTGTGAGAGAATTCACCGACGACAGTCTCGTCAATAGTGAGTTGGTAGGTTCCCGCGGGGAGGCCTGCTAGCCGGAGGCGTTCGCTACTCAGTTTGTGACCCGCGTTGGTCATATCGTAGCCGAGGCTTGCAGGACTGGATTTGCCCCATTTTAACTGGTAGTTCGAAGATTCTTCAGGAACGACCCAGGGGAGTGCTTCCGCGAGGAAGGTGAAGGAGATCTCGTCTTCGTTGTCAGAGACGTGTAAATCCGATACTCCGGACTTCTTTCCTGCTATCCATTTCTCTCCACGTTTGATCAAAACAATACTGCTGACCGTTTTCTTTTCTGGCTGCGACGCGAAGAGAACGGAATAGGCCATGATGAATTGCCCGGCAGCTCCCGGGTGAATAGAGTCTTCGACGACAGAAAAATCGGGCTGAGCAGAACGGGCAGCAAATGAGAGATCATTGAGAGGCCCCCACAGGTTAACGAATGGGATTCCTTGTTTTCCAGCGGTCTCGCGAAGCCATGCACCGTAGAAGGCCATTAGAGAATTGTAGTTCTCGTCGAAACTGCGATCACCAAATCGAAACTCAGGGTCCTGCTTTCTGAGCGCCAACTGGTGGTGGTCGAACATGGTGGGAGACAGGGCGATTGGCTTTGCTCCGGTGGCGGTGATTTTCTCGATGAGTTCGGTCATGCCGGTCGTGTAGGTATCGAATGTCTCAGTCGAGAACGGCTCATACTGGCCATCGTTCATTCCGAGAAGGAGCGTAACGACGTTCGGTGAGAAGGCCGCTACGTCGTCTTCGAAACGTACGAGGGCATCCGACGCCCTGTCACCGCTCACTCCGGCGTTGTGAAAGTGGATTTTTCGGTCTGGATAGCGGGTGTAGAAAAAGTCCTCAATGTATTGAGTGTAAAGACATTGATGCGTAATTGAGTCACCGAGAAAGACGACACGGTCACCATCCTGTAGCTGCAGGAAAGGTTTTGGTTCGACGGCGAGCTGTTCTGCGACGGAAAGTTGTGTGAACAGCAGTAATGCAGAAATGAATAGTTCTTTCATAAAGGGCTCGATGGAATCAAATTTCGGGAACCGGTTATGGATACTCTTCCGGCGGAGAGAAGGCCACAAGATGCTGATGCGCGTAAAAGCCTACCTTGCTATTCATCCGCGATTTGAACTGATCTTACGCGGGGAATTTATGATGATTGCGTATGGTTCGGTTCTTGGCTGGCACCCTTGTTGGCCTGTATTTTCCTGATAATGAAGTTTGTCTCGTTCAACCTCGGATTTCTGATTTCGGCTTTTCCTGTAATCATGAATGCAGGCACGATTGATTTCGCCCGGGATGTTCAGCCTATCCTATCGGACAATTGCTATGCTTGTCATGGACCGGATGAGGAGGAACGGGCTGCGGACTTTCGCCTCGATGCTGAAGTCGATGCAAAGGCTGTTTTTACTCCCGGCGCTCCAGATAAGAGTGAACTGATAGCTCGAATTACGACGAGCGATCCGGACGATTTGATGCCTCCTCCGGAAAAGAAAGACAGGCTTTCTACAGAGCAGGTCAAGATCTTGAAACAATGGATCGAGGAGGGAGCAGAGTGGGGGAAACATTGGGCATTTGAAGCTCCGAAGAAACCCAGAATCCCAGAGGGCAAGGAGGTTCAGCCTGTGGATGCCTTCGTAGAGAAAAAGCTCTCTGAGGAAGGGCTCGCGTTTTCCCCCGCAGCCAGTAAAGCAAAGCAACTGCGACGCCTTGCTTTGGATCTTACCGGTTTGCCACCGACAATCGAAGAACTTGATGCCTTTCTGAATGATGATTCGCAAGAGGCATACGAAAAGGCCGTGGATCGGTTTTTGGACTCTCCTCACTATGGAGAAAGGTGGGCTCGTTGGTGGATGGACGCTGCTCGGTACGCGGACTCCAACGGTTATGAGAAAGACTCCGTCCGTCACGTATGGCCATACCGAGACTGGCTGATCTCGTCATTCAACGACAACCTGCCCTACAATCAGTTTATCGTGAAGCAAATGGCGGGAGATCTTCTTGAGAATGCATCTCTTTCGGATCACGTCGCGACTGGATTTCTCCGAAACTCGATGGTCAACGAAGAGGGCGCGATCAAAGCGGAGCAGTTTCGAATTGAAGGGATATTCGACCGAGTGGATGCGCTGGGAAAATCGGTGTTGGGTCTGACAATGCAGTGCGCGCAATGCCACACGCACAAGTACGATCCGATCACCCAGAAGGAATACTACGGCATGTTCGCTTACTTGAACAATTCATACGAAGCGACAGTGCCCTACTACACCCCGGAGGAGAGGAAGAAGATAGAGAGCATTCGGGAAAACATCAGTCATGTGAGAGCCGAGGTTCGAAAGAGCGAAACTGATTGGAAAGCGGACCTCCAGAATTGGATCGAGACCCAGAGAGCGGCAATCGCCAACCAACCAGATTGGACGACCGTCACCCCCAAACATCTCGGTGATGGCGGACAGAAGTTCTACCCGCAGCCTGATGGCTCAATCATAACAAAAGGATATTCTCCAGCACAGAGCACGGAGCGATTTCTCGGCGAGTCACCTGTCGAGAAGATTTCCAGCCTCCGTTTGGAACTACTGATGGATCCTTACCTCACCTACGGAGGACCGGGGAGGTCAATCTCCGGCACCGTAGCGATCAGTGAAATCAAGCTCTCAGCAGGCACGGATCCTGACAAACTGACGAATGTAGCGCTTGAGCCTGCTACCTGTGATTTCGAGCAACCAGCTCGCCCCATCGACACAACTCGCTATCCTCTAAAGGGGGACAAACCTGACGATCGCACCGAGGGACCTGCGGCCTTCGCTACGGACGGGAACGTAAAAACAGCCTGGTCGTCAGACGCAGGCTGGGGCCAATCCAATCAGCCAAGAGTGCTCGTGATCAATTTGAAAGAACCTCTTCTCGCCGAGAAAGGGAAACCCCTCTATCTCCAGTTTGAGGTGCAGTGCCGACATGGCGGCTGGAACAGCAACGACAATCAGCATCGAAACATGGGGCGTTTTCGCTTTTCCCTTGGTGGTGGTCGTTTCGAAAATGAGGCCCCGGTTTCACCACTGATCTCAGCAATTCTCGCGAAGGAGCAGGACAAATGGACGGAAGAGGAAAAAACACGAGTTTTCGACGAGTGGGTTTCAAAAGGAGAAGGACTCTCGAGATGGAGCGAGGTAATAGAAAAAGAGTGGGCTCAACATCCCGCTCCCACGCCGCAACTAACTCTTCTGGAAAGAAGTGATCGAAGAGAAACCCGCCTGTTCGATCGGGGAGAGCAAACGCATCCGAAAGAAGCCGTCGAACCGCATGTTCCCGCGGCGTTCCACCCTCTCCCGGAAGGAGAAAACCCTACGTCTCGCCTCACTTTCGCCCATTGGCTCGTAGATCGTGATTCACCAACGACTGCGAGGACCTATGTCAATCGAACCTGGATGGCGTTCTTCGGGCGAGGAATCGTTGAGTCGGTAGAGGATCTGGGACACCAGGCGACGCCCCCGACTCATCCAGATTTGCTGGACTGGTTGGCTGTAGAGTTCATGGACTCTGGCTGGGACATCAAAGCTCTGCACAGACTTATCGTGACAAGCCAAACGTATCGGCAGGATTCCCGCGTACGAGACAGCCTGGGTGAAATAGATCCGACGAATCGGCTTCTTGCTCGAGGCCCAAGATTCCGGCCCGATGCCGAACTGGTTAGAGACATTCAACTCGCCGCAAGTGGATTGCTTGATCGCACGGTGGGGGGAGATAGTGTCAGGCCGCCGATTCCAAGATTTCTTTTCGATCCTCCAGCGAGTTATGGATACAAAGAGTGGGACGAAGACGAAGATCCAGAACGTCGCTATCGGCGAGCAATGTATACGTTTCGCTTTCGAACCGTGCCTCCACCATTTCTGTCTGCATTCGATGCACCTTCCGGGGAGATTTCATGCGTGCGCCGCCCCCGTTCCACGACGCCATTGCAGGCTCTCGCTCTCTTGAATGAGCCACTTTCGGTGGAAGCAGCAAAAGCCCTCGCGGAAACAATCAGGGAAGGGGGAGAAGAAGAGTTGAAAGACTCGATCTCGCAAGCCTTTCGCCAATGCACCAGCAGAGAACCCGTAGAATCAGAGGTCGCAATTCTGATCAAATTGTTCGACTCGGAGAAAACCAACGGCGGTGATCCCTGGTTGGCGGTCGCTCGAACTCTCCTCAACCTCGACGAAACGATTACCAAGTCCTGAATCCTCCTATGAAATCCAAAGAGAATATTTCCATCGACGGCAGGACTCTCTCTGACCTGCGCCTTTCTCACAGCCGCAGGTGGTTCATGCGAGATTGCGGAATCGGGCTTGGTGGTATCGCGTTGAATCATTTGCTAGGCCCATCCGCGAAAGCCGCGAATGATCTGCTGACACCTCGACCATCACCCCAGGCCGGGACCGCAAAGCGCGTGATCTTTCTTTTCATGGGCGGTGCACCTTCCCATATCGATCTTTTCGAGAACAAGCCCACCCTGACTCGGCTCGATGGGACCGCGCCACCGCCAGAACTGCTCGAAGGATACCGATCTGCTTTTATCAAGCCTGACAACAAGCTGTTGGCGCCAAAATTCCCATTCGAGAGATACGGAAAGTGCGGGATGGAAATGGCCAACCTGCTCCCTCATACCGGGAGCATCGCCGACGAGATTACTCTGGTTCGCTCCTTGCATACAGATGCCTTCAACCATGCTCCTGCTCAGGTGCTACTGAGTACTGGCTCGCAGCAGTTCGGTCGGCCATCCCTGGGGTCCTGGGTGACCTACGGGCTCGGTAGCGGAACGGAAAACCTTCCTGCTTTTGTGGTGCTTTCTTCGGGGAAAAAAGGCCCAAGTGGAGGTTCGGCAAACTTCGGCGCGGGGTTTCTTCCGTCGGTCTATCAAGGGGTGCCATTCAATTCCATCGGCGATCCCGTTCTTTACCTTTCCAATCCAGATGGAATAAAGAGGAGTTCCCAAAAGGCGACGATCGATGCGATCAACGAGCTGAATCAAAAGCGATTCGACTCTGTTGCGGACCCCGAAATTCAAACTCGAATCAGTTCATTCGAGATGGCTTACCGAATGCAGGATGTCGCACCAGAGGTAACTGACATCAGCCTCGAATCACAGGCTACCTTGGATCTGTATGGTGCGAAGCCTGGCGAAGCCTCTTTCGCAAATAATTGCCTTCTTGCGAGACGGTTGGTCGAACGAGGAGTGAGGTTTGTCGAGCTTTTCCACGAATCATGGGATCAACATGGAAACTTGAAAAAGGATCTCGCTGCCAATTGTAAAGCCACAGATCAGGCGTGTGCCGCACTGGTTCTGGATCTCAAGCAGAGAGGATTATTGGATGATACGTTGGTCGTCTGGGGAGGGGAGTTCGGGCGTACCCCGATGGTGCAGGGCGGAAACGATGGACGAGATCACCACTCAAACGCATTCACCATGTGGATGGCAGGAGGCGGCGTGAAAGGCGGATACGTTCACGGCACCACCGACGATTTGGGATTCAATGCCGTGGAGAAACCTGTTCACATTCACGACTTGAATGCCACAATTCTACATTTGTTAGGTTTCGATCACGAGAAACTGACATTCCGCAGTCAAGGGCGTGACTTCCGACTTACCGACGTACACGGTAATGTCGTTCGGGAGATTCTATCCTGATAGCTCACAAAAAAGTCCGGCAAATCAGGCCGGAAGTCGATCGATTCTCGCACCCAGATTGAGCAGCTTGTCATCGATGTGTTCGTATCCGCGATCGATGTGGTAGACGCGGGAGATCTCCGTGGCTCCTTTGGCCGTCAAAGCCGACAGAACGAGCGCCGCCGAAGCACGCAAATCACTTGCCATGACTGGCGCTGCGCTCAGTTGTTCGACCCCGGTGATAACAGCTCTACCATCATCGACTTCGATGTCGGCACCCATGCGCTTCATTTCGGAAGCATGCATAAAGCGTTGGGGAAAAATAGTATCTGTAACCACACTGATCCCAGGGGTAACAGCAAATAGCGAGCACATCTGCGCCTGCATATCCGTCGGGAATCCCGGGTAAGGCTCTGTGGTGATATTCGCACCCAGCGGTGTACTCGCCTTTCCAATGGTGATCGTGGTCTCATCAATCTCAATTGGGCAGCCACATTTTTCCAGAACGTCAGTGACGACTTTGACGTGCTCGGGAAACACTCGGCGGATATGGATGTCCTTCTTTGCCGCCATAGCTCCAGCCACGAGAAAAGTGCCTGCTTCAATTCGATCGGGAATGACCGTGTGCTCTGTGCCGCCTAACTCTTCGACGCCTTCGATCTCAATGCGGGGTGTTCCTGCACCGGAGATCTTCGCTCCCATGGAAACGAGGAAATTGGCGAGATCGACGACCTCAGGCTCACAGGCCGCTCCGTTGATCACCGTGGTGCCCTTGGCGAGAACTGCTGCCATCATCACATTATCGGTTCCGAGCACCGTTGCCCCGTGCTTGCCGCTCATGTCGAGGACATTTCCCTCCAGTCCGAATCGTGCTTCCAGATGGATATTTCCTCCCTCTGTATGGACCTTTGCCCCCAGTCCCTCGAGTCCTTTTAAGTGAAGATCAATCGGGCGATCGCCAATCACACAGCCACCCGGCAGGGAGACGTCGGCACGATTCTGACGAGCGAGAAGGGGTCCCATAACACAAACCGACGCACGCATCTTTCGAACGAGGTCATAGGGAGCTTCATGACTATGGAGTTTGTCACACTTGATCGTTACAGTTCCGCTGGCGCGCTCTACCTCTGCACCGAGGTTTTGGAGGATCTGAAGCATGTAGTTCGTATCCGAAACATCCGGGACTCGACGAATCACACATTGCTCCCGGGTCAGCAGGGTAGCAGCAAGAATCGGCAGCGAAGCATTCTTCGATCCGCTGATGTTAACATTGCCCTCTAACTGAGAGCCTCCATGCACGATAAATTTTTCCATCTGTTAAGAGAGGTATAGGCTTGCGAGTTTTTCCGCGCAAGCTGCAAAATTCCTAAATCTATGGAGTTTTTGTGGCGAAGAGAAACCGTATGACTCCACTCATATCAGCTTCAGTGAGAACAGGTTCGAAGCCCTGATCTTCTGCCTTTTTCTGAAGATGCTCTTCTTGTCCAATTCCAAACTCCAGAGCCACGAGTCCGCCATCGTTGAGGTATTCGGCGCATGTTTCGAGCAGTTGATCCATGATTTCCGTTCCAGCTTCTCCGCCGTAGAGAGCCAATGCAGGATCACGCAGTACTTCCTGACTCAGGTCTGTCTTTTCCGCATTCGGGATATACGGGAGATTTGCGGCGATAAGATCGAAAGTTCCGGATACCTGAGAGAACAGATCGCTCTCAAGAAAAGTCAGGCGCTCGTCGGAAAGACCTATAGCTGCGACATTTTCCCTGGCCAGAGCGAGAGCATCAGGAGAGACATCCACGAGGACTACCTCGGGGCTTTTGTCGGCTAAATGATGCGCCAAAGAAAGACCGATCACACCGGAACCGCATCCCATGTCCAAAATACGGACGCCATCTGGCCATTCTTTCGAAAGTAGCTTTTCCGCAAGTTCTTCTGTTTCGGGGCGGGGAATGAGAGCCCGGTTGTCCGTGGCGAACTCAAGATGAGAAAACTCAACTGTTCCGAGCAGGTGTTGCAGCGGTTCTCCCCGGCTGCGCCTTTTTGTCAGTTCTCGCAAACTCTCAAGAGCTTCTTCGGATAGGGGCCGATCAAAATCGAGATAGATCTGCATGCGATCGACCTTTTGCACATGGGCGATCAAATGCTCCATGTTGAGCCGGGCATCTTCGACACCATATTTCTGCAGGTATTCAGTCCCCTTTTTGAGAGTATCCAGGATAGTGGCCATAGAATTTCGGTCGCTCTTAAAAACCGAATCGGCTCGCTGGGAGAGGTCTCGCTTTGAATATCGAAAATGGGGGAGTCGTCACATCTTTTCCGCTGTTGAAGAACGGGGTGCGATGAAGCTGGCTGGAAAAGAAATGCAGATGTCCGTCGGGTCCTATCGTCAGGCCGCCGGGCCACACCAGACGAGGATCTTTGATGAGGAGTCGGAGGTTCAGGTACTCCTCATCAGGAGAAACATAGTCGATCGAGCCTCGTGAAATGTCACCAAAGTAGATGCGACCCTTTGCATCGATCACCATGCTGTCGCAGACCGGCTTCGGTGATACCCCTGTGACCTGGCTCTGAATAATGTTCGGTGCAAGGTCGGGCCGCTTCAGTAACTCGGTCTTGATCTTGAATAGAGAGGCCCCGTTTCTTGGGCCGTAGTAGAGCCATTCACCCTTCCTGTCGATCGCGATTGGGCTGACCCCGGTGAGAGGAGTCGCAATTTGCCCGTCGGGCCGGCGTACCTCCACGTCCTTTCCATCCAGTGCCAACGCAATCGATGGATCCATCTGCACCGATCTGTGACCTTCCAGGACTCTGCGAGTCAGGCCCGTTTGCGTGTTGACCACAATGATCGCCGAACTGATACCGTCCGCAGGATCGGAGATGTAGATAAATGGACTGACCGGATCGAGAACAAGATTTTTCAGGAAAGACTTCGGTGAAAGGGCCTGAGCGTTGATGACAATCACCTGGTGCAGCTGATTTCGCTTCGTATCCCAGGCGACGAGTTTTGGGGCGCGACCACTCCTGCGCCCATTGTCCAACATCCAGACGATACCCCGAGGATCGCAGGCAAGCCCGAGCACAGAATCCAACTCTACGGGAGATCCTGAACCAGGGGTGTTCATGGCCTGATCAGGAAAGGGAACCCAACTGCCCTTTTTATCGAGCTTCATCACCCTCCACTGGTGCATGAAAAACTGATGTCCCGAGATGATGTATTGGCCGCTCGGCAACATGCACATCCCACCTGGGCCGACTGGGGCTTGACCTGTCTCTTGAATCTCTCCGTTGTCCTTTTTTGCAAACGGCAGGGTGGGGAGGCTCCATTCAGGTGGAGCCGGGCAGTCGCTTACGAAGACGAATGCTAGTGCTATACAGCAGGCAAGGGCAGGAATCACGCGCGGCACTGCAAGTGTGCCATAGCGGAGTGATTTTCTGTGCTTTGGAAATCGCATTCGAGGGGACGTGAGGCGGGACACTACTGTTTCGTTAAATTTCGATTGGTCAATCTCAGATAGGTGTCACAAAAGCAATTCCGGATAGGAATCCTGAGCCATGGCATGGCAGAGTTCTTTCACCTCTGCTGCGGTTCCGCACTCTCTCAATTTTTCGGTAAGTTGACCGCACTCATTTGAATCGAGTCTTGAAAGGGCTCGGCGCGTGCGAAGTACCTGTGCTGCACCTACCGAAAGCTCATCAACACCCAGTCCGACCCAGATGGGTGTCATATCCAGATCGCTCGCCGCTTCTCCGCAAACTCCGCACCAGATACCGTTTCGGTGGGCCGCTTCAATCGTTTCACGGATCATGGAGACGACTGCCGGGTGGGTAGGCTGATAAAGCGCTGCGATCCTGTCATTGACCCGGTCGACTGCGGTGATGTACTGCACCAGGTCGTTGGTTCCTATGGAGAAAAAGTCCACCTCCTTCGCGATGTGGTCTGCGATCATCACAGCGCTGGGGATCTCGATCATGGCCCCGATTTCGAGGTTCTCATCGAAGCCTACATTTTCCTCCCGTAGTTCGTTCTTTGCTCGTTCGACCTCCTCCTTCGCTCCGCGGATCTCTTCAAGGGTAGAGACGAATGGGAACATGACACGGACCTTTCCAAAAGCACTTGCTCGTAAGATCGCTCGCAACTGGGTTTGAAACTCTTCTGTCCGGTCAAGGCTTAGGCGTATTCCGCGCCAACCAAGAAAGGGGTTCGGTTCCGGGTTCTCGAAAAGCTCAGGGCACAACTTGTCTCCGCCTACGTCTACTGTCCTGATGATGACACCATGTGGAGCCGTCGCTTCTGCAACCTGGCGATAGTTATCTGCCTGACTCTCCTCGGTTCGGAGCTTCTTATCACTCAGGTAGAAAAACTCCGTACGATAAAGGCCGACACCCTCAGCATCCTGCTCTGTGACTCCAGACAACTCCTCAAGGAATTCGATGTTTGCCGAAAGGGTGATTTTCTTCCCATCTGCAGTCAGGGTTTCCGAGCCTTTGAGATCTTCGAGGTCGTGCAGGATTTCTCGCTCCTTCTTGGCAAGGCCTTCATACTCGGTAATGGTCTCAGCCGCAGGATTGATGATCACAACCCCGTGGTAGCCATCAATGAGGACTGTATCTCCCGGAGTGAGAAACTCGGGGAGTTGGTGAAGGGCAACCACGGCTGGAATATTCAGCGAGCGTGCCATGATCGCCGTGTGAGAGGTAGCACTTCCGACTTCCGTAGCAAAACCACGAACTCTTGATCGGTCCATGCTCACCGTGTCAGAAGGGGTTAGGTTGTGAGCGAGGACGACGGAACTGTGCGGTGGCTCTGCAGAGTCGCCTTCTCCATGGTCGGTCCACCTCAGGTTCTTGAGAACCCGCTTTGCCACATCTTCGATATCGACAGCACGCTCCCTCAAATAAGGATCGGAGATCTTCCTGAGAGAGTCGATATACCGCTTCACGACCGTGTAGTAGGCCCAGTCGATCGATTTCAACTCCGTCTCTGTAATGCGAAGAACTTCGTTGAGGACCGTGGAATCTTCGAGCAGGAGGAGGTGTGCATCAAAGATGGCAGCATGATTTTCGCCCTCGTTTTCGCTGATCTCTTTCTGCAACTCGAGGATCTGGTCACGAGTTGCCACCAGTGCCAGAGAGAATCGTGCTTTTTCCGAGTCTACACGACTGCGCGGAATCGGAAGACATTCCGGTTCTTCTAGTGTTTTCCCCAGTATCTCAGCGGGCCCCCAGGCAATACCAGGGGAAACGCCGATACCCTCCAAGCGGGTCTCGGGCTTATCAGCGGGTCGCGTCATTGAAATCAACGTCCTGTAAACGTTTCTAAAGGCCAAAAATTATGGCTTTCTGGCCAAATAGGACGCCAAATTTGCAGAAAAGCGACGAAACTCAAGGCTCAGCTTCGAATCCGCTGTTCACCAGGGCCGATATTTTCTCGATCGCGAGATCTGCATCGTCACCTTCGGCAGAGACTCGGATGATGCTTCCTTGGGCTGCTGCCAGCATCATTAACCCCATGATACTCTTGCCGTTAATTTCCTCGTCGTCCTTCTCAACCCAGATATCACAATCGAACTGGCTCGCCAATTTGACGAATTTTGCCGCCGGGCGGGCGTGCAGACCCTCTTGGTTTGGGATCGTCAATTCACAAGCGGGCATGTGGTTACAGGAAGGTCAGAAATTGTATTTGTATCGATTTATACAACGGATTTTCGCTGGTCGCGCATCCTTTTCAACAGTTTCTTGTTGAATTCGACGGCGGAGTCGTGCCCCAGCGTCTTCAGCTTCTGGTCGAGGGCGGCGACTTCAATGAGTTGAGCCATGTCTCGTCCCGGTGCCACCGGAAGCTCAATATGGGGGACTTCAATACCGAGAACGTCCACTTTTTCGCGGTCGAGGCCCAGCCGTTCTACAGACTCCATTTCGCCCTCACGCTTCAGGGTCACGACAAGGTCCAGACGTTTTTCTGTTCGAAACGTCCCAACGCCAAAAAGAGCTGCCACGTTAATAATGCCGAGCCCGCGAACTTCCATGTAGCTCCTCCCGAGCTCAGGAGCAGTGGCGATGAGCTCCCGATCCTCAATATTACGGATTCGGACCATGTCGTCGGCAACAAGGCTGGCTCCGCGACGGAGCAATGCCAGCACGGTCTCGCTCTTACCGGTTCCACTGTCACCTCGGATGAGAATGCCAATACCCATCACGTCGATCATGCATCCGTGTTGAGACGTGGAAGGGGCAAATTCCCAATCCAGGCGCACTGTGGCCGCATTGATGTAGTTCATCGTCACCATGGAGGTCTGGAAAACCGAAACGCCTGCCTCATTTGCAATCTCAAGCAGGTTCTCAGTGAGTTCCTGGGCACGACTAACGACAATACAGGGAATTCTATGGCGACAAAGATCCATGAACCTCTTCTCCGCATTAGCCTGACTGAGGTGCCGAATGTAAGAGCGTTCCGCTAGTCCTATCACCTGAATCCGGTGGAGAGCAAAATATTTGTAGAAGCCAGTTAATGCGAGGCCCGGGCGGTTGATCGTCGGCTCAAGGATGGGGCGATCGTATCCTATCCGCGACCCCACAAGTTTCATCGAGAGTTCCTTTCCGTGCCGCTTGAAGAAATCTCCAACTTTGATCGACGGGGGAGCTGTATGGGTTTTGCTTTTTGCCATTTGATGTCGCGGTAAAACAGTATCGGTTAGTTGTTTGCCTCAAGCGAACAAAAAAAGCGAGACCGGAGTTGGTCTCGCTTTCTCTCGTCAAAAATTGAGTGGTATCTCCTACCAGTAGCTTCTGACGGCGAATACCCAACTGCTGGAATCGATGTCTGCTCCGGTCGTGAACTCGTTCACGGTGGCATATTCGTATCCACCCATGAGCTTCAGCTTCTGTCCGCAAATGTAGTAATTGAAGCCGGCATAGAAGGTGTGATATCCATCAAGGTATTGCCTCACAAAATAGCGCTGATAGCGCTGCTGCCGACCTTCATCCATGTAGGCGTATTTGGCAACGAACTGGAGTTTGTCTGTAACGTTGTAGTAGGGGAGCACCACGAAGCCCCACGTATCATTGCCGGCTGCGATAGGGCCGCTACTTTCTCGATTGCTTGCGGCGATCACATCCGTGATCAATCCTAGCTTACCCCACTCGGACTTGGTTCCAATGTGAGCAACGTGCTCGTATTGTGAACCGTGGTCGGAATCAGCGTTTCCGGAACCGTTGGCGAAGCCGCTGGCATTATTCGTGAACTGGTAGCCGAAATACAATTGGGTAGCATCGGAAACGGGGAGGTTGCCACGATAGGTGAAGCCGCCACGTCCGTCCGGCGAAGGGAACTTCCATCGCTCACCTGTGGAATCCACTTCACCTCCTGTAAGCCAGAAACCTACCTCCTGATCAATTCCGAAGAGGTTAAATCCAACCAAGGCTCCCCAGGGGTAGTCGGAGGCGATCACCTCGTTCACAATCTGGGATCTTTCAACGGTCAGAATTCGTTTCGAAGATTCCATGTTTTCCATGGTGATCTTCTGTTTGGTCTTTCCAACGAGCACATAGACATCATCGCTGGGTTCCCATTTTACAAAGAGTTCGTCCCAATCGTCAAAGAATACTCCACGGGTGAGCCCGAAGGAGCTTCCGCTGCCATCCGAGATGTTGATGGATGAAACGAAGGTCAGATTCCCGGCGAATTCGACGTCAAAGCCAAGCCTGGCTCTCCGATGTTGCCAGTTATGAAAGCCGTTTGAAGCGCCGCCCTCTTCTTCGGTCTGGGAGATATACTGGCCATGATATCGGCCTGTGAGCGCGACCTCTTTGATCAGGCCGTCTCCCTCGTAGAGAGTGCTGTAGTCGAAAAGAGAGCAGATTGACCACGGGGAAGAGGAGATTGGGCTTTTGTCGTCGATTACCGCTTTCCCGTACTCTCCCGCATCAGCGAAGGAAAGAAATGCCGGGATTGTTACGGCGGTAATCGCGAGTCTTCTCAGGATAGAATTGCGATTCATTTGTAGTGTCATGGAATAGATGAAATGCCGCGCACGAATGGCTCGGCAAAGATCGCAGATACCCGGTCCGACTGTTGGCAAGGGTCCCGGGAGCAAAGCGTTTCCAAGCCATATACTATTGTGACGGATTCGTTACAAGGGATTCTTTTTCCGTCCATCTTTCCGTTCACCATTATCGGAGCGATTGGGCACAAAAAAAGAGGCGGAACCGAAGTTCCGCCTCTTACCAAGGGATTTCCGCTCAGAGCGGAAGTTTGTTAAATCCTACCAGTAGGTGCGCACTGCGAACATCCAGGTGCTGGAATCGATGTCGACGCCAGTTCCGTATTCTTCGCTTGTTGCGTATTCGTATCCACCCATAAGCTTAAGTTTCTGGCCGCAGATGTAGTAGTTAAGACCTGCGTAGAAGGTGTGCATGTTGTCAACGCGCTGGCGAACGTTGAAGCGCTGTGTGCGCTGCTGGCGTCCGTCACCCATGTATGAGTATTTTGCAACTGCCTGAAGCTTGTCAGTGATGTTGTAGTAAGGAAGGATAACAACACCGCCTGTGTCATTTCCAGAAGGAATAGCTCCAGTGGACTCGCGATCTGCGGCGTAGATCAAGTCGGTGATCAACCCGAAGTTGCCCCACTCAGACTTGGAACCTACGTGGAACACGTGAGAGTAAGCTGAGCCAAGACCGTTATCGGCGCGACCCTGAGAGCTAGCAAATCCACCTGCGTTGTTGGTGAACTGGTAACCATACATGATCTCTGTAGCGTCGGAGATATCGAATGAACCACGGTAGGTGAAACCACCGCGAGAGTCGAAATCTGCCCAATCCCAGCGCTCGCCAGTGGAATCTTCGTCTGCACCGTAGATCCAGCCACCGACTTCGTGCTCGATTCCACCGAACTCGAAGCCAACCGTGATACCCCAAGGCTTATCGGAGATAACTTCGTTAACGATTGTGGAACGCTCAACAGTGAGGATCCGCTTCGAAGAAGTTGCGTTCTCAACTGTGATCTTCTGCTTCTGCTTACCTACGTTGATGTAGAAATCGTCGGTAGGTTCCCACTCGATACCGAATTCGTCGAGAGAATCGAAGAAAACGCCTTCAGTGAAAGGACCGCTGGAGCTTCCGTCAGATACGTTGAAAGAACTGTAGAAAGTGAAGTTGTCGGCAAATCCGATGTCAAGACCGATACGTGCACGGCGATGCTGCCACTGGTGAAATCCGTTTTGAACCCCACCGAAATCTTCGGACTGAGAGATCATCTGACCGTGGTAACGGCCGGTAAGAGAAACTTCGTTAATGAAGCCTTCGCCTTCGTAGAGAGTGCTGTAGTCGAAGATGTCGCAGATAGACCACGGATCGGCTTCGATTGGCATCTTGTCGTCGATGATGGCTTTGCCATAATCGCCTGCAGTGGCTGATCCGCCAGCTATGAGCGCAGCAGCGCCAGCAGCAGTCATCAGCTTCCTGAATTTATTAGGTTGTGTCATTGAGTATGGTTTGATGTTAAATCAGTTAATCCTTGATAGTTGGTGATCAGCAAACGATCCAACGAACCTTAGTGACAAATCTGACACGGCAGTTCTGCAAGCGGATCGAACGGTGATGACGCGATAATGCTCGGTCGCTGAAAAGAGGCAAATATTTTTGTGTGACAATGCGAGTTGCAATGTTACAGCCTCGTCACAGTTGGTGTTTTATAACTGGAGTAAAAAATAGAAGGAACATGTTTTTGTTCAGATTTTAATGGGAGAAATTAATGGGTTCCGATGGCTAAGAGTTGTGAAACATATTTCTTCAATTTTTCTCTAAGAAATCCCGAAATAGTTCGGCCAGACCTCCTGCTGGGTTCTCGTAACTTGTTTATGAGGAGTGCTATAGAGGGCGAGAGCAAGGCAGGGGAGGTTTTGAATCTGGAAGGGGCAGGGAAGAGTCCTAGGGAAGGGTGCTGTGGCGGTTCGTTGGTGCTGGGTGGCGCGATCTGGTACGAGAATGCCACACCGGTTTGCCGGTTTGTTCTGGACACCTGCCTGCTGTCCGGTGAATCTTTCGGATCTACGCTTTTTAACTGATTCAAAATCCCCCAAGCTATGCCATACGTCGAAACGAACGGAATCCAGATGTACTACGAAGAGAAGGGTGAAGGTGACCCTCTCATCATGATCATGGGCATTACAGCCCGCGGAGAGGTCTGGGAAGCTCACGCAGAAGACTGGAGCTCTAATTTTCGCTGCATTATGCCGGACAATCGCGGAGTCGGATTGACGGATAAGCCCGCCGGAGACTACACCAGCGAGATGATGGCAGATGACTACGCCGGACTGATGGATGCGCTTGGTATCTCGAAGGCACGTATTGTGGGTGTATCGATGGGATCGATCATTGCTCAGCAACTTTGCCTCAAGCACCCCGACAAAGTGCAGAGCGCTGTTCTGATGTGTCCTTGGGCGAGATGCGATCGCTACGCGACCTCTGTCTTTGAACACATGAAGGCCTGTAAGGAATACCTCGACAACAAGCAGTTCATGGAATTCGTGCAGCTTCTAATTTTCACAAAGCCCTTCTGGGACAACGACGAAGCCTATGAAACCATCGTTTCTGGTCGTGAAGATTACGATGCGAACCCCACTCCTCAGCCGAACCACGGTTTGCGAGGTCAGGCGGCTGCGTGCATCAACCACAGTGTGCTGGATCAACTCGGTTCCATCTCCGCTCCCTGCCTTGTGATCGGAGGGAAAGACGACATTTTCACACCAATCTGGATGGGCAAAGAAGTTTCTGAAGCCATTCCGAATTGCGACTCACACTTCTACGACGGAGCGGGGCACGCCTTCCATTGGGAAAAGCTCGACGACTTCAACCCTCGCGTGAAAGAGTGGCTTCTGGCGCACTGATAACAACCTTGTAAAATCTTAACAAAATCCTATTCAACTCTATGGCGAACATCAAATTCGGATCGGAAGTCTACACCTGGTTCATGCAGGGAACCGGAAAGGGCTATGACAACAAGCTCGATCATATGATCAAAGTGGCTGGAGAGGCAGGCTTCACTGGTATTGAGCCGATGGTGCTGGAAATCTCTGAAAGTGCCCTTGGCTGCTGCAAATACTGGCTGGGTGATTTCTGCGATCCCATCAAGCTCAAGGATACTCTGCAGGAGCACAACGTAGAACTGGCTGGCCTCGCCCTTGTTTGCGCGTGGGACGGTGAAGAAGAAGCACCGAACGAAAGGGAAGCCGCAGACTTCACCATGGAGCTGCTCAAGCACTTTCCCGGGTCGATGCTGGGTACGGTTACTCTTCCCAGCGGAAGAGAGAAAGACGTTCAGCGTCGTCGATTGAATGTGGCCAAGAACGTGAATGCAGTGTCGAAGCGTGCTGCCGATCTCGGTATCAAGTGTTCTTACCACCCCAACAGCCCTCCGGCCTCTCTTGTTCGGACTCAGGAGGATTACGACGTCGTTTTGAGTTCTCTCGATCCATCGGTGACAGGGTGGACTCCGGATGTCGGGCACATCATCCGAGGAGGAATGGATGTGATTGAAACGCTGAACAAATGGCAGCATCTGGTGAACCACATCCACTACAAAGATTTCTCAGGAAATGGGCCAGAGCCATGGGCGCAGATGGGAACGGGAAAACTCGATTTCCACAAGATCACAGAATGGCTCACACTTCGGAATTACGAAGGATGGATCATCTGTGAAGATGAAGCTCACGTAGCTGTTGATGACCCCGACGGTGTGACAATCCAAAACGGCGAATGGTGCCGCGAGAATCTTTATCCGCTCGTCGGGTTGTGATATCTGCTGCACGCCCCGAGGAAAGCGTCTAATTGCGCTTCTCAAATTTCGATTTCTCCGGAGCGCAAGCTCCGGAGTTTTTCGTTTGCGGATGACGGAAAAAACTGGAACAGCGACGGATACTTATCACCCGAAGGCCCTGTGGAAGGAACTGCGCGGGAAAGCTTCGGACTGGTTCGCTACATTGCGCGACGACCTCGAGCAAGACTCGGCCGAGCCAGTCTTCATGTGGCGCTGGGTTTTGATTCCCTTGGCCGTAATTACTGGTCTGACGGTCTTTGCCCGGTTGACCAATTTCGACCTGGGCATGCAGGAATTGATCTACCAGGCCGGAGACGGAAGTTGGCGGCTTGGAGATCATCCGTTCTGGTACTCGCTTTACAAACTGGGCACTTTCCCCGCCACGATTGTAGTTCTGCTCTCGGTTTTGGGATACATCGGTAGCTGGAAAAAACAGCCATTAAGACGGTGGCGCCGAGTATTCCTGTTTTTGCTTTTCTGTGCGATCGTGGGGCCTGGCATTGTAACCAATGCCGGACTGAAAGAGTATTGGGGGCGTCCCAGACCTCGAGAAGTTCAGGGGCTAGGTGGGCACAGCCAATTTGAAAAGATCCTCACCATAGACAAATCAAGTGATGGAAAATCGTTTCCCTGTGGCCATGCCACCATGGGCTTTTATTTCGTCTGTGGCTTCTTCCTACTGAGGAGGCACCGCAAAAAGTTGGCCCAGTGGTTCCTGATCGGTGGCTTTCTGGTAGGGGCGTTTATGGGGATTGCGAGGATGGCCCAGGGGGGGCATTTTTTCTCTGATGTGGTCTGGGCCGGGGCCGTCTGCTACTTCACTGCCATGGGGCTTTATTACCTCTTTGGGCTCCACAAAGGCATTGTCCGTCGAGGTCTGAGATCTGGGAAAATGCCGTTGTGGCTGACTGTTTCCATGGCAGCAGCAGCTGTCGGGCTTGTTACTGCGATTTTGCTCGCGTCGCCATACCGGGGGCAGAGGAATTACTACATCCTCAATGATTTCGCAAAAAAGGGACCTCTTGAGATCCTGCTGATTCTCACGATTGGCGAGATTGAAATTAGGCAAGGGGAAGACCTTCACATCGAAGGTGAAGCCTACGGACATGGGGTTCCGACATCAAAAATCGGTGCTCATTATGTCGAGTGGGAGAGAGAAGGCTTTTCCGCCATTTGGTATTCGGAGAGATTCAGCGGATGGCTGGCGGAAGTGAATCAGCAGCTCTACATGGATTTCCCTTGGGAAAGGGTCCGCAAGCTGAAGATGGAGGCAGGGAATACGAAAATGTGGATCGATCTCGACAGAATCGAGAATGTTGCGACAATTCAGTTCTTCTCGGGCGAAGGTGAGGTTCATCTCTATCCCAGGGGAAAAGTGGTGAAACTGATTGGGGGAGAGAATGCTAGGATAATCGGTGAACTACCAGATGACCCACGAGCGAAGGATGTAGGTTGTCGTTTGCTCGTTGATCCCGAATTCACAGGAACGATCTACATCGGCGATCCGCAAGAGTCTGGCAGAACGGAGTGAGACGGATTTCTCGGCTAATCGTAATATTTTCACAAACTCCCGTTGGCTTTCCCCACTACGTTGGATAGGGTGAACTGCTTATGCAGTCTTCGTTCCGTAGCAAAGAAACCAGTTGGCTTTCGTTCAATGCCAGAGTCCTGCAGGAAGCCGA
The DNA here is from genome assembly GCA_002698785.1 of Verrucomicrobiales bacterium. Lineage (GTDB taxonomy): Bacteria > Verrucomicrobiota > Verrucomicrobiia > Verrucomicrobiales > DEV007 > Arctic95D-9. The sequence goes on along the minus strand of PAAG01000002.1, from coordinate 124,916 downwards.
CGATCCGTCCGTTCCACTCTTCGACCGGATCAAGTTTCTCGGCATCTACAGTTCAAACCTGGATGAGTTCTTCCGAGTTCGCGTTGCTACCCTGAAAAGGCTTGCTTCTCTCGGGGAGCATTGGAAGCAGCTCGGTATTCCGGATCCCAATCAGACTCTGAAAAAAGTAAATCGGATCGTAGGAGCCCAAGCTGAGGACTACAATCATGCGTATGCGCAAGTCAAGGCGGACCTTGAGGCGAACGGTATCAAGTTGATTCTGGATACGGACGTTCCTGCCGCATTGCGTGGTTTCCTTCGCGATTACTTTCGAAATGAAGTCAGCCCTCACATTTTCCCGATTATTCTAAAGGCTTCGGCGAAGTTGCCGAAATTGAAAGACTTGCCGATGTACCTGGCTGTGAAAGCGTCCAAGTCCAATGGTACGGGACGCCCGATGCATGCGCTGATCGAAATTCCCGGTAATCTTCCTCGATTCGTACCTCTTCCGAAAACGGGCAAGACCCAATTGGTGATGTTCCTCGACGATGTGATTCGTTTTGGTCTCGATGAGGTGTTTGCTACATTCCCGTATGATGTCTTCGAGTCCTACGCTATCAAGTTTACTCGGGATGCTGAGTTGGAATTCGATGACGACTTTACAGAAAGTTACTACGAAAAGCTGGCGGACAGCCTGAAAGCGAGGGATGAAGGATCTCCTGTCCGTGCGAACTTTGACGAGAACTTTCCGAAACATTTTCTGAACCTGATCCTGCGAAAGCTGGATCTAGCGCGCTCGGATTCACTTTATCCTGGAGCGAGATATCATAACCGTCGAGATCTCTTGTCGTTTCCCAATTTTGGAAAGAAGGAGCTTTCATATGAGAAGGCTGAACCAGTTCCCAATAAGAACTTAAAGCTCAAGGATGGTTACTTTGCTACTTTGAGAAAGCGTGATGCTCTGATTCATGTCCCTTATCAGCCTTTTCGACACCTGATCAGTCTTTTGCAGGAAGCATCGATTGATCCACTTGTCCGAAGCATTTCGATTACTCAATATCGTCTGGCTAAGAATTCCTGCATCGCGGGCGCACTCCAGTCCGCGGCACGAAACGGAAAAGAAGTATTCGTTCTGGTTGAGCCCCAGGCCCGTTTTGATGAGGAAGCAAATATTCGCTGGGCAAGTCGATATCGCGACGCCGGTGTCCAGGTCCAACTCGGAGTTCAAGGATTGAAGGTTCACAGCAAGCTCGTTTTGATCACGAGGAAAGAGTCAGGAAGAGACCGCTTTTATTCTGTTTTGGGTACTGGAAACTTTAACGAGGACACCGCAGGCATTTTCGCGGATCACATGCTATTTACCTACAATCAAGAGATTGGTCAGGATGTGTCCGGCGTGTTTGATTTCTTCGAGAGATCCTATCGAAAGCCCAACTTGCTTCACCTGAAGATAGCTCCATTCGACCTTAGGAATTTCTTGAAGGAGAGAATTCGAAAGGAAATCGAAAATCACGCAGAAGGGAAGCCATCCGGCATTCGAATTAAGATCAACAACTTTTCCGATGTCGAGACGAATGGCTTGATTCGAGAAGCTGCCAATGCAGGTGTTCCGGTGAAGCTCATTGTCAGGAGCATGTTCTCACTCGTGATCGAAGAAGGTGATCCGATCGAAGCAATCAGTATTGTCGACAAGTATCTCGAACATTCGCGGATGCTGATTTTTGAAAATGAAGGGAACCCACTTGTCTATCTCTCGTCCGCAGACTTCATGCCTCGGAACTTTGATTCGCGCGTGGAGACAATGTTTCCTATTCTGGACAAGAAGCTGAAAGGTCAGTTGACCGAGTATTTCGATATCCAGTGGAGGGACAACACCAAGGCGCGAGTTCTCGACGGAAAGCTGAAAAATGGCTATCGAGACCGCGGAAAAGCCAAACCGGTCCGGGCCCAGTTTGATATTGAGAAATACCTCCGAGAGATCAACTGACTCAATTTACTGCCAGAGTGCTTCCAACGTGTCGGTTGTCAGGTAGACTGTCCGCCGTTTTCCAGACCCCGGTGAAATCACCTCCAAGGTGAACGTGGTGCCGGGAGGCTTCGAACGTATCGCTTCGAGCAACTCGTGCCGCCTGCGAATCTTTGAACCATCGCAACTCACAATCACATCGGAATTCTTGATCCCGGCCTTGTCCAGCGGGCGTCCTTTGAAGATTGGACTCGCAACCACCCCGTGAATTCCTTTTGGCAGCCTGCTCAGGAGCTGTCGGTCTGCGGTCCAGACCTCCCAGACGTATCCACCAATACTCGGGGTGGACGCAACGGCTCGTTTCTCAATTAAATTTGAAATTGCTGCCGGTGGCGAAACCATGCTGAGTCCTGATGAAGGGGCTCCTTCATCGCCGATGAGACGCCCGTGTTGAACACCGACGATTTCACCTTTCCTGTTCACCCATGTTCCACCAGACGTCAGGACCGGATTAATACCACCTGCGAAGTAGTGTTCGATATAACCTTCAGAGGCCGAGAAGTCTGTGTAACACGTCCTGGAGTCCGCAACATTTCCAGATAGAACAAGAGTTCGTCTACGTAAGGCCGGGCCGAAATTGAAGATTGGTTCTGTTTCTTGAGGTGTTTTTGAAGCTATCTTCAGCGCGCCATACTTTGAGGCCTCCGGTCCAACTTCTAGCAAAGCCAAGTCATGGCCGAGGTCGTATGCCGTAAGTGTCGCGAACAGCACCTCGTCGTCGGATGCGACTACCGTGCACGTGTCTTTTGGGCTCGGAAAGAGATGTGCCGCCGTCAGCACGAACTCTTTGCCATCCGAGGACTTTACGAAAACTCCGCCTCCACGTAACTGCCCATGAAAGTGAACCTCTACCGTGGCGCTACGCACCTTAGTCAAAACTGACTCCGACAGCTCCTGTGCAGATAGGCTTCCCGTGCTTTTCAGGAAAACACACCCGACTATTGCCGCAATACGCCAGACTGAACAAGAAGAAGGCATTTTGTTAAGAAACCTTAACAATCTAAAGATCAGCAGCCTTTTTGGCAACCTTGATCTTTGCGGCGAAACGAGAGTCCGAATGGAGATCATTCAAAATGAGAGAACCTCCGCTCATTTTTCCTTTGGAATCGATAATAGCAGCATCGGAATTCGCTTCAGGGTCAGATGCCCGAAGTATCCGGAATTCCAATCCATATCCCGACGCGATCTGCTTTCGAAGTTCCAGAGCCACTCGGCCCATCGTGTAGCGAGGGTTGATCTCGCAGGCTGGCCGCAGACCAAGATTTCCGGAAGGTTCGCGGAAGACATATGCGTCAATACCCATAGGGCCGCGGTATCCTACGGATCTCAGCCAATCAAAAACTGCCGTGATGAAAGGTGAGTCGCTTTCATACTGAGGAAGGGCATGCTCCATGAGGAATCGGGAAAGCTCCGGTGAAAGGCCCTCGCAGGTTTTGATAAAGCAACGGCTGCCCCGATAGGCTCCGCTATCCTGGACGAGTTGATGGACTATACCCAGTTTCCGGATGCGTTCTTTTCCTACATCGAACTGAACGGAAAAGTCGAATACCCGGTCATGAAAGGGTTCGACCACCATGTTCTCTGCTCTGGAAGGGCAAGATTCCATGCGATCGAGATTGATAAACTGCATTCCGTTTCCTGCGGTCGAGAATGGCTTCTTCAAGACCGCTTTGTTCCACCCCTGGGCCCTAATTTCTGAGAGTATGGCAGGGAGTTTGTCATCCGATTCACAGACAAAGGATGGACCCATCCATTTGGCGAGGTGTTTCGCCTGTTCCGCTTTAGAGAACAGGGGAGCATACTCGGGTTTCCAGAGGGTGACCGAATCAGACAATTCGAGACGATTGAACTGCTTGGGCAAGTTCGGGGCGAGACTCCAGGGACGAAAAGCATGCAGCTTTCTGTTCAGGATGAGATTGCTTGGACCGAGACAGTCGCCCTCAATTGCTTCGATCTCCGGCAATATGAAACCTGCTTGTAAGAGCTTCCTGCGGTGTGGCGCCGAGGGAGGCCGACGCATCAGGAGAACATCGTCTCTCCTCGCGGTGAATGCAGAAAGGATCTCCAAATCTTCAATTACACTGCGAATCTTTACGTTGGGATGATAGGGAGAAGGGAGCGCTCCGATTTGATTTTCCGCATCGGGATTGAAATAGAAAACATTCGGTGTGCGGCCATTGGAACGATCAAATATTTCCAACTGATCGACGTAAGATTCGTCGAAACCTGCGGCGATTCTTCCTTCCCGATTGAAGGGAGTCTTGTTACCCTTGGCCCGGCTCGGTGAAAGCGGGAAATGTAACTGGGATTTCAGCGCGGCCCAATCATCTGTCTGCTTATTCTTCCAGTTTCGAAACCAGGTCAGTCCATAACCAACATGAGAGATTTCATCCTGGTAAATTTGTTTGAGTATGGCAGAACTTTTCGAGTCGCCAGCCTCTTCAAGTAGTCCCGAATAGTGCAGGGCGTAATCCAGATTTGCCTGCTCAAAGGTCAGACTGAGTCGAGAAACGTAGTCAAGTGGGCTCTCCATACTGGAGACGGCGTCCCAGAAAAAGCGATTCAGAGGATACTCGCCGAATTCCACTCCACATTCAGCCATTCGGCGAACATACCATTTTGTATGATATTGTTCTTCTTTCAGCGTCTGAATGAGACCTTTGCGAAATTCCTCGGGAGCGTCCGGAAATTTCAGCAATGCGAGAGCCATTAATTCCGCGGCCAGAAGTTCGTGGTTTGCGAAGAAGTGAAGAAGAACACCTCTGCTTTTCTCATCAACAAGGTCGGGACGGCTGGGCATGTTTGGTCGCTTCGCTCCGCTCCGCGCAAAGGTAAGTCCCTCGGGGCGACCCGGGACGAGATCTGCATGGAGGATGCCTTTATCGAGCCCGGAAGGACTCGAAGTGAGGGACAATAGGGACGGGCGGCGCAGCTTTTCCTCCAGAGTCGATCCGAAGAGCACTCTGTTGGCAAAATCTGCGATAGTTTCCTTTCCCGCTTCCCCCATCTCTCCCGTTTCTGAAGAAGGGAAAGTGGAGTCGGTGCTAAGGAACGTCTGTCTTGACCGTTTCATGTGTTGGAGCGAACCTTGCAACGGTTCAGAAGAGTGGACAGTCAGGAGTTCCTGTCAATTGGCCTGCTCTCAACTATGGTTCATGATTAACGTGCTGACAAGAAACCGGGTCACCCGTCTCGCGATCGATTTTTCCAAGACTTTACGGGATTGGATTTCGAAAATCATCGGTGCGAGTGACAAAGGGGCTCTCGCCCTGAAGCTGAGCATGGCGTTTCTGGTGGTCGGCCTTGCCATGGTATTTTACGGAACTCTCGTCGATTACCGAAACGCCGCTGCAGAATTAACGTCCGAAGGGACTACGGTGGCTTTGCAGGAGTTGCCTTCTGTTTTCCCAATGATCTGGCAGGGAGTAGGCGTGTTCTTAGCTTTAGTCGCCTTTTTAATCAGTCTTTTTGTGCGGGGAGTTGGCTCCAGTCGGGAGAACTTCATCGTACTTTCTATCTGGATTGCTGCTGTAGCGGGACTGGTCGCATGGTTGCCAGCCGATGTGATTGAGACCCAACAGGCGTTATCAGGAAAAGCACTAGCAGGAGAGACACCATCGATACCGGCCTATCTGGGCCAATTGTTCCTCGTGATCATCGTGATTCTGAGTATTCCAGTCGCGGCGATGTGTTATTTCCGGCTGACGCTGATGGACCGGTATGTGGTTCATAGTTTCCTTTCTCCTTTTTTCTTCTGCTTGTTCTCGTTCATCGCAATTTGGGTAATTGCTGACTTCACTGATAATGGAAGCGCATTCACCGGCCTTCCTATCAGCATCATGATTACCTTCTATCGGGTTCAGGTGCCTTCGGTAATCTTGTTTGTAATGCCGATTGTAGTTCTGCTTTCCGGTCTTTTTGCGTTGAGCAAAATGTCGCGTTCGAATGAACTGATCAGCATGATTGGGGCAGGGCGCAGTGTCCTGCGTATTTTGCTCCCTCTTCTCATTGTTGGGGCCTACAGCTCGTTGATCTGTCTGGCCTTCAAATATGAGTGGGCACCTGCGTCGGTAGGTTACAAAGATGCAATCATGGACGCGGCTAAGAAGGAGTCGTGGGCGCGTAAGCATGGAAAAGAGGTAAAGGGGGATATCTGGGCAAAACATGGCTGGATGCACGTCAACGAAATTGATCGAAGAACGTGGTTTGTAGGACATGTGCCCTTCAAACTGAGCGATGAGATGGCGGATGTGATTGTGATCCAGCTCGATGGAGAAGATCAGCCACGACGGATTTGGAAAGCGAAGCGAGCAAAATGGGTGTGGAATGCTCAGCCGCCGCAATGGGTTCTCTCCGATGTGCAGATCTACCGGTATGATGAAAATCACATCCCGCGAATTCGATCGCAGGAGGAACTCATTGTAGAGGATTGGCATGAGACCCCTTGGATGGTCCTGAGTTCGTCGCAGGATCCTGAGCACCTCGGTATCCCCGGCCTTACCATGTATTTGAATGCAAATCAGGAAATGGATGATCGCCAATTGGCCCCATTTCGAACGAACTGGTGGTATGTGTTTGCAGAACCTCTGTCTTGCTTCGTGATGCTTCTGGTTGCCGCTCCGCTTGGAATCGTCTATTCCCGCCGGGGAGTTATGGGGGGAGTTACTGCTGCCATCGTGATTTTTGCTTTAATGTATGTAATGCGAGGAACGCTCCTTGCGATGGGCCACGGAGACAGGGTGCCGCCTTTTCTAGCCGCATGGATGACGAATATCACCGTCGGGGTGATTGGTTGCGGTCTGCTTTGGTTTCGCGCGCAAAACAGAGAGATACCAAAACTTAAAACGTTGTTTTCGGGGCTGTTTGGAAAAGGCAAAGCGAAACGTGCAACTGCATGAATCGGAGTTGAAATTCTACTCGATTTGAATTACCGGACCGCTCGTTCTGCATTCGACTGATGGCAATCATTCAAGACTGGAAAATTCGCTCTACCGAGGCCAAGTGCGAGGTCACCGGGGAGCCGTTTAAGGACAAAGAAGAGTTTTATACCTGTATCTTTGACGATCCAGAGTCGGATGGGTTTGTGCGAAAGGACTACTCCGTAGAGGCGTGGAAAGAAGTGCGCCCGACACTCGAACCCAAGCCGTTTTCTTTTTGGAAATCTACCTACAAAGCACCCGTTAAAGTCGAGGAACCGAAGAAAATGGAAGACACCTCAGTCGAGGGGATGCTGCGAAGGTTCATTGAAGAGGATGATTCAAAGACCGAGAACGCTCGCTTCATTCTGGCCTTAATGCTGGAGCGGAAAAAGGTGCTTATCCCGACTGACTCGAAGGAAACGGAAACGAGGAAACTTCTATTCTACGAGCACGCGGAAAACGCCGACGTGTTCATTGTCGCTGACCCGGGGTTGAAGCTCGCAGAGATCGAGGAAGTCCAACGCGAGGTGGCAGACCTTCTTGCTCAGGAAGAAGCCAAGGCGAAAGCCTCACATGCTGTTGCTGAGCCAGCGGATGAGCATGCCGAGTCCGAGGAAAATACCTCCGAGGAGGGCAGTGATGAACCCACCGAGTCCGAATAAGAGTCTGTTGCCTTTTCCGGTGAGAAGTTTGCGATATGTCTCGGTCTTGATTTTGCTGTAAATACCTGGGGAAAACTCGCCGAGGAAGTAGATTCCCATTTTGAAGACTCCCAGTGCGATCAACATCCAACTGAGGATGTAAATGATCCGCAGCATCCCGTCCATGTTATCGGCCATATCGTGAGAGCGTAATTTTGGTTACCCGACCAGGTTTTTCAGATTGGCCTTGTAGGTTGATTCATCCGTGATGGTTTCGGAGACTTCCAGTGGCCTTCCGACCAAAATACCTGCATGCTTGCTGTATCGATTCAGGTAATCTGAAATCGAGTCGTCGACTACGACTTTCTTGTAGTCCCGGGAGGCGTGCATGAATCGGGCAACGCCATCGCTCGTTCGGTTGATCAGCCCCACGTGGGAGCAGAAACCACCGTTGTATTTCGTAGCAATACCTATGACATCGCCACTCTGCAGCTTCGATTCGATTCCGGCGACTTTCGATTTCGGAATGTGATACACAGGGAGTGCTGCGACGTAGTCTTCCCATTCCTTCATCTCGCCCAAGAGGTCAGGATTGTTTTTCAAATACCGATAGTATTTCCAGAGAGTCGTCATCTCGCTGATCTTTCGATCGTGGATTCTTTCTGCACCCGGTAGGTCCGAGGTGAGATGTTCGCAGGTGCCTCGGGCATCATTTTCAAAGAACCACTCTGCCAAATAGTGGATACGCTCTAAATAGTCTCCGCTGCATTGCCCACCTCGGTAGCGGGTAAACTCAATCTCACGAAGAAGATCGGCCGGAGTGTATGTGGATTTTTCGCTTCCCACCATTCGAGCCATTCCCAGGCAAGCCTCGAAAAAGGTCCAGCAGTCGACTCCGTCCAGATTTACGGATGGAGACTCGATATGATCGTCGATCTCTAAGGTAAAGCTTTCATAGGGAGTTCCACGAAGTTCTTCCGCAAATTTGATGATGCGTTTCCCAATGGGAATGGCTTTCCAGTCTTCGCTCTGCGCTTTCTTCACGATGGTCTGAAAACGATCTTCTCCTTTGAAGATCGTCGACATGGGGAGTTGCCTTTTAGCTGCCGTCTGCTCCTGTGAATACAAGAGTGAAGGGGAGAAGGCGAGAGGACTCAGGGCCAGAAGAGTGCGTCGAGAGAGAGTAGCCATGACAGGTAGATAATACCAATAATGAGGCGACTCTCCAGAAATTGTTCAGATTTCTTAACTAAATGGGGATTATGGGAGAGCCGTCACTCTCTTATACGGATGGGCTCCGGAAATGTTTGGGTGGTTTGGGAATTCGACGGGGCGTGCAAACCTGCTGACTTAAGAAAGAATTCCATCCACGACATGGCCATGAACGTCGGTGAGGCGGAAATCTCTTCCAGCGTAACGATAGGTCAGGTCGGTGTGGTTCAAACCGAGGAGGTGAAGAACCGTGGCGTGCCAGTCGTGGATGTGGACTTTGTCCTCAACAGCTTGGTATCCGTATTCGTCGGTGGCTCCATAGCGAAGACCGCCTTTGACTCCGCCGCCGGCCATCCAGAGGCTGTAGCCCCGATTGTTGTGATCGCGACCATTGTTATTCTGGCCATGAGGAGTGCGGCCAAATTCGCCGGACCAGATGACAAGGGTGTCTTTGAGCATGTCTCTTTGCTTGAGATCCTGGAGGAGCGCGGCAATTGGCTTGTCGATCTCGGCGCAGTTGTTGGTGAGGCCGTCCTTCAGATTCCGGTGGTGATCCCAGTTTCCGTGATTGAGCTGGATAAATCGGACTCCAGCTTCAGCAAGGCGACGCGCACTGAGGCACTGCTTTGCGAAGGCTCCTGTTGTGCGATCGTCAATGCCGTAGAGTTTGCGAATGGATTCGGGCTCGCTTGAGATGTCCAGCACGTCAGGCAATTCATCCTGCATCCGGAAGGCGAGCTCGTAAGACTCAATGATGCCTTCGACGTCGGGATGATACTGGTCGCGCTTCAGCTTTTCTGCGTTGAGCGATTTTATGTAGTCGAGCTGCACTCGCTGGAGGTCGGAGTTCAACCTTGGGTTCGCAATGTTGCTGACTGCTCCCTGATCTTCTTCGGCGATGAAGCGATTGCGTGCCTGTTTGCCGATCGGTGTTCCCTGATAAATAGCGGGAAGGAATGCACTCCCGTAGTTTTGTGCTCCGTTAGGAGGGGAAAGGGTGATGTAGCCTGGCAAGCTGTCGTTTTCGGTGCCGAGTCCGTAGAGTGTCCACGCTCCCATCGATGGACGAACAAACTGAAAGTTGCCCGTGTTCATCTGGGTGGTTGCCTGGGGGTGGTTTGGCACGTCTGTGTGCATGCTGTTCACAAGACACAGGTCGTCTGCTTGAGCGGCGAGGTGAGGGAAGAGTTCGGAAATATAGAGTCCGCTCTCGCCGTGTTGTTTGAACTCAAAAGGCGAACCGAGTAGTTTTGCGAAGCCCTTTGTCGCCTTTCCACTGTCACGGGACAGGTCGGGTTTGTAATCAAAGGTATCGACGTGAGAAGGGGCACCCTGCATGGCGAGAAAGATCACTCGCTTTGCTCGGGCAGGGAAATGAGGCTGTTTCGGTGCCAATGGGTTTTGGGATTTCTGGGCTGCGAGACTCGACAGGGCAGAGAAGGCGAGGAAACCAAATCCCGAAGAGGTGGTCTTCAGGACCTGACGTCGATTAAGAGTAAATGGGCTGTAGGGAGACATGACGGGATTGGGTTTGAAAGATGAGTTTCAGTTCAGGTAGCGAAATTCGGCGCTGGAAATCAGTGATTGGCAAAAGGTGGTCAGGGCTAGGAGGCGAGCTTCGTCCTGCGATAGACCGGATTCGTCGGCGGTGGCGAGGAAGCGTTCGATATACTCTTTGGTTCTCTGTCCCTCTTCACTGGTCGGCGGGCGTGAATAGCAGAGGTAGAATGCTTCTTTTGCGAGTTCGGGACCGCGGAGGCCTCGATCTTCTGTCAGGTGGCGGGCCATGGCATCTGCGCTCTCAATGACGAACTCGGAGTTCATCATGTAGAGTGCTTGTGAGGGAACTGTTGTGATCTCCCTTTTGCCGGAGATTAGGCTGGGATCTGCGAAGTCGAATACAGCCAATGACTCTGGAACGAGCCCTCTTACGATAGGGAGATAGACGGAGCGATGATTGCTGGGAACTTCGATCTGGGCGTCTGTGATGGTTCGGCCAAAGTATCCATCACCGATCTGTCCGATTACCGAGCCTTTGGGACGAGATGCATCCAGTTGACCGCTGACTGCGAGGGTCGCATCGCGAATCGATTCGGCGTCTAGGCGCCGTTTAGGAAATCTCCAGAGATATCGATTCTCGGGATCCATTTCAAAATACTCTGGATTGAAATCCGAGCTCATACGGTAGGTTTGTGAGGTTACTATTTCCTCGATGAGGTCTTTCACGGACCAGTCCAGTTCGACGAAGCGAATGGCGAGATAATCCAGGAGGTCGGGGTGGCTAGGCAGCTCGCCTGTTGTGCCGAAGTTGTCCGGAGTAGAGACGAGTCCTTCACCAAAGAGCTTCGACCAGACACGGTTTACAAAGACTCTGGCAGTGAGTGGGTTCTCAGGAGAGGTGATCCAGTGGGCGAGCTGTAGTCTTCCGCTTTGGTCGGCTTCAATGGGCTCCTCATCGTTTGTCTTGATGACCTGAATAAAACCGCGAGGAACGCGTTCGTCTGTCGGGTTGTCTTCTTCGCCGCGAATGAGGATCTGGGAGTCGAAGGGATCTTCTTTATCCCTAACCCCCATGGCAAGGGCGATAGGTGTTCCGTCATCCAGGAATGCTTTCAGCGTTCCTTCGGCCTGACCGAGTCTGTTTCTCACTCCGAGGGTTTGCTGGCGAATGCGCGTTGCTTCGTCTCCATCGCCGGAGCGGCGTGCCTCCCTTGACTCATCGAGCAGATCGTCGAGGCGTTCTTGCAGGATGTCTCGCTGCATTTCAAGATCGATCATGTCCGCTAGAGATTTTCCTTCTGCGGCAACCGGTGCAGAGTCAGGAAGGCTGATCAGTTCGGTAGTGCGGCGGTTCTGCAGCGCTTCTGTTGTTCCATAAAGAGTTTCGCTGCTCAGGAAAATTCCGGCCATGGCGTAGTAGTCCGCCATTGGGACGGGATCGAATTTGTGATCGTGACATCGTGCGCAGGAGACAGTGGTGCCTAGCAGAGCCTGTGTGGTTGTGTCGATTTGTTCATCGACGAGGTCGAATCGGTATTGGCGGGCGTTCTGTTCATTCAACCCCTTGGTTCCGATGGCCAGGAAGCCAGTTGCTACGAGTTGTTCGGTTCGCTTTTGATCGTTTTCGGCGTCGAGGAGATCTCCGGCGATCTGCTCGGTGATGAACTGATCGAAGGGCTTGTCTTGGTTGAATGAATCGATTACGTAATCCCGATAGCGCCAGGCGTGAGGAAAGGCAGCGTTAATTTCTTTCCCGGATGACTCACCATAGCGTGCCACATCGAGCCAGTGGCGCCCCCACCTTTCTCCATACTGCTCACTTTCGAGCATGCGGGATGTTGCTTCTGATATGGCTGTGTCAGGGTTTTCGTCGAAGTCGGCGACAAACTGTTCCACATCGGATGAGGATGGGGGAAGGCCGGTAAGGTCGAATGAGAGGCGTCGAATCAGTGTGCGTGGATCAGCTTCGCCGTTTGCAGAGAGACCTTCATCATTTCTCTTTGCTGATACGAATCGATCGATTGGGTTTTTGTTCCATTTCTCATCAGCGACTTCGGGCAAGTTTGGCTTCATGGCCTGCTGGTAGGCCCAGTGTTCCCGTCCTGCTTCAATGTCGATTGTGTTTGTGTATTCGGTAGGGGTGCCGGGCTCTAAACGTCTTTCGCGAGGATCGGGTGCGCCCATTTCGATCCATGTCTTGAAGTCGGCTATGACGTCGTCGTCGAGCTTATACTTCGGAGGCATTTCGAGGCTGCTGTCCTCGTAGGTGATCGCGACATATAGCAAGCTCTCGTCCAGATCGTGAGGGACGATGGCTTTGCCTGAGTCGCCACCAACTCTTGTCGCTTCGCGTGTGTCGAGAAGAAGGCCACCTTTGATTTTATCACCTTCTTCCGCGTGACATTTGTAGCAATGTTTGACGAGAGCCGGACGGATTTTCTTCTCAAAGAAGTCGAGTTGTTCCTGCGAAGCAGACGATGACATGGACACCTCTTGTGCGAAGAGATGTCCGGATAGAAGGGAGAAAGAGAGAGCGAGATGTTGCCAGCGTACCTTCATAGGGATCGGGTTGGTTCACTTGATGCATGTAACCCGAGGCACCCGCTAAAGTTTCGCGAGACGTCAAAAATGTTAACTTTTTGCAGGGAAAATTATTCCGGCTCGGTGGCATGCTTTGCCAGAGAATCGGTCGAGCGATACCATGACGGGCACTCTTCCCAGTAGATCACTGCCTGTGGTGATGTCTCGATTTCGACATCGAGTAGGCCTGCCGGTATGACATAGTCTTCACCGGATCGGCTGATGTGAGGAAGGAATGATCCGCACTGAGAGCAGAACCAGGTCGGGAAGCCCGGGTTCTCATTTTGCTCGACGTATTTACGAATCAGAGATTCTCCTTCTTTCCACACTAACGAAGCCACAGGAACCATGAGGTTGGTTGCATGCGCGCTTCCCGTAGTCTTCTGACAACTCCTGCAGGTGCAATAGAGAAAGGTGGCTGGTGTCGCTGTGCTCTCGAACTTGATGGAACCGCACAGGCACGACCCCTGGATTGGTTTTTTGGTCTCCATGGCTGCGAAGTTACTTCCGGTTGGCTGGATTCTCATACCAGAAAACGCCGAGGCCTTCCCGTTCTTCGCAAGTGAGAACATCGAGATCTGAGTCGCCGTCGAGATCCAGTAGTTCGATACGGTCGAATTTGACGCCTTCGGGGCCGCTTATCGTGGAGTATCCAGAGGACTGCTGATACATCATAGTTCCATGTTTCTGACCATTAGCATGTTCGCAAGTAATGATGTACTCCGGGGCATCGGCATCGTCCAGGTTCCCGACTCGCACCGCTTTTGCCGTGCCGTGTTTGTCAGAGGACAAGGGCTCCAATTCTGAGGTGTTCTCCCAGAGCGAAAGCGTGTTTTCTGGATGATGAAAAATGCGAATCTTGTCAGGCCTGAGTGCTGCTACGATATCGGGTTTCTCGTCATCGTTTATCAAAGCAAGGTCGAGAAACATTACCTCTTCACCGGACGCGCCTATAAGGACTGGTTTTCCCAGCCACGGCTCTTTTTTCAGGAATGGGATCAAGTAGATTCCGCTCCTGTCTCCTTTGCGATCAGAGTATGCCAAAAACTTCTCAGAGCCGACTTCCAGTATTCGGAGGCTCATGATCCATGCCGCATCTGTGGCTCGATGGATAGTCCACTTCTCGACATCTCTGGAGTTCTCCCCGCCAGGATTTTCAAACCACGAGATGGAAGCACCTGTGCTTTTTGAGCCCGAAATCAAATCCATATCGCCATCCTGGTCCACGTCGAAAGGAAGGGTGAACATCCATGCCTCAATTTTCTCTGAGGCGGGTAGGACATCTGTTTTCCACTGGTTGGCATCCGTAATGCTCTTTAGCTCAGGTGCCCAATGAAAAAAGATCGATCTTTCTTTGCCTTCGGTCGACGAGACAACGTCGAGGACTCCATTTGCATCAAGGTCGACCAAGACGGCATCTTCAGGCGATCTTACTTTGCCTACGGTGACGGAGGGCCAATGGAGTTTTGCCCTGTCGAAACCGGGATTCAGGCAAACGCGGATGGCACCGCCTTCTTCCCAGCCAGTGACTATATCGGGGAGCCCGTCTTTGTTGAGATCCCCGAGCCGGACACCATCGGCACCTGCCTTGCCGGCTTCTTTCTCGACAGCATCGATGGTGTGGCGGGTCCATGGAGTCTCCTCTGCGTGGATGATCGTAGCCAATAGCGTGATCAAGATGATAGAAAGAAGGGTTTTCATTGGTTTTCGCACGGTATCAGGCGATGGTCTCGCGAGGGGGATGTCGATGTCCATGAAATTTCGTCGTTTAATTGCGCCTGCCGTTGTTTTATCGGCAATGTTTTCCAGTCCCTCGATTGCGCAGACCGATTCGGATGAATTCGATCCCTTCTCGGATGCTGCCGCAGAAGCTCTGACCAATGCGGAGCAGAGTTTTCAAGCCCGGCAGTTCCTGGAGCCCGGACAAGTGAGAGATCTCACGGAAAAAGTTCGAGCTTCGTTGGTCACGGTTCGGCAGCTTGGAAGAGATGGAAAGAGAAGGGGGACAGGCTCCGGATTTGTTGTCTCTAAAGATGGATTGATCGTCACAAACCTCCATGTGATCGGGGAGGGGCGTTCGGTCGAGGTCGAGATGCACGACGGTTCTGTTTTTGAAGCGGTGGCGGTCCATGCTTCAGACAGGAATTATGATCTCGCTGTGCTGAAGATTGAAACGGACCCTGGAGAATTAATCCCACTTCCAGTTGGTGATTCCAGTAAGGTTCAACAGGGAGACTTGATCGTCGGTTTTGGAGCTCCTCAGGGGTTGACCTTCAGTGTGGTCCCCGGAGTCATTTCGGCGATTCGAAAACTCGATCCTGGATTTGTGGGTGATGATGAAACGCCCGAGTTCCCGATGTTGCAGTTGGCGATGCCGATCGAGCAAGGAAACAGTGGCGGTCCCGTGATCAATCTCGCAGGTGAGGTTCTGGGGGTGGTGACTTTGCGGCATCGAGTCACGGAGAACCTTGGCTTTGCTGTCCCCAGCAATGATTTGACCACCTTATTAGAGAAACCGAACCCCGTCCCGATCGAGCGATGGAGAACTATTGGGAACCTGGATCCCAAACAATGGACGCCGGTAATGGGAGGAGATTGGAGCCAGCGGGGAGGAACGATAACTGCCCGGCATTTAGGCGATGGTTTTGGTGGTCGGGCACTTTGCCTATCTTCAGAAGACATCCCAGAAGAGACTTACGAAGTGGCTGTGCGAGTGCGGCTTGACGATGAGGCTGGTGCCGCCGGTCTGGTCTTTGCCTCCGACGGAGAAGATGTTCACTACGGATTCTATCCGAGTGGAGGCAGCCTGCGACTCACTCGTTTTGAGGGGCCTGATGTGTATAGCTGGTCGATTCTGGAACAGATCGAGGTGCCTTCTTACATGAAAGGCGATTGGAATCTGCTTCGGGTAAGAGTTACGCCGGACAAAATATTGGGTTGGGTAAATGAAGAGAAGGTAATTGAGATCGAAGACACGGCACTTCGTGGCGGTAAGGCGGGCCTTTGTAAATTCCGCCGCACCGTTGCGGAATTCAAAGAGTTTGCGATTGGAGCCGATTTGAGGGAGAAGGGGATTTCGGATGAGACACGCAAGGTCCTGTCTTCTCGCATCGATTCCTTCCTTGAAGACGGAATCTCTGCCGAAATGTTGAATGACTTTGTGAACTCCAGTCAGGACAGTCGCAAAATGATTCTGGAGAAAGTCGAGGAGCTTCAAGGGCTCGTTCGCGAGTTGAACGACCTCGAAGTTGCTGTTCACAGAGAGGCTGTCATCAATGAGTTGCTGATGGCACTGGATCGGCCGGAGTCCGAAATTGATCTGTTCGAAGTAAGTCTCCAGATTGCTCGAATCGACGAACCAGAAATGGAGGTGAACCACTACCGTGAGATGTTTTCCTCACTGGTTTCCGATGCTCGGGAGTATGTGAATCAAAAGAAGCCTGAGGGAAATCCGAAGGAGAAAGCGGAAGCGCTGAGAGATTTCCTTTTCAAAGAACAGGGCTTTCACGGCAGTCGGAACGAATATTACCACCATGCAAACAGCTATGTGAATCATGTGCTCGACGATCGGGAGGGGCTTCCGATCACGCTGAGCGTTCTTTTCGTGGAGATGGCTCGCAGAATTCAGATTCCTGGGGTCTACGGCGCTTCGTTCCCGGGGAAATTCATGGTGGGAATTCAGCCAGAGACAGAGGAGGACA
This sequence comes from Verrucomicrobiales bacterium, assembly GCA_002698785.1. Lineage (GTDB taxonomy): Bacteria > Verrucomicrobiota > Verrucomicrobiia > Verrucomicrobiales > DEV007 > Arctic95D-9. Next base: position 108,358 of record PAAG01000002.1, on the reverse strand, counting down.
AGACCTGGTTTGTCGATGTCTACGAAGGGGGGACTTTCCACAGCCGTAGCAAAGCCGCCAGAATGGTCTGGGAAATGGTCGGCGCGCCCCCAGGCGAATCGGCTTTTGACCCGGCCCCAGCGAAGTCAATCGCGACACGGATGCTGCGAAACCTTGTTGATATCGAGATCAATCAGAAGCAGACACCTGCCAGTGCTGAAAACTATATCGAGCTGCTTCTGGCGATCGACCCAGAGTCTGCTCACGAGAGATTCCAGCGGGCATTGCTCCGAGTGCAGGATGAAAATTTCTCCGGCGCTCGCGAAGATCTCGACTGGCTGCTGGAGAAACGTCCTCCCGGCATAGACTACATGCGGCTGGAGCAGTTCCGCGATTCCATTCCCGGGGAGTAGGGAGATTCCGCCCGGGCAACTCGAACAAAGGCGAATAGGAACGAAAAAAGCCGCACCCTTGAAGGTGCGGCTTTTCGGTAAAAGATCTATCCGTTGATGTGCGGATCAGGCCTCTTCAGCTTCGGCGTCTGCGGAAACCGCAACGTCTACCCACTGAATCATTGCCATCGGAGCCGAGTCGGAGCGTCGCTGGCCAAGCTTAATGATCCGGGTGTATCCACCCTGACGATCTGCGCTGGCTGGAGCGATTTCTTCGAACAGCTTTTTCGAGCTGCGCTGTGCAAGCTGGTTGCTTCCCAGAAGGGTGAGGGCACGACGACGGCTGTGAAGCGTGTTCTTTTTGCCGAGTGTTACAAGTTTCTCAGCGTATGGACGAAGTGCTTTTGCCTTTGCGAGGGTAGTGCGAATCTGTCCGTGTTCGATCAGGCTTGCCGCAAGGTTGCGCAGAAGCGCCTCGCGATGGGCCTTGTCTCGCTGGAGTTTGACGGTTTTGCTTCTGTGTCTCATTGGAGGTCAGGTAGTTTTTATCGGACCGGAAGAAATGCTTCCGGCCCGTGTAAGTTAATATCCCGTTGGGGATTAGTCGTTGATGTTCTGGGCGATGAGGGCGGCAAGACCTGGACCCTCGGCACTGCGATCTCCACCAAGAAGAGTAGCGGTGAACGGCTGCTCGAGGAGGGTAGGATCGATTTGCATACCGAGAGAGAGACCGAGCTCGTGGAGCTTGTCTTTGATCTCGTTGAGAGACTTCTTACCGAAGTTACGGTATTTGAGCATTTCAGCTTCGCTCTTCATGGCTAGCTGCCCAACCGTAGTGATGTTTGCATTGTTAAGGCAGTTTGCCGCACGCACAGAGAGTTCGATCTCGTTGACGCTCATGTTGAGGAGCTTCTTGAGTTCGGAATCTTCCTCGCGCTCGTTTTGTGGGCGTTCGTCGATGAGGATCGCGTCGTCGTCGTAGTTTACAAATACGTCGAGGTGGTGGCGAAGGATCGCAGATGCCTGAAGAAGAGCATCGTGAGGTTCGACACGGCCGTCAGTCCAGATCTCGAGATTGAGTTTGTCGTAGTCTGTGCGCTGACCCACACGGGTGTTTTCCACTGCGTATTTCACACGGCGAACAGGGGAGAAAATCGAATCGATTGGGATAACGCCAATCGGCATGTCCGGATGCTTGTTGTCCTCAGAAGTGTTGAAACCACGTCCAACGCGAACTTCCATTTCAAGACTGAACTTCGTGTTGCGGTCCAGCGTGCAGATGTGCTGGTCTTTGTTGACGATCTCGTACTGAGCGATCTCCTGAATATCACCCGCAGTTACTTCGCCCGCTTTGTCGACGGTGAGAGAAAGGGTAGCAGGATCTTTGTCTTCGAAGTGCTTGAAGCGGATCTGCTTCAAATTGAGGATGATGTCGGTAACATCTTCCACAACACCGGGAAGGGAAGTGAACTCGTGCTGGGCACCTGCGATGCGCACGGAAGTGATGGATGCACCTTCAAGAGAGGAGAGAAGAACACGGCGAAGGCTGTTGCCGATTGTGTGACCGAAACCTGCCTCGAATGGCTCTGCCGTGAACTTGGCGTAGGTTTCAGTTGCTGTTTCCTCGTCTTTTACGAGATGGTTTGGTACTTCAAACGGAGCTAGTGTTTTAGACATATGGGGTGTTAGGTTACCGGGTTTCCCTGGGTAGAGCGTGAACCTTTCGAATACCGTTTCGAAATACCAAGGACCGACGGCGATTAACAAAACGCTCGGAGCCGCGGAATATGGCGGCGATTGGTAGAAAGTAAACCGATTTTTCAGATTTCGCAAAAAGTGAGCCCCCACAGAAATCTGTGGGGGCTCAGCTTTTTTCCCAAGGCGTTGTTTTTGTGATTAATACCTGAGGACGTTGGCTACTTCTCGGACTGTCTATTGTTGTTTGAAAGCGTTGTTGCTTTACGAGGGGTAGTCCTGACAGTATCGGACTTCTGAGACACGGGTGGAGTAACCTGTGTCTTCCGAGGCAGGTGCCAAAAATCTTTTGTGTTGGAAGAGTCCCACGTTGCCGCATCCCAGTATGAAGGAGCTGCGGGTTTGGAAGGGGATTGAACGACGAGAGTGTCTTTTGCTGAGGCGGCACCGGCAAGGAGGAGCGCGGCGAAGGCCATGAGTGAGAGAGAGGAGAGTTTTGGAGCGTTGTTCAGCATCTTCGGATACTGAATAGATTATAATAATTATAATAAATGTCAAAATTATAATTCTAGAAAAGTGAAGTTTTCACACCCGAAAGAGCGATCCAAGCTTTCGGCCTAACATTATACCGGCTCCCACGATGGTAATGGCGAGAAATGCCATCGACCAGACACCCAGGGCTGAGGCCAGGTTGGGACCGTCGCCTAGAGATGAAACCAGCGCGTAAATTGCTTTGGTAATGGGAAAGTGCTGTTGTTGTTCAGCCAGTATCAACGAGTCGCTGACCTCCAGCATGGCAAAAGAAAACGCGAGGAGGGCTCCTGCAATCAGATTCGCCGAGATCAGGGGGAGGGAGATTTTGAAAAGGGACTTCCAGGGTGGGCAGCCCAGATTCCTCGCCGCTTCTTCGAGCGATACGCTCGTTTGCTGGAAACCTGCTGCGGCGGAACGCACCACATAGGGAAGTCTGCGGACACCGTAGGCGATCACAAGAATGAGCATGGGGTCCTCTGAGCGAATGAGAAAGTCGAATGGTTGTCCCTCTCGAGTCATGGCTAAATAGCCGAAGGCCAAGACAAGACCGGGAATTGCGAGAGGCATCATGGCGACTGTGTCGAGGATCTGTCTTCCCGGTAGTTTACTGCGAACCACTACCCAAGCGATGGCGACTCCCAATACCAAGTCGAGACAAGTAGCCAGGGAAGCGTATTTCAATGAATTACCAATGGAGAGAAGGGTGAGGGGATGTCCCAGCGCATCGGCATAGTGTTGTGTCGTAAAAGAGGAAGGCAGCACCGTAGCGTACCAAGTGTCGGAAATGGAGAGAAGGACCACCCCAGCGTGTGGTAGCAGCGCAACGAGGATTACGAGGACGAATATGCCCGTGCAAAGAATCCCCATGCCTCCTGTCGCGTCGCTTACCTGACTACTTGATGTTGCGCGACCGCCGCCAAGTTCCATGTTTTTGCCAAAAAAACGTTTTCCCAAGAGGTAAAATCCACCTGTAAATAACAGCATTACAATGACTAATGCATATGGAAATGGGTTTCCGCTGAGGTCCTTGATTCCACTGAAAATCTGAACAGAGGTGACTCGCCCAAAATCGAAGATCAGTGGAACTCCGAGCTCGGTGAAAGCCCAGATAAAGATGATCGTCGAGCCTGCAAACAGGCCGGGCATGATGAGGGGGAGAGTGATGCGGAAAAAACGTCGAATTCCATGGCAGCCGAGATTCTCAGCTGCTTCATCAAGCGCTGGATCAAGATTTGCGAGCGCGGCGGAGACATTCAGATATGCGATAGGGAAGAGATGCAGGGCATTCATCACTACGATTCCGAAAAGCTGGCCCTGGCCGAGCCAGTCGACAGGGGTCGACGAGTCCATCAAGCCCAGATCGATGAGGAGCGAGTTCAAGGCACCGGACTGGCCGAGGATTTGGCGAATTCCCAGAGCGCCAACGAAAGGCGGAAGGATCAGTGGGACAATCACCAAGGAATTCAGGATTCCTTTTCCCGGAAAGTTCCAGGTGTTGTAAATCAGGGCCAGCGGTATCGCTATCAGAATGCAGAGCAGTGTTGTAAACAGGCCCATGAAGAACGAATTCACGAGGCCTTCTCGGTAAATTGGGTTTCGAAAGATTTCGAGGAAGTAGGCGAATGTCAGATTTCCATCGCTCGTCAAGAAAGCCTCTTTCAGAGTGTGCCAGATGGGGTAGGCAAGGAACAGGAGGAAAAATACACCCGTCAGAAAATACACTGTGATGGAAAGAGCGCGGTTCATCAGTTCTTTCCAAATTTTCGAGCGATTTCGAGATATCTGTTTCGAAAGGTAGCCGCCAGTTCCCGTGCGAGTCGCACTTCTTCTACCTTGTCCTTCGCTCTCAGGGCGAGGGAGATCTGAGTGGATACTGTTTTGTAGTCAATTCCTTCGACGTTTTCAAAGGCGCGCACTCCCTCGGGAGGCATTCCTGCATCAATGAGCGCCTTCCAAGCTAGCTGCTGCTCTTCGTGCGGATCGATGCAGGAGCTTTTGATGACGAAGCGAAGTGGGGAAAACAGAGAGCCTGTCCATTCTGCTCGGTAGGTGAATCTTTCGGCCAAGTCATAGGGGTTCACATCTGGATCCGACATGTGGGGGAGATTCTCCGGGGTGTAAAAATCGCGGCGTATCGGTGGCCTTCGCAAGGCAAACCGTGTGGGCCCTCCGGGTTCCCCGGGCCGGAAGCTCCAGATTTTTTGCCCATTTTCAGAAAGGACAAATTCGATAAAAAGGTGGGCCAAATCAGGGGATGGAGCACCACGAAGCATTCCGATAGGATCGGCTCCGATCGAGGTGCCCGCGATGGGGGCAATGAAGTGGACGTGGGAACTACCGTCTGGACTTTGAAAAATCTGATTAAAGGTTCTTCCGTAGAAGTCAATGCACATACCGGCTGCGGCGTCGCCCAGAGCGACGTCGCGTGGGACTTTTGCGGAGGAATCGGTGAAGTAGCGGGAATTGGCGCTGATCTTGAGAATCAGGCGCATCCCTTCGTCCCAGCCATTCCTTACTGCTGTATCTTCGATCTCACTGTACTGGTCGATTCGTGCGTGGATCTGCTCTTGAATCAGCATTTCAAAGGCTTTGGCAGAGGAGCCTGATTTGGTCGGGTCCGCCAGAGCGATCTGGCTGAAGAGTCGCGGGTCAGAAAGGTCTGCCCAATGAGCTGGTGCCGAATCGATTCCCAAACGATAATAGACGTCTTCGTTGTAGCAGATTCCGAAAGCAGACAAGACGGTTCCCACCCATCGGAGGTCTTCGTCTCGGAACGGTTCGCCACCGACGGCCTGAGGGAGTGCCGCGTCCGAAAACCAATCAGGGTGTTTATCCCGTATCGCAGCCGGGCCATACATTCCTGTCTTGTCGGCAGATACCAGTGTTCCCAAGGCAGCTTGTTTGCCGAAATCATAAGCACCGCCGCCAAAAAACAGGTCAATGCCGGCACCTATGTCTGACTCAAGGAATAGCGCCCGAGCCAGAACGGGAAGTTCTTCTTCTTCTGGTAGCGTTGAGAGGCGTTGGGTCCATCCGTCTTGGAGCGCTTTTTTTGCTGCCTCATCCAGAGACGAGTCTGAGAATGCATTTCGGATCGACCGACGAAAGGGAAGATCAGTCTTTTCTTTCCAGAGGTTCTCGAAGCGTACTGTGTATTCTGATTGGAGAAATCGTGCGATTTCTGAAGTGCCACCCGGCTGTCGCCAATCGAGAACCACATCCCGATTGTGTTCTGTCCTCATATACTCGACAAAAGCTCGCCCGAATTCCGCTTGAATAGACTCGCCGTGGGGAGAGATCAGCACGAGTTCCTCCGCTCCGTTTCCCGCCAGGTTCTGTTCGTCTCCTGTCGGTCGCAGTGCGAATGGAGCAACCAGTACTGCTGCTAGCAAGACAAAGACGATGGAGACTCGTAGCAGCATTCGAAATCAATTGCTTGGCAGAATGACGACATCTTCCGGAGAAGAACTGGTGTAAAAGGTCTGTTCCGTATTCCTCAACACCCGGCGTGGATTCAATTCAGAAATTCGAATCGGAATGATACTGCCGTCGGCCATGAGGGAATACTGAGCAATCTCGCCGAGGTAGACCGACTCAGTCAGCAGTCCAGCTATCGTATTCTGGGCCTGCGGTGTTTCGTGAATGGAAAGGCACTCCGGGCGAACTGACACCGTCGCTTTTTCACCTATGGTCGGTTTCCACTTTTCATCCACGGCTCTACCGACCATTTCCCCGACCGGCGTCCTGACATATACATTCGCGCCGGAGATGAAAACAATTTCCCCTTCGATCAGATTGGTCTCGCCGACAAATCCAGCGATCAGCTCACTCTTTGGTTTCCGGTACAACTCTTCAGGTGTTCCGACTTGAGCCACGTTGCCGTCCACGAGGATTGCCATCCTGTCTGCGATCGACAGTGCTTCTTTCTGGTCATGGGTCACATAAATGGCGGTCAGGCCGAATTCTTTGCAGATTCGCCGAATCTCGGTACGCATCTCAATACGCAGTTTCGCGTCGAGATTCGAGAGCGGTTCATCAAGCATCAAGCATCTCGGGCGAACTACCAATGCTCTCGCCAACGCGACTCGCTGCTGCTGTCCGCCTGATAGCTCATGGATTTTCCGGGAACCGAGGCCTTCCATTTTCACCATCGCGAGGGCCTGTTCTACGCGGCGTTTCACTTCTGCTCGTGGGATGCTGCGTTCTTCGAGGCCAAATGCGACATTCTTCTGCACATTCAGATGTGGCCAGAGTGCATAGCTCTGAAACATCATCGCTGTCTCTCGTTTGTAGGGCGGGACTTTAGTGATGTCTTCGTCGCCGAATTTGATCGTTCCCTCGTCGGGCTTGTGAAAACCGGCGATCGCCCGGAGGAGAGTTGTCTTTCCGCATCCACTGGGGCCGAGAAGAAAGAATAATTCGCCCGATTCGATGTCCAAATCGATTCCGTCCAGAGCGACGACATCGCCGAACCGTTTGGTCAGTCCCCGGATATGAATTGATACCATGGCAGGAGAACTCCCTGTAGCGGAAAGCGCGCCGGGGAACAAGGAAAATGCGGAAACGGAAACGTGGCCGCATTCGTGGGTCGGATTCCGCAAATTTGGACTCGCGACGGGAAAGTGCATCTGCTTGCATCAACATGTGAAAAAGCTGCTGCAATCCATAGGACCTGCCATTGTCGTTGCTGCGGTCGTACTGGGACCGGGGAGTATTCTTACAAGCTCTAAAGTGGGTGCTACGTTCGGCCCTTTGGGAATTCCTGTAATCATCGGAGCGGCTATCCTCATGATTGGGATGGTGGCCCTCGCTGCAAGAATAGGTGTGGTTTACGAGGACAGCGCTTGTGACGAATTGAGCAGACGGCTGGGTAGACAGGTAGCGGTTCTGGTAGGAGGTATTCTTTTTGTCCTTGTCGCTCTTTTTCAATCCAGCAACAACATCGCTCTCGTGGCAGGTCTTTCTCCGCTGGTGGAAATGGGGACGGGAGGGGAGCCCATGGGAAACACGGCGAAACTCGTTCTTCTCGTTGTCTTTAATGGGTTTGTGATCGCATGCCTCTACCTGATGAGGGATCTCTACAAATCCGTCGAAAAGCTGATGAAACTTCTCATCGGATTCATGGTGATTGCGTTCCTGGTAAACTTTGTGGTCGCTTATCTGACTCCGAGGGATTTTGAACCTGTGACACCGGAATCGAAGGGGGACCTGATTGCTCTTCTCGGCATGATCGGGACCACGTTCTCTGTCGGTGGCGCATTCTACCAAAGCTACCTGGTGAAAGAAAAGGGGTGGGGAATCCCTGAGGCGAAGCGTGGTGTCATCGATTCGGTGGTGAGTATTTCTGTCTTGGGAATGGTGACGCTTGTGATTTTGCTTACTTCCACTCGTGTGTTTTTCGGCGATCCGAATGCCGTAGAACTGAAAAGTGTGGATCAGGTTGCCCGCCAGCTGGAACCGCTATTTGGAGCTTGGGCGACAGTGATTTTCAGCCTGGGGATTTTTGCCGGAGCTTTCAGTTCGTTTCTGGTTAACTCCATGATTGGTGGAACGGTGATGGCGGATAGCCTCGGGAAAGGAAGTCGTCTCACCGATTCGTGGCCGATTCACATGACGGCAGCGGCTCTTCTCGTCGGGATGATTGTTGCCATTTCCTCGCTTTTGAAAGAGGGGAGCACGGTGGCCCTGATTACCTTTGCGCAGGCTTTGACGGTGCTGGGGATTCCCATTCTGGCCGCGGCATTGATTTACCTGGGCACTCGAAAGGAACTTGTCAGTGACAGGAAGGTGCCGGGGTGGATACTCGGTTTGGCCTGTGTCGGTTTGGTCGTATCTATTGTTCTCGCTATTCGCACTGCCATGGCGGTCTGGGACAAGATTCAGGGGTAGGACCTACTGCAACCTTCTTCTGATTGCCTTCGGGTCTTGTCTCAAATCCAGTAGCGCCACCACGGCGATCCGAGATCCGTGGATTGCATAGAATAGTCCGAATGGAGAACTTGGTATCAGTATTCTCCGAACTGGTTCTTCGAAAATTGGACCGGATTCCGGATGGTTCCGCAATTGTTCGAGTACCGTGTCGACCGTTTGGTAGAATGAGTTTCCAAATCGCTCGTAAAGCAGTTGAAACTCTGAATCCGCCAAGGAGGTAAAGAAAATTTCCTTCACCCCCATCTATTCCAAGCCTAGACTACGCTTTATGTCTTCCCAGGTTCTACCGTCCTCGGGTTGTTGGCGGTAATTTTCCCAGCGTTCTCGAATGATTTCCTTCTGATCCTCAGAGACTGGGACTGCCTCCGGATCGTTTGATACCTCGTCCCAGAGTTCGCTCGCCAGTAACCACTTCTCACTGGCGGACAAGTTTGCGAGTTGTGGCAACTTTTCAAGAATCATTCCAGGTAAGTTTATTCTAGATCGGTGAATTGGTCAATTCGAGTGAGAATCTGCAGTTAGCCTCAAAAACAGGACAATCGACTTGATTCTTCGGGATACTGAATCAACTTCCTGCCGATGAACTCGCTTTCCCACGGATTCCTTTTCCTCGTTGGATTGAGCTGGCTGCTCGGTGAAACCTGCTTGAGCGCCAGCAATGGCAACTGGACACCTCTCTGGCTCTATCTTGCCGGATTTACTGTGATGTTTTCCATCATGGGGTGCCTCCCTCTATCCACGAAAACAATCAATAAGGCCGGTCCGATTTTCACGATCATTATGGGTCTTGCAATCGTGGGATACTCTCTCGGGCCTTTGAGTGCTAAGATGGTTGGCGGCTTCCTTCTCCGTGTCATCGGTGGTGGGGCTCTCGTGGTTCTTGGAGTTCTGAGTTTTCTCTCCGCGAAAGACGAGAAAGAAGCTCACCATTGAGCAAGAACAGTTTTTGACCTGGCTACATGACCAGGCCCGCCACGATTACCATAGAGGGTGCGCTGGCGGTTGAGGCGCTGCTGAAGAGCAGCGCTTTTCGTGTACAGCGCGTGATTGTCGAATCAGGACGTCACGGCATGCTTGTTGAAAGTGCCGGGGAGCTCGGTATTCCTGTGGAGGAAGTTTCGGGTGAGGAGTTGGCTGAAATTGCGGGCTACGATTTCCATCGAGGGATCCTGGCCTATGCAGACCGGCCTGAGCCAAGGCTTCCCGATAGAGAGTTTCTCCAGGGTGCGAAGCGAATTTTGGCTCCCATTGGGCTAGCAGACCCGGGAAATTTAGGAACGATCATTCGATCAGCGGCGGCCTTCGGGGCGGATGCTGTTTTAGTGGAAGCGGGAAGGGGAGCCGATGTATTCGCTCGTAAGTGCATCCGCGCTTCTGCAACCGCGATCTTTCACATCCCTGTATTCGAGGTTCCCTCAATGCCAAGGTTTCTGTTCGATGCCAAGGAATATGGTTTTGTTGTTTTCGGAACGGCGGCGAATCCTTCGGCAAAATCCCTTCCTGACGTTCATCCGGGGGAGAAAAGTATTATTTTCCTGGGCGCGGAAAAGGATGGGCTACCAGATTGGTTTTCAGAGCACTGTGACGAGTGGATACGTATCCCGATGAGTTCGGAGATCGAATCCCTGAATGTAGGGGCCGCCGCTTCGGTGGTGCTCTATGAATTGTTTGGAAGGCGGAAAGGCGATTAGGTCCAGGCTTCTCGTAGCAGCCGGAGGAAGTTTCCGCTGAAGATGCCTGCGATGTCCTCTTCGTTGTATCCCCGTTTTGACAAGATCCCTTCGAGATTCTGGAGGTCCGCAATCGTGTTCAGATCGAGTGGGCTTTGTTCTCTGCCAAAACCGCCATCAAGATCGCTTCCGATTCCCACATGGTGCGTATTACCGGCGAGCTGACAGATGTGATCGATATGATTCACAATATGCTCGAGCTTTACTCCTGTTGACTCCGGAGTCGAAGTCCCGCGGACCCAGTCTGGAATCATCATCCACGCATCATAGACGCTGCCTAAAACGGCTCCTCTTTCGATGAGAAGCTTGATCTGTTCGTCGCTGAACTGGCGTGGATTTTCGACAAGGGCACGGCAATTCGAATGGCTGGCCCAAACGGTTCCCGTGTAGATATCGAGCGCTTCAAAAAAGCACTGGTCGCTCAGATGGGTGACGTCGAGAATGATTCCGAGTTCATCCATTTTTTTGATCAGTTCTTTTCCTGCATTTGGCAAGCCTCCGACCCGGTCGTGCCCCATCGCATATCTACCTGCTCCATAGTGAGAAGGGCCCAGTGCTCGCAATCCAGACTCGTATGATTTCTCCAGATAGTCGAGATTCACGATGGAGTCAGCTCCTTCCAGGCTCAGGACCCACCCAATGGGTGCCTTGGCTTCTGCTGCGGCGACTGGGTCTTTCCAGAGTTCGAGCTGAGCCTCCAATTCCTCAAGATTTCGAATGGGAGTCATTTCTCCGAGATCTGACACCGCCTGATAGTAGGCAAGTTGTCCCTGCGTCATTCCCCATGCTTGTGATGGCGATTCCCAGCTGGCAACGGGACCGGCCGGTTTCATGCATCCTCCGATCTGAGTAGCTACGCAGAGCCCGATGCCGCCTTTTCGCATTTCCTCGAACGTCACAGTGTTCTGTCCGCGGCCTTTCAGATCGGTTTTCCCTTGTTCCATCGAGCGGATTTGTTCGATTGGCAGGGTAAGGTCGCGGTTCCATTCGAGCGCATTCAGACTGAGATCAAGGTGGACGTCGAAAATCAAATTCATGGTTGGGACTGGAAATTCTTTGAAAATGAAGGCAATATAGCGACCCGAAATACAAATAAGTATGAGAGCGAGGTATCTGGTATTGGTGGGAGTATCACTTTTTCCGGTTTTAGGCAATGGACAGGATGGCGGAGCAACGGCTCCCTCTCCGGCGACGACTGCTTACGGAACGCAGGGAAATGCGGCATTGAACCGCACACTTCACGAGAGGGAGTTGATGGCGGCTGCAGCTCAGGCCAGGGAGTTGAAGGAGTTGAAAGCTGCCATGGCAGCTCAAGCGCAGGCGAATTATTCGAACCCGCAGACTTATATGACTGCGCAGCAGTTCCTCGCGGCAAATCGCCCGCCAACACCTCCACCGTCCGAGACTGAGCCAGTCGAGCGTAGCGATTCTTATGTGCCTGAGTTCAGGACCGGGGGAGTAAATACCACGGCCGAGCCGCCTTCCAATCCGGAACCCGTCCCGACTTACTCGAATCCGGGAATGCCAGAGAAAAAGCGCACCGGTTTGTTCGATCTATTCAAAGGGAAAAGAGATGCTCCTGAATATACAGAGAATCCTTACGAGGGGCCTGATGTTCCACCGGCCTCATATGTGAACCCAGAGCCGGAAGCTCCGGTAACAGATTCTTCTCCTACACAGGAAGAAGCGATGTACGAAGCGACTGTTTCGACCGAAGAAACCTCTTTCGACCTTCCTTCCCAAGAGAAGCCTAATCTACTTGGACGGTTGTTCACTCGGAGTCGTGAGAGCGAGTCTGCTGACAGCCCGCCGGCACCAGCGCCAGCTCCAGAGGCGATGCCCGAAGCTCCAGTTGAGGAGGAACTTCCTCCAGCGCCGACGATGGCTTCAAACGAAGTTCCGGATGTTCCCGGGGTGGACGAAGAGGTTTCTCCTCCTCCCACGATGGCGCCTCCTGCTCCGGAGCCACAACCTGAGGAACCCAGCCCGATTTTCGTGAAACGCAACTCTGGCGGTGGCTCATCAGCTACAGTGAAAGCGGATTCGAAAGCGAAGGTGTCGGGTGTGAATGTAACCCTATTTGCCGGCACGAAAGTTGGTGTGCTGGAGCGTTCGGGATCAGAGGTGAAGATCCGGCTTCCCGACGGCCGCATTGGGACAATCGCTTCGAGCAACCTGTCCTTTTAGGTTACACCGTCAATTTTCTGCCTCGAGCGGTAATAGACCACCGCTTGTCCGTCACATTTTTGTTCCGGACGATTGCGGCTTCATTGTGTAGCGCAACAGAGGGACAGACGTGATATGGAATCCCGATCAAAGGGTATCCGACAGGGAGCGTGTCTGCTTCGGCACAGCGAACGACGAGGTGCTCCTCGCTCTGCGAGACGAATTCCAGTTCGGATAATTCGGGAAACCGCACGCGATTTTCAATCGGGTTTTCCGCAGATACAGACTTGTGTCCCAGGTCGATGGAAATGTGCCCAGAGACCGGCTTGCTGATTACGCGGGTGAGTAATAGAGCCGCTGGGGCGTAGCCCATTTCCGGATAGTGCTCACCGTATCCAGCATCCCACAGAACTGGGGTGCCTGGAGAGGCTTGCCAATTCAGCGAAGAGGATTTTGCTCTTGTCGCGTGCATGGGAAAGGTAGGAGATCCCCCTGACACAACAAGCGGGACATCAACTCCAGCCTCTACCAGCGACTCAATAAAATCGTCGACGATTTTGATGGCTTCATCGAAGCGATCCTGGCGGATAGAGAGGGGACCGTCATGAATGTGGCCATCGTAGGCGTGAATTCCGCCGAAAGTGAGGTTCGAGGATTTCTCGATGAACTGAATCATCTCGATCGCAGCTTTGCCGGGAGCGATGCCTGTGCGGTGCATTCCACAATCCAGATCGAGAAGCAGGGTGAAAGTATGCTCGGAATTCTCAATGGAGTCCAGCGTGCCAGGATCGTCTACAAGGCAGGAAAAGGTGGTATCCGGGTACTTCCTCGCCAGTTCGGCAAACCGTTCGATATTCGGCCCGACGATCGGGTAGGAGAGTAAAACGTCGGGTATCCCTGCCTGGGCTGCACATTCCGCTTCCGCAATGGTGGCGCATTTCACCTGCTTGATTTTTCGATCTAGATGAAGGTCAAGGATTTTTCGACACTTGTGAGTCTTGATGTGTGGGCGGAGTAAGGACGGATCATTCCCCACCTCCTTAAGCATCAAATCGAGGTTATGCTCGATCGCATCCGCATCGAAAAGGAGTGCTGGTGACGCGGTATGATCCAGATTCTCGATGGTTGCCATCGAAGAATCAGTCTTTGATTTCAACAATGATCTCGATCTCGACCGGGATGTTTCCCGGGAGCGAGTTCGTTCCCATGGCACTTCGTGCTCCGACTCCAGCGTCGTCGCCGAAAACATCTGCGAAGAGCTGCGAATAGCCATTCACCACAGCAGGGTGGTCGTAGAAGTCGTCGGTGCAATTTACAAGGGCCAAAGTCTTTACCAGTCTTGACACTCGGTCGAGCGAGCCCAGTTCGTTTTTTAGTGTGGCGAGGAGGTTGAGTCCAACTTGGCGTGCCACGTTTTGACCTTCCTCAAGTGAGAGGTCTTCTCCAAGACGACCCTTCATCAGGCTTCCGTCATCAAGGAAAGGACCGTGTCCAGAAAGGTAAGCAAGGTTTCCCGTCTGAACGAATAGCTTGTAGATCCCCAGCTGTTGTGGAGGTGGGGGGAGTTTGATTCCGAGTTCTTCGAGTTTGGCTTCGGCGCTCATATTCAGTTGGAATTGCCTTATACCAGCACCAAGCCTTCGGTCAACTCAGGTTTCTCCGTAAGCGCGTTCCACTTCTCAACAAAGCGTTCTTCGGTATCGGCGAACAACGGTGAAATCTCGAAAGTAAACGGTGGTAATCCTGTGTCGTCAGTCTCAATCTCAACGCCAGCCGCTTTCACCCATCGAGCAAATTGTCGAAGCTGATCTTCACGGCTCGTCTTGGGCGAATCGACTCCCTCTGCGTTTTTAACGGGGGAAAAGTCATCAGCTCGAGCGGTCTCGATAATCACCGGATTCTGTGCAAAAGGCAGGGAATCGAAGACGAACATTTCGAACTTATAGGCGTTCGGTTCGGTCGGTTCGTGAACCTCTCCATCCGGAGTGATATGCGCCACCTTCTTGTTCGCGAGATGGAAAGGCAACTGCGCATCTTCACTCTGACCTGCGCCCAACTTCTTGATGAAGTCACGGGCAAACACGTGAATTGCGATGCTGCCGGCGCGGAATTTGATTTCTCCGTTTTCGTCGAGTTCGGAAGCGAGACGTTCTGGGAGGTCGCTGTACTCTACAACGACGGCCTTTCCGTTTTGTTCGCAGAAAACGCCCACTTTCTCTTCCGGATAGGCTTTGGGCACGGTCTTGCTGGAAAGCTCCGAATCACGAAGTAGATGGAATCCGATGAATTCGGGATCGATGCAGCGAACCAATGGATTGTCGACCTGGAAGTAACTGATCGTATCGATTCCATCAGCTTCCATCTGGCGAATGGAGCCTGAGCGAACGAGCGCACGCAATGCTCCACCATGTCCATCCGGACTCAGGGCGATATTGGCTTTATCGGCCAGAAGGATCTTCCCATCATCATCAACGGCAGGCATTAGTCCCTGGGTGAAGAAGTGGACTCGTTCTTTGTGCAGACCAAAGTACTCGTTCTCCTCGAAGAATTTTACCGTTTCTTCATTGTTGATGATCGATGTCATCAAATACCAATGGATGGCTTTGCCGTAGATCCGGCTCGCAGCGAGAATTTTTTCGGCGAAGATCTGAAAGAGTGAACTCTTCAAGACCGGGCTTACTCCGTAGGTTCCTTTCGGCCCATCGTATCCGAGGCGAGTTCCCTGGCCACCAGCTACCGTGAAGGCAGCGACGCGACCTGATCGGAGGGCTTTTTCTCCTTCGGCCCGGGCTTTTTCCCAGAGATCGGCAACTCCTGTCTCGGAGTCTGGAAGAGGAATGTAGTCTGCAGGTGCCAATTCATCTGCAATCGTCTCGTTCTTTGATCCTCCCGAATTCTTTACCAGTGAAGAGACTAATCCTGCGACTTCGTCGAGATCGATGTCCGCAGCCTGTTTCAGCAGACTTTTCTGTTCTTCTTCATTCAGTTCATCGAAGAAGGCAAAGACATGGCCCTGGCCCTTTTTCTCATACAACTCTTTTATATCTGTCATCACAATCAAAGCATTCGTCGGGTGTTACCGAGGTAAGGTAAAGTAAAGAATCCGCCACTCGGTTATCCTTTGCCTAGCTCCCTGGAGCGATCAGCTGCGGCAGTCACGGCATCTCCCACGACTCTTTCGAAGTCGTTAGCACGGAATGACTGGAGCGCGGCAAAGGTGGTTCCGTTGGGACTTGTTACGTTTTCTCTTAGCTGGGCGGGTGCATCTCCTGTTTCGATCACAAGCTCTGCGGCGCCTGAAACTGTCTGAACTGCGAGGTTATGTGCTATTTCAGGGGATAGGCCTTGTTGGATTCCCGCTGCGACCATTGCCTCGATCATCAGGAAAACATAGGCAGGCCCGCTGCCGCTAACTGCCGTGACGGCATCAAGATCTTTTTCCTCTACCTGACAGACGTAGCCAACCGCACCCAGCAGGGCATCGGCGATTTTTGCGTCCTCTGGTGTCGCACTACTGCCGAGGGCATATGCTGAGGCACCTTTACCCACGAGGGCAGGGGTATTTGGCATAACGCGTATGACCCGATGTTTGTCTTCTGTTGCCTTCTCGATCGCAGCGATTCGAATGCCTGCGGCGATGGAAATGAGAAGACGGCTGGAAGAGTCTCCAATTTCGCCAAGCATCTCAATAAATCCCTGAGGTTTTACGCAAAGAAGCACTACTTCGGAGCCATCGACGACTTCAGAATTGGATTGAGCGACATTTACCCCCAGCTCTTTCTGCATCGAGTCGCTGGCCTCAGCATACGCATCGAACACAAGAACGTCGTCGGGAGAGCAGATTCCTGCGCTGAGAATTCCGCCTACCAAGGCACGCCCCATTTTTCCGCAACCAATAACTCCCAGATTCATGTGATCACCTCTAGCGCACAATCTCGGGTCGAACAGGGAGAATTTTCCGGTTTTCAGATCAGAAAGTGTGGCTAGGGTGATAATGTTCGTGTGAAATTCCGATTTCCTTTATGGAGAGCGCCTTAAAAACAGTGTCTGCCGAAGAAACAGAATCAGTAGCTACTTCTGAAGATGTAGTAGAACTCTACCGCTGGATGCTGCGTGCCCGGTTGTTCGAGGACAAGGTCGCGGCCATGTATCGAGCCGGGAAGATCAAAGGTGGAGTGTATCTCGGCCGAGGACAGGAAGCTTTCAGTGGCGCACTCGGCTTCGCACTCGATCGCCAGAAAGGCGATGTATTTGCGGGGTTAATCCGGGATCAAGCGGGAAGAATGGCATTTGGAGAGCCGACAATCGACGCGGCTCAGGCATATTTCGGCTCCAGTCTCGGACCTATGCGCGGTCGAGACGGAAATATCCACAGGGGACGGCCTGCGGAGGGAATGCCCGCGATGATCAGCCATTTGGGCGCGAGTATCTCTGTGGTGAACGGAATGCTGATGGCAAAACGATTTCGTGGCGAGTCAGGATATGTCGGCGGTGCAGCAGCAGGGGATGGTGCAACATCAACAGGTGCCTTCCATGAAGGTTTGAACCAGGCGGCTGTGGAGAAACTCCCACTGGTGATTGGTGTAGCAGACAATCAGTTTGCCTATTCTACTGCGACTGATCGACAGTTTGCCTGCGAAGATCTTGCTGATCGAGCTGCTGGTTATGGGGTGGAAGGCTATTCGATCGATGGAACAGATATGCTGGAATGTCTCTCGACATTTCAGAATGCGGTAGAGCGGGCTCGGGCGGGACATGGCCCGCAGTTGGTGGTAGGGAAACTCCTTCGTCTTTCCGGGCACGGCGAACACGACGACGCCAGCTATGTGCCCCAGTCAGCAAGGGAATCACGGTATGGGAGAGACTGCATGGTGGTAGCTCGCGCGACTCTCCTGGAAAAAGGTCTTTCTGATGAAGCGTCTCTTTCCGAGATGGAAAGTTCGATTCAGCAGGAAATTGAAGAAAGTATCTCGCAGGCGCAGTCTGAGCCCTCTCCAGATCCAGCGAAAGATGATTGGAGATGCCTGTCTGAGGATCGTTTAGTCGACGGAAGTATCCAGTCGAGTCACTAGCTGGGGTTTCTACGGAAATCCGGGGTTGAGTTTTCTCCAGAATCTTGTCAGGCTCACGCCTTTCATGGATAACCCTTTCTTTATTCTTTTGGTAGGTGTGGCAGTGGTCATCGGGATGATCATTGGCCTGAGGATCAATGCATTCATTGCCCTGATCACTGCAGCTCTGGTGGTCAGTTTCATGGCTCCTGGTGAAATCGCTGACAAGGTCTCTCGCGTTGCGTCGGCATTTGGCGGAACGGCTGGTGGCATCGGGATTGTGATTGCGCTCGCTGCGGTCATTGGTAAATGCCTGATGGATAGCGGCGCAGCAGACCGGATCGTGCAGACGTTTGTGAAATGTCTGGGGGAGAAAAGATCACCGTTAGCTCTATCGGGAAGTGGCTTTGTTCTCTCTATCCCCGTTTTCTTTGATACGGTTTTCTATCTCCTTGTTCCGCTGGCGAGGTCTCTCTTTCGCAGTACGAAGAAGAATTATCTGCTCTACGTTTTGTCGATCACCGCAGGTGCGGCGGTTACCCACTCTCTCGTGCCGCCAACTCCCGGGCCCTTGTTGATGGCACAGCAATTGGGTGTCGATCTGGGATACATGATAGGCGTGGGTGCTCTGGTAGGCCTTCCCGCTGCTGCGGTGGGCCTCCTTTTCGCGTCTTGGCTGAATAAGCGTATGCCTATTGAGATGCGTCCGCTCGCTGGCGATCAGGAAGAGGAGACCTCCTCTGACTCGAAATCTCTGCCGGGACTGTTTGTATCACTGCTTCCGATTCTTCTCCCAGTTGCTTTGATTGGTGCCAATACTGCGCTGGAAACAAGAGCGAATGGAGAGAGGGCTGCACAGGTTCAGCCGGCACAGGTGCAGAATATCGATGGATTGTATGCAGCTGTCGGGGAGGCGGAAGATGCACCGCTTTCCGTGATCAAAAAAGTTCTGCCTCCCAAAGCGGATGCCACTCCAGAGACGGTTGCGGCCGCATTGAATTCCAGCCTTACCAGTCGGGAGGCTTTTGAAACAGGAAAGAACCTTTCACGGGCAAATCTCGCCATCGTCGAGCACGTGAACCGAGACGCTATCGAAGGAGCCCTTCCTGCGGGTGTTCTCGAAGAACACACCTGGGAGACACCGAAGCGGAAGGCTGCCAATATCAGCAAAGTTTATGGAGACGCGAATTTCGCACTGCTCCTATCAGCGATAATCGCGGTTCTCCTCTATGTGAGACAGTGTCGTCCGAATAAGAAGGAATTCTCGGGAATGCTGGAGCACTCCCTGATGAGCGGCGGATTGATCATTTTGATCACCGCAGCGGGAGGCGCCTTTGGTGCGATGCTTGGTGCTGCGAAAATCGGGCCTGCGATTGAGGGCATGTTCCCGACTTCCACAGAGGGCGCTGGTGTTGGATTGCTTATTCTTGCCTTTGGGATTTCGTCGCTTCTCAAGATTGCCCAGGGGTCGACCACTGTTGCTGTAATTACGGCTTCGGGAATGATCGCTGCCATGACGGATGGAATGACCCTCAGTTTTCACCCAGTTTACCTTGCGACTGCCATTGGCGGTGGCGGTTTGGTCGGATCCTGGATGAACGATAGTGGATTCTGGATCTTTTCCAAAATGGGTGGCCTCACCGAAGCGGAATCGCTCAAGTCATGGACCCCGCTGCTCTGTGTTCTCGGGATCACTGCTTTCGTCATGAGCATAGTCCTCTCGCTCGTATTGCCTCTCGCTTAAGGTTTTGACGAACGGCACGGATTCGCGAAAGTGGCCCGTGCCGGTCTACCTCCTTCTGCCGCTCGCTGCGGCAATTGTTTACGCTCTCGGTTCTATTGTGATCAAGCGAGGTCTAGCCCTCGGGGTCACGATGGATCAGTCGTTTCACATCACCAACCTGTTCGTCGGGTTGGTGTTTCTGCCTTTGTTGTTCTTTGAACAGAAGGAAATTGAATGGCTGCTGATCTGGAAACCGATCGTGATGGGGATCGTATTTTTCCTGGGAAACTGGCTGACTTTCGAGGGCATCAAACGAGGCGATGTGTCTCTGGTCACTCCGATCATGGGGACAAAGGTTGTCTGGGTCGCTATCGGGTTGGTGGTCCTGACAGGTCAGGTTCCCAGTACTGCTCTCTGGGTTGCTGCGGTAATGACTGCTGTTGGGATCTTTGTGATGGGGCTGGGGGATTTGAAAGGGGGCTCTCACCTGGTTCTGACGGTGTCACTCACCTTATCAAGTGCCGCTCTCTTTGGTATTTGCGACGTTCTTGTCAGTTGGTGGTCTGCCGATTTTGGAGCGCCGACATTCCTCGCGATTGGTTCCATTACCGTGGCTTTGTTGTCGATTACTCTACTGGCGTTCAGAAGACAGACCTCATTGGTATTGCCCCCTCTCTTGCGAAAGTGGGCTTGGTGGGGTGGCTTTTTGATTGGTCTTCAAGCGATTGCAATGGGTATGAGCCTGAGCCTTTTTCGAGATGCCACAGGTATCAACGTGGTGTATGCGTCTCGCGGTTTGTGGGTGATCGTGCTGGTGGTTGTTCTCGGCCCCATTTTGGGAAATAGTGAGCACCGTGAGTCGGGACGAGCCTTCTGGTGGCGCGTCTTCGGCACTGTCATCCTGACAACCGCGATAGTGATTGCTGTTATCGATCGAGCCCAGAATGGCGCGACCTGATTGGACCCATGACTGAATCTGAAATCCCTGACACGATCGGCATTATTGCCGGAAATGGTATTTATCCGGAGACCTTTGCAAAAGCGGCCCGATCGGCTGGCGTCTCGTCGCTGGTGGCGGCGGCTTTCAAAAATGAGACCGAACCTCATTTGAAGGATCTCGTGGATGAAATCGACTGGATCCGTGTTGGTCAGCTGGGAAAGATGATCAAATTTTTCAAGGCTCACAATGTGACCCGAGCTGTGATGGTTGGGCAGATCGCACCCAAGAATCTCTTCGATCTGCGCCCTGACCTGAGGACTCTGAAGATGCTCTCCAAAGTAAAGGAGAGGAACGCTGAGACGCTCTTCGGTGCGATAGCGGATGAGATGGAGATCGATGGGATTACTCTGATCTCTGCGACTACTTTTCTCGATGATTTGCTGCCTGCCGCAGGACATGTCTGTGGACCAGCGCTCAGTGAACGGCAGGAGTCTGACGCCGAGTATGGCTTCCGCATCGCGAAAGAAGTGAGTCGTCTCGACATAGGACAGACCGTGGTTGTGAAAAAGGGCACTGTTCTCGCCGTGGAGGCATTTGAAGGAACAAACGAAGCGATCAAGCGGGGTGGTGGTCTCGGGAAAGGAGAGGCGATGATGGTGAAAGTTTCCAAGCCCAATCAGGATTTCCGCTTCGACGTTCCCGTCGTCGGGCCTGCTACGATAGAAACTGCAGCGGCCTCAGGAGTGAATGCGATCATTGTAGAGGCGGGATGCACGTTGCTCCTTGGCAAAGAGGAAGTGGAGCGGCTTTGTGGGGAAAAGAAGGTCTCGATTGCCGCGAGAAGCTGATTTCCAGCAGAAAATGCGGTTCTGGCACAAGATCCGGGGTTGCCGAATCGCCCGGGAACTGCCATAGCATGAGGCCATGAGCCTAAAAGTCGGTGTTGTCGGAGTCGGAGCGATCGGTCGAAACCATGCGCGAATCTATTCGGAGCTGGAGTCGGCGAACCTTGAATGCATTTACGATGCCAACGCTGAGCAGGCGAAATCCATCGCCGATGAGTTCGGAACAGATGTCGCGACTACGCTGGAAGAATTCGTCGAACGCGTCGATGCGGCTTCCGTTTCTACTCCTACGGTAACGCACCGTGAGATCGGCACTCTCTTGTTGAATGCCGGGAAGCATGTCCTCGTTGAAAAGCCGATTTCCGATTCTGTCGATGATGCCAAGGCTATGATCGATCTGGCCCAGGAGAAGGGCCTTGTGCTGCAAGTGGGACACATCGAGCGTTTCAACCCTGTGATGAGCCGTCTTGAGGAGCAATTGGATGCCCCGAAATTCATCGAGTGTCACCGGCTTTCCCCATTTCCGAAGCGCAGCCTTGATATCGGAGTTGTTCTGGACCTGATGATTCACGATCTTGAGATCGTTCTACACCTCGTGAATTCGCCGCTCCAGTCTGTCGATGCTGTCGGTGTGCCTGTTTTGACGCGACGAGAAGATATTGCCAATGCCAGACTTCGATTTGAGAACGGTTGCGTGGCCAACATTACTGCCAGCCGGATCAGTCCGGAGAAGATGCGGAAGATTCGCGTGTTCCAGAGCGATGCCTATCTATCACTCGATTACCAGGACCAGAGTGGCTGGATCTATCGCAAGGACGGTTTTGAAATCACTCGCGAAGAAGTGGAAGTGGAAAGAGATGAGCCGCTGAAGTGCGAGTTGGCTGCCTTTGTCGAATGTTCGTCACGGGGCGAGCAGCCGAAAGTAAGTGGACAGCAGGGAGCCGATGCTCTGGATGTGGCGCTGCAGATCACTCGATTGATTGAGGAAGCGAACGCACCTTCCTGAAAATGTTAAGTTTTCGCAATGTTGAAAAAACTATTTAAGAAATTTATAATATTTGATTGCTTTAACTAATTGAAGCGGGTAAGTTTTTAAAAGAACGACACCTGCTTCCCATGAAATTTAAAAATATCTGCTCTGTTTCGCTTCTCTCCCTCCTTGTAACCTCTGGAGTACTGAATGCCGACGACCAAGAGACATCACGCGTGTATCGCCCGATGGAGGCAAAGAAAGTTTATCTCCAAACTGCGGGTAAAGTAAGTGCAAGCGACTTATCTACAGCGAAAGAGCGGGAAGCGATAAGTGAGGCCTGGAAGCACTTTGACAAGAAGGAGTGGACTTCGGCTATTGAGAAATTTCTCGGCGCTCTTTCTGCGAATCCGAAGAGTGAAGTTGCCTGCGAGGGCCTGGCAATGAGCATCTATCGCTCAGGAGACTACAAGTCAGCTTATCGTCTGGCTTTTGAATTGCAGCACAAAATGCCTCGCGTTCACTACGTCATTGAAGAAGCGCTTCTCGCCGATGTGCGCGAGTTGGTAGGGGAAGACAACATTTCGGAAGCTCAGGAGCTAGTAGCGTTTTTTCCCGAATCGGGTACAGCTTACGCAGAGGCTCACCAAATCGTGCGAACAACTTGCACCATTACCGCAGCCCTTCATCCGGACCAGGATACAACGTCTGATCCCTCTCAGTTTGCCTCGCGCTGAGGGAGGTGGTACCCAATCAATTGCGGCTGGATTTGAAATAGTCTTTTTTCCACTGTTCCCGATGATTGCGGGTCCAATTGATCAAGGCGGTTTCAAATCCAATGTCGTGCCCGACTTCTTCGCTGCGAACCCACTTGTATTTGAGAATTTCGTCTCTTTCGTCGAGAAACTGACGGTATAGGCTGGGTCCGGATTTTGATTCTTCTACGGGATCGGGCATCTTTACGCGCTTCCTTTTTGGACTAGGCATATCTTGTCATTCTATTGTTGGGATTTCCACATTTTTTACGATGAGTATCTGCAGGTTTCTCCAAATCGTTTCGGTCGCAACTATTTTCAGCTCCTCCTTCGGGTTAGGCTCTTCCGAATGGCTCCAGTGGCGCGGGCCGAACCAGAATGGCATCGCCCCAGAAAGCGTTGCGCCGGTTACGGAATGGAGTGAGTCGGAAAACGTTCGCTGGAAGGCTCTTATTCCGGGTAGGGGTATGTCGACTCCGATTGTGGTAAATGGCCTGGTCGTCGTGACGACAGCGACAGAGGATGGTCAGTTCGTTCTCGCCTACAGGATGGAGGACGGAGGGATAGCCTGGAAAGCACGGGCTCATGATGGTGGGCTGCCTGAAAAGCTGCACAAGAAGAACAGCGCAGCATCTTCCACGCCGGCATCGGATGGAAAACGAGTGTTTGTGACATTCCATAACAGGGAACGGATCATGCTGACCGCGCTCGATTTGAAAGGAGACGTTCTATGGCAAATCGACACGGGAGGCTTTGAATGCGAGTATAAGTTTGGGTATTCGGCAAGCCCCACGGTTTACAAGGACACTGTGATCGTGAGTTCAGAGTGGGAAGATGGTTTTCTGGCCGCATACAATGTTGCTGACGGGAGCGAGGTCTGGAGGGTGAAAAGGGAAATCCCGACAACGTATTCTTCGCCCATTGTGGGGAAAGTGGCTGGGCGGGAGCAGCTTCTTCTGAGCGGAAATGATAAAGTGAGCAGCTTTGATCCCATGAGCGGAGCACTGCTCTGGGAAGCGCCCGGGACCTGCAAAGTGACTTGTGGAACGCTCGTCTGGAGTGGTGATACCGTCTTTGCGAGTGGTGGTTTTCCAAATAAGGAGACAGTTGCTGTGCGTGCGGACGGATCTGCAGAGGTGATCTGGAAGAATGGTGAGAAATCGTACGAGCAATCCATGCTCTACCACGACGGGCATGTGTACACGTTGAACGACAACGGTATTGCAGTTTGCTGGGACGCGGAGACCGGTGAGGAAAAATGGAAAGAACGCCTGGGAGGGCCAGTGAGTGCCTCACCAATTCTCGCGGACGGCAAAATCTATGCGCTGAACGAACGTGGGATCACCTATGTTTTTGAACCGAATCCAGAGAAATTTGTGAGGATTGCCGAGAACACTCTCGGCGATGAAGGGTTCGCAACTCCGGTCTTTGTTGACGACAACATTCTCATCCGGACGGCGGAAGTGAGTGGTGACCGCCAGGAGTATCTTTACTGTATCGGCAAATGATTACGCGCCGACTGGGTGCCACGTGGTCTTGAACTCGACTGTATCAAGGATTCGATACGGGTCGGAACCGGGCTCGCCATACCAATCCTCCGAATCTTCGACCGGGCGTGAGGATATGCGTTTTAGATTCTTTGATGCACCTCTGCTGATTGTCTTTGCAATTTCGTTGTCTCCGCTGGCGTCTACGATGGCATTGACGTCCATGTGATTGGCCAGCCAGGGGGCAAGTTCGGCTCGTTTTCCGGTGAGAATGTTGACGACACCGGCGGGTAGATCGCTGGTAGCGAAAACTTCAGCCAAGGTGATGGCGGGAAGGGGTGCTGTCTCCGACGTGATGGCGACCAGAGAGTTACCGCTGACAATAGTGGATGCGATCATTGTCACCAAACCAAGAAGGCTGGGTTCGTCAGGGGAGATGACGCCCACCACTCCGACAGGATCTGGTTCGGTCCAGTTGTGGTGTGGTGATGCCACAGGATTTACCGAGCTGAAAATCTGGGCATACTTATCGCTCCAGCCTGCGAACTGAACGAGACGGTCAACGGAGGCGTCGATCTCGCGCGAAATGTCTTTGATTGGCTGGTTGGTCAGTGCCTGTATTTCGTCGAGAAAGTTTTGGCGTCGGCCTTCCATCATCTCTGCTGCGCGGTAGAGGATCTGCCCGCGGAGATAATGGGTGGCTTTTCTCCAGCCCGCAAAGGCGCTTCGGGCCGCCACCACAGCATCGCGCAGGTCTTTCCGTGACGCATGGCTGTAGTGGGCGAGATGAGTTCCGTCGGACTGTTTCTTCGCAGGCATGGTTCGGCCACTCTCGGATCTGGGGAACTTTCCCCCGATGTAGAGTTTGTAGGTTTTCAGGACTGTCAGGCGCTCGTGAGGCATTGAAGGAGAGCCTACAGGTCTCAGAAGAAAAAACAAGATCGCCACGGGCGAGGGATTGTGATTCGATCAAAGTGTGGAAGATGAAACTGGAAAAACTACAGGCAAGGTGGCGATGGGCGTCGCAACGGGATGGGTGATTTTGCGGCACCGGCCGTATCGGCGAAACCTGCTTTTTATCACCACGCTCGTGACGCTGGCCCTGGTTTTTGCGGGAGCTGTTCCGCTGGCCAAAGTACTTATGGCCAGGCCTATGTCTTTCTTTTTGTTCTGGGCGTTGTGTTTTCTGCTCGCAGGGTTTGTTCTCATGCTGGCGGTATACGATCTTTTACAGATTCGCAGGGAGCACCAGGAGCGAATGGACCAGTTGGAGGATGAATTGTCGGAAGCGGCTGAAGAAGCAAGGAGACTGGCGCAGGAGAATCTTCAGAAATTGGAGGATTCAAAAGGGGAACAGGACTAGTGTAGTGCTTTCCCCCTCGTATTTTCGTCATCGATGCAGTACAACTTCTGGTTTATCGCAATTGTTCTCGGTCTGTTTCTTCTGTGGAAAGTCGACCTGATCGCTAATCTCCTGAACTTGAAATCCCTGAGTCCCGACATTCCGGAGACCTTCCAGGAATATGTGGACGCGGAGGCCTACGAGAAGTCGCAGGAATACACTCAAGCGAGAGCTGTTTTCTCCATTGCTGAGGGGATCTTTTCGCTGCTTGTGCTGTTCACCTTCTGGTGGTTGGGTGGCTTTGGCTGGCTGGACGAGGCGGTGCGTGGTTTGGGAAAAGGTCCCATTCTTACGGGGATGCTTTTCGTCGGTGCGCTAGTCGTCGGACAGCAATTGCTCTCTATTCCGTTTGATTTGTATTCGACCTTTAACATCGAGGAACAGTTTGGATTTAATCGAACGACTCTGGCGACGTGGATTGCAGATCGAGCGAAGGGAGCCATTCTTGGTGTGATTATTGGTGCGCCTCTGTTGGCGCTGTTGCTTTGGATTTTCCAGACCGTGCCCATGGCGTGGCTGTGGGGATGGGTGTTAGTCACGGCTTTCTCCTTGTTGCTCGCCTACGTGGCGCCGACTTGGATCATGCCTCTCTTTAACAAGTTTGAGCCGTTGGAGGATGGTGAACTGAAGGCTGAGATTCACGAGATGGCCGAGAAATGCGAGTTCCCGTTGAAGGAAGTTTCCGTGATGGACGGATCGAAACGGTCTGCGAAATCGAATGCCTTTTTCACGGGATTTGGGAACAATAAGCGGATCGCGCTATTCGATACCTTGATTGAAAAGCACACCGTTCCTGAACTTGTCGGAGTGCTGGCTCACGAAATCGGGCATTTCAAAAAGCGGCACATCGTGAAGTCACTCGTGATCGGGATTTTGACGACAGGAGTGATGTTTTTCCTTTTGGGGCAGATGATGGAGAACCGTTCTCTGTTTGATGCATTCGGTGTGAAAGAAACCAGTGTTTACGTCAGTCTTGTGCTGTTCGGCATTCTCATGTCGCCAGTGAATGAAGTGCTCTCCATAGGAAGTAATTTGTTGAGCCGAAAGCATGAGTTCGAAGCCGATGCGTATGCTGCTGAGGTTACCGGGAATCCTGAGGCGATGGCAGATGCACTGCGAAAGCTCAGCAAAGACAATTTGAGCAACCTGACTCCACACCCATTCTACGTTTTTCTCAATTACACCCATCCTCCTGTGACTCAGAGAGTCGAGGCGCTGGGGGTGAAATAGCTCATATGTCCTTCAACGTACCTCTCAGCTCGGCTCGTGCGTCCCGCCTGATCGAAATCATCCCAGTCACTTCAGATGCGACTGTTGTGGATGCGGGCTGTGGAGATGGGGATTTTCTCATCGAGTATTTAAAGCACTCCGGGTCGGAAGGCCTTGGCATCGACATTGATTCGTCTCTGCTGAAACTCGCCCGGGAGAAGGCATCACAGCGAATTCCGGATTTAACCTGCACGTTCCGGAAAGGCGACCTTACCAAGACTTCTCTGAAAGCGAATGCATTTGATTTGGCCATCTGCCTGGGAGCGAGTCACGCTTTCGGAACGGGAGAGGAAGCGTTTCCCACCTGTCTTGAAAAGATGATCAAGGCCGTAAGAGCAGATGGCTGCCTCTTGATCGGTGAGGGATATTGGAAGCAAGAACCCGACCCCGAATATCTTGAGTTGATAGGCGAGCCAGTTGGAATCTACCGAACCCACGAAGAGAATATCGCTCTCGCGGAAAATCTTGGCCTTTTGCCTCTGTATGCAGCGACGAGCACTACCGAAGAATGGGATGCGTTTGAAGATGCGTTCAGCAAAAAAGTGCACGCGATGGCGAAAGAGAATCCTGACGACCCTGACAAGCAGGCCAAACGGGAAAGGGCTCGCGAGTGGCGAGAGGGCTACGAAAAATGGGGCCGTACGACAATGGGGTTTGGCTTCTACGTTTTCCGAAAGTTGGACGACGAGTAGTTCACGCCTCAATTTGCATTCACAGAAATAGCGCTCCCAGTTTATCTGGGAAAGCGAGTGAGAGCTCGGGAGGGGAGTGCACTTGCTACACGTCCGTTTTGACCGGAAACCGAAGTACTATCGGTTCCGGCCATATCGGAATCCAGCGGAGCGTCTATTCTCAGTAGACGTCGCGCTGGTAGCGGTGCTGATCCTTGAGTGTCTTCAAGTATTCTGCCGCTTCCTCGTCGTTGTGCCCACCGTATTTTCGGATGAGATCGAAAAGGGCTTTCTCAACGTCACCTGCCATGTATGTGGCATCACCGCAGACGTAGAAGTGAGCTCCTGCCTCGAGCCAGTTCCAAATCTCTTCGGAGTGCTCGCGAATCTTGTCCTGCACGTAAATCTTGTATTCCTGATCTCGTGACCAGGCACAGTCGATACGCGTGAGAATGCCAGACTCCTGCATCTTATCGAACTGCTCCTGATAGAAGTAGTCAGTCTTCTCGTGCGGGTTACCGAAGAACAGCCAGCTTCTTCCCGTAGCTTTGGAAGCCTCGCGTTCTTCGAGGAAAGCACGGAACGGAGCGATACCTGTTCCGGGGCCTACCATGATGATATCTTTGCTGCCGTCTTCGGGAAGCTTGAAGTGCTTCGTAGGCTGCATGAAGACTCGAACAGTCTCGTTCTCGCTCATTCCCTCACAAAGGAATGTTGAGCAAACTCCGCGGCGTGGTCTGCCTTTGGTCTCGTAAGTGACTTTAGCCACCGTGAGATGTACCTCGCCCGGATGAGCGTTCGGGCTTGAGGCGATCGAATAGAGACGTGGCTGGAGTTTCCGGAGCAAACCGATGAATTCCTGACCACTCTTGAAGTCTGCAGGGAAATCGTAAATGAGATCCACGACTTCGATTCCATCAAGAATCTTGTTCAGTTCCTCGTCGTCTTCGATCGCTGCAAGAAGGTATGGGTGGCAGGTTAGTGCCGCCCATTTCTTCAGGATAGATTTGTTCACAGTCCTCAGATCGTAGTGCTCGAGCAGGGCGTCACGAAGAGGCATCTTCTGTCCAGTGTGCGCTGTCACGGAGACCGAAGTATTGAAGGGAAGAATACTGAGTATTTCATCCACCTGATCCTCGGGATTCTTCGGATAGGTTGCGATGGCGTCTCCGACTTCATACTCGAAACCGGATCCTTCGAGGGAAAGTTCGATGTGTCGCGTATCCCGGGGAGAGGGTTCTTTGTTGAGCCTTTCCCGGTAGGTGAGTGTCGCTGGGAAAGGATTCTTTTTCCCGTAAGGGATATCTTCGAGAGACACCTCCGCGACTCCCGTGTCACCGGCAGTCTGGACTGTTGTGATGAAGAAGTCTTTTCCAATTTCATCGAGCTTCATGGAAACCACGCGGAACCATTCTTCGGCAGGATCCTCGTAGTCGACATCGCAATCGACTCTTGGGGCGATTCTTTCGGCTCCGAGTTCTTCGAGGCGCGCGTCGAAGAGTTTCCCCATCTCGCAGAAATCGGCATAGTTGGTATCACCCAAGCCGAGGACTGAAAACTTGCAGTTGGGAAGCTTCGGTTGCTCGTCGGAGGAAAATTTCTCCCAGAATTCTACTGCGCTGTCGGGCGGATCACCTTCTCCCCACGTGCTGACAATGACCAAAATCAACGGTTCGTGGGCGAGATCGAGGCGACTGTGATCTTCCATGTTTACCGCCTCGGCACCCCAGCCGTCGTTGCTCATTATCTCGGCATAGCCTTCAGCAAGGGCCTGGGCATTTCCGCTCTGACTGCCATAAAGCAGCAATGCACGTGGCTTGCCGGCAGTAGCGGAGGGGGTGCCTGCAGCAGCCCCCATGGTTTCAACAAGCTTAGAAAGGTAACTGCGCAACCATTCGCGCTGTTCTGCGGTAAAAGGAGCATCCTCTGGAATTTCTGGAATGGTGGTAGCCATAGTTCGGGTGGGAGATATAGCCCACGTTTTGGATTTCGCAAACAGAGCATGAACCACGCCGTTTTTGTGACTCAATGAGAATCTGTTACTCCTGATTACGCGGGCAGAGAGTGATCGGTAACGCCTTAGCTTTAATCAAGCAAGAATCGAAGTCGCCACTTGTCCATGCACGTCGGTGAGACGGAAATCCCGGCCGGCGTAGCGGTAGGTCAGTTTCTCATGATTGAGGCCCAGGAGGTGCAAAATAGTGGCGTGCAGATCGTGAACATGCATTTTGTCTCTGGCAGCGTAATAACCGTAGTCATCCGTTGCGCCGTAAGCCATTCCTCCTTTTACTCCACCTCCAGCCATCCAGACGGTGAAGCCGTGGGGATTGTGGTCGCGACCATTTGTTCCCTGAGCGGTTGGAGTGCGGCCAAATTCGCCCCCCCAGACGACCAAAGTATCTTCAAGCATTCCCCGCGATTTCAAATCTTTGAGAAGTCCTGCGATCGGTTTGTCGACTTCAGCTGCGTTTTTGGTGTGCCCTTGGTACAAATTGGAGTGTTGATCCCACTGAACCTCTGTGTCGCTGTGGGTGACCTGGACGAAACGGACACCTCGTTCGCAAAAACGGCGAGCAAGAAGACACTGGCGACCAAAATCTTCGGTCACAGGGTCATCTACCCCATACATTTTCATCGTAGTGGCAGACTCGCCGGAAAGATCCTGCGCATCGGGCATAGCGGTCTGCATTCGGTAGGCCAGTTCGTAAGATTCCAGGCGCGCATTCAAGGCTTCCACGTGGGGATTGGTCTCGGCCATATTTCCATTCAATTGCTTGAGGAAATCGAGTTGGCCTCTTTGATCCGCTTGGGAGAGACTCGGGTGGGAAATGAATTTGATCTGGGCTGATTTGGACGGTGTGCTGGCCGTTCCCATCGGTGTGCCCTGGCATCGCTGGGGGAGAAATGCGGAGCCCCAGTTGTTCACTCCGCCGTGTGCAAGTGTTGGGCAAATAGTAACGAAGGAGGGGAGATTGTTGTTTTCCGACCCGAGACCGTAGACGACCCATGCCCCAAGGCTGGGACGAACAAAGGTGTCGCTGCCTGTGTGGAGCTTCAGGACAGCACCCCCGTGGGCGGGATTTGTTCCGTGGACACCTCGAAGAATACAAAGATCATCAACGCATTGGGCGACATTGGGAAACAGATCACTCACGGGAAGGCCGCTCTCGCCATACTGGCGGAATTTCCAGGGCGATTTCAGCAGATTACCCTGTTTGGCGAACGTCACTCTTGGCAGCTCGAATGGTGGCGGCTTGCCATGATCGCGATCGAGGAGTGGCTTTGGGTCGAATGTATCGATATGCGATGGCCCTCCCTTCATGAAAAGGAAGATCACACGTTTTGCCCTGGGGCCGAAGTTCGGCTCAGCAGCTTGTGATTTTTCCGAATTGAGCAGGGAATGAAACGCAAGTTGGCCGAATCCCAGTGCAGCGGATCCGAGCAAGTGACGACGATGTAGGACGGGATTCACCGGAGATAAATGAATTCGTTGGATGCAAATAGCGTCTGGCAGAAAAGGTCCCAGTGCTCCGTTTCTTCCGGAGACTGATTGATGAAGGAGAGCGCGCTTTCCATTTCATCCCTGTTTGGTTCTCGCCCGTACGCAAGACGCCAGGCGAGCTGAATTCTGTCGGTAGTTCCGTCAGCTTCTCTCCGAATTCGGGAGGAAAAGGCCGCTGCGCTTTCGATCGAGAGTGGAGAATTGAGCATCAGAAGTGCCTGTGGAGCGACTACGGTAGTGGGCCGGTTGCCCGTAGGCATCGTCGGATCGGGATAATCGTAGATATGCAGCCAGTCGTAGACGTGGTTCCTGATGACTGGAAGGTACGCGGTGCGGCGAAGTGACTCGTAGGTCGTGTGATCTTTAGAGGTGTGATTGAAGACCATCTGCCGATTTCTGAGAGGGACTGTTTTTCCGCCCTGTTCGGAATCGAGGCGATTGGAAACGACGAGGATAGAATCACGGATCGCTTCTGCGCTGAGGCGTTGAATGGGAAAGTGAGACAGCAGACGGTTGTCGGGATCTGTAGATGCGATATCCGGAGATGTCGGGTGGCTGGATCTTTGGTAGGTCTCGGATAGTACAATAAGGCGGTTTAACTTCTTGATACTCCAGCCGTTTTCAACAAACCAAGAGGATAGCCAATCGAGCAATTCGGGGTGACTCGGAGAATCGCCCAGCACTCCGAAATTCTCCGTAGTAGACACGAGGCCCGTTCCAAAGTGCCATCCCCAGACTCGATTGACTAGCACGCGAGGGGTGAGGGGATGTTCCGCAGAAGCCATCCATTTAGCTAGCTCCAGACGACCGCTGGTTTTCTCCGGGAATGAGACCTCTTTTTCGTGAAAAACGGCTGGGACGGCTCGTGGCACGTGATCACCCAAGTTTAGGTGATTCCCGCGGATATGAATGGGGAGGGTGTTCTTGATTTCCTCCCTATCGGCGATTCCCATGGCCGCAGGGTAGTCGGGAGCATTGCTTTCGAGGAGTCTGGCTTCTTCCTGAAGGCGATCGTACTCGGCGAGCTCGGATGCGGTGAACGCGTGCGCAGACTTTGCCGGAACAGCGAGGAACCCTGTCTTCTCAAACAAGGCGGCGTGGTATGGAGCGAGCTCAGGATCTTCCAATTCCTTCTTCTTCGGATCGGCCTTCTTTTGCTCTTCAAAGGCGAGCGTCGAACGCATGAATTTGTCTTCGTAGAATTTCCGCGCTCCTTCGCGATCGTTTGCGGCGCGATACTTCCACCAATGGGAGAACACGTCGGTGTCTTTGTTCACTTCGAGATGGCGTCGGCAATGAAATAGAATGCGAGGGTGTAGGCCGAGAGGTTTTGCGATGGCGCGAACGGTTTCCAATGTGTCCTGCGTTTCAAAATCAAAACAGGCGGTGAGGTAGTCGACAGCGAGAGCGCGGGCTTCTCCGCGCATGCGGATCTCGATCTTGCTCTTGTATGAAGAGGCGGCCTTCTTAGCCTCCTTGATTTCGTTGTCGATCTCTTTGAATTCTTCTTTCTCTTTCTTGCTGGCAAGGTCGTGTTCGTACCAGTGGTGTATTGCCCCAGTGCTCGACTCGGCGAAATTGACTGAGTTGCGGAAGATTGCCGCCATGGAGTAATAGTCCGCCTGGCTGACTGGATCGAACTTGTGGTCGTGACAGCGGGCGCACCCCAGCGTCAGTCCAAGGAAGGCTTTTCCTGTGGTATCGAGCTGTTCGTCGATAACGTCCATCTCGAGTTTCTCCATGTCCTTTTCGGCGAGAACTCGTGCGCCGAGTGCCAGGAAACCGGTGGCTACGATTTCGTCTGTTGATGGAGCCGGGATCAGGTCGCCAGCGAGTTGTTCGATGAGGAAACGATCGTAAGGCTTGTCCTCGTTGAACGCATTGATGACGTAGTCACGATACTTCCATGCATTGCCGAACGTGAGATTTTCGTCGAGTCCGTTTGAGTCGGCATAACGGGCAACGTCTAGCCAATGCCGACCCCAGCGCACTCCGTAATCGGGGGAAGCAAGAAGCCGGTCGACAACTTTTTCGTGCGCCTTTGGAGATTCATCGGCGAGGAACTGATCGATTTCTTCGGGTGTGGGCGGAAGGCCTGTCAGATCAAACGTCACGCGGCGCATCCAGGTTTCGCGATCAGCTTGTGGGGCGGCTGTAATGTCTGATTCGTTTAGCTTCTTGGAGACGAAATGGTCGATCACATCGGCCTCTTCTTCGATAGAGTCAGGGAGCTCTGGCGCTTGGGGCGCTCGGAATGACCAGAATTTCCTTCCTTCCTCTGCGGACATGCCTTCTAATGGCTTGGCGTGATCTTCGATTTCTGGGCGGGGATCTGGTGCACCCATTTGCACCCACTTTTCGAGATCTTTCACAGCAGACTCAGGGAGGGGAGTCTTGGGTGGCATCTGGAGGTCGCGGTTCTTGTATCGGACCGCTTCAACAATCAGGCTCTTCTCTGGATCGCCTGCGACGAGAGACGGGCCGGTGTCTCCACCGGCGAGAATTCCTCCGGGGTGATTGAGGGCGAGTCCGCCCTTCATTTTCCCGTTCTGAGAGTCGTGGCATTCGTAGCAATGCTCCACGAGAAGTGGGCGGATTTTGTCTTCGAAGAATTCTACCTGTTCGGCGGGAAGAGATTCTTTCGCGGATGAATGGAGCGGAGCCAGTAAGATGACGCCGAGAATCCCTACCGCCAGACTAGCGGGAAAGCCGGAACCTGTGCTGGAACGATTTGCCACCACACTTCAGAGTAGCTTGGATAATGCCAAGATTCGATAGCGCATACGGGGGAGCAGCGGCGATGATCATTTTGTATACAAAACGCTTGTGCTCTTTCGGTGACTCGCTCTTATTTCAATCCTCTTTCGCAGGCTAATGACCCTTAATCGCAACGATTTTACCCCCGGAAGCCCTCTGCATAAGGAATTGGCAGAGTTGGCTGGCGAAGAAAATGTGCTCACCGCTCCCGAGGATTTGATCCCTTACGGATTCGACGGAACTGCTGCTATGAAGCAGAAAGCGATCTGCGTGGTGCTTCCTACTTCATCCAAGGCGGTGGCAGGAGTGGTAGCATTTGCTGCCAGTCGGAATATCCCGGTAGTCACCCGCGGATCAGGAACGGGGCTTTCCGGAGGCAGTATTCCTGTGGAAGGGGGAATCGTGCTTTGCCTGGTGAATCTAAATCAGATCATCGAGGTCGATCCGGCCAATCTTACGATGCTGTGTGAATGTGGAGTGATCACGAAAGCGATTGATGATGCTGCTGCGCCGCACGGTTTGTTTTATCCTCCAGATCCGGGATCGATGAAGATTTCCACCATTGGTGGAAACGTAGCGAATAATTCCGGTGGGCTGCGGGGCTTGAAATACGGAGTGACGAGAGACTATGTCATGGGGCTGGAAGTGGTTCTGCCAAATGGGGAAGTCGCCTGGCTGGGGTCGAAGTGTGTGAAAGACGTCGCCGGGTATTCGCTGAAAGATTTGTTCGTGGGATCTGAGGGGACACTCGGGATCATCACTAAGGTGCTGCTGAAGCTGGTACCACGCCCAAAAGCCAGGAGGACTTTGCTGGCTTCTTTTGATTCGATGAGTGCGGCGGCTGGGACTGTATCTGCCATCATCGAGAACAAGATCATCCCGTGCACTTTGGAGTTCCTCGACAAAAAGACCTGCGCCTGTGTTGAAGACTACGCTCAGGTGGGACTTCCTACGGAAGCGGAAGCTGTCGTGTTGATGGAGACGGATGGGCACCCTGCCGTGGTGGAAGAGGAAGCCGAAGCCATGGCTGAAATTGCCAAGGAGAAAGGGGCGATATCAGTGGAGCAGGCGACGGACGAGGCGCATGCTACGCGTTTGGCCACGGCAAGGCGGTCTGCCTTTTCGGCTCTGGCGAGAATTCGACCCACGACGATCCTTGAGGATGTCACCGTTCCGCGAAGTCGATTGGTGGAAATCGTGGAGTATGTGGAAGAAGTCGCAAAGAAGCACAATCTCGATATCGCGACCTTTGGGCATTTTGGCGACGGCAACGTGCACCCTACCATTCTCACGGACGAAACGGATCATGAAGAGATGGAGCGGGTCGAGATGGCTCTCTCGGATATATTCGACAAGACGATCGAGCTGGAGGGAACGATCACGGGAGAACATGGGGTAGGGCTGGCGAAAAAGCCGTTTTTGCCGCGGCAGTTTTCGGATGCGAGCTATCCGCTGTTGCGACAGGTGAAAAGCGCCATTGATCCGGCCGGGTTGTTGAATCCTGGAAAGATCTTTGAACTGGACGGGGAGAGCGAGTGATGGCTGAAAACAAACTCACCACTCTCAAATACATGGCGGATCTCGATTACTCTGTGGTCCAGCAGTGTATGCATTGCGGAATGTGTCTTCCGAGTTGTCCCACCTATCTGGAAACAAAACGCGAACGGAACAGCCCTCGCGGGCGCATCGCCCTGATGCGGTCCATTGCCGACGGCGACTTGGAGGTGACGAAGGAATTCGGGGATGAAATGTACTATTGTCTCGGTTGCCTGGCCTGCACAACAGCATGTCCTGCCGGGGTGAACTATCCGAAGCTCTTCGAGTATGCTCGTGCGGAGGTAGAGCATCAGGACGTTTTGTTTCAGCCGGAGCGAAGATTCTGGCGTTGGCTGACCCTACGGCAGCTTTTCGCCAGCCAGGCAAAGCTCCGGGTAGTTGGAAAACTGCTGTGGCTGTATCAGGCCAGCGGCCTTTGTCGGTTGGTGAGAGCGAGTGGAATTCTGAAAATTCTGCCGAAGAACTTGCGAGAGCTGGAGCCTACGACGCCGACCGTACGATCGAAGTTTTCTGACGATCTGATCGAGGAAAACGAGAGCGGAGGTTCCACCAGATACAAGGTTGGGATGCTGACGGGATGTGTTCAGGACCTGGTTTTTTCCGATGTGAATCGGGACACTGTGGATGTTCTTCTGGAGAACGGCTGTGAAGTGGTCACGCCTCGCTCTCAAGGGTGCTGTGGGTCGTTGCATGCCCACAACGGTGATCTGGAACAGGCAAAGGTGCAGGCTCGTCACCTGATCGATACTTTTGATCTCGATTCGCTCGATGCGGTTATCACTAATGCAGCAGGATGTGGTTCGCATTTGAAGCACTTCGGGGGAATACTCGCCGACGATGAGGAGTATTCTGAGAAAGCGAAGAAATGGGATCGTCTCGCAAAAGACATTTCAGAATGGCTAGTGGAGATAGGCTTTCGGAAACCGGATGGGCAGCCAGAAGAGGAAGAGACAATCACTTACCACGAAGCCTGTCACTTGTGTCATGGGCAGGGGATTTCCAAACAGCCACGCGAGGTGCTTTGTTCGATTCCAGGCTTGAAGCTAGTGGAACTGGAAAATGCTACCCACTGCTGCGGTAGCGCTGGAGTCTACAATATTACCCAGCCGGAACAGGCAGGAAAACTGCAGGTGGAAAAGGTCGAGTCCATTCAGCGAACAGGAGCCGATCGAGTTGCGACGGCGAATCCGGGGTGTCATCTTCAGATTCAAAATGGAATTGGCGCAGAAAAGCCGGTTTCTCACCCTGTATCCCTTCTGGCGGCAGCGTATCGTAGGGAAAAGGCGAAATGAAAGTTTTTCTGCTCATACTTCGCATCTTATTCGGTGCTCTCTTTATCTGGTCTGGTGTCGCCAAGTTGAAAGATCCAATTCTCTTCGCGGAGGCAGTTCGGAACTTCGATCTGGTAGGCGATCCGATTGCGCCCGCGCTGGCTTTGTTTATCCCGTGGGTAGAGCTTTTTGCCGGTATAGGAATCATGTGGGACCGCTTCGCATCAGGTAGCTCTTTGTTACTGACGGGAAGCGTTGTGGTTTTCACGGGTGCCATAGCAATTGCCTGGGCGAGGGGACTGGATATTTCCTGTGGATGCTTTGGCGGGACGGGCGAGATCAACTATCCCGTGAAAATTGCCGAGAACATCGGTCTGGTAGTGTGGGGAGTTTTCCTGTTTGTAATGGTTCGGCGTTTTGGCTTGTCAGCGAAGAGTCAGGGGCCGAACGTTCCCGCATGAAGCACCTGCTGGTGATCTTTATTTTCTTTGCTACGAGTCCTGTCCCCTTTTGTTTATCACAGGACGAAGTGCCAGGCGTTGCTCTGCCGAAGGAAGCTGCTGACCTGCTGTTTGAGTATGAGGTGTTGGAGGCGGAAATAGAGAAGCCGATTGAAGAACTTAATCTTCACTATTTGAACCGGCTTTCAGATCTAAAACTGGAGTTTCAAAAAGAAGGTGATCTCGATGGGGTGCTCGTAGTATCAAAAGAAAGCGATACAATTCAAGTTACCGGCAAACCGCCTTTCATGCACATAGCGGAAGAACCGCCTCAGTTGGTTGAGTCTCGAAGGATCTATGAAAAAGCACGAGAAAGACTGGAGGCGAGACTGGCTCCAGAAATTCGAGCGAACAAGGAACTCTTCCTTCGAAAGCTGAGTAATGTGAAACTTACCCTGACGCAGGAGGGGAGATTAGATGAAGCCTTGGTGGTGAAGAATGTCATCGATGAGATCGAAGAACAGCAACTGTCGCCTGACGAAAAGAACGGAAGCGTGACGATGAAGATGCAAGTAGATAGTATGTCTCACCTGTTTCTTCAGGGAAATCTTCTCTGGTATGATCATGCGGAAGGAAAGGGTGCCCCGGTAGGACAGCACCAGGGAGATTTCGCTACCTTCATCAATGACGAGATCGAATGGATGCCTGTGTGGAAGGGGGACGTCACCAGTCCGTTTAATGCAGGACTCGGCATTCCGGCGGAAGAACCCGCAGCAAAGCTCAAAGTGAGCGTGGCGAATGGAAGAGGATGGGCAGAAATTATCGAGCAGCCTTCCGCTGAAAATGACTTTACGGCAAAGGTTGAGCTTCGAGACGAATCAAAACTAGGTAAAACATTTTTAGGTTCCGATTGGATGGAGATTGAGATATTCTGGTAGGCGCGATGAGTCGGTGGATATCTCTTTTTGTGTGTGGTTCAGCATTTCTTTCATGTAGTTGTTTTGGACAGGGAAAACTAGGGTATCGAATTCCTTCGATCGAATTTTCCGAGATTTCCTTCGAAGATGCGGTCGAATTTATCCGGGTGAAGAGTGTGGAACTGGATACAGCAGAGCAAGACTCAGGAAAAAAAGGATTCAATATCATCGTCCGTACGATTCCGGAGGATACGCCTCCGATCTCTTTGAATCTCCAGAATGTCACCATTGGCGTCGCCCTCGGTTTGATTGCGGAGATGGCAGACATGAGCATCGAATCGGATGCTTATGCGGTCACATTGGTGCCGCGAGAGAAATCTGCTCGAAGTATCCCTGCGAATCGAGCGTCGAATTCGGTTTTGGGTAAACTGGGTTCCATTCAACTTTCGAATGTTGAATTTTCCGATGTGAAATTCTCTGAGGCGATCGATTACCTTCGCTCACGTTCCCGTGAGCTGGACACTGATCCGAATCCTCTTCAGCGTGGCGTCAATTTTGTCATCATGCCGAGCCCGGGAGGAACCGATCCTTCCATATCGCTACGCCTCAAGGACGTTCCGCTGGCAGATACCGTTCGCTATGCGTGCTCGATGTCCCAATATCAGCCGAGAATCGTCGGTGAGATTGTGAAGCTTTATCCTCCAGACTGGATACCGGCTGCTACTCAACCGGCAGGGTCTCGGTAGAGGCTCCTTCAGCTGGTTCGATACCGAGGATTTTGCAGACAGAGGCGTGGAATCCTTCCTGCCCGATGATTTCACCGAGTTCACCTGTGACCGGGGATTTCGGAATACCTGAAATAATGATCTGGCCGGACATTCGAATGGATTCTCCCACTGGATAACCAAAACCCCCGAAGTATCCGGGACCTGCCGTAGGGTCGAACACGGGCTCTTCTGCCTTATCATCGACGAAGGCATAACCGGTCTTGAGAGTTAAAACTCGATCGCCAACTCGCTCGTTGTTGTATTTGAAATCCTCGGGCAACTCCTCTTTCTTGTAGGTTCGGAAGTAGATCCGCTTGCTGAGTTCTCCGTCGAATTTTTCCGTAAAGAGTTTCTGTTCTCCTTCAGACTCGGGAAGGTTCTTGAAATACAGATTCGCGACCGCGTCATGGGCGACGACGTCGGCGTTGGCCATCATTTCCTCTCCGAGCAAGTGGGCGATGTTCACATTCTTTTCGAGTTCGGCCATGCCGTGGTCGGTTGTGATGAAAATAACGAGGTTTCCATCGATGGGTGCCAGCTTCTCCCATTCAGCCTCGACACTATCGACAAACTTTTTCAGTGCCGCATCGGTAGCCGCCACCGCTGCATAGGTGTCATCCCCCCGGGGGCCGTGCACGAGTCCCGCTTTCTGGATGTCAGTCAGGCGGAGCATTACGAGGCGAACTTTGTCTTTATCTTCGAGAGGTGCATCTCCGGATACTGTGCCTTTCCAGGTCTCCAGTGCAGTATTCAAACGGGCTTCGTCGGTTGCATCTGGATCAAAAGAATCAAGGAAGAAGGCGGCTGGATTGTCTCCGGTTTGATTCTGTGACAGCGGCCAGTCGTGAACGATTGTCTTGATTCCCTGACGCGTCGCCGTGGTCCAGATTGGTTCCGCACCGAGAAGTGCGCTATCGGTCGGGTTATCGATGACTTCGCCGGGAGCCGTGCGAATACGATCGGCGATAATACCGTGTGTGGCAGGAGGAGTGCCTGTTGCCAGAGTAGCATGGGCGGGATAGGTGAGGCAGGGGAAATTCGGGCGCATCTTGTTTGTGCCGCCGCCACTGGAGATAAGCTCATCCATGAATGGGGTTTCCGACTTCTCAATGTAGTCGCCACGAAAACCGGGAATACTGATCCAGAGAACAACAGGCAACCCATCTCCGTTTCCTCTTGAGACAGGCTTAGGAGCTTCCTCCTTCATGTTCTCATTGGAGGCTACCTCTGTCGCTTGAGCTGTCTTTCTCCGATACTCCTCGAGAACTGCCGCAGTAGGGCGGTCGCCCTCCATGGCAACGCGCTTGAACTCTACATTCTCACTTCCGGACCAGAAGAACAGCAGGCCGAAGGCAAACACCAAGACGGCAAGTAAGGTGATTACTGAACTGGCAAAGGATCGAAACATGGTTCGATTCTTACGCGAAAACAGAAATTCACGCAAGTAGAGGGATGCCCTATTTTATAGCCGCAAAAGGGAGGCGAAGGCACCATCATATCCATCTCTCCACGGAAGGCACTGTTCGACTTTCTCTATTTGGAGTCCGCTGCTCTCGATTACTTTCTGATTTTCTTCTTCGTCGATGGAGCAGGTGCTGTAGACAATGCGTCCACCGGGCTTCAAATGGCCCTTAACAGACTCCAGAAGTTTGGTTTGCAGTTTCGCCTGCTGGCTGAATTCCCATGGGTGCAGGCGCCATCGTACGTCTACACGGCGCCGAATGACACCGGAGTTGGAGCAGGGGACGTCCAGGAGCACGGCGTCGAACTTGTCCTCGAATTCTTTCGTCGGTTCAGACCAATCAAACTCACGGACTTCCGCATTGGTAACATGGAGGCGTTCAAGGTTTTCTTCTAACTGACGGATTCTTTCCGGCGCACTGTCGGTAGCCAGGATCTTGCCTTCGTTTTTCATGCGCTGGGCCAGTAGCGATGTTTTGCCTCCGGGAGCCGCGCAGGCATCGAGAATTAATTCTCCAGGTTGTGGATCGAGAAGTTTGCAGGAAAGGGATGTGCTCGGATCCTGCATGTAGATTAAGCCACTATCGAGCCATTCTTTTCGAACGGGACCCTCCTGGCGGAAGAATCCGGGGAAGTCGTCTCCCAGCCATGTGTCGCCGATGTCTTCGCGTGCTTGAGCGAGAAGGGACGAGTCTGGGTGCAGCTCGTTCAGCCTGCCGAAGACGCTAGGTGGCTGGTTGTTCCAGCGGCAGTAGTCGATGGCGCTTTCTTCACCATACTGATCGGTCCATCGTTGGATGAGAAACTCCGGGTGAGAATACAGATCTTCCGGTGACATCTCTTCCTGTGATTTCAGGAGGTCTTCGCGGCTGCGTTGCGCTGCACGAAGAACTGCATTCACGAGTTTACGTTCGTGTTTGCGAGAAAGATTTACGGTTTCGTTGACCGCTGCGTGCTCAGCTACTCCGGAGATCAAGAGTTGGTATACACCGACCCTGAGAATGTTTCGCGTTTGAGATTTGAGGCTCCCATGTCGGAGTTCGTCGATCCAGGTATCCAGGAGAAACAGGTTTCGGATCGTCCCATAGAGAATCTCCTGTGCCAACCCTCGATCAGGCGGAGACAGGTTTCTCTTCTTCGCGAGTTCATCCAGGATGTCGCTGGCAAATCTCGATGTTTCTTCCCATTCGTTCAGGGAATCCAATGCAATGCGGCGGGCGGACATGGACTGAGACTACTTGCTGGAAAGTGCTTTTCTAAGGGCTTCGGCACGCTCGCCATCAAGAACGAGAGTGTTTGCGAGACCATTTCCAAACGTGTCGAAATCATGAAACGACCAGACTACTTCTTTGTCGCGAGTGATCTCGATGATTTGTGGATTGTCAGGCCCGGCGTGGCAATTGCCGATGAGGAAGTTTCCATTCTCCATCTCGCGTATATTGGTCACCCATGCCAGGGTGATTCCTTCGATGTCATTCTGTTCCAGTTTCCAGACGATTTCTTTTTCCGGAGTTACTTCGAGCACACTATGCCCATTGCCAGTAGCGATGAGGTAGTTACCGTTCTTGAGTTTGATCGCGGAGAAGCATTTTCCACCGAATGCTTCGGGGCCATGGCCTTTTTTTGGTTCCTTGCCAAAAAGGGGAACGGCGAACTCCCAGATGACTTCGCCGTCAGGAGAATATTCTTTCACAATCTGATCCGCCTCGTGAGCGACAAGGTAGTGACCGTTCTCGAGTTTACGAACGAGTCTCGTGTCGGAATGAGGGTTGGGTTTTGAAACTTCGAGCTTCAATTCCTTTTTTATTTCGCCAGATTGATCGACTTCAATAATCCGGCCAGGGCCAGATTCTACGATCATTGTGAGCCCGTCATCGAGTCGCTGATAAGCGTGAATTTCCACCTTTCCATCGTCAGGCGATCGATTCATTTTCGTAGCATCGTAGGTCCATACGATGTTTCCTTCGAGATCCAGTTCGATCACTTTTGGCCAACCATCCTGGGTGAGGATGTGGTGGTTCGGAAGCAAGTGAAGGTCGTGAACGGCACCGATCTTGTGATGGAAGAGCACTTTGTTGTTGTCTGCCGGATCAACGATCGCAACACCCTTGCCTCCTTCGGCACCGATAACAATGCGCTCGGAAGGTGCTGCGCATGATAGGGAGCAGAGGAGCCCGACAGATAAAAATAGATAAAGGGATTTCATGAGTTTTTCGAGGGAAGTGGCCATACTGGTTCAAGAGAATCCGTTCGAATCCAGCCTCGAACTTCTCCGGGGATTTCGGCGTAGCACCAGTTTCCTGACTTCTGGAGGATGCGCACTTCTGAGCCGGGAGGCAAGTCGATAACAGACTTTGACCCGGGGGTAGGAGCCGTCTGAGCGGAGGAGGCGTCGGCAACAATTGTCGCAAAATTCGTGATCGATAAATTACGTTCACGGTAACTGGAAATGCGCGAGATGACGAGCGATGCAAGACCACAGAGAATGGCGAGCGTGATCAGGCCGGAGCGATTCGGCTTCAGTCGCTCAACAAAGAACCCGACCGCCAGTGAAAGTAGGCCGGCCCAGATGAAAATCGAAATCAGCCATTTCCAGAAGGATTCCGGAAACTGCCTGACAAAACGATCGAATCCCGATTCTGCGAACTCAAGGTAACCGGTATGCGAACGGAGAAATGCCAGGCTCTGTTTTGCCTCTGGCATGGCGGGATCTAGAACCAGTGCTCTCCGCATCCAGAGAGTCGCGTTTCCCGTTTCACCCGACTGGTAGTAGGAGGCTCCGAGATTGTAATAGAGCTCCGGGGATAGTTTTCCTGCTTCCGTAAGTTCGGAATACTTGCCAGCAGCATCGGCATACTTGCCGTTTTGGTAGTCCTGGTTGGCGGCCTGGAATTTTGCAGCCACTTCATCTGCGCATTCTCCGGAAAAGGGGAGTGTCACAAAGAGGAGGGCTAAAACTGAGAACAGGCACTTCATCGAAATTATCTTCGAGGCAATTTGCTAAGGATGGAGTGATACTCGGCGGCTTCCATCGCGGAGATTCGAGATTCCAGTTCCTCGACTCCGCCGTAGAGTATGGACTCACACTTTTCAGAGACTCGGTCGATGACTTCATTGACCTCACCGGGTGCCTTTGGGTGTTCTTTTTTCCAAAGTAGAAGCGATGTGGCCACCGCCTGGAAGAACTCTTTCTTTGAACTTCCGGCTCCGGGAACATTCTTCAGTGATTGGCGAAATGTCAGGACAGCGTCGCGACTGGGTTTTTCGGATTGATATTTTCGAACCATTCTAGATACCCCGAATCCAACGACAGTGCAGAAGGCGATGGAGAGGATCGTCTGGACCACATAAAACAGAATTCCGGGAGCTCCGCTCGGAACTTGGCTCAACCATTGCGGGGTGGTGGTGCGAATGTAAAGAACGTCATTAAACTCTGG
Source organism: Verrucomicrobiales bacterium (assembly GCA_002698785.1). Classification (GTDB taxonomy): domain Bacteria; phylum Verrucomicrobiota; class Verrucomicrobiia; order Verrucomicrobiales; family DEV007; genus Arctic95D-9. Next base: position 64,709 of record PAAG01000002.1, on the reverse strand, counting down.
TGAAGGGGACTCGGCAGGATAGTCCGTGGAGGATTGTGGGGACGTGGGCTTTGGTATAGCGACTGACTGGCCTGAGCCAGAATCGACGTTGACGGAAATAGGAATCGGATCGCTCGTTCGAGTGACGTAGGACCCCGTCGTCGGATTGAAGAATGTGAACTCAAACGCGGGGATTGAGTCTGTTTTCTTTTCTGGAATGATGACTTGGGAAAAGGTGGCTTTCCCTTCTACTGATCCATTGGCGGAATCACCTTCAGAGACCTCTTTGCTAGGTTCATACGTTTTCCAAATGCCTTTCTGAAGCGACGCAAACGAAGGAGCGGACATGGTTGTGAAGTTGCCAGCACCGGTGATTTCGAACTCCATTGATACGGGATCTCCCAGATTCAACTGAGTCGTCGACGGAGTAATATTCATCTCGAAGTCACCGACGCCACCTGTAAAGCTGGCCGGAGCGCCATCTGGTAGCGGTTTGATTTTCATTCGCACGGTATTTGTCGCGAGCTCGCGATTGGCTGTGCGTTGAAAGATTCCAAAACCTCCGAAGGTGGAACTCGATGCGATCGCTTCCACTCCGATTTGAGCCGGACCAATCTCGTGCTCTCCCGGCTTTAAGGCGAAAAGGGTCGATTGGATTGTGGATACCGAAAAGTAATTGTTCCCGACTTCCTCTCCCGAAGTGTCCCAACGTTGGAAAGGTTGAAAGACAAAGTTGTCGTGTTTGATCTCTGTGAGGGGAGCGATCACTTTCACAATGGCGTTTTTCCCGCGAACATAGGCAGCCATTTGAAAAGGGACGGCTTCGTTCACGTAAGCTTCGGTTTTCGAAACCTGGAGTTTCCCAAAATATTGTTTTGTGGCGTTCGAGGCGTGATCGTTAGGGTCGAGCTTCACTATGGTTACCTCGATCGGGTTCGTCGTGTATTCTTTCCCCCGAATGGTAGCGGTGAGCGAGGGAATGGTGTAGGTGCCAGGCTTTTCCCCACGAAATCGGTAGCTATAGGTTACGTCCATGATTTGCCCGCCGAGGGCATCAACAGACATGGAGACGCTTTGACCAGTCGAAAGGATATCGAGACCCTCCGTTTCGATTCGCTCGGGGAGGCTAGCGTCACCATTACGAATCTTGACCATCAAGACACCGATCTCACCTGCGGCCACTTTGTTCGAAAGAACCTGGGCAGTGATCGACGACTCCTTTTCCTGCCCGATCAGTTGGATCGGTGAAAGGCATAGGAGCAAAAGTGTTACGATTCGAAAACACATGGTCGGTTTACCAATTCTTGTATTTCTCTCCACGGGAAGGTGCTAGCATCGGCCTTACTTCCGTTTCATCTGCGAGGCTCTCAAGGAGCTGACGTGCATCGGAAGGAGAGTATCCAGTTTCGGGATTGACCTCCATCTCTTCCTGCGACTGTCGTTGGGCGATGTTGTTCTGCTGATTCGAGTTTCCCTGTTGGCCAGGTTGCTGTTGGGGCTGCTGCTGTTGTTCCGGCTGTTCTGATTCCTGATCCTTGCCAGGTTGATTCTGTTCTTCGGGCGGTTGCTGCTCGGTTTCGGAGGATCCTGAATCTGAGTTCTCATTCGACTGTTCGTCCTGATTCTCCTGGTTTTGTTGAGCGTTAGGGTCCTGCTGCTGGTCGCCACCGTTCTGTTGATTTTCCTGGTTCTGGTCCTGCTCGTTCTTCTCCTGCTGGTCTTGATTCTGGTTCTGATCCTGGGAACTGTCGTCTTGTTGCTCCTGCTGTTCGTTTTGCTCTTTCTGCGGTTGCTCCTGTTCCTGTTTTTGCTGCTGCTCTTGCTGTTCCTGCTTCTGTTGTTTCAGTTCATCCAACCGGCGTCGCACGACTTCTACATTATGCCGCGCCTGCTCATAGGATGGATCGAGTTGAAGCGCGGTTTCGTAATGTTCGATTGCGCTTTCCCACTGATGAATCGTCGAGTCGAGGGCCTCGGTCGGAGAGGTAAGGCTCTGAAGCTGGTCCGGGTTTGCTCTGGACTGAAGCGCCTGCAATCCGGAGGCCCCTTTTGAATACAGTGTATTCCCGAGGTTGAAATGAGCATGCTTTTGCAGCCGTTTGTCGGACTGAACCAGAGCCTCGGCATAGGCTTCTGCGGCTCGTTCGAAATCGTTTAGCTGAAATGCCGCGGCACCGATCCCGAACTGAAGCCGGGTGCGATCTGAGGATGTTGTTCGATGGGCCAGGGCACCCTCGTAAATCTCGATCGCTTGATCGTATTTCTGTTCTTTAAATGCTTTTGCGCCTGAGAGTAGAGCTTCGTTGGCGCTACTGTATTGTGTCAGGGCGACGAAAAAGAGTGCCGATACTACCGCCGTCTTCTCCGTAACTAGCGATGCCTGTAGATGTGATCTTGGCTTCAACCAGAGGAGGGGGATAATGTGGGCCAGAATCAGCAATAAGGTGGCGGCACCGAGAAACCACATGAACCTCTCGATAGGGCGACGTTTCATATCCGCATTTTCCCGTGATGCTTCGATGGTTCTTTGAATGCTGTTGACCACCTGCGTCAGGGAGGCGCGCCCCCCGAGATTGATATATGTCCCAGCTCCGGAAGCAATTTCGCGCAGTGCCGATTCATCGAGTCGACTTCTCACGACCTGCCCTTCTTCGTCCTTAATAAAAACGCCAGGTACCGGGTTACCCATTTTGTCCAGTTCAGGAATGATAGACCCGTCAATCGTGCCAACTCCTACTGAGATAATAGGCATGCCCGCTTCAGCTGCATCCTTCCGCACTTTCTCGATTTCCTCTGTGCCCTCCAGAGCTTCGCCGTCGGAGAAAAGAATGAGTGCACCGCCGTCGAGATCCGCTTCTTTGAAGGTCTCGAGCGCTAATTCTGCTGCCGCTGCGAGGTTGGTGCCGCCTCTTGGAATGATCTCCGTATCCAGTTGATCGACCGACTCCAGCACGGCATCGTGATCGACCGTCAACGGAGCCTGGAGGAAGGGGCGGCCAGCAAAGGCGATGATACCGATACGGTCCTCAGGGAGAGAGTCTACGATGTCCTTTGCTGCGAGCTTCGCACGAGCGAGCCGGTTGGGAGGAAGGTCGTCGGCCAGCATGCTGCGGGATGTGTCAATCGCGAGAATGAGACTGCGAGATTCCTGCACGGTTTCAACTTCTTCATAGCCCCATTGTGGACGGGCGAGTGCGAGAATTAGCAGACTGAGCGCCAGCGCACGAAGGAAAAATACCACCCAGCGTTTTGCTTCTCCACTACCCACTACCAGCCGGTGATGCAGCCGGGGAGAGACGAGGCCGGGAAGTTTTCGAATTCCCTGGAATTGACCGAATATGCGCAACGCGACCAGAGGCACCAAAAGGAGGAGTGCCCACAGCCAGCCGGGTTGTGCAAAGGTAACTTCGCTCATGGAAAGCGCTTCCAGAATGTTTCGTCTCCTATGACAGTTAGCAAACCGAAAGCAAGTCCTGCAATAGCGAACCAGTGAAATAGTTCGTCCGATTCGATCTGGACTCGCCGATTGATCTCGGTTTTCTCCATTTGATCAATCAAGGTGAAGATTCGTTCAAGCGTCATGGTATCCGTCGCACGGAAATACTCGCCTCGGGTGATATCAGCGATCTGCTTGAGTGTCTTTTCATCGAATTCCCCGCGAATGAACATGGGGCCGTTTGGTGTCGGGATTTGGTGGGTTCCGTGGGTCCCAATTGCGATGGTATGGATTCGGATATCGAGGGTCTTAGCCAACTGAGCCGCCTCCAGAGGAGACAGTTGCCCGGCATTGTTGGCGCCATCTGTGAGCAGCACTACGACTTTGCTTTTTGAGTCTCTCCGGTCGAGTCGCTTTGCGGCTGCAGCAATGGCAGAGCCGATTGCGGTTCCGTCCTCTACCAGACCGATCTGCACTCGCCCAAGACCATACGGCCCTCGAAGCCAGTTCTTTGAGAGTGTTAGCGGGCTGGCCAGGTAGGGTCGCCCTGCGAAGGCGAGTAGTCCAATTCTGTCGGTATTCCGTCCCTCGATGAAGTTTCTGGTCACCATCTTGGCGGCCTGCAGTCGGTTCGCGGGTGTTCCATTGATGGGGAAATCTTCTGCCTGCATGGAGCGGGATACGTCGATAGCGATGATCAGTTCGACGCCGCTTTCGGTGATTTGCTCTTTGCGGTTTACCCACTGAGGCCTTGCGAGGGCGATAAAAAGGCAGGCTAGCGCGAGAAAGATATTGGCGAGACGAAAACCACCGGCCCGGCCTCGAGCTACGGGGCCAAGACGTTGGAGGATGTGTAGTGACGAAAATACTACTGCACCTTCATTCCCTGACCGGCTCTTCAGTATCGCCAGAATAGGAAGCAGGGCGAGGAGTGCAAGGGCCCAGGGGTGAGCAAGTTGAAATGTAGAATCTTCGGTCGGGAGCATGAAACAGACGTCTCTATGCTACGCATCAAGCGGCGAAGCTTCCAGCGAATTGCCTCACGAATCTACCACTCAATGACGGCGCTTGCCCAGGTGAGGCCAGCACCAAAGGCAACGAGCAATATTTTGTCACCTCGCTCCATGCGGCCTTCGCGGTGTGCTTCGTCCAAGGCGATCGCAACCGCTGCAGCAGAGGTGTTGCCGTACTTGTGGAGGTTGATGAAAACGTCTTCCTTGGCAATCTCAAGGCGTTCCACAATGGCATCGATGATACGGAGGTTTGCCTGGTGGGGAATGAGCAGCTTGATGTCCTGCGATGTCAGGCCTGCTGCTGAAATGGCTTCAATGCTGGCACGCTTCATGGCGTTCACCGCATGCTTGAAAACTTCCCGTCCCTGCATGGCCAGCGTGGCCAGTTGCTGGGGAGCGTTTTCAATAGTGATCGGGCAGGAAGAACCTCCACCGGGAATATTGAGGAGTTCGGCCTGGGCTCCATCAGTTCCCAACTGGGAAGAAAGCACTCGACCTCCTCCATTGAGAGATGGCGTGATGACTGCGGCACCTGCGCCGTCTCCAAACAACACACAGGTGTTCCGGTCAGACCAGTTCACGAAAGAACTCAGTTTCTCTGCCCCGATGATCAGGGCATTTCGAAATGCTCCCGCACCTATGCTGTGGCGGGCCAGCTCAAGAGCATAGAGAAATCCCGAGCATGCGGCTGATACGTCGAAGGCTACCGACTTCAAACATCCCAGGTGCTGCTGCACATAACAGGCCGTAGCGGGAGTGAGAGTGTCGGGAGTGATTGTCGCCACAATGATAAGGTCGACATCGGCTGGGTCAATTTCCGCCTGCTCAAGTGCTCGCTGCCCGGCCTTGGCCGCCATGTGGCTGGTGAACTCATTCGCGCGGGCGATGCGGCGCTCTTTGATTCCTGTGCGGGAAGTAATCCAATCGTCTGATGTATCGACAATTTTCTCCAGCTCCGCATTCGACATCACACGCTCCGGCACATAGCTTCCAGTGCCTGCAATTCGGACTGGAAGAGGTGGGGCAGGTGATGGGATATCGGTCATTTCAGTCAAACACGCGGATCAAAGAAAGAGGCTCTACTCAACCGAGCGCCTTCGCATTGCGAGACATTTCTTCTTCGATGTGAGGGTTAACGTGATGCTTCACGGCCTCTGCTGCAACACGAATTGCGTTCTTCACGGCTAGGGGGCTGCTGGAACCGTGCCCGATGATGCAGACTCCGTTCACACCAAGCAGAGGACTGCCGCCGTAGGTCTCGTAGTTTCCGCGTTCCTTTGTCGCCAGGAACCCATCTTTGGCGAGTAGCGCTCCGATCTTTCGCACGGGGTTCGCGGTCAGGTCTTGCTTCAACCACTTGAACATGACTTTGGCGGTCGCCTCGCAGGATTTGAGAATGACATTCCCGACAAATCCATCGCACACCACGACATCAATCTTCGATTCAAAAAGGTCGTGACCCTCGACATTCCCGCAGAAATTGAGATTCGATCCTTTGAGCAGTTCGAAAACTTCACGGGTAAAATCCGTTCCCTTCGTGTCTTCTTCTCCCACAGACATCAAGCCAACCACTGGATTCTCTTTCCTCTGGACGTGGCGTGCATAAACAGCACCCATGATGGCATAGCCGAGGAGGTGGGATGGCTTGGCGTCCACATTGGCACCGGCATCGACGATGTTGCAGGGACCATGTTCATTCGGGAGAGGGGACGCGATACCTGCTCTCTCCACGCCGGGTATGTTCCGGAGTTTGATAGTTGATGCTGCTACTGCGGCACCTGTATTTCCAGCGCTGACGACGGCGTCGCAATGTCCTTGTTTTACCAGATCAACGGCACGGCTGATGGATGAGTCCTTTTTCTGTCGGACGGACTTTACCGCGGAGTCGTGCATGGTGACGACTTCGGATGCGTGAACGACCTCTATGCGCTCATGGGCATATGAGAAATGCTTGAGCTGCTCTTCGATTTGGTTTTCGTCGCCCACGAGGAAGAGGCGTTCCAAGTCGCTGCCAAACTCTTCAAGTGCCTGCACGGCACCTTCCATGGTAGCTTCGGGGGCATTGTCGCCTCCCATGACATCTAGGGCAATTCTCATTATGAGGTAAGTGCCGCTATCTAGTATCAGGCAGGGAAAACAATCAACTCTGAAAAAGGACAAAGTCACCTCTTTCGAGGTGACTTTGCGCAAAGGATTGAATTACAGAAGGGTAGACTTAAAATTCGTCTACCGTGATCACTTGCCGGCCTTTGTAGTATCCACAACTTGGGCAGGCAATGTGGGAAGGGGCTGCGCTACCGCATTCCGAGCAAACGTTGAGTTTGCGTGCACGCCAGCGCTGTCCTGTGCGACGCAGGCGCTTCTTCATTTTCGACGTTCTTCTTTTCGGGACTGCCATAGCTGAAAAATTTTGTGAGCGCGCACTTAAAGCCGGATTGTGGAAAAGTCAACGGCCTTTAAGCAATCTTTCTTAAATTCTTTCTTCTTCGATATCATATACATCGAACCAGTAGTAAACGACCTTATTTTTTGGGATGTATTCGGCGATGTAACCCTCGAGAAACTCCTGCAACTCGTCAGGCATTTCACTGATTCGCTTGTAGCGGAGGTCGTTGTTCCATTTGATCGCGTCGATCTTCTTTTCGACGTTGGAGTGTTCTTCGATCCAGGCGGCCATTTCTTCATCTGAGGCTCCAGTGGCCACTTTTTCTTTGAAAGAGTCTGCTGTGATCCCTGTGAATTCGAAGAATAGGTTATCAAGAGGACAGTCGAAGTGGTAGTCGCCGAGGGTGCCTGCGACAGCGGCGCGGCACTTGTCCAATGTGCGTGTTGCAATCACGTATCCTCCGAGTGTCTCACGTGGGCTCCGGGGGAATTCAGTGGCGAGATTCGGGGCTGATAGGGTAGGTGTGGTGGTGCTCATAGCAATGGTTACGTCGCAGGCGCAGGGATGTTTCTTACAGGAAAGATTCGGAAAGACGCATTCGCGAGACGTGACAAGTGGGAAAGCCTTCGGCACAGTCGGGCATGGTTTTACGCTTTCTCTTTCTTTCTATCGCGATCACTTCGCTCAGTTTTGGTCTCAAGGCTGCCGATCAACCGAATGTCGTAATGCTGCTGTCTGACGACCTCGGGTATCAGGATATCGGTTGCTACGATGGGCCGGTGAAGACTCCCTCTCTTGATTCCCTTGCTGCGAGCGGAACGCGATTTCAGGCTTTCTATTCCGGTTGCGCCGTGTGTTCGCCATCAAGGGCTTCTCTCCTGACCGGCAGGCACCACATTCGAACTGGTGTCTACAGCTGGATCCATGATGAGAGCCAGAAATCGCACCTTTTGCTCCGCGAAGTGACTCTGGCCGAGGTTTTGAAAAAGGCAGGCTATTCAACCGCTCATATCGGTAAGTGGCATCTTGGCTTGCCGACCGAGCAATACGATAAGCCCACTCCAGACCAGCACGGTTTCGACTACTGGTTCGCAACGTGGAACAACGCTGAACCAAGCCACCACAATCCCGAAAACTTTATCCGAAATGGCGAGCCTGTCGGTAAGTTGGAGGGCTACTCCTGCCAGTTGGTTGCCGATGAAGCGATCACGTGGCTGGAGAATGAGCGTGACGAGGAAAAGCCGTTCTTCCTCAATATTTGGTTCCATGAGCCCCACATGAAGATCGCTGCTCCCGACGAGATCGTTTCCGAATACGGAGATCTCAAGGACAAAGCCGCGGTCTATTCCGGAACAATTGATAACACCGACAAAGCCGTGAAGCGCTTGCTCGCTAAGTTGAAAGAAATCGCTCCGGCAGAAGATACTCTCATCATCTACGCTTCGGACAACGGGAGTTATCGAGATGACCGCACAGGCGGCTTGCGCGGGAAGAAGGGTATGAACTGGGACGGTGGAATTCGCGTTCCCGGGATTTTTAACTGGCCGGGTAAAATTAAGAGTGATGTCGTTCTGCAGGAGCCAGCAGGCATTGTTGATATTCTTCCCACAGTATGTGGATTGCTGGATTTGGAGAAACCTGAGGGCGTTCATCTGGATGGCTCCGACCTCAGTCCGCTACTGACAGGAGCAGGGGAGTTCACCCGCCACCAGCCTCTCTTCTGGCACCTCCAGAAGTCACGTCCCATGGTTGCGATGAGAGATGGGAAATTCTCCCTCGTGGCGGACCCGGACTACGAGATGTCGACCGACAATATGTTCCAGGAAAAGTGGATTCCTGCCATCAAGTCCGGTGGATACACCAACTACCAGCTTTTCGATCTGGAAACCGATCCCGCTCAGGAGAGGAACATTGCATCGGAGAATTCTGAATTGGTTGAGTCATTGAAGAAGAAGCTGTTAGGGATCAACGACAGTATCATGAGTGAAGGTCCAGACTGGCATCTCGACTAATAGCAGTTCTGCTGCTGCGAGATTCGACACAAGGATTGCGACTCTTGACAGGGCGGCGCGCTGTGCCTTAGTGCGCCGCTCATGACGAGATTTACCTGTGCTCTAACTCTCCTTTTCTTTTCTGTCCATTTCTCGAAAGCCGATTCGGTTCCGGACGATCTCGTATTATCCCAGTTTACTGGTCCGGACGTGACCCCCAGTCCTGCTTGTCTTTGTGCTGCGGAAGACGGTTCGGTCTATGTAGGGGTGGATCTCAATGGATCTCTTGGCAAAGGAGCGGGCCGGGGATCTATTGTGAAACTCGTCGATACAGATCACGATGGAAAGGCAGACTCTCATACGGATTACGCAAAGATCGACAACCCGCGCGGACTCATCGCAGCTGGTGACAAACTCTATGTTCTACACACTGCCTACGGAGATGAGAAGAATGAAGAAGGCGTAGAGTTATCGACGGGAATGGATCTCGTTGTTCTGACCGATGCCGATGGAGATGGTGTCGCGGATGGACCGGCAGAGATTCTCGTCAAAAAGATCTGCTCGGCGACCGCGGTGAATGATCGTGGTACGGACCACTCTACGAATGGGATTCAACTCGGAATTGATGGCTGGATCTATATCGCGGTAGGCGACTTTGGATTTGCCGATGCAGAGGGAACGGATGGCACCAAGCTGACTCATCTCGGTGGTGGTATTGTTCGAGTTCGCCCCGACGGAACCGAGCTCGAGCTTTACACCTCCGGCATGCGGAATATTTATGACGTCGCTATCGATCCCTACATGAACATTTTCACCCGGGGAAATACCAATGATGGCGGAGGCTGGAACGTTCGGTTCAATCACCATATCCAGTCGGGCGAATACGGCTATCCTCGCCTGTTCATCAATTTTGCCGACGAAGTGATTCCCGCGCTGGAAGACCTCGGCGGAGGATCTGGCGTTGGTGCTCTCTTTCTCGACGAGCCAACATGGCCGGAGAAATACCATCAGCCGCTCATGGCAGACTGGGGAAGAAAGGCCGTTTACCTTCATCGGCTGACGGAAGATGGACCGACCTTCACCCAGAAAGCGAAGGAGTTCGTCCAGGTATCTCAGGTGTCTGATATCGATGTGGATCCTTCGGGGCAGATGTTCCTCAGTGCGTGGGACGGTGCTGGATTTCGTGGTAGCGAGGAAAAGGGATACACCGTTCGTGTGGTGCCCAAAGGCTGGGAATACAAAAAGCCCGCTGATTTTCAAAATGCGTCCATCGAAGAGCTCGTCTCTCTGATCGGGTCAGACAGTGACAAAACGCGTATCTACGCTCAGCAGTCACTTCTATCTCGCTCGAACTCAGAAGATGCTGTGTCCGGTCTGAAAGCCGTTTTCGAAGATGGAGAGCACGCGCTCGCCGGTCGTGTGGCTGCGCTTTACACCTGGGCACAGATCGAAACAGACCCTGCAGAAATCCTTTCCTATCACACTGACAAGGATCTGCGCGAGTTTGTTCTTCGAGCCGCAACAGATCGACTTCCTCGACTCGAAATGGACGGCTTCGTTCTGGAGCCTTTCGTCAGTGCATTGAATGATGGGACTCCTCGTGTAAAAGCGGCGTCTGCGATCGCTCTTGGTCGCCTGGGAGATAAAGAAGCCGCTGATGCACTGCTCGCTGTCGATTACACCAAGCCGGAACCCGAAGGCGCGGCAAAGATCACCCAGTTGGACACGCTTAAGGGAAATCGATCAGCGAAGCACGAATTGGTAGTGACACCTGGAGAGAAAGTGTTTCTCAATCTTTCCGAAACCAACCCAGTCGAGAATGCATCGCAGTTGGCCTTTCTCGATCCAGTGTTTGAGTTGGGCGATGGCTCCACTGTCAGTCTTTCAGATTTGAAACCCATCGAGGGCGAAGTGTTTGTGGGCAAAGGCCCTGAGGGTGAAAAGTTCTCGAAGAAACAGCAGAAGAAAGCGAAGACCTTCGTAGTAGCGAAAGCTCCCCAGACAATCGTTTTTGAAGCTCCCGCCAATGCAGTCGGCTTCTCGACCGCAGTCGAAACTTCGAGCACCGGTCCAAAAGAGTCATCCATCGACTTCTTTGCTTCCACCGTTTCACCGGACGAAGCCAGCGAAGGGGCAACGGCGACACCTCGTCACGCCACTCCTAATCCAGATGTCATCCTCCCACATCTCGCCGTTCGCTCATTGGTAGAGCTGGGCGCTGTGGACTCTTGCCTGAATGCAGTCGGCACTTCCAGTGAGGACCTCGCGCTCTGGGCGCTCTCGAACATGCACTACGAGAAAGCGGTCTACGGGCTGGTGGATCATCTCACCGAAGCGAAAGGCAAGCAGCGTGAGAAAATTCTTACTGTGCTCGCACGACTCTACATGGACGAAGCTCCCTACGATGGCAGCTGGTGGTGGACGACCCGACCCGACACACGCGGGCCCTACTACAAGCCTATCACCTGGAAAGGATCTCCCGTCATCCAGACCGCTCTCATGGACGAACTCGCCGATGGTGATGATAAGGTGAAGACATTTCTCGCCGGATTGAACGATCGCATGCGCATGGGAATCGATGATCTCGGAACTCTCGTCGACGAGTCCGAACTTGAAGCCGCTCCCACGGTCGACCTCGCAAAGATTCGAGCTCAAAAAGGTGCCGTCGGATCGACTCCCGTCGAGGACGTGCTTCTATCCATCGACAAGATCAAAGGCGACACTAAGGTCGGTGAAAAACTCTTCACCCAGCAGGGATGTGTCGCTTGCCATGCTCTGGAGACGGGCGGACCTGCCTTGGGACCATTTATGGGACAGATCGGATCGATCATGAACCGCGAGCAGATCGCCACCGCGATTCTCCGTCCCAACGACACAATTTCCCAAGGCTTCCAGACCGCTCAAGTCCAGATGAAAGACGGCACCGTTCACATGGGATTCGTTACCGAGAGCAATTCTGACCGCATGGTCCTCCGCGACATGGCTGGCCAGGTGAAAACAATCAAAGCCGCCGACGTGGAGAAAGAAGAGCACCTCCCAACATCAATGATGCCTGCAGGACTCGCGAACTCCCTCTCCCTCGAAGAATTCGTCTCGCTCGTGGATTTCCTCGCAGCGAAGAAATAGGTAGGCTTAGTAGCGTGTTAGCAAAGCTCGGCAACGACGGAAGAAATCGTTTTTTTTACTTTGCTCCAAGTCGTCCTATTGAGAAGAATTGGTTCTGGTTCTGCCTCTGCATCATCAAAGTAGGTGAGTGATCTCAGAACCATAAATCTGTCGTGAGTCGAAAACTTTTCGACGTAAAAGTCCAACAACTCGCCCAGACTATAATCTTGGAGTAATTGGAAAATATCGAAGAAATCCTTTTTACTGCCGCGATTCGTGACGGCAGAAAGCTTCATTGCTGATATGTCAGGGATTGATGCTAGGAGGTAAGAGTCTTCCTGAGTAGGGGGACTTAGAATGGGATAGGAGTATCGAAGCGCATCGACCTTTATCCCATCGATAAAAAGGTTAAGAGTGTTTTTCGCCGTGCCCGAAACCTGGACTTGCGAGCCGTCTTTCAAGAATTCACGTATATCGTGTTCTAGACTCAGAGGATCAAACTCGCGGCCTCCGAAAAAGTCCAAATCGATCGATTTCCTGTGGCCTAGGTGTATTGCAAGAGCGGTGCCTCCAGCTAGGTAGAAGCCAAGATTTGAGAAGAAAGAACCAAGCGAATGAAGTAGTTCCGCTGTTTCAGGAGCTAAGACTTCTGATTCGTGGCGCATCGAAAAGCTTCTTTAGGGAGGCTGAAAATTGCGGAGCAAAAGGATAGTGCCTTCGGATCGAGATTTCGAATCTGCAGGCTGCACTCCTTGATCGTGGCAAGAGGATAAATGGATCGGAGCTGTAACCAATCATTCCACAATCCACGGTTCAAAACTCGTTCAATTATGAACCGCTGATGGGTATCGGCGCTGAGCGTGGCAGGGTCACAATCCCAGAAAAGACCTTTCGAAAATCCATCCATCCTTTCGTCACAATATCATCATGCTGCACTGATGTAAACGCTATCACTCCACCACCTTCACCGCCAGCGAAGGGGCCGGCAGGGTAGGGTGGCGCTTGCTGGCGATCGCGTGAACCAATCCGCCACCTCGATTTTCCACCGTCGTTCGCACAATGACGAGGGTCGCCTGTCGATTGAGATCTCGATTCAGAAAATCGACCAGTCGATCGCCGCGGATACCGTAGCTACCTGACTGAATGCCCCGCGGAAGATCAAACTTCCCGAGGTAGATCGTAGCGGCAGGAAGAAGCGCCGTCCCGCTGTCCGTCACATTGGCGGGAGCATTCTCCCAATCCATCGTCTCGTAGTCCCAGGAATCGAGCGAATCATCAATGATCCCATAGACCTCGAACTCGGAATCATTCAGGTGAGAAGCCAGACCCCATCCCGTCGGGGCAAAGCGCAGAGACAACTCCGCATTCTGGATCGCACCTTTCGGAATCCGCGATAGGTCGAAACGCAGGTAACTCTTCCGATGTGGGCCAGAGAGATCGATGCTGTTTTTTAGAAGAAGAAGCTCGTCAGAGACATGATTGTTAGGCTGCCCGCCATAGACGTATCCATCCGTGCCGCTCCCGTCGGAGGTCGTGATCGTCTGCCATCCTTTCGGTCGATCCCGAGGAATGGCATTCGCGGCCCAGGTTTCTTCCTCCAGTCCTTCGGTAATCTGCCCTTCCCCTTCGCCGCCAAGAAAAGACCGCTGACCCTTTGCCAGGGTGAGGGGATCACTACCGTTTGCAGGAATGACAGAAACTTCGCCTTCGAATACCTGCGTCTGGGTCGCTCCGGTGCCGGGGTGAACATTCACCGCAAAGTGCGTGCTCTTATTGAGGATTTCTGCAGTTGGGGTGGAAAGACTGAACTCAGCCGATCGCCCCGGCGCCTCGACGACTACCGTCCCCGCATCGAGACGACAATGGCGGTCATCGACGAGCTCGAGCTGGGCAGGAGCTTCCAGCACGATCGTTGTCCCAGAGTCGAATTCGATTGTAGCCAGGCCTCGTGCGAGATGCAGCTTCCCTGCGGGGAGTTTTGCCCCATCGGAAGTGGGAAGTTCGCCACTCTCCCAGCGAGCCGATTCCGTCGAAGCCATCGTGGCAAAAGTCGGCTCGGAACTCGCATTTGGCCGGATGATCAGAAGAGCGAGCAATGAGACGACTGCTCCTGCGGCAAGGATCTGCCATAGGGGAGGAAAACGGCTGGGGCGATATGTGTCATCACCAATCGACTCTGAATCATCGCCCTCCGAGGACACGTGTTCCCAATGGAGGACCGCATGGTCGTGATTGAAATTCAGGAATATCCGACGTGCCTCGGCACTGGATGCGAGCAGCTTCTCAAGCTCCTCCACCTTCTCGGGAGGGAGAGAGCGCTCGATATAAGCGTGAGCCATCTCCAGAAGTTCGTCGCGTTCTTCGTCAGTCATCGTAAGGAGAAGAAAATCAGGCCTTTTCGAGCTCTTTTTCTACACATTGGTAGAGGTTCTTGCGGAGGCGGCTCAGCAGGCGATACACCGCACCCTCCGTTCTTTCGGTCCGACGAGAGATACCTTCGATGGACGATTCATCGCGGTATCGCATCAGTAGGATCTCGCGGTGATCCTCGCTCAGCTTTGTGACGCATTGCTTCAGAACTGCCTCCCGTTTCTGCCAGCGCTGTTCGCGTATCGCTGACTCGGCCTCTTCGCTGAGCGACTCCAGCATCTTCTCACTCAGCAGTTCGGCTTTGTCCCGCTTCGATTTCCGGCGGTGAGCCAGGATCTGGTAAAAGAGGATCTTCCGAGCCCATGCCGCGAAGTTCGTTCCCAGCTCGAACTGGTGGAACTGCCGCCACATCACGATCTTTCCCTCCTGCAGAATATCCTGCCCATCCTGCGGGCACGCTACCAGTCCAGTCACATAGATCCCCAGCTTCTTCTCATGCTCGCTCAGGAGCCGAAGAAACGCCTCGGTGCGTTCGGGATCATTAGGGGTATCAGACATGGGGTGTTTGTAGAATAAGGCGCAGGAGCCCCACTTTGGACAGTAGCGATCCCAAAGAGATCTGCAAATTCGACCTGCTACTTGTCGAGCTGGTCTAGAATCCACTTCGGATCTCGACGGAGATCGAGCACCGCCCAGACGGTCGCAGTTTTCTCGGCGAATGTGTAATAAATCCCATAAGGGAACACTTTGCTGACCACATGAAAGTAATCGTGATAAACGATTCTATGTGTGCCGGCTGCTATCTTAAGCCGCTCTATATCGGCCCGAAGGCAAGCAACGAAGTAATCACCAAGACCTGCCTCTTGGACCTCATAAAAGAGAAACCCGTCATTAAGGTCTTGAAGAGCTCCCTCCGAAATCTCGATGCGATTCATCGGCGACCGATGGTGGACTTCACATCGTCCCACGCCAAGATCTTCATTTCACCCGCCTCTACTTTTGATCTCCTCGCGTCGAGAATCTCTCTGTGCTCTTGGGGAATGTCGGCGGCTTCAAATCTCTCCCGCAGATCAGCCCAGAGAGCCTCCATCAAAAGAACCTTTTCTTCAGTCGGGAGTTGATTGACTTCTTCCACCGTCATCCTTCCACAATAGCGGATACTACAAAATTGAGCGAACGTTTTTCGGGGAGTCTTTCGCTCCAATCAACCTCACCCCATCGGTGGACCGGAAAGATCCAGCCCATACTCATTGAAGAACGTTCGGAAATCCTCGATCTCTTCATTCACGATCCTGTGGAAAAACTCCTCCGAATTCCCGGCAGGGAGCAACTCGAACCGCACCGTTCCAGTCGTATCACCGACATTCCGGAACGCGTGGACTGCCTTCGCTGGAACGACTGCCGTGCCGCCCGTGCTTCGCTCGATAACCTCTCCATCGACTTCGAACTGAAACGTTCCCGACATCACATGAAACACTTCGATCTGATCGCGGTGAGTGTGGCGGGGAGGACCCGCTCCCGGTTTGACGACTTCTTCAAAGACGGCAACTTTTCCGTCCGTTTCGGATCCTGATACGAGGCACTTGATGTTGAAGTTTGGCATGATGGCAATATAGAAATTGGCGGTGGCGAAGTATCCCGATCACTCTCCAAAATTCAATCCCGAAGCAATCACTCCTCCTCAGAAGTGCTTGATACCTCCTCTGGCAATTCTCCCTCGAAACCCGCATCACGATATATAGAGGGATCACGATTAGGAAATTTCATATCTGTGAGTTCGAGGAAGTAGCTGCAGCCCTCTACAAAGGGACGCAGGTTCGGAAATTTTACGCCAGAGCGTTTTTCGAATTCCTCATGGTCGATCTCCATCTCCAGATACGAATCTGGCGACCAGAGGTCCTGCATTTGATATTCGCCGTTCACGATCGACTCCAGTATCCAGGTTGTGCCGTCCAGGCCCGCGAGTGCCGCTGCCTGCATTTCCGAAATAGGCTCTTCCAAAGCGCGATCCAATATCTGTTTTAACGCCCGATACTCCAGCTTCGCAATCTCGATCTCCGCTTCGATCTCAATCTCACCCGGGTCATACCCACCCATGCCATCGAGTCGCACAACGTGGATAAACGGCTCCTTGTCCTTGATGACCGTTCGAAAGGCGATCGGTTTAGAAAAGGTCGGCAAATACAGAAATCGATACTGAACCGGTGCATCCTTCTTACCCTCCATCGCAAAAAGCGAAGGCTCATTCATCGCCCGTAGACGTTCCGTATAGTAGGACTCCCGCCCCTTAGGAAAATAGGCATTCCCGTCAGGATCAGGAACTACGTTAAAAGGGCTTTCGCTAAAAGGGTCGACTTCTTTCCCCGTCGCATCCTGAGCATTGGCAAAAGAACATCCAGCCAGAAGAAGCGACACGAAATGGAGGAGAGCTCTACTCATTGCTAAACCAACCACGCCCGAAAAAGCACCGAACGTGAGTCCACAATGAGACTCTCTAGTTCGACCCCGAATGTCGAGGCGAAAACCCTACACCTCCTCCAGCGCCAGTAGATCTTCGATCGTCTGGCGTCGGCGGATCAGGCGGATGTCATCTCCATCGATCATCACTTCGGCAGCCAGGGGGCGTGAGTTGTAGTTACTCGCCATCACCGAGCCATAGGCACCCGCATCTTTGAAGACCAGCAGGTCACCGGTTTCCGTCGGGGGCAGGGGACGCGCGTCCACATCTCCACCCGGGAGCTGGGTAAAAATATCACCGCTTTCACAGAGCGGACCCGCCACCACCGTCGGAGTCGGGGCATCCATGTCACGACCATCATGAGGCAGCAACTCCATCTCGTGGCGAGAGCCATACATCACCGGCCGCATCAAGTCGTTGAAACCCGCGTCCACCAGCACATAGCGATTCGAGCCCGTCTGCTTTTGTCCACGCACCTCAGCGATCAGAGATCCCGCCTGCGCCGCGAGGAAACGCCCCGGCTCCAGCTCGAGATGGACCTTGTGTCCCACGATCTCTTCCACGTGGCGACGTGCTTCGTCCCACTTATCAAAATACGCATCCACATCCACCTCCGGATCATTCGGAGAGTAGGGGATAGAAAGGCCACCTCCGCCAGAGATCGCCTCGATGTCGCGTCCTGCCGTCTTCACCTGCTCCACCATCGCATCGCACACGCGGGAGAGGTGATCGATCTCCGCGCCCGATCCGATGTGCATATGGATACCGACGAGCTTCAGATTGTATTTGTCGATCAGCTCCAGCGCTTCGTGGATATTCTCGTGCCAGATGCCGTGCTTGCTCGATTCACCGCCCGTGTTCGTCTTCTTACTGTGACCGTGGCCAAATCCTGGATTGATCCGCAGCCAGACCGGATGTCCCGGATTCGCTTCACCGATCTGCGTCAGCATATCAGGAGAGCCCGCATTCACAGGCACACCCAGCTCCACCACGCGCTCAATCGCGTCTGGCGTGATGATATCTGCCGTGAAAACAATCTGCGCCGGATCCGCACCCGGCTCGAATCCCGCAGCAAGCGCACGGTCCAGCTCCCCGGCCGATACACAGTCCACCACCGCACCCTCCTCCCGAAGCAGGCGCAGAATATGCGTGTTCGAGCAAGCCTTCTGGGCGAAGCGAACAATGTCGAACTTCTTCAGCCGACGGAACTGCTTTCGGATGACCTCCGCATCATAGACATACGTCGGAGTTCCATACTCGCTCGCGATTTCACGAAGCTGATCGGCACGCTGGGGGGAAAGGGATGACATCGTATTCTAGAATGAGAGCGTGGAAGATAGAGGGAATCGCCCACGGGGCAAGCCCGGGGTGAAAAATCACAATCAGTCCCCGGTAGCCGATCTCGTGCACGTTTGGCCCTCGAATTGATTCAGTAGCACTCAAACGTAACGGATTTGACACGATTTTCCTGCCCACCCTTGGGCACCACGGCCATACCGTTGCCGATGGAATCCTCCGTCGAGACCCACCTCAAAACGCTAAGGGACACGCTCAGTCCTGATGAGCTGCAATGCCTCGCTTCCCGTCTACTGATCGAACAGGGGAGAGACCTCGACGATTTCTGTCCCGTGCCCAGTCCGACTGTATCTGGAGAAAATGACGAAGACCGGGCACGTATCGAATTCTTCGTCGAGCACAAGCACCGAAGCCTCCTCAAGCTGGCGCCACCTGCACCCGCCACGAAATACATCCCCAGATGGTTCCGGGGAATGGACACCCACTACAACCGCGTCACCGATTTCCAGACATTCCCGAAAGAGTTAAAAATTCGGCAAAACTCTACGGTCAAACAGTGTCCCGCCATCATCGACTTCCTTCGCACTGGCTACGTGCTACCCCTCTGGTGCGACTACTCCATCACCTTTCGGAAAGATGGCACCTTTTCCTGGCAGACTCCAAACGAGGAATTCGCCCTCCTCAGCCATCCCCGAAAGCAATACGAGACCATGCCTAACGAAGGCTTCAAAGCCGAGGTCAAATTTGTCAGTCCCTGGTATTGTCGCACATCGCCCGGCTACTCCATTCGCGTCCTGCCCTGCTACTACCATTTCGATCACCTCTGGGCCGCGATGCCTGGGATCGTCCATTCCGATCAGCACCACACCACCCACATCAACGCCCTTTTTCAGATGGAGGAAGGTCAGATCATCCTTCCGCGCGGAACGCCCATGGCCTACATAGTTCCTTTCCGACGCGAACGCTACGACCTCGACATCCACGAAGCCTCCGCCGAAGACGTCGACCTCATCGACGAATACCAGGCCGTCGCCCGCCGTTTCATCAGCGGCTCCAACGGCTACCAGAACGTCCCCGGTCACTTTTCCTGAGGCCAAACCCGTGATGCCAACAGCCCCGTAACTTCGACTTCAGTCGAAGCGAAACTCTCTCGGCAGAGCAGACTCTAGTGGAGCCAAAGCATCTCGCTTCGGTCATTCGCTGACCGCCCCAGCCATTCACAGCCCACACATAGTCCGCCCGCGCAAAAGAAATAAAAATGAGTAAAAATTAATAAAATAAAATATCATTTTATCACTGAGGTTGTGATCAATGCGAACATTAGGGAGTTTGAAGTTCTTTCTCCCACGGAGTATCCTTTCGTATGATCTTGGAAACTCTCCCAGATGTGCAAAAACTGAGTCAGGAGGAGAAAACGCTCATGGCTGAGGAACTTTTGGACGACTTGAATGCTCCCACCGTTTCTGGAGATCAGGAACGAGCGATCCTGGAAGTGCTCAATGAGCGGATGGAAGCGTATCGACAGGATCGCGATACCGGCTCAAGCTGGACCGAAGCGAAGAAGCGATTGCAGCGGGAAACAGGAGCTTCATGGGAGAGCTAATCCTCTTGGAAGGGGCAGAGAAGGATGCCCTCACCATATACGTCTCGCTTTTTGAGGAAGAACCGGCCCGCGCAGAGAAGTTTTCTTCAACATTTTACCGAGCGCTTTAAGATATCCAAAAGTTTCCTGAGATAGGGAAACGCTTCCACGAGAACCTTCGCCGAAAACTGGTGCCGGGTTTTACGATTATGGAATTTTCTATGTCGTAGAAACATCGCGGGTGGTAGTTCACGCTGTCTTGAACCTCCGCCAAGACCCCGACCGAATTCTTGAAAGGTTGAAACCGTAATCGAGAATCTACTTCAATCCCTCCCTAAACTGCTCTCCGAATGGTGGGAAGGGTAATCATTAAAATGCCTCTCCCCAAAAAGGGAAACTAATCCGAATCAGGAAAGGTATAGAAGACCAATTCTTGTTCACCCGACAAAGCTGTCTCGAAAAATTCACGATGCTCATCACGAGGTTCGTAGATCTCCTCGTCAATTATGGATGCCTCATCGAGGGATTTGATAAACCACTGGTGTTTCTCGATGTGAGCTCTGGCCAACCTCTCAGCGTCATCTAAATCAATCGCATCTTCCGAGGGAATCCAGGCGACTACGATTGCTCAGTCTAAGGTCGAGAATTCATCATTCTCGATCGTCGGGACAGTGTCGAATGTAAGGTGGTACATAGTAATTTAGAAACAAGAGACACAGAGCTATTCTCCCTCTACCTCCTCATCAGTCATCGGCCAATGCATGTAGCTGCTCGGCACGCGTGTCGCAACCACCTCTCGCAGTCGCTGAACGTATTTTGGATGTGAAATGCCCACTCCTTTCGAATTCACCGCAGCCCTGTCGAGCATTCCCAGCAACTCAGCTTCGATATCGCTCCCTTCCTCCACTAGAAAGAGCTTTCTTCCAAAATGGACGAGTATCAGCATCCGAGTTATTTCTTCATCATAATCCTCAGCAAAGGGATCAGTCGGTTGCTCAGGTTCCGAGTTGGCTGAGATTTCTTCTTCATCCGGCAGCCAATCGGGAGAAGCTACCACAATGCCAAACTCATCTCCGGTTGAAGATCGAAACTGAAATCGGGTCGAGATGAGATCGCCAAGATTGCCCCAATCTTGCAGTTCGACCGTTTCCCAGCTCTTAAGGCGATCCTGAGTTTCGATCCAGTCACCGAGATCATCGTCGGCATCGAGCTTGTCGTAAGGCCAGGTATCGTCGGGAATTGTGCGGGTCGCGATGGTTTCTCGCAGGCGTCGAATGTATTTCGGATTCCTTCGCCCCTCACCAGTCAGGCTAGCGGCTGCCATGTCTAGGATTTCGAGAAGCGTATTTTCGATCTCCCCATTTTCAGGAACCAAATACTCTTTTCCTTCACAGGAGAGATAGATTGGTTGGTGCCGTCTTCTTGCATCTTCTTCCGTCCACCAAGTACTGCACACCACCGAAATTTCGATTTCGGCTCCATCGGGGGTCGTGAAAAGAAACCCATGGGAACCTCCATCAGCAGCTTCCCCTGCATAGAGAAATTCGACAAAATCCCAACTCTCGAATCGCTCTCGAATCGTGGTCCAGTCTCCAATCCTCTCTGGTGGCGGGTAAATGCTACCTCTCTTCGACTGGTTTCCTTCAGCGGTGTCATCTATGTCAATAGTCTTGGCCTCTCCGGTTTCGACCAAGAAACGCGACTCCATAATGTCTAACTCCACACCATCGATAGTCAGAACCCATCGTCCTGGAGGAATGGTTTCGTCGACAAATGTCGATTCTCCGATTCCGGGTGGAAGTTCATTGACGGTAACGCGGTGGACATCATGGGCGATTTCTCGACCTTCCAGCATCGTAGAGTGAACTGGTTGGTTCTTTCCTTTGAGAAACACGGAGATCTCAACACCTTTCTCAGAATTTACCGCCGAAAGCTCCCACCTAGGTCGGCTCTTCAGCCATTTCGAGGTAGATAGCGTTACGGCCAGCAAAGCGACCCCGCTGACGCAGAAGACGAAAATGGCGATGCTGCGATGGGACATTTATTTGATATGAAAAGCTGCCGTATTGAGATGCGCCGCGGACCGCAACTCACCGGAATATCATGTAAGAAAAAGAGAATGTTTCGGGGGAGTATAGCTAGTTCGAGGATATAAGGAAAGCTCACTAACGTGATCCGCGAAGTCGAAGTCAACTGTTCGCCTCATATCGTCTTTTTCGGCATGGGACAAAATGGATTGCACAGTCGAGTCTACAGGTGCTGCCCGGCCAGGAAGCGCTCGGGATAGTGATCCCAGTGAATGACCTCGATGTAAACAGTACCGAGCAAGACGGTGATTACCAATGTCGATGCAGCGAGCCCCCACGCGAGTTTGGAATTATCGAGTCGTAAGCACATCCACGGAATCAGGATGAAGCAAATACCCAAGAACATAATTTCGAGCGGAGGGGATGACAGGGTGCACCCATGCTTGGGCATGAAAATCAAACCCAGAAGGGATCCAAGTTCGGCGACGAAGAATCGATACAGCGCTGGAGACATGATCAGCTTATTTCATATCTACAATAGCGCCTTTTCTGGTAGCGAGCGAGTGCCCTGAGAAACAACTCTGCCGGTAAAATAACGAACATTACACCGTCAAGAAGCAGGGGCCTCAGCACTATCCTCTTCAAAATACACGTCGAAACCGCACGTCAGGTTCAGCTTCGCTAGAGATTCCATCTGAGAAGGGGATAGCATGGGACCTCCGTGCCCATGGCTCAGCCAATAGCATGAGATATCAGAGCGCCAGCCTTCTTGGTTCAGGCGAACAAACTCATTCCTCAACTCAGAAACTTGATCGAGGATCCAGTCGATATGGCGCCGGATGTCTTTCGATTGAACCTCGTCTCTCGAACAGAGGAACCAGCCCGAGACACGTCGTTGTACTTGTTTCCCATTTACGGTGTTTTGCCCCTTAGCCTGCGTCCTCGATGGCGAGATACCCAGCGCCTCGGTCACAGCGTCGGGAGTGCACGCCTCATGATAGAACCTCAGCGTGGCGAAAGTGTCGGCACAAGTGGGATAGTCATCGTCATATCCTTCCATAGTTGCTCAGACAAAGTGGATTACCCGAGAGTCCCGTCAACATGTTGCGGTGTGCTTGAATCGACTTTCAGCAAATGTTCGGAGCGTTGAGTTAGCTGCATCCACCTGGTGGCGGAGTGTGTGACTACATAGAATCACATTTCTCAATGCCTCACCCCAAACCCATCGAAGAGAAAATCGGACACCGCAGTGTAGTAGAAATTCGTGCCGGGATAGATCGTGTCGATTTCGAATGCTATCTCGTGCTTCTTGCCGGGGATGAACGCCATTTTGGGTAACTGCACCCGCTGGGGTTCTCGGGTATCCTCCAGCTCGACCGTATCGAGATACTCGCCGTCGAAATAGATCTTGAACGTCTTCACCCGCGAATTGGCCTCCCACTGTTTCTTCGACCTCGCGAAACCGTTGATGATGGATACGCTCCCCACACCAATCTCATGGCTTCCTGGCGTCCGCTCTGTCATATCAAACGTGAATATGATCCGTTCGCCGTGGCCGTCTCCACCGATGCCTTCCACCCACGCAGTGTCCTTTCGACAATCATGGAGGTTCTCGGCAGAGTAGGAGTAGATCCCGTCATGAAAGGTCGAGGTCGCGGAGACGCTCATAGGCGGCGCTCCGCAATACCAACCGCATTTCATGTAGCGACCGTGATCATCAGGCTCGAGATCGATCGCTTGCGCATTCTTTGCGGGAGGCGGTGTCGTGGTGCAGCCAGTGACCGAGAGTAGAACCAGCAAAATACTTGAGAGTAAAGTCGCACGATTCCAAATGACGGGGCCTTGACGTAATATCCGGTATGGAAAGCGTGCTCTCATTCGAAGGTATGAGAAACGCTACCGGGGGATCAGCCAGTTTCTTTCATCGAATGTTTGCAGGAGCGCGTTTTTGACTTGGCGCGGGGTAGAGAGGTTTGTTGGGCTCGAGTTATTTTAGGACGGTGAAGCCCGAATACATGACAGAATCGTCATCCAACATTGCTGATTTTAGAAAAGGTTCATCATCCCCCGGATTCCGCCCCATTGTTCCTTTCGTCTTGATTTTGGAAGTTCCGGCCCATGGGTGAGTCCCACCGAGAATGGTCCCATCTTGCCTGATATACTTTTCAGAACTCATTCCTCCGAACTCGTCCCAATCAGAGATGATCAGATTTCCATCCTCGGGAATAATGATGCGTGTCGTCCCAAAATTGAAAGGGCGGCCGTTGAATGACTTTCCAATGGTTGGGTGATACGCGATGACAACCTCTCCGGTGAAACCATCAGGAACAACGATAACCCGGCTTCGAGGAAGCATGCCCAACCAACCCAGGGCAAAGAAGAGCCCGACCGCGCTGATTAGAATGATCGATATTGCGACCGCATTTCGCATATTGTTGCAGAACGTTTGAGGCCCGGCACCCGCTACCGGGCGCCTCCCTCCGATTCTGGTTGAGGTTTGTCGCCACTCTTCAGATCTGATTTGGTGCGGGCTGCCGATTCCCCGCCACCGTCCTGCTCGGCATCGGCTATGTTGTTCTCCATAAGCAACGCGACAGCGTGGTCAAACGGACATCCTGTCTCAGTCAACGATGCGACCACCTTCCGTTGATCTTCAATACTCTTATTCTGGTTCAGTTTGAATGAAGCCTCAATCGAATCGATCGATACCGAAAAAACTACGATACCGGAAAGCAGGTTGAGATATCGTTCGTCGGATCGATCCAGAGTCCATGGGCTATCGGAGGACTCGTTGGCAGACGTGAGCCTATCCAGAAAATCGAGTTTGGCTTCGGTTTTTTCGATCAAAGCGATTCGGCCCGAAATGGAAACGGCTGTGTAGTTCCAGGTGGGCACCGCGAATTCTGATTCGTAGTAACGCGGGGAAACGTAGGCGTGCGGACCAGTAAAAATAACCTTCGCAGTTGAGTCCTCTTCCCAGTCATGCCAGTGGGCGTTGGCTCTGGCTATGTGTCCGAGGAGATGCTGTCCACAATCGGAAATAAGGAATGGAGTGTGGGTGTCATGGATGACTCCATCCCGGACCGACAACAACAGACCCAACGAGTTTTCGCTGATGAATTGACGAATTACCTCTCGGTCGTCGATCCTGAAGTTTGGAGGGGTATACATGGAAATTGTTTTGCCGAACGTTCAAAGCTTAGGGATCACCAACCGGGAGGCGAGCCTTGGAGCCGAGGGTGAGGATTCTAATTGTCAAAGAGCGTCGAGTCGGAGTGGGTAGGCGATTTCTCTCCAGAACATTATTCGACTTGTTCAGTGGGACAGTTTGGTGCGCCTCAGACGAACAACGACTCTCTCGAAGACCCGCTCGACAAGCTGCTCAGGTGTCAGATCGCTATTCCGCTTACGAAGCTTCCGATTCCAAGCCGGTTTAGCAGGAACTCCGTTCGGCGATCTGTAATTCGATGCAATACCATACCGCGTAGCGATCATTCTTCGCCATGCAAACCACGGATCGTGGAATTCGACAAATGCAGAATCAAAATCGAGATTTGAAGGATCAATATCTCGGCTGATCCACTCGACGAAATCTTTAGCAACTCCATCAATTTGCTTGGGGCACCGAAATCGCCAGTGAACTGTCTTTAGTAGAGCCATTGCTGAGCCGAACGTTCGAAGCATGGCAGCCCGGGACGAGACCGCAACTTCGTTAGCAAATTAAGGATTCGAAATACAACACTCAACCGGGACGAAACGGTCTAGGGCTTGCCATCGCTGGCTTGTTCGGCACCGGTTTTGCTGGCGACGGTTGAGGGAGAATTTGGCGAGTAACTTTGTATTGAATGATATCGGGCACACCAGAGCGCTTTACGGCAAGTCTTACTGCGGTGCCCTGTTTTCCTCGCAACAATCTGACTGCTACTTCCAAACTCATTTCCGTCGTATCCTCCGAGTCGATCGCTACGATCTCATCATTAGCAAGCAATCCAGCTTTTGCGGCTGGGCCGCCTTCCACCGTTTTAAAAACCTTCAAATTACCGGTCTGTCGATCTTTGTCGACTACGGCTCCGATGCCCGAATTACTGAGTGGACTGGAATTCCTATGTGAGGAGTGGGGGACAGCCTTTTCGTCAGCGAGCAACAAACTCGAACAGTAAACGGTGATCGCGATACAGAATAGTCTCATGAGTATTTTTTCAGCCGAACGTTCAAGAGATCCCCGCCCATGTAGGAGTGCGATCTCGAACTCAGAGTAAGGATTCCTATTTCAGAAGTCAATCAACTCGCGGCGGGATCGGGCTTGCCATCTCCGGCTTTTTCTCCCCGGTTTTGGTCACACGTCCCGTCCCAAATGATCACGGACCATCTGACCGGTCACACAATCAAACACCTCGCCTTCGTCACCTTGGATCTCACCGTCAAGACGCTGTGCAAGCCAACTGACAACGCGCCATGCGGGATCTGTCTCGTCCCCCATCTCAAACCTGGCATTGATCGATGCGCGTCCGCGTCTCCAGAATAGAGCTGGATACCAAGCATCCTCATCAGGGAAATGAATCTCTGCATCAGTAGAGGAACCACCAATACGGATCTCCTCTCCGGTTTTCGGATTAACGACAACGCTGCCTTCACCAGACGCCAAACGAACGCCCTCACACTCGTCGACAACGAATTTCCAAGTATCGGCAGTCTGAAGGTCTTCGCGCGGGATGATGTGAATCTGGTAGGCCATTTTTAGGGATAACAGTAGTATTATAGGAACCGAATATCAATATAGGGAAACGTAACAGGAAACAATAGCCAAGTTGTCTCTTGGAGGATTGATGTGTAAATCTCTAAATAACACAAACTAAGGGGTGAAGGTGATTTCAGGACGATGTCGTGCTATGGAGAGAGATGCAAAATAGCAATCAAGAGGTCCAAAAGAATTTGGACATCTGCCCTGCGCTGAGCGCGATGCCCCATTCCATCTCAAAATCATTCCCAGTCCGCGAAATCCCAGTGGATGCCTCCTAAGCTCGACATTTTATTGGTGTTCCGTTAGAATGGAGGCATGCAATCTTCTCCCTGAGTTTCCTTTCTCCTCAAAATATCCGCCGCCCACACCAAAATGATGGAAAACGGAAAACCCCATCTTTTCCCATCATTTTCACCAGAGCCCCTGATTTGGCGGGGGATGGATGAGGCGAAAATGTCCCGAAATGAGCAGAATGAGGGAAAATGCACCGAAAATGACCGGTATTTTGGGCGTTTCGATTGGACACCGTCTGGCCCGATCGCGCCACGGTTAAGCTGTCCGAAATACCGGGCAATCGACTTATTCTTGTAGAATGGCGAATTTCCCCCGCATCGCTTCCGGCTTTGGCCTGGCCGTAGCTACAGGCTTTCTGACAATCGTTCCCTCGGAAGGAACAGAAGGCTTCGCCTATTTTGAGAACAAAGTCCGACCCATCCTGGTACAGCGTTGCTACGAGTGCCACTCGGAGGAAGCGGGGAAGCAAAAGGGCGGCCTGTGGCTGGATCGCAAAGCGGGCTGGGCGATCGGTGGTGACGCCGGCGCATCCATCGTTCCGGGGGATGTCGATGGGAGTCTGTTCATTCACTCGATCCGATATGCTGATGAGGATTTGCAGATGCCACCGAAGAGCAAGCTCTCGGACGAAGAGGTGAAGATCCTGGAAGATTGGATCGCCATGGGTGCTCCAGACCCACGTGACGAAGCGCTCGCTGGTGCGGTGCAGGATGAGATTGATTTTGAGGCTGCTCGCCAAGGCTGGGCCTACCGTCCTATCGAAAAAGCAGAAGTGCCATCTGTGCCGAACTCGGAATGGGCCGATACGGAGACGGATCGATTCATCTTGGCGAACCTGGAAGAGGCAGGGGTGAAACCTACCTCGGATGCGGAGCCCGCTGTGCTTCTGCGACGTTTGTATTTCGATTTGATCGGGCTTCCTCCGACTCCTGAGGAAGTAGATGCTTTTGTCGCCGATCCCTCACGCGAATCGCTTGCGGCGATCGTGGACGATCTTCTGTCGCGTCCGGGCTTTGGCGAAAAGTGGGGGCGGCACTGGCTGGACGTTGCTCGGTATGCTGACTCGAACGGTGGCGACCGAAACTTCACTTTCTACCAGGCATGGCGGTATCGGAACTGGGTGATCGATGCCTTCAACAAAGATGTGTCCTACTATGATTTTGTCAGGATGCAGCTGGCTGGCGACCTGATGCATGCGGCAAGTCCAGAAGAGCGACGCGAACAGTTGGTTGCGTCGACTTTTCTTGCACTCGGTCCGAAGATGCTTACCGAGCGCGACAAGGAAAAGCTCTGGCTCGACACGGCAGACGAGCAGCTGGACACGACCGGTCGCGCGTTTCTCGGCCTGACACTCGGGTGTGCCCGTTGTCACGATCACAAGTTCGATCCTGTTTCGCAGGAGGACTACTATGCGATGGCCGGGATTTTCCGTTCTACGGAAGTGGTCACCGGCACGCGGAACGGATGTGTAAATGTCGCGAGCTGGATCGAGCGCCCATTGCCGATGGAGGGACCGGAAGCCGAAAAGACCAAGGCAACGGTTGAGCGCCTCGAGCTGGCGATGCGACTGACGGTGGAGAAGAGTTTCATGAAGAAAGCGGGAGGCAAGATGTCTCTCGATAATCTACCTCTCGCGGGCGTGATTTATGACGAAGCCGATGCCGAGTTGATTGGGCCGTGGCGAAAGTCGAGTCTGTCCGGCAATCGTTTCGGCGACGGATATATCGTGGATGAAAACGATGCTCCAGGCAAAGGAACGAACTGCGCCATTTTCCGAGGAAGCCTCCCTGAGAGCGGGGAGTATGAGATTCGTCTCGCCTACAGTGCCGAGGCGAACCGGGCGAAGAATGTGCCAATCAAAGTCGAGGCTCGCGATGGTGATCACCGCGTGTATCTCGATGAAACAAAGAAGCCGTCGATCGGCGGCCTGTTCGAACCAGTGGGACGTTTCACCTTTGAAAAGGGCGGGAAGTGCCAGGTCATCGTCGAGACGACAGGCACCGAAGGCAGCTTTGTGATCGTCGATGCGGTGCAGTTCATTCCGGTGAATGACATCGAGCGAGAAGCGAAAGCGCTATCAGGAATGGGCGGGGACAAAGATGCCCTCCACCTCATGAGTGAGGGCGATCTGAAGAAAGAGCTGAATCGCCTCATCGGAGAGCTGAAAGACGCGGAGGTCGCGATGGCTCCACGCGATGCGAAGAACTCGGACGACATCAATTTGCGAGTGCGCGGTGAGGTCGGGCAACTCGGGGACAAGATCCCGCGCAATTTCCTCCAAGTCCTTCACACTGGTGACGCTCCCCAGATCGCAGAAGGTGATAGCGGGCGCATGGAACTCGCCGAGTGGATGGTGAGTGAGGAGAATGCTTTGTTAGACCGCGTCATGGTCAATCGAATCTGGCACCACCTTTTCGGGCGGGGCATTGTGGCAACGGTCGACAACTTTGGGCGATTGGGAACAGGACCAACTCATCCTGAACTGCTCGACTACCTCGCCGCTGAGTTCCGTGCGAACAATGGGTCGGTGAAAACGATGGTGCGCGAGCTCGTGCTAAGTCATGCCTACCGATTGAGCTGTAACCCAACCGACGAGCTGGTGAAGGTGGATCCCACCAATCAGCTTTTCGGAAAACAGAATCGCCGACGACTGACTGCGGAAGAAATCCGGGACAGCGTTCTGGCCCTGTCAGGTGAGCTGGACCGAGAGAAGGGCAAGGCGACCGCGACTCCTTTCGGGATCGATCTGGACAAACCGTTCTCCTTTTCCAAATACCAGAAGCGAACTGTGTATCTGCCGGTGGCCCGAAACAACGCGGCTACAGAGCTCGCCGTTTTCGACGCAGCGAATCCGGATGTGGTATCCGGACGCCGCAACCAAACCACGGTTCCTACGCAGGCACTCTACCTTTTAAACAGCGACTTCGTGCACGAGCAGGCGGAGAAGCTCGGAGTGCTGGCCATGGAAAATGCGAAGCTTCCCGGAGAGGAAGTGAAATGGCTGTATCGCTCGCTTCTCGGACGTGCTCCTTCGGATGCTGAGATGCAGCGTTCCCTTGGATTAATCGCTGCGCTGAGTGGAGCGAGCGAATACCCGGAAGACATCAAGGAAGCCTGCGGAGAGCTGGCCCACGTGCTGATGGCTTCGACTGAATTTCTTTACCTCGATTGATATGAGCCCCTTCAATACCGCATGCAATCATTTCGACGCTCCGACCTGGTCTCGGAGAAAGCTGCTCCAAGCCGCGGGCTGTGGGTTCGGGGCTATGGCATTGTCAGGAATGGCACAAGCAGCCGGACAGGGGTATCACCATGCGCCACGTGCTAAGCGTGTGATTTTTCTGTTCATGCACGGTGGTCCCTCGCATGTGGACTCTTTCGACTACAAGCCGGAACTGAATAAGCGAGACGGCGGCAAGCTTCCATTCGCTCCAGCGAAAAACCTCGATCCATCAGCAACGCGGCAGGCGAAGTTGATGGGCTCGGCGTGGGAGTTCAAGCAGCGAGGGCAGTCAGGCCTCTGGATCAGCGATCTCTTTCCACACACGGCACAGCACGCTGACGACCTGTGCTTAATGCGTTCGATGCAAAGCAAGGGGCAGTCACACGGTCAAGCTGTCTGCATGCTTCATACAGGAACCGATAACTTTGTGCGTCCGTCAGTAGGCTCATGGGTGAGCTACGGTCTCGGAACGGAGAACAGCGATCTTCCCGGGTTTGTCAGTATCAGTCCTTCGGCATCTCACGGCGGACCGCGTAACTACGGTTCGGCCTTTTTGCCGGCGGCGCATCAGGCGACAACGATCGGTGGAAATGGAAAGCTCGATGAGAACGCGACCTTCAAGTTCCTCAAAGCGAAATCATCCGATGATGTGCAGGCGAAGAAGCTGGCCTTCCTGCAGAAGATGAATCGCGAGCACTACGAGCGTACGAAATACGCTCCAGTCGAGGGCATGATTCAATCCATGGAGATGGCCTATCGGATGCAGGCCTCGGCTCCTCCTGTCATTGACACCAAAGACGAGCCCGAGCACATCAAAGAGATGTATGGAATCGGCACCAAGGAGACCGACACCTACGGACGCCAGTGTCTCATGGCTCGTCGCTTTGCAGAGGCAGGTGTTCGCTACATCCAGGTATCGACTCCGAATGTTTGGGATCAGCATGGCGGACTCGTGAAAGGCCATACCAAGAACGCTCTCGCCGTAGACAAACCGATCTCCGGTCTGCTGACCGATCTCAAACAGCGTGGGCTTTTGGAAGATACATTGGTCGTCTGGGGCGGCGAGTTTGGACGGACTCCGATCATCCAGGGCGGCGACGGCCGCGACCACAACCCGCAGGGCTTTTCCATGTGGATGGCTGGTGGCGGAGTCAAAGGTGGCTTCTCCTACGGCGAGACCGACGACTTCGGCTACTACGCCGTGAAGGACAAAGTTCACATGCACGACATGCACGCCACCATCCTGCACCTGTTAGGAATCGACCACCTAAAGCTGACCTACCAATACGCCGGTCGCGACTTCCGCCTCACCGATGTCTACGGCGAAGTGGTCGACGGAATCTTTGCGTAACGTGAAGACACAAAAAAGCCGACTCTATTTCTAGAGCCGGCTCTTTCGAAGTTTGTCTGCTGTTTAAAAAGGGATTATCCCAAACGACATTTGTAGTCGTCGTAGTCGAATTCGCGGATGAGTTCGACTTCACCAGTTTCCTGGAGGATGGAGATGCTCGGGAGAGGAACTCCGTTGAAGGTGGTGTTCTTGACGATGGTGTAGTGAGCCATGTCGTGGAACACGATCTGATCTCCGATCTTGAGTGGTTCGTTAAAGCTGTAGTCGCCGATCACGTCGCCGGACAAACAGGTGGGGCCACCGAAACGGTAGGTGTATTTCTTGGCGCCGGGTTTGCCGCTGCCAAGAACGCTGGGGCGATAAGGCATCTCCAATACGTCGGGCATGTGAGCTGTAGCCGACACATCGAGAACAGCGACCTGCATTCCGTTTTCGACGATATCGATAACAGAACCAACCAGAACGCCGCCATCGCTGGCGATCGCTTCACCGGGTTCGAGGTAGATTTGAAGATGAGGATATCTCGCCTGGAAATCTTTGATCACTTTGATCAGAAGCTCCACGTCATATCCAGGAGAGGTGATGAGATGACCGCCACCGAAGTTGACCCATTTCACTTTCTTGATCCAGCAGTCGAATTTCGCGACCACTGCTTCGAGCGTACGCTCAAGCGCGTCAGCGCCCTGCTCGCAAAGTGTGTGGAAGTGAAGTCCTTCGATGCCTTTGAAGTCGTTCTCGTTCATCAATTCAGCGAGAACGCCGAATCGAGAGCCAGGTGCGCAGGGGTTGTAGATCTCTGCGACGGCTTCCGCATACTCGGGATTAATGCGAAGACCAGGAGACACCTTGCGGGTGTTTGCCAAGACTTCGTCGCGGTAGCGAGTCCACTGGCTGAGAGAGTTGAAGACAATGTGGTCAGAGATTTTGAGAAGCTCTGCCATCTCCTTAGGCTTGTAGGCCGGAGAGAATACGTGAACCTCGCCACCAAATTCCTCTGCACCGAGACGAGCTTCGTGAAGACCGCTGGCAGCTGTGCCTGCCAGGTAGTTACGAAGGGTGGGGTAGAGGTGAAAGCAGGCAAAAGCCTTTTGCGCCAGGATGATGCGAGCGCCAGTAGCATCTTGAACTTCCTTCAGAATGCGTCCGTTGCGGTGATAAGCCGCGTGGTCGAGGACATAGCTCGGCGTTTCGTATCCGCTCTCGCGAAACGCTTTGGCCATGGTCGGCAGGTCGCTAACCGGATAATCTTTTGCGGACGTAGCGATGTTGTATTGAATTTGAGATTTAGACTCAATTATGCTTCTCATTAATGAAATTGGTAAACAAGGGAAAGTAAAAGTAATTTTGGTAATTATATGTATAACATCGACACGGGATTGTGTCTGATGACGCAAAACGAGATCACGCTGGCCCTTTTTAGGTGGTCAGGGGCGAGGAAGGCGCAGGCCGGGAGAAGATTCCCAGCTCTGCGCTACAGTAACAATGATCGATCCACTTCAAGGACGTGCCAGGGCAGCCCCCAGGCATTGAGATCGTCCATGAAAGGATCAGGGTCTAGCTGCTCGACATTCCATACGCCCGGTCGCAGCCACGCTCCGGACATAAGTTGGCGCGCCCCGATCATGGCCGGAACTCCAGCAGTATAACTGATAGCTTGGCTTTTCACTTCTTGATAGCACGCTTGGTGATCACATACGTTGTAGATGAACTTGGTAGCCAGTTCTCCACTTTCTTTCAGTTTTCCTTGAATCAGGCAACCGATGCAGGTTTTACCTTTTGTCAGGGGACCGAGTGACGCCGGATCAGGTAATACTTTTTTCAGGAATTGCAACGGGATAATCTCTTGACCGTCAAAATTTACTGGCTCAATCGAGGTCATCCCGACGTTCTCCAACACTCGCAGGTGAGTGATGTATTTTTCGGAGAAGGTCATCCAGAACCGAATGCGCTCTAGACCGGGCAAATTCTTGGCGAGGCTCTCGAGTTCTTCGTGGTAAAGAAGGTAAATTCTCTTGGTGCCGACATCGGGGTCAGGGAACTCGAAATCTTCGCTGACAGAGAGGGCGGGGATCTCTTTCCATTCTCCTTTCTCCCAGTAACGGCCGTTTGCCGTAATCTCACGAATGTTAATCTCGGGATTGAAGTTGGTCGCGAATGGAAGGCCGTGATCACCCGCGTTGGCATCGATGATATCGACGGTCTTGATCTCGCTGAACCAATGTTTCAATGCGTAGGCACAAAAGACATTTGTTACGCCCGGATCGAATCCAGATCCGAGAATCGCAGTCAGGCCCGCGTCTTTGAAGCGGTCCTGGTATTCCCACTGCCATTTGTATTCGAAATGCGGATCTTCGGGTGGTTCGTAGTTTGCCGTGTCGAGGTAGTGAACTCCTGCTTCGAGGCACGCTTCCATCAAGGTGAGGTCCTGGTAGGGAAGGGCGATGTTCAAAAGAATCTCGGGCTTCACCTCTTTCAGGAAAGCGGCTGTCTCCGCCACGTTGTCCGCATCGATGGCAGCTGTTTTGATCTCGACTCCCGTCGCTTCTTTGATGTCTGCAGCGATGGCGTCGCACTTTTCCTTAGTACGAGAAATCAGCCAGATCTCGCCGAAGGTTTCGGCGTCCTGGGCGCACTTTTGAGCGACGACGTTACCTACGCCGCCAGCTCCTACGATGACTGTTGTTGGCATTTTGGGGACGCGGAAATTTGGATAGGTGGAGGCCGATTGTCAAAGGCAATATTGTGACCTTAGATCAGACGGCACCGTAGGAGAGCATGGCCTCGGCGACCTTTTTAAAGCCTCCAATATTCGATCCATCGATGTAATCTACATGGGAGTTTGAGGTCTGTCCTTCGTCTACGCAACGTTGGTGGATTCGCTTCATGATTTCCTGAAGGCGGCTATCCACTTCTTCACGATCCCAACTGATTCGCATCGCGTTCTGACTCTGTTCGAGACCACTTACTGCCACGCCGCCTGCGTTGGATGCCTTGCCGGGTGCGTGCAGTATGTAGTTCTCTTTGAAGACTTCAATCGCCCCTACAGTGGTCGGCATGTTAGCACCTTCGCATACTGCGAGAACGCCATTCTTTACGAGCGCTTCGGCTTCTTCGCGATCGATTTCGTTCTGCGTGGCACAGGGCATCGCGATGTCACAGGGAATGTCCCAGGGCTCTTTCCCGTCGTGGTATTCGATACCGGTGCTTTCGTATTCGCTGAGGCGTCCACGACTGCCTTCTTTGAGATCCCGGATGTCTTCCCATTGTTCCATGGAGAGACCATCTTTGATGTAGATCATGCCGCTGGAATCACTCAATGTGATGACCTTTGCTCCTTTCTCAATGAGCTTCTGGGCTGCGTAGAGAGCGACGTTTCCGCTGCCGCTGACGGAGACACGTTTATCGGAAAGACACTCAGAGTGATGGTTCAGCATACGTTCGCAAAAGTAGACGCATCCCCATCCGGTAGCCTCGGTACGGACTGCGCTGCCGCCAAAGGACTGTCCCTTCCCGGTCAGGACGCCGGACCAGCGGTTTTCCAACCGCATGTATTGACCGAAGAGGTAGCTGATCTCACGACTGCCAACTCCGATGTCTCCGGCCGGGACATCGATGTCTTCGCCGATATGTCGGTGCAGTTCGGTCATCATGGAGTGACAGAACCTCATGACTTCACGATCGCTCTTTCCTTTTGGGTTGAAGTTGGAGCCACCTTTTGCTCCGCCCATTGGCAGGCCGGTTAGGCTGTTTTTGAAGATCTGTTCGAAGCCGAGAAACTTGAGAATGCTCTGGTTTACGGAGGGGTGAAATCTCAGTCCGCCTTTGTAAGGGCCGAGTGCGTGATTGAACTGGACACGCCATGCGCGGTTGGCTCGAATCTCGCCTTTGTCAGTTTCCCATGTAACGCGGAAGATGATGATTCGGTCAGGCTCTGTGATTCGCTCAAGAATCTGTGCATCCCGGTATCTGTCGTGCTGAAGGTACCAGGGCATGATTGACGTTGCGACTTCTTCAACTGCCTGGAGGAATTCCGCTTCGTATTCGTTGCGTTTTTCAAGACCATTCATGAAGGTCTCCAGTTCTTTTGCTTCCGCGTCGGTCATTTGCAGGTTGGGGTAGTTTTTTTGAGGCTGGTCTATACCATTCAACGCTACGTTTCGGAAAGGGAAAAACGATGCGATCGCAGCCAGGGAAGGAGGAGAATGATAAAGATGGCTGATCCGATGAGTGCCATCCAGACGAGGCGTAACGGGTAAGGACCGAGGGCGTCGACAGGACTGGGATGAATGGGAGAACCAGCGCCGACAAATCCGTAGTTCCAACCTGTGAAGTGGTTGATGATTGCCAGGAGCGCCATGTAAGAAAGGGTGATGCCGATTGCTGAAAAGCAGTCTCGCCAAGCGGGACGAAATCGATCAACCGTCAGTACGAACAGCACGGAGATAAGGATGAAAAGGTGATATGCCCAGAAGATCCAGAATCCGATGCGTGCAGGTCCCTGGTCAAGGGATGGAGTGAGGAACGCCCAGATGCATAGGGCGAACGACCAGAAGTAGAGGACTGACTGAGCGACTCGTATTTTTCGAGCTACCGCCAAAGCACCGATGAGATTTGCCAGATTACAAAATTGAAGTGGAAGAGCGCCTTCCCAGCGGAAGTAATTTGGGTGAAGCCAGAACGAAGTATTGAGGAGCCAGACAGATACACAGCCAAGAACAATCATTCTGCGCAGCAGCCGCAGCTTTCTCGGATATCTGAGTCTGCGGACCCCAGCCAGGGTAGTGGCGACTGCGATGAGCAGGCACGCAGCAAGCGTGACGATGTGAACGAGAGAGAACGGTGAGAATGACTGCAGGTCCATCAAGCGGGTTCCAGAGAATACAGATCAACATCGACTCCTGGCGAGAAGATTACGTGATCGGGACTCCTGTCTCCCATCGGAAAACCTGCCTGGTCCAGCACAGCGGTTTTCATTGAGCCGACCTCTGCCTCGTAGACAGGGTAGGGAGTGTGATAGACCCTACCAGTGAAGAGACGCTGCGATTTCTTGATCCAGGTATAAAGGAGGTAACGCTCTACGAGAAAGTATTCGAAGCTTCCCGGCTCTGGGGGTGAGAGTTCTCGGGTACCGGAATACTCGATCTCAGTGACTTCGTCGGCTGGGGTTTTCTTTCGGTGGCAGCTGTAGTGGATGTTCCCGTTGCTCCGCTTTTCAGACATATCCGCCCAGAGGTATGGGAGGTGAAAGAATTTCTGCGCGACGAAAACGGCCAGTGGGTTGTTTGCATCCAGAGAGTAGAACCAGACTCCGGGACGACCCTGTTCGTCGTAAACGTAGGTCCTGACATTCATCTCGAGGAAATTCGAAATGGGTGGAACAGCGAACAACTTTGGCGGGCGAATATCCCGCATCAGGAAAGGCACCAGTCCCAGCCAAGCCGATCCGTCATAGGTGTCTACATACAGTCCGGGAGGTAGGGTGGCCTGTATTGCTTCCGGTTCCAGCTTCCAATGGGCGAAGAGAAGGTCGCGCCAGTTCTGGTGCATCGCGACCCGGCCAGAAGGCCGTTCGCACATGCGGATCCGGTCTTCGATTGCGGGGTCGACTGGCATATCAGTAGAGTTGGCCTTTGCGATACGCGGCGGGAGAGATGCCGCGATGTTGCTTTAACATACGGCTAAAATAATAGCGATTGGGGAATCCGCAGTTTTCCGCGACCTGTTCGATGGACTGGTCGGTGTGTCGCAAGAGGTGGCAGGCTCGGTCGAGGCGGTAGTTCAACAGCACGCTCATGGGTGCCATGCGGACCTGTGAACGGAAAAGATGATTCAGATTTCTCACGGAAACCCCGGCGGCACGGGCTGCGTCGTCGGCATTTATTTTACGTGACAAGTTCGACTGGAGGAACTCCATCGCCTTTTCTACCCTGCGGTCAAGAGTCTGGTCGGTCCAGGCTTCGTTTGGTAGTTTAGTGAGTGAGTAGATTACCAACAAAGCAGATTCCCAATTGTAAGGTTCTCCGCCTGCCTTTGC
This sequence comes from Verrucomicrobiales bacterium, assembly GCA_002698785.1. Classification (GTDB taxonomy): domain Bacteria; phylum Verrucomicrobiota; class Verrucomicrobiia; order Verrucomicrobiales; family DEV007; genus Arctic95D-9. Next base: position 27,423 of record PAAG01000002.1, on the reverse strand, counting down.
GAGGGTATCAAGATACTGGCTGGCGATATCGTCGACAGGCTGGGAATAGATTCCGGGCACAGAAAGCAAATCCGATCTGCCAAGAACAAAGTGCACATACCACTTCGAAAACGGCTCAGGGTTTTGCGAGCTGAACATCGTTCGTGGTGGAATGAGATAAATGTTTCCCGGTTCCAATGTGAAATCGTTCTCTTTGTATGTGACGACTGCGCTGCCCTCAACGGGACAGTAAAGGCGCCAGTAGGGATCGATGAGGTTTTCGAGATTCCACTTTCTGAGGTGAATCTTTCGGGTGGCGAGTATTTCGAGAGACATGCCGGGAAGCATGACTTCCCTGTCTCCCTCAACTTCGTGGGGGGAGTCGTCGGGGACGAGGCTGAAAAAGCCGTCTTTTTTTGTACTCATTGCGGAGGTTTGCCAAATTCGACACAATACTACATCGAATTCATTCCCATGGAAATACGGAATTGCGGATGCAATGAGAATTAAAAGACACAACCGGGATTTGTCTCTCGATTATCGACCACCTCCGAAAATGAATTTTCCAAGCCCTCGCAAGGCTTTCCCAATCCCGCTTTCTCCCGGTGGGGGAGGCGGGTTGCCCTGCGGATACCCGCCCGCGGGAAGTTCGCCCGAAATTTGGAATGCCTGAGGCTCGCGGTTTCTGTTGGTAAAGAGACCTCCACCATGGCCTCGACAGGTTCCTCGCGGCTTGAGGTCGGGCGGAAGATTCATCTGATAGGGATAGAGAGTGCGGTTTCCGCTACCCTGAAGCAATCCACACTCTCGGCAAAGGACAGTAGGAGTAGTGCCAGGGGGAGCGGGAATGGCTTCGGCCTGGAGGCCGGAAGATTCGGCGGCTTTCATGACCTCAGTCCAAACAGGTAACGCCAGAGTTGATCCGTATCCGCGGTCCATGATTTTCTGAGGCCGGTCGAGGCCAACCCAAACCCCAGTGGTGACTTTGTCGGTGTAGCCTACAAACCAAGCATCGTGATAGTCATTCGTGGTTCCTGTCTTTCCGTAGGCGGGGGCGGTGTATCCCTGCGAGCGTGCGGATTTTCCGGTTCCGCTGTCCATGACTTTGCCGAGGATATCTGTGGTAATCCAACTCACCGACTCGCGAATAATACGGTCGCCATGGAGTTCCTGGCGATAGAGGGTCTTTCCTTCAGCGTCTTCGATTTTCCCGATCAGAAATGGTGGGTAGTTCACTCCTTTTGCTGCAAACGTCGAATAGGCACTGGTGATCGCGTAGTTGCTTGTTTCAAATGCGCCCAGGAAGAGAACGGGGGAATCTGGAGTTTCCCCAAGCTTCAGTTGGTTTGCCATGGCGCGAACGTTATCCAGCCCGGCGATTTGACCGACCCTTACGGACATCGTATTTCGAGATCGGATGAGGCCGATGGCTGCGGGTTGAAGTCCAGTGAAGGTTCCATCGCTGTTACCCGGGGACCAGACTGGGCCTCCATTGTGGCGGATTCGAATCTGATTGTCACTGACGTATGCTCCGGGGAGAAGCCCGGATTTCTCAAAGGCGGTGGCGTAGACGAATGGCTTGAAGGTTGAGCCGACCTGACGGCGGGCCTGATACGCGCGATTGAAAGAGCTATCTCCAAAATCACGTCCGCCAACGAGAGCGAGGATTCCTCCGGTGGAGTTATCGAGGGATACTACGGAACCTTGGAGGTATTTGGTCGCTTCGCCCTTTTTGTGTGTGCTCTTCCGGGGATGCTTGTAGCCTGACCGTGATTCAATACTGGTCAGGTGAGAGTCGAGGGATTTCTCCGCTGTCTCCTGAAGAACCGGATCAATCGTGGTGAAGATCTTCAAGCCCCCAATCTCGATTTGTTCCGGCTCCAGGTAATCGGCGAGTAGATCGTAGACGGTTTGGAGGACGTAAGAACCTGTGGCAAGTCGCTTGTCTGGAGGGCGCAAGGAGATTTCTGCGGATTTAGCAGCCTCCATTTCCTGTGGAGTGATCATTTCCTCTGCCAACATACGCTCCAGCACTTCGTCCCTGGTCGCCTTGGCGTCTTCGAGATTGCGGAATGGATTCAGGAGGCTGGGACCACGGATGATTCCCGCGAGCATGGCACCTTCACCGGGAGTGAGTTGAGATGCGGGTTTCATGAAGAAGCCTTCGGAAGCCCGCTCGATACCGTAGAGGCCGGACCCAAAGTAGATTCGGTTCATGTAAAAACCCAGGATCTCGTCTTTGTCATACTTTGCCTCAATGCGGCGGGCGATTGCTACTTCGAGGAGTTTCCGGTCGATGGACTTCTCGTGAAGCGTGAAGGAGTTTCTCGCCAGCTGCATCGTAAGAGTCGATGCGCCTTGGTCGAAATTCCCTGATTTGAAGTTAGCGATCATGGCGCGGACGACGCCTTGGTAGTCCACTCCGCCATGTTCGTAGAAACGCATGTCTTCACGAGCAAGAAGCGCGTTTATAAAATTCTCTGAAACGTCGGAGGCTTTGACGACGATTCGGTTTTCACCGTGGCCAGAGACGTGGCCGAGGATTTTTCCCTTTCGGTCAAAAACGAGAGTTCGCTGGGGAACTTCCTCGATGGCAGAGAGTTCGAACTTTAGAGCACGGAACCAATAGTAAATGGAGCCACCCAACGCCGCTGCTAGGCCAAGGAAGAAGCAAAAGAAAAAGAGACGTTTGAACCAGCCGCCACGTCGTTTGCCGCGGCGTTTCTTGCTCGATTTCCGGGGAGTCTTCGCTGAGAGCGATTCGAATGGACCCGGGGTAAAGGAATCCGGATTGTCGTCAGTCATTAAGAAAAGTTAACTATATGCCAGGTTTCCGATGATGGCGAGCGCCGGAAAAGGACACCGCCACTTGAAGATGCACCTAGCCCCCTACGGAACGGATGAGGGAAGTCTTTCGTGAGATCGTATTTTCCGGAAATGAGACATGGGAACTTGAGAGGGCTGCTCCCTGAAAATGAAACCTCCCCAACACGCTGGGCGTGAGGGGAGGACTCGTTGTTTTGCTGTTGTTGTGTTAGAAAGTGCTTATTCCGCGCGGAATACCATTACTCGGCGGTCGAGAGAACGTAGGTTCTCTGCTGCGTCGGCCGGATACTGCGCTTCTGTTTCCCCGTATCCCACGGGGATGAGGCGATCAGGATTGACTCCCATATCGACAAGGTCGCGAGCGATCCTTTCAGCACGCTCTTGAGAGAGCCTCAGATTTGAACTGTAGTCGCCTTCTGATGAGGCATGTCCTTCGACGATGAAGTTTTCGCTCTGAAGCTCCGAGGAATTCATTGCTTCCGCCAAGTCCGTAACGATGTCGAACGAGTAGGCGTCTGCGAATGCCGTAGATCCCTGCTGAAACAAGATGTCATCTCTGGAGACGATAGACTCCGGATCGACCTCGTAGGAGACTGCGTATGAGCCTTCGCTCTGATACCCGTCCGGGATATTGTTGTAATAGGTCTGATCGACTTCAGCCTGATTACGTCGATACGGGCTATCCTGATAGGAATACATCTGCACTCGATTCAGGCGATTCGATGCGAGAAGAATTGGAGGAATCGAATTGCGATTGTCGTACCAGACTACCCGGCGGTTGCCCTCGAAGTAGTGTGGGTGGCGGTGATGGCGACCGTCGTGACCGCGGCGGTCATCGTAGCCGTAGTATCCTGGAGGTGCGTCGTTCCAGTCGGCATCTCCGCGGAAGCGACGCTTGAGATAGGCAACGGAATCTCTTCGATCACGGTCGGAACGCCCAACCTGATCCGAAGGAAGGCGCTGTGGGTAACGGTCTCTGGAGGCAAGGTTTCCCGCGATTGCCCCAGCGGCAGCCCCGCCGAGGATGGAGTAGATGAGGTTTTCTGCGTCGTCATCGTCGTCGATGCGCTCCGCACGCTGACGGTCTTCTGATCGATCGCGGCGTCTCGCGTTGTCTTCGAGCACCTGTCTGGTCTCTCTATCCATTTTCGCTGCAGCTTTCTTGCGCTGTTCACGCTGTTTTGCCTTGGCTTCAGCATTTGCTGCCACTTTGGCATCGGTTTCGGCAGTAGTCTTGGCTGTGGTTGTGGTCTCGGCTTCGTTGGAGTCCGTGACAGTCATGCGAGGATTTACGTTTTCTTCTGTAGACGTCTGTGATTCTGCCGCAGCAGAAGTGCTTACTTCTTCTCCGGCTTTCATCTGTTCTACTCTTTGTTGCGCGGCAAGAGCACGTTCTTCAGCGCTCATCTCTGCTTCTGTGTTGGCTTCGACTCGAGCTGTTGCGGACTCGGCTGTTTCTTCTCGCATTTCTGCGGCACCTTCTTGTGCTGTCTCAACGCGTTCGGCGGCTTGTTCGCGCATTTCTTCTGCGTTCTCTTGTGCTTCAGCGACGCGAGATTGCGCTTCTTCGTTCACAGGTGCAGTTGCTTCTTGAGCAGCCTCGACACGCTCAGCAGCTTGCTCACGCATTTCAGCTGCATTCTCTTGAGCTGTCTCAACTCGATCTGCACCAGTTTCGCGCATTTGCTCTACTGCGGAAGTGCCTGTTGGTGCGGCAGGTGTTTCTGTCTGTGCTTGTGCCTGAGCACGTTCGCGCTGGCGCTGGGCCTGCATTCTTTCGCGTTCACGTTCGCGCTGCGCTTTCTCGCGCTCACGCTGCTGCGAGTTGTTCTGGTTTCCTTGCCCCTGTGCTTGGGGGGCAGCATTCAATCTGGGATTTGAGTTTCCCTGGGCCAGAACAACTCCGGGCATCAAGGAAGCAGAAATCACTGTGATGATTAGTTTTTTCATTCGTTGGGTTGTGATGTTGTGGACGCACTGTGTATCGCAGATTCGAATCCAAATGCTTGTCTTGATGTCTAACTGTCAGGGGAATAGTATGTTACGATAATATTGAGCTGCCTGGTAGAATGGGCTGAATGGGATTGCTCATGCGAAATGCATAAAGGAATCTCGTATTTCGCCAAGATCGGGAGCGGGCAGATCTGACAAAACAGGACACTCAGAGAAGCCTCATCGCGTGTGAGAAGAGGAGTCGACAAAGTTTTGGTTTTCCGTAATCCTGAGCGCTCTATGATTCGCTCTTTTCTCGTTTTTCTGATCTGTTTTTCATTCGCTCAGGTTCACGCCGACTCGAAGGCCCGACCGAATATTGTCCTTATGATGGTCGATGATCTGGGATTCTCCGATTTCGGATGTTATGGAAGTGAGATTGAGACACCAAACATCGATGCACTGGCAGAAGGTGGGCTGCGATTCAGTCGGTTCTACAACACGGCAAAATGCCATTCTTCTCGAGTGTCCCTTTTGACCGGGCTCTATTGTGATCAGGCAGGCAGTGAGAGCCTGAAGCGAGGTGTGACCATCCCCGAAGTTCTGGGGGAGGCCGGATATTCTACGGCAATGGTTGGGAAATGGCATCTCCAGAAAGAGCCGACGGATCGAGGGTTCTCGAAATACTTTGGCCATCTGTCAGGAGCGACCAACTTTTTTACGGGAGACAAGACGTTTCGATTGAACGGGCAACCCTGGTCTGACTTTGGGGAGGATTTCTATACGACAAATGTTTTCATCGACTACGCGGAACAGTTTGTGGGTGAGTTACTCGACGAATCTCCTGAGAAGCCATTCTTTCTCTACATTGCCCACAACGCGCCACACTATCCATTGCATGTTCTGGAGGAAGACTATCGGAAATATGAGAACCGCTATGTGGATGGCTGGGACTCTATCCGCGCGGCACGCTACCAAAAGCAGGTCGAGTCGGGTTTGATTCCGGAGGAGTGGGCATTGAGTCCTCGCCCGGAGCACGTGCCTGCCTGGGAAGATCTCTCGGTTGAAGATAAAGACTGGGAGCGTCGACGGATGGCTGCCTTTGCAGGAATGGTGGATCGGGTTGATCAGACTACCGGTCGTCTCGTCAATTTCCTAAAAGAGAAGGGCGTCTTTGAGAACACTCTGATCATGATCTGCTCGGATAATGGGGCGTGTCCATTCGACAGAACTAAGGGCGCGGAGTTTGAGCCATGGGATTCTCGTTCCTACTGGTGCTACGACACGGGGTGGTCTCATGTGGGGAATACTCCTTTTCGTCTTCATAAGCAAAACCAACATGAAGGAGGGATTTCTTCTCCGATGATTGCTCACTGGCCTGCTGGTATCTCAGCCGAAAAGGGATCCATTACGGATCAGCCTGCCCATCTCATCGATTTTATGGCGACTTGTATTGATGTAGGTGAGGGGGAATATCCTGAGAGTTGGCCTGAGGTAGATCTGGAGCCGCTGCAGGGGAAATCATTGAAGCCGATTTTCAAAGGAGAGAAGCGGGAGCCACATGATTTTCTCTATTTCCATTTCTCAGACAACCGCGCGATTCGGAAAGGGAAGTGGAAGGTCGTGACCCACAAGGCAAGCCAATGGGAACTGTATGACATCGAAAAAGACGGGACAGAGATGAACAATCTGGCAGATCAGCACCCAGAAAAAGTGGAGGAGCTATCCAAACTCTGGCATGAGTCTGCGGAGAAAGTCGACCATTTGAAAGGCAAGGCGATCAAACCCGTTAGTGGGAAGGCGCCTCCGAAATTGGCGAAGGATGGAAGGCCCATCAAATAGTTTTACCACTGGTAGACTCCGCCGTTGATACGCTCGACTTTGCGGATCAGCCAGAGGTTGTGCTTTTCCACCGAATTGAAGTTCGGTTCTGCCTTGGAGTTTACAGGGCTGTAGTAGGGCTTTTGTGAGAAGTAGTTTCGTAGGGTAGGTGACGAGAAGGGATATCCGTGGCGCGCGTAGATCTCGTTTCTGGCGATAGAAAGTTCTGCCGGTGTCAGGTTTTGCAAGACGGAGCGGGAAAGCGAGCGATTGGAGGAATAGGAAAAAATGTCGGCTGGTGCGCCTCCGGCGTTATCTCCGGGCATGACCTTCTTACCGGCAATGAAAGGGCCTCCCAAATCGGTCTCAACTTGGCGAATGAGAGTGGAGTTTGCTGTCTCGATATCGGACAGGTTCGGGGACTTAAATCCAGGAATGACATTGTACCAAGAACGGGAAGCAAAGTATTCCTGTAGGAAAGCGCTGTTGAAGTCGTAGCCGTGCCTCGCGAAGATCTCATTTCGAGCGAGGTAGAGTTGTTGGAGGCCCATGTTGACGAGTTCGTCGTAGGTGAGGTAGCGGAGAGCTGAGTCAGGTAAGACATACTCGACTTGCACGGGAGGCTTCACTTCCGGGTTAAAGGTAGGAGAGGCTATGCTGTGTGCCACAGGCGTTTGGGGCTCCAAGTCGGTCAGGTTTGCCGCTCGAATCTGGTCGCCCGTTTCAATGAAAACCCGCTGTCTGGTGGAGTCGAATACTTGCTGCCAAGAGCGGAACCGCTGCATATCGGACTCCAGGTTGATTGTCAGAAAGCCGCCGTTTGCCGTTCCGTAAGCGGGATTTCCTGGAGAGGCTGCAGTGATGTCGACGAAACCCTGGTGTTCCAGAAGGAGGGAATAAAGATTTTGCCATGGCTCCACTTTTTCGTCTCCTTCAGCAACGACGAACTCGGGAGGATAGGTAGAACAGCAATCCGTAATCAGGATTTTCAACTTACAAGGAAGCGAATCCAATCGCTCAGCCCATTTCTCTCTGCTGATCACTTCTTCGTCGATTGTCTGGAGAAACTGCTCACCCTTGGCAGGGTCGAGAATGGTGCCGTGCCCAGAAAAATGAACCCATACGGTGTCCTCTGGTCCAATTCCGCTGGCGAGGAAGGCCTCGAACTCCGCTTCGATATTCGCCTTTGTTCCACCCTGGTCTATGACCTGAACGCGGCGCAGGCCTACTCCCCATGATTGCTCGGAGAAATACTCGGTGAAGACGGTATCGAGCATGATCTGGTCGGCGGAAACCCCTTCGTTGATGTCTCCTCCGATACCTTCGTAGGCGTTGCAGAAGACGCCGAAAAAGTGGATGGTTCGATCGGACTGTGCCGTGGCGATTGAAAGACAGCCGAGTAAAGTAAGGACCGTTGCGAAGAAAGTTCTCATGATTGCTCCCTGAGATTTACCGTCGGAAATTGCGGGGCAACGGCAAGTGGAAATTCTGTTGCTATGGAAAGTCGATTACTAACTCTGGGTTGAAGTCGCGATTTGGATCATCGATATAAGCACGCGGATTGGTAAGAATTCGTGTGTTTTTGATTTTGTAATCATTCGAGTGGTGGATGTGGCCATGGATCCACAAAGCTGGCCCGGACTCATCAATTAGATCTTCAAGGTTCGATGCATATGCGGCGCTGATGGGAAACTCCCGCCTTCTTTCGGGCAAGGATCGGATGGAAGGTGCGTGGTGAGTGATTACGATCGATTTCGTGGGATCTCCGTCCTGGAGGAATTTTCGGAGAGCCAACGTGGTCGAGTGATGCTTAGCGCGGGTATGAGTTGGTTGAAGCTTGCGATACGATGGACTGTGTCTGACTCGCTTGTAGTCGTTCATACGATCTCTCGCTAGGTTTGAAGCCTCTTGCCGCTCTCCATGAAGGTTCATGTCTGTCCACAGGGTTGCCCCGAAAATGCGGATGCCCTCATATTCAAATGTGTCGTCTTCAAGAATGTGCACATTTGATCCCTTCGCTTCTTCTTTCAGTTTATCGATGAGTCGAGGGAATTTCTCCCCATAGAATTCATGGTTCCCGCACACGTAGAGGGCAGGAATATCAGGAATATTCTCCATTGCCCATTTTACTCCGTTTCTCTTGATGTGTGTGTCTCCAGCCAAAACAGCAAGGTCAGCTTCGATGTCGGGATAGTCGAAAGGGCCAAACTCCAAGTGAAGATCGCTGAGAATATGAATTTTCAAATGTACTTAGGATTCAAGGTTTTGCGGGTTGGAGGGTTTCGATCTCGAAAGTGATGTTTTCGCGTGCCCGGGACTCGAACCAATTCTGGAAAAAAGAAGTGTTGTAGATTTTAGGTCGGTCGAGAAATAAGCGGAGAAGTCTGGTTCTGCCCTTGCGATAGTCTGATTCGGGCACCCACTGATACTCTTGTCTGATTGCTCGCGAGTATTCTGAGTAGCGGTCTGGCGAGCTACCGAGAATCGATAGGTCGATGTCGACAATGAGTTTCTCGTCGTTGTTTTTGGGCTCCGTATGGGTGTGTTTTGTTGCCAGAATGAGATCGGCAACCTCTTCTTTTCCGTCGAAGCAGGAGAGGAACGACAGTGCGACCTCTGCGCTACGCTCTTCGTTGTCGGACTGATGTGTGTCGTAGATAATGTCGTGAAAAAATAGAGCAAACTCGATGTTCGTGGCGTTATCTGGAATGATTTCGATGGAGTCGAAGACAGTCAGGCAGTCTTCGATATGTGAAAGGGTATGCCAGTGCCGACCTGCCTCGCCGTAGTGATGGGCTAGCAACGCCCAACCTTTCTCGGCGTCCAAGTCAGCCTTCGATGAAAGCTCGGTCCATCGTCTCTCCAAGGTCATTCCGGCACGCGTGTAAGCATGAGGAAAGGTAACACATAAGTGTTTGTCAAACGGACTCGGGACATAACTCTCCCGAGTTCTGTGAATGGAGGAATTGAGAAGCCCGAAATCAGGACCGGAAACGGAGAGCGATGTTGCACCTCTCTCCGGTATTCAGGTTGATTGCTTTCGCCCGAATGCGTTCGGCGCCTGGGCCGTTTGAGGTCACTTTGCGGACTTTGATTTCCTGAGCACCATTCACTGTGCGGACCGCTCTGAGGATACGACGATTTCCCTTTTTCAAGATGACTCTCCATCGCTGTCCGGGAACCGCGTTGTCGATTTCATACTCGACTTCGATTCGTCCGTTCTCTGGGCTGGCTTTTAGTTTAGATTTTCCCGGGTTGGGGCAATTGGAGCGTTTGATTACATCGCCGTCTTTGGCAAAGGAAAATGCAGAGAAGGAGATTACCAAAAGGGAGAGAAGAACTTTTTTCATTGTGAGACGAAAATGTGAGTTGGAACTCACTTATGGTTCGATAGTGTTGCAAACTGGGAAATCCAAGTAAAGTGATAAAATCTGCCGTTCATATGCGCGGTATTCATAAGAAATATTTCATTCCCGCTTTTCGTGAACCCGACTACCAAATAGAATTCGAATATGGAATGGAAAGGCCGTAGGCAAAGTTCGAACGTGGAAGACCGCCGCGGTCAATCGATGCCAGCAAGACGTGGAGGCGGAGGTGGTGCCATCGGAAGTCTCCTGATGACACTCTTCATGCGAGGGAGTGCTAAGACGAAAATCATCATGGTCGTCGTGGTGTTGTTTGGGTTTTTCATTTTCAAAGGGCAGTTTCTGGAGATTCTAGGGCTCTCGAGTTCGTCTTCGAGTTACTCGTCCCAGATCGAGCAGACGGGTGGTGGTCAAAATGATGAGATGCGCGCCTACCTCAGCACGATGATGGGCGACAACGAACAAGTCTGGGGAACTCTTTTACCCAAGTTCAGTGTGAAGTATCGCCCCTGCCGGATGGTGATTTACACCGGACGCACGCAGACGAAGGGCGGGATTGCCGATGCACGGATGGGGCCATTTTACCTTCCTGTTAGTGAGACAATTTATATCGATCCGACATTTTTCCAGGAGCTGAAGCAAAAATTCGGAGCCACGGGAGATTTCGCCGAGGCTTACGTGGTAGCGCATGAGTATGGACACCATATCCAGAAGATTCTTGGGCGCCTGGATGAGTTGCATTCCCAGCAGGGGCGGATTTCCAAGACGGAATACAACAAGGCTTCTGTTCGGGTGGAGTTACATGCAGATTTCCTGGCAGGTGTGTTCGCCAGGAACGCGGATTCGACTTTTGGGAACTTCCTGGAACAGGGCGATATTGAGGAAGCGATGCGTTGTGCCCAGGCGATCGGGGATGATCGGATCCAGAAAGAACTGGGGCCAGGTTATGTGAATCCAGATTCGTTTACGCACGGAACTTCGGCACAGCGAGCTCGTTGGTTCAATAAGGGATATGAGTCGGGTGACCTGCGGCTGGGTGAGGAATTGTATAAGCTGCCCTACGAGCAATTGTAGGGAACTGCTTCTTTCCTCTTTTTGATCGCATAGAGTGCTGCACCAAGTAATCCCCACGTGGTCCAGATCGTCAGGTGCAGCGGACGGGGGATGTGCCATTCGTAGTCCGATGGCCAAAACAGAGGCGTGAATCCACCTCCGCTGGCGTCTCTGGATAAGTGACAGAGTGAGGCGAGCAGCACCGCCAGTGTTGCACTCCAGCTCCGGGATACGGCTCCGATGAGAAGGGCTGCGCCACTGCAAAATAGTATGCTGTGGGCCATTGGGCGACCGGGCAGGGAGATCGCGGAAGAAATGGAGAAGGAGCCTGCGGCGATGAAATGATCTACATCAATTGCTACAGCGCATATCAGAGCCACCAAGGCGACCTTTCGGGAAACCCCGAAGTAAAAGGTCAGAGGGGATAATACGAGAATGGCAAGACTCCCGTGGGCAAAGGGATCCAGCAGGGATGTCCACTCCCGCTTTCCCAGAATATTGATTTGTAAGCCTCTGTCGACAGCGAGTTGAATAACGAAGCAAACCACGACGATCACGAAGGGGATGAGCGGTTTCCATCGAGTCGAGCGCATTGTGAAATTGTCAGGCTTGCTCACCATCTACATGAACACTGTCGTTAAGCAAATTGCACGAAATTCTGTGCAAACTACCCGTCGTATTGATCTGGAAAGTTGCTGCATGCTCCACGAAATCAGGGGGTAAGGGGATTGGTATAACTGTTGCGATTTACTGATAGCTGAGATGCGAAGCAGTTTTCGGATCTCACAGTAAATTAAACCAACAGACCGATGAAATCGAAATGTGCAGCCATCTTTGCCCTTACCGGTCTTCTCACCCTTGGTATTTCCGAAGATGGGAAGAATCTTAACCAAAGTCTCACTGAGACGGAATCTTTCACTCCAGCAGCAGAGGCGAAAACAATAGAAGGCGAAGAGAAGCCGAAGTATACAGAATACGACGGACCTTTGCCAATGAAGCAGCTCGAATCGAGCAATGTATTCAACCTTCAGGAAGAAGAGATCGGTTCGGTCGATCAACTGATCCTGAACGCGGAGAGCGGCGAGATAAGCTACGCGGTCCTTAGCGTTGGCGGCTTTCTTGGTATTGGAGATCGACTCGTGGCGGTTCCATGGTCGCAATTTTCGGTAAAGATGAAACTGAAGCCAGAGTTTCTCACCAAAGACGAATCTGAAATCAGAGAGGAACTCGAAGAGAAGGAGATCGCCGAGACAGATCTTGAGCCGATCGACCCGAGTGTCGGATTTCCAAAGTCCGAAGCGGAAAAAGCTGGAGGCGAGATTACTGACACACCAGTTGCTGACGAAACAAAAGGTATCGCCGAGGTGAACATTCCTGACGCGGTGGGGCCTGCTCCTGCTGATACTCCGCCAGCACCGGAGGAAAACCTCGCTGTCGGAGGCGAACCGGAATCAGAGGTTGCGAATGACTCGCTGCCTGCTGTTTCTGAAACTGATCCCGTTACTGGTCCTGCTGAAAGCAAAGTAGCCGACTACATTATCGAAGTCGAACCGGACGAAGCCGCCTTCATACTTTTCCTTGATGCTCCGAAAGAGAAGCTGGAAAAGGCTCCCGAATATGATCCCAAAGATCCAGGCTCTTTGTCGACCGAAGGGCGTATCAGTGAGGCGGAGAAGTATTGGAGTCCCGACCTGAGTTCCCTCAGAGGGGTGGATAACACAGGTAAGCTTGTGACCAATTAATATCTCTACTATTCGGCGTTTCGAGACAGGTGGTCGACTCGTTTCAACAGGGTCGGCATCCGGTAAGGTCCATGCATCTTCTGGATGGCCGCGGCAGCATCTTTTCCCTCCATGCCAACAGCGGTCAAAAATAGTGGCCGCTCGCTCTCACCTCGGAGGATTTTCGTTCCGGTATCGGCTGTTTCGAATTCTGATTTCGCGATTCCGATGACTGGTATTGCCTGTTTGAGCTCATCGTAGAGCCGTTTACCAAGGCCCGGTCGATCGGAGCCAAATGAGACATAGCCATCGACGAGAATTGTATCGGGGCATTCCGGCAAGGCTTCGATCAAAGCGAGAAGGCAGGGAAGCTCGCGCTTATAGAATTGCCCCGGCTCGTAATCGGAGGGTGTATCCAACGTGAGCACCTGCTCGTGACTCGCTTCTTCCTGCGACCAATCGTCAAAAAGCACGCACGCGACAGTTGCGGTGCTGCCTTGGTAGTAAACGTCGAAGCATGCTTTCATGAGAGGAACACTTGTGTTCCTTCGGGCGCAGAAAGCAAGTCCTCGAGGTGTCGTTGTGCCGAATCCTTGCGATCAATGAGGTAGGGGTAGCCTGTTGTGTGATTCTCGAGCCAGGTTTTGGCTTTGTGCCGGATCAGGTTGCCAATCGAGGGCTGCTCTTCCAAGATATTGTCATCCCGGCCAAATACCGAGGTGATTCCTCCAAGGTCGAGAATCTTTTCCTTAGCGACATCGTAGAACTCGATGCACTTGTGAGGATCATACCCGGCTGCCAGGCAAAGTTCGAGAGATCTGGCATCGGCATCTCGTTCGTTCTGCGGGTGATCCAGAATGTGGCGCGGGATGTGGGCCAATCGATAGGTCAGGTAGCCGGTGCTGTTTCGAGCGAAGTCCGGATACCAATCCGGAAACTGCCTGACATGGCCGAGTTCGTGATGCGCCATTTCGTGACCGAGAACGAAGGCGATCATTTCATCGTTGCGGCACCGTTCGAGGAGATGGCGGGAGATGAAAATCACGTCGCCTGGGAGAGTGAAGGCATTGAATTCTTCTGCCTAGTAGACGACAACCTCGAAGTGCTCCGAATCAGGCCGGTTGCGCTTCAAGCGTTCGAGAACGCGCTCCGCCGATTGCGGCACCCAGCCCTCCCGCTCGATCACGGTGACTTTGGATAGCTCTTCCAGGACGACTCGGCCAAAGTTGGTAGGAAACTCACTCATTAAGGAGTGAAGTATGGCGCTAGAGGAGGAGAATGGCGGTTACAAACGAGCGGGTTGTGTGGAATCGTCGAGGGTCATACGAAAGTTCCCGCGGGAGCACATTTTCTTGGTGATAGTATCAGATGATACTATCAAGTACCTCACCGAGGCAGGCATCGCATCCAGACAATTCGTCACAGGCTGGGGAGAAGGCGATAGTGAAGGACTATTCCTCTAAGTCGAGGGGGCGGATGACTTCGGGACGCAATGCAATACCGCACTGGGGGCAAAACTTCGGTTTGTGTGTTTTTCCGAGCAAGGTCTTACAACTCGGGCAGCGGTTCAGGTGGTGGCAATACGCGGCGATCGGGAGAAATACCAGGATCATGCAAGTTATTGCGACAACCATTCCTCCGCCGGTTTGGAACATGATCGCCATGGGCAATCCAATTATCAGGCCGAAACCCAGTGGGGCAATACACCACGCTGCACGGACGAGTTTGCTTTGGTTCTCCGCGAATGTGCGAGGGACTTCGAACTGTGTCGTTTCCTCCTGCAAGTTCGGGTGAAGTAGCGCCGGATGACGGTTGCAAAGAAGGAATCGCTCCAATTCTTCCTCTGTGAGCGTGAAATAGTGATTTTCGTCTTCAGACTTCCTTGCTGAAAGAAGAACGTTACCTGCTCCTTTCCTCCTTAGTGCTTGGTAGTGGGTCAAAAAGTAGATGAGTGCTGCGGGGATTGGGCACACAACTATAGTCAGAAAACCCCAAGTTCGACTGACTGGATTTGCTATATGCTGTACTACATGAACAATCGCGAATCCGCAGTAGAACGCCGAGATGAGAAATCCGATCATCAATGCTAATTTTCCGTAAACCCGGAATGAACCTTGATCTGGGGAATCTAAGACAAACCCAGCGACGAGAAGGATTGAGGAAGCAAGAGCAAGGATTACGGCCAGGGGACGAGTCATATCGAAGCCTATCTTGACTCCGATATAATTGGGGTGCCGTTATAATCGGGGACGCCTTGTGCAATCATCGCAGTCCGCTTGACCGAATTTCGTCGGAGAGCGGGAGCAGGGGAATGAGTGCCTATATCACCCGATCGTTCCCGCCGTCGACAGGCACTTGGGCACCGGTCGTTTTACCGAAGAGGGGACTGGCCATGGCGGAAACCATATTGCCGACGTCCTTGGATTTGATCTCGGTCTTCATGAGGTTTCGAGTCTTGTATTCCTCGATGGTCATGTTGTAGCGCTCTGCGGAACGCTTGAGATTCTCGGGCGTCCAGAGCTTGGTGTCGAAGACTGCGTCTGGGTGAATGATGTTGCAGCGCACGCCAAAAGGAGCGAGTTCCAGTGAGGCGACTCGACAAAGCTGGGTGAGTCCTGCTTTCGCGCAGGAGTAACTGGCTGCTCCGGCTCCGGGTGCATTCACATTGCGGGAGCCGACCAGAACGATTGCCGGGTCGATCCCATTCTTGAGATAGGGGATGGTGTATTTGAGAAGCTTCTGGTGGCTTGTCAGGTTTACGGCCATCGACTTGTCCCAATTGCTCTGCTCCATCTTGTCGAGGTAAGCACCAGCCGTGAAAATGCCGGCGTTGCTGACGAGAATGTCGAGGCCGCCGAATTGTTTGATGACGGACTCTACTGCCTCGATGACTTTCTCGTCGTCAGTGAGGTTGGCGATGATGCCGATTCCTCCGATTTTCGCCATTTGCTCTTCGATCTCAGGGCTGAGGTCGATTCCGATGACTTTGGCTCCTTGCTCGGCGAGAGACTCGGCACAGGCGAATCCGATTCCAGCAGCGGAGCCGGTCACGATAGCGACCTTTCCCTGATGGGCGGGAGCGCTTCCGCCTTTCTTGAGTTTTGCCTGCTCGAGTTCCCAATACTCGATCTCGAAAAGCTTACCGGGAGGGAGAGCTTTCCAGCCACCTTCAAATGCCGCTTCGGCGAGTTGAATGGTGTGCCAGGTGTGATTTGAGATGTCGCTCAGGACTCCGGCTTCTTTCGCGCTGGCTCCAAAGCTGATCACTCCATTGTCCTGCCAGACGGCCCAGCGAGGATCGGGAGCGAGCATCGTTTCGCCATTGTTGTATTTGTCGAAATACTTCTCGTAATCGGCTGCGTATTTGTCGAGAGCCTTCTCAGGATCGGATCCGATAATGGCCGGGATGCGCTTGGTGCGAATGGTGTGGTCAGGTGTGAGTGGGCCACGAGTCGCGAGCTTGGCAACATCTTTGCGACTGGCAAAACCAGCTGCTTCTTCGCTGCTATCGAGGGAAGCAATGACAGCAGCGCCACGTTGTTCGGATACCTTTTTACGAATTTCGGAGAGTGTCAGGAGATCCGGATCTGCCTTCGCAGTCGGGAATGAGAAGGACTTGCCGAGCTTTTTGCTGAGGTGAATCTCTGCCTGAGTGACGAGTTCGATCATCAACTCGTAGCTGGTCCGTGCATCGTCGTGCATCGTGAAGATGCCGTGGTTCATCAGGATCAGTCCGTCGAGTTTGAATGGGTCGACTTTGGAGAGCGCTTTGGCGACTGCCTTTGCCAGATCGAACCCGGGCATTACGTAAGGGATCACTGCAACGCGATCGCCGTAGACTTCTTCGATCGTTTCTTTGCCGTTCTTATGGTTTGTCAGGGCGACTACGGCATTGGCGTGGGTGTGGTCGACAAATTTGTGAGGAATGACAGCGTGAAGAATGGCTTCGATGCTGGGATTGGGAGCTCCGGGATCGAGCATGGATGCACGTTGCTGCTTGACCATTTCCGGATCGCTCAACTCGTCGAGAAGCGACATCTTGAGGAGGGCGTCCATCCTCACGGGAGCAAATCCAGCGGCTTCGATGGTGCCTAGGTCCCAGCCGGAACCCTTTACATGGAGGACGTCTACTTTATCTCCGAAGAAGTCTTTCTCTGTCGTTTTGACTGAGGTGTTTCCGCCGCCATGAAGGACGAGCTCAGGATTGGCGCCGAGGAGGCGGGAGGTGTAGACGCGTTTTCCAAGATCGCCTTTAAACTTACGGGCTTCCGAATCGGACCAGAGTGACTTCATTATACGGGGGCAAAGCAGTGTTGTATCCTACGGCGTATCCGTAGAAAAGAGGAATCGTGGATTTTGAGACTGACGAGTCCCACAGGGCGGTCAGGACTTGTATACCGCGTCAGGATCGTAGCTCTGGTCCTCGATTTCTGCGCCCAAGGCTACTGGATCTCCAGCACCCTGTATATTTCTGTAGAAGCAAGATCTATATCCAGCATGGCAGCATCCGGGGCCTTGCTGACGAACTTTCAGCACGAGAGCGTCCTGATCACAGTCTGTGAGGATCTTCTCGACGATCTGGGTGTGGCCCGATGTTGCGCCTTTGTGCCAGAGCTGCTGGCGACTGCGAGAGTAATAGACGGCCTCTCCGATTTCGAGAGTCTGTTTCAGTGAAGTCTCGTTCATGTAGGCGACCATGAGGACTTCGTTCGTGTCAGCATCCTGTGCGATGGCGACGATCAGACCGTTGTCGTCAAACTTGGGAGAAAAGGTCGAACCGGTTTCGACGAGTTTGCGATCTTCGCGTGAGCCAAAGGTGATTTCTGTTGCCATGAATCTGTGTGAGGTCTGAATTGATCAATAATCGGGGGGGAGTTGGAGCGATTCACGAAAATACTTTTGAGAATCGGTCTAGACAATTTTCCCGGTGCCATTGATAAATGCAAACCGATCCGATGCAACGCGGGAAATTCATTACATTTGAAGGCTCCGAGGGTTGTGGCAAGTCGACCCAGATAGGGCGGTTTGTCCAGCTTCTGCAATCGCGTGGACTGAATGTCCTGCAAACCCGGGAGCCGGGCGGCACGGCTGTGGGTGAGAAAATCCGGAATCTACTTCAGCATGATGAGGATGCTGAAGGGCTGTCTGAGGAGAGCGAGTTGCTCCTTTTTGCCGCGAGTCGTGCTCAACTGGTGCGCGAGGTGATCGCCCCTGCTCTTGACGAAGGAACATGGGTGGTTGCTGATCGCTTTCTGGATTCTACGACGGTTTACCAGGGATTTGCGAGGGGCCTGGATATCGGGGCGGTGCAGCGAATCAATGCCTTTGCGGTCGGTGCGACAATGCCGGACATGACTATACTGCTCGATCTGGATGCTGCGACTGGGCATGCCCGAGCCGTTACGGCATCGGGTGGTGAGGGCGATCGGATGGAGGCGCAGCCGCTGGAGTTTTTCGAGAAGGTGAGAAATGGCTATCTGGCACTTGCGGAAGCAGAGCATGAGCGCGTTCGGTTGATTGATGCTTCGGGAAGCATCGAGGAAGTGGCGGGGCAGATTGAAGCTGCGACTAAGGATTTGTTTACATGAGTTTCACCTACGACAAGGCAGTCGAACTGATTGATCAGGCGAAGGAGAATCAGCGTCTCGCGCATGCCTATTTGATCACTGGTCCACGTGACAGCGGAAAGGAAAAGCTCGCCGTCCACATGATCACGATGGTGAACGGGGCGGATGATATGCTCTTTGGTGAGCCGAATCTTGAGGATCTTCGCTGCAGTACGACCGCAGTGATTGGTCCGGAGTCGAAGTCCCGCCGGATCACGGTGGACGCGATTCGTGGCGTGGAGAAGACATTGCAGATGGCGGCTCCAACTGGGGTGACCAAGTTCGCGATAATCAAGGATGCGGACCGCATGGGTGTAGAGGCGGAGAATGCTTTCCTCAAGACCTTGGAAGAACCACCCGCCGCGTCACGCCTGCTCCTTTTGACATCACGTCCTGAGGTTCTGCTCGATACGATTCACTCACGGTGCATTACTCTGGCGTTGTCCGGGAATTCTGGTCCTGCGGAGATTGGAGAGAATGCGGGTCTCTTTCTCGAATCATTGCAGAAACACGCCCTTGGAAGGAGTCGGGGTGTTTCTGGTGCTCTTGGACTGATGGCTCGATTTGCGAGCCTGCTCAAAGAGAAGAAGGCGGAAATCGCCAAACAGAATGATGCCGCTTTGAAAGAAGAGATCGCTCACTATCGAAACAAGACAGAGGGAGATTATCTGAAGCGGAGAGAAGAATACTACAAGGCACTGACTGAAGCTGAGTATCTCCAGGAAAGAAATCTCCTGATCGACTATCTGATGATGTGGTTTGGCGATGCCATGCGTCTGCAGAACGGCGGAAAGCATCTCGATCTACCAGGCTATTCGGAAGCGACGCAAAAGCTAGCCTCCGAGATGACGACGGATGATCTGAGCCGTCGGGTCGAGGCCGTGGAGGCACTGCGCGATCATTTGAATACAAATGTATTCGAAGCTCTGGCGCTGGAAGTGGGCTTCATCCGTGCCTTTGGATGAAGCCCCGAATATGAGACTACGCAGACTTCTCCGCTGGCGGATCGAAGTGAACGTCCATCTGTGGAAATGGAATAGAGATCCCAGCGTCATCCAGTGCGACCTTGATGTTCTCGAGTAGAGCGCATTTGGTGGCAAAGTAGTCACTCGCATTGACCCAGGGGCGGACGAAAAAGTCGACGCTGGATGCTCCCAGTTCTCCCACGGCGAGGAAGGTTTCCGGTTCTTCCAGGATTCGTTCTTCTGCTGCAAGGACCTGCTCCAAGACCTCCTTGGTTTTCTTGAGGTCATCATCGTAGCCGACTCCGATCACGAGGTCGATCCTCCTCGTGTCGCGAGCGCTGTAGTTCGTGATCGCGTTGGTAAAGATGTCTCCGTTCGGGACGATGACTTCGCAGTTATCAGGTGTGCGCATCTGTGTGCTGAAGATGCGGATCTCCTCGACGATGCCTTTGGTTCCTCCGGCTTCAACAAAATCTCCGGTTTTGAAAGGGCGAAACATGATGAGCATGACGCCCGAAGCGAAATTCTGGAGAGAGTCTTTCAATGCCAGGCCAACAGCGAGACCTGCGGCACCGAGTAAGGCAATAAATGAGGTGGTGTCGACTCCGAGTTGATCGAGAGCAGCAACCAGAACGATCAGCATCAAAACCCATCGTAAGATGTTCTTGAGGAACTTGATGAGCATGTCGTCCATCTTTGAGCGGCCGAGCGCTTTTCCGATCAGGCTGACAACCCATTTCGCGACGATCGAACCAATGAAGAAAATCAGCAGGGCGAACAATGCCTTGGTTCCCCAAGGGATAACGTATTCCACGAAGATCTTCTCGTAGTCGATTTTTGCGATGTCGAAATTTTCTAGATTCATAAGCAGTTGGAATCAGGTTACGCACGAACTGTGCGATGTGCAGGTTTTTGACGAAATTTTTGAATAGAGGTGATGTTCCGTTCGTCGGGGTGTGTGGAATCCTTTTTGTGAAATTCCGCATACCTATGTTTAAACTGTTTTCGACCTGTGCAGGGCTGGCCGCGCTTGTGGCTGGCATCTCGTGTTTTCCAACGAACACTTCCGCTCAAGAGAGTCCGGGTAAAACAATCATCATCCTCGACGCCTCAGGTTCCATGTGGGGCCAGATCGATGGGCAGCCGAAGATTGAGATTGCCCGTAATGTGATCGGCGAGCTTCTCAACGACCTTGATCCCAATATCGAATTGGGATTGATGGCCTACGGCCACCGGGAGAAGGGGAACTGCGACGATATCGAACTGCTCGTTCCTCCGGGAAAAGTGGATCGCGGTGTGTTCCAGGAGAAAGTGATGAGCATTATCCCGAAGGGAAAGACTCCACTTACCGATGCTGTAGAGCAGGCATCAAACTACCTCCAGATCGAGGAGAATGCTGCGAACGTGATTCTCGTGAGCGACGGTTTAGAGACTTGTGACCGCGATCCCTGTGTGTTGGCGGCTGAACTGGCTTCTAAAGGCATTGCCTTTCGGACTCACATCGTGGCGTTTGACCTGACTGCTGAGGAGTCTGCGAGTTTCCGATGCCTTGCGGATGAGACGGGGGGCACGTTCCTTCAGGCGCAAGATGCATCGACACTGAAAGATGCGCTGGAGATCGCCGTGGAAGCGTCTTCCGTAGCGAAAGCGGATATGCCAGCGAAGCCTGAGGTGAAGCTTGATCCCGCGACTCTGAATGCTCCTGAATCGGTTCCCGCCGGTTCCGTCTTTGAAGTGACCTGGGAAGGTCCCAATAACCGAGGTGATTACCTCACAGTCGTCGACAAAGAGGCCGACGATGGGAAATACGGGAACTACGCGTATACCCGCAATGGAAGCCCTTCGAAATTGACTGCTCCTGTGGATCCTGGCCTTTGTGAAGTTCGCTACATGGCTGATGGAGGCAAGGTCCTAGGACGAGTCGACATTCAAGTCACCAAGACGGAGGGAACTCTGAAGGCTCCGAGCGAAGCTGTGGCCGGTTCATCCGTTTCGGTTGAATGGGAAGGACCGAACAATAAGGGCGACTACATCACCATCGTGGCCAAAGGCGCGGATGAGGGGGCGTATCGTGCTTATGCCTACACGGCGAACGGTTCACCGGCAAAAGTGCGTGCTCTTCCTGACGCTGGAGAGGCGGAGGTTCGCTACGTGACTGGTCAAGGAGGCAAGACTCTCGTGAGCGTGCCAATCACGATTACAGAAGCGGACGTCGTCGTTTCCGGCCCGGAAACCATTGATGCTGGCGACGAATTGACGGTCGATTGGAAAGGCCCGGGCAACCAGGGCGACTACATCACCATTGTGAAAGCCGATGCCGAAGAGGGCAAATACAACTCCTACGCCTACACGAAGAACAGCGATGATGGCAAGGTGACCTTTACTGGCGTTGAAGAGGCGGGCGAAGACTACGAGATCCGCTATGTGGAAGGACAGGAAGGAAAGACTCTCGCGAGCGCTCCGATAATTGTTCTCCCGGTATCCGCTTCCGTTTCCGGACCTGAAAGTGCAGTAGCGGGCAGTGAGATCGAAGTCGAGTGGATTGGGCCAAAATTCAAAGGCTACTATGTCACTGTTGTGGAGAAGAGTGCTGAGATCGGCAAATACGAGCGGTATTTCTACACAAGGAACGAGGAATCGCCTGCCAAAGTGGAGATCCCTCAAATTGCCGGAGAGGGTGAGATTCGCTTTATGACTGCAAAGGGCAATGTCCTTGCTTCTGCGCCCATTCAGATCACCGAAGCGACGGCCGCCTTTACGAAAGTGCCGGAGAAAGTGGCTGCCGGTGGGAAATTCCGTGTGGAGTGGGAAGGCCCTGATAACAAGCAGGACTTCATTACGATCGTTCTTCCAGATGCGGAAGACGGCAAATACAACGATTACATCTACACTCATAATGGCCCGGATCAGGATTTGAGCGCTCCAGACGAGCCCGGAATCTACGAGGTGCGCTATGTCACGAGCCGGAAGAACTTTGTCCTCGCGAGGAAGAAAGTGGAAGTCGTTGCCGAATAGCACTTTGAGCTTCTCTAAGCTTGTAATTGAAGAGCGTCACCATGAAGGTGGCGCTCTTTTTTTATGCGGACGAGAGTAAGAAAGCGCTGGGAGAATGATTATGTGCCTACGGCCTTGCTGGTCGTGCTCGGGTTTCTTTACGTCTGCATATTCATCCTCCCTCATCTTCCCGGCTCGAAAGGGCGCGAAGAGCGTAAGTTCGTCTACAGCCGGATTCCCCAGACGAGCTTCATGATGCTTCTCGCGGGTGACGATTATTCCGACCGGGTGAGGAAACTGTTTCATTTCGACAAGGAGTCGATTCGACAAGATTCGATCGAGATTTTTGACTCGGCATTCGGTGAGGAGAGAATTCCCATCGAGAGCAAGCTCGACTGGGCAATCTTCTTTCTGAAGATCGGGGATGAGGAGCGGATGGGGCGTTGTCTTGAGGAGATCGGAGATGTGGAAGATGAATTGGAAAACCGTCACGCTCTTGTCGTTTCACTGGCGGAGGGAGGTGATCTGTCTCCAGATATCGTGGACTGGGTCTACACGGTTTATCGGGATGGGAAGTCAGAGTTGCCAGAGTGGTATTATCTCGCGGTGGTAAGAGGTGACGAAGATGTGGCTGGTTGGTTGGAAAATGAGGGGGCGTTGATCATCTCGCGCGGAGTCTTCGCGTCCACTGTTGCAGTCGCAGCTATCGGGATTTCACTCCTCGCTGGGATTTGCTTTCTGATTTTTCGGAAAAAGTTCCCGCTTCCCAAATCGGGAAGAATTCTCTTTCGCAGTTGGCGTTGGAAAGTCGTCGTGAGGGAGTATTTCATCGCTTATCTGGTGACGCTACTGGTGGTAGGGATTGTTTCTTTGTTCCTATTCGTGAGCCGGTATGACACCGCAGTTTTGGTGACTTCGGTGGTTTTCATGTCAGTGCCTTGTCTCTGGATGGTGCTGCGCCTGACTCCGAGCCCCAAGGCGGCTCTCCGCGCCTTCGAATTGATTCGGTCAAAATGGCCTGCTGGGAAGCTCATCCTGTTCGGGCTGGTGGGAATTGCATGGCTCGGAATTGAACTGATTTTACTTCGTCTCTTTGCTCCCACCGGAATGGGATTGGAAGATGCGATTCGACCGGAGTTCCTCGATCGGAAGTTTGCCATCGCGAATGGATTCCTGATTGCAGGTCTGGTAGCTCCGATTTGTGAGGAAGTTATTTTCCGTGGATTTCTCTGGGGTGGGTTGACCCCTCGATTTGGAGGGATTCCGGCCGCGGTTCTGACCTCCGCTTTGTTTGCCCTGTTGCATGGATATAGCCAGGTCGGGCTGATCGCGACCTTCGGATATGGGCTGGTCTTCTGCTGGATGTTTGCGCGAAGTGGTTCTTTGTGGCCGGGAATTATTGCGCACGGATTATTCAACATCGTGGTGCTGTTGCAGGTGGAGAGCTGGTACAGTCTTCACTGAGGATCTTGAGGTAGAAAGTTGCGTCTGCTCGCAAGGCTCCTCTCGACAAAATGGTGTTTCGGTTTATCGAAATCACGTATGGATTTTGTTCTTAGACCCGGACATGAGGTAGGTGAAGAAGTGCGGCGAATTGTCCTGGGGGAGATCGACGGGGCCCTGGAGCAGCTTGCCCAGTATGAAGAGGAACCGGACCTTGCGATCCACCTCCTGCGGAAGCATAACAAGAAGATTCGTGGAGTTCTGCGGATGCAGAAAACGGGGATAGAAAAGAGAATGTTCACGCAGGTGAACTCCCTCGTGCGTGATTCAGCGAAGCTGTTTGCAGAGGTGAGGGATGCGTTGGTTTCTGTGCAGACCCTGGAGTTTCTCGCTGGAGAGTTTACGGAGGATGTTCCACATGGCGTTTCGGGGATACGGGAAAGCCTGGAAGAGGTGCATGTCAGGTTACGGGACCGGACCGAGATGCTCTCTTGTGTCGAGCAAAGCGAGGCGGCCTTTACCCAGGTGAGAAAGGCTGCGGAAACCTGGAACTGGTCACGCGTGACGATGGAAACGTCTCTGGACGGGCTCGTGTCGAACTACGCCAAGGCTCGCGAGTGCTACAACACCGCTCTGGCTTCAAGAGATCCTGAGGATTGTCATGACTGGCGGAAGTATGCGAAATACATGTCCTTCCACTGCTCGCTCTTCGGAGAATTACTCCCTGATCCCATGTTGAGTCTCGCTACCCAGTCTGAGGAACTGGCTTCCTGGCTTGGTGAGCATCACGATCTCGCGGTGTTTCGCGATCTGATGGACGAGCGTAGTGAAGATGTTGCTGTGTGGCTCTCCAATCTAGCAGAGGAGAGGCAGTCTGAGTTGGAGGACCTTTCTTTCGAGAGAGGTGAATCGCTTTTTGCCACAGAGCCTTTCGATCTGCGGGGCGAACTCGACGACAAGATTGCCGCCGAGTCGGTATCGTGATGTGAGGATTACTTCGCGCTGAGTAGGCCCATAGCATCCATCCATTTTCCAGCGAGAGTCGGCCACTGCTTGATCTCTTCTTCGGTCTTGTCGTAACCGAAGCCGTGGCCTCCTTTTGCGAAAATGTGCAGTTCGCAGGAGCGGTTCTTGCGTTGCATCTCAATGTAAAAGCGAGCACTGCCTTCGACCCATTTCTTATCCCCATGAGCGACGACGACGAATGCGGGAGGTGTGTTTTCGGTGACATTTACCTCGGGTGAGAGATTGTCAGGATTCTCTTCGTCGAGGAGGTAGGCGGGGTAGACGAGGACGGCAAAGTTCGGGACGCAGTTTACCGAGTCGAATTTGGGATCGGGTTCGTAGGTTCGGGTTCCGTCAGATGTCAGGGCCATGGTGGAAAGATGGCCGCCTGCGGAGAATCCCAGGATGCCGAGGCGTTCGGGTTCGAGCTTCCATTCCTCGGCACGAGAGCGCATCATCCCGATAGCACGATGAACGTCCTGAAGAGGAGCGACATGCTTTTCCAATTCGTCGCGGCGAGGAACTCGGTATTTGAGAAGGCCTGCGGTGATGCCGATAGTGTTCAGCCATTCGCAGACTTCGGTGCCTTCGTGAGAATAGGCGAGGATGTTGTAGCCGCCGCCGGGGCAGACGAGGACGGAAGCTCCGTTCGGGTTCTCCGCGGGATACATGGTCAGCAGTGGAGTGCTGACGTTGGACATGATCTCGATCTGGTGTTCGCCTTTCAGTTCGACTGATTCTTCGGGTAACTCCAAGTCAGCTTCTCCTGGGACACCTTCCGGCCAGAGCGGAATCGGTTCGAGTGGTGCGGCAAATCCGAGAGGCGACGTGAGTAGTAGTGTGAGGGCTAGTAACGAGGGTTTCATGGTGGGGACTTTATGACGTTGAAATGAATTCGGCGAGTGCGCTTTTGAGTGAATCGATTTCTTCTGAGGAGTGCGCCGCCGAGATGGTAACACGTAGGCGTGCGGTGCCTCGGGGAACTGTGGGGAAGCGGATCGCCGGAACGAGGAACCCCCTTTCCTGAAGATCCTGAGATACTTGAAGGGCTTTGTCGTTTTCTCCAAGGATGAGCGGAATAATCGCGCTGGTCGCTTCAGCAGAGAAGTGATGGATGTTTTCCCAGAGTTTTGTTCGAAGAGCCTCGCCCTCTTCTCGCGTGATCAATTCCAACGCGTCCGCGATAGTCGCCGCGAGGGCAGGGGATGGCGCAGTCGAATATATGAAGCTTCGGGCCCTGTTGGTCCAGAGATCGATCCATTCCTTAGAGCTGCAGAGATAGCCTCCTGACAAACCCAGCGCTTTGCTGAAGGTTCCCATGTGGAAGTCGATTCGGGTTTCGAGTCCGAGTTCGGCTGCGAGCCCTCGTCCCTGTGGGCCGATGATTCCGAAGGCATGTGCTTCGTCGACGAGAAGTAATGCTCCGAACTCGTCCTTCAGGTCGCAGATCTCACTGAGCGGCGCGAGATCGCCGTCCATGCTGAAGACGGACTCTGTGATGACGAGAATGCGACCGTTGCTGCCAACATTCTCTTTAGCCCAGTTCAGGTGCTTTCGCAGCTTATCGAGATCGTTGTGTGGGAAGACCCGGATAGTTGCACCACTGAGGCGGGACCCATCGATGAGGCTCGCGTGAGAAAGCTTGTCGAGAATGATGACGTCGTCTTTCTGACAAATTGCCGGGATGGCTCCCGTGGCGGTGGCGAAGCCTGAGGAAAATGTCAGGGCCGCTTCCGTCTTTTTTACGTCCGCCAGCTTTTGTTCGAGTTCGACGTGTGGAGCGAGTGAGCCGCAGACCAGACGGGATGCCCCTGAGCCGACGCCGTATCTCGATAGGTTCTCCTGAAATGCTCCGACCAGATCTGGCGAATCGGCCAGGCCGAGGTAGTCATTGGAAGAAAAGTTCAGGACTTCTCTTCCGGATAGGAGAACGTGAGGACCCTGCGGGGATTCGATTCGCCTGAGGCTTCTTCGCAGCGATTCAGACTCGAGGTGTGCGAGTTCTTCTCCCGGAGTGCGCATCGCCGCTTTTACTTGCGATCGGTTTCGAGAAATGAGGTCGCGACAAGAAGATCGACGGCCTGCTGCAAGCTGCGATCCTGCACTGGCGGTTCGTCCCATGGCGTGGGCTTGTTGGCGCTGCGGAGAAGGTAGTAATCGATCTCGGGATCTGTGCCTGCTACGAGGGCTGCTTCGTTCATGCGCGGGCGCTGACGCTGGAAGATGAAATCGTTGAGGGCTTCTCCGTTTTGAGTGCGCGTGAAGATCTCGCTTTTTGCTTCGAAAGAGGTGGGGGTGAGGATGTCGGGAGTGATTCCTTTCTGGAATATAGACGACCCATCTTCAAGGACGACCTCGGCGATGGCGTAGCGGAGAATGCGGTCTTCACCGATCGGAACGTCGCGGTACTCCACGGTTAGGCCTGGCGTCTTTTCACCGATGATGAGGCATTCCGTTTCGCGCTGAAGGACGGCAGCGATGATTTCCCCGACATTGCCTGTGTCTCCGTCGACGAGAAGAATGATGTCGCGGCTCCAGTTTGCTGACTGCGCCTGAGAAACGAACAAGGTAGGGCGATCATTGCCGGGACGTCGGATCTTGAAAAGGAGTTCGTTCGGCGGGCGGAAGCGGCTGAGAATGCTGGAAGCGATCGCAAAGTCCGCCTGTGCCTGTGGTGAGCGAAGGTCGACGATGAGCGTCTTGACCGAGTTCT
>PAAG01000001.1 GCA_002698785.1 Verrucomicrobiales bacterium | reverse complement strand
GCCGAACGGACAAAACGCCGATGTCTTTTATGGAAATGTCCGACTTGCTGGTTAATAGGAGCGGTTGGCCTTCTGAAAGTCCGCTTTCGCGATAGCGAACCGCGCCCTCGCACCCGGGCTCATAGCGCATGACCAGACTTGTCGTTTCGCTTTCATGAAGCGCGCGTAACGTGGACAATTCTGAAGCCAAGTCCGTCAGCCGGTTCAGTTCCTTCGCGTCCAGTCCGGATTTCGCCGCTGCAGCCTCTTTCTCCATGGCCTCCCGCGCAGCTTGCGCCTGATCGAGGCGTGTTAGAAGGTCTTTGCGTCGATCCGCCCCCAGGATGGCTGCCTCTCGGCGTTGCGCCTTTCTCCTTGTCGCTTCGGCCATCTGGTGTGCCGACTGCGCGGATTCAGCTACCAGTATTGCGGCAGCGCGGTCCTGTTCAGCCGAGTCTCGCTGTAAGAGCGCTTTCTCAACCGCCTCGGAGGAACGAGCTTCCTGGTCTGCTGCTTCGGCTTGCTCCCGCCTGGCGGCCTGGAAGCCTGAAAGGCGGCTTTCGAGGTTAGCCACCAACAGACGAGTCGCCTTTACCTTTTGTTCTTCAGCCTCGATTTCTTCCGCATGACGTTCGGCAGACTGAAGTTCCTTGCTAGACTCACTCAGGCGGTGCTTGCGTTCAGAAATTGCGTCGGGAGATTCAAGCTCGGCAAGTTCGCGACGCCTTTTTTTGCGATTAGCTAGTGCATCACGAAGCTCTGTTGCCCGGTCCGAAAGTGCATTGCGTTCTGCGTCCCTCAATTCGACTTGTTCCTGGGCGAGTTTCCACGGGCCACCGGCCTTGGGCCGGCCGCTAGATGTCATATACTCTGCCAGTTCGCGTCTACAGCGAGCTAACGCCATGTCCATGCGCCGCCCCCCCGTCATTGCCTCGACTTCACCTGTAACCGATGACAACAAATCTCGCCGCACTTCCAGCGCCACTTCCTGCTCCTTCTTTGAGCCGTCCGCTAGACTGGTCAGGCCCTGACGAACCCAAAGAAGCCCGGAAGGTCCGCCATCGCCGCTGCTCAGTATACCTGAAATCCAAGCTTCGGCCTCATCTGCTTGGGCGACAAGTAGTCCATTCTTTTTCACGGTTGCCGAAGCCTTCGAGAGCCAACGCTTTGCGACTGTGAAACGTTCTCCGTTGACCTCAATATGGACCCAGATTTCAGGTGCGCCCCCGGCATGGGGTTTGAGCGCTTTGATGTCCTTGTCGGCTGAGCTGTGGGACTTGAAGAACAATGCCTGAAGCGCATCGAATAGCGTAGACTTACCAAATTCGTTCGGTGCACTCAGGACGTTGAGCCCATCTCCGATCTCGTCCAGCGTAACCGGGGTAGTAAAACGGCGGACGTTGTTGAGTGTAATCGACCTGAGTTTCACTGATCGGTTTCCTTTACATAGGCATAAAGGCGGGAAAGTGCTGCTGCGGCAACACTGCGGTCGTCAGAGGAAAGGGCATCGCTCTTAGCCGCTTCCATGAGCTCGTTGGCGGCAAGTCTTAGCGCACCCGCCTTGTCGATTTCGTCGAGATCCGCCGTTTCATAAATTGTACTAAGTTGTGCTGTATCCAGCTCGAAGTGTGCGAATTCCGGCCCTAGCCGGTTTGCTGTTCGTTTCAGTTCTGATTGTCCGCTGAGGCTCGACCAACCTGTGGCACGGATGCGCATAAGCAAATCGCGGCGATTGTTCTGAGGTAGCATGGCTTCCAGCGCATCGGCCGCATTACTCTCTGCTAGCAGCGGCAGCTCGCTTTGAGCCCAGAGAAAATTCCCTGTTTCGACTTCTTCGACCAAAGGTATGGCTCCCGGCCCATCGATGGTCACAACAAGACAAACGCCCCTGCGGCCATGTTTGAACCGATCCTGTTCGGGGCTTCCTGAGTAATGTGTGCGCGGAGTGATTGCAGTCCGGCCATGCCAGTCTCCAAGCGCTAGGTAGTCCAGTCGCGCCGATCGATCCCTGTCTGGAGGAATATTTGCGCGCCCGTCGGTAAAGTCGACAACGCCTCCATGTGCCAGACCGATTCTTAGAGCCCCATCCGCCGACGGCATTGATGCCAGATTGTCAGTCAGGTCGCGGCCCGCTGACCGGTAGCTGACCGGACTGGGCAGGAGCGAAACGACGGGTTCAAGATTTATTGGCGCCGGATCCGTGACTGCATGAACGTTTGCCGGCGCTTCGCGCCCAATCGTCTCCCAGAGTGGCTCAGCATCTTGCAGATTGTCGTGATTGCCGGGTAAAATCCACCAATGTACATCATCCGCTGCTCCCATGGCTGAAAGCGATTGCCGCAGCACTGATTGAGATGGTGTTGGAGTATCAAATGTGTCTCCGGCTAGAAGGACGTGGCCCGCGCCCCGGCTCCTTGCCGTCTCGGCGAGTCGGACAATCGAATTGTGCCTCGCTTCCATCAGGCGTCCACGAATGTTGCCATCGGGTGGCTGTGGAATGTTTCCGAAGCGGCGTCCCAGGTGAAGGTCGGATGAATGAATGAAGCGAAATGTCATCGGGGTTCTCCAGCCTCGTGAGATTAACAGAAAATTCAGTTCCGGTTCTACTCATCGTGGAAATTCGCATTCTAGGCGGCGATTTTGTGATGCAGCGCGAACCTTGTTGCCAGAGTAGGGTTCACGAGGCCCCTGTCTCGGCCGGATTTATTCGTCGTTCAGAGCGTCCGTCCTTGCACCATTGCACCTGACCGCGCTTGACCCAGAAGTGGCAGCCACATGAATTCTTCTGATGTACAGATGGCGACAGGCTCGGGCGCTGCCAGAAATCGATTGTGATGCCCCAGCGAGGGCGTTGGTGAGGGTTGAGGGAGAGGGAAATGGCTTTTCCACAGCCACCTGGGCATTGAAAGCAAGCCCATTTCCTGACACCGGAATCTTCCACCAGAATGAGTTCATGGGCATTCTGGGGTGGAACCTCGGGGAACCTGGTTTGCCGTTTGACAAGAAAATCCGCCTTGAAAAACCACGTGCGCCGCAGAAGTCGGGCCGAATTCAGCAATAGCGCTCTTTTCCAATTCTCCATCTCAATTCACCATGTCCAGAAAAGGAAGAACATCGCCGCGTCCGAGCGTGTCCGCAGATTGGCAGCACGGGCAATTCGGGCGTGCCTCGAATTGGGGAAAGCGGTCATCGCGCGCGTGAAATCTCCGGACGCGGGTCGCGCTCATGCCCGCTTTCCCGGCGAAGCCGGTTATCCCGGACAGCCACTCATTAACGGCCATGCATGCCGCTTCACTCGTAAATGAGACGACTGCAGGCGATGGGTCGCCCTCACCCAGGAGATAAGCTTCAGCCTTGAGCTGTTCGAACGCGCCGGGATCAGTCCTCTTTAGCGCTTCTTCACGGGCTCGCCTCGGGCTGACATGACCACCGCAAAGCAGGCAGGGATGTCCTGGCACGAGTGTTGTGACGCGGGCGAAGAGATCGAAATGACCATTCTGGCGTCTTTGCATGGCGAGCCCCATGTCGATCACGGGTATGCCATAAAATCGCGCAAACCGGTTGAGGAACAATCGTCCGGCATGGTCATCGGAGCAGCAGAAAATCACGTCGCAAGCTTTGAGGACTTCGTGGCTTTCCGGGGAGCCTGCCCATGCATCGACTGTCACAAGCTGCATGCCGAGGTCTGCCTCTTTCACGAGACGGGCGTGAAGCTCAGTCTTGGGCAAGTGCCGGCATGCGTCGTGCCGCGTCGCACCATGAAGCCGATTAAGGTTGCTTTCCTCGACGCGGTCACGGTCGAAAACTGCAGCGCATCTGATCCCGAGCCGCATCACGAGAGGAAGCGTCGCACTACCTGTTGCGCCCCCGCCGACAACAGCGCACCTGAATTGCGTGATCATGTTGTTGGATGCTTCACCGAACAGGCGTACCTGCCGATCGAGGAAAGTTGGTTGATCGCGCGAG
Organism: Verrucomicrobiales bacterium; assembly: GCA_002698785.1. Classification (GTDB taxonomy): domain Bacteria; phylum Verrucomicrobiota; class Verrucomicrobiia; order Verrucomicrobiales; family DEV007; genus Arctic95D-9. The sequence continues at coordinate 9,601 of PAAG01000001.1, read as the reverse complement.
CAATCCTGAAGAGAGAGGTTGGGACCGGATTGGAGAATGCGGGCGATATCCGTTTTCTTGCTTTCCGACTGCCAGTATCTGACGGCGATGTCACCGTTTCCGGCAATGACCAGACTGAGAAGGCCAGGTAGCCCCTTGAGCTTCGCTGTGCGTGCTAACTCAGCCTCATTCGTGTCATCCTGTTCCGAGAACGCGGCGACACCAGCGGGGTGAGTATGCACAATACCTGGCACCATGCCGGCTCTCATCGCCTGGCTAAGCAGAGACATGAACCCGTCGGTTTGCCACGTCACGTGTCGCGCCGATTCTGAGACCTGATCGGACTTCGAGACAGGTTCGAATGTATGTGAAATGAAGCGGCGTCTGGATACTCCTTGCCAGGGATCCCGGGCGATGTCAGCTATGCCGAACAGCATATAGCCTGCGCGCTCATGTCCGGCCCCCTCTGCAAGAAGGGACCTGAGGGATGAGCCATGAGGAGCAAGCAGGATGAGATCCAGCGCGGGCATTACGGACGGGCCTCCGCAAGTGCAGTCTGCACACGTGCCAACATAGTCCGCAGACCATCAATTCCCGAGCGCCAGGACTCATTGTGGCGGGACCAGCGCTGCCATGAACGGCCGGCGAACGAAAACCTCACTTGCGTTGCCTTGGGGGCGTATCCGTTCGGCTTCAGTGCAAGGTGCGGGAACACGTAGAACATATCGGGCGGGCAGTCCGGGTAACCACTCGGCAGGAGAATGAGCAGATCCGTATGGGTGTGATCGAACTTCCCGTCAGGTAGTGCGAAATCTCTGAGGATGATGGCATCCTGGTGCTTGTCGGACACCAGTTCGTAGCTAAACCCATGCTCCTCCAGAAACATGCGATCAGCAGAAGGCAGCGCCTCAAGCCCTTCGGTCGTCTGGTCGATGAGGGAGATAAACCGCTCGATGCCGGGTTCGTCGAGATTGATGATGTCGCTGTCAGCGATCTTGCGATCATGACCACCAGGTACATCCAGCCACAGATTGTAGTTGGGTGCGAGGCCAGCAATCTTCTTCAGCACGAAACCGCTGATACAAGGCTGAGGCCACTCAAGATCCCTGTCGTCGATTTTGAACCGGTAGGTGCGATCAGACCGGACAACAAGTACCCGCTCAGCCCCCTGACCGCGCAGGTCGTAGGGTTCGTCAAGCCGGATATCCTCGAAATCACCGTTTGGCAGGATGGCAATGACGATGAACTGGTCGACCGGATGGCCATCGACAAGTTCGACGAACTGGCGCCCATTCGGTTTGGGGTCACGAAGGAGCTTTTGTTCGAACTCGAGGGAAGTATCGGCCACCATTACACGGAAGGGCGCGCCGACGCGCATAGGCCGGCCTTGGCGAACGGCTTCGGCAAGGTCGTCAATTTCGGAATCAGGGGGGAAGTCAGTCATTTTATTGTCCTTTTGCTTGGTGCGGAGGCTTGGTTGCCCCTGCTTGCAAAGGGTCAATCGACAGGCTGATCAGAAACCGGAAACGCGGAAGAAGATTTTTTTTGAAGTCCGCCCTTAGGCAGGTCCGTGCAGTGAAAGAAATGCGGACAACGAGGACATTCGCGCTCGGGGCGATCCGGTTCAGCAGGGAATTGCCCTGCTTCTATCCCGTTCATTGCGGTTTCTAGCTTGCCCCTGATCGTTGTAAGGCGCTTGGCATTCGGAGCTAGTTTGAGAGTGGTGCCATCGCTGAGAAATGCAAACTCACCCTGTGCATCCCCTCCGGCGGCAAGTTCGAATGAGAGGGCGTCGAGTTTTCTGGCGGAGTCACTTGTTTGTCGACCTGTCCGGATCCTTCGAAGAATAGGCGCCGCACCGGGGGCCGTAACGCACTCTGTGGGGGTTACCAGAATCTCACCATTGCCGACGGCAACCGTCAGTGTCTCCACGCTGCGACGCGTCTCGCCAGCGCGTAGATTGATCAGGTTTTCCACAAGTTGCAGTGCCAGCCTTTTATATTCGTCTGCGTAGCCATGCTCGACAGGCCCGGATGCCAGCCAGCATGCCTCGAATTCTGCCAGGATCGCCGACGCGCTGGGCTCAGTTTCCGTATTGGAACACAGCCGATCCACCAAGTTCTGGATGGCATCATGCATTTGCATGAATGCCGTTTGTGTTCTTTGTCCGCTGACCCTGATCGCATAGGTGTACAGGAATCTCCGGGGGCACTTGTCATAGATTGCGATCTCGGAAGGGGTGATTTGGAGTGGGGTATCATATTCCGCCTTGATCGCTTCAGGTGGAACTTCACTGCTGATCGTTGTCGTGACAGGCGCTTCATTGCGGAGCAGTGATTGGATGCCGGCCACGAAAGGCGAGGGTTTGATGCTTCCTCCCGACTTGTTCTGGCAGAAAGTGTAGAGCACCAGCCGGTCTCGTGCCCGTGAAAGCGCAACAAAGAATAGGCATTCCTGTTCTTCGTCATGCCCCTGAGCCATTGCGGCAACACCATTGTGAACCGGCCCTTCCAGCATGCCGTCGGGCGGAGGAAGGGAGCGGTTTTGCTTAGCGGAGCGTGGAAGGGATCCTGACGTAAGGCTGGGCAGATGGACTGCCTTGAACTCCAACCCTTTGCTGCCATGAATCGTCATCAGGCGCACTGCGTCCAAGGTCTGTGCGGACTGAGGGAGGTCTCGCAGGTCACGTTCATCAGACAGGATCGCAAGTCGCCGGATATGCCGAAGGAGGTCGCTGATCGGTAAGCCACGTTGGTCATATTCTGCCGTGCGCAGAAAGTTCTGCAATTGCCACAAGGCAATCGCTGGCAATGGGCTTCCGGAATGAGCGACTTCTGAGAAGCGCGCGGCAAGTCGGCTGTTGTCGAGATATATTGCCGCAAATGCACGCCACGGTGTGTCCTCCGGTGTGCATGATCGGATCGCTTCTGCCAGCGCCGCTAGCCCATTCCGGCCCTCTTCGGAAATGTCCTCCGCTCGCCCGATTTCGTCCAGCCAGTCCAAGGGCGCCATCGCCTCTTTGCCACGCAGGAGGCCAGCGAAGTTCCTGATGTCGTTCAGCGGCACGCTAAATTCAGGCATGGCTGCAGCCGCGATGAGGGAAGCGGCTCTTGGATCAACAAGGAGGGAAAGAAGCGAAAGTGCCTGCTTAACCTCCGGCCTGTCGAAAAGGGGCCCTAGATAGAGCACCGGAACGCCAAGCTTTTCCAGTCCCTTGGCTATTGCAGACAAGCGTGCATTGCCCTTGCATAGAACGGCTTGGTCCGCGAAGGTGATGCCCTCATCCCGAAATTTCTGGATACGGGCTGCGATCTCGTCGATCTCGTGCTCGCGAGTAGTTGTCTGAACGAAGGCGGGTCTGATGCCGGATGCGCCGCGCGACGCGTCGGCAGTTACATCCGCTCTGGCGGCTGCCATGCCGCTACGGGCAAATCCAACAAAACCGTCGCAGATCTCCTGAAAGGAACGATAGTTCTGCCTGAGACTTTTCGATTGACCGTTCGCGAAGTCTTCTCCGCAGAACCGGTTCATGTTTGCCGAAGATGCACCGCGAAAGCGATAGATCGACTGCTTGGCGTCCCCAACGGCCCAAAGCCCTTTTCCATCCGGATGTAGCGCCTTCAGCAAGCGGACGCTGGCGCGATTAACGTCCTGGTACTCGTCGACTAGCACGTGCTTATAGGTATTCCGCAGCAGACCGCAGACCTCAGAGTCAGATTCAACCAGTTCTGTGGGGCGTGCGATCAGATCCCCAAAGTCGATTGCTCCGTGTTCGGCTTTGAGGTCTTCATAGAGGTCGTATACGTCTGCAATCTCAAGGCATTGTTTCGCCAGCTCGCGCTCATGATCCGTGTTAGCCGACGCAACCATGCTTTCCGCGAGCGTTCTGTATTGGAAGCGGCTGACGACCTCATCTTTAGCTCTCGAAATGGCCGACAGAATACGGCTGAGGTTGTCGGTTGGGTCCCAAAGGTCTTTGAACCGGTCAAGATCGAGCTTTGGAAACGCTTCTTCGAGGAGTGCCAGGGCCGCCGTTGCGTCAAGCAAAGCCGGATTTTTTGGGAGGTTGAGACGGTCGTGAAATCGTCTGACGATGTCTAGCCCAAACGAATGAAACGTACCGATCCATGCCGATCCGGCGAGTTCCGGCCAGAAGCTGAGGGCTCTGTCCGTCAACTCTGCGGCTGCCTTGTTCGAAAACGTCAGAACGAGAATGGACTCTGGCGCAACACCGCGCTCCCGCAGGACTGCCAGCCGGCCGATCAGGGTTTGGGTCTTGCCGGTCCCCGGGCCGGCTTCCAGCAGGAATGCACTTTCTCCCTGGCCGGCGGCCTCTGCCTGTTCCGGATTCATTTGTTTGGGTCTGTGTTGCGCCGGTGATCGCGCAGGCATTTCCGGGAGAAGGATGGCATCGAATATCTGAACGGCCACGAGGTCGTAGGGTGCTTTCAGGGAAGCGGAAATGTCGCGGGCAGACAGGCCCTGTCTTAGGTGAAGTTCCTTGGCGAGTTTTCGCGGAAACAGGAACTCTCTCGCGAACAGGTCCATCTGGACTTCCTGGCGGGCCTTGCTGCTGTAGTCGACGACGCGATCGGCGCCTGCTTCAGCGGGATCTGCCGAGCGGGCGAGATTCACGTCTTGCAACGGTCCCAGATCAACGTGCCCGCCGAATTCATCGTGTCCGATTTCATGGGCGACGAGGAAGGCATCGAGAAAGGGATCACCGGTCCGCTCATGCCGGATACTCCGGGCGTCTCCGTCGTACAGCGCTCGCCCTCCGCCCAGCATGGCATGGCCACCGGGATAGGGTCTGACTTCAATATTCCGCCGGTCTGCTTCCTTTAGGACGAAGGAATAAGGGTCACTTGGATTAGCACCGCTGTTGGTTAGCGCTTCATGCAGTTCAGCGGCCCGTTGTCGGACGAGTTCAATCGGATCCATCGGAATGCTCAAGTTCTCTGAGCTTGGCTTCCTCTTCATCCGTAAGACCGAGGTTCCGGACGAAATCGGCATAGTCCATTATTTCAGTCGCTCGTGGCTTGCTATCAGACTTGAATGCCAAAGCGCGATGGCTGTTCTCGGCATGCCTGAAGTACGCAAGAATGTGATGTACGCGCACGTCTGCGGCGCGACTGAGATATGACAACACTCCCAAAGGGATGGTTCCGGCGCGCACACGGGCATCTCGAAAGCCCGCAATGAAATCTCTTGGAAGCCCGAGTGTTCGGGCAAGAGATATGAGCCGGTCTCCGGACAAAGCTGTTTGGACTTCATCCATCAAACTCGATGCCGCTGTAAGACTCACCTCTTCCTTAGCGGTCTGGCCGAAATCCGCCGATTGGAATTCGTGGTAAAGATCGGCGAGGTCTGCTGCGAGATGCGGGTAGCGTGCGACATAGCTCCGGAAAACCTCGGGTGTCATATCCGGTTCTGCGGTGAATGCGAAAAAAATGTCTTCTGAATCGGGTGTTCGAACCATACTGTTATGCCTCACCCAATAGTTTTTTCAGCTTGTTAATAGCGTTATCGCGACGATTGCGAACCGTCTTTGGATGGCAATTCAATATGCGCGCAATGCTTGGTGTATTGGGATCGTCACTTTCCGCTGGGATGCCTACAAAGATCATATCGATAACCCTCCTCTCGTTGTCTGGTAACGAGTCAATCGCTCGCCGGAGTTGAATCCGGTAAGTCATTTGCAGTTCCATCGGTTTCGAGAGCGGATTCAGTGCCTGTAGAGCCAGCTCGATATCCTCGCGTATCTCCCCGGAGTCTTCGTCCTCAAGGGAGGCTGTCGGCGGAACGCGGCGGCCCATGATGCGCAGCATATCCACCTTGAGCGCTCTGGCCGCGCGATCAAAAGCGACCTCAAAAATATCCAGTGCCTCGCAATATTCGCTTCTGTCCTTCATCAGGCGAATGACAAATCGCTCGGTCACACGCTCCTGAAGTTCCGATTGCCATGCGCTTTCCTTATCGCCGTGTACCGCCGGCCTCAAATTTCGGACCAGCCGCGCTATGACGATATCGTAGAGCTTTTCAAAGCGCCGGTCTGTATTGTCCGACCGGGTCGCCCTCAGATAGTGAACCAGAACTTCAGACGGAAGGTAGTCTGGGTGGCGACGGTCTTTTATCCCGGCGCGTTCATTCAAAGCCTCAAAGGGCATTTCGCAACAGTGCCCTATCAGGGTCTCAATAGCTGGTCGCCGTGCGTATAAGTCGCCGGCGGGGGAGACCTTCCGTAGGGGAGGGATCTGATTCTTCATACGAATCCTGCATGTCCAACTCCTGTATGCAGGTCAAGATCCATCCTTGTTGAGAAATTCCATCTACCTTGTGTTGTGGGCGGGCCGTCGCGTAATTGCTCGTCGTTCTCAGAATCGGCGGCCAAATCGAAAGGTTGGCACATTCAGGTATAGAGTAGGGTGTTGGCCGCGGCGCTACTGGATTTGGCAATTGCCGAACCACCGCCTCACGCGGTTGCTGACATGGGGACGATATCTCGCAGATTGTTCCTCGACGTGGAATGGAGTGTGAGTTTGATTTCCTCGGATCTTAGCGATTGCGCCATCCGACCGCTCGGAAATTGGGTTATCTATCTTGAATTGCTCGAGGCCAAAGCAACAATCGAGTCTGCGCTCAGATGCGTATAGCGCTTGAGCATCTTCCAGTCTTTGTGGCCCGTCACCAAGGCAACCTGCTGAATTTTCAACCCTGCCTCGAAGAGCCTGCTTGTTCCTTCATGGCGTAAGTCGTGGAAATGCAGGTCCTCGATGTCGAGGTCGACGCAGGCGCGCCGGAACGCTGTTCCAATTGAACGCGGATTGTGGGGGAAGACGCGACCGGTGCTGTTGCTGGCTCGCCGTTGCTCATTGATGAGCTCCCAGGCGTCATAGCCAGTGAGGTCGACCAGAGGCACTTTCTGATGATTGCCGTCTTTCTGCCTGGGGTCCTTCCGGTCACGGACCGTAACGATGCGCCGCCTCATATCGACATCATCCCAATGGATTGAGCAGATCTCTGACTGGCGCATGGCCGTTGCGATCGCGAAGCGAACAATCCGGCTCATCGGAGCGCGGTAGCGCTCATTGGCGTCAAAGAACTCGAATAGGTCGTGGAGTTCCTCCTGAGTGGGCCGACGATCACGTTCGCGGCTTTTCCCGATCAGGCCGAGCCTATTGAGTGCGACGCGTGCGAGGTTGATTTCCTCGACCGGTGTATGGACGCCATGCACGGCCTTCGCATGCAGTAGGATCGTCTTCAGATAGGATATGTCCATCGCGATGGTTGGAGGCCCGGCGCCTTCGTGAGATCGCTGACGTCCGAATTCGACAACGGTCTCGCGATCAATCTGATCTATGCGCATGTGACCGATATCGAGTTTCAGCTTGTTGAGTGAGTAGGATTTTGATCGGCGCAGGGGCTTGCGGGACTCGTGCATGTCCGCGATGTGGAGGTCGACGAGATCAGAAAGCGTGTTGAGATGTTTGGGACGGGCTTTGGAGACGCTTTCGCCGCGGTCGATGCGGCGTTCCATGTCCACGGCCCAACCGTCCGCGTCACGGCGGCGCTTGAAGCTCTTCGAGACATACCGCCCGTTGCGCCGCACTTGGGCCCGCCAGCTTCCGGAGGGAAGTTTTACAATCGTCGCCATTTCGTGTGCGCTCCGTGTGCACAGACAGATCAAAACCGGTACAAGCGTGTGCAAATTGGTCCAAAAAAGTGCACACGTTCTTGTTTTGGCCCTTTGAAAATACTAAAAAAATGCAAATAAATCAAGTCTATAGATTTTCTGTTGCCCCCATGATGGATTGGACAGACCGGCATTGCCGGGCGTTCCATCGTTGCCTGACGAAGAAAGCGCTGTTGTGGACGGAAATGCTCACTGCGGATGCCGTCATCCATGGCGACCGACACCGGCTGATCGGGTATTCCGATGCAGAGCACCCGATTGTCCTGCAGCTTGGCGGAAGTGATCCGGCGAAGATGGCGGAAGCGGCGGCGATTGCCGAACAGTTCGGCTATGACGAGGTCAATATTAATTGCGGCTGTCCGTCTGACCGTGTCCAGTCCGGTGCCTTCGGCGCCTGCCTGATGGCAGAGCCGGACCAGGTCGCCGAATGCGTCAGCGACATGCAGGCGCGCGTCTCCATTCCCGTTACCGTGAAATGCCGCATCGCGATCGACGATCTGCCTGCGCGGGAAACCCTGTTCGGCTTTGTCGAAAAGGTCTCCGCGGCGGGGTGTTCTGTCTTCACCGTGCATGCGCGCAAGGCCTGGTTGAAGGGGCTGAGCCCGAAAGAGAACCGGGATATTCCGCCTCTGGATTATGGTCTTGTCGCGGAGCTGAAAGCCGCCCGTCCGGATCTCGGCATTATCCTGAACGGCGGTATCACCGGCATTGATCAGTGCCGTGATCACCTCACCACATTCGATGGCGTCATGCTGGGCCGCGCAGCCTATCAGACACCGGCGCTCCTGGGAGAGGTGGACCAGGCGCTTTACGGAGCGGGCCCGGCCATTTCACCCTTTGAAGCCATAGACGCCTACCGGCCCTATATGGCCCGGCAGCTGGAGCAGGGCACAGGCCTGCATGCCATGACCCGCCACATGCTTGGCCTGTTCAATGGACAGCCCGGTGCACGTCTCTGGCGGCGGACCCTGTCGGAACGTGCGCCGCGGGCGGGGGCCGGGCTGGACGTCCTCGACGCCGCGCTGGAGGCAGTCGCTATGCGGGCATAGCGCCTCAATATTTGTTCTTTATTTGTTCGCGGGCCTGTGTTAACCATTTTCTCATCTGGGTTGGGATGAGCTGATGGTTTGCAGGGTCACAACATTTGCGTTTGAGGGTGTTGAAGCCCAGCCTGTCGACGTTCAGGTGCAGATGACCGGCGGCAACCCAGCGTTTCACATTGTCGGCTTGCCGGACAAGGCCGTCGGCGAAAGCCGGGAGCGGGTGAGGGCGGCCTTTGCCTCGCTTGGGCTCGCCTTGCCGCCGAAGCGTGTGATCGTGAATCTCGCCCCCGCGGACCTTCCGAAGGAGGGCAGTCATTATGATCTCGCCATTGCGCTCGCGATCCTCGCCATGATCGGCGTGATCCCGGCGGATCAGCTGGAAGGGTACGCGGCGATCGGGGAGTTGTCTCTTGACGGAATGTTGGGTGAAACGCTCGGCGTGTTGCCTGTCGCCATGGCGGCAGAGGCAATGGATCTGCAGCTGATTTGTCCTGAGGTCTGCGGCGCGGAGGCGGCCTGGGCTGGCGGCAGCGTGGTTGCCGCACCGGGTCTGATCGCGCTGATAAACCATTTTACCGGCCGTGCCGTGATCGGTCCGCCGAAGGCCGGGGAACTGGAGACCCCTCCTGCGGGGCCGGACCTCAGGGATGTCAAAGGCCAGGAAGGCGCCAAGCGTGTGCTCGAAATCGCTGCGGCGGGCGGGCACAATCTTCTCTTCTGCGGACCGCCGGGATCGGGCAAGTCGATGCTCGCTCAGCGCCTGCCAGGGCTCTTGCCGCCGCTGTCAGCCCGTGAGCTTCTGGAAGTCTCGCAAATCCATTCCATTGCCGGGCTTCTCGAAAGGGGCCGCCTCTCGCGGAAGCGGCCCTTCCGGGCGCCGCACCAT
>PAAG01000060.1 GCA_002698785.1 Verrucomicrobiales bacterium | reverse complement strand
CACAGCCACAGCCACAGCCACAGCCACAGCCACAGCCACAGCCACAGCCACAGCCACAGTCACAGCCACAGCCACAGCCACAGCCTAGTCCGAGATTTCCTCCAACAGAAGAACAGACCTATGCACTGAACTGTTTTTCGACCGGTCGATCGCTAAAAATTTCTGCTTTTGCTGGCGCAGGAAAGACTAGCACTTTAATGCTTATGGCCTGTTCACGAAACGAAAGAGGCTTGTATTTAGCGTTCAATAAGTCCATCGCGAAGGAAGCACATTTAAGTTTCCCATCGTGTGTCGATTGCCGCACTACACATTCACTTGCGGCACGTGCAGTCAGATCAATCAATCGGTATGATCAGAACAAAATGTTTAGCAGGATTACTTCTAAGCAACTTTCATCAGAGTTGGGTCTCGGACGAATAAGAGTCGGTGACATGTTGGCGCTCGAACCCGACCAACAGGCGTTTTTAATTCTCTCTACGGTTCGGAGCTTCTCCCAAAGTTCTTCACTCGAAATCTGCTCAGACAATGTTCCTAAAACAGGGAAAGTACTAGGACTTGATCAGGCACATTCGAGCGCTCTAATAAATTGGATCGTCGATGAAGCAACCAACCTCTGGCATCGAATGATCGACCCAGCCGATCAGATTCCGCTCGGTCACGACGGATATTTAAAATTGTGGGCGTTGGGAAACCCGGTACTGGACTATGACTATGTGTTGTTGGATGAGGCACAGGACACGAATCCAGTTGTTCTCGAAGTAGTGCAGAATCAAACACGGCAAATCGTTTTCGTCGGCGATCGACATCAGCAAATTTACGCATGGCGGGGAGCAGTAAATGCGATGGAACAGATAACGACTGAGTATGAAGCGAAACTCACTCAATCTTTTAGATTCGGGCAGGCAATTGCCGATGCTGCAACAAATATTCTGCGTAAACTGGGAGAAACTGATCCTGTCCGTGGAAATCCGAAAGTACAAAGTGAAATACTTTCAAGTTCGCACACCGATGCTGTTCTGACGAGAACCAACGCTTCGGTTATTGCTGAAACCTTAAATCTTGTGACAGAAGGGAGACTTCCTCACATTGTAGGAGGAACCACAGAATTGAAGGCGCTGGTTCGAGATGTTTTCGAACTGAAAAAAGGCATTCCCGGATCGCATCCAGATTTTTTTGGGTTCTCAACCTGGAAGGATGTTGTGGAGTTCTCCGAGAAAGAGGAGGGCGCTGATTTGCGACCTTTCGTAACACTCGTGGAGCAAAATGGACCCGGTCGACTTTGGGCAGCGATCTGCGCATCGTCCGAAGACGAAACAAAAGCAGACGTAGCTGTATCGACCGCCCACAAGGCCAAAGGACGTGAGTGGCGATCCGTACGAATTTCTGATGATTTTTCCGCAAGCATAGACAAGAATTCAAATATTTCAGAAGAAGAAGCGAGACTGTTTTACGTGACAATTACAAGAGCGAAAGAAAGGTTGTCAGTAGATTCTACGCTGTTAGCGAGCTTTACTGACTAATCGTGCGAATTAGTGGTATTCCTCGGCCCCATTTAGGTCACCCATAAACACCACAGACAAGGAGCACAGAGATGAGATTTTTGTGGAGAATCCCCAACGACTTTCCCGAAGCACTGATCGGAGAATATCGAAAGGCAACATCGCCCGATCACTTCGACCTTCAAAAAGGAACCACATTGGGGAACACGTGGGGTGTCCCTGAATTTGAGTTCCAGTCTACCAGTGAAGATCTGGCAAAGTTTGATGACTTAGCCAACAGCGCAATGGTTCCGCTGGTATCAAGTCGCCTTGCAGACTACTTGCTCACTACCTGCCCGGATCTAGTTGAATTGGTACCGGCGAAGATCGAAACGAAAAACGGCTCCTTGGTTGGCTACTCGATCGTGAACGTGAGGAACATCGGCGAAAGTGTGGATAAAGAGAAATCGCAATACACATGCATCCCCGGGACAGAGCAACCGATGAGCTTCTCAAAGTTGGAGTTCCTCAATAGTCCCGATCCGAGAATGATCGTCAGAGAGAAGATCTACCCGACCTTCATTGTGGTTTCCAACGACTTCAAAATAGCCTGCGACAAGAACCAATGGCGCGGAGTCGGCCTGTTCAAATCCGAAGAGTTTTGAAATCACTCCATCGGAGATACGGAGGCACGAGGATCGGGCGAAAAGAAGAGGAACGATGATCGAAGACGAAGGTATCAGATAGCCCACTGGCCCGAGAGATTGAACAGCGGGATCAGGCATCAATCCAAAACACTACCAAACCTACAATTGTGCAACTGCTTCATTAAGCCCATTCCCATCTCACCGTCGACTCTGGAAACCAACGCCCCCCTCCTTGTGCCTTCCCCGATCATTACGATACGTCCGGCCCTGGATCACTTTGTGCCTTTTCATCTTCTCCGTTCGCTTCACAGCCGCCGAAATTCAAAATCCACTTCTGCCTGTATCCTTCAGCCTTCTGCCTCGACAAAACATTGTGTATTTGTTAGAATAACCCCATGCACAAACAAACCACACCCACTCCTCGCCCCCTCTCCCCCCGCCAGAAACACTTTCTCGACCGCTACCACATCACGGGGAACTTGGGCCAATCCTGGCTCGACGCCGGATACAACTGCTCCTTCGAGAGCGCTTCGGGAAACGCAGGTCGCATCCTCCAGCGCGAAGACGCACAGGAATACCTCGCTGAACTCCAGGAATTTGACCGCCAGCACACCGGACTCACCCGCGAAAAGATCCTCGACCGGCTCGAAGAAATCATCGACGACCGCACCGCCAAAAACCGCGACGTCATCTGGGCCTGCCGTGAAGCCGGACGCATGATCGGTGCCTACGCCCCCAAACCAGAGCCAAAAGAACCCGTCCGCGACACCCTCCACGAATTCATCCGAAGAGTCCGAGCCGGAGAACCCGTCGAAGATCTCGAAACCCACCACACCCCACCAGTCCAGCACCCAACTCCCTCACAAGAACACCAGCCAGCACCAGAACCCGAGCCACAACCGGAACCCACTATTTCAGAAGAAAGCGCCCCAGAACCGCAAGATTCCGCACCAAGTCCAGTAGCCCAGGACCTGACAAATCACCCACACTATCACCAAAGAGTAAAAGCCGAGATGGACGCTGATCGCCGCGACCCCAACCGCGATCCAAACTGGCACCCACAGTACAATCCCTACTACGACCCAACAAACCAGGCCTACCAAACGCGCAAACGCCGAAGAAACATAACCATCCGCCCCGGAATGAGGTAGAAACAAAAATCCCTTCATTTCCCCTCATTTCTATCTCCACTACTTGAAAGTTTAAAGTTGAGCGTTGGACGTTGAACGTTTCCGAATCTCCCCCAACTCCTCCTCATACTCATAATCCTAATCCTACTCCCCCCCAAGACCACCGACCAGCGGGAGCACCCCCACGCCTCCAAAACTCTTTTTCTTTATCTTACTCCTTATCTTTTTCTCGCCCACCAACGCGCGAACGAAAACAGCATTTCATTATTCATCGTGCGCCGCAGGCTGCGCGTCAGCATTTCAGCCTACGCCGGTTACCGGTTTCAGCATTTCAAAATCTCAGCATTTCAAAATCTCAGCATTTCAAAATCTCAGCATTTCAGCATTTCCCCCCTCCCCTCACACAAATCAGTCACCAAAAAATTGACGACGAATTGCTCCCATTTCGTTATCAATGGTGAAATCTCTCCCCATGAAATCCCGTCGCTCCTTCCTCACCCAGTCCGCAGCAGTCACCACCGGCTTTCTCGGACTCAGCAAATACCTCGATTCCAACCTCCAGGCAGCAGAAGGCTTCTCCTACGGCGAACTCAAAACGGACCCTCACCGTCTGCTCGATCTCCCCGAAGGATTCTCCTACCGAGTTCTCTCCTTCACCGGCGACAAGATGAATGACGGCTACACCGTTCCCGGCAAACCCGACGGAATGGCCGCATTCGACGCCGGAAATGGCAAAATTGCCCTCGTTCGCAATCACGAGATCGGTCACTCCGGCAGCTCCGAAGGGCCCTTCAAAGACAACAAGAAACTCCCCAAAGGATTCGACGAATCCCTCATCTACGACGGCGGCCGCTTTGGCGCACAGCCTTTCGTCGGCGGCACCACCACCCTCATCTACGATCCAAAATCCGGTAAAGTTGAAAACCAGTTTCTCAGCCTTGTCGGCACCGACCGAAACTGTGCTGGCGGCCCGACTCCATGGGGCAGCTGGGTCACATGCGAAGAACCCTCCGACATGACCAGTAAATGGGGACAATTCCATGGATACTGCTTCGAAGTTCCTTCAAACGCAAAAGGCCTCACCCAGCCCGTCGCTCTCAAAGCCATGGGCCGCTTCCGTCACGAAGCCATCGCCGTCGATCCCGACACAGGCATCGTCTACCTCACCGAAGACCGCTCCGATGGAGTCATCTACCGATTCATTCCAGACCAACCCGGCAAACTCGCCGCCGGTGGCAAACTCCAGGCGCTCAAGATCAAAGGCGAAAAAGAGCAGGACACCCGCAACTGGCCCGGCAACGAACTCACCTTCCCCATCCGCGAACGAGTTCCCGTCGAGTGGGTCGACCTCGAAAATCCTGAATCGCCCGACGACGACCTCCGCTTCCAAGCCATGGAAAAAGGAGCCGTCATCTTCTCCCGAGGCGAAGGCATGTGGTACGGCAGCCCAGACAACGTCGGCGAATCATCCATCTACTGGGCCTGCACCGACGGCGGCAAAAACCAGTCCGGCCAGATCTTCCGTTACTTCCCCGGCGAGAATTCCGCAGAAGGAGAACTCGAACTCTACCTCGAGCCCAACGACACAGACCTGCTCAAGAACGGCGACAACATCACCATCGCCCCATCCGGCCACCTCTACATTTGCGAAGACAACTCCGGCCCATCCATGGTTCGAGGAGTCACCAGGGAGGGAGAAATCTTCTCCATCGCCCACAACGCCCTGAACACCTCAGAATTTGCCGGAGCCTGCTTCAGCCCAGATGGGAAAACCCTCTTCGTGAACATCCAGAATCCTGGATTCACCTTCGCAATCACAGGGCCATTCTGAGAAAACCCTCAGTTCCCGGATACCGGCTTGGAAAGCTCGATCGTGGAAGAATACATCTTCCCGGACGGTTCACCCTGCCACTTTTCCCGAATCACATCGCCCGATTTAGCCGAGACATACACCACACCGATACTGATGTGATAGCCAGAGAGCAAGCTCACCATCCACACAGGCTCCTGTCCCTTTTCCCGACAACGGAGCTGAAAATGAGCGCTCTCAAACTTGATCTTTCGACTTCCCGCCGCCTCTTCTGCAGCAAGAAAAGCATCTCCCGAATCGTATTTCACATCCTCAAGCCGGATCGGTATCGAAGGCAGGTCCTGCCCCGGCAACTTTCGAAACATCCGCTCAGCAGTCACCACCCCATCCTTCACAATGCACTCCCGAAAGACATCTTCTTCCCCTTCCACCGGCGTCAAAACCAGCCACTGCGGTGGAGTAGGATCTGCGAAAAAACCGACCGCACCATAAATCTCCGGTGCCTCATCCTGCCCTTCCCACTGGATAAATGACTGAATTGCAGAGAGTCCCGATTCCGGCTCCGCCTGACTTACGCCCGCGAAACAGGTCGAAAGACAAACTCCGATCACTAAGCCAAAATGCGTTCCACCGTTCATTTAATATCAGAATAGTGATTTTGTCTCACTTTTCCAGATATTTTAACTTATTTAATTAATTCGAACCGCACTTGCATTTTGCATCCAGCATCCGACAGACTCCGTAGACCCATTGCGAATGGACTTCTCCAAACCAGAATCCGCCCTTCTTATTCTAGGACACGGTTCCACCGAGAACCCCGACTCCTCCGATCCCACATGGAAAATCGCCGACAGCATTGAGCAGACTGGCAAGTTCGCTGCCGTCCATTGCTCCTTCTGGAAAGAAGAGCCCAGCTTTCGCCAGATCTGGCCCATGATTGAGCAGGACGAGATCTACGTCGTCCCCAACTTCATCAGCGAAGGGTACTTCACCCGCCAGGTCCTCCCAAGAGAGCTCGAACTCGACGGCCACACCACCAAGCGCGGAGAGAAAACCATCCACTACTGCGATCCCGTCGGCATTCATTCCAGAATGACCAACCTTCTCACCAAGCGAGCATCGGAGATCCTCGACAGCGGCATCGATCCGAAAGAAACCTCGCTCATTATTGTCGGTCACGGGACAAACCTGAACAAGAAATCCACCGAGGCCATCCGCACACAGGTAGATGCCATCATTGCTTCCAGTGCCCCATTCGCCGAAGTGCATGACGCCTACATGGAAGAAGCACCTTTCATTGCCGACTGGCAGACAATGACATCGACACCAAACGTCGTCGTCGTCCCGTTTTTCATCTCAGACGGCCTCCACAGCTACCAGGATATCCCCGTCATGCTTGGCATCGAGAGCGAGCCTACCGAAGCCGCCAGCCAGCGCGATGTCTTTCGAAACAACCCATATACCGTCAATGGACGCACCCTGTATTACAGCTCCGCGATCGGGACAGATCCATCACTTGCGGAAGTCATCATTGATCAGGTAGCGTATTTCGACGAACACTATCGCAATGACGCTGGCTGAAGAACTAGAGGCCCTATTGCCTCCCGGAATGGACAAACGCTACGGAGACCTCGTTCTCCGTCATTGCGAAACCGCAGGCTTTTCCGCCCGTCACATTCGAAATACCGAAAGCGACGAAGGCCTCGACCAAATCGACTCCGTCGAAGGCCTTCGCGAGCTCGCAAAATACACGCCCGATGGAGAATACCGCCCCCTCAAAACCGCTCCTACCCTTCGGTGCGGGTGGATCACCAGGACAGAGTGCCCCTCAGAATTTCTCAAGCGCCTCGACGCAATCTATCCCGGCGTCTTCGCCACATGGATCGCCTACTCCAGAGGAGAACTCGATCCCGTGCCCCTTCGCGACACCCTCGAACGGCAGACCGGGATGTATCGCTTCGCAGGCGCTATCAACGATCAGATGGCAAACCGAATCATGCGAGAACTCTGCTCACCCGGCTGCATCCGAAAGATCGCATGGCCCATCGATGACAAATGTGCAGTCTCCCGACTCAAGAGCGGAAAGCGCTCCGTTCCTGTGATCTGCACGGAAGCTTGCACCTTCGCCGTCAGCGAAGCGCGCCGGTTGGCAAAAGAAGCTTACGACCGGGAAAACGCGCCCGCTTAAGGCAAACAACAAATCAAGGATCAACACCGCGCCAGAAACGGCTCGACTTGCGATCAGAATCCGGATCCTGATCTGGAATAGTCGTATCGTTCAGAGTCTCAGCGTGACCATCAAGAAACGCAGCAACACCTACAGGACGAGTTCCGCCCCATCGAGTTTCGAAGGTTTCCAGGATAGCATCCCTGTCCTCATACATCACAATATTGGATTCTTCGTTCTCAATGAAAAGCATCGCATTAGGAGCAAAAATGAGATTCGAATAAGTCTTCTCCGTCAGATAAGGATCGGACGAACTCTGCACAGAATCATAGATCTTGTCATACTGGAGATTCGCATTCATGGCATAGCTGTGCTTGTGCCAGTCCTCTTCAGAAGGATTCACCTTCACCGACTGCTTGGACTCAAAAAGAGTTCCCTTCAAATGATCACCATCATCATTTACCGGATACTGCTCAACCACTCCGGACGAACTGGCCTGCATATAAATCCGGGCGAACAACACTCCATCCAGCCACAACCCTGAATCACCGAGATCATAATACTCTGGGAAAAAATCATCAGGTTTCATTCCGGGAGGCACTTCCATTCCTCCGGGATACACCGGCGAGAAAACCTTATCGTTGTTCTCCGTAGCCCAGGCACGAGTCGCAATGGCAAGCTCCCGAATGTTCGTGTTGGCAATCCCTCTCTCAACAATCACCCGTGCTTTCATCATGCCAGCTACAACAAGCGAGGCGAGAATGGCCAGAATGCCAATGACAACGAGGAGTTCCATCAGGGTAAAACCCTTGGTCCGAGGAAGGTGGGGGATAGTTCGATTCATGGTTCACGAAGTGATCTCCAGAAAAATCTGAAGAATTAGTATCGTATTTACATTGTAATCAGTCTGAACTTTCTCAGTCAACCCCAAAAACGAAGCCAAAAATCAGAAAAGTCCCACTAAAACCCACGATGAAATGGATAGACGCCACTTTACCGATTCCGCTTCCTCCCATACAATCGCCGCGAAGTAAAAACCCCACCTTGATGATATCACGATTCTTCGTTGGTCTAACGTTCCTCCTACTCACCTCAATTCCCGTCTTAGCCGCCTCTCCCCCAAATGTGGTGATTGTTATTACGGATGACCAGGGATACGGCGACCTCTCCTGTCACGGAAACCCTGTCCTCAAGACACCGAATCTTGACTCACTCGCAGCAGAGTCCGTCCGTCTCGACGACTACCACGTGGCACCCACCTGCTCCCCCACCCGCTGTGCATTCCTCACTGGTCACTGGACGAACCGCACCGGCGTCTGGCACACCATCATGGGGCGTTCCATGCTCAGGGAAAATGAGGTCACCATGGGCCAGATCTTCAAAGACAACGGCTACGCTACCGGCATGTTCGGGAAATGGCACCTTGGTGATAACTACCCCTTCCGCCCTGAAGACCGGGGATTTACCGAAGTGATGCGTCACGGCGGCGGTGGTGTCGGCCAGACCCCAGACTACTGGGACAACGCCTACTTCGACGGCTCCTACTTCCACAACTCCGAACCCGAAGCGGTAGAAGGCTTCTGCACCGATGTATTCTTCCGCTACGCAAAAGACTTTATCGAAGAACAAGCCGACGCCGGAAAGCCATTCCTCGCTTACATCGCCACCAACGCACCCCACGGCCCCTATCACTCCCCTGTCGAATACTCAGAGCCCTACGAAGATCAGGGCGTGGCACTGGCCAACTTCTTCGGCATGATTGCTAACATCGACGACAACGTTGGTCAGATGCGCAAATGGCTCGAAGAAAAGGGCCTCGCCGAAAATACCATCTTCATCTTCACCACTGACAACGGCACTTCATCCGGGGCAAAAGTCTACAACTCCGAGATGCGTGGCGCCAAGGGTAGCGAATACGACGGCGGCCATCGGGTCCCCTTCTTCCTTCACTGGCCGAACGGCGGTTACTCGCAAGAGAAGCGAGTAGGAACGATCACAGCCCACGTCGATGTCGTCCCAACCCTTATCGATCTTTGCGATATTGACGCTCCAACCGACGTGAAGTTCGACGGGGTATCCATTCGCCCACTCATCGAAAACGAAAATGCTCCTACAGATTGGCCTGACCGTCTCCTCGTCACGGACAGCCAGCGAGTCAAGGATCCCATCAAATGGAGAAAGTCCGCCGTCATGAGCAACGACTGGCGACTTGTCAGCAATCACAATAAAAAGGGTGAGGTTAATCACGAACTCTACGCCATCCACTCCGATCCCGGTCAGAAGAACAACGTCATCGAAAACCACCCCGAAGTTGCCGATCGTATGAAGACCTTCTACGAAGCTTGGTGGGCAGAGCTAGAACCCACCTTTGGAAACCCGGCTCGTATCAAAATCGGTCATCCAGCAGAGAATCCAAGCCGCCTAACCAGCCACGATTGGATCACCACACGCATGGTTCCCTGGAATCAGTCCCAGGTCCGCCAGGGCGGCAACCACCCCGAAGACACCGGCTTCTGGTATCTCGATGTTGTTGAAGCCGGAGACTACGAAATTGAGCTTCGACGCTGGCCGAATGAAGGAGATGTCGCCAAGGCAGCCATAACCGATTCAATTCCCCCCGGCGAACCTGTCCCCGGAACCAAAGCCTACCGCACACAACCAGGAAAATCGGTTCCAGCTTCGACCGCCTACATTGAAATCCAGGGAGAAAAAGCCGAAACCAAAGTGCCAGAAGGCGCCAGCAGCGTGACGTTGAAGGTATCGCTTGAAAAGGGCCCCGCTGAACTCGTCGCTCGTTTTGTTGGTCCAAACAGCGAATTGACTGGCGCGTATTATGCTTATGTAAAGAAACTGTGACCGTGCCTGCTCTCGCTTTTTACACTTTTCGCTTCATCGTATCATCCTTAAGTCGAACCGGTTTCGACTTGAATAGACAACCATTCGCAGCAAAGATCTGCTAACCATGCCTCATCCTCTTGTCGCAGCGGCAATCTCCGGTGGCGTCGATCCAAATGCCACGGGTTCGTGGTCACTGCTGATCACATACTTCGTTCTCGCCATTGGCGTGTCTTTCTTCTGTTCCGTCTGGGAGGCCGTGATCCTGAGCATCACGAACCCCTACATCGCCAACCTCAAGAACAAGAAACCTAAAGTTGGAGAGAGACTCGAAGATCTTAAGAATAAGATCGGACGGCCCCTGACGTCTATCCTCACCCTCAATACCATTTCTCATACGGTAGGTGCGATGGGAGTAGCTGCCCAGGTCTCCGCTCTCGGCGGAGGAAAGTGGGATGCTATCGCCGGTGCCCTCATGACGTTGGCAATCCTGATCGCTTCCGAGATCATTCCAAAAAACCTCGGTGCTCGCTACTGGAGATCGTGGGCTCCCTGGGTTGGCTTATGCCTGCAAGTGCTGACAAAAGTCATGACCCCGATCGTCTGGTTCATCGAGCTCTTCAGCAAAGGGCACCATGGAGAAGCCGCTTTCAGCCGTGACGAACTCAAGGTGATGGCGGAGCTAGGCACCAGACAGGGAAAACTGAAGGAAGACGAATCCCGCATTATTGAGAACCTTCTCCGCCTCAGCGAGATCGCTGTTCGCGAAGTCATGACGCCCCGCGTTGTTGTTTTTGCACTGACCGAAGACACCACTGTTCAGCAATATCTTGATCGCCATAACAGTTCTCCGTTTTCCCGGATCCCCATCTACAGCGAAAACCGCGATGACATCGACGGCTTCGTGCTCAAGCACGACATCCTACTCGCTGCCGCTCGCGACCAATACGATCTCGAACTGAAAGACCTTCAGCGCGAAATTGCTGCGATTCCTCAGGTCACCAAACTCACCGATGCATTCCAGCACCTGGTGGCGAATCGACACCATATCGCCCTCGTCCTCGACGAATACGGCGGCATGAGCGGGCTCGTCACCATGGAAGATGTTGTCGAGACCCTGCTGGGGCTCGAAATCGTCGACGAGGCTGACACCCGCGAAGACATGCAGGAGTTCGCCCGGAACCTATGGAAAACACGTGCTTCCAAGATGGGTATCGAAGTTACCGCGCCAGCCCCCGTCGAAGAGTCCTCAGTCACTGACCCTTCCAATTGAGGAGCAGAACGCCGAAAATCATCAGAATCAGGCTGATTAGTTTCCACTTCACGTTCTTTCGTTCGTGAAGAAACCAGACGCCGCCGATGAACCCGATGATCACAGAAGTTCTTCGGACTGGTGTAATCACCGAAATCAGCGCTTCCGGATCGGATATTGCGGCAAAGTAAAACGCGTCTGCAATCAGCAGCCCGATCCCTACCGTTGGAATCGTCCATCGCCACTCGAAACGACTGCGGTTTTTGATTCCAAATCGCCAGACGAGAACGAACGGCACCATCACCACGACCAGGTAGACCGAAAACCAGAACTGCAGTGTCGCCACGGAGAACTGCAACTGGTGGAGCAGAATCTTGTCATACAAAGAACTGACCGAGCCCAGCAACGTCGCGACCATCATAAAGAGCACCCACTTGTCTTTATGAAACGAGAAGCCTTCTGCCTTTCCCAGCAGCGAAAAAAGATAGAACGCCACAAGAATAATCGCTACCCCACCCCACTGCCAGGCGCTCGGCATTTCACCCAGCAAGATCACTGCGAGCAGAATTGTCCACAGCGGTGAAGTCGACCGAATCGGCCCCGCCAGTGTGATCGGCAGATGCTTCAGCGCAAAATAACCAAAGATCCACGAGCTCGAAACCAGCACTCCTTTCCCGAATAGAAAACCATGCTCTCGCAGCGTAACTGGATCCACGGTTACCGCGGCCTGCCACGCTTCTGGCAAAACCGGAGTCACCAAGCGTAGAAGCAACCACGCCAGCAATCCGGTGATCACACCCCAGAACAACACCGGCGGGACGGCGTTCTCTCTCACCGCCATCTTCTTCAGCAAGTCGTAGACGCCCAGGACAAGCGCCGACAGAACAGTCAGGAGAATCCAGGACATCTACTCGTTGGGACGCCGGGAATCCAGATAGCTTTCAATCTCTCCTACTAGATCCCGTCCTCCAACACGTCCCAGCAACTCCAGCTCTTCTCTCAATACGCGATAGGCTGGCTCGCCTCCCTGACAGGTTCGACCGCAGTGCGTGCGGCAGGTAAACCCATCGTAGTCGTCGTACATCTGCGGATCGTTCTCTTCGTTGTGCAAAGTCAGCCGGGAAGTTCCGTCTTCGCTTTCTTCGATCGAAAGTGGATGCATCCAGCAGGTAATCGGCTTGTAAAACCAAGGCTCCTTTTCACGCTGGTGAGCCAGAACCTGCAGTCCACACCTAGCATCTGACAACAGAAAGACACAATTCGTTTCCGGAAAATGCTCCGGATAATCCTTTGCCAGCCGCTTCATCGGAATCGGCTTTGTCACAGTCTTTGGCCCCGAGGTGTATCCCCTCCAGTTTCCGTAGACTATCGGAGAAGCGGGCAGGTCTAACCCCATTTCTGCAAACTCATCCCGATTCTCATTTACCAGTGATCGAATGACGTCGGATTCTTCTCCGCCAAGGTAGACTCCATCATGGCAGCAAGTGCCTCGGCAATCGTCTAGATCACACCTCGTGATCGGGCGCAGAAGGGATTCAATATCGATTTCAATCTCCCTCAATTGCCTCGCAAACTTCTCGTAGGTCTTTGGAAACGCCGCAATTGCGTGACTCATACTTCTTCCAACATCCGTGAGATCTTTACCACTGTCGACATTTACAAACAACGAATGCGATATTTTTTCCCCAGCCTCCTAATCTGGATCACGGCCCCACTCGTCGCCGAGGAAGTGGACTTCAATCGCGATGTTCGCCCAATCCTTTCGGACAAATGCTTCAAATGCCACGGACCTGATGCAAAAAATCAGAAGTCTGATTTTCGCATCGATACGTTCGAACACGCCACGGAAGACCTTGGCGACTACGCAGGAGTGGTTCCAGGCAGCCTGGAGAAAAGCGAAGTTCACTGGCGGCTCCATTCTGATGACTCCGCCGACCTTATGCCTCCGCCTGAGGCAAAGATGCCTCTCACCAAAGAGGAGATTGCTATCCTCGACCGATGGATTGAGCAGGGAGCCCCATACGCCGATCATTGGTCGTTTGTGCCGCTAGCCGAAAAAGTTCCCGTTCCCGATGTCGAATCCGATTGGGTGAAAAACGAGATCGACCATTTCGTTTTCGCAAAGCTCGAGAAAAAGGGCTTCTCTCCTTCCACGGAAACGAGTCGCGAGAAATGGCTGCGGCGAGTTACTTTCGATCTCACCGGCCTTCCTCCCACAGTAGCCGAATTGGATCGGTTTCTCGCTGACACCTCTCCAGACGCATACGGGAAAGTCGTCGACCGACTTTTCGACACAGACGCCTCCGCCGAGCGCCTCGCCATGGAATGGATGAATGTTGCCCGCTATTCGGACAGCTACGGCTTCCAGGTCGACCGTGATCGCACTGTCTGGCAATGGCGAGACTGGGTGATCCGCTCCTTCCGAGAAAACCTTCCTTACGATCAGTTCATTACCTGGCAGCTGGCAGGCGACCTTCTACTTGAGCCAACTCGCGATCAGATTCTCGCCACGACTTTCAACCGGCTGCATCCTCAGAAGGTCGAAGGAGGAAGCGTCCCTGAGGAGTTTCGCATCGAATATGTATCCGACCGAGTCCACACTTACGGCACCGCATTCCTCGGGCTTACCATGGAATGCTGCCGCTGTCACGACCACAAGTACGATCCGGTCACTCAAAAGGATTACTTTCAACTCTCTGCCTACTTCGACAACATCGACGAGGCCGGACTGTATTCTTTCTTCACCCCGGCTGTCCCGACTCCGACTCTTTGGTTACCGACAGAAGAACAGGAAACAAATCTCGCCGCACTCGAAAAGAGAATTAAAACGGAAGAGGCGAATCTCGCTGCGATCGAAGAGACAGTCAGTGGTAGTTTCCAACCAAGCTCCAACAGCCCTCTTCCAGCACCTCTCGCAAGATTCACTTTTGAGACGATCAAATACAATCAGATCCCCAACGAAATCGAAACTGGAGAACCTGCCAAAACCACAGTGAACAACAAGCTGGTTCCCGGTCACAGCGGTAATGCTATCCACCTCACCGGTGATGATGCCGTTACTCTGCCCGTAGGAAACTTCACAAGAGACGATCCCTTTTCGATCTCCCTCTGGATGAATACCCCGGATGTAAAAGAGCGGGCAGTAGTGTTCAGCCGATCTAAAGCATGGACTGATGCTGCCAGTCGTGGATACGAGCTTTTACTCGAAGAAGGTAGACTCAGCTTTGCCCTCATTCACTTCTACCCAGGTAACGCTCTCCGGGTAAAAGCAAAAGAAGCGCTTCCCATCAGCGAGTGGAAACACGTCACAATCACTTATGATGGGTCTAGCAGGGCTGCGGGTGTAACGATCTATGTCGACGGAAAACCGATCCCCCTCGAAGTCGTTCGCGACAAACTCACCCGAGAAATTACGGGTGGAGGAGTAGATACTATCGTCATCGGAGAGCGCATGCGGGACAACGGATTCAAAAACGGTCTCGTTGATGATTTTCTCGTTTTCGACCGAGAGCTTTCCGAGAGTCAGGCCAAGGCTATCGCAAGCAATTCGACAAACACAGAGTCAGATCTGAAATCTTTCCTAACACAATCACACAACGACTATCAGGAAGGGCTTAAAAAACTGACCAAGGCTCGCAAGAAGCGAAGCGAACTCGTGAAACAGATCCCGGAGATCATGGTGATGAAGGAAACACCCAGCCCCCACCAAACGTATTTTCTCGACCGAGGTCACTACGCGAACCGTGGTGAACCGGTCTCTCCCGCAACACCGGCTTTTCTCCCCTCCCCACCCGAAGGAACGCCAACGAATCGTCTCGGACTTGCCAAGTGGACCGCTTCTCCCGACAACCCGCTGACAGCCAGGGTCACGGTGAATCGCTACTGGCAAATGCTATTCGGCACAGGTCTCGTCTCTACAACCGAAGACTTCGGTAGCCAGGGGCGCCTGCCTACTCATCCTGAACTACTCGACTGGCTCGCCCGCGATTTTGTGGACAATGGCTGGGATCTGCGACGTCTCTTGAAGCAAATGGTCCTCTCTGCGACCTATCGCCAAAGTTCTGATATCGCCTCTGGCGAGTTTGCGAGCACAGATCCCGAAAACACATTGCTCTATCGCTATCCTGCTCCTCGCCTGAGTGCCGAAATGATACGCGACAATGCCCTTTCCGTCAGCGGATTGCTGACAAAGAAAGTGGGCGGCCCATCGGTGAAGCCATACGACATTGCCGTTTCCTTCAAGCCTTCCGAACCCGACAAAGGAGAGAGTCTTTATCGGCGCAGTCTCTACACCTACTGGAAGCAAACTGCTCCGGCTCCTTTGATGACGACGCTGAATGCATCGAAACGGGACGTCTGTCGAGTCCGTCTCGAAAAAACCGACACGCCTCTCCAGGGCCTCGTTTTGCTAAACTCACCTCAGTTCACAGAAGCCGCTCGCCATCTCGCTGCGCACCTCGTTGAAACACATGGAAGCGACTCCGATGCAATTCTGAAAGATACTTTCCGCCGCCTCACCAGCCGCGAACCGGATGAGGAAGAATGGTCGGTTCTCCGAAAAATGCTCGCCGAACAGGAGCAGCATTTCTCCAACAACGAGAGGTCTGCCCAAGAGCTCTCGAAAATTGGCGACACTCCCGCCGCAGAAACGGACTCTCCGGCACTCCTCGCAGCCGTCACCAACGTGGTGGCGACCCTTATGAATTTCGACGAATGCATTTCCAAGCGATGAACTCCCCTCTCTGCACCGGTTTTGAATCTCCTTTTGGCGTCAGCCGACGCTCGGCACTGGCTCGCTTCGGTGGAGGCCTCGGTAGCATAGCACTGGCTAATCTCTTCGGAGAATCAAATGCATCCACCTATTCGCCTCGCTACCTGACAGGGACCCCAAAAGCAAAGAGGGTCATCTTTCTATTCCAGGCCGGAGGTCCATCACAGATGGATCTGTTCGACTACAAGCCGAAACTCAACGAAGAACAAGGCAAGGAGCTACCCGCCTCCGTTCGGATGGGTCAGCGCCTCACCGGCATGAGCGGGAACCAGGCGAGCCTCCCCCTCGTCGGATCCCCTTTCCAGTTTGCTCAGCACGGACAGAGCGGCACCTGGCTTTGTGATCAATTGCCGCACCATGCCAAAATCGTCGATGACATTACAGTGATCAATTCGATGTACACCGAGGCGATCAATCACGGTCCCGGCGTCACCTTCATGCAATCCGGTTCCCAGATCGCAGGGCGGCCAAGCATCGGCTCGTGGCTTTCCTATGGCCTCGGTTCTACGAACGAGAACCTTCCCTCTTTTGTCGTGCTCGTCACGAAAGACAAAAAAGGTCAACCATTGGTGAGTCGACTCTGGGGTAGCGGCTTCCTCCCCGGCAAACATGACGGCGTTCGCTTTCGCCCTGACAAAGATGCCGTTCTTTACCTCAACAATCCGAACGGTGTCGATTCAAAGTCGCGTCGTATGATGCTGGACCGGCTCGAAGAACTCCACCAGATCCAGCTCGCGAAAACGGGAGATACCGCGCTGGAGACCCGCATTGCCCAATACGAAATGGGATTCCGAATGCAAACATCGATTCCCGATGTGACGGATCTCTCGTCCGAGTCAGATTCCACGTTCGAACTCTACGGCGAAGACGCCCGTACTCCCGGAACATTCGCTGCGAACTGCCTGCTCGCCCGTCGACTCGCCGAGCAGGGTGTCCAGTTCATCCAGCTGTATCATCAAGGTTGGGACCACCACGGTGGTGTTCCCGGTGGTATCAAGCGCCAGACGAAGGATACCGATCAAGCTTCTGCAGCTCTGGTTCTCGACCTCAAACAGCGAGGACTTCTTGATGATACCCTGGTCATCTGGGGCGGAGAGTTCGGCCGTACGAACTATTGCCAGGGCAAGTTCAATCAAGCGAGTTTCGGTCGCGATCACCACCCTCGGTGTTTTTCCATCTGGATGGCCGGAGGCGGGGTAAAAGGTGGCTACACCCACGGTCAGACCGACGAATATGGATACAATGTCGTCGAAGGAGGAGTCCATGTACACGATTTCCATGCCACGCTTCTCCACCTTATGGGAATTGATCACGAGCTTCTCACCTACCAGTATCAGGGCCGTCATTTCCGGCTTACCGACGTACACGGCCATGTGGTGAAAGAGATTCTGGCATAACGCGGGCTCCGCTGCAGATACAATTCCCGCCGTTTTCCGTCCTTTCTCCCCTTGCCATCCGTGCTACACTTTCGTCCCCCGAAATGACCCGAATATCTTTTCTGATAACGATTCTCGCCCTTTCCTCATTCTCCTTTGCACAGGAGAAAAAGAAGTGGACGCCACCCCCAGCCATCGAAATCGCTGCCCTCATCGGTAAAGACAATGATGCAGCGGCCAAGAAAATCCGGAATAGCTGGGGAAAAACGGGACTCGAATCGGGGAAACAACGCTACATCGAAGAGACCACTCTTCTCATCGCAGTAGCATCCGACGAACCAGTCGAAGCGATCAAAGATAATGGAGAAAAGCTCGCCGATCTGACGAAACTCGATGACGAGGGCCTTTACGCCTTTGCCAAGGACATCGGAAATATCCACGACTTCTCCTATGAGCTGAAAACTTCCTCCGGCAAGAAAATCGGAGAAGGCGCGGTGAAGATCGAATACTATCCCTATCCTGCTGATTCCTTCCGTAAGGATGGTGTTCCCGAGGGAAAACTGATCCCCCACGATTGGACAGATTCGAAAGTGTTCCCCGATACAAATCGCGAATTCATTGTCTATATCCCTTCTCAATACGATGGGAGCAAGCCGGCGTCCCTTATGGTGTTTCAGGACGGGCTTCGCCATGCCGATACGAAAGCGACAACAGGACTGCGCGCGCCAGTTGTTTTTGATAACCTCATCGCCAGTGGTGAGATGCCTGTGACGATCGGTATCTTCATCAATCCCGGTAGCTT
This sequence comes from Verrucomicrobiales bacterium, assembly GCA_002698785.1. GTDB lineage: Bacteria > Verrucomicrobiota > Verrucomicrobiia > Verrucomicrobiales > DEV007 > Arctic95D-9. The sequence goes on along the minus strand of PAAG01000060.1, from coordinate 232,864 downwards.
TAAAGATCAGAAGGAAGGAACAAAACCACGCAACCGCAGCCTGGAATACGACTCTCTTGGCGATGCCTACGTGACTTTCCTTCTCGAAGAAATCATTCCTTTCGTGGTGAAAGAGCACGACCTCAATCTTAGCGACGATCCCTCCGACTGGGCCATCGCCGGGGGGTCGAGCGGATGCGCCTGTGCCTGGACTGCAGCCTGGGAACGCCCGGACAAATTCGGCAAAGTCCTCGGCTGGGTCGGCACCTTTACCGACATTCGAGGCGCCAATGCTTATCCTTCTTTGATTCGTAAGACCGAGCGTAAGCCGATCCGAGCGGCCCTGCTTGGAGAGGCAAACGATGTCGACAATCAGTTCGGCAGCTGGCCTCTCGCGAACAAGCAGATGGAGGCGGCCCTTACCTTCATGGACTACGACTACCGCTACTGGTGGGGAGAAGGCTTTCATGGTAGCCGCCACGCCGCCGTCATGCTTCCCGAAATGCTCAAGTGGCTCTGGTCCGAATAAACACCTTGTAAAAAACTAACATTTTACCCAAACGTCATGTTCAACCCACTGAAAACCCTATTGATCGTCCTGCTGACGTTCCTGACTGGAACGGCTTTCTCCCAGACCCTCGTGATTCCTGGAGACGAAGGTCCAGGCAAAGGAAAGAAAGTCGTCCTTGTTTCCGGCGACGAAGAATACCGCTCGGAGGAAACCTGCCCGATGCTGGCCAAGATCCTCGCAGTTCATCACGGCTTCGACACTGAAGTCCTCTTTGCTATCAATCCCGAGACCGGAGTCATCAACCCCGAGCTCCAGACTAATATCCCGGGCCTCGAAGCGCTTAAGGACGCGGACCTCGTGATCCTCGACACACGCTTTCGCAATCTTCCCCCAGAGCAACTCCAGCACTTTGCTGATTACGTCAACGCAGGCAAGCCGCTCATCGGACTTCGTACAGCCACCCACGCTTTTAACACCAAGAACAAAGCTGGCGATATCGACTGGAACAATTTCGGTCTCAACTTTCTTGGAGAGAAGTGGGTCGCCCACCACGGGAAGCACAAAAAAGAAGGCGCACGTGGAGTTTTCGTAGAGGAGAACAAAGATCATCCGGTCCTGAACGGAGTCGAAGACATCTTCGGCCAGAGCGATGTCTACACCGTAAAGAATCTGGATGAATCTAAGGCGACCGTTCTTGTCCGCGGGGCCGTTACAGAAACACTCTCCGAGGATTCGAAGATCCTTGAGGACGACGAGCGCAACAAGCCAATGCAGGCGGCGATCTGGCTGCATGACTACACCGCGCCCAACGGAACTACAGGCACTTCGCTCTGCAGCACGATCGGTGCATCGGTAGACTTCAACAGTGAAGGACTTCGCCGCACTATCATCAATGCGGTGTTTCACCTCCTCGATCTCGAAGTCCCCGAAAAGGCCAATGTCGATTTCGTCGATCCATTCAGCCCAACATTCTTTTCGCGTAATCCGAAGGAATACTACGAAGAGATCAAGCTGAAGCCTGAAGACTTCGGCATGGGCAAGAAGACCTCTACCGGCCTCGCTTCTACCAGGAAGCCGAAGAGCAATGTAAACTACGGCAAGGCACAGAAGGAATCCGAAGACCGCCGCCCGACCTATGAGCAGCCAGGCAAGCCAGAGTCCGCCGCAGCCGCTGTAGAACTCCCCTTCACGCCAAAGAAGGGTGAGCGCATCGTCTTCATCGGGAACAGCCTCGGAGAGCGTATGCTTTGGAATGGCTTTTTCGAAGCGGAGATGTATTCCCGTTTCCCGGACGCAGAGATCTTTTTCCGCAACATGTGTCACCCTGCCGATACTCCCGGCTTTCGTGCTCATCCCGCCCGGAAGACCCAGTGGGCATTTCCCGGGGCTGAGAAGTTTCATCCTGACAAGCAGGCTCATTTTGGTATCGGACACTACCCCTACCCCGATGAGTGGCTCACCATGCTCGACGCAGATACCATTGTTGCCTTCTTTGGTTTCAATGAATCTTTCGATGGCCTTGAGAAAGTGGACAACTTCAAGGCCGAGCTCAGCGCCTTCGTTGATCACACGCTCTCACAAGCCTACAACGGCAAAACTGCTCCGCGCCTGGTTCTCGTGACTCCGATCGGGTTCGAGGATCGCACCAACGAATATGATCTTCCTGGAGGACTCGAAGAAAACAAACGCATCGCAGCTTATGCCAAAGCGGTCGAGGAGGTAGCTGCCGAAAAGAACGTCGGCTCCATTGACGTCTACACTCCCAGCCGCAACTGGATGGTCGATCCGGACACGGACATGACCCTGAACGGATGCCACCTCAACGAGACAGGTTATGCCAAACTCGCCCCCTATCTTGCGGACCAGCTTTTCGGAAAGTCCGACGCAAAAGGCGCAGAAAACACCGACCTTATCGAAGCCATTCTCGATCGGAACTGGCTCTGGCATAATGATTACCGCATGCTCAATGGTGTCCACGTCTGGGGACAGCGCTGGGCACCTTACGGCGATTTCAACTACCCTGAAGAGATCGAGAAAATCCGCCAGATGACCGAGCTTCGTGACGAGGAAATCTGGGCCGCAGCACGCGGAGAGAAAGTGGCGGTCGACGATTCGAAAACACGCAAGCTCAGCCCCGTCGAGACTAACTACGATCGCCCGATCAACTATCTCGATCCCAACGCTGCCAAGCCACTCTTTCAGCTTCCTGATGGATACGAGATCAGCCTTTTCGCCAGCGAGGAAGAATTCCCGAATCTTGGCAATCCCGTCCAGATGTCATTCGACGCGAAGGGACGCCTCTGGGTTTCCACCGTTCAGAGTTATCCTCACTACAAGCCTGGCGGCCCACGTCCTAACGATATGCTTCTGATCTACGAAGACACCGACGGTGACGGCAAAGCAGACAAGGAAACTGTTTTCGCCGACGGCCTTCACGTCCCGATTGGATTCGAACTCGCGCCCGAAGGTGTCTACATCAGCGAGGAGCCCTATCTCATGCTCCTCGAAGATACTGACGGAGACGATAAGGCAGACCGCCGGACTCGCCTTGTCGATGGCTTTGATTCTCACGACACCCACCACGCTATTTCCGCTTACAGCGCCGACGCGTCGGGAGCATTCTATCTTTGTGAGGGACGTTTCCTCCACAGCCAAGTGGAAACACCTTACGGCCCTCAGCGCATGACTGACGGAGGTCTCTGGCGTTTTGATCCGCACTCATGGAAACTTACTCGTCACTCCCAGGCAGACTACTCCAACCCATGGGCGGTCGCTTTTGATGAGTATGGCCAAGACTTCCTTGGCGATGCCTCCCCTGGTGCCAACTGGTGGCTTCTCCCACTCAGCGCAAAAGTCCCTCATGGATACGAGATTGGTCAAGTCGATCAGTTCACTACCCACAAAGTGCGTCCGACATCTGGTGGAGAGTTTGTTTCCAGCCGTCACTTTCCCGCAGAAACGCAGGGTCATTATCTGCTGAACAACACCATCGGATTTCTTGGAACAAAAGAACACACAGTCATCGAAGATGGATCCGGTTTCACGGGAAGCCACTACCAGGACCTCGTTCGTTCGGATGACGGCAACTTCCGTCCCTGCGACCTTGAGTTTGCTCCTGATGGCTCCCTTTACATCATCGATTGGCACAACGCACTCATCGGACACATGCAGCACTCTGCGCGCGATCCCAAGCGTAATTCAAAGTACGGCCGAATCTACCGACTTACTTACCCAGCCAATGAACTCGTCGAGCCACCAGTAATTGACGGGGCATCCGTCGAACAGCTTCTCAGCAACCTTGAACTCCACGAATACCGCGCGCGTTACCGCACCCGTCGTGAACTTCGTGAGCATTCTCCAGACGAAGTCATTCCTGCTGCGAAAAAGTGGGTAGCCAGCCTCGACAAAAGCGATCCGACATACGGCCGCAGTCTTTTGGAGGGACTCTGGGCAACGTGGGCGCAAGGTTTTGTCGACAAAGAATTGCTCGAAGAAGCCCTCAGCCATCCCATGCACCAAGTCCGAGCTGCTGCAGTCGATGTTGTTCGCTTCAATAACGAGAAACTCGAAGAAGGACACACTTACCTATTCGAAGCAGCCCGTGACTCGCATCCGCGAGTTCGACTTGAATCGATCGTTGCTGCTACTTGGCTCGATAACGAAAACGGAGCCCAAGTGCTTTTCGAAGCCCTGAAGCTCCCTCTCGACAAATGGATGGGGCCAACGGTGGAAGCTGCCTATGTAACCTTGAAGCCTCACTCCGAAGGAATCGACCTCAGCGACAATCCCGTAGGCCAGCAACTCGTAGCAGGCACTCTCGATCTGAAGCCGAAGAAGGAAGAACTGCCCAAAGTTCCTTCCCACCTCTCACAGGCAGACAAGGACCTCTGGAAGGTCGGGGAGGAAGTCTTTCATCGTGACGGCTTTTGTGGCACTTGCCATGGAGGCAATGGTCTCGGAACAATCCCTAACATTTATCCTCCACTCGTGGAGAGCAAATGGGTCACCGGCGATGTCGACCGCCTGACAAAACTCGTCCTGCATGGTCTCTGGGGACCCATTGAAGTGAATGGAAAGATGTATGATCCCGCTAAAGGAATTCCACCCATGACCGCTTTCGGTCCCATGCTGAACGACAATGAGATCGCTGGAGTTCTGACCTACATCCGGAACTCGTGGGGCAACAAGGCTGACGCGGTAAAACCTGCCCAAGTCAAAAAAGTCCGCTCCGAAACTGCCGACCGGACACCAGGAATGTTCTACAAGCCTGAAGATCTGCTCAAAGAGCACCCGATGAAGTAATCGGGTGCCCTACCAATGCGGAGTGAAATCCAAATCACTCCGCAGCAGGCTCTTCGACATTTTCTGCTGCTTTCACGACGAAGTCGTCGTAGTGCACGTCGTTGACGTTCGTGGTGAGGCTCACGAGTGATTTCGTTGGGTGGCTGTTTCCTTCTGATGTCAGGCTTCCGATCTCATCGTCATCGATGAACACGGTGATCGTATCGCCTTTTGTGCGAATCTTGAGAGAGTGCCACGTTTCGCGCTCGATATCGGCATCGAACTTTACGGTCTTTGTCTCCAGCAACTCTTTCGTCTCTTCGTCGAGACCTTCTGGGGACTTCTTCTTCTCGTAAATCGAGTTTTCCATGTTCCCTGTCTTGGCATCGGTGATGGACAAACCGCCAGGCCAAAGGGCAATGCTCGCGACGTGCCCCGCGTGGGAACCTTTGTAGTCCTTGTCATCGAACCAGACATTGAATCGCTGGGCCTCTTCACTCATGAAATTGAATTTCACCGAGACCTCCATGTCTTTGCGACCTTCGAAACGAATGTTATCGACACCGGCGTGGTCATTAATGTCGATCGTCTTGCCGATCAGGACACCATCCTGAATCACGCTTTCGCTTTTGTAGTGGCCCCATTTTTCACCGAAGCCATCTCCGGAAAAGTCGTCTTCAAAGATTACCTCGCTGTAGTAAAGGTCCTCTTCCTTCCCCTGCCGCTTGGCATCCCACTCTGCAATCCAGTCCTGATCGGCCTGAGACAAAGTATCTACGGGAATTTCAAACACCTTCCTTTGAGATCGAATCTTGAGAGTGCCTTCACTATAGTCGAGAATCTCTGCCTCGATCGATACACCCGCTGAATTCGTAATCGTCCGAAACTCGCGGGCACCAGCGACACCAATCGACATCGCCACAGTCAGGATGAAAAGGGTTGTTTTCATATCTCCAGATTACGTCTCTCAATCTCGGTCTGCAACAGGAGGTTAGCGCATCCATTTCACGCAAATTCCGCCCAATATCGCGCCGGTTGTCGAAGCTTTCACAAAAGGGTAAAACGAGACCATGCGAAACTTGCTCCTCTGCCTATTTCTCGTCCTCGGATCGGCCTTTGCCCGTGCGGCAGACAAACCGAACATCATCTTTATCATAGCGGACGATCTTGGCTGGGCAGACGTCGAGTTTCACGGTGGCCCCGTGCCGACTCCCAATTTAAATCGCCTGCTCAAGGAAGGCGTAGAGCTAACGCAACACTACGTGGCCCCCGTTTGTAGCCCTACTCGAGCCGCCTTTATGACGGGACGCTACTGGAGCCGCTATGGGATTACCACTCCTACGAACGAGCTTGCTCTTCCTTTTGACACCGTCACCACCGCCAAGGCTTTAAACGATGCCGGATACAACACCTGCCTGACGGGAAAATGGCACCTCGGCTCCAAGCCGGAGTGGGGTCCGAACCATTTTGGCTTCGACCATAGCTATGGATCTCTCGCAGGAGGCGTCGCGCCCTACAACCATCATTACAAGAAAGGGCCTTACACTACCACGTGGCACCGAAACGAAGAGCTTCTCACGGAGGAAGGTCACGTAACTGACTTGATCACTGACGAAGCCGTAGAATGGATCGGCTCTCAAAACGGTGATTCCCCTTTCTTTCTCTACATGCCCTTCACCGCGGTCCATCTCCCTATCCGTGAACCGGAAGAATGGGTCGCCAGAGTTCCAGATTCCATCGAAGGCGAAGTTCCTCGACAGTACGCAGCCTGCACCATGCATCTGGATGATTCTGTAGGCCAAGTCCTGGATGCAGTTGAAAAAGCCGGGAAGACTGAAAACACGCTCATCATTTTCACCAGCGACAACGGAGGGTCGACCGCCGAGAATAACGACACTAAATACCCGGATGACCAGTGCCCAAACGGCGCACTACCTGGCAACAACCAACCTCTGAGAGGGAAAAAAGGAGACATTTACGAAGGAGGGACTCGCGTTCCCACGATAGCCAGATGGCCGGGCAAACTCAGAGCAGGAGCCAAATTTGATCAGCCCGTTCACATCTCGGACTGGATGCCTACATTTTGCTCACTCGCAGGCAGCAACATGGATGAGAAGGCTGTAAATTGGGACGGCACCAATATCTGGCCAGCTCTGATTGGAGATGAGAAGCTCGCGGATCGCCCTCTTTATTCTGCAGGCCCTCGGTTTCGTGCTTTGGCGTTGAGAAAGGGAGACTGGAAACTTGTTGTCTTCCCGAACACCAAAGATGGAGTTCCCGACAAAACTGAGCTTTTCAATATTGCTGACGATCCTTCCGAATCGAATGACCTGTCGAAAGAAATGCCTGATAAGGTAAAGGAACTTCTCCAAGACCTCGAAAAGGAGTCCAAGGCCGATATGGACTCTGTCGCCAAGGCCCAATAGAGAGACGCAGTTATTTGATCATCCTCCAGGTCATCGGATATCGGTAAGTATTGCCTTTGTTCGCTTCCATTCCTGCGATGATCGCGAATACCACTGACATCACCACTGCACCAAACAGAGTGATAAATCCGATGAAAATAAAGCACAGCGGAAACGAAACCAGCTGAACCAGCAGCATGGTAAGTTGGAAGTTGACCGCTTCTTTCCCCGCTTCATCGACCGCTGGGATTTCATCTTTCTTCGTAAGCCATATGATCAATGGCCCGAGAAACGCGGGGATGGAAACGAGTGTCGCGAGACCGGCAAGGTGAGTATACATCACCCAATCTCTTTCTACTTTTGCAGGATCCGCTGGAGGTGACTGCGGGGGAACCGGTGGTGGATTCTGCTCGACGGAGTCAGTATTTTCAGGCTGTGGCGGCGGAGTCTCGGAGTCCATGAATAGAATAGTATCACCTACACCGCAGAATGCGGGTAGAAATCTCGATTGAATTTGTAGCCGCATTGGGGTGTCTTCGAAAATCAGGATGGACGTGAAGTTTTACGATGTATTTAGAAATCATGCCCCGCGAGCGGGGCGGAAGTGGGGAGAAGCTCGGTAATTGCGCCACCTCACTTTGTTGCTCCTCAGTCGCGGGGGAAAACCCCGCTCCTTCGAAGCGCCGTGCGAGGCGGGGCAATTACCATCGTCACGCCTCACCCTGATTTTCGAACACACCCCTAATTCGTGGAACAACCTCATTACGCCGGAATTGGGATTGGCGAGCGGCCCTGATCACTTTAGGGTTACCGAGACCTCTATGAATCGAATCCCCCTTCTATTTCTCACATTATCCTTGTTCCTTTCTTCAAGTGCCCTCTCGAAGCCTGAGAACGTCGTTATCTTTTTTGTCGACGACATGGGCTGGACGGATCTCGGCTGCACCGGCAGCGATCTGTATGAAACGCCAAATATCGATGCCCTTGCTTCCGAGGGAGTAAAGTTCACATCAGCCTATGCGGCCTGCACCGTTTGCTCTCCGAGTCGAGCCGCGTTGATGACTGGGCAATCCCCCGCTCGTCTCCACGTAACGGATTTTATTCCTGGGCACCCTTTCGAGAATACTCCACTCTCCATTCCGGACTGGACACAAGTCCTCGAAAAGGAACACCAGACCATCCCCGAACTACTGAAGCCGCACGGATACGTCAGCGCGCATCTCGGGAAATGGCACCTCGCACATCGAGACGGTTACACCAAAGGAGGCGCGGACAGTCCTGATCCTGACAATTACCCTCAAGCTCACGGCTTCGACATCAATATCGGAGGCTGTGAGCACGGTGCTCCGCCGAGCTACTTCTGGCCATACGGAAAGGGCAAAGATCTCGATAAGAAAAAAGACAACAGCATCTACCGAACGCTCCCCAAGGACGATACTCCCGATGAAGACCGAGAAGGCGAATATTTAACCGACCGCCTTGCGACCGAAGCCGAAAAGCTCATCACGGAGTTTCACGAGGGAGAGAAGCCTTTCTTCATCAACTTCTGTTTCTACAACGTCCATACTCCACTTCAGGGGCGCCCCGATCTTGTCGAAAAATACGAGAAGAAACTGGCGGAGAATCCCAATAGAAAACATACAAACGCGAAGTATGCCGCGATGGTAGAAAGCGTGGATGAAGCAGTTGGAAGAGTTATCGCGAAGCTCAAAGAGACGGAGGAATACGACAATACACTCATCATTTTCTCCAGTGACAATGGAGGCCTGAAACCGCAGGCGACTGACAATGCCCCCATTCGCCAGGGCAAAGGAGGCATCTACGAGGGCGGTATCCGAGTGCCCACGATCATCAGATCTCCTGATGCATCGCAAAATGGGAAGATGTGCCACGAGCCCGTTATCACGATGGATTTTCTCCCCACTATCTTCGATGCGATCGGCCAGGATCTCCCGGAAGAAGTATCTTCCGTTCTCGACGGGGAGTCACTGCTCCCTCTTCTATCCGATACTCGTGCAGAACTGGGACGTGAAGCGATCTATTGGCACTACCCACACTACCATTCCATGGGAGCACAACCATACAGTGCAATCCGCGCTGGAAAGTGGAAGCTCATCGAAGTGACAGGCATGCGACGAATCGAGCTTTACGATCTCAGCAGCGACATTCACGAAGATATCAATCTTGTCTCTCAACACGCCGAGAAAGCGAAAGAGCTTCATGGCATGCTGTATGATCACCTTCGCTCGGTGAAAGCCCAGATGCCCTCTGTTAATCCCGACTTTAATGCAGAGAAGCCAACTGGCGTCCGCCGCGGTGACAACCTCCGCCCTCAAGCTCCGCTCCGAGATTAATTAAATGCCTCCGATACAATGAAGCGATTTTTCATTCTTTGCGTAGCGTTGCTCACGTTTGGCCACGCTTCTGAGAAGCCTAACATTCTCGTCATTTATACCGATGATCAGGGATATGGAGATGCCGCGTCCCTCAATGCAGAATCGAAGTTCCCCACGCCTACTCTTGACCGTCTCGCGGCGGAAGGCATGACCTTCACTGATGCGCATTGTTCGGATACAGTTTGCACCCCGAGTCGCTATGGCCTCCTGACAGGTCGCTATTCCTGGCGAACACGCCTTAAGACGGGAGTGTTCGGTTCGGAAACTCCCTGCCTCATCGAAGAAGGCAGAATGTCCCTTGCTTCCATGCTCAAGGAGAATGGTTATGCGACGGCGATGATCGGAAAATGGCACCTGGGCATGCAGTTCCCCGGTGACAGAAATAATCGTGACTGGAGCCAACCTGTCACGGACATGCCGCTCGACAAGGGATTCGACTATTTCTATGGCATTCCCGCCTCCCTCAATTTCGGAATCCTTGCCTGGTTCGAAGGTCGTCACGCAAAAGTCCCTCCGACGCTCTACACGCAGAAGAAGCCAAATGAGATCGCAATTAAAGATTACCGCATCATGCCTCCGTATGATGCAGATCTGACCGACCTCAGTCTTCCCGATGAAAACGGAAATTTCAAAGGTCCCATCGAAGTGGCACCCGACTTCGTGGACAGTGAGTGTCTGACACGCTTTACAGACAAGACCATCGAGTGGTTGAAGCAACGGCCTGAAGAGAAACCGTTTTTCGTTTACCTCCCCTACACATCGCCTCACAAGCCCGTCATCCCCATCGATCAGTTCCGTGGGAAAAGTGAAGCGGGTGCCTACGGCGATTTCATGATGGAAACCGACTGGCACGTTGGGCGCATCCTCGATTACCTGGACGAAAGCGGCCTTGCGAAGGATACCTTGATTGTTTTCTCCAGTGACAATGGCCCGGAAAACACCTGGCCGATTCGACAGGAAAAATTCGGACATGACAGCAATGGTATTTACCGGGAAGGAAAGCGCTCCATTTACGAGGGAGGTCACCGAGTTCCCTTCTTCGTGCGATGGCCCGCACGTGTGAAGGCAGGAAGCACCTTCGATGGGCCAATTTGTCAGACTGACATTTTCGCTACGGTTGCGGAGATTGTTGACTACAAGCTTCCTGACAACGCCGGCGAGGATAGCGTGAGTTTCTTCGATGTGCTGAAAACTGGTAACGCAGAAGAAGAACGTCCCGCGATCATTCACCATGGAGTATCCGGTCGCTTCGCGATACGCCAGGGGAATTGGAAGCTTGTCATGGAGTCGAAGAAGAAGGGAGAGACTCGCGAGTTGTACGATCTCTACGTCGATCCCGAAGAAGAGAATCAGCTTCTCAAACCGAGGGGCAAAGCAGACTACTCCGAAATGGAGGCCGATATGGTGGAAGAGCTCAATCGCATCATCAAAAGCGGGCGATCTACCCGAGGTCCTGCGGTCGAAAACGATACAGGATGGTGGGATGATCTGGTGTGGATGGAGAAGTGGTAGACAGTTCGTCGAAGGTCTCACGACCTTCGCTACAGTAACGAAAAACGTGAGTTTTTCGTCGAGCGCGAACTACTTCTTCGCCAAAGCATCCTTATCGTCGAGGGTATTTGCGAGCTCAGCTTTCTTTTCGGCAAATTCTGCTTCCTCCGCGAGGTTCGTAAATTGCTCAGGATCGTTGACCATGTCATACAACTCTTCGCTGCCATCGCGATATCGCATGTAAGTCCAATCAGCAGTACGGATCGCTGAGCCCTTTTTCCCGTCGAGGGAATAGGCAGCATCTCTCACCGATGCCGAAGGGTCTTCCAAAACGGGAACGAGGCTCTTCCCTTGAACACTTTCCGGAATCTCGACGCCAACGAGTTCACAGATCGTCGGATAAATATCAACCAACTCCGATAGCGACTTCGAACGTCCTGCCTCGTATCCAGGAGCCGCGACAATCAATGGAACGCGAGTCACATCTTCGTGAAACTTCGACTTCTGCCAGAAGTGGTGCTCACCAAGGTGATACCCATGATCGCTAGTGAAAACGACAGCGGTGTTCTCCTGTAGTCCCTGCCCCTCAAGTTCATCCAAGATTTTACCCACCTGCTGATCCATGAAAGTGACGGTCGTGTAGTAGTCAGCCCACATCCTTTTCATATTGTCAGGATACTGGTCAATTCCTGTGCTCTGGGAAGTGGTCCCCTGCTTTCCGAGTTTAGGAATATCATCGAGATCTCCTTCTGGCACTTCGGGTAATGTCATTTCTTCGAAGGGGTAATCTTCGAACATTCCAGCAGGAGCAACACTGGGATAGTGAGGTCGAACCATCCCACAGGCGATAAAGAAAGGCTTCTCGGCTTTACCGTGTTTCCGAAGTAGCTCTACCGTTTTCTCCGCCGCCTTGTAGTCCGGCTGATCCGATCCATCGCCTTCCGCCTCCACACTAACAAACATACGATGCGGATCCCTTGTGGACTGCCTGTCCTCTGGAGCCGTCGTGAAAATATTCTTATTCAGAAGACGGTATAATCCCGGAGTATGTGCCTCCTGCCCCTGGCAATTGAATTTCTCGGTCCACGTCTCGGGAATATCCACTCCGTCAGTTCCATCAATAATATCTCCCGGCACACGCATGTGAAAAATCTTCCCGACACGAGCGCTGTAGAATCCATTGTCGATCAGGTGTTTTCCGAGGGTTGGTCCTCTCTCCCCCTCGTATCGACTGTGCATGAAGGAGCGTCGTGAAGGGAGGCACCACGTTCCCTGGCAGTAAGCGCGCTCGAAGACCATTCCCCGCTCAGCCAAGGCATCGAGATTTGGCGTTTCGCACACCGGATCGCCATAGCAGCCTAACACGTGCGCTTTGAGGTCGTCCGAGACGAGGAAGAGAACATTCTTGATATCTGAATCGGCAGCGCGAACGAAAGAGCTGAAGAGGCACACCAGAAAGGCAGATAAGAGAACTCGGGGGAAATTCATGGGGCGACGCTAGCCGATTCTCTGTCCTCTGACAATGGCTGCCTTACGACCTCGTCAACAATACCGACATTGTACGCCCCTTGATTTTTGTTCCTTTCTGGGCAATTCCTTGAGATTCAGCAAATCGCATGAGCCAATCAAAAGCCAGCGCCAAAGAGGCAATCAAAAGCTTCATCCAGAAGAGGCCTCTCAATCTCCGCAAAGATTGGCGGAAGACATACATCTCGACATGTAACTTCCTCAACCGCAACAAGTGGACGTGCCTGATTTCGCTTCTAATTTTACTCGTGGTGTCTATTTTTGTCATTCAGCCATCCGAGCGGCAATGGCTGGACTGGATTCGCGGAACGCACCTGCGCTGGAATCAGGATCGGCACGACCTTGCCTCGAACATCAGTCACTGGGGCGATTTCGCGCAATTTAATCTCGTTCTTTTCGTTTCGTTGTGGCTGTTTGGCTATCTCCGGAGAGCTCGATGGTTTCAGCGTCTTGCGTTTGCCTCTTTGTTCGCTGCCATCCTGGCAGGCGTGACCTGCAATGTATTTCGCCTCACTGTTGGAAGGCCTCGCCCCAATGCCGGTCTGGAGGATGGGTTCTACGGAATCGCCGGTACCATAAAAGGTTGGGATTATCACAGCTTCCCTTCGGGACATACCTCGACTGCGTTTGGCTCAGGAGTCCCTGTCGCGGTAGCCAGCCCCTGGGGCACACCCGCACTTCTGATGAGCGGTAGTGTCGCATGGGCGAGAATGTATAAGAACAAGCATTATCCGACTGACGTTCTGATTGGTGCCTATCTCGGAACAGTCTTCGGACTCGCTTCCAGTTGGCAACTGCGGAGGCTTCGACTCCGAATTCGCCGGAGGAAGAAATACCGGCTTTCCCGAAATGATTCCGGCTCGGAAGAGTCGCCCGCAGCCCGGCAGGTGGTCGCTAAACAGAGTTAGCCCTTCTTTGGAATCGCAACGATCACTTCCTCCCAGGTCGTCCGGGCGGCATTGAATCCCTGGATCGTCCTTGTCTCATACTTTGCCGGGTCCACGATCCTCTTCACCTTGGCGGTGTCGTCATACTCCGCTTTGCTTTCGCCCGTCAATAGACCGTCCATTCTCCAGACTTTCGTCCGGAATACGGCGATTCCATTTTCCTCGTGATTGGCCATCCAGCGCTTCACGGGAGGAATGTCTGCAGCAAACTTCCATTTCTCTTCCGAATCCAGGTAGAAGATCTGACTCGGCTCCCCAAAGCGGTAGGACATGTAGGATGCCCCTTCCATCGCTCCTGCTTCTGAAATGGCCTCTTTCATATCAACCACCATACTCCTCTCCCGAATCGACCTGGCCAGCCCAACTCCGCAGATCAATACGCCAATCGCCAAGACCGGAAGCGCCATCCAACCTTTTCGCAGGTAGATGGCGAGCGGCATCAGAACCGAAAACAAAGTAATCACCCCGAGAGCAAAGCCGAAGACGGGTATCATGTTATCGAGAGGTGCAGGGATCCGAGAACGCATCACTAATAGGCCAATCAACGCGATCCCAAAAACGACTCCGAAAAAACCGGTGACACCCCAGAACCAGCGCTTCTGACCGGGAGTATCCATCGAGGGCAAACCGCCACTCCTGAAGAGAAGGAGAAACAACCCGGCAAATCCGGGCAAAATGTAGTGAGGCAATTGCGTAGCATAAAAACTGAAAATCAAGAACGGCGCGATGTACCAAGCCAGAAGGATCGCTCGCTTTGGATCGGTCCTTGGGGATTCCCCTCCAAAAACGGGAGCAAAGGTAAAAGCCGTCCAGGGCAAGAGGCTCAGAAGCACGGTGCCGAGGTAGTAGACACCGGGGATCACAGGTCGGCTATTCAGCGGCTTCAATCCACGATCGACCACGTGCTCACCAATTCCCACACTCCAGAATTCGCCCTTTGTTGAGATCAAGGCCGGTATCCCCCACGCCGCTACAACGAGAAGAGCGATCCCAAACGCGGACACGAGTTGGAGATTTCTCCATGGAAGCGGACGCTTCCCGATCGGCCAACGAAACAGGGCCCACGCCAGAATTGGAACCGCCCACGCAATGGGTCCTTTTGCCAGAAAGCCAACCGCCAGTGCCGACGTCAGATACCAGAATAGTGGGCCAAATCTCTTTGGTGATGAAACGCCGTCCCGCGGCAGCAGGAGTCGACAGGAGGCGTCCATAGTAGCGATCACCGCGAGGATCATCGGCATGTCCGCGACGCAAATTCGTCCGTGAATTACCACCTGCAGGCAGGTGAGGAACCCAACTCCGGATAGCCATCCTGCACGGGTCGAAAAGAAGAACGTCCCCAGCCGACAGATAACCATGGCGGCAAGCGCGGCAGCAAAGACGGAATGCAGGCGCGCACCCAGCTCGGTTTTTCCAAAAACCCAGTAGTGCACTCGCATCCACCAGTAGGTAAGCGGTGGCTTATCGAAGCGATAATCACCGTTGAAATACGGAACGATCCACTGCTCCGTGTCCATCATTTCCTGAGTCGCCTGCGCAAAGCGTGGCTCGTCTCTGTCCATCAATGGGAGAGTCGAAGTTCCAGGGAGCAATAGGACTAGAGCCAGAGCGAGAAGAGACAAGTATCTGAACCACCTGTTTTCCAACAGATTATCAATTTTCTCAAAACCTTCGCAGCAACTCATGATTGATACTATTTCCTGTTTCCGAAACTAGCTCCGGGCACGTAACCCACGGAACGGAATCGAAGCATCCGAATTCGATACACGGGTTTCTGGTTCTTGCATATTCGTAAATCCCGTACAAGAGTCCGGCTCCCAAGAAAACAGACCTGCTTCTTCCATCGATCAACTCTGCTGTCCATGAGATTTTTTGCTATCCTCGCCTTTTCAACGTTCCTCCTTGGTTTTCAGGCCATTGCCCAAACCCGAGCCGAAAAGGTTCAGGAGCAATTGAAGGCGAACCCAAACGCGAAATGGCATGAGGTAGTCGACACGGGACTGTTTATTTCCGACACGTTCCTAAAGAACGGTCCAACTGGCGAAGTTGCCGTATTAAAGGGAATCGCGATCAAAGTCGGACCAAACGAAGATAACACGCTCGTCTTTGACTCCGAAACCATGCGAATGGTCGCCGGATTCAAAGGAAACGTCACTTTGGCGGGAACGCCGTGGGATGGTAAGCACGGAGGAAATTCGTATTTCCCGGAAGAGGCCTCAGCCTACTTTTTTCAGACTGAGATGGGTCCCGGCTGGGCGATCGATGGTGATTGGAGCGATCCTCGTGAGAAAGACAATGACCGCCCGAATGGCCCCCTTCCCGACGAGCGTGCAGAATACCTTGGCCTTTATCGCAATACTGAGGGAATCGTGCTGAGTTACACGGTTGGCGGAAGCAAAGTCCTCGAGAAGCCCGGAATGCTGGGAGACAATCTTTTGCGGACCATCCAACTCGAGAAGGCTGCCAAGCCGACAGAGGTCCTCGTTTCAGATCCGACCGAAGCTCAGAAGAACGTTTCTCTTCTCAATGCTCCGAAAGGTGTCGAGCTGAAGACGCTTGAGTCAGGTCGCCGTGTCGTTTCCATTCCTGCCGGAATCGAAGGTCAGTTTCACATCGTCTATTGGAATGGCGAGCCTGCAGAAACCAAAGTGGAATCAGTTGATCTCACAACCTTTACCGAAGGTGGTCCTGCCATGTTCCCCGAAACTGTCGAGGTATCCGGACGCCTCGGTCAGGAAGACGGCACCTATGCAGTCGATTCCATTCCACTCCCTACCGAGAATCCATGGAAATCACAGCCTCGGTTCGGTGGCTTCGACATTTTCTCCGATGGAAAGCGTGCTGCCTGTTCCACCTGGAATGGCGACGTATGGATCGCCGATGGAATCGGTGGAGATCTCGACAAGGTAACGTGGCGCCGGTTTGCCAGCGGTCTTTACCAGACCCTTGGACTGAAAATTGTCGACGATGTCGTTTACACACAGGGACGAGACCAGATCACGAAACTCCACGACCTCAACGATGATGGTGAGGCTGACTTCTACGAGTGCTTCAACAACGATGTGCGCATCACCGAGGGATTCCACGAATTCACCTTCGATCTGCAGACCGACAAGGAAGGCAATTTTTACTTCACCAAAGCGCAACCAGTTCTTGCTGGTGGCCGTGGCTTTGCCCCCTGGACTCCGCACAATGGAACCATCCTGAAGATCAGTCCCGATGGGGAAAAGCTTGAGCGTGTCGCTTGGGGAATTCGTGCCCCTGGTGGGATCGGCGTGGGTCCAAACGGCGAACTCACCACTGGCGAAAACGAAGGCTCCTATGTTCCGCGCTGTAAGATCACGTGGAGCAATCCCGATGGCGGATCGTTTCATGGCGTCGTGCCGAGTGTGTGGGAGGAAAAGGCGTTTGTCAGGACTCTCGACGGTGCCCCTACCGACTACGAGCGACCGCTTTGCTGGCTCCCCTATTACGTCGACAACTCCAGCGGTTCTCAGTTCTGGGTTCCGGAAGACAGTGCCTGGAAGACACATGCGGGCCACATGCTGCACCTGTCCTACGGAAAGAGTTCCGTCTATCGCACTCTTATCGACGAAGTCGACGGACAGGTCCAGGGCGGTGTGTATCGCCTCCCAATAGAGCTGACTACCGCAGCAATGCGCGGCCGATTTCATCCTGAAACTGGCAATCTGTACCTGATCGGTTTCCGGGGCTGGCAGACCAATGGAGGCACGGGCTTCCAACGCGTTCGATATACAGGGAATGAGAAGCCGGTTCCAACAGAGTTCAAAGCACACAAGAACGGCATCATCGTGAAGTTCTCAAAGGAACTCGACAAGGAGGTCGCGTCTGATCCTCGACGTTATGCCGTCAGCAAATGGGACTATGTCTGGGGACCTCAGTATGGATCGGGTCGTTTCTCCATCGACAACCGTGACGACGAGGCAAGAACCAAGGCTCTCTCAGAAGCCTCAAAAGGTTCTCAAAACCAGATCGACACAGTGGCCGTTCGCGCAGCCTCCTTGCTCGACGATGGAAAGACCGTCTTTCTCTACATTCCTGACATGACCCCTGCGATGCAGATGGAGATCAAGATGGATCTCGTAGCAGCCGACAAGGAAGCCTTTCGTGAAACGATCTGGAACACGATTCACAACCTTCGTCCCGACTTCGGCGAGCACGGCCTCGACCTGACCAACCTCCCGGAGATCAACACGGAACCGATCGGCGAGCCAGGAGTGATTCTCAGCATGGCACACGGTTCGACTGATGATGCGTTGGTGGTAGACCGCCTTGCAATCACACTGGATGTCGACCAGGCAGCCACTCCATTCATCGATCCCCGCCGTGGCCGGGAGATGGTTTTCGAAGGAAGCCTTGTCGTTCCTTCCCGCGACAGTCTTTCGTTTAAAATGGACGGTGTCGGCTGGGCCAGCCTCAAGATTAATGGCGTGACCGTTGCCGAAGGTGACCTCCCAGTCACATCCGACCCGATCGAACTGGAAGCGGGCCCGCACAACATTTTCTGCAACTTCCAGCGCACCGACGGCAAAGTCGGCAAACGCACTACCGGGGGTGAAGGCCGCCTGCGCCTCCTCTGGAGCGGCACTGATTTTGTCTGGGAACCGATTCCTCCTTCCGCCTACCGTCACCTCTCGAACGCAGTGGTCGAAGCCAAAGACAAGACCCGCCACGGTCGCGACCTCTTTGCATCCGTCGGCTGTATCCGCTGTCACGATCCGGGGAAAAGCGTCGATCCCAAGAAGGCCATGCCCGAACTTCTCGAAACACTTCCTGATTTTGTGAACGCCGGGAACCGCTGGCATCGCGGCTGGGTCGAAGAGTGGGTCAGGAAACCAGAAGATCGCTGCCCGAGTGTTGCACCTGACGACGCTCAACACATCGCAGCTTATCTGGACACGCTGAAAGACAGCGATCTTCCAGAACAAAAAGGTGATGCGGAAAAAGGCAAAGCACTCGCCGAGTCTCTACACTTCACCAAGTGGGCGGAAGAACTCGCTGCGGAAGCAAAGCACACTCCCGCAGGGCTCGTCGCCTTCCTCAAAGACCCAACAACACATTACGCTGACACTACATTCCCCCACCTTCGCTTGAGCGATGAGGAAGCAGGAGATCTTGCCGCATGGATCATTTCGAATCAGCCGGAGCCGTTGAAGCCACATGAGGGCGACCCGGCCAAGGGTAAAGAAATGATATCCAAGCGATGTCTCGTCTGTCACGGCGGTGAAGAGAAGCCCAGCTACGAGTTCGCCGCTAAACCACTTTCCGAAATGTGGGAACAAGAGTGGCTCGTCCACGGCTGTCTTTCCGAAGAAGAAGGAAACGCTCCCGAACTGGGCCTGACACTGGACGAAAAGCAGGCTTTGCTCGCATTTAAAAACGTCGATAGCAATGGCGGCTTGCGTTCCTTGAATCGTTTTGTCCCTCACGAGTATGCGACTCGCACGATGGAACGAATCGGTTGTGCCGAGTGTCACTCTGGCGAAAACGAGTTGCCTCACATCAACCTTGCCGGGGAAAAGCTCCGTGATGAGTGGCTAACTGGTTTGTTCCACGGTGACGTTCTCCGGATTCGCCCCTATCAGCATGCTCGCATGCCCGGGTTCCCAAGTCGCGCGGAGACACTGGCGAAGGGTATCGCACACGGTGCCGGCGTCACTACTGGAGAGAAACTCACCGCCCCCGATCCTCCGCTCGCAGAAGCCGGGGAAAAAGTCAGCGGCCTCACCGGTTATGCCTGTATCACATGCCACGCGGCCGGTGAAAAAGGCGCCATGCAGGCGTTTGAAGGTCAGGGACCTAATCTCCAGCTAGCGGGCGAACGTCTTCGCGAAGACTACTACATGGCATGGATGCACTGGCCTCAGCGTTTTGTTCCGACTACCATTATGCCGAAGTACACGGCGGATAAGGAAACAGCTTTGAATCCCGCTTTCTTTGAAGGCAACGCCAATAAACAGTTCGAAGCCCTTTGGCAGTGGATGCAGACCCTCGAAGGTGCTGAGGAAGCACCGGTGGGAGAGATGCACTAGAGCGCTTGCTTACCTCTTCCAGCGACACAGATACCCGATCACTCGTGCACTTTCCGGACCAGCCGCTTTGAAACTCCCGATCCACCGGATCATAGCATCTTCGGTGGGACCAGAGACGGCATCAGACGGATTGTTCCAGAAATTGTCGGCAACTTCGTCTCCATCCGGCCAGATCCATTCACCATCCGCGTTCTTTCTTCCTCCTACCCAGATAGGAGCATGCCCTTTTGCGTCCACCACCGGCTGCATCCACTTCCGAAGCTCAGCGATGTCTTCGTTCCGATCGATCCAACCAATCTCCCCACCGACAGCTTTACAGAGCGCCCTCGCCTCGTCCCAGCTTACTGGTCTCGCCAGTGGATATACCTTATAGTAGTCGCCACGATACAGAGTCGCATCCTCCGGAATCTCCCAACTCGCAGCCTTGGAAGCATTGCTTTCGGGCATTTCCATTTCCCCTGGCTCCCCTCCCAACTCCAGGATCTTTGCGCGAATAGATACCACCCCGTCTGCGTTTCCTTTGTCGGACTCCTCTTGCGCCTGCGTAATCAGAAGAGCAATAACAGCATCCCTCTTTTCCCGGATCTGCTCCTCCAGTTTTTCCCTTTCTTTCAATTCGTATTTCTCAAGCTTTTCGATCAGCTCTTGTGTTTGTCGCGGGAGTTCGGCGCGGGATATTCCACTCACTATCAGAAAAAAAGCAAGTATTGCCAATAGCCGAGACCTCCATATCAAACCATTCATCGGGACAAACTATTGAAATCACCCCGACATCCACAAGTAAAAACGTGGACCGACTGTGCGTAGTTCCAGAAAAGAAGCCAGACCAATCACGTCGCCCCCTTCGCTCTTCGCTTCTTCCGAAACAAGACAATCAAGGCCGGTAATACGAACAGATCGCCCACTAGCGCGCAAAGGATTGCAAAACACGAAAGTTCCCCAAATAGCCTCGTCGTGGGGACCCCGCTCCCCAGCAAAACGAGAAGGCCCGAAATGAGGATAATGGAAGTCGTCAACAAGGCTGGGCCCACCTCCGCAAGTGCAGACGAAACGGCATCTTCGACGGTCAATTCTTCGCTCCGTTTTCTCCGATAGCTGGAGAGTAGGTGCACGGTGTCGTCAACTGCGATCCCCAAACAAACTGTAAAGATGAGGACACTGCTATATTGCAACGGACGTCCAGTGAGTTCCAAATAGGCCACCGTGGCTGCAAGGGGGATCAAGTTGGGCAAAATGGTAGACAAGCCCAACGGCGTAGACCTCAGAAACACCCCTAACAACACAAAAATAAATGCCCCGGCGATGAACAGACTTTCCGTCAAATCGCGAATCATGACCCGACTAATCCCCGCAGTCATAGCAGAAAGCCCGGAGACCGTTATTTTCAGCCCGTCAAATTTCCCTTCAACATCCGTCAGGCTCGTTCGGAGTCGTTCCAGAATTTGATTGGTTTCGTAAGAGCCTAACTCCGGCAAAGAAACGCGCACAAGATACCGCCTCTGATCTTCACTGATAAGCTTGGCCAGACCATTGACGGAAACTGACTCATCCGAGCGAATAGCGCTGAACCTTTCTTCGATCGATCCATCAGCACTATGGGATTTGAGGATACTGAAGACAGAGACCGGTGATCCGAGGATTGGCTCTTTGCTTACTGCTTCGCCAACGCTCTTTAACGCAGGAAGAACCTGCACTGCGACTTCGCCTTCATCCGGCAAGTTCGCCCACTCAAGGATTACAACCAGATTCGCTGTGCCTGCCAATTCCCGGTCGATTGTTTCTGCTGCCTTTTCGGTTTTCCCATCTCCAGAAAGATACTCACCGTAGTAGTAGTTGGTCTCCAAGCGTGACGCCAAAAACAGGCAGATCCCGAGAAAAAACAGTGATGCGAAAGATATTGCCTTCGCGTGCCTTACGACAAAACCACCGATCCGCTCCCATATCCCGGCTCCCAACGCTCGAGAATGCCTCTTGCCGTCTCTTCTCACTATCATATCACCCAACCGGGTCGATGCGAGCAATGGGACGATAACAACCATAACCACGAACATCAGCATAGTTGCGATTGCTGCCACTATACCAAACCCTCGAATCATCTCGGTCTCCGTAAAAGCAAGAGACAGCATGGCGGCCGCTGTCGTGACGGACGTCATTAAACAAGCAGGCCCAACCTCGGCCAGTGCAAGCCACGATGCTTGAACTCTATTCTGCCCACTTTCCCGAATCCTCCGGAAGTGAAAGAGCAAATGCACCCCATCAGCAAAGCCGATTACCATGACCAGCGGAGAAAGGACATTGTTGATCACATTCATGGGCGTGCCGGTCCATGCCATGCCTCCCAACGTCCAGGAGATGCCGACCAACGGCCCCACCACCACAATCAGAACCGCAGGAAGTGATCGGAACAAAGCCCACGTCACTACAATTCCTGCCAGTGCGACCAGGGGATAGAAGATTTTCGTCTCGTTGTCCAACTGGCGAATCACTTCGCATCGCATCGCGGGTAGCCCAGTGATGCTGACATCGATCGATTCCAGTTCATTATACCGATTTGCAAGATCGAGCAGAATCTCATAGCTGGAATCGAGTTCGCTCACCAGCAGATCCTTATCCCCTTGCGATACAATCCAGATGGCTTTCGTTCCGTCTTTTGAAACGATCGTACCACCGGCAAGGGGGTGTTCTGCCAATCTTTTGGTCACCTCGCTACCGGACTGTTCGTCAGCAACATCCCAGGGAATCAAAACAGGAAACAAGCCTTCCCTTGCCTCTGTCTCGCGAACGTTAAAAATCGAAAAAACCGAATCCACAAAATCCAGGTCTCTCAGATCGAAATCGAGATCTCGCAGTATATCCAACCTCTCCGGCGTGATCATCACTCCAGTGGTGGACTCGACGAGAATGAACCAGTGATTTTCGTCGGAACCAAATTCTTGAGTCAGTTTTTCATATTCCAGAAAATCCTCTTTCTCCGAGCGAAAGATTTTTCGGTATTGATCGTTAAACTCCAGGTTCGGCAGACCGCTAACGCACAACAAAGTGATCACGGCGAGAAGTCCACCGAGAGCCAAGCGGAAGGATGTGTGGTTCCACAGCCCCTGAATCGCGGTCACGAGCATAACTTGCGAAATGTATGCGAATAGACCCGCAGCAGGTCAAGTCGCACTTCGAATGGAGTAGTCCAGGAATCGAGTAAACCACTACTGAGGTGGAACACGAAGCCTATTACTTGGCTGCTTCCGCTTTCGATGCGCGGGCTACTGCAGCGGCGACCGGATTGATCTCTTGCCGAGGTTTTTGACTCGGCTTCTTCAATTTCCGGGTAATTGAACCGGGCGCAGCGTCGGCATGATCTTCGAAATCTTTCACTTCGATCATTTCGATAAATCGTGCCTGGACATCCAGTCCCACCTTGATCACATCCCCATCTCTCAACTCACGGGGTTCCTTTTGCACCTCTTTCCCATTCACTCGAGTCCCATTTGTGGACCCCAAATCGACCACTTCATAACCACTCCCCTTCCGCTTCATCTCCAGGTGCGAACCCGAAACGGTATCCACCTCGAGCACAATTCCATTTTTTGCCGTGCGACCAATAGTGATCTTGGAAGCGCTCAGCAAATAATGCCGAGCACTTTCCCCTGGAATTTCCACAATAAGGCAGTGTTTCGCGTTCGCCATCATGCGAAGCGTAGTCAAGACCCAGCGGGCTTGTCAATCGTTCCGAGTGGCCAAATCTGTATCACCTGGGCTATCTCCGCTTCTTTTTCTTCTTGGAGAGAACCTTGGCGAAAACTCGATCCTGTTTCGAGGTATCGGTGCGGGATTGGGAAAGAACAAACCCTTTAAAAACGGCGTTTCGTTTCCGGGCAGCTCCCTTTGCTTTCACCAGTACCCGAATTGTTGCGTTTCCACCTGGAACAATATCGCTGATGATGACCCCTCCCCGGCTCAATCCAGCAGTGATATTTGATACCCGGCCCGCTTGTTGCAGCAGGTATTTGGTTTTGAAAAGTTTGTTTTTGCGGCTTCCGATCAGTTGAATGGAATCAGTATCGTCAGCATCATTCTGCACTCCGACATCATACTTGAACCGCTGGTTGGAAAAGCCCTTTAAGCGAATCGACTGCCCGGCACTGGAAAGATTGTAGACATTGTTCCCCAACGTGGGCTTTCGTTTTGCTTTGATTGTGCTGTCCGGCTGGTAGGTAGGGAGGACCTCCGTAGAATAGGTGATAGTGAGCTTTGGACGCCCTGATGCAGTCGGATTCTCCCGGCTCTTGAAGCGCTTGGCGTTTCCCGTTGAGGTATCTGCTGCAGACAAAAGCCATCCAAAATTGCTCGCCTCGCCATCGATCCATTCCTGAACATCCATGGCCAACTGGGCCGAGCTCCACTGATACGTCCCATTTCCATTCACCGAAGCCGAAGCACTGATCGCCCCCAGGAAATCACCTCCCTGGCTCGACCAGGCGACAGTATCGTGAAACGCATTCTCCCATGTGGCATCTCCGGTCGTGGGAGCAGCCCCTTTTCCTTCCTCTGCTGCTGCATCTGAAGTCCCCTCGCCCCAGTCAGAGGTGATGCGATGAAGATCGTACATCACGGAGCCCGAGATAGTCTTGTCCATGTCCAATTCAAGCACAGCGTCCGTAATCAGGGCACCGCTCGGCAGTTGAGATGCGACATCGAACCTGAGCAAAGCCCTGCGCTCGTCATCAGCAGCGGTAAATCCGGCAAATATCCAATCGCCCACTCCGTTGCTGTTCTGATTCTCTGAAAAGATCGTGTTGTCTTGAGTCGGCTCCAATTCGATGGACATCTCAACCGACTGCGCTTCGATCCTGTAAATAGCGCCGGTGGGAAGAGAAGTTGTAGGATGCGTTTCCGGAGGCAGAACTTCACGAGTCGCCACGTAGATTTCTCCGTTCTCGTCTGTTCCAAAAGCAGTGATGTATTTTCCGATCGGATTTCCTCCTTCAACATCCAGGATCAGAAGCGAATAGCCACCCGATGAATTTTCCTCCATACACAGCAGCGTCCCATTCGGCACACCTCCAGAAACACTCCAGTCTCCGAAGAAATACCTACCCTGCATGGTCATGAAACGACTTCCCCGATAGAAACAACCACCAGTAACCGAGACACCTATCTGCGGCAGCCCTCCAATGGCAACGCCGGGATGCGCGTACTCGACCAGAGGATCGACAAAGGGACCAGTACCAGGAGCAGTGCCATCAAACACGAACGATCCCTCTCTATTACGCCATCCCATATTGTCCCCAATGCCGACGACATTCACCTCTTCGACACTTCCCTGGCCGACATCAGCGACGTAAAGCTCGTTCGATCCGCCAGGACCTACGTCAAAACACATTCGCCAGGGATTTCGTAATCCATAGGCAAAGATCTCCTCCCTTACTCCGCCTCCATCACCGACGAAGGGGTTTGTCGAAGGAATACCGTATTCTCCTCCCGGTCCGTCGTCCCCCAACGGATCGATTCTTAATATCTTTCCCAGGAGCTTCGTCTTGTCCTGGGCATTTCCCAACACTCCATTCGGCTGAGAGGAATTTCCACCTGTATGCCCGTCGTTGTTATCGTTCGAGCTCCCTCCGTCTCCGGTTGAAATGTAAAGAAATCCATCAGTGGGCCCGAATGCCAAATCACCTCCATTGTGGTTGAACTGGGGCTGCTCAATCGTCAGCAGGATACGCTCCGACATCTCGTCTGCGACATCCGGATCACCGGACACGGTATATTCAGCTACGACACTCTTGTGGTTCGACCCCATGACCATGCTGTCCGCACTGTAGTAGACGTAAAATTTCCCGTATCCAGGTTGGCCGACATTTCCGTAGTTGGGATGAAAGGCAAGTCCCAGCAGGCCTCGTTCATCGAAGTTTGCCCGTTGCGCGACGAGCTTACTTTCGATATCCAGAAAGGGAGCAGCCAACACCACCCCATCTTCAATGATTTGAACCTTTCCCCTCTGATCGACAGTGAACAGACGATCGCTCCCATCCCCGGCATTTCGAATGCCAACTGGAGCAACCAGCTCGCCTTCTGAAATCGGGACGAGCTTGACCTTCGGAAACTCAGCCCGCGCGACGATACTGACCGAAAGAAGACAAAGAAAATAAGGAATGGCCAGCAATGGCGTGAGAGAACGTCTCATGGTCGGGGATTTGGATTCCCACGAGCCTAGCCAATTTTAGAGAAGAGTGTCAATTCTCCGAAACCGGCAAATCCTTCACAAACAATTGATCTTCAGGCGACAAGTGCCTGATCAAATACTTGAAGGTTCGCCCATCATTCATTTCGAAGATCAGCCGGCTCTCTGTTCTTCCAAGGATCTTCACTACGATCTTCGTGCCCTCATGATTCGTGATTACACGATCTATCGGATAGACAGATGTTGGCGTTTCTTTGTCTGGCACTTCACCCCCGCCTTTCGACGCCACATCGGCGTCTGTTTCAATGTCTGCTCTCTTTGATTCGTCGGAATCGGCCTTCGCTTTCCTCTTACTCTCTTCCGAAATTTCGAATGAGCTGAAAATGCGAGTAGAAACACGCTGAACTTCTCCCTTGTTGCCGTCTACCAGGATTACCCAGCCCGAAAAACCCTCAGCAACGAAAACGGCATCAACCTCTTGCTCTTTACCCTTGTAAAGATACTCAGCCTGCAAACGATGACCTTTCAATCCAGATTTCTCATATTCCGCACGAATCGCAGACGCACTCCGCAATACCTTTCCTTTGTCGAGGCCGTCTTGTTGAAGGAGAAAACCAACAATACTCAGCATGTCGACTTTAGGATTCACCTCATTCTTAATTCCTTTCACTTGGGCGACATTCACGCGGAACGTCCCGAAATCAGCTTCCACTACATTCGTAATCGAGTAACGGCTGTTAGATTGCTTCTCAGTGGCCTGCTGATTGTAACTCACCGGCAGGAACTCCCCCGGGAAATCGGCTTGGACTCCGGCGACCTCTCGCCCTCGCCACGACTCTGCGATATACCATGACGACAACGGCGAGGGTGTGTATGCACCCAAAGGATACAGATACGTGTACGTCATCGTGACTACGAAGATCGCCTTAGCAATTGTGTAGAGCGCCATTACCAGAGCGCTCTTAACAGCGCCCACGATGTGAACCTTGTATACCAGAATGCATCCGACGACGAATGCGCCAGCCATTACACTTCCTAGCGTCACCAGCCGTCCCGGGACCCCTTCCCACACCACGGTCCAGAATACATTTCCTGCCAACTCCACCACGCAGAGAACGACTGGGGTAATCAGCAACACACGCCCACTGAACTCCGCCTCGTGCCTCGCGATCACGAACAAGAGAATTAGAATCGTAATTGCAGAGAATCCGAAGGAAAATAGAGAGTACCCCAGGGCGAGGCCTCCCGTGGCTGAATTTGCTAGCAACTCCATTGTGCCCAACTGTCGGGGCCGCAAACTGAGTCATAGTGTTATCTATGTCAAGACTACCGACTCTGTTCACCTATTGCGCAGGCGATTTCAGCAACATGGCGACTGTCGGTACCACAACAACCACCCAACACATTGAGGGAAGGTATGCGACCAAAAAGTTCACTTACCTCTTTGCCCAATTCTGCAGGATCTCCATCATCCAATACCTCGGCATTGTCCAATTCCTCGTGACTCAATCGGGAGGCATTCACTCGCACCCCTCCTAGTCGTTCCAGCCATTCACTTCCTACCTCAAGTGTCTCGGAGAAATGACTCGGGTGAGCACAATTGATCATATAATACGAAGCATACGAGTCTGACAGCGCATCGCACTCTCGAATCGCCTGGTGCAGTGGTTGCCCGCTCGGCAGACACCCGTCGGTTTCTACCGTGAAGGAAATCACGACAGGCAAATCAAACTCCGCTGCTGCCCGAACAATACCGGCAGCTTCGTCGACATTCGTAATGGTCATCGCGGAAACAAAATCGACCGCCGAATCTGCAAACAACTGTGTCTGGAAACGATGGTAAGAGGCCGCTTCTTCTGGTGTCATCACCTCAGAAGCTTGGTAGCCGTCTCCACGTGGACCTATCGAACCACTAATCAAAATCGGAGTCTCTTCCCGTTCATTTCCTTTCCGCAGACGCTCCAGAAATTCCGTAGAGCGTCGATGTGCACTGGTGAGTTCCTTCCGATCATACCCAAGCTTTCCACCCCAATCGGGATTCGCACGCCAGGTATGCGTGTCGAGAATCAATCCGTGTTTGTGGCGATGTGCTATGTCCACGTAGTCCATCAGGTAATCTTCGAACAAATCCTCTCCCCCATCGCGATCCAGAATGGGAAAGGTCGCAAATCCGGGCAGGTCGATACCTTTCTGGAATAATAGGACAGTCTCAACACCGCCATCGGTCAGGCACAGTTTTCCATTCTGCTGAGGGAGGCTCTTTCGATCGGTCATAAGGAGGAAAATTGGAATCAGGCTAACCTTACGATTAGATCAAAGACTCCATTCAAAATTAACCCCGAATTTTCATAGAAGTTTCACGCACGGTTCATCTTGCCTTCACAAAAATTGTAAATCGTTGAGGCGCAACAAATCGAAAGAACTATGAACCGAATCGCAAACTACCTTTTGCTCGCGGTCCTACTCGGACTACCTCGACTCTACGCAGGCCTTCCCGAAGATGCGCTGGGCGAAGACAAGACACTCGCTCCTTACTTCAAGGTCATCAACGAGAACGGTGCCGAATCGGGAGGCACTGAAGAACTTCCTCTCCAATCCACAAATGCGGAGGTCAAAATCAGCGGCATCATCGCCAATGTTGAAGTCCGCCAAGTATACCAGAATCGGGGCAATGAAACCATCGAAGCCATTTATGTGTTTCCCGGCAGCACCAGAGCAGCCGTCCACGGGCTCACGTTGAAGGTCGAGGATCGCGTTATCGAGGCAGAGATTCAGGAGAGAGAGAAAGCAAAGAAGATTTACGAGGAGGCAAAGAGCGAAGGAAAGACAGCTTCTTTACTCGAACAGCACCGACCCAATGTCTTCCAGATGAACGTAGCGAACATTCTTCCCGGAGACACAGTCGAAGTCGTTCTACGGTACACCGAATACATCGCCCCCACTGATAAGGTCTATGAGTTTTCCTTTCCGACAGTCGTCGGCCCTCGCTACGCTGGCACACAAAATACCCAGGGCAGCCAGTGGGTATCGAATCCGTATCTCAAGGAAGGAGTTGTCGATCCTACGACGTTCGATATCTCGGTCACTTTGGATGCTGGGATGCCGATTCAAGACCTGGCTTGCGACACCCACCCCACCGATATCAAATTCGAAAAGGATTCCCGTGCCAACATCAGCCTCACAGGTAAGAAGGCGAACGCTGGTAACAGAGATTTCATTCTTCGCTATCGACTCGCCGACCGTGAAATCCAGAGTGGCTTGATCCTTCACGAAGGAGAAGATGAAAACTTCTTTCTCCTGACGGTCCAGCCCCCGGAACGAGTCACGCCCGACCAGATTCCTGGCCGGGAGTATATTTTCGTTGTCGACGTGTCAGGATCGATGAATGGGTTTCCTCTCGACACTGCCAAAACTCTAATGCAGGAGATCTTTTCCACCTTGCAGGACACGGACCGGTTTAACATTCTCGCCTTCGCCGGAGGATCCGACGTCTTTTCGAAGGGGATGGTATCTGCTACCTCAAAAAATCGAAAGGACGCCATCAGTTGGATGAACAGCCTTCGCGGAAACGGAGGAACTGAACTCGTGAGCGCCCTGGAGCAGGCTATCTCACTTCCTGGAGACGAAAACATGTCGAGGTCGGTGGTGGTGGTCACCGACGGCTACGTCAGTTTCGAGCGCGATGCCTTCGACCTTGTGAAGAAGAACCTTGGAAATGCCAACCTCTTTGCTTTCGGAATCGGATCGTCAGTAAACCGCTACCTCATAGAAGGCATGGCTCGAGTGGGTCGAGGGGAACCGTTCATTGTCACTGACCATGCATTTGCCAGAGAGAAGGCCATTCAACTCCGGGACTATATTGCCTCTCCAGTCCTCACAAACGTAAAAGTCGATTTCGAAGGTTTCGACGCCTACGACGTGGAACCCGCAAACGCACCCGACATCCTCGCCGATCGGCCACTTACGTTATTCGGAAAATGGCAGGGAGAAGTGAAAGGC
Organism: Verrucomicrobiales bacterium; assembly: GCA_002698785.1. GTDB lineage: Bacteria > Verrucomicrobiota > Verrucomicrobiia > Verrucomicrobiales > DEV007 > Arctic95D-9. The sequence goes on along the minus strand of PAAG01000060.1, from coordinate 203,100 downwards.
ACCATCCGCATTTCGGGAACGGGAGGCGATGGAGAGTTCGGGCAGAACGTTGCCGTACAATCGGACTCGACCGATCAACCTGCCCTCCCCTATCTATGGGCGCGAGATCGCATCGCCCACCTTTCTGATTACAAAGGGCCTCAAAATGACGATCCAGACCTGAAACAGCAGATCACCAATCTTGGACTTACGTACGGTCTACTCACAGAATATACGTCTTTTGTTGCCGTCGACAGCAAAGTCCGCCACGCAGGCGAAGGTCCTGCCAAAACAGTCAAGCAACCGCTTCCTCTTCCCAAAGGTGTTCCTGCCTCAGCAGTGGGTGGTGGAGGCACTCCCGGGCCGGGTATCATCCCCTTACTGATCATTGCTTTCTCTGCCCTTTTCGGACGGCGCTTCCTTCGCAAGCAGGAAGCGTGAACGTCGGCCCTCCACACGTGATGAAACGTCGTTTCCTTCCCATCATCTGTCTTCTCATTGCGCTATGGCCGGAATGGCTTTGGTATGCGCAGCGGATGACGGACGGATCGGATGAACCCTATGGCATCATCGCACTTCTGGCAGGATTTGGGCTACTCTGGCGAGATCGTCGAGATGTAAGAATCGAAAACCGAAACGTCCTTCTCGCGGTCTCACTCGTCGCAATCCATGCAATCTCAAGGCCATGGGTTCCCGCAATGATTTCCGCCATACTGGCTATCGGGATCATCGCGGTAGCTACGGGCACTATTCGAACAAAGCCGGGAATCTGGGCGACATTCGCACTCTCCCTTCCCCTCATCGCGAGTCTTCAGTTCTACATTGGATATCCTCTCCGTATGGCTGCGGCAGTATCTGCAGAGTCCATCCTCACTCTTACTCTACTCGAAGTCACTCGGTCTGGGACTGAACTCTTCTGGCAGGGCAATCGTGTTGGCGTCGACCCACCGTGCAGTGGTGTGGAAATGCTGTGGGCTGGTCTCTTCATCGTCAGCCTACTTTGTGCCTTCCGCCGATACTCCATGATTCGTACAATCGTCGCGCTAGCGGTAGGGAGTGTATCAGTAGTCGTCTCCAACTGCGCCCGAGTTACTCTCCTTTTTCTCAAAGAGGCCGGGATCGTATCGCTTCCCGAGTGGACGCACGAAGGAATCGGGATCGCCCTCTTTGGAATTCTGGTCTGGTTTCTTTCGCGTGGGATGGAAAAAGGCAGACCAGAGTCGGAAGCAAAATGCCCGCCTCTCGTTTCGCAAACGCCCCGCTATCTACTCGCCAATGCGGCAGCCTGCCTAGCCATCGCGCTCGGGCCTTTACTTGTTCAAGCCGAGCCTTCAGCTGTCGATAGCAATATCCCATTTCCCGGCTGGCCCGAGAAATGGGATGACCGCTACCTGGAGACACTCCCTCTCACGGATTCCGAAAATCGCTTTGCAGAAAACTTTCCAGGCCAAATTAGTGCGTTCACCACCGGCCCGGACAAAATCATTATGCGCTGGGTCACACGCCCCACCAGAAAACTGCACTCGGCGTCCGACTGCCTACGCGCCGTGGGATTCGAAATCGCGAACGAACGGGACGGCACCTTCATCGCAACCAGTGAACAAGGCACCTACCTCGTCGAAGAATCGATCTACAACGAGCACAAGAAATGGGACAACGTCTCACGATGGTTCTGGGCAGCAACGTTTCAGAAGACAGAAGGACCCTGGTGGGCGGTCACCAGGATGCAGTTGCTCTGTCGCGACTGAAAATCTAAGAAGGATATATCTCCAAATAGGATTCGATTGCCTGTGATGGACGGCATAGAATTACATCAAACGGCAATATTCTTCCATCACGCTTGTAGCAGTTCCGAGGTAGTGCGTCGATTGCCATTACTTGAAATGCATAATTGAAAAAAATCGCGTGCTCCTTTTCTCGGTCTAGCTTTATCCAACCCGCCGCAACAAAGAAGTCTTCGATCTCAACCTGGGAAGTAACTTCGCCATCATACTGAGGTTGACGAATGGAAAAGGATACACTCCCGTCGGCCCACGAAACAACCGAAGCGAGCCGTACATCGTCTTCAAATACTTCATTAGAGCAAAGCCACCGTTCCAAATATTCCAGCGGACTTCCCTTTCTAAATTCGATGGCATGTCGTACTGCTGCATCGGAAGTTCCCTCCGCCGCAGTAACAACCGGATGCGAAACCAACTCTGGAGTTAATCCGAATCCTGGTGGGATAGTCAGTTTTACTACGTCTCCCGACGATTCATCAAACTCGACGACATGCTCAGTGCCACGCAGTTCACCACCGAATTCCAATTCGACCTCGCTCCAACGTAAAGGAGACTCTATCAGGATTTGATTCTTGCGAGCGAGAGCAACTGCTTGTTCGGCTTCGATTTTGAAGCAGCTTTCCCTGTCAGCTTCATCGCCTGAGTCGTGCGCTTCACAAAGGTCGCGTAATTCGTTGTAGAACGAATCAATCGAATAGGTTTCTTGCTGACCGTTTCCTCTTTCGATATCGCTTTTTGATCTTTGTTCACCCTAGAAAATGCGCTCAATTCTTGACTTCGTCAATTAATTGCACAGAGCTGCCCTCACTTCCCTCTCGCTTCCCAGGCTACACGAATTGCTTCCAGTTCCTCCCATCGCTCGTACAGCTCCTGGATTCTGGATTTCTTTACTTCCAATTCTTCGGCCATACCTACGGCCTTCTCAGAATTCTCAATGTAGAACTCGGGATCGTTTAACTGGGTCTCGATCTCTGCCACTTCTTCTTCCGCTTCGAGAATGGTCTCCTCCATACTTTCCAGTTCGCGTTCCTCTTTCCACTTCAGCTTACGAGGTTTGTCATCGTCTTGCTCGCTCCGTTCCCGTTTCTTTTTCACAGGCTTTGCTTTCGCTGCCTGAGCGACGGCATCGCGAGCCTTCTTCTTCTCCAGGTAATAGGAGTAGTTGCCTTCGTTGATCGAGACGCCTTCCCCACGATCAAAAACGATCACTCGATCACAGACCCTGTCGAGGAACCAACGATCGTGACTGACCACCAGGGAAGTGCCGTCGAAATTGATCAACGCTTCCTCCAGCACTCGGAGCGTCTGCAAATCGAGGTCGTTCGTGGGTTCGTCCAACACGAGAAAGTTTCCACCACGTTTCAGGATCTTCGCGAGCAATACTCGGTTCTTTTCTCCTCCTGACAAATTCCCGATTCGGTCGTTGATCCGGTCGTCGGTAAAGAGAAAACGTCTCAGGTAAGCACGGACAGAAAGGGTTTCATTTCCAAATCGAACTGAATCGATCCCCTGCGAAACTTCATCGAGCACACTCTTATCTTCATCGAGTTCGAGACGTGTCTGATCCACATAGTTGAACTCCGTCCTTTTGCCGACCGTGACTCTCCCTGTCGACGGCTCAAGCTCACCCATAATGATCCGCAGCATCGTTGTCTTACCCACGCCATTTGGTCCTACCACACCCACACATTCACCCGCTTTAAACTCGATGTCGATCCCGAGAAACAACGGATCCCGATCGTAGTAATGGCCGACTTCTTCCAGATTCACGACTACGTTCGCCAACTTTGGCGGAGTGGGAATGACAAGTTCCATGTCGAGTTCACGCTCGGGGGCTTTCTGGGCTTTTACGGCGTAGTAGTTCTCCAGTCGATTTCTCTGCTTTGTCCCTCGCGCCTTTACTCCCGCTCGGACCCAGTCAATTTCTCTGGAAAGAAACCGCTGCCGCTTGTGTTCCGCGGCCTGCTCTCGCTCGACACGCTCATCCTTGGCGATCAAGTAGTCGCTGTAGTTTCCTTCGTGAGAGAAGAACCTACCATCGGAAAGCTCCACGATACGCGTTGCGATTCGATCGAGGAAATATCGATCGTGTGTGACAAAAAGACAGGCTCCCCCTGAGTTCGCGAGATAGCCTTCCAACCATGCAATCGCCGATGCATCGAGATGGTTTGTCGGCTCGTCAAGGATTAGCAGATCTGGCTGAGGCAACAAGGCGCGGCACAATCCGACACGCCTTTTTTCTCCTCCTGACAGATACCCTACTACGCGATCTGCGGGCGGGGCGGAAAGCTCCCGCATAAGAATTTCGATTCTCGACTCCAAGTTCCATCCGTCAGCGTGCTCGATCGCGGTATGGAGCCGATCCACTTCAGAAGGGCTCAAATTCTCTGCCGTCTCATACCGCTCGATCATCGCGGTGAGTTCTGCGGCGCCAGCGCGGATGTTTTCCTCTACAGTCGCCTCTTCATCCAGTTGAAATTCCTGAGGTAAATATCCCACGACGAGGCCCTGTTTTCGCGAGATTGATCCTGCGTCAGCATGCTCCTCCTCTGCTACGATGCGTAAAAAAGTAGACTTTCCACATCCATTCCTGCCAACCAGACCAACTTTTTCACCCGAGTAGATAGCCAGTGTCGCCCCATCCAGAATTGGCTGATTCCCAAAGGAAAGAGTCAATTCAGTAGCGGATAGGATCGCATCGTTTTGAATGGCAGGAGGCATAAACGGTGGAGTAAAAGGGAAAAGCGGAAAAGGTCAAAGAATCATATCCACCATCGACGGAGGACCGTAGCGTCTTCCCTACACGGCCTTACGTCTCCGCCCCCCTCACTATCGAACCTAAATATCGCCACAATCAGTCTCGAATTGAAAACTTCGACGACTGAACGATTTTTTCCAGAAGCTCGCGATCTTCTTCATCATGCCAGTTGATAGAAATCATCACCGATTCCTTACCTCCCATCAGTCGATCGTAGGCAATCTGTGTCACAAGTACCTGCTTTTTTTCCGGAGCAAACAGGCGCACAGTAAGTGTCTGAAAAGTGAGCCCGTCGATCATCGCTTCTCCTCTTTCGTGCTCCACAGGTAATCCAGTTCCCTCATACGCTTGGACAATTAGATCATAGAGCGCTTCCTGCGTCTCAGAGTAAGGTCCATCGATTTCTTCGTCGAATGGCTCTGAAGCAGAAGTAAACGAGCTGGTTTCGCCCTTCTTGAGATACAGGAGATTTCTGTGGTTCTTTTCTATCTCTCCACCAGCTGCATCCTCCATCAATTCTTCGCCAGTATTTTCGATTTCAGCGATCTCTTCATCACTAAGGCGGCTCATATAGGCAGGGTATGAAACCGTCCATCCGATCTGATCATCCGTAAACTTCAAGGTCTTCGGATCGTCTGCTGCCGAAAGCGAAACAAGAAAAACGCAAAATACAGAGAGACAGAATCCTGCTTTCTTTTCGTGACAGCTTTTGCGGACAAAACTCATGAACGGATCCTACCCGGATCGGATGAATTTCCAAAGAAGATTAGTCAATTAACTCCTCCAGGCTGGTAAAATTGAATGCAGAGCCGGGGCGGAGCGACTACATCCCATCATGCTTTCACTGGGAGATATTTGCGCGATAGCGACCGGTTTTTTCTGGTCCTTTTCCGTGATTTTGATGCGTGTGAGCGGATTCTCCATCCGCCCACTTCCCTTGACGTTTTTCAAGAGCTTCATCGCCATCCTTGGCTTCCTCACGGTGCTTCTCGTGATGCGGGAGCCACTTTTCCCCACCTATGAGCCGATGATCTGGGTGCGTCTCGTCGTCAGCGCCATTTTGGGAATCTCGATTGCTGACACCATGTTCGCTGCCGCTCTCAACCGCCTCGGGGCCAGCCTCCAGGCGCTGGCAGACTGTGTCTACGCCCCTGCGATCGCTCTGGTCGGATACTTCATGTTCGGAGAGGGCCTCACCTGGTTGGAGATGATAGGTGGTGCCATCGTCATTTCGGGCGTTTTTGTCGGAATGGTGAGAACGAAGGAGATAAAGGAGCCACGCGATCTCGTTATCGGCACTCTACTCGCGGCCGGGACGCACATCATCATGGCAGTGGGAATCCTGATGGTTCGCGACGTTTTTCGAGAAGGGTCACTCGTCTGGGTTGCGGGATTCCGGTTTACCGTGGCAACGATCGGGCTTGGAGTATTCGCACTTGTCACTGGTCAGTTCAAAAACCTCTTCGTCGCCTTTGAACGACGTGACATCTGGAGAATCACCATTCCCATGGCGCTACTGGGACCTTTTCTTGCCACGCTGTTCTGGATTGCCGGGTTTAAATACGAGACAGCGGGCCGCGCTGCGATTTACAACCAGATGGCGACCGTCTTCATTATCCTTCTCGCCTGGTTGCTGCTGAAGGAAAAGATGACGCTTCGCAAGACACTAGGCGTAGCCCTCGCGATCGCCGGAGCCGTGTTGGTGGGACTCGGGGGATAACTCAAACTCCAACCACGTCGCGCCACGTTTTTGCCATCAGCGCATGTCCTGCCACGCTCGGGTGAACGCCATCGTGTGCCCAGTATTCGGGTTTCGTTCCCGCAGCGACAGCCTCATCAAACATCTCCTGGAAAGGCACCCAGATCGCTCCTGCGGCGTCGGCCACCTCCTTCGCATACTTTCTTCGTACTTCGAACTCAGGAAACCACGTATCGTCCACCGCTCCGCATTTCAGGGCAAACGGTTCGCAGATCACAAGTTTCGTATCCGGTAGCGCCGTGCGAGTGCGCTCAAGAAGAGCCGTGAATCCCTCTTTGTAGACCTCCGGGGTGCCGTCGTAGCGCCCGTTCAGCTTATGCCAAATGTCGTTCACGCCAATCAGGATGCTGAGAATATCGGGCTTCAACTCAAGAGCATCCACATCCCAGCGAGAATCCAGATCCGGAACTTTGTTTCCCGAAATCCCTCGGTTGTGAATCAACAGCCTGAGCGAAGCATAATCGCGCAGAAGGCCTCCTGCGATATGGTGCGGATACCCTCGCCCCAGACTCCCGCCATCATTCGGGAGTTGGCGCTTCTTGTCCCTTCCCGCATCGGTGATCGAGTCTCCCTGGAACAGGATCACATCTCCTTTTTCTAACTTCATCTTTGCTTCCGCACGGGCGTCTTCAGCAAGCAATCCGCCTGCCACGGCAGCGGATGAACCAGTAACAAGAAAATTTCGGCGACTCGTCATGGGAGTCATTTACGAGAACCCTCAGAAAATGGCAAGACACGAAGATTCCTGTTTGCGCCTACGTGGAAAACCTATTAATTTATGGAAATTATAAATCATCCCAAGTTGGGGACGTGAGCCCTTTCCATGGCGAGCCCCAACTCAATCAGCTCCCCTTTCACATGAAAAACCTACTCGTCCTCCTGCTCATCGCCGGTTCGCTGGTTTACACCTTCATGTTCTATGACAAGGACGAAGCCGTGCCAGAGGCAGCGCCGGCACCAGAAAACACGCAGGCTGCTGCTCCCGCCAAGCCTCAGAACCTTCCCCATGTGATCCTCTTCACCGGCACAAGTTGGTGCGGAGCTTGCAAAGCACTCGAGGGAAAAGTGCTGAGAACTCCGGAATGGTACGAATTCGCAAGGAACGAAATCCAATTCACGAAATATGATATTCCGCAGAATTCTGGTGCAGCGCCACGTCAGGCGCTAGAGCTGATGCAGAAATATGGCGTCCGGTCATTCCCTACCATGGTTCTGGTCGACGAGAACGGTAACAAAGTTTCCCAGAAAGTCGGTGCCTATGCCCACGTCGCTGCCTACCGGAACTGGGTATTTGCCAGCATGTGAAGAGCGGACGCTAGTCCACCACCGGCTCGATGAATAGTTTCCGGTATCGAACGCTCGTGTGATCTCCCTGTAAAAAAATCGGCCCAGGAGCCGTGTCGTCTGCTGATATCCCACCTCCCGTGCAACCTTCCAACGGCTGATTGTCGATCACGACTTTCCCATTGAGTTCCACAGTAATGTGACGGGCGACTAACGTGAGCACATAATTGTTCCACTCCCCTCCCGGATTTGCCGCATTCTCCGACGGCTCGATCCGTCCGAAAATCGCACCCGGTCCCTGGATGCCCTGCATACGACTGTCCTTGTCTACTACCTGTGCCTCATACATTCCTCGCAGGTAAACGCCTGAGTTCCCTCCCGCCGGGACGTTGTATTCCAGAGAAAGTCGGAAGTCTTCGAAGAGTTCATCGGTCACAAGATTTCCGTAGTCACCGTACGCCCCGAAGTCTGTTTTCGGTGTCTCGTTTACGAGCACACCACCTTCCGCTCGCCAGCCATTTGTCTTCTCGGGATTCGAGAGCTTCCACCCACTGAGGTCCTTTCCATTGAACAGCGAAACAGCCTCTCCAAATTCCACTTGGGATAGATCTGGAGCACTCGGCATGGGTGGCATTTTCTTTCCGAAAAGTTTCAGCTCTTCACTTTTCTCCGGACTCCCTTCCGGAAACTGAGTCGTCACCAGTCTCAGCGCGCCGTTCTTCACCAACTCCCCACGGAATTCCCCACTCGTTTTCCTCACATCATCCGATTTTCCGAACGGCTTCCATTTTATCGATCGTGAAAACGTCAATACTCCCTCTTCAATTTTCACATCCTTTACCGGTCTCGCACTACCCACACTCCAGAGCAGACTCGCCTCTGGTCCGTCTTCGCTGGGAGAGACTTTCATCCATGCAGGATTTCCGTCGGGCAACTCAAAGGCCCACGTGCCATAGAAAGGAGATTCGTCCGCGAAAAGTGAAAAAGGAAGAACGAGAAAAAAGAGAAATCGGATCATGGGAAAAGCGCTTCATCCTGTTCGATGCCCCGAATAGAATGCAAGCAGGAAACAGCTATCGTTTCTCGGAGATCATCAGTCAAAAAACGCCACGCTCCTCGCATGCCGAACGATCAGGTCACGCAGGAGAGTCGTGTTTGTAGAGAGGAACCGTGCCTCGTCGCACAGCAGATAATAGCGAGTCTTTGGTAGATCTGGGAGACGAATCGCGACACTCCCTTCCGGAGGACGACAACAACCATTCACAACCGCAGCACCGTAGCCCAGCGAGGCGAAATGCATCATCATCTCCCATCCCTGAACTTCCATCACCGGATTGAATTGAGCTCCTTCTGCCTGCATGAAGCCTGCGATGGTCTCTCTCATGATACTGGGTTGCGGCGGGCAGATCAGAGGCAAACCATCCAGATTGCGAAGCCGGATCGTCTTCCTTGAGGCCAATGGGTGGTCTTTCGAAACGATGAGACGAGGGGTCATCTCGTGGAGTAACTTCGCTCGAACCCCGCAGTCAGGATCGCTCAAAACAGTTACTCCGAGGTGAGCTTCGCCGCTCTTTACCAAAGACACCGTCTCCTCTCGATTCGAGACACGTATGTCGACATTGGCACCGACCTTTTGACCGTAGTCTCTGAGAGGTTTTCCCAGCAAATACAAGAGGCTCCCCTTTCCTGCCGCCAGTGTCGCGCGACTGCTATCTTCCTCGCCCTTCAGTTCCCGCAAGAAATCATCCGTCCGATCGCCCATGTCATTAGCAAAGCCTGCCAGACGAACTCCGGCATCGGTCAGTTGCAGCTCCCGCCCCACTTTGCGGTATAGCGTCACATCGAGCATCTCTGAGAGATTCCGTATCTGCTTGTGCAAAGCTGGTTGGGTCAGGCTGCGCTCTTCCGCAGACCGCGTGAAATTCAATGTCCGGGCAAACACCCGGAATGATTCCAGAAACTCGTAATTCATGGCTCCCTAATTATAACCCCACGTTATAGCATATTCCAATCTATCACTTCCGATTATTCTCTTTTCCGGGAATCTTGCTTTCGTAATGAAAACAAAGAAGAAAAAACAAACAACTCCCCGTCTCGGAATCGACTTCGGAAAAGTCATCATGGGAGCTGTCATCAACGGGAAAGAAGACACCTCGTTCCTCGGAACCACTTTTGAACAGGCCATGACATCTCCCGCCACTTCGGGGGCTGTCGAAGCCGTCACTCAGCTGGTTGACCTGTTCGACGGAGAGGTCTGGATCGTTTCCAAGTGTGGCCCTTCTGTCGAGAAAAAGACCAAGGGCTGGCTGAAACACCACGAATTCTACCGAACAACCGGTCTGGATCCAAAGCGGGTTCGCTTCTGTCGGCAGCGCCCTGAAAAGGCGAAGATTTGTCGTCAGTTAGGCATCACGCATTTCATTGACGACCGAATCGATGTGCTCACACCCATGGTGGGAATCGTTCCTCATCTCTTTCTCTTTGGAGAACAGAAAAGCGGCACTCCGATTCCCGACTACGTCTGGCCCGTCACAGACTGGGAGCAGACTCTGGCAGCCATCCTACCCGAGACTGTCTCCCGATAATTACTGCTCGCTCCGCGCTCGCTGAGGATTGTTGGCCCAGAAGCTGGCCACGCTCAAAGCGAGAGGCAGGGCGATGCAGATGGCGAAGATCAGGAAGTAGCTCCCCGTCGCCTGCTTGACCAAACCAAACATCAGCGGTCCGATCCCGCTCGCGATTACGATCAGGCCCATATATACCCCGGAGATTGCACCCAGCCAGCGCCGACCGTAGAACCTCGGCCAGACCAATCCTGACAACGACATAAAGGCACCACCGCACACTCCGTTCCCCGCGACATACAACCAGTCACCGAACGGCTGATCCAGGACAAGCAGCCCGACGGCACCGAAAGTTGCGCCCACGTTCATCGAGAGAAGAAGCCACTTCAGTCGAGTGTGCGCATTCACCCAGCCGTAGAAAAGGTTCACCGTCACGCTCACCGCCGCCATGGGGATGAAAAGGCCGATGATGTCCGACTTTTCGAACCCGAACTCCTCACCGATTGACACGATGTGAAAAGTGAAAGCCGTCGAGAACATCGAGAAGAAGCTGAACGACAGAGCGAACGCCCAGAAGGTGAAGGTCCTCAGCGCATCCTGTCGGGTGTATTCCCGATAGATGACCATGTCAGGATTTTTATTCTCCCTCGCGACATGCCCATCGCCATCCATCGTCATACCACATTCCTCCGGGCTATCCCGGAAAACAATCCACGCCAGCGGCAGCATAAAGATTAACAGAAACCACGCCAGATTCTGCCACGCCCCGGCATGCCCGAACGCCTCGATCAATACATCCAGCCCCTTCGGTGCGGCGGAAAACCCGAACGACACCGCCACCCCACTGATTGATAGAGCGAGCCCCCTCCTCTGGTCGAACCACTTTCCGATCAAGTTACGTCCTGCCATCGTCAACACACCCTGCGCCGACATGCGAATAAAATAAAAGCCTATCACAATCACCACAAAGCCCACCACTTTTCTCGGCTCTCCCGGTAGCAGCTCGACGAGCCCATCCTGCAGCGGGCCCGTAAAACTCAAATAAAACAAGACCAACGCCGTGGCGATAACCGCAGCACAACAGAGCCTCCTTCCTCCCCAGTGATCATAGAGCCGCCCGAGGTGCGGCAGCGTGAGACCGCTGCATACCGTTCCCACGAAATACGCCGCACTCAAAGCCACTCGCGATAAACCCAGATCCTCCATCAGGATCTCCGTGAACACGCTGAATCCCATTGTCTGCCCCGGTATGCTGCACAGCATCGCCAGCGTCCCCACGATCACGATCCACCAGCCATAGAATATACGACCGGGTTTAGGGAGATAAGGTTTATCGGGGCTCCAGAGATTGATGGGCGCACAGTAGAGAATCCGGAGCGCAATGCAAATGGCTGCAGAAAAACCCAGCAGGGTCCGGCTTTAGGCAGGTATACAGGCCACACGGTTCGCCCCATACTGATCCGTAACTCGCCCAAACAATGACCACTTCCCGTATTCTCGCCCTTGGAGCCCATCCCGACGACTGCGATATTTCTGCCGGAGGCACTGCAATTCTGTGGAGCCGTGCCGGTTGCACCGTTCAGTTTGTATCCGTCACGAATGGCGAAAGTGGCCACCACGAACAGGCTGGCCCTGAAATCGTCGCCCGCAGAGCTGCTGAGGCGAAGGCTGCCGGGGAAGTCGCAGGAATTGACTATCTCGTCATGGACAATCCCGATGGCCAGCTCTTGCCGGGGCTGGAAGAGCGATGGAAACTCATGCGCGTCATCCGCGAGTTCCGGCCAGATCTCATTCTCACCCATCGGCCCAACGACTATCATCCCGACCACCGCTACACATCCCAGCTCGTGCAGGATTGCGCGTATCTCGTAGGCGTTCCCCACGTGTGTCCCGACGTTCCGCCCCTACCGACAAACCCCGTCATCGCCTACTTCCAAGACACTTTTCAAAAACCTGCCCCTTTCCATGCTGACGTCAGCATCGACATCGATGCCGTCTTTGATGAAAAGGTGCGCATGCTAGATTGCCACGAGTCCCAGTTCTATGAATGGCTGCCCTGGATCGGTGCGCATGGACTTGAGAGTTCCGACGATCCGACCGAGCGCCTTGAAATGATGAAGGACTTCGCTCGTGCACATGGAATCCCAACACCACAGGCCCGTGAGTGCCTCGAAAAATGGTATGGCTCCGACCATGCGGCCAGCGTCAAATACTCCGAATCATTCGAGGCCTGCGAATACGGATCGCCTCTGGACGAGGCTGCGATTCGTCGGCTGTTTCCAGTGCCTGATTAAAACGCGCTCTTTACCACTCCTCCATCGACGCGCACTGCGGCTCCATTGGTAGCAGAAGCGAGCGGGCTGGAAAGATAGGCGACCATGGAGGCGACTTCGTCAGGTTCGGCAAGTCGCTGGATCAATGAGGAAGGGCGCTCCGATGCGATGAAATCGGGTTCGTATTCTTCAAAGGTCTTGCCTTCACGCTTGGCGAGATCGGTGACGAAATCCACCACGCCCGGAGTCTTCGTAGGGCCGGGTAGCACACTGTTCACGGTGATACCAGTGCCGGCGAGATGCTCGGCCAGACCGCGAGCCACGGAGATTTGAGCCGACTTGGTCATACCATAGTGAATCATCTCTTTCGGGATCTGAATCGCGCTTTCGCTGGAGATGAAGATGATGCGCCCCCAGTTCTCTTTCTGCATACGTGGAAGATAAAGTCGGCTCAGCCGCACGCCGCTCAGGACATTCGTTCGGAAGAAACGTTCCCAGTCATCATCGGTAATTTCATCAAAAGACACCGCTTCGAAGATTCCGAGATTGTTCACCAATATGTCAACGTCAGGGTATTTTTCGGCAAGCTCTTCTGCCACATCCGCCTTGGATAGGTCTCCGGCAAAACCGACAGCCTCGCCGCCCGCTCCGGACAGTTTTTCAACTGCCGCATCGACCGTCTCTTGCGATCTTCCGTTCACGATGACGCGAGCCCCTTCGCCCAGTAGAGCCTGTGCGACCGCGAATCCGATCCCGCCGGTGCTTCCGGTTACGAGGGCAGTCTTGTCGTTGAGTTGTAGGTCCATATTGTGAGTTTGGTTGTAATTTCTTCTTACACTGAACCGACGAGACAGCACCGCCGCGCCTTACATTCGACTCGAATCCTGCCGAGCGGATACCCGTCTTCTCAAAACCCTTGCCACCCCCGTATTGGCCATGGATAATCGCCGCACTTCAATCAATCCCCCGATGATCCCCCGCTTTCTTCTCCTGACATTTCTCTTTCTTCCCCTTTTCTCCAGCGCAGCTCCACGCCCGAACGTCATCCTCGTTTTTATCGATGACATGGGCTGGGCAGATTTTTCCTGCTTTGGAAATACGGAGGCGGAAACGCCGAACATTGATCGTCTCGCAAAGGAAGGTATCGCTTTCGAGCAGTTCTATGTGAACTCGCCTATCTGTTCGCCCTCACGTGTTGCGATCTCGACGGGACAATATCCGCAGCGGTGGAAGATCACCTCGTATCTCAACAATCGTGAGTCCAATGCCTATCGCGGTGTCGCCGACTGGCTCGATCTGGAAGCTCCCATGCTCGCCCGTATCCTCCAGGAGTCGGGCTATGCGACGGGACATTTTGGCAAGTGGCACATGGGTGGGCAGCGCGACATCGACGAGGCACCATTGATCACGGAATATGGCTTCGACGAATCGATCACGAACTTCGAGGGGCTCGGTGCGCGTGTCCTTCCCCTGAAGTTTTCTCCCGGAAAGAAAAAGCCAGCGGAGCACAACCTCGGTTCGGACACCCTAGGCCACGGCCCTGTGATCTGGCACAACCGAGCCTTCGTGACTGAGAAATTCGTGCAGTCCGCTACCACTTTCGCCCGCTACGCGGCAAAGAACGACACTCCGTTTTACCTCAACCTCTGGCCCGACGACGTGCACACCCCCATGCATCCTCCGGTCAAAAAATGGGGGGACGGAAGCGATCGCCATTTGTATCTCGAGGTCCTTAAGGAAATGGATCGGCAGCTCGCTCCGCTGTTCGACCTCGTGCACAACGATCCGAAGCTGCGGGACAACACGATTATCCTTGCTTGCTCGGACAACGGCCCCGAGGTCGGCTTTGGCTCTGCCGGTCCGCTTCGCGGAAACAAGGCCACCCTTTTCGAGGCAGGAGTGCGCTCGTCGCTCGTCGTCTGGGCCCCCGGCTTCATGGCCAAAGAAGCGGTAGGAACCCGCAACCAAGAGTCCGTCTTTTCCGCCATCGACCTCGTTCCCTCGCTGCTGTCTCTCACGAACACTGCCGTTCCCGAAGGAGTCTCTTTTGACGGTGAAGACCTTTCTCAAACGATCACCGGACACTCGCAGAAATCCCGGGAAAAGCCGCTCTACTTTCGCCGTCCGCCTGACAGGAAAGTCTTTCGTCACTATGTCGGTTTGCCCGATCTGGCAGTGCGTAGCGAGAACTGGAAACTCCTCTGCGACTACGACGGATCGAACCCGCAGCTCTATGACCTGTCGACCGACGTTTCTGAAGAAAATAATGTGGCCGAGAAAAACCCGGAAGTCGTCGACCGATTGGTGACGGGGCTCGTAAACTGGAACGGTGCAATGCCCGCTGACAACGGTCCGAAATTGGGTCGAGAGGCGCTGGCAAAGCTCAAGAAAAAGAAAGAAAAGTGAAATCTCAACCGCTTGCCACCCCGGCAACTTTGGACTAACCATTCCGTATCTATGATTCGTGCCAAGAAAGCTCTCCAGCAACTCATCGAAGGGAACCAGCGCTTCACCTCCGACGACTTTTCGCCCAATGCCCTGACCACCCAGGCAAAGCGGGCTTCACTCGTCAGCGGACAGGCACCGAAGGCTGTCATTCTCGGCTGCTCGGACTCACGCGCTCCCGCTGAGCTTATCTTCGATCAAGGTCTTGGCGACCTCTTCGTAATCCGCGTGGCAGGAAACATCGTCGCACCTTCCCAGATCGGAAGCGTGGAATTTGCTACGGAGAACATCGGCACACGTCTTGTTGTCGTACTTGGGCACTCCAGTTGTGGAGCGGTGACAGGCACAGTCGATCAATTGACTACACCCGTAGAAAATCGCTCTCCGAACCTGAGTTCCATTGTCGACCGCATCCGCCCATCGATCGATACTCTGATCGAAAGCGGCATTGGATCGGATGACAAGGATGCTCTCGTCAAGGCAGCCATCCGCGCGAATGTCCGGGCTTCGGTAGATCATCTTCGCCACGGCTCGCAGGTGATCGAGGACCTCATCGAAAACGACGGTCTCACCATCGTTGGTGCTGAGTATTCCCTCGAAACGGGAGTCGTTGAGTTTTTCGATCACGTTCCTGAAACGTGATCGAAGCCACTCAGGCCATCAAATAGCGAAGCGCTGCGAGCGCCGGACCCCTCTTTTCCTCATCGGCTTCGTTGAGGAGAACGCTAACACCGTAGAGGACCTTTATCCGGTGTGTCAGCCAGGCAGAAAACTGGACTGATTCCCTCACCGACCAATACTCGTCGGTGAAAGGATCCTTTTCCGCTTTTATCAGATCGCCTTCCAACACGGGCAGCGAGCGCAGCAGTCGCACGTGTTGGCGGTGGGCAGGAATACCGGATTGGGCGAGGTCGCTAAAACCACAATTCTCGATCTCGATCAGTGCCGCCGCATGGTCAATGAGATGGAATAGACCGCCAAAGCCCTTCGTATTTTTCGAGGCTGTAGCGATCAATTCATCAATAGTCGCATTAGCCATGCCTTCAAGGTCGTCATAGCCGAGGGACTCATCAACCTCCCCTGACACGGCCACCTTATCGCCGGTCTTCCATCCTTTATCAGAACCGTAAAATCCACGCCCCGGAATGGCACCATCAAACTGATCGAGGAGTTTCACCCAGCCTCTCACGAACCCCGGCTCAACCATCTCGGGATGTGAATGCAATGCCCGCATCGCAATCGAGGCAAAGATGACATTGTGCCCGCTCTGGCGCGTGAGGTCGATGTTCTTTGCGACAGCCTTTGCGAGCAACTCCAAACCGTCACCCTTGAGGGGTTTGTCTCCTTTCGGTTTTGAAAAGAGATCGTCTACTGTGACGCCGGCCTTCGAGGGGCTAAACCAAATCGATTCTTCCCCTGCCATGATTCGTTCGAGGTCGCGCTCGACCCCGAGATACACTCCCGGATCGAGATCTGCGCGAACTTCTCCCAGGTAGTATCCTGCCATGACAGCAGCCCCGAGGTGCCCTGACATGCTACCCGCAAGGTGTGCATTCGCGAGTCCAACCGCGCCTCGCTCCAGATAAGAAAAGTCGATCATTTCCTGTAAGTGTAATGCAGTTCCCATCGCCCTGCTTCTCGCGATCACGGTAGCCTATTCGTAACACTTTGGATTTCTAACTTGTCAACACATCCAAAGCTTCAGTAAAGTTGGCCCGCCTTATGCTTTCATAGGCATTCGGAATCGAACGTCTTCCTTATGTGATGAACAGGGTACCTACCAGTTGTCTCGATCGCCTGAACCAGCGCGACTTTCTTTTTATCGAAGAGCTTATACTGGGTAGTCCCCCGCCAGGAAATGGCCTGCAGTCACTGTTTGAAGAAAGGGATTCGTTGCTCGCGATACTCGAACACGACAAGCTCTTTCAAGCACTCATCGAGCTGCCGTATCCGCTCGGCGTCAGTCCCGAGCTTTATTTCTTTGTCATGGTCCGCAGGGGCTTGAAGAATGGCGGCATTGATGATGTGGAGGTCGCAGACTATGTCTCGGCTGTCCTAGCCTCTCATGCCATGGGCGGCTCCGGAGGCCTTGCTGATTTGGAGAGTCCTGGGGTAGATTTCTCCTATCATGTCGACTTTCTCTATGCGCTGGAAGGGCTGAGCGATTACGACCGCTTTTTCCTCGAAGTGGAATGCGGAAATCACTTTCTTGTTCTGACAGGACTGTTTCCCAAGTTCCTCGAACACCGGGCAAGTCGCCGTGGTGCGCCGGGGCTAGGGTATTACGAGGACCTGGCACGCGGGGCGTTTCTCTCTGCAGGGGATCATCCTCTTGCTGATGAGTTTGCCGTTCGGTCGGTCTATCCTCGGTTGGCGGATTGCTTTAGCGAAACACGCCGCGCTCTGAACCTGATGGCGCAGGAATATCTCTTTCTCGGATCCTGAATTACTGCGAAGCAAATTTCGTCAGCAGACCTTTCTCTCGTGCCTTGTTCATGACTCGGGAGAACAGAACTCCGGCGACGGCGAGATAGACGACATTCAGACCCGTGGCCCAAAGCAGGTCGGAAGGATCGACTTCCCCGGTTTTGAGTCCATCGCGCATGCCTTCGAAGATGTAGGAGCAGGGCAAAGATTTTGCCACCCACTGAAGCATCTCAGGCAAGGCATCGACAGGATAATAGACGGCCGCGAAGGGCTGAATAAAGAAAGGCACCGCCCAGGCGAGTGTCTCGGCCGCAGGCCCCCAACGGACAATCAGTGCCGTCGAGATCATCCCCAAGGCCCAGCCGAATACCAGCAAGTTGAAGACAAACGGGATCAAGGTCCAGTTCAGCACGAAGATATTGAACTGGTAAATGATCATCGAGAGAACGGCCAGCATGCACGAGGTGATCGCGGCACGCATCATACCCACCGCGTAGGTGGAGCAGAGGTAGTCCAGGTTTGTGACGGGAGCCGCGAAGATATTGAGCAGGTTTCGCGACCAGACATCCTCGAGGAAAAAGATCGCCACCCCCTGCTGCGCACGAAACAGGATGTCCCACAGGATCACGGCTCCGATCAGGAAGGTGATCTCGTAGGGAAAGTCGTCACCCGTGTTATCTTTCAGGAACATCGTGAGGTAGCCCCACACTAGCAGGTGCACCAATGGCCAGAAAAGCAGCTCCACCGCGCGGATCGGCGTGCGGGTGTAGAGGTAAAGGTAGCGAAGAACGAGCGCCTGGATGGAGGACAGACTCATACGCCCTCCTCTCTATCAGCTTCCGCCGGAGGCGTGAGGTCTCGGGGATTCTCGATATCCCCTCCCCGCGCCACGCGGATAAAGACATCTTCGAGCGATTCTTCTTCGAAATGCTGGAGCATCTCTTCGGTCGTTCCTCCGAAAAGGATCTTCCCTTTGTGCATGAAAATGACGCGATCGCAGACCTCTTCGACGTCCCGCATGTTGTGCGACGTGTAAAGGATGGTCGTGTTTTCCTCTTCCCGGATGCGGCTGACGACCTTGCGCACCTTATCCGCGATGTCCGGATCGAGGCTGGCAGTGGGTTCGTCGAGCAGAAGCAGCTCGGGGCGGTTCATCAATGCCTTGCAGAGATTGAGGCGAGTCGATTCCCCGGCGGACAGCTCGCCCGTCACCCGGTTGCGGAGGTGAGAAATCTCCAGCATCTCGAGGACCTCGTCGATGCGCTGGATCAGGTTTTTCACGCGATACAGCTTCCCGAAGACCTTGAGGTTCTGCCAAACTCGCAGGTTACCGGGCAGCTGGGTGTAGGTGCTGCAGAAATTCATGCGTCTCAGGATTGGAATCCGCGCTGAGGACAGCTCTTTTCCGAATACTTCCACCCGCCCCGCCGTGGGGCTGATGATCCCGAGGACCATATTGATTGCCGTCGTTTTCCCGGCGCCGTTGGCACCGAGCAGGCCGAGGATTTCGCCTTTGGGAAGCTCAAACGAAATTCCGTCGACCGAAGTCACTTTCCCGAACCTCTTCGTAAGGTCGGTTACCTGTAAGACCGGCTCTCCCATGCGCACGCATGTCGTAAACCAGATGGCGATTTTCCGCAACCGCGGAAGTGTGGAGGCTGCGCGCCCCCTAGTTCTCCACAGTCTGCTCGACGCCTACTTTTTCCAATACCTCTGGTGGTGGGCCGTCGAAGGTTACGGATGCGATGTTGCCTACGTAGCCGATGGCTTTCCAGCCTTCCATGGTGGAGTAATAGGCACCGCAGGCGAGCATGACGAACTTGTCGAAGAATGCACTGAGGCTTTTCTCTTTACCCGTGGCGATGGCTTCGCACACGGCCGTCTGCTGCTCGGCAGAAAGCTCGGCAAAGGGTGCGGAGTGGTTCTCCTTTACCCAGGCCTCGAACTTCTCCAGCCCCGGCATGAATACTTTGCGGTCGCGCTGCTGGTTGGGATAAGGCGCGCTGACCCACTCGTCCAAGTAATCGTGCACGCGAACGGTGCTCGCAGCCGGGCCGTATTCATCGGCGGGTAAAACGATGTCCGACAGGGCCGTTACGGTCTTGCGCTGGTCGTCGGTGAAGGTCAGGGGCCACACGTCGCCGGGGTTGTATTCCTTGATCAAATCCGGGTCAGTGCCGTAGCCTTTCGTGCCGAGGGCCGGAGCGGTCCGGGCGGGGCTGAGGGCCGGTAATCCTGTTGCTGCGACCGGAGCGGCTGCCGCAAACCACTGCAATACCTGGCGTCGTGGCAATCGTGAAGAAGTGGGTGAGTTGTGGTCTTCCATATTGGATTCCATGGTGAAAATTCGGATTAGAGGTTCCCCTTTCTGGATTCTTCGATGAGGTGATCGGCACAACGCCAGGCGAGAGCCATGATCGTTTCCGTCGGGTTCTTGTCTGCGTTCGATGGGAAAGGCGAACCATCGCAGAGGAAAAGGTTCGGCACATCCCAGGTCTGGTTCCAGCGGTTGCAGACCGACTTCTCCGCGTCGTCGCCCATGATGGCACCGCCGACTTCGTGGATCACTTTTCCGCCGTTGAGAATGGTATCGCGGCCCGACTTTCCACCGCCGCCCATTGGAGTTCCGCCCATGGCGTCGATGAGTTCTTCGAAGGTCCTCTGGGCATGTTCGGACATATTCAGCTCGTGGTCGCTCCACTCCCAGTGCCACTTGACGACCGGGATGCCCCATTTGTCTTTTACCTCGGGATCGAGCTCGGCGAAAGAGCCCTCGTTCGGGATCATCTCGCCGCGACAGGCAAAGCCGATGAACGAGCCGTAGTAGCGGCGCGCCTCTTCTTTCAGCTTCGTTCCGTAGAGCCCCTTCAGGTATTGTCCGGGGACCGGGCTGGTTCCGCGAGGCATGGAGCGGGTTCCCCCGATCTCGATGTGGTAGCCACGGGCAAAGTCCATCTTGCCCGCCTTCTGGTCGCCGTAGAGCCACCACGGAGCGTAAAAGTGAGAGCCACCAGCACCGTCGTCATTGTGCGGAGGCAGATTTTCCAGGGCCGGGATCTGACCGCGAAGATCGGAGCCCACCGTGTCCATGATGTATTTTCCGACCAGGCCGCTGCGATTCGCGAGACCTTCGGGGAATTGATTGCTCTTCGAGTTCAGGAGGATACGCACCGTCTCTCCACTGCTCGCGGCGAGGACGACGGTCTTGCCTTTTACCCGCTCCTCTTTGCCCGTGTTCTTGTCGATGAAAAGGACGCCCGTTGCCTTGCCTTCGTCGTTCACGATCACCTCGCGAGCGTGTGCATCGGGAATGATGTCGAGGTTCCCCGTTGCGAGAGCCGGTGGCAGGTGAACCGTCGTACTCTGGTAGTTCGCACGGATGCTGCACCCGCGTCCACATGCCGTCGCCCAGAAACAAGCCGCCCGTGAGCGCATGGAATCGGCCACGTATTTCTGCGCGTCCTCATTATCGGGGTGAAGTAGACCCGGCAGCGTGTCCGCATCCTGCGGCTTTGTCAGGACAGCACGGTGGATGGGAACGATAGGAACGCCGATCTTTTTCCCCGCCTTTTGAGAAAGGAGGTCGCCGATACGACCCTTCGGAGGCGGCTGCAAAACACCATCAGGAGAGTCCGGAGTATTCTCGAGACCCTCGTTCGTGCCGTAGACACCGATGAGGCGCTCGACCTTCGTGTAGTAGGGATCGATCTCATCATACGTGACCGGCCAGTCGAAGCCGAGACCATCGCGAGACTTTGGTTTGAAATCGTAGGGTCCATTCCGCAGGCTGATGCGGCCCCAGTGGTTCGTGCGTCCGCCGAGCATGCGAGCCCGCCACCACATGAACTGGTCATTCGGATCCTCATTCGCCTGAGTGTAAGGCTCTCCAGGGACCTCCCATCCGCCGTCGATCGTGGCGTCGTGAAAGCCGAATGGCTTCTCAGGTGTGCTGGTGCCACCGAGCGGAGCCTGTGCCCCGGTGTGAAACATCGGCGTCTCCGCGACAGGATCGTAATCGCGCCCCGCCTCCAGCATCAGGCACTTTACGCCGGCCAGCGTGAGCGTGTAGGCCATCTGCCCGCCTCCCGCTCCGGATCCAACAATAATAACGTCGTATTCACTCTTCGCTTCGGAGGCAGGGATAACTGGCATGATCTTTTACAGGGGGAGAATCCTGCAAATAACCGCCAATCCTCACATAATTTCAACCCCTCTTCCGCAACCACGTACAGTGCCGACCTTGAGGCCATCGGGCCGGGACGGTAAAAGGGACACATGCGATTTCTCACCCTGCTGCTCGCGCTTTTTCTCACCATCCCGTCGCTCCGGGCCGAAGAGGGAAAATACAACGTCCTGTTTATCATCTCCGACGACCTCACCTATACAGCGCTTTCCTGCTACGGGAACGAAGCCTGCCAGACACCCAATATCGATCGCATCGCCGCACGAGGCACCCGCTTTACCCGAGCGTATTGCCAGGGCACCTACTGCGGGCCCTCGCGTGCCTCCTTCATGTCTGGCTACTACCCGCACGCCACCGGCGTCCTCGGCTACAACAATCCACGTCCCCAGATCGGCGACCGGGCCACGTGGTCCCAGCACTTTAAAAACAACGGCTACTACGCCGCGAGAGTCAGCAAGATCTTCCACATGGGCGTGCCCGGTGGAGTCGAATACGACATCGACAAAGACAAATACGGCGACTACAACGGCTCCGACGACGAACACTCCTGGACCGAACGCTACAACAGCCCCGGCCCCGAATGGAAAGCCAAAGGCGATGGCGAAACGCTCGAAGGAAATCCTGCCGGGAAGAAACCCGTCGTAGGGGGCAATACCTTTGTCGTCGTCGAAGCAGATGGAGACGACCTCGTCCACTCCGATGGCAAAACCGCGAAGAAAGCCGTCGAGCTGATCGGGAAACACAAAGACGAACGCTTCTGGCTCGGCGTCGGATTTGTCCGCCCGCACGTTCCCTTCGTCGCCCCTCGGAAATACTATCCGCCCTTCAAGCCCTACGACAAAAACGAGCTCCCGCCCAAGATCGAAGGCGACTGGGACGACATCCCCAAGCCAGGCATCAACTACAAGACCAGCGAGAACATGAAGATGGACATCCGTCGCCAGAAGAAAGCCGTCGGCGGCTACTATGCCTCCGTCGCCTTCATGGATGCCCAGGTCGGCAAAGTGCTCGACGCCCTCGAGGAAGCCGGCATCGCAGACGAAACCATCATCATCTTTACCAGCGACCACGGGTATCACCTCGGCGAGCACGACTTCTGGGCCAAGGTGAGTCTGCGTGACGAATCCTCCGGCGTTCCCCTCATCATCTCCGTTCCCGGAAAAGAGCCTGCCGTTTCCGATTCGTTGGTGGAATTGTTAGACCTCTACCCCACCCTGTCGAACCTCTGTGGCCTGCCCGAGCAGAGCCGCCTCCAGGGAAAAGACATCTCGCCCCTGCTCGACGATCCCACCGTCGAAGTCCGCGACGCCGCCTTCAGCGTGGCCCCCATGCGCAAAGGCTTCCTCCTCCGCACCCACGACTACGCCTACATGCAGTATGAAGAAGACGCCTCCAAAGGCATCGAACTCTTCGACGTCAAAAAAGACCCTGACGGATACACCAACCTCGCCAAAGATCCCGAGTATGCCGACCTAGTGAAAGAGTTTCGCGAGAGGATGGATGCGAAGCTGGCAGAGGTGCGGGCGAATGATCTGGGGGTGTAACGTGGGGAGGAACAGAGTGGGCAAAAGCCCTGTTTCGTGGCCATTCGTGTTCTTCTGCTTCTTTAACACGAATGCGCTCACTACGTTCGCTCCACGAATGAAATGAATTAGCACGAAACAGATAGGCTTTGATGCAGAGCCCCGGAAAGTAGAAGCCCTGTTTCGTGGCCATTCGTGTTCTTTTTCTGTTCTAACACGAATGCGCTCACTGCGTTCGCTTCACGAATGAAATGAATTAGCACGAAGTGGATAGGCTTTGATGCAGAGCCCCGGAAAGCAGAAGACCTGTTTCGTGGCAATTCGTTTCTCACAGAAATCGAATCACATCAACGAACGAGTCGTTCGAACTCAATTTTCGCATTCCGAAAATTGATTACCAATCCGACTTCCTTATTCGCAATGCGCAAGTAATTGAGCATTTGTGCTCGCTCAGACTCGCCGACCGATTCGACTGACATTAATTCAAGCAAGACATCGCCCGCCGTGATATCGGGAATACAATCACCCACGACCGAGCCCTAATAAGTGATCGGGTAAGCGCGTCGCTGTGTAGCAGGAATTCCAGCTTTCCGAAGAGCAATCATCATCGCATTCTCATAAGGCTTTTCTCGAAGCCCCGAACCGATCGACCGATGAACATGCATCGCACAGCCTATAATCTCGTAGGTCCCGTCTCTGAAATTGTCCATGCGCTGTAGGTATGTGCGACATTAGTTACTTTCAACCCGAATCGACACGGTTCGCACGATACTGTTAGGCTCTGCCACAGAGCTATAGCAGGCAGAAGCCCTGTTTCGTGGCCATTCGTGTTCACTTTCCGTTTTAACACGAATGCGCTCACTGCGTTCGCTTCACGAATGTAACGAATTAACACGAAGCAGTTAGGCTTTGATGCAGAGCCATAGCGCCTGCGTTCCTCCACCCCTCCTCCTCCCCCACTCAAACATGCCATCCCGTAGAACGGACTTCCCAGTCCGTTTTCTCGTCTGGATCTGTCGGCGGGTTGGCTCTGGGCAGGGCTTTCGCCAAACGGACCGGGAGGTCGGTTCTACGTTTCTTTTCTTCCGCGAACGGCTGGAAAGCCGTTCCTCCTTGGTGGCTTCCGAACTAACTCCATTCCATCTCCTAACTCCTACATTCTACCTCCTCCACCATTGGTATATTACACCTGCGTATATTTTATTTCTTGCCATCACACCTATAATCCAATAAATTCGGGGAAGTGAGATTGTGACAATGTCAGTCACCGACTTCCCATGACGATCACCGAAGCCAAAGCCCGCCTCCCCCTTCCTGAGCTGGCGCGGCGACTGGGACTCCCCGGTCCCATTCCCGACCGCGACGGCAAAGCCTTCACCTGCTGGTGGCCCGACCGCCACAACAATGGCGACCGCCATCCCTCGATGAGCTTCTGCTACCGGCTCACCGGCTACAAATGCCACGCCTGCGGCATGAAGGGCGACGGCATCACCCTGCTCCAGCATTTCCTCGACCTTTCCCAGCAGGACGCGACAAAGCGTTTTGTGGAGATGGCTGGCGGTCAGCCCCTTTCTCCCCCTGACACAGCCCCCAGCGAGAAAAAGAAACGACTCCACCTCCCTACCGACCTGCGCCGAGGAACGGTAGACGACTGGCAGGCTGTGGCAGACATTCGCCACCTCGATGTGTGCTCGGTCGATCTCGCCGTGGAGATGGGTGTGCTGCGCTTCGGGACGGTGCACCGCTTTCCCTGCTGGATCGTGATCGACGAGAGCCGCCGTGTCGCTGAGGCCCGCCGCATGGACGGCCAGCCCTTTCCCAAAACGGAGAAGCTCCCCCAGCGCAAGGCCCACACCCTATACGGCAGCGACAAGAGCTGGCCCGTCGGCCTACGCCCGCTCCACACAAAGCCGCACCTCTTCAAAAAGATCATGGTCGTCGAGGGCGGTCCCGATCTCCTCGCCGCCTACCACTTTCTCTACACCATGCACGCGATGGATGCGCTTCCCGTGGCTATGTTAGGGCGAGAGAACCACCACCTGCACCCCGAATCGCTTCGGCACTTCGCCGGACGGCAGGTGAAACTCTATCCCCACGCCGATCCCGATGGCGGAGGCGAAGCAGCGGCCTGTCGCTGGGCCGAGGAAATCCACCACGCCGGCGCCGCCG
Organism: Verrucomicrobiales bacterium; assembly: GCA_002698785.1. Lineage (GTDB taxonomy): Bacteria > Verrucomicrobiota > Verrucomicrobiia > Verrucomicrobiales > DEV007 > Arctic95D-9. The sequence continues at coordinate 177,955 of PAAG01000060.1, read as the reverse complement.
AGATCAGCGGCTTCACCTTTCCCGGCCTTACCCGCGAGGACGGCCAGCCCGTCACCGACCTCAACGACTGCACTTTATTAGCAAAAAAACAAATAACCGAGATAGAAAGCATACTCCTATGATACAAAACGGACGTCACATCACCTATTTTGCGGCGGAGAATCCACCCCCAAAATCCCCAAAAACCCCGAAATCGACCCTTTTTGACGATTTTGGGGGTTTTGGGGGCAGGCCTGCGGTGGAAAACGAAAACGTTGAGGAGGTCGACTCCCCCGACACATTACCCACCGTAGCGTTCCCGACCGATGCCTTTCCCGGACCGGTTGCGGACTACATCCGGGAGATCACACGCGTGGCCCTCGTGCCCGAGTCACTCGCGGGAGCGACCGTTCTCGGTATCTTGTCAGGATCTCTGGGCGCCGGTGTCGAGATCCCCACCTACCTGGCACCACTGAGGGGAAATCTTTTCCTACTCCCCATCGCATCCAGCGGCACAGGAAAAGACCTCGTCATGAGCCTGGCCGCCTTTCCCCTGGTCGAACTCGATCGCGACCGCCACGACACGTGGAAACTCGAAGTGCGTCCCCGTCTGCTCAGCGACATCCAACGCATCGAGAAACAGCGAAAGGACTTCGACCGCAAGCACAGCAAGACCTCCTTTCTCGATCCCGACCAGAAAGAAGAACTCTACCTGCTGGAACACGAAAAGGCAGAGCTCGAAGCCGAGCTTAGAAAGGAACCCGAGCTCACCTGTGGCAACGTCACTCGCGAGATGCTCAGCATGTCCCTGGCAAACCAACCCGGCGAGGCACTTATTTCCCTCTCTTCCGAGGCGCGGGGCATCCTCGACATCGTGGACGGTCGCTATGGGCAGGGAGACTCCGATGTCGACTTGTATTGCGCGGGCTTCTCCGGATCGACCAGCAAGGTGAACCGCAAAGGCCACGACCTCTACCACCTGAAGCGCCCGTGCCTCTCCGTCCTCTGGATGATCCAGCCCGACTGCTTTCACTCCATGCTCGAAGAGGAAGAAAAGATCGACAGCGGATTCCTGCCGCGCTTTCTCTTCTTCGACACACGCGCCCAGCCAGCCCTCATCCCGGAACAGATGCCCATCTTCTCCGAAGAAATGAAGGAAGACTGGCGCGAGCAGATCACGACCCTCATCGAGCACTACCACGACCGGGAGGAAGCTCCCATCATGCTTCAGGTAGGGCACGAAGCCTCCGAGCTACTTCGCTACTACGACAATGAGAACCGCCGCCACCGCAGCGAGGGAGGAGTCCTCTACGACGTGAAGCCCTTTGTCTCCCGCTGGCCAGAGATGGCGTGGAAGATCACCCTCATCCTCCACATTGCCGAGCACGGACGCTATGCCGACCAGAAGCCGGTGAGGAGAAAGACCGCAGAGAATGCCATACGTCTCACCCACTGGTTTGCTGGCGAGGCACTCCACCTGCTGCAAGCCAAGCGAGCCGCCCTGAAAGCCGATCGCGAACAACGCCTCATCGAGATCCTGAAGACCGCGCCCGAACACACCCTGACACTACGTCATTTGAGAAAGAACCACAGCTTCTCCGCCGACGAAGTGAAAGACATCGCCTCCTGCAGCGTGAAGATCGAAGTCCTCGATCAACCCACCGAAGGTCCCGGTCGCAGATCCACCATCGCCCGCTTAACAAAACAAACCTGACCCCAGCCCCCAAAACCCCCAAAATCGTCAAAATACCCTTTTTGGGGGTTTTGGGGGTGGCCCGGGTGCCGCAGATTCTCAAAATATAACAGTGATTGGGGAAAAACGTAAAAACGTGAACTAAAATGCTATGATTTTGTCGTTCCCTCCTCAGAAATCACTTGCAGCACCTTCCTAGCGCACAAGATTCCAATGACTCTAAATGAGTAACTTCGCAATCCCCATACCAGACCGCCTCCCAATAAAGATATCTCCGTGCCCTATTATTGAAGCGGTTTTGGAAATTCGGTTCATCACCTCCGCAGGCTGGACTTTGATACCTGGGCTGCTTTTCCCGAAAATCAGAGATAAATATGGCCGCCCGGAACCGCTACCCCTAAGCAATCTGCCGGATGAAATCCGCAAGAGCGAACCCCGTTTTTCTCATAAGCCCTTGTCCAAGTTTGTGGGGAAGGAGTTCGAGATCCATCTGGGTCCTCGCGTAATTTCACTTCGATCCAATGAAAATTACCCAGGTTGGAATCGAGTCAGAAATGAAATTGAATGGCTGATTTCCCAGATAGAATCAGCAGATTTTGTCGATGAAGGTGAGCGGTTAGGGATGCGATATATCGATTTTTTCGAGGGTGATCTGTTTCAAAATCTAGTGATTGAGACAAACTGTGCTGGCGTTCCCATGACTGGGACCGAGATGAACCTCACAACTGTCTTCAACAGAGAAGATTTTCTGTCCAGATTAACGCTCAACAATAGTGTGTTCGTCGAGACCAAAGGAGAAGCAAGAACAGGCAGCATTTTAGACTTGGATGTTTCCCTCTCGGCCTCCAAGTTTGACCTATTTGAGAATGGGTTAGACAAATTCGACGATGCACACCGCTTGAATAAGGAGGTATTTTTTGGTTTATTAAAAGAGGAGTTTCTTCAAACTCTAAATCCGGAATTTGAAGAACGATCCTGAGAAAACAATATGACTGTCACCGATAATCCGCGTTCCTATCACTATTCCGATAATTTCTTGGATTTCACAGACGAGCCGGCGCGTTCGAGAATAACGAAGTTCGAACCTGGCAATGCAGCGCGTGAACAGACAATCTTGCGAAAACTGGGAATCAATGGATGGGGTCGATGGCAATATTTTCGCACGTGCTTTTCTGATCAGTGGGGAGAATCGAAACAACGTCCACTTTCGCCTCGGTCTCAGGACAGATTCTTTGAAGCACTTGAGAAACTACGGATACCGAAAGATTCAAAAGCTTCAGTATTTCTCACCGACGAGGGCAACCTTGAATTGGTTTGGCTAGATGATGCGGATGAACAGGTTCAAATCGAGTTTGGACCAAAGGACTTTGAAGTTTACATCGAAGGATCGGGAATAGACGATCAGTATTCCTATGACCGTCTCGATGAAATCATCGATAGGTTCTTCGCTGGCTGAAATTTATTATGTCTGTTTCAGGAACCGAAGACATTGCGAGAGCAATTTGCTCTGACAAATGGGATGCAGAAACCGGGATACTTTCCGCAAGTTTGTTTAAAGGAGCTGAGACTTCAGTAAGCAGGCTTAGCATCACTCCCCTCGAAGACACTTGGACAGTTTTTCGAAAGAATGTTGAAAAGCCTCCTGAGAGACTTCTCGATAGAATCGGGATCATAAATGTTCAGAGCCTTATGGATATCGGGTCGAATTTTGAGGCCAATCCGACTCGGTTGAGTGTGGAGCCTGACCCTCTTGATGGATACCCTTCCCACGCCATTATTCCACAAAAGATATCACGAGGTCTTGCTAACAAAATTCTCAAGTCTCTCGATATTCGAGAAGAGGTGAAATAAGAGCGACCTGCGAGCTATTGCCTGTTCAATTATTTCTTAGTGAATCATGCTATCTTGATTCATTCCAATTAGACATAATTCCCTTCCGAGGAATCAATCCTATCCAAAGCTCCACACCAACAGTTAGTCGCGTCACTACAAAACAATCGTAATCAATATGGGCAAAACCCATTTAACGGTGGATACCACAGCAAACGTAGCGACCACCTCCCACCCCTACTTCGGCCACTCACAAATAAATCCAACCACGCCCTGGGTCTGGTCTTTGGGGTAGGCAAGCCAGGATCCGTTCATCCCGGCGGCGACGCCGGTGGTCTCGGGTTTGCTCTGGGGTGATGCGCCCCAGTTCTCAAAGTCTTTCTCGCTGCCGTTCACCCATTGGTAGTCGTTCTCCCCGGCGGGGGCGGCGAATCCGATCCAGAAACGCCTGCCCCGGTATCCCTGGTCGTCCCGAAACTGCATGATTTCCTGCCATTCTTCGTCGCTCTCGATACAGACGAGGTTGCCGCCGAGCCTCTCGCACTGGGCCTGTGCCTCGGTCCAGCTCACCTCTTTGTCGATCCAGAGATAATACGAGTGTTTGCCGCGATGCGCCTCGCGCGGGGGCTTCACGGGTTTGTCTCTCATGTCAGATCCCAGCTTCGGGCGTTCTTCGGCAGACGGAATGAGGCGGGCAATCTCTTCCTCGATCGCGAGCGCGGCGGTTGCATTGCCGTCCTTCGCGGCTTCCTCCCAGTGCCTCTGCAGGACTTCCACGACCTGTGCCCGCTTCGCTTTCATTTCCCGTTGCAGCTCGACTTGCTTTTCCAGTTCCCAGCTCTTCAGCTTATCGATGATGTCGGCGCTTTCCTTCGGCAACTCGGCGAGCCCCACCACGGGGAGCAAGGTCATGACTGCGATGAGATATCGGGGCTTCATGGGGGTGTTCTCTTTGATAAGGTGTTGTGTCAGGGTGATGCTGGCAGGGGCCCGTTTCAACGAGATCAGAGTCGGCACTTCTCGCCGACCTGTCTGCGGCGGATCGAATACGGGATGGGCGGTTTCGCAAAGAAGTCTAGGTATCCGCAAAACATCGCGTCAAGGCTAAACGGGGGACGGGGGTGGTGGCTCCTCGCGGGATGTCACGGCAATAATTCAGGATTTCCCCATTTGCACTTTTCTGGTATTTTTATTGCTGTATAGTGGAGTCCCCTGTTTCCTGAAAGTACCATTCCTGGTGCTTTCTTCCTTCTATGTCCCATGAAACAGATACCACGCCCTCTCGCCGTATTCGCCGCTGCTTTGCTCCTTTCTCCATTCGCCACGGTGTCGTGGGCGGGGCCGATCGTGATCGAAGATGCCTCTTTTGAAGGCTACTCCCTGTCGACCCCGATGACGCAGGAGGCACCCGCATCCTATGGTGCCTGGTCGTTGATCATGGGAAATTCGCAGATCTACACGGACGGAGTTTCGCGAGCGGCTCAATCCGGAGTCGACTTCCTGGCCATGCCTGTCGGGAACAATCCCGCCGGCGATCCGAATCAGATGGGTGACAACAGCGTCATCATACAGGAACTTGATGGATTCATCCCAGGGGTGGAATACAGGTGCACCTACTATGTATGTGGATTCAATTCACAAGCCGGTCTTAAATTCTGCAATATTGAAGTCTCGGTTTTAAATGAACCGGGCGACCTCTATGGATTTTTCGTAGGTGCCAATACCACCTTCCTTGGAACAGAGGTCAATCCCTGGCAGAAGCGCTCTTTCACTTTCACCGCACCCACGAAAACCGGGAACCTGAGAATCCAGGTGATCCGGAATAATGAGGACGACGTCTATCCTTGCTTCGATTCCTTCAGCATTGACATCGTCCCGAAAGGAAGACCCAAGGTAAAATTGAAGAAGCCAAAGGGGAAACGCTCGACAACGTCCAGGTCTCGCATCGCGATCAAAGGAAAGGTCGTCGGAATACTCCCCACCGAGAAGGTAATCGTCCAGGTCGGTCGCAAGAAGAAGATGCTGACCACGAGCGGTGCCTTCCGCTATCGGGCAAAGCTGAAGCCGGGCAGAAACAAGATCAAGGTCCGCGCGATCGACATCGCCGGCACGCTCGGCAAAGTGACGAAGCACAAGGTGCTGCGTGAGTAGCGGCTGAAGTCGCACGATTATAACATCACACGGTTCTTTCGTTCGGGAAGGATATCGTAACGGCCGTAAATAGGAAAAGGGCCGGATCGACCGCGTTTCCCCACCCATTGTGGAAAGTCACGGAAGTTCGGCTTGCCCCGGCGCTTTCCGAGGTCTAGTTAAAAATACCTACTCGATGTGCGCAGAAATCGAGCGCTCAAAGAATCTATCTACTTACTCCCTGCGCAAAACAGAAAGGACGCATCACGATGAGGATACTCTTTCTCCTTTTGATTCTGGGATTCGCCACACCGGTCTTCGGCCAAAAGCGACACGCCCTGGTCGTGGGCAACAACGAATATCTCCATGTAGATACTCTCACGAACGCTCTCAACGATGCGCGCGCTGTTGGCACGATCCTGGGCGCGACGGGATATCGCACGACTTTCCTGGCCGACGCACGCCTCGTCGATCTCAAGCGGCACATCGAGAGGTTCAGCGAGGAGGCGGAAGAGGCCGACACGATTCTCTTTTTCTATGCCGGCCACGGTGTCGAAAGAAAAGGGGAAAACTACATCCTCCCTGTCGATGCGAAGGTGGAGCACCCGGATGACCTGGACAAATTCGCGCTGCCTCTGAAGTCGGTTCTCGCGAGTATCGGGAAATCGAACGCAAAGATCAAAATGATGGTCCTCGACTGCTGCCGGGACAATCCGTTTCCCGAAAGCCGGGAGATTCGTGGCAGTGCCCCGGGTGTCAGCCAGAAGGACCTTGCCGTGGGCTCCCTACTCGTCTATGCCGGCGCGCCGGGAAAATCGGTGCCTGATGGATTGATCGGAGACGCGCATAGTCCCTTCACGATGGCTCTACTCGCCGAGCTCAATCGAACCGGTCGGAGCGTGATCGATGTCTTCTCTGCCACATCAGCAAACCTGAAAGCCTCCGAGCTCGACATGCAATACGATGGGGAGGCGGCGACATTTGATTATTTGAATGTGTATCCGCTAGTCCCAACAGGACTCATCGAAGACATCACTCCCCCACCGATGAGGGCCGAGCCCATGGACGCTCCCGTCCTCGCGAATTCCTTCGATCCCACTCAACTCGAAACTTACCTGACAGGCATCTGGTATTGGGGATATGACAGGCACGAATCGGAGGTCATATCCACAGGTGAACGAGTCAACTCAGAGTTCCACGCCTTCCTCACTCTGTCGGAAGACGGCAAATGCTTTGGTGAAATTCTCATGCTGCAACACGGCCCCCGCTCTGCCTTCATCAACGAAAGTGGGACCAGATGGTGGGTTGAGAATGGGAAACTAGTCCTGGAATCGCAGAGTAAAAAGAAGCCAAACACCGTTTACGACATCGCCTGGGTCGATGGCAAGATGACTCTCTATCATAGCCCTACGGAAAAGGAATATCGGCGCGTCCTCTCCAAAGAAGCGTTGAAGATTCCTGACGACTACAAACGGATCGGTGGAAAGAAGAGATAAGCCTCCGTGTCACCCCTCACTCCACCTTTCGACAAAGTGACAGCCCCTCATACCCATTCGGTAGCAGGTAGCCGTATTGGGTGGTTTTGATGCGTCCGGGATTGCCGGGTGTTTCAAAGGAATCGATGAGGGTGGGATTGTCAGGGTCTTTCACATCAACGATGAAGACTCTGCCGAACACGCGATCGGCGACGTAGAGATGGTTTTCATACAGGGTGGGCTTGCCGACGAGCCAGGTGTCGGGGACTCGCTGGATGGGTAGGTCGGTGAAGTCTCCGTCCTCTTCGAAGTCAAAACGAACGTATCCCCTGCCCCGCGTGGCGAGGAGTTCCCCCTGAAACGGTACGAGCCCCTCGGTCATGCCAAAGCGACCGGTCGGGTGGTTGCCCTGATAGGTGGGCGGGTCGGTGGAAAGGTCGTACCAGTGCAGTCCTGACACATGCCAGAACGCTCCGGCGTAGCGCCCCTCAACGAGATGATCGAGTAGCTGGTAGCCGTAGAAGAGTCCGTGCTGGGAATCCTCGAGGACAACGCGGGGCTGGGTGGGGTCAGACAGGTCGACGATGTGGAGACGACCGGAACCGACCTCGAGGAGGGCGTGTTTCCCCGGCTTAGGAACGGCGACGTAGCGCACGCGTTTCCCTTTGGCATCGTAGACGCCCTTGCGGGTGAGCTGGCCGTCGGGCGAGAGATCCCAGATGGACATCCCCCCGGTTCCCTCGGCCGCGAAGACGGTGCGCCCCTGGATACACACGCAGGTGGTGAAGTCGTCGGTCGGCACGACGGAGACAGGCTCGAGCGTTCCTTCTCCGACGCGGACGACATGGATTCCGGCACTGCCACAGGCGGCAACGGCGTAGGGAAGGTCGTCGGCCATCGCCACACTCCAGACCTGGCCCTCGGGACGATAGGCGGCAAGGATTCGTTCATTGTCAGGCTCGACTTCGGGACCGATCACGGGGAGCTTTCCTGGCTCTTTGGCAATGGGGCTCGCGATCTCGGGCGCATCGATGAGGTGCAGGTCGGTCCAGCCTCCGGCGCCATAGATGATGCCATCCCCTACAGCAAGCCCACCAAAAAGGGCAGGCTCATCTTTACCCTCGGGAATGTCGAGCTGAGTCCGCCCCACGATGGCCGGCGCCTTGGGATCGCGAACATCGACGACGAAGATGCCATTGTGTGTGTCGGCGACAAAGGCATGGCCATTCACAACGGAGACGTCCCACATATCAAAACCGATGGCGTAGAATTTCGGGAACTTGACCCGACTGACAAAGGTGGGCTTGGCAGGGTCAGAAAGGTCGAAGATCTCCAGCCCATGCCCGCGACCATATCCGGGATCGCCTTCTTCCCGATGGGGCTCGCGGGAATGATGGCCAGTGGCGGCGTAGAGCATCCCATCATGCACACAGAGCCCATCGCCGTATCCATCGAGCGGGGTTTTGGAAACGATCTTCGGAGAGCGGGCGTCGTGCATGTCGACGACGACGACTTCGGAGGTCCCCCACACGCCGGTGTAGACAAAGCCATCGTGATAAAAGATCGACTGCGCTTCCCCGGTGCGAATGGAGCTGAGGTGGCGTGGATTTTTCGGATCGGATACATCGACCTGCTCGATACCGTAGTGACGCTGGGCAACGAAGAGAATATCACCCGCGAGATCGACACCGGTAGCGAGCTCGATCGAGTCGTAGTGACAGAGCAAGGTGGGTTTGGCAGGGTCTTTCACATCGACGATGAAGACGCCATCCTCCCGAGCGGTGATGTAGGCGATCCCCTCCCCGACAACGATCTGGCGCGAATTCCCGAGACCGGATAGCTCGCCCAGCTTCTTCGGATTTTTCGGATCGGTAATGTCGGCGGTGTAGAGTTTTCCTTTTCCAATGGCGTAGAGACGGTCTCCTACGATGGTGACATCCATGCACGGCCCCCAGCCGGTCGACTTCGCCAAAGGCATCTCGGGTATCGATGTCGCAGCGGCATGTGGCGATTCCCCCAGGGCAAGCAGCCCGAGGATGACGGTGCGGTTGAAATTCTCGCCACCACGGTAGTTCTGGTGGTGTTTGGAAAACTCCTTCACCATTCTCCCGACGATCGGGAGCACTCGTTCGCGCAGCTCAGGATCATCGGAAAGCAGGGCTCCATGCAGAGCGACGGTGCAAAGGCCAAAGCACAGCTTGTGCATGACGCCCTGCGTTTTCGAATCCGGATGCTCCCACAGACTGCGGTCGTAGCCATCGTAGAGATCGAGCACGGTGTAGGTCTTTGTCAGGTCGAGTCCGATAGGATCGATAAGGGCCTGCATTTCTTCCTCTCCCCGATCGGCCGCCCAGTCGAGACGCCGCCATTTTTCCGGATCGAAGACATTGGCCTCGAGCGCTCTTTCTGCCCAGCGTCGTTGGAACTCGGCGAGTTGCTTTTTCCGAGCGGGATCTTTTTCAATGCGACGCAGGGCTGTCAGGGCCTGGGAAAACTGGTTGGAATACAAGGTCAGCGGCGGGCCGATCTCGAGAGCTTCGGGCGCGAGCCATTTCGTCCAGCGTTCTCCGTCTTTCTCATCGCTGTAGGTTTGATAGAGTTCCTGCCAGTGGGGATCGCCTGTGGCATCGGCTACCTGCGCGAGAGAGCTGAGCAGAGAAATGGCGCCGACGGTGGTGAACTGCTTCCAGGTGAAGCCGACGTGCGCACGAGCGCTGCTGTCTTCGTTCATGATCTTCCAATCGTTTTTCTCCATGCGACGGGCGATCTTGTCGAGCGTGTCTGCGATGAAGGCCTTGTCCTCTTCGGTCGCGATCGTGGTCTTCCCAAAACGCCAGAGCGCCTCGATGTAGGCAGCGTGCTGATCGCGGGAGGAATCGGGGTAATAGCTTTTCCCATCGGGATGCGGTCCGCGAGGCACAAAGCCGGGCTCAGGACTGATGCGCGCGAGGATCTGCATGGCGTCGAAAAGGCGTCGTGCCTCGGCGGCAAAGTACTCGTCGCCTGTCGCATCGTATGCCTCGCACAGGGCGAAAAGGACCTGCCCGTTTTCCAGCGCGATGTCCTGGATGCCACTCCCGTATCCCCATGGCATCGACTTTCCACGGACTTCCTGCCGGGCGATCTCCTCGGGCGAGCTCAGCACGGCATCACCGTTGGGACCATCGAGGCGATTGTGATACGCGAGCCCGGTAGCGGAATGACCAAAGGCTTCCTGATACGATCCTAACAATGCCGTTACTTTCGCAGAGTCGATGTCGGATTTTTCCTCCCCTTGGATCGAGAGACAGGCAGACAAAGCGAAGAACAGGGATACAAAAAAGGGTTTCATGGAAGTCGCGAGTGGGGGTTGGGCAAACGGTTTGCGAGCAGATAAGCACCCGAGGCTAGGCTTGCGCCCTCCTCTGCGTCAACGGTGGTAGCGGCTGTATTCACGCCACTACGCCCCTCAGAACGGCCAAAAACCGGGCAAAACGCACGTTATTCGGTATTTTGAATCCCCTTAGATTCCCCTTGTCGTAGAACTAGCACGGCTGTTTGTTCCCCTTCGCACCTCCTTATGTCGGATCTGACCACCATTCCAACATTTCTCCAAGGCGACGGAGAGATCGCACAAAGCCTGCAGGCTTTGGATTGGGCTACCCATCCACTGGGACCTCCGCAGGACTGGCCCGATGCGCTGAAAACGACCGTCCACCTGCTCCTGCACTCTCCACAGGGCATGTTCATCTGGTGGGGCGACGATCTGATTCATTTTTATAACGACGCGTATATTCCACTCGTCGGTGAGAAACACCCGAACTGCCTCCTACAACCTGCATCGGAAGTATGGAGAGAAGTCTGGGATGACGTTGCCCCGATGGTTGACGAAATTCGGACAACCGAACAGGGACGCAAGGAAGAGGATCGCCTCTTTATCCTGAACCGATACGGATACCCTGAAGAAACGTATTACTCCTATTCTCACACTCCCATCATAGATTCATCGGAGACTATCCGTGGCATTCTCGGGATCGCGAAAGATGCCACGAAGCGGGTCGTGATGAACCGTCGCCACAAGCTCATACAGGAGATCTTCGATTGCACCAAGGGTGCTATGACCCGGGAGGAGGTCTGCGTGGATGTCCGCAATGCCCTGCAAACGAACACACTCGATATTCCATTTGGCCTTCTCTACGGAATTGATGCAGAGGATACGGGAAAACTAATTCTCAAGCAGACGGTCGCCATCGACCCTGCACACCCGACCGCCCTGCCCGAAGCACGCTTTTCAGAAAGTAGCGTATGGCCATTCGACAAGGTTGGTGACGGAAGTGAAATCATCATTGAAGAAGTCGACGACAGCTCATTCCCCACGGGAGATTGGAATACACCACCTACCCAGGTCGCATTGATTCCGCTTGGTGGAACGGGAACAAAAGAAATCTGTGGAGTCTTGGTTGCTGCTTTGAATCCGTTGCGCCCTTACGACGAAGACTATGCCAGCTTTCTCGAGATGCTCCGTGGAGCCGTGTCTTCAGCGATTTTCCGGGCCCGAGCCTTCGAAGACGAGGCACTTCGCAACCAGGAATTGAAAGAAGGCGACCGGAGAAAAGACGAGTTTCTCGCCTCTCTCGCCCACGAGCTCCGCAATCCCCTGGCTCCAATCCGATCGGGACTGGAAGTGCTGAAACTCGCCAAAGACGATCCAGCCAGAACCGAAGAGACCATGGCGATGATGGTTCGCCAGACAGAGCAGATGGTACGTTTGATAGACGATCTGCTCGATGTCTCCCGTATCACGAGGGGCAAGGTCAACGTGCGACTCGAAGAACTCGATCTCATCATCGAACTTCGAAATGCAGTGGATGCAAGTATGCCGTTCATCAAGGCGGCGAACCATCACTTCGAACTTAAGCTGCCGGACGATCAGGAAAAGGTCATGATATTCGGTGATCCCCATCGGCTCACCCAGATCTTCTCAAACCTCCTGAACAACGCCGCCAAATACACCCCAAAAGGTAACGGCAAGATTTCACTCGAAGTTACTACGGAAAAAGACCATGCCGTAGTCACGGTGCGGGACAACGGATACGGCATTCCTCCCGACAGGCAGGAACAGATTTTCTCCATGTTCGAACAGTTCATGCATCGAGGGAATGACGTTTCCAACGGTCTGGGTATCGGCCTGACCCTGGTTCGATCATTGGTCGAGATTCACCAGGGAACGATATCAGTCGAGAGCGAGGGAACAGACAAGGGTAGTACTTTCACAGTGCGATTCCCCCTTCTCAGCCAGTCACCAGAGCAGCGAAGCCTTCGCGCCAGCGAACCACCTGCAACCGTGCAGGCGAAACTTTCGTTCGAGCCACCGCGAGATCGGAAGATTCTGATCGCGGATGATAACGAAACAGCGACTTTCGCGATGCAGATGATCTTTGAGATGGAAGGTTACGAAGTCGAGGTGGCCAGTGATGGCGTTGAAGCGGTCGAAGCAGCTCACAACTTTCACCCTAACATCGTCCTAATGGACATAGGCATGCCCAACATGGACGGTCACGAAGCAGCCCGTCGCATACGCGCGATGGAAGGCGGAGATGAGATCCACCTGGTCGCTATCAGTGGTTGGGGAAGAGAGAGCGACATGCAGAAATCCGACGAAGCCGGGTTCGATCGGCATCTCGTGAAACCGGTGAATCCGGATCAGCTCCGAGAACTTTTGCATTCACTGCCAGCACGCAGATCATCGGAGCAAAGCGCCAGTTCCCGCCCTTGATCTTTTCTAGTGATGGCCCTCTCCGTTCGTGTTACGTTTTCGAGATGGGACGTTATTGGCGTATTCTTTTCCTGGCTCTAGCACTCAGCCTTTCAACTACCTGTGTCCTGGCAGACAACGGCGTTGTGGGCATAGCAACGCACCACGACCGACCTGTAAAGATCGATGGTAAATTCGATGACTGGCCCACGGAAATCTCCGTTCAGCGCATCGAGCATTACGAAGACGACAATTCGGAAGAGGGAGATTTCACAGCCGAGTTTCGCGCGATGTGGAATCAAAGCAACAATGTGCTTTTTCTCGCAATCGAAATTCAAGACGACGTTTTGAGTCGGGCCGACCACGGGACTCTGTACCTGGATGTCAGGCACGACCGTAGCGACGCACCAGCGTTGCGTGTTTCATTCCCCGAGGCATCAGAAATACCCCTCACCGTGAGAGACCCCGACAGTGCCTTTCCCGGTCCCGAGATGAGGGTGGCGGCTCTCACCAATGAAGAGGCGCGGACGCGCGCATACGAGTGGCGAATTCCGCTATCCGAAACACCTGGATACAATCTCAACGGGCTCGAGAACCCTATCGTCGGACTCGGACTTATTTACCGAGACACCGACCGAAAGGGTGAATACTCCTTCATTTCGTGGGGACGCAGACAAAAACACCACGACATCAAATCCAGCCTCGGCGACATCATCCTCGCTTCGTCTGAATTTTCCACAGGCACGTTTCACTTTACCTTGTCAGATCTTCCCCACCCCGATATCAGCCCATTACTCGACCTGTATCTGGACGGTGCGTCTGGTGCCAGGACGGCTCGGTTGACCCTCGAGCCTCTCACCGAGCACATTCTCCCCACAGGCAGCCATTTCCTCGTTCCCTCGTGGGACATCGACGAAACCCAGGGGCGCAACACAAAAGTGGTATCTGGCAAATCCACGCAAGAATCGATCATCCTGAGATCGAGCACACCCACAGTCTCGAAAATAGAATGGAACTCCACTTCACTGATCGCTCCGCCACCGATCAACCGGGACGAATTTTACTCCTACGGAGTCACCCAGGGGTTCTTTTCTAATCCGGGAACGGGCATTGCTGAAGATCCGGAGGGAGGCATCTGGATCTCTGGTCTTTCCGGCGTGACCCACATGTCTAACAACACAGTTCACTCTTTCCCGTGGCGCCCCATTTCGGGATCTTCGGGATACATGGGCATCGCGATCGATAGCGAAACCGGAGCTGTCTGTCTCGCCGAGCAAGGGCGAGTAAGTCTGATTCGAAATTTCGATGAACTTACCGAATACGGACCCGAACAGGGCGTCTCGCTAAGCTGGTCGAGCAAACACATTCCTATCCCCATCCTGGCAGACAAAAGTGAAGGAGGGTTCTGGATCGGTCAGGACGATGGATTGCTTCGCGTGGCACCGGACATGTCCTTCTCCAAAGAATCACTCGATACTGGTCGTGTTAGTCAAATCGCATTCGATAACGAAGGCTCGATATGGATAGGAACTTCGGCGGGCCTTTTCGTACGCGAATCAGAGAGCGGATTCAGGCATGCCCCATTGGCATTTGAAAATGAGAAAGAAAATGTAACTGCGCTCGCTTTCGACCCGGACGATTCGATATGGATCGGTACGAGTGGTGCGCCAGATGTGACGGATGGACAACTCCTGAAAGTCGACAGAGACACCCTGGAAGTACTCGAAGTAAGTACGGACGCGCTTCCCCCTTTTCGAAAGATCACTCATTTGAGTTGCGACGTGGATGCATCAGGAAGAAAGCTCCTTCACGTTGGGATCTCCGAATCCCGATGGTTCTATCGCTTCCTCATCGAAGAGAAAACGGATGGCTCTCTTTCGCTTCGCGAACTAGCCAGTGCCTTCGAAGCAGGCACAATCAAAGACACGCTGCTCGATCGTTATGGAGTCCTCTGGCTTGTGGGAAGAGAACGCGTCCTCGCAAGCAGCCCGGTCCAGCCCTACGATCCATTCTTTCCGGAAAACCTGGATTCGAGATATGCGGTGAATGATTTCACCGTCAGGAAAGACACCGGCGCCCTCTGGTGCGCCACTTCGCGGGGCGTCCTCGTAACCAGCCCCACTCCGCGTGTCTACAACCAGGAAAGTGGTCTCTTCACGAATATGGTGAACACCATTCTCGAAGATAGCTCTGGAAAGATCTGGGTGGGAACAAGGCGAGAGATCGCCTACCTCGATGGCGACCGATTTCGCCCGGTGGACGACACTCAGGGGCCAAAGATCAGAGAAATCTGCTGCCTGGAAGAAGGCGTCGATGGGGCGATCTGGGCGGGGGCCGCAACGGGGCTGGTTCGAATCGACAAAAATGGGGAGAAAGAATTTTTTCTACGGAAACGCCCAATCACATTCCTCCTCTGTGCCAAAGACGGGAGCGTCTTCCTGGTCGAGAACAAGCAGGACATTTTTCGTCTTCATGAAGGTGAAATCAAGCGACTGGAAGGGTTCAATGCAGAGACTGTAACTTGCCTGGCGGAAGATGGGGATGGAAGAATCTGGGCAGGAGGCTACGGCTCCGCACCGGCTGTGTTCAACGGTGACCGCTTTATCGCTCCTCCGGAGCCTGATCTAGGCCCCCCGGTCAGCGCCTTCTCTGTTGACTCAATTACCTTTGGAGAAAAAGGAAATCGCTGGATGGGACATAAAGATGGGATTTTTGTGACCGACGGACAAATCTGGCAGCAGGCATTCGGATTTCGAGACAGGGCCGCAGAGGTGAAAAAGATCGTCTTCACCTCAGAGAACGAAGCGTTTCTTCTCGCAGGAATTGATGTCTTCCGATACGAGATCAATCCCACGCCACCTTCACTATCATATGCAAATTCACTGGGGGGCGATCCCAACCCCAGCGTCATCACCGCTCTCAATACGCAGGAGAGCCTGCCCGTGCAATTCCGAAGTCAGACGTCGAGGGCGCTTCCCGGCCACATGGCCTACCGATACAAACTCGACGGGGGATCATGGGAATACACCAGATCCCAGATGGCGGTCATTCCCACCCCCAATGTGGGAACCCATACGTTCCTGGTCGAAGCCATCGATCCCGACCTGAAACATTCAGAGGCCCTGGAGATCCCTGTACGGATTCGCCCGGACCACAGTTCCACTCTTATTACCTTTGCATTGCTCGTCGCGGGCGTGATCGGATTTCTTCAAATCATCCGGCTCATCCGAACTCGCGGGGAAAAGGAACGGAAACAGAAAGAGCTTGAAGATACTGTTTCCCGAAGGACGGCACAGATCGCTACCGCTAACAAAGAACTAGGGAAACGACAGGCTGTCTCCGGAGTTCTTTCAAAAATTTCTGCACGACTCATCTCGTTGAATCCAGCGAGCATCGGCATGGAGCTTGAGGATATACTTGGCGAGGTCGCGGTCGCCATCGAGGCACAACGCGCTCACATCTACCTCGCTCAGCAGAACGGAGATCTTAATGACCCCGAGTTTCACGTCGACCTCGCCTACGAGTGGTACGACGAAGGTGTCGGGCCAATGAGCAAGGAGATGCATCGCATTTATCCTCACAAGTTCCCCTGGGTGAAAGAAAATTACTTCCGCGGCGAACCCAGCATCGTGCTGAACCCCGACGAATTGCCTGACTACGCTGCCCCGGAGAAAGCCCTCTTCAAGAAAATGAAATGGACGAGTATCGGGGTAGTTCCGATGTTCGTGGAAAACGAGCTGGTCGGTAGCTTCGGTTTCAGCACATACGCGAATCCACTTTCCTGGTCAGCGGTTCTTGTCGATGAGCTTCGAATCGCTGGCGAGATATTTGCCAACGCACTTGAGAGGATGAATCAGAGCAAGGCCCTGCACGAACTTCGGCAGGATGCGCTCGATGCCG
The DNA here is from genome assembly GCA_002698785.1 of Verrucomicrobiales bacterium. Lineage (GTDB taxonomy): Bacteria > Verrucomicrobiota > Verrucomicrobiia > Verrucomicrobiales > DEV007 > Arctic95D-9. Next base: position 161,214 of record PAAG01000060.1, on the reverse strand, counting down.
AGGAACGAGAGCGCACCCGGATCGCAAGAGAACTACACGATCAGTTGGGAGGAGCCCTGACGGGCCTGAAAATGCATTCGCGAAGTCTACAGAATCAACTACTCGAAGGATCGGCCAATCCGAAACAGGTAGAACTGGCAGAGCGCATCTCGGAGATTATCGACGACACGCTTCCTGACATGCGACGAATCTGCGCTGAGTTGCGCCCGGCAATTCTCGATGATCTGGAGCTGCCTCAAGCCCTCAAGTGGCAAGTCGACCAGTTCGAAAAACATACGAATATTCCGTGTAGCCTCGAAGTTTCTACAGAGGACTTTCCCGAACAGGAGATGAACCGAGATGTGGCGATTTATCGCATCACACAGGAATTGCTGACGAACGTAATCCGACATTCGGAAGCAGATCGTGTGAACATTACTCTCGAACGAAAAAACGATGCCCTTCTGCTTCGAGTCTCCGACAACGGCAAGGGTATCAAGATGAAAGAGCTGGCAAAGATGAAGGACAAATTCGGGCTGCGGGGTATACGGGAGAGGGCAGAACACCTTGGAGGATCTATCTCCATCATCGATACAGACGGCAAAGGCTGCACCGTAGAAGCCACTATTCCCATCGGTTCCGTGCAGTTACTCAATCAGGCCGGTCTTCCACTTCGCCCAGAGCAGTTTTCCATCTAGCGCATACTGTACGGAATTTCCGTACAATGCGATACGCAAACCTCCCGATTTTCAATTCTCAGCGAAACTGTATTCTAAACCTGTTCGCGGCAGAGCCTCTCCAGCCCTCCTTCTGCCGTGAACATTGCTCGCTTCTCTCCATGAGGGGGGAGCGAGCTTCTTTTTGTACACTCAGGAAAATTTCTGGTCTCACGATGGCCTGACCTCTTCCCGAATCTCCTGAAAGGCGCTCATTCTCAAATTCACTCGCTTGTACGGAAATCCCCTAGTACTCGATGCGAAAAGCTCTCAATTTTCAATTATTCCCCGAGTGCTACTCTATTCCCGTTCACGATAGAATTTTTTCCTCCTCTCTCTCTAACGTGAATTCAGCTCGCTTCTCCCTAACCGGGGAAGCGAGCTTTTTTTTGTGATGCCCCTTGTGACGAGCTTCATCATTCGTCCTCGTGACAGGTCTGTCACATTGTAGGGGAAATCCGTAGGACATGATTGGAAACCCTCCCAATTTTCAAAAATAGCGACAGTGCTACTCTATTCCTGTTCACGGAAGAAAACTTTTTCCTCCTCCTTCGACCGTGAGTGTAGCTCGCTTCCCTCTTCAACCCGGGAAGCGAGCTTCTCTTCCCCCTCTCCCCGAAAAAAGCCCAGCTCTTTGTTAACCCCCGACCGCGGTCGAGATCTCTCCCAAGAGAGGCAGCCATCGCAAACTCGAAATGATTTCAAAACACGACAGAAAGGCACTAGCCATCTTCGACGCCCCACAAGCCTGGGACCGCATCGAAGCAGGATGTCGCCAGATTTTCGACGAGATCGGAGATCCAAGCTTTTCATTCAGCGCGGCGCAAGTATCTCCGCAAACCTCGGATGACCTGCCTACGGATTCTTACGACCTAGTCATTCTCTGGATCACTCAGGGAAGCTCGTTCGGTCCTGAGATCGTTGAATGGCTCAGACACTGGGCAGAAACAAAATCGAGCTTTTCTGGAGGAACACTGGCTTGCTTCATCGAAGACAACGACCCGAAAGAGGCCTTTCGATTCTGGAAATTGCTTACCGAATCGATCGCAGCCCTGCCCGGCTTGGACTTTCACTGGCAACGGCTTTGGAAGGAAGAACTCAGCTCCGAAATCGTAAGCATGATGTCCAACGAACTGAAGCGAGACGAAGAATTTTATTCCAGCAGCGAAGCCGACAAACGCTTCCAGCTTTCCCGCATCGAGCAGCCCTGCTGCGAGAGCGTATTACAGGTGTTTGGTTAATCACTCGGTGACTTGGATGTAATGCACATCATCGGGATCTTTCGGGGTTCCGATTCATCGAGCTGCGGCCCGCAGGATGGGACCCCTGCGGGCCGCTTCCTTTTTAAAAATCAACTTTCCAGCCACTGAACAGCGAAACGCAGCAGTGCGTTGTTATCAGGAAGGTTCAGCTTTTCTTTAATGCGCGTCTTATGCGCATCAACCGTTCGAGCACTGATCCCAAGCTTGTCTGCAATAGCTTGATTTGAGAGCGCTCGCCCGACCAGCTCGAACACCTGTAGTTCCCGGTCACTGAGAACCTGGAGAATAGAAGACTCGCTGGAGCGCTCTTCTTTTCTGTCACCCGACAGACGCTTCAATAAAATGGAGGCCATCTGCGGACTCACATAAAGGTCCCCTTCCATCACTGTCTTCACGGCATCCATCAACTCATCGGAGGCAGCTTCCTTCATGATGTAGCCCTTGGCACCAGCCCGGAGGACCCGTTCGGCGTAGAGCGTTTCGTCATGCATAGACACGACGAGAAAGAGAATGTTGGGAAATCGGGCCAGTGTATCGCGAATCAACTCGATCCCATTCCGATCGGGCAACGACACGTCGGTCACCACCAGTTTCGGCTGCCGTCGCTCAATACAATCTGCGGCCGCAGCAGCAGTTCCTACTTGGCAACAGACACGGATCGACGGATCGGATTGCAGTAAGGATGCAATCCCTTCACGGATAATGGGGTGATCGTCGACAACGAGCACACTTTTTTCTTCTATTGGCGTCGACATTCTTCGCGCCTCTCTCAGCGGGGGTAACGTATTGAAATCAGAACCGATACTCAACCCAAGAATTGCAGAAATGTCTACCCGATGGCGCGATTTAATAGGTTTGCGGTGATTTTCTGAACCCTCTCATCCGGCCCATGAGGCCGTGACCAGTGGGACCATGGGAGCATATGACCGGGTGGAGAAGCGAGTCCCTGACACCAGAAAATGGTGGATGCATTGAAAACGAAGTTGCCTTTGGGCCCTGGATAAATGGTGGCAGTCCAGCTCTGAGGGTTTACGCCCCCCTGTATGGCAGTGCCTGAAGCCACCACCTCCAGCCCCTCGATATCCTTCGGAGGATCGCCGTGGTATTCCCATCCAATCAAGCCGGGGATGGAATCCCCCTTTTTCATGCCCGTTCCCTCGAAAATCCAATGATCGGGCATCTGGCAGATCCAGTCGCCGCCACCATTGACAGGGTCGACGTTTCTGGAGCCCATGAGGTAGCCTTCGTCAGGTCCTCGATGTGGAAATGGTCCCTCGTCTCTTTCCCGGGCAGTCGCGTATTTGTAGTCGCCACCGTAGGGCCCACCGCGAAACATGATGCGATTTTCACGCCCATCCGTGGAGGGAGTCATCGGTGTTACCCAACACACAGAATTTCCGGAGAAGAAAAGCAGGTTCGTGCCGGTGTCGCGGAGTTTCACGACATTCTCATATTCCCGAATGTCCCAGTATTCGTCGTGGCCGTTGCTGAGGAATGCTTTGAAGCGATCCGGCCGAGCGTATTCCGGATCGATCATGTCCGAGTTGGAGCAGTAGGTGACGTCGTAGCCCTCTTTCTCCAGCCAGTATCCCATCGGAAACTCGAAACAGAGCCACTCACCAGAACCGATCGACTGAGGATTCTCGTAAATCTGCGCGTATTTCGCGTAGGGACGATCAAATGAGACATCGGCCCAAGGCCCCTGGTTGCCCTTTGGATGGGTGTAGACGGAGTATTTCGTAGGCCAGCGATTGTAGGCCTGCCACGTGTTGTCGGAACATTGCAGGCAAATATCGGCCGGGCGATCGTCCTTTACGATGAAGACGATGTAGCTCTGCCAGTAGCCGTGACCGGTTTCATCCGGAACGGTTAGGCGCCCCAGGTAAACTCCGCTGATCCAGTCGTCCGGAATCGTGATCGTAGTCGCCTTTTCCCACTGGCACTCGACGAGATGACGGTCGCCGCGTTGCAATTCCGGAACGGGTTGCGGCTTACCGGGAAGGCCCTCAATGGTCTGCATGAGGCGTGCCCCCCTGCCCTCGTAATACCCAGTGCGGAAGATCTCCAAGGTGACTTCGGCCTCTCGCTTGGTGCTGATGAAAATGTCGAGCGACTCCCCCGCGGCCACGGATTGCTTCGAGCAGTAACCCTCGACATCGGGGGCGCGGAAACCATCGCGAGCATCGAGACGAACCCGAGTGAGTTGCCAATCGAGGGCTCCGGGTTTGGCATTCTCCGAATTGATGAGATCCGGACCGCCACCCTGCGCAGAAAGGCTCGAAGTTGCGGACGCCATCGCAGGGATTGCAGCGCCAGTTTCGAGGAATTTTCTGCGAGTGGGCATTTATTCTAGAATCGGTCCGATAGGCTTCGATGATGCTCGCTCACGCTCGCTTCTACAATGGCGGGAAGATGTTGTGGCCCTACTGATCCCAGAGAGTGTAGGGATCGTCGAGGCGTTGCATTTCCTTTTTCAAAAGGGATTCCATTTCGGCGAGTTGCTCGGCGTATTCTGGACTCTCGGCGAGATCTTTTTGATTCTCTTCAGGTTTAAAACCAGTCATGTGCGCCGCGTCTCCCTCGCGATGCTGTTCCAGAAATTCATTCGGGTTTTCGGCGAGGTTGAAAAGTTGGGTCTCGCGGACTTTGCCATCGAGCACATCGTACTTGATGAGCTTCCAATCGCCCTTCTTCACGCTGCGCATTCCCGGCTTAGTGCCCCCGCTGTAAGCGCCATACATGACATCGCGGATGGAGTCTTTTTCGCCCATCAAAACGGGCTTGTAACTGATACCCTCGTTGGTCTTGGGTGAAGGAATTCCCGCGATGTCACACATGGTAGCGAGGGTGTCTAACAAGTAGATATTTCCCTGCACGCGAGAACCGGGTTTGATGCCAGGGCCTTTCACAATAAAAGGGACACGCCAGGTGTGCTCGTAGAGATTCTGCTTCCCTTGGAGTCCGTGACGTCCGATGGCCATACCATGGTCGGCCGTGTAGAAGATGTAAGTGTTTTCCAGTTCTCCCATGGCTTCGAGCTTTTCGAGAACGCGACCGATCTGCTGATCGATGTATTCGCTACAGGCAAACTGCCGGCCTAGCTCGTTGCGCATGGTCTGCTCGTCGCGGCGCTCCCACACACCACTGACAGCGACCTCGTCACGAAGGTCGGGGTGACCATGATGGAAAGGATGTTCCGGCAGGTAGTTGATCGGCAGAGGCGGCTGATTATCGTTCGCAGGCGGGAGAGATGTCTTGTCAGTGTGGTTGGTAGAACCGTATTTGGCGAGCAACTCCGGTGTGCCGTCTCGTTCGTCATGTGGATGAGAAAAGCCGTAGTAGATGAGGAAAGGCTCTTCTTCTTTCGCCTGCTCGCGATTCTTCAGGTATTCGAGCACCTGCTCGGCGTGCCAAGGGCTGCCCGTCTCTGGAGTTCCACCACGCTTTGTCGCTTCATTCACGATGGAAAAGAGCAGATTCGCTTCGTCGTAGCTGTTGCCTTTCTTACAGGTCCGAACGGTCTTGTATCCAGCTTTGTTAAAAACAACCGGCATGGTGTAGTCGACGAGGTCCGGCGGGACGAGAGCGTCATTTCCCTGATTCGGATTCATCGGTTTGCGCTTCGGCTTATCTGGTGTGTGCCAGAGCGTGCGCCCTGACATGATCATCCTTCGTGAAGCCGTGCAGACGCCACCTGTCCAAGAGCCCATCTGGTAGGCCCCATCAAAGACCATTCCGTCTTCTGCCAGCTTTGAAATGACGGGCGTTTCAAGAATGGAGCGATCATTGTAGACCTGCAGATCAAACGGAGACTGGTCGTCCGCAATAATGAAAAGGATGTTCGGGCGCTTGTCTTGGGCGGTGGCCACTACTGCGACAAAGGCAAATGCGAAAACTGCAATCTGGAGAAAGGGTTTTACCATGCCCATATTCTGGGCCGAAAACCGCCACACGCTCAAGGAATTTGCGGAGCGTATGCACGGGAGAACTTTTCGTGTGAGATTTAAAAGAAGAAAACAGAAGCGAGTCCCTACTCCTTCCATTCACCAAGCTTCAACTCCTCAAACGCATTGCTGAAACCGTAGAGATGCCCGATGTCGATGGCCTCCTCGCGAAAGTGCGCCACGGCCTGATACTCGTCGCTGAGCATCATCTCGGCGAACACATCTGAAGAGGGGTATCGAACCAGGATCACGCGCTCGTATTCCTCCTCCCCAATGAGAAGCTGTTCGGGATGAAGCCCGAAGAGTATGTCGCCTCCCCTCTTTCGAATCAGAGGCATGGCTTTCTTACCGTAATTTTCGACGTAGTCTTCGTGGCCTCCCTCATGCTTGAAATGAAGAAGGTTCAGCATGTAGAGAGTGTCCTCTGCAGGAAAATCGGGCGGGCCGAATGTCTCGGCAGAACTTCTGCGGATGTTTTTGTATCCGGTCCCATTGAGGGCGTAGACAACGGCATCTTTCACGCTCGCCTGAAGACTATCAACAGCCGCTTGATACTCTTCCTTTTCACAAAAAGCTCGAACATCTCTTCGCGAGGGGAAACGCGTGACCAAAAGCGCATCCCACGGATTCGGGCGGAATCCGAAAATTTCGTGAGCACCCTGGTCCTCAATATCAAAACGCTGAGCTTCGCCGTAAAAGATAAGTTCACCACCAAGTTGTCGGAGATGAGGGACGGTGAGGTCTACAAAGTCGCGACATGACGCAATGCCTTCCTCGCGATCAAACTGGAGGAGGGTCATAACAAACACGGGGTGTTCGTCAGGAATCGATTCGAGCAGGGCGAACTGAGAAGCCTCCAGAGAAATGTCCGGCGCCCCCTCTTCTCCGAAGCCGGAGTGTGAAAGCAAAATCGAGATCACGAAGATAGCAACCCCTCCCAGCAGCACGCTGGATTTGCCCTTCATACTTTTCGCTCGCCGAATCACAAGTCGAACGTAGTCAGGATCGCCGGGAGTGTCGATCACTATTGCTCAGGCGCCTTTTCAGGAATAAGACCTGTGGCTTTCTTCTCTTCGTATTCTGCGAACCGACCGTGTTTTCCGGTAGCAGAAAGCAAGAAAAGAACGTCCCCAGGCAGCCTCTTACCAATTGGTTATCAGCGCTTTTCGCCCCCATCCTCACGCTCTCTGCGATCGAAGTAGTATCTTTCATCATCAATAAGGCCGTTCACTTCCGGAAACTTCTTCCATTCTCTCTTCAACCAAGCTGCCGCCTCACTGTAATCATCAGGACAGCACCATAACGTTGAGACTCCCAGAGTCGTATCTCCCCCAGGGATTACGAGAAAATGCAACTCTCCGACCATCTGCCGTAACAGAGGACTATCGCTGAGCGGACGATCGTAATCTATTGAAACGGAGGCGACCGCTATGAAGTCGTCGATTTTGTTTCTCTCTGCCTTTTCCGCAAGAGGGGCATACAAGTCAGATGCTTGAATTGAGCTGAACAGAGTCAGGGCTGAGAGGAGGGAAAAAGCGACAGCGTTCATCACACTTCTAACGAATCAACAGTGATGATCCTAAGGAGAACCTCAAGATTACTTTCGAACACTGCCGCCTCCTGAAGGAGGAACTCCATACACTATTCTCCGAGGAGAGCGGCCAAACTCTCAGGAGTGAGGTTCAGCTTCGAGGTCGCACCCGCCAATAAATCGGTAGCGAGAACATCCTTCTTCTCCTGCATTTGCTGGATTCGTTCTTCGACGGTGTTCATGCAGATGAGTTTGTGGACGAAAACGGGTTTGTCCTGGCCAATGCGGTAGGCGCGGTCGGTGGCTTGGTTTTCAGCGGCGGGGTTCCACCAGGGATCGTAATGGATGACGGTGTCTGCTCCGGTGAGGGTAAGGCCGGTGCCTCCGGCTTTCAGGGAAATCAGAAAAACCTCCCCTTCTCCACCTTGGAATCTCTCGACGAGATCTTGTCGGTCTTTGGTCGCGCCAGTAAGTTTCAGGTAGGTGACTTCTTCGCGCTGGAGATGGGCCTCGATGAGTTCGAGCATGGAGGTGAACTGGGAGAAAACGAGGACGCGGTGCCCTTCTTCCCGAAAGGTCTCTAACAGATCCACCAGGTAGTCGAACTTGGCGGAGTCCTCGTTGCGGGCCTGGTCGCGCAACAAGGACGGATGACAACAAATCTGACGGAGTTTCAAAAGTGCTTCGAGGAAAACGATCTGGGCCTCCTGTCCTCGGATGGCGAGGGCCTGCCGAACCTGCTTGTCCATGGTGGAACGAACTGTCTCGTAGAGATCCTTTTGCGCATCATTCATCTCGATGGGATGAACGATCTCGGTCTTGGGCGGGAGTTCTTTGGCTACATCGTGCTTCGTCCGCCGAAGGATGACGGGACCGATTCGTCTAGCGAGAGCCTGGCGTTTTTCATCGCTCCCCTGTTTCTCGATCGCGTTCTGGTAGGTGGTCTTGAAAGTATCGTAGCTACCGAGAAGACCGGGCATTAAGAAATGCATGAGGCTCCAGAGCTCTCCGAGATGGTTCTCCATAGGCGTACCCGAAAGGCAGAGGCGATGACGTGCGTTGAGACGAAGGGCGGCCTGAGTGGTCTGCGCACCTGGGTTTTTGATGTGCTGAGCTTCATCGAGGGCAGCAATGTGGAACTCATGCTGGAGCAGCTTGTCGATATCCCGGTGAAGGAGTGCGTAGGAGGTAAGGACGAGATCGGCCTGCGGGATCTTGCGAAAGCGTGCCTTTCGCTCGGCCCCTTGGAGGATAAGAATGTTCAGGTCGGGCGTGAATTTCTGCGCCTCGCGCTGCCAATTGTAAACGACACTGGTGGGAGCAATGACGAGGGAAGGCAGCCCCTGCGAACGGCCGCACTCGATCTCGGCAAGGATATGTGTCAGGGTCTGGAGCGTTTTACCGAGCCCCATATCGTCAGCGAGGATCCCGTGGAGACCATTCTCAATGAGAAACTGCATCCAGTGGTAACCATCGAGCTGGTATTCGCGGAGATCCGCCTGAAGTCCGGGCGGCGTCGGGACGCGCTCGATCTTCTCAAAGTCGCGCACTTTTATGGACAGCTCCATCACCGGCTCCGGGGCACTGATGGGCAGAACTTCGCTTTCATCCTCTTCGTCAGAATCACGGACTAGCAAAGCCGCATCGAGACCTGTGAGTTTTACAGGACCATTGCCGAATTTGAACTCAAGCAACTCGCCGAGAACTTTCAGAAGATGCCGAAAGCGACCAACCGGAAGAACGAGACCTCGTCCGTCGGGCAGGTAAATCATGAATTCCTGTCCGCTCGGCATATCGGCGGTAACTTCGAGAAAGTTGTTTTTCACCAAAGCGGCGAGGATAGGCTGAAGCTCGAACTCTTCGCCATCGATCTCGAAGCCCGCAGAGAGATGGAACCAGCCTTTTCCCTCTTCGACGATGTCAGCTTTCCACCCCTCGGTTTGGAACACGAGCGGCTTGTGTCCAACACCGGGAGCGAAGCGGATTTCCCATCCACGTTTTTCCAGGGCTTCGACTCCGTCGTGGCGAAAACGCATCCAGTAGAACTCCGGATGCGGCCATTCACTTTTATCAGGCGCCCAGAGCGTGCCTTCGACATCGGGGCGGTCGAGTTTCTTCAGCGATTGCGGTGGCTCTTCGGCTCCAGGGATAAGGTGCAGGGCGTAAAGGAGATTCAGCGCTTCGGTCTCGGCCGCTCTATCGCGAGTGATCTTCTTCTCAGGGAGGACTACGGGCGGGAGGTTCCCGGCTGGATTAAGTGGGACCCTATGGCCATCATATATGGCGAAGGCAGTCGCATAAATTTCGGGAAGCCAAGTGGCACGTTCGCCTTCAGGGCGCGGCTCGACGCGGAGGAGGAAGGATGGACCAGATACCGTCGCTTTCGCTTTTTCCGATTTGGGCTCGGATTTCGCAGGCTCATCAACGGTGAGAGAGCGACCATCGGTCATTTTTTCTGCGAGCGGTGCCCCGCCAAAAGCACGATCGATACGCTCGCCTTTTCCTTTGAGAAGGTAGAAAAGAAGGGCCGCCGCATGGGAGCAGTTGGGCCCGCAGCTGCATTCCCCCTCCAGACTCAAACTGGCCCCTTCTTCCCAGAGGATTACCACAGGCTGATAGCTGGAGCCGTCTTTCTCGGTGACGCTGCCAGTGATCTCGATGTCGCCTGTCTCAATCGTCTCCCCTTTTACCTCCCGAACGAGCTTACCGGCAACGAGGGCGCGTCCCTGAGCCAGCGCCGAACCGTCGAAAACGCGCTGCCACGTCTCTTCTCGGAGGAAAGTGGCGATGGATTCGGGAGTCATATATTGAGAGAAAAATCGATGAATTGGGGCACGAGGGAACTCGGTAGCGGTCCGATGGTGTCACACACATTGCAAGTTGCAGCAAGAATACTATGGCACGTTTCCTTCGGCATCAAAACGCCACACGATTCGTCCAATCAACCACTTCTACCCACGAAACCGCTATGAAAACGACTCCCCTAGCCTTCCTCGCCGGATTTCTTGCCATTTGCTGCCTGTCTATTGTGACGGGATTTGCACAGGTCACCGTTCCGGCCCAGTCGTCCAGCACCTTGGATGATACGGACAGCGAATCTGCCACGACGACGGCCCCGTCACCCCCCGCAACTCCTTCGGCCAACCCGTTTCCAGGGAAATCGAGCATCTCGCGAGTGACCACGCCTACCACTTTACCGAGCTCGGGAAATGTGTCCCGGCAGTCCACCCCCGTCGCGGATGCAGAGACATCAGGATCGGTAGTCGCAATGCAAAAGGTCGAGGGAGAGGTCGAGATTATCGATGAAGCCAAAATCAAGCGGCTTGCAGAACTTCGCCGTGAACTGCGAATCGCCGATGCTGCGTCTCAGGCACGTATCGGACTGCCAACCGACGACCTCTTTGAAGAAAGTGCGCCGACCATCGTCGACGACCTCGCCGAGCCAACGTTGAAGAGGGTGATCGAGTTCATCGAATTGAACGACAAGAAAAAGGTCACTGTGAACAGCTACTACGCTCCAGATCAAGAGGGCGGAAAGGAACTCGCGTGGGCTCGCACCCTCCAACTGATCGAATGGATGGCCGCGAACAGCTCTTTCGAAGTCGAGAATTTCAAGGCATCAGGCCCTGCTCCAGTCACGAAGCCAACACCGAAAAAATTCACAACCGAAGTCGGCGACGTGGAGTTTGTGAACCGGACGGATCTTGTGCTGGAAAGGTGACGCCCGGTCCATCGCTTGCAGCGACCTCAGCAAGAGAGGAATGCAATTGACATTTCTCCTGCGAGTTTTCACGTTCCGAGGTAACCACGTCGTAGTTCCATGAGGCCTTTTGCCCTTTTCTCACTGCTTTCCCTTTTTGTTATGACAAGCCCGGCTGAAGAGCCCTACCGCCACGCTGACGGCTATTTCGAATGTAAGGAAGCGATCTACGAATCAGAGTTCTCCGACTGGCATTTAGTCTCAGATATGCAGTTGATATATGAAGCGAAAGAGGAAGGTCGACACTGGGTGTATCAGGAAGGTCGAAACTACAAGGGGGCTTCGCAGATACGATGGATAGAAAGAGAAAGCCCTGCTGAGAAGCCTCGAATCTATGGCACCAATGCGATGCTCCCTTACGAGAAGTTCTATTCGCTAGACTACAAGTATCAGAGCGCGGGCTACGAGCGCACGGCGCTTCAGGTCTTCGTGGATGCCGACGGCGTTGCGAGGTATCAAGCTGTCTGGTCGAAAGAGAAAGCCAAGTCGAGTGACGACAGTCCTGATTCCGAGGAGGCCCCGAACGACAGTAGCAACTGAAGTTCAGTTCGCGATCAGGAATCGCGCTCCTCTGCTCTTTCCATCTCTCTGAGACTGGTTTTCGAGTGGTAGGTAGACTCTTCGTCGTCTTTGTCGGCACTGTGCAAGATCTGCTTCTGCCCTGCATACTCCGGCATGTGATCGATCATGGACTCCTTCTCGGGTGCGATGTGACCGCGTTCTTCGATCTCCTTTTCAATATTTTCTGTTTTGTCTTCCATACTAGGGGTTACGAGGCTTTGGCTGGAACAGGACAACCGGACTCCGGATGAGAGAGGAATCTTGTTTCTTGCGTCACGTCTTTCCTCCCGCTAGAACAGTTTTCGTATGCCAAGGGATATAGGACAGCCGCTTCCACACCGCGTGCTCGGGCGCACAGGGATTGATGTCGCTACATTAGGTTTCGGCGGAGCTCCGATCGCTGATTTGTATGAGATCCTTGATGAGGAAACGGCGATCGAAACAGTGGTCACCGCAATCAACGCAGGAGTGAACCTCCTGGATATGTCGCCGCTCTATGGACATGGGCTGTCGGAGTTGCGGATTGGTGCGGCTCTACGTCACGTGCCGGATGCAGAAGTCGTGATCTGCACGAAAGTCGGGCGCGTGACTGATCCCTTTTCTCCTCCGGGTGATCGGGCGGTCTTTGCGGGAGGTATCAACCATGGTGTATCGATCGACTATTCCTATGATGGGACAATGCGCTCACTCGAGCAGTCTCTTCTGCGCCTGGGCCGAGACAGGATCGACATTGCCTTGATTCATGACGTCGATGTGTGGACCCATGAAGATGCGCTGGAACAACGATACGCTGAAGCGAAAGAAGGCGCGGTAAAAGCCCTGACAAAACTGCGTAATGAGGGAACGATTAGTGGCTTTGGAATCGGAATTAACGAGGCGGATATGGCAGCTCGGTTTCTCGACGATTGCGACATTGATGTTGTGCTACTCGCCGGGCGTTATTCCCTGCTGGAACAACCTGCCTTGGAAACGTTCCTCCCCAAGGCCGAAGAAAGGAATGTGGGAGTGATCCTGGGAGGCGTTTTTAATTCCGGAATTCTGGCGACAGGCACCATCGATGGAGCGCGCTACAACTATGCTCCAGCCCCACCCGACGTGTTGGAGAAAGTGAGAAAATTGGAGGAAGTGTGCGAGCGATTTGGAATTCCCTTGCGGCAGGTGGCGATCCAATTTGTGTTTGGTCATCCCGCGGTATCAGCTGTTGTGCTGGGCGCGGCTCGATCAACTGAGGTTGAGGCTCAGGTAGATGATCTGCATTCGGAGATCCCCTCTGACCTGTGGGCCGAATTGCGCCAGGCCAATCTAATCCCTGACAATGCCCCTACCCCATGACTATTGACGCACATCAGCATTTTTGGAAAATTGACCGAGGCGACTACGGTTGGTTGACTCCGGAACTGAAAACCCTTTACCGAGATTTCCTTCCAGAAGACCTCCTGCCATTGTTAGAGAAAAACGGAGTGAACAAGACCATACTGGTTCAAGCCGCCCCGACGGAGGAGGAGACGCATTTCATGCTGAAGTTGGCAGAGGAGAACGACTTCATCGCCGGTGTAGTGGGATGGACGGATTTCGAAAGCGACTCCGTTGCGGAAAATATTGCGAGGCTTGCACAGGATCCCAAACTCCTCGGTCTGAGACCAATGGTTCAAGATTTGCCTGACGATAACTGGCTGGCGCAAGAGTCCCTGGCACCGGCTTTCGAAGCTATGATCGAGCATGACCTGGTATTCGACGCACTTTTGCTCCCACGCCATTTGCCTCGGCTGTTGCCTGTGCTGGAGCGCCATCCGGAGCTAGTCATTGTGATTGATCACGCAGCCAAGCCGACGCTTCGTGATGGAGTTGAGAAAAGTTGGTTCGACGACATGGCCCAGGCGGCGAAGTATCCTCAAGTCTATTGCAAACTTTCCGGGCTGGTGACGGAGGCAAGGGAAGACTGGACTGTGGGCGATCTGGTCCCAGTAGTAGATCATCTTTTCCAACATTTTGGACCGAATCGAATTCTCTGGGGATCCGACTGGCCAGTGCTGACGCTTGCCGGGACCTACAAAGAGTGGCGCGAAGCGACTAAGCAACTTCTTTCGTCCCTCTCAGAACAGGAGAGAGAAGCAACTCTGGGAGGAAATGCGGAAAACGTTTACCTCTGACGCCCTCTCTCTCGAAAATATTGTATTTATACTTAATTAGTGTAAATTACTATTCAATTTTCCGGTCTTTCGGCGCCAATGCGCATTCGTAACACATCTGCTTTTCAAAAAACCTCCCAAGCGGCCTGTCTTCTTGGGTGCGTTGCCCTGTTTTTAGCAGCCACACCAATGCTGAAAGCTGGCCTGCTGATCAATGAGATTCATCGATCCGGGGTGGTTGGTATGGACGACTTCGTCGAGTTTGTCGTGACGTCCGACATGACACTCGCAGAACTGGATTCCATCTGGTTTGGGGATTCCAACCCAAGTACGAACACCGTCGAAATCGAGAATAAATTCAACGCGACCGAAATCATTTCGAATGTAGATGCGTTCACTTCTACATCAGACGTGATCCTCGCTGGAACTATCATCACGGTTGGTGGAGCGGGAATGGCGACCGATTTTAACTACAGTCCGAATTCCGCTGATCCATCAGACCACGAGTCATGGAACCTCACTTTCTCGGGAGGAGTGGGTTTCGATGGTTCCTACCCACTTTCCCCGTTCTGGCTCTCGCAAAATGGAGATGCTGTTTGGTTGAGCACATCCAAACCATCTGACGGTTCCGGATTCGATGACATCTTTTCAGCAGTCGGCTATGACAGTAAGCCCGGCGATTTCGGTGATTTCATCATCGATATGGAGGAGACTGATCCCGGTGCCTATCAGTTTCTGACGAGTGACAGTTTTGACGGCAGCCTGGGACGGGGCAACTCGCTGCAGAACCAAGGCGGTGCGAGTATCGACTTTGCTGGCGGCGAGACCGGTGGAGGCACCCCGGGTGATCCTGGAGCAAATTTTGTTTTTGTCAGCAATCTCCGAGCGGTACCAGAACCATCCACAGTCGTTCCCTGCCTCTGTGTTCTTGCGCTTGCACTCGTTGTTCGATTTCGGAAAAAGAAGGTTACTGCAAAAGAGTCAGTTCAATGAGGCGATTGATTCTTCTTGGATTGATTCTCGCAATCCCTGCAGCAGGGCTGGTGTATTGGAAGCGAAATGGCATCGCCTATCGTTTGAAAAGTTATCGAGCAGCATCCCACCTTGAGAACTCTATCGAAGCAGGAGAAGAGGAAAACTGGGACGATGCGAAACGTCTCGCCGTTGCGGCCCTCCAATTACAGCCAGGTAAAATCGAATTTGTTCGACAGGTTTTTGAATGCGAGAAAGCACTGAAGTCCCCTTCACTGATCCATACGGCCCAATCGCTCTACGATCACCCAAGTGCCACCATCAATGATCGAGCAAAAGTCCTGCAGTTCTACCTCGATATCGGAGATGTCGTAAGGTTCAAAAATCAGCTCACTCGACTATCAGACGAAGAGCTACAGAAACCAGAGGCACTAGCTCTGGGCGTGCGATATTCGCTTTTCCGGGGAGACCCAACCCGTGCGCTCGCCCTCTCTCAAAAACTGCGGGAGGCCCGGGGCAACAATGAGGACCGCCTTCTAGAAGCGACCGCACTTTCCACCTTCGCGACATCCAAACCAGAACTGGCGGAAACTGCCCAAGACATCATAGCTGATTTGCTCAGCGGTGACCTCAATACGGCACTCGGTGCTCTTGCTCTGCTCGACACGATTCCTTTGAGCCGTATCGAACTGAACCGGTTCTCGGGAGTCGATGAGAAATTGAAACGTTGGGAGCAGGAAGGCAACGAGATTCCCGTTGGCTCTCACCTGATCGCGACACGACTAAAGGTTCTTTCAGATCCGGAAAAGACTGACAAATACCTGAACGATATAGTCGATCAATTCGGCGAAAGCCACCCTCTGGAATTGGGAAACTGGTTTCTTGAGAATCGTTGGTTCAACTGGATTCCGCGTGTGGTCCCTGAAGAAAAGGCAATGGAATCGAGTCGCCATTTTTCACTACTCGTCCAAAGAGATATTCGTGAGAAAGACTGGACATCAGCTCGAGCTCGATTACAAGAACCTCATCCAGGATTGCCGCCAGCAGCTTCTTACAGCCTTCTCGCGACCGTCGAGGAAGCCCTCGGGCATCCAGCCAATGCTCGCAATTACTGGGAACAAGCGTTCAACCAAGCCAAGCTCAATAGCGGAAGAGCGATGCTGTTGAAGCTGGCAAACTTCGCTCAGAAAGCAGGAAACAAAGATATCTGCGAACGTGCTCTTCGCGAAACACTTCTTCGCCCTTCTCCTGTCACGATACCGACTCAGGACATTGCGCCTCTATTCATCCGTTTGATTGAGGAGAACGATACGCGATCCCTCTTGTCTGTATCACGTCAACAGCTTCAATCCGAACCCGATAACCCGACATTGAGGAACAATGTGATCTGGCTTCAGTTGATACTTGAGGAGTCGGCGGGCAGGAACCTTTCAAAATATGCTAAGGATTTGGTGACTCGGTTTCCTGAAATCCCGACTCTCAAAACCACCCTTGCCCTTTCGTATCTCGAAGAGGGCTCACCAAGCGAGGCTTGGAACACGGTGCAGCCTATCATTACCGAAGACGAATCAGAGGGACGTTTATCTGAATCTGACAGAGCTGTAATTGCTCTCGTTTTACATCAGTCAGGAAAACAGGAAGAAGCCCGCTCTCGAATCACAAAGATAGATTGGGAAAAGATGCTGGAAGAAGAGAGAGACTTTTTCCGCTCTCGTCTGAATCTGCCCGATTTGGAGGAAAATCCCGAATCGTAATTGATCATGATTCTCAGGCGACCTGTGGTTCCGACTCCGTAGCGGAGTAGGGAGCGACTTCCTTGCCCCCGCCTCGAGCCCACATTCCTGCGAGGTAGACAACAAAGAGAAGCTGGATGGCAGGGATCTGGAGAGGAAAGTCAAACGCGGCAATCAAGAGCACACTACCCAACGCCATCAGTCCAATCGTAGCAGAAATGTCTTTCCTTCCCTCCTGATGTGCGTCTCGCACAATTCGACACCCAATCCAAACACCCCCAAAGACCAAGACTGCCACAGTCACGAAACCGCCCCACCCCCATTCAATCAGGAATTGCAAGTAATCCTGGTGGGCGTGTCTCCAAAATCCACCGAGTGCTTCCATCGACGCTCCCGTAAAATACGGAAAGATCAGAGAGAACGTTCCAGGCCCATAGCCCCAGATACCACCTTCCGCTATCGCTTCCGTGCAAGCGCTGTATGCATTCAAGCGCCCTGACAAACTCCCCCCTGTGGTAACGGCTTCCGCCCACCTATCACTGATCAGTGAAAACGCCGGATAGACTGCACACACTCCCATTACCAAAAGCACCATGGCTGAGAGTAGCTTTTGCACGGCGGTATAAGAACTTTGAAAGAACGTCTTACGGAACGCGACAACCAGGATCGCGACGCCACCCAGAGCCACGAGATGTCCGATCTTGGAGGTATTCACAAACATTCCTAACCAGGTAAAAAAGAAAGAAATGAACCAAAGTGACCGCAGGATTGGATGCCCCCGCGTGGAGAAACTTCTAATCCACAACGCAGCCGAGGCTGGCCATGACATCGCCAGAAAGGCTGCCGCGTTCGTATGATAGCGAAACGCTCCGAAAAATACTTTCCCCGACTCCTCGGAAGTTGCCCACAGCATTGCATCGCTTTCCGCGGCTTTCTGGAGAATTCCTACTAATGACACAAGAAGGCCCGAGAGGGCAACCATCTTGAGCAGAAGCCATCGCACTCCCCTGTGCGAACTGAGGTCGGCCACAACCACTACTGCGGAAAGCAACGCTCCCCAATGTATCATCGAGGCCAGAGAGGTTTTTTGATCAACCGTCGAAGGGATCAACCATTGCTCTTCCTGGATGGGAAGAAGCTGCCAGCTACCCGGTACTCGCACAAACCCGGGGTTTGCGATAGCACAGCCTCCTATTACTAACAAAACACCGATCGAGCCCCAGAAAACTCCGGGCAAGGAAGGCAATCGTAAAAACAACAGCAACCCAATGAGCCATCCTGCAAAGGACGCGAACAAGAGTGCGTCAATTATGGAGGCTGTCTGTTGAGTTGTCCCCCCGAATGCCAGCGGTGCGTAGAAAAGAGCACAAATGAGGGGTAGCAACGGAAGCCATCTATCGACGCGATGGGCGCCGCCTATTCCGGCGTCGTGGTCGTTTCTGTTTCTTCGAGAAGAAGTCATGATCCTTCATTTTGCTCCCTAAGTTCAGGATGTTTTGAAACAGGGGAACACGGACCCTGGTAGTCTTGATTTTTTCAGTGTCCGAGTTATTCCCACTGCCATAGCTTCCACTTCCCGGATAGGAGTAGTAGTAGTCGTGCCCCGTCTTTGTCTTTGCAACGGGAAGTCCATTTGCAACAATTCCGACGGGGTCCGATTGATTAACCTTGAGAATACGGAGCGCACGCATGATCGAGCTGCGCGACGTCATGCTCATCCGACACACCAAGACAACAGACTGTGCGATTTTTGCCAGCGGATATGTGTCACTGACCGAAACGATCGGTGCGGAGTCAATGATGATGCGATCAAAGTATTTCCCTAACTTATCAACTAGTGCAGGCAGAGCCTTGCTCGCCAAAAGTTCTGAAGGGCTCGCGGAGGGACTTCCTGCAAGGAGAACGTACAACTTTCCCGATTTATCAGTTGGCTTAACCACCTTGTTCAACGGAGTTCTTAGAGAGAGGTGATCAGACAAGCCAGCCTCATCCCTATCAAAACCAAAGATTTTGTGAATTCTCGGACGGCGGAGGTCACCATCGATCAAAAGGGTTCTCTCGTTCTGCTTGGCAAAAGCCAATGCGAGATTCGAAGCAACCCAGCTCTTGCCTTCGTTGGGAACGGAGCTTGTAATGAGGAACGTTCGCTTTGACTCAGGGGTTCCTAGAAAGGTGAGACCAGCTCGTAACGTTCGTATCGCTTCTGCCTGGAGGGGGGTGTCTTTGCAATTCAATACGAGGACTCCTTCTCCAGGATTTTTCTCATCAGGGATCGCCCCGAGAACCGGCTTCCCTGTCATTCCCTCGAGTTCGGAAACAGTCCGGATAGTTAAATCAAGGAAGCCCATCAGAAGGATCAGTGCAACACCAACCGCAACACCGCCCATTGTATATTTGGACATTATACTTTTCTTGTTTGGTCCAATGGGACCACCGGGCAGACTGGCTGGCTGGACAATATCAAATTGCTTTCCCGCGAAGTTTTTGGTCACGTTCCCCTCTTTGAGTTTCGCAATCAGGTTGTTGTAAATGTCCTGTTCCGATTCCAGTTCCCTTCCTAGAGATCGAGAACGAGTCGCGACAATCTGCATCTGGTCGGTAGCCAGTTCTTCGCCCTCGACATCGGCGATTGAAGTGCCTGCGTCTTCCCAGAATTGGCGCTCTTCTTCCGACAATCTCAACACGCGCTCCAACTCCGCTGAGAATCGCTGTTTGAGAATCTTGCTGTGTTCCTTGGACTCCACCAACGCTGGCCATTTCGGCAGATACCGTTTCTCCATTCCTGCGATGCGGCTCTCGACCAGCTTGATCTCAGTGATCAAATCCTGGCAATTATTGTAGAGCTCGATCGCTCGTTCGAGATCGAGAATTCCCTTTCTGATGCGGTTGGTATTTTCGAGGATGTAGTCCAGCGCATACTCAGAAGAGTCTGCCACCTTGGACTCTGTCATCCTCTCATATTCGGAGAGCAACGCGACGAGTACATCACGTGCCACCTCAGGATTGGTGTGAGTGACGTGAATATCGAGAAGCTTGGTATCCGGGCGCCAGCGAACACTCACCCATCCGCGCATCATGTTTCCCAGCGAAACGTCACTGATATCTTCGCGAGTGGGATTCTGCCGTTTTTCCCAAGGCAGATGAAATCGGTCGGGAAAAACATCATCTCGGTTTTCGAAAAGGTAACTCTTTGCTACCTGAGTGTAGAGCGCAGGCATACGGAGCTTTTCCGAAGCGGACATCATCTCCGCGACACCATTCATTCTCAGGACCTCATCTTCGTCGACGTCGGCGTCGTCCTTTTTGATTCGGAGCACCTCAATGGTCGCAGATGACTGGTATGTATGGGGCGTGTGAGTGTACACATAATGACCGATCAGGATTCCCGAAACGATTGTGATGGGAAGAATCCAAAATCGATGAATGAACCAACGGACATAGTCCTGCAATCCTCGCGCTTGAGGATTTGAGTGCAGGTTCTCTTCCAAAGGCTGCTGATGATGATCAATCATTAAAGCTAAACTAAAATTACCATAATAATTTATAATTACAATAACTTAATTATCAAAGGTCTTGCGGTTTGCCTTATCTCAGAATTCCACGAGAGCCTGACCAGAAAGCTCTGAGGCTGGGGAAACTTGCGCAGGTCTCTCAGGGCTGGGGAGAAGCTTCAGAAACCTCGTCGGCATCGACGTTTTCCGGTTCCACCGCTCTATCTTTGAAATGATGGAGGGATTGCTTTTTCTCAAGAACGTTGATCTTAAATTCCAACCCATCTTCACCACCGACTAATTCAAAGGCATCTGTCACGATAGGGTCAGCAACTTTGCTCACGACGCGCAACCGGTAGTTCCCTGAGCGAATCCCGAGTATTTTGAAATTTCCCCTTTCATCCGAGAGCCCTGATTTCACGATGTTTGCTTGTTCGTCCGATACATCGACCACCGAAATCTCGGCGTTGCGAAGCAAGGTATCTTCCTGATCAAGGATATCGTTTTCATTCTGGTCAACGTAGATTACCCCTTTGATGCCCGAACTGAGGTTCAATGCCTTCTCCACAGTATCAGCTTCGCCACTGAGTGTCATCCCGGCGAAGATTGCGAAAAGTAGATGCTTCTTGATCATTGTGACAATCCCTATGGGGCGTTCCTAAAAAGCGAATCCTACCCGAACACCAGTTGTGTGCTGATCGTATTCGAGATTCTGATTCGAAGAGTCGTTCCCAGTATAGTTGTAAAACACTGTCGCAGATCCATTTAACTTATCCCCGAGACGCACTGGGTGCGAAAGGCTTGCTCCCAATTTCAAAAATTCCTCGTTACGGCGGACAGCGCCTGAGCGAGGCTGGATGTAGTCGGCATCCTCTGTCCCGACATAGGTTGATGCAGTCAAGCGTTTGCCAATTCTTTGAGAAAG
Organism: Verrucomicrobiales bacterium; assembly: GCA_002698785.1. Lineage (GTDB taxonomy): Bacteria > Verrucomicrobiota > Verrucomicrobiia > Verrucomicrobiales > DEV007 > Arctic95D-9. The sequence continues at coordinate 140,211 of PAAG01000060.1, read as the reverse complement.
GCGGGCATATACCTGGGTCGCCTCGTAGTTTCCATTTCCACGAATATAAGAGGGAGATACGGAGCGACTAACAGTCACATCCACCGTCGTTCTGGAAGAAGGAGCCCACGTCACACCGTGGGAATATACGAGAGCCCCACGGTCGATATTTCCATAGTCACGATACTCACGACCGATTGAACTCTTGATCGACGTTTTCGCGCTCATACGATATCTCCACCGAAATGATGGTGCCACGAAGTTCTGGTCACGGCGTCCTTCCACCTCATCGGAACCGAATCTCACACCAATACCGAGATCGGTCTTGGGTGCGAAGCCAGGCCGGTAGTACCACGCCACATCACCATAGGTGTTTCTGCCATCGTTCAATCCCCTTACGGCAAAGTCTCTAGAGCTAAATCCCGTGGAGGCTTCCAAAGAACCGTGAGGAAGCTGACGAGTCACTCCCATATTGATCGAAAAGTCTCCACTGTCAGCACGCCGAGTCTCCCGATCCAAACGCTCCAGATCCACCGAGTTCCCGTTGTTGCTAAAGTAAGCAGTAGAGATCCGGAATTTGGTTTTCGCACGATTGATACCCATCGTCAGATTCAACTTATGGTCGAGTGGACTTCCTCCCGTATCTGCTGCGGGGTCATCGTAACTGAAATAGTTTCCGGAGTATCCGAAATTGTAAAAGCCTCCCAACGCGCCCTCTTTTCCGTTCGAAATATCAAAGCCGAAATCGATGACTCCTATGCTACTTCCCTTCCCTCTTCGCCGAAGGTTTGCATTGGAATCGTACATGTAGGATGCCCCGACTCGACCATCGACATGAAACAGATCTTTAGGAAAGAGTCCCGGATCTTCGTCGAGGACTTTCACCTGATCTGGGTCATACGCTACCGTCTCTTTTCCCCACTCTGGCAAAACAACGTCAGAGGCCATAAGCCCGGGAGCAGCAGCCAGGACCGCCATCAGGCGAATACCTGGTCGTTTGAAGGCGGACGTTTTCATTTTCGAGCAGACCAGAATTTTCCCACCGAGGTTTTCGTTTCACCAATTCTCAATCGCTTGTGTGAGAGAGACATCAGCCGTGCATGCCCGAATTCCTGACTCGATGCGATTCCTGCGGGCATATGCTCGGTCCGAGTTGCCTGAGCTTTTTCCGTTCCTGTAGCCTTCTCAACCGCCAAGCGGAGCCCCATATCTTCGGGAGTTCCCCACTTGCGCATGCCGTTTGCGAGCGGGAGCTGGAAACAGCGAACGATCCTGTCCCATTGTTTTTTTCGGTTCTGTGGAACGGGACAATCCAGGTGCCACGATAATTCATCGGAAACCGGAAGGACTAGAACAGAGCGATCGCCATTTCCCTCTCTGTCTTGCGCCTCTTCATTACAAGGGGTAATCCCCAACCGTGCCAGAGCGTTGCGAAGGTGGCCCCAGTAAACCTCTCCCGAGGGAGCTCGGTCGAGATCATGCTCGAGCACCTGCGCAAGAGAATACGCGTAGCGAATGTCTTTCCGCGCCGCCAGGACTTCTCGAATCACTTTCTTTGCTTCGGCAGGAGTATGCGGGAGGCCAATAATTCTCAACCCCATAAGCATCGCCACAACGACAATCATTCCAGCTATCGGAAGCGCATACCCTTCGAATGCAAAAACTGCAATGCCGAGGAGATTTAGGGAAAAGAAGACCCCGTAGAGAACGAGTAGAATTGATCGTTTTGAAAACCCGAGAGTCTGAAGGCGGTGATGGATATGCCTTGCATCCGGAGCAGTGACCGGTAAACCGGCGAGAGAACGCCTGACCATCGCAAGCGCGGTGTCCAGAATCGGAAATCCAAGAGCGATGACGACAACCAGAATCGCACCGATCACTGAACCTTTGTTAGAGGAGATCAGCGAGGTAGCCGCGATGTAAAAGCCCAGCAGGTAAGCCCCCCCGTCTCCCATGTAGATACGGGCGGGAGGCAGATTGAAGAAGAGAAACGCAACCAATCCCCCCATCATCGCCATGCTGATGTAAGCAAGAGCGGTATTTCCCGTGAAGATTCCGATCGCAGCGAGAGTTCCTGATAGGAAAAGAGCAACGCCGCCTGCGAGACCGTCCATCCCGTCGATTAAATTGATCAAATTCGGAAGTGCGACGAACCAGAATACCGTGACCAGTATGCCGAATCCCCCAAGCTCTAATGCACCACCACCGAACGGATTCGATATAATGTCGATCCGCATTTCTGAAAGGTAAGCAATCAAGGCGACAGTCAGTTGCGCCCCGAACTTCAACTTAGCCGGCAAGCCGAAAAGATCGTCCAGCAGTCCGACAAGAAACATTGCGGTTGCCAAAAGGAGAAACTCCACTGGCAAGTGTCCGCTACCGGAGAGAGACAAAGATTCGCCGGAAAACAAGTAGCCGACGATAAATGCAGCATACAGAGGCAATCCACCGAGTCGAATGACTGGTGTTTTCTGATCCTTTCGAAAACCATCAGCCCCATCCACCCCCAAGGGAGAACGCCAGAATCGACGCAAGGCAACAACACCGGCAAAAACCACCGCAAAAGCAATGGCAAACAGGAAGCCGAATTGTTGGAAAGGTGTCATGTTTCACGAACCGAGAGGCGATCACCAATTTTTCCTGAACTTATGTAGTCACGCCTGAAATCCTTCCCGCGCCGATTAGCTCCCTTCAAAATGCAGAATCTTTTTAAAGACGACACTTTCGAGGAGTTGCAGGAACGGGTCGGAAAGTCATTTATCTGGCAAAACTCAAAAAGTATCTGGAAGATCAGTGACTCTACCGAAGCCAATGTAACCCGATATTAATTATATGGAAATTATAATTAATATTAAATGAGTCGATTTCCCACCGTTTCCTCGTGTTTTCTTGCGCAAAATTGCTAAAATCTATCAAACTCGTCAGATTTCAGCAAGACAATCGGGTCGCGAGCCGAATCGCCGCATAGAGGCTGCCTGGATTTGCTTTACCGGTCCAAGCAATGTCGAAAGCAGTGCCATGATCAACACTCGTCCGGACAACGGGTAATCCAAGGGTAGTGTTCACAGCCGAATCGAAAGCCAGAGCCTTGACCGGGATATGCCCTTGATCGTGCGTCATGCAGACAAATGCGTCGTTTTTTTCCAAGCTAGCTGGAATGAATGCGGTATCGGGGGGCACCGGACCATAGATGTCCATCCCCTGCACTTTTGCCGCCTCAATTGCCGGGATGATGAGACGCTCTTCTTCTCGCTCTCCGAATAGCCCGTTCTCTCCAGCGTGAGGATTCAAGCCCAAGACGACTATTCGAGGATTGCGTTTCCGGATTCTCCTCAATGCTTCGGCTGTCAGTTGGATCACATCGAGAACTCGGTCGGTCGTGAGAAGCTCCGGCACTTCAGCATACCCCACATGGACAGTGACAAACGTGCAGGTGATCTTCTCTGAATACTGCATCATACAAGACCTGCTAGCACCCGTTCGGGTAGCAAAAATTTCCGTATGCCCAGGAAAGTGAATCCCCGCCATGTGTAGGGCCTCCTTATTGATGGGCAATGTGGTGACAGCATCCACGAGTCCACTGGTGGCAGCGTTAATCGAATGATCGATGTAGGAGTACGCTGCACCTCCGGCGGCCTCACCTATTTCGCCTGGAGAAAACTCCTTTGGTGCGATCGCACCAATGTCATAGATCGCTGGTCCCTCGCGAAGTTTTTCCAAGTCTTCCGCTATCGCCACTGTGTCGGGCAGTACTAACCCGGTCGCAGTAGCTGCCGCCCGAAGCACTTCCACATCGCCGAATACAATGGGCTGACAAATCGCAGAAATATCCGGATTTGCCAACATCATCAGGGCCAACTCTGGTCCAACGCCAGCGGGATCACCCATCGTCACAGCTATACGGGGAAGTGACACACCCCAGTCTAGGCTCACACTGCCACACATTCCACAGAGGATTCTCGGACGTAACCTATTTCCAGTATGAAACGCCTCCTCCTCTTCTTTGCTTTACTTTTTCCAATGTTTGGAAATGCCGACACTCCCCCCTCGAAATTCGAAGCCATGCTCGACGGCCTGCTGGATGGTAATGTTCCCCAAATTTCTCCCGATGACCTCTCCCAAATGATGGAGAAGGAAAAAAATCAGTTCGTTCTCTTGGACGCTCGAAAAAAGATAGAATATGAGGTGAGCCACTTGCTGGGTGCTGAATGGATCGGATATCCCGACACGAACTTTTCCCTGCTGAAAAAAGTCCCCAAAGACAAGAAAATCGTCGTTTACTGCTCTGTCGGAAAAAGGAGCGAAATCGTGGGTAAGGAGCTACTTGAACTGGGATACAAGGATGTATCGAATCTTCGGGGAGGGCTATTTTTGTGGGCTAATGAAGGACGAATACTGGTTAATCGAACGAGTGAGACGAAAGACGTTCATCCCTTCAGCCAGAAATGGGGCCGGTGGCTCAACCCCGAGATCCCAAAGAAGAAAAAGCCCTAGTTTATCCCCGCCAATGAACAGCCAGCCAAAAAGTCTTCTCCGTTGGCGAGGTCGATTCCACTCTATGCTCCACCCGGGCCGGAATTTCCAACCAGTCCCCAGGTCGGAGCACTACATTTTCCTCAGAGTCACGGAATTGAATCTCCGCGGAGCCCTTCAACAGAACTACCCATTCCGTTGTTTCCTGATCATACCAGAAACCAGCAGATGAGCGATGCCCATCAGAGACGATTCTTTCGATGAAAAACTCCCCTTTCCCTTTACCGAGTGTTTCGAAGATCTCCTCCGACAAAATATCCGGAACTCCCTCGAACAGATTCTCTTTCTTCATTACCAAGAAAAGAAAAGGAGGACTCCTCGATCCGCAACCGACTTCCTGTCACCGGCGAATGGTGCCAGACTGCTCAGGTGATGGTAGTTTTGTCATTATTGGCAATCCTGAGCAAAAGATCTACGAACCTGAAGAAAGATTTATTGCCAATACGCAACCAGCATCCAAGATTTCCAAGAGCACTCACACATGGCAGATGCAGTGAAAGACTCGAAAGTGGCGCTGGTCCGTGTCGGCTACGACGGTCGAGTCCACAAATGGTATCGAGGGCCTCTCGCTAAAGAGAGATACGAGAACGAGTGTCGAGTTCTCCACCATCTTGAAGACCAAGGTTGCGATTTCGTTCCGCAAATTCTCGAAGAACAACCCGAAGAACTCTATCTGGTAACTTCGAATTGCGGGAGTCGTCCGACATCTTTGCGAAAAAAGAAAGCAGAGGAGCTGTTCAGAAAACTCGAGAAATTTGATGTCAGGCACAATGATCAGGCCGAGCGCAACATCACCTACGATCAAAGGAAAGGAAGGTTTTGCGTTATCGACTTTGAGTTTGCTACCATCCTTTCCACCGGCGAAGGTCTGGAAATCCAAGATGCCGAGGCTGAAAGAGAGCGGTTGAAAAGGCTCGAAGAGGAAGCCTGATACGTAGTCACTCTTGCTGCACAAAATTTATGTCGAACCAGAACGAAATCGAATCACCGCCAGAATCCGAGAATGTCGCTACGGGACTCAGTTGGTCGGCGACAACCGATATTGGGCGAGTGCGTAAAGACAATGAAGACGCCTTCCTCGCGCTCGAGATGGACGCTAAGGAAGTGCGACGACTGGGAAAAATCGGGAAAGCGGGATTTGATGAAGGCGACATGATCTTCGCTGTTAGTGACGGGATGGGAGGCCACAATGCAGGAGAATTCGCGAGCCGGATTGCTGTAGAGAAAATCACGGAACTATTGCCAACTGCATTTCGCCTGGAGGCCCAGGGTATGCACCGCGGCGCTCCCGACCTTCTGGAGGAACTTTGCCATCGAATTCTCGATGAGATCAAACGACTTGGCGAAGCTTATTCCGAGTTGGAAGGAATGGGCGCAACCTTGAGCCTCTGCTGGTTCGCCCCCGACTGGATGCACTTCTGCCACGTAGGAGACAGTCGAATTTACTATCTCCCCGTCGACGGAAAAATGAAGCAGGTTTCCGAAGATCACACCTACACAGCATGGCTTGTCCGGACAGGTAGACTCACTCCTTCACAGGCTCGTTTCCATCCAAAGAAGAACATCCTCAGCCAATCACTGAACGCAAAATGTACGACGATAGAGCCACAGATTGGTTCCATCGGCTTCGAGCCTGGCGACCGGTTTGTGATCTGTTCGGACGGGTTGACGGACGGTCTATCAGATCCAAACATCGACGACATTGTCCGAAATCGCCCTGACAGATATGGTGAGCGCTCTGCCGCGGAATCAATCGTTTACCAGAGCGTCTGCAACTCAGGAAAAGACAATACCACGGCAGTCGTGGTGGAGGCCGTGTAAGGCCGCGGACTCTAGCAATCCAGCACAATGTCTGTGTCCGGCAGGCAAGCACAGGACAGACATGATCCTGGAGAGCACTTGTAGTTGGTGCGGAAAGCTTCTTCTACTTTTCCTGACACTAGTCCCACTTTGCAAGTTCCACACGAACCTGCTCGACAGTCGTATGCAATCGGGACACCCGCACGCTCTGCCACTTCCAGGATGGTCGAATCATCGGCAGTGAACTCAACTTCTTTGCCTGACTTCGCAAAGGTAATCTTGCGGGGTGCGCCGTCAGTATGTTTCACCGCTTTAGTTGAAGGAGGAGCAAACCGCTCTGTCAACACATCCTCTTCGGGGACGCCCCAAGCGACGAGTCCTTCCTCCAGATCGTTCATCATGGCATCCGGGCCACAGATGTAAAAAAGGTAATTGTTACTATCGAGGTGGCTCTTGATTGCGTCCAATGTGATTCGACCGCCACATCTCCCCACACCCGGCGGAACCTGAATCGCAGAGAGTTCCTCCTTCGTCTTCACAGCGGAATAGTAAACGAAAACGTGAATATTCTCTCGCTGTCCCGCCTCTTTCTCAAACGAGGGATGCAGCATGCCTTCGTCGAACAATACAGACTCTTCCGCATTCCTGATTCCGTAAAAAAACCAAACCTCTCGAGACTCACTCTTTTCAAGAATACTGTTAAACATGCTCAGCATGGGTGTGACTCCAACTCCCCCGCCTATCAAAACCAGTGGCCTGGTTTCGGCAGGGTCGAGAACAAACGAACCGGCCGGACAAGCGACCTGAATCAAACACTTGTAAGGTGACTGAGATTCCTCTTCCAGCATCTCATGAAAGTAGGAAGAACCGACTCCGGCAGGGGCATCAGGCCTATTTTTTGGAGCCAACGCATGCTTTACTGAAACCCGATAATATTCGCCATTGGAACAATCCGAAAGGCTGTAACGGCGTTTGATAGGCTGGCTCCCGATCGGCAATTGAAAGATCAGATGCTGTCCCGGAAGGAAGGGCGTCAGGACGAGTCGCTTGTCCTTTGGCTTGAGATAGAAAGAACAGATACCGCTATCTCCATGGCATACCTTTTTCACCACCACAAAATTCGCGAAGCCGTTCCACGCCTCACTCGTCTCAATCTCGAGTTTCCGTTTTTCCTGAATCGAACGAACCTGCTCCTCCAAAAGGCGGTTCTCTGCTTCGAACTGGAGTGAAAGAAGCCGGTGACGGCGAAGCAACAAAAGCCCCCCTAACCCGGCCAAAAGCAAAACGGTGAGACATAGCAACCACCCAATGACAACTGCAGGATTCTGAATGATTTCTAGCATGAGTATCGATTCAAGTCAGAATTTGATTCTCCACTCGCACCGCAAGCCATATCCCGAGTCACCACGGAGAGGTCGGCTTTCGTCATCATAGCCTGCGACAAAACCATCCAACTGGAGAATCGAGTGCTGGCTCATGGCGCGCTGGTAACGGAGACCGAAGCCGAGTGAGGACTCTTCTCCGGAATCAGTTGCAGCCCGACCACCCAGCTCACCTATGATCTGAGCCTTACGCTTTCCGCCGAGAAAGTGCTGGTATCCCATCCCAAATCCAACAGCATCCCCAACCTGATTTCCCATGGGTGCTCCATACTGACCGAGCCCAGGTGAAGCATATAGAATCCCGATCGTCCCAAGCGGTCCTCCGAAGGCTGGATCTCGCGCCGCAGAGGTAAAATCTCCAAATCCCCAAAAGGTATCGAAGTAGAAAATGTCGTCGTTGTAGCGCATTGTCCGCGATAGCTGTGAGGTCAACACTCCGCCGGTGCCCACCGCAGGAGTCTCTCGTTGCAGGGCCCAGCTTCCGTTCAGTCGCGTTGTCGAATTCCATTCGCCAATTCGGCGGGTATCTCCAATACCGGCATACACCCCGTCGCCACCAGTTCGAGGATCTCCATCCACATAGAGGAAATCTACCTCGAGTGTTGAGGCAGTGTAATCCATCGAGGTCAGAATACCGAAGATTGCCGCGTCAGGGTCCCTGACATTATCCCCTCTATGAACTTGGTTAAACCCAGCGATCGCAGTGATGCGGGTGGCATTTGCTCCAAAATTAAAGAGCGACGCCCTGCTGATGCCGATTGCATCGATTGTGTCGTTGATCAGAATTCCGTCCTGAAAGTTCAGTGGCTGCCGCCCAACCGCAAGACCATAGTCATAGTGCCCAAAGTCATCCGGATCGAGATTCGGAAACAACTCTCCGAAATCCCCTTCGAAGAAAAAGGTCTGAACTCGAGCGCTGAAATTCTCATAAAACCCTTCATCCATTCCTCGGAACTCGTATCCCGTGAAACCTCCGTCTCGATCAAGCGGACGAAACTGAAAGAGAAACCGCTCAGTAGGGGTCAGATAAAGGTTGCCGAAAAGGTCAATGCGGTTACTCCACTCTGTCACATCAACCAATCCATTATCAAAAGTCTGGAGTGCAGTCCGAACTTCTCCATACATAAGGAAAACCGGTTGCCATACAGCTCCCGATGGCATCTCAAATCCCTCATCGATCTCTCCTGAACCCAGAAACGGGTTTCCTCCGAACAGGAACTTGCGCTCCGGAGCATCCTCCAGCTTCGAGTAATCACCAGTCTCGTGAGCTTCTTCAATGAGGCGATCGCGCTCGATATTTTGAGGATACACTTTGTCTTCAATGACTTCTGTAATTGGCTTGGGCCGTTTTACAAAACCTTCGCCCAATTCCTGATAGGGCACGACTTCGTCACTCAGATACAAATCGCTGTTGTCTGCAGAAATCAATATGCCCGAAAGTGCAGATAGCACCCCAGCGACAATCGCAAAAGCAATCGCCTGCCGTGATTCTGGTCTACAATTTCGTCTGATTGGCATCACTCGAAACTATCGTCTTCGTTCGGGTCTCCGATTACCTCGGGTTTAGGCAGGAGAGGATTGGGTTTTGTCGAATCGCTGTTTCCACCGCTGGGGAGCTCTTCCGGCGGCACATACGGCACCAAGCCACCACCTTCCAGACCTCCAAAAGTATCTGGATCAAGATAAGGAAATGGAGGATTCGGAGCTGCCATCACTTCTGATTCACTGGGACGGAAATTCGTCTCGTAGGGAGCCTCACCCAGCACTACCGTCTTATCCCATATGGTAAGGGCTCCTCCCCTCCTGACACTATCAGAAGAAGATCCTGAAGTAGGGTGACCATACACCACTCTTTTCCCAACTTCCCGTGGAGACAGGTTGTAATCGAACCCTTGGTCCGAAATATCTTTGATCAGATTCACCGGCACCATTTGGCAGATGAATTTGAAGTTCACGGTGTAGGGAGCTGCGCCTGTCAGCTTGTCTTTATCGATCTTGTACTTTGCCCATCGCGAGTCCAGAGGAGGAATCCCTTTTGCCTGCTTCCGAGCCGCAGCCGGACGCCCGACTAATATTCCTGCCCGAGTGTCGGGACGGATATAGGGAAGCGGGTCGACTGAATGGTTAACCGCCAGGATCTGCTCCCGTTCCCCTCCACGATGGTTCCTTGTCAGGAACTTCGATTGCAGACTGAAAAGCTGCTTGTCCAGAACCCAGTATTTATCTTCCGGCTGCAACTTCAGGCCTACTTCTTCTTTCCATCCACTGGACGCCAACCAAGCTCCGGACTTTTCTGCCCTGTGATGCACGAAAGCAGAGTGTAAATCTCGAACGTCCCCGTTTGGATCCCGGTCACCAGAAGCAAACACCGTCCTTCCGTGACGATCGTTCACAGTCACCTGCAAAAACATGAGTCGCTCCGCGTCGAATCCAGTCGGCACACCGTGGCCGTCGGTATTATTCCGAACCTCCAGAGCAAACTCGATTCCTTTGGCATCATTCTGCGTAACTTTGAAATCCTCGAATTGAAGAGCGCGCCTCAGGATCTGATGACGCTGCTTATCAATCTCATTCAATAGCCGGAACGAATTGTTAAGTTCTTTCCGCATGTCTTGCCGGACAATAGGGTCGTCCCATGGCCAGGGCATGTCTTCCTCAAGCTCTGGGTTTTTGGCTATGTTTTTCTCGAACCAACTCTTCGGATTTCCCCACCCTTCTTCCCACTTGAACGTGATTAGATGTTTCATTCCGACACGTTCCGTTTTCCCTGTGCCCGGAACCTCACGTTCTACGTCCCACATTTTCTGTCGAAGTGGCTCGGAGTGGGGGAAAATTGCTGGGTGAACGATCGAATAGTCTGGCCCGGCAAACATATGATTGGTGCGCTTCCGCGGTTTCGTGGGGAGCCCGTAGATACCAGTTTCTTCCTTATCCTTTTCAGCCCAGACTTCTCCGCCTACGCGGGCGCCCGGACCTCGGTCGTAGTTGATTGAATCAAACGAATGTGGATCAGCAATCTTATCCGCTCCCGGTGCGACGGCTCCAGGAATTTTCCCCATGTGACAGTCATGACAGGATTGCTCTTTGTCTGCCGCAGGAGAGTTCTTGAACTGCGTAAACGCCTCTTCAAGGCGAAACCCGTTGTAGAGATTCACATCGTGGCAAGAACCGCAGAAGCCCGACTTCGCGATAGGGTCGAATTTTTTCACGTCTGCGTGCACGTCCGTCCCTTCCTTTGAAGGGTCTGTATTGAGACGGGAAAACTCCTCCTGCTGAAGAGTCTCCATGAGAATCTTATTGCCGGCAGGTCCATACACAGGGGAAAATATATCGCCCTTTTCGATGTGAGTCCTGCCACTGACTTTCCCGTAGTTTTTCTCGACTCGGTGACAGACAATGCAGGTGATTCCCTCGATTGAGGCCGGATGCCGCTTCAGGTTACTGGTAAAAAGCGGTTCGTCTCGCTGCATGCCTACCTGGGTGTGACAGCGAATACAGAAATCCCCATTCGTGCCAGCAGTGCGCGACACAATCTCTGCATGCATGGTATTGAAGACGGGACTTAGTTGTGCGTAAGCGTGAGCTGAAACGGACCATTCCCTGTAGTGATCGGGGTGACAGGCTCCACATGTCGCAGCACTCGGAAAGCGCTTCTCTGTCTCGAGAGCCTTCAGGAAAGTGAGATGTGCTTCTGCTGCCGAGGCATACACCTTCTCCTTCTCCGGCTTCTTTTCTTCCTCATCGTTCCGTTTCACGACAAGGTCATCCTGAAAAAGAAGATGTAGCTTGTTGATCGCTTTTTCGTCCCCTTCCTTTTTTGGCATACCGAAGTCATCATCTTCAGACTCCGCGCCAAAATTGTCATCCTTCATCTCTCCCCCGAAATCATCATCTTTCGATTCCGATCCAAAGTCATCATCCTCTGGCTCGCCACCAAAGTCATCGTCTTTCATCTCCCCGCCGAAGTCGTCGTCCTGTGATTCCGCTCCAAACTCGTCGTCTTCTGGCTCTTCCCCGGAATCCGCATCAACCGGCACAGCGACCAACATGACCTTCTCGTCATCAGACTGAACAATAGTCGATGCCCCACCGAGAAAAAAGAGGGCTACCGGCACAAGCAACATCGATCTTTCCAAAAAGATCGAGGACGACTTGAATGTGCGGGAAAGAAACATATGCGCGTTGAGCAAACGGGTTCCGTCTTAGTGATCTAGAGTATGGTATGAATGGCATTGCAAGCAACTGTTCCCTGCCAGATTCTCCTGATGGCAGGTAGCACATAGAGCCTTTTCGTTCATCTCCAGGAAATTCGGTGAGAATTCGCCAGGAGTCATCGAAGTAGGAAGGTATTTTTCCGGTCCAATAACCGAAGCATCATTCGCCCCGCCTCTTGGGAAAAAATCGCCAAAATCTCCGTCTTCCTTCGGCTGGTGACAATGCAGACAGTCGAGGGAAATGACATGCTTCTGATGGGAAAAACGAGTCAGATTGGGCTTTCGATTGCTTTGTTCACTCGTCCCGTAGGCCCCGAACCAATTCACTGCGAGCTTCTTTGTTTCCGAATCACGATCAATCGTATGGCATTGGAGACAACTCCCTGTGTTCTCCGATTCAACGCCGTTTTTCCAATCGAGCGTATGATTCAGGACCCGCATACCATCCGCTTTGACCTCGGGATCATCCGAATTCGATGCGGCCAAGGCTGCTTCTATCCATGCCTTCATTACTGGGTCGGAGTGTCTCTGCGCCGCATAAGAGATTGCGTTTTGATCATATGCCCACCCCCCGGAACCTTGCCAACGATCGATCGACGCGATCTGAAAAACTCGAAACCCTGAACTCTTCTCTTCAGTTTGTTCTACAACTTTTTCCTCCGTAGGAGCAGCAAAATCATCATCTGCAGCTCCGAACGAATCGTCAGAGTTTTCTCCCTTCTCTTCGCTACCGAAGCTATCGTCAGCAGAATCATCGGTGCTCCCAAAATCATCATCACCCGCACCAAAATCGTCATCCGCGAAAGAGTCATCCTCAGTTGCCGCTCCGGAACTTCCTGCGTTTAAACTTCCGCCTTCGCTCACTTTCGGAGGGTCAAACCCTTGCCGATATCTCTCTACTTCCTTCTCAATCCCGGAGAGGAAAGCGGTGTCCCGCCGGGCCGAGGGAAATATCTTTTCGAGAACCGTTTCCGAATCTCCCACATCAAGGATACCACCACGCAACGCCTCCAAACGCTTCAGGAACGGTTCCTCCTTTTTGTCCAGTTCGACAAAAATTGTCTTAATCTCCCACGCAACTGCTTCCACCGCCTGGATTTCAGCATTTGAAGCACCACTCAAATCTTCCAAGGAAATACTCCCATCCTTCGCGATGCTGATCGCGCCATCCTCCTCGTCGTCGATAAGGCGACTCAAGGCGTATTCCAAATCCCGATGAGAAAGAAATTCAACCATCAACGGCGTCAGTTTTGCAGAAGCCTTCGGCCAAAGCCCGATAGAACGATCCCTTTCTCCCAGCTTTTGATTGAGCGTCGTTAGGTCCAGAGCAGGGAAAGCAACTGCACCTATCCCATCTTGTTCTCCGGGAAAAAGTAGTTCACGGAAGACCGCCGCGGGAATACCGCTGATTGCAGATAAATGATCCTTTTTGCTCAGAAATCCGGCCGCTTCGAGGCGTTGCCCCAAGACATCGTTCCCGTCGTTCCACAATTGAAAAAGTAATTCCTGCAAATCAGCCGCCACAATATCAGCGGCCTCTCTACGTGACTCATCGTTTAGCCAGATCTCCCCGTGCCTCTCCTCCTTCTTGATTCGATCATTGTCACTCTCACTACTTGCCTCCCCTAATCCACGCAGATACTCCCGAGTATCATCACTCAGCAACAATCGAGTGGTAGCATTGAGCCCATGTCCTGAGGTCGGCCAGATACCAGTAACCTTTTCCGTTTCGATCTCGGGAATAGCCAGCAGAGTCATCCGGTACCCTCCTCTCACGAAGTTGTCGTCGTGGCACTTCGCACAAGTGGCCTCATAGCCTTTCAACTTCATGTATTCGCCATTTGGATCAGTCTCGTGACAAACGCGACATGACTCTCCATCTGCAGGAGGCCAGTCATATTCGACACCTTCCTTGAATTTGATGCGCTTGTTGAAATGCCCACCAAAATGGGTCTCATGATCAAAGTGAATCCGCGTCCGTCTCGAATACGGATAGCCGATTTCTGCGAACGTAGGATGCCCGTCCCCAAATCCGTGAAACTGGTCCTGATGGCAAACCTGACACTGATTATTCGATAAAACGGTGAGCGAAGCGTCCGATCCATGGTGCTCCTGATGACAAGTCGAACAGGCAAGCTGCCCCTCCAGCCCCTCCTGTCGGATTGAGCTCTTTGAAGCCAACCAGACAGCAACGGGTGTATCCACAAAGGATGCCTTTTCTACACCAGCAACTGACACAGCAGCACGCTCCTCCTCATCCCATCCATGGGCAAAGCGGGCCTCGCCACTCCACTCCCCAATCTCCTCTCCATGACAATCGAGGCAAAGCCTACTGTCTGCCATAGCTCTGGAATGAATCGAGTCCTCTTGTGCAAGAGAAAAGAGCGCCGATAGAGATCCCTGAGAATGACAACTCTCGCAGGAAAGATTTGCGCCAGCATGGGCCGTAGTCAGGCGGCCAGGGTTCACCGCTACCACGTGTTGTTCTCCAGCCAGGGCGATAAGCAAAAAACCAATTGTCACCACTACTGCCGCCCCAACATAAATTCGCCGCAAATATCGATTAGAGCGGACAGGAACACACTTCGGCAGGGGACAGCCGCAAGTCCCGTCGGTTGCAGGTCCGCCCTCACATTCACCGCCCTGGGCCCCGGAGCGTGTGCAATTCCACCGATCACCCTTTTTAATAGGCAGGCACTCACCGCTTCCCTGGCAACTGCCACGCCCAGTCGGCCCTAGCGGACATTCTTTTCCACAGGATGTGTGCCCGCATAGCCATTTGCGGTTCGGACGGTTGTAGTCAACCTCACGGTGCCCGTGTTTCTGGAGTTTTTTCGCCATCTAAATACTAACAAGACACACAAAAACTAACCATTACCTCCATAAATCAGTGCCAGAATCCCATGGGCCAGCCCGATAAGAATGAGGCTCATCGTCAACGGAATATGGACGAAAAGCCATCCCTTAAGTATGCGCTGAGAAGACGCCTGGTAATCGAGATTCTCTTTTGTCTCGATCCAATCTTTTAACTCCTCTGCTAGCGGTTTCTCCTCCTCGGAGAGATATCGCATCCTGGCCTCTAGTTCGTTGAGAAGGCGATAGGATGTTCTTTGCTTTTCGATACCAAACGGGTGGAGAATTCCAGGGCGCTCCTCAAGATAGTGCCTGAGATGCTCGAAATAAAACTCCGACAAGGTAGAAGAACGGCAGGATTCTTCCGACTCTAAGACGAGGTTTTTCACACTCTCGCGAATCTCTTCCCGGTGCCTTGGTATCTTTTCGTAAATCAGCGTCTCTCCAGCTCTCGTCATTAGCTTCGGCATCTCACGAGAAAGGACCAAGCCTACAATACCGCTGATAGCGACGGTGGCGAAAATAGTCGCGAGCACCGTCTCCAGAATACCTGCTGGCATTCGAAAATCGACATGCACCAGAAAGAGAACGATCGACAGATAGCCAAGATACTTATGCCACTTCAGCCAAGTCGAAGCGCGGAGAAGCGGAATGAAGGGGATCTTTTTCCTGGCACTGAAGAGAGCCAGAAAGACAATGAGGCCGAACAGAGCCAGTCCAGAATAAAGAGCAGCACCCGCCAAGCTCGTTTTGAGCAGCAGCCAGATTCCTACCACAAGCAGGGACAGGGATACTACAATCGCGATCCCCGGTAGCTTTCTAACAAGCGGTTTCAACGTTTGTTCAGCCATTTCAGAAAAGAATCTGGATTCGCCATATCAGCCCTGACAAGAGCATCGTGTGGACACGCGTTGTAACATGCCGGTCCGGTCAATTGATCAATGCAAAGATCGCATTTGGTCGCCTTCCGCACAGGTTCTTCCTGTGGACGTGCACGAACATATTCGTTGTTTTCGTTTTTCTCAGTACCAGGGAGAAAATCGCCTTTCCCGTCCCGAATTTCGACCATCTGGATATTGTCGTACGGGCAGTTGTCTGCACAAGTGGAGCATCCGATGCAGGTAAATTCATTGATCACTACCTGGTTGCCATTTGGATCTCTGTGAATCGCTCCGGTAGGACATCCGATCATGCACACGGGGTCCACGCAATGCATACACGCATGGGTAAACTGGAGTTGGAGTTCATCCGGACCGATACGATTGAATCGGGGATTTCCATCATGTGTCGCTGCACAGGCCCGAATGCAGTCATCACATCTCGTGCATCGGTCGAGATCAATAAACATGGCCGCAGTCCCATTGATCGCACGCTGCTCTACAAAGAACTCCAGCAATTTGCCATCCGCCTTTGCCTCAAGATTGAACACCGGTGCATTCTCGTCTTTCTTGAGTTCCTCAATTTCAGCTTCGAGATCTTGAACTTCAGATTTACCAAGCTTCGGAATGATGTAGGACTCCACCACTGGAGCAGGGATCGCCAATGTGTCCACATAGCCGACAGCCCGGAGAGTATGTTGATAGGGAAAAGGCTTGCCCTTTCCTCCGTTATACTTTTCGCGGTAGTTGTGAAACAACTCAACCAGTCCAAAAGTCTGGCCCTTCCCCAGATAGGCTACCGTCTTTTCACCGTGATTATAACGACGAGTAACACGCACGAATCCGCTACGAATCAAAATGAGGTCGCTGGCAATACTCCCTTGTCTGACGATGACCGGCTCCCCCTCTCCAGAGCTTCCCTCACCCGCCATCTGCTTGAAGCTGGACTGCCAGGTGAACTCCCCATAGGAATAAAATCTCGTCTGCTTTGCAACGAGATCGAGTTCGGAAACCATGTCCCCCATCGAATCCACCAATCGGCGCTTTCGGCTCAAGTGCCGTGTAAACTGGGCATTCCGCAGATGCGTGGCGAGTGAAGTACGACAATAGCGATCATCGATCATCTTCTTCCATTGAGGAGAAAATTTCCGAATATCCCGCAAACCCTGCCAGCGAATTTCCAACAGGAGCGTATCGTCTTCCGCAGCCAACACGGTCGCCGTTCGAGGAGTTCGACTGAGGGCAGCGATTTCACCGAACACCTCTCCCTCCTGCTCCCCTTTTGCACTCATGGTATCGATCGTATCGGGATCGATTTGATCACTGCTTCCAGCGACGAGAAATTCGGAAAAATCCTGAAGATGCACAATCTGGCCGCCCCCCTCTTCAGCATCTGGTTGGCGAAACTTTTTTCGCACTTCTGGAAAAGGGGACTTTTTTCGCAGCACTCGGGCGAGAGTTTTGAAAACGCCCGGTCGCTCCGATTCGCGGTGTCCCAGTGCTCGCGGAGGAAGAGAATTGAGGAGAACGTTCACACTCCCGCTCACAATAACGAAAGCAGAGTCCCCGTAATCGCCCTGCCGGATGACCATCTCCCCCTCCCGAAACCTTACGAGGCGAGTATCATAACGCAGGATATCCGCCAAAGATAGATCCCGCGGAAATCGATCCGAGTCCTCCGACAGATCGCGAAGCGTTCCCTGAAGCAACTTCCCGGCGATTTCCCAATCCATCTCGCTACCGATCCGTTCGTCGGCATACGGCACGGACCAGCGCTGTGGACGGGAGATCGTTTCCATTCCGCTCAAACTATCTCCCGGCCTGCAGAAATCAATGCATCAAGGTTGGTAAACGTCACCCTTTCCAGAGTCTGGAATAATGGGGTCAACCGAGCCAAGCTGGCTGCCGTCGTGGGCTTCTTCAAATTCACCTGCCGCCGCCTCCACTGCATCGGCTGCCTCTTGTAGTGCATCAGTATTTCCAAACTTCAGCAATCCAGGAACGCTGATCTTTTCCAGCATAGGGCCAAGTGCTCCAGCATTGTCACCCAGCAGCTCGACAAGAGCTTCAATCTGCTTCCTCGTAGACACGCACCTGCGCCCCATCGCATTTCCATAGTCACTCTTGCTCGCTCTCGCCAGCCCCCGCAGGCTGTATTCCATTTCCAGCATTTTCCCGATCACAAACTGGACTCGCTGCCTTTCGATGGGCGTCTCTGCGTTCTTTGCTCCCTTGCTATCAAAGAAATTATGGCGAACCTCTCCCTTCAGCCAGGAAACCAGCTCAAAATCATCACTGCCCGCCGGGTGTCCCCCAATATTAACGAGGTCCTCGTTCGTCACGATGTGACAACTGAAACAATTCGCCGCAACCTTATCGATCTCGTGAGGATAAAGCATCCCTTTCTCAGTCGCTGAGGCGATCTGTGCAGAAGAGTCCTCTCCCTCTCTCCTGTCCTTGGCATTGTGAATATCGAGCCAGTCTTTTGCTCCACCGTGGCAGCTTTCACAACTCACTCCACTGATCACTTGAGCGGGAGCCGTCCCCACCTGTTGAACGGTGAAATGACACTGAGTGCACAGTGCACTTTTCTGGATCATTGCTGGGGAGGTGATCCCCATTTTCTGAGCGATTTCGATCGCCTTCTCGTCCTTGTGCAAATCCTTATTGAAATAGTGCTCAGTCCGATGCCATGCCTCGACCTCGGACTCATGACATTCGATGCACTCTTTTGAACCGACAATCATTTGGTGCTGCGCTCGTTTCTGATCTTCCACATCCTGAGCCTCCCCCTGCCACAGGGAAAGCGAGGCAGCAAAACCGACAGCACATAACTGCGACATGCGCAGCAAACAACGGAGAAACAAATCGGAACGGAACTTCATGTCCCACATGATAACCGCTGTGCACCCTTGAAACAAATCCAAGAACTATAAATTTCGCAGGTCGTAACTTTCTGGCGATTCACACTCTCCAGGCGAAAACTCGTTTCGATGCCCCGCAACGCGAGAATTTTGCCTCCCACGAGATTTTACGACTTCAGTTTTTAGTATTTCTCTCCTGTTCCGGACGGCCACACATCGAAACAAAGTGTTGCTCCCACAGATCCATCACACGCATGGTGCGCGCATACTAGAAATCTGATTTTTCATTGGCAGGTCACTTGAACGTTTGGCGCAACTTATCGCACAATGACTTCGCAAACATATAGTGATTGATAGCCAATTTCTCGACATCGCCAGAGACGCTCCTCACGTCCTCCTGCGTCACAAGATAACGCCTTGCTAATCTTTTACTATAATATGTCATCACTCGATTCTCCTTATTTTAAATTGCTAATTACTGCAATCACGAAATCTCATAGTCGGCTGATGAAAAGCAAACGTTGAGCAAAGCAGAAAAAGGAGATCCTGTTAGGCCTAGAAGCGTACAAAAGCGAAAATTAGGCACTCCCGCTTTTGCGCCTGCGCCTTTCTTTGGCGCAACACTCCGACGACGTCCCCTCTCTTTTCGTATTGCACAGCTACGAAGACTATGAAATGGCATTAAAATCCCCGCGGGGCTTTGGCCAAACTCGACTGCCGACATCAGGTCCGTTTCGAGCTGTCCGAGCATCCCCGCTTGATCCTCATTCCTCACAATAGAAAAAATCACTACCTCGAAATACCTACTTCGTGCGTTGACAAAATCCCCATCGCTCATCAGTATACACTCATGTCTTATCCATGGTGTTTTATGTGGGCTCCGGAGCAACCCGGAAAAGAGCGTGCCGCGGCCCTGACCGCTGCTACTTGGCCGGCTGGCACATCGATCGGTATTTCCTTTCTCGACGGCATACCGAGCGTTCAAGATCGAGTAAAAACAGCCGCAATGCAATGGTTGACCAGGACAGGTATCCATCTCGACTTCAACTGGCTGAACGATCCAGAAGCAGGTACGATTCGGATAAGCTTTAGCCGCAAAGGTTCTTGGTCTGTACTCGGAAAGTATGCAGAGCAAGTCCCCAAAGGAGAACCGACGATGAACTTTGGTTGGCTCAACAAACATTCCTCGGATTTGGCTGTGCGGGAAGTCGTCCTCCACGAATTTGGCCATGCCCTGGGTCTGATTCATGAGCACCAGAATCCCGATGGAGGCATCCAGTGGAACGAAGAAAAAGTTATCGAATCCCTCTCCGGCCCGCCGAACAACTGGAGCGAAGAAAAAATACGACGCAACGTTCTGGACCACTACACCGCACACAAAATTCACGGAACACCATTCGATATGAACTCCATCATGCTCTACCCTTTTCCCGCGGAATGGACGACAAACACGAATGGGACGAGAAATAATACGGATCTGTCAGATATGGACATCAGCCTCGTCCAAGAACTCTACCAGTCGAACTAAGCCTGAATTCGCGACGCGCAAACCACGATGAAAGATGATTGGGCGCTCTGTGTCGGCGTGGGAAAATACGATCCCGCTTCAAATCTGGTCGACCTTCCCGGGGCCATCAACGATGCCACCGAAATCCACGATTGGCTCGTCGATCCGCTAGGTGGAGACGTCCCAACGACACAAGCGGAGCTTGTCCATTCTAAGTTGGCGAGTTCGAGCACGCCATTTCCCGTCACTGCAGAGATCGAAAAATTTCTCAAACTTCGCATCGCAGACGCAGCGAAAAGCAAAGCTGCGGGGAATGGATTTCGCACCGGAAACAGACTCTGGCTCTTTTTCGCCGGCCACGGCATCGGATTTTCAGTCACAAGATTTCCGAACGAAGCCGGCCTGCTGACCGCCGACGCAGTCCCTCCTTTCCTCCCCGAACATATCCCCGGCCTCATGTGGGCCGAGAAGTTCCAGCAATCGGGTGCATTCAAAGAAGTCATACTTCTCGTGGATTGCTGTCGCACTACCATGAACGGAATTTCCCCGAGCGCTCCGGGAGTGAATGTATTCACTCTGCCGAGTCAAAGTGACTGGGGAAAGCTAGTCGTCGCCTTCGGAGCTTCGCAGGGAAATGCCGCCTACTCAGTAATGCATCAGGGGAAAGAACGGGGCCGTTTCACTCTCGACGTAGAAAATATTCTGAAAGACCCGACTCTTCGCCCGCTTAAGGCGTCGGATTTTGCAGACCAAATCGCTGACGCAAACCCAAACTATTTCGCCGATGCGAAACGCGGACTTCATTTCGATTTTGCGCTTTTAGGATCCACGGAAAACACCTTGGAATCCGTTTCCGCCGAGAACAGCGATGAGACCGAAATCGATACTGTAATAGCCCATGGTGAGACATCGGTGGGATACGCCATTCCCATTGCCGACGAACTCACATTCAGCGGACGAAGAGCAGTGGCAGAACACACCGATAGTATTCCAACAGGATCATCGGCACCAGCGGGCAGTCCGACCGTTGAGAACCTCGTGGTCATACGAGACATGCCTCCTTCTGCGATGAAGAATCTCTACGAGCGAGTTCGCCCGAAGAAAGCCGTTTTCTACACCGAAAACGACCCTGGGCTCGGCAATCGAGAGGATTTTCTCTTCATCCAACGCGGGCCCCTGGAAAAGGAAGACCTAACCGCAGCTGCCGAGAGAATTTCAGAGTACCTTGCGGTAACGAATGCCGGAAAACTCTCCGTGTCCGCCCAGCAACACCTCGCCCAAATTTCGGTGCGGAATGCGAAAGGTCGCCAGGTGGCCCGCCAAGTCGGCTCCATCGAATCATTGGAACTTTCATCCGGAACTTATTCCGTGAATGCGGCAATCGGCCCCTACACCCTCCGTGAGGAAGGAGTCGAGATAGAGAAGGGCAAAACGACTAAAGTCGAATTCCCAACAATCAAACTTCCCGAAATCTCCAAGGAGAATCGGATTGAGTGGAATTTCGTCTCCGCTAAAGAGTTGATCGATTCGAAATCACTTGTGGAAGAAACTCATTTCAAAGGCCGTGTCAGGACATGCCCAATCGGAGCCGAGAGCATCCAGATGTGCCTATCCGAAAATACAATTCCAGGCTACCGATTCGAAGCCTTCTGGATGAGCGAGGAGGGAACTCCTGACATCTCTATCCGCCTCGTTCCTCAGCACATGGAGGAAGGTGCCCCGAACGAAGCCGACGATATTCGCGAGCAACTTCGTCTTGGCATGATGAAAAACGATTTTCAGTTGGGCGAACTCACCGTCGACGATCTCCACGGCGATCCTGTCTCGCTTCTCTTCGCCACTGCCATCTCCTTACGCAGTTCTGGAAAAGAGGCCAATAAGAGTTTTCTCGATGCAGCAGCAGACAAATTTGGTAAAGATCATCCCGACATCCAGCTCCTGGGCAAGAAACCCGACGCCATCAGCGTTCCCCCACTTCTTTCCTATGCCTGGCATTGGCACAATACAAAAGATTCCCTGACTGTGGTGAAGAATTCACTCGCAGATTCACTCGCCGGTCGCCTCCTCAGCCCCGGACCGTGGTTTGCTTGGGCAGCGAAGTCCCAAAGCGTTCAGGATACCTGGCTCCCTCGCGTTGCAAACATCCTCTGGCCCGGTTGGAGCTCAGAGCCCGACCTCGAACTGGCCGAAGGAAATTACGACACCATTTCCAAAGCCGTTGGCTCCCCGGACGCTAGCGTGAATCGCCGGATGGAGAAATCTCCCCCAATTAGATCCCTGACCGATCACGATAATATAATCTTTGC
Source organism: Verrucomicrobiales bacterium (assembly GCA_002698785.1). Lineage (GTDB taxonomy): Bacteria > Verrucomicrobiota > Verrucomicrobiia > Verrucomicrobiales > DEV007 > Arctic95D-9. Next base: position 117,895 of record PAAG01000060.1, on the reverse strand, counting down.
GGGAGCCAGCAACGACCAGCTCCCGGCTGCGATCGCCGCCTCCTTCGTCGTCCGGCAACAGAAGAAATGGAAAAGCGTAGAGATCTGGTCTCTCAATGATGAGAAGCTGAATGACGTCACCTCTTCCGGTCGGAGTTACGAGGAAATGAAGGCTGCACGAGACCTTGCAGAAAAATCTCTTGAGCGACTGCTCAAACTCACCGCAGAGTCACATGCGATCAGACGTTACGATGGATTCCGAATCGAGGGGCAGTGGCATTTTGCCTCTTTCTGGGATCATGATTCAGAAAAGGGATTTATTCACATCAGTCCTTACCATATAGGGGAAGATGTCAGAAGGACGAGCTTTACCAACTTATACGCAACAGATCAGGAAAACCGCGAAACATACGATACCGTAATATCAAATTTAAACGAACAACTACTCACCATGTCCCAAGAACCAATCACAACCGCGGAGTTTTATGCACTTGTCGATGACCTCTCCGTTCCGGACTCCGAAATCGAGAAATACTTCATCGAGGACGAGTCACTCTCCAAAGGCCTTGCCCCAGGCTATCGTCTGAATCCCCAGCTCGTCATTCCCGAAGAAGGCCTTGAATCCGCCCTGATTCTGAATGTTGCAAATGGAGTCGCTCAATCCAGACGACACCGGCGATATGCGAAGAAAATAAAGGCTAATCCGGATGCAATTCGCATTATCGCGGAAGGAGATTCCTGGTTCCAATATCCAATTAAACTCCACGATATCGTAGACTACATAGCCGACCAAGATGACATGGCTGTCCTTTGCTTCAGCGAAGCTGGTGACATTATAGAGAACATGGCAATCGAAGGTGAATTCTACACTCCGATCGAGACCGAAAAGGCAAAAATCTTCATCGTCAGCGGTGGCGGCAACGATCTTGTTGATAACAATCCCCCTAGGAGAGGTATTCAGGATTTTCTGCATCCCTTCGCACCCGACAGAAAAGCCGCCGAGTATTTCAACGATTCCTACGCCCCCTTCCTGAGATCTATCCGCAACTGCTACGATACGATATTTAGAAGAGTGGCAGCATTGGAACCGAATCCTCACATTATCTGCCATGGCTACAGTGACGCCGTTCCCATTCCCGGAAAAGGAAAGTGGCTCGGGAAGCCCATGTCCGAATTGGGAATAGTCGATCCAGAACTTCAGAACGAGATTGTCCAGATTATTCTGAGAGATTTAAACAAACTTCTTGAAGACCTCGCCGAAATACACGGTCCCAAAGTCCATTACATAAATGCACTTGGTGTAGTGCCAGCATACGGATGGCATGACGAATTTCATCCTAACGATCAATACTATGGAGAAGTTGCAAAAATGTTTATCGAAAAGATACGTGAACTCGTTTGAGTTTCGTGGCACAGGTGGCCGCAGTGGCCAAGAAAAGGAAGTAACCTCTCTAGCGAGAAGGACGCGTCGAAGCCATTGAGGGCCCCTCCGGAGTGAAGGTCTCCATTTCAGTATCACCGAGTACACCTTCTATTGCCTCCTTCAGCGTCTGAGTTGACAGTTTTCTGACAACGCGGCATTTTCCACGCATGAAATCCCCCTTTTCGCTGGTCTGGCGATTTTACGCTATTACATCTATCAGCTTTACCCTCTCGCTTCCACTACTCGCCGCCGATAGCTGGCCGGACTTCCGGGGACCAACCCAGGACGGCCACGCAGCTTCAGATGGAGTTCCGTTGACCTGGAGCGAATCCGAGAACGTAAAATGGAAGACTGAACTCCCTCTCCTAGGGCTGTCTTCTCCAATTGTGAAGGACAACCAGGTCTGGCTGACTACTGCGACGGAGAACGGGCACGACTTTTACGCAATCTGCGTAGACGCAAAAACCGGGGAAATCATTCTCAACGAAAAGTTGTTTCACAGCGACGATCCGCAATCCCTGGGAAATGGAGCGCAGGACAACAGCTACGCAACTCCATCGGCAGTCATCGAAGATAGCCGCGTATACCTCCACTACGGATCATTTGGAACGGCCTGTATCAATACCTCCACCATGGAAGTCATCTGGAAGCGGGAGGACCTGAAGTGCTGGCACTATCGGGGTGCGTCCTCCTCTCCTGTAATCTTCGAAAACCTGTTAATCCTGACCTTTGATGGAGCGGACTTACAATATCTTGTCGCTCTAGACAAAACCACGGGCGAAACCGTCTGGAAGACCGACCGCTCAGCGAACTGGAATGACGAACACATCGACAAACAAATGGTCAAAGACGGTGACTGGCGCAAGGCACATAGCACGCCGTTGATCGTTTCCATAGACGGAAAACCAGTCATGTGCAGCACAGGTGCGAAGGCCGTTTACGGATACGATCCTCGAACCGGAAAGGAGTTGTGGCGCGTCGATCACGAAGCCTATTCCGCTGCTCCCAGGCCAGTGTTTCACGATGGACACTTCATCGTAGTCACTGGCTTTAGTAAAGGCGCGGAAATGATGTCAATTCGAGCCGGCGGCCATGGAGTGGTGACAGACACTCATGTGGAGTGGACTCTCGACAAATCTTTCCCAAAATACTCCTCTCCTATTCTGGTCGACGATCTCCTCTACTTCGCCATGGATGACAGCTTCCTGGTCTGCGTAGAGGCAAAAACCGGAGAAGTAGTTTGGAAAGGGCGTGCCGCCGGCAAATATCGGGCATGTCCGATATACGCGGATGGGAAGCTTTATTTTTTCAGCCTTGAAGGCGTGACAACGATCATCGAACCCGGTCGCGAATTCAAAGTCGTATCGACAAACAGCCTCGCCACCGACGCCCCGCTCGACGACCCCCGCCGTGGTCCAGGTTTCATGGCATCACCAGCGGTAGTGGGGAATGCGATGTTTCTCCGTACCCGGTATCACCTCTATCGGGTCGAGTCGGAATAGAATTGTGTCCTTTAAGTCGCTCCGCTACTGGTATTGATTCGTATAGCGGGGACGAAAACGAGCCCATCCCTTTCGACGAACTTCTCGATCGTCGTAGATGGCCGATCAGGCATCTTGAGAATCGTTCTACTCTGATCATCGGTTTTCACTAAGCCCATCGTGTTCCCGGATACCTAGAAATTTGATCAGACGTTTCAAAGTTTCATCAGTCACAGTACAGAGAACCGAAGTCTGTTTGAACGGTCATGTGATCGTCAGCTACTACACGAACGCACACCTCGAAGCACCAGCGGCGTAACAAAGAGGTCAGCAAGCATTGCCGTTCCTATCGCGACAATAAAGAGTAACCCAGTCTCCCTGTGAACCTGAAAGTCGCTGAAAAGAAGCACCGAAAAACCGACGATCAATGTCGTGGAAGTAACAAGCACCGGAAATAGCTCTCTCCCTAACGAGTCTCTCAATACTCTTTCAAAGCCTTGGTTTGACGAGTTTTTCAACTCGTGAGAGAAGCGTACGAAGAGATGTATGGTGTCGTCAACAGCAATACCAAAGGCGACCATTGCTACAGCAAAAACTCCGGTTCCCATCGGGATTCCACTCCACCCCATAAATCCGAATGTCGCAATTACCGGAAGAAGGTTCGGGATTAAAGCTAACAAACCGAATTTCCATGACCGAAAGTAGAACATCAGGATGATGGTGACGGTAACCGTCAAGAAGAACAGGCTTGTAAACAATTCAGTTGTAATGGAATCGGCCGCCGTCGCAGTCCCCACTGGCTCGCCCAGAACTCGGACCTCCCACTCGGAAGGCAGAATCTCCTCAGCGAATTGATTGATCTTATCCTGCGCCGAACGGACATCATTTGATCCAGTGATAGATGAACGAATCCAAATTGCCGTCCGAGAGTTGTCGAAGTCGAGATATCTGCCGAGAAATCGATTGCCGAATATCGCCCTGCAGAACTCGATCTGCTCTGAGTTCAGCGAGACTTTTCCACGTTCCCGATCCTTGGACTCGCCCGTCTGGTAGAGATACTCTCGCAAGTAGCTGGTCAATCCGGTGACTCGCTCAAACGAGTCGGAAAGCTTGTCTTGAAACTCGGCAATCCGGTCGATAGAATCCGGGTCCCATACCGCATACCTTTTGTTCGTATCTACAGTGACGATTAATGAGGCTCGGCCTCCAAAGTCATCTTCCAACCTTTCGATGTTATGCCTGATGGGTGAATGTTTCGTGAAGAAATGCATGAAGTCGTTGTCGACGACCACATGAGTCACCCCCCAGATCGCACAAGCGGCAAAGGCCAAAGCAAACAGTCCTGAAACGTATCCAAAACGTGTAGCGGTCCTGACGAGGAAATGAACTACGCCTTTGATAATTCGTCCCCGGGCAATTACCTGCACGGCATGAGGAACCCCCGATCGAAGAAACACCGGAGCGAGAAAAATGGTGAACACGAAGTTCAGCAGAATACCCGTTCCACACGCGATGGCAAAATCTCTCAGCGCAGGAACCGGGCTCAGAGCGGTCATGTAGAACCCCATCGCTGTGGATACTGAAGTTAACAGAAGCGCACTGAAAACTGTATGGCGCAGGGAGTGAAAGGCCTCTGCCCTACCTTGTCCCTCTCCTCGCCAGAGAATGTATTCTGAAAGGAGGTGAATATCTTCAGTACACCCGATGATAAAGATGAGGATCATGATCACCGAGATCAAAGGAGTGATCTCAATACCAACCCACCCCATGAATCCAAAGGTCGCTATCACACTGAATGCGCTTGTGCACAAATTGAATACCAAAGCGACGCGCCATCGGAAAAAGAGCAATATCAATCCCGCGATCACAAGAAACGTGACAGGACCGAGCACTGTCAGGTCACGCCAGATATTTCTAACGATAGCTTCGGCAATAACAGGTCCGCCCGCGAAGTATGCATCAAGCCCCTGCTCCCTGGCCTCTTGAACGAATGTATCCAGTGACTCCACTGCGTACTTCTGCAAGTTCGTCACCTCCAAATCCTCGTTTAGAGTGGGATAGAAAGCCGCAGCGGTTCCGGATTCGTTAACAATCGCACCCCGCAAAATGGGGTTCGAAAGAATCTCTTCTCTCAGGTCTTTGGATTCCTCCGAGTTTCTCGGAATTTCCTCAATGAGAGGTAAGGTGCGAAATCCACCCGGGCGTTGCTTGGGATACTTTACCGAGAAGAGGTGGTTTGCGTCCTTTACCAAATCCAGTCCCTCTAGATCGGTCGCGAAAGATTTCAGTTTTCTCAGAGTCGCAGGAGCAAAAACATCGTCCGCGCGAACCACGACAGCTATGGTGGTTTCCGTTGAGAAATTTGCCGAGAATTCTTGATCCCAATCAAAGATCTTTCCCCCCTCAGGGAACATTGACCGAGTAGTTCCATCAATTTCGAGCCAGAAAACCCCTGGAGAAAGTATAAGAAGAAGAGATGCAACGACCAGAATACATCGTGAGGGACGATCAAAAATGGCTCCCCTTTTAAATCTCATAGGTCCTTGATTGCAGTGAAGTTGTGTAAAGTTTTGGGCAAGTTCTCTTTTCCAAAAAGGCCAATTTTTGCAATTTCCGGCATCAAAATCACAAGAAATGCACAGCAAAGTTCATCACCAAAGTGGAATATAGTTTTGAAGGAGAATATCAGACATGAAAAAAACCCACTCATCACACTATTGGATCATTGGCGCAATCATTGCGTTCTCTGGTGTCTGTCTAGAAAAAGCCGAAGCTCAACTGAATGAGGCACAAGTCCAGCGACAGGCATCTGGAGTCTATCGAGGCCGACTTCGTAAAGCGAAGCGGGTGACCGACTATGGCGAGACAACATACTACGACAACGCGGCGGGAAAAATGCGAGTCCCTGTAACTGAGAGAAATCTCAAAACAAAGACAAGAGATGACGAATTGGCAGGTAACGGAAAGGCAAAGCTCAAAGGAGATGGTAAGCGAGCCAACGTTACCCGAGGGGGCAACAAGATTGCCTACGTTGTCAAAAAAGGAGTAGTCGATACCTTACAGGACGGACACAATCCGATCAAAAAAGGTACTGCCCGAGGCGGGATGGTTCTTCGCAACGGGAAATGGGTCGCCAAATTCAACATGAAGGGCAAGCGACTCGACAACGACGGTCACATCAGCACTTTCTCTTCCATCTCTGACGGAAAGCACTGAGTTTGTGATCCTATCAATCCAAAGCCAGCTGACGTGTTATGTCAGCTGGCTTTTTTTCGGGTAAATCTCAAAAAGAGCAACCCTGATCTCGTGATGGCAGGTCCTCCCTTGAAGGCACAGGGAACAGGCGGTCAACAAGATACAATAGCGCTCGCTCCGGAAGTAGTTTCTTTGCTATCAGTAACATCCGAATCTCAGGATTAATGATGATGAGAAACCTCTTCCCTCGGCACCGGGAAAGTATGCGATTCGCTGCCTCCTCTGGTTGTAGCGGCTTCCCCCGGGCTTCTGCTTGATTCATCCAACCAGGGAGTTGCTCGATTTCGTTTCTATAACCGGGAGTATCGATGTCAGACGGACAGGCGACGTAGACAGCAATGTCCCGGCAAAGTAGTTCCCTACGCAGAGCCTCCCCGAAATTTATGATTCCCGCATTTGCAGCACAGTAAGAAGTGTATCCGGCAGCCCCCATGAGCCCAAATCCCGATGCAATAAATAGAACCTTCGCTCCAACCTTGAGAAAAGGCAGAAACGAACGAACCGTGAGAACAGTTCCAGTAAGGCCAGTCCCAATATCCGACATCGCAACGTCAGCAGAGTGTTCCTCCAGTAATCCAAGGTGAACGCTTCCCGCATTTGCGATCAGAAAATCGATACGCCCATACGTTTCCTCCACTTTCGACGCGGCGCTTTCCAACGCCTTTACATCTGTGACGTCGCACGGGATCCCCATAGCTGCCCCCTCCGTTCCTGAAAGCTTTTGCACGGCACCGCGAAGCTTTGCTTCATCTCGCGCCAAGATGACTACACGGAAGCCATTCTCGATAAGATTGCCAGCGATGGCATAGCCGAGTCCGTAGGAACCACCCGTCACAACGGCAACTCTGTGACTCCGAGTCTTACTTTCTTCGTCACGAGCCATATTAAAATCCCAATTCAGAAAAACTGCTTTCGATTGCCTTTACGGTCGTCTCCAAATCCGAATGAGAATGATCGCAAGAGGTGAAAAAGCGTAGCCTGGCGGCATCTTCAGGAACAGCCGGATGTATGATTGGGATAACGAAAATCCCACGAAGAAACAGTTCCCGAGCCATACGAATGCAGTTAGCAGAATTGCCAATAATCAAGGGAATGACCGCTGACTCTTCACTCCTCCCGGCATTCCACCCCCGCTCTCGGAACGCGTTTCGCAGGTAATTGCTATTCTGCTGAAGTCGGGAAACACGCTCCGGTTCTCGGATAATAATATTGAGAGATTCGATCGCAGCAGCAGCCGACGCCGGAGGAAGGCCCACACTGAAGACAAAACCGGGAACGGTATATTTCAAAAACTCAATCAAAACAGCCTTACCTGAGAGATACCCTCCGCAGGACGCAAGGGACTTGCTCAGGGTTCCCATCCAAATATCGACATCATCGCGGTCCACTCCAAAATGCTCCCCTATCCCTCGCCCGGTTTCTCCCAATACCCCAAGGGAATGAGCCTCATCGACCATGAGCGCAGCCTGAAATTGTTTTTTCAACCGTACGAACTCCGGAAGATTGGGGAGATCCCCATCCATGCTGTAGGCGCCTTCAATAACGATAAGAGCCTTTTCATGAAGATGCCGAGACTCACTTAGCATCGTTTCCAAGGCATCCCAACGATTGTGGGGAAAGGCTCTCATTGTCGCACCTGACAATCGCCCCCCACGCTGGATACTCTCGTGACTGTATGAATCGTACAGAATCACATCCCTCTCGCTCATTAAATGACCAATCGTCGATTCGTTCGTGGCAAACCCTCCTACCATTGCGACTGCATCTTCAGTCCCGAGAAATTTGGAAATGCTCAACTCAAGTGCTCGATGAATCTCTTTCTCTCCTGAGGCGATACGAGAAGCAGAGACTGAAGTGCCCAGGCTATCCACGGCATCTTTTGCCGCGCGCAATACATCCGGATGTCCCGAGAGATTCAGGTAATTGTAACTGGAAAAATTGATCAGCTCTCTACCTCCCACTGAAACACGATGATTCGAAATTCCTTCAGTCTCGCGAAAATAGAGATCGCCTGCTCCCCATTCGGCGGTAGCACCCTTCTGCTTTCGAAAGGCCTCATATTCTCTCGACTCAAGAAAGCCCGGTACAATAACGCTATTCTCTCCGTGATCGCCACGAGGAGTCTCCCGTGCTTCCCTCAACATCTTCTTCAGAAGAGCTCGCTTTTCTTCGAGTTCCATATGGCGTAATTGATCTCTTCCCATGTTCAATTCGCCGAGTCGAGCATTTCGCCAAGTAGTTCGTCAAGATCCTCTTCTCCTAACTCATCCACCATTGAGTCAAGGTCGAGCTGATTCGATACTTTCAAAGCAACTTCGTTAATGCCGCTATGAGATTCCAATTTTTCGTCAATGATACCAGCCAAAGTCGAGACATCCAAACCGCTGGCGAGGAGAGTCATGCGGGGCAATTCCACCGTGGTGGCCTCACGAATTCGCAAAGCGAGTTCCCCTGCCATTAGCGAATCGAATCCTAGTTCGGTAAGAGGAACAAATAAGTCCAATCCGCCCTGCTTCAGGCCAAGAAGTTTGCCAACCACTCTGGATAGGAGAGATTCGAGCACGCGGAGCCTTTCGACAGGGTCATGAGGCAGGCTCGCATCAGTCTCACTATCCAAGGTAAACTCTTCGTCTCTAGACTCCTTCAGCAATAGGGAGTATCGCGGATTCTTAGCCAAATCCGGGTTGTATTTACCAAAACGCGCCCAATCAATCGCAGCTGCCGAGATATGCGGAACATCTTGTTCAATAACGTAGCGTAGAACTTTCCAACAATGCTTCAGGTCTACTGGGTATACCCCCTGACGCCGAAAAAAATTGCCAATCTCAGCGTTCCCCGAGACATATCCTACTGTCCCGATGCTCCCCCAAGAGACGCTGCACCCTTTCACCCCTCGCAATCTTTGTGACAATGCCAGGGAATCAAGGAAAGCATTCGCCGCCGCATAATTGCCCTGGTCATTAGTTCCCACTGTGGAAGAAAAGGACGAGAAGGATACGAAAAAGTCGAGGTCGTAGTCTCTCGTTAGATGATCGAGATTCCACCCCCCGACTACCTTCGGACGGATTACCTTTTCCATCTGTTCACTGGACATCTCTTTGAGACTGACGTCCTCCAGAACCATTGCCGCGTGAATCACCCCTCTCAGAGGCTCTCCGGAATCCGCAATTTCACTCAGCACCTCTCTCACTCGACTCGCATCAGTCACGTCACCTATCGCAATTTTCACTGTGGCTCCAGCATTCTCGATATTGGCAATTGATCGTTTCATCGATTCCGTCGTGACTCCGCCTCGGCTCAAGAGAACCACCCGACGAATTCCGCACTCGGCAATCCAGCGAGCCGTAGCAAGACCAAAACCACCCAAACCACCCGAGATCAAGCAGGTGCCACCTCTCGTTCCCACATTCAGAAGGGCCTCATTAGGCAAAACTCTGCGAGCTTCATCCGTAAAGGTGAGGAGAACCTTTCCGATGTGGCGGGCGCTCTTCATGAAAGCGAGAGCCTGTTCTGCTTCACCACAGGAAAAGCATCGAAAAGGTATTGGATTCAGTTTACCGGCCACGATAGATATCATGACATTCTCAAGAATATCGCTCACCAATTCCTGTTCGTAGAAAAGAATCGATTCCAAATCGAACGCACTGAACTGCACCCCTTTTTTCAAGCTCGAAAGCGGCAGGCTTCCACCAGCATGTAGGTTTGCGAGATCTATACAGCGGCCTCTCACGGGAGTCAGTAGAGAAAGGCTTTTTTCTAGAGCCTCTTCAGGCAAGGTGTTCAGGATTACGTCAACTCGATTACCTCCAAGGAGGTCTCTCACTTCCTCCACAAAAGTGAGGGAACGAGAGTCCCCTACGTATTCGATTCCCAAACGGCTAAGAAAGAGTCGCTTCTCCAAAGAACCTGCTGTGGCAAGTATACGAGCTCCCCTGAGACGGGCGACCTGCACAGCAGCCAAACCGAAGCCTCCGCTGGCCGAGTGAATAAGAACTGTTTCTCCTCTCTTGATCTCGGCGAGATGCACAAGGGCATACCAGGCCGACAGGAAAGCTACCGGCAGGGTAGCTGCTTCTTCAAAACTGATTGGGTCAGGAACCCTGACAAAAAGTCGAGCATCTCCAGTCACGTGAGAAGAGAAGGCTCCACGCGCCAGGCCTACAACCCGGTCGCCCGGTCTCAAGGTCGCAACGTCAGAACCGCAGGAGACGACTGTTCCAGCGCATTCCAAACCTAACAATCCCCCTCCGGTCTCGTTTTTCTTCACCAGCCCTGCGAATCTGGCAATGTCCTTAAAATTTAGTCCCGAAGCACAGACTTCAATTTCGATTTCTCCTTTTCCCGGCGATACTCGGTTCGCTTCCACAAGCGGAAACGAATTTTGAATTCCAGCCTCACGCTCAGCTACTCGGAATACCTTCCCTGAAACTGTTGGCTGTTTGCGAATGAGGCGAGAGGCAAACTTTCTTGAGCCACGTAATACGATTTCTCGCTCGTTCGATGGATCTGCAATCTCCTCGATAAGAGCCACTATCTCCTCCTTCTTTGCACTAACACCGAGGTCGATGTGTCGAACAGTCATGGGAGCAAGTTCCGATGCAGCTACACGCGCCATTCCTCTACTGGTCGTCTGCAAAAGGGATATCTCTGCATCCCCGGAAACAAACTCTGCTCCCGAAGTGATCCACCACAATGTGGGTGGCTCCTTCCAATCCATCTTTGCCAATGCCTGAATCGTTCTCAGGTGCTGAGTTGTCAACTGATTCACAGCAACCTGAAGTTCTTCAGAGTTCGAAGGTTCGTCTCGAAAGTCAAAATCAGAGAGCAGTAAAATGTCTTTCGAATCGATTCGGTCCGGTATTTCGCTAAAAACAGTGGCGTTTGGCAGAAAGTCGGACAGCTCCTGCCAGAACCCGCCTTGGTCAGGAAACACAGCGACTGGTCGAGAAATTGCCCCTGGAGATCCCAAGGGTTCAGAGTCCTCCTTCGCGAAAGGTATTCGAGCCAGAATCAACGTTTGTAGAGGTGCCTCTACGGGATCGGATAACCCCTCAATTTCCTGAAAACCGATTTCGTTCAGCAGTGATTTCCATTTCTGAGACGGCATCGTGGGATGCGATGGTCTGAGGTCGAAATCCTGAAATAGCCACCAGCCTTCAAGGGTTCCAAAAACCAGATCGAACCACCTCGGAGGATGAGTGCTCTCGGTTATGAAGAGTTGCCCCCCCGGTGATAAAAGTTTCCTCAACCGTTCTGCCGACCTTCGGACATCAGTTGTCGCGTGTATTACATCAGCGGCTACCACCAAATCAAACGAACCATTCTCCAATCCCTGCGCATCGGCCGACTTTTCCAAATCGAAGGTACCGAACGTCACAAACGAATAATTGTGAAATCGCTGTTCAGCCTTTTTTGCGAAGGAAGGAGAGATATCGGTGAAATGATATTCTGTACAATGTTCTGGAAGAAGCGGAAGAATATGTGAAGCGAGCGAACCTGTTCCTCCTCCCACTTCGAGTATTCTTAGCGTCCGGCCTTTAGGCAGTGCCTCAACGAATCGGCAAACTACCTCTCGCGCTATCCTCTTACATCCCACAAAGGTAGGCGAATCGCGATAGAGTTGCTCAGCTACCTGCGAATCTGGAGGAAAAAGGATTTCGAGAGGATCCAGATTGCCTTTCAAGATCTCTTCCAGTCTTTCCCCACATCTAGCGAGAAGGAGCAACTCAGCTTCATAGGCTGAATGAGAAAAGAACATTCGAGCCCACGTCTCGTCAGGCGCCACTGGATTGGGCTCATAAACTACCCTCCATATCCCCTCAGACCTTGCCTCAAGATAGCCATCTTCTCTAAGTATGGCGAGAAGTCTATCAAACAGTTGCCGATGCTGCTCGGCGATCCCCAGAGCGTCACACGCGTCCCCGGAAGTAAACTCGCTTCCGAGAGATAGATCGCCCCCTAGCTTAGCAAAGGCAAATAGAATGTATTCTGCAGAAAGACGGTCAAGATCCGGGCCTACTTCTTCGTAGTAGCGAACCCTTTGAAGTCTCTCACTGTCTTTCGCAATCCAGCCCGACAACTTGCTCTTCAACTCTCCTGGAGACGGCAAAGAAGGCGCGACGGTTGAGCGCCACCCCTCCTCAGAGGCAATCTCGATCCACTCGGAGCTATGGATCAGATACTCGATTTCGGAATAACGGCTTTCATCTCGATCACTTCGATGACAAACCAAGCCATCAACACTAACAATAACATTCCCATCATTGTCGCTGACTTGAATATCGGCGGTAAGAAGGCGGTGCGTGATCTTGGTGAGTTTTGCCCAAACCATGAGAGTTTCTTTCGGCTCACCAAACACCGTGACGCGATCGGCCCCAACGGGCAGATATGTACCTTCTTCTGGAAGGATCGCTGCTACTTGGAAACAAGCATCGAGGTCCGCCGGATGAATCACATATTCCGATGAAGACCGTTTACCTTCGACAGCATGACAGTGCACCTCTCCAAGAGCTTCCCCACTCCCCAAACGCAGCCACTGCAACCCTTGAAACGGCTCTCCATACTCCAGTCCGATTTCGGAGAAACGACGGTATACCGACTCCTTTCCGAGTAGATCCGGAAGGCGGTCACGAAGAGCCGCAAGATCAATGGACTTGACTAAAGGAGGTTCACTAGAACCAAACGAAGCACTGTAATTCTTGCTCCACTGCCCGGATGAAGAACAGGAATCTACGGAAACCTCCTGAGACCTCAGCCGTGTTTCCAGAGGAACCTCATTTTCCGCCTCTAGAACGATTGGGGTATTGATTTTGAGATTTGTCAGGGAAATAACTGCAACTTCAGACCGACCACGCCGCACAGCGGAAAGCATCATCTCGATCCCGGCCGCCCCGGGGAATACAATCGCATCATCGACTTTATGGCCAGCAAGATAAGGCAAACGAGTAATCTCGAGATTCCCCCTCCAAACAAGCTCTGGCCCGTCCAGTCTCTGCCCCAGGACAGGATGATCACGTTCACCCATCACAACACCCAAAGCAGCAACAGATGTTCCCATTCGAGTTGCTTTCGAGGCATCAGATTCTTCCCAGTATTCTTCGTTTTGAAAAGGATAAGTTGGCAAACGTAGAAATTGTCCCGGACCATTAACAGTCTTCCAGTCAATATCTACCCCACTTCCGTAGAGTTCTGCAATTGCTCTCCGAAATACCAATCCATCTCTTTCGTTTCGTCGCAGGGAGGCAACGACAGGACCTGTTTTCCCTTCGAAAAGTAGATTCTCCTTCATCGAGGGAGAAAGAACAGGATGGGCAGAAATCTCGACAAACAGATCAGCTCCATTCCGAAGCAAAGTCTCAAATCCCGCTCGGAAAGCCACCGGCTCTCGCACATTCCTGCACCAGTATGGCGCATCAGAATCCGCCCCCTCCACTATTTCCCCAGTCACAGACGATACCAGATCCAATGAAGGGCATTCGGGTTTCAGTTCCTTGAGTAGCAAAGAAATATCCCGCAGCAGGCAATCCATTTCGGAGCTGTGGTAGGGAATATCGACAGGGACAAATCGAGCAAAGACCTGCTCCGCTTCGAGCTCCTCCGCAATACGCTTCAAAGATTCAAGATTCCCTGACAAAGTAATAGAATTGGGACTGTTCTCAGCAGCGATGGAAACACTCCCTTCTAAGTCCTCCAAATAACTCGTGATCTCCTCTTTGGGAAGCCCTACTGCCAACATTCCTCCTTTTCCGCTGCACCGCTGCTGGAAGAGCCCCCTTATGTAACTGACCCGTAGTGCATCTTCCAAATTCAATACTCCAGCCGCATGGAAAGATGACACCTCTCCGGCACTATGCCCAAGGACCATATCGGGCTGCACTCCAACCGATTTCCACAGCGCGGTCAGGCCTGCCTGAACGGCAAAAAGACAAGGTTGCGCGATATCAGACCGATTCAATCGGGAACTGGATTTGGGTGCGAGTAACTCCTCGATCAATTTCCACTCACTCGTGAGTTTCCCAAGGGCGTGGTCGCATTGTTCGATCACCTTGCGAAACACGGGTTCGCTCTCAAACAATTCCTTTCCCATCGCGGGCCATTGCTGACCCATGCCTGAATAGATGAACGCAATTTTTCCGGTGGTATGTGGCGCAGTATCGCTGGCTTCTACGCCTTTCAATTCTTCATACGCCTGCTCAACGGTATCTGCCACGCAGGCATAGCGGTACGCATTATGTTCTCTATGATAGGCGAGAGTGTGCACAACATCGGAAAGAGATGCCCCGCTCTCAGAAAGAAAACCGGCCAATCGAGACGCTGTATCCTGCAATGCATCCCGCGAGCGTGCTGAGATAGGAAGGACCAAGCCCCCCCGCCTGTCCGAAAAAACAGTCGGTCTCTCTGGACCTCGGTATTCTTGAACGATTGCATGCGCATTCGTTCCTCCAAACCCAAAAGAATTCACAGCACCGATCCTGGGTTCAGAACTTTCCCATTCCGACGAAGAGCAAGAGACTTCTAGATTTAACCCGTCAAAATCAATATCGGGATTTGGTGTAGAAAAGTGACGATTTGGCAGATATCGCCCTCGTTCCAACATCAGAACGAGTTTCATGAGCCCGGCTACTCCTGCAGCCGATTCGGTATGACCAATATTACTTTTTATCGATCCTATCGGACAACGATTCTTCCTCTTTGAAGCAGAGCCATAGGTGTCTCCAATGGCCTTACACTCGATGGGATCACCTACAGGAGTTCCTGTTCCGTGGGCTTCTACAAAACCGATCTGATACGGAGATAGATTCGCTGCATCGAGCGCTGCTTTGATAACTTGCTTTTGCGAATCCGCGCTCGGGACTGTCATTCCCTGTGCCCCTCCATCCTGATTGACGGCTGTAGCTCTTAGGACAGCGCGAATATGATCTCCATCTCGTTCTGCGTCCTCAAGGCGCTTCAACACGAGCATGCCCGCTCCCTCCGCTCGAACATATCCGTCAGCCCTGGAATCGAAACTGTGGCAAAGTCCACTTGGAGAGAGCATTCCTGCCTGACAGAGCAACATACTCATCTCTGGGCGCAAGATGGTGTTCGCCCCACCTGCAAGAGCGAGATCCGACTCTCCTGACAAGAGACTCTGACAGGCCAAGTGGACAGCGACAAGAGAGGAGGAACAGGCTGTATCTACGGTGAGACTCGGGCCTCGAAGATCGAGGCAATGGGAGATTCGATTGGAAGCAATTGTTGCCGACGTGCCGGTGGCAGAGTGGGAACAAAACAGCCGACGTTCACTTGGTTGGCTATGAATATTCTCATAATCGTGAACAAATAGCCCGACGAAAACGCCCGTCGAGCTGCCGCGAACCTTTTTCGGTGGAATTCCTCCATCCTCGAAACCCTCCCAGGCGGTTTCCAATAGCAGGCGTTGCTGTGGATCCATGGTGCGAGCCTCACGAGGAGATATCCCGAAGAAAGAGGGATCAAATCCTCGAACATCACTGAGAAATCCACCACGGCGGGTATACATTTTACCCTCTTTCCCAGGGGTCGGATCAAAAAATTCTTCGAGGTCCCAGCGATCAGGAGGAATGTCCCCGATCGCATTCCCTGCCTCACTCAAGAAAGTCCACAGCGCTTCCGGTGAATCGATCCCTCCCGGGAAACGGCAACCCATACCGATTATTGCGATCGGCTGAGCCAATGAATCAGGTTTCTGCTGCATGAAATACTATGAGGATGCCAGCATTCCTTTATGAACGTATAGCATTATTGCGGAGTTTCTGCCCTTATTTTGTTCGAATTCATCCCTTTAACACGCTCGTTGTGCTTAGCCACCCTCGAAAGGAAATTACGATGAATTTGAGTGAAAGATGCGGGGGATTTCTCCATTCTGGCATTTCACCAAGTCCCCGCAATGAAGCGCGCTCACCGATTCCTATTCCTACCAAGTGCTACTGGAGGAGGTCACATCCGAGCGTCGCGCGCAGTTGCCGACGAATTGGAAAGGCAAGGAGCAGAGACCGTCATTGTTGACGCACTGAAAGACTATGCTCCATGGCCCTTCTCAACGGTGCCTGATGGATACTCCCGAATGCTTTTTTGGGGTGGAATTGTCTATGGGTGGGTTTTCAAATTGCTCGATCATCCCCGCTTGCTGGAGCCCATCCACCGCCTCCTTTGGCCGTGGCTTCGCCATTCCGCCAGAAGGTTACTTAGAGAGAACAAAGCGGACGTGATCATTGTTTCCCACCCGCTTCCAGTAAATGCCGTCGCCAGAGTGGCGAAAGAGGCCGGGGGGCCGCCAGTTGTTGGATTAACCGTTGATCTCATGATTGGGCATGCGCTCAATGTTTCTCCAGATGTCGATTGCTACTTAGTCGCAACCAAATCCGTTTGCGCACAACTGAGAGACCGAGGCGTTCGTACAAAGATCCACGAGACCGGTTTGCCTGTAGCGCGGGAATTTGAAGAGATTTCCGATACTCCCCGACACACGCTCCGTAGAGAACTCAAACTCAAACAAGAAATCCCCGTAATTCTGTTAATGACAGGAGGAGTTGGATGGGGTGATATCGACGACCTACTCAACGAAATGCTGGGTTCGGAAATCGCCATGCAAATCGTAGTAGTGGCAGGAGGAAACGAATCGCTTAGAGACCACCTTTTGAAGATATTCGGAGAAACCAAAATACGAATCCTGGGATATGTAGAAGACATCCACATGTGGATGAGGGCAGCAGACGTGCTTGTCACGAAAGCAGGCCCCAATACGATTGCTGAGGCCCTCGTGCTCGGGATCCCCCAGATATTGACCCATGCGATTCCTGTGCAGGAAACGCCGAACATTAGTTGGATCCTGGAAGCAGAAGCTGGCATCTGGGCTCCCGACCCCGGTGATTGCGTAGATGCGATCACTAAGATCCTCACCGACGATACTCTAGCCGAATCACTGCGAAGAAATGCACTTCGCATTGCCCGCCCCGATGCCGCAAAAAACGCGGCGAATCTTTTATCGCAGATTGCCGAAGCTGCCTCCCCCTTCGTATCGGAAAACAAAACCTAAAGTAAGTAATTTTTCCAACACATTCGTCCCTGCCTAGATATCGGCGCCGAAGGCCTCGCTCAAGAATCGGTGGGCTTTCCTCTGCTCTCTATGAGAAAACAACCTTCAGACTAGACCGAAATGAGTGAGCACCTGCGAACTCACAAGATTCGTTTCTCCTGCAGTAATGCTATGAATACATTATGATCTCGGTCACCACAATAGAATCGCGCGCAGATTGGAAAGCCTTCCTTCGGTTTCCGTGGCATGTCTATCAAGACTACCCCGGATGGATACCCCCGATCGTATCGGAACAAAAAAAACAACTTCGACCCGAAACCGGAACATTTTTCAACGACGGGTATGGATCTAAGGCTGAATATTTTATCGCCCAACGGGATGGGGAAACCGTTGGGAGAATTGCTGCAATCGCAAACGAACGGCACCGACAAACCCATAAAGATGGTGTCGGCTTTGTCGGCTTTTTTGAATCTATCGACGATCAAGATGTTGCCAGATCTCTTTTTGAGAAAGCTGAAACCTGGCTTTCCGAGAATAACTTTTTCCTTTCCCGAGGCCCGACCAGTTTCACGATCTACGACCCTGCTGGAGTGACGGTCCTGGGGAATGATTTGCGTCCCGGAGTCGGGATGGCATACACCCCACCCTACTATGCTGAACTTTTCGAGTCCTGTGGATACCGGAAAGCCCGCGACCTTTTCGGCTATCGTTTCTCTTCTGACTGTGCAGACCCTGTGCTCCTCAATTCCAAGATTGCGGCCTTTGGCCAAAAGGCAGCGGAAGAAATCGATATTCGGTCCTTGAAACCACACGATCAGTCCGACGCCGAAATAATAGCGACCATTTTCAATCGCTCTTGGGAAGAGAATTGGGGAGCAATTCCCATGACGGCGGATGACTTCCTACACATCCAGAAAGAAATGGGGCCATTTGCGGATGAACGGCTCGTATATCTGGCATCCAAAGACGGTAATCCTATCGCATTCTTTGTTGCTTCACTCGATCCGGGAGGGATCCTGCAAAAGATGAATGGTCGAGTCGGCCCGAAAGGTCTCTACGAGATGATTTTCGAGCGTCACCTGATCACCCAGGCTCGCGTAATACTCATGGGAGTACTTCCCGAACATCGAAACAGCCCCGCGGTCATCCGGCTCTTGTTGGAATTCTACCGTCACTGGAAAGAATTTCCCTCAGTCGAGTCTTTAGAATTCTCTTGGATTCTGGAAGACAACATGGCAACGAGGAAGCTTGTCGAGAGCATCGGGGGCAAGCACTCCCACACATTCCGTGTGTATGAAAAATTCATATGAGATTCTGCTGACCAGTGCAGAAAAATTTCTCGCTGCTGGAACCTGACAACCTCATAATCTGGTAAATGGAACCCCCTTGTAAAATCGCTGTTGTCGGCATGGCTTGCCGATTCCCCGGCGGAGCATCTTCTCCAGAGGCATTCTGGGACTTACTTGCTTCAGCAAAAGATGCTGTCATCCCCGTACCGGAGGACCGATGGGACGTTCGCCGATTTCTGGCAACCAAGCACCCGTGTCCACCGGGCAAGACTTTTCTGAAGGAAGGCGGTTTTCTCACTGAGCGAATACTCGATTTCGATCCTGAATTTTTTTCCATCTCGCCGCGAGAAGCAGAAGCCCTCGATCCACAACAGAGGCTCTTACTGGAAGTATCCTACGAAGCACTTGTAGATGCAGGTTTTCAAATGGAGCGACTCACTCGGCGGCCCGTAGGAGTATTCGTTGGAGGCTTCACCTTGGATAACATGGGTTTTCGAACCCGGAAAGAATCTCGTCCCAGTATCGAAAGCACAGACGCCATGAGCTTCTCGATGACGCTGCTGGCGAACCGCCTCTCTCACTTCTATGACTGGACAGGCCCAAGCATGGCGATCGACACCGCCTGTTCCTCCTCCCTAGTCGCTATCCACGAAGCTTGCCGAAGCCTGCAGAATGAGGAATGTGAAATGGCTCTCGCTGGTGGAGTCAACGTGATCCTGGGGCCAGATTCTTCTACAGCAATGAGTCGAGGTGGGTTCCTTTCCCCTCGATGTCGTAGCCGAGCATTCGACCGCTCCGCCGATGGATATGCCCGCGGAGAAGGAGCAGGATTAATCTTACTCAAACCGCTTCGTCGAGCACAAGAAGACAGAGACCTCATCCATGCAGTCATATTGGGAACTGGAGTAAACCAAGACGGAAAGACCGCTGGAATCGCTCTTCCGAACCCCGAAAGTCAAAAGCAACTCTTGCAGGAAGTTTATACGACTGCCGGAGTGCCCCCCCGAGAGGTGCAATTCGTCGAAGCGCATGGAACCGGAACCGTTGCTGGCGACCAAATTGAACTTGGATCAATTCGTTCTGTTTTTTCCCCGACCCCTATCAAACCTCTATTTGTAAGCTCTGTAAAAACAAACATTGGTCACTTGGAGGCTGCGGCCGGAGTCGCCGGGATGATGAAAGCAATTCTCTGCCTGAAACATGGAAAATTGCCTGCCCACCTACACCTTGAGGACCCCATCGCAGAGTTAGACGAAAACAGGGGCCTTCGCTGCCCTACTTCAACGACCGAACTCCAGATATCAGATGCTCCACTTAAGGCCGGTGTAAACTCCTTCGGATACGGCGGAACGAACGCTCACGTAATTCTCGAAGCGCCACCAGAAGCGAATTCGCTGGCACCGATCAAAACAATAGATTCATCGAAGCCTCTTCGGGAAATGGTGAGAATCACTGCGCAAACCAAAGAAGCGCTGCAAGAGATGGCCGGTATTCACCGTGACTGGCTGGATGCCAATCCTGACAAATTCACCGACTGGAAATACTCTACAATGCTTCACCGGTCACGCCACCGGTTCTCTTTAACGCTTCCTGCGAACGATGTAGAAACTGCTCAAGAGAAGCTTTCCGTCTTCGCCACAGCCGGGCAACCCGATGAAGGCTCGATGAGCGGACGGACGAAGATCCATTCAGGCCCTATTGTATTCGTTTGCACTGGAATGGGTCCACAATGGTGGGGTATGGGTCGAGAGCTCTATAACACGGACCCCGTCTTCACAGAAACCATCGACGAGTGTGACCAGATTTTCCGCCGGATCTCAAATTGGTCAATTCGTGACGAAATGCTCGCGGACGAGGCTTCCTCGCGAATGTCTGAACCAGAGGTTTCCCAACCCGCCAACTTTTGCCTTCAGGTCGCATTGGCTGCAATTTGGAAGGATTGGGGAATCACTCCAGACGCCATCATTGGCCACAGTGTTGGCGAAGTCAGTGCTGCCTATTTGTCAGGCGCGTTATCTCTTGAGGATGCGATAGCAGTCAGTTTCCATCGGTCTCACCTTCAACAGACACTCCGGGGAACAGGAGGCATGCTTGCTGTCGGTTTGGGAGAGTCTGAAATTCTTGATCGTATTGCGAATATAGAGGGTGTTTCACTCGCAGCGGTAAACAGCCCATCTTCAGTCACCCTTGCTGGAAATACGAGTGTTTTGGAAGACATCGCGGAGGAGTTGGGAAGTGACGACATTTTTCAGCGTATACTGGAAGTCGATGTTCCCTATCACAGCTCGACGATGGATGTCATTCAAGAAGAATTCCGCCATGCTCTTGATTTCCTGGCGCCACAGGCGACTAGCATACCGCTCTTCTCGACCGTAACCGGTGACCGCCTGGATGGAGAACATTGCCGGGCGAGTTACTGGTGGAACAATATGCGCCGTCCAGTGCGTTTTGCCCCTGCGATGAGAAGGTTGCTCTCCGAGGGCTTCCGAACTTTTCTCGAACTCGGTCCTCATCCTGTGCTCGCAAGATCGATCCGTGAGGTTGCAGATTCCGCCAGTTGCGAAGTCCAGACACTTGCATCACTGAGAAGAGGAGATCCTGAGGTCTCTCAAATACAAAGAACGAGAGGCCTCCTCGATATTCTCGGCTATCTGCTCCCGTCACCAACTAATGGGAATCGAATCAATCTGCCCCCGTATCCGTGGCAGAAAAGATACCTCTGGCGCGCCACTGAGCAAGCGATCGAAGATAGCCGAGGCCGTCCTGACGCGCACGTCTTCTTACAATGGTCGACTCGCACTCCAATGAATTCGTGGGAGACCGAATGGAATACTCTCTATTTCCCCTATCTCGAAGACCACGTGGTAAAAAGGACTGTGGTCTGGCCCGGGGCAGCCTATGTAGAGGCGGGACTAGCGATCAATTTGGAGAAGAACGGTGGAAAAGCAGCTACCCTTCAGGGAATTCGCTTTCATCGCCTATTAGTCTGGGAAGAAGACTCCCAACCTCGGCTCTCAACTCGAATCGATCCCGGCTCTGGACAGTGGACGGTATCGTGTGGTCACGAGGGTGATTCTCCCGAGTGGAGCGATTATGCTAGTGGCACGCTGATCACAAAACCTCTCGCCGGCCCTTCTAACAAAGTTACAACTGACTCATCTACCCTGGAGCAAGAAGGATACGAAGCTCTCGAAGTGGACTCGTTTTACGCGAGACTCAGGTCGATGGGACTTGAGTATCGTGGATGCTTTCGCGGTGTGCGAAAGATTTGGCGAAAAGGTACATCTGTCATCGTCGATGTGGCACCATCTGGATTAAAGAATCTCTCGAAAGATCGCTACCAGATTCACCCAGCGATACTGGACTCAGTCTTCCAGGCATTCGCAGCAGTGGCTTTCGATCACGCCGTTCAGGAAACATGGATCCCGACAGAGATTGGGAACTTCCACTTCTTCCAACCGGCGGGTGATTCCATATCTGCCGAGATAGCGGTTTTGGAGATCGACGAAAGTCGCATCTCAGGAGCGGCGACCATTTGGAGTGCGAACGGAGATACGGTTGCAAAGCTTGAAGGGGTAATTTTCCGAAAGATCCCCCGCCTGCCCGGAGAAGAAAACAACCTGCTCTATCATCCCACCTGGGAAGAAGCCCCACTCAAGGAAGAGCCCTCTCTATCAAAACTACAAGGCAGAAGCCTCCTCATCCTTCCACCTACCTTAAGCGAAGAAGACTTCGCGGGTAAGTTGAAGCAATGCCTTCCGAAGGATACGGCGGCCATCCAATGGAAAGGCAATACCTCACCAGGAGATCTCGCAGTTTCAATTCGACGTTGTTTGGGAAAAACGGGATCACCCTTCCCCGCACAGATCATTTATGTAGCACAGTCAGAATCAGATGAAGGAGGAGAAGAATCCCTCTGGAATCTCATTGAGTTGCTTCGATCCGATCTATGGTCAGCAGAGAATGAACGCCCCCCGGTCTTGTCGGTAATCACATCGGGAGTTTTTGGAATAGACGACGATTCAAAGATACGCCTGTCAGGAGCCTCAGTTTGGGGCGCTTCTTCCGTGGTCGCAAATGAATACCCTTCCATTCCCCTGCGCCTGATCGATCTTCCACCCACTCTCGACGAAGAGACATTTCGCAACATAGCAGATGAATTACAAAGCTGCATAACTCGCCATGAGATACTTCTCCGAGGAAAGTCACGATCAATTCGCAGCTGGGCACCTGAGCCTTCAAAAACCGCTCTTCCAGAGAAACAATTAGTCGAGATCACGGAAGGCTCGAACAGCCGCCTTGTGATGCAGAGCCGACGTGGTGCGGGAGTCGCTGGCGTTCACCATTTGAACGCCACACGTCGCGAACCTGGCCCTGACGAAGTCGAAATATATGTGGAAGTGGCAGGGTTGAACTTCAAGGACTTCCTCAAAGTGATCGGACAAATTCCCCATCAGGCATTGGAAGGCACATTCTTTCGGAACACTCTGGGGCTTGAATGCTCCGGCGTAGTGATCCGTGCAGGCAGCAACGTGAAGTCAGTTCAAGTAGGCGATCGTGTATCGGCTTTTTCACCAGAGGGATGTTTCGCGTCACACATCATCACACCAGAGGCTTTCGCTTTTCCTCTACCAGACGGGGTCAGTTTCGAAGATGGTGCGTGCCTCGTGCCATGGGTAACAGCATGGCACGCATTACACGTAGCTGCCCACTTGCGCTCGGGCGAGTCAGTCTTAATACACGCCGCCGCAGGAGGGGTTGGCCTTGCAGCGCTTCAGGTAGCAAAAGCAGCAGGTGGTGTTGTCCTCGCAACAGCAAGCAGCCAAGCCAAACGAGACTACCTGATCGAACAAGGTGCTGATTACGTCTTCGACTCCAGTTCTCTCGAGTTTGTAGAAGAAATACGCCACGCAACCTCCGGACGCGGAGTTGACGTCGTGCTGAATTCTCTGGCAGGCGACGCGTTAATGGCGAGTTTCAAACTCCTAGCTCCATACGGACGGTTCATCGAAATCGGAAAGCGAGACATCATCGAGAACAAAGGTTTGCCGATGGAAGTATTCAATCGCAACGCCTCTTTCATCGCGATCGATCTAGACAGAATGCTATTGGAAAGACCGGACGATGTACGACAGTCATTACAGGAATGCCTTGAGTCGCTTCAAGGGAAGCGTCGACCATTGCCTGCGGAAACCCTTCCGGCTTCGGAAGCAGAGAAAGCATTCCGGCTACTCGGGGATAGATCTAGAATCGGCAGAATCAACCTACGCTATGCAGGTGAGTCGGCTGCCGTCGCCGTAGAGCCAGAGAAAACCAGGGTTGATCCCGAGCGGGCCTACCTTATCACCGGAGGAACAGGCGGGCTTGGACTGTCCATAGCACAATGGCTTGTCGAAGAAGGGGCCAAGCGTCTCATCCTGTTGGGACGAAATGGAATAACCGCGCCATCTGCACGTGATTGGCTAGAGAAGGTCAGCAATAGTGGTGTAGAAATTCTCGCTCCTCCCACAGACATCTCGGACTGGGATTCAGTGAAGGATGTTTTCGACGAACTCCACGATCGAGGATGGCAACTGTCTGGAATATTCCATTGTGCCCTTTCACTTGATGACCTCCGACTGAGCGATGTCACAAGGGAGAATATCCGTAAAGTGTTTGCCGGCAAAGTCCAAGGGGCACGAGTGCTCGAATCCTTTCTCGAAAGAGAACCAGAGCTCGACATATGGATAGCATTCTCTTCGGTAGCAACTTTGTTAGGGAACCCTGGCCAATCTGTCTACGTCGCAGCAAACACATGGCTGGAACAGCTAGCAGAGAAAAGACAGAGATGCGGGAAGCCAGCAATGACGTTGCTGCTGGGTTATCTCGGTGATACCGGAGTTGCGAGCCGCTCTCCCGAAATTATTCAGCATTTGGAAAAAGCTGGATTGAGAGAAATGGACTCGAAGAGGGTTGCCGCTGCACTCCCAGAACTCTTCGATCTCGGTCGCCCCGTGCAAGGATACTTCGATCTAGACTGGGACTCGTGGGATCGGCTCGGCTTTTCCATTTCGGACTGGCACCGCTTCTCCCGACTTACTTCCGCTAAGGCAACTGAAGAAATGGAAGCGCGGTTCCGTGAACTGAAAGCCACAATACAGGCGATGGAAGCCGGAGAACGTGCCGCCTATGTAGAAAGCCGAATCGCCGCACTCCTATCCGAAGTTCTCGCAATACCAGCAGACAGAATTGACTCGGCAACGCCGATCAGCCAAATGGGAATCGACTCTCTGATGGCGATGGAATTTCTGGCAGCAGGCCGCGAAAAACTTGGCATCCGTTTTTCGGAATCCGAATTCGCAAGCGACCCTACGATTTCCGATCTTCGGCGGGAAGTGCTTTCAAAACTACTTCCAGAAAAAGAGTCAAAAACAAGCCAGAGCTGAGCCAAAGGTCTCACCGAAAGGTTCTGAAAACCCAAGCCTATCTTGACTGGTCAGTGCGCATTTCTACTTCGTCAGTATGCGTTTCTTGTCAAAATCGATTGAGCGAATCCTGAATTTCATTGAATTCGGCTTCATATCAGAGACGCTGTTTTTGAGCGAATCAATACAAACTCCCCTTCCCGATGAATCTCTCAAAACCGACGATAGTTGCAGCAACTGCTGGTCTCCTCCTTGGTTGGCTTTCTATGGGAATTCTTTGGTTGGCAAACCAACCGGACGATGCCCAACCTGATACGACACCGGTCGTTGTGACCACCCTCCCCCAAGGTGGATCGGGTGCCACGGCACTCCCGTCGGGAACATCCATTTCCGATCCTCGCATTTCGTTTCGTCAACTTGGCCGCCTTGCCGAAGATGCCACCTTGATCGATCCGGTTGATGCAGTACGTAACGCTGAGAAAATTCCCGGGCATGACAACCGGGAGGAGTATTTCGGCACGGCCCTTCGCACCTGGGGAGAAACGGACGGAGAGACTGCAGCCATGTGGGTTCTCGACGAATACCAGGGTGAGAAACTCTCGGACGCGCTATACTATGTAGCAGACGGATGGGCCGAGGCCGAACCAGAGGCGGCCGGTAATTGGTTTTTAGAAAACACCACCGGCGCCATTCTAGAAGACGCTGTATGGGAAGTGCTCGAAGCATGGGGAAGAAAAGATCCGGAGGCAGCAATGGAATGGAGCGAGCAGCTCGACGACTACACCAAAGCTGGAATCCTCTTTGGCCTCGCCGAAGGTTGGGGTGCAGTCGACCCGGAAGGCGCAGCCCAGGCAGGGATGTCGATGGAAGGAGAAATACGCTATGATTTCCTGACATCGGTAGCAACCCAGTGGGCAGGCTCAGATCCGCAAGCCTTAGGAAACTGGGCCACCTCCCTGCTGTCCGAAGAGCTTCGAGCCGGCGTGTTGGCCGAAATGGGCGAAAGTTGGGCCCAGATCGATCCACAGGCGGCCGCAGAGTGGGGAGCCGCGTTAGAGAGTGCAACGGATCGCTACTACCTCCAGAGCGGGATCGCGGTCGGCTGGTCCGAACATGATCCCTCTGGCGCGGTCGAGTGGGCCGTCAATGCGATAACCGACCCCGAAGATCTTAACGAACTGTTGGGAGATATTGTTTTCAATTGGACGAATCTTGATCCGGCCGGAACAAGCGAATGGTTAAACCAACAGCCAACCGGCACGAAGAAAGACACGATTCTGGAGGTATTCAGCGAAACAATCTCAGGTCAGGACCCGATGGCCGCAGTAGCCTGGGCAAACCAGATATCAGACCCTGACAAGAGAATAGAAAGTCTTCGAACTCTGGCTCGTGATTGGTATGAAGAAGAAGGCGTCTCAAGCCTGGACGAAATGCGGAAACTCGGTCTTCCCAATGATGTGATTGAAGATGTTAGGAAAAACTGATTCTCGAACCATTGCGGACCGCGAAGCTTGCTAGACACATAACACGACCACAAGAATCACCTTCGAAAAGCAACCTGATAGTCCTCCCTCTCCTTTTTTCGCGAGGCTCACATTTTAAAATTGGATTAGCTTGAATCACACCACATCAGGGCAAGCCATTCGCATTGCGCCAGTCCTCGTTTGAGCCGAATGGATGCTCGTTCTGCTTGTTCATTTGGTCCATCGCGACAGAAGAGAGCCTCCGCCCGAAAATCGAATCAACCGTGAGCACTTCAGTGGTGGACATTGTTCCATTAATTGGAGCAGCAAAGTAGGTACGGAAGACGCCCGGCGTCCCGGCGTCCCACATAGGAGCCCGCTGCTCGATCTGCACAAAGTATGGTGTCTCCGCGTCGAGAATGAGACCGTTCATTGTCGCCACCCAGTTACCAGTGAGATCTGAGACGACTGTCGTGGTGCCATTCGACATCAAACCGCCATCGACCGTGTAGATTGAGACGGTAATGATCGTTCCCGACGGAGCAACGCCCGAATAAGTTGGCATCAGGGTCAAGATTGACTGCAGGCCATCGTCTTCGTCATCGGAGTCAAAAATCGAACTCCTTTCAGCGATCCGGAATCCTTCAAGTATGTCCGAGCCACCTACTAGATGGAGACCATTGACCGTAGCACCATCAGCACCATTGACTTGGATGATAATTTTCTCGGTAACAACTCCACCGTTGAAGTCCCTTACCGTGTAGGTGAACACCTCGAACACGGTATCGCCATCTCGAAGCGACCTCGTCGATGCCAACTCGCTGTCCAGCTTGTAGACGAAGTTTCCATTAGCTGAGATACGCAGCGTCCCGTATGCACCATCGACTCGAGTGGGACGGTTTCTGCTGACTTCTCCTCCACGGTTCGTCGATCCGTCGAACGCTTCCCCATTGAAGGTGACCTTCGAAACCGAAAGCGTGTCACTGCTATCTCCATCACTGTCGTTGCGAAGAGCGTTCCCCACGGTTACTTCCGGCCCTCCTACTCCACCCTCATAAACAGTGCCGCGATCAACCTGCAGTATCGGGTCGTCGTTTTGCCCTATGATGGTAACGGTGACCTCCTGAATCGTGATACTTCCGTCATCATCAATTAGGGTGTACCGGAAAGTATCCGTAGCCGTTTCGCCTTTCGCGAGACTTTGAAATGCATCAAGCGGATCGTAGATAACAGTGGTGTTGTCAGGATTGATCGTGACTCGACCAATCGTGCCCGCAGTATCGATCGAGTCGAGGAAGATATCGTCGAGCGTTCCCACGTCGGTTGAACCTGCTACCAGATCGATAAGAACTGTGTCGTCCTCTGTCGTAGTCGCCGAATCTGTCGCCGGGACTGGCGCAACATTATTTACCGTGACTGTGGTGTCGCCAGTACCACTTCCTCCATCATCATCGAGGACGGTCGCCATGACAGTGCTGTCACTCGAATCCGTTCCGTCTTCTGCCACATATGTCGTCGATGCGTTTAACCCAGGGTCCACCCCATCATCGACGAAGAAGTGTCGGACCTCAAAATCGATTTCGCCCGTATCAGGACGAATATCAATGATCTCGAGACTGCTCCCGTCTGATCCCGGAATGATCTGACCAATGGTCAACGTGGACATCCTGATACCAGTTGCAGGGTCAGTGGTAAACAAGGCCGGAATATCGAACACCGAAGGCGTGGAATTATTTGGATCATCCCATTCAATGGTGAGGCGGTGGCTGTCGAGTATACCCGGATCGGTGAGAGTTCCCCGCACGAACGCCGTTTCGTTCTCATTGATGGTCGTCGTCTGAAGGGTAACTTCTGGATCGATGTTTGTGACTGTAACGTCGGTATCCTGCTCGGAATCGTTCAATTCGCCATCATCGACTGTGACTTCTACCGTGAAGGTGTTTGTGCCCAAACCGTCGCTACCGGGATAGTTCGGATTTGCAGCCCCGTCATCCAAGTAGTTGTGCTCCGCTGTGAAATTCAAAACGTCGTTCAACCGATCGATGCTCGTGACGACAAGTGTAGCGGCTCCATCTCGACTGGCGAAGGTGTAGTCCGCAGGATCGCCACTCGATGGGTCGATACTCGCGGTATTGGGAAGGTCGAAGATCGAGTCACGATCATCATTATCATCCCCCCAATCAATGGTGATCGTGTGAGAATCTGCACCGTCAACGTTGTCAATCTGCCCTGTGAGCGTTGTGACGACATTCTCAGTCGTATTTGCCACGTCGAAGGTAACCTCTGGCATCCGGTTGCGAACAATTGCTACATCGTTTCCATTCCGCAACCCGGTGGTCGGATTCCACGCGTAGGTGAGATGATATCGATTCCCATTCAGGTTCACGGCGACTCCCTCAGGGAAACCGGCGAAGGTCCCCATAACAGCGTCTGCAGCATCATTACTGATAAATACAATCGGAGCACCAAGAGCTGGATCAAATCCCGCACCTGCGGTGAAGTTGAGTTGTGAGTTCGCATCGAGCGTGACGGTTTCGGTCACGTCAAGAAGGTCAAATTCACCGAGGTTCTCAGTGTCGATCTCAATCGAAACTGTGCCGTTAGCTCCAACGTTAACATTTCCAATAAATGTCAGCGTCTGCGTGCTGTCACCGGTATCTCCCGGAGAAACGGTGCCTGAACCAACATCGAGATTCCCTTGAATCGTTCCACCGCCTGAGATGACGTCCCCACTGCTCATCGCAAGATGATTCGGCGCATTGAGAACACCACCGGCCCTAACGAGCGTACCGTCACCCAAAAGTGCTTCATTGCTATCGTTCAGCGTGAGGGTATGCCCTGCGTTCACGATGATGTTGCCTTCCGTCGCGAACGCGTTCGTTGCGCTGTCACCGAGGGTCAGATCGCCACCTGTTTCGATCAGTGAACCTGCGTCGCCGTTGACTTCGCCTTCAAAAGTTCCAGCTCCGTTGACGGTGCCTCCAGAGTTAATCTGGAAGCTTGCCGTTCCTGGCGTAGTTACAGTGGCTCCACCAACAAAAGTCGTTGTCCCTCCATCGGCAGTAACAAACATCCCCGAACCTTGAAGCTGCTTCGCCGCCGCACCGGCGATCTCCATCACTCCCGCATTCGTGAAAGCGTTACCATTGGTATCGATGTTAGAATCGTCCCAAAGGAAACCATCCCCTGTGATATTGACGGTCAACCCACCTGCACCGACAGTCACGTTCTCGAAGAACTCATTGTTGCTGTTATCGGTGATTTCGACGCGACCTCCGTTTGCGGAAGATCCATTCAACGTGCCCGTCCAGATTCCACCAATCCGAAGATCGCCACCATCCGCAATCCACTGCGACCCGGCGTCGGACGTATTTCCGCCTTGAGCCGCGATATGCAGAATTCCGCCAAGAGATCTCACAATGCCACCATCCAAGTTGTTGAAATAGCCATTGGCACCCGTTCCAAAATCGAAGATCACTGAATCTCCGGGCGCAGTGGCCGTCCGTTCCAAAAGCCCCGCATTGTTGAACACACCGTTGCCGCTGATTTCTATATCTCCTCCCGCGTGGAAACGATAAGTACCACCTGCGAGGTTATTAAAGGTGAGTCCGTTGAGGTGGAAGTTGTCATTCCCACTTCCGTCGATATGATCGAAAAGACCCGCGTTATCTATTCTACCGGTTCCGGACAGGTTGAAATGTCCACCATCCGAGTAATTGATCGTTCCTTCGTTCGCAAGAATCGCATTCAACGTCATTCCACGCACCGTAGCATCCGGTGAGAGGTCGAATATTCCGCCTACCTCGTTCGTAAATGTCCCTGTGCCGTTGATGGCATAATCCACATCGATGAGATTGGTGGTTCCCGCACTACTTACCGAACCACCGCTTACCAATGACAGGCTTCCGTCATTGAGATTCAGGATGCCTCCCAAATCATTGGTCAGTGTTGTGTCATTTATGGTGACTGTGCCACCATCGAAGCTCAGAGTCCCTCCCGATTGGTTGGTTACAGTCAGATCTTCAGCAAAGGTGACGCTCGCACCGGATGAATTGATCACTCCACCGTTGGCGTTCACGATCGAACCGATCTCGTCGAAACGCGCCGCGGCTTCGGTAATGTTGAAGACACCGTTATTCGTAACGATACCTCCCGGACCATTTCCGCTTGGTGCCTTGAAGGCGATCTCGCTGCTCCCTCCCGGGTTTTCCATTACCAATGTCCCGTCGTTGATCAACTCCATATAGAGTCTCAATTGCGAGCCATTGTGAATGAAGGTCCCATTGTTAACGAAAGAGGACGTTCCTGCGCTGTTACCATAGATCGCGACAGCCCTGTTCTCCCCGATTTCGAAATCTCCCTCGTTAACGAACTGAGTATCGCCCAACAGGCGCAGGCGGCCTCCGTCCATATCGAAGAGTTGTCCTAGGGAGTTTGTTGCCCCCATTGTCAGGCTCAAGTTCAAATCCTGACCGTTCTGGCTCGTGTTCCCCTGGAAGGAGGCTGTCTCACCAGTCAAAAAGCTTGCCGCACCGAGAGTGACATCACCAGCAAACACGATGGTTTCCGCATTAACGGTAAGGGCACCCGGAAACACAACCGGATCACCAGTTGCACTACCGATCGTGACCGTGTCAGCCGCATCGCCAACCCCGGTATTTGTAGTATTGATCACCACTCCACCGGTAACAATGCTGGCATCAATTCGAACAGTGTAGGCGTCGGGACGGGTGAACTGTCCCGCGCTAAGCCCGGTCGTAGTGAGAACGAGATTTGGGTCGGTGATCACCCACTCGTTTGCACTCGCATCAAAAGTGACAGAGATGTCGTCGGCATTCTCGTTGTTGATATCCGTAATGGTTATCGTCCCGTTCGAAGAATTGAAACCTACGTTAGTCTCAGCTTCGCCAGCGAAAAGGACGACATCGTTTCCATCACCGCCAGCATAACTGATGACGTACGCATCGTTGTCGTCGTCCAAGACAGTCGCGCCCTCAACCAATCCACTGAAGGTATTTGAAACGAGGTCAGTTCCCGCATTGTCGATTACCAAGATTGTGGTTCCGGCTGCCGGATCCGTGTCGTCAGTAACCAGCAAAGCAGAAGCCCCGCCCAACGTGACCTGGCTCGTAGCAAGCGGCAGGAGCAACGTATCTGAATTGGCGCCATCGATCTGGAACTGGAATTGGCTGTTGATGAAGATATCGCTGTTCACCGTCAGATTACCAATGCCTCCTGCGCTGGCAGGATCGCCTGTCGCAAGAATCCCATTCACTGTGACCGTCTTAGTGGCAGCAGGAGTGATCGTTCCATTTCCGCCCAGAATCGCTCCCGAAGCAACAGTGTAGTTATCACCTCCCGAATGCGTGCCATTCACGAGAAGTGCTCCACCAGTGACGCTTGTTGTTCCGCTATAGGTGTTGTCAGCTTCCAGAACGAGGATACCTGCTCCCGACTTCACAATCGATCCCCCAACTCCGGAGATTTCCATATCGATCGTCGTCGTTCCTGACAGAACATTGAAAGTCCGTGTCGCATTCCCGATGATCAACTCAGGATCAACTGCGCCAGCAGCACTTGCAACGATTCGATTCGTTCCATTGCCGGTGAAGTCGCCATTAAGAATCATCTCCACACCAGCGCTACCACGGTTCAGAGTAATGGTGCGGCCTTCCATATTCAGACCACCCGCACCAACGGTAAAGGTAGTCGGTGGGTTACCAGTACCATTATTACCTCCGATAAGAATGTCGGCTCCAGTGAGCGAAGCACTGCCTACAGTCCACGAGGCAGGAGTCGCCGATGTGATGCTGTTGATTACTAGCAGATTACCTCCTGCAAGCGTCATTGCTCCCGTAACTACGACCTGCCCAGTATTTCCACTGGTCGGCAGACCACCACTGTTCTGAGTGTAAAAGGCAATCGTCTCATCGGTGTTCCAACGAGTGATTGCGCCACCGTCTACCGTGATGCCTGCCGTGTCGGAAATCTGGTGATCCGCAGCCATTGTCAGGGTGCCTCCCGTATTCACAAAAATATCTCCGGCAATCGCATCAACACCGACGTTCTGATCGAGACGAAGGATTCCCTCGTTGACATTCGTATCGCCAGTAAAGGTATTAGCGACTCGACCATACAGGTTAAGCTGTCCAGCTCCGGCTTTAGTCAGAGCGCCCGCCACCGATCCGTCACTTATTCCCGTGCTTATGTCGAGGTCAGCTCCACTACCCACGTTGAAAACGCGTTCTCCGTTCAACTGGATGTCAACAATTCCGCTGGTTCCTCCCGCTGTGTCTTCTCTTATCGTCGATGGAGATGTACCAATGGTGGTTACATCACCGTCAAGAATCAGTCGACTTCCCAAAGTTCCGGCACTTCCCCTACGGAGATTCAGGTTACTGTTATCGAGAGTTAAGCCCCCAGACCCGACCCTCATGGTCGAAACTCTGCCGGTACTGTTTCCATAAAGAGTGAAACTGTTCGGAGTAAGCCCTGAGGTAGAAGTCATGTCCACCAGAGCAAGGCTACCGAAAGATAGGAGAGTTGTTCCACTGTTCCCTACCATGGTCGTGTTCCCCGTACCGCCTGTGAAACTACCGGCACCTGTGATTGTCCAGCTTCCAGAACTGGTGTTAAAAACACCTCCCGTAACCAGGAAGTTCGCGAAGGTCTCTGTCACCCCGGCTTGCCCGCCGTTAACCCCAGTTCCGTTGAACACACTGCCAGAATCGCTCATTGTCACGGTGGCAGTATCGACGATCTGATGGCTGCGACCGAAGGTCACCATTCCACCAGTAGTGATAGTGAGATCACCTCCGATAGAATTTCCACCGGTATTATTGAGATGAAGGCGCCCTTCACTGACCGTGGTCAGCCCCGTAAATGTGTTGCCCACAGCCCCGGCTAGATCCAGCCTGCCTGCGCCCCGTTTCTCCAGGTTCCCGGTTCCCACAATGGAACCGTTGATGCTGCTGGTGCCGGTCTCGACACTAGTCGTTAACGTATGCGCCCCAAGATTAACTGAACCGTTAATAGTTAGGGTCGGCGTATTGAAGATCACCGATGCTCCCAAGTTGACCGTTTCTGCATTAATTTCAATCGGCCCGGAAAAGAAGAGATGATCGGAAATTGTTACAGAATCGATCGCTCCACTCTCATTGGGATTCGCTGTATTAATATCGAGCCCGCCCGTTACAGCTCCAACACGAACGTGAATCTCGCTGGCGCCGACCCGGTTGGCATCACCGGCTCCGATCGAAGTAGTCAGAATCAAAGGAGTAGCATTGAGATCGCGGATCACATAGTAGTCGAAGCCGTCGATATTCTGAACCGAGATTTCAATCGCATCTGCGGATTCACCATTGATGTCGTTGATTATAAGGTTTCCGCTAACATCGATCAAAACTTCCGTGTCCGCTTCTCCAACTGCTGTCAACACCACATCGTTGGAATCAGTTCCGCCCTCATAAGTGATTGTGAAAACCTTGCCTCCAGCGGTAAACGAACTGCCCTCTGTCAAGTCGACCAGTCCCCTTGCCTCATCGACAATTTGGAACGTGCCGGAAATCGTGTCGGTGCTGTCGTTATCCACGATGACATAACTGGATCCATCTGCTGGAGCAGAACCAAAATTCAATTCCAACAAGGCATCGCCAAGGCTAACCGTGCCAGTGACGACAACCTGATCATGTTCGGAGTCAGGCGTAGTTCCGTTGATATCCAAGCTGAGCACATCATCGTTGGAAAGCTCGAGATTACCCTCAACTCGGAGCGTGCCAGAAGTTGAGATGCCTGGAGCAACACTGCCGTTATAGGTGACTGTCGCGCCAGTGACGTCGGGAGTTTCCCCTCGGTCCCGAATGTCCCCGGTTGCTGAGGTCAGTGAAACATCGGCCGTAGTCGTGACACGGTTGACCGTGATATCTCCATCTGCGGTGAAATTCACAACTCCACCACCACCATCAACGGTGGAATTGGTAGCCATCGAAATCGCACCGGTATTTGCTGAAAGGGAAACCTTCGGAACACCGCTAATCAAGAAGTCATCGATTGCGAGGTCACTTTGATATCCGACGCTACCGCCGCCCTGCTCATCCACAGGCCCTGCAATACCATCGATCCGGATGACAACATTATTGTTGCCCACATAGGCAGACAGATCCAATTCAGCCTTCTGCCACTCAGCACTATTGTCGGTGACGGAGAGAAGAACATCCGAGAAGGTGATTCCTCCGTCGGTGCTTACACGAGCTTCGATACGGCCCGAATTCTCCGGATTGGTAGCATCGAGGATGTTCCCTCCAAAAGCATAGTACCAGAATTCCAGTGTGGCGCTGTCCATCTGGGACAAATCGATCACGGGAGAATGCATCGTTGCTTTCTGTCCTTGAAGAACACCCGCCGTATATCCACCAGAACTGCCGGGGAAATCGGATGTCTCGATGTAAAGATATTTGCCAGAGGTTGTTCCTGTCGTGTGATCTGTCCCGATGGTATTGCTGCCAGAACCAGGTCCAGTACCTCCACTCGGAGTTCCCCCTGCATCTGGCGACCAATCCAGCTCATCGCTTCCTTGAACATTGATCCACCCGTTGCCTAGAGCAATGTTGGAAGCACCAGCTGTCTCACTGCCTTCCGCAAAAGACTCAAAGTCTTCCTGCAGCAACTGTCCTGAAGTCAGCCCATTTACCTGAGCTCCATCGAGAACGTTCAGATTATTGTCCGCAGCCAGGTTTATACCCAAACCAGTTACGGAAGTATTTGCGGCTATGGTAAGATCCCCGGTAGAGGAAATATTCACAGATCCTGCCCCGGTCACACCGATAGCCGCACCTGTTTCTCCAATGGTCAGGCTTCCGGTGTTAGCAATGGCCACTCCGCCACTACCCCCATCGGCTTCGAGATTATCGACGTCCGTATCCAGTTCATTGCCTGAGCCGACACCAGCCTTTGCAGTTGCGATTAGAACACCAGCAGTCAGGTCTGTCCCTGAATCACCACCATCAAGGATCCCTCCATTCTCCGAGGTAGCAATGATAGTTGCTGTCGTCGTGACGCTCGACACTACGATGTCTCCGTCAGCCGAGAGGGTTACATTTCCGTCCCCCGCGTTAACGGTGGATCCGTCCGCCATAGTGATCGTTCCTCCAGAACCGTTTTTGTCTCCGTCTGCATCGGCAGTGATCGTGATGTTAGTGTTCCCGACAGGATCTCCCATGATGCGAAAATCATCGATCGAGATGTCACCGGCATAACCGGTACCTGCTACACCCTCCACCCGAAGGCGGAAATTCTCACTACCCGCGAAGCTGCTTAGATCAATCGAAGCGAGATTCCACTGATTACCCTGAGAACCGGAAACCGTAAAAAGAGGAACCGCCGACCAGGTTTGCCCGCCGTCAGAGCTGCCATAAACGTTCAGGGTTCCCATCTCGTTCCGACCGTTATCGAACATGTGATAGTAGAACTCCACACTGGCAGTCGATTGATCGCTCAAATCAATCCGAGGCGAGTAGAGTTGTGCCGCCGGATGAGGCAAGGACGCAGAACCAACACCACTCGATGTCTCGATGTAGAGATATGCTCCATCCGTCGTACCGGTCGTGTGATCCCTGCCGAAATTCGATTGACCATCCGGTCCGGTGTCTGGACTTCCTGTACCTCCACGATCAGGAGTCCAGTCAATCTCGTCAGCATCACTGACAGTAACGTTCGACCAGTCCGAATTGAAAACTTGCTGCGGCCTAGCGCCGGACGTCGGCCCCTGACCAAACTCCGTATCGTCTTCGAAATCTTCGATCAAAAGGTCACCGCTGTCAGCGAAGAAGCGGAAGTCATCGAGAGAAATATCTCCCTGGTAGCCATCACCGCGCACGCCGGTGAGTCTCAATTGAAAAGTACCGGAACCGTCAAACTGCGATAGGTCAATCAGAGCCTTTTTCCACTCGTTACCCTGCTCACCCTCAATTACGGAAAGCCCAGTCCACGTTGTTCCTCCATCGGAGCTGCCTTCAACAATTAACTGGCCGATATTCTCTCCATACATGTGGTAGAAAAACTCTACCATGGTTCCCGTTTGCCCGGACAGGTCCAATTCCGGTGAGAGCAGTCTCGCAAATTCACCCTCCCTTGGAGATGAAGTCTCCATGTAGAGGAATGTGCCTGTGGAATCTCCTTTGGTATGATCCGAACCCGGACCAGTGTTCCCACTCGGCGTTCCACCTTTGTCCGAAACAAAGTCTAACGTTTCAAAATGAAGGTTCTCCCATCCATTATCCAACGCAATGTCATTCGCTCCGGGAGAAGTGCTCCCCTGTGAGAACCCTTCAAAGTTTTCGGAAAGTAAAACCACATTACCCGAAGCGGACGACGGACCTGAAATCGATGTTCCCGATGTGATGTTCACGTCATTATCCGCAGACAAATCAATGTTTCCACCAACCAGAGCAACATCGTTGAGATTAAGGTCTTCCCCACTAACAATCGTCAATAGGTGAGCTCCCGCATCGACAACACCTCCAATATTCGCGTCTCCGGAAATAGTTTTAAGCGTGATTGCACCGTCAGCGGCAATCACCGACGAAGTGCTGTCGATATCCAGTTGAACACTACTACTACTTCCGCTGGTTCTCCCGATAATCGTGATATTCCCACCAACTTCTCCTGAAGTAGAGGCCCCTGTAGTCGAAATAGCGGAATCGATAATTCTCACCCCGACCCCAGAACTCGATCTGCCCACCAGTTCGATCGCACCGAATTCTGTGGTCAGATCTCCCTCAATGAGGATTCCTTCGGTCGACCCGCCAGCAATGCTGCTCATCTTGATTGTGCCCGCACCGGAAGTGGTAATATCCTCAACGACATGAATTCCCGAATTGGTAGCGGTAAATGAGACATGACCACCGCCGCCATCGATGCCACCCAGCACATCAATCTGCCGAGCGGAAACCGAAAGGTTGTTGCCATTATTCGTCACCAGATCACCCAACGTGATTGTCCCGCCGCTTCCATTCAGAGAACGATTTCCGATCAAAGAAACTTCATCGTTGTAGGTCTGGTCGCCGGTCGTCCTGATGCTCCCTCCCAGCACAACGCTACCATCCGCATTCGTTGTCAGAGACGATAGATCAAAAATTCCACCGACAGTATCTCCAAATGTCGTCACGCCGTTCGCGCTTGTATTGACCGCCAAAGAAGCAGCTCCATCAGAAACCGCATCTAGCGTACTTGAAAACGTCACATCTGTTCCGTCCAAAACGACGTCTGTCGTAAGAGTGACAGCGCCTGAGTAATTCTGGGTACCAGTCGTGGCGACATCTCCCCCGATTTCAATCTCATCGGCGTTGATCGTCAGTCCACCTGTGACACTCGGACGACTCACGGTGCTTGCATTCGGCAAACTCGCTACCGTCACCTTGGCAATCTGGTTGACAGTTCCTCCTGCCGATTCAAACCGGATACCTGCGGTGACTTCGGAAGCGTCCACTCGAATGGTGTTCAAATCCGCCCGAGTCACTCCTGTCATTGTCGACGTAGTCAAGATCAGGTTCGGGTCGTTGATGATGTAGACGTCTTCAACGGCATCGTAAGAAATTGTCAGCTCATCTGCGGAATCGCTGTTGATGTCTGTGATAACTAGCTCACCGCCCACCACTTCAACTCGAGTCTCTGCAACTCCCACCGCAATCAAAACAATATCGTTCACATCGGAAGCTCCGCCTTGATAGTCGATCGCAAACTCCATCCCCCCCAACGAGACTAGAGCACCTTGAGGAAGGCCGGCGAACTCGCCCACTACTGCATCAGTATCATCGTTGGACACTAGCAGGATCTCAGAACCAATCGCCAATCCTGACAAATCAGCCGAACCCGCTAATGTAAGTGTTCCGCCCGTAACGTCGACTGCACCGGTCACCACAACCGAATCGTAGTCCGTTCCAGCAGTCGAACTTCCCATCACATCGACATCAAAATCCCCGCGAATGGTAATTCCACCACTGAAAGTAAGCAGCCCCACACCGTCCCCATTGTTCTCCCCAGGTTGCAAATCGCCGCTCGCATCGAGGACAAGCGCTCCAGCAACCGTACCTTCACCGTTGATCTCGCTTCCAAAGGTGTAGGTAGCCCCTGTGCGTCCGCTCACGTCAAAGATCGCTCCGGCAGCAATCGAGATCTCTGAAGTTCCCTCCAGATCTGCGTCGCCAGAGAGAGCCAGTGTTCCGCCCGAGATCGTGGTCATTCCCGTGAAATCGAGAACCGAAGCCTCTGGCTGAGTCGGCGAAGTATCGAACGTCAATGTTCCTGTTCCTGATTTCGTAATGGAAACATCCCCCGTGATACCACCGTAGTAGGTCGTATTGGAACTCTGGTTGATGGTCAACGAAGCCTGCGAACCACCGGAATTCATGATCCACGAACCGATAACACGGTTGCTAGAGTTACTCGCCAACGACCCCACAGTCTGGCTTGTCCCGTTTAGATCCAGGTTACCACCGTCGGTGTACCCGACTCCTCCGACCCTCAAATTCGAATTGGCAGGGATGGCATCATCTACATCCGTTCGAATGGTTCCATTGTAGACCGTTGTATTCGCCCAGGAATTACCGGAAACACTGATCGTCGTCAGTCCACCCGCATCGGCATAGAAAGTGCCATTATTCAGATCGATCGGATTCGTCGTGAAATGGATCGAACCGTTTGACGCATTAACGATCATCGAAGTGTTCACATTGCTTGTGATCCCACCTGAAATAGTCAAGCTTCCACCAGTTGATGAGCGCATTCGAAATCCGTTCGCATCGGTCAGGGTGATTGCTCCCGAAAGCGTATTGTCACCACCAATGCTGTTGAGTGTATTCGGGCTGGGCCCAGCACCCGTGTTGAAAAATTCCAATGGCTCGGACACGTCGATTCCACCCATTACCTCAAGTCGAACCTGTTGATTTACGTTGGAATAATCCGCTCCGGACTGATCGATTCGAGTTCCCGCGCTATCCGCACCCAACGCGTTTTCATGAGTTATCCGGAGATAGCCTTGGCTCAGTAACGTTTCTCCGGTGTAGGTGTTGTCTCCGCTTAGCGTTAACCTGCCATAACCTTGCTTCGTTAAGCTACCCGTCCCGGAAAGAATCCCTTCGATTACTCCCGCATCATTCGTAGTGGAGGGATCACCTAGAACGAGAGTCGAAGTTCCTTCCAGCTTGATTTCAGTTCCCGCCACACTCGACAGAGAATCGATCGTCACGGTTCCCGCCGCATCCGGCCCGGTCACCTCGATTGTTTTCCCATCGTTGAGAGTCACTGATTCAGCATAGGACCCGTCATTGATAATGATTGTCCCGTTCGTATCCACCGCGGCAAGGGCATCGGCAATTGTCGCGAAGGCATTGATACCAAAGACCGCATCTTGGGCTCCTGTCGTACCTAGATCAGCGTCAGCGATTACCTGCCCATTGTTGAAACCGGTTGCCCAGGCATCGTCCACATACACTGTGGTCGGAACCGTCGCATCTACGAGAACCACATTGTTTCCATCTCCTCCATTGTAGAAAATACGGTAGCTCTTCGTTCCGAGCGTTACCGTGTCGCCTTCCGCCAAATTACTGAATGCTGTCGAAATGGAATCGGCTGTTCCATCGTTGTCGATCACTGTAATCAACGACGCAGTCGGATCCGAGATAACGTTGAAAGTCACTGTTCCGCTCAACGTCACATCGTCGCCAGCAGTCGCATCACCGAGCACAGTGAGAAGGTCGGTCGAAGCTCCATCAATATCGAAAGCCAGGTCACCATTGATGATCGTATTCGACTCGATTGTCAGCGCTCCTGTTCCGTTCTCTCCAGGTTGCAGTTCCGCCCCAGTCATGACCGTGACCACACCACCGACCGTTCCGTTTCCACCAAGAACGGCTCCGCTACCGACACCTATGGCTCCGGTCGCTCCGGAATTATCCCCATTGACTAGCAGAACTCCACTACTTACCGAAGTTACGCCTGTGTAGGAGCTTGCCCCGGAGAGAGTCAACGTTCCAGTGCCAATTTTCGTCAGAGAACCGCTTCCCGTCAGACCACCGGAATACGTAGTATCGGAATCGTTATTCCCCACAGAGAGAGCCACCGCAGCGGAAGACGCATTCTCCAGCACAATATTGTCGGAGCCAGTGAGACCTCCAAACGTCGCCGCAGTCAGCGTTCCAAAATCCACCGAATCGGTCGCAGAGCTTCCAGTATCAAGGGTAGCAAACTGAAGCGCCAATTCGTTTCCGAGCAGGAGAGGCCCACTTCCTGCCATTTGCACAACGCCGCTGAAAGTATTGGCACCGTTCAACTGCAAAAAGTCATCCGGGCTGTTTGAATTAGAACCGTTCAGAATGATCGTTCCCGTTCCTGAGATAGTACTATCAATAA
The DNA here is from genome assembly GCA_002698785.1 of Verrucomicrobiales bacterium. GTDB lineage: Bacteria > Verrucomicrobiota > Verrucomicrobiia > Verrucomicrobiales > DEV007 > Arctic95D-9. The sequence continues at coordinate 77,139 of PAAG01000060.1, read as the reverse complement.
TATAATCTGCATCCGTGCCGGCTGAACCAAAGTTGTCCCGGATTGTCAGTGTACCACCGTCGATGTGAATCGTTCCTGCAAAACGGACATTGCCCTCAACATTCGTGTCGGACTCCAGTCTGCTGTCGCCATAGAACGTGATATTAGCAGTTACCGTCCTCGTGTTGTTACTGTAATTGTACATCCCGAACCGAGCGCCATCGCTCACCGAGATGGTGTCCACCGTCATGTCGTTGTTTTCGACATAGGCACGACCAGCTTCGACAACAATCGATCCATCAGGACTGTTAACCGTGCTGCGGAAAGCCAGCGTATTGCTTCCAATCTTCGTCAGCGTAAACGTTCCCAAATTGACTGCTCCCCCAACGTCCAGTCGCGCAGGTGTGTTCACAGTCGCATCACCAGTCAACGTAAGCCCACTAATGGCGGTGGAAGTGCCTACCAGGCTCCCGCTTGAGTTAATCAAAGCGCCCTGCCCTGCTGATCCAGTCCCTTCGATCACGTAAGCCCGGTTACTTCCGTTTGTGCCAGTTGCGCCGTTGTTATTTCCACTCAAGGCAGTCAGATCAACCGTGCCTCCGCTTTCTACTGTGACCGTTCCACTGGGGAACGAATCATTCGCACCCCACGCCAGAATCCCTGCTTTGACCAGAGTAGTACCGGTCGCACTGCTACCTTCTCCAGACAAAGTAATTTGCCCAGTGCCTTGCTTAACGAGATCTCCGGTCCCCGAAAAAACCGCTGCGATGACTTGATCTGCTGCATTGCCCAGCGTCAAAACGGAACTCCCCTCCAAAACGATGGACGTTCCGGCATCAGCCGATAGCCCCGTAATGGTCACCGAACCAGCTAAATCTGGACCGGTAATCTCCAATGTTTGAGTCCCTGTTAGGCTTACCGTTTCGTCGTAGCTTCCACCGTTGACGATAATCGTCGCGTCAGCAGTGGCGTTGGCCAACGCATCCGCAAGTGTTCCAAAGGCATTGACACCAAAGATTGCATCCTGGGCTCCCGCCGTTCCCAGATCGGCGTCAGCGATCACCTGACCATTGTTGAATCCGGTTACCCAGGCATCGTCTACGTATACCACCGTCGGTGTCGCAGCGTCGACAAGGACCACATCATTTCCGTCTCCTCCATTGTAGAAAATTCGGTAACTCTTTGTCCCAAGCGTTATCGTATCACCTTCCGCGAAATTACTGAATGCTGTCGAAATGGAATCTGCTGTTCCATCATTATCGATCACAGTAATCAAAGATTCTGTCGGATCCGTTACCACATTGAAGGTCACAGTTCCGCTCAAAGTAACATCGTCCCCAGCGGTCGCATCCCCAACCACAGTCAATTGGTCAGCCGAGGCTCCATCGATATCAAAAGCAAGATTACCATTGATGATCGTGTTCGATTCTATGGTCAGCGTCCCAACCCCATTCTCACCGGGTTGCAGTTCTGTCCCACTTGTAATTGTAACCACTCCGCCGACCGTTCCGGTTCCACCGAGAATCGATCCATTGCTTACATTGATAGCACCAGTCGCGCCTGAACTATCTCCATTGACCAATAAAGTGCCCGATGTCACGGAAGTAGTTCCGGAATAGGTATTCGTTCCAGACAGAGTCAGGACACGCGGCCCTTGCTTACGTAGCGCGCCGGGACCACTGATGTTTCCAGTTAGAGTCAGATCGGAGTAGGCTGCGCCCGGACCACCGCTACCCGTAGAGCCAGTGTTGGTCTGAATGTTAGCCGTTCCCGACACGAGAAATACATCTCCCGAAAAGGACGGAGAAACCTCGTACCCAAGGAAAGACCCGGCGCGGACCGTACTTCCGTCTTCCAGAACGAGGCCCACCTCATGATTGTCAGCTTCGCTGCGATTCAGAAGGAGAACGGCTCCCGTGCGAACGGTGATCGTTCCGTTTCCGTCAAAGTCGGTGGTAAACTCGAGCACCAGCGTACCTTGCTGAATGTCAGCACTTCCCCCATTTGTAATATTGAGCCCCTTAAGGTAAAGCCCACCCGTTCCGATCTTTGTCAGGGTGAACCCGCCCATGTCCATGTTTCCAACAATGTCCCATCGAAGGCCGGGAGCACTGAAGGTCGCATCGTCGGTGAGGACGATATTATTGAATGCGCTGGTCTGCTGAGCACCAGTATTGGTGATAGCACCGAGCGGATCACTCGCAGCCGGAACATATCCTTCCCCAGCTACTTCCACCAGTTCGCCCGAAGCCCGAAAGCCATTGATATCAAGAGTACCACCGTCCTGAATAACGGTCTTGCCCACAGTGCTCCCGAGAGCGGCATTGTTGCCCATCTTCAGGATGCCGTTCGAGATAGTAGTCTGCCCGTCGTAAGTATTAGCTCCTGAAAGCAGCAACGTTCCTCCATCGATCTTGGAGAGTGCCCCGCTCCCTGTCACAACGCCAGCAACAGTAAAGGTAGTGCCAGTCCGGACCTCGAACGTGCCGCCCGCGGCTCCGAGAGTAACACCCCGGTTCGCATCGAGACTCACGTCAGGACCATTGTTCTTCAAGGTTCCCCCATCGAGAGTAATATTGTCAGCATCTGTAGATCCGGGAACGGCACCTAAAACCGCGTCAGATTGGATACGGAGAGTCCCCCCCCTGACTACGGTGCCGCCGGAGTAGCTGTTACCGGTATTCAACAAGTAATGAATTCCTGATCCATCCTTAACCAGTGTTCCACTTCCCGACACGGTTCCCGAGAAGGTCATATCTCCGTTGCCTGCCCCGACTTCTAAAATTGAACTTCCTTCGAGAATCACCTCGGTGCCTGAATTAGTAGAAAGGGAGTTGATCACCACCGTTCCTGCCGCATCCGGCCCGGTGACCTCGATGGTTTTTCCATCAGCGAGAGTCACCGACTCCGCGTAGGTCCCATCGTTGATGATGATCGTGCCATTCGTATCCACGGCAGCAAGAGCGTCAGCAATCGTCGCGAAAGCGTTGACGCCAAAGACCGCATCCTGGTCACCCGAAGAGCCCAGATCAGCGTCAGCAATCACCTGCCCGCCATTGGTGCCAGTTGTCCAGGCATCATCGACATACACAGTCGTAGGAGTCTCAGCAGCTGCGAGAACCACATCGTTCCCATCGCCACCATTGTAAAAAATGCGGTAAGTCTTGCTGCCCAGTGTGATGGACGCTCCATCACTCAAAGTCGTAGGGACTCCATTCAGACTGGTAAATTCCCCACTCGTAGATCCCGTAGAACTATCATTCTTGATCAGAGTGATCAAATTTGCCGTTGGTTCGGTTATGACGTCGAGAACGAGATCGCCTCCGACTGTGACTTCTCCATCAACATCGACTTGGTCCGCACTGGCACCGTCGAGATCGACATCGAACTCTCCGTTCAGAATCACGTCCCCCGCTACGGTTAGCGTTCCCACATCGCTGCCATCGTTCGCCCCGGGTCGAATGCTACCGCCATTACTGACGAGGTCCATCTGCACCGTGCCAGTGCCGGAGATTCTGTCACCGGAACTTAGTGTTGCCATCCCCGTTGTCGGAAGCGTGAACAGCTCGAACCCATTCAGGTTCACATGACCGCCACCTGTGCGCTCGATCATGATGTCCACCGCAGATCCGCCGACCACGGTAAACCGGAAAGTCTGGGTGAGCACCGAAGCAGGATCTCGCGGATTGAGAGATTCGATCAGGCCAGTGCCAATCACCCTGTCCGTCGAATCTCCATCCGTAACAGTAAGATTAAATTCTCCTCCGGGAGATGACGCGAAATCTCCCGTGCTGTGATGATACGTGGTGATCTCGTATTCACCGTCGAGGAGATTCTCAAGGCGAAGCGTCATGACTCCGTTAGTGTTTCGAAGAACTGAATCGGAAAGTAAATCGCTCTGGTTCACGTAGTCCCCGGAAGTAATGGTCGGGTAATCACGATAATGAGTCGGATTCAGGATCGAGACATCCACCGAGTTCCCGGTGCCGGCCAATACGTCATTGGCGTAGGAAGTTGTCTTATCCCCCGGATTCGTTGCCGTCACATGGCTGAATCCTTCAAAGCCTTCGTACAGAGGATTCTCATCGGAGGCACCAAAGTCGATCGATAGCGCAGCAGTTTCCGTCCGCAGGAAACCGTCCACGATGGTATTATCGCCCAGAAGGGCACCATCGGAGTCACGCAAAAGTACGACATCTCCATGGTTCACAAGAAGTTCTCCCTCCGTCTCGAAACCATCAGTAGATCCGTCACCCAATTTTAGATTTCCGTCAGAAGAAATCGTCGAACCCGCAGCCCCTTCAATGGCGGCATCCACGTCTCCACCGCCGGTCAATGTCGCTCCATCACCTAGGGAGACAGTCGCTGCTTCGACTCGGCCGCCCACATCAAGTGTATCGCCAGAACCGATCGCAATAGTCCCAGGCGGTATACTCGCCAGTTCAAAGCCGTTTAGATTTACAAAACCACCACCGGTTTTTTCCAGCATGATATCGACGCTGGATCCGCCAACAACAGTAAAACGGAATGTCTGAATGAGAATCGAGTCCGGTGCAGTAGGCTCTACTGCCTCAGTAAGTCCGTATCCGATGACACGATCGCTCTGCAAGCCATCCGTAACGGAAAGATTAAAGACACCACCCGAATTAGTGGTAGTGTTATGGTGATACGTTGTGATTTCATATTCGCCATCGAGAAGGTTCTCGAGGCGCAACGTCATCACTCCATTAGTATTCCGGAATACAGAGTCCGACAGCAGGTTACTCTGGCTAACATAAGGACCGCTCGTAATTGCTGGATAGTCGCGATAGTGAGTCGGGTTGAGAATACTAACATCCACCGAGTTCCCCGTTCCGGCGAGTTCATCACTCGAATACGACTCCGTCTTATCTCCCGGATTCGTATCGCCGTTGTAGTTAAATCCAACAAACCCGGACTGCAGCGGATTGTCTCCATTGCTATCCCGGCCAAAATCGACACTCAGTTGAGATGGTGCCCCAGGCTTGAGAACGAGAAGCTCCCCCTCGATAAAACTGTTCGTGCCTAACTCAGCTTGGTCTGCATCAAGAATTGTAACCGTAGTCCCTGTGTCAACCTGAAGAGTTCCCAGCGTGAAAAATCCACTAGCCGATCCATCACCCAGATAAATATTTCCGTCGGGATGAATGACCGATCCGACGGCGCCACTGATCGCAGCATCGACAGTTCCACTTCCAGAGAGCGTCGCACCGGAGGCTATGCTCACGGGAGCCCCCTTGATCGCACCATCCACATCAAGCGTACCAGCGTTAATGTTAGTGCCTCCCTCATAGGAGTTCGCACCCGTTAGCTGGAGCAGACCGTCCCCTTCCTTGGTCAATTCCCCATTGAGGATCGGAACCTCGATCAACAGGTCCACAGTAGCCGTTCCGTCCGCTACATTGAAAGTTCGATTTACCCCGCCCAGATCCAGGCCCCCTGTAGTGAAAGCATCAGCAGAAGTGTGACGAATTCGAGCACTACTGCTCGACGCAAGCACCGTTAGGTCGCCATCCAGAACCAGTTGGCTATCCCGACCGTTCATGTTGATCGCCGTCCCCTGCATGGTCAGCCCACCAGAACCAATGTGGAGCTTCGCACTGCCACCACCTATCGCAATACTCCCCCCGGTAAAGACCATGGTATCAGCCATCACGGTCGAAGGACTATTGAGATTGAAGCTACTTCCACCCGACATGTTGAGCGTGTCCGTGATCGAAATCACGGCACCACTGCCTAGAGTTTCCGTAAAGCCACCCGCTCTCGTGAAATTCGCAAATGTTTCCGATTCTCCGCTAAATGAAACGGTTCCGTCGGTCTGGGTAATGGTTGCGGTATCGGCTACCTGATGCGAGTCAGCCCATTGGAGGGTTCCCCCTTCGACCAGAATATCTCCGGCAACAGCATCTGTCCCAGCCGCATCCTTATCCAGCACGAATGTACCGGCGCTGACCGTTGTAAGTCCACTGTAAGTATTCGCTGCAGAACCACCCAGAGTGAAAGTTCCCGCACCTGTCTTAGTTAACCCACCATCTCCGGCGATCGTCCCGGAGAAATCCCCCCCACCGACACTCAACGTCGTCGCAATTGTGTGCGCCCCATCGACACCACCCAACTCAATCGACACATTACCGCCTCCGGTGAGAGAACCGACACTGCTGTTTCCTTCGATTAACTTGATGATGACCGCTTCGGTAAAGGCACTTAAATCGAGATCCTCCAGACTGTAGTCCCCCTGATTGATAATCAAAGTGAGCGGCTCGTCCGTCGCAGCCGCAGTCAACGCCTCGTTGATCGTCTGGTAAGACGTTCCGGGTTGATCTCCCGAAAGTTCATCATCCCCGTCGGCAACTCCACCAGATGCCACGTCAGCATTCACATAAAATACTTGTCCGTATGTCAGGACTACGTCGTTCCCGTCGCCACCTGCATAGCTGATCGTGTAGTCTGTGCCTCCCACGGAAACCGTTGCCCCCTCCGCCAGCGGGGACCCAGAGGTATCTTTGAAAAACCCCGTGGTCGATCCACTCGTATTGTTGATCAGTGTATAAGCATGCGCTCCGACGGGAATAGAGCCGAGTGAGGAGATATCGAGGGTCGCAATCCCCGCTCCCAACGTTACATCGCCATTGGCATTTACGACATCGTTGCCGGAACCGCCAACAGTGGTTCCATCGCCATTAATCTGTACTTCAAAAGTAGCACCGGCAGAGAAGGTCAAATCGCCAACATCGAGGCTCTCAATACTCGCCGTCTCTCCTGGTGCCAAAGTACCCTCCACAACGATATCGCTATCCGTTGTACCCGTTCCACCAAATGTCGCAGCTTCACTCACCGTGCTGGCTCCGCCATTCGTATGCGATCCCGTGAGCAAAAGAGTCGACGACTTTGACGTCTCGATTTCCAGGTTATCGAGCATCGCATCGAAGCGTGCCCCACCCGCTCCCAGCGCCATGAAGTATTCCAGATCGTCTTCAGATGCGCCGAAAGAGAGAACAACCCCCTGCTGAAAACCGTCGACAAACACTGTGTAAGTGTTAGTCGAGTGGTCTACCCGAAGCTCGAACTCATAGAAGGTGTCTACAGCAATTGATCCGGCTCCGATCGTTACAAAGCTTCCGTTGTCATTCGCTACCAAGTCGAGAAGACCATCGGCGCTGCCGTTGTCGACCAGCCCGATAAAGGCACGCATCCCATCGAGGTTGCGAGCTTGACCTGTTTCAATATTGCCGTCAGCCAAGCCATAAAACCATTCACCGTTTTCACTCTGCAGCAGCGCATCAAAAGTGACTACCGAAGTCTGACCATCTTCGACGACTTGATCCTCCAGTTCTCGATGAGCACCTCGAAACTGGGTGCTCTGTCCGAGAACAGGATTGTCCAATCCCCCCTCGTACCCAAAGGCCAATACTTTGTTTCCACTCGATGCGGGGAACTCTTCAATCCGAAGCGTGCCGGTCGAATTCGTCTCCCACACTGCTCTGAACTCATTACTCTGGCCGTTGCCATACGCATCAAAATCTTCGACCAGACTGCGCCCCACTGCCGTTTCACCAAAATAGGTATTCGCTCCACTCAGGTCCAGCGTACCCACACCCGTAGAAACGACACCACCATTCCCGGAGATCACCCCGGAAAATTCCATATCAGTCGAGTTGTTCACCGTCAGCACGGTCGCAAACGAATGCTGCGCATCGTCATCCAGGTGAATTGCTACGTTGGCTCCACCTTCAAGCCCACCAATCGTGCTGTTTCCTTCGACGAATTTCACTGTGACATCATTGGTAAAACCGCTGAAATCGAGCGAATCCTGATACACACCAGAATTCACGATCAAAGTAACTGGCAGAGTGGTATCGAGCGCAGCAATCGCGTCACTCAGTGTAGCAAAAGCAGTGGCACCATAGACTGCAGCCTCGGATCCACTAGCCTCGATATCCGCATTGCTGATCGGCGTTCCTCGGGAGAGCCTGGTCCACCCATCATTCACGTAGACCACAGTCGTGACGTCATCCGCGCTTGTGACATTGATAGTTAGAGATGCCTCGTCAGTTGCCCCTTCGTCATCTGACAGGGTATAAGTAAATACCTCCACAGGATCCACTCCCGCATCAACACTGGCCATGACCGCTTCATTCGGTCTGTATATGTAGCTGCCATCCGAATGGATTGTCAGTGTGCCGTAGGCGCCGTCAATGGCAGCGGAGTCGCCCGAGACAATCGCCCCTCCGGTATTGGTGGAACCACTGAACCGCGTTCCCTGAAAAGCAATGTTGCTGACGAAAAGAGTTCCGGCCGCTTGAGTGTCGCCCGCATCTGCGTCCGAATCACCCGTCACCGAATCGGTGATGACATTCCCGGAAGCATTCGTCCCGGAAATGGAATTATTCGTTCCACCCGCTTCCGAAGCCGTATTCGAATCGTCGTTCGCAACAGGCGCATCATTCGCCCCACTAACAGACACCTCCACCGTGGCGGTATCGAAAGAGAGCCCCAGGTCGCGCATTGAAGTGGCGAGTCTGACCTCATCAAAAGATCTATAGTGAGTGTTTTCTTGAGTGGAACTTCCATCAGATTCCAACTTCAGATAATCCAGATCAGTTGTGGCCGAGAAAGTGTCGACCACCACTTTGGTGAAAGCCTGCGTAAATCCCGTATCGCCTTCTCTGGAGTACCAGGCAGTGAGCAAATCCTCACCTCCTGGTCCCGCACTAGTTTCGAGTTGAAGAACGACCAGATAGGTCACCCCGACCTCCATCGTATCGAGGATGTCGATGGTCACTTCCGTGTTTGAGCCGCCACCCGCAAACGCAACAATCTTGTTCCCTTCGAAGCCCACGTAGAACCCAGTGGCCCTCGACCCGCCATTAGGATTTGCGTCTGCACCGAATCCGATCGAGGCATTTCCCGGAATAGGGTCCGAAGTGTCCCTCTCCATAAGCACACTCATGAAGTATTCTCCCGTCGGAGATACCGGGGCTCCCCCATCGATTGGCCGGTCCAGCAGGCGATCGTATCCCCCGCGGACCCGCATTCTTCCATCCTCTTCACCGGAGAGCAGATCGTGGGTCAGTCCACCCGTACGAGTTTGGAAAATCGCAGTATTCGTCCCATCCCATCCGTCGGCGTCATCAAATCCAGTTGTTCCTGCAATGGGACTTTGACCCGGGTTCGCCCCCGGTCCATCCGGATCCAGATTTCCAGTAGAATAAAACGACTCTCCCGAACCATCGCTGGCCGAAACAAAACTATCCTCCGCAATTCCGTTGAAATCCGGCGGCGGAGTTCCATCGGTTACAAGATAACTGAACGCATCATTCGCTGTCTCCCCAGCTCCCAATGCCTGTAGCTCCGGTGACGAAGTCGGGTCGTAGACAAACTCGCCATCTGGAGAAAGAGTCACCGTAGCGCCGAGAGCCGACGTCACAGTTGTGCCGCTGCTCAGATCGAGCATCACCGTATCACCCGGGTCAGCGTCCGTGTCATTGGCCAGCAGAGTCGAAGGACGTGTGATCCTTTGCTCGATTTCAGTCTCGGAAAGAACCGAGCCATAGACGGCGATCTCCGCTACGTCTCCCACATATCCTTGAAAAGATTGGCCGCCATTATTGAGCGCACCATCCTGCTCCCATCCCGCAACGAGCTGCCCGGATGAAACCAACGGTACATCCCAATTCACGTGCGTTACAGTATCTGCCAGAACACCGTCGAGATAAACCTGAACAGTGCCCACAGTTTCCCCTGCTCCTACATCAAAAACCGGCGTGCTGTCGAAAGTGATCGCTACATGGTGCCACTCGTCATCCAGCAGATCATTCTTACTTATCGAAGTCGTTGCGTTGCTGCCGTTGGCATAGATTTGCAAGCTTCCTGAAATGATCGCAATAAACTCATTTCCTTGGCCTGCGCCCTCATAGGAAAACAACGTAGGTTGCGAAGTCGTATCGACAGTTCCCCGAAACCAGCCCTCAAAGGTCACAGCGGCACCAGGAAAATTATTGGAAAAGGCTAGTCCTACACCCTCTTTCAAATCACCATCGATGTGAACCGCGTCTCCCCCTTCAATTGGACCATCAAGCACCTCGTCGATATCCGTCTCCACAGTTGCCATGCCCTCCACGTGATTGGCCAGATAGGTGCCGTTACCACTCGCGCCAAGACTACTCGCTCCGTTAGCTGAATTGACAGCCGTCGCCCCATCACTCCGATCGCTGTCTCCAAGACGCCAGTATACAACAGGATCGGACGCATTCACCACTCCCGCATAGGTCGCCGCAATAGAATTGAGAGTTTCATCCTCTGAAACCGTAAATTCCGCGCTCGTATCGTCGTTGGCTACCGGCGCTGAAGCAAAGTGAAGCCCTTCAAGACTGAATGGCTCTGCTCCATCCACCATGCCGATCTCGAGCAAACGTCTCTCGCCGATCTCGAAGGTCTCATCCATAAGCCCTTCTCCTTCCCCGACGTGATCCAGCCCAAGAATATGACCTTGTTCATGGAGAATTACGCTCAACAAGTCGATTCCATCGATCTCGCTATCATCCATCGACCGAAGAAGACCGTCGATCTCCACAAACTCTTCGTCGAGCCACTCTGTATCGTCTACAAACCAATCCAGTCCAGCCGCATCCGTGTCTATATAAATCGTATTGTCCTCAGCAGCAGCAATCGTCGTTCCCTCTAGATCCGCGACCACATATTCGATCGATTCGAGTGCATCAATCTGCTCCTGCGTAAGTCCAGTCTCCTCCCACCGCGATAGAGCCTCTTGAGCCAGTCGCTGGAGGTCTTCTTCCGATATTGATTCATCGTTCCCCTCATCCGCTTGACTGAAATCGACACCAGATTCCTCAAGGGCAGTCAACAACTCGGCAGTTTGTGCCACCGATTCCTGATCTTGAGCCTCCTCAACCATCTCTGGATCCACCGGCATTGGAGTTCCAGAAAACAAAACTCGAGGTTCAAGAGCTTCAGCAAAAAGGGTCCTTCTCGTTGCAGAAACACGCCCCCTCTTCCGGTTTTCGAGCATTTCACGGTAGGCACGAGCCATGGCGCGAGCAAAATACCAGCGCTTCCGACGAGAAGACTTCGTTCGGTTCATTACAGGGGTAAAGAGAGTTTATTGAAATTTTAAAAAATGCAATTCTCACGCAAGTGATTTTTTGCACAACTGCGAATAAACTTTCCGCAAAACCTCGTCAATACCGAAAATGAACAATAAGAGTCCATATATTATTCGATTTTCCCTTTGTGTTTTTAAAAAAGCCCACCTTATCCCACTGCCTCTCCCCCACTGATTTGCAGTCTGAAAACTGAACAAGGTCAAGAGGTGCACCTCCTTGTTCCGTAAATTCGATTTATCATACTGAGGGAGCCCCTCCCAGTCGGGAACGATATCCAGTGATATCAGTCGGACAAAAAGTCCCATCTCGTTCCCAACCAAACCCGGATCCAGCCAAATTTGCGATTGGGAATCAAAGCAGCGCAAAAATCCGGGTGAAAGTGTAGAGAAGCATCTCAATCCGCAAATGCAGCGCCTTCACCGGGACCTGGAAACAAATCTATTTTCGGGTGCCAAAACGCTAGCGGACGTCTGGCACAAGCAATTGAGCAGAGATGCCACTCTGAAGGGTCAGCTCGGAATTTTTGAACTTCACTTCAACAGGCACGGTGCCAGTGGCAGGATCGGCAAGCGGGGAGATAAATTCGATTGTCCCGGAAACAAGGGTTTCTTCGCCGTCTTCAAGACGAGCCTGGATTGAATCTCCTACTTTCAAAGCTTTCGTCAGGTGAAATGGAACATGAGCCCTGGCTCTAAGGCGTTTGACCTCCACTACTTGCGCAAGAACTTCGGAAACACTGCCAATTACTGCTTCTCCGATGTCTTTAGAAAGATCAACGACAACGCCATCAATAGGGCTTCGAAGTATTCGGCTTTCGACTTCCGCCTTTGCACGAGCGAGTTGGAGCTTGGCGACGGCGCTCTCCTCTTCCGCCACGACGACGTTGGCGGCACTGACGGCGAGGAGGGCCTTCTGCCTTTCATACTCGGCAGAGTTGGTGGTGCCGCTACGGCGCAGCTTGGCGACGATGTTGAAGCGGTCTTCGTTGAGTTTGCGGTCGGCTTCGGCAGCTTCGACTTTCCCTGCATTCTCGGCTTGGGCTTTGGCGATGGCGATGTTGGCTTCGAGGATCCGGCTATCGAGCTTCATGAGCGGGTCGCCAGCTTTGACCTCCTGACCGACTTTGACGATCATTTCTTCGATGTTGCCGCGCTCGGTCGTGGAGATTTCAATGCTTTGATAGGGCTTCAGGTTCGTCGGCACGGCGACATGGCCGGGCACGACCTCTTCGCCGAAAAGATACGGGGTCAAAAATCCTAACAGGAGCGTCAGGAAAGGGATTGTCTTGTTTGATCGTTCCATTTATCTCGTTCCCACATTTGTAGCCGAAAGGCGTATTTTATCTTTTCCACCTTCTGCTGAAGGCGGTCGAAATCTTTAGTGAAGTGCGAGGATACTTCGCCGTTCTCGTCAGCTTTCGAAGCGCCAATCGCTTTGGCAAGGGAAGCTCCGAACTCGATGACGATGTCATCTTCGGCACTGACGAAGGACTGGCAACTGCCGGGTTGTCCCTGTCGGGAACAACGTCCGATTAGCTGGCGATCGATGCGGCGGGATTCGTTTCGCTCGATCGCAACGACATGCAGTCCGCCTGCCTCAAGTGAAGTATCGCTGATGTCGATGTGCGTCCCCCGCCCCGCCATGTTTGTCGCGATAACGATACTCCCGCTTTCGCCCGCTCCCTCGATGATGCGGCTTTCTTCTTCGTCCTGTTTTGCAGTGAGAATCTCGTGTTTGATGCTACGGGAATCGAGACGCTCGCTGAGTGCTTCGCTGACGCGAATGGTGCGAGACCCGATGAGGACGGGTCGACCGGCTTTTCGCATTTCGAGGACGGACTCGACAACGGCATTGAAAAGAGAGTCGCGATTTACAAATACTCGCTCAGGAAAAACCTGGCGAATGCACGGTTTGCGGAGCGGTATGGGAGTGACGGGCATTTCGAAAAAATTCCAGAGCTCGCCCTCGCTCTCGGTGGCTGTCCCGGTGAGACCGCCGATCCATTCATAGCGAGCAAAAAACCGCTGGCGTGTGATACTGGCGACGGATTGGTTCTCGGATTTAATGGTGACTTGCTCCTTGGTCTCCACGGCCTGGTGAAGTCCGTCGCGCCAGGATCGCTCGGCATGGGCTCGCCCGGTATTGCCGTCGATGATAATGACGGAGTCGTCCTCGACAATGTAGTCGACGTCGCGACGCAGGAGAATCTCAGCGACGAGTGCGTTGACGACGTAGGTTTTCCAGGGACGTATCAAGGCTGCCCAGGGAACGCCTTTCGCCGCATGGGCGGTTTGCCTCCCTTGTCGTGTCAGGGTAACATTGCGCCCGCGTTCGAGCCAGTAATCGCGGCCCTCTTCCAGCTCGCTGGTGAGTTCGAGGGCTCGTTGAAAAGGACGGGGATCGAAATCTTCCCGTCCGGCTCCACTGAGCAGTAGGGGCGACCCGGCCTCGTCGATGAGCACACTGTCCACCTCGTCGACAATGGCGAAACTGAGGCGGCGATGCATGAGTTCCGGTTCCTGACAAGTCTCCCCCATGAGTACTCCACAAAGCCGGTCGACGGGAGACGGTTTAGGGTTTTGTAAGAGTTTCAGCTGATCGCGAAGGTAATCGAAACCGAATTCGTAGCCCGTGCCGTAAACAATGTCGCAGCGATAGGCCTTGGTCTTGTCTGCCGGATCCCCCTGTTCTTCGAGAAAACCGATGGTCAAGCCGAGGAATTCGAAGAGCGGCTTGGCGAACTCGTAGTCCCGCTTTGCGAGGTAGCTGTTGACGGTAACGACGTGGACGCCCTTTCCGGTGAGCCCGAAGCAATAGGATGGAATGGTAGTCGTCAGAGTTTTCCCCTCCCCGGTTGCCTGCTCGGCGACACATCCACGAACGAGGGCCAGCCCACCGAGCACCTGTTCGGGATACGGAAAGAGCCCGAGAACACGGCGGGCGGCTTCACGGAGCAGGGCAAAGGAAGGCTCGACGATGTCTTCCCACTCGATGGCCCCCTTTTCCATCTCCTCTTTCCACTTGTGAGACCTCTGCTGGATCTCCTCGTCGGTGAGTGCAGCCATTTCCTCCTCCATCGAAAGGATTTTCCGGAGACGAAGCTGGTCGTTATGGCCGCCCTGCGGATTCAGCGCGCGTTTCCAACCAGCACGGAGCCGCCCCTCGAGGTAGGAGCGCTTGTCATACTGCTTCGCAAACTGTGTGATCATCCGAAAATCCGATCCCCTCGGCGCCGGGACCCGATTTTCGGAACCGGCACGCGAAATGCCGTCACTTGTAGTTGTCGAGGCGAATGAAGGTGCCCTTGGCCCGTTCGAGGGCGGCGAGGGAGTAATTGTATGCCACGACGGAAACGAGGTAAGATTCTTCGGCGGTCTGGTTTCGCTCAATGGCGTCGAGCAGGATCTGGAGACGGGAACCGATGGTGCGACCAGAGTCTTCGCCCGCATCGGTCTTAACGAGCTCTTCGAGTTTGCGGACTTCCTCGCGAGAGGCGCGAACGGCCTGGTATTTGGCCTGCATGTCCTGGTAGGCGGTGACCACTTCGCGATAGCTCACGAGCACATCGAGGATGATTTCATTTCCGGCGAGACGGAGCTGGTTGACGGCCTGATCGTATTCAAGATCGCGACGTACTTCGAAAGACTTGGCGAAACGGCGCTCCCAAGGCTGGCTGAAGGTAAAGCCGAATGCCCAACCGGCACCGTATTCGTTGGTATCGTCGTAGGCACCGCGAAAGTCCCTGCCGCGGTCAAGTCCTGCATATCCGATTTCACCCGTGACATTCAGCCTTGGAAGAAGATCGTGACGGGCGGCATCCCGCCGAAGACCGGCCACGCGAATCGCGTTTTCGCTTCCTACGATTTCGGCACGGTTCTTGATTGCGAGGTGAGCAACTGTTTGCACATCATCGCAGGGAGGACTGAGAATCGGTTTGGAAGATGGGATAAACTCCGCCGCCATTCCCATTGGCATGCTGGGATCGTTCAACAGGGAGCGAAGGCGCTCTTCGGCTGTGCGTATTGCGGTTTTGCTTCGGATCAGATCGGCTTTTCTCTCAAGCAGTGAAGCTTTGGCACGAACAATTTCACTCGCAGTAGCTTCGGCATCGATCTCCTCGCGTTCTTTAAGGAGATTCACGACATCTCCTGTCACTCCCACAAGTTCGAGACGTTGTGCATAGGCTGCACGAGCGAGATAGACCCCCCAATAGCTGCGATTGACCTCAAGCAGGTAATCTTCGAGCGCATTGACCATCTGCTCAGTCGCGATACGAGTGTCCAGATTGGCTACTTTGATGGAAATTGTGTTGTACTCAATACCGTTTCCTCGAAGGAGCGGTTGGACGACACGGAGGCGAACGTCGGTCTGCGTCTGCGGATTCGGATCAAGAAACGTCGAATTGTTTTTTCGACTGAGAAAATCGTGAGAAAGCTCGGCTTCACCACCATTGATAAATTTTTTGCGGGCTCCCACCTCTCCGGTCCAGTTGTCTTCGATCAACCGGCCAGTTGTCCCCGTGGTGAGTGTCGAGCCGGTGGGCTCGTCGATATGCTCGCGGCGAAGTTCGCTGAAAATTTCCGGGTCGAACTCGCCCTCAGCAGCTCCGATGTTCGTCTCAGTAATTTGTGGGATGTAGGTAAGATCCTTCACTCGGTAGGAGTGGCTCATGGCCGCTGAATAAACCGAATCTAGCGAACGAGAAATTCGAGGCTGTCCACCCCAATAGCTGCGAAGAATGTCTTGCCCCCACGTTTCGTTGAAATCGATCGGCACCCCGTCTCCGGCAAATTGATTGATGTTCAATTCCGGATCGGTAAACTGACAGATGCGGCCTTCGATTTCGTTATACAGTTTTTCAATCCTCGCATCGACTGCAAGTTCAGATTCCGACTTGGTAAGGGCAATCGTCTGAGCCTCGAATATTTCTGAATTGTCGACATCCGGCGCTGGTTCGAAAATCTCTTTCTCTTCGATCTTATCAGCTTCAGCTTCTCCCTTCTTGAACCACCAGCCCAGAACAGACTTTTTCTCTGCAGGAGAAGATGTTTCGTAACCTACCTTGATCGAGTCTTCCACCGGTTCCCCTTTCTTGGTCACCTTTACTGCAGGGAGATCTGCTGACTCAGTAGCTGCCGAAACTTCAACTGGCTTCGCTGAGATTGGCTCTACAGCCATCTCGGGAGATTCGCTTTTCTTTGCCCCCCGCTTTTCACCGAAAAACGAATTCAACAGCGGTTTTCTCTCTTTCTCTCCTGCCACCGGCTCTGCCGAAAGTAGCGGCTGAGCTTGAATAGAATCAGCTCTACCATTTTGGCCCCCTGTAGAAAACAGGGCAGCCAGTAATGACAAGAAGAGGAGTGCCCCCCTTGCTGAGGATCTGTCTGTGTAACGGCTCACGTTGCACCTATGCGCCCTTTTCCCGCCTTCCGACGGTAATGTTTTGCAACAGTTTCTAAACATATCAGTCTGCGGGGTTAAGAACGACTCCGTTCAAAAGAAAGCCGTCGAGATGAATCTGTTCGCCGATTCCCATTCCGATAGGGTCACCAACTGGAATGAAATATTCCTCAAAAGAGGCCGTATCCGGGCGATACACTGGCGGCGTCACCTCGACAGTGACACGAGACGGTGGATCGGCGAAATCAGATCCAGAGAACACCGTAATCCACTGGCCAATGGAATCGGCACTAGCGAGTTGCTGACCGACGATCATTCCATTCGAATCGTAGAGAGTCACGAAAACGGTAGAGCCAGGGGTCACCATTCCGCTGAACATCGGCCAGAGTGGATTGTAATCAGCTGCAAAACGTGAGTGGAAGGCAGAGCTACCTATACTCGATCCGCCGTCACTATATAAGAATCCAAAGTAAATCCGATCCTGTGAGAAGACCCCGGAACGATCGACGGGCAGATCACCACCCAACGTATCCTCAATCGCTTCGGTAACGTCATCGAAGATATCAGGCGGAATGATAATTGTTTCGGTTACTATTTCATAGTCATTTCCATCGCCGCCCTTGGAAGTGATCGTCGCATCAAGACCTGCATCAAGGAAGTTGGAAACCTCAGCGTCGTCGGGCAGCCTGTGGAAGCGACCTCGAATGTTATCATGTTGATCGTTATCGATGAAGATGAAGCGATCGTCTTCTCCCGGGATGAAATCCTTGAACGGCCGGAATTCGAGGTTGGCGATCTGAATTTTCACACTTCCCTCGATCAACAATTGATCGTAACCGTCTTTAGAATCTCCGGGTAAGAGACCGCCAATGTCGATCTGTAGATTCGAACCGCGCTTCATCAGGATACCCGTAGTCGATCCAATAATGCCGATACCATCGCCTCCTGGAGCAATTGTTGAACCTTTGTAGGCTTTGATCAAAGCTGTAGTCGTTCCCGATCCGTTGAGGACCGTATCATTGCGGAGGAGCAATTGTTCGACTTCGACCTTCTCAATTAGGTTAACAGCGAGCGATCCCTGCTGAAGGACGATTGTCTTCACATCCTTCCCTTTCGATCCATCAAAGTCGATCTTGGCGAAAGTGAGGCGATTCACCGTGTCCAGCCTCAGAGAAGGAGCTTTGTTATTGAGGATCTCGGTTCTTTCCAACCTCGCCTGATAAACGTTTGTAAGGTTGACTCCGTTCAACTGGTTGGCTCGGTATTTCCCGGCCTTGTCATCGAGGCGCACAACATCGGTGAGAACCAGCCCATTGCCTCCGTTCAAAGACGAACCGACAGCCTGCAAGTTTGCGTAGTATGTTTGGGAAATCTCAATACCGTTGACACCATTGCCTATTGCAGCGGTAGAAACCATTCTGACCACATTCCCATCGCTGAATCGCATCCCAGCCGAAGCGTTTCCAGAGAACGAACCACCCACGATGGTCGCACTGGCAAAGTTCGATACATCCAGGCCTCTTTCGCCGTTCCTGTTCGCAATAGCATGGCTGAACTCGATATCAGTCGCATTGGTAATCGATATACCATCCCCCATACCGTCTCCGTCCGAGTCATTAAAACTGAAGGAAGAATCGATGAATTCTGCCAAACCAGCTACGTCCGTTAGGTAAATGCCTCCATCGGCGTTGTCTTCTACCGTGATTGAATTTGCAGTAAAAGTTCCGATGTTTGTCAGAATAATTCCAGCTCCATCTTCTGTTCCGTCGGCGCTTCCGTTTCCGGATACCGTTGCGTTGTGTATGACAACGTTGCTGCCGTTAAGATCGGTGATCTCAATACCTGACGTGTCATTTCCAGAGATGTCGCTGGAGCGGGTGCCCGCGTCGTTGTCCTGAACAATGAAGCTGCCACCCAGACCGTCGACAGAGATCCCGAACTGCTGATGGGCGATAGTTCCTTCTCCATCGGTGTCCGAGAATGTCGAGCCCTCGACGATGAACGATCCGCCGATGGCATTCGCATTCGCAAGAGCAAATGCCTGGAAGCCACCTCCCGCATCGTCGTTGTCGGCGTCGTTATCCGTAGCTGTGACTTCGTCAAAGAGGACATTTCCTGACACATCCACTACAACGATACCGCCGTCTTCATTATCGGAGATCGTTGTTCTCGTGACGGTAAAATCGGAGAACGTTCCGGCGGTCACACCGACGCCGTTTCCGCGAATCAAGGAATCGGTGATCGATACGTTTACGCCGGATTCGATGTCGACACCGCCGTCAAGGTTATCGTCGATGGTGGAATCGGATATGGTGACGTTCGACGCAGGAGATCCTGCAATTCCCAGACCGACGCCGCGGTTTCCGGTAATCGTCGTCCCGGTGGCTCCTGCTGCAGCGACCGTGATGTGTCCTGCAATGTTTCCGAGAAGAACTCCGTTCACCTGCGAAGCTCCGGTTCCCGCTCGATCGCTGTCGTTTACCGAAATGCCGAGCAGGCTCGCGAGTCCACTCACTCCGAGAACTTCGATGCCGTTTCCGATTCCGTTCTGGTCGCTATCATTATCGGAAGTACTGGTGCGCGTCAGGCGGAAATCGCCAGTGAGGTTTGTCAGCTCGATACCTCCGTCGACATTCGAATCGAAGGTGCCGTCCGTATCGGTGAAGGAACCGAAGTTCAGCCCTTCCACACCCTTACCGCTGCTGCTGGCGGATACACCCGTGAAATCGACGTCTGCCACATCGGTGAGAGAAATACCGTTGCCACCGTTGTTGTCCGCAGTGACGTTAGTCAGGGAAACATTGGAAGTCGCAGAATTGGTTACTTCCAGACCGGCGCCGGTGTTGCCGGAAATCGATGTGCTAAACGCACCGGAATCGCCGATGGTGATGTCACCGGTAATCGCGTTCAAAGTAACGCCATTCTCCTGAGGAGCTGTACCTCCGCCATCGAAGGTACTGCCAAGGATTGTGACCTTTCCGCCTACGGTATCCGCGGCAAATCCGGTTCCCACATTGTTGGAATCGGAGTCGTTGTCCGACGCTTCGGTGCGAGTCAGGTCGACTTCCCCGGTCACGCCTGTCAGCATGATACCGCCGTCGACGTTTCCATTGTAGAGGCCGTCGGTGTCGGAGAAGGAAGTGATCGTCGTGGCATTGAGACCTTTGCCGTTCTGGCTCGAAGTGGTATTTGTCAGGACGACCGCGTCGATGGAGTTCAAGTTGATGCCTGTACCGGCAAACCCGGTGATCGAGGCATTCGTCATCGTCAGGTCGGTCGTGCTGTTGAGGATCGCGGAATTATCGAGTGAGAACCCGGTTCCCCCGCCGCCCATCAGCGTCGAGGAAATCGCTCCGGAGTCCTCGACCGTCACGTTTCCAGTAATCGTCGTCAGAAGAATACCGCTTTGTTGCTCGGCACTGTCCTCGCTGACATTGATTCCCTGGAAGAGAACGTTACCAGTCACGTTCGATGCGGTGATTCCGTCTCCGGTTCCGTTCATGTCGGCGTCGCTGTCATTCACCTCGGTCCGAACCATGGTGACATCGCCATTCACAGTGTCGAGCATGATGCCGCCGTTGGCGTTCCCATTGAAGGTGCCGTCGGTGTCGGAGAAGGATGTGATCGTCGATGCGTTGAGACCTTTACCGTTCTGACTCGAGGTGGTGTTTGTCAGGACGACCGCGTCGATGGAATTCAGAAGAATACCTGTCCCGTCAAATCCAGTGATCGAGGCGTTCGTCATCGTCAGGTCGGTCGTGCTGCCGATGATCGCCGAATTATCCAGCGAGAAGCCCGTGCCCGCTCCGCCATTGATGGTGGAAGAGATCGCACCGGAATCCTCGGCCGTTACGTTTCCGGTGATCGTCGTCAGAACGATACCGCTTTGTTGTTCTGCGGTGTCTTCGCTAACCTTGATTCCTTGGAAGAGAACATTCCCGGTCACATTCGATGCGGTGATTCCATCGCCCGCGCCATTCATGTCGGCGTCACTGCCGTGCACCTCGGTCCGGACCATGGTGATGTCGCCATTCACAATGTCGAGTATGATACCACCATCGGCGTTCCCATTGAAAGTGCCGTCGGTGTCGCTGAACGAAGTGATCGTCGTGGCATTCAGGCCGATATTATTCTGGCTCGAAGTCGTGCTGATCAGCATGACAGTGTCTATCGAGTTCAGATCGATACCGGTTCCGGTAAAGCCGCTCACCGTCGCATTCGTCATCGCGAGGTCAGTCGTGCTGCCGACGATCGCGGAATTGTCGAGCGAGAAGCCTGTTCCTGTTCCTCCACTGATGGTCGAGGAAATCGCGCCCGAGTCTTCCACCGTCACATTGCCTGTGATCGAAGTGAGAACGACGCCGTTCTGCTGGGTTCCGGCCGTCTGCCCGATGGTCACGCCCTGGAAAAGGACATCTCCACCCACGAGGTCGGCAACGACGCCGTCGCCCGTTCCATTATCCGTCACAGTGGTGCGGACAAATGTCAGGTCGCGCTCAGCGCTGGCGATGTCGATACCACCGTCGCCGTTTCCGCTGTATGAACCATCCGTGTCGGTAAAGCTACCGATCGATCCAGTATCCACGTTCTGGAGAGAAACATTCAACGTGTAGCTGGCCCCCACCGGCAGAGCACTGGTGGCCACAACCGTATTCGGATCGCTAGTCGGAGACCCGTCACTTCCGCGAACAACGAGGTAGTAGGCGCCTACAGCTGTGAAAGTAAACTCAAGGAAAGAGTCGCTCGTTCCCGGGCTACCTGCGTCAGCAGCAAGTGCATTGTCGTTAGAGGCAATGAGATTTCCGGAAGCATCGAAGAGAAGCAGCGTGGCATCGAAGCCGGTCGCCCCGTCGATATCGAAGACACCCATGTCATTGATATTTTCTACCGTGAAGGCAAAGACATCCTGGTAACCGCCATCAGTTCTCGCGATGGAAACGTGTGGCACGGTATCCGAGTCCTGCACGTTGGCATCGGTAGTGAGGACAAACCGGTCGTCCAACGAGAACGCCGAACCTGTCGTGGTGTTCGTTCCCGGATTGGCGGTTGTGGCAGGGTCATCTTCCACAACGAGCCCCTTGTCGTTTCCGTCGACTTCGACGCTGGTGAAGTTGACGTCGCCCACGGTCTGCAGGTAGACGCCGGTTCCGCCATTCGAATTGATGTCCGCATTAGTGACGTCGAGGTCACCGAGCGAATTCGTCACGGTGAGACCGTTTCCATCGTTGCCGTTGATCTCGGAAGAGATGGCGCCGGAATCGTTGATCTCAATGTTTCCACCAATTCCCCTCAGCACGACTCCGTTCGCCTGCGATCCAGTCGTTGCAGAAGCGCTGATGCCGAAGAGCGAAACATTCGACTCGATATTGGCAAGATTGATTCCATCACCGGTTCCATTGTCGTACGCTTCGGTCCGTGTCAGGGTCAGGTCGGTGACCGGCGCTGGCCTGGTCACTGCGACCTGCACTTCATCCAGACGCACGGTGAAGTCTTCGGTATCGCTTTGAAGGACAAAGGAAATTCTCACTTCCTGTCCGATGTATGCCGAAAGGTCGGCGGAGCGCTCGGTGAAGTCCTGCTCCTGCGGGTCGCCCGGCATGGTGGTGTAAACTTCATCCAAAAGAACGTCGGTCACCGCATCGCGGATTTCCACGCGCCATTCGCGAGTGGTATCGACAAAGTCGTCCGGTATCGACTGCGTCAGGCTGACCTGATCGAGGCGAACCACAAACTCCTCTGAGTCGGTGATGAGGGTAAAGGCCACCTGGATCGTCTGCCCCGCATAGGCGGACAGATCGGCGTTCCGGCTCGAGTATCCCTGCACCGCACTGTCCCCGGTTTCCGTGGTGTAAAGCACCTCGAGGACATTGCCCATCGTGTCGAGGACTTCGACCTTCCACTGGCGGGAACCGTCGGAGTAGACACCGGTGTAATTTTGTATCTGGTCATACCACGTGAGGTCCGCCGAAGAAGCGTCAGCCGCGATTGTGAACTGCTGGGTAAGCACATTCGTTCCCACTCCAGCGAAGGTCGCCTGATAGCTACCGTCCTGCGGATCGGTCGTCGAAGGAGACCCTGACGGATCCAAGGTTCCATCGTCGATGCTGACATTTCCGCTGGAGTTCCAGTTGGAAAGGTCTCCGTTTTCAAAACCGCCGTTCGTGAGAAGTTCGCTCGTAATGGCCGCGAAGTTCTCGATGCGATCGATCCATGTCAGGGTCGCCGAATCGGCACCCGGTTTGATGAAGATAATCTGGGAAAGAACGTTCGTGCCGCTTCCTTCGAAATCCACCTGATAGCTGCCGTTCTCCGGATTCACGGACACTCCGGAACCGGATGGATCGACGGAGCCATCGTCGATTTGAAGCGCACCTTCATCGCTGACAGAAACAAACCAGCCCTGGAAATCGCCGGACTCGAAGCCGCCGTTCGTCACCGTATTCAGGTAAGTGGTGTCGCCATCGGATGGAGTGAGTCCGTCGATGTAGAAACCGCCCGAAGTATTGCCGCTGTATACGCCGTCGGTATCGGAAAGCGCCGCGATGTTTTCGGCAGTGAAACCGATCCCCGCATTATTCGAAGCTTCCACCTGATCGAGCGTGACGGTCGTGATGGAGTCGTCGTCGTCCGAAGCGATGTCGATACCGTCACCCGCATTTCCATTGAAGGAGCTGTTCGAAATTTCGATCTGCTCGGTGCCACGAACATTCAGGCCGTCTCCCGCTCCGCCCGATTGCATGACGCCGTCGATGGTGAGCGTGTCGAAGTCGTTCAGGTTCTCGATAGTCTGTGTATCGCCCTTGAGATCGGTCACTGAAATGTCGTCGAGGCGGACGTTAAACATGTTCGAATCGTCGTCCATGATGAACGCGATACGGACCGTCTCCCCGGCGTAGGCGCTGAGGTCGGCTGTGCGATCGACCCAACCGGTATCGGTGGGATCGCCCGCTTCCGTTTGATGAAGAACCTCCAAGGTCGCGCCATTGAGATCCTGCACCTCGACTCGCCATTCGGTCGAACCGGCGGAGAAATCGTTCGGTGCGGTGAAGTCGAGATTCACATCGTCGAGACGGACAACGAAGTCCGCCGAGTCGCTCACCAGCGTGTAGGCAATCTGAATCGTCTGACCGGCATAGGCCGAAAGGTCGGCGGTGCGTTCTGCGTATGGACGCTGGAGGGCTTCACCCGCTTCCGTTGTGAAGAGCTCTTCAAAAAGGTTTCCACTTTCGTCCAGCACTTCGACTTTCCATTCCCGAACTCCGTCGATGAAATCGGTTTCGAAATTCTCGATCTGGTCGTACCAGGAAAGAGTTACGGTATCGGCATTCGTTGGCACGGAAATCGTCTGCGTCAGCGAATGCGTCCCGATCCCCTCGAAAACGACCTGGTTTCCACCACCGTTCGGGGCAACCGTCCCGCCGGTTCCCACCGGATCGTATGTGCCGTCGTCGATCGCGACATCTCCCGATGCGATATCCCAGTTGGTGAGGTCGCCCAGCTCGAAGCCACCATTCTGAACGAGCTGCCCGCTGGTGATGAGGTGAACGTAGTCGGACCAGTTCAATGTCAGGCCCACTCCGTTTTCCGGGAGGGTAATGTCCCGGTGGATGGAATGATCGCCATTCTGGAAAAGGATGGCTCCCGCCCCCGTATTCGGCGCTGCGGTATTCCCGGTCGGGATATCGCCCGAAAGGGTGTAGATGGCAGGGTCGGCGGTTCCGTCGTCGATGAGAACCGTTCCGAAGTTCTCGTCGATGGTTACCGTCCATCCGGCGAAGGTTCCCTGTTCAAAGCCGAAGTTACCCGATGCATCTTCTTCTCCTCCATCGATCGTCACGCTGCCGCTGAACTTGCTGTCGGTGATCGAGATCATGTCGTTCCCGGTTCCCCCGAGAACATTGAGAATGCCGGAACCGGTTCCGTTTTGCCCCTCGATCGTGACCATGTCGCTGCCGCTACCGGCGTCGATGGTTGTCGTACCGGAGATCTCAGTGTCAGGATCGAAGTAAAGCGAGTCATTGTCGCCGTTCAGGTTCACCGTGAGATTCGTGATCGTTCCCACGGAGAAGGTGCGCTGGCGCCCACCGGCAAGCTCGGTCACTTCGATCTCGTTGGTCGAGCTGTTCAGGTCGATCGAGAGATTGTCCTGATACTCCGTGCCGGTGATGGTGAGGTCGCTACCTGTCTGCTCCACACCGATCACGTAGGTCTTTGTCAGGACCGTTTGAGAATCACCGTCGTCGTCGTCGGAGATAAACACCGTCACGTCGAACACTCCACCCGTTGTATACTGGTGAGTCGCCAGTAGCGCTCCCTGGTTCGTCAACGTATTGAAAGAGACCGCAACGTTTTCGACCGTTCCATCGCCCCAGTCAATGGTAGCCTGGAACGTATCGTTCGAGGAAATATCGTAGAACTCGGCTTCGAGTTTCACATCCGTTCCGGAGAGAGCGGCCTCGTGAATCTTGGCGTCACCCTCGTCGAAGCTGGTAATGACCGGGGCTTCGTTAGTGACCTCGATCGCCTGTTCGGAAACGTTCGATACACCAGTGTCGTCGTCGGTTGCCGTCACGGAAATCGTAAAGGTATCCTGCTGGTCGAATCCATCTGCATCGTCCGGATCGTCGTCGAGATACTGGTGGCTCAGGGAGAAGATCCGCGTTGTCGGATCCCAGTTGATGCCATCGACCGCTTCGGTAAGAACCGTCCCTCCGAGAAGGAAACTCTGTACGTTATTCGGACTGACAGATTCCGCACTTCCCCAGTTGATATCGAGCGTCATGGTAGCGCCGCCGGCGAAATCGATGTCGCCATCACCTTGGTCGTCGATGAGACCGGAGAGCGTCACGCTTCCCGTCTCGATGATGGACGCAATGTCCAGCGTGGTCTGAAGCTCGGGAGCGACATTGTTGATCTGAACCGTCGTCGTCGACATGCTCAGGCCGTTTCCTACCGTCGCGTGATCGTCATCCTCAATAGTCAGGTCGATCGTGAGAATGTCGGAGGAAGTTCCCAATACCGGATCATCCTCATAGCGATGGCGAAGGGAAAAGTCTGTCGTTCCTGCCGCGATGTCGAAGGTTTCTACCGTTCCATCTTTCCAATCGACCGTGAGCGTAAAGCTGTCCGCACCCGCATCGGTAATGGTTCCGGAGAGAACGGTATATTCTCCTTCGTTGATCGTCGTCGCAGACACGTTGGAAAGCATCGGCGCGGAGTTGTTCACCGTGACATTCTTCGAGTCGGAGTAAACGCCGTCCTCATCGCGCGAAGTGATCTGGATCGTGTAGTTTCCGTTGTCGGCAAACTGGTGTGTCGCGACCACGGCATCGGTGTTGAAAGTGTCGATCGTGCCGTCACCCCAGTCGACGACCCATTCGTAAATGGTATCGTCTCCCCGATCGGTTGCACTCAGGCTGAGAGAATACGTTTCCCCTTCGTCGGTGGAATTCGCACCGGCAATGATTCGGGTAGGATCTTCATTTTCAACGGTAACGTCGTGCAGGAAAGTAGCGGTGCCGCCGTCCTTGTCGATCACCCGGACGCCCACAGTAAAGACACCGTCGTCCGTGTAGGTATGTGAGGCAAAGGCATCGGTTCCGGACACCTCATAAGTTCCATCGCCATCGAAGTCGAACTCATAGGTGAGCCCCGAATCGTCTGCTGACGCAATGTCGCCGGCGCCATTCACCGTTACTGTAATTTCCCGGTCTTCCAATACAGGGCCATCGTTGGTAATACTGGAAATGGTCGGCGCCACGTTATTGACCGAGAGATACGCCGTTTCTCCGGAAGTGAATTCCTGATTCATTCCCGTCGATTCGTTGTAGTAGATCGCCACCGCTTGAATCTCGTAGTCGTCAGGGTCAGTCGCACCTGCCGTAGAGCTATCAATTACTCCGAGAGACTCGAGCGTCGCCCAGTCGATCGTTGGGTTCGCCATGTCACCGCTCGGAATGTATTCCTGACCGTTGATGATCCACTTGAAGGAAACCGGAGACCCCGTCGCCGTTGCGGAAAGGGTGACGGATTCACCTTCTTCGATCTCATACGGACCGCCTGGATCGATTTCTGCGGGATCGACAGTTACCGCTACTGCGATTGTATCCGAAGGAAGCGACCCTTCCGCAGTGTTTTCATTGTCGTCATCTCGCGCACGAACAGTCACCGTAAAGTTACCTGGTCCGGCAAAAACGTGAGCGGCACCAAGGACCGAGGAGCCGAGATATTGCGTCGCCGTTCCGTCGCCCCAGTCCACGATCCAATCGGTGATGCGATCCGCACCCGGATCGTATCCGAGGAACTCAATCTCGTAGGTATCGCCCACATCGGTCGTGCCGGAAGATCCCTGCGTCGTCTTGTCCACTGCCGTTACCACCACTTCGGTATTCGAAATCTCGACGGTAGCGAATGCGCGGGTCGTACCCTGTGCATTCGTCGATTCTGCACCGATGGTAAACGTCCCATCGTCACCGAGCCCTAGGTCCCTAAGCTGGTCCCATGTCAGGGTAATCGTATCTCCAGTCGCTTCTCCAAAAGTTCCATCTCCATCGATGTCCCATTTCGTTTCCGTCAACCCGGAGCCGTCAGGATCTTGCACGGTAACGGAAAAGGTGATGCTGCCACTGCTTCCATCTCCAGTGGTTGCACCCTCGTTCGTCACATACTTCGACTTCCCAAAGGTGATAATTGGAGGAGCAATCACGGTCGGAAACTCCAAAGCGGAATCCCAAGTCACATTTCCATATGAACCCGTCTCAGCAGAGAAAATCCGGGTAGTTGTGTTGAAGGTGTATTCCTGTGAAGTGATATCATCATCTTCCGGATCAAGCCGGAGGTAGTCAGTGCCCGAGCCTCCATTGACCACGGGGTTAACTCCAAACGGGATCTGCTTGCCCGCTACCGTAATCGTATCGTCGTCACCATCACCATTGATCGTGATGCTCATGCCCGATGCAGCGGTGCGCAAATCGATCGTATCATCACCGTCACCAGCATTAACAATGAGAGTTGCGTTGGGTGCGCTTCCAACAATCTGAATATCGTCGCTGCCACCTTCGCCGTTTATGATAGTGGTAGCACTCAGGTCCTGGATCACCGCAACATCCTGACCATCGACATCGGAATTGTCACCCAAGTTAATTGTCAGAGTCGCGACGGTGGAATCCGGCGCATCGATCAGGGTCACCGTATCCACACCACTTCCGGTTGAAACCGTCAGGGCGTTCATATTGCTAAACTCCGTTACGATCTCTGTTGGATCTGGAAGGGCACTTCCAAAAGACAAGTTCAGGTATTCCGCGAGCCCGCCACTGGAAGTAGCCGAACCTAGGCTACCAACGTAGAATTTCTCACCATCTCTAGCATCTCCAACGTTGAGAGTAGTAATCACTCTCGGTCCTGAAAGCCCCTCAGCACCTGCCACGTCGTTACGAATGACCTGGACAAAGCTAAGCTCACCAGTCGTTTCGTCACGAGAGAAGACCGCAGCTGCATTACTCTCCGAACCAGTAGTTATAATGTACTTTCCGTCTGGCGTGACCAATACATCACTTGCGCCTGCGAGACCTCGAACACCATCGACATCATTCACATAGTTTTCGATGAAAGTCAGGATTCCCCCACTCTCTTCAAAGTGCGTGAGCGAGTTGCCGTCTGATGCTGTGACATAAACGGATCGAACCCCGGAGACAGTTGTATCTGCAACGGTAATGGATGAAGGAGCATCCAGCCCAAGCCCAACTCCGGAAACCTGGCTAACGTATGACATCGTCCCGCCAGACACGTCCACTACTGTGAGAGTATCCCCGGAGTCACTCAACAGGTAAGCATACTGATCGCCGGCACCCAGAGTCACTTCACTGAAGCCTGCACCATTTAGAGTATACGTTTGTGCACCGCCCAGCGCACCCGTGGTCGTATCGCGGGAATAGCGAACGAGATCGTCCCCAGACAGGGCAAAAACATAGGTTCCCGAACTGTTACTTTCCAAGTCGGTGACTCCGCTGAGCGATACAGATTTACCACTATTGAAAGAAAGGTCTCCTACCGATTCATCACGGTCGAAAACATTGATCATACCTGAGTCGGTAGAAGCGACATAAATTTGAGTATTGGTTCCCGTTCCGACCAATATCAGGTCGCTTGGGTTGTCCATCCCCGTGATACCGTCGTAGTTGTTACTCAACTGCTGACGCTGGTTCATGGTCGACGTATCGATCACGAGCAGAGAGTCATCCGCGGAACTAACACCGTATACATGCTGCGTTGTGCCGCTTGTAGTCAGTCCTGTATCGATGGCGTTTAGGCCGGCAATCTCCGGATTTCCCGGAAGCGTGGGTCGTGCCGCCTTGATATATTTCACACCACCCGATAAGAGCTCATCGCCGACCTGGTCGGCCGAGTCGATATTTACCACCGACCCCGTCTTTCCTGAGAACTCGTCGATCTGAAGATTGAAATACAATGTGCCTGAATTCTTCGGAACAAGGGTCGCCCAGACACTGAGTTCTCCACCTGAGGCTCCCGCGGCTTCGCTTGCAGCAAAGCTCTGCGCTGAACCGTTCAGGGCAGACATGTTGTCATCATTGCCGTCACCACCCAACGCAGTCGTTCGATTGAGTCCTCCGATCTTGAGCGGAGTCACCTCTGTGTCAGCGCCTCCTATACTGATGCCGAGTTGAGGATTTTGAAGGTTCAATGTCGTCAAGTTCACAACGAGCACCAGATCGAAATTGGTGTAATCGATTGCGCTCCCGGTAGTATTGATATCGCCGAAGTTCGCAGGAACATTACTCAAACGTACCAATGCCACCAGGGCTCCGCTAGCCTCAGCCGAGTCGACGTCAATCCAACTAGATAGATCACTGCCAATCAGACCGCCGACCTGGCCGTAAATTTCCGCGCCCCCCTCAAGACCCGCGATATACGGAGTGCTGTAGTCCGCCGAAATATCCATCTCGACGAAATTATTATCACGTCGATATCCCGTGTAGACCTGAGGTATCTGGTCCCCCGTCAGGTTCGCCGTAGCCGGTTGACCTCCGACACTTGTCACGGTCGAGTTAAGCGAATTGTTGCCACCAAGCACAAGTCGTCCATCGTGTGCATTAGTTAGGCCGTCTCCATCAGCTCCTCCATGAGTGTCTACACTGACACCATCGACATCCAGCACTGAGGCGTAGAACTTGATCGTTCCGCCTGCACCGCCGCCACCTGCAAGACTGTCACCGCCTTCGCCACCGTTTCCGCCGGCACCACCTGCACCTCCATCACCGCCACTGCCACTGCCGTGTTGGCCATCGCCATTGGACTCCACATCCGAATTTCCTGCAAAATAGGTGCCTCCGCCACTCCCGCCGTCACCGCCTGCAGCACCGTCGCCACCATCACCACCAGAAGCGTCCCAAGTCGAGTTTCCGCTTCCGTCAGTCAAAAGACCCTGAGCAAGAATTTCAAATGCTCCGCCACCGCCGCCGCCGGAACCACCACTGGCTCCACCGCCACCACCGCCGCCAGCGCGCCCTGGTGCACCACCACCGCCGGTGCCGCCACCGCCATCCCAGGCGCCACCAGCACCACTGTTACCTCCAGACCCGCCGGATCCAGCGCCACCACCGCCGCCAGCACCACCTCCGCCGGCACCGCCAAATCCACCTCCACCGCCTGAAATCGTTAGTCCGAGATCTGTGTGCGTTCCATTCATCACACTTCCATTAGCATCATCTGCATTGAGACCAGGATCTCCGGGGTTACCCACTTCACCACCTCCACCTGATCCAGCAGAATCGAAGAAGCCACCGTCGTCGCCGCCACTACCGCCGGAACCACCAGTCCCTGCATCCCCTCCACCTCCGGAGTCGCCACCAACGCTCACCGTAGACCCCGCAGAACCTCCAAGTCCCGCTTCACCGACACCACCATCTCCACCTTCGGAGCCCCCGCCCCCACCAGTGCCGGTATTGCCGGTATCCCCGCTGGATCCCGCGCTGTTTCCAATTTCATTCTGGGTGTTGCCTCCGTAACCGCCGGTTCCACCGTCACCTCCGTAGCCTCCAGTCCCGCCCGTACCTCCGCCTGGTCCACCAGCACCTGCTGACACAGTCGCCCGAGTACTGCCCCCCGAACCAGGGGTTATGTACCACCCTCCTCCTGGAGCGTCCGTGATCGTGCTGTCATTGCCATCATCACCGGTTGTGCCATCTGTACCATTTTCGCCATCAGCAAAGACCTGGACATTATTGCCGATCGTCACATCGTCAGCGTGGATTGAAACTCCATAGTTGTCCGAACCGGTGAAGTAAAAATTGGTCCCTGCAGCAATGTTGAGATCGCCCTGAAAACGGAAGTAAACGATACCACCCGATTGTGTCACTGTGAGTTTCGCCCCCAGTCCGGTGCTGTTGTTTCCGTATCCGGCTATCGTGGCCGCGCCACTGCTGTTGATGTTAATCGTAACATTTCCACTGAGAGTAGCGGTATTTTCGGTCGCCACGTTGGCGGTGTTAGCAGCTCCCACGGAGAAGAGTTCGTCTGCGACGATGTTGTCGATCACCATGTCACTGGAGTTCATCCTGATCTCCAGCTTCGTCAGTGCTGTATACTCGTCGCCAAAGTCACCGAGCGTTACCATTCTCGCCCCACCATCGACATTCACCGTTTTCGTAGTGAGTGTCTGTCCGTTGGCAAGAGTTCCGACAAATTCGATGCTGGAGCTTGTGGCTGCTGCACTTAGAAGCGCGACATCGAGGGAGTAAAAAGAGAATGCCTCGCCTGCCGTCGCTGAGGTCAGTTCAATAACCGTCGAATTCGAATCAGCTCGGAGAGATGCACTTACGGTGTCATCGCGGGAGAATGAACCCGAAGTCCGGGAGAACATCAAGCCATCCTCGATGTATTGAGTCAGCCCCGAGCCTGACATAGAATCGAAAGATACGACATCTGTGTAATTCGTGTACGTGTTCGACTCACCATCCGGGTCCACCACAGTGAGCCCTGTGCGAAAAGACACCCGGTTTCCTTCAATCTCGCTCACGATATCATTACTACCCGCGGTGCTGACTGAAAGGCTGTGATTATTATTCTTACCCCCGATTACCTCAACTGTTTCAGCACCGTCAGTGCTAATGATGCTCCCAGCTGTCGTAGAAAGTGTGCCATCAGCGTGGGTCCATGAAACAGCGTTGGTATTGTCGTAATTGTCTACGATCAATCGTTCGACATCGAGAGCTAATTGAGTGAATGAGCCCGCTGCCGGATCAGTATCAATATCCACCCTCACTAAGTCTGTGTCCTCGTCGCCGATGACCGTGGTGTTCAACGTCCCGATTGACTCAAGAACGATCTCGTCATCACCTTTTCCACCTTCGACTCGAACCTCTGTAGCCGTCAGCGTATTGTTGATCGTGAGTGTGTCATTTGCCTGACCGAAATAGAATTCAACGTCATCGACATCAGAGAAAGAAAATGTGCCACCCGACCAGAGTGCTCCACCGATTGCTCCAGCAGATCCGGAGCCCGTGATTTCACCCACCTGCCCAGTAGTCGCAGTGGAGCGCATTACCTTTACGGTGTTATTTCCTCCTGCTGCTCCTACAACTGAGAAATTGGCTCCAACATCATAAACTTCGACTGTATCGTTACCTGATCCAAGGGTCGCTGTGACATTGTGGGAAGTGGTCGTAACCGCCAGAGAGTTGTTCCCAGAAGAGAACGTCACGTCAAGAGGAAGCACTGTATCGACGATAGTTACCGAGTCCGCAGATCCTCCTGTAATATTCAGGTCAACAGTCGAGAAGCCACGGAACTCGACCGAGCCGCCAGAGCCAAACCCAGTCCCGGCCAGGGTTCCGTTTCCAGACACCGAGTCAGAGTCCAAAGTCAGGTTGCTGAGAACGGCGTTGCTGAGAACAAGATTCTCGCCATCGTCACCGCCATCGATCCTTAACAGGCTCGCGACGCTGCTGAGGTCGTCCACAGAAATCAGATCCACTCCGTCATTTCCGAAAATCGTCG
This sequence comes from Verrucomicrobiales bacterium, assembly GCA_002698785.1. Lineage (GTDB taxonomy): Bacteria > Verrucomicrobiota > Verrucomicrobiia > Verrucomicrobiales > DEV007 > Arctic95D-9. The sequence goes on along the minus strand of PAAG01000060.1, from coordinate 44,605 downwards.
TAAGTGTGCCGTCCGACGTTCCGTTAACTGCGACCGTATCCACCTCCGATCCGAGGTGCAGCTCCAGTGTTGCCATATTGCTGAAACCGATCGCTTCCGTCGCACCGAAACCGGTAACAGAACCGACGTTAACGTTCCCACTGTCAGCGTCGTCCTCGCCGCTATCGGAGACAATGATAGTGTTGGTCCCACCTTCACCGTCCAGGTCGAGACGTCCGGCAATAGATTCGAGCAGATCGCTCGCATCGCCCACAGTGAAGTCGTCATCTCCAAGACCGGCATCGACCTCGTAGGACATTCCGAATCGGCTGCTCTGTACATCGATGTCGTCTGCTCCCTCACCCAGGCTGATTCGAAGCGTCTCGACCAAGTCGTCGGCATCGCTGTTCTCGAAAAGCTGCACTCCGCCCGTAGCCCCGAAACCAGTGACAAGCGTGTTTGTCAGAACGCCGGTGTTCCCGGTATCATCGCCTGTGTCGTCCAGCCAGAGGAGGTCGGTATCGAGACCGCCATCCACCGTGACACGCCCGCGAATCGAATTCACGTTACCGCCCGCATTCGTCGCAGCAGAAGCTACCGCCATGGTTCCGAGCAGGAATGTATCTGCTCCAGCAAGTCCGCGCAGGACCATCGCGGTCGACGTTTTCCGAATCGCAAACACATCATCGTCCCCGGCACCGTTGATGTATACAACGCCGTTGGCACCCGCAGTCACCGTTCCGTCGATTTGGACGAGCGCACCGTCCACTTCCGCATCTCCAGAGTCGGCATTGATCGTGACGCTATTGTAGGTCATCGGGGTTCCGACGGTCTTGGCTTCAACCGTCGAAGCGGAATCGATCGACACATTGTCCCCCACATTCAGTACAATAGAGCCGTCGTCAGCACGAATAGTCGCTCCAGTGAGAGTGAGGTTCTCCTGATCGGCCACATCTGAATCGATCACCGAAATAGTGATGTCTCCGGTGGTCGAGGTTACGCTCCCGATGGCGAGCCCCATAAAGTCGATGTCTGAAACATTGATTTCGCTGCTGGCACTGGCGTTCAAAGTAGTCGCCTCGATCTCAAGGGCGTTACCCGAAGTTCCAACTGTCGAAGACTGGGAACTCAGAGATACAGTCACGCCATACACATCGACAGAACCGTCGCTATCTCCATCAAGGATCGCCCCGGCAGAAACGATCGTCACATTTCCCGTGTCGGAAACAATCGAATCGATCGTCAGGTCTCCATCGATCTCTGTCAGGAAAATGTTTCCGGTCGCACTGGCAAGCACACCCGTCACCGTGAGAATCCGAAGAGGATTCGCCGAAGAACCGATCGTTCCACCCTCTGCAGTCAGCACAAGGTCCCCTGCATAGCTGCTGTCCCCCGCGCGGATCTTCGAATCGCTGGTTCCGTCGGTGAGAATACTTCCGTTCGCCGTCGAGATCGTGATCGTTCCTACAGTCGGGTTATCGATATACTCCGTGAAAGTGATATTATTGACTGCTGTTTCATTGAAAGACTCGATCGTCACATTGGTAGAGCCGCGGGTCGTGCCCACATCGTCGATATTGAATCCGGACTTATCGGGAGCTGTTACCGTGATATTGCTCTGAAGCTGAGAGTTTGTCAGGGCGCTGTCGTTAACCGTGTCGATCTGATTGAACACTAGATCCCACGTCGATTTGTTTTCGATCTTAACGCTTTCAAATGCACGCTCGAATTCGAACTTCGGAGTTCCCGTAATAACTCCATCCGAACTCACCGAACTGCTCGAAACTGAAAAATCGACCGTTCCTCCGAATGAGGCATCACTGAGGATATCCTCGACAGTAACGACTCCACCGGACTCCGCAGCTTCAATGCCGTCTTTGACAATCGTGCCATCCGCCTGAATCTCGAGTTTCGGACTTGCTCCGGGCAGTCGCACCGTCGCGTTGAACGTCATCAGACGGGTCTGTGAGAAACCGCTCGTGCTATCGCTCGTGCCGCTACCGCCAACCGTGACCGTATTCCCGTGACGGTCGCCACTCGCACTCCGGCTAGTCATTGTAGAATTGACCGTCGCATCGAGATCGCGGGTCTTGATGATGGAGTTCGCGTCTGCCGTGACGGTGGTCGTAGTGCTCTGGTCTGTTTTCGCGTCAGCGTTGCTCGTTCCCGTTCCCGCCTCGTAATCGGTGTCGGCTTCTGAACGGGTATCGATGCTAGCGTGGTCCGCTTTCAAAATTACTTGATCGGCACCCACGATCTCGGCTCCAGTCAGCGTCACGGAAACATTCGAATCCGTGATCATATTCGCGTCGGAATCCGCAAAAGAAATTAAAGCACCCACGTGCGTATCGGAATCAGCTTCGAGGTCGATCGCTGTGCTACGAGCCTGTATCGAAGCAACCGTCTCGCCAGTAAGCACAGAGGCACCGATTGCGGTCGCAATGGTGGAAGTGACTGTGAGATCAGAGTCAGAGTCGCCGCCCGATCCTACCCCTTCCCCATCTGCCTCGGATTGGATTTCGCTTCGTCGATCATGCTTCATATTCGACTGCGCGTCGATATCAAGACGACCTTCCGCGTCGATGGTTCCACTCGATCCAATCGTAATCTTTGTTTCATCGTTGATGACACCGTTAGACTTCGCCTTCGAGTATCCGATAAAGCCACCGTCGCCACCTTCGGTCCGCAAATCGAGAACGTGGTCCGAATCAGCGAGAATGGATACGTTAGTCTCCGCATCAAAATCAAAACTGTCTCCAATAATGACCTGAGTCTGCTGGTCAGAGGAGATTTTCGCATCAGCAAGGACAACGCCTATACCGATGAAGCCTCCGGCACTCCCTGTACCCTCGACATCTACCTGATTTCGACCCAGCGCTTCAATCGAGATTGTCGTACCAGTCGCGTTGAGCGTAACGGAGTCACCAACAATAGCATCTACCTTTGCCGCGTGAGTTCCTTCGATATCGACACCATTACCGCCCCCGATCAAAGCCCCACTTGATCCACGGCCGTAGACGTTCAGCTCGTCCGTGTATGCAGTGCCGTCTTCTTTGAAATTGTGCAGCGACTGAACATTAATCGAAGCAGCCTCAATTGAGACATTCCCACCGATCACCGCGTCAATGTCAGGCTTGATGAATCCCTCTGCGAGCGAAACACCAACCGAGATCCCTCCTGCGACCGACTCTCCAAGCACATCAAGATCGGCTGAAGCACGAGACAGCGCGATAAGGCTGAACGCGCCGGTCAATTTGTAACTTCCGCCGCCCGTTCCTGCTTCATTGTTTTGGCGATCCCAGCCCACCGCAGCAACGATGTCAGGAGAAATATCGACTTTTGAAACAACGCCGGAACCAGAGCCAATAAGACCACCAGTGCTCGCCTCTGAATTTGCCTTCCCTGTGATGAATGAGTCGGCTTTAACCGACATACTTGAGACCGAGTAACCCGATTCCTGACCCACCTCCACATTCTCTCCAACAAAGCTCTTGGTAGATCCCGTGATATCGATCTCGGCATAAGCCACACCAACCGCAGCACCGACGCTGTATGCGACAGAACTCGTATCGAGAATCGCATCCGTATCACGATCTGCTGTGACAGTGAAGGCATCTCCCGTAACCACACGAACACCATCACCAATGTATGCCGTGACATCGGATTTGTTGTTCATAATGGCAACCTGAGCCCCCAAGCCAACAAGCCCGCCGAAACTACCGCCATACGAAGTAGAGTCGAGATCCTCATCTACCTGCGCGGTGATGGAAATATCGTCGCCAGCGCCAATTGTCGCATTGTCCCCTACGTAGGCAGTCACATTCGAATCGATTGTGCTAACCCCAACAGAGCCACCAACCGAACCACCGAGACCGAGCGCCAGTTGCCCCGTCCCTTGCGTAAAGTTGACTCGCTCACGCGCATTTACTTCGATATCGTCGCCGGCCTCAACAATCGCCGAGTCGCCAATAAAAGCAGTTGTCCCCGGATCGATTGCTCCACTGTAAAACCCGCCATACACTAGAGAGGAGCTACTGCTATCGATGTAGGACTGATTCGCACTGTTCGATGCCGAAGCGACTTGCTGTGAACTCTGGCTATCGCTACTGGAGCTATACCCGCCAAGAAGTGAATTCGAATCCACCTGAGAACTGTCGTCGGCAAAGCCATCAACAGTTTCTCCATCAGAATCCGACTGAAGAACATTATCGCTGCTGCTGTCAGCCGTGTAATTCTGCTTCAAGTCTCCCGCTATGTTCCATACAGAAACTGATCCGGCAATCCCCACAGTCGATGCGGCAGCACTCGCCGCTACACTGGTAATATCGCGATCAGCAAGCGCGCTTACTTCTACGTCACGATTGGCCCGTGTGCGATCTGCAGCCAGGTAAGCCGTCGTGTCGTTTCGCAGAACACCAACATCGACCCCGCCAGCGAGTGCACCTTTCAAAGATCCGGCCACTGAAGCATCCACTGTGACAACCTCAACATGGTTCGCTGCGGTGACATAGACATCCTGATTGGCATGAACACCGGATGTGTCCTGGTTGATCTGAGTCTCATCGTTGATTCCTGCACCGCTTTCGATAAAGGCCTGCGTATCCGAATCAATGACCTCGACAGATATCGCACCAGCAATAGCAACCGTACTGGACACCGCACCCGCTGCAGCAACCACAAGAACGTCTTCACTGCTATTCGCGTTCACCACCAGACCACGAATGTCGTCAACGCGATTGAAGCTGTTTGTTCCTATCGATCCGCTGAACACGTCGTTGATCACATTGTTGGAACCATTGCCTTTCGCATCGATATCCGCACCGGCGGAAACATAAGCTTTCGTATCCTTCGTAATGGAAATCACGCCGACACCAGCTCCGACACCACCACCACCGAGAGCGACAGCAACCGCGCCTGCTACAAGATCGATATCAGTTGCATCGGACGCATTGACCAGCACGTTTCCTCCGGCGTTCACATCGGCCTGCTGACCGATGTAGGCTTCAGTCAAATTTGTAATGTCGATCACAGCCACACTACCCGCTCCAGATATTCCACCCGATCCCGCGATTGAAGCAGCGACTGAGAGAATATCCTCCGCCGACTGAGCTTGAACAATTACATTTCGCGAAGCATCCACCGTCGAAGATTTCCCGATGTAGGCCCGCGTCGTATTCGTCACAACTCCTACATCGACACCTGGTGCACCAGCTCCGCCACCACTGATAGCGACCGCACCGGCGATACCCATATGATAAAAATCGTTGCCTGCTCCGACAAGAACGGATTGCTCAGAACCGACACTCGTGCGGTTCTGGTTCACCTTCGTATTGTCTCCAATGTAAGCCTGGGTCGTGTTCGTAACGACATTGACAGATGCAGAGATCGAGATCGCATTTCCGGCACTTGCCGCGACACCCATCGTAAATGTCTCGATATCGTCCGCATTCGTCGCCACCACGGCAATACCTTTGATGTTGGTAGTACTATAAGAAATCTCACGCTGTTGAGAAAGCGACTGGCTGTCGACATCCGTATTACCAATATCGACCGGACTCACTTCACCCTCGGCGGTGGAATTATCCACAAACGTCTCGGAAAACTCGCCCGTCTTGACATTGATCGCGTCTTTGTTAGCGAACGCATTCAGCTCGGCATAGTCGCCGACATAGGCATAGGTATCCTTGTTGATTACCGGAACGGCGACCGACCCACCATATCCGTTCGCGCCGACACCACCGGCGATGTTGCCGGCAATAATATCGATCTCGAGAGTCTCATCCGCATTCACAACAATGCTGCCTACCGCATCGATCGTGGTCGGTGTCGCAGAGGTTCCACCTTCGATATAGGCCTTGGTATCGATCGTGTAAACGGATACTCCGACCGCACCGGCGAGACTGGAGTTTCCTGACACAGCGATAGCAGCACTCACCGTGATCACCCGCTCGTCAGAGAGAGCTTCAATCTCCACATTCGCATTCGCGTCGATATCCGCGCCATCTCCAACATATGCCTTGGTGTCTTTTGTCAGGACCGAAACATCGATTCCCACACCAGCACCACTGGTGCCGAAGGATCCGACCGCCGATCCGGCCACACCGAGAAGATTCGTATCGTCGCTGGCCAGTACGCTCACACTCTGATCAGTGTGCTCACTCGTTGTTCCTGTGTTGATATTGGCATTATCGTCGATGTATCCGTAGACATCGTTGTCGATCACAACCACCGTCGCCGATCCGGCGAATCCGGGCTTATCGACCGATACCGCGCCACCCGCAGCCGTAGTTCGATAGTCGTCGTAGCTCACGGCGGATACGGCGACACCACGACGAGTCTCGGAATTTCGACTACCGGAGGATCCTTTTCCATTGTTCACCGTGACTGTGTTGTTTCCCCGACCGTCGACCGTCACACCATTTGCAATCCAGGATTTCACATTCCCTGTCGAAACCACCGTCGAGTTCGATATGCCAGCGGCGATCGTTCCGATCTGGAGACCGACCGCAACGGAAAGAACGTCTTCGTCTTCCGTAGCTGCGACTTTCACCGAACCGTCGGCGAGAATGTCCGAACTACTTCCGGTGATATAGGCGTTCACGTTGTTGTTGAGCGTGTTTACCACAACCGATCCACCCGCTGCAACGTCTGTCCCGAAGTTACCTCCGGTGGCGACTGAGTCGAGATCGACTACCTCCTGTGCGTTTACGATAATGTTTCCGCTGTTCGTCGTCGTCACATCGGAACCGCTGATGTAGGCGTTCACATCGTTGTTCATCGTTGTGACATTGACCGAACCGCCCACCGCAGCGCCCGTATCGAAGATTGCGAGCGCCACAGAAACCTGTCCGGAGCCCGCCCGGATCGTAGTCGTATCTGTCGCTTCGACGGTAAAGGTTCCGCCAGAGACAATCGTCGATCCCCCTGACACATACGCATCGGTATTGTTGTCGAGAGTATTCACGATCACTGAGGCAGCGAAGCTCGATCCGCCCAATCCGACAGCAACAGCTACGGCATATGTGTCGTAAGTGACGTTCTCATCCGCATCAATGGTGAAAGCGCCACTGGAAACGAGATGCGAATCGTTCACGAACGCATCGACGTTGTTGTTCATGATGTTCACGTTAATGGAGGCTCCGAAACCCTTATCCCCACCGGCCCCTGCTCCCGTAAACACAACGAACGAAGAATCATCGTCAGAACTCACCGTCACAGACCCGAATGTGGAAGGATCAATGGCGAGACCTGTCTTGTCGATCTTTGATGACACCGTAGAAGTAATATCATTCACCGCCACCGTTCCTGATGCTCCAAATCCCTCAGTGGCTGTAGAGCCTCCCACAGCAAGCCCACCAGCCGAAACGGTGAGGTCGTTGATCGCTTCGATCGTTGTCGCCCCCATATTCGAAAATGCCGACCGCTTCGACGTTCCGCGAACTTCCGCACGCGTGGTCGCATTGATCGTGTTCACTCCAACGGCAGCACCAATACCTGCAGCGCCGCCAGAACCTCCAGCGAGGGCAAATCCACCACCTAGCGCAGTAAGCGAGCTACCGTCTTTTGCGTGAAGAGTCATCCCTCCACTTGTGGCCGTGAAATCAACGCCATCGAGATAGGCCTCCGTAACTGTCGTGATCGTGTTGATGGCAACAGATCCAGCGATGGCGAGTCCCTTACCTGCTGCCGATGCGGCACCTGCCGCACCAATACCAATCGTAAAAACTAGGCGGTCCTGATCTGCCATCAACGTAACGGCATCAACCAAGTCGAAGGTCGAACCGATTACGAAACTTTGAGTATCAACATCCACTGTGTTCACTGCAACCGATCCAGCAATGGCGGCGGAAGTTCCTTTGTTCGCAGAAGACGAAATGGAAAGCCCTCCACCTTGATTCGTCGTAGCATTCTCGGATCGAATGTCGAGATCACCTCCCCCACTCACGGTGAAGACACCATCATCATTAATGTAAGCGCGGGTATTCTCAGTAATGGAATGAACCGTAACATCTCCAGATACGCCAACACCCCACATTCCTTGATTTGCATCCGCAGCGTTCCCACCAGCAGATGCACTGGAGGAACTGGCCTTCGGCTTAGCGCGGGAAACAATTGATCCTGCAATGGCACCCGAAAGAATTTTCCCGCCCGTGTCAGCAGTGATCGTAAGGTCGCCGACTATGTCGATATCAGACCCATTGTCGCCCGTTGTCGTGTTATCAGAATCTCTGAGATCCCCTATATACGCGAGCGTGTCACGATTTAGGTCCACGATCGATCCGGAAACACCGATGCCGATTGCTTCCGCAAATTGAATGGCCCCCGCGAAAGTAAAATGATCAGCAGTATTGTTAGAGGAAATGGTAATATCTCCGCCACGATAAAACAATCCACTGCCGATGGATGCCTCGACGTCCGACGTATGCTTTACCACATCAAAAGCGCCAGCGATTCCCGTGTGTCCAGAGTTACCGCCAGCCTGCGCAATCTGGAGACCGAAGAAAGTCTCGGTCGCTGAAACATTCAGGTAGCCGTCGTCTCCCGTGTGGATTTTTACGTTCTCACCGATGATGGCACGCGTGTCATTGTCGAGTTCCTCATAAAGAACCGTCCCCCCAACCCCGAGGGTTCCAGCCTGGTTACCCGTCAGAAGCAGAACTTCCTTATAGCCACCGCCACCAAAGAAGCCTTTTCGGAAACCTTTTACAAACCCCTTGTCGTTGACGTCGAAGGAGATCGTTCCACCGAACCCGATACGATCCATGTTAGTGTTCGCTACCACTTCGACAATCTGATCGTCGGTCTGGTATGCCACATCCTGGTTGATCTCGACGTTGTCTTCAACAATCGCTTCGGCAACGGAAGTTACTACCGTTACACCGACAGAACCGGTCAGGGTAAATTTTGCCTCGGGAGCCTTACCTTTCGAGTTCACGAAGGTATTGAGGATCTGGTCCATCCCAAGCTTACCATTCAAGAGTTGACCAATGTCTTTGTAGACGCTCTCAGCGTCGTTGGGATCATCCTGTCGGATGATTGATGCAAATGGAATCAAATCGATTGGCTCGATAATGAGTGGGTGAAGAGACTCAGCTTTAACCGTTGTCGTTCCGCTGGCATCTATCTCTGCACCGGATTTGACGATGGCCTGGACATCGTAGTCCAGTTCACTGACCCCCAAGGCAATGCCGACAGCGAACTTCTTCCCGCCTTTGTCAGGCGAAACCTTACCCTCGATATTCATCGAAGACTTCTGGGAAAGCTTCTGGGCAATCACTTCCACATTGCCATTGGCTTTCAGCACAGCGTTCGAACCAACGATTGCACTTACGTCATGCTCAACAAACTGAAGACCAACGGCAGCAGACGCAGTCCCGAGAGAGTTCGGCTGTTGAGCAGCACCAACTCCGCCTTTAGCAAACAGATCTTTCGAATTCGTGGTCGCAACTGCCGCAATTCGAGCTCCCGAGGTAAGCATTTCGCCCTTACCCAATAGATCCTTGATAGAAGGCTCAGTTCCAAGTGAAGCACCTGACTTCACTTTGTTACTTCCTTTAGTGTGCTCAGACAAAATCTTGATCCCTTTGCCGTCGCGAGTGGCAAGAGAGTGCCCACTGGCGTCACCAGTCGATGTGTCGATGTCCGCAAAATACGCCTCTTGCTCTGACTCGGCGAGACGAATGGTATTCGAATCAACCACCGTTACATAGTAAGCACCTCCATCCTCAAGCCCCCGGATCGGAGTGTCACCGACTTCCAGAACTGCAGCGCGTTCGAATCCATGCGTAAGTCCCCCGCCAACGCTCGTGATGTCTTCGGCCAAACTTCCGTTAACCGAGGTCAAAGCTCTCGTCTCGGTAGTCGCCAGCTCGATGGTGTTCTCGTCAACGACGATAACGTAATAAGTTTTCCCATTAGTCAGGCCTCCGATGTTGGAGTTCCCCCCATTCAGGTAGACAATCTCATCGCCCGTAGTAAAAAGGTGATTCTTGATCGTGATCTGGTTATTGTCGACGTCAACTGGCTGGGTTAGCGTAGCGTCAAAGACTTCGAGGCCGAAGTTCTCCTGTAGAAATCGCTGCTCTCCAGTGCCTCCGCTCGTGAGGTCGATCTTCGTAGTTCCGTCTTCGTCGGTCGCTTCCAGTTCCGAGTCGGCTATTTCGAACGTGTGGTCGTCGATTTTAATTACGAAATACGTCTCACCATCTTCCAATCCGCCAATCACATCATTTCCCTGAGCATCGTAGACAAATGCGTCGCCACTCTCCATCCCGTGATTGGAAAGAGTAATCCGGTCCGTGCCCATGTTTACGATCGCGCTGTCGGTCACATCTGTTAGAGTGTGAATGCGGGTCACGCCGAGAGCGTGTAATCCGGAACCGAGGGCATCAGGGCGGCTGGTCAAATTCACCGCCGCACCGCCATCGGTCAGGCTCAGCGTGATGTGATCGCTGTCAATAACCGTCACGTAGTAGTCCACATCCTCCTGAAGGCCGCCCACGGCTTCTCCTCCCACTGAAGTATAGTAGACCATGTCACCGGTCCTCAATCCATGACCAATCAGCTCGATAGTCTCGGCACCGAGATCCACAATCGGCTCAGTTCTCCCTCCATCGAAAGTGGTAACCACCCGGTCCGTCTCGACCGCCTGGAGAGATCCAGATCCTTCTGTCGTGAAATTAACCGCGGTTCCGGCGGAGGCGTTGTCGCGAGTCGTTGCAAGCTTGAAATTATCGTCGTCGACTTTAATGACATAGAGCGTCACGCCATCGGCAAGCCCTGTCCCGTTGTCATCGAGGGGAGTATCTCCCTCCACGAAATCGAATGTCACCGCCTGCCCTGTTTCCAGCCCGTGGCCTTCTGAAAGAATAGTATTAGTGGTCAGATCAACGTCTCCCCCGTTTGCAGTGGAAAGAGGATTGAAAGTCGTAACCTTGCTGTTGAGCACTTCCGAAGTCTTTGTCGAATCGGTGTGGTAAACAATGAGATCCCCCGTGGTGTATCCGTGACCACTGATCGTAATCGTATCACCTTCACCATCGACAGCCGTTGATGGATTTATAGACTTGGCTACTTCCTCATAAATGATGGCATGTCCACTAACACCGTCTCCGTCGGTGTCCACGGTTATTCCATAATCGGTAAATGTGATCGCAGTCCCTGCGATCGCATCGTCGTAGCTCGCCGCAAGCTGGATTCGGTTCGAGTCAGTCGCGTGCTCAATCACGTAAAACTCTGTCCTATCGTCCAGCCCCTCGATCTCGACATCGTCAACCGAAGTTCCCGTGAGGCCGATCTTCTGCCCAGTAACGAGAGTATGACCCGTGAATAGAATGGAAGAGTCAGAAAGATCCACGATTCCTCCTGTATTCGTCGGATCGAAAAGGTAGCTCGTGGTCCGTGCGACCGTGTGCGTTGAAGTGGGATCGACCTCTTCGTTCTCAATGTCGATCGCAGGCGTATTCTGCAGCTTGATCGTATCATCATCGATCTTAACGACGTAGTATTGCTCTCCACTGACAAGACCACCTATCGCCGTGCCCGTCGCATTGTAGGTGATCATGTCCCCCGTGCTGAGGCCATGACCAGTGATCGAGATCGTATCGTTGGCTGTCGAGGCATCCGTGAGCGTAAAGGTGCTGTCGACATCGCGACCGACAGCAGTAATATCGGCATCGACACTCGTTAAAATATCGAGGTCTTCAAATCCGAGAGTCAGTCCGAGACTCCCCAGGCCATCGATATAAATGGCAACACCTGCACTCGCAGAATTCTTCGTCTCCGCGATCGAATGGATATTGACGTTACCACCCGAATCGATCGTCGTGTATTGATCGATGATATTATTCACAGTCGAAACCGTGTTATACACCGCAGCGGAAGCACCGATGGCTTTCGGATCTGCAGGAGCCGTCACTGAAATGTTCCCAGTGGTTCGCGCTGTCGCGACTGCTGTATTCTTAAGGTTGGCTTTAATGTCGACATCTCCACCAGCATTGATGGTTACTGTTTCGGCTCCACTTCCACCAGCAATGTTGATCTTCGAAGTTGCAGTACCCTGGCTGTAAGCCACGCTGATGGAATTCAAAACGCCAAGAACCCCACCTTGCCCAGGTGTCTTCACGCTGATGGCTCGGCTACTCGAGTCACTGACCGCCTTGGTCTCAATTGTGACCTTGTTCTCTGCTTCAATTGTAGTATTCCCGGTAATGTCGATCGTCGCATCACTACCCCGAATCATTACGGAAGCAGGAATCGGGATAGCCCCTAGCAATGCATCTATTCCAAGGTTACCAATCGGACCTAACAATTGCTTCGAGGCCCATTTCGGAACCGCATCCGCGAGAGTAAGGTCTTGGCCAAGAGCCTTGATCGTGACATCCTTTCCCGTGATGGTCGAATCATCGATTGAGATACTCGCTGCATTTTTGGTGACGCCGATAATCGAAAAATCGGCCGTCAACGTCTTGTCCTCGGCTTTGATTGTGATATCCCCCGAGGTTCCACTACTCGAGGTCGCGTTGAGCTGTGTCCCTGACTGAAGAGTGATATCCTTGCCGAGAATTTCGATGTCGCTAGCATCGGTCCCTACATCGGTCGAGATCACTGTATTCTCTCCCAGCTTGATCGCACCGGAAAGAGAGTTGAACGAAAAGAACGCCCCCAGAATCGTACCCGACTCAATGACCACTTTGCCATCATTCACGATCGATCCCCTGAATTCAATGTCGTCCAACTCGGTGTAGGTCTCGATTTTCAGTTGGTCCGAACCGGTAAAATCGAAGGACATCAAATTACCGTCCGTATCACGAAGGTCGTCGTCAGCTGTGTGCAGGACAATATTGTCGGACCCCGCTAGAGAATCGATGTCGATGATATCGACGTTGCTGTAAGTGTCGCCTCCGGTATTCAGACTCACCAATTCAAGGTCGAACTGCGTCTTGCTGGTAGTAACGAACACCTGGCCATTTCCGAGGGCACGAATGTAATAAGTATCGTCGCCCGACGTTCCCGTCAGGGACAACGTTCCCCCGGACAAAGGGGTAATCGAAAAACTATTGGAAGCGAAGCTGACATTGCCTGCGGAATCGGTCGCAGCAGACGCCGCGACCCCCAGAGAGACCGCCGTACCCGTCGTAGTCGCCGCCACGTTAACAGTATATGAACCGCTACCGTTATTGGTGATTCCACCCGACACGGTTCCGTTGGTAATTGTAAGATCGGATGCATCGAATCCTGTCACCGATTCACCGAAATCAACGGTGAAAGTAACCGTGCTAAGATTTGTCGGAGTTGTCGTACCACTGACTACCGGAGTAGGCGAAGTGCGATCGCTTCGGATCGTTACAGTATTCGAAACAGTGTTAGCGTTCATCGCCAGATCAGCGGCGACGGACGCCCCTACCGAAACACTCACATCACCATCTAAAGTCGGAGAAACGTCAAACGTCCAAGTAATGTTGTCGCTCGTCGTGAAATTAGCGATCGATCCGTTTACGATAGTCAAGTCCGTCTCGTCAAAACCGGTCACTTCCTCCCCAAACGTCACGGAATAACTGAATGGGTTCTGGCTGGAAGAAACCGGACTTCCCATTGGGCTGGTGAGAGCAACGACGGGGTTGGGAGCAGTCATGTCCGCTCCGCCCGCGTAGTGAGGAATAGTGATCGTCCCCGGTGATGCTCCTGCCGCCTGCATGTCTGCTGGGAGACGGCGTTCATCGACATCCAACTCATGAGTCATCACGTCGTCAAGATCCCCACTCGACGATTCTCCCAAGCCGAGAGCATGTCCGTACTCGTGCATAAGCACTGTAAGAAGATCATACTGGTCGCTCGTATTACTGCGATAGCGACCATCTTCACCAAGGATGAACTCCTCATCCTCACCCGGAGTCATATCGACGAACCAGCCTACACCGGCACCGTCATCATCAATTGTGATTTCAAGGCCAGTTGTTTCACCGAGACGGTTTTCGCCGAGGTCACCAATCGTAAACACGACATCATTGAGAGCTTCCCTCTGTTCGTCAGTCAGTCCCGATTCGATCCAGCGCTGCTTTGCCGCATCAGCAACGATACCGAGCTCGTCTTCCGTAAGCGGCGAAGTAGAAAGCATGACGTCCGGTTCGTCCGATTTAACGACAGTTCCTGCCACAGACCCTTCAGAATACCAACGGGCTGGAGTCACCCGCTCTCCTGGCTCGAAACGACCGAGGAAAGTGTCTGAAGTATTTGCGGGTGAATCGATGATGCCGATTGCCTGTCCCTGCCCTTCAAAAACAGCAGTAAGAAGATCGATTTTTCCAGCGGCTGCGTTATCGAAAGCAACCATCTTCTCCTGGTAGAATCCATACTCGTCATCGAGGAAAGGAGTCCCATCTACGAACCAACCTGAACCGGCTGCATCGTCATCGATTACCAGAGTTCCATCACGGAATTCAGTGAGCTGTCCCTCCACGCCCAGATCTTCAACTTCGTACTCGAGTTCGGAGAGAACTTGAATCTGTTCTTGGCTCAGCCCCTCGTCTTCCCAGCGCCGAACAGCCGCCTCGGACAACTCATCAAGAGAAATACCGCCTGCCTCAATTCCTTGAAAACTACCTTCGGGAAGGATCGTTCCATTCTCCGCTGCTTGCTGAGTAAGCGAGTCAAACTGCCCACTACCCGATCCAGTCGTATCTGCCGGAGCAGAATTCTCAATCACCTCCTGCTGATCGGTGTTGTCCTGATCCGCATCTGCCTGTGCAGGATCGACGTAGGGAGAGGCTGAATATAGCAAACGTGGTTCAAGGTTTTCGAATCGAACACGATCATTCTCTTCTTCGCTATCTGATTGAAACGTCTTGTTGAACCATTTCTTGAAAGTGTCGATTCCGGAACGCATTCCGGATGATTTGGTTTCTGTAGAAGAAACTCTCGGCTTGTCGTCAACGCCGGTGCGCAAAGACTCGTTAGAGTCAGACTTTTTGCTCATACAGTGGGATTAAAAGGTATTGAGATGGGAAACAAAAAAGCTGAGATGGAACCAATAGTTCCCAGGGTCGGCAAACCGGGCTCAGCGGAGAGATTTCGCGCTGAAACTACCATTTCAGATCCCTACAGCACTGCTGGATCAGTTACGATATCTTAACCAAGTGTCACATTACAGTTGGCACCCACAATCGGCGTTGAACATCGAACATGGTCAGTCAATTGCGCCTCAATCGGTTAGGCCTATTTCTGCCGGTAACCGATATTGAAACTCACACAGATCCGTTCCTCCTCACTAAGGTTCGGCTTCACCTCGTGCAGCAGCCAACTGGGAAATATCAGGAGCCGCCCCTCCTTCGGGCGATAAAAAACTCGCTGATACGTCCATCGGTTCTGTTTCTTTGTGGGAAGCACTACCATCTGGCAGACCTCACGGGGATCACGAAACACAATATCGCCGCAGTTCTCCGGCGCTTTGATATAATACACACCACTGAGGACCGAACTCGGGTGATTGTGCATCGCATTGTAGCCGTATTTCGGATTGATGATCCCCCACGAGTTTATCACAAAGATTTCTACTCGATCGAGATCCCAATCCTGGTGCGCAGCAACTTCCATCCCCCCATCCAGAGCTGCCCGCATGATCGGCGCGAAAATGGGATTCTCATGAAGATCGACATGACTGTGCCACCCCAGTTCTGTCGACCTACCTGTTACACCTATTTCATCTTCCTCTCGCAGACGGCGAAGATCATCGATCATCTCCAGATGACGCGCTGGGATATCGTCCAGATCAAAATACCAGACCGAAGTCGGAAACCAGTCCTCGCGAGTGCCTTTCATCACTTACTCAATTCAGAAAGCGGAATGCAATATTCTAAATGCGGTCGGCCCGCCTCGTAGTGATCGATCTCACTGCTCGTATAAATGTCCATTGCGATGGCGAGACGCTTTCCTTCCCCCTCCCCTTTATTCCGCATTCGCCGATGCTCGATCTCGGAAGGAAAAAGAACCATCCTCCCCTCCTTTGCCGGATAGTTCGCCGAGGTAAAAGTGAGCGGTGTTAGCTCTTTCTTCGGAAGACCATCACAAACGAGATTCGTAGGTTTAAAAAACTCCAGACTGCCAGCCCCATCCGGAACATCCAGATACACTACGCACGAAAAGGTTCCCCCTCGGTGGAAATGCTTGATCCCACTGTCTCCATTATTGATCTGGATAACAGGCCAACAACGCCCGATAAAAATTCTGACTTTTTCCGGATCGATTTTCAGATCCTCGTAAAAACACTTTTCGAACCCTGGCTGCATCTCGGCGATCAGATCCCGGATGCGAGGGTCGTGATGAAATCGATTCGTCGCCGTACTTGCCGTAATGGCCCCGCGAGTCTCAAAGACCTCCCATTCGATGTGCTCCTCAATCGCTTCGACCGCTCCCTTTTTCACCTCGGGAGAAAACTCGATGTCCTCATAGAATACAAAAATCGGAAACCAGGTTTCGGTAGGCATGATCGTATTCGGTGTCTCGGTTAGAATTTTTTCCAGTTCCAGTGGGGAAAAAGTCTCTTCAATTTCTGGATATAGGCATCGATATCCGGATTCCGGTAATCCCAGACAACCGACAAGTTCGATTGCGATCCAGGCTCCCTAATAATGTGATTCTCGTTCTTCACCGTCAGCTTATTCTCAAAGCAGATTTTCATCCCCCGTGGCGGCGGGCCGATCTCTCGCAGCTTATCAAGCTCTCTGACAGTATCCTCAAAAAACAATGCCTCTTGCCATTCATAGGTGACAAAATATCTCGGCTCCCATTCATCGTTTACCTCGATGTATTCAAATAGTGATTTCCTGTCCCGAATCGTAGAAAAAGTGTTCTTGCGTGAATTCCGGTAAGAGCCAAAACCGATCGAAGAAGGATAATGCCCAAGATTCCCCGCGTGCTTGGACCCCTCGTCCATTGTCTGGACAAAACGAAAGATCTTCTCCCGATAATCCTCAATGGGAATACCTTTTCGCACGACACGAAGACACTTCAAAGTCCGTTTGAATGCCACGGTAAGGTCTTTCTTGTCGTCATTCTCCCAATAATGCGTCTGAGCGAGGGGAGAAGACAGAATCATCTGAAAGAACTTATCCGTCAGGTGATCCGCCGAAAGCAGATCGTAGTTCAACTGAAGGCTTAACACATCGAAATCTGAGTCTACGGCATGCCGCAGATCTCGTTCGAAAATCTCGTCGGGGTTGATGCGATCCATGTAATAGATCAAATCACCCGCGACGTACATTCCCTTGCCTCGAATATATGAGACAAGCTCATGAATTTTCTCCGGCGAAGCAGCGAGGCGATTCTGGCGCTTGAGCACATCCGGATCGTAGGACTGGACGCCGACAATACAGCAGTTAAATCCATATTCCGCCAACAAGTCGATTTGTTCCTTGCTCCACACAGCGGGATGAACCTCAAAGGTCTTCGTCTCCGCACTAGGAAAAGAGGGAAGCCGCTGAAAAAGCGTCTCCATCGTATCAAGGGACATCAAACTCGGGGTTCCCCCGCCAAAAAAGTAATTCCTGACACTGCGAGAATCAATCACCTCAGAAAATGGTTCAATCGCGCGAGGGAGATAATCATCGAAATACTTCGCGTAAAGTTCTCCTTCCTTCTCCTTATTGAACTCGACTCCTTTGTAGTAACAAAACTTGCAAACACTCGCACAGAACGGCGTGTGAACGTAAACGTGCAAATTGTCATTGTTACAGCGCTCCCATGCGTCGAGAACTTCCTGCCGCCCCGCAGGCCGGTAGATCTCTTCAAAGCGTTTGACTGTATCCGAATAGCCGCTCATATCGGCGTCGCCTCCTGTGTCTTCTCAAACTTCTCAAGGAGCGCCCGATGCACATGATCGTAGAGCCATTTCCCCAGACGTATTTCTCTTGCCGCGCTCATTTTCACAAAGCCCCACTCACCCTCGCGCAGAGTTTCCACGCCCTCTAAATCCGACAGCTCCGCATACGCAGCAAACCGCGCTCGAATCAATTCCTGCGGTATTGCACTTTGGGCATCACCCAACCGGGAAAAGTGGTTCAGCGATTCCTGCTGAAACCGTTCCCTGGCCAGACCTCGCTCCCTTTCCTCAGATCGGTCGATGTCTCGCCGCACAGACAAAGGTCCACCGAATGATGCTGACAACGCCGAATGCGGAACACCCGTTGTCGCCCGAGATTCGATTCTTGTCAGGGAAGCCAGCAACTCCTCAGATCGACCGTTCAACCTTAGACTAATCTCACGAGAGAGATTCCCGTCTAACTCTCGAAGATCATCCTGAGAAACACTTATCAAAACAGTCGGGACAACCTTTGGTAGAATGATCAACAAATCACGCCCCGTCTCAAGGAATCGGCCTTCGAGCCCATCTGTCTCGCGGAGATGAACACGCCCGGAAACAGGGGCGCAAACGACTAATGACTCCACTTTCTCCTTCTGGCTGGCAAGACGCTCTTTCAATCCCTCCACCCTCTTCATCTGAGCCTGATAGGTAGGAAATTCGTCAATGGCCAACAGCTCACGGCTCTGGAGTTCGGCATACTTCAACTCGACATCCAGCTTCTCCACCAGCTTCTCCTCTTCGATGTTCGCCAGCGTAAATAGTTTTTGCCCCTCTTTCACCACATCACCGTTTTTCACATGAATGCCCACTACCTCACCAGGACAATCGACTCGCAGAATTGTCTTCTCAGGATAGTTCACCACTGCAGGTGCCTTAGGGGCCGGCTGAATCTTCCAGAAAAACAGAATCGCCGCGGCAATGAGAACAGCCAATCCGATTCGGCTAAGCGCAGCCCCCATGCGAACACCTTGCTCGCGCGCCAGCAAAAAACGGAACATTTTTACAATTCCCACACAGGTTGATCCGATCACGACAGCAATCGCAAGAAGCAGCCCCACTCCCTTGAACATTGCTGCAAGAATGAGGAGAATGCCCGTCATCAGCAACACGCGCCAGATACCGGCCGCAATTCCGTACGCGCCAATAAACCAGCGATGTTTACGCGTTCCTTTCGGTAGAGGTAAATGCTGTATTCCGAGGAAGATCTTTTTCGCCAGCCATTGCAGCATCATCATCCCCTTACCACTCAGGTTTTTGATCCCCGTGGCGTCGCTGAGCATGTAGTAACCGTCGAATCGCATCAACGGGTTCGCGTTGAATAACAAAGTCAC
This sequence comes from Verrucomicrobiales bacterium, assembly GCA_002698785.1. Taxonomy (GTDB): domain Bacteria; phylum Verrucomicrobiota; class Verrucomicrobiia; order Verrucomicrobiales; family DEV007; genus Arctic95D-9. The sequence goes on along the minus strand of PAAG01000060.1, from coordinate 25,438 downwards.
CACGGATGCTGACACGACTACATTTGCCGCCAGCGATTGGACCCATCCCGGATCGGAAAATGTCCACACGGTAAGTGCGATCGCAGCCAGCCCTAATTCCACATACATCCCCGCAGCAGCTACAGCGAGCCGGTGCCACCGCGAGGGGAAGCTCCAACTCGAACTCGCATCCACATACGTCAGTGGGGTAATCAGCACAATCAACTGTATTCCCCATTCTGGAATTACCCCGCCATAACGTTTTGCCGCGATCCCATGTCCGATCTCGTGCAAAATCTTCAGGCCGATGAAGACAAGAGCGAGAATAACCCAGCTCGAAGGCATTACCGCAGCACCTAATGCCTTCAACAATCGCTGCCCATTCTCGAATCCTAGGTAGGCACCAACAAGAATAAGAACCACCCACAGCAGGAAAAATGGTTTGGAAAAACTCCACCCAAACCACTTCGCCATGATCCCAAGAAACCGATCTGGACTTCCCATCGGCTGGCGATAGAAAAGCACCCCCATGATGCCGCCCTGCTTGTCAGGTTTCTTCTTCGGTGCTTCTCGATGACGGCGCTTCGACTGGTCCAGGCTTTCGGGCTCAAGCAGATGCTGATCCAGCAACCACCGCAACACCGACATCATTTCAGATTCTGACAATGCCTCATCCCGCTGTCTTCCCGCATTCTCCGCGAGAAGAGTCGCTACAGTCTTCGTTCCATCGAGACCACGAATCAATTGATACTCTGGCAGTCCCACTTGTAGATATTTTCGGTTCGCTAGATCTTCGATCACATAGATTGGTTTCCCCTTGTCCTGTTGAAAATGGAACCTCAGGTCACCCCGCAACCTCGGGCGCGATATCGACCATTCTCTAACTGCATGATCCGAATCCATACTCTAACAAAGGACCACTACCAGAGTTGCAGGCGGAGAAAATTGATAGGTTTTCGAAAAAGAATCCACCCCAGAGGTTTCGTCCCAGCCTCGATTCGGGCTTTCCCTCGCATGCCCGGACGCAAAAGAGCATCTGCGTTAGCAAGGCGAGCATAACAGACGAAAACGTTTTCGCCATCCTGAATCTCGGCAATGGGATAGACCTCCACGATCTCGGTAGAAAACTCCTCATCCGTGTATGCTCCCAACCGTATCACCACCGTCATCCCAGCTTCAACAAACGGTGAGTCCGAATCCGGCACGGAAATCTCGGCCTTCAAGTCGTCGACTGGTGCAATCTCAAAAAGCTTCTGCCCTTTTGACACCGGTACCCCTTCGGACTGCTCAAGGTCACCGGAAAGAACGAGACCATCCACAGGAGAAAAAATCTCCAAATTTTTCTGCCGCCATTCCAAGACTTCGATTTCGAGCGCAAGCGATTCCACCTCAAGATCCGCAAGCTGTGCCGAGAGCACTTCATCTTTCGCCAGAGCTTCATCCCGCAGCTTGATTTTCGCATCTCGTTTTGTGACCGAATCGGCAAGCTGCCAACCTAGGTCCTGCTCTTCCAACCGAGCCAGCAATTGATTCTCTTCCACAACTTCACCTGGCTTCACCATCGGCCGTTCCAAAACGGCATCAAAAGGAGCCGCAATGTGTCGGGTCACACTGGGCTGTAGTAGACAATCCGCCGCGACCCGGTGAGGCACCGGCCACACCATTGCACCAGCGAACACCAGCGGAAGTCCGATCCATAGTAGCTTCTTCCCAATGCCACTTTTCTTCCATGCCTGCTCGACCTTCCCGCGCAGCCCCCTTGGTTTCGAGGCGCGAATCAATTCGGCGACGACAGAAAGATGAGGAGTGAGAGCTTCGATCAATTCCCACTTGTGACGAAACGCCGTCGCTTTTCCCTTCCAGCCACACATCCACGCACCGACAGCATCATGATCGTCATCTGGCTTTAGCGGAAGCGCGACCATGGCATCACACGAGATCGCACGCATCAGTTCCACCTGATTGCCTGCGGGCAAAACCGAATCAGGAAACCCTGACCCAGGTGGCCATGCGATCTCAGACTCCACGCCAAGAGACTCTGAAAGAGCGCGCGAAATCAAACTCGCCGTCTGGCCCCGGTGATCGTGATTGCCCCCTCCCGAAACAGCTGCCACCTTCATTCGCTGCACAGAGCCAAACCCGAAAGCCACGTAGTGGCACCCGACAAATCGACGAATCTCTTCGGCGAGGATCGAGAGCGCCTTTTCATACTCCTCAGCTTGCCCCGCCTCATGAAATAATTCCAGAAGCACCTTCGTCCGCTCAAATCCCGTTCGAACATGAGCATGCTCCACTGCCCGCGTCCTGCGATCGAAAAGCTCGGAAATCAGACCGAGAAGCACCTCACATTCCCGAATTGAATCAGCACGCTCTGGTCCCAGCAGAGCACCAACCGCAAGTCCCGCCTGATCCTTTCCTCGCGCAGGAGTGCAGATGAAAATAAAGGCATCCCCCCCCTCCACAGCGACGTGGCTCCTTTGCGCTGCGCCAGACGCCAGCACCTTCTCCACCGTCTCGCGGATCTCGGGAGAATATAGAACCCTCGGTCCCAGCCCCGCCCCCATACGATTCGCGATGCACTGAGGAGCCGTCCCCGCCTTTCCGGCGAAAACAAATCCCCCGCGGCCGCGCATGAACGACACCAACAGTCCGGCGACAGCGCCGACGAACTGGGTGTCATTCTCGATCGCCTGAACCGCACGAAACTCGGCTGCCGTGCTACTCGCGGACGGTTGAGAAGTCTCTGTAGCGGAGGGATCGGCTCGTAGATTGAGATCCACTTCCCTCTTCTAATGGTTAGTAAAATCAGGCTTCGGATAGGGCGACTTCGCCTTCCTGCGGAGCATCAGCGGCTTCCTCTGCAGCCTTCTGGTTTGCCTCGCTCATCTGGCGAAGGACACCGCCCAGAGTGTTCACGAGACTCGCCGCATTGGCTGGAGTCATCGCTAGGCGATGCTGAATGGGAAGCACGTGGTTTCCACTCGCATGATCCGAAATAATGCCCGTGGAAAAATCGAGAATGATCTGATCTCGTCCCGAATTTACGATAACCTGATTGATGAAAGACGCCTCGGTCTTCTCATACAGGATGCGCACATTAGGCTTACCATGTTGCTGGAGTTCTTCTGTCGTACCAGCTGTTTCCGTTTCGTTCTGTTGGTCTTTCTTACTCATCTATTGGAGTTACAGGGAAGCCGAAACCTATTCCCTCATTTATAAAACGAAGGCAGAAAACAGTGCCAGATTGGTCACATGAGGTTCGCCCAGACTCAAGAAATCGCAAAGATGGCTCCTCCGGACGGGTTAGATCCAATAAAGCGTTAACTTTCAGCACATTACGACAAAAAAACACCGAACGCATTCTTCTCCATTGCTAAAACCCGCCTCCGCTGAATTAGCGCTCTCGACAGTTGAAAGAATACACGAAGAGACTCATTCCAAGGAGCAGGACATCGCGGCAAACGGCAAGCCATATCTTACTGGGACTGGAAGGACCACTTGAACCGAAACATCCGCAGTCAACCGGAAGCCCCCTTAGAACCGCCGAAACTAAAGCGATCAGGAAGATGCCACTTAAGCCCATCAATGATAGGGAACCAATGGAAACACCGGACCTAACAAGAAGAAGAAGCGCAGCCAATATCTCAAAAGGCGGGAGAAAGAGGGCAGCAAAATTTGACCACCCCTCCGGTAGAATCTCAAATGTAGCGATACTACCGGCAAACTCTGCGGGATTGATGATTTTAACCACTCCCGCATAAAGGAACACTCCCACGAGCACCGCTCGAGAAACCATGGAAACTACCCCGGAGGAGGAGAAGCGGGGAAGGTCGGTGTTTGATAAGCTTGCTTCGGGCATGGTCGTTCGAAAATGTGATAGGTGTCATTCTCCTCATCTTCCCTCAGCCGTCCTCAAACCAAGGCCTTCCCACTCGTCGTATCCCCCTTCGTATATCAATATCACCCTCTCTCCTTTTTCAAGAATTCGAGACGCTACAATCGAGGCATCTTCGCAATGCTTGTGCGCGCAATACACCACGACTGGAACCCCTAATTCCTTCGCTCTACCCAACTTCTCTTCCACCGCAGGAAGCTCCGCTTCAAAGTTTTTACGGGACAAGTTGAGAGCCCCGGGAATATGACCAAATTCGTAAAAAAGGTCTGGACGGGCATCGAGAATGAGGGCCCCCCTTTTCTCAACTAGCTCTTTAGTGATGCCAACTTCAATCCTGTGCACTCCATCTCTCCAATCACCCAGCTCTTTCACCAATCCAAATGAGCCTCCGGGAGCTACGTATGCGAGTTCGAGTGGATCCTCTCGGAGGAGATTGGCCGCCAAACCGATTCCGCACGAGAGCATACATAAAGTAGCACTTCCAATCGAATCACGAACCAGGTTCTTCGGTATTTTCATAATAGACGAGCTCAGTCCAGTTCGGCAAATACTTACCTGCTGCTGTTACAGTTTCAAACGAAACATGCTTATATTTTTCCGCAATCGACTGCCATATATACCGACTTCTACCGGGATTAAACTCCCCCCAAAAGATACATACTTCAGGAAGCAACTCGATTCTTGAAACCAGCTCCTCAGAAGGCATGTCAGGATTAAGAAGAATCCACCTCTCACTATTTACCAGTTGATCCATCCTTTGCGCGGAAACTTCTTGCAACCCGACTCCGCTCAAGAAAACAACATCATCTCGATTGGGAATCGGCTCGATTTTCTCCCACTGCACTGCAACACTTCGGTTTTCCGTTTCATCAAGAAGGGAAGCCAAGCCCCGCAGTCTTTGCCCATATGCCTTTCCCAGAATTTCGGAATCGGGATCTACAATCCAAATTCTGTTATTCCCTTTCCCGTTTTTTCCGATTGTCACCCAACCACTTTCATTCGTCACCTTAGGATTCGATGGGCTCCCCCAAATTCCGATCACACCAATCACTATCAACACGGAAATCGCCGCAACAACTGGCAAGCCCCATCCCTTCATTGATGGCCAGTCTCGAAGCCGTATTCTTTCCACGGTAACTGCGGTGAAAAAGACAGCAGGAACCACCCAAAGTATCCAGCGATTCGCCATTGTGGTAAAAGTCGCAGCCGTAGCGAATGAAATCCAGACAGCTAGCCCAACCTCATACCACCGTCTCTTCCTAGAGGGAAAGCAGAGCAGAAAGACGCACATCCAGCCAAGAACGTATCCCAATCTTCCCAGCCAACTAAACTCCACCATCCATGTAAGATGGCTGCTCACAAGGCTTCCGTATCGCTCAAACCTCCCCTCGGGCTGGTAGAAGTTGTGAAAGGCGATACTGGCTTTCTTCAAACCCCATCCTTCGGGCGCATCAACCATCATAGCAGGCGTCGTCCGATAGATGATCCAACGATTTGTTACAGACCCATCCTCTTCCACAATACCGTCCGCATACCTTTTCGCCACACCATGCCAGAAGGCATACCCAAGAAGTCCAATAAGACAAACAGCGATCGGCAACCAACGATTCTTCTTCCATGGACGAGGTGCTAGCACCACCATCACAAGTCCGCCAACGAATGCAGCTACCATTCCTCCACGGGATACCGTCTGGATGAGGCATACTCCTAATGCAGTGAAGCCTAGAAGAGAAGGCCAAAAGCCCCAACGATGAATCCGGCACAAGATCCAGACGGCCATCATCAAAATGGCGATCAAACCAGCCGTAATGTTAGGATTATTAAATCCCCAATCTAAACGTTTAATCCCCTCGAAAAAGTAATCGCGCATGGTAGGTTACGGTTGGTGCAATAGGAGCCACGAGTCTGCCATCCCCTCGGCAACCCAGGAGGCAAAAATCGGCCAATCTTCCTGCTCCGTGCGAGTCAGACTTTTTCGTGTGTCTATATCGAAGTATGAGCCATTTCGGCGCTCGAAATCTTCCTGATTCAAAGCGCCGGCAAAGAATGCCCTCACATATTCATCCAACTCTGAAGATCTCTGGTGGCCTGTCTCTTTCAAGCATATCCATGTCCACGGCTTTCCAAGTTCCCTTCCTTGCTGGAAATAGATAAGAGATGCGTGATAGCAGCCCGCATCCCACTCTCCACATGCCACGATTCCGGGAGGCTTTGCCTCGGTTGCTTTCGCTCTCTCCCACTTTCCTACTGCTTGTCCACACCATGCGACTACCCGGTCGGAATTCTCCTCCACGTATGATGCAGTAAACCGCGCTCCAGCTGAGAAACCGTACATCAACAACGGAAGTGGGTCTTTTCCGATCGAGCTTAGGTATGCATCGATCCCTTGAGTCACCATTTTGCCGGAACCAGAGTTGGCATTCGAGTACGACTGATCGACGAACTTTTTTTTCGACGAAAACGACAATGCACAAAGAGCCAGATTATTTATCGAGGCAAACTCCCGCCACTCCGCCCTATTCAGGAAAGGAAGTCCATTCCCATTCCTTCCTGGCGAAATGACCATAACGGCTCTTACACGGTTCTCAGCACCGGCCGGACACCAGAAGTACAAATCGGCGCGATCAATGGTAGCACTGCTTGGAAAAGAAACCTGATGGATCCCGTCAGGCATCTGAACCACCCGCTTCAGATCTGCTTCGTCTGGCTTATCCGGTTCCAAAGCGATCAGGCAATGGGAAAGGCCCTCCAATACGCCGACCATCAACCAAGCTACCAAGGTAATCCGCACTCTCATTCAATGAAATGTGGTCTAATACCCTCTCTCAGGTGCAGCTCCCCAGGCATTTGCAAGTTCCTCGGTGGGCAGTAAAATCCGCTGCCCTTCGGGAACCCACTCCCCCTCCGATTTCACGTAGACTTCGTGATTAATAAAATCCCCGAAATATGATGCCGTTTCCAACCTTTCGCGGAAAAGATCAGCGGCCGTGATCTTCGCATCTCCATCCTCTTTGGGATTTTCTCGCCGCATGTTCGCGGCTTCACGCAATCGTAGAGCAAAATCGAAAAACTGTAGCGAGAGCTTCTCTATATCGTCCCTCATTGAATGCCCGAGACTGGGCCCTGCCTTGATCAAAGTAGGATATCCCATCTCACTTGCTTCGAGAAAGAATTCGCGAGAGGCGCGGTAGCCACCATCAATCTCCCCAGTAGTGACCAGCCACATCAGGTTCGAAGCCTTTTCCGTGGGATGTTCGTAGTGACTTGCAATATGTGTATGGACCGCGAGAAACTTTTCAGGGTGCCTCAGGGCCAGGCGGTGCGCATAGGTAGAACCTCGAGATATCCCATGTAGAAGAAACTCGCTATCTGGGAGCTTGTTGTCTCGACAAACCTTTTCAATCCCATTCATCCATGCCTCACCGATTGTATCGAACTTCTTTGCGAGAGCTTTCTCCTCCTCCTCACTCAAGCTGTCAATGCTCGTTCCCGGAGGAAGCATACCTGCTGTATTCCAAGTAATGACAGCCAGATTGTTTCTATCCGCAAAAGATACCAGTGGATCGTCCGGACGTTTCAGCCGGTTGTACAATGAGGTATCCTCTCGTTGCCATGTACAAAAACAGAGGACACCACTTACCATATCTTTTGGTTCTCCTTTCTTTCTTCCTGGGATCCGGATGAAAAGATTCAACTCTGGTTGCTCTTCAAGCCTCGTCTTGATCGTGAACTTTTTAATGGTAGGGAAGGGAATCTGCGGCCGCTCTCGACTCAGAAGGTTCCATGCGCCCGCAACAGTCCGATTTGGAAGCCACACATAGTCGGCAGGGTCTACCCCCTGCTTGCTTTCAGAAAGAGTAAGTTTATTTCCGTCTCGATATCGCAGCCAAAAGCCCTTTTCTCTCGATTGGCTCGTAGCGCCATCCAAGAAACTCATGACAAACTCATCCGTGTGTGCACTGCTAATCAGTGCGTCATCCCGAGCGATCATGCAAACACGATTGGCCTTATCTGCCTTCCGAATATCCTGCAGAAAGAAGAGGTTCGGAAAGTGTGTCTCCGGTCGTGCAGCAATAACAAGCCCCGGAGGTAGCCGCGTCCCTTGCGGCAAAGCCGCAAACTCGGTTGCGCCCATGGACGCCCACCCGACAAATCGTTCCGGACGCGATACCATAATCCTCTGCATCCAGTATGATGGTTTGCCAATACCGTACCAGACGATAGGAATTCCCTTCTGATCTTTATAGGCACCCTTGTCGATGAAATTAAACAACTGCGTCTCCAACCAGGTCGCCATTTGATTGTGGCTACGAACTTTGGCACCATTCTTCACATTCATGACCATCAAAGACCAGCCGGGGCGGCGAGCAAAGTCCACCCACTCTTGGCTCTGGAAATAAAACTGCGGTCGCTTTGAGTCGACAGCGACCAGAAGAATCGCCTTTGGCTCTTTTCCTAGCTTGTTATGGTGCAGTTCGAAAGTATCTACAAAATTCGGCGTGCGGAGTGGTCGGCGGGAAAACATCTTCACAACATACTCCGGCTCAGTCGGCCGAAACTCTGTGAGTGCATTCCATGCCCCGGCAACAAAAGCGCTCGGAAACCAAATATAATCCGCGAGAACGTCTATCTCTTCTGACTCAATCACATCCTGAGTCAGAGCTTCACCGCTCTCGTAGTGAAGCCACATGCCCCCGCCGCCAGGATCGATAACGGCAAGTTCCTGAAAGAAGATCAAAGCAAACTCATCCGCATACCAATCACTGTTTCTCGGCGATTGATAAGGAACGAAACTGACGCGATTTCGCGGATCTGACTTCCTTATTGTGCGCATGAATTCCCAGTCGTCCCGATTCCTTCCTTTGACACCGACAATTGTTCCTGGAATCATGGGCTGCCCCTCTGGTAACTTGCCAGGTAGCGGCGGGCCAGTCACATTAGGATATCTCCTGGCCGCCTTCGATGCCCACCCCGCGATTCGTAAATCCCCATCCACTACGATCGGCAAAAACCAATCTGCTCCATCACCAATTAGATACAGAAAAACCGGCAACTCACTCGGCGCTTGCCCCTCACTCGACATATCCTTCGTTTTCTCCGAAAGCCACGAAAACAACTGTCTCTCCAAATTCCCCCTGACCTCCGGCTCATCCCTTCGATCCACTCGTTTCTCCGACTCAATAATCGAAACTGAGGCAAGAGCCCAGTCAGCGACCATGCACTGTTTCTCCCAGTTTTCCGACGACTCGATCTCACCGATATGATCTGCTCCCCCTATCACAAACAGAATTCCTTTTACGTTATTCTGTTCGAAGACTTCGAACTTTCCTGAAATCTCAGTGAAGTATTCACTCTCTGCGATGACTTCCTTTGGCGATTCAAGCCCATCTTCTTCTTGTGCAAGAAGAGCTCCTGCGAACCCGAAGAAAAACCCACCCCAGATTCCCCAGAATGGCAGGCAGAGAAATTTGGATAAATGCATACGTAAGCCCTCCACCGTTTATTCGTTCTTCTGCTCTTTCTCTGCCGCCTCTTTCGCCTTTTTCTGCGACTCCTCGTACCGAGCAGTCGCCTCATCATCCTCCGCGATTCGCTTTTCGTATTCAGCCAGCACCGTTACCTCGTTTTCATTGAGGTCCGGGAAATCCGTATGAATCACACGCCAGGCCTCCGCCAGTTCTCGATTGGGCAATCGCACCCTCCACCAGGGAGTCGTCACCTTCTGATCGTCAGGATGGAGCAAGTTTCCCTGGCGCCAATCTCCGATTAGAAAGCCGCGAGTCAGAGACTCTGAGAACCATTCCCCAATGGAGGACGGCTTCGGGCGATCCGGTGCATAGTCCCCTCGTCTAAAGTCATCAGGTAAATCTGGTTGCTGTACCTCTCCATCCTCATTTTCCACTACGCGATACTCCTTTGGTAATGGCGGCTTGTTCCAGTCACCGAACCACGGATACTCCTTCGCTCCTCCATCTCGCAACCACAGAACATGATCGAAGAACTGAGCCGCCAGCGTTCGCTGATCCCACCGCAAGCTATGGCCCATCGCCGGATACTTCTTATAAAGGACCGGCCACTTCTCCTGATTCGCCTTTACCGCAAATTGTCGAGTCTCCGGAGCAGATCCGTCATTCCAACCACTTGTTACCAACCACGGGACAGTGGGCTCTTTCACCAACTCCTCATACCCTGTCGCAGAATGGAGTTGGACTCCGATAAATGGATACGCCTGAGCCATCATCAAACCATAACGCGACGCAACCGTATCTGCGGAGAGCAGCCAACCCGCGTCTGGCCATCCACGATCGCGACATACACGACGAATCGCCTCCACCATTGCATCGCCTATCTTAACGAACTCATGATCGGCCTGCTCCTTTCTCCCCTCTGGTAGCTCCTGACTGATCTGGAGCGGATCCTCTGTCCATACACGGCCCGCATTCCAACAGAACACAGGGATGCGATTCAGTTCCGCAAAGCGAATCACCGGATCGTTCTGGTTCTTTACCGCTTTCTCCGTCCCCCCCTCATCCGTACGGCGCGTCAGCCACAACATGACCGTCCGCGCGGGAAGCGCAGAATCACTCGCCATCTCTCCCGGAATGTGTAACCACACCTCATCCTCGCCGACCTCCGAATCAAAGGTGATTCTCTCCCGCGAAGATCCTGGAGGTTGCGGAGCCTCCCGGTTCAACAATTTCCAGGCCCCTGCAACCTCTGCATTTGGGAGCCAGGAATGATGCGTCCACTGCGATTTTCCCTCCTGCGGGGGCCCCTCAGCTCCAAAACCAGCCAGCCAGTATCCCTGCCCCTCAACCTTCCCAGAATACACCGCCCCGACATACTGACGAAAGAACCGATTTAAGAAAGCACTGTCCAGCTGCTTACGATTACTTCCTATATATGTCATCTTCTGGTTTGCAGGATCAATCTTCCGCAAATCCATGAAATACTCCCAAGACTCTCTATACAGAGCTGGGTCATCATTCATGATAAGCCCAGGAGGAAAGCCAGCCTCCTTTCGCCCCCTCGGCGCAAAAGGATAATCCATGACTCCACACACCCCCCAGAAACTCCACTTCTCCGGATCCGCCTGAATTGCTCGAAGAAACCACTCTGCCCCCCAATTCCGGGCATAGCCAATACGCTTCGGATTACCCGGGAAAGCCTCTGCTACCGCCTCATCAATCAAACGAGCCAACTCGCGCCCAACCACATCCTTATCCCGTATCCCCGGACCCGGCTTGAACCCGATAGACATCAACCCAAACCCATTTTTTTCCCCAAACTCCGTCCATGCTTTCTGCTCCAAAGCGACCGCAGGTTTTGCCATGTCGAAGCAGCCGATTAGTAAACTCCTTCCTCCATCGGGAATAGGAATAATATAGGATTCGAAGAACTCAAAACCTCCGGGATCAGCAACCTCGTGAAATCTAGGCTGAGCTACCAAACCGCTAACCTGAGTAAAAAGTAAAAAAAACGTCACTAAAAAACAAGTCACGATTCGAGCATGCATAACCAATCAAGATTTATGAGACAATTGCATAAAAACGGACAAACATGCAAGAAATTCCCCTACAAAACTATCTATATCTTACATCCTTTTTCCTAATACCTTAGATCCCATGCAAAAAACTAAGGTAAAAAAACGTGTTTTAGAAACCAGAAAAATAACGATATCATTATCAACTTCCGACACTTCACAAGCGACCTAAACAAAAAAACTACTTACCTCAGATAACCGCATCTTCGATAAATCATACCCTTCCCCTGACCTAAGATCCTCTTCGTTCTCAAAGCCTTGACGCTCGAAAATAAAAAATGCGAGTTTACAAAAAATACAATTTCTCTACTAAATCCGACCCGAAGACAGTCCTGCGGCGCACCCTTCTTTACCTTACCACCTATTCATGTTTGATTCCAAAAAAAACAAAGGTGTCCCTTACATCATGAATCTCCAGATTATCAATCAAGACCAAATGAGCAGCGTCGCTAGTTTTTACTGCCTTATGAGTTAGTCGGCAGAGCAGAAGGAAAGAAACCTCCCATGAGCAAGAGGTCTATTGTGCTATATTAGCGCTCAACACTGACTGGTACCGACAGACTCATCTCTTCGGCAGGCCAACGTAGAATAGCAGCACCAGCATCTGGTTTCTCCATTCCATCGTCGAGGGATATCAATAGAACATTATCATCCTCGAAATCTCCACGAATTACATTTTCTCCAAAACCGTATAATTCGATTTCAGGGGAACTCTTCGGATTACCTTTTACATGCACTCGTAACTCTCTTTGGTCAGAAAGACTCAGCCGCGCTATCGACGGAATCGCAACCACTTGATCGTCCGCACGACCACATACAAGAATATCAGCGGAGCTAATCGCTTCGTTCCCCAAACGATATATTACAGAAACATGCGCTTTGAATTCCCCACAAATGAACGGATTCTTAAGACGAATGAGAATTTGTCCCTCCCTATCATTGAGTAGCAACGATTCAGCTTCGATAAAATCGACCTCTGATTCTACTTCCAATGATGTAAAATCGGGACGACTATCAGATACCTTAGCCGTGACAATTTGTTTTCCATCCGATCCTCCCAAATCCGAACCTCCAAGAGGCAAGTAGACCACTCTTCCGGGTGTAAGCTTCACTCCATATTCTGCAACCATCTCAAAGCGGCATGTGCTATACGGAAGATCGCTATCATTCGTGCGATATATCACCTTAAACGAACGTTGGGAATCTCCCTTTGGGACTCTGATCAATACTTTTACTTCAGTAAATTTTTTAGGTTCAATCCATATTTCCTCGCTCGCAATTGTCGCACATCCACAATCAGATTTGAAATCAAAAACGCGTAGTGCTCTATGGCCGCTGTTTGAGATCTTAAAAGAAGTTCGAATAACGGTTTCAGGTGAAACTTTCCCCAAATCAATTTCCGTGACCGCTGAAACCCGGGGAGCAAATTGCTTACTTAAAAGAGCTCCAACGAAGAGAGAACCAATGCATAGTGATAATATACGAAGCTTCATTTTTTAATTCACCTCCCCGGCCGGAAATGATCTAATACAATTTTCAGTATCTCAGCTTATTCCTGAGAAATCATTCAACTCCAATCAAATCAATGACTCGCGCTACCAAGAAGACTTTCCATTGGTGAGACTGACATTGTCATATACCAGATAATACGAGATCTCGGCTCTAAAAAATGTTGTTCTCCTCGAAATATAATTGGCATCTCCAATTCTAAAAACAACTGCTTGGCTATTTGATAAACCTTGGATTCGAAACCGAACTGAGAGGCACCTGAAAGTCTATTTTCTTTAGTTTTCCGGTCCCCTTCACTAGGGTCCCTTCTTCGTACTCAAAGATGCTTCCTCCCGTGCTCACGCCGGGCTTCCCGGCGTCAAAAGTGTCGACCTCCACCCGGCGAGGAAATATTACATCCACCTCACCCACTTTCTCTGTTCTCCAATCCAACATCGATTTTCTCGAAATCCTATCATACAGCTTCCCATCAGGATCCTTCAGCCTCAAGGTGTATTCGGAAACCAAAACCTCTCCCTCTTCACTGCGATCGTAAGATATCTTGCAGACCATCTCCGGACTTTCAAGCCCGACCTCCCCTCCCCTACTCGTTACAACTGCTGAAGAAGGAAGAACCTGAAACTTTGTTAATTCCTCCTCAAGCAAATCGCCGTCTTCTAACTCCGGTATCTTAAACTTTTCATGAGCAGCAAGGAAAACTACATTTGACCACGTGTAGAGCGGATTGGTTGCGAAGGACTCTACGGTGAACCTTTCGACCGCCTTAGGATTCTGGGAGACAGCAAGTTGATTAGCTGTTGGTATGTAGGTAAAATAATTCTCTCCATCGTAAGAGTTGACGATTCGCAGACTTCCATCCGGCCTGTAAGACTCTTCCTTCCACATTTCCCCCTGTTTCACAAAACGTCTTCGAATTACTTCACCTTCTTGACCATTTGCCGAGAAGTTAACAGATGTATATGCAAAGGAACAATCGGGAATCAGCGAAACCCTAGAAGGGATCTGAAGAAGGTCTTTCAACACTCCCGCACCATCCAACGTTGCCTGCCCAACCGATAGTGATTGCGACATTAGTTTCGATGAAGGCATCAAGAGAGTCAATAAGACGCATACCAAACCCAGGCACATGATCAATCTTCGGGAACTCATATTGATTTTCTATTTTCCTTTTATCGCAATGTAGATCGTCAAGGTTAAATGAAAGGCCCCCAAAAAATCGTGGTGCTCAATAGAGCACCACAACCTCGTAGGGTATCCAACAATTTTAGCCCCTATTCGCCTGGATCGTCATCGCAATCCTCCAAAGCCGCACAAGCATCATTGATATAAGTGCAGACACCTGCTACCTGGGAATTAAAAAATCCGCCATTAAAGGTGTCACTACTCTGTTTTTGACCTGTATCGCCCGAACCCGGCGATGCCCTCTCGTCTTCCCAAACTGCATCGGTGAACTGTGCCGTTGAACCTGGGCAACTACGCACCGAGCAAGTATCGGGGACTTGAGAGCAAACTCCCGCGGTGGATTCCAGAATTGGAAACACAAATCCGATACTAAGACACATTAATACGCTACCTAAAATAATAAACCTTCTCATTTTTTATTCTCTTTCTGTTTTCGAGGTAATTTAATCCACCCCAAAATTTATCTAATGCGGTCCCTGAAACTCACTACCTTCTTGAAAACTGCTCCAATCAATTCTGACACCCTCTTCAACAGTGATGAGGTTCCTCCCCTCTTCGTCATAGTAGCCACGGAACACCTCTTGACCATTTACGACTCTCTTCCTCAGTTTCCGCCCGCTACTGGTTGAAAGATAATATTTCTCTACCGTGTCCTCAAGACCGATCTCCACTTGCGGCCGACCTTTGTCGATCCGAAACTTTCCTTTCTGCAACAACTTAGTCTCCTCCGAGTTCGCATCGGTAACCGTAATACGAGGAACAGAGAATAATACTTTGTTTGTCGGAGCCATGTCTTCCACGTGAAACGAAAATTCATTCATTCTCCGAAGAAGGCGAGTCTCCTTATCAAGCTCAAGAACCATGCGATCTGGAACAGCATCGGGCCAGTTTTCGACCGTAATCAATGTGCTACTCCCCTCATCATCGACCTCTACAAAAGCATCACCGCCGTCACTCATTTCGATTCGGTATACCGTAGGGAAGGCGCGACCTCTCAAAGCCGCAACGTTCTTTGAAACAATGTCAGGGATGACGTCGTAATGGATACGGCAGGTCGAGCGATTCTGAATAAAATTCAGGTCAAGAACACCTTCCGAGCCACTCTCATGCCGGGTAGAGCGGAAAACACTACGTCCATCCCGATAAATATCAATATCGTTGTCAGAGCGGTAGCGCCACTCAAACTTCTCTCCGGTCGGAACGATCATTTCCCTTATCCGGCCTTTATCGAAGCGGTAGAATTTCCTACCGTATTCAAAAGAAACCGCCCCGCCCTCTCTGGAAGCATTATAACCTGCTCCCGACTCCAGCCCACCGTCCTCGCGCAAACGAAACGAAATTCTCTCTCCGTTCGGCAACCAGGCTTCCACATTCCGTTCATCCGTTTGAACTAAGCGTGACTCTATAAGAGGAATTGTCCACCCAGACGGCAAGATAACGCCATTACCACCTCTAGTATTCAATTTCAATCGAAGTGGAACTTCATAGTCTCCACCTCCCAAAACTCCAATTGTCGCAGACAATTCCGCGTAACCCATAAGATCAATCCACCTTTTTGGCTCACTGGAAGAAACGTGAGATGAAGCGATGAGAACAACAAGTAGAAAAAAAACAACTACTGTTAAAGTTTGCTTTCGGCCCATTGCTCGAATCCTCTCAAGTGGTTGCATTATAAAGAAACTCGTAGTCTACAATGAATTCGAAATCCTTACCATAGAAAGAGAATTTAACAAAGCAGAGACGTTGACAAGCTTTTTTTGAGATTATTTATATGGATATTTGACTTCCGATAAGGAAAAAATACGCAATAGATGCAGGCTGATAAACTGCCACAGCCTATTTCTTGTGGCACACTCACAGTCAAGTAGGGGGGGGGAGGATGGAGCGCGACTTAGTAATGCCTCGGTTTTCCTTGCGTGCAGTATTTCCCGGTAATTGCGCGACAAGAAGATGATTTTTTATTTATGTAGCATTTCCCACTAATATCGCGTTTAGGATAAGAGCCCGTGACGTAGGCTACCTGCCATACCGAAGGGCAATCCCGCCTTCTTTAAATCTGAATCATTGAATTTGAAATTATATGATCCTATAGATCGAGTAATTGAATAAATCAGAATTCCCGTATCCACTGTTAGTATGACCACCCCATAAGGCAAAACAAATTTACTAAGGCCGCCCAAATACACCAAGAAATTCTCTTCTTATTCTGACCGGAAAGAAGAACGCTTTATGGCAAACACAACCAACATCCAGCCGACAATTATGTGTGCCGATAAAACAACTACGGAAGAGGAGGAGATCGCAATCTCCGTCTTACTTGCCTGTTGCACCACATCATACTGTCGAAACATCTCTAGCGTTCGCAGATACCCACTCCACCCCCAGTAAGCAGCAATCACCGGCTGCGTGGCCCATCGCAACAATTCAGGAAGCGCCAACACCGCCCCGGACAAGGGCAGTTGCAAGCCCACGAGGTAGATTGATAGCAGCGACGCTTTTTCTGGTGTCCTGGAAATTGCCGAAAACAATAGGCACGTATTGCTCATCGCGGCCGTGGCGAGAAAGAGAATCATATATTGATCCGCAAAGCTCCCCGGAAAGCCACACATCTCCTTCACAAACCAGGTCATCCAGAAACTCTGTATGGCAGAAAATAGGGTCACCTGGATCACCTTGGTGGTACAGTAGCTGAAGGCAGACAGCCCTGCCCTGAGTTCCTTCTGCAAAATGGGCGCTTCTTTTGCGATTTCACGAGCCCCATTATTTGCCCCCATCAGGGTCAGGAGGATCACCTGGAACATTGCCAACCCCTGTACGAGAGATGCCACATCGAAAGATTCTTTCAGATAGGACAATTGCTCCGCCAATCCTTCCACGACCGATGTCTCTACCTCAAGAGACAGACTCTGCACTGCAGGTAGGCCATCGAGAGCAAATACCGCCACAAGAACCGGAAAACTAATTAAAAGCAACAGCTGCAAACCCAGCTGACCCTTGTCTCGAAACAAAAGACGTACCTGGCGCCTCATCAAGATACCAAACTGCGACATGGCATTCGCAGGGCGCGACGATTTCAGGGGGCGAGGCTCCGGCACTGCTTGATCCCCCTCATAGGGAGCGGCGTCATATCTCCCGGCTGTAGCGTAAATCTCTTCGATCGAGCCAGCGCCGAAGGCAGGCAGGAACTCCTCAGGTGCTCCTGCGAACAACAACTTCCCAGCATTGAGAAACAAAACCTTGTCGCACTGGTCCAAATTCGCAACTGAGTGCGTGACCATTACAACCGTCTTTCCCGTCCGTCGAACCAGGTCCCGCATCCACTGCATCATTTCGAGATCTGCATTCGGATCGAGGCCACTGGTCAATTCATCAAGGAAAAGGAAGGGTGGATCGCCAATAAGCTCCTCGGCAAGAGAAAGGCGTCGTTTCTGCCCGCCGGAAAGAGTCTCACAAGCCTGATCGAGCACGCCGGATAACCCGGCAAGATCGACCACAGAATTAAACCATTGCCGTCTCTGCGCCTTGGGCACAGATCCCGGTAAACGAATCGCAAGGGCATCTTCGAGCGTTTCCCGCACCGTGAGAGAATCGTGCAAAGCGGAAAATTGCGGCAGATACCCGATTGCGAGAGGCAAACCTGCCCGCAACGATCCAGGAGTATGTCCCGCCAGCCTGACCTCTCCGGAGGTCTGATTCCGCAGCCCGGCCAAAAGGCGTATCAGGGTCGTTTTTCCACACCCAGACGGCCCAACAATCGCAGTAAAGGTCCCCTCGGGTAGATCAAAAGAAATATTATCCAGCAGAAACTTCGTCTCCTTTTTGTTCCGCCGGTTCGGAACGCTCAATGAAAGATCGCGTACAAAGACGGCGGTCGATTTCACGGGAGAACCGACTGATTCCTGTAAAAGTGTTTCTGTTTCCATCGAGGAGAAGTTCGCGCTTTTTCTCTGAGGAACTTGCCTGCACGCTTTTAACAATGGGAAAAGCCTGCGTTACGCAGAGGCATCCTCTTTTTCATCCTCCACAGTTTCGGAGTCGTCCTCGGACGTAGACTCTGAATCATTCGACGAAGAGCGTTTCTCCTCTTTCTCTTCCTCGAGCTCCATAACAGGTCGGCCAAGGACGCGATCCGTCAGGCGTGAAATACCTTCATTTGCCAACTGACTCGCGGGATACTTACTTTGTGCGTTGATATACCATGTAAGTCCAAAACCATAGTCCCCGGTGATTTCCGCATCGCGAGCCTTGGAGACGGCGCTGACAAATTCCGAAGCTCGAATCGCCAGATCGGCGCGACGTCGATTCAGCTCGGAATCTTCGGGCCAGTCCTCTGCAGCAAGTTCTACCGCCTCCCATGCGCCAAACGGATCTCGGTTTCGCTCAAGGAGCTTCGCTTTCTCCAAGGCTAGTTCAGCAGCCTTCACAGTCTCCAGCGCCTCACGCAATTGATCCTCTCTTTCGGCATCGCCACGCACTGCGGTGGCGAAAGCAAGTTGCTGCTCAAAAATCAGGCGATAGTCCTCGGCTGCATAAGCTCGATCGAACTCATCGTTCGATTGATTCATAACATCCTGAGTTTCAAAAAACTGATTCGAGGCCTCGGTTAGTCGGGGATTATCGGGCCACGACTGGGAAGCCGCTTTAAATTCCTCCAGAGCCTTCTCCAGCTCACCTTGCTGTGCAGCAAGCTTGGCCATACCCAGGCGCATATCACTTTCTCTCTTCACAGCATTTACCAGCGACCTCGGCTTCGTGCCGTCAAAATCACGGATCTCATTCTCCAACCGCTCAAGAGCAGACTCAAGAGCCCCAAAATCACGCGCTTCAATCATATTACGCAACCGCTGCATATCTGCCAGGTAGTCTGCTACCTTAAGCTTCTCCTCCCGATCGACCAGCCGTAAAGCCGGGTGGTTTTTCGATAGAGAAAATGCCTCCTGCAAAATGGCGGACGCTCCAGCCATCTGATCTTTGCTTACTTTATACTTAAATACCTCTACATCGTTTTCGATACGACCGACAATTTCCGCTGCAGCAGTTGCCTGGCTGGCCATCTCGGTAGGTAAGTCCCCGTCACCAAACAAAACTCGATAGAAATCGGCAGCCAGAACTGCATGGTGATGCCTCTGCCCTTCATACAGAACCCCGATATACTGTTGAAAATCAGTTCGAGCCTGCTTCTCGATCTGCTCCATCTCTCTCTCGTTCAAACGAACCCGTGCTCGAGAATCGAGAGACTTGAAATACTCCTCAGAGAGTTGCAGCCGGCCCATGACAGAACTCACAGCCTGCTGACTCTGTTCCGGTGATGGAAGAAAGGCAGAGTTACGATTGTTATTATTGTTCTGGTTGTCTTTTTGATTCTGGCTGTTGGCCTTACGAGCCTGGAGGGACTGCCTGCGCTGGAAATCGGCTTCCTGCTTCTGCACTCGTTCGGCGAGCGCATCCGCGTTGTAATTCGCTACCCGAATTTTCTCCTCCAGCGTCTTATTGTCACTCTCCAGGCGCTGCTGGCTCATTTTCGCGTCGCGCAGGGCCATCACACGGTTGGCCAATTGATCGCTGATCCTAGCGTCCCACGAATATCGCCCTAGCACATACAAGTTAGCGATAGCATCGTACGCTTGTCGCTCCCGTAGATGCTGAACGGTTTCATCAAGCATCTCGTTATATGCCTCCACCAATTCAGGATTCTGCTCTGGCGCGTTTAAGTAGCTTTCGAACTCGGGATCGATTTCACGTGTCACACCGTCAAGAGCCTCATCAGCAAGCGCTTTCGTCCCTATTGCCTCGGCAATGGTATTCCCTTTATCGACCGCTGAGCCATCCTTCGCCTTGCGATTGAAAAGGTAGTCTAGCGCACTAGTTGTCGCAGTCTCTGATGGCGAAGCTTCCTTCTCGGTCGTCTCTGGAGCATTCCCAGCAGCTTTCGCCTTCCCCGCTTTCTCTCCGCCACCCTTTTCTCCCCCATTTTTTGCCTCTTGCGACAGAGCATAACCCCAGAAAATCGAAACAAATAAAATCCCAAGTAAAACCCTCATATTAATTCTTTTTAAATCCATGAGCATGAATGAGCCCTCCCTGGCCAACTTCAACTTCCGCCACATAGCTCTGCCCCTTGGAAAAGCCTGTCTGGGCCAGATTCGGCGGCACTAAAACCGCAAGAGGTTTCTGCGTAACTTCCTCGCGAAAGGTCAACAACCTACCCATATCAAACGTACCTCCCAACTCCGCATCTACCGTTAAACTTGCCCGAAACCGACTACCGACAACGCCCTCGTAGTTATCAAGATACCTTTGAGTCGGGAATGTATCGAGAGTTCGAAATGGGTCTTGCAGCGATTGATATACAACAAAAACCACACCAATCATCAGCACTGCGCCAACTGCCCCAAGAACCGCCCACAACGCAGCTTTCCCACCTCCTGCGGGCGTTTTTGGCATTGTTGCCGGACTCTCAGCAAACGGAGCTGAGTAATTATACTGCCCCGGCGCCTCACCTACCGGGCCACCCTGATCCCATTTTTCCTGCGGCGGATACCCACCCGGACCCACTTCTTCTCCGTGAGAAACAGAGTTCATTGTCTCTGTATGGTTTTCTAATCTCACCTCACGAGCACTGAAACCCTGATCATTTGGCTGATTCATAATGAATTCTATCGTCAAAAGAGGCTATATCATTTTGTCAGAACCGTGCAATAAAATATAACACCAAACAAACACATCCCCCATTGCCGACAAAAGAATAGCACAAAAGATTTCAGATGTAGGAAACTACAGACGCCTCCCAACGATCAGGCGAGAAAAGAAGCCTCAATTACTCACTTTCTCCGTTTCACCCAAAATACGTGATAATTATGTCTATGCCTTCTAAAACACCTTTGCTGCAATCCTGATCTACCTATGTGACGCAAGCTTCAGCACTCCAAAAAACACACTTTTTACTCTGACCTCGCGCAAGCTCTGGAAACGCCTATGAATGAGACCACACTTGGTGGCATTTCAACAACACGAAAAAGCCCTCGGTGTGATACACTTTCATTTATTTCCATTGCGAGAAAAGCCTTCTCTAGTTCGCAAAATTTGTATTTAGGGAGAGGCTGAATCAGAGCTCAAATGCCCCCCCCCACGGGAGTCATTTGAGTAAGAACACCTCGCAGCGGATTCTTACACCGAACAACGTTCCAGCCTGTGCTGGAAGGTAAAAGTCCCTTCGAGTGCAGGCATCTAAAACCTCAGTGCCTGACCATTTTTCTGCTTCGAACACACAAGGGTAATCGCCTTCTCGACTTTGACGGAAAGAAAGATGAAGCACGGCGAAAGGGACGAATTTCACCACACCAATCTCAACTTACGCAATCCCTTTGGTTTTTTCTCCTGATAAGACTCCTGACACAACTCTGATCGTTTATCATCGCTCTAGCAGTTTCTCGCCAACCAAGGTCCAGAGGATTGAGATTACGGACTCAAGAAATGGGGACATGAGTAAAAATGAACAATGGTTCGCTCATGTCAGGAGAGCTGAAAGAAATTGGAATTGCCGGGTATCGGGTTGATAGGATCGAAGAGCACCGATACCATTCGGTGCTGCACTTGAGCCTGTGGGAGAACGCACGTCCAGCCTGCCCTTGGTGTAGACCGCAAGGCCACCGTGACGAGCGTAGCGAGGCCGGGGGCCTCAAGGTCTACACCAAGGGGCCCTACTCACGCACGGTTCGTCACCTCGACGCCTTTGGTAGAACCACCTACCTCCGCGTCCACACGCGTCGCTTCCAGTGTCGGCGATGTCGAAAGTCATTCCTTCCTCTGCTGCCTGGCATAAAACCCTATCGACACTCTTCCGAACCGTTCCGTCGCAAGGTCTATGAGCAGCATCGGGATGGTATCGCAGGCAGCGTGCTCGGCTCGGCCTCCGTTGAGCGCTTCTATCACGAATACACCGAGCGCAAAGCTCGGGAACGCTTCGATGGAGTCTGCCCTCCCGTCCTCGGGATTGATGAACACTCCATCCATCGAAAGAAGACCAACTCCCATCGCAGCACCCGCTTCGCGACCACGCTCTGCAACCTACGGACCCGACACGTCTTCGACACCGTCCAGGGCCGTGATCCGCAAAGCCTCGACGCCTACTTCATCGCTCTCAAAGGCAAACAGAATGTCCGCGTCGCATGCATGGACTGAGCAGTTCCTACCGCGCCTTGGTTCGCAAACACTTCCCCAACGCCAAGATCGTCGCTGATCGCTACCACGTCATTCGAGTGATCCAACAACACTTCATGGACCTGGTGCGCCAGATCGCACCCCACGTCAAAAACCACAGAGGCTACCTCGCCGCCCTGCGCTCCCACCCCGACAAACTCTTCCCCGCACAGAAAGCCACCCTCCATAGATAAGATGAGAAGGAATTGAGGCCGTGCCACCGGCGCCGAGAGAGATTACGATTTCGGTGATATGAAAAAGAAAACGCAATCTACGCAAACCTCGAACGCCGTAATCGGCATCGACCTCGGAGACAAGAAACACGCAGTTTGCCTTGTGGGCAAGACCGGAGAAGTGGAGAAAGAGTTTGAAATACCCAACCACAAAGACAGCCTTCGGAAACTGGCCAAGACCTATCCCGGTGCGCGCGTCGCCATCGAAGTCGGAACCCACAGCCCCTGGATCGACCGGTTATTGAAAGCCGAAGGGATGGCCGTGACCGTCGCCAACGCCCGGCGCGTGCGAGCCATCTACGAAAACGAGCGCAAAAGCGACCGTCGCGACGCCGCTATGCTCGCCAAACTATTGCGCATCGATCCCGAGCTGCTTCATCCCGTCCATCATCGTAGTGAGCGCACCCAGCGAGACCTCATGCAAATCAAACTGCGGGACACCCTCGTGCGACAGCGAGCCAACATCGTGCTCTCCATCCGCGGCCTGCTCAAGAGTATGGGAGAGCGTATGCCGCTTGTATCGACCCCAGCCTTTGCCAGGCGAGTGAGAACCTGCCTTGAAGACACCCCCGAGCTTCTCGCCGCCGTCGAACCCGGCCTCAAGGCCATCGACGGATTAAACGAACAGATCAAACACTACGATCGAGCCATCGCCGACGCCGCCAGGACCGACTACCCCGAGGCCCAGCACCTACAGCAGATCGACGGAGTCGGACCAGTCACTTCACTATGCTTCGTGCTGAGCGTCGAAGATCCCAACCGCTTCCCGAAAGCGCGAGACGTAGGGGCCTGGTTAGGATTGGTTCCCAAGCGCGACCAATCCGGTGAAACCGATCGGGAGCTTCCCGTGAGTAAAGCCGGAAACCGCTACCTTCGAAGTCTGTTAGTGCAATGTTCCCAATACCTGCTTGGGCACTACGGACCCGACTGCGACTTGCGGCGACATGGGTTGAAGCTTGCCGCCAAAGGAGGCCGGAGTGCGAAGAAAAAAGCCATCATCGCCGTGGCCCGCAAACTGGCCGTGCTCATGCTGGCGATGTGGCAGGATCGGAGCGACTACGTCGCGCTGAAGAACAGCGAAAATCCATCGCTCCAGGCAGCTTAGAACAGGCCCAAAAGAAGACTCCTACCGACAACATGAAATCGATTTTCCGGGCGACTGCGACATGGGCTGGCATCGAAGAGTGCGTTCCAAAGCAGGCAGCGCCTTGGTAACTTTTGAACCGACAAAAGCGGAACCTATCTTGCACCGGGACAAAGAATCCCACCAACCAGAGTGCGTATGGAAGCCGGATTCCGTTGTTCGACACCCAACCAAGACCAAGGATTAAACCAACCAAAAATGAATTTTTGATCTCTCGTTGACATTCCTTGAGGTGCAAGGGATTATTGGACCGTTGATTGGGTTATTATGTTAAAGATAGAGTGACCCGTTCGTACTGAGCGGGAGTTCGGTAGTCGAGTGCTGAGTGTTTGCGTCGCGTGTTGTAATATCCTTCGATGTACTCGAAGAGATGGGTGCGCGCTTGCCGGTCGTCCGTGTAGTTGCAGGCAGGAGCATTTTCGAGTTTGAGCGTTCCGATGAAGGATTCGGTCCAGGCATTGTCGTAGGGATTGGCCCTCGCCGACATGCTCTGACGGATTCCCGCTGCCTTCAGCAACCGTCGAAAACGCCTGCTCCCATACTGGCTCCCCCGGTCGCTGTGGAAGATCAATCCAGTTTCGGGACGTCGCGTTTGCAAGGCCTGCTTCAGCGCCCGACAAACGAGTTCTGTTTTCATGGTTTTCGCCAAGCTCCAACCCACGATCTTGCGAGAGTATAAATCGACCACCACGGCGAGGTAGAGCCAACCCGAAGCACTCGGGATGTAAGTGATGTCGCCAGTCCAGACCTTATCTGGCTTCCCCGGTATGGCGTTCTTGCCAGCGAGCAGGTTTGGCGAGGGAGCAGAGGCTTTTCCATCGCTGGTTCGCGGCCGAAAACGGCGTGGCTGGACGGCTCGCAGCCCTTCTTGCTTCATCAAGCGGCGCACCCGTCCGGGATCGCAGCGGATGCCACAATCGAGGAGCTCTGCCTGTACTCGGCGATAGCCATAGCGGGCACGATGAGCATGGAAGATTTCACTGATCACCTTTGCCATACGGCGGTCCTCGACCTGAGTCGGGGTCTCGCGCGATTGTTGGTAAAAGCTGCTGCGTGCGAACCCGAGAACATCGGTAATGCGACGTAAACTCTCGCCGGTTTTTCGATGGATCGAAAGAATCATCTCTCGTCGGTTTGCCGGGGGAATTCGGTCCCGATAATGATGGCGGCTTTTTTTAAAATGACGTTTTCCGAGCGCAGCCGGGCGTTCTCGCGCCGCAAGCGGCGCAGTTCGTCCGCTTCGTTGTGCTCGCCTTCGGCTCGCACAACGTCGCTACCTCCCTGCGCCTCTTGCGTTGCCCTGGCTCTGCGCATCCACGCGTAGAGGCAGCTCAGCTCGATATCGAACTCCTCGGCTACTTCTGCCGCAGGTCTTCCGGCCTCTACCAGTTCCATAGCCTGTTGCTTGAACTCAGCGGTGTAGCGTCGTCTTCGTTTCATGACCATATTCTTACTTTGGGTTAGGTTCATGGTCCAGATATCATACTCACCTCAATCGGTCGATTTCTCACCAAAGCCTCACCTCACCAAATTTCTGTACAAACACCACGACCCAGATCTTTTTTCTTGGCATGTGAAATGGTTTTACCCTTTGCAAGTATAGCAAGTTACAAAAAACGAACTTGGGTGTGTTCGAAAATCAGGGTGAGGCGTGACGCTGGCAACTAACCCGCCTCACACGGCGCTTCGAAAGAGCGGTGATTCTCCTGCGACTGAGGAGCCACAAAGTGAGGTGGCGCAATGACCGAGCTTCT
>PAAG01000059.1 GCA_002698785.1 Verrucomicrobiales bacterium | reverse complement strand
CGTTCTTCGCTCGTCACGAATCCCGATTCGCTCCTCGCGAACGCCTTGCGATTCGGGAAAATCTCTCGCGTCTTTATGCAACGAACTTGGCTAACATCACACTAGCCGGCTAGAACACCTCAAGGATCATCAATGGAGGCGACTCCAGCGTGGTCCCTGACATTAGGCCGGTCATTTTTTGCCGAAGTGGTGAGGCTGGGCCTAATACGGTTACGACACCGCCATCGTCCAGATCGAGCGTCAGTCCGCCACCTGCGGGTGAGAGAAGGTAGTGCATCACTTCTCCGTTCGAATCTACCTCAACCAAGGCGCCATTTTCGATTGGGTCGTCGAAGTCGAACTCCGGGAACTCAAAGGTGTTCAGAGCTGTCATGGCTCGGCCAAGTTCGTCCGCTTGGCTGGCTTGACCGGCTGCCAGATAGGAGGCTTCTAGCCCTCGTGTATCGTACTTGTTTTCGGCCTTTGTGTCGTCGCCAGTCGCGGCCTCTCGTGCGCCTTCTAATGCAGCCACCGCGCGTTCGTATTGATCGCGGACTTTGTCTCTGAGCTGTTTGACAATTGTTGCCTTCTCCATGTTTCGGGGGAAACGGGAATGTTTCATTTTTTTTGGCTCGGTGCAAGCCATGAAGAAATGTCAGGATTACGGCGGCTATGTCCGATAAGAACCAAAATATGTCACCGAGTCACAAGACTGCCCAAGCATTGTTTGATACTGTCAGCACATGAGAATTCCCATTGGTCGCATATTGCTGTTTTCAATCCTTGTATATGGAGGAAAGGCATTGGGAGGGGACCGTCCGAATATTCTTTACATCATGTCGGATGATCACGCTGCCCATGCGATTGGTGCGTACCAGAGTCGTTTATCCGTTCTTGATCCTACTCCCAATATTGATCGGCTCGCTGAGGAAGGCATGCTTTTCGAAAACGCTTTTTGTACGAATTCAATATGTGCTCCGAGCCGCGCGTGCGTGATTACGGGGCAATATCCACATACGAATGGGGTCCACGACCTGAGGGGCGGAATAGAAACTGAGCGGCAGTTTCTCCCGATTGAGATGAAAAAAGTGGGATACCAGACCGCAATGATAGGAAAGTGGCACCTTAAGGAAGAGCCGGGAGCCTTTGATTTTTATACAGTTCTCCCGGGCCAGGGAAAATACCACGATCCTGAATTCCGGGTGCAGGGGGAGAAAGGGTGGCCAAAAGACACGATTCAATTTGATGGCTACCATTCCTCTGATGCAATCACTCAAATTACCCTGAAATGGCTCAAGGAAGAACGGGATGAATCGAAACCCTTCTTCCTGATGCATCATTACAAGGCGCCTCATGATTACTTCGAGCATGCTGAGAGATACAATGACTATCTCAAGGATGTAGACATCCCGGAGCCTGAGAATCTCTGGCTGGAAAATCAGCCAGAGTTCGGATCAATCGCGACGCTGGGATATGAGGGCGAGTTAATCCCGCACATTGGGACTTCTATCGGAAACAGAAATCCGAGGCGCTCCTACGCAGTGGATCTCCCCAAGCTGTTTCCCAAAGATTTTCCACCTGACTACGATCCTGCAAACTACAGCAATGCGGAGATCAAGCGGATGTCCTACAATGCCTATTTGAAGAACTTTCTTCGATGCGTCAAAGGAGTCGATGACAACTTGGGAAAGCTTTTCGCCTATCTTGAAGAAGAGGGCCTGATGGACAACACGGTGATCATTTACACTGGCGACCAAGGCTTCATGTTGGGCGAGCACGACTATCAGGACAAACGCTGGATGTATGAAGAGTCAATGAGGATGCCCTTCCTCATCCGTTACCCGCAGGCTATCGAGGCGGGCTCGCGAACCGATGCGATAGTCGAGAATGTGGATTTTGCTCCGACGATGCTGGATTTTGCCGGAGTCGAAACTCCCGACTATATGCAGGGGGCGAGTTTTCGTGCTGTTTGCGAGACAGGCGAAGAGCCGGAGGACTGGAAAAAGGAGGCTTATTACCGCTATTGGATGCATATGGCTCACCACGATAATCCGGGGCATCTGGGCATTCGGACGAAGGATTACAAATTGATCTACTATTATGGATGCAATTACGAGGGAGGATACCGAACCCCTCCAGCCTGGGAATTGTATGATTTGAGGAAGGACCCGACTGAAATTCGGAACGTGTACGACGATCCGGGCTATTCCCATATCGTGGACGTCTTGAAAGCCAGGCTTGTGGAACTCCGTGAGAGAGTGGGGGATGACGGAAAGGATTTTCCCAAGGCGGAAGCTGTGGTGCAGGAATTCTGGGATTACGATGGGGAAGATCGCGCCAAAGCCATAGAAATCTCCCACGAGTTTCTTGAAACGCGAAAAGCAGAACTCGCGAAGAAGAGGAAGTAATCGCTTTGCGAAAGTAATTCGCCTCGCATCTCGCATGATATGAAGATACCTTCGTCTCATACAGATGAGGAGGGTGTTTTTGATAGGATTCTGGGTAAGTTTCGCTCTGCTTTCTGTGGCGAGTGCGCGACAACCTGACTTTCTTTCCACGGTTCAGAAGAAAAAACTGGCTGTCGGAGAGGCGCTGATTCTGGAGCGTCGACCGGATGAGAAATCGAAGCCCGATTCTCGTTTTGTGACTGTTGCCCGGCAAATTCCCTGCAAAAAACATCTCGTTTGGGAAGTGGTAGACGATAAGGAAAACGCGACTGACTTTCTGGACGGTGTGCTGGAATCGAAAGTGATCGAAAGAAAGGAGAATTCGATTCTCGTGGAACAACTTACGCACGTCGGCGGACCCAAAGGGGCGTATCGATACAAGCTGAGGCACAACTTGCGCCCACACGACAGGGCCGATTTTGCCTACGCCGGAGGGGAACTGAAAAATGTGATAGGAACCTGGTGGTTCTATGATGGGCCAGACGAAGACTCTTGTATCATCGTTTACTCGCTACACATCGATGCAGGGGTTTTTGCTCCCCAATTCGTTGTGAAGAGGGGAATGAAAAAGTCGATGCCAAAAACGTTACGGTGCGTGTATGACGAAGCGCTCCGACGCAAGAAATTGGGCGGCAACGGTTAGTCAAAGTATTCGATCAGATCCTCTCGCTCGTAACGAACCTTCGGTGCTGTAGCGTATTTATCTGAATCGGAACGATATCCTGCTGGGCAGAGAACGGAGGCGGTGTAGCCCTTCTCGGCAAGACCGAGAGCTTCGTCGAACATCTGAGGAACAAAGCCCTCCATTGGGCAGCAATCGATCCCAAGCAGAGCGGCTGATGTCATGAAGTTTCCGAGGGCGATGTAGCTTTGTAATTTGGCCCAGCCGATCGGATCTTTGGAGCGTGGACCTTCGATGATATCTCCAATCACCATTTTGCGGAAAAAATCCAGCGTTGCCGGTTCTTGGCCGCGTGCCTCGGCTGTGGCCATTGCGAGTTTTTCTACATCATCTTTTCCGATTTCCTTGGGAATTGCGATTACAAGGAGGTGAGAGCAATCTGCTACCTGCCGTTGCTTGTAGGCAGCTGGTATGAGGGATTCTTTCAATTCTTGATTGGTAACGACAAGAAACTTCCAGGGCTGCATACCATACGAAGACGGAGTGAGAATGAGAGCTTCCTCAAGAGCCGCCCATTCATTTTCGGGGATCTTCTTTTCGGGATCGAATACTTTGGTGGCGTAGCGCCAGCGGAGCTTCTCTAGAAGGATGTCGTCCATGCACACATGGTGCTAGGGCTTGGGAGGAGGTCAACAAAGGAAAGCATTGGTTTTTTGGGCATCTGGGCCGGTATGGAGAAAGGCAAGCTTGTGTCCGAGTTGCTTGAGTATTGAAATAATGGTAATTTTGGCCAGATGGCTACCGCTCCATTTCATCACCTTCCGCATGCAACTGAATGCGAGGGCTCAGGGATTCCCGAGCCCAATCGGGAGAACTTCTGGCTGCCCAAACTCGCAAAATTCTTCGGAGAAGACGCCGATGCGAAATGGGGCGGGCAGATGTTCCGGATTTCTAACGACATGATGGTGGTCTGCGATAGTGATCTTACAGTTCTTTATCACAATCGAGCCTTCCTGCGGACGATCGGTTATCAGAGCGGATCGTATGTCGGTGCCTCACTCCTCGATTTCTTTCCCGCACGAGACAGGAATGATGCCGACAATGCCTTTTATGGATTGGAAACCGGTAGGGCTTCGGGGCTCAGAATCAACGCCACCATGCTGACAAAAGGGGGAGAAAAGCAGTTCGACATCAGGGTTGTCAGGAGTCGAAGACAGGATGGTGGATTCAATCTTTATCTCACGGGGCGAATCAGATTGGAGGATTCCCGCGAAATGGAGGAGAAGTCTGAAAATCCGGGTGAAGAACTCGCGATTTTCAAAGGTTTGCCTATTGCTGTCTGGAGAACCGATTCCAAACTGAAGATTACCCAGGTGTCCGGGAATCTCTGGCAAACGCTGGGGGTAGACGGTTGCGAGGTGTTAGGAAAAGATCTCACGGATTCAAAAAATCCAGCATTGCCGAGGTTTTTGTTGGACGTCGACTATTGCGATACCATGGCCGGGCTTTCTCTCCACTGCGACGTGGAATGGCAGGAGGCGGTGTACGAGATTACTGTTGAACCGTTTGTAAATCGATACGGGAAAGTAATTGGGACAATGGGCCTTGTAAGGACTTCCAAGCAAACTCTGCAGGAGCGCTCGGCAAAGCATCTCCAAATACCGAGCCTGGACCCTACTGAGCCGATAAAGCCGATACCGAGTCCGGAAAAAACTCGCGAAATCGAAATAGGCCCACCGATTCAAAAACCGGAATCGGTGGCGGCACTGCGGTCGAATATTCAGCCTCGCTCTCTGGCATCCACAGATGTGAATCGTGGGCCGGTAGAGAAGCCGGTGATGACCAAAACGGGCTCCATAGCGCTGGCGAATTGACCAGATGCCGCTTTTTGGGACACAAAAGAATCCACGAATTCGCCGTGGCGAAAACACTTGGACAAATGGGATAGTCAGCTACGCTTCAAACGTAACGGGTATTATGATTCGAAAAACTCCTTTTCTCACGTCTCTCAGTACGATTTTGATTTTCGCCCAAGCGGCTTTCTCTCAGACATTTCCGAAACCGGAATGGGAAGAGGAACCATCTCCTTTGGCATCGGAATTTGCAGAGCCGGGTGGGAAGATTTCGCTCTACGCGTCTCAATATCCGAAGAGCTTCAATTACCAGATCGACAACAATGTCTTTTCTCGCGAGATCTTCCGATTGATGTTCGAGTCTCTTCTGGGAACTGATCCGGTGACTCTGGAGGATATTCCCGGGCTGGCGAATAAGTGGGAGATTTCCGAAGATAAGAAGCAATTTACTTTCCACATCGATCCCAAGGCAACGTGGAGCGACGGGAAGCCGATCACAGCGGAAGACGTCGTTTGGAGTTTTGAAGCAGTCAAGAATCCTGAGCACCTGACAGGCTCGCTTCAGACCATCATGAAGCGTCTGACGAAAATCGAAGCCATCGATGAGAAGACCGTAAAGATTCATGCTTCTGAGGTGCATTGGAAAAATCTCCAGGCTTGCACGGCCTTTTCCATTCTGCCGAAGCACTGGTGGAAAGATCAGGATTTTAACAAGGTGAATTTCGAGTTTCCGGTTGTATCGGGGCCCTACGAGCTTGGAGAGGTGAAAGAGCCGCATTACGCTCGAATGGAAAAGAGGGAAGACTACTGGAATGCGGAATCTCCCACGACGGAAGGAGTGCTCAATTTCGATTCGATTGAGTATCGGTTCTACACCCAGCGCGACATCTCCTTCGAGGCGTTCCAGAAAGGAGAATTCGACCAGTTCGCGGTCTACACTTCCAGTCGATGGATCAAAGAGACTTCTGAAGATCGTTTCGACAAGAACTGGATCGTCAAGCAGTCGATCTACAATCAGAATCCGGTAGGCTTCCAGGGGTTTGCCATGAACATGCGTCGCGAACCTTTCAATGATCGAAATGTGCGACGAGCTCTTGCTCATTTGCTCGACCGGAAGCGGATGAACGAAACAATCATGTTCAACCAATACAAACTCTCCGCGTCTTTCTGGCCTGACTTGTGGAACGAAGAGCATCCATGCCCAAATTCGCCGATCGAATATGACGTGGATAAAGCGAGAGAGTTACTCAAGGAGGCTGGTTGGAAGGTGAACAGCTCAACTGGTAAGCTGGAAAAAGATGGAAAGCCTTTCGTCATTAACTTCCTCACACGCGATCCCTCGTCAGTGAAGTTTCTGCTGATTTTCGAAGAAGCACTTAATGACGTGGGCATTGAATTGAAGATCGATCAGAAAGACTGGGCTGCTTGGACTCGCGACATGGATGAATTCAATTTCGACATGACGTGGGCTGCTTGGGGCGCCATTCCGTTGAAGGACGCTGAGCCAATGTGGCATTCGGATTCTGCTGATGTGAAGTCGAGCAATAACATTACAGGCTTCAAGAACGAGAAGGTCGATGCGCTCATCGAGACGACACGCGAAATGTTCAACGTCGAGGATCGTCATGAGGTTGTCCGCGAGATCGACGAGATTATTTTCGACGAAACCCCTTACCTGCTGTTGTGGCATATCGACTATGTGCGCCTGCTCTACTGGAACAAATTTGGAATGCCCGATCACGTTCTCGGGAAATATACCGCCGAGTGGGCTTCGGTTGATTACTGGTGGAACGACGAGTTTCAAGCGGATGATTTGAAAGCAGCCCGAGAGAGTGGAGAGGCGCTTCCTGCTCCGCCAAGAGAAGTGTATTTCGATCGCGTTTTTGTCGATCCATCGGCAGCTGAAACGCCAGCATCCGAACCGCTTCAGTGATCGGTTAGTCTTTCCGTCCTCCATGGAGCGCCTCAGCTATTTCATACGCCGACTGCTTTTGATTATTCCGACCTTTCTCGGAATCACCATCATCGTGTTTACGCTGATCCAGTTCGTTCCCGGTGGTCCCGTGGAACAGCAGATTGCGTTGATGCGGGGATTTGGAAGTGGGGAATCTGGTGCGGGTGGGGGCGCTTCAAACGTGACGATCACGGAGGATCAACGAAAGGCGATTGAGAAAGAGTTTGGTTTCGACAAACCATTTCCCGTTCGATACCTGAAATGGCTGTTTGTGGACGGTATGGGAATGAAGGCGCACTCCTACAAATACAACAACAAGACAGTGTGGGAGTTGGTAGAGGAGAGGTTTCCAATCTCCCTGACCTTCGGGATTACAGGGTTTGTCCTCACCTACTTGATCTGTGTCCCGTTGGGCATCGCGAAGGCTTTGCGTAACGGCAGCCCCTTCGACGTTGGATCTTCTGTGATCGTGCTAGTGCTCTATGCGATACCGGCTTTCGCCTTCGGTATGATTTTGAAAACCCTGTTCTGCGGCACTTCGGATAACTTTTTCGACATATTTCCGATAGGAGGGTTTCGCTCGGAGAACTGGGAAGAGTTGTCTTCGTGGGGGAAGGTGAAAGACCAGGTTCATCACATGTTTTTACCGGTTCTCTGTTACATCATCGGGAACTTTGCCGTCCTCACAATCCTGATGAAGAACTCGCTCCTCGATCAAATCGGACAGGATTACATTCGCACCGTTCTGGCAAAAGGAGGGACAATGCGGCGGGCGATTTGGGGCCACGCGTTGAGAAATGCCCTGATTCCGATCGTAACGGGTATCGGAAGTATCCTCACTATCATGTTTGCCGGCTCTGTCTTGATTGAGAGGGTTTTCTCCATCAACGGTATCGGCTTGTTGACGCTGGATGCCATCGTCGGGCGGGACTACATGGTCTTCATGGGGATCCTTGCTCTGACATCGATTCTTGCGTTGTTAGGCAGGGTATTTTCTGACTTCTGTTACGTGCTGGTAGATCCTCGAATAAATTTCGGAAAAGAAGCTTGATGACGGGACGCCTCCATAAGATTCTTGATCCGAATACGAGGCGCCGTTTGCGGCGCTTTGGGAAAATCAAGCGTGCGAAGTGGTCATTGGTTTTGTTGACCCTGATTTTTGTTCTCAGTTTGTTTTCAAACTTCCTGGCGAACGAGAAACCATTGATCGTAAAGGCGAATGGAAAGCTCTATTTCCCCGCTGTGAAATTTTACCCAGAGTCGGAGTTTACCGGTTCGGGAGTGAACACGCGCCCGAGGTACAAGGAACTTGAGAAGCTGCCTTTGTTTGCTGAGGAAGAAAAGAACTGGATGCTCTGGCCATTGGTGAAATTCGGTCCCGAAGAGTCGCTGACGCCAGATATGATCGAGATCGATCCTACGTTGACGATCACGATTGGTCCGGCAGACCAGATTGCGACGGTAGATGTCAGCAGCGATTTGAATATGCAGCGAACCCGTGGCGCTGCAGGATTTTATGGCGAAACGTCCGAATTCGCTTTGCGTCGCAAACCTCTAGAAGGTGGCGATGTCGTTGTCCCGGAAGCAATCGTGAAGGCGGTTGAGCAACGATTCAAAAACGAGCCCTCGGAGAAGGTCGAGTTAAAGAACGAGAGCGGAATTGTGTTCTCTCTCGATTCGTTTGAGCCCAAGAGTAGACCACCGAAACTAGTTCGTATTTCAATGCAGAGGACTGCAGAGGATGATGACGTCACACGGTTCATCCTTGATGAAGAGATGAATTTCGCAAATGGAGAGCCGGAGATCTGGGGAACCTTAAGTGAATCAGATCGAGAGAGGGTTCTGGAAAAAGCGCGAAAGGCGATGATTGTTCCTCAGGAGAATCTGGATCTGTCAGGTCCGGACGGATTGCTTTCGGTCAACTTCGACAAAGAGACGGTGGAGTTCCCTTTTCGTCCTGTGAAGGATCACGCTTTCGGGTTGGATAACAGTGGGCGTGATGTTGGTGTCAGGATTCTGTATGCGACACGGACCGCTCTTTTGTTTGGTATCTTTCTCGTGATCTCCACGTACTTCATCGGTATTTTTATCGGTGCAGTCCAAGGCTACTTCGGAGGAAAGACGGATCTGATAGGGCAACGTCTGACAGAGATCTGGGAGTCTATGCCTTTTCTTCTGATCATGATTCTGCTGAGTTCGATTTATGGTCGCAGCTTCATGCTTCTTGGATTTGTCTTCATGATTTTTAACTGGATCGGTATCTCCTATTACATGAGGGCAGAATTCTTGCGCCTCAGGAAACTTCCGTTTGTTGAGGCCGCCAAAGTGATGGGAATAGGGCGTTGGAAGATTATGTTCAGCCACATCCTTCCGAACGGACTTGTTCCTGTGATCACTTTCTTCCCTTTTTCATTGGTCAGCGCCATTTTCGCCCTCACCGCGCTCGATTACCTTGGATTTGGATTGCCGCCGGGAACTCCAAGTTGGGGCAATCTGCTCGATCAAGGGCAGGTGCAGCAGTATGCGTGGTGGCTGATTTTATATCCGTCGATTGCCTTGTTCATTGTGAGCCTGTTGGGGATTTTTATTGGAGAAGGTGTCAGGGCGGCCTTCGATCCACGAACCGATTCTAAACTGCGATAAGAGATGTCCGATTCTTTGCTCAGTGTAAAAGATCTCACGATCTCCTTCGATGTGGAGGGGCGGACTGTTCGTGCTGTGGATGGTATTTCTTTTGATGTGCGTCCGGGAGAGATTGTCGGCTTGGTAGGTGAATCTGGTAGTGGCAAGACAGTTAGTGCGATGTCGACCATTCGCCTCGTGCCTACCCCGCCCGGCAATATTGAGAGTGGTGAAGTTCTCTTTGAGGGGAAGGATCTGCTCAAACTGCCAATCGATGACTTGCGCAAGATTCGGGGAAAAGACATCAGCGTGATTTTCCAGGAGCCGATGACCGCTCTTTCTCCGCTACATACCGTGGGGGATCAGTTGGCTGAAACGATACGTGTGCACGACCCCGAGGTATCGAAGGAAGATGCTATGTCGAAGGCCATCGAATGGCTGGAGAAAGTTGGCATCCCGGATCCCGAGGAGAGGGCAAAGGCTTACCCCTTCCAATTTTCGGGTGGAATGAGGCAGCGGGCGATGATTGCCATGGCTCTCATTCTCCATCCTAAACTGATCATTGCGGACGAACCCACGACAGCCCTCGATGTGACTCTTCAGGCCCAGATCTTTGAACTGATCCTGGAAATGAAGGCTGCAGATACTTCAATCCTTTTCATTACTCACGATATGGGAGTGATCTGGGAATTGGCCGATCGCGTTCTCGTAATGAAAAACGGGAAAATCGTAGAGCGTGGTCCAGTGGAGGAACTCTTTTCGGAGCCGAAAGATGACTACACGAAGAAACTTCTTTCTGCAGTTCCTCGCCTGACAGATGAACCAATCGAATCTGGTGTCCTGGATGAGAATGCCGAACCTCTCATCGAAGTGGAAGGATTGAAGACTTGGTTCCCGGTGAAGAGGGGGGTATTTGCTCGCACGGTTGATTGGGTTAAGGCAGTCGATGATGTCTCGATGGAAATTTTTCCGGGAGAATGCCTTGGTTTGGTCGGCGAGTCAGGAAGCGGAAAGACAACGCTGGGACGATCGATTCTCGGCCTCGACACATCCCGCGAAGGAAGCATCCGCTTCGAGGGAAACGAAATTCGTGGCCACGACTACCACGCCATGAGGTCGTATCGAAGGGATCTGCAGATGGTTTTCCAAGATCCTTTTTCTTCGCTCAATCCCAGACTGACGGTCCTTGAGATCCTCACTGAAGGCCCGATCGAGCACGGCATACTTAAGGAAAACCGTCGGGATGCAGCCGCTCGCTGGCTGGAAGAAGTGGGACTGGAAGCCGACACAATGAACCGATATCCCCATGAATTCTCGGGTGGCCAGCGTCAGCGCATCTGTGTTGCTCGGGCGATTGCAGTGGAGCCAAAGTTCATTGTGTGTGACGAGGCGGTTTCGGCTCTGGATGTTACCATTCAGGCACAGGTAATCGATTTGCTCATGGAATTGAGAGAGAAGTTGGGCCTTTCCTACCTCTTTATTTCGCATGATTTGAGTGTCGTGAAGCGGATTTGCAATCGGACAATCGTGATGCGCCACGGAAAGGTGGTGGAGGCTGGTTTGACCCAATCTTTGGTTGACGATCCGCAGTCGGAGTATACTCGTCAGCTCATCGCGGCAGTTCCTATTCCGGGAGACCCGAACAAGCGGGCTCGCCATTGAAACGACTCTGTTCGAAATGGGATCTTGCCGGAGGTATCTAAGGCATCTAAGATATTTAAAGAATGACGTTTGAATCGTTTGTTGAATCGCTTGAGAGCGGAAGCGCTCCCCCGGAAGGTATTTCACCAGAATTGGAATCCCTGTGGTACACGAAGGCAGATGAGTGGGATAAGGCCCACGACATCGCCCAGGACATTCCAACGAAGACTGGTTCATGGATTCACGGCCTTCTTCATGCGATTGAAGGGGATTTCGGAAACTCGGCGTACTGGTACAACCGGGCCTCCGAAAAACCGATCTCTGCATCTGAGATTGACGCAGAATGGGAACGGATCGTTCGTGCGCTTATTTAAGAAAATGAATAAGTTTTGATCCTGCCAAACGTTTCAATGGGGACAATGCAGCTTCCTGAATTACAAGGATATTCCTATGAAGATCTCCTCGGGGAAGATCCGTTCGGGTGGAGTTATGTCTGCTCCCATGAGAGCGGTGAACGGCGAGTGATCAAGGTTTTCAAGGCGCAGGCGACGAATGAGTCCCTGTTGCACTACTATTTCGACAAGTTCTCTGATCCCGACTTTGGTCTGCCTGGAATAGCTCCGGTTTACGATTATGTCTTGCAGGGAGACGACTCGCTATCTGCCTGTGCGGTGCCGTTTTTCGGGTGGAAAGGAAAAGACAAGCAGCGGTGGCAGGTGACCTCATTGAAGGGGTTGATGCACCTGCTGACACCTGATCAATCGGTCGATATCATACGGAAGCTGGCCGAGAGTCTTGCGGAGGCGCACGAGAATGGAGTGTTTCACGGTGGTCTCAGACCAGGGAATGTCTTTTTGACTGGCGACTCGGGAGATGGGCACAAGCTCCAGATCGGTGACTTTGGGCAGATCTTGATCGGGGGACTGCAGTATCTCGAAGCGGATGATCTGCTTTTTTACGTCAGTCCGGAGCAACTCAGTACAGGTGATTTTTCTGGAGAGAACGGGAAAGCTTGGGATATCTACGCCTTCGGGGTTATTGCCTTCCAGATGCTGACCGGGCATTTGCCCCGTCTCGATAGACTTCGGCAGCAATTCATAGAACGGCCGGATTCATTGAAAACGGCTGGTGCTGTTTCTTACGGCCAACTAACTCACATTTCCGAGTATGTGATCGGTCAGTTGGACTCGGAGAGACCTGTAGAGTGGCCTGACGAAGCAACGGATTCAGAAAATGCCAAGCTCCGTAGGGCGATAGAGGCTTGCCTCGCCTACGAGCCTGCGGATCGACCTTCCTCTATGGCAGAGGTCGCCGAATTGATCGGTGCCTCTCCAGCTCCTGTTGTTGAGGAACTTGAATCAGAAGGCGACAGTCTCGAATTCGGAAGCGGTGAGCTGGAGTTTGATGAGTCATCATCATCTTCGGTAAAAACCGGTTCTCGTAAAAAAATCTTCGGCGGGGAAAAAGCCTCCATTGCTGGTGTTGGAGGGAAGATTGGTAAGCTCCCTTTCATTCGGGTATTCGTCACAAACCCCTCGCTGAAATGGCAGATTGCAGCGGTGATTGCTTTGATCGCAATGCTGCCGATGACGTTCTTTCTCGTGAATTTGAACATGGAGCTTCGTGCGACCCGAACGGAGCTGACTGTTGAAGCGAAAGAGTTACAGGCAAATGTGGAAAAGCAGGCTGCCGCTTATCGTCGCGCGATTCGAACAAATCAGAAAGACACGGAGCAACTCAAGGCGGAGATCAACGAGGTCGAAGATTCTCGAAGCCGAATGGTGGGAGAGGCGAAACTCGCGCGTCAGATCCTGCGTCAGACTCAGGAAAACGGGGATCAGTTTTTCCGACTCGTTCTGGAGAATAAAGATACCGATGTTCCCGGTTTCCGAGAGAAGAGGGCGAAAGCGCTTCTTGAAGGGAGAAGACATTACGAGCGGCTTGTCGAGGTCTACGGAGATGCTCCCGATTTCATCGTTTCGACTGCTAACGCATACTTCTATCTTGGGCAGATATACCGGGAGATGGGCGAGTTCGGGAAAGCTCTCGCTTCCTATGGTGAAGCCGAGCGGAGGTATCTCGCGCTGCTTGATGATTCACAGACTACCAGCATTGATTTCGTAAAGAACATCGCGATTGCGAAGCGGTCGCTGGGGCAGCTTTCCATGAAATCGGGGGAGTATTCGATTGCTCGACATTACTTTACCGAATCGTCTCGTTATTGGGCTGAGACAAGGTCGAGAGACACGAGCGAGGCGTTGAATGCCGCCATTAGTATTCATGAAAACTCCCTCGCCATCGTGAATTGCGAAATTGCGATGGGAAGAGGTGACGCTGCTCTCGACGCGGCCCGGTCTGTGGGGGCGCAGATTCTCAAACTTCAGGAACAGGCTCCTGATAATCCGAAGATCATCGGGATACTGGCACGTTCTTTTGGTCTGGCTGCTGATATACTCCGACAGAATGGAGAAATAGATTCCGCTAAGGAAGCGTATCAGCAATCGGCTGATCTTTTTGCCCGGGCTATCACTTTGAACGCAGCAGTCGACGCGTATCATCTCGGCTTGGGGAATAGCCTCGCGGGGGTGGGACTGATCGAGAATGATGTGGAGAAACTCGAGTCTTCGGCAGAAGTGCTGAGTCGTGTTGTTGGTCGTAACCCGTTTGAGCCCGAATATCAGAGAACACTGGCCGACGTATACGGGGCTTTGGCGGCCAATCAGCGTGACGGTGGTAAGTTGAAAAACGCGATCGAATTCGAGAAAGAAGCGTTGGAGATTCTCCAGCCGATCGTGAAATCCAATCCAAATTCTCCGGAGAGCGTTCTCTATTCTTACTCCCAGAGATTGGCGCATTTGGCCGAGTTGCTTGGCGACGCCGGCGAATTCGACAGCTCTCGGGCTCCGCTGCAGGAGGCGATAACGGTTCTGGAAAAAATATCGAAGTCAGATCACGCTACGAGCGAATTCCACCGCGGACTTGCCCGAGCACGAGGATTGGCTGGGTTTGCCTGCATCAAATCGGGCGATAAGACCGGGGCAAAGGAGCATCTGGAGCTTGCTCGCGCAGAATGGGAGAACTACATGGCCTCGAATCCGGAGGACTCCGATGCTGCCCAGGCAGCAAAATGGACCTCAGACCAGTTGAAGACCCTGCAGTAGTATCCAGCATTGACTTCCCTGATTGCCGCGCTTTTGTGCCCGCTTATGATCGATCAGGTGAAGATTGAGGATATCAAGGAAATCGCACAACGTGCTGGGGAAGAAATTCTTGCCGTGTACGGAACGGAGTTTTCTGTCGATGTGAAGGAAGACAAGTCTCCACTCACTGAGGCGGATAAGCGTGCAAACGCTGTAATCGTAGAGGCTCTGGAGAGGTTATATCCGGATATTCCCATCATTTCTGAAGAGACAAAGACGGTAGAATACGAACAGCGAAAGAACTGGGAGTATTTCTGGCTGGTCGATCCGCTCGATGGGACGAAAGAGTTCATTAAGAGAAACGGCGAATTCACCGTTAATATTGCGCTGGTCCACGGGGATCGCCCTATTCTGGGCGTAGTCTATCAACCAGTCGGCGAAAGCCTCTTTTGGGGAATCGAAGGCAAGGGAGCTTGGAAATCTGTGGGCGATGGGGCCGAGATCCCCCTGAAAGGAGGCCCGCACTACAAGGAGAAGGAAGAAATTACCGTCGTTGCGAGCCGCTCGCACCAGACCCCGGAAGTCCAGGCATTTGTGGCAGATCTGGAGTCGTCAGGAAAGAAGGTCGAGTTTCTTTCCGCGGGCAGTTCGCTCAAACTTTGTCTTGTTGCGGAAGGTGCCGCTGATGTGTATCCACGCCTCGGACCGACGATGGAATGGGATACGGGAGCTGCCCACGCCGTGGCATCAGCAGCAGGGCGGAAAGTGTTGAGTCATGAGACAGGAGATCCGTTGGCATACAATAAGGAGAACCTGCTGAATCCCTTCTTTATCGTGGAATAAAAAAGCACGTCCATCAGGACGTGCTTTCCGCGTGTTATCGAATTGTAGGATCGACCTTACCAGGTTTTCGGGTTTTGTCCGTCGCCGGAGTCGTTCGACTCGTCGGTGTCTGCGCCGGAACTCCATACAAGGATCGATTCGGGGAGCATGCTGCCCTGTGATTTCTGATCCCAATCTGGTTTCTCTACACGATTGTTGTAATCCAGATCCAAACGAACGTAGTAATATTCGCCCCAAGGATCCCAGAGTTCGCCACCTCCGTCATCGTCGAGAGTGATGCCTTTTCTGTATTTTCCGTCACCCATCGGCTTGGCTGCTTTTCCTGTGTAGAAAGCGATTTTCCTAGGGTTAAGGTCGTTGTCGTCAGCGCCGAGAATTACATC
The DNA here is from genome assembly GCA_002698785.1 of Verrucomicrobiales bacterium. Lineage (GTDB taxonomy): Bacteria > Verrucomicrobiota > Verrucomicrobiia > Verrucomicrobiales > DEV007 > Arctic95D-9. The sequence goes on along the minus strand of PAAG01000059.1, from coordinate 794,880 downwards.
CATCAGCTCGTGGCTGGTACGCAGGGGCTCCGCCTCGTCTGTATTGGCGTCAACGGGATACTTCCGGTATTCCGTGTAATAGGTGGAGATCGCGTTTTTGAGATTATAAGCAGTGTTCTGGGCAAACGTACGCTCCGTCTGCTGACGGATTTTTGTAATCGCGGGGAAAAGAAGCGTAGCCAGGATGCCAATAATCGCGATCACGACAAGAAGTTCGATGAGCGTGAAACCGCTCGTTGTCTGATTCGATCTGTTTGGAGGTGATTTTCTCATGATAGGGGGCATGTTTTACAGGTTAGGTCGCCCGGTGACGAGAATTTTCTCAAAAAGCTCGTACCTCACGGTGCAATTACATTGTAAACACATAAAACGCGTTTTCGTCGAGTATTTTCCTTAATTTTTTCCCGGTTTTGAGCAGTCAGATCAAAGAACAAATCCTCTCCATCGTCCGCAAACCGGGGTATCAGCCGCTGAACAAATCAGAATTGGCTCGCGATTTGGGAATCCCTCCGAAAGACCGTGCGTTTTTTCGTCGCGTTCTCGCAGAACTGGTATCCGATGGGAAACTGGTGCAGGGAAAAAAGGCCCGTTATCGACTCCCGGGAAAGCAAGGCGGTGGGGTCCGATTCGTTGGAACGATTCAATTTTCCGGTGAGAGAAAGCGAAAGAGCGCCTTTTTTGTTCCCGAGAATCCGGACGACCATCGTGTGTTTCGCGAAATGGATCGGCCAAGGATATTCGTTCCAGCTCGATCTACTTCTGTCGCACTCGATGGAGATAAAGTTGAAGTTGAAATCGGGCAATCAGGCCCACCAAAGTGGCACAAGCATTCTCGTCGGCATCGGGAGCGTTCCAACTCAGGCGAGGATCGCTGGACTGCCCGAGTCGTCAATATTCTGGAGCGGAACCGCACTCAGTTTGTTGGGAAGTATTTCGGAAAAGGAGCGCGTGCTACCCTCAGACCAGATGATGGACGCCTCCCTCCTTCGATTCGGCTGACAGAAGTGATGCCCGAGGCAAAGCCGGGCGATATCGTCGTAGCTGAGCTTGTAGGGTGGGATGATCCCTTTTCCCCGCCGCTGGCTCGTATGACCAAGGTCCTGGGCAGGGAAGACGATCCCGGTGTCGACATGCTGGCGGTCATACACAAGTATGGCCTTCCTCTTGAATTTCCCGACGCAGTCTTACGCGAGGCCGAGTTGATCGACGAAGTGATTGATCAGGAAGAGATCGACCGCCGGGAAGACTGGAGAGAGAAACAGGTTTTCACCATCGATCCGGAAGACGCGAAAGATTTCGACGATGCCATCTGCGTAACGGAAAAAGAAGGCGGGGGATGGGAACTGGCCGTCCATATCGCCGATGTTTCCCACTATGTGAAAAGCGGTAGCGCTCTCGACAAGGAAGCTCAAAAACGTGGAAACAGTGTCTACCTTGCCGACCGAGTGATCCCGATGCTGCCTGAAAAGCTCAGTAATGGAGTCTGCTCGCTGAAGCCAAATGTCGAGCGCCTGACCCACGCGGCCATCATGCAGTTCGACGAAAAGGGCAAGATGACCTCCTCCCGCTTTGCGTCTGCCGTCATCAGGAGTCACCATCGATTTTCTTACGAGAAGGCTTTCGAGTTGATGCAATACGACGAGCATCAGATTGCCGCGATCGAAGACGAAAAGATGCGCAGCCTCGCTATCCATCTCGCAAGAGCATGGGATCTGGGAGGGCTTCTTCGCCGCCGACGCTTCGCCAATGGCGCGCTGGATCTCGATTTTCCTGAAGTGCGAGTCGTCCTCGACGAAAAAGGTCGGGCTGTAGGCGTGAAGCGAAGTGAATACGACGAAAGCCACCAGCTCATCGAAGAGTTCATGCTCGCCGCAAATGAAGCGGTCGCTTACGAAACAAAAAACGCTCCCGCTCCTTCCATCTATCGTATCCACGAAGACCCCGATCCCGGAAAGCTAGAGGAGTTCGCAGATCTCGCCCGCACCTTCGGTCACCAGGTAGGCGACGTCACCTATCGTCCCGAATTGCAGAAGCTCCTCCAGGCAATTCGTGGAACGCTGGAGGAACACAGCGTAAAGATCGCTTTGCTGAAAAGCCTTCGACGTGCGGCCTATTCTTGCGATCCGCTCGGCCACTACGGCTTGTCGAAAACGAACTACACTCATTTTACGAGCCCCATTCGGCGATACGCGGATCTCATTGTCCACCGTGTCTTGCGTCGAATCCTCTCCCGCCGTCACGAGCCGACTGCACCAGAACATCCTGACAAGACACCACCGCAACAGGGCATGAGCGACATTGCTCAGCACATTTCAAAAACCGAGCGAGTCGCTGCCGATGCCGAAATGGAAACGCAGCGCATGAAGATGATCGAATACCTGGAGCGACTGTGCTCTGAGGATGACGACACGGTCTTTGATGCCACTGTTTTCGAAATGCGTCCGATCGGGGCATTCATCGAATTGGATGAGCTATATGTGAAGGGGATGATCCGGAAGGACGACCTTCCGCCCACCGACGAATATTTCTTCGACCGTGTCCGTGACGAATTCCGTAGCCGGACCATGGCTCCAACCATTGGGGTAGGGAAGCAGATCAAAGTCCGGCTTTATCGAGTCAATCGGGACAGGGGGTTCGTCGATTTTGTTCCGGCGTGAAAAATCCCCGTTTGCGTGATCGACGCCGGGGAGTGCAATCCCTCATGTTCCGGGTATGAATCCCGAAAATCCTAAGTCTTCTGGACCGAGTCGCCGTTCCTTCGCAAAAGCAGCCGTCGCCTCCGCATTTGGTTTCCAATTTGTCCCGTCCCATGTCTGGGGAGCAAACGAACGGGTGCAGTTCGCTGGTATAGGATCCGGTGGAAAAGGACAGGCTGACATCGCTGGTTCAGTCCGTGCAGGGATGCACCTGACCGCACTGGTTGATATCGTTGATATCGAGAAAATGAGCATGGCTGGTGCTGACGGAAAGATGAAACCTCGCCTCAAGTCGATTGAAGCAGCGAGAGGTAAGTTTCCAGAAGCGAAGTTCTACACCGACTATCGTGAAATGATCGATGACATGGGGGACAAGATCGATGCCGTGACCGTCTCGACTCCCGACCATCATCACTTTCACGCTTCGCTCTTGGCGATGAGGGCTGGGAAACATGTCTATTGTCAGAAACCGCTCACCCGCTCGATCTGGGAAGCCCGCACTCTCACTCGGATCGCAAAAGAAACTGGAGTGAAAACCCAGATGGGTAATCAAGCTCACGCGAACAGCCATCTTCGTCGTGTCGTGGAATTGGTGCAGGGAGGAATCCTTGGCAAAGTAAAAGAGGTTCACGCCTGGACGAATCGCCCCATTTGGCCGCAGGGCTTTGCTGCCCCTCCAGAGAAGGAAGCAGTGCCTCTCGGGATCGATTGGGAGCAGTGGATTGGACCAGGGGAGTGGGTCGATTACAGCTCGAAGATCGCGCCTTTTGCATGGCGTGGCTGGTGGAATTACGGCACCGGAGCGCTTGGTGATATGGCGTGTCACATTATGGACATGCCATACTGGGCATTGGATCTAGGTAGTCCGACCAGTATCAAAGCCGAAGAAAATGGAGGGACCGAACTGTCTCCGCCGATCAATTCAACGATCACATACGACTTTAAGAAAGAGGGAATCAAGCTCGTCTGGTACGACGGCCAGATTGGTGCCACCTTTGATCGTGCTGATTGGAAACTGATCCCGGGCGAATTCAATCGCCCGGGTGAAAAGATCCTCGAAGGCATCGATTACAAGAAATACGAAAGCGTGATCATTGGGGAGAAGGGCAAGATCTTCTTCGATCGGTTCAAGGACACTTGGATGGTGAAACCAAGTAGCGCATTGGACGGGTTCGAATATCCAGCCGAGAGCATCCCGCGAGCGCCCGAAGACGACAACTACAAGGAATGGCATGCAGCAATTGAAGGTAAGGTCGAACGCGGACAATCCGACTTCTCGCACGCTGGTCCTTTTACAGAGACGGTTCTATTGGGGTGTCTCGCTCAAAGAAGACCGGGGAAAAAGCTCTCTTGGAACGAGAAGAAGATGAGCGTCAAAGGGCATCCGGATCTCGATTCCATGATCAAGCCGACCTATCGCGATGGGTGGGAAGTTCCGCAAGAGCTTCTTTAACCTGTTCGGGAGCAGAAATTTCCCGAAACGACGGGCTTGTCTCGGAGTTTACGGTTTGATTACCATCACGGGAATCAAAGCGCATGCCTTCGTTCACATACACCGCCATTGATCGCTCCGGAAATCAGGTTTCCGGTCAGTGTCTCGTGCGGAACAAGGCGGAGGCATACCGGGAGCTTGAGTCAAAAGCGCTGACCCCCATTCTTGTTAACATTGCGGCAGAGGGGGCAATAGGTTCCAAGGGAAAAGGAGGGGCCAAAGCACAGGGCGCCCCGGCGAGAAATGTCCGCATGAAGCGCCAGGAGATGGTGCTCTTTACTGAGGAACTGGCCGATCTCCTCGACGCGGGCATGAATCTGGAGCGCGCTTTGAAAATCCTCAACGATCGCCAGACCAATCCTCACATCAAGAGTGTGGCGGGCTGTCTGCGCGAGGAGATTCGAGAGGGCGCTCGCTTTTCGAAGGCCCTGTCGCTTGCCTCGCCATCTTTCGATGAATTGTATTGTAGTCTCGTCTCTGCGGGAGAAGCAAGCGGTTCGCTCCCTGAAATCCTGCGACGGCTAGTGGTGAATTTGAAGCAGCTCTACGATCTGCAGCGTCGAACGATTGGTGCTCTCATTTATCCCATTGTCGTCCTGTTGGCCTGTGTCGTTTTGCTTTTCGTCTTCAGCACGGTGCTCATGCCGTCCCTTAGCCAGATGATTCAAAAAACGGGACAGGAGCTCCCGTTCATGACGGATCTGCTGATCAAATTCACCGATTTCATGGGGAAATGGTGGTGGTTGCTCTTGGCGATCATCGTCACGGTTTCCGTGAGTTTTCGGATTTTCATTTCCACGCCGTCCGGACGTCTTTGGTGGGATGGTTATAAAATGAAGATTCCTGCCTTCGGTCCAGTTATTCTGGGTCGATTCTTTGCCCAGTTCTGCCACACGATGTCGAACTTGGTAAACAACGGGGTCCCTCTTTTGAACAGCCTTCGCCTGGTCACTCGTGGAACTCCGAATCGATTTGTTCGCAACCACCTCGAGGCCGTGGTGTTGGATGTCGGTGAAGGAACGAGTCTGGCTCGGGCCATGGACAAAACAAAGTCGTTTCCCGAACAGCTCATCGACCGGGTCGCCATTGGCGAGCAAACCGGAGAACTCGGCAAGGCCTTTGCGAAAGCGGCGGCCAAATACGACGAGGACCTCGATGTGCGAATCGGGAGATTGACGACCGTTGTCCCAATGGTCATGCTGGTCTTTGTTGCAGCCATTGTCGGTGTGGTCGCGTATTGCATGATTACCACGATATTTGGCTCTATGTCAGGATTGAGAAATCGCTGATTCCTTTTCTTTCTAACCCATGAAACACAACTTCCGTCATTCCAGAAAGCGAAACGCTGGTTTTACCCTCGTCGAATTGGTCATCGTGATCACGATTATTGCCGTCTTGGCAGGATCTGGGGTCTATCTGATTATCGGGTTTGTCGACGATGCGAAGTATCAGCGGGTCGACTCCGACCTGAAAGCCCTCGATCTCGCAATCAAGAGTTACGAGCGGAACAATTATTTCAAGCCACCAACGGAGGAGCAGGGATTGAATGCTCTTGTCGAGCGCCCTACTGGCGATCCACAGCCCGAGCGCTGGCGTGCCTATCTGGAAGAGCCAATGCTGGATCCTTGGGGTATTGAGTATCAATACCGCTATCCCGCGCAGAAGAGCACCAAAAAGTATGACATCTATTCTCTCGGTGAGGACGGGGTGGAAAGCGACGACGACATCGGGAACTGGTAGTCAGCAGGCTTTTACCCTCGTTGAGCTTGTCATCGCGATAGCCGTCGTATCGATTCTCGCGGGACTTGCTGTGCCCGCCATTGATGGGGTCCAAAAGGAAAGGCTCGCCCGTGAACCGGTGAGCGAGATTTTGAGCATGGCTCGTGAGGTTCGAAATCGAGCAATGGCAGAACAGCGCCCCTATCAGATCATTTTCGAAAGAGATGGGGTTCGCGCGTCACGATTCTTCCAGCCTTACGGTGGCAGGGAAGAGTTCGACGAGCTCCGCATCAAACTGGAGCAACGGGAGCAGCTGCAGCAGATGATTGAAGCGTCCCGGGCCCGTGGGATTGCGATGGAAGAGCAGGAGCCCGATCTGAAACTGGAAGCGATCGAAGAGGGGATGGCCTACCTCCGCGAATACGACTTCGATCCTCAGCTCCGAGTCAGTGTGAAATTCTGGGACGAGACACAGTGGGCCAGCATCAGCAATGGCGAGTTCCGACGTTGGGTATTTCAGCCTTCTGGCATGTGCGAGCCTATCCGAGTGAAGGTCGAAGCAGACGATGCCTTTTTTGAAGTCGAGTTTCATCCCCTTACGGCGGATATCAAATCGGAAAGGTCGTGGGTGGAATGATAGGGCGCCCGTCACGGCAATCTGGATACGCACTGCTCGATGTTGTGCTGGCAGTCGCGCTCTTCGCCATCACCGTCACAGGACTGGTGCAGGTATTGCAGCGAGTGAATGAGACCTCCAGCGCCTTTGCGAGAGATCGGCTGATCCAACAGCGCATAGAATCCCTTCTCGCGGAAAAAAGAAGGCTCGGTATCCAGGAAATGACATCCGAATTTCGAGACGAACGGATGGACGTAACCTACCGCACCTACGTTGAAGATTGGGAAGTGGAAAATGGTGATGGTGCCGAATTGGCCAACTTGTATCGACTCACCGTGGAAGCTGCTTTCATCGACGATGGGGGTGAGCAATTGGAAAAGGCGGACTTGATTCTCTACAAACCTGAGGACGAATGAGGAGGTCTAACAAGCATCTTCAATCTGGATTTTCTCTCTTTGAGATTGTCGTCGCTGTGTCGATTCTCGGGATTATCGCTGGTGCCGTCCTTTCCATACTCTGGCAGGCTGGCGACACGGCTGCGGAAATCCGATACATGGACAGGCGGGATGAAGAAGTGAGTCGCTTCCTGACGTTGCTACGAGAGACGATCGAGAATCTTCCCGAGGACGGAACTATGGAGATGGTTCCAGCCGAGGAGTCCTCCACTGGATACAACGAACTGAAATTGGGAAACTGTGCCACCGCATTCGTGTTTGGAGAAAAGATTGGAACCAGCGAAGAAACTCTCATCGCCTTGCGGCCGTCCGTTGATGCGACACAAGCTGAGCCGACCTTTGAGCTTGCGATCAGTCGTAGTGATTTCACACCCGAGGACGAGAGCGGTAGTGGCATGGTTTTTCGAGCTGGCGCCGATGACTTTCTTCAGGCTGATGAAGAAGGGCGATACTGGCTAACCTTGCTGACAGACGTTTCGGCAGCGAGTTGGCGATTCTGGGACGAAGACAATCAGGAATGGTTGGATGAGTGGACCGATGACTCAGCGATGCCACCGCTTCTCGAATTCTCTCTCGTGGAACGGGGGAATCTCTCTCCACTTTCTGTGGTATTCGAAGTTCCTGACTCGGTTGTGAATCCTCAGGAAGAAGAGACAACAACTACTACCGCGACGACGACGACTACCACCTCGACCGCATCAGGCAGCGGCAATCAGGGGAATCGAGGTCAAAACCGTGGAGACGGGGATTCTCGCCGACCGGGAGATGGGCAGAGGCGACCCGGTGCTGGAAAAGGAGAAGGCGGACGCCGTCCCGGTGGAAACGCAGGCCAGAGGCCCGGCGGGCAGGGTGGTCCTCAAGGGAGGCCTGGTGGTGGCCAGAAAGGTGGAGGAGGAAATGCCGGTGGCGGAAACCGAGGAGGAGGAGGTGCACAATGAAGCGGGTAATTGCCAGTCGCCGCAAAGAAGATGGCTTTGCCTTACTTCTCGTCCTGGTCACGGTGATGGCCCTTTCATTAATCATCGCTGGCCTTTGGGAGTCATCTCAACCTTCATGGGAAGCCAACAATCTGGAAAGGGCACGCTACAAGGCGGGAGTGTTAGCCGAGAGTGGTCTGACCATTGGTTTGCATCCAGACATCGAACCGGGAGATGTGGCCCTACAGCAGGAGTTGAGTCCGGGGTTGAGCTTTGAAGTGAGAATCACGAGCGAGGGAGGGAAAATACCAGTCAACGGCCTGGATGATGACATACTCCGCGAGGCCACCGAGGAGATGTTCATCGCATGGGGAGCGGATGCGGCAACGGCGAGTCAGGCCGCAGATTCGATTGCCGATTGGGTGGACGAAGATTCAGAGGTTTTGCCCAACGGCGCAGAAAACGCCTACTACGCCGGGCTCGACTATCCGCAGTTTCCTCCGAATACCGCCATCTCAAACTTGGAAGAGCTTCTCTTCGTCGCCGGAATGGATGAAATCGCTCGGATTCAACCGCTGTGGCGAGACTATTTTACGTTTCGAAGCGATGACCTCATCGATCTAAATGCAGCCCCTTGGGAACTCATCATGGCTCTCACAGGTTGCACGGAGGATTCGGCGATGAATTTTGTCGCGGTTCGGTCCGGAGATGATGGCGAAGACAATACGCCAGATGATTATCGCTACGAAGATACAGGAGAAATTCAGGCTCTTCTGGGACTGACCGATGGTGAGTGGAGTGACATATCCAGCCTGGTAACTTTGTCAGGTGCGATCAAGCGAATCGAGAGCACCGGTCGAATCGGTGATTTCGAAGAAACACGAGTCGTTCTTGCTAGAGAGAGTGAGCAGAACGGGAGAACCATACTCACACCAGTGGCGCGATTTCGAGAATAGGGTAGAATGGCCGTTTCCATTTCCCCGGATGAGAATTGATATCGTCACCATTTTTCCTGAAATTGCTGAAGGCCCGCTGCGATCCAGCATCATGGGGCGGGCAGGGGAGGCTGGTATTGTCGATGTTCGTTTTCACGACCTGCGGGAGTACACCACGGGAAAACATCGCAAGGCCGATGACCTGCCCTACGGCGGAGGTCCCGGAATGGTGATGAAACCTGAGCCATTTTTCGCGGCGGTTGAGGAACTGAAAACAGAAGGCGCCAAAGTCATTTTTCTCACCCCTCAGGGAAAACCTTTCCGCCAGGCAAAAGCGGTGGATCTCTCGAAAGAGTCCCATCTCATTTTCCTTTGCGGACATTACGAAGGTGTCGATCACAGGGTCGTTGAAGCTCTGGTCGACGAAGAAATTTCCATTGGCGACTACGTCCTTACCAATGGGACTCTCGCGGCGGCTGTCGTGGTTGATGCGATAGTTAGGCTGGTTCCGGGAGTGGTCGGGGACGAGCGTTCAATTGAAGAGGAAAGCTTTTCAGGAGATGGATCTCGGCTGGAAGCCCCTCATTACACGAGACCTGCAGAGTTTCGCGGCATGGAAGTGCCTCCTGTGCTGTTGTCAGGAAATCACGCAGAAATCGAGAAGTGGCGTCGCCAGATGGCGGAAGAACGCACGCGAGCAAATCGCCCGGATCTGCTCGGCGAAGAATGATGCCGATTTGTCTCCCGCAAATTCGCGGTTGCTCGGTCGGTTGTTTTCCCACATGATCGCCAAACGCAAAAAATTATCCTGACAGAATATGGCTGAAGAAAAGAACCGTGCGGCGATGCCCCTCCTGAGCATCATGATGTTTCTGCAATTCTTTACCTGGGGGGCGTGGTTCGCGACGCTCGGTCAGGCATTGGGATCGAACGAATTGAGCGACATTATCGGAAGCGCATACAATTCGGCACCCTATGGGGCAATTTTTGCTCCGCTTTTCCTCGGCATCATTGCTGACCGCTTTTTCCCATCTCAGATCATTTTTGGTGTGCTGTTCCTCCTTGGCGGCGCGTTCATGTTCCTCGCTGCAAAAGCCGGAGCCGATGGGAACGGAACCCTGGTCGTATGGTATTGCATTGCCCACATGCTCTGTTACATGCCGACCTTGGGACTGGGGAATACCATCGCATTCGCCAATATCCCACGAGTGGCTTTCCCGAAAGTTCGAGTCTGGGGGACAATCGGCTGGATTGTAGCCGGTCTTTTTGTCGGGTTTCTTGGTTGGTCGTCCAGTCTCCAGATATTCCAACTTGCCGCGATCAGCTCGATCCTTCTCGGAGTCTTTTCTTTCTTCCTTCCTCACACGCCTCCACCTGCAAAGGGGGAGAAAATCGACATGCGTGCACTGCTGATGGTCGATGCTTGGAAGCTTCTCGCAAAACCCGCTTTTCTCGTGTTCATGATCTGCTCGGGGCTGATTTGTATCCCTCTCGCCTACTACTACGCGTTCACCGCAAACTACCTGGCCACGACAGGGTTTGAGCAGGCTGCGTCGACTATGACGATCGGGCAGATGTCTGAGATCATCTTCATGCTGCTGATTCCATTCTTCTTCAAGCGCCTTGGGGTGAAGTGGATGATCATCGTGGGAATGGCGGCTTGGGTATTGCGATATCTTTTGTTCGCATTCGGGGCACCGGATCAGATCGCCTGGATGATCTTTCTCGGCATCGCGCTTCACGGGATCTGCTACGACTTCTTCTTCGTCACCGGCTTCATGTATACCGACAAGAAGGCTCCCAAGAAGGTCAGTGGTCAGGCACAGAGTCTGTTGGTTTTCGTCACGCAGGGGCTTGGAATGCTTATCGGTTTCAAGGTAGCTGGCTCTCGATTCGGAACCGTTTCCAACTACGGAGAACTCAACGATGCAATTGCGGCGGCTCGTCCGGAGCAGGAGCTTTCCTTTGGGGAAAAGCTTACCAAACTGTTCTCTATCGACATGCCCGAATCCATTGATGCAGACCTTCTCACGACCACAATGGCGCAGTGGAAAGAATTCTGGATTCTCCCTGCGATCATGGCCGGTGCGATCCTGGTCCTGTTCTTCCTCGGATTCTGGGACAAGACACAAGTCACGGAAGACGATCTCGAAGATCTCTAGAAACTCTCCTTTCTCGCAATGGCCTGGCGAATCGCCGGTATTAATTTCGACCATTTTCACATGGGCGATTTGCTGGCGTTCGCGCACAGCCACGCCGATGCAGAAATCGTAGCCATTTGCGACGAAGTGCCTGATCGAATGGATCAGGCGCGATCCACCTTTTCGATCCCGGAAGAAAAGGTGTATTCCGATTTTGAGAAGTGCCTGATCGAGACACAACCGGACATCGTGATCCTTTGCCCGGCGGCAGCCCGTCATGCGGAGTGGACGGAGAAAGTGGCTCCTTTCGGAGTGCACATTCTCATGGAAAAGCCTTTTGCTGCTTCCCTTGCCGAAGCGGATCGAATGATCTCAGCCATGGATGGCACCGGGAAGCAACTCGCGATCAACTGGCCGATCGTCTGGAATCGATCCTATCGGAAATGCTATGAGCTGATTCAAGACGGAGCGATAGGCGAAGTCCGCGAGGTGCATACCTACGGCGGCATTCGCGGGCCTCTCTGGCATGGTGCCGGAAAATTGGAAAAAGAACCGACAGAGGCCGAGAAGGCCGCGAGTTGGTTTTACAAAGAGTCGGAGGGAGGCGGCAGCATGCTGGACTATCTCGGGTATGGCACCACCCTGGGCACCTGGTTCAACGGAGGCAAAAAGCCGATCGAAGTCATGTCCATGTGGGACCGAGAGAATACGGGGCTGGAAGTGGATGAGCACAGTATCACCATTGCTCGCTATTCATTTGGCCTCTCGAAGTTCGAGACTCGTTGGGGAACATTTTCCGACCCCTGGACCACACAGCCGCAGCCGAAGTGTGGCTTTGTCATCAAGGGGAGTGAAGGCACGCTCTCCAGCTACGACTATGACCATTTCGTGACCTTGCAGGATGACTCCTGCCCAGAGGGAAAGCGCGTCGATGCTCCCGCACCGGAGAAGCCGAATTCCAATCCCGTCGAATACCTGATTGATTGTTTGGAAAACGACCGACCGATCGAGGGGCCTCTGAGTCTTGAGATTTCCCGAATCGGTCAGCAGATCGTAGACACTGCTTTCGAAAGTGCAAAACAGGGCCGTGCCCTACCTCTCATCGGGGAGTGAAACGGTCTGGTCGACGAGACGCAGAATGGCGACTTCTGGTCGGCACAGAAAGCGCGTTGGCACATCCATGGTTCCGATGCCTCGCGTCACATACAGATTTCTAGTGCCCTGCTGGTAGTGTCCGAAAGGGTAGTTCCGCCCGTAGCTGGGTAAAAGGATAGGACCGTAGACTGGTGCACAGACCTGTCCTCCATGAGTATGCCCTGACATTTGCAGAACATACTGAGGATTCTTGTAGTAATCGAAAGTGTCCGGTTCGTGCCAACCGAGCAATATGGGCATGTCTTTCGGTAACTGCGCTTCGATGGTCGGTAGGTGAGGATTTCCACCCCAACAGGAGTCCGCTCCCCCTACTGCAAAGCCTCCGAAATCAGCTGCTTCATTCACCAAGAGACGGACACCCGATTCCTCGAACATCTTGGGGATTGAGTCATCATAGTGCCAGCGGTCGTGATTTCCGATAATGGAAAAGACACCTTTGCTGGCCCGAAGATTCGCAAACTCCGCACACAGCGATTCCATTGCGGGAACGTGATTGGAAATGTAGTCACCCGCAAGCATGACAACATCGACCTGCTCAGCGTTGATGTGATCCACTGCGCGACGAATCAGTTCATCATCACCGAATTCATCATGATGGAAATCGGACATCAGCGCGATGCGAAGTCCATGTAGCTGGCGATGATGGGGAGCGAGAGGAATATCGACGTGATTCACGTCGATCCAATTCTTCTCAATCACGCTTCCATAACCGAAAGCAGTCGGAGGGCCGAACAGGGCAGCACGGAGTAGTAGCTTTCTTCGGGATATCTTCATGCCGCACACTCACTCTGGAACGTGAAGGCAGAATGAAAGTTATGAGAAAGTTTGGTGAAAAGAGAGTTACTCAACCTCGAAGCCCACTTCGTCGCAAAGCTCCTGCATCCTTTCGAGGCCGATCTTAGCCGTTTCGAGCGGATCTTTTTCCCACCAGGACGCATTGAATAACTCGAGGCTGATCCATTTGTCGTAGCCCTTCTCTTTCAGAACGGAAAGCTCCGTCTTCAAATCAGCAACTCCATCCCCAATCATCACACGGTCGGTGTCTGCCTGCTGCCCACTTGGAATATCAGGGGCGGCGTCGTTGATGTGATAGTGAGAGATTCTCTCAAGAGGAAGAGCTTCGATATCTGCGAGTGTCGTTCGACTGTTCCAGTTGTGGAAAGCATCGAGAATCGTAACTCCATCGGAATCGCACTGATCCAGAATCGAGACGGCATCCGGGAGATTGTTCAAGCTCTTGAATACGCTGATGTATTCAAGGACGGCCTGAACTCCTGTTTCACGACCGATCTGTAGTAGGTCATTGTATCCTCGATGCAGTGATTCGATACCGGGCACGTCTGCCGGAGGAGTGCACACCATGAGGGGGCACTTGAAGCGCGCCGCCAGCTCAAAACGCCGACGAGCTTCGTCCAAAGCCATGGTGTACTCTCGGCCTTCCGTCTCGCCCCAGTTCCGAACTGCGATGAAACAGGGAACTTCCAGTCCGTAGTCGGAGAGTGCCTTTTCCAGATCGGAAACTTCACCGCCACGACCGATGTGCTCGTAAATTTCTACGGCCCACAGTTCGATGCCCTTGTATCCTGCCTCACCGGTTACCTTGATCTTCTCAAGGATGGGAGTGGTTTTGATAGTCGATGAATTCAGTGATAAACGCATGGATCTGTCAGGAAAGAATTTCGTTCACGCGCTCCATCGGCAAAAAGTGACCGACCAATGGTTGACTGAGGTTGTCTTGCGACTGCTGCCAGTTTGCGAAGATACCTTCGTCAGTAATGAGCGTTGCGATATAGCGAGAGCAACCTGTTCCGTGAGGGGACACGAAAAGTGCTCCCTCGACCGAAATGCTCTCCGCATGAGAAAGGTCACTGTCGTCACCAAATGCGATGCCGCCAATCTCTTCACAGGACCATCCTCGTGGACGAGAAACCGCCGTGGGATTTTCATCAAGCTGGCGCAGGCTCTCGCAACTATCATAGAAGTAGAGCGAAAGATCTCCGGCATCGGCGAAAGCGCCTACTTTCGGAATCGCCAGTCGCTCCGTCACACGTGCCGCGGCGATATCCCAGACAGGTCCGCGCTGGAGGAAGTCGTCCGTGATCTCCTCGTAGGTATTCGTACCAGCCTTGCGAATCATCATCGCGGTTCCGCTGCTGGACCAGGTGAATGGGTGCGTGCAGTAACCGAGAATCAGGTCTCCGTTTGGCATGTCGAAAACCCAAGGGTCTTTGCAGTGAAGGCGACCAACATCATCGTTTCCGAATGGAACGATTTCTTCGATATTGGAGGGATTCAGATTCACCACCGAATCGGCAGAAATCCTATCAATGCTCCAAACGCCAGCGCCTGGCTTCTGGAAATCGATGATTCGTTCGGGATAGTGTGCGTCTTTCTCTGTGGAGATAAAAAGCTCGATGCCTTCATCCGTCAGGTGCAGCGCGACGCCTTCAATGGAGACGACATTCATCCCGCTATGTCCGAGGTCTGCTTTAGAGAATGAAAGGATCTTCTCGAACTCGCCATCCACAGAAGGGGCGCGAAAAACGGCAAGCTCAAGTCCGCGTGCGCCTGCTCCGACACCGGTTCGGGAATCACCGTAGTTTCGATATCTGCCGCAGATCAAAATCGATCCGTCGCGGTCCTGAACGATATTGCCGCCTCCGAACCAATAGCCAGTTTCCGGGGCCTGAGGTTCCACAAGGATTCGGGCATCTTCCTGATTGATGAGTTCTTTCGCGAGGGTGGTGAGTTTTTGTTTCTGATCTTCAGTTAGCATTGTAATGCACGTGGGGTTTGAAAAAAAATTAGCGGGGGCGGTTGGTCACAAATTCAAAGAGAACACTCTCCAGCGGTTCACTGGTCGGGACGAGTCGATAGTGGGCGCCGTATCGGTGACACATGCTTTTTACCGAGTCCAGATGCGCCTGAAACCGCTCCAGATATCCTGACCGAGCCACAGAAGGGTCAATGTACAGATCCTTCCCAGTTTCGTTGTCCCGAAAGTGGGTCGCTTTATCGAAATCAAAATCAATCTCTCTCGGATCGAGAATCTGGAAAATCGCCAGATCGTGTCCACCAGCGGCGAGGTATCCGATCTGTTTCTCCAGTTCATCGATCGGAGCAAGCAGGTCGGACATCAAGACGATAAAGCTCCGCTTCCGAATCAGCTCGTGCAGTCCCTTCATCGCAGCACCCAGATCCGTGCCTTCACCGTAGGGGGCGCGTTCCAGCTGTAGCATCAGTCTTCTCAACTGGCCGGGGCGATTCCGAGCCGGGATATGTTGATCGACCTTCTGATCAAAGGTTGTCAGTCCCACCGCATCGTTCTGTCCCATCAAGAAAAACGATAATGTGGCGGCAAAAGTGGCCGCATAGTCAGCCTTCGAAAATTCACCCGAGCCATAGGTCATCGACTTACTTCGATCCAGTAACAGATGCGCACGCAGGTTCGTCTCGTCTTCGAACTTCTTGATGAAAGCCCGATCACTTCGGGCCATCACTTTCCAATCGAGAAATCGCGGATCATCCCCTCGCGTGTAGGGGCGGTATTCGCTGAACTCGACCGAGAATCCATGCAAAGGCGACCGATGGAGTCCCTTCCAGAAACCCTCCATCACCATTCGTGCCCGCAACTCCAGCGACTTCACCCGCATCAGGGCGGCGGGATCGATGTAGTTGGTGAAAGCGGACATTGAGGAAGATCAGTCGAAAACGATCCCTTATTTCTCTTTGGTCATATCGATCAGTTTTTCGATAACCTGCTCGATCGTGATTCCTTCCGCTTCAGCGCGGTAATTGGTCAAAATGCGGTGTCTCAGCACCGGAGCGGCCATCGCCCGGATGTCGTCATAGGAAACATGGGTTTTCCCATCCAGGAGCGCCTTGGTTTTGGCTCCAAGCACAAGACTCTGTCCGGCTCGAGTGCCCGCACCCCAGTTGACCCATTCATTGATGTAATCGCTCGAATGGGGCTGCCCAGGTCTGGAGTTCGCAGCTAGGCGCACGGCGTAGCGGACTACTTCTTCTGCGATAGGCACCTTCCGGATGACCTCGTGGCATTTTATCAAGTCCTCGCCTGAGAAAATGGACTGCACCTCTTCGCCGCCAGAACCAGTTGTCTGTGAAACGACTGCGACCTCTTCATCTTCGCTAAGATAGTCGATGATGATGTTAAACATGAAACGGTCGAGCTGCGCTTCGGGAAGGGGATAGGTTCCCTCCATCTCGATCGGGTTTTGCGTTGCGAGAACAAAGAAAGGTTTGTCCAGCGGCAGGCTCTGGCCAGCTACGGAGACCTGCTTTTCCTGCATCGCCTCAAGCAGAGCGGCCTGAGTTTTAGGCGGCGTACGGTTGATTTCATCCGCCAGAATGATGTTCGCGAAAATCGGCCCTTTGCTGAAGACGAGCTCGCGATGGCCTTCAGAAGTCTCCTCCAGTATCTCTGTGCCGGTGATGTCCGATGGCATCAGGTCTGGAGTAAATTGAATGCGGTTAAAGGAAAGATGAAACACCTTGGCCAGTGTGCTCACAAGTAGTGTTTTCGCGAGTCCCGGAGCTCCTGTGACTAGACAGTGA
Source organism: Verrucomicrobiales bacterium (assembly GCA_002698785.1). Classification (GTDB taxonomy): domain Bacteria; phylum Verrucomicrobiota; class Verrucomicrobiia; order Verrucomicrobiales; family DEV007; genus Arctic95D-9. The sequence continues at coordinate 778,179 of PAAG01000059.1, read as the reverse complement.
CCTCCGGCCAGAAGGGCGATCAGCATTTGGTCGACTACATCATCTTGCCCAATAATGACTTTTCTTAACTCGGCGCCGATCGTTTCGCGGGCATTTGCCAGCTTTTCAGCGATCTCCTGTTCTTCATCGGGCTGTGTTTCCTCGGACTTATCTACCACTTCTTCTTCCGGAATATCATTCTCGATTTCTTCTTCAGCCGCTTCGGGGGAGGTATCGTCGCTCATAACAGGGAAGCGAATGTAGCGGGAACCATGCAACGTGGAAACGGAAAAAATTGGCTGGAAGGTGCGCAATTATGGGGAATGCTTCAATTGGAGAGACTCAATACGTGAAACCGTAAGAGAATGAAGGGCTATACAAAGCAGCTGATTACAAGATCAGTAGCATTATTTCTGACGAGCGTAAGCCTTCTGGGGTTCGTCTCGTGCGAACAACCAGAACTCGCGAGTTCTTCTGGCACCGCCCAGGAAGAACCAATACCTCAGGAAGAGGCTACTTCTCCTCCACCTGAACCAGACTATCCGATTCGAGAAACGATAGAAAACGAGAGCGGAGACAGTCTGGAAGGAGAAATTCTTGGGAAGCAGGAGCAGAAGATCGTATTCAGGCGAGATTCGGACGGTCGGATTTTCGAAATTCCCATACCCAATCTTAGCGAGAAAGTAATTCCAAAATTAGTAGGCCTCCCAGAGGGAGGTAAGACATACCAAAGGGCCCTTTCGGAGGTGCCGAAAAAGAGAGAGTTTCCGAGAGGTCAGTTCTCCTTCCAAAAACCACCCTGGAATACCCTTGCCGAAGCGACCGCAGAAGCTCAAAAGTCCGGATTACCAATCTTGTTGATTGTCATCGAATCGGTCGATGGCATCGCAGGCAAGCCATTTCATCCCTACACGGAGAGTTTCAGACGAGCCGTTTTAAATGATCGAGGATTCAAGTCCTTCGTCGGAGAACACACGGAATTCGTGCTCATCGATATGGGGGAAGTGGATAAACTTGAAACCGACGTCAGATTCAACCTTGGCTTAGGTAGTGACTTTGGGGTTACGACAGCGATTCTAACTCCAAAGGGGGAATGGCTTGCGATGTGGGAAGGCTACGACAGAAAAGGTCCCACACCCTACATCAACGAGATCAAAAGGAAGATCGGGATTGATACGCCATTTTAGGTGAATTTTGGTCTCATCGTCGAAAACCCATTGCATTTGCCTCGATTCAGCGTAAAGTCCGCCCGCTATGGCACGAGTAGCTGGAAAAGCAAAAACGAGAAAGTCAGTCGCCAAACGTTTTAAGGTGACTGGAAGTGGTCGTGTTTTGCGTCGGAAACAGGGCAAAAGACACCTGAACCGTCGCAAAAATGCTAAGCGCTTGCGCCGCCTTGGACAGCCTACCCTGGTTGCCAAGTGTGACGAGAAGAACATCAAGATGGATCTTCCGTTCAGCAGCAAGTGATTAGCAAAAGACCCCGGACCGACGAATTCGGTCCACGATTGAGTTGACTGGCGGCGCGGCAATATTGCCTACCGTCGCCTGATGAGAGGGTGAGTCAGCCAGTCGAATTGAAAACAACAACCCACTCAGAGGAAATAAAAAATGCCACGTGCAACGAACGCGCCTGCTAGCCGCAAGCGCAGAAATCGTATTCTGAAAAAGGCCAAAGGCTTTCGCGGATCACGCTCCAAGCTGTTCCGTACTGCCAAGGACTCCGTCTACAAGGCTCAGCAGTGGGCCTATCGCGACCGGAAAAACCGTAAGCGTAACTTCCGCCGTCTCTGGATTGCGCGGATCAGCGCTGGTGCCCGTACCAACGGTCTCACCTACTCCCGTTTCATGGAGGGGCTGAAAGCCGCTGGTATCGAGTTGGATCGTAAGGTCCTCTCCGATATCGCCATTCACGACGCCGAAGCTTTTAAAGCGCTCGCCGAGAAAGCCGCGGCAGCGCTCGAAGAAAAGGCCAAGCAGGCAGCGTAATCACACGCTGACATCCTGTAACAAGCCTGAGAGCCGGACTGTTCGCGCCCGCGAAGGTCCGGCTTTTTGCTTTTTTGTCAGATGACTTTCCTCAAAACCCATTTCTCCTAACCCACATCATGCTTGCTGAACTTGATACCATTCAATCGGATGCTCTCGCCGCAATTTCTTCGGTGCAGGACGAAGCTGCCCTCGAAGAAGCCCGAGTAGGCTTTCTCGGCAAAAAAGGGAGACTCTCAGTCGCTGGCGCAGGAATGCGTGATGTCCCCAAAGAGGAGAAAAAGGAAGTCGGCCAGAAGCTGAACGAGGTGAGGACCGCGATCACTACAGCTTTAGAGGAAAAATCCGCCGAACTCATTGCAGCCAGAGATGCTGCGGCCTTTGCCTCGATTGATCCAACCTTGCCATCCCGTCCGCTTCCGGCAGGCGGCTTGCATCCTCTTACTTACGTGCTGGGAGAAGCTGTAAAAGTTCTCCGGCGCATGGGATTTGCCTTGGCTGAGGGACCGGAGATCGAGACCGAGTGGCATTGTTTTGATGCCCTGAATACTCCAGAAGACCACCCGGCTCGGAACGAGAGCGATACCTTCTACTTCGAGAACGGGAAGCTGCTCCGCACGCATACATCCTCCGTTCAGATCCGGACGATGGAAAAAGTCGTTCCTCCGGTGCGTATCATTGCTCCTGGAAGCGCGTTTCGTCGCGACGAAATCGATGCAACCCACCTGAGCGCCTTCCATCAGTTGGAAGGTCTCTACGTCGACAAGGGAGTCACCCTTGCTGACCTGAAGGGAACACTTGAATTTTTCTTCCGCGAAATCTTCGGTTCCAAAACCGAAGTGCGCTTTCGTCCTCACTTCTTCCCATTCACCGAACCAAGTTTCGAGGTGGATCTCAAACTCCAGGCAACAGGTAAGGCCGACAAATGGATTGAGATCGCCGGATGTGGAATGGTGGACCCGAACGTATTTCTCTCTGTGAATGATGCTCGCGGCGACGCAGCTTACTCACCTGACGAAGTAACTGGATTCGCCTTCGGTATGGGCCTCGATCGCCTTGCCATGATCATGTATGGCATCCCAGACCTGCGCCTTCTCATCGAAAACGATGTGCGCTTTCTACAACAGTTTCGATAGAAGGAGGAGAGCGCGGATATTGGATCTTTGATATTAGATTTCAATTGGTGAATGAGTTACCGGACGTTGCAGGTGTGGCAGGAGGCGAGAGACCTCGCTCTGGAGATTCATGTGATGTCGCTTCGTTTGCCAAAGTTTGAGTTATATGAACAAGGCTCACAGATTCGACGAAGCTCAAAATCCATTCGAAGTAATATCGTAGAAGGGTATGGGAGAAGAACTTACAAAGCAGATTATTTGAGGTTTTTGACGATGGCATTCGCATCCCGTCTGGAAACGGAAGACCACTTGGAATCCCTTTTTGAAACTTGCTCCATAAAAGATCGTGATAAATACAAAGATCTACTTTCGCGTACCCAAACTCTCGGAAAGAAACTGAATCGATTCATCCAGTCCGTCGAGAAGCGGAACAACACTCACGAAGAGTGAAACCAATATCTACTATCCAAGATCCAATATCGCGTCCAAATGAACGTTTCCTTAAAATGGCTCAGTGACCACGTCGATTTCTCATCCTATTCCATGGAGGAATTGGACGACCTCCTCACATTTGCTGGTATCGAGGTGGAAGGAATTCAAAGACTTCCCGACAACCTGGTAGTCGCAGAAGTTCTCTCTTCAGAAAAACACCCCGATGCCGACAAGCTGTCGGTCTGCCAGGTGGATGATGGATCTGGCACACCTCGTCAGATCGTCTGCGGTGCTAAAAATTACAAAGTCGGCGACAAAGTGCCTTTGGCCTTGCCCGGTTGCGTCCTTGATGCCGGAGACGGAAAGACCTTTGAAATCAAAGAGGGCAAGCTCCGCGGAGTGAAATCTCTAGGAATGATGTGTGCGGCTCAAGAGATCGGCCTGACTGACGATGCCGAAGGCCTGATGATCCTTTCCAGCGATCTGAAACCCGGAACTCCGATGTCCGAAGTCTACCCGGCCGTCTTCGAGCTGGAGATTACGCCAAACCGTCCCGATTGCCTCAGCCATTTGGGCGTGGCTCGCGAGCTGGCCGCCTTGGCAGAGAAGCCGCTGCAAGGTGTAACCCACTACTGTGATTCCAAGACGAAAACGCGGAAAGCCAAGGGCAGTGAGATCAAGATATCCTCCGAGTCTTGCCCTTACTACACCGCTCGGATTGTTCGCGGGGTGGAAGTGAAAGACTCTCCTGACTGGCTCAAAGAAAAACTCGAGTCTGTCGGTCTTCGTCCGATCAACAACATCGTCGACATCACGAATTTCGTTCTGATGGAGATGGGGCAGCCTCTCCATGCCTTCGACCTCTCACTCTTGAAAGGTGGAATCCACGTCCGCCAGGCGGAGGAAGGCGAAAAGTTCCTCGCTCTCGACGGAGAAGAATACGAATTGACCGCTGAAGACATGGTTATCGCCGACAGCAAAAAAGCAGTCGCGATCGGTGGCGTTATGGGAGGAGAAGACTCCGGTGTCACGGAAAAGACCACCGACATTCTTCTTGAATCTGCTTATTTCGACGGGCCTGCGATTCGTCGCACCGGGCGGCGCCTCGGTCTACATTCCGATTCCAGCTATCGATTCGAAAGGGGAGTCGACGCCTATCAGGTCAATGGGGCTTCCGATCTCGCCATCAAGCTGATCCTCGATCTTGCAGGCGGAAAAGCAGAAAAAGAGATTGTCGTATGCGGCAGCCTTCCTTCAGCTCCCGAAGCGGTGAAACTGGACGACGACTATTGCCGATCCGTGATTGGTGCAGAGATCTCCGACGAAGAGATTGATTCTATTCTCTCCTCCCTTGGGTTGGAGAAGGGGAGGGAAGGCTGGGACATTCCCACATACCGTCTCGATTTGGAGCGTCCGATCGATCTGGTAGAAGAAGTCGCTCGCGTCTACGGGCTCGATAAAGTTCCCTCCAGCCAGTCGGCCTGGTTTTCCCCTGCTTCGAAGGCAGATGAGGCTTACGATTTCGCCAGTGGGATACAGACAAAGCTTTCCAGCCTTGGTTTCTACGAAACGAGAAACCTCAAGCTGATCTCTGAGGCGCAGCTCTCCGATAATGTTGCGACAAACCATCGAAAAATGAGCCCCGTTCAGCTGAAAAACCCGCTGAACGACGAGCAGGACTATCTCCGTCCGGGGCTTGTTCCCGGCCTGTTGGCAACAGCAGAGCGAAACAAGCGATTTGGAAACGCAGATCTCCGTCTGTTTGAGATGGGGCGGGTGTTCACCGCGACTCCCAAAGGAGATGAGATCGAGCACGAGCACTTCGCGCTTCTCATGACTGGGGCGCGGGTTCAGCGCGGTTGGACAGATGGCAAGCCGTCGGCAATGGACATTCACGACCTGCGTGCCGTGCTGGAACAAATTTGCCCGGCTGGACTCACTTTGGTTCCTGTTGATGACGACCGCATGCTGTGTGCCTGCAGTATCGAGATCGGAACTGGGAAAAAGTCTACCAAACTGGGGCTTGCAGGCATTCTTTCGCCTGCTCGTGCTCGTGAACTGAGTTTGGAGGCTCCTGTCATGGTCGCGGAGATAAATCTGAAGAAACTCGCAGCAGCTTTCTCTGCGGATTTGAAATACGAGGAACTTCCCAAATTCCCTGGTAGTTCGCGGGATATCGCGATGCTGGTTTCCTCTGATCTTCCTGCAGGAAAAGTGGATTCGTTCTTCGCCTCATACCAGGAACCGCTCCTGGTCTCCTACGAGCTCTTCGATGTCTTTCAGGACCCATCAGGAGAAAAACTTCCCGCGGAGAAAAAGTCGCTCGCCTATTCTGTTTCATACAGATCCGACGATCGCACTTTGGAAGGGCCGGAAGTGGAAGCGGCTCACGCAAAACTTTTAGATTCCCTCCGCTCAAAATTGAACGTAGAATTCCGATAAGTGACATAGACCTGCGTGAAAATTTTTGGATTTTCCTGCTGTGTTCGACCCTTACCGATTAATTACAGGCCCGGACCGTTGATACGTTATTGGGGGCTTAGCTAGTCGTCGGCTGCCAGGCCTTCACTGGAAGGCAAAAGTCGACGAGCGGCTCCCACCCTGTTGAGAAACGGGAACGTGAGCCTCACCATCGGAGACGGCACAAGTGGGAAATTACAAAGCGCTCCGATCCTGCCAATCAGCGATTCGGAGCGCTTTTTGTTTTTGCGGGAGCAGAGTTGCCCACCGAACGCATTTGAGCTATTTTTTTGGTAGAATGAGTACTTTGCTGGAATTTCCTGCGACCGAGTTGGCCGATACGGATTTTCATGCATTCAACCTCGCGGTATGGGAAGCAATTCTTGCAGACAAGGACTTAGCAGCTTTACCATACCGAATCGAAACCGATCAACACGGGCAATTAATTATGTCGCCTCCTCCGGCTCCCGGGCACGGTAACAAACAGATTAAGATAGGTGCAAAACTCATGGAGTTGACGGAAACCGGCGAAGTCGTTTCCGAGTGTCCGATTTCCACCCGGCTCGGAGTCAAAGCCGCGGACATAGCATGGTGCTCCCAAGAACTCTGGGAGAGAAGCGGTGAGTTCCCCTGTTTTACCGAGTGTCCCGAAATTTGCGTCGAAGTCCTTTCCCCTTCGAATACCAAAGGGGAAATTGAAGAGAAAAAGTCTCTCTACTTCGAAGCTGGAGCGAAAGAGGTCTGGATTTGCGACAGTGTAGGGGAAATGAAGTTTTTTCTGTCTGATAGCTCAGAATCAACGAACAACTCTGCGCTTGTTCCCAATTTTCCTCGGAAGTTCTCCTGAGGATAGCGAGGTCGATTAGAAGCCGCATATACCACATCCACCTGGTGAGGTGCTGTTTTTCTTTCGTTATACCCACCAAGCTTGACTCCCCGCAAGCTGTCGCTATAGATGTCGGCTCTTTTTTATGTCCGAAACACTTGCAGGAAAAGTTGCCTTTATCTCCGGCGGATCGCGGGGAATCGGGCGTGCTACGGCTCTCAAATTAGCCGGAGCAGGCTGCGATGTCGCAATTCTCTACTACAACAGCCACGAAGAGGCTGAGGCCGTCTGCGAAGAAATTCGGGGGATGGGCCGCAAAGCTCTTGCTGTCCAGGCCGATGTCAGCAATCCAGGCACCGTGGGAGAGGCGTTTGAAGAATTTAAGAAAGAGTTTGATCGTGTCGATTTTGTGATCAGCAACGCCGCACTTGGTGTCCTGAAACCTGCTCTCGACATGACCCTGAAGCATTTCCGTCGCTGCATGGAGACAAATGCTCTGGCTCTCAATACCCTGGCGCAAAATGCGGTTCCCATGATGACTGAAGGTGGTTGCCTGATCGGTCTGACGAGCCTCGGATCTGAGCGTGCGATTCCCAATTACACCTTCATCGGTGCATCAAAAGCAGCATTGGAAGCACTTGCTCGCGGGTTGGCGCAGGAGCTCGGTCCGAAAGGAATTCGCGTCAATTGCGTCAGCGCAGGCGTCGTGGACACGGACGCTTTGAAACATTTCCCTAACCGCGAGCATCTGCTCGAAGAATACAAAGAGAGGACTCCTCTGGGACCGACTCTCACTCCTGAGCAGGTCGCAGACGCCGTCTATCTCCTTTGCCTTCCCGAGGCTGGGATGGTGACCGGGCACACTCTTTTCGTAGACGGAGGCTACGCAATTTCAGGATGAGCGATACCACTGCCCCCATCGAACCCGGTTTGAGCGGGAAAAACGCACTCGTGACTGGCGGTAGCCGTGGAATCGGGAGAGCAATCGTTGAGCGTCTCGCCTCATCAGGCATGGATGTAACCTTCACCTACGTCAGCAACGACGAGGCTGCGAAAGCCGTTATTGACGAAAATCCGGATCTCAAGATCACTGCGGTGAAAGTCGATGTGCGGGACTCTGATGCGGCACGACAGTGTGTCGAGGACATGGCCGATCGAGTTGGGACCATTGACGTCCTCGTGAACAACGCGGGCGTAGTTCGTGACAATCTCCTTCCCATGCTTGAGGACGACGATCTCAAAGCCGTTTTCGAGACAAATATCGAGGGGGTTTTCAATTTCTGCAGGGCCGCCGTTCCTTTCATGATGTCGAAGCGGTCGGGCCGAATTATCAATATCAGTTCCGTTTCCGGAGAAAAGGGCGGGCGAGGGCAGACCAACTACGCTGCGAGCAAGGGAGCGATCAATGCGTTCACCAAATCACTTGCCGTAGAACTCGGTCGCCGAAAAATTCTCGTAAATGCCGTTGCACCGGGCGTAATTGAGACCGAAATGTCGCAGGAAGTGCGTGATTTAGCGGGTGACGAAATCACTTCCAATATCGTTTTGAAGCGGTATGGTCAGCCCTCTGAAATCGCGAATGCCGTCTGGTTTCTCTGTTCCGACTTGTCCAGCTACATTACAGGTCAGGTTTTGAGTGTAGACGGCGGTTTTAAAATGTAATCGAAATGAGTACTCCAGAAATCAGCCAGGAAGAGATTGATGCCATCTACCCTCAGGTGGCCGAAATCATAGCCGACGCTCTCGGTTGTGATGAAGATGAGGTGAAGCCGGATTCTTCGCTGATCAACGACCTCGACGCAGAGTCGATCGACTTTCTCGATATCGTTTTCCGTCTTGAGCGTGAATTCAAAGTGAAGATTCCTCGCGGTAAAGCCGTTGAAGAAGCTCGCGGCGATCTCAGCGAAGAAGAATTTGAAGAAGGCGGTGTTGTTACTGATGCCGGTTACGATGCGCTCAAATCTTACATGAGCGAAGTTCCCGAGGATCGCTTTTCCAAGCCTCTCAAATCAGCTGAAATCCCTAAGCTCTTCACCACGGAGACCTTCTGCAAGATGGTTCTCCGCGAGCAAAAGTCAGATTCCTGAGGTTCTAGCGGCCTACCTCAATCGTTCCAGCCATACATTACTGGCTGAGCAGAGGCCCGGTTTTCTCCGATGAGTGAGCATTTTCGTGCGTTTTCCTTCGTAGACAGGATCTTATCGGACGAGACCGGAACGCGAATCACAGGGGAATATCAGATCCCTGCGGGCATCGATGAGTTCCCGCAGTCTCTGGTTGCCGAAGCGATCGGGCAGTTGGCTGCTTGGTCGTCGATGAAGGCGATTGATTTCAAGTGCCGCCCTGTGGCAGGAATTGCGGGCGCGGTAGACTTAATTTCACCGGTCCGTCCCGGCCAGACGCTGAGTTTGGAAGCCGATTTGGCCGAAGCCAGCGAGGAGTCCGTAAAATACGGTGGTCTGGCGACTGTTGACGGAGAGCCGATTGTCCAATTGCACGACTGTCTTGGCCCTATGGTCGACATGGAGCAATTCGACGATCCCGCTGCAATGGCCGCGAGATACGACCTTCTTATTAATTCGGGGGCCGAGGCAGGAGCATACGAAGGTGTCCCAGCCTTATCTTACGAGATTACAGGCGGGCAAAACGGAGAGACTAAAGAAGGCACATTTACCATTCCGGAGCAGGCTCCCTTTTTTGGAGACCATTTTCCCCGTAATCCGGTGTTTCCGGGAACGCTATTGATGAACTTGAACCTCCGGTTTGCTCTCGAGTTGGCATCGGAAATTTCGGGCGAGAGCGGAGTCTGGAAAGCTGAGAGAATGTCCGACGTCAAAATTCGATCCTTTATGGCACCGGGCACAGAATTGGGTATGATGGCACGCGTCGATGAAGTCGACGAAACCTCTGCCCGGATTCTCGTGGAGACTCGCCGGGGAAAACGATTGACCAGTGCCGCCCGAGTGCGGCTTAGTCGGAAAAAGTAATGGCAGCAGCAGGAAAGCGAAAAATCGCCGTCACCGGGATTGGATTAGTTACTCCGGTCGGTAACGACGCGGCAACCACTTGGCAATCCCTCTTGGAAGGAAAAAGCGGCGCGGACTACATTCGCAGCTTCGATGCGAGTGGGTTTTCGACAACCTTCGGGGCCGAGGTAAAAGACTTCGTTGCAGAAGAGGTGGTGCCGAACCCGAAGATTCTGAAATGCGCCGCGAAGTCGCACGGATTCGCTTTGGCGGCTGCGGCGGAGGCCATGGCAGATGCTGGTATTTCTCCCACAGACGAAGACTCTCATCGTTGGGGGCTCAGTGTGGGAGCTGGCATGATGTCGATTTCCTATGAGGATTTGAAGGTCGTTCACGATCACGCTTCAAAGGACGGTTTTTTCGACCCTGATGGTTTCATAAGCCCGGACTTCCCCGGTAGTCCGGTGAAATTCTGCAGTTGGCAGACCAATGCGGGGCTGGCACTCCTCGCCAAGCAGTTTGGTATTCGCGGGTATGCCACCTCAGTGCACACTGCCTGTGCTTCGGGCGGGCAAGCGATCGGTTCGGCTTTGAAAGCTCTTCGACGCGGGCAGTGCGACAAGATTCTTGCAGGAGGATTCGACTCCATGCTGAACCCGGTAGGGATTTCAGGCTTTTGTCTTTTGGGTGCACTTTCGACCGACAACGACAATCCGAAGGGGGCAAGCCGTCCTTTCGACAAGACGCGGAATGGGTTTGTTCTGGGAGAAGGAGCAGGCTTTCTCGTTCTCGAAGACTGGGACGCCGCGAAAGAAAGAGGGACAAATATCTATGCCGAGCTCGCTGGTGACGGCAACTCCTTGAGCTGTTATCGGATCACGGATTCCCCGCCAGATGGCAACGGTCCGATCCAGGCAATCGAGCAGGCTCTGGGTGATGCGGGAATTTCATCGGATGAAATCGACTACGTGAATGCTCATGGTACGTCCACTCAGATGAACGACCAGAGCGAATGTGCTGCGCTGAAAGCCGTCTTCAGCAATCGGATTGACGATGTTCGTGTCAGTTCTACAAAGAGCAGCATGGGACACCTCATTGCGGCTGCTGGAGCGGTAGAAGCCGCCACTTGCTGCTTGGCCATTAAGGAAAGCATGGCTCCAATTAATGCGAACTACGCCAATCCAGATCCCGATTGCGATGTGAACTTGATCGTGGATGAACCGGCTAAGTTGAAAATCCGGGCCGCCCTTTCGAACTCCCTCGGTTTCGGTGGTTCGAACAGTTCTCTTGTTTTTCGTAACCCAGAGGAGGTCGACGCATGAAGGACGCTTCCGAAAAGATCGTATTTACCGGAACAGGCATCGTTTGTGGTGCCGGAGGCACCGTAGAGGATGTCTGGGAAAAGCTGGAAAAAGGGGAGACCTGCGTAGGTCCATTTGAGCAATTCGATGCCTCGAATTGGCCGGTTCAGGTGGCTTCTGAGGTGACTTTGGACAAACGGACGCTTGTCCCGGAGCGAAAGCTTCACAAAACGATTTCCCGCACCGATATGGTGGGAATCTATGCTTCGGAAAGAGCCATCGAGAATTCGGGGATCCTCGATCACCGGGAAGGGCTCGGGGAAGATGAGGTGGATGCCTTCAATGATCGCACTGGGCTCATCGTGGGCTCGGGAGGTGGCTCCTATTGGAGCAATTACGATTTCCTGCCTCTTATCCACGAAGCGAAAGGCGAGCTCGATGCCTTTGGTAGAGAACTGGGGAATCAGGTCACCCCGATGTGGCTGCTGAAAAACCTGCCGAATAATGTCCTTTGCCACGTGGGAATTCGGGCTCAGTTCAAAGGCACAAACGCCTGTATCACGAACCAGTGCTCCAGTGGAATTATGGCTGTTGCCGAAGCCGCATCAGCAATCTGGAATGGCGAAGGGGACCGAATTCTCGCTTCCGGTCACGATACTCCATTTGAGCCGGAGATGATGTATTACTACAACAAGCTCGGGCTCCTTTCTCCTGAGGCTCCGAAACCTTTCGATTCGAATCGATCCGGAACCGTTTTCGGCGAGGGTGCTGCTGCCTTGATGCTGGAGAAAGGTTCGGATGCCGAATCTCGTGGAGCCACCGTTCTCGGTGAATTTCTCGGATTCGGTTGCTGCACGGAGGCAACCGGAATCCTCGATCTCGATCCAGAAGGTGACGGAGTGGAAAGAGCGATCCGCCAGGCATTGGATGATGCGGGCCTTGAACCCTCCGAAGTTGGTATGATCTGCGCCCATGGTAACGGTACGAGAGCGTCTGATGCTACCGAATCCATCGGCATCAAGAAAGTGTTCGGAGGCGACGTCCCACCGGTGACCGGATTCAAATGGGCATATGGGCACTTGATCGCCGCCAGCGGAATTACTGACGTTGTGATGACACTGGAAGCTCTGCGTAGGAAGACAGTTCCCGGTATAGGAACGCTGGAATCAATCGATTCGGAGATCGGCCCGTTCCCGGTTTCGAAGGAATCCACCGAGCCGAGAAGCAATGTTGCGCTCGTGATCTGCCGAGGATTTGGGGGAATGAACGTCGTACTGGCGATTCGCGCCTCCTGAAAATGGGTAACGGAATCGATACGGTAGAAATCTCTCGGATCGAGAAGCTTCTCTCGGATCTCGACGAAGACCGTCTGCTCGATTTCTTCTCCGAAGACGAACTGGCAGACTCTGGCAGGGGAGCTGCTCGAGCTCAAAAACTGGCGGCCCGCTTCGCTGCCAAAGAGGCCTGCTGCAAGCTTTTCCCAAAAGAGATTTGCCTGGGGACCATCGAGCCTGTCGATTTTTCCGTAGCGAAAGACGGATACGGGAAACCGACTATCGTTCCCAGCCCGAAAGCTCAAGCGGTCATGGATCTTCACTTGGTTGATGACATTGAGGTTTCGATGACTCACACGACAGCCAACGCCACGGCGGTAGCCAATTTGGTAAAAAGGAACATCTCTCCTCCTTGGTATGGGAAACTGATCTTCAACTGTTTCCCGGCGAGGAAGAAAGTCATTCTTCAGAACCTCAACCGAGTATTCGGTAATTCGATTTCCGAGGACGAAATCGCCCTCCTTGCGCAGGACTTCTACGGGCATCTTGTTAAGTTTTTGAAAGAATTTTTTCTGATGCCATTTCTCTCATCCGAGAAGCGCAAGGGATTGATCCGGTTGGAAGGAGGCGAGAATCTTGTCGAAGCCCAGAAGCAAGGGCGGGGCGTCCTTCTCCTGACCGGACATTTCGGAAACTGGGAAGTCGCTACCGTCGCTGGTATCGCGCAGTTTGAAGAGTATCACGGACTCTTCCATTTCATACGCCGACCGCTGAAACCAAAGTGGTTCAACGATTTCGTGATGCGACGATTCCGAAAGGCTGGGTTCGGCACGCTGGAGAAAAGTGGATCGCTCGATGACATTTTGGAACTACTCGAGGCCAATCACATCGTAGTTTCCATCTTCGATCAGTTCACGATTCGGAAATATGGAATCCCGAGTGAATTTTTCGGTCACCCAGCGAGCACATCGAAGAGCCTCGCTGTCCTTGCGCAGTTCACGAATGCCCCGGTCATCCCCGCCTCAAGCTGGAGGGAGCCGGATGGGACCCACGTCCTGAAATTTGAACCTCCCGTTGAGGTAGTGACTGAAGGTCGCACCCGTGACATTATCAATGTGAATACGAAGCGCTTTAACCAAGTGCTTGAGAGGATCATCCTCAGGCATCCTGAGCAGTGGATCTGGATGCACAAGCGGTGGAAAAAAGTGGCAGAGAAACGTCCCAAAGCGGGAGCCAATTCCTAAAAAGAAAAAGGGCTCCCCTGCACCTGCAGGAGAGCCCTTCCCGTATCCGCTTGCTGTAATTTTATTCTTCTTGCTGTAGAACTACGCGTGCACTGTTCCATCGGAAGTTCATTGGAGTGATGACCTTATCGGTTTGGTCCACCCGCTCCGGCACGACGATCTCTTTCCGGTTCACTGGCTTCAGGATTCCCTGGGCGAGGTTGGCGCGGAATTTAGCCTTCTGGGATTCCGTGAGTGGCATCTCTACTTTTTTGTAAGTGATTGCCTCGGACTTCGGCACAGGAACCACATCGTATTCGGGCTCGGGGTCGACTACAACCACCTCGGATGTGTTCCGCGCTTCTTTCACCTTCGCCTTGTGATCTTTGTCTGCCAAGGCTGTCTGGCAGAGGCTGAGGCATCCTGCGCTTGCTGCAATAACTGTAAAAAGCTTGTAGAGGGTCGTGGTCTTCATACTGCCTCCAGTTAGTTGCACGCGACATGCCAACTGTGCTATTTGGTTTTTAACTGTATGATTGTGAGCGTGTTGTGAGAATATTGGATTGTGAAAGGAGACTCTAAAGGCGCAAGAAACCGACGTTTTGCATTCCCGAACCACGCAATTTGCAGCTTGCTTTCCATGTCGATAAAAGAAAAGCGGCTTCCCGATCTTGGGAAGCCGCTCTTAGATTAAGCGTTATGCAGCGTTAGCTGCTTGGACATTCCGATTACTCGAAAGTCTGAACACTGATAATCGTGTAGGTGTTAGGGTCTACAGTGTATACGGTATTGTCATACCAGCGATACACATAACCTTCAGGTGCGGGATCGAGGCGGGTCATGTAGGTCTCAGGAACCGGATCCAGGTAGACATATTGGTCTGTAGGAATCGTGTATCCTTCGGCCAGGCTTGCCTTGAACTCAGCCTGCTGCTCAGCGCTCATGGCTTCGCGAGCTACTGCAAGTTCTTCATCGGCGTCGCCTTTGATCTTCACTTTGCCGTTGTCCTTGATTTTAACCTTACCGTCTTCGCCCTTCACTTTGACCTTGTTGTCTTTGACTTTCACTTTCTCGATTTCATCATCGCCGAAAGCGGTAGGTGTGAGGGTGAATGCGGCAAGTCCAAAGATGGCTGCTGCTGTTCCAAGTTTAGTTGCTGTTTGTTTGGTTGTTTTCATGGCAGGTGTTAGTCGACGCAAGGCACGTGCCATGAGGTGTTTGGTTTAGGCGTAACTAATTTACGGAAAAGATGTTATGTTTGTTTTGGGAAGGCTTTCTCCCTGCCCGATTGGCATGGCATATCTTACAAACTGCATCTCCAGATCTTCAGAAATGCAATGTTGAGGCAACTATGGTCTTCAGAACAGAAAGCTATCTCAGGTGGCGTTTTACCACATCGAGAGGCTGCTTGTTTTTTACAATGCTAGCCTCAGGCAGGACGCCCTGCCAGTGAGTGCAGGGATAAACAATACCATCACGTCCGAGGATGCTGCCCGGGCTCAAGACCGAGTTACATCCCACTTCTGTCCGGTCACCTACAATGGTACCAAATTTTTTCAGCCCAGTATCGAGCGTCTTTCCCTCGCTTCGGACTGTAACATTCCTCCGATCCAGCCTTACGTTGGAGCAGATCACGCCAGCGCCAAGGTGTGCCTTGTAGCCCAGAATTGAGTCGCCGACATAATTGTAATGAGGCGTTTCCACGTTGTTGAAGAGCAAGCAATTTTTGAATTCACTCGAATTGCCTAACATGCAATTGTTCCCTGTTATGACCTTTTCACGAACATAGGCACCACTCCGAACCGTCGACCCGCTTCCGATCCAGGCGGGCCCTTTGATTACCGCATTGGCTTCAACAACTGCGCCCGGAGCGATATAAACACGGTCGCCGATCTGTGCCGATTCGTGGATTTCACCGAGCAACAGGTCTCCCTCCACCCCAGAGATCAGCGATTCGAGATAGTCACCGATTCGACCGATAGCTGACCACACAGGCTCGCCGGGAGAGAACAAACTCTCGTGATCGGTCTGTGAGAAATCGAGGTAATCTTCAGGAGCGAACATGATGTTCAGTCCTAGACGGTCATCACGTCCTTCTCTTTCGCGGCAAGATGCTCGTCGATTGCTTTGACGTTCTTGTCGGTCAGCTCCTGCACTTCTTTTTCCATGTCGTGGAAAGAGTCTTCCGTAATGGAGCTGTCTTTGAGAGCATTCTTCAGTTGGTCCATGGCGTCTTTTCTCGCGGAGCGAACTCGCACGCGGCCTTGCTCAGCCATGTCCTTAATGATTTTTACGAGATCCTTACGGCGTTCCTCGGAAAGCTCCGGGATTGGCAGGCGAATCAGTCGACCATCCGATGCGGGCGTGATACCAAGCTTCGATTCACGGAGTGCTCTCTCAACATCACCCATAATGGAAGGGTCGTGAGGCTGCACTGTCAGAAGTCGTGGCTCAGGAGCCGAAACGAGAGCGAGCTGCTTGAGTGGCATCGATGTTCCGTATGCCTCGACATTTACGTTGATATTATCGAGTAGAGCCGGGCTCGCCTTACCGGTGCGAATGCTCGACATCTCTTGGGATACGAAGTCGGTTGCCTTCTGCATCGCTTCGTCCGTCTCAAGGAGGAAAGTTTCGGTATCCATGGTTCTGACAGGGTTTCGTAACAGACTAGAGAGAAATTGAGGTAAATCAACGGCCCTGACGAATTTCCTGCACGTGAAAGCGAAGCGCGATCAGGAAAATCAGGCGCAAACCATCGTTCCGAGATCTTCGCCAGTCAGTGCGCGTCGGATATTGTCCGGCTCCGTCATGTCAAAAACGACAATCGGAATTCCATTGTCCTGGCAGAGGGTAAAGGCCGTTCCGTCCATCACCTTCAGGTTTTGGGAAAGGGCTTCGTTGTAGGTGATTGTCTCGAAGCGCTCTGCATCGTCGTGTTGATTGGGGTCTTTGTCGTAGACGCCATCCACTTTCGTTGCTTTAAAAATCACGTCTGCCCCGATCTCACTCGCTCTCAGGGCCGCAGTGGTATCGGTCGTGAAGAACGGATTTCCCGTTCCGGCTGCGAAAACGACCACGCGGCCTTTTTCGAGG
Organism: Verrucomicrobiales bacterium; assembly: GCA_002698785.1. Taxonomy (GTDB): domain Bacteria; phylum Verrucomicrobiota; class Verrucomicrobiia; order Verrucomicrobiales; family DEV007; genus Arctic95D-9. The sequence continues at coordinate 761,521 of PAAG01000059.1, read as the reverse complement.
TGGCCAATCGCGATTCGCCGGATGAAGGGCTCGGCCACATTGTTCATTTCAATGGCTGTCTGGACTCGGGTGGGAACACCGACTGCTTCCAGCATGCTCTGCACCGCGAGGGAATTCATGACCGTTGCCAGCATTCCGACGTAGTCAGCGGTGGCTCGATCCATGCCCCTGCCGGCAGCAGCGGCTCCTCTCCAGAAGTTCCCGCCTCCTACGACAATGGCGATTTCCATGCCTGTCTGGTGAGCGGCTTTGATTTGAAGGGCGATTCCTTCGACAATTTCAGGTGAAATATTGTCGTGACTTCCAAGCTCTCGAAGAGCTTCTCCACTGAGTTTGAGTACAACTCGTTTAAACTGTCTGGACATACAAGGGCGATTCCGGTTTGGATATCCTTCCCCAACTCAAGCAAATTTCAAAGCCAAATCACTGGTTTCCAAGGCGTGTTCCCTCGGGAATCGCGGTTCCTCGAAGAAAATCTCCACAGGAAAGCCGTCGCCTGCCCTCCAGTTGGAGTTCACCTCGGAAAATCAAACTTCCGCTGCCGCAGGAAACATGGAGGCCGTTTTGAGTGCCTAAGATTGTGCCGGGTGCTGCTTCCGAATCCTCACCGATCTCTGCGTAGGGGTAGACCTTCAGCTTTTTCGACCCTTCTTCTGTTGAAAGCTGTGTGTACGTTCCGGGCCAGGGGTCATAGGCTCGGATCAGTCGCTCCAGGACCTCCGCATCGGCCGACCAGTCGATCTGGCCGTGCTCGCGCTCAAGTTTTCCGGCATATGTGACCAGATCTTCCTCTTGAGGCTCTGCAGGGATTTCTCCGGAAGAAAGGATCTCCAGTCCTCGTTGCATGGTCCGTGGGCCGATCTCGGCAAGGCGGTCGTGCAGGATTCCTCCTGTATCTTTCGAATCGATCGTCAGCACCTCTTTCAAGATCATATCACCGGCATCGAGTTTGGGGACCACATGCATCAGGGTGATTCCGGTTTCCTTGTCACCGTCCCGAATCGCTGCCTGTATAGGCGATGCTCCCCGATGGCGGGGCAGAAGAGAAGCGTGAAGGTTTACACAAGCAATGGAGGGTGCCTCAATTACCGTTCGCGGAAGAATCTGCCCGTAGGCCATTACGACCAGTAGATCCGCATTCAAACCTGTGAGCTCTTCGAACGCTGACTCATTTTTTCGCAGGGTTTCGGGCTGAAACACTGGAATCCCTGCTTCCTCGGCCAGGACTTTGACTTCCGGTGGCGTCAGAAGCTGCTTTCTCCCAATCTTCTTGTCTGGCTGGGTGAATACCCCGACAACCTCATGAGAGCCTTGGTTCTCTACTAACCATTTCAATGTGGGGAGACCTATTTCTCCCGTTCCCATGTAGACGATACGCATACGCCGGGTATATCGGGGAGTGTTGCTCTGGACACAAGTCGTAAGTATTACCTACTGCCGTGGCGCACGTGTGTCTTGCAAACTGCATCCCGACGGGATATCAATAGAGCGATTTTATCATCGTCACCGAATTGCCCGGGACGGTAAACTCCCTGTCATTTATGAAAGGTTTTCTAGCCACCTTGTTTGTCGTCTGCGGAATCATTGCTGCAGCCTGGTATTTCTACGACCCCTACATCAAGGATCTCGTCGAGGGCAAAGACGAAATGATGAAGCCGAACGATACAGTCATCACAGACTCATCGGGAGCGAAAGCGAAGCCCGCGGCTTCCACTACAACAGCGGCATCGCCAGAGACGGAGGCTACTACTACGCCGAAACCAGCCGCGAAGCCAAAGTCGGAAATCGATCTTCTCCTGGAAGAGAAATACCCAATGCCGGAGATCATCCCTCTCATGGAAATTGTGGGGAACTGGGCAAATGTTCCCGATCGTGCCTTTCCTGAACAGATCACAGCGCAAGAACCTGTGGCGTTCCAACTGGTCGTAAATGGGCAGGCAGTAGGCTCCAGTAATGTGCCGGCAGGCACACCGTTGAAACCAACTCGCTTGGTCGGCAACCAACTCACCGTAGCCAATCTGGCCAATCCGGCGCAAGGCGTCCAGATCGATGTCGACAAAACGGATTTCAAAAAGCGCATCACCGACCGATACAATGAGTTTGTCTCGCGGAAAGAGGCTGAAGTAGATCTTCAGCGGGAGAAAGCGCGCGAAGTCCTGGAAGCGAATCCCGAGAAACTGGCGATCCTGAAAGGCGAGAAGCCAGCCGAGACGAACTTCGATGGAGATCCTCGTGTTGCTCCGGTTAAGGCGAGCCTGAAAGCCGGTGAAGTGGCAACCGTTACTCTTGAAGAAGCGCGTTCATTTGTGTGGAATGGCACCGAAAAAGTGTACGGCGACTACCCGGGAACCTATGAAACGGTTACCGTTCACTTTGAAGTGAAGACCATCTTCGGAAAGTTTCCTGTCGACTACAAGGCTCTGCTTCAGAATGGCAAAGTAATCGCGTGGATCGATCCGATGACAGACGAGCGAGTCTGATGAGGCGGTTTGTATTCCCATCTGCCAACACGGTGGTCCTGTTAGTGCTTGGGCCGGTTCTTGCGATTTTCGCCGAGGAGATACCGGAGATTCCCCGCCGACTTCCACCGACCAATGGGATCGTGTGGAATGAGGCGGACCGAGCCGCCCTGGAGAAGAGATCTTCGAAGCTCTCGGAACAGGTATGGACGATTGACTATCGAGAATACTCCGCAGATGTCGGCGTTCTAACGAAAGCTGTGGAGTTTGCTCTCGATCACAACGAGTTCTACAGCGAAAAAGAGATTCCCGTTGCCACCGAGTTACTCGATATCGCCGAGCAGCGGATCAAGGAGTTGGAAAAAGGTGAGGCACTACCTTCCTGGCTTGAGCAGCGAGGGTTGGTGATTCGAGGTTATCGTTCGAATATCGACGACTCCTACCAACCGTATGGTTTGGAAATTCCCGAGACACTCGATCTTTCGAAGCCGGTGCCTCTGCTCGTTTGGTTACATGGTAGGGGCGATAAGATCACTGACATGCATTTCCTCCAGCGGTGTCGCACGAAGAGTCAGGCGATGGGGGGCTTTGTCAAAGATCAGCAAGAAGCGATCATTCTCCATCCGTTCGGCCGCCAGTGCGTTGGATGGAAGCATGCGGGGGAAATCGACATATTCGAGGCGATCGATGCGATTGCGAAAGATTACCCGATCGATCCCGACCGAATTGTCCTCGCCGGATTTTCCATGGGGGGAGCAGGTGCCTGGCATGTAGGAGCGCACTATCGTGATCGCTTTTGCGCGGTGCATGCGGGGGCAGGATTTGCAGAGACGAAAGAATACAATCGACTCACCCCGGAGAAATACGGGCCCGACTACGTGCAGACTCTGTGGCAGGTCTACGACGTTCCCAATTACATCCGTAATTTCCTGAACGGCCCTGTTCTCGCCTACTCTGGCAGTGACGATAAACAGAAACAGGCAGCCGACCTCGTCGAGCGAGAGCTGAAAAAGGTCGGATATGATCTCCGCCATGTGGTCGGTGAAGGCATGGGCCACAAATACAACGAAGAGTCGGTGAAAGAGATCTGGGCATGGTTGGAAAAAGCGTGGGAAACCGGCAGGCCGAAATTACCGGATACGGTCCAATGGCAGACCCCTACCTTGCGATATCCCGGATACGACTGGCTCCAGCTTCAGGGGCTGGAAGAGCATTGGAAAACTGCCATGGCGAAAGCAACCTGGGATAGAGATGGGAAAACCCTATCACTCGACCTTCAAAACGTGTCATCGGTAAAGTTGAATCCAGGGCCGAGCGTAAGCTTGGTTGGGCAGACTATCCGAATTGGAGGCTCTACCCTCTCTGTCGATGATCCCAAGTTTCGCGTAGAGGCGTGTAGCATTGTTAGGCAGAATGGGAAGTGGGATTGGGGAGAGCCCGAGCTTTCAAGAAAACGACCAGGGATACAGGGGCCTATCGACGATGCCTTCATGAGTCGCTTTGTTGTGGTGCCCCCGGATTCTGATCCGGTGAATCCGACATTTGCCCGTTGGGTGGATTTTGAGCTTCGACATTTTCGAAGTCGTTGGAAAGGCCTCATGAGGGGAGAGATGATCGAGCATCACGCGGACGAACTCGACAGCGGAGACATCGCCGATGCGAATCTCATTTTATGGGGAGGTCCAGATTCCAACAAGATGATCAAAGAGATCGCGGATAAGCTTCCCGTTTCCTGGGAGGGCGAAACCTTCACCTTTCGAGGCAAGACATGGAAAACCGGAGAACATGTTCCGGTATTGATCTTTCCAAACCCACTCAATCCCGGTCGGTATGTGGTTATTAACAGCGGACTCACTTTTCGTGAAGGGCACGACAGCACCAATTCTCAGCAGAATCCGAAGCTACCCGATTGGGCAATTGTCGGGCTGGATCAGTTGCCGGACGCCAATGGGCCGGGCAGAATCGTGGAAGCCGGATTCTTCAATGAAGAGTGGAGATAATTTGTCGGCACTTGTGTTCGCGTCGAATTCGCGCTTCGTTTAGCGGAATTTCCTTCTTCTTCTCAAATGACTGAATTGAACCATTCCGGCCATGATTTCTCGCTCCTTCTCTGGCGATGGGAATCGTTTGTCGAGAAAGTCGGTTGGAAGATTGATGTGATTGCGAAGGCAAGTGATCGGAAAGTCATTGCAATTCAGAACGAGAAAGCTGCGAATGGAGACCTCGGTGGGCTCTACATCTCTGCCGGGGTGCACGGAGACGAGTGCGCACCTGTCTGGGCACTGCTGCAGTGGTGCGAAGCAAAGGAATACCCTAAAGACAGACCCATTACCCTGTTTCCGTGCCTGAATCCCCATGGATTGGTTGAAAATACGCGGGGCGACCACCTCGGAATCGATTTGAACCGATCATTTCAACATCAATCCCATCCCGTTGTGGCGGCATGGATGCGATTTCTTCAGGGGAGAAAATTTGATACGGCAGTCAATCTTCACGAAGACTACGATTCCACCGGAATCTACCTGTATGAACTGGCAAGAAGAGGATCACCGGGAGACGAGTTGTTGAAAGCGTGCGAGGATATTATTCCCCGCGAAGCATCTGGTATGGTGGACGGAAATCCCTTCGAAAATGGTCTGCTGCGAAGAGAGGCTGCCGAGGAAGAACTTCGCCAAATTGTCGAAGCTGAGCTTGAGGGTGGTTGGCCCGAAGCGATCTGGCTCTATCTCTTTCACGCAGAGAATTCCTTCACCTTCGAGACTCCGAGCGAAATGGCTCTGGAAAGGCGTATCAAAGCGCACCGAAGGTTTCTAAACGCCCTGTAGAAGAAAAACGAAACATGGAAATCTTATCTGGCTTTCTGTCCCAGCTACCGATCATTCTTGCTTCGATCTTTTTCTGCGTCGCGGCGATTACCAAACTTGGAAAAGAAGGTGGCGCGGGACTGGTTTTGCTGGGTGCGATTGGCATGTGCGCCCTTTCTCTTGTGTCTCCGATTTTCTACACCGTTGTCGTGCCTCGCCTCATGGAGAACGGGAGCACGGCATCCGTTTCTGGAACTATGAGAGCCGCTGCCATCTTCTTTGGGCTTGGCCACGCGCTCAACGTTGTCTTTATCGCTGTGGGGACGCTTGTGCGAAAACCGTCGGGGTAGTAGGTCTAGTGGTTTGTTAGGGGAGCTTCAAGCACACTGCTTCCTGATCGTTTCGGACAAAAAGGAATTTTCCTGCGAGCGCTGGAGCGTTCCAGGTTTTGCTGGAGAGCGGTGAAATGCGAGTCAGTTCCCGATGTTCTTCGGGAGTGGCTTCGACGAGGACTACATCACCACGTTCGGTTTGAATGAGGATGAGATCTTCTCCTACCAGCAGGTTCTGTCCATAGCCATACCGGCCTCCCTTCCAGACTCGATCGGCCGTATCGATCTCCAGACAGATCATCTTTCCCTCGTCCAGACCGTAGGCATAATCGCCCCTGACAACTGCGCTGCTGAACTTCGTCTTCATCTGCCTCTCGGTCCAGACTGCTTGTACGTTCCATTTTCCTTCTTGTCGTTCTACCTTCAGCAAATTGGAAGGAATGCCGTAGCTTGAAGTAACCAGAAGCCTGTTGTCATCGATACGAATCGGTTGAGCGACTTTTGCAAACGTTCCTGGCCAATCGAATCGCCAGAGCAGTTTTCCGGATGTTGGCTCGAACGAGGAAACGTTGTCTCCCAGAACCGTGACGACTTGATCGGTCTCCTGCAGTGTCATCAAAACAGGACTGCTGTAGCTGGCAGGGCCATCCCCGCTTTTCCACGCCAGTTCGCCGGTCAGGCGATCGTAGGCGACGACGCATTCACTCTCCGAATTTCCTCCAGTCACGATTACGAGATCGTCCACCACAAGAGGCGATGCAGATTTGCCCCATTCAATATTATCTTGAGCCAGCTCTTGCAGAACGGATCTCGACCAGATGGGTTCTCCGTTTTCGATATTCAATGCGTTCAGGATGCCGGTCGCACCGAGTGCGTAGACCGTATCGTCATGGATCGTCGGGGTAGCGCGAGGGCCATCGCTGCCCATGGGCTCGCTGAAAAGAGCCTCATCAGAGTGGGACCATAGAAACTGTCCTGTCTGGGCATGGTAGCAGGTAACCAATTCTTCTTCTCCCCGCTGCTCCTGAGTGATGGCTCGATCACCCACAACGGCGAAGGAGGACCAACCAAGACCCACTTGGATGCGCCAGAGTTCTTCTGGAGGGTTCGTTTCCCAGTCTGTCGCGAGGCCGGGGTTGGGGACACGGCCATCGCGGTTTTTGCCGAGAAAACCTGGAAAATCCTTCAGGTCGGGATCTCTTTCCGCAGAGACAATGGCTGTTCCAGCGTCGGGTAGTTCTTCGAGGTTCTGTTCCGACTCAGGTGTCCATTTCCAGGCGAATTTGAGCGCCCCTCCACCGTGGGCCGAGCCGTCAAATCGCAGGGCATAGCGGAACAGGGCGAAAACGCTGGCACCTACGAGAATTCCGATCAGCAGTGACTTCCAACGAAACCGTCCTGCCAGAAAGACCCACCATGCCCAGAGGCCTATGCAGGCAAACACAATAGCGAGGTAGAGGAATAGGAACCGGAAAACGTGTTCGATGGCGAAAGAAAAGACCACCGCTCCTAGGGCGATTGTAACAATCACCACAGGAATCCACAGCCGGTACGAAACGGGTTTCGCGGAAGTTGTCATGGGAGGTGCGCAGGAGAAAGGAAGAGAACGCGTCCCCCAAGACCCTATCGGAAAATACCGACAGGGGAAATCTATTCGTGAAGAATTCTACATCTCCCGCTCTCCGGCACTCGCTTTGTCTTCGGTGGCCGAGATGCCGGTGATTGCCGGTCCGTCTGGAATATTTTCTCCAATCTGGATGGTGTATTTTCCAGGAGCATAGACAGCAGGCTGGAATGTATCTCCCTGCACACGAATGGTGTATAGGATTTCGTGATCTTCTTCTGAGACGACTTGGACGACAGCGTTTTCGGTGGAGAGCTTCAATACTGGTAGCCAGTGGGTTTTCTCTCTGCCGTCGTTGTCTGCGTTTTTGAAGGTGATGGGCCATCCTGCGAACTGTCCTTCTCCGGAAGCGGCATCGACCCAACGATCCCAGCACTCAAAAGTTACCGTTTGGTCTTGCTTGTTGTATTTCGCAATTCCGTAGCCTTCGGAACGTTTTTTCTCATTCGTCCGGTCCTCCGGGTTGGCATAGGCCAGCATCGAAATTTTGTTTCCGAGACCGTCTTCGAAGTCACCTGTCCAGGGGAGAGGGCTGTTCGGGACCGGATTGGGGCCGGCTTTTTCGTCTTCGGGATGCCACCAGCGTCCGTAGATGGTATTCACGATTGCCGGGCTGGTGAAGGCGTAAGGTCCGTCTCCGTATTTGTCGATTCCGTGTTTTACCGATACGGCAAGGTGCTGGTCTCCGCAGAGATGGGTTGCCCAGGCGCGGCGAATGGCGCGAAGGGCATTGTTCCGGCCTGTCTGGGGCCAGCCGTTGCAGTCGAGGTCGGCGAGGAGGCGGTTGTCGGGTTGACCGTGGATGTGCACTGCTCCGCAGAAAGCGGTTTGGGAAAGAACCGATTTCATCTCCGCACCTGTCCAGTCCTGTGCCCAGGCATCAAGAAACGCCAACTGGCGATCGCCAAGAAGTTTTAGAGTCGGAAGGTCGACGGCACTCCGATCATAGGAAGGGTCGTTGATGTGATCGGGACGTGGTCCCATTTCTGGAATTTTTCCTTCGGGACCGGATTTGAATTTTCGGTCTTCGAGAATGGCGAAGTCGATCCCACCAACCCGAAGGCTGGTGTAGTAGACGGTGATGCCTCGCTCGATCGGTGTCGCATCGTAGGGGTCTGGAAGGTGCCAGGTTTGCTGGCGCTGCACCATGTTGACATATTCGGGAGCATAAAAGTAGCCGCCCGCGGGGCCGGCAGGGGTTTTTGCCAGCTTTCCATTCTCACCCCAGAGGTTTGCCTGACCGACATCATGGTCGTCAGGGATGGTGACGGTAGGGCGGTCTTTGGTGACTTCCCGATAGCGGATTCCCCATTCGATCCATCCTGCTGTGTGCTCTGTGTGGTGGTAGGTCTGATCGCCTGCGAAGAAAAGCAGATCCGGGTCGTGGAAAAGGAGATTCTTCACGATATTGGGGCGCATTCCTTTCTCTCGGCTGGAATCGCAGGAGAGATTTCCGACCACAATTTCATCCTTATCGACCGGGTCTTTTCGAATCAGGCCTTCGTAAGTCGCTTTCTTGCCGTGGGAAACCCGGTAGGGGATATCTTGTGTATTGTCGATATCCTCGACGCGGAAATGGGCGCTCCATCCGGGATATACCACTTCCTCGGTTCCGACTTTCTCCCAGTTACCGTCCTTTTTCAGCTCGAGCACGACCTCGCGGGATTCATCGTCGAAAAGGGGATACAACTGGGCACTTAGCTTGAGAATATCCTGGTCGCAGGTGTAGAGCGCAAAAGCGATGACTTCGTCTCTGGGGACATTGAGATTGATGAGGCGCTTCGGCCGTTTTCCTTTTCCTTTCTGACCCGCTTCTGGTTTCTGGTTGGTAGCTGCTTTCCACCACTCTCCGGTCGAGGCCTTTTCGAGCATGGCGTAGTCCTCTCCGAACGGCAGGGCTGGAGCTGCGAGGAGTGACGTGGAGCAGAATCCGAGTAAAATGAGGGGGGCAAGGAGTCGAAAACCAATCATGCGGCGATCCTAGCGGGGGTTTTTTCGAATTACAACCGGTATCGGCTCTCCTTTTTTCCGGCCCGGCAACTCCTTGCAAACGGAAGGGGCGACGTTAGGTTTTCGTTCGCTTTTCGACCCACCTAGTGGGATCTGGCGTATTATCCTCCTTGGGATGGACGATCTTTACCTCATTTTATCTACCGTGGTGTTCCTCGGCGGCTTCGTGCTTGCCGTGATTTCGCTGCGTACCGGGGAATATGGCTCGGGACGGGTAAATATCGGGATCGCGGTTCTGGGGCTGATTTTCCAGAGCCTTTTCCTGAAAGAAAGGGGCGCAATGCACGGGCGCTGTCCGATCACGAACGGAGCCGAGGTGCTCGTGTTCATCTCCTGGAGCACGATTATCCTGTATCTCGCACTGGGGCGGCCGTTTCGTTTGTCTCTGCTGGGGATGTTCAGCATCCCGATGGTGTTCTTTTTTCAGCTGATGGCGATTTTTTCGCTCCAGGTGGCGGATCCGGGGCCGAGGCCTCCTGATACGCTGGATCCGTGGCTGGAGCTGCATGCCTCGATGTCGCTGCTGGCATACGGGGCGTTTGGTCTTTCCTGTGTCGCTGGGGTCATGTATCTGGTCCAGGATCGGCAGCTGAAAAGCCACCACACCGGGAAACTCTTTTATTCTCTGCCTCCGATACGCTATCTGACGCAGGCTCTTTTGCGTCTTCTGATAATCGGAACTGCCTTACTGACCATTGGCATAATTGCTGCATTCTTTATGGACCAATTCCCGAACGCCCTCCATTTGATCGTATCAGGAGCGGTTTGGTTGGTCTACGCCGTGTTACTGGGAATTCACCTCGCCAAAAGGCTGCCTCCCAAGCAACTCTCTCTGTCGGCTATCTGTCTCTTCGCTTTCGCTGTAATCACGCTTTCTGCCTTGTAAAAAGTTAACATTCTCGCTGCTGTGTCGATTTTTTGTCTCGGAGTCAATCACAAGACCGCCCCGGTGGAAATCCGGGAGCGACTTGCGTTTGCTGAGAAATCGATACCCGAGCACCTCCACGCGATCCGCGAGATCGATGATGTGGGAGAAGCGGTGGTCCTCTCTACCTGCAACCGGGTTGAGATCTATGGCGCGGCAGATACTCCGGGAGATGCACTCGACCGGCTGATCGACTACTTGATCGATCATTTCGAAGTCGAGAAAGGAGAGGTCGAATTTTACCGGCACGAATCGGAGGCTGCGGCGATGCACCTTTTTGAAGTCGCCAGTGGCCTCGACTCCATGGTGCTGGGCGAGACGGAGATTTTTGGGCAGATCAAAAAAGCCTATGCGACTGCCCAGCAGAGCGGATCTACCTCCCGCAGGATGAACAAACTCTTCCAGCAGTCCTTTTCCGTCGGAAAGCTGGTGCGTTCCAGCACACGAATTCAGCAGGGCTCGACGTCAGTTGGTGCAGCGACGGTCGATCTGGCAGAAAAGATTTTCGGTCGTCTCGATGGTTGTCGGGTCATGATCATCGGAGCAGGGGAGATGAGTCGTGTGACGGCACAGAGCCTCCAGTCTCGAGGTGCGAGCAGTATCATCGTTTCGAACCGCAGCTATGATAAGGCAGAGGAGTTGGCGACGGAGCTGGGCGGAAAAGCGATCCACTTCGACGATTGGGCGAACTATCTCGACAAGGTCGACATCGTAATTTCCTCCACCTCTGCACCTCACACCGTTCTGAAGAAAGAGATGGTCGACTCTGTCATGTCAGACCGTCGGGACCACACTTTGTTTTTGATCGACATTGCGGTCCCTCGCGACATCGACGATGACATCAACGAGATCGACAATGTCTATCTCTTCAATATCGACGAGCTCCAGAAGATTGCTGATGACGGCAAGGCTCGGCGGCGCAGGCAGATCGAAATCTGTCGTGATGTCATTAAAGAATTTCTCCAAGAAAAGGGAATCGAAGCTCTCGCTGATCCACCGAAAGGTCTTGGCGGGAAAACGAAACAAGAAGGGCGTTCTCCGGAAACTTCCGGTCCGTCAGGCAACGCCCTCACCAATCCATGAGTAAAGTGTTAGTTTTAGGAACGCGTGGTAGCGACCTCGCATTGGCCCAGGCGCACATGACCCGCGATCAGTTGGCGAGTCATGGCATTGAAGTTCGAATCGAGGTAATCAAGACGATTGGGGACAAGCGACCCGATCTGAAACTCACCGAGTTCGCCCAAGGAGATAGTCCGGTAGTGGACAAAGGAATTTTCACCAAAGAGCTGGAGGAAGCTCTCCTCGCTGGGACCATCGACTTTGCCGTTCATAGTTTGAAAGATGTTCCGACTGAACTGGCCGATGGCTTCGAGATCTGCACTACGCTCCCACGAGCTGAAATCGCAGATGTGATGCTTTCCAAGGATCCTGAGATTGGTCGGGACCTCAAAGCGCTGGGCGGAAAGACAATTGCAACGAGTTCTGTTCGTCGCGCGCGGCAACTGCAGTGGTTGTGCCCTGAAGTGAATGTCGTCGATATTCGAGGAAATGTTCCCACCCGTATTCGTAAACTGATCGATAACCCGGATTGGGACGGAATTCTCCTGGCTCGTGCGGGCATCGAGAGACTGGGGATATTTACCCCTGGTCAGTCTACGTTCGAATTTGAAGGAGCTACAGTCAGCGCAACCGAGTTGGAGGCTGATGTCTTTCTTCCCGCAGCAGGGCAAGGCGCTATTGCCATGGAGATCCGCAGCGAGAACACTGCGGCCCGCGAAGCCCTCGCATTGATCAATCACGAACCTACTTTCCGTAGAGTGTCGGCTGAGAGAGCATTTCTGGCCCTCCTGCAGGCCGGTTGCCAGACTCCCGTGGGTGCACACACGTGGTTCGAGGATGATGGCGAAACGCTGGCAATGGCGATCCGAGTTTTTGATGAAGATGATCCTGACGCAGCACCTGTCGTCGGAGAAACAAGAGGTCCGGCCGAGTCCCCCGAAATGCTTGCCGATGATCTGATGAATTTGATGAACCGAAACTGATATGTCCGAAGAGACTTCGAAAAAAGGAATTTGTTATTTGGTAGGTGCAGGTCCGGGAGATCCCGGCTTGATGACCCTTCGCGGAAAAGAGTGCATCGAGGCTGCTGATGTAGTGGTGTACGATTACCTTTCCAATCCCGAGTTCCTTAAATGGGCTCGTCCGGATGCGGAGTTGATCTACGCAGGAAAGAAATCCAAAAATCACGCTATTCCTCAAGGAGGTATTAACGAACTGCTGGTTCAACGAGCATCTGAAGGAAAAATCGTAACTCGTCTGAAAGGGGGAGATCCCCTTGTTTTTGGTCGAGGAGGTGAAGAGGCGGAAGAACTGCGTGAAGCAGGCGTAGATTTCGAGTTTGTTCCCGGCATCAGTTCTTCGATTGCTGGTCCTGCCTACGCAGGGATTCCAGTGACTCACCGTGAGCATTGTTCCCAACTCACCATTTTTACCGGCCATGAAGACCCGACCAAAGCGGAGTCTTCAATGGATTATTCCCAGATCGCCAACGCGCCCGGAACCAAGGTAATGCTCATGGGAGTCGAGAGGCTTCGTACGATTACGGAAGCCATTCTTGCCGAGGGTGCCGATAAAGACCTGCCGGTGGCTCTCGTTCGCTGGGCGACTACGGGGCGTCAGGAGACCATCACGGGCACGTTGACGACGATCGCAGACGTCGCCGAGTCGGTTGAGTTCAAAGCCCCCGCGGTGGCTGTCTTCGGAACCGTTGTCAATTGCCGCGAGAACCTCAACTGGTTCGAGCCTAGACCACTGCGCGGAAAGCGGATCGTTGTCACCCGGACCCGAAAACAAGCCAGCCGCATGAGCCGCGAGCTTCGTGACCTCGGTGCGGATGTTTTGGAAATGCCTACGATTCGGATCGAGCGATGCCAGGGAGACGACGCACGTGAATTTGCCCACCTGGTTGCGGAGGTGCATTCCTACGATTGGTTGATCTTTACCAGCCCGAACGGGGTGGAGCACTTCTTCGAAGCGTTCTACACGATTCGGAATGACGCTCGCGAGATTGGTGGAGTTCGCATCGCTGCCATCGGTCCTGGTACTGCCGCGAAGCTGAAAGAATATCATATGGGGACAGACCTCATTCCCGAGAAGCATGTTGCCGAAGGACTGGCAGAAGCATTCGAGAAAGATGCCGGTTCGATCGAGAATACGACCATGCTTTGGGTAAGGGCCAAAGAAGCACGAGACGTGCTCTCCAAACGGCTTCACGCCGCCGGTGTTATCCTCGACGAAGCCATTGCCTATCAGACCTTGCCTGAAACGGACGATCCCACCGGAGCGGTGAAGCGCTTTCGCGAAGAGGGGGCGGACATCATTACCTTTACGAGCTCCTCAACGGTGGAGTGCTTCCTCGATCTCGGATTGAGTATTCCGGATGAGACCGCTATCGCCAGTATTGGACCGATCACATCGGCGACTCTGGTCGAGAACGGATACGATCCAGACATCGAAGCAAAGTCTCACGACATTCCTGGCCTGATGGAGGCGGTTATCGAACTCGCAAACGAGAAACCGTTTGGCGAGGAGGATTGAACGATCAGGCCTCGGCCTCTGCGTTCGGCTTGTTCCCTGAAAGGGGAACGATCAGGCCGATAAGCAGCATCAGTAGGAACAGCGAAAACGCGAACCATGGCGGGGTCCATGACAGTGTGGCCTTAAACACGAGGACCATCATTGCAAAGAACGCCAGCAGCGAAAGAAACCAACCAATCACAAACTTTCCTCTTCCAAATCCGAAGAGAATTACTGCCAGAACAAAAATCGCGGCCGTTGCAATCCAGCGGGCCCAACTGGGCCACCAGTCGATGAACCGCCCACTCTGGATCGTTGCGATGACCCGTGCGAGAAGCATCGTTTCTGAAATCACGTTTCCGTTGGGCAATGTGAACCGTCGATCGCCAGTGCGGTCGTAGCCGATTACGACCAGATTTCTGGAGATCGAATCGAATTTGCTCTGGAAACTGGCAAGAATCCGCTTGGCTACCTCGTCTTCTTCTTCACCGGTGTATGCCAGTTCATCGACAGTGAGAGCGGTGAAGTGGGGAATCTTGTCATCCTGTTCGTCTTTCGATTTTCTCTCTGGAGCAACGCCCGCATATGCCGGGAAAATCATTGTTCCGTCCTTTTCGATCGGAATTGTTCTTTCTCCCAGAATGACAACTGGCGAAGCCGCCGAAAAATCGACAGTTGCCTCCTCTACGGGAACGCCATCGTATAGAGCCACTGCGGAAAGGGCAATTGAGGGGACTATTGAGTCTTGATACCGGGCAATCAGTGGGATTCGGAGAACTCCGTTATCAGTGAGCCCTCTTGCTGATTCTATTGACTTGATCGCAGGATCGGCGTTCTGCATCAATTGACCATCGGGCTTACGAACAGACCGTGTGAACTCTAGAACTGATTCGACGTTTCCATTCACCTTCAGCTTTGGAAAAGGCAGAGGTGACGTTTCTTTCGCTTCCTCCCCATCATTCGAGACGTTTGCTGCGACAAGAAACCGAGGGAGTTGCATAGCTGCCCCTTCAAGAGGAACAACATCGGTCTGATTTAGCACGAGGTTTTCGTCGAACGTCGGGGTAGGGAGGAATGCGATCGCCTTCGGATCCAGCTTACCGAGGAACCCAAGTATTGTCGCGTAGTCGAGGCGGGAAAGCCGACCATCGGCTGCCGCAGGTGTTTCCTCTCCGATGCTCAAGGGCTCGTAGTCGTCGTTGATTCGAACAACAGTGACCGCAGGGTCGGAAATCTTTTCTCCTGTGAAGCCGACACAGAATTCGAGCCAGAAATGGTCCAGAGACTCCAGTGGGCCATGCTTTTTTGAGAAAATACTCCACTCTCCCAGTGCTACCAAGATAGCACCAAGGACGACGAAGGTGAGAAAGCGAAAACGCATAAGTGAAACACAGATTCCTAAGCGATGAAGAAACTTTAGTGTCCTAAAGCTTTTTCACCAAGAATACGTGGACTGGCTTCGTCCGGGGGTCAAGAGACACGAAGTTGGTGGATTCACGCCATGTGTAGGAGTCCTCAAAGACTAGGTCATGGACCTCATATGGGTCACTTGCGGAAAGTCCCATTTCATAAAGAGGGAGGTGAATATTCGATTCCTGGCGGTTGTGAGGATCAAGGTTCACCACGACGAGAATGATATTTGTCCTGTCTTCGGACCATTTGTAAAAAGCCAGAATGTAGTCGTTGTCAGCCGCTATGAACTCAATGTTTGCGTAACTCTGGAGAGCTGGGTTTTCTTTTCGAGCCCTGTTCAATCGCGAAATGAACTCCTTTATATTCCCAGGCTTATTCCAATCTCTCGTTTTGAGTTGGTATTTCTCGCTATCGAGATACTCCTCACGACCGGGCAGGGGAGCGCTCTCGCAAAGTTCGTATCCGGAGTACATGCCCCACGATGAGGTGAGAGTAGCAGCGAGAGCTGCGCGGATCTTGAACGCTGATGGAGGGGCATTCTGCAGATGTCCTGGAAGAATATCAGGGGTATTCGGCCAGAAATTCGCTCGATAATAGTCCCTCATGTGACCCTTGGTCAGCTCGGTCACGTATTCGATGAGTTCGTGGCGGGTCTCACGCCAAGTGAAATAGGTGTAGCTCTGCGTGAAGCCTATCTTGGCCAGAGCCTGCATCATTTTGGGCCGTGTGAACGCTTCGCTCAGGAAAATTACCTCAGGGTCGACTTTATGAACTTCTCCAATGAGCCATTCCCAAAAGGAAACGGGCTTGGTATGAGGGTTGTCGACGCGGAAGATTCGAACTCCCTTTTCTACCCAGAAAAGGACGACGTCGCAGAGTTCTTTCCACAGTTCCTGTCGGTCGTCGCAATGGAAGTCGAGAGGATAAATGTCCTGATACTTCTTCGGCGGATTTTCCGCGTATTTGATGGAGCCATCCGGACGGTGATAGAACCACTCTGGGTGATCGTGAACGTAGGGGTGGTCCGGGGAGCAGTTGATCGCGAAGTCCAGTGCGATCTTGATGCCTCGCGCTTTGGCTTCGTCCATCAGCCAGAGAAAGTCGTCCATGGTTCCGAGCGCGGGCTCGATTGCCCGGTGGCCACCGTTTTCGTTTCCAATGGCCCAAGGGGAGCCTACGTCGCCTGGCTCACAGGTAACGGTGTTGTTCTTTCCTTTGCGATAGGTGACACCGATCGGGTGGATGGGTGGAAAATAGACGATATCGAATCCCATTGCCACAGCGTCGTCGAGACGAGGGAGACAATCACGAAAGGAAGAGTGGTAGTTCTCGTCTCCTGAAGCCGAACGAGGAAAGAACTCATACCAAGCTGAGAATGCGGAATGCTTCGTTTCAACAACGAGCGGAATAGATTCTTCTGAGGTGTATGCGAGCGACCGGTCCGGCCAGCGGGCAAGACGGCTCAGGTTGTCGGGATGATTCATCAGGCCAGGGACGTCTGATGGATCGGACTGCATCAAGGCTGTGGTCAGATCTTCAATGGCTTCTGCATCTTCGATGCCGCGTGCGCCTGCCGCTCTGATAGCCGCTTTGTTCAAGATGACTCGGCCTTCCTCGATTTCGGTCGAGAAATTCTCCTGATCGCCCGTGAGCCTGCGTTCGAAATCGTGAATCCAGGTGAGAAATGGATCAGCCCAGGCTGTAACCCGGATTTCGTAATTGCCCGTTTCTTCAAAGGAAAGTGAGGCGTGCCATCGGTCATTTTCTCCATGAGACATATGGAGCTCATTCCAGACCGTATCACCAACTCGACGCCAACCGAGGACGGCTACGACGACATCATGGCCATCTTTGAAGATATCGGCTCCCACGTGAAGTGTCTCTCCGACTACTCGCTTGGTAGGATATCGACCGCATTCGACCCTAGGTGAGAGATTTGAGATTACGACTGTGGGTGGCGCGACAGGGGGAGGCGTCATTGAGGAAGGCATCAGGCAGGTTTAATTCAGCAGGTTCGCTGGTAACTATCAGCCTTTCGCTTCTCACGCCAAGCGCCTTTTTAGAAAGATACGACCTTCGTGTGAGGCGACATAAGTTATCAATAGTCGCGAATTTTCCCACGGAATCTCTTTTTTTCGGCGCGGTGCTGCTTGTTTTGTCGCCGCCGCTCTTTCTCTGCTTTCGATGGTTTACGCTTTTTGTAGCGTTGGACGGCTCGTTTTTTCGCTCTATCGAGGCGTTTTTGCTCTTCCTGTTTTTCGAAAATAGAACACAGGCGAGATCGAGCAATCTCCCGATTTCTCTCACGAGACCGCGAATCCTGGCAGGAGACCTCTATTCGCGTAGGAACGTGCTTTAAGTAAACACAAGAAGCTGTCTTGTTGATCTTCTGGCCGCCGCTGCCGGAACCCAGAACGAAACGTTCCTCAAGATCCTCCTCAAGGATCCCGGCGCGTTTCATACGTTGTTCCAATGTGTCCATGGCTTGTGTTCGACGAATAAGCTGGAGAGATATACTTCCCGCTTGAGGATCGCAGCTGACTCGACCACTATACACTATTGAACAGGCGAATTCTATGAAAGCTGAACTATCGGATGTTGATCGGGGGGCGGCGGCGTATACGCGACGGAGTCTTGCGTTCTACAACTGGTGGGTCCTGAAGGTTTCGAACAATCTCGCGTGGAACTGTCCGACAGAGAAAATACTCGAATTGTATCGGGAGCACATTACAGAGAATCATCTCGAAGTCGGAGCTGGAACGGGTTTTTTCTTACAGGAAACGCTTCCACAGGGGATGCCAAGAGTCGCTCTTCTCGATATCAACCGTGATTGTCTGGATTATGCGTCAAAGAAGATCGCGGACTACAATCCGGAAGTGTTTCAAGAAAATATTCTTGAGCCGCTAGATCTTCCTGGAGCTCGGTTTGACTCCATGGCGATTAATTATCTCCTGCACTGCCTTCCGGGGAATCTGGAAATGAAGGCTGAAACGGTTTTCGATAATTTGATTCCGTTCCTCAAGGAAAACGGAACGGTTTTTGGTTCTACGATTCTTGGAGCCGATGTTCGGCGATCACTTCCGGCAATCCTGTTGATGAAGTTATACAATCGGAAAGGTATCTTCTCGAATAAGAATGATTCTCTCGGCGCCATCATGGAGATCCTGTCGAGCCGCTTTAAAACGTTCAACGTCGAGGTCCACGGTTGTGTGGTTCTCTTCTGGGCAAAGGGATTGCGGGCATCCTGCCTTGAGGGCCGCAGTGAAGCGGTTCCTACTGCTCTGGGCAAGTGAGAGCTTTACCGTTGTCATCTGGTCCGAGGTTTTCGAGAAAGGGAACTGCCAGTGACGCCCATTCTTCGGGAGAGGGATAATCGCTCGCGTTACCGCCGAAACAGCTGCGCAGCATCTCAGTGTCGATGATTCCTGGATTGAAAGACACGGCAGCGACACCCCAGGGGAGCTCCTGCGATAGTGCCTGGGTCAGTCCTTCAATCGCCCATTTGGTAGCGCAATAAGGAGCCACATCAGGTGAAGTCGATCTGCCCCAGCCACTGGAATAGTTCACGACTACTCCTGATCCTCTTTCGATCATAGAAGGCAGGAAGTGTCTTAGAACATTGGTGACGCCCTTTATGTTGACGTCGATGACGGGATCGAACTCGGCTGCAGAGAGGTCCCAAAGTGGGGCGCTCCTGTTGATGAGCGCGGCTGAGTTTATCAATAAATCGGGAGTGCCGCAGTCCTCGATGACTTTCGATGCAAAGTTAGAGACTGCTTCGTCATCGGCAACGTCGACCTGAAAAAATTCGTGCGGTTCGCCTAGTTCGGACCGTAGCGACTCCAGCCTATCGGCAGACCTGGCGCATCCGACGATTCGATGGCCTCTTTCCGCGAAGCCTCTGGCCATTGCCCTTCCTAATCCTTTTGAGACTCCAGTGATGAGAATAAGTCGGGCAGTTGTCATGATCTTGCAGGGTTACCGCTTCCTCGGTGTTTTCCGCGAGGGGTGTTTTCGAGCGGTTTTTTTCTTTGCGGGAACTTTTTTCACAGCTGACTTCTTCTTGGCGGAAACCTTCTTCTTAGGTGCTGCTTTCTTTTTCGCCGCCTTCTTTACAGGTGCCTTTTTGGTTGCGGATTTCTTCTTCGTTACCTTTTTCTGCGCGGACTTCTTGGCCGGAGCCTTTTTCTTAACTGTGGCTTTTTTCCCAGGAGCTTTCTTTTTAACCGTGGTTTTTTTCACGGGGGATTTTTTCCTGGCAGGTGCCTTGCGTGAAGGTGACTTTTTCTTGGTGGTAGATTTTCGGGGCGCAGTTTTCTTTTTTGCGGCCGCCTTCCTGGGCGGCTTAGGCTTTTTTGCAGGTTCGGGATCCGGCTTGGATTCGGCAGTGACTTTGCCTTCGATTTCTTCCTGTTCTGCTTTCGATATCCTCGATACTCGATCAACAGGATGTTTTGTCAGTATGTTCCCTTTTGCTCCTCTTCCTTTAATTGCGAGATCGGCAAACCGGAAATCGATCTGGAGGTTTCGCAAATTTAGATCTGACTTCATGTGAACCCGAACGATGATATTGGCATCTTCTTCGGTGTCGTGCTCGCTGAGCCATAGCACTCTCGTGCCAGCTGTTCCTGCGGTGAGGTCATACAGCTTTTCTCGAGTAACCCCTGTCACCTGGAATCGTTTTACCATCGCTCGTCCTCCGCGTCCGTCGCGATAAATCATGTTGTAGAACTTCGGCTCTTCTTTGTTGAAGACACCTACGATGAGGTTGTCTTTGCCAATGAAAACCTTCTCGGCGATTTTCACGACTCGCATGGTGCCGTCCCGAGAGAATGCGATGATATCATCGAGGCGAGAACATTTGGTCACTGCTTCGTCGCGCTTCATTGAATAGCCTGCGAAGCCGTCTTTTCGATTTACGTAGAGAGTATCGTTTGCGACGACTACCTGCTTGGCCTCGACACGATCAAATGAAGCCAGTTCTGTCTTTCTCTGACGATCTTTGCCGAATCGCTCTTTGATGCCTTCGAACCACTTGATGGTGTATTGTGTCAGGCGGCGGAGATGCTTTTTGGTTTGTGCGATCTGGTCTTCCAGTCCGCGGATGTATTCGTCGGCCTTGAATGAGTCGTATTTTGAAATTCGCTTAATCTTGATTTCTGTCAGGCGAACGATGTCGTCTTCAGTTACTTCGCGCTGGAACAGCCCGAGGTAGGGGCGCAAGCCTTCCCAGATTTCGGAAATCACAGCTTCCCAAGTTTCGCACTCCTCAATACGCCGATAGATGCGCTTCTCGATGAAGATCTTTTCAAGACTTGAGAAATGCCATTTCTCTTCCAGTTCACCGAGTCGGATTTCGAGCTCCTGCTTCAGGAGTTCGCGCGTTTGCTTTGCACTGTGTTTGAGGATCTCGGATACTCCCAGGAACTTCGGGCGATTGTCCTGAATGACACATGCATTCGGGGAGATGCTGACTTCGCAATCAGTGAATGCATAAAGCGCCTGAAGCGTTTGATCGGTATCTGTGCCCGCAGGGAGATACACGTGGATTTCTACATTTTCTGCCGTGCAATCCTCCAACTTCGAAATGCGCACCTTGCCCTGATCGTTCGCCTTGAGGATGGAATCGGCCAGGCTGGAAGCGGTTGTCGTGAAAGGAATCTCGCGGATGACGAGGTGTCGTGCCTTTACGCGTTCGATACGAGCGCGGACCCTGACGCGCCCACCACGAAGGCCGTCGTTGTATTCAGAAACATCAGCGATTCCGCCCTGAGGGAAGTCGGGGAAAATTTCGAATTCCTCTTTTCGAAGAACTGCGATACATGCGTCGATGAGTTCGTTGAAGTTGTGGGGAAGAATTTTGCAGGCGAGGCCCACGGCGATGCCTTCTGCTCCGTGAACGAGAACGAGGGGGAACTTCGAGGGAAGGGTAACCGGCTCTTTATTTCTTCCGTCGTAGCTGGCTGCCCAAGTGGTGGTCTTTGGGTTGAAGAGAACTTCGTTGGCAAACTTGGACAGCCGCACCTCGATGTACCGTGGAGCAGCCGCTGAGTCTCCTGTCAGGATATTTCCCCAGTTTCCCTGGGTGTCTGCCACGACTTCTTTTTGCCCCATGTTGACCAATGCATCGCCGATGGCCTGGTCGCCATGAGGGTGATATTGCATGGTGTGGCCGATGATGTTTGCCACTTTGTTGAAACGGCCGTCGTCCTTCTCTTTGAGGGAGTGGAGGATGCGTCGCTGAACGGGCTTCAAGCCATCGTTGATGTGAGGAACAGCCCGTTCCAGAATGACATAACTGGCGTAGTCGAGAAACCAGTCGGAATACATCCCTTTGAGGGGAGTGTTGGCAGGTGTTGTTGCGTCAGCCATTTGAAATTATTTTTCTATTCGTGAGGGAGCATTCGATATCAGCTCTTTCTCATATTCCTAATCGTTCTCTTTCTCTCCTCGCTGATTGAGTTGAGCTTCCCGGAGTTCGTCATAATTCGGCTCGTATTCGGTGGCATCTTGAACCCTGCCGTATGTTCGATCAGGCAAATTGCTTTTAATTAGCCCAACGAGTAGTCGGACGACGGCTACTGCAATTGTTTTGCCCTCGTGTGCGATTCTGGAATCGATAAAACCTCTACCAACGGCTACATCCAGTGCAGCAGCGCACTCAACTGCTGAACCATGTGCAATGTCGAAATAGCGACATCGATCCCGCTTTGACCATTTGGCATTTCCTTCGGCGATATTCAAAGTGATGGAGGTAGAAGCTCGTTCAAGCTGGTTATGGACAGAAGATTGTTTCGGAATATTGGACAGAAAGCTTTCAGTCCATTCTATGAATTTGAGAGAGTTTTGATAAGCGACCAGTTTTTCGTGATCAAAAACAGGTTCCATCGGTTGGTGTGCGATCGAATTTTGGGAAGGGAGTAGGATTAAGACTATGAGTATGAGAAAGAGTTTTTACGCAGCGGAAGCGGCGGCTTCGATTTCCGCTCGCTCTTCTTCTTCCTCTTCGATGATGTCGTTCTCGACCTTGAGGTTTTTGATGATGAATTCCTGACGCTGAGGTGTGTTCTTGCCCATGTAGAAGGCGAGAAGATCCTGGATCATCTTCGGCTTGGGAGGCATTTCAACCGGGGCGAGGCGGATGTCGTCGCTGATGAAAAATTTGAATTCATCGGGCGAGATTTCACCGAGCCCCTTGAATCGTGTAATCTCTGGATTGCGAACTTCTTCCAGCGCTCTGAGTCTTTCTTCTTCGGTGTAGCAGTAGCGAGTCTCCTGCTTATTCCGAACTCGGAAGAGGGGCGTCTCAAGGATGTAAAGGTGACCATCGCGAATGAGATCCGGGAAAAACTGAACGAAAAATGTGATCGTCAGCAGTCGGATGTGCATGCCATCGACATCGGCATCGGTTGCGAGGACAACTTTGTTGTAGCGGAGGTCGTCGATGCTGTCCTCGATTCCCAAGGCAGCCTGGAGGAGGTTGAACTCCTCATTTTGGTATACGACTTTGCGGGTCATGCCGTACGAGTTCAGAGGTTTTCCGCGAAGGGAGAAAACAGCCTGGATGTCGACGTTGCGAGCCTTGGTGATTGATCCGCTGGCGGAGTCACCCTCGGTGATGAAGAGGGTCGATTCGTCTCTTAGCTTATGCTTCGAATTCAGGTGGGCGCGGCAGTCACGGAGCTTCTTGTTGTGGACTTTGGACTGCTTTGCTCGTTCGCGGGCGAGTTTTTTGATGCCGCGCAGTTCCTTGCGCTCGTGCTCGGAGCGCTGGATTTTATCCACCATTGCTTCGGATGCTTCCTTGCTGCGGTGGAGGTGATTGTCGAGATGAAGTCCGATGAAATTGCCGACAAAGGTTCGGATCGTTTCTCCCTTTGGCGCCATGTGAGTGGAGCCGAGCTTGGTCTTTGTTTGTGACTCGAACACGGGGTCTTCCACTTTCACGCTAACTGCGGCTACGATACCGGAGCGAATGTCGGCTGCGTCGAACTGCTTTTTGTAATAATTGCGGACGGTGTTAACGATCGCTTCGCGGAAAGCGGCGAGATGGGTCCCGCCCATCGTGGTGTGCTGGCCGTTGACGAAGCTGTAGTATTCTTCGCCGCTTTGCTCGGTATGAGTGAAGGCCACCTCGATGTCCTTATCAGATAGATGAATGATAGGGTAGAGGGGCTTTTCGCCGCCTTCTAGGTTTTCGTTGAGTAGGTCGAGGAGACCGTTCTTTGATTTGAATTTCTTGCCGTTGAGAGTAAGCGTCAGCCCCGTGTTGAGATAGGCGTAGTTCCGGAGCATGGTCTCGACGAAATCCAAGTTCCAGCTGTAGGAACCGAAGATCTCTTCATCGGGCTCGAATGAAACCATTGTTCCACTGGGTTCACTCGACTTCTGGGCTTTCTTCATCTCTTCCGAGACAAACCCTTTGGCGAAGGTGATGCCCTTTGTCTGACGGTCACGGAATGCGGCAATCTCGAAAAAGTCGGAAAGGAAGTTTACCGCTTTGATACCCACTCCATTGAGGCCTACGGATTTCTTGAACGCTTCGCTGTCGTACTTCGCACCGGTGTTAATAACGGAAGCACAGTCTTTCAACTTTCCGAGCGGAATGCCCCGACCGTAGTCGCGAACCCTGACAAACCGATCTTCGATCTCGATGTCGATCTGCTTGCCATTTCCCATCACGAATTCGTCGATGGCATTGTCGATGGTTTCTTTGAGCAGAATGTAAATTCCATCATCAGCGGAGGAACCATCTCCAAGTTTCCCGATGTACATCCCTGGGCGAAGGCGAATGTGCTCACGTGGTTCCAGGGAGCGAATGTGCTCTTCGGTGTAGTCGGCTGCCATAGTGATGAAGGTGGTTAAACTTACAGTATTTAGGAAAAGTTAAATAATTTCAACTGTGGAATGCAGAAATGAACACCAAATTTCGATCGCCCGTTTCGAGGGCGGACCGCATCTGCTGAGGTTAAAGTGCGGGTTTTCCGCAGGCAATCACGCGTAGATCTCGCGAACGACACGCCCGCCTTCGGGACCTGTGAGACGATGCTCCCGACCCTCGTGGCGGTACTTCAAGTCGTTCGCAGGCAAGCCCATAAGATCGAAAATCGTGGCGTGGAGATCGCGGAAATGCACTTTACCTTCGACCGCTCTAGCCCCTGTTTCGTTCGTTTTTCCGTAGGCGAATCCGCCTTTTACTCCACCGCCTGCCATCCAGAATGTAAAGCCGTTGGCGTTGTGGCCGGTTTCGTCTTTTCCATCTCCGGGCGTCAGTCCGGGGCGGCCGAACTCTCCTCCCCAGACCACGAGGGTGTCCTCGAGAAGCCCTCTTTGTTCCAGGTCTTCGAGAAGGGCGGCGATTGGAGCGTCGGTTGCGGCGCAATTGGCTTCGAGATCGCGTCGGTGATTCTTGTGTTGGTCCCAGCTGCCGTGGTTGACCTCGACGAATCGCACTCCAGCTTCGACAAATCTGCGGGCGAGGAGGCACTGCCTTCCGAAGTCGGAGACGCGGCAAGTTCCGACGGGACCTTTTTGTGCTCCGACCCGGTAGCGCTCCAAGGTGGCAGGTGACTCTGTGCTGAGATCCAAAAGATCCGGCGCTGTCATCTGCATTCGAAATCCGAGTTCCATCGACTGGATTACGCCTTCGAGTTTCTGGTCGTCCTGTCGCTGAGAGAGATGATTGCGATTCATCACCTGGACGAAGTCGAGCTGCTTTCGTTTCAGATCGTTTGAAAAATGAGAGCTGGTGACATTCGCGATGGTGGCCTTCGACATTTCCTCTCCGTTCGCCCCGATGGGAGTTCCGCTGTAGATGGATGGAAGAAAAGCACTGGAGTAGATCGATGGGCGGGAAGTATTCAGGCTGACGAATCCGGGGAGATTCTGGTTCTCGGTTCCAAGGCCATAGCTGACCCAGGCGCCGAGACTGGGGCGTTCACGCAATCGGTCACCCGTGTGAAGTTGGAGAAAGGACTGGGCATGGATTCCTGTGTCAGCATGCATACCGTTCAGCAGGCAGAGCTTGTCTGCGTGTTTTGCCGTCTCGGGCATGAGCTCGGATATCCAGAGCCCGCTATCGCCATGTTGGTGAAACGGGTAAATGGATCCCGGGTGTGGTTTTTTACCTGTCTGAGGTTTGTAGTCGAAAGTGTCGAGTTGCGCAGGACCGCCGCTCATACAGAGGAAAATGACTCGTTTGGCTCGTGCCTGATGGAGCGGTGGGCGCTGGGAAAGACTTGCCTGAGCGAGGCCTGAGAAGGCGAGGTAGCCGAATCCACTGGAAGCGCTTTGCAGGATTTTGCGTCGGGAAAGGAAAGTCTCGTTCATGGCAGTTCAGTCGATATAACGAAATTCGTTCGTTGCGATCAGCGCCTGACAAAGGCAGGCCCAGGCTTGGGGTTCGGACTCGGTTTCGGCACGAGAAGATTCGAGCAGCTCTTTTGCCCGGTAGAGTTCTTCCGGATCTGGAGTGCGTAAAAGAGCGCGATCGTAGAGGGATCTGATGATGCTCTCTTCGTCCGGTAGATCCTGAGACAAAATGGACTCAGCGAGGTGAGTGGATTGCTCCACAACAAACGGACTGTTGTAAAGGTAGAGCGCATGACCGGGGATAGTGCTCTCATCTCGTTTTCCATTTACGGAAAGAAAGTCTGGAAGGTCGAATGCTGCCAGTTCCGGGGGAGGGGAATTTCGGAGATAGCAGAGGTAGATGCTGCGATGCTGGCTTGGTTCGTGGAGGTTGCCCGCGAGGTTTACGAGAATATCTCGATGTCGAATGATCGAGCCTTCACTGGGATTGGGATTCAATTGTCCGCTTACAGCGAGGATACTGTCGCGAAGTGATTCCGCATCGAGGCGTCGTCGATCATGGCGAGAATACCAAGTGTTTCCGGGATCGGCGGATAGGGTGTCTTCGACTGCAATACTGTCGAGCCGATAGGTCCGGCTTGTTACGATGCTTCGGATGAGTCTTTTCATCGACCAGCCGTCCTCTACAAACTGGCAGGCGAGAAAGTCGAGAAGTTCGGGGTGACTCGGGCGTTCTCCATAGACACCGAAGTCGTCCGGAGTTCCGACGATGCCTTTTCCGAAAAGATGAGACCAAATGCGATTGACCATGACGCGGGCGGTCTGAGGATGTTCGCCGGAGGTCAGCCATTGGGAGAGTTCGAGGCGGCCGCTTGTTGTTGATGCGATCTCGGGAGAAGGGATGGAATAAGAAGAAAGAAATCCACGTGGAACTGGCTCCCCAAGTTTCTTTGCGTCGCCCTTCAGGTTGATCTTGCAATCTGCCGGTTCTTTCGCGTCGCGAACGCCCATTGCCAGCGGAGTGCCTGGTTCCCATTTTGATTTTGGAATCTCCTTGGGTTTCCCCGTGTTCGATTCTTTGAGAATTACGGTTTCAACGAAATCTTTCGGTGGAGCAACAAAGGGAGCGGCGTCGAGGACATGGAGATCTGTCGGGGGTGCCGTGAGCTTTTCATTCCCTGCCACACCCCACATTGTCTCGGTGCTGGTGAAAATCCCGGCCATCGCATAGTAGTCTTGAGCTGAGACAGGATCGAATTTGTGATCGTGACAACGGGCACAGGCGACGCTGATTCCCATGACTCCGCGGCTGACCACATCGATCTGATCGGCCACCACATCCATGGCGAAGTTGTTGTTCATCGCCTTCGCAGGTTTTGCAGTCAGGGCGAGAAAGCCCGTAGCAATGCGGTTGCGGTCGTGTTCTTCTGGGGAACTGAAGTCGAGAAGATCACCTGCTATTTGCTGGGTGAGAAAGCGGTCATAAGGGACATCGCGATTCCAAGCGTCGATGACATAGTCTCGATACCTCCAAGCGTGGGGGAAGGTAGGATTGCGACTGAGCCCGTCGTTTCCGTTCGATTCAGCATATCGTGCGACATCCAGCCAGTGGCGTCCCCAGCGTTCTCCAAAATGTGGACTTGCTAGTAGCTTATCCGCTAATCTTGAAACGGCTACGTTGGGATCGTTTTTGTAGGCTGCGGTGAATTCTCGAACTTCTTCGGGAGAAGGGGGCAGCCCCGTGAGGTCAAAGTGGAGCCGACGGATCAAGGTTCTCGGCGGGGCGGTTTCGGCTGGTGAGATGTTTTTATCTTCGAGTTTTGAGAGAATGAATTGGTCCAGTGGTTGGATTGGCCATTCTCTATTCTTAACTGTGGGAAGTGTCGGTTTCTCTACGGGGTGAAATGACCAGAGTGATCCTTCTTCGTAGGTTCTCTCTTCGATCTCGGAAGGCTCTTCCTTGCGTGGGTCGGGTGCGCCCATCTCGATCCACTTTCGGAAGTCGGAAACAACGGAGGGTGATAACGGCTCCTCAGGAGGCATTTCAAGATCGCCTTCCCATTTGAGTGCCTGCAATACGAGACTCAAATCGATATTGTGCAGATCCAGGGATGGTCCCGACTCACCGCCGTCGAGCATCCCTTTGCGGGTATCCAGTAAGAGCTTTCCCCCGATCTTCTTGGCGTCGGCCGAGTGACATTCATAACAATGCTCGGCGAGGACGGGCCGTATCTTTTTCTCAAAGAAAGCCAGTTGTTCCGGGGCACTATTTCCCCATGCGGTGGAGTGAATAAAAAAGAGGCAAGCTCCAGTGATGAGAATGCGGACCTTCATCGAAGAGGTTCGCTTACAATACCTTACGGGGTTTCCGGGCTGCGAGCCGAAAAGGGCACGCATTCAGGTCCCGTTCAGAACTGGGGGAGTGATTCCACGCGTACCGTCTCGTCCTTGGGATCAGCGTAGCGAAGCATGGTTCGATCATTTCCTGCTAGGCCGGCGATTCCCTTTTCGTGAGTGACACGGATTACGTAGCCGCGAAACTTCACTTTGCTTCGTTGTCTTTCCTTCTTTGACAAGTCGTCGGCGTCATCAGCTCTTTGTTTGTAAGATCTCTGGCTCTTGGTGAAGACTTCGAAAACTCGGTTTTCTCCGGAGCGAAGTTTCAACTGATGCTCTGATTTCGCCATCAGGTAGTGAATGCGTTTTTCTTCCGTGTAGCCGAGCAGCCAAATCTCCACTTTTACCTCGGTGGGAATGCGAGAGATGTTCGTGATATCGCACTCGACTCTCCATCGATCCTTGGTCGCGTGAGTGGGGGTAGCTGACACATGGCCTTCTACCCGAAGATTGGGTAGTTCGTTCGCTGCTTCTCCGGCAAGCTCCATTTCCTTATTCCAGAGTGCGCTGTGCTGTTCGTCCGTCTGACCGAGTGAGTTGGTCTTCGGGCCATTGTTGTAATTTGCGAGTTCTATCCCTTCGAGCTTTTCCGAGATCATCTTTTCCAGGTTGTTTCGGAATGCCGTTTCACGAGGTGTTAGTGAGGCGGAGTCTGCTCTCTTTTCCGATTCTCTCACCAATCGGATATTTGAAAGCTGATTTGAGGCTTCCGGATACACCTCTCCAGGGATGATGTATTCGAATAAAAATCTGTCTCCCACACCGCGTCCCTGGGATGCCTTTGGAGAAAACTTTCCTAAACGATCAAAAAGGCCTGCGGCGTTTGCCTCGCGCCATGCGTTGAGGAGTGAGTGATGCAGGATCATCTCTTCCACTTGGGCGATATCCTCGCGGAACTCGAACGCTTTATCCAGGAGGCTTCCTGGGGATGGACCGCTCGTGCGATACGAATCTTCCATCAACTCGATGGCTTGGCTCATTTGTTTTTCAAGCTTCCCAAGACTACCCGAGTCGAACTTCTTTGCGGGAGCAACGGGAGCGATGAGCTTCGCGATTGCCTGAGCACGGCGATTGATTTTCGATGAAGGGGCAGCCTTAAGCCCCGCGACTTGAAAAAATAACAAGCTTACAACAGCGGCGGCTGAAAACGGAATGCGGGGGAAGGTTTCCATTCTGGTTTTGTGCAACAGCCGACCACGAGAACATATCTGAGTTGGAAGAAGCAAGTTCAGATATGTCGAAAAGTCGGCAAGGTGGATCACACGAAACTCTCGAAATGTGACAAATGATTTCCGGGGTTTTCTTCGGGGCACGCAACAAATGTCTTGTGATTCTGTAGCGCATTCGGTTCAAAGGTGCCATGCGTAGCGTATGTCTATTTCTCAGCCTTCTCATCTGCGGAAGTTTCGTGGGTGCTGAAGAGTCACGTCCCAATCTGCTTTTCATCTATTTGGACGACTTTGGATGGAGGGATACGGGATACATGGGGTCAGATTTTTACGAGACACCTAACATTGATGCTCTCGCTGCTGGCGGTATGGTCTTTACAAACGCCTACTCGGCAGCGGCGAACTGTGCTCCCGCGCGGGCATGCTTGTTGAGCGGTCAGTACACCCCGCGTCACGAAATTTATAATGTGGGAACAGGCCCCCGCGGAAAAGCTGAGCACAGGCGGTTGAAGCATATTCCTGGCGTTGACACTCTCGATTCTTCGATAACGACGTGGGCGCATTGCCTGCAGGAGGCTGGTTATGTGACGGCTTCCATGGGAAAATGGCACCTGAGCAAAACCCCTTGCGATTTTGGATTTGATATCAATGTGGGTGGATCCCATTCGGGGAGCCCTCCGAGGGGATATTATCCGCCGCACCCCGGAGCTCCCGGTTTGAAAGATGCGGACCCTGACGAATATCTAACTGATACGCTAAGCAATCGTGCTTCTTCTTTCATTCGAGAAAACCAAGAGAAACCGTGGGCTTTGTACTTAACGCATTTTGCCGTTCATACGCCCATCGAAGGCAAGAAAGAGCTGCTGGGTAAATACAAAGAGAAGCCCCCCGGGAAGCTCCATCAGAATGTTGAGATGGGCTCTATGATTGAGGCGGTTGATCAGGGTGTTGGTGAGATAGTAAAAGCTCTGGAAGAGAGCGGTTCTCGTGAGAGAACCATTATCGTCTTTTATTCTGATAACGGTGGCTATGGGCCAGCCACCGACATGGACCCGTTGAAGGGATATAAGGGAACCTACTACGAAGGAGGGATACGAGTGCCATTTTTTGTGAATTGGCATGGTGTCGTCGAGGGAGGGCAGACTAGCGATTGGCCGATTATTGGAGTGGACCTCTACCCGACTTTTTGTGAAATGTTAGGGGCTGAGCTTCCTGAAGCACATCCCCTCGATGGAGTCAGTCTTGTTCCTTTACTCAAAGGGCAGGAAGAGGTGGACCTGGGAACGAGGGCTCTGTTCTGGCATTTTCCTGCCTACCTCCAGAGCTATGGAAAAATTAATGGAGAACAGAGGGACCCATTATTTCGGTCTCGTCCATGCTCCATTGTTCGAAAGGGAAACTGGAAGCTACACGAGTATTTTGAGGATGGGGCGTTTGAGCTTTACGATTTGTCTGCCGATCCAGGTGAGAAGGTCAATCTTATCGAGGAGGAACCCGAAGTATTTCAGCGAATGAGAGCAGAATTGGAAGCTTGGCGCTCGAATATCGGTGCACCTGTTCCGTCGGAGCCGAACCCTGAATTTGACGTAGAGGAGGAACGAAGGGCGATAGAAAAAGCGAAGGCGAGGTAACAGTCTGGCAGATTATTCGTTCAGCTCTGCTAGCAGCTTTTGTTTCTCTGCCTCGAGGCGTTCAATCTCGCTGGTTACCGTGCGCCATTTAATTGTTTTGCGCTCGTAGTTTTTCAGCTCTTCTTTCAACTGATCAATTTCCTCCTCAATTGCATCGATTCTGCTTTGTTGGAAATTGTTGATGGAATGTTCTTTCTCCTCCGGCTCTGTTTCGGGTTCATCCGATGCCGATGGAGGATCGAACATCGGGAGAGATCTCACGTAGGTTTGGTCTTGTTCTGATAGATTAACGACGGCCAATTCGAATCGCTGATTATCCAGAGATCGAACGATTGTTAAATACCCTGGCGCGTGACCGATTATGGTGGCGTCGATTTGCCGGCCCTCTTTATCCGTTAGCATACGAGGGATGGGTTTGGGCTTCTCTGTTTCCGCTTCCTCCGAAACAGGCGGAGTGGGAGTTTCTTCGACTTGTTTAGCCTCTTTTTCTCTTAATTTAGGAGGTTCCAGACCACAAGAACTCAGCAGGATAACAATCGCAATCCATGGAAAAGAATGCTTCAAGAAATTCATAGCGATGACACTATGAGCATTTGAATGCGGAAAATCGAACTGAATTCCTTTAATTTTCTCTATATATAATGAGGAGAGAAAAGGGGGCTAAAGGGGCTTGCTGATTCTTCTCCAGAGAGGATCCAGATAACGGGTTATTTGCTGAACGGCATCCTCAGAATCAGGTGATGCTTCCAAGTCATGAAGCAGTTCATCTGCTGAATAGATCATTGCAAGTTCGCGATCACCCATTTCGATAATGTCGATGCGTTGCTCCACAATCGCGCGGCTAAATCCGAATTCGCTGAATACTCCCGGATCGAAAGGCTTCGAGGTGTGGGAGAATGCAGATACCTTCATCTCGGATTCGGAAGAAAGAGTGCGTTGCAACAATGTGTTCCAGAAAAATACATTCTCTGGGGTCTCAAATCCGATCAGAACCAGAAGTCTACGCACTTTCCACTGGAGACAAACGGTTCTCGTGCCGGGGAATCGCTCTTCTTTCTGGCTCAAGCCAGCGTGGTGTTTGCCGATAGAGCAGAGGAAATGTTCCAGACGATCAAGGTCCAGTTGTGGATCGCCTTCCGAGAGTATTTCGTTTTCTCTTTCCTTGAGGCGTTCCGCCGGATCTGAAACCTCGGGGGCTGCCTTTTCGGACTTGGTAGCAGGGGGATCCTGAAATCCGGGGTAGTGTGGAGTGAAACCGTTCGGGGGGGACGGCTTTTCTTTCAATTGCAATTCTCCTGCCTGCAGGGTCTTGCCTGATGGGGGGAGCGGAGGTGGCGCGTCCGGGAACGAGACATCTTTTGGAAATGAGACTTCGCTGACAACGCTTTTGCCTGTTCCTCGGATGTCGTTGATAATCGAATCGATATCGACCAGTTGGCTGGCGGAAGTCAATTCCGGCACAACGGCCTCTTCAGGAGTCGGTGCCACTCTCTCTTCGGGCTCTGGATCAGTTTTCTCATCCACTGGTGAAGTGGGAGCAAAGAAGGGATTAGTGAGTGGCGGCGGCGCCTGTTCCCGTTCGGGTGCTACTTCTACCTCTCTTGTGCTTGGTTCGGAATCTTCCTGCAAAGAGGCAAAGAACTCTGCCTTGTCGGTTAATTCTTCCAAAGGCGGCTCATGCTTGCCTGCTGTCTCTTCCTCCACACTGTCGGAGGAACTCGACTCAAGGATTTCTCTGCCCCTCAAATCCCACATCTCGCGAGCCTGCCGCAAGACTATCCTCGGGCTGATCTTGGTCTCTGCGTCAATCCACAGATGTTCATCACCGAGTTTCTGGACAAACTCTTCAGCAACAGCTCCGTTGATTCCGACTCTGGCAAGTCTGGAAACGATCAGGTCTGAAGCCACTTCGGGGGGGATTGAGCGGAGTTTCGACGACTCGCCCGTTATACGGTCGAGCCAAGCGGTGGGAAGTTTTCCCTCGAAAACGGCTTCCCATATCTCCTCGTTCAGCATCAAGACAGTGATCGAGCGGCTCACATTTTCCCGAAGGGACGTGAGGATTTCTGCGATTTCCATCCCGGCAGAGGCGGAGTCGTAGAATCCGTCCAAGCCGTCTGCGAGAAAAACGACAGGTCTACTTGCTGTAGCGATGGCAAGTAGTTGGAGGAGCCGCTCTCTAGCTTCGCCTGTGGAGAGCCCGCGAAGAGGTTCCAGTGCTCCGTCCCCGCGAAGGTTCATATCTACGAATATTCGTGACCAGAATCCCAGTTCGCTCGGACGCAGGCGGGAGGTGGGGTAGGAAGAGGGCCATTCTCCTTGCGAGAACTCGGGCAGTTTCTCCTCTGTCCATTGAATGACCCGAGATGGAGAATCCGGATGAAGAATCTCGCAGTAATTGGTGCGAAGATCTTCTTCTGAGCAGGGTAGGTCTTTGGGCTGTAAGCGTCCGGAGTTGACCCTTTCCAGGATGATTCGTGAGAGGGCGTGTCTTGTAATCTCGAGAAGAGAATTGAGAGAATTGTCCGGCTTACGATTTTCGTAGGAGAGCTGTCGCAGTACTGCATTCAAGGCCACCGGCCATGTTGTTGGTCGGCTGCGATCAAAAGGAAGAGGGATGGTCGAAGCCATCGAACGCAGGTGATCGCGTAGCCTCGCCGTGAGATGGGATTTTCCGTATCCAGCTCGAGGCGCAGTGACGAGAAAGATGCGACCCGTTTGAAAGTCATTACCGGACTCGATCAACGACTCCGTCGCGTCAGCAATCCTCTGGAAGACGTGGTTGTGAATTTGGGAGACCCCCGGGATTTCAGTAGCCTGATTGACGAAAACGTCATCGAGGAACGGATTGGCGGCAGATCGATCCATAAATTGCGGATTTGTGAAGTCTCGCATTTCTGTTTGTGTGACAGTAACGAATGGAATTATCAAACTTGAATGCTAAAAATGCAAGTTTTTATATTTTTGATAAAACAGCCATTCG
Organism: Verrucomicrobiales bacterium; assembly: GCA_002698785.1. Lineage (GTDB taxonomy): Bacteria > Verrucomicrobiota > Verrucomicrobiia > Verrucomicrobiales > DEV007 > Arctic95D-9. The sequence continues at coordinate 727,887 of PAAG01000059.1, read as the reverse complement.
AGAGCTGTCTTCGCGACCTGCTGATGATACTAGCTCGACCAGCGGGATTTGCAGCGCAATTTCGTAGAGATTTGTGCTTGTGGAAAGCGGTGCGTTTGTTAAGAAACCCGCTCTATCTCGCGGCATCCGGCCAGAATTGGTGACGAAACCCCTGCGGCCAAACCGGAATTGGAATCGAAGGATTTCGCGGGAATCAGGAGATGGTTTCAACAAAATCTAAGTAAACGATGAGTAAAATTGACGATATCGCAGATACCCATGACGCGGGGATTGTCCCGAACGCGAAAAGACTGCTCTGGGCAGGTTTCATGGCGATTCTTGCGGCAGGTGTAGGCTTCGCCATTCGAGGCGGAATTTTTGATAACTGGGGTTCCGAATTCGGTTTCACTGGGGGACAGCTGGGAGAAATTGGTGGCGCAGGCTTCACTGGATTCTGCTTCGGAATCTTTATTGGCGGGTTGGTAGCTGACAAGATCGGATATGGAAAGCTGGTTGTGGCAGCGTTCCTGTTTCACATCCTTTCGGCAGTTGTCACTTTCATGGCCAATCCGGAGCAAGATCAGGCGACTGCGTTTGAGTTCTTGAAGTGGGGTATGTTCATTTTCGCGCTTGCGAACGGAACTCTCGAAGGGGTTGCAAACCCTCTTGTTGCCACACTTTTCCCGAATAACCGGACACACTACCTTAATATCCTTCACGCATCCTGGCCTGCCGGTCTTGTTTTCGGTGCCGCTGTTGGCTGGATTCTTGACGAAGGAATGGGGCTTAGCTGGAAGCTTCAGCTTTCTCTCTATCTCATCCCCACCGTGATCTATGGCATCATGTTTATGGGCCAGAAATTCCCGAAGTCCGAGGCGAGTGCAAAAGGGGTCAAATACGGCGAGATGTTCAAGGACGTTGGTTTGCTTGGCGGTCTCGTGGCCTGTTATCTTATCTCTCTTTTCTTCAGTGAGCAGTTCGGTCTTTCGCCGATTTTTGCATACGGAATCGGATTCGTTTTGCTGGTGATCATCGGCATCATCACCAAATTTTCTTTCGGTGCGATCCTGCTGTTTGTTCTGTTTGTTACCCATGCACTCGTCGGTGCTGTTGAGCTTGGAACTGACCAGTGGATGCAGAACATCACTGGTAACATCCTGACACCAGGACAGGGTAAGGCTCTATTTATCTGGACTTCGCTTGTGATGTTCGGGTTGCGATTCTGCGCTCACTTCATTGAGAGCAAGATGAAGATTTCTCCTGTTGGGCTTCTCTTCATCTGTGCCGTGCTCGCATGCATTGGCTTGAACCTCACATCAATCGCGTCAGGCTTTGCCATGGCGATGGTGGCCCTGACGATCTATGGAGTCGGCAAGACATTCTTCTGGCCAACGATGCTTGCGGTAGCCTCTGACCGCTTCCCGAAGACGGGTGCCATCGCGATTTCCCTGATGGGTGGAATCGGAATGATGAGTGCTGGTTTGATCGGTTCGAAAGGACTTGGCTATGCAAAAGACCGTTTCGCCGGCGAGGAATTGAAACAGGTGGATGCTGCGCTTTACGAAGAATACAAGGCTACTGATTCCACATCGTTCACGATTTTTGCGGACGCGACTGGATTGGACGGCAAGAAGTTGGGTGAAATCAAGGAACTGCCGGAAGAAGATCGCACGGAGCAGCAGCAAGCTGTTCTGGATGCTGACATTCGCGGTGACCGTGCAACCTTGAAAGCGGATTCCTTTATCCCGGCTATCATGGCTGTGATCTATCTGCTCTTGCTGTTGTTCTTCAAAATGAAGGGTGGCTACAAACCGGTAGAAATCACTCGTGAGGAAGCCGCGGGTGGTGTTGAAGGACCACACCAAGCCTGACAAGGCGCTGGTAAATTATTTGAGAAGGGGTGGCCTCGCGGCTGCCCCTTTTTTGTTCGCGATTGGTGATTTATGAAAGTTTACACATATTCAAAATGCAGCACTTGCCGGAAGGCGGTGAAATGGTTGAGCGAGAAAGGGATCGAATTCGATGAAATCCCCATTCGAGAGAAACCTCCGACGAAAGCTGAGCTGAAAGAGATGCTGAAAGCGTATGATGGGGAATTGCGAAGGCTCTTCAACACATCCGGACAAGACTACCGAGCCCTTGGTTTGAAGGACAAGCTTCCGGGAATGTCGGAGAGTGAAGCGATCACGCTTCTGGCTGGTAACGGGAATTTGATCAAGCGTCCGTTCCTTCTCGGAGAGGGAGTTGGTTTGGTTGGCTTCAAGGAAGCTGACTGGGAAGAGGTGCTGAGCTGATTTCAGACTTCCTCATTCCGTAGCTTTCCCCCATACTGGGCACTATGAAGTCCAGGCGTTTCTTCCTCGCCACATGGTTCCTCGGCATCATCTTTTGTTTCTCGAGTGGTTTTGGTCAGACCACGATCAAGAAAGAAATTGATGTTGGTTTTGCTGAACTTGAGGTGATTCGGCCCTTACTTGAGGACGCGCTGAGTCCAAGTGGAAAGTTTGTTATGCTGCCCGGGAAGGGCAGTGTCATGGTGATTGATACCCCAGACGGCATACTCAGGGCAGAGCAGGCCGTAAAGACCGCCGATTTGCCGGAGGTGGAGGTTGCTCTGGATTTCCAGTTTATCACGGGTCTGCCGTCGCGAAGGCAGCAGCTCACCGTTGCGCAAGAGGTTCCGTTTCCGGTAGAATATGCTCCGCCGACAATTATCGTGGGACCGTCGGGGCCTACCGCTGTGATTCCAGCAACTCCAACCAAATTTCAAAAGCGGAACATTGGTGTTACGAGTGAGACCACAAGTACACTCAATCCTGATGGTTCGATATCTCTCGATATTGATTTCGAGAACTCGGAGTTTGAAGGCTTCGTGAATTATGGATCGGCGATCTTACCTGCAGGGGGGATTGGTTCAGTTCCTCTAATCGACCAAGTAGCCGATCCGACGTATTTCTCTCCGTTCTTGCACTCCGGAGACATCAAACTTCCTATTTTCTCAACGACGCGGATTTCAACTTCGATCCTGATTCGTCCCCGAGTGGAGTTGGGAGTCATCTATGTCGATGCGATGCCTCGTTTTACTGTTCTATTGGAAACCGAAGAGGCGAAGCCGCAAACTGTAGATCTCCAGAAATACCGAATATCGATCCCTGTTCAGAATGGAGAGGTGGGACGAGCCTATGGCTTCGAGAAAGCAGGTGAGGAGTTCAACCGCCGTTTTTTTGGGGCGGAAAATCCAGACGAAGGGGGAACCGCGATCGTCGTGAAGGCAAAGGTGCAGCCTCCTGAAGCGAAGGAATCGAGAAGGGGAGAGGCAGATTAGGGGACTGACTACTGCTTTGGTTTTTCCGGGAGGATGGTGCAGGCTCCCTTGCAGCCGAAGATCTTGCTGAAGAAATGACGATTTCTAGAAACGAAAGCATACACCTTTTCAGCCACCCAGATGACGCCCGGAATCCAGAGGAATAGTCCGACAGGAATGAGTAGAGGAATGCGCAGCCCGAGGAATCGAATCGCTCTAGCGCCACGATAGATCTCACCGTTCGGAGTAATGCAATGAATGGCTTCGAGAAGGTCTTCGCGAGTGATATCAGGAGCGATCTCCTGGGTTCGCGGGTCCTTGAGTGGGACCATTTCGACGAGATGAAACCAGTCCATCCAGCCGAGAAGCCGGCTTTGGAACGTGCACATGGGGCAGTCGCTATCGAAAAGAAGGATGTGTTTTTCTCTCTTCATGATTCACGCTTCTCTTTGGTCTCTGACCCTTTGTTCCAGTATAGCTCTGGCTTCTGCGGATACGGAGTCAGTTGCCTGATTTTCGTCTTCGCCGGCCACAACGAGATCCCAACGGTCGTTGCATCCTGAGCAACGATACGCCACGATGTCGCCCACTTCCCAACCTTCTTCTGGCGGAAAAGAGAGAAGGCGCGCTGGTTGTCCGCAATCTACGCAGACTATTGTTTCGGGAACTTCCATTGAAGAGAATCTGGCATAATCCAACATGACTCGCAATACACAGCCCATCATCGTGCTTGTTGAACCCCAACTCGGGGCAAACATCGGAATGTGTGCACGAGCGATGCTCAATTGCGGCCTTTGCCAACTACGGCTTGTGAAGCCAAGGGAAGAGTGGCCGAATGAGTCGGCCATAGCGACCGCCGCTGATGCGGACGTAGTTTTGGAACAGACGAGGGTATTTTCCTCGCTCACCGAAGCTGTGGAAGATTGCCACCGGGTTATTGCGACAACGGCCAGGGAGCGGTCTGACGATTTGCCCGTGGTCCTTCCCGAGGAAGCTTCTCAACTCTCCCAGGCTACCCTTGGTGCGGGGCAGAAGGTCGCGATCCTATTCGGACCGGAAGCATCAGGTTTGGATAACTCGGGGATCTCGATTGCTGATACATTGTTGAGATTTCCCACGAACCCTGATTTCCCATCACTGAATTTGGCTCAGGCAGTTCTTCTTTTTGGATGGGAATGGAAAAAGGTCGCTGATACTATGCCATCTACATCTGTGAGGGAGATGGCAACCCGGGGAGATGTGGCCATTTTCATGCACCGCCTTGAAGAAAAGCTTGAGGGGGCAGGTTTTTTCCTAACGCCCGAGCTGAAGCCCAGTACGGTGCGTGTATTGCAGACCCTGTTCTCAAGAATGCAACCATCTGACCGTGAGCTAAAGCTACTGCACGGCATTCTCACCTCGCTCACCCGGACGGGGTCCGAGCTTGACGGGAACGACTCCTAGTTAGAAACGCTGTTCAAGAGCAGAGTTCCTTCGCCCTTCAACCTGTCGTTGATCGAGACTCTGAGGCGCTCGACACCGCGACGGATTCTTGCCTTTACCGTCCCGAGCGGACTGTGGATCTTTTCAGCAATCTGTTTTTGGGTGAGACCCTCGAAATATGCGAGCTCGATCACCTCGCGCTGTTCTGGCGATAGTGCGACGACGGCGCTTTTGAGGACTTGGCGAGCATCGGACTGGTAGAGCGTCTCCCGACCTGTCGTGCGTGCTTCTGGAGCATCGCCCTGCACTTTGTCTTCGTAACGATCGTAAAGCGCCGATCTACGCTGGACGCTCCGCACTCGGTCGATGGCGCGGTTGCGAGCAGTTGTACAAATCCATGTTACAAGGCTACCTTTGCGAGAATGATAGGTGTCTGCCTTTTTCCAAATGGTCGCGAGAACTTCGTTCATCACATCTTCGGTGTCCTCGTAGTGGTTGAGAACTTTGAACGCTGTTGAGAATATGAGAGCGGAGTATTTCTCGGAAAGCTCTGCGAAGGCTTGCTGATCGTGGGACGCGACGCGCTTCATTAGATCAGCTTCATACTGGCGCTCTTCTGACTTTGGTTTCGGCTTGCTCATGTTGTGTCTAAAGTTTGTCTTGGTTGGATCATTTTTGTCTATGAACAGAAGTTAGACAAGTGTTTTTTTAGACAAAATTTAGACAATTTTGCATTTTGGACGATTCTTCCGGGTAGAAGACGCGTAACTACATGGATGCTGGGAATTCGAAACCATGGAGAACAAGGAGGAAGAATTTTACGAAATTAGTGCTGTTGCTCGCTTAACGGGCATCTCGTCACACGTACTGCGAGTGTGGGAGCGCCGCTATGGTGTGGTGGAACCACGGCGGAGTGATAGCGGACGTCGTCAGTATACCAAAGGTGATATCCAGAGGCTTGCGCTCCTCAAGACCTTGGTAGACAACGGGCATGCGATCGGGAGTGTCGCTAAACTTGCGACACCCCAGTTGGAAGAGCGCCTCTCAAGCACTCTCGACGCAAAGGTGTCTGAAGATGGTCTGGAAGAGGAAGCGCCTGCTGGAGTCTGTCGAATCGGAATTACTGGTACAATCCTTAGACAAGTGGTCAGGGAGGCTGCTGAGAATTCTCCCGCGCTGCGTGTGGTGGGGGAATTCCGCGATGCTGACGAAATGTTGAACAGCATTCGACCGGGAGCGATTGACCTTCTCATCCATTCGCAAGACACTGTTTTTCCCGAAGATATTGAGAACTTGCAGAATGTGATTTCCACGTTGCAGGTGAGGAGAGCGATTCTCGTCTATCAATTTGCGAAAGAAGATATCATTAACCCCCTGGATATACGGCAGATCACCGCACTAAGGGCGCCGGTAGATGCGTCAGAGATTCAATTGGCGTGCATTGCTGACATACAGCTAGCCCTTCGTTCTGGGCGGAGGGTCGAGTCAGAGAAAGATGATTCATGCTCGATCCGAGAGTTTAATGAGAAAGCCGGTGATATTCCGGAACGTATGTATTCGGACGAGCAACTGGTGAGGATTTCACACCAGTCGTCGATCGTGAAATGCGAATGTCCGCAGCACCTTGCTAATCTCCTCAGCAGCCTTCTCGCCTTCGAAAAATACAGCGAGCAGTGTGAAAACAGGAACGAAGAGGACGCTGTTCTTCACAGCTATCTCCACAAGACGACTGCCCAGGCACGACGTCAGATGGAGGATGCTTTGTCTGAAGTGCTTGAGCAAGAAGGTATTACGATCTGGTGAGGTTTTTTCTCCCGTTCGGTGCCGGCCGGAGTTCTGTTCTTGATTCTGATTGGGTGGAAAGCCGTTTACTTTCAGGAAGATCACACTAGGTTTTCCGCCCTGAACGGATGTCCATTGAACTGACAAGAAATTTTTCGATTATTGCTCACATCGACCACGGTAAGACGACTCTTTCTGATCGTCTGCTGGAGTCGACGCAGACTATTTCCCAGAGGGAGAAGCAAGACCAATTGCTCGACTCCATGGATCTGGAGCGGGAGAGGGGGATTACTATCAAATCCCATCCTGTGACGATGAAATATGCTGCGAAGGACGGAAAGAGCTACAAACTGAATTTGCTGGATACCCCCGGGCACGTCGACTTCTCCTATGAAGTGAGTCGTAGCCTCGCAGCATGTGAGGGGGCATTGCTACTGGTTGACGCGGCCCAAGGAGTGGAAGCGCAGACGGTGGCAAATGTGCATTTGGCCCACCAGGCGAAGCTCCAGGTTATCCCGGTGATTAACAAGATCGATCTACCCAATGCGGATGTTCCTGCTGTGAAGAAGCAATTGGAGGATATCCTCGCAATTCCGGCAGAGGAGGCGATTGAGGCGAGCGCAAAGATGGGCCTTGGCATCGACGACATTCTTGAGGCGATTGTTCAGAGAATTTCACCTCCTCAGCAACCGGATGATGAAATTTTACGTGCTCTGGTATTCGATTCCGTCTTTGATACGTATCGCGGTGTTGTGAGTTACGTGAGGGTGATGAGCGGGGAAGTGAAGAGGGGGACTGGCATCCGCACGATGGCGACCAACAAGACCTACGAGGTCAAAGAGGTTGGTATTTTTACTCCCAGGCAGTTGAGTCGAGATTCTCTTGTGGCAGGGGATGTCGGATACCTGATCGCGAACATGAAGACCTCAAGCGAGGTCAAAATTGGCGATACCATCACGGAGTCCCGAATTTCTGCCGATACTCCACTTCCAGGGTTCAAGGACATTCAGCCGATGGTGTTTTCCGGGATTTATCCAGTCACCTCGGATGACTTCGAGCAACTCAAGCTTGCGATGGGTAAACTCCAGATTAATGACGCCGCCTTCAGCTACCAAGCGGAGAGTTCGGCTGCGTTGGGCTTTGGGTTTCGCTGTGGATTCCTTGGACTTTTGCACATGGAGATTGTCCAGGAGCGGCTCCGTCGTGAGTTCAACATGGATGTCATTTCGACATATCCCGGGGTGGTCTACAAGGTGACTAAAACGGATGGAGAGCAGATCGAGGTCGATAACCCCAGTTTGCTTCCTGAACCGCAGTTGATCGAAGAGATTCTGGAGCCGACGGTGCGAGCCTTCATCATGACCCCTAACGACTATATCGGGGATATGATGAAGCTGGTTTCTGAGAAGCGCGGTATTCTGGAGAACACCGAAACGCTGGACTCGACGCGCGTTCTCCTGACTGCGATTTTGCCTCTGAACGAGATTCTGGTCGATTTTAACGATCGTCTGAAGAGCATGACCCGGGGTTATGGAAGCATGGATTATGAGCATGCCGAATATCAGCCCGGAAACCTCGTAAAGATGGACATGATGATCGCGGGAGAATCAGTCGACGCTTTCTCCACTATTGTGCATCGCGACAAAGCCGAGTATCGAGGACGTCAATTGGCTGCGAAGCTGAAAGATGTCATTCCGCAGCAACTCTTCTCCGTAGCTATTCAGGCGACGTTGGGAGGAAAAATTATCGCTCGGGAAACGATCAGCGCGATGCGCAAAAACGTGACAGCGAAGTGTTACGGCGGAGATATATCTCGAAAGCGTAAGTTGCTGGAGAAGCAGAAAGAGGGGAAGAAGAAAATGAAGGCCATCGGAAAGGTCAACATTCCTCAGGATGCTTTTATTAAAGTCCTGAAGAGCGGAGACTGATCGAGCGAACGCAGACAGCCATGTTCCAGTCCAAGAAAAAGAACAGCAAGGAGTTGGCTGAGTTGCCGCTCGACAAAAAAGGGAAAAAAGGCGGTCAAGCTTTGCTCAAAGGCGTCCGGAAGTTTCTTCGCTACAACGACGATCTGATTTCTGACGAAAAGAAAGCAGAGATAGAGAACAAGCGGGCCGAATTCGAAAAGACTCTCCAGGAGCCGACGGCGAAAAGAAAGGTTCTGGAAGAGCAAGCTAACGATCTTACAGAGACCTGTAAGAAGTCGGTTCCGGGATATAAGCCGTCGGCATGGAAGGAGAATATTGAGGTGGTCTTTGTCGCGGTTGTGATTGCGATGGGGATTCGTGCTTATTTTATCCAGCAGTTTAAGATCCCCACCGGCTCCATGCAGCCGACATTGAATGGGATCATCGCGTATCCTACTCCGGACGTGAATCCCCGCTCGGAGTACAATGCTCCGGAGGACTATGAGATGCCTGCCCTACCGCAGCGACTCTGGGACAAGTTCTGGTACGGCCGCAGCCATGTAAGCTGGACGTCAAAAGACAACGACTATCTTATTCTGGATAGAAGTCACTTCTACGAGAAGACCCATTTCATCTTTTTCCCCAGAACCTATCTGGTCACCAAGAATGGGCATACTTACAGCGCCCCGGGCACACTCTCCAGAGTTCAGAATCTTCTGAATTTGAATCTTCTCAGCGGTTCTTCCCGCATGGTGCCCGTGAAAGAGGGAGATGTTCTTGCCAAAGGGTATGTTGATACCGGTGATCAATTGGTGGTAAACAAATTCATCTACCACTGGAGGAAGCCTCAGCGCGGAGAAGTCTTTGTTTTCAACACGCAAAATATTGATGGAATTCAGAGAGAGCTCCCCGACCCGCGTCAAGGGTCCCAACATTATATCAAGCGACTCACAGGCTTGCCTGGAGACGAACTAAAGATCGAGCCTCCGCAACTGCTCGTGAATGGAGAAGTTGCCACTGAGTCTGGTATTCAGCGTGTGATGGCGAAAGAGGGACGCTACACCGGGTACACTCGCAATGGAGGAAAGACGGGAGTTCAGTTGGGGGAACACGAGTATTGGGCACTTGGTGACAACAGCGCGAACAGCTCGGATTCACGAAATTGGGGAATTGTTCCGGAGGAGAATATCGTAGGACGCGGAGCTTTCGTTTATTATCCCTTCGGCCATCACTTTGGACCGGTTGACTAAGCGATTTTGGACCCGATAACCGAAACCTCTGAGCAGATTGTCCGCCGCAGCGGGTCGAATCTGGCATTTGCTCTTGCTGTATTGCCCAAGGCCAAGAGGAGGGACATGCGCGTTTTTTACGCCTTCTGCCGAGTGATTGATGATATCGCGGATGAGCCAGGGTTTTCTTTAGAAGAGCGACGTGAGGGTTTGAACCGCTGGAGGAATCTGGTCCAAGGGGAGGAGGCACCTCTCGCGGGAGTGGAACTTGAGTTCGTAGATTTGCAGCAGAGATATCGTTTGGATCAGAACACGATCCTGGAAATTGTCGAAGGCGTCGAAATGGATCTTGGACCGCTTCGATTCGAAACGCAGGAAGACTTGAAGGCATATTGCTTCAGGGTAGCGAGTGCGGTCGGATTGATCAGTATCGAGATTTTTGGGTACAAGGATCCCTCGACTCGGGTATATGCAGAACAGCTTGGGTATGCCCTTCAATGGACGAATATTCTGAGGGATGTTGGTGAAGATGCAGAGGAGGGCAAAATGTTCCTTCCCGCCCAGGACCTCGAGCGTTTCGGCCTGAATGAAGAAGCCATTCTTTCTCGCTCACCTGACCGCGCAAAATTTGAGCGGCTCATGAAGCACGAATGCAGTGTGGCCCGTTCTTTTTATGAAGCAGCGACGGATTCTTTGCCAAAAACCGATCGCAAAGCAATGCGCTCTGCAGAGCTGATGCGACGTATCTATTCTGGAATTCTTGATGAAATGGAATCAGACCGATTTCATGTGTTCGAGAAACGATACCGTCTTCCGAAGTCACGAATGTTTTGCGAATTTCTCCGCGCAAAATTTCTTGGGTAATCCCTGACGGAATAACCATCTATGGAATTTGTTCGATTCAAACATGCACGCTTTTCTGCCCGCCTACCTGTTGCATTTCAGTATTCGCTCAGTCATTATTGGATGAAGCCGGTAGAGGGGGAATCAAATCTCTGGCAGGTGGGATTCACCAAATTTGCCACTCGTATGCTGGGTGAATTGGTGGAAGCGCAGTTTGAGGTTCAAGAGGGCGACGATGTTGCCTCTGGGCAGCAGATTGGATATGTCGAGGGCTTCAAAGCGGCGAGCGATCTTTTCTGCGTGATGGATGGGAAATTTGCAGGGAGCAACCCTATCCTGGAGGTCGATGCGTGTATCGTTAAGAGTTCACCCTACGAGGATGGCTGGCTGTATTCGGTCAAGGGTGCGCCAGAAGAGAGTAGCGTAGACGTGCACGGTTACGTGGAACACCTCAATGCATTGATCGAAAAAATGCAGCAGGAAGGCTATTGAAACAAAAGAGGCAGCTGGTTCCAGCTGCCTCTCGGGAGTTTTTTGCTATTCAGCGGAGCTGATTAGATGTCCATGTCGGCTTCGGCGCCGCGGTAGGTCACGTGCTGCACTTTGTGGTCGTGACCGATTGTTGCTTCGCCTTTGGCTCCGCGGTATTCGACATTCTGAGTTTCTTTGTGTGCCTCCTGATGTGGGTGGCAAACTTCTTCTTCTTGTGCTTTGGCTCCGCGGTAGGTGATTTCCTGATTCATGATTTTTTCTTTCTAATTTAGTTGGTTTTAAATTGTTTTGATCGGTTTCTCCGATCTGCCTAAATGATATTGCATTCGGCGTGCCAATAAATTCCGGTTGTGTTGTAACTCGCTTGCAGTGAATGAATTAAAAAAGTGAAATTATTTTCCGGTTTGTTTCGAAGGCTCTGTTTCGATAATCGCTTCACCAGCAAACGATAAGTTTTTTACCAATCTGATGACCTCCCTAAACTCCGCCGCACGGGCCTTCGCCATTGAAAGTCTTCGGATGCGAGTGGATCATTCGGCATGCCCTCTCGCTATATCATGATCGGTGGTTTCCTGGGTGCCGGGAAAACAACATTGATTCAACGTTTTGCCCGATTTCTCGATTCAAATGGGGAGAAGGTAGGATTGATCACAAACGATCAAGGAGCAGGGCTGGTGGACTCAGCAATCGGACGGTCGAATCAGTTCCCGGTCGAAGAAATATCGGGAGGATGTTTTTGCTGCCGGTTCAATTCGTTGATCGACGCTGCGGTCTCTCTGACGACAACGACACGTCCTGACATATTCCTCGCGGAACCAGTTGGAAGTTGTACGGATCTGGTCGCAACTGTCAGTCTTCCTCTGCAGAAAATCTATGGCGATGATTATCTGGTTGCTCCTTTGAGTGTGTTGGTCGATCCGATTCGAGCGGGTCAGATCCTGGGAATTCGAGAGGGCCGAAATTTCTCGGAAAACGTGACCTACATTTACCGCAAGCAGTTGGAGGAGGCTGAGTTCATCGTTGTGAACAAACTTGATTTACTGGAACCGGACGACAGAGAGCTCCTTGTTGAAAAGTTAAAGAGCGAGTTTCCGGATTCTCAGGTGTGCTGTGTGTCGGCGAGGGAAGGAACGGGTTGTGAAGAATGGTTCGAGGCTGTTTTGCACGCTGAAATGGATACCGCTCGATTCCTCGATATTGACTACGAGCGATATGGGGAAGGTGAAGCTTTGTTAGGATGGCTGAATGCGACGGTTGAGATTAAGTGCGATGGGGGAGGAATCGATGAGTTTGACGGAAACGAGTTGCTGAAATCAATTGCGTCCACTCTGCGCGAGAAACTGGAAGAAGACGGCGCTGAGGTCGCTCACCTGAAAATGACACTGAATCCGATTGGTGATCCGATGGAGATTGCGGCGATCAATCTCGTCCGTGGAGATTCGGAACCGGAACTCTCTCACCGTTTGTATGAGCCGATTGACGATGGTGAACTGCTTCTCAACATTCGTGCCGAAGTCGATCCAGACTCGCTGGAAAGAGCTGCGAATCTGGCATTGGAGCAGACCATTGCTATCGACAGGGCTCTTTCATTCAGGATCGTTCACCTCGAACACTTCCGGCCAGGAATGCCTGTGCCAACTCACCGGATGAAAGCCGAGGCGCTGTGATTTATTTTGAAACTGGCTGCCAGCATCGTTGTCTCGGTCGTCTTAACGGCGACGTTTTGTTTTGTCATCTGGGTTGTCGCGAGTCATGAGTATGACTGGAAAGCAATAGCTCCCTACGAGGGGAACATGTTCTCCGGTTGGTTGACTACGCTGTTAATTTCTGTCGTGGCATTGCTGCTTAGCACCGTAATTGGTGGACTTCTTACAGTGGGGCAATTGGCAGGGCACGCGTACCCCAAGTTACTTGCTCGAATATACGTGGAGTTTATACGCGGCACTCCTTTGCTAACTCAGATTCTGCTTGGTTATTATCTGATCGCAGATTCTATCGGCTGGGACAGCCGGTTCGGTGTGGGCCTTTTGATATTGTCCTGCTTTTCGGGCGCTTATCTTTCGGAGATCTTTCGAGCAGGAATTGAATCGATTCCCAAGTCGCAGTGGCTCTCGGCGAAAGCGATTGGGTTCACTGAAGCGCAGACGTATCGTTATGTTGTTATACCGCAGGCCATCCGTCGGGTTTTACCTGCTTCGGCTGGGCAATTTGCGAATTTGATCAAAGACTCATCGCTTCTTTTTGTGATCAGTGTTCATGAATTCACGATGCAGGCGCGTGAGGCGAATGCCAACACCTATGCGACTTTCGAAGCGTACCTTCCGCTCATCGTGGGGTATTTTGCACTTACGTTTCCTATTTCACTGCTAAGTCGTCACCTGGAGGCTCGATTTGCTTATGAGCATTAAAGTCGAGAATTTGACGCGTGTGTATGGGACCACTCGGGCGGTGGACGGTGTGTCCATGTCGCTTTCAGATGAGGTCCAAGTTCTGGCTTTGATAGGCCCTTCGGGCAGCGGAAAATCGACTCTTTTGAGATTACTGGGCGGTTTGGAGGTTCCGGACAAGGGGAGCGTTTCTATTGATGGAGAAGCCGTTTCAAAAAGCGAGAGCGAGCTTCGAAGCTATCGTAGGAAAAACGGGTTCCTGTTTCAGTCTTTCAATCTGTTCCCTCACCTCACGGCGATGGAGAATGTCGTGTTGCCCCTGACGGCAGTTCACGGATGGACCGGTGACGAGGCGAGGGCTCGCGCTCTTGATGTGATTCGACGTTTCAACCTTGAACATCACAGCGAAAAGAAGCCGGGGCAGCTTTCGGGTGGTCAGCAGCAACGTATTGCGCTGGCGAGAGCCATGGCCCACGATCCGAAGCTTCTTCTGCTTGATGAGCCGACTTCTGCGCTCGATCCGGAAATGAAAGCTGAAGTTCTCGATTTGGTCGAAGAGCTCTGTCAGGCGGGCCAGAGAATCGTTCTTTCTACGCACGAAATGGGGTTTGCTCGGCAATCTGCAGATTACGTTGTTTTCCTTGCGGAAGGGAGGGCAGTGGAGTCAGGAAAGGCTGATCAGCTCTTTGAGAATCCGAAAACGGCTGAGGTCAAAAGTTTCCTCGCGAGAGTGATGAAGTGGTAGGTGCTACTGATCTTCGTCCTCTTCTTTGGTCTCCGCATAAGGATCGTACCAAGTCACGTTCTTCAATTTTGGTTCGCTTGATTTTGCCTCGAAGACAATCTGTTTCTTCTCGTTGATCACGCGCACCCAAATGCCCATGAGGTCTTCTTCGGCGTCTTTGCCACCGCCTTTAGGCTCAAATTCATTTACGATAATCAAGTTCGTGATGATTGTTGTGGTCTCGTTCGGAGGGAGGTCATCCATTTGGGATGTGCCGTACTGAACGAGGTACTCGGGTAATTCATCGAAGCTGCCCTGATTCGCTGATGAGGAGTATACTCCGCCTTTCGATTTGAAAATCAGGTAGTGAACTTCGCATCCAGTGATAGGGAATGGTTCGGAGTTCTGGAGATGAATGTCGTAGCGCGTGAGTATCGACGTGGTGACTACGGAACCTGATTCATCGACTTCCTCATCTTCTGGCTTTTCTTCGAACCGTACTTTCAATTTCAACTGAGTGGGATGGGCGTCAATCCACTTGAGGATGTATTCCTGGTCTTCCTGGATGAAAACTGAGTTGTTTACCAGCATTGTTCGGCCGTTTTCGAGTTTGATGGAGACCTGCTCTGGCGTTGCGGAGAGAATCTCTGCACGAATCGTTTGCCCGGCTTCATTTCGAAATTCGTAGAGCTCGGCGATGGATGTGTTGACCAAGAGGGCAAAAAGCGCCGGAAATAGATGACGGTATTTCATCACCAAAAGTATAGTTAAATCACAGGGAATCTCCCCAGATATTTTGTAAAAGTTTGTACATATCCGAGTCGTGCTGTTCTAGTTCCGAACGGACAAAAGGGTAGAAGTCATTCGTGCCAAAAAATGCTTCGGTGTTCTCAGCGAAGTATTCTTTGTGATTTGTCAGAGCGTAGTGCCGACGCTCTTTTCCCGTCACGAAGCGGACGGATTCGTATTCGCCTTTCAGCTGAGCTCGCGCGAAGAGCTTCTTGATTGGTTCGTATTCGAATCCCAGCACCTGGTCATGGTATGCGTGAGCAAGCTCGTGGAGAAGCATGGAGGGCTGAACAAGAAGGTGGTCGCGCTTCACATAAAAGGAGGCTTTGCTGATGTGAACGCATTTTGCGAGCGAAGCCTCGTGTCCGTTGTCGATGAGCCACTGTTTGGATGGATGATACTGAGCGCCATTCAGCTTTGGATGTTCGTCGAGGATGATGGTGACGTCGCGTAGTTTCTGGAGCGGCTCTTCGGGAAGTAAAAGGGAGATTCGTCCCAGGTCTGATGCCAGACGAACGAGAGCCCGTTCTCCGAGAGGTTTGTGCAAGTCGCCACCGGGTAGTAGCTGATTGTCGATGCGAATATTCCAGCCGTGAATTTTTGTTTCCTCTCGTGATCTCTCGGAAGCCATTGAGAGTAGGGGAATTAGAAAAGTTGTTAGGATGAGGAAGGTTGATTTCATGGACTAAGGCGTGACTTTCGGGGGAGGAGTATGGCATTATGCACGAATTCGTGTTTGATTCCATGGAATGGCTGGTCACAATTGCGGTGGGCTTTGTTGCAGGAGCCCTCGGCAAATTTCTCATGCCGGGAGATGATCCCGGTGGCTGCATCATCACCACGCTGCTAGGAATTGGCGGCGCGGCAGTTGGTAAATTTATTGCAACCCAACTCGACATAGGCACTGCGAATGCGGGGAAGGCTTTCGATCTTCCCAGTATCGCGATATCCGTTGCCGGAGTGGTCGTGATTCTTTTGATTTATCGCCTGATCATAGGCAAAAAACATAAGAAAAAGAAGTAGCTTACTAGAACCTATCCCAAAACCTTGAACGCTCCCACCTGTATTCTTTTAGGGGTAGTAGCAAGCGGCTACGCCGGATTGCTTCGAGAAGGGGCCCTACGGGCGATGAGGCTTTCACCCTCAGCTTGCGTTGTGCCTCGATCGCGGGTGAAAACCCGCTTCCTCGGCACGCCTTNCCTGAGGTCGAAATCCTTCATCGTGGAAGCATCCAAGGTNTTGGGATAAGTTCTAGTGTGCCGCCCAGGGTATCCACCCCGCTCGTAAGATCGCGAGGAGTAGCGTAACTACAATCGAGGCGGCCAGTGTAGAGTAGAAAACGGCTGCTGCTGCAAAACGGCTGTCGGCGTTGAACTCGTGGGCGAGCAAGGCGGTATTTACCGCTGTCGGGGCTGCTGTGCCAAGAATAAGGATGGCAGCGAGCTCTCCAGAGAAGCCAAAAATCCATGTCAACAATATGGCTATCGCCGGTCCTCCAAGGAGTCGGATGACGAGAGAATAGCTCAAGGCCCCTCGGGGATGGGGAGGCTTTGTCTTGGAAAGTTGGACTCCCAGAGTGATCAACGCGAAAGCCACAAGGGCGTTTGCCAGATAGGTGAGGGGCATCCAGATGAACGTTATCTCTTCGGCAGGGTTTTCGAAATAACGAAGGGTTAGGGCGACCACAATGGCCCAGGGAGACGGCTGCTTCAGAATGGGGAGAAATCGACCTTTTTTCTCTGCACTCCCTGCATTCGCCAGAAATACACCGACCGAGAAGCTAGTCAGATTCATCGTGGCGAGCACGAATACTTGAATGACACTGCCGAGTTCTGAGAATGCGAGGATCATCAAGGGAATGCCCCAGTTGCCGCAATTGTAGATCATCGTGCTCAGTTGCATCGCGTAGCGCTCCGATGGTGGGCTCTTTCGAAGGGCGCAGACTAACCAGCTGATTATCCCCATGCTGATGATGATGCAGACAGTGAACCCGACGACGGCGAGACCGATTTCCCCTTCAAGGGTAGAAGTGGAGAGCTTGGTCAGGATGAACGCTGGAACGAACAGGTAAATGTTAAGTTTTACCAAGGTACGCAGGTCGATATTGAAAATGCGATCAATGCCCCACCCAAACCCGATGACGAGCAGGATCGGGAGGCAGACTTCAAAAAAGATCTGGAGGAAGACGGGCATGTGCAGTGCAACTTCCGTCTTCCGCTCTTGGGATCAAGGAGGGAATCGCTACTGAGCAGGGGAGGTCAGGTAAGCAAGGAGATCCGCCATTTCCTGCACTGTGAGAGTGGCTTCGAGTCCCTCAGGCATAAGTGATTGTCCCAGGCCTGACATCGATGCCACCTGCGTGCGTGGGAATGTTTTCTCGATTCCCCCAGGAGCGCGAAGAGTCACTTCGTCAGGAGTTTCTGAAGTAATGAGCGCCAGAATCGGAGGTTCATCCTTGAGTTCAAAAGTATAAGCCTGGTACTGCGGTGCGACTTCTTTATTTGGATCGAGGATGTTGTTCAACAAAGAGTCTTTTCCTGCTGTCGCGAATGTGGCAATGGGTGGGCCAAGATTGATTCCCTGTCCCTCGTGAGACACGTGGCAGGCCGAGCATGCCTTCGCAAAAGCCGTTTTGCCGCGTTCCCGGTCGGTCTCTAGTTTTAGGGC
Organism: Verrucomicrobiales bacterium; assembly: GCA_002698785.1. Lineage (GTDB taxonomy): Bacteria > Verrucomicrobiota > Verrucomicrobiia > Verrucomicrobiales > DEV007 > Arctic95D-9. Next base: position 710,362 of record PAAG01000059.1, on the reverse strand, counting down.
TGCTTCGTATTCTGCGATTACATCAGCACGGGAGACGACAGGTGGGAGAACCTCATGGGCCATTCTCTCGACCTGTTTTTCTTTGCTGTTGCGAATTTGATCGAGCAGACTCGCAGGAACCTCGGAGAGAGCGATTTCGCCGGCCTTTACCTTATCGAGGAGATGAAGAGACGCTATTTTGTTTGAGCCTATTCTGCGTGAGATGCTTGCTTTTGCTCCGTCGGTCAGATTGGGGAAATGGTCGATCAGATATTCATTGTCGTGGATTGCCAGAGCGATCGCTGTGTTCAACTCCTCATCGTCTCCTGATGAGAGGAGTGCGTTTTGTAAGGTCTCCTTTGCTTCACCTCCCGCCAGCAGCCCAAGAAGGCGAACGGCGGCAATCTGATTTTCGGAATTGGCATTGGGAACCTGGAGCACAGCCATGGCGCGTGAGATCAAAGGCTTCCACTGGTCGGGGCCTGTGACGCTGAGCCAATTTACCTTGGCGTATTTCATGCCGGTTTGGAGGGCCACGATTTGTTGGACGATATTGGGGGTTGGGGAACTTGCTGCCAGTTCGGTCGCGACGGTAGATATGAGTTCGGAGTTGCCACTGCGCCCAATTACCTCCGCAAGGTCTATTCGAAGATCGCTTCCGCGAAGGTTTTCGGTTTCAGTCCATGCCTTTGCAAGATCCTGTGATGTTTTGAGGGAATTGAGAAAAGCAGCTCGGATCCAGGGATCTGTGGCTGCTTGCTTGGTGTGATCTAAAAGTGGCTTTTTCGATGACAGGAGTGCCGGAAAGGGCTCTACAGCCGGTTTGGGGAGCGCTGGTTGACCACGCTCGAAAAGGAGGCGTCTTGCCGTCGTCTGTGTCCAGTCGTTCGGGTGGTTTGCCAGGTTCTCTAATTCTTCTGTACCCATCCCTGCCAGGTCGGGAGGTGGAGAGGAGATGAAATCTTCAGGCGTGATGCGGTAGATGCGGCCACGATCAAAACCGCTATTCAGGTCGAGATGTTTCTTTATTGGTTCGGGAAGGGACCACGGATGTTCGATGGTCTCACGATACATGTCTGTCAGGTAAAGGGCGCCGTCGGGGCCGGTCGCGAAACTGGTGGGGCGAAACCAATTGTCTGCGCTACGAAGAAATTCGGTTTTCTCCTCTGGGTTTTCGCGATGGGCAATTGGTTGAACGGAGTCCTCTGGAAAATCGATTACCTTTCGATGGACCAAGTTGCTTCCGACATCGCCGATGAATGCGTTGTTTCTAAACTTGTCAGGGAATGCTGTTCCCCAGTAAAGGTGGACTCCGGTTGCAGAGGTGAAGTAACCGGAGACACGGCCCCCGCCCTCGACGACGCCTTTCACTACCCCTGCGACTCGCCATCTTGTCCTGACAATGCGCCAAGGTTCATCGGGGCTGATCCGGTAGACGGGCGCTGCGGCACCGTCATTGGGAATGTCGACAAGTGGATCGGGGAGTGAATACCAGGGGTTTGGATTTACCTGATGTCTTTCATAGGCAACCCAGACAATGTGTTTCGAATTGGAACAGACGTAGCGTCGGCCTTCGGAGTCGAAGCTCATTCCGTACTGTGCGGTTCCGTTTTCGGCACGCAGATCGAGTTTCTCGGGATCGAAGGAGAAGTCAGCTCCTCGAAGAAGAACTGGTTCGAAGGTGTCATCGTTTGGGTTTGAAACCAGGCCGCCGTTTCGGGCCGTGGCTCCCCAGATCCGGTTGTCGGGTCCCCAGCGCAGGCTATTGAACAAAGCCTGCATATTGAGCCTGAGGTTTCCGCCACCGAATCCGGTGAACACGGTTTTCTGTTCGTCACAAACTCCATCGCCATCCGTGTCCTTGAGGTAATAGATGTCAGGAGTGGCCCCAACGAAAACTCCTCCCTTGTAGCAGGTAATCGCGGTGGGCCACTTCAGGCCCTCTTTGAATATTGAAGATTGATCAAAGATGCCGTCCCCATTTTTGTCTGTGAGGAGGCGGACTTGTCCAAGTGCTTCCTCGCGCCTTTCGGAGTAGCCGCGCATTTCGAGAACATAGGCGCGGCCTCTTTCATCGAAAGTCATGGCAATCGGATCCATGACATTGGGCTCGTGAGCTGACAGTTGCATCTTAAAACCGGGTTCCAACTCGAAAGTGGACATGACATCAGCCGGTTCGACAGCGGGGATTCGAGGGAATTCCTCAGCCGAGATTTCTAATTCGGAATCTTGTGCTACGGCTGTCGTGTGAAGAGCCAGCGGAAGGAGTAGGACGCAAAAGTGTTTCTTTTTCATCTGGTCGTGTCACATGGCAGTCTGGTATGACTTTGGCAACCGTATGAATCGAAGACAATTCGCAAAAACGGCGGCATTAGGGACGTTGGGCACGGCCGTGTGGCGGAGCGCTGTGGGCGCGGAGGAAGAGATCATCGATATCCACCAGCATATCAATTTCCACGGGCGCACGAATGAGCAATTGGTGAAGCACCAGGAAATGATGGGGGTGTCGCGTACAGTATTGCTACCTTCCGGATCTGCTTTGGTCCGGTCTGCCACTCACAACGGAAAATCGAATGGTCTGGCGGCTCGTGTATTTGGAACGATGGCCACGGCGAGACTGGTAGACGAGTTTCCGGATCGGTTCGTCTATTTCTGCAACGAAGTGCCCGACGTAGAGGGTGCCGTGCCGAGCCTGGAAAAATGGCTAGATAGGGGAGCGCTGGGTATTGGGGAGTCGAAATTCCATTTGGAATGTGATTCAGTCCCCATGATCAAAGTCTACGAGGTAGCCAGCGCCTATGAGGTGCCCATCGTTCTCCATTTTCAGCATGATGCTTACAACATGGGGTTCGATCGGTTTCATAAAGTGCTGGAGCGGTTTCCAAAAGTAAATTTCATAGGGCATGCGCAGACTTGGTGGGGAAATATCGACGCCAAGCATGAGCAATCGGAGATGTATCCGAAAGGTGAGGTTACTCCCGGTGGGTTGACCGACAGGTATTTGAGCGACTATCCGAATATGTATGGAGATTTATCGGCTGGGTCTGGTAAAAATGCCCTGAATCGAGACGAGGAACATGCCGCTGCATTTTTGGAGCGACATCAGGACAAACTTTTGTTAGGAACAGATTGTGCCGATCCTATGGGGCAGGGAGACAAGTGTTCCGGCTCACAGCAGATTGGTAACGTCCGCCGACTGCTTGTTGATGAGAAAGCGAGGGCGAAGATTTTTTCCGGAAATGCAAAGAAGATTATTCGTATGTAAATGTTTATTGGGACTGGTTATGGCGGCGACGAATGTGGTAGCGAATGAAGAGGTAACTGTAATAGCACACAGAGGGGCGAGCGCGGATGCGCCTGAGAATACCCGAGCATCTATTGCGGAGGCAGTTCGGGTGGGGGCACCTGTTATTGAATTTGATGTGCGTGCGACAGCGGATGGAACGCTGGTTTTGTTTCACGATGATAATCTGGAGCGAATCACCGGGCGCAAAGGGAGCGTCGAGACAAATGACTGGAAGGTGATTCGTGAACTGGATGTGGGTTCCTGGTTCGATGGGGGTGAGTTCGATGAGGAGAAGCCGATGCTTCTGGCGGATGCGATTAAGCTTTGTCTGAAAGGTGATTCGACTCCTCTGATTGAACATAAAACGGGAGAAGCGGCGAACTACGTAAAAGCGATACAGGATTTGAATGCAGGTGAAAAAGTCATTCTGCAGAGCTTTAACTGGGATTTCCTCGCAGAAGTTCAGAGTTTGGACTCCAGTATTCCTCTGGGTGCTCTCGGTAGCAAAGAGCTCGACGCTTCACGAAAGACAAAAATATCGAAACTCAAGCCTGACTGGGTAGGGTGGAAATTCAGTGATTTCCGAGACGCGGATCTCAAGTGGGCGAAAAGCCGTGGGTTTGAGGTTGCTCTCTGGACGGTCAACGACGCAAAGATTGCGAGCAGTTGGGCGGAGAAAGGTGTTTCCGGCATTATCACCGATAAGCCTGCACAGATGCTCCAGGTGCTGGGAGACGATTAGCGGCTCAGGAGAAACGGTCCTGCTAAATTGATAGACCAGTAAAGCCCTCCGACAGGAACCTGGTTCCCTGCTGCGTCGGGAAGTGTAACTGCTGCCGGATTATCTCGTATCTTAACCAGCCACTCCCTTTGGGTTTGGCTGAGAGACTGAGCAGGAGACGTCTGCCCCAGGCCAGTGTAAAACTGTTTCATAATCTCGACGGTTACAGCATCAGCAATTGGCCAGAGAGTAGTCAGGACATTCTGTGCTCCGGCGAGCCTAAATCCACGGCGGATTCCAAGAACACCGTCTCCCGCAGTTGCTTCGCCACTGGCTGTTTCACATGCGCTAAGCGTTACAATCGTAGTTCCCTCAAGATCGAGTTCGGCAGCTTCATTTGCCATCAGGATTCCGTCTTGATCTGGGTCAGGGACGATACCTGTTGCCCAAGCGGAAACTGTTTCTTTGGAACCTGTCAGGGCCAGCCAACTGCCGAACATGGGGTTTTGAAATCCGACCACTTCGTCGGGAACAAAAGAGGTGTTGTGATTGGTATCTTCCACTGGAGGCATAGCTGCTGGCAGATAAACTCCGTGGGTTGCGAGGTGAAGGATTGCAGGGCGAGAGATGTTTCCTTTCACGTTCGATTCTGTTGCCTGTGCGCCGATAATTGTTTGGGAGGGGATTCCCATGTTTCCGATGATCGAGGATAGCTCCTGAACTTCCAGTTCTGCTCCGGATAGCGGCAGGAGGTTGGCGGCAAGATTGGAAAGTCCAACACTGCCGAATGCGGTTAGCAGCCCTCGATTATCGGCGACTGGAGTTGGCGAGATCTCACTGGATTGGAACTTCGGGTTTCCGATCAGCAGAGCGCCTTTCCCCGGGGCTGCTGGCTGGCTAGCGATCAGTTCCCTTGCCGAAGAAACATAAGCGACATCGTGTTGCTCGATCAAAAACGTGCCCTCTGAAGTGAGGAGCCCAGCAAAAGGAACAAAGCTCAACGATGATTCCGGGCAAATAATGACTGTTTGTTGCTGCGAAATTCTGGGGGCGTAGGGAGCGACTAATAAATTGTAGAGTTTTGTCAGGACGGTTCTCGCCAGATTGTCATCGGGTTCCATGCTGGCGAAGAAGGGGATGATCTCTGCAACAAGCGCATCGACTTCTGCTGCGTCGGCACATTCCACAAAGTCCGCAGTGCTGGATGTAACTATCGCTGCACCATAGCGCTCGGTGAAATCAGCATTTCCGCTGTAGTGGTCGAACTTGAGATAATCAATGAGCACCTCGCCTGGCTGAAGAGCGGCTTGAAGATCGGATAGGCGGTAGTCAGTGAGGCCAGCGAATCCAACAGAACCTCCGGTCAGATCTAGCAGTGCCCGATGGGCATCCTGAACGGCTGCCTGGCTGGCTTCGATTTCCGAGGTATCATTTCCGCCGGCGAGAAATGCAGACCGGAATCTCGCACGTGCCGAAGAGAGTGCTGCTGATGCTGTGTTTACTGCAGGATCTGGGGAAGTCTTTATCAACTGCGATTCCGCAATCAGGCTGTCTACGACGACTCCCTTTTTCCGAAGTAGGAACTCGGCTACGGCAGGGCCATCCTGGAGATTGGCAAACAAGTGATGAGATTGAAACACATCCTGAAATGCGAGGCGCTGACGCTCGTCGGTGAATTGAAGGATTGCTTCGAACTCGTGAAATTCGATGTCGCTACAGGTTTGCGCAGCCTGTTTTGCCGCTGCGTTGTCGCCTGATGCAAAGGCGGCGAGACCAAGCCCGTAAACTCCTTCGAGGCGGTCGGGATGCTGCGCGCGCAGAAGCTGGTCGTAGATAGTTTCGGACTTCTGATACTTCTCTATCGCCTCGGCGTATCGTCCGAGGCTGCGCAGAGCATCTCCTTCTCGGCGGGTGGACTCTGCGACCTCGACATGGGCTTCAGTTCCCAACGATTCGATACGGCCAACTGTTACTTGTGAGTAGAGTGTCAGGGCCGATTCATGATTGCCAAGGGCCCGTTCGATTTCACCGAGGAAAAGGAGGACTTCAAGAGTATCCGGGTGAGTCGGGCCGGCTTCTCGGTCGAACGTAGCGGTGGCTTGCCGAACGAGTGGCTCGGCTTCAGTGATCTCGTTGCGATAAAACAAGAGGCCTCCCAGATTCGCCTGCGAACGGGCAGTATCCAGCGCATTGGGGCCAAGCGCATTTGTTCGAATAGAGAGGGCATCGCGATACATTTTCTCTGCGCCGGGCAGGTCGCCGATACACCACAGAAGGCCTGCCAGATTGTTCAATGCAGGGACCGTTTCGGCGGAACTTTCTCCTTCGATTCTCTGACGGATGGCAAGGGCCTCCCTGTTTAAGCCTTCGGCTTCGGCAAAGTTCCCCAATACCTGATGAAGAGCTGCGAGGTTATTCTTTAACTGCGATGCGAGTTTGCTCTCCGGGCCGGAGATTGCTGAGGCGATGTCAAGACAGGTCCGATATCCCGACAAAGCCTGGTCATAATTTCCCAAACGCTGATCGAGGTTTGCCAGTTCGTTTGTAAACGCGAGGCGATACTGCGATGGCGCTGCGTTCTCAAATGCGGATACGAGTTCTGCTGCTACTTTGCGGGCTCCTTGCCAGTCACCAGATTGCTGGAGTGACCTGCACTCGGCATACTTTGCACGGTGCTTCTCCGTTAGTTCCTGCCCCGATGCGAAAGTGGCATGAAGGCTGAGGAAAAGCAGGACAAGAAAGCCAAATCTTTGCATCAATACTGAGTTTCGTTCCGTGTTCGCTGGGATGCCGGGATTTCTCCCAGTTTTGAATTCAGGATGTCGTTCCAGCCTGAGGGGGGCGGTTGCGGGAGAGGCGGTGCTTTTTCCTCCCCGAATTCGACGAGTGCTTTCAAGTCTGCCTCGTAGTCGGGGCCGAGCGAGAGACTTTCGAGTTCGAGCATTCCTGCTGCGCCACGTCCGTCCATGAGTGGAGCAATCACGTTTACAGCCTGGTCGACTCCTACCACGATGTTCCAAACACTGTGAACATACTCAAGCCAGTCAGCATCGAAGTTTTCATCGGGTGGGCCTCCCAGTTCTTTCATGAAATTGTAGATCGTCATGTCCGCACCAAGCAATCGTTCAGGAGTGACCTGAAGAGTAACCGGTGGTTGGTTGAGGCACGTTGCGTTGAACCGAAAACTCATCGGATCAGTGAGGGAGAAGAAAGGGGGTGAGAGTCGGCTGACCTCAATGGCGGGTGGAAGATCCGTATCGCCGATTCTAAGTTGCTGGAGCTTCCCGTCTTGAAATGCGCCAGCCCATACTGTTCCCGGGAGGAAAACTTCTTTCAGCTTTGCTGCGTTGCGTGTGCCTGTCAGGACGAGTTCTCGCTGTTTGGGCTTTGTAATTAGTGCGCGAAAGGGCTCGCCGTAAAACTCGGGTTGTGGACCGGGAATTCGCAGGGTGTTGGAATCGAAGGAAGGAAAGACAGAAAGTCCCAGTTTCCATTGATCTCCATCTAAGGTCTCGAAATAGAGCACTCTCACGGGCATGAGAAAATCGGCGTGGCGCTCGAATTCCAAGCCAATGATTTCAGGTTCCGCTGTTGCCTCCCAGGAAACAGGCGAAATCAAAGAGACTGTTTCTTCCCAGATCTCAGCTTCAACGGGACCTTCTTTGTAGAAGTCGCGGGTTTCCTTCTTTAACAACTTCGCAGGCTCGTTTTGTGAGTCCCAGTCCTGTGCGGGCAGGACTGAAAAGGCAAAGCCGTAGGTGGCGAGGGAGAAAATGATTTTCCGAAACATCGCCTCAAGGATCGGCCAGAACCCTGAACGATATCAACCGCTAATTCGGAAGTTTTTCGATGGCTTCGTAAATAGCTCCCTTGGTCACCAAACCGTCATTGAGGCGGATGGCATCCTTAGTCTTGTCGGCAGGATACAGGAGATACAGAGGCACGCCCGAGCGGTCGTATTTCTGCAAGATCTCAGTGATCTTCGGATTCTTGGTGGTGTAGTCTGCGACTACGAATTCGATGTTATTATCCTTAAATGCCTTCTGAATCTCGTCGGTCTTGATGCTTGTCCGTTCGTTCACTTTACAGGTCGCACACCACTCAGCCGTAAAGTCGACGAACACGTGCTTGCCTTCGTTGCGATGGGCTTCGATGACTGCGGCAATGTCGTCGTCGGATGGTGGCAGCTTTTTCCCAGAGGCCCAGAATGCGACGGCAATACCACCAGCGAATACGGCGAGGGCGACAACCCGGCCTACTGTGCGAACGGTCTTTGTCCGATCAAAACCGGTATAGCGACCCAGGATCCACGCGGCAATCGCGACAAACATCGCTCCGACGAGTGCCCACTGGAGGCCGCTGACTTCCAACTGGCGAGACAGGACGCCGATAAGCCAGATCGCTACAGCGATCATAGGGAAGCCCATGGCCTGTTTGAATGTCTCCATCCAAGGGCCGGGAGGCGGAATCATATCCAGTAATTTCGGGAAGAGGGAGAGGACAAAGTAGGGGGCTGCCATTCCCAATCCGACAGAAGTAAAGATACCGATCTGCATCGCGGCGGACTGATTCAAGGCAAATGTGATTGCCGGTGCCATTAGCGGAGCCGTGCATGGAGTAGCGAGAAGAACGGCCAGGGCACCGCTCCAAAAGCTGCCTGAGTAACCAGATTTGTTAGTGAGTTCTCCACCAACTGCGGTCATTGAGGTTCCGATTTCGAATACGCCGAACAGGCTCAGCGCGACCACAACCATGACGAAGATCAGAAAAATGACGAATCCAGGCTCCTGAAATTGGAAGCCCCAGCTATCCGCATCGATAGCAATCATGACGACTGCGAGTGCCCAGAAAAATACAAGAATTCCCAAGGTGAATACGAGGGCGTGCGTCAGGACCTTTTTCCTATCTTCTCCTGCCTGCCCGACGAAAGACATCACTTTCAGCGAAATCACGGGGAAGACGCAGGGCATGATGTTGAGAATCATCCCTCCCAGGAATGCTGCAAGGAGAAAACCGAAGATGCCGCCTCCGAAGGGGGCTTCTTCTCCGCCTTGGTCTGTGATGGTTGCTCCTTCTGTTGCTGCAGGCTCAGAAACTGGTGCCTCGGTTTCCTCTAGAGAACCGGTAGAGATTTTGTAGCCTTTCTTCTGTGTGTCTGTGTCTGCTACGATGAGTGCGGTGAAGGAATCGGGAGCTGCCGTGAGTTGCTCGAATTTTTTGATCGTAATGACGGTCTTTCCCTCATTCTGAGAGAAGGTCGCATTGGCTAGAGGATCGGCCGTTTCGTTGTCGTAGGGATAGAGGGCAAGCTTGGCTCCCTCAGGAAGTCCGCCTTCGGGGATTTCTGCGGTGACAATGAGATTGTCACCTTCGAGAGCCGTTTCGACCGGCCAGTCCGTGATTTGTGGGAGCTTGTTCTCGAAAAAGGTGATCATCGTCGCGTCTGTCGAGGCGACGGCTTCTTCACCGACTTCGAGCGAAATCTTGAGATCTGCTTTTCCGGGGACGCAGGTTTGTGGATCGCACATCAGCCAATCGGCTGTTCCGGAAATTGAAATCGTGTCACCCGGCTTCAGGTCGGCGGGTGGAGTGATTGTGATGGGGTGAATGACAGATTCCTCGTAGCCATAACCAGCCTCCACGATGTTGTAACCGTAGTCGATGACGAACTTCTTCGGGACCGGGTATTTCAATTCGCCCGCCTTGAAGCCATTTGGCATATCGAGAGCGATGTCGGTGATTTTTCCGGCTGGGCCGGGGTTGATCCAATAGGTGTGCCAGGTTGGGTCGATTGAAAATTTCAATCCAAGTGTGAATGGTTGGCCTGGTGCGATCGTGTCGACACTGGAAATCAATTGAGCCTCGACATACTTGTCTCGAACGGGATCGGATTGGGACTGGCCCGAATTTGGGACAGTGAGCGCGAAAAGCGTGGAAAGCAGCAGCAAAAGTCGGGGGAATGTCATGGGGCGATTAGACGGGTGAGATCCGATATCTTAACGTGTTTCTTTTCGCCGTCCGTTGCAAGGTTACAAGTGCGGCTGTTCCTGGAAATATGGGACACCATTTTTCCCGAGAAGTTCGAATGAATCAGCCGCGATTGCGGGACACTGCTCATCAGTCGAGGGATGTGACAGATCCGTTTCCTGAGAATTCTCTACTTGTCGAGGTCTCGATTTCGAAGGAAGAGGTGCTTTGATGAAATCTGCTCTCGAAGTGCTTCGCGAATTCTTTGTGATGGGACTTACCGCTTTTGGAGGTCCAACGGCCCACGTCGCGTTCTTCCGGGACCGATTCGTTGGGGTGAAGAAATGGCTATCCGACTCCGATTTTGCTGATTTGCTGGCGCTTTGCCAGTTCCTTCCGGGGCCTGCGAGCAGCCAGTTGGGGCTATGTATTGGATGGCGACGGGCTGGATTGCCGGGTGCTTTGGCTGCGTGGACTGCTTTTACTTTACCTTCCGCGCTCGCTTTGACGATTTTTGCCGTCATTCTGCTGAATTTCGGAGGAGAAGGAATTGATGGGAGCGCTGGTTGGCTGCGAGGGTTGCAGATCGCGGTGGTGGCGGTGATTGCCAAGGCCGTAGTCTCGATGTGGTCGACGCTGTGCCCTGATAAGTCGCGACAGTTGATGGCTCTTGTTGCGGCAGGTGTGATTCTCTCCACGGGACCTGCGTGGATGCAGATTGTGGTGATCGTCGTGGGAGCGCTGATCGGATTTTTCTTTTTGAAGATACCCGAAAAGAAGTCGGTTCCGGAAAAGGGCGGAGAGACTACGGAGGTCCGCACGGGTTCAAAAACGGCAGGAGCTGTCTGTCTGGGCTTGTTTGGGGTTTTGCTCGTGGGCCTGATTGTCGCGTCCAATATTCAGACGGGACAGCCTCTGGGAGCCTTTTCTGCGATGTATCGAAGTGGGGCGCTCGTGTTTGGTGGCGGACATGTCGTGCTGCCACTTTTGAGCGAAGAAGTGGTGAATCCGGGATGGGTGAGTCGTGAGGAATTCCTCGCTGGTTATGGTGCTGCGCAGGCGGTGCCGGGGCCGTTGTTTACCTTTTCCTCTTTTCTCGGTGCAATGATCGAGGGGCCCGGAGGTCCATGGCTGATGTCGCTGATTGCCCTGATTGGAATCTTTCTCCCCGCGTGGTTGCTGGTTCTCGGGGTGATGCCTTTCTGGACTGAAGTGGTGAAAAAGCCGGGTTTACGGCGGGCGCTGGCAGGAACGAATGCTGCGGTTGTCGGCATTCTCGGAGCGGCGCTCTACGACCCTGTATGGACGGGTGCGATCGAGTCGGGAACTGATGTTGTTTTCTTGATCGGTGTTGCGGCTGCCCTGCTGGTGCTGAAATTGCCGTCGTGGCTTGTCGTGATTCTGGCCGGTGTCTGTGCCGAGTTGGTCAGTTGAGTGGTGGGGTAAAGCTGACTACTCGATGCTGTCGAGAGCTTTGACGATGTCGCGTGGTTCAGCGCGCTTGGTGTAATCTGCGTCGAGAAAGGCCCAAGTGATTTTTCCTTTCTGATCGATGACGTAGGTGGCGGCGAGGGGAAGTTCCTTTTGGTTGGCTTCTTCGCCATTGTAGTCGGCCATGCTGAAGAAATCGGAGTAATAGCCCGCGACTTCGTCAGTGAGTTCGAAAACGAGGCCATATTCGCGGGCGACTTCGCTGTTGAGGTCTGTCAGGACCTGAAACTTCAGGCCGTTCTTTTCGCTGGTGCTGAGTGATTTGTCAGGGACTTCCGGGGTGAGGGCGATGAGCTGGGCACCAAGTTCTTCGATCTGCGGCAGGATGCGCTGATAGGCGCTGAGCTGGATGTTGCAGTAGGGGCACCATCCGCCGCGGTACCAGGTGAGGACGACTGGGCCTTTTTTGAGTTCTTCCGAAAGAGTGACTGTCTGGCCTGTGGCGTTCTTCAGGGTGAAGTCAGGTGCGGAATCTCCCGTGTTCTTTGCTTTCTCGACGATGCCGGAGTCGGACACGGACTGGATTCCCTCGGCATAGGCTTTGAGTTTTTCAGGATCGGCGTTGGCGCGGTTCGCTGCCTTTTTTGCTTCTATCTTGGACTGGAGTGTTGGCTCTTCGGCTTGGAGGAAAATCGGGAAAGCCGCGGATAGAAGGAAAGTGGCGAAAAATCTCATGCTTCTTTAGATCGGGAGAGTGTAACGAGGCTTACAAATATTTCGTGAGAAATTGTCCTGTGAGCGAGTCTTTCGAGGTGGAGATTTGCTCAGGCGTTCCTTCCGCGACAACCGTTCCACCTGCCTGGCCGCCGCCGGGGCCCATGTCGATGATCCAGTCGGCGCATTTGATGACGTCGAGGTTGTGCTCGATGACGATGAGGGTGTTGCCCTGATCGCGGAGGCGATAGAAGACCTCTAACAATGTCGCGATGTCTGCGAAGTGGAGGCCGGTGGTGGGTTCGTCGAGGATGTAGACGGTGCGACCGGTAGCGGTTTTTCCGAGTTCGGCGGCCAGCTTGATTCGCTGAGCTTCTCCTCCGGAAAGGGTGGTGGCAGACTGGCCGAGGTGGATGTAGCCAAGGCCGACATCGTCGAGGGCACGGAGGTGCTGACTGATCTTCGGGATTTTCTGGAAGAATGTCAGGGCTTCGGAAACGGTCATTTCGAGAACGTCGGCGATGCTTTTGCCCCGGTAGGTGACGTCGAGGGTTTCGCGATTGTAGCGGCGTCCGTTGCACGATTCGCAGGTGACGTAGACGTCGCTCAGGAAATGCATGTCGATTTTGATGAGGCCGTCGCCCTGGCAGGTTTCGCATCGTCCGCCGGTGACGTTGAAGCTGAATCGGCCGGGTTCGTAGCCACGGGCACGAGAGGCGGGAAGCTGAGAGAAGAGGTCGCGAATGGGACCGAAGACGCCAATGAAGGTGGCGGGGTTCGAACGCGGGCTGCGACCGATGGGGGCTTGGTCGATCACGATGGCTTTGTCGAGATGGTCGAGGCCATCAATATGGTCATGTTCGCCGGGGCGATCTTTGCTTTGATAGAAATGGCGGAAGAGGGCTCGGCGAAGGATGTCGTCGACGAGGGTGGATTTGCCACTGCCAGAGAGGCCGGTGACGCAGGTGAATTTTCCGAGGGGAAAGGTGACGTCGATTCCTTTTAGGTTGTGCTCTTTCGCGCCGCGAACAGTGAGCTTGAGGGTGTCGGCGTTTACGGTTTCAGGTGACGGGATCTCGATGGTTTCGCGTCCTGACAAGTAAGCACCGGTGATGGATTTAGGGTCAGCGATGACCTGATCGGGTGTGCCCTGCGAGAGGAGTTCTCCACCATTTGAACCTGCTCCCGGACCGAGGTCGAGTAGGTGGTCGGCCGCGCGCATGGTGTCTTCGTCGTGTTCAACCACGATGACTGTATTTCCAAGATCGCGAAGGTTTTTCAGGGTGGCGATGAGTTTTTCGTTGTCAGCCTGGTGGAGTCCTATGCTTGGCTCGTCGAGGACGTAGAGGACCCCGGCTAGTCCGGCGCCGAGCTGAGTCGCGAGTCGGATACGCTGGCTTTCGCCTCCTGACAAGGTACCGCTTTGGCGATTGAGAGAGAGATAGCCGAGGCCGACAGTGTTCAGGAAAGTAAGGCGCTTTCTGACTTCGGTGAGAACTTCGTTGGCGTAGGTGGCCTGGAGATCCGAGAGTTCGACTCCGTCGAGCCAGGTGAAGGCGTCGGCGATGCTGAGAGCGGTGAAGCTTTCGATGGAAAGGGGGGTATCCTTGTGGGATAGGGTGATGGAGAGGATGTCGTCCTTTAGCCGTTTTCCCTGACAGGTATTGCAGGGGCGAGGAGACATGAAACGGCGCACGTTGCGCTTGGTGACTTCGCTCTTGCTGGTTTCGAGAAGGCGAAGGGCTTGGTTCGAGAGGCCTTCGAAGTCGTCATTTCCATAAAGCAGCGCTTTTTTGAAATCGCGCGGTAGGTCTTTGATGGAGGTGTCGAGATCGGCGCTGTAGGTTTTGGCTAAGTCCTCAATGGCTCGCTGGTGAAAACCCTTTCGTTTTTTTGAACCGGTCCACCATGTCTTGATCCCACCATCACGTATGGACTTGTCAGAATCGGGAACCATGAGCTCTCCGTCTGGGACGAGTCGAGTGCCGAGTCCATGGCAAGTGGGGCAAGCCCCGAGGTGACTGTTAAAGGAAAAGTGTTTCGGAGTCAGCTTTGGAAGCGAGTATCCGGTTTCGGGATTCGTGTATTGAAAGGTGAAATCGTGTTGCTCGTAGTCGTCCGACTCGGGCGGTTGGACGAGAGCGCTGATGTGATTTTCGGAAAGCTTCTGGGCGATCTCGAGGGAGTCGGCGAGGCGGCTGCGGATGTCTTCGCGGATAACGAGCCGGTCGATCACGATGTCCATCTGCTTTGCTTTTTTGGACTCGACGACATCCTCGATTTCGACAATCTCGCCATCGAGGCGGGCACGGAGGAAGCCTTGAACCCGATATCGTTCGAGGACGTCTTTTAGCTTTTCACCCTTTTCCAACTTGATGGGAGCGAGAAGGATGATGCGGGTTCTTTCCGGAAATGTTGTCAGAGCGTCGACGATGTCTTTGACGGTATGCCGGACGAGAGGCGTGCCTGTTTCGGGATCGTGAGGCTGGCCGAGCGCCGCGTAAAGGATACGGAGATAATCGTAGATCTCGGTAGCGGTGGCGATGGTGGAGCGGGGATTGGGCTGAGAGCTACGCTGCTCGATGGCGATGGCGGGAGTGAGGCCCTCGATAAAATCGACGTCCGGTTTCTCAAGCTGATCGAGGAACTGGCGGGCGTAAGCGGAGAGTGATTCGACGTAGCGGCGCTGGCCCTCGGCGTAGAGAGTATCAAAAGCGAGAGACGATTTGCCGGATCCCGAGACGCCTGTGATGACCACAAAAGCGTTTCTCGGAATTTCCAAATCGAGGTTTTTCAGGTTATGCTGTCGCGCGCCCTGTATTTTGATTACCGCGTTATCGCCCATCTATGGATAGTAGTCCGGAAAGGAAGTGGAAAACTTTACGAGATATTGCCTCCCCGCAAGCTCCTTCGGAGCAGGAAGTGGTGGACACGGAGCTTTGTGAAGAGGGCGTGGACACTGTAGAGAAGATTGATTTGCCCGATCCGATCGTTGAAGAGGAGCCGGGTATCATTGAGCGGCCCTCGCGATTGCCTCAAATTTTGGTAGAGCGGAAGGAGGAACAGGATGCGGAGGTAACGGAAGAAGAAGATGCTGGTGAAGAAGCTATCGAGGTTGAGACGGAAGAGAAAGAGGTCAAAGAAACGATAATACCGAAGGGGCCGGAGCGAGTCCTCGTCGCGCACAAGGTTTCTTCGACCACTCGGTTGATTCGGGAGACGCTTGGCAATTTTTCAGAGGCCAGAGTAGAGTCGACAACCGATGCGCTTCGTGCTTTCGAAATGGCTTTGCAAAAGCCTTATGACCTCTTTTTGTTCGCCATGGAGATGGGGAAGCTCGATGGTCCTATGCTGTACGAATTGATATCTACCGCCTATTCTGCAGGGCATGGGGCGAAATCGATGGCCCCGGGGGTGATTTTTATCCGAGAGAAAGAGGATCCAAAATTGTCAGATGAATTGTCTCGTGATGCGAGGGTGAAAGATGTCCTGACAAAACCACTTCGAATCGAGAGGTTTCTCGAAGCAGTGAGTGGGTCGATCGAGGTAAGAGATCCTACGGGTAGGTGATCTAATTTTACGTTGGGTTGTGAATTTTCGTCAATTTTTCAGAGAACTGGTCAAGTAGACGACTGGTATCGTGAAAAGCGACCATCAATTCTTCCAAATCTGATCGATCTATCGAACTCACATTCAGGACTGCGTGAGCAACATTGCCGCCCTCAGGTCGTGTTCGTAAAAATAGCCCAACGCTACGGTGGGAGTGAATTTTTCTCCAGACCTCAAGAAAAACAATATCACCGTTTACTTCCCAATACGCGTCTATCCATTTTTTGCTGGGAAAAGAATGAACCGGTATATACCTCCAATTTCGCTCTTTGTGATTCAAGTAGCAGTTTGGCGAGTGCTTGATTCTTGATTCGAAATCTCGCTGGCGATCTTTTTGAGTCATTAAGATGCTTAGCTTTTTTTGTGTCTTCACTTCCCCAATTTCGAAAAGATCACTTCGGCTCCGTTGGCTTTGGTGTGGTAGACAAATTCCATGAGTTCGCCGAGTCGACCGTCGGGGAAGCCGTCTCCTTTTTCGACGAACCAATGGAGGTATTCGTAGGGAAGGGTGTAGAGCTTTCGATCCCGGAAGCGCCCGAAGGGCATGCGGTATACTCGCAGGTCGGCGAGGTTGGCTTCGAGTTCCTGCTTCATTGCTTCGGCAGGATCGATTTCTTCTCTAGGGTCGTCACTCATCAAATCGATGGCAGCATTTGGGATCGATCGATCCGTCGGACAGAAAGGTGACTCCTTCGCTCTCGAGGAGTCGTCGTTTTCTTTCCACAGGTTCCCCGTCTCTTTCTCCGCTGAATCCACCGATGGTGAGGTCGCTTTTTACAACGCGGTGGCACGGGGTGCCGGGGGCAAATGGATTGCGGCGCAGGGCCTGACCGATTGCCTGTGGGGATCGGCAGGAGATGTAGTCACCCAGTAGCTTGTAGGTGCTGACTTTTCCTCGGGGGATGAGGTGCAGGGCATCGTAGACCTTTCGCTCGAATTCGGTCGGTGGCCGCAGGGTTTCCATCTACTTCGGAGTGTAGCGACATTGTTGCCGAAAGGCAATTGCTGACTTGTTTTCAGGGGAATGGCAGGCATCATGGGCGCGTGCTAATCGACTGGCTCCAACCCCTGATCCCATCGGTCAACCTGTCTATCGTCTTCATCTATCTCATTCTGGTGCTGACGGTGGTAGCGTTTTTCCGTGAATGGGGTAGCCCAGATATTGTGGCTCTGGCAGCCATGGGGGCAATATTAGCCCTCGGAATTCTTCCCATTTCGGATATTGTCGAGAATGGAGAAATTGTATCGAAGGGGCTCCTGAGTGTCTTCAGCAACGGTGCTCCGATCACAATCGCCTGCATGTTTGTGCTGAGCGCCGGACTTGAAAAGACCGGCACGATCGACGCGATGGGAAAGTTTTTCTCGAAGGTCGCGGGGAAAAGTGAACTGCGTGTGCTGTTCGTTATGATGACGATGGTGGCGGTGCTTTCAGCATTCGTTAACAACACGCCTATTGTTGTCGTGTTCCTGCCTATCGTGCTGGCTCACGCGCGGATTGAAAACCTTCGTGCCTCGAAGCTGCTTATTCCCCTCTCTTTCGCGTCCATTCTCGGAGGCACCTGTACGCTTACGGGGTCTTCTACGAATCTGATTATCGATGGTGTCGCGCAGGACTATGATCAAGCTGCTTTCGGGATGTTTGAACTCACAAAGTTGGGGATCATCTATGCCGTTATCGGTTTTGTCTACTTACTCACAATTGGGCGAAAGCTATTGCCGAAACGGAGTTCTCTTTCGGAATTGATTGATTCTGATGTGACTCGCGAGGTGCTCACCCAGTTTCAGGTTGAGCCGGGATCTCCCCTGGTTGGAAAAACTCTCGTGGAAACCCTCCTGTCAAAATACCCTGGAGCACAGGTGTTGGAGGTGCGCCGGAGGGGACGTTCTCTCGATGTACCTCTGAACGAGCTGATCGTTCACGAGAAAGATCGTCTCCTTATCACAGTGCACGGTGAGGGGTTTCGTCAGTTGAAGCAAGGAGGCGGACTTCGCTTCGAAGGGCAGGACGAGTTAAATCTTACTCAGCTGGAAACCCGCGAGTTGAAAATGCTCGAGGGAATCGTGGGGCCGAATTCGACCATGGTGGGCAAAACTCTCCGTGAGATCGGATTTCGCCGAAATTACGGAATCAACGTATTGGCAATTCATCGCCAGGGTGTGAACCTGAAGGACGATTTCAACTCGGTGAAGCTACACTTTGGTGACACTCTTTTTATGGAGGGTCCGCCGGATGCGTTCAGCCGATTGAAAAAACAGAAGGACTTTGTGAGTTTGTCCGATGCGCGAGAGGTGGAGGTAAATCCCAAGAAAGTCTGGGTGGGAGTAGGCATTGCCCTGGCGTTTGTATTGGGAGCTTCTTTTCAAGAGTTTCTCGGGGTTCCGATACCCGCACTTGCAATCCTGGCTGCTGTCCTGATGATTTTAACTACCTGTATTACAGCGCAGCAGGCATATGAGTCGGTTCAGTGGAATATTGTCTTTCTTATTTTCGGGATGCTCGCACTGGGACTCGCCATGGATCAGTCGGGAGCTGCTCAGCAGTTAGTGAATGGAATCATGGCGCTCTGTGGTGATTTCTCTCCATTTGTTATTCTCGCTATCGTTTACCTGTTGAGCTCTACCCTGACGGAGTTGATCAGCAACAATGCGGTGGCTGCATTGCTGACCCCTATTGTGATCGGAATCGCTGATAAGGTGAGTTATGCGGGTGAAGTGGGGGTGGACCCACGGCCATTCATCGTGGCTATGATGTTCGGCTGCAGCGCCAGCTTTGCCACGCCAATCGGATACCAGACGAACACTTACGTCTATGGCGCCGGCGGATATCGCTTCAATGATTTCCCGAAGGTCGGAATTCCGCTGAATCTTTTGCTCTGGATCGTGGCTTCGATCCTCATTCCGATTTTCTGGCCATTTCGATAAGAATTTTTCGAGTTCTGTTCGGTCTCTGGAAGAAAAATCGAGGGTTTTCGTGAAAAACCATAATATTACCTGTATTATCTTTGCAAATCTATAAATATAGATTACAAATTATTAATATTTTGGTAATTTTAATTTAAGAAGAGTTAACTCATGGTCCTGATCCGAACGCTCCTGTTTATTGGCGTTCTGACCCTTCCTATTTTGGGGAGTGGGCAGACGTTAAAAGAAGCGGTGTGTAAGATGCTCGAATTCGAGCCGGAGTTGAACGCGGCTGAATACGATACGCTGAGCAGCCGAGAGGAACAGATCATTGCCCGCTCGAAGCTCTTGCCTCGGCTATCACTGAATTCTTCGGGAGGTCCAGTGAATCGCGATCGGTCAACTGACAGCCTTTTACGCTCGGGCGACACATTGTTCGAGCGGCAGGTTGGCGTTTCCATTCGCCAACTGCTCTATGATGGTGGCACGTCGACAAACGAGGCTCGTGCTTCGCGAAATGCATTCCTGGCACAGCAATATCTTGAGAAAGGTATGGTGGAATCTCGGGTGGTCGACCTAGTGGAGGTCTATCTCGAGGTGATCCGTACGGAGCGGCAAATTCGCCTCGCGGAGCGGAATGTCGAGAATCACGAGAATATGCGGAATCTTCTCCGGGAACGAACAGAAGCCGGTGGAAGCAGAGCTGACCTGGCGCTCATTCAGGGGAGACTGGGGCTCGCGGTGAATACACTTGCAACGACCAAACTCTCTTATCGGCTTGCCGTGGGACGTTTTGAAAGACTGACGGGAATCATGCCCGGGAATCTTTCGTATCCTTCAGTTCCTGAAGTAGGTAATTCAGTTGATGCAATCGACTTGAGTAATAATCATAACTATCTGGCTGCCAAAGAGGCACTGGAAAGTGCCAAGTTTCGAGCAAAAGCGACTAGAGGTTATACTGGCCCAAATTTGTATTTGGATGGGACTGCCTCTACAGGAGAAGATGTGGGCGGAGTTCGAGGAGGTGACAACGAATTAAGCGCCAACATTGTCGCTAGTTGGGATCTGTTTGCCGGGGGATACAATAAAGCTGCTGAGCGGAAGGAAAAATTCCAGGTTGGTAAGTATGAGGAGCTGCTTAGGGCAGCTGATTTAGAACGGCAATACAATTTAAGTGTCCTGTGGCAGGAGCGAGAAGGGTCCGCTGCATCGGTGAGAGCACTCGAGACTTACGCAGGAGAACTCGATGGGGTAGCCAGTGATTATCAGGAGCAATTCGCGGTCGGGAGACAGGAACTTTTGAATATTCTCGATGTTCAGTCGGAGGCCTACACGGCGGAAAGCCGATTACTGGACGCTAAATTCGATTTTGATACCTCATCATACCGAATCCTTGGTCTGCAAGGGACAGCGACCCGAGCGATTCTGGGGCCGGATGAGTATTGTCGACGTTTTGGGGGCGATAAGTCTGTCCATGATGATGTCATGCAGCAGGTCACATTTGATCGGGCTGACCCAGACTCTCGAGTCCCGCTAACTCAGGAATATTTGATGCGAGACAAGTTTGATACAGAAGGTCCTGAGTCTGATTTCCCATCGGCTAGAGAAGAATATTATGTCCGCAAAGAGCAGCTCCCGTTTGAGCCCAGCGCAGATGCGAAGCCAAAGGGAGGAGTTTTCCGATTGTTCAAGGAAACGGACGGAAAGAGGCGTGCCCGTGAAGGAATGCCGATTTTCAAGTAACCTTAGCTAACACGCTAGTCGGTTTTTTCGCCAGGCAATCATTTGCCCCCGTCTTCAGGGGCATTCGAACCGCTTGTGTTCGAATTTCGGGTCCTCAAAAGAGTGAAATATTTCGTGGTTTCTAGCTTGTAATTATAATATTCATAATTACAATAAATAAATGTTAATTGCGTGGGCAGGATTTTTCCGGTCCTACCTGCTTCGAGTTAGATACGAATTATGAACTACTACATTCTCATTTCGAATGGAGAAGGCGAGCCTCGTCTCATTTTGGTGACGGAGGACACGGTCATCACAGTGGAGCCGGGAGACGATGTTGTCGTGATGGACGAGAATGGGCAACCTGTTGATGTTAGTCTCCGGCCAGAGGATGAAGATCTCGTAATTCGGTTCGAAGACGGAACACAAGCTACCCTTGTCGACTTCTATGAGAACGGCGGGAATGATGACGCAATTACCGTGAGCCTCAATCCTGTCGAACCAGAAGCTGAGGACTACGAGTTTAACAGTCAGGCAGGTAACTTACCGAATTCTGGTTCGTTTACCCTGATGAGGTACTCGAACACCAACTTCATCGATTTTCTAGATGGTTTTCAGGACTACGGAATTCCGTCGCTTCTTGCCGGGGGCGGCGGGGGTGGAGGTGCTGGTAACGAGCCAAATCCGGGAGACTTCGCAAGCGAGACGAGCGGGACAGAAGAGATTCAACCGCCGGTCGCCCGTGCAGACGCTGGTGTCGGGGATGCGGGAGGAGCACCGATTTACGTGAAGGTCCTTTCCAACGACATCGATGGGATGGGAGAGGGAATCCGGGTTTTTGCCATCGGCGGTATTGGTGTGAGGTCGGGCGACTCGGTTACGCTCGATTCGGGCACGGTCGTGACATTACTTCCTAACGGAACACTTTCCGTGCTTCCCGGACCTAACTTTGTGGAACTGCAGGACGGCCAGTCGGGAACAGAAACTTTTAATTACACGATTCGTGACGAGGGTGGGAATGTGTCCACTTCGCGGGTCACGATCACAGTGAATGGTGTGAACGATGCTCCAGAAGCGAATCCTGATGAGGTAAGCACAGGAGAAGATGCCGCAGTTACGGTCGATGTCCTGGGGAATGACATCGATCCCGATACAGTCGATACTCTGACGGTGACAGGTGTTTCCACTCCGCCAGCTGGCCTCGTCACAATCAATGGGGATAACACTATCACTTTCGATCCAAATGGTGATTTCGATTATCTCGGCGGAGGAGAATCCGAAACCGTCACTCTGACTTATGTGATCTCTGACGACTCTGGGGAAACGGCGACGAGCACGGTGACTTTTGTTGTTCAGGGACAGAATGATGGCCCTGTAGCGGTAAACGATATCAGTGATACTGATGAGGACAATTCTGTCGTGATCGATGTCGTAGGTAATGACACTGATGTCGAGGGCGATTCGCTAACCATCACTGGCGTTGACCAACCTTCGAAGGGAAGTGTATCGATAAATTCATCGAATCAGTTGGTTTTCGACCCGGGGGATGAGTTTGAATCACTCAATGTTGGCGAATCAGAAACGGTGACTTTCGACTACACCATTTCGGATGGAAATGGTGGCACGGATACCGCGACTGTCACTGTGACAATCAATGGGGTGGATGATGCTTCCGTCCTGGCTCCGGATAAGGCAGATACAGACGAGGGCAATCCTGTGACCATTGACGTTCTTTCCAACGACTCTGACGTCGATGACAACCTGACCATCACGGGAGTGTCGAATCCACCAAAAGGATCGGTGACGAACAATGGGACGGATGTGACTTTCGATCCTGGAACCGATTTCGAAGATCTTGGCGTGGGAGAAAGTGAAACGGTTACTTTTTCTTATACTACAAACACGGGCGCGAGTGAAACAGTCACAATTACGGTCACAGGAACCAACGACGGCCCGGTTGCTGTGAACGATGCAGAAGCGACTGATGAGAACACCACTGTCGTCATCGATGTGGTGCCAAATGATTCGGACGTGGATGGAGATAGCTTGACGGTGATCGGGGTCGACCCTCCTGCCGTGGGAAGCGTGAGCATCAATGGAAGCAACCAGTTGGTGTACAATCCTGGAAGCGCCTTTGATTATCTTAATGTGGGAGAAAACGCGACCGTGACGTTTGATTACACCATTTCGGATGGCAACGGAGCGACGGATACCGCGACGGTGACGGTAACCATCAATGGAGTGGACGATGCTTCGGTTTTGGCTCCGGATACAGGGACTACCGACGAAGGAAACCCAGTCACGATCGATGTGCTCGGCAACGACAGTGATGTTGATGATACTTTGACGATTACGGAAGTATCGACACCTCCCAAGGGAACGGTGACGAATAACGGAACTGACGTGACGTTTGATCCGGGCGGAGATTTTGAAGATCTCGGTGTGGGCGAGAGCGAGACGATTACGTTTACCTACACGACCAATACGGGAGCGAGCGAAACGGTGACGGTAACTGTTACAGGAACGAACGATGGCCCTGTAGCTGTCGATGATGCTAGTGGAACAGATGAAGACAGCTCGGTGATAATCGATGTCATCGGGAACGACATGGATGTGGATGGAGACTCTCTGACGATTACAGGCGTCGATCAACCATCGAAAGGAAGTGTTTCAGTCAATGCGTCGAACCAATTGGTGTTTGATCCGGGGAATGAGTTTGAAGCTCTCAATGCGGGAGAATCAGAGACGGTAACTTTCGACTATACCATTACCGATGAAAACGGAGCGACGGATACCGCGACAGTGACGGTGACGATCAATGGCGTGGATGATGCTTCGATTTTGGCTCCTGACACAGGGACTACGGATGAAGGAAACCCAGTCACGATCGATGTTCTTGCCAACGACAGTGATGTTGACGATACGCTCACGATCACGGGAGTGTCGAATCCACCAAAAGGGTCGGTGACGAATAATGGAACCGATGTGACCTTTGATCCGGGGGGAGATTTTGAAGACCTCGGTGTGGGCGAGAGCGAGACGATTACGTTTTCCTACACGACCAATACGGGAGCGAGTGAAACGGTGACAGTGACTGTGACGGGAACGAACGATGGCCCTGTTGCCGTGAACGATACGAGTTCTACGAATGAAAATAATTCTGTGGTGATCGATGTGGTGCCGAACGATTCGGATATCGATGGTGATAGTCTGACCGTGATTGGCGTAGATCCGCCTGCGGTGGGAAGTGTCTCGATCAACGGAAGTAACCAACTGGTCTACAATCCGGGCAGCAATTTCGATTACCTGAACGTCGGAGAAAGTGCGACGGTAACGTTTGATTACACGATCTCGGACGGCAACGGAGCAACGGATACTGCGACGGTGACAGTGACGATTAATGGAGTGGACGACGCTTCTGTTCTTGCCCCTGACACCGCTACCACCGATGAAGGAAACTCGGTCACGATCGATGTTTTGGATAACGACAGTGATGTCGATGATTCGCTGACGATCACGGGTGTATCGACGCCACCAAAAGGGTCGGTGACAAATAATGGAACCGATGTGACTTTCGATCCTGGAACCGATTTCGAAGACTTGGGCGTGGGAGAGAGTGAAACAATTACTTTTTCGTATACGACGAACACGGGAGCGAGTGAAACGGTGACGGTGACCGTGACGGGAACGAACGACGGCCCTGTCGCTGTGAACGACGGGGCGTCGACGGATGAAGATACTTCGGTCGTCATTGATGTGGTACCGAATGATTCCGACGTTGATGGAGACAGCTTGACGGTGATCGGGGTGGATCCTCCTGCTGTTGGCAGCGTGAGCATCAACGGTAGCAATCAATTGGTGTACAATCCGGGCAACAACTTCGACTACCTGAACGACGGGGAAAGTGCGACGGTGACGTTTGATTACACCATTTCGGATGAAAACGGAGCGACCGACACGGCGACAGTGACGGTGACGATCAATGGCGTGGATGATGCTTCGGTTTTGGCTCCTGACACAGGGAATACGGATGAAGGAAATCCGGTGACGATTGACGTTCTCGCCAACGACAGTGATATTGACGATACACTGACGATCACGAGTGTGTCGACGCCACCAAAAGGGTCGGTGACGAACAACGGAACAGATGTGACTTTTGAACCGGGGGGAGATTTTGAAGACCTCGGTGTCGGTGACAGTGAAACGGTGACGTTCACCTACACGACCAATACGGGAGCGAGCGAAACGGTAACCGTAACTGTGACAGGAACGAACGATGGCCCGGTGGCGAATAATGACTCCGGGGTTACAGATGAGGCTAATACGGTCGCGATCGCCTCTCTTTCAAACGACTCTGATATTGACGGAGATAACTTGTCGATTCTGGGGTTTGACCAGCCGTCGCAAGGGTCGGTGACCCTAAATGCAAGCAACCAATTTGTCTTCGATCCAGGAGATGATTTCGCCTCATTGAAAGTTGGAGAAAGTGCAACGGTCACATTCAACTACACTGTATCTGATGAGCATGGCGGTACTGATACTGCAACCGTGACGGTCACCGTGACGGGATTCGATCAGGCTACAGACACAACTCCAGATGCCATCGAAACGAGCGAGAATACGCCTGTGGCTATCGATGTGCTCGTCAATGACGATGATCCCGACACGAATCTGGCCGTGGTATCTTATTCGCAACCTCCCGTTGGGCAGGGAACGGTATCTCAAGTGGCGAACAGTCTGGTCTTTGATCCAGGGACAGACTTCGATTATCTGCCTGCGGGTGAAAGCGCTACCGTTTCTTTCACTTACACGACCAATACCGGAGAGACTGAAAATGTCACGGTGACGGTGATCGGCGTTGATGATGCGACTGTAGCACTCCCAGATTCCGCGGTGACTGGAGAGAATACTCCAATCGATATCGATGTTCTCGCGAATGATGTCGACGTGGATACTCCATTGACGATCGCGTCCGTCACGCAACCGGCCTCTGGTTCGGTAACAAACAATGGTAGCGATGTGACGTTTGATCCTGGCACGGATTTTGAATATTTGCCTGTGGGAGAAAGTGCGACCGTTACCTTCAGCTACACGACGAATACTGGTGAGACAGAAAATGTGACGGTGACGATCAATGGAGTGGATGACCCTACGATAACAGCACCCGATATGGCGGCGACGGGAGAAAATTCTCCGGTGGATATTGACGTCTTGGGCAACGATAGCGATGTGGATAACACTCTTGTAGTCGCGAGTGTCACCCAGCCCTCTCTCGGCAGCGTGACGAATAACGGTGGAAACGTGACATTCGATCCGGGGACTGATTTCGATTCTCTTGCGGCAGGAGAAAGTGCGACGGTTACGTTCACATATACTACGAACACTGGTAACACGGAGAATGTTACCGTGACGGTGAATGGAATAGACGACGCCACAATCACGACTCCAGATGCAGCCACGACTACGGAGAACTCGACGGTCGACATCGCTGTTCTTGGAAATGATGTGGATGTAGACACTACTCTGTCGATTGCCTCTTTTACCCAACCGCCAGCTGGCCAGGGCGCTGTGTTACAGGTTGGAGACTCACTTCGTTTTGATCCTGGGTCGGATTTTGATTACCTGAATGTAGGTGAGAGCGCCACGGTTGCTTTCACTTACACAACAAATACCGGGGAAACCGAAAATGTGACGGTAACAGTCAATGGAGTTGATGATGCAACGATCACCAACCCTGACAGTGAGATAACGACAGAAAACGCTGCAGTCGATATAGCCGTTCTTGGGAACGACAGCGATGTCGACAATGCTCTTTCAATTGCGTCCGTTACTCAACCCGCATCGGGCACTGTGACCCATGATGGGACAAAGGTGACTTTCGATCCCGGTGCGAGCTTTGATTATCTCGCAGCAGGAGAAAGCGCGACTGTCAGTTTTACTTACACGACCAATACGGGAGAGACCGAGAACGTCACCGTTACGATCAACGGAGTTGACGATGCGACAGTCACAAATCCCGATGCAGGGAGTACGGATGAGGAAAATTCGGTCGATATCGACGTTCTGGGAAATGATTCCGATGTTGACAGCTCCCTGTCGATTGCGTCAGTCACTCAGCCATCTCTTGGCTCTGTGTCGAACAATGGGACAAACGTGACGTTCAACCCCGGAACTGATTTCGATTCCTTGAATGCAGGTGAAAGCGCGACAGTGACTTTTACTTACACCACGAATACGGGCGAGACGGAAAATGTCACCGTTACGATCAATGGTGTGGACGACGCGACTGTAACGGCTCCGGACTCTGCTACTACAACGGAGAACGCTGCCGTAGATATCTCCGTGCTCGGAAATGATAGCGATGTCGATGATACTCTTACTATTGCGTCCGTGACGCAGCCGGGTTCGGGAAGTGTGACTCACGATGGGACGAATGTTACTTTCGATCCCGGAACTGATTTTGATTCTCTGAATGCAGGCGAAAGTGCGACGGTTTCCTTCACCTACACGACGAATACGGGAAAGACGGAGAATGTCACCGTGACGATCAATGGAGTGGACGATGCGAGCGTGACGAATCCTGACTCTGCGTCTACCTCGGAAGACGCGACTGTCGATCTCATGGTCCTTGGGAACGACGTCGATGTCGACGATACGCTTTCGATTGCTTCGGTCACACAACCGGGCTCGGGAAGTGTCACTCACGATGGATCCAAAGTTACTTTCGATCCGGAAAATAATTTCGACTATCTGGCTGTTGGGGAGAGTGCGACGGTGTCTTTCACTTACACAACCAACACCGGCGTCACAGAGAACGTTACGGTCACTGTGGTAGGTGTCGACGATGCAACTGTCGCGAATCCCGATGCTGCAGCAACGGATGCGGATGCTACGGTCGATATATCGGTGTTGGTGAATGATTCCGATCCTGATACGGCGTTGTCCGTCGCTTCGTTTACACAGCCTCCAGCAGGACAGGGAAGTGTATCGCAAGTTGGGGACGATCTGCGTTTCGATCCGGGGACGGATTTCAATTACCTTGCGACTGGTGAAACCGAGATCGTTAATTTCACCTACACTACCAATACCGGAGAGACCGAGAATGTGACGGTGACGGTGACTGGCGTCAGCGATCCGACCAACACAAATCCAGACAGTGGTACTACTGGTGAGAACACTCCTGTGGATATCCCTGTCCTCGGAAATGATAGCGATGTGGATGATGTCCTTTCCATTGCTTCGGTGACACAGCCCGCTTCTGGAAGCGTAAGTCACGACGGAACGAATGTGACATTTGATCCTGGAACTGATTTTGATTATCTCGATTCGGGCGAGAGCGCGACCGTTACGTTCACTTACACTACCAATACGGGTAGCACTGAGAACGTTACGGTAACGATAAATGGGGTGGACGATGCTTCGGTCACTGCGCCTGACAATGCTACGACGACAGAAAATGCTACGGTTGCGATTGCTGTGCTCGGGAATGATTCGGATGTGGATGACACTCTTTCGATTGCATCTCTGACTCAACCTGCATCGGGAAGTGTATCCCACGACGGGACGAATGTGACGTTCGATCCTGAGACTGACTTCGATTATCTTGATGCCGGTGAGAGTGCGACCGTCACGTTCACTTACACGACCAATACCGGGAATACGGAGACGGTGACGGTCACGGTAAATGGTGTAAACGATACTCTGATGGCCTCGCCCGATAATGCCTCAACAGACGAGGACACTCCGATTGTAATCAATGTTTTGGCCAACGATCAGGAGTTGGATGACTCCGATAGGCCTCTTTCCGTGACATCGACTACGAGCACGGCCAAGGGTTCTGTAGTTACTGATGGTACAACTGTTAGCTTTGATCCCGGCAGTGATTTTGAATATCTCAAAGTCGGCGAGAGCGAGACGGTCACTTTTTCCTATACGGTGACAAACCAAGATGGTGATACGGATGTCGAGGTCGTGACAGTCACGGTCAACGGTGTGAACGATGCGCCCGATACCCACGCTGACACGCTCCACACGATAGAGGGGACCGGACGGGCCATCAATGTCGTGCAGAACGATCAGGATATTGAGGGCTCCCAGTTGACGGTTACGGAGATTAATGGCGTAGCTCTCCAAGCGAATGTCCCCCTTGCTCTAAGCAGTGGCGCTTTGGTGACGCTGATGGAAGATGGCCGGGTTTATTTCAATCCGAACGGGGTTTATGCGAATCTGGAATACGGGGAGACCGCAACGATCAGTTTCTCTTACACTGTAACGGATGAAGATGGCGGGTCTTCTACTGAGGATGTTACGGTAGTGATCGACGGCGTCGACAACGACGTTGTGGTCGCTGGCGCCTATCAAGTCCTTTACGATCAGCTGTATGAAATCCAACTCGATCCGGTTGACGAATCGATCAGCTATGTTCCGATTGGGGATCCTCTTCCGTTCCGGTTCAATTCGATCGCTTACAATGCAAATGATGGATTGATCTATGCGAATGCTCAGGCTGGAGATGCAGGCTTGGGTGTGAATGCGGGCGATATCATCCAGATTAATCCGTTTACAGGACAAATCGTTGGGAATCTCGGCCAGTTCACAAACGATGAGGGCGAGACGATTCCCAGTTATGCGGGGGGGATTAACTCTGACCTGAATGTGTATTACGTGAATGGGCCTTCAGATTCGAACGGAAATACGGCGTACGCGATTGATCTCGATACTCTTAGTGTAACTCCGATAGGAATTTTGCCAGGGGCAGACTTTGGTGTCGACCCGAATACCGGCCTTATCTGGTCGATCAACGGAACGGAAGCCTACTCTCTCGATCCTACCAGTGGAACCCTGACTACCTATTCTCACGGAGGGCTGCAGATCAATGGAAGTCCTGCAGGGGGCACATGGGGGTCGATGTTCTCGGATGGCGAGGGGAATATCCAGGTGACGTCAAACAGTGGCTACGGGCTCTACCGTTTGGATACCTCTACTGGGGAACTGATTCGTGTAGGGGATGCTCCAGCTACGAACTCCAATGATGCCACGGGATCATTGCTCACTGCTCTTCCGTCTGCACAACCATTCATTTTCCTTGATGCTGATGGCTCGACAGGTGCCACGACAACGAACGATGCGGTGCGTGTCTACGATCCAAGTGGGTCAGCGGTATCCATCTCTGATAGTGATACTAGAATCGCAGACTTGGATGGGAACACGATCGCATCTGCTGAGATCATTTTGAAAAATCCAGTCGCAGGTGACCAGTTTATCATTGGGACTTTGCCCGCTGGAATTTCCAGTACGGTACAGATGGTAGGTGGCTATCTCGTCATTTCGCTGACAGGAAATGCCAGTCAGACAGATTACGAAGATGCAATCAAAGCGATTTCATTCGAAAACGATGGCTCGGGGGCTGGAATCACCGACCCGCGTGAGATATCGGTCTCGCTTACGGATGTGGACGATGTGGTCAGCAACACTGCTACTTCGTTGATCTTTATCGGCACGGCAGCAGGTTCCACGGTTGGTTCATTGCCGGGCCAGACGGGCGATGCAGCATATTCCGACAGTCTCGTTGTGATGGAGGATGACAACGATCCTTCGACGGGTGGGGCTACTCTGAACCTCTTGAACAACGACAGTGATGATCCGGCATCGATTACTGGAGTTTCACAGCCTCCGATTGGGCAAGGAACTGTAACAAATAACGGAGATGGAACGGTAACGTTTCAACCGGGGGACGATTTTCAGTACCTCTCAACCGGAGAAACTGCGACAACTACGTTCTCGTACACCACGAATACTGGTGATACCGAGGTGGTCACGGTTACCGTCCATGGTGTTGACGATCCGATCACAGCTGCTCCCGATTCCGCTTCGACAAGTGAGTGGAATCCTGTAATTATCGATGTTCTGGCGAATGACTCCGATCCAGATGCAGGCGATGGACCACTTTCCATTTCAGCTCTCACACAGCCTCCTAAGGGTAGTGTTTCAACTGATGGCGCGCTGGTTACTTTCGATCCCGGAAGTGATTTTGATTCCCTCAATGATGGCGAGACTGAAATTGTTACCTTCATCTACACGGTGACGAACTCACGTGGCGAGGTGGAGAATGAATTGGTGACTGTCACTGTTACTGGGGCGGACGATCCTAATGCGGCCCCTACTGTCACTAGCACGCCTACTTCTGGCACTGTTTACGAGGCTGGGCTTGCCAGCGGAACCGGGACAGGCCCTACTACAACCAGTGTCTCTGGAGCTCTTGCTCTAAATGATACCGATGGAGACGCCCTCACAGTTCGTGTCGATGGCGTCGACATCGGTGTGATTGACGGGAATTCTGGTACAGTTCTCGGCTCGGTAATGGGTGAGGACGGCAATGGCCAGATCACTTTTTATGGTGACGGCAGCTGGACCTACCAGTTGCTCAACGACGCTGTTCACGATTCTGACGATTCTACTTATGTCGATAGCGAGAAAGAAGAGTTTTCGATCACAGTGTTTGATGGGCTCGATTCGTCGGCACCTGTCAATCTGACTTTCAATATCGTTGATGATAATGTGGTGTTAGGGACGCCTTCTCCTGGTTCGGTCTCCAATTCTGCTCCGGCTGTTTACAGGGGGACCCTGGGGGTAACGGGTGCCGATAGTGATTCAGCTTCTTTGACAGATTCGATCGCAGGATGGGATGGGACAAACACGACATTCGCCCCTACGGCAGAGACATCAGGAGGGGAGACAGTCTATTACTACGTGGATCCGACTGATACGTCCGTCTTGATTGCATACACGGACACCAGTGGAAGTCCTACCGGATATGATCCTTCTAACACGGCGCAGACCTTGGTCTTTTCTCTGGACGTTGACCCGGTAGCGAACACTTATGAGATTTCGATGTCTCAACCAATTGATAATTTTGAGAGTGCCGTCATTGACTTCAGTTTACTGAGTGCCTCAGGTCCGCAGCCGAATTATCGATTTACGGATGCACCTAGCCTACTCGCTCCCGGGGACCCAGTTCCTGCTGGAGAAACGGTGATTTTCACTGCATATGGAACACAGGCTGGCGCAAAAGTGAACTCCAACGCTTCGTATATGGGGATTGGGAACAACCTGATCAACCACGGAGAAGGGGCGCTGGCAATCGATGTCGAGAAATCCGGGAATGCTGTGGTGATCGGCTACAACTTCAATGGAGGTGGTAGCAACACCTCTGTGACTTGGGTGGCATATGCTGCTGATGACGTAACCGTTCTCGGATCAGGGACTTTTGCGGCTCCAAGTTCGAGTGGAACTTTCACGGTTGAGTGGATGGGGCAGCAATTGGGGAAAGTGGAAATCGAACCGTTGAACGCAAATACGAAACCTCTGCGTATCAGTTCGATTTTCGTAGATGGCATTGAGAATGATATGCCAGTCGATTTGAGCTTTCCTGTTACGGTAACGGACCAGGACGGTGATTCCGCCTCTACGACTTTGAATATCGAACTCAACAATTCAGTCACACCGATCGTTATCGATATGGACGGCGACGGAGCTGAGTTCGATGGCATAGAAGAAGGTATCGCCTTTGATGTCGACAACGACGGCGAAGCTGAACAGGTTGCCTGGGCAGATGAAGACGATGGGGTTCTGGTTTTCGACTCGAATGACAACGGAGTTGTCGACGGGATCGATGAGATTGCACTGTCTCGCTACAGCGACGACCCGAATGCAACTGACCTCGACGGATTGCGAACATTTGATTCCAACGGGGACAATATGCTCGATGCTAATGACGAGGAATACGACAGTTTTCTTGTATGGCAGGATCAGGATGGAGACGGTGCGGTTGGAGAAGGTGAACTTCATACGCTCGCCGACTTGGGGATCGACGGATTGGCGCTGATTTCGGATAACAGCCCCTACAGTGCTGCTGATGGTGACGTGAACGTGCACGGAGAGGCCCAGGTGATGTATTCTGACGGCACCACCGGTATTCTCGCTGATGCCGAATTTGATTACATCGAGATCGAAGAGACAGAGCAGCCGCTCGAAGTCATCGACGAAAGCGGAAATGTGATCTCGCTCGACGAGTCTCAATCAGGTGATGACGCACCGACTGAGGACCTCTTGGCACCTGCTGCGCCTGCTGATGTTTCTCATGAGCAGATCCATGGAGACGCAGGAGCAATGCCGGAAACTTCGGCTGAGGACGATGCTGCGTCGGCGGGTGCTGCGATGTCATAAAGAAGAAAACTTGTAAAAATGTTCTAATATTTAATGATTTTTAGAATAATTTCGATAAATTATTAAATCACTGCCCGCGCTACATCGACCAACCACTTCCGTCTGGCAGACGAAGCGTTTCGGCGCGGAGACTTCACGCGTGCCATAAAATTGCAGAAACAGGCGCTAAAGCGGGCCGTTGAACAGCAGAATGGTGTTCTAGATTCGTTTAAGCGTTTGGCTCTCTATGAATATTCATCGGGAGATTACAAATCCTCTCTGGCGACTTTGGACCAAGCTTCGGGGCAGTTTCCCGATGACATAGAGATCGAAGAGAACCGTGGGGTCATGCTCCGGTTAATTGGTAAACTACCAGAAGCGGTGGAGTGTCTTGAGAGAGTTTATAGTCTTGACCCTTCTAGAGCGAATGTCTGCGATGCTCTCGCTCATAGTTATGCAATTCTGGGGAATGCGGATCGGGCTATTTTCTATGGCCGTAAATCGCTGGAAAGAAAAGATGAAGTGGCCTGTTCCAAGGGAGAAATCTGGGAATTACCAGACGAGTTGCCTCCGGCGTTTTCCACGGAAGACTGCTCTAGAAATGTCATTTCCTTTTCCCTGTGGGGAGAGAATCCGCGATATCTAAAAGGGGCTTTGAGGAATGCAGCCGCAGCAATCGATATTTATCCAGCATGGACCTGCCGTTTTTATGTTGATGACTCGGTTCCTCTCAAAGTTGTAGATCAGCTCAAGCGTCTGGGCTCGCAGATTAAACGACGAGATCGTCCTGCCACGTTCTTCGATGGTTTGTTGTGGCGGTTTGAAGTAATTTCTGACCCGGGAGTTGCTCGTTTTCTGATTCGCGATTGTGATTCGGTGGTGAACGTAAAAGAGAGAGTGGCTACTGATGAATGGCTGGCTTCTGGAAAATGGTTTCACGCAATGCGTGATTTCTACTCACACTCAGAACTTCTCCTTGCCGGGATGTGGGGAGGGACCACCGGTGTGTTTCCTGATCTCGATGTAATACGGCAATCTTTTCATCCTGACACGGCTCCGACACGGACATATGATCAGTTGTTCCTGAGAGAGTGCTTCTGGCCAACGGTAAAGCAAAGCGTGCTTGTTCATGACAGTGTTTTCACCGGGGCACTGGGGAGTGTGCCTTTTCCCAGCTTGGGTGGATTGCCCCCACGAAGTCACGTTGGACAAAACGAAGCGGCCGTGAGGCCCGATGTGCCAACGTTGATTCCGGATGATGATGGTATTCCAGGAGCGAAAATAGTTGTTCTATCGGGAATCGACGTTCGAGCTGTTGAATTGGTGGGAAATGCTTTGGCCAAAGCCACAGGGCTGGTTTTTGTCAGTGATCAGAATACGGAAGCGATACGCGATAGTGCAGAAGAACTCGCCAATGTTTTGCAGGCCTACCTTGGCCGAGCTGAGCGATCAGGGGAAGAAGCTTCAACTGCGTTGATGGAGTCCTCTCTGCATGTGCTTGCGCAGGAGGCGGAATCTCAGTCGATTCATTGTGTGGCGATTGCTGATTTCAGAGAGTCGATGGATTCGTTGGAGCGGCTTGCAGAACGTAGAGGAGTGAAAATTCTTGGCGTCATCAGAGACCCGCGAGACACGGCGAGTGATCGAAGATTGTCGAAGTCTGAAGAATGCAAAGAAGTGGCACTGAACTGGAATGAGCATGTGGACAGGCTATCCAGCATTCACAGGGACCAACCGGGGTCGGTCGATATTATTCGGTATGAGGACCTCACTCCGGCGAAGGCTGCAAAGGCGCTGAATCGTATTATTCAATTCCTGGCTTTGAAGCCCCAGGATTCCACTCGCGTACACTTGGAGCCGGTAGATACCGGGAAGCCCCTTCCTTCTGAAATGAAGAAAGTCATCGAAGAGGCGACAATGGTGAACATGAGGAAGCTCAAGTATTCCATTTCTAACTAGCAAAACTCTCTATGCCAGCGAAAAACCATCTCTCGATATCCGCTACGACTAGCAGAGGGAAAATTGTTCACCCAGCGACCAGACCGGAAGATTCCACCGATGTGCTTTTCACGAGAGGTTATGCTTTGCAACAGGCTGGAAAATATCGGGCCGCTGCTTCGTGCTATGTGAAAGCTTTGAAGGAGAGAAAAAATGACCCGGCGATATACAACAATCTCGGGAATTGCCTGCGGAGTCTTGGTGGATATGATGCGTCCATCCAATGCTACGATAAGGCGTTGAGCCTTCACCCTGGTCGTGTTTCTTCTGTTCTGAATCGCTCACTTGCCTTGTTGTCTCTGGGGGAGTACGAAAAAGCTTGGCCTGGTTATGAGGCTCGTTTGGAGGTTGTCGACTTTAGGCAACAGCTGCTGGAATTGCCGGAGAGGAAATGGAAGGGAGAGCGCCTTGGAAAGGGGAAAACGTTGTATGTTTATGGCAATCAGGGGCTGGGGGATGAGATCCAGTGTTTCCGATTTCTTTCAAAAGTGGCAGAGCGTGTTGCTCATGTTGTTCTTGAGATTCAGCGTCCGTTGAAAGGCCTGACCCGAAATCTGCCTTCCAATATTGATGTTATCGAACGGGGAGAGGCAGTGCCTCCTTTCTACAAATGGTGTGAGATTTTTAGCCTTCCGGGAATCTTTCAGGTCACGGAAGAATCTGTTCCTCCCCCAGTGAGGCCGGACTATCTGGTTGATCTTCAAGTTAAAGACTGGATTGAATCGAATCGGGAGAGAAATCCCGGGAAGCTTCAGGTAGGTATTGTTTGGTCAGGAAATCCCTCCAATTCTCTGAATGGCATTCGATCATGTAAGCTGGAGAAGTGGGAACCGCTTCTGTCACGGGAGGATATTGCCATGGTTAGTCTTCAAGTGGGGCAGCCAAGTGGAGAGCTTTCTTCACTGGACGAATCAATTCGACCTCGGAACTTGGCTCCTTTGCTGGTAGATTTTGATGCTACAGCGACGGCGGTTGACTCACTTGATCTCGTCATCACGACAGATACATCTGTTCCCCATCTGGTCGGGAGCCTCGGGAAAGAAGGGTGGGTGTTTCTTCCTCGTTATGCGGACTGGAGATGGGGAAGGGAGTCGGCGAACACGCCATGGTATCCTGATTTGAGACTGTTTCGTCAGAAGAAAGAAGGAGACTGGTCCTCTGTGATCAACCGAGTCAATCAAGAGTTGTCTGCGAAGACCAACCGAATGGCGAAATCGGTCTGACCTCAGCAACTCTATTTTTCTGCAAGTTCAGAGGCCCGTTGCAATTCGCGAATAGGAATCACAACAGTCCGATGAGTATCGAGACGAGCCGACGTGATACCCACTAGATTTCCATCTAGGCCAAAGACCGGGCTACCCAGGTCTTTTTCATCCACTGAGATATCGCATTCGAATCCATTGGTTAACTCTGTAACCAATGGAGAAGGAGTGAATCCAACTTTCTTCCAATAGGCTACACGACCGGATCTGACAGAAGTAGGCTCCTGTTCGGGAGAAACGACCTGCTTTGCTGAAACTGTTCCGGTGACGATCCTGCCATCAGGTAGCCAAGTGCAGACGAATGCTCCCGGATTAGGGACGGTGACCGAACCGAGTTCCTGGATCGATAGGTCGGAGGGAAGACTGGGAAAGAGGATGAAATTGGCCGACGGAAAAAGCTGTTTCGATTTGTCCTCTTGGAATTTCCTGTCACCTGCTTTCAGGGATTTGGGCGAATCGGCAAGCAGTATCTTATGTAGCGGAACGATGAGACCTGCCTCTGTAAGGAGACCGGAACAGAGATCGCCAGTATCTGAAGTTATTGAGACAGTGTGTTTGCGAATCGATGCGTCAATGGCTCTGCCAAATTCCAATATAAGGTTGGTTTGATACTCGTCGATACTCTGCTCGAACCTTCGCTTCTTTTCGCGCTCCTCGAACGCTGCTTTCATTCTGCGAAGTTCGATTTCACTGGATGCTTCGAATCTGGCTCTTCCTGTGGCTACCAATTCATGGAGAGATGCACCTTGTTTCTGAAGGGGGGCATCCTGTGCAGCAGAAGATGAGAACAAAGCACAGCCCAGAAGGATACAGCGTACCAGATCTATTTTTATCCCACTCATCGCACTGAGTGAGATGCGTCCACTAAGTTTGTCGACTCCCCTGCGCTAAACTGCGACAGGTCGATGTGGTGAGAGCGCATTGCCTGTATTGCATCTGTGGCAGAATGAATGGCAAGGAGTTCTCCATCAAGAGTGAACAAACCGCCACCTGAATCGCCTGCTGTAAGTCGGCAGGTGGTGACCCAATTCCCAGATTTTGGGTCAAGATAACCAAACCCGAAACGCACTGCCGCCTGCTCACTACCTCCAAAGCCAACTGCAACCACAGGTTGCATCTTTTGCTTAGATTTGGGCTGGGGAGCCGCGACTTCAGCAGGAACAGCCTGCTCTGGTAGGCTGCCTTTTAATTTGAGGATGGCTGTATCTCTCTCGGCGTCGTGTAAAACTATCGACGCTACCCCTTTTTCTCCGTCTATGAATAGCACGGTGACTTCACTTAGGTCCGCCTCGATGGCGTGAGAGACTGTCAGGATTGTTCCGTCTCGATCAATCAGTATTCCACTGCTCAAACTTTCCGACGTTTTGCTTTGTATACGGACACAGCTTCTAGGGAGATTTTTCGAGGCGATGACAAGCATTTGCTCCATCGAATTCCAATCTTTGCGAGTGGAGTCCTCGCATTGGATATTCGTGAGCGCGGCACTGAGAGTGGCAAAAAGCAGGCCTTGAAAGATCACTTTCACATAAAATTCTTACCTGAAATCTAAAATTTTGCAATCAATTTTGCGAATTATCATAAATGATAGGGGATTTGGATTATTTTGGATCCAATGAGAAGAATATAAATAATCTATTGTTCACTATTCTAGAATTCTTAGTTGATAATTAATATATTTTTCATAAATTTAGTAATAATGCCGGACAGATACGACGATCCACTATTGGAAGCCCTTCTCTTTTTTGGGAAATTGCATTCCAGACCAATCAATCGCTCGGGGGTGATGCAGTGTCTCCCGCTCTGGGGGGGCAAACTCTCGCCGCAAATGTTCCCGCGGGCTGCAGAGCGTGCTGGATTTGAGTCGAAATTGGTGCGCCGATCTGTTTCGAGGATCAGCCCGGCCACTTATCCGGCGATTCTTCTACTGGAAGACAACGAGGTGGCAATCCTCGTCGAGAAGGAAGGCCGCAATAAATTTAAAGTTGTCCTTCCTAGTTCAGGAGGCGGAGAAGAGATCTTAACAACTGATGAACTCAACGAGGTCTACACCGGGATAGCAATCTTCGTGAAACCCTCTTATGAGTTTGAATCACGCTCAGAGTTTCGAGCACGGAGACTCGGCAAGAATTGGTTTTGGGGAACTCTGTGGAGATTTCGGTCGTTTTATTTTCGCGTTGGAATCTCTACAGTAGTGATCAACTTCCTCGCTCTGGCGTCTTCGATCTTCATGATGAACGTCTATGATCGGGTTGTTCCAAACGAAGCAGTCGATACACTTTTCGTCCTCGCAATGGGGGTGGGGATTGCATACGTATTCGAGTTCATTCTTAAATCGCTTCGTACACATTTTGTAGATCGGGCAGGACACAGAATTGACCTCATTCTCGGGAGTGAAATCTTCGGACGGATGTTGGGAATGCGATTTGGTGATCGACCCGATTCGGCGGGATCTCTGGCTAGCCAGGCGAGGGGTTATGATGCTCTTCGAGAGTTTTTCACCAGTGCTTCGATTGCTGCGATTGCCGACCTTCCGTTTACCTTTGTATTTGTCGGGGTGATTTACCTTTTGGGTGGCCCCACTGTCGCACTGCCAGTCGTAGCTGGGTTAACCCTGGCTCTGATTATCGGGCTGATCATGCAGCTACCTATTCGAAAAGCTGTTTCGAAGAGTTACCAATCTTCCAATCAAAGGCAGGCTCTTCTGGTTGAAGGGATCCAGGGGTTGGAGCGAATCAAGGCGACTCGTAGTGAATCTGAAATGCAGGCGCGCATGGAAGAGGTCATGCATGTTTCTGCGAAATCTGAGATTGAATCACGAGGGTATTCCCATCTTGCGATGAACATGACAGCTCTGCTGCATCACGTGGTCTCAACTGTAATCATCATTGCTGCCTTTTTTGCTGTGAGAGACCGGGAAATGACGATGGGGGCGATGATTGCCTGCGTTATTCTCTCGGGAAGAGCAATGGGGCCGATGGCTCTTGTTGCGTCGCTCCTAACACGCATGCAGCTTTCTCTGCGCTCCCTATCTGGGTTGAACCAAATTATGGAGATACCTCCAGAGCGTCATGATCGAGGAGCGCAGTATATCTCGATGCCGGAATTTTCCCCTTCTGTGGAAACACACCAGTTGAAGTTTCGCTACGAAGAAGAGGGAGCTCTAATCCTCGACGAACTGAATATCCGTATCCAGCCCGGAGAACGGGTAGCGCTCTTGGGCAAAACAGGATCGGGAAAGAGTTCGCTCTTACGGCTGCTTATGGGATTCAATCGTCCCACAGATGGTTCGATATCAATTTCTGGAGTGGAGTTGAGTCAATTGGATCCCGCTGAGTTGAGAGCGAACATTGGATACGTTCCTCAGGATCCGGGACTTTTATACGGCTCTCTTCGTTCAAATCTCCTTGCTGGCTGTCCGTGGGTGGAGGATCAGAAATTGCTCGAAGCGATCGATATCGCTGGTCTCTCCGGGTTTATTCGATCCCTGCCGCGCGGTATTGACCAGCCTGTTTCTGAAAACGGGAACTCACTTTCAGGGGGGCAAAAGCAAGCTGTGTCCCTTGCACGAGCTTTGATAGAAGAGCCTGAATTATTGCTTTTTGACGAACCCACGAGCGCAATGGATAGCGGGAGTGAGAAGCGGCTGATTGAAAAGCTCAGAGGTTACCTTGATGGAGATTCAATGCGCACTTTGTTAGTCGCGACGCACAAGCGATCAATTCTCACACTGGTCGATCGAGTCATTGTAATGGAAAACGGAAAGGTCGTTGCCGATGGACCAAAAGAGAAAGTAATGCGGGTGCCTACCTCGGCTAAACCTCCCGAAGTGCCTAGGGCAAGGGGAAGTATGTCAGGCTCCGTTCCTTCAGGAGATTCACCAGACGTAGCCCTTCCTAACTGATTTGATTATGAACGCGAGCCCTCCAGAAAAAGAATCAGTCCAGGTTAAACGTGTGGACCTTGATTATGTCCGTGATGCCAGAGCCGTTCTGAAAGGAGACCGCCAAGCCGGGGGGACAATCCTCTTGGTAGCTGTCGTCGTACTCTTTGCCTCGGCAGTATACTGGGCTGCGAATGCAGAAATTGATGAGGTGACAAAAGGTCAGGGCAAAGTGATTCCCTCGTCTTCGATACAGCGCGTTCAGAATCTTGAGGGAGGAATTGTAGCAGAAATCTTCATCAAAGAGGGAAGCCGTGTGAAGGAAGGGGATGTTCTCGTCCGTATTCAGGACACACAGAGTGTTTCGAGCTATCGAGAGAATCTGGCTCAGAGTCAGGCACTGGCGGCTCGTTTGGTCCGCTTGGCTGCGGAAGCGGATGGTCAAGATACCATCGACTTTGAATCTTCTATGAAGGAGACGCGACCAGACCTCGTAGAGCGGGAGAGGGTGCTTTTTGAGAAACGTCAGCAGCAGATGCAAGAGCGACTTTCGATCCTGAGGCGCAGTCTCAAGCTGGCTTCTGAAGAACTGAGTATGACGATTCCTCTTGTCCAAAAAGGAGTCATCTCGAAAGTGGACCGCCTCCGTTTGGAACGTGAAGTAAACGAGTTGCAGGGAGAGATTTTTGACATCGAGTCCAGTTTGCAGCGCGAAGCAATGGAGGACTACAACGAGACGAGGGCAGAACTGGATCAGTTGCAAGAGACGTTGCAGGGGAGGCAGGACAGGGTGGAGAGGACCTTGGTAAAGTCGCCGGTGACGGGGACCGTGAATAAGCTCTATGTAAATACGATCGGAGGAGTGCTGCAGCCTGGCGAGCCAATTGTTGACGTCGTTCCTATCGACGACACTCTTCTCGTCGAAACCAAGATTCGCCCTTCTGACATTGCATTCCTGCACCCTGGACAGAAAGCGACACTCAAATTCTCAGCCTACGATTTTTCTCTTTTCGGAGGATTGGAGGGAACTGTTGAAACAATTAGCGCCGATACGATTCAAGACGAAATCGATAAAGAACATTACTACATCGCCAAAGTACGAAATGAGGGCGGCGCGCTGGAGAAAAATGGAAAGGTGCTACCGGTTTTTCCAGGTATGACGGTGGAGGTCGATATTCTGACCGGGCGCCGAACGGTCCTGCAGTATCTGACGAAACCCTTTCACAGAATGCGTTTCAATTCGCTTCGAGAACGGTGATTTGAGTTCCTGTGCCGAATCAGCTATGCTGGTCGCAAAAAGATGTCGGGAGCAGGATTATCAATTGAAAAGACGGATCAGCTAATCGCTTTATTGGAACGACGGTTAGCTGTCATTAGCGATGCTGATCTCAGGGAAAACGACCCTGACGAGCAACTCAAGCAGCTGCAGGACGTTTCCGAATCACTGATGGACTTCCATCGTGCAAATCGTGAAACGATCCCCATTCGCCTCAACCACTTTCTCGAAAACTGTAGTTTCGAGAAAGCGCTTCATTGGGCAAAAGAAAATCGGGAATCCTAGGTCGTGAATATCTTATTGTTCACGTGGCCTTCGTTCAGATCGACCCGCTCGGGGCGCCCTTTGTGCATGTAAACGACTTCTGTATGATCAAGCCCTAACAGGGCCATGATTGTCGAGTGTATATCGTGGACGTGCATCTTGTCTTCGGTAGCGTAAAGGCCGAGTTCATCGGTTGATCCAATAGTCTGCCCACCTTTGACGCCGCCACCTGCCATCCACATGGTGAAACCAGTTGGGTTGTGATCGCGGCCATCACCTTTTTCACTCATAGGTGTTCGGCCAAACTCGCCGCCCCAAATGATCAAGGTTTCATCGAGAAGGCCACGTTGCTTCAAGTCTTGGATGAGCCCAACGATAGGAACGTCCACGTTGTTGCAAAGGCGGCCGTGGTTGGCTTCCATTTTGGAGTGGCTGTCCCACTTGCTACCGGCACCATGGTACAGTTGGATGAAGCGGACTCCTCGTTCAACGAGGCGACGAGCCATGAGGCATTGACGACCATAGGTTTGAGTCTCCTTGTCGTTCAAGCCATACATCTCCTTGATGTGCTCTGGTTCGCTGTCCAGATCAATTGCCTCCGGAGCTTCCGCCTGCATGCGGAACGCGAGTTCGTAGCTTCGAATACGTGCTTCGAGGTCAGTGTTTGATTCCCGGCCATCGTAGTGGCGTTGATTAACTTGCTCGAGGAATTGAAGCTTTTGATACTGACGCTTATCAGTGACATTGGCAGGGTTATTTAAGTTGCTGATGGCTTCTTCTCCGTTCTCGAAAAGAACTCCCTGGTGAACAGCTGGAATGAAACCAGATCCCCACGCTCGCGTTCCATTTACGACCATCGAGTTTGAGTCCTTGATCACAACAAAACCAGGAAGACTCTGGTTCTCAGTTCCGATTCCGTAAGATACCCAGGAACCGAGAGAAGGGCGGCCACCAAAAACGGAACCTGTGTTCATCTGGCAGACTCCGCCGGCATGGTTGATTCCATCTGAAACGCAGGAGCGAATCACGCACAATTCGTCGGCTATCTTAGAATGATTAGGTAGCCAGTCAGAGATCCAGAGGCCGCTTTCACCGTGCTGTGCCCACTCGCGTTTGCACTCAAGCAGCGGGGAATTCACCTCGCCCATCGCGGTCACCGGCCGCTCAAAGCTATCTGGAAGTGACTGGCCTGCGAGTTTGTTCAAGAGGGGTTTTGGATCAAAAAGATCAATATGGCTGGGGCCTCCCTCCATAAAGAGCCAGATCACATTCTTTGCGCGACCCAGTTGATGGGGGATTTTTGCGGCAACAGGATTAGGACCTCCCGCAGAAGCGAGAAGCTTTTCTCCCGTGAGCGCAGACAGTGCTACGGCACCAAAACCGGC
This sequence comes from Verrucomicrobiales bacterium, assembly GCA_002698785.1. Classification (GTDB taxonomy): domain Bacteria; phylum Verrucomicrobiota; class Verrucomicrobiia; order Verrucomicrobiales; family DEV007; genus Arctic95D-9. The sequence goes on along the minus strand of PAAG01000059.1, from coordinate 667,763 downwards.
TCCGGCTTTGTTGAGGAATTCCCGCCGATTGACAGGGCGATCGATTCTATTGCAAGGGGGCATAGCTTAGTGGAGGTAAAGAAATTCGTTAGAGTTCAAAAGTACGTGACAGAAATCGGTGACTGCTCCGAACAGTGGACTGTTCGACTGGGAAGATGGTTTGGCAGGCTCTTTTACCCATGCAGTATTTGGTTCTGGGTGGGCACCTTCCGGGCCATTGAATTTCCAGTCGATGATGCGGTCACGACCATCGGGCTTCTCGATGATGAGCTTTTCTTTTGGCAGTGCACCTTTGCTCACGACGAGACGAGCGAGTTGTCCATCCCAGAGGTGTCCGCTCTGGTCTCGTCCGCTAATGAAAGAACGGATTGCCTTATCGGCGTGTAGCCCGCCGACGATATCATGGGGCACCGTTTTTGACTGGAGAGGTGCCTTCGGATCGGAAAGATCTTTCATGTAAAAGGTCACGCTCCCTTTCGTGACATCGTCCTTCGCTGGTTGCGCTTTGACGGAAGCAGCGATGTAAACCGGTTTACTCAAAGGGAAACGCAGATCGGAGGCGACTACGTCATAGATGCGATTTCCCTGAAAGTCGTCACCTATCAGCTGCATAATAAAATTACGCGGCTCATAGCGAGATTTCTCACTGGTCACACCAAAAGTGAACCCTGAGTCTTTATGGTTACCGTTCCATCGGCTGAATAGCGTGTTCACCGAGGCGTCTTTGTGGATGCTATCCAGATTTGCGACAGCTTCGATAGTGAACTCGTCTCCAGTGAGTTCAAGCTCAGTAGCTTGCAAGCGTTCGAAACGACTACCAGGCTGGAGCCACAGTGACTTCTCTCCTAGGTCGAGTGATTGCCCTGCCTTAAAATGCTGAGTTATAGGGCGCAGACCATTTTCGTCTGGGTATTTCGGAGCCGGCGCTTTCGGCCCTTCTACTGCATTCATCTGGTTGTTGATGAATGCTAGAGCTCCATCTACTTCGATCCGTTCTGGCTCACGTCCATATGCGGCGCGGTACGCCTCACGAACAGTTGCCTCATCAATAGATGTCTTACCACCAAGGATACTCTTCGCGAAGGCATTCGCGCGCTTCATTGCGAAGTCTCCATTCACGAGAAGGAGGGACTGGGTCGGGGTAGTTGTCTCCGTGCGGTTAGGCGATGAACTGAATCCGGAAGGCATGTCGAACGCGCCCATCATCGGATCTTTCGTATTTCGGATCTTTTTCACGTAGACGCTTCGATTCGTCGAACTGCCACTGACTGCGGGGCCGCCTTCCTTTTGCTGAAGCTCTCCCGATGCAACCAGCATTGCATCACGGATTTCCTCCGCACTGAGGCGGCGAGGTGGAAAACGCCACAAAAGGCGGTTTTCGGGATCAGTCATGGACTCGTCGCTTGTAGGCTCACGCTTTGCCGTTTGGCGGTAAGCAGCACTCATCATGATGAGTTTGTGCATAGGCTTCATTTTCCAACCGCCTTCGATGAATTCCTCTGTGAGCCAATCAAGAAGCTCAGGATGGCTCGGCTCTTCCCCGAGCTGTCCGAAATCGTTTGGCGTCGGAACCAGGCCAGTTCCAAAATGATGTTGCCAGATTCGGTTTGTGATCACGCGAGTGGAAAGAGGATTGTCCTCGCTGGCAATCCAGTTAGCCAGAGCCAGACGGCGGCCAGTTGTCTCTTCCGTCGGCTTAATCTTTGGAGCTGGGAGGTCGAGTAAGGTCAGATAAGCAGGCTCTACCTCCTCTTTCTTGCCACGCTTCTCAATGTATGTGGCGGCAGCTTCTGGGCCGGTGTCCGTTGATATGAATGCAGTAGGAAGTGGTTTCGGCTTCAGGTCTTCGAACTCTTTCAGCTTCTTCGTCAGGTCTTCATACTTGGCCAGCTTCTCTTTGTCGGATGCAAAAGTCTTTTTCCAATCTACTCGGCCCTGACTCCATTCGACCTGACGCTGGACGAGTTGAGCGATTTGTTCTTCATACGCATTTCGTTCTTCGGCAGGCTTCCAGTAGATTTCCTGGACGTTTTCAGGGAACTGTTTCACGGACCCTTTCTGAGCGCTCTCAAGACGAGCTTTTTGCATCTCGTCAATCTGCGCCTGTATCTCACCGGCTTTGGCCTCCCAGGCGGCCATCTGCTTATCGTATTCGGCCTTCTCCTCCGGCGTAGCGAGAACTTCGTGTTCGGGCCACCATGTTGAACTTAAGAACGCTCGCAGAGCGAAATGGTCTTTCTGAAGAATCGGGTCGAATTTGTGATCGTGGCATTGGGCACATCCAATTCCCAATCCGAGAAATGCTTCGCCAGTGACGTTAGTCATCTCCGTCATGATGATATCCCAGTGCATTTCGGCATTTCTCTGGTTGTATTCGTAGATTCCAAGGCGGAGAAAGGCCGTTGCGATGAACTTGTCAGGATCGTCAGCCGCGAACTCATCGGCTGCGAGCTGCTCTTTTACGAATTGTGTGTAGGGTTTGTCTTCGTTGAATGACTGAATCACATAGTCGCGATAGCGGTAGGTGTCGGGGCGGTATCCATCGGCGCGATAGCCGTCGCTCTCTGCATAGCGAACTACGTCCAGCCAATGCTGTCCCCAGCGTTCGCCGTAACGGGGGCTATCGAGAAGTTTGTCGACCAAGTCTGAGATAGCCTTGTCAGGATTTTCCTTGTAAGCAGATTGAAACGCATTTGCTTCGTCTGCAGTCGGCGGCAGTCCGTGCAGGTCAAAGTAAATTCGACGAACGAGTTCGATAGAGTCAGCAGTTTCTGCGGGCTGTAATTGCTTCTCTTCGAGCTTCCGGGCAATGAAATGGTCAATCTCGTTCTTAGCCCACTCGGTTCCGTTGTCGGGGACGGTAACCTCTGCAAGTGGTTGGACCGCCCACCAAGCGTGGTCTTCGGAGGAAAATCCATTCTCATCGAGATCGCTCTTATCGGCTGCTTCCGCCGGCCAGGGAGCTCCCATTGCGATCCATTGTTCCAGTGTGGACACCTGCTCTTCTGTAAGCTCCTTTTTAGGAGGCATTGCAAAATCCGGATCATCTCTCCGAATGGCCTCGACCAGAAGTGAATCATCAGGCTTTCCAACGACAATTGCCGGGCCTGTGCCTCCACCTTTCAGAATGTGATCCTTATGATCGAGACGTAATCCACCTTTCTCTTTTTCAGGGCCATGGCAATCATAACACTCTGCCGAAAGCAAGGGTCTTACGTGATTTTCGAAAAACTTCAACGCTTCTACGTCGGCGGATCTCAGAAGAGCCGGTGAGAGCGCTAATGTCAGGATAGTTAGGGAGGTTTTCAGTCTCATTTCAGGGAAGCGGTTTTTATCCAAAGTGTTGGAGCAGGTCCGGACGGATGTTCTTTAGAAGCAAATGCATGAACCAGTCCTTGTTGATCAAATTCTCCTGTCTCTCGAACAATCATCAAGGTAGCAAGGGTACCCTTGTGATCGGAGATAAATTTGCCCAGTTCATCGGAAGAAATGTCGATCAGCTTATGTGGTGACCCCTTTCGAATTTCGAATTCCGCAAGTCGAACAAATGTCTTGGAATCAAACGTATCGGCGACAACGGGTTCGGGAGCATTTTCCCACAGTAACTTGCTTTCCCTCCATGTGTCGATGGCAGGATCGAGGACGCCATACACCGCAAACTGGGAATCAGGGACCATCGAGGCGAATCCCAGACCGCTCGCTTCCATCTTCAAGGTGAGGTGTCCGGCCTCCACGCGTTTCGTTCGAAGAGAACCCAGATCAAAAGTTAACAAAGCACGTCGATTATTAGGTGCTGCAAGGTCTGTCTTTTTCACCATCAAGACGGGCTGATTACCAGTGGGGCCGTGGGCGTCACCAAAGCGAATGTAGGCATCTTTACCGCGCCCGACGGCGGTGGTAATAGCAGTCCAGTTTCCTTCTTTGGGAGTCGGTTGTTCCGTTCGCGAAATTTCCTGGTCAGGAGCTGTCGGGGTGCTTCCAAGATGAAGTGACTTGCCGGTCAAAATGTGAGTTGGTTTATCTACTTCGTCCTGGTTTACTTTGACTTCACCTTCGAAAACGAAGACATGCGAGCCGCCGATCGGGGATGACGTGACTCCAAACTTCGTGCCCAGGTCGATGACTTCCATCTTCTCGGTTTTGATCGTAAATCCATGCGCAGATTCCGGCACGTCCGCTACTACTGAGCCTTCTACGAGATGACACTGCATTTCAGATTTCACGTCCAGAACAGCCGGTGCTTCGAGTGTTACGGTTGCACCGCTGTGAAATTGAATGGTTGCCATCCCTTCAACAAGGGAAAGCGTTCCCGCGGGTAACTCCGCTCCTTCGTATGTCGGGAGTTCAGAGCCAGCCCATCGGCAGTCTTTCGCTTCGATCAGCGTTGCGACTGTTGGAGTCTCCGGTTTCTTGAACAAAAGTGCGGCACCCAAGGCTAGCACGACAATCGCGGCTGCCGCATTGATCCAGTAGGAAATGATAGGCCTCCTTTTGCTATCGTTGGAAACCGACTCTTCCTTGAAGATATGAGGTAGCGAGTCCGCCTCTGCGGAGAGTTGGGCGTGCAGCCACCGTTGCTCTACATACTTCGAGCGTAGCGCGTTGTCAGCAATGATTGCTGCTTGAAGCTCATTCCATTCGGCTTCGGTAAGTTGACCGTCCAGAGAGCGGTCGATGAGTTCGTCGTAATTCATGCAGGAGAGGAGGAAAGTCGTTTCGTAATACAGGTGTTCAGACTCGCCCTGATACGGCTCAGTAGCCGGTAAACAGCTCCTTCCGTCCGATCCGTTACTTCTGCGATTTCTGAGATGTCCTGATCCTCGTAATAGCGAAGTAGAACTGTCTTGCGCTGGCTTTCAGGAAGCTTTTTAAGACAGAATCGCAAAGCTTCAGAGCGGGCAGAAAGAGATTCGTTTTGACGATCAATTTCCTGAGCAATCGCCTCGATGAATTCGGGGTCAGCTGAGAAGACAGGTTTTCTTTTCGCAGATCTCCGATAATTCAATATCTGGTTCAAAGCGATCTTTCGCCCCCAGGCGAGGAAATTTGTGCCTAGTTCAAATTTGTCGAATTGCTTCCACATAGTCAGCTTGCAGGCCTGGAGGATATCTTCGGCGTCCGCTCGATCGAGAACCAGTGAGTGCACGTAGGCTGAGATTCCTTTCTCATTCTCGTTCAACAAGTTGAGGTAGTTCTCAGTTGACGAATCTGTGTCTTTCGGGGGCATCTCTGGGTAGGTAAGGTCCGCTCGTCGAAATTTTGGACAACTTTTTTCGATTTTCTTTATACCGAACTCGTCACAGTCCCGGTCTTTTTGGCACAGGTGTTGCTCCCTATTTTTTTGCACAACATGCCAATAACCATGACAACCGAGCAAACCACACCCGTTTCCGGCTCCATTTCCGGACAACATCTTCAGCCTGTTCCTCCCGAGCCGGTTGAAATTGCTCCTCAATCAGAGGAAAAACTCGAATCGACTCCCTCGTGCTATCGATCGGGGAGAAAGATTATCCTTGAGAATGGTGGCGCAGTTCCCACCGACCACTGCATCAAGAGCGGTAGAAGGGCCAGCAAGCAGGTTGCGATTTCGCTGCGAAATCCGAAAAATCCGAAGACTTGGTTTGGGAAGCAGCCCGTTGTTAATGTTGGGCTTTCCAAGAAGCATCACGAGAATCATGTGGTCGCAGTCGCTTTGACATGGTCTACACTGGCCGTAGGGGCGCTGGTTCTCCTTGCTGGGATCCTGACGCTGAGTCTTGCGTCTTGTTTTGTTGGGATCGTTGCGATTGCTGTGTCCGGGATTTTTCGAGCGTATTCTCCCGTGACCTCGATCGATGCGACGCCCGAATACGCGACAATCGAAGGTGCCGGTGATGGATTTCTCAAGTTAGTGGCCGAGGGATCTGATCCGTATTCGTAGAAATCGCGTCAGGCCCTTTCAGACTTTTTACGGAGGATGCCGGGGGTTAGCCCGGTCGCCCGTTTTACCACTTGGCCAAGATATTCCTGGTGGCGAAACCCCGTTCTTTCCGCGACTTCGATTAGCGGGATGTCTGTCGATTCTATCAGCGAAATAGCGCGCTCAACTCTTCTCTCCAGGATGTAGGTCCGGATGGACTGTCCGGTTTCTTCGCGAAAGCGCTTCTGGAATAACGTTCGCGACACTCCTGCTGCGCGGGCTATCGTGTCATTGGTAATCGGCTCTGAAAGCCGTTCTCTAATGTAGTGTATGCCTTTTGCGATAACTGGGTCGGAGATGGCCTGAATATCGGACGATTCTCGAATGACAATTCCGTTCGGAGGCACGAGGAGTGGATCTGGTGGCGATACATCTCCTGCAATCAGTCGATCCAGGAGCGCTGCGGATTCAAAACCGACATTAGAGTGGCCTCCGCGCACGCTGGTAAGAGGGGGATCACTGATTTCACAAAGGGCTGTGTCATTATCGACTCCTACCACCGCTACTTGCTCGGGGACTGGAATGTTTTCTGATAGGCACGCCTCCAGCAACTCGAGTCCTCTTTGATCACTGCAGACCATGATAGCAACCGGCTTGGGCAAACTGGCGATCCATTGCTGAACTTGAGAGAATCGTTCGTCAGCGTGGTCCGCAGGCTTTCGAGCTGTTTCTAGTATGTGAAATGTTCCGGAATCGCGACAGGCATTCTTAAATCCGAGGGCTCGACGTTCGGACCAGTTTTCACCCTTTATGCCGTAGAAGGCGAAATGGCGGAAATTGCGTTCTTTAAAATGTGCCGCTGCGATCTCTGCGATAGCTTCGTCGTTCACGTGAACGAGAGGAAACCGGTTTTCACAAACTCCGAGTACGTCCACAACCGGAACCCGAAGTGAGACCAATTCCTCCAACATGGCTTTGTTCTGGATTCGGGCAATCACACCATCTCCGTCCCAGTAGTTTATCCAATCGGGAGGTGGATCGTGTAGTCCACCAGCAGCATGAAACAGCTGCCAGTCTCCACATTGCCGAGCATAGCGAGCGATGCCGCGAAGAATTTCTCGTCCAGATCCCAGGGATGTTTCGACGAGTAAGGCGATTCGCTTTCGAGAGTTCGGCATAAAGAAATGGTTGTTCGATTCCTACAAAACTCCGTCCTTTTTCTCAATCGCATTTCATTGCCGTGATCGTGGGTTCCTGTCATTCTGCCCGCTCATGTCCGTCTTGAGAACATTTGAGGAGACATTTGATACAGGTGCGACAGTGAAGATTGTGGCCCCGGGGCGAATCAATCTGATCGGTGAGCATATCGACTATCTCGATGGAGAAGTCATGCCTGTTGCTATTGATCGAAGCATCGAAATCGCAGCGTCGCCGGCTCCAGCAGGAGAATGCGAAATTTTTCCAGATGGATTGGGTGTTGGTAGCCCCGTTCGATTTTCGACGGATGACCTTTCTCGGCGAACAGCACCTGAAGAGAGTTGGCTGAATTACATTGTAGGGGTCCTCCATGAGTATCAGTCTGCCGGCGTGCAATTGCCTGGGTTTCGAGCGGTGATCAGTTCGACCTTACCGATCGGAGCAGGGCTGAGCAGCAGCGCGGCGCTGGAGACGGGAATTGCGCTTCTTGTCGAGTCGTTCAGCGAAGTAGAGCAGGACGTCGTTGATCGGGCCCTCATCTGCCAGCGGGCCGAGCATGAATATGCCGGTGTCCCTTGCGGGATAATGGATCAGCTGGCCGTTGGAGCCGGAAGAGAAGGGCAGGTTCTGCGTCTGGACTGCCGAAATTTATCTTTCAGCTACTACCCAGTTCCAGATGGGGTTTCGATACTGGCCGCCGACACAGGGGTAAAACACGCTCTGGGAGACGGAGAATACAAAGCACGACGGGAAGATTGTGAAGAAGCGCTGCGAATTCTGGGTGAAGACTCATTTCGCGGAATGGATTTAGGCGTGATCGAAAGAAACCGCGATGCTCTTGGTGACCGGCTCTATCGAAGGAGTCTCCATGCGATCGGGGAAATGAAGCGGGTCGCGGACTTCGCCGAGGCGCTCTCTGCTGGAGACGAAGAGCAACTCGGCGCCTTGATGAAAGCGGGGCATGAGTCGTTGAGGGACAACTACGAGGTGAGTTGCCCGGAGCTGGATGCTCTCGTCGAAGCCGCCTATGAATTCGGGCCGGATCGCGGACTTGTGGGATCTCGGATGACTGGTGGAGGCTTTGGCGGATCCACTGTCAGTCTGGTTAAGACCGATTCCGCTTCAAATTTGAAAACCTTTCTCGAAAAAAGATATCGGGAAAAGTTTGGCCGCGCACTGAATTGCTTTATAACATCAGCCGTCGACGGAGCCCACGCCGTTCCCGTAGACTAACCCCACGAATCCATGAAACCCCTGAATTTACTGTTAGCCTTTGCCCTTATGAGCGCTTCGATCGCCACCAGCTATGGAGAAATGAAAGAATCCACCTACGGGAAAATGCCGGATGGAAAAGAAGTGAAGATCTTCACTCTCACCAATAAAAATGGGATGGAGGCGAAAGTGACGGAGTATGGAGCGATTCTCGTTTCCGTTACTGCCCCTGACAAAGACGGAAACTTTGCCGATGTCACTCATGGATATGACACGCTGGAAGGCTGGCTGACAAACACTTCCTATTTTGGTGCGACGGTCGGTCGGTTCGGTAACCGTATTGCGGATGGCAAATTTACCCTCGACGGAAAAGAATACACTCTTGTGACGAACAACGATCCGGGCGGCATTCCCTGTGCCCTTCATGGAGGAACGGTAGGATTCGATAAGGTGCTCTGGTCAGGCGAGGGTTTTGAGAAGGAAGGGGAGCGTGGTGTAAAGCTGACCTACGTCAGTGCAGACGGTGAAGAAGGATATCCGGGCGAGCTGACCGTGGAGGTCACTTACACGCTGACCGATAACAATGAGCTAGTCTGGGAAGCGAAAGCGACCACAAAAGCTCCGACTGTCCTGAATATCGTTCATCATTCCTACTGGAATCTCAGTGGAGATCCAACCACTTCGATCAACGATCACATGCTCACACTTTTCGCTGATGAATACCTTCCCACCAATGCGGGGCTTATCCCAACTGGTGACAAAGCCGCAGTAGCAGATACACCGATGGATTTCACGAAGCCAACCGCTATTGGCGATCGCGTGGAAGATGACTTTGAGGCCCTTAAACTGGGCGGGGGATACGATCACGCATGGGTTCTCAACGAAACTGCTGACGGCGATCTTTGGAACGCCGCGAAGGTGAAGGACCCTGAAACGGGGCGTGTATTGGAAATTTCGACGAACCAACCTGCCGTGCAATTCTATGGGGGGAACTTCCTCGATGGGACGGCCACTGGAAAAGGTGGGGTAGCCTATCAGCACCGAACCGCTCTTTGTCTCGAAACGGAAAATTTCCCAGATGCTCCAAACCATCCTGAGTTTCCATCGGCCGTTCTCCGCCCTGGCGAAACCTATTATCACAAGATGGTGCATACCTTTTCTGCCGAGTAATCGGTTTTCCTGATAAAGACCCTGTCATGCTCACTCTTGTAACTTTTGTTCTCTTCACAGCTCTTGTGGCTGTGTTGACTTGGTGGATCACGCGCGGAAAAGGCACCGATACCGAAGATGGTTTCTTCCTCGCAGGCCGAAGCCTTACTGGCATAGTGATCGCCGGGTCATTGCTCCTGACAAACCTCTCAACCGAACAATTGGTCGGGTTGAACGGTGGCGCATTCATTGATGGTCTATCCGTGATGGCATGGGAGGTGATCGCTGGGATGTCCCTTGTCGTACTCGCGCTTTTCTTCCTGCCGAGATATTTGAAATCTGGAATCGCTACGATCCCGCAGTTCCTGGAAGAGCGTTACGACGCGAAAGTTCGAGCGCTTACCACCGGGATTTTCGTAGTGGCGTATATGCTGATCCTTTTGCCCTTCGTTCTCTTCAGTGGAGCGAGTGCGCTCAGCTACATGCTCGACCTGCCCGGGATGCTCGGATTGGGAGAAACGGCCGTTATTTGGCTTGTTGTTGGATTTATCGCAATTGTCGGTTCGGCATACGCCGTTTTCGGCGGTCTCCGAGCGGTCGCGGTATCTGATACATTTAATGGAGCAGGCTTGCTCGTTGGTGGTCTTCTGATGACCTATTTTTCGCTGGAATACGCAGCTGGAGAGGGAGAGTCGATTTTTGGTGTTTTCAAAGAGATCAAGGCGGAGAATCCGGATGCATTTGTATCTCTTGGTAAAGAAGGTGAGGACGTGCACTGGCCAACGCTATTCACGGGCGTGTTACTTTTGAATTTCTTCTACTGGTGCACGAACCAGCAAATCATTCAGCGAACCTTTGGGGCAAAGAATCTCGCAGAGGGACAGAAAGGTGTTCTGTTAGCTGCATTCTTTAAGATTTTGGCTCCTATTATTCTCATCCTCCCCGGGATTGTGGCCCTGCACATCGCGATGGAGAACCCGGATTTCAAAGCGGGGATCGTCAAACCAAACGGAGACATTGAGGATCAGAAAGTCTACGGATCATTGGTGCGCTTGGTCTTGCCTGACGCTTTGACAGGGTTCTTTGCGGCTGTCGTTGTGGGTTCTATCCTCTCCACGTTCAATTCCGTGTTGAACTCAAGTGCGACGCTCTTTTCGCTCGGGGTATATAAGAAGACGATCAATAAAGATGCTACCCATGCTCAGGTGGTGAAGTCGGGTCGTTGGTGCAGCGCGATTGTTGCGGTATTCGCGGCGGTAAGTGCGCCACTCATCTTCATGGGCATCGAAGGGATTTTCGGATATTTTCAGAAACTGAACGGTGTTTACTTTATACCCCTGTTAGGCGCTATTCTGGTAGGAATGTTCAACAAGACTGCGGATGGAAGATCTGCGTTCATTTCCATCATCGTTGGATTGGTGATCATGATATGCGGAACGTTCTTCGGTGGTGACTGGATTTCAAACACGTTTGGTTCGGGCTATCACTTTATGGGAGCTGTGTTCGGATTTCTTGTCGTGCTACAGCTCCTGCTGGGGCTCGTGTTCAAGCGAAAGACGAGATACGTGCAGGCGGATGCACAGGCGGTGGACCTCACACCATGGAAACCGGCTCCTATTGTGGGCGCGATCTTGATTGTCTCTGTGCTCATCATCTACCTGGCGCTAGCCAAGTGATAGGGAGTCATCTCGACCCCTGCCGAAACCGGTAGGGTAGGGTATCGATTGCGGGAGTGCATGGACCCGGAGTATTGACCCATATCACGTTAGATGCTATGGGCTCGTAAACTCTCAGATGAGCCACTGCCGCTTTCGCAACAATGACCTTGAAATCGGTGGGCTCGATTCCCTGGCTACGCCATTGTCCCAGATCAAAAGGTGGAGTTTTGTTAGAAGTAAGTAGGATAGTGATGCCCTTGTGCCTCGCGACCGCGGTCGGACCCATAAAGAAGTAGGAACCGGCAACGGAAGCGAGGTGGCTTTGCTTGTCCTCCAGTTCGAATGAACCGCTGCTGCGCGAAACTAATTCGATCTCCAATGTGAGAGGGCCGGCATCGAGGCGTGATCCCTTTCCACCCAGAGCGACGGTCAAGGTATTCCCGATTTCAACGTCTTGGAGGATTTCAACGGCTGCTGGGTCATTGATGCAGATAGCTGCTTGTTCTACCTCATGCTCCACCAGAGAGCGTAAGAGCCCCGTTCCATCACCCGGTGCACCTCCTCCTATGTTGTCGCTTGGTTCGGTGAGAACTGTTAGCCCGTCCGATTTGCCGAGTTGTTCCATTGCTTCGGTAGGGGATAGCAATTCGATTCCCGGGGCAGTCAGGTCGAGTTTTTCCGATACAGACTCCCACTCATCCAGAACATTTTCGTAATCTCCCGTTCCGACAATCTGAAAACTGACTCCAGAAACAGGCGTGTCCGAGTAGGCGAAACCTGCTGTGATATTCGCTGCCCATACAGAAGAGTCCTGCGCTTCGAGGTTCCGAGCCAGACGTTCCAGCGTTTGCATCGGATCTGTCGTTGTTCCCGTCCTCTCGGGTGTCCAGATCAATTCAGTATTTCGGAGAGACACCTTGGGAACCTGATTGTCACTAAGGCTTCGTTCCAGTAGTTTGGCAGATCGAATGGCTGCTTCTCTTGCATCAATGTGAGGATTTTCACGATAGGCGATCAGGCAGGTGCTGAACTCGGCCATCGCCGGTGAAAAATTCCCGTGCAGATCGTAAACGCCGAAGGTCGGTATCGAGCCCGCTCCAGGAAGTTGACGGATTCGCTTCAGGATCTCTCCTTCGACATCGGGAGTCGATACAGAAGCCATCGCCCCATGAAGTACGAGAAAAATCGCGTCTGCATCTGAAGTCCAGTTTTCCCTGATATCCTGCCAGAATGCTTCTACGACTTCGTCCTCTACGGTGCCGCTTGGAATGGCTCGATAGTCCACGCCAAGGGAGATCTCCCATCCACACTCTTTCGCGAATTCGAGGAACCCACCCATTGGAGACGCGTCTCCCAGGCATTGAAAGATCTCGTTACCCCTTAGGATTTCGAAAGAAGACAATGGCGTCGTTTCATCTACGAAACTGTGTGTCTCGTGAAACAGACCGGCGAGAAATATTTTCTTCCCGGCAGTGGAGTTCATCAGAGGATTCCGTGCTTCGCAAAGACTTCCTGGACCGAGGCTCCCGCAGCCAATTCATCTCTGACAGTGTTTTCGCCACTCATTTTCTCGGCGGCGAGTCTGAGCACATCTTCTGCTGCCGCTTTTGGAATAGCAACGACTCCATCTGCATCACCGAGGATGTAGTCCCCAGTAGCGATCATCACTCCGTCGATCATGACAGGTTCGCACAAACGGGTGACGTCTATTCTTCCCTTGCTGTCGGCTGGAGTTTTTCCAATTCCGAATACGGGAAAATTCATTTTCTCAAGAGCCCAGAGGTCTCGTGTGCAACCGCTCATCACGATGCCGCGTACCCCTTTTGCGAGGCAGGCTGTGGAAAGTAGCTCTCCCCAGAAGGCTGAGTTTCGGTCATATCCTGCATCGACGACAAACACGTCCCCCGGTTGCATGTGGTCGATGGCTGCCATTTCCAGTTTGTAAGGATGTTCTGGAATTTCGGAGACGGGTTCAGCAAGCGCGGTGAATGCCTGTCCGCAGACTGTTCGATTCGGAGTCAGAGCCATAATGGATGGGCCCAGGCATTGATTGCGATAGCCGAGGCTGTCCAGCACATCGGCTACGACTGCTGTGTAGAGCCCTTGGAGAACTTCGATGGTTTCTTCTTCCATTTTCCTGCTATTGGGGAGTGTAAAAGAAAAACTATCGTTTCAGAAAGTCTGTTTTGTGGCGTTTTCAGGACTGCATTGGCGAGGTAGAATAAGTCGTAGATCAACTGGAAGGGGAACGATGGAATTTCTGACAGCGTCCGATGTTTGGTTTGGTCGCGTCTTGTTTGAGCGCGGGTTGGCATCGCTCTACCTCCTTGCCTTCGTGGTGGCGAGAAATCAGTTCCCGGCTCTGTTGGGAGAGAGAGGTCTATTGCCGGTGCCTGAGTTTCTTCGAAAGACGAATTTTGCTAGTCACCCTTCAATCTTTCACTGGCGATATTCGGAGCGATTCTTTGCCCTCGTCGCATGGATTGGAATCCTGGTGTCGATTGCGATTCTTTGCGGAGCCATGGCGAAAGCACCTGTAGGTGTTCCGGTAGCAGTTTGGTTGTTTCTCGCTTTCTTGTATCTATCCATCGTCAATGTGGGGCAGCGATTTTACAGCTTCGGTTGGGAAACCATGCTTGTAGAGGCTGGGTTCTTCGCTGCATTTCTCGACCCAGAGTGGATTCAACCTTCGATACTTCCCATCTTGATGTTACGCTGGATGTTGTTCCGAGTGGAGTTGGGGGCAGGTTTAATCAAGATTCGAGCCGGTGGTACGTGGAAAGACCGGACAGCTCTTTATTATCACCACGAGACCCAGCCAATGCCGAATCCTCTGAGCCGTTTCGCTCATTTGTTGATTCCAAAGGTCGCGCTTCGAGGCGGGGTAGTATTCAGCCATTTTGTTCAGATCATCGTTCCGTTCGGACTGTTTCTTCCCCAGCCGGTAGCAGGAATTGCTGGAGGCCTGATCATATTCCATCAAATGTTGCTCATCATTTTTGGGAATTACTCCTGGCTGAACTGGCTAACGGTTGTTCTCGCTTTCTCTACGTTACCTGATGTGTGGTTCAGTTGGATTGCGCCGATGATTCCTGCCGGGATGGGAGATCGGCCTCTAGCTTGGGAGGTGATCGTGATATCCGTTTTTCTTCTGACTGCGTATCTGAGTGTCCCTGTTGTGAAGAATTTATGTTCGCGACGCCAACTCATGAATTCGAGTTTCAATCGGTGGAGAATCGTAAACACCTACGGTGCTTTTGGTAGTGTAACGAAAGAGCGATATGAGATTATCATTGAAGGCACTGCGGAAAATCGTAGGGCTACCGAGGAAAATTGGCTTCCCTACGAGTTTAAAGGAAAACCAGGGAATCCGATTCGCATTCCTCCTATCGTGGCACCCTACCACCTGCGTCTCGATTGGCTGATGTGGTTTCTACCGCTGAGGGTGCCATTGACGGCGACTGGCATCGCGGTTCGTGGGTATGAAGATTGGTTCATAGAGTTTGTGAAGAAGTTGCTGCAAGGAGATGAGGCAACGCTTCGGCTCATCAAGGAGAACCCTTTTCCTGACAGGCCGCCGAAGTACATTCGGGCACGCTTTTTCCGATACACTTTTGCTTCCATGGGATCGGGAAAGACCTGGGATAGAAAGTGGATTGGAGACTATCTTGAACCAGTGGATTTAGAAAGTCTCTCCAGATAGCCCACAGATACCCTTCACAAGAGTGGCGACGTTTGCTACGGTCGACCCCATGATCAGGCTGTTTCCTTTTGTTACCCTTGTTTCGCTTCTTGCCTTCTTTACCGGAATGTCAGTTTCGGGAGCTGATTCAGATCAGCAAATTAGCATCCTGGTCGAAATATATGAGCTCCCCGCGATCAAGGCGCTAGAGATTCAACAGCAGGTTTCCATCAACCCTGACCAGTCGCAGGCGGTGAAAGAGATGAAGAAGTTTGTCGATTCGGGCGAGGTGGAATTTGTGCTTGGTATACCTCTGACTGCAACGATTGGCGCCAGGGCGAAGTTTCAGGATGTGGAGGTGATTCCTGCGATCGAAGATTTCGAATGGAATCCGGACGTAAAACGACTTGTTCCCACGTTTCGAAATCGAGAAGTGGGAACGATTTTCGAAGTCGATCCGATGGTTTCGGAAGATGGGGAAACACTACTTATCAACTTTGCCCTTGAGCATCACACGGGGAGCCCTGTTACGGAGAATATTACTGTGCCTCTGGGTGACAGCGGAGAGTCACGTGAGGTCAGTATCGTCCGTTTTCAGATGAAGAAAATAACTCAAAAGCTCAACCTGAAACCGGGGGCAACCTCTCTCGTTGCTGCTATGGAGGTGAACGGAGAAGGTACAGGCGAAACAGGCGGGGAAAAAGGAGCCGCCCGGAAGAGGCTCGCTTTTCTCACCGCTGACCTGATGGGTGCTGTCGGCGCCGAATAGTTTGTCCACTTTCTCCAAACTTCGCGCGGCATTCTCCAAAGGCAGGCCTTGTCGTATTTGCCTTGAGTCGTCACTATCGTACTCAATGAAACGAGGTTTTCTCATTGTTCTGGCCGCTGTTGTAGGGCCTTTCTGGATTTGTGCTGAAGATGCACCCCGACCAAACATCATTGTTCTTTTCGCCGACGACATGGGCTACTCGGATATAGGGTGTTTCGGTTCAGAAATTGAAACACCAAATCTGGACCGCCTTGCTTCAAATGGTCTTCGATTCACTCAATTCCACAACACTGGCCGATGTTGTCCTTCTCGTGCATCGATCCTGACAGGGCTCTATCCACATCAGGCCGATATCGGTCATATGGCGGGAGACTTGAAGGTGCCGGGTTATCGTGATCGGATCAGTTTCAATGCCGTTACTCTTGCTGAAGTTCTCGGTTCGGCTGGTTACCACACTATCATGACAGGCAAATGGCACCTTGGTTGGAAGGACGAGGGTTGTCCTACGGCTCGCGGGTTCCAGGAGTTCTACGGAACAAGAGGTTACATCGACAGCTATTACACAATCGTCCCGAAGACAGAAATCTACCTTGGTGAAGAATTGGTTCTTCCGGTGACCGAGACTCCCGTCAATCATTTGAAGCCGGAAGAAGAATGGTACACCACCGATGTCTTCACCGATTACGCGCTACACTTCATCGACAAAGTAAGAAAGCAGGATGACGAACCCTTCTTTCTTTATCTTGCCTACAACGCACCCCATTTTCCTCTGCACGCTAAGCCAGAGGACCTCGCCAAGTATCGGGGGAAATATAAGAATGGCTGGCAGCAATTCCGGAAGAATCGATACCAGAAACTTCTCGAACTGGGAATTGTGGACGAAAAAGCGGTTCTATCTCCTGCCGACTCCACTCCGTGGGACTCTCTGAGTGATGAGCAAAGGGACGATATGGATTTCAAGATGGCCCTTTACGCAGCAATCGTGGACCGGCTCGACCAGAACATTGGGCGGGTCGTCGACCATTTAGAAGAAATGGGTGAGCTGGAGAATACGCTGATTCTTTTTCTTTCTGACAACGGAGGAACAAAAGAGACAGGAATGTTTGGAATCAAGGGCGAGAGGAATACGGTTGAAAATTACGATGACTGGTCTCGCGTGGGAGGCTGGACGAGCAGCTATGGGCAAGGATGGGCAAATCTCAGCAATGTTCCATTCCGGCAGTACAAACGGGAGAGCCACGAGGGCGCTACTAGTTCGCCGTTCATCGCACACTGGCCGAAAGGTATTGAAGAAAAGGGCGGGTTGCGGACCCAGGTTGCTCACCTCATCGATTTGATGCCGACTTTTGTTGAACTGTCAGGGGCGGAATATCCGGAAGAGTATAAAGGAAATTCAATTCAGCCGATGGAAGGAATCAGCCTTGTTCCGACCTTTCACGAGAACACGACTTCATCCAGGACTCTCTACTGGGAGCATGAAGGAAATCGCGCGATCCGTGAAGGTGATTGGAAGCTCGTCGCTCAGGCACGGAAACCGTGGGAGCTCTATCACATTTCTGAGGATAGGACTGAGTTAAAAGATCTCATCGAGTCTGAGGCGACACGAGCAGAAGAGCTGAAGTCCAAATGGGAGACGTGGGCTGACAAGGTTAATGTCCTTACCCCGGACGAGTTCGAAGCGGCGCGCAAGAAGAAGTAAAAAGGCTTCCTGAGAATCCTCCGCCGAATTTCGAAAATAGCCGTCCTCGAAGTCACTTTTCTGGCTCTCTATCGCAATAGACAGAGACGGAGAAATTGTGCACTATTTCTGCACTAATTTGGGAATGAAATGAACCCAGCCGAGTCGATTGCGGAGAAACTGAAGAAGTCCCCGGAGGATTGGGACATTCGAATTCTTGCGATTGAAGAGGCGGTTCGCGCTGGCGATCTATCAAAGGCGAAACAACTCGTGCGGGAAGATCCTTCCGACGATCCGACGCCTCCTGACATTAAGGTGCGTCTTCATCGCCTTCTCACTCAAGGTGTATCCGAGGGTGCATCCATTGATGACCTCAATGAGAGGGACAAAAACAATTCGACTTCTGTTGATTCTCGCCAGGGCAGAGTGATTGAGGTCGTGCCTCCTGAGCCTGAAAGGCTGACTCGGGAACGAGGAGGCGGTGCTGCTCTCGCAGAGACCGAATGGGAGAAAATCAATTCGCCAGCACCTTCGGTGGAACGAGGTTCGATGAAGAGTAAATGGGATGACTACGATGGAGAGCTTGTGCTTGTCGATTCCGAATGGATCCCTCCTGCGCAAAGATGCTCTTCGTCTACTGATCGACTCTCCGCAGTGGCTTTGGCTCTACTGGCACATGTAATTGTTCTATTTCTCGTCTCTCTTGTTGCAATTCATCTTCCCAGACAAGAGCCGCCGCAGTTGGTCGTCTCGGTCACTCATGAACGCGAGGCAGAATTAATTACTCCTCGGATAACAAAGCCCGATATTGAAATCACCCCGGCGGCAGCATCCACGCAGGCAGTCGATATCATCAGTTCGCTGTCCTCTTCGAGTTTCGATATTCCGGAAGTCGATCGACAGACCAACATGTTTGATCCTTCGCTGATGGCCGGAATTCAGCCTTTGGGAAATGGGGACAGTTTTTCAACGAAGTTCACGGAAGAATCCAGTATCAATTTCTTTGGAATTTCCGGGAAAGGGAAAACGATTGTTTTCATCATCGATGCGACTCCTCAGATGTTGGTGGATGAAAAGGGCGGCATGGATGCGTACGACAAAGTGAAGGATGAAGTCGGCATCATGCTCGCCAATCTCAATCGAGGTACTCAATTTAATATCTTACTGTATCAGGGAAAAAGACTCGTTTCATTTCGAGAAGAGCTGGTTCCCGGTCTGCCTTCGAATCTTCGTCTAGCGATCGAGTGGCTCGACCCCTTGAACCGAACGTATGATGAGTTGGGCCTGCGAGATCGATACGGAACATCACTCTCTGTCACAGATCGTGAAGAGCTTGCTATCCAGGCTGTCGATGTGGCTCATTATACGAAAGCGATTCAGAAGGCGATGGAGTGGAATGCGAGTTCAATATTTTGTATTGCCAGTGGCTACGAGCGAATTCAGAGAACTCCCACTCCAAAGATGCTGGAGGAAATGAAAAAGAATCCTCCAAAGCCAGGAACTCCCGGAACAGTCAATCCGGCAGCACAAAAGGCGTGGAACAATGCTGTGGCGAAAACCAGGGAATGGTTGCGGAAGGAAAACGATGCACGTAGGAACAAGGGGATGAAGCCCAAAGTGGTTGTGAATTTTAACCGTCTTGTTCAACAGCGGACGGGAGTTTCTCCACCGAGGCGAACTGGAGGAACTCCTGCCTCAGGAATGCCCAATTTGCCTCCCGTAACTCCGGATGATATAGAGGATCACATCAAGGATCTTGTGAAACTGGAATACAAAGAAGAGGGCTTCGACGATCCTTCTTTGAACATGGTTATTTTTCTGGGCGAAGGAGAAACGATCGATCAGCAGGAAAGGCACTTCCGTCGATTGACCTCTCGGAACCATGGAAAGTTGAAGCTTCTGCGCGGATTAGCCGCTTTGCAGAATGTCACTTCGAGCTAATGGGTGAAGTTGCGATTGAATTGGCTTTAAAGTTTCTTGCGCATGACAAGTTTGTAAGAAACGATTGCTATGTCGTGTCTGTCTCTGGAAATGCCGCCGCCTCTGACACCTCAATCAGGGAAGAATCAGAGTTTCTTTCCTGGATGGAAGCTTCGCGTGGAGTGATCGATAATTCGTTGTTATCTACATTCTCGTCACTCCCGGAATCTGAGACTCGCGAGGTTGCCACATACTCTTGTATGTCTGGAGGGAAGCGTTGGCGTGGGCTGGTTGCTCTTGCGACTGCAGAGATTTTTGGAAATACGGGTGCCGCTGTTCCTGTTGCGTGTGCGGTGGAATTGGCTCACGCAGCATCGCTTTTATTGGATGATTTACCGTCGATGGATGACGCAGCAACGCGGCGAGGTCGGCCATGTGCTCATTTGGTTTATTCTCGAGCATCTGTTGACATGGCGGCGGTTTTCATGATCAACCTCGCTTATGAAGTGCTATTGAAAAATCGGCTGGCAAAGCCGGAGAACTGTATCTCGTCCGCCTTAGCGAGTGCGAGAGTCGCGAATCGGATGCTGTTGGGGCAGGAACATGATCTGACTCAGTTGACCGGGGGGACTGTCTCTAAAAAACAAGCGCTCGAAGTGGCGCGCTGCAAAACCGGAGAGTTGTTTGGTTTCGCCGCAGAGGGAGCGGCCATTGCATGTGGAGCGAATGAACTTCAAATCAACGCCTTTTACAAAGCCGGAATCAGGTTAGGGATCGCTTATCAAATCGCTGACGATTTGGCGGATCGCTTTGGTGATCCGGATGCATTGGGAAAGCCAACGGGTATGGACGGAGAGAAGCAGTGTGTGGGCAACGTCCTGTCAGAAGCGGAAGCGAGAGAAGCGGTTCGTCGACTTCGCGAGTCTGCAGTTTCCAAGTTAGCAGGATTCAATTCGAACTCGAATCGCATCTTACAACTGATCGAGCATGTGAAATTGCCCGAATAAAACCGGATTCACCCAGGCTTCAAAATAATCTAAGTATGAAAAGAAAAATTCTGTTGATGCTCACGTTGTCGTTATTTGCTGCATTCTTTTGTTCAGCACAAAACGAAAGGAAAAATCAGATAGATGAATTGAGAAGTGCTGGCAGCCCTGGCGACGGGCATCGTATCCTTGATCAATTGGAAGGGCGCTGGAAAGTGAGGGGCTTTGTCAGGATAACGAAAGATGCGAATCCTGAAATGGTTAGTGGAACAGCAAAACTGAACTGGATTTTGGGTAAGCGATTTCTTCAGCAGGATTTCAATTGTAGCAAAGTAGACCTCGTTCTGCATGGTCTGGGGATCCTCGGTTATGACAAGCTCCAAAATGAGTATGTCGGGATCTGGTGCGATAGTGCAAACACTGGGATTGCATCTTTGTCAGGAAAACTTGCAAGCGGGGGTGAGGGGATTGTGTTCCAAATTGAACAAACAGATCTTAGATCCGGGAAGAGAGTGGAAGGGCGTGCAGAGATTCTGTTTAATCCCAACGGAGGCTTCCGGTATTCGGTATTTATGCAAAGCGGAAGCGAGTGGATCGAACTCGTTCGCCTTGACTACAAGCGCGGTTGATGGTTTCAAACGTAACCATTTCCGGATGAATAAAATCTTATCTTGTATCGCATTCTCACTTCTCCTGTTCACATCGGCGTCTTCGCAGGAGTCGAATGAGAAACTGGTGGTGGGGGTCACGCCTTCTCCGCCGTTCTCCTACGACGAAGGTGGAGAGTGGACAGGAGTTTCTGTAGAGTTGTGGAAGGAGTTGGCGCCGGAGTTGGGCTTCGATTATGAGTTGAAACCCTTGTCACTGGGTGAAGCAATCGATGGTTTAGAGAGTGGAGAGGTCTATGTGGTAGCTGCGGCGTTAGTGACCACGCCGGAACGCGAAGAGAAAATGAATTTTTCACATAGCTTCTATTCCTCCGGGCTCAGTGTTGCGACTTCGGTAGAAAAGAAGTCCACGGTGTTGCAGTTCCTGAAGGCGCTCATTTCCATTGATGCTTTGTGGGCGCTTGCGGCACTCGGCATCCTCTTATTCATCGTAGGGGCGATCGTGTGGGTTGCGGAAAGAAAGAAGAATCCAGAGCAGTTTGGTGGGAGCACCGCGCGAGGACTTGGTAGTGGGTTTTGGTGGAGTGCTGTGACGATGACCACCGTCGGATACGGGGATAAGGCTCCAGTCTCTTTTGCGGGGCGCATCGTCGGGTTGATTTGGATGTTCGCCTCCATCATCTTGATTTCGGGATTCACTGGGGCAATTGCTTCAGCTCTTACTGTTTCGAGTCTCTCCCCCAGCATAGAATCTTTTGATGATCTGTATCGCTCTCGAGTGGGCGCGCTTGAAGGGTCATCATCCGCTGAGTTGCTGAAGAACAGGGGAATTCGATTCCAAACGTTTGAAAATACTGCTTCGGGATTGCAGGCCGTGGCAGAGGGAAAAGTGGACGGTTTTGTGAATGACGCTCCAGTGCTGTCTTACTATGTGAGCCGTGATTTTCCGGATCAACTCTATGTTCTGGAAGATACTTTTGAACCTGGCTTTTATGCTCTCGGGCTAAGTAATGATTTTGGCAAACGCGAGGATTTAAACATCCAGCTCCTCAAATTCATGCAAACGGCGGAGTGGAAAAACATTCTTCAACGCCATATGGGTGAGAGTTGACGGGGGCGTCCGATTTTCACAAAAGTCTGCTCAAACTTTCAAAAGGGTATTGTTGAAACGGGGATGGATTCTGTCCAGAATCTACGAAATCCCCAATGAGACTCCTCGCATTTTCATTTTTTTGTATTCTTTCGGCTCAGTTCGCTGTGGCGACCGAGCCTGTTTTCAACCGAGCACCTCTAGCCGAGAAGCCCTATGCGGAATTGCCTCTGGGTGCAGTCCAGCCCGAAGGGTGGTTGCGGAACGAATTAGAGAGAATGGCGGCCGGAATGACCGGTCATCTCGACGAGTGGTATCCGGAGGTTTGTGGACCTCGAAACGCGTGGCTGGGAGGTGATGCCGATACTTGGGAAAGGGGACCTTACTGGATCGATGGACTCTATCCTCTTTCGAAGCTCTTGGGAGACAAAGAGCTCGAGGCAAAAGCTGTAAAATGGATCGAATGGACTTTGGCGAATCAAAGGGATAACGGCCAGATCGGACCACGTGAAATCAAAGACGAGGATCGCACTCAACCTCCTCCTCCGGGCGTTCAGACAATCAAACCAGATGACTGGTGGCCGAGAATGGTCATGCTGAAAATTCTGCAGCAATATTACATGGCAACCGGTGATGAACGAGTCATCGAGTGTCTGACGAATTACTTTCGTTTTCAGCTGGAACAATTACCTGACCGTCCGCTCTACGATCCAGAGAACAAAGCGAGCGGATCCTGGTGGGCGGCTCAGCGTGGTGGCGACAATCTGATGTCGGTGCTTTGGCTCTATAATATCACGGGCGATAAGTTTCTTCTCGATCTCGCCGACCTGATTCATCAGCAAACCGTCCCCGTTACGGACTGGTTCTCTCGTGGGCCTGACAACATGCTTTTGTATCAAGCAGATCGAGGTGTCGGACCTCAGCCCATGGCCAATCTCGTCGCTCTTCATTGTGTGAATGTGGCGCAGATGATGAAGACGCCGGTAATCCGCTGGCAGCAGGATCAGAAACCGGAACGTCTCACCGCAGTGGAAACTGCCTTCGAAGATCTACGCACCTTTCACGGTCAGCCACACGGATTGTTTGGTGGTGATGAAGGGATGCACGGCACTGCTCCCGATCGTGGGTCAGAGCTCTGCACTGCGGTTGAAATGATGTTCTCACTTGAGAAGATGTTCGAGATCACGGGGAATCCTGTTTTTGGTGATCGGTTAGAAAGGATCACCTTCAATGCCCTTCCTACCCAGTGCACTGACGATCATCGGGGGCGGCAGTATTTCCAGCAAACAAATCAGGTTCAGATCACCCACGGTGATCGCGACTTCTTCGAAGACAACGGAGACCGAGTCGTCTACGGCCTGCTTCAGGGATACCCATGCTGTACCTGCAATCTCCACCAAGGGTGGCCTAAGTTTGCGCAGCACCTCTGGATGGCATCAAAAGACGGAGGGATCGCGGCAGTCTCGTATGTCCCTTCTTCGGTTATTTCTAAAATTAAGGGAGGAAGAGAAGTAACCCTCAGGACCGAAACAGGATACCCATTCAAGGAGCGCACCACGATCACAGTCAGCACCTCGGAGCCAACTGATTTTCCTCTGCATCTCCGAATTCCATCTTGGGCGAATGGAACCGAAGTCTTTGTGAACGGAAGGAGGGAGGAAAGCGTGGAAGCAGGAACAATGCACGTTATCGATCGCTCTTGGAAAAATGGGGATAAGGTGAATCTTCGGTTTCCAATGCCTATCACCACCTCGCATTGGCATGCCAGGTCAGTATCCTTTGAGCGAGGTCCTCTTGTGTATGCTCTCGATGTAAGAGGAGAGTCCAGCCATATCCCCGCACCTCGTCCTGAGGGAGTTCCCGACTCTGGACCAGATCGTGGTTATCTGGAAGTGAAACCGACGAAGCCATGGAACTATGCGATTCCGCTGCCAGTCCGCAACCAGCCCGGGAAGAATTCGACCTTGGAAATCATGGACGAGATTCCTGATAATCCGTGGACCTCTGATTCGGCTCCCATGAAAATCAAAACATGGGGTCTGCGCCTCGATGATTGGAAGATCGACCGGAACTCCGCGAGTCCACCTCCCCTGAGTCCCGCTGAGCTTCCTGACGGAGCCACACTGGAAGAAATCACCTTGATTCCCTACGGCTCTACGACCCTTCGCGTGGCTGCCTTTCCTTGGGTGAAGTGGAAGGGGGAATTGAAAAAGGATGCGGTTGCACAGGAAAAGCCACAACCGAGAAGCGATGATACGCGACCCAATTTCGTATTCTTCATCACGGACGATATTGGCTACCGAGACCTTGGTTTTAATGGAAATGAGATAGTCGAAACGCCCAATCTAGACCGACTCGCTAAAGACGGGTTGGTCTTTGATAAAGCTTATCTGACGATTTCTTCCTGCTCTCCAAGTCGTTGTTCGATCATCACTGGGAGATATCCCCACAATACAGGCGCGCCAGAACTGCATGCACCGCTACCAGAAAATCAGACGACATTTGTGGAAGTGTTAGCCAAAGCAGGGTATCACACGATTTTGTCGGGAAAGAACCATATGGGCAATGCCGCTGAACTTGGGTTTGATGTGGAATCTAATAGCAAACCGGCCGGAAGCGAAAACTGGATCAAGCATCTCAAGGAACGTCCAAAGGATCGACCGTTTTTCGCATGGTTCGCTTCCCATGATGCCCACCACCCTTTTCAGTACGACGAAAATGCTCCGGAGTATGACCCAGAGAAAATCAAAGTTCCTCCCATGCTTTACGATGGACCGCTCACACGGCAGGAGCTTGCAGATTATTACCACGAAGTGAGCCGAACAGATCATTACACCGAAGAAATTTGGAAAGAGTTGGAACGTCAAAACCTCACGGAGAACACCTATTTCGTTTATTGCTCGGATAATGGCAGGCCCTTTCCTCGGTGCAAAACTTACCTCTACGAAAGCGGTATTCAGACTCCGTTACTGATTGTTGGCCCAGATGTGAAAAAGGGAAGATCTGATTCGCTGGTCAGTTCGATTGATTTTTCTGCGACTATCCTGGAGTTAGCGGGAGAAAAAATACCTGAGACTGTGCAGGGAGTGAGCATGGTTCCAATTCTCAAGGAGCCAACCGCGACGATCCGTGACGTGGCGTTTGCGGAACGTAACTGGCACGTCTATCAGGCCCACGAACGAATGGTCCGAACGGGTGACTGGCTCTATATTCGAAATAGCTGGCCGGAAAAGCACAATGTTAGCGGGGAAAGTTCAGTTCCTCTTTTTCCTGCGGCGAAAGAGCTCTGGGAAATGGCAGAAAAGGGAAAGTTGTCCCCAGCGCAGGAGTTGTTAACGATAGTGCCACAACCCGAGGAAATGATCTTCAATACGAAAGATGATCCGTTTCAGTTAGTGGATTTGGCAGGATACGAAGAGAACCGATCAGTCCTGCAAGAAATGAGATCATTGCTCGGAGATTGGATCGAATCCACAGGCGACTCCGTTCCTTCTACGCCAAGGCCGAATCGCCAGCCTTTACATGAGCGGGTAGAGAAAACCCCTCCTCCCACGGAATACCCCGGTGAAGCGAAGAATGCCTCACAAATCAATTCCCCCGGTCCCATTCGATTGAGTTCAAACTAACCCCTGTTTACATGAAGAAACTCACTACAGCTTTTCTGCTATTACTGGCTCTATGCGCCTCGTCCTATGCGGACAAGCCCAACGTCCTTCTGATTCTTGTCGACGATCTCAAGCCTGCGCTCGGCTGCTATGGGAACGAGACAGCGATCACTCCGAATATCGATGCGCTTGCGGAGAAGGGGATGCGATTTGATCTTGCCTATTGTAATCAGGCTGTGTGTGCGCCTTCTCGGTTCACTCTTATGTTAGGCTCTCACTCCACGTCAACCGGGCTCTACGGATTGGGAAGTGAGTTGCGAGACATTCTTCCCGATGCCGTGACTATTCCGCAATTTTTCGCCAAGCATGGCGGGTATCGCACAGAGTCGCTGGGCAAAGTATTTCATATCGGACATGGGAATAACGGCGATCCTGATTCGTTTTCGATTCCTCATTTTAAAGAAAAGGTTATCGAGTATGTGGACCCCGCCAGCACGCCCGGCGGAGAGTTGACTCGAGAAGAAGCATTTTTCACAAATCAAGAACTCCACCGAGTGAATCAGCTTCCGCGTGGGGCTGCATTTGAATCCCCTGATGTGGAAGATGAAGCGTATGCAGATGGACGGGTAGCCAGGGAAACGATTAAACGCCTGAAAGCCGCGAAAGAGCGGAGCGAAAGCGAAGGAACTCCGTTTTTCATTGCAGCCGGTTTCGCCAGGCCTCACCTCCCGTTTTCAGCGCCAAAGAAATATTGGGATCTCTATGATCCTGACAAATTGCCTATGCCGGAGTATGAAGAGCTACCCGAAGGCGCTCCCGCAGTTGCCGGCAAACGCGGCGGGGAGATTCGAAATTACTTCCCTGTCCCCGACAAAGGGGACCCGGCTTCCATCTCAAATGAAGTGAAGCGCCAACTCATTCATGGCTATTACGCGAGCACTTCGTTTGTTGACGAGCAAATTGGGAAAGTGATCGGTTCACTCGACGAGCTTGGGCTGACCGAAAACACTATCATTGTCCTTTGGGGGGACCATGGTTTCCATTTAGGTGACCTGGGTATCTGGACCAAGCATACAAACTACGAGCAGGCGAACCGCATTCCAATTCTTATCAGTGCTCCGGGAGTTACCAAACCGAGTTCATCAACCCGTCAGCTTGCAGAAAGTGTCGATATCTTTCCGACGATCGCAGAACTCGCTGGCCTGCCAAAGCCAGAAGGGCCGCAGCCAATTGACGGCGTCAGTCTAGTGCCTGTTTTGAAAGATCCGTCCGCACGCGTTCGAGATCATGCCTTTCACGCTTATCCGAAGGGAAAGATGGGGCGGGCGATCCGCACCGAAAGATATCGAATGGTGGAATGGAAGACTCCGGGAGCTGATCCTTCGACAGCCGAAGTCGAATTGTATGACTATGAAGAAGACCCGCTCGAAACAAGAAATCTCGCCGAAGATAATCCCGAGGTCTTGAGCGAGTTGCGCGCGACTCTTTCGACGTACCCGGAAGCTGTATCTCGGGGAAAGGAGAAAAAGACATCCGAAACAGATGTCGATGGCAGTCCCCAGATTGCAAAGCGGTCGATCGAGATTGTGGTCGAGGTGAACACGCGTCGGGAGAAGCCGGATGGTGTTGTACTGGCGCAGGGCGGGCGAGAGCATGGCTATGCGGTTCACTTCCGGAATGGCCTTGCCGTGTTTGATGTCAGGATCAATGGAAAGGTGACCAGCATTCAAAGCAGCAAAGTAGAGAAGGGTGTCATCCGTGTGGAAGCCGCACTCAAAAAGAAAAAGATGAGCATCGCTGTGAACGGAGAAAAACCTCATTTGATTGACTCTCCGGGATTCATTCCCAAACAACCAAAAGATGGTCTCTCTGTTGGAAAAGACCTCCTCTCAGCCGCAGGTAACTACGAGGCTCCAAATCCGTTTAACTCAACCATCATCTCAACCCGCGTCGATACCGGAGGCAAACCACCGAAAGTCGCAAAGGCGATGCCTTCATCTGAGATCGAAGCGGGACTTAAGGCACACGACAAAGCACTGTTTGTAAAAGAAGGATGGATTCGCGATCCGTACATCACGAAAGGTCCAGGCGGCACATTTTACCTGACTGGCACGACACCGAATCCGGTCGACCCTCGCGAAAAATCAGATCCCTACAACACTGGTTTGGGCGACGAGTCAGTGGTTGGGCATATTGCACAGATCTGGAAAAGCAAAGACCTCATCGAATGGGAGAAGCTCGACTCGCCATTTTCTCTAAAGGACGGAATTTGGTTCTCAGAGCATCGTGACTTATTTGAGAAGACTCCAGTCAAAGACTGGCGGCTCTGGGCGCCTGAATTGCACTGGGTGGCAGAAATGGATCGCTGGGCGCTGGTGCACACGAGCCCTGCTCCTGTGAAAGGGGCCAATCTATCACTTTCTGAAGGTCCGGAAATCTCCGGGCCGTGGATCAACCCTATGGGTGCCGAAATTGGACGTCGCCACGATCCGTCACTTTTTAAAGATGATGATGGCACCTACTGGATGGTATGGGGAGCGACGACGATTGCTCCATTGAGGCCTGATTTTTCGGGTTTCGCAGGAAAGGCCGTCGACATCAAACCCTCGGGCGATGCAGCAAAAATGGGACATGAAGGTTGCCTAATCATGAAGATCGAAGGGAAATATGTCCTCTTCGGAACGGGCTGGTCGACCGGCCTCATGCGCCGTGGGAGCTACAATCTCTACTACGCGACTGCTGACAAGATCACCGGTCCTTATAGCGAGCGAAAATTCGCAGGGCGCTTCCTTGGGCATGGAACTCCGTTTCAGGATAATGACGGGCGCTGGTGGTGCACTGCCTTTTACAATGGGAACATTCCACCGGTGAGCGCAGACGGCATTCAGAGTCGCGATCTCAGCGACACCGCGCAAACCATCAATAAACGCGGGACAACTCTGGTCCCCTTGGATGTCCGATTGAAAGATGGTGAGCTCTACATTCGAGCGAAGGATCCGGACTATGCGACCCCCGGTCCTGACGAAGCCCAAAAATTTGAGTAGCAGGGTTTTCAGTTTCTCCAGATTCTGGTATAGACTCCGATATGGCAGAACTGGATTTCGAGTCACTTCTCAGTGTTGCAATAGAAGAAGCGGAAACCGGATTGTCCGAGGGAGGAGTTCCTGTGGGAGCTGCACTATACGGGCCCGATGGAAAGCTCCTTGGTCGCGGCCGAAACCGAAGAGTGCAGGAAGGCGATCCGTCCATTCACGGAGAGACTGACGCTTTTCGGAAAGCCGGGCGCCAGTCGACGTATCGGGACAAGATCATGGTCACGACATTGTCTCCCTGTTGGTATTGCAGCGGATTGATTCGCCAGTTTCAAATCGGCACCGTGGTGATCGGCGAATCCGAGACTTTCCGAGGCGGGGAAGACTGGCTACGCGATTTTGGGGTAAAGGTCGTGAATTTCCGAAATGATCGATGCATGGAGATGATGCAGACCTTTATCGAGGCTCGACCCGATATCTGGAACGAAGACATCGGGGAGGAATGAATCAAGAAGGTGCGGATTCTGCCCTGGCGCAACTGAATCACCGTGAGGTCGAGGCACTCTTCGATCACATGGAGAATACGCAGTTCTGGATCAAGGACGCCGAATGCCGATACCTGAAGATCAATCGTGCATTCCAGTTGAACTACTCTCTCGCCCGCCGAGAGGATGTGCTGGGACTGACTGATCTCGATCTCTCTCCTCCGTGGTTGGCTGAGGGGTTTCTCAAAGATGACCTTCGCGTGTTTGCCGGGGAGCGGATAGTGAATCGTATTGAGCTTGTCGGCGGATTCGATCATGCCGCGAGATGGAACCGAACGACCAAGATACCGGTGACCAATAAGGCAGGTAGAATTGGAGCAACAGCGGGCATCACCCAACCCCTTCCCGGGGTGCAGTCACCAGGTTTTCCTGTTCCAGAGTTAGCGCCTGCCCTCCAGGCGTTACAGAAAGATCCGTCCTCTGCATGGAGTAACGGGAAGTTGGCAAAAATGTCTGGTCTCTCAGTAAGTGCCTTCGAAAGGCAGTTTAGGAAGCACCTGCAAACCTCCCCAATGAAGTTCTTAAAACGGCTCCGTCTCGCCAGGGCCGCTGCCGCTCTCATACAAACAGGAGAGTCTGTCTCAGAAATTGCAGCCGAATGTGGGTTCAGTGATCAGGCTCACTTATCCAGAGAGTTCAGGAAGTTGTTCGATGTTACTCCAACGGAGTGGCGTGAGAGACACAGTGCGGGGTAGTGGGATTGCGCCGCTTTTGTTCAAATTTCAGAACCGTTTGTTCAAGACAGTTTTCGGCCTTGGATGGTAATCTTCAAGCACTCATCGGAAACCCCCATGAAAACCGATTCTGGAAAAACTCTCATTACAAATGGCGTCCTCATCGACGGGACGGGCGTCGATCCGATTCTCGACGGCTGTCTTCTCATCGAGGATGGACGAATTGCCTTTGCTGGATCAGTTCTCGAAAAACCGGAGGCACCGGAAGACATTGAGACGATCGACGCCGGCGGTGGAACCATTATGCCGGGGCTCGTCGAAGCGCATTTTCACGCAACTTATTTCAACATCCGCACTCTCGAAGATCTCGATATCAAATACCCCGTCGAGTATGTCTCACTCCTTGCTTCGGTGAATTGCAAACTCGCTTTGGAATGTGGATACACGGCCGCACGTTCGGGCGGATGCCTTTTCAACGTTGATGTATGGCTTCGCAAAGCGATCGATGCCGATCTCATCCCCGGGCCACGACTTTCCCCATCAGGTCGTGAAATCTGTTCTGCCGGCGGCCTTATGGATTGGAATCCAGAATTCCGGAAAATTGGAATGGAGGGCCTGGTCTTTATCGTCAACGGGCAAGAAGACGCGCGGCGAGCAGTGCGAGCCTTGGTAAAAGATGGAGTCGAATGGGTGAAAACCTATCCAACTGGCGATGCGGCAGCCCCCGATGTGAACGACCACCACACTCTGTGCATGACGTTCGAAGAGATGGATGCAGTCGTAAAAACCGCTCACAACCACGGGATGAAAGTAACCGGGCACTGTCGAGCGACCGAAGGTATCAAGAACGCTCTGCGAGCCGGTTACGACACACTGGAGCACGGGACCTTCATGGATGACGAAGCAATGGATATGCTTCTTGAGCGAGACGTGCCGGTGATTCCGGCGCTCTATTTTGAAAAAGCCAGTGTGATCCACGGACCGGAATTCGGACTGCCTCAAGCTGTCATTGACGGTCATCAGGAAACGCTTGATGGCGGAGCGGAAAGCGCACTCCGAATCCTCCGCGAAGGTGGACGCTTGGGCATGGGTGGAGACTACGGTTTTGGATGGAATCCGCACGGTGACTACGCGAAAGAATTGACGTACTTCACGGAAGAAGTCGGTTTCACTCCTTTGGAAACAATCAAGTGTGCGACGAAAACAGGCGCGGAGATCGCAGGCATGGCAGGCGAAATCGGCACTCTTGAAAAAGGGAAGCTGGCCGATGTTCTTGTGGTCGATGGCGACGTGATAGCGGACATTTCGATCCTTGAAGATCGAGGCAACATTCAGGCAGTCCTACAAGGCGGTGTCCTCAAAGCTGGTCGCCTCGCTCCACGCCAGGAGACTTCAGTGACTGTCGACGGATAAGAACATGATTCGAAAAACTACCCTCCTTATCGCCACCTGTCTTGGTATCGCATTCTCCTCAAATGCGACCGAGATTCCCGAGAATCTGAAAGACGAGAATCTTGTCGCTTGGTGCATCGTTCCCTTCGATGCCGCAAAGCGTGGTCCGGATGAGCGGGCGAAGATGTTGAAGGAACTCGGCATCCGTCGAAGTGCCTACGATTTTCGCCAAGAGCACGTCTCCCAGTTCGAAGAAGAAATTCTGGCGTACAAAAAACACGGGATCGAGCTGTTCGCCTTCTGGGCGGGGCACGACGAAGCGTATCGCCTCTTTAAGAAATACGACCTTCATCCCCAAATCTGGCGAACGCTGGGTAGCCCAAGCGAAGGAAGCCAGGAAGAAAAAGTAGAGGCGGCAGCTGACTCGATGGAGCAACTGGCGAAAAAGACAGCCGAATTGGGTTGTCAGTTAGGATTGTACAACCATGGTGGCTGGGGAGGAGAGCCGGAGAATATGATCGCGGTATGCGAGAGCCTTCGGCGAAGGGGATATGATCATGTAGGAATCGTATACAACTGGCATCATGGCCACGGGCATATCGAAGATTGGGCCAGCTCTCTCGATATGCTGAAGCCATACTTGATTTGCCTCAACCTGAATGGGATGAACTCAGGAGCCGACCCCAAGATCCTCACTTTGTCACAGGGAGAGCACGAACTAGGAATGCTCCGCACGGTGATTGACTCGGGCTACTCCGGGCCAGTGGGCATCATCGACCATCGTAACGAGATGGATACGAAAGTGGCCCTTTCCAATAATTTGAATGGGTTGGAGTGGCTTCGACAGGAGACTGTAGATACCGGTTCAGGTGGAAAGCGTCCATTGCTGCCAGACGTATCGTTTCAGGCCAAAGAGTCTGCCGTTCCCGAAAAACTGGAAACGGTTCCCTCGCTCAATGAGAAGTTCGGAACGGCTCTTTCGAGTTCCATTATGGCCAGCGGAAACACCGACTGGCGAGAGCCTCCGATCACCGTGGAGTGTCGAGCAAAACTTTCTGGTAGTGATTATCACATTCTCGTGGCTAGCGATCCGAAGAAGTCGGCTGCCCACTGGGAGATCTTTGCGATGAGAGGTGATGGAACTTTCACCGCATATCTACCCGACGCGAAACCGGATCACATTCGGAGCAAGTCCGTGATTACCGATGGAAAATGGCACTCACTCGCAATGCAATACGACGAAGATCGCATCAGTCTTTTTGTTGACGGAACAAAGGTGGCCGATCAGCCGATTAAGCGAAATAAGGGAAGAGTGATTACGGGCAATCTTGGAATCGGCCGGTTGATCAGTGGCGGATTGCGAATGAATGGCGCCATAGATGAAGTGCGAATCAGGAAGGGTATTCACGACGATGCGGCTTCCGTATCTGATGAACCTCTCTCAGGAGATGAAAATGATGTGTTAGGATTTTGGAACTTTGAAAAGGACACTGCTGCGGATTCATTCGCGACAATTCCCGAATTTCCCCGTGAACCTCTGGAGCCAGAGTACAGTCCCTACTGGGAGGCGGAGATCAATCGTGATCGTGTCTACGATTTCTATGCAAAGCAGGCCATTCACTACGGGCAAATGGAAAAGATCCCAGATGTGCTGCCTGCCTATGCAGGGCTGGACGGAGGAAAGTATGGTCATTGGGGAAACCAGAACGACCAGGACACTTGGAAAGATGGCAGGGTAAGAGACATGAATCACGGATCGATGGTCAGTGGTGTTTTCCGAGGAAAGGGAATGACACTGCCGAGGGCCGTCAGTGTGAAGCTTTCCGAAGATGTAAATGCCGTTTTTGATGAAGACTCACTACAGTTCGTTCTGGCTTGGAAAGGGGATTTGGTAGAGTGGTCCGATGTTCGCCGAGGATTCATGAAGGGAATCCCGATAGGGGGAGAAGAGGAGGTAGCTGTAGAGATGCTTCCTAAACCCGCCAAAGATTCCAATTACCTGGGACTCCATCGTATCGGGGAAAAGGTAATCTTCTCATACAGCGAAGAAGGGGAGGTGAAATACAAAACGGCAGAAGTCTCGAACGGAAAAGTTATTGAGAAACTGGTTGAAGCTCCTTCTACTGGAGATGCCATTTGGCCCGAGAGAATCGAAACAAAAGGGGAAATGGGTGAAGGTCATCCTTATGCGATAGATACCCTGACACTCCCATTCGAAAATCCGTGGAAAGCTTTGTTCTTTGTTGCTGGTGTCGATTTTGTATCGAAGGATCGAATCGCGATCTGCAACATCCACGGCGACGTATGGGTGTGTGATTTGTCAGGTGATGAGCTTGCATCTCTCACGTGGAAACGATACGCAGCAGGGCTCCATCAACCACTCGGACTGAAGGTTGTCGATGGCACCATCAACGTTCTTTGCCGGGATCAGATCGTGGCTCTTCATGATCGTAACGGCGACGATGAGGCCGACTTTTATGAGTGTGTAACTGCGGCATGGAACACTTCTCCGGGAGCCCATGATTTCATCACCGGTCTTCAGCAGGATGATCAGGGACGATGGTATACCGCATCGGGCAACCAGGGAGTCATTCGTATCTCGTCCGATGGCGACGATGTAGAAGTCCTTGGAACGGGGCTTCGCAATCCTAATGGTCTCGGTATTTCGCCAGATGGTGGAGTCATCCTTTCCAGTGTTCAGGAAGGGACATGGACTCCGGCTAGTGCGGTATGTGACGTCAGCCTTGGTGGGCATTTTGGAGCTGGCGGGCCGAAGGAAGGTCCGCGCGGTTATGTGCCTCCTATGATTTATTTCCCCCGCGGCGTCGATAACTCCAGTGCGGAGCAGGTTTACATCAACAGTGATCAGTGGGGACCTGTGGAGGGCAAGTGGATCCACCTCTCAGGCGGGTATGCGAAATACTTCCTGATGTATCGCGAAGTTATTGATGGCGAATCCCAGGCAGCAGCGATCCAGTTGCCGGGTAGCTTTTTGTCAGGAGGTCATCGTGGCCGATTCTCTCCGTACGATGGTCAGCTCTACGTTGCCGGCGCACAGGGGTGGGGAAATTACGGTACGCAGGATGGCAGCTTGCAGCGTGTTCGCTACACGGCAGAAAAATATCCTTATCCCGTCGATTACGAGACGAAAGAAAATGGAATTCTCCTGACCTTTGAGTCGCCTCAGGCAGATGAGGTTTTTGAAACGAAAAACTGGTTCGCTCAGCAGTGGAACTATCTCTACGCTCCGGCTTATGGGTCTCCCGAGTATTCGGTGAGCCATCCTGCTCAGGCAGGGCACGATGTTCTAGGAATCCATTCTATACAGAAATTGGACGGTGGAAAAAAAGTCTTCATCGAGATGCCTCAGTTGCAGCCAGTCAACCAATTGCATCTCCATTGCAATGTGGACTCCCGAATCGAGGTTTTTGCGACAGTCCACCATTTGGGAGAACCTTTCACCGAGTTTCCTGGATACGAAAAGATTGAGAAGGTGACGCTCACGCAAGCGGCAGCACCTGAACGAGGGGTAGCAGCATTGGTAGCGGCCTGTACCGCATGCCACCATCCAACCAAGCGAGTTGTTGGTCCTCCCTTTGCGGAAATTCGCCAAAGATATGCCGGAAATCCGGACGGTATTGTGAAGTGGGCGATGAATCCAGAAAACAAGAATCCAGAGCTCCCTCCCATGCCGAAGTTCGATTTCCTCGGTGAGGAAACGCTCCGGGAAATTGCCGACTGGATCTTATCGGGAGATTGAAACTCGATCAGCTGAGCTCTGATTTCATTCTCCACCAGGCTATTTCCATTGGGAAGAATTGAGAGAAGATCATCGTGCTTGGATCGTATTTGGCCAGAAGTTCTGAGATTTCCTTTTTGCGAGTTTGAAGGCGGTCTCGGTCTGGCTCAAGTGTAGCAATCCATGCAGCAAAAACGGGTTCTCTAACAAAGGTAGTTTCCAGCCCGCGTTTGGGAGATGTCTTCCGAAACTCTCTCAATTGTAGCATTGCCAGTTGAACCGCTTCTTTTTCTGTGGAGTGAGGCTTCCACATCGCATTCATCATTTTCCAATCGAAGTTGAAGGCCGCATCTCTGTTATTGGGATACTTGTCCGCTAGAGGGAAGCTTTCCATCGCGACGTCAACACTGCTTTGAATTCCTTTCTTGAAACGCTCTTTCAATGTGGTGTCGTCTTCCAACTCCCAAAGCGCTCGCAGAGCAGCAACGGAGTTTCCGGCCGTCCAGGAATGTCGATGCTTTTCAAATTTCATTCCTTCTTCACAAAAGTCCGCTCGCGTTTTTCCTTCACCTTCTCCGAGTGCTTCCTGGTATTTCTTCAGCCACTTCGGGTCGCCAGTCAGCTGATTCATGATTCGGAGGGTGAAGAGGAGGCGGGGTGCGCTTTCGAAAGTGTTTTTGAGGAATCCGCCGCGAACTCCGAACGGTTCCTCCGCGGGCATCATCCAATCTATCGCGGCAATCGTTTCGACCAAATCAATGATGCGTTTCTTCACTTTGGTGGCCTCTTCCTCTGTCGCCATACCAGATTCCAGAAACCGCCAGAGGCCATAGATCCATGGAAATGTTTGATCGTTCGATCCCATCGCGTAGTGAGAAACGCCATCAGTGCACACTCCGCGTCCTACAAAGCCTTCTACTTCGCTGATCGAATTGAGTAGTAACAGACCGTCGACAAGACGGCGGGCTTTGGCCGCAACCGACTCTTCGCCAGTGAGTTTCCAGCGTTGAAGCATAGCTTCTAAATACAGCCCGTTGAAAAAACCTCCATTCTCGATCGGTGTCCACCATCCCAGGGCATTGGGTTTGCCGAGGCGGCATTCCTCGGGTGTTGGAAGTTCGACCGATCCATCATAGTCGGCGAAATCGAGCATGATCCCGTAGTCGTCGATGAAACGCGACCAGATTTCTTCATGTGCAATACTGACTGCCTCTTCCGCGGTTCTCGTTGATGCGCAGTAAGTAGAGACCGGTAAAAAAGATACGGCAGCGGATTTAGCGAGAAAGGTTCTTCGGTGCATAGAGGTGTGGACGGTATCAGAAATGGCTATCAGGGCAATGCGCATATACGGATTGCCTGTTCCTGAATCGTGATCTGTTCCCGCTGGTAATCATGAAAGAATTTTGCATATGGTCTTGGAGAATGAACCGGACCCTCTCCTTCTTCCTCTTTATCTCTGCAACGTCTTTGACGCTCGCAATGGGAGCGCCTATTCCGCTGATCGATCCCTCCGATGTCGCAGCCGGATGGCGCTTCGATAATGGCCGGGAGTTTCCGGGGGCGACTGGCGAACTAGTGGTTGATCCCGGAGCAGGTGTTCGTGGTGAAGATTGCTTGAAACTGATTGGAGATTTCACCGGTGGCGGGGGCTACGTGCAGGCGATGCGTCGTTTCTATCCCGTCGAGATCGAAGGGCTTTCGTTTCAGGTGAAAGCGGAGCAGGCCACCCGCTTTACAATGCGAATCGGTGATGGCAGCGGACAGACCCATCAGATAGATATCGGAGTTGAGCCTGATAATGGATGGCAGGAAATCGAATTTCCGATCCAGCGGTTTTTCGAATCTCGTGGGACGGCCGAAGCGGTGACCAACGTTCTTCGCTACCAATCATGGGGTGGTGCCGATGACGGGAAATGGCACGGAGAAGCTACCTATATTTGTTTTCTGTTAGGGAATGGCGGGAGCGACACTGTCCGCACAATGTGGCTGCAGGATCTCGATCTTGATCCGCTCCCTCAGGCAGTAGAGGGAGCAAGTGTGATTCAAACAATTTCGCTTTCTGAAGTGTACGATGGGTTGCATGAGTGGGGGTTCTCCAATGGTCCAGAGTTCAAGGGCGCTACCGGCGACCTCGTCGTCTTGGAAAAGGAGAGCGAATTTCCCATATTCCAGCTGAGTGGAAATTTCACGAACGGAGGGGCCTACTGCGGTACCACAAGAAGCCTTCGAGAGTTCAATGTCGAAGACATAAAGGCCATCCGAATGGAAGTGCGTTCAGAGAACGTCGGCTCGATTACGTTGCGCCTAAGTGATAGCACTGGGCAAGCTCACCAGCGGCGAGGTTTCCGTATCGAAGAAAGCCAAACGTGGAAAGAGCTAGTGATCTATCCAGAGGAGATAGCAGGAGGAGAACATTGGGGCGGTGCAAAAGATGGTAAGTGGCATGGTCCTGCGCAGAGCCTGTTTCTCTCGGTGACCAATGTCTCCGCTCCTGACAAGAAACCAGTTCTCCAGTTTCGAAATGTGCAGGCCGACATGGTAGTGCCGGTTTTCTCCGCACAACCAGTCCTGACTGAGACGTTTGAAACCGAAGCGATTCCGTCAGATTGGAAAACGGAAGGAAACGTCGAATTCTCTGGGGATAGCCAGAGCCTCAATTTAACTCGCGAGTTGGATGATATCGAAACTTCGATTTCGGTAGAGACGGCAGCGTTTCAAGTTGAGCCGGGACAATGGCTGCTGACTCTTCGTGCTCAACCTGATCTGCATTCGCCCGATAACTCCTATCGAGCTGCTGTGGATTTCGTCGGCTTGAGTTCGGCTGGGGAGGTGGTTCAGACAATCCCGGCCCTCGATATCACAGGAAAGAGCGAGTGGTCCAATTATCAAAGGAAAGTCGATATCCCGACAGGAGTGAAGAGAGGTGCCTTACGGATACACTTCGAGAAAACGTACGGCAGCCTTGGAATTGATGACCTTTCCGTGACACCTCTTGCGCCGGCTCCGATTACCGAAAGCAAGGTTGATCGAATTCTGTTTTCATCCGCTCAGTTGGGCAATCTTTTGTTTCCTGATGACGCTCGTGATTTCACTGTCGAAGTTCACTGTCGTAAACCTCTCACCAATTCGGAGCGAGATCTTAGCTGGGTTGTCCGGGACTACTGGGGGGCTGAGCAGGGATCAGTGCAGTCGGTTCATCTGGGGTCTCCAGAGAAAAGTGGTAACTCGTTCGTTTACCGTGCGAGCTTGCCGTGCGGAGATTTACCCCTGGAGGTGGGGCGCTATTACGAACTGCACGCTTCTCTTTCGGGAGCGGAGGGAAAAAACTCTGAGAATCACTCTGGGTTCGCTATTTTGCCGGAGGCGGAGACCCATCAGTATGCTCCCATGGAGGTGCCCTTCACGGCACGGAATTGGGACAATCGAGTGGAAGCGTATGTTCGATTGACTCATCGACTTGGAGTTCGAGTTTGCGGCCTCTGGGGACGCTGGTCGTCTAAGCCACCGTACGAAGCACAGGTCCCCCAACTGGAGTTGGTAAAAGAGCTTGGTATGGGGTGGTTAACTAATACCCCGGCCGCGCAGATTGAGAGAGGATCGACAGACTACACTAGCGAAGCTCTCGAAAAGGGTGTGTTGAATTTGCTGGAGAATTTTGGCGATTACCGACCGATGATCGTTAACCTCGGGAATGAGCCGCATGGAACAGGGGAGCGAGTGCTCAAGAACGTAGAAGCCTACAAGACTCTCTACAAAGCCATAAAATCGTTCGATCCTGACCTGCCGGTCGTGGCCACTTCAGTGGAACCAAACGAAGAATATTTCCAAGCTGGATACGGGGAGTATTGCGATGCATTCGATTTTCACATTTACGAATCGGCTGAGCGGGTTCGGAGAACAATTGGAGAGTATCGTGAGTTGCAAAAGGAGTATGATGTGGTGAAACCCATCTGGTCTACGGAGTTGGGATTGAATAGCCAAGGCATGACTCGCTTGCGCGTTGCAGGCGAGCTGCATAAGAAATTCGCGACATTCTTTGCCGCAGGTGGCGAGAATGTTTCGTGGTTTGGTCTCCTTTATCCCGATCCGGAAGGAAAGGCACTGGGAACTTTTGGGGATTCGCACAATGTCTTTGATTCCCGCTACAATCGCTACAATCCGCGCCTCGATGCGGTGGCTTACTACCATGGAGTGAATGCAATTTCCGTGAAAGACTTCGTCGAGGAGAAACATTATCCCAATGGAGTGCGCGCATTCCTTTTCCGTGATAGCGAAGAAGAGAGTTTGATCGTTCTTTGGAGTGAGGAAGAGAGAAAGGATGTGATGCTTCAGTTGGATGGGGTGACTGATCTCTCAGGAATTGATATTGATGGGAGTCCCTTTTCTCTTAAGTCGGAGTCTGGACAGTATCACCTCGGCGTAGCTGAGCCTTTGTTGCTTCGCTTTCGGGGCGAGGCTCATCTTCCTGAGGGATTGCTGGAGTCGAGTGTATCAATCGGGAGTGAGCTGTCTTCGATCTCTCGAAGTGGAACTACCAAGATTCCGTTCGAAACGAGTGAAGAGCTATCTGGTAAATTGAAATTGGCCGCTCCTCCTCGTTGGACAGTCGAAGGGGGCACTATCGAAGCACCTGATCGAACGGAAGCTCGTGAGCTCTTCCTGGTATTAAAGGGGAACGGCAATGTATATCTGCCGTTTCGAGTGCCTGTCTCAGAATAATGTCAGGAAGGAAATGGCGGCTGCAATCGCCGTGACCAAAAGAGCGATGAGTAGAATTGGGAGAATGCTTTTTCCGGGTATCCTCTTGCTGCTTACGATGAGATCTTCCTCTGCCTGAACCGTCACTGTGACGAATGTATCCCAGAAACCTGCGGAGATAGAGTTCTGCTCCCGTAGGGCAATGTTTTCTACTGGCGGATGAGAGAAAATCTTATTCCGGTCGATGCTGACCTGGCCTTTCAATGGAAGCGAAGGGTCGGCAGGCCTGGCTTGGAAATGATATTCCATGGGCACGCTGCTGAATTGCCTTTTCACAACAATCCGTTTTTCTCCTGCTTTGAGTTCGACTTCTTTCATTATCCGTTGGACGTATGAGACCGCTTCCAAAACGGAGAGCATTTTGTAGCGAAGTCAATGGGATGCAGAAATACGAAGTGAACCGTTTTCGCAGTTTTTCGATTGAACGAATCTTAGCAAATCAGGACTAAGTTTCGGGAGGGTGAAGTCGGCGTGGTTACATGGATTTTCCCAAGAAACAGTTTCCTGCTCTCGACAATACAGAGGATCGGCAGGAACAGACGAGATTAGGACTGGCTTCGGGCACCAGCAGCCTGAAGACATTGATCTCGTACATTCGCTTTGGTGCGTTTTTTCGGGTTGGTGTGTTCTGCGTTGCTCTTTTCTTTTTCGCGAGCCCTGTCTGGAAGTTTGTGACTTCCAACCCCGCAGAGGTATTCGAGCCGGAAGCGGATGCTCTTCTCGTTGGGCGGTCAAATGAGATTCTGATGACCTGGCCTGACTATGGCGATCGCCGACAGGTCGAATTTGATGATCTTCCGCAAGACATGGTGAATGCAGTTCTCGCCCGCGAGGATAAGAGGTTTTTTGATCACTGGGGTATCGACTGGAAAGGATTGGGAAGGGCCGCATCGGTCGACCTTAAGTATAGGAGGATCGTGCAAGGAGGCTCGACCTTGACGATGCAACTGGTCGAAAGAACCTATCGATTTCCGCAAAAGACAAAGCTTGGGTTAGTGAGAGCGAAAATATTCGAAATGATGATGGCTCCCCGCCTTGAATTTTATGCGATGAGAAAAGAGGGCGGCAGGGAGGCAGGAAAAGAAGCGTTGCTGGCGGCATATCTGAGTCGGGTGGAATATGGGAGTCGGACTGTGGGAATCCGGGAGGCGGCACATGGTTATTTTGGAAAATCAGTGAATCGACTGACACTGGGTGAATCGGCTTACCTTGCGGGACTGATTCGCGGGCCTTCGGTGAACAATGCCTACCGCAATCCAGAAAATGCGCGGCGTGCCCGGGATGCTGTGATTGCTAATATGGTAAAGTCAGGGTGGGTTAAGGAAAGCCGTGCTCAACAGGTGAAGTTCTTCGTATCGTCTGAGCCGCATTCGAAATCTCGCCATGGTGATGGGTTTTTATCTGCGGCGGTGAAGCGGGAATTGAATTCACTCGTGGAGGCTGGGGAACTTTCGCGCGAGGTTTTGGATAGTGGAAGGTTGCGAGTCTTTCTTGGCTGCGAGCCAGAAGTGCAAAACTCGCTTCAAGGTCATTTGCGTGAGCGGTTGCGTGTGATCGAGTCTGGTCGAGGATATCAAGGGAAGCGGGGAGAGTTGCAGGGAGTGATTGTGGTTATCGATAATCGGACTGGAGCTGTGATTGGTTTTGCGGGAGGACGGGATTTTGATCAGCTTTCGTATGATTGTGCGATGCAGGCGAAGCGGACTGTTGCAAGTGCTTCGAAGCCGTTTGTCTATGCGTCACTTTTTGAAACGAAAGGAGTCTCGGCTCAGGATTTGATCTCCAATGCTGAGTTGAGTGATAAAGAGATAGAGGGTTTGTCAGGGAAAGGTGATCCGCACGAGACCGCCGTATTGAGCGAGGGTCTCTATCCCGCATGGAAAGGACTGGCGCACAGTAGCAACCGGATGAGTCTGCGGGTCGGATCGGAGGCGGGATTTTCGAGTTGGAACAGCCTGGTGCAGTCGGTCGGTTTGGGGGATGACGTTCCTGAGAAATCTACCTTCGCCTGGCTGGGGGCCTTCGATGCACGTCCGGTAGATGTTGCGGCGGCCTATTCTGTGTTTCCTAGGGGCGGCTATTATTCTGAGCCGTATTTGATTCGACGAATTGAGGTAGATGGAAAGACGGTCTTCCGGCGGAAGGTAGATTCGAAGCGGGTATTGTCTGCTGAGACATGTGACAATGTCACTGCGTCTCTTCGAGAAGTTTTGAAAGTGGGGACCGCCTCTCCGTATGGTGGAAAAGCGTTGGCTGAGAAATTACCTGTGGCAGGAAAAACGGGAACGTCGGATGGAGTAGGTGATGCGTGGTTTGTTGGATATGGGAGTGATGTAACGGTTGCAGTCTGGATCGGATTTCCAGACGGAAATCGAACTATTGTCAGGAATGGCTCCGGAGGGAGTCTTGCCTTTCCTTTGTGGAAGACGGTGGTTGAAGAACTTTCGAAAACTTACCCGTTCGATTCTCTACCGAGTCTCGAAACTGACGCTTCGGCAATTGCCTTGAACCGATAGGTTTTAGTCTCCGGTGCCCAGGTGCTCGTAGTCAGCGATCAGCTCCATACCCATCAGCACATAGTCGTGATACTCTGCCTTCATATCCTGAATGTAATCAGGGAGTCGGACGAGTTCGCGGAAGCCGACGGCCTGAAGTGACTGAATGGCATTCTCCCGTTCTCCATTCATTTCGGATTCTAGGCGGGTGAGTCCACGGTGTCTGGAGATGTCGACAATGCATTCCAGCAGAGCGTCGATGAGCCCGAGGCCACGATAGTTGGGGTGTGTCAGGAAATAAGTTTGGCCGATGTGGCGTTTCCAGCCGCCGGGACGTAGGTGGAGGGAACCGGTAGCGGCGAGCTTGCCATCAACGCATGCGGCCAATGGCACATGCTGGACAAACTCCGGATCAGCCATCCAGTCCTTGAAAAGAGAGCCATCCTTGATTCGGCTGCGAATGAACAATTGTTCTCTCTCAGGAATCACGGAATGGAAATCGCGAAAGGCTGCCTCGTCTGCCTTCTCCATGAGGCGAATCGATACCGGGACGTCGCCGTTTACAGTTTTTCTAACGGGGAAGCTTTCGAGGGATGGGTCGATCATGGTAACTGGAGTTGGGAGCATTCCGTATGCCACTCGCCTTCGGCAAAGAGGCCAAGATATGCGTTGTGATTACAAGCGGGTCAGGGGGTTATCGCGATTCTTCAGCGGCCAATCGACGCGGGCTCCGCCGAGTCGATGGGATTCGAAAACGGCCATTGTCATCTCGACGACGACACGTCCGTCTTCGGCACTGCAAAGGGTGGGGCGATCTTCCCGGATTGCGTCAAGGATGTCGGTTGCGGGTGCAACATGACCGCCGACCTGTTTGCGGATGTCTTCGATGGGTTCGGGTTTCCCAATTCCCGCCGTTGTGATAGGAACCCACTCGCGGGGGGAA
The DNA here is from genome assembly GCA_002698785.1 of Verrucomicrobiales bacterium. Lineage (GTDB taxonomy): Bacteria > Verrucomicrobiota > Verrucomicrobiia > Verrucomicrobiales > DEV007 > Arctic95D-9. The sequence goes on along the minus strand of PAAG01000059.1, from coordinate 624,732 downwards.
GAGGCCGGGCGGAATGGGCTGCCCTTGCAGATGTGGGCAAGGGGTTCGGCATCCATACGGAAATCGATGATACCCTCTGTTCCGATGAGTTGAAACCCGAAGCCAGCTTCCCGAGTTCCGGCTTCCTTCTTCGAGTCGAAGTAGACAGGAATGCTGTTCTCCATTTCGTAGCGGGCATGGATCTCGTTCGCTGCGAGTGGGCCGACGCCTTCGCCGCCATCGTAAACGTCGTCTTTGGTGACCAGCTTACCATCCTGGTAGAGGGACGCGTAGCAGGCCTTTGGAGCGCCGCAGTAGTAGTGAATAAGGTTCAGGATATGTGAGCCGAGCACCCAAAGATCGAGGCCGCCACCACGGGCGTCCTCTTTGCCGCGGCATCGGACTTCGAGCCATTCCCCGATTTCACCTTCTTCTACGAGTTGCTTCACGACCGGGAGAACTGGGTGGTAGCGGTTTCGGTGGGCGATGGCGAGTTTCGTTCCGCTTTCTTTACAGGCAGATACGATATCATCTGCCTCAGCGGGAGTTCGGCAGAACGGTTTTTCGATGTAGATCCCTTTTGCACCGGCGTTCGCTGCGGCGACTGCCATGTCTCGATGCTCGTCGACATATCGTGGCCCGATAGCGACAATGTCAGGACTCAGGGCTTTGAGCATCTCATGGTAGTCGGCGTAGGACTGGTCTTTTGAGAGGCTGAGGGTTTCGAGTGCTTTAGTGCGGCCTTTTTCGTCAGGATCGGAAACGCCGATGATCTTTGTCTCGGGAATGCCGAGCCACACTTTGTCGATGCCGTGCCCGTAATTGCCCCGACCGGTGTGGCCGATGACGCCGACGGTGAAAGGCGAGGATTCTTGGCCGATGGCAAAGGGGGAAATGCTTCCTGCAATTCCTGTTGCGATCGAGGTTTTGAGGAGGTTTCTACGGGTGATGTTTGGGGAAGTCATTTTTTTGGTGAGGCACAAAGGGATATGGCACAAAGGCACAAAGTGGGAGGTTCTGGAAAGTAACGGGGGCTGGATCGCCGGGTTTGGACGTCTGAGAAAAAGATAAAGATTAGGATAAAGAAAAAGAAGGGGGGGCAAAATGAGGGGAAATGATGGGGTTTTCGTTTTTGGGTTTTGTCCTCCTATTTCTCCAGTATTCCGTTGGCTTTCAGGAAGTTTTCTGCTTTGTCGAGGCTGTCGAGATAGATGTCTTTGTCGAAAATGAGGTATCCGTGTCCGCCGCCTTCGGTGACTTCGAGCTGGCTGGTATTTCCGGCTTTGAGCATTTCTTCGTGGAACAGTTTCGCCCCCTCAAATGGGCAGGTATTATCTCCTGTTCCATGGAAAGTGAGGGTTGGTGGAACTCCTTTGCGGACGTTGTGGGCGGGGGAGAGTTCTTTCCACTCTTCGCCGATTTTCTTTTGTCCGTAGCCTTCGGGGGAGGTGTCGATAACGGGGAAGTAGAGGATGAGGGCGTTCGGCAGACAGGGGACTGCCATATCGTCGGTCTCTTCGTAGACGTCGTCGAAAAGGGCCGTGGAAACGGCGAGATGGCCTCCGGCGGAAGCTCCGCTCACTACGATTTTATCAGGATCGATGCCGAGTTCGGCGGCGTGGGCGCGGGTATAGCGGACGGAGGAACGGGCGTCTTTCACGCAATCAAATACGGTGACCGATTTGTCGGGCTTGTAGAGGCGATACTGAGGGCATACGGCAACCATGCCGAAGCGCTTCGCGAAATCAGCTGCGAAGGGGAACATGCGGCTGGGGTCCATGCCTTGCCATCCGCCTCCATGGATGATGTGGAAGCAGGGGCGTTTGTCGGAGGCTTTCCAGCCTTCGGGTTTGAAAATGTGATATTCGAGCTCTCGTCCGTCGACTTCTTTGTAGATGAGGGTTTCTTCGGTTTCTCGTCTGCAAGCGAGACAGAAAGGGACAGGAGGAGGGAAAGTGATACGAAAAGGGTTTTCATCGATGGAAGCATGACAAAACGCGTGAGAGCTGGCAAGGGGCGGTGATCAGTAATCAGGATTCTGGTTTTTGACTTAGAAGTTCCCTATTCTAACAAAACGCCAATACAATGTCGAGATTGCTCTTGTTGTGCTCTCCCAATGATGGGTGACGAGGGATTCGCTCGACAGTGGGTGGAAATGTGATTCGATAGTGGGGTTCCATGGAAGCGCCCGAGTATCGCCGAGTCATACAGATTGCCGGAGAAGAAGTGACGATACGGACGATTCGGCCATCAGATCGGGAGATCGAGGCTGAATTTGTGCGACGTCTCTCTCCTGACTCGCGGTTTTTGCGGTTTCAAAATGTAGTGTCCGAATTGAAGCCGGACATGCTGGAGCGATTTATCTCGCCTGATTTTCCGGATGAGATGGCTCTGATCGCGGTGATTGAGGAGGACGGGAAGTCAAAGCAAATTGGGGTGGTTCGCTATTCCCGTGAGGATGAGGACCCGAAGACTGTAGAGGTGGCGATTGCCGTGGCTGACGAGTGGCAGGGAAAAGGGCTGGGTGCTGCTTTGCTGGGCGATTTGGGCGATGTGGCGAAAACGGTAGGGGTTGAGAAGTTTGTTGCTCGAATATTGCCGGAGAATCATCGAATGCGAAACCTGGCTCTGCGGAACGGGTTTTACGTGATTTCTGCGAAGTACGAGGAAGGGATTATGGAGTTGGGTAAGGGAATTTGAGGGAAAGGTGAGGATTACAAACTGAACTTGTGATATTTTGCAGTCTTCAGATCATTAGGTAGATATCGATTTGAAGAAATTGTATAGCCGATTCTGGACGAGAACGTGTGCTTTTATTGATCGAAATTAGCGAGTTTGGAAGCTGGTTTAGAATTTCAGAAGCGTATTGGAATTCAAATTCTTCGAAGCTTTTCTGATTTGAATATGAATGAAATGAAACCAATTTTTTCTATAGATCTTAGGAAGAAAGCGCAGTCGCCTCTTGAGTGTTTGCGTTATTTGTACTTGGTTAACAACGACGAGAACTACTACAGATCGCAGAATGTGAGGCCTCCGTTAGGTACTTACAACACTTCGATTAACAGAATTTGCCAAAAAGTTGAGCGATTTTGCCTCGCTCTTGTGGCGTACATCCAAAGCGAAGATAAGTCGGGAGGGCAGCATTCCCGAGAAGTGCTAGTCGATGCTATTGAACTTGCAATTTATTCTGCGGCTGAGCACGTGAGTGACATCAAATTAATCGCTGGGTCCTTTTATCAATCCAATTCCGACGCGAAGAAGTGCAAAGACAACAAGCTTCTTTTGAATGAAGTCGAACGTCACAAGCGTTTTGTTTCGGCGATGGCCAATGCGATTAAACACACTCAATCTCGGATTCGGCTCTACGGAATTGAATGTATTCACGGCGGTATACCGATGAAGCTACATGGTTATTTTATCGAGCGTGTAGAAAATGGGGTCATTGGTCCGAGTGTAGTGTTTCACAATACACAGGGGAAAGTTTTTTCCATATCATCCCTGGCATGGGAAATTCTTATTTTTCTTCTTCTCTGCTCTAGGTCTCTAAAGAAATTTTTGCTGACGAAAAACTTAATTTCTGGTCCTGTTGATGGTCCTGATGAGTATTTTAGACGGGCGGCTGCCTCAGCAATAGCATTACCGCTTTTCTCTTTCGACGAGGATCATCCGTTTTCGAAAGTGACCATTTGCATTGCTTCGGAAAACGGTGGTGAGAAAATCGCGGGAAATTCGATTTATGGGTCTATTGCTAATCGATGGAATACTGCATGTTCGATGCAGTTCGGCGATCAAGAGTGGGGATTCCAAGGTGACAGCGTTAGTACGGAGTTTTCGATTGGTTACCCAAATAAAGTCAATCTTCAACATTGGACTTAGCTTCAGGATTATTTCCCAAACGTTTTAGTCTCTTCGTTCCGGCTGGAAGGAACTGTGTAATGCCCCATTGATACTTGGAGTTGCAATTCTAAGAGATCGACGGGTAATATGTGTTCTTCACAAGCGACAGTGATACATCGATCACTTCTGGGTCTAATAGGTAATTTACTTCACCCCAATCACCATCGAATCCGGCCCCATGAGGTGCTCGACTCTGGTTTCTTGGAAGCCGGCTTCTTTCATCCAGGACTGGCAGTCGGCGCCGGTGTAGTCGAAGCCGCCCTGGGTTTCGACTAGCATGTTCAAACTCATAAGTAGACCGAAGGCGTTTTGGCGTCGATCATCGTCGATGATGGCGTCGTAGACGATGACGGACCCGCCATCGGGGAGGGCTTCGTAGGCGGCTCGGAGGAGGTGCTTTTTCTCCTCGAGATCCCAGTCGTGAAGGATGTGGCCGTAGAGGACGACGTCGGCTTTTGGAAGGGGCTGGTCGAAGAAACTGCCACCCACAAAGGAGACGCGATCGGCGATGCCGCATTCTTCCATGTAGTCTTCGAATATGGGGCCGACCTCGGGGAGGTCGAATCCGATTCCCTTTAGGTGAGGATTGACGAGGGCGATCTGGGCAGCGAGGTCACCCTGGGCGGTTCCTGCGTCTAGGTAGGTCTGGTAGCCTTCCCAGGAGAAGCGGCGGGCAATGGCTGCGTTGGCTCCGCGGCTGACACCGGACATGGCGTGGAGGAATTCTTTCAGCTTGGCGGGATCGGCGTAGAGCTTGGCGAACATGTCTTCTTCGGCTTTGGCTTCGTTTTGCTGTTCGCCGGTGCGCAGGGCGGTGGTGAGGTGTCCCCAGAATGGATAAAGGCGGTGGTTGGCCATCTCCAGGATGCCGCCGACGTAGGAGGGTTTTCGCTTGTCGAGGTAGAGGTCGGCTTCAAGGCCGTTGGTGTAGATGCCCTTGTCGTTGCGAGTGAGAAACCCGAGGGCGACGAGAGCGTCGAGGAAATCGCGGGCTCCGCGAGGGTGCAGACCCATTCGACCTGTGATGGCGTCGAGGTCTTCGGGGTGCTTGGCGAGCTCGGTAAAGAGTTCCATCTCAACGGCGCTGAGGAGGACCTTGGAGGCCCAGAAGCCCATGCCGGTCTGGAGGATGCGTTCGGGGGTGGGAGGGGTAGTGTGGGAGTCCATGGGGTGAGTATTACGTTTTTGTCAGGGTGAAACGGGAGTGGTGGGGAGTCGAGGATTAAAGTAATCAGTGATCGGTATTCAGCAATCAGAGGTCAGGTTTTTGATGGCTTTTGGTAGTTCGCTCGATTCATTTAAGGTGAAGTCCGCGATGGAGCAAGTGGGGTGTTGGGCTGTGGGGATGAAGATGGTTTTTAACCCGGCGTTTTGCGCACCGCGGATGTCGGACTCGGGGTTGTCTCCGATGTAGATCGTCTCGGCGGGAGAAACGTCGAGCTCGGAGCAGGCGAGGTGAAAGATAGCGGGATCGGGTTTTCGGAGGCCGACGGCTTCTGAAACGATGATGGATTCGAAATGGGAGGAGAATCCGAGGCTGTGAAAGTTTTGCTCCTGAAATGGTGAGGGGCCGTTTGTGATGAGGCCGAGTCGGTAGGTGCCTGCGAGGGATTCGATTGCCTTGGGGATTCCCTGTCTGGGGATTGTGAATTTGTAGAAGGTGTCTGTATATTCGTTGAGGAGGTTTCCGGGTGATAGGGACTGGATGTTGAACTCTTCGATGAGTTGGGTGTAGACGCTGTCTTTCCAGGTTTTGCCGTTGTCGTCGAGATCTGTGAACCTAGAGATAAAGGAAGTGGGGCCTTTGAGGTGCGGCTTAAGTGTGTTTGTGCATTGCCACTGGAGGAAGGCGTGAAGGGAGCGGTCGCGATCGAGGAGGGTCTGGTCGAGATCGAAGAGGACGGCGCGCATGGGAGTTTGAGTGTATTGCGGCGGCGGGGATACTTCAACCTCTGGGAAGGCCTGAAGACCTCACTCCAGCGGCTCTGTTGATGTTTCCGGCATTGCGTTACAGGGAGTTGGCGGATTTTACTTTTCGGAATGGGGGGATCGGGAAACGATGTGGCCTATGAAAATGCTCCGCTGTTTTGTTTTTCTATTTTTGACGATACCTTTGCTGGCGAAGAGCCAGGAGGAGGCACCGAAGGCGGAAAAGCCGCTTCGAATTATTGCTTTCGGCGCTCACCCTGATGATCCTGAGTTTCAGATTGGAGGATGTGCGATCAAGTGGACGGAACTGGGACACAAAGTGAAGTTGGTGGCCTGCACCAATGGAGACATTGGGCACTGGGAGATGTCGGGGGGCGAGCTGGCGAAGCGGAGGACGGCAGAGGTGGAGGAAGCGGCAAAGCGTATGGGCACAGAAGTGGAGGTGCTGGATATTCACGATGGGGAGCTGCTACCAACTCTGGAAAATCGGAAGACGATTGTGCGATTGATCCGGGAATGGGATGCTGATCTGGTGTTTTCTCATCGGCCGTATGACTACCATCCGGATCATCGAAATGTGGGCCTGCTAGTGCAGGATGCGGCGTTCATGGTGATGGTTCCGAATTTTTGCCCGGATACTCCGCGGCTGACGAAGAACCCGGCGTTCTTTTTCTTTCCTGACAATTTCACAAAGCCGTATCCGTTTACTCCGACGCTGGCGGTGTCGATCGATGATGTGCTGGAGAAAAAGGTAAAAGCGATCGATGCGCTGGAGTCGCAAGTATATGAGGGTGGTGCACTGGGTGGGCCCGATACGTTTCAGAAACGTTGGGGGAGTGACCCTGAGCGTCGTTTGAATGGGTTGATGAACAGTTGGTCGAATCGACATGCGCGGATTGCGGACAAGCACCGGGAGACGCTGATCGAGTGGTATGGTGAGGAGAAGGGAAAAGAGATCAAGCACGCGGAGGCTTTCGAGCTTTGTGAGTATGGCTCGAAGCCGAAGAAGGATCAGCTGTTGAAGCTGTTTCCGTTTTTTGCGGAGGCTCCCTGAGTTCTGAAGAAGAAACCACGGATGGACGCGGACAAACGCGGATGGGTTTTGAGCGGGAGAATTGGGGGGATTTGAAAGCACTTCTGGTTATTCTACCAAGCCGAGAGGGAAATCCTGACCGCGGGCGAAGCTGTTGGGATACTGTGCGCCGCCGGTGTGTTTTTCGCTGAGTTCGGGAACGCGTTCGTTGAGCCAGGCTTCGACCTCTTTGACGGTGATTTTTCCGTCTCCGTTTCCGTCCCCTTTTCCATCGAGCCCTTCGAGGAAGGCGTAGGTGAAGAGGCCGTGGCCGAGTTCTTCGGCCTCAGTGGCGAACTGTTCGCTACGGGTGGATGCGAGGACATACATTCCGGTGGAACGGGCGAGTTGGGCGAGGGCGCGTTCTTCGGCGGCGCCGCGGACGGCGAAGCTCTCGATCATTCCGCCAGACTGACATGCATCTAATACCATGAGCTGTTTCCGCGCGGGTATGGCTGCGGCAAGATTGCGAAGTGTGCTGCCGGGTATGGCTTTCTCCGAGAGTTGGTCGTCGTCTCCATACATTTGGGTGACGTCGTAGGGAACGATGTGGAACTCGGGCTCTTTGCCGCCGGTACCTTCGCTCATGACTCCGTGGCCAGCGAAGGCGAAAATGAAGACATCCTCTGGAGTGGCTTCCTCGGCGATTTCTTTCAGCTTTTCTTCGATGGCCTCACGAGTGGCGTCGTCATCGTAGAGTTGAATGAGGGAGATTTCTGTAAAGAGCTTGTTAGAGCGGTTTTCAAGGGATGCCGTGAGTGCGTCGACGTCGGGTCGGCAGTAGTTGAGGTTGAAGCGTGGATTTTTGTATTCGTTGATGCCTACAGCCAGGACGAACATACGCGAGCTGGCCTTGGTCCCTTCGAACTGGACTTGAATGGTCTTGGCGGGGGACTCTACGCCCTCGGGATCTACGGCAACGGCTTTGACTTCGTTAGTGCCGGAGAGGAGGCTGACGGTAAAGGGCATTTCGAGTTTGCCGCCGCGGTAGGTGCCGGGGCCGTCGGGTTGGAGGCGTTTGCCTTCGTGAAACACTCTCACGTCGCCGACTCCGTTCCCTTTGTCGATAGCTGCGACTTTGAAGGGAATGCGTCGCTCGGTCGCTTTCATGTCGCCGTCAGGGTCGAGGATCTCGATTTCGGGCATTCCCTCGGCGGCTTTCTGAAGGTCGAATTTGAGACCGAGTTCATTGACGATCTCGGCGGAGCGTCGTTTTTGCTTCACAGCTTGTGCGACGACGTCGGGCCGGTAGTAGCGATCGTAGAGTTGATCGCCGGAGAGATAATCGGCCATGTGATCGATCCCTCGGTTGAAGTGCCAGCCGATGAATTTTCCCCCGTCTTCGGAAGCGGCGAAGTAACCATCGGGTGTCCAGCAGACCCATTCGCCGTCGGTGCTGGTGAAGAGGGAAGCGAGGAGGTCGCCTGTTTCGAAATTCCACAGGCGAACGGTCTGATCCATGGCACCAGATCCGAGGTAAGCGTCGTCCGAGGAGGGTGCGACGGCACCGAGGATTCCCTCGTGACCGATGAAGTCGGTTTTCTTTTTGAAACCGCTCCCGGTCTTTCCGTATGACGCGAGGGCAAAGCTGGAGCCGACGATGACCTGGCTACCGTCGGCCGAGAAGGAAACGGCGCGAATGGCATCATTGTTAGCAGCATCGACTTCTATGGAACCGAGGGAGCCGATTTCGATACGGTGGGGGGCGACGCCTTGCACTGCGTTTCCTTCCATTTCCATGATGGCACCCTGGAAGGCGTTATAGGTATCTTCGTCTACGGGTGCGTCGGAGAGAATGAAGTTTTCGAAATCAAAGAAATGGTTCTCGGGATCTTTGCCCTGATTCTCGGGGAGGAAGAGGTTGGTCTGCGTGAAAATGGCGCGGGTGGAGCGCTCTTTGTCGAGGCCGAGAGCCCAGACGGCTTTCCCGACACTGACTATGTGCTGGGTGGGAGGCGTTTCTTCGCCTTTAGGTTCCCATAGATAGATGTCGTTATTATCGCCGCCGTAGGTAGCAATAAGGTCGCGAGTGGGGTGCCAGGCGGAACTGAGAATGGTGTTGTTGTGAGGAGTGAAAGAAGCTGTCTGTTTCCCCTCGGGAATTGTATAGACGATGCATTTTTTTCCTCCCTCCACGGTGTAGGCAGCGGCCATTACCTGTGATCCATCGGGAGAGATGGTGAGTGTGCCAACCCGGGCTCCCATGTCGGAATCGAGGACGCGGTCGATGGAAAGGGATGAGGCATCCCAGAGGAGTAGTTCGTTTTCTCCGCCAGTGACAATCTGTTTGCCGTCGGGGGTGAATTTGACTTCGTAGAGTCCGCTATCGCGTTTGAGTGAGCCGCTATTTTTCCACGAACTGCCGGAGCGTTTCCAGAGGACGAGGCTGCCGTCTTTAGCGGTAGAGAGGAGGGTGTTTCCATCGGGGGAGAAGTCGAGACACTGGATGTCTGTGCTGTGACCGCTGAGGACTGAGCCTTCGCTGAGTAGGGTGGCTTTCTCGGCTTCTTTCGGGATCTTGTTGAGATCCCAGATCACGATGGTGTCGTCGGCTGAGCCCGAGGCAAGAAAGCGCCCGTCTTTCGACATGGCCAAGGCAAGGATGACGTCGCCGTGTCCGTGGAGGCGCCCGGTCATTGCTCCGGATTCAAGGTCTATGACGCGAATGTCGCCGACGTTGGCGTCATTTTTTCCGTTTTCGCCGGGTAGGAATCCGCCAACGGCAAGGCGGTTTCCATCTGGCGAGAGAGCTCCTGCGTAGAGTTTTCCGAGGGGACCGTCACCCATTTCGCCACGAAGGGTTCGTGTAAGGGTGCCGGTGTCGGCATCCCAGAAGCGGATCGTTTTGTCTGCAGAAACGCTGACAAGTTCCTCTCCGTCAGGGGTGAAGAGGAGCTCCCAGACGACTCCCAGGTGGCCGTGAGGATCGATAACTAACTGGGGTGCTTCGTCAGCCTTGAGGATGGGAAGAAAGAAGGAAGCAATGAGCAAGAGGAGAGGGATCGCTTTTTTCATGGGACCGATGAAGAAGTTGGAGGCGATAGATTTTGCCTGTTCTATCTATTACTATATAGAATGAGGGAGAACTGACGCCAATCAAGGAAAGAGGCGAAAGTTTCACGAGGGGGGGCACCAAAAAGCTTCGGGTGGGGCGGAATGTATAGTAGAGAACTAGCGCTCTTGGAGACGCGCCATAGTAGGGCGATCTCGGATACCGAGCCGCTTAGGTCAGTGATCAGGCAATTACGCCGTGCATGACTTCGCCGAAGTCTTTTTCTAGCCTCTTGCGGCCTGGGACTTCGAGGGCTCTTGGGTCGAGGCCCATGAGGTGGAGGACGGTGGCGTGGAGGTCGGTGACGTAGTGGCGGTTCTCGACCGCGTGGAAGCCGAGTTCGTCGGTGGCTCCGTAAATGTGCCCTTTCTTGGTTCCGCCTCCTGCCATAACCACATTGAAGCCGTGGGGATGGTGATCACGGCCGTCGCCTTTGAGTTTTCCTTTTCGGAATTCTGCTCCGGGGGTGCGTCCAAATTCGCTGCCCCAGACTACAAGTGTGTCGTCTAACAAGCCGCGAAGTTTGAGGTCGCGAATGAGGGCTGCGACAGGTTGGTCAACTTCGTTGGCGAGACGGGAATGGTTGTCTTTGATCTTGGTGTGGGAGTCCCATGCTCCGGCGTTTCCGGTGTAGCCGTGGAAGATCTGAACGAAGCGAACGCCGCGCTCGACGAGACGGCGGGCGGCGAGGCATTTCTCTCCGAAGGGGCGCCGCTTGTCATCTTCAAGGCCATACATTTTTCGGATCTCGGGGTGTTCTTTTTCGAGATCCATGACCTCGGGGACGGCACTTTGCATCTGGAAGGCGAGCTCGTAGCTCTTGATGCGGGCCTGGAGCTTGGCGTCGTCGGGGTAGTCGATGCCGGCGAGGCGATTGAGCTTTCCGAGGAGTCCGAAGTTTTCGGCCTGTTCCTGTGAGGTGAGCTTGTCGTCAGCTGACTTCACGAAGGAGAGTGGATTCTTAGGGTCGACCTTCATCCGAACTCCGGCGTGCTGAGGGCCGAGGTAGCTTGCGCCGTGGGTCCAGGCTGCGCCGCAGCAATCGGCGCTCGGATTTCCTAACACAACAAACTCGGGGAGATTCTGATTGAGGGTGCCGAGGCCGTAGCTGACCCAGGAGCCGATTGTGGGGAAGGCGCCCTCGGTGATTTTTCGACCAGTGTGGTAGGTGAGTTGAGCGCCGTGGTTGTTGTCGATGGTCCACATGCCGCGGGCGACCGTGAGGTCGTCGGCCATGCTACCCATTTCGGGGAACCAGTCGCTGACTTCGATGCCGCTCTTGCCATACCGTTTGTAGCCGGTCTGGAGTGGCATGATGGTTTTGTAAATCTCGCGTTTGGCCTTGGAGGGATCGAGGAGGGCTTTCTTGATCTCGTCTTCGTTTTCGACTCCGGCGAAGGGTGTCTCATCGAAGGTCTTGCCGGCGTATTTGTTGAGCATCGGCTTGGGGTCGAAACTCTCAAGGTGGGAGACGCCACCGATGTTGAAAATCCAGATGACGGACTTTGCTTTTGCAGGAAAGTGAGGCTCGGCGTCGAGGCGGACTGGTTCTTTGGTTGCGGCTTTTCCGTCGCGGAAAAGCATGGCGGAGAGGGCCATGCCGGTGAATCCCATGCCAGTATCGCCAAGGAATGTGCGGCGGGATTTTCGTAGTAGGTCAGGATTCATCGCACGGTGACAAATTCGTGGTGGTTGAGGAGGACGTTCATGAGCCGCTGCCAGTCGCGGTTTGTCTCCGATTCGCCGAGGAAGTCGAGGCAGAGTTGGGCTTCTTCTTCGCGAGGGTGGCGACCTATGAGTTGGAGAAAGGCCTGCTCGATAGCGGCCTGGTCGTTTTCCTTATGAGAGAAGTCTTCTGCGAGCTTTTCGGCGGCGGCGACAGTGAGTGGGCTGTTGTGAAGAGCGAGGGCCTGGTGAGGCTGGATGCTTTCCTCGCGGGCGTAGCACTCGGAGACTTTGGGGCCGTCGAAGATCTGAACGAACTCGACGAGTTTCTCGTGGGCGTGGCGAAGGTAGATGGAACGGCGGGTGGAGGACTGGGCCTCGTCGTTGGGGATGTCTGGTCCGCCCATGGCCGTGTCGAGGCGACCGGCTACCCAGAGAAGGTTGTCGCGGACGATCTCGCCTTCCATGCGGCGGGTGGGCATACGCCAGAGGTAGATGTTGTCAGGATCTTTTTCGAGGTTGCCGGACTCAGGTGTGCTCTCCATGCGATAGGTGGCGCTGAGGACGATTTCTTTGTGGAGAGCTTTGATGCTCCAGTCGTTCGTCATGAACTCTGCGGCAAGCCAGTCAAGAAGAGCAGGGTGGCTGGGCTCGCGACCGTTGGCGCCGAATTCGTTCATGGTGGGAACGATGCCGTGCTCAAAGTGGCGCTTCCAGATGTGATTGGCGGCGACGCGGGCGGTGAGTGGATTCTCTTTGCTGCCCAGCCATTTCGCAAAGGCGGTGCGACGTCCGGTGGATTTGTCAGGATAGGTTTTCTCGGTGGGCTCGAATTTGGTGGTGACCTTTTCGGCCATTTTCTTTTCGGCGGCGGTGAGATCTTTTTTCGCTGTGGTGAGGTCTGTCTTCGCCTTGGAGAGCGCCTTGCTCATGGTGGAGATTTTGCCGGAGTCTTTCTCCTTTTTTGCAGCGGCGAGGTCGGACTCGAGTTTGGCGATCTTGTTCTGGGCCGCGAGGGATTTCCATTCGGCTTCAAGCTTGGCGGCTTTTCGTTGGGCCTCGAAGACGGAGGTGGCTTCCGCTTTCCATTCATCGGAGGAGGGCTTTTCTCCGGCGACTGCGTATTCCGCTTCGAGGGCATCGCATTTGGCCTGCATTGCGGCGAGGTGGAGTTCGAGTTCTTTTCGCTTTTCGGCGTCTGCGTCTTTGGGGAGGTCGGTGAGTTCTTTCTTTGCGGTGGCGACGGCTTCAGTGCGTTCGTCGATTCGTTCTTTCCTGACAAAGTCCCGATTCCAGGGTTTTGCAGCGACTTCGGGGAGGGGGATTTCTTTGATTGTAAAATCGCCTCCGAGGGCGGCGGGAATGGCTGGTGGGATCGCTTGTTCTTTGTTAGGGAAACGTTCGTCACCGCGGTCGAAGAGGTAGGTCTTGGCAGTGAGCGAGGCATCGTAGGCGCGAGGGAGCCCGGCTTTCATGACGTCGAGTTCGCCGGGGACTCGGTCGGTGCGCACCTGGTAAGGCTCGAAGATGGCGCGCATGGAGTAGTAATCGGTCTGGGGGAAGGGATCGTACATGTGATCGTGGCACTTTGAGCAACCCATGGTGATGCCGAGGAATGCCTGCGAGGTGTGGGAGACGACGTCGTCCATCCACTGATTGCGATCGCGGTGGAAATTGCGTGCGAGGTAGCCGGTGGCGCGGAGGGTGTTTTCGTTGCCAGGCCAGAGTTCGTCGCCGGCGAACATCTCGAGGATCATGCGATCGTAAGTTTTGTCTTCGTTGAGTGATTCGACGATCCAATCGCGCCAGCTCCAGATGTGGCGTGCGCTTTCACGAAGGTCGTCTTTGTATCCCGTCCAGTCGGCGTAGCGCCAGACGTCCATGAAGTGGCGACCCCAGCGTTCTCCATAGCGAGGGCTGGCGAGAAGTTCGTCGACTTTCTTTTCGTAGTTTGGATCGGCGGTGAATGTGCGGATTTCTTCTGGTGTGGGAGCAAGGCCGGTAAGGTCGATTGTGACACGGCGAAGCCAGGTCTGTGGATCGGTTTCGGGGCGGGGAGTGAGTCCGAGGCGTTCGTGCTCGGCGGCAACGAAACGGTCGATTTCGCTCCGTGGCCATGAGGTGTTGGCGATCTCGGGAGGTGCGGGGCGGTTTACTTTCTCGAAGGGCTTCCACGGGTAGCGATTGCGATGGGCATCGTAGCGCTTTTGGTTCTTCGCGAGAAGTGTTTCGTCGTTGGGTCCGTTTTCCGTGGGGCGTCGACCGAGAAGAATGTTGTCGAGGTATGGGCCCGACTGAAGTGTGGTATTGAGACGATCGGCGATCTTGCCATCGAGGGCGCCGATCTTTTTCCCGAAGTCGTTGTGGGGAAAGTCTTCGAGGGATTCTGCTCCGTGGGCTTCCTCTCGGACATGGCAGACGGCACAGCTCTTCTGGCTTTCGACCAGGAGTGGTCCGAAGTGTTTTTCAAACGCCTTCTTGTTTGCCGGTGTCGCCTGAGTGCTCGTCGTGAGAAAGAGCAGTGTGGCGGCGAATGTACCGATGCGGTTCACAATCAACGAAAGTAAGCGAAATTCACGGTTGCGGCCAACGGCGCGTCTGCGTGGTTTGTTGAATAGCAGGAGGTTCGCGCGATCGCGGGAGACCGCGTTCAGGTATGCCACCGGTTTTGACACAACGGTTGGGTGATGGATAGCCTTTGCCTCATGACGAATGAGCTTTCGAGTTGGAACCGGAGAGACCTGATGACGTTGACTGGAGGGTTGGCACTGGGTGGATTTTGCCTGCCGGATCTTTCCGCTTTCGCGCAAGAATCGGGGAGTGGAATCGAGCCGTTCAACCGGTTTCCCAGGATGGTGCACAATTATTATCTCGATAAGATTCGGGCAATCGAGAAGCGGGCGGTTGCGGAGAAGATGGCTCTTTCGACAAAAGCCGAAGCGGAGGAATTTGTTAAGAAAACACAAGGAAAAATCGCCAAGGCATTTGCTCCGATGCCGCAGAAGAAGACGCCTTTGAATGCGAAGGTAGTGGGAACGCTGGATCGAGATGGATACACGATCGAGAAGGTGATCTTTGAGAGCCGTCCTAAGTTTCTAGTGACGGCGCATTTGTATCTGCCGAAGGTGGAGAAAGGCACGAAGGTGCCGGGTGTGGTGGGGACATGTGGGCATTCGCGGAACGGGAAGAATGCGGAGGCGTATCAGGGATTTGCCCAGGGGCTGGCGAGATTGGGGACGGCTTGTTTGATTTATGATCCGATTGGACAAGGCGAACGGTCTCAGTATCTGGACGATCACAATGAACTGATTTACAAGGGCACGACTCATGAGCATAACATGGCGGGGAACCAGATGGAGCTGGTGGGTGAGTTTCTCGGTTCGTGGCGTGCGTGGGATGGGATTCGGGCTTTGGATTACTTGCTGACCCGTCCGGAAATCGATACAAAGCATGTGGGTGTGACAGGAAACTCGGGTGGTGGAACGCTGACGACTTGGCTGCTGGGAGTGGAACAGCGATGGACGATGGGGGCGCCGGCGTGTTTTGTGACCACGTGGCGGCGAAATTTGGAAAATGAGCTGCCACAGGATAATGAGCAGTGTCCGCCGCGTTCTTTGGCGATGGGACTGGATCATGATGATTACCTGGCGGCGATGGCACCGAAGCCGGTTATCATATTGGCGAAAGAACAGGACTATTTCGATGCGCGAGGATCTGAGGAGGCACTCGGGCGTTTGCGTCATTTGTATGGTTTGTTAGGGAAGGAAGAGAATATTCAACTTCATATCGGGCCGACGACACACGGGTATTCCCAGGAGAACCGGGAGGCGATGTATCGCTTTTTCAATTCGATCACAGGTGTGTCGGATGCACAGACGGAGCCGGAGTTGACGATCGAAGATGATGAGACGCTCTGGTGTACTCCGAGTGGCCAAGTGACTAAGGATCCGGGATCGAAGACAGTGTTTCATTTCACCAAGGCGAAAGCAGCTCGGATGAAGAAAGCGCGCGAGGCAGAGCCGAAGAAAGGGGATGCGTTGAAGGACGCGGTGAGAAAGTCGTTGCGGATGCCGAAGTCTATGGAAGAGCCGCCTCGTGTCCGAATCGTGAGAGCGTATGGTGGCAGCCGGAAATATCCGAAGCCGAACTGGATCAATTATGTGGTGGAGACAGAGCCAGGGATTCAGGCGGTTTGTACTATGTTAGGTGAAGAGCGGTTGTATTCCCGGCCGCCGGTAGCAGAGGGGAAGGGGCGTGTGATACTTTGGATCGGGGAGAAATCGTCAGATGTGGAATTGCGGGAGGAGCCTCTGGTGAAAGAAATCATGGCGGCGGAGGGAGAATCCGTTCCGGTTTTTGCCTGTGATGTGCGTGGTGTGGGAGATTCCCTTCCGGGAACGGCGGGTAACGATCCGCATGGCTACTATGGTGCGGACTATTTCTATGCGGCCTACGCGAATATGATGGCGAAACCATACCTGGGTGGGAAGACTCACGACATTCTGCGAGTGCTCGATTTTCTTGCGAAGTATGGATGGAACGATGTGCACCTGGCGAGCAAGGGGTGGGGAACTGTTCCTGCAGCACTGGCTGCTGTGCTTGACGACAGGGTGAAGAAAGTGACTTTGAAAGACCGACTAGAGAGTTGGCACTCCGTCGCTACGGAGGAGCACTATGAGTGGCCGCTGAGTCACATGATCTATGGAGTGTTGCGCGACTGGGATATGCCGGATGTGTATCGCGAGATCGGTGTTTGAGGTTGCCCTCTATTGGTGTTGGCGTGTGCGTGAATGCGGGAGAGACGGCGCGGTTTGAGCTGGGTAATCTGAATCCATGGCCTTCCGTTCGTTTTCGCTCTCGGTGTTTTTGTTTGTCTTTTCGGTAGCGGTTTTTGCTGATGAGGAGCCGTATACCTGGAAAGGCGCTGTTTTGAAAGCTGACATCACGCCGAGCGAGATGCTTTGGATGGCTGGGTATTCGGCGAGAAAGGGGCCGGCGGAAGGTGTTCTGCAGCCGATCTTTGTGAAGGTGCTGATGCTGGAGGATGAAGAAGGGACGCGCTTGGCTTTTGTGACGATGGATCTGATTGGGGTGCCGAGGGAGTATCGAGATTCGATTGAGGCGTTTGCTAGTGAGAAGTGTAATGTTTCTCCGGGTGCCCTGGTGATCAATGCTTCGCACACGCATAGCGGTCCTATGATACGGGTGTATCGACCGCCTTCAGGAGATAGGGGGCTGGCGCCTTCGTATTCGAACATTCCGGAGGAGCAGCATAGGGAGCGTGTTCGGCAGACGGTGGATTATCGGAATTTCGTGGTGAGTAAAGTTTGTGAGTTGCTGATGGGGGCAATGAGAGCGCTGGAGCCAGTTGATGTTTCGTGGTCTCATTCGCGGTGTGGTTTTGCTATGAACCGGAGAACGCCAAAGGGGCCGGGTGAGTGGAAGAATTTTCCGAATCCAGATGCGCCGGTGGATCATGAGGTGCCGGTGCTGCAAATCAGGGCCACTGAGGGAGATGCGTTGAAGGCGGTGCTTTTCGGGTATGCCTGTCATGCGACAGTGTTGTCGGAAATGTTGTTTCATGGCGATTGGCCGGGATATGCACAGCATTACTTGGAAGAGGAACATCCGGGGACGGTGGCGATGTTTTTGAATGGGTGCTCGGGCGATCAGAATCCGTATCCGAGGAGGTTGAGGCCTTATGTCGAGAGGCATGGAAGGAGTATGGCGACTGCGGTTGAGGCGGCGCTGGAGACGGAGGCGATACCGGTTGCCGGTCCGATTCAGGGTGCGATAGCGTGGCCGGAGATTCCGTATCAAGAGGCACCGACTAAGGAAGAGCTCGAGGAGAAAGCGAACTCGAAGGACAAATATGATGCGCGGCATGCACAGTTTCTACTCGATGTGCTGGAGCGGGACGGGAAATTTCCTGAGAGCTATCCGGTGCCGGTGCAGGCGGTGAACCTGGGTAATGACCTGTTGTTCGCGACGATCGGCGGGGAAGTGGTGATCGATTATTCGCTCCGATTGAAGAAGGAGTTTGGCGAGATGACAAAAGGGGCTCCGGTCTGGGTGGCGGGGTATTCGAACGATGTGATGACGTATATCCCGAGTAAGCGGGTGTTGCTCGAAGGCGGGTATGAAGGTGGTGGTGCGATGCGCTACGTGCGGTCGACGGTGCATCCGGCGCACTGGGATGAGAGTATTGAGGAGAGGTTGGTGGGAAGGTTGACGGAGTTGGTGGGGGAGGTTTGGGAGGGAGAATAGTAGTTCGAAGGAAGGCACTGAGGGATATGGCACAAAGGCACAAAGTGGTAAGGGCGCAGTGTCGAAGTACAGGTTTTGTATTTTTGTGTTGGCGGAGTAGGGTGGCGATAAATGAAATTGCAGCAGAACCAGCTTTGGAAACAAGGGGAACGATATTTTCGTATTGTGAAGCTTGAGCGTTTACAGGTGGATTATAAGGAGCTGGACGCGTTTGATCCTGATAAGGGGGAACACCATTCGGTTTCGAAAAAGGAGTTCTGCCGGTTGATCAAAGGGGCAGAGGTGGTGAAGGAGATTTGAGTTGGGAAGTTATGGAGGGCTGATGGGCTTAGCGAAGGGCGCGCGAGCCCGGTAACCGGATAACCGGCGTGGCGGCGTGGGCACGCCCCTACCTCTCTCGTGGTGTAACAAGTTTATTCTCCGCTCTTGGTGAGATAGGCGAGGAGGTCGAGGATTTCCTGTTTTTCTAGGCCGTTGATGAGGCCGGGGGGCATGAGGGATATGTTGGGGCCAGCGGGATTGATGTATTTGTCGCCAATGACGCGGGAGGGATGGATGATGGATTCGAGGATGGCTCGGGTGTCGAATCTTGCGGATAAGCCGGTGAGGTCGGGGCCGAGGACTGCGTTGGCGGTGGAAGGATCGGTCTGTATGCGATGGCAGGCGGCGCAT
The DNA here is from genome assembly GCA_002698785.1 of Verrucomicrobiales bacterium. GTDB lineage: Bacteria > Verrucomicrobiota > Verrucomicrobiia > Verrucomicrobiales > DEV007 > Arctic95D-9. The sequence continues at coordinate 606,199 of PAAG01000059.1, read as the reverse complement.
CCGGCTTTGTGATAGGCTTTCTGGCCAGACTCGGTGGAGTGTCCTGACAGGTCGCTTTTCATTTCCTCGGAGAAGTCTTCAAGTTTCCAGTCCTGCACGTAGTTGGCGGGATCGACGGTTATAGGGGGCGCGGGAACTTCGGGAGTTGTGGGTGCAAGGAGGTCGGCGAATTTCGTTTTCTGTTCTTCGCTGAGGGAATCGACAGCTTCGGTTCGGAGGGCCTGGAGGGTGCGGATATACCAGCGACCGGCGGGGAAGCTTTCGGCTTTGGCGAGACCTTCGAGGTAGCGTTTTCGGAGCTCGTCGGTCCAGCCGTTTTCCAGGTAGCGAACGAAAACGAGGTAGTGGGTCCAGTCGCGGGTGTCATCGGAGTTTTTGATGAGTGTCAGGATAGGGTCAATGAGGTCGGGTGCTTGCAGGTAGACGAGAAGCTCGCAGAGTTCGTGGTCGATGTTCTGGGTGCCGGTGGGGAAGAGTGGGCGGAGTGTTTCGATGCATTGGGATTTGAGTTCGGGGGAGGGTTCTCCCTGGCGAATGAAACTGAGCTGTAAGGCACGAAGTAGGGTGAGGGAGTCGCTTTCTGACTCGGTTGGAAGTTCGGAGAGGATCGCTTTGACGAGAGGAGGCTGGTCTTCGGACGGAGCGAGGCGCGCGAGTGCAAGGAGGGCGTCGGGATATTTCTCTTCGAGTGTTTCGCCTTTCCATTCTTCGATGGGTTGGTTCTCGAGTGCGATTCTTGCGGCGAATCGTATGTGCCTGTCAGGGTGGGTGATGTTCTGCAGGGCAAGGTCGGTGCCGATGGGATCTTTTCGGACATGAAATTCTTCGAGTTGGTGGCGTAGGGCGCGGAGAGCCCGGCCATCCTGGATTTCGGCGCGAGTTGGCTGGAACGGGTTTTCGGGTGGCTCTGCTTCGCCTGTCCACCGGACACGGTAGACGGCGGACTGGGTGCGTCGGCCTCCGGTGATGAACCAGAGGTCGCCTTTGTGAAAGACGAAGTCGGTGAGGTTGAGGGGGCGGCCGGAAAGGAAGGTTTCCTGCTCGCCGGTGTAGCTGGCGCCGTCTGGTGTGAGATGGACGGCGAGGAGTCTTCCGTAGGACCAGTCGGCGATGAGGAAGGAATTTTTCCATCGATCAGGGAAGTTTGAATCGTAAGCGAAGCCGACGCCGGTAGGGGAACCGAGGCCGATATTGCAAGCGGCGGGAAGGGAGTCGGGATAGTATGCGGGCCATTTCCCGGTGCCGCGACGCCAGCCAAATTCGGATCCGCTGGTGATGTGAAGAACGCGTGTGGGTTTGTACCAGGCGAGTCCGGAGTCCCACTCGCTGTCGGCGTCGTAGGCAAACATTTCACCGTCCTGATTGAAGTCGATGTCGAGAGTGTTGCGGAGACCTCCGCAGAGACGCTCGAAGAACGAGCCATCTTTATCTGTGCGAATGATGTGACCAGCGGGAACGGGGAGCTGGTTGTAGATCTCGTCGATGGGGTTTTTGATGAGCTGGTCTTCGCCGTAGTTTCGATGAGGTGATTTAGGGGATTCGTCTTCTTCGGAAAGGAGAGGGTTGTTTCCGTGAACGATGTAGATGAAGCCGTCGGGGCCGAGGCGAAGGTGGTTGCGTCCGTGGCCGACGCCGCCTTCGGTAGCGAGGAGGAGTTTCTTCTCGTCGAAGTTGCCGTCGCCGGTTGTGTCTCGGAGGCGGTAGAGGCCTTTGGAGTTGTTGGCGTTCGCATATAGCGAATCGTAGGCCCAGAGGAGACCTCGGCACTCTTCGAGTGAATCTTCGACGACTTTGCTCTCGGTGACTTTTCCTGCTTCGTCGAAGGTGAGGCGCAGGATGCCTTTCTGCTCCATCCCGAGAAAGAGGTGGCCGGAGTCGTCGAATGCCATGCCGACCCAGGAGTCTTCTTTTTCGGTGGCGGCTTTGATGAGCTCGACGGAAAAGCCTTCGGGTGCCCAGATGGTGGTGGCTGGAGTTAGGGAGCCCTGTTCTTCGCGCTTGGCCATTTTCCAACTCTCGTAGGCTTCGAGTTGGGGGACCGGGGGCGCTGGTGATGCGGTTTCTCCGTCCTGGGAGAATAGTGTAGCGGTCAGGGAAAGGGATACCGCCAGGACAGTGGAGAAACGAAGCCGATGCATGCGGCGAGAGTACTGACCGCACCGTGGCTTGGCAGCAGGAAAGTCCTCTTTTTTACGCCAGAGGGGAAGACGTTGGCGGTGATTACTGAGACTGCTCCTCTGCGGCGGGCTTTTCGACCATGCGGACGATTTTTGCGTCGTTTTGAAGTTTTTTGAGATAGGCGCTTCTGTGCTTCTCTTTCTCCTGATCTTTCAACCAGACAGCAATGACATCTTTGACCTCTTCGAACTTCAGATTCCTGGGGTCGTGCTTGGCGTCGGTTCGGATGATGTGATATCCGAACTGGGTTTTGATCGGAGCTCCAATTGTGCCGGTTTTCTGGCTGAAAGCCACGGTCTCAAATTCCGGAGGCATCTTGCCTTTGGGAACTTCACCAAGGCTACCGCCTTGTGCTTTGCTGGGGCAATCGGAATGCTCCTTTACCAAGTCTTGAAAGTCTTCTCCGTCGCTCTCTTCCAATTGCTTGTAGATCTTTTCTGCCAGAGCTTTCTTTTTCTTCAGGTCTTCGGCCTCTTCGGAATCGTGAGTAGAGATCAGGATGTGGGAAGCTTCGACGGATTGGTCCTGTTTGAATTTCTCGGGATTTTCGTCGTAGATTTTTCTCAGATCTTCTTCGGTGGGTTCAGGAATGGCGGAGAGTTCTTGATCGAGGAGCTTCTGGATTTTCATCTCATCTGCGATCTGAGCTCGGAGGCGTTCCACGCTGACGCCAGATTCGGCGACGAAATCTTCAAATGAGGCATCGTCTGAGAGCAACTCCTGCTTTTTCGCGAACTCCTGAAGTTTATCGAGGTTCGCAGTGATTTCTTCTTCGGTGACATCGAATCCCGCTTCTGTGGCCGCGTTGACGAGAAGAATGCGAGAGATGAGATCGGTGATGATCAATTGCTGGACCTGCGGTTCGACAAGCTTCCGCTCGGCAGGTTGCATGCGCTCGAACTGCCTACCGTATCGTCCTGTGAAGACCTCGCGAACGTCGTGAACTGTGATGGGGGTATCGTCGACGGTGAGAATCACGGTGTCTTCGGCAAACTCTTGTGTCGCCTTTTCCGTAGGCTCTTCTTTTGCCGAGAGGTTGGAGGTGAAGAGGAGGACAGCCGGGAGTAGAAAGTAATGTGGCTTCATCGTGAGGGTAGAGTTGGGGGATCGAGTGGGAAAGATCGCTGGAAAACGCGGGTTCCTCAAGGGGATTCCCGTCGCGTAAAAAGGGGATTTTAGAGTGAAAGGTGCGAAGAATGCGCAGAAACTTGGGTGTAGACGCCCGGGAATCTCGGAGGGCATTGAATCTGTTGTGGTCTGCGTTACGTTATATCATGTGGGTGCCACGCTGGGGCACCCTTCTTTATCTCATGAGCGTCGAAACACAGAATCTTCCAGAATTTGAGGATATCGTGGAGACCATGTCCTATTTGCCGGACATGGATGCGAAGTATCAGTTTCTCATCGATTTGAGCAAACGCCTTGCCCCCCTGGGTGATGGCGAGCAGACAGATGACTACCGGGTCTGGGGCTGTCAGTCGATGGTGTGGATTGTTCCGTTCCGTGATGAAGAGAATCCTGAAGCTCTGCGATTTCGTGGAAAGAGTGATTCTGTGCTGGTCAGCGGTATCATCGCGACGGTGTTGAGTCTTTACCAAGGGAAGTCTCCGGAAGAGATTCTGAAGCTGGATGCTCAGCCCGAATTGAAGCGGCTGGATCTGGAGTCCCATTTGAGCCCGACGAGAAGGAATGGTTTGATGGGGATGATCGAGCGGATTCGAGAGTATGCCGTAGCTGCGATCGAGCAGGGTGCATGAACTCCGGGGCTGTCTGATTTTTCCAGAATCGCGCCCGAATTCTCAAGAAGCCGTCGTTGTCAAAGGCAACGGGGTTGTTCATTATCTACAGTTTTGTAGATAAGAAATCCCCACCTATGATGACTCGATTGCTTTTCCTGGCCCTTGTTGTGGCCTCTTTTTCTTTCGTGAACTCGCTTTCTGCGCAGGAGCGACCTCACATCATCCTGATCATGGTGGATGACATGGGGTTTTCGGATCTGGGGTATCACGGTAGCGAAATCGATACCCCGAACATCGATGCGCTGGCTCACGGAGGTGTTCGATTTTCCCAATTCTACAATTCGGGGCGTTGCTGCCCGACTCGTGCGACCCTGATGACGGGGCTGCATCCGCATCAGACGGGGATTGGCTGGATGACGCAGCCTCCAGGGAGCGACCGTGGAAAAGATGAGCCGCCTGCTTATCAGGGATACATCAACAAAGAGTGTGTGACGATTGCGGAGGCACTGAAGCCAGCTGGATACGCGACGCTGATGTCAGGGAAGTGGCATCTCGGGTATAACGATCAGGATCGATGGCCGCTCCAGCGTGGCTTCGATAAATTCTATGGAAGCATCAGCGGGGCGACTCGGTTTTTTCATCCTCACGGTGATCGGGGGATCACGCTTGGAAATGATGCGGTGGATCCTCCGGTGAGTACGACGGACGAGGAATACTACACGACGGATGCTTTTACAGACTACGCGATCCGTTTTATGGGAGAGCATCTGGAGGAGAAATCGAAAGAAGATCCGTTTTTTCTTTATCTCGCCTACACAGCGCCGCACTGGCCGCTTCAGGCATTCGAGGACGATATCGCGAAGTATCGTGGGAAGTTCAAAGACGGATGGGATGCTCTACGGGAGAAGCGATACAAGAAGCAGGTCGAGCTGGGACTGATCGATGAGGCATGGGAGTTGTCTGCTCGGACGGATGGGATTCCGGACTGGGAATCGCTCGATGAGAAGAAGCGCGACGAAATGGATCTGAAGATGGCGATCTATGCTGCGATGATCGATCGGGTGGATCAGAACATCGGGAAGCTGGTGGGATATTTGAAAGAGTCGGGGATCTACGAGGATACACTCATTATGTTTCTGTCTGACAATGGAGCTTGTCAGGAAGGTGGAATGTTAGGGCGTGGTGAGTTTTTTGATGTGGAGAAGCGAAACCTGGAAGACTCCAACAGCTACGGGGAAGCCTGGGCGAACGCGAGTAGCACGCCTTTTCGCTACTATAAGCATTTCGCTCACGAGGGCGGAACGGCGACTCCATTTTTCATGCACTGGCCGGCGAAGATCGAGGCGAGGAAAGACTGGTATGGTGACCCTGGGCAGTTGATCGATCTGATGCCGACAATACTGGATGTGGCGGGTGCGAAGTATCCTGAGGAAATGCATGGGAACAAGATTCCTGCGCTGGATGGGGTGTCGATGCGTCCGGCTTTTGGGGCGGAAACGCTCGGACGGGAAGAACCGATTTTTATCGAGCACGAGACCAATGCTTTCGTGAGGGATGGAGACTGGAAGCTGGTAGGGAAGTCAGTTTCGATGATTGGCGGAACGGATGAGTCGAAGTGGGAGCTCTATGACATGTCGAAGGATCGGACGGAGACGAATGATCTGGCCAAGTCGAATCCTGAGAAGGTAGATGAGCTGGCGCAGAAGTGGGAGACGTGGGCCGAGAGAGTAAAGGTGTATCCGCGCGGTGAACTGAGTCCTAAGAGTGCAGGGAAAGTAGGGGAGGTGATGCCGGTAGCGGATCCGCCTCAGGTGACGGGACGTGCTTTTACGATTACGGCTACCGTACAGGGACCGAAGAAAAACGGTGTCGTGCTCGCGCACGGAGGGGTGCGGTTCGGGTATGCGCTGCACTTTCGGGGTGGTAAGCCTGTCTTCACGATTCGGGATGAGGGAAAAATTACAGAAGTGGCCGCGAAGGATCCTGTGAGGGGGAAGGTGACGGTGGTGGCGACATTGAATGACGAGACGATGTCGATTTCAGTGAATGGAAAAGAGGTGGCGAGTCGCAAGTCGCCGGGTTTGATGACGAGTCAGCCTGGGATTGGGTTGTTTATCGGTCAGGACGGTGTTGATCCAGTCGGTAAGTGGAGTGTGCCGAATAAGTTTTCGGGAAAGGTCGTGGACTACAATATCCAGGTCGTGATTCCGAAGGTGGCGATGCGGACGAAATGGGGCAGGGACGTGACGGCGGAGAATGTGTGGCAGAGCTATCCGCGTCCGCAGTTGAAGCGCGATAACTGGACGAATCTGAATGGGCATTGGGATTATGCCGTGACGCCGAAGAACGCCAAGGCGGCGCCCAAGAAATGGGATGGCGAGATTTTGGTGCCGTTCGCGATTGAGGCTCCGCTTTCCGGAGTGGAGAGACGATTCGGGCCGGAGGATGCTCTTTGGTATAAGCGAACGGTTTCCATCGAGAAGAAGGACGGAAAACGATACCTCCTGAATTTTGAGGCGGTGGACTACCAGTCGACTGTATGGGTGAACGGTGAGGAAGTTGGAAAGAACACGGGAGGAAATCTGCCGTTTTCTTTCGACATGACGAAGGCGGTAAAGGGCGGAGAGAATGAGATTCTTGTCAGGGTGACAGATTCTACGGATAAGAGGGGGACGTATCAGCTACATGGTAAGCAGAAACTGAATCCGAAGGGGATCTGGTATACGCCGGTATCGGGAATCTGGCAGACAGTATGGATGGAGGAGGTTCCTGATTCTTATTGGATCACGAGTATAAAAACGACGTCTTCAAATGACGGAAAGGTCTCGATCGAGATTAAGTTTGATATGTCGATGGCGATCACACGTTCGTTGGCGACCGAAGCTGAGGTTTTTCTGGACGGTGAGAAGGTGGCGGCGGCATCGGGGAGTCATGCCGAGGCTTTGAAGATCGAAATTCCGGAACCAAAACTGTGGTTTCCGGATTCACCTACACTTTACGATGTCCGGGTTCGTCTCGCTGATGACTGGATTCAATCCTACTTCGGTTTTCGTGAGACGACGGTGGAGAAAGATGCGGATGGGCACTTGCGATTTTTGTTAAATGGGAAAACGATTTTCCACTGGGGAACTTTGGACCAAGGTTGGTGGCCGGATGGTTTGCTGACGCCGCCTTCGGAGGAGGCGATGGTTTCGGATATCAAATTTCTTCAGGACGCGGGGTTCAACACGATTCGAAAGCACATCAAGGTTGAGCCGAGGCTTTACTACTATCATTGCGATAAGATGGGGATGATGATGTGGCAGGACCAAGTGAGCCATCGTGACCCTGTTGACGACCCCAAGTGGACGAGGCTGCAGCCGAACCCCGAGAAGGGTGTGTGGCCGGATTGGGCTCATGAGCAGTATCTGGCCGAGCACAAGCTGATGATCGATACGCTATACAATCATCCGTGTATCGTTCAGTGGGTGCCTTTTAATGAACGTTGGGGACAGCATAGTTCTGAGTCGGTCGGGGAGTGGGTGATGGAATACGATCCTAGTCGTCAGATCAACATCGCGAGTGGAGGGAACTTTTTTCCATCCGGGCACATTGTGGATGAGCACCGGTATCCGCATCCCGGGTTTCCGTTTGAGTTGGGAGAAGGTGGTCGTTTTCACGGATTTGTGAAGGTGATGGGAGAGTTCGGCGGGCATGGGTTCCCCGTGGAGAATCATGTGTGGGACCCGAAGTCGCGGAACTGGGGGTATGGTGGACTGCCGAAGGATAAGGAGGAGTGGTTGGAGCGATACAAGACTTCGGTCGAGATGCTGGCAGAGTTGAAGAAACAGGGGATAGCTGCGGGTATTTATACACAGACCACTGATGTGGAAGGGGAGATCAATGGGTTGATTACCTACGACCGTGAGGTGCAGAAGATCGCGCCGGAGCAGTTGAAGGAAATCGGGAAGGTTTTGTTTGAGTAGGTGTTCTTATTGCGGCCGAGCGCACCTGAACCCAAGGCACCTGCCTTTCGCTGCCGGGATTCTTCCACGGGTGAAGTCGCAACGACCAAGCTGAACGGGGCCGACCCAGCTTCCTCCCTTTTCAGCACGCACCTGATTGTTTTCGTCATGCCAGTTGCGGCACCAATGCCAGACGTTTCCGACCATGTGACGGAGGCCGAAAGGGGATAATCCCTGAAGGGTGTTTACTGCTGTGATGGGTAGTTCCGTCAGTTCGTATTGACGGCCAAATTCAAGTCGTGAGAGGTTTGCCTCTTGTGGAGTTGGGGAAGCGGTTCCGTTTGGAAAAGGGGAATATTCTTTTCCGCGAGCGGCATATTCAAACTCACGAGCATCTGGGAGAAAGGGCGATTCTTCGTGAAAAGATTTCCAATCCTCTCCGTTGGCCCAGAGAGTGTAAGCATTTGCTCCGTACCAGGAAACCAACATCATGGGCCAGGTTTCGACACCTTTTCGGGGCTTCCATTCTCCATCTTCGTTTCTTTCTATCGGCAGGTGGATGCCTCGTTTATCCCATTCTGGCAGAGCGAACCATAAGCTTTCCGTCTCCGCAGCTATTGAGGAAATCGAGTTCAGGAACCTTGCGTAGGCGGTGGTGGATACTGGTTCAGAATCAATGAAAAAGTCCTCAACGGCTTTGGTTCCATCACGGAAAGTGACGTCTTCGCCGGGAATAAGAATACAGTTCATTCCATCGGTGTTTCGGCGGGATGACTCGAAGCCACAATCGTTTCTTCCCAAAGGTGTATACAGCTGTGAATTGTCTTTTGGTTCATGCTTTCCGTCTAGCTGTGAAAAGGGTGCATGTGAGGTGGAAGCAGGTGGAGATTTTTGAGTCCACCATTTCCTCGGTCCAATTGGAGGTTCTGTATCCCATTGCATAAAAACCAAATCGGCAAAGTCGGAGATATTGAAGTCGGCTTTGGTGAAAATGCTCGTATATACCGGGTCATTGACCTCGTCAGCCGAGGGAAGTGAGATTCGAAATGTTTCTTCAACGGACTTCATCAACTCGATCATATCCAGACTATCGATTCCGAGATCCCTGACCAATCTGCTTGAAGGAGTCAGCGAATCGATCTGGTGACCGGAGTGTTCTGCTACAATCAGCAGAAGGCGGTCAAGAAGTTCGAGTCGGGTAGGTCTGCGAGTTGTGACGTCCATCGGTTTTCTTTGATGGTGAAACGTCCCATGCTACCCATTTGTTTGAAGAACCGGTTACTAACGTCCAATAGATAGTGTCATATATACGTTCCCTTTTTGCTCGTGACACGATGGGAAAATCCGGGAAGACTCGTGGGTCTGGAAATGAAACCGCTTGTGAAAGTTCCCGATTCTCCGTCTATCCTCACGACGACCGTGGGGTCGTATCCCGTGCCGGACTGGTTGGTTGCACTGCCTAGTGAGCAATCGGTAGTGGATGCGACTCGGGTAATTTTTGATACACAACGGCAGGCGGGAATCGATCTGCCGACGGATGGGGAGTTGTATCGGTTTGATGTGAATCATCCCGATACGAATGGGATGATCGATTATTTCGTGGGATCGATGGGGGGCGTGAGCACGAAGGTCGGGCGCTCTGATGGTGAGGCTTTTCGCTCGAAGGATGAAATGGGATGGCGTGCGAAACCGGCGGGGATTGTCGAGGGACCGCTCGGAGAAGGGCGATTGAATTTGCTGGATGACTGCTTGCGGGCCGCTCGTGTGGCCGGCGGTGCCTTCAAGTTTACCGTGACGAGTCCTTACATGCTGGCGAGGACGCTACTGGATAATCACTACGGAGATTTCGAGGCTTTGACGATGGCGGTAGCAGATGTGCTGGCCGATCAGGTGAAGGGGCTGCCTTGCGCCTGTGTTCAGGTGGATGAGGCGAATATTCCTGGGAATCCTGCTGATGGTCCTTTAGCCGCCAAGGCGATCAATCGCGTGCTGGATGCAGTCGAGGGGGAGACGGCAGTGCATTTTTGTTTTGGAAATTACGGAGGTCAGACGATCCAGAAAGGGAGCTGGGAGGCGCTGCTGAGTTTTTTGAATTCCCTGAATGCCGGGCATCTGGTGCTGGAGCTGGCTCATCGGCCGGACAGCGATATTGAAGCTCTGGCGGAGATTGACGATCGGATCGCTTTGGGGATCGGAGTGGTGGACATCAAGGTAAACCACATCGAAACGGCCGATGAGATAGCGGCTGCGATTGAGAAGGTGGAAAAGAAAACCGGGGAGGGGCGGGTGAAATTTGTTCATCCCGATTGCGGCTTCTGGATGTTGAAGAGGTCTGTAGCGGACCGCAAATTGGACGCTCTTGTGGCTGGACGAAATCGATACCTTGGAATTGATTAGGCGAACATGGTGAATCCTGACAAGACATCTATCGAAATCGAAGCATTCGATTTTCACGTTCTCCCGATGGAGACGCGTTTTCCCTTTAAATATGGAATCGCGAGCATGACTCACCTGCCACACTTGATTGTCAGGGTGAAGATGGTGGTGGGCGGCAAAGAGTCTGTGGGCATCGCGAGTGAAGGTTTGCCTCCCAAGTGGTTTACGAAAAATCTGGATACAACGTTTGAGGAGGACCTGCCGTGGATGCTGAAAGCGATCGAGTATGCCGCGAGTGAGGTATCAGGGCTTCAGGCTCCGAGTTTTTTCGATTTGTGGTTGGGGATTCAAGAGAGGCAGAAACAGTGGGGGCGCGATACTGGTGAGCCTCCTTTGCTGGCGGGGCTGGGAAGCAGTTTGGTAGAGCGAGCGATTTTGGATGGGTTCTGCCGGGGTGTGGGGATTCCATTTTCCCAGGTGGTTCGAGACAATCTTCTTGGAATCCGAGTGGGCGAACTGGACGAAAGTCTGGGCGATGTGGAACCCGTGAGCTTGCTCCCGGAGAAGGCTCTAACAAAGATACAGGTACGGCACACGGTCGGGCTGGGAGACCCGCTGACTGATGCAGATATCGCGGAGCCTTTGAATGATGGGTTGCCGCATTCTCTGGAGGCTTCGATTCGGCAGTATGGGTTAAGCTATTTTAAGATCAAACTGTGCGGGGATCTTGAAATGGATCGAGAAAGACTGGCTAATATTCGCTCCGTGCTGGATGCGGAGACAGGAGGTGAGTATCGAATCACGCTCGACGGAAATGAACAGTTTCGGGACGTGGGATCTTTCCGCGAATGCTGGGATGAATTGCGGGGGGATGAGCGGGTTCGTCCTTTGTTTGATCATTTGATTTTTGTCGAACAGCCGCTTCATCGAGATCAGGCGTTGGATGAATCAGTGAGGGTGACTCTGGAGGGATGGGAGTCTGCTCCTCCTATCATTATTGATGAGTCTGATGCGGAGATCGGTAGTTTCCCGAGGGCGTTTTCTCTCGGGTATTCGGGTACGAGCCACAAGAACTGCAAAGGGGTGGTGAAGGGAATTCTCAATGCGATGCGGATCGAAAAATTGAGGCGAGCAGAGCCGTATCGGAAATTTATCCTGAGCGGAGAAGACCTGGTGAATGTCGGACCGGTGGCGTTGCTGCAGGATCTTGCGGTGATGGCGACGCTGGGGATCGAACACGTCGAACGAAATGGGCATCACTATTTTCTGGGCTTAAGCGCGTGGCCTCAATCGGTGCAGGATCAGGTGATTGAATGTCATCCCGGGCTGTATCGTCGCGATGAACACAGTTTTCCTGTGCTGCGGATCAACGAGGGAGAACTCCACATTAAGAGTGTGATCGAGGCACCGTTTGGAACCGAGTTCCTGCTCGATGCTGATCTATTTTCCACTTTGGAAGAGTGGAAAGCGAAGTCGTGATACGACGGGGCGTGAGTTTAGACAGGGTTTTTCGACACGGCTTTCCGCGAGAGTGAGCGGTTGTCTGATACCGGGTTCTCTTTCACTATGTTTGAATGAACTCCCGATTTTTGTCCTGCATTGCTGCAGGAATCCTCTGCCTGTTCCCCCTTCTTCTGAAGGCGGATGAATATGATCTTGTTATTTACGGGGGATCGCCTGCTGGTCTGGTCTCTGCAATCGCTGCGGGACGAGAAAATCCGGAAGCAAAGATACTCGTGGTGGAGCCTACGAAGTGGATTGGTGGTGTTGTGACAGGCGGTCTGGCAAGGACGGACAAGGGCAGGGAAGAAACGATTGGGGGAATTGCTCGCGAGTATTTCGAGTTGGCAAAGGAAATTGGAGGAGAAGGAACGCCGATGTGGTATGCGACGCCGAAGGAGAATATGGAGGCGTTTGAGAAAATGCTGGAGGAACTGGGTAGCCGTCTTGAGTTGATTACCGAGACTCGACTTGAGAGCGTGGAAAAGGATGGAAACCGAATTGTTTCGATCACGCTGGAAGGCGGAAGAAGCGTTAGTGGGAAGGTGTTTGTCGATGCGACTTATGAGGGTGACTTGATGGCACGCTCGGGAGTGAGCTATATCGTTGGACGAGAGAGCCGAGACACATACGGCGAAGAAAAGGCCGGCTATACACAGATGCCGGTTCGACCTCACGATGCGGATACGATGGGCAACGCCTGTTCGTGCGTTGGTGGTGAGGGGCCTCACTTTATTCATGGGACTCCTGCTGAGATTTCTGCGTTGGATGATGACGGGAATCCGATCGCAGGGGTGGTGAAGCCGGACCCGAATGCTAAGCCCGGGGATCCTGACGGCCTGACACAAGCATATAACTTTCGGCTCTGTGTGACCCAGCGTGAAGATATACGGGTTCCTTTTCCGAAACCGGAGAATTACGATCCGGAGCAATATGTGCTGCTTCAGCGTTTGATCGATAGCTATCCCAAGGTTCGGTTCGGACGTCTTGTGCACCTAGGGCAGATCGCAGAGGAAAAACATGACCTGAACGCACAGGGGCTTTTCTCAACTGATTACGCGGGAGGAAATGTGGATTATCCCGATGGTGATTATGCCACGCGGGATGCGATCTGGCAGGATCACGATGACTATGTGAAGGGATTCCTCTGGTATCTCGGCCACGATGAGAAAGTTCCTCAAGAACTCCGTGATGAGGTGAATGAATGGGGACTTTGTAAGGATGAGTTTGTCGATAATGATCACTGGTCCTATGCGTTGTACGTTCGGGAGGCTCGCCGGATGGTGGGTGATTACGTGATGCGTCAGCAGGACACTTGGACGGATATCACGAAGCCGGATTCGGTAGGAATGGGATCGTTTATTCTGGACTGTCACATTGTACAGCGAGTGGTGACGGAGGATGGCCTGGTGACGGATGAAGGTTCATTTCAAGACAGCCCGACACGCCCCTATCAGATTCCGTATCGCAGTCTGCTGCCAAAGAAGGAGGAATGTGAGAATCTGCTGGTGCCTGTTTGTCTTTCGGCTTCGCACATCGCGTATTGCTCAATTCGAATGGAACCGGTCTATATGACGATGGGTCATGCCTCCGGGATTGCTGCTGCGATGGCGTTGAAAAGTGAGACGCCGAATTATCACGACGTCGACGTGAGCAATCTCCGGGCGAAGCTGTTGGAGCAGAACGCAATTCTGGAGCTGAAAGGACTGAAAGATTTGATCACTGTGGACAAGCTTCCTGGCATTGCTGTTGACGACAGGGAGGCAGAGTATGTCGGAAGCTGGTCTCACAGCTCATACGGAAATCCTATCGAAGGAGCCGCAGCGCATGATGCAAATGGAGGTAAGGGCGAGAAGTCGGCAACTTTTCGCATAGAGGTGCCGAAGGACGGAAAATATGAGGTTCGCATGGCCTATGCGGCTTCTTCCAACCGGGCGTCTGCCGCTCCGATAACGGTCGGATATTCAGGGGGCGAGGCGGAGATCGTTCTCGATCAGCGGAAAGTCCCGGAGCATGACAAATTGTTCACGACTCTTGGGACCTGGGAATTTTCTGCCGGTGCACCTGCTGTAGTAACCATTCGGAACGATGGGACGGATTCCTATGTGTCTGTCGATGCGGTGCAGTTGTTGCCTGTTGAATAAGAGGTCGTCTTTTCGATTGCCGCAGGCCGATTCGTTCCTAGGCTAGACGCATGACGTTGGGTCATGTGGCAGGGGCTGTTGGAAGAATGGGAAGATACCTTTTTCAAGGGACTTTCTACCTTGCTGCTATCTCCACGGAATGTGTGGCTTTCGCGGTGCGGCCCTCTTCGTGGGTTCGGCCGGTGCGCTCGCGATTTGTTCGGCAGATTCTCTTTGGTGGAGTGGAGGCGGTTCCGTTTACTCTCTTCGCCGGGGGTATTATGGGAATCATCCTGACGATCAACTCTTTTCAATGGCTCGAGTTTACGGGGCGGAGTGAGTATCTTGGGCCTGCGCTGAGTGTGGCGATCATCCGAGAGGCTGCCCCGTTTTTCGCCTGTGTGATCATTATTTCTGCCAGTGCTTCGGCGATCACCACAGAACTGGCGAATATGAAAGTCTCTGGTGAGATCGATCTCGTTGAGTCCCAGGGAATCAGCCTGATCAAGTTTCTCATTATGCCTCGATCCATCGGTCTGGCTCTTTCGGCTACGGGGTTGGCGGTGGTGTTTGTGGCTGCTGCATTCACTGCTTCGGGGATCGCTCTTCTGTTTGTGGGGCGGATCGCTCCTGGACCGTTTTTTACTTCGATTTTTCAGGCGATCTCTCTTGCTGACTATGTGAATTTGATTGGGCGCAGTTTCATTCCCGGGTACCTGATTGGTGGAATCTGCTGCTATGAAGGGCTCCGGGTGGCGGAGCACACGACGGCTGTGCCGCAGGCGGTAACACGGGCGATGTTACGATCGGTGGCCGTGACTCTCATTGTTTCCGCCATATTGGCAGTTTTGACTTATCTCTGATGGCAAAAGGCGGAAAACCATTGTTCGAACTGGTCGATTGTGTGTTTGACCTTTCCTACCCAGGTGGGGCGGTAAATATGGCGCTTGGACGGGGTGAGATGGGCTTTCTCCGTCGACCCCCAATCTCCTTTCAACTATTGGGGATCGATCCTCTGAAAAGTGGAGAAATTCGGGTCCGTGGGAACAACTGGGACTCCATGTCGGTAACTGAACTCGAGGACACGCGGATGACGATCAGCGGGATTTTTGATCCGATCACTCGCTTGACTGGGCAATGGATCTCGAATCTGGATATAGATGAAAATGTTTATCTCTGCCCGGCTTTCGAGGCGAACAGGCGATACTCGGAGATCATGTCTCATGCCGATGATTTGGCGAAGAAGTTTGGTTTGGAGAAAGGCTTGCCGAAAGTCCGTCCGATCAAGGCACGTCCGGAGGACTTGGTTCGCGCGCAATGGGTAAGGGCAATGTTGCCTACTCGAGTGAATGTAATGCTTCTTGAAAACCCTCTGGAGTTTGCACCTGAGGAATCGATTGAGAGTTTTATACGCGAGTTGAGGAAAATTCGGGAAAATGGGACCGCGATTCTCTGGATCTCACGAACGACCCCACCTTTCGAAAGGTTGGGATTGAAACCGGATATTTTATGGGAGGATTGGTAGACTGGGTGAGAGATTGAGGTATTGATCCTGCTCATTCCCAAGGGGAACCATGGACGCGAGGCCATTTAAATTCAGACACATCAATCGAATCGTAGGAGCGTTCCTTTTCGCTACTGCGGGGATTTTTGTGATCCTGATCGTTCTGGCAGCGAAGTCTCAGAACTGGTTTGAGCCGACTACCATTTATCGAGTGGAGATGCCCGGGGGTATTGGTGAAGAAGATGGATCGGGAGGGACGATGGGAATTCGTCCCGGATCAGACGTGCGGGTGATAGGCAGTCAAGTCGGGCATGTTCGGTCGATCATCCTGAGTACGGGAGATGAGCTGAAACCGATTGAGGCCTTCGAAGAAGTGGATCCGAATGACATTCGGATTGTTGCTGTTCTCGGAGTGAAGGGGGATTTTGCGAAGTTCATCGGGCCAGATTCGAAGGCGGTGTTGAAGTTCGATCTCGGGGGGCTCGGGTCCGCCTATTTCGATATCAGCCGTGGGACGAAGCGATTTGGAAATCTCGGTGATGGGGCGCCTCGAATCCTGCAGTTCGAGAAACAGGCGGATGCGAAGGAGGAAGTATTCGAAATCGTGAAGCGGATCGAAACTGAAATCGTCCCTGCAATCCAGAGCTATAAGAAGACGGCAGACAGCGCGACGGAATTTATAGAGAAGCTTTCGGATGAGGAGGAGGTGTTTCTTCGTTCTATGCTCTCGCTGGAAGAAGGGATTGCGGATCTGAATAAGGTGATCGCTCGTGCCGAGAGTGGCGACGGAGCGCTCGGGGATATGATTTCTTCGGATTCCCAGATGAGGAAGGAGTTCAATGAGTTTGCGGTGACTTTAAATCGAACCTCGCAAAACCTTGAGGGAGCGATCGATAATCTGAACGAAGGAATCACCAATCTCAGAGAGGGTGGTGTTCAGCCATTCAACCGAGCAGCTCAGAATTTCCCGACGACGGTATCGAAGACTAACAATACAATCGACGATATCGATAAGGCGGCTCACCAGTTGAATGAGACTCTTCGTGAAATCGAAGTCCTCACCGAGGGTTTGCAAAAGCACTGGCTGGTTCGGAAGTATGTTGAAGATCCTTTGGAGGACGATAAGCCAGCGGCTCACGCTTCAGAGAAGCGAACCTCGCGCAAGGCTCCCTCGACAGAGAAAGAGGAGAAAGGGTTGTTTAAAAGACTGTTCCAGAAGAATGACAAGAAAAGCGAGTGACTCACTTCTGTTTTTCGAGCTGTTCTACCATCGCTGTCGCAAACTTTTCTCCCATTTTCTCGACTCCTTTGGTGTTGAAATGGAGTTTGTCTGGACCGAGTTCGAGGTCGTCGCAATCGATGAAAGTGTAGCCATCGATATCGAGAGTGGATTGTGCCTTGCGGACTTCTTCGACGTAGAGGTATCGATCTTTTGGCGGATTCACTCTTCCTGCGATGAAAATCATCTGAGGTGACTCGAAAACCTCGCGAGAGCCTTCGACCAGCATTCGGAGGCGAGCTTCGTAAAGGGGAGCTTTTTCTTCGTCTTTCGAGTCGCGTTCGCCCTGCATCCAGAGCATTCCGACAACCTCAATGGGTCGACTTTTGGCTGCAGCTTTGACTTTTTCTTCGAGGACGGTGTAGAGGTTTTTTCCCTCTTTGGGTTGCCATCGTTCGATCGGAGTTCCGCCTACGCTATGTTTGATGATACCGATGGTCTCTCCGGTGGTTTGGGTGTAGTGCGAGGCAAAGGAGATTTCTGGTCCGAAGCCTTTGGGTTCGCTGACGCCGGGGGCAATGGGTTTCCATTCTGTGCCGGTCCAGAAAAGGGCCTTTGGATTCGGTTTCTGCATTTCTGCGGGCAGTTCTTCTCCGACCGAGCGCATGCCTACCATGTTGCTCTGGCCTGAGAATACGAAGACTTTTAAGGGAGTATCGGAAGCAGATACCGAGGAAACAATGAGGAGGCTCGAAAGGAGAAATAGGGGGATTTTCATTTTGATGTAGAATTGCACTTTCCTTACCCCTTGAGAAGTCTTTCCCGAGTGGCTTTGTTGTGTCCCCTGACTACGCAGTAATACGAGTGCTCGATCAGTTCTAAAACGAGGGGCTGGGGAATGGAACCGTCCAGGATTAGGGTGTTCCAGTGCTTTTTGTTCATGTGATACCCCGGCGTAATGGCTTCGTGCTCGTCTCGGAGAACGACAGCGCGATCGGGATCGCATTTCAGGTTCATGGGGACGGGGAATTCTTCGGGGACCAGCGTGGCGAACATTTTTCCCGCCACTTTATAGACTGCGACTTCCGGTCCGAACGGTGTTTCTTCGGTCGTCTCGGCAAATGAGAGAAGGGTTTCGCGGATTTGGACGATATCGTTCATCGAGGGAAATGGAAGGTAGCCAATAGGCGTCACATATTACACTTGAACCGATGGGCAGGATAGAGCAGGAATTGGTTCGCAAATCCGAACGATGTATGACTTCTCCTGGTGAAACTAAGACTCCTGCGCGCACTGGAATCGGTGTGGAAATTGTGGGTTCCGGTATGGCTCTGCCATCCCGCCGTGTCACGAACGATGATTTGGCCAAATTTGTCGATACAAGCGATGAGTGGATCGTTCAGCGGACGGGAATTCGGTCTCGGTATCTGCTGGGAGATGATCAGACGATAGAGGGAATTGCCGGTGATGCTGTGAAATCTGCCCTCGCGGCTGCTGGGCTGGAGCCGGGCGACTTGGATTTGCTCATTTGCGCGAGCACGCGCCCGGATTTTCTCTGTCCTGCCCTGGCGTGCCGGGTTGTGGAGCAGGTGGGGGCGATTCCCTGTGGTGCATTCGACCTGAATGTGGCCTGTAGCGGATTTTTAGCGGCCCTTGGAGTCGGAGAGTCGATGATCCGGTCTGGTTCTTACAGGACCATTGCGGTGGTGGGCGCGGAGGCTCTCAGTCGTGTGGTGAACTGGGAGGATCGACGAACCTGTGTTCTATTTGGTGATGGGGCGGCGTGTGCGATTTTGAAAGCGAGTGATGACAGCTCGAAGGGTATTTTGTATCAGAGACTGCATTCGGATGCGGAGAGAGGGCGCGCGTTGTACTTGCCGGAAGAGCAAGGTCAAATCCCTCCAGGAGAGGAAGAGCGTTACAACGGAAAGCTGGGCACTTTGCAGATGAATGGTGCGAGTGTTTACAAGTTTGCCGTTCAGATCTTGGCGGATTCAGTCGAGAATGCTCTCGATGCTGTGGGGATGACTTCTGACGATATCTCGATGGTGATTCCCCATCAGTCGAACATTCGGATGTTACAGAGTTCGTGGAAGCGACTCGGTTTCAACGAGGACAAGATTCTCATCAATATCGACAAATACGGGAATACCGGAGCGGCGAGCTGCGGAATCTGCCTGCATGAGTGTATCGCTACTGGCCGGGTGAAACCGGGAGACAAGGTGGTGTTTGTTGCGCAGGGCGGTGGATTGAGCTGGGGCGCCTCGGTGTGGCAACTGTAGATTAATTTTCTTCAAAGTACGTATTCCGATGAATGCGTGCTTGCCCAACTGGGGTTCCTGTTGAAACACTCGGCTCTTATGAGTCGGGTTTTCTTTTTCTCCATTCTCTCTTCGGTTTTGCTGTCGAGTGCTCCGTCCGTGCATGCCTGGGGAGTTGGGCATCGAATTATCACTGAGGCGGCTTTGGAGGTGATGCCCGCTGCGTTAAAGCAGAGGTGGGAGGCCAAGCACACCAATGACTACCTGGGAAGGGAAGCCTCACTTGCCTGGTATGTCTGCAATCGATTCAATATGCACCCTGACTGGGTGGACGGACCGGCCCGGTCAGAGGAAGAGATCGAGGAGCGGATGCGTTCCAAGCAGTTTGTTTACGCTGAACTACGGGGAAAGGCGATGCCTCCGATCACCTACGCAGGACCTGATCGAATGGAGTGGGAAGGACCAAGGCCAAAGACCTATCACTATTTCACTTTTCCACAGGAGGAGTTGAATCGGGAGTTTGCCCGAAAAGGATCCCGCTGGTATTTCAAGAAGATCTCCGAAGCGTTCCTGAAAAAGGACGATCTCTTGGCAGCGGAGTATTTTGGAGCATTTGCCCACGCAATACAGGACAGGGTTTCACCGTTTCATGTCTGGGATGGTTACACGAGAGAAAGGGAAGCTTTTGAGGATCTTATTTCCGAGCAGGGACTCCAGGCTGAGGCGGGAAGTCGGAATGGGAACCCGGCAGGTTCTTCGTTGTTCTGGTCGGTTGGAGGTCAGGGAATGGATGTCTCGATTTCTGGATATGAACCGGAGCTGCTCGCGTCTTCGCCGGATCCTGCGTCCCGTGTTTTTGCGGACCGTCTTTTTAAAAATCGAGAGTTTGCGAAGAAGGTCTACACTGACCAGGAGGGATTCGTTCAAGCGCACCTGAATGATGACTGGAAAGACAAAGGGTCGAGCAAGGCGACGGATCAATTCATGAGTCAGGTGGCAACTGAGAACGCCAAGCTGACGGCTGATGTTCTGTATACGGCGTTCGTGCTCGCTCTTTCGGCATCGGTCGAAGTGGTGGGGGAAGAAGGAGGCGAATATGAGATCGAGCGGAAGAACGATATTCTTTTTGCCCAGCCAGATGGGGTGGGCCTGCTCATGGATATCTACCTGCCGAAGGGCTTGGAGAATCCACCTCTTGTGATGTTTATTCATGGAGGTGGCTGGCAGGGCGGGGATCGAAGGCGTTGTCGTCTGGGATGGCTGGCGGCACATGGGTATGCTGTGGCGAGCGTTGAATATCGAATGAGTCAGGAACGAGTTTTTCCTGCGCAGATCGAGGATTGCAAGGGGGCTTTACGATGGTTGCGTGCGAATGCTGAGAAGTATGGATACGACGCAGAAAAGGTGGTTGTGGCAGGAACTTCTGCGGGTGGGCATCTCAGTCAACTCATGGGAACCAGTGGTGATGTGAAAGAGCTGGAAGGGGATGTCGCCGGGAATATGGAAGAGTCTTCGCGAGTGCAGGGCATAATCGCTTATTATGGCGCGAGTGACTTTGTGAAGCGCTCTCAGAATCAGCCGAAGAAAACGGACGATCCAAGTGGCAGTGCCTACCGATTAATCGGAGGCCCCGTGAAGGAGAATTTGGAGAAGGCACGTTTCGCGAGCCCGGCGACGTATGTCAGCAAAGATGATCCACCTTTGCTGATGCTACATGGAGCGAAGGATAAAACGGTATTTCTGGACCAGTCCGAAAACCTGGAGAAGCTGTATCACGATGCCGGATTGGACGTTTACCTTCATGTCGAAGAAAACGCCGGGCACGGTTGGAATCTGAATGTTGAAGAAAAGAGGCTTGTCCTGGAGTTCCTTGATAGGGTTTTGAAGTGACGGTTATTTCGCTGCGTTGTAGCGGAGGATGCGTCCGAAGAGGCTGTATTCGGTGACGAAAAGGTCTCCGTTGGAATTGAACGCAACCCCGTGAGGCGCATTGACGACTCCTGCTCGCCACTTGGTCGGTTCGGTTTTGTTGGTGCCGACTTCATCCTCATGATCGTTGGCTCCGAGTTGGGCTACGATATTTCCTTCTTTGTCTAACAGAGTGACACGTCCGAGGATTTCTCCCACCGCCAGGAGATCACCGTAGGTGACGAGCGCTGCAGGTTTGAGGAGGTCGGTGGCGACGTTGCCGAGAAGTTCACCTTCCAGTGACATGTGAACGACTCGTCCGTCTGTGCGACTGACGCCAACAATGCGGGGAGGATCAAATCGTGTGTCGACTGCGATTTTGTGCAGGGTTTGGAAGTTGTAGGGGGCGTCTTTTCCGCCGAATGTGGTAATGTATTCTCCCTTGGAGCTGAAGTGATGAATGAGGTCGGAGGAGTAACCGTCGGTCACGAATATGTCTCCGTTAGGAGCGATGTCGCAGGCGGTGAGGCGAAGTCCTGCTTTCTTTGTTTTCGGGTGAACCTCCCAGTGTTCTTTCGGGATCGAGTCGCCGGGAATAGTCATCACTGTTTTTCCCTCGAGCGTTAACTTTACGATTTCTCCTCCGCTCAGGCGTGGTCCGTAGATGTATTCGACTCCGTCCGTGTCTTTGTGAATCACAAAACCGTGAAAATCGTTGGGAGCGTTTTCTACGTTTCTGAGGTATTTGCCTTCATTGCTGTAGACCTGGACACCGGCACGTAGTCCACCAGTCAGGCTGACGTAGATTTCACCCGCTTCGCTTACGGCTACGTCTCCGTGGGATGCTCCCATGTGTTCCATCCCTTCCGGAAGGGACATCCAGTTCGGAACGGGCTGCCATTCGGAGATTTTCTGCTCTGGCTCCGGCACCGGAGTTGGTTCCGATTCCTCGGGTTTCTCGCTACAGGAGATAATGAGTGATATGAAAGCTCCCGCTGTCAGTAGGGTGAACAATTGGGCACAAGTGGGGTTTTGCATAACTTCCTCTTTCTCAGAAATGGAGATCAGAAGTCGAGTCTGTAATTGCCGTCATCGAGTGAGTAAGATCGGAGTTTGAGAAATCCGCGAAAAAGGAAATTTTTTCCGTTAAATCTCGGTCAGTTATGGAGATAACGGGAGAACGCCTTTTATGAGTTCGTCTGAACCAGACCTGCACCGATCCTTTTTACGGCTCTTTTCTTCGAGCGAGCCGTCGATCCGTGCGTTCATTCGTCGCCTTGTTCCCAGTCGAGCGGACGCTGACGATATCATGCAGGAAGTGTCGATCGTATTGTGGGAGAAATTCGAATCGTTCCAGGAAGGCGGCGATTTTCGCGCGTGGGCATTTGGTGTGTCACGCTACGAGGTGCTGGCCTGGCTGAGGGACAAGGGCAGGGATCGGATCGTGTTGAATGAGAAGGTCGTGGATCTACTGGCTGACGAATCGATGGAACGCGAGGCGCATCTTTCACGGCAGCGGGAAGCACTGGAAGTGTGTATCGAGAAAGTGGCTCCCGATCAACGAGACTTGCTGATGCGGGCTTATCAACCCAACGCCCAAATACGGAGTATCGCGCAGGAGTCGGGGAGAACGGAGAGTGGTTTCTACCAGTGGCTGTATCGTATCCGTCGGTCGTTGCTGGATTGCATTCGGAGAAACCTGGAAAAGGGGGTGGCCTCTTGAATGTGGAAAATCTGATTGATCGGTATGTGGCGGGGACTATTTCGGATTCGGAAATGGACGAGCTTAACGCACACTTGGAACAGGTGCCTGCGGCGCGGGATGAGTTGGTTGATGTGCTGAATCTAGACTCGGCACTTAGCTCGATTGCTGCCGGGTGGGGGTTGGATGAAGGGGAGAAAATTGAGTCATTTCCGAGTCGTTGTACTACTGGTATTCGAGCACTGATTGCTTTCGGTGCAGCTGCTGTTGCGGTGTTGGCGTTATTCTTTGTGTTTCTTGTTAGTGCTAAGAATGATGTGCCTTTCGCTACGGTTGAGAACGGTATCGGGGTCGAGGCCTTTGCTAAGGGAGATGTCCTTTTCAATGACGAAGTTGTATTGGCAGCGGGAACTTTGGAGCTGCGAACGGCCCGTGGAGCGAAGGTTGTGATAGAAGCGCCTGCGGAGTTCAGATGGGAGTCCGAGCAAAAGCTTTACCTGATGAGCGGACGATTAGCTGCGGATGTTCCTCCGGCGGCAAAAGGGTTTACCGTGATCACTCCCGATGGGGAAGCGGTGGATCTGGGTACGAAGTTCGGTGTCGATGTGCCGAGAGAGGGGGATTCAGAGATTCACGTTTTTGAAGGTGAGGTGATTGCGCAGTCGTCGAACGACGGTGAGAGGCAGAGTTTGAAAGGTGGTGAAGCGCTTGCCTTGAATGAAGATCTGAGGCAGGAACGAGAGCTTCGCTCGGCGGCGTTCATTCATTCGGATGAAGTAAGTGAGCTTTCTGCAGGGATCGCAGCGGGACAGAGAATGAGAGCAGCAAAGGCGGACGATCTTTTGCGATCCGACCCTGCTTTGGTCGCCTTCATTGATTTTGAAACAACACGCCACCCGGGAGTGTATCGCGTAGTGCAGGGGCGGTGGCCCGGTTCGGTCGCTCCCGAGTTTGTAAATGTTGGAGACCATATGTCACTCGATGTCGGTGGTGATCGTTCCTTTTCGCAACTGACGCTGTCTGCATGGGTGCGGCTCGATCGACTGGGGGCACCCTACCAGTCCCTTCTGCATACGGATGGATGGAGTCGAGATAATCCGGGGCAGGTGCATTGGATGATCAACCAGAACGCGACCATGCGATTGGCCCTGAACAGCAACACGCTGGATCCGGGGGCGGAGGAGAAGCATGGCTATCCGGACTCACGAACTCCGGTGCTTCCTGAAAGAGGGCGTTGGGTGCATCTGGCCGTTACCTACGATGCTGAAATGAAGGTGGTGCGGTTCTTCTTCAACGGTGCGTTCGACAAGGAGACGAAGTTGAAGGTGGCACATCCCGCGAGACTGGGGCCGGCACAAATCGGGAACTGGGATCGGAACGACCGGAAGCTCAGCGGGAGAATTGATCAGTTGGTGATTCTGGGGCGCGTCCTGCAAGATGAGGAAGTGCAGGGTCTTTATGAATCAGGAAATCCCTATCGTTAACACATGGAGCTTTTTTTAAAGAGGTTGATTTGTCTCTGTGCCATGGTTTTCGCAGGCGATGCGATCGGTGAGGAGGTCGACTTTGTGCGTGATGTGCGTCCAATTTTCAAAGAGCACTGCTATGACTGCCATGGGGCGGAGAAACAGAAGTCGGGGTTACGGTTAGATGTGAAGTCGGCAGCGTTGAAAGGTGGCGAATATCACCGCCCCAATATTGCCCCCGGTAAGGCAGCGGATTCAAACCTGATTCGTTTTGTCCGTGGTGAAGTGGAAGACATGCAGATGCCACCGAAGGGTGAGGCTTTATCGGCGGAAGAGATTTCTATTCTCTCTGAATGGATTGATAAAGGAGCTGTCTGGCCAGATGGGGTAGATGCGGTGGAATTGGACGATCCACGGGATCATTGGTCATTCAAACCGATGAAACGATTCGATCCTCCAGACGTTTCTACTCCCGGCTGGGCGAGAAATGAAATCGACCGTTTCATACTCCATCGAGTGAAAGAGGAGGGACTGACACCTTCGACAGAAGCAAGTCGAATCGATTGGTTGAGGCGAGTGTATTTTGACCTGATCGGGTTGCCTCCTTCGCCGGAGAAGGTTCAGGATTTTCTCACGAACGATTCGGGGAATGCCTATGCGGAAGTGGTGGATGAGTTGCTTACATCGCCTCGGTATGGAGAGAGGTGGGCTCAGCACTGGTTGGATGTGGTTCGCTATGCGGATACTCATGGGTTTGAAGTGAACACGCCGCGTCCGAACGCATGGCCATACCGAGATTATGTCATTGAGGCTTTCAATGATGACCTGCCTTACGACCGATTCATTTTTGAGCAATTGGCCGGAGATACGGTGGATCGGGATGCGGCTACCGGTTTTTTAGTGACTGCGGCGGCATTGCTTCCGGGACAAATCGGAAAAGACGATGCGTCGAAGCGATTGGCACGCCAGGATGAATTGGGAGAGACGGTGACGAATGTTGGAGAGGCGTTCCTGGGGCTCAGCGTGGGTTGTGCCAAGTGCCACGATCACAAGTTCGATCCGATGTCCGCGCAGGACTACTACTCGCTACAGGCATTTTTTGCAGGAGTAGACTACGGTGAACGGTTGGTTGTCGACGAAGAAGCGGAAAAGGAGGCGAAAGTTTTGCGGGAGCAACTGGCCCCGCTGAAGGCAACACTGATCGGTATGGTTCCATCGGTTGGGGCAGGGGCTGAAAGACCGAGTGTTCGAGCGTCGGTGAATGTGGATCGCTTTTCTCCTATTGGGACGGATGCGGTAAGGTTTACGATTTTGAGCACAAACAAGCTTGAGCCATGCATTGATGAGCTGGAAATCTTCACAACGGATGGTGTGAATGTGGCGCTACACAGTCAGGGCGCGAAGACGACTTTTTCAGGAAGCAAGGAGTCGGCGAACCGACACCAGGAGGCATTCATCAACGATGGTCGATATGGGAACTCGCGCAGTTGGATGTCGAATGAAACGGGCGCTGGATGGGTTGAAGTTTCTTTTCCTGACAAGCGCACTATAGAAAGCGTGGTCTGGGGGCGAGATCGGGAAGGGAAATTTCGTGATCGTTTGGCGTTGAGTTACAAGATTGAAGTGCGAGATGAGAACGGGGATTGGGTGCCGGTAGCAGATGAATCCGACAGAGCGAAGCACGACCCCAATGACAAGAGCACTGAGATTCTCACAAATGCCGAGAATTTGCCTGAAGCGATACGGGCAGAGGCGAGAAGATCGCTGAAGAGGAAAAATGATCTCGTAGAGCAGCTGAAAAGCTACCCGGACGGGGGAAGGATGGTTTTTGCTGGAAAGTTTCGAGAGCCCGATTCGACTCGATGGTTGCGGCGGGGTGACCCTGAACAGCCCCAAGAAGAGGTGCCACCTGCAGTGCCAGCCTTTCTTGAGGTGAAAGATTTTTCTCTCGATACTGGTGCATCAGATCGAGATCGAAGAAAGGTTCTGGCGCAATGGCTCTCTCGTCCCGAGCATCCTCTGACTGCGCGTGTGATGGTGAATCGAATCTGGCTCTGGCATTTTGGCAGAGGACTTGTGGATACTCCGAACGATTTTGGAAACAGTGGTGTGCCACCGACTCATCCGGCATTGCTGGATTGGCTGGCGACGGAGTTTGTTCGCAGTGGTTGGTCGGTGAAGCACATGCACCGATTGATCGTTCTTTCCTCGACATATCGCCAATCCAGCCTGGTGCGGAAGGATGCGCAGGAGGTGGATGCTGATGTGCAATTGTTATGGCGCTTTCCCTCCCGGAGGATAGAGGCGGAAGCGATTCGCGATTCAATGCTTCTGGTCAGTGGGCGATTGAATTTCGAGGCGGGAGGTCCTGGATTTGATCTGTTTGAAAAACGAGGAGGGTTGAGTGGATTCCCTCCAATCGAGAAATTCGATACGAAAGGGCTACGCCGCATGATCTATGCGCATAAGATACGAATGGAGCGGGAGGCTGTTTTTGGAGCATTTGATTGTCCGGACGCTGGCCAGAGCGCTCCACGGCGGAGCCGTTCGACGACGCCTTTGCAGGCGCTGAATCTCTTTAACAGTCAGTTCACGCTGGATGAATCGGTGGCTCTGGCGAAGCGAATCGAGTCGGAGGTGGGGGGTGATGTTGAGGGACAGGTAGACTTGGCTTGGCGGTTACTTTTTTCCCGGAATCCGGAATCGGAAGAGAGTGTTGAGGCGGTCGATATCGTGAGGGAGCACGGACTCGTCACTCTGTGCCGGGCTCTCTACAACACCAGTGAATTTTTGTATATGCCATGAGTCACGGAGCGGAACATTTGTCAGGTGAGGGAAGGCGATTGTTGAATCGACGCGGTTTCCTTTCGCAGAGCGGAACGGCGCTGGGTTCTATCGCATTGGCAGATTTGTTAGCAGGGGATGGATTGTTGGGAGCATCCGGAAAAGGGCCGATTCGCCCCGTTATCGATCCTTCCAATCCGTATGCGCCGAGGCGACCTCATTACCCGGCAAAGGCGAAGAATGTTCTCGTGATCTTCTGTGCAGGAGCGGTGAGCCAATTGGAGACGTGGGACTACAAGCCGGAACTGATCAAGCAGGATGGAAAGCCGCTGAAGGGAGGTCCTGCTGTGACATTTCAGGGTCCTGCGGGGAATCTCGCTCGCCCCCAGTATGCCTTTCAACAACGAGGGCAGACAGGGAAATGGGTTTCGGATATGATCCCGCATCTTGCGGAGTTAACTGATGACCTTGCGTTCGTTCATTCCCTGACCAGTGAGACGAACACGCACGGTCCGGCGGAGAACTTTTTGTCGACAGGATTTGTGCAGGACGGCTTTCCAAGTATGGGAGCCTGGTTGAGTTATGCGTTAGGAAGCGAGAACAGCGATCTCCCGGCTTTTGTTTCGATTCTCGATCCGCGAGGAGTCCCCCAGGCAAGCGTCAACAACTGGGGGCCGGGATTTCTACCTGCGGAGTTCCAGGGAACGACTTTCAGTGCCAGCCAGCCGATCCGTCATTTGAAGCGGCCAGATGCAATCTCAGGTCCGCAGGACAGAGCGGCTAGATCTTTCCTCCAGAGAATGAATGCCCGGCATCTCGAACGAAATCCGGCGGACGGGAAGCTGGCCGCCCGTATTGCGAGCTACGAACTGGCGGCGAGGATGCAATTGAGTGTTCCGGAGATCGGAGATTTGTCGAGCGAGCCTGAACATATTGTGAAGATGTATGGGGCAGACGATACGAAGAACCAGATCAAGGCTGATTATGCGAAAAACTGTATTCTGGCGCGACGCCTGATTGAAAAAGGGGTTCGGTTTGTGCAGCTATTTAATGGTGCCTACGCGAGTGGCGGTAAGCTGAATTGGGATGGGCACCAGAAGCTGAAGGAACAGTATGACGTTCATGCAGAGATCCTGGACCAGTCCACGGCGGCGCTAATCCGAGACCTGAAGCAGCGGGGAATGTTGGAAGATACGCTGGTCGTATTCTGCACAGAATTTGGTCGGATGCCGATGTTCCAGAAAGGTGCGCAGGGTAGGGATCATAATCCCGATGGATTCACCTGCTGGCTGACGGGTGCAGGGGTGAAACCTGGAGTCAGCCATGGAGTCACCGATGAATTGGGTCGGAAGGCAGTGCAGGATATCCATCCGTTGTATGATTTTAACGCGACGATTCTTCACCTGTTAGGTCTGGATCACGAGCGCCTCAGCTATTTCCACAATGGGCTTGAGCGGCGCCTCACGAATGTCGAAGGGCATGTGATTCGTGAGCTTCTGGTGTGAGCTTGCTCTTTCGTATTTCTCCGCCAAAGTTCTCACGATGAGAGTTTTGACCTTTATTTCGTTCCTCTTTGTTGGCTTTTCTGTTCTTGCGCAAGAAGCTTCTCCTGTGCAGCAGTGGAAGGACATCATTACCAGTTACTACGCGAAGTTCGATGAGGCAGAAGGATATGATGGGATCAAGATACCATTGCTTGCCTGCCCGGATCTTGAGAAGAAATGGGGTCAACCGAAGGTATTTGTGGCGGAAGACGGTTCTTACCGACTCATGTATACGCATCCGAGCGAATCGTTTGAACGAGTCGATGTCTACGGGTATGCGATACCTCTACCTGTTCTTACGAATGCCCCTGCCGAAAGTGTTGACACGATGGTAAATGGAGAGTTGGGAACGGTGGAGCGGCCACAGACTTTCAAGGATGTGACGGTGAAGATTCCTACGCCAGCAGGCAACGACAAGAGAGACGTTCAGTATTTTCGAGAATATTCCGGGGGTGGTGCTGATGGTCCGATGGACTCGACCAATACCCTTACTTTTACCGTGAACGGAGTGACCGGATATTATGTGGTGAAAGTGGAATCGGTTTCAAAGGCTACGAAGAAGTTTCTGAAGCAGATTGAGTTGGTTCGATAGGAAACGGGGCTGCTCTATCGTCTTCGCTTACGTCTCTTTTTCTTCTTCTTCTTTTTTGGGATTACGGAAAAGGCAGCGGCTTGTGCGACATCTTGCCGGATGAGGCTGTAGTAACTGTGAGAGGCCAAAGTGATTTCCTGCCGGTAGACTTTCTTCCGCTTTTTTCGCTTTCGTTTTGGATAGCGAATTGAGATGAGACAACGATAGTGCTGTGCCTCATCAGGAGTCAGAGCATCCGTCTGCAAATCACCTCGAAGAAGGCCTGCTGTCACATTTGCTCCGGAATCTGTCTCTTGAAATGTCGCTCGGACGAAGCGCCCGACGCGAGAGGCCTGCACAATTAATTTGCCGGTGGCAGATCCCGAATTGAATGCACCAA
Organism: Verrucomicrobiales bacterium; assembly: GCA_002698785.1. Classification (GTDB taxonomy): domain Bacteria; phylum Verrucomicrobiota; class Verrucomicrobiia; order Verrucomicrobiales; family DEV007; genus Arctic95D-9. The sequence goes on along the minus strand of PAAG01000059.1, from coordinate 576,980 downwards.
AGTAAAAAGCACCATTTCCTCGTCTTGGGGTGAGGAACGCATGGCGCTGACCATTGGCAGTTCCGTTGTTGATTCCTTGTCCTTTGTATCTGGTAGAACTGGCTCCCAAAGCAAGGTCAGCCGTGACGTTGCCAGCAAAACCGATCGCGTTGGACGAAGGGCCTGAACGGTAGAGAACTCCATCCACTTCTGCGAAGGCCTCTATTTGATAGCCGTAAATTCGTCCATAAGAGAGATTCTGGTGAAGGAAGGTTGTGCTGTTGACCTCTTCCAGGAAAGAGAACTCTGTGTCGCCGAGTTTTCGCCAACTGATTTCGTAGTAGTCGGCCTCTGGAACGGGATTCCAATTGATTTCGATCTGACCGAACACACTTTCGTCCAAGCTGACTGCCGAAGGCGGATCGATGGAGAAAGTAGGTGGATTTACGGGGTTGGTGAATCCCGAAATCATCACGTTGTCGATGGCGGATACTCCGTCCATCCGCGTAGCATCGTCCAGACGAATTCGAAGAGTTGTAAGATCAGTGTCAGTGAAGGAGGGAGATTCCACTGGGACAAAAGGGGCTCCGCCGATCGAGAAGTAGAATGTCCCCGTATCCAGATCTATCTGAATGCGAAGGTTTACTACCTGACCGGTCGAATAGGAGGTAATCGCTTCGACGCTTCCTCCGTGGTAAAAGAGTAGGTCTCCCGTTTGGTCAAAAGATAGTCTGAATGCTGAGAGTTCACCGAAGTGAATCGAAAAATCTCCATATTCGCCCCCGTCGGGTTCTTCGCCCGGTTCTGGATCTTCTATAGGCATCAAGCCGTGCCCTGTAACAAGGGTGTCGAGACTGATGGAGTATACACGTTCCCCTTGGTTCAGGACGAACTCGATTTCCTCGGTGATAAGGAGGCTCGATGCTGTATCGAACACCAGTGGGGTCTCGGAGAGTACGCCCAGGCTGGATTCTACGGTTGGAGATCCAAGAATGACACGAGAAGGAGCAGTGGTCCCTCCTGTAGCTGTTTCACTCCCGGTAGCGTGGGGTGGGGCATTCCAATCAACATTGTAATAATCAGTAATATATGACGGATCGTCAGGTGTGATAGGAAAGGGTGCATCCGCCGCTAGAAGGGAAGATGGAAACGGAAGAGTAGAACATGCGAGGATAGAGAGAGTTGATCTCAGCGCTCTCAGTCCGGGCGGCAGTGCCATTTTACGTATCCTCTCCATGTTTACAATGTATTTACGAGAGGAAGGGTTGTAAGGGAAGTGTTTTCTAAGGATTTTTTGTGAAACTACTGACTTATTTAAGTATCGAAACAACCGATGTTGTCAGCGGTTTCGTGTTTTGCCTAGCTCGTGAGCAATTTGCGATAGACTCAAGTCGAGCGAATCCGGGGAGAAGTAGCTCTCGTATCCAAGCCAGCAATTGTGGACTCTCACACACAAATCACGGCTTTCGACTGGGCTGCGTAGCGGGGTGCCATGGTATGTCAATTGTATACCCACGGTTTCTTTCTCTTCCAACTGTAGTGCGACAGTCGGCTCGATGAACTGCTCGCCCGTGATATGTCGATATTCGGTAGACTTTTCCGGGTTTTTGTCAGTCGAGATAGTGAGGCGAGCGTCAAGATCTCCGAGGGTTATTTTTGCTCTCCAACCGACTGTAATGGGTTCATCGTATGGGTTGGTAACCCACATGGTCGCGGATTTATCTGTCCAAAACCAGAATTCTTCTCCATCGGTTTCCATCGGGCTGAAACCGGGGCCAGGTTCCATGGTTGCGGCCGGGTAGTTTGCCCACGTGTTCTCGAAGAGATAATACACAACACCGGGGAGAGGTTCGAAACTCGCCGCTTCCTGGAACTGATCGGAGGATCGAAGGTATTCCATCACTTCATCATGCGTGAAGTCTGTAGGAAAACGGGGTTCTCGCATCAGGGAGGACGCGGGTGCGGCGACTGTGTAGTCAGCGGCATTAATGAGGGGGATTTGGTCTTCCAGAGTTTTTAATCTCGTATTGCAAAACGAATCGACCGGTAGGTTCTCTAAGAGAGATATCCACTCGATCTGGCGTGCTTCCATTGTCTCGTTTGCCGCAAAATAGACACGAGGAGGCCGCCAAAATTTCTTTTTAGCTTCGAGTGCTCCTGTTGAAAGGATGAGTTCGCGATTGGCTTCGCTTCGGATCATCGAGTGTGGCTCGGATCTTTCGTGCCAATGAAATGCGTTCTTGGTCGGAGTGAATAAGAGCAGGCAAGAAGCGAGGAAGGTCACTAAAGCTCCGTTTTTTACAATGACTGCGCCTTGTTGTTTGAAAGTGTGTTGGGTGAGGAATGCTGCTGATTCCAGAGCAGCGGCCAGAGACATGATGAAGAAAGGCAAGCCGAGAAACGCAGTCTTCTCACCATTGATTGTAACCACCGCGTAGGAGATGAGAATCATGAGGCACCAGTGAATCATACGGCCTTGCTGGGTCCGGTTTTTAGCGAGGAAAGCCAAAATTGTCCCGACTGCAATACACCCGAGGGCAAGCCAAAGATGCGGAAGTGCTATTCTCCACGCCCAAGGTCCCCAAAGATAAGCACCGATTCGATCGACCAAATCCAGATCGATGCTCCAGATAGCTGATTCCTCAGGATCGAAGACAACCAACTGAATGTATCGAAAGATATTTACGGCGCTCCTGATGTAGTGCGGGAGCATTACTAGGAGTGCGAGTCCGAAGATTTTGATCAAGGGCACGCCAAATTTGGGTAAAGTCCGTAGCGGCTTTCGAGGGTTCCAACCTCCTCTCAATAGTCCGAAGAAGGTGGATGCTCCTATCACCACGATAGTCAGTGGGAGAGTTGACGTCTTTACAAGAAAAGCCCCCGCGGTGGCGAATGCCGTGGCGAGCCAGAGTCGCCGGGAGGACTCTGCGAGGCTGCGGTATATAAGGGAGGACGATAGTGCCAGGACCCATCCGAAAGCAAAGTCGGGGCGAAACTGCTCGACCGCTTTGTACATCGTCGGAGTGAGCAGGATCCCAAGAACGGCAAGAAGCCCCTGCCATCGATGTCGCCAGGGAAAGTGGAAAAAAGCTATTGCAGCGACGCCAATGAGAAGAACGAAATTTGCGATCAGAGGAGCCCAATTGTGGTAGCCGAATACAAGAAATCCTGCCGTAGCGACAAGATTCGCGTAAGGAGAATGTGAAGGGTCCTCCCAGTACGATTTCAATCCACCCACAATCCCCTCAGCGCGAATTGCCTCGGCGCGGTAGTAGGCCCTCAGGAAATATCCGATGTCGTCGTATTCAGCATCTCGTGACCACCGTCCGTGATCGAATGAGGATGTCAGGACGAAACCTCCGAATAAGAGAGGGATGATAACGATTGCAATGAAGATGATGCCCTTGCCCTGATTCATTTTGCCTTTCGATCTTTTTCTTCGAAATTTACTTTGTCGGCCACGAAATAGAGTGGTCGCGACTTCGACTCTTCGAATATTTTGGCGATGTATTCTCCGATTACCCAAATGGCAAGGAGTAGGCTCCCATTAAAGAGCGAAAGAAGAATGACAATGGTTGTCCAACCGGGGACAGTTTCTCCTCTGATATGCTGGATCAACGAATACAGTGAGTAGAAAATACCGAAGACTGTTGCGCCTACTCCAGGTAAGAGAGCCAGGCGTAAAGGTAATGCCGAGAACGAGGTTGTCGCGTTCCACGCAAGGGAGAGCATCTTTGTGATGGAATACTTTGTCTCCCCGCCTGCACGGCTCGACCTGTCGAACTCGACTTCAGCCTGAGGAAACCCCATCCACGCGAACATTCCGCGTACGAAACGATGTTTTTCAGGCATGCTCTGGAAAGCGAGGAGTGCTTGTTTTCCGATCAGCCTGAAGTCCCCCACGTTCTCTGGTATGTTGACTCGGGAAATGCTGCTCATCATCCGATAAAAGATATGAGCAGTTGATCTCTTGAAAACTCCTTCTCCCTGTCGTTCGCGTCTGCGTGCGTAAACGATCTCAAATCCTTCGAGTGCTTTCTCTACCAATGCCTCTACGACTTCTGGCGGGTCCTGAAGGTCACCGTCCATTACGACAGTGAAGTCGGTGGAAGGGTCAACGTGGTCAAGTCCAGCGGTGAGCGCGATCTGGTGGCCGAAGTTACGCGAAAGATGAATTACTCGGACTCGTTCATCTTCTTTCGCCCAGTTGTGCAGGAGTGTTGGAGTCTCATCGGTGCTTCCATCATCGATGAGGTAGAAAGAAGTGGGTATTTGGAGGCTCGTGGCGAGATCTTTCAGGCTCCCTCTGAGATTGCCGAAGACTTCTGCCTCATTGTAGAGAGGTACGACGATGGCGAGGGAAGGTGTTTCTATCCCGCGTTTCGCATCTGATTGTGATTCCCTCAATGAAAACGGTTCTGTTAAGAAGAGTCGATCACTACTAGCTGACGAGGAGTGTATTTCAACTGAATCGTAAAACGTTGTTAGTAAAGGAAGTGGTTGTTCGGGTTGTTTCTTTTGCCGCTCATTTGGGCTATTCGAGAACGGCTGATTTTTGAAAGGTCGAGAATTGACTGCCCGACGTGAGTTTTGCGATCTTGGCGGAGTGAAGAAATTTGTCTTCCTCCTCCTTCATTTCTGTTTTCTCAGTCCGTTCTTCTCCATGCATGCCTCTCAGGTGCCAGAAGAACTCTGGGGCTTCTTCGACGCGCACTGTGTGGAATGCCATGATGATGTCGTTTCGAAGGGTGGTCTTGATCTGCTTTCTTTGGAGGGCGGGATTGAAGGCATCGACGAGGTGTCGCGATGGACCCAGATTTACGATCGGGTGATGGGTGGAGAGATGCCCCCTGAAGATAAGCCTCGGCCGGATGAAGTAGAGCTTGAGTCATTTCAAGAGTTGCTGCACCCTCCGCTTTACGAAGCAGACAGTGAGCTTCGTGAGGTGGTGCAACGAAGACTCAATCGGCATGAGTTTGAGAATTCATTGAACGACCTGTTGGGGATTGAGATGGATCTCCTCTCGTATCTTCCCGAAGATCAGACTGCTGGTGGATTCGATACGAACGGTCAGGCGCTCTCTGTCTCTGCTGAGTTGTTTGAGTCTTACATCGAGGCATGTCGGGAGGTTCTGTCGGTAGCTATCTTTTCTGAGGATAGGCCGGTGACGGAGGCGGTCACGGTCGATTCGCGCGAAGAAGTAAAGCCATACCTCGGAAACCAGTATGCCCTCGTCGACGACAAAGTATTCCTCTTTCTGAGAAACAAGACTAGCTATAGCAAAATCTCGACACGGAAACACCGAACTCCAGTACGAGGAAAATATCGTTTTCGTTTTCCTGTTTCGACTATTCATACCGAAGACTCCATCGTTTTTTCCGTAACGGCTTCCGATTTTGCGCGGACAGGGGCGACCTATCTTCCTCTTGGGTTTTATGAGGCTACCTCAGAACAGAAGACAGTGACGATTGAAGCGAATTTACCGGAAGGATTTGCGATTCAGTTTTTCGCCCACGGTCTGCCCTTTTACCTAAAAGAGCCTGCATCCGGGGAGAATCCGGGGGTGGGTTTTGGTCCGGTGGAGATCGAAGGGCCGATATATGAACAGTGGCCGCCACGTAGTCATGAACGGTTGCTGGGAAGTGTTGATTTGAAACAAGGCGGTCGAGAAGATGCTAAGCGAATCGTTGGTCGGTTGATGAAGGGAGCATGGAGGAGAACCGTTTCTTCCGAGGAGTTAGAGGGAAAGCTAGCGATCTTTGATGCTGGGATGAGCGAGGGAAAGTCCTTTCTTGAGAGTCTTGAGCCGGCATTGCTCTCTGTGCTTTGCTCTCCGAATTTTCTTTTTCTGGAATCGAATGATGGGACGGAACTCTCGCCTTTTGAATTGGCGAGTCGACTCTCCTATTTTCTCTGGAGTTCCTTGCCGGATGAGCAACTTCAGCAGGCTGCCGCGTCTGGGGAACTTTTCCGGAATGAAGTTCTGAGAGCTCAAGTGGAGCGAATGTTAGGAGACCCTAAGCATGAAAGGTTTGTCGAGAACTTTACGGGACAGTGGCTCAAGCTGAGGGAGATCAATGAGACTGCTCCGGATCGGCGTCTGTATCCTGACTACGATGAGGTTTTGCAGGAGAGTATGCTTCGTGAGAGTCGCGCCTTTTTCTCAGAGTTACTGAAAGGCGATCTCGATATTCGTAATTTTATCGATTCCGATTTCGTGATGGTAAATGGTCGCCTTGCTGAGCACTACGGAATCGAAGGGGTGAAAGGGCTAAAGATGCGTCGAGTTCCATTACTGAACGAGAATGTTCGTGGAGGTGTCCTGACACAGGCATCTATTCTGAAAGTGACCGCCAATGGCACAAATACCTCTCCGGTAGTGCGAGGGATCTGGGTGCTTGAGAATATGCTAGGGAAACATGTTCCGCCGCCTCCGCCGAATATTTCGGGAATCGAGCCAGATATACGTAATGCTACGACGATTCGAGAACAGTTGGCACTGCACAGCAATGAGGAGAGTTGCGCGGGATGTCACAAACACATTGATCCACCCGGCTTTGCCTTGGAGTCATTCGACCCAGTAGGAGCGTTTCGGGAAAACTACCTGCAGTTCAAAGTCAGCAATCCAGAAAAGGGATGGGGATCGGTGGTGAAAGCGAAGCCGGTGGAGTGCAATGGAAAGCTATCGAGTGGGGAAGAGTTCGACTCAATTGTTGAGTTTAAGGAATTGATGCTCTCGAGTGAAAGCGAGTTTGCCAGATGTCTGGTTGAAAGGCTCGCGACTTATGCGCTGGGCCGCGAACTGGGTTTTTCGGATCGTGCGGCGGTTGAGGAGATCGTTGCGAAAACGAAAGAGCAAGGAAACGGCTTTCGAACGTTGATACAGGAATTAATAGCAAGCCCACTATTCACTCAGCCATGATTAGAACATTATCACGAAGGGCCTTTTTAAGAGGTGTTGGAGTCAGTTTGAGCCTTCCTGTTCTTGAATCGTTTGGGGCGTCGTCGTCGCCGATTCGACGGACGGTGGCCATAAATATTCCTCTTGGTTTCCACGGTCCCAATTTCTTTCCGAAGGATGTTGGAAGTGATTACAAGTTGAGCCCCTATCTGGAGCCGGCAGCTCATCTGAGAAGTAAGTTCACGGTTTTCTCTGGCATGAGTCATCCCGGTGTCGATGGTGGGCACTCTGCCGAAAAGTCTTTTTTAACGGCGGCTCCTCATCCAGCTTCGAGAGGATTTAAGAACACCGTTTCGCTGGATCAGGTAATTGCGAAGAAGGTGGGAGACCAGACTCGATTTGCTGCGCTGACGCTGGGGGATAAAAGTCTTTCGTATTCACAAAATGGCGTCCCCATTCCAACGGAGAATTCACCGGCGCGCTCATTTGCAAATCTCTTTCTGGCGGGGACCGAGAAAGAATTGTCTAGGCAAAGGCAACACCTGCAGGATGGGCACAGTATCTTGGATTCGGTTCTATCCGATACTCGGGACTTGGGGCGAAAGGTGAGTGTTCGGGACAAGGAGAAGTTGGACGAATTTTACACCGCTGTGAGGGAGGCGGAGAAGAGGCTTGTTAAGACGGAGGATTGGTTGGGAAGGCCAAAGCCCATTGTGGAGGAGGCGCAGCCTAAGGACGTAATTTCTGGAGATATCGTGACTTGGTTGCGAGCTCACTTTACGGTGATGAAGCTGGCTTTGCAGACTGACTCCACCCGCGTCATCGCATTCAGCAGTGCGAATCACAGTCTGGTGCCACCGTTGCCTGGCGTCACAATGGGGTATCATGGACTTTCCCACCATGGTAAAAACCCTGACATGATTCGACAGCTTGAGGTTATCGACCGTGGAACAATGGATGCTTGGGTCGAGTTTGTGGAGGGGCTCGATTCGATTCAGGAAAGCGAAGGTTCCCTGCTCGATCACACTCAGGTTCTCATGGGGAGTAACCTTGGGAATGCGAGTGCCCACTTTACAGATAACCTTCCCGTTCTCTTTGCGGGCGGGGACTATCGCCACCAGGGGCATCGTGCATTTGATAGAAATGACAACGAACCCCTCTGTAACCTGTTTGTGAATATGCTGCAGTGGATGGGAGTAGAGCAGGAATCGTTTGGCTCAAGCACGAAGACGATTTTTGGTTAGTCGGTTTTGAGAGTGATCAGCTCGTTCTGCGGTTCTTCACAAAGAATCAGACCTGTGAAATGAAATTCCTGTGGCTGCTTGTTCTTGTGGATTTGTAGTCCGATCGGCGATGCCTGCAGCATTTCTGGTTCGTCGGTAAAATCGAACACGAGTTCGCCGTTTGCGACAAAACGAATCCTATTTTCTACGACCAGAATTTCGCACCGGTTCCATCTACCCACGTTCTCGGCCTCGATCCTTAACGCGCCTTTTTGTTGTGCGGGTTCGATACGGTTGCGACGATTGGCATCCCAGATTCCCCAGTCGTGGCAGAACATCAACAGCGGGCCTTTGAAGCCAAATTTGTTTCCGCCTTCGTCTTTGATCTGCTCCCCAAGTGCTGCGATGGCGGAGTGCATTTTTGAATGGCGAGGAGAGACTGTCTGCTTCACATCGAAGATGAGGCGAAAATTTCGGTATGTCTTTTTTGTGAAAAGGTAGGTGCTGGAGGAAACTTCGTATTCGTTCCGGCCAACGATCACTCCATTCTTAACGGACCAGATGGAGTCGTCACCTTTCCAGCCTTGTAAATCGAGACCGTTGAATAGCGAAACGGGATTTTCAGTGGCTGTCAGATCAGCGGCGATTTGGGCTGTTTCAATCGGCAGTCCTGGGCGAACACCCGGCCGAGTATGGCCGATGTGACTTACCCATGCGGGATGGAGAATTTGCTGACGTCTCTCGGTGCCTTGTATATCTGCATCATTGCCAGGGTCGAGTTCGATGGGATCCATGCCAAAGGCATCGAGTATCGCCGTCGAGAGTATTGCATGGCCTTCTTCGTTAAGATGAACGCCGTCAGGAGAAAGGGTGAAATCTGGTTCGCTCTCACGCTTGTGCTCCACGTAGGAGAGAACGGGAGACCGGAGGTCGATTACCTTTTCGACTTCGGGGCGATCGCTCTGTTTCATGACCCACTCGGAGTATTTCGCGAGAACCTCGGTATCGTAGTTCTCGTAGATTTCGAACCATGCATACGTTTGCTCGCCGGCAGGTTTGACCTTTCCTTCGGCACGCAATGGCTCGGGGTCAAACGGTGGCGGTGTCATCAGGATCAATCGCGCTCCCGATTTGTCCACCTTCTCAATGATAGCGTTGATACCGTCTTGATAGGCTGTGAACCGCTCAACGTCGAATGGGTAGTAAATTCCGTCGTTCATGCCGTAGCAGGCAAACACGATGTCTGGCTTTATGACTTCCAGGGCTCGTTCGATTCTGTCATGAACGTTCGGGCGTGGGAATGGATGGTCTGGTTCTGACAGGCCTGTGCAGGTTTCGCTGGGTAAACCGAGATTGATGAATTCAGAAGTAGTGTCTCCTCCTGCTCGCGAGAATGCTTCAATATGGGTAACGAAGTGTCCTGCGTGAGTAATGGAGTCACCGAGGAAGAGAACTCTTCCCTGCAACGGATCCGATTTATTTTCTTCTGCGCTGAGTGCAGAGATCGTCACGAAAGATAAGATCAGGGCAAAAATGTTCCGGGGGGGCATGATGCGAGAATTTCATGGTAAGGGAAAAAGGGAAAGCATTCGTTTGAACGGAAATCCGTCTGAGGCATTAGGAATCCAATCTCCTTGTCAGAATTGAAATCACCGCTTATCGATCATCATTTCAACTGAAGAGGGCATCAATCCCTTCTTGATACTTCCCCGTTTTTAATGCCTCCCATTCGCATTCTCATTACGAACCTGTGCCTGTCCGCCCAGAGTGGGACGGAAAAATATGCCCGGGACGTCGCAGTTGAGTTGATGGCCGAGGGGCATGAGGTCGCCCTTTATTCGCCCATCCTGGGTGACTACGCCGAGAAAATGCAGTCAGAGGGTATTTGTGTCGTGAGCGATCTGGCGGATGTCCCGTTCCAGCCAGACATCATTCATGGGCATCATCACGTGGAGACTGTGAGCGCTATTTTACGGTTTCCTGAGGTGCCTGCCATCTACGTGTGCCATGACCGTAGTTCCTGGCATGACAAGGCTCCCTTGATGGCTCGAATCAAGCGATACGTCGCTGTGGATGAAGCGTGTCGGAAAAGATTGGTCGCAGATGGTGTCGGAGAGGATCGGATCGAAATGATCCACAACTCGGTCGATGTTCGGAAATTTCCTGTTCGTAGATCACTTCCCGAGAAGCCTGCGCGTGCACTATTACTCAGCCATTATGCTTCAGAGGAGACGTATTTGCCGGTTGTGCGGGAAACATGCGAGCATTTCGGGATTCGACTGGATGTCGGAGGGAATGCTGCGGGGAATCGAATCAATCCAGAGGAGGTGTTACGTGAGTATGATATTGTCTTTGGAAAGGCGCGATGTGCTCTGGAGGCGATGGCTACAGGCTGTGCGGTCGTGCTCACAGATCCGGCCCAAGCTGGGCCCATGGTTACAACGGAGAATTGGAATAGGTTGCGTCCTTTGAACTTTGGCTTTGAAGCCTGTCCGGACCCTCTTTCGGTCGAAGCTCTTGTTGCTGAGGTCGAGAAGTATGATCCAGTCGACGCCGCGAGAGTCAGTCAATGTACTCGTGAAGAGGCCTCACTTCCCGCAATGGTGAACGATCTGTCTCGAGTCTATCATGATGTGATCAGAATGGCGGAAGCTGATCCCGTTCCCAGTTCAGAAGAGGAAATGTTAGAGGTATCGAAGTATCTCACCAATCAATTCCGATATTCTTGGCTTTCACGTGCCAGTCGCCTGGAGGAAGAGGTGGCCCAGTGGAAGGCGTCCTCGGAGGCTGCTCACGAAGGTTGGGCCAAACTCGGTAGCGAATTGGACGAAGAAGTGAATAAATGGAAAGAATCAGCGGAAGCGGCTCACAAAGGCTGGGCTGAACTCGGGCGTGAGTACGAGCAAATGGAGAGAGAGCTCAACAAGGCGAGAAAGATCCTCGAGGATCTGGGGAATGGAAGCGGAGTGGCAAAATGAGTGTTCATTCGTCGAGGAAAGGATTTGTGGTGGGGCATCCAGCACATTTGCTGACGGTTTTGGGTATGCTGATCCGCTGGCGTCCGCATATCCTAGTATTGACAAAAATTGATGCTGGCGCCGGGGCGGTGCAGACAGATTTGATTCGAGAGATCGGTTCAACATTGCATCTCGATGACAAGATTACCTTTTGTGGATTCGACGAAGAAGAGTCCTACCAGAATGCACTGTCTGGTAACTTTTCGCATCACCTGGAGTGGGCAGGTAAGATCGAAGGCTGGTTGAAAGAGGTGAGGCCCGATCAAGTGTATGGCGATGCGTTTGAGGTGTATAACTTTCACCATGACCTTGGGCGCTTGATGCTCGATGCAGCTGTTCGACGAAGAGTGAAAGATGGCTGTCAGATCGAGAATTTTGAGTTTCCTTTATCCAGTCAGGGCGTAGGAAGTGATGAGCCTGTGAAGTATGGAGAGTTCACTGATGGATCGGGAACTCCCTTCGTTCTCACGGATGAAGAGGCGAAAAGGAAGAGCAAAATTGGTGATCTCGCGAGGGAGAGAGACCCTTTTGTTAAAGAGGTGGCTCCAGCTTTTGTCGATATTTCCAGGGAATGGTACAGAGCCATCCCGAGTGATCGCGATTACACCGTCCCGCCCAGAGGGCTTCGTCTGTTCTACGACGAAAGGGGTGCCAAGCAGGTCGCTGCAGGGAAATACACGGAAGTGATTACTTTTCGAGAGCACTTCGTTCCAATTGTGAATGGGTTGGCTTCAATGGGGGAATAGAAGTTTTTAGACACACGGAATTCCGTGAAAATTGCTGGGTTTACCATTTGCCCGCGCTTCGCTAGCCTCGGGGGATGATGGATAGAAGGCGCTTCATGCAGGCGACCGCTGGCGTGTGGGCGGCATCGCAAATGGTTCAGGCACAGGAGAAAGGTGCGACACAGGATTGTGATGTTTTTGTCTACGGATCGACACCGGGTGGTCTGGCTGCCGCGATTGAGGCGGCACGGCAGGGATGCAAAGTCGTCTTGGCCTGCCCGAAGATGCACGCGGGTGGGATGACTGCCAGTGGGCTCTGCACGACGGATGCAGTGAGGCAGCATTTGTTTGGTGGGCTTGTTCTGGAATTCATCAAGGGTGTTCGTGAGGAGTATGTCAGGGAACTGGGCGAGAATTCACCAGACTGGCCGCTCACGCGGGAGGGGTGGTTCTATGAACCGTCTGTTGCAGAGAAAGTTTTTGATCGAATGCTGGAGGTAGAAGCCGAGCGGCTCACATTTCTACGAGGAGCGCATCTGATTTCTGCAGTGACTCGGGAAAGCAGGATTGCTTCTGTTACCGTGGAGCTTTCCGATGGAAAAGAAGAAACATTTCGTGCGACCACTTTTATCGATGGAACCTACGAGGGGGATCTAGCTGCCGCGGCTAATGTTCCGTATCGCGTCAGTAGAGAAGGTAAAGAAGAATTCGGAGAGTCTCTCGCAGGGATTCATTACATGGATTGGAAGAAGGGAGTGCAGATTGTGACTCCAGACACCGGAGAACCGTCTCCCGCGATTCAGGCCTTCTGCGCCCGATGCATTTTTACCGATGATCCGGAGAAACGAATCCCTTTTGAGAAACCGGAAAACTACGAGCAACATCTTCAGGACTTGTTGCCGATGCTGCAGGATTTTGAGTCAGGCCGAGTGAAGAGTCGGTCGCTGGGATCGAAGCTCGTTCGCCGGAAATACCAACTGAATGGTTCCATCGATCGGCAGACCAGTTTGAATTGCCCAGGAGTCAGTTGGGCGTGGCCTGAAGCAGATCGTTTCCATCGGGAGCGATTGGAGAAGTTTCATCTCGACCACGCGGCGAGTTATGTCTGGTTTCTGCAGAATGAACCTCGTGTTCCAGAGAAAGTCCGAGCACTTTGGAAGACTGCTGGTCTGCACAAAGACGAGTTTCCGGATAACGGTCACTGGCCCTGGCAGATCTACGTCAGGCAGGGGCGGCGTATCGAAGGACGGTCGATGGTAACTCAGCATAACTTCATCATCGATGAGAAGACTGGACGCACACCCAAAGTCGAGCACTCAATCGCAATCGGGGAGCATTCCTTCGATGTGCATCCATGCCATGACAGGCGATATGCCGTTGATGGCTGGATGGAGGGAGTGTTGTGGTATCCCAAGAAAGCCAACGGACCAGCTCAACCTGGACAGGTTCCCTACGGCGCGATGTTGCCGAAAACGATAAATAATCTTCTTGTTCCAGTCGCTCTATCAAGCACCCACATTGCCATGTCGGTTTTGCGAATGGAGCCCCTCTGGATGACAACAGGGCAGATTGCCGGGCTCGCAGCGGCGGTTGCCAAAGAGTCATCGACCGATGTGGCCAATCTCGATCCTGATCCACTTCCCAAAAAACTTAATATCCAGGTAGACCCTTATTCATGAAAAAATGTATTGTTACCGTTGCTTTCGTAGCACTGTCGTTTCTCGGTGCGAGAGCTGAGGAAATCAAAAAAGACGTTTGTGTGTATTGCGCGACGCCTTCCGGAATTCTCGCTGCCATAGCCGCGAAGAAAAAAGGAAGATCTGTTGTTATTGTGGAACCCAGTCGATGGGTAGGAGGAATGTTAGGTGCTGGGTTGAAGCCGCTGCAGGATTGCCCCAATTATGCATCCACCGGTGGGATGACTCGGAAGTTGATCGCCACTCTGGGAGGTGATGGGAAACTCCTGAGTAATTCTGATTCGAGAGCCCTGAATCCACTGACGATTCGCGAGGACTTCCAGAAACTTCTGGATGAACACGGGATTGAAGTTGTGTTCGAGCACCGGGTATCTGAAACAGAAAAATCGGATGGAAAGATTCAGGCAGCCACCTTTGACTTGGCCCCCTTTGATGAACTGGGATGTCCTCCTGCAGCACCCACGGAAGTCGGAGATTTGGTGGTTTCAGCCCGAGTTTTTATCGATGCCAGCTACGAAGGTGATCTGATGGCGAAAGCTGGCGTCTCCTTCCGAGTTGGTCGCGAAGCGGAATCAGAATACGGTGAGGAACTGGCAGGGGTACGCGAACCCATGGAGTTGGCGCCAATTGATCCTTTTGTTGAACCGGGAAATCCCGAGAGTGGTTTGCTTGACTGGGTTGAAAATGATCACGGCAAGCCGATCGGCGCCGCTGACGGATACACACAAGCCTACAACTACCGATACTACACGACGAAAGATCCTGAATATCGTGTGCCGTTGACGCCGCCAAATGAGTATGATCCCGCAGAGTTCGAACTTGTGGGGCGCTACGTAGAACATCTCACTTCTTCGATTGAGAATAAAGACGAACTTCGCAAGAACCTGGTGGGCATTTTCCCTGGATGGAAAAACTCCGGAGAATGGAACTACCAGAGGGACACGCTTTTTTCCATGTCGCCACTTGGGATCAGCCAGAAATACGCGGCTGGGGATTATGAGGAAAAAGCAGAGGTCTGGAAGGAGCATCAAGATTACCTGCGTGGATTGCATTCTTTCATGAGCAATGACTCGCGAGTGCCTGAATGGTATCGCAAAGAAGTAGAGCAAATTGGCCTCGACGGGCGAGTTCATCCAGACACCGGTGGATGGCCAAATCAGTTATACATTCGCGTTTCTCGCCGTCTTGAGGGGCGATACACCATCACAGCGCACGATGTGTATAATCGGACAGAAATTGATGACCCAGTCGGACTGGCACAGTACGGCATCGATACCTATCCAGCGCGCCGGATTTGGATCAAGAAAGACGGTCAGATATATGTTGGAATCGAGGGCAAGATGTTCATCGGCGGAGGAAAGGGGCCGACCAATGTGCCATATCCCATTCCCTATCGTGCGATCACTCCGAAAAAAGAAGAGTGCACGAACCTGATCGTTCCAGTGTGTTTTTCGGCATCCCACCTAGGTTATGCCTCGGCGAGGATGGAGCCGGTTTTCATGATTTGTGGAGAGTCCGCTGGGATCGCCGCCAGCCATGCCATTTCCGAAGAGTGTGCCGTCCAGGATATCAAAATGGACGATTACCTGACCTCTTTGCAGTCGGTGGGACAAAAGTTAAACTGGGATCCTGAGGTCGATGAATCATCTGCAAAAAGCGGCCTCAATTTTGGCAGGCTTCTTTCCGAGTGCGACATGGATAAAAATGGCTCCGTGAGCAAAGAGGAGTGGGATGCTGGAAAACAGGGATGGGAATGGCTTTTCAAAAAGATCGATGAGAATGGTGACGGCGTATTGAATGAGAAAGAATACAGTTCCTTTCAGACCTACAAAAAGAAGAATTCGGATTGGCTGGCTCAATTGAAAAAATGAAACGTGTCGTCAACATAGTCTTCTGTCTTTGCTTCCTGTTTGTCTCGAATGGATTGAGCGGTGAGAAGCCTAACATAGTATTTATTCTGGCTGATGACCTCGGGATTGGTGATTTGGGTTGCTATCAATCTGATTCAAAGGTGCCGACGCCAAATTTGGACGAACTGGCCTCAGAAGGAATGCGTTTCACTGATGCCTACTGTCCGATCTCGGTTTGTTCTCCGACGCGATATGCGCTTATGACAGGGCGGTATCCCTGGCGCAGTTGGAAAAAGCGAGGAGTGCTGGCGAATTGGGATAAACCGATGATCGAAGAAGGGGTAACCACGCTCCCCGGCGTTCTCCAGGAAGCCGGCTATCATACGGGTGGTTACGGGAAGTGGCACCTGGGTGCTGACTACGTGACTACAGATGGCAAGCCGCCAAAAGGAAAAGGGAAATTTAAATCACCCGGGACAGGCGCGAACCTGGATCTGTCCGCGCCGATTTCCGGTGGACCTTTGGATCGAGGGTTCGATGAGTGGTTTGGGTTTATCTGTGCGAGTGAGCAACTGATATACGACGGGGATCGATTGGCTGCTGTGGTAGGCCACGACCTGTATGAGCCTCCGCAGGCGAAGGGGATAGGAGAATATCCGGTGATCCCTCTTGAAGAGTCGCTCCCGCACGACACGGAAAAGGCAATAGATTTTCTGAACCGACAGAAAGAGAGTGATACTCCGTTTTTCCTCTACTTCGCACCCTACGTTCCGCACATTCCTCTAGCGGTGGAAGAGTCGTTTCGTGGAAAGACGAAGGCCGGAGACTACGGCGATTATGTTCACGAACTGGATCATTACATTGGGAAACTGCTTTCGGCCCTTGAGGAGAATGGACAGGCTGAGAATACCATTGTGATCTTTGCGAGCGACAACGGATCGCAATTCCCGGAATCGGGTGAGGCAAAGCACCGACCGAATGCTCCTTATGCAGGCACGAAATGGACGATTCGAGAAGGAGGTGTGAGAACTCCGCTTCTCATAAGGTGGCCCGGCGTTGTTGAAGCAGGGGCAATGAGTGATCATTTGATTGGTTTGAACGACATGCTCGCTACTGTGGCATCCCTTTCTGAATTAGATCTTCCGGAGGACGAGATTCGGGACAGTCTCAACTTTCTCCCTGTTCTCAAGGGCGAGCAGGAGACTCCGGTGCGGGAAAGTATTGCTCTTTGTTCGTCTGGTGGGCTACACGCAATACGGAATGGAAAGTGGAAGTTCATTGAGGGACCAGGTGATGGGCGTAGCGGAGCGAAGGGAGACGGCCCCCAACTCTACGACTTGGAAACTGATCCTAAGGAGAGAAACAATATCGCGGGTGATCATCCAGATACCGTGAATCGGTTGCGGGATGAGCTCAATTCTCTCTTGAAGTGAAATGGCATTCCGCGCTTCAGTCTACGGACCTATGATGCGATTGCTCCCCCTGTATCTCTCTTTCTTATGCCTTACTTCACTCCACGCGAGAGATGGAGTTGGGCTTTCCGATAGTGTCCAAGCTTACGTTGATCGGTCTGAGCTTGCTGGAGCCGTGATGATGGTCGCTGACAAAAACGAAATTCTCACAACAGAGACGGTGGGGTGGGCGAACATCGAGAGCGGAAAAGAGATGACGGAGGATTCCATGTTCTGGATCGCTTCACAATCCAAGCCGATCACAGCTGCTGCCTTCATGATGTTAGTCGACGAAGGCAAAGTGAGTCTTGATGACTCGGTTGAGAAGTACCTTCCGGAGTTTGCCGATCAGATGCTGGTTTCTGTGAAGACAGACGATCAAACTGTCCTGACAAAGCCGTCTCATCCCATTACCGTTCGAGAGGTTTTGTCTCACACCAGTGGTTTGCCTTTCAGTTCCGCGATGGAAAAGCCGACCTTGGATTTGTATGCGTTGGAAGCGCGCGTTCGCAGCTATGCTATGACTCCCTTGGAGTATGAACCTTCGACCGGATATCGCTATAGCAACGCGGGGATCAATACGGCGGCAAGAATTCTCGAAGTGGTTTCCGGAATATCGTATGAGGACTTCTTGCAGGAGCGATTGTTCGGTCCTCTCGGAATGGTCGATACGACATTCTGGCCGACTGAGGAACAAGTGAAAAGAATCGCAACTTCGTACAAAGCAGGGCCGGAGATGAAAGGGCTAGAGCCGACGGAGATCGTGCAGCTTCATTATCCACTGAGTGATCGGGTGAAACGTTTCCCGATGCCGGCAGGAGGGCTTTTCTCAACAGCCAAGGACGTTTCGCTCTTTTATCGCATGCTTCTGAATGCGGGCGAATGGAAAGGAAAGCGTTACCTCTCCGAAAATGCGATAGAGGAACTCACCCGAAAGCAGACGCCCGACGAAGTGAAGAATGAGTATGGCCTCGGATTCAAAGTGACAGAGAACTCGTTCGGACATGCGGGCGCCTACGGAACTAATACGACCGCTCATGTTGATAAAGGAATCATCACGATCTGGCTCGTGCAACATGCAGCGTTTCCTGGAAATGGGAAGGAAGCGCAGAATGCATTTCGCACGGCAGCGATGAAGAAATACGCCGGGGCAAAGAAGTAGGTACAATCGACCTGCACGGTCTCTTGACGGTATGCAGCAAAGGGGATACCCTCCGAGCCTTTCCCTACTCCTGTGATGAAACGCTCTTTCGCTATTACCTTGCTCGCCGTATCGAGCATACTGGTCTCTCCAGCCTTGGCGGGTTTGGTAAGTGTAAACTTTACCGACACGACGCCTACCGGAAAGGGTGGAGACGGGGATGGATTTCTTGGAAGCGGAGTGTGGAATCGCTATGGAGTCATGGATTTCGATTCGGAGGAGCCCCTCGCTCTCGTAGATAGTGTTGGCGCAGATACCAGCGTGACTATTTCGGGCAGTTTATCGGGAGCGGAGATCGACAGCCGGGAAACTGCGATAAATGGGAACGGAGTACAAGACGAGTCCTGGACCGGAGTAGATACGGATGCGCTTTTGTTTCTCACCGTGACCGGACTGCTGCCCGGGCAAGTGTATGAGGTAGTGGTTTATTCGGATCGCGACGGAACGGGCGAGCCGTCCGACGAAGTGATTGTGGCTGGGCAAACGAAGGATTTGCCGAATCCAGGGAGCGCTGCAACGGTTTTGCCGGGAACGGAAGACGAGGATTTTATCCGGTTTTTTGCCGCTGCCGATGCTTCGGGTGAAATGCTGGTGATTTCTTCCACCATTGCAGGTCTACAGATACAAGGACGTCTTACTTCCAGCGAGCCCGGTTCAAGGATTGATGCAGTCGTTTCCCGGATAAGTGGGATAACAACCGGCAAGGGGGAGAATCGATATGGAAAAGGAAGGAGTCCGAAAGACACTGCGTCGCTCAAAGCAAAGCGAAGAGGTGTCGTTTTCTATCCTGCTCTCCAGAATGATGGTTCTCAGGTCGACTACTGCTACCTGAAACTCAAATATAACAAGCGAGAAGCAGACGTAAAATTGAGAGACCGTGTGGCTGGTGGTAATGTGACAGCTGCTGCAGCAACTGGGCGGTATCGGTTTATTCTAGACAATCAGGATGCTCGCGGATTCAAGATGAAAGTGAAGTCTCTGAAGGAGAAACGGCGGAAGATTCGTCTCCGGTTTTGTGGTTCCCCTTCCACTCGCGACGTTGCATTATCGGATTGCGTGACCTGCGAGTTGAAGCAGAAGAAAAAGAAGTAAACGCCCGAAAAGAGGCGTTCTCTGAACGACTTGTTCGAACAGGCCGTGAGGTATCGCCAGCGTTAAGAAAAACCGGCCTCTGTGCGTGAGTTGTTTTTTGATGCAGAGCGGTGACGGATAGGGAGAAGGTCCTTGTCCCTAGGGCGGCGGATCTGCTTTACTCCTTCGCTATGCACCCCCGGTTTGTATTGATTTCCTTTTTGCTTCTGAATGCCGCTGTAGCTTCCGAATTTCCGGAAGTTTATAATAGCGAACCTGACGCGACCGCAGAGCCTCCAACTGCCCAAGAGGCTTTGGAAATGTGGGATCTTCCAGAGGGATTTTCCGTGACGCTTTTTGCCTCTGAGCCAGAGGTGAGGAATCCCATCGCAATGGCCTGGGACTGGAAAGGAAGGATGTGGGTGGCTGAAAACTACACCTACGCGGAGAGACAAACGCGGTTTGAGTTGGGATTGAAGGACCGTGTCCTCATATTGGAAGATGAGGACTGGGATGGGAAAGCCGACAAGCGCACAGTCTTCACTGAAGACGTTCAGATGCTGACCAGCGTCGAAGTGGGAAAAGGTGGTGTCTGGTTAATGTGCCCTCCACAGTTGCTTTTCATTCCAGATCGAGATGGAGACGATGTGCCTGACGGTAGTCCGGAGGTAGTGTTAGACGGATTTACTGTTGCCGAAAGCAACTATCATAATTTCGCCAACGGCCTCCGCTGGGGGCCGGATGGTTGGCTCTACGGAAGGTGTGGACATTCGTGCCCGGGAAAGGTGGGGCTTCCCGGTACACCTGTGGAAGATCGAATCCCAATCGAGGGAGGAATCTGGCGTTACCATCCCGAAAGAAAAGTCTTCGAGGGAATCGCTCATGGAACGACGAATCCCTGGGGGCATGGTTGGGACAAAAACGGGGAACTATTTTTCATCAACACGGTTAATGGGCATCTCTGGCATGGGATTACTGGAGCGCATTTTAAAGAAAGCTTCGGCGCCGATCCGAATCCATACGTGTTCGACCGTCTCGATATGCACGCTGATCATTGGCATTTCGACACATCGGGGAAATGGAGTGAGTCACGAGATGGGGCCGCGAATGAGTTTGGCGGTGGCCATGCCCACGTTGGGATGATGGTCTATCAAGGCGACAAATGGCCCGAAGAGTTTCGTGACCGGCTGTATACGCTGAATATGCACGGATTTCGTGCGAACAGGGAACGCCTCGATCGAGAGGGTAGTGGTTATGTCGCACGTCATGAACCAGACGTGTTCTTCACAAAGGACAAATGGTTTCGTGGAATCGATATCCGTCAGGCTGCAGATGGATCGGTTTTTGTTCTCGATTGGAGTGATACCGGAGAGTGCCACGAGCACACGGGCGTCCACCGAACAAGTGGGCGGATTTATCGCATCAGCTACGGAAAGGTGGAAAAGCCTGGCTACTCCTGGACTAAGGAACTTGGCGAAACGCTTTCCGGACAACCAAGGTATCCCGTGCCATGGGAAGATGAAGGCCTGCTTTCCAAAGTGGGAGAACTAACCGCGGAGAATCTACGTGAGGTTGCCATGTCAGGGCAGGAGACAACACTTCGGCTGAGATCAATGTGGGCACTGCATGCTCTTGGGGCGAAACGTTCCGATTGGATCGATTTTTGTGCGGATGATGACGAACACGTTCGATCTTGGGCGATCCGATTGATCACAGATGATCTGGCTATCGATACCGTCTTAGGGGCTCGTCCCAAACAGGATCATGAACCACTGGACGAAGATGTTCTGAGCCAATTCAACTTTATGGCCGAGAAAGATGAGTCTGGCCTCGTCAGGCTTGCTCTTGCTTCGACATTACAACGTCTCGAATTAGATCAGCGAGAAGCGCTGGCAAGCGCCTTGGTCGCACGTGCTGAAGATGCTGGTGACCACAATTTG
Organism: Verrucomicrobiales bacterium; assembly: GCA_002698785.1. Lineage (GTDB taxonomy): Bacteria > Verrucomicrobiota > Verrucomicrobiia > Verrucomicrobiales > DEV007 > Arctic95D-9. The sequence continues at coordinate 555,925 of PAAG01000059.1, read as the reverse complement.
CCTTCCATGGTCTGGTATGGAATTTGTCCCCTCGCAGAGCAAGATCCCATGGCTCTTGTGAGAATTGCGGAGAACAGCACTTGGCCGGACACGCTTCGCTGGACTGCGCGTGCACTCTCAATGCAAATTGAAGAGGAACCCGAGCCGTTGGATGCTTTGATCACTTTCTCGTCCACGTTGGATGCTTCGATGCAATCGGCCATTTTATCAGGAGTAAGCGAAGGACTACAAGGGTGGCGGAAAGCTCCAAAACCACAAAGCTGGGATTCGCTGATGGCTGCGATGGGATCTTCTGAAAACGAGGAACTCACGAAACTAACGCGAGATTTGAGCGTGCTTTTCGGTGATGGGCGTGCGCTCGATGAAATCAAAAAAGTAGCACTCGATGCGCAGGGTGATCCGGCACAGCGGAAGGCGGCCATCGAAACTTTGATCGATGCGCGACCTGATGACTTGAGAAAGATCTGTGAATCACTTCTCGGTGACCGGCAGGTGAACGCGGTCGCGGTAAAAGGACTCGCTTTGTTTGATGATCCGAAACTAGGCAAAGCTCTCGCCAGTCAATACCGTCGGTTTTCTCAGGCAGACAAAAGTTCCGTTATGGAGGTGTTAGTTTCTCGCCCGGAGTGGGCTCAGGCAATGCTGGAGGAAATGAAAGCGGGCAGAATCCCAAGGACAGATCTGAGTGCATTCCAGGCGAGACAGATTCGTTCTTTCGAAAAAGAAAACCTCAGCGACAAGCTCGCAGAGTCATGGGGCGAATTGCGCGAGTCGAGTGAGGACAAGCGGAAATTAATCGAAGAGTGGACGGGTAAGCTTTCCCGCGAAACCCTTTCGCAGGCTGACCTCAGCCAGGGGCGGATGCTCTATTCTGGAATCTGCGGCTCCTGTCACGTGATGTATGGAGAAGGGGGAAAGATCGGCCCAGACCTCACGGGATCAAATCGAACAGATCTGGGCTATCTCCTCGAAAATATCTTCGATCCGAGCGGAGTCGTCAGTGCAGATTTCCGGATGACAATGCTGACGTTGAAGGACGGGCGTGTTTTGACTGGTGTTGTCTCCGAAGAGAACGAAAAAACCCTGACTTTGCGACAAGCAGCCGAAGAGACGCGTGTGGAAAAGAGCGAGGTTGAAAAGCGTGACGTCTCACCCCTTTCCATGATGCCGGAAGGGCTACTCTTGGCATTCACCGAGGATCAAGTCCGCGACCTTATCGCCTACCTCATGCATCCTACCCAGGTTGCCTTGCCTGGGCAGTGATTGCGCGTTTTGCTTACAAAGCGATCAAATAATCCATGCTTTCCCGGATGCTGTTCATGGCATCGGGAGAGTGGTCTTGTTCGACATGGCAGTGGTCTACCTCCGCAACAGCGGCGGCTTCGATAATTGGTTCCATAGGGATCATACCGTTACCGAGTTCCTTAAATGACTCCGGTGGAATGCTTCCGTATTGTGGAATCGCAAAGTCCTTTTCCAAGTCTTTGAGGTGCAATTGAGAAACGCGTCCTTTCATCAACGTCAGCATGTCGACAGGATCTGCACCGCCGACTTTTACCCAGAAAACATCCATCTCGAATTTCATCTCTGGAGCGAAACGTTCGATAAAAATCCCGTATCCCGTGCTGTCGTCTGCGAACGGTTCAAACTCGAATGCATGGTTGTGATAGGATAGCTGAATCCCCGTCTCATTGGCTTTTACTGCAGCCGCATTGAAAAGGTCCGCGGTGCGTTTGTAGTCGTCAGCAGTTCCTCTCTCATGCGTGTGCAGGTAGGGGATAACCAAATGAGAAAGCTCGGCTTCCTTCGCTTTTTCCAGAATCAAATCGAACTCCGGCACACCGTCTTTGGTGGGATTCGTTACGGACTCCCACGCGAAATGCGAAGAATTGACTGCCATACCCTCGTCTTTCGCGACCTTGACCATTTCAAGAGCCATGTCATCGGGAAAACCGTAGGGCTCGACTTGCTGGTATCCTGCTTTTCCGACGGAATACAAAGTCGCGGGCAGGTCTTTTTTCAGCTCGTTCCGGAGTGTGTAGAGCTGAATCCCAATGTTCTTTCGATAGGGATTGTTCGCCTCAAGGGCGAAGGCGGGAATGGCGAGGGAAGAGGCAAATGAAACTTGGAGGAAATGGCGACGATTCATAAGGGAAGTTACGTTTTTCCCGATTGAATCGGTTTTGCTGATAGAGTCAAGATTGCATCGATGCGTCCGCTTCGATTAGGTCCCTCATTTCTTCCAGGGTGTAACGAGGAGTGATGAATTTTGGGCAGTTCCAGTCGTAGGACAACACATCGATGACGAAATAGCGTTCAGGCACAGAACCGTGTCCACCGGGGGGTGCCATGATTTCGCTCATTTCAGGGTGCTCTCTTGCGTCGAGCACCTTTGCATGTCCGAGGATCTTCAAGCGCTGACGCTGGGGATAATCGATCAGGAAGAGGGAAATTCGATCGTTGGAGGCGATGCTTCCCACGCTGATCATCTGGCGATTTCCGCCGTAGTCTGCGAATCCGATTCGGTTTGGGGTGATGGTTCGGAGAAACCCTTTCGGGCCGCCCCGGTGTTGCAGGTAGGGCCAACCGTCTTCGGTGACGGTAGCCATAAAGAAACTGTCCCTCTGTGCGATGAAATTTCTTTCCTCCGTTCGAAGGTCGTCGACTTCTGGCGCGTTGTCGAAGGTTGGATACGTTCTCCCGTAGTAGTGGGTCTCCGCCTCGAGCACCGACGGTGTTAACACCGTCTTCATATAGCGGGCGGCCATGGTGCTTCGAGGAGGAGGGTGGGGAGTTAGAACTGATTAGGCCGCTGTTCCAGTGGCCTGGTCGATCATCTGCTCGATAGCCGAGCGTGTCTGCATACCGCGAGTACCGACTACCGGCTGCCCATCCTTGAAAACGATCAGGGTGGGAACCGAAGTAATCCGATAGCGGTGGGCGATGTCCTTTGCCTGATCGATGTCCACTTTCGCCACAATGGCTTCGCCATCGCGAGCGGTGGCCACCTGTTCTACAACGGGGCTGAGCATTTTGCACGGGCCGCACCAGGTGGCATGGAAGTCGACGAGGACCGGAACCTTGGCGTCTGCCAGAGTCTGATCGAAAGTGTCTGAAGTGAGTTCGATTGATTTCATGTCTATTAAACGGGTTATTTACACCTTTAATAGACAGACTTGTCTGTTAATTCTTACAGGTTAAGCTGAAGTATTTTCAGGAAATTTCGGAACTTTCTATTCGTAAGCGAGTTGTGCTGTCGCTTTTGCGCTCCCTTCGCTCACAAATCGAACCCAATACGCCTGAAATTCCTCAGGGAAAACTTCCGTAAGAGGAGTTCCTGCCGACAGATATACAGTCTTCCATTGCTTCCAATTCCCTGTGCCATCAATGTCGATCTCTACCTTTACTGAAATGGCGGAGTCGGCTTCGAGAGTCAGCGTCTTCTTGTCATAACCGGTCATCAGGTACGGATCGGAAATGGTGCCATCTTCCACAGGAGTGTCTTTCCATGGGCCGCCGTTTCCGACTGGTTTTCCGAGTTCCCAGATGTCGTCGATCGCGCCGACCCAGAGGGCGGTTTTGCCGTCGTCGCTACGGATGATGTGATCGTTATCGGTCGGGGCATCTCCCTCAATACCGGAGACAACGAACAGTCCTCGATAGCTGCAATAGTCCGAAATGCGGCGTCCGTGGGTGGTGACAGGACGCACCCTGCCGAATCCGCCAGCATTCTCAGCGGGAAGCTCGAAGAACGTCCCATGGCAGTTGAACAGGTCGCGCTCCGTAGCCACCTCGCGGCAGAGGCGGGGGAATCCGACGGGGCCGGGCAGAGTGAACGCATCGTTTTTCGGCAGACGGAAGCGGTTACCTTTGTCGTCGGTGTAAATCACGGAAGCGTCATCCACCTCGATTACGCCTTCACGAGAGGGGATAGCAGCGTGTTTCTTGAGCCAACTTTGGGCACCGTTGCTATCGACATGGCGTAGCTTCAAATCGGCATCCATTTCGTAGTAGCCAACGTCTCCTGCGGAATCGATCGCGGCAAAGTGGAGATTGCGCTTGTTCTTGTCACGAGGGCGAATGACTCCACCGGTGACATTCGTTGCGTCCGGGGAAGCAAGTCCAGCAAACTTGGCGGGTTGCGGGTAGCTTTCCCGCCTGTCCTGGTTTCCAAAAGCAAACAGGGCCGTCGCTTTGTTCAGGTCTGCCGACGAGGAAACTCGAATCCATGCTCCGGAAGCGGATGCATCAAATGAATGCCAGAGATCGCCATCCACGTTTACCTCTTCCAACACAGTCCATTCTCCATTTCCTTTTTTATCGATCTCAAACCGGAAGGTCGCGGGGCTGTCTGCTGAGAGGTGCACGCCACGTTTTTCAAATCCAGAGAAGAGAAAAGCGTCGGAAGGTTCGTCCGCCTTCACCGCCTCATCAAGCCACACCGAACCTCGCCCGATAACAGGTCCGAAGTGATCGATCTGTTCTTGCTCGACGAACCACAGGTTTGACTGTGATTGCGGAGCTGCGATCTCTCCTTTTGCTTTCCGCTTGTTGAGAAATTCTTTGTTGGCGGTGTCGTCGCAACCAAAGACAACTTTGTCGTTCCAACGGCAGAAATCGCCGATCACTTTCAGATACGTCGAACGGGGAGAAATGCCAGCCGAGTGACCCGGAGTGAAAGTCTTGGGAAACTTCCAGAACATTCCATGCATCGTCATCAGGAGATCGTCACCTTCTCCAATTTCACGAATGCGGGGCCATTCCGTATTCCATCCGTGCGCGCCGTCATAGCTGTGGCTGGCCTTTGGAAGGCGATAGCGATTCCATCCGCTTTCATCGAGGACCATCAGGATGAGAGATCGAGCGTCCCAGCCAACACACCAGATGGGATCCTTGTCAGGATCGCTGTTTCCGTAAATGCCTCCGGGACCTGTGACCTCAGTGAACTGGTTTCGGCGGACAACCTGATACTCGCCCTCGCCGAACCATTCCGCTAGCACACCCGATTCCACGAAGGGATTCTGCTGCGCTTCGCGGCCGTGTTCGCCGTTGTTGGCATAGACCAAGCGGTCGTGCCCGGTGTAAGATCCTTTTCCATGATAACCGGGAAGACCCGCCTTGGGTTCCTTCCCTTTGTCTGCTTCGTCGTAAAAGATAGGAGTCACTTCGAGCGAGTGGACATCAACCTCGTAAAGGGCTTCCTCCATCGAGGTGTAGTAGATCTTGTTTGCCGGATCGGTGAGGTGACGTGCATTCGCAGTCGGGCGGCCGAACATCTCCGAATACGGAATCGCTCTAACATTCCGCTCTTTATCGATGGCATAGGGTCCGATGAAGAGCTGATCAGATTCCGTGTGAATCATTCGGTTCGCAGGCGTGCCTCCGATCGACTCCTCCCGAACTGTCATATCCAGATCTGGAGTGATTTCGTAGAGTTTATCCGAAGAGCCCTTCGGCTTATGAGGAGCATAAGTCACGGCCCAGAGTCGATCGGCCCACGGAACGACTGCTCCGGTGCCGCACTCTCCCTCGTCATTGAAAAAGGAGAGGTGGGGATAGATGCCGCTGATAGATGGATACTCTTTTGACGTGCTGGAGTGCGCGGATTTTTCTTCTACTTCTTTCTTTAGCTGATTAAGCCGGTCGGCAAGAGCATCCGCCTTTTCAGGTTTGTCTTGAGCGAGATTGGTGGTTTCGAGAGGATCGTTCTCAAGATCATAAAGTTCCTGGAATGATCCTTCTGAAGTTTTCGTCTCAATGTATTTCCAGCGGTCATTTCGTACAGCCCAGAGAGGCTGGGAACCAAGCTGGGGAGATGGGGCTTCATAGAGAAAATCATTTCTCCAGTCATTCACATCGTTTCCGCTGACCAGACCGATCACACTGCGCCCGTGCATGTTTTCAGGGATCTCTACCCCTGCCACCTCAAGGATGGAGGCGGTAAGGTCAATACCTAACGTAAGTTCCTCGACGAGACCGGGTTCAGTTTGCGGTCCCGCAACAATCATGGGCACTCGGATGGACTCCTCATAGGCCAACACTTTGCTCGTGAATCCGTGCTCGCCCATCATCCACCCATTGTCTCCCATGAAGAAAATCCAGGTGTTGTCTTTCAGTTCAAGGCGTTCCAGTTCTTCGAGCACCTTCCCGATCGAGGCATCCACTTGCTCGACGGAAGCATAGTATTCGCGGTTGTGTTCCCGGATCGCTTCCGCCTTGTTATAGCCATAGGAGAGAGCTTGGGTGCGTGAGCGTGACTCTTTCAGATACTCCGGTTTCCCCTGTAGATCGTCCTGCCACGTTTCGGCGAGAGGCATGTTCGCAGCTTCGTAGCTCGAAAGATACTCTTCGCTAGGCGGCCAGCTGTGGTTATCGTCCATGTGCGGCACCTGGGTGCACATCCAAAGGACAAATGGCTCGTCTTTCTCGCTGGCCTCATTCAGAAAGCGAATCGATTCCTCGGCGACAAAGTCATCGACGAATCCCTCTGCGACGACTTTGCTTCCGTCGTCGCGGATAAAATCTCGGCCATACCAGGTTCCGTTGCTGTAGCAGGTGCTCGAAAAATCAAATCCGCAATCTGCCGGCGTATTTCCGAGATGCCACTTGCCGGTCACGCCGGTTTGGTAGCCAGCCTTTTTTAGTAGGTGGGCAAAAGTCACCTCGTCAGAATTCAGCGTTCCCTTTCCCACAACCGTGACACCATTCTCACTGTTGTATCGCCCCGTAAGAGCTGCAGCACGGCTGGGGGAGCAGATTGAAAGAGTGACAAAGGCATTAGAAAAGCGAGTTCCTCGTGCTGCAATGGAATCGAGATTTGGAGTTCGAATCAGATCATTGCCCGCGCATCCCATGGCATCCCAACGTTGGTCGTCGGTGAAAATGAAAAGAATGTTCGGGTGATCGGGCGCAGGCTCGTCGGCAACGAGGCTCTGGGCCAAGAGCAAGGGCGCAAGAAAAGTGAAAAATAGTCGGGGATTCATGGGCAGGAGTTTATTCGAGACACTCCAGATTGCTTGTGCGGAGAAGGGGTGCCTTCTGGTTTGCAGACGGGGCGGCTCGTCTACGCCATCATCCTACGCGTGTAGGCGGTGGGAGTGAGGCCCGTCTCTTTCTTGAACGTTTTACTGAACTGAGACTGATCCGTAAAGCCTACCAGGAGGGCAATTTCCCCTCCCGAAAATCGACCGGATTTCAAAAGCTCACATGCGTGACGGATTCGCACCGAGGCGAGGTAGTCCGCCATCGTTCCGTCTGTGTATTTACGGAATAGTGACCCCAGTGAATCCGGTCGGATTCCAAGGTGATCGGCGACGTCGTTGAGGCGGAGCGATTCTCTGTATTGACCGTTCACGTATTCCATTGCCTTTTGCAGAGTGGTTGGAGTGCGGTTCCGGCGTTTCTGCCAGATCACTCCGGCGAGCGTGGAATTCTTGCTCACCAGATCGGGAACTGATTCGGCGGGGGCTGCGAGTCGAGTTGCGATCCGAGCGACGAGTTGCAGGCGGGACCGCATTTTCTCGATCTCCCTCGTGTCGATCCGTGGAAGTTTTCGCCATTGTTCCAGAAATACCGACGCATCCAGTTTTCGCCGGTTGCAATAGCGAAGAAGGCGATCTTTCGAAGCTTCTTCGTTCTCTGCGTCAATGATCGACCCCAGGTAGAAAATCCCGACCACGTCGCCGTTGAGAAGGAGCGGTTCGGCAAGGTCGGTGATGCCGAGATGACATTGACCCTCCAAACCTTCTTGGCGTGAAATGACGAGTCGATTTACCGCATGCTTGTTCTTAACGCAGTCCGAGAGCCCAATCACGTCCCGCTTCGCGAAGGCACAAAAATCGCAGCGATGCAGCTGATACACGACAGGGAGGGCAAAGTCGGGGAGAATTTCAGCCAGACCTGCCAGATCGGAGTAACCGGCATACCATCGCCCTCCTTCCTCAAGCCACTCCAATAGTTCGAGAAGCATGGAGGGAGAATCCGTAGGGTTCTCTTCCTCCGCCGACCGCAAGCGTCGCTCAACGGGGGAAGCGGAAAAGGGAACCTCTGGATACTCTCGGGGCATAGATGAAAGGAATTCTCTAAATCAACACCATTCTCCCTTGCCCTCAACGAGAGTCGCGGAAACTTGCCACTATTCATGCCATCTCCTACTTCCGCTCTCAGCTTCGACTCCTGCCGACCGTCTCGAAAGGGGCCGCTTACTTCATTTCGAGTGTGGGCTCCTCGAGCCAAACATGTCGACCTCATTCTTGGCGAGGGGGCCGAAAGAGTTTCCATGAACTCTGAGGACGGTGAATTTTTCACCATCGAATTGGAGGCGGAGGCCGGGCTTCGCTATGGATATTCTCTCGATGGTGGGCCGGCTCGCCCTGACCCGTGCACCGTGCATCAGCCGGCCGGAGTGCACGAGATATCCGAATTGTACTTCTGTGGGGATTTTGAGTGGAAGAATGGCTGTGTAGAGATCGAGCGTGGAGATTTGATCATTTACGAAATGCACATCGGAACCTTCACTGACGAAGGCACCTTCGATGCCGCGATCGAACGTCTCGACGATCTAGTCGAACTCGGAGTCAATGCACTTGAAGTGTTGCCCGTCGCCCAGTTTCCCGGAGAGAGAAACTGGGGGTATGACGGGGTGCAGCCTTTTGCCACACAATGCAGTTATGGAGGACCGGAAGCATTCATGCGCTTTATTGACGCAGCCCATGGCAAAGGTCTCGCGGTTTTTCTCGATGTAGTTTTTAACCACCTTGGACCGGAAGGAAACTACCTGAATGAGTTCGGACCATACTTTGATCGAAAGGTCCACACACCCTGGGGAGCAGGCTTTAATTTTGGTGGTAGCAATTCACAGCCGGTTCGTCACTGGGTGATGGATTGTGTCTGGCAATGGATTCACGATTTTCGTCTCGACGGGCTGCGTCTCGATGCTGTTCACGCAATTGTCGATTCGTCACCAACACATATCCTCGCAGATCTCAATGAGATTGCTGACGAAGCCGCTGCTGCGCGAGGGGGAGCTTGCATCATGATCGCTGAAAGCCTCCTCAATGACGACGTCATGGTCACGCCTCGTGATAAGGGAGGGAATGGATTTGATGCTGAGTGGAATGAGGATTTTCACCATGCAGTCAGCGCCTGGATGACGGGGGAGCGAGACGGGAAATACGTCGATTACGGGGAGAAAGGTGCGATCGCCAATGTGTTTCGTGACACCTTCCATCTGGCCGGGCAGTTCAGCGAATTCTACGGCCAGAACTGGGGGCGCCCGGTGAGGGACAAGCCCGGAGATCGTTTTGTGATTTCCCTTCAGAACCACGATCATATCGGAAACCGTGCACGGGGTGAACGATTCGCTGCCTTAGTCGATGAACCTCAACTAAGGCTAGGTGCCTGCCTGACATTACTCTCTCCTTATGTGCCGATGCTGTATATGGGGGAAGAATATGGGGAAACGAATCCCTTTCTCTTTTTCTGTGAGTTCGGTGACGAGCGACTGATTGCGGCAGTTCGAAAAGGTCGAAAGAGAGACTACGGATTAAAAGGCGAAATTCCGGATCCGCAGGCTGAAGACTCCTTTATGCAGAGCAAACTCGCTTGGTCGTGGGGCGAGGGGCTTTCGTCGAGAATGCGTGAATTGTATCGGGATTTGATTGAACTCAGAAAGTCGCTGCCCGCTCTAAGGCATTATGAGGAGAAGGCGATCTGGATTGATCATGATGGCGATGAAATGTCAGTCCTGGTTTTGACTCGGGGAGAGAAGCAGGATCTACATTGCGTTTTCAATTTAAGCGAGACAGAGCAGAAATTTCCTGACATGATTCGAGAAGGAGAGCTTCGATGGCGGTCCTCCGATGGGCCTGCTGACAAGTTGTCTGCCTACGAAGCTGTGATTTTCGAAAACCCAACGTAAACGACTTGTGGAAGCTCAATCGACGCCTGTGGATCTCGAGATGTATGTCCGTCCAGGGCTCGCTCTGGCGATTGGGCTATTGATCGGGTTGCAGCGCGAGAGGGCAAAGGAGACGCCGGCTGGTATTCGGACCTTCGCGCTGATTTCTTTGACGGGATATTTTGTCGGTATCCTGACGGAGCGATATTCAGCGGGGATACTTGCAGCAGGGATTGTCTTTCTTGGTGCTGCTCTCGGGATCGGAAACCTTATTGCCAGCCGCAAGAAAGAGAAGCATGGAGGCGGGACTACGACAGAGATAGCTGCCCTTTTCGTGTTTGTGATAGGGGCATACCTGGCTGGCGCCGAAGCAGACAAGTCGTTTGCTGTTCTGTTCTCGGGAGTGACAGCTTTGCTCTTGTATTACAAGAAGCCAATGCACGGTTTCGTGAAAGGATTGGAGGCAGAAGATGTCCGGGCAATCATGCAGTTTGTTTTGATCACACTGGTGATCCTGCCGGTGATACCGAATGAGACCTATGGTCCGTTCGATGTGATCAATCCCTTCAAGGCGTGGTTGATGGTCGTGCTGATTGTTGGGATCGGGCTGATTGGCTTCCTGATTTACAAGGTCGTCGGTAGCCGTGCTGGGACCCTGCTGAGCGGTTTGTTAGGTGGTCTGGTCTCTTCCACTGCGACGACAGTATCGGCTTCTCGACAGGCTAGGAGCGAGCCAAGTCAGGTGACTGCGGCTGCATTGATCATAATGATTGCTTCGACCGTCTCCATTGTTCGAATGATTTTGGAAATGGCGGCAGTGAATCGAAAAGACTTACTGACGACCGGGCCACCCGTCGCTGTGTTTCTTCTTACTTTTATCGTTCTCTCCTTCATTTTGTATCGAAAGAGATCCAACGAAGTGGTGCATCTCGATCCGCCAGAGAACCCAGCCGAGCTCAAGCCTGCGCTCATCTTTGGCATTTTATATATTCTCATTCTTCTGGGCGTGGCAGCAGCGAAAGAGTATTTCGGGCAGGCGGGCCTTTACGTCGTATCCATCATTTCCGGTCTGACCGATATCGACGCGATCACTCTTTCGACGGCAGAGTTGATTCATTCCGGATCGCTCGAGCCGGAAACGGGGTGGCGGGTTATTTTAGTAGCTGCACTCTCTAACGTATTGTTCAAAGCCGGGATGATCGCTGTGATTGGAGGGAAACACCTCCTGAAGCGCATTTCGCTCTACTACGGGATCGCACTGGCGGTGGGGATCGCAGTTATTTTCCTCTGGCCTTGGTAGGTAGGAGGATATGGCGCGATTTCAAAAGAATGCCACTTCTCGAACTTGGAGCGATTGGTTACCGTTGAGACATGACGGCACTCCGCATCGTTTTCTTATTGGTTCTGTTTTCTGCGTATGCTTTCGCGGAAGAGTGGGAGTTGCTTTCTCCTCGTGAAGAGATTGGGATCGAAGGAGAGATCCTTAATGATGGAACGCTGAAATTGAAGTCTACCGGTGAAGAAGGGGAGAACAGTTACTGGCAGCGTGAGTTTCAAGTGAAAGGCGGAACGTGGGTAGAGTTCTCGGGATTACGGAAAGCTACGAATGTCGAGTACCCAAGACGATCGTGTGCTGTTCGCATCGAGTGGGCTGGAGAGAAGGGACAGGCCGTTTTGAGTCCTCACCCGGTGAATCCCGCTTACTTTGGAACATCAGAAGGATATGCCAGGCCTGAGTTTCCCAGGGACCAGGAGAAGCTGGGCGATGGGTGGGTGAAGGTATCTGATCGCTATCTTGTCCCGGACGATGCCGTGACTGCGACCGTTCAGCTTCATTTTCGATGGGCGCCGGGTGGTTCGGTGGAGTGGAGGGACGTTTCCTTTCAAGAATCCGATCCGCTTCCAGCGCGAAAGGTTAAACTGGCAGCAGTTCACAACAATCTTCCGGGAAATGGACGGACGGTCCTTGAGAACTGTCAGTTGTTTATTCCACAAATAGAAGAGGCCGCTAAACAGGGCGCGGACTTAATTGTTCTGCCAGAGCTGCTCACCTGCAAAGGAGTAACACATGATTATGCAGAGGTGGCTGAGCCGGTTCCAGGAGCGACAACAGAGTTTTTTGGAGCCCTCGCAAAGAAGCATGACTGCTATATCGTCGCGGGGTTACCGGAAAGAGTTGGGCACTTGGTCTACAATGTAGCGGTCTTGATAGGGCCGAGTGGACAAGTGGTAGGGAAATACAGAAAGGTCACGCTTCCACGTGAAGAGGTACAACGGGGAATCGCTCCCGGATCGGAGTATCCTGTCTTTGATACAAGGTTCGGAAAGGTCGGCATGATGATTTGCTATGATGTCTTCTTTCCTGAAGTGGCCCGAAATCTCGCGATGAATGGTGCCGAGGTAATTGCACTTCCGATCTGGGGTGGAAACCCTCGGCTGGCAGCAGCTCGCTGTGCAGAGAATGGGGTCTATCTGGTCACTTCCACCTACACCGATCACACGAAGGACTGGATGAAGACGGCAGTGTGGGATCGTGAAGGGGATAGGATGGTGACAGCCAACGAGTGGGGAACCGTGGTAGTTCAGGAGGTGGACTTGAATGAGAGAACCTACTGGTACGGACTGGGAGATTTCCAATCGAGGATCAAGCGCGAAGCACCCGTTCGTGTGGCTGAATAGATTCTGAGATTGTGTCACACAGATTTATCCTTCTGCTGGTTGCTATCGTTCGGTAACGGCATTTCTATCTTTTGAGAAGAAAGACTTGGAACGTCTTTCGCTCGTAGTCATTGGAGCATGAGGTTGGCCGCATTTCTGATTCGCGTTTTCAAACGCTGGTTCCGTCACGACGGACCCGGGCAGTCGGCTGCGGTTTCGTTTTATGCGGTTTTTACAATGGCTCCCTTGCTTGTTTTCAGTGTCGTCGTTTCATCGAAAATGCTGGGACCAGAAGAAGCCAGAGCCGCTGCGATACGCTGGCTTTCGGATATGGTCCCTGAAGACGCTGCCGAATCACTGGTATCGATCGTTCATGTGAAATTTCTCGCCGATGGGCCCTGGTGGTCGAATGCAGTTTCAGGCGCAGTTCTTTTCTGGGCGGCCTCTTTGATTTTTGTCCGCCTGGTCTATGGAACCAGAGCGATGTTTGCAGAAGAACTCGATCACGAAAGAAGTCTTCTGCACAAAAACCTCATCGGGAGAGCTATCGCATTATCCTTTGCTGTGACCGCGGGTCTTTTGATCTGTCTCGTTTACCTAATCTCTTCGCTGGCTGCTCCGTTTGTTAAGGCCTTGCCGTTTGGAATGCAGAGTGTCGTGGGCATTGGTAATTCTCTCATTCTGGCGCTCGGTGGAGTGGGCTTCATGCGTGTGGTGCCGTTCCATCGCCCCACCTGGAAAGCCCTCGGTATTGTTGCTCTGTTTTTGATTGTCGCTTTCTTTATCGGACGGGCGATCTTTCAGGTCTACATCTCGCACAGCGCAATCGCTTCGGCATACGGGGTGGCGAGCTCGGTGGTGATTTCGATTGTCTGGATTTTCTATCTCTCAACCGGGTATTTCTTCGGTGCGGCTATTTGTGCTGAGATTGGCCAGGGTTCTGATGAGGATACGGATTGAGAGAAATTCGACTGGTGGGTCTTGATCTTTCTGCCGAAAAGGTAGACGAGTCTGAAATCCAACGTGTAATCGTATCCTTTCCCCAATGAACGCTGACATTCTCTTACGTTATCTCCATTTCATTTCCATCTTCCTGGTGATCGCTGTGGTGTTCACCCAGCATATGCTGCTGAAGAAGAGTATGCTCCGTAGTGAACTGCTAAAGGTGCATCGGTTGGATATGGTTTACGGGATCGCTGCGGTGGTCGTGTTCGCGACTGGTTTGATTCAATGGCTCGGTGCTGATTTTGGGAAGCCGGCGGATTTTTATTCGAAGAATCCGATCTTGCACACCAAGGTGACCCTTTTCTTGATTGTGGGAATCTTGTCCATTTTCCCCACGCTCTTCTATTTCAAAAATAAGAAGGGGAATCCTGGCGATGAGATCGGTGTTTCCAAGGGAGTGATCATGATTGTTCGCATGGAATTGCTATTGCTCTTTATTATCCCGCTGCTCGCAGTCCTGATGGCTCGCGGTGTAGGTAATCCGATCGTCGAATAAGGCGTAGCCAATGAAGTGGCCGTCCTTTGTGCCGCTGACTCCCTACGAGGAAATCATCGCAGGAATACCTGAAGACGATTTCGTCGAGATCGAGGGGCAAAGAGTCTATGCACCCGTAAGGGGCGAGGGCCCCGCTGTGGTGCTTCTACACGGGTTTGCTGCAGACTCGTTTTTTTATCGGGACCTGCTACCTCTGCTTGAGAAACAATATCGGATAATCCTGATCGACCTGAATGGTTTTGGGCTGACGGAACGGCCCGAGGATCCTGAGGAGTACTCGCTACGTCATCAGGCTGATGTCATAGTTAGAGTGACGAAGGAGAGGGGATGTCAATCGTTTCACCTTGTAGGACACTCTTATGGCAGTGGCATTGCAGCTACGGTCGCTCTATCGAACCCGGAGCTGATCGACTCTCTTGTCTTAATGGCCCCGGCCTGGGAAATAAAGCGTCCTCCGTGGTACCTGCGAAACCGGTTGTCGGCAGAGTCTCTCCATGTAGCCGCAAGAGCGATGCTGTCGAGTCCAGAAAGGTTTCGGAAGGCAACAAGCATGGCCTTTCACGTAGAGCACCCAGAAGCTGACGCTGTGGCGGAATGGTATCGACGGCACATACTGGTAGAAGGATTTCGGGAAGCTCTCTTCGGATATGCCCGGGCAATGGGCAGCGGGAGGATCCAGGAAATCGATTTCTCTTCGTTGAAACCGAAGACCATGATTCTGGCAGGACGTGAAGACAGGCTAGTGACGCTGGCTTCTTGTAAGAAGCTGGCGGAAAAAATCCCGGGGGTGCGTTTCGAGGTGATTGATGAATGCGGCCACTCCCTTCCGGAGGAGAAGCCGGAAGAAGTGGCTCAGTTGCTTCGAGGGTTTTTCGAGGGAGGCTCAGTAACGGCCTTGCCCTGAGTGATTCAAGATCGTTTGAATCAGAGCCATACCACTCGCAGTTGGGCGTGCCGACCTGTCGAACAGGATCTGTTTCAACGTCTGGCCGTAGTAAATGTTATTGTTCTTATTTGCCGGGACAATGCCACCACCTTTAAAGGCAGCCCCTGCGTAGAGTCCTCCGGCATTTGAATAGACAAGAATGGGGGACTGAAGGGTTGTGGTGTCGATCTCTCCGCCCCCGTCATTTGGTCCGGCGGCGGCTTCGATGTCGACACCGATATTCATCGAGCCTCCGATGAGTGGCTTGAGTCCGGCATCATTCATGAGAAGCATCACGATTGTGGCTTCCTTTGCGCCGATCTGGAGGCCCCAGCTCCCCTCTGCCGAGCTGATGAAGGCAGGTGCGCTCCAGGCTCCGGATTGAGGGTCTTTTACCATCGCTACGCCGTTGCCAGCTTCACCACCGATACCGAGGCCAGCTTTCACCTTGTGAAGGATGATGATGCCGCGAGCGCGAGAGAGGAGTTGTGCCGGAATTCGCTTCATCGGCTCTGCCTGCAAAGCTTCAAATCGTTCGGCTGAACGGCGAATGCGGAGATCGAGTTTTTCCGGCGACTTTGCGAACGGGTTCCCCGCGTGAGAGTCGGTGATCAGGAGCGCAAGGGCGAGAGCGAGGAGGCAGGGAAAATGTTGAGTTTTCATAAGGTAAAACGGGAGAAGTGGGTCTTCCAAACTATAAACGGATGAGATGGAAATTCCTCAGTGTTTCTTAAATATTCATACTTATATCAAATGAATCGAATTTAAGTAACAACAAAAATGATTGCAATTATGATAATTGAGTCGCAGTATGGAGAAGAACCACCCAACTACGCTCATGATTCGAAATACCATCTGTCTTGTTTTCGCCGTTTCCCTTCTGGCAGGAACTTCTCGCGCTACCTCTCTTCATGATGTGGCATACACGAACAGCAATACCCTCAACGACCTGGTTCGCCGGGTGGAGAGCATCTCAATCTTTCGAGACGAGCAGGTCGCCCGGCTGAGTGCGATCCAGGAGGCTCTGGTGCTCTATGAACGAGAAATGCGTGGAGAAGGGCTTCCGCCTACGCTTGCCGCAGCCTTTTCAGCTCACTATTCGGGAATTGTCCAAGCCCTTGTCGAAGAGAGAATTTCTGAGGAATACGGGCGCGATTTGCTTTCTGTCCATCGTCAGCTCCTGTATCGCTCTCAGGAGTGGACCCATAAGAGATTTCGGGACGAGAGCTTCGACGAGGAAGTGCTCGAAAATCTGGAGTATTTCAATACCGAGCTCAACGAAAGGGCTCTCGCTCTGTATGACGTGCCCGACTCCATTCGCACACCTGTGATCAATGGGTATCAGGTCTGGCTCGGCGAGTTGCTAGCCTGGGGCTGTGAATGCGGACATGTGAAGCCCTACGATGCTGCTGTGATCCGGAAATATGCTTCCGACCTCGAGCGTTTCGAGTGCTATTACAAGAGGGATGGCTACCTGCATCCTCATGAGCGCGAGCAGTTGCACAAGCGTTTCATCAAACTCACTCAGAAGACAAACGAACGTCTCGGTGACTAACGTACTCATTTCTTCTTGCCAAAGGGGGTATCCATTTGGGATGACCCCTTTGGATGAATGAGTCGAACCGCTTACTCAGGCCGTGGATCTGGATTGTTTATCTAATCCTCTTTCTCTTTGGGGTCCCCTGGTACTGGCCAGAAGGGGACACTCGCATACTGATAGGATTCCCGCTTTGGGCAGTAGTCACCGTCGGGATTTCGTTTCTTATTTCCTGCTTCACGGCGTGGCTTTTTTTGTTTCGTTGGCCTGAGGAAGACAGTGAAGAGGAGGGGCAGGAATGAGGTTTCCTCTTCTCGCAGATGCGATTCCGTTCGGCCTCGGGGGAATCGCATTCATTCTCTTTTACCTTGGTGGATTAATTTTCATCGGATGGATGGGCCGCAGGGCCAGTAAGGAGAAATCGCTTCGTGATTTCTACCTTGGCGGAAAAGGAGTCGGTTTCCTGGTTTTGTGGCTGACGCTATTCGCCACTCAATACAGCGGTAATACCATCATTGGGTTCACCGGGAAATCGGCACAGATCGGTTTCAGTTGGCTGACTGCGGTTCAGTTCATGATCGCCATCGTGGTGAGCTATCTCATCTTTGCGCCCAAACTCCACTCACTGGCAAAAAAGCACGGATTCATCACTCCAACGGACTATCTCGATCATCGGTTTGGTAATCGGGGAATGAATTTGCTGGCAACAATGATCATGGTCGCCGCTCTTGGGAATTTCTTTCTCGCCCAGCTCACTGCGATGGGCCGGGCGGTGGAAGGCTTGACCTCGATCGATCCAGATCGAGCGTTTGCGATTGGCGTGATCGGGCTCGCGAGCATCATGCTTTTATACGAGATGCTGGGCGGATTCCGTGCGGTAGCTTGGACCGACGTTTTGCAGGGAGGGGTGCTTGGTATCGGGTTCCTGACGTTGCTGGTTTTGATCTTTTTCGAGTTCGGATCGCCCGCCGAAACCACGGCGCTGCTATTCGAGCACTCGCCAGAAAAAGTCGTTCCACCAGAAGGAAAGCTGCTGCGACAATGGATTAACTTCATTCTCCTTTTTGGCTTTGCCGGAGCGTTGTATCCCCAAGCGATTCAACGAGTGTATGCAGCACGCTCCGGGTGGGGATCTGCGACGCGGGCTGGCGGCGATGGCGTTTATGCCACTGGGAGCAACGCTGGTTGCAATACTCGTCGGAGTGGCTGTGTCAGCTCACCTGCCGGATCAACTGGAAGGGGCGAAGACTGACACTGCCCTGACCGTGATGTTGAGCCAGATCCAAGAGAGCAGTTGGTTTGGCGCTGCTCTGGTAGTGGTGATTTTTTCTGCGATCCTCGGAGCGATTATGTCGACGGGCGATTCTGCTTTGCTATCCATTTCCAGCATGTTGACCCGGGACCTGTATCAACCGTGGTTTGCGCGGAATGCATCGCAGGAGCAATTGACTGCCGTAGGAAAAATATTCTCAGTAGTCCTCGTTGTCGCGGTTACTACCCTGACAATCTATCTAAACTTTCGCGAGGGAGAAATCACCCTGGTCCAGCTACTCGGGATGAAATTCGACATGCTGATCCAGCTTGCCCCGGCATTCATGATCGGGATTCACTGGAAGGGAATGAGGGCAGGTCCAACGTTTCTCGGAATGGCCGTAGGGCTCGTGTTTTCACTCTCGTTCTTCTGGATCAGCGGAGAGGGAGATGGGCTATTGGTCTGGATCAAGAACTCCGGATTTAATCCCGGACTCTACGGCGTGACGATCAACCTGCTGATTGCGGTTGTCGGCAGCTTTTTGATTGGGCGGAAGAGGGATGGAAGGGAGCGCTAGCGCACAGCTCGCTTGTAGGAGCCATCCATAAATACGCGCAGGCCATATTCCTTGCGGCCGGGGGTCTGTGCAGGAAACTCATCGTTCCACATGATTTCCCAGTAGGTTTCATCCTTGAGTAGACCTTCTTTCTTGAGAATGATTTGCTCGATATAGACCTTGTTCTGGATGCCGCGCTCTTCCAAGTCGGACTGGGCAATCTTTGCTGCTTCAAAGCCGTTTACTGCCGGTGGGTTCGCCAAGAGCTGGGAAGCGAATGAAAGGGTGAGCGAGAGGATCAGGACAAGAGTTTTCATGGACTGCAGCATTTCGAATTGATGCCATCAGACTAAGGCTCCGGAATGGCGGGCGTCAACTTTCTTGATTCACCAACGAACGCTTTGTATGGCTAGGGAAGTATGAGTGATTCCCTGAAAACTTTCGAAACCAGTGACGGCGGTCAATTCCCATCGATTGGGCTTGGAACGTGGAAAATCCCCGATGAAGTGCTTCCTACTCTCATCCCGGAAGCCGTTTCGATCGGATACCGGCATTTTGACTGTGCCTGTGACTACGGAAACGAGGTTGCGGTAGGGCAGGGGATTAAGAATGCAATTGATTCGGGATCATGCAGTCGTGACGATTTGTGGATTACCTCCAAGCTGTGGAACACCTATCATCACCCAGACCATGTGCGCCTTGCCTGTGAAAAAACGCTGTCGGACCTAGGACTCGATGAACTGGACCTGTATCTCATTCATTTCCCTGTGACGCTGGCGTATGTGCCAATTGAGGAACGTTATCCGCCGGGTTGGTTTTTCGATCCTGAAGCAGAAAATCCCGCGATGAAACACGAGAGCATTCCCGTTTCTGACACGTGGGGAGCCATGGAGGGACTCGTCGATTCAGGGCTCGTAAAGCGAATCGGTATCTGTAATTTTACAACATCAGGCATTCGGGACCTGAAGTCCTATGCTCGTATCCAGCCATCGGTGCTTCAGGTCGAAATGCATCCTTACCTGACCCAGCAGAACCTGCTACGGTATTGCAAAGGAGAGAACATCGCGGTGACGGCATTTTCTCCATTCGGGGCAAGTTCTTACGTTCCACTGAACATGGCGGGCGAGAGCGAGTCTCTTTTTGACGATGGAGAGATGAAGGCGATTGCGATTGAAAAAGATAAGTCGATCGGCCAAGTGGCGCTCCGGTGGGCAATCCAGAGAGGAACGGTTCCGATTCCGAAAACTCAGACCGCCGGACACCTGAAGGAAAATTTTGACGTCTACAATTTTGAACTAACGGAGGACGAGATGAGTCGAATCGATGCTTTGAATCGAAATCGTCGCTTCAACGACCCGGCGGAGTTCGGCGAGGCAGCCTTCAATACCTTCTATCCGATCTTTGACTGATCTACCACCTCCAGAAAACTTAGCTATGCAATTCGACCCCAATGAGAAATTCTACGATCGTATTGCAAACGCCTACGATGTGATTGCCCACTCCAGCGAGCGCAAGGCCTGTGAAAAAGGACTGGCTGCGCTCATGGTGACGGCAGGGGAGAGAATTCTCGAAATTGGATACGGAACAGGTCATGCCCTTGTGGCGCTTGCGCGTGCAACCGGGCCAAAAGGTGAAGTGTGTGGAGTGGATGTTTCGACAGGAATGCATCGAGTGACGCTCGAGCTCCTCGAAAGTCTCGAACTGAAAAGGAATATCGATCTACGTGTCGGAACGGTGCCGCCCATTGATTTTGCGGATGAATCTTTTGATGCTGTTTTTCTGAGCTTCACGCTGGAGCTGTTCCCGGACGTGGTGATCGACGAAGTGGTGAACGAGATCTCACGTGTTCTTAAACCGGGCGGACGTTGCGGTGTTGTCGCCATGGCAACTCCTAAGAACGAGGGAGAAGACACGCCATTGGAAAAAGCCTATGTCTGGATGCACCGGCACTTTCCGCATATCGTCGATTGCCATCCGATCAATGTGGAAGCGACCTTGGAAAAGGGAGGCCTGGAGATCACTCACTCAGTGCAGGATGAAATCTGGAGTATGCCCGTTGCGATTGTCGTCGGGACCAAGCCTGAGTAGCGTAAGGGTAACTGAGGATGAACTACCTGATACCCATCATTGCTCTAACGATTGCCGGGTGGCTCGCCTTTTCGAAGAAGCTCGCCAAGTCAGAGAGTTGGCAGGCGACGGTGACTCCCTTGGCCTCAATCATGGGGAGTGGCTTTCTGATCAGTGCGCCTCTTTTGGGCGGGTTGGTAGGAAAGTGGGCCGTCTTCTGTATGGCTGTCCTGTTGGTGCTGGCGTTCTTCGTAGGCTCTGCAATTCGATTTAACATTCGGCATTTTGAGCCAATCGAGCATCATAAGGGCCCTTCGCAGACCGTCGCGTTCGTATCTCGTGTGGTTCTGACAGGGGCCTACTTCATCAGCGTTACATATTACCTTGAGTTGCTCTCCGCGTTTTCCTTGAAGCAATTTGGTGTAGCAAATCCCATAGCTGCGGATTGGCTGACCACAGGACTACTTCTGCTGATCGGGGTAGTCGGAATATGGAAAGGGCTTTCTTCGCTGGAGAAGATCGAGGAATACGCCGTGGCGCTGAATCTCGGGATGATTGGTGCCCTGCTGATATCCCTCGTGGTTCACAACGTGGGATTGGCCGTCAATGGGAACTGGGCGATGCCGGATGTGGATTCGAGTATCAGTGGGAATGATGTCAGGGTGTTGTTGGGCCTGCTGATTGTCGTGCAGGGGTTCGAGACATCGCGATATCTCGGGGCCGAACATGAGGCGGAACTGAGAATTCGCACCATGAGGCGATCGCAAATCATCTCGGGTGTGATCTATCTCGTATTTGTCGGACTGGCTACCGTGCTGTTCCACAAAGATATGGGCGCCGACGTCACTGCGATCCTTGGCTTGTCAAAAGAGGTAGCAGTCGTACTTCCTTTCCTGCTTACGATTGCGGCGGTGGGCAGTCAGTTCAGCGCTTCGGTGGCTGATACGGCTGGAGCAGGCGGTTTGATTGAGGACATCACCAATCAGAAGTTCCCCGAGAAGTATGCTTACGGCCTCATCCTGATCGTGACAGTGGCGATCACGTGGTCGGTAAATGTAAACGAGGTGATCGCCCTGGCCTCGCGGGCATTCGCTTTGTTCTACGCACTGCAGTGCCTGGTTGCTGCGACCGTTGCTTTCCGTGGGGACAAAGAAGGAAAGAAGGTTCCGGCGAAGGGCGTTTTGTTCGGTGTACTCTGCTTGATCTGTACGGGGGTATTTCTTTTTGGGCTTCCCGCAGAGGGGTGATTCAAAACTAAATTTTCGCGCATCCGCCTCCCTTCGTTTTTTACTATCGCTGGATACCGGGAAGCCTCCTGTTTAGGTCTTCACAAAAATATGAGGTTGTGTTAGGATTGAGGCTGCGGTAGCCATCAATTGGTTCCTCATCCGAAAAATGGCGAAATGATCGAAAAAGCCCCAAAATGATGGGAAATGAGCCGAGAGGTAAAAATGCACAAAATACTCAAAACCAATTACTTAAATAAATAAAAGACCCACAATTTGCCTGAAACTGGCCAAAAACAAAACCCCATCTTTTCCCATCATTTTCGAAATCGCCCAACCGGAACCGGAAAGAAATCCCAAAATTCTCGGGCAATTTACCTACCTAATCGGAGTGTTTACGCATGCGAAGCCCCCTATTCTTAATCGCCCTCTATCTTCTGGCCGCGAGTTCTTTCGCTGCCGAGAAGGCAAATGTGATCGTCATCTTCATCGATGATCAGGGCTACTACGACCTTGGATGCTACGGCGCGACGGAGGTGAAGACTCCTCGCATTGATGCTCTCGCCACAGAGGGGATTCGGTTTACGGATTACTATGCCGCTTCGCCGATCTGTAGTCCGTCACGGGCGGGGCTTTTGACAGGGTGCTATCCGCGTCGTGTCGGGATGGAGGTCTGGGTACAACGGGAAGATGCGAAACGCGGACTGCATCCGGAGGAGGTTACGATGGGAGAGCTGTTCAAGGCCAATGGGTATGCGACAGCTTGTATTGGGAAATGGCATCTCGGAGATGATGGTCCCTTCCTTCCTGATGCGCAGGGTTTCGACTATCACTTCGGATTGTATTCGAACCTCGATCCAGTGGAGGTTATCTACTACGGCGAGGAAGGTGTGCCCCTGATCAGAAACGGGGAAGTGGTGAAGCGTCCTGCCGATCCCGCAGAGCTGACTCGAGTCTACACTGACGAGGCGATCCAGTTTATCGAGAAGAACAAAGAAGAGCCGTTCTTTCTCTACCTGCCTCATACGATGCTGCACAATCCGCTGGGAGTTAGTGAAGAATTTCAGGGGACATCCGAGTGGGGAGAATATGGCGACGCGATCCAGGAACTGGATTTCCACGTGGGGCGATTGGTGGACAAGTTAGGGGAACTGGGGCTGGATAAAAATACCGTGGTAATCTACGCGTCGGACAATGGAAGAGGTCCGGGGCGTAACCCTGATCAGCCGATGCAGGGCCGAAAACTGACGACGTGGGAGTGTGGGATTCGAGTCCCGGCGATTGCGTGGGGACCTGGCTTGGGGATTCGGTCAGGATACGAGTGTTCCGAGATCGTAAGTGCGATGGACTGGTATCCTACACTCGCGAGTTTTGCGGGCATTGAAATCGGAGAGGACCATCCAGTAATTGATGGAAGGGATATTCTTCCTCTGCTGACAGGGGAAGTGAATGCAGTGCCATCGCCGGAAGAGGAGTTGTCTTTGAATGCAGCGGTTCCACTTCGTCGGCGATGGAGTCAGGGGCTCGAATGGGAGCCCTATTTTGACAGAGAGGAATATACCAATGCCTTCTTCTATCATGGGGCGCAGGGGGCTCTCTCGGCGGTTCGGTCAGGGAGCTACAAGATGTATTTGAATCCCGGCCTTTCGATATATGATTTAGAGTCCGACCCAGGTGAGACGAAGCCCATTCGGAAGAAGGATCTGATCAAGCGACTGCGAGGCATGGCTGTGATGTTTCAGGAAGAGATGAATTTGGATGCGAGAAGAGCAGGAGTGGTCGAGGAGTGAGATTTTCGATATGACGTTGGACGACAAAGCCCGAAAGCTGAGCGAAGAGGAGTTCATTGGATTCCAGCCCGAGCATTATGAATGCGGCGGACGGGAGCAATTTATCTATCTGCTTCGAGCCGGATTGATGCCGGACTCAAAGGTGGTGGATATCGGCTGCGGTGTGTTGCGTGCCGGATACTGGTTGATTCATTTTTTGAACCCGGGTTGCTATTTTGGAATCGAACCGCACGAGGGAAGGTTGGAAAACGGGAAATTGCGAATCCTGGAAGAAGAGGTTCTCGCAGCGAAGGTGCCGAAGTTCGATACCAATCCGGATTTCAATACCTCGGTCTTCGGGGAGAAATTCGATTTCTTCCTGGCCTATTCAATCTGGACCCACGCTGCCAAGTGGGGCATTGAGGCCACGCTTGATTCCTTTGTGCGCGACGCGAAACCAGGTGCAGTATTCCTGACGACATACCTCCCGGCAAACGAAGAACATCCCGACTATGACGGCGATACGTGGGTAGGTAGCAGTCATGAATCCATGTCCGTAGGGTGCATTCACCACAGCACCGAGTGGGTTGAGGAGCAGTGTGCGAAGCGAGAACTTACGATGGAGCGGCTTCCACCCGATCTGACCTACAGGATGTCATGGCTGGCGATTCGGAAGGCAGAAGCGTGACCGGAAATCACAAAGAGTTGTCCGATTACGCCAACCTCTTTGATGGACGCGAGATCGAATATTCGGTTCGATAGCGATTGATGAAACTCCCTTTTTGTCTCCTGACCTTTTTGGCCCTTTCGATTGTCTGTAATGCGATCGATCGCCCAAACGTGATTTTCATGATGGCGGATGACATGGGGATGGGGGACACGAGTGCCTACCAGGATTTCACTGGGAATGCAGATGAGGTGCAGTTGGCTACGCCGAATATGGAACGCCTCGCGAGGATGGGGGTGCGATTTACGGATGCCCATACTCCGTCGTCGAGATGTTCTCCTACTCGGTATGGACTACTGACAGGGCGGTATCCGTGGAGGAATCGATTGAAGCATTGGGTGTTGTTCGGCTCTCAGGGAGATCCGATGATTGAGCGGGACAGGCCGACTCTGGCCACGTTGTTTCAGGATGCGGGATATGGAACGGCCATCACCGGAAAATGGCACGTCGGCTTGAGATACACCCGTAGCGATGGAAAACCGGCGTCAGGCTGGGATGATGCGGACCTGACAAAGCCGCTATTCGATACCCCAGTCGATCATGGTTTTGATTTTGCGAGATTCACGTCGCGGTCTCACGGAACATCCGGGCCGGATGCTGCCGGTAAGGGAAAGAAGAAGAAGGCAAAGAACGGACCGAATCAGACAGTCGGGCCCGGGCACATACACGACCGAGTTGCAATCGGAGCTACGGGTGATGGAAAGGAGATCGTGAGAAAGGGAGACGATGCGTATTTTCTGACAGAGTTAGGTGGTCGCCATTCTGACTTCGCGATTGAGTATCTGTCGACTCATCTGGAGGGTGGGAAGAACGCCGAGAAGCCCTTTTTTTTGTATTATCCATCGGTATCGAATCACAGTCCCTACACTCCCGACACAGATATCGATGGAAAGC
The DNA here is from genome assembly GCA_002698785.1 of Verrucomicrobiales bacterium. GTDB lineage: Bacteria > Verrucomicrobiota > Verrucomicrobiia > Verrucomicrobiales > DEV007 > Arctic95D-9. The sequence continues at coordinate 530,915 of PAAG01000059.1, read as the reverse complement.
CGAGTCGCGGAGCGGCGAAGACGAAGGCCGGGGAGTTGATGGATCTGCGGCACGATTTCATCTACGAGAATGATTTGATCCTGGGGCGTTTCCTCGATTGGCTTGAGGCGAATGATGACCCACGGAACCCGGGAAAGAAATTGATTGAAACAACGATCGTTGTCTTTACCAGCGACAACGGGGCAGAGAAAAACAGCGATGTGGCCACCGGGCCGTTTCGAAGCCACAAAGGATCGACATACGAAGGGGGACATCGCGTGCCGTTCCTCGTGACAGGGCCAGGAATCGGCGACGGTGATGCCAGTGGCCCTGGTGTGAGTAATACCACAGTGATGTGTCACACCGACATGTTTGCGACGTTTGCCGAGATTCTGAAATCAGATCTGCCTGATCGAACCCAAGGAGAGAAGGGAGCCGAAGACAGCATCAGTGTATTGCCTGCCTGGAGAGATGGAGAGACCCTGACACGTCCGCCGATTTTTGCCCACGATCATAAAGAGGCAAAGGATGACCCGGCTGTATCGGCATTGAGAATGGATTCGCCGGAGGTCGATGGAAAGATCTTCGAAGGACAGTGGAAGATGTTTTTTGATGCCAGTCTGCTGCGGATGGGGACGGCTGTTCCAATGGAGTTGTATGACCTTTCATCCGACCAGAAGGAGGAGAATAATCGAATCAGTGAGCCTGAGTTGGAGCAATTGGTCGATCACCTAAAGAAAGTGGCGGAGCATCACAGGAATGCCGGAGGGCATCGGTTGGCGGATATTTCGTCAGAGGAAAGTTTGTTCGTGGATTTTGCCTCCAGTGATAGTGAGGTTTCGGTAAAAGGGGGGCTTCTTGAGAGCATGTTGGGGAAAGTGAAAATGGAGATTCGTGCTTCGTCCGGGGGCTTTGACTTTAATGGCCGCGGTATGGGAGTGACTGGAGGGAGTTTCAAGCAGGTGGATGAAGGTGAGACGTTGACGATTACTTTTGATCAGGATGTGATCGTCGAGCATGTGGCCATCGTCGCCGGGAACGGGCAGTGCGGAGGATTTTACCAAGTCGGAAAAGACGCTCCTTTGGCGATTTACTGTGTCGATGCGGATATCGACGAAAAGGATCAATCCGGTGTGCTGAGTGATATCGGTGTGGTCAAAAAGGGCGAGCAGTTGCTGCTGAGCAGTGCCCCCCATTACGGAACGGAAACGCCAGGGCAGTGGAGGCTGAAGGCGGTGTCGGTGAGGCCTCTAAAATAGGGAGCGATCAGGGCTGCAGGGGATTTTCCGCTCAAATATTGCGGAATTGCGCAAAAACGTCCGGGTCATTGTTTCAACACGTTCTTGCGTGGGGTGTCCAAGGGTGTATCGGAGCGTATATTCCTCCAGAGCTGGTTTCGGCTCAATTTGCTGATGAATCGTCAATTTCTCCCAATTCTTCTTCTGAGCCTCGCCTTTGTGGCGGGTGGTGCTGCTGTGCGTGCAAATGATGCTGTGGCTGCTTTTGACAAGGTTGAGCCGCTGCTGATGGACTTCTGTTACGATTGCCATGGTGATGGTATGGATAAAGGGGACTTTGCGATGGACGATTTCAAGACCGTCGAGGAGCACTTGGATAATTTTGAGGTTTGGTATGAGATCTGGAAAAATGTCCGGAGTAATCTGATGCCTCCTTCGGACAAACCGCAGTTTTCCAGTAAAGAGCGGCAGGAGGTTCTCGCTTTTATCGAGAGCAAGGTTTTCGAGATCGATAGCGAGAATCCCGACCCGGGCCGTGTGACGATTCGGCGCCTGAATCGTGAGGAGTATCGCTATTCGGTGAAGGACCTTTTCAACATCGATATCAAGGTTGAGGATTTACTTCCCGTGGATGACACAGGCTACGGATTTGATACCATTGGTGATGTGCTGAGTATTTCCCCGCTCTTGATGGAGAAATATCTGGAGGCGGCGGAAGAGGTCGTCGAAGACGCGGTTCCTCTCGATGGACCCCAGATTGTGGAATGGTGGCTGGATAAGCGCGCTTTCAAAGATGACCGCAGTGGTGACTGGTCAGTGGACTGGATGCCGTTCGATCACGCGCGCAAGATGAAGTACGAGCCGTGGGTCAGCTACGAGGGTGAGTACGAGTTAAAAGTAGAGTTCCAGATCAAGGGGTCGGATGCGGCGACTTCGCAGACGGCGACTCTGCAAATCGGGGTGGGAGACAAGGTTCTCGCAGAACGGAAACTGGGTTGGGATAATTCCTCGAAGATTACGCTGAAGACAAAGTCCAAACTCAAGAAGGGGCGCGAGCAGGAGATATGGGTGGCTACAGAGACCGGCGACCCGCCTCAGAAAGGTGAGAACAAACTGGCGGTCGATGTGGAGGCAATCCGGATGCGTGGGCCTCTCGATGGCAGTCACAAAGACTATCCCTGGCATGTGAGATACCTGTTTTCGGAGGGCCCTCCTCCGGCGGATGAGGATGCGCGTGATCCATACAGGGAGACGATTCTCCGCCGAGTGGCGACACGGGCTTTCCGGCGCCCGGTTGACGATGAGACGGTGGCGAGACTGGTGGCTCTGGCTCGGATGGTCGACAAGCAGCCAGAAAAGCGTTTTGAACACGGAATTGCCCAAGCGATTAAGGCAGTGCTGGTAAGCCCTCGATTTCTTATGCGTGCAGAGATCCAGCCGGAGCCGAACAACCCGGACAAGGCGGTGCCGATCGATGAGTATGCCCTTGCTTCGCGATTGTCCTATTTTCTCTGGAGTTCGCTGCCTGACGAGGAGTTGATGCGTCTTGCGGGTGAAGGAAAACTGCGGGTGAATATGCGCCAGCAAATTGATCGAATGCTGAAGGACGAAAAGTCTGATCGATTTGTGAAGAATTTCGTCGGGCAATGGCTCCAGGCGCGGGACGTTGAGACGATCCACATTGATGCGAGAAGGGCATTGGGTAAGAAGGATCTTGGTGAAGCCCGGAGAACTTTCAATGGACGTTTGCGGCAGTCGATGCGTTATGAAAGCGAGGAGTTCTTTGCCTATGTTCTCCGAGAGAACAGGCCTGCAACGGAGCTTTTGACTGCCAATTACACCTTTCTGAATGAGCCTCTTGCCGAATGGTATGACATCGATGGGGTGAAAGGGAGCCAGATGCGTAAGGTGGATTTGCCGAAAGATTCGAAGCGTGGCGGAATTTTGAGCCAGGCAACTTTTCATATCGTGACCTCGAACCCAACCCGGACGTCGCCTGTGAAGCGTGGCTTGTTTGTTTTGGAGAACTTCCTTGCGACGCCAGCTCCACCAGCTGTTCCTGATGTTCCGCCGCTGGAGGATTCAGCCAAGGGTGCGAACAAGAATCTGCCTTTGAGGAAACTTCTCGAACTGCACGCCGAGGAGAAAATGTGTGCCTCATGCCACGCCCGGATGGACCCGATTGGTCTGGCTCTTGAGAACTTTACCCAGATAGGAACGTGGAGAGATGAAGAAAAGGGAAATCCAATCGATGCTTCCGGGAAGTTGATGACTGGCGAGAATTTTACGAATGCAAAGGAACTAAGTCGGGTTCTGGCTACGTCGAGATATGGTGATTTTCACCGAGCTTTGACTGAGAAGATGCTGACGTATGCGATCGGGCGTGGAATTGAGTATTTTGATGCGCCGACTATCGATAAGATCGTTGATGATGCAGAAACTCATGGAGCTACGCTTCGGCAGATTCTCTATGGAGTAGTCGAGAGCGCACCGTTCCAGAAGCGGCGGGGTGATGGAGAAATGTTCTCTTCATCACACGAATAATAGGTTTTTTGCAACTTTTGAGAGGGGGTGGGGTCATACAGTCATGACCCGAGTCGGTAAGTATATCAGTTTTTGTAGAAACTGATTCCCGGCTTCTGCCACAGAGTAATCCCTTCCTCCTCCTCCATTGATGTCGCGCTTTCTAACGCACTGCTGTGCCCTTGGCGTTTTTGCCGCTCTGGGAATCTTCCTGGTATCCTGCCAAAAAGGGAATCATGTGGAGCTCCCTGAGCAGGAACTGCAACTGGACGAGTTCTCCGGGGAAATCGTGGAAGACCAACAGCATGCAGCTGGAGTGATATTGGAGCGATTTGTGAATGCCCCCAAAGTTGGCGATTTGGCTCCGGAAACTCGGTTTTTCGATCCTGAGACTGTCGAAGAGGTGGAACTCAGTGCCCTGCTGGGTGGGAAACCTGTTGTTTTGGTTTTTGGAAGTTGGAGCTGCACTACAACCAGTTTGTATACCGAGGAGTATGCGGACTTATATAGTAGGTTCAGTGATGTTGCTGATTTCTACTTTGTATATCTGCGGGAAGCTCATCCAAAGGGAGGGTATATGCCGGCTTTGGCATATGATATGGCCAAGGTAAAGATTCCTGAGATTTCTGATCCACAGGGGCTGGAGGGGCGATGCAAACTGGCAGATGAGTTCGGGAAAAAGAAAGATTTGCCGATGAGATTTCTCGTGGACTCGATGGATGATATGGCCGCGATTCTCTGGGCTGCATGGCCTGCCAGGCTTTACGTGATTGGAGGGGATGGGAGAGTGCTTTATTCAGGAGGTCAGGGTCCGTGGTATTACAAGCTGACAAAAGAGAATTGGCACACTCCGCCGCCAATTCCGATCGAAAAGGCATTGAACTCGGTTCCGTATGCGAAGATCAGTCTTGAGGAGTTCCTCGAGTCACTTCCGCAATGAACAAGGACGATATTCAAATAAGCAAATTCTTGAGCTTGATCCTTAGACATCGTCCCGATTCTGTCGGCATTTCGCTCGATCCAGAAGGGTGGGTAGATGTCGATGTTCTCCTGGTAGCCTGTATGAAGGCGGGGAGATCGATTTCAAAGAAAGATCTCGAGCGGATCGTGGAGGCGAGTGAAAAGAAGAGGTTTGTGATTCGCGATGGGCGAATTCGAGCGAACCAGGGGCATTCGGTAGAGGTCGATTTGAAGCTTGAGCCTGTCGAGCCACCAGACGTTCTGTATCATGGAACGGCGACACGGTTTCTGGATGCCATACTCAGGGAGGGATTGACGAGCCAAAGCCGGCAGCATGTTCACCTTTCCGCCACGGTCGACACTGCCACCATTGTGGGGAGAAGACATGGGAAGCCGGTCGTTTTGGAAGTCGCTGCTGGAGAGATGTTTCGCGAGGGGAAATTCTTTTTTCTTTCGGAGAATGGAGTCTGGCTCACTGAATCGGTGGAGCCTAGATTTCTGAGGGAAACCTCTTGATTCGAGTCGATAAGTCAGGCTGGATTGGATGAATGAGTAGAGAGCTAGTCCTGGCGGCCATTCGTGATTGGTTCGAGCGGGTTTGGAATCAACTGGACGAGGGTGCTATCGACGAGATGATGGCAGAAGACTGTGAGGTTCTCGGTGTCTCAGCAATGCCAGTGAACCGGGAGCGGTATGTCGAATTCTACCGGACGGTGAGAAGTGCTTTCGACGAGATTCGAATGGAGATTGCGGATGTTGTGGTAGAGGAAAATGCTGCCGCTGGGCACGTTCGTTTTTCTGGAAAGCATCGGGATAGCGGCAAGGAGGTAGATTTTGTTTTCAGTTTTGCTGCGCGTCTGGAGGAAGGGCGGTTTGTCTGGGTGAGAAACGTCGTGGATTACTCATTGCTATTGTATCAACTGGGAGATTTCGATCTAGCTGCCATCGAGAGGGTATTTGAATCCTGAGCTGCTCGAGATTTCGTCGGGAGACGTAACATTGGGAAACGCAACACTGCTCCATGACAGATCCAACACACACCAAAAGCTCCGCGCCTTTTAGTATCGCATCCGTGCTGGCTGTGATTTGCGCCATCTTCAGTTTTACCTCAGGTGCAATTTTCGGGTTTATTCTTGCTTTGCTCGCGATTGTATTTGGGTTGACCGGCGTTCTGATTGCCCTGTCTCCTGCGAGGCGAGGTGGTTTCGCCAGCACTTTTGCTGTAATCGCCGGAGTGGCCGGGATCATTGCTGCGATTGTGAAGGCGATAATCTGGCTTCTGTGAACCCAGTTTGAGGGGACGCATTTCGTAGCTTTCCAATCGAGGGAAGCTGATCTTCAGTCCGAGCCATGATTCGATGTCTCGTACTGCTGGTTCTGTCTATTTCCATTTATGCCTCTGCTGATGAGGAATATCCGGTTCATCCGGATATGAAAAAGAAAGAGGGCATTCCTGAAGGCACTGTCATCAGGGGGACTTTTTCTGACAGCGAGATATTTCCGGGAACAGAGAGGGACTTTGGTGTGTACGTTCCTGCTCAATATGTCGAAGGAGAACCTGCAGCACTCATGGTGTTTCAGGATGGAATGAGTTATTTGAAATCGGTTCCCGTTGCGTTCGACAATTTGATTGATCGGGGAGATATGCCGGTGACAATTGGGCTCTTCATTAATCCAGGGGTAGTTCCAGCCGCAGGTGAGAATGCTCTGGCACGATACAACCGTTCTTTCGAGTATGATGCTGTGGAGGATCGCTACGCGACGTTTTTACTGGAGGAGATGATTCCGCATGCGTTAAAGGATTATTCGATAACAGAGGATCCTAATTTACGAGGATTGTGCGGATCTAGTTCGGGCGGGATCGCAGCATTCAATGTGGCGTGGCAGCGTCCGGATCAGTTTCGTCGGGTTTTTACCACCGTCGGAACTTATGTTGGTTTGCGAGGAGGGAACGAACTGCCTGTCTTGGTGAGGAAATTTGAACCGAAGCCGCTCCGTGTCTTTCTCCAGGACGGGCGGAACGACAATAACATATACTGCGGCAGTTGGTGGGTGGCGAATCAGGATATGCTCGCCTCGTTTCAGTGGGCCGGATACGAGGTGAATCACGAGTGGGGAGACGGATCACACAACCGGAAACATGGAAACGCGATTTTCCCGGATGCCATGCGGTGGCTTTGGAAAGGATGGAAGGAAGACCCTGTCGTACGAGTTCACCCGGATAAGTCAGAGAGCGAAGCGAACCGGTTTCTCGAATCCGATGAAGACTGGGAACTAGTCAGTGAAGGCCATTCTTTTACCGAGGGGCCTGTGGTAAACAGGGAGGGAGACCTGTTCTTCACCGATCTTGAAGAAAGCAAGATCTGGAAAATATCCTCGGACGGAAAGAAATTGCTGTTCCAGGAGAATACGGGAGGGTCAAACGGGCTGGCTTTTGCTCCTGATGGAAAGACTCTGTACGGCGCCCAGAGAGAGCCGGGGCGTTTGATTTCGTGGAACATCGAAACCGGTGAAATGACGGTTCATGTGGAGAACGTGAAACCGAACGATGTCGTGGTGGCTCACGATGGGACGGTCTACTTTTCCGAACCTAGGAAGAAAGCAATCTGGAAGATAGTGCCGGGCAACGAGGCGAAGATTGCGAGTGATGAGTTTTCGGGAGTGAACGGGGTGGTTTTGAGCACCGACCAGTCTCTGGTCTATGCGGCAGATTATTCGGGTCGTTTTGTCTGGTCTGCGCAGCGAACCGATGACGGGGGACTGGCCTTTGTTCAGCCCTATTTTCACCTTCATCTGCCTCCTTCCTCTGTAGATGTGCGGAGCCACGCAGATGGCATGTGTGTGAGCGACGAGGGCTGGCTTCTGGTTGCGACAGCGATGGGAGTGCAGATTTGCGACCAGCCCGGGCGGGTGCATTTGATCGTGCCTACTCCGATTGGTGAGAGGCATCCATCAAATGTCTGCCTTCATGGAAACAGTCTTTATGCAACCTGTGGAGCGAAGGTGTTTCGACGAAAAGTGAAGCTCACTGGAGCGCAAGCCTGGGCAGAGCCGATTAAGCCTGAGAAACCAAGATTGTGACGAAGCGTATTTTTCTTTCGATCTGGGAAACCATTCGGCCCCGCCGGGGTCTATCTATTACGGACTCGAAATAAATGATGCGATACCCTTTTTATTCCCCTTTTTGTCGTGCGGGCTTGGTTCTGGCGTTGATCTGCTCTTTTGGTGTTGGTCATAGTGAAGAAAGCTCCGTGATACGATCCAAGACGGAAGCCCTTTTCAAACGACAGGATAAAGACGGCGATGGGAAATTGTCAGAAGAGGAGTTTCCCAGTCAGTTGAAGAGGATGTTTCCTCAAATCGATGCTGACGGGGATGGTTTTCTCACGGTGGAAGAAGATATCGCGTTCCGTTCGCGCAGAATGGGAGGGGGAGGGAATAAGCCCCGCCGAGGAAATGCGGAGATGGATGGCGTAACGGTCCATCGTGACCTGGAGTATGTCGAAGGTGGCCATGAACGACATAAGCTGGATCTCTACCTGCCAGAGTCAGGAGAGGTGCTTCCTCTCGTGATATGGATTCACGGGGGAGGTTGGAAAAACGGTGATAAAGGGGGCGGCCAGTATCGCGGATTAGTTGCCGAAGGGTTTGCAGTGGCGAGTATCAACTATCGATTGAGTGGCCACGCGGTTTTTCCTGCCCAGATCAACGATTGTAAGGCTGCCATTCGGTGGCTGAGAAAAAATGCTGACGAATACGGAATCGATCCGGATCGCTTTGGCGTGTGGGGATCCTCAGCGGGAGGACACCTGTCTGCTCTCGTGGGAACCTCTGGGGATGTGGAATCACTCGAAGGAGATTTGGGAGTGACAGGCGTTTCCAGTCGAGTCCAGGCGGTATGTGACTGGTATGGCCCAACGGATCTCCTCAAAATGAACGAGCAGAGGAATGTCGAGGGGAGCATGGATCATGATCGCCCCGATTCTCCGGAGAGCTTGTTAATCGGGGGGAATCTGCAGGACAATCCGGAGTTGGCAAAGCCGGTGAACCCAATCGAATACATCTCAAAGGACGATCCTCCTTTTCTGATCGTGCATGGAGATCGGGACCCTGCCGTGCCGATCGGGCAGAGCTACCTGCTGTGTGATGCTTTGCAAGAAGCAGGAGTGCCGGTCGAAATGGTGGTTGTCGAAGGTGCCGGGCACGGCCGTTTTCCACAGGAATACCAGCAGCAGGCAGTGGAGTATTTTCAGGAGGTTTTGGGGAAGAAGGAATAAGTTTGCGGATTTTGTTGAAAAAAATGGCGGACTGAATCGTATTGATAGACGAGATGCGTCTATATTTATCCGTTCGTGTATCCCTTGTAATTGCCGTTCTTCTTTCGTCCCCCTTCGCGATTCGAGGAGCCAGAGGACAGTCACCAGCCGTTTCCTTCGACGATATTGCCCATTTTGTGGCGGGAATGCCTTTGAGCCCCTCAAGTCCGTTGTCGCGGCTATCGTCGACCCGTTCTGTGATACGGCACAGCAACGCAGCGGTGGCTCTGAATCGGGACTGGCAGGATAAACGACTCAATCAGATTCGAGGTTGGGCGCGGAAAGAGATACATCCGCACCTGACGCGGCCCAAGGTGGTCAAATATCCCTTCGGAGGTCCGGACTTTGTTCACGCAGTTACTTTTTTTCCGGGTGTTGACGAGTATGTGCTCGTTGGGCTGGAGCCGCTGGGATCGTTGCCAGATTTTCTGGGTATGCAGGAATTGGAACTGGACGCCTACCTGAATCACCTGACACACACGCTACGCAGTATTTCCCGCAGAAGCTTTTTCATTACGACAGAAATGAGAGAGGACTTCGGAAAACAGGGCGTGGATGGGGTTTACCCGGTATTGCTCTATTTTGCCGCTCTTACCGATCACACTGTTCTGGACGGACGATATGTGAAACTCAACGGATCAGGTGGGACAGTGGAATGTTCCAAAGACGAAGCGGACGGCATCTGGCTCCAGTTGCGGGCAGACGAGAGGATGGCTGGCTTTCCAGAAACGCAGAATCTCTATTATTTTAAGACAGATCTCTCGAACAGCGGATTTAAGCCGGGAAGTCCGTTCCTGAAGTTTCTGGAACAGCGTCCAGATGGCGTTGGTTACCTCAAAGCAGCATCGTTTTTGATGCATACGGATAGCTTTTCTAATGTTCGAAACTTTCTTGTCGGGAACTGTAAATTCGTCCTGCAGGATGCTTCGGGGATCCCAGCCGAATTTTTCTCGACTTATTTCAACGTTACATATTACGGAAACTATGTCGGTCCGATCGACATGTTCAGCGAATACGACCAGCCATTTCTCCATCGGATCTATCAATCAGGAGCAGCCGGGGCGCTCCCGTTCGGAACGGGTTACCGCATGAAGGATTCTGATGCGATCCAAATGTTCGGCATAAGAAAGTGACTGGCCTCCGGTCAACTCCTCGCTAAAATTGCGGGAGTATGAAAAAGATCCCCCTTTTCTTTCTTCTCGCCTTGGGCGTGGCTCCACTCTCGGCCGAAGAGCCAGTAAAGCCGAATGTGATTGTCATCATGGCGGATGACTTGGGCTATGGCGATGTCTCCTGTTATGGTGCGACGACCTATGAAACTCCCAACATCGATAAGCTCGCGGAGCAGGGGATTCGTTTCACGAGTGGATATTGCTCGGCTTCGACATGTACTCCCACGCGATATTCTTTCCTGACCGGTAATTATGCCTTTCGTAAAGAGGGAACAGGAATCGCTCCTCCGAGTAGCCCGGCAATCATTCCCGGCGGGACTCCTACCATTGCTTCGATGTTTCAATCGGTCGGATATAAGACAGCGGTAATCGGCAAATGGCACTTAGGTCTTGGCGGCGAGGATGGTCCTGATTGGAATGGCGATTTGAAGCCTGGCCCTCTGGAAATTGGTTTCGATCATTGTTTTCTTCTCCCTACTACTAATGACCGAGTGCCCCAGGTTTATGTGGAGGATCATCGTGTTCTCAATCTGGATCCGAATGATCCACTATGGGTCGGCAAGAAGAAGCCGAGTGAGGATCATCCCACTGGAATCAGTCATCGCGACACATTGAAGATGGATTGGACCCACGGTCACAATGCGACCATCCACAATGGTATTAGTCGAATCGGGTTTTACACTGGCGGTGAAGAGGCACGCTTTCGCGATGAAGATCTCGCCGATAAGTGGGTTGAACAGTCGATGAAGTGGATTGAAGAGAACAAAGATGAGCCGTTCTTCCTCTTCTTTGCTTCGCACGATTGTCATGTGCCGCGGATGCCTCACGAAAGGTTTCAGGGCACGACGCCTCACGGATACCGGACGGATTCGATTGTCCAGTTGGATTGGTGTGTAGGGGAATTATCCAAGACTCTTGATCGATTGGAACTTTCGGAGAACACCCTGATTGTGTTCTGCTCGGACAACGGTCCAGTCATGGATGATGGGTATGCTGATGGAGCTCTGGAGAAAGTCGGGGAGCATCACGCTGCGGGTCCATTTCGAGGAGGGAAATACAGCGTTTACGAAGGGGGAACTCGGACTCCTTTTATCGCGACCTGGAAGGGCACAATTGATCCGGCAGTTTCGGACGAGGTGGTCACGACGATCGATCTCTATTCGAGTCTTGCTTCACTTACCGGAGCGGAAATTCCGGCTGATGCAGCACTTGATAGTGCGGATGTGTCAGGTGCTCTTCTTGGGAAAGAAAATGCGAAAGGGCGAGAAGAGTTTGTCCAACAGGACAATGGTAAGGGAGGGAATTACGGGTTTCGTTCCGGGAACTGGAAACTGCAGCGTCATGATTCCGGAAAAACCCGGAATCTGGTCGTAGAGAAGTTGTTGGAAAACACGCCCGTTCCCCAGTTTCAACTTTTCAACCTGGACCAGGATCCCGGTGAGGAGGAAAACCTGATCGAGAGCCACCCGGAGATCGCAGAGAAGATGAAGGGACGCCTCGCTGAGATTATCGAATCAGGAAGCTCGAGGAGGTAGGCTTGGAGGTATTGTTCGGTTTGGTTGTGAATCGGGATCTCGAACAAAGAGATTTTTCGAGGTTCCGGCGATAACCAAAACGAAAAACGCTGCCATCAAGGAAAGCAACGGAGTGGCAATGATGAGAACGATTTGTCCGATTGCCGTTACTGCCATGTCCTCGATAGAGACGAAGGCGGCACCAAGAACTGAGATAGCGCCGGCTATGCCGTGAACTGGTCCTACGGCAAGCGGATCTGGCCATTTTACTTTATCCATTGCGACCACGACTCCGGGGACAATGAATCCGCAGAGAACCCCCATAGCGATGGCATCGGAGAGACTCATGCTGTCGGCTGCGCAAGAAACGGAGACTGCGCCGGACATGAGACCGATACCAATGAATTCGATGATATTGCGAGTATGGAATACCGCCCACCAGACGACGGCGAGGACAGTCGAGGTCGCCGCCCCAGCGATCGTTGCCTGAATTACGCAGGCCACCAGAGAGGGAGTTGCAGCGAGCACTGATCCCGCATTCATTCCCAGTATTGCGAGAAAATACAAAAGCATCCCTAACCCGTAGAGAGCAAGATGGGTGGGTGATTTTGAGGAGAGTTTTTGCAGTAGCGCAGAATTTTCCGGTTGGCGCAGAAACATGGAAAGAATTCCGCCGATAAGCAGGGCAACCGAGCCGAGATGCCAATGGATGAGTGCTGCGCCCGCGAAATCAAAATTGTTCGCCAGTTGGTCGATCCAGCCCGCACCCCATTTCCACGAGATCACCAAAGGGAGTAGGAAGGTAGTGATCGGTATGGCGACGAGAAAAGCCGGAGTTGCCTTCATGCCCGAACTGCAAAAGCTTACGAGAAGTGCTCCGAAAAGGGCTGCATAGGTGGCGATGTAGAATAGATCTGTCCACTCGCTCATGCCGCTCATTCCATATTCGACGGAATCGATACCGCCGGGAAGTGAGAATGTGGGAAAAGGGACGAATCCATTGAAATCTCCCGGGAAAGCCAAGTAGAATCCCCAAAGGAGAAAGGTCACGATGGCAATTCCTCCCATCGCGGTGGTTCTGAGTGCTGGGTATGCAAGTGGTTCGCCTGACGATTTCGCCATGCTCATCAGGGCAATTCCGATGAGCCCTGCAAACACCAGTAGGGCGCAGGAGGATATGAATGCATTGTTGATCGCGAATTTCTTCGCCTGAACCGGGGAGAGGTCATCTGCGCGCGTGGCGTCGATCTCTTCACCGTCATCGTAACTTCCCGGCATTTGTGCCGGAAGCTTCGAGAAGATATCTGACCAGGACGTTCCTGCCAGAACTGAGAAAGGCTCTTCCGAGACGTCGGATTTTGTCGATTTTACCGTCAGAAAAACGGCGACAGCCAGCCCAATGAAAGCGGGCACAGCGAGAGCTAGATGGAAAGTCTGTCTCACTATGCCCGTCTAAATTCTTGGTGCCTGGTATATCAGGAGTTTGAATCCTGCTTCACGACCTGTGCAACGAGGATGTCCTGCTGCTGCGTGCCCTGATGCAGTTCCTGCTGATCCCAGTTATCCACGACCTTCACTTCGAGGCCACTGTGGGAGTTCGCAAAGATTACCGGAGCAATGCTGTAAGGAAGGCGAATGCAACCTGCAGATGCGGGATACCCGGGAAGGTCGCCGATGTGAAGGCCGATCGCAGACTGATCGAGGCGCTGCCAGTAGGGCATCTCACAACCGTAGATGGTGGAGGTTTTTCCCTGTGCGATGCGCTCGGTGATTTTGAAGGTTCCGCGAGGTGTGTGCTTGTTCGCACGAGCGGTGGATACAGCCGTGTCGATCGCAATCTGGCCGTCGACGATCATGTAGGCGCGCTGGCGGGCGATATCGACGACAATCTTCTTCTCACCGTCTTTGTTTGCATCGAGGAGTGCCTGGTTCACATAGGCGTCCTGGTGCACGTCGCGCCAGCCGCTGCGAGCCTGCTGTGCCTGTTGCTGAATCGCGGCCTGCTGAGCCCGTTGGACGGCTTGCATCTGTGCAATCTTCTCGGCGCGAGCTTCACGCTGCTTCTTCAGGTTTTTGAATAGACCTGCCTCTGCCTGAGTGGTTGCTCCTAACGTGATGCCGAGAAGTGCGAGTGCTGTCACTGCTTCACGAAGGCCATGGGCCTGGACTTCTGCGTCTTCAAAGATAAATCCGAACTGGTGATTCTGTTCGTTGCAGAGTTGCTCGAACTGGTTTTCTTCAGCGAGAAGGAATCCCAGAAGCTGAACGCGAGCGGAGTTTCCGTCTTCGCCGGGTTGCCAGCGAATGAGAGGAACGGTCGGGCCGTCGTGACCGATCGCCGGGTCATCAAGTGAAGAGGAGAGAACCTCCAGAAAGCGGCGCACGAAATCTTCTGGCTCGGACGCATCAGAAAGTGTGTTGAAAGCATTCCTGTCGTGGAAGAGGCCCTGCATGTGGATGTCGAAGGCATCGTCTGACCAGCGAACGTATGGCTCGCCCTCTTTGCGGTTTTCATTGATTTCGAACCGCTGGAATGCCTCAGCTTCGTGAGGATTCGAAACGACAGTTACGCCATCGATGTTGACGTCGAATCCGATACTCGAGTCGGAAAACATTGCCGCACAGAAGTCGACTTCGGATTGTTTTCCTGGTTCAAGGTCAATTCCTTCTGCTGGGAGTTCGTCTACGGGTCCTAGGAACTTGGCTGGGCTACTCATGGGTCAGTCAGTATGTTTTGGTTGTTGTAGTCATAGCGAGACTCACCAATCCGGACTCAGCCCTGGGTGCCAGGGTTCCGAGAGATTGGAGAGTATTGTGTGCATCATCGAGGGAGCGGTGTTTGGGTAGACGGACAGTATTCTGGAAATATGCGCAGAAATTAACGGAGCAGCAAAACTTGTTCCGGTTTGGAGCTGAACACCCCCGCCCATCCAGGCTACTTCTACGTTTTCTCCACGTGCCGAGAAGTTTACCATATGATCGGGGTTGAAGTAAATATCGTCTGTTTCGCTATCTGCGAGATCTACTCCGAATACGTTAGCGAAATGAGCGGGCCATTCGGCTTCGCTGCTGTCCGTATTACTGCAAGCGGCCACAACATGTATGTTCTGTAACCAGGCGCGATCTGCCCAGTCTTTGTAGGGCATGATGAATTTTGCGAGTCCTCGGCAGCCAAAGCTGCAATTGAGAACGTGATATCCTCGTTTGATCGCTTCGTTGACACCGGCGCAAATGAGGTGAGTTCGTGAAAGGCTTCGAGCATCGATGACTCGAAAGCTGCCAATTTCAGCTTCGGGAGCCAGGCGGTGAATGATGTCGGCTACAGCTGTGCCGTGACCATAACTGTCTGTGCCTGCACCTTCCACGACGTTTACCGAACCTCCGGACTCGTCGAACCCGACAGAGTCTACGAGGCGCATCTTTGACAGCCTGGGATGAGTGGCGTCTACCCCGGAATCGATGACGGCAACCTTGATCCCGGCTCCTTTCCCCTCCTTCATGGCCTCTCGTGCTTCTTCCACGGTGGGCCAACCAGCAGACCTCTCTTCGCTCATATTTCCAAATCGAGAAGAGTCGTTAGCAGTCGATAGTTAACGAGCCGTTCCATCACGGTGGATAGTCGGCGTATTCGATTCATGTTTCGCGCGGTGAATCCTGGGGGATCCGGGTCGTCGACCGAGTCTTTCAACTGCACGCAGCTAATGACCCCTCTCAGATTTCCGGCGATGTAGAATGGTGCCGCAATCAGGGCGCATGTGATCTGGCTCATTGCCTGATCTGCCTTCTTGGAATGGTCGGCATTCAAATATACCTGATTCTCGCAAAGGCACTGCTCGGAAGCAAAAGCAAGACTGATGAGCCCCTCGGTGATCGGTTGTTCGTAACCGATGAAGTCCCTATCGGGCTCGCTGTGGGTGACCACGAGATGGGTCTGGTCTTTATTCGCAAGCCAGATCGACATGGAGTCCGCCTTTAAGCAGTCCATGGCAGAACGAATTACGGACATTCCCGGATCTCCAATCAGACCTCCGAATTCGGTTGGCCCAATTTTTGATGCCGCAGTAGCGAGGGATCTTTCGATCGAGGCGGCATGTTCCGAAAGAAGGGGATCGGGGGTAATCACAGGGCAGGGTCCTTGGTTTGTATTGCGTTTCTCGCCAGTTACAGCGGGAAAAGATACGGGAGTTGCCAGGATTCTGCAAAAAAAGAAAACCTGCAGATTTTTTCCGCAGGTTTCTCGTGATTTGGTTGTTTCGCGCGGACTTAGCTAGCGAGATATAGTTTTCACCTTGCCAGTGAGCTTTCGCAGAGCATTTCCCGCTTTCTCGACTGCGTGGAGCGATGCATCCAGCGCGGCGTCGACGGTTGTCGGGTTGCCAAGGCTCAAGGCCTTGATCTCGTCCTCGAGATTTTGAAGTTCGAATTCTACTTGGCTCGCGAGTTCACGTGTTGTGAGCTGGTCGGCGCCCTTGTCGTCACTGATTTCTTCAACGTCACGCTCAAGAGCCGACATCATGGTTTCCATGCGTTCCGTTTTGGGGAGCGCATCCTGTTTTACTGCTTCCGGCAAATCTTTGACCACCTCCTTCAAACGCTCCAAGCGAGCGCGAAGTGCAGTTGAGGCTTTTACGATGTTACTCTGGTCCATGTATCCGTCCATTTTCAAAGGTTACGAGTCTGCGGCAAGTGTGGATCAGGTCTCTCTTGCCGGGTGAGAAAGGGGCACGTGAAGGAAATTCGTCGCATTTTCGAGAGTCGCGACAATGGTAGGCACCCCCACTTACGATGAAATCTTTATATTTTTTCTCTATTCGAACGATTTTTCTGCTGGTTGCCTTCTTTGGACTATTGGGTGTCGCCACTGATCTGCGCGCAATTGGAGACCCGGTCGATGGCTTTGCTCCCGAGGTCGATAACGGAAGTGTGGATATAGTTATTGAACTGGATTCGGGCCAAATTTTGATCGCCGGTACCTTTACCCAAGTTGAGGGAGTGAACCGTGGTCGAATTGCTCGGCTAAACACTGACGGCTCTCTCGATACCACATTCGACCCACAAGCTGGGGGAGCGATTGCCGCGATGTTGGTCCAGCCGGATGGGAAAATTGTCATCGCTGGCTCGTTCACTGATGTGGGAGGCGAGCCGCGTAACCGGGTCGCGAGGCTGAATGAAGACGGGACAGTCGATATGGCTTTCGATCCGAATGTGAGTAGCTCTGTTCTGGCTCTTGCGCTGGAAGATGATGGGCAGATTCTGATTGGCGGAACTTTCTCGACGGTAAGTGCGGATCTTACAGCGCGCAGCCGAATCGCCCGATTGAATGCGGATGGCACTCTCGATGCTACTTTTGATCCTGATGCGGACAACACTGTCTATGCGATCGAAGTGCAATCCGATGGCAAGATTCTCGTCGGCGGCACTTTCAGCGACGTCGGCTCGGGAGGAATTGAACTTCTGGCTCGTTTGAATGCGAATGGGACGGCAGATACTGGATTCGATCCTGACGTTGCAGGATCGTTGATCAGGACAATAGCAGTCGAGACAGATGGGGGTGTTCTCTTTGGCGGAACGTTTGCGAGTGTTGGTGGAGCTTCGATTGACAATGTGGCGCGAGTTTCCTCAAGCGGTACTGTCGACGTGGGATTTGCGCCTGACCCAAACGGGGTGGTCAGGGACATTTTCGTTCAGCAGGACGGAGGTGTTCTGATTGCTGGAGAGTTTTCCACCTTTGGAGGGCAGATGATCGGGAGACTAGGTAAGGTTCTTTCGACTGATGTTGTCGATACTTCTTTTAACCCGAATCTGAATGGGAATTGTCTTTCAGTGTTTGAACAGTCCGACGGAAAAATTCTGGCGGCCGGGGCATTTACGACCGCGGGTGCGGGGGATATTCCAAGGGATCGAGTTGCCCGCTTCACCGCGGATGGTTCGTTGGAGCAGAATTTCGATCCTGGAGCAGATGACACTGTTTATTCTCTCGCTATCCAAGCAGATGGTCAGATTCTCGTCGGTGGATCGTTTACCATGATCGGTGGCGAGGCCCGAAATCGCGCGGCAAGGCTGAGTCCTTCCGGAGAGGTGGATACTTTTTTCAATCCCAATGCAGATGCGGAGGTCTTTGCCTTTGGGTTGGACAATAATGGCGGAGTCATCGTAGGCGGTGCGTTTACGGATCTGGATGGGACGGCTCGGAATCGACTCGCTCGATTCTCTTCACTTGGGACTCTGGACAACGGCTTTGATCCTGACGTGAGCGATACGGTGTATGCTGTTGCAGTCGAAGCGGACGGAGACATCCTGGCTGGCGGAGCATTTTTGCAGGTTGGAGATGGGCCGACCGATCGAAACCGCATGGCACGGTTTGATTCTTCGGGAACAGTGGATGCGAATTTTGATCCGAACGTTGAAGGGGGAGATGTCTTTGCTATCGCATTGGAGGATGATGGAAGCATTCTGATCGGTGGGGCGTTCACTTCTGTGGGTGAAGTCGCTCGTGCGGGGCTGGCGCGTCTCAATAGCGACGGATCGCTCGACACATCTTTTAACCCTGGGACAGCGGGTGGAGCTGTCCATTGCATTTGCATCCAGCCTGATGGGCAGATTCTAGTAGGTGGGAATTTTACGACTCTCGCCGGATCTTCTGTAACTCGGTTAGGCAGGCTTGACCCCGATGGAACGCTGGATGGATCATTTTCTTCCAGTGCTAACGGGCCGGTGTACTCGCTGGCTCTTCAGGCCGATGGTAACATCATCGTAGGTGGTGACTTTACGACAGCCGGAGGTGAGGCGCGCAACTACATCGCCAAGGTCGATTCTACGGGCGCGGCAGATGTGGACTTCGATCCGAATGCTGATGGTATCGTTCAAGGTGTTGCGGTTCGGACGGATGGAAAGGTCCTTTTTGGTGGGCAGTTTGCCAACGTCGGTGGCACAGCGAGAAGCCGCATCGCACAGGTCACTAACGTAGGAGCGGTTCGCAATATCTCACTCACTGATTCCAATCGAACAGTGCAGTTGAATCTGGGCGGTGCCAGCCCTGTCAGTGATCTGGTGGAGTTTGAGTTGTCTACTGATGGGGGGATTTCATGGTCTTCCCTTGGATTTGCGACCCGAGTGAGTGGATCTGCGGACTGGGAACTGGTCGAACAGGATTTGCCACAAGATGAGAGCGTTTTGCTACGGGCTAGTGGTCGTCGCATCGGGAGCGGAAACTACTACGGTGGGGGATCCGCCTTTCAGTTTTCCAAGCAGGTATTCCTTGTTCAGTTCATTCGGCCTGACCTTTTGGTCGGATTGAAGAGGGGGAGAATGAAAGGAGACAATGTCTACAACTCCAGCGGAAGAGGGCAAAGGGTCCGAGATCGGAAACTGAGGTCAGGGAGATTCTTTTTGCGTGCAGAAAATGATGGTAATGCGTCGGAGGCGTTTCGTTTGAAAGGAAAGCGGAAAAGTCGAAATGCACGATACAAATATATGACACTAACAGGAGGACGAAAAAATATCACGGCTCGTGTTGGTAGAGGGAAATATGTGACGGATGAGATTGCGCCGGGACAATCTGTGGACTTTCTAGTGCGAGTGATCCCACGACCATTTCGGGATCGAAATGTGAGAGAGGTGAGCAGGCCAGCCTTGTTCTCGACAGCGAACGGGGTGATCAAAGATCGTGGAAAGACGATTTTTATTTTCAAGAAAATCGTCCTACCTCCCTTGCCGGCCGCCTTTTGATCCAGCCAAAGGTTGCTCGGTTTCGTGTTGCCAAATGAGGGTGCCTCCTGCATGAAGGAGTTATGCACTTTCGGGCTTCAATTTTCTCCTTCATTCTTTTTTGCTCTTCGATTGCGTATGCGGAAAACCCTAACGTAGTCATCATCCTCGTGGATGACATGGGCTACGGGGATCCCGGATGCTACAATCCCGAATCGAAAATTGAAACGCCAAACATCGATGGTCTGGCTGCTGATGGTATGCGTTTTACTGATGCCCACGCGCCTGGGCCGTTGTGCCATCTTTCCCGGTACGGGTTGATGACAGGGACCTATCCATTTCGAACGAATGTAAAGGTCTGGCCAGAGAAACCCGTGATTCGAGAAGACGAGGATACGATAGCGAAGTTGTTTGCCCGCAATGGATATCAGACAGCCATGGTCGGAAAATGGCACCTCGGATTTCAAGAGAACGGTTATGAAAACCCGCTGCCCGGAGGGCCGGTGGATTGTGGTTTTCAAAGCTTCTTAGGCATTCGGGCTTCCACGGATATCCCTCCCTATTTCTATATTCGTGACAATAAGGCGATCGAACTTCCCACCGATCATATCGATGCCAACACCACTGAGGGGTGGTCACCGATTCAGGGGGAGTTCTGGAGGGAGGGGGGAATCGCTCCGAGTTTGAAGTTGGAGGAAGTAACTCCCCGTTTTACCGAAGAGGCGATTCGCGTCATCGAAGAGCGAGACACTGACAAGCCTCTCATGCTCTACCTGGCCTACCCGTCCCCGCACACTCCATGGCTGCCAAGTGACGAGTTTCGTGGAACAAGCGAAGCGGGGCTCTATGGCGATTTCGTGACGATGGTAGATGATGAAATCGGAAAAGTATTGAGAGCCTTGGAGAAAGCGGGGATGACAGACGAAACGCTTGTGGTGTTCACCTCAGACAACGGTCCTGTTTGGTATGATGAAGACGATGAGCGCCTGGGGCACGATTCCTGTGGCCCATGGCGTGGGATGAAGGCCGACGCCTGGGAAGCAGGGCACCGCATGCCTTTTATCGTTCGGTGGCCAAGCACAGTGACAGCTGGGGAGACAGCAAAGAAGACAATTTCGTTCACTGATCTTTTCGCCACTTTCGCTGAGGCCGTTGGCGAAAAGTTGCCAGACACCTCCGGTCCGGACAGCTTTAGCTTTTTGTCCACGTTGAAAGGGGAGAGAGAATCTTTCCGTCCACCTATCGTGATGAAGTCGGGGCGAGGATTGATGACGATTCGTTCGGGAGATTGGAAACTTATCGACGGGCCCGGATCTGGCGGCTTTTCAAAACCAGACAATTACACCTTCGAAAAGGGAGAGCCCGATGGGCAATTGTATAATCTGGCATCAGACCTTGGTGAAACAGAAAATCTCTACAGCGCGGAACCGGGATTGGTCGAACGACTCACGGAGGAGATGAAGACGATTGCAGGTCCAGATTTACGCTGAGGTTACAGCTTCCTGACATACACATAGTATGCTCCTACGACAGACTGGTTGTTCGAATCGATAAACCAAGTGTAGAGACGTTTGTGGCCTTTGAAGAGTTTGGCTGTAAAAGTGACGGATTCAGCCCCGTCAGTCACCGGCTTCATTTGGCGGAACTTACCGATCTGAATTCTTGCTCTCGCAATGTCGAGCGCCACACCTTCCTCCAGTTCGCCGTCTGTGATTGGGGTCGATGAACAACCCGCAGTTAACGCTAAGCCTGATTCGCGAGGCCAACGCCGGAGTTCGAACTCGTAGGTTCCATCTTGTTCAATGTCGAGTTCCCACCAGCCGTTTTTCAGGTCTGCGCGACGGACTTGCTTCTGCTGGTCTATGAATACGTCGAGCCATTCGCATGCGGTCAGCATCATGGGGTTTTCTGCTTCGTTTCCGACTATGATTCGCTGTGGTTCGTTCGCGATGTCTTTCACTTCGCTCCACCACTCATCGAGGTGATTGCGCATTTTAGTGGCGATGTCAGGGTTTTCAGTGATTACATTCTTCTGCTGTAGCGGGTCGCTTTCCAGATCGTAGAGTTCACGGTCTTCAAGTAAGCGCCAGCGCTTCCAGAGAACACCAGACATCTCACGTGTCATGATTGATGGGGAGTCGGGTGCGGGATACTCGAATCCGATCGGCATGCGGCTGTAATTGATCACCAGCATTCGCTCAGGATCGACGGGAGTCTCGCTTTTCAAAGATGGGGAAAGGTCGGATCCGTCAAAAGTGGTTTCCGTCTTGAGATCGCAGAGAGTGTTTAGAGTGGGGAGAAGGTCCTGCACCTGGGTAAGTCCACCCACATTCCGAGGTTCACCGATACTTCCATTCGGCCAGCGAATGAAACAAGGGACACGGTGACCACCTTCCCAGAGTTGCGTTTTCTTGCCTCTCATTCCGGCGGGATAATATGTCTCTGCTAGGGTGCTCCCGTTGTCGGTCAGGAATACGAATATGGTATCGTCGTATGCACCGATCTCTTTGAGTTTCTCGTCGAGTCTCCCGACGTTGTCGTCGATGTTTTTGATCATCGCGAGATACTTGATGAGATTGTTTCTTTTGATGGGAGCGCGCTCTTTTAGGATGCCTTTCTTCTCCGCTTCAGTGACTTTTTCCGTCATTGCATCGGTGTATTCCTTCGGAACCCAATATGGGGAATGAGGAGCGTTGGTTGGCAGGTAGACGAAGAAGGGTTCGTTAGACTCCACTTTTTCTGAGATCCACTGAGAAGCCTCCTCAAAGAAGACGTCGGTGCAGTATCCCTTGTATGGCTTTCGCTCACCGTTTCGCATGTAGGTGTCTTCAAAGTAGTCGTTTTCCCAAACGTCTGGAACGGAGTTGATGTGAGAAGACGGGAACCAGAGGGTTTCCTGAAAACCGCGATCCTGAGGGCGGAACGGGTAATTGTCCCCGAGGTGCCATTTTCCGAAAATTCCCGTGGAGTAGCCGTTGGCCTGGAAGATGTCGGCCATGGTTGGCAGTTCAGGACGGAGAAGAGTCCGACCGCTGCTGACGTTGATCGCTCCGTTTCTTGCTGCATCCACTCCCGTCAGCAGTTGCCCTCGGGTTGGTGTACACATGGGCGCAACATGGAAGTCGGTAAAGCGAACGCTTTCGCTGTGAACACGGTCGAGATGGGGAGTTTCGAGAACCGGGTTTCCGTGAACGGAGAGTTCGGGATAACCCTGGTCATCTGTCATTAAGACGATGACGTTTGGTTTGGCTGCCGCTAGAGCGGTCGAAATGAAAATCAGAAAGAAAAGGACTGGGAGTTTCATGGTCTGGTTAGGATCTCCTCCAATTGTCTTCTCAACACTGGAAGTTCTGGGTGGTTTTCTTGAGAAAGATTGCTCCACTCGTTGGGATCGGTATCGTGGTCGTAGAGTTCTTCGCTTCCGTCGACGTAGCGAATGTATCGCCAACGTTCTGTTCGCAGGGCGTGATGATCGCTGAACGTGGTCAAGGCGGGATGATCCCATTCTGACTCGGGGTCTTCAAGAAGCGGACGGAGAGAAACTCCTTCGAGGGAGTGAGGCTGCTCAATTCCCGCATAGTCGAGCACAGTTGGGTAGATGCTGAGAAGTTCTACCGGTTTGCTGCATCGGATTCCCGCGGGGATTCCTGGGCCATAAATGATGAAAGGCACACGCGTTGTTTGCTCCCATAGGGCAGCTTTTCCCCAGTGCTCTTTCTCGCCAAGATTCCATCCATGGTCAGAAAAGAGAATCACATAAGTGTTTTCGGAAAACTCGCTTTGTTGAAGTGCTGCCATGACCTCTCCGACCTTATCGTCCGTTGATGCTATAGCAGCGAAGTAGGCTTGTAGGATATCTTTCCATTTTCCGTTTTCAGTGATCCATTGATGGTTCCAAAGTCCGGGTGCCTCGATGTCTTGCTCTCTTCTCGGTTTCGCTTTGAAGTAAGGGAGGTCTTCGATGTCATCTTCCTGAACTTCGGGAATAGATATCTCCTCAATGGGAAATCGATCGTAGTGCTTTTTTCGGGAATAGAGGGGAGTGTGAGGGCGGAAAAATCCGCAGCCGAGAAAGAAGGGGACGTTGTGACTATCTCCGAGGAATTCGATGGTCCTTCGAGCGATATCTTCGTCGAAACTAGGGGCTTCCGGATCGGAGGGCAACATTCCGATTCGGGGGTGATCCCCCGAAGGAAGAACACCCCAGTCTGTGAGCCGATCGCCGGTGTGAAAGTTCAGATGAGTTTTCAGTAGGGGACCGTATCGGTAGGTTCTCAACTGTTGCCAATCCGTGGATGCATCAATTTTCGCTCCGAGGTGGTAGACTTTGCCAAAAGCAGTGGTGGAGTATCCGGATGCCTGCATTGTTTGAGGTAAGCAATGCAGGTTCTTGTACTCCGGATTTTCTCGAAAATAACCAGTGTGATTAGTGGTGATGCCAGTCGTCGAGGGACGAAGTCCTGTCCAGATCGAGGCGCGGCTGGAATTACATACCGGAGAATTGCAGTGAGCGTTGGTAAAGAGAATTCCCTGATTCGCGAGTTTGTCGATATTGGGAGTTTTCGTATCCGGGTGACCTCCCAGGCAGCCCACATAATCATTCAGGTCATCAATAGCGATGATGAGAAAATTTGGTTTCTGCTCTGCCTGAGCGGGGAAAAAGAGGGCCAACAGAACGCCCGCTATGAGCCCTCGGATCTTCATCACTTTTTCGTAGGAGGAGCAACGAGAAGATCCCCCAGCACCTTTTGCAGATTCCTTGGGTGGCCTTTGATACGAACGTAGGTGTGACTCTTTCGCCAATCCTGACTCCAGAAAGTATTTCCGTCGGAGTCGATTACGGCCCTTCCATCTTTGTAGGATCGCCAGAGATCTTCTTGAATGCCACGAACGGCTAATAGTACGGTGGCCAGGTCGTGATTGGGTTTCCCATAGTCGATTGACTTGTGGCCGTGGAAGGGACGAAGTTCGTAGGAGCGGCGGACGGGATTGGCTTCCGGTGCCTCTTGCAACTCGGGTCCGTTGGACATTGCTGCGCCGACTTCATAACCTTGCCAGACGATAGGCGTGGGCCATTCGTTAGTGACGGTGACGGCAGCCGCCGGGTCTAGCTTGATATTGGTCTCGGGTCGAATGGTTCGGGGGAATCCGCCGCCCATGATGTAGAGTTCTTTGACTTTCGCTTTTACCAAATCGAGTTCTTCCCGCACGAGGTCTTCGAGATTACTGAGTGCTCCGACGCTACAGATGACAACAGCACCGTCCGGTTGGGCCTGTAACACTTCGCGGTACACATTGAGGGCATCGGGCATTTCGTCGTCTGGCTTTGCGTCGTTCGGAAAGTCCTCCATGAGTGCGCTGGTGTAGCTGCTTGGTTTAGAGCCTCTCACCTTTGCGCCGTCTTTGTCCGTGCCGATCGGAATGTCAGGGCGTCCGTAGTAGGTGTTGATCGCATCCACTGCACCAGCGGAGGCGTTGCCTGGATCTTTTCGGTTGGTGACAACTGCGAGGATGTCGACTTCACCGAGATCGGCAAGAGCATTGAGCACGGCGAGTGCGCCCGCATCGTCGCAATCATTCGCCATGTCGGTGTCGAAGATTAATTTCACCGGCTCAGCGCTTGCCAGTGTGACCAGCGCAAGGCTGGCAAAGACTGAAAGGAGCGTTCTAGAGATCATTTTGTGGCGGGACGTTCGGTGCAGAGTTGGACGAATGCTTCGCGGACGCGCTCTGTCTGGGCTTCATTCATAATGAGATAGCGATCGTTTCCGCTGTTCTTTTTCTTATCTTCGAAGAAATCAGTGCGACCCTCATCGTCTACACGGACATTGCCCACCGGTGAAAGATCAAAATATCCCCGGTCGGGAAAGATCGCATACAGGGCGGCAGTGAGGTCCCAGGTCGGGCGATCGTGAGGATGCTCTGGAACGTAAACGAGATAACTCTCTTTGATGAGGTGTTTATCGATATAGTTGTAGTCTTCGACAATGCTCTCCCAGGGATAGGCAGCGGCGATGCCAATTTCGTATCCGCTCCAGACGACCGGTCCGGGCCATTCTGCGGCGATTCGTTGAGCGGATGGGATGTCGAGTTTTACGTTGTACTCGATGTGCTTGGTATTGTAGCGGATGGTCTGAAAAGCGCCCGCCATCATGACGAGTTCTTTCACCTTTTTCGCGATGAGTGCTTTGCCATCGAGATCTGAGTGCTCATCGGGTTTGGAATCCAGAAGGCGAGCAAAGTTGGTAAAGAAACCGACCTGAACAAGCATAACCGAGTTGTCTGGCTCGGAAGCGAGAGTCTTACGGATCAGGCTGACGGCCTCTGGTGCATCTTCTCCAGATTTGAGGTCATGTGGATAGAGGAGATTACCATCTTCGTCAGTCTTTAGTGCCTGACCGTTGTATTTTCCTTCAGACTGAGCTGCTCCATCACGGACGGCTCCGATGGGGACGTCGGGATAACCGTAGTAGGTATTCAATGCATCTATGTAGGCTGCGGAAAGCGGATGGTCTTTGGTCGAGGTTACAGCGAGAAGGTCGACCAAACCGCGGCGCTGCAACTGATGGATCATGGCGAGGGCCATCGCATCATCGATGTCGTTGCCCATGTCCGTGTCGAATATCATCTTTACCGGCTCTGCACGGACAAATCCGAAACCGGATAGAAGTAGTGTCAGGGTGACTATGAGGGTTTTCATTTTGGGGGTGTTTTATTTTTTGGATCGTTTCAATTTTCCGGCTCTCCAGGCGTCGATGATGACGGCGAAAACAATGACGAGTCCGGTGATGAGGAGTTTGACAGGATCGGACGCTCCCACCTGAGCGAGACCGGCGCCCAGTGTGGCCATAATCAGGACACCGATAAAGCTGCCGACCACCGATCCTCTGCCGCCCATCAGACTGGTGCCGCCGATGACGACGGCTGCGATGGCTGAGAGTTCAAGTCCTGTTCCCGCATTCGGATCGACATTCTCCATTCGGGACGATTCAAAAGCCGATGCCAATCCCGCCAAAGCTCCGGCGATCATGAAAACGGCGATTTTCACTGGCTTCGTTCGGATGCCTGAATAGATGGCCGCTTCTTCGTTCGCCCCGACGACGAGGACATATCGTCCGAATACGGTTCTTGTGAGAATGACTTGGCCAAGAATCACAATCAGGACCGCAAAGACAAATGCCCAGGACAAACCGATTCCGGGAATACCGGTGCCGAGCCAGGCGATGGGGGAGCCAATGTATTTTGTCTGCGAATTGGTGCAGAGATAGGCGAGGCCTCGACCAATCTGCAACATTCCGAGAGTAACAATGAAGCTGGGTACCGCAAATCGAACGGACACCCAGCCATTCGCAGCTCCGCAGAGGAAACCGGCGAATATGGCTAGGGGAAGGGCGGCAATCAGGGGGAACTCCCAGTCAGCCATGGCGAGTCCGAGAATGGCTCCTGAAAACGCCATCACTGAGCCCACAGACAGATCGATACCGGCTGTGATGATCACGAATGTCATTCCTACGGAGATGACGGCAAGAGCAGGAATCTCGTTCGCAATCTGTTTGAGTGTTGCTGAAGAAAAGAAGTTCTTTCCGGCGATACTGAATACGAGAATCAAAACCGCTAGCACTGCCAGAAGGCCAAGCGACTCAGTTGCTTGAGCGGGAAGGCGAAACTTACGCGTAGGAGTTGTCGGGTCCGAAGACATTCGGATTACATGGAGTCAGCCGTAACAAGGTCGACAGGAGTCTTTTTGTCTTCTGGAGCCGCCTCACCGTTGAGGACAGACAGTGCGGCCTCGATTCCAAAAACCGCGAGTTGATCTCCGTGTTGGTCGGCGGTGGCGAATACCTGGCCAGACTTGATCAATTCCTGGACGGCAGAAATGTTGTCGAATCCTACAATCTTCACCTGGTCCTCTTTTCCAGCCGCTTTTACAGCAGACACAGCACCGAGTGCCATGCTGTCATTACTGGCAAGAATGGCCTCCAGCTCGGGGTGAGCAGTGAGGATAGATGAGGTTACGGAGTTTGCTTTACTCATTTCCCACTGAGCGCTCTGGACGGTCACGACTTCGGCTCCGGCCGCTTTCATGGCATCTTCGAAACCGGCGCGTCGCTGTTGTGCGTTGAACGCGGTGGGGACACCTTCAAGAATGGCCACTTTAGCTCCTTCGCTAAGTTCTTTTGCGAGAGCGTCACCTACGGCCTTGGCTCCTTCGCGGTTGTCCGGTCCAACAAATGGAATGGTTGCGCCCGCTTCTTTGAGAACACCGTCGTCGAGTTTGTTGTCGATATTTACGACAACGATACCTTGATCTTGTGCACGCTTAAGTACGGGCACGAGTGCTTTGGAATCGGCAGGGGCAATGACAATTGCGCTCACTCCGCGAGCTACCATTTGCTCGACCAAGGCTACCTGACGGGAGAGATCTGTTTCGTTCTGGATGCCGTTTACGATCAGGTCGAACTGGTCAGAATGTTCTGCCTGATAGGATTTTGCTCCGTTTGCCATCGTTCCGAAAAACTCGTTGGCGAGAGACTTCATGATCAAGGCAACCTCTGGCTTGCCGGGATCAGAATTGTCGGAAGTAGTTGTCTCGTTGCAGGAGGTGAGAAACAGGGAGAGAGGAAGCGCTAAGACAGCTGCCAGAAAAGTCAGAAAGTAGCGGGGATTTTTCATATCTGGACCGCGACGATGCCTGAAAACAAACGTTTGCGCAACTTTTTTCGCCGAGTTTCCCGGATCGCGCGATTTGGGACGAAGTTGTCTGCTCAGCTATCGGCTTTTCCCTGAAATATCTTTTCAAGATAGGAGGAAAAGCTGGATGCGAAGAACTCCTCTCCAGGTCCGAATAGCTCTTCTCTGTAGATGGAGGGGGAGTGGCCGAGGGATAGAAAAAATGCGTGTCTGCCTGACTCGCCAAATCGGATCATCGGAACCGACGAAGCACAGGGATCGTCGATCACATGCCATTTCTGGAAAGGGAGCACTGGCCAGAGTTCCCCTTCCTGGGCTTCCAGGCCATCAGACTGAGCGAGGAAAGAGCGGATTTCGCCAGGAATCGAATACCCTGTTTTTTTCTCCCATTCCGTCAGTTTCTGTTCTGGCACTGGCGGAAAGAAGGAGGCATCGATTTTCGATTTCCTTGCTTCGGGAAATTCGGTGAGTCGGATGATGTGGGGTTTCCAGTATTCAGGCATATCGGGAGCGCTCGGCGCTTCCCAATACAAATGGCTTTCCCTGAGTATGAGACAACCGGGAATTACAGATTGAAATTCAGGGGGCCGACTTGCACTAGCGAACCAAAGACTTTTGTACTCGCTGTCTGTTTCTCGATCACGTGAAATTCATCGAATGAGGAAAGGCCATTTTCCGTTGCTGAACCAAACTGAAGCTCAAGCTTAAACTCGATGCCATTGAAATTGATATTCTGAGTTGTCGATGAGTTTGAGAGCTGAACATAGTCAGCGTCTTTCCAAACATCGTTTGCATTGTTTGGCGTGTTGATCAGGTTGAAAGAAAAATCTGCTGATGATCCTGATCCTACTCCGTTGAGGTCAAACCCAAGATCTATCGACAATGTTACCGAGTCAGCACCTGTACCTGTGTAGATCTCTCCGTTGTAGTACGACAACGTACCGAGCTCGAAGACTGTCCCAGGCAAAATTGCTCCAATTGGGTTGGCGTCAAACGACATCCAACTTTTGCTGAGACCATTGCCAGTGTTTCCACTGTCTCCCGAGGTGATGCTGCCCCATTCGAAGTAGGAATTGGATTCGCCCGAACTTAAATTCGTCGCCATGTGCTTGCCTCCAATTGGATTCGAGAATGTCCCTTTGCCGTCACCGGTAAGCGAAATAGCTTCGACTCCTATCGTTCGAAGCGTTGTTGTACTGGCAATGTAATTTTGATCTGTCGGAACCGACCTCGCTTGGATTAGCGAACCCTCTGGATAATCCGTGCGAGCGATCGAGAACGGAACATCGTAGGGCAACCACGGCCCCCCCGCGATTCGATACTCAAGACTGGATATGCCGGGAGAATTCGGATTAACGATAGTGACCAAGCTCTCTGTATCGGAAAAAAGCCCGAGTGTTGTCACACTTGGGATGATGGTCGGTGGCAGCAAGTCCTCAGGTAAGGCGATGTACTGCTGATCAACCCGCGAACTGCTCGAATATTCTGAGGTAGCGGCGACGGCCTGTGCCGCGATGGTTGCGTCCGGGCTGACGGAGATAGGACCCGTGTAGGGAGCCCAGTTGCCGAAGTCAACGGAGTAGTAAATGTCGGAGGCACCTGCCGGGTTTGGGTCAGCAAGAGAAAGAGTTAAGCTATACTGACTGATTGGATATCCGCCGGCCGGGATGGAGAAAACCGGTGGGTCCAGAGTGGCGCCGGAACTCGTTGGGGGCGGAGTGCCGGTGCCAGGACCAGGCGTCGGAGGCGTGCTACCGCTCGGAACCGGAGTCGTGGCGAAAGACGACGGACCTGCTGAGCTGGTGGGGGCGACCTCTTCGTAGTCCCAGATCCAGCTATCTTCGGCCGCATATTTCATCGGTTTCGTGACCTCTACAGTCCCGTGATCTTTTTCTCCTTCATCGGCGTCGAGGACAAACTTGGAGATACCGACCTGGCCTGAGCCGGGAGACCCAATTTGGAAAGTCTGAGAATCTGCGTCCCAATAGGCGCATAGGTTCCCTTTCTCAGCCTCATCCGAAGTCTGGTATCGAGGAAGAAGGCGTTCGTCGATCTTCGATCCACTGAATCCAGGAAGTTGTTCAGCATTTGCGACGGTAGCTTTCAATGCGGAAAGGACTTCGTCGGCCGAATTTGCACCAGACAGATCTCCTCCAGTTGCCTTGAATGCGAGGATCGCACGATTGATGGAGGAAACGTCTGAACTCAACTTCGTTTCGCGTGAGGAAGTCACCATTCCGTCGACCGAAATGATCGCGATTGCCGCGATCACTCCCAAGACTGCGATGGCAATCAATACCTCGACCAACGAGAAGCCAGACTGAGATTTGTGATTCATAATTTATAAAAATACGATATTTATTATAAATTACAAAAAGATTGTTGGCGTTATTCGAGGTTTGTTAACGAAATCAAAATTTATCATTTTTATCGAAGTCGGATCGGACCTCGAAGAGTTTGGTCAGGTGCCACCGGTTCGCCTGACTGGCAGATTTCAATTTTTCCCTCTCGGGCAAGATCGCGTGCTATCTCTCGACATTTTGCCATTCTGCACCGCCAACCCTCTGGAAAAGCCTGACGGGCCGCCTCGCTGGGGCAGATGCTCTTCCCTTCTCCTCGCTTATTAAGAAGGTCTAGAATCGCGTCACGTAGCTTTTCCCCTTCGTCACTTTCCATGAGCTGAAAGTATAGATGTCGCTGCGCTTAAGCCGGATCGTATGGCGCCATCGATAGAGGGATTCGTGGTGTGATCGCCGCAAAGGAAGAGGCTCCCGCTGAGTGCGGTGGTTGACCGCTCGCTCGGCCGAACGGAGGGGAGTGCGTGGGGGATCCGGTACGTTTTCAGGTGGGTCCAGGTTGAGACTGCATCGCCGAACCAGTCGAGAAGTTCTTTCTCTGCTGTTTCCTGCAGGTTCGCTTGGGCTGCCGCATCCCCAACGATTGAAACAGAGACCAGGCATTTTCCTGCAGGGGCATAGGAAGACGAAATGGAGGACGGAACACAAACGCTGTTGATGACTCCTGCTCTGTCGCCTTTCAATAGAATGAGAGATTCTGAAAAGGGAGGCTGATCTGCGGAAAAGTATAGGCAAGAGGTTTGCCGCCACTCCTTGGATGTCGGCTGTCCTGTCAATTGGGCGGCAGTATTGGAGTCTGCAGCGCAGACAATGCTTTTGGCGGTGAGGGTCTTGTTTTCGAATACGACCGAGTTCTCCTCGATACTGACTGCTTTTGTCCCAAGTCGGATGCAGTCGGCAGGGAGTCGGCTTGCCAGTTGTCGCGGTATTGCTTCCATTCCTTCGGCTGGAAGGCATGCGTTGCCTTGTGCGAACTTGCGGAAAGTGAATTGAAACATCCGAGCAGATGTTGCCAGTTCGGGTTCGAGAAAGATTCCTCCGTAAAAACCACGGAAAAAGTCATCGATCATTTCTTTCGAGAACCCGAAGTCTTTCAGGAACTGGTTTGTCGAAATATCTTCGGAATCCCAGATTTCTGATTCGTCGATGGAAAGAACGTGGGCTCTCAATTTTCCGACCAGCCATTTGTCCCGGAGGTTTCCGACTGGTCCGAAAGCGGTTTTGAAGAGCGAAAGAGGAGAGCGGAAAACGTCCATCACCTCTCTCATTGCTCCTTCTTTCCAGACAAGTGCGCCGGGTAAAAACTTATTCAGCTGGAGGGATTCCAAATCGAGAAATTTTGATGCCGTAGTGTAGGAGTCCGTAAAAACTTGAAAACCTCGATCCATAAGAAATCCATCGTGGCTGTCGGTTCGAACTCTCCCGCCGACGGCATCGGCGGCGTCCACTACGAGAACACGAAGTCCATTTTCGTGGAGTTGCACGGCACAGGATAAACCAGAGAGTCCGGCACCTATGACGATGGTATCGTATTCGAAATCCATGGGTGAATGCTAGGATGCGTCGATTGGTTTGCGACCGAGAATGTGGGTTAGAGCAGAGGCAAGGTCGGGATAGCGAAAAGCATAGCTGCTTCTCTGCAGAGCCAGGGGCAAAACAGCGTTTTCGGCCAGGATCGTTTCTTCAGCCATTACCGGATACAGGATTTTGATGATAGACTCAGGGACAGTGATTTGTGCTTTCCTGTTTACGACCCGTGCCAGTGTTTGGACGAAATCCGCCTGGGTGATTGGGTTGGGCGATACGAGATTGATCGGGCCTTCGTAGCTTTCGTCATACACAAATCGGTGAAGAAGGTCGACCACGTCGTCTATGGCGATCCAGGAGAGATGGTTGTCCCCCCTGCCTGCAATTGCCCCCAATCCAAATTGGATGAGGGGAAGCATCTTCCTCACGATCCCACCCTGGTAAGAGGCGACGGCTCCGATGCGTGGCATGACAACTCGGATTCCCCGACTCTCTAGAGGTAGAGTCTCTGCTTCCCACTTCTTACAAACGTCGGCGAGGAAGTGATCCCCGAGAGGCCCGTCTTCCGTGTATGGGCCAGCTTTCTGAGGATAGATGCTGGAGCCTGACGCGCTTACCAATACCTTGGGAGGGTTTTCTCGTTCGAGCATTGCTCTCACGATTGTTCTTGTAGAGTGGATTCGGCTTTGCTCAATGGCAGACATCTTTCCAGAGGACCACCTTCCGTCGCTCACGTTTTCCCCTGCGAGATGGATGGCGGCATCAATGTTGAGATGTTCTGGCCACTGGATCGAACCCTTGTCAGGTCCCCAGCAGATGTCATCTGGTGAGGATGGAGAACGGGTGACTCGGTGCACGGTGTGGCCCTGAGTAGTCAAGTAAGGGCAGAGTGCCGAGCCGATCAATCCGGTCGCACCGGTGACCAGAATATGCAAACCCTGCGGAGGAGGGTTTTCGCTGCGGCTCCTGAGGTCTTTTTTGGTTACCTCGTGCCGATAGCGGAACATCCTATCCAGCTTTCTCTCAACGAATGGTTTTGCGAAGAGCTTGCCGAGAGGACCAAAAGGATAATCAAAATGAACATGATCGGTAAGAGTGCTGGAGTCGCCATCACCAGGCTTGAAAATGTGATTGTGCTTCCACGTCTTGAAGGGGCCTTTGAGTTGTGAATCTTCAAATCCGTCTGGAGTAATTCGGTAGCTGCCTCTCCATCGCATTGAAAGAGGCGGTCTCCCGACTCGAAACTCAAATTCCTTGCCTTCTTCGATGGTGGAAGTTCCAGACAGGTGCTCCACGGGCTCCCATGGTGGGTTCAAGCGTGCAAAGGCTCCCGATCGGAAGTGCCAATCGCGAAGTTCTGTGTGCGGTGCAGCTATCGTAGCGCGGCGAGTGAATACCTCAGAAGCCATCAGCCTGCGTTACGTCTGACCGATTCTTTCGGACCGTCTCAATGCGCGAATGCGGCAAGAGATCGAGGGTTGTCAGGATTCTTGGAAAGGACAAAGATGCTCGGTAGATTTCTTTTGCGATGGATGGGGTGATTTCGACACTATCAGATCTGGTTTCGATAAACAGCGTGAACCCCGAGTGGAACGGGCCCGGGGAACGAAAAGTGTCAGACTACATTTCCGGATTTTTTCGGGACGTGGGGATAAGCGTTGAGATCGACGAAGTGCTTCCGGGGCGGAGCAATGTAATCGTTCACGTGCAGGGCGTGTCCTCCGCTGATCCGGTGTTGTTCGAGGCTCACATGGATACCGTCTC
This sequence comes from Verrucomicrobiales bacterium, assembly GCA_002698785.1. GTDB lineage: Bacteria > Verrucomicrobiota > Verrucomicrobiia > Verrucomicrobiales > DEV007 > Arctic95D-9. Next base: position 497,167 of record PAAG01000059.1, on the reverse strand, counting down.
GGTAGATGGAATGACTATCCCGCCTTTCGAGCCCTTGGTTTCGAATGGGAAACTCTACGGTCGGGGGGCGTGTGATACAAAGGCGGCGCTGGCAGCGATGATGCACGCTGTGCGAGACGTGGCCCTGTCCGGTGAGAAACCTCCGAGAGACATCATTTTTGCCGCGGTGGTAGACGAGGAACATGCCTTCCGCGGCGTCTTGGGCTTGATCGAATGGCTGAAGCGCAATGAAATTTTGCCTGGAGCGGCGGTGGTTGCGGAGCCTACAGAACTACGACTGGTCAGAGCAAACAAAGGTGTTCTACGCTGGAGGATAGAAACACGAGGGAAAGCCTCGCACAGTTCCAAGCCGCATCTCGGAGATAACGCGATTGTCAGGATGAGTGAAGTGATCCGAGAACTTGAAGAGCAGAACGAATTGATGAAGGAGAATAGTCATCTGCTGTTAGGAAGTGGGACTTGCTGCATCAGTATGATTGAAGGTGGGGAGCAGGTGAATTTCGTTCCTTCCCGATGTACGATACATCTGGATCGGAGGCTTTTGCCGGGAGAATCGGTCACTCAGATATTGAGCGATTACAGAAAGTCATTTTCGAAATATCCCGAGGGAACGGTTGATGTTCTCTCTCCTGATTTGGCGGATGAAGCCATGGAGACACCCGTTTCTGAAGCTGTCGTTCAGGTGGGAATGTCCGTACTCGCGGAAATGAAACTCGAATCAGAACCGTGCGGCGTTCCTTTTGGGTGTGACGTGACAAAGCTATCTCGATTTGGAATTCCGGGCGTCATTTTCGGGCCCGGGTCGATCGATCAGGCCCACGCCGATGTCGAGTATGTCGACGTGAATGAGGTGGAGATGGCGTTTGATTTCTACCGAAGATTTCTGTTGAACTACGGACTATGAAAAGTTGGACTCGAAGGGATTTTGCCGGAACGACCGTAGCAGGAATCAGTTCCGCCATGGGGTGGGCCATCGGTGATGATAAGGTCGATAACGGGTGGGTCGATGCCCATGTTCATGTCTGGACTCCTGACAAAACTGCTTACCCACTCTCCAAAAACTTCAGTGAGAAAGAGATGGCTCCTCCTTCTTTTACTCCGGAAGAATTGTTTGCCGAACAGGAGGGGACAGGAGTGACACGAACGGTGCTGATCCAGATGAGCTTCTACGAGTTTGATAACTCCTACATGCTCGACGTGATGAAAAAGTATCCTGGTAGGTTTGGTGGAGTCGCGATAATTGATCACGAGGCAGCGGAGGTAGACGGTGAGATGAAGAAATTGAAGGAGGGTGGAGTTCGGGGATTTCGGCTATACGCCTTTCCTGACAGAGTCGCAAAATGGGAAGCTTCCGAGGGAATGAATACAATGTGGAAGGTGGGTGCCGAGGAAGGGCTCGCCATGTGCTGTTTGACCGACCCGGCTTCCCTTCCGGTTATCAAGCGCATGTGCGAAACCTATCCAGACACGACGGTCGTCATCGATCACTTCGCCCGCATCGGTATGAAAGGCACCGTTGATCCCGAGCAAGTCGAGCAACTGCAGGAGCTGGCGAAATTTCCAAATACATACGTGAAGACTTCCGCCTTTTATGCGCTGGGGGAAAAGAAACCTCCCTACACGGATCTGGCTCCGTTAGTGAAAAGCATGGTGGAGGCGTATGGTTCGGACCGCTTGATGTGGGGATCGGATTGCCCCTATCAGGTGCAGGAACCACACACCTACAAAGCTTCGATTGAGCTCATGACGGGAGGCCTCGATTTTCTATCCGATAAGGATCGCGAAAACATGCTGCGAAATACGGCGGAGAAGATCTTCTTCAGCTAAGCTGTCGGAGTGTGTCCAGGCAGGTCTCGATGTCTTCCATGCGATTGTATCCGTGAACGGAAATTCGAAGTCGACCTGCTTGATGCATCAGGTGAATATTCTTTTCCAACAGAGCATCGTGTATCGCTTCGTCATTCTCCGACTGAAACGAGACAATTCCCGACCAGTTCCCAGGCTGTGGGGGTGACATGGTTTTGATACCAATCTCTGCCAGACCGGAGTGAAGGCGTTCGACCAGCTCATCTGAATGCCGTGCGATCGCAGGAATGCCAGGATCGGACAGGCAGGCAAGACCGCTACGCAACGCATAAATGGCGGGAAAGGAAGGCATCCCAACGGCAAAGCCCGCTGCTCCGGGAAACGGTTCGGCACGCTCGAAACGGTCCTGGTCAAACGCGTTTGCCAGGTTATGCCATCCGCCTGCTCGCACTAGGACTTTCTCCCTGGCGTGCTCAGGGACGACTACAACACATCCTCCTTGCGAGCCGAGAAGCCATTTATAAGTGCTGGCAAAAATGCAGTCGGCGTCTAGGCAGTCGAGGGCAACTCGTCCCATTGCCTGGGTAGTATCGACAGACAAAAGGGCTTGTGGAGCTTTTTGCCTGACAAGATCTCTAAATTCAGACCATGCGATTCTATACCCGGTAAGAAAGCTCACCAGAGAGACCTGAACGAGGCGCGTTGACTCACTCAGGAGACCGGCCAGATCATCCAGTTCCAGAACCCCGTTTCTATGTTCCCATAGATGAACTTTTGGCTCACTCGAAAGCTGCAACCAGGGGGTAGCGCCAGCCGGGAACTCAAGGTTAGAGATCACGGCCTCACCTCCATTCGAAAAGTCGACCGATGTGGCAAGCAGGTTGTATGCTTCTGAGGTGCTCGAGCAGAAGGAGACCTCTTCCGGCGTCAGCCCGAGAAGGTTAGCTGTATCTTTCTGAGCGAGGGAAAATTCTTCAAACAATCTCTCCCTTCCTGCCATTCCCTCTGATTTCGCGTCATGGTAACGAAGTAAAGCATCTCGGCACGAAACTGGCGGTATTCCCTCTGCTGCCGTGTTGAGGTAGACAGTCTGTTCCAGTTCCGGGAAATCGAGATTTCTCGCAAAGTTGTCGATCATGGCATGAACAGTAGAGCAGATTGACGTTTCGTCAGCACGTCATCAGGGAAGAAATTCTCTCGCGAGGAGCGGACGTATTTTCCAGATTCAATCGCTATGGAGGGACCAGAAAAGCAGCAAACCTTAGGGGATTCGTTCCGGCAATCGCGAAAGGAGTTCTGGTTCATGATTGGGACGTGGGTTGCATTTGCTGTTTGGACGGTGGGATACAACGGGATCTTCGCAAGCGAAGTCGAGGTGGAGGTTGAGTTGTTTTTCGGAATGCCAAAGTGGGTTTTCTTCGGAGTGGCGGCTCCATGGGCCTTCGCCCTTGCCGTCACGATCTGGTTTGCACTCTGTTTCATGGAGGATACTCCGCTAGAGGTAGACGAATCGTTGAGCGAGGACGGAGGGGGGGATAAATGACGGCTCTGATTTCTTTCGGCGTTTATCTCGCTTTTGTCTTTGCCCTCGCGGCTATTGCCAATCGAGCGGGAAAATCGAGATCGTTCGTCAGCGAGTATTTTCTTGGGAGCAAAAACATTGGCCTATGGGCATTCGCGTTCACCTATGCTGCGACGGCGGCTTCGGGCGGAAGTTTCATGGGATTTCCTTCGCTGATATACACTCACGGGTGGGTTCTCGCCTGGTGGATCGCGGGATACATGGTAGTTCCCATGGTGGCATTGGGATTGCTGGCGAAGCGATTGAATCAGGTGGGAAGAATCGCCGGGGCCATCACCATCCCTGAACTGTTGAGGCGTCGTTTCGAAAGTGCTGCGGTTGGGAATTTTGCCACGGTTTTGGTCGTGTTCTTCATGTTCTTTTTCCTGCTCGCTCAGTTTAAGGCAGGCGCTCAGATCATGGCGACGTTACTGGATGGTATCCCTGTCTACGAGACTGCCGTTTCTGCTGTTGAGTCTGCAAAGGATGGAATTCCGTGGGTAGGAAAAGCTGATGGTGATTATCTTCTGTGCCTGTTAGTTTTCGCTGTGTCAGTGATTGTTTACACGACGTTCGGTGGATTCCGCGCCGTAGTTTGGACGGATGTTATGCAGGGGATCGTTATGGGAATCGGAGTGATCATCATGCTTTTTCTCTGTCTTTCTCAGGTGGGTGGGCTCGCCAATGCGACTCGGCAGGTAGAAAAAATGACGCCTCCGGAATTTGTTACCTTGGAGTTGGCTCCGACTAAATCCGAAGACATCAATTTACGCCGAGGGACGTGGCTGGAACTACCTGATGACGGAGGGATTGTTCGTATCAAGTCAGCAGTCTCCATTCCAGCAAAACCGAATGGAAATGTCGAAGTCGAAGCGATCCGAATTACAACGCCAGAAGAGATTGAGAAAGTGAGCCGCCTTGTGGCGTTCGAGAGACCGGTGTCAGTTGCTTTGAAAGGCGAGCCTGTTCCGTATGCCTATGGCGCTGGAGAAAGAGGTGTCTACACGCGAGCGCCAGGACCTTCGAAGGATAATCCAGCAGGTTTCCTGGGGGTAATGCTGGCACTCAGCTTTTTTGCTTTCTGGAATTTCAGTGGAGCAGGGCAACCGAGTTACATGGTGCGGCAAATGGCATTCCAGAACACCGTGACTTTGCGACGTTCGATGGTGATGGTCGCCCTGTATTTCGGGATGATCTATTTTCCACTCGTCCTCATCTTCACAAGTGCCCGAGTCATCCTGCCCGGTATGGAAATTTTTCCTGACAGAGTGATGCCCGAAATGGCGTCCACGCTGACGGAAAATGCTGGTGTCCCCTGGTTGGCCGGGTTGCTTGTGGCTGCTCCTTTTGCCGCAGTCATGTCGAGCGTGGACAGTTTTCTTCTTCTCGTTTCTTCGGGGGTGGTGAGAGACATTTATCAGGAATCGATTAACCCGAATGCGAGTGAAAAACAGATCAAACGTTTGAGTTACATCGTTACCGTTGTGGTGGGTGTGCTAGGTGTTTTTGCCGTGCTCTATCCGCCGCAGTTTCTGCAGGATCTAATTATTTTTGCTTCGGCTGGACTGGGCGCCTGTTTCTTGGTGCCCATGGTGTTTGCCCTCTATTGGGGACGTACCACAGCAAAAGCGATGGTAGTCGGGATGACGACTGGTGGCGTAACCATCCTGATACTGTATTTGATAGGATTCTTGAAGACGGGCGAGTTTGAGGAATACCTTCTCTTGGGAATGCACCCCTTCGTTTGGTCTGTTATTCTGGTGACTCCGATCATGGTTATTGTGAGTAAAATCGGTCAACCGCCCTCGGAAACCCTCCGGGAGAAATTTTTCGGTCGTCCGAATCTGCACTAAAGGCGTTCTGTAGGGTAAACCTGCTTCTTACCTGTTACCAAAAGACCTATGGAGAAAGGCGCCGCCCTCGCACATATTCAGGACACCGAAGACCGGATTATTAATCGCTTCTGCTCCGTCAAAAGAAGGTTAGAGAGAAAAATGGAGTGGGTTAGTGACGATACTCCATTTGATGTTCTGGAAGATCCGATTCGATCCGAGATAATCTTCTATGAGGCGCGGGGATATTATCTCTTTCAGGAACCTTGGCTGGAGCATCAGCCGGTGAAACAGCGATATCGCGTGGTGCTGACCTTTCGCCCGACAGAGTCGAATCGTTGAGGATTACAAGGGCCAGAATTTCCAAGTGACCCAGACAGAGACGATAGCTACGATCAGAGCCAGTAGAGTGAATAATCCGTCGCGCGCGCTCAGACCCAGCGCGAAGCATGCAATCGACAGTCCAGGTACGGCGCAGGCGAAGGGAATCAGCTCCAAAGGTATCATGAGCAATGCGAGGGCGATAGCAATTGCTGCGACCACTCGGGTTGCGGTTTCGCGAGTGAATATTTCCAGCCTTTGAGAAAGTAGTTTGTCGAAACGCTTGGTCCACGGCTCAAACTTGTCGAACGAGTTTTCGAATTTCTGTTTGGGTACGGAGAAACGTTTCAATCGGCTTGGCAGCCATGGATGGTTTTTTCCGAAAAGCAATTGTCCGCTGATGAGAATGATGAAAATCGCACAGATCGCCGGGACTCCGGGAATTGCTCCCGTTGGAAGCACCGCCAGAAGAGCAGGCGCGAGGAGAAGGGGGCCGAAGCCTCGGTCTTCGAAGTGTTCGACGATTTCTCCCAGGTCGATTTCTTCTCCCTCAATGTTATCTCGTAAGTCAGTGAGGATTTCGGTGAGGTTTGGCATGCGTCAGGGTCTCTAGAATAGATTTTTCGCTTTCTTTCACGGCAGCCTGAACTTTTCTGCGTTGCTCATCTGAGATCCAGCCTCTTTGCGTGAGGATTTCGGCAGCTTCGTAAGAAGATTCAAAGAAGGAGAACATGACATCGGAGTCCTGAATGAGCTGAATTTTCGACTGCAACTCTTCGCGCCTTTCTTCTCCGGAAACGTCGCGGATCAGAATTGTATCAATCCGGTCCGGAAACTCGAGAGCCATATCGATGTAGATCATGGTATCGTGTTGACCGCTGTCGCCGATCAGAATCGCCGGTTTCTCGGGATACCAATCGAGAGTCGTGCGGATTGCTTCTTTCTTGTGCGCGCTATGGCTCCTCTTGAACCATTTGTCGACGTCAAGGCCCCAGTCAGTCATGAAAAATGGACCTGTCGGAAGCCGGTTTTCGTCAAAAATGAGAACAAGCAGGGAATGCAAATTGAAGGGAGAACTCGTCACATAAGTGATCGGATTCTCTTCATCATTCTCTGTTTTGCCGTGTCTTAGAGATTGATACAGCTCCGAGCTACCCGGAAATAGTTGTCGTGTCAGTGCATTGCCGAATAACGTGGTGGCGATCATTCTCAGGGTCTTCGCCGCATGAGTGACGAGGACGGTGTCATCGATATCGCTGATGATCAGGCGGGTAGAGTCGGCACCTACTGTGAAAACAGAATGAGAAGAAGGTTTGGAAACTTCAGATTCAGGTAGTTCAATGAATACTTCTTCAGAGAGGCATTCTTCCTTTGGTATGAACTGTTCGAAGTAGGCTTCTTTGTCAGCTCTCACATCATATTCTTTTCCGCCCAGGCTGATACGGACAAGCGAATTGGGTCTTTCCGGAGTCGCCCAACGCTTCAACATTTGAAAGAAATTCACCACGGGGTGGTCCTCCTCTAGTGGGTCTCTCCATTTTCTGGATAACAAAACCCGGCCTTTCACCATCACACCGCCGGACATTTGTGCCGCATGGTAGATTTCTGCCGACATGGGTTTGCCTAACCGTCCCGTCGCCCATGCAAGGAAGCGATGAAAAGTATCGTAGATCTTCTCGACCTGAATCGCGAGGAGCCTGAGGTAGTTCTGTTTTGAAGAAGATGGGGAACGAGAGGACGACATGACTTCGGGAAGTGCCTTCGCCACAGGTTACGGCAGCCGCGGCTTTTTGTCCTCTTCGATGACTTCGGCTTTCTTCTCTTCCTGGAAAGCGTTGTGAAGAGTGATCTGCGTGAATGGGATAACCCACCCATTCGCGTTGCAGCAGTCCACGGCCATGCGCTGTATGGCTCGTTGAAGAACTTGGTATTTTGCTGCCATCGACCCGTCGAAGTCACTGATGATTGCGAGATCGAGGGAAGAAGGACCGGCAGTGGCGAATTCCACCTTCAAGCTCAATAACTTGTCTCGGTCGCCAATGAGCGAGCAGATCTCCCGGGTCATGTAGGCCCACATTATCTCAGGAATTTTCTCCGTGGAATCAGCCTGATGTTCGTAGTCGATGCCGAAGATGGAGGAGATTCGGAAGCTTCCGGAAAGATTTTCGAATGGTTTTGATAGGAAGTCAGCCGTGGGCATAGTGACTTTTGCACCTCCAAGTTTCACTACCTGGACATACTCTGGTGTCTGAGTAACAACCCTGGCAAGACCCTCCTCGGGGAACAAAATCCAGTCTCCTTCATCACAGGGGAACCAGTGTTCGTGGTCTTTATCATACGGGCGCGAGACAAATCCACTAAGGTGCCCCACGGGGAGCCTGATCATTCCACCTCGAAGTTTTTCATTCCGAAGAATGGTGTAGAAATTCAATCGGTCTATTCTCCAGGGGATCCCTTCATAGATGACTCGCTCGCCTTCGCGGACTTCGCCAAGGTTGAGCAAAATTCTCGCATGATCGTAAACTTTGGGGAGACCATTCTTTGCCGCCAGCACGAGACCGACGAGAAGAATGATCGCCAAACCCATCAATAGCCAATCCCCGGTTGCATAAAGGACGATCAGGGCTGCAACTGCGGCTCCAACAAAGGCAAACAGGTTGAGCCCGACGTCGATCAACCGAACATAGAATGGTCGTTCCGTCTTCTTTCGCCAGGGGAACATTTCGTCCACCTTTCGATGGAGGAAACGAAGCAGGAAGAAAGTCGCGAAGAAAACCAGGATGCAGACAAGGAAGTTCCGGCCACGACTGCGAAAAAAAGAGCGGAGGCTGTTTTTGAAAATCTCCAGGAGCGAGGGCTGATTCTTCTCCGCTTGTTCCAGTTGATACGAGATCGCCTGAATGCGGTTCTGCGCCTGCTTCTTCCTCTCAGTCCAGGTTTGACGGGTGAGCTTGATTTGTTCCTGGAGTGCCTGGTCATCAGGTTTCGGCAACTGATCAATTTGAAGTAATGCTTCCGACGTGGTGGCAGCCCTCTTCTTCCACGTAGCGAGATCGCTTCGGAGCTCCTCAATCTCCCTCGGTTTTTCAGTGAGATCCTTGAGTTCCTCGATAATAGGACGGAGAAGAGTATCGACTTCTTCTGCCAGCACGAATACCTCGGCGATGGAATCTTCGTAATCCTCCGGGTTGATGCCCGTAGCAATCGATTCAAAATCTCCCTGCAACTGGTCCTTCTTCGTGTTGAGCTCGGCGATGGCAGCTTCGATCTGTTCTTTCTCCAGCTCTGTCGCGTCAGCTCGGTCAGCATTGAGTTTCTGAATTTCCGCATCGATGAGTTCCATCGATTCAAGGACGGAATGGAGAGCCTCGAGCGGTCGATCACCGGTCCTGAGTGATTCCTCTTGGCCCACTTGCGTCGTAGTGGCAGCAACGTCGGGCTCTGGCTGTTTTTCTTCTCCCTCAACCGCGAGGAGGAAAAATGGTGTGATAACTATCCAGACAGAAACGGCTGAAAGAAAGCGAGTGGCGACCGCTCTCATCACGGACAGAGAACTTCTCCACACAAATTGCTGCTTTGGACTCACGGTTAGAGGTTACGGTCGGCTGAACAGTAAAGGGTAAAGTTCCTTCATCGATGTGTTTAGAGCAAGTGCTTCGAGCAAAAATGCTGACAACACAAAATTATGGCAGGAAATGAACGAATTGTTTTGACCGTCTTTGAAATGCGAGATCATGTATCCTTTCTTAGAGTGGGGAACGTAATTCTCCGAAGTGATTTTTAGGTATTCGAAGACTACTGCTTGATGGACGAACGACTGATTTATTTCACCTCCGTCCTCCTTTTGGGAATCGGTGCCCAGTGGTTGGCGTGGCGCCTGCGACTCCCTTCAATTCTGTTGCTGCTGGCTTTCGGCTTTACGGCGGGGCAGTTCTACGACCAGAGCGAGCTTGTCGAGCCGAACACTCTTTTCGCTCTGGTTTCTTTATCGGTGGCGGTCATCCTCTTGGAAGGAGGTCTTACTCTGCGGTTTTCCGAATTGAAGGAAGCCGGGACTTCTGTTCTACGGCTGATCAGTATCGGGACCTTAGTTACCTGGGCAATATCGGCGGTTGCGGCTCACAAAGTCGCGGGATTCAGCTGGCCGGTAGCCTTGCTGGTTTCCGCAATTCTTGTTGTGACTGGCCCTACCGTGATAGGGCCGCTCCTAAAGATGGTGAGGCCTCAACGCTCCGTGAATTCGATTCTGAAGTGGGAGGGAATCGTCATCGACCCTGTCGGAGCAATTTTGGCAGTGCTGGTGTTCGGAGTCTTTTTTGGGCATGGAGGATCGGATGACCACACATCCGGGTTTGGCGGTGTTCTACTCGTACTTAGCAAAACTATCCTGTTGGGTGCGGGGCTCGGTTTTTTCGCCGCGTGGGCACTGAGTTACATTCTGAGTAAGCATTGGGTGCCGGATTTCCTACAGAGCCTGGTAGTTTTGGTGGTGAGTCTCGTTCTCTTCACTGTTTCCAATCTGGTGCAGCATGAGTCTGGTCTGCTGACAGTAACGATATTGGGGATCGGGCTGGCAAATCAGGAGCGAGCGAAAATCAGGCATGTTATCGAGTTTAAGGAGGTGCTCAGAACGGTTCTGATCTCCTGTCTTTTCATTATTCTGGGCGCACGTATCAGCCTCGACGATCTGATGATGGTCTGGAAAGAAGCAGTTCTTTTTCTTCTCATCCTGATCGTGATTGTGCGACCCGCGAGTGTGTTTATCAGCATGATAGGAGAGAAGCGGGTAGGTACTCGGGAAAAAGTGTTTCTCTCTTTTATGGCTCCACGGGGGATTGTCGCGGCGGCGGTGTCCTCTGTTTTTGCCTTGGAACTGGCGAAGACCACAGGGATATACGCAGAGGAAGCAGCTCGAATCGTCCCAATTACCTACGTGGTCATCGTGGGTACGGTGGCTTTCTACGGTCTTCTCTCAGCCCCTTTGGCGAGAAGGCTGGGAGTGGCGCTGAAAAACCCTCAGGGTGTTCTCTTTATCGGAATTCGAGAGTGGACCATTGATGCTGCGAAGATCATCCAGGATGCAGGATTCAGAGTCTTGATGATGGATTCAAACTACGGTGCGACTCGAGATGCAAGAATGGCGGGAGTGCCGGCACTGAATGCAAATGTGCTTTCTGATTTTGCTGCGGAAGAGATCGATCTCGTTGGTATCGGTAACATGGTGGCGGCGACTCCCAACGATCAGGTGAATACTCTTGCCTGTATCAGCTTGGGACACACGCTTGGAAATTCGAATGTGTTCCAGATAAAGCCGGTAGATGTGGAAGAGTCTGACAGAAAGTCTTCAACGACGGAATTTAACGGAAGACCTCTTGGGGATCACCCTGTGAATTCTTTCGAGATCGGCAGCATGTTGGAGAAGGGAGCAAAAGTCAAAAAGACCACTCTGAATTCTGAGTTCACGATGACACATTTCAGAGAGTATTATGGCGAATCGGCTATCATCCTGTTTCGAATCAGTCAGGGACGCGAGCTTGACGTGCAGACGCCAAACTCAAATTCCCCGGTTCCTGGCGACCAGTTGATCTCGCTTGTGATTGACGAGAAAAGTGGAACGGGCCCGATTGCCCCGGAGGATGAGGAAGTCGACCCTTCAGGGAAATTACCGTGATGTCTGCATCAAATTCTATCCAATTCTATAGCCCTCGTTCACTCTTGTAATCGTAACCCTGTTTATGAAAGCGTCATGGATCGCACTTATGTTTGCTTCGGCCCTGTTCTTTGCGACTGCAGGGTGTGAGAAGAAGACCGACACAGAGAAAGCTGCCGAGGAAATCGGAGAGGCTGTGGACGCCGTGAAAGAGGCGGTAGAAAATCCCGAGTAGCCAAGTTAGTCTTTCGACTTTGCGAGGTTCACCTGCCTCCAAGTTTCTGCAGTGAGTGGCAGCTCCTGCAGGTTAAGTTTGGGGACGGCGAGCTTCGGAGAGGAGTGGTAATCGAGCCACTCGTGAAGGTTCGGAGGAAGTGCGAAAAAGGGCCTCCGTAGTTGAGGCATATTCTTGCAGATTCGCAGTTCGAGCACCTGAAGAGGAACGGGTGAGTCTCTTCTGACTCTGCAATTTCTTCCAAGATGGCAGAGTGATATTTTTCCTCTGCTTCGATGACGTGAAGGTCCGTGCCTGAATTGATTGCATTGATGTCCAAATGCGTGTGAGTCGCATGGAGATAATTGTCTCGCAGTTTCTGTAGAATCAACTTCGCGGGGGACTCTTGTGTAAATACACACACGCTCGATTTCATAACTCCCTCATAAGCAGGAGATATTCCATTTTTCTGGACGTGTTTCGGGGCATCTCGCTCAAGCCCTTCCAGCTGATTTGTTCTTTATGAAATTAATGGGGGATGCTTTTGGTGGGAGACAGTGGAGGCGAGAAAGATACAAAGATTGCGGGAAAACCACTGTTTTTCGTCTGCATAAATCACATTTTGCTTAGCGAGGCTGGTATTTCTCGTTTTCTGGCTTGAGCATTCTTCTGTAGGAATTATAATTTCCATAAGTTTTGCCATGTCGCTTGCTACCCCCATACTCTCGGCGCCCAATCTCGGACTCGTTGCGATGGATGATGCTAGAAACGCGTCGACCTGGCTGGGCGAGGGGTTTTCTGCTGAGGATTCACAAAAACTAGCCGAATGCGCAGAGTGGACGGCGACATTCCCACTGAAGCGAGTGAAGAAACGTCGTCGTGTCGAAGCGATCTGTCCGATGGTGGAACCTTCCTTGGCTGCGAAAGGGATGTGGGTGTCCGCAGTCAATTTGAACGAGAGAGAACCGGCGCTCTCTGATCTTGATACTCTTCTGCTGAAAGCGGCGGCTACCTTTGAAGAGAACATTCGCACTGAGGATCCGAGACTTCGGTGTCTGATCTTGATGCTTCCGGGGGTGAGGGGGCAGAGGTTGCTTGATGCAACTGAACCGGAGCGAAAGATCAAAGACACCCTGTTGAAGAGGGGGATTCTTGCTGGGGAGTTTTTTCCCTCCTGCCCTTTTGCCACAACATTCAATCCACGTCTCTTCGCGCTGCGATCGCCTGTCCCGATGTATGTGCTGAGAACGTTTATCGAAACGGACTGGCGTTTTATCTGCCAGGTGCCGAAATGGCAGGAGACATATCGGGAACGTTTCGGGGAGCCTCCGGCGAAACTGAGGCACATGGGAAGTTTTTCTTGGCGAATGCGGCAGAAGGTCAACCGGAAGGTGGATTCGTTGCTTGTGAAACTGTTTCCAGAGCGAGGCAAAGAGGTTGAGCTTGATTGATGGAGAACATCCGACATTTGAAAAGCTCGATGCACAGGAAAGTCGATTCGAAGCAGACGTCTTCGATTGTTCGACATCATCTGCCGGATACGTCTCGAAAGAATGCAACGTTCCGCGACGTGTGGACTGTCGTCATACACCGCGATGTGGAAGCGATTGAAAGACTTGAGAAGAAATGGAAGGAATTCACGCGGGATGTGATTTCGCCTTTCCAGACATTCGGGTGGAACCGAGCCTGGTATGAGCAATACGGCGTGGGAGAATGCTCTCCTTTTGTCTTTGAGTTGCTTAAGAATCATACAACGGCTGCTATTCTGCCGTGTTACCGGAAAGGGCGTGAGATCCGCTTGGCTGGCGATGAAGTCTGTGACTATCAAGATATCGTGTCCGGCTCTGAAGTGACGGTCGCGTTTGCTCTGGCCCGATTTATGGAAGGGCTTCGCCGGGAGGCGCCAGGGTCGCACTTTGTCTTTCGAAAGCTATCTTCAGAAGGGAAGCTATATCAGTCACTGGTCGAAGCTGATGTTCCTCCAGATCGTTCCATTGTTTTCGCCAAACATTTTGCCCCTTGTCCTGTTGTTTCGATTGCTGGCGGATTGGATGGATATCTTTCTTCGTTCTCGCGCAAGACGAGGCAGGATCTGCGGCGTTCATTGAATCGATTGAAACGGGAAGCTCCAGATGCCGAGGTGACGATATGCCGGTCCTCTGACATTCGGGAAGACACGTTGGAAAGCGCAGCCGCATTTCATAGCAAGCACTTTCGCAAGGATGGGATGGGACCGTTTCAGGATTCCCGCCTGACTACGATGCTTACAAGTGTTGCGAGAGATCCTGATGTCGGGTTGCAGTGTGCGGAGCTGGTCGATCGAGGGGAAATTCTGGCAGTTGATTTTGGTTTTGTAAGAGGGGGTAGGTATTTTGGTTATCTCACCGCATTCGATCCAGCCCACCAGAAGCTTGCTCCCGGAAAATGCCTGTTGCTCTCTCGAATCGATGAATGGGTAAGGAAGGATGGCGTGGAAAAACTCGATTTTCTTTCGGGAGACGAAAGCTACAAGAGAGGATTTACCAATGGCGATGGGTACGAAGTATTTTCTGCCAGGTTGATGCCTGATGATTTTCTCCACAGGGTGAATCATCTCGCCCTCGAATCCGACAAGCAGATGCGGTCTCTGGCAAAGTGGTCTTTGCGAAAAGTCGGGCTTCGGAGCTGAGCGGGCCATCGGTCAGGAGGGACCTGAGACAAATTTTTCGGAGTCGAGAGTCTGTTCTCCATCCCATCGGTACGCAACCAACTTGCCACCAGGCTTCGCCACGCTGTAGTCAAGGCAGGCAATGTTGCTCCTTTGTGGGCGAGGGGCTTCGCTGGCCGGAATCCAGTAGTGTCCGAAGAAGACTGGTGGATCTGAGTCGGGATAGGTTCCCCAGGGAGACACCTTTGTGAAATCAATGAGGTCATCCGAAACAGTGTCGCAAAAAGGGAATACGGCATCTCGATACGAAAGTGTATCAGGGCACTCCCACCACTTTACGCGCGAACAGGAACGTCGGAAACCCTGCTTATCTTCGTAGAAATTCCCGTCGGGCAGTGGAATCTCCAATCCTTTGAGGACGATTTCAACGGACTCAAATTCAGGAGTGTCAGGGCAGACGCTGGACTTCAGAAAATCATCGTCAGCAAGGGACTTTCCTTTGAGGAAGCGGATTGAATCTCTATGCCAGGTAGCATGAACGACTCGTAGATTCCCAAGGTCGAGATAGAATGGAAGCTCCCGAAACCAACGAATCCATTCATCCCACTCCCGGTCGAGTCCCGCAAAAGCACGAAGGGTTGTTTCGTGCTGCTTGATGTTCTTCCCGTCCTTGTATGTATGAGAGCGAAGGTAGTCCCCTTTGCCATCGGGGGTGTGAAAGCAGACCGCATTGTATTCGTGATTTCCCATGATGGCTATAGCATCGTCCGAATCGATCATGGAACGCACCAGATGGAGGGTCTCTCGAATTTCCGGGCCCCTGTCGATGAAATCTCCCGCAAAGATCACTTTTCTACCCTCAGGGTGTCTGTAGGTATCGCCACTTTTACGGTATCCTAACAAATCTAATAATTCTCTGAGAGGTGTGGCAAATCCGTGTATGTCCCCGATGAGGTCGAAAGAGCTGTGATTCTGAATTGTCGTTTTCATCTATGATTCACCATACAAAAGTGATATGTGAATTGTATTTGAAAGAATGAGAATTACATGACTATTGAGTCATGTTTAAAAATCTCGTCGGAAAGAAGAATCTTTCTATGGATCGATTGGCAACACTCTGCCTGGTTGACGAAGTCGGTAGCATTGGAAAGGCGGCCAGAGGGGATGCCAACCGGCAGAGTCAATTCAGTCGACAAATCGCGGAGCTGGAGTCGTTTCTTGGAATCGATCTCCTGGACAGGAGTGCCAAACCCTATCGGATAACTGAGAAGGGAGCGGAGCTTGCACGAATCTGCAGGAACTATTTGAGTGCACTTGATGACTTTGTGGGAACCTGTTCTGGTCAGCCTTCCAAATTGATCATTGGTGCGGGGGAGAGCCTGATTCATTGGCTGTTGATTCCCGCCGTTCTCCCTGTATTGAAAAAGGCCTTTCCAGAAGCTCGGATCTCGTTTCGCAATATGAGGACTGAGGCTGCGATCGAGTCTCTCCAAAGCGGCGAAATCGATATTGGCTTCGTAAGAAAAGATGCCCTGACGCCCGTATTGTCTGCTGCGGGAAAATTTGTTCTCGACTACAGACTGTATGTTCCGAAGAAGTTTCGAGCTCGATTGAAGTCTCCCGTGAAATTTGAGGAGATTGCTAAGCTTCCTTTGGCCGTTCTTGAAGGAAGGGGACAGTACAGAACCACTTTGGAAAATCTCGCTGCGGAAGGGGGAGTAGAATTGAAATTTGTTACCGAGTGCAGTTCTTCGACCCAGGTAGCCCTGCTGGTGTCGCGCAAAGAATGCTGCGCCATTCTGCCGGCGTATGCGGAGAGTCAGTTTGATCGGGTTGGTGTTCAAAGCTATGAAGTGAAGGGGCTTCGCTCTCTTGAGAGAACGCTTTGTTTCGCCTGGAACTCCAAGCGAGCGGGGGTTCGGCCTATTTTGGCAAAGGCTGCGAAAGTCTGTGCTACGGCATGAGCAGTGGTCAGTTCAGATCCAGTAGATCGAGAATGAGGGGTGAGTAAAATAGTCCGAGGAAACAGAGGAAAAAGGACCCGAACAGAAGGATACGCCCCTGTATTGTTCCGGTTCTGTTTCCCAGTTCTTCGATGGTGTAGGGCATACGGATAGGAAGAAAGAACATCACGAAGAACATGATCTGAAATGGAAGCATGATTCCAATTTTGGATGGTTCCACTTTTGTGGCGTCGGCCTGTTCGAAAAGTTCGAATGCCATCAATTCAGAAAAGGCGATCAGGAAAATCAGCGAAAGATCGATCGCCCATTCTGCTCTAGGAGCCACTTTTCTGCGCGACTCTGTCCTGCAATAGCAGCCGACGATAAATGCCTCTCGTATTGCGAGTAATATGATGAGTGGCATCACGAAGGGCTCCAATGCTTCTTTGGAGATGAGAGACCTTAGCGCGGTGACAAAGAGTGCACCGAAAAACGCTGTTCTTGCTCCCCAGACAAGCAACACAGAAAAGAGGTTCACAAGAAGAGTTCGCGCTTTGACAATTTTCCAGTTCTCCAGGCGAGAAAGAATGGCGTCCATTTTCCAGTAAGTCAGGAAGGGCTCTGCGAGCATTGACAAGAGAAGGAGGACTGCCAGCCAAGCAGGAAAAAGCGATTCCTCAGAAAGGTAATTTCTGGGAAGGAGGAAGAAAAACAGCAGGAGGCTGAGAACGTTTACAACAGCTCCTCGAACCTGGTGCTGTGGTAGGTGAGACATCTTACAACAAACAGGCTGCCCCGGATGAATACCGACGGGCAGCCTGAAAAGTGAATACGGATTTTGTGAAGTGGTCAGGCGATCGTGAGATCTTCGATCTTCGCGCCGGGGGCGTTTTTCATGACTGACTTGATACCGTTTTCCCGAGCCTTCTCGGTCTCGTACATCTCGCTCTGTCCGATCACCTGATGGTTCTTTGCCTTCAGGGTGAAGTAGGGCTTTTTGCTTTTGGATTCCAGCCGTGCGAACTGACCGTCCTCGGCACCGTTTTTCATGACGGAAGCGATCCCGTTCTTTGCGCTTCGCTTCGTCGTGTACATTTCGCTGGTCAAAATAACCTGACCGTTGGTGGCCTTCAGGTTGAAGTGAAACTGACCGTTCTTTGCTTTCTTGATTTCGAATTTTCCAGGCATGGGTAGAGAAGTTAGAGTCAACTATTTCGATTATCAGGAAATGATTCGAACTGCAATGCATAAAACGCAATAGCGCCGGTGAATTTGACTCGTCACCGCGTTTTGGACGGTGTATTGCCAAGGAATGATGATTTCTCGAATACTCTGTGTTGTTTCCATAGCGTTCGTTTCTGCTGGTTTTCTGTGGGCGGACGAGCCGCCTTCGAAACCAATTGCGAAAGAGGGGAAGCTGCTCCTGTCTGACGACTTCTCCTCGGGAAAGGTCGGTGAAGGCAGAAAAGGGGACGACACGTGGATGGCGCTCATCCCTGGGTTTTCGATCGAGGATGGTGTTTTGAAGGCATGGCAGGGCCGGGACGATCACGGTGCGGTAGGGCGAACCTACCTGCCGATGAAAGACGTGATTGTTGAGTTTCGTTTCCGACTTGAGGGAACGAAGAACTTTAACTGTGTTTTCGACGATCAAAATTACAAGGGTTCGCACGCAGGGCACATTGCGAGGGTTGCTTTTGCGCCGACGCAGATTCGGCTTGGGGATGACAGGGAAGGGATTATGAAGAACGAGATTTTTGAAATGAGGCGCGACCCAGAGAAGAAGACGGAAGCAAATCAGCTACTCGAAGGGCGCGGTCAGACGGTAAAGATTCCTGTTGAACAGGAGAAGTGGTATACGGCCAGGATTACGATTCTTGGTGATGAAATGCAGTTGGCTCTGGGCGGTAACTTGATTGGTTACCTAAAGTCTCCGGGGTTGGCCCATCCCACCAAAACGTCATTCCATTTCACGGTGAATGGCGACCACGCGCTCTTCGACGACGTGAAAATCTGGGAAGCTGTTGCTCCCTAATCGTAGGGGTAGGCACCGATCCGGAAGCCGAAGAAATTGTCCGGGGAGCCATTCAACACATCATCTGCCGGAGGGCTCGTGGCTCCACCGGAACTCCACGATCCGCCACCAGCCCACGAACCTCCTCGGTACACTCGATACCCTTGGCCTATTCCTGATTCTGTCCACTCGTGGACGTTTCCATCCATATCGAGGGCTCCATAAAAGGTAGTATTTCCCGGGCCTCCGCTGCCTACAGTTGTCAGATTTCCATCAAGCCCGTTCCAGTCAGCTCCTTTGTTGTGATTGCCAATGTTTGATACATCGAATGGTGGGGAGGTCACGATATTCCCTGTGGCGTCGGCTACTGCGTCGCTTGGAATTTCGTTGTGCCGAGTGGCATACAGCCAGTAGTTCGATGGGCTACCGTAGTTCGGGCCTGATAAAATGATCCAGCCGCTACCCGGTTCGTGAAAGGCTGCTTTGTGCCACTCGTTTTCGCTAGGGATGAAGCATTTCGCTCCCGGATTTCGGAAGACGGAATTCAGGTTCATGGAATCGGTTGTGAGGGTGTAGGCACCATCTTCGGTTGTCGAGTTGCCCTGGGCTCCGGTCGGCTTTCCGTTGTGGATCCAGTTGCAGAAACGACAGGCATCAAAAAAGCTGACCCATCCGACTGGCTTGTCTCCCATGTTTGTCTTGGTCGAATACGTGAAAGATCCATCCATACCTTCCTGAACGATGCCGCCTCGAGGATCTGTTTCCATGAGGATGTTGAATACTCCGTTTGGATCGGAGGCAGCAACTGCGTTCAAATACTCGGTGTACTCGGCATTGGTGATTTCGTGCTTTGCAATGAGGAAATCGTAGGGAACGGCGCCCAGTCCATCGCTTTCTGTGTAGAAGCCGGGGCTGAACTGGTCTGGACTATTTCCGGCATTTCCGACGAATGCCAGTTCCCTTTCCGGAGTGGGTACGGATGGTAGTGGTCCGCGTGTTCTGGTCGATATCGGACCGGAGAAGGTTGTGGTTCCGGAAACCGTTATCAACCCGGTGGCGATAATTGTTTTCCTTCCTTTGAGTTTCGCCTTGATTGCAAACGGTCCGCTCCAGTTGGTGCCTCCGATTCGGCTTACGGAGCTTCTCTGCCAAGTGGCAAGACCTTTTACGACGAGTAGTTTTCCCCGCCGACGGAGTTTGTATTTTTTGCTTTTTAATAGAAGGGGAGACATCCCATCGCCAGAGGAAAATGGAGTTGCTTCGAATTGGCCTCTGCCCTTTCCCTTGCCTGGTGGGAGCGAGAGTAACAGAGGCATCTTACCCAGTCGGGTGGACCAGCTTCCAGAAGTCCATTTCTTGAATTTTCGAAGTGCTTTTCTGTCGCTATTTCCCGCATCGCATAGACAGGGGGCAAAAGCAATCGCGGCGAACATGGCCATCATCAGGAGCTCACGTGCGTGCCGTCTTCTGTGAATTCGGCGTGTAGTGGTTGGCCTGCTCATGGCGAAAGTCATCTAGAATAGCATTTTCGGTGGTTTTGTGCCAAGGATCGAATTGTCCCGATTGGCAACATCTACTCGGACTCGGTCTGGATGCGGACTAGTTCGATTCCTCCCTCGGGAAGGTGCTTCACTCGGAACGGTTCTGAGAGGACGGAACCTCTGTCGGGTTCGGTAGCGGTGAAGAAGGCGAGGTCGCTGCGATCGGGTGTGTCCTTGAGTGAGATCACTTTCATGATGTAGTAGTGGCCCGGTGGTGTAGCGATATGGTGGAGGTGTTCGTCTTTTGCTGGAACGAGAAACTCCGTGGGGAAGTGATACACGTAGTTCTTGTGACTGCCTTTTCCGCGAACGGCATCCGGAAATGCGTGTTGGTTCTCTTTTTGCTTTGCCCAATCTGAATTGACTACGCCACCAAAGATGAGGCTCCAGTTTCCGTCGGGGCGGTGGAGGAGTTGCGGTGTTTCCATACGTTCGAAGCATCGAGGCCATGCCATGATGCCAGCGGATTCCCAATTTTTGAGATCCTGTGATCGCATCAATGTCAGGCAGCCGCTTTCTTCGATGGGGACATCGAGGATGCGTGAGCACAGGACGAGATAAAACCATCCGTCGACCGGCTTGGGGTATATGTAAGGATCGCTGATGCCTGCCCAATGGCGAGTTTCGCCCTGCCAAACTGATTCGTAGGGGGCTTCTGCGGTTTCTGCAAAGGTATCGATAAGGGGAATGAGAGGAGCGGGTTCAGTGTTCCACTTGTTGAGGTCGTCGCTGAGTGCTAGGCCCACCCCGTCACCATTAATACCTCGCCCGGTGAAGAACTGCCACCACTTTCCTTCGTGGCGAATAATGCTCCCGGTGGCAATGTGTCGGTCGTTCCAAGTCCCGGGGAGTGCGAAAAGTGCAGGGCCGCTGTTTTTCCATTCGAATTGGCCCGTGGGGGCTTCTTTCGCTGTGGCGTGGCCAACGTGCTTAAACAGGTCGTTGTTTTTCCAGCGGCGTTCTTTTCCGATGGCTTTGGGAACCTGGAGATAAAACGCGTGCCATTGGTCGCCATCGTGCACGAACCAGTTGTCCCAGATCCACATTCCGGGTGGTTGAAAGCGGGATGCATAGAGGTTGCCCTCATTCTGTCCCTGAATTTCTGCTGGAGCGAAGTGTAACAGGAGCAGGGCGAATAGCGGTATGAACTGGGATCTGGGGAGAATGCTGGACATTTCTTCGTTGACGTAAGGGGTATATTTAAATTATAATTACCATAACTATTAACTCCGCTTGTTCGTCAGGCGAAGGAAACAGAAACACCACAGACCAAATGAAGAACCGGCTTTCTTTGCTGACCGCCCTTGTGATGTTGTCGTTTGTCGCGACGACCGCGATTGCTCACGAGACTTATCATTCGAAGTTTCTCGGAGTATGCCAGAAGTGCGCTGAAAATATCTATGCCTATTGGCGCCCTGTCGAGTGTATTGACGGCGGCGTGGAATGGCAGTGGGTGGAAGAGCTTCATTGTCATTGTCGCCCTGCTTACAAGGGTAGAAAGAAGTGGCGTTTTATTGATTCTCCGCTGGCCAATCCTGCCAATGATAAGGGCTGGAAGCATCGTTTTTGTAAGAACAAGCAACATAAGAGTTGTTGCAATTGATTTGCTAAGCTCGGCCACTGGCGAGGGTAGTTCGATTCCGAATCGAGTTGTTCGGAGGTGGCTGTTTGTGAATGCCTATCGGTGGTGGTCCGTCGTCTCTGCGGGCGAAAATGTTAAGTTTTTGCAGCGTTTTTCTTTCGGGGACGTGATTATTGGCCTGCTGCAGCTTTTCTGCGCTGCGCCCAGCGAAGTCGCTTGAGGCGGGTTTGGTAGGTGGAAGCAGGTGGGGGTGTAGTCTTGTGAGGGATCGGTTTTGCTTTGGACGGGGGAGTTTGAGGGCAGCCCTTATTGGCGGCGATCTTTGCGTTTTGCTCTTCCTCTCTGTCTGCCCACGGATCGCCTGAGTGGTGGATCATAGTGGGAAGGGATGATTTGGGCCGAGGAACTGTGTGGTGGATGATGGCGAGTCGCTCAGCTTCGGTCGGTTGATAGGAGTTGTCCTGCTGCGATGAAGTGGACCGCTCTGGTTCCTCAGGGGGTGAGGCACTCTCCTTTTCGAATAGGTGGTTGAGGATTTCTGGATGGGAATCAGGTGTTTCTCCTCGTCGGACGGCGGCGATGTATTCGCGAAGATGATTTTCTTCAGGTTCCTTCCGGGGTGGTGGTTCTGGTTTGTTGTAGGTGCCGAGCATGCGATTGGCTTCCCGGATGGCCTGAATGACGTCTCGGTCGCGGGCATCGGGAGAATCGATGATCTGTTCGAGGCGGTTGAAGAGTTTCTCGCGGTTGAGGCTGGTTCTTTCGTTGTCGTTCCGTTGTAGATCGTGGAGGTAGGCCTGTGCGTCGTCGCGCTTTAGAAAACGAGAGGCGGCAGAGCGTGCGGTTTTCTCGGATGCCGTGTATCCGGCGTGTGACCAGGATGCGCCTGCTTTTCCGGTCTGGTGGTAGATTTCAAGGAAGCGCTTCTGTTTGCTGGAGAGGGAGGGGGGGGTCGTGCATGTTGTCATTCTAACATGGCAACAATATTACGTCGAGATAATTGTGGTGGTGTTATGATGGTTTTGGCTCAGGTGTGGATGAAGCTCCAGTCGTAGGGTTACGCAGAGTAATTGCGGTGGTCGCTTTTCTGGTGGATGATGGGGAGATGCTTAACTGGTAACTTGCTTCTTCCAGTGCGGGAATTGAGAACTGTCGAAAAACTCTTTTTCGATCAGCGGATGAGAGCCCAAGGTCTTTTGGAAATTTGAGTAAAGAGTGCCACTAAATCCTAAGGTCAACAGAGCTGAGTCTATTCCGCGAGGTGAAATTTCTAAAGTGCTCTTAGTTTCTTTCGTAACGCCTTGATTTTGGCCTTCAATCTTTTGGCCCTTGCTACCTTTTTCTTCTTTCTAGCGAGCTTGTATTTCTTGCTAAACTTTTTGATTTTTTTAGTGAAGCGCGCTTTGATAGCGGACTTTGAGGAGCTAGGTGCTTTGAGGGGATTGGAGTAAATGCTAAGAACGTGAGATGCTTTGCTGCCTGTTAAACTAAGGCTAAGGCAGCGGAGGAATTTATCGCCTAGAACAATGCGTTGATCTGTTTCTACCGGAATGCTGCTCTCGTTTGGCGTGCCGTCTCCTAACTGACCACGGTCGTTTATACCTATTGAGGCGATTGTTCCGTCAGAACAAAGAATTGTGCTAAGATCGTTGCCGGCAGCGATATCGATGATCGTTTTGTCGGACAATACTTCGCCCTGATCCAGTGCTATTGGAATTGAACTCTGAATTCCCCCATCGACACCATCATAACCCCATCCGGTCAATGTGCCGTCTGAGCATAGTGCGAGAGTGTGGCGATCTCCTGCAGAGACTAACGAGACGTTCTTACCGTAAAGTTCGCCAACCGGATCAACGATTACTGGGAGTGGGCGGATCAAAAACGTGGAGTCACCGACTTGTCCAGAGGTATTGTTCCCCCAAGATGCCAATGTGCCATCAGAACACAGAGCCAAGCAGTGTTCCGAACCTGCAGAAATTGTTACGCAGGATTTTCCAGCGAGTGATCCACTTTGGTCAATTGGGATAGGAATTGAACTGCTGGATGTAAATCCATCGCCGAGTTGGCCCACTTCGCCATTTCCCCAAGCAAAAATTGTTCCGTCGGAAGTGAGAGCTACTGAGTATTGTGCGCCCGCCTTCACGATGGATACGGATTTCTCCGCAAGGACGCCTGTTTGATCGACGAGTACTGGAAACAGCCGGTCAGAGTAGGCGTTGTCTCCCAGCTGCCCGTTATTTCCTGAGCCCCATGCGGATACCGTACCGTCAGAGCAAAGTGCGAGGCTGTGATTTTCTCCGGCAGCTATAGCAATTACTGTCTTGTCAGAAAGTACGCCAGTCCTATCGACGATTACAGGAATCTTACTTGGTTCGGTGATTCCATTGCCTAGTTGTCCGTATGTATTGTCACCCCAGGCTGCAAGGGTCCCATCCGTGCATAGTGCCAAGCTGTGATTGGAGCCTGATGCTACGTTGGCAATGGTCTTACCTGCGAGTGGGCTATCTTGTGCTATCTGTATTGGAATAGATTGATCAAATTGAGAATTGTTTCCTAACTGTCCGTATTCGTTTTTCCCCCACGATGCGATAGAATTGTCGCGCCAAAGAAGAACCAGATCGTTTCCATCTCCTCCATAATACCATGCTACGAATGGGTAGGTCTTTCCGCCATATTTGAGATTTACGATCTCGCCGTTTACAAGATTTGTGAAAGTCCCCTCGATAAAACCAGGGATAATGTTGTTCACCACAGTCAAATTCGTTCCTCGCTCGGGCATGTAGTTCAAAGCTAGATTCAAAGAGAGTCCAGATGCGTTGAATCCCAGGCCTGTAAGCGGTGTGTCTGTTTCCTTCGAATAAGTTGCGTTGACTACGAGGCTCTCCGTGCAGTTTGCGGTAAGATTTATCAAAAATGGATCCTCGTCAGAATCGTTGTTATTGATCTCTATGTTCGCTGTTTTTTGCCCCGTGGTGGTGGGCGAAAAACGAATTACGAAGCTGACAGTCTGTTTCGGGCCTATCTCAATAGGTGGAATTCTTACGACGCAGAAATCTGTGGCATCTTGGCCTTCTACCTTGATCGATATCTCAGACAAGGCTGCACTACCTGAATTATAGATTGCGAACTCTTTCTCGACGATTGTTCCGAGTAGAACGGTAGGTCCCAAATTGATAATTCCAACGCCATTTGTCAGGGGGATTCCTGCTGGGTGTTCAACTTCAATCTCGGGTTTTACACCTATTCCGGTTATGGTTAATTTAATGGCTGTCTCATCAGCGTCTGTGCTAAGAATGTTCAGTAATGCTACTTTTTCACCTTCGGAAGATGGTTCGAATTTAATTGTAAAACTCGTCGATTCTTCGGGAAGAACTTCTGAATCAGGGAATGATGTGATTTCAAAATCAGAGGAGTTCAGACCTTCAAGGTTGACCTCAACTCTTTGTAGTGGTGCATCACCATCATTCCGTATTGTGAAAGTAGCGTTAGTCGAAGAGTCAACCAACACGTCGCTTCCCAAGTCAATGTCAGGGCCGTTTTCCGTCAGCAAATTGTCAGACGAATCCGATATAGTGATCTCTGGCTTTGTCTCGTAAAGTGCCAAGGAGGTACTTCCATTTTTTGATGCTGCTATATCGAAAACAGAGTTTCCTGAGAGGATGTCGTTTTGATCGACCAGAACCGGTTCTGTCCGGTCTACCTCCGTCCCATCTCCAAGTTGGCCAAAGTCGTTCCAGCCCCAACTGGAAATAATGCGATTTTCACATAACCCGAGATTATGATATTTTCCTGCGCTGACATTGATCACCATTTTATCTGATAAAACTTCAGTCTGGTCAACGAGCAATGGCGATGAGAAAGTGTCCTCAGATCCAGTATCACGCCCTAGCTGACCGATACCATTATCACCCCAAGCGGCAAGACTACCATCAGAGCAAAGAACTAATGAGTGGTAAGAGCCTGCGGTTACCGCGATAACTTTCTTTCCAAAGATTACTCCGGTCTGGTTAACTAGCTGTGGTGCTAGAAAAGACTCAGCATATTCGCCGCCAGTGGTTCCAATGCCTAACTCTCCATTGCGGTTGTACCCCCATGCAGTGAGCGTTCCGTCTTCACAGAGGGCCAAACTATGCCGGTCTCCTGCTGCTATAGCTATGATTCGTTTGTCGGCGAGGACACCGCTTTGGTCGACTAATACCGGCCCGAGTCGGTTGGTGGATGAGTTGTCGCCAAGTTCACCGTTGGAATTGCGACCCCAGCCACAAAGTGTTCCATCTGAGCAAAGCGCAAGATTGTAATCGTTGCCTGCAACAATCCTGACTACGGTTTTGCCTGCTATGATCCCACTGTGGTCTACCCTTACAGGTGACGATTTTGAACTGGTGGAATTTCCAGTGCCGAGTATTCCTCCTGATGCGTTACCCCAAGATGCTATCGTACCATCGCTACATAGAGCGATGCTGTGCTCGCCGCCAGCAGAAATAGCAACTACAATTTTATCCGAGAGAACTCCACTCGTATCGACAATTACGGGACTCTGACTGTATTCGTTGATTCCTGGAGTTGAGCCGTCACCGAGCTGGCCTGAAGAGTTCCAGCCCCACGATACTAGGGTGCCGTCTGAGCATAGCGCTAGGTTATGATTGGAACCGGCAGCAATAGAAACAATTGTTTTTCCTGCAAGGGCACCGGTAGAAAGCGTTCTTGCGGGAGCTACCCTTTCGTTCTCGCTCGAGTTGTCACCAATTTGTCCGAAGTCATTGGACCCCCATGCTGAAAGACCAGTATTTCGGGGTTGGAGAACTAAATCGTTGCCATCGCCTCCATAATACCAAGCCACGAAAGAATAGATTTGGTTGTTATAAGAAAGCTCCACGACGTCTCCATTGGCTAAATTGTCGAACTCTCCTTGGATGAACTCTAATCCGGTGTTGTTTACCACCGTTAGCTTGGTTCCGAGTGGAGGGGCGTAGTTGAGCGCGAAGTTAACGGTGCTATTCGTTCCGTCGAATCCTGTGGTCGTCAGTGGAATTTCTGCTCCTGTCTGGTATGTTGCTGCGAGTGTATTCGTGGATTCAATTTCGAGGCTCCATGAAGTGATCGAACCGGATTCGCCAGTCGAATCGTCGCTGACATAGAGTTTCCAAATTCCGTTCACTCCGCTTCCTGCTAGCTCGGTGAGTGCGGTTCTGACTGGGCTGTTGGCGCCTGAAGGAATTGGTTCGCCTGGCTCGTAGTCGGTGGGGATATAGGTGAGTTCTGTGATCTGGTCTGAGTCGGGTACTTCAACGTCCGAATTGTCGTCGAAAATAAGGTCGACATTTGTGAGGGAATTAATACCACCTCCGTCAGATAGTACTGCGACGACATCGTTATTCGGCGAAACAAGATAAATATCGACATCGTCTGGTGCAGTGTGAGTGAACCCGTTCAACTTGACCCGCACATTTGTGATAATGCCTGTGACTCCACTGACTGTAACGATCGATGGATCAGGAGAAGCAGGGGCTTCGTCGTTGATTGTAATTGCACCGTCTTCATTTGCAAATTCGCCGGCTTGTGCCCAAAGGGTTAAAGCTAGTGAAGTGCAGAAACATCGAAAAAAGAAGTAGGAAAGGTGTGTTTTCGAGTACGAAGTCAAAGTAGACCTCTTTTGGTTGGCTGTATGATTCGACATGAAATTATTCTCGTGACGGACTAGGATCCGCTGTGTATCTCGCGCTGGAGCTTTTTCTGTGCGCCTCCTTGGGGATTTTTGTTAAGTGTTTCTTCGCTTAACGGATTTAAATGGAAAAAGTGGGTAAGTCCACCGGATTATAGTGGAGTATTGGTGGTCGCTACTGTCAGAGAATCTAAAGATGTTTAGTAGAGTTTGAAAGGTAGGCATAACATACGGATTCGTATACTATGGAACCTGTGCAAGCTGAGGTAGATCCGCTGAACTGTCGGAGCGGTTTTTGTGAGATGCTCGCAGAATCTTTTGCCCAGGACACCATTTCGCCGAAGGCGAATGGTGGAGGTGAGGGGAGTTGAACCCCTGTCCTAATAGCTGTCTAAACTAACCTCTACATGCATAGTCGGTCATTTGGTTTAGGAGAGGCGGCTTTGACCGACAAAATCCGGTCTCTCCGATTGCCCTGTAACCTCTTGCCTCAACGACCGGACACCCGTCGCGAGACCAGCCTGCTATTATGGTCGCGACTTGACTCAGCAGGCGTCGGCCAAGTCGCGGGCAACTCAATTAGGCTGCCAATGCAAGTTCAGGTTCGTTATTTGCTTTTATTTTTTGATCAGCTTTTTACGAGGCCAACTGATCAACCTCGACATGCAGTCAGCTCTTCAAACCATCAGTCGAAACCAGTACACCCCCAGTTTGAGAACTGTTAATAGTCTAACACGTTTGCCTGATTTCGCAAGTGGGGCGGGGGCCAGGAGCTTGATCAGAAGAGGAGCCCGTCGACGGGTTCGACGGTGGATTCGATGCGATCGATCTTCATGATGGGAACGATTCCATCGTCTTCGCGGGAGTAGTGAAGTTTTCCGAAGAGGTTGTACCAGCCCATCTCGGTGTAGTCGGGAAGGCCATCGGCGAATTCGACAGGGATGGAGAGGGGGCGGGCGTCGGCAGCGCAGCACTCAATGAAGAGGCGGAAGGCTTTGAGGCGATTGCCGTCGGGATTGTTGAGGGTTTCTTCCATGAGTTGGGCGGTGGTCTCAACGGGAATGCCTTCCATGACGTGCATGAGTTCTTTGTCTCCTGCGGTGTAGAAGATCTGGGGGACGTCGAGCAGGAAGTCGCCGGCTTCGCTCTGGGGCACGAGGTTCTTGAGGTCTTCCATGGTGAAGCTGCTCCAGGAGTCGTTGGAGCCTGCTTCGGCGGGGGCTTCTTCGGTGTTGCCGACTCCGGAGCCGTCGTTGGTCTGCGGCGCAGGTGGTGTGTCGGCGTCGGTGGGTGTTTCTTCGAGTGCGTCGCTGGTGTAGGGGTTGGTGACTTCGGCAGGTGTGGCGGTGTTCGCGGCGAGCTGGCGTTGTTTTTCCTGCTCTTTCACTCGCATCTGCTGCATGATGCGCTCGATGCGCCCCCATTTTGCGTGGTATTCGCTACTGAAGCGGCCTTCGCTGTAGGCCATGGTAACGGAAAGGGGAAGGAGTAGAACGATGATGGCGAAGATGGCGCCGAATGTGGTTTCTTCGTGCTCGTGGTGATGGTGTTCTTCGGAGTGGTCGTGATGATGGTCGTGACCGTGGTCATGATCATGGTCGCAGCAGCCTCCGTCTGAGTGATCGTGGGTGCAGGCGCCTTCGTCTTTTCCCACGTTAAGGAGGTTGAAGAGGCCAAGAATGATCATGCCGATCCCGGCGAGGAGGGCGTAGATGTGAAATTTGGGATCGAGGTAGGCGGCGATTTTGCCGCTCGCGTAGAAGTAGAGGAACGCGACTCCCCAGATAATTACCGTGAGTATAGCGGCGATTTGGAGGATCTTTTTCATTCCGGAATCTGTTGAGTTTTACATTCGGAGCCAGAGGTAGCTCAGTATGCCAATGGCGAAGAAGAGTGAGATCGCGAGGATGACTACGAACTTCGACTTGAATACGGAAAGATACATGAAGACGAGCTTTACGTCCATCATGGGACCAAATATGAGGAAGGCGAGCCGTGCTGACTGAGGTGCGGGGAAGTTGGCGGCGATGAATGCATCTGAGGTGCTGCAGAGGCTGAGCACGAAGGCGAGAACCATCATGAGACCGACTCCGGTGATCTCGGTCTGGTTGAAGATCATGACGAGATCTTCGGTGACGTAGGCGCGGAAGACGGAGGTGATGGCCACGCCGATGGTGAAATACATGGCTGTCTCGAGAAAATCCCGCATGGCGGTGCGCATGGCGAGAACAAGTTTGTTCGGACCGTGCTCGTGCTCGTGCTCGTGCTCGTGCTCGTGCTCGTGGTCATGGTCACAATTACCGTGTTCGTGATCGCATTCTTTGTGATCGTGATCATGATCGTCAGCGGGAGGTGCATCGGGGAGCACGCTGCGCTTGAGGATTGAACCCGGGCGGAATTTGAGAATGATGAGCCCGACCATCACGGTAATGATGAAGGCGATGAGAAGCCTGCTGGACGTCATGTATAGTGCGAGGCTGCTGTCTGCCTCCACTTTTCGAATGGAGAACTGCGATACGTTCGACGAGAACGCGCTCATTGTACTGATGACCACGATCGGGTTGATGATCGGGGCGGACAGCATGTAGGTGATTGCGCAGGAGACGGGAAGGCCTTTTCGAATGAGTCGGCGAATGACGGGAACGATGGCACACTCGCAAACGGGGAAGATGGCTCCCAGAAGACCGCTCAGTATGACGGCAAGTGGCTTGTTCTTCGGAAGCCAGCGGTCAATGAGACCCGGAGGCAGGTAGGCATCGATAAATCCTGAGATGAGGGTACCGAGCAATATGAAGGGGGCACCTTCCAGCAGGATGCTGATGAAGGCGAGGCTGAAATCGTTGAACGGGGTTAGTTCGGACTCCATCGGAATCGTTTGCGGGCGAATGTAGGCCCGGTTGGGCAAAAAGGGCAAATGCGGAAATGCGTCGAGGGAGGGATTTAATTTTTTTGAACATTTTTGTTGTTCTTTTGAACAATTTAATGAACACTGTTCGCATGAGCAGTTTGAATCGTGTAACTTTGTTGGGCAATCTCACTCGGGATCCGGAGCTGAAGAAGACGAAGAGGGGTGTTTCGGTGACTGAGCTGGGGCTTGCGATGAATCGGGTCCGAATCGGTGATGACGGGCAAAAGCAGGAGGATACGACTTTTGTCGATGTTATTGTCTGGGGCCGTGATGCTGAGAATGCGGTGAAGTTTCTGGGCAAGGGGAGGAGTGTTGTGATTGAAGGTCGCTTGCAGACGGACACGTGGAAGGATCAGAAGACGGGTGAGAGTCGGTCGAAGTTGCGTATTGTTGCGGAGAATCTGCAATTCCTGAGTGCGAATCAGGAGGGGGCTGTATCGGGGGATCGAAATGGCGGGTATCGTCGAGATCGACGTGCTGCCTAGGGGAGTAATTGTGCCTATATAAATTGGGACGATTCCCTTGCTTTCGGTGTGGCGCGCTGTGAAGGTCGAAGCGGTTATTTTTTCCGCGACTGACGATGAGAGTATTGGTGACCGGCGGTGCCGGGTATATTGGAAGCGTTGCCGTAGATTCCCTGATTGCAGGTGGTCATGACGTTGCGGTGATTGACAGTCTTTACATGGGGCATCGGGAAGCTGTGAATGATGCAGCTGCTTTCTATCATGTGGAGCTTTCTGATAAGGAAGCTGTGGCGGGGGTGATGAAGGAGTTCCGGCCGGATTCAATCATGCATTTCGCTTCCCACACGATGGTCGGGGAGTCGATGGAAAAGCCATTCATGTATCTGGGGGAGAATCTGGGCAATGCGATCAACCTGGTGGAGGCTGCGACGGACAATGGGGTTGAGCGGTTTATCCTTTCTTCGACTGCGAATTTGTTTGATGAGCCGGAGCGGATCCCGATTTCTGCGGAGGAGAAGATTGTGCCGGGCAGTCCTTATGGTGAGTCGAAGTATATGGTGGAACGGCTCTTGCACTGGACGCATGTGACGAAGGGGCT
Source organism: Verrucomicrobiales bacterium (assembly GCA_002698785.1). Classification (GTDB taxonomy): domain Bacteria; phylum Verrucomicrobiota; class Verrucomicrobiia; order Verrucomicrobiales; family DEV007; genus Arctic95D-9. The sequence goes on along the minus strand of PAAG01000059.1, from coordinate 466,424 downwards.
CCGGTTTGCTGCGCTGCGATATTTTAATGCTGCGGGATGTTCTCCCATACGAGGGGAAGATCACACTCCGGAGACTCATTTGATTCCGCTGGTGTTGCAGGTGGCCCTGGGCCAACGGGAGAAGATCATGATCTTTGGTGGCGATTACGATACGCCGGATGGTAGTTGTGTCAGGGACTACATCCATGTGGAAGATCTGGCTCAGGCGCATGTTCTTGCGTTGGAGGCTCTTCAGGAGCGGGAGGTGCTTTTTTACAATCTGGGGAATGGTAGTGGATTCTCAGTGAAGGAAGTGATTGAGACGGCGAGGGAGGTGACTGGTCATGCTATTCCTGCCGAGCTCGCAGATCGGCGACCGGGTGATCCGGCGACTCTTATTGCTGACAGTACGAAAATTCGTGAGGAGTTAGGATGGACGCCTAAGTATCCAGACTTGCGCTCCATCGTGCAGTCGGCGTGGGATTGGCACAACGCCCATCCTGAGGGCTACCGTAGCTGACGCCAATTGGAGCGACTGAATTGCGCAGCTGTTTGGCGGCATGTTTCGGGCGTTTTTGGTCTTCACTTCTTGCCGATCTCTGACTTAGGTTGTTCGCGTGAAAATTTCCCGTAGATCTGCGATGGCGGGGGCAGCAGGGCTGGCCCTGGCTCCTTTTGAAAAACTATTTGCTGTAAGTGATCCGTATTCCCGAAAGGGGAGTGATTTGAAGGTGGGGCTTGCCGCGTATTCGTTTCGAAATCATTTCGAGTTTATGAAGGGCAAGCCTAACCGGAATCTGCTGGAAGGTGCGCCGATTCTCGATATGCCAGGCTTTGTTGATTATTGTGGGGAGCACGGAGTCGAGGGTGCTGAGCTCACGAGTTATTTCTTTCCGCCTGAGGTGGATGATGCCTATCTCGCGGAGTGCCGGCTGAGGGCGCATGTGAATGGGGTGGCGGTATCTGGGACGGCGGTAGGGAACAATTTTTCGTATCCGAAGGACGCTCCCGAAAGGGCGGAGCAGATGGAGTATGTGAAGCAGTGGGTCGATCATGCAGCGATCATGGGGGCCCCGCACATTCGGGTCTTTGCCGGGAAGCATCCGAAAGGTGTGTCTGAGGAGGAGGCTGAGAACAATGCGATCGAGGCTCTGGCGGAAGCGGCAGAGTACGCGGGGGCAAAAGGGATTTTCCTGGGAATTGAGAACCATGACAGTATCGGAACGGCTGACCGTTTGCTGCGAATTGTCACGGGTGTCGATAGTCCCTGGGTCGGTGTGAACCTCGACAGTGGAAATTTTCACTCTGACGATCCCTATGCGGATATGGAAGCGACGGCTGCCTACGCGGTCAATGTGCAGTTGAAGACTGAGCTGAAGGTGGGTGGCAAGAAAGAGACGTGCGATTTTGAAAGGGTGATCGGGATTCTCCAGGATCAGGGCTATGCTGGCTATGTGGTGCTGGAATACGAGGAACAAGAAGACCCGTTTGAGCATGTCCCTCCGATACTGGAGCAGCTGCAGAAATTGACTGCCTGAGCGGGGTCATTTGTGTTTTTACTGTCATTCTGGAGTTTGTGGTGAGTGAGGCCACGGTTCCGAATTCGTCATAAATTCCCGCTTTCGGCTGGGGAGAGTGCAGGAAAATTGCTAGTAGTAAGGGTGGCTGCTCCCTGGGACGATTGGTTCGCGGGGTTGCTCGCTTCTTACCCGTCAACTAACTCAATTTATCTGCGCATATGGACACACCTGTAATGGAGAAAGTAATGGGATGGCTAAGTATCCTCGGGCCTGCAGGTCCCTGGATTCTGGCATTAATCATCATCATCGTTGGGTATGTCCTGGCGAAGTTGATTTCGAACCTGCTCAAGAAGGGGCTCGATAAAGCGAATTTTGACGACAGGATGGCCAAGTTGCTTGGTCAGGACTGCGAGGGATGTGAGAAAGGCGTGTCGGTCTTTGTCCTATACCTCTTGATGTTGTTTGTCGTTGTCTTCGCCCTGAATGTGGCGGGACAGGCAAAGGCGGTGGAGCCTTTGCAGGATATCATCGAAAAGATCTTCGGGTTTATCCCCAATCTTCTGGCTGCAGCGGTGATCGGTTTTGTGGCTTGGATTCTGGCGACTCTCGCTCGCAATATTTTACAGGCCCTTCTTTCTGCCTCGAAGGTGGATGAGCGCCTTGGAATGGGGGAGAAGAAGCCGGTTACGAACAGCGTAGGAATGGTGGCATTTTTTGGTATCATCCTGCTGCTTCTGCCTTCGGTCCTGGATGCGCTGAAATTGCAGGAAATTTCCGAGCCTATCAATACGATCGTCCGTCAGATCACTGGCTATGTTCCTTCGCTCTTCAGTGGAATCATTCTCTTTGCGATCGGTTATCTTGTGGCTTCCATCGTCCAGCGTGTGCTCGCGAATGTGTTGAGTACGATCGGGACAGATTCCCTGCCTTCGAAGCTGGGTTATTCGGATGGTGATCTGATCGCCGGAAAGCCGCTCTCGCTTGTTATCAGTTATGTCGCGATGGCAACGATTCTTGTCATCATCGGCGCCGAGGCGATTGAAGTGATGAAGTTGGAATTCGTTTCCGATCTGACGCAGGACTTCGTAGGTGGATATTTCAAGATCCTGGCAGCGGTGATTATTTTCTGCGTCGCCATCTACGTGGCGAATATCGTGGGGCAACTGATTGAGCCGAAGAGCACGTTCTGGGCGAAGTTTGCCCGCATCGGAATACTTGTTTTTCTAGGTGCGGTTGCCTTGCAAAAAGCAAATATTTCCAGCCTCACCAATGATACCTTTCAGATCCTGATCTGGGCGATGATTATTGCTGGAGCGTTTGCCGTAGGCGTGGGAGGAGCCATTGCGCTGGGCCTTGGGGGCAAAGAGAAGGCGAAAAAAGTTTTAGAGAAAATTAGGGATTAGAGGGGTAGCAATTGCCGAATTTTGTGAGAAACTCAGGGCTTTCAGGCGATGAAGGCCCTGTTTTTTATAGATTTGTAAAGAGATCGGGGTATTTTAATTGTTGTGAAGTTAAAAACTTTTTTTAATCTCTCGAGTTTCTTGATAATTTACCGCTTGCCGAGGATGAAAGCCTTAACCTACCTATCGATTTTACTCTTGTCGGTGTGCTTCACCGTCAGCTGCAAGACGAGGAATGTGCCCATGCCTCCGCCTGAGGCTGCTGAAGTACCTCCAGCAGAATATGCCCAGCCGGGCGATGATATTCCGATGCCACCGGATCAAGGTGGACGTTTTGGATACACTGGGCAGGATCGCCAAGCACCCGGAGATGCTCCGAACGGTGGCCCGGGGCAGCGTGAAGTCCGTGAGATGGCTCCCTCTTCGTCGGGTGGTAACGATGTTGCCGAAGCTCCTGCTCCTCCGAAGAAAGAGGAAAAGCCGACTCCTCCCCCTTCGAGTGGTCCGCCTCCTTCCTCGTCGATGCCTTTCGCGAATCCGGTCCCGGGTGATCCTCTGGTTGTGACTCTTCCTGGCAGCAATGCATCTCTGGGCAAAATCTCTGTTGAGAAGCTCGATTCTTCCGGGAATCCCACCGGGGAGCCACTTGCGCGTGGAACCCAGGTCCAGATCCCTGATCCGAATAATCCAGGGAAGAAAATCTACTTCAAGGTACCCTGAGCGTTTCTCCTGAGAGTTCGTTCCGGAAGATTGCGATACTCGCACCCGGTCTGATTGGCGGGTCCCTCATTCGTGCACTGCGGACGCGAAATTTCGATTCTGAAATTCGTGTCTGGGCGCGCCGGCGAGAAGCAGTCATCGAATTGCTTGCGACCGAGGGCTTAGTGAATTTTGCCTCTACGGCTATTGAGGAGGCGGTAGAGGGTGCTGAGCTCGTCATACTGGCTATGCCGGTCGATGTGATGGCGGAGTGTGTTTCGAAGATCGAAGCTTTTTCGGAAGATGCGCTCGTCACTGATGTCGGCAGCGTTAAAGGACTTTTGGAAACTGAGGTAGCACCATTGGTAAGAGAGCGCGGCGGGCGTTTTATTGGTGGCCATCCTATGGCGGGATCTGATCAGGTGGGGATGGCACATGCTGATCCAGATTTGTTTGAGGGAGCTGCTGTGATTCTGACTCCCGAGTCGTCGGAAGATCCGGCAGGGGTGAACAGGCTGAAGTCGTTCTGGGAAGGGGTCGGAGCGGATGTATCTATTCTGTCGGCTGAGGACCACGACCGCGTGGTTGCTGGTATCAGTCATTTGCCTCATTTGGTGGCGGCTGCACTGGTTCGAACTGTTTTGGGGAAGGATTCTGATACAGGAAAGTTTTCCGGCGGTGGTTTTCGGGATACGACGCGGGTGGCCAGAGGTCCGGAGGCTATGTGGTCAGGGATACTTGCCAGTAATGCGCCTGCCATATCATCCCAACTCGGCGAACTGATCTCCGAGCTGGAAATCTGGAAACAGGCGCTGGATGGGCTTGACAGGGAAGACCTCCAACGCTTTCTGTCCGAGGCTCGCACTCTCCGGGAATCCCTCTAGGAGAAAGAGCGTGTCAACTTACGACCATGGCTGATCTCCGAGTTAAAAAGGTGAAAGATTTTGCCGCGGAACTAACGGTTCCCGGTGATAAGAGCATATCTCATCGTGCCCTGATGTTTTCTGCGCTGTCGAATGGGCCATGCGAAGTGACTGGATTCCTGGCAAGTGAAGATTGTCTGGCCACTCGAAAGGCTCTGGAGTCTATGGGCGTAGAGATTGAGGATCTGGGCGAGGATGGAACCCACATCCGGGTGCACGGGTGTCGAGGTGAGTTTTCCCCTCCTGAGGGGCCAATTGATTGTGGAAACAGCGGTACGACGATGCGGCTGCTTTCGGGAATCCTGGCTACACAGCCTTTCGAGACGGTTCTGACGGGAGATGAGTCGCTGTCTAAGCGCCCCATGAATCGAATCGCTCTCCCCCTGGAGAAAATGGGGGCCAGAATCAAAGGCCAGGGGGACAGGTGTCTTGCGCCTCTTGAGATTCGGGGAAAAGAAAAGCTCACTCCGATCCAATACCAGTCACCGAAAGCGAGTGCTCAGATTAAGAGTGCGATCATGCTGGCCGCGATGGCGGCCGAGGGGAAAACCAGCATCACCGAGCCATATCCCTCTCGGGACCACACGGAAAGGATGCTGAATTACCTTCTTGTGAAGAATATTCGAGAGGGAGATACCGTTTCTATCTGGGGTGGCCAAACTCCTGAGTCCCGAGATATTGATGTTCCGGGTGACATTTCTAGTGCGGCTTTCTGGATTGTCGCGGCCGCGGCTCGTCCCGGTGCTCGTCTAATGATTAATAATGTGGGGCTGAATCCCACTCGCATCGGGATATTGAGCGTTCTCATCCGTATGGGGGCGAAGATTATCGAACGAATTGATGAATCGGGCTGCGAACCGAAGGGATCGATCGAAGTAATTGGTGGAAAGTTAAAGGCTACCGAAATCGGAGGGGCGGAAATTCCCACTTTGATCGACGAGATTCCAGTCATTGCCGTAGCTGCGGCCCTGGCGGAAGGGAAGACTGTCATCAAGGACGCCGAAGAATTGCGAGTGAAAGAGAGCGACCGTATTTCCACAGTTGCTGAAAATCTCGGGAGAATGGGAGTTCCGGTCGAGCAGTTCGGCGACGGAATGGAAATCACAGGTGTCTCTCAGTTGAAGGGTGCCGAGATTCACTCCCTCGGAGATCACCGGATTGCAATGGCATTTGCTATTGCCGGCCTGTTTGCGGAAGGGGACACTGTGATCCGTGGCGTAGAGTGCATCGAGACTTCTTACCCGGGATTTATTCGAGAGCTTGACGAGCTTCAGGCCATAAGCCGTTGATCTGCGGCGCGAACCGGCGGTTTGCATCCGGTCGGATTTTTCTTGATTGAGGAATCGAAAATTGATTTTCTCGGCGATATCCCGCGGAATATTCGTTCTTCCGGGCGCGTTTTGACCGTGTAAATACAATGTATTGGCAAAAAAATGCCTCGATTCTCAGAATTGCCTTGTATTGTCATTGTATTTTGATCAATATACAATGTAAATCCATTTGAAGTCGCGGCAGAGCCGCCGGATTCGACAAATTCTAACCCTTTTCATCATGAAAATCGCAAAACAAATCCGATTGAAGCGATTCCTCCCCAGCAGTAAGCGCGGTGTCGCTCTTGTGACTGTTCTCACTGTGATGTCATTGACCACGATTATGGTCCTGACATTTTTCTCGCTGGCAACAAGTGAGCACAAAGCTTCGTTTACTTACTCGAACGGCCTTCAGGCTCAGCAGGTTGCGGAGCAGGCCATAAATATGGCGATTGCGCAGATCCGAGAGGCAACCTCCGGAAGTATTGTAGGCAAGAACGCTTGGGCATCTCAGCCGGGGGCGATCCGGACATGGACCACGGGTGGCGCTTTCGACAGTCTTTACAAGCTGTATTCGGACGAAGTGATGAAGACGCCAGATCCGGCGGATGCACAAAACGACTTTCTCGAGATTGGCGGGTGGGACAATGACCCAGATATTTACGTGGATTTGAACGAACCGGTGATTCGTGGTGAAAAGGTTTATTATCCGATTGTTCACCCGAGTGCTGAGAACACACCAAGATGGCCCAATCCCATGGGTGGTGACCGAGACGGGGTAGAGGGATTTACGTTCGACGAATCGCAGGTTGCCGAAAGTGAGCTCGGTCAGGATGCTGCGAAAGTCGCTGGTGCCAAGGGGCACGTTGCGATGCCTGTGAAGTGGCTCTACCAGCTCGCGGACGGGACTATCGGCTACATGGCCGGAGGAACACCCTCCTCCGGATATACTTTTTCTCCCATTTCCGGCGCTGGATCACCCACTGAGGATAACCAGATAGTGGCACGTTTTGCTTTCTGGGCGGACGATGAAACCAGTAAGCTCAACATTAACACCCATGCTGGCGGACTGGCCTGGGATATTCCCAAAGCGGGAGGCGAACTGGATATGGCGATGGGGCGTTTCCAGCCTGCGCAGCATGAGTGGCAGCGTTATCCGGGGCACCCTGCTACGACTCACTTGGGACCTGCGCTTGCTCCTGGTATTCTCAACATTGTCAACGACCGGGATGCAATGGAGATGCTCTTCGATGTTGTGCCTCGAGTTGTGGGCGGCGGATCTGAGTCAGGTACGCGTCTGATTAACACTCGAAATCCTGCTGAAGCGAACGGATTGATTGCCGATACCGAGCCTCTCTTTCCGACGCTGGATGACATGATCATGCGTTCGGATCGCGAGCCGCACGAATTTCCCGATGCTCAGGGCAATCCAATCCCTGCTGACGAACTCAGTGAGTATCTGGAAAGATCGCGCTTTTTCGTGACTGCGGTAAGTCGTGCTCCTGAAACCAATATGTTCAATCTGCCTCGCGTAGCAATCTGGCCGATTTACAACGCTGAAAGAGATTCGCAGACTTATGAAACACATTTGAGCCCGTTCGATCGTTTGATTCATTATTGCGCTTCCGTCGGCGGAGGTTCGGACAATCCTTACGACTACATTTTTAAAAGGGAGAAGGCGGATAGTCCGACGTATGATTACGCCAATATCCCGCGAAATATCGAGATTTATCAGTATTTGCTCTACTTGATGCAGGAGCCTGTCCCAGGTTACGGAGCCAGCTTTTTCGACAAGTATCCTGAGGATGCACAGCAAATCCTCACGATGATCTTCGACTACATCAGGTCGACGAATCTGCACGACGATACCCTGTATGATGATTTCGAGGATGCCTTTGCATCAGTGAACACCGCGAATACACGCGCCTACACGAATCCGAGGGATTTGGAGGAACCTGGTTTCGGCCACAAAGGGCATGGCCAGGTCGTGCCGATTCGGATCGACGGAACAGGGGGGATGGGGCGATTTTTCACCCTCGCTGGTGCTGAGGTTCACGTCATTTGTGCCGGGCAGCCGGGTGCCGTCGGGCCCAAGTATCCTGGAGTAGTCGACTACAGGGGAAGAACGGTCGATCCTCCTGAAGGTCAGGCTTGGATGAATTTGCCGCCGCTTCCGCCGGGAACTCAAATGAATGTCAAGTCCAGCCAGCCGACTTGGTTGCAGCAGTTGGAAATGTCGAATCCTGATGAGTATGCGGCTGCGTTTGAACAGGAGAACTGGAACTGGCAGTTGGCATTTCTCGACGCAGGTTACCGGGACGCGGTTTTGAGCAACCCTTCGGCGAACAAATACAATCGCTCGTTAATTACGAAGGCTGCTTGCGAGAACATGCGACTGAAGCAAGGGGAGAAATGTCTTCAGGCAGCGTTCCACTTTAATCTGTTTTGCCCAAGCATTGGGTGGGGGTCGATCAATCCTGATATGGAGGTCGTCATCACTCGTAAGGATGGGATGAGATTTGATACTCCCGAAGGCGAAGTCGGTTTCCTTGGATTTGATGACGCTCGGTTTGGCGAAAAGCAACAGAATGTATACATCTGGGCTACGAACTGGGCGAAACCGCACAAGCAAGGTGGGGCTCGATCCTGGGGTGGCCTTTTGCCTTTTGGCTACACCATGAGCGCTCGGCAGCCTTTGCAGGAACGTGGACGCGATGAATTGGAGAGAAACCTGTGGTGGCACATGTCGGAAGACGGGTTCATTCGAAACCGCCTTGTCCGTTGTCGTTTGACACCGCTGGATGTGGGATACAACCAGATTGATTCTCAGATGAGTAAGATTGACCGAGATCTTGGTGGGAACGACAGTGACATCGCTCAGGCGTACAAATATGATCTTGTTACCGTTCCGTTCCGTGTTGCCGCCGACACGGTCGCGTTTCAAAACAGCCGTGTGAACTTCCAAATTTTCAGCGGAGGGACAAAACATACTGAAAGCTCCGCGACAGATGCCGTCGGCGGTGAGTTGATCCAAGACATCGATCTCGAGTTCCCTGCGTTTCAGATGCAGGCGCCGTTTGCGGTAGGTGGGTATCGGGGACGTGTGAATGAGTTCGATCACCTTTCAAATGACTCTGGTGGTCCGCTGGAGTTTGCCAGCCTGACAGCCGACCCGGCAAACCCGGTCGCGACTTCTACCACGAAAGCGAGAATGAGGGGGCTTACCGGGGTTTCCGGTGGAACAGATAACGGCAATAACACATTCACCAATGGGCGTATGGTGTATCTGACCAACCACTGGGATGGTCGCCAAACCTACATCATGCCTGGGGATGTGGTTCGGCAAGTTGCGGTTCGTCACGGAGATATACGCCTGGTAATGGCAAAGGATAAGATCGAGGCGAACGATTCGTATTACAGGCCTCACCGAAACTATAACAACGGTAATGTCCTACAGGCGCACTCCTTGACCAACGCGATTGGTGCAGGTCTGGGGACTTTCCAACCGAGTACCGCCGATGAGCGGGACCACTTGATCATTCCTGACCTACCCGGGAATAACAGCTACAACAATCGGATTCCATTTCCTTTCCCAACGGAGAAGTCCGAGCAAGTGCAGTTGTATGGCGACTTCGATAATGGGTCGGGCACGATGATTGACGGGCCTTACATCAACAAGCCTGATGAGGGGAATGTGCACTCGTTGCGCACGCGGATGACTCAGGAAATTAATGATTACTGGGAGGCGCGACGAAATTACGGAGAATTCCCATATTACAGTCACCCCGAGTATGCCGAATCGGGCGGGCCTGCCTATTTCTCCCCGAATCGACTGGTTTCCGGGCCGGGAATGTTCGGCTCGATCCCGACGGGTGTGAACACAGACAGGCCGTGGCAGACACTTCTTTTCCGACCCAATGTGATCGGGAATGGTTACTCGGATCATCCGGGTGCGGTGAGCCCTCCAGACCATCTCCTGATGGATTTCTTCTGGATGCCCGTTGTGGAGCCATATGCGATCAGTGAGCCTCTGTCGACGGCGGGTAAAGTGAATTTGAATTACCAGATTCTGCCATTCCTTCATATCACCCGGAACACGGCGCTGAGAGGTGTCTTCCGATCAGAGTTCATGGTCTGCATTCCCAAAGAATGGCACCAGGATTATAAACATGCCCGGGGTCGGGGACGTGGCTATCATTGGAGGGATAACCCGTATGGTGGAAAGCTTCAGGGGGTCAACCTCCGTTCTGCTATTGTCGATCAGGCTACGCTCGATCAGTTCGAGACGAAGTTTGCGGATGGGGCCGACGCCTTTAAGTCGGCTACGGAAATCTGCGATATCCACCTGATACCGGAGGATATTGCTTCCCGTATCAACAAACCGAGTTCGTCGATGGGGACTTACACTCCTGAGCTTGAAGAAATGGAGGATGGTAGTTATTGGAGGGATCACTCGCTCGTAGGGGATAACTCCAGGGAGCGTCCTTATGCGAATATCCAGCAGCGAGTGACGACGAAGTCTAATACCTTCCGCGTTCACTATCGTGCACAGGTCTTGAAGCAGTCGCGTCGTACTGGTGGTTCAGGCTATGAAACCTGGAAGCCTGAGCTGGATTCTGTTGTTGCTGAATACCGTGGGGATTCCATTGTGGAAAGATTTGTGGATCCGAATCTGGAGACGCTTCCGGACTTTTCCACCTCGGCTCCATCTGGCGGAACTGATGATTCAATCGATCCCTACTATGAGTTTCGCGTCGTGAATCCTCGTCGTTTCGCTCCGTAATTTATCGATTCGTTTATCGAAATGAAAGTTGTTCAAAAGAAAGTAGATAAGGGCTTCAGCCTCGTTGAGGTCACCATAGCCATGGCTATCGCTGCGGTGGCGCTCGTTACTCTGATCGGCCTCATTCCGCAGGGGATGGATACGATGCGGGAAGCGGGGGATGAGGCGATTGAAGCGAGGATTCACCAGCAGTTGCTCAATGAGTTGCAAATGGCAGAATTTGAAACCCTGGATGAATCCTATGACGGGCGTGAATTCTACTACGATGCTCAGGGGGAGGAGCTGGGAGATAGTGATGTCGGCGCGAGTGCCAAGGGTAGCTTTGAGCACATTTACACAGCTCGTCTCTCTGTTCCTACTCCGTTGACGGGGAGTTTGCCCGCAAGTGTCGGAGGCTCTTCGTTCGGTGGATTCAGCTTCAATCAAGGAACGGATGTGAATGAGGACCTGCGAGTGGCTGTGATCGAGATCGCTGCAGTGGGTGGCAGAGGGGAAGATTTTGATTTCGACGATAAGATAAATCGAAATATGATTTCGACCTACCAGACCTACGTGGTCGATTCGGGCAGGAAACTGAAGACTAATTGAAATGACTTCTTACAAAACAATACGTTCCAAGGCTTTCTCCTTGATTGAGCTCATGGTCGCGATGGGGATCCTATCCGTACTCATGCTTATGTTGACGATAATGCTCGATCAGGTTCAGAAGAGTTGGACATACTCCGAGAGCCGGATCAGCCAGTTCAGGGAAGCTCGGGTCGCATTTGATTTGATAACCAAGAATCTGGGGCAGGCGTCGCTGAACACCTATTTCGACCTTCGGGATGAGGATGGTGATGGTCTCATGGATCAATACTACCGGACCTCTGAGATGCAGTTTCTGGTCGCTGAAGCGTCGACGATCGATAATAGTTCGGAGCAGCAAATGATCGGCCATGCTGTGTTTTTCCAAGCGCCGCTCGGGTTTTCGACGCAGTATCGGAATTTGAATAACCTGTTCAACGGGCGTGGTTATTTCGTTGCTTTTGGAAGCGATGAGACGTTTCGCCCCTCTTTTGTTCGATCGGATTTGAGATATCGTTATCGTCTCTTTGAATTCAGGCCTCCGGCAGAGTTGAACGAGATGTTTGCTGATGGCGGAGAAGAGCGAGATGCCGGTGAGCCGCAGGAGTTCACCAACTGGTTTCGCCAAAGCATGAATCTCGCACCAAACGATAGTTTTGATGACCATTTGAACCCTCTCGCCGATAATATTGTGACTCTCGTGGTTTCCCCCAGGGACTCCCTGATTTCGGGATCGAATCGAAACGACACGAGCAGTTCGATTGCGCCGAACTACATCTATGATTCGAATGATGACCAGGAAGGATTTGAGTCGTTTCGGCAGCAGGTGCCTCCTCTGGTTCGTTTGACGATGGTTGCGATCGATGAGGAGTCTGCTTTGCGACTTGCTGCTGACAATGGTGACTCTATGCCGGAAGTTGTTCCTCCAGGCCTCTTCGGTAGCACTGCTCGCTACAATGAGGACATCGCAGAGCTCACTGATTATCTGAATGAAAAGAAGATCAATCACAAGATTTTCAGTTCCATGGTGATGCTTCGAAATTCAAAGTGGAGTGATAACTGATTGCTTCCTGACTAAACTTTTTTGCTAATGATGAAGAATATAGCTTCGAAAACGAGACGAGGGTTTTCCTTGATCGAGATGCTGATCGTGATCGGGATTGTCGGGTTGCTGCTCGCCTTTGCCGCACCGAACCTTTTCAGCTTAATTGGTGCGAACAGTCTCTCTGGAGAGGGGACTGTCATACGCAACCAACTGACCTTGGCTCAACAGTTGGCTGTTTCAAAAAGTGCGGACGTTGAGGTTCGATTTTTCAACATCTCCGATGAGGCTTCCGGGAGAGCAAACCAAGCGTTTCGCGCTTTCCAGCTGTTCCAGTACAATCAGCGGGGAGACATGGTGTCGATCAGCAATTTTTTCCGAATTCGTCCGCCTGTGATGATTCATGAAGGGTTGAGTCCTCTTCTCGACGCCAATCAAGCGAACAACGCATCAAAATCAGATAAGAAGTTTGGCTTTGTGTCACCGCGTGAGGGGGAGTGCCCGGCTCCTGTTGGGGTAGATGGTACTCCTAAGATGTCTGACTATGTGGCCTTTCGGTTCCGGCCGGACGGGTCGACCGATCTCCCGAACAAGTCTCAAGGCAGTGGCGACAAAGACACGTGGTACCTGACTCTGGTTCAGGGCGAAGGAGTGGAGAATCAAGGCGGAACGCCCGACAACTACCTCTGCTTGCAGATTAATCCGTATAACGGTCAGATCTCCGAGTTTCGTCCGCAGGCGCAGTAGGAGAGGAAGAAGCGACTGTTGATTTGCGCGGCAGCTGACTGATTTCTTCAGCCGGTTCCGCGCATTTTTTGTGGTGGAAAAGGGCCGGGAGGCCTGGTTTTTCGCAATATGAACGAGGCCCTGCTGCCTTCGAGCCTTTGGGCCGGATTTTCTCCCAAAAAACGCTTGTGAAATATTTCACAAGCGATTAAGTGGGGCGTCTTGGTAATCCGAATGGGCAATATTTTTCCACGCTGGACAAACTACCTCGCTGTAAAGATTCTGATATGTCTCGGGGCTCTCGGGACATGCGTTATCGCCGTCGCTTGGTATTCTTGGACCCCGAAATACACGCGGGTCGGGTACATGCCGCAGCAACCGATTCCTTTTGATCACAGTCTTCATGCTGGTCAGCTCGGAATGGACTGCCGCTACTGTCACAGTTTTGTGGAGGACTCCCTTCACTCCAACATTCCGGCGGCACAGGTTTGCTGGAACTGTCATGGTCCAGGGAAGGTGAAGTCTGATTCTCCGAAGCTTGAGCCCCTGCGTCAGGCGATGGATGAGAACTACGAGAATTACACCGGAGAGCCGATTGAGTGGGTGCAGATTCACAAGGTTCCTGACTATGCGTATTTCGATCACTCAGTTCACGTGAATCGCGGTGTCAGCTGTGTTGAATGTCACGGGCGGATTGACGAGATGCCGGTCGTGTATCACGCTAAGCCTTTGAGTATGAGCTGGTGTCTGGATTGTCACCGAAATCCTGAGAAGGTTCTGCGTCCTATTGATGAAGTGACTAATCTGGACTGGAGTGAAGATGATCTGGACCAAGATGAATTTTACGCCTACATCGCCGGCAAGACGGGCGAGTCGGTTGAGGACTTGAAAGAGTCGGATGCCGGGAAGAAGTGGGACCGCAAGCTGATAGGTGCGCACCTGCAACAAGCATGGGATGTGCATCCACCTCAGGATTGTGCGGCCTGTCACCGATGATACGAGAGCGACGATTTTTACCTATTTGAATGAAGCGTAAGTGGCAACATCCGGAAGAACCGGAATCTTCACGAATCCAGTGGAGGAGTCTCGGTGAACTTGAGGGTTCGCAGGAGTTCAATCAATGGCTTGAGCGTGAGTTTCCGCAGGGGGCTCAGGAGCTGGAGATGGATGAGACTTCACGCAGGAGTTTTGTGAAGCTGATGGGGGCTTCGACGGCTCTCGCTGGTTTTGGTGTCGCTTGTAAGCGTCCTATTCAAGAGCTTGTTCCTTACAATGAGCATGTGGAATGGGTGATTCCGGGTAAGGCTCTTTATTATTCTTCTGCCAAGCCGGCATTGAATGGTCTGGGTTGCGATCCTCTCGTTGTGACGACTTACGAAGGGCGTCCGACGAAGGTGGATGGGAATCGTCTTCATCCAGCTGTGAGTGGGGGGTCTTCCGCTTTCACTCAAGCTTCTATCTTGGAGTTGTATGACCAGGATCGCTCGAAAGGGTATCTTTCTGGAGGTAAGGAAACTACCAAGGCTGACTTTGAGGAATTCTTGAAGGGGTTCCGTGAAGGTGCGTCTGGTGATAAGGTCGCATTCCTTGTGTCCGATACGACTTCGCCTACAACGCTTCGTCTGCGTGAGGAAGTAGCGAAAAAGTATGCTGGTGCAAAGTTTTACGCCTACGAGGCTCTGAGACCTGAGGGTGCTCTTGCTGCTGCTGCTGATTTGTATGGTGCTGGTGCATTACCTGTCGTGAGTTTGAAGGGGGCAAAGCGTGTTCTTTCCCTTAATTGCGATTTTCTCGGTTATGAAACGATAGGTGAGGATGCGCAAAGCGAATTCTCGGCTGGTCGGAACCCCGAGAAGAATGAGGAGATCAATCGTCTCTATTCTGTCGAGTCTGCATTTACTTTGACGGGTGGCATGGCAGATCATCGTTATCGATTGGCTGCTTCGCAGGTGCTTCCTGTTGCTGCCCTGATTGCGAAGGAATTGGGTGGTGCTCTGGGTGATGGTGCGCTGACAGCTGCTGCGGATGCTGTTCTTAAGGGTGTCGTAACCTCAGTTTACAATTTGGAATGGATTCAGGAGTGTGCGGCAGATCTGGCTTCCCAGCCGGGAGGTTCTGTCGTCCTTGCTGGAGGGCGGCAGTCCAAGGAGGTTCACCTTCTTGTTGCTGCGATTAACTCTGCTCTTGGTGCCTATGGTCCGTTTGTTTCTGTGGTGGATCACAAGCTGCCGGAGAATGCTGGAATCAAGGATTTGGCTGATTCTCTCAATGCGGGCGAGGTTGAAACACTTTTCATTTTGAATGAAGGGGATGTGGCATTTGATGCGCCTGCAGATCTAGGTTTTGCTGATTTGCTTGCTGGTGTAAAAACTGTTGTCCATCTCGGGTATCACGTGAATGAAACCGCGAAGTTGGCCACATGGCACGTTCCTGAAACTCACTATCTTGAAGCTTGGGGGGATTTCTTCAGTCTCTCCGGAGTATACTCTGTGCAGCAGCCGATGATTACACCGCTCTGGGGCGGAACTTCGATTAATGCTTTTCTTCTCTCCCTGTTTAATGAGGAGGCATCCGAAGAAGCGATTTTCGGTTGGGTGAAGGATACCTTTGCGGAGGTCGGAGGAAGTGACTGGACGGCGGCTCTGCGTGATGGTTTTGCAAAAGGTGCATCTCTTCCGAAGAAGGATTTTTCAGGAGAGGTTGGTCAAATTGGAGCAGTTACGGTTGCGGATCTTCCTCATCCGGAAGGTCTTGAGGTTGTTTTGACTGTGGGTGGCACTACTTACGACGGTCGTTTCGCGAATAACGGCTGGTTGCAAGAGGCTCCTGATCCAATCACTAAGCTCACTTGGGATAATGCTGCTCTCGTAAGTATTTACACTGCTGAAGTCCTCAAGCTGGAGAACGGAGATCTCGTCGAGTTGACGGTGGGAGATCGTAAGGTGGTCGCTCCGATTCTCAAGGCACCCGGGCATGCTGATTTCTGTATCAGCCTGGCGGTTGGTTATTATGGGGGCAAGGCGACGGGAACTGTGAGTTCTGGTGTTGGTTTTGATGCTTACCCTTTGATGACTACAGCTCAGTCATTGGTTGTGTCTGGTGTAATGCTTCGCAAGCTTGGGCGCTCTCACGAGTTGGCGTTGACCGCTGAGCATTACAGCATGGAGGGTCGTGCGATTGCCCGCGAAGGCACGGCTGAAATGTATGAGGAAGACCCTCATTTTGCCGCTCACCAGGGGATGGATCATCACATTCCCAAGAATACTTCTCTCTACGAAGGGCCGGATTATAAGAATGGTGGCACCCAGAAGAATCCTTATGTGGGTGTGCTTCCTGGTCACGAGTTTCGTGCGGATCCGAATCACCAGTGGGCGATGACGATCGACCTGAACACCTGCACCGGGTGTAACGCATGCGTGATTGCCTGTCAGGCAGAGAATAACATTCCGATTGTTGGAAAAGATCAGGTTATTGCTGGCCGTGAGATGCATTGGATCCGTATGGATCGCTATTTCACGAGTCCGAAAGACAAAGAAACTGTTGCCGAGCGGGGAACAGCCTGGGATTACATTACACAGAAGGAATCGACTCAAGATACTCCTGGTCAACGACGCGTTGATGATGATCACGTGGAGATGATTTCTCAGCCAGTAGCTTGTCAGCAGTGTGAATCAGCTCCTTGTGAGACGGTTTGTCCTGTGAATGCAACTGTGCATACGGGTGACGGGTTGAATGCGATGACCTACAACCGTTGTATCGGTACTCGATACTGTGCGAACAACTGCCCATACAAGGCACGTCGATTTAACTATTACGATTACAACAAGCGCCCGATCGATCAGATCGAATTGGGGCCGCTTGCTCCTGCGGCTGGTAACGCGACAACGACTCAGCGTTTCCAGAAGAACCCTAACGTTACGGTCCGCATGCGTGGCGTGATTGAAAAGTGCACCTATTGCGTTCAGCGAATCAGTGCTGCCAAGATTGCGGCCAAGGCTGCTGCGCAAGATTCGAATGACGTGCAGGTGAAAGCAGACTCCTTTACAGTAGCTTGTCAGGACTCCTGTGGAGCCGGAGCTATCGTGTTCGGAAACCTTAAGAATCCGAAAGACAAAATTAATTCCGTCGCAGGCAAAAAGAATCCTCGCGATTACGATCTTTTGAAGTATATCGGCACGCGTCCGAGAACCAGCTTCCAAGCGCGCATCAAGAACCCTAATCCGAAGATGCCGGGTGCTAAGCTGGTTGGAACCGTGACTTCCAAGATGCACTAACAGGACCGCTTTGATCGAACATGGCAGATACCAATACAGCTGAGACCAGTGTCCATCCTTCCGAGGCGGAGGGAGTGGCACGTGAGCCTCTGGTGCTCAATAACCGTTCGATGGGTTGGATCACCAATCGGATCTGCGGCATCGTTGAAAACCGTCAGCCACTGATCTGGTGGGTGCTCTTCGTGCCTTCCGTCGCGCTTTTCGGGTGTCTTCTCTTTACCTTGGTTTACCTCGTCTCGACTGGTGTTGGGGTCTGGGGGAACAACCAGCCGGTTGCCTGGGGTTGGGCGATTGTGAACTTCGTTTTCTGGATCGGTATCGGTCACGCAGGAACGCTGATTTCGGCGATTCTCTTCCTGACACGTCAGAAATGGCGGACGTCTGTGAACCGAGCCTCAGAGGCGATGACTCTTTTTGCGGTGATGTGTGCGGGGATTTTCCCTGGTTTCCACGTTGGTCGTTTCTGGATGGTCTGGTTCCTGGCTCCAGTTCCGAATGCGAACGGGATCTGGCAGAACTTCAAGAGCCCGCTGCTCTGGGACGTTTTCGCTGTCTCGACCTATTTCACTGTATCTGTGATCTTCTGGTACATCGGTCTTATTCCGGATCTGGCTACTCTTCGTGATCGTGCGAAGAAGGGTCTGGCCAAGTTCCTTTACGGATTCTTCGCTTTGGGATGGCGCGGTGGTAACCGCCAGTGGCGTCACTACGAGATGGCTTATCTGCTGCTCGCTGCGTTGTCGACCCCGCTGGTTCTTTCTGTGCACTCGGTCGTTTCGTTCGACTTTGCGACTTCGGTTGTTCCCGGTTGGCACACTACGATCTTCCCGCCTTACTTCGTTGCGGGTGCTATCTTCGGTGGGTTCGCAATGGTGCTTACGCTGATGCTCCCTGTCCGTAAGCTCTACGGTCTGGAAGACCTGATTACGGCGAAGCACGTGGACAACATGGCGAAGATCATTCTCCTGACGGGAACGATTGTGGGATACGCCTACATCATGGAGCTGTTCATCAGTTACTATGGTGCGAACAAATTCGAGGCTGATGCCTTCCACCTTCGTATTCTTTCCGGTCCTTACACTTGGGCTTACTACTGCATGTTCTTCTGTAACGTGATTGCTCCGCAGGTGTTCTGGTTCAAGTGGTGCCGTGCGAACTTCTGGGTGGTGTTCATTATCTGTAACTTTGTGAACGCAGGGATGTGGTTTGAGCGATTTGTGATTATCCCGACATCGATTGCCCGTGACTTCCTTCCTGGGCAGTGGGGCTACTACTCTCCGTCTTGGGTGGAGAAGCTCATGTTCCTTGGCACCTTTGGAATGTTTATGATGCTGTTCCTTCTCTTCATCCGATTTTTGCCGGTGATTGCGGCGAGTGAGGTGAAGGGCGTGTTGCCGGAGAATGATCCGCACTACCCAGATTGGAAGAAGCTCCGTGAGAAGAGACGATCGGCTGCATAATTTGAAGTATTTTAACCTGTAACTTTCTCCAGAAATCTTGAGCGATTCATCATCCAGTTCGAAAGACCTCTTCGGGTATGTGGCCGAGTTCGGTTCTGCCAGTGAGCTCTACCACGCTGCGGAGAAGGTTCGTGATGCCGGCTTCCGTCGCTGGGACGTTCACACTCCTTATCCGGTTCATGGCATCGACCATGCGATGGGGCTTGGGAAGAGCTGGTTGTCCGCGGTTGTTCTTGTAGGTGGTATCTGCGGTTCGTCCCTTGCTCTGTTTTTGCAGTTCTTTACCCAGGTTTCGCTTTATCCAACTGTTGTGCAGGATAAGCCGGTAAACCTATTTACGATCCCGGCATTTTTCCCGGTGACGTTTGAACTCACAATTTTACTGTCGGCGTTTGCGGTGGTGTTCGGGTTGTTCACATTTATCATGCTCCCGAGATGGAACCATCCGCTTTTCAACTCACCCTTGTTCCTCAAGTTTTCTGATGATGGTTTCATCATGGTGATCGAAGCCAGAGATCCGAAATTCAAGAAGGACAAAACGAAAGAATTTCTCGGTGAATTGGGTGCGGGGACAGTTGAAGAAGTAGCTTACTGAAACGGAAACTAGAATGCGTTGGTTCTTTCTCATATTGGCAATTGCGGTGGTCGCAACCGTCTACGCGCTTGGCCCGCGGGGCGAAAAGTTTTCGGACCCTCCGTTTGAGCTGTTTCCTGACATGGACCACCAGTTCAAGAAGCGTCCTCAGGAGCCGAGTTCCTTCTTTGCTGATGGACAGGTAGCGCGTAAGCCGGTCGAAGGCACGGTCCCGCTTGGTTTCGCTTTTCCGCATGAAGGTAATGAGGGGAATCTTTCTACAGACCTCGATTACAGCCGTGGTGATGACTATTACAACACGGGTCAGTTTGGTGATTTCTATGGCTCTGGCTTCCCTGAAGAAGTGAAGATCGATGAAGAGTTCCTCGCTCGAGGAAAGGAAAGGTTTCACATCAGCTGTTCACCGTGTCATGGAGATTCGGGTGATGGCCAAGGTGTTGTTTCCAAATACTGGGCGATTCCTCCGACTGCGAACCTGATCGACCCCAGGGTAATCGCGATGCCTGAGGGACAGATTTTCTGGACGATTACTCACGGAAAAGGGCTCATGGGTCCTTACAACGGGGTGATCCCTGTAAAAGATCGCTGGGCGATCACGGCCTACTTGAAAGCGCTCCAGGCAGCTTCCGGAAACTAACAATTTACAATTTTACTAACGAAATCCAAAACTCATGGCAGGATTGAAAGATGGCGACGACTTTAAGGATGGGGAGTTTTTCAAGGCTCCTGCGGTCCTGAAGCTTGCAACGTTGGGTGTAGGTGTTGTCGGAACTGTGATCTTCTTCCTTATCAGCATTTTTGCTGAGGGGATGAGGGGTGCTATGGGTTACAGCTGGCTCTTCGCTGTGATCTTTTTCCTCAGCCTTTCTGTTGGGGGACTGTTCTGGACGCTGCTTCACCACGCAAGTAACTCGGGGTGGGGAACAGTTGTTCGACGCCTCATGGAGAATCTCGCGATCATGATTCCGTTCGTGATGATTCTTTCGTTGCCTATCATTTTTGTCCCATCGTTTCGTGATGCGCTCTGGGAGTGGTTCCCGAAGCGTGAGGCGGCACTCGAGGTGGCTGCGCATAAGGCAGAGGAGCACAAGGTCGAGTATCAAGAAGCGGGTAAGGCTGGAATCGATGAGGCGAAGGCCGAGTTGGATAAGGCGAAGAGTGAGCTCGCTGCGATTGAGAGCCCAACACCTGGTCATCGTGCCTATTTCGATCGTAAGATCGCGACTCTCGAGGAAAAAGTGGCGAAGCTGGAAAAGGAAGACCTATCTGACGAAGGCGCTATTGCGACTCTCACCGATAAGTATTTTCAGAAAGAAGCAGCTCTGTTGTTCGCCAAGCGGGCATACTTGAACGGGAGTGCCTGGCACGTTCGTTTCTTCTTCTATGTGATCGCACTGGGAGGTATTGCCTACGTCCTGCGTATGTGGTCGACTAAGAACGACAAGGATGCAGATCCGAAGTGGTTCCGTTGGATGCGTCGATGGAGTTGTGGATTTCTCCCATTTTTCGCTACGGCCTGGACATTCCTGGTGTTCGATTGGCTGATGGCACTGGACTACACTTGGTTCTCGACCATGTGGGGGGTATATCTCTTCGCTGGTGCGGCTCTTAACTCGATGGGGCTTCTCATCATCATTCTCACGGCTCTGCGTAAGGCGGGATACCTGAAGAATGTGGTAACGATGGAGCACTACCACCTCATGGGTAAGCTGATGCACGCCTTCGTCATCTTCTGGGCATACATCGCTTTCTCCCAGTTCTTCCTGATCTGGTATGCGAACATCACCGAGGAAACGAAATTCTATCTCACGAGAAATACTGAATTCTGGAACACTTACACGGTCACCTTCCTTGTCGTGGGCCACTTCTTCATTCCTTTCGCGATTCTCTTGCTGCGTAAGGTGAAAAAGCTTCCTATGGTGATCTCAGCGGTTGCGATCTGGAACCTTGCAATGCACTTCCTCGATCTTTACTGGATCATCATCCCTGAGCGTGGACCTTCCCTCACTGCAGATAAGGGTGAGATGCTGATGACGATTCCGGGAGCGTTTTGGCTGGATCTCCTCGCATTCATTAGTGTGGCGGGTCTCTTTGGGTTTGTTTTGCTGAAGGTCTTGGCCTCTGCGAGCCTCTTCCCTTGTCGCGACCCTCGCCTCGATGAATCCCTGAACGTGGTTAACTGATTTTGTTTTCTGGAATAACGAATTTATGAGCTTTGAAACCAAAACGTCTGGTTCGACACTGAAACTGGTCCTCGGAACAGTGGGAGTGTTTGCGTTCTTTGGCTTCCTGACTCTGATTTTGTCTGGATTTGTCGGCCACGAGAGTCTCGAGGACCGTGCCTATAAAGGAGAGTTTGATCAGGAAACGATCGACACTCGTTGGGCTAATCTCAAAGAAGTCAGCGAAGCGCAGTCCGGTGCGATAGATGAGGAAAAACTCAGCAAGGCTATGGTGGAGCTTGTAAAGGCTCCGGCAGCTCCGAAGAAATCAGAGATTGTTATTCCTGGTAGCCCTACTTTTTTAAAGCAGTCTCAGCAACCTGCTCCTGAAGCTGAAGCGGCTCCTGCTGAAGACAAGCCTGCTGAAGACAAGCCTGCAGCGCCGGAGAAGGCGAAAGAGGAGGCAAAGCCTGCGCCGAAGCCCGAAGAAAAGAAACCTGAAGCAGCTTCCAAAGAAAAGGAGAAGGCAAAAGCAGCTCCAGCTCCGAAAGCTGAGCCAGCCGCTCCCAAGCCTGCGGAAAAAGAGAAGGCTGCTCCGAAGGCAAAGGCCAAAGAGAAGGCAGCCCCTAAAGAACAGCCAAAAGCTGAATAATCCTATCCAGACGGAATTGACGAATTAAGGTTTACATGACAGTGCCAAAACCGACAGTTGAAGAGATGCAAGAACGGGCGGCGATCGACCGGTCCGCCCGGTATCCTGTTTTATTCTTTTTCACGAGTGCTGCAGCCTGGTTGTTCGTTGCCACTATTCTCGGCTTCTTCAGTTCGTTGAAGCTCTGCGTTCCCAGCTTGTTCGACTCTTGTCCTTTTCTTGGTTACGGTCGCCTGTTCCCGATGCACATGATTGCCCTTGTATACGGTTGGGCGATGCAGGCTGGAATTGGGGTGATGTTGTGGTTGATGGCTCGACTCACCAAAAACGAATTGCGCTATGGCACGACAATGATTGTGATGGGCCATCTGTGGAACTTCATCATCAGTCTTGCTGTTCTCAGCGTCTGGGCAGGATACGGTCGCTCCATTCCTCTTCTTGATTTTCCGGTATGGGTGTGGCCGATGATGGCGCTTACCTACGCTTTGATTGTTGTGTGGCTTATCCCGATGTTCCGTTCACGGAGAAATTCCTACGTCTACGTATCGGAAATGTATCTCGTCGGTGCAGCGGTATGGTTTCCATGGATTTTCGTGGCTGCCAACCTCCTCATTAATAAGGGGGCTTCCCCTGTGATGGGTGCGGGAACTGACGCCTGGTATATTTCCAATCTGATTTACTTCTGGATGGGGCCGATCGCTCTCGCAGTGGCTTACTACATTATCCCGAAAATCACAGCTCGTCCTATTTACAGCTACCCATTGGCGCAGGCTGGGTTCTGGATCCTTGCGGTTCTGGCAGGATGGACGGGATTCTCCCGCTACATGGGTGGACCTCTCCCCGCGTGGATTCCGGCGGTGAGTGGAGCTGCTTCCATCTTTATTCTCCTCGCTGTTGTGGCGACTGTTGCGAATTTTCTTCCCTCGTTGAAAGGGCAGACAAAGCTTTGGGAATATAGCCCTTCACTCCGATTCACCGTGATGGGAATGCTTATGTTCGTTGTGTATGCCGTTCTCGCTGCGTTGAGTTCGACGTTCACTTTCGGGAAAGATCTTCAGTTCAGCCACTTTCAGATTGGGCTCGATACACTGGCATTTTACGGATTTTTCTCCATGACAGTGTTCGGAGCGATCTACTTTATTGTTCCTCGTATCACCAACGCTGAGTGGCCTTCCGGTTCCCGGATTCGGACTCACTTCTGGTTCAGCACATACGGCATTATCACCATGGTTGTCTGCATGTTGGTTGGTGGTATTGCTCAGGGCGGTGACATGGCACAGTGGGATCGTGATTTTTCCACCTCTTTCGTGAATTCCTCGGCATACATGGTTGGGCGCTGTATTGCTTGGGGCCTGATCTCCTTTTCGAATTTCGCCTTCCTTTATCAGCTCGGACTGATGTTCGTTGGCAAGGGAAGAAAGACGGACGGACCTACCTTGATTCACTCCGAGCCTGGTGCAGCGGCAGATGCGCGCGCCGCAGCGGGACTCAGTTGATATAGTTTTACTTTCTTACATGGATTCTTCAAAGTTCTGGAAATTGCTCATGGCTCTGGGAGTGGCTTTCGCCATTCCATGGTTGCTTCTTGTGCTCGTTCCATACATTTCTCTGGCGAAACTCGAACCGGTCGCTTACGCGGAGGACGAGTTACCCGATGGGGGGATGACTCAGTATCCGGATAAGAACCTTCTTCGTCACGGAGCGAGTGATTATGGTCGTGACATCTATGCGTCCGAAGGGTGTGCTTACTGTCATACCCAGATGGTACGTCCGACCTATGCAGGGCCAGACATGTGGCGTCCAGGTTGGGGAGGTCGAGAGGACGATGGATTTGCACGCGAGACTCGTCCTCAGGATTACGTTACCGAAAAATACGCGCCACTCGGCTACCAGCGGATTGGTCCAGACCTGGCCAATGTGGGTAATCGAATCACTGACCGTGCACTCATGCATGAGCACCTTTACAATCCGAAAGGCATCGACAGGAACAGTGGGATGCCGGCCTACAAGCATCTCTACAAGGACTCACCTTTTGGAAAAGGATACGAGCCGACAGAGAAAGCTGAAGCCCTCGTCGACTACCTCCTTTCCCTCAAGAAAGACCAGCCTCTGCCTGCAGTAGTGGCAACAGGTGGTTGATCAAATTTGGAAGGCGAAGAATTACGTTTAGGAAATCCAGATGGATAGCCCCGAAGAAAAAAACATCGATTACGAAACTGGGACGGTAAGTGCCGTCGACCTGCATGATTCCGTTCGTCGTGAAAACCCTCTCGACAAGGGTGGACAGGGCAGGATTGGTATGGCTGCGGTCGTTATTTGTTGTTTCATCCTGATTATCGGTGGGGGGCAAATTTTCCAGACCTTCGTTGCGAATGGTTCGGGCTTCAGTTCCAACATTTATCTCACGAAGGATTATCAGCCGATGCCGCGCCCAAGTCTTGGTGGCGACGCTGCGGAGAAAGAGCAGGTCGCATGGATCGAGGACTGGATGAGTGACGGTAAAAAGGTTTACAATAACTGTATTGCCTGCCACCAGGCGTCCGGTCTTGGTATTCCCGGGCAGTTTCCTCCTTTGGTTGGCTCAGAATGGGTTGATGGCGGCACGAAGCGCCTCGGGGCTATCATGCTGCATGGTATCAACGGACCTCTCAAGGTAGGAGGGCAGACCTATAATCAGCTCATGCCGCCGTGGAATAACCTCAGCGATGAGAAGCTTGCTCAAGTGGTAACGTATGTGCGCCGCTCTTTCGGGAGTCTCCCCGAAGGTGAGGATGGCGTAGTAACCACCGAAATGATGAAGGCGGCACGCGATGAGTTTGGCGCGCACACAGGGCCTTACACGGAAGCAGAGCTTCTGGCTATCCCTGCGGACGCGAATCTCTCTGGTGCCAAAGTGGATTTAGAAACTGGTGACCCGGTAGGGGGAGGCTGAGCCTCCAGTGATTGAAAACCTTAGAAATTGAAACGAGCTTCGTCTGCTGTTTAAATAAGCGAACTTCGTATCTTCTCCGATTGTATGAGCGCAACTGCGACTGAACATGCCGAACACGCCCATGATGAACATCATCATGAGGATCCGTTTTGGAAAAAATACATCTTCTCGACCGACCACAAGGTGATCGGCATCCAGTACGGGTTCACCTCTCTGGTGTTCCTCGCATTCGGATTCTTTTTGATGATGGTGATGCGGTGGAGTATCGCCTATCCAGACCGTGCAGTGCCTTTGCTTGCTGATCTGCCGTGGTTTCAGGCGTGGCTTGACGACGGTGGGAAGGTCACCGGTGACCTCTACAATATGTTCGGTGCCATGCACGGGACGATTATGGTCTTCCTTGGTATTGTGCCTCTTGCATTTGGTGCGTTTGGTAACTATGTGACGCCTCTACAGATTGGCGCGCCCGATATGGCGTTCCCTCGTCTGAATATGGCCAGTTACTGGCTGTATCTGCTCGGTGGTGCTCTGATGTTCGTGAGTTTCTTCCTTCCTTCCGGTGCTGCGAAGGCTGGATGGACAAACTATTCGCCCTTGGCGACCACTACGGACATCCATTACGGCGACCTCTTCTGGACGGGCCAGACCCAGTGGCTGGTCGGTATGGCTCTGTTGATTTCCTCATCGCTTCTCGGTGCGGTGAACTTTATCTGTACGATCATCAACCTGCGTTGCCGCGGGATGACTTGGATGCGTCTTCCATTCTTTGTATGGGCGATGCTGGTAACAGGTTTCCTACTGCTGCTCGCTTTCCCTCCACTGGAGGTCGCAGCTATCATGCAGCTCATGGACCGGATGGCCGGCACTAGTTTCTTCATTCCGACCGGTCTGAATGTTAGCGGCATGTCGTTCGATGCTGCGGGAGGTGGTAGTCCGCTCTTGTATCAGCACCTCTTCTGGTTCCTCGCTCACCCTGAGGTGTATGTTTTGATTTTGCCGGCGATTGCGATCGTGGCGGAGATCATTCCGTGCAACACTCGTAAGCCTCTCTGGGGCTACAAGACGATGGTGTATGCCGTGATGGTGCTTGGGTTCCTCGCCTTTATTGTGTGGGCGCACCACATGTATATCACGGGTATGGGACCAGCGGTTTCGACCTTCTTCCAGACTACGACGGTGTTGATTTCGGTGCCCTCGGTGATTCTGGTGACCTCGCTCCTGATTTCGATGTGGGGTGGTTCGATCCGCTTTACCGTGCCGATGTTGTTCGCAACGGCGTTCATTCCGATGTTCGGTATTGGTGGTCTGACAGGTCTACCACTGGCTTTCAGTTTGCCGGACCTTCACCTCCACGACACTTATTATGTGATTGGTCATTTCCACTATGTGGTGGCCCCGGGAACGATCTTCGGGCTGTTTGCTGGAATTTATCACTGGTTCCCGAAAATTACCGGGCGCATGATGAGCACAAAGCTCGGCCATCTTCACTTCTGGCCTTCTCTCTTGTTCATGAACGGGATCTTTGCCCCGATGTTCTTCCAGGGGATGGCAGGTTTCCACCGCCGTGCTTTCGATGGTGGTAAGGCGTATGAGCAGATCAGTAATCAGATCTTCGCCGAGCCAAATACGTTTATCGCGAATATCTGCGAATTGCTTCACGTGATTCCAGCAGATGCGCCGGTTCGCATGATCGATCTGAACATCGTGACTTCGGGCTCCGCCTGGTTGCTCGCCGTGGCGCAGGTCCCATTCATCATCAACCTTTTCATCAGTGTCTTCAAAGGCGATAAGGTAAAGAACGACAACCCATGGGATGCGACGACTCTCGAGTGGGCTACGCCAACTCCTCCGCCACATGGTAACTTCGCTTCCGAGCCTGTCGCATATCGTGGACCTTACGAGTATAGCGTCCCTGATGCTGACGAAGATTTCAGTCCGCAGTTCGAAGGAGAAGCCGCGACAGTTGGCGATTCCGAGCCTGAACCTGCGGCACATTGACGGTTTCTTACCGTAGAAACGAACACTTTATTTATTTTCCGAAAAGAGAATTCAGATTATGGAGATCCCTTATGAAGTAACGCCGAGACGGGACACCGGCCTGTATAATGCAAAGCTGGGCGTATGGCTCTTTCTCGCCTCTGAGGTGATGCTGTTTGGTGGACTTTTCTCCGGCTATGTTTTCCTTCGCCTTGGCGTTCAGGAAGGTGTCGACAACCCTTGGCCATGGGGATACAACGTGCACGGACCTTACGTCTGGGCGGGTTTCATCAACACTCTGGTGCTCATTTTCTCATCCGTCGGGGTGGTTTTCGCGTGGGTTGCTCTCAAAGAGCGTAACTGGAAAGCCTATCAGACTTGGATGTACATCGTGGTCGCATGCGCGGTGGCCTTCATGTGCATCAAGACGATCGAGTATAAGAGTAAGCTGACCGAACACCACGGAATCAAGTTTCAGGACAATTCGGTGATAGAAGGGAAGATCCTGGATCAAACCGATAAGATTCGATTTGAAGGCAAAGAAGTTTCCATGAGCCTCCAGAGTGCCCTGCCTGCATTCCTGAAAGATATTGATGGCGACTTTCCTACATTCACCGTTAAGGAAGGGCCTGAGGGGACTGAAGGGACAGAGTTGAATTCCTACTCTGATCTCAAATCCTGGTATCTAAAGCAGCGGCGAGAAGCGTCTTCAAGTCTCGCTGAAGAGAGGAAGCGTTATCGCAGCGAGCTCGATGCAGGGAACGCAAACCCAACACCAGTGAGTGTTGTCACGTCGGCGACGTTAACTGCCGGAGAGCCTTTCAAGCTTCACGGCAACCCGCGGAAGATCGTCGGACATTCTGATTCCGCCTTGAATTACAAGGATGGCAGTAAAGTGGAGGGAATGCTCATCGATGACACGGTGAAGTTTGAGATCCACCAGGTGGATATGCAGTTGGTTCTTCCGCAGAAGCAGAAGGACTCCATGGTCTGGGAAGTGGTTGATGATGATTCCGTCAAAAAGCAGTTCTTTGAGGCGCAGGCGAAGATGTACAAGGAGATGCGTGACTACTATGAGCCAAGGGGAGAGATGATTCCCGAGAAGATGCTTCGTGGTCACAAGCTCAATCTCCAGAAGGTGCACATGGGTGGGCATCATGACGAAGAGCATCATGCAGAGGCAAATGTCCATAAGAGCGAGTCAAAGCCGTCTGCTGAGGGTGCTGCAGAAGAAGCTCACGATGACCACGGTCACGGTGAGCATGCATATATCGAAGTTCCTCGCGAGAAGATCAAGTTCATGGGCAACCATGGCCCCCGTTACGGAAACTACTACGCGATCTACTTCACGATGACTGCCCTCCACGGTCTTCACGTGATTGGTGGAGCGCTGGTGCTTCTTTTCTTCACCGTTTTCGGAAAGAAACTTTACCTCAAGAATCCGGAACATCTCGCCAACCGGGTCGAAGTGGGTGGTCTGTTCTGGCACTTTGTTGACCTGATCTGGATCTTCCTCTTCCCGATCTTTTACCTTTTCTAATTTCAGTATCCTGCATTTTACAGCGATTTAATACTCATGGCAGAATCCACACACGATTGGTCGAAGCATAAGAGGTCCTACATGATTGTTTGTGGGGCTCTGTTCGTCGGCACAGTTCTCACCCTGGCTCTCGCAAAGATCCACGCCTTCGATGTTGGCCCTCCCGGACCGACTGCGGGTGATTACGTTATGGGATTGAGCGTTGCTGTAGCGAAGTCCAGCCTCGTGGCTCTTATTTTCATGCACTTGAATCATGAGAAGAGCCTGATCTACAAGATCCTTCTGTTTACTTTTCTTTTCTTCGTCGGTCTCATGGTGCTCACCATATTCGCCGACTTGGATCCGATCGTAGAGCAATACGATACTTTGCAAACGACTCACGGAGCACTGACGGAAAAACAATAGAAAGCCAGCATGTCACTTAAGCATTTTCATATCGCCTTCATTTTCTTTTGCGCAATTTTTGCGTTTGGATTCGCGACATGGTGCTTTGTGTTTCGACCCATGCAGGGCACGACCGACATCATGGGTGGAGCGAGTGCAATCGGAGGCGCTCTTCTTGTTTTTTACGGAATCCGTTTCTATCGCAAGAGTAAGAACGTAATCGTCTGACTGATATGAACTTTCTTGAACTGAGCAATTCGATACTGGCATGTCCCATGTGTATGAGTGGGGCGGAGGGGAAAGCTGCGATGGCGGCGAACTCGGCGATCGCGCTGATGCTCCTTGTGCTGGTGGGCGTTTTGTCATCGGTTCTTTCTTTTATTTTTTACATCGCCAACAGGGCCAAGCGTTTCAGTGAGGACGTTCCTGGTGAGCAGTAATTTCTCCTTATTTGATTTGGTATGATTGAGTGGATTAACGACATCTCTGGAATGCATGAAATTGCCTCGCGTCACGGAAACGTGGGCAATCACATGCTGGCGCTTATCCATTGGTTCATGGCAGTGCTGTTCGTGGGCTGGTCGATTTTCCTAGCTGTGATCCTGGTAAAATTTCGCAGGAAAAAGAGCCCGAAAGCGAGTTATGCAGGCATGACTTCCCACTTTTCGACTCACGTCGAGATTGGCGTGGTTATTGTTGAGGTTGTTCTTCTTCTTGGTTTTGCGTTCCCTCTCTGGGCGAAGCGTGCCGATGTGAAAGAGCGCCCTACGGGTGACGATGTGGTGAATCTTCGTGCGGTGGGAGAGCAGTATCGCTGGACTTTCCATTATGCCGGTGCGGATAAGATGGTTGGTATGACTGCCAATGATCGCTACTCCGGAGCCAATCCTGTTGGATTGGTCGAAGAGGATCCTAATGCAAAAGATGACTTCGTCTCCGTGAACGAGCTGGTGATTCCTGTCGGACGTCCGGTAGTGATCCAAGTAACATCGAAGGATGTTATCCACGGCCTTGCTATCGTTCCGATGTTCAGCCAGCAGGATGCTATCCCGGGTTCCGAGATTCCGATGTGGTTCGTTCCTGAAAAGGAAGGTGAATGGAATATTGTATGTGCCCAGCTTTGTGGAGCGGGACACGCTCAAATGGTTGCTTACGTGAAGGCTGTGAGTGGCGAGGAATTCGACGAGTGGTATGCTTCGCAGAATCCACTTCTTCCTCAGAACTGACGCTCCCGGTCGCGAGACGCGCGATCTTTGCAGTGTAATCTTCAAGGCGGAGGCGTCCCATATGGCGTCCCGCCTTTTGTATGTTGAGCGAAGGCTCCTGTTTCGGTGACGCAGTTTCCCAGGATAATTGATGAGTTCAAACCCCCAAGCGAGTAAAGCTTTTCAGCGTTTTACCAAGGTTGTTGTGTTTTTTGCCATTTTGTTGATCTGGTGGGGGGCTGCCACCACGACAAAACAGGCCGGTATGGCGTTTTTCGACTGGCCGCTCAGCTTTGGTTCGGTGAATCCGACTGGATGGTTGAGCAATATGGTCCCGTTCCTGGAGCACAGTCATCGTCTATTGGCGACGTTAGTGGGACTACTGGTGCTGGCTATGTTCTCGTGGTCCTACATTCGTTCAAAAAAGCAGTTTGGCGAAGTAGTTCTGTTAGTTCTCCTGTTGGCGGTGGTGTTTGGTGTGTTTATCGTGGCTGGTGCTGAGCGGACCGACGTGGAGCGAAAGAAGACCTTTCTGTCCGCGGGTGTCGCGTTGGGATTGCTCCCGGTTGGATGGCTGATCTGGAGTTGGATGAAACGGGGGTGGTCACTCGTGCAGAAGTTTTCGGCGTTAGCGCTACTGGTGGTTACCGTTCAAGCGATTCTCGGTGGACTGAGAGTTACGGAGATTTCGAATACCTTTGCAGTGATTCATGGGTGCCTTGCCCAAGGGTTCTTCTGCTTGTTAATACTGATTGTCCTCGCTGCAGGGCCCCGATGGAGCACCTTCGGCTTCTCCGGTCAGGGGGCGAAGAACGCGCTTCTTTCGTGGGGTGGGGTAGCACTGGTGGGCCTGACTTCTCTCCAGTTGATCTTCGGTGCGTCGATGCGGCATTTTCATCGCTTTGGACTGGCTGATACCGACCTGTTGAAGACGCAGGGTAAATGGATTCCCTCGTTCGAAGAACCGATTATAGCGGTGATGTTTTTGCACAAGTATACCGGGTTCTGTCTGTTCCTTTTCGCAATTGGATTTCTCTTGAGATTGCTGGCGATCCGAAGTCATTCGATGAAACGTGCTAAGATTCACCTGAGCGTAATTGTTGGCCTTCTTCTCGGGCAGGTCGCTCTAGGGCTCATGGTGATTGCGACTGGTAAGCACTTCTGGCTGACGAATTTCCACGTGCTTAACGGATTGGCGATTCTGGCCGTTTGTTTCGTATTCGTCGTTCGAGCTTTTCGTACCAGTGGCGTTGAGGAGGGACTCGCGTAACGGGGGATGTTCGCCTACAATTCGAGGAAGTGAGTACGGAAACAACAGAGACAGGGGCAAAAGGAGCCCCGGCTGGAATCTTTCAGCAGATGCAGTCTGACCTGATGATGCTGACGAAGGCTCGACTGAGTGTTCTCGTCGTGATCACCGCCATCTTTGGGTATCTCGTGGCGGTGAAAGGAGGCGGGGGATTTCTGTGGTCCACGTTCCTGAATATGATTTTCGGCACTGTTCTCTGCGCTTTCGGTGCTGCTGTGTTCAATCAACTCATGGAGGTCGAGGCGGACGCCAGAATGAGCAGGACCTCGGATCGTCCTCTTCCTGCAAACCGATTGCCAAAGGCAATGGCCTTTATCATCGGTTGGCTGCTATGCGCCTTCGGAATTATCCACCTCGGCGTAAAAGTCGATATCTGGGCGGCGGGAATGTCGGCTGCGACCTTGCTGACTTACCTCTTCGTTTACACGCCGATGAAACGCGTATCTACGTTCAACACTGTGGTCGGTGCGGTGTCGGGAGCGTTGCCGCCGCTGATCGGCTGGGCAGCGGGAGGGCAGTCATTGTTGTCTTTCGGTGCGTTGTTTCTCTTCCTGCTTCTCTTCTTTTGGCAGATGCCACACTTTGCCGCGATCAACTGGATGTATCGCGAGGAGTATGCTCGAGGAGGTTTCGTGATGTGGTCGAATACGGATGAGACAGGAAAGAAAACCGCACGTATCGCGATCGCTTTTTCGGTGTGTGTCACTCTGCTGGGGCTCGTCTTTCCTTTCC
Source organism: Verrucomicrobiales bacterium (assembly GCA_002698785.1). GTDB lineage: Bacteria > Verrucomicrobiota > Verrucomicrobiia > Verrucomicrobiales > DEV007 > Arctic95D-9. The sequence goes on along the minus strand of PAAG01000059.1, from coordinate 434,256 downwards.
TTCTGGATTCGATGATTACCTGGGGTGCGATACCGGGCACTTTGCTGGGACTCGTGATGGTCTGGCTGGCAGTGAAGTTTTTGAAAACAGGTGATCGCGAGAAGGCCCGCACGTTATTCTTTTACACCCTTTTGTATCTCCCTTTGATGATGGTGGCTTCGTATTTCTTCTGGGGCAAAAACTAGTCTCGCGTCGTAATGGAAACAGTGAACATGGAAGAAGATTCGGAACAAGTGACCCGACAGAAACTGATCACCTGGTGGGCTTCGATTATCGGAGTTTGCGCTATCATCATTTTCGGTTCGGTCTTCGTGACACGCTCTTACCTTATTCGTAGAGACTACGAGATCGAGAATTGGCGCCCTCCTTATCTGGCGAAGCTGGAAACGGATCTGGATGCGATCAATCGCGATGGTAAGGAAGTTTCCCTGAGTCAGTTGCGTGATAAAGTCTACGTCACTGGCTACCAATACACCGATTGTCCAGCGGGATGCCTTGGGATGGCGGCATTCATGGAATCGCTGGAGGAAGAGTTTGGCGATGACCCGAAATTTCGCCTCGTCTCCATCAGTGTGAACCCGGCGGGAGACACTCCAGAGAAAATGGATGCCTGGGTGAAAGACAAAGGCGTGGACTCCGAAGACTGGTGGTTCCTGACCGGCGATCCCGAGGAAATTGCGGACTACATGATTTCGCAATTCAAGTTTTTCGCGACAGAGAAAATCACAGATCCCGCCTTGATCCCTTCTCAAGGTGAGTTCGCCCACGACCAGCGCCTGGCCCTTGTCGATGGGGACGCAAATGTTCGTGGCTATTACGATGTGATGAATTCAAATCGCCCATACGAAGGTTCGAAGACCCAGGGCGAATTGGAGTTTGAGAGGCTTGTCAGGGATGTGACGCTCGTGCTGAATCCCGAGATGAAGCTGTCAGATTTGCAGGAGGAGAAACCCGAATAATTTTGCTATGGACTACAGCATCTTTCCCCCGATTAATGCGTCCCTGAACGGGTTAAGCACGATCCTTCTGATCGTCGGATTTCTTTTGATCAAATCCGGGAAGCGCGAGGCGCATAAGAAAGTGATGATCGGAGCTCTGGTCAGCTCGGCCGTGTTTCTTGTCTGCTACCTTACCTACCACTATGGCGCGGGACATACAGAGTTTCCGAAAGAGTATCCGACAGCTCGGAAGGTTTACTTCGCGATCCTGATCCCTCACATTATTCTCGCGGTCGTTAATCTGCCGTTTATCATCATGCTTCTCGTGGCGGCCCTTCGCGGTAGGTTTGATAAGCACAAGAAGATTGCACGTTACACGTTTCCCTCCTGGCTGTTCGTTTCTGTGACGGGGGTGATCGTTTACTTCATGATTTATCAGTGGTTTCCTCCAACCGAAGAGAAGAAGGAGACTGGTAAAGTCATTCGGCCGACGATCACTGAGGTGGTAGAGACGTCTCACGGACTTGAAGAGGACTCAAACAAGCCCAAGATTCTCGAGGCTCGAGAGAAAATTGGAGAATTGGTGTTCACGCCAGTGCTACAGGCGGTGAAAGCCGACCCGGGTCAGGAAGAAGTGACCGTCACTTTTCGAGTGGAGAATGTGGGACAAAAGCCAGTCGATATCACCAAGCTGGAGAGTGGCTGTGCATGCCTCTCTGTTTCAATTGATGTTGATCCGATCCCAGCGCGTGAATCAGCAACGATCACCGGAGTGTTCGATACATCGAAGATGCGGGGAACATCCGATCGAAAGATTACTCTCGTTTCTGATCAGAGCCCGCGATCTGTCTTGCTAACAACTCGTATCGAGATTGCTCCGATTTATTTGATCGAACCACCGATGACGAAATGGGAGATCCACAGCGACGTCGAAACGAAAACGGTCGATTTTCGTGTTCTTCGGAAAGAGCCCATTCGAGTTCTCAATGCCGAGAGCAAGAGAAAGGAAGTTTCTTGCGAACTGGAAACAGTGGAGGCGGGGCGTCACTATCGCCTGAAGTTGACGCCAGATTCGACGGAGAGCAGCATGCTCGGCATCGTGAGAATGGAGACCGACTGCGAGATAGAGCAGCATGCGAGGCCGCTGGCGTATTTTTCCATTCAGTAGAAGGACGCTGTGAAGACCTGGAAACAAATAGCACTCATTCTGATGGCTGCAGTCATAGCAGCAGTCGTGAGTGCGTTTGTTCATCCGAAAAGACCGGCTTGGTATTATGTGGAAGATCCTGATGTAGCCCGGTGGCAGATCACGGTGGAGAAAGCGAAAGAACTTATTGCAGCTGATCCCGTCGTTCTTGTTGATGCGAGGAAAAAGGACAAATACGACGAGGAGCATCTACCTGGCGCCATCTTGCTTGATACGGACCGGTGGGAGGACTCGGTAGAGGCCGCCGTCGACAGTCTTATGACTGCTTTTGGGCGGCCGGTGATTGTGTATTGCGACGGAGATCGTTGCGCAAAGAGCGCAGATGTCTCTCAGCGCCTCCGCGAACAGATGGGGTTGGATCCGGTATACATTCTGAAGGGTGATTGGAGGGAGCTTGTTAGTGTGCTTCCCTCCGCAGAGTAGATAAAGTCTACTTCTTAATCTTCCACAGTGGGTTGGGGACGTGACCCTCTTCAAGATACTGGATCGCTTGAGCAACTTTTTCCGGATTGGAGTCTGCCAGATTGTTTTCTTCTCCTAAGTCCTCGGAGAGATTGTAGAGTTCCAGCTTTCCATCGAACATCGGTTTGCGAATCGCTTTCCAATCTCCGAACCGAACTGCCTGCTTACTACCCCTCTCGTAAAATTCCCAGTAGAGGAATTCGTGCTCCTTCTGTTCATCCGGATTGCCGAGTAGAGTGGGAAGGAAACTGATCGATTGGGTTCCCTCAGGGAGTGTAGCTCCAGAAAGATCGCAAGTAGTCGCCATCCAGTCGGTAAAGCCCGCGATATGATCGGTAACGGAACCCGCCTCGATTTTCCCTGGCCAGAAGGCAATGGTGGGAACTCGGATGCCTCCCTCTGTTAGATCGCGCTTCATACCCCGGAGAGGCCCGTTTGCGTCGAAGAACTCAGGATCGTTTCCGCCCTCTTTGTGATGGCCGTTATCAGAGGTAAAGAAGACCAGGGTCTCCTTGTCGAGATTGAGTTCGGAAAGAAGGTCAAGGAGGCTGCCAATGTCGCGATCCATCCGTGTGATCATCGCCGCCTGGCCTTTGTTCGGTTCGGGCCACGACTCTGTTTCGTAGATTCCGTAGTCTGGAACTTCCTGTCCGTTGCCGGTTCCGCGGGTGCCTTCATTATTCGCGTGTGGGATTGTCAGGGGAAGGTAGAGGAAAAATGGATTCTCTGATTCCGACTGTTCCCGCACCCACTTAAGGGATTCCTCCACGAAAAGGTCGTGAGAATAGGCCAACCGACCATCAGGTTCGGCAAATCCTGCTCCGTTTTTCTCCCAGCCTCTCTCGATACGCATCGAGTCCCAGCGAGGGTCGGGGCGGTTTGTGAGAGGGACCACAGTGCTGTCGCGGACAAGGAATGGAGGGTAGTAATTATGAGCGTGTCGTTGGTTCAAGTATCCATAAAAATAGTCGAATCCCTTTTTGTTCGGGTGGCCGGTTGAGCCGAGTTCTCCCAGTCCCCACTTTCCAATCAGCGCAGTGTTGTATCCCTGCCCCTTCAAGAGCTCGGCTACGGTGATGTCTTCCGGCTGAAGAGTCTGCGCCTCTTCCGGTCCGTTCCCACGAATTCTGCAATGGCCCGTATCCTGTCCCGTCATCAACACACATCGAGAGGGAGCGCAAACAGTCGATCCTGCGTAGAACTGGGTAAATTTCATTCCCTCTGCGGCCATCTGGTCGAGCCGTGGGGTGACGATCTTCTCCTGGCCGAAACAGCCAAGGTCGCCATAGCCCAAGTCGTCGGCGAGAATGAAAATCAGATTTGGCTTTTCTTGAGAAAAGCTAAGAAAATAAACGGAGATAAAGAGGAGAAAAATGGGGAGTTTTCGAAGGCTCATTCCTCAGGTTGGCAGATGGAGGCGGTTGACGCCAGTAGCGAATTCAAGTCAGCCCCAATGCCCCTCCCAGTATCGGTCGAGAGCTTCTTTTTCGAACCAGTCGAGCGTCCAGTGTTCGTCAGAGAGGATGTAGGCCAGCTCTTGTGGAATCGCATAGACATACGCTTCCACTTTGTCGCCTTTCTCCGTTGTAACCTCGACTAGATTGCGGACATAAAATGACCCCTCGTAATCATCGAGACGTTGCATTGCATCAGGCGAGATATTTAGCATCACCCTACCTCGCACCGGTTCTGTTGAATCCGGGGTTTCGATGACTCCAGGGAAATCGCCATCCTCCACTCGATAAATGGAGTAGCCCGGCAACTGGGCTTCTTCCGACTCAGGCGATGGGAAATCCGAAACGATGTTCCAGATTTTTGGGACGAGTAGGGTGCCGTAAACAAACAGATTCATTGAAACGAGGAAGGCAGAGCAGACCTTGCATTTTTTTTCCTAATCCCTCAAGCTCGACTCGTGCAAACCTCCCTCCGTATTTTTGCCTTAACTTCGTGTATTCTGTCGGGTGCCGTGGCCCAGGGGTGTAAGACTCTTCCGCTGCCGTCACTGCCGCTTTCAAATCAGAAAGAGGAAGAAGCGGCTCAAACTCCGATGCAGGTGACGGAAATGCAGCTTCCCATGGGGACAATCCACCATGTCGATCCCGAAGCGGGGTTCGTCCTCATCCGGACAAGCCGCATTACTGATATTACGCCTGACACCAGGGTTACTGTCTACGGTAACGGCGGCGTCGTTTCTGCGATCTTGAACACCGGAGAGGCTAGAAAAGGACAATTCGTCACGGCTGACATCGTCGAGGGAATGCCCGTGCGGGGTGACCAATGCACGATGATCTACACTCCACCCCAGCCGGGAGCTGGCCCAGGACAGGATCCGGGGGGTGATGAAGTCCAAGTCCTCGAATAGACAAATCGACGAACTCTATTGACCTCCTGACTTTTTAAGATTTCTTAAAGGTCGGGATGAGTCAGGAAAAAGGCAGAAAAGCTGAAGGTGTCAGACGTCCGCTGGAGCGGGTTCTGCGGATTCATGAAATGATCTCCCGGGGGAATTTCCCCAACTGTTCCACCATCGCCCGTGAGCTGGAGGTGAATCGCAAAACAATCCAGCGAGACATCAATTTCATGCGGGATGAGCTCGATCTTCCCTTGGAATATGATGAGACCTCTCATGGATATCGTTACACCCGTCCAGTGAATGAGTTCCCGTTTCTCAAGACCACAGCAGAAGACCTAGTCGCCCTCATTTTGGCTCGGAACGCACTGAATCCATTGAAAGGGTCCGCACTGGAGGCATCACTTCGCAGTAGTTTCCAGCGCATGCAGTCCGGAATGAGTGATCGAGTGACCATTCCCTGGTCCGATGTCGATCAGGCATTTTCTGTTCAATCCATGGGAATGGCAGAGCACGATGTCTTCTTGTTTAATCGCCTCGCGAAGTCCGTGTTGGAATGCCGTGAGATTGAATTCGAATACCGAAAGCTCCGGGACGAGTCGTCAATGAAACGGCATTTGCAGCCATACCACCTCGTAGAAGTCGATGGGGGATGGTACATTATCGGTTACGATCTCGACCGAAAGGCAAGGCGGACCTTCGCGGTGCAACGAATGCGAAGTGTTCACCTGACCCAGCGGCACTTTACCCGAGCGACTGATTTCAGGCTGGAAGATCACTTCGCAGGCAGTTTTGGCGTCTGGTCGGGGGATGACGGAAAAAATAAACGGTATTCGATCCGGATTCGGTTCTCTGGGTTTGCCGCCCGAGTCGTAGCGGAGAGAAGGTGGCATCCCAGCCAGGAAATCCATTTTATCGAAGAGGACGGAAGTGTGATCGACCTGACGATGCAACTGTCTGCTCTTGAGGATGTAGCGAGGTGGGTAATGGGTTTCGGGGGACAGGCCGAAGCATTGGAACCTCACGAATTGCGGCTCCGTGTGGGTACGGAATTAATGAAGGCAGCGGTGCAATACGCCTCTAGCGACGAAGAATTGGAAGAGGCCAGCTAGAAAATTTCGGGAAATATTTCCCGCTGTGCCGCGGATGTCCCACCCCTCGGGGTATTCTGTCTGCATGAAAGCCAGAAGCCATTCCGCAGTCTCCGTTTCTTTTTTTGATCCCGATCGCAAAGCGCTTACGCAAGATCTATCAAAATCGAACGTGATTGCCAAAGCGGAAGAGGAAGATCCGCTGATGACAGTTTGCACGGAGATAGCAGGGGAGTTGATCCGACGTTATTTGAATGCTCCTGACGCGGCGATGGTGCGGGAGGAGCTATGCCAAGACCTTATGGAAAAAGTAGGATGCGATCGGTTGCGCGCACAGCGACTGATCGAACTAGCGATGGAGCTGATCTACGTGCATTGCTACGGCGAGTATCAGCGCGATACGCTTGAACTCGGGCTGCTGATCGCCAGGGCAGGTGATCAGGTCCGGGATGTGACCTCCAATTAGGTGTGATTTTGCGGCAGACCTCGAGTGGTATTTCGACGCGCATACCACTCAGGGAGGCGGGAAGGCGATTTACATCGTCTTCTCGTCTTCTGTTGCAGGCCCTTCTGAAGAACCGGGCTCAGAATCCATAACGATACCGGATTCGGCAGCAAACTCGGCGAGCGCCAGTTCTTCCAAAGCAGAGCGCTCGGCCTCCATCATCGTGAGGTCAGTCGTGTCGATACTGTCTTTCGCGACACGGGCACGGCCCTTGGCCTTGTCTTTTTCTTCTCGAACCATCTCTTCCAGACGGTTCAAAGTGTCGCCTGCGCCGCCGATTTCGTTGATCATGCCAGCAGCCATTTCGTTCATTTCAGCGGTGGCTTTGGCGATGCGGGTTTCGTCGATTCCACGCTTGAGGGATTCGATCTTCTCCTTTGCTTGCTTGATGGAAACATCGCGAGCTCGCTTGAGTTCTTCGTAGGTTTTCTCGGCATCTTCGAGTTGCTCGACATTCGCGGCATGCTCTTCCTTCACCTTCTGGAGACGAAGGGCGTACTCGCCAGCTAGCTTTCGGTTTCCAGCTTTCAGGTGTGCTCGTGCTTTTGCCGTCAGTTCCTGAACTTCTTTCTCTTCACGCTTCACTTGCGACATCAAACGTTCGCAGAGGCCGGCATGTGCTGCGAGGCCCTTATTGTATTCGGAGATCTGCTTTCTGAGATTCTCTTTTTCGACTTCCAGGAGAGCTTCCGGATTCTGCTTTTCAAGACCGGAAATGAAGAGTCCGAAAAATCCGCGAATGAGATTACCGATTCGTTTGAACATGGTTGGGCTGGGTTAGTAGGCGGTTCGTATTCAGTTTGGCATTTACTACCCTGAAATCAAAAGCGGAAACAAAGAATTTCGCCATTATAAAAACCGCGACATTTTAGCCCCATGCCGAGGCTTTTGAGGTTGGCCTCTTCGGCGGACTCGGTGTAGCGTGAAATCTGATGGGAGAAAATCATCCAATTGCTTCAGCACTTCATCTGCTCGGCGATATCCTTGAACGGGAAAAATCGCGATCTGCTAGTGTGCATGTTTCTTCGGAATCATACACTCGGTTGAGTAGTCTGCCCGGTGAACTGCTCCAATTGAATCGGCGTTTGTCGGAGAAGGAAAAGAAACCGGTAGAAGTCGAAGTGAAGCCGGAAGTGAAAGTGGCAGAACCTGCTGATGTTCAGCCGAATGTCGAACCAAGATCGTCGATCGAATCGGCACCTGAGGTTGGAGTCGAGCAGGATGAGAAGTGGATTCGGAAACAGCTGAACGAAGTGTACCGGAAGGTAAAGGGATCAGAGGAATGTCGCGCGCTGGGGACGTTGTTCGAGACCGTCGTCTTTGCTGTCGGTAACCCTTGTGCCGATTTGATGTTTGTTGGAGAAGCACCAGGAGCTGAGGAAGAGAAGCAGAGAAAGCCCTTCGTGGGACCGGCGGGACAGAAACTTACCCAGATCATTCAAGCAATGGGGCTTTCTCGCGACGATGTCTACATTTCCAATATTGTGAAATTCCGACCGAAGAAGGGAGATGGTCGATTTCAGGGGTCAAGTAATCGTAAGCCCGATCCGACGGAAATGGCTGCCTGCATTCCTTTTATTCGACGGGAGATTGAGTTGGTAAAACCAAAAGTCATTGTGGCACTGGGGCTTACCGCAGCCGAAGGGCTATTGGAAATCGGGGGGACCCTTTCGAACCTCCGAAACGAGACTCACTCATTCGACGGTGTTCCCGTGATTGTGACCTATCATCCTAGCTACATCCTTCGCCAGGAAGGGGAGGGCAACCCAGCCAAAGCGAAGAGGGCGAAGCGACTGGTCTGGGAAGATATTCTGCGAGCCATGGAGATTCTGGGTATGCCGATTTCAGAAAAACAGAGAGGGTATTTCACCTGACACAAAGCGCGAGAACGTAGCGTTCTTTGTTTTTATGGAAGAGGAGAGCCGAGAGGTAGCCAAGCCTAATCAAAAATCCGGGGGAAGTCCCTGGGGAAAGGTGTTTTTGCTGTTTGTTATCCTCGTTGTTTCTGGATTGGTAGTCTTCCTTTCCTTCATCTGGCTAGGAAAAAAGGGAATCGATTCGACCAAGGAGACGGTCATTGAAGTCGCGAATCTCTTTAAGCCGGAAAAGGTTATTGAGACCTTCGAAGAATGGAAAGAACTGACGGCGACCGGGACCGAAGGAAATATCCTGGAGGTCGCCACCGCCGAAGCAAGTGAGCGATTTTCTCGCAAGACGAACCTGAACATGTTCGGGAAGACGCTGCCTTTGGGAACTACGGTTTCGGAAATCACTGTTCCGGCTACGTATCGGTTTCACATCAATTTGAAAGACGAGTGGTTTGTGACCTCCGATGGTTCTCGCCTGATGGTTCTTGCGCCGAAGATCCGGCCTAGTTTGCCGGTCGCCTTCGATACGGGGAAGATGCAGAAAAAGACCAAGTCAGGCTGGGCACGATGGGATGGAGCAGAAAATCTCGACGAACTGGAGAAATCCCTGACCGCGAAGCTCAGCGAGCGAGCGCAGTCGGAAGAGACGATTGCGGAAGTGAGAGAGGAAAGCCGAGTCGCGGTGGCAAAATTTGTGCGCGATTGGCTGATCGGCTCCGAGGAGTGGGGGAAAGGCAGGTTCGAAGAGATCACTGTGCTATTTCCCGGGGAGTCTGGGCAAAGCCTTTCTTCTTCCCCTCCAACCTTGACTGTGGATGGGGAAAGCGTTCTCCCCTGAGAGGATTATTCGATCGTTTCTTCCTCTGACTCTTTTTTCGTAGTCGCGAGGAGACGGTCGCGTAGCTCGCGAACCTTGATGATGCTTTCGGAGTCGGTTCCATCTACTCCGTTCTGCGTGAGTGAGTTAGCGAACGGATTGTTGGAGCCCCACTTCTTCCATGGGCCATTGGGAACCTCATCCAGATCTACGAAACGCCAGTCGACCGTGCCGTAGCCACCTCCGAAGTCGAGGTAGTCGCGAACTGCGGGAGAGACATCGAGTCCGGCACCCTTGTTCTGGCGGGTTTTCGGGCGCTTGTCCCCAAAAACGTATTCCCAGTCATCTGTTTCAAATGGCCCGACGTCTTCCCATTGAGCATAGCAGACCTTGTCGCCGCGGCGAATGGCGATCCATCGCCCTTTCAATACGGTCCGGCCGCTGCGGTAATAACTCTTTTTAAACCAAGGGATCACGGCCCGTGCGGAGGCTTTTGTTCCGGTACGCGTGATATCGTTGTAAGGAAGGGCGAAATAGAAAGGATTTTGTCCAGGGGTGAAGCCCTTGGGCAGGTAACCTTCGCGGCCGTCAGAGTCCGGATCATCGTAGCCACCATAGTTTGAGGTCCATTTCCGATCCCAGGCACTGACTGTGTTCGGAACCGGGTTGTTGGCAGTAGGAGTCTCTCCAATCCAGAATACAGTGGAAACGATATTCCTTTTCCAGGGGAAGCGAGTGTAGACGTCGCGAGGCCGAGTCGGAGCAAAGACCTTGGGAAGAGTCGATTCTGCCTTGGCAACAGGGAATGCGCCCGGAACGAGGTGCTGCGATCCAGGAATAGTGCTGAGGGGAAGGATCCCTTCTTCCTTGTGATCGTTTTGATCAATATTGATCGCAGCGGCCACATGCTTCCCCCCGACGGAAGTCGCCTGGAAATTCTGCGCAGCAAGGAACTGCGTCAGGCAGGTAAAGGTGATCAGGGGGAGGAGAAAGGGAAGACGCATGGTGTGCAAAATCTTCACTGCATTAAAGAACGGTTCGAAAACCAACTCGTTTGAAAAAAATCAAATTAATAGCAGGAATCGATCCTCAAAAGAACATAAAATTGTGTGAATTCCAGTAAATTATTTAAATTATAGTGAATTTCTCACAATGAGAGGGAATTTTGACCGAAAATAGAGGTCCCGCCTATTCTTAGCGCTTCAAAACGGTGTCTACTTTCCACCGAACGTCGTCCCTTTCCGGGTAATCGAGTGTGTAGTGTAGGCCCCTGCTTTCCTTTCTCCTCGCGGCTGAGTCGACAATGAGGGTGGCCATTTCCACAAGATTGCGGAGTTCCAGTAGCTCGCTGGTCACGCGGAAGTTCCAGTAGAACTCCTGGACCTCTCTTTGCAAGTTGTGCAACCGCGTCGCAGCCCGCTGCAGGCGTTTCGTGGTGCGGACGATGGAGACATAGTCCCACATCAACCTCCGTATTTCGTCCCAGTTGTGGTAAATCACGACCAGTTCGTCGACGTCTGTGACGTTGCCCGATTCCCATTCGGGCAGGTTGAGACTTTCTCGTTCAGATGAAACTGGGATTTTCTCCAGGCAATCTTCCAGGGCCAGCCCTGAAACGACAACCCCCTCTAATAGCGAATTGCTGGCGAGGCGATTGGCACCGTGGAGACCAGTGCAGGCAACTTCCCCGACAGCCCATAGCCCGGGGAGGGAAGTGGCTCCGTTCACGTCAGTTGCAACCCCGCCGCACTGGTAATGAGCAGCTGGGACTACCGGGATGGGTTGTTTTGTGATGTCGATATCGACTTTAAGACAAGTTTCGTAAATATTCGGGAAACGACTCTTGATGAATTCGGCCGGCTTGTGGGTGATGTCGAGAAAGACACAGGGGCCGCCCGTTTTCTTGATCTCCCTGTCAATCGCACGAGCTACGATGTCACGCGGCGCCAGTGAGCCACGGGGATCATACTCCGTCATGAACCGCCGGCCGTTTTTATCGATCAATTCCGCTCCCTCTCCCCGCATCGCCTCGGTGATAAGGAAGGATTTCAACTCGTGGTGATAGAGGCAGGTCGGATGGAATTGCACAAATTCCATGTTCGCGATTTCACATCCAGCCCGCCACGCGATGGCAACACCGTCCCCGGTGGCTACGTCTGGATTGGTCGTGTAGAGATAAACCCGACCACTTCCACCCGTACAGAGCAGGACTCGATCGGACCGCAGAGTGAGAACTTCGCCCGTTTCTTCGTTCAAAGCATAGATGCCAACGCAACGGGGAGGTGACGCCAAAGCGAGTTTGGCCGTGGTGATCAGATCGATGGCGAAATGATGCTCCAGAAAATCAATATTCTCGGTTTCTCTAGCTTCAGCGAGCAGCTTGGTTTCGATCTCGCGCCCGGTGGTATCTTTGTGATGGAGAATTCTTCTCTTGGTGTGTCCGCCTTCTCGACCGAGCGCGATTTTCTTCTCTCCTGATTCTGTCTTTTTCTTATCGAATTCGACACCCCACTCGATGAGTTCGTTGATCGCTTCCGGTCCTTCGCTCACGATCTTACGAACGACTGGTTCAGGGCAGAGCCCGGCTCCGGCATCAAGAGTATCGGCAACGTGCTGGTCGAAAGTGTCATCAGCACTTTGAACGCAGGCGATGCCACCCTGGGCCCAGGCTGTGTTGGTAGAAGAGGCTTCACGCTTCGTAACGATTGCAACCGTCCCGTGCTGAGCTGCCCGAAGGGCAAAGCTCAGCCCGGATATTCCGCTTCCGACAACAATGAAATCGTAAGTTTTCACAAGAAATAGTCCGTCCAGATTTCGAATTCGACCGTTCGATCAGTCAACTTCGACAAGACCATTACATAAGGGATATTCTGTCAGGGAAAAGAAAATTTCTTTCCGACCAGAGACTTGGAGAAGTCATCGTGATTTTAGGATCGATTCGTTTCACCATTTCGTAGTTAGATGTCGGGGAGGAATCTCCCACACCCACGACCTATGAAGATGTTGCTTCGAACCTTTCTCGTTGGCCTGTACGCTCTACTGGCTGCCTCCTGTTCTGAATCAGGCTCAGATTCGAAATCAGAACTCAGCGAATCGGAAAAGGCCGAAATATCGGCTGAGGGAGCTGCTGTGGCAAAGTCGCTAATGATGACCCTGTCCACCCAGTTGAAGTCCGCGATGGAAAGTGGAGGGCCTGAAGCTGCCATGGGAGTATGTGCGAGCGTCGCGCAGCCAATGACCGGATCAGTGAGCGAACAACACGAAAAGATCAGCGTCTCGCGAGTTTCCCTGAAGAACAGGAACCCAAAGAATGCACCCGATCCTGTAGATTCGGAGATACTTGAGAACTGGCAGGCCATAGCCGATGCCGGAGAAAGTCTTCCCGAAAGTGAAATCAGATTCGATGCTGAAACGGGGCAGGCTGTTTTCTACAAACCAATCCAGATTCAAGCCGTATGCCTGAACTGCCACGGTGACAAGGAGGCACTCAAGCCGGGAGTGACAGCCGTTCTCAACGAAAAATACCCTGATGACAAAGCGACGGGATACAAGGAAGGGGACCTTCGGGGAGCGTTCCGCGTGGTTTTCGAACCAGGATCAAAACCATTGAGTCACACAGAATAGCCCTGGTTAGTCATCACTTTCCTCAGACTCTTTGAGAATCTCTTTCAGTTCCTCCGATGAAGAAATTTTCAGATGAACATCCCGTTGTGGGAATGGGAACTCGATCTCATTTTCGTGGAAAGCATCCCAGACTTTGAGAAGGACTTCGCTGCGTACCCTGCCAACGCCATTGTGTGGGTCTTCGATCCAGAAGCGTAACTCCAGATCAACACTGCTGTCACCAAATCCCATCAAGTTGCATCTCGGCGCTGGACTGTCTACGACTCGAGGGGACGATTTAGCGCACTCTTCTGCCAACTGCATTGCCAACCTGATATTGGATGAATAGGAAATCCCAAAAGGCGCTCGAATCCTGACAAGTCTGCTACTGAAAGACCAGTTGATAACGGGATTGGTGATAAGGTCTTCGTTTGGGATGAGGTGCTCCTTGTTGTCGCGAGTGATCACGGAGGCGTAGCGCAAATTCAGTGAATTGATCCATCCGTAGGTCTCTCCGATTTCAATCACATCACCAGGCTTGATTGATTTGTCGAGCAACAGGATGATCCCACTGACAAGGTTCGAAACTACCTTCTGCAATCCAAAACCCAGGCCAAGGCCCAAGGCACCGCCAAAAACTGCCAGGGTCGTGATCTTGATGCCCATCACGCCCATTGTGATGAGAATGGCGACAAAAAAGAGACCAATCCGGATTCCCTTTGTGAAGAGCACTTTCACGTTCGGCTCCAGATCCTGAACACTACTAACACGGGCAGAAATAATTTTGGATATCAACCCCGCGAACCAGAAAAGAAGGATGAACGCCGATATCCCCTTGATCAGGTCCAGCGCAGTGATGCTCACCTCTCCCAGGTGAAGAGCGTGTTTGTCTAACAGGGCTGCAGTGTCGTCCAGAATCCCAAGCACGTGTAGTACGATGACGATAAACGCTGTCGTCGAGATGATGCTCATCCACGATTTCCAATTGATGAACTTCGACGGCAGATTGATAAACACGAACCACGTCAGGATTAACGAGTAAGTTCGGAGTAAGGGGCATGGAACGCCTCCGATGTTTGTCGCGAAAAGAGTGACCCACGTCACGATTAAGAGAGTCAGCCGAAACGGACGCAGTTTCCGTTTTGAAGGAACATTATCCAGCCATCGCTTGATGGTCGGCATTCGGCCGTTTTGAAACAGAAAATAGATGAAACGGGCGACCGAGAAGGAGAGGGCGATCAGTCCCACATCGATCCAGAATTCGTGCGACTGAACCAGCTTGAGCCCCCAGGTCTGTAGCTTGTCGAAATCCCGATTGATGATCGCATCGATCGCGACCTTGATGTAGGCCTCGGCTTCCGATACGGGAACGTCGGCGGCTTCCGCAACGGGATCAACAGGTGTATCGACTTCGGCCATTGGCAGCGATTCGGTCAGGAAGAGGGTAGGCCGACGTTGTCGATCAACCGTGTCTTCCCGAAGAATACTGCCACTAAGAGGCGGGGTTCGCCAATTCCGAATTTATCCAAAGGCTCCAGCGTATCCGAGTTCACGATCTCCGCATAGTCGATTCGAGCGAGTGGTGCTGATTCGATTTTCTGCCGAAGGTGCTCGACCGCCTCTTCTGGAGAGGATAACCGTCCGGAGCTGATTCCTTTAGCGACATCTGTCAGGGTTTGGAAAAGTATTGGCGCCTGTTCTCTCTCCGCTTCGCTAAGGTAGGCGTTTCGCGAACTCATCGCGAGCCCATCTTCTTCGCGCACTGTCGGGCCGGGAACAATTTCTACTTCGAAGTCGAGGTCCCTGACCATCCGTCGAATGACAGCGAGCTGCTGAAAATCCTTTTCCCCAAAGACTGCCGCGTCTGCGCGAAAGAGATGAAATAGTTTCGCCACGACCGTGCAGACGCCATCAAAATGACCGGGGCGTTTTCCTCCACACAATCCGGTGGACAAAGATTTCTCATGAATCGAGATCGATGCATTTTCCGCGTAGACCTCACCTGCTGGTGGAGCAAACACAAGATCGATCCCGTGTTTCTCGCATAGCTCCAGATCTGCTTCGAGTTGCCGAGGGTAGGACCCAAAGTCCTCATTCGGACCGAACTGCGTCGGGTTCACAAAAATACTCGCCATCGCAACATCATCTCCAGCCTTCTCCCTTGCTAGGTCAAACAAGCTCGTGTGCCCTCTGTGCAGCGCTCCCATGGTGGGAGCAAGGACCTTCTTGGCATGCGGATGTTTGTCGAGCCAGGAACGAAGCTGCTCTTTCGAGGTGACGACTTCCATTCTGCTTATTTCCCTTCGATGCAGATAAGATGAGTATCCGTGCGAAGAAACAGTCGATTGTTCGCGATAGCCGGGCTGGCGTTCATACCGCTGGGCAGACGGGAGGTGCCAAGATGCTCCAGCTTTTCGTCGGCGGAGTAAGCAAAGAAATCACCTTCCTTGCTGGCGAAAAGGAGTTTCCCATCAGCAATGACAGGTGAGCTGAAGAAATTCCCAGGTACTTCCACATGATGCAGGATTTCTCCGGTCTTAAGGTCGAGACAGCTCAAATCTTCTGCATCGCGGAGAAGGAAAAGTTTTCCTTCATAAATGAGAGGAGAGGGGACATACCCGAGACGTGCTTTCTTGTCGAGAGAGTAGAGAACCTCAGGATCGCCGTTTTCTTTCAGTCGGAGTGCCGTGGCATCCTGGCCTCGAGATCCTGAGCCAAGAGTGGCAAAGACGATGTCATTTCCCGTCGCGATCGCTCCCACGCTTCTCAGTTTGTACTCACCATCGAAGGACCAGAGAACGTCGCCGCTCTTAGGATCGATACCCTTCCAGCCATCATTCGTCTGGAGAACGACGAGAACTTCCTTTCCGCCTACCGTCACCGAGGTGGGGGTATTGTATGCGGTGAGGTGTTTTGGATCGGATTCAGGGGTAGCCCGCTCCAGTTCCCAGATGGTTTCTCCGGATTTGGGATTCAATCCAATCACATAGCTGCGACGCTCGTCTTTTGAATCGGTGTGAAAAACCAGGGTGCCGTCGACGATGATAGGGGAGCTTCCAAATCCATGGTCAGACGTGAATTTGGGCCATTCCCGATGCCACATTTCCTTTCCTTCGTGGGAGATACTGAACACGCGAGTTTCCATGCCGGATCCCCACACCACGTAGACACCGTTTTCATCAACTGTCGGTGTGGATGAGGCAAAATTGTTGTGGTTATTCAGATTGTGCTCTTCGAAAGGGTGTTCCCAGGTCCATAGCGTTTCGGCGGTATTGGAATCAATGCAAAGGACGGAGCGCTTGGAGTTGTCCTCTTTTACGATGGTGAGAAAGAGCTTATCGCCCCAGAGAACAGGCGAAGAGTGCCCAACCCCGTCCAGCTTGATCACCCACGAATAGTCGGCCTCCGTAAATTGTGCGGGCAGAGAACTGAGTTTTCCGATACCCGTGCCGTTGTTCCCCCGAAATCTCGGCCATTCCTGAGCCGGTGAAAATGTTGCCCCGAACAAAAGGGCGAGAATGGTCAAAACAAACAAGGGAGAACGCGATTTCATCGGTAAATCAGGGGTCCACGAAGGTTGACGGGGACCTGTCGATCTGCAACTGGAATTGGTTGCCTGAGTGCGCCGTTGGAAGGATACAGCCGTCCCCTACTTGCCAAACGCACGGGTCTTGTTTACTACATTGGGGAGGGACTATGCACATCGAGACGTTTCAGGTATTTTGCGATCTCGTCGAGACCACCAGCTTTTCAGAGGCAGCCGAGAGAAACGGCATCAGCCAAAGCGCGGTGAGTCAGCAAATTCGTGCCCTGGAGGATAAGTTCGGTGTGACTCTGGTAGAGCGTGGCAGGCGGAACTTTTCAGTGACCCCCGAGGGCGAAGTCTTTCTGAAAGCCGCCCATTCCATCCTGGAAGCCTATCAGGGCATCGAAGAAGATCTTGGGACGATGCGCGACGTCGTGGCGGGAAAGCTGACCATCGCGACGGTTTACAGCATCGGGTTTCACGAGTTGCCACCGTATATTGAGAAATTTCGGGAGAAATATCCCGACGTGGATCTCCAGGTGCACTATCGACGGGCGAATCAGGTCTACGCCGATGTCTCCGACAATCATGCTGATTTGGGCCTGGTCGCCTATCCGCAGGAGAAAAAAGGCGTCGAAATCGAACCCGCGTGGAAGGATCGACTGGTCATCATTTGCCCTCCGACGCACCCCTTGGCAGGAAAGAAGACACTGGATCTGAAAGCCATCGACGGAGAGCGATTTATCTCTTTCGAGCCAGATCTACCGACCCGAAAGGCGATCGACGGAATGTGCAATCAGGCAGGAATTCGAGTGAAAGAGGTCGTCGAATTCGACAATATCGAGACGGTAAAACGTGGCGTCCTGATCGAAAACGCCATTTCCATCGTACCGAGCGAGAGTGTGAATTCCGAAGTTGAATCCGGAACGCTCGTGCGAATTCCCATTGAGGGGAAATTCGTCTGGCGCCCCTTGGGTATTGTGCGCCGACGCACAAAGGCGATCTCCCCCGCGATGCGAGAGATGATCGCCATGCTGAAAGAAAAGCGATCAGCGAAGTGAGCTGATTACTCGGAAAAAGGACTTTCGGCGAAAGCCATGAAAGCGTCCTTCATTGCTGCGACGGAGTCGTTTGGGCCAGTCAGCTTCAGAAAGACATCTCCCTGTGCGCTGGGGAGAATGGCAGCAAGCATCGTGTAGTCGGGCTTCGCCGTTTTGTTTCCGGAGAAAGGACCGCCCATGGATTCCATGTAGGTGCCTTTGGCTTCCAGAAAGATCACTTTCTTGTCACCGAGTTCTTTTTCTTCGGTTTTTGACTCAGGAGTTCCTTCGAATTGTCCGATCCAGCGGTCAATATTGGCTTGGGCACCGCCTCCCTGGCCTGCTCCGAAGAAGTAAATCACGAGATCCACGTCGGCGAGCGCCTCGTCTTCATGATCGTAAGTCAGCTGGCCCGCGCGCATGGGGCTGGTGACTTGCTGGCGAATCCAAGGCTCTCCGTATTTGAATTCGAACTCGCTGACAGTCAGTGACTCCGTGTCGTCAGCGAAAGCTGGGGTGAGAATGAGAGTGGCCAGAGCCAGAGTAAGGGCAGAGATTTTCTTCATTGGGAAAACATGAGGGATAGATATCTACGTGACAAGTGCACAATCGATACGTATAACCTACGCTCGCCCATTTCTAATCGGTCTAGATTTTGTCATGATTTTTCTCAGGTCATTCATTGGGGCAGCGTTTTTTGCTCTGACCGCTTCTGTCTTTTCAGGAGAAGTGACCTCCATTCCAGAATCCGAGAAAGAGCGGCTCGAACTGAATACAGAATTCTATCAGAAGTATCTGAGCTTTCGTGGATTTCCCATTGTCGCATCGGAGAAAGTTTCTGACTACGCATTCTACGAGGCAGCCTACTTGATGGAAAAAATGCTGGGCGATCGTCAGGATCTATTGGATGCGATGACCGAACAGAAGATTCGTCTCGCCATCATGGCTCCTTCTGAGCACACGACCGACATTCCAGAGCACAGCGATCTCGAGCCCAAGAGCTATTGGGACAGGCGAGCTCGTGGCCTGGGCGCGACGAAGATTCGACCTGCTGTTTCGGTGGGGGAAGAAAATCTGCTGGGATATCGAGGCGACCCATACGCAGCGGAGAGCATTTTCGTACATGAGTTTGCCCACGTGATTCACGAAATGGGAATTCGGAACATCGACCCTGGTTTTCAGAAAAGGCTCGAACTCGTATTTGGTAGAGCTGCCTTGAAAGGATTGTGGCGCGGAAAGTACGCCGGAACAAATCCCTCCGAATACTGGGCGGAAGGAGTGCAATCCTGGTTCGACACCAACCGCGAGAATGACTTCGATCACAATCATGTGAACACGAGAGAGGAGCTCAAAGAGCACGACCCTGAATTGGCTTCCCTGATTGAGGAGTTTCTCGGAGATGGTCAATGGCGCTATAAAAAGCCCGCCGATCGCGAACAGGCTTTGCACCTTACAGGGTTCGACGTAAACGATTCGCCGACTTTTGAATGGTCGGAAGAACTTGTGGCAGCATATGAAGCGATCGAGAGAGGGGACGATTACGACTCACTTCCCCTGGCTCCGATGACTCAATTTGATCGAGACACAATTTTGTCGGCGAGCGGTCCAGCGGTAAAACTGCGCTTGGAGAACCAAACGAAGCAACGCATATCATTTTTCTGGATTGGTTATGACGGGAACCGTCGGCATTATGGAGATCTGGATCCCGGACGAAAATTTACCCAACGAACCTACGGATCACACGTTTGGGTAATCGTTGACGAAAACGGCGGCGACTACGGTTGGATTCAAGCGTCAGACACGGACTGCCGGGTCGTCATCGAGTAGTGCACGATCCGAAACGCTGCGAAAGCGAGCGCGAGCAATCCCATCGCGATGGAAAAGGAGTCGCCGATTTGTGCATAAACCGTAGTTGGTGGATTGAGATCAACCTGAACGGTCGCAGGCATTGAGCCTCGAATGTAGGTGGAGCCAGTTTCTTCATCCTGTAGAATTCGCGGGAATCCGTCACCCGCACGCCTATCGTACAAGCTGCCTCTTTCGTCGATAAATCCGCTCACCCCTGTGTTTGCAGCACGAATCATGGGGCGACGGAATTCGATGCAGCGAAAAATCGCGTTGTAAAAGTGCTGCGTTGGCTGCGCACTATCATAGAACCAACCGTCGTTGGTCACATTGACGAAGATTTGGGGAGAGTTTCGAATGAACTTCCGTGTCAGTCTCGGGACAGTGTCCTCGAAGCAGATCAGGGGAACGATGTCGATGGCGTGCCCGTCTTTCTCCATCGTGAGGGGTTCAAAGGATGTTCCTGGGGTAAAGTCCTCAAGAATGATCCCCCCAAGCACCCAGGTAAAGATGGGAAAGCTGTGTCGAAATGGGAGGTATTCACCAATGGGAACCAGGTGGACCTTGCGGTGCATCTGGTAGGAATCCGTATCTCCCTTCATCAGGGTGATGGTGTTGTAGATTTCCGTGTTTTCGAGATTGGCATCTTCGAGACCTGTCAGGAGATAAAAGTCGTCTCCCTTCAAAACATGATCGTTGAAGTAGGTCTGCACCCAGGGGAAATGGAAGAGGCCGGGAATCGCCGTTTCGGGCCATAGAATGAGATCGTGTTCTGCCGTCTCTACGAATGTACGGGTCAGGTCGCGATAGTCGAAGATGATCTTCTGCTTCAATTTTACATCGGTCGACCACTTCTCTTCCAGGGGGATGTTCAGCTGGAGAACCCTGGCACGAATGTCGACTGACTCTTCGGGTTTCAAGTTCACCTTCTGCATCCCGTAGAGGAAAAGAAAGATAATTAAAGTCACCCCGACAGCGAAATCGAGGTGAGGCCGTATGCGGTGATGCTGACGCACCTCAAGCCCAAGCCTCACAAGAGTACAAAAGCAGATGATGCCTGAAAACATCATGACAAAGCCATATCCTGTTATCCCGATCACGTCAGCGAACTGGACAAGTAACAGCTGGTCCTTCAGTCCAACGCCCAGTCCATTCCAACCGAACCCCGTAAATACAATTCCCCGCAACCATTCCAGCCCGCACCATGCGGCACCATTGAGGAGGGCCACCTTAAGCACGGAAATCGACTGATCGAAGAGACTTTGGTTGTCCTTTGTCGAAGGGGGAATAATCCAACGCCCCACTGTGGCGGCGAAAGCCCCGAACGCACCGAAATAGACGGCCAGATAACCCGCGAACCCAAGTAGTGCACCAATGCCTGCCCAGATCGTCCCGGCCACGTGGTGGACCTGGATCATCCAGTAGCAACTGATCAGGAAAAAAGAGAAACCTGACAGATACCCTAACAAGAACCCATGACGCCAACGGGGAGTTTTCTCCTTTCGTGGGGCGGTGAACCATAACCCGGCAAGCAGCGGCGCCTGCCAGATCCAGATGAACCCACTCAGGTCGAATCGAGGGTAGCAAAGGGCGAGCAGAAAACCGCTCAGTATGGCAGCGAGATAGGGCCAGGATTTCAGAAAAAATGTCATCAATCGAAAGTAATCCGACAGCAATTCAGTACGGAGTTCCGCCTTTAGGCGGCGAGTTCTAAGGCTTCCTCCAAGCCCTCACATGTCCCATTTTGCCCCATAATCTAAAACCGGATAATCTTTCCATCGCATCAGTAATTTCTCTCGTCCCTCTGTTTCCAGATATCTGTGCACAGAAGAAAACGGCCAATCCTGCCACAGTTCGACATATCCGTGTTTTACAGGATTGTGGTGAATATAGTTCACAGTAGTCTCGGCGTGGCGGTCGGTTCGCATAAATCGTTCAGTGAGGCCATGAAACACTTTTCTGCCTCGTGAGCGGTCCTCGCCATTCCAGTCGAATGATGTCTTCCCATGAAATTGTCCAAGGGCTTTTAGGAGGGGAGTAACTGGGTTTCCTTCAAAGAGAAAGTGATAGTGGTTTGGAAGAACAACCCAGGCAATGACTTCGCCGTATGACTGTGAAAGTTCGATAAGAGCGGACTCAAACGATGTGAGCCTCTCTATCGACGCTCCAATGATGGGTTTGTGTTCGTAGCATGCCGCTGTAATTAGATATTGGCTGGATGTCTCTGAATTGTAATGCGGTGGCAGATGCCATGGCAAGCCTCCCTCTTTGCGCGCAGTAAGGCAGGCTTCTCTTTCCTCAGTTGAAATTCGACGCCATTGGTAGCTGGATGGCATCGGTAAATCTGATTTTGCTCTGCACGACCGCCTAAAGGCGGAACTCCATACACCGGGGGCTCAACTTGAGAGCCGCGCCCGCATATCAGCAACGATGGCCTCTTTCAGTGAGTCGAAAGATTTCTTCGCGATAGCCTTGGCTGATTCGAGTTCTTCGGGGAGTTCCAGACCGGCTTGCCCCGGCTCTGGACGGTAGTAGATGTAGTATTTGATTTTCGGCTCGGTTCCTGATGGGCGCACGGCAAAAGCCCGACCATCGGCGAGATCAAAAATCAGCATCTTCTCTTTCGGGATTTCGTCGCCCTCTTCGTCAATGTGATCGTCATTGGCGAAGTCGCGAACCTTGGTGATCGCAACTCCGTCGATCTCGGTAGGAGGACTATCCATGTAGCTCTTCGCGAGTGACTGGATTTGGGCTGCACCATCCGCGCCGGCGAGAGTTTCGGCGTGCTGCCCTTCGAGGTAGACTCCGTGGCGGACAAAGAGTTCGTCGAGCAACTCAACGGGAGTCAGGCCGCGAGATTTTGCGTAGGCGGCTAACTCAGCAAACATTACGACAGCGCCATTACCATCCTTATCCCTGAGGAAGTCGGCACCGAGGTAGCCATAGCTTTCTTCACCACCAAAGATGAAAAACTTGGAATGCTCCAGACGAAGCGCACGAGTCTCTTCGTCGCTGAGTTGGCGATAATTCTCCCGAAGCTCGGCCGGGATCTGGTTTTCGTATTTACGGAGTTTTCCACCGATGTATTTAAAGCCCGTGAGAGTGTTCACAACGCCCACACCGAAACTGTCAGCAATCGCTGTCTGCAATTCGGTGGTCACGAACGTCTTCACGACAACGGCGTGATCCTTGTTGGAGTCGTTTACGATATCTTTTTCTGTGAAAGCGAGGAGCCTGTAATAGGCCATCAGCGAGCCGATCTGGTTCCCGGTAAGAAGAGTCATCTTTCCGTTTCCGTCGCGGACGACAACGCCCATACGGTCGCAGTCCGGGTCCGTTCCGATTACGATGTCGGCACCGGTTGCTTCTGCCATATCGATACCCATTTGCAGGGCCTCGGCATTCTCTGGGTTCGGAGATTTTACGGTCGGGAACGCACCATCCTGCACATCTTGTTCCGGAACCGTTTCACACTGAAATCCAAGGCGACGCAGCATCGCTGGTGCGATCGTACCGCCAGTTCCATGGATGTTGGTGAAAACGATTTTCAGGTCGGACTGTGACTTCACCAGTTCTGGATCGAGTAGGAGAGACTCGAGGCGCGCCATGTAGGCTTCGTCCATATCTGCGCCGAGTTCGTGAACTTCTCCCTGCTTATCTTCAGGAACGACATCGTAGGATTCGCCAGTGACCGCGTTCACCTCTGCAATGATCTGGCTGGCATCAGGTTCGACAATTTGTGCTCCGTCGTTTCCGTAAACCTTATAGCCGTTGTCGTGCGGTGGGTTGTGGCTTGCTGTGAGAACGATCCCCGAAGTCGTGCCGAGATGACGAACCGCGAAACTCAAATGTGGAGTCGAGCGTGGTTCGGAGAAAATGTAGACATCACATCCGTTCTCCACGGCAACCTTTGTCACGCAGTCTGCGAACTCTTTTCCGAAATAACGAGTATCCCGAGCCAGCGCGATCGATGGACGTCCTTCGCCGGTATGACTCTTCAGAAGATGACGAACCAGTCCGAGAGTGGCGCGGGTGATGTTGTAGAAGTTCAGTGAACTCGTTCCGACGCAGGGAAACTCAGGCTTTTCACCCTCTGCTGCCGATCCACGCTCGGCTGCTGTGACAATCTCTCCGATCGAACGGCCACGAAGGCCACCGGTTCCAAAGGCGAGTTTCTTGAAAAAGCGGTTATTCAGTTCTTTCCATTCGCCGGCTTTCGCCAGTTCCGTGACCGCTGCCTCATACAGTGGGTTTTCAGAGCCACCAAGAAGTTCGTGTATGTTGTCGAAACTGCTCTGGAGCAGGTCTCCGCTAGCGAGTGCACCGTCGAGAAGGTCGGAAAGATCGGAAGTCATGTTGCGCCACACTAGAGAATGCCCGACAAGATTGCAACCGACGGAACAGTTGAAATCCCTTTCCCAAGCCCCCGACGAAAGCACTAACGCCTGGCGGATCTATCACGATCCGAGAGCAGGAATATGGGTGGATCATTTCGACGGGCGATGGCTGGTTCAAACGAAAGACAGGGCCTTTCCCAAATTCTTAATCGATCTGGCTGAGGGAGTTGCGACATCTCTCTATTGGCGTCCGAGGGACAAAGCAGCCTCGACGGCACCGGAACACCAGTGGGGAGAGGTCGTTAAAGAGCGATTCGAGGTGAGAGAAAGCGGCGCAAAATTCTTGATCGATTTCTCTTCAGGGTATTCGAGCGGCATTTTTCTCGATCAGAGGCTGAACAGGCTTCGGGTTCAGAAATCGGTAAAAGCAGGCGACCGTGTCCTGAACACCTTTGCCTACACCGGGGCCTTCTCAGTGATGGCTGCTCTCGGCGGTGCGATTACCACAACCTGTGATCTATCTCGCACATACCTCGATTGGACCTGGGACAACTTTCGGCTCAATGGCCTCAACCCAGACGACCATTTCGGGTGTAAAGGCGATACCTTCGATTGGATGGGCGCTTTCAAGAAAAAGGAGCGAACTTTTCACGGAGTAATCCTCGATCCGCCAACCTTCTCTCGAAACAAAAAGAAGACCTTCCGCACAGATCTCGATTACGGAGATTTGGCAGGCTTGGCCGCAGAGATCGTCGAGCCCGGAGGGTGGATTTTAGCCTGCGCCAATACCCACAAGCTGTCCTCTCAGGATTTTCGTCGTGACGTTCTGGCGGGTATCGAGCGAGCAGGCCGTAGCGTAAAAGGCTGTGAGCCACAGAAAATGCCCCCCGAGTTTCATAACGACGATTATTTGAAATCCCTCTGGGTTGTAGTTGGTTAGCGGCTTCCCATTCGAAAGTGGGAAAATCACCATGCGCATCATTCGATACACCCAGAAAAACTACGCCTCAGCGATCCGGAAACTGGATCGTCGTTCCGCTCCACCTGCTGGAGTCGAGGCGATTGTGAAAGACATTATCGACGAAGTGCAGAAGCATGGGGACAAAGCGCTGATCGAGCTTTCGAATCGTTTCGATAAAGCCGGATTCAAAACAGCCAAAGATCTGCGTGTCACTGAGGCTGAGCTCGCCGCAGCGGACGACGCTGTAGATGCCTCAACGAAAAAGGCAATCGCTGCCTCCAGAAAGAACGTCATCGCTTTTGCCAAGAAGAGCCTCCGCAAGGATTGGTCGGGCAAAAATGCGCAAGGCGCGGAAGTGGGGGAGCGCTATCTGCCATTCGAGCGCGTCGGGATCTACGTTCCCGGAGGAACAGCACCGTTGGTTTCCACATCGAACATGACCGTCTGCCTAGCCGCTGCTGCAGGTTGCCCGGAGATCGTGGTCATGACCCCTCCCGGGCCCGGCGGGGAAGTGAACCCAGCTCTTCTCTACGCCCTCAAAGAAGCAGGAGCGACCGAGATCTACAAAGTGGGCGGAGCCCAGGGAATGGCAGCGATGTCGCTGGGAACCAAAACTATCAAGCCAGTGCTCAAAGTCTACGGCCCCGGCAACTCATTTGTTGTCGAGGCAAAGCGCCAGCTTTTCGGCGTGGTTGCAGTCGACCTCTTGCCCGGCCCGAGCGAGGTCGTGGTTCTTTCCGATAAAACGGGAAAACCCGAGTTCATCGCAGCCGATATGCTGGCCCAGGCCGAGCACGGTGGGGACAGCATTATGGGCTTTGTTACGGATTCTGAAGAACTCCTCGAAGCAGTTCAGGCCGAAGTAAAAGCCCAGATCAAAACGCTCTCTCGACAGGCTCAGTTGAAGAAGGCCCTGAAAGACGGGGCGTGGTGTATCCTCGTCGAGAACTTCGACGACGGAATCGATCTGGTGAATGCGTTCGCTCCAGAGCACCTTTCCCTGATCACGAGTAAGGAAAAGACAACCCTGCAAAAAATCACGACATCGGGAGCCATCTTCATCGGGAACTACTCTCCCGTCGCAGTGGGCGACTTCCTTGCAGGGCCGAGTCACGAGCTACCCACTGGTGGAGCCGGAAAATCCTTCCCCGGCCTCACCGTCGACATGTTTCAGCGCCGCACAAGCATCGTGAAGCTCGACCGGGACTCGATTCGAAAATCAGCCCCCATCGTCGAAGAATTCGCCAAAGTCGAAGGACTCGATGCTCACGGTCGATCTGCCACGGTTCGGGTGAAGTAAGCTACAAAACAAAAAAGGCGACCGTCTCCGGTCGCCTTTTTTGCAAAATTTGAATTGGATCAGGCGAATTATGCCTTCTCAGCATACTTAGCTTCCACTTTCTTGGGACGCTTCAGAAGGTCGAGAACTTCACGAGAGTTCAGCTTCTCCACCTCTGCTTCAGGCATACCCAGTGCAACGAGGCGCTTCTTCTGGTCGCGACGGCGCTTGTCTTTCTTGCCCTGAGCTTTCTTAGGACGCGTACGGTTCTGGTTCCGCTGGAGTGATGTTGCCATGATGAATCTCGGTTTGCGTGAAAATGGGATTTCTTTCCTTTTCTGCCCGCTTCGTTCGCGAGGGCGGGACTTGTAAGCGATTTTCCCCCTTCAGTCAAAGGGTTTTGCCACTTTCAGGCCCTCGCCACTCGATCCAAAATTCAGTTTCCACCGTATCGAGACCGATGAATCGAGAAATTTTCGTTATAGGGGGGAATTCCGGAATCGGCCTCGAATTAGTGACTCGGCTGACTGCCGAGGGAGACCACGTGCATGCTGCATCCCGAAGCAATTCGGAGTTGGAAAAGATCGCAGGCGTTGATTTTCAAAGCTATGACGTCACTCGAAAAAACGCAGAACTCACTGTCCCTGAATCTCTTGACGGCTTTGTCTACTGTCCCGGCACCATCAATCTCAAGCCCTTCCACCGCCTTTCGGACGACGATTTCCAGAGCGAGCTCGAAGTGAACTACCTCGGAGCGGTGCGCACCATTCGTCTCGCCTATTCTGCGCTGAAAAAGTCTGAAAACGCCTCCATCGTCCTGTTTTCCACCGTCGCAGTGCAGACCGGCTTACCGTATCACGCCAGTATTTCTGGGGCAAAAGGCGCCATCGAAGGTCTTACCCGCTCGCTCGCAGCCGAATTCGCGCCCAATATTCGGGTCAATTGCCTCGCGCTTTCCCTTACCGATACTCCATTGGCCGGGAATCTCCTCAGCACCGAGGAGAAACGCAAAGCCTCCGGCGAAAGACACCCTCTTAAGCGGGTAGGGGACCCGGCGGAAGTCGCAAAAGCCGCCGCTTTCCTCCTCGGACCTGATTCCGGTTTCATCACCGGACAGGTGATCCAGATCGACGGCGGTCTTTCCTCACTGAAGCTCCTGTAGACCCATGGGCCGGTCGATTTCACTGGTGTTTCCGCACCAGCTTTTTGAAAAACACCCTGCACTCGACAAGGATCGCCCCGTCTTCTTGATCGAGGACACGCTCTTCTTTGGCGATCCTCACGCGACCCCGGGGCGCTTTCATAAGCAGAAAATCATCCTCCACCGCGCGTCGATGAAAGTGCAGGAGGAACGTCTCCGCGATCTGGATTACGACGTGACCTACGTCGAATACGATCGCTCCGTCACCATCGACCTCTGGGTGAAAAAAGAATACCGGAAAGGCGCGATCGACGAGATCGTCACCGCCACCCCGACCGATTTCCTCCTTGAAAAGCGACTCCGACGAGTCTGCGAGGAAAAAGGGATCGATCTCACCATTACCGAGACCCCGATGTTCCTGACTCCTCGCGACTGGGCCGACGACCATTTCTCATCGAGGAAAAAGCCCTTCATGGCTGCCTTCTACGAGGCACAGCGAAAGCGCATGGGAATCCTCGTAGATGAAAAGGGCGAACCCGAAGGTGGCCGCTGGTCTTTCGACGACGAAAACCGAAAGCCCATGCCAAAAAAGGGACTCGATACGCCGGACGAACCCTCCGCTCCCCGCCGAAAGCAAATCGACGAAGCACTCGACTACGTGGAGAAAAACTTCTCCGACTATCCCGGCGAGACAGGTCGCTTTTGCTACCCGGTCACCCATCGAGACGCACGCGACTGGCTGGAAAAATTCCTTCAAGAGCGATTCACCGATTTTGGCCCCTACGAAGACGCACTCTCAGAAAACGAGCGAGTCCTCTTCCACAGCATGCTCACCCCTGCGCTCAATATTGGCCTCCTCACTCCGCAGGAAGTCGTCGACCGCACCCTCGAGTATGCACAGGAAAACAACGTTCCTCTCAACTCCCTCGAAGGATTCATCCGTCAGATCATCGGCTGGCGCGAATTCATGTATCTCATGTATGTGAGGCATGGAGTCGAAATGCGGAACGGAAATTTCTTCAATCACCGCCGCCACCTCCCCGACAGTTTCTGGACAGCCGAGACAGGCGTAGCCCCCATCGACCTCGTCATTCAGCGAGTCCTCCAGACCGGATACGCCCACCACATCGAGCGCCTCATGGTGTTGGGAAATTTCATGCTCCTGTGCCATTTCAAGCCTGACCAGATCTGCGACTGGTTCATGGAACTCTTCATCGACGCCTACGACTGGGTCATGGTTCCCAACGTCTACGGCATGAGCCAGTTCGCCGACGGAGGTATCTTCACGACCAAGCCCTACATATCCGGCTCGAACTACGTCAAAAAAATGTCCGACTACCAGAAAGGGGAGTGGTGCGACAGTTGGGACCACCTTTTCTGGAACTTCATCGATCGACACTACGACTTCTTCAAAAGTCAGCACCGACTTGGAATGATGGTTCGCAACCTCGACAAGATGGATTCGAAAAAAAGAGAAGGCCACATCACAGGCGCCGACGCCTTCTTCCGTTCTTTGTAAAGATCACATCGATTCCTTCCGCTGCTTCATCCGGATACTCATGACCTTCATCACATCGCGGGCGAAGAAAGGATGTTGCTGAACCAGGATATCGAATCTCTCCTGCGATAGAAAAGCCGCCTTCGTCTCCGAGGTCGCGACCACATCAGCCGTCGCCGGTCCTTCATCGATCAGCGAAAATTCACCAACAATACTCCCCGGACCTTCAACCGCGACCGCACGTCCACCGCGTTGAATCTCCACCGTGCCCTCCAGGATCACATAGCAACGTCCGTCATACGATCCATCTTCGATCAGCGTATCACCCTCGTGAAAAACAACGTGAGTGGTTTCATCATCAAACCAACCGGGGATATTTACCTTCGGGAGTGGGGTAGTGTCAGGGGACTCCATGAGAAAAATTCGATTCGTTCTGCGTTAGACTGGTTGACAGAATTGATTGTCGAAATCTCGCGGATGAAATTTCGACTGGTAAGGCGCTTACGAAGGAGTTGGGGTTCCCCAACGACTGTGCAAGGAACGAAGCCAGGCGGGATTTCAGCCCGAGACTCACAAAGACCCTCTGAGCGCAGCGAAGCATTTTCCCAAACCAAAATAGATTTGTTTCGGCAAGATATTTTGTCAATCAGTCTAGGCACCAACGAGAAGCATGTCAGGTTCACCTCTTTCGGTCAATCCTCTATGCGACGATCTGAAGCCGAACCCCTTTCGACACTACGGAAAAAAAGAGCCTTTGCCGCGCACCAGAGGGGCGGCAAAGGCTGCTAGGAGGGGGTAAAATTCTTTCAGTTCAGCTTCTCTGTTCGGCGCAGTCGACTCGTGATTACTTTCATCACCACGATCGCAAAGTCAGGATGTTCTTGGACCAACTCTTCAAATCGATTTCGTGAAATCGCGATCGCAACAGTTGGTCGTGTTGCGATCACATCGGCGGTAGCAGGTCCGTTGTCGATGAGAGACATCTCTCCCACGATACTTCCCGGTCCTTCCATCGATAGCATCCGACCGTTGCGCTTGATCTCCACCGAGCCTTCTAGGATCACATAGCAGCGCCCGTCCAGGGAGCCTTGTTTGATCAAGGGTTCGAAGTCGTCAAAGTAGACGGGGCAGTCTTCTTGATGAAGCAGGTCCGCTTCGTCGAACGATGTCGTGGTGGAAGTCGAAGCATTCATATCTTTTGAGTGGTGTGATTGTTTTCGCCAAAAGGCTCTATAGATAATACGAACGCCGACCACTTTTTAGTCAAAGAATCCGAAAGTTTAACCTTCCAGATCCTTTCCAAAAGGTGGCCAAAGGAGTACGGAGTTCCGCCTTTAGGCGGCCTGCAAAGCCCACCCGAAACAGAGCCCCGGCATTTCACAAGGTACGGAGTCCCGCCTTCAGGCGGTCGCAGAGCCAAGCGAAGCTAAGTCTCCGCACAAAGTATGGAGTTCCGCCTTTAGGCGGCGGCAAAGCCCCTGAATCAAAGCCTAACGGAACTCCCACACCCACCAAAAAATCACCGCACACCCTCGACCTCAAGATCGATCGCATAAAAGCCCGTCCGTGCCGTCACATACAGCGTCTTCCCGACCAGCAGGCAGTTCGCAGGCTTCTCTGGAGGAGTCACGCGCAGCACCTCTTTCCCTTCAGGAGAAAAAGCGATCACATCCTCCCAGGTCACATAGATGTTGCCTAGCTTATCGACCGTCATGCCATCGCTTCCCACAGGGGCGAACTTGCGCTTGTTCGCGATCTTACCCGGATCCGTCACATCGTAGGCCCAGATTGTCTCCGCACCAGGATCCGCGACATACAGCGTCTTCTCATCGGGAGACATGATGATTCCGTTTGGCTTTGTCAGGTCCGCCGCCACCTGGGTGATCTTGCCCTTCCGGTCCACATAGTAAACCGCTTCCACATCCAGCTCACGATCATCGCCCTTACCGTAGCGAGGATCCGTAAAGTAAAAGCCACCGATTCCATCCGGCACCACATCGTTCGGGCTGTTCAGCTTCTTCCCGTCGAACTTCTCTGCTAGCACCGTCACGTTGTTCGCATAGTCCGTGCGAGTGAGCTTACGGTTGCCACCCTCACATGCGATCAAAGCCTGTGCCGGAGTGAAGAACAATCCATTCGCACGACCGCTTGGCTCACGGAAAAGAGATACCTCACCCGACTCCGGGTCGTAGACATGAGTGCGTTCGTTAGGAATGTCGTTGAAAAAGATCTTTCCGTCAGGAGAAAGCGCCGGCCCTTCAGTGAATTTGAAATCACCCGCCAGCTTGCGGAATTCCGCGCCCTCTTTCACCAGAGGCCCATCGTGCGAATAAGTCTCCCATTCAGGAATCTTGTAGTCTGTGTCAGGACCCAGATCCTGAATGCGAATGTTCCGATAGCGAACATGCATCGTCTCTTCCTTGTTGCCGATGCCGTGCACCTGCAGCGCGATGAATCCCTTTGCCGTCGTGTCGTCAATCAGGTCCGCCGCAGGCACTCCGTTGATGTAAGTCCGTAAATGATTTCCCACCGCCTCGATCCGGTAGTGATTCCAGTCATTTTGCTTGAACGCATAGCGAGCCGCGATGTTGCCCGTCAGAGGAGCCAGCCAGCCATTGCGCGCCTCGTCGTAAATACCGCCGCTCCAGCCGCGATCAGCCGGATCGATCTCACACTGGTAACCATGCACCCGGCCATCTTGGTAGTCCGGATCACTTAGCGAGCGAAACTGGATCCCGCAGTTCAAATTCGGATCCACCTTGTATTCCACTTCCAGGATGAAATTGTCGTAATCCTTCTCCGTGCAGAGGAAAGAGTTAGGAGTCTTCGGAACCGTCGTCCCAACAATCACACCGTCTTCGATCGTATACTTCGCTTCGCCGCCACGCTGCACCCAGCCGTCCTTGGTTTTGCCGTCGAAAAGCTCGACCCATTCACCCGGCTCATCGGCCAGGGATAGAAAGGGGATTGCAAGAAAAAGAGAGAGTAATCGGGTTTTCATGAATGGGTAAAAAAGATAAATAGTGAGAGTGTTAGTTCGAGTCAATCCTCCGGCGTGTGAAATTCTTCCATTTTCTCGCGGAGACGGTCCGCGAGTTCACCGTTGTCAGGCGCTAGATTATATTCTTCCCCCGGGTCTTGGCTCAGGTCGTAGAGTTCGGACGGAGTATAGGAGGCCTTCTGCGTACCGAGCATAATGAATTTCCACTTCCCGTCAGTGATCGCCTTTTTGCCGCCCTGTTCCTGGAATTCCCAATAGAGAAAATCGTGCCGGGATTGCTTGTCGGGATCTCCCGTCAGCACCGGCACCAGCGAAATCCCGTCCAGGTTCTCCGGCGTATCCGCTCCGGCGACCTCCGTCAGGGTGGGGAACACATCTTGAAATCCCGACAGCACATCCGACTCCGTTCCTGCCGCAACCTTCCCCGGCCACTTCACGATCGTCGGCACCCTCACGCCGCCCTCATACAGATCGCGCTTCATCCCGCGCAGAGGACCGTTCGAATCGAAATACTCCATCACATGACCGCCTTCCTCGTGCGGACCATTGTCGCTTGAGAAAAGAATGATCGTTTCCTCCGTCAGGCCCTTCTTCTCCAGTGTCTCCACGACACGACCGACATATCCGTCGATCATCCGCATCATCTGGGCAAAACCCTTTTCCGTATCCGGCCAGTCCTTGTCCGCATACTCCCCGTAGTCCGGCACCTCCATCCCGTTCTTATACGGATCTCGACCGCCCTCATTATTCGTGTGCGGCATATTCAGCGCAAAATAGAGAAAGAACGGCTCCTCACCACCCGTTTCGATAAAGCGGATCGCCTCATCCGTGATCAGGTTCGGGGCATAGTCCTTCTTCACCTTTGCCACACCCGCACCCTCGCGAGGTCCGCCGAGCTCATAGCCCTTCTTCTCCCGCCACATATCGTCGAGCACATTGTCCAGCTTCTCCATCTCACCATTCCGAATCAGGAACTCCGGAAAGAAATTGTGCGCATGATGCATGTTCACATACCCATAAAACTCGTCGAAACCGAACTGATTCGGATTATCCCGCGGAGGCGGATGCCCGATGCCCCACTTCCCGAAACACCCCGTTCGATATCCCGCCTCCTTCAGCTTCTGTGCGATGGTGATGTCCGTCGGCTTCAGCAGCTTGTCGCCATTTCCCCGCACCGTGCAGTGGCCCGTGTGCAGCCCCGTCATCAACACGCACCGGGACGGAGCACATACCGTCGACCCCGAGTAGTGGCGCGTCAGCTTCATTCCATCCGCTGCCAATTGGTCAATGTGCGGAGTATTCAGCGTTTCCTGTCCAAAGCAGCCCAGGTCGCCATAGCCCATATCATCCGCCAGGATGTAAACGATATTCGACCTGTCCGCCGCCTGCGGCGAACCAACCAGCGCCAGGCCAAGGCCCAGAATCAAAAAGGGGATCTTTTTCACGGAGGGAGAGTAGGAAAGAGATGGGGCGCGGTCAATAGCGGGGGTGCGGTGGGGGATGGAAGGTAGAATTCGAAATTGCCACCGACTTCGGGTAATGTTGTGAACCTGATGATCGAAATTACAGACAGGTCAAAACATCCCGACGCCAGTGATCGAAATCATGCAGCCTATGGTCGAGGGGTGGTCCACTATAAGGCGACTAACTTTTACATGGCGGCTCAGGCATTCTCCGAATCACTTGAGTATTGGCTCGAAGATCCGCAGGCATGGTTCGCTTTGGGGAATTGCTACGACGAAATAGAGAAACCCAAAAAAGCAGAAGCTTGTTATCGAAAGTCACTCGAATACTCGCCAGATGAGAGCATACAGGATGTGTATTACAATTTGGCCAACGGCCTCTACGATCAGGGGAGATATTCTGAGGCTATTGAGTTATACAAAAAGATTTTGCCCGAAAGTTCGATTTACAAGAAAGCTCAAACCAATTTGGCGCTTGCTGAGAACAGCGTCGAAGACAATTAACTGAACTGGTTTTAGGAAACGTGGTTAATTTAGAAAACAGTGTTTTCAGTCGATATTCTCGCTAGCGAAAAGTATGAGCCCCACTCCAACAGCACCCGAGATCATCGAGTTTCGTGCTGCGACCGGTCTGGGCGTAAACGATGCGAAAGAATTCCTACAGACAAGGGATAAAGGTCTCATCAGAAAAATCTTGGAGGCAGCTTCGCTTGCGAACCAGAAGGCTGGAAATTCGAGAAACGAGCCGAACACCACAGAGAACTCTTCCAAACTCGATCACCTGATTGACCCAATCGAACACGACCCAGTTCGTGGCCCAATTGTGGAAGCCGTTCGAAAAGAAGAAGAGGCTCGAATACGGGCTGAGAACGACGATCAATGGAAGCTCGGTTACTGCCACCTCATCTGGAGACGGATGAAAGAACGCCTCGCCAACGAACATGGTATCGAATGGCACAGCCCGGCCGAATTAAACCCGGGTTCTGTTTTTGATTAAACAACTTCACAGCAATCGATCAAGGACTCTAGAAACGCGATGAGATATACCGTCGAACAAATCGCGGAGGACAGAGAATCGTTCGCACCATACCGATACCGAATCCTCAAAAACGGGAATGAATTCGCCATCTTTACTCACAACTACCGAGGGGAATGCGAAAGAATACAGTCCTTCAAAAACGGCTTCGAGGAGGACCCTCCATTCGGGATGTCCTCAAGTTTTCTGACGGGAGGTGGCCCCTACCCACTGGGGCTCACGAAAGCAGCGGAAAGTTATCTGGATCAATTGTCTCAAAAGTTCGAGATTGCCTGACTGGGTAGCGAAAGGGTTATCAGACTTCGCATGTTATTTATCAACGCCTCTCTGAAAGGCTGCGCTGGTTTCAACCGTATCGGAAAATATGAAACGATCTCGTCGGCTCAGCTTCGTTCTGGGAATAGCCCTGATCAGTTTGCTTTTGCTAGCTTGGTTTGCTCCAAATAAATGGTTGTATTCAAGAGAATTCAGAACGGCCAACAACATCATAGAAAAGATTGAGGGCTTCCGATCACGCCACGGTTTTTATCCCGAATCCCTCTCGGCTTTTGGTATCGAAGAAAGCGAAGAAGGACCTTACCATTATGAGAGAATTCCAGACGGATCCTTCCAGGTGTGGTTCGGTGGTGGTAAAGGATTTTTTTCCTGCCAGACCTACGATTCGAAGATTGGAAGTTGGGCGGAGACAGATTAAAAGTGCGTTCTTATAGTATCGCGTGCGATCTCCGGCCTGAAACACGTAGTCCCTAAGTAGTATTCCTTAATATGTTCCAGTTTGAATTTCGCACCGAATCACCAAAGGTATCTTCCGCGCCCGGCAAATCTACAGCGTGGAACGGCTTGTTTGGCATTGCTGTTAGTGTCTTTTTTCTCATCATATTCACTCTCTCAGCTAATGCCGATACAGTCGCGATTCCGTTTTCGCAGCCTAAGGAGTTCCCATTGTCCTTCAGGCTATCAATTCCGAAGGAGGATTCCGTGATTGTCAGCCATACAAAAGAGAATCGGACGGATACCATAACGGTTCGTCTCATTGATGATAGAGCTGGAGGTCTTGCCGTAGAAGCTCTCAATGCCGATGCGGAAAGAGTTTGGTTACACGACTTTGGCTACAATTTGAGCGCCACAAATGGATGTTCGGTTTCGATCACCTTTCACCCGACAGTGAGTGCCGTGATAATTTCCTATCGCGGCTACAAATGGGATCATGCACACAAGCTCTTCTTCGCAAAGAAAGAAGGAGCGGCGCACGTATTATCCGAGTGTTCGACCAAGGCACCTGAGATCGCATCGTTTCTCGAGAAACAGGAAGGATATTCGAGCAAACATAAGTATCGCATCTCTCCGTACAAGTTTGAAAACAATCGAGTCGTTTTTGAGTGCATTCCACTGGAGCTTCCGGAACGATCATCGGTGCATCCTTTTGCTCAGGATGTCCCGTCGTTCCACGTGACGGCATCGATTTCACCGGATTTCGAAATCGTTCCGATCGAGATCAAAAAAACAAACTAGCCCGTACTGCCTGACCGACTACAGCGGCCAAAACTCTACACTGCCTCGGCGGGCATCGAATCGCCTCAAGGAGGACCGACATTCCTGTCGGTCACCAGAACCACCGCCCCGCAAAACCATCTATCCACAGCGGTCGCCACACCAATCCGGCAGAGCCCCTGCCACTTTGTGCCTTCTCCGGTCGTCCCGCGCATGCGGGGCTGTCCGAATGCCATATCCCTCTGTGCCTCGGTAAAACCACTTCTGCCTTCTGCCTTCTGCCTCGACAATAAAATGTGTATATGTTAGAATATGGCATGACCAAAAATGAAACCCCACCCCACCGACCCCTAAACCCCCGCCAACGCCACTTCCTCGACCGCTACCACATCACCGGCAACCTCGGCCAATCCTGGCTCGACGCCGGCTACACCTGCTCCATTGAAAGTGCCTCCAGCAATGCCGGACGCGTCCTCCAGCGTGAAGACGCACAAGAATACCTGCAATCGCTCCAGCAAAACGACCGCGACAAGTCCGGCTGCTCCCGCGAGATGATCATTGATCGCTTCAAGCAGATCCTCTTCAGCGAAAACGCCCGCGACCGAGATGTGATTCAGGCCGGACGCGAAATCGCCCGCATGATCGGCGCCTACAACCCGCCAGAGAAGAAGCCCGAACCCAAAGTCGACACCCTCCACGAATTCATAAAGCGCGTCCGAGCCGGAGAACATCCGGAAGAAGAAAAATCCCTCGAGCCGCCTGCCACACCTCATCGCCAGGCATACGCCGACTACCATGAAAGCTCGACAGCCCTCTGGCTCCCGGATCCATCTCCGGAAGATTCCAGCACTTCAGAATCCAGATCCGACAACCAGCCATCGGACGAATCACCCCAACCAGAGGAAAACAAAAAAGCCCAAACACCTTCCATCTATGAAAGCCCCCTCGACCAACTCGCCCGGACCAAAAAAGAAAGAGCCACCCGAGCCGAAAAATGGAGAGACCCCGACTGGCATCCCCAATACAATCCCTACTACGACCCAACCAGCGACCTATACCAGAAGCCCCAAAAACCCATCACCATCCGCCCTGGAATGAGGTAATCCGGAAAATGATGAAAACGAAAATCCCATCTTTTCCCATCATTTTCGCCCCGTGCTCTTTATCTTTTTCTTACTCTTTATCTTTTTCCTGAACTGTATTGTTCGTGAGAAGAATTGGGGCAGTTCTTGACACTGGTTGCGGTCCTGCGCATGGTCGGTTTACGGCCTTGAATTGGGGTAGGTAAAATATGGTAATTTAATATATCCGTCAGAGTAGAGTGGATAAATAAATAATATGAAATCGGAAGTAACGAAAACTGAAGAGAAACCCCGGTTTATCGCATTGCGGATATTGGCAGGATTATTCCTGTTCGGAGCAATCAAAAATGGTGTCGATCTCGTTCTCGACGAGTATGTGCAAGAATCGCTGCTTTGGATCCGATACGCGCTGCTTGCTGTCTCGATGGTAGGAATAATTTTGCTCTACAGATGGGCATATTTCCTCTTCTTGGCGGTGGTTTTGTTTTCCATTGTAGCCTTTCAAATACTCCCCCCAAATACTGCGAATGCTGGGCGGATTCTCATTGGATTAATCGGCCCAGCGATCATATCGGCTCTGATGTTGCCTCGTTGGAAATTACTGAAATGAAGAATGTTTAATCGACAGTTCGTTTTGCTCATACTGGCAATTGGCGTGGCCCTCGGTGTCGGATGTATCAAAGTGGGATATATCTTTTATGCAAAGATCGACCCCACATCTGAGGCGGGCCTGACGAAACTTCGTTCTTTAATTTACTCATTCTCCCCAGTGGTTGAAAAGCTCCACCAACTTGAAAACTCACAAAAAGAGCTGCCCGATCACTTGGAAAACCTGAATGGATTGCCCGAACACTTCTTGACCACATTTCCACTGCTCCACTTATCGAATCATGGAGAGTCGTTCACGCTATACTACAAATTAGACTGGGACTCGTCGCTCCGTTATGACAGTCTGAATCGAAGTTGGAGTTTTGATCCCGGTGATGGAAACCCGGAAATCCGCATCCGGCTGTAAGTTCAGGTTATTCGAAAGCTAATGAGATTTGTCCCCAGAGAGTGAGCAATGAAAAAGCGTCTCACACGTATCACGATAATTTCTCTCATCGCACTGCTCTGCTTGTGCGCCCATTTTTTCGTATCTCCGACCAGGGCAAAATTCACTCCCTCAGGAATGGTCGAGGACTCGGAATCAGAAACCGGGTTGTCCTGTCCAAAGCACAGAACAGCCCTTATCTCGAAACAGGGATTTTACGCCGACGGATCGGTCGTTAAGGGGACGAAAGACTATCACGAACTGGTAGACGATTATCCCGGGAGCATCCCACTCAACGGCTCGCTGACAAAATCACAGATACACACGACTCCTGCGCTTCTGATTTTCTGCGAGCAATGTGAAGCGGGAATCCAGAGTCAAAATATAAGTAAGATGATCAGTGCAAGTATCGAAGCTCCTAAACTCTATTGCTAACTTTTTTAGATCATGAAATGGGAAGAGATACTTGCTGAAGCACGAAAGCTATCGCAAGACGACAGGGCGACGTTACTTAGTGCAATCATCGATGATCTGGGTAGACCTGATTACTACGTTTCGGACGAAGAGGTTCAAGAGAGAGTAAGGCAGATGGAAAGCGGCGAAGTGGAAGGGATTACATTCGACGAGCTCAAGCGCAGTCTTGGTCGATGAGGCTTTCGTATTCCCTTCGAATAATCTGAACTTCTGCACCCGCCCGAAGGCGGAACTACGAACGCCTTTCCCCAAATTCGCCGTCCGCGGCTCAAGTTTCAATGCTCCAGTCGATCTTAACAACTTTTGCGTCTTTTGCGCCTCTTCGCGGCCAATTTTAATCCGTCGCCGCCAATAGCTATTTGCATCCAATCGCGAACCTTTGAACTCACCCTCCTAATCCAACAGAACCCCTTCAAAGTTGAGCGTTGGACGTTCGACGTTGAACTTTCCCTACCCCAAACTCACCGTCCGCGCCCCAAGCCCCACATACTCCGCTGGATCGCAGGTAAGCAGAATCACCTGGAGTCCTTGGCGGGCGGCATGGTCGAGCATCCGCTGAAGGTTTCTAGTACGGTCAGGGTCGGAGTAGGTGAAAGCGTCATCGAAAACGATAGGCAGTTTACCTCCGTGATCGGCCGCAAGAATCTCGGCAATGGCGAGGCGAATGGCAGCGGCGAGCTGCTCCTTGGTTCCGCCCGACAGCTTATCGAACTCGAAGGTCTCTCCCTCCCGTGAGATCGTCCATCCACCGGGGACCCCATCCGTCATCGTGACGGTAGCACGGGCGGTGGAGCCGAAGACCTGCTGCAGATAGCCGGAGGCTTTCTCGGCAAGAGGCTGGGAAAATCGCTCGGACAAACGTTGCTGCTCTTCCGTAAAACGCTGATGAAGAAGCTGGATCGCAGCAGCCCGACGCTCAAGTCTCTGGTAGCGCTGCGTCGCATTTTCGGCGTTCGCTTTGGCAACCGCAACCTGACTGGCAGGGTCAAACGAACCTTTGCTCTTGCTCAACTCATTACTCGCGACAGCCCGCTGCTGGAGTGCCTGCTTGATCTGCTCATCACATTGCTGGAGCGCCCGCGAATACCGGTCACGATCGGCAAGCAGGGCGGAAGGCTGCAGCTGGTCGAGTTGTTCCTTCACGGAAGCCACCTCGCTAGCGGAAACATCACACGCTTCGGTCAAAGACCTGAGCCGTTCGGCCTGCTTCTCAGAATTGCCCAGCGGCTCTTCCTTGATCTTGATCTGCGCCTTCAATTCAAGGAGACGGTTCTCCACTTCCTTGGCGCCTTGTTGTTCAGCGAGTAGCTTGCGCTCCGTCTGGTCGGCGACTTGGATGGCCGAGTTCTGTTCAATGCCCAATGTCTCCACCTGATCAGAAAGCTGAGTCGACTCCGCCTTCCGCGCTTCCAGAAGCTCTCGCGTCTCGGCCACCGTTTCGGGGAGGGAATCACCAGTGCTCTTCCGCTCAACCTCAGCTCGAGCCGTCTTGGCACGATGGGAAAGGTCTTCTATGGCCGCCTTCAACTCCTCGGGGCGACGGGCATTCCAATCCGTCTGGTATTCACGAAGCTGGTTTTCAATCGTCTCCCGCTCCTGCAACACCAATTGGGCCTCGTCCGCCGAAGTGACTCCGATCGATTGAAGAAGAGAATCCCGTCGATCCTCCACCTCGCTCAGCTGCTGCCGCGTCTCGGCAATGCGGGTTCCACCGCCCGGAGTGATCCTAAACTCAAAGTCATCTCCCGCTTTCAGAACCGTCTCGGAGTCGATGACGTGCTTGTCACCTTTACCTAAAGTCTCGTCACCAATAGTCACAGCACCATTCGCCTTGGTCACCTCGATCCCAGTCGCAAGCGCTCGAAGAATTCCGGTCAATTCGGAACGGCTGGCTTCGAGCTTCTGCAGCGCAGCGAGATCTTGCCGGCTAACCTTTTGCAAACCGCTCAGTCGATCCCGCGACTCAGTAATCTTCGTCTCGATGGACACAATCTCTTTCTGCCGACTTACCAGGTCCGCGAGCCGAGCTTCGCAATCGAGCGCGGTCGCAAGTGCGTGGAGAAGATCCTGTTCGTTTCGTGCCTTTGTCAGGGATTGTCTCGCCGCAGAGATCTCTTGCTCACGACTGCCAAGCTTCGCCTTCGCCTCAGTGAGCTGGTGAGAAAGCTCTTCGATCCTACCGGTAACGGGCTGCAACTGCTTGCCAAGAGCGTCGGCTTCCTGCTGCATGGCAGACACGTCAGCGATTGCCTGCTCAAATCGATCCCGATCGTCGACTGCAGCCCTGTGCTTCGCCACGACTTTCTCCAGAGACCGCTCCAGTTCGCCAGCTAGCTCCAGCGACTTCTCGCACTCTTTCTGATCGGCACGCAATTGTTCAATCTCACTCGACTGGCGGGTGATAGTCCTCTCGGCAGCTTCGTAATTCGAGATAGCCTGTTCAAGATTTCGGAAATCTTCTTCTGCCTGCGTTAGGGCGTATTCGGCTTGGTCCTTCTCCTTGCTCGCGTTGTCGAGAACAGTGCCTGCTTTGACCTTACCTTTACCGGTAAAGATCTTGGAGTATTCCTCCTCAATGCGATTGGCGACTCGGGCGTCATTGTCTGATTGCATGACGACGCCACCGCCCTGGTCCTTAAGCCGAGCGAGCAAGGCATCCCGATGGGCGACAGATTCCTCCGAAGGGTCATCACCACTTCTTCCCTGACTGATCCACAAATGCGCCCACTGTCCTTCGAGCGACTTGCTGTTTACCCGCTTACCCGTCGGGTCTTCAACACCGAGCAACTCGGCGAGCCGAGTCTCGGCCTCAGCATTGTGCAGAGTCGCTCCGCCATCTTCGCGGAGAGTGGCTTTTCCGGAACTGCCGCTGAACCTCTTCGAAATGGAATAGCGACTCCCGCCAATCGTAAACGTAACCTCAACTTCGGGATGACCGGAGTGGCGATCGGATACCATCTCTTTCTGCAACTCACCTCCAGCCGAAGCCTTCAGGAAAAGCGCCCGATGCGCCGCTTCCATAAGGGTACTCTTTCCCGATTCATTCGGGCCACCAATGAGCGTAAGAGAATCCGACAACTCAACGGTCAGATCCTTGTGGATCCGATAGTTGCGAACGGTGACGGAGTTAACTTGCATGAGTGGTGATCAGGAAAGGGCGGCGGTATACAGTTCTCGAAGCGCGATACGGGCAACCTCGGCAGCTTCCTCATCAGGACCTGAAGCCGTTTCCAGCAGGCCAGAGGCAACCCGCCCAATCAGCGGGTCTTCTGGTCGATCAATCAGCGTGGCGGCTTCCTCATCGGAAGGGGAGAGGGCGATGTCGCTCTTCAACTTCAAGCGAAGAAGTCGCGCTTCCCATTTCTCAATCAACTGATCCAGGCTGGCAGAAGCGGCAAAACCGATTGCTCCATCAATGGTGAGATGAAGCAGGTCGCTACCCGCACGACTCCCAATCGTCTCGGTAAGCAGCGAGTCGAGATGCTCTACATCTTCATCCGCCGCGAGCGTATAGGACAACACATGCCAGGAAAGCGCGCCGGACGAAATCTTCTCCACGGAAGGCGGTCTCCCTCGCTCGACAGTCGTGATGAGAATATTGCCAGGATCATTGTCATCTCCTTTCGGAAAACGATCGATCTCATGAGTGCCCGAATACCACGCCAGCGGCGAGATCTCCTTCGCGCCATGCCAGTCCCCGAGGGCGACGTAATCGAACTCGCCAGAAGGGAGCCGATCCAGCGCAATCAGATTCGGGGCACCAAGGTGGTCTTCTTCGTCATCACCAGATGAACTGTCGAAACCCTGGGTGCTGCCGTGCGCAAGAATGATGCGGGGCTTTTCAGAATCGATCTCAATCTCACGAAGCCACGACGTAGGGTCGCCCGCTTCGTGTCGCCGAAGAAGAGGGCAGGGGAAAAGAATAGCGCTGTCGGTCTCAACGGGGGCGGGCTCAAGGAGGATCTGGAAGTTGGGGGCAAGGGCTTCCTGTTCTTTCAGGAAAAAGTCCTGTTCCCAAAGGCAGCCGGGCCCACCGTGGTCATGGTTGCCCGGAATGGCGAAAACAGGCGCGGGAATCTGGCCAATAGCTGCGCAGGCAGCAGAGACAACACTTTTCTCAGCCGTAAAGCTATCGAAGACGTCTCCAGCAACCACAACGAGATCGACCTTTTCCTCTTTTGCGATGGTGGCAATGCGATGGATTGCCTCGATTCGAGCGTTTCGAAGACTGGCCCGCTTGTCAGGATCGGTGA
This sequence comes from Verrucomicrobiales bacterium, assembly GCA_002698785.1. Lineage (GTDB taxonomy): Bacteria > Verrucomicrobiota > Verrucomicrobiia > Verrucomicrobiales > DEV007 > Arctic95D-9. The sequence goes on along the minus strand of PAAG01000059.1, from coordinate 391,955 downwards.
CTCGGGCATAAGGCTTGCCGAGCTGCCAGTCTGCGGTGTGGAGGATCTTCATGGAAAACGGGGGACCATTCATCCATATCGGCGGGAACCGGAGTGTCCAGTGCAATTACTCAATTCTCCCTACTAAACCGGGTTGACGAATCGTTCTAACCCTGTTGTGTCGATGTGTGCCTGCGAGGACCAGGCCATCCGTTTCGACACCTGCTGTTTGCATGTCCCCTCCAGAATTTCCGATTTCCACTATCGACGAACCTCTCCGCGTGTCGGGGAAATACTTTCGCGTCGGAGACAAGACCCGATTGATCCGGGCCGTGACGTTCGGCCCTTTTCCTGCGGGTAAGTTTGCTGATGGCGGGCTCAACCAACTGGAGCGGGTGCGAACCGAGCTGGGAGCCAATGCGATTCGCGTCTACGAAATCCCATCGCTCGACTTCATGCACGAGTGCGCTCGGGTAGGGCTACGTGTCTTCATTACCTTGCCCTGGACCCAGCATGTCGACTTCCTGAAAGAGCGCCACGTCCTCGCTGATGCAGATCAGCTTCTCCTCGAAACGATCCGAAAATTCCGAGGGCACCCCGCACTTGCTGGATATTTCGTCGGAAACGAAATCGAGACCACCCTCGTCCGCTGGATGGGGTGGCGACGTGTTCGAGAGCAGCTGGAGCGATTGATTGACCTCGGGCATGCGAACGACCCGGATGCGCTATTCTCCTACGCGACCTATCCGAGCACAGAGTATCTGCTGCCGCGAAATCAGGACTTTGTCTCTTTCAATCTCTACCTGGAGACAAAGGAGGCATTCTCGTCCTACCTGATGCGATTGCAGAATCTGGCGGGGAACAAACCACTGCTGATTTCCGAGTTTGGCATCGATTCCCATGCCCACGGTCCGATAGAGCAGGCCGAGATTCTCGAATGGCACATTGAAGAGGCCTGCGCCGCTGGTGCGGCGGGAACGACGATTTTCGCCTGGAGTGATCTCTGGCAACGGGGCGGCAATATCATCGAAGAATGGGACTTCGGTGTGACTGACCGGGAGGGAAAACCCAAACCTGCTCTTGATGTGGTGCGGGAGACCTGGGCCGACGTGAAGCGTCCCAGCGACAAGGTGGAGTTGCCAGAGTTTCCCAAAATCTCAGTGATTGTCTGCACCTACAAGGGGAGTGCGACTTTGGTGGAGTGTCTCGATTCTCTCTCAGCCCTCGATTATCCGGACTACGAGATTTTCCTGGTGAATGACGGAAAAGACGAACGTGTTCACGAAGTGGCCTCATCCTACGATAAGGTCCGTAGAGTGCCGATTGAAAGAGCCGGTCTGAGCGTGGCGCGAAACTACGGTGTGGAGGGCGCGCGCGGGGAGATTATCGTCTACACCGACGATGACTGTATCGTGGAACCCGACTGGCTGCAGTGGGTCGCCCTCGCCTTTCACGAGAATCCAAATGCGGGATGTGTTGGCGGGCCGAATCTGCCGCCCAAGCCCACAACGACAAGGCAGGCCGTCATAGCAGCCGGTCCAGGGAGTGCCTCCCATGTATTGCTATCAGACACAAAGGCAGAGCACATTCCTGGCTGTAACCTGGCGGTCCGAAGGGACGTTTTCGACGAGGTCGAAGGGTTTGATCCCGAATTCCGAACGGCGGGGGACGACGTCGATTTCTGCTGGAGAGTAATGAAGGCAGGATATGACCTGGGCTTTCATCCGGCCGCATTTGTCTGGCATTACCGCCGCGCAACTATTTCGGCCTATCTGCGACAGCAGATAGGGTATGGAAAAGCGGAGGCTCTCCTGATGAAGAACCATGGAGACCGATTTCGAAATCTAGGCGGAGCTGCCTGGAATGGGCAGGTCTATGAGCCAGCCTATCCCGGGGGACAGGTCCTCTACCACGGGCGGTATGGCTATGAGCCTTTTCAGCTAGTTTATCCTTCTCCTGATTCGGTCTATGCTGAGATCTGTCTGCATATCCTATGGATGCTCGTGATGGTCGGCCTTTTCGTTGCTGGGGGCTTTGTTCTGCCCCTACTGGCGGTCGCAAGTCTGATGCTGTTTTTCACCATTCGCGTTGCTTGGGCGAAAGCGCGGCGTGCTGTGCTTGAGAACGAGTTTTCCACTTTCAAATCGCGAGTCTGGCTGGCGATGCTTTTCGTTCTTCAGGGAGCAGCGAGGAGCGGCGCTCGTGTGCTTCACGGGTGGAGGCATGTTCCCTGGCTTCGCAGCCTGGGTATGCTCGGTGGAGCTGCCATCGGAAAAGCCACCACAGGGTGGTGGAAGTTGGGGAATGAAATGGCCTTCTGGAGTGAAGATGGGATTGGGCGCGACGATTTTCTCAATCGTGTCCGAGAAGAGTTTCCGCGCTCCTCTGACGATGCTTCCGGAAAAACGGACATCATCCTCTCCAGCCGCACTTTCTGGAACTGGGCGGTGGTCACCGCGACCGAGTATCACGAAGAGGATCGTCGTTTGACCCGTGTGCGCTTGCTTGCCCGGCCAGCGCTGACAACGCGATTGATCTTTCTCTTTTTTCTTTTTGGGTTTCCCACTGCCGTTTGGCTTGGCTTCGGGCTTCAGAGCGAGTTATTGACTCTTCTAATTCCGATCGTCTCACTGGCTGTGATCGTGGATCTCGTGATGCGGATCAAGTTCCGGAAGTTCCGGGCGATTGCGACCTCCCTTGGTATGAAGAAAGTCTAGTCGGTGTCTTTCGTTCCTATAATCGACAAGATGATTCTGCGATGATGGGCGGCGGTTCTGTGTTCGAAAAGGAACACTCCCTGCCAAGTGCCAAGTGCAAGTCGTCCGTTGTGAATGGGGATCACTTCACTGGTTCGGGTTAGCGCCATTCTGAGATGGCTGGGACTGTCATCTGGTCCCTCATAGGTGTGAACGAGGTAGGGCAGGTCTTCGGGTACGAGATGGTCAAAAAATGAATGCAGGTCTGTTCGCGCTTCAGGGTCTGCATTTTCCATGATGACCAGGCTGGCGCTGGTATGCCGCACGAACACCGTAAGTTGACCCGATTGAATTCCCGTTTCGTCAAGGAAAGAGCGGAGTTGCGACGTCAGCTCGTAAGTTCCTTTTCCACGGGTGGAGACGTTGAGTTCTTCGGTATGAGTCTCAAAATTCATATGGGTGTCTAATATTTCTAAATTTTAATTGTACTTAACTATCAATCGGTAGATACGGGAAATTCGCTCTTTTTCTATTTGCTCGCCTTGGAAGATTGTGCCAGAAAACGAGTTGTGGAAGTGGATCTACTGATTCGCTCAAGACATTTATGTCTTCAAGAACAGGTAAACCCCTCTTCTCCAAACGATCAATAATGAGAAATTTCTTCTGTGTTACCGGTGTCGCTGTGGTCCTCTATGTGGGGCTTGCTGTGCCCGTTCAATCGCAGGAGAAAACCGATCAGGAGCGACGGGGCTTGTTCAGCCGCCTGCTGAATTTTGATGGGCAATCAAAGAGTCCGCCACCTACCTACAATGACAAGGTTCACGACGTTTACATGGATCGCGAGACTGATACGGTGTCTGCCCATGTGAGAAACCAGCGCGAAGGAGCTGCCGGGCGTGAAAACGATCCCGTAGAGAGATATCCGGAAATTCCAGGCTATCAGACGATCAAAAATTCTTCGCAGAAAGACATCGAGGAGTTGATTGAACAAATTTACACTGCCTACGAGGGCAGAATCGATCGTATGGATCCTCCCGACCTGCGTCGGGCACGAATCCTTGCAATGGGAGGAGTTCCGGAGGGGTATCCTACGAGTTGGAAGTCTCAGGTAACTGCACCACTCTGGGGAGATCAGAGATCTGTTGAACAGTCTGTTGAGGATGTGTATCGCCGAGCGCTGGAGCATTCCAACCAGATTAAGGTCTACCGGGATCTGCCTTTGATTCGTGAGACTGGAATGCAAGAGGCTGATGGTGAGTTCGACATCACGACTTACATTGATGCCCGCATGAATCGGAGAAACGAGCCAATTGGTTCTACTCTCACTACTGGCAACAGTGCACGTCGCTTCATCGAGCAGGGGGATTACATCGAGGGCGGTGTGAGGAAGAAAATTGCTACAGGAGGTGAAGTTTCGCTCTCAAACCGTTTTTCTACGCTGACAAACAACTCAACCTTTCTGACACCGAAGAATCAGGGTTCTTCGGAGTTTGTTCTGTCTTTCGTTCAGCCGCTTCTTGAGGGAGGCGGATATCACTACAATCAGTCGCGTATCAAGCTGGCCAAGTTCGACGCGAGTATGGCGTCGGCAGAGTTTGTGCGGCAGTTGCAATCTCACCTCGTCGAGGTGAACCGGGCATACTGGTCCCTCTACTACGCGAGATCATATTATCTCCTGAATGAGAAACTGGTGGAAGATACCAATGGGATTTTGAATCAGCTCGAACAGAGATCCGATCTGGATGCGTTGCAGAGCGAAGTTCTGCGGGCTCGCTCTTCCCTCGCTATGAGGAAGTCGGTTTTGAATCGCGCCGAGATGGCGGTTAGGAACAGTGAGGAGCGTCTGAGAGCCCTGATCAACGATCCCGATCAGGACATCGGGTCTAACGCAGAAATGGTTCCCTGCACGCCGCCGATCATGACTCGTTTTATTGATGATTTGAGGGCCGTCGCTGCTGACGCTCTCCGGAATCGTCCCGAGATCCAGGCTGGGTTCGATGAACTCCGTGCTGCTATGGTGCGTCGGGATGCTCAGAAGAATCAGAAGTGGCCAACACTCAACCTTGTCGCCGAGCTTATGCTTTCTGATATTGAGCCTCGCGATGGAGTTGGGAGTGCTTTCAACGACCAGTTTGGCGATGGGACCGGATACATGATCGGATTCCAATTTGAGCAGCCTTGGGATAACGACACCGACCGTGCCCAGCTTCTGCGTAGCGAGATTGAGTTACGTCAGCAGGCAAACAAGCTCCGTGCTACCATTGATCTTGTCCTCCTTGAGGCATTGATTTCCTACCGGGAGTTGATGACATCTTACCGCGACATGCAGGGGCGTTACGCTGCGTTGCAGGCATCTCGCGAGGAGCTGCGTCAGTTGAAGGATCGTCTTGAAGTAGACACCGAAGAAGAAGGCGGTCGTACGACGGCTTCCCAGTTGCAGTTGATTTTGGATTCAATGGATCGAAATCAGAACGCCGAGGAAATGTTCCTTGATGCGGTGGTTTCTTACAATGCTTCCTTTGCCTCGCTACAGCAGGCACGCGGAACATTCCTGAAGACCGAGAATGTCGACATTGACCGAGTCCGCGATACTGATGATACTCATCCGACGGAGGACGTGGAAAGGCTGCAGATCAGTAAGCCTGCTTATCCAGGAGGAAAGGGTGAAAAGAATTACAGCGGATATTCTATTCCTACGGGAAGCCCATCCACTGATCCGATCCCTGAGGTTCCGAGCCTCACTATGGAAGAACTTGTAGAGTCAAATGCGACTGCTGAGGTGGCCGTGGCTCCTTCTCGTTCACGTTCAAGAGGGCTTTTCGGTAAGAAGAATGCAAAGCCTGAAGCTGCATCGAAGCCGAAGACTGAGTCTACTTCTGTCTCCTACGCCGAAGCTTCATTCGTAGAAGCTGATGCGGATGCGGGATTGTTTGCTTCTGAGTCTGAGGGGGATGCTGAGTTTGTCTCTTTCAATTTTTCAGGTGAGCCTTCCGCTGAGGCAGCGCCAATCTCATCAGAAGAGCCTGAAATGCCGGCTGTTGATGTAGAACCTTCTGCAACGGTTGTGCCTGCATCTGCGCGAGTCGATTCCCCGGCGCCTGAGGCAACGGCGAGAAAGATTTCTCGTGAGGAAAAACCCGCCTACGAACAGACGTTGGAGATTGCGCCTTCCGCTAGTGCGCGTCCAGTTTCTCGTTGATGCGGTATCTACTTTGGGGGTTCTTTTCAATCCGGTAGAGACAGATGGCTTCTGCGAATGTAAGTTAAGCCATGGCATCGGTGAGTCTAACGGGGCAATATGATCGTTCCGCATTTCTCCAAAGCCGAGTCCGGGAAAAGATAGCTCACTTGTTTAAGCGTTCAGGGGCGAAACCGGATTCTGAAAGGTTGGTCGCAATCAATGCTGCGGCTTCCCGTCTTGCTGGTTTCACTGACGATGAACTTCGAAACAACGTTCAAGATCTACAGCGCTGTGTCAGGGTAGATGGCGTTTCGCTCGATGAGGTGGTGGAGCCTGGGTTTGCCCTATTGCGAGAAGTGTCTCGTCGAACAACCGGGCTTTTTCATTATGATGAGCAGATCCTGGGAGGGCTTGCGCTCGTGCGAGGTGGTGTGGCTGAGATGGCAACAGGTGAGGGGAAAACCCTTGCGGTCAGTCTTCCAGCGTTTGTTTTTTCTTTAGCGGGAAAGGGCGTGCATGTGGTGACGGTGAATGCGTATCTCGCTCGAAGGGACTTCGAGTTTTCCAAACCAATTTTTGATTACTGTGGAATAACGATAGGTCTTCTTCCCGAGGGAAAAGAATCGACGCCGGAAGCAAAGCGCGATGCTTATCATTGTGATATCACGTATGGGGTCGGCTACGAATTTGGGTTTGATTACATGCGGGACCAGTTGGCTCGCATGAGGCATCCGGGAGGAGCTCCGGGCGAAGAGTTGCGCTATGCGATCCTCGACAGGAAGATGCCGGAACCGGATGTCTGTCAGCGGGGGCTCGAATTTGCCATTATTGATGAAGTGGACAGTGTGCTCATTGACGAGGCGGGGAGCCCGCTCCTGATCAGTGAGGCGGCCAGGGAAGAAGATTCCTCTGAGAAACCATTCTTTGCTGCCAGGGAGCTTGCAGGGAAGCTGGTGGAAGGAGAGCACTTTTCCCTGGATCGGAATCGACGCCGAATCGATCTCTCTCTTGAGGGGAGAAGAGAAATTTTTCACGATGATTCGATCATCCCGTGGGACTATTTGCGGCGCCCGTGGGAAGTCTATGTGATTAATGCTCTGAAAGCGGATTACCTCTTTCATCGGGACGAGCAATATGTTGTCGAGGACGACAAGGTCGTGATTGTTGATGAATTCACCGGTCGTCGTTTCGAAGATCGAAGTTGGCGTGAGGGGCAGCACCAGGCTGTGGAAGCAAAAGAAGGGGTGGAGATACGGCCGGAATCTGACTCTGCCGCCAGTATCACCAGGCAACGTTTCTATGCTTTGTACAATATGATCTGTGGACTGACGGGAACGGGTGCGGAGAGCGCAGGTGAGTTCTGGCGTTTCTTCAAGATGCCTGTCGTGCCGATACCGCTGCATAAGCCGAGCTGTCGCGTGATAGAGCCGGAGCGGGTGTTCGTCGATCATGAGTCCATGGATGTCGCTCTTGTCGAGGATATTGTCAGGCGGTATCAGACTGGACAGCCAATCCTTGTCGGAACCAGGACAATTCGAGACAGTGAGAGGATTTCTGAAAAATTGCAGGCCAGGAGCGTCCCGCATCGAGTGTTGACAGCGAAGCAGGATGCGGAGGAGGAGGAAATTGTCTCCCATGCTGGTGTGGAGGGAAGCGTGCTTATTGCCACGAATATGGCAGGGAGGGGAACTCACATCGATTTGTCAGCCACCGCGAAGGATGTAGGTGGATTGCACGTCATCGCCGTCGAGAGAAATGAATCTGTTCGAATTGATCGACAGCTCATCGGTCGAGGAGCACGTCAGGGGCAACCCGGTTCGGCCCAGTCGTTCGTATCTGCGGATGATTATCTGCTCGATACGTACGCACCAGATGTGAAGGCACGCCTGAAGGACGAAACGCCTGATTCGACAGGTGAGCTGCCTGGGCAGTTGAAACGAATCTTTGATAAAGTGCAGAGCGAGGTTGAACGTATGCGCTACCAAACGCGTCTACGTATGGCAGAAAGAGACGAGTGGTTGGAAGAAACGAAAGAATCCCTTGCCCGATGAAGTTCGGTTTATTGATAGCGGTATTGTCCGCGCTGACTACGTATGGTTTTTCGCAGGATGCCACTGCGAAGAGCGTGCTTGGATATCTCGAGCCCTACCGGTCGATTGATATGAACGCCTCGGAGTCAGGAGTCATCAGTGAGATATTTGTCGAAGAGGGTAGTTCTGTAGAAGAAGGGCAGGCTCTGATCAGCCTGAACAACAGTGTGCTCGAGGCTCAACTTGCGATTGCTGAAGTGCAATCCCGGAGCGAGTCGGCAATCGTCGTGGCAAATGCGGATCTCGAAGTGTCGAAAGACCGCTTTGCGAAGCTTTCTCGACTAAAGAATCAGGGAACCGCGCACAGCAGTGAGGTAGCCCGGGCGGAGGCTGATGTGAAGAAAGCCGAGGCCCAGTTGAATATAGCCAACGAGGAAAAGAAGATTGCGGGTTTTCGGGTAGAGGAAATCCAAGCGCAGATCGAACGGCGAATTCTCAGGAGTCCCATTGACGGAGTCGTTCTTGAAATTAATCGCGAGATTTCCGAGACGGCCACAGATTCGGGGAGTTCCCATGGAAGTAAACCGCTGGTGAGGGTAGCAAAAATTGACAGGCTGCGGCTCGTGGTTCATGTCCCGGCATCGTTAGTAGATCACTTGGTTGTGGGGAAAGAATTGCCAGTGAAGGTTTTGCAGCAGAACAGCCTTTCGGCGGACCGCGGAGCCACAGCGATCGAGACGACTGGAAAAATTGAGTTCGTTTCTCCTGCTATCGATCCGTCGAGCGAGACGATTCGAGCTCGGTTGGTAATTGAGAACGAGGATCAGCGATTATTGAGCGGTTCCCACGCCATTGTTTTATTTGCTGATACCGTGGATGGCTAGTATAGAGACGGCCCGCCATTTTTTAGCTAGTTGATGAGCGATTTTATTTCTACTCCACAGGGCAAAATAGTGAACGTGAACGCAATCGCGTTTCTGACTACTCGTACGAAGACGGTCGGGAAAGAGACTGTTACACAGTTGCTCATTGGATTCTCTGCAGCCACTGCCGTAGGGGAAGGTGGATTGATGCCGCTGTCGCTCCTGATGGAAGGCAGTGAAGCGACTCTTTTCCTGAATCAGTTGGGGCAGCGCGGTGTAGATGTTGCGGCTCTGCAGAAGAAGCTTTCCTGATTTTCTCAGGGCGGTGGAAGGAGAAAACAGGCAGCTTCTCGTTCGTTTCGAGTCAGGAGGAGGCGGCCAGCCATGGTAGGGACGTTCCACGTCATAGTGGATAGAGCATCGAGTCGTGCGGTTTCTGTGAATCCTTCAGGCGTTGGTTTTCCAAGAACAATGGGTCCGGGTTCGGTTTGAATGAGGAGCCAATCGCTAAAAAGCAGATTCTGGCCAAAGCCGTATTTTTGATCCTTCCATACACGGCTACCGTCTTTGAGGTCGAGACATGCGAGGCGCCCTTCATCGAGTCCGTAGGCGTAGCCGTCCAGCACTGCGCAGGTGCTGAACTTTGTCTTCAACTTGATCGATTTCCACACTTTCGATGCCTTCCACGTAGAGTCATTATTCTCCAATTGAACGAGAAATGATCCGGCACCGTAGCTCGCAGTGATCAATATGCGGTCGTCGCCAATCAGAAGTGGCTGACACACCTTTGGGTATCGTACAGGCCAATCAAAACGCCAAAGAAGTTCGCCGTTTTCCGGATTCACACCGGTCAGTGACTCACGATTAACGGAAACGATCTGAGGCGTGCCTAGTATTGTCAGGAGGCGGGGAGAGCTGTAGCTGGCGCCCTCGGCTTCGAAGATCCATTTCAGGTCTCCATTATCTCGAGACAGGCTGATGAGGGTTGGGCCGTCGATGTCGCCACCGGGAAACACGACAGCATCCTGCTCAGGGAGCAGGAGGGGAGAGTTGGCAAATCCCCATCGCTGAATGCTGCAGTTGAAATCCTCGACGAGATCCTTTTTCCAGATCTGTTTTCCCGTTTCAAGGTCGAGGCAATTGATTTTCCCTGTTGCTCCGACCGAGAAAACTTTCTGGTCATCGATTCTGGGAGTGCTCCGGGGACCATCCCCTCCCATCGCTGCACCTTCGTTTTCGGCTCGCACGAGGAGCAGTCGGGTTTCAGGATCGGAATGGTGCCAGAGTTCTTTTCCGGTGAAGAGGTCGAGGCAGGTCACGCGCTCCTCGTCACCTTTCTGCTCCTGAGTGATGGCCTTGTTCCCGGATACCACGAAGCTGGACCAAGCCAGACCCATAGGTTTTCTCCAGATGAGTTGCGGTGGGTTCGTTTTCCAATCGGTCCCGAAAGGCACGGAGTCCCACATTCCGTTTCGATTTGGCCCGAGGAAGTTCGGTGCATCCCCTGCAGCTTCAAGTAGCTCGGGATCGATGTTTTGAGTTTCAGGAGCGATTGCCTCAATTTTGGGTGCTTGTTCCGGCCCGGTCCACCTCCAGGAGAATTTTGGAAAGGAAGAGCCCGAGGCTGATCCATCGTAGCGGAGAAGTGCTTTCGCCCCGATCCAAAGGGAGATGTAAATGCCAACGAAAATCGCGAATCGCTTCAGGCGTGAGCGGAAGGGGGCTCTTCCAAAGGCGAGATGCCAGAGCACGAAAAGAAAGATCCAAGCCAGTGGCATGAAAGCGAGATACCAATACAGAAAGGTCATCTCCCGCGAGCGAATCCAGAAGAACACAGCAGGACCAAAAAGGATGCAGAGAAGAAGGGTGCTGTACCGGAGAAATGTTTTCATGTAGCGTGCCTGGAGACCCGGGGGCGGCACTCTATCACACCGTGTTCGAGGAGAATGGGAAAAATCCCTTGTTTCGACATCTCAAGTCTGGAACGTTTCTCGAGTTTTGTTTTGTAATTATTGGAAATGGCAGAGACGGCACAACCCAGAAAGCAGGCAGGAAGTGGCATGAGGTTGCTTTTGTCCTTCGCTTGTGTCGTCATCATTGTGATGGGATTGAAGGCGGCATCTGACCTTTTTATCCCAATCATGCTGGGGATGTTCCTGGCTTTGCTATCGTTGCCCATACTTAATTGGCTGGACCGAGTGGGCTTGCCGAGGCCGCTGGCAGTCCTGGCGACAATCTTGATTGATTTCCTCATTCTGGGAGGAATCGTGTTTTTGGCCTCCGGGGTGATCGGTGACTTTCAGGAAAAGAGCAAAGGGTATGCGGAGCGGATGCGTAAGCAGGCGGAAGAGTTCTCCGCCACGATCGATGGAAAGATCGAGAAATTGGAAAATTTCTGGAACCGCATGGGATTGGAAATGCAGAACAATGAAAAGGACGAGGAAGCTCATCAAAATGGTGACGTTGGTCTTCCACCCGATTCCACTGTTTCGAACCCTCCCCTGGGTGATTCATTAGAGCCTGATGAGAAAGGGCTCGGGGACCTGACGATATCGGAGAATTTTCCGACCTTCAGTGAAATGTTCTCGGATTTCTTCGATGCGACTCGAGTGGTCGAGTTCATCGGAGGGTTTGATGTGGTGTCCCGGTTTACGTCGTTGGCCTCTACCAGTTTCTTCGCTCTTATCATCATGATTTTTGTGCTGGCGGAGTCAGGGCGCTATGCGCACAAGGTGGCGGACGTGCTCCATGTGAAGGGACCGGATCTCAGTCGGTTTCAAAACACTTCGCAGGACATCCAGAAATACCTCGCAATCAAGACTGCTGTTAGTATCGCCACTGGGATACTGGCCATGCTGACGTGTATGATTTTCCGGGTGGATTTTCCACTGCTCTGGGGACTGGTGGCGTTTCTTTTCAACTACGTGCCCGCGATTGGTTCGATTGTGGCGGGCATCCCGCCTGTTCTCCTGGCGCTCATCCTCTATGGGTTCTGGCCGGCTGTCGGAGTCCTGGTGTGCTACCTGGTCATCAACATCACGATCGGAAACTTCATCGAGCCGATGCTCCTCGGAGAGCGTTTCGGATTGTCGACTGTAATCGTCATCCTTTCCGTCCTCGTTTGGGGATATATCTGGGGACCAGTGGGGATGCTTCTCGCTGTGCCGCTGACAATGCTCGTGAAGGTAATGCTGGATAACAGCTCTGATTTCCGATGGATCTCAACGATCATGGGGAAAGGTGCAGGAGATCACTCTGAGGCTAGTGGCAAGGGTGATGCCGAATCGGAAAATGCTCCGATCGATTTCCCGGACGGAAAAAGAGCGTAGAAGGGCGAATTATTTTGAACGTGAACAGGTTGAGGATGCTCTGTAAGGGTGCTACTCTTCCTTAGTTATGGAAATTATAAGGTTTCCCGCCCTGTTTCTGGTAATTGCTATAGGCATCTCGTTTTTTCCGGCTGCATCCGGGTGGGAGAGCGCGTCTGCTGCTCGTTATGAAAAGACGCTGCTGCGGCTCCACAATCGGGAACGCAAGCGTCGAGATTTGCCCCGTTTCCGTTTTACTGGCTCACTTCGGAGAGCTGCGAAAAACTACGCGAAGGTGATGCGGCAGAACGATCATTTCAGTCATACGGGACCTGATGGAAGTTCATCTGGCGACAGAATTCGTGCTGCCGGTTTCACTGGAAATGCGACAGGCGAGAATATTGCCTTCGGATACAGGAGTCCTAAAACTGTTTTCCGTGGCTGGATGAAATCGCCGGGGCATCGGCGAAACATCCGGCGTCGCTATTTCGATCAAATCGGGTTCGGGAAAAGTGGTACCTACTGGGTGACGAACTTTGGTGGTTGATCAAGGTTGCGATTTGAAACACGCCAGGATCGTCGGTGTTAGATCGAACATGCTGCGGTTCTATTTTGGTCTTTCGATTCTTTTCCTTTCTCACAATACGCTTGTTTCTCAGGAGAAAGGGAAGCTGTTCTCAGCCTTTGAGAAGCTTGATAAAAATGGCGATGGACTCGTTTCTAAGGAAGAGGCGTCTATTTCAGATCAGCCATTGCGTTGGATTGATGACGCTGACAAAGACGGAAATGGGCTTTCGTTGGAGGAAGCAAAGTCCTGGTTTTCAGAGAACAGACGAGGAGCATTGTCAGGGACCGAAGAGAAGCGTGTGGAAATCATTGGCGAATTTCCGGAGGGGGCGCCTGTTAGTGCTGCGAGTTGTCGTGATGCCGCGGAATATTCAGCAGGCGCGAATGGGTTGTCGACATTGATACAGGTCGGAGAAACGATCGTATTCGAGGCGTATGAGGAAGGCCTTTCTCCTGAAACGGCTCACCGTCTCGCTAGTGGGACGAAAAGTTTCTCTGGTGCTCTACTGGCACTTGCGGTGAAGGATGGGCTTTTGGAACTGGATGAGCCTGTGTCGAATACTATTACAGAATGGAAGGATGACAGCAGTTTGTCCCGAGTCACCATTCGCCAGCTTCTCAGTCTAACGAGCGGGATCAATCCCGGTGATAACGGGAATGTGCCAACCTACGGAGAGGCGATCAAAGCGGAGTCGGTGAGCTTCCCCGGGGAGAGCTTTGCCTACGGTCCTGCACCATTCCAGATTTTCGGTGAGCTGTTGACGAGAAAGCTGCAGGCTAGTGACGAGCTTTCCTTTGGTGATCCGTTGGAGTATATGAAAGATCGTGTTTTCGATCCTATCGGCTTTCGTTATGAGTTTTGGCGACGTGATAGGGATGGGAAGCCGCATCTTCCATCGGGAGCTTTTCTGACCGCGCGCGAATGGGTGAAATACGGAGAGCTACTCATCCACGATGGAGTTTGGAAAGGTACAGCCATTTTGGATAAAGATACGTTGCAAGAATGTCGGGTTGGATCGAGTGCGAATGGCACATACGGGCTCACGTTTTGGCTGCTGGATCCGAACCCGGATTCCGAAGTTCCAGCCTGGCGGCGCGGTGGCTACATGGCGGCCGGAGCTGGGAAACAGAGGCTCTATGTTCTTCCGGCTGTCGGAGTTCTTGCTGTGCGCCAGGGCGAGGGGGGAGCATACGAGGATGATGAGTTTCTCGAGAGGCTTTTCAAAGACCAGTAAATCGGGTGCATATCGGTTCAAAGTTTCGGTTGGAGGGGTAAAACGGGATGTCCCTCGGGCAACCATTGGGTCTAGCTGAGCATGTTTCGGTTTTTCTCGCGGTATGGTGATTTGCATAGTAGTTAATTCTGGGGGAGTCTCCAAAAGGTATGCATACTTGCGAAATGAATAGAATTAGTCGGTGGGGAGGGCTCTTTGTTATATATGTGGCAGGGGTATTTCTGTTAGGGGAGCATCTACAGGGGCAGAAGAAAGACGACGACGTTCGGTTGATGAAATATCAGCCCGTTGCCGCGAGACCTACGATTTCCTACAAAGACTCGACTTTCATTCTCACATTTCGGGAGCAGGAGACCACGTATCAGAAAGAGGAGTTTGGTAGCAATTATGTGCAGGTTGCTTCGATGACGAAGATGGATTCCCAATGGAAGATTGGGAATCAATCGCAGCCAAAGGTCAGCATGGCTGAAGGGCAGTTGATGCGTCGGCCTGTGACGGATACAACGATCAAGCTTATTCCTTACGATGGGAAGACCTTCTTAAAGATTGAATCAAAGAAGTCTCCGGAAAATGAAGGCAAGGTGTTTGAGCTGCAATACGGAGGGACCTACGAGGCAAAGATACTTGAAGGATCCGTGGAGGACTACAAGTCTGGCGGTCGTGTGGTCGTGACGATTACGGAGAAAGACTGGCAGCGATACCTGGGGGATCTCATTTCGGCCTTCAGTGATGAACGGTTTTTGACGTGGAATGCGAGTAATTTCAAAGGCCAATTGGTGGGCGATATTGTGGAAGCGGCAAAAAATCCTAACACGTTTCCCGGTGGGGCAGGTGCGGTGGAGATGACAAAGCACGCCGTGGAAAATGCTGTCGTTGAAGTGATTCCTTCTGTGAAATCCACCCCAGAGGTTTTTGTCTTCGATGGCAATACCCTCACGGTGAGTTGCGAGGCCATCTCTGTCTCACTTCTTTATAAAACAACTCTGGGTGCTCCGACGCCTGCACCGGCTGGCGGTGGTCAGCAGAATTGGAGAGAGAAAATGAACTACAATACCCTTGGCGATTTTTCTGAGAAAGACCACCAGAGTGGCGAGCCGTCAGACCCGCTGAAAGGGCTTCCGGGCAAGCAGTGGCCGGGATGGTGGCCGGGATGGTAGGGGGCTACGCGACTTCCGGTTTTCGCTCGCCTTAGACAGGGAATTGAGAGACCATAGTTTCATGAGCTTTCGATTACTCTTTTTCTCCCTTTGCATTGCATCGCTTGGATGGGCCGGGTGTAAGGACAAGCCTGAGCCAGCTCCAGCGAAGCCTACAGAGAAACCCGAGGTCGAGCCTGCTCCAGAATTGGAAACTCCGAAGAAACCAGAATCTCCCAAGAATATGAAACCGCCCTCCGATCCGAAGGACAAGGATTTCATCGGCAAGACGGAAGAAGCTGCAGGCAAACTTGCAAAAAAGCGTGGTTTGAAGAGTCGCGTCGTCGAGAGGGACGGGCAAATGTTGCCAGCGACGCGGGACTATCGAGTCGATCGAGTGAATTTCACGGTGATGAAAGGAAAGGTGACGAAAGTGAGCCGAGGGTAGGGAGACGGCTCTTTTCCCATATTTCCACGTGACAATCCTGTCGCTGTTGGCATGGTCGAGGGGAGCATGAAGATTCCCCTGTCCGCTCTGGAGGAGCCGTTTTACGAAGGTTCCGTGCAGCGCCTTTTTGCGGTGCCTGAAGACGATTCGCTGATGGTCACACAGACCACTTCCCGCGGATCGGTGTTCGACGTGGGCGCGTTGTTCGAAATTGAAGGCAATGATGTAAATCGGGCTCTTTTTCGCCACGTCCTCTACAGTTCGATGGGCGATGCGGAAAAGTGGAAGGAGTTGCGTCTTGCAATCGAAAGCTGCCCCGATGTTGATACGGAATATCGGGCCGAGCTGATGGATGGTGCGCTGGAGTCTTGTTGCGAGAACGGCGCGAGGACTCACCACGCAGGCATGATCGATGCCGTCACGGGCGAGGTGGCTCTTTCTGGCGTCCCAGAGAATCCCAGCGCCTACAATGTGGTGCGGAAATACCAGATTCTGAAGCCTACTCGGAGCGAGTTTCTTGGGGCGCATTTGTTCGACTACGCGCAGTTTCCTCACGAAGACGGATTTGTTGTCCCTTTGGAATACATTGTTCGTTTTGGAATTACGAGTGCGAGCTCGGTGTATCGCAAATACATGGCGATGGATGAGGGCTCCCGGAAGGCATTCGAGCACGAATTGGGTGCTTCCAAACCGCTCGAAGCTTGGCAGTATCTGGAAAAGCCGATCAGTGATTTCACCACGAAGTTCGAGCCCGAAGATCGAATGATCAGCAAGCAGGAGGCCTTGGTAACGAGCGGCCTCTCTGGTGAACAATTCGTGGATAGCGGTAAAATGGCGGTTCTTGGAGCCTGGTTCGTTCGACGCTTGGTCGAGCCTTTGGGGCTTCTGCTGTGGGATATAAAGTGGGAATTTGCCAAAGACGGAGACGATCTTGTCTTTGTGGACACGATTGATACGGATTCCTTTCGCGGGACGCTTTTCACCGACTTTGATGGCGGTCGATATGTGACTCATTTCAATAAGCAGGCGATGCGGGATTATTTCGCGATTTTCCATGATGACTGGATCGCCGACATCAAGACTGCCAAGGCACAAGGGCAGAAAGAAGGCGTACCTTTCACTGAATTGCTACAGGCCGGGCAGGCGGAAGGCACCTACGCAGCGACTCCAGAGGTTGATGCGGAGTTCCTCGCCCTGCAGGTCGAGAAGATGGATACCATTCGCGATTATCTTCTCGACAAAGTGGAGGCGCACGATGCTGCTGAAAAACTCAAGCTGGCTGGAATTTCTGAAGTCGAATACTACGTTACCAAAGGAAAGAAGGAGGCTTTCGGGAAAATAAACGGCATCTCCTGATTTTGACCGGTTGACTCCCACCGATTACGTAATAGGAAGAGGAAAGCCCCCCCCTATCCGATCATTCCCTCAAATTGATGCAGGAAATCTTCGAAATCAGCGACCGGTTTATTAATGCTGCCGACGCCAGCCACCTGCTTTACGAACCGGTGGATGGGTCCTTAACCTTTCGTCGTACTCGCCGCTACGAGGTAGAGGCGGAAGGTGACCGCGATAAACTTGAGAAATTCATCAAAGCAACCCTGCTGGACGATATATCGCAGGAGTTGCACTTCGGCGAAGATTCGGCGCTTGAAGACTTCGTTTTTGTTCTCGAATATGGGATGAAGCCTGGTGCGCTCGACCTCGAAAAGGAGGCGATTCTCACCTACTACAATGGAATCAAGGATCCCGGGTTTGAATTAAAAGATCTCAAGATTCGCCAGCGGATTTACCTGTTTGGCGACAAGGACGCGAAGTCCGACCGTTTCGTGCGGGATATCTGCAACGCGGCGATACACAATTGGAGCGTCATTTCTGGAAATGTCTGAGTCATCGACCATGTCCGAACCTACTACTGTGCTGGACGAGATAGCGGAAGCCCCCGCTGATCATTATCGAGTGCTGAAGATCTCCGATCTAGACGGAGATAAACTGCTCGAATTGAGCCAGTTCATGAAGCTGTCCCTTTCGAAAGAGGACATGCTTGCCGTGCAGGAGATTTACAAAGAGTGGGACCGAGAGCCCACCGATGTTGAGCTCGAAGTCATTGCACAGACGTGGAGTGAGCATTGTAAGCACCGCATTTTTGGCGCGACGATCGAGCACGAGCTGGAAGGCGAGAAGGAGACAGTCACTTCGCTCTTCAAAACTTACATCTACGATGTGTCGAAAAGGATTTTTGACACCAAGCCAGGTTTCGTTTTGTCCGCATTCCACGACAATGCCGGATTCATCAAACTCGACGATGAGCTTGCCGTTTGCCTGAAGGCGGAAACGCACAACCACCCGAGTGCGATCGAACCTTATGCCGGTGCAAATACGGGCCTCGGTGGCGTGATTCGCGACATCCTTGGTGCGGGAAAAGGTGCGAAGCCAATTGGTTCGTTGGACGTTTTCTGCTTTGGCGCACCAGATACCTCGATGGACAACATCAAGGCGGATGACGTCATTCACCCTCTCGGCGTGATGCGTGGAGTTGTGCGAGGCGTTCGTGACTACGGAAACCGCATGGGGATTCCCACGGTCAGCGGAGCGATCCAGTTTGACGATTCCTACATCTACAATCCGCTCGTTTATTGCGGTACGGCCGGAGTGATTCCGATCAAGGACATCGACAAGAAGGTCGGTCCTGGTATGCGGGTCATCGCTGTCGGTGGCCGGACAGGCCGCGACGGCCTCCATGGTGCAACATTTTCCTCTGCTGCGTTGGATACGGAAAGCCACGAGGAAGACCAGCAGGCCGTTCAGATTGGTAATCCGATCGAAGAGAAGAAAGCTGCGGATTTCGTTCTCGCGGCCCGCGACAAAGGGCTGATCGAATTTATCACCGACTGTGGTGCGGGTGGTTTCTCCAGTGCCTGCGGTGAAATGCTTGAAGAGTGCGGTGGCACCATTAATCTCGACAATGCCCCATTGAAAGAGCCTGGTCTCGTTAGTTGGGAGATCTTCATCAGTGAGAGCCAGGAGCGTATGGTGCTTGCCGTTAAGGACGACTCTATTCTCGAACTGCAGAAGCTTGCCGATCTCTACGAGACAGAAATGACGGACCTCGGTTCGGCAGATGGCACAGGTATCCTAAAGGTGACTCACCACGGTGAAACCGTCTGTAAGCTCGACTGCTCGAAGCTTCACGATGCTCCGATTCGCCAGATGAAGTCGAAGTGGGAATTGCGGACTGAGCCTGTCGAGGCACCGATCCTGGAGAGCCCGGGTGAGACATTGAAAGAGATTCTTTCTGACTTCGCGATTGTTTCCCGCGAGCCGATTATTCGCGAGTATGACCATGAGGTGCAAGGGAACACCGTCCTGAAGCCTCTAGCTGGTGCTACCGGGGACGCTCCGCAAGATGGTGCAGTGCTTCGGATCAGCGGCAGTGAGCATCTCATGTCGATGAGTCTTTCGCTCCTTCCAGAGTGGGGAAAAACTGATCCTTACGCTATGGGTGCTGCCTGCGTCGATGAGTGCGTTCGTCAGTTGGTGGCATGCGGATCGGATCCGGACAAGCTCGCCATTCTTGATAATTTCTGCATGGGCAATCCCGACGATGAAAGGGAGCTCGGAGCCCTCGTCGAGACAGTGAAGGCGATTGCTGCAGGTGCAGAAGCCTACGGTGCGCCTTTCGTTTCCGGGAAAGACTCTTTTTACAACTACTTCGAAACCGACGAAGGCCCTGTCTCGATCCCTGTGACCATTCTCATCAGTGGTATGGGAATCGTGGAAAAACCGGAGCATGTGACCGGAAGCTCCCTTCGTAAGGACGACAGTGTCCTGTGCGTCATTGGATCGACAAAATCAGAACTCGGTGGCTCAGTTTTCGCCCGTCGCAAAGGGCTGACAAATGCAACAGTGCCAGAGACCGAGTTCGAAGGCGCGATGGCTACTTACCGGAAGTATTACGAAGCAGTAAAAGAAGGCCTTATTCTCTCGGCCCACGATGTGAGTGAGGGTGGTCTTGCTGTGACTCTCGCGGAAGCTGCCTTCTCTGGAAAAGCAGGTTTGGATATCGATCTTTGTTCTCTCCCGATGGATCACGATGCGTCCAAGGCTGCAATCCTGTTTGGCGAGTCACCTTCGCGTTTGGTGATCGAAGTTGCTCCGGAGAATCTGGAAAAAGTCGCCGACCTTTTCGAAGGGCTTCCTTTTGCCTGTATCGGCGCGGCAACTCCGGACCATGGAAATCTGCGGGTTGAGTGGGGGAAAGAAACTTTGATCGATGAACCGATCGACGAGCTGAAATCGCTATGGAAGAACGGCCTTGCGCAGTACTACTAAAATTCCCCGGCACTAACTGTGACGCTGAGACTGCTCATGCGTTAGAGACAGTTGGTTTCGTGACGGAAACGGTGCCGATCTCGGCGCTAAAACCTGAAACCCTCGTGGGCGTCAGCCTTGTCGTGTTGTCCGGTGGTTTCAGCTACGGCGACTACGTCATGGCTGGCAAACTGGCCAAGCTCGTCACCGAGCAGAGAATCGGCGATACGCTCAAGGAATTTCGAGACAACGGCGGTTATCTGCTGGGAATCTGTAACGGATTCCAGATCCTCACCCAGCTCGACTTGCTGCCTGAGGGTAGCCTCGTCGAGAACAGCAGCGGTCGTTTCCAGTGCCAGTGGGTCACTTTGGAGAACAAAGCTCCCGATAGCCCGTTCCTTTCTCAACTGCCTGAGACTTTCGAGTTTCCTATCGCTCACGCTGAAGGACGATTGGTTACCGCTGAGCCCGGTGAAGCGGCTGGATATTTGGAAAGTGGCGCTGCTGCCCTGACTTACACGGAAGATGTGAACGGAAGTTTTGAACAAATCGCAGGTTTGCAGGACGAAACAGGCCGAGTATTTGGACTGATGCCGCATCCGGAGCGATTCTTACGTCGTGGAGATCACTACGACCCAGACTGGGGCGGCGACGAAACATGGGGAAGTGGGTATTATCTCTTCCGCTCTCTTTACGAATCTGTTACATCCTCTGACGAGAATGAGTGAAAAATACACCTACGCAGGTGCCGGTGTCGATACAAAGAAGGCAGCGGCACTCGTTGGCGATATTGGGGAACTGAGACGCCGGACCGAAGCAAAGCGTTCGCTGATGCAGTCTTTTGGACTGTTTGCGGCGAGCTACGATCTCAGTGGATACAAAGAGCCTGTAATTGTTACGGGTTGCGACGGAGTCGGCACGAAGCTCGAACTTCTCCTGGAGCACGATCAGCTCGAGATCGCTGGCAAAGACCTCGTTGCGATGAACGTGAACGACATTCTCACCACAGGTGGGGATCCTCTCATGTTTCTCGACTACGTAGGTATTGGCCGCATTGAGGAAGAAAAGATCAAACGCCTCATTGCAGGCATGGCTGAGCACTTGGAAAGCTGCGATTGCATTTTGGCAGGTGGCGAAACCGCAGAAATGCCCGGTATCGTTCCTGATGGAGTGATCGAGTTGAGCGGCTTCTGTGTCGGCGCAGCTGAGAAGGCAGACCTTATCGATCCAAGCCGCATCGAAGTCGGCGACAAGTTGATTGGATATCCATCCGATGGATTTCACGCCAACGGATGGAGTTTGATCCGCAAGATTCTCGCTGCCAATCCAGGGCTAATTGATGACGATGAGTGGGTGCCTTTTCTTGCTCCGACTCGTTTGTATCATGACGCGGTGGCAGGCTTACGCGAAAAGTCCGTTGATGTGAAAGCAATGGCACACATAACAGGCGGAGGTCTCCCTGAGAACCTTGAGCGCCTGCTTGGGGACAAAGGGGCTGATATCTCGATTCCAAAATGGGATCTCGGTGCCGTGGGTAAAATTCTTTCTTTTCTCGAAGACCAGGAGGCAGTGAATACCTTCAACATGGGTTGGGGATGGGTCGCTATCGTTCCTGCTTCAGAAGCAGATACAGCGACATCTTTCCACAAAGGAGCACGCGTGATTGGCGAAGTGGATTCAACCGGAGAAGTGAAAGTCGCAATCGAAAACTAATCCCCCCTCATGAGCGATCCTATTCATCATGAGTGCGGGCTGGCACTTGTACGACTGAAGAAAGACCTGGGCTGGTACCAGCAAAAGTACGATTCCTGTCTTTGGGGATTTCAGCGCCTGTATCTCCTCATGGAGAAACAGCACAATCGGGGCCAGGATGGAGTTGGCGTCGGCTGTTGTAAGCTGAACATGCCTCTCGGACAGCCTTATCTCTTTCGTGAACGAAACGCCCGGCGGGATTCTCTGATCAAGATGATGGAGATGCAGCTCAAGAACTTGAGCCGCCTGGAGCGAAAAGGCATTCTCAATCCGAATGATCCGGAGTCCTTTAAAAGTAATTTCGACTTTGGCGGAGAGGTTCTACTCGGCCATTTGCGATATGGCACTTCGGGAAGTTTTGGTGAAGGAGGCTGTCACCCCTATGTTCGTCGTACGAATTACCTGACAAAGACACTTATGGTGTTGGGTAATTTCAACATGACTAACGCCCGTGACCTCAATCACCACCTCATTGATCGCGGTCAGCACCCCGTATTCGACACGGATACTCAGACGGTGCTTGAGGAAATAGGGTATCACTTAGATGAGGCTCATGATGCCATTTACCGAAGGGAGCGAGATGCGGGAACAAAAGGCGAGAAGATTCCGGCGATCATTTCTGAAGAGATCGACATCGTGCGTATCCTCGAAAAGTGCGCTGACATCTGGGACGGTGGATATTCCATCGCGGGTGTGATTGGGAACGGAGATGCCTTTGTCCTTCGCGACCCCAACGGCATTCGCCCGTGTTTCTATTACGAAAACGATGAGGTAATTGCTTTTGCCAGTGAACGGGTTCCGCTGATGACCGTCTTCGATGCAGAGGTGGATGAAGTGCACGAGCTGCCGCGCGGGCATGTCGGAGTGATGGATCATCGCGGTGGACTGGAGATTCGCGAGTATACCGAGCAGTTGGACGAGCGGCCATGCTCTTTCGAGCGGATCTATTTCTCCCGAGGCAACGATCCGGACATCTATCGAGAGCGGATGAAGCTCGGCGAGAATCTGGTGCCGCAGATTATCGAGGGTATCGACGAAGATTTCGACAAGACGGTGTTCAGCTTTATCCCGAATACGGCGGAGATCGCTTATCACGGGATGATGGACGGACTTCGGAAGCTCCGCCGGGACCAGGTGAAGCATAAGCTCATTGAAGCTGCGAAAACCGGAGAACCGATCGACAATTTCCTCGATTCCCTGATTCTGAAAAGTTGGCCACGTGGCGAAAAAATCGCGCACAAAGATATCAAGTTACGGACTTTCATCGCGCAGGAGAAAGGTCGGAACCAGATGGTGTCTCACGTTTACGATGTAACCTACGGGCAGATCCAATCTGACGAAACGCTTGTGGTTCTCGATGACTCGATCGTCAGGGGAACGACTCTGAGGGATTCCATTATCGGTATCCTTTCCCGCCTCGATCCAAAGAAGATCATGGTCGTATCGACTGCTCCGCAGATCCGATATCCGGACTGTTACGGCATCGACATGTCCGCCCTCGGTCGGTTTATCGTTTTTCAGGCTGCGGTGAATATTCTCGAACGCACCGGGCGTCACAATCTCCTGACGGATGTCTACTATCGATGCATCGAGGAGTTGGAGAAGCCGGTTGGAGAGATGACCAACCCGGTCAAAGCAATCTACGCACCTTTTACCAACGAAGAGTTGTCTGCTGAAGTGAGCCGTATGGTGACGCCTGAGGAAACCAAGTGGAAAGGTGAAGTGCAGGTGATCTTCCAGACGGTGGACGCGATGAGAGACGCCATTCCACGTCACAATGGTGACTGGTATTTCACAGGCGATTATCCGACTCCGGGAGGCTACAAGGTCGTGAATCAGGCTTTTGTTGCTTACATGAATAAGTCGGGAGAGCGCCCTTACGACGTTCTGCTTTAGTTTCCGATCGCGATTAACTCAGTGCCTGTTCGGACAACGATTACGCCGTCGACAATGGCGACTCCGTAGACACGCTCTTCTTCTGACATACCGATATCGTTTTCGGCGATTGGCTCGCCGGGTCCAGTTTCATCGGGAGAGAGAATGACGGTTTTTCCGTTCTGGCAGAAAAACCATGCGAAGTCACCTGCGCTTACCGGAGAGGCCCAAGTGCTCGCAGGAAGTCGTGTTTCCCAAGCGGTAGAACCGTCTTTGAGGCGGACTGCCTGCAATACTCCAGCCCGGTTCACGAAGAAGCTCAATCCTTTGTAAGCAAGGGGCGAACCAAAGCTGCTAGTGATGGCCCCTGCTTTCCAGGCAACTTCAGGATTTAAAACAGTCTCTCCATTGCGCTCGACCGGAGAAATCTGGATAGCCTGGCATTGTTGGGGGCTCGATGAGCCAATTAGAAGTAGGCCTCCGGTCCAGGTAGGTGAAGGAACATTGTTCCCTTCAAAACCAGACAGATTCCATTGAAGCGTCCCGGTTTCCTGGTCATAGCAATGGACTCCACCATTGGAGCTGACGACGATCTGTTTTTTGCCGTGTGCTTCAAAAAGGAGCGGGGTCGTCCAGGTGACTCGGGGTTCGCGTTGGTTGTCCCAAACCGTCTGGCCATTCGCCTTGTCGATGCAGAAGAGATGCGATGGACCATCGTGATCGATGAGGAGAAAGAGGTTATCCTCGTTTTGGACAAGCGAAGAACCGACTCCGTGCCCTCCAACAAAGGGACCGAACTCATCCACAATCGAACGATGCCAGGCGATTTCACCTTCAAGAGTGAGACCGAAGAGATCACCACTTTCGAAGAAAACATAAACGCCAGAATCGTCGATTGCCGGGGTGGGAGCCCCTTGTGAAATCATTTTTGTGACTTCGGGAACGGTGACGGATGCGTCGAAAAGGGAATGCACCTTTCGTTCGCCGGATTTCAGGTCGAATGCCTCCACGATGAGGGTTTCTTTGTTACTTCCTTTAGTTGCTGTAACCCAGACCATTCCTTTATTGATGACTGGGCTGGATTGACCGAACCCTGCCAGTTTTTTGCGCCATTGGATGCCCTCTTCCGGAGACCAATGAAGTGGAAGGTTTTCCGCTTTGCTGATGCTGTTGCCCTGATTTCGAAATCCCGGCCAGCTGTTTTCACCAGCATTCAGGCAGATTGGGCACAGAAGGATGAGGGAAAGGGTTGAGAGTCTGAGATTCATGGAGGTGATGATGTGGGAACAATACCGCAAGTTGAGAGTTTGGAATCCTGCTGATCTATGCTATCGAAGGGGGCTCTTCAGCACAGCCGGAATTTCCGGTGAACTCAACCCATACAGTAACGAAGCGAATGAAAGTTCTGGTCGTAGGAAAAGGAGGTCGTGAACACGCGATAATCACAGCACTGCATGAGTCTCCCACGGAGACTGAAATTTATTCTTTTCCGGGATCAGACGCGATTTTTGAGATCGCAACACCTGTCGAGGCAGATGGTGTAGCGTCTTTGGTTGCAGCGATGAAAGAGCTCGAAATCGATCTCTGCGTGGCAGGTGAGGAGAGCTACCTTGTAAAGGACGAAGGACTTGCGAATGCCTGTGAGGCCGCTGGAATTCCGTGCTGGGGCCCTCCGAAAGCAGCGGCTCAACTGGAAGCGAGCAAGGAGTTTGCGAAGGAGTTCATGGTGCGACACAGCATTCCCACGGGCGGCTACGCAACGGTTGATACCATCGAAGATGCTCGTGCGGCGATTGGGGGCAAATACCCGACAGTTTTGAAATTCGATGGCCTCGCTGCAGGAAAAGGAGTGGCAGTCTGTCTTGATGAGGCTTCTGCGGAGGAGTTTCTCGACGAAGTGCTGGTGCAGCGGAAGTTTGGCGATGGGCGCCTTTTGGTCGAAGAGTTCCTGGAAGGTCCCGAGATTTCGATTTTTGCCTCTGTTGTCGATTCGGACTATCAGATCCTCGCCCCGGCGCGTGACTACAAGCGTATTTTCGATGCGGACGAGGGCCCGAATACAGGGGGAATGGGAGCAGTCAGTTCTCTGGAGATGCTTGGCGATGAACTTCGTGAGGTGGTTGAGAGAACTATCGTCCGTCCGACGGTCGAGGGACTCCAGAAGGATGGTCTGCCATACCGCGGATTTCTTTACTTCGGCCTGATGCTCACACCTGATGGCCCGAAGATTCTCGAATACAACTGCCGTTTTGGCGATCCTGAGGCCCAGGCGGTTCTTCCGATGATTGGAGGGGATTTCGCTCAGTATGTTTTTGAAGGTGCTAAGGGACATTTGAAGCCCGAGCTGATCTCTTTTGCTGAAGGCTGGAGTATTTGCCTTGTTACGGCTTCCGCTGGCTATCCTGCTTCCTCACGAAGTGGGGATGTGATTTCCGGACTGGATAAGGTCGAGGGAGCACGGGTCTTTCATGCGGGAACTCGCCGAAATGAGGATGGAGAATTCGAAACGGCCGGGGGCCGTGTTCTCGTCGTGGTGGCAAACGGTCCGACCCGTGGAGATGCAGTGGCGAAGGTGTATCGAGAGAGCGATAAGGTGACTTTTGACGGGATGCAGCGGCGGACTGATATCGGAACGCGAAATTTTTGATAGCACTTTCCCGATTTCTGCCTAGAAATAGAGAAGGCCGTGATGGGACGGTAACGAACCCCTTCCCGTATCTCGGGTACAGCTATTTGAGTGATTCGCAAGACATTACAACCGATGAGATCCTCTCTCCTGCGGGAATTGAGGAGAAAGCCGGTTTTCTTGCAGACCAGCTGGAGTCGATCTGCCGCGAGGATGATCGTGTCGCGATCATTGGAATATACACGCGCGGTGTGACGCTGGCCAAGCGGGTAGCGGCTGAGCTTGCGAAGCGAGGCATCGAGAAAGAGGTCGGCACATTGGATATTTCGCTCTACCGAGACGATTTCGACAACCGTGGGCGAGATTTTCCGAAGCTGGAGAGTTCTGATATTCCTTTCAATATCGATGGCACGCGTGTGATCCTGTTCGATGAAGTGATTTTCACTGGTCGGACGATCCGGGCCGCCCTCGATGGCCTCATGGACTACGGTCGTCCAGCCAAGATCGAATTGGCTGTGCTCGTTGATCGAGGACATCGAGAGATTCCGATACAGCCTGATTACGTGGGCTTTACAGTCGATACAGAGATGAACCAATATGTGAAGGTTCGGTTCCAGGAAGACGATGGAAAAGAGGGCGTCTTCCTCGTGACGAAACCGATCGAACAAGGGAATGAGTGAACTGAAACCGCGAAAGGACCTACTCGACATAGAAAGCCTCTCCCTGGAGGAGATCGAGTACG
The DNA here is from genome assembly GCA_002698785.1 of Verrucomicrobiales bacterium. Classification (GTDB taxonomy): domain Bacteria; phylum Verrucomicrobiota; class Verrucomicrobiia; order Verrucomicrobiales; family DEV007; genus Arctic95D-9. The sequence goes on along the minus strand of PAAG01000059.1, from coordinate 365,209 downwards.
TTTTAGAGAACGCGTTTCCCTTCAAGCAACTCTTCCAGCGTTCGGTGAAGAAGGTGCCGACGCTTCGAGGTAAAACAGTGCTGAACCTTTTTTACGAGCCTTCGACCCGAACGAGTTCTTCATTTGAAGTGGCTGCGAGCCGACTTTCTGCAGACGTCACCAACTTTACCATTTCTGCCTCATCTGTGGTGAAGGGAGAGTCTCTTCTCGACACGATCGAGACATTGCAGGCGATGCGCTCGGATTACATCGTGGTTCGACATCAGTCAGCAGGTGTGCCCGGTATTGTTGCCAAGCACACAGGTGCATCCGTCGTGAATGCTGGAGATGGATATCATGCCCATCCGACTCAGGCGCTGCTGGACTCGATGACTTTTCGCGAAGTCTATCCGGAGTATCAAGGCCGTAAGATTGTAATCGTGGGCGATATTCTTCATTCGCGCGTCGCTCGGTCGACGAGTACGCTTTTCAATAAGCTTGGAGTTGAGGTAGGCGTTTTGGGACCAGGATCACTGGTGCCAGCAGGGCGACATGACTTTATGCAGCGCTTCAGCAGTTGGGACGATGTGTTCGACTGGGGGCCAGATGCGATTTATCTGCTGCGAGTTCAAATGGAACGCCAAGAGGGGCAGTTCTTTCCTAGCATTGCGGAATACCATCGCATGTATGGAATGAACAGCGAACGTGTCGCCCGCATGCGACAATTGGGAGCTTACCTGATGCACCCGGGGCCTGTGAATCGTGGTGTAGAGATTACCGACGAGGCGATGGGGTATGAGAAAAGTTTGATCAGTACCCAGGTCGAGAACGGAATTGCCGTGAGGATGGCTGTCCTGCACTGGCTGAAACCTGAGATTCACGCGGATTGAGATGAAGCGCCTTTTCAAAAACGGATCGATTGCGAAAGGGGACTCCAAGGAGTTCGAAAAGGCTGACGTACTCGTAGGAGAGTGGGGCACCATTGAGTTGGTAGCTCCAGAGGTTTCTGCTGATACTGAGACAGAGGTCGTGGATTGTGAGGGATGTTTGTTAGTTCCGGGAATGTTCGACCTGAACGTCCGTGCGCGTGAACCCGGATTCGAACACAAAGAGACGCTCGTCAGTTGTGCCGAAGCGGCTCTGAATGGTGGGGTCACCGGTTGTGTTTTGATGCCGGATACAGCTCCCCCGACGGATAGTGGAACTTTGGTGAAAGCGGTTCAGGACCTTGTGTCCGAGAACAGCCCGATTCCGATGCTTGTGTCAGGATGCCTGACAAAGAAGCGGGAAGGTCAGGCAATGGCTGGCTTTTCCGGAATGGTTTCTCGTGGCGTGCCGATGCTGACAGACTCCGGGAATGAAGTGCAGTGTCCGGATCTTCTCCGGCGTTGCATGGAATATGCGCGGGACTTCGATGTACTGGTGGCGTGTCACTGCAATACCTCTGCACTCACAAAGGCTGGCGCGGTGAATGAGGGGCCTGTTTCGTATCGACTTGGGTTGCCTGGTATCCCAACCATCAGCCAGGAGATCGCGATTGATCGCGATATTCGGGTTGCTGGTTTTACGAATGCTCGTCTCCATCTGCAGCAGGTATCTACGAGAGGAGCGGTCAGGTCCGTGGCTGCTGCCAAAGCGGATGGCGTGAGGTTGACCTGTGAGGTGTCTCCGCATCATTTGCTGATGAGCGAGGAGTATATCGCTGACTACGATACGAAGTATAAGCTTGATCCTCCGTTGCGTTGTCAGTCCGATGTCGATGCAATGCTTCGTGGCCTGATTGATGGGACGATCGATGCGATTGCTTCGGATCACTCGCCGCACACAGAGTTCGAGAAATCGAGTGACTTTGCTACTGCTCCCTTTGGCGTGTCAGGATTGGATACTACTGTGTTGGCTCTTTACGATGGATTCATTAAGCCCGGTTACTTTGGTTGGGATTTGTTGATCCAGCGATATTCGATTGCTCCTCGGAAAATCGCGGGCGTCGATCCTGTATCAATTAAAGAAGGAGAAAAGGCCGACTTCTTCGTTTTCGATCCGAATGCCGAGACTGCTATCACTCGAGAGTATTTGAAGACAAAGAGTCCTGTGACTCCTTTTCTCGGGCGCACCCTTGCGGGGGCAATTCGCCAGACGGTGGTCGGCGACTTCTGCTTTGCGAAGTGAGTTAAGCAGTTACTCCGAGCTATCGGATTTTTCCGCTACCCGAGCTGTAGGTTGAGCCGTTTCTTCCGAGTAAAGACCGAGACGACGATTTTCTTCAATCGCGTTTGCGACTGCGACCTCCATGATTTCGTCGATTTCTCGGTGCCGTTTAAGCACGTGCTCGGGTAATTCTGATTCAGAAACCTCCATCAACTTAATTGTAGCAGAGTTCACAAAACCTTTCAAATGAGGCTTTGTCCAAGACCACCTCATGGTCACCTGAGCCCACCGCAATTTGAATCTGTCCGACCCCTGTCTTGTTGTAGTAGATCGACCAGCCGCTATTCGCTATTTGGCGATAGTAGTTCCAGAAATTGAAATGAGCACGGTTGAATCGACGTCGGATATCGGATTCGGGAACGAAGTGTCCTCCTTTCATTTTCCTCAGAGATACCCTCTCGACCGAGATATCTTCTTCGAGAGGTGTAAGGAAAGCGATATCTACGAGATACCCATCCTCAGCGAAACGTTCGACACGGCGGAGGAAGCTTTTGCCGGATAGTGTGCTTTCGACAATTATGTCGATTTTTTCTTCGCGTGCTTCTTCGATCTGTTGGAGAAAGAGGCGACCAGCTGCAGCTGCGACGGATTCGGGTTGTTCCGGGTTGAGTTCGAAGGCGGCCTCGTCGGCGCAGAGGTAGCGATATGGCTTTCGCTTGATGTATTCCCGAATGAACGTCGATTTACCGGCTCCATTCGGTCCGCCAACTAAGAGCAAGTCCGGCATTCGCTAATATCGGCCAAGTCGAGTGATTAAACAAGTTAGTTGTGAGTTTGTTAGTTTAAAACTCAAGGCAAATTGGTGAGGGGCAATTTACGATGTTGCCCGAGAAGATGATATTGCCTGTTTCCTGGTCGATTTCGAAAACGCTGATCGTATTTGAGTAGCGACCGCCGCAGAAGAGCCATTGTCCGGTGGAGTCGATGTTGAAGTTTCTTGGCCAGCTTCCGCGAATCGCTTCACGTTCTACGAAGGTGAGTTCTCCTGTGTTGGGATCCACGGTGTAAGCGGCGATGGTGTCGTGACCTCGGTTGGCGGCGTAGACGAATTTGCCAGACGGATGAACGCGGATTTCGGAGGATTTGCTCGGGACTTCGCGGATGTCCTCGGGGCAGCTTTCGATGGTCTGAATGGCCTCCATGGTTCCGGCTTCGGCATCGTAGTCAAAGACGGTGACGGACATCTCAAGCTCGTTGAGTAGATAGATCTTGGAACCGTCCGGGCTGAACTTCATGTGGCGTGGGCCTCCGCCGGGAACACCCTGTCCGAAGCCGTGTTCTTTGAGGGTGGCGTTGTCATGATCGATCTCGTAGGTCATGACTTTGTCGATTCCTAGGTCGGGGACGAAGAGGAAACGGTTGTCGGGGCTGACTCCGGTCCAGTGTGGGTGAGGAGCTTTCTGGCGATCCTTGTTTGGGCCGGATCCCTCGTGTTCGATGAGCGCGGTCCGCTCGCCGATGCTGCCGTCTTCGTTGATGGGAAACGCTGCGGTGGAGCCTCCGCCATACTGGGCGGAAAAGAGAATTTTATCATCGTTGTCGAGGCAGAGGCAGGCGGCTCCGCCATCGCCGATAGGCTGCTTGTTGATCAGGGTAAGAGAGCCATCTTCGTTTACGTTGAAGGCGGCTACGCTTCCTTTGTCATCGTTGGAGGTAGAATAGAGACGAGTCTTGTCTGAATTGAGGACCACCCAGCCGGGGGAACCGATTTCAGCAGCGAGGACCGGCTCGGTGATTTTGCCTGTGTCAGGATCGAAAGTCGCTCGGTAGATGCCTTCTGCGTTTTTACCTCCGGTTCCGATGTAGAAGGGGATGGGTGCAGCGATGACAGGAAGGGTAGTTAAGAGGATGGAAAGAGTGATGAGGGAGTTTTTCATCGAGTAATCTGTGATCAGTGATCCGTAATCAGTGAGGCTGGTTTTGGAGGAGTATGAGTATGATTAGGAGGATGAGGAAGAGTTTTACTCGTAGTCCCACTTCATGATCCATGGATCATCCATTTCCTTCTGGAAGGCTTTCAGCTTCTCCTGGTATTCGAGGAACTTGTCCCGGTAGTTGGGATCGTTTGCGAGGTTCTTGGCTTCGTAAGGGTCATCACCGATCTTGTAGAATTCGAAAGCGGGTCGGTTGATGTATTCGCCCACTGTTTTTTGACCGTAGGGAGCGCTGAGGGATTCCTGGAATTGTGCCTGGAAGCTGCTGGCCGCCCAGAGGTCGGAGGCGAATGGGTAAGGGAGCCCATTCGCGATGTTCCAGATGAGTTTGTATTCCTTGTCGCGGACGACTCGCATCGGGTAGTACATTTGAATCTCGTGGAAGGTGTGTGAGGCGAAGATAGTGTCCCAGTGTTCGGCGTCTGGCTTACCGAGGATCGGGACCCAGGACCTTCCGTGGTAGGACTCAAGCACTGGGCCGAGGTTGTCTTTGGCCGCATCAGTGTCTTTCCAGTATTTCTTCGCGTTGACCATCTTTTTGGGAGCATTCTTCTCCTGGTCGAGGCCGCCTGCGAAATCGAGGATGCTAGGAGTGATGTCGATGTGGCTGATCATGCCCTCGTGCTTCACGCCGCGATTTTTTTCGTAGGGGTTGCGGACAACGAAAGGGACCTTGAGACCGCCTTCGTAGACGGTGGTTTTGCCGCCGGCGAAGGCCATGCCGTGGTCAGCGGTGAAGATGATCATCGTCTTGTCGTAGAGGTCTGCCTCTTTGAGAATCTCGACGAGACGTGCGACGCCCTGATCGACACGGGAGATGCTCTGGTAGTACTGGGCAAGCTCCTCACGGGTTTCCGGGGTGTCGGTCAGGAAGTGTGGGATGGGAACGTCGGCGGGATCGTAGAAGACTTCCTCCACGCCTTCGTGGGCGCCGTCGTTTGGCTTGTTGCCGAAAAGGTCGGGCTTGAGCTTACGCTCTGAGGTTTCGTCTTTTCCGCCTCCGCGGTGGGGATCGGATGTGGCAAAGTATAGGAAGAAAGGTTTCTCGTCGTCTGCAGTGATGAAGTCTTTGGAAGCATTGGCCATCTGGACGGCGTTCCTTCCGTTGCCACCTTTGATGTAGGTGTCGTAGCGGTAAACCTCTTCGGGACCGACGTGATATTTGCCGATTTGTCCGGTGCGGTATCCGGTGTTGGCCATGACCCGGGGAAGTGAAAGACTGAGGACGGTCTTCCAGGATTCGAAGCCGTGGTAGGAATGCTGGTGGCCATACATACCGTTGCGGTGGTTGTGCAGGCCGGACATGACAACCGATCGGCTCGCTGCGCAGCTGGCGGTGGTGGCGAAGGCGTTCAGGAAAACGGTGCCGTCGGCGGCGATTTCGTCGATGGCGGGGGTGACTGCGACTGGATCCCCATAGCAACCGAGGGTAGGAGATTCGTCGTCAGTTATGATGAAAATGACGTTTTTCTCTGCGGCGAGGGACAGGCTCGCGACGAGGGCCAATAGGAAGGACAAAACCGGGATTTTCATGGGCGGAAGTTTGGAGGAAGGGGAGGGTGTGGTCAAGGTGTGGATGTGTGGGAGACGGTGAGCCGTAGGCAAGGAGTTGGATGGGATTCAAGGGGAGATCTGGAACTGTCTGCCACCGATGGGAAATGAGGATAGGTCGATTCTCTTCCGGATTCGGTGTGATTTACTGAAGTTACGGTAGTTAGATCGTATTTTCTTTGAGGGATCACGGTGGAAAATGTAAAGAAATGACAGTGTTTTTGTTTTTGGTATACGGCTATGGAAGCGAGGTGGGGAACCACTCATGGACACTCATTGAACACTGATTTAGGTCCAGACAGGAGGTGCGGTGAGGTGTCAAAATGATGGGAAATGATGGCGTTTTCGTTTTTTGGGTAGAGGCGAGCTAGTGTCTGTAGGCGAAATTGAGGATAATGAAAAAAGCGCATTGGACAGGTTTTGTAATTATACTAACAAAAATACCACAATTTGTCGAGTTCGGTAGGGTTCTAGTTCTTGTTTTTAGGTGATTGAGTTGATACAGGAGAAGCGTGTATAAATCCGAAGCAATATTTGCGGAGTTGTTTTATATCGGATGAAAGTGAATCGCATTTTTATTCTCTTCCTCCTTTTTTGCTTGGCCATGTTCGTCAGGCATGCGGTTTATTTTTCTCGGATGGTGTTGGAAGATTCGACAGTTCTGTCGTATTCGGAATCAGCCTGTTTGTGTTTGTTGTGACATTCCCAATTTTTTTTGGATTTCTCTTGTGGGCGAGGAGTCAGTGCGGGGAAAAGGTGTTTGGCGGTTTCCAAATTGCAGGCGCTATTCTGCTTTTGCAGCTGTCTTTCGATTATTTCGTGGTGGGTAATTATGAGAATCTATTCCCGATGTCTCCTCTACTTGCTCTTGTAGGCGCCGGGTTTTTCGCGAGTCGGATTTCGAAATATGAATTCGGAAGCGCGTGATGCTACAGAGCTTGTTGGCTTCGGTGAACGGCTGGAAAGCCGTTCTTCCTTGGAGGAGGTGTGGGCAGATCGATAGAGCGGAATTCAAGTGCGTACGTTTGGGTAGGATTGAAGGCGCGAACTACTTTCGATTTCAAAACGAATGCACGTCCTGCTGGCGCAGCGTGAAGTCAGTGAATTTTCGCGTACGGCGTTGTGGGTGAACTCTCGAAATGTGAATTCGCGGCGCATCCGGACCGGTGACCGGCGCAGGTTACGCTCTACTAGCGCGAAGCTAGGTTTGGCGGTTGAGTTTGTGTTCGGCGTAGGTGAGCTGAATCAGGGTGGGTGGTCAGTGCCCTTAACGCTTCAAGGCCACTATCACGGAGTCTGCCTGTCGATCTTCGAAGCGGGTGATCTGGAAGATTCTCGTTACGGGGATATCCATGCATGGGCCGACTATGAAGACCCAATCATCTGGTTGCCAAGTGGAAGAGATAGTTACGCTGGTGTCGTCCACAGCCCATGCTGAACTGTCGCTGAGGTGGATGATTTTTCCTTCGTTCCGAATCTTCGATATCTGGAGCGGTGTGTTTCGGAGCGGGGTTTTTGCCATAGGTAGAAAGGTCTATGTTCGGCGACCGAATTTTCGTTCGAGCTCGGCGTAGGAGATCTGGATGAGGGTGGGGCGGCCGTGGGGGCAGCAGTAGGGCATATCGCAGACTAACAAGTCTTCCAAGAGTTTCTGGAGTTCGCGGTCGTGGAGGGGGTCGTTGGCTTTTACGGCGTGGCGGCAGACGGTGGTGGCGATCATGTCTTCTCCCAATCGCATCTTTGACATGCGGTCGCTGTTGGCTCGGATCTCTTCGATGACTTCGTTGAGGAAGGACTCGGGGTCGTCGCTTTTGAGGAAGTTGGGGAGGGAGTCGATCTTGAGGGTCTGGCCTCCGAAGGGTTCGGCGCTGAGTCCTAATTTACTGAGCACGTCGAGGTTCTTCTCGATGAGGTCGAAGTCGCGGGGTGGAAGGTCGACCATGATGGGGGCGAGGAGGCGCTGGGAGGGAACTTCGTCGTTCTCCATTCGGCGCTTCATTTCTTCGAAAAGGACCCGCTCGTGGGCGGCGTGCTGATCCATGAGGACGAGGCCTTCTTTTCCTTCGAGGAGGACGTAGAGTTTTCCTAACACGCCCATCAGTCGGTAGTCGGTGGCTTTTGGTTTTTCTTCTTCTGCCGCTTCTGTGGGTTGCGGGTCCGGAAGTGGATCAATGGGAGGATAGGTGGCCGAATCTTCTACCTGATCTGGTACTTCGACCGGTTGTTCGGCTTCGACTCTTTCACGTTCTTTGGCGGTGAAGAGTTCGGCTTTTTCCTCTGGGGCTTTCGTGGTGACGGGCTCGCGCTTTGTTGCGAGGTCGCTCCAGTCGTTGCGGAGGGAGCGCTGTTCGGTCTCGGGAATGAGGTTTTCCTGAACTACGCTGGGGGTAGTTTGTGGCTTTGTAGTGCCGGTGAGGCCGACGCCGGAGACGGGGCGGGTCATTCGCTCGCGCAGGGTTCGCTGGACGGCGCCGACGATGGCGTCCTGGACTCCGTAGCCGTCGTGAAAGCGGACTTCGCGCTTGGCTGGGTGGACGTTGACGTCGACGGCGGTTGGGTCGGTCTGGATGAAAAGGAAGGTGACGGGATACTGCCCTTTCATAAGGGCGGTGTGGTAGCCTTCGCGAAGACCGCGGGTGATGATGGCGGCTTCGACGGGGCGTCCGTTGAGGAAGGAGAGTTGCTGGCGGCGGTCGGAGCGGCCCATGCCGGGAGGGCCGATGAAGCCGCGAACGGTGATGTCTTTGTGGGTGTACGGCTCGATCTCGAGAAGACGCGAAGCGAGGTCGGTGCCGACGAGCCCGCCGATGCGCTCGCGGAGGCTGGTGGTGGCGGGAAGCTGAAAGGAGAGGCGATCGCCTTTGATGAGGGAGAAGCGGATGTTCTCGTGAGCGATGGCCTGGGTCTTGATGACCTGCTCGAGGTGGGAGAACTCGGTGTTCTCGGTGCGGAGAAATTTGCGGCGGGCGGGAAGGTTGAAGAAGAGGGAGCGGACTTCGATCTGGGTGCCGGGAGGTTCGCCGCAGTCTTTGACGGAGATGACTTTTCCTCCGTTGATGACGATCTCGGTGCCGGTAAGGGCCTCGGGTTCGCGGGTGGTGAGTCGGAATTTGGAAACGGAAGCGATGGACGGGATGGCCTCGCCGCGGAAGCCGAGGGTGAGGATGGAGGCGAGGTCTTCTTTGGTGCGGATCTTGGAGGTGGCGTTGCGCTCGAGGCACATAAGGGCGTCGTCGCGGTTCATCCCACAGCCGTCGTCGACGACTCTGATGAGGGAGGCGCCTCCTCGCTGCACGACGATCTCGATATTACTGGCTCCGGCGTCGATGGAATTCTCGACGAGTTCTTTTACGACGGAGGCAGGGCGCTCGACGACTTCTCCAGCGGCGACCTGGCTGGCGAGGGCTTCGGGGAGGAGGCGGATTTTGGACATTTTTTGAGAGGCACTGAGGGATATGGCACAAAGGCACAAGGGGAAGGCTGAAGGCAGAAGTGGTGGTTAGCTGGAGGGGAAAGAGTAGGAGTAGGATAAAGATAAAGAACCTGAGTGGGACAAATTGGATATTTATTCTGAGAGGTAAGGAGGGAGGACGCAAATGGGAAATTGTTTGGGGATGTGGTTTCGTCGCTGTATATTAGTATTCACCCACTCGACACTATGATTCTTGTAACTGACGCAGCAGCTGAGCATTTGTCCGACCTTTTGAAGGCGAAGGATTTTTCGCCGGAGGAGAAGGGATTGCGGCTTTTCGTGGAGAAGGGCGGCTGTGCGGGAATGTCTTATGCGATGCAGATCGGTTCGCTGTCAGACGGCGATGAGGTAGTGGAGAAGAACGGGGTGCGTGTTTTCGTGGATTCGGAGAGCCTGGAGTATCTGAAGGGATGCAGCCTGGACTATGTGGATGCGCTGAATGATTCGGGTTTTAAGATCGAGAATCCGAATGCGGCGCGCAGTTGTGGGTGTGGCACGTCTTTTGAGCCTACAAAAGCGGATGCGGAACCGACTTACGATCCTGAAACGATGGACGGCGAGGTCTGCGGTGGTAACGCGAAGTAGTGGCTGTGGTGCTAGATCCTGACGATGGAAGCGATTTCGGATGAGAGTTCGTTTTCCCGTAATTCCCGGGAGGAGAATGAGGGGCGCTACGTCGGGGGAAACCTCATTCTATGGATCGCGGCAATCGCGGTGCTAATCGGGTTGAATTTCGCCTCTTGGTCTTTCTGTATGTGGGTGTTCGGGCAACCGGAACATCCGATGAATTATCAGCTGCTGGTGAAACTGGAGAAGCTGGATCCGATTCATGGTTTCACTGCGGCTCGGGCGCCACGTGGGAAGTTTTACTCGGCGAAGGATCTGTATGCGCTGGTGTATCCGTTCAACGGAACGCAGTTGAAGGCGTATAATGGCATTCAGAAACGGCATTTTCTGAAAAACTACCTCGAGCGTGACGATGTGGTGTTTCTATCTGGTGAGTTCGCGGTGGAGTCGGTGCAGCGGATGGGACCGGAGTCGGTATTTCCCGGGGGGGTAGTGATCCGGGGGCGTTCGACGACTTTCCCGGATGCCTATCTGGATTTTGCTCTGCCCAGTTCGGAGGCGCCTGAGAGGTTCGAGTTGGATCAAGGGACTGTTATCCGGATTGATGAAGCAACGATGTGTGCTGCGCTTCTCCATGTGGATCGTCAGGAAGAAGCGAAGATGGTGTTCACGGTGGTGCCTCTAGTGACGAAGGTGGATTCTTCAGGAAGCGGTGAGAGTACTCCGAAAACGTATGAGTTCGGTGAGAACGCGAAGATCACGGTGAGTCTTCCGGAGAGGATTCGCATCGAGCCGGATCGCTGGCCCATCAGTATGGACGAGCCGGAAGAGATCGAGGCGAAGCCGGTGGAATATTCCAAGGAAGCGACGGAACAGGCCGAAGACGGGGAAGAAAAGGAACAGGAAACAGAGTAGGTCTCGATTAACAATCGTAGTCGAGACTCTCGGGCGCTTTGAAGCTAGGGAACTGGGTATTGAGCTGCTGCTGTAGCTCTCGTGCTTTTTCCTGATTCCCGAGGGATTGGTAGGCTTTTGACGCCTTCAGGAGAGCGATGGGAGTGACTTCCGGGTCGGCAAAGATCTGGCTGACGACGAGGTAGTCGCGAGCGGCATCTTCAAGATTTCCTGCGGCAGCAGCGACATCTCCCATGAGAAGGCGGGCCTCGGCATTGGTGCGTCCTTCTTTCTGGGAGCGAAGACTTTCCTGGGCACTGTTTTTCGCTGCTTCCAAATCACGGAGACAGAGCTGGGCGATGCCTCGCTGGAGGTAGGCCTCGGCTCGATCACTGGGGCGCTCTGTCTGGGACAGGTATTGGTCGAATGCGGGGATGGCTTCGCTGTGTTTCTTGAGCTTGAGGCGGCTTTCGGCGAGGAGCTTCCATACGCCTGCAGATGCCTGGTTTGGCTTTTCAGGATCGCAGATGATGGAGAGGAAATACTCGGCACGTTCGAAGTCGTTTTCTGCGGCAAGCTTTCTGCCCAGGTATTCGATTACCTGTGGTGGGATTTCTGGCCTCTTTCGAATCGCGGATCCGTCTTCTGGCACTGGAGGCGCATTTTCCACGTAGCGTTTTGCCTCGGCGGCGAGTTTGTCGATCTGCTCCAGTTGGTAATGGCAGATGACGAGACGCAAGGTTGCGTTGTCTTCGTGTTCGCGGTCGATCTCGCGGGCTTTTTCCAGTTCAGGGATGGCCTGCTGGTGTTGTTCGAGATCGAAGTATCCGACACCGATCCAGTAGTGGGCTTCACCGGCACCGTCGGTTTCTGGAAATTTCTCGAGCAACTCCTTATAGGCGTTGATCATTTCTGAGGTCTTTCGCTGGTGGGCAAAAATGAGGGCGATTTGCTGGAGGGCGAATTCGGTCTCGGGTGCGTCGGGGTATTTTTTCGCGATGTCCTGATAGTCGCCGAGGGCGAACTGGTGATCTCCCTGTGCCTGGTAGGCCATGGCTCGCTTCGCGAGAGCGGAAGAGGCGAGATTGTTCTCGGGATACTTTTGAATGAAGCGCGCGATGGTCTTGATACCGTCTTGAGTCTGGTCGGACTCGATTTCTGACCAGCCCTGTTTGTAGAGACGAATGGCGTGATATTTCTCGTCGATCTTGCTATCGCGCACCTTCTCGAAAGCTGCTGCGGCGTCGCGGTATTGTTTCTTCGCATAATCCGATCCCGGACCGCTGGCGGAATTTTCGGCCTTGAGGAAATGCCAGTCGGCTTTCATCAGGTAGGCCATGTCGATGAAGTGGCTTTCCGGGTCAACGCGGCGCTGCACTTCTACGAAATCATCGACGGCCTTCGGCAGGCTTTCTGAGCCCTGCTGGTGTAGAAGCTGGAGCTTGCGGTATCCAGCCTCAATGCCTTCTTTCTTTTCGGGGAATTTCGCTTCGACGAGAGAGTAGAGGCGAAGGGCGGATTCGATATCTCCTTTGATACGAAAGGAGTGGCCCACGATGAGAAGCATCTTAGCGCGGGATTCATCGGGAGCGATGTAGGTACCGGTGTTGTAGAGGGCAATGACGCGGTCGTAGTCCTCTCGAGTGAATGCATTAAATATCGCTCCAACCTGGGCGAGGGCTTTCCAGGGGCTGGTGTCGGAGAATTTCAGGGCTTTGCTGAGGAGTTCTTCGCTGAGCTCGGGTTTTCCCGCTTCGGCGGCGAGGAGGCCACCTCGCACGATCGCTTCTTCGCGAAACTCTTTGGTGGTTCCGTTTTCCGCCAGATCGTTGAAGCGTTCGAGGGCTTTCTCGGTGTCGCCGACCTCAAAGTAGAGGCGTGCAGATTCGAGGAGGCCGCGTTCGTAGAATGGGTTGGATTCCTGGGGAGCGGCTTTGAGGACTTCTTCGAACTCGGCGAGAGCAGGTTTGGGCTCGTTCGAAAGCTGCAGGGATCGAGCGTAGTAGAACTGGGCCTGAAGGACTGCTTCTTTGTTTTTGAGTTCGTCTTTGGCCAGTTTGAAGTAGGCTTTGGCGTTGTTGTAGTCTTTCTCGTTGAAGCGAAGGACGGCGAGGCGGTAGGCTGCTGAGCCGACGAACGGGCCCTTTTTGTATTCGTTGATCAGGAAATTGAACGATGTCTCGGCGTCTTCGATCTGATTTACTTTGAGATAGCATTCACCAAGGCGGAACCAGGCGATCTGGAGATTGGGGCTCTGTGGATTTTCCCGGATGAAAGTCGAGTATTGCTGTGCAGCGAGTGAGAATTGTTCCTTGCTGAACAGGAGGTCGGCATAGGACAGGATGTCTTCTACTTTTGGCTGTTGTGCCGTTGGTTCCTGGGCCTGCACGGCAGGTTGAAGCGCGAGCAGCAGAGCCGCTGCGATCTGCGGGATGCTTCGGGGAGTGAACCAGCCTTTCACTGACAGCATGATGGGTATCTTTCGGGGGGTTATTCCTGGGGTTTGGTAGTTGCAAACGCCACGTTCCAGATCCCTGCCTTTTTGATTTGATCGAGCACGTTGATGATGGCTTGGAAGTTGGCTTCCGAGGATCCGCGCAGGATCACTGCTTGATCGGGGTAGGCTTCTGAAATCGATTGGAGTTTTGATAGAAGTTCGTCTTCGGAGACCACTCGTCCGTTCAAAACAATGGAGCCGTCTTCACGGACGTTCACGATGATTTCGCCCTGCTGGCGGTCCATGTTCTCGGCTTCCTCGGCTGCGGGAACGGAAATATCCATGTCGCGCTCGAAGCGGGCGAACTGCCAGGTCACGATAAAGAAAATGAGGAGCAGAAAGACCACATCGATCATTGGGGCGAGTTCGAGCTCGGCGCCCTGCTGGCTGCTGGTATCGCGAAATTTCATGATTCTGGGCCGAGATTCCTCAAGGGGACGCTCTAGTCTTGATCGGTGGTTTCCCTGCGTGTCGAAGCCCGGTAGTTAGCGCGCTTGTACTGCGCGGCGAGCAGTGCCATGATGTGAGTCATGGCAGCTTCGAGCTCGGCGATCAACTTCTGCACTTTGCCACGAAAGATCGAATAGAATATCAGAGAGGGAATACTGATGACAAGCCCGGCAGCGGTCGTGACGAGGGCCTGGGCGACACCGGGTGCGAGTTCCATGTGCTGGACGCCGGAGGATTTTCCAATGCTCTCGAATGCTTTGATCATACCGATCACTGTTCCGAACAGCCCGACCATGGGGGCAACCCGGCTGATGTCGTTGAGGTAGCTGATGCGATTGTTGAGAATACTGGCCTGTCGGGTGCCTTCAGCTTCGGTGACTTCCCGCACTTCGTCGAAGCTGGCGGTGGGGTTTTTGGTCGCGAAATCAAGGGTCTTATACACGATGCGGGCGATGCACTCGTTTTCCCGGTTACAGACAGCAATGAGTCCGAGGTAATCCTGCTTTCTGATCAGCGCGTCGGCAGCATTCATGAACTTATCGCTCACGACGGCGCCCTGCCGAATCGTGAACAGGTAGAAGATGATGAGCAGCACTGCGATAAAGGAGAGCGCTGCCAGCGGAACCATCAGGAATGGGCCACCTTCGAGGAGTGTATCGAGGAGCGATTTGGCAGCATCGGCAGTCGGCGTAGCGGATGATGCCTCGGAGGCTTCCTGCCCGATCAGCGGGGATGCTGTCAAGAGGCACAGGGCTGCGAAGAACAGTCTATAATTCATGCGTAGAGTGGAGCGATAAGAACCGGGACAAGAAGGCAGTAAAGGCGATGAAGCATTGCCGCCTCCGCGGTCCTACTCAAAAAGCGTCCAGCTTACTCGCACAAGGCTTTTCTTGCAAACAATCGGTCAGGAGAATCCTAGCTCAATTGAGTCTTCGGAACTTCGAGAAGATTCAGTTTTATTAATTATAGAAAGTATTATAATTTTAGCATTGGGCTTGTCAGTTGTCTGAAATGGGGTAAATTTTAAAAAACCATAAAAATAAGAAATTATGAGAGTCGTTACATGGCGACTTCTATTTCTTTCTTCCCGGTTACGAAGCACGAATGAATCAATTTGGAGCAGGTCCCAGTCAGCCCGCGGCATCCGATACGCTATTCCCAGGTTTCCCGACACTCGATATCAGTCGTTTGGTATCGGTGATTCGGAAGCGGCTCTGGCTTGCTGCGCTCGTTGTGGGAGCGTTCGTCGGACTTGCTCTGGTGTATGTTTTTCTTGCCCCGAAGGTCTATCAGTCTTCGGCGGTGATTTACGTTGATCCGAAAAATGACAGTGCTGTGTTCAACGGGCTGAAGGGGGTTAAGCAGGCCAGTTGGGAGTCGCTTGATGCGCTGAAGTCGATGGCTGAAGGGATCCAGAATGGAACGGTCATTCTGCGGGTTGTGGACCGATTGAATCTTCGAGAAGATCCGGAATTCCTAAAACCTAAGGACGGTGGGTATTCTGATTCTGAGATTGTTGAGATCGTTTCCAAGAACATCCATGCCGAGCTTCGAAGAGGCACTCGGCTGATCGATGTGAGTGTGAAGGATCGTTCTCCTGAACGTGCCCGGAATATGACAGCGGCTTTCATTGAAGAGTTCCAGGCTCTGATTCGAGAGCAGAATCTCGAGTCGGCGGAGAAGTCCCGAGCAATGTTGGAGAAAGAGGCTGAAGACCAACTACAGCGAGTTCTAACAGCAGAGGAGAACCTGCAGGATTTTCGCCTGAAAAACTCGGGAACCTCCCTGGATGATGGACAGGGCATTGAAGCAACGAAGCTCAGCGATCTGGATAAATTGCTGAGTAATGCTGCGAACGATGTTCTGCTGAAGAGAGCGGCTTACGAGCAGTACTCGGCCATTCCGGAAGAGGATATCGAGAAGGTATTTGAGATCGATGGTCAGGGAGAACAAGAGAACATCCAAAAGATTCTGCTCGCCCGAAACCAGAAGCGTGCTGAATTCGTGAAGATCAAGTCTCAGTATGAGCCGATCCATCCGACATACCAGAGCTACCAGCAGGAGCTGGCCGGTCTGGAGAAGGAGGTCGAGACTGCGGCGAGACGGTTGGGGGATTCCATTGAGAAGGCTTATCGCCGTGCTGTGGATCACGAGAAAAAGCTCCGTGAGACGGTGCAGGAGCAAAAGCTGACGCTCCTGAAAGTAGACGGGGTGAAAAAAGAATACCGCACCCTGAAACGATCGGTAGACGCAGCGTATGCTACGTACGATCGCCTGCTTGACCGGATTAATGACACCGGTGCGACGGAATCTGTCGATGAGACAGTGATTCGGGTGTTTTCCGAGCCACTTGTGCCTTCGAAGCCCGTCTCGCCGAAGAAGAAGGTGACGGTTGCGATTGCGGGCGTCTTTGGAACGATGTGCGGTCTGTTTCTCGTAATAGGTCTCGGATTGCTTGATCGCACTTTGAACACGCGGAAGCAGGTCGAATCGACTCTTGGGCTCGCGGTGCTTTCCGAGATCCCAAATGCCTTTGAGAAAGACTGGGACCTGAAAGATTCCGTTTTTCTGGCGAAGGAACCCAACTCCATCGTAAGCGAAGGGTTTCGGTCCTTGCGAACCTCATTGTCGGCCTACTCCCCGCGAAGTGTGATGATTACGAGTCCCTCTCCTGGTGAGGGAAAGAGCTTTTGTGCGGCGAACCTGGCTGTTCTCCAGGCAAACATGGGCTATCGGACTTTGCTGGTGGACGCCGATTTCTGTAAGCCGCGTATGGCGGAGATTTTCACAGATCCGCTTCGGGGTAAAGGAGGGGACGGCTCCCTGACGAAACAGAATCTGTGTGAGGAGACCATATTCAAGAACCTGTCGCTGATCTCGTGTGGGCGTTTTTCGACCAACACGGGAGAACCGATGAACAGTGAGATTTTTGCCCAGATGCTGCATGAGGCCCATTCCTCTTTCGACTGCGTAATCATTGATACCTCACCACTGAATGTTGTCAGCGACGGCCTGACATACTCACGGCACGCCGATGCCGTGGTGCTCGTCCTGGAAGCAGGGGCGACGAAAGTCGATGCAGCTCGGCACTCGATGAAGGAGCTGCAGCGTATGAGAGCATCCCTTGTGGGATGTGTTCTGAATCGCAGCACGAGTATAAACGCTGCGCAGCAGGCTTATGTGCATGGCACGGCACGATCGCTGCCGGCCTTGACCACGGCAAGAAAACAGCCTGCCGTCGGCCAACCCCACTGAGGCGAATCCCATTCACTTCCCAACCATAGGGATACTCAACTACCAAGCTAAAATTTTCATAAATTAAATACTCCCCAGAATGAGCGACAGACAGTTCGTTACGAAAACCGGTGGTCTTCCGTTGCAGCAAACTGCATCGACATCGACGGCCCGTTATCATCGACTCGTTTCCGGTGCGTTCCTGGTAGATGCATTGGTAGTGGCGATTGCTCTTGTCTTTGCACAGTGGATTCGGTTTGAAACTCCGATTTCAGGGGTGGGTGTCCCCGCAGAGGAAGGTTTCACTCTCGCGGATTATATCGGCCATATCGCGCTAGGAGTACTCCTGATGATGGGGGCTCTGTTGAACTTTCGCTGCTACACCCGCGAGAATCTGCTCTCCTTCACGAACACGCTGAAGATCGTCGTCAAAGCGTCATTCGTCTGGATCCTGGCATATCTGTTCCTGACGCTCGCTTTGAAATTCGATCCGCCAATTTCTCGGATTTTCTGCCTAATCGGGATGGGAACGATTGTTACCTTTTTACCTATCTGGCGGGGGCTGCTCTGGCGTTTTGTTGGATCGGAGAAGAACTCGAAAAGTCTCCGTCAACGTGCGCTGGTAGTGGGGTGGAGCGACGATTTTTCCAAAGCGGTGCAGACCTTTGCCGACGCTGATGATCGACCTTTTGACATCGTCGGGGTGATCACTCCCCCTGATGGACATTTCCAGGGCGATCTACCTGAGAACATGCCTGTGATGGGTAGCTATGAAAGCCTCGAGGCATTGCTGCAGTTGCGGGTCTGCCAGATGGTGATTGTGGCAGACGATGCTCTTCGTAGCGGCAATCTCATGCACGTGGCTTCGATCTGTGAGAAGGAAATGATCGAGTTCAAGCTTGTTCCGACCTGTTTTCAAGTCCTGCTCAGCGGGTTGCACCTGGAGTCTGTGGGCGGGATTCCGATTCTGGGCATCTCGAAACTACCATTGCACTCAACGGTGAATCGTTTTTTGAAACGTTTTGTCGATATCGTGGGTGCACTCTTTGGGTTGAGTCTCACAGCACCGATCATCGCGTTGTTCGGCATCATGATTTATCGCGAAAGCCCAGGACCGATCTTCTATCGCCAGCGGAGGTTGGGAGCGAACGGAAAGATTTTCGATATGATCAAGCTTCGCAGCATGAAGCTCGATGCAGAGAAAACCGGTGTGGGTTGGACAGTGAAAGACGATCCCAGGTGCCTGAAGGTCGGTGCCTTTATGCGGAAGTGGAACATCGACGAAGTTCCGCAGTTCTGGAATGTGCTCCGAGGCGATATGAGTTTGGTCGGTCCTCGACCGGAGCGACCCGAGTTGATCGAGAACTTCAAAGAAGAGATTCCTCACTACAATGCCCGGCACAACATCAAGCCGGGAATCACTGGATGGGCGCAGGTGAATGGGTTGAGGGGAGATACGGATCTATCCGAGAGGATTCGATTTGACCTTCATTACATCGAGAATTGGAACGTGATCTTCGATTTTCAGATCATGTTCCTGACATTTGTAAAACGGGAAGGAGCTTGTTAGAAGTTGAACTTGTTTCGAGCAGCTTCGAATCATGAGCAGGCCGAAATCGATGCACCGGCTTCGGGTGCATTGAAATGGCTGCGCCCGTTGTTTGTGTTGTTTCTGTTCTCGTTTGTTTTCGACTACAAATCTCCCGAGATCGAATTCGGTGCAGCTTCTACGGGTGGATCGATTTTTCAGTATGCCTTTCTCGGTTTGGCGATGTTGACCGGCGGGCTGGGCTCGGTGATTGGCTTCAAAAATTTGCTGGTGCGACCGGGAGTGTATCTCGTCCTGTTATGGTGGGGGTATGTGGTGATGAGCCTTGGGGTGGCATTTCTCTGGGGAAATGAAGCGGGAAGAATTCTACGTTTGAGCATTCCTCTCCTTTTGGTTGGGTTCGGCCTGAATCTTACACTGATCGTCGCGGCAAATGGAATGCGACCGGGGGAAGCGGTGAGATGGTTTCTCCTTGCTGGCGTTACCAATGTGATCTGGCGTTTTGGTTTTGGAACCCTCGGGACGGGTATTCCGCTTTCTGAAGTGCGCATGGAGATTCTAAGTCCGTCCATGCGTTTCCTGTTCGCCTGGGTTGGGTGTGCGCTTCTTCTTCGGCGAAAGTTTACTTGGTGGAGTTTGATTATTTTCGCGATTCCGCTGGCTGTGGCGGCGATCTCGATTACGCGAAGTATGGTATTGCCCATCTTTGTCTCCTTTGTGACCGGGGCGTTCTGCCTGATGTTGGCGATGAAATGGAAGATGTATGATCTGCAGTTTCCCATTCGCAAGATTGGACCTCTCGTGGCGATGGGGTTTGCGATGGTCTTTCTTATTGTAGGAGTAGCGTTAGTGCAGCCAACTTTGACCGACCGGTGGTACGAAAGGATGTTCGACAACCGTGGTGAAGGTGGTGCTACGACGGAAGACCTCTCCACGCTGATGCGGAAGGCGGAGGCGAAGTCGATGTGGGACATTCTCGATACCCAGCCGCACAGTTTTATCTACGGGCGCGGATTGGGTGCCTCGTACTACTGGGATGAATCGTACTATCCTGAGTTGTTCCTTGTCTATCCTGACGACAGACACCAGTTCCCGGATGAAATCTATAGCGCGGGGCACAGCATCTGGACTTACACCTTATTTTCGACCGGGTTCATCGGAATTGCGGTGGTCTTGTTAGCGTTTTTTCTGCCGATGTTCCTCAGCCTTCACTCGGCGTGGCTGAATTCGAAAACAGTGATGGGTCCACGAGCCTGGGACTCGTTTCTCATGTTCCTGCCCTTCGTTGCCATGTGGGCGACGATGTCGGAAAGCATCACTAGGAATCCATTCGATGAGAGATTCACGGGCGTGCTTTTCGGCTTCATGATGGCGCTACCGCAGTTTTTCTATAATCGAGCCTGTTTCCTCCAGTTCCGTGAGGAGATCGGTCAGAGCACGACGCAGGTTATTATCGACGAGGACCTGGAGAACGAACTGGCGGATATTCCGGATGTTCCGGCGCCTGGTCCTGTGCGACCAGGGTCGGGGCACCACCTCGTTCAATCCAAGTTTGAATTCGAGGAGCCAGCATCAAAGCCGGATTCAAGATAGGAAATGGAAACTGCGATTCTTACCGTATTTGGCCTGGTGTTCTGGTTGTGTGTCTTTGCAATCGGATACAGCTATGCAGGTTTCCCGATGCTCCTGAAATGGCTGGCAAAGGACAAAGACCTTCCAGACGAAATCTACCAAAAGGACGAGGACTTTCCGGAAGTAGCCGTTTTGATGGCTGTCTATAATGAGGAGGCTGTGCTTAACAAGACGCTCGCTAGTATCGTCGCTTCGAATTATCCGAGGGAAAAACTGCGTGTCTATATTGGTTCGGATG
Source organism: Verrucomicrobiales bacterium (assembly GCA_002698785.1). GTDB lineage: Bacteria > Verrucomicrobiota > Verrucomicrobiia > Verrucomicrobiales > DEV007 > Arctic95D-9. The sequence continues at coordinate 345,004 of PAAG01000059.1, read as the reverse complement.
GATCTACGGATCGCAGCCATGCGATTATTGAAGGCTTTCGTGCGCAGTACCCGAATCTCGACCTGACGATCTTTGAAGGGCGCAATGGGAAGATTCGAATTATGAATCATCTCGCACGAAAGGCTGCTTATGATTTCAGAGTGCCTGAGACTGGTGTTTTTGTGCTCTGCGATGCGAACGTGGCATGGTCACCTTTCCTTCTTCGAAACCTGACATGTCACTTTAGAAGAGACAAGGTCGGGCTGGTAGGAGCGAACGTGATTGATGCGCAAAAAGACCATGAAGGAATCGGCGCGGAAGAGGATGCCTACGTCGATCGAGAGAATTTGATCAAGTATCAGGAAGGCGTTCTCTGGGGAGCGGTGATAGGGGCTTTCGGTGCGTGTTACGCCATGCGGGCGACTGTTTTTCGACCCGTTCCCGAAAAATATATCGTGGATGATTTTTTCCTGACAATGACCTGCCTGGAGCAGAAGAAAGAAGCGATTGTCGATCTGGATGCGGAATGCTACGAGGCGGTCTCGACGGACATTCGGGAGGAATTTCGAAGGAAGCGGCGGATCGCGACAGGGAATTTTCAGAACCTATCTCACTTTTTTTGCTTCCTGTTGCCGTGGAAGAGAAGCCCGGGTATTTCGTTCGCTTTCTGGTCTCACAAAGGGCTCCGCTGGATTGGGCCGGTATTGCTGATTGGTGCCTTTTTGTCCTGCTTTGTGATGTCCACGATATCGCCTTTTTACGCGATGCTTTTCCTGGGATTTGTCGGCACCTTTTTCATCGCAGGGCTAGACAGAATCCTCTCGGATGCGAAAGCAGGCATTCATGTGAAACTGTTTCGATTTGTGCGATATTTTTACTCGATGAACCTGGCACTTTTCCTCGGAATGATCGATTACCTCAAAGGGGGACAGAACAGCGTGTGGGAACCAACCCGACGTGTTGTTCAAGAGGGAGAAAAGAGGCAAAACGTGGGTGTCAAAGCCGACTGATGGGACTCCCGAAACTATTGATGGCTCATCCCTGGATGGGGAGGGGTGGTTCAGAAGCTGCCGCGGCCTGGGCGACTCAGGCTCTGCAGGATGATTATGAGGTGACTTTCGTGACCTCGTCTCCGCTCGATTGGGACGATATCAATTCGATTTACGGTACACGAGTTGATGCAGCAAAAGTGAAGTATCTGTGGTGCCCGCCTGCTCCGACGGTTCGAGATCCGGTCCGGCTTTCTCATTTGCAGCGAAATGTAGTGGAGAGATTCTGCCGCCGGATTGCTGATGATTTTGATGTTTGCTTCAGCGCTTACAACCCGATTTATTTTGGGCGCCCGGGGATACAGTTGATCGGCGATTTCAGTTTCAGTGAAGAGATGCGAAAGCGCCTATACGTTCACGGAGAGAGCAAGTTCTGCCATCGAGCTTCTCCCGTTCGAGACCTCTATGTTTCTGTCTCGGATCATATTGGTGGGCCCAAACCCCGTCTGTGCCAACGCGGGGATCTGGTCCTCGCAAATTCGCAGTGGAGTGCAAGGCAGTTAGCTGACTGTTTTGATCTTCCCCGTGCGGATGTGATTTATCCCCCGGTGGTTTTGCCGAAAGCTCCAGCGGAATCGAACCGTGATCCACTCGGGTTTGTCTGCCTGGGGCGTATCGTCCCGGAGAAAGAGATTGAGCGGATGATCAAGATTCTTACGAGGGTGCGTGAGAGTGGGTATCCAGTGACACTTCGCCTTATCGGCGCTCTTGATGATTCCGCCTACAGCCGAAGTCTCGCCAAGTTCATTGAGCCACTGAAAGACTGGGTCTCACCCACAGGATATCTCACGCTGGACGATAAGCAGGAGATCCTGTCCACGCAGACATATGCCATCCATGGTTGCCGCATTGAAGCCTTTGGAATCGCCGTGGCTGAAATGGCTTCGATGGGCTGCGTTCCTTTTGTTCCTTCTTCGGGAGGCGCAGGGGAGATTGTTGGGCATCCAGAATTGCAGTATTCCACAGATGACGAGGCTGTGGAGAAGATCCTGTCCTTTCTAAGCGATCCATCCAAAGCAGAGGAGGTTCGTGCTTCACTGCCTCTTGAGATGGAGCGATTCGGGCCAGAGGTATTCATGAATGATGTGCGCAAATCTGTGCTAGGTTTTCTTGATCCTGAGATTTCATCTTCGAATCATGCCGCTCCCTGCGAAGATATTACACCGGTTGTCTGATCCTGTTTTTTATCGAAAACGAGGACGTGATCTCCTGCGTCGGTTTCGCTCTTTTGATGATCACCCGAAAATTGAATCGGTGGATGAACTGGGCGACGTGAAAAAAGTGGTGGTTGTCGTCGCGCACCCGGATGATGAGACTTTTTGCTCGGGATTGATCTGCGAGTTTCGTGATCGAGGTATCCAGGTCCAGTTGCTCTGCCTGACGCGGGGTGAAGGAGGGCCGACTGGAGGTGCTTCGCGGGAAGAACTGGGGCTGATTCGTGCCGCCGAGATGGAACAGGCCTGCCGTTCGCTCGGAATCGAGAGCCTTGTCTTTCTGGATCACGTTGATCCGATCGGGGGGAAGTATCGTGTGTTTGCTCCTGATGTTTCGGCGGCACGGCTGGGGGAACAGATCGCCCCGCTCGTACAAGATGCTGATCTGATTCTTTCTCACGGAAGCAATGGGGAATATTGGCATCCCGGCCATCTTCTCGTGCATGCCGCGATTTACGAGTTGCTGAAAGATCGACCTGGTGACGAAGGGCCTTGCTGGATGTGTTTTCTGGCGCGAGACAGTGAGTATCCCATCCCCCGGCTGGTGAATTGGGACGACCCTGTGTATCTCCGAATCGATACAAGTGCTCATTCTGTGAGACGAGCGCTGGCTCTAGAGCATCATTCCTCGCAGCTGGGTTTGTTTGGGCGTTTTGCGAGAGGGGACTATCACGATTTTATCCGGAAAACGGCGATAGAATCGTACAGCTTGATGAGGCGTGGCGCTCTACAGATCCCGAAATCGGGAGATGAAAGCGAATGCGAGGGGAACCATGGATGCCACGCTGACGGCGAAGTTCCCGAGTGAATGGTTGAACGGCTGGTTCGGGGAAGTGCCGATAAGAACAATGCAAGTGAGGGCGACGCAGCCAAGAATGAAAATGCCGAGTGGAGAGACGCGTTTTTTCAATCCATTTTGATCCATCTGCAATCGGAGCGGGTCGAAAAACTGGTAGGCGAAAAGAGCGATGAATATCGGGGAAAGCACTTCGTACGATGCGAACAGTTGCATCGTAAGAACCGCATCGTAAAAGCCATGGGCGAAAACAACGGCAATGAAGGCGAAGAGGAAATTCTCCCACCCCCGCATGCGATAAGCGAGCATGCGGTGCAGATACAAGCCTGCGATACCTGTTAGCGAGAAATGTAGTACGCTCGGTTTCAGGAGTCGGGAAAATGGAAGATAATCGTCAAGACCTCGGTCGAAGTATCCGATGTTTTCCTGAAAGGCGAATCCGAGACCTACCATGGCCGCAAGGATAAGTGCCTCGATGTCGCTCTTCCGTTTTGCCGTCCAAAAGGCAATCGGTACGAAGCAGAGCAGCTTGAGTGTTTCTTCTCGCAAGCCCACTCCGGCGATCCAGTATATGACCTGGTTCAACGGGGTATCAGACGAGTTTTCCACGAAGCCGAACGTTCTTTCCTGAATCACTGCACAAAAAAGAGTTAGGCCAGCGCTCACGATTCCGAGCGTAAATGCGATCAGGGCAGCCACTGCGCGAGTGCGGGTCCACGTCCAGAATGTCGCGAGGATACAAAACCAAATGGCTGCGACGAACAGGCCGGGAATTAAAGAGATCGAGGTGAGGCGGGTCCACTCGGCGGCCAGGGTCAACCGGGCTACATTGGCAAAATCTTTGAGGTCAGCATACGTGTTCAGCAGCTCATAGGGACGGAGAGCGTCGAGGAACTCAGGTTGCTGTAAGAATTCCTGAAATCGATGATCTTCTGTCCAGCGGCTGATGTAGAGAACGCTCCTGCGGCTGTACAATGAGTCGGGAAAGTTTTCTACTTCGGTCAGGTAGAACTCGAGAGCCTCTTTTCTCTTGTCGGACAAATAGTGGAGATCACCGAGAAATTCGTTTCGATACCGGAGGCTCGGGTCAGCTGCTTGTAATCTTTCAATAGAGTCGGACCTGAGCGATGGTTTGAACCCGACCGACCAGATTTCTATCAAGGGCACGTCTTCCTGTGATGTCAGTGACTCGAGAAGTTCGTCGAAGGCCTTTTGTTTTTTCGGTTCGTCTCCAGGTTCGGATAAGTAACGACAATCCAACAGCCTGGGGTGTATTCGAAAGTAATCCTCACGGAATCGGAAAAATGAGATCAGTTGCTCGAGCGAAGAGGGATCTTCGACACCGAGGGAAGGTGTAACAGGATGGAATTTGTCAGTCTTCGGCGAGTTGCCAGCACTGAATGATAAGAGCAGCGCGATGGTTGCTGATACCCCCACCATCAGGAGAGATGCACGAATCAGGAAGTTCCGATCCCGGGAAAGCTCAGCAGCTCTGCGATGTAGAGATCGATTCATTGAAGTGACGGCATGGCAAACGGCTCGGGAGGGTATGGCATTTTCGCGATGCCGACAAGAGTTGCGTTGGTTCGAGTTTTTCACTACGCTCCCGACCATGGTTCGAAACTCCCTTTTTTGTCTCGCTTTGGCTGCGCTGGTAGCACCGGCCTTTTCTGCTCCCTCTTTGAAGCTTGAACCCATTTATGCCGAGCTTTCACTGGAGCGCCCTGTGTCTCTGCAGGTTCCGGATGACGGAACGAATCGACGCTTTCTTGTCGAGCAAACGGGGAAGATTAAGATTTTGCCATCTGACGAGACGGCTACCGAGGCCTCCGTTTTTCTTGATCTGACCGATTCGATCGGCGTAGAGAAGGATTTCGAGGAAGGGCTACTCGGGCTCGCATTTCACCCTGAATACAAGGAAAACGGGAAGTTCTATGTGACCTTTTCCCGTCAGGGGCCCAAGCGACTCGTAGTGGCCGAATACACGGTATCGAAGGACAACCCTGATGCAGCCGATGCTGGCAGTGAGAGAGTGCTGCTGGAAGTCCAGCAGCCCGAGTGGAATCACAACTCAGGGAATATCCTTTTCGGCCCCGAAGACGGAATGCTTTACATCTGTGTGGGTGACGGTGGTTTCCGCAACGGGATTTTCATGCTGCCCCAGAAACTGACCCGTTGGAACGGTAAGGTCCTGCGAATCGATGTGGATAGTCGTACTGATGAACTGGAGTATGGCATTCCCTCCGATAATCCGTTCGTCAGCGACCCTGTCGCGTGCCCGGAGATCTGGGCTTACGGCCTGAGGAATCCCTGGGGAGCTGCCATTGACGCGGAAACTGGTCTTTTCTATCTCGCTGATGTCGGGCAGGACCTCTACGAAGAGATCGACATCATCAAAAAGGGTGGAAACTACGGATGGGAATACCGCGAGGGATTGCATGAATTCGCCCCCCGCGCGGACCTGATGAAACTTTTGGGCAGAAAGCCTGATGCGCCTGCCGGTGCGAACTTTATTGATCCGATTCACGAATACAACCGCGCGGACGGACTCAGTATCACTGGAGGATTCGTGTATCGTGGGGATGCGATCCCGGACCTGCAGGGGCACTACCTGTATGGAGACTGGAAGTTTGGCAATCTCTGGGCACTTCACTACGACCCAAAATCCAAGGAAGTCGTTTCGAACGATCAGTTCGAAAAGCCAGCGGATCTTGCGAATCCTACCGTTCAACCCACCGGTTTTTACCCCGACGAGAATGGAGAAGCCATCGTTCTGGGATGGCGCGGCAAGCTGTTCCGGATTGTTGCGGGAGAGTGAATCTCAGCCTTTGAGGCGGCGCTTCTGTGCGAAATACAGGGCGCCGACTCCGACAAGGGCAATTACTGCACCAAAGAATTCGCGAGACAACTCAACGCGAGGGTCTTCGGCTGACATGCTGACCTGGGTCATGTTGAATTCTTCTTCGCCGAAGAGATTCTCATAGAGGCCGGGGCCGGTTCTGACCATTTCCACGAGGCAGAAAATCGCGGCAATGATAAACAGCCAATTCGGGAGCTTCTTAAATATTCCGATGATGAAAAGGACTGCGATGAGAAGATAGAAAAGAAACCAGAGCGTCGCGTCCAAGTGGGACGGGTGATAGTAGATTTCAGGATCGAGGTCATTCAACTGAAGTGAGGCGAAAAAGCCGAACAGAAGGAAACCGATTGCGTATCCGATCCAAACGAGGGGAGATTTTTTCATTTTCTAGGAAGGAAGCCAAAGTTCTCTGCCATTTCGGGCCGGAACCACTCTTCAAAGATAAACTACGCTGAACTGGTTCATCAAGGAACCCAATAGCGTCCTCCGGGATCGGCTGAATTTTCCCTTGTCAAATCGCAGAAGCCGCGCACATTACCGTCCGCTTCGTCCAAAACGGTCGGAGCAGACTTCGGTAAAGCACCCGTAGCTCAACTGGATAGAGCGCCTGACTACGGATCAGGAGGTTTGGGGTTCAAATCCCTACGGGTGTGCCACCGAAGACGTTTGAACAAATCGCGGGGTCGAACTCTGGCCTGTCAGGGAAAAGCGCTGCGAAGAGCCGGGAAAAGTCGCCTCGGCCCACCTATCGGGGTGTAGCGCAGCTTGGTAGCGCGCGTCGTTCGGGACGACGAGGTCGCTGGTTCGAATCCAGTCACCCCGACCATTTTCGCGTAGCGGAAATGCTGGGAAGAAACAAACTGGATGAAGAACGTCAGTTCGATTCGGAGGAAGCGCAGCGACCGGAGAAAGACGGAGGTGAAACCGAAGTCAATCCAGTCACCCCGACCATTTTCTTCTCTTTGAATGATTGAATTTTTTGTCCAGATGATTACTGTTCTCTAGAACAGTTTATGAATTTGGCTCAAAAACTCGAAATTCTTGCCGATGCGGCAAAATATGATGCTTCGTGTGCGAGTTCGGGGGCGAAACGGAGAGATTCTTCAAATGGAAAAGGGGTAGGATCAGCAGGGGGTGCCGGAATTTGTCACTCTTACTCGCCGGATGGTCGCTGTATTTCTCTGCTGAAGATCCTGCTGACCAACGTCTGCATCTACGATTGCCAGTATTGTATCAACCGGCGTTCGTCGGACGTCGCTCGCGCTCGATTCACCGCAGAAGAAGCCATTCGGCTGACCCTCGATTTTTATAAGAGAAATTACATCGAAGGGTTGTTTCTCAGCAGTGGGATTGTGAGAAATGCCGATTTTACGATGGAGCAGGTCGTCCGCGTCGCTCGCGAGCTGAGGGAGACTCACGACTTTCGCGGATATATCCACCTCAAGACGATTCCCGAGGCCTCGCAAGAACTTATCGAAGAGGCGGGAAAGTACGCGGATCGGATCAGCATCAATATCGAGCTGCCCAGTGAGAAAGGGCTTCGAGAACTTGCTCCCGAGAAAAACCTGCGTCGAACGCAGGAGGCGATGGGTGGAATTCGCCAGCGAATCGAAGGTTCAAAGGAAGAGAAAAAGCACTACGCCAAACACCATCGGGCGACTCCCAGAATTTATGCATCTGGGCAGAGTACTCAGATGATTGTGGGGGCCGATGCGTCGGATGATTCGTCTATTTTGAAACGCTCGGATCATTTGTATCGTGGGTATCGACTGCGGCGTGTGTATTATTCGGCATTCAGCCCGATTCCGGCTTCGTCTTCGGTCCTTCCAGCCAAGGCTCCGCCTCTGGTGCGAGAACACCGTTTGTATCAAGCAGACTGGCTGATGCGTTTTTATGGGTTCAACGTGGGAGAGCTCACACCGAGTGAGGGGGCATTGAAAGGAAATCTGGATTTGGATCTCGATCCAAAGTTGTCCTGGGCTCTCCGGAATCGCGAGCAATTCCCGATTAACATCAATCGAGCGAGCCGTGAAGAACTGCTACGTATCCCTGGGATCGGTGTGCGCAGTGTGGATCGAATTTTAAAAGTCAGGCGATGGAGTGCCGTAAGGCTCGAGGATTTGACTCGACTTCGCATCAGTTTGCGAAAGTGCCTGCCTTTTATCGAAACGATCGATCACAATCCAGTTCGACTGAATCTCGATGGGGATCGGCTGAAGGAGCGGTTCCTGCCAAAGCCAGAACAATTGGAGTTCGATTTTTCCGCGAGCCGTTCGAGTGCGTTAACCGGCGAGGTCTGAAGATGATTTCTGTAGCGATTGAGCAAAGCTTTGACTCATGGCGCTCGCGGGCGCGTGAATTTCTCCAGAAAGGGATTTCCCCTTCTGAGATTCTCTGGAGCTCTCGGGAAGCATGTCAGGATGAATTGTTTCACATGGGCGAGGCAAGCGAGAAACGAGATCGGTCTCACGTTCGCATCCCTAAAGCATTTTTCGATTTAGCCGAGACAGTGGCCTGCCATCGGGAGGAAGAGAGATGGGCGTTGCTCTATTCACTGGCGTGGCGGATTAGTCGTGGAGGGGAGAGGCATCTGCTTTCTCTCGAGACGGATCGTGAGATTCGACGGGCTCATGCCATGGCAAAGGATGTGCGTCGCGATTGCCACAAGATGCGAGCTTTTGTCCGCTTCAGAAAGGTCGGTGAATCTGCGACTGGTCGTGAGCAGTTTGTTTCCTGGTTTGAGCCGTTTCATCATATTGTGGAGAGAAATGCTGGTTTCTTTCGCGGTCGCTTTACGGGGATGGACTGGTCGATACTCACACCGGAGAAGTGCGTGCACTGGGATGGAAAAGAGCTGCATTTCACCGAAGGTGTTTCGAAAAGTTATGCGCCGGATGACGATGAGTTGGAAGATCTCTGGCGAACGTATTACCGAAATATTTTCAATCCTGCTCGTCTGAAACTCAATGCGATGCGCGCCGAAATGCCGGTGAAATATTGGAAGAATCTGCCGGAAGCCCCATTAATCCGAGAGCTTACGAACAGTGCATCGTATCGAGTGAACCAAATGGTCGACAGGACCGCTTTGACTCCGAAGGACCGGCCGAAGTCTTCTTACTTAGACGGTTTGCACGAGAGTAACGAGTCACTGACACTCTCACAAGTTCCGGGATCGATTGCACCCTACACTCTTGATGAATGGAGAGAGATGGCATCCTGCTGTCGAGCCTGTCCCTTATGGGAGTCGGCGACGCAGACAGTGTTTGGAGAAGGGAATCCGAATGCTGAGATCATGATTATCGGAGAGCAGCCGGGCGATCAGGAAGATCTTGCGGGTCGTCCATTCGTCGGGCCAGCGGGAAAGCTGTTGAATGATGCACTTTCAGCGGCTGAGATTGGTCGGGGGGAATTGTATATCACAAATGCGGTGAAGCATTTCAAATGGAAGCCGTCCAAAGGAAGCGTGTCAGGAAGAGGACCAAAGAGGCTTCACGATAAGGCAAATCGAAATGAGATGAAGGCCTGTCGTCCGTGGCTCCTCGGAGAGATCGCAAAAATCCAGCCATCGACCATCATCACTTTGGGTAACACGGCGGCCCAATCAGTGATTCGTCAGGATTTTAGAATCCCGTCAGAGCGCGGAGTCGTGAAGGGACCGAATGACGTTGGTTTCGGCGGGAAGATCATTGCGACAGTCCATCCTTCGTATTTGTTGCGAGTTCGTGACCGGAAAGAAAAAGAAGCTGAGATGAGAAGGTTTGTAGACGAGTTGCGTCTCGCTGGGGATTTTTCGCATTGAGGCGATCGAGTTGGGATGAGACTTGCGTAATCCCGCCTTCTTCTAAGAAGTGTTCGGTATTGCACAAGATATTCGAATCCGGCACTGTTACCTTCTCTAGCATTATGAAAACTCCCTCGACTCTTTTTCGCGGTCTCACTTGTTGTGTTCTCCTTGCAGCTTTCTCATCTGCTGCCATCGGGGATGAAAAGAAAAAGCCTTTGGCCCTCACGCCGGCACCTCATCCTGGGAAAGAGAAACTGCACGAGTCTTTTAATGAGATTTCGCAGAAAGGTGAGGCTCCTCTTGTTTTCCTCGGCGACTCCATAACCCAGGGTTGGAGCGGAAAAGGTAAGCAGGTTTGGGAGAAATACTGGGCTCCGCTTGGCGCGGCAAACTTTGGCATTGGTGGTGACCGGACAGAGCACATTCTCTGGCGTTTGGAGAATGGCAACTATGACGGATTGAAGCCCAAGCTCACTGTGCTGATGATTGGAACGAACAATACCGGTCATGAAGGACGTGAAATGTCCGAGCATGGCGGTGCTGTGTATTCCAGCACGGCAGAAGAAACGGCAGATGGTGTCGCGGAGATCATAAGCGTATTGCAGGAGAAGCAACCTCAGATGAAAATTCTCCTGCTCGCCATTTTTCCGCGGGGAGCGACTCCAGAAGACCCAAAGAGACAAAAGAACGAGAAGATCAACGCAATGATCGAGAATCTTGCTGACGGTGAGAAAGTCGTTTTTATGGACGTTAACGACGTGTTTCTCGAAGAAGACGGTACCCTGTCGAAAGAGATCATGCCGGACCTCCTGCACCCCAATACGCACGGGTATGAGCTCTGGGCTGAGGCGATCGAAGGGAAGGTGAAAGAGATGATGGACGAATAAATCTCTGCGGGGATAGGAATGAGAGGATCGGGAGCCGGTCAGAGTTTCATTTATTTTGAGATAAGGTTCTTTCAATTTTTGAGATTCCCGTTACGTCAGTTTCATGAATCCCATTGTTCCCACCGTCAGCTCAGGAACCGAAGGCCCGCTTGGGTTGAAGCACCTGCCTCGGCTCTGGTTGAAAACACTCCTTGCTGCGTGTGGTCGCCTTCCTGAGGGCTACAAAGCTACGGGCCCCGGATTCGATTACATGATCCTTGAAGGGTTGGGCCTCGATCCGGATGAGGTGAGGGAACATATTTTTGCTGAGAAACCTTCCTATCTCGCTTTCGAGCAATGGATTAAAGAACATCCGGACAGCGATACCTCGGCAGAGAATATCGAGAAGGTGAATGCCATCGTGATCGAAAGAAAGAAGTCACCAGAGTCACGCGCGAAAATGCTTGGGGAGAATGGTTTGCCGGACGATGCACCGATTTTCGACTCCATTATGCTGAATAATCTGGACGACTGGCGGGAGATCTACGCTGCTCTGGGATTAGACTGATTGGAAAGTATTGGTGGATTCTGCATAAATTGTCGTTGGCTTCGAATTGCATGCTGCAATAGCGAACTGACTGAGGGCTCTTGAAAATGCAGTTTGTATAGTCGGTAACTTGCTGGATTCCAGTGTGTTGGTTGGGTTTTGTTCGAGTCTGGTAAGGCACTTGCGCTCTTATTGGGGAGACAAGCAACAAACTTCCCGACATGAGACGCGCCCTTACACTCCTACTTTTATTGACCCTTCCGTTTGGAACACTCGCAACTGGGTATACCAAGGGAAAGAAAAACAAGAACCCCAGGCTCCAGGCCGCAAGGCAAGCCTCCAATAAGGCGAAAAGGGCCAACCGTCCGAAAAAGAGGAGGAGTGCGAACAAGAAGCGAAATTACGCCAAGAACCGTGCTCATCGTCGAGGGAATTCCCATGCAAAGAAGCGACGCGCCAACCGGAATCGGAACCACGCGAAAAACCACAGGAACAACAAGAAACGTCTTCACACACGGAAATCCAATCGGTCACGCTCTTATGCGCGTCAGAGGAACCAGCGTCAGCGGATTCAGCGCAGGCAACAGAGAAATGTGTCCCACTACCTTGCTGACCGTGGCCATCATCATTGGGAGAGAAATCAGCACAATTACAGAAGACGGGCTCGCCATTTTCATGACGATAACGACGCAGAAGATTTGATTTTTACTATCCTGGGAAGCGCGGCAGTAGGGGCGCTGGCAGGAGAGTTTACCTCGGGCGATTATCGCACTCACCGTCTGCCTGCCGGGCGGGTAGGGCGAACTCGTCTCGATAGGCAAAATTCCGTGGATTACCTGATCCGCCGATTTCGTGGAGATGCCGCCTACCATGATGCTCCCTATTACGACGATAGGTATGGCCGCACTCATTATCGTACACCGCACTTTTATCAGGGAAATCGACGAGTCGTATACTATCCGTCCCGCAGAGCGATACCACCTGTTCTGCTCGCTTCGAATCGTTTGAATCGCGTTGAAGTTTCTCCATACACAAAAAGCTCTTATCAGTTGAGCAATAGCGAAACAGCACCGCATTACGCAGAAACATTGCCTGATGCCTACCAGGACACTAACGCCTACGCCGTATCTTATGCGGTGGAAACGGATACCCTCGTTTCTCGTGACGATATCTTATTCGATCAAGGTGAAACCACTCTGGCGGACGCCTACTCATACGACATTATCGTCGACCTGGCCGAAGCCATGCAGTCAGAAGAACTGAAAGAGGAACAGTTTGTGATCGAGGGGCATGCGTCAGCTGAAGGAGGCTATGGAAACAATCTTGAGCTTTCCCAGGAGCGAGCTGAGAGGATTGCCCGGGATCTTGTCGACATGGGTGTCGATCCTAACCGTTTGCTTCCGGTAGGCTACGGGGAAGCCGAGGCTGAAAATCCGGCCAGAGCGGCCGAATATCTGCGCGCTCTCGACCGTAGAGTGATGGTCTTTACCGTCGCAGATGAGGAGCAGGAAGTGGCGCAGAATTGAGTTGAGAAAAGCGACTTTTACTCCGCTTTCTCGGGCTGGAACTCTTTCCTCCAAGTAGCGATCACTTCCTCCACGGAGGGAAGGTCTGGACTCTCTGCATGCTGTTTTTCTACCCGTTCGAGATCAATGGAAGTGATCATGAAATATTGACGATCATCATCAGTGCGGGGTTCGAAGTTTGACCATTCCAGCAAGGCTGATTCTCGATCCTCTGACAGAACCCACCCATCTTTCGGCTCGAAACCAATCAAGTCTCTTCGAACCGAGTCGTCGAAAGTTACTTTTGCCGTAAGCTTCTCAATATCTCCCCGCCAGGCGCCACCCGTTCTGGTCTCGTAAATAAAGAAAGAATAGGACATTGCCGAAGTACCTGACGGGCAGGTGTATTCTCTTTCAACAATCACTTCTTCTCCGGGAGGGAATTCGAGATCCAGGATATACCATGCATAGCGGCGGACCATGTCATCACGACTGTAGAAGGGGACGTCGGGGTCAGCAGGCTTTGGCCTTTCTTCATAGGTGATCTTTCCGTTGTCGTCGATTTTCTCTTCGTAGTAACCCTCGAAGAGAGGGGATTCGACCACTTTGCCGTTTACCTTGGTAACGAGGTTTTCAATCGGTCCGACGGGGAAAAATTCGGATTCTGTGCGGGACATGTTTGGGAATCCCAGTTTCTGTTTCGCGACGCCGTTCTTCTTGTGGCTGACAAAAGTGAACCGGACTTTTACCTTTGACTCTTCGATTCCGAAATGAATGTCGAGGTGTTCTTCCTTCATCTGGATGATACTCTCAAGGCCCGAGGTCCATCCGAGCGGAATAGGTCCAAGGTTGCCATCGTTCATCGCAGCATCATTGGCGAAGAGTGGGGTAGTGAGTAGAAGGAAAAGGAGAGAGAAATATCTTGGTTTCATTTCAAGAATGGACAGATCGTTTCGTTTAGCAGCGGCACAAGAAGATGACAGATGTTGTGCGGGAAATCGAGTTTTCATCGCAATAGGCCTGTTCGCAAATTCCCATCGGGATCGGTCTGCCAATAATCCCAAGTATCGAGAGAGAGACAGGTCAGCCATTTCTCTTTGGATATTGCGGTGTCGATGCAAATGGTGTGGCCCAGGTCTGCAATTTCTCCAGACTCCTGGGAGGAATGTCCGCAGATTACAGTTCGACCGGATTCGTGAGGTCGAACCGCTGAATTCAGTTTGGTCCAGTAGAGGTAATCGGGATCTGCTTCAGCGGGATTTACCGATGCGGGGATTCCACCATGGACAAAAATATAGTCGTCGGTTTCCCAGTAATCGCGGCAGGCAGATTCAAGAAAATGCCAGTGTGCTTCAGGAACGGCGTGAAACGGAATCTCCATCTCGCCAGAGTCATATCCCGTCAAACCAACTTCGTCTGCCAAATATTCCCAGGTAGTCAGGTCTATTTTCCCCTGCCAAGCTTCTAGGAGGGTGATGTCGTGGTTGCCCCGTAGGAAGATGGAATTATAGGTGCTGTTGATCTGAATGAGGCGATCGATTACCGCTTTGGAATCTGGGCCTCGGTGCACATAATCACCAAGAAAGACCAATTGATCGGTCTCGTCGGGTCGAACTGCGGATAGCAAACTGTCGAGTGCTACGGAGTGTCCGTGGATATCTCCTATGGCGAGGAGTCGGTGAGCCATCGCAATGACGTTCGCCTATGTCGACCACGATGCAATCTCGCTTTGTGGTTTCTCGGCCTGTCTGGGATCCTTTGGCTATTCTCTTTCTTCTGTATTGGAAACGTGTTTCAATTTTCCCATGGTTGATCGGCGATTTGTTGGGTATGTCTGGATTCTCATTTCCTTATGCGGAGCACCCGTCTCGGCTTTGTCCGGAAATGAGAAGCGTAGGGAAATGGCTGCGGTGCTGGCTGAGAGATTCGGAACAGCCGTGTCCACCATCAGCCTCAAGAACTTGAAGACAATTTACGAGAGGAAAGATGGATCTCGATACTTCGAGAAAGTATCGGAGGATTTTGACGGAGAGGTTGTTCACCAGATGAACCAGGGAGAGGTGAAATTGCCTTATGGGAAGGAAGACCGCAGCGAACCCGGTGAGAACTCGTACTCACGAGTCACGGTCTCCGAATTTGAAGGGAAAATCTTTTTGAAAGCCGAGGTGAGGCACGAGTTGTCCGAAGCTGAAGAGGGAGCGGCATACGAGCACTCATCGACCTACGAGATGGAGCCTGTTGAGGGGACTTGGCAAGGGTATCAGAATGGAGAATCACTGAAGTTGAAGATCACTGCACGCGACCAAGAGCGGTACATAAATGATCTGAATTCGATTCTGAACGATCCGGCTTATCTGAAATGGAATGGGAAAAAGTTCCGGGAAGGCTTTCGAAAAAGTCAGATCAGGCTGGTGGAGAAGAAGCGCGCAGAAGGAGCCGATTCTCCCATGTTCGATCGATTTCTCGACGTTATCGATTACATGACCGATCACGCGGAATTAGAGATGTCTGGAGAAGCGGAATCCGCCAGTCCCGTGTTCTTAATTGAGGGAGATACGCTAACGGAAAATGTCGACTGGATGAAATCTGAGATGAGTTGCCGATTCCTTATGAAGCCGTGAAGAAGGCACCAGCATTTGCTGGAAGACGCATTACAGATGCCGCTTACCTCAAGCCGTTTCCTTCCGAATTGTCTTTTGATATTCGCGAGGCGGTACTCCTGCCTGTCGTGTAAAAAAGTTTGTAAAGCTGGTCAACGAAGAGAATCCGCATTCGCTTGCGATATTTGCGAGGCGATGCGGGTCGGGTTCCAGGAGTAGCTGTCGAGCTCGGTCGAAGCGAAGCCGACGAATTGCCTCAGACGGGGTTTCTCCAAACGCATCTCGATACCGAGAGATCAGCGTTTTTCGACTTACTCCTGCCATAGTGCAAAGTTCGTCGATCACCAAACCTCGACAGGCCTCCTTCTCGATTCGCCTGCGAACTCGCTCCAAGTCCAGACTTCGAGCTGTCCCGCCGGTGCTGTCTCGCACGATTACGGACATCGGAGCAAGCGGGGCCGGAGCCTTCGGCTGACTTCCGGTGCTCAGCCACTCGTGCATAAGGTGGGTAGCAATTCTTCCTACTCTTTCTCCCCCGGTGGGAAATGTTGAAATGGAATGTTTTCCGAACCTGCCGATGAGCTGGTTTCCATATCCTAGAATGGCGATATCCGTTGGGACGCGGAGGCCGAGAGAGATTGCTGCATTTTGAATCATCAATGCAGCGAGATCGTCTTCACAGAAGATGCCTGACGGACGCGGAAGATCTTTGAGTAGCTTTTCGACAGCCTTCGTTGGATGGCCATCGAGTAGGTATTTCGGGTTCGAGTGCGGGTCTTCTCCTTTGATTTCAAGAAGGCCGGTTTTTAATCCAGACTCCCTCGCAGACTCCTGAAAAAAGAGTGCCTTTCGAATGATACCGAATCGGTTCTCCATTTGGTAGCAAGCAAAGTAGACCCTCCTCAATCCTGCTTTTTTGAAATGCTCGAGTGCTGCAGAACTTGCGATATTCTGGTCAACGTAGACGCTCAATACGTTTTCGACTTCAAGGAGGTCTGTGCCGCAATTGATGTAGGGAATGTCTCTCTTCAGGAGGGGCGGGAGCCAGCTCAAATTCTGGGAAGTCAGCCCGATGATGCCTTGTATGTCATCCGGCACGAGGGGAGCGTGATCAGGATGAAATTGAATTCGGAGAGGCGTGAAGGGGGCATTCTCTTCAAGTTCACCAATGATTCCTTCAACGATTTCGTTTGAATATTCCAAGTAAGGGAAGAGGAGGGCAACATTTGACATGGCCTGTACAGAAGAATTTTCTCAATCTACAAAGTGAGTAATGCCCAGCCTGAAATTTACTTAAATTGTGAAGAAAATTCCCACAATAAACAAGCGTATTCTTAGCCAAAGCCCGATACTCTTTATTCCTCTGTTGGCAAACACGGGTGCATATAACCCAGCCGGGGTGCAGCTTTCGGGCTGAGGGATCATGGAACCCTTCCTCTCACGAGGCACCTCGGCTTAATTTTTTTCAGTCAGGAGTTTCACCTCACCTAAACCCGTCTGCAGTCAGTGACTACTCAGGTTGACAGAGGGTAAAGCGTTAGGAAAAATCTGCAAATGATTCGTTATCTTACTAGCGTCTTCCTGTTTTTTTCCATTTTATCCGACCTCCCAGCGCAAGAAGCCGTCAAACACTCTCAGACCGTCGTTGCTTTGATAGGGGACTCGACGGTCACAGACCGAGCCGGGTGGGGGAAGGCATTCGCGGAGAGTTTTGATAACACCATTACGGTAGAGAACTTCGCAGCTGGTGGGCGAAGCTCTAAGAGTTTTCATGACGAGGGGAGGTTTGACCCCGTTCTCGTCTTGAAGCCGGATTATCTTTTCATTCAGTTTGGGCACAATGGTCAACCTGGCAAAGGACCGAAAAGAGAGACCGACCCAAATACCACCTATCGGGAGTGGCTGGAATACTACGTCACAAAGGCACGAGAGATGAGCACAGAACCCATCATCTTAAGTTCAGTTACACGGAGGGACTTCACCAAGGAGGGAAAGATACGGGTGGAGCAAGTACCGGGGTATGTGCCTACTGAAGGAGAAAAGGTTACACTTCCGTTGAGAGAATGGTCGGAGGCAGCCAAAGCCGTTGCCGAGAAAATGGACGTCCCTTTCATCGACCTGTACTCATTAAGTGTAGAATATCACAACCAGATTGGCCCCGAGAAAAGTGCTGCCTTCAATCCCAAAGAGGGAGACATTACACACTTCAACGAGGCAGGCGCTAGAGCCATCGCAGATCTAATCGTTCGGGAACTCTCTGAAAAAGTACCCGAGCTGGCTGCGCATTTGAAAAAGCCAGAATAGTTCAGACCTACCGGGAGACCTTCTGCTTTACCTCATTCAATTTCTCCTCGAACGGACGAGTATCGGGAACGACTGCGACTCCCGTTGTAATCTTGAACGGAGCTGGAAAATCCCCGAGAGGATAGGCGACTTCCAGGAAGAAGGCGGTCCAACCTTCGTCCGGTTCTTCGACGAAGAATTCACCGGCGCCATTCGAGTCGAGGGTGACTTCGCTTGCTTTCCAGGCGGGGCCGATGGTCTCCAGTCGAAAATCTCGGGCGTCTGGGTTGTGTGCTTGCCATAGGGTCAGGTTTTTTGGGGTGTCCTCTGATTCGACACGAATCGATCCCTTTTCCCAATCGATCGACCAATCGAAGATTGGTAAGGGTAATCCTGACGAAATCATATGTTGCCAGGCCGCGAGCGTCTGGGCAGCGTCGCTTCCTTTCAGGGAGTGGTCTGTATTCGCGACGTAACGGAGGTACTTGGGGCCAATCAAATCTTCAAAATAGAAACGTGACGAATCCGGAAGGAAAAACTGGTCGCCCGCGGAATTGATCATCAACTTCGGAAGAGTGAGACGCTGTCGGTAGTGATACGGATCTACGATAGAAAGCAGCTTTTCATACTCAGGCGTGCCCTGCCAGTTCATGATTCCATGCCTGACATAATCACCTACGGCAGGAGAATATTCTCCGTAGGAGGCAAAATGGTGTTCAAACGAAGGGACGGAATTCAGCATGTCGATCACGATAGGGGCGATAGCAGTCACGCGGTTGTCCACGGCGGCTGTCATCCACGTCGTCCATCCTCGCTTTGAGGCTCCGGCTACGACGAACTTTTCAATTGAGACCTCACCGCCTTCTGGCTGCGAGAGAAATTCGATTGTCGTATCCATCCCGCGTATGGCACTCTTAGTCATGGGCAGTCGAGCGAGCCACTTGCTTTCCCCAGAGCGCAAATACTTGTCCCAGCCGTAGGCGACCAAATCATCTTCAAACCGTTCTTTCCCATCGTTGTGAAAGATGAGTGGCTGGTTAGGAACCATACGGAGTTCCGCTACCACGTTCCCGGTGGCTAGTGCAGTGTCGAGAAATGTCTGATCAGGATCGCGAGGATGGTCAGATCTCGTGCTTCCACCCGATATGACGAGCAGGGCGACTTCGCTCTTTAGGTTCTCGGGGACGTAGAGATTTAGCCAATGCCACCATGTCGGCTTGTCGACCTCTTCTTCTGAAAGCCAGGTCTGCGAGACCATCTTTATCGCATGATAGGTGATGTCTTCATGGGAGTCGGTCTGCATCAGTTCAAACTCATACGCTTCGTCTGGAGCATGGACGTAGCGGTCGAGATCGGTTTCTTCAGCGGAAGTGGGGGGAGAAAAAAACATCACTGCTGGCAACGATGCCGAAAAGAGGGCTCGAAGTTTTGGGGGCATGTAGACACCAGATCGAGAATTTGCGGAGAGGCAATCGGATTCAGGCCATTTTTCGGGAGAGTTTTCGATTGTCATGCGCGGGTAGGAGCCCTGATCATGCTTTTGATGTTTCGATCGATTTACGTTTTCCTGCTTGTTTTCTGTTTCTGGTGGACGCCCGGTGGGGCCAATGACGAGGAGCCAGTTTCCAGAATTTTGTTTGGCTCGTGCGTCAAACAGCAGAAAGCAGTTCCGATCTTTGATGTGATAGTGAATCACGACCCGGACCTTTTCCTCTTCCTCGGGGACAATATTTATGGCGACACGTCCGATATGGATGTCATGCGTCGGAAATACGAGGAACTTGGTTTGAAACCGGGTTTTGTGGCGCTTCGAAATACTTGTCCCATCATGGCCACGTGGGACGATCACGATTACGGCATAAATGACGGCGGTGCAGATTTTGAAATGCGGGAAGAGTCGCAGAAAGAGTTCGTGGAATTCTGGCAAGACCCGCAATCGTCCCCTCGGAGGAAGCGGGCAGGAGTGTATGATTCACGAATTTTCGGCCCTGTCGGTCGGCGCACCCAGGTTATCCTCTTGGACGCCCGCTATTTCCGCGGTCCCTTGAAAAAGGGGAAGCGTCGAGTGGGCGGTCCGTATTATCCTTCCTACGATCCATCGGTCACCATGCTGGGCGAGGAGCAGTGGGAGTGGCTGGAAGATCAACTCAAGAAACCGGCAGAAGTCCGCCTGATCTGTACGGGCATTCAACTGTTGGCGGAAGCGTCAGGCCAGGAAACCTGGTCAAACCTGCCCTACGAGCGAATCCGTTTCCTGAAACTGATCAAAAAGACAGAAGCGAACGGCGTTTTAGTGTTGAGCGGAGATCGACATTGGGCCGAGTTGTCCAAAGATGACGAGCTGGTACCGTATCCGATTTACGACCTGACATCGAGCAGCCTCAACCAGTCGCACCTGCGGGGAACTCCGACGGAGAATCGATTTCGAGTCTCGGAAACCACTTATCACAGAGAAAACTTTGGAGAGGTGGAAATTGATTGGAAAGAATCTCTCATACACCTGCGCATCCGTGACATTGAGGGAAATGTGAAGATTCAAAGAGAAATCGAACTGAGTGAGTTGGAGGAGTGAGGAGGAGTGTGTTCGTATTGCGCGAGGATTTCTTCTCGCCATTCGAGCGATCTTCTTCCACAAAAGAATCGTCGCATGTCAGAGTCCATTCCTTCAGACATACCTCTCCTCGAGATGCGCGGGATCGATAAACGGTTTCCCGGCGTTCATGCCTTGGCGGATGTCTCACTGACATTGCAGCAGGGAGAAGTGCTCGCTCTGCTTGGCGAGAATGGTGCAGGGAAAAGTACGCTCATCAAGATGCTCGGCGGAGCACATTCGTCGGATTCGGGAGAAATTTTGATTAGCGGGTGTCCTGCCAACATTCATTCCGCGATGTCTGCGCGTGATGCTGGGGTCGCGGTCATCTATCAGGAGTTCAACCTCATTCCCGACCTTACCGTTTCGGAGAATATGTTTCTCGGGCGCGAGAAGACAAAGGCGGGGTGGATCGAACAAAAGGCTGAGCAGAAAGAAACGCGACACTGGCTTGCCAAGCTGGGGATGGATATCGATCCGGATACCCCATGTCGCCGACTGACCGTGGCGCAGCAACAAGCCGTAGAAATTGCCCGTGCCCTTTCAACAGAAGCAAGGATCCTGGTGATGGACGAACCTTCAGCAGTCTTGACCGACCGGGAAGTCGAGAAGCTATTCGAAATCGTGCGCGATCTTCGTGCACAGGGCATCGGGATTATCTACATCAGCCATCGTCTCGACGAAGTTTTCGAAATCGCCGACCGCCTGATGGTGCTGCGAGATGGGCGAAAAGTCGGTGAAGGAAAAGTCGCCGAGACGAGCCGTAAAGAGTTGATAGAGATGATGGTCGGTCGTTCTCTGGAAGCCGAGTTTCCTGAAAGGAATGTTGAGAAGGGTAACGTGCGCCTGGAGGTGCGAAATCTAAACCGAGGGCGGACTGTGCGAGATGTTAGCTTCTCGGTGAGAGCCGGAGAAGTGCTAGGGATCTCCGGCCTGGTCGGAGCAGGTCGGACTGAAACAGTACGTCTGATCGCCGGAATCGATGCGAAAGACAGTGGCGAAGTGCTTGTAAATGGGAAGGCTGTTAGTGTCTGGAATCCAAGGAAGGCGATTGCCGCTGGAATTTGTCTTCTTTCTGAAGATCGCAAGACAGAAGGCTTGGTGATTCAACATCCCATTCGCGAAAATTTCGGTCTTCCGAATCTCAGGAAATTCAGTCGGGGGGCAGTTCTCAAGGAGTCAGAGGAGACGAAGGCATTTGAGCGCTACAAGAACGATCTCAAGATTAAGGCATCCAGTCCGGATCAACGAGCAGGGGAGCTCTCTGGGGGGAACCAGCAAAAGGTCGTTCTGGCAAAGTGGCTCGAAAGAAACACTGACATCATCATCATCGACGAACCAACCCGAGGGATTGACGTCGGTGCCAAATTTGAAATCTACCAGCTCATCAATCGACTGGCTGCAGAAGGGAAAGCCATCATTATGGTCAGCAGTGAGCTGCCCGAAATTCTCGGGATGAGCGATCGCATACTCGTTATGCATGAAGGGCGCGTGATGGGAGAAATCAACGACGTAAAGAATGCGACCCAAGAGGATGTGCTCAGTCTTGCCATGAAAACTGTCGAAGCAAACACATGAGAAAATTTTTTGCTAACTACGGAATGATCCTCGTTCTGGTTTTGCTGTGCGCATTTTTCAGCGTGGTGACAATTCAGAAAGAGAGTGCGATCGGGGTTGGTGCCGCAGAGACTACCGTCGAGAGCTTGGTTGAGTCCGCCGGTAAAGACGATCGAATTGTTGTCGTGGGAGGCGCGAGGAGCGAGTCTGCCGACTTTGTCCGAATGGTGTCGAGTCGACTCGAGGAAGCAGGCTTTACCAAGGTGATAAAAGTGATTGGGACCCCCAGGGATTTTGTGGTGAAAATGGAGGAGCTAGAACAGGTCGGGACCCCCGCTGCCGTTCTGATCGGTGGTGGCGATGTTACCAAATGGACGGCATGGGAGAATATTATCAGCGAGTCTTCTGATCTGAATGTGGTGATTCCCGAAGAGAAAATCTACTCAGCCTTCCTGAGAAAGGGGAACTTGGTTGCTGTAGTGGACCGCATCGTTGTCATAGCGGTAATAGCGATTGGCATGACGTTAATCATCCTTACGGGTGGGATCGATTTATCAGTGGGCAGCCTCCTCGCGCTTGCGGCCGTCATCAGCACGTTGATCATGAAGTGGCTCGGTGGTCTTGATGCGCCTGCTTGGGTAGTCTGGTTAGGTTTTTTTGGCGGTGTTTCCGCCTGCGGTTTGATTGGATTGACAGGTGGGCTGTTAGTCGCCTGGTTCAGGGTGGCTCCCTTTATCGCGACTCTTGCAATCATGATGATGGCCAGAGGTCTCGCATTTATTCTCACTGGTGGGTTTTCAGTCTATCAGGTTCCTGAATCGCTAACCTGGCTGGGGCAGGGTAAGACGCTCGGCATTCCGAACACCGTGGTCATTCTCGTTGTTCTATACGTGGCAGCCCATCTGTTCATGGCTCACACGCGGTTTGGGCGATATATTTATGCCGTTGGCGGAAATAGGGAGGCGGCCCGTCTTTCTGGCGTCCCGGTAAAATGGATGCTGATCTTCGTGTATTTTGTGGGTGGGCTGACGGCCGGTTTTGCGGGCTGCATCCAAGCTTCGCAGTTGAACTCCGGTGCCCCAAATCTGGGCACAATGTTTGAGCTATATGTCATCGCGGCTGTTGTGGTGGGAGGAACCAGTTTGTCCGGTGGATCGGGAAAGATTTTCGCTACTTTGATAGGAGCCTTCATTATTTCAGTAATTCAAAACGGGATGAATCTCCTCGGTTTCGAGAGCTATACTCAGACAGTGGTATTGGGAGCTGTGATCCTCATTTCTGTCTTGATTGATAAAATCAGGACAAGTGGAGGCTTAGTGAAGTTGCTTCTTGAGTAGTCGCATTCATGTCACGACTGTTCGCTTTTCCAGTTTGAGTAGTCGGAAAAGTGCGGGAATTGCGAGAGTGACTGCGAAGCCAAACAAAATTCCTGCACATATCTGAGCGAGTTCCTTGGGGGTTTCCACGGATCGAAAGAAAGTTTTGAGTCCGAATTCAAGTCCGAACAGAAGAAGGAAACCGAGCAATGCGCCAGGAAGAATCTTCCATCCCGCAATTCTTAAGGCCGGAATGAACCATGCCTGTAATGAAGCACCTGCAATCCATGCAGGAAGAAAACCCGACAGCAGAAACATTCCACCCGGGGGAGACTGATTTGGCCACACGAGAAGTGATGTGATAGGCACGAGAGCAAGAGCTGACAGGCCAACGACCGATAATCTTGATGTGGTGGATTGAATTCGAGGCGTAAGTACGAGTCGAGATCCGCCGAGAATCAGGAGTCCGAAAAGCAGGCCGCCAAGAACATCTTCAACATCATGAACGCCGAGGTAAAGGCGGCTGAACGCGATTCCGAAAATCAAGATGACCGCGAGAATCGTGAACCACTGTTTTCTCAGCTCAAATGCGAGGCTCGACCAAAAGACAATCGCGATCAATGTATGCCCGCTAGGGAAGCCAAAAGAGTCCGGCCTCGTTCCTTCGATGGATAATTCAGCAGGTGGTCGAGGGTCTTGACATAGATCCTTGAGAAAGTACATCGCGACAGCGGCTAGGACAGTCGGGATTGCGACGTGGTCCGCAATTTTTCTTCCCAGAGTCCAAAAAATGACGGGCAAAGAAAGGAGGAAAAAGGCTGTGTAGCCCAGCCAGGAGAAAAACTGAAAAACAGGTGTTGCCACATCACTGCGGAGTGGCAGCACCCAGGTAAGATCATATAAGAACTTCTCCATAGACTATGAATACGAATTGCACTCGTTCCTGGGCATTTCTTCGTCGAATTTCTGACCCGACAATCAGTAGAGTCCATAATGCCGCGAGACTCTTGGGTTGAATCTTTGAGCGGCTTTCCTGTAGCCTGCTGTTATGATACGAAAAATCTTCCTGACATTCTGCTTTCTTCCCTTTGCATTTTTCGCCGGGTGCGGTGGCGATTCTGATACCGAGACGAAGACAGAGATCAAAGGTCGCATTGGCATGACCTGCATGGATCTGACAAATCCGTTCTTCAAGCTCATTGCCAACATCATGGAAGAAGAAGCTGCAAAATACGGCTACGAACTTACCGCGCTCAGTGGTGAACTCGATCCGGCGAAGCAGAATAGCCAACTCTCAGACTTCGCCGCGCAGGGATATGACGCGATTTTCCTCAACCCCGTCGATTCGAAGTCCGCCGGCCAGGGAGTCAAGAATGCCCATGCTGCCGGTATTCCTGTTTTCACCTTCGATGTTCAGGTCAATGACGAAGAAGCGAAGGACATGGTCGTTTCTCACATTGGGAGTGACAACTTCCAAGGTGGGGTTCTAGCCGGAGAAAGCATGATGGAAGCGCTCGGTAACAAGGGGAAAGTAGCGGTCGTATCCCT
Source organism: Verrucomicrobiales bacterium (assembly GCA_002698785.1). Classification (GTDB taxonomy): domain Bacteria; phylum Verrucomicrobiota; class Verrucomicrobiia; order Verrucomicrobiales; family DEV007; genus Arctic95D-9. The sequence continues at coordinate 320,510 of PAAG01000059.1, read as the reverse complement.
ACCTGAAGTTACTTCCTGCATCCTCCGCGTTGATGGTTTCAAAGAGGCGTTGAAGAAGGCGAACAGCCCCATCGAGATAGTCACGGAACTATCAGGGAAAGGGAGCAGGGACGGGGGCTATGCTGTCATGACAGACATCCTGCAGGCTCATCCGGATATCACAGGAATCTTCGCCATCAACGACCCATCGGCTCTCGGGGCTCATGCCGCCGTTACGAAAGCTGGCAAAGGGGATGAAATTACCGTCGTAGCTTTTGATGCATCTCCGGCAGGGAAGCAGGCGGTTTTCGAGAAAAAGCTCTACGATACGCCGCAGCAATTTCCGAGGAAGATGGCAATCGGTACGGTAAAAGCATTCTCCGATTATCTGGCTGGCAAAGAGGTGGAAAAGAAAATCCTCATTCCCTGCTCGCACTACAAATACGCAGATTCGGTAGATGACGAAAGCCGAATCAACGAACAGTGGTAGGGCAAATGATGATCCGAATTTTTCTTTCCTTTCTGGTCCTCGGCCTCTTTGGCATTGCTGGTGCCGGGGAAAGGCCAAACGTCCTTTTCATTCTAGCCGACGACCTCGGATACGGTGATCTGGGCTGCTACGGCGCAACGAAGGTAGCGACTCCGAATATCGATTCGCTGGCGAAAGAGGGGCGCAGATTTACGAACTCCTATTCCCCCTCTTCAGTCTGCACTCCCGCACGGTACAATCTCATGACCGGGCGCTATGCGTGGCGGACGTGGGTGGGGGGATCTACCGTGTGGGCAAATGACCCACTCTTGATCGAGCCTGATAGATACACTCTTGCGGATCTATTCAAGGAGCAGGGATACGCAACAGCCTGTCTCGGAAAATGGCACCTCGGCTTCGGTGAACCCGGTATGGAAGGCTGGGACGACATTCTTGGCCCTGATTACAATCGTGAGCTGAAGCCCGGACCTCTTGAACTCGGCTTCGATTACTACTGGGGATTTCCCCATGTTAGCCAGTATCCGCATTTCATCATAGAGAACCATCGGGTGCTTGGATTGAAAAAGGACGACCCGGTCTACATCACACCCGATCCTCGCGACGGTTTTGAGCTTGATTATCTGAACCGCCCTCGCTCAGGACTGGCGGCAAATCTTGGCCAGAAGGGTGGAGATTCAGCACGGTATGAACATGATGAACTCTGCACCTTGCTCACCGAGAGAACCGTCTCTTGGCTCGACGAGTACGAGGACGAGAAACCGTTTTTCCTCTACTTTGCTCACCGAAATATTCACGGTCCTCTTATTCCTGCTCCTCGCTTTTAGGGAACAAGCGAGATCGGTAAATACGGGGACTTCCTGAATGAGTTCGACTGGTCGATTGGTGAAGTGCTGAAAGCGCTTGAGCGAAATGGTTTGAAGGAAAATACCCTCGTCATTTTCTCCAGCGACAACGGGGGAGTTCTCGAATATAGACCGATCGATTATCCGGAGGTAAAGGGGCATAGGATCAATGGGCCATTTCGGGGCCAAAAAACTACCGCCTACGAAGGCGGAGTCCGTGTGCCGCTAATTGCTCGCTGGCCCGGCAAGATTCCGGCAGCAACGGAAGACGATTCTCTCGTCGCCCTGACTGATACCATCGCAACCTTCGCCGAATTCTTTGGAAAAGATCTTCCTGAAAACTCGGCTGAGGATAGCTTCAGTTTTTACGGACCGCTGTTTGGTGGCGAGCAGAAGTCTCCAGCGCGTGAGTCACTGGTCATGGATTCCTATCGTGAAATGATGGCAATACGAAAAGGACCCTGGAAACTCATCTTCGGACAAACGGGCGGCGGTGCTCGCTATCGAACAGACATCGATCCAAACAAACCCGAAGGTCAGCTCTTCAACCTGGAGAGTGAAGAGCGGGAGTGGGTGAACCTGTATCGAAAAGAGCCGGAGAAAGTCGCAGAACTCACCTCCCTCTACGAGAAGATCCGCGACTCAGGCCGTAGTCGATAGGTTCAGCTTCCCGGCTCGATTAGGAACTTGCTGTCCACCAGCCATTCGCGAAAGCGTTCGGTCCAACGCCCCGCCGCATTGGTGGCAGTAGGCCTGTATCCGAAGCCGTGACCAGCATTCGAGTAGATGTGCAATTCGGCGGGGATGCCAACCTCTTTGTATTTTAGATAGACCTCAGCCATGCCTCGCGAGATGTCCGGGCGATCATGGTATCCGCAGGCGATGAAGACAGGGGGCATTCCTTTTTCGACGGTGAAGGTGTCTGATTTGCCGGGATAGATCAGCGCCTGAAAATCGGGGCGACTGTCTTCCTTTTCAATTGGATCTGTTGCCTTCGGATCTCCTTTCTCGGGCCACATTGCGGCATATGCTGCGAGCTCGCCACCGGCCGAAAATCCAAGAACACCCACGCTGTCTTTGCGGATTCCCCATTCCTCTGCCCGATTTCGAATCATGCGAATTGCTCGGCGAGTGTCGTCCATTGCGTTTCCTTCCAAGGTGTAGGGCGAACCTTCTTCGCGGGATAGCCTGTATTTCAGAATGAAGGCAGCGATGCCGTGATCCGCGAACCATTGCCCTAACGTGTATCCTTCGTGCCCGAGGCAGAGTTTCTTGTGCCCTCCACCGGGGGCGACAATTACAGCGGTGCCAGTGGCGATCGAAGGATCGGGAAGGTAGGGAGTGATCGACGGGTTGTGCACGTTCGTCACATTGAAACGGCCGGAGTCGTTCTTATCGACGTTTTCTGGCTCGTCTGCATGCTCTTCGGATCCCGGTGCGCCATTTTCCCAGAGTGAAATCTCTTCAGGCGTTTCTTCCGAATATCCAGAGGGCGAAAAGAAAAGAGCAGTAGCCAGAGAGAAGGCGAGAAAGAGGGAGTTCTTCATAAGGAAGCACTTTGGCATGAGTCGAATTCGCAGGCACATACGGTTTTGCGGCTTCAATGGCTCCTTGCCACCAGTCGGAGCATCTGCGAAAACCGAAGAAATGCGGATCCTATCATTTTGTTTGTTGTGCCTGCTATCGGCTTTGACTTCCGAAGCTGGAGATTGGTCTCAGGCCACGGGGCCAAATTTCGATTTCTCTTCTCTAGAGGCTGCACCAGTTGAAACATTTAGTGCCTCGCTGGACCAGAATGTCGCCTGGCGAACAACACTTCCTGAAACGGGGCAATCAACGCCTGTCGTTTCGGGCGGTCGAGTCTTCCTCACCACAATGAAACCGGTTGAGACTGATTCAGAGATTGGGAGCGACATTGTGGCGTATTGTCTGGCTGCAGATACAGGTGAGATTCTGTGGAAGAAAGATATCCTTGGTGGATACGCGACCAAGCTCAGTGCTCCATTCTCCGACGCTTCTGCACCTCCTGCGATGTCAGATGGAAAGAACGTCTGGTTTCTCAATCCGACGGGGCGACTCGTATGCTTCGATTTTGATGGAAACGAAGTCTGGAGCAAGGAGGTGCGATCCGTATCTCGCTGTCAGCCGATCCTTTTCGAAGGGAAGATCATTGTGCATCGGCAAGTGTATCTGCCGGATGAAGAGGGGCATTTCGATCACAGTCACGTCGATGCTCCAAACGAAGAGTGGACCCAACTTCAGGCGATTGACTCGGCTACAGGCGAGCAGATCTGGGTGAGCGAATGTGGGGTGAATATGGGCTGTGCTCCACTACTCCAGCATCTCAATGATGGCAGTCCAGTTATCGTGGTTGGTCGTGGTGGTGGACATAGCCCACCCGAAAAGCCCGAAGGTGTGTCGATGATTTCCGCGGAAACAGGGGAGACATTGTGGACGCTTGCCTTGCCCGGCTATATGTCGACGCAGACATTCCCGATTGTGGATGACATGGCTCTCATTTTTAATGGGAACGAGCATCTCTGGGTAAATGCTACCGACGGTACGATACTAAAAGCGGTGAATCTGGTAGAAGAGGTTCCTGTATGCCGATGGAAAAATGGGAAGCGTGTGATTCAAACCGAGAATCTTCCCGACAATAAACCGCGCGCAATTACTCAGGGCTCGAACCTCTGTGTGGGAAATTACCATTTCTTTCGCGCCTACACGAAAAACTATCTCGGCAGGATCGATCTCAATTCAGGCAAGGTCGAGTATCTTGAACTCCCGTTGCAGGTGCTTCGTGAACCGGGCAAAGAAGAACAGACCCTCTGGAATGCTGACCAACGGCCCGAAGACTTGGCTCCGTTGGAGAACAAGAAGCTGAAAAACAACATCAGTTATGTATCACTGCGGCTCAACTCGATGCGAAATTCCCGCGGGTTCAAAGTAAGTGGTGACGGGCGTGATATTGGTAATGGCTGGGGGCACACGGCATCACCCTACGCAACGGCAATAGGAAATCGTCTTTTCGTTCCCATACTCTCCGGGATGGTATTCGTCGTGGATACCGAAGCAGAGAAATGGGATGAGTCGGCCGTTGTTTCGGTAAGTGATCTGGGAGATCTGGGGGATGCGTACACCCGGGCAAGTATATCGACCGATGGAACGCGTCTCTATGGCCGAACAATACGAGAAGTTCTCGCCTTTGAGTGAAACGTTCGTTGCAGAAATGGAGATCGACGGTTGCCTGACATGAGGCTAGGTTCTTTGTGACAATGAGTGACGAGTCAGAAGGGAAATCCTTCGAGCAACGTATGCAGGCGGGAATCGCCGTTCTCGCAGTGCTGGCCATCGCAGCCAATCTGGTGATGCGATATGGTCTCTCCCTTTCTGAGGTCGCTTCAAATATTCCATTGTGGATCGCCTATGTGTTAGGAGGTGCTCCGCTCGTTTGGGGGCTACTGATGAATCTGGTTCGGCGCCAGTTTGGATCTGATCTGCTGGCTGGTATTTCAATCGTTACATCGGTGATTCTGGGAGAGTATCTCGCCGGGACTCTCGTGATTCTAATGCTATCCGGAGGGGAGGCTCTCGAAGCCTACGCCGTTCGCAGCGCATCATCTGTCCTGAAGGCGCTCGCCGCGAGGATGCCCTCTGTAGCGCATCGAAAAACTGCTGAAGGGGTGGTTGATGTTCAATTGGATGATGTTGAGGTGGGGGATGAACTTATCGTCTTTCCTCACGATATCTGTCCAGTCGACGGAACCGTGATCGAGGGGCATGGCTCGATGGACGAGTCCTACCTCACGGGCGAGCCCTATGTGGTTTCAAAAACCCCCGGATCAGAGGTGATTTCCGGGGCGCTGAACAGTGAGTCTGCCATTACCATTCGTGCGGATAGACTCGCTGTCGATTCTCGCTATGCCAAGATCATGGAAGTGATGAAGGCTTCCGAGCAGGAGCGACCGCAAATGAGACGCATGGCCGATCGGTTAGGTGCATTCTACACTCCGCTTGCGGTGGCATTGGCCCTTATTGCCTGGATTGTCAGTGGTGATCCCATTCGATTCCTGGCCGTGCTGGTCGTGGCGACACCATGCCCTCTTTTGATTGCCATTCCTGTGGCGATCATCGGCTCGATATCTCTGGCGGCAAAACGCGCCATCATCATTCGCGATCCATCCGTGCTGGAGACGGTGGATACCTGCAAGGCCGTCATTTTTGATAAGACAGGGACATTGACCTATGGGCGCCCCGAGTTGATCGAGCAGATTGCTGCGGAAGGATTGGACCCTGGATATGTTCTGCAACTGGTGGGAAGTGCGGAGCAGTATTCTAAGCACCCACTTTCCGAAGCAATAGTCCGAGCGGCGGATGCGAAAGGCAAAGGTCGAATCGATGTGGATTCAATCAGTGAAAAACCGGGGGAAGGCCTCACTGCCCAGATCGACGGGCACGAGGTGAAAATTACGAGCCGGAAGAAGTTGTCGCATTCCCATCCTGAAGAAGCCGAGCATTTACCTCCTCTCGCTGGAGGTTTGGAATGTGTCATTCTTGTCGACGGGAAATACGCAGCAACTTATCAGTTCCGTGATGCTCCGAGGGAAGAAAGTCGAGAGTTCGTCAAGCACCTCAGTCGCAAGCATCACATGGACTATGTGATGCTTTTGTCAGGGGACAGGGAATCCGAAGTGAGCTACCTCGCAGAGAAAGTCGGCATTACTGACGTGAGAGCGAATAAGAGTCCCGAGGAGAAGCTGGAAATTGTTCGGGAAGCCACCAAAAAGAGCGGAACCGTCTACGTTGGTGATGGAATCAACGATGCTCCAGCCCTGACCGCTGCAACGGTGGGGATCGCATTCGGGCAGCGTAGCGATGTCACGGCAAAAGCAGCCGGCGCAGTCATCATGGACAGTGCTCTCCGCAAAGTGGACGAGCTGTTTCACATCAGTCGCCGTATGCGGAAAATCGCGTTACAGAGTGCCGTCGGCGGGATGATCCTTAGCGTGGTGGGCATGATTATCGCAGCCTTTGGGTATCTGCCTCCCGTCGCAGGGGCGATCTCGCAGGAAATTATTGATGTGCTCGCGGTATTGAATGCCTTGCGCGTGGCCCTGCCTCCGAAGACATTGACCGACTATTGAGAGGGAGAAATGCCGGGAAAATCAAATCGAGGAAAACATCCGCAGGATGAGAAGCTATTCGCAACATCTCAGATACCCTCCCTCCAGGAAGCTGTTGCAGATCTATCATGGATGCGCACGCGAGGATACACGGACAACTCATCCCTCAAACTGGTGGGAGATCGGTATGATTTGACCGCCCGTCAGCGAGTGGCTGTGGGGCGTTGCGCCTGCAGCGATGAATCCTTCCATTCTCGATCGGAACGTGCCATTTCCCCAGATAAAATAGGGAGTCGGTTAGTGTTTCTGGATGGTTTCAACGTGCTAACCACAATCGAGGCAGCGATGGCTGGTGGCATCCTCCTCCGGGGGAGGGATGGCTGTATCCGGGACATGAGCAGCATGCACGGCAATTACCGAGTCCTCGAACAATCGAGGGAAGCGCTGGAGCACATTTTAAATACCATGCAAAAACTTAACATTTTTCATTCTGCCTGGTATCTCGACAAACCTGTCTCCAACAGTGGACGTCTCAAAGGAATCATAGAAGAAGTGGCCGCCGAGTTTCCTCAACTCAACGTCGAAGTAACCCTCGTCCACGATCCCGACCCGGTTCTTAAAGAGGTAGGCGAGAAAGGTATCGTTGCGACAGCCGACAGCGGTATCCTCGACGAATGCGGAGAATGGACGAACCTGATTCCGGCAATTCTGGAAAACCAGGCCTTGGGAGCAGAAGTGATCGACCTCTCAAGCTGCTGACCTTATCTCTGCCGATCGACCAACTCCTGAAGGGAAACGTCTTCTAGCGGAAAGTTTCTCCAGTTCTTGTAATTGAAGTGCCACCACTCTGACTGGATCGTATGGAACCCATGCTTGCGCATCATTTGCTGAAGGAGGATTCGGCGCTCCGCGATTTCCTTTCTCACATCAATAAAATTGGCATGGGCGCGATGAGTGAATTCGTCATAGGGAGTCGGCATCTCGACGTATTTGTGATCCCCAGCTGTGACAAGAGTCACGTCTACCGCTGCGCCTCGGTTGTGTTTTGATCCATATCTCGGATCTCCCACAAAGTTTGGAATCGGGGAGTGCTCCCACATCTCCCATTGAACTGAGCGAGGTCTGTAACCATCCCAGATCTTCAAACTGTATCCGTGTTTCTTAAGGTCCTTCTGCACTTTGATGAGGGCCTCTGCCACTTCACGACGGAGGAAGCAGCGTTCGATGGAATAGAGCTTTCGCTTACAGAAGTTGTTCTTCGTTGCATAGGGAAGCTCGATGGCAATCGAGGGGTCGAGTTTCACCACTTCTACAAAGTCATCCGGTGCCTCTCTGGCAGAGCAGAGCAAGGGCAGGGAAAGCACTGCGAGTGTAATTTGCAGGAGGCGGAGACGCGTCATAATTCACCCGAAGATATACGGGAATCCGGAAAACTGCACGCAGTTAAGTGTAAGGTGATAGGGGTAACGTTTTCCTATATTTCCGCTACTTACTTGGCATTACGTTTGATTGGGTCCCATAGGTGCTCCTCCAAAAAGATGATCCGTTTATAATGGTAAAGAAATCATGACAAGGCTATAACCAATCACGTGATCGAAATGGGATGAACCAAGTAGGTCATATTACTAAGCAACCCCCCATATTAGAAAACCGCTATGAGCTCCGAAGACATTCTCAGCGCCCTGCGCCAGGATACTGAACAGGCAATCACCAGCCTTGAAAAAGCCCCTGAAGTGAACATCGAAGAGAAGATCGCTTCGCTGGAGCAGCAGATGGAGGAAGCGGCAAAGATCGAAGATTCTGAGGAGCGGGAACTCCGCATGGGAGTGTTGCGCGCCGATTTTGAAACTCTCCGTGGTGAACTCCAGCAGGAGCAGGAAGACCTTTCTCAGGCTGTATTTGGGCTGAACTCGTTGATGAACGAGATGGGGCAGGAATACGAAGACTTGATGGAGCCCGACGAGTCGGAAAAGCAGGTCGTGGCAAAGGCGGAAAGCGCGGTGAAAGCCGCTGAAGCAAATATCATCAAAATAGAAGATGCTCCTGCGTGGAAGTTTCTACTGAGTTCTCGTGAGAAGGCTCTTCGTGAAGCACGTGCTGGTCTGGAGAAAGCACAGACGGGTGTCGAAACAGCTCAAATCCGGGTCAAAAAGATGGCTCGAGATCGGCTGATGAAGGCTTCTATCGAAGAGAGCCTGCAGCAGTTCATGTTCAAGGTGGAAAAGACCATCGAGATCATGGAAGAGCGCCGCAAGGAAGTGCAGAAGCAGCTCGAGTCGGTGAGTAATCGTAAGAGTGAGGCTTTCCGGGTGAAAGAGCAGGCTGCTGAACTCCTGGAGAAACTCGATGCCGAACTGAATGAGTCAGAAGGCGAATTGCAGTCTCGTGAGGCAGAACTTGATACCATGGTGAATGGTTCGCCAGAGTATGTTGCTGCAGAGAAGGACATCTCGGCTCTTCGGAAGAAGGTGGAAGAAATTCGCGGTCGTCGGAATCAGGCTCTGGTTCTTTTCCAGTCGAAGGAGCGGTTTGCCGCCGAACTCGATGTGCATGAAAAGAGCCAGATGAAGCTGCGCGACAACCAGGATGCATGGATCACTTTGCTCAAGTCTGACACGGAAGAGCGTCTCGTTACCTTCCGCAGCCGTTTGGAAGCAATGAAGGCGATGAGCGACCAGGATGTGGCTCAGAATCTCGACAACCTTGGAACAGCGATCGACAAGAGCAATGTGGATTTCATGGCAAAGGTAGGATCTGCTTCTGATCGTCGCCGTATGGAGATGGTGGAAAGCCAGCCAGAGCGGATCAAGAAGATCGAAGAAGCTCGCGCTGCTCAAGCAGAAGCTCAGGCTCGTATTCGCGAGCGGGAGCATGAAGCTCTGGCACAGTTTCGGGATAAGTACAACATCGATCCATTGGATTCGTCGTTCTTTACTTATACGGAAGACGAAGGTTCCACTGAGTCCCAGTGATCGGATAAGGGAGGGACTCGATGGAAAATGTCGTTCAGTTGACCGCCAGCGGGGATTACGTATCCCTGCCGGACGAGGAGCACTATCGCATCTACTTCGACCAGATGCGTCGGGTGTGCGAAGTGCTCCGTAACTGGTCTGAGTCGGAGATAGGAAGTTCCTCTCCGGAAGGCGAGTGCATCGGATTATTCGGAAACCGCATTCTCCAGAGCATCGAATTGTTGCGGCTGAAATATCTTGTCGACGTAGATGACCGGATGAAGCTCGACCTGAACGAGTCCGGTTTTCCACATTTGAACGAGATCGTTCGGCTGGAAAATGATGCTGAACATGCCGAAGACACTCTGAAGCGAATTCCGCCACGCCCCATCCTTATCGAAGAAGCTCTCGACGTTGTTTTCAATGAGAACACAACTCCGCTGGCAATGCTCGAAAATCTCGGCCGTAGAAAGTATCTCGAAGCTCTCCTTGAGCAGGAGTTTATGGGAGCGTTCTGCTTCGGAGAAGTGAAGCAGCATTCCGGTAGTCGGTTCAACCGTCGTTACGTTTGTTCCTGGGCCTGTTACAATACCGAAGACAATCTCATCTACCTGACCTGGCTGGAGTTCGACCAGGATTCGGACGATTCGCCCATGATGAAGGGGAGTAGTCCGTATAATGAGTTAAGAGAGACGATCGAGAGGCTTGGCCGCCGTATCGCTCCTCTGGCGGTTTTCGCTACCGAGTTGGATCGGGAACTGGCATCCGTACATCCGAAGGCGATTCGTCGGTTGCGGCTCGGTCCGATACTTTCGACTCGATTCAGTTTTGACGATTGTGATCTGGCGAAGTTTCTCCGCCGATCTGGCGATCCCGACGATGTCCTGTTTTCCATGGAGTGCGAGGTGATCGTGTCTTCACGCCAAGTGGTGAAGGAACGAGGATGGTTGCTGCTGCCCGACACATTGCAGGAGGTTTTCGAGGTCCCTCACGACGATCCGGAGTGTTTCGATCGGAAACTATCCGACGTGAAGCGGTATCTCTTCATGCCGCACCATCTCTGGCAGACAACATTTGCAGAAAAGAATCCCCGCTGGCTGAAGGGGTATGAGAAAGCCGTCCGTTACGCCTTTGAGGGAGACGGCTCACTCTTTGAAGTTTAGACAGCCAATTGAGAATTTACTAACATGTCTACTAAGATATCTTCTACTATTCCAATAAGCCCGGGTGATCTGGACAAGTATCGGGACCGGGCGAACCAGTTCTTGATCAAGTCGAGTTGGAAACACACGAAGCAAGATGTTCCCAAAGATGATGGCTCTGGCAAGTGGAGGCCCAGTACTGCTTATGGAAGCATGGGGCTCGAGCACACCAGTGTGACCAAGTTTGCGAAGATGGTGAGTGAGGATGCTCTCCTTTTGACCGATCAGGTGAATTCTGTCATGCACTCGCTCCGCGATGGATTGTGCATTGGTATGCACCTGGCACAGGCATATGGCCAGGCAGGCGGATTGGAGCGATTGGTGGCTCAGAACCGTGCCGGTCAGCTTTCCTCTGCACAAAAAGCTGAGTTTTTTGAGAAGCATCACACGTCTGCCGCGATAGCTCTCTATTCTTTCGGGGCATTTGTTCACTGGTTGCTCGGAAGAAAGGAAGAAGAAGAAACGGCGAGCCGACAGATCACTAGCCCTTCTATCCCGGAGATCGATTTATCAAATCCGCTGAAGTCTCTGGAATGTGCGGTTTTCCACTTTGGATACCTTGCTTCGAAGTCGGGGCTTCGCGATGGTCATGACCTGTATCGGTTTGCCCAATTGTGGGTCGAGCAGCTCATCAACGGGGTTAGAGAGCGGAGAGATTCGCTCAAACATACAGAGTTTTTCGATAAGAACCGCTATCGGCTGGAAGACAGCGAGTTCATGCTGTCCGGATTCGATGAACTGCCGGATGTTTCGGTAGCGCGAATTGAGTTCAATCGTCTGGAGTTCAAGGATATCGTTGGGAACCGCGCTGCGAAGCATGCGGCAAGACGTCTCGCGCAGCGTCTGGTCTGCTACGATCTGGCAGCGAAGAAGAATCCATTTCTGGAGATTGGAGGCCTTCCCCTGGTTCGCATGGGCTATGGAAAGCCGGGGACGGGTAAGAGCATGCAGATTGCTGCCACTGCCACAAAAATGAGCGACTATTGCGAGTGGCTTGGTTTGCCTTTTATGTTTTGGCCGCTTCCTGATAATATCGTATCTACGTTTCAGGGAGGCAGTGCAGAGCGAATGATCGAGTTCATGCGTCGTCTCCAGGATGACGACAAGATCGTCTATGCTCCAATGGACGATGCGGAGAATTGCTTCGAGGATCGGAGTCGAGAGGGAGTGTCTGCCGGTGTCCGCGAAGTGATTGGAGTCTTTCTACGATACACGGAAGGTGCCTATGCCATTAAGCGTGGGAATACCGTGGTGGAGTTCTTTACCAATCTTCCGGAACAACTGGATAAAGCTGTGCTGTCTCGAGTTCAGGCACGGTTTCCCATCGACGGAGCTGATTCGCGGGAAGATTTTCTCGATCAGGATCACCTTTGGTGGAGAGGGATTCGGGAGATTGATGGGAAAGTGGTGAATCTCAAAGATCCGAGAGACTACGAGTATCTGAGTTCGCAGGCGGATGTGTCTGATCTTTCTGTGGTGGAAAAGGAGGAGCCTCAGTTGGAGGATGATCGCCTTCGTGGCTCGGTCGAAGAGTTGCTCAATTTGAAGGAAAGAGATGAGCACGACTTTTTTGCCCTCTTCTTCCAGCGAGTTTTGGATCTCTATCCCACATTTTCTTCCCGGGACGTGCGGAATATTCAGCAGGCAGTGAACAATCGCCTCAATGATTTCGATATGCCTGATGAGTGGTTTGAGGACGCGGAGATCTTTTTTTACAGGGACTACGAAACAAAAGTCGAAATGCTCAAGGACCTTATGCGAGGAAACATGAAAGGCCTCTCTTTTGCTGACTTGCGTTGGCGGGAGGCAGTAAAATATTGCAACAACCTGTCTCGTATTCTCAATCAAGATCGTGAGCGGAAGATTTCGAATATGCTCTTTGAACTGGATTGCCGTTCGGAAGCAGAGAAGCGGTTTTTGAGGGACTAACTGAGAACTGATTTTAGTGATGAAGATTCTACAAGAGCGAGGTTTTTTTGGTGCCGGTTTAGTGCCGGTGACTACTCCGCTGTTGGTGGATCGTTACAATGATTGCCTGAAAGCCATCGGGAAAGAGCCCACAGAGCGAAAGCGCTTTGCGATTGATGGTGCGGGGTGGAGTCCGCAGATCGCAGCGGAGAGAAATGATCCCAATTATCTGTGTCATGGTGAGGCGAATCTTTACGCCGTGCTGCTCACTCCCGAGCAAAAGGGCAAACCGGTGTATATGCCCATGCACTCTTTTGATTGGAAGATTCTTGATTCCATTCACACGGATCACCGGAGAGCTCTCCACAACCTTACTGGAATCAGCGGTGTCATTCTTGATATCGACCAGGGAATTGATGCGTATCACAGCCCGTTCGATTTGCTCATGTTGCATTCCATCGTGGTCCGGCCGTCCACGCCGGGACACATCATGCGAAAGACAAGAGAACAGAGGGAGCTTGTCGCACGATTTCGGCACGAGGAAGACGCCTATTCTAATCGCGTGCTCGTTGAGAAGTTAGTATCCTCCGCGAGGGAGAACGGCGATCTACGCCATCAGGCGCTTTTTATCCCGGAAGCGCCTTTTGACGAAGTGAATAATTTCTACACCAGAGCGATGGGAGGCATATTTGTCTTTCGGAGTTGTCCCAAAAGGGAGAAGCCGATTTTGATCGCTGAGTCAGGAGAGATGGCGAAAGATCCCAATGGGAGGCACGATCTTTACTCTCTCAAAGAGGAACCTTCCGTGGTTTTGAAAATGCTGGAAGAAGCCGGTTTGGTTCGGCGTCTCACTGGTCTGTCGGAAGAAGACAGAAACCGCAGACTTTCAATTGTAATCGAGGCACTGCAGACGAGAGCCATATACGATTCGGGCTTTCGGGAGGACCTGGGAACACTGACTGCGGCACAAAGAAAAGGAGCCTTCGTGTCTGCGCAGGAATTTCTCCCGGACTATTACAAGGAGCTGTATGAATTGAAACGATTGATCGATATCGAGGCTCGTCCTCCCAAGTTGCGGCTTTCGACTGCAGCGAAAGAGGCGACCTTAGTGCCTGCTCCGGGCCTCGATTCGTTGACCACCGATATCGTGTGGCAGCTGTTGAGCCTGATCAATCCGCTCGATTTGGAGATGACGTTTCGTCACAGCAAGCAACAGTTTTACCGGCTCTACCAGAACTGGGGGCCGGGTCAAAGGAAGTGGGCAATCCACCAACTCGAAAGCAGAGGACTGCCGCAATCTGATCGATTTTAAATCCCGACCCAATAATAAACCATGAGTAGTTTAACTTCGTACATCACCTTTTGGATGATCTTCTTCGTCCTGCTCGGTGCCTTCTGGTATGTGATCGACCGGCGATTTGGGGTGAAGTGGTATCGAGTGTGGTTCAATCTAACGCACAAGGATCCGCTGCCTTCCGACGTCGAGGCGGGATTCATTTACAACAGGAAGACGAGGAACAAAGTCATGATGGCGACTTTGCTGTCTACCTTGCAGACGGTAGCGGCTCTGTTTTCCCTGGAGACAATCAACCTTCTTGTCGAACTTATCCTCTGGATCGTCGAAGTCCCCATGACTATGGTGGGATTCCTCATCGGTCCCTGGGCATACAGATTGTGGAGAGGGCGGAACGAGATGTATGATGCGTTGGACGAGATCAATGCGAAGAGTGAAAAAACAGCTTCGGCCGATGTCGTGTCTGAGCCGAAGAAGGAGGTCGTGGAATCCGAAGAACCAGCGGAAAAGCCTGAAGAGAAGGAAACAACCGAGCCGGCAAAAGACGATGATTCCGACGATCCACGTGACATGATGCGCCGTTACACGGACAAACACTAAATTCCATGCCTAAGAGCCCTGCCGAGAAAAAGCCACTGCCGGAAATCCCTGAGTCGAGTTGGGGAAGTAAGTTGTATTGGCTGACCCGAAATATTGTGGGGGCTATCAAGCGTTTCGCCCTGCGGCACAAATTGAAGTTCCTGCTGATTCTTCTTATCCTGGTTGTCCTGGCGTATTTGTTCCGTGCCTGGTTGCAGCCTTTTGCCATCACGACACGGCTGTATTTTGCCCCGATTTTAATCGCCCTGTTAGGGCTTCTAGCGGGAAGTGCGGTGTGGGCCAAGAAGAAGTACCTTGAAGGAGCCATTGTTATGATCCTGAGCCTGGTCTTCGGAATTCTGGCGTTCTCCCCACACACAGGTATTCGGCACTACCTTGCGCTCTACTATCACTACAAGAGTCATCCACATCGGCAGTTAGAGGAATTGCCCCTGACAAAATACGAACGGATTCACCCCCGCAATGCGGTTCAAACGCTGGCGAGGGAGGGCATTTCCGATGTGCAGGAAGTCTCCGCGCCCGAGTTCGTTCGCGTTGGGGATGACTATGTATGGTCCATGGCAATCGAGCCCGCGTTTGCTGTGCGAAAGTTGACCGGAAAAGTAGAGGAGGTCATCAGCGTACCGGCCGACAAGGTGGCGTTAAACTTTTCGGGAGAGAACCGCTATGAGGTCGAGTTCTTTTCCAGTGAAGGAATGTTTGCCGCGAGGAATACCCGAACGGCTGTCATCAATGGTTTGAATCCCTGGAGGTTTATGAATTATGAGCCGGTTCAGGTTCGCTACATACGAAATGACGATGATGAGTGGGTGCAGATGGTTTCGCTGGTGAGGTGGAAAGGGTTCTTCCTGCCAAGACCCGTTTTTGGTGGTGTTGTGATCATTGATCAAGGTGCAGGTGTTGATCGTGTGTTCAAAAGCATGGTTATGGGAGCGGGAGAATGGATACCACCGGGTGAGATTGGAAAGCATGAGTTCCTCACGAATCAGAATGTACTTCCGGAAAAGGTGTCTCGTTTTACTGCGCAGAGTTATCGTTTCAGCCAGGGCTTTCTCTCCCCGATGCCGGGCTACCACAGAGGGGATATTCGGATTCCTGATCTACCGGGCGATTTCAACGATCAGCCGTTTACGGGATATTTTGAAACAGGCGAGAGTGCTAGCCTTTATCACTATTTTGCCCTTGAGCCATTCCAGGAAGATAAGCAGGGCTTGAATACAAGTCTTCTTGTTCCTGCTGATGGGCAGGGTGATTCGTTGGTGTATCGGCACTATGAAAAAGAGCAGGTGCTGACAGGAGTTTCCGCGATAGTATCGAAGGTCATGGAGAGTCGGAAAAACTACGACTGGTCCCGAAACAGTGCTGCGGAGCAGAGACCCTTCATTCGTGACATCGCGGGGGAACGTCGATTTTTCTGGCTTACAACGGTCGTCACGCATATCGACGAAGACAAGGGTGGTGACTTCATCGTAGGGGCAGCTCCTGACATTACATTAACCGACGCTGCGTATAAAACTGTTGTATGGGTCGATTCGCGAAAGCCGGACGAGTGGGAAAGCCAATTGCACGAGGAGTTGAAAAGTGTCTGGGAGACGGAAGAGGTTGACGAGGAGTCCGGTGCCGAATCTGCTGATGTAAAACCCGAAGATGGGTCAGAAGAAGAACAGCCTTCGGATTTCACACCAGTTCAGCAATAGTTATCTTCAGATCTACTGCTTCGCAGGAACTCCATATTTCTCCTCAAAGTTCTTAGCCGGATCGAAGTCGGGACGGTTGTAGAGTTTCTGCTGGCGTTCAATGCTGCGGTTCGGATAGTCGTCGAAGATTTCACCTTTCCCCAAAACACGCGGATCGCCTTGAGCTTTTAATTCGGTCTCCAATTGAGCCCATAATTGATTACAAGTCTCACGATAGGCCGGATCGCTGGCGAGATTGTGAACGCAATCAGGGTCTTTATCCATGTCGTAGAGTTCTTCGGCGGGACGTTTACCGAAACTCATTTCGTAAAAGTCGCTTTCTGAGGAAGAGACAGGAAGCTCCATCAGGAACCTCTTTGTTGGGGAATCATCACAATTGAGGAAGTCATATTGAGGATCACCAACAGGCCAGCGGTTTGGTTTGAAGTTACGCGCGTAGAGGAATTTGTCATTGCGGATGGCTCGGACCGGATAGCCGACGGAGAGCTTTTCTCCGTCCGTTCGGCCGATATCGTGGCGTTCTTTGCCGAGCAGTGTGTGATCTCTATCGGGATCGATGCGACCGGAACCCTCTGCCAGTAATTGGGGAAGAAAACTCTTACCCGTCATTTGTTCAATGATAGGAACTCCGGCGGCTTCCAGCAGGGTAGGGGCGAGATCGGGAAAGGTGATGAAATCGGTGACTGTGCGTCCAGGCTTCACTTTGTCTCCCCAGCGAACGGCGAAGGGAATGTGGAACCCGTCATCATAGATCTGGCCTTTCACACGAGGAAAAGGCATGCCGTGGTCGGAGGTGGCTACGATGATCGTGTTGTCGAGTTTTCCCGCTTTCTCAAGGTGATCGAGGGCTTCGCGAATGTGTTTATCATACCATTCCACTTCGATGGCGTAGTCGGCGAGATCGCCCCGAATGGTTTCGTTGTCAGGATAATAGGCAGGGACGGAGACGTCTTCGAGTTTTCGCCCTTCCTTTTTCCAGCTATCGAGTTCGTATTTTCGGTGTGGTTCTTTCGTTCCGAGCCAGAAGCAAAACGGTTTTCCTTCGGGAACATTTTCGAGGAATTCTCCAAAGTTCCCAGCGTAGTCGTTGGTCGCGATGCCGGTGTAGGGGGCTTTCAGGGTTTTACTGTTCCACGGATGACCTGCGGGATTGTCCTCCGTCTTTTCATTGCCTGCGGCATGTCCCTGCCATTCGCCTGGACCCCAGCCCTTCCCCGTAACTCCGATGAAATAGCCGGTGTCTTCAAGGAGATAAGGATAGAACTTCCATTTTGATGAGAGAAACGGTTGGTGATTGCAGGCTTCTTCCAACTGCCATGAGTATCGACCAGTAAGTAGGCACGCGCGAGCTGGCGCGCATTTTGGATTGCAGTTGTATGCCTGCGTGAAGAGGACGCCTTCTTTCGCAATGCGATCAAATCCGGGTGTTTTCACGTATGTGTCACCGTAGGCGCCGAAACTGTCTCTCGAGGCATCGTCAGCGATCAAGAATAGAATATTGGGACGATCGTCGCTGCTGAAAGCAATCGAATGAATCGAAACTGCAATACTAGTCGTAATAAGTAGGATGAATCGGAAAGTCATATTTCAGGTAATGCACGCACACTCTCGACTGGAATCTGAAGAATTTAACGACGGATTGCAGCCAGAAAATAAGAAAAAGTGTTGAAGAATTGAATCTTAAGATTTGTTGACCAATGCATTAGAGCCTGTACTAGTGGTTCTTTAGGACTGTCGCCTTATGCCGCAAACAATGGGAGAGGAAAAGCTGCTTTGCTCGATCCGCATCGGTACCGAGGTGCACTCTCTTTATCTTCTTCAAAGGGATTGGGCGGTTTTGATCGGGCAGCAGCGGATGCTGCCGGGCTCGAAAGAGTTAGCGCAGTTATTCTCCAAGAACCAGGTGGCTAATCTGGAAGCCTTGAGTCGCCCCTTGAGCCAAATGCAGGGTGTGATAAAAACTCACGGGCATTTGTTTGCGTACGATTACTGGGTCAAGTTCGGTGATGCCCAGCCGACGCGAGGAGGAGGACCGTTTAAGTTTCTGGACTATGATGCGACCATCAACGGGCAGTTTCCCGGTTATTGCTATTTGGAACTGATTCGGCATCGAGACACTGAGCGGCAATATTATTGTGGAATGATCGACATCCGGGAGTTTGCGTTTGGTCAGCATGAATTGATTCCCGGGATAAAAATCCTGGCTCAGGAGAAGGGCTTCAATCTTCTTCAGCAAATGGAGCGGCTCTACCAATTTGTCCAGAGCGTGGGGAAAGGGGCGACGGAAGTGGAGATCGCCGAAACCGCTGTTAGCGGCTGAATTCTTTGCGTTGAGTTTCCAAATTCGCTATTAGTGGAAGATGCGCTTCCGCAGTTTTTTCCTGTTATTCTCAGTGTTTGCTTCTCATTTTGAGGTCGTCAGAGGAGCGGATGATAATCTGACTGCTGGGGAAGAGGAGCTTAGAAAGCATCTCCCTTCCGAGGAATGTAGCGTCACAACGATTCGGCTATGGACTGAAAAGGGGCCTGATGATGATCGGCCTTTTCCTGAGGAGTCGCTCCAAGAGGGGCGCGATGGGAGCAACCGAATCGTGATGGTGACCAAGCCTTCGATGACGGTAGTACGTCCTGTTTCCGTGGAGGAACCTGTGCCCGCAGTTCTGGTATGTCCGGGTGGTGGTTATGGTTCCCTCGGGATAACATCAGGGGGAATGGATATCGTCGAGTGGCTCATCGAAAGGGGAGTGGCGGGCGTGTATATGAAATACCGTGTTCCAAAGAGAAATCAGGGATTTCCCATGCACCATCATCCCCTGCAGGATATTCAGCGAGCTGTGTCCCTATTGCGAAACCAGGGTGAAGACCTCGGAATCGACCCAGATCGAATTGGGGCAATCGGCTTTTCGGCAGGTGGAAATCTGTGTGCCATGCTAGCGACGAACCACAGATCTGAGGCGCGAATGTATGAACCAGTAGATGAAGCTGATCGCGAAAGTTGCCGTCCTGATTTCATTGCGATGGTGGCGCCTGCTTATCTAACAGACCCAATTGAATCGGCTGATCTTCGACCGGAGTTGACTCACGAGATGGTCAGGCGAAACATCACCCCTCCAGTCTTTATCGCTTCTGCCATCACTGACAAGTTTACGATTGGATCGCTCCACTTCGCATTGCTGCTCCGAGAGCGCAGAGTACCCACGGAAGTTCACATTTATGAAAAGGGAGGCCATGCGGAAGGTATCCACGATGGCCCCGACAATCAGTGGCCGGACATGTTTGAGGATTGGCTGATCAGGCAAGGGATCATAAAATCACCCTAACCGATTCTCTCCTGCGTTTTCATTTTTGTGAATGGTGACAGGCCAACCGGGGAACTGATTCTCAGCTTTGTCTTCGGTGGCGTCGACAAGAAAGCGGAAAGAATGGAGAGTATAGGTTTCTTTTTCGCTGTCCACTTCGACCAAGCCAAAGCCGCTGCCTTTTTGATGAGCCTTGTCGTAGCGGTTCTTCTCTGTGCCGACCTCGGGATTTCCTACAGCATAGACATACGTTTTGTTCCCAAATCCGTCGAGATATTCACCTGTGTTCAGGTGGCCGTGTGAGGGCCGGTTTTCGTGGGGCATGCCCAATTCATCAGGACGCCACCAGCGAGGGTAGCCGGCTGCGATTGCCGGGGTGCAGAACGACCAGTTGCTGTCGCGCTGTTCGTTGACGCCATATTGCGACAGAGTGGTCAGGTGCTGGTCTCCATTGATGTGGAGCGCTTTGGATGGGCGGATGATCTCGATTGCTCGGTCACGCGCTGTTTGTGGCCATCCACCTGAGTCCAGGTCCGCTTTGAGATAGCCGTCGTATTGCCCATGATGGGTTGCGACTCCTGAAAATACGGTCTGGCTTAAAAGGACTTTCATGGAATGGCCCTCCCAGTCACTTGACCATCTCTTTAAGAATTCTTCCTGACGCTCCCCGAGTAGAATGAGGCCTTCTTTGTCCAGCGCGGAGGTGTCAAAGTCAGGATTGGAAACGTGGTCGGCGCGACCTTCGCCTGTGTCGACATGTTCTGGTCCGCTCTTCCATTGACGGTCACCGATGATTGCAAAACTGACCCCTCCGTAGAGCATAGTTCCATAATAGACGCTGATGTCTTGGAGGCAGGGTGTCGAGTCGTATGGGTCTGGATGGTGAGCGGTATTGGTTCTATGGACGGCATTGACCATGCGGGCTGGTTCAATGTATCCGCCTTTCGAAGAGGCGCCCTGGTCGAGTTCTTTCATCGGTGCTCCGCCTTCTCCCCAGATATTTCCCTGGAAAACATCATGGTCGTCAGGGATACAGAGTGTCGGGCGGTCTTTCATGGCATCACGAAATGCCCACCCAAATTGGTAAAATTTGCGCAGATAACTCAGAATCGCCGGTCCCGCGGGATTGCGAATGATGCCGTAGCCTCCGTGGTTTTCGTATAGTTGGTCGCCTGAAAAGTAGAGCATGTCAGGATCGAGCTTTACGAGATTATCAGCGACTGGTGCGTAAGGAAACGCGTAGTCGTTCTGGCAGGTCAGTGCCCCGATGCGAAGTGGACGTCCTTCGGGATTCGCTTTGATCGTGCCGGTCCAATTGTCGGCTGATTCAGTGCCGTCGGTGTGTTTTTCTTTGTAGACGACTTTGTAGGGAGTTGCTTGTTTTTCGTTCCAGTTTGGGATGCGGAAAGTGGCTGTCCAGGCATCTGTATCGAGTTTGGCTTCTCCCTGACTGGACCACATGCCGTCGGTTTGAGTGAAGAGCTCGACGGTTCGGTTGTCTTTTTCTCCCAGCGGTCCCGTGAGGGCGCTGAGTTTCATGACAAACCCTTCGTCTCCCTGTGAATCACTGAGGGAATACATGGTCCAGAGAATGGGGCCGAATTTTTGTTCGGGCGTGACTGTCAGGGCGTCACCTCCGGCCTTCCATTCGGTGAAACGATAACCTGCAGGGCTGTCGGGTTTGCGGGTGCGGGTTTTGCTCTTGAATTGACTGACGAGGGCAATGTTGCCAGTGATGTATTGCTTTTGGGCTTGGTGAGTGACTGACCCGAGGACTTCACCAGATGCGGAATCTTTTGCTGTCAGTGTCAGTGGGTATTTGTCTCCATCTGGAGATCCTTTGAGGATTAGTGTGACTTCGCCGTTTGCCGTTTTCTGAAGCTTCTTTTTTGTAGAGGAGAGGAGGAGGGTGTCTCCTGCAATTCCTGCGTCGATTCCATTGCCAGCGAAGCTGTTGCTGCGGTATTCGTCGATCTCGCTTTTTACTCCAATTCGGAAGCCGCCGCCGAGGTCTTTCTTTGTTTCCGCGGGAGGCATGAGGCGAACCGACATGTGGAGGGTTCCTTCTGTGTTGGTCAGTTGCCGAGTAAGGGAGTGGATGCTGCGATTGGGGCTGTCAGTAATGCATTCGGCCCAGCCATCTGCGACTTGCCAGTCTTCCATCGGATTTGCCCATAGTTCTCCTCCAACCCAGATGCGGTTGTGAGTCGTATCCCATTTGTCGAGGCGGGATAGGTTCTTTTCAGCACTATCCTCCTGTGAAAAAGAGGAAATTCGGCTGCCAAAACCGAACAAGGTTCCCAGACTGAGAAGTTTGAGACCGAAACGACGGGAGATTTTCTGAATCATGTGATGGATAATGAAGGGGTAAATCGGGGATCATGCAAATTTGACTCGCGGCAAGTGATTCCCGCAATCAAGGGCAATGGCGGAATTTTGCCTGTTTCGCGGGTTTCTGGATTGGTTGCATGATTGTCTCAGACCATGTTTGCTAGAGAGATATGAATCGATTTCCATGGCGATTCGCCACCCTGACTGCTAGCTCCTTCCTGATCCTTTTCGCGGCAAGCGATGGGGCCCGGGGAGAGGAATCTCCTATTCCAGTAATCGCTGTAGAGGCGAAGACGGTGGAGGGCATTGCGCGGGACTTTTCTCTTACAGGTACCATAACCGCAAAGCGACGGTCCCGACTTTCTTCCCGGACAACCGGTCTGGTGGAGAAGATGGGCGTGGATGCAGGTAGCATTGTCAACAAAGGTGATGTCTTGATGGCGCTGGATACGCGGCTCGCGGAGATCGCTATGGAACAGATCGATGCAGAGATCGAACAGGCTGAGGTAGAGTTGGCCGATGCAAAACGACGAGTAGAAGAGGTCACGGGTCTGGCTAAGACCGGTGGTTTTGCGAAATCGGAAGCGGAGACTCTCCAGGCTGCCGAGCAAATCGCTGAGGCAAGCTTGAAGCAACTTCAAGTCAGGAAGCGGGAGCAGGCCGAATTGATCGAACGGCACAAGCTGGTGGCGCCTTTTAGTGGAATCATCAGTGATAAGATTTCCGAAGAGGGTGAATGGGTGCAGACGGGGACTCCCGTTCTTGAGCTGGTTGAGATGGACAATCTGCGATTTGATATCCAAGTGCCGCAAGAGTTTCTGGAACAGGTGAGAGACGCTGAATCGGTGCGAGTGGTTTTGGATTCTTATCCGGAGAGGACTTTTGAAGCAAAAATCGATGTTTTGGTGCCGGTCAAAGATTCGGTTTCGCGAACGTTTTTGACCCGATTAACTCTGATGGAGGGGGCCTCGCTTGCCGCTCCGGGGATGTCCGGGAAAGCAGTGATTTCAACGAGGCCAAAGGACAAATCGAGCGTGCAAATCCCTCGCGATGCGGTCGTTCGATATCCGGACGGCACGGCAAAGGTCTGGGTAGTCCAAGGAGCCGGGGAGAACTCAAAAGTATCGTCACGCGAGGTGAAAACAGCAGGGGCACTTGGTGAGAGTGTAGAAGTGGTGGACGGACTTGAAGGTGGGGAAAGCATCGTCCTGATGGGGAATGAAGGGTTGCGTGAAGATCAGGCAGTAGAAGTGAGAGAATCGGCGTCATCGAAAGGGCAGCCGTAAGGGGATATGATCGACGAAATTCTCAAGCGCGGCACACTGGTCGCCGTTGTCGTGGCAATGCTCATGTTGATGGGGATTGTCGCGGCAACGCGAGTCCCGGTGCAGATGATTCCCGATCTGGACACGAGAATTATTTCTATCGAAACCCGGTGGCCAGGAGCGACTCCCCAGGATGTGGAAAAAGAGATCTTGATTGAGCAGGAAGAATACCTCCGAGGTTTGCCTAATCTTCAGCGCCTGATCTCCCTGGCTTCGACCGGGAGTGCGGAGATCGAGCTGGAGTTCCCTTTCGGAACAGATACCAACGAAGCGCTACTCGAAGTGAACAATGCTCTCAGCCAGGTTCCTTCCTATCCGGAGAATGTCGATGAGCCAGTTCTGCGAACGGATTCGTTCTCCTACAATCCTTTCATGTCGTTTCGAATCGTTCCTTTGCCGGGGAATCCGAAGAATCTCGACATCAATATGTTGCTCGATTTTGTCGATGACAACGTGAGGCCTGCCCTGGAGAGAATCGAGGGGGTTTCTCAGGTTCGGCTTGGTGGAGGGGCAGAAAGGCAAATCCGTATTCGACTAGATGCGGCAAAACTTGCGGAAAGAAACCTCACTCTTTCTGAAGTGAGGGAAGCGATTCGAGATCGAAATATCGATACTTCGGCAGGTGATATCGACAGTGGGAAGCGCCGCTATTTGATGCGAACGGTGGGGCGGTTTAGCGAGTTGGAGGATCTCGAAGAACTCATCCTGATCAGGAGGGGGGATGCAATTACCCGACTAGGAGATGTTGCCAAGGTGTCTCTTGAGCACGCCGAATTGCGGAGCCTTTCCTACAGCGACGGCGAAGCAAATATCCGGGTGAGTCTCGTGCGCCAGACGGGATCGAACGTGATCGACATCAAAGAAAAGGCACTGCCGGAGGTCGAGCGGTTGAACAAGGATGTTCTGGAGCCTGCGGGACTGGAGATGACCCTGAGTAATGACGATGTGCGGTATGTGCAGCAATCGGTTGCGAACGTGATTCAGAATATTCTCATCGGTGGCGTTCTGGCGGCGATCGTGATGTTTCTCTTTCTGAGATCTGGCTATGCCACGTTGATCGGGATGTGCGGAATGCCGGTTTGTGTGGTTGCCGGGTTCATCGGACTACTGCTGCTGGATAGAACCATCAACGTGATCTCCCTTGCGGGTATCGCGTTTGCCATAGGAATGACGATAGACAATACGATTGTGGTCCTGGAAAGCATCGAGTCGGAGCGACAACGTGGGAAAAGTCGTTTCGAAGCCGCTCGCGATGGTGTGAAAGCCGTGTGGACAGCTGTCTTGTCAGGAACGATGACGACGGTTTTGGTGTTCCTTCCTATCTTGTTTGTGAAGGAAGAGGCGGGACAGCTTTTCTCCGATATCGGTATCGCGATCTCTGCATCCATTATCGTTTCCATGGTGGTCGCGATTGCGGTTGTTCCGGTGGCATTTGCGAATCTTCCTCGAAGTAAGAAAGAAAAGGAAAAGAAAGTGAAGGCGCCCCGCCTCCTCAGGCCGATTGGCTGGTTGTTAGACTCTGGTTGGAAGAGGGGAGTGTGCCTTGTCGCGACCCTGGTGCTGACAGTTTCGGCATTTCTGTTTCTCACGCCTCCTGCCGAATACCTGCCTGAGGGAGAAGAGGCAAAGGCCTTTTCCACGATGATCGCTCCTCCCGGGTATAGCCTTCGAGAGATTGAGAGAATCGCGTTGGAAATTCAGGAGGATTACCTGCCGGCAATGGAATATGATCCGGCTGATTTTGATGCGGGCAAGACGGATATACCTGCCTTGGCGAGAATTACCTTTATTGTGCGGCCCGAATCGCTCTGGGTCATTGCGGTAACAAAAGACCCCAAACATATCGACCGATACATCGAGATTATAAACGAACGATTTCGCCAGTATCCGGGCATGCGAGCTTTTTCCGCACGAGGTTCAATCATCTCCAGCAATGATGGGGGAACGAGAGCGGTGGCGCTTGATGTGAGTGGTCGAGACCTGCCTGAGATATATAGAACGGCTTCAGAGGTGTATCGAAAGTCGGAGGAATTGATCGAGAATGCGCAGATCAATTCCGTGCCATCATCGCTCACATTAGGGCAACCTCTTCTGGAGATCTCTCCAAAATGGGAACGGCTCGAAGAGCTGGGGTTCGATGCAGAGAGTTTCGGTTTTGCGGCTTCAGCTCTGAGTGATGGTGCCTACGTTGACGAGTTTTATTTCAACGATGACAAGATCGATATTTTTCTGTTCAGTGAGGCAGAGGATAGACAGGAACTTGGTGAGTTGGAGACTCTGCCTGTCTATACGCCTATGGGGACAGTGCTTCCTCTAAGTGCATTAGCGGATATTTCAGAGACTGTGGACACGGCACAGATTCGTCGGGTAGACGGGAAACGAACGGTGACTCTTTACGTGATTCCGCCTCGCTCTCTTCCCTTGGAGACAGCCGTCCAGATGGTGAGGGAGAAGATTATCTATCCAATGAGGGAAGATGGCAGTCTTCCAGCAGGTGTGAGTATCGATCTCACGGGAGCCAGTGATCAGTTGGATGCCACGAGGCAGTCGCTGGGGCAGAATATGTGGATCGCTGTGATGCTCTGTTATTTGCAGCTTGTGATCATTTATCGTCATTGGGGGTATCCGTTTCTCATTCTAGTGACCGTGCCCTTGGGTATCAGCGGGGGGATCGTCGGTCTGTGGTTGTTGAATTTTGTGGGTGGGTTATTGCCGTCTATCGGACTTTCTGTCATTCGCCAACCGTTTGATATGATCACGATGTTAGGGTTTCTGATTCTACTCGGGACGGCAGTGAACAACCCAATTCTCATCGTCGAGCGAACAATGGAGAATTTTCGAGACCATGGATTATCTGCAGTCGAAGCGGTGAAGGAAGCGGTGTCGGCTCGACTTCGGCCGATCCTCATGACGACCTGCACCACATTGATGGGATTGTCGCCATTGGTTTTCCTTCCTGGCGCGGGAACAGAACTGTATCGGGGCCTTGGCGCGATCGTTTTGTTCGGCCTCGCATTCACCGCGGTGATTACTCTTACATTCTTGCCCTCACTTCTGGTGACGGTGTTGAAGGTCGCAGGAATGCTTTCGGGAAAGAAAGCTTCGGCCTAGCCCTTTCTTTTGAAGTCAGGGCCGCATCCGCAACTGGACCCACAGCCTTTTCTGCCTTTCTTTTTCCTGCGGAACGATCGAAAGGCAAAGGCTGCAATGGTAATGGCAACCACAGCGAGAGCGGCCCATGTTTGCCAATTTGTTGCTTCGGACTCCATCAGGTAAACCCGAGTAATTTACCACCCTGATAGACCATGAACGCCGCGATCCAGGCTGCAGCTGTCATGTAACCAATCTGGAAAAGAGGCCACCGCCAGGAGTTTGTTTCCCGCTTAACAATGGCGACGGTGCTCATGCACTGCATGGCGAAGACGTAGAATACAAGGAGGCTGAGGCAGGTGAGGGGAGTGAATACAGGCGTTCCGTCTCGTCTCTTAGCATCCTGAATTTTTGCCAGGAGAGCCTGCATGGTTGAATCATCGTCATCGCCTTCTTCGACATGATAGGTGACGGCCATGGCACTGACAAAGACTTCACGAGCAGCAAAAGATGTCACCAGCCCGATACCAATTTTCCAATCGTATCCCAGAGGTTCAATGAGAGGCTCGATCGCGTGGCCTACTTTTCCGGCGAAGCTATTAGCGAGTTGCTCTGTAGGGTCGTCACTTGTCTTTGGATAGGTTTCCAGCGCCCAGAGAATAATCGAAATCCCCAAGATGACAGTTCCGGCACGGCGAAGGAAGATTTTTCCCCGTTCCCACATCTGCAGGCCGATCGATTGGAGCGATGGGCGCTTGTAGGTCGGAAGCTCCATTACGGCCAAGGTTGATGATTCTCTCTTGAATACTTTGTTGAAAATAGCGGCGAAGAGAAAAACTCCCGCGGTGCCCAAGACGTAGAGACCCAGCATTGCTCCGGTTTTCTGGAGCGGGGAAAGATTCGGGGCCATCGCAGGTATCAGGAGGAGATAAACGGGAAGTCTCGCTGAACAGCTTGTCAGTGGGGCGACCAAAATCGTGATGAGTCGATCTTTCGGCGACTCAATCGTTCGTGCTCCCATGATTCCCGGAACAGCACAAGCATAAGAACTGAGCAGAGGGAGGAAGGACTTACCACTAAGGCCAACCCACGACATGAGCCGATCCATCATGAAGGCAATGCGGGACAGGTATCCCGTGTCTTCCATGAGGCCAATAAAAAAGAAGAGAATGAGAATCTGGGGAAGGAAAATGACGACCCCCCCAACTCCTGCAATGATGCCGTCAGTGATGAGATCGCGAAGGTCTCCCTCTGGCATGAAGTTTCCTACCTGCTCACCGAGCCAGGCAAAAGTCGCGTCGATCGCGTCCATGGGGATCGATGCGAAACTGAAAATCAGGTAGAAAATGCCTACCATGATTCCGAGCCCGAGGATCGGGCCGAAAACCGGGTGGAGGGCGAAGCGATCAATTTCCTCGGTGGGGTTTCTCGCCCCTTCGTCAATCTTGTAGGAAACATCCCGGAATAACTCACGAACCGCGCCGTATCGAAGTGCTACGAGTTTGTCCTGCCACTCTTCATCGAACTCGTGGTCGGGATGGTTTGGCTCGTATAGGAAATGAACGTCTTCCGGTTCTTCGCTCTTTTGTAATTTTGCCAGCAATTCTTCGGGTAGAGGAACGCGATGCTTGCTGGCCTTCAACTCAGCGTTGCTAAGTTCTACTCTCAACTGCGGGATGCCTTCCCGGGCAGACGCGTTCGAGAGGATGACCGGAACGCCCAGTGAATCGCTCAATTTTTGAGGGTCGAATTCAATGCCTTTTGTCTTGGCAATGTCCGTCATGTTCAGCACGACAATCGTGGGAATGCCGAGCTCCATGATCTGGGTTGCGAGGAAGAAGTGGCGTTCTGCGTTGGAGGCATCGACCACGCACACGACCACATCCGGCTTGGGTGTGTCTTCTCTCCGTCCCAGAATCACGTCGCGGAGGATTTCTTCGTCCGGAGATGTGGCATTCAGACTGTAGGCTCCCGGGAGATCCAGGATGCGCTGCTTCTGTCCATGTTGATCAAGAAACCAACCTTCTTTTCTCTCCACAGTGACTCCCGGGTAGTTCGCCACTTTCTGGCGCATCCCGGTGAGTGCATTGAAGATAGTCGTCTTTCCACAGTTGGGATTCCCAACCAGTGCAAAGATCCGTTCTTTTGAGGGAGCTTGGGTTGTGGAACTCAAGATTCGTGATCCAGGCTAACAACGATAGACTCTGCTTCGCGCTTGCGAATCGAAAGGAGGGTTTCACCAACTTGAATTTCCAAGGGGTCTCCAAGTGGGGCTTTGCGGAGAACTTGAATCTCACGTCCTGGAAGCAAACCCAACTCGGCAAAACGAATACGATTGCGTGTTCCTTCTACGAAATCGTGGACTACTGCGATCACATTCGGTTTGAGATCACGAAGGGGAAAGGTTTGTCTATCGGCTATCATCCGTCTGTCTGAAATTGCGACTCTGTCTCAGTAAGGGTTTAATGTGAACCTTACTTTGCTAGACTGCAAGAGGTTTCGATGGCGCAAGTTTGCAAGAACTGAAACCAAGCCAGAAAGAAAGTTTTACTCAACCTTCTCCGGTCCAATTGGCTGTCTTTCAGGCCTGTCCGACTCAAGAGTGGCAGTAATGTCCTTCATCAAAGTGAGCAAGTGCTGCCTGATCAGAGGGGTGATGTCATCAATTCCCTCTGCGGCGTATATGACCGGATCGGAACTCGATGAGTCGTAGATGAATGCGTAATCGAGATTCATTTTCTGAGTGAGCAGGAACAGCTCTTTTTTTAACTGCTCTTTCAGTTCTCGTTTGAACTTGTATCCATCAGTATTGGAACTCGCTTGGAAATACTCGCTCAAGTCAGCTTTCTCTCCTTCTTCCCGTGCCTTTGCCATGCTCTGCTTGAGCATTTTCTGCCGTTGCTCATCACCTGCTACTGTTGATTGGTAGCGGTCGCTCAGTGCGACATTTTCCGGGAGGGAAAGGAACCAGGTTCGGAGGTCATCCTCGATTTTGCTGAAATTGACGGAAGCGATTTCGCCTGCGTTTGAGTTAAACGCTATCAGTGTCAGAAGGGAAAGTAGGAGCCTCTTCATGGGGGCTTGGATTGAGTGGACGGGTTTCGGGAAGTCTATTTTGGTGAAATAGGGATCACCACTTCTTTGTCATCCCCGGTGATTACGGTGATTTCGGCGGTTCCTTTAGCATCCTTGGAATCAAAGCCTACCTGATAGGTGCCTGGAGACAGAGCAAATTGTTTCGATATGGCGTAGCTGGCTTCGATTCGCTCCGAGCTATCGGCGGTGTGGACGGAAATTGTTCCATGGGTTTCCACCGGCTTCCCGCCCTGAGTCGCAGAGATCGTGATGAGGCCGGTGGTGAAGTTAAGGACTACTGTGCTCTTGCCACCGGTTTCGATCGAGAAAGGTTGTTCCACCACTTGAGGGCCATCTTCCGCCATCACTACATAGTTTCCCGGATCGAGAATGAATTCTTTTGAGATGGCGTGGCCTTTCTCGACGGCTTTGCCGTCAGTTTCTCCTTCCCGATAGATGGAGAACGTCCGATGATCTTTTAGAGGTTCTTCGGCCCGAGTCGCAGAAACGGTCACTGTTCCGGTGGTGAAATTGAGGACTACTTCAGTGCTGCCTCCGGACTCGATGGTGAATTGGTCTTCGACGGTTTGGGTTCCATCTTCGGAACGCACGATGTAATCGCCTGGTCCAAGAATGAACTCTTTCGAAATGGCATGACCTTTCTCGACTGCTTTTCCATCGGGTTCGCTGGCAGTGAAAATCGAAAAGGTGCGGTGAGTTGTGAGTGGTTCTCCACCACGTGTCGCTGAAACAGTAACGGTTCCTGTTCCAAAATTGAGTACAACATCCTCTTTCTCTCCCGCGCTGATCTCGATCTCTTTGGAGGCTTTGATGGGGCCGTCCTCTGCGGTGATGAGATATTTGCCCGCAGGAATATTGAATGTCGCCACGATGGCATGGCTGGAAGTGAGTTTCTCACCTGCTGGTTTGCCGTCGGCCCCGATTGGAAAAACGAAATAGCTGCGGTGCTCTTCGCTTGCTACTCCATCTCTCTCGGATCGGACGGAAATGGTTCCTGAGCCGGTGAAGAGCAGGACGTTCTCGATTGCTCCGTCTTCAAGGATTACGTCTTTTTGGGCTGTCGCTTTTCCGTAATCCACCGTCACACGATAGGTTCCTCCCTCCAACTGAATTTCGGGCTGGCGTGCGTGTTTCGATACAACGGGTTCGTCCGATGTTTCTCCGTTTTCACCCAAGGTGTAGATCTTCCAATTCAGGTGGCGGTCGATTGGTTCACTGTCTCTGGATTCTGCTGCTGCCAAACGGAGTGTTCCCGGGCCGAAAGAGATTTCGACAGGTGTTTGTTTTCCTTTTGAAACTGAAAAAGTTATTTCCTTTGATTTGTCAGTCCAGGTGGCGATGGCGACGTAGTCTCCTGGGGCAAGATTTGCGTTTCCTGTCGGGGTAGAGAGTGTGCCGACTTCCTTCTCTTTGGTTGTATCCTGGATTTTCCATGTGGCCCCACTCATTACTTCTCCTGTGGTAGCATTCATGGCGCGAAAAGATGCGCCAGAAGGTTGCTCTTTGAGAGCCTGGAGTGTCGACTGGAGTGATCGTTCGAGTGCCGCACTATCGCCGGCCTCAAGGAATAGTCCGCCGGTCTCATCGGCTAGGCATCGAATGGATGCTGCTTCTTGTGACGCGAGGTCGAAAGCGATTACATGGGCATCGAAGTCGATACCGGTGTTCGCGAGTTCTTTTGCGAGTGCGCAGGGATCTCCATAGCAGGTTTCGATGCCGTCTGTCACGAGGATTACCGATGCGGGCGCTTCTGAAAGTTTCAGGCTTTCAGCGGCGAGACGAACAGAGTCGGTTAGAGGGGTTTTCCCTTTCGGAACAATGGAATTGACCTTCTCCAGAAAGGCGGCTCGATCGAGCTCTTTGGGAGGGAGGAGTAGTTCGATGTCTGCACAATCGCCTTTTTGACGATGACCGTATGCCATTAGTCCGAGCCTTGTGTTGGGAGGAAGGTTGTTCACGACACTTGCTACCGAATCGCGAGCGATCTCGATTTTTGGACGCCCTTCCACCTGTCCCCACATCGACCCCGATGCATCAAGGATGAGGATCGCGTTTCTATTCGATTCCTGGGCTGGTGCGATCAATGCAAAGGCGAATGCGTACACGGCTAGCGCGCACCACGAGAGTGGGGAAACTGTTGGCGGAGTCATAGAAAAATGTAGGACAAGTTGACGAACGGAGTTCGAGTCTATTCAACTATTTTTGCAAAATTTTTGTAGTGTGGGGCACATCCTGGAAGAGTGGATGGTGCACGCCAAGGTTCTGATTTGATCCTTATCTGGCTCCCAATGTTCCTGCACAAATTCGTTTCAGCGGCAATACTGCAAATCAGATATTAGATCCAGGTAGAGATACGTGGCACGCTCTTACGCAATGTGATTTATGAGGCAGTAGGTGTAGAACGAAGGAAGTTTCTATTTGTTGAGGAAGCTCTTGGGATGTTGCCTCTAGAAGAGTTGTTAAGAAAAGTTGATAATTACCTTTCCCGCTGGATTTACTTTTTATTTCTGGTTAAATAGCGTGTTGACGAATTGCCACGATGGACCCCGCAAATCGCGCTGCAGCTGCGAATCCTACGTACGATCTTTATGATGCCGTGCCGGAGCAGGCGTTGGATGATCTCGCCGCGCTGGCGGCAAGGGTTTGTGAAGCGCCGATTGCTGCTATTTCCCTTTTGGTCGACGACAAAATGTGGCTGAAGTCTAAGGTCGGAGTGACTGTTGATTGTGTCCCACTCGAGGGTTCATTCTGCGCTCATATCATCAGCAAAGGGGAAATGCTCGTTGTCCCCGATGCGCAGGAGGACGAACGGTTCGCAGAAAGTCCTCTTGTGACTGGAGAATTAGGCATTCGGTTTTATTCAGGGTTCCCCCTTAGCAATTCGGATGGCAAGGTGGTTGGGAGCCTTTGTATCCTCGATGTAGTACCGAGATCTCTCGAGGAGAATCAGGAAGAAGCTTTTAAGATTGTGGGTCGGCAGGTCATGGCGCAGTTCGAACTGGGGCGACAGGCGAAACAGCTTGGTGACAGAGAAGCCAGGTTTCGCCTGGCTCTTGAAGCCGCAGATTTGGGGCCTTTCGAATGGGATCTCGTGAACGATGTTGTCATTTGTCCGGAGACAACAGAACGGTTGTTTGGCTTTTCTCCCGGAGAGTTCGATGGGCGATTTGGGACATGGTCAAAGCGTGTCTTTCCCGAAGATTTGCAGCGTTTTCTACTGTCGATGGAAGAATCGATGAGACAGAGAATACCGCTGGTTGATGAATTTCGGGTGAACATTCCAGATGGTTCCGTACGATGGATATCAGGCCGAGGTGAGTTTGTGTTCGATGAGCAGGGGAAGGCTGTGAGAATGCATGGTGTCGTCAGGGACGTGACTGACCGAAAACTTGCGGATCAGGAACTGCTGCTTCGCACCGTAGCCTTGGATCATGCTCTTAATGGATTCGACATCATAAGTGAGGACAAAAAATTCGTGTATGCGAACCGGGCATACCTGGATATGTGGGGGTATGGAAACCTCAGAGAGTTGGAGGGGGAATCTCCAGCATCGCATTGCTTGGATCCTGATCTACCTGCAAAGATCATCTCTGAGATAAAGAAACTGGGGAGTTGCACCTTCGAGTTTACGGCGAGACGAAAGGATGGCTCGACATTTGAAGCTTTGATGGCGGCGAGGTTGCTCCATGACGCGGATGGAAACGAGCTCTACATCGGGTCGTCGATCGATATCACGGAGAAGAAACGTGCGGAGGAAACCGTGCGTCATTTGAATCGCGTTCATGCGATGGTGAGCGAGATTAATCAGACGATTGTCCGGGAGAAAGACCCGCAGACCATGCTCGCCGAAACTTGCAGGATAGCGGTTGATCGAGGGGGATTTGTTACTACATGGATTGGTCTGTTCGATGATGTGGAAGAACGATACCGGGTAGCTGCTTATGCTGGTGCAACCGAGGAAACGATGCGGATAGTGGGATCTCTTCTTGGTGGAAAGGGACAGCGACCGGGGTGTGAGTATACCGCAGAAGCGCTTGAGTCAGGATCGTACGCGGTGTGTAATGACATTTCAGCTGAACCGGATTCTGTGGTTTGGAAAGAGGCTGCTCTCTCGAAGGGGTATCGCTCTCTCGCATCATTGCCGCTACAGATTGATGGAGAAATTGTCGGTAATTTCAATCTCTATGCATCAGATGTCGGATTCTTTGATGACGAGGAGATGCGATTGCTAGGTCGCTTGGGATCTGACATTTCTTTCGCACTTGATCTCTATGGTAAGGAGCGAGAACGAATTCAGGCGGAGCGGGCTCTGCTTAAGAGTAAGGCTCAGTTGTCCAATGCCATGAAAATCGCCCAGCTTTGTTACTGGGAGTTCGATCCTGAGACGGACCTCTTTCATCTCAATGACCCGTTTTTCGAACTTTTCCATTCCACGGCTGATGTGGTAGGTGGCTATCAATTGACTTCGAAGAGGTTCATTGAGTGTTTTTGCCATGAAGAAGATCGAGTGTTACTTGAGGAAGAAATTGCGCGACTAAGGAGAAGTCCAATCGCTTCCCATGCGTCTCAGTTTGAGCATAGAGCGCTGTATGGAGATGGTGAAGCCGGTCACATGGCGGTCGGAGTTTTCTCAGTGAAAGACGACGACGGGGAGAAGGTTCGGATTCTAGGAGTCAATCAAGATGTTTCCCGAAGACGTCAATTGGAAGAGGAACTGAGGCAATCACAGAAACTGGAGGCGATTGGCCAGCTTGCAGGGGGAGTGGCTCACGACTTCAATAATATCCTGACAATCATACAAGGATACGGTTCGATATTAATGATGGATCGTTCTGCCTCGGGCGAAGCACGAGAAGCGGTAACGGAAATTGTGCACGCTGCTGAACGGGCTGCCAGCCTGACCCGGCAATTGCTTGCCTTCAGTCGTAGGCAGGTGATGCAGCCCCAGGATTTGGATATCAATGCAAGCGTTCGGAATCTAACCAAGATGCTGCGCAGAATTCTGGGTGAGGATATTGGATTGAAGCTGGATCTCAGTGAAGTACCTCTCGCGACGCATGCCGACCCGGGGATGATCGACCAAATTTTGCTCAACTTGGTAGTAAATGCCAGAGATGCGATGCCGTCTGGAGGTGAACTCACGATAAAGTCGGAAAAGACAACGCTGGGCACGAACCGAGTTAATTCACTGATGGATTCTCCGCCTGGTGATTATGTTGTGCTGAGTGTGCGTGATACCGGAACTGGAATTTCCGAAGAGAACTTAGCCAAGATTT
The DNA here is from genome assembly GCA_002698785.1 of Verrucomicrobiales bacterium. GTDB lineage: Bacteria > Verrucomicrobiota > Verrucomicrobiia > Verrucomicrobiales > DEV007 > Arctic95D-9. The sequence goes on along the minus strand of PAAG01000059.1, from coordinate 286,007 downwards.
TTGAACCTTTCTTCACGACGAAAGAGCAAGGGAAGGGGACTGGTTTGGGGCTTTCAACCGTGTTTGGAATTGTGAAACAGCACGGTGGTTGTCTGTATGTGGAGAGCGAACCGGAAGGCGGGACTGAATTTCTCATTTACCTTCCAGTCGCGGAGGGATCAATTCCTTCCAATGCTGCGGTGGAGCGTATCCGGAACCGTGCCGATCTGGATGAGACAATCCTTTTGGTGGAAGATGAAACCTCGGTCAGGCTGCTAGTTCGCCACATGTTAGAAAGGGCGGGTTATCGGGTTCAGGAAGCCGCAAGTGGTGTGGAAGCTCTTCGCTTGTGGGAAAGTTTGAAAGACGAAATTGATCTCCTTTTTACTGATATTGTTATGCCCGGAGGGATCAATGGTCTTGAGTTGGCCAATCAACTCAAAGCGATTACTCCAGATCTGAAAGTAATCTTTACGAGTGGTTACAGCCCTGATATTGCAGGTCGTGAACTTGAATTTGAAGAGGGACAAAATTTTCTCCAGAAGCCCGCGCCTCGTGAAAAGGTGTTGTGTACGGTAAGGCAGGTGCTGGACGGCGATCAACCGTTAGTTTCTTAGTCCAGTTGATCTCGGTGTGGTATCTCTTCGGAGCAGCAGAACCGGGCAGGGGGAGGTTGCCCGGTTCGCTACGACGGATCTTATCGACCCGAATGCCGAACGTTTTCTTCAATGAAACGGATCGAATTGAGGTTGCGAGCGTCCGTCCAAGGGGCGGGCCCAGGAATAACTTCGAGCGCTAGTTCGCCACGCTGAGTGAAGGCTGGGTCGATGTGGAATTTGATGCCTCGACCTTTGTCGAACAAAACTGGGCTCAGAGCATCCCAGCTTTGACCGTCGGGGCTCCAAGAAACTTTGTAGCCCAAGTCGGTTTCTCCGTTCCACTCGATGGCGATCTTGGTTCCTGCCGCCTTTCCAGTTCCGGAATTGGGTGCTTTCACGTTAGGAAGAGACGGAAAGGCAGGTGTGACCGGAATCGGTATGCCTTTCAAGAACCATGCGAACTGTTTGAGCGTCTCCCGACGTGCGATGCGTTTTGCGGCTTCGTCAGGGGATTCCTCATCAGTTCCCCAGTTGACTTCAGGTTCTATCTTCACGCTGTAGTTATCAAATGAATGATCGGCGTGATCGAATAGATAATGGTGAATAAAAGGATCTGCGAATCCGTTGGCATTTGCGTGAGCTCGTGAGGCAGTAACGAGTTTTGAAGGGAAAAGATCTCCAGTCAGGGGGGTTGCATCTGGATCGTCTACGCCCATGAGACTGTCTTCTGTTCCGTGAAACATGATTACCTTTGTGCGTGTGTCAGGCATGTAGCGACCCTCGGCTGTGTTGTTCGGGCTGCCGTGGTAATTGAAGAAGCCGCATCCGGGATAATAAGCTGCGACTACTTTTGGGAACGGTGTCCCGTTAGGGATGCGGATGGGGCTGTCAACCTGGTGGGTGGTTGATCCGCCTTGATCAATGTAGGTCTCTTCGTAGGGACTGAGATCGATGGTAGGATCAAGGACCGCGTTCAGGGCTGTTTGTGCGCCCTGGGAGAATGACAAGATGCCTATGTGATTCGTATCCACATCTCCACGGGAAGCGAGATACTGGAGAGCGGCGACGACGTCTTTAGGGCGTTCGTAGTTGGGTGAGCACGAACTATCATCTAGGCTGGGATCAAAGTGCGGGCGGCGTCCGCCAAATCCTCCGGAAATACCACGAGGATGATAGCTGTCTGCCATGAGTACTAGATAGCCAAGGTCGGTGAGCTCTTCTGCCCATTCCCGGTATTGGAAGCTGACTCCATTGTCCATGTCGCTACTGCTCCAGAGGCCGGACGATCCGTGAAGTAGAATGACCGCGGGAAGCACATCGTTGTCATCGGCCTCCTCAGGTTTGTAGACAAAACCGACCAATGTCAGAACATCGTCGGAATCTGCCTGAGCATAGCCTGGGCGGGCGAGGAGTTCCGGGGTGGGGTCGGGATGGTCATTGCTAACCAGATTGGCCGGGACGGGAAAGAATACTTCCTCTGGAGTGGGTGGGTGAGGGGCAGAGAATAGAGAGGTTGAGAAAACGCCAAGACACAGCGCAGCGAGGGAGGCATGCACAGCGGTAGCGCCGCGCACGAAGAAGGAGCGATTCATATAATCAGGGTTGGTTGTTTGGTGGGGTTTTTGACTTTCGAGAATTCGAAAGCCTGGTTCGGTCGACGAATCGCCACAGAAGTCTATGCCGAATATTTTGTCGGCGATTTCGAAACAGGATCATGGTGACTGATTCAATGGGAATGTCGTTGCAAGAGAATCGGGGGATCGTTACCCTCCCCGCAATGAATTCCTCGCCTCTCTTGAAGTTTTCTTTTACGTTACTAGTTTTCTTTTCTTCTCCTTTTGTTAGGGCGGGGACGGAATTTGAACTTCCTACGGTTGAGGAGGAAAGAGGCCTTCCAGGACTCGGTAGTCTTCGTCGGTATGATGGGTATGTGAAGCGTTGGCCGGAGTTTCGCGAGCGCTGGGCGCAGGAGGTGGAAAAGGATCAGGGAGCGGTTGTTTTCTTGGGAGATTCCATCACGCAGGGATGGGGGAAGGAGTTCAAGGGATTATTCCCGGGAATGAAGCTTGCGAACCGGGGGATTGGTGGCGATACCACGAGGGGAATGCTGATTCGTCTCGAAGAAGATGTTCTGGCGTTGAATCCATCCGCCGTCGTCATTCTAGCCGGGACGAACGATCTTGAAGTCGACATTGAGCCGGGGGATGTCGCATCAAATTTTGAAGACATAGTTCAAGCGATCAAAGCGCACGATGGAAAGGTTCCGATTGTGGTTTGCCAAGTGTTTCCCAGCACAGCGGATAAGAACCGTTCGAGTGAAGATATCATGAAAGTAAACGAGCTCTATTCCGCTGCGGTGAAAGGTGATTCGCAAGTGACCGTTCTCGATACATGGACGTTGTTCGCGGCTGAGGATAATGATGCCGACCCAAAGTGGTTTAAGGATATGCTGCACCTGAACCCGGAGGGATACAAACGCTGGGCTGCATCGCTCCGGCCTATCTTTGCGACATTAGGTTTCTTGGAGACTGAGCCGGACGATTTTAAAATTGAGGAAGGTTTTGTCAGTCTGTTTAACGGGAAAGATCTGACAGGTTGGGGATTCCGCGCGACCGAACCTCGGAAAAAGCCTAAGAAACCGCGTCCAAATGCCCCAGTTTTTGTGGAGATATCCGAAGCTGAAATCTTCGACGGAAAATCGGAAAGTAGCGATGGTCGCTATCAAGTAATCAACGGTCGACTCGTGGTTACGACTCCGTCGGAAGGGCGGCGGATTCAGCAGTTGTGGACTACTAAGGAGTTTCCGAATGATTTCGTCTTGAAGCTGGAGTTCCGGGCGACTCCGAATGCGGATAGTGGGGTGTTTATTCGGAAGCCTCAGTTGCAATGCCGGGATTATCCACTGGCCGGACCTTACTACGGTTTGAAGAACTATCGACCACAGGATTGGAATGAGCTTGTCGTGACGGTAACGAACGGGACTGCACACGCTACATGCAACGGAGAGGTTTTGGAGGAAGTGATGGAAGTTCCCGAGACGGGCCCTATTGGCTTGGAGGGCGATAGGGGGCAAGTGGAGTATCGACGGATTCGATTGAAAGCATCAGGTCTGTAGTCGCCTGAGAAGTAATTGGAAAAAATGTTTCTCTCTGTGTAACGAACGCTGGGAGATCTCGTTGGTGGGGGAAAGAGCGAAATGTTTTCGCGGAAAATTCCAACCCAACAAAAAAGATGACTGCGTCTATCGAGAAACCATCAAATGAACTGAATGAAGAATCACTCCACCAACTTGTCGGAGGAGTGTTGCAAGACCTGGGCGGCGCCTTCAGCGTGCCCCTCGTTCAAATAGGAGAGAAACTAGGGCTCTATCAGGCGCTGCACGAGAACGGTCCGTCGACATCAGGACAACTTGCCGAAAAAACTGGGTTCAGTGAGCGCTACTTACGCGAATGGCTGGCAGCCCAAGCCGCTTCGAATTATGTTTCTTATGATGCAGCTTCGGAAAGTTTTCACATGACCGCCGAGCAGGCATTTGTCTTTGCGAATTCCGGTAGTCCCTTCTATCTGGCCCCCGCCTTTGGTGCAGCAGCGGCCTTTCAGGGAAACCTTTCGCAGGTAACAAACGCATTCCAAACTGGAGAAGGTGTTGGCTGGGGAGACCAGACTCAGTGCCTATCTTGCGCGGTTGCGCGGTTTTTCCGCCCTGGTTACAAGAATCATCTCATCCAAGCCTGGTTGCCAGCACTCGAAGGCGTCGTTGAGAAACTCGAATCAGGAGCCGAAGTTGCGGACGTCGGGTGCGGTCATGGTATCTCTACCCTGATTATGGCGGAGGCGTTTCCGAAGTCGAACGTTCATGGATTTGATTTTCATGAGGGGTCGATCGAAGAGGCGAGGAAACATGCGAACCAGCATAGTGTTCCTAATCTCGATTTTCATATTCAGGAAGCAAAGGAGCTTCCCGGGAGTTACGACCTGATTACGATGTTTGATTGCCTCCACGATATGGGTGATCCTGTGGGCGCAATGAAGACTCTCCGCAGTGCACTCAAACCAGGAGGTAAGGTTATGATTGTCGAGCCGATGGCCGGAGACTCTCTCTCCGAGAATCTCAACCCCGTAGGCCGTATGTATTACTGCGCTTCGACAATGGTTTGTGTTCCCACATCGCTAGCCCAAGAAACAGGAGCCGCTCTGGGAGCTCAAGCGGGTGAAAAGAGACTGCAGGATCTCATAGTAAACGAGGCTGGATTCAGTAGCTGTCGCCGTGCAGCGGAAACTCCATTCAATCTCATTCTTGAAGCTACTGCGTAAGAGGTGAAGAGAATTTCACCAAGGTAGTGGCGGCGGAGAGAAACTTACAATTTCTCTTTGTCGTCAATATCTCTCTCCGACTCAAAAAACGTGTTCCGTTCGATGATATTAGATTCTTACGGATTGCAAATTATCTGCAAAAACAGAACACGAAAAGGGGTTCCCAAACTTGGGAACCCGGAAAGAGATAAAGGATCTCAAAGAAGGATGGAGGGAGAACTACCGGCTCTTTTTTCCGAGATTCCCTTCGATCACTACCATCCAGCCCTCTACAAGAAACTGGGATGGAACAAAGTGGTCGAAAGAGTTCTCATTCGCCGGGCGTGCTTTATTCTCCGCGAGTTCAATTACCCCATAACTAGTCTGCTCCGAGAACGCAGGGATGCGCTTTTTCTCGGGCTTTCCGGGGATCGCGAAGTTGGTGGATATCAGTTCCATGGTGGTGAGACGAACGGCTTTTTCCTTTATTCGTTTTTTTCACGGTTTGTTACGAGCAGATTGGAATATGGGATGAACTCACTGGATTTTAGCTCTTTACCGCTTCATGAGGGGGGGAAGAAGTTGACGTCGCCCGTGGTCACCTCCAAATAACCGTTAATGTGGAATAAGAGAATTCATCCTGCCCTCGCTGGCATTTCTAGCAGGTGTCAGACATGGGGGCGATCGTTGTGGATTGCGCGCCTCATCCTTCTATTATTCGTCACAAAGATGCTCTGGGGAATGTGGGACACCTGGGAGTGGCCCATGGGGGACGAAGCAGAGCAACATTTCTTCAACGGGGTTAGGGGTGCGAAGGATTTTCGGGCGAACTGTATGGATTGGTCTCCCTTATACCGATACTATTTTGGTTTGGTATTTTTGCAGACGGATAACGCTTTGGTGGCTACTATCCTTCACAGGTTCGTGATCATTTTCATCACGGTCTTTTTGATGTTCGAGGCTTTCCGCAGGCTGATTCCGATGGGCGCTGCTCTTTTGGTCTGTCTTTGGTGGGTGGCCATCCCGTCGAATTTGAATCCGCTTTACACGGTTCATTTGTTTGTCCACATGACGAATTTGGCGGCATTACTCGGATTTGCCTTGAGCCGTACTCCCTGGGGAAAGGGGGCAGCGCTTTCGGTGCTGGTTCTCTCCACGTTGTTTGTCAGAACAGAGGGAATTGTGTGCGTGGGTATCGTTAGCGCGGCGATCCTCTGGAGTTTATGGATGAAATGGCGGAAAGGAGAATTAGGAGGTTGGAGGCGGAATCTACTACCCTATTTGGTACCGTCGTTAAGTGTGGTTTTGATTTGGCTTTGTATGTGTGCGGTGACGTACAAAGGTATTCCCGGGACGTTGGCGGCAATTCGAACGAAAGGTGCGATCGCATTCACTCAAAATTTTTCGTTTACTCATTTTCAGAGAAATCCCAATGCGGATGTGAATGTTTGGTATGAGGCTCCCAAAATTGCAGAACAGGAATTTGGAAAGGAATTGGTATCTCTCACGGGCGGTCTGAGGAGAAACCCGGTTGCAGTGGGAAAGCATTTTCGGACCAACCTTGAGAACCTGCTTCCGGGAATTCAACTCGCGTTCTTTAACATCCGCAGTGCAGAGAGAAATCCGGAAATGTATCCAACGCGTCGCGCTCCAGCATTGGCGTACGCAGGAACGGTATTTCTGGTGCTCCTTTGGATATTCGGAGGATGGATACTCATTCGAGATCGCGCATTTTTTCGAGAACGAACGTTTCACAAGTATTCTACTGCATGGATCTGCCTGATTGGTTTTCTCGTGCAGGCAATGGTGGTTTCCATTTTAGTTCTAGCACGTCCCAGTTTTTATTTGTCTGGGATCGGCTCTCTATTCGTACTCACGGCGATATGCGGATGGGCTCTCTGGCGTCGTACCCCGTGGTGGTTGCAATGGAACGGGTGGACGTTGGTTATTGCGTTATTGGCATTCGTTTTTGTTCCGTCCCCCTGGACATATCAGGAGAAATCGTACGATGTTCCCAGAGCGGTTTTTGACGCGCTGGGACAAAGGAGAAAAATAATGGCCGAGTATGGCACTCATATTGTTGCGCCTGTCTACGAGCCAAAAGCGTTGGCACTATATCTCGATCCCGAAGAGAAGATCAAAGTCGAGGGTGTTGATACGTTGTTGCCGGCTCTCGAATCGGGCGTGGCGTTAGGAAAATGGCTTTATGATCGTCGAGCGAAACTCTTCTTAGCTTGTAGTCAGGAGGTCGTAGAGCATGCCGGATACAAGCATTTCGAAGAAAACCCTGCAGAGTATGGTTGGCAACTCACCGGAAAGCATAGGACTGGTCAAGTGAGCTGGACATTGTTTGAACCGATACAACCGTATCCGGAAGACCTTGAGAAAATGAAGCAGATGAAGAAAAACTCTGGGGAATGAGAAGACGAATTTCTGGAAAGATCTACCAAGTTCTTACTTCGCAATTTTCTCGTCGCTTTCCTCTCCGTGACTGGAGTCGCTATTCCCCTTCTTGCCACCTTTGCCGGAAAGGCTCTGTAGATAGGCGACAAGATCGCGCAGGTCGCGTGGAGGAAGAGAAGCTCCCAGAGGAGGCATTGCCGAGATAGGAGGAGCGATGCTCGCAATATCCTTCCTCGCCATCGTAGCGCTCTTTCCATCAACGGTGATTAGAGTGATCTCTTTCTCGGTTTCTTTCGCGATTCGACCCATCGCAACATTGCCGTCGTTGAGCGAGACGGTTGCCATTCCATAACCTTCTGCAATGACTGCATTTGGATTCACGAGTGACTCCACGAGTTTGTCTGGTTTGAGTCGATCTCCAATTTTGCTGAGATCGGGGCCCTGAATGCCGCCATTTCCGCCTACTTTGTGACACTGCATGCATGCCCCTTGATTCTGGAAAACTTTCTCACCATTCTTAGGCACTCCGCCGACCTCACTTAGCTGGTATACGGCTTCCGGGCCTGCTGAGGCGTATTCAGTGGCAAGTGACTGAAGTGCCGGCTCGGTTGAAGTCTGGAGATTGAGATACACGTCGAGCCATAGCGCTTTGCGGATTTTCTTCGACTCCCGATGTTTCCAAATATCAGCGATAGCATCTGGAGATGTGGAGGCAAGTCCGTCAATTCCTGCACGCGCTTTGACGAGCGGGCCAGATTGGATGGATTCTTTTGCGACGGAATTGATGCCATTGACTTCCAATGCAAACCCATGTCGAACGGCTGCTGCAGCTACCTCCGCTGAAGGATCGCTCAGTAAATCCGGGATGATGGAAGCGGCTTCTGTTTTTTCCGAAGTAGCGAGACTATCCAGCGCGGCAACGCGAATCTCATCCGCGAAATGCTTATCGGTGACGAAGTTCTTCAGAATAGGCGCGCCAAGGGAAACGCCGGAAGCATTGGCGAGTTTGAGAGCAAGAGCGGAAAGGTTGGCTGGGAGATCCTTTTCAAATAACCCTCGAAGGTCCGCATCGATAGCGTCGCCCAGTGAAGTCATGCTTCGGTTTGATTCTGGAAGGGGGCGATAGTGACCGAGCATTGGGTCGGTTTCGAGTATTGTCTCCCACATGCTGAGAGCATAGAGGGCAGCCTCTCGAGTGGCTGGTGCGAGAGAAGAATCTCCTGCCATGCTCACTAAATTACGGGCGTGCTGCGCTCCGCCTCGGCGGTAATTCGCTGCCACGATGCGGCGCTGCACCGTTGGTGGGAAGGATGATGCTTCTTTGATCATACCGGCGAGCTCGTCACCGGCGGGACTATCAACGGCAGCCGTATCATAAACGGCCCGCACTGCTTCTCTCTGAATAACGGGATCCTTGTCGTCGAGGAATTTGGCTGCCTCAGGGCTTTCGTGCCGGCGGAGATAGAGAAGTGCTGTCATGCGAACCTCTCGATTCTCATCTGCCGCACGATCCACTGCTGCTTCGGTCGTGCCTGCTCTATCGAGCGCAGAAACTGCCGAATGTCTGAGGACGGGATCGATTTCAGTCTCTCCCGTATCGGAAGCCATTGAGTAGAGAGCATTGATAGTGTTGCTATCACCTTGAGGGGCGACTCGACCCAGAGCGACCGCCGCGAGGGAACGCACTCGGGGTGACTCGTCAGTCAACAAAGTGATCAAGGTATCTTTCGACTCAGTTGCTCGGATGCTTCCCAGCACACGTGCGGCGTTTGCTCGAATCTCGTTCTCTTTGTCTTTTGTCAAAGCGAGTAGATCTTCGGTTACGGCGGTGCCGGTGCGCCCCATTTGGTCGAGAGCCCAGATTCCGTGAAGCCGAGTGGTCGTGGCTTTTGCGGTATCGTTTGCGACGTTAACGAGAGTCTCTTTCTCCCCGCGTTTTACGAGTTCAAACTGGGAAAGCTGACGCAGCCGTTTATCAGGGGACTCTAACAAATTCACTAGAGATTCAACGGATTCGTCGGCGAGACCTTTTGCAAAATAGGAAGCGACTTTCGCGCCCGCTTGGCGTTGATTTTCGTTTGTCGGAACCAGTGTTTGAATCGAGCCGTTGTTGTTGATACTCCAGCCACCACCGAAGTCGCAGATGTAAATGTTGCCATCGTAGCCGAGTTCGACATCGCTAACGCCCACACCTTTCACCAGCTCGTCCTCTGAAGTGGCCACATATCCGGCACCTTTTTCTTCTACTCCAACCGTGAGCAGAGTGCAGTTCTCTGAAGGGCCTCTGTAGTTGGCGAGAAGGAATTGTCCCCGCAGATCTTCCGGGATTGATTCGCCAGTCAGATAAGTAACGCCGGATGGCCCACGAGCGACGTGCGATGCAGGAGGATATACCCACTGAGGTTGTTCCTCGGAGAAAGTGTCGAACATCTTCTCTGCGACCCACATCGATTTCTCCGGGTGGAAATCCTGCCAGTCGAGAATCGTGACGTAGTGGTGGGCTGACTGATGCGACATGTCCCAACCGGAGTCGCTGTTTTCCAGCGCGTATACCATTCTAGCGAGGTCTCCGATATCGCCAGTGTTATCGAAAGTGAAAAGGTTTCCGTAGTCGTCGAAAGCAAGTTCCTGCGGATTACGGAGGCCACGGCAGAAAACCTCAAATCCACTTCCGTCCGATTCACAACGGAAGATCGCTCCTCGACCGGGATCGTTGAGGACTGTTCCGTCCTCCAGCGTTACGTGATATCCACGGTCTCCAATGGAAAAATAGAGCCGGCCGTCAGGGCCGCGTGTGATGCCATGGAGATCGTGACCTATGAAAGATACCCGGACACCAAAGCCCTCTACGATGGCTTCATGTTCATCTGCGACTCCGTCGTCATCGGTATCCGTGATTTTCCAGAGGTTGGGAATGCAGGTGAAGTAAACGACATTTTCTTCGGCAAGAAGCGAAAAACCAATGCCATCGAGTGGCTGATTGAAATGGTCGGAGAAGAGTGTGCGATGGTCGGCTGCACCATTTCCGTCCTTATCTTCCAGGCGAATGATTCGATCAGCTGTATTAGTGAAGAATGTTTCGGGGAAACGTGTGGCCCACAACTCGTATAGCTTGGCTCGGTCGTCGACGCTTACGGATTGAAAGTCACCTCGGATTAGTTCGTTTGCTCCTCGGAGGTCGGGGACTCCCTGCCAGAAGCGATTCGCTTCTGCCACGTAAACTCTTCCTTGGTAGTCGAACCCAAAGCTCCCTGGATTTTCAACAAAAGGAAAGCGCACCCAGGTGTGGCCTTCAAATCCGGGATGGTAAATAATGCCCGTAAATGGTTCCTGCTTGTTCTTCATTGGAGGAAGTTCATCCTCCGGGACGGTTGGAAGCGGCTTGTATCGTTGATTCAGTTCCTCAAGCGAGACTCCGAAAACAAGGGAGGTCATCAGACCGAGAAACACGGCAGGGAGAAGCAGGCGCAACATAGGAAGGAGGGGAATTATTTTTCTGTACGATACAATTCTTCACCGTGCTCGTCACGCCAGGAAAAAACGAGATGCGAGTCTTTCGGTGTATCGCCGGGGATAGTCTCGATGAATAGGAACCCTCCGGAAGCTGGGTTCTGCATGTATGGTTGCTTGATAAGGCCATCAGGATCTGTCGATGCGGGATCACCGGGTTCTCTTCCGAGGCGGGCATTGGCGTCGACAAGTGCGCCGCAGGAGAATTCTTCGATGCCCGTTGAGTCGACAGAGTGGTATTGCCAATGTCGATCGCCGCAGACGATGTAGAAGTTCTTCTTGTCGAGTCCGGTCTCTTTCAGCCATGCGAAGAACTCGTCTCGTTCGTGACGAAAACCGCCGATGTTGGTGTGGTTGTCAGTCTTTCGTTTATCATCGGGACCGATCATGGGAGTGGGGGAGATGAGTAGTTTGTATTTTGCATCGCTCTCACTCAGAGTTTTCTTCAACCATTCTTTCTGTTCGCTGCCCCAGATTGACTTGTCGGGACCGTCTGGCTTTGCGTTGTCGTCCCGATACATCCGATTCTCGGGAAACCAGACCTGGAGATCTCGATTGAGGCGGTGGGTGCGGTAGGTTTTTGCATCAGTGTTTCCCTGGGCGGCTACGGGTAGCTGCTCGAGCATCATGTTTCGGCCTTCGTCAGGGGTGGGACGGTAATCTCCGGAGTTGTCTCCATCGTCGATGCGATAATCGTGGTCGTCGATCATCCAGTAGGTCGGCACCTTCGCGTATAGATCGCGGTATCGAGGCTGGACGAACTGCTCATGCCACTTCTTCCTGAGCTCTTCCGTGGTCTCGGCGCGCGGTTTGTCCGGCGTGTCGTAGTATACGTTGTCTCCCGTTCCCACGAAATGGTTTGGCCTCATCTTTAGAATGGCCTCCAATGCAGGATAACCGAGTTCTTTATCTGGGCCTTCGTAGTGCGGGGGAAGTTCGGTGTTGTTTTCGATGAGGTGCTGCTTGAGATCGATGCGGCTATCACCGTGGAACTTTGCGTAGTTCATTCCGGTCACGACTACGAGACTCACTGAGTCTTCTTTTTCTGCTCCGGGATTTGTCCGAAAGGTAGCAGTCGGGCCCGCCGTAAGTGACTCACTGGAGGCTCCGATTCGAGTCTTGCAGATGTAATCCGTTCCCGGCTTCAGATCGGTAAAGGTGGCTCGGGCGATGAAATCGTTTTCTGCTTTGGCGTCTACGAGGATTGGATCGCCTTCTTCCTCTATTGTGAACTCGACTATGCCCTCTACTCCGGGAAGTTCTCCATCGACGAGCTTATCCGATTTTGTGAGACGGACCTGGATAAAGGCGGAATCGGGAGAGACTTCTCCGACCATGATTCCCTGGCCGGCAAAAGGGGCGGAAAATGCGGGTGAAAAAGTCCCCGCAAGAATAGAGGCGAGAGTAAGTAAGACCAATTGTTTCATCATTCAGGATAACCTGATGATTCATACCGGATTTCACCGGTTGGTCAAAGCTTTGCCGTGCGATTCAGTGATTGCGTAATCTGGAGGGAAAAACACTCAACCCGAGTTTAGCGCTGCGACCTCAAGATCTCTGCGTCGAAGTCGATTCACGTTCAAGATGAGAATCCCCTTCAGTAAATTCATGTAAATCTTTGGATTCTCCGTTTCCAGATTTTTGAATTTTTCCATCGAGAGCGTGTAGCAGGTGATTTTGGTGTCCGCCCAAACATCTGCCGACCGCTTGGCGCCAGTGATTGCTGCAATATCTCCGAAACAAGCCCCGGGGCCGAAGGTGCTGACCAGCCGGCCCTTTCCACTCTCATGCGATCCTGGTTGATAAATGCTAATTTCGCCTTTTGAGAGAAAATAGATATCGTCGGGATCGTCTCCTTCCTGGATTACTTTTTCGCCCGATTCGAAAGTTGTCATCTCCAATATCCCTTCGATCTCGGAGAGTTCCTTGGGGCCGAGGTCGCAGAAAAGATCGAACTCATAAAATGGTACAAGGCCGTTCACCATGGAGGCTTTATGGTGCTGCTGGATGATTTCATCTTCGCAGGCTTTCAGGGCAAACCCGATTTGTTCGTAGAAGGAAACACTTCCGTTGAGCTGTCCGAAGGCCAGTCGGTCCAACTTATTAAAATTGTCGACAATGAGAAGGCGTTTCCCGTCAGTTTTGAGGTGATCGGCTAAATCGATAAGCAAGTCGGACGTTGCTGAGTCGAAAAGACCAGCTCGGTTCAGATCGAGAACAAAGACCTCCGTCGTCTCTGCGTTCGCTACTGATCGCCGAATGACTCTTTCGAGAGCGGAGAAGTACACATCTCCCTGAAGTTCGATCACTGTAACCTTGTCGCCATGTTGGCGGATGATGTCATGATGCGCTTGGAGTCGATTGCAGTGAGAACCTACATTTGAAAGCTTGTAGACCCTCCTGATCACCTGATCCGAAATCACAGGTAGGTTGAAGAGGTGCAGGTTGAACTTTTTCGACAGGTCGCGAAAGACTCTCACCCCACGAACACTGTTTCCTTTTTTGTCGAGTTTTGGAGAGAAGACCGCTACGCCAAGTTGCCCAGGTAGGACGCCCATGACTCCGCCTCCCACGCCACTCTTTGCAGGAAGGCCAACATTGAAGATCCATTCGCCGGAATAGTCATACATACCGCAGGTGCTCATCACGCTGAGGACTTTTTCTACGTTGCCCGGTTCGAGAACGCGCTCATGGGTAACGGGATTGATCCCGCTGTTGGCGAGGCAGGCTGCCATGGCGGATAGGTCCCGGCAGTTTACCAAAATGGAACACTGTTTGAAATACACCTCGACAGCTTCGTCTACAGGATCATCCAGCATTTCAAAATTGCGGAGTAGGTTGGCGATGGCTCGATTTCGAAAGCCGGTGGAGCTTTCAGAACGGTAGACTGACTCATCCACATCAAGGTCGCGGCCCGCGAACTGGGAGAACCTCTTTCGAATCGTTTTGAATCTTTCGTCGAAGCCTTTTCCTGGCACCATTCCGGTAGCGGCAATAGCCCCGGCATTGATCATCGGATTGAGGGGGCGACCGGTTTCCTTGTCCAGGCTAATAGAATTAAACGCCTCGCCAGAAGGTTCGACTCCGATCCGTTTTTCCACGGCTTCAATGCCATGTTCATCAAGGATCATCCCGTAGGTGATCGCCTTGGATATCGACTGAATTGTGAAAGTTTGCTGCGTCTCGCCAATCTCATAGATATGACCATCTGCGGTAAAAATGCTGATGCCAAACCAGTCTGGATTTGCTTTTGCCAACTCGGGTATGTAATCGGCCAGTGCTCCCTCATCACAGGATTGGTATTTCTCAAAAAGGGAAGCAATGATCAGGGAAATAGTGTTGTCCATTCGGGGATTTCGAAACTAATACGGGGGTATATGGCTGCCTCTCCCAAGCAATTTTCGTGCCCAATTCCGAGCACAACTCAAGTGTGAATTCGGGTGGGAAAAACTGGATTCCTCATTGGAAAAACGATAGGTAAGCTCCTGATGTCTCGTGTCGCAATAATCGCCGTAGTTCTCTTTTCTTCCTGTTCAGCATTCTCTGCTGATCCCCCCAATTTCCTTCTTCTCATGGGAGATGACCATGGATGGGACGAAGTGGGGTATAATGGACATCCCCACCTCAAGACTCCCGTCTTGGATGAAATGGCTGCGTCAGGGCTGCGCCTTGATCGGTTTTATGCTGCACATCCAAGTTGCTCTCCGACGCGGACGAGTTTTCTCACCGGTCGACATCCGAATCGAGTCGGGACATATGCTCCCGGTTGGACGATTCGTCCAGACGAGATCACGATCGCGGACATCCTCTCCCAGGCAGGCTACTACACATCGCACATCGGCAAATGGCATTTAGGCCCAGTGAAAGAGGGCTCGCCGACTAATCCCGGGGCGATGGGATTTGATGAATGGTTCTCGCATGACAATTTCTTTGAACTCGACCCTGTCATGTCACGAAATGGAGGGGCACCAGAGATGGTGAAGGGAGAGAGTTCTGAGATTCTTATCGCAGAGACTATCGATTTTATCGGTCGGGCTAGGAAAGGAGGAAAGCCTTTCGGCGCGGTAGTCTGGTTTGGTTCTCCCCATGAGCCGTATAGTGGGCTGGAACAGGATCTGACTCTCTATGACGATCTCCCTGAGGAATATGAGGAAATTGAAGTAAAGCTGACTAGCAACGAGACGGGCGAACAAGTGAGTCGCCCGTTGCGAGCGGTCTTGCGCGAGCGTTATGCGGAAATCACCGCAATGGATCGATCGATTGGAATGCTTCGCGAGTTTCTCGAAAAAGAGGGGCTGAAAGAGAATACACTTATCTTCTATTGTGGAGACAATGGCGTGCCACCGAGTGGTGTCGCAGCAATGTCGTTGCGTGGCCAAAAGGCAACAATGTATGAAGGTGGAATTCGTGTGCCCGGAGTGATCGAGTGGCCCGCCAGGATTCCCAAACCGATGACCAGCAGTGTGAATGCAGTAACGAGTGATTTACTACCTACTGTTTGCGACCTGGTCGGGCAGCCTTTTCCGAATCGTCCGCTGGACGGCATGAGCCTGGTCCCGTTGATTGATGGGAAAGTGAAACTTAGGGAGAACCCGATATATTTCTGGGCCTACGACATTGGTAGTCTGCGAAAGAGAAAACCGGAGCCGATGTTTGCGTCTGATGAGTTGATCGGTACGACTCCGCTGGTCAAAAAACTGAAGGGCAAATACATCCGAAGTTTCGAAAACTATGTGCAGCCTGAGATTTCTGAGAATGACTACACGGGAGCACGAGCAGTTGTCGACAACCAGTATAAGCTCGTCGTAGGAGAGGCGGGAGAAGAGGAAAAATCGCTATTCGACCTCAGAAGTGACCCTGGCGAAACTACTAATCTGATCGACGAGAAACCCGAGGTGGCTGAAGCTCTCGGGAAAGAACTTCGCTATTGGCAGGAGTCAGTGATGAGAAGCGTCTCCGGGGAGGAGTAACGCTACGCCGGAGGAGCCCACTTTTCCATTGCCCGCTCCACTTTCAGTAATTTCCACGCTCCATCTTTTTTGCCCCGTTTCAGGTACAGGCGAGTGGTGATTTTTTTCGTCTCGTCATCGAAAAGGCCGTCGTCAGTCAGGGTGACTCTGAGCCTTTTGGGCACTCCCTCTCCCTTTGTTCGGATTCCGATTGAACGGCGTTGCCCCATTTTCTCGCCAGACTCAGTGATAAAGGGGCCGACGTATTCGACGATGATTGTCTCCGGAGCATTCGCCCATTTTTCCCCTTCGGTGCTGGCCGCATCAAGTTTCTGAGAAAACTCAGAGGCGTCGACTTCTGTAAAATCAGGTTTCTTCTTTTTCTTTGATTCGGTCTGCTCGTCTGCGGAAAATCCTATTGTAAAAGAAAGCAGTAAAGCGAGAGGAAGGGCGACGTGTTTCATGTCGCCAAGGATACCTTTTTGATTTGTGATGACGAGACCAAATTCTGTCAGTCTTTGAAGAGACGATTCAGCACCCCGGGTTCATTCTTTTTTTCTTCGGGTTTCTCGGGGGATTGCTCCGAAGTGGATGTGGTCGACGTAGAATCCGACTTTGGACGGAAAAATGGGAACAGCGGTTTTTGCTTGGAGAAAATCCCTTTCTTGTCCCCTGTAGAGATAGCACCAGATTTCATGGATTCGGATAGAGCAACGACGAGCGCTTTTCCGATCATCTCTTGATATTCCTTTTTTCGAACGAGTTGCTCTTCCTCGCGGTGAACGATGACTCCGCATTCAAGCAGAATAGCTGGCATCGGTGATGTTTTCAGGACGACGAGGTCTGTGAATTCATAGACGCCGTAGCGTTTGTCAATCAGAGGGCGGTTTTCTCCCTGGATAGGCTCGTTGTGATGGAGCGTGGGGCGCATTCCGGTTTCGTAGAGGGCCTTCCCAACATTCAATGCCAGCGTTCTACTGGATTTGGGAGCCATGTTTTTGGTGGAAGCGAAAACGCTGTATCCACGGAAACGGTCACTGAAGCTCAGTTCTCGACCTTGGTAGGTCCACGTATCCAGGTATTTGTTATTTACTGAGTCGTGGTGGATGGAGATGAAACAGTCTGCACCAGATTGTCTCGCGGTCGGACCTCTTTCGTAGAGATTTTTCATCATCCCGTCGGCATTGATTATCACGACCTCTGCTCCTGCCGCTTTAAGAATGCCTGCTATCGTGCGGGTTGTTTCGGCGTTGTATTCATACTCGCCTCTTCCTGTGGCACTCGTTGCCCCAACAGACGCAAGCGAATGGCCGACATCGAGGGCGATTTTCAACTCTTGGAGTGGCGTCCCCGATATCTCTGGTACTTGATATGGCGATGAGGTGTTCTGTGCGTTCGCGTTCCCTGGAATTCCGAATGCCCCCAACAACAGGAGGATGACAGTCACTTTTGAAAGGCGATTGATGGCAAATTGAAGCAAATCAGAAAAAAAATTCATTTTCCCGTTAAGATTTTTGAGGGCCTCGTTACTTAGACTACAGCAAGACATGGTGTGTCCTACTTATGAGCGAGAAGTCCCTAGAGTCCAGTTTTGAAAAGTTGCTAAGCGAGCACCGGCGGGGGCTGAAAGCTTACCTCCTCACGATTGTGCAGGATTATCATCTCGCCGAAGACATCTTACAGGATACTTCGGCGATCGTCGCCGAGCGTTGGGAGTTGGAAGAGATTCACGACTTTTGGGCATTTTCCCGGGAAGTAGCCAGGCGTCAGGCCCTTCTCGCCATTCGGAATATGCGTCACCAGCCGGTTCCCGTAAGCGAGGATGCCCTCGATTCAGTATTCGCAGCTTTTGAGGATCTTGGCCATGACCCTTCTGATTCTCGTATTGTTGCCCTGCAGGGCTGTATGAAAAAGCTGCCCCAGCGATGGCTGAAGATTCTCGACCTTCGGTACTGGAAAGAGGAGAAGGTGAATTCCATCGCGTTGAAGCTCAACATTCACGCGAACGTCGTGTCTGTAACCATTAACCGCGCTAAGTCGAAGCTCGCAGACTGTGTCTCATCTGCGCTCACCGTCGATCGTGTGAAATTATGACGAGTCGCGAACAGGACGAAGTTTTGTGGCGTTACCTTGGTGGGCAACCGGCTACGGCAGGGCTTAGCCGAGAGCTTGCTACGAATCCGGCCATGTCACGCAGACTGGCTGAGCTTGCTCTCATTGAGTGTGCGATTCGGGATGACGCAGTAAAAGCGGATGCCCAGCGCACTTTGAGAAGGCGCATACTTGTTCCCATGATTTCCAGCGGAGTTGCTTTGCTTGCCCTTCTGCTGGCAGGAGGTGGATGGTTCCTGTTGAGCCGACCAGAAGTAGGAACCCCTATCGCTGAAAGGGGAAATCCGAATGCCAAGCAGATGATTTCTGCGGTGCGAGAGGGGAAGATGGTTGAAGTGAAAGAAAAACCATTCCGAGTCGCATTCGCGAGGGAGGAGACCAATCTCGAGTTTTCGCCGGGCTCTGAAATGAAGCTGGAAGAGACGAAAGCCGGTGGTAAGAGAGTTCGATTGAATAAGGGCCGAATCGACGCCGATGTGGCTCCGCAGGAGATGGCCCTCGAGGTGATTACTCCCCATTTGGAAGCAAAGGTTTTAGGCACGCAATTCAATGTCGATGCAGAGGAAGGCGGTTCGCGCTTATTCGTCGATGAGGGACTCGTTGAAGTGCTGTCGAAAAGCCTTACCAAGCCGAGAAATCTCTCGCAGGAGTCCGGATGGTGGCAGATGGCTTCGGGAAGAGGTGTCAGTGTGGCGGGAGCGAGGCGTGTGTCGTCGCCCCCGGAAATCGATGGAGTTGAGGACCAACTTTGGGAATCACAGCCAGTTCATCCCAATGCTTTCCTTGGCGAGAACAAGGTGAACGAAATCGACTCTGAAGAGGATCACTCTTCAAGTTGGAGAGCAGTTTGGGATGATGAGGCGCTCTACGTTCTTATCGAGGTGGTCGACAACGCTGATGGACGGGGCAATGACAAGCCTTGGTCAAATGACTCTGCGGAGATTTTCATCGATGCCGATCATGGCAGAACTCAGAAACTCGATGGAGTGAATGACTATCTACTCTTCTTCGACCCGTCGCGCACTGACATCTTTCCGGGGATAGGTTCCGTTGAAGTGACTGCGGGGATGGATCATGTCACTCGCAGGACGAGTCAGGGCTTTCGGACCGAGGTTAAGATACCCTGGAGCGATCTGGGTGTTCGACCACGAGAGGGATTCGAGATTGGATTTAATGTCGCATCAAACGACACCGACGAAACCGAAGGCAAAAGGCGTTCCCAGTTGACCTGGACGCCGAAGGTTTCTGGCGATTTTGGCCGACCTGATCGTATGGGCGTCCTGATTCTATCAGGAGCCGGCCCTCCATAGGCCTCGGGCGGAGCTGGAGGTCCAGCCAACCTCTGGCTCCGCTCGCTCTTTTCCCCACCTCCCCCCCCTAAATCCCAAACCCCCGAAAATAATGAAGAACCGCTTGGAAAGAAGCGGGCGCTCCCCTGTGCCTGCATCCCGCCTTCCGCTGGCGCAAACGATCCTCCTGATCTATTTGCTTCCGCTTGTGCCACTGCTGGCCCAGAGTCCGGAACACCCCGCAATCACCAGAAGTGTTACAGGTATCGAAAGTCAGGCGTACGACCGACCTCACCTACCGCCCTTCAAGACAAGTGCCGATGGTCGAATTGCGCTTTCCCTAAAGAGCCTTGGTGGGGGACGAAATTTTTACCTTCTGGAACCTGAGTCCCTGGCAGATCACTTTGCTAATACAGCGGATGGCGTAACCATTCTCGATCTTTCGAGTCCCTACAATGTTTCATCAAGTTCGTTCACCGGACAGGGGACCATTGTACACACTGGACTTTGGGATCCTTCCGAAGTCCCAGGGGCGACGCCAAATCCCTACAGTGTTGGTGATGGAAAGGACTACTACGACCTTGTCGTGGTTTCTTCCGCTCGCTGGAACGATGGGGTTGACGATTACATTCGACTTTGGAAGACACCCATTCTGGTGACCGTTGCGAATCCCAAAACGGATCAAGCCTACATCGAGTCAATTCAGACTTTCACACCAGTGGGTAGCCCTTCGTTTCGGGCGAGCAGTATGTTTGAAGTGCAGGTCAGCAACGACGGGAAATTTGTCATCGGTCGCATTGCTTTCGGTTCCCACACATGGACCGATCCGGTGACACAAATTTCCCACGGGCCACGTTACGCGGACATCGTTTACAGCTACTCAGAGACGGGGGACCCGGCCGACTGGGACGCTGTGATCCCAATTGCCCATGCACCCTACGATACTCGGATCAATAACGAGTATGGGTTCGCCATGCAGCCCTTCCGGGATTCGGAGGGAAATGTGATTCCCGACAACACCGACATCAAGGGAACCTATCCCTGGGTGTCACGTGATGGAAATATGATAGGATTCACTGCGGTGGGTTCGCGATTACACGATGGAACAGGTGGTCGATATCCAAACACACCGATACCCGGGCAGGCAGACGACACTACGGGCGAAGCGGGTGGAAAGACCCGTGGACAGATCATCATGGGACTCTGGACGCAGGGGAAGATGGTGATGATGGACAATCTTTTGAACAACACTGATTTCGGCCTCGGTGTGGGCGACGATAAGCATCGGATGGTGGAGCTATATGAGCCGAACACTGGTCCACTCGGAAACGAAACGGGAATCATTCGGGTTGGTTCCGGTCGTCAGGCTAATGGTTCGAATTGGCCTGCTAATTCTTCAACGAATACTACTTTCTTCGATTCGCTCGAAAATCTCTTTAACTACGACGGAAATTTGAAACAGCGTTCTCCCTTTGACGTCGTTTGGCGAGTCAGCAATGGGAAGATGACTGACGAGCTTCCCTTTGACGATTATGTGGATCTCGACGGCTTCATCGTTTCGCACATGAGCGGTGCTCTGACGTTTGGGACTGCCAGCACGGGAAATGCGACTATGGCGTATCATGACGGCTGGGATACCTCCACAGACACCTTTTCGCTTCCGGTGAAATATGAGAACGCGGCCTGTGCAACTAGCAGTCGATGGACTATACCGGCAAGTGGACTTGGTTTTGGTAATGTAAGAGTTGAGCCGGTTGCCCTTGGCGGGGTTCACGGAAAAGGAGCGTGGATGGATGGAAGTTCGGGAATCGAGTATGCAATTGCAAGTCAGCCGCAGGATGTCAGTGAATCAGATTGGTATGTCGGAGCCTTTGTAGATTGCCGCTTTTCAGATGATGGCTCGGACCGGATGTTGTTTGGCTTTCCCGATCAAACTGCCGTGTATCTACGTGGCCGTTCGCATGTCGTCTATCGGAACGCTGGAGGCAGCGATGTCAGTATCATTCAGCTTCCCAATGCATTGCCTGATACCGGTTGGTCGCATCTCGCCGTTCAGGTTTTGAATGGAGGATACGAGGTTCAATTCTTCCTGAATGGATTTCTCTATCATCGGTGGACTCACCCGATCGAGAATCTCTTCCAAATGACTCCTGGGACTTTGTCGGTGGCAAAAATCAATGGAGGCGGTGAGTCTGGGTTTCGGGGGTGGCTCGATGATTTCAAAGTTTTTGCTCACGCAATGAATCCCGAGACTACTGCAAATCAGGCGGGTGGAACGATAGTGGGCTTCAATTCCGGAGGTGGTGGGTCTCTGGCAACTCAAGCCTCCCTCTACCCTGTTTGGGCACATGATGCTTTGAGTGCATTTCTCGCCTCACAGGGACAACCGACCTACGATTTCTATGCGAATTGGCACGATTACACGGTCGATGACGGAGCGCACCTGTTGAATATCCCAGCGGGCACTACGGGAGTAAGGGAAAATATTCTTTTCCCTGAGGGACCACTCTTTCATGATGCCCCACGGCCACAGTCGATTCAGAATGCATTCTGCCTGACATGTCACGATTCGAGTAGCCTGGAAGGGCTTTCTACCGATGCTCTGACGCTCGATATATCTGAGAACGCCGCACAGGATTTCAGGCGGCAGCCTTCG
Source organism: Verrucomicrobiales bacterium (assembly GCA_002698785.1). Classification (GTDB taxonomy): domain Bacteria; phylum Verrucomicrobiota; class Verrucomicrobiia; order Verrucomicrobiales; family DEV007; genus Arctic95D-9. Next base: position 264,217 of record PAAG01000059.1, on the reverse strand, counting down.
CAGCCCTTACCTGTTATCAGTGGAAACATCCCGGCCAACTGGATACCGGGGAGTCCGTCCTCTTTCACTGATCTTGGTGCGACTGGGGCTTGGTTCGATCCATGGCTACTCGATTCGCTCGGATCACACACATGCGAGGTGGTTTCTTTCTCGCTGGTCGATTCTGCGAGTGGAGTAGAGCTGATGGAGATTACGGATGGGAGTGTTCTCGACGTTTCTTTGTTAGGAAATGGCGACGTAAATATCGTGGCGAATGTGAATGCCAGTCAGGGCTCGGTGGTGTTCGATTATGATGGTAGCTCTGGGTATCAAATCTCTGATGCACCTCCGTACGCACTTTTCGACGTCGCGGAAGTATTGCTTTTCGGCGAGCTGGGAGGAGGATCGCATACGCTGACTGCTCGGCCGTACACTCAATTGAATGGAGGTGGAACTGCAGGAATCGCGAAGACCGTAACCTTTACCGTAGCAGACCTTGTTGCGGTTACTCAAGCCGACTACAGAGGGGACTTTCAGACGGGAACTCCCGCTTCGGGATGGGTCTACATGACAAATCTGAATGGCTCGATCGGGACAGCAGCGAATTACGTAGCTTTGCCTGCAGGGCCGAGTAACAACTACGTCGAACCGGTAACAACGGCAGAGCGTTTTCTGAATGGAGGTCGTCCGGGTTGGGGAACAGGTCAGGGTCAGAGCGAGGATCGGTATTCCATTGCGGGATACACGGTTACCCTCGAAGGGGCTTATTACCTCGGTAACACCTACATCGAGCAAGTGAATAAGAACGGTGGAAATGGAACGAACATCAAAATCCTGATCGACGACAACGAGATCTATTCGTTCGACAACCCGGCGAAGGAGTCTTCAACATTCGACATCGATCTGGGGTGGGTGAAATCCGGACAGACAATTTACGTGGCGGTCGGCCCGAAGGGAAATAAGGGACATGACTTGTATCACATGACGTATGTCCTGGCGCACGCCGACCTTACAGTAGTCGCTGATTACCAGGATGATTTCCAAGGCGTTTCTCCGAAGAAAGGTTGGCAGTATCTCTGGAATGCGAATGGTCCCGTGAATGACGAGACTTCTTATATCTCCATGAATTGGGATGGAGATAATTTGTATGATTCGGATGCTGTTGATGGACTTCCCGATGCCACAGAGTTGGATTGGGGCCGCTTTTTAGCGACTCAGGTCTGCCCTGGCGATGGCGCGGATGGGAGTATTGAATACGACCGCTGCGCCATCGCCGCATATTCGGTAACAGTGTCTGGAGATTACTACATTGCTGACTCCGTCCTCACTCAGTTGCGAACAGCAGGCGACGGGTGCGAGGTGTTCGTTCTGGTAAATGGAGTTGAGAAACATCATGTCGTGAATATCGCAAATGGGACCATTGATTTTGACTGTGGTCTTGGTCATCTCCAGGCTGGTGATACGATTTATGTAGCGGTCGGTCCCAAAGCAAACAACGGAAGTGATTTGGCGACACTCGATTACTCTATCCTTGTTGACCCAGATTGAGACGCTTTGCTCGGCGATCTCGATGTTGCGACTATGGTTTGTAGGCGCATACTTCTTTCATGATCGTACGTGCCGTCAAAACAGCTCTTTTCTCAGGGATCGCTTTCGGTGCTTTGATGGCACCTTTACTGATTCTTTTATATGGAACGAAGACAGGCTCGATCTGCGCGGGTGCTGGAGGGGTTTCGTTTGGAATTATTTTAAGTGCTTTCGTGGAATGGCAGAGAAAGAAGATGGAATCTCCGAGTGGAAATTTCGAAGGAGAAGAAATTCTCTTTCAGGGGCCTGCGAATCACTTTTTGAATCGTGAATCACGAGGCGGGTTCCTGACATTGACGCCTACCAGGCTCGCTTTTCGGTCTCATGGGATGAACGTGCAGAACAGCAATTTCGACGTTCTTACATCGGAGATTGAAAAAGCGTTGCCTGCGCGATCCCTCGGAATTATTCCCAATGGACTCCGAGTTCAGAAGAAGGAAGGGGCAATCGAGAAATACGTTGTTATGGCCAACAAAGACTGGGTCGCAAGAATCATGGAAATCAAAGGTGAAGTTGATGGGGAAGTTTGACTGTTTCTGTAGTCAGTCATGAGTGGGTGCAGGGGCCACCTCAATGCCTTTCGGAAGGTCGCTTCGTCGCAAAAATCCACGCAAGTTCCCCCAACCGTTTTTCTCATCGTATCGTGATTTCATGTAGGGACGTGCACCATCTCCGGGATGAAAGGGCTCTTCCATATAGCGTCGGTCTCCTTCTTCCAGTTCGTAAACCTTTCCTTCTTCCGATACGAAAACGATGGGGTAGGGGATATCGTTTGAATTCTCGGGAGGGACGATAGCAAACTGGAACGGTGAGGGTTTTAAAGGTTCATCCATGGCAGGTACACGAGTTAAAATATGAGAAGGTTGCTCATCGGGATAACGCAAGAATGCAGGATGATTTTTCTAACTTTCGTCCTCACATTGTGCTATTGTCCCTCAGAAGGGAGGTGCTATGAATCCCATACATAAAGCACTGATCGAAGCAATCGTTTACATTGATTCCCGGGACGTTCCTATCGAGGTCGAAGATACTGATGTCGAGACTCTTGAGACCATCACGGAGTATCTTGCAGAGGTGCCTCGCGAAGAACGTCAAATCATCGCAGCAGCAGCCGAGGAGATGAAAGCTCTCGAAGAGTTGCCGGCACGTATTTCAAGCTTCGAAGATGTGATTCAGATGCTACGTGGATAATCCGGAGCGTCTTGCATCGGACGATAGGTCTGAAATTTTGTATTGACTGATTACGTCTGTAATCCTATTTTCGATTACGAGCGTAATCCAATAGACTGTATGGCTGATGCAATTCCCAGGATATCCGATGCCGAATGGACGGTAATGCGTATTTTCTGGGAGAAAGGCGAGCTTGGCGTAGGGGACGTGATCGACGCCCTTGCCGGTGAGACAGACTGGGCACCGAGGACGATTCAAACTCTCATTCGTCGTCTGCATCAAAAGGGCGCACTTTCTCACAAGAAATCGGGTAGAGGATTTCTTTATTCACCAGCGGTAGATGAGGCTGATTGCGAGCATGCCGCCAGCCGTTCTTTTCTTGGAAGTGTCTTCGGCGGAGAGCTGGCACCGTTTCTTGCGAATTTTCTCGAACGCGAATCACTCAATCCAGAGGAACTGGAAAAGCTGAAACGCATTGTCGATGAAAGTGTTGAAAACCAGTGAATTGAAAAGAAATGAAAAAACACCCCATGTTTGTACTCGCGATCGCAGGAATGCTCGCGCTCAGTTCGGCCCATGCTGCAGATAAAGACGGGGCTACGCCTGCGGAAGTGGATCGCAACCGACCTGCACCGGAAGCGAACCAGAAAAAGCCCGATGCAGATCCTAAGAAAGCGGCGGGGGTTCCAGCGAATCCTCAGGACAAGAAAGTCGCAAAGGTATTTGTGACCTATGATGCCAATAAGGACGGATCAGTGAGTGACGAGGAGATCGTGGCAATGATGGAAGGGAAACAGAATTCCAGAGGGAAGAGAGAGATTCGGAAAGCCGTCGATAGGGCAGACAAAGACAACGATGATGTTCTGAATTTCGACGAATTTCAGTGGTGGTATCAAATCGGCCGTCTGGACGAAGATGCCAGAAATCGATAGAATAGGCTCACAATTTCCGTCATGAGAGACTTCCTGGAAACCTGCTTCGAACGTTTGGTCGACAATACGTTTGCAGGAAGTCTGCTGGCAATCATGCTCTTCGGGATCGCTCTGCTTTGCAGGGGAAAGGTGAGCCCTTTCTGGAGTGCTACGTTCTGCCTCGTTGTTTTCCTTAGACTGTTGCTCCCCGTCTCGTGGGAAAGTTCATTGAGCCTGTTCAACCTGATTCCTTCGAATGAAAATTCCGAAAAGGTGGAACTGCAAGAGGCTCTCGTTTATCGGGAACAGGCATTTCCTGAATTGGTTTCCATTACAGATCTGAACATTGACTGGACCTTCGATCCTTTTGACGAAGTTGCCGAAGTTCAGGAGACTCCAGTAGTGAAAGAGATGCCAGGTGAGACCGAGGTAACTCTTGAGAAACAACTGCCTTCCGACATCCTTCCCCTTTGGCCTGCTATATGGTTGTCAGGGACAGTTGCCCTGGTTTTGTGTTTTGTGGGAGGGCAGGTGTTTCTTTCCACCAGGTTGAGGAGATCAGGCCAGGTGGCATCGCGAAGCTTGGAGGCTTTGTTAGATGAGTGTCGTGAATTGCTTGGAGTTCGAAAGAGAGTTCCATTGTTAGTTGTCGATCGTGATGTCGACTCGGCTGCTTTGTTCGGCCTCATTCGACCTCGCCTGCTACTTTCATCGGAGCTTGAGCAAAACTTTTCACTCGAAGAGATCAAGGGGATCTTTCTCCACGAGCTGTCTCACCTCCGAAGAAGAGACCTTTGGTGGAATTGGCTGAGTGCTTTCATTTTGGCTCTGCATTGGTTTAATCCTCTTGTGTGGCTGGTTGTCCGGCGGTTCAGGGCCGATCGCGAGCTGCTTTGCGATCAAGCCGCTATCAAGAGGATGAATGATTCGGCAATCTATTCGCGGACTCTGCTTAAGCTTGTAACTCAATTTTCGCCGACTCACAGATGGTCATACAGCCCGGTCGTTCGGCCAGGTCTGGCCACGATTGTGAGCCGAAGTTCTGAACTGAAAAATCGTATCGTTATGATTCATAAAACCCCCGGAATACATCCATTGATGCATATATTCAGCGCAACCGTCATCCTCACGGTGTGTGCCATTACCTTTCCTTCTGCAAAGGCTGACGAAGAGAGGGAGAGTCAGGCTCCGAAGAGAGAAGAGCTCGTGAAGCCTCGTGAAGGAGATCTTCCACGTGATCAACCAGAACGAAGAGGCGAGCGGGAAGGGGAACGCGCTGCCAAGCCCGAAGAGGCAGATGGGCGTATACACATGGAAAGGGATCGGGATAGGCAACCAGCTGAGAGGGAAACTCGAAGAGATGGAGACAGACCACGGGACGGGGATCGCCCCCGAGATGGAGACAAACCACGTGCTCATCCCGAAAGAGATGCTCGTGTTGGTGCTGAGAGGGGCGTTCACTCGCGGAAGCATGTTCCTGAGCAATTCGCAAGACATGCGGAAATGAATAAGAGAGTGGGAGAACTCCACTTGGCGCTCAGCGAAGCCTGTCGAAACGGGGAGATCGATCAAGCAGTCCGACTAGAGAGGGAGATACAAGAGGTCCATACACGAATGGCTGGAGTGCCTCACGAACCGCGTAGGGGTGAACCAAAGGAGCTTGTTGAACCAGAACAGAGGTTGCGCCATTTACACATGGCTGCTGAGAATCTGGAGAAGGCCGGGCTGATGGACGAGTCTCGGCGTTATCGTGCGCAAGCAGAAGAAATCGAAAGATCCCTACACGCCCGGAGGCAGCAGCAAGGACTGCCTGCAGGGGAGAGGGCCGAGCGTTTGGAGCGCGAGGTGAAAGAGCTTCACGAAATCGTGGGTGACCTGCGTCGCGAAATTGAGCGCCTCCAGGACGAACTAAACCGGCAGAGAGGATAAGGCTTTACTCGACCTTTCCCGGGATGACTCCCTTCTTAAAAAGGAAGCACCCGTAGGGACGAGGGTCGCCCACTTGAATAACGGCGTAAGAAGACTTTGCCATGTCGTAAAATGCGAATCGTTCGATAGGAACGAGAGCAGGGGGAGAGTCTGGAAGATTGTCGATCTCAGCCTGCACAGCGGAGCGAACTTCAGGGACTTCCTCCGGCGCTCCAACCACCTCCATGCAACGAAGAGGGTCGTCGACAAATGTGTCAATTGGGAGAACGGAGAGAACGGCTTTAGCGACTCGTTCCATGGTAACACCCGGAATGCGGATCAAGACGCCACTCGTAGTCTCGGCTGCCACAGTCGCAGCAGGGTGGTTGGCGTCCACAATTGCAATGTCATCGCCGTGCCCCATGGAAGCGAGCACGTGAAGAAGGTCGGCGGTCAAAATAGGGTCGAGGTTTTTCAGCATTTGAGTGTGTATGGGAGGGGGTTATCCCGCTTCGTTCGTTCGTTGGCTTACAGGAACTGAAAGAGGGATGTTTTTGTCGCCAATGTAATACCAGGGATTGGTATCGGCCGGAGGCTCGATACTGATTGATTCGAGTTCAAGCATGCCGGGCCCTGCGGAATCCGATTGAATCGCTGTTCCGTAGTCTCGAACGAGGCGAAGTGTCTGGACATAAGGTTCGTAACCATAGGGAGAATTGAGTCTCAGTGCTACTTTGTCAGGCACAAAGGAAACAAAGTCAGCCGTCATGTTGCGCAGGTTGTCAGGATCTTCTGAAGCAAGGATTTCCTCGTTTACAATGCCGCGAACTTCGACTTTTTCGGAGGGTCCTTTCCGAACGTGTGTGAGAACAATCCCGCAAAAGTACACAGAGAAAAGCTCTCCACTTTCATCGATCTGCAGATAGAGTTGGCGGCCGACAATTTCGTTGGCAGGAATCGGAACATGTCGTGCCATTTTCAGGGTCATGGATTCTCCTGTTTTCTGAAACCTGTCCGGGCCGTCAGATTCCCAATCAATTTCTCCGAGGTCCATGCTGATAGAAAGACCATTGGGAGTTGATTGAAAATGGGTAACCACGGCATGGACGAAAGATTCCCCTTCTAATGCGATGGGAACCATTTCCACTGGCATGTCGGACTTTGGGAACGAGTTCCAGCTAATGGATTGCGGCAGTTTTGATCTCTGGGGCGTGACCTGATTGCTGGTCATGGTAGAGCTGGAGTCTGTCGAACGATCACGCCGCAAAGTCATCGGGAACTGGCGGCCATCGGTGTTGTTCATGGTGCCTTCCCAGATCACATTCCCATCCGTAAGTTTCTTGGTGAGGACACACTTTGCGGTAACTTCATTCCCTGTAAATTCCGTAAGATAGAGTTCTCCGTCCCGAGGGTTGGATCCAGTCAGCTTGTATACTGTTCCTTCTCGCGCCGGATAATAATAGCTGCCGTGGACGGAGGAATCGTCGTTCCAGTGAAGAAAAAAGACTGCAGTGAGTTTTCCGACATTTCCCCGGTATGCTGTGCCCGTGAGGTTGGGATTCCAGTTTTGAGATGGATTGGACTCTTCCCTCTTTCTGGAGAAGGACATCGGAAAACTCCGGCCGTCCGTGTTTTGCATTTCTCCTTTCCAAGTGATTACGCTGCCACTCAAAACCTTGGAGAGATAACATCTGGCGGTCAGCGTTCCTCCTGTGTACTCCTCGAGATAAAGCTTTCCCTCCGTATGGTTGTTGCCTGTTAGTCGGTAAGTCGTACCGGGGCGAGATGGGTAGGAGTACTCGCCCGATACGGTGCCATCATCGTGCCAGTCGATCGAGAATTTCGCATCCAAATTTCCGACAGCTCCGGTGTAATTTCCAGAGAACACGGAGAGCGGAAATGCTGCGCACAAAGCAACAATAATGGGAAGAAACGGTCTCATTAGCAGCAGAAGCATCGTAATCACCAATTAAGAGGGAGCAAAGAAAAATCAATTTACGGAATTGGTGTGAAAACTGCTCTCTTATTCTGCGGATAAAGAGAATTCTTTTGGCTATGCGCGGGGTGATTTTTGATATTGATGGAACGCTGGTCCAGTCCTACGAATTGGACTCAAAGTTGTTTGTTCAAGCTGTAAGGGAATGCCTAGGATCGAGGGCGATTGTGCGAGAAGACTGGAGTCACTACATGCATGTGACCGACACGGGGATCCTTACTGAAATTTTCGAAGACAATGGCTATTTCCCTGACCAGGAATCCCTTAGACGAGTAAAGAAGCGTTTTTTGAATCTTGTTCGGGAGGTTCTCCATTACGAACCGTGTAAGCCTACCGCAGGCGCTCCGGAGTTGCTGCGAGAGTTGAAGGATAATCCCGACGTTACAGTGGGTATAGCTACTGGAGCTTGGAGGCAGTCTGCCTACGCGAAACTTCGTTCTGCGGGACTGGATGTGTCGGGAATCCCTCTCGTTTCTGCTGACGATCATCATGATCGTGCTATGATTCTCAGCATGTGTGGAGATGCTCTTCGAATTCCTGATAACGAATTTACCTACGTGGGCGATGGCCCGTGGGATAAGGAAACAACTCGGAAACTGGGATGGGACTTCATCGGAATCGGCCCCAGGGTTCGATCCAGTGAAAACAGGTGGATTAGTGATTTCACGGAGCCCAATTGGGCGCCTGTCTGGGAATCTTTCGATCTGATCCCTGCGCAGTGAGGGTCTGCATCATAGGGGCGTCCGGAAAGCTGGGGCGTTACATGGTTCAGCATGCCCTTGATCGTGGGCATGAGGTGATTGGTGTATGCCGGGAAAAAAGCGTGGATAAGCTCTCGGATTTCTCGGATCGCATCACCATTTTTCCCGGCGATACGAACGACAGAGAAGTCATTCAGAAAGCTGTTCAGGGATGTGATGGTGTGTTGACTGTTCTGGTCCCGTGGGGAGTTCAGCAATATTCAACGGGCACTGCCCAAGCAGTTCTTGATTTTGCAGAACCGGACGCACGCCTGATCTTTTCCTGCGGATGGCACATCTCGAAGGATGGAAAAGACGTGTATTCTCGAAAATTTCGCATCTTTCTCTCGGTGTTCGGGAAGATCGCGAGGTTGTTTCGTTTTGCTGACTTGGATGATCAGGTAGAAGCCTGTAATCGCATCTTTGCGAGCGATCGAAAGTGGACGGTAGTGCGAGGTAGCGATTTGGAGGAGGGCGAGAGCCAAGGAGTGCCGGTTTGGAGTCGACATGTCGGGGATCCCATTCTAGAAAGCAACCTCACGAGGCGTATCGATTTCGCTCTGTTTATGGTCGATGCCCTTGAGCGTGATGAATTGATTCGTGAAGCACCTGCGATTGTTGGGTGCCAGACCGAATCTGCATTGGCTGCGAGGGGACCCGGTTCAGTGTAAGCCTTTCGAGGTCTTGGCGTCGTAATGTGAGAACCGCGGAGAAGAAAGGTCTCATTTCTCGGCGGCTTCTCGCAATAAAATGAGGTCGGTCGAACAACATGCACCTGTTGCCGCCGTGGAAGACCAGGCAGACGGAATTCCCAGGCAAAGAGAAGGTCTGGCCCGCCTCCCCGGTGATATGCCAAAGCAGGTCATTGAGAGGGGAGGGTGGTTGGACACCTTTGCCGCATTTGGCCATCGGAATTATCGGATCTTTTTTTTCGGGCAGGTCATTTCCCTGATAGGCACCTGGTTGCAAACAACAGCCGAAGGTTGGTTGGTGTACGAACTCAGCGGATCGTCCGTTGCTCTCGGCTTCATTCGTTTCGCGACGATGCTTCCCTTCGCATTGATTGCACTTTGGGGTGGTATCGTAGCTGACAGAAGGTCAAAACGGGAAATTCTCATTTACACCCAGTCAGCCTCGATGATTCTGGCGCTCGTGCTCGCTGCTCTGGTCTATTTCGATCTCATCGAAGTCTGGCATGTGGCAGCCCTCGGTTTTTTGCTGGGGACCGTGAACGCTTTCGATGTGCCGGCAAGGCAGGCTTTCGTCGTGGAGTTGGTAGGTCGTGAAGATCTTGTAAACGGCATCGCCCTGAACTCTTCCATGTTTAACCTGGCTCGCGTTGTCGGACCAGCGATTGCAGGATTGTTGATCGGTGTGATTGGGATCGCCGGATGTTTCTTCATCAACGCGATTTCCTATATCGCGGTCATCTTTGGCTACAGCAGACTCAAGCTGCCAAAATTCGAACCCCGGACGGATCATCCACCATTTTTTGAAGCGATTAGAGAGGCATTTCGCTATATCGCAGACCATGGCCCGCTCAGAGCAATCATGATCCTGGTCTCAACCTTCAGTCTTTTCGGCGTCAGTTTCGCCGTGCTCATGCCAGTATTCACGAAGGATATTCTGCATGGAGACGCGCAGTCCTTTGGATTGCTGATGGCTGCGAATGGTGGGGGCGCTTTGCTTGGCGGAATCGCACTCGCTTCTTTCGGAAAGAGAATCAGGAGAAAGCTGCTGGTTTATCTAGGGCTCTTCGGCTGTTCCTCAATGCTGATTCTTTTTGCCTTGTCGAAAACGTTCTGGCTTTCCTGGGCGCTGCTATTGGCGGCAGGATTTTTCATGATCATCTTTCTCGCAACAGCGAACACAGCCACTCAGCTTCGGTCTCCTGATCGTCTGCGAGGACGAATCATGAGTTTCTATTCTCTTTGTTTTCTTGGTATGAGTTCCATAGGGAGCCTTGTCACCGGGGTTCTCGCTCGATTTTTCGGTGCACCTGGAGCGGTGATCCTTGGTGCCGGAGTTTGTGTGGTCGTCGGCTTGATGGTCTATCGCAGGATTATTCCGATTCCTCAGGATCCTGTATCCGTGGAAGTGTCGGGTTCTTCCGAATGAGCTGATTCTGCCATCTCTTTGAGAATACTATTCCGCTGAATGAGAAACTTCTCCAGATAGCGTGTCAGGAAGAGGCGTTCTGCTATCCGCCCAAGAATTCCCAGAGGTGCACGAAACTCAAATTTGTCTCTCATCAGGGTTCCACCGTCGGAAGATTCGAAATGATGTTCGTGCCGAATCATTTCAAAGATTCCATCGACCATTTCGTCTACAAAATAGATGGGATACGTGAACTCGGTGATCTTTGATGTCAGTCGTTGGCGGATACCAAAATGACGAGCTTCCCAAGTGACGGTTTCGCCAAGTTCGATCAGACCGGTTGTTCGACCAGCAACGGCCTTCTCCCTGGTTCCCGGAGTGCTCTCAACATGCGCGTCGATATTCCTTGAGAGATCGAAAACGGTTTCGATCGGCGCATCGATTCGAGTGTCGAGAAGTATCATTGGCATGGGAGGGTGTTCCGTGTTGATTGTCAGGTGGAGAAGGTTCACAGTCCATCTTCATGTGTAATTTGTATATCGCAGGACCTGCTCCTCAACACATGAGAACCCGCTGGGAAAAGCAGGTAAGAGATGCGATTGAAGAGCTCGATTCCCAGCGCATTTTCCCCGGAAACAGTGGGGTGACGGCACGCTTAGTTGATGGCGAGCCTGAGGCTGGAGTCATGCAGTGGGGATTTGAGCGCGATTTCGCAAATCGCCCTATCAACAACGCAAGGGACGACAAGTTGAAAGGTGGTATGTGGGGAAAAGCATTTCGAGAAAGAAGGTGTGTCATCCCTGTGCGTTGGTTTGTGGAATGGCATCAGTTCGAGCGCACTCCATCCGGGAAGAAACGGATCCTTTCATTCCAAAATCCAGATGGTGGATACTTATGGATGGCTGGACTGTGGGAAGATGTGAATGGAAAGCTGAACTATTCGATGATCACGACCAGTCCAAACGATCTGATGACTCCCATTCACAACCGAATGCCGGCCATTCTTGCTCCTGATAGTATTGATGCCTATTTGGAAAGCCATGAACCTCCCTTCGATTTGATCGCTCCATACGGAGGCGACATGGAGCTGAAGGAACTGGCTAAGTCGATCGACGACCCGAACGAAGGTATGTTGTTCTGATTCATTGACAGGCCAGAGGAGGAAGGCAGTGTTCCTCCCAATGAATACTCCATTCCCGAATTCCTATTGGCTCGAAGACGGGCACATCGTCTGTGGTGAATACCCGAAGGATTTCGACGATCGCGATGATCTCACGGGTATGTCTGCTCTGCTAGAGGCAGGGGTGCGGGTATTCGTGAACCTTACAGAGCCTGACGAACTGGAGCCATACGACCAGATCGCTAGAGAGGCTGCCAAAGCACTGGGAATTGATCCCGCAGAGTTGGAATTTTATCGCCAGCCGATTCGCGATGTATCGGTTCCTAATTCTCCAGAGATGATGAAGCAGACTCTCCGAATGATTCGCTCAGCGAGACAGCGTGGAAAGGCAGTATACATCCATTGCTGGGGAGGAAAAGGGAGGACCGGAACTGTAGCCGGGTGCCTGTTGAGTGAGTTGAATGGGAAGTCTGGCGACGGCGCCCTGGACGCCTTGGGAGAGAGATGGCAGGCATGTGCAAAAGCGTCGTATGCGGAGAGTCCCGAGACGGATGAGCAGAGACAGTATGTTCGGCTCTGGGGAGAGAAAATGATGCCTGACAGAAAAGCTGCGATTCGTTCGGCTATTTTGGGTGCAGCTGTCGGCGATGCCCTGGGGGTTCCCGTCGAGTTCCAAAATCGAGCACGAAGGAAAGAAGATCCCGTCACTGGCATGCGGAAATATGGAACCCACCATCAACGAGCCGGCACCTGGTCAGATGATAGCTCCATGATCTTCGCAACGATGGAGGGATTGATGAAAGCTGGAGGCTATGATCCTGAGAGTGTGATGCGGGAATTCGAAGGTTGGGTTCAAAATGCCGCCCACACGCCACATGGAGAAGTGTTCGATATTGGGAATGCTACTCACAGTGCCATTCGAAAATTCTCGATGGGGAGTCCATTGTCCGAGTGCGGAGGAATTGAGGAGCACAGCAACGGAAACGGCTCTCTCATGCGCATTCTTCCCATTGGGTTAGCCTTCGCAGATGATCGCAAGTTGATCGAAAAAGCGAGCGAGATTTCCTCTCTAACGCATGCACATGAAAGGTCGCGTTTCTGCTGCGCATTCTATTGTCTTGTTGTGAGCGAACTGCTGCATGGATTTGATATCGAGCAGTCTACATTTACTGCGTGGGAGATAATGGACCGCGCTTGGAAATTCTCTGAGTTAGAACGTTCACGGTTCGACGCGCTTCACCCGGAGAAATTGCTGAATCGCAGCGAAGATGAGATCGGTTCCAGCGGGCACGTCATAGATACCCTGGAAGCAGCATTGTGGGTAAATGCTCAGCACGATTCCTACGGCGACGCCGTTCTTCATTCCGTAAATCTCGGTGACGACACTGACACCACCGGCTGTGTGGCAGGGGGATTGGCTGGGCTTCTCTATGGAGAAAAAGGCATCCCTTCGGAATGGTTGGACGTCCTAGTGAAGCGTTTTGAGATCGAGTCGATGTGCGAAACCTTCGCCGAAATAACGTGGAAGGTCTGAGGCGTTTTATTTTGATCGAGCCGTCGACCGTCAGAAAAAACTAAATCAGGTGTAACGAATGGGGAGGGTTCTGGTAATCCATTTGTAACCTCAAGTTTTCTCTGAAGTCACTAGCCACGACGTTCAGACGTGTTCGTATGCCAACCTGAGAGCGGCGAAAGCCTCTCTGAGAATTCCGTAACCGGGAGGGAGGATAAATGACATTTCGCCTCTCTCCCGGAGCGGGTTCTCCTTTTGAATCGGAGGCGTTGGAATACAGCCTTACGCAAATCCGCGGCCTCGACGAGGACAAGCGATACCGCTACACTCCGCGCATGCGATTTGGTTCCTCACTTTTTATTCTGTCAGCTCTATCTTTCCTCACAGGATTTATCCAAGCTGATGATAGACCGAACATCATTTTCTTTTTCGCTGACGATCAGCGCAATACGTCACTAGGCTGCGCTGGGAATCCCGTCGTAAAAACTCCGAATGTCGATGCCCTAGCCGAAAACGGTGTCTACTTTACGAACAGTTTTGTGAACACTTCGGTTTGCTGGGTAAGTCGGGGAACCCAATTGACGGGCCGCGTAGCTCGCTCTTTTTCAACTCCTACTCAGCCCGACCGGGTAAAGGATGTCGCCCTGGAAGGGATCGTTCCAGACCAACTCCGGTCTGCTGGATACAAGGTGGGTCTTTTCGGGAAGTGGCATCTCAAGTTCGAGTCCGATTTTACACCTGAGGATCACTATGATGTCTTCGAGAGAATCTGGCGAAACCCCTACTTTCATGAATTGCCTGATGGAACAAAGCGTCACGAGACACAAATCATCGGAGATCGTGCCGTAGACTTTATTGACGGATACGAAGGCGATGAGCCATTCATGCTCAACCTTTGGTTCAATGCCGCGCACGCAGAGGATGGAGACAAGCGTCCTGGAATCGGTCACTTCCCATGGCCTAAAGTCACGGATGGGATGTACGAAGATCAGGAGATGCCTCTTCCTCGATTAAACGATCCCGCGATTTTCAACTCCCAGCCCGATTTTCTGAAACAGTCCATCAATCGTGAACGCTTTTTCTGGCGATGGGATACACCCGAAAAATATCAGACAAACATGCGAGCATACTATCGAATGATCAGTGGTGTCGATCATGTGATTGGCCGAGTTCGAGAGGCGCTGGAACAGCGGGGGCTAGCAAAGAATACCATTATAGTCTACACCGCCGATAACGGATACTACATGGGAGATCGTGGGTTTGCGGGAAAATGGTCTCACTACGAGGAGTCGCTTCGAGTGCCTCTAGTCATCTACGACCCTCGTTTGGAGAAAGGAAAGCGAGGCAGAAAAGAAGAGCGTTTTGCAGTGAATGTCGATCTCCCTGCAACATTCCTTGAGTGGGCAAAAGCAGAGGTGCCTGAGCACTATGACGGGCACTCGCTCGTTCCAGTCTTAGAAGACAGATCCGATATCAAATGGCGTGAGGACTTCCTCTGCGAACATGCTCCTCTGGCTCCGCTGATCAGTTGGGAAGGCGTGAGAGGGAAACGCTACACCTACGCACGATATTATGATCAGGATGATTTCGAGTTTCTGTTTGATCTTCAGAGCGACCCAGATCAACTCAAAAACCTCGCACAAAGTTCCGAGCATGAAGAGGTGCTCCAACAAATGCGTGAAAGAACTGACGAATACATCTCTGAATACGGAGCGCCAATCGCTCCAATTGCAGAAAGGCAAGGAGTCGTTAGAAAACCGAAAGCGAAAGGTAAGGGAAAAAAGAAATAGAGTAGGAGGCGACGTCCCTCCATACCCTATTCCGCTGAGCCTATTTCAGTTCCGTCCTCTTCTCAAACATTCGATACATTGCAGGGAGAAGGAGAAGTGTCAGGATGGTCGAGGAGATTGTTCCCCCTACGACAACCACGGCGAGCGGTTTCTGGATCTCCGAACCCGGTCCGCTTGCCAGGAGTAACGGAACTAGACCGAGTACTGTGAGAATAGCTGTCATCATGACCGGGCGAACGCGGCGCTCTGCTCCTTCGGTCACCGCTTCGTCTATCGATGAACCTTCTTCCCTAAGCTGGTTGAAGAAAGTTACCAGCACAACGCCGTTCATGATCGCAAGACCCAGGAGTGCGATAAACCCCACGGATGCCGGAACGCTCAGGTAAAACGGAGAAAAGAAAAGGGCGATGATTCCGCCAATCAAAGCGAACGGTATGTTTGCCAGGATCAAGATGGCCTGGCGGGCTGTGCCGAAGGTGCTGAGCAGGATCATGAAGATCACTAGAAGCGAAAAGGGGACGACAATCGCGAGGCGTTTTGAAGCTCGAGCCTGATTCTCGAACTGACCTGCGAAATCCAGAAAGTAGCCCGGTGGAAGTTCTACTCTTTCGCGGAGAGCCTGTTCGATTTCCTCTACAAATCCCACCACATCGCGACCTTCGACATTTGATTCGAGAACCACGATACGTTTCCCGTCTTCACGATCAATCGAGTTCGGGCCATCGACTTCCACAAACTCGGCCAACTCAGATAAAAAGATGGGCTGACCGTTCGGCCCCATTACCTGGACACGTTTCAATTTGTCAGATGCGTTTCGGATGTCTTCCGGGTAGCGGACAACTACAGGTATTCGCCGGTTTCCTTCAATTACCTCGGTAACCGTCTCTCCGGCGATTGCTTCTGAGATAAGGTCATTGATTTCTTCGACACTGATTCCTACACGTCCGAGCTCTCTTTGCTTAATCTTGAGTTTTAGATAGAGCTGCCCGCCGAGAGGGCTTCGCTGGACGTCAACTGCACCGTCAATGGAATTTAGGACTGTCTCGATTTCCTTCGCTTTTTCTTCAAGAACATCCAGATCGTCACCAGAGAGTTTGACTGCGACAGCTGAACTGACACCAGAGATCATTTCAGAAACGCGCATATCAATTGGCTGGGTAAAGCCGTAGGCAACGCCGGGAAACTGATCCAGCACTTTACGAATTTTCCCATGCAGTTCTTCCATTGACCCGACCGTCCACTCTTTGCGGGGTTTGGTGGTGAAGAATACATCGCTCTCATTTAGACCCATTGGGTCGAGCCTGAGTTCGTCGGAACCAACTCGAGAAACGGCTCCTGTGAGCTCAGGGATTTTCAATAGCTCCGCCTCGATTTTATTGTCGATTTTCAGCGATTTCTCAAGCGAGATAGTCGGTAGCTTTTCAAACTGAACTACGAGAGTTCCCTCATCAAGAAAAGGGAGGAACTCTTTGCCGACCTTCATTGCCAGAAATATGCTCACGACCAAGAGGCAAATCGCCGTGATGATTACCGGGCGGGTGTGTTTCAATATCCAACCGAGGGAGGGACGATAGATGGCTTTTATCCCCCGAATAACGAAGTTGTCTTTACCTCCGCCTTCTTTCATCAGGATACTGCTGACCACAGGTATAACCGTCAAAGAGAGGATAAGGCTCACAAATAGGGAGATGGCAATCGTCATCGCGAGGGGGCGGAAGAGTTTTCCTTCGATTCCCGTTAGGCTCAGAATCGGAGCCAGTGAGACTACGATAATAATCACGCCGGACAGAATGGGGAG
This sequence comes from Verrucomicrobiales bacterium, assembly GCA_002698785.1. GTDB lineage: Bacteria > Verrucomicrobiota > Verrucomicrobiia > Verrucomicrobiales > DEV007 > Arctic95D-9. Next base: position 247,608 of record PAAG01000059.1, on the reverse strand, counting down.
GCCTACTTCCTTCGCTGCCGCTGACAGCGCTTTGGCTCGATGCTTGCGGTCTGCGTTTTGAAGAGAACTTTGGATGTTCTCGACCATCACAACAGCTGAATCGACAAGGATACCCACCGCGATGGCGATTCCCCCTAGCGACATGAGATTGGCTGTTAAGCCGATTTTCAGCATGACTACAAAAGTACCGAGAACTGTGAGCGGTAAGATAATTCCAACAGTGATTGCACTCCGCACATCTCCGAGGAAAAGAAGAAGCACGACCAGAACGAGAACGACCGCCTGGAGGAGAGCATTCCGCACGGTATCGACCGCTGTTGTGATGAGCAGGGAGCGGTCGTAGAAAGGTGTTATCTCGACACCTTCGGGTAGCGCCGGCTTTATTTCTTCCAACGCGGCTTTGACAGCTTCGACAGTTTTCCTCCCGTTCGCTCCACGACGGTTCAGCACGAGACCTTCCACGACTTCGCCTTTTCCGTGTGCGGTAACCCCACCGTATCGAGTCAAGGAGCCGACCTGTACGGAGGCAAGATCTTCCACCAGCACGGCTTGTCCGTTCCGCGTTGCGACTGGAGTTGCTCGGATATCGTCAATTGTCTTCAATTGCCCCTCCGTATTAATCAGAAGCACTTCGTCGTTCCTCACGAAACGATCTCCTCCGGCATTCCTGTTGTTTTTACTTAAGGCCACGGAGACATCGTGAATGGTAAGTCCAAACGCTCGAAGTTTATCTGGATCTGTCTCGACGTGGAACGTTCTAACCTCACCGCCAAGTGCATTCACATCAGCCACTCCATCGACTGACAAAAGGCGAGGGCGAATGATCCAGTCGAGAACCTCGCGAAGTTCCATGTTAGTGTAGTCTTCGCCTTCAACAAGGAACATGTAGACATCGGATAGTGGAACCGTAATGGGCGCGAGCCCTCCCTCGACGCCTTCTGGTAAACCTGATAGAACTTGTGTGATTCGTTCGGAAACCTGTTGGCGTGCCCAGTACATGTCCGTTCCATCTTCGAAATCGATCGTTATGACCGAAAGAGCGTATTTCGTAGTGGACCTGAGAATGGTCTGTCTTGAGATACCTCGGACTTCGGTTTCCAGTGGGTAAGTCACTCGCTGTTCGACCTCCTCCGGAGTCATTCCGGGAGCGTTAACGATTACCTGAACCTGTGTGTTCGAAATGTCGGGAAACGCATCGATCGGGAGGTTCCGAAACGATTGGAAGCCGGCGCCAATCAGGACCAGGGTGAGAACGATGAAAAGGAACCTTTGTTCCAGTGCGAACTGGATGAGTTTGTTCAACATGGTAGGGGGCCTTCCTATTCGCTGGCGGTCATCTCAAGATGACCCTTCAATTGAGCGGCGTTGTTATTGACGACGGTGTCACCGTCCGTCACGCCCGAACCGATCTCGGCAACGGTTCCATCGTTGGAAAGAATGGTGACAGGAGTCAGGGCGAAAGACCCATTTCCATCTGTCCGAAACACAGCCTTTCCGTCTGCCGTATCGAGTATTGAGGAGGATGGCACGGACAAGACAGATCGCTCTTCATCCAAAGATGACTTGGTCTCAATCTTAACCGGAGTTCCGGGACGCCATTCGTGATCTTTGTTTGGTAGAACAGCACGAATTTTTACCATCCGGTTTTCCTCGTCCGCCAAAGGGGCCACATAAACAACTGTAGCGGTGCTTACTTTTGCACAGACACTCGACGTTACTTCTACTTTGCCATCGATGGAGACGAGATCGGCGTCGCGCAATGATACGCTGAAATCGACCCATAGTTCTGAGAGATCTGCAACTGTTAGGAGTGTGGCATTGGGATCGACGACGGCACCGAGACGGATTGACTTCTCGATCACCTCGCCATCTCCCAGGGAAGCTACAGTGTATGAGGTGTAGTCCGAACCTTCGACATTGGCGAGGTATTGGTGGACGGTTGCTTCGGTGAAATTGAGCAGCTTCAGCGGTTGCAGTGCTCGGGCATGTGCCGCAATCGCCTGTTGGGACTCAAGTTGCTTCAGTTTCACCTGTTCTTTCGAGCTCAACCCTTTGTCAGCCAGCCTTTCTTCCTGGACAGCTGCTGCGGTAGCGAAGTTCATTTCCTGCTCGGCTTTAACGTAAGCGCTCACCATCTCAGAGAGTTCTGCGCTTTGGAGTCGGAAAAGTTTATCGCCAGCCTGAACTTCATCTCCAATTGCGACGAAATCTTCGGTGACAAATCCGGAAATACGCGGAGCGATGTCAAAGACACGATTCTCGTTCAGATGGATTACCCCAACCCCGGTGACGGGATGATGAAGAACTCTCGCTTTTACTTTGTCGTAGGTTAGTTCGAGATTTGAGATCTGTTCTGGTGTGAGCTGAAAACTGGTTGGCTCTTCGGCATGGGAGGAGCTTGACAGTCCAATGAACAGCAACGTCAAAAGTGGAAATGCGTATTTCATGACGGTTTTAGAATTAGTGATAGGAGAAGTGTTAGGGCTCGGTTCCGCACAGGGATTCGATCTGGACTCGGGCGGAGTGATATCGGATTAAAGAGTCAATTTGTTGCTTTCTGACCGCGTTTAGTGCGCGGCGTGCTTCGAGGAGGTCGAGGTATTTGACTCGGCCGAGCTCGATCCCCTCGGCCAGGGTCTGATGTTGTTTTTGAGCGGCCGGCAGCATTTTGTGGGAGATCAGGTCATACTCCTTTGTCGCGGAACGAAGTCGTGCGTGTGCTTCTGCTACAGCAAGCTCCAGGGTAGACCGAGTTTGGTTCTCAAGTGCGCGCGACTTTTCGATGTTTGCGGAAGCTTCTGCTATCCCTCCCTCGTTTTTGTTGAAGAGAGGAAGCGGTAGGGAGAATCCTAGCACTACAGCGTTATCGTCGATCGCTGAGTCCCTCCGGTAACCGAGGCCGAGGGTAAGGTCTGGGGTTTTCTCTTTCTCCTGGAGGGTTAGCTCTTCTTTGGAAACGTCAACTTGAGAAGAGGCAAGAAGGAGAGCCGGGTGGTCGCACGTCTCAGATTTTAATTCCTCCAACGAATGGCTGGGTTGCGAAGGAGGTTGAAGTGAACCCGTCACGCTCGAAAAGTCTGGCTCGGTATCTGCCCATGTGGCGGCTAGTCGAGTTCGAGCAATCGTTGACTCTCTCCGTGCGGATTCAAGAACAAGGGTTGCCTCGTTCTTTCCCAGCTCGGCCTGGCCGATCTCGATTTCTGATCCTCGTCCTCCTTCGCGAAGAAGTTCGAGCTTCTTCACAATTTCGTCAGCGATGCGAAGGTCGTGTACGGCGTTTTCTTCGATTGCCTGTGCCGCCAAAGTCTCAATGTATCGATTGGCTGTTTCGGCGATGATCTCTCGGCGTGCAGCCTCGTATCTATGTGCTTCCGCTTCTTGACCAGCTCGGGCGATTTCTGCGCGCTGTTTCCTTTTTCCAGCCAGTTCGATCAGTTGGCTGATTCCGACGTTGTACACGGCACTTTCGAATTCGCGATATTCTCCCGAACCGAGAATGTCCTCGGCTTCGACTTCCAGTTCTGGATTCGGGCGTGCGAGTGCGGTTACAAGTTTTGCATCAGCGATTCGGAGTTCTGCGCTGTATGGGGCTAGTGCCGGACTTTTCTCCAAAGCACGACTGACTGCGTCTGAGAGCGATAGAGGATCGCTCCATGCGTCCGATTGTAGAAAAGTTGAGCAAATTGCTATCAATGCAAAAGCGTTGGGCTTCATATGATTCTGGTAAAAAGTTTATTTCGTGTCCTTTGTGAGGCGGTGACAACGGTCCGCCGATGTAAATCTGAAAGCGGATGAGGAAGGGACAGACCGAGTGAATCGGCTTATGTGCGAAATAGAAATTCGCCTTCATGTGCGCAGAATTGCGCACAGCTCATCCGAGGGTGGATGAGTGAAGGATCAGATCCGAAAAGAACCCGTGAAGCGAGGAGCTGTGAATGGAATGAAGCCTGGTGGGCCCCGGTCCGTTGCCAGAACGGATGACTTAGAACGTTCCCTGGCGACTGGTAATTCTACGAATGTCCATGCAATCTCCGGGACGAGCTCTGTCTGAGTGCGACTGTTTTGTAGATCAGCCGCCTTCTGGCAGAAATCGGAACAATGGCAGGAAATCACAGTGATGTCGCTGTGCCATTCGTTCTGTTCGGGAGTGTAATGAGAGTGCGTCGATACACCGAATGCCGATAGCACTTGGCACAAACATCCTGGCAGCAGGAGATAAACTCCTACGTATACAGCCAGAACACTTTTCATCGATCTATTCACTAGGTTACCACTCCGGTAGCGGTCAGATTTTGTCAAGAGACCTGATTCCCTCATGTCTGCGGGACCCTCGTCAGTAGATCTTACGCATCAAAACTTCACGTCGACGCGCCCTTTTTGTGGGATCAGAAACGTCGTAACATAATGAGCGCTACCGATGAGCTACCGTGTAACAGCAATTCTATTTTCCTGTCTTTCCCTCACTTGGAATCATTCTGTGGCGAGCGGTGAGATCGATTTCAACCGGGATATTCGGCCAATTCTCTCAGATAAGTGCTTTTTCTGTCATGGTCCGGATGCACACGAAAGGAAAGCCGACTTGCGTCTCGATACGGAAGAGGGGGCCCGGGCCGACCTCGGTGGATACGCTGCCATTGTCCCCGGTTCGTCCGAAGAAAGTGAGTTCGTGGCTCGAATAATAGACGTTCAGGATCCTATGCCGCCGGTAGATTCGCATAAGGAATTGAAGCCGGAGGAGATAGAACTGCTTACGAGTTGGATTGAACAGGGCGCTGAATATGCCGAGCCCTGGGCATACGTACTTCCAAAGAAGCATCCCATCCCGCAAATTACGGGGGACAAGTGGTCGGAGAATTGGATCGACCGCTTCCTATTGGCGCGGTTCGAGGAGGAGAATGTTGAACCGGCTCCCGACGCGGATCGGGTGACACTCGTTCGGAGGCTTTATTTTGATTTAACCGGTCTTCCGCCGACTCCTGAGGAAGCGAATGCGTTCGTCGAAGACTCAAGGGACCTCGACGAAGTTGTTGCTGAGACTGTTAGTCACCTTTTGGAATCACCACATTTCGGAGAGCGTCTTGCGATCTACTGGCTCGACCTTGTACGGTATGCCGACACAGTCGGGTATCACGGAGACCAGGATCACCGGATCTCGCCCTACCGAGATTACGTCATTCGCGCTTTGAATCAAAATATGCCATTCGATCAGTTCACGCGAGAGCAGTTGGCAGGGGATCTTCTGCCAGAGAGCACGAAGTGGCAAAAGGTCGCATCGGGATACAACCGGCTCTTACAAACTTCTCACGAGGGAGGGATCCAAGCCAAAGAATACAACGCTATCTATGCAGCTGACCGAGTGCGAAATGTATCTGCTGTTTGGATGGGGGCGACCGTCGGGTGTGCTCAATGCCACGACCACAAGTATGATCCCTATTCCATAAAAGATTTCTATTCGATGGGTGCTTTTTTCGCCGATATCCATGACGAGGGATACAATGGGAACACTCTTCCCTGTAATCGGCCACCTGAAATGACTTTTTTCGACGGGGAGCAGGAAGAGAAACTCGCAGAGATCGACGGAAAGTTGGGGAGTCTGTTAGGAGAGGAAGACCGTGAGCGCATGGTGGCATTTGAGGCAGAGAAGGTGAAACTCGAGAACGAGGCCAAAACGGGAAAGGAAAAACAGAAACAGGAAGCGGCGAGGCAGAAACTCATTCAGCTTGAAGAGGAGTTGGCAAAAGCAATTCCAGATGACAAACGGAGGGCATGGGAAGATCTCATGAACCAGAGGAATGAAATCGAGAAGCAAGGCCGCGAAACGATGATCGTCGTGGCTAAGCCTCCTCGCGAGATGCGCATTCTCCCTCGAGGTAATTGGCAGGACGATAGCGGTGAAGTAGTTTCTCCAGCTGTTCCTGAATTCATGGCGCAGATTACCATTGAGGAGGAAGGAAGGGCCAATCGGCTCGATCTTGCAAATTGGCTGACGGATCCGAAAAAAGGTGTTGGAGGATTAACGGCCAGGGTATTCGCAAATCGGTTCTGGTATCTGTTTTTTGGGACGGGAATCTCTAAGTCACTCGATGATTTCGGAGGACAGGGCGAGCCGCCCGTCCATCCCGAATTACTGGATAACCTGGCGGTTGAATTCTACGAAAGCGGTTGGGACATGAAGGCGTTGATTCGATTGATCGTTACAAGTCGAGCGTATCGCCAATCATCAGTTGCCGATGCAGAGATGCTCGATCGCGATCCGTACAATCAACTTTTCGCACGCCAAGGGCGGTATCGGTTGCCGGCTGAACTTGTTCGCGACAACGCTCTTTTTGTAAGCGGACTGTTAGTCGATGAAATTGGTGGGGAGAGTGTGAAACCATATCAACCTGTTGGCTACTACCGCCACCTCAACTTTCCCACGAGAACTTACAAACAAGACGACGACAAAAAACAGTGGAGAAGGGGAGTCTACGTGCACTGGCAGAGGATGTTTCTTCATCCCATGATGAAGGCCATGGATGCTCCCAGTCGGGAAGAATGTACAGCCCAGCGCCCTCGCTCGAACACTCCTACAGCTGCTCTCGTTTTGCTCAATGATCCCACATTTATTGAAGCGGCCAGATCATTTGCCACTCGACTACTGACTGAAACTGATGATGATCCGGAGGCGCGAATCATACGGGCATTCCAGCTTGCCCTTTCCCGTGTGCCGGACAAAGAAGAGATCCAGTCATTGACCAATCTTTACCAGATTACTCGGGACGAATATCTGTCCTTTCCAGAAGAAGCGGAGAAACTCGTCGGTGTCGGGCTTTCCTCAGCTCCTGAAGGCTGTGACCCTGTCGAACTTGCCAGCTGGACAGCAGTAGCGAGGGCGATGCTGAATTTGAACGAGGCTGTAACCAGAAATTAACTCAGACTGAGATGGATCTTTTTGCGACAAATCAAAATCGCCGCACTTTTCTGGGGCAGGCGGGACTTGGACTGTGTTCAGCTGCATTAACGTCTTTGTTAGGTAGTTCAGCTGGCGCTGCTTCGGGGGCGCCGAGCTTCGTGCCTCATCATCGTCCGAGAGCAAAGCGCGTTATTTTTCTGTGTATGGCAGGAGGGCCCTCGCACCTTGAGACGTTTGATTACAAACCGCAACTGGATGCTCTCGATGGACAGGCAATGCCTGAGTCCTTTACCAAAGGACAGCCTATCGCGCAGCTCCAGGGAAAGGAACTGAAAGTGCAGGGGCACCTGACAAAGTTTCGACGCTATGGACAAAGTGGGCAGTTGATTTCTGATTATCTTCCTCACACCGCGAAGCTTGCAGATGATATTGCGGTGATCCGTTCGATGGTCACTGAACAGATCAATCACGACCCGGCTCACACGTTCATGAATACGGGGACGGTCATTAGCGGTCGACCATCGATGGGTTCTTGGGTGAACTACGGGCTAGGTTCCGAAACGGAAGAACTGCCAGGGTTTGTTGTTTTGACAAGTGTCGGGGGGAGAAACCCACAGCCGATTGCTTCGCGGCAATGGTCGGCAGGCTTTCTTCCAAGCAAATACCAAGGTGTGGAATTTAATTCCGCCGGGGATCCGGTCCATTACGTTCGGAATCCGGTAGGCGTCAGCCCAGCCCAGCAGGCTGCGCTCGTCAATACAATCAGCCAACTCGATCGTAAGCGAAACGGGCTCGTTCAAAATCCGGAGATCGACACTCGCATTTCAGCTTATGAAATGGCCTTTCGCATGCAGACCAGTGTTCCTGGATTGATGGACATCAGCGACGAACCTCAGAGTGTTCTCGATCTATATGGGGCAAAGCCTGGCGACGGGTCCTATGCTTCAAACTGTCTCCTTGCGCGTCGCTTGGCTGAGAGAGGTGTTCGCTTTATCCACTTGTATCACCGTGGTTGGGATCACCATGGAGACCTGCAGAAATACATGGACATCTGCTGCGGTCTGACTGATCGCTCAACGTGGGCGCTTCTCACCGATTTGAAAGAAAGGGGATTGTTAGAGGATACGCTGGTAATCTGGGGTGGTGAGTTTGGGCGAACCCCGATGTTTCAAGGGAAGGGTGGTCCGGGTCGAGATCACCACATCAAAGGTTTTTCTATGTGGATGGCCGGCGGGGGGGTAAAAGGAGGAATAAGTCACGGTGCAACTGACGAGCTCGGATACAACGCCGTGGATGACGTCGTACACGTTCGTGACCTCCACGCTACAATGTTGCACCTGATGGGCCTCGATCACGAAGCCTTCACATTTCCGTTTCAGGGCTTGGACTTTCGGTTGACTGGTGTTGAGAAGGCCAAGGTGGTGAAAGAGCTCCTCTTGTAGGCTCTCTCGATCGTCGCATGAGTGACGAAATCGTCGCGCCGCGCGGCGGTGAAAAGGTTGTGACATTCCTCCTGTTTCATCGGCTCTCTCTCGATGCTATGAGACACATCCTTGTCGAACCTGGAACGTAGGTTCCTCCCTTCGACGACGTTTCACCCCCCCCCTTATATTTACATGGAGAAACACATTCGTCCTGCGCTTATTTGTGCTTTCGCCAGTCTGGCTTGCCTGGCTGGGACGAAAGCAGAAGAGACTCCGTTTGCGGAGAAGGTGACTAGGCAATACGTCGAGATCGCCTCGGCGCGCTACCAGGATTCCTACGATACGGCTCGACTTCTGATGGACGCTATCCGGGAGTTCGTAAGGAACCCGTCTGAAGAAACACACAAGCAGGCGAAAGAAGCGTGGATAATCGCCCACAAAGTTTACTCCCTCACCGAAGTTTTTCGATTCGGCAACCCGAACGTGGATGCGTGGGAAACGAAAGTGAATGCCTGGCCAATCGACGAAGGATTTCTTGACTACGTTGCGCCTACATATTCATACGAGGGAGGAAACCCTCATGCTCTATACAATCTAATTGCCTCAGAATTTTTCATTGATGACGGATATATTGCTGAAGCGAGAAGCGAAATGGACCCGAAGGCTGGGGTGTATCACGGATTCACTGATAATGAAACAAATGTGGCAACCGGATATCACACCATCGAATTTCTTCTTTGGGGACAGGATCTGAATCAGAGCCCGAAAGAGGCTGGCTTGCGCCCTTACACGGATTATGTCTTGGGTGAAAATGGAACCGGGGGAAACATGGACCGGCGTCGCCAATATTTGATGGCGATTTCAGGAATCCTTCTTCAGGATCTCACCACTGCCATTCAAGATTGGAAGACGGATCGGCCTTTTCTGTATTCCAAAGTCTTTTTCGATCTCCCAGTGGAGCAACAATTAGACAGAATGGTCATGGGCATGGGAAGCTTGTCGAATGGAGAGCTCGCTGGCGAACGCATTCAAGTAGCGCTTCTGGCAAGTGATCAGGAGGAAGAGCAATCTTGCTTTAGTGACACCACGCACATCGCTATCTATCAGAACGCTCTCTCTGTTCAGTCTCTCTATCACGGTCAACATCACATGCACAACGGTCAGAAGATCGAAGGACCCTCGCTTTCCGAGCTAGTGGCAAAGCTGGATCAAAATTTGGATGCTGAATTGACCCAAAAGTTTGTCGAGACCATGGAAGCTGCTCAGGGTGTGGTTGATCGGGCAGAGAAAATCGAGCCATTCGACCGGATGATACAGTCGGGAAATGAGGAAGGACGAGCTGTCCTGAATGAATTGATTTCCCGGCTCAAGGCGCAGACGGAACTCATTGAGAAAGTCCACATGATGGTGCCTGAATTAGCGAAGCAGTAAACACGGTAGTTCAACGAGAGGAATAATCCGATGTCCCATTTCACATATCGTTTGGTAATTCTGTGCACAGTTGCAGTTCTTACACAGTTTCACACGATCGCCGCTCCACCAATGAGTGGTGGGGCTACCTCTGTGGTAATTCCCAAAGCACAGGCAAACATGCGCGGAGCATTTTCATTGCCGGCGGCAAACCTTTCCTTGTCTCGGAGAGACAATTTCTTCGTTGGGGATTCCTTCTTTCGAGGCGCTTGGGTCACGGCACCGGCTTCGACAGCAGCTCGTGACGGACTGGGGCCGCTTTTCAATACGAACTCATGTCAATCATGTCACATCAAAGATGGGCGTGGACATCCCCCCGAGAGCGATGAACAAATGACTTCGATGCTGATTCGGGCCAGTGTTCCAGATCCTGCCGGGACAACAGAAAAGGATCGGTTACAGTCTGGGGGAATCACTCCCCACCCGGTATTTGGTGGTCAGATTCAAAATCGTTCCATCGTAGGTGCGAAGCCAGAAGCGGTTGTTTCCCTGGAATGGTCCGAAATCGAAGGAGCGTATGAAGACGGATCCAGATATACTCTCCGCAGACCAAAAGTGGTAATATCCCAAAGTTACTACGGCGAGATCGGGGGGCGTATTCTTCTCTCTCCGCGTGTTGCGCAACCGATGATTGGTGTCGGCCTTTTGGATACTATACCTACGGAAGCGATTGTCTCCCTGGCAGACCCGGATGATAAGGATGGCGATGGGATATCCGGAAGGCTAAATATGGTATGGGATGTGGAGAGCGAAACCGCTGTACCTGGAAGATTTGGCTGGAAAGCTGAGCAACCTACCGTTCGTCAACAGGTAGCGTCAGCCTTTCTGGGTGATATAGGTATTACATCTTCTGTCTTTCCTGATTTCGAACTATCTGAGGCGCAAAAAGAACTGGCTGGTCTGCCCCACGGGGGTGATCCCGAAGTGAGCGACGATATATTGGATTTCGTCGTTTTTTACTCGAAAACCTTATCTGTGCCTGCTCAGCGGGCTCATGACAACCCGGCCGTTCTGCGAGGGAAAGAACTTTTTGAAGCAGCGAAGTGCAGTGTTTGCCATGTGGAAACATTCGTGACTGGAGAAGATCCCAATTTTCCCGAACTCAGCGGACAGGAGGTTCATCCTTATACAGACCTCCTTCTGCATGATATGGGAGAGGGGCTGGCGGACAATCGCCCGGTATATTCGGCTACTGGTCGGGAGTGGCGCACAGCACCACTTTGGGGGATTGGGTTATCTCGTCACGTCAGCCAGGAGCCTAATTATCTTCATGACGGGCGAGCTCGGACGATCGAGGAAGCAATTTTATGGCACGGAGGAGAGGGAAAAGTGTCGAGGGATGCCTTCCTGGCAATGTCTGCAGAAGAAAGGCGCATGTTGATGAGTTTTCTGCGATCGCTCTGAACGGAGCAAGGAACAATCATTTCTCCGTTGTTTGCCTCGGTTGCGAATAGGTAGCGTTACCTTTCTTGCCTGAATTGGTTTGTCGGGTGTGTTTTGGGTATTCAGTTACGCTGCTGTAACAAATTTATTATTGTGTAGATAAAGAGGGCTCAAGCAAAGCCGGTATGACTATGCTGGTGCAGTCCGCTGATTGCGGGTAAGTGAATAAAAATAGATAGAGAAACAAGGTTTATAAAGGTTGGGATTGTGAAGAAAACTTTTCTCTCTGATCAGGAAAGAATTCGTCACCTAGTAAGCGTGGCTACAGGTGGTTGAAGTGTGTAGATACCGTGCCGGCAAGGAAGCGCTAATTGTTAAGGAAATGCTCTCGTTGCCGCACCTTCCTAGAAATCTATGACTTCAGTTATGAAAAATACCCTTCTCACCTTTGGGGCTATGGCAGTTTCTGCCGGCCTCATGCAGCAGGCATCTGCGGAAACTCCGAAGATGGTCGAAATGAAGCGAGGCGGCTTCGATTGCAAGGTTCTCCACACCGTGGGCGAGGCTGTTCCCAGCTTTACCAGCTTCAACATCAATGGTAACGAATCCTCATACGTACCTCCCGGAGTTTTGGATGGTATGGGTGCCTACGAGGTGAATCCATGGACCGTTCGTGTTTTCGTCAACCACGAACTCTTGAACTTTGACGGATACTCCTACAACGTTTCCGACGGTATGGGCGGAACTTTCCCTCTTACCGGGGCAAGAGTTTCCTTTTTCGATATCGACAAGAAGACTTGTAAAATCAAGGCGGGCGGCCTCGCTTACCACACCATCTACGATGCTACCGGTGCCGTTGCCAGCGATGATTCATTTCTTGCAAATGATTTCTCTGGCTTTTCTCGTTTCTGCTCTGCTTCACTTTTCGAGCCTCTCGAATGGGGAGATCGCGGTCTTGTTGATCGAATCTTTTTCACAGGCGAGGAAGACGGGGGATTCTTCAACGGAGTGGGTGGTGCTGAATGGGCACTCGATCCTGCGACCGGAGAATTTTGGCAGCTCCCAGACCTTGGACGTGGCGCATGGGAGAACGTGACTGTTCTCGATACAGGAAGTACTGAGACTGTTGCTATTCTTCTCGCAGACGACACTTCCCCGTTCGACTTCAATCCCGGCGCCATGGACGGCGATGAAGCAGCTCCTCTGTTCCTCTACGTTGGCGCAAAAGACACGGCCCCTATGGCTGACTTTCCTGCTCGGAACGGTCTCCGCGGTGGTAAGCTCTTCGTATGGGTTTCCGACACCGGTGAGGTTCTTCCAAGTGAGTTCCTGGCAGCAGGAAGCTTCCTCGCAGGTAAGTTTGTCGAGCTTGATACAACCGGTGGTGCTCCTTCTGAAGATGGAAACACCGGATTCGACGAGTTTGGTAACCCTACACAGGGAACTCTCTGGATTCGCGCACGTGCCCTGGGAGCATTCGGCTTCTCTCGCCCTGAAGATGTGGCAACCAACCCACGTAACGGAGCTGAAGCAGTTCTAGCTTCGACGGGTGTAGATACCTACGACATTATACCTGCAACTCTTGATGGCGCCGATACATTCGGAACTGTCTACAAGGTTGGTGTCAACTTCAACGGAGTCGACGCCGCTGCCCTTCCGGGAACCACTGAGTTTCCGTGCGTCGTTAGCATTATTTATGACGGGGACGCTGACCCTGCACGTGCGCTTCGGAGTCCTGATAACCTCGACTGGGCAGACGACGGAATGATCTACGTTCAGGAAGACAAAGCCGAGGACGATACTGCAGGTACTGCGGAGCCTCTTTTCGGTCCTGGAGCAGTCAATGAGTGCGAAGCTCAGATGGTTCGCCTCGACCCGAACACCGGATCTGTGACTCCTATCTTTCAGGTCGACCGCAGTGTTGTTCTTGATCCATCGTCAATCGGGGATGCTGTGGACAACGATGCTGCCGATGCTGGTGAATGGGAAACTTCCGGAATCGTCGATGTCTCGACTCTCTTTGACGGCCTTCCCGGTTCTGTTTTCCTCTTCGATGTGCAGGCACACGGTATCGACGACCAGGACAACTTCTATCCAGATTCCCGCATTACCGATGGTGACCTCAAAGAGGGGGGGCAGCTCATTATCCTGACCAAGAAGACTGCATTGGAAGCTGCCCTGGAAAATCGACTCAGCTCGATTCAGCGCAAGATTCGTCAAGCTCGCCGTATCGACAATGCGAAGAAGAAAAAGCGCAAGATCAAGCGCTTCCGTCGCCAGCAGAACTCTATTTCGAATAGCCTTGGCACAATGTTCTAGATTCAGACTTTGCTCTGAACTGACCTGAAAAAGGTTTCTCTGACGGCGTCCCTAACGGGGCGCCGTTTTTGCTTCCATCGTAAAGGTTGTGGCTCGCCCGGCTACACATCTTTGTCCAGTGTCACCAGAATGTCTTTGAAAGACAGGTTCTCTTCTTTTCCGGTTTCATAAACGCTTATGAAAAGCGAATTACCTTTGTCCTTCTTTCGCTCAGAACTTCGAAGAATAGACATCAGTGCTTCGTGATCATATTCGTCTTGATCGGTTCCAATGAACGAGAGCCGCACATCGGATTCAGGGCCGATTGCGTAAAAAATGACAACAGCTTTGCCATCATGAACGGTTGCAGCAAACTGACCTACTTCGTCGTTAGAGTAAGTTTTTGTAAAAGTGATTTTTCCTTTCTTGTCCTTAATCGTAAGAACAGCTTTGTCGAATCCACCAATGGTGCCAAGGGTGGTGATCTCCAACTCCACCACTTTGCCGGCCGTAGTCTCCGCGACGCAGGTGGCTCCAGCACTCGCGGAATTGGCAAAAACAAGCCCAGCAATGGCGAGCGACAATGCAAATAGCGTAGAAAAGAAAGACGGTCTCATTACGTTTCGACGAATATCCCGCAGCAGTTAGGACGACATTTTAGCAACTTCACCGGCGCTCGACTCCAGTCCGTGAACACGGAGCCTGACCGGTCGTCCCAGAGCCCTTACCCTTTGCTCATGAGAACCTCACGTCGCCGCTTTCTTTCTACCATCGCCGGATCCGCAGCAGTTGCCCCGTGGATAGGGTGGCAGACATCCGCGTCAGGTGCGGCACCAAGCAAAGACCTGCGTTTTGCCAACTTTGGAGCAAATGGACGTGCATGGAGTGACCTCACGGAAATGTTGCAAGTGCCGAACACTACTTTGGTTGCTGTGGCGGAGGTTGATTCGACTCGCACGAACAAGATGCAGGAATTCCATCCAACTGTTCCTGTTTATCAAGATTGGAGAGAACTTCTTGAAAAGCACGCAAAGGATCTCGATTGCATTGTTATTGGAACGCCAGATCACCAGCATGCCCCGATTGCGATGAGTGCGATGCAACTTGGGCTTCATGTGTATTGCGAGAAACCGCTTACGCGAACGCTTCACGAGGCAAGAGTATTGCGAGAGTATGCTGCTGCGAATGGCATCATTACTCAGATGGGAATCCAGGTGTCGTCTACTTCCGGGAATCGTACCGGCGTGCGACTTCTACAGGAAGGAGTGATCGGGAAGGTGAAAGAAGTCCATAGCCTGAACCCAAAATCTTGGGGCTCAATGGATCCTCTTCCTGATACAGAGGAGGCACCTCCGGAAACACTCAATTGGGAACAGTGGATCGGAGTGGCAAAAATGCGTTCATACATTCCGCGGGAGTTTCATCCCTCTAACTGGAGGAAGCGAATCGGCTACGGAACGGGCACTCTAGGTGACATGGGTTGCCATATTTATCACCCGTGGTTCATGGGGCTCGGCCAGCCCGAGACCCTGACAGTTACCTCTCTGGGGCCGGCTCCTGTGGATGGCGACAGTTGGCCGTTGAATGCGAAGGTTCATCATCGAATGAAAGGTAACGATCTCACCGATGGTGATTTCGACTTTACATGGTACGACGGCACGCAAGCCGCCCCTGATAGTGTTGCGGCCGCCGTTGGAACCTCCATCGATGCGAAGGGTGAAGAGGTGAGCAACGTACCTCGGAGTGGTTCTGTTGTGATTGGCGAGAATGGGGCGGTTGTGATCCCCCATGGCGGAGGAGGGATGCCCACGATTTATCGGGATGGCAAACTTTCTGACGAGACGATAGAACCAGAGCCAAGCGACCACCACCACGGAAACTTCGCGGCCAAGATACGTGGCGAGATCAGCGAGGACCCACGGACAAACTTCAACTATGCAGGCCCCATGACGGAAACTGTATTGCTGGGAACCGTTGCCATGCGTGTGCCTGGCGAAACGCTCGAATGGGATGCCGCTGCAGGAAAATTCAAGAACTCGGAAGCGGCCAATGGCCTGGTTCACGACCAGTATCGCGAAGGCTGGGAAGTGGAAGGGATCTAATTTGAGGCCTGCGAGAGGGGAACTGAGAAATCGGGTTATTCGCCCGCTAACTCTCTCACAAATCGCAACAACTCAAGTCTCCCGTCTTTCGACTCAGACGATGTGATAAAGGTCGGAGGTTCGCCTTCGATAAACTCTCCCAGCTTTTCCAGGAATAGATCCCTCTTCGCTTTCACGCGCCCTGGTTTGCTTTTGTCGGACTTCGTAAAGACGAGAGAAAAAGGAATTTCACATTCGACTAACCAAGTCACAAAGTTGATGTCGATCGCTTGAGGGTCATGCCGCGAATCGATCAAGACGAAAACCTGCTGCAAGCCCTCACGAAACTCGAGGTAATCTGCGACAAAGTCATTAAAGCGATTACGTTCGCTTTTCGGTGCTTTGGCGTAGCCGTAGCCCGGGAGGTCTACGAAGCACATTTCCTCGTTGATTACGTAAAAATTTATCGTGGCAGTGTGCCCTGGTTTCTGAGATACGCGCGCTAACGCCTTCTGATTGCAGAGCATATTCAGAAGTGACGACTTTCCGACATTGGAACGACCGATAAAGGCAAATTCGGGAAGCTCTGCGATGGGGCAGTCTTGAATGCTGGTGCTACTGAGGGCGAAACGGGCGGAAGTGATCTTCATAGTTCGGGAAGCGAATCGGGATTGGGATTCTCTTCCCTTTCAAACTCTACCCGGTCCGCAAGATTGCGGGCTTTGATGCGATGGTCTCGCTTTGCCCTGCGTTCGATGGTCATCTTTCGTTTCTTGAGGCGTTTTTTCAAATGCTCGATTTCGTCATCGAGTTTCAGGAAGGCCTGAAAACGACGTTCAGAAAGCTCACCTGCTTCAACGGCTGGGCGAATGGCACAGCCAGCATCAGATCCGTGACGACAATCGTTGAACCGGCATTGGGCGGCGAGCTCTTCGATATCGAGAAATCTCTCTCGAAGGGTGGTTTCGTCCGTCCACATCTGCACTTCGCGAATTCCCGGGTTGTCGATGAGGATGCCGCCGTTCTCCAGAACAATCAGCTCACGGGCTGTGGTGGTATGTCGTCCCTTCCCTGTGACCTCGTTCACTTCGCCCTCTTCCAACCACTCCTCGCCCAACAGGGCATTGATGAGAGAAGACTTACCAACGCCACTCGACCCGATAAATGTAATCGAAACCCCGGGCTCGAGATAATTTTCGATCTCCGCCACATTTTGGCCATCGACTGCACTGGTGACAACGACATCTGCGTCAGGGCTGAGTGCTTGAATTGCTTCTGCTGCTTCACGGTTTTGTTCTTCGGAGTAAAGGTCGGATTTATTGATCAGCACGAGGGCTTGGGCGCGACTTCGTGCAACCAGGGTGAAGTAACGCTCCATTCTTCCGAGATTCAGGTCGGTTCCTGCATCTGTGACGATACAGACAACATCGACATTTGCCGCGATCACTTGTTCCTCACTACTCTTGCCCGGAGCCTTCCGGGAGAAGCAGGTCTGGCGGGACAGTCGGGCACGAATGACATTGTCGAGATCTCCCGTGCCAATCTCCAGTGCGACCCAGTCACCGACCGCTGGGAGTTCGGCATCCGTTTCGGCATCGTGATATACTTTGCCGCTCATGATTACCTCGTATTCCTCGCCGCCCTTTGTGAGTGCTCCGTAAGTGATCTTATTGTCGCGGATTAGACGTGCGGGAACCCACCCCTTTTTGCTAAAAGGGGAGAACTCTCGTTCAAATCGCTCATTCCAACCGAGTTCTTCCAAGGTCATTCAGCGACCAATGTATCGACAATGTGGAGGTTCCGCAATGGATTCGAAAAGCGTAACTGATTGCCCATGAAGCTCTGGTTGAAAATTCTGCTCGCCATTGTTGTTGTAAATCTTCTTGGAGGTGTCGGGGCACTGTTTACGATTGAGGCGATTCCCGAGTGGTATGCGAGGTTGGAGAGGCCGCCGGGTGTTCCGCCCAATTGGGTCTTCGGGCCGGTCTGGACAACCCTCTACACTTTGATGGCGGTTGCTTTTGCTCTGGTTTGGCACAAGGGGCAGCCGACACCTGCGAAGAAATCAGCATTGATCTGGTTCACCATCCAAATGGTGTTCAACGTAGCATGGACTCCCATTTTCTTTGGGGCCCATCAGCTTCTCCTGGCTCTGATGGTGATTGTCCTATTGATTGTCGCTATCGTGATCACAATTTGCCACTTTGCCAGAGCCTATTCTCCGGCAACATGGCTACTCGCGCCCTACCTTGTGTGGGTGATCTATGCAACCTACCTCAACGCAGGATTCTGGTGGCTGAATCGCTGAATTAATCAGGCGAGGTTGAGTGCGCCGTCGGTGCAGAACATATCGGTTCCAAACGACTGTATGTCGTGCCCCATCGATTGAGCGATCGATAGCAAGAGTCGGTTGTGAGGCGTCCCTTTTGGAAACTCAATCTGGCGTCCCATCTTGAATCCTGTTGCCTTCTCACCGCCGATCAGGACGAATGGAATGTTATCGAGGGTGTGCGAGTTGCCTTTACCGAGTTCATTGAGCCACACGATCGTCGTGTAGTCGAGCATGCTGCCGTCAGCGCCAGGCTCGGGAGTTTCCGAGAGGCGCTTGGTGAGGTAGGCAAGCTCTCCGGCAAACCATTCATTAATCTTGGTCAACTTCTCCTTCGCATCGGCATTGTTGTCCGGCTCGTGAGAGAGGCCGTGATGACCTTCTTCCACACCAAGCCAGTTCATGCGTGCCTGACCGACAGAACGCATATACTGAAGTGTTGCGATCCGGGTCATGTCATTGGCCAGAGCGTTCACCATCAGGTCCATCTGGATTCGTGAAATCCGGGGAGTATTGTCGTTCACCAGTTCGACTTTCGGATCGATTTCCGGCATCGGGTGAGCGAGTTCTTTGTTTTCATCCTGCTGAGACAGCTCTTTCTCCAATTCTCGAACGAGATTCAAATGCTCGTTCAGCAATTGACGGTCCTCACTGCCGAGGCGAGCTGAGACTTTCTCAATGTCCTTCTGCACATCATCTACCAGGCTGACTAGGTTTTCCTTGTCTTCCATTCTCCCGTAGAGACGCTCCATCATTTTCTTCGGATCATCGATGGGGGCAACGGGTTGGTTAGGGCCAGCATACGACATGCGTGTCCAGGGATCCGCTCGGTTGGGAACTGCAACGCCAAATTCTAGAGACCCGAAACGTGTGCGTGTGGCATCGTTTGCTTGGAAGAAGTTCTTTAGTTCCTGATCAATCGAGATTCCGCTGGCCCAACCTGCAGGGGAGTCAGATCCTCCCTGAATGTTGCCGGGGAAAAGTTCCTTGCCGGTGAGCAGACAGCTCATCCCCCGCATGTGCCGGTCGCCGTCGCCACCAATCTTGTTCGAGAGACCTTTCAGAACGGCTACTCGATTCTTGTATGGCTCAAGCGGCTTCAGAATTCTTTTGAACTCGTATTTTCCTTCAGCTGTTTCGGGCCAGAACTCTTCCGGGATAGTTCCGTTCGGAGAGAACATTACGATCAGTCGTTTTTTGGGCCCCTTCGCATCGCCTGCCATCAGGGAACCGAATCCCGGCAGACCTGAAAGGAATGGAGCGGCTCCTGCCGAGACTCCGAGTTGCTTGAGAAAGCGTCTTCTTTCGATAGATGGATTCATGATTTTGGTGTGTTGGGTTCCGTGGCTGCCACTGCCATTTTCACTAGCAGACTACGAATGTTGTATCCGTTTTTCCGAAATTGGTTTTCCAGTTCGTCCGCTTTATTTGAACCATAGGCCAGCAGTGGCTGCTTCACGGTATGGTGAAAAAGTTGTCTTACAAAAGCTTCGTGCGCCGCATGTGAATCGGCCGCATACTTCGCTACATCACGTGGCCCTTTGATGTTCAGGCTGTCTCCTGAATCGGTCTTCAGAACACCGTCGTCGTTGATGGGCTTGTTTTGCTCCTTTGTTCTCCAGCGGCCGATTGCATCGTAATGTTCGAGGCTGAAGCCGAGAGGGTTGATCATCGAATGGCAAGCCATACATGCTTTTGCTCGCGTCAATTCGGTGACTTTCTCTCGCATCGTCAGATTTGGAGGGAATTCATTGTCCTTAAACTCGATCGCTTCCGGAGGCGGCCTGAGCGTCATTCCCACGATGTTTCGAGTCAAGAAGACCCCTCGGTGGATCGGAGATGTATTGTTGTGGTAGGCAAAAGCGGTAAGCAAAAAAGGATGGGTGATTACCCCTGTTCTCCCTTCTTTGGGCATCGAGACTTTTTGGAATCCGCCTTTGATCTCTGGCTTGCCGTAAATTTTTCCCAGTCGCTCGTTTAGAAAAAGGCTGTCAGCAAGCAGTAGCTGACGGTAATCTGAGTTCTCGCTCCAGACAATATCATCAAGGAACAATTCGAGCGACATCCTCAGGTCACTCATCATCTGTTCGGAGAACTGGGGGAATAGTTCGCTGTCTTTTGCAATATCGTTGGAACGGCTTAATTCAAGCCAATGATCGAAGAAGCCAGCCACCTTATGTCGAGCTCTCTGGTCCCACTGCATCCTCCAGGCTTCTTTCTCAAGCTGGCCTGATTTGTTGAGTTGACCCTTTGCCGTCGCGTTCCAGAGCTTCTTGTCAGGAATTGAATCCCAGATCGCGAGGGAGAGCGCCGAAGCTTTCGCCCAGGGATCGTCCGGATATTCGAAAGCAGTAGCTGGATAAATAAATCGAGGCGAAGTGATAGCGTGTAACACGACTCGTCGTATCGCTTCTTCCGAGGTTTTTGCTTTCGCAAAGTGGGGGTCGACATATGCCTCTTTCTCGCCTTTTCGTAAAGGGCGTCGGAAGGCGTGTGCGGTGAATTCGGCGGCGAAATTCCGGAGTTTCTCTTCGCGTTTCGGGTCGTCGTCTTTCGTCCTGGCCAACTCGTTGAGGTGGGCCACCACATGGTCGGCGGCGTCGAAAGCAATGTCTGTCACCGCATCCAGCCAAACACGGGAGACGGTGCTTCCGCGCTCATATCCGTAACTACGGTCATCCGCCGGAAATGTGGTGCTGCTGACGAATGTTCTGCGTGCCCAATCCTGTCCGAGAACACTGGAAGGAACAACCTCACGACTTCCGTGGGGGCGCTTCCAGAGCAGTTCGATCAGTGCTTTCTCTTCCTGATACTTGAAAAAGTCCAGCCTTACAAAATACCTGCGGCCACCGAGGAGAAAGATTTTGCCCGATTCCTCTCGAACCTCATTGTTAGGAGCGACCCATGCGTCGATCGTGGGCTCTTCTTTATCGTCCAATTCGTTGACGAACAGTTTAGCTCCATTGCGAGTGCGAATAGTGAACTCGTAAGTCCCGGTTTCGCGGATGAAAATTGATCCTTTCCAAGAGATGTTGAATTGATCCAAGGACTCATCAATCCCTTCTGGTGTTTTAGGAATGCCAGTTCCGAAATCAAACCGTATGTTCGGATCTACCCGCTCGAAGCGCTCTGTTTTGTGGTCGCTTTTGCCTGCCTT
The DNA here is from genome assembly GCA_002698785.1 of Verrucomicrobiales bacterium. Classification (GTDB taxonomy): domain Bacteria; phylum Verrucomicrobiota; class Verrucomicrobiia; order Verrucomicrobiales; family DEV007; genus Arctic95D-9. Next base: position 226,574 of record PAAG01000059.1, on the reverse strand, counting down.
CTTCTTGTTGTTCAGGGCGTAGTAACCTTTCAGACCTGGTTTCTCATTTTCCGGAGGATACGAAGCGTCACGGAAGTAACCGATCAAGTCGGTCACAGAATTTTGCATCTGTTCAGCGGTCAGTCTCGTGACATCCGGAAGAACGGTCTTGCCCCGTAACTGCGCTTCTGGCGAGTAAAACGCATGGTAAATGTACTCCGCTACTTGTTTCGCGTCTTCACCGACACATTCGTCTTCCCGGTCTTCTGGCATTGTGCGCTCGATGCGGCCAGTAAGTGATTCAAGTGAACGCTTCCCGACCAGAGGATCGACATCCGCATCGTCGGTGCCTTCGCCGTTCTTGCCGTGGCACTCGAGGCATTGTTTCTGGTAAATTGCTTTCCCGGGATGATTCTCGAGATCGATAGCCCCGCCAAGGCGTGGAAGCAGCCCTGCTACGAACAGAAGCACTGATATTGCGAGTCTCAAATTCATCATCTACAACATGGCTCAAAAACCCATTTTCACACGGTACGCGTACTTGGGAGGGCCAATTACCCAAAAGTGTTACGAAAAAGATGAGTCTTCCGACGACTTTGACGGGAACTATTTCATGAGCGAGTATCGCGCCATGCCCGGCCTCGTAATCAAACCGCGCTCACGAATATTCCACGGTCACGACTGGGTTTACGCCAGTGAAGTGCAAAAGGCTTTCGGAAATCCGCAGCCAGGTGATGTCGTGTCGCTGAAAGACTTTAAAGATCGCCCTCTTGGAACCGCGATCTACAACCCTGCTTCCCAGATCGTCGCTCGCCGAATTTCTCGTAGAAAGCAGGAATTGGACGCTGATTTCTTTCAACGGCGTCTGGATCGGGCGCTCCGCCTGCGTGAATCATTGGGATTCGAAGAAAATAACTATCGTCTGGTGTGGAGCGAGGCAGATGGGTTACCCGGCGTTGTGATTGATCGATACGGTGACCACTTTGTCCTTCAAACCTTGACCCTTGCAATGGATCTGAAGAAATCCGTTATCGTGGAGAGTCTCACCGCTATGTTTCCTGAATGCGTGGTCGTCGAGCGAAATGATTCCGCGATTCGAAAAGCCGAAGGACTGGAACTCACGACCGGTGTGCTATCAGGCCAGTGGAAAGGGCCTTTTAAAATCACTATCAACGGAATCCGCCAGGAAATCGATCTTCTTGAAGGCCAGAAAACCGGAATCTACCTTGATCAGTTGGACAACTACGCTGCAGTTGCCAGACTCGCCGAAGGCAAAGCTGTGCTCGATTGTTTCTGCAATCAGGGAGGGTTTGCCCTTCACGCAGCGAAAGGCGGTGCGAAGTCAGTTCTCGCTGTCGATATCAGCGAAAGTGCAGTCGCTGCCACGAAGGAAAATGCAGAAAGGAACGAGCTCGCTGTCGAGGTGCAGGAGGCCAACGTGTTCGATTTTCTGAAAGAGTCCGAAGAAGCAGGCCGGAAATTCGACTTAATAGTTCTCGACCCGCCATCTTTCACCAAGAATCGCAAAGGTGTGGGAGGGGCGATGCGTGGATACAAAGAGATTCACCTCAGAGCTCTCAAGATCCTGAACAGGGAAGGCATTCTCTCAACCTACAGTTGTAGCCATCACATCAGCGAACGGGAGTTTTTCGATGTGATTTGCGATGCTTCGGTCGATGCGAAAAGAACACTGAGACTGGTGGAAACCCATTCCCAGCGCAGGGACCATCCGGTCATTGCAACCCTGCCGGAGACCCATTATCTGAAAGGATACACCTTCCAGACAATGGGTGGATTCTAAAGAAATTCAGTTAAGGCTACTGATTGGTGCCGAATTTTGTTTTGATCTCCGGGCTAAGAGCGGAGCGGTCGACCCACTTCCGGGCTCGGTTGCCGTCCATGGCAATCCATTCCTCGAGAAGCATCGACACATTCTCGTCGCGAGTAGCCTGATCGGAGATAGTGGAAGCCCAGGTTACAGCTGATTCGGGATCAATATCGATGATCGCGCTGCTGAAAGTGGAAAGAACTTCATCGTTCTCAGGGCCGGGTGACTGTGCGTTCAACCACTCTGCGGCAGAGTTCGGGTCATTACTACTCCAGTCGAGCATCACGTCTTCGATGATGCGCTGTCGAGTGTTCGGATTTTCCACAGCGCCAACAGCCCATTGGAGAGAGGCGCCGGGATCATGTTCTGACCAGCCGAGCGCTACACCAAGTGATGCGTAGAGTTTGTCTTCTTCCGAAGAAAGGGAGTTAATCCAGTCGGTAGCCTTCGTTGGTTCGACGAGTGCCCACTCCGTTCCGATTTCGAGGAAGGAAATCGCTCGAGCGTCTGAATTTTCAAGTGTAGCCGCCCATGCAGCAGCATCTGCTGGAGCTGTGCTTGCCCACTGGCCAGCCACGTTCATGGCGAATTCATCGCCGAAGTCATACTCAAGCAGTTGATTCACCGCCTGCGCTGCGCCGGCTGGATCGGTTGCTGCCCATCCCTCCGCCAGCGCATCCATCACGCCAGAGCGGGTGTAGTCATCCAATCCATCTGCCCATTCCAGGGCTTGCTCGGGAGATTTGCGCCCCCAAGACTCGAGGATCTCGTAGATAGCATCCTCCCGGTTGATTCCGCTCGTGTTGGCATCGAACCACTTCGCAGCACCTTCAGGATCGGCTTCTGCCCATCCATCGGCGATGTTATAAAGAGCATCGGATTTCTCGATACCTTTCAGATTTTCGTTTGCCCACTGCGCTGCGGCAACACCGTCTTTCTCTCCCCATGCAGTGTAAACGGACTCGGTGAAAATCAGACGATTGTCACGACCGGGGATTTGCTTGGCTGCTTCGAGCGCGGCGAGAGGATCTTCGTATCCCTGTTGATACCCCGACTGTTCCAGGCTGATCACCGACATGCTGTCGTTATTTGGGAGAGCAGAGGAAGAGCCGCCGGAAGATCCCGGATCTCCCGAAAATGTAGTCGTATCTCCGTTTGATTCAGTCGTCTTGCCACTCTCACGAATAGAGGGAACTAGAGCATAGGTAGCAAAAGCTCCCACAGCAAGAGTAGCCACGTGAGAAAGGATGAGGGTTGTTTTTGTCATTTCTGGTAGTCTGTAGACGTGTGGATTGAAATTGAGTTGCTATAGTAGTGCAATACAGACGGGAAATCTCCGCAATCTTGCAGGATTTCAACACGGAATTGTCACCGAAGAACGTTTAATCAAAGTTGCTTCGAAGATATGGGAACCCGCCGATTGAGCAGAAGTTTCGCCATCCAGTTGCGAACTGAGTATTTCCGCGGCCTTTTCCGCCATTTTTTCGATCGGCTGCGAGATCGTAGTCAGTGGGGGGTGCACGAGTGGGGACCAAGGCTGTTCGTCAAAAGCAACCAATGATAACTCATCGGGAAGTGAAATGCCGAACTCCCGCGCAACTTCAAGGGTTCCCAGGATACCCTGTCCGCTCAGGGTGATAATCGCTGATGGGCGATCCTCCCTCTGCAGTAATGCTTCGGCTGCAGCACGGCTCTGTTCCGCGGAGTATCCTTCTCCAGAAACAAGTAAATTAGGCGATGCGTCGCCTTTTCTTTGTAATGCATCTTCCACACCGGCAAGGCGATCTCGATCCGAACGAGAGAGGGGATTCCCCCGGAGACAACCAATGGATGTGTGTCCTAACTCAAGTAGGCAGTTCGCCGCAAGAGATCCCGCAGCGCGGTTGTCGATGGCAATAGTGGGGGCATCAACCCCTGTCAGTATGCGGTCCAATAGAATAGTGGGAAAGGGAGACCTCCGAAGTGTAGAAGCGAGCTGTTCTCCAGACACTCCCACCGGTGCAACGATCAGGCCGTCGAGCCTCCTGCTCATAAGGTTTCGCAGGAGATCGAGTTCAGTTTCTGGATCTTCGTTCGAATCGCACAGTTGAACTGCTATGCCTCGATTCCGAAGCTTGGATTCAACCGCGCGAGCAAGGTGAGAAAAAAACGGATTGGTAATATCAGGAACAAGCAGACCCACCATGCCTATTTTTCCACGACGCAACCCAGCTCCCAGTGGATCGGGGACGACATGAAACTTTTTTGCGGCCTCCCGGATTCGTTGTTCCGTCTTCTGGCTGATACGGTATTTTTCCGCGTTACCACTCAGCACTCGAGAGACGGTGCTAACCGCAACGTCAAGATGTTGAGCGAGTTCAGAAATATTCATGAAAAGGCTCGAAGCCTACGATGGAACAAACGTTTGCGCCAGTCAGAAACGTCTCGCCAGAAAACCGAAATTCGACGGTCTCCCGGCAACAATTTTTCTAGACCCTGTCAAAGCTTCTCCGTATTCTTCAAGTATGTCGAGTGGGACGAAAGTGGTGTTGTATCAGGTGATCGTGGTGGCGTTGCTGCCTCTTTTTCGGGTGGGGGCGGAAGATCAGGCACGCATCTGGACGAGCGAGGATGGAAAGCAACTCAGAGCTTCATTAGTCAGTGCGGACAAATCTAGCGCCGTTCTGAAACTGGAGTCGGGGAGAGAAGCCCGCGTGGCGCTGACTCGTCTTAGCGAACAGGACAGGAATTACGTACTCGCGAAATACGAACGGGGCCAGGCATTCGATTATGGCACGATACCTCCGGAAACTCAGATCCCACGAGAGATCGAAGTGACTGGTGGCCCAAGGGTGTTCCAGACACCTCACTTTGAGTTTGAAACTGACCAGGAGGTTTCGAAGGCCTTTATTTCCGAGGCAGCTCGCGTCTATGAAGGCACCTATCTCGCATTGAGAGAGTTGCCTCACGGTATTGAGCTGGAGCCGCCGGCAGGAAACACTCATTTCCGGGGCCGGTTTTTAGGTGAAAGGGAGTTCGACACTCTCGCAGCTGAGAAAACAGTAGTGATTCAGGGACAGAGAGTGGTCGGATTATACCTGACCCAAGAAAAAGAGCTTTTGGTTCCGTATTCATCGCTCGGAGCGAAATTGAATGGTAGTCGAATGACTCTTCGGAAGAGTAGCGACACATCCACCTTGATTCACGAAATCGTTCACCAGGTAATGCACGATTGGTTACCCTTGATGCCAACTTGGTTTGCGGAAGGTATAGCGGAATATCTGGCTGCCGTTCCATATCAGAATGGACGCTTCGAGTTCCGAAATGCTGAGAGAGGGCTGAAATTTCGATTAGAAGAGCAGCATGCAATGAAGGGCAACACAATTTCAGGTGTTCGTTCTCCCAGTTACTTTTTTCGAGGTTTTGAAACAGAAAAACCTGAAGATGTAACGGCTACTCCAGGTCAATTGAAAGGGACAAACCTCGCCAGCCAGGCCGGAACGGGATTGATGGTGAGAGACGGTTGGTCTGGTTCGGTAGACGAATACCGTGATTCGATGCTCCTTCTCTACTTCTTCATGCATTTGGACGAACCGGAAAATCAAGGCGTTGCTGTGGGATCCTATTTGAAGATGATAGATCTGGCTCTTGGAGAAACAAATGAGCTACAGCAGGAGATTGCTCAATTCGAGACAAGGCGCCTCGCCTACAACGAAGAAGTGAAAAGGTTCAATGCCGAGCTTGAGTCGTTTCGCGAAGCGGTTAGCGAGTACAACGAGCGAGTGACGCTATACAACCGCCAGTTAGTCGATGGAGTGCCCGAAACGGAACGTATCAAAGTCGGCGCCGAACCACGGGAGCCAGTTCCACCGGCAAAACTAGAGGTGCCGGAATCTATCGAACGAGCCTCTCGTGGAGGGCAGACAATCGACCTTCTCCAGCTCGTACAGCAGAAAGCACTTCCTTCTCTTCTCCAAAACCGGACTCCGCAGCAGCTGTCCGAAGAAATGAAAGCCGCCTATTCTTCGATTGGCATCGACATCCAATTCCAGTGAATCCAACGTAAGAGCCCCTTGAAAATAGACCCTGTATTACCATGAAACTCCGTTCAATAAATCCTCTCCTCTCCGTTTTTGCTATCTGCATAGGTCTTGTCGCTTGTAACGAGACAGAGACTGCAACAGAAGAAAGTGCTCCCGAGGAAACACAGGCATCACTTGAGGTGGTAGATGTTGATGCGGCTGCAGCTGATAAATTACTCAAAGATGATTCCGAAGTGGTGGTCGTCGATGTTCGCACCCCGGAAGAATTCAAAGAAGGGCATCTGAAAGACGCAGTGAATATCGATTTCAAAAACGAGAATTTTGAGTCTGAACTCGAAAAGCTCGATCCTGACAAAACTTACCTTGTCCATTGCCGAAGCGGCAGTCGCAGTGGCCAATCCCTGGCGGTGTTTGAAAAGCTGAATTTTACGAAGCTCTATCACCTGACACCCGGTTACAATGGGTGGGTAGATGCAGGCAATGAGGTCGTGAAGTAGCGTTGAGTTACTCTTCAGTCAAAGGCTGAATCAAAACAAAAGGAGAGACAACGAGTGCGAGGAATCGAGCGCTCGTGCTTTCCCAGTATGTCGCATGTGGGGCTGACGGGGTGACTATGTCACCTGCCACGCGCCACTCAGCGATCCTTTCTGAATCGTCCTCGGTCAGAGCGTAGCCAACCTCAATCAGGGAAATACTGGGATCAATGTAGAGTAGAGCGCCAGATTCAAAATGGGGGCGAAGGTAATTCCAGTCTACTTCCCCTGTATACTTTTCTAACTTTTCCCCCGTAGATCCCGGATCGTCGCCGAGCATCCCGTAGCGCATGATGTCCTCCTCTGAGGATCGAGATCCATTTTTCTTTTCTGAAGCCATTATCATCTACTAGCGCGGAATTCGCAGGAGGGAAAGCTTTGACCTTTTATCCGTGCTGGCGAAAGATGAGGTGCCATGGTGATACAAGAATGGTTCTATTCCGTCGGGGAAGAGAAAATGGGGCCGGTTTCCACTGCTCGAATGCTCGAGATGTCTGAAGCCGGGGAATTCACCGACGAAACACTGGTCTGGGCAGAAGGCCTCCCTGATTGGATACCGGCTTCATCCTGCAGTTACGCCGAAGACTACGCCGCATGCGAAATCAGCGGCGAAGTTAGGCCCGTGTCAGAAATGCTGGAATACGGCAATAAGTATATACTTCCCGAATACAAAGAGCAGTTTGTTCAAGCTCTTCATGAAGGAGGGGATCGCAGTAATATGGATCTCTTCTGGACCGAATACGAGTTTGTCGATCCCGGCAGTCGGGCCACGCTTGCAAAAGGCGGAGTGATTTTTGGAATCATTACTTCCGTGCTCGCACTGGTCGCTTTTGTTGTGGGTATGATGTCATCGGAGTTTGACTCCGAGTTTGGTGGGGGATCAGATGAATTGATGGTTTCCCTGATGGTCATAGCCGGTTTCCTTTTCCTTCTCGGATGGATAGTTCCAACGGTGTTTTACTGCATGTGGGTCCACAGAGTGTCAAAAAATGCACACGTGATCAAAAAGGGAGACCTCAGTCAGACACCTGGTTGGGCTGTTGGTTTCCATTTCGTTCCGATTGCGAACCTTTGGAAACCGCTCACCGCAATTAGTGAAATCTACAACGTGAGTGGTAGCCGATCTTTGCAATCCATGGACAATTTAGTTGTGTGGTGGTGGGTATGCTGGCTGGTCTACACTGTAGGGAGTAATATTCTTGGTGGCCTTGCTTTGCCTGCCGGGATCGCCTGCCTGATCTTGTGGTGGATCATAGTCTCACGCATTACTCGATGGCAGCAGCAGAAGGCAGGGATGGAATGACGGGGAAAGCCGCGACAAGGAAAGTTGTGAATTGATCGGTTCCTGTTAGAGTCGCGCACAGAAAATCAATTATGGAAAGTGTCAGGAAGCGTTTTACTGATCGAGTGGTTCTGGTCACCGGTGCTGCCCGAGGTATTGGCCTTGTTCTGGTCGAGCAGTTCGCCAGGGAAGGAGCCAAAGTAGTAGCGACCGATGTCGACAAAGAAGAACTCGAACGTGCTATGGGGAAATCCTCAGCACGCGAGATGGGCGTCGAGACATTTTTTCAGGATGTGTGCGACAAAGCGGCGTGGGACGAGATATCGAAAGGAATTGTCGAGCGACATGGCAAACTCGACATCCTGATTAACAACGCAGGCACCAGTAATCTCGCCAGTATCGAGGACACCACCGAAGAGCAGTGGCGAAAAATGATGGCCGTAAATCTCGACGGCGTTCTCTTCGGCATGCAGGCGGGAATTGAGGTCATGAAATCCCACGGTGGAGTCATTATCAATATGGCTTCCATTGCTGCGAACGTGGCCGAGCCTCGATTTGCAGCCTACGGTGCGGCAAAGAGCGGGGTCGCCATGCTTACGAAAACGGCGGCAGTCGACTGTGCTCGGAAGAAATATGGCATTCGCGTGAACTCCGTCCATCCCGGTTTCACAGAGACGAAAATGGTCTACGACTTTCTCGAAGCTCTCGGAGAAGACGGAAGCCGTTTTGCCCGTGATGTCCTGAAGCGAATCCCGATGGGGCGCATGGCAAAGCCTGCCGAAGTGGCCGCGCCAGTGCTGTTTCTCGCCAGCGACGAAGCCTCCTACATCACGGGAACCGAGCTTCTGGTCGACGGTGGTTTCACGGTTTCCTGACCGATCCGGAAATTGTCTTCTCGGTCCGGGTTCCGGGGATGTCGAAAGGCTTGGGTTTTGATTCGGCTATGGCATAATGCGCGCCCTGAACCCTTTTTCAGTAGATGAATAGCCGCTCGCTCTTTTTCCTCAGCTTGTCACTCTGCGGTCTTTGTTACGCAGACTCTTTTCCCGAACCATACAATTCGGAAGCAGACGATCCGATTCCCATGCCGGCGGAAGAGGCGGCTCGCACAGCGGAACTTCCAGAAGGGTTCCGCTGTGAGGTATTTGCTGCCGAACCAGATGTCCAGCAACCGATCGCAATGTGCTTCGACGAGGAAGGGGCTCTCTGGGTAGCGGAATGCTACACTTATGCGAGGCAGCCGAAACGATGGGATCTCGAACTACGAGACCGAATCATCATCCTCAAAGACACGGACGGCGATGGAAAAGCCGACGACCGAAAAGTGTTCTGGGACAAAGGAACTCGTCTCACAAGCATCGCTGTAGGAGAAGACGGAGTGTGGGCCCTCTGTTCTCCTCAATTACTCTTTATCCCGGATGCTGATCAGGACGGCGTTCCCGATGGCGAACCTGTCGTGAAACTCGACGGATTCGACGCAGAGACGATCGGGCACAACGTGGTGAACGGTTTAAAGTGGGGCCCGGATGGTTGGCTCTATGGGCGGCACGGGATCACTGCCACATCAGTGGTCGGTGCGCCCGGATTACCAGAGGAAGATCGGACAAAGCTGAACTGCTCTATTTGGCGCTACGATCCGAAAACAGAAGAGTTCGAAGTCTTCTGCCATGGCGGAACAAATCCCTGGGGAATGGACTGGGATGCAAACGGTCAACTCTTCTACACCAACACCGTTATCGGTCACCTTTGGCATGCCATTCCCGGTGCCTACTACGAGCGTATGTTCGGGGCCCATCTTAATCCGCATGTATATGAGATTATCGAGCACACCGCCGACCACTATCACTGGGACAAAGGGTCCGAAAAATGGAGTGATATCAGGGAGGGGATCACAGGCAACACTTCCACTCTCGGTGGAGGACACGCACACATGGGGTGCCTGATCTATCAGGGAGGCGTGTGGCCCAGCGAATACCACGGAAAGCTCTTCACCTGCAATCTCCACGGCAATCGAATCAACATGGACATCCCGGTAAGAGACGGCTGTGGATACACCGCTCATCATGGAAAGGATTTCATGATGATGAAGGACACATGGTTCCGTGGCTTGGATCTCATTACTGGCCCTGACGGTCAGATGTATGTTAATGACTGGTGCGATACCGGTGAGTGCCACGACAACAACGGGGTTCACCGGACGAGTGGCAGAGTCTATCGAATTGTGTATGACGGTCCTGACAAAGGTAAACCTACCCCGAGCCGACCAGAGTGGCTGACTCAGCGGCCCGAGTCGCAGGAGGCTTTCGATCAAATGCTCGCATCGACGGACGAAGCAAAAAGAGCGATGGCTGCCCGATGGTTGGCAGAGGACTATCCCGGCGAAGACTCCACGTTACAGACTTTGCAAAAATTGGCCGGGTCAGACGAATCAGGGCTTGTCAGGATGGAGGTCGCATCCGCACTTCAGCGGTTGCCTCTCGAAAATAGAATATCAGTTGCCTCTTTGTTGGCGTCCCACGCGGAAGATGCTGACGATCGACAGCAACCACTCTTGATTTGGTATGGTGTTTCAGATGTTGTTCCAGAGCTTCCGGATGCAGCGATCAAACTCGCTTTGAACGCAGAGATGCCACGGTTGAGAAAATTGATCGCTCGGAGACTTACTGAAGATCTTGAGAAGAACTCACAACCGATTCAGGATCTCCTGTCTAAGGCTGACAGCACGAAGCGAGAAGATATTCTCAAAGGTATGGGTGAAGCGCTCGCGGGTTGGAGTAGCGCCGAAGCACCGGAGGGATGGGATTCGGTGAGCGAAGAAGTGGGTGAGAACGGAACAGAAGGGGAGAAGGCGATCGTTCGAGAACTTTCTATCCTTTTCGGGGACGGGCGCGCACGGGAGGAGCTGCTGGCAATTGCTCTCGACCAGGAGGCTGATTCAGTATCTCGTCGGTCTGCTGTGGAAAATCTCCTGCGAGATCCCACAGAAGATCTGCTTCCTAATCTGAAAGACTGGATCAACGATAAAGTGGTTTCTCGCGAGGCAGTGCGAGGGGTTGCGCTTTACGACGCCCCCGGTGTTGGACCTCGCCTACTGAACCACTGGAAACGCAACGTAGAAAATAGGCCGTTTGTTATCGACACGCTCGTTTCGCGTAATCGCTACGCAGGCGAACTTCTTGCCGCTGTCGAAAAAGGTCAGATCCCTCGCAGTGCCATATTGCCATTTCAAGCTCGTCAGATCGATAACCTCGGCAGTGAACCCCTGAAAGCGAAGCTCAGGGAAGTGTGGGGAGAAATTCGCGAAACTCCAGAAGAGAAGAAGGTCGAATTAGAAAAGTGGAAATTAATCCTGACTGAAGACAACATTGCAAGTGCGGATCCGGTCCACGGCAAAGTTCTATTCCAAGGTCTTTGTGGAGCCTGTCATACCCTCTACGGAGAGGGCGGGAAAATCGGACCAGATCTAACAGGGAGCGATCGACACAATCTGGACTACATTTTGGAAAATACGCTCAACCCAAATGAAGTGGTCCCTGCTGATTACCAGATGACAGTGTTCACGTTGAAAGATGGGCGCGTGATTTCCGGGGTGATTCCTCAACAGAACGAGAAAACGATATCCATTCAGACCCCTGCGGATCTTCAGGTAATATCGAGAGAAGAAATCGCAAAGCAGGAGAAACTGCCGGTTTCTCTTATGCCGGAAGGTCTATTGCAAGCGCTCGGAGAAAAGGAGGTGAAGCACCTCGTCGCGTACCTGATGAGTAAAAAGCCATGAAATCGCGTAGCGTGAGAGGTCTGATTTGGGGCCTTCTAGTTCTTTTCTCTGCAGTGCCCGCTAGGTCGGACGAAAAACATACACCAGTTGTGGCAGCTCACTACATGCCATGGTATGCCTCGAGGCCAGTCGAGGGTGCTTGGGGGTGGCATTGGACAATGGACCACTTCGATCCTGATGTCGTCGATTGGCAAGCGAAGCGCGCGGCAGCATCAAAAGAGTATCCGCTCATCGGCCTGTATGATTCCAGCGACCCTGCCGTTCTCGAGTGCCATGTCCAGTTGATGAAGCTCGCGGGTATTGAGGGAGTGATTGTCGACTGGTATGGAACAAAGGATCACATTGATTACGAACGCATTCATCGCTGCACGGAAGCTCTCATTTCAGTCGTCAAAAAGGCAGGGATGAAGTTTGCCATCTGCTACGAAGATCAATCTGTAGGTGCGATGGTGGAGGGCGGAACGCTGGAGGAGGTTTCCACGGTAAAATACCAGAAAGAGTTGTTCTCATGGATGGAGAAAACCTGGTTCGCCGACGAATCCTACTGGAAGCACGAGGGAAAACCTCTGCTCCTCGTTTTCGGTCCTCAGCATTTCTCGTCTTCTCAATGGAAGGAGTCCCTGTCAGGGTTTTCGAAAGAGGTATCGATATACGGTCTTCCTCATCTGGCAGAGGAATACGATATGACCGGTTCGTTCGCGTGGCCTCCTGTCTCGGGTGGAAAAACGGTGTCATCAAAAGAATGGAAATCAAAATTGGACGACTGGTATGACTCAGGGAACTGCCTCGGTGTCGCCTTTCCTGGATTCAACGATATCTACGAACAGGCTGGCGTGGAGAAAAGTTATGGCAGAATTTCTCCGGAGGATGGAGATACATTTCGTGAGAGTCTGAATCAGGCGATGGAAAGCGGAGCGCCGATTGTCCAGGTCGCCACCTGGAACGACTACGGTGAAGCGACCTGCATCGAACCGACAGTCGGATTTGGATTTCGGTTTCTGGAAATCCTGCAGGAGAAAGTGTGTCGGTTAGAAGTGAGTTCCAGTGATCTTCGCTTGCCGGTGGATCTTTATCAGATGCGAAAGCGTTTTTTAGATTCTGAACAAGCTCAGGAGAAGTTGTCAAAAGCGAGCGACGCCTTGTTTGACCTGAACACCACTTTGGCAAGCCAGTTGATCGAAGAAGTCAGAGGACTCGAGAAAACATCCCCAGCTCTGTTTGAGGATGAATCGAGACCTGACGACGACAACTATCGTCTCCTGACGGATATACCGTACCGTTTAGACGGCGATCAGTATGCCAGGGACCGTTGCCGTCTCGACCTCTACTATCCCGCAGATGGAAAGCCGTATTCAACTGTGGTCTGGTTTCACGGGGGAGGCATCTTGAACGGGAATCGATTTGTACCGGTTCCTCTCCGAAACAAAGGCGTGGCGGTGATTGCTGCGAACTATCGACTCAGTCCGCAAGTCAACGCGCCCGAATACATCGAGGACGCTGCCGCTGCGGTGGCTTGGGCATTCCAGAACATCGAAAAGTATGGGGGAAGTGCGGATCGAATTTTCGTGAGCGGGCACTCTGCGGGTGGCTATCTCGCCAGCATGGTGGGCTTGGATTCCAAATGGATGGAAGCCCATGGGATCAACGCAAATGACATTGCAGGACTGATTCCACTCAGCGGGCAGACAATCACGCACACGACAGTGCGACGAGAGCGAGGACAGGGGAGAAACCTTCCTCTGATCGATGAGTATGCACCGCTTTTCCACCTTCGGAAGGATGCGCCGCCTGTGTTGACCATTACAGGGGATCGGGAAAAAGAAATTCCTGCGCGCTACGAAGAGAATGCATACTTCTGGCGAATGCTGAAAGCGAACGGACATCCCAATACGGATTTGGTCGAATTGAAAGGCTACGATCATGGACAGATGCCTGAACCTGCTTTCCCCTTGCTGCTTCAATTTATAAACGAGAACTCTCCCTGAAACCCCTCCCTAGTCTTATTGTATGATAAATTACTTCCGGCTCACCGCAGTCCTCTGCGTTTCCTTCATTCCTGTCTTCTCTATGGCCGCAGAATCAACCAAGCCGAAAAAGAAAAAGCGACCTGCCCCAATCGTATCTCCTGTTTTGGAAGAAAGCGGTGCTGTTACTTTCCGCATCTCGGCGCCCGATGCAGACAAGGCAGCTGTGACTGGTCAGATGACCGATGGTAATGTGGCCATGGATAAGGGAAATGATGGCGTTTGGTCGGTTACCTTGGACTCCATCGAGCCGGGTATCTACGAGTACAGTCTCGTGGTGGATGGAATTCGAATGGTCGATCCTGGAAATCCGAAACTGAAACCAATGCGGTCGCCTCGCACCAGTATCTTGCATATCCCCGGAGATCATTCGTACGATTTCAAAGATGTGCCGCATGGAACTGTGCACTATCACGCCTACCAATCAAAACCCATCAATCGGTTTCGGGAACTGCAGGTCTATACGCCACCGGGATACGAAACAGGTAAAGAAGATTACCCTCTTCTCGTCTTGCAACATGGTCACAGCGATTCCTTTGCTACGTGGGTAGCCCACGGAAAAGCAAATTGGATTCTCGATAACCTGATAGCAGAGAGTAAAGCCGTTCCGATGATAGTTGTTATGTTAGATGGTCACCCAATTCCAGAATCGTATGGCGACGGTCGTTCTGTAGAAAACACGGAAGAGCTGCGAAAGGACCTCATGGAAGAGGTCCTGCCAATGCTGGATAAGAAATACCGAATCAAAGAAGGGCGGGAAAATCGAGCGATAGCAGGTCTCTCCATGGGGGGGCTGCACTCGCTCACCATCGGACTGAATGAACTGGATACTTTTTCCTGGGTAGGTGCCTTCAGTGCAGCCATTCCCGAAGAGGATGGAATTTCTGCCGCTCTGAATTCAGATCTCAACGAAAAGTTGAATCTGCTCTGGATTTCCTGCGGAAAAGAAGACTTTCTCCTCGAAGAAAACCAAGCTCTCATCGATCTGTTAACCGAAAAGGGTATCGGGCATCAGTGGAACCTGACCGAAGGTGGACATAGTTGGCCAATCTGGAGAGACTACCTCACCGAGTTTGCTCCATTACTTTTTCGTTAAATCTGGCGAGGCAGAAAGCGCAGCTTCACAGCGGGCGAAATGCGACTCCGTACATTGAGGTGACCTTATCTTGGTGGAGCGGATAAGGGCGCCCTAGCGTTACCGTCCCGGGTTGCACGACTCTCTTCCAGATGTCGTACCGTATCCCAAAAGGCGCTCCGCCTTTCTCCAGAGGAGTGGCACGTAGTTGTTCTCCTGTTCTCTCGAAATCCTTCGTGAGCCAGGTAGGAGGGATTGCTCCGATATCTAGCAAGACATACAGCTCAGCAGCTTTTTCAAAACGCATGGTTAGTGAAAAGTTTTTTCTCCACCTGTCTTTTTGAAAAGTTTTTACAAGGTCAGCACCATAGACAAGTCGTGGAAATCCATTTTTATCTACGGGATTCCACCCGACGTCAGGACGATCAATAAAAGGCAAGCGACGCTCTTTCATTCCTTCGGAGACAATCAGGTAAGTGCGACTCTCTGTGTCATCTGGAGAAGACTCAAATATCTCGGAGACAATCGAGGATTCGGATGCTCGCAGTAAATTGGATCCCTTTTCCTGGCGAACGACAACAGGCATGATCCCAAGTCGTTTTCCCTTTGTGTATCGCGAAGAATCTCCAGGGAAGAGCACCTTCTTATTTCGATCACTTCCAAAACCTTGAGGGGAGGATACTTCTATGCTTCCCTGAAAAACGGCAACGCTCGTCTCGGACGCTCTGGCGTCGACATCCAGTCCTACTCTTGCGTTCGAAGTTCTGATCACAGTGTCCTTCGTCTCAATGCAGATTTGTTCTTCGATTCCTTCACAAACAAAGTTGACTAAGCCGTTCTTTACCAGAATCGGAAAGTTCTTCTTCATCACAATTCGAGCCGGGGCAAATGCACTGACATGAACACCATCAGGAAGTTCAAACTCTGCGAACCCGTGAAGGATGTTGATATCTCTTCCACTGATCTCGACCCCTGCATGTACCGCCTTGTTTGGAAACAGTATCGCACGGTCTGCTTGAGTTACGGTCAAAGGTATTCCGCCGTTAAGCTCTAACTTTGGCTCCGAGTTCGAAAAAACAATCGCCGAGGCCACCAGCCCGACTGCTGCTGCAGCAATACCGATTGTCCGCCAGGGAACAGTGCGGGCAGATCGTTCGGACGGAATTGCCAGAGAAGGAACATCGATCCCTGACAAGCCATCAGCCTTCGCGTTCCCATGATCGAGAGTTTCTGCAGAGGGCTCTCGCAAACCCACACTTAGAGCTGTATGAAGACCAATAGTGGCTCGATACGTGAAGCGGGCGACAGGGCTTTCGCGTAACAGATTTTGCAAACGGTCCACCTGCTCGGGCGAAGCTTCACCGTCGAGTAGTAGCCCCGTTAGTCGGACTACCTCGGTATATGGCCTTTTCTCCATGCGGTTAAGTCTACAGTTTCTGGGAAAATTATAATTTTGGCAAGTCGGAAGGTGGCTTCTCTCAGCCTGGTGGCGGCGGGCGATTGGATTTCCTGAATTGCCCTAAGTCCTTGAACCAAAATATTTTCGGGTGGACGAATTATTTTCTTTGCAGTTTTCGTCACATCGATTTCAATTCGAACAATCAAAATCAAACATAGCGGTTCGCCGGAAACAATCTGACAAACGAATAGGTATACCCCCAAGTTCTTACCCCTAATTATCCTATTCGTTTAGGCACCGCGAAATTCACGTAACCCCCAACCTTATCTCTCGGACTCAGAGGAGTTTGAAGATGAACGCGCGTACCTTAATCACTCTTGCGCCGTATCGGCGTACCCACTCACTCCGGAAATTCACCCTCGTGGTTCTTTTCCCCGGCCTTCTTCTCACCACCGGACCTGTTTCGGCAAACCCCAGAGGAGGCGTAGTCGTCCATGGCGAAATCAACATCGAAAATCGAGGTGCTGGTCACCTCCAGATCACGCAGAACTCCCGCAACGCGATCATCAACTGGGATGACTTCTCCATTGGTAGAGGTGAACTCACTCGGTTTGTTCAGCCAAACTCCAATGCAGCAGTTCTCAACCGAGTGACTGGCGGGGATCCCTCATCGATTCAGGGAGCTCTTCGAGCAAACGGAAACGTTTTCGTGATCAACCCGAACGGCATCCTGATTGGATCCGAGGGCACAATCGACGTTCACGGTCTGGTTCTCTCGACTCTTGATGTGGCCAATGGCGAGTTTCTTGCGGGTGCCGACATGGTCTTCGAGGGGAATTCAAAAGAAGGTATCACCAACCTGGGACGAATCAACGCCATCGGAGGAGATGTCTTCCTGATTGGTCGGACGATTTCCAACAGCGGTTCCATTTCAGCAAGTGAAGGAAGAGTGGGGATCGGGGCCGGTCAGGAAGTCCTCCTTACTGCGAAAGAAAATGCAAAAGGAGAGCGCATGTTTGTTCGTGCGAAAGGCTCGGGAGTCAGCGGCACCGGTATCTTCAACGACGGCACAATCGAGGGCGCAGCAATCGAACTCAAGGCGCACGGAAATATCTACGCCATGGCGATCAATAACAAAGGATCGATTCGCGCAACGGATGTAAGCCGCAGTGGTGGCCGCGTCTTTCTCAATGCCCCTGGCGGTTCTGTTACCAATACCGGAGCTATTCGTTCCATTTCTCCCGGTGCAGGAAGATCTGCTTCGATCCTTATCAGTGCGGCCTACGCGCGAGTGGATGGAATCCTTGCCGCGTCTGGCGAGAGCGGCGGTAACGTAAGAATCAGCGCCACGGAGAAAGTCGAAGTCGGTGCTGAAGTCGACGTAACAGGCTCCGTCGGTAACGGTGGCTCAATCGTTGTGGAAGGGCGTGATGTCGAAATTGGCTCGACCGCCCTCATGGATGCGAGCGGTGCTACTGGCGGAGGTTCCATTCGAATCGGCGGAGGTTTCCAAGGCAACGACGCCGATGTATTGAACTCTCGCACAACTACCGTCCACAGTGGCTCACGCCTGATTGCGGATGGCAAAGAAACCGGTGCAGGCGGAACCGTCGTGCTCTGGTCAGATGGCGATACACTTTTCTCTGGTGAGATTTCTGCGCAAGGGATTGACGCGGGTGGATTTGTAGAAGTTTCTGGACACGACCGTCTCGGCTTTGATGGGGCGGTTTCGACTATGGCTTCCAACGGAGTTGCCGGTGTTCTTCTTCTCGATCCGACAGATGGGATCGTCAGCACGGCTACCCAGAACCTCGCGGGAAGCCCATTCATCATCAACAGCACTTCGTTGGGAACGTCCCTCGGCAGTAACAACGTCGTGATCTCCACTCCGAGCACCGGATCGGATCGCGGGACCATTACTTTCAACAACAGCGTGACCTGGAACTCGGCCAACAGCCTTTCTGTCCTGGCCCACGGAGACGTCTACTTCAACGCGAGTGTTCAGAACGGCGGAGAGGGAGCAGTCAACGTCGTCGCCGGATGGGACGGAACGACCGGTCTTCCTATTTCGTCTCCTTTGCAGAATCCAGGAACAGTCATCATCTCTGATTTCCTGAACAACACGGCTTCCTACGGAAACCAGCAGAACGGAATCAACGGCAGCATCTATCTCAGCAGCGATATCGCAACCAACGGTGTCGCTGTCGGAAGCCGCAATGGCGAAACCAATCTTCTCGGCTACGACCTCACGATGCAGGCAAGCAATACAGCAACAGCCGATCGCTATGCGCAGATAGGATACCGTGACGTTTCGACTGGAGTAGCGAGCACAGGCAGCATCAATATCCAACTCGCTAACACCCTCACCATGACGGCAGGCAACGCCGCTGTGCGCAACTACGTCCAGATCGGCCATGGCGGTGCGGATGGCTCGACCACGACAGGCGCGGGCGATCTCTCGGGAGATATTCGCATAGCAGCCGACAACGGTATCTTTCTAAATGGCGGCAGTGGCTCCACTCAGAACTACGCTCAAATTGGTCACGGTGGCTTCCAGTCATCTGGAGCCAATAGCGTCCACAGCGCCTCGATTTCTGTCTCTTCCGCCAACGGTGGTGTGACTGCAACGGCAGGAGAGGGAACGGACAACTACGTTCAGATCGGCCACGGTGGGCGTCTCGCACGCGGACAACACAGTGGAGAAATCAATGTCTTTGCGAAAGACGATATCGCCTTCTCGGGCAGCTCCGCTGCGCGTGGCTATGCACAGATCGGTCACGGCGGTCATGACGCCGACCAGGGCGGTGGGGTCACCAATAAATCTGGAAACATCTTCGTCGAATCGACTGATGGAAATATTCTCTTCAACGCTGGTCCTGGAACGGGAGTAGAAGCCTACGCCCAACTCGGTCATGGTGGAGTAAACACCAGCGGCGATCACAACGGTTCGATTTCCGTGATCGGCGGGGCGATCAGTTTCTCCGCAGGTGGAGCAACCGACACCTATGCCCAGCTCGGCCACGGTGGTCGAAATGCACGTGGCGATCATAGCGGCGCCATTACGGTAACGGCAGTAGATGACATTGTCTTCACAGGTGGAACCGCTTCGCAAACCTACGCCATGCTTGGCCACGGTGGACGCGACGCGGACAATCCGAATCCAGGTTTTTATCCTGACAATGATCCATTGACCGTAGAGCGGGGTCCCACAGAGGCAGAGCGGATTGGCAACTCTGGAAATATCAGCGTCACCACAACTGGCGGCGATGTTCGATTTACTTCGGGATCAGCGACAGAGTCCTGGGTGATCCTTGGCCACGGTGGAGCTTACACAGACGGTGATCACGTGGGCAACATCACGGTCAACGCAGCAGGTGACATCGTCTTCGATGCATCTGATCCAACCGGAACGATTCACTTCGCTCAGCTCGGTCACGGAGGCTACCTCACCAGTGGCGGTCACACAGGCAACCTCACGGTAACAGCCGGCAACGACATCATCTTTACGGCTGGGCCTTCGAGCAGCTATGCCCACCTCGGTCACGGCGGTCGCAATGACCACCGTGTGAACCGCGGAGGCACTTCAGGCAATTACGTCCAAAACAACGCAAACGATCGATACTACCCCGGAACTCATACTGGTGATATCAGCGTTTCAGTTGGCAGAGACATTGCCTTCACTGGGGGCACCGGCGGAGCTGCCTATGCCCAGATCGGTCATGGCGGTTTCCGTAATGATGCAGAAGCGGGCGAAGGCCACAACGGCAATATCTCAGTAATCGGCGATGGAGCGGTAAGCTTTTCAGCAGGAAGTGGTGGACAGACATACGCTCAGGTTGGTCACGGCGGATACGAAGCATACGGCAACCACGGGTATCAGGTCGTCCGTTCAGAAGTGGGATCGGTTTCCGCTACGCAGGCAGGTTCAGCAATTCTGGCAAACGGTGCTTTGGCCGCGGGCTCTATCAAGATCACCGTTGATCCAACTGGAACTGGTGCAGGCACAGCGGTGTTCACCGACGATGGAAATGGAAACCTGATCGACCCGAACGACACACTCGGGCTAGGCGCAAATGCTGTGGTTGGTTCCGTGGACTACACCACAGGAGAAATCACCTTTGTTGAAAACGCCAATGCCGCAGGAGATGACGTAGAGGTCGCCTATCTACTCGGTGGAAGTGACATTTTGGTCCAGGGTAAAAATGGTGTGTCGTTTTCTGCGGGAGGCGCCAGCCAGGCATACACACAAGCCGGCCATGGCGGTTACGATGCAGACTTTTCACTCACTCGAAATGTCGAACCGGAAGAGACAGCTCCGGCGACAAACACCTCGAGCACCACCTTTCATCTCAATACTCCGCAGGCACTTCCAGTCGGCACCAGCGGAAATATCGTCGTCAGAGTCGGGTACGATGGAGCAATCGTGACGAACCCTAATGCATCACTGACCTTTTTGGCAGGCACAGGAGCAGATGCTTTTGCACAACTCGGAAATGGCGGTCGGGCCACAGACGGCGATCACACGGGAAACATCATCGTCGACGCGACCGGTGACATCCTCTTTTCTGGCGGTTCGAATCAACGGACCTTTGCACAGCTAGGTAGTGGCGGGCACGACTCAGATGCCAACATCCTGACTCCAACAAAAGGCAACACGGGAGACATACGTGTGAATAACAATCTGATCAATGGCACCGTAAACGCAGTCGGGTCAGTGTCATTCCTTGCGGGTAATGGAGAAGAATCCTACGCACAGCTTGGTCACGGTGGATACACCAACCAGGGGGCGAACTCTGGAATTATCGACCTTCGTTCTGGCTCAGATATCACATTCACTTCCGGTGACGGCTCTGGAATTGGTGACCTCGATGGTACTGGTAGCGCATTCACTCCAACTGCCGGAAACGGGCGACGGAGTTATGCGCAACTGGGACACGGCGGTTACGATTCCGATGCTGCCAGCTCTGGTGGCGTTGATGGAATTGGTCACAGTGGGGACATCAGCGTTCTGTCAGGTGGGAAGATCAGCTTCACGGCATCCGTCGTGACAGATCCCACAGTAGAGGACTATCGAAACTACGTATTGCTCGGACATGGAGGATTGGCTTCCAGCGGAGATCACTCGGGTAACATTACCGTCGTCTCTGTTGGTGATATTGATTTTACTTCCGGTAGCGTCCGGGCCAGCGATCCGACCAATGCGCCAACCTCCTTTTTCTCGATGGACAGCTTTGCCCAACTGGGGCACGGCGGTCGCGATTCGGATGGCTACGGCACTGCGAATACAGTTAGCCTGTCAGGAGACATCCGGGTGGAAGCTGGAGGAGGCATTCACTTCCTTTCTTCTCACGAAGGACTACTGGGAGATACCTCTTCGGCAAATGATGCTTATGTCCAACTCGGACACGGTGGAATGAACGTGGACGGTAGTCGCGTAGGTAATATTGATGTGGTGGCTCTGACTGGCGATATCGTCTTCGACGCTACAAAAGGCGGAGTGGATGGCTACGCGCAACTTGGTCACGGTGGTCGTGCGGGTAGGGGAGACCATGTCGGTGACATCCTTGTGGACGCAGCGGGAGAGATTTCTTTCCTCGGTGGCACTACTCTTCGTACCTATGCCCAGCTTGGCCATGGTGGTAGCGATGCCGACTACAACACCGGCGACTCGGCCAGGATCGGCAACAGCGGCGATATCTTGGTCAACACCCGTTCAGGAATCGTAACCAACACTGGCAGCATCTACTTTACAGGAGGAACAGGCGAAGAATCGTATGTCCTTCTGGGCCACGGCGGATACGGCACCCAGGGCGCCCACAGCGGAAATCTTCTCGGTTTGAATATCATCGATGTTCGTGCAACAGGCGATATCACTTTCATCTCAGGCGACGGCTCGGGTTATGGAGACGATACAGCGGGCAGCCTGGGTAATGGCCGACGCAGCTTCGCTCAGCTTGGCCACGGCGGCTACGATTCCGATGCAGCCTCTACAGGTGGTCTCGATGGAGATGGCCATAAAGCCGACATTAATGTGAGGGCGGGAGGATCAATCTCCTTCACTGCATCCGAACTTAACGACCCTGTGAATGGTCCTGACATGCAGGCCAATGACTTCCGTAATTATGTTCAACTCGGACACGGTGGTCTCGCATCAAACGGTGACCACAGCGGTAACATCACGGTTACCGCCGGCAGCGGTATTTCATTTTCCGCAGGCAACGTAAATGCCGCGTCGACTTCGTTCCTCAGCCAGGATGCCTACGCGCAACTTGGCCACGGAGGCTACGCTTCCGATGGGTATGGAGGAGCAGACGCGATGTCTAAGTCCGGTGACATCACCGTGATTGCGACAGGAGGCAATATCGCTTTCAATGGGTCGAACGAGAACGATGCTTATGTCTTGATCGGTCACGGTGGACGCGACGTGGACGGAGGCGCGACGGGTAATGTTATCGTTTCGGCCGTTCAGGGAGGGATTACTTTCCAGGCGGGAAGTGGCACTGATAATTTTGCCCAGGTCGGCCACGGCGGACGCACGGCTCGTGGAGATCGTAGCGGCAGCATCGCCGTGACAGCCCGAGACGACATCCAATTTCTTGCTGGGAGTGGTACACGGACCTATGCACTGATCGGTCACGGTGGCCACGACGCCGACAATCCCAACCCGACCAACTATCCTGACAATGATCCTCTCACTACAGATCGTGGTCCAACAGTTGCAGAGCGGATTGGGAACTCTGGAGACATCAACGTAACCTCGACCGGTGGCAGCATCAGGTTTATCGCCGGTTCGGCCGGTGAAGCCTTTGCTGCACTGGGTCACGGGGGTGCATACACGGACGGCGATCAGGTTGGGAATATCAACGTGAATGCCGAAGGTGATATTGTCTTCGATGCATCGGAAACGACGGGAAATGCCCACTACGCCCAGTTGGGTCATGGTGGTTACCTTGCCAGTGGCGGTCATACTGGTGACATACTGGTGAGTTCTGGAGGCGAGATTCGTTTCACTGCGGGAACTTCCACGAGCACGTCTTCATACAGCTACGTTCAAC
Source organism: Verrucomicrobiales bacterium (assembly GCA_002698785.1). Taxonomy (GTDB): domain Bacteria; phylum Verrucomicrobiota; class Verrucomicrobiia; order Verrucomicrobiales; family DEV007; genus Arctic95D-9. The sequence continues at coordinate 203,599 of PAAG01000059.1, read as the reverse complement.
TTGGTCACGGTGGTCGCAATGATCACCGTCTCACCCGAGGCGGAAGCTCAGGCAACTACTCGCAAACCAATGTGAATGACCGTTACTATGCTGGAACCCATACCGGTTCAATCAATGTATCGGCAGGAGACGATATCACCTTCACGAGTGGTAACGGGACCGGAGCTTACGCTCAGGTAGGTCATGGCGGTTTCCGCAATGCGGCGGAAGCAGGAGAAGGGCATAGTGGTGACATCTCGGTGGTCAGCGATGGGTTCATCGGCTTCACTGCCCAGAATGGAAACCAGGCCTACGTCCAGATTGGCCACGGCGGATACGAAGCATTCGGTAACCACGGATATCAGGTCGTTCGAACAGAAGCGGGTTCGGTCTCTGCAACGCAGGCTGGTTCTACCATTCTTGCGAACGGTTCGCTGGCTCCTGGTTCGCTGTTCATCACGGTAGATCCCGAGGCGGTCGGTGCGGGCACTGCGGTATTTACTGACGATGGCCAGGGAAATATCCTGGATAGCGCCCTCACTGTTGTTGGCTCAATCGACTACACGACTGGTGAGGTTATCTTCTCTACCGATGTCAACGCTGCGGGAGACGTTGTCGAGGTCGCCTACCTACACGGAGGGAGTGATATTCTGGTCGACGGTGGAAACGGCGTGGCATTTTCTGCGGGCAGCGGATCGACATCCCATGCACAGATCGGTCACGGTGGAGTTTCTTCCGCTTTCTCATCGACGCTGAACATACAGCCAGAAGAAACAGCTCCAGCATCGAACACGTCCACGACCACTTATCACTTGAATACACCTTCGGTGAACCCGTTAGGGATGAGCGGCAACATCACCGTAAATGCCGGGACAGGAAGTTCTTTGAACCCGGCTGCCTCGCTGACGTTTACTTCCGGAGTCGGCAACGACTCGTATGCCCAGATTGGAAACGGTGGGCGTGCTGCACGCGGCGATCACCGTGGTGATATTGACGTGAGTGCTGGAGGAGACATTTCATTCACAGCTCCCTTCGAAGGAACAGCTAGCCAGACTGTGACAAACAGTACCACCCTGAACAATCTGCTTCAGAACGATGCCTCAACAAACTACACGATGGCTCAAACGGGAAATCTCGATCGCAGCACGATCGTGATTACTTACGATAACCCGCTTGCCGGTTTCACCGGGACGATTCGTGGCGATACATTCGGGCGCTTGTTCGATGGCGATGTCGAGGTAGGCACCGTTTCGACTGGTGGCGTAATCAACCTGAGTGTGACGGTTTCCGATTCTTCGGCAGGACCAGCCGCTTCAGTCATCACATTCGATCACTACAATACGGGCGTTCGCGCCTATGTTCAGATCGGTCACGGTGGAGACGAAGCCGATTTCCCAACCGCTCTCACTCCAGGTAGCGCAGGAAACCTCGGCAATATCTCCGTAGTCAGTGAGAATGGCGCGATCAGTTTCGCTGCTGGTAACCGCAACGAAGCGTATGCGCAGATCGGTCACGGTGGATATGCAACCAGTGGCGACCATAGCGGCAATATCGTTGTCGAGGCACTCGGAACGAATGGAGCGATTTCGTTCTCTGCAGGAGGCCGAAATGAAGCCTACGCACAGATCGGCCATGGTGGTCGTTCGGCAAAGGGTAACTTCGGATTGGTCGATGTCGATGGAGATGGAAGCGCAGATGGCGACATCACAGCTGTCGCTACTGGATCCGTTCTCTTTTCTGCCGGTAGTGCGAACCAGACATATGCTCAACTCGGTCACGGAGGATATGATGCTGATGCCATTACAACAGCTGGAAACACGAGTAACACAGGGAACATCCTCGTGGAGAGCACTGTAGGTGACATCATTTTCAACGCTGCCGGAAGTAATGGAATCAACTCCTACGTCCAGCTTGGCCATGGTGGAATGAATACCTACGGAGACTTCTCCGGTTCGATCACGGCACGGGCATACGACGGAGCTGTGGAATTCACCGCTGGTGAACATGATGACCGATATGCACAACTCGGCCACGGAGGCCGTACTGCAAAAGGCGACCGGAACGGAAACATTGACGTCTTGGGAGCTGACGGAGTCACCTTCACGGGCGGCGGAATTGCATCGGTTTCGAGTGAGTCCAGCGCAAACCTCATTGACGCTGCTAAGTCTGGTGCTGGTGCAACTGCAACCCTTGTGGAAACAGCAAACCTTGATCTCGAAACACTTGTAATCACAGTGAGCGATCCAGTGCTGCCCGAGTACGCAACGATCACTTCCACCGCTGCGGGCGTTCTTCTCGATGGAATCAACGTCCAGGTGGGAACGGTTTCGTCTGCCGGCATAGTAACGTTCACTACTGCTGTGTCGAATCAAGGTGCCGCATCCGTCACGGTCGCATATGAGCACGCCAACTATGCGCGTGGTTATGTGCAACTGGGCAATGGTGGACACGATGCAGATCCTACGGGTGCTGGAGCGGGAACACTCAGTCAACAGGGTGATATCACGGTCGCTTCTACGAGTGGAGACATCACATTCTCAGGTGGTCTGAGCTCTAACAACTACGCCCAACTGGGTAATGGCGGATATGGCACAGCAGGCGATCGCTCCGGCAATATTGAAGTTAATAGCGGTGGCCGTGTCATCCTCAATCGTGGTACAGCTGATGATGCTTATGTCCAGGTCGGTCATGGCGCTCGCTCGGCCGCAGGCAATAGCACAGGCAATATCGCTGTCCACGCAACGAACGGCGGCTCTGTTCTCATCCAAGGAACAGGAACTCCTGTCACCAACGCAACCGGATCACGGACCTATGGAATGATTGGTCACGGTGGCTACGATGCGAATGGTAATCACAATGGAAATGTTTCGGTAACAGCTGACAGCTTGGTTCTCGTTCAGGGTGGCGAGACTACGAGCAGTTTCGCGATGATCGGCCACGGAGGCAACTTGGTGGACGGGACAGTGGGAGATGGAAATGACATAATCCTTGTCCAAGCTGGAACCGGCGTCAGCGTTCTCGGTGGCGCCGGAAACGATTCCTATGCCATGATCGGCATGGGTAGCCTCGGCCTCACTGCTGCAGGCAATTCATTCCAGTCCGACATCGTTGTCTCAACTACTAACGGAAACATCATCCTCACGGGTGGTTCGAGCACCTCAGTAGATGATTCGTGGGCCCAGATCGGAAACGGCGGTGGTCAGATGGTTTCCAATACTCAAGGCAGCATCAAAGTGCGTGCTAATAACGGCGATGTTATCCTCACCGCCGGTTCTGGCCAGGTTGGCACGACCACTCAAACACCTAACTACGTTCAGATTGGAAACGGCGGTCACGAGAACATCGGGAACCATGGTGCAACAGGCGATGTAGTATCGGTCCTGGCACAAAACATTGTGCTCAATGGCGGCTCGACCGTTGACGAAGGATATGCGCAGATCGGTAACGGCGGTTTTGGTGCCAATGGCGACATGGCTGGCGATATCCAGATTAGTGCTGCCGACAATGTCTCATTGAATGGCGGAACAGTCGGGCGAGAAGGATATGTGATCATCGGACACGGTGGAGTTATCGACGGATTGCTTCCGACAAATTCGAACTTCACCACCGGCTCTCATTCGGGAAGCATTCTTATGAATGTTGGTGGAACGACCACTCTCAACGATCAAAACAGTATCGCTACGATCGGTCATCTCGGAACATCGGGAGTTTCTCCGACCTCGAACCTGACTTGGGTCACCGGCAGCATCGACGTTTCTTCCACACAGCGGAAGCTGACCGAAATCATGTCTAACATGCTCACAGGTGGATATGTGGAAATTGCCACGACCGCCAGCGATCTCGAAATCACAGGAAACGGGCTGTTCGTGAATACGGCGAATCATATCGACCTCGTGTCGGTGGGCGATGTGAAATTCTCTACCCCGATCCAGAATGCAGGGACCGGAGATATAAACGTCATCGGCGGCTGGGACGGAGCGACTGGTCTACTCTTCTCTTTCGACCCCTCTGGCATGCCACCGATGGCACAACTCACAATCGATGCAGATACGATCTTGGGAGTGCCCGGCGCCTTTGGGAATGCTGGGGGAGTAGTTATCGGGGACGGAACTCAGACATCCGCCATGGTAGTTGGCTCAGCGCAGGGTAAAACCAATGTGGTGGGTGAATTCGTACAATTGTTGGGCAGCACCACCGCCGTGGATGGATTTGCTCAGATCGGATTCAACGAAGAGGGATACCGCATCGCCACAGGTATTGACGGCGTTTCTGCTTCGGGAGATATTCAAATCCTGACCCACGCTGGAGGGTTGTCTCTCTTGGGCGGGTCTCGTGAAGGCACTGCAGCCCAGATCGGGCATGGCGGTGAAGGAGCCCAGAGCGCAGGTTTGGGAGGGAACATCATCGTCGATCTAGCTCAGGGATCTGCCGTTGGAGACCTGAGTATCCAAGGTGGAACCGGCATTGACTCCTTCGCCGCCATCGGTCATGGAGGTCATCGTTCCTTGGGTGCCATGTCAGGCGACATTGATGTGGTAGCCAATAATATCGCAATCACCGGAGGTGCTGCAAATTTCACCTCAGCACGTCTTGGGCACGGAGGAAGTCGAAGCAACGGCAATATCTCTGGAGCAATGAACATCGTCTCTTTGGGTAGTGTCAGTCTATCTGGTGGATCCGGAATCTACTCTATGTCCCAAATGGGTCACGGTGGAGTCGACTATTCCGGAAACATCTTCTCACAGCCTATCGATGTGACGGTTGCAGGCGACCTGAGTCTTCTTGGGGGTAGTCTCACTCAGGCTGCGGTCCAACTCGGTCACGGAGGACCAAACCTCTCGGGTGTAATTGTGAGTGGAGACATATCTGTCAATGTGGATGGTAATGTCCTCCTGCGTGGCGGAAGCGGTATCGCGACCTACGTGCAAATTGGAAATGGTGGGTCTTCTGCTGATATCGATCTCGGAGGAGATATTGTCGTCTCTGCCGGAAATGACATCTTCCTCAGCTCACTCAATTCTGCGGGAGGTGCTTACGCAAAGATCGGACATGGTGACGACCTTGATGCTGCGCTGAAATTCGTGAGCGGGACAGGCGAGTGGAATGGTGACATCACTGTAGGAGCCGGAAGAAATATCGCCCTGACAAATTCCATGATTGGTCATGTCAACGCCATCAGCAGGGCAACCTCCACGAGTGGTGTCACCCAAATTGGCGTCAGTAGAAACGCTCCTTCCAGGCAGGGCGGGGGACAGCTTGTTGCGGATGCAAAGAGCGAGTTTTCCGGTGCGGACGAGTTTCGTTTCTACATTCCTTGGAGAGAGGACAATCGCATCGCCGCTGGAGCTTTGCTGAATGGCGCTACCTATTCAGGCGCACGCAGAGACCCATCCTCGCTTCAGGGTCCTGAAGAATTCACCATCAACATTCGTGGCGACAAATTCCTCACTCCGAATGAACATGGCAACGTGTTCGGAAGCGGTCCTGCGCCTGTTACCGCAGCTGGTTACGCTTTCTACTACGATACCATCGTGCTTCGTGAAAGCGCGACGCCTGATGGTCGCGATCCAGTCAATCCTGAAGGCCCGGATGCTGGTGAACCTGACGACGCCGACGATATGGGCTCAGTCAACGTTGATGACGATACCTTCGAAGATGCACAGCGTCGCCGCCGCAAGGCGTTTCGTGGTCATCCTTTCCGCATCCTCTATCAAGGATTCGAAAGCCGTGACGAGGAAGGCAACAGCACATTCGAATACAAGGGCCACAGTGGCGAAGGAATCGAATCTCAGATTACGCCACTTCCAGAACAACAGACCACTATCGAACCCACCATTCCCCAATCCTTTCCCGAGTGATTCCGGCGTGTGGGGGTGGGTTTTTTGATTACCCAAAAACGCCGGGTACGGGTGCCTCGCGCCTGCGGAACCAACCAGTAATGGTGTGCCGTGGGCGCCTGGCGATCCGGACCTCATGCCAGAAATCGGCAGCCAAAAAGAGAACGAGCTTCCCGGGCTCAGGGAATACATCGAGAAACGGCCCCTCGACTCCAGCACTACGATCTGTAAACAGCCTCAAGTTCCCTCCATCCTCTTCCTCCCACTCTTCGTCGAGGTAAGTAATTGCTGAGAGAATGCGAAAACTCGTCTTCTGATGCTGGTCGAGATGCGGCTTGTAGTATCCTCCCGGAGAAAAGCGCGCCAGGTGAGCCTCCAACTCGAATAGCCCCAGGAAAAGACTCCGATTCAACTCCTCACGAAGCGCTTCCAACCGATTCCAATAGATCTCCTGCAGCGGAGTCCGCGTTCTAGGCGTAAGCCAATGAATCGAATCGGTGCGGATCTCCGCCCGTCTCTTCTTACGCTTTCCCCGGCCGACAGCGGCCTTTTTGAAATCGCCATCTTCCCAGATTGCGAGGTTCTCCTCCATCAGAGCATTTGCCCAAGTCGAAGAAAAAAAGCCAGGGATCACCGAAAATCCTGTGTTGGCAAGATCCTCAATGATCGCGTCGAACGACACATCTTCGCCGGAAAAAGGGCCGGCGCCCGAAACCGTATACATTCAGCCTCGAACACCCATACTGTGGGTAGAAATTCTGGATACTCGATGAATTCCCGATGTCAATTGGATTGGTGTGGGGTGAAAACACCAAATTCCACGAGCAATTCATTTTCAGTTGGTGACAGCTATTCCGTGATTCATCGTCAAAAGAGCAAAATCTCATGACGCGACCCTCCAGTTCCTGGCATCACGTAGCGTTGGTGGCGGGAATTCTTCTCGTCGCCTTGAACCTGCGTCCTGCCGTTACCGCTATCTCTCCGCTTGCGGAAAGAATGCATACGGATGGACTGAGCCGCGAGCTCATCGGAATGCTCACCACGATTCCGCTCATCCTTTTCGGTCTCATGGGGTTGTGGGCAGGATGGGTAGGCGGGCGTTTTGGTCTCGCACGAGCAATGGGTGGGGGACTGTTAATTCTCGGCCTTGGCTGCTTCATTCGCTCAGCACCCGGTGAGCTGAGTGACATTTGGAGAATTCTCGGGACCATCATGATCGGTGCAGGAATCGCCGTGGGAAATGTCCTCATGCCGGGAATCGTAAAGAGTCGATATCCCCATCGTGTCGGACTCATGACCAGTCTCTACTCGACTGGCATGAACTTAGGAGCAGCCCTCGGAATCGCCTTCGCAGTGCCACTCGCAGCAGCTTTGCCGGGGGACTGGAACACCGCGCTTGCTGCGTGGGGTGTTCTTGCATTGGTGACCCTCCTGATTTGGTCGCCACAGATGATACCTCCGCCCACCGTGCGACCCACTGGTCATCCTTTGCGAGGAGTAATGGCATTGGCAAAAAAAGGACGCGCCTGGCAGATCGCGATCTTCATGGGGTTTCAGTCCATGGTCTTCTATTCCTCCGTAGCATGGCTTCCGACCGTTCTTCAACATCGTGGAATGACCGAGACTCAGGCTGCCTGGTGGGTTTCCGCGTTGCAGATCGTGGGGTGTGCCGCCAGTCTCGCAGCACCTATCCTTGCGGGTAAATTTCGATCCCAGAGCCTCTGGTCGAGTGGCTTCAACTTTCTCAGTGCCGTCAGTCTCGCCCTGATTTTGATTCTCCCATTAAAATGGGTAGGAGCCGCCGTGATCGGCCTCGGCATCGGGGTAAACGCATCATTTGGAACGGCCCTTCTCATCCTGGCCGTTCGTAGCCATGACGCGAGGACCGCTGCTTCCTTATCATCGATGGCACAGGCGGTCGGCTATCTCATGGCCTCTCCCGGCCCATGGATTGCCGGCCTGTTGAGCACCACCGCTTGGGGATGGAATGCGAGCATGGGATTCGTCGTTGTTCTCGGCTTGCTTGCATCGTTCTTCGGCTTCCTAGCTGGTCGGGAACGGACTCTTTCCCTCGATGCCGAGGAAGCAAAATGATTTCCTCATCCCTTCATTGTGTCCACGCTTTGTTATTGCCGAGGTCAGTCCGAATCGGTAGCAAAGACTCATGCTCAAATCGATTTTCGCAATTGCCTTCGCCGCCACCCTACCCGCCCTATCGCTTGCCGATGAGTCCGGCTTCAAAACAATCTTCAACGGAAAAGACCTCACTGGTTGGGACGGCCAACCTGGCTCTTGGGAGGTAAAAGACGGAGTCATCCACTGCACCGGAGAGGCAAAAGAGAAAAACTGGCTTATCTACCGCGAACAGGAGCCCACCGACTTCATTCTCCGTCTCGAATTCAAATGGGACAAAGGAAACTCTGGCGTCCAGGTCCGCAGCGACGACTTGGGCGAATGGCAGATATTCGGCTACCAGGTCGAAGTGGCAAAGCAGGACGTCATGGGCCTCTGGCACCATTCGCTGCTCGCAAAAGAACACCCCAAAAAGGGAGACCGGCAACTACTCACGACTGCCGGCCAAGTCTCGATCATTGATGAAAAAGGAGAAAAAACGATCGTAGACACTAGCGATCCAGCCATGATCCAAGCTGTTTACAAAGAAAACGAGTGGAATGAAATGGAAGTCCTCGTCAAAGGCGATACTCTCGTCCAGAAAATCAACGGCATAGTCTTCTCAACCCTCATCGACAAAGACCCCGAAATGAGCCGGAAGAAGGGATTTATAGCCCTTCAGGACCATGGGAAAGGGTGCGACGTCTCATTCCGAAATCTGAAAATCAAGCTGCTTGAGTAACCAGATGAGGCAACAATGGGTCTTTAAACGAGGGAAAGCTCATGATACGATAAGGGCCGTCTGGAAAAATTCTGAATAATCGGAGAAGAATCTCCGTCAAACCCAAACCTTGGTCATGAAAACTCAATTGTATTCAGAGCGAATCGGCGGATACCCAGAGTTCAGTTTCACGGGACATCGATGTGGTTTCCAGGTCACCTTTCGCAAAATCCTCTCTCATTTCATCGTGCCTGTAGTCTTGCTGCAGGCATTTTTTGTGTTCCCGGCTCTGTCCGCGGATCGGCTCGCCCTCGTCATCGGTAGCGACGACTACAAGAACGCAGCAAAGCTCAAAAACGCTGTGTCCGATTCGCAGCTGGTCGCGAAGACACTCAGCGACGCAGGCTTTCAGGTCATCGCTTTGGAAAACCCTGGCGTGGACGAGTTCTACGGTGGGCTCGAACAGTTCAAGCGGCATTCCTCTCTGGCCAAAGTCGGCCTCATCTATTTCGCTGGCCACGGCCTCGAAGTTCGCGGAGAAAACTACCTGCTTCCCGTTGACGCCGAGCTTTCCAGCTCCGTCCAGCTTCGTTCCCAGACAGTTCCATTGAAAACCATCCTCGACGATCTCGGTGAAACAATCCTTCCCGCAAAAGTCGTCATTCTCGACTGCTGCCGCGACAACCCGCTTTCTCGTTCCTGGATGACGACCCGTAGCATCAGCAAAGGCCTCGCTGCCATTCAGGACACAGACATTCCCGACTCATCAGTCATCGTCTACTCCGCCGCTCCCGGCGAAGTTGCATACGACGGCTCTGGTGAGAATAGCCCATTTTCATCCGCACTCGCATCCGAGTTGAAACGCCCCGGGCAAAACCTCTTCCAGAGCTTTCTCAAAACCAGTGACCAGGTAGTCGACGCGACCCGAGGTGCACAGGAGCCATGGGTGAAAATGGACGGTGCCGCCCGTGCTATCCGCGAACTCGTTCTAGTTCCAGAAGGAGATACCAAGACCCTCCCCGCCGAGAAAAAGGAAGAAAAGAAAGTCACCCAGGTCGGAAGCGACAAAGTAAAAGTCGACCCATCGCCAGCTGGAAAAAAGGAGCCTGAACCTGTCGGCAACAAAGAAGAAAAGACCGAGCCGGAACCAGAAACTACTGTAGGAAATACAACAGAGAAAATGGCACCTGCTGAAGAAAGAAAGGTCGCCGAAGAGAAAACGGAAGAAGAGGAAGTAAAAGAACTGGTGCTCCCAGATCGCGGATACTTCACCAACGCAGAGGTTTTTGACAGTGGTCCATACTCCGCCTACAACAGCTATTCTCAGACAAATATACTCCGTTCTGCTCAGGGAAAACTCCCCGGTGCCGGAACCCCTGACGGCAAAATGGGCGGTAACACCCAGACAGCAATCGTCACCTACCAAGAGGAAAATAAGCTTCCTGTCACCGGACTTCTCGATGAAAAAACAATCAAATCCCTTGGCCTGACAGGTCTACCCGAAGAGACCTACACACCACCACAAAGAACCGCGTCCACACCCACTCGTAGTAGCTCAAGCAGCAGCAGTTCCTACACTCCACCGCGGCAGACATATCAACCCAGCCCGCCTCCAGCACCCAAAAAGAAAAAGGGCATCTGGACTTCAGGGCGTGATCGAGACCGCGACAGTCTCCGTAAATCACACATAGAGAGAAAACGAACTGGTTTCTGACTGCTACCAGACAGCCTCCGGATCTGCTTGCATAATCGGTCGGGAGACGTATGGCTTCCTGCGTAGCCTATGTCTCTCGATTTACGCCATTCTTTGATCGATCGCGTCCGTCTCTTTTCGCTGTTGGATGGGATCTCCTACGTCATTCTCTTGGGGATCGCGATGCCCTTGAAGTATTTTGCAGACATGCCTCTTGCGGTAAGGATAGTCGGTTCACTCCATGGAGGCATATTTCTTCTACTGTGTCTCTTCCTCTTTCTAGCATTGATTCAGAAAAAGCTGACATTCACTTGGTGTGTGATTGTCTTCGTATGCGCTCTCGTCCCTTTCGCTCCATTTTTCTTGGATAAAAAGCTGAGTGAGAGAAATGACTGACATTGATCCTAAAAACATCCTTCCTTTGCCTCCTGAGTTCGTGGCATGCGGCGAGGACTTCGATCGGTTTGTCATCGGGTTTCCAAGATCGGGCTCTCGGTGGGTCGCCATCATGATGATGCACTTTGCCCGAGCCGAAAATGGATTCGAAACGGACTGGCTCTTCGAGAGGGCTTTTCAGATCGAGAGTAGGATGCAACTTCCACCTGTTCCTTTGGAACAGATCTTTGTTAGGAACGTGTATGATCCGGGAGTGGATTGGAATCGGTTCGCAGCGAAGTCCACTCCAGCTTTCCCTGTGGTATGCCGCAGTCATACATGCGAAGGAGTTGCCGAGAGGGAAGGGGCAAAAATCGTATATGTCGTGAGGCATCCCGCAGGAATGGCAGAGTCGTACATTGCATTTGCGCGCGAGCAGAACCTGATTGCCCCAGACCAGCATAGTCATACCGAGTTCGTTGAAGGTCGTGTTCGGGAGTGGATCGCTATGGTTGATCGTGCGATCAAACTGGCAGGGATCTATCCCGAAAAGTTCATCTTCCTTCGATACAAGGAGGGGCTCCCCTTTACCATCGAAGATCTTCGTAGCGTTCTGGACCATTTCGGCCAGCGCTATTCCCTCGACGATTGTGAGACAGTGATTCAACGATTTGCCACGCTGCGAGAACGGCTCAATCAACCAGGCGTTTGCACGTATACGAGGTTCGGTCGAGAGGGGACACCGCAGAAGCCTGAGGAGGACATTGATCCTGCTCTTTGGCACAAAGCGGAACAATTGTTTGAAACCGTATCGAAACTTTGCGTCTAGATGAGTGCAGAGTCGCTCTTGAAATCGAAAGAGAATCGGCCCAGCATCTCACAAATGAAATCACTTCTTTTCACACTGGCCGCATTCATTTGTCTTCCTTGTTTCACATGTTTGGCAGACAAAGGAAAAGTCGTTTGGCAGGCGGATACCGATGAGGTCGCAGAACTCAACGCCCTCAACACCGCTCTCGTCGAAGCATACGAAGAAGAAGAAATCGAGTCACTTCGGGCAATGCTCGCAGAGAACCACATTCACAACAACGTCTTTGGTTCGAAACTCGATAAAGAGACCTTTCTCAAAGACATTGAGACCGGGATCCTGGAGTTCTTGAGATACGAGACTCCCGAAATCGAATGGGTTATCCGTGGAGATATGGCAGTAGCGACCGGCTTGATTGAGGCTGAGGCCGTTCGAGGCGGCAAACCGGTCCCTGCGACAAAATTTCGATTCACTAGGATCTACGTAAAAGAAGCAGGCGAATGGAAAGTGCTGCTTTTTCAGAATACCATGGTCGGAATTCCGAAAGGTTAGGAAGGTGCGTGTTCGCGAATGCGATAGCCAACTCCGCGAACTGTTTCGATCAACGGGGTGCCACCGTCTTCCGGACAGATACGCTTTCGTAGCTTCGCAATGTGCTGATCCAGAGTCCGACTTTCGGGATAGTAGTTCATTCCCCAGCATCGGTTGAGCAACTCGTCACGCGACACTGCTTCTCCAAGCCTTTCGGAGAGCACTTGGAGAATGGAGATCTCTCTTGGGGAAAGGTCGATTTCCTCACCGTTGGAGTGTCGAATCGCCCGGAGCTGGGCTGGATAGATAGTCAATTCACTGCGGATATCAAAGGTGTTCGGAGACCTCGGCGCCTTCACGTCGCGGGCCGCTTCACTTCTCCGCAGAGCAGAGCGGACCCGGGCAAGTAACTCATGTTTTCCAAAAGGTTTGCGAATAAAGTCGTCTGCTCCGATCTCAAGCCCGACAACCACATCAATTTCCTCATTTTTTGCAGAGAGGAAGAGGATCGGAATCTGTTTGTCCTTCGACCGGATTTGTCGACAAACTTCGTAGCCATCGACATTCGGCATCATGATGTCGAGGCAGGCGAGATCGGGTTCTTCCGACCTCCAGAGCTGGATAGCCTCGTTCCCGTCACTTGCCAGTAGAGTGGAAAAACCCTCCCCACGAAGGCATTCATCAATAGAGTCTCGTGTAACCGGGTCGTCTTCGGCGATGAGAATTTTCATGGATAGTCAGGAGAACTCATCAAGACGCGATAGGTATCACGTTAGTGGCATTTGCCTTTGGCAGGGTGAGTTCAAAACGAGCCCCGATTCGGGTAGGTACAAGAGTCAGCGTTCCCTCCATTGAGAAAGCAAGCTCGCTGGCTATGGCAAGACCGAGTCCTGTGCCGGAGACACCCTCGGTGGTTTTGTCATGCAAACGAACGAATGGGCGGAAAATCTTGACCGCGTTTCCTTTCGAAATCCCGGGGCCTTGATCTGAAACCGCAATCTGAACTTCGTTGATTTCCTTACATTCGTTGATTTCGATCTCAAACGACTTGCCGTGCGAAGCGTATTTTTCGACATTGGAAATCAAGTTTCCCAAGATCTGGCAGAGGGCATCCTGATCGGCCATGACAAAAATCGGTTCGCGAACGCCCCTCCGCTGCACCTTCAGGTTCCGGCGTTTCAGAGACGGAGCGAACTGCTCGAGTATCTCGTCAACGGAGGCGTTCACCTCACAGGGGACAATACGAAGTTTGGGACCGCCCCGTTCTTTCCTCGAAAAGGAAAGAACGTTCTCCAGAAGTCGGCTGAGACGGCTGGATTCTTCCCGAACGAGATCCAATCGCTTTCTCGCCGACCCGGCATCATCCGGCAAATTGTCGGAGATTAGATCGATATTCAAAAGGATGTTCGTGAGTGGAGTGCGAAGCTCATGGGAGACACGGTTGGCGAAGGAGACCCGTTGTTCGGCCAGCAGCAGGGCGCGCCGTTGCTGGATGAAACCGATCATGCCGATTAGGATCAGCAGCAGAGACAATGCGATACTGCCGATCAGGATCGGTGTATTGTAGTCCACCGTAGAGACCGTCTGCTCCCAGAAATTCACCTTCCAGTCACCGAAGCGGGAGGAAATCGGAAGCAGAAGGGTGGGCGTGGGCTCTTCCGGTTCCTTGCCAGATCGAATTAGCAACTCATCGTAGGGACCTTTCACAGAAGCTGTCAGATGGGCTACCTCAACAGGGCGGTATTTTTCACGCAGCCACGTCTGCAGCCACGAATTGATCTCGGTGGCGACAAGGTGAGGATTGATGGCGAACACCAGAGTAACTTGGTAGCTCGCCCGAGTCACGAAATGGGGTGGGTAGCCGGCTTGATCGATCCAGAAAAAATCAGTCCCATAGGGATCTCGGTGAAAGGGTTCCAGGTCGACGATTACTCCATCCGTCGAATCGTCCCCGGGTAGACGCGGAGGAGGCAGCGTCTCGGCCCGGCTGGACTCCCGGAGATCGATGTGGATGGGAGGGCTGCCCGATTTGAATATCGAAACTTGCTCCAGACCCACGACGTTTCGACAGATAGACGAAGTCTCGATGCGGCTGGTGCTTGTCTTTAGCTTCTCTTTTACATCGAGAAGGTGGCTCTGATAGAGGGATTCCAGGTCCTTCACTTCGCCCAGCATCTGGGTGGTAAATGTGGTAAGCGCAGACCGATCTTGCTCCAGGGGTTCAGTGCGAACATCCCGGGACAGGCTCCTGCCTACTATCAGGACAAGAGCTGCGAGAAAGATCACAGCAGCCAGTATGATGGCAGGAAGTCGTCGGTGAAAAGTCATCTTTACCCGAGGGGATGCCCGGAAATGCTATTTTACAGGTATTAAATCACACCGAAGCAAGGCCAAAATTCGTTTAGTCTTATCTTCGTTGGGAGTATGTATACCAATCAAGTTGTAGTTTCCAGGAACAGCTGTCATCTGGGTCGTCGTTTTCATGGTATAGAAAAGCGGCATTTGGATATGATCGACTCCTCTGGCACTATCCTCTCTCCCTTCTCGCGTAAAATAGATGTCGTCGATGTGTGCGACGATTTCCGGTGCAAGGTTCAGATCGACAAACTTGTTGTCACTGCTTAGAACCGGATCCACTTCCAGAGTCACTCCCGTATTGCGCGTTTCGAATGCAGTGGGAGTGGCAGCAGTAATGGGTATCTCAGATCCGACAGTCGAGAGTGTAGAAACCGCTTGCAGGTCGGCCCGAGCCTGATCTTTCGAGTCTTTGGCCTGAACTGGTGCCCCACCACCAAATGTATTGGGAATCTCCGGCGGATCGTATTCTGTCGGATAAATCACTTCCGTAATCGATTCGGTCTTCGCCCGTTGACCGCTTCGCGCCAATAGCCAGACGGTCTCAAGTAACTCGGCTTCATTGGAATCAAGGAGTGCTTCAAGCTCGTCGCGTAACTGCGCCGCATCTGCTGCCTTGGGCGCATGCTCTCGCACAAGTCGATTGGCGGTTCTGTGGTCGACGATAAAATACTCAAGGAGAACTCCTAGCTCTACCTCTGTCGCTTCAGAGGCATTCGGAGAACCCTTTACAAATAGCTGCTTCTTCTGATTGTCTGCACCATCTTGGCTCTGGCCATGATGTATCATGAAGAAGAGGATGGAGAGCGGTAGGAACCAGTGTTTCATCGTGGTAGGGAGTATACTAGGGAAGGAGTCGAAACGTGTGATTCTAGGGTAAAAGTTGTGTAAAACATCGCTTCTAGGAGAGCGGTCGAATTCGTATCGAACGAAAGTAAAATGTGCTCTCGTTATCATGGGCCTGAAGCGCAATAGCCCCGCCACCCTTTCGAAGTAGGCGTCCTGCTCGCTGTGGCTTTCGCACCGGGTTCTCAGGTTCCGTATAGTCTACTGTCTGCGTATCGTTAATCCATGCTCGTATGCGTTTCCCTTCCACACGAATGCGAATCGTGAACCACTCGGTCTCGTCGACAGGTGATTCGCTGAGATCTGCCACATCGTAGAGACTGCCTGTTTTTCGTTTCTCTTTCTTTGTGCTGTTTAGCTGGATCTCGTAGCCGTTCTTCAGGTGGAGAACACCGTCTCGTGTTTCCATATCGGTGTGGAAGAAAATGCCGCTATTCGAGTTCTCTTCCCCCCGCGCCTCCACGACCAACTCAAAATTCGCAAATCTTCGCAGTTCTCCCGACCTATCTACCGTGAAAAGGTGGCCCCGGTTCTTCGGGTGGGTAGCATGGGCCGTTAGCACACCGTCCTTTACTGAAAACGCCCCAGGGTCTGCGTTTGCCTTCCAACCCGATAGATCTTTCCCGTTAAACAGGGGAATCCAAATTTCACTCCCAAAAACGAGTTCAGAACCAAGTAAAACACCAAGAAACAAAAACAAATACTTCATATTTCAGTTCCGTGATTCTCTCAGATATCGAACGAGTGAGGCGAGACGAAAAAGCAGAGTCAATCGTGATTCTCATCCCGTCTTGGTTGAAGAGATTAGGCTTCTATTTCGTTGGGTGTTGTGCTAGTATTCTAGTGATAGGCACGGCGCTTATCGATCTTTGCGCAAAGTCCCGCTGGATTGGTTCACACATCTTCTCCAGTGGTCGGGAAAAGCATCAAATGATAGGGAAAATGAGAAAATGTCCGGAAGAAATCGCTTCTGCTAAGATTTGTAATTGGTTGAACTACTTGGGGATACCGTGTTGTGAGCTGCCAGTTTACCGGAAAATGATGAGAAACGGAAACTCCCATCATTTCCCATCATTTTGGAAAACGTACCTCTCGTGGAGGCTGGGATACAGGATTGCGGATCGGTTCCGGTTGAGCCGACTGCCAAATCTGTGATCTCATTTCGTCACAATGAAGTTTCTCACTCTATTCGTATTTCTGACTAGTGCCCTTTGTAGCCAGGCATGGCCTCAGGAGGTCTCCGACCGCGTTTTCGTGGATGGCAATGTGGTAACGGTTGATGAAAACTTCTCCGTGGCAGAAGCATTCGTGGTGCGGAACGGTCGGTTCGCATTGGTTGGAACGGAAGAGGAAGCAACAGAGTTCGCGGCGGAAGGGGCGGAAAAAGTCGATCTACAGGGCGCAACCGTGATTCCCGGGCTCATCGACACACACGTTCATTCCACCAGTGCAGCGATGTATGAATTCGAGAACCGCGTCCCCAGCTTTGAGACGGTGAAGGATGTGCTCGCATACATCAAACAGCGGGCAGATGCCGCTGAAGAGGGGGATTGGATCACCATGTCTCAGGTATTCATCACACGCCTCGAAGAACGCCGATTCCCAACGCGGGAGGAAATGGATCGAGTCGCACCGAAGAATCCCGTACTTTTCCGAACGGGGCCGGATGCTGCGGTGAACTCGCTAGCGCTTGAGTTGTCGGGTATCGACAAAGATTACCAGCCGCCCGAAGGCTCCAGCACACGTGTTGAGCGAGATCCCGAGACCGGCGAACCGACAGGCATCATTCGCAGCCACGGTGGCGTCGTGAAAGTGACCCCGAGTCGTAAGTCAATAGGAGCAGATTTCGAAGATCGAGTCGAGGGCATGAAAAAGCTTCTGGCAGATTACAACCGGGTCGGTCTCACAGGTCTTGCCGACCGCAATGTCAGCGACAGCTCTATCCGAATCTACCAGACGCTGAAGGATCGAGGAGAGTTGACTTGCCGTTCTTATCTGTATCACGGGCTCAGCAACCGGGGAGAACTCGAAGACCTGAAGAAGAAAATCGACAAGATTGCTACCCACCCATTGCGGGAAAAAGACGACATGCTCTGGGTGCGTGGGATCAAGATCTTCCTCGACGGTGGCATGCTCACTGGCAGCGCCTACATGAAGGAACCGTGGGGGCTCAGTGAATCCTACGGCATCGTTGATCCGGAATACCGGGGGGTGCGCTACGTCGAGCCGGATAAGCTTTACGAAATGGCGAAATACGCCCTGTCCAAAGACATGCAGTTTACCGCACATGCCGTGGGAGACGCCGGGGTGGAAACGCTCGTGAATGCTTATTCTCGTATCGCCGAGAACGATTTTCCGATCCGCGATCATCGTCCTTGTGTGACTCACTGCAATTTCATGAGTCTGGATGCCATCGACAAGATGGCGAAATACGGAATTGTTGCTGATCTCCAGCCCGCCTGGCTTTGGCTCGATGGATCCACCCTGACACACCATTTTGGAGATGAGCGATTAACTTGGTTTCAACCCTACAAAACCCTGTTCGAAAAAGGAGTTGTCGTGGGAGGCGGGTCTGACCACATGCAGAAACTGGGAGGTGTCCGTTCCGTAAATCCCTACAATCCATTTCTCGGGATGTGGATCGCCCTGACACGCCAGCCAAAGAGAATGGATGGCCCACTTCATCCCGAGCAGAAGATCACGCGGGAAGAGGTTCTTCGCCTCTATACGATCAACAATGCCTTCATCACTTTCAGCGAAGCCGATCGTGGCTCAATCGAACCGGGGAAACTGGCTGATTTCGTCATCCTCGATCGCGACATTCTCGAATGTCCGGTTGAGGATGTGAAAGACATCCGCGTCAAACAAACTTGGCTGGGGGGAAAGACGGTCTTTGATAGGGAGACTCCGTGGACCATATCGTCGTGGAGTGACAAAGGTGCCTTCACTTCCGGAATTGAAGGTCCGGCCTGCGACAAAGAGGGAAATCTCTACGTCGTGAATTTTGGTGAACAGGGAACAATTGGAAAAATCTCTCCTCAAGGAGAGGCAGAACTTTGGGTGAAGCTACCCGAGGGAAGCACGGGAAATGGAATTCGTTTCGACGCAGATGGTCAAATGTATGTCGCCGACTATACGGGGCACAACATCCTAAAGATCGATCCCGCCACCAAAGAAATTATTGTGTTCGCCCACGAGCCGAAAATGCACCAGCCCAACGACCTCGCTATCGGTCCCGATGGCACCCTGTATGCGAGTGACCCTGATTGGAAAAACGGCGATGGTGCCCTCTGGCGAATCTCCTCGTCTGGCGAAGTGACATTGTTGGCGGATGGAAAGGGCACAACAAACGGCATCGAAGTCAGTCCGGATGGGAAGAAGCTCTACGTCGCAGAAAGCAAGCAGCGTCGTATTCTTTCCTACGACTTGTCCGAGGATGGTATCTCAAACGAAGAGATTCTGATCGAGTTTGAAGATCACCTCCTCGATGGAATGCGTTGCGACATCGACGGCAACCTCTATGTCACCCGTCACGGTGCTGCAAAAGTCCTGAAACTTTCGCCAACTGGCGAGATACTCCGAACCATCGAACTCCCCGGGGGTATGCCCAGCAACCTCTGCTTCGGCGGCCCGGATGGAAAAACCCTTTACATCACAGAAGTCGAAAACCGCGAGGTTCTTCGAATACGAGTTGATAAACCAGGCTGGTCAGTGAGTATGTTTCAGGCCGAATGAAAGAAAGAGAATATCGTATTGTCTCTAACTGGGTATTGGAGGGTAACTCCGACCACATTTTCGACATGATCTCTTCAACTGAAGATATTTCCTCTTGGTGGCCTTCTGTATTTCTTCGTAGTGAACTTGTATTTCCCGGAGATGAAAATTTGACTGGAAAAGTGGTCCGTTTACACAGCAAAGGTTGGTTGCCATACACATTTCAACTGATGGTCCGAATCGACGAATGCCAACTCCCTGGAAGAATCATTGCAAGAACTTGGGGGGACTTGGTAGGGCTTGTCGTAATATCGGGAAGGGAACTTGGCAACGACCTCGTGGAAGTCGAAATCGATTGGCGTGTTCGAATCAAAACATGGGTGGCCTTTTTCGCACCCATACTGGTTGCGAACCATCGATATGCCATGCGATGTGGAGAAAAGAGTTTCAACGCGGAGTTGGAACGCAAAAGCTTGGAAGATCGAACTGAGAAGAAGAAAATTCGAGTTTCAATCGAAGTGCCGGAACCAAGTTGGCCGCACAACGTAAAATGGGTGATGGACCGCTACGTTTGGAGAGAAATGGGGGACGCTCCCGTAGAAGAGATTCATTTATGATACAAAACTGTTCTTTCCGCAGATACGCCCAGTTCTCAATTGGCTGATTTTCACTATCTCATCGTCAGTAAAGAATGAAGAAATTTTTCCATCTCGGATTTGTTTTTATCCTGATGAATGGAGCTGCTCAAGAGCCAGTTCCGGTAGTTTTGGATAGTTCTGACTTCGATTCGATACAGAAAGCTTTCGATGCGCTACCCGAATCAGGGGGGATTGTGAAAATGCCTCCCGGAACATTTGAGATTTCCGAACCCTTGCGAATCTTCAGGGCAGAAACTCGAATCGAGGGTTCAGGGGCATCGACTCACATCAAAAACACCAATGAAGAGGGAAAACCCGCATTTGTCATTGAGCCTTCGACCATCGCAGAGGATCCGAATGCCCGGCTCTGGCGAATCCAACTGGGAAACTTCCGTATCTCCGGAAATGAGAAAAGCGGCCACGGTATTCAGGCGACGGGAATTCAGGAGATCTTTATCCAGGGACTCTCCGTCGACCATCATGGCGGCCACGGAATTGCCCTTATCGACTGCTACGAGGATCCCCGGGTGAATGATTCAATCATCACCTACAATAAAGCTGCAGGACTGTTCATCGACGGTTGTCATGACATCGTCGTCAATGCGAACCACTTTGAGGAGAACGATGATGCGGTCTTCTGCACCGACGCCTTCAATCTGTGCATGAACGGTAACAATCTCGACGACCATCTTGGAAACGGAGTGGTAATCGAAAACACCTATGGATCAGTAGTTTCGGGTAACATGATCGAAGAATGTCAGGGCACCGCCATTATCCTCGACCGAGATTGTTATGGTATTACGCTCAGTGCAAACGTCATCGCCCACGACATGGAAGGCGGAGTCGACTTGCGTGACGCTCACGGTTGTTCCGTTTCTGCCAATACCTTCACGCTCGTCCATCGTCACGGAGTCCGAGTCGGGTCCGAAAGCGGACGCATCACGATTACTGGAAACAGCTTTTCAAATTCCTATATCGGAAATGGCGAAATCAAGCGCCCGATAGAAGATCAGAACCCGATCAAAATAGACATGGGAACTGGCGTAGTCTTGGAAGGCGCGTCATTAGTCACCATAAGTGGGAACACCTTTTCGGGGATTTCCGGTTCGGCGGTAGTTGCTGACGATGCTGCGTCAAAGTGCCTCGTGCGCGGAAATATTATCACCGATTTCGGGCGTCACGAAGAAGGAGCCATTCCGCTTGATTTGCCGGACGGGAAAGGACACCAGGTAGACGGCAACCTCATCGACAATCCTTAGAATGCGGTTCTAGGTTGCCACAGCGGAAGTGTCGGAAACGTTGGTCGCATGATCGAGTTCAACTTGTCCTCGTCGATTTCTTTCGGCTTGGGAAAATCAACCAGGAAAGCGAGTTCGTAACGTTTCTCGTTCAGAATGTGAAGCGGCACGCCGGGACCGTCTCCAAATTCTCCGGAGAAACCACCAATCATATTTCCCAACAGTATGAAGCCTTGCTGCAACGGCATGATGTGATCGGCAACCATGTTGTGTTTGGCTAGCCGTACTACAGCATCGGTGACCGCTTGCTCCTCTGCAGGAGTATTCACAAACTCGAACATTTGCATCACTTCCGGACTGAGAATCAGGTTGGTGTCCGGGCGACTCAGGATTTCATCTACAACAGGGTTATCGAGTTCCAATGTTGTAATGTAGGGCTGTATCTCTGGAAAACCCGCCGCCTTGAGCGTGGCGTAATAATATGGCCAGTCGTTGTCGCTGTTGACTACCTGTCCTCCCTGTCTGTCGGGACCGCTCAAATACCCCGTCCCTGTCGCGTCGAAAACTACGTAGCCGTCCTCTTTGATACGCTCCCTCGTGAAATGGAAGAACTCCCGGCTGTAGAGTTTAGCCAGGTCATAGTCGGCGGGCATGGGAAAATCGATGTAGATGGCGTCGAACTTTTCTTCCGAGCGCCGCACATACTGATAGGCGTCCCCAAAGATCGTCGTTACTCGGGGATCTTGAAAGGAACCTTCGTTCATCTTCGAGAGAATCGGATGAGTATTGGCGAGTTCGACGAGAGTTTTATCGAGGTCGACGTGGGTGATTGACTCGATCTCCTCATACTTAACAAGCTCTCTAGCGAGAAGCCCGTCACCTCCTCCTAGCAGCAATACCTTCTTCGGCACTTTTCCGCTCGCAATAATAGGAACGTGAGCAAAATACTCGTGGTAAATCTCTTCGTAGCTTGAGGTAAGTTGAAAATCGCCATTGAGGAACAGAATGTTCTTCTTTGGGTAATCAGGGTTCTCGATGAACTTGGTGCTGTAAGCATCAATAAAATCTTTCGAGGGATCTACCGCGGGATCCTCCATGAGGTCGATCTTCTGATAAGGGGAGCTGGCTCGAAAGACATCAGGGAATTTTTTTTCAAACGTGAAAACATCTTTCAGTCCCCCTCCATAGGCGAGCTCGGTCAGATAATAGTATTTTCGGATAAAGTATTTATTGATCGAATCGCTGTTGAGAAGCGCAAGAGCGACTCCGGCAGCAAGTAGGACAGCTATCCCGGCTCGGATAAACATGGGAAGCCTCTTGTTTCGGCGCTTCCAGTTCAGAAAGAGAGCGACAGAAATATTGAGCACCGCAACCGTGAACCCGATCGTGATCACTTCAAGATGAGGAACGAGAAACAGTGGAAAGACAACAGCGCCGACAAGGGAGCCAATGTAATCGATACCCAGGATGCGATACGTGATTTGAGGATCGTTCGATAGCGACTTTCCGATTCGCATCAACAAAGGGAGTTCGATTCCGGTCAGGATTCCTATTAAAATCGTTAAAAGGAACGCACCGCCAAAAAAGGGGAAAACGGCAAATACCGAGGTAGTGCTCAGCATCTCATATCCTGTCACC
This sequence comes from Verrucomicrobiales bacterium, assembly GCA_002698785.1. GTDB lineage: Bacteria > Verrucomicrobiota > Verrucomicrobiia > Verrucomicrobiales > DEV007 > Arctic95D-9. The sequence continues at coordinate 181,114 of PAAG01000059.1, read as the reverse complement.
GTGTGCCCTATGTGAATCAGCGGGGAAGACAGCGATCCAACCAGGCAGAGCAAAGTTTCAACATAGATCAGAGCATTCCACGGGGGATTGATCTTGCAGAGTTTCTCGCTCAGAAAAGAACCGAAGCCCATCCCCAGAAGAAAAAGGCCCACCGTGACGCTGTACCAGATCACCGTGTTCGCTGCGAGCAGCGACAGTGTTTGAGCAATTGTCAGTTGATAGAGGATGCTGCATATCGCGACCAGGAAGGTCGAGGCGAATAACCCGATTCGTTGAGATCTGGTATCGGAATCATCCATTACGCGGTCACCCCCTCAGCGATACGCGGGATTGTTTTCTTCGCGTAACTTTCCGCCTCCAGATGTTTCGCCACATAAGCGATGGCAGCTTCGGAATCCATCTCTCCGCAGGTGAAGATGTCCATTGCGGCGTACCCTTTCTCGGGCCAGGTGTGCAGGGAGAAGTGCGATTCTGCTATCAGTACCATACAGGTCACACCAAACGGTTTGAACTGGTGTGACAACTGGCCAATGGATTCTGCTCCAGATCGATGAACCGCTTCCATCAATACCGGTTCGATCAGTGACTTATATTTGAGTTTCTCTGCCGGGCAGCCGACAAACTCGATCAAGTGGTGCTCTCCAATTTCGTGATCCATGGAATGCAATAGCGTTACGTTAGGTAAAGTTGAATGAGAAAGTCGTTAACAGATTCGGACATGAAAATTCCGTAGATAAACAAACAGGCGAGAACAACCTGCGTGAGAACCAAGCCGGTGAACAGTTTCTTCCGCTCGCGCGCAACCAGGGAGGAATAGCGAATCAGGAAAATACCAGCAACTGAGTTGACCGTTGCGATGATGAACGAGGTGGGAACCAGTCCGATCTTCGGATAAAAGAGAAAGGCAAATATCAATGTTCCTGCAAATGCTCCCAGGTAGTCGATACCGAGGACACCGGCTTCGGAGTCTTTCTTCTTTCGATTCCGAATCTCAATCAAGAGCGGAATCTCCAGCCCTGTTAGAAATCCGATTCCGAGGATCAGTGAATGGGCAAAAATCGAAAGCCCAATGGATGGCATGCCGGCCCAGTCGAGAAGAAAAAGAGAAGCTACCGAACCAGCTCCTCCTAATGCCAGACCGAGTTCGACTTTCTGGAGAGTCGTGACGGGGTTCTTTGTCGTATTTCCCCGCATCAGAAGTGGACCGATTCCCATCGAGAGAAGATAGAGTCCAATAGTGACACTGAAGCGAAGAACTGTGTTGCCGAGAAAAGCGGAGAGGGTTTGCGCGAGCAGTAGTTCGTAAACGATGCTGCAGAAAGCGAGGGAGAATGTTAGTATATACAACAGCATAGTTCAGTTCCCGATGGTTGGCGGAAAGGTGGGTTGAAAGACACTGCTCGTCGGGAAGCAGGGTGGGGTCAGCGATGACCAGATCGTTGCAGAGAAGCAATGATCCAACTGGATGATGGGGAGATGTGTTGAAAGCGCAAACGGCATAAACCCGCTTCCTGCGTTGGATTCAAATTCAGGAAATCACAACACAAGAAGTTCCTGTTATGGTGTAAGTCGGGAGCGAGCACATGGAATTCACATCCCGATCTAAGTAATACTAGAAGTAGTGTAATTGCACTCCGGTTTCAAATAGTTTCCGGAATTTCTCCGAATTGTCACAAGAAACTCAAAGGAGGATATCGTCCACGATCCTCCCGTGTATGTCGGTTAGTCTAAAGTCCCGTCCTGCGTGCCGGAACGTGAGCTTTTCATGGTTCAGTCCCATGATGTGAAGAATCGTGGCATGAAAATCGTGTATGTGCACGGAATCCTCGATAATGCGATTTCCGATATCGTCGGTCTTACCGTAAACGACTCCCGGCTTCACGCCGCCACCGGCGAGCCAGCAGGAAAAGGCGCTGGGATGATGGTTACGGCTCTTCGTTCCCTTGCCTTCCTGGGCCCATGGAGTTCGACCAAATTCAGTGCAGAACACCAAAAGGACATCGTCAAGCATCCCGCGTTGCTTCAAGTCCTTGATGAGACCCGCTACGGGTTTGTCGACTCGGCTGGCATACTTCTCATGAGAGGCCATGTCCCGATGTGCAGCGTCCCAGTTGTCACGGCAGGCACCGACTGCATCGATGATTTCGACAAAGCGGACCCCGCGTTCGACAAGTCGTCTCGCCATGATTGCTTGAGCTGCGTATGACGTTGTATTTCCCGCTTGGGCTCCATACAGGTCCAGTGTGGCTTTTGACTCTTTCGTTAGATCGAGTGCTTCGGGCGCGAGATCTTGGAGGCCCTTGGCTGTTTTGAAAGATTCATTTCTGGCAACAAGCTGCGCATCTACAGGCCGTTTCCGTGAATGTTCACGATTCAACGTGTCCAGTAACGAAAGCTCCAAATTCTGAAGATCGCCAGGGGAGGCAGGTGTGAGATTTGGGAGAGGTTCATCTCCCGGCATGATCTGCACACCTGCATGCACACCGGGAAGAAAATTGGAATCCCAGATCTGCGGTCCGCTGTAAGGGCGATGCTCTGAAATGACAACATGACTGGGAAGATTCGGATTGAAAGATCCCAACCCATAGGACAACCACGATCCCAGCGAGGGCATGGCGAAACCTGTGCTCCATGTGTGCAATTGTAACGTGGCTTCGCCGTGGTCGCTGTGATCACAGTTCATCGATCGAATCAGGGCGACTTCGTGCATCATCTCCCGGATATGTGGAAAAAGATCGCTCACTTCGGTTCCACAATATCGGTTGGGTTTGAAATCCCAGTCTGCTCCTTTCAGGTAGCGTTCGAAACCGGGCCGCTTGAGATCGCTGCCAATCGAGATGTCATGGTCACGTGTTAGTCTGGGCTTCGGGTCGAAAGTGTCGACATGCGAATATCCCCCTGACATGTAAAGGACGATTACATGTTTGGCCCGCGGTTGGATGTGGGCAGTCGTGGCGGCGGTAAGTTGAGGCAGGCCAACTGCAGCAGGCAGCACACCAAAAGCGGTCTGGAGTGCCTTTCGGCGTGTAATGTGGTTGCCGCTTTTCATTTACTCGAAAAAGAAAAATTCGTTGCCTGTTAGAATTGCCCGGCTGAGCCCTACCCATTCATTCCTCTCTTTGGCTGCAGATCTTCTGTATGATTCGATAAACTGCACGATCCGTACTCTTTCTGTTTCTCCAGGAGTCCGATTCAATACGAGAGAATACAAAGCTTCAATTCTGCCATCGTCATTGCTTGCTACTTTCTGGATTCGACTGGCAAGCGCCTCGGCTCGTTCTTTGACAAAATCTGAATTCATCAGGAAAAGAGCCTGTGCCGGGACATTTGAGCTCGTGCGTGATGATGTGCTCGTGTTGCGATCGGGAGCGTCAAAGAGTCCCAACTGCGAATGGCGGTAAATACGCTGGGTGAGCAAGTAAACGCTACGGTGATTCGTCTCGATTTCCTGGTGAAATGGTCCGTTCAGTCCGTAGCGCTTGTTATACCAAGGTGGAATGTCGTGCCCCTGTGGTTGTGACTTGTCCAATTCGCCGCTCACAGCCAGCATGCTGTCGCGAATCGATTCTGCGTCGAGGCGGCGACGTGGATATTTCCATAGATAAATGTTAGTTGGATCTTTGGTTTCTGCTTCCGGATTCTCACCGAGCGAGGCCAGTTGATACGATTCTGTCAACAGAATGCGGCGGTGCAGCTCCTTCACCGACCAGCCATTATTGATGAAATTCTCTGCCAGCCAGTCGAGGAGTTCCGGATGAGACGGCTGTGATCCCTGGCGACCAAAGTTATCCGGAGTATTCACTAGGCCTTGTCCGAAGTGCTGTTGCCAGATTCGGTTTACGAAAACGCGTGCTGTAAGGGGATGTTGTGGATCGGTCAGCCACTGAGCCAGCTCAAGTCGCCCCGATCCACTGTCAATCGGGGGCTTCTCAGCTCCTTGTATTGCCCCAATGAATCCTCGTGGGACCAGATCGCCCGTCTGCTCTGGATTCCCGCGTCGGTGGAGTTTCGTGTCACCGGGTTTTCCCTCTCCGACGGCGAAGATCAATTCCATTCCGGGGTCCTTAGCGAGGCGTGTCTTCTCATCCTTCACCCACTTCAATCCGTGTTTCATCAGTTCTCGAAATTTCCCGCCGCGGAATTCGAGCAGTTCATCTCGCTTTTCTTCCAGTGCCGCCACCTCCAATTCGTCTTTTACCGATGCTTTTGTGAGGCGGTCCATTTCGCCACAGACGTCTTTGTATTCATCCAGAGTCGGTTTTAACCAGGGGCGAAAGTGGTTGTTGATTTGGTATTCGTAGTGAGTGATGAGATCGAAAAACTCTGTCACCTTCTTCCTCGACTCAGGATTGGGAATTGCGGGGCTAAGGTCGCTGGGTGACTTTTCCACAGACATTCCCATCCAAGGGTAAATCGTGCTCTCAAAGATTCCGTAGAGAGCGTAGTAATCCTCATTCGATACGGGGTCGAACTTGTGGTCGTGACAGCGAGCGCACCGAAGTGTCATGCCCAACACACCTCGTCCTAAAGTGTCGAGAGTGTCTTCGATTGTGAGATGAATATTATCCTTCTTACTGTTTCCGAACCGTCTCGATAAGGAAATGAATCCGGTCGCAATGGTCAGTTCTCTCGCGAGAGTTTCGTCTTCAGCTTCGGTTGCCAGAATATCCCCGGCAAGCTGAGCCATCAGGAATTGATCGAATGGAAGGTCTCGATTGAAAGAATCCACAACCCAGTTCCGATACAAATACGCGGTTGGAATAGGATAATCGCCTACGTCCCCTTGGGTATCAGCATACCGTGCGACATCAAGCCAGAGACGGGCTGCTCTTTGCCCGTATTCGGGCGATCCGAGCAATCGGTCTACAACTTTCCTGAATGCCACATGGTCTTGGTCGCGATCACCCAGGAAATTGTCCACATCTTCCTGCAGGGGAGGCAGCCCGGTCAAGTCGAAGGTGGCTCTGCGTATCAGCGTGCGTCGGTCGGCTCGACCATTCGCTTGAAGGCCGCTGTTTTCTCTCTCCGCTGCGACGAAGCGGTCGATTTCATTTTGATTCCAGCGCGGATCGTTTGACTCGGGCGGCGATACTACTTGGCGAGGCAGGAGAGACCAATCTTCTTCAGGATCAAAAGGAATCTTGGGACCTGTGTCTTTCTTCGCATGGGTAAGTTCCTTTCTGGGAGTGTCGCCCGGCCATACAGCACCTTCGTTTATCCACTTCACAAATATGGAGATCTCGTCTGGGGTAAGGCGGGCTTTCCCTTTGGGCGGCATATGGAGTTCTTTGTGAGTGTGGCGCATGGCCTCGATGAGAAGGCTTTCCTCTGCTTTTCCAGGCGCAATGGCTGGACCAAAATCGCCACCTTCCATGAGTGTGGCACGCGACAAAACAGAAAGCTCCGACCTGGCCTCTGGAGAGCCATCATGGCATTTGGAGCAGCGATCCAGCAGAAGCGGCCGGACGTGCTCCTCGAAAAACGCAGCCTTGTCGTCAGCGACTCCTGCGGAAACGATAGACAAACAAGCAACGGCAATGGTTCGCAGGCGAATCATTCTATCGAAGATTACCGGGAAATTCGGAAAAAAGTAAAGGTCCGGAATTCGGTGGCCGTTGGTCATGCTCCATCTGGTAGTAATCATGCAATGACTCGGGCAATGACCGGACAGGTTATCGCCGAGAACGCTGGTGTCACTAGGGGACGACGCAAAGGTGCCCAATTACCACGATGCAAAAGTGGCTGCATTTATTGCATAATGCACAGTTTTCCGACGAGAATCACTAAGGATGTTCCAGGAAAAGTGAACAGATATGGAGAAAAATTTCGATATTCAGGAACGGCAGGTCCCTTCTGATGGATACTCATCGCGAGCAACGGTAGTCGGGACCGTTTTGAGTGCGCCATGTGCTCTCGTTCCTGTTCCATTTCTCGATGACATTCTCCTGGCGAAGGTCAGGAAAGGAATGGTGCATCGAGTCTTGCGCGAGAATGGTGTCTTGACGGACCCGAGAAGGATGAAAGTTGTCTATGCGGGTATCTCGAAAGGTTGTTTCCTTACCGTGATCGGCCTAGCTGGCTCTCTCGTCGTTAAAATATTCAAAAAGTTATTCCGGACCATATTCTTTATTTTTGCCGTTAGAGGTGCGGCATTGGAAATGACTGAGACTTATCTGCTCGGGAGAGTCGTCATACGTTGCGCTGAAAGGGGATGGTACTCAGATCCCGATACCTGCCGAGAGCAGGCACTTCACACACGGGCCGCTTTCAATAAGGCAATGAACGGGACAGATGGACGTGTTTTCGTGAAAGCAATGAAAGCCGTCTGGAGAGGGGCTGCATCGAGTAAGTCGGTCGTTAAGAGGCTTGCCAAGCACTTGGTTAGGGGCTCCAAGTCTTCGCCGGAGGTAGGAGAGGAAGATCTCACGAGTGAAGACAGGAGAGTCGTCGAAGAGGGCGAGAAGTCTGTAAACCGGCAACTGCGGCAGAAAGAAGTTCAGGAGTTCCTGGCGAAGTTTGATGAGCGTTTCGACAGATACCTCGAGAACGAATTGGAGGAATCTTCCAAAGATGAAAAAAGCACCTCTCAAATTTTCCAGAGTGAAAACTCGGTCTCATGATCCAGATGAAATCCAATGGCGAAACTATGGGAAAACGTGTAATAGAAAACAACTCTCAAAATGATTTCCCTGAAACGGATCAATCCAACATGTCGAACTCGATTTTATTGATTCTGAATCCTGTCTCAGGGCAACTCGACTACGAAAAGTCCAAGAAGAAGATAGTGGCCTACCTCGATCAAATCGGGCGCACTTACGAAATTCGTGAGACGCAGGGGGAGGGGGATGCTTTTCGCTGGACGAAAGAGGCAGTGGGATTTGACCTCGTGATAGTTGGTGGTGGAGACGGGACTATTATGGAGGGCTTGTCAGGGATGATAAAAAATCCGAAACCTATTCCCCTGGCGCAATTACCCATGGGAACCGCCAATCTTCTCGCTCGCTCGCTGGCAATTCCAACCAAACTGGAAAATGCGCTCGACTTGGCGCTGGAACAAGGCCTGGTTGCCAAACTGGATGTTGGGTATTTGCCTGAATATGACCGCTATTTTGCGATTGTGGCTGGTTCGGGATGGGACGCAAATATGATCCAGGATGCGGATCGTGAAATGAAGAACAAGTTAGGCTTCTTCGCGTATATTGTGTCGGGTTTCCGGCACCTCTTCGACCTACGCAGATCTCGGGTCAGGATCAAAGCTGACGAGAAGGAGTATTTGTTTCTCGCTCACACCGTGATGGTAATCAATATCGGGGAAATTTATGGAACCGGCCTTGCAATCGGGAAATCGGTGAGTCCGCATGATGGAAAGTTGGATCTTGCCGTTGCCATGTCGCACACGGCCTGGGGTTTCATAAAGCTTCTATTCCGTATTCTATTCGGTCGGTTTACTGGTTCGCCAGATCTGAAGTACTTGTCTGCTTCTCACTTGAAGGTAGAAGCTCACCCACCTTTGAAACTTGAGATTGATGGAGAACCGATCGGTGAAACTCCCTTTGAGGTAGAGGTGGTCCCGAATGGCGCCCACCTGGTCGTTTCGCGAGACTACATAGAGGCGAAAGAGTTACCGGCGGTGCCTGTCTTCAGGGAGTGAGAATTTCGACTGGCTTGCAGCCTGCACGTCCGCAGGCGGGCAAATAATGCGTGTTGCATCAGAAAACTTGCGTGGTGTGACTGAGATCCCTGCTATAGAGCGGCCGGGGGCCTTGGTATGCCACATGCAATTGTAATCGGGTGAATTAACCCTCGTATTATTATGTCAACAGAAGCAATTGCAGAAGAAACCTTACATTTGGAAACGATAGGCACGGTAGACCGGGCCGTGCTAAACAGGATCGATGAGGCTTTCGGGGACTGCGATTCTGTCGTCTCCATTGTCCTGCCTATGGAAAAGGCCGGAGTCGAGACCCGACAGAACCCAATCCGATTTAAAAACGCGATCCGAGAGGCGAAAGAAATGCTCGGCGCGAACGACGAGAGCGCAGGAGACCTCAATCGACAACTCACGAAACTGGAGTCCCTTTGTGAAGACGAGTCTCTTGAGTTCTGGCAATGTCAGGATTCTGGGCTGGTCGTGTACCTGGGCGAGGCAAGTGAGCCGGTATGCTTGGGTTTACCTTTCTCACCGAAGGGGAATGTGTCGGTTGGAAGCACACCTATGCTATCTCCACTCTGGCGCCTGCAGAACCCGTCACGTTATTTCGTGCTCGCTCTCGATTTAAGTGATCTCAAGCTTTATGAGGCAAGTCGGTGGTGGGTGCGGGAACTCATGTTATCGCAAATCCCCACGAGTGTGGATGAAGCGATGAAATACGACGATCCTGAAAAAAGCCTTCAGTTCCACACCGTATCACAGAGCAATGCGACCGGAGCAGGTGGGGGAGATGTTTCTTTTCATGGTCATGGCGGTGCCGGCGATGAGAATCAGGACCGCCAGATAGATCGCTATTTCGAGTTGGTAGCTGGAGGTCTTCCGCAGGAACTCCCAGACAGGAAAACTCCCCTTATCGTTTTGGGACCGGATCACGAAAGGTCCAGATACCGCGAGAAGAATCGCTATGAGAATTTGAGCATGGAAGAGATTAGTCTGAATCCTTCGAGCAAGAAAGCTCCCGAGCTGTTTGCTTCTATACGCGAACGAATCGACGAAATCGAAGCGGAGAAACTCAAGGAGGAGATTTCGGAACTATCCGACCAGATTGCTCTCGGGACGGCATCAGATGACATTGAAGAGATCGCGCGTGCCAGCTTGGAAGGCCGGATCAAGGCAGTGTATGCGAAGGAAGGTGCCGTGAAATACGGGAAGGTCGATATGGAAAGTCTCCAAGTCGAGTCGGCAGGATCGAAGGATGAGAGCGATACCGATCTGGTGGCCTTCTCAATCAGAAAAGCGGAGTCTACAGGAGCGCGGATCATATCGCTGCCCGAAGATGTAGCTCTCCCCGAGGATAGCGAGATCGCGGCACAATTTCGTTACTGATCGAACTGTATGGCAAGGGGACGGATTCGCACATTCGTGGAGGAACGCATTGAGGGCGAGGGTAGCCACTACACGGCCCTTTTCCTCGCGTCCTTCCTCGAAGCCACCGTGGTTCCAATACCGCTTGAGACAATCCTGATCCCCTACTTTCTGACTCATCGGGAGCGGCTGTGGAAAACTTCATTTGTCGTTCTCCTTGGGTGTTTGGCCGGGGCAATGCTTGGTTATGGCGTCGGGGCCGGTTTACTCGATTCGTTTGGTAATACGTTACGAGAATGGATGGCAGGTTCGAATTCGCGGAATTTCGAAGAGGAGTTTCATCGGAATGGGTTCGTTGCCATTTTTACGGCGGGAGTATCTCCCATTCCATTCCAGTTGGCCATGTTGACCGCAGGTGCGACAAATTACCCTGTCGCTCTGTTTCTTCTCGCCGCCTCAATGGCGCGAGGTATCCGATATTTCGGACTGGCGTTTCTGGTCTGGAAATTCGGTGAAAAAGCTTCGGATATCTGGCAGAAAAATAAGCTCCTCGCTGGATTGCTCGTCCTTTCCATCGTTGGAGCTCTCTATGGAATCTCGAAGCTGGTGGCGCTCTGGTTTAACGCGTAAAGCCGCATGTTTTTCCGCGCATTTTCTTGGTCTTCTGAATTCTTTAGCATTCCGTTTACTGAGAGGGAGCCTTTGGAAGCTGTTCAATTCTCGACAAATGAAACGGCCGATTGAGGGATAGTCGGGGAAAGCCTATTCTAAGATCTTTTCAGGATCAGAGGGGGGTAAGCCATACTCCCACGTCCATGTTGGAGTCGGCGAAACCTGAATAGGTTCCCTCAATGGGAGGGAGTTCTTCCGGAAGTCTACCGACTGCGACAGGAATGTGGTCAGCACCTGTCATGATACCGACGGTGGGATCGAAGCCCTTCCACCCGGCGCCAGGGACGTAGACCTCTGCCCAGGCATGAGTTGCGCCGTAGTCGAAATCGGATGGGCCAGTGACCAAGTATCCACTCACGAAACGAGCGGCAAGACCGAGTTTTCGCACGGTAGCGAGAAATAGATTTGCGAAGTCACGGCAAGAGCCGGTGCCTAGACTCAATGTTTCACTTGGCGATTGTACTCCGGGCTCTTCCCTGACGAAATATTGAAAACTAGATTGAATCTGTTGCCCGACTTGCAGAAGCAGGGGGATTGTCTCGACTGATCGACCCGGCGTCCATAGGCTGGAAGTCCAATTAGCGAGTGAACCGTCTGGATCCAACGGGAGTTCAGCGTAGGGGTCCAGAAGGCGCCAATCGTTCGAATTGTAGTTGAAAGGGTAATTGATGGCGTAGTCGGAAACGAGAAAGTCGAAAGGGTTTTCGTTGAATTGCTGAACGATCACTTCGCTTTCGATAGCCAACTGAGAAGTGGGGGCTGAAAAGTGAGCTACCGCTACTGAGTTGTCCTCAACGTCGCTTTGCCAGAATAGGCTGGAAGCTGGAGTGATGGACAGATTGGATGATTCGATGTGTAGCTTGTGCCCTTCTCGGGGGCGTAGCCTAAGCACGTGCGGCCCCAACTGAACTGGTTCAGAGAAATTGTAGTAGGTGCGGTGCAAGATTTTGATTCGTTTCATTGGCGGTCACCTTGCGGAATGGAGGAACTGTCTCGGTGATGGGAGATATGCCTCTCCATACTGATCATACACCCGGAACCGTTTTTCTACCATGGATAGGATGAAAACCAATTTCGCCTCAACTGGGATATTCGGATTGTATTGGTGACTTGCCCTCACGAGTGACACTGGATAGTCTCGTGCCCCAAGAATGAGATATGTTCTGATGATAGCAGTGTGGCTGGCCGTCTTGACGGCCGGTCGTGCTCAGGATAGTGATTTTCCCCGAAAACCGATAAAGGTGGTAGTCCCCTTCGGATCAGGGGGAGCGAGCGATACTCTGGCCCGAGTCGTGCAGGAGGGCGTTCGGCGATCGCAGGTTTCGCCCGAGCCATTTGTCATTGTAAATGTTCCCGGAGTAGGGGGATCTCTTGGTAGTCGCCGGGTCAAGAATGCCCGGCCTGACGGCTACACGATTCTCAATCTTCACGAAGGAATTTTGACGGCTCGTTATTCGGGAACTGTGGAATACGGACCTGAAGCCTTTGTCCCAATTGCATCGACAGGGCAGGCACATACCGTGGTTTGCACGGGGCCAGATTCGCAATGGACCTCGCTCGATCAGATTTTGAAGGCTGCAAAAGAAAAGCCCGGAACACTTCTTTACGGAGGAAATCTGGGTGCCCCGAGTCACTTTGTAGGCTTGTTGCTGGAGCATCTCGTTGAAGGGGCAGAATTCAAAATTGTCCCCTTGGGAGGAGGTGCAGAACGATATTCCAAGCTGGCGGGGGGGCATATCGACCTCGCGATCTTCTCGCTTTCGGAATACAAGGAGTTTCGAAAAACTCCTGAACGCCCAGAGGGTTTGCGAGGGATTGTTTATCTAGCGCCGGAAAGGCATAGCGAGTTTCCTGACCTGCCCACAGCGACCGAGCAGGGATACGATCTGGTGACGGGGACGACCCAGTATTGGTGGGCGCCCAAGGGGACTTCGCAAGATCGCATTGATAAGCTGGCTGATATTCTGGAGTCGTCTATGCAGTCAGAGTTCGTTCAGGAGCGATACGGCGAAATGGGTATCGAGCCGGTTCTATTACGAGGAGATGCCCTCGTTGAATCCGTTGAAGCTGCCGATGCACAACTGGCTGCGCTGGATCTGGATACGGGGACGAAGCCCGAGTCACTGCCTTTGGTGCCTCTTCTCTCGGGTCTGTGTGTGGTCTTTGGATTTGGGCACTGGGTTTTGGGAAAGCGCAGTGTTGAACAGGCCGAGAAAAAGGAAGCGCTCTCTCGAATGGGATTGGTAATGGCGGTTCTGTTAGTTTCTTATCTTTTTCTCCTGCAGGTTCGAGGCGTGCCATACTGGGCTTCAACTTCAGCATTTGCTGCAATCAGCGGAGTTGTATTGGTTAGGTCGGTTCGTGGGAAAATGATCGCGGTTGGTATTGGTATCGTTCTCGGGGTAGGGCTGAATTATCTCTTTAAATCTGTTCTCGTGATCGATCTTCCATGAGTTTTGACCTTATTCTCTGGGTCGCTTTAGGCACCCTCATTGGAATCGTGGTGGGTGCAATTCCGGGTCTTACCGGAGCCATGGTGATCGCGCTTTCGATTCCGCTCACGTTCGCGATGGAAGCGAATGATGCATTGGCTCTTCTTGTGTCTATGTATGTGGGATCAGTAAGTGGCGGTCTCATTACTGCCACACTCCTGCGAATTCCGGGAACACCATCTTCGATCATGACTACGCTGGATGCGTATCCGATGGCTGCGAGAGGAGAGGCAAAACGAGCCCTTTCCATAGGGATTCTTTCGTCATTGGTGGGAGGGCTGATTTCGTGGGGGATTCTTGTAGGGCTAGCACGTCCTATTGCTACATTTTCGCTGAGAATGGGGCCGATGGATTTTTTCGCGCTTGTTCTTCTTGCCTTGGCTTTGGTTGTTGTAATCAGCAAAGGGGATATGTGGGCGGGGTTATTCAGCGTGTGTCTGGGAATGCTTCTCTCCATGCCTGGACTGGATCCATCTACGGGTCAGCCGAGACTGACGTTTGGGCTCACTGAGTTGGGTGATGGTTTCAAACAGCTGCCCGTTCTAATTGGTCTGTTTGCTGTGCCTGAAGCTTTTCGACTCGCTACCAGGGCAGGCGGAGAAGGGGAGATTCTCTCCGGTGATGGCGGAGCGTTTTTGAAAGTGCGTGAATGGAAGAATCAACTCGCTAATTTGATTCGATCTTCGTTGATTGGGAGCTTTATTGGGGTTCTGCCAGGGATAGGGGCAAATATTGGATCGCTCATAGCCTACGGCAGTGCGAAGGCCTCAGCGAAGGATGGCGATAAATTTGGATCAGGGGCAGACTCAGCCGTCGTCGCGAGTGAGTCGGCGAATAACGCCACTGTCGGTGGAGCGCTTGTTCCTCTGATTTCACTTGGGATTCCCGGTAGCGTAATCGATGCGATTCTTCTCGGCGCGTTTGTCATTCATGGACTGCAGCCGGGTCCCTTGCTTTTTGCGAATAGCCCTGACATTGTCACGACGATCACGGGAAGTTACCTCCTCGCCAATGTCGCTATGTTTGTCTTCATGTGGTTTGGAATGGGACTCATTCGGCGCGTAATGGAGATTCCCCAGTGGATCCTGCTCCCGGCAGTGCTGACGTTTTGCGTTGTAGGGTCGTATGCGTTTGCGAACCGTATGTTTGATGTCTGGGTGATGTTGGGCTGTGGAATCCTCGGGATGCTGATGCAGCGGTTCCGCATACCGCTGGCTCCTTTCGTTCTCGGTTTTATCCTTGCACCCATGGCAGAAACGAACCTGGCGAAGGGGCTTGCGATTGGGCAGTCGGCCTTCGGGTGGTTCAGTATCACCGTGTTTGTCTTAATTTTAGGAATCGTTGCTTGGCCATTTCTTCGTAGGTCGAAGCCAGCTTGAAAAGTTACCAACATCACCCACAGTCTGCTCCAATGTCTGAAAGGCCCAATATTCTCTGGTTTTGCACCGATCAACAGCGCTTCGATACCATTGGCGCGTTGGGAAATCCGTATGTGAAAACTCCCACTCTCGATCGTCTTGTTTCTGAGGGTACTTCTTTTACGAACTGTTACGTGCAGAGCCCTATTTGCACTCCGAGCCGTTCGAGTTTTATGACGGGGCTATATCCCAGTCGGCTTCACAATACGCGAAATGGAAACGACACCTTTCCGCTGGAGGCTCCGCCACTTATTTCGAAACTGATTGCCGATGCTGGATACGATTGTGGGAATATCGGAAAGTTTCACCTCACAAGTTCAGGAAAGCGCACCGAACCGCGTCTCGACGATGGGTACCGCTATTGGCAGTTCAGCCATGCGCCTCGCGATGACTGGGAAAGCGGTCATCACTATGCCGACTGGGTGAAAGAGAAGGGCGGGGATTTGAATGCTCTGCGCGAAAGCGAAGACCGTGTTCCGGCAGAACTTCACCAGACGACTTGGGGATGTGAGAAAGCGATCGAGTTTCTCTCTGAGGAGCGTTCGGGGGGAGAACCTTGGTTCCTTTCGGTGAATATCTACGATCCGCATCCGCCTTTCATTCCTCCACGTGAGTATGCGGATATGTTTGATCCAGAGGACATGCCTGGGCCGCATTTTAAAGAGTCCGATCTCGCTATCCAAGAGAAGCTAAAGGCAGTCGATTTCCAGGATGATATTCAAGATCCTGACACGCATGACGCGAAAACAAAGCAGGCGCTCTACTATGCGATGATCGCGCTGATTGATGACCAGTTCGCTCGAGTATTGGAAGCGCTGGAGGCGACTGGTCAGGCGGACAACACGGTTGTGATTTTCACTAGCGACCATGGTGAAACACTTGGCGACCATGGATTGATGTATAAGGGCTGCCGATTCTATGAGGGCCTTATTAAGGTGCCTCTCATCATTCGCTGGCCGGGTCAATTTGAACCGGGCAAAGTAGCCGATGGGCTGGTCGAGATGCTCGATCTTTCTGCTACTCTTCTCGATCTTGCGGGCATTGAGTTGCCAGATTACTTTCAGGGCAGCAGCCTCAGGCCTGTTCTTGAAGGCGAAGAGGATGGGAGTGAGATCCGTCTTTTTGTTCGGTGTGAATACTTCGATTCTCTCGATTCATATTTCACGGGAGGTGTGGGCGCGTTCGGAACCATGTATCGTCGAGGGCAATACAAGCTCAGCGTTTACCATGGCTTCGACACGGGAGAGCTTTACGATCTCGAAAACGATCCATGGGAACACGAGAATTTGTGGGACTCTCCCGAGCACAAGGATCTCAAGGCGAAGCTCATTGCTGAGAGTTTCGATCAGCATGTGCTTCTGACTACCGACGTGGGCTCGAAGCGTGTTGCTCCTATGTAGCGTAAAAGTTCTGTAAACGGTTGTATTCGCCTTGGATATTCAGTGGTTTTTTGGGACCATCTTCAATAGATGAAGCTGTGGTTTCTAATAGTCGCATCGTTGGTTACTGGTTCTTTTCAGTCTGTCAATTCGTCGGACTTGGATCAATTGCAGTTTGATGGGGCGACTCTGGTCCAAGTGGTCGAGTATATGCGAGAGAAAGCAAAGGAACCTCGAATGAGGAACATCATCTGCGATCCTCGAATCGACACGGAAAGAAAGGTGACTCTGTACCTCAATCACATCTCTATGGGGAACGCACTGATGTGTTTGTTGGACCATGCAGACTTGGACTACCGACTTGATGAGCACGCTGTTGTGATCGTTCCGAAATGGGAGGGTGAGTTGGGAAAACGAAAGCCTCATCCGGCAGAAAGCATCGCCCGGTTTCCGGATGTGAGTAAATCTGCGGGTTGCCTCTTCGATCACGTCGAGTTTGCTGACGTTCCTATCAAAGATGTGGTGCGATATATTTCGGACCGCAGCGTGGAGGTGAATCCCGAGATGGGAGGAATTAATGTGGTGTTCAACCACTACGTTGATCCTGACATGTCAGTCTCCTTGGATCTGAAGCAGGTCACTGTAGCTCGTTTGTTGTATCGCATTTCACAGCTTACTCAGTTGGAAATTCGGCCAGAACCTTTTGCTATTTGTCTCGACCCACCAGGGACGAAAGCTCTGAGTGAGGCACGTCGAAAGCTGAGGCGAAGAGATAGGCTGGCAAAGCTCTCAGAGTCGGGTGGAAATAGTGGGAAGATGAGAGGGAAGGGGTATACGATTGGCAGGATTCCAAATGATCCCAGGTCTCCGACTCACCCCGATTATGTGGGATCTAGTGCCGACGATATTCGCACGCGGACCAATGCCCTGAACAATGTCTACAAATGGGTGAATGGAAAATGGACCTTTGTTCGCTATGGTTCAGGCGATCCGCACCACCCGACTCTTGATGAAAACGGTCGTAGGCTCATTACTCCAAATTTGGATGCCGCAAGTTTACGGTGAGCCCTGGTTCCTAATTAGCTTTCAAGCTTAAGGTTGAGTATCTGCTTTGGAGTGGCAATCAGGAACTCCATTGGATTTTTCCTAGGAGCTATACACAGAGGTTTGATCAGAGTGCCAGGCTCTAACTGCGATTTTCTTGCCAGCGTTGATCCAAGCGCACTGAAGATTTCCAGCCGCTAACTGACGGGTAACACATTCCTATGCGATCCAAATGGATCATTAGAAAAATCAGGCGGAGGAACTCGAAATATCTACCAGCCAGGGAGCAAGCTGCTTCTGATGCTCTCCTGTTGCCTGGTCAAGAAGGCTACGAATGGAGGGGAATGCTGCAATTGTGCGATCTTTTCTCTCAAATATTCGATCTGCAAAAAGGCCCGATAGTGTTCCGTGGGAAAGAACAGGAGCGAAATCTTCTTCTTTCCACTCAATCCCGTGAATTCCAACTCCTGAAAGTGCCCACTTCTTCGCCAGGTCCCGGATATGGGAAATAAGGAGATCATTTTCCCCTATGGTATTCGCAATCCGAAACAGGGATGGCAGATATGAAAAGACGACATCTACTGATCAGATGGTTTCGGAACTCGAAGGAAACTGATGTAGTGGTGTGGCTAAGGCGGTCCATTCTTTTTTGATCTGGTCCTCCGGTATCTCTCGATATACTGTGTATTGGGCCAAGCGGCAGAGGCACCCGAGAGCGAAGTGTGCGGATTTCAGGTCAAATAGAGGTGGAGTGCCTGGGGCATCAAGACGACGGCGCAATTCGATTTCCTGTAAGAGATCTGCGGTTCGGGAAGCGGGCTTTCCGAGATCGCGCGGAGGATCGGGCGAATCAAAGACCGGCTTACCAGTCTCGATGAGTGGCTTTAAGAAACCGGCCAGAATCATTACTGACACTACTCGCAAAAACGGTGCGCTGTAAATGAAGTGCAAGTCAGTATCAAGTTTCCCATGCGGGGCGAGGCTAGAAAAATCTCAACTCATCTACTTCTTGTCGGGAAACTTTTTGATCGCTAGTGTGATACTGCAAAAGTATGAAATCCCCCAATTTGATCTGTTTTTTCGCATTCCTTTCGTTTTTCGCTACCACCGTTCTAGCGCAACGACCCGAGCCGACACTAAAAGACGTTCCCTACGACGAGCAGAACGCTGCCCAAGTTCTCGATGTGTATCAGGCTGAATCTGAAACTCCTGTTCCCGCTGTCGTATATATCCACGGAGGTGGTTGGCGAGCGGGGTCGAAAAACGCTATTCCCGGATTCCTCGCCAAGCTGGTGAATGAGGGGACTTATACTGTCGTTTCGGTTGAGTATCGATTCACCGATGTGGCTGTTCATCCGGCGCAGGTGAATGATTGCATTCGTGCGATCCAGTTTGTCAGGTCCAAGGCGGATGAATGGAATATCGACCCGCTTCGTATCGGTGTGACGGGGGGATCAGCTGGAGGGCATCTTTCTCTTTGGGTGGCGTTGCACGACGATATGGCTGACCTGAAATCAGAGGATCCAGTGAGTAGAGAATCTTCACGGGTATCCTGTGCCGTGAGTTTCGCAGGGCCGACTGACTGGGGGCTTTTAAATACGATAGAACATAAACATCCTGCCTATCGCCAGTTGCTTGGATATGAGCCGGGGACTCCCGCTTTGGAAATGGATGAAGGGGAAAAGGCGAATGTTTCTCCGATTACACACGCTTCTGCCGATGATCCGCCCGTTCTTCTTGTTCATGGAGATGCGGACAGTGTCGTCCCGTTAGAGCACGCTGAGGTGCTGGATGAGAAGTTGGATGCGACAGGTGGCAATTCTGAATTGTATGTGGTTGAGGGAGGAGAACACAATGTAGTCAGCGCAGGAGGCAAGGAACTGGAGGAAAAAGTTTCGTCATTCTTCAAGGAGCACCTGCTGAAGAAGGCGGAAAAAACGGTAGCGATCGTTGTGGGACCTGCGAACCATCCCCCCGGCACGCACGAAGTCGCTGCGGGTGGACGTCTTATGGCATGGTGCCTGAATCACATGGAGAACGTTCCGGGGTTTGAATCGCAGGTGTTCTATGAGTGGAGCGATGATGCTTTTCTACAGAATGCTTCCTCGATTGTGTTCATCGGAGACCAATTTCCCGCAGAACGTTTGGGAAGTGCGGATGCTGCGATGGATGATTTGTCAGGAATTGTTGCGCGTGGTGGCGGGATTGTTTGCGTGCACTATGCCACCGGGCTCGCAGCAGATGATGTCTTGGATAGTGGAGATCACCCACTGCTCCATTGGACGGGCGGATATTTTGCAGCAAGGTGCAATCATCACCAGTCGAAGGCCGCCATTTTTGAGGCGACAATTACTCCGGCTGCGCCTGCGTCCCATCCGATTCGTAGGGGATGGGATACTTTCCAAGTGAAAGATGAGCCATACACCCGAATTTGGTTCGGGAAGGATGGACTGGCAGATGGTGCTATTGCTCTGGCGACAGCGGAATATCCGCCGAAAGACCCCAAGACCGAGATCGTGGCGTGGGCGATCGATCGTCCCGATGGAGGGCGTGGGGCGGGCATCACAATGCCGCACTTCTATCGCAATTGGGAGAGGGAAGAGCTTCGCCGGTTTATTCTGAATTCGATTGTGTGGTCTGCTGGAGCGGAGGTTCCCGAAGACGGTGTTGTCACAACTCTTCCCGATTTGATGACCTTCCGCCCCGAGTCTCTCGACCCGAAGCCCAAGAAGAAGATTGAGAAGAAAAAGTGATCGATGGGAGCGTGGAAAATTGCTTTTGTGGTCGCTGGTCTGGGTTTTCTGTCTCCTATTGGAGCGGAAGAGCTTGCCGTCTATTTTCCAGACTATCGGTTTCGCGAAGGTGAGCCAGTGGAGTTCTACGGCACGACGAACCTGATTCTCTTCTCCGCTGTGCCCAAAGAAAGTGGGGAGGTAGATTTTTCCCGAATCAGCGAGAGAATGATCAAGATGGGAAACGCGGCCAAAGAGTCGAATCCTGATCTCAAGATTACTGTTAGCGTTGGCGGGTGGGGACGTGGCAATATTTTTGGTAAGGCTGTCGAAACGAGTGAAAGTCGTGAGAGATTTATTGATTCGTTAGTAGGCTATTGTGAGGAGCATTCACTCGACGGAATCGATATCGATTGGGAGTATCCTAAAACTGAACGTGAGCATTCAGATTTTACCCTCTTTCTCACCGCTCTTTCAGAGAAACTGCATGGTGATAACCGGATACTCACCGTCGCACTCAGCTACAACCGACCGTTGTCTGCTGAGGCTTACGCGGCGATCGATTATGTCCATGTTATGAGCTATCAGCCGTGGAATCCACCGCGGGGCTCGTATGAAGAGTGGCTCAGGGAAGCTGTGAAGGAGATGCTCGATTCTGGTCTCCCTGCCGACAAACTGGTCTTGGGAATGCCTTTTTACATCAAAGAGATGGGAGGAGAGAGAAAGGCAATTTCCTGGAAGAAACTGGTCGGGGAAGACTCCCTGGCGATTCCGTCATCCGAGTTCGGCTATTCGCCTACCGGAAAAGATATCTGTGACATGCGCGTGTCGATGATGAAGGAATTCGGACTGGGAGGCGTAATGGTATGGGACTACGGTCACGATTCACCTGATCCAGAGCATTCGCTTTTGAAGCACTTGTCTGACTCGATAGCCAAGTAATCAGGCTGACTCCAGAAACTCTCCATGGAGTATCCTGACGACCTCATCGACGGATTCATCTGGAACGATCCAGGTGATGCGAAATGACGAAGTGAAAATCTCTTCCGCTGGCATGGCGGACAGGACCGATTGCCCTCGAAGAAGATTGGCATGATTTGCGTTGATCCCTGCTCCGATGACGCTGACTGCTCCATTACCGGTGATGAGTCTGACATTGTCTCCGAATCGTGATTTCAGCCCTTCTGACAAAGTATCGAACTGGTGCAGGTTCTCTTTTGAAAGAACCATCGAGATTCGCTGCATGCCGCTTTGGCCTTTCAGAATCTGCAATTGCTTAGTGCAGATCGAAATCTCCTCAAGGTAGGTGAGCAACTGGTTTGCATCATCGAGCTCGCCTCTTAGCAAGACGATTGATTTCTCGCTGGCGACGCCGGTTACGCTCCCCGGGCCTCTTGGTGGAAACTTGCGCACAACTGTGCCGTCGATTGTAGGGTCGTCTCCCGGGAAGGGCCCCGAAGTCGCTCGTGCATAAATTGCAATGCCGGCTTCTTTGGCAAACTCGACAGCCTGGGCGTTGAGGACCTTTGCTCCAGACTCCGCCATTTCCTGTGTCTCCTCGTAAGACATTTCGGGGATTCTTTTTGCTGCGGGGACAATTCTCGGGTCGGCAGAGTATACCCCGTCGACATCGGAACAAATTTCACACCACTCTGCGCCCAAGGCTGCGGCAAGTGCAACCGCAGTCGTGTCGCTTCCCCCTCGGCCGAGTGTCGTAATTTCACGGCGATAGGACATCCCCTGATAACCGGCGACAATGACGATTTTGCCTCGGGCGAGTTCATCTTCCACACGGATAGGACGCACTTCGATAATGCGAGCGTCAATATGTCGGTCGTTCGTCAGGATTCCGGCCTGGCTTCCGGTGAAGGAAATGGCATCTCCCCCTGCTTCTCGAATGGCCATACTGAGCAGCGCCATGCTGATTCTCTCTCCGGCGGTGAGAAGCATATCCAACTCTCGTCGTTCGGGTGATGGGGAAACCTGCTTGGAGAGAGAAAGGAGTTCATCTGTGGTCTTTCCCATGGCCGATACGACGACCACCACAGAGTGCCCTTGGCGTTGCGTCTCGACTACTCGCTCGGCCACCTGTTTTAGCTTTTCGGGATCGGCAACAGAGCTACCTCCATATTTCTGAACGACAACTGGCATGGGGGAACATGGGCCGTCCTCGGAAATGACGCGAGGGATTTTCCGCAAAGAAACGGTGTAACCGAATAGAAAACATTCACGTCTATCCCAATCGAATTACTCCTCGCATCGTTGTAGAGAGTGAAACCATTTTTTCAACCCGGTGTTTCTAAGTGCCCGCAGAGATATGAAAGTTCCCAGGAAGTCAATTTTTTCAGTTTTGGTATTAGCGATTGTATCGTGGTGTCTGATTAGTCACGCGATTGATCGCGAGGCGATTTTTCATCGCTACGACAAGGACGGCGACAAGGTAATAACAGCGGAAGAGCTTCCCGATGCAGCAACTCGCGCTCGTTTCGACAAGAATGGAGACGGGAACGTTTCATTGGAGGAATTTCAGAAAACCGTCGGTATTGCCACTTCTGAGGAAGAGAATGATCGCTTGGCTAAGTTGGTGCGATACGCCGATAAGAACAAAGATGGGAAATTAACCAAGGAAGAAGTCGGCGGAGGGGCTCGGTGGTTCAATCGTGTGGATCAGGACAAAAATGGGGAGATCGACTCGGCGGAGTTGGAGGCTGTTCGCCAATTAATTTCGCGTCTGGGAGAGGGGATTTTGCCCACGATTCCGGAGACTGACATTACCGAAGAGGAATTGAAAGAGATCACCAGCGGGCCAGAAATCCTCAAGCCGGGTGACGTTGGAATCGGGCGAATGATTCCTGATGTGGAATTCACTGACATCGATGGCAAAGCGCACCGGCTCTCAGATCTATCGACAGAGAAAGGAACCGTAGTGGCCATGACCAGTGCGACCTGTCCGGTCAGCAAACGCTTTCTTCCTACCCTGGCGAGCCTGGAGCCGGAGTTGAATGAGATGGGCATTTCCCTTTTGCTGGTAAATCCATACTCGAGCGAGAGCGAAGAAGAGGTGCGGGAGCAATTATCCGCTCATTCCTTTCAGTCGCCTTATGTTCGAGATACAGGCAAGCAACTAACTACCGCATTGGGTGCGGCTACCACAACTGAAGTCTTCTTCTTCGATTCGAAGCGAACACTCCATTACCGAGGCGCACTCAACGATCAGTATGGGATCGACTACAGTGTCAATGAGGCGCGTCACCATTATCTGTTGGATGCCGTGGCGGCTCACTTGAAGAATGAGACTCCCGAAATCCAGGCAACTGCTGCTCCCGGGTGTGAATTGGAAACAGGATCTGCATCAGAGGCACTAACAAAAACAGATGTTACCTATCACAAAGACGTCGCACGCATCCTGCAACAGAACTGCGTTCGTTGTCACTATGACGGTGGAATTGCTCCTTTCGCTCTCGATGATTACGACGAAGTGAGTGACCGAACGCGAGTGATCAAGCGGGTGGTTTCAGAGGGAACCATGCCTCCATGGTTTGCGGCACCACAGGAAGATGGCGGGGCAAGCCCATGGGCGAACGACCACTCTCTATCCGAGCGGGATCGAACCGATTTGCTGGCATGGCTGGAGTCTTCCGATAAGCCGATTGGCAATCCTGCAGATGCTCCCGAGCCGCTCGTATTTACGGACGAATGGAGCATCGGTGAACCTGATCTCGTTTTTCAACTCAGCAAGGCCTACGACATCAAGGCGACTGGCTTCATGCCCTATCAATACGACACGATTGAAACAAACCTGACCGAGGATAAGTGGATCAAAGCGTATGAGATCCTCCCTTCAGAAAGAGACGTCGTTCACCATGTTCTGGTTCAGGTGTTTGAGCAAGGGGCGAAGATTCGTGAGCAGGGCGAGGGATCGACCGGATATTGGGCAGCCTACGTTCCTGGAAATGGAGAGCATGTCTTTCCCGATGGATTTGCCAAGAAGATCCCGGCAGGGGCAAAGTTACAGTTCCAAATCCACTACACTCCGAGCGGTGAAGCAAAGAAGGAGCGGCTGAAGATTGGACTGAAGTTTGCGGACGAGGCGCCCAAATATGAACTCCGCACGCTTCCCCTGGCAGACCGTAAGCTGGAGATCCCTCCGGGAGCCGAAGCCCATGTGGAAGGGGCGAGCAGGAAGATTAACAACGATGTTCCGATTGTCAGTTTTATGCCGCATATGCACGTCAGAGGGGCAGCCTTCAAATACGAAGTGGAATATCCTGATGGGGAAACAGAGACGCTGCTGGATATTCCGCGATACGATTTCAACTGGCAGCTTCGCTACGATCTGAAGCAACCGAAGATTATTCCAAAAGGAAGTACGATTCGTGTGACCGGAGTTTTCGACAACAGCACGAACAACAAGGCAAATCCTGATCCGACAAAGACCGTTGGGTGGGGGAGCCAGACGGTGGACGAAATGCTGATCGGTTATATCGAATACATGGTGCCTGTGATCGAGGCGGGGCTTGCGTCTACTCGCTGAGCTGATCTCTAGCGAGTTTTGGCGAACCCGATTTTCCAGATCAGACCGCAGCTTTTGCCAAGCGTAAGTAGAGCTGGGCGCACGGTTGGGGAGAATAGCAGACTCTGGATATGGGTCGCCCATGAGAGACGAGACGAGAAGCGAGTTTCCAGGTTTGTCCTCGCCTCAGTAAGCGCATCTTCCCAGGAGATCTCATCGCAGCTAAATCGACGAAGTGGTTCGGATGCGATGACGGCAGACTCGATGGCCATGGACATGCCATTTCCTGTAAAGGGAGGGATCATTGTCAGGGAGTCGCCGATTCTGAACTGATCCGTGTCCGCCGATGTAGCCGGAGTAAGATCTAGGCCTGCGACAGCACACAACGAATCCGGTAGAAACGTCGCGTTTTTCGTCCTGTCGTAGAGGAGGGATTCTTTCATCCCTCTCAATAATTCCTCAGGCTCAGGTGTGCGCTTTTTTTCACCATTTGAATCTACAGGACTACGAAAAAGACCGCAGAGGTTGACTCGTCCGTTTTCGATTTGGTTTGCTCCAACATACATATCCGGATGAAGGTGCATTTCTAGGTCTGATTCCATCTCAAACCCTTCGATATGAGCCTTCAACCCGAACCAGCGCCATTTACCTGAAGTCGCCTTTCGCTTCCTTCCTGTGGCGAGAACGGTTCCAGGAACGTTAGACTCTTTGGTTACTGATACTCGGCAGTTTTGTTCCAGAGTCCCTCCTAGTTCGATGAATTGCTTTTGCAGCAAATCATCCAGAGCATACCGGGATAGGCACAGTGTTGGCGTGTCTAATTGGTCGTGATGGAGTCGTGATGTTTCGGAGAAAAAGGCGTAGTCATTGGCCCAGTTTGCTCCCTTTTCTTTGATTTGTGAGAGAACGCCGAGATTACTGAGATGTTCAACACCAGACCCACTGAGAAATTCTCCGCAGACACGATGGCGGGGGTAGGTGCCGACATCTCGAATACGCACGGGAATGTTGAAACGCCGAAGCGCGATCCCAAGCGTCAGCCCTGCGAGACCTCCTCCAATGATTTCGATCGGCCGACTCATGTCGGAGGCAGAGTCGCAGATTTTTGTGCGGCAAAAAGGTGAGAGAAAAGACCACTTTTGTGTTCGCTTAGTTCCCAGCCATCAGGCTCTGGCCAAAGATCAGAGAGTTCTCCATCTCGAAATCCTGCGTGGACGCTAACAGCTGCGTCGTGTCGAGTGATGTTGTTGCAACCTATCGCACCCAGGAGCGATGTCGCGAAAAGAGGTCCGCGCGATCGCCGGGGTTCCACCGCAACAAAAAGATCTGCTGTATCAGAGGCTTTCCTTAGAAGGGATTGCAGAGTTTGTTTTTCTAGATGGTGGAGAAAGAGATTGGCAATAACAACGGTCGAGCTCGATTCCGGGAGACTGGCGAGTGCAGCCTCTGCATCGGATGTTCTGATAGTCGCATCCCAACCAAGTTGGGACATTGATTCTAGAGTGGTGGAAGGAATGCAGTCAATCTGGTCGACGAGCATTATTGAGCTTCCTGCTTTTGGCTGGGGGAGATGACGTAGGATGGAAAGGGCGAGAGAACCATCTCCGCATCCAATATCTACGATTGAAGTCGGGGACGATTCGGAACAGCTAAGTTTAATCCTCCGGGCGATGTATCTCGCGTTTCCCATGAGAAGATTGATCAACTGAAGGTCTTTTCGCGCCTTTTTGGCGCGTGGATCTTCGTGAGGAAGTTGGTCCAGGATTTCAGGGCTAACGGAACGGGCTGTCATTGACGAATAAGGGAATGGTTCAGGAGGTTACTTCGAAGTGGGGAGCACCCGAACGTTTGTAGCCTCCAAATTTTTTGACTGATTATGATTGGGAAACCACTGCTGAGCTGCCAGAGGACGAATCTGTTTGTCGGTGAATGCCCGTGGCACTGCGAGCATGATTGATCCGTTTCTGTGCATGAGTTCCTGCTGACGCAGGGTTACGGCATGAGTAATCGTTAGGGACGCAGGCATATTTACAGAAAGAAGCCCCGGCTCCAGGCTGGCGCAGCTGCCAGCTCCGGATCGCGGGGCCCGTGTCTGAAAGCGTTTAGGAAACTACGCTTTCGCTTCCAGCACCATCAGTTCGATTGAGTCTGCTGCCCGTCGAATCTGTGAAAAACCGGCCTCTCTCAAGACAGAAGAAAGGCGAGCTTCTCCCGCTTGGGCACCCAGTGCATTGTGAGCGGTTGCTCTGGTGTCGTCGTTTAATTGGCTGAGAGCATTGGCTGTGCAGAAAGCCGTGGAAAACGCGTAGAATGCTCGACCCATTGGATTTTTGTTTTCGCTCAAAGTATCGCCAGCTCGGGGCTCAACGATCATGAGTGTGCCTCCCTCCACAAGTAACTCCTCCCTGATGTGACGCGCAATTTCCACTGGATTGCCCATGTCGTGAAAAGCATCAAACATCGTGACGAGGTCGTAGCGATTGCCCGTGAAGGTCCGGGCGTCGCCTGCTTCAAAGTACGCGTTCGACGCGCCTGCTTCCACTGCGATCTTTCGAGCTTCTTCGATCGAACTTTCGTGGAGATCGAGACCTGTGAAGCGTGATTTCGGGAACGCGCCAGCAAGTATTGCGGTGGAGTGGCCATAGCCGCACCCGATGTCGAGTGTGTTAGCGCCAGACTCCAGTTTCAAATGTACTCCCTCCAGCGCTGGGATCCATTCTGATAAGAGAGCATTCTGATAGGCGGGTCGGTAAAATTCAGCCGTGCTGCAGAAAAGACAGCTGCACTGGTCTCCCCAGGCGACACCTTCTCCCGTTTGCATCGATCGAGTGATGGCATCAATTCCGTGATACATGCTCGCAACCCCATACCAGGAACCTCCCAGATAGACAGGGCTGTCTCGATTCACGAGTACCATCTCCTGCTCGGGAGTGAGCGAAAACTTATCCGTAGTGTCATCGTAATCAATCATTCCGCTGGTATATTGGCTGGATAGCCATTCGCGGAGGTGACGTTCATTTCCGCTGATGGAAGCGGCGAGTTCGCCCGCTGTCATGGGGCCATTTTCTGATAGCTTGTCGAAGAGGCCCAGTTCATATCCCGACTGAACAAGAGATGCGTTGGCTGCAGCTCCAATTTCCGTCAGCACATGCCCGGCGAGTGCTTCAAGCTTCGCTGGATCAAACTGCTGAGCGTGGGGCTTTTCTTCGGTTGGATTAGGTAGTGTGGTTTCTTTCATCGTGTTTTTCTTTTGTTGGTTAGTAGGAAAGTTCATAACTAGACTGACTGGTCAGTCTAGTTATGCAGCAAAATTTTTTATTTGGTCTCACTGAGAACCATCAATTCGTCACGGTAGAGTGAAAGCATGCGTGGCAAATAGTCCCAGTCACCGCTTGCTCGAGCCAGGACCAGTGATCCCTCAAGGACGGACGCAAACTTCTCTGCCAATATCTTGGGAGAAAGCGATGGGGGATTTTTCAGCGACTCAAGGTAGGCTCCGATGAGGAATTCGGTACTGTCTAAATTCTGCTGGAAAAGCTCGTCGAGCCGTTTGCGGATTTTCGGGAACTCGTCGGAGATCTCCAAGGACATATTCCCGAGGAGACATCCTTTTTCGAACAGGGTTCCTGCTTCGTCGATCAGGTAATTAAGGAACATGTTGAGTCGCTTCTTCGGATCGGGTTCTTCAAGGAAGCCGCTGTTGGCAAACTCCGTGTTATGTTCGGTATCAAAGGCTTCCAATGCTGCAACTCCGAGGTCTTCTTTCGATTTGAAAGCATAGTAAAAGCTTCCTTTAGCGACCTCCGCACGGGCACAGATCTCATCCACCGTGGTGGTATTGAATCCACGGGTCAGGATCAAATCGATGGCCGTATGGACCAGTTTATCGCGGCTGGATGCCATGCTGCAAAATTAGACTGACTAGTCGGTCTACGCAAGGTAATTCTCAAAGACGGTCCGTGCATGAGCAAATTGGCACGATTAGGGAACCGGTTTTCCTACCTGTTTTCAACGAATTCTATCAGCTTTCAACGGATGAGATTTCCACGAATCCCAGCAGTCATCTTTTTGGTCTCTTTTCTATCCCCATTGGCCTATTCGGAAACGAAGCCATGGAATGGCGAGCCACATTCGATACCCGGAACCATTGAGGCAGAACACTGGGATACAGGGCCTGCGGGAGTTGCCTACTCGGATACCGATCGGGAAAATCGAGGCGAAGATTATCGAGAGAAAACGGAGGTGGATATCGAGAAGCGTTCCGATGCCTCAAATGGTCACGGTGTGGGATGGACGCGCGAGGGCGAGTGGTTGATCTATACCGTCGAAGTGAAAGAAAGTGGGACCTACAAAATCGTAATTCCCGTGGCGTCGAAAAAGGAAGGTGGGCTGATTCACCTGGAATTTGACGGGAAAGATGTAACCGGACCTATGAGGATTCCGGACACCGGGGGATGGCAGACTCTTCAATTGATCACCAAGGAAGGAGTCGTCTTGAAGAAAGGAATTTTCCGAATGAAACTCGCGATGCCTGAAAAAGGAGAATCGGGCGGTATCGGTGACATCGAATGCTTTCGATTTGTCCGGACGGGTGATTAGTCTTCGGACTCTTTTTTCTTCACTCGTTCGGCAAGCGGAACGTAGCCCTCGGAAAAGCTCAGCTGCTCTTCCATCAGGAATTTGCGAAGGCGATCCTTCAGCTCATTTGCTTTGTTAGTGTGTTCTTTGGACGAAATGAGGTTCTTCATTTCGTAAGGATCTTTCTCCAAATCGAAAAGAGCTTCTTTGCCATCCTGGATGGTCCATTTGAATCTCTTCTCACTGACAAGGTAGTTGAACTTTCCCTTGTGCTGAATCTCGCTGAAGACCACGTCTCGAACTTCTGTATCAGGATTCTTCAGAATGGGCATGAGTGACTTTGCGGAAAGATGGGGAGAAGGTTTTCCTCCGGCGGCCTCGACCAACGTTGGGTAGATGTCGAAAAGCTGGGCAAGTGAATCGGTTTGAAAGCCTGCGTCGGTCACGCCGGGAATACGGATGACCATGGGAACTCTAGCAATCTCCTCCCAAAAGCGGCCCTTCGAAATATTGGCATGTTCGCCGACTGTTAGTCCATGGTCAGCGGTAAATACCAGAATGGTATTGTCCCAAGTTCCTCGATCTTTCAATCGGGCGATAAGCCTTCCTAGTTGGTCATCCAGAAAACTGATTTTGCCAAGGTAAGCAGCGCGTGTTTTGCGAATTTCTGCCTCGTCGTAGTCGGTGCCATACTTGGAAAAAGGTTTTGTGTTGGGACGTAGTTCGATTTCTTCAGGATTGTATTGGGTCGAGTATTTGCCCGATGGATCCATTGGCGAGTGCGGATTGGAATACCCGATCATGAGGAAGAAAGGATCGGTGTTCGGTGCGGTATCGAGATACTCAATGGCGAGGTCCGTCATCATCCAGTCGCAGGTTTCTTCTGGCTTTAGAAGGCTGGGGCGTGCGGCGTACTGATTTTCTTTGAGCCGACGAGTCAGATCCTTCGACTGCGATTGGAACTTCTTGATCGATCGGAGGTAATCCTGATAGATGCCCTCTCCATTTCGACTGCCAAAGGTGGTGGCGACTTCCTGAATGTAGTCGATGCCTATCCCGTGGAAGTAGTCTTCAAGCGTTTCGAACTCCCGTTTATATTCTGGACCGGAAAACCAGTGGGTCTTTCCAATCATCGCGGTTTGGTAGCCGGTGGCCTTGAAGTCTGAAAACAGAGAGGTCAAGGGAGGGGGAACGAAGAGGGAATTCGAGTTTCCCCAGCATCCTGTGTCATGAGGGTAGAGCCCCGTCACTAAACTAGTCCGGGCTGGCATACACACCGTGCTCGCTGAATAGCATCGGGTAAATGTAGCGCTCTCCTTTGCCAAGCTGTCGAGATGAGGTGTCTCAGCATCTGGGTCTCCGGATATTCCCGTGTAGAAGGGATTAAAGTCGTCGCATAGGAAAACAAGGATATCAGGCTTTTGCTCCGAGGAGAGAGCTGCAGTGCCGGTAATACACAATATCAGAAAAAGAAAGAGTCGATACATGGAGAGTCTGATTCACCAAGTCTGACTCTGAGAACGGCCATTCGTCAATATGCGGATATCAAGAAGGCAATTCTTCGACGAGAACGCCGACTTCCAGTCTCGTTCCGGGAATACCAAAGAACGATCCTTCTACGGGTGGCACGGATTCGGGTAAGCGGGATACAGCGACAGGAAAGTGCTCTTTCCCTACGATCTCGCCTATGGTCGGATCGAAGCCTTTCCAACCGGCACCCGGGAGGAAAACTTCCATCCAGGCATGAGTCGTTCCAAAAATGCGGGAAGACGTAGGGGTATACATATAGCCACTCACAAATCGAGCTGCGAGTCCAAGGTGGCGTGTCGCCGCGATCATAAGGCTCGCGAAATCACGGCAGGAGCCAGTCCCTTTCTGTAGAGTCTCGTCTGCCATTTGAACCCCTGGCTCTTCTCTGATCTGGTATTCAAAGGTGTCAAAGATCCTCTTCGTGATGCGTTCGAGTAGTGTGTATGTCTGGATCGCTTCGTCTGGCTGCCAGATTTCTCCCACCCACGAAATCAACTCGTCGGAGAATACCTCGTTCCTCGGTTTCAAGTAAGGGTCCAGCAGAACCGAATACTCGTTTTCGTATTGAAAAGGGAACTGGACGGCGTTGTCAAAGAGGAGGAAATCCAACGGATTCTCATTGAACTGCTGAATGACGACCTCGCTGTTTATCTCCAGTGCATTTGCTCCGTTTGCGAATGTAGCTGTGGCGACGGAATTTCCCTCCACATCTCTTCTCCAGCGGAGTGATGCATCCGGCGTCATTTCCAGCTTAGAGGATTCGATTCGCAGGTCGTGCCCTTCGCGTGGGCGCAGGCGCAAATCGTGAGCGCCTAACTGGACGATTTCACTAAAATAATAGGCTGTTCGGTGCTGAATTCGGTATCGCTGCATTTTCTCGATTCTTGAGAATAATACGATTCCAGCGCGAGCACGGTTTAATCTAGAACAGGTGCAGTGGATTTCTCATCTGCCATGCCGCCTGGGAGTTCCATGATCTTGATCTTGCGAAAATGGATCTCGCCTCCCTCAGATTCGAGGCAAAGATAGCCCTTACGGATCGACGACTCTCGGATGCTGTTCACGAATTTCCCATTTACGGAAAGCTTCACCGTTCCGTCGACTGCCACGACCACATAGCGATTCCATTTGCCTCGAGGCTTGCAGCGGTTTTCAACCGATTTGCTTCGCTTTCCTCGCGGATTATCGGGGACGGCGGTGACTGTTCCTGCGCCAAACAACTCACCATGCACATAGGCTATCGGAGGGAGCGATCCATCTTTGTAACGGTTCAACTTGGGCCAGTCCAACTCGAGCATCTGGACTTCCATTCCGCTGGGCAGTCGGTTCTCTTCGCGAGGATTGGCATCGCACCAGATGAAAACACCGGAGTTCCCGCCCGGATCCATATGGCGCCATTCGACAATCAGGATGAAGTTCTCATATTGCTTTTCTGACCGCATCACGCCGATTGGTTGGCCGGAGCAAACGAGTAGCCCGTCCTCTACAGACCAGGTCTCGGGCGAAGTGTTGACATCGATCCATCCAGAGAGGTCTTTGCCATTGAATAAATCGACAAAGCCGGTCTCTTCGATTTGAGGTTCTTCCGCGTTGGAAAGCGAGAAACCGCTAAGGAAGAAGAAAAGGGCGACGCCAAGTTGTCTCATAGTGAGAAGTTAGCCTCTCCGGGAGCACCTCGCACAGCCTGCCATCGTGCCTGATCGCGTGAGAAACTCTGAGGGGGAATCGAAGCGTCTTACTCGAAGTCCGAATAAGTCGTTCCCAAGGGTTGGCCCAGAAGTGTTTCGACTGTGGATGCTAATCGGGTCTGTATCGAGGAAAACAGCTTCACTCCTTTTTCTGCCGTCGCGAGATCCGGCCGACCGGTGTATCCGTTTGCCGTCCGTTGCATCATGTCGCGACTGACGAAAAGCCCGTCGATCTGATCAGGAACAAGATCGCCAGCATCTTCCAGGTTGTCCATGTCGACCAGATCCGGACGCACGTGGAGCATGAGAGATGTCTCAAACTCGCAGGCATGCCCGACGAACTTGTGATCTCCTTCAAGAACCTGCTCACGTTCGTGATTTGCTACCGACCAGTAGCACCCGGCGACGAGTAGGGCATCTTGGTAGTCTAGCTGAAGGTCGCGAAGTGCGATTTTCATCGGGTCAATATTTCCTCCGTGACCATTCAGAAAGAAGAGACGTTTGAATCCATCATCGAGCAGCGAGCGACCGATGTCGCATAGGGTGGAAATATAAGTGTCGAGTGAGGAGTCGATTGTTGCGCCGAAGCGAAGGTGATGAGCGCTGGCTCCCAGCCATGTCGTCGGCAAAAGAAGGATTTGCGATTCCAGTTGCTTCTCCAGTTCCTCGGCAACTGCCGTACACAAAATCGTGTCCGTCCCAGTAGGCATGTGGGGGCCATGTTGTTCGACTGCAGCGATAGGGATAACAACGAGAACGCTTTCTCTGTCAATTTCAGCCAACTGCGTAGCGGTGAGTTCGTGGTATTTCATGACTTGGGGTGATCTCGTAAAACCTGCCTGTAGGTAAGATGGGTGGGTTGATTGGGAAACAGGAAACTCAGTATGAATCCAAGCAGTAGGGCTGTTCCGAAACCAATGGGCCAGAACCATACCGAGAACCAGTCCGTCTTATACATGAGGATCAGTGTCAGGACCGTTGCCAGCACGACGCTGATTAATACACCCTGCCAAGTAGATCGCCGGGAAAAGAGAGCGAGAATGAAAATCGCTAACAGAGGACCACCAAAAGCAGCCGTGAGTTTTTTTCCAATGGCGAACACGTCTCCGAGTGTCCCAACAAACAAAGCAAGGCCGACAGAGAGCGCACCGATCACCAGAAGTGTCATGCGAATGGATCGAAGTTCCGCCTTATCTGAATTCGGTCTCAACGAAGGCAGGAGTCGGTCTCGAAAATCCACGACCAGTGCGGTTGTCACGGAGTGGATTCCCGAATCAATGCTGGACATGATAGCAGCAATTAATGCCGCAAGGAAAAGTCCGGCGAGACCGGGAGGAAAGTGGAGCCGGACGAATTGCGGCATGGCTTTGTCTGCTACGGTAGCACCCTCGTTCTCCAGGACTTCAGCAACAGTCGCTCCTGCACCGAGTTCGCCAGGGTGCAAGGAATACCAACTGTACAGAGCGACTCCGATCATTAATAAGCCAGGCAAAACAATCCACATCCCGAGTAGGTTGATTGCTGCTCCGATTTGCGACGTTCTCTCGGATCGCGCCGACAAATAGCGCTGCACGGCCACTTGATCGACGCCAAAGGCAGAGAGGGCTTCAAGGAAGACTCCAATCATGATCGCCCAGCTTCCGTAGGCAAGTGTTAGGGAAGGTTCGAAGTCGATGATCAGCCCTTCACGCCCGTCAAAATAGGTATGAAAGACTTGGCCAAACCCAGCTTCTGTTTTGTAAAGAATCAGCCCTACTGCGGCAAGAATCGTTGCAGCGAAAACGAAGAACTGGACGACGTCTGTCAGCATCACTGCCCTGAGTCCGCCAAGAACTGTGTATCCGATCGCTACGATCCCGAGGATGATGATTACGGTATCCTGCGGGACACCTGCGACCTCTGCCACAACAAGAGAAGCTGCATACGTGGCCGATGCCATCCAGCCAATTCGAAGGAGCACGAACAGCCCGCTCGCGAGAGTTCGCACCGAGACATGGTATCGACGTTCCAGGTACTCGTAAGCTGTGCCGAGATTCAGGCGAGCATAGACCGGGATAAACACCCAGATCACGACCGGAGTCATTAGGAGAAAGGCAAAGAGTGACAGAGCGATGCGGAGGCTGTTTCCAAAAGCAGCCGAAGGGTAAAATACGAAGCTGTTCGAGGAGAACAGCGTTGCCATGACACTCAGTCCTACGACCAGCCATCCCATCGAACCGCTGGCGACAAAAAATTCGCGGCGAGACTGGTGTTTGCCGGAGAGAAAGCCGATGCCGAGAATCACAGCCATGTAGATTCCGACCGTTGCGATGTCTAACACATGCATTTGAAAACAAGTGGGTCGGCTCCATGGGAGCAGATGGCTGGAGATTTGCCAAGAGCCGATCGTCGAGATATACGGCGCAGATTCGCTACCTTTGCGAGTGACTAATCGCTGTAATCTGATCACGATTCCGAGAACCGCTATGAATCTGATCGATTACTTCGTGCTCGCCGCGTATTTCATTGTCATGATCGTCATCGGCATCTGGGCGATGCGAAGAGTGAAGGGGCAAGAGGACTACTTCATGGGAGGCCGTGGTTTTGGAAAATTACTGCAAACTTTTGCAGCATTCGGCGCTGGAACAGGAGCCCATGAACCCGTCACTGTTGGGCGGACCTGCTGGACCAGCGGCCTGAGCGGAGTGTGGTCGGCATTGATGTGGCTGTTCGTTACTCCGATCTACTGGATCACGGCTGTCTGGTATCGGCGGATGCGCCACCTCACTTTGGGGGATTGGTATGTGGAGCGATACGAGTCGAAAGGACTTGGTGCTGCCTACTCTTTGTTCGCGATCGTCTTCTACATGTACTACTTGTCGACGATGTTCACGGCGATCGCTTCCTTTGCAGCGCCGTTGATGGGTATTGATCAAGTCGGGGGAGTTGACCTGAAATACATTCTTGTTCCGAGCATCGCGGTGATCGTGATTTTATACGGCGTGCTCGGTGGGTTGACTGCCGCTTATTGGACTGACCTCATTCAGGGGATATTCATCATTCTTTTGTCAGTCCTTCTGATTCCCTTTGGGCTGAATGCGTTGGTGAAGGAATTTGGCGATCCGGAAACCATGGGAATCCTCGACGGATTTCGGATCATGCACGAGCGAGTCTCACCGGACTTTTTCGGGCTGTTTACCGGACCAAGCGCCGGTGAGTTTCCACCTCAGTATATCGTGTCTCTCACTCTGTTAGTTCTGGTCGGGATCGTCGTGCAACCTCACTTTATCGCTACCGGCGGAGGATCTGCGAAAAGTGAGGATGAAGCGCGAATTGGTCTCGTCGTGGGGAATTTCCTCAAGCGCCTCTGCACGGTGGGCTGGGCGCTGACGGCATTGATCGCTCTGGCTCTCTTGGCTGGCAACGCATCGATCGCTGAGAATCCGGACCGAGTGTGGGGAGTGGCTGCGAGAGAGATTTTGGGACCGTTAAATCTCGGCTTGGTCGGGTTGATGTTGGCTTGCCTCCTTGCCGCCATGATGAGCTCTGCTGATACCTACATGATTGTGACTTCGGCTTTGATCACACGAAATGTCTTCGCCGCTTACATAAACCCAAACGCTTCGGAAAAGACATACGTGCTCGTCGCCCGATTGACTGGATTGATCATCATCGTGGGGGCGACGGTTGTTTCGCTGACGATGTCCGATGTGTTCGGGCAGTTCAAACTCGCGGTGGAGCTGCCGATTCTTTTCGCCGCTCCATTCTGGATTGGGATGTATTGGCGGCGAGCGAACCGAACCGCCGTCTGGCTGACTGTAGCGTTTTCGCTTTCGTTCTTTTTCATCCTCCCTGAAGTCATATCAAAAGTTCCCGGGATGCGGGAAAACCAGTCGTTTTCGCAGACCACCGATGTGATCACGAAGACGATTACTCGACCCGCTACTGCAGCGGATGTCGCAAAACATGAGGCCTGGGCGAATGCGATGACAGACGCTCAGAAAAATGAAGATGCGGACCTGATCAAAAAACTCGGACCGGAACCACCAAATGCTGAAGTCGGCGAGAACATCGAGGTGATTTTAAAATCAGGAGGCCGTTCTTTGTTCTGGAGCGGGGGAGTTTCGCCAGCGGAAGGTGAGCCTGTCTTTGAGACTTTAGAAGAAACTACTGGCGGAGACACGGTGACCTTGGTCGAGCACCAGACCGGCGAGTTGATTGGCTCGGGCTCTTTTAATGTCGATTTCCTGATCTATCACTGGATGGGGATTGATCTCAATCGTGCGTCAAAAGCCACCCTGGAAACATTGCGTCTTCCCACTCGTGTTTTGCTTCCGTTCCTGGTGCTGATCCTCGTCAGTCTATTCACCAAACCGAATTCCAAAGAAGCATTGGACCGTTACTACGCGAAGATGAAAACGGTGGTCAAAGCAGACCACTTGGAAGATGTGGCGGAACTGGAACGTTCCTACGCTGATCCTTCTCAGTTCGAATCACGAAAGCTGTTTCCAGGATCCAGCTTGGAGTTCACAAGACCAAGACCGAAAGACATTCTTGGTTTTCTCGCTGCTGTAGCAGTCTGCTTCGTCGTTGTGGGATTCCTCGTCTGGTTAGCGGGAATCGGAGCAAACTAGATCAGGCCTCTTCTTTCTTTCCCCAGAAAGGTTTCTTGTCCTGATCTTTTTTGGTAGAGGAAGAAGATTTCTTTTTCTGAGTCGAAGACTTCTCGTCAGACTTCTTGCCGAAAAGAGGCTTGGGCTCTGGCTTCTCCTTTTTGGAAGTCGAAGGCTTCGGCTTCGGTTTTGGCTTTGGTTTGGATGCGGAAGGGCTTGCTGCCGCATTCGTCGTGTTCGCTTGGATGCCGCGGCTAACCTGGCGAGCCCACATGCGCATGGCGCCTTGAGTCTGGCCCCACTTTTCAAGACCGCCGATATTGTGCTTGCCGCCTTTGAGCTGGTCCACCATAGCGAAAAGCTGGCGACGTGAGCGCGAATCAACAACTTCGATTTCCACAGTCGTGCTACCGGCTCCGACGGTTTCTCCGCTCAGAAGCTGGACGCCTGTTGCAGCCATTCCAGCGTAAGGGAGATAGTTCACTGCGAACATGGCCGGATTACTCGGCTTCAGTTCTGTAAGAGCTGCGCGAACGCTCAAGGTGCTGTAGCTTCGATAACGAGTGATCTCGTATTTCTTGCCCAATTCCTGTTCGAGAATGTCTTCGAACTTCTCGGCAAGCTCTTCGCTCTCGGCACGGGTGACTGCCTGAATCTTGGGATTGTCACTCTTGGAGCGAATGACTTTTACGTCTTCGATGATGACTCGCTTGTAACGTTTTAAGCGGTCGGGATCTCCCTCTTTGACGAGTGCCTTGTTCGCAAGGCCGCTGGGTTTCTCCTCCATTCCGTAATAGGAACTCAGGTAGTAACGTTTCTCCGGCTGAGTGGTCTCACAACTGATCAACAGACTCAACGGCAGGATGAGCAAAACAAGACGGCAGGTCATCGCAATTCTGGTTCGCGTATAAATGAGGAAAAGGCAATCTGAATTTTCACCTTATTTACACGTGTGAATATTTTATATTTCTGTCGCTCACAGAACCAGTAGGCTGGTCTGCGACTCGGCAAGCGGTTATAAGTAATAGAGTGGTTCCTCCCAATGACGTTACCTGTTTCACTACCTGACACGGAAAATGCAGATTCGCGATCCGATGTGGCTGTGCTCGATACGATCGGCAAGACGCCGCAGTTTTGGGATCGCAATGTGATCTTCTTTGCCAACCTCCTGGGACTGTTCTTTGGAAATGAGGAACAAACGCAAATGCTTTCCGATGAAGTTGGCGAGGTCGACTCCTACGGTGGAAGGCTTCTTCCGATTTTGGATCTGGTATACCCTGGTAAGGGAGAAAACCTCCTGATTCTTGAAAGAGCGCCCGACGACGATTTGGTGGAATATTTCTCGGAAACCGCTGGGCTTTCCCTCCCTGAAATGGAGATCTTGTCGCATCCCGATTATCTGAAATTGGGAGAAGAATTATCCGGGAACGCTGATTCTGAAATAGACTTCATTTACCGAATTTGCGAACACAGCGCAGAATTCGTAGACGGGTATGTCACCGATAGCATCTTGAGCGCAGTGGCCCGAAAGTCCGGAAAACAAACGATATCCTCACATGAAGGCAGCCGGTTTGGAAACAACAAGTGGATGCTCCATTCCTTTATCGAGGAGCAGGGCCTGCCTTTCCCGGCTACTGAGATAGTCGAATCAGCGGAGGGGATTTCGAAAGGACTCGGTTCACTCAGGCAACGTGGTTTTTCCGCCGCGGTCGTTCGGGCACCGCTGGGAGCATCCGGTATCGGAATGATTAAAATTCCCGATCTTGCCGATTGTGACGAGATAGCCCGTTCGGTTCCCCGGCACTTTTTCACGGAGGGGCCGTGCCTCGTGCAGGGCTGGTTGAGTCCGGGGGAGTTTGGAGTGACTGAAGTTCGTAGCCCGAGCGTGCAATTGTTCCTGAGAGAAAGTGAGGTCGCTATGTACGACATTACCGAACAGATTCTCAGCAAAGCGAGTATCCACGAAGGGAACGAATCTCCGCCGAGATATTTGGAGGAAAACAACGGACTCCGCGAAGAGCTTCTTCGCCAGGCAGGCATTGCTGGAGGCTGGCTTTATCGGCAGGGGTATAGAGGGACTGCGAGCGTGGATTTCCTGGTCGCGTGGACCGAGGGCGGTGCCTTCACCGTTTATATCTGCGAGATCAATGCGCGGGTTACCGGGGCGACATATCCGTCAGTATTGGCTCGGCATTTTCTCCCGGAAGGTTCCTGGCTATTGAGGAATTTGCGTTTCGACGAACCAGTGACAGGAAAAGGAGTGCTCGATCTACTGGGTGCATCCGGTGACCTTTTTGTTCCGGGCCAAAGTGAGTTCGGGGTGTTTCCCGTGAACTTTAATTTTGGCAAAGACGGTCTTGTGCACAAAGGCCAATTTCTCTGCCTTGCTTCATCTCCTCGACAGAGCAAGTTGTTGCTTCGTATGGCAGAGTTCGACCTACCTTGCCGGATCGACCGAGATTGAAATTGAATGGACAAAGACAGACTGCGGGAGCGCATTATCCAATTAACCCGGGATTTAATTCTTATTGAGAGTACGGATGATCTTCCGTCAGAGAGACGTCGCTGTTTTCAATTGATGCGCAACCACCTCGAGGAGGTGCCTGGCCTGAATATCCGTATGGCGGAGAAGAACGGGTATGAATCTCTGATAGCGCTTCCGGAAGGAAAGGATGTTCCTGAGATCTTACTGTGCGGCCATCTCGATGTGGTAAAGCATATCGAACCCGGAAGCTATCGGTCTGAAATACGGGACGGGAAAATCTACGGGCCGGGAGCTGGTGA
The DNA here is from genome assembly GCA_002698785.1 of Verrucomicrobiales bacterium. Taxonomy (GTDB): domain Bacteria; phylum Verrucomicrobiota; class Verrucomicrobiia; order Verrucomicrobiales; family DEV007; genus Arctic95D-9. The sequence continues at coordinate 142,676 of PAAG01000059.1, read as the reverse complement.
CATGAAGGGGCAGCTAGCAATCATGATTGAGCTGATTCGTCATCTGGGTCGAGAAAACCCAGGATTGTCTGTTGGCCTTGCGATCACATCGGATGAAGAAAGGGGAGGAGAGAACGGCGTGAAATTTCTTGTAGAAGAAGAACAACTCCGTTGCGGGCGTGCGATCATTCCCGATGGAGGATCTCTTACGGATGTCACCGTGGAAGAAAAGGGTATCATTCATCTCCGCATTCGAGCAAAAGGGGAGGCTGCTCATGCGGCAAGGCCATGGCTGGGTAGCAATGCTCTTCATGACTTATCGCTGGGATTGATTCGCGTTCAGGAGTGGTTCGATTCGTTTATACCAGACGACCTTCATCCGGACCAAAATGAAACCCACTGGTTTCCCACTTGTGCCCTGACAATGCTGTCTACACCTAATGACAGCCCTAACAGAATCCCAGCAGAAGCAGGGGCGGTGCTGGATATTCGATTCGTGCCACCGGAAACTTCCGCGACCATTTTAGAGCAGATCAGTTCTTTGTTGGGATCGGGATTTGAAGTAGAGCCAATCGTCGCGGCAGAGCCCACTCACCTTGCGCCTGACAAAGAGTTTCTGGAAGTGATTGGTGAAGTGACAGGGGAAGAGGCTCGCTTGGTTCGAGCTTGCGGCGGAAGTGATGGTCGTTTTTTCTGTGCTCACGATATTCCGGTGCTTCTATCTCGACCTCGTGTGGGGAATCTGCACGGGAGAGATGAGTGGATTGAGGTCGAATCAATGCTGTCCTATTTCGAAATTTGCCGTCGCTATATATTGAAAACAATCGGCTGATGTTCGATCAGGATCTGGGCGTCATCCGTGTCCAGGCTCTCATCCAGTAACGTGCGCGTGAGCGGCGGAGAAGAAAACGAGTGAGAGCCTCCCATCGAACACTTCGAGGCTCTTCCAGTCGTAAACAGAGAAAGAACGATACGACAAAAAGAAGTGAGAGTAGCGAGAACAACACCGTCCATTCGTTCCATTCGAAGCGGAATTTTGTCTGAACGCTGAGACCTGAAACGCCGTCGATTAAGATGCCCCACAACACAGGTGCCAGCCCCAGGCTCACGCTGCTTACCACAGAGAAAATAGCAAAGTAGTGGCTGCGGCCTACGTCAGGAACAGCCAGCATCGCAAGCCTGACATTCGAGAGGTTCACCATCGATCCACCGAGTCCCAGAACGAACATCAGGGATATGATAAAGAGAGGTTCGGAAGAAATCATTCCTCCCGCGATAATCGTCCACGAGCCCAAAAGAATTGTCCAGATCACCATTCCGGAGAGCAGAAGGGGGCGACTGCCAAAGCGGTCCAGATAGCGCGAGAAAATAATCTGATTGGTCAGTGCTCCGATAAACGTGACAGAGGTCAGCATCAGGATCGATCTTTCTGTCCACGAGCCTTCCGATTTTAGCCAAGCAACGAGGAAGGTAAGCACTCCACCGTTGGCCAGGGCCCAGACTACATTCATCACGAGCAGCTTTCGGAAGGGGCGTGCCGATAGCATCTCAGAGAGTGATGGTCGAGGAGGTCGCGTATCAGCTTCCACTTTTTCCTCTTCCGGAATTCGTCTCAGGAAAGCCAGGCTGATGATCGCACATACGGTGCTAAAAAAGAACAGGGACGCGAACTGCCACGGTGCTGGTTCAGCCCCGAGCACAAATGCGGCAAGCCAGAAGGCAAAGAAACTGGCAAGATTGACCATGGTTGCCTCGCGAGTCAGGAATTTTCCTCTCATCTTTGCCGGGAAAAGCGAGGCAATCCAGGGAAGCCAGCCGCAGCTCGAGATCCCTCGCGAGACATTGAAGAGAAATAGCAGTACCAGAATCAAAACCAGCCGACTCTCTTCTGGAAGAAAACCGGCGGTGAATGGGACGATAACCATCAGCCCGACGAAAACAGTTCGAATGCTCCAGCCAGAGAGAACGAATTTCTTGTAACCTACTTCATCGACAAACCGAGCCGCAGGTATCTGAAGTATCACCATCAGGGGAAGCATACCTGCGATGACTCCGAGCACAGTAGCGCTCGCATTAAGACTTTTTGCATAGAGGATCATCGGGCTCCCGATGACCATCTGAAAAGACAACGTGTTAACGGCAGCGAACGAATAAACGTTGCCGACACCTTTGGCCTCTTGATCCAAAGTTCGATTAGAACTGCGCACGGGGGAAATCGAGTTGTGGAAGTATTTTCGACCGATTGTGAGGATTCACCAGCGCGAAATCAGACTCGCCATCGATTGCAGGATTCGGCTTTCTCAGCCCGGTTGCGCTATTGACCACGATTGGTAGGAGGGAGAGAATCCTTTTTCCAAATCCTCGATAAATGAAGTCCGCTTTTATTGCCCTGCTGCTGTTTTTTCCTGTTCTGCTACCTGCTCAGAACCCTCCGTATGATAGTCCTCCTGCGGTCGAACCTCCCTATTATCGGGTTCGCTACGAGGCGTCCGAGAAACCGGGGGAATTGATCTTTCCGGTTCAATACACAGTGTGGATACCAGAAGAGGTCGAGAAACTCCGGGGAATTGTCGTGCATCAACACGGATGCGGAGAGGGATCGTGTAAATCGGGGCAGACAGGCGCTTTTGACCTGCATTGGCAGGCGTTGGCTCGGAAGCATGGCTGTGCATTGCTTTCACCTTCCTACGAGCAGCCACAGGACGCCAACTGTCAGATGTGGTGCGATCCTCGAAATGGCTCGGGTGATGCCTTTCAGAAGGCTCTGTTTGATTTGGCAGACCAGAGCGGACACCCGGAGCTGTCCGTCGTCCCGTGGGCACTATGGGGACACAGTGGCGGAGGGCATTGGTGCGGCGGCATGGCTCTGCTCTACCCCGAGCGTGTGGCTGCCGCGTGGCTGCGGTCTGGAGTGCCTTTGTTAGAGGCCAACCCTGATCGTGATACCATACTGCCGCACGAGGTGCCAGAGGCGGCCTTGGGAGTGCCGATCATGTGTAATCCGGGAACGAAAGAAGGGGTCACGGTGAAGGAGGGGCGTTTTGCCGGTGTGTGGCCTGCCAATGAAAAGTTTTTCAAGGCGATGCGCCGGGAGGGTGCCCTTATTGGAGTGGCCGTCGATCCATTGACCGCACACGAGTGTGGAAATCAGCGCTACATGGCGATTCGATGGATGGACACTTGCCTGACTGCGAGGCTTCCCGAGAAGTCTGGAGATACCGTGAAACCAATGCCGACCGATAATGCCTGGCTTTCCTACCTGCTTGACGAGACCGCTGTGCCGGCATCAGATTTCACGGGAGATGCCAGCGAAGCGATGTGGCTTCCTGACAAAGCTACAGCAAAAGCCTGGATGAAATATGTGGAGGACACGGAGATTCCAGATACAACACGACCTCCTGCTCCCACCAATGTGGAAGTAAACGGCAATGAGGTCACGTGGGATGCGATTGCCGACCTTGAGAGCGGAATCGCTCATTTCCTGATTTACCGCGATGGAGAGGTGATCGCAAAGGTCGATGGAGGAAAGAATCCATTTGGTCGCCCTATTTTCCAAGGGCTGCAATACAGTGATACACCGTTGGCTCCTCTTGTAGAGCTGAAGTATGTCGACGAAGAAGCGGAGGATGGCGCGACTCACAAATACAACGTGGTGACCGTAAATACGGTTGGACTGGAATCGAAGAAGTAAGGAGGAACTGAGTATGATCGGAGTACGGAGGCGAGTCGTTTTTTTGGCAGCAATCGTTGCGGCGATCACTGCACATTGCCAATCAGAGACAAAGCCTAACATTCTCTTCATCTTTGCGGATGACTGGGGATGGGGCGATCTGGGGTGTCACGGACACCCATATGTCAAAACGCCGAACATTGATCGGCTTGCGAAAGAAGGAACGGACTTCCATCGGTTCACCGTGGCCAGCGGGGTGTGTTCTCCGAGTCGGACAGCGGTGATGACAGGTCATTTTCCAGCGCGTTACAATATCGACGGTCATTTTGCCTGGGTTCCGAGCAACGCAAAGCGAGGTATGCCAGACTGGCTCGACACGAGCGCTCCGACCCTGCCAAAGATGCTACAGGCAGCCGGGTATGCGACGGCTCATTTTGGGAAGTGGCACCTCGCGAATGACATGATCCCCGATTCGCCTCTGCCGAGCGAATATGGCTACGATGAATACGGAGCCTTCAATTGTGCGGGCGAGCAGATGCCAGTGCACGAGGATGCCATGCACACCAATGCATTCATTGAAAAAGCGGTAGCGGATGGGAAACCGTTTTTTGTGAATCTATGGATGCACGAGCCGCATACGCCGTTTCACACCGTGCCGAAGTATGAGTGGCGGTTTCGGGAAATGGAAAGTCGCCCCGACCAGATCTATGCGTCGGTTCTTTCCCATGCCGACGACCGGATTGGGGAGGTGATCGATACGCTCGATCGCCTCGGTATCGAGGAGAATACGCTTGTGATTTTCAGTTCCGACAATGGTCCGGCACGGGCGAAGAAACCTGGCGAGCTGAAGCTGCAGTATGATACCGCGACCGGAGCCGGGTGGGGGATCAATGCGGCGAAGGGAATCACGGCCGGGCGGAAGGGCTACAAAGCTTCGCTATTTGAAGGCGGGATCAATGTTCCGTTTATCGCGCGTTGGCCGGGCAAGATTGCCGCAGGTGAGAACGACGATGTTTCATTGATTTCGGCAGTGGATTTGTTGCCGACCTTTTGTGAGTTGGCTGGGGCGGAGATGCCAGAAGGGTATGTTCCCGACGGTGTGAGTCAGGTAGATGTCTTGTTAGGCAAGGGAGAACACGCTACCCGTGAAAAGTCGCTTTTCTGGAAATCGCAATCGCCGTGGCCTGTCGATTCGAGTAAGACCGATCACTGGGTGTCATGGGCGGTCGTTGATGGAAATTGGAAGCTCAATGCCAGTCGTGGTCTTGAGTATGTGGAGTTGTACGACATCGTCGGCGATCCCTATGAGAAGACGGATTTGAAAGAAGAGAAGCCGGAGGTGGTGAAAGAGATGATCGGCAAAATCGAGGCTTGGCAGGCGACCCTGCAGGAAGAACCAACCGGCGATGTGTTTTCTGCGGAGCGGGAGGGGCTATAGGAAATCAGATTTGTGAAGGGGGATTTCGAAAATTGATTCCTGTCGAGTCGCAAATCGATTAGAGTGCGTGGCGATGAAATCCTCCTTCTCTTCGTTTTTGATTGTTGTCGTCTTGTTCTTCTCTCTTGAGGGCGTTTATGGTCAGAAACGGCCCAAGGAACCTTCGTGGAAAATGCCTCCAGTTGAAGGCCCCAATCTTTCCTACAAAACTTTTGAGAGCGAATCCGCCGGGGAAGAAGTGAGCTACTTGCTCTTTCTCCCACCCGGTTACGAACAAGCGAAAGAGGAACGTTTTCCTGTTGTCTACTGGCTGCATGGTATCGGAGGTTCACAGAGGGGTGTTCCGCAGATTTGTTCGAACATCACGAAAGCGATCAAGGCTAAGAAGATGCCAGCGACAATTTTCGTTTTCGCGAATGGGATGGTCGACAGTTTCTATTGTGATTCGCTGAATGAAGATCGTCCAGTAGAGTCAATGATCGTCAAGGATCTGATCCCTCACGTCGACGAAACTTACCGAACCGTCGCTACACGGGAGGGAAGAATGATCGAAGGTTTTTCCATGGGTGGCTTCGGTGCGGGGCATCTCGGATTCAAATATCCAGAACTCTTTGGTTCTGTCTCGATCATCGATGGGGCTTTGATAGACCTCGGTATGATGAAACGCCGACATTCCCACTTATTTAAGAAAATCTTCGACGAAAAGGATGGGGTCTTTGAAGCCGAGCACCCTCTTTTCCTTTTGGAAAAGAATGGTGCGGATATCAAAGGGCGAACTGTGATTCGTCAGGCGGTTGGAAAGATCCAGGAACCAAATCAGGCGCTTCACGATGCGATGACGGAAAAGGGAATTGACCATGAGTATGAGTCCTTTCCTGAGGCAGGGCATGCAGTGAACGTCATTTACGACAAGTTGGGTGATAAGAATTGGGCCTTTTATGAAAGGGCTTTTGCTGGGGTAAAGTAGGGTCCAGGTCAACTGGATCGTGCCAATTGCGGCCTGGCAGTCAGGCATTTACGTATCGATGACTGAGTCAAAGATGAAATCTATTCTTTCCAAGACATTCACCTGCTGTTCGATCACTTTGCTTTCCTTGTGGGGAACGTCTTCTTTTGCTGAGCAGGTGATCTTTGTGAGTTGCGATGGGTTGAGACCAGATGCGATTACTGCTCTGGGCGAAGAGGGAGCGCCGAATTTTCACCGTCTCAGACGTGAAGGGGCATTTACGGATAATGCGAGAACGGATGCGACCTACACCGTGACTCTGCCGAATCATACTGCGATGGTTACGAGTCGCGGGGTGGTCGGAAAAGATGGGCACAATTGGATTGCGAATGGTGATCCTCGTCTCGGGCAGAATCTGCACCGGAACAAAAAGGCGTATCTGGAAAGTGTCTTTGCAGTGGCTCACGACCATGGATTGCGGACGGCGTTGTATGCGAGCAAGTCGAAGTTTTCCCTTTATGATATCAGTTATGATGAGCGCACGGGGAAGGAAGACACCACTGGGCCTGACAACGGGAAAGACAAGATCGATGTCTATGAGATGAATGCGGATACTTCGATTCTCGTTGATTCCTTTTTGTCTGCAGAGACTGCTGAGCCTTTTGATTTTGCGATGCTTCATCTGAAGGACTGCGATTCGACAGGTCATGCCGAGTCGTGGAATCTGACTTCTGGTAGCCCTTACCTGGCTACGGCAAAGAAGGTCGATGGACTAATCGGGAAGCTGATCGCAGGCATCGAAACCGCTCCAAAGTTGAAAGGCCAGACCTGGTTGGTCGTGACGGCGGATCATGGTGGGCTTACGGGCACAAAAGGGCATGGGGAGTCGAAGGAGCAGGATAATTACACGATACCGTTTTACGTCTGGGGACCGGGAGTGCCTGCTGGGAAGGATTTGTATGAGTTGAATCCGACTCGGGAAAATCCGGGCACAGAGAATCCTGCATATGGCTCCGGGAGCGTTCCCATCCGAAATGGTGACGCGGGGAACCTTGCTTTGAAGCTGTTGGGCCTGCCCCCGATTCCTGGCTCTACAATCAACGCGGAGCAGGACCTTGTGGTGACGGACTAGTCAAAGAGACCTTTCATCCAGGGAGCGGGAATCTCTGGAGGCATGCCGCCGAATGGCTGGTAGTTGGGAAGCTGGATGACGCTCATGCTGTGGGGCTGTGAGGCCATGAAGAAAATGGTGTCGCCACAGTCTTCGGTCTGGATCATGGCGGCGCGGTGTTCTGGCTCTGGCAGGACGGGACGCTTGTCGACCAGGGGAGTGTTTGCTTCGCCAGGGGCGTATTCTGACACCACGATTCCGCGAGCGGCCAATTGAGGGCGTGCTGTGAAGAGTAGTCCGTGGAGCGCCCATTTGCTGGCGGTGTAGGGGACACCTGCGAAGGAGTCAAATCCGTGACCGGCAGTGGAAGAGACTACGACGATCTTTCCTTTGCCTGCTTCGGCCATGGGGCCGGATACCGCTCGGATCATGTTGACCGCACCGAGCACATTGATGTCCATGACGTTCTGCCAGGACTCTTCGCTGGCGATTCGGGAGGGATCCTCGTGAGCGATGAAACGATCGGCTGTGTTGATCCCTGCGGTATGGACAAGGACATCTGGAGTGCCGGATTCCAGAACTGTCTTCATTGCTGTCTCGATGCTTGATGTATCGGAGACATCGCACGGAACAGGGACGATATTTTCGGAAAGCGCTGCCGTTTCCTCCAAGGCGGCAACGGTACGCCCGAAGATGAAGGTTTTTGCTCCAGCCTCTGCGAACTTCTTCGCAGCAGCTTGACCCATGCCACCGGCGCCGCCTGTCACTATCACTATTTTATCAGTCCAATCTTCCATCGTGGGGCATCCTATCGAAAGTCAGATCGAATTCCAGAAAATGCTGGATGACGTGAACAGGGGCGCGCCGTTTCTGGGGGCTTTAGACGAGAAACTCGTTGATCATGTTTTCGAGCATTTCCTGACGACCGCTAGGGAGGGTTGGTTCGCCATTCTGGAGAGCGAAAGCTTCGAGATCGTGGAAGGAGCATTGGCCTGCTTCGACTTTGGCACCGATGTCGCTGTCGAAGCTGCTGTAGCGTTCGTCGACGAACTTGGCGAGGCGACCGTCTTCGCGGATAGCCTGGGCGATCTTGAGGCCACGGGCAAACGCATCCATTCCGCCGATGTGGGCGTGGATGAGGTCGATCGGTTCGTGGGACTCACGACGGCGCTTGGCGTCGAAGTTGAGACCGCCAGTGGTAAATCCTCCCATTTCGAGGACGACGAGCATGACCTGGGTGGCGAGGGAAATGTCGGTCGGGAACTGGTCGGTATCCCAGCCGATGAGTTCGTCACCACGGTTTGCGTCGATACTACCGAGCATTCCTGCGTTTGCTGCGACGGTGAGCTCGTGCTGCATGGTGTGCCCGGCGAGGGTGGCGTGGTTGGTCTCGATGTTGAGTCGGAACTTCTCCATGAGGTCATATTCACGGAGGAAATTCAGGCAGGCAGCCGCGTCGCTGTCGTACTGGTGGGTTGAGGGTTCGCGTGGCTTGGGCTCGATGTAAAAGGGACCGTCGAATCCGATCTCTTTCGCATAGTCGACCGCCATGTGGAGGAAGGCAGCGAGATGGTCCAGCTCACGCTTCATGTCTGTATTCAGGAGTGTCGCGTAGCCTTCGCGTCCGCCCCAAAAGGTGTATCCGAGACCGTCGAGTTCCTTGGTGGCGGTGATCGCCTTTTTCACCTGAGCCGCGGCGTAGGCATAGACTTCCGCGCTGGGTGATGTGGCAGCGCCGTGGGCGTAGCGAGGATGAGCAAAGAGACAAGCGGTGCCCCAAAGAAGCTTCACTCCGGTTTCGGATTGTTTGTCTTTCAGATTTGCGACGACTTCGTCGAGTGCTGCGTTGGAAGCAGCGAGGTCATTGAGTTCGGGAGCGATGTCGCGGTCGTGCCAGCAGTAGTATTCGATACCGGTCTTGTTGAGGAATTCGAAAAAGACGTCGACCCGGCGAAGAGCGTTCTCGACTGAGGTGGAGCCGTCGTCCCATGGCATGAGGGCTGTGCCGCCGCCGAAGGGATCGGAGAGGTCGTTGCGCATGACGTGCCAGTAGGCACCGGCAAAACGGAGATGCTCTTTCATCGGCTTTCCGCCGACGAGTTCCTCTGCGTTATAGTGTTTGAAAGAAAGCGGGTTCTTGGATTGTGGGCCTTCGTATTGGATCGGGTCGCAGTCGAAATATTGGGTCATGGTGGTTTTAGGTTCGGGTTTTGAGTTTGCTACAGTAGCGGGATGGAAAAAAAGAAAAACCGTATCTTGCGTGTATTTTCTGTCGATTTGCGTCAAATTGGGACGGAATGAGCCATCGAGTCGCCATTGTCATGTCGGAGGTGTTTTTGCGCCGTCTGACACCTTCGCTGATTCCGTTCGTGGGGCGGGCGATGGACTATCGCGTGGTGAGCATTCATCGATCGCATGATGAGCTGCGGGAGTTTCTGGAGGAGTCGAAGCCCGATGGCCTGATCACCGAGTGGCTGGCGGGGAAGACGGATGAGTTGCGTGAGCTGTGTCCCGGGCTGCCGACGGTGATCGTGGATACGGATTTCTGTTATCCGGGGGTGGTGAGTGTCGATGTGGATGACTGGGCCGTCGGTCGTGAGGCGGCGTTGGCGTTTCGTCAGTCGGGATTGAAAAGCCTCGCCTGCGTTGGAAACGGCCAGCCCTATTCGGACCAGCGGATCGAAGGCTTTTCGCAGGCAGTTCAGGGAGAGGTAGAGGTGTCGGTTCATACGGTTTCCGGTTTTGACAATGCTCGATACAGCGAGTCGTTCGTGGAGCCTGATGCCTCGTTTCGGGACTGGCTGAATGGATTGCCGAAGCCGGTCGGGATTTTTGCGGTGCACGATCCGCTGGGGCGTTTTCTCTGTGGGGCTTGTCGGGATCTGGGGCATCGTGTTCCTGAGGAGGTGGCTGTGATAGGGGCAAATAATGATGAGCTGGTCTGCAACCTGACGTATCCGATGTTGTCGAGTGTGACCATTCCCTGGAACGTGATTGGCGAGGTCGTGGGAGAGTCGATGCAGCGTCTTTTGAATCGGGAGGGAGTGAACTTTGAAGCGGCGCGGCTGGTATCGCCGGGTGGGGTAGTGCTGCGGCATTCTGCAAATCATCTGGCGATTGAAGATCCCTTGTTGCGACGTGCGATGTCGTGGCTTTCGAGTCGATTGGTGGAAAATGTTAGTGTGGGTCAGATGTGTCGTGAGTTGCGCGTGGCTCGACGAACGCTGGAACGGAAGTTTCAGGAGCATTGTCATTGCACGCCGTGGGAGATGTTGTGCCGGATGCGAGTGAATCGAGCGAAGAGTCTGTTGCTGGAGTCGAACCATCCGGTGTCGATGATTTCGGAGTTGTGTGGGTTTCACGATCCAGAAAGGATGGCGGTGGTTTTCAAGAGAGAGACAGGGATGCCGCCGACGAGGTGGCGGAAGAGGAGGAGCGGGTGAAAGGTGAGGAACGTTCAACGTCGAACTTTTAACTCTCAACGTTCAAGTGGATGAGGAGGATAATGATTGTGCGTGGGGGAAAGAATTTGGTGATTCGGACTTCGTTGCTGAGTTCGTCCGGGGTCAAAGACCCCGGCTACAGGGAAAAGGTGGGGTCACGGGTGGTTTTGCGAAAATGATGGGAAATGATGGGGGTTTCGTTTTTTCATCATTTTGGAGTGAATGTGTTGGTTTTGAGTGGGTTGTGTGGTTTTGTCGGTCATCATTTTGCGATTTTTTAGTCTTTTGGGGAGAATGGGTGATGTCTTGGGATTATTGGTTCACCAGCGGATCAGGGGAGGTTTGCTTTGTGATATTCTATCAAAACCACAAGAAAATGTCGAGGTTGAACGGAAGTGAGCGGAGCTTTGCTGCCGATTTCATTTTTCGGGGTGGTATAGGAGACTGTTCGATGATTCCGCCGGTGTTCTGATTGTCTAAGTAGATTCGAAATAAAGTGGATTGGGTTTTCTGATGAACTTCAGCATTACATGGTGTTAGCTTTGGTAGCTTCATTATGTGCGACGAATCAGGCAGTCCAATTCTGTTTTACAGCGTTTCGGATAAGTATGGTGAGTTTTCCAACTTTGCTGCGTTTCCTATCAAGGTAGGGGGCAAGATGTGGCCAACATCAGAGCACTATTTTCAAGCTCAGAAATTTACGGACTCGGCGCATATCAAAAAGATTCGCAATGCTCGGTCTCCCATGGAAGCGGCGCGGCTTGGCCGTAGTCGAAAGGTTCCGATAAAGAAAGATTGGGAAAAGTCGAAAGACAGTGTCATGCATACGGCGGTCAGCCAAAAGTTCGCTCAGTATAAGGAGTTGAAAGAGCTTCTGATTTCTACTGGCAACCGAAAATTGGTCGAGCATACCGTGAATGATGACTATTGGGGGGATGGAGGTGATGGAACGGGAAAGAATATGCTCGGCAGGATTCTGATGACGGTGAGGGAGCAACTTCGAAGCGTTGAGTGTAATTCTTGAAGCGAACCGAAACCTTGAAATACGAGGTTGTTTCTCGGATACTGGGGGCAGTTCGATTTGAGTATGAAGATTAAGATTTCTCCACTTAGAATGATGGCAGTGAGCGGAGTTTTCATCATCATTGTCTGGGGTGTGTTGCTTTCTACTGAAGGAATTTCTATGGGTATGATTATTCCTGCGCTGTTCGTTGTTGTATTTGGAATCTTTTTTGCGTTCTTTGCTTCTTTGACGGTCGAATGCAGAATTGATGAGAACGGTGTTCATCGGGGTATGTCGACAGTTTCGTGGGAAGGTATTGCTTCTGCGAATATCAAAAGCGTAGTGACAGCTATCGTGATTTATTCACCTGAGGCGAATTGGAAGGGCTGGATTGCGATTCCAGCTCCGTGGTTTGTCGCCAATCGGTCCGAGATTGCAGATTGGATTGAATCTTCGTATGGAGCAGGTAATCGGTTGTATGGATTGTTCAGTCCTAAATCCGAATTGAGGGCGTCGACGAAGTAGGAGGGGAGATTGTGTGAGTTGGGTCAAATTGCTCATGGATTGGTTCTGATGGGGATTCGGAAAAGCATCCCTTGGTGGAAGTGGTGAATCATCAGGGTGCGCTTAATGCCTGAGAAAATTGCTTTCGCTCTTGAGCCGTTGTCTGAGAAGTTTGGTCGTGTGCCTTTGATCAAGGTATTGTCCGACCATGGGTGTTTCAGCTCGTTATTGGAAGCGAAGCAGTTTGTTCTGGATCTGGCGGATGTGGCTCCGCAGGTGGTTTGGGTGTGCGGGGAAGACAGGGGAAGTTTTGAAGCAAAGTTGGGCGATCTGGATATCGTGTCGTGGGAAGTGTCGAAGGAAGAGGCTGAGAGGATCTGCAAAGAGAATAAACCAGTTCGAGGGTCTATCGACCTTCGCATCCGGTCGAGGGACAGGGATATTCGCTCCGATATGATCAAAGAGCTGAAGGCGAGAAAGTTGATCTCTGGCTGTCGAATGGGAGAAGATGCGAACGAGATCTACCATTGGAAAGACGACCGATGGTATCAGGATTTTCACCTTACGATTTTCAAGGAAAGTGATGTGGCTGAAATCGAGGATTTGATTGGGAGTTATGGGTATGTTGTTGTGCGAGAGACGGAAGGTTGGTGAGTGTGAGTGGCGTTGGCTGTATAGTGCGAAGAAATCACTTATTATGAACCAGTCATGATTGGTACGTCGATGTTCGATATCGCAAGCGCGGGTGAACTGGGTCTGCGTTGTCATGGGGTGGATCATGATGGGCTCAAGGAATTGGTTGGTCCCCCTTCGAGTTGGGGCCCTCAGAAGACTCCTGAGAATGCGAAGATTTGGCGTTACGGAAATGTCGAGTTCCACTTCAGCAACTGGAAGGTATACCTAATCTTCTCGGATCATGATGACTTGACGGACGGAGGAGAGTTTCTCCGTATTGATCCCTGGATTGTTCGACGTGGGCTTGATCGACAGGTTTTTCAGGCGGCTCTGTTTGAGGCGGGGATTGCCTTCGAAACTATCGCTCCCGATTATGATCCCTCTCAACGACTTGTGAGAACGCAGAGTGGTGCTGTCTTTACCTTCAATGAGTGTTCACAGGATGGTGAGTCAGGGCTGGTTGCGTGGTCGATGGAAACACAGAGTGTTAACGGTGAAAGAAATTACGTGTATCCAATAGGGACTTAGCGGTTTACGCTCGGTCAATAAAGTTTTTGCGATACTCGGATGGGATGAACAGACCGACGACGAGAAATGAATAACGGACCGTTACTGCCACCTCACATGCCACCGGGTGAGGCGCCGCAGGGAGCTGTTGAAGCGAATCAGTCGAAACTTGCGCACATCAATACTTATGGCGATTTGCCGGAGTTCTATGTTGACTACTCTTTCGCCTGTAGAGAGTGCGGAAAGGTTGAAGTGTGGACAGCAGAACGTCAGAAGTGGTATTACGAGGAGGCCAAAGGGCACATCTGGGCGGTTGCCGTTCGTTGCCGTGACTGTCGAGAAGCCAGCCACGGAAGCGGAGAGGTTGAACGCATTGGTGAATCGGATGGGCGAACGTTGGATTAGTGGTGATGATCAAAGCGATTTATACTTCTCCTGAGACGGGGCTTCCGATGCGGAGGCATTCGGAGATTGCTGTTATTGAGAAGGAAGGTCTGGAAGGGGATCGCTATGCGACCGGGAAAGGATTTTATACGGGCGTCAAAGAGTGGGATGCGGAAGTGACGCTGATCCAGATTGAGCCGTTCAATGAATTGCTATCGAAACACGGGATTGAGATCGATCCCGCGGATCTTCGGCGAAATCTGGTTGTCGAGTCAATCAGTCTTGATTTTCTGGTGGGTAAACGATTTCAAGTTGGGAGCGAAGTCGTCCTTGAGACACGAAAGTTGTGGCCGCCGTGTTCGCACATTGTGAAGCAAAGTGGGAGAAGCGAGATCATGCAATATCTTGCGAAATCGACGGGGATTGGTGCCTCGGTTGTGACGGGTGGGCGGATTCGGATTGGGGATCCTGTCTTTCCGGTTGGTGGGTGATGGTGGCGGAGTAGGTTATTCTCGGGTTTACTGTTTGGTTTTCGAGTTTTATAGCTGGAGGAATGAAGAGTCTGATGCTGATAGCGGTCCTGGTGTCCTTGGTTTCATGCAGCCGGGATTTGTCTTACATGGAGACTCCGCCGGATAAGCTTATTGTTCCTGCGACTGAAACAAGTGATGAGCCGTTGGTTTCGATCATTGAGAAACTGAACGAAACGTTGGAAGAACTCTATCCGGGGCACCCCAAACTTCCTATTGTTATTGAAAGGAGCCGGTATCCAAATGATGGTGGGGCCGAACTGATTACTCTGAACGTTCCAGAGCAACCGCTCGGATTGCGCGTGAACAGTATTCCGACTGTTCACGCCCATTGGATGAAGTCTCATAACGGTTTCCTGATATACAAGACCTGGCATTTAGGTGTGATTGATGAGACGGAAATGGAAGGAAGTTCTTTAAATGCTATTGGGGCGATTGGCGATGATTAGAGGGTCTGTGGAAACCAGACTGTGGGGACAGACTCCAAGCTCTGCTTCCGAACGGGAATCAGGTTATTCTTGGCTTCTCACAGAATCAGAAAGAAATAGCGAGAGTGTGGCCACTTCCGCAACTGGGGCGGGAGGCTTCGGGATTACTCTTTGGCTTGGCCTTTGGTGGCGGGAGCAAGGTGGCTGTTGAGGAATTCTACGAGCTGGTCGGCGTAGAGTTCTTTCATTTTGCCGAGATCGTGGGGAACTCCGGGGGCGGTGATGAATTTGTATTCGAGCTTCTGTTTGTCGAGTTCGGCGATGAGGGGCTCGTACAAGTCGAATAGGCGGTCTTCTTCTCCGACGACCATGAAGATGCCGATGCGACCGCGGAGTTTCTCTGCGTTTTTCCGGAGGTTGTGTACGGTCGTGATCTCTTCGGGGATGCGGTAGCCGATGGCTGCAGAAAATGTGGCAGCGGCACAGAACATTTCCGGGTATTTTGTGAGGAAGCGGAGAGAACCTCCGCCGCCCATTGACCAGCCGGACAGGGCACGGCCATCGCGGGAATTGATGGTGCGGTAGTTGGTGTCAATGTAGGGGATGAGTTCCGAAATGATCCACGTCTCCGCCTTGATGTTTTTGTCGGGCCAGTCGCGGTAGCCGCTGAAATGACCGGCGTTTGGGAACACGTAAATCGTTTCTTCAAGGCGCCCTTGGCGGATACCTCGCTGCACGACGCTTCCCAAATCGTAGACAGAACCTTCTGTGCCGGTCGCTCCGTGGAGATAGTAGACGACAGGATAGCGCCGGTCGGGACTTGATTCGTAGGAGGGTGGAAGATAGAGGTTCACCCCGATCTTCCGCTGCATGGAGTCGCTCTCCAATACAAGATGGGTGTAACCGGGGAAGTCTTTCTCCACGACCCAGGTCCAGGTTTCCGGATCGTCTCGGTCGGGTTTCTCCTGTGCGATGAGGGGGAGTGCCGAGAGAAGGGATAGGAGAATAAGAGGGAGAAGCTTTTTCATCGGGATTGACTCCGAAGTGGTATCATTTTCGAATATCGTATCCAAGCGTTTCTCCGTGATTATTGATACTGGCCGTAGTTGCAAATGTAGCGGAAAAACCAGATGAATCCGATCAGGCCCGTCCAGCCGAAGGAGAAACATATTGCCATTACTCGCTGATCGAATTTTGAACCGTCCTCTCCGACGAACCCCTCCCGATACATGTTGTAGGGGAGAAAGAAAAGTTCGATGAGCAGAGCAACTCCTCTGTCTTGAGGTCGAATGTAGGTCCGATCAAACGATACCTTGCCTTTGTTGGATAGTTTCAGGAACGCTTTATAAGGCAGGACAAGCACCCAGCAAATTCCGAAGGCCACGTAGTGTAGGCCGAGAGTCCTGGATATCACGACAAAATAGTGGAGCATGCCGGTTCCCAGATCCCTGAGGAATACTCCAATGAGTTCGAGCGTTCGTGGCATCAGCCACTGTTCCGGATTTCAGGTGTTGGCGCGATTACAAAGGAATTCGTGGTTTCGAATCGCAGGCCGACTCCGTCGTGCAGTTTCGTCATAATCTCCGGAGAAACCGGCGATCGGCGTGGTGTTGTGCCGCTTCCGATACTCGAATGGGCAGAGAAACGGAGAGGTTTTCCTTGTATCTTCGCGTAGTGTGTAGTAAATACTACACAAATGGGTCGAGAAGCCAGTTTTGGAGAGTTTGTTCGTTCCTGCCGGGAATTAAAGGCTGACGGTGGGGAGAAGGGCTTTTCTCTGCGTAAGCTGGCGGAACGGGTGGGTATTGAGCCTTCTTATCTGAGTAAGATCGAGAGGGGGCAGCAGCCACCGCCGGGTGAGGAAACGATCTCACGGATTGCTGAGGAGTTGGGGGAAGACCCGGATGTGATGCTGGCGATGGGGGGCAAGGTGTCGTCGGACCTTCTGGAGGTGATCCGGTCGAGGCCTCGGTTGTTTGCAGATCTGATTCGCGAGCTAAAGAACACTCCGGATAAGGCTGTGCTGAGACTCGTGAGGGAGGTGAGGGATGGGGAATGGTAGATTTTTGACTAACATGCAAACACGAAGATAGAAAAATGATCGAATTAAAGAACGACGGACTGGAATTCTCATTTCCAGAGATAAAGGAAGAACTGAGGGTTTTGGTAAAGAAATATGCTGAATCAGTATTGCCATCAATTCTCAGTGAGAATCGAAAGAAGGTTCTGGCTTCGTTCTACAGGAACCGAGCTGACTTCCAAAGTCTGATCGATGATCGAAGAGGAAAACTAAAGAAGCTACTGAAAGAACTCAGGGCTGAAGACATTGAAAAGGTAATCCTAGAAAGAGGAATGGACACGTTGCCACACATGTTTTCGTGTGATGTCCAACTCCAACGGACTTTGCGACTTCCTGACGATGAAAAAACTTATCCGTTGCCTCCAGGCTTGGACGCTTTCCCCTTACGTCATGTCGATGACTTCGAAAATACTGTTCCTGCACACTGGCTGCTGCGAGGAGGTGTGATAATGCCGATGTATCAGGCGGAAGCCATGTGGTTGAACTTTGTGGACCGGTATCCCTGTGCAGTTAAGGTTGGGGCCGGAAAAGTCAACGCTATTTCTGGAGAGGAATGGAAGTCGGGCTTGGGCTCCGAGACGCAGGACTATATGGTCGTGCCAGGGCAACCGTGGCTCGACGGGTTTTCGGTGGCGAAAGGAGAGATTCGGCAATTCGTTGCAATGCCCCTTGGGAAGGGATACTCAGTGGAAGAGCAAATCACGGGAGAAGCGCGATGGGGCGGTTTGCAGTTGCAGGTGTATCCGATGAAAGCGGATTACTATTTTAAAACTCACGTGAAGAACAAGATCCCATACTCGCTGGAACCTCTTCTCCCTATGCTGCTGCCCGATCTCAAGCAATTGATATGTTACGGATCAGATATGATCGATTTTAGTGGGGAGAGAGCTTTTTCAGAGTCAAATGTGGATGAGATGGTCCTGGCAGAAGGTGGAAGAATGCAGCAGGAAATTTATGAAGATCCACATGGTGTGGACTGCTGGGATCAGGAGACGACGAGTAGGTGCTTTGTGCATCTTTGCAATGCGCTCGATTGGAGAGCGATCACCGGGGCGAATCCGCCGCAGGCTCCGGTCACGGCGAAGGAGTATGAGAGTGCAGGACTGCCGTGGTTCGACTATTACCGGGACGATTTGGCAGTGTTGGAAGGGTCGAAAACGTTAGCGGAATTGAAGAGCATTGCGGGGAAGGATAAAGAGGTTTTCGGTTCGACGGGTTTCGATGTGCCGCTTGGGAAGGTGCCTGAGGTAGTGACCTGTTCTGAGAAGAAGCGACCGGGGGTAGTAAGAGAGTGGTAGGAGGAGCGGTTGTTGGGCGGGAATGCCTTCCTTCTTTTGTGGTTTGATAGGCTACGGTCTCGAAACTTTAACAAGTTTCGCTACGCAGGGTTAACGGCGGTTGGTTCGGGTGAGGAGGTCGACGAAGCGAATGATGCCCAAGAGGGTGTTGAGAATGGGTGGGGTGTAGATTTTTTCGGACTCGAGTTCGGCGGGGTCGAAGTCGTCATCCATGTAGTGCATGGTCGTGGCGGGAGTGAGTTGGATTTTGAGCCACTTTTTGAATCCGAGTTTTTTGCGGGTGGGTAGGGTGCCTGTCAGGGTGGCGAGTCGGTCGCAGTAGGGGAACATCTCGACGGGGTAGACGGTGTCGATGTCGATGCGGGCGAAGCGCTCAGACATATAGGCGCGGTCTTCGGATTGGAGGTGAGTGATGTTCTCGGGGTGCGGGATTTTTCCGGCGAGGGTGGCGGTGACGTATTTGGCGACTTGCTCGCTGATGGTGGGGATGTTGCCGATAATGGGGCGGGCGAAGCCGGCGAGGAAGAGGTTGTCGTATGTGGTGTGCTGGCAGCCGAGGTAGAAATCGCGAAGGTGAATGTCTTCTTCGAAGAGGTCGGAGAGGCC
This sequence comes from Verrucomicrobiales bacterium, assembly GCA_002698785.1. Taxonomy (GTDB): domain Bacteria; phylum Verrucomicrobiota; class Verrucomicrobiia; order Verrucomicrobiales; family DEV007; genus Arctic95D-9. Next base: position 124,074 of record PAAG01000059.1, on the reverse strand, counting down.
GTTGGTGTAGCCGAGCTGGGGAACGAGGTAGTCGGCGTGGATAGCGAGCGTTTCAGTCTGCTCGAAATTATGGAACTGGGTTGCCTTTCCTTCGACGGGTGGGCCGATGATCTGGATGCGGCCTTCGCCGATGGCGTCGAGGAAGCCGTCGCTCTTGTTGTGGAAGGTGTTGAAGAGTTTGTCTTTGGCGGTTTTGGTGAAGAGGAAATCCCAGTGGCGTTTTCTGGCTTCGACAGGGTCTGAAGCGGCAAGGCGTTTGTCTCGTCCAGGGAAGAGGCGCTCGAAGAGTTCGCGGTTGCGGATGCGGGTCTCGACGAACTTCTGGCCGATGGCGTTTCGGATGTCGGGATGGATGGAGAGGAGGAGGCGGTTGCGGAGGAAGTCGGAGGGGACTCCGCGAATGGGATGGTAGCGCGGGCTAACGCGGATGCCGCTGCGGAGGGAGAGGTAGACGGTGTTGTTGCGGTCGGGGAGGGCGAGTCGGTTGGCGGTGTCGGCGGCGGATTCACCTCCGCCCATGACAATGACGGTGCTGTCGCGGACGTTTTCTCGCTCCTCCACAGAGCGGATGGTGGGGATGTCGAGGTCAACCTGGCGGGGACGTTCGTGGAGACCAGTGGCGACGACGACTGCGTCGAAGGGGTCTTGTTTGTCGCCGTGGGATACGAGCCACTGTTCTGCGGAGCGGGCAATTTTTGTTACCTCAGTATTGAGAGCGATGTGGCGCAGAAGGTCGAATTTCTCCGCGAACTCGTCGAGGTAGTTCCCGTATTCGTCGTCTCGGAAGAAGTCTTCGTAGTTTTCCCCGGCGGTGCAGTCGTATTTTCGGAAGGCGGAGAACTGGGTAGTGTATTTGGTGGAGGTGGAGATGAAGCCCGGGTAGGGATTGCCCCATGCGCCCCTGACATTGTCGCCTTTTTCGAATGCCTGGATTTCCCAATCGGGGAGTCGGCGTAGGGCGTTGTGGAGGGTGATGAGTCCCGCGCTTCCAGCGCCGATGATGGCGAGTCGTTTCGGCATCGTTTACTTCTGTACGGCTGTCAGGCTGATGATGGCAAAATTGAACTGGCCAGACTCGGGGATGAAGAGGACTATCTTGTCTCCGTCGACGAGGTCGTGTGTACGGATGTATTCGTCGAGCATGATGTAGATGCTGGCGGCTCCGGTGTTGCCTGCGGTTTCGAGATTGGTCCAGTGATCGGCGGCTTTTCCTCCGCAGAATTCGCGCAACACGCTGAGGAGGTAGCGTTTGAAAAAGTAGGAGGAGAGATGGGGGAGGACGCACTTGTAGGTGGCGAGATCGTCGTTGTTGGCTTCGAAAGCTCCGCCGACGACTTCGCGGGTGCAGGGGGGGAGATGTTCGGCGAGGATGCTGACGTCCTGGCTGAGGAGGAGAGAGCGGTTCTCCAGCTTCATGCACAAGGGCGCCTGATTCGCGAAGGAGCGGGAGTAGGTCCAGTTGACGCGAAAGGAGAGACCGGACTCGGCGGGTTTGTCTTCGAGAAGGAAGGCGCCGGCTCCGTCGGAGAGCATAGAACGCAGGAAAATGGACATGAACCACTTTGTTTTGCGAATGTCCTCGTGCTCAGCGCGGTCGTCGGGTGGCGACATGACGGAGGACTTGAGTATGTCGGAGGGCTGCTCGGCGCCGATGCAGAGGGCGGTCTTGTGCTGGCCGGAGGCGACGGCGCGGACTCCGTTGATCAGTGCCTGGGCGGAGGCGGTGCAGATGCCGGCATTGGAATTGATCTCGACGGGGTGGGGGAGTTTTCCTTCTTTCGCCAAGCGGTCGTGAAGGAGACTGGAGATGCCCGGGCCGACGAGGGGTGTGTTGGTAGTGCCTGCGGAGAGGTAGGTGATGGGGGATGCGGGGGCGTTTTCTCCGATGCAATCGAGCGCGGCGGCGGTGCCGAGATCATATAGATCGTGGGTGGCGTCCTGATTGGTATCGAGTGCGTAGTGGCGTGTCAGGATGCCGTTCATGCGAAGGATCTTGGTGCGCGTTTCTTCCTCGCCGTCGAAGGTGCCGAGGTAGTCGGCGATGGCTTCGTTGGCGATTGCAGGGCCGGGAAGGTAGGTTCCGGTCCGTGTGAGGTAGCAATTCATCGAAATCGATCAGGATGTGACGGTGGGTGGGCGATCCCGGAGGCAGTAGTAAGCGAACTCGTCGAAGACGATGTGGTAGGCGAGGTACTGGCTGGGATCGGAGAAGAAGGCGCTGCTGTTGTAGTGGCTGCGGTTCGAATAGACCTGCATATAAAAGTCGAGGTCGATGAGGACTTCGGGATCGTTGGCGTAGATGTGCTTGAGAGCCCAGAGAAGGATGGAGTCGGAGTCGAAGGAGTTGAGCGCCTTCATTGTTGTGCGCAAGTCGGCGAAGATGGTGATGGCGAAGACGATCATCATGACGACGTTGGTCGCACCGAACCAACCGAGGGAATATTTTTTGTTTATTTCGAGGATCTCTTTGCTGTAGTCGTCGTGGTCGAGGGGGCGGGACTTGCGAATTTCGTCGAGATGAGCGAGGAAGATCTCGCGGTCGAATTTGTCCCCGAGTTCGTAGGAAAGTTCGTCGTGCCCGATGGTCATGTTATTCCGAATGACGTGGTCGATGCTGTGGATGCCGAAGTTTCCGAAGATGCCATTGAGGCTGGTTTCGACTTTTTCATCATCGGGGAATTCGTGTCCTGTCAGGAGGAAGCGGTAGAGAGTTGGCTCGATCTGAACGTGGCGGATGAGAAGCTCGACAGCGTCGTGGCTGGCAAAGCGCTTGATGCCGAAGGCGAGGACGGCGTCGATGCAGTATCCTTCCCATCCCCATGGTTTGCGATGAAAGACAAATTTCAGGGGGAATGCGATGCAGCGAAGGAAGAAATACAGGACGAGGAGTATGGGGCGGATAAAATGGTAGTCGAAACGCTCCTTCTCTTTCACGAAGGTGTCGTTGATGTAATCCGTCATGTAGGGGAACTGCTTCATACGGCGGTGAGAGTAGGTCGTTTGGCGCGGCGAATTATGCGGACGGGAAAGCGGTTTTTGAGTTCGAGAGTGAGTCTTGCGGAAAAGTCGTCTTTGTCGATCTCTGTCGGTTGAAATTGATATCGAGACAAGAGCGTGGTGACGATGATCATCATTTCCATCATCGCGAAGTGGCGACCGACACACGAACGAGGACCGCGACTGAAGGGGATGTAGATGCCCATGGAGTCGGAGTCGATGTAGTCCGGCGAATCGGAATTGAAGCGCTCGGGATTGAAGGTTTCGGGATCGTCCCAGAACACTGGATTCCGGTGAAGAGAGTATCGACTAAGGGCGATCATGGAGCCTTTCGGGACGATTGTACCGCCGATGTCGGTGTCTTCTTTTGCGTTGCGGTTTTCAAACCAGAACGGCGGATGCAGGCGCATGGATTCGTCGATGACGCGACGGGTGAGGTGGAGCTCTTCGAGATGTTCGAGGAGAAGTGGGCCGTCTCCTTTTACTCGATCGATCTCGTCGACGACCTGGCGTTCGATTTCGGGATGGCGGGAGAGTTCGAAGAAAGTCGATACGAGTGCGGCGGATGATGTCTCGTGACCGCCGATGATCATGCCGAGAACTTCTTCTGCAACCTCGTGCATTTTCATTGGCTCGCCGGTGTCTTCGTCGCGCATGGTGAGAAAGATAGAGAGCAGGTCGTCGTGGGAGGGATCGGCGAGGCGCTGCTCGATCATCCCGGTGATGAAGGTATTGTATTCGCGAAGGACGTGTTTGAGCCGCAGGTTGAGTGGGGTGGGAATGGCAGTGTTGTTGAGGATGCGGAGGGGAGGAAAGGAACTGTAGGTGTTGATGGTGTTCGTCCAGTGGATGATGTCGTCGGCAGATTCCTCGAAGCCATTACTGAAGAGGGCTTTCCCGGCGATCTCTAGGGTGAGGTTTGCGATTTCCCCGTGGACGCGAAAGATGGTGCCTGCGGTGATGCGTCGCTCCCATGCGTCGGCCATTTTCTCCGTGGATCGGAGCATGATGTCGAAGAAGCTTTTTACCGATCCGGACCGGAAGACGGGCTGGAGGAGTTTGCGCTGGCGTTTCCAGTGGTCGCCTTCGGCGTTGACGAGGCCATTCCCGAGGGCATTGCGAAAGCGGTCGTAGATGACGGTCTGCTTGTCGAAGTTTCGATGCGTCTCGTTGAGGACCTGCTTTACGAGAGCGGGGTGATTGACGAGGTAGAGGTTTACGACGCCTCGGTAGTGGAGGAAATCGCCGAACTGGCTGAATAGCTCGTCGATCAGCTGCGCTGGATTCGAAGCCAGTTTCCACGTCTTGTAGAACCGTGGTGGTGTCCGCAGTTCTCCATTGTATGTCGGTTCTTCGCCCATCCTGAATCAGCTCGTGCTGATCGCCGCGTATAGGATGAGCCGAGGGTGAGAGAAATGCGAATTGATTTTCGCGATACGAGTATCGATTCAGTCGATTGTGGAGCGTTTCCTTTATTTCAGGTGAATGGCGGAAAGTGGCAGGCCGAGTTCACGGAGTTCCGTTGGGTCGGTTTCTACCTGCTTCGCTGCAATGGCGATCCACTGGGGGGAGGAATGCGTGGAGGGTGGCAGGTCGAATTCCAAATGGAAACATCCTTTTGATCCTTCTGCTTCGCGAAAAGAGGGGAGCACGGGAGTGAGGTTCCACGATGTGAAACACTGGACGTCGTTAGCTCCGATCGCAATCAGGCCCTCGGGAAGCTCCAACACGAGGGTGGTAGAATTATTCGCAGGAATGGAGGTGAGGACTCCGAATAGTGGCTTAGTCCAACGAAACGTGTGCTCGTTCCAGGTTTCCTTTTCGTATGATTCGGCGAGTGGGCTTTTTTGCGACTTCCTTGCGGACCAGGTCTCTGCCACCTCAACGGGTGTGTTTTGATGCTTCGCTGCGAATGCCGGGTAGTGCTTTTGGAAACACAGTGTGTTCTGCGTCTCGTAGTAGCGGCAGAAATTGGGGAACGCTTTCTTGGGGTTCCATCTGGCGAGCAGACGCACTCTGAGGGCATTCCACTCGCGCTTTAGCCAGAGGCGGAACATCCGTCGGGAGCTTTGATTGGTGGGGGCTACCAGATAGATGTCGTTCTTTTGGCAGGATTTTGCCACTGCTTTGAAGAGCTGTCTGAGTTCGCGGGGCGGAGGGACTTCGGCTTGCGGGAGTGGGAAGTAGGGGAGGCGATCTGAGTCGGGCATTTCTGCCACGAATCGTGCCTGACCGATCACAAATTCTTCGATCGCTTCGTCTAGGTAAGGCTTGTTAGGGGTGTAGTGGTGGATGACTTTTACGGCGGGAGCGCAGTCGAGGTAGAGGCCGCGTTTGTGAAGGTCGGCAGCGAGTAGCCATTCACTGAACCTCCCGTATCGCAGGCGAAAACCACCGGCGGCTTTGTAGGCTGTTCGGCGAATGCCGAAGCCTCTCATGATCATTTTTGCCCAGTTGCCCTCTTCTTTCCAATCGTCGAAGCCGATTTCGGAATAGAGTGCTTCCATGTGACCCCACGGGCTCTCGATTTTATCGATGCATCCTGTGCAGAACCCTGCCGCTTCGCTGGTGGCGAAGAATTTTTTGAGTTCGGTGACGATATCCGAGGGGACTTCGCAGTGTGGCTCGGTCAGGAAGATCCATTCGCTATCGGAAGAGTCGATGCCGATGACATATTCTTCCATGTCGCCTTGGCCCATTTCGGCCATGGGAAGGTCTGAGTGAATCAGTTTATCGTGAGGGCGGAGGAGAGGGCGGAGGGTTTCTCCGAGTGATCGAGTCTCCCGGTTGCTGATGATGGCGAGTTGAAAGTCGTCTGCCGAGCAATCTTGGTTTTGCGTCCAACTGCGGACGCAGAGCTCTGCGATTCCACGATGGTCGCTAAGGGGGATTACGACTAAAATTGGGAGTGTGGGGTGATCGGTTTCGAGCCAGGTTGGCCGAGGGTATCTCTTTCGGTTCGGGAAACGGATTGCTTTTTCGCACCATTCCAGTTGTTCCAAGTGTTCCGCTAGAGAAGGAAGGTCAGGGCGGACTTGATCCTCTTTCAGCCAGCTGTGGAGACGGTTGTATACTTCTGCTGTGGCTGCGGTGTAGTCGGAAAGTGATCCTGACATTTGTTCCCCTGAGTCACCGGCGCTGGATCTGGTTCCTTGCGTTTCCAGTCTGATCCAGTTTTCTCCGTTCGAGGCTTTCAGGTTCTTGTCGAGCCAGCCTGCCGATGCTGCGGGTCCGCAGTTTAGACGGAGTTTCGATCCGTTCTCCCATTGCGCTTCGATTTCGATGGCCAAAGGACCGGGGTGATCCTTGTCGATTCGCCACTCGAAGGGCAGGGGGGCTTTTTCGCTGAGTCGGGCGGGGCTTTCTTCTGAAACCACTTCGGTGATTTTTTCTGGTGGCCTGCCGAAAATCCAACAGGCCAAATCCAGAATGTGGATTCCTTGATCGAAAAGTTTGCCGTAGCAGTTGCCCTCAAGAACGAGGGGGGATTCGTCTTTCCATTTCTCGCTGGTGTCGCGAAATTGCTGCGCCCAGGGGAGGAGGCGCATTTGATGGAAAATGAAAACGGGAACAGGTAGCCCATCGAAGGCTTCGCGAGCGTTATGTGAATCGATTCCTGCCGGTTTTTCGATGAGTATCGCTTTTACATTCGGGGCAAAAAGAAGCGTTTCGCGAAATGGCCTGCGGTCGACTTCTGGAGGGAGGCAGATTAGAATTACATCGCACGGATGCTCTTCTAACAATGCTCTCAGGTCGTCTCCAGTATTTGCCGAAGGGAGTCGTTTGCTTGCTCTTTTGCGAGCACCGTCGCTGTGGTCACAGACAACTCTGACGGTGACGGGCGAATTCGCAGCGACGAGAGCATCTAGATGTTCATTGGCGCGCTTTCCGAAACCCAGGAATGCTACTGTTAATGGATCTGAATTCTCGTTGTATGAATCTGGCATCCAGTGAATATTCGTACCGCAACGCGTTGAGCGGTGACCTTATGCTTACATCGGCTGAAATCGATCAATTTTTCGAACATGGGTTTCTCGGGCCTTTTCGGGCATTCTCGGAGTCTGAAATGGCTGGAGTGAGAGAAGTGATTGAAACGCATGTTATTCCGACCCCAACCCTGTATTGCTCTTATCCCACTCACGTCCGCCATCTGGATAGTGAAACCGTTTTCAACCTCTGTAATTGTCCTGCCATCGTTGACATGATGGAGACTTTGTACGGTCCTGATCTACTCCTCTGGAGTTCTTCTCTTTTTGCGAAGCCGCCCGCCCGCCCTGATGCGAAGGAGGAGTACCCGTGGCATAGGGACATGTATAATTGGAGCCTTCAGCCGATGGTGAATATTTCGGCGTGGCTGGCCATTACTGATACAACGATCGAGAATGGTTGTATCGAATTCTATCCTGGGTCTCACAAAGTGGATATTCCGTGTCTGCCGGATACAGCCAAGGGAACAAACGACCGCTTCAAGCACTCTGCTGATCCAAGTTTTCTGGATGAATCAAAGGCTGTCTCTGTCCCGATGAGAGCCGGGGAGTTTGTGCTTTTTAACGAGAGGACGTTGCACCACTCCAATCCGAACCAAACCGATGACGTCCGAATGGGGATAGGTATACGTGTAACTCTACCAGTTGTTCGTGTGAGAGAGGAGTGGCCCTGCGTGCTTCTGAGAGGAGAAGATCGTTCTGGACTGAATACTTTAGTGAAGCCTCCCGCAGGTGAGCCCGATATCTGTTGGAGTGATAATCTAGAAAAAGGAGACGTGTACTTATTTGATCGACCGATCCCTGGGGTTGGATGGCATATTCCCGAGTCCGATGGTGAGCGGTGCTTTGCGTGGACATCGGGCGATGAGGCTTGGGTAGATTTGCTTCCTGTCTCGACTGGCGATGTGCTGTTACAATGTGAAATACTTCACGCTATTTCTCCGGATGTGGTGCAGGGAGTAGAGTTGTGGTGTGATGGGGAAAGACTCGCCATGAGTTTTCGACAGGGGGACGGGACTACGATAGTTGAAGCCCCGCTACCGAATCGGAAGGATCGAGGCGAAGGCAGCTCAATTCGTATTTTTATCAAAGCACCAGGTGCGCAACGCCCTTGCGATTTGAATGCTGAAAGCAAAGATAATCGCCGGCTGGGGCTTGGGGTATCTCGCATCGGAGTAGTTCCCGCCGTATAGGTGGTGAACGTGGCTTGCGATCGGGAGTTTTCCAGCGTAGCCATTTCTCTACATGAAGCCCCCTGAAAATTTGAGCACTCAGACTGCTGAGAAATACTGGGTGACGGAAGGCCCTAACTCCGGTGGGATGGAAGGGTGGTTGCTTCGGGGAGAACATGTATTCCGTTTTGCCAACGATTTTGGATGGAGTGGTATCGAAGACGGAATTACAATCGACGCCTTTTTGGATCGATATCGGGATACAGATGATCCGAGGCTGAAAGCGATGGTAGATGATTTGCGAGGAGACGATTAGTGTGAGTCGAAAACGAGTTATTGCAGTTAGCGGTGCGGGTGGGTTTATCGGAAGTCATCTGTCGGAATGGGCAGAAAAGGAAGGCGATGTTGTCCTGGTAGAGCTAGGTCGAGAGTTGTTTGATAGCGGAGAGTTGTCTTCTTCTCTGGAAGCTTGTGAAACAGTCGTGCACTTGGCTGGAATGAACCGGGGGGATGATGACGAAATTTACGGAACGAATGTTCGGCTTGCGGAACAACTGGTGGAGGCCCTGACCGTAGAAAAGCTCAGACCAAATGTAGTTTATGTTTCTTCGATACAGAGAGACTCGTCGAATGCCTATGGTCGTTCGAAAAGGGAAGCGGAAAAGATCTTTCAAGAATGGGCTGAGCGGGTCGGAGCCTCACTCTCAATCTTGATTGTACCAAACGTTTTTGGCACCGGTTGCCGAGCGTTTTACAATTCAGTGGTGGCCACGTTCTGTCACCAGTTATCCAACGGGGACGAGCCGAAAGTATTCGGAGACAGAGAATTGGAGCTATTGGACGTAGAGATTCTCATTCAAGAGATTGTCGGGATTATCAAGAACCCACCGACGGGTACTGATTTCTTCCGAATTACGGGGATGGGAAGGATCTCAACAAGTGAGTTACTCCAGCTACTGAGTTCGTTTCAGAGCGATTCCTTTGATGAGAAAGTCTTGCTGGATCTTGCTGATCCCCTTTATTCGGCGTTGTATCGCACTTTTCTTTCCTACGCCGAATCGAAGTAGGACGTGCGCTTTCCCTCGGAGATGAGACCCCCAGATTTTACATGAAGATTCTCACTATTCTTGGAACTCGGCCAGAGATTATCCGTCTGTCGCGAGTCATTGCTTCGTTAGATGAGGTGTTTGACCATGTCCTGGTTCACACTGGGCAAAACTCTGATTTCAGGTTGAGTGAGGTTTTTTTTCAGGATTTGGGAGTCAGGGAACCTGATTATTTCCTGGAGATCGACCGGTCTTCTCCCGGAAGAATTATTGGTGAAGTGTTGATCGAAACCGAAAAGGTTCTTTTGAAAGAGAGGCCAGATGCAGTGTTGATCCTGGGGGATACGAACAGCGCGCTAAGTGCGATCATTGCGAGGCGTTTGAAGATCCCGATCTTTCATATGGAAGCAGGCAATCGGTGTTTTGATCCGAATGTTCCAGAGGAAATGAATCGGCGCATTGTCGATCACTCCAGTGACGTCAATCTGGTCTACACAGAGCATGCACGTCGGAACCTACTGGCTGAAGGGATTCATCCTCGATCAATCTACCTGACCGGATCGCCCATGCGGGAGGTGTTGGATTTTAACCGAGCGAAATTCAAGGCCTCGGCTGTGTTGAATGAATTGAAATTGGAGAGGGGAAATTATTTTCTCGCCAGTATTCATCGAGCGGAGAATGTGGACAGCGAGGGAAAATTGGTCGGTTTGCTAGAAACATTCGATCTTTTGAGTGAGGAATACGGAATTCCAGTGATTGTCTCGATGCACCCAAGGACAAGAGAGCGAGTCGAAAAGTTGAATGGCTGGCGGGCGAAAGGGGATGTGCGTTTCCTGGAGCCGTTTGGATTTCACGATTACATTGCCCTGCAACTCAATGCGAGATGCACACTTTCTGACAGCGGTACTGTGAGCGAGGAGGCTGCCATTCTAGGTTTTCCAGCTGTTACCCTGCGTCATTCCATTGAGCGTCCCGAAGCGATGGATACGGGGCACATCGTGGTAACCGGTTTGAATCGAGAGATAATCTTCGATGCTGTGAAGTTGGTAACCTCTCGCCTTTGGAAAGATTCCGGAAATGTGCCACCCGAATATGAAGTGACGAATACTTCGGAACGCGTTGTGAAATTAATACTTGGAACTGCGAAGCTATGCCACGAATGGCAGGGTGTGAATTTTGAATGAGAGATCGAGCTATCAAAGCGAGCATTATTATCCCAACTCGGAACCGGAGCCATTGTCTTCGAGGGGCTGTGGGGTCTGTCCTGGCGCAGACTTATAAGAACTTTGAAGTCGTCATTGTGAATGATGGATCGACGGATGAGACAAAAACGGTAGCTGAAGAGCTTGCTGCCGCCGATTCGAGAATTTTGGTGCTCGAGGGTGGAGGGAATGGCCAGTCTGCTGCGGTAAATATCGGTCTTGAAAGGGCTGAAGGTGAGATCGCCATCATGTTATCAGATGACGACCTGTTGTATCCTGAGTGCCTCTCCTCTGCTATACCGGTGTTTCAAGAGAACCCTTCGATCGTTGTCGTAGCGGGAGAATATGATTTGATTGACTGGGAAAATCGGATTCTCAGCTCCAATTGTTCTCCCGAAATTGGATTGAAGCATCTCCTGATGGATCACATGTGTAATATCGGAGTGGGTGCCGCATTTCGCGTAGATGCTTCTAATCGGGCTGGGGGATGGGATTCCCGTTATCGTCACGTTCCCGACCTCGAATTCTGGATGAGGATGGGGTTAGAGGGGGAGTTCCACTACGTTCCTGAAAAGTTCGGAGCCTGGCGAGTACACGATGAGCAACTGAGTTCCCACGCTCGTGTGGGTTCGGTGGAATGTGCAGAGGAGCACATCAGGTGTATCGATGAATTTCTGCAAAAGGCGGAACTACCTCAGGAATACAAGGAAGTTGCCTCCCAAGCCAAAGCGACAGCTTTGGTGGCGGCGGCAGCAGTCATGGATCCAGAGCTGTGCCACGCGGACAGGCGGTTTCTGGTAATGGATCGGAATTCCCTGAGCCTCGATGAAAGTGGATACATTCGCGGGGCAGAGGAAAGGGATGTTCTATTGGTTGCCACTGCTGAGGAGCGACTCAAACTCATTCATTCGCTCGATGATCAGTTACAAGAGAGCCAGGCTGCTGCGAATGAGAGACTGGAGCTCGTCGAAAGACTCGATGCAGACCTCCAAGAGAGTCTCGCGAACATTGAGGAATTAAGAGGTGTCCTCCAGGAGGTGCAAAGCACTAATGCGGAACTGAACAGACGGTTGCAGGAAGGAATTATCACTTCAATTCGGCGGAGGCTACGGCTTTAGAGATCGAACACCGGGGTGTCTTCCAGAGTCATTTTGTTCTCAGCGAGGAAATGGTCCGTTTCGCCTTCGGACAGCGGTTCCAGGTCGGAGGTGAATTCCCAAGCGGCTGAAACTTCGCTGTCTTCAGGTGGCGTGGAGCGGTTTTCCGGCTTGATAATGTAGTAACCCGCCTCTTTCCGCATTCTTCTGGCTTCTTGATTACTGATGAGTGTCTCGTGAATCTTCTCGCCCCCCCTCATACCGATTATTCTCACCGCGACATCGGCTTCCTTTGCCAGGCTCTTTGCGATGTTGATCATATGGAACGATCGAATTTTCGGAACAACGATCTCACCATTCTTGCCATGTGCGATCGCATGAAGAATTGTTTCTACTGCTTCGCCCAGCGTCAGGAAAAAACGAGTGCAGTTAGCATGCGTTACAGTGATGTCGCGTCCTTCACGTGCCTGACGATGGAAGAGGGGAACGACGGAACCGCGAGAAGCCAGCACGTTTCCGTACCGTACAGATACGAATCGAGTCTTCAGGCACCGAGAGTTTGCCGCGATAAAGATTTTTTCCTGCATGGCCTTGGTTATCCCCATAGCATTTACGGGAAGGCAAGCCTTGTCGGTCGATATGCCTACGACAAGAGAAGGGGGGCTAGGGTGCTTTTCGATCGCGCTCACCAAGTTCATTGCCCCGTTAATATTGGTTTTCACCACCTGGTCGGGAAAGTGCTCGCAGCGGTCCACTTGTTTCAGTGCGGCGGCGTGGATAACGATGTCGTGGCCAGTGATCGCAGTATAGAGGGAGTCTTGATCACGAACATCGCCAAGTCGAAATTTGAATTGAATGTTGGGTGGCGATTGAATGTTTCTCAACAACTCGTCGATCTGCTCTTTCAGCTTGGTTTGCTTTGCTTCGTCGCGACTGAAGACTGTCACGGACGAGGGTGCATCGGGGCCAAAGCTCAATAACCGTTTGAGAAAGGCGGACCCAAGGGAGCCTGTGCCGCCAATAACGAGGACGGCGGAATCTTTGAGTATCATGGTCGAGTTTTAGACTAGTTTTCTGTTAAACCGGAAACCTTCGCATTGCGAAGGGTGGTCGGGACGACTGGATTCGAACCAGCGACCCCCACAACCCCATTGTGGTGCGCTACCAGACTGCGCCACGTCCCGTCGACCAGATTCCGCAAAACGTTTTCGCGGAGCGCATATTGTGGCTTGAATTTTGGAATCCGCAAGCGGCTTTGTGCCTGAAAAATTTTCGTGTTCACCGAGATGTTCTTAGACTAGATCGGATTCTGTGCCATGCTGCTTCCCCCGCATGTCTGAATCAGGAACCAGAACCAAAGTGGCCGTTGTCGGTGCCAGTGGTTATACGGGACAGGAGCTCCTCCGTGTTCTCGTGAACCATCCTCTCGTACAACTGGCAGCAGTAACTTCCCGCCAGGAGAGTGGCAGGTCGCTTTCTGACGTTTTTCCCAGATTGGCTGGGGCTCCAGGGGCGGAAGGAGTCAGCTTCGTGCAACCAGATATCGACGCCATCGTTGCGTCGGGTGTTGAAACTGCGTTTCTGGCGTTGCCACACGGAGTCGCCTCTGAGTTTGCTGTTCCTTTGCTGAAAGCCGGGCTTCGCATTGTCGACTTGAGCGCCGATTTTCGTCTGCGTGATGCTGATGTATATGAAGAATTTTACGGTCACGCACACCCAGCCCCGGATCTATTAGAGAAAGCCGTCTATGGTTTGCCAGAAGTCTATAGAAACGAAATACGAGAAGCGCAACTGGTTGCTTCGCCCGGGTGCTACCCGACCAGTATTCTAGTGCCGTTGTTACCCCTTTTGAAGAACCGGTTGCTTGATACTTCATCCATCGCTGTTTCGAGTCTGTCGGGTGTGAGTGGGGCAGGAAAAAAGGCAGATACTTCTCTGCTGTTTGCTGAAGTGAATGAGAGTCTCCGGGCGTATGGAGCACCGAAGCATCGGCATTTGAGTGAAATTGAGCAGGAGCTGTCAATTGCTGCTGATGAGGTGGTGAATATCTCCTTCGTTCCTCATTTGATGCCCATCACGGCGGGGATAGCGACAACGATCTTTTCGAAAGTGATTGGAGATGTGAATACGATTTCTTCTCAGGTAGAGAAAGCGTATGAAGAAGCCTACAACGACGAACCTTTTGTGAGAATTCGCGGTGAGGGGAAATTTGCCGATACCAAGAACGTGGTTCGCACAAATTTCGTGGATGTAGGATGGGTTGTAGATACTCGAACAAATCGCCTGATCCTCTCTAGTGCAGAGGATAATCTCGGTAAAGGAGCTGCGAGCCAGGCGATACAAAGTTTTAACCTGATGCAGGGATTCGAGGAGACCTGCGGATTACTCAGTTTTTGATCGCTCAAGTCTGATCTGTTATGGGACGAAAAATTAAAGAAGTTGAGGGCGGCTTGTGTGCCCCGAAGGGTTTCAAAGCTGGCGCTGTGGCGTGTGGCATCAAGAATCCTTCTGCAGAGCGTCTTGACCTTGCTCTCATCTATTCTGAATTTCCCACCATTTGTGATGCTGTGTATACGCAGAATGAGGTTCGGGCGGCTCCGGTGCGCCTTTCCTCAAGTTACATCAAATCGTGTGAGCCGAGAGCCATCATTGTGAACAGCGGAAACGCAAACGCCTGTACCGGTCCTGACGGGATTGTGAAAGCTCGTGCCATGGCAAGTATGACGAGCAAAGGGCTTGGTTTGCTTCAGAGGGAAATCCAGGTCTGTTCGACAGGTATTATCGGTGTTCCTTTACCCCTCGAGCGACTGGAAGCCAAGTTTCCTGAACTGATCGAAAATCTCGACTACGACAGTGATGCTGCAGCGCAGGCGATCATAACGAGCGATACTCGCCCAAAGAGTGTGTCTGTGAGTGTGAAAATCAACGGCGCTAAGGTGCGGATCGGTGCGATTGCGAAGGGTGCTGGGATGATTAATCCCCACATGGCAACGATGCTGTGTTTCGTCACCACTGACGCGGCCGTTTCAAAAGCCGAGCTGGTGGCTGCGACTCGAGAGGCGGTGGATCTTTCGTTCAATCGTATCTTGGTCGATGGTGATATGAGCACGAACGATACTGTCATCGTGATGTCCAATGGCCAGGCGGGAAACAAGACTGTAACCCGCGGGGGAGAAGGAAGTTATGAGTTTCGCGAAGCTCTTCGCTGGGTGATGCTCTCTCTGGCAAAGAAGATCGTGGCCGATGGAGAACGGGTGACCAAGCTGGTAGAAGTTGTCGTGAAAGGAGCCGCAACGAATCTCGACGCAGAACGGGTGGCTCGGGCTGTTGCGAATTCTAAGCTGGTGAAGTGTTCCTGGAATGGTAATGATCCGAACTGGGGCCGTGTCATCCATGCCGTTGGCTACTCAGGGGCTAGAGTGAAAGAGGAGATGGTCGATATTTATTTCAATGGGGTACTGGCCGCGCAGAATGGCATAGCGGCGAATACCGATATCGACCGGCTTTCTGAGGCGGTGAGAGAGTCTGAGTTCACTGTTTGTATCAACCTGAATCTTGGGAGTGGCTCGTTCAATGTCTACACGGCTGATCTTTCTCCTGAATATGTGGATTTTAATCGCCACGAGTATGCGCTCAACGTGAAGCGTTGACCACTGCGTAAGGCTTGTCGGTGATTCGTCGGAATCTTCTCTTGCTCGATTCGTCATTTCGGCGAGACTTACCGCTTCCCTTTTTCGATGGAATCGGAGCTCCAACAGCAAATCGAGAAAGCCGCCGTCCTGGTGGAGGCTTTGCCCTACCTACAGGAATTTCGCAATAAGACGATCCTGATCAAAGTCGGCGGTAGCGCGATGGAAGATCCCGAACTGGTGCGCCGGCTTTTGAGGGATGTCGTTTTCATGGAATTGAGCGGTATGAGACCTGTGCTGGTCCATGGTGGTGGAAAGGCGATTTCGGCAGCAATGGCTGAGGCCGGCCTGGAGCCGGAGTGGGTTGGTGGTCTCCGTGTGACGACCGATGAGTCGATGGCGATCGTGGAAAGAACGTTGAGCCGTGTCATCAATCCCGGCCTGGTGGAGGGAATCGAGAGTTATGGCGGTCGCGCCCTCGGGGTTCCGGGTAATGAAGCTTTCATCGGCGAAAGAATTTCCGGATGGTCAAAGGAGGAGGAGCGTGAAGTCAGCCTGGGACGAGTGGGGCGAGTTACCGGCTTTGACCTCTCCCGTATTCTGGCAGCTCTCTCGACCGATACGGTGCCAGTGGTTTCGCCGGTGGCGTCGGAATCGGGAACACGGTTGAGTCTGAACGTTAATGCCGACCTCGCGGCCAGCGCTCTGGCTGCAGAACTGAAGGTGGCAAAGCTAGTCTATCTTAGTGATGTGCTAGGGTTGATGCAGGACCCTTCCGATGAGTCGACGTTGATTCATTCTCTCCATGCGAATCAGGTTGAGGGACTGATCGAGGAAGGGGTGATAGGAGGCGGAATGATTCCCAAAGTTCGCTCAGCTGTGGATGCCCTGCACGCGGGAGTGGAGAAAGTTCACTTCATTGATGGACGGATTCCTCATTCTCTCCTCCTTGAGATTTTTACGAAGAAGGGAATTGGAACAGAGATTGTAAAATGACCACGTTTGAGTTGACCGAAAAGTATCTTCTCGGGAACTACGGTCGTTTCCCGATCGCGATTTCGCGTGGCGAGGGCGGCTATGTCTGGGATGAGGACGGTCGACGCCTCCTTGACTTTGCTACGGGGATTGCGGTCTGTTCGCTCGGGCATTGTCCGGAGGCTATGCAGCGTGCCCTTTCTTCGCAGGGTGCCGAGTTGATCCATTGTTCGAACTTGTATCACATTCGTAAGCAGGCTGAGCTGGCTCAGTTCGTGGTGGAGAAAATGGTGCAGATTTCGGGCAAAGTATTTTTCTGCAATAGCGGTGCCGAGGCGAACGATGCGCTGATCAAACTGGCGAGAAAAAAGGCGTTCGACAAATACGGCAAAGAGTCGGGCAAAAATGAGGTGATCACCTGTAAGCAATCTTTCCATGGTCGGACACTGGGGGGAATCGCCGCTACGGCTCAGGAGAAAGTGAAGATCGGTTTCGATCCGCTTCTTCCAGGGTTTCTTCACGTTCCTTTTAACGACAGTGATACACTTCGCGAAGCCGTTTCAGAAAAGACAGCAGGCATACTCTTTGAACCTTTGCAGGGGGAAGGCGGAATTAATCCCGCGACGTCCGAGTTTATGCAAACCGCTGCTGAGTTGAGGGACGAGTACGATCTTCTGCTGATGTTTGACGAGGTTCAGTGTGGTTCTGGAAGGACAGGTGATTGGTGTGGCTGGCGGACAATTTTGAAAGATAGCGCAGTTTCGGTAGAGCCCGATGCGGTCAGTTGGGCAAAAGGGTTTGGTGGGGGATTTCCCGTTGGTGCTATCTGGGCAAACGATGCGTGCGCCCCCGCGCTGGGACCAGGAACTCACGGGTCCACGTTTGGTGGAACTCCTCTGGGATCGGCTGTCTGCCTTTCTGTTCTCAAGACAATCGAAGAGGAGGGGATACTGGAGAATGTGAGCCGACAGGAGAAGCGGATTCGCGATGTGGTGTCGGGCTGGAATATTCCTTTTCTTGATGATTTGCGCGGGATTGGGCTCATGCTCGGGTTTGTTTTGAATTCCGATAAGATGGCGGAGCTGCCCAAGTTTGCGGAGTCTGGAATGACCCCGGCAATGTATGTTGTCAACAAGGTGATGGAAAAGGGCATGCTGACTGTGCCAGCGGGCGCTGGAGTCGTTCGTTGGCTCCCTCGCCTGAACGTGACGGATGAAGAAGTGGATGAAGCGCTGACTCTGTTTGAAGGAGTATTGAAGGAAATCGCAAGTTCGGAATAGTCGAAAAGAGAAAGAAAAATGAAGCATTTGTTAGGAATTGAGCACCTCTCGGGTGAGGAGATTGAAAAGATTGTCGATCATGCAGTGAAGCTCAAAGGAGACCGCGGCAGGCAATCGGATCAGGTTCTCCTGGGTGAGACGTGGGCGATGATCTTTACCAAGTCTTCAACGAGGACTCGGGTTAGCTTCGAAGTTGGCCTGAACGAATTGGGCGCGCGACCCATGTTTCTGAATGCTAATGATGTTCAGCTTGGACGTGGCGAACCTATCAAAGATACGGCCCGTGTGCTTGGACGCATGGTTCATGGGATTATCATCCGGACTTACGATCAGCAGGACGTGGTTGATTTTGCGGAATTCGGCAAAATTCCTACGATCAATGCACTTACTGATGAGGAGCATCCCTGCCAGATTCTTGCTGATCTGTTAACGATCAAAGAGAAGCTTGGAAGCTGGGCTGGCAAGAGAGTCGCGTTTTTCGGAGATGGAGACTGTAATATGGGCCGGTCCTGGGCTTGGGCTGCGAAAAGACTGGGGTTTGAGTTAGTCATTGCTGCACCGAAGGAGTTTCAACCGCACAGCAGTTTCATGGAGCGGTTGGGAGACGCACCGGTTACGATTACTGATGATCCGGTGATGGGTGCGAAAGAGGCGGATGTCCTCTATACGGACACTTGGGTCAGTATGGGCAAGGAGGCGGAAGCGGAAGGGCGACTGAAGGTGTTGGCACCGTTTCAGATCAATTCAAAGATCGTATCCCTCGCGAATCCCGGTGCGATCGTTCAGCATTGTCTTCCTGCGTATCGCGGCAAAGAGATTACCGAGGAAGTGCTCGAATCGAGATCGGATGAAGTTTTTCAGCAGGCTGAGAATCGTCTGCACGCGCAGAAGGCGGTCCTGCATTATCTGGCGCTGAATCGATAGCGGCTTGTTGCCTGGAAGTGGACTCTCTGACAGCGGGAAGAAATCTTTTTCTTCGCTCTGTCTGTATTGTGTGAAATAGTTTCCACCATGCAGCGCAGTGATTTATGTGAATCTCACGCGGAGGAGGTGGCCAATACGATCAGCCATGGTATCGGCGCGGTTTTGAGCGCTATCGGTTTGGCTGTAATGATCTACCTGGCAGCCCCTTTGTCTGCCTGGCACGTAGTCAGCGTGTCGGTGTTCGGGGGGAGTCTTGTCCTTTTGTATGCAGCTTCTGCGATGTATCACTACGTCACTTCTCACGGGAAGAAGAGGGTGCTGCAGATCATCGATCACGCCCTGATTTTCGTTTTAATCGCGGGAAGTTACACTCCCTGGCTCTTGGTCAATCTGCGGGGTGCGTGGGGATGGTCCTTGCTTGGCGTGGTGTGGGGCATTGCCCTCGCCGGTATTATTTTGAAAGCCTTTTTTCTGCCTCGCTTCGATCGATTGGGAACCGTCCTTTACGTCGTCATGGGGTGGTTGATCTGCGTCGCATTCCGCCCCATGATGCAAGTAATTTCAACTGAGGCGCTCGCCTGGTTGATTGCGGGAGGTTTGTGCTACACCGGTGGAGTGTTCTTTTACCTTCGCAGAAATATGAGGTATTCTCACCTGACGTGGCACCTCTTTGTCATGGCAGGGAGTCTTTGCCACGTAATCGCTGTGATCACCGGGGTTCTGGTCGATCAATCGTGAGCGATCTCAATAGTCCAGAACCGGGTCGGGAGTTACTGCCGGTTCAGGATATTCGAAGGTGCGACCTTCGAAGTTTCGCAGGATGACTCGTTCGCTGTTTCGCTGGACGATATAGTCCGGGTTGATGGGCACTTTTCCACCGCCGCCCGGAGCATCGATCACATACTGTGGAACGGCGTATCCGGTAGTGTGGCCACGGAGGCCTTCCATGATTTCGAGGCCCTTCGCCACAGGAGCCTGTAGGTGAGAGGAGCCTTTGATAAGGTCGAGTTGATAGAGATAGTAGGGGCGAACACGGCACAACAGAAGTTTCTGAACGAGCGTCTTCATCGTTTCGAGGTCGTCGTTTACACCACGCAAAAATACCGATTGGTTACCAATCGGGACGCCGTGGTTGGCGAGGCGCTCCAATCCCTCTTTCACTTCGAGAGTGAGTTCGCGTGGGTGGTTTACATGAACGCTCAAGAAAAGAGGGTGATACTTTTGCAGCATGCTGCATAGCTCTGGAGTAATTCGTTGTGGGAGAAACACTGGTACACGTGAACCTATCCGAACGAACTCGATGTGCTCAATCGAGCGAAGTCGGCTGAGGATTCGCTCGAGTTTCTTGTCGGAAAACAGCAATGGGTCGCCGCCTGAAAGTAGCACATCGCGGACTTCAGTGTGTTTCTCAAGATATTGGAAAACGGCTTCGTAGTCGGTTTCCAGTTCCTGCTCACCAGCTCCGCTGACTACCCGGCTCCTGGTGCAATATCGGCAATACGAAGCGCATCTATCGGTCACGAGAAAGAGCACGCGGTCCGGGTAACGGTGGACCAGCCCGGGAACGGGCATGTTCGAATCTTCTCCGCAGGGATCTGCCATTTCGTAGGGAGAAACCCATGTCTCTTCGACTCGCGGGATTACTTGCCTGCGGATTGGGCAGTCAGGGTCATCCTTGTCGATCAAGTTGAAAAAGTGTGGAGTGATGGCCATGGCCAGCTTTGTGCCTGACAACAGAACTCCGTTGCGCTCTTCTTCGGAAAGGTTGAGATGCTGTTCCAACTGCTTCAGCGAAGTCACTCGATTTTTTAGCTGCCAGGTGTGGCTGTTCCATTCCTCCATCGATACTCCCTGATCTTTCCAGTAACCGGGTGTATGGCTACGGAACGATTTTTCAAGATCGAGTGCGGTATCGTGGTGCATATCAGTCGAATTCTAGTCTCTTCAAAGGTTTTGACGCCCTTTTCCCGGAAAAGCTTACTCCTGAGAAAAGAATAGGGTTGGGGAAAACATTGTCAATTCAGGGGTTTTTTTACGTTTCGAGTAATTATTTAGCGGCTTTTCTGAAAAACTCCTGTTACAAAAGGCCGATATGATTGTATCAGGAGCGCCTGCATAAATTGAATTTGAAATGAACCAGCAAAGGGTTGAAAGACCCATGAAATTTGGAACAAGTTGTTGATTGTGAACCAGTATTTTAAGATCCTGCGCAATATTTCGAAACCCCATTGGTTTGACATCCTTGAATTGATCAAGTGCTCGCAAGGCATGTCCGTAGGTGAGCTTTCGGAGCATCTGGGCATGAGTTACATGGGAGTGAAAAAGCACTGCCTCGCCATGCAGAAACTAGGCTATCTCGACACGTGGCGAAAACCGAAAGAGGTCGGACGACCTGAGAAACTGTATCGAATCACCGAGAAGCTGGCCCTGTTATTTCCATCGATTGGCGATGAAGTAAGTCTGTCAATCCTGGAGGCAGCCTCTCAACTCGAGCCCAACGCGGCAGAGAAACTGTTGCTCCACTTTTTCCGTGCCGAAACGGATAAGCTCGCCGTTCTGTTGGAGGGAGCAACGGTGAAAGAGCGAGCCATAGCGCTTGCTTCTGAAAGAGCGAAGCGTGGGTATTTCTCTCGTGTCATCGAAGAGGAAGATGGAATGCTGAGGATTGATGAGTTTCACAACCCTCTCCAAGCATTATTCGACAAGTATCCTACGCTTGAGCGTATGGAGGTGCAGATGTTCGAACGTCTTCTTGGCGCCGGTGTGGGAAGGAAAGTGACCAAGGTCTCGGGCCTTTCGAGATACCGGTTTGACTTATTTCCTCGTTAGTGTCGATTGCTTGCTCATGAGTAAATACGAAGACGAGAACGTTCTTGTGATTTCCCGAGAGCTTTTTGATTCGCTGGGAGCGTTTCAGGGAATTTCACTCGAGCCTGAGCGCTATCTGCCCGCTATTCTTGATCCTTCGAACAATTATTTCCTCTCGCGAGACCTTGCCGAGGATGACCCCTCTCACAAGCAGATCATTCCGTATGCGATTTTCCAATGTGGAGATCGTTTTCTCCATTATGTGAGAGGCGGAGGTTCGGGTGAGAAGAGATTGGCTTCGAAAGGATCCATCGGCATCGGGGGCCACATTAATGACGGAGACCACGCTGCTTCTTCTCTCGACAAAGATACTTACACAATCGGCGTAGAACGCGAAATCGACGAGGAATTGCATTTTTCAGGCAAATACTCGCAGAAGATTCTGGGGCTGATCAACGATGATTCCAACGAAGTTGGCCAAGTTCATCTTGGTGTTGTTCACCTAGTCACTCTGGAGAGCGACGAGGTGAGTGCAGCCGAAGATAATATTCAAAATCTTGAATTTTTGAGCCTGCCAGAGCTTCAGGATCGGAGCGATGCACTTGAAACCTGGTCTCGGATTTGCGTGGACGGGCTCGTTCAGGTCTGGCGTGAAATTTGAGTGTAGTGAGCCAGACCGGTTCCCATTCCGAGTCCGAAGCAGACGCCCCAGGCTAGTCGGGCTACCAGGACGATACTGCGATTCGACAAGGCCAGTTCGACGGGGGTGGTCCCTTTTCCCTGGAGGGAGTAATAGAGCATTTCTCCAAGGTAGTAACCCACTGTGTACCAGGAGAAAACGATGGATGTGGAAATGATTAAGGGGAGGGCTCTTCGAGGAGTTGGCTTGAAGATGAGCAACATGGCAAGAATGCCTAGCCAAGAGCCTAAAACCTCTCCGAAAGTATTACGAAAAGCGAACCAGAATACTATCCACAATACCGAAAATGAAATAAACCCGATGGCGAACCGAAGGCTGAATGTTGCTTGCTTACGGAATGATGATATTCCGGAGCCGGGAAGGAGGGAAATGCCCCCGAATAACAGAAAGACCACCGCACACGCAGAGTAGAGTAAGACTTCAGAAGGGAAGTACTTTCCGCCCCATGCCCAGATCGAGAAAGACAATACGGAAGTAACCGTGAACAGAGATGCAGGAATTACAATCCTAGCTATCATATTTTGAAGTCGTTAACTTTCAGAGAGATTCGAATGGAGTAGAAACATTTTGCGCACAGTGAAGTTTTCGTTACATTTCTGCAACTCCTTTGTATAAGGACAATACTATGGCTATACGATACGATCAGAAAACGAAGGACGAGGTCGTCGCCTTCGTTAGACAATACAACGATGAAAACGGCCGTGGCGGACAGTCAGCGGCCCAACGAAAGTGGGACCTGAATCCGATCACAATCAAGGCGTGGCTTGAGAAAGCTGGCGTCGACACACCGGGTAAATCCGGCAAGAAGAAGCGTGGACCTAAGTCCGCGGATGCACCAAAAGGAAAAAAGAAGTCGGCTGCAGTGGCTGGAGGTAGCACTTCGACAACCTTGGAGCGCATGATCGACATACAGAAGCAAATGGCTGCTCTGGAGAGTGAATATGACTCTCTGAAAGCGACTCTTTGATTTTTCTGTATCGAAAATCTCAAAGAGACCGCGGCAGGACTCCTGTCGCGGTTTTTTTGTGCCCTGTCGCCCCTGATGTCGGAAATCGACACGAATGAATTCTTGCGAACTAACTTGAACTGGGTCTCAGTGCCGCGGCATGAGAATCGGACTTTTGAACGGAGGAGGCGACTGCCCTGGCCTCAACGCAGTGACCCATGGAGTCGTAGGGGCGGCGACTCGATTGGGTTGGGAGGTCGTTGGATTCAAGGATGGATTTGAAGGATTACTTTCCCCAGGCAACTATAAGCTCCTGAAAGTCGAAAAGACCGAAGGCATCCTCAAGCTCGGAGGAACTATTCTTGGAACGTCGAATAAAGGGCATTTTTCTTCAAAGGTTGGTGCCGGTGGCGTGCGCTACATTCCGTCTGAGCTGATGGAAGACGCCAAAGGGACAATGCGAGATCTGGGGGTGGAAGCCCTTATCTGCGTCGGCGGAGACGGGACGTTAACGACGGCTCTGCAATTCTGGAAAGAAGACTTTCCCGTAGTGGGAGTTCCAAAAACAATCGACAACGATCTTGCTGCGACGGCGATGACTTTCGGTTTTGATTCGGCAACGCAAACCGTTGTTGATGCGCTGGATCGCCTGCATACAACAGCAGAAAGCCATAAGCGCATCATGGTTCTCGAAGTGATGGGTCGGCATGCAGGATGGATCGCTCTCTATGGTGGAATCGGTGGCGGTGCCTGCTCGATCTTAATTCCTGAAATCCCTTTCACGATCGACAAGGTTGCCGAGGCAATTCAAAAACGAGAAGAAATGGGTTTTCACAGTTCTCTCGTAGTTGTGGCAGAGGGGGCTTCCCCGAAAGGAGGTTCCCTGATCATTGAAGACGCCAATGAGGGCGGCGAAGTGCGGCTTGGCGGAATCGGCGAAATTGTCTCGGACAAGCTCTCGGAATTGACGGGGAAAGAGACGCGGTGCACCACGCTGGGGCACTTACAGCGTGGGGGCAGCCCAACCTCACTCGATCGAGTTCTAGGAACGCGATTTGGGGTAAAGGCAGTTAATTTGATAGAAGAGAAGAGATTTGGACGTATGGTGAGCTACCAGCAGTATCATGTTGGCTCAGTCACCATCGAAGAGGCAGTCAGGCAACTGAACCTTGTCGACCCTGAAGGAGAGGTGGTTGCTGCGGCAAAATCTGTTGGTGTTTGTTTTGGAGATTAGTTCGAACTCGCGGATTAGTTTCGAAAATCCCCCCCCTTCGTTTTATGGATGCCTTAGTCGAATTGTTGCAAAGTGATGCCCGTCTCTCTGTCGAGCAGATGGCGGAGCGTCTTGGAAAATCGGTTTCTGAAATCGAGCAAATGCTCGCCGAACTGCGTGATAGCGGTGCCATTCTTGGATTTCATGCCGTGATTGATCGGGACAAGGTCGATGACAAAAGGGTATCTGCATTCATCGAAGTAAAGCTCACCCCCGAGAGAGACGGTGGTTTTGACAAGCTGGCACAGCGTATTTCCAAGTTCGACCAAGTGAGCAGCTGTTTTCTGATGAGCGGTGGCTACGATCTCGCAGTGATCGTGGAGGGAGAAGATCTACGCGAGGTGGCTCGTTTCGTTACAGAAAAACTGAGCACGCTCGAGGGTGTTCTTTCCACTGCGACTCATTTCCAGTTGAAGGTCTACAAGCAGAGTGGATTCCTGGCGAGCGACACTCACGCGGACGAACGTCTTGCCGTGACTCCTTGATTTTTCTCGCCAATCTCGCTGAAACAGGGGTTGGCGTAATCCCTGATTACTAGATTGTTGTTAATGAAACCACTCGAAGAACGGATTGCAAAACAGGTAAAGAGCATTCCCCGGTCGGGAATTCGCGATTTCTTTGAACTCGTGCAGGGCAGAGACGATGTCATTTCTCTTGGCGTCGGTGAGCCTGATTTCTGCGCGCCATGGCACATCCGTGAGGCGGCGATATTTTCCCTGGAGCAGGGACACACGAGTTACACCTCGAATCTTGGCCTGTTGTCTTTGCGTGAATGTATTTCCAAATACGTCACCAAGCAGTTCGATGTCACTTATGATCCGAAGACGGAGATTCTCGTCACGGTCGGGGTTTCAGAGGCGCTGGATCTCGTTTGCCGTGCGCTACTCAATCCTGGTGATGAAGTGATTTATCATGAGCCCTGCTACGTGAGCTACAATCCGAGTATCGCTCTTGCTTACGGAGTAGCTGTACCGGTCCAGACCAAGGTTGAAGACAACTTCGTGCTTAAGGCGGAGGATGTGGCTGCCAAGATTACCGACAAGACTCGGATTCTCATGTTGAATTTCCCGACCAACCCCACCGGGGCTGTCGAGCCGGTGGAGGAACTGGAGAAAATCGCGAAGCTTGTAATCGAGAACGATCTACTGGTCGTGAGCGACGAGATCTACAGCGAGTTGCTTTACAATGGTGATGGTGGGTTTGAGCGAGGCGAACATGTATCCATTGCGAGCCTTCCCGGAATGAAGGAGAGAACCATTCTCCTGCACGGATTCTCAAAGGCGTTTGCGATGACTGGATTTCGTCTCGGCTATTCCTGTGCGCCGCATGTGCTGACGGAAGCCATGATGAAGATTCACCAGTATTCGATGCTTTGTGCTCCGATCATGAGCCAGAATGCTGCGATCGAAGCCTTGAAACACGGCGAGGAAGAAATGGAGAAAATGCGGCGTGCCTACGCTCGTAGAAGAAACCTGGTCTTGAAGCGTTTCGAGGAAATGGGCGTTCCTTGTTTTGCACCCGGGGGAGCGTTTTACATGTTCCCAGACATTCGCAAGTTCGGACTCAGCAGTAGCGAATTTGCTCTTCGACTCTTGGAAGAGGAGAATGTCGCAGTTGTTCCCGGGAATGCTTTCGGCGAAGCTGGCGAAGGATGTGTCCGTGCCTGCTACGCGACCTCATATGAGAAACTAGAGGTTGCGCTCGACCGCATTGCGAGTTTTGTCAGCCGACTGTAAGGAGCCGACCGACAACTCATGAGCCAGATCACCAAAGCCGTTATTCTCGCAGCGGGTCGAGGAACCCGAATGGGAGACCTGACCGACGACATCCCGAAGCCAATGATGCAGGTGAAGGGAACGCCAATCCTTGAGACTATCGTTCGAGGATTGGTAGCGAATGGCATTACTGACGTGCTCATCATCGTGGGATACCGAAAGGAAGTGATCACCGATTACTTTGGTGACGGTTCCGGATTTGATTGTCGAGTGTCCTACATCGAGCAAGTCGTTCAGGACGGGACAGGAAAAGTTGTCGAGCTGGCAAAAGACTTTGCCGGGAGCGATCCTTTCATTCTCAGTTATGGAGACATTCTTGTTCCCCAGGATTCGTATGCACCTCTTGCGGACTTTTCTAATGTGGACGGAAAGCTGACGGTGAAAATCGATCAAGATGTTCGGAAAGGCGGAGCCGTTTTCATCGAGGACGGCAAGGTCACCGATCTGATCGAAAAGCCGAAAGAGAACGAACCAACGAGTCCCTACTACAATGCGGGGATCTATTCATTTTCTCCGGTCATCTTTGACTACACTGCCAAGCTGGAATTGTCTCCCCGCGGTGAATATGAGCTGACAGATGCCATCAAAGCCCAGGTGAAAGATGGTCTCACCATCGCCTCTGTGGAACTGGATGGTGAATGGGCAGATGTTCGTGATCCGGAGGTGCTGCGCGAGCTGAATGACGAATGAGGAAGCTGATCAAGCGAAGAAGTGGTTCTTCGATGGTTTAGGCCTTCTGCTGTTTCTGGTCCTTGCCAGCGAAGGAATCTTTTCCATCGTCGGCGTTGAGGTTTCTTCGATTTGGAAAGGCGTTGGGATCGCCGGCTGTTTGGGAGCACCTGCAATTTTCCTTTGTCTTCGTCAGATCCCAAAGGCTTCGAAGAAGAAGCGACTGTCGAAGTGGTGGACAGCTGCAGGGATTGCTTTCTCCTGGTTTGTGGTTGTGATGGGAATCTTTTTGCTGGTGAGATCAATTAGCTCCTGAGCTTAGGAGCAAGCCAACCGGAGCAGCGCAATCACAGACATCGAATCAGTGATCGCACCGCTTTTAGCCATCTGAATTGCTTCCGTCAGGGGGAGACGACGAATGCGAAGATCCTCTGTCTCTTCCGGGTTTGCCGGGCCCTGCTGCAATCCTGTCGCGACAAAAATAGTCGAGCGTTCGTCGCTCACAGAATTGGATAGGGCGATGCCATCGAGGAGTGTTTCGTAGTGATCGGCGATCAATCCAGTTTCTTCGAGTAGCTCTCTCTTTGCTGCTTCCAAGGGAGATTCGTTTTCCGGGCAGCCACCTTCAGGGATCTCCCACTCATAGGTGTCGAGAGTGTATCGGTATTGACCGACCAGCCACGTGTGGTTCTCTTCGTCGATAGGAACCACGCCGATAGCTCGGTTCTTAAAATGCACGACCCCGTAGATGCCCTCTCCACCGTTAGGGTTAGTGACGTCGCTTTCCGTGACTTGAATCCACGGATTGTCATACACGACTTTGGTGGAGTGTGTGGTCCATGGGTTTTTGTCGTATTCGTGAGGTTTCATGAAGTCGGTACGGGCCGGTAACAAACTGGTAACAAATGCCTGTCAGGGTGATTCGCGACCGGAGGAAATAGTTTCCCGAGGTCAACGCAATCATACAACCCAAACCATATACCGATAATGAAATCAAAAAATACGCGCCGGAGTTCCGGCTTCTCCTTGATCGAACTGATGACCGTGGTGTCCATCATGGCGATCCTGACAACTGTTGCTGTTCCATCAATGAAAACTGCAATGATCAACGCCCAGATGGCGCGTGCGACTGCTAATGCACGAAGCATCGTCATTGGACTGAGAGCCTTTGCGACGGACAACGACGGCATGTTCCCGAGTTTCGATGAAGAGAGCGAGGAACCATTCGCCGACTCGAATGAGGCGTTTCGGACTCTTGTCCCATACTACATCGACAGTGAGCAAATCTTCACGCAGGGACGTTCCGCATGGGGGAAAACCGCCGACAATCGATTTGAGGAGCCAGAGGATCGCCTCGAGGCGGGAGAAAATCATTACGCCTATATCTCAGGTCTTACTGATACATCGCGAACTGGTTGGCCTCTCGTCGTGGATGGAACAGACGGTAGTGGTAACTATTCCTCTGAAGTAGGCGAGAAAGGTGGATGCTGGGAAGGGCGTAAGGCCATCATGGCCTGTGTCGGAGGTAGTGCTTCTGCGATTCGATTGGAAGGAGATAAGGATGAGAGATATCTGCCACGAGAAGGTTATCCAGATGAGAACGCACTCGACGTGGAATACATGGGAGATGATGTAATGCTCCTCGATCCAGCTGAGTGAGGAAAGGGATTCCCATTCGTTTGCCATTTTGCTAGAATCGCCCTGTGAAATCGTGAATGTGGCTCAGTCAGGTTCAAGTCCGATCGTTGATCGTGCTGTTGGCTTTGTTGCCCATGATTCCGAGCGCGCTTCTGTTCAATAACATGACAGAAAGCGCGCTGCAGGAGAGAGATACCGCAAGAGACCAGATAGCAACGCTGTACCAAGAGCAGTTGCAGATGCTCGTCGAGCAATTCCTTGTCAGGGATTTTCCCAGGGAAAGGAATGAGTTGGAAAATTACTTGCAGCGGATTTTCGGAGATTCCTTGCAAGTCTCGCTTCTGAAAGAAAGTGAGATCGAGGAGTTCGAGGAGAGGAAGAACATTTCAGGAGATGATCATCCCTATGTTCTCTTCAAACTGGAACACGGGCCCTTCGCGGGAACGACTGTTCTGCTCTCTCATTTACCCGAATTTCCTTCTTACATTGAGGATCAGTATAGAAAGGCGTGGCTGCTTGCCGGTGCCATGCTCGTCGGAGTAGTTCTGGTAGGAGGTGGAGTCTGGTATACCGTTCATCGAACTCTCCGGATTGATGCAATTCGCAGCGATCTTCTCAACACGATTTCCCATGAGATCAAGACACCGGTCTCGTCCATTCAAGTCCTTGCTGAGTCTTTGGAAGACGGTGCTCTGTCTGAGGAGACGCAGAAAGAATATGCCTCTCTGATTCTCGCTGAGAACCAAAGAGTGGGGGAACTGGCGAATCGCTTTCTGACGATCTCAAGACTGGATGCGGGGCAGATTAGGGTGCGTCTCGAAAGTTGTGATCTCAGCGAATTGCTGCAAAAACAGGTGGCGGCTCTGTCACCCAAATTTGAAGCTGCTGGTGGGAGCCTCTCTTTCAAATGTAGCGAACCAGTCTTTGCCAGAGCTGACCGACAGGCGATGGAAATCGTGGTCGGAAATGTTCTGGAGAATGCGTTGAAGTACGGAGGGGAACCTCCCAGGGCAGAGGTCGAAGTCTCGCGAGTAGGGAGATGGGTTGAAATATCGATTTCTGATTCTGGCGGTGGAGTGCCGAATTCCGAAAGAAGGGCAATTTTTCGAAAATTCTATCGAAGTGACCGTCAGTTGGCCGGAACGGAAAGCGGGGCCGGTCTCGGCCTCGCGATCTGCAAACGGTTCATGCGCCTGCTCCGTGGCAATATCCGGTTAGCGGAGGAGAGAAATACTGCCGGTGCCCGTTTTGTATTGTCCCTGCCTGCTTGTGAATTGTGAAAAGTTATGAAATCGGAACACCAGATCCTGATAGTGGAAGACGATCCTACGTTGCTCCGTGGTGTCTGTGATAATTTCGCCAGCAGGGGATATTTTGTGAGAAAAGCAACCGATGGGGAGGCTGCGATTGAATCGGCACTTCACCAATGCCCGGATCTCATCGTTCTCGATGTGATGTTGCCCAAAGTGAATGGCTACGAGGTGTGCCGGTATTTGCGGCAGGAGAATATCAATTGCCCAATCATCTTCCTCACTGCGAAGGGAGAAGAGTCGGACGTCCTCCTTGGATTGGGCCTTGGTGCAGACGATTACCTGCCGAAGCCGTTCAGTATTCGTGTACTGCTGGCTCGGGTGGAGGCAGTTTTGAGAAGAGTGGGGAACAGGTCGGACGAATCACAGGAAATGCACGAGTTTGGATCCTTCCGGCTCGATACACGTGCCCGAAAACTGAGGGGAGCGGACAATCAGGTCGTGAAGTTATCCCCAAAAGAGTATGAATTGCTCGCCTTTTTCCTGGATCACAGGGGAGAAGCCCTCAGTCGTGAGAAAATCATGGATTCGGTCTGGGGATACGATGTCACTGTCACTTCCAGAAGCGTGGATCGGTTCGTCACGACCCTCCGAAAACTGATCGAATCCGAAAATGGCGAGTTTATTGAGACGATTCGGCAGTTTGGGTACCGCTTCAGGGCCCGATAGAGCCTCGATTTCCGCTTGCTTGTAACGAAATCTTGACTTTTAGTTGCCGCCCCCCGATCAAGGGCAGTCGACAAATTATGGGTAAACAACATAACAAAGTAGAAAAGCGACGCCGTCGCCAGGCCTACATCAAGCGTAAGCGCGAAGAGGTGAAGGCCAAGATTGCGCTGAGCAAGAAGTCGGCGCCGAAAAAGAAGAGTGTCCCTAAGAAGGAAGAAGCTGAGTCTGAAGAGGCTGTAGCTGAAACTGCTGAGGCCGCTGAAGCAGCTCCTGCCAAGAAAGCGCCGAAGAAAAAAGCCGCGACTAAAAAAGCTGCCGCGAAGAAAAAGTCCGCCAGCAAAAAAGCCGCAACCAAGAAGGCAGCCGCTAAAAAAGAGGAAGACACTGCCGGAGAAGAGGAGTAATCCAAATCTTCACATCGAGATCGCAGAGATCTCTACAAACGATCAGAAATGACGGTGCCCGATGAATAGTTCGAGACCGTCATTTTTGTTGGTGGATGGGAATAATATCATCCACGCCTGGCCTGACCTCTTGAAACTGCATCAGCGCCGCAGGGGCTCGGCCCATGTCGAGTTGATCAGGAGATTGAACGAGTACCGTGATTACAGCGGGCAACGTGTAGTTGTGGTATTCGATGGTCGGGGATCGACCTTGAACGAAGAGCGTGAGCCGGGTGGACTGCAGGTGATCTATACCAGTGCGGGGAATACGGCGGATGACATCGTGGAGCGTCTCGCCATCAAGTATGCAAAGGCATACGAGATTGTCGTGGCTACTGACGATAGAGCAGAACAGGACGTCGTAGTAGCCGCTGGAGGTGAGGTGATTTCATCACTTTCCCTGAGGTCACTACTTGAGGGCTCTGTTCGCGAAATGACAGACTGGATAGAGAGAAACCGGAAACGGAGGTAATGCCGGTAAAACAAATCTGGTGGCCGGTTCGCCTACTCCAGCCAGCCCTTCCGCCAGAAAAACGTAAGCATGCCACCACCGATGACGCCCATCACAACGAGCGTCATAGGGTAGCCCCAGTTTTCCTGTAGTTCGGGCATCTCTTTGAAATTCATTCCGTAGATCCCCGCGATCAGTGTGAGGGGCAGGAAGATAGCGGAGAGAACCGTCAGAATGTTCAGCCGTCGGGTGGTCATGTACTGGTTCTCCAACTCATTGCGTCGAAGCACGTCGGAGAGTCGATTATCCTGGCGTTCCAAATGACTGTCAAAGTCATGAAGAGCGCTTTCAAGCGCCGCCATGGCTCTCTGTTCGGAGTCCAGGTCTTCGGTCCAGAAATCGTCGAGGAGCGTCAGGCTCACGAGAAAGGTGAGCGTTTCGCACTGCCCGGTCATTGCAGATAATCTCTCTTTCAGTTCGAGTACCTCGCCGGGGTCCACCTTTTCCGGATGAGTGATGGCTCGTTTGATCATTTCTCCAACCTGCTCCCGTGCCTGCATATAGTCGGCAACCGCCAGGGTGAGGATATGATCCAGGAAAGAAATAAGAAGGCTCACGGACGAACTGCCTCCCGGTCGAATCCAACGAGAAGTTTCCTGGAGCCAGGATTCAAAAGATGGAATGGAATGATGCCGAACAACAAGGAGTATCCCTGGAAGGCTCATCAACAGAATGGGAACGGGATTTCCCTTGTCATCCGGCAATTTCCACACGAGCAAGATTCCATCTCCTGCAGGGCGGACTCTGGGACGGTTTGCAGACTCCAGGCGTCGAAGAACTTCCTCATCAGGTATCCCGAGTTGTTCCAGCCTCCTCTTTCTTTTGAAGTCGGGAGAATGATGAAGGTCGAGGACATTGGCGCTACGTGGTTCACCGACTAAATCCTCAGAGAGGGAAAAAGCGGAGTCGACTTGTTGAAGGACGCAGGGTCCGTCGCTGGCGTAGAGTGCTTCACGCATTGTTCGAAACCTTAATCCGTCAAACCTTGAGGCTGTTAGCGCGAGCGTCGAATTGTGGCGATTTCACAAGATAATCTCCCAAGGCAGGGAACGCTTGCCGGGTGGAAGCGCCTACCGTAGAATTACTGATATGAGTGTGAACGATTCCGAGCGCCTGTGGATGCGGAAATCCTCCGAGGTAGCGGCGAAGGTAAATGTCGCATGGTGGGTCGAGAAGTTTAACTGGCTCCTACTCGGCTTTCTCATTCTCTCTGCCGTGGCATTGCTGGTCGTTCGCTCTACGGTTCGTCCTCAGTTGCCCTATCAGCCTGTCTTACTGATTCTCGGGGGAGGAATTCTAATCGTTTCGCTCGGCGCCTGGGCATGGAGTCGTTCCCGTTTTATCGACCGTGGTGCCGCGTTGGTTCGTCTCGACGACGTGTTCCAGATGCATAATCGGCTGACCTCTGCCGCGGCGGGAATTGGGTCCTGGCCGGAGAAGATTCCCGATGTTCAGAGTCGCTCTCTTCGTTGGAGTATTCCAGTGACCTGGGTACCCATTTTGAGCGGTGCGGCATTACTTGCTTTGGCGTGGTGGTTTCCGATTGCGGAGCGCCATCCAGGAACAACGGTGACCCCCGTCGAACCAGGAGCGTGGGAACAGATGGAAGACTGGCTGGCTACCCTCGAGGATGAGCAATTGATCGACGAAGAGAGTATCGAGGAATACGAAGAGAAGATCGAAGAACTGCGGGCGCAGCCAGAGGAGGAGTGGTTTAGCCATTCCAGCCTGGAAGCAACGGATACTCTGCAGGACAGCCTGGGGCGGGAAATTCGCGACTTGGCATCCGAGATGTCGTCGTTGGAACGTAGTTTGGATGCTTTGCAGAAATACAATTCAGAGATGTCTGAGGGGGCGAAGCAGCAACTGATGAAAGAGTTCGAGGAAGCGCTCGAAGCGCTGCAGAACGGTGGAATGCAGGCGAATGAAGCTCTGTTAAGCCAGCTAGGGGAGATCGATCCCTCTCAACTGGGACAAGAGAGTTTGAGCGGGATGACAGCGGAGCAGCTCCAACAACTACAAGAGCAATTGCAGCAAGGAGGTTCGGCTCTGGGCTCGATGGAGGGACTTCCATCGATGTCGGAAGATCCATCACTTCAGCAGGGACAACTGGGGCAGGGAACAATGCCCGGCCTTGGGGAGGGACCAGGAATGGGAGGCGTAGATCGCGGAAGAGCGGATGCTCCTCTCTTCTTTGGTGATGAAGACGATTTGCGGACAGATAATCTGCAGGGTGTTAACAATAAGGATCTCTCTCGCGCCACGCCGGGCGAGGTTCTAGGTATTGGGGAGTCGGAGCGAGATATCGACGAAACAAAGGTTGGACCCGTGAGCGGCGGTGAGGTGTCCTCAACTGGGCGGGGCGGAGAGGCTGTTTCCCGCGATTTCCTGATGCCCGACGAACAGGCTGTCTTGAAGCGATATTTCAAATAGGCTTTCGGCTTTTGTAAAGCAAAGGACTGCTGGTTGCGGTTCCGAGGTTTCCTTCTAAGATTGCGCGATGCATCGCCAACCACTGCTGGAAATGATCGAACGATATGCCGAGGCACATCCCGGAGAAAGGGATACAGCTGATCGTGTGCACGATTTCGTTTCTCGATATTCGGATTGTTTCGAGCGAAGCCTGAAAGTCGGGCATATCACGGGATCGGCGTGGATCATTGATCGCACCGGGACAAAGACATTGCTGACGCATCACCGCAAATTGGGAATCTGGTTACAGCCGGGTGGTCATGCCGATGGCAATTCCAATGTGCTGGAAGTTGCCATGCAGGAGTGTCTTGAAGAAACTGGGCTGACCTCGATCGAGCCGGTATCGGTCGAAATCTTTGATATGGATGTGCATGGCATTCCAGCTCGAAAAGACGAGCCATCTCATTTTCACTACGATGTTCGTTTCCTCATCCAACAGAAGGGGGACGAAGACTATGTCATTTCGCCCGAGTCACACGATCTCGCATGGGTTTCCATGGAAGAACTGGAGAGTTACACTATTGAATGGAGTATGCGTCGAATGAGGAACAAGGCGCTTTCTCGCCTTGAGGATAGAAAAGAAAGTTAAGGTGCGGTCGGGACCTGCTTTTTGAGTTCAGCTTTCGCGTAGATGATGAACCTCGGATCCTTCGAGCCGCTGGAATACAGGTAGAGTGTGTCGCCTTCTCTGTAAAACTCAGCTCCCCGGTATCTGTCTTTCAACGGTGGTTCGGAGGGAGGATCGATAAGAGTAAAGCGTTTCCCTTTGCCTTCTACTGGAGTGAGATCTCGGTCCAGTTTCACGTATTTCAAATTGCCTCCTCGCCAGGCGGTCTGATCCTGATAGGTGACGAAATTTTTTCCGTCGAACTGCAGTAATGCTGGCCCGTACAGATTGTCGTTTTCTCCCTCGATGGGTTCTACCAAAGGAGTCTTGAGTTGAGTCCAGTTTCTTGCGTCGTTGGAGTATGCCAGCCAGACGCAACGGATCTCGCGTCCTTCGATAAAGCCCGAGTAGAGCATGATGTATTTGCTGCCGTATTGGGAAAGAGGGTATTCGTAGACTCGCGTGTAAGTGGCATTACGAGTGCCGATATTTGCAGCCTTGATGCTCACGCTGTCATATTCGAAATGAATCCCGTCTTCACTGGTCCAGAGCTCAGTCTGCGAGTTCTTCCTGTGTCCCCACATGTAGAACTTTCCCTCTTCCTCAATCCACCGAATATCCGGTGCAGAGGGACCTTCGATCACTGGGTTGCTTTTGAATTCCGTCCAGGTGCCATCCAGGCTGTCGGCATAAGCCAGGCTTGTGGCGATGTGCTTGTGGGGAGCGTAGTAGAGATAAAATTTACCGAGAGGGTTGCTCACTCTTCCTTCCGTCTTGATGACGGTCGGGTGAATGAGCTGATTGGTGAGTTTGTAGGAGAGGTCGTCCGGGTGAAGGGCTACTCCTTGAAATTCAAAGTGAGGTAGAGGGCCGGATTGAGCATTTTTCTCTCCCGAAATAACAAAGGGAAAAGGGAGAACCAGAAAAAATGAAGCAATGGTGCAGACGATCGATTTCATCGAGATGGCGGGTGCTGTGGATGTATATCCACAGGGCGCCACGTTGTGACTCAATCCAACCAGCAGACCTCTCGCGAGTGGATTACTTCACGGCATACAGCACGTCGTCAGTGCGGATGTAGAGAGTTCCGTTGGAAGGAACAATGGAGGCACGGATGTTGACGCTCTGTGATTCACCGAAGGTGGTGTAGTTGAGCACTTCTCCACCATCAGGGCCGGCACTGATGACGAATACTTCGCCAAGGTGGCTCATGAAATAGATTTTCCCATCCACACCGGTAGGAGATGATTCGATCTTGGTTTTCACATCGAGACGCTTGGACCAGAGGACTTTGCCGCTCGTAGGGTGGACGCAGTTGAAGAACTTATTCTTTCCGTTCAGGATGTAGAAATAACCATCGTAGAAGAGCGGAGTCGGCACGTCAGCGGTGACTTCTTTTCCTTCACTGGTCCAGATGTTGGCTGTGGCGGGTAAGTCTCCTTCACCCCCTGCTTCGATGGCGTAGACCGGGTCTCCCTTTGGAGCGCAGATGAGTATCGTTCCCTGCCCATAGACGGGAGAGGGAACCAGGCGCCAGTGGCCGATTTTTTCCGGGTTGTACGTCTCCCAGCGCCACAGTTCATTTCCTGTCGCTGGGTCGTGTCCTGTTAACGCGTCACCACCAGAGATGAGCAGTTCGGGTCGTCCACGGTGGAGAATGGGGATTGGTGTGCTAAAGGCCTCGTGTGATTCCTGAACCGCATCCGAAGGGCGGACGTGCTTCCATTTGGTTTCTCCCGTTGCCGGATCCATGGCGAGCAAATAGGAGTCGATGGGAGCAGGACCTCCACGTCCATGAACTGGCTCGTCCCGCTGGAGCACCTGAAGATACAATGTACCGTCGTAGAGTTGGGGGGAGCTTGAAAAAGTCCACTGGAAAGCGAAGTCGCCATAGTCCTCTTCGATGTTGCGATGCCAAAGCTGGTTTCCCTCAAAGTCGTAGGCTGCGAGATCTCCGTTTCCGCTGAAGAAATATACGGTCTTCCCGTCCGTGACTGGGGAACTGCCTGCGTACGTGCTGCGTTCGTCGATACGAACTCCTTCGCCGAACTTTTTTGACCATTCGATTTCGCCAGTTTGCGCGTTCAGTTTGATGCCGACTACTCCGTCTTCCTCTTCATCGACAGAGGTAAGAAATATCGCTCCGTTCGAAACAATCGGGGTGGAGGCACCTTCTCCGGGGAGCTGGGTTTTCCACGCAACGCCTTCCTCTTTAGAAAAAACGGTGGGAAAACCGGTCTCTTCCGATGAGCCGTTGAAGAAAGGGCCACGCCAGTTTGGCCAGTCGGCCGCAGTGAGTGATGAAGTCAGGGCGAAAAGGGAAAGGAGTGCGATGGTTTTACTCATGAATCGGGCTCAGATGGCTGCTGTCAGATTCTACATCAGGGCCTTCTCTGTCAAGCTTGGCGGATTAGCGTGGACAAGGGCTTGGAATTGGAAAACATTTCTCCCCCCGTCTTTATGAAAGAACTCTTCCTCATCCGCCACGCAAAGTCAGATTGGAATGATCCCGGCATCCCTGACCATGATCGTCCGTTAAATTCACGAGGAGAGCGAGATGCACCTCGGATGGCTGCCGCTCTCAAAGAACAGGGGATACTCCCCGATGCCGTAGTCTCGAGCACCGCGACACGAGCGAAGGAAACAGCTAAGACGGTATGCGATGGGCTGGGATTTTCCCCTGATACGATCGAGTTAAATAAAGATCTCTATCTTGCGGCGCCGTCGACTATTTTGCGGGTGATTCAGCAGTTCGACGAATCTGCAGGAACGGCCTTTGCTTTTGGCCACAATCCGGGAATGCACGAAACGGTAAATCAGCTTATCGGCGGATGGAACGTATCCGAATTCCCGACGCTCGCCGTTGCCCGAATGGAACTGAATATCGATTACTGGGGTGAAGCGGATTGGGAATGTGGCTTGCTGACCGACCTTTTGATTCCTCGTCGATTGTAGTCGAATTCATCATAACTGGTCGGATTCGTTCGTCGATGTTAGATTGAATCTCTCGATTCTCACCTCGCTATGAATGACACGCCCCCTCCCTTTAATGCTGGCCCAGCGCCGGCACCTGCTGCTCCGCAGCCGAAATCGAGTTCGGGAGGGAAGTGTTGTGGAATCGGATGCCTGCTCACGCTGGTGGCTTTCGTTGTTCTTACCATAGTCGCCGTATTCGGGATCAAGAGTTACCTCAGCAACATGGCCGGGAAACTGGCTGCAGATGAACCCATTCCGATTGAGAAGCCTGTTCTCAATCAGCAGTCCATCGCCGATGCACAATCGAGGTTCGACGCGTTTGGAAAGGCGGCAAAAGAGGAGGACGGTGCTCTCATCCCTCTTGAACTGACCGAGGACGACATCAATGCACTCTTGTTTTTCCACCCGGATTTCAAGGACCTGTCGGGGAAGGCTCGCGTATTTCTAAACGATGATACCATGACCGCCGTAATGAGCCTCGATCTGGACGACTATGAGATTCCGTTCAAGTTTCTCGAAAAGGCTACAGAAGGGAAATACTTCAACGCTGAGGTTGATCTGGTGATGGATATGGTTGGCGGACGCCCTGTCCTTCAAGCCGACGCACTTACCATCAATGGAATTAAGGCACCGGAATGGTTAATGAAAGAGTTTCGAGGGGAGAACCTTCTAAAAGATGCGGGCTCAAACCCGGAACTGAAGAAATTCTTCGACCAAATCGAGGACTTTTCCGTCGAAGATAGCAAGCTAAAGATCATTCCGAAGGCGGGTGCCTCGGATCTTCCTGATACGCCTGCGGGGACGCTCTAGAGCTTTTCGTAGGTGCCCTCGTCCCGCTTTTCCAAGACGGTGAAGCCAGCTTTCTTTGCATCACTGACGGAGAGAGGCTTCGTGATCGACGGGGAACTGACTCCGCGAGAGACCAGCTTTTTCACCGGATTACGGCAGAGAGGGCATGTCTCCATCGGAGGACGACTGACAGGACGGCGGATTTCGAATCCCTTTTTGCAGATTCGACACCCTTTCTCCGGATCGGCCGTGATGTATTCGTAGAGAGGCATGGTCTAATATCGCGCTAGAGACGGGCCTTTGCAAACGTGGGGGCGGGGCACAAAAAAAGCGGAGTCAACGACCCCGCTTCTTGCAAAGTTTCTGGTATGGCAAAATTACCAGCTGGACTTCGTTACGCCCGGAATCATTCCGTGTGAGGCAAGCTCACGGAAGGTGATACGGGACATACGGAAACGACGAAGGTAGCCGCGGCGACGACCAGTAACTTCGCAGCGATTCACCACGCGGGTGGGGCTCGCGTCACGCGGAAGCATGGTAAGTCCTTCGTAGTCCTTTTCCGCTTTGAGCTTCGCACGAAGCTTCGCGTACTTTTGAACTGTGCGGGCTTTCCGCTTGTTTCTAGCTATCCAACTTTTTTTTGCCATGGGGTGGGGAATTTATCCGTTTCTGGAGAAATTCAAGCGGAAAATCAACATTCGTGCTGGCACAGTGGTCAATAACTGTGATTTTATCAAGTTATGACAAAGTATTTACATGCTCGATTCTTTGCTATTCTGGTCGGTGTTCTGTTTCTGGGGACGACC
This sequence comes from Verrucomicrobiales bacterium, assembly GCA_002698785.1. Lineage (GTDB taxonomy): Bacteria > Verrucomicrobiota > Verrucomicrobiia > Verrucomicrobiales > DEV007 > Arctic95D-9. Next base: position 85,374 of record PAAG01000059.1, on the reverse strand, counting down.
TTACAGGCAGAAGAGGAGGACTGGTTGGAGAATTACTATAAAAATCCGACTCCTGAGCGCTTTGTCGAACAAATGAAGGACTGGGCAGCCGATGGAACTCTCGATAATGAGATGGCGAAACCTGCTGTGATTGCCTTCATCAGCCAAGTGCTTCGGCAAAACAGGAAGGAGATTGAGCCATGGTATGCAGCGCTATCTGGATTGTCTCCCTCTCAAATGCAGGTGCTGCATACAGCTATGCTGTTTTCACGCACTTCCGAGGCGGACCGGATAATGCGTAAGGCGTTTGGCAAAAAATACGATGAGCAGAAAGTCGATACGAAGAAGATTCTCGAGATGCCTCTCGATAAGCAGAACACGATCGATATGCTGTGGGGTTTTTTCTATGCAACCGGATCCGAGCAAGCAGTCGGTCGCGTGATTCTCGGGTTCTCCTTTCTTGATGCCCCCGACGATCCGGGTGGTGTTGACATTCCTCAAGGATATCTGCCTTTGTATAAGTCGCTGCCTATCGTGGCATTCAACTCATTGCTGGCCAATGCGGAGCGCCACCCTCGAGTGGTCGAGATTCTCGAGAAACTCCATGAAGAGGGAGACCTCTCCGCCAGAGAGAAAGAGGGTGTTTACGACGTGCTCTCGGAAATCGATCCGAAGGGTTATCCTCCGGTCGATCGCGAGAATGATAAGGCGTAAGCCTCTTGGCTAGCGGACGACTCGCGCACCGCCACCGCCGACGATTTTCTCTACTTCGGCAAGGGATGCCATCGTAGTGTCGCCGGGAGTGGTCATCGCGAGAGCACCGTGTGCCGCTCCGTATTCGACGGCCTTCTGTGGGTCGTTGAATGCAAGGAAGCCGTAGACGAGGCCAGAGGCAAAGCTGTCTCCACCGCCGACGCGGTCGAGGATCTCCAACTTCGGATATTCCTGTGATTGGTAGAATTCCCCATCGTGCCAGGCGATTGCGCCCCAGTCGTTCACGGTCGCGGTGTGCACTTCGCGCAACGTGGTAGCAGTTGCTTTGAAATTCGGGAACTGCTTCACAGCCGTTTCGATCATGCTCTTGAAGTTGCCGACGTCGATTCCGCGGATGTTTTCGTCCACGCCTTCGACCTCAAAGCCGAGGCAGGCGGTGAAATCTTCCTCATTGCCGATCATGACGTCGACATACTGAGCGATCTCGCGGTTCACTTCCTGTGCCTTGTCCTGTCCGCCGATGGCGTTCCAGAGAGAGGGGCGGTAGTTGAGATCGTAGCTGACGATTGTGCCGTATTTCTTGGCTGCTTTGCAGGCTTCGATGGTAGTCTCGGCAGCTGATTCGCTGAGTGCGGCGAAAATACCACCGGTGTGGAACCAACGAGAGCCGTGTTTTCCGAAAATCGCTTCCCAGTCGATATCGCCGGGCTTCAGTTGGCTGGCAGCAGTGTTGGCACGGTCGGGGCAGCCAACCGCTCCGCGAATGCCGTAGCCGCGCTCGGTAAAGTTGAGCCCGTTGCGGACTTCGCGGCCGATGCCGTCGTATTTGTCCCACTTCACAAATTGAGTGTCTACACCGCCCTGAAGCATGAAGTCTTCGACGAGGCGACCCACAGGGTTATCTGCGAAAGCAGTAACACAAGCCGAGCGAAGGCCGAAGCAGCGACGAAGGCCACGAGTCACGTTGTATTCGCCACCGCCTTCCCAGGCGGAAAAGTTGCGTGCTGTGTGAATGCGTCCCTCACCTGGGTCGAGGCGAAGCATAACTTCACCGAGTGAAACGCAATCGTAAGCGACTTCGGAGGCTGGTCTGATATCTAGCATGGTTCCTTGCAGGGCTGGTTTTTGAAAATTGGGATCAGAATTTGTTGGCCTGAATGTAATCGGAATCACCATTCAGGAAATTGATCATGTTGTGAGTCGCTCGCATCGCCTGGCGCTCTACGCTCTCGTAAGTGCGAGAGGCAATGTGGCTGGTGACAATGCAGTTTGGCGCATTGAGCAGAGGATGATCGGGCGCAGGAGGTTCAGCATCGAGCACGTCGGCACCGTAGCCGCCGACTTTCCCACTTTCGAGGCCAGCGAGAATATCTTCGGTCACAACCAGTTCGCCGCGGGCACAGTTGAGAACGATGACTTCGTCCCTCATTTCGGCGATTTTTGCCGAATTGATCATGCCGTGCGTTTTCTCATCGAGAAAGCAGTGCAAACTCACGACATCCGCACCGAGGAGCACTTCGTCCATGGATTCACAGCGCTTCACGCCGTGCTGTTCTGCAAAGGCTTCGTCGAAATACGGATCGTAGGCGATTACCGACATACCAAAAGCATTCGCACGGGTTGCGACTTCTTTACCGATCCGGCCGAGGCCGATGATTCCCATGGTTTTGCCGAGAATCTCGTGACCAACAGGCTTTTTCCAACCCGCTACCCATTCACCGTTTGAGACGGCAACAGCGTTCGACTGGATCTTTTTCGAAATGCTCAGGAGAAGGCCGAAAGTGTGCTCTGCCACGGTGGTGTGGTTGACACCCGGAGTGTTCAGCACGGCGAGTTTCTGCTCGGTAGCGAAGGCGACGTCGATCTTGTCGAGACCGATACCGTATTTGCTGATGACCTTGAGGCGAGGGAGTGACTTTTCGATGACGGCCTGCGTGATGGCATCGTCGCCGCAAAGGAAAGCGTCGAACTCGCCAGACAGTTCGAGCATGGTCGATTCAGGAAGCGGGCCACGCTCGCGGACGATCTCGTATCCCTGCGATTCGAGCAGTTCGTGATGAGGACCGGGGGTGTCCTGGTAGCTCGTGGTGGTCAACAAAATACGCGTTGTCATAGTCTGGTCAGATGGTTATCGAAGGGAAGGGCGATGACAATAGCCAAAATTCCGCAGATCGACCCAAATTTACGCAATTTGGAAGGGAGAGGCATCAAGGGATATGGCATAAGGCACAAAGTTTTCTTTGGCTCTGAAGCTCCTGAGCACCTTGCATTCAATGGAATGATTTGGCTGCGAGAGGTTCAGAGACAGTCTTAGTCATGGTGTTTTCCAATGCCGCCAGATTGGTTGTGGCGAGTGAAAATGATGGGATATGATGGTGTTTTCGTTTCCCATCATTTTGGGTGAAAGGGTGTGAGTTTATTCTAACATGACCATAAATTTATGTCGAGCAGACATTGTTGAATGCACGAGTAGAGGGGCGGGTTTGGGAGTTGTTGAGGGTGGATTGGTGAGTTAGCTTCGTTAATACTTCAACGAATGAGCGAAACGACTTCCCGCGACCATGGCCCACAGCCTCTCGACACCCTTCTCGATGAGCTGGGAATTTCGAACAATGACCTAGTTGGGGCGAGCACGGAGCAACTGACTCACAAGCAGGTGCAGAAGGCGCGAAAGGGGCGGCAGGTAACGCCGAATATTCAAGGGAAGATTCTGAAGGCGTTGAACGACATTTTACGCGAGCAGGGAGCTGAGCGGCTGTATTTGAATCGGGATTTGTTTTCTTACTGATCCGCTTTTTTTGGTGTCTGATTTCTCCGAATCACCAATCTCGAAGTCTCTCCGTGATCGTTTTGATCAATCAGGATTTCGTGGAAGCCATCGTTGTCGATGTCCGATACTGCGAACACCACGTCGGCACAGAGAGTCTCGTCATTCAGCCACAGTAGTTCGCCGTTCATGTCGAGAATTCGCAGAGCGAATCGAGAATGGAGCATGCAGTGAGCTGTCGAAGGGGTGATGAGAACCTCTCCCTGGATAGCAGGGTGGACAACGAATTGCGTAGCGATTGGGCGGTCCCGAATCGCGCGGAACATCGCCGTGTTCGGGGGCCACTCTTTTTCGTAGTCTTCGATCGTGTAGCAGCCTTCGTCGAAGTGTTCGCTTCTGGGGATATCGCGTGCTTCAAGTTCGTGCCAATACGGTAAATCGCCATATGCCCACGCCATCTGGTCAATTGTGTCAGCGAGTTTGGATGGATCGAGTTCGTGTGAGGTGATGAAGAAACATTTTCGATTGGGAAAATCGAAATGAAACTCCTCACAATCCGGGACCATCGATTCGTATTCGTGTGCGGGATAATTATCGGACAAATAGTATTCGTAATCTGGTTTTCCAAACGGATCGTCGGGATCTGGTTCGCTCTCGGTTTCATTTTCGAGCGACTCTTCGTAACTCATTTTCGTACGGTAGCTCGCATCGTAAATCCGATCGATCGTGTAGCGGCACTTTCCGTTGTTCAGTATCTCGAATTGGATGGAATCCGGGAGTTTCTCGATAAGTCTTCCCGATTCTCTGATTCCGTTGCCTTCATTCGTGAAGGGATCGGATTGCTGCGCGAAGAGGGAGGCGCACGATGCGAAGAGCAGGAGAAACGAAATTGTCGGCTCAGGTCGCATATTTCGAGGCTACAAATCTGCTCTGAAGAAGTCAATTGCAGCCTCATGAGGACTCGGTGTTGCCAATCCGAATTCTTGACTGTATCAATCGGGAATTATGCAAATCTCCCGTAAAGCTGATTATGCCCTCCGGGCGGTGACGATTCTGGCTACTCTTCCGCCGGATAAGACCATGCAGGCTCAGGAGTTGGGAGAATTGGGAAAGATCCCGATCAAGTTCCTTGAGCAAATTCTCCTGGTTCTGAAGCGGGCCAGTATTCTACTTAGCAAACGGGGTGTTGGTGGAGGATACAAGTTGGGCAAAGAGGCTCGGTTGATCTCGGTGGCGGATGTGATCGAAGCGGTCGACGGCGACCTGGTGCGTTTTATCGATGTCTCGGACTATCCAGCGTATCCCGGAGGAAATGGGGTGAGACAGTTCCTGATGGATGCGGAATCCGTGATCAATTCAAAGCTGGAGGACACGAGTGTCGAGGATCTGGTGCGCAACGATTCGGGGGATGCGCTGCTGGGGTATGGGATTTGAGGGGTAGGAAAGGCAGAAGGTTACGGGCAGAAGTGTGTTTTGAGGGTGGGCGCAGTCAGAACATAGGTAACACTTAGATTGAACTTTGGTCGTGTTGCTCCGAGGGCGACAAGAGTGTCGCTTACGTCTGATGATCTGTATTATAATCTCACCAGATCAGCACCGAGTTGATAACGTTTATTTGCTGCTGACTCGATCGAGTGGCCCACGACTATGAACGAAGACTCAACACACCAAGATTCGAAGCAACGTTCTTTTCCCACCGGGATTTTCATTGTGACTGCTGTGGCCTTTCTTAGTTGTGGATTGTTGGCAGGATATTTTTACGGGTCCCGCGATAGAATGTATCGCAATGCCCGGTTCCAAATTGTTTATGCCATCTCAAACAATGCGAAGTTGAAGGCAGGGAAATATGATCAGGTTGAGAAAGACAATGATACGCTGATTCTGGGAAACTATTACGGAATACAGACGCTTCCTGGGCCTTTGCTACCCGTGTTCACGATCAGAGAGGAAAAGAGACCGGAAGGTCATGTGCTCAGCATGTCGGATGAGATCGAGGAAGTTTTGAGGAGGAGAGGAGTATCCGAGACTCGGATAAATATTGAGAACGCAGTTCGGGATTGGTTGGCGTATTCTAGCCGCGGATCTTTTCCTTAAGGATTCCAGATGAAAAATTTCCATTTTGCCCCATTTGCGTGCTTGCTTACTCCCTGAATCTGGCGAGATCGTAATACCTCTTTGCAGGACGGAAATGGAAGACGTGGAATTGACCCCAAATCAACTTTTGACCCTCTGGCGACTCGCTGTTGTCGGCGGTGAGGAATGGTTGAAGCAGATCAAGTCGAAGCCTAACAAAGCTGAGCGTGAAGAGCTGGCGGAATGTGGGCTAGCGGAAACTGTTTCGGAACCTCATCCAGAAACGGGCCGAGCAGGAATGAAGCTGCGTCTGACTGAGGAGGGATGGAGTGCGATTCGGAAATCGTTTCCACCGAGTGATCTGGCGGGAAATGCCCGGGCGGGAGAGGTGCTCGAAGAACTTCTGAAGCTACTGCGACGTCGTTTGTCGGATTACGATCTGACCTTGATGCAATTGATCCAACCGGGGCTGGAAAAGCCAAAGGAGATCACTACTCCGTTACCGACGCAGCCCGCCAAGCCTGCTGCGGCGCCCGTAAAACGCCTCGGATCTGCAGGAGAGTATCGAGAGGAGCCCGCCCAGCCGCAGGAAAGGGAGGTGCCTGCGTTTTTGGCTGACGCAGCTGTGCTACGGTCGTGTCAGGAACTGGCTCCAGGGAAATTGAAGGAGGTCGCACTCCCCGAATTGCGTAAGTTTGTGAACTTAATGCCTTACGATTTTTCAGGTGCGCTTGAACGAATGGTGGAGCGTGGGGAAATCAAGATTGAGCCAGTGGAAACGGAAATCGGAAACCTGGAGTCAGAAGAGGGTGCTGTTGTTGCTTTGGTGGAAGCTCCGGTGGAGTCGGAAACTTGATTGGCAATTTCTGATTTGCGGGGCAGGTATCGCCTACCCCGCAGGGATGTCTCGAGAGATTTTCTTTACTTCTTTGGTTTGGCTTTCACGAAAGTTTTAATCAGTTCGGTGGTGGAGGCATTGGGATCCCGCGAACGTACGAAGCCTTTGTATTTTGCGGTGCGAGACTTGGCTTTAGGTGTGGCTTTGATGTCGACGCGCATGATATGCGTTTGACCAGGTTCCAGGTCGGCTGTCTCAAATGTGCCGAGAAGCATATTACCGGTCACGTTGCCCACGAGTCCGTTCAGGGAGATATATTTCACTTTGAAGAGTTTATTCTTTCTTGAGCCGGCGAGGATGAAAGGGTTTGTGGTTCGTCCGTCGTTTTGCTGTATGACGAAAAGCCTGGCTTTCTTTCTACCGATAACTTTCACTTTGCCTTTTTGCCCTGCTCCAACGCTGTTGTAGATCCCGTCCCCCTTTTGTTTTCCGAGTTTCTCGCCAACGGTGAGGTCGGGCTGAATGTCAGGGGAGGCAGCGGCCGAATCGGGTGAGTAGCGTAGAACGCGGTTGTTGCCGGTGTCTGCAAGCCATAGACGATTGGAGGTGTCGACGCACATCATGCGTGGAGCATCCGATCTGTTCTGCCCTGTTGCGGCGGACATAGAGCCCAGGACGTTGTTCCCGATGAAGGTGTCGGCACTGATGAGTCCGGTTTTGGTGGACGCAAATTCGAAAATAAGAATCCGGTTGTAGCTGTTGTCGCTGACGTAGAGGGTATCGTTGACAGGGCTCCACGCGAGTCCGATGACCGTGGTTGCGGCGTTGTCTGCAAATCCGTAGAATCCGTTGCCGAAGAGACCCGTCTGGCCGAGAACGCCGTCTGCATCGGCTCCGTTCGACTTACTAACAGCACTGTTGAATCTAAGGACTCGACGGTTGCCGTAGTCGGCGACCCAGAGAGTTCCGTTGTTACTGACGGCGAGTGCAGTTGGGCCGCTCACACCATTGGTGCCGCTCCCGGAAGCAGAGGTGTCCATCATTGATTGTCCGAGAACTCCGTCAGCACCTCCTCCGTTGCTTTTCAGTGCTGCACCGTCGTAACGCAGTATCCTGTGATCGCTGGAGTCTGCGACCCAGAGTGTTCCGTTGGATTCGACAACGCAGGCAGAAGGTGAATCGAGGCTATTTGCTGATGGCGTGCCTGGAGAAGCGTTGGTGGTAAGCAGTGTCTGGCCCAGGACCCCATCAGCAGCAGGGAAATTAGATTTGTTCGCTGCATCATCGAATCGCAGGACTCTCGCATTGGTGGAATCACAGACCCATAGACGGCCTTCTTGATCGACGAAAATGCCGAGCGGGTCCGCGAATCGTTGTGCGGTGGTGCCAGCATTGACGGAGACGAAGTTTGAAGAACCGAATACCGCTTCCGCTTTGGCACCGGTAAACATGGCTTCGTAAGAAGCGAATCGAAGAATTCGATGGTTCCCTGTGTCACAGACGAAAACTTTGTTCGTCAGCGGGCATATGGCTACGCTGTTTGGGTAGTTGAAGTTTTGTTCCGATAATCCGGAGCCATCTGTGTCGTAGTCGATCTGGCCAAGGACCTTGTCGGCATTGCGGCTTTGGGTCCAATCAATTGCTGTGGCCGTTTTTACCATTCCTGTTCCCGCGAAAGCGAGAATCAGTGCATAAATCAGGGGAGATTTCGTCTTATGGTATCTTCTCTTTGGTATCATAGCTAGTGTGTAGTTCCACCCGCCACTTTTGGGAGGGGTGGTTACACACCAGAAGCGACCGCTTGTGGCCGCTGATTGAACCAATTTGTCTTGTTTCCTGATCCGCTCCTTCGGAGCAATTGATCTCGACGCAAGCGTAGCGTTCCGTCAATGTGTTACTCTCGATGGTATGAGAATGTGCGTTGCTTTGTTTTATTTTGTGACTGCGTCTGCCGTTTTTTGGTGTGCTCCACTGACGGTGTATTCCGCTGATCCTGCAGAGCTGACGAAATTGAAGGAAGTCTATGAGCTTCACAGGGGACGTCTTTTCGATGGGATCAAAGATCTGGATGAGAAATACATTGCTGCGCTAAAGAGGCATGGCGAAGTGAAAACCAAAGCTGGTGATCTCGAGTCGGTAGTGGCGGTGAAAAACGAGTTAGAAGCGCATGGTGATGGATCGAAGTACGATGAGAACTCTTTTCGCGAAAGGCTCTCGAATTTCGAGGGAATAAGGAATTTGCAGAAAACCTACCTCGATGCGCGGAAGGAAATAGAGAAAGCGAATCAAGATAAGGTGCTCGAGCTAGATCGACTCTATGCGGATCAATTGGAAACATTGGTAGCCGAGTTGACCAAGTCCTACCGAATTGACGATGCCGTTGCTGTGAGGACGGAGTTGGAGCGGCTCGGTAAGTCAGGGAACTTGAGCGACGAGAATGCGGAGCCAATGGGTCTGCCGAGCGAGGAAGAGAAAGAAGAGCTGAAAGCTCGAGCCCACGTGACAGCCAAGGCGGAAGTGCAGGTATACTTGAACGGAGAGGAAATCTTTCTTCGAACTGACAATCCGGATGATGGAAGTGGAACGGATGGAAAATCACGTTTCTTCGATTTGCGAGAGGGAGATGTGATTCTTGTTCGGGCACGAGGAACGGCTGTGTATCGCTCCGTCGCTTTGGCGATAGAGTTGCCCGACAAGAACAAGGTCATTTTCTTTCAACCAGATGACATGAAAGTTCTCGGGCAGGGGAAGGATGTCGATCTGAAGGAGTTTGATGCAAAGGCGGTTGCGGGTAAACCCGCTAATCATCCGGAGAAGATTCTGCCCGACTCGTATTGGGTGCAGCGCTGGGAGGATCACCGACTCGACGGTGGCGAATTCCTGAAGCCAGATCCGCAGGGCGAATGGGTGATCTGGGGCTGCGTTTTGACCGAGACGATTCTCGAGCGGTAGTCGTCGAGTATTTTTAGCGTGGTCCCCGGAAACCTCTTCCGGGAGGCCCTCCTCGGCCTCGGAAATCGCCGCGACCGAAATTCTCTCTCGCATCGCGGATCCACTCGATCAGTTCCTGCTGGGACTCTTCGGAACTCATCTGGCCAATCCAGGCTCGTGCGGCCTGGGTATCGTTTTCTCGAAAAACAGCGTAGCGGACAAGGCTTCCGATACCTTCGTCTTTTGCCGTGCTGGCCGGTAGTGAGTCGATCCAGGCGGATGCGGAGGTCGGGTCGCGAAAGATCCAGTTCCGAGCGAGGCGACCAGTAGCGCCGCGCGCTGCATCTGGATCGGTCTCGATCAGCGAGGTGAGTCGGGTAGAGGCAAGAACGGGGTTGTCACGACTGACTTCGCCAATGGCGTCCAGCTCAGCTCTCATCCGGATCTCTGGATCGGGGATCTGGTCGATCATGGAGAAGGCAAGATCCTGATCCCACTCCATGAGTTCTTCTAGAGCGCCGCTGAATAGCTTCTGCAATTCAGGTTTTCCTGTCCTTCGCATTTCGGCGAGAGCCCATTCGCTCGCTGCTTTTGGATCGGTCTCTCCCCATTCTTCGCCCAGTTCGCGAAGGAATTCGTTGCGCATGTCTTCATCTGTAATCTGGGAAGCAAGGCCTACTCCCAGTTGGGGATCGTTGCGACCGAGCTCTTCGCCCATTTCCTCGAACATTTCATTGATGGTTCTTCGGTCAAAAAGGTCTGCTTTGGCTTGTGCGGTAGCAATGGCCTGGGCAGGGCGCACTACGGCGAGCTCTTCGAGGTATTCGGAGGCGAGTCGGTTGCTGAAGCTCCCGATGGGGAGGGATTCGTAGAGGCGCCAGAACTCGGCGTCGTTCTCGGTGGTGACGAAGTGCTCGGAAAGGTTGCGGGCAGCGTCTCGACGCGCTCCCCAGTCAGTAATCTCGCTCGCGAGAGAAAGGGCTTCTTCGGGATCGGTCTGAACGAGTCCCTGCACGACCTCGGCGGTGGCACGGTCTCGAAGAGAACCGACCGGGAGTGCTGCGAGGTGTCTGAGAGCAACGCTCGTTTGTCCCTGCGCGATGAGAGTGCGAAAAATGTGCTCGATGGCTTCTCGCTGGCGCTCGCTATCAGCGATGGAAAGAGCCCATGCGAGGGCCGCGTCAACATTCCTAAGTGTCCAATCACGAACGATCTCGGGAAGGGCTGAGTCGGAGACACCCATTTCCTCGGCCTGTTTCAAGGCGAGTCTGGGATCGGTGATTGCCGTGGCGAGAACTTTGCGAATTTTAGAGGCTACGTCAGGATCGTCGGAACGAACGGTGAGTTTGCGTGCGTCAGGGTTTTCGTCGGGGGTGGCAAGAGTCTGTGCGGCGTCGGTGTCTGTACCCGGTTCTGCCTTCTGGGAAATGGTGTGCACAGCGAATCCTCCACCGAAGCTGACTGCGGCGATCGTGGCTAACAGGACTGGTGTGTTCATTTATGCATGGAGGGTTTGTCAGGGATTTTCTTCCCGTTCAATCTGTCGGCTGACTCTTTCGGTGAGGCGGGCTTTTTTATCGGGATTCTGCACCTGCTCGGTCCAGGCGAGTGCGCCACGGTAGTCCTGGTCGACGCGAAGAAGGTTGTCTACGAGCGCCTCGATGCCCTCGTCTTTTGCGGGGCCAGATGATTGCTGGTCCAGCCAGAGAGAGGCTTCGCCAGGGTTGTTGTACATCCAGCTTCTCATGAGGCGGCCTGTAATTCCTGCGGATTCGGGTGCTCCCTGTTCGATGAGTGGTTCGAGTTTCTCAGAAGCGAGTTGTGGATTTCTTCGTGTAAGGCTGCCGATGGCCCGGGAGTTTAGTCGCCCTCGAACTTCAGGATTTTCGATGACGTTGATGATGCCGAAAACGCTTTCCTGATCGTTTTCCATAAGGCGGTCGAGAGCTCCGCTAAGTGTGGTTTCGAGATTTTTGTCAGGGGATGTATTTAGTCTTTCGACAAGGGTGAGGGCTGACTCTTTGCCAAAGGTCTCGCCCCAGCGTTCTCCTAACTCTTCGAGGAATTCTTCGCGGAGTTCGGGGTTGTCGATCGATGCTGCGATCTCGAGGCCTTTTTCGGGATTTTCTTCACCGAATTCTTCGGCTATTTCGCCATAGATCCAGCGAGGGTTTCCTCCTCCGAATGCATCGCTGTTTTCGGTAACGACTTTGATGGCGCGTTCGGGATCGTCGCCGGCGACTTCGAGAACGAAATTGATGGCGAGCGCGCGGCGAAAAGAATCATTCTCAGCGGACTCAAGAAGTTCCCAGAAGGCATCCTCTTTCCCAGGTGTGGCGTGGGCCTCGGCAATGACTTCGCCAGCTTCCCTGACCGACCAGACTCGGGTTAAACTTTCGCCAACCTTTACAGCAGCGATGGGGTCTGATGTAGCCATCGCTTCAATTACAGGAAAGGCTGAGAAGTCACGCAATCGGCCAGTTGGCATTCGGTCGAGGAATGCGGTGGCAGTCTCAAGGTCTGACTTGGCGACGAGAGCGTTGATGATACCTCTGTAGGCGTAGGAGCGTAGCTCCATATTGGTGATGTCGGTGGCCCACTGGTAGGCACCCTCGGGATCGGTGGCAGCTCGGGCCTGGGCGATCCACTCCATGGCTTCGCGAGGGTCGTCTTTTTCCATCGCTTCCGCTTCCGCAGTGAGGGGATCTTTCGCTGCCAGAGTCAGAAAGTAGGATCGTTCTGCTTCTGAATCTTCGGGAACGACTTCGATAGTGAGGCTGTTGTCCTCCGGGCGCTCGACCAAGGTGATTGCTGCCGTTTCTTCGGGATTGTCGGCATTGCCATTTTCGAGCGAATCCGAGACAAAGAACCCGGCACCAAAGCCTGCAACGCCGACTGCGCCTGCGACAAGGATGAGCGATGCGTGGTTCATGGAGATTTAGATGAGTGTAATTTTCTCAATTCCTGTCGAAGTTGCAAAGGACAAAAACCGTAAGCGTGGAAATTGGAGTGCGAAGTGAGGGTATATGAAACACCTTTGATGAGGAAAAGTTTGAAGGATTTGCTTGTGACCCAGGGAATTGGGGGAGTGACGACTAGCAAGCCCAGGGTTGACAATTGGCTCTGTTTCGCTCGGTATTATCCGTTTTCGCCCTTTTCATGATCGCCGAAACTATTGCTACCCAATTCGAGGTGCCGGGACGTCTTGTATCCCTGCAGCCTATCGGGGCGGGTAATGTGAATGACACCTACCGCGTGATTCTGCGGACGACTTTCTCAGAGGAGCAATACATTCTGCAGCGAATCAACCAGGCGGTATTCAAAGATCCGGCGGCGGTGATGTCGAATATGAAGGCAGTGACGGATCATGCTCACTGCAAGATCGAGGAAGAGGCGGATCACGCTGATCGCATCTGGCAGTTGCCAAGGGTGATTCCTGCCTGTGACGGTGGCGACTTTGTCGTGGATGGAGAGGGGGAGTTCTGGCGAGCGCTGTCGATGATCGCGAGCACTACGAATTATGAGAAGGTGGCAATCCCTGAGCACGCGGCGGAGGCAGGGCTAGTGCTCGGCCATTTTCAGCGGATCATATCGGATTTTCCGATCGAGGAACTGGCGGACACTTTGCCAGGGTTTCATATCACGCCGGGGTATCTAAGTCAGTATCAGGGGAACCTGGAGACAAATGCGGCGCAGCAGCGCCTGGAGGCGTCGGCCGAGGCGCGGAGACTGAGCCGCTTCGTTGCCGATCGGATGGAGTTTGTCAGGGTTCTGGAAGATGCTCTTGAGAAGGGTGAACTGAGTTTGCGCCCGATCCACGGAGACCCGAAAATCACAAATGTGATGATCGATAATTTCACGGGCAAGGGCACGAGTATCGTCGATCTAGACACGGTAAAGCCGGGACTGATTCACTATGATTTTGGTGATGCTGTGCGGAGTGGGTGCAATCCCGCGGGAGAAGAGACGACGGATTTGAGCGACGTGCTTCTCGATCTTGATCTTTGTGAGGCGCTGGTTCGAGGCTACTTGAGGGAGGCGAAGGGATTCCTGACGGACTACGATAAGCAGTATCTATATGACTCGATTCGGCTGATTACCTTTGAGCTGGGCCTGCGGTTCTTTTCTGATTACCTGGCAGGCGACGTGTATTTTAAGACGAGCTACGAAGGGCAGAATTTGAATCGGGCGCGTGTGCAGTTTGCGCTATGCGAGAGTGTGGAAGCGAGGGAGGGAAAGATCCGAGAGATACTTGAGAAGTATTGTTGAGAGAACACCGGAAGCCCCAAAGGAGGAGGGTCGTAGCTGAACCACTATGGCTGATCTCCTCGCTCCGGGACTCCGTCCGCTGCGTTGCGATGGGTGTGTGCAGCGAAGTGTGAAGTGCTCAGTGGAGCAAAGAGATATGGAAGATCAGGCGCTTGGCTTGACGTGTATTTTCTGAGTGGAGCGTCATGCCCCACAGAACCGCATCAAGATGACAGCTCTATGACAGTGAAAATGACAATCCTGTTATTTTCGCAAATTTTCGAGACTGCTTGGAAATCAGGAGAAGTAGTCGCGATTCCACTTCCATCCGTAGTAGTAGCCGAAGCCGCTTCCGACAGTGCTGAGGCCCAGTGCGACGGCGATTCCGAAGAATTTTCCGATCCACCAGCCGATAGCTCCGGCGACGGAGGAAACGATCATTATGAAGATGAAGCCCATGACTTGATTCTTGTGATTATGAAAAATATAACACAAGGATCAGTCATGGGTAGGACTTTCTTCTGCCGTGATCAGTCTTCGGGCTGCTTTTTGAATTTCCAGTTTTCGTCAAAAAAGCCCGCTGCCACGACCTTTCCGGGGTAGCGGGTGTCTGGTTTCTTACGAAGATCAATGACGGCCCAGTCGGGAAGCTTGGATGTCTGGCGGGCGTTATTGAGATAGTCGTACTCTCGATAGGTGAAGCCGCTGTTCAGGACGACGTAGCGTTCCGGGTTGAGAGGGTTCGGGTAGATGAGAGCTACGGTGTGAAACTTAGGATCGTATTTTTTGCCTGCCACAGTGAGGCCGTCTGGTTTCCAGTCAATGGGGAGGTCCTTGATGACCTTTGCAATGAGGTTGTTGCTCGCGGGATCGCCCCAGAGCACGAGATTGTTAGAGGCGATGTCTGCGTCATTTACGTCGCTGTCTTTTTTCACCCGGGCATCGCCGCGGAATTGTTTTCTCCAGTGGTCGATCGCCCTGTTACGCTCCGCGTTTGTCCATTCGCCGATGAGATCGACTTGTGGTTTTCCACTGGGTGAAACGAACATGAAGCTGTCTGTGAAGGCGTCGTCGATGGGGCCCTGCAGGTTGTGTTGCTTGGTTAGTGCGCCTTTCTTCGTTGGGAATGGTTTGTCGGAAAGTTCCCACTTTCCTTCTTTCTGCTGACACCAGACTGTCCAGGATCGATCGGACCAGGGCTTTGGTGCGCGGTAGTGATCTCCGTTGATGGTGAGATTCGGAATGACATTCACGGGATCGATCGGGCAGGTTCCGGCAGGGAAGTGGAGGGAAAATGCGGTGATGCCTTTTACGAAAAGGTCGACTCCCTCTTTTGGAGAAAGTGTGGCTCGAATGCGACCGGGCTCCCAGTGTTCGGCGAGGCCGTCTACCTGCACCCACTTCATGCGGTTGTAGCGCAGGGTATAGGTCTGGAATCGAACTTTTTCCGGATAGGGATCTCTTCCGACGGTTGCGATGGAATCGAGACGTGATTCGATTTCGGCGAGTGTGTCAGGATGGTATTTGTGACCCATGCCCGGACCGATAAGATGGACGAGGTTCAGCCCTTCCTCCTGAGTAGCTGCGACCATCATGTCGGCAGCTTGCTTCTGTTTATCTTCTTCGCCGCTGTAGGCGATGGTGGGAGTGTTGCTAAGGTTGACGGCCCAGTCGGTGGCGTCGTACCAGCGCCAGAGTTTTTTCTCCCACCAAGAGGGTTTCAGGTCTTCTCCCTGAAAGGTCTTCAAGAAGTCGGGTGTTTCTGAAAAACCTGCACCTGGTGATGCTGCTGCCCACTGACCTGCGTAGTGAACGGCGAACTGCCAGCAAGCGGCTCCACCCATGGAGAATCCGCGAACGAGGATACGGTTTTCGTCGATGCGGTAGTCTTGCTTCGCGACGGCGAGTGCTTCGAAAAGGTCTTCTTCGCCAGCGAATTTGTTGGCGTTGGAATAGCGGGCGTAGGGGTGGAGGACGATGGTGTCTTTCGGCGAGATTTTTCCACCGCTGCCGTTGTGGCGCTGTTGGAGGAAGGAGACTTCGCTCAGTTTTTCACCGCGTCCGTGGAACCAGAAGTCGAGGCGCCATTCGTCTTTGCCGCTGAAGGTGTAGTTGGATGGGATTTCGAGGCCGAATGGCTGGATCGACCCGTCGATTTTGGAGCGGTAACCGCGAAAGACATTGCCGGTCTGGGTGAGCCACGGGGCTTTTCCCTGTTTGAGTTGTGCGGCGCGTTCTTTGCCGAGTTTCAGCAACTCGATGGCGAAATCGATCTCGTTGGGTTTGAAGAATTCGTTGTGCTTCAGCGCATCGTGAACGGCTTTGTAGCAGGCCTCTGCGTCGGGCAGGTAGGTTTTGGCGATCTGAGAGGCTTTCTCGTCTTTTCGGATGGCGTCGAGGGAGGACTTCAGCTCGTTGAGGCCTTTTTTGAGAGCCGCTTTTTTCTCAGCCGGAACTTCAATTCCCGGAGGCGGGATCTGGCGGACGTTTTCGGGTTTGTTGTCCTCTGGCCCATCGGCAAAGACCGGTGAGACTAGTAGCGAGAAAGTAAGCAGCAGGTGAAATGCAGGGGATTTCATGATGGGGAATGTGGCAGGGGGCGGGGAAGTCGCCAAGCTCAAATCTAAGGCGGTCTTACGTGACGGATTCGCTACTTTTGTTGGCTGCGGGACGGCGCGTGAGTGGGGCCTCTGTATCCATGACGTTCGCGTTGATTCTGAAAGCTTTGCTGGTCGGTGTGATCAACGCCGCACCAATTGGACCGGTGGGTTTGATGTGTCTTCGTAAGAATTCCGTCGATGACCGATGGCGAGGACTGTGTGCTGCTCTCGGGATGGCGCTGGCGTATGGAATAATCGCGTTTTGCGTTCTGTTCGGTCTCAAGAAGATGATGGCGGTGCTGGAAGACTATCGAGTGCCGCTTCAGCTAGTGGGCGGTGTTGCTCTGATTTTTCTTGGATGGAGGGGATGGAGAAGTAAGCCAAAGGCCGAGATCCCGAAAAGATGTGCTTCGAGGTATCTCGGTGAATTTACGGCTACGTTTGCGATGACTCTCTTTAACCCGGTTCCTTTTGCGACCTTTGCGGTGATTCTGGCGACGTTCAAAATCGTTGGCGGCCATCTGGATTTATTCTCGGATGTGCACTTTGCGTTCTGGGTTTTTGCGGGGACTCTCGGTTTCTGGGTAGTTGTGAATCAGGGGCTGCACGCCGTTCGGAAACACTCCACGGCAGACTGGTGCCGGTGGATCAGCCACGGTTCGGCCATTGCGATGGTGGCTTTTGGCGTGGTGATCCTGGTGGCGTTGTTTTTCACCTGGAAGTGATGTCGGGCGCTACTTCTTGTCCTTGAAAGCGCTCGATTTGTAGGTCACAGGCTCGCCAGGAGTGATTGGGTTTGGCGGGTGGACGAGGTTACGGTGAAATTTCTCGAGCGACTCTTTGCGCTGGGTGTGGTTTCTCTTGATCTCATTGGCGAATTTTTCGGAATCGAAGTTGGGGTTTTCTACCATGCTGCGGGCTTCGACTTCTTCCTTCCAATTCGCGAGTTTCTTTGCGAGATCGGCTACTTTGTCAGGGTTTTTGCTGGCAAGGTCTTCGCGCTCTCCGATATCGGCTTTGACGTGGTAGAGTCGCATGGAGTTGTCCTCAAGGTCTTGGATGAGCTTCCAGCCATCTTCCAGAATGATGCTGGCGGGTTCTCCACCCTGGTTGCTGTAGTGTGGATAGTGCCAGAAAAGGGCTCTGTCAGGAATGGTTTCGCCTTTCAACAAGGGGAGGAGGCTGACACCGTCTACGTGTTGTTCAGGGCGGAGCGGGAGTCCGCAGGCTTCGAGGATGGTGGGATAGAAATCGGTTCCGGTAACGGGTGTGTCACAGGTGCCTGCTTTCACTTCGGCGGGCCAGCGGATGTAGTAGGGCTCGCGGATGCCGCCTTCGTATTCGATCCCTTTGCCACCACGGAGAGGGAGGTTTGAGGTGGAGAAGGCGTCTCCGGCGGAAACTCCGCCGTTGTCACTGGTGAAGATGACGATGGTGTTTTCGGCGAGATCGAGTTCGTCGAGCTTGTCGAGAACGATTCCGACGGCGTCGTCCATGCTTTCCATCATTCCGCCGTAGATGGGGTTGTCCTGTACCTGGCGGACGGGGATGCGGACGTCGTTGAGGAAGCGCTCTTTCGGTTCGGGCATCGCAGCCGCCTTTTTCCGATACTTTTCGTAAAGTTCGACAGTGGTCTGGTCAGGGCCGTGGACTGAGTAGAAACTCAGCATGGCCATGAACGGCTTGCCCTTTGATGACTCGATGAATTTGGCGGTTTCTTCGCCGAGACGAATGGGGAGGGATTCACCGACAGGGCCGTCTTCGAGTTTTGGATTGTTGTATGGGGAGAAGAAACCTCCGGGAGGAGATCCTTTTTCGTGGCCGCCCTTGTTGATGTCGTAGCCCTGGTCTTCGGGGAAATACCCTTCGCCGCCGAGGTGCCATTTTCCTGCGAAGAATGTGGAGTATCCACCGTCCTTGAGAGCTTCGGCGATGGTGACTTCTTCCAAGGGGATTTGGAGGAGATACGAGGCAGGGAGGTGCGAGGTGTTTCGTCTCCACTTCTCGGGCTGGCCTCCGCCGCCGGGATTGATCCAGTCGGTGATGTCGAGACGAGCGGGGTATTTTCCGGTCTGAATGCTTGCGCGCGATGGGCTGCAGACTTCGCAGGTTGCGTAGCCACGAGTGAAGCGCATGCCTTCATTGGCGATCCGATCGACGTTGGGCGTCTCGTGAAAGGTGCTGCCTTCGACGGTCAGATCCATGAGACCTAGATCGTCTACGAGGATGAAGACGACATTGGGTTTTTCTCCCGCCAAGGCGAAAGGGGCCAGGGTTGCGAGGAGTAGAAAGGTAAACAGGGATTTCATACTGGTATGTGTCGTGCCATGAATCGTGCGAAGAAGCGAGTGCGGAATGGCGTGGTTTTCGGGGGTGTTTTGCAAAATGATGGGAAATGATGGGAAGTTCAGTTTTTCATCATTTTTTCGATAAGGCCTTGGTGAAGAGTGTTTTGTGATTGTTTTTGACCTATCATTTTGCGGTATTTTCCCTCACTCTTGGGTTTTTGGAGGACAAAGAGGGGTTCGTGCCAGAGACGATTCTTGAGCTAGATTCAGGATGAGAGAAGGCTCGATTCTTGTTGTAGCTGATTGAGGAGTTTTGTAAATATTCTAACAGAAACATAAAGGGATGTCGATGTTGATTCCTGCCAGAAGGTTGGATAGGGTTTCGAGACTAGTCTTTTGCGCCGGATTGGACACAGGGGTGAAGGCTGAGCGAATACTTTTCTCTCCTCCGGTTTACCCTCCTCCGATCACATCAACTTGCAGGTCGCGGAGGACTCGGAGATCTCCCCAAGCGGCGCCACGCATCTTGCGGGCTCCGGTGGTTCGTTTTCCTCCGATATGGCCGCTTTCTTTCTCGCGTGCGAAGATCTCGTCGACGTAGTGGGTGGTTCCTAACACGGCTCCGTCGCAGAAGTAGCGTACGCGGTGGCGGAGGATCGCGGGGATGGATAGTTCGCCCTCGGTTTTGACAGCGGAATCGACTCTTCCTTTGGAGAAGCCTCTTCGCGAAGATTCCTGGGTTTGTTCGTTGGCTTCGCGTTCCTGCCCTTCTTCAAAAAGAAACTGTCGGTAGCGGCTCTGGGTGCGGCGCCAGTCGGTGCGTATCTCATTGTCCTGTAGGGACTCGGCGAGGATGATCCCGAGGCCACGTTTGGCGAGTTTGGCATTACGGGTGCCGGAAAGGGCTTCGGCGTAGCCGCACCAGCGATAGTCTTCGGGGTTCTGGACGAGCCCGGCGCGGACGGGGTTAAGGTCGATATAGGCTGCGATCGTGAGCAGGGCGTTTTCGTTTCCTTCGACGAGGATGCTTTTGTAGCGGCCTTCCCATAGGGTACCGGTGCGGTTGAGGCGCTTGTTCATGTATAGGGTGACGCGCTGTTTGAGTTCTTTGACGAACCAGCGGAGGTCTCCCCGGCGTTTTTCAAATCGGGAGAGGATTTCGGCGTGGTGGCGGCGATTGCCTGAGAGGCGGGCTCGTTCGAGTTCTTGTTTGATTCCGGTCCAAGTGGGGCCGTCGTAGAGGGGGCGGAGAGCATCGAGGAGTTCGTCTTCGGACAACGGGCGAAGTGACTCGCGGTCGGGGACTTCGAGGAGGAGATGGAAGTGGTTGGACATTACGCAGTAGGTGACGATGCGAACGCCCATGAAGGCTTCGAGGTTACGCATGATCTTGCGGAAGATTTCCTTATCTCGGGGTTGGAAGACTTTGCGGCGGTCTACCACACGGGAGATCACGTGGTAAAACGAACGGCCTTCTCCGAGGAGTCTTGGTGTTCTCATGGCTTGTAGGATGGGGGATGATGGAAGATTGGCAAGGAGGAAAATTGTTAAATTGCCTGTCCCTTTACTTTATTTGAAAGATTATGCGAGTTATGTGCGGCTCTATAATGAAAGGGATGAAATCCCTCCGATTTTGTTCCACCGTTATTACCCGGATATCGTCGAAGACTACTTGATCCGATCCCTCCTTCGATTGGGAAGATGTAGGGAGGCGGAGAAAGTTGCGCAGGATCGAGATAATCATGCGGACTGGTATTTGATGACTGTGTATGCGGTCCGTGGTGAACCGGAGCGAGCAATGCCGCTTCTGGATCGTTGTCTGGAAGAGTTTTCGATTCACGATGATTGGATCGCTGGAAATCAGGATCTGTGGGAGGCTCTACAGAAACCGGAGTATCGGGAGTGGTTGGAAGCAGCCATTGCGCGAGAGGATGCGTCGTAGAAAATTAATTTGCCTGCCGCCCTAAACTAGAGAGAAAATTCGGGTAATTCTTAATATTGCCAGTGGAAGCTGTTGTTGCCTGCTGTGCTGAAGAGGAAGATCGCTTTGTAGTTTCGCGTCATTTTGCCTCTTCCACGGGCTGAAAAGTAAAACCGTTCCCTTTCAGGGGTCCGGGCGCAGTGAGGAGTAGCTCGAAGGCCGAATAGGGCTAGGCCAAATCCTGATTCGGCCTGTTCCATTTAATACGCGCCAACAGCAGGTTTCCTTTGGCTCCTGCTTTTGGCATCCATTCGCCGACGGTGATCCAGGATTCGTTGGGAGTGACGTTGGTGATGTGGAAGTTGCCCATGAGCGGGACATGATCAGGATCGTTGATACCGTCGCCGACCAATGGATGGACGACGCGCTCGGTGGATTTGATCAAGGTGAGCGTGTCAGGATTGACTCGGGCCATCCAGAGTGGCGAACGCCAGCGAATGACGTTTGTGTTGGACTCATCTTTTCTTGTGTAGACGAGGTAAAGTGCGTCGGAGTGGGTGAGCCAATGTTGCTGGGTGGTCGACATGGTAAGCGGCTCGCCGTCGTCCCAGGTCCAAGGCTTTTGCTGTTCGTAGTTGAGGCCATCTTCGCTGGTGCTGACGTAGCCGCGGTCGTCTTCGGCGCGGATAGTCAGGTAGAAGCGGTCTTTGAAGCGGGTGACGCTTGGTTCAAGGAGGCCACGACCATGATTGTTTGTCAGGGTAGGTCCGACCTCTTTTATTTTGAGGTTTTCTCCGTCGAAGGTCCAGCGGGTCCCGGCGACCATGCGGGATTCTGAGGTGGGGCCGAAGGTGAAGGCTGTGACGATGTCGCCGTTTTCCAGGACAACTCTTTGACCGCAGTTGTTGGAGTAGATGAAGCCTCCGCGCGGGTCGTCCCATTCGAGGACTTTTCGTTCGGACCAGGTGTCGTCTGATTTTCGGACAGCGTAGACGGGATAGCGGGGGAGTTGGTCTTTTTTGGAGAAGCGGGGACCGCGATAGAAGACGACGTGGCCGAGGCAGAGGGTGGTGTCAGTCTGAGGGTGGTATTGGGGCACGACGTCGCAAACGCCCGCTTCGAGTCCTTCGTGGGCGGGAACGGGTATGCGTCCGAGTGGAGGGATTGGCGCAGGCTCGGTCCAAGTGTGGCCGAGGTCGGTGGACTCCATCCAGTGGACGGGACCGAAGTAGTCGGAGCCTGCAATCTCCTGCAGGCACATGAATTGTTTGTTTGGTTCTCCGGGGATGACGCAGGCGCGGGGATGGAACCACGTGATGCCTTCTTCGCCGTTGCGATTGCGGCGAAGAATTTCGGTGGAGATGGATGCGACGAAGTTGTCGTCTGCTGATTTACCGAGGAGAGGGAGCGTGCTGGCTGCTGTTGAGGCAGCCAGAAATTTACGGCGATTCATTTGGGGGCTTTTGGGGGATGTTTCGCCTGGGAGCGAAGGTTTATTGGGGAGAAGAATTTTCTGGAGCAGGGGTGTCGATCCAGAGTAGTGAGTGATAATGCTCTCCGTCGTGCAATCCGTCGCTGAGCGCGAAGCGGGTTTTGTTGCGGATTTGATTCGCTCTCAACATTTCATCCATCTCCGGCCTGTTGGATCGCCAGGAAAGGTTGGGCTCCAGCCAAGACTCGGTTCCCAATTTTAAAGCGTTTTTCGCTGTCTTGATGAGTTTGCCGGCGTGGCCGACTGGATTCTTGTTTGGGCCACGGTCGAGTCCGAGGCGCCACACTTGTTGCTGGTCATCGAGAATCCAGAATTCATCTTCTGAACTCGCTATGTCCACGACCTTTTCAAACTCGCGGTCTTCTGGCAAAGGAATGACTCCTTTCCATCCGAAGATTGATAGGGTTCCGTCGCCTTTTAGTGTGGCGGCATGTGTCTGGGAGACTGCGATGTCTTTGATGTCTGACAAAACGCTGGCAGGTGGAGTAGGCCACTGCGGACTCTCGTAAGATGGATCTGGAGAAATAAAGTCTTCTTCGTATCTCTGGCCGAATACGAGAGCTCGCCCATCAGTTGTGAGGGCTATGCCATGTCCCATGCCCAATTTTGCATCGATACAAAACGCGTTTTCGAATTCGGGGGGTATACTCATTCTGTCCCTTTCTCGGAAACGGAGTTTTCCGTCGGAACCAATCAACACATATCTATTTCCGTAGCTGTGTCCGATTTTTGCGATTCCAGAGAAGTCGGCACTTCCATCGGATGAAATGGTCTCGCCGTTTGATCGTAGAGCGACCCACTGGCCGAGCCGTCCACCTACGTCCACGAAGTCGTCGAAGTCTGCTTTCTCGAGGTTCGCCGGTTCTTGATTGGGGCGGGTGCCAGTGGCTCTCAGGCGGCCGCGCGGAAGTGCATTCAGATCGGGGAGGCGCTGGGAGAGAGTTTCTGACGGTTCTATCCAGATTGCGTATCCTCTCCATGACCATGATGGGTCTTCGCGCTGATTTTCTCTGCCGTATCCTGACATGACCTCAATGCCTTTTGGGACGTGAGTGCCGATGAGGTCCTGATGGTTCTGCGCAGCAAAGGCGACTCCGGCCAGTTTCCACCCGCCATTTTCATCTATGTAGAATTTGCCGCATTTCAGAGCGCCGTCACCGAGGGAAGTGAACGTCGCGTTGGATGGGGGAAGATCCCTGGGAAACGAGAGTTTCCAGAGGTGATCCTGATCACTTTCGATGTTGAAGTGATCCATGTTGATGTGGGCGAAATCTCGAATTTCTCCGAGTTCTTTTGGAATGGAGAGGTTGACGGGACCGGATCGTCCCCAGATGTGGAACTCTCCATTTTCGAGAAGAGTGGCGGCGTAATCCCCAATGGCTCCGACACGGATGACATTTTTCAGGGATTTGTCAGGAGGGAGTTCCCAGTCGCCTTCCGAGCTCCACGGAATGGCATATCCGTTTTTTGCCAGGAGTATTCCGTGCCCAATACCCAGTGCGGCATCTATTATGGGAGGGTAGCTGGAAGAGGAGGGGAAACCTTCGGGAGTTTCGCCGATCGGAAAGACCACCTGACCATCGACTGTGATGAGTGCTATATCATTGTCGAGTCCTCTCACGAGTTTGCTAATGCCCTCACGGTTTAATTTTCCATCTGAGGATATTGATTGCCCGTTTTGCCTGAGGGCGACCCAGCGACTCGATGTTCCGACGACATCTACGAAGTCGTCGTAGGAAGAAGCAACGGAAAGGTCGACATCGTGGCCGGTCAGTGGGAAGTTTCCGTAGGCGCGGAGACGGCCGGGGGTGATTTTTTTCTTATTCTCATCGGACTGCGAGAAGCTATTTGTGTTTGCCGGTTCTGGCTCGATCCATAGAATCTTCACCGCTTCGTCGCCGGAGTTAGATCGTATACCGACAGAAAATGCTGAGATGGGAAGGTCCCTGACGTGGCCAAACCAGTCTGTCAGTTCCGGGAATTGCTTTTGAACGTCTCTTTGGAGGAACCAATTTCCGTCGATGCTGCGCAGAATGGGGCGGTAGGAGGCGTCGTCTGATTGGACCGGGTCTGGTGTGACAGCTGGCCACCAATCGGGTTCTTTGCCGGGCTCGATATCAAGAAGCCGAGGGGTCCCTGCGGGATACTCGAAGGTTCTTTCCGGGGACCAGGCGATGGCCTGTCCGTCGAGATATTTGATGAGCCAGGATATCCCATCCCGGCTTCGCAGTTCGGCCACTTCGTTGAGAAGTGAATCTGGCGGAGGACTCGGAATGTCAGCACTGGGTTGTCCCCACTTGATTGCATCTACATCGCCGTTTTCGAGAATTGCGAGGACGTGATACCCGGGAGACGCTCTCCATAGGAATAGATGTCGAACTGGGGGCAGTGAGATCGGAGCCAGTCGATCATCGAAAGAATGTAGCGTCCCACTCTCGCTGAGATAGGCGACAGGTGTCCCGACTGCCAAACCTTTTTCCGGGACGATGGCACGAACGTCTTCTCCGATGATTCCCTTTTCTGAGTGTATCAATTCGCCATCCTCACGCAGGCCGAGCCAAGGCGAAGAACGACCGGTGAGAAAGCCTACCTGGACGAAGTCGGTGATTCCTTTTGCCTCGGAGAGATTGACTTCGGTATTTGCCATCAAGGCTTTCAGGCGACCGGGCTTTGCACGGGAGAAAAGCGAGGGGGAGTGATTTTGGGCTGCGGCTTCGGAAACGACTTTGGTAACTCTGTCAGAATGTTCGGCGGATGGAGGTGTTGTGTTTTCTCCCTTGAACAGCTCGGTGGTGAACCAGACTGCGACGGCGAGGATAAGCAAAGAAGCTACGGTGAAGAGTGAGGTGTTTTTCCGTTTCCGGTTTGCTCGTTGCTGGTGTCGTTTTGCGACCCGTTTCACGGCATCGTGCATTTCATTCGCATCCTGATAGCGGCGGTCAGGATTTTTCTCGAGTGCCTTTAAGACAACGGTGTCGACCTTTCGATCTACTGCGGCCAGCTGCGAGGGGGCTTCGAATACTCCGGCAGGTCTTTCTCCTGTGAGTAGCTGATAAAATACTACGCCGAGAGAATAAAGGTCAGCTCGGTGGTCCGCTTTGTCGGGACGATCCCACATCTCTGGTGCCATGTAGTGCGGGGTGCCGACGGTAGTGCCGGTGATCGTCAAACCTGAGGCGACAGGTGATTCGTCATCTGACAGGATCTTGGCTACTCCAAAATCGGCTACACGAAGTATGCCTTCTCGATCAATGAGTAGGTTTGCGGGTTTAATGTCACGGTGGAGGATGCCCTTGGAATGGGCAAATGCGAGGGCTTCGCAGCATTCCAAGATGAGGCGAAATGTATCGCCGGGTGAAATTTCATTTCCTGACAGAAGCTTCTCTTCGAGATTCCCGCCGTCGATGAATTCCATGAGAAAGAAAAAGATCGGGTATCCTTCCGGGCCGTCTTTTATTTCTCCGAAGTCAAAAAGGGTGACGATTTTCGGGTGGTGAAGTTTTGCGAGGAGTTGTGCCTCCTGTTCGAAGCGAAGTGAGAATGGCTCCTGTAATTCGGGGGCGCACGAGAGAACTTTTAGTGCCACGATCCGGTCAAGACGTGGTTGCCGGGCTTTGTATACGGCTCCCATTCCTCCCTGACCGAGGAGTTCGAGAATTTCGAGGTCTGGAAAGAGTCGATTGAGTTCTTCGGGAGGAATGGCGAATATCGGCGCGCTGCCAGATGAGGTAGGTGTTACTCCCTTCGGAGTTTTTACCCATTCTGCGGTGATGGGCAATTCGGGTGTGGCATCTTCGTCATTATCATCCAGATCAGATGCCAGATGCGCGCCTATACCTCGAACCAAACAGCGCGGACAAGTCCCCCCCGGTGAATTTTGCGGGATCGGGGTGTCGCAGGTCGGACAGCGGTTGAAGGGCGACGTGTTCAACAATTCTCATCCTAGCAGGCTACGAGTTCGATACAAGGTGCTACCTCTACCTGTTTCTTTGTAAGTCACTTTTTCGCTTTTGGCTTCGGGATTTCTTTGACCATCTGGATGGGCACGTCGTTTTCCAGAATGGGGCCGGGAGTGGAGCGGCCGCGGTCGATGAGTTCCTGAAGTTGGGCTTTCATTTTGGTGACGCGGTCAGGATGTCCTTCGGCCAGGTTGTTGGTTTCTTCCGGATTTTTGGAGAGGTCGTAGAGCTGAACGGGTGGAAGACCTGTCATGTCGCTGCGCCCCGGACGAGGGTCGCTCCAGCCGCCGGATCCGGGACAAACGCAGAGTTTCCAATCACCGTCACGGATGGCAAAGCTGCCGTTGATGGACTGGGAAATGATGGAATTCCGGATGGGGGCCTCGTCTTTACCGAGAAGGATGGGAAGGAAGGATACGCTGTCTTCGCCCATATCTTCGGGAACTTTGGCTCCGACGATTTCGGCTGCGGTGGCGAGTAGGTCGATCTGGCCGACGAGCTGGTCGGTCTTGCTCCCGGCTTTCACTTTTCCGGGCCAGCGTGCCACGAATGGAACGCGATGGCCACCCTCGTAGATGTCGGCTTTGTGGCCTCGGTAGATGTAACTGGGTTCGTGACCTGCGGCCTGAAGTTCGTCGAATTTTGCCTGTGGCGAGCAGCCGTTGTCGGTGGTGAAGAAGATGAGGGTGTTGTCGGCGATGCCGTTTCTATCGAGGGCCTCGAGCACCTGTCCTACGGTCCAGTCGACCTGCATGGTGAAATCGGCGTAGATGTTGATGCCGCTTTTGCCCTTCCATTCGTCGGTCGGGACAATGGGGGTGTGAGGGGCGTTGAGGGGAAAGTAGATGAAGAAGGGATCACCTTCTTTCGATGCGGCAGCGCGCTCGTCGATGATGGAGACGGTCTTCTCGGTGATCTTTGGCAGGACGTCGACGGCCTCGAAGGATTCTCCCGCAGGGCCGGGGCGGTGAAAGGCTTTCTCCACGGTGGCTTCTTCGGTGGCGATGCGGTCCTGGATGTAGACATAGGGAGGCATATCGAGGGAGGCGCTGATGCCGAAGAAGGTGTCGAAGCCGACGTCGACGGGGCCGTTTTTGATGGGGGCGGTGTAGTCGACATTCCATCCGTCTTTGAAGCCGCCGGAAAAGTCGCCTTCGTCATTCGCGATGCCGCCACCTTTCAACTGCCAGTCAAAGCCGAGGTGCCATTTTCCGACGCAGGCGGTGTAGTAGCCGTTTTCTTTGAGGAGGCCGGCTACGGTGAGTCGATCGGGGGTGATGAGGGGTGGAGAGTATCCGCCGAGAACGCCTTTCTGGAGACGGGTGCGCCAATGGTAACGGCCGGTAAGGACCGAGTAGCGTGTGGGTGTGCAGACGGCGGATGAGGTGTGACCGTCGGTAAAGATCATGCCCTCGTGGGCGATGCGGTCGATGTTGGGCGTGGGGATTTTCCCCTCTGGGTTCAGAGCTGTGACGTCTCCAAAGCCCTGGTCGTCTGCGAGGATGAAGATGATGTTGGGCTTTTCGGCGGCTGTGGCAGGAGAAAGTAGCCAGACAGTGAGGGACAGGAGGGCGAGTAGAATTCGGGTCATGGGTGCAAACTTATATTGGGGAACGCTAAGGGCAGGTAGTGGATGGAGTCGAGAACGTAAAGAAGGGAGTGATTTTCCGTTCGATCCGGACTTTCTAAACTGATTTGCCGCTCGTAATGTCCGGAAATGTCGGAGAACAATTCAGCAGGTGAGGTGATCCTAAGGGAATGGAAAGATGATCAGGTCTGGTTTCGAGACTTGATTCCCGAAGAGTATCCCTGGGGGAATGAGGAATTTCTCGACGAGGTCCCGGAAACAGCAAGGGGTGAGTTCGGGGTGAAGTTTGCAGGAGATTCGACGGTGGATGGGACCCGTTATCAGAGTGGTCAAATTGCGGTTGTGGACACGAGGGAGGAGTTCGTTCGGCTTTTCTCCCGCTCGGAGAATATCCTTGGCATTATTGTGCCTTGGTTCGACCGCATTGTGCCGGCGACTTTGTTGACTCCCTACCAGCGCCAGATCGACAAGGCGGAGTTCCGTAGAGGACTGGCTGCGAAGTTCCAGAAGGCGCTACTGATCACGGTGGTTTTGTTGGGAATCGGTTTCTGGATGAAGGAGTTCCTGATGTTGGCGCTGTTGGGAGCGACGATCTATGGGCTCTTTCCGCTCGTTGAGGTGGCGATGACGTGGTTTCGAAAAATCGATGAGGTGTCGGTACCTGAACTGAATCGGAGGCTCGTGAATCACGAGTTCTTCCAACGCTGGATGTTGTCTCGACCAAAGCGATCGATGCAGATCGCAATCGGGGTTCTGGTCCTGGTTTTCCTGGGACAATGCGCTGTGGATGGAGGCTTGTTCAATCTGGGCCAATCGGTGCAGGCGGCTGCTCTCGTGAAAAAGGATGTCACGGAGGGAGGGGAATGGTGGCGGACTGTGACGACAGGCCTGATGCACGCGAATTTGATCCACATTCTTTTTAATGGGATGGCGCTGTATAGCCTGGGAAGGGTGATTACTGCGGTGGTAAGCCGCTCTCTTTTGAGCGTGGTGTTTCTGGTGACGGTGATTACGGGATCGATTGCGAGTTTGTACCTGGGGCCGAGTGAGGTGACTTTCGAAGGTGTCACGATGCCGAGGGCATCGGTGGGGGCTTCTGGAGGAATCCTGGGCTGCCTCGGGTTTCTGTTGGTGATCACCTATAAATACAAGGGAGTGATACCGGGTTATCTCCGTCTGAGTTTGATACAATCGGCGATCGTGGTTACAATTTTTGGTCTGCTGGGGAGTCTTTTTATCGATAATGCTGCGCACGCGGGTGGTTTTGTCGGTGGGGTGGTGCTGGGGCTGGTCTTTTATCCGTGGTTGAATCTGGCACCAGAGAGGACTCGTTTGAGTATCCGATTTCTCGGATGGGTGAGTATGGCGGTCCTGGTGGCAGGTGTGGTAAAAATAGCGATTGAGCTGGTGCCGCTGGGGTCTCCGTATTTTCAGTAGGCTGTCCAAGCACGAGTCTTGCTTTGTCTGCGAGGATCTATTGAGTGTGTTATTAGAAATGAGGTCGGTTTTCTTTTGTCTTTTATTTTTGGCTTTAAGCGGGGTTGTCCTTGGTGAGGATGCGGCACCGGCTACTGAGGTTAAGGTAAAGAGCGGGGTTCAAGATGAGGAGATTGAATCGCGGCTTTACGATATTTTTTCCGAAGTTGAGGCTCTTCAAGAGATCCAGGTATCTGTGCGATCTGGTGTGGTGACCTTGAGTGGTAGAGTCCCGAGTAGGGCGATTGCTGAAGAGGCGGTAGGTCTGGTGAAACGCACGGAAGGGGTCGTGATGACTCTCGACCGCATGGCTGAGGAAACCGAAGTGGCTTCGCAACTTTCTCCTGCGCTTCAGAAGCTGAGGGACATGTGGACGAAGACGAAGGTGAAACTGCCTTTGATTGGCTTGGCTATTATTACCGTCTTTTTGTTCGTGTGGCTGGGCAACCTGTTTCACGGCAAAGAGATCTGGTATCAGAGGCTGAAGGTTTCTTCGCTGGCGCAGAATCTGGTTCGCCGAACGGTCAGGGTGGTAGTGATCGGCATCGGGGTGCTGCTGGCGCTTGAGTTGCTGGATGCGACTTCGATGGTCGGTGCTGTGCTCGGTGCGGCTGGTCTGGTGGGTCTGGCGGTCGGTTTTGCTTTTAAGAATATAATTGAGAATTACCTGTCGGGGATCTTGTTGAGTACGAGGAATCCGTTTGAAATTGGTGATGTGATAGAGATTAATGGACGCACGGGGAAGGTGGCTGTGCTGACTCCGAGAGATACAGTGCTGATCACGCTGGATGGGAATCATCTGCGGATTCCGAACAGTATCGTGATCAATTCGGAGTTGCTGAATTTTACCCGGAATCCGAGAAGGCGTTTTGAGTTCACGGTTGGAGTATCTGTTGATGCAGATCTGACGGAGGCCAGGTCTCTGGCTCTGGAGACGCTTCGGAAAAATCCGGGTATATTGGCGGATCCGAAGCCGATCGCGTTTATCGACAGCCTGGGGGACAGCTCGGTGGTTCTGAAATTTTTTGCCTGGCTGGATCAGACGAAGCACGATTTTTTGAAGACCAAGAGCGAGTCGATTCGGCTGGTGAAGTGTGCTTTCGATAACGCGGAAATCGAGATGCCTGAGCCGATTTATCGTTTGAATCTGGATGGTGTGCCTGTTGCGATGAGTGCATCTGCTGAGGCGCCTCAGGAGCTTGAAGAGAAGGGCGAATTTGCCAAGCCTGTTAAGGAGGTTGTCGTCAGCGAGGAAGATCTTGCTGCGGATCATTCGATTGACGAGCAGATTGAGGAAGAGAAAGAGCACTCTGATGAGAGGAATCTGCTGATAGAAAAGTCGGCGAAAACGGAGTGATCCGGCGATATTGTGGCGGTAGATTGATGGTCACAAAGTCCTGTTTTGCGGCAAGAAGTGTTTTGAAACCCCTCCGGGTGGCTGTTACTCTCGGCGCCCTTTTTCTTTGCTATGAAATTTCGACGCTCGTCTGGATTGTCTTCTGTCTGGTTCTGCCTAGCTTTTCTGCTGGCAACGGGATCCTTTAGTCACGCTGCGAATATTGAGGTCACGAGTGCGGAAGACGACGGTTCTGGTGGAGTGACTTTGCGCGAGGCGATTGACATCGCGAACT
Organism: Verrucomicrobiales bacterium; assembly: GCA_002698785.1. Lineage (GTDB taxonomy): Bacteria > Verrucomicrobiota > Verrucomicrobiia > Verrucomicrobiales > DEV007 > Arctic95D-9. The sequence goes on along the minus strand of PAAG01000059.1, from coordinate 54,869 downwards.
CTAATGATGAGCCGGATACCATCACATTCGCGGCAGCTTTAAACGACGGGGAAATCGAACTGACTGGCGGAGCGCTGCAAATCACGGAGGTCTCGCACAAGACCACTATCGATGCGAGCGCGCTGGTGGATGGTATTGTTTTACTGGGAGACACTGGGAGTAGGCAGCGAGTCTTCGAAGTGAGTCTGAATGCTGAGCTTGAGCTGATCAATCTCGTGATCACTGGAGGGCGCGCGCCTCATGGCCTCAACGGAATGGATGGGGCGACCGGTGATGATGGGGGAGATGGCGGCAACGGTGGTGGGATTTACAATCTGGGCATTCTCACGGTCGACAGTTGTGAAGTGGTGTTTAACCGGGCCGGCGATGGGGGAGCAGCCGGTGAGCTGGATGCTGATTCCGGGTTTGCGGGCGTTGGTGGTATCGGTGGACTTGGTGGTGGTATCTACAGCGACGGCGAGGATGCCTCACTAACTTTGATAGATAGCCTTGTTACGGTGAACTATGCGGGAGACGGAGGAACGGGCGGTGGTGTCGCGTCAGGACGCACAGGAAATGCGAATGTGGGCGGAAAAGGCGGAAGCGGTGGTGGAATCTACTGTATTCGTGGAGAATTGACCCTGATTCGTTCTGTCTTGGATGGCAATGAAGCAGGCAGTGGAGGAATCGGAGGATATGATGGGGACGATGGCACTGGACAGACTGGTGGAGAGGGCGGTGATGGTGGCGGTCTAGCCGTTATTGAGATTGACCCGGTCGTGCAGGATTGTGAGTTTGTTGCGAATTATGCTGGAAATGGCGGAGCCGGCGGGCGCGTCTCGATGGTATCTGCCGATGTTCAAGGAAAAGGGGGAGATGGCGGACAAGGCGGTGGAATGTTTCTCTCGATTCAGGCTTTGTCAGGTGGCGCGGAAGTAGAGAGATGCCTTTTCTATGCGAATACGGCGGGAAATGGCGCTATAGGCGGTACGGCCGAAGGTAGTGTAAGCGGAGATGGGACTGATGGCGGTTTCGGTGGGTCCGGAGGAGGAGTCTTTGCGACATCACTTTCCTCGTCGGGTAGCCCGGTGCTAACTGTCGAAAATTCGACCTTCTACCAGAACTCAGCCGGGAACGGTGGCGGAGGAGGGATCGGTAGTGGGCCTAACACGGGTGGAATCGGTGGCGACGCTGGCAGCGGAGGGGGTATCGGACTCGATTTGATTAATGTGAATTACACAGCGCTTCTTTCCCATCTCACGATCATAAGCAACACTGGAGGAAATCCGGGCGGAGGTGATCTGGGTACTGACGGTGAAGACGGGTTCGAAGCAGAAGGTGGGGGAATCTGGACCAGTCTGCCTGCAGGGCTGACGCTCGCCAACTGTGTGGTTGCTTCGAATATTGCCGATTCGAATGCTAATGTAGGAAGCTTTTTTACGAGTGAAGGGAACAACCTCACCAGTGGTAATCCCGTGCTGGGACCATTTGAGGACAATGGGGGATTTACTCGCACATTGATTCCACAGGCGCTGAGCCCTTTGATTGATGGAGGGGGAACGATTTCCAACCCGCTGCTGACCGACCAGAGAGGAGAAAGTCGGCCGAAGAATGGTGCACCAGATTTGGGAGCCGTTGAGGTAGGGATACAGGTCGATGCGAAAATCGGGAAGAAGTCGAATCCCGCCGCGCAGAAGGTCGATAATTTTTACTCAGCCTCCGGCGCGGGACAGGTATTGCGGGTGAAGTTGGCGGGGCGCCGTAAAAGTAAGTTCCATTTTTCTCTCCAGAACGACGGAGCAATCGAAGACCAGCTTATCTTGTCCGGTCCGAGGGCGAACAAGACTCTTAAGCTGAAAACCTTTCGCCTGACTGGTGGCCGAGTAAACGTGACCGGTGCTATGAGATCTGGGTATTCACTGGGCGCTGTGGCTCCGGGCGGGACAGTGGTTTTTCAAGTACAAGCCAAAGCTCGGTCATCAAAACGGCGGGCACGCCAGAACCTTACTTTCCAGGGACGAAGTGTGAGTGCTTCTTCCGTGGACGGAGTGAAAGCGAAAGTGAAGCAGTCTAAGCGCTGAGTTTGCTACGAATCAGGAGATTAGACGAGCGGCGGCATCAGTCGTAACGTAGCTCTGTTTCTTGTTATCATGCTGCCGGGCGAGTCGAATCTTGTAAAAGTGTATGCATTCTCCATCGGGGACGATTCTGATATCCGTCTTGGAGATGCGTTGCCGTGTTTGAACCAAGAGGAAAACGATAGGGCCCAGAGCTTTCGCTTTGATGTGCATCGGGAGCGGTATGTTCGTTCTCGAGGAAAGCTGCGGACGGTTCTGGGCGAGTGCCTAGGGTGCTCGCCGAACGAAGTGCCTCTTTTGATCGATGAGATGGGAAAGCCGTATTTGCCCGATGGTGAGGTGCATTTCAACCTTTCCCACTCTGAGGACCTCGCTGTGGTTGCCGTGTCTCGGGTTCCATCCATTGGGGTAGATGTGGAGCTTTTCAGCAGGGAGGTGGATATCGATGGCTTAGGCAATCGTTGCTTCCGAGAATCAGAGATCAAACGAATGCAGTCGCTCGGAGGGGATGATAAAGTAAGAGCGTTCTTCTGGACCTGGACTGCGAAGGAAGCCCGAATGAAAGCGACTGGCGAGGGTTTTCGACTCGAACCCAAGAGGATCGAGATTCTCTTCGCCGGTGAGTATCCCAGAGAGTGTGTCGCTCCAGTGGAGCCGTCCGCCCATATCCAGGCGGTGGATCTGTCTCATAAGAATGCTGCCTGCACGGTTGCCGCGTTGAGCCCCTTTACCACTGAGCTGGTCACACGTTCGTAGTCGAATCACGAATCTGAATCTCTGGCCAGGCGGGTGTTGATACAATCAAGAAGGACTTGGCGAATGCGAGAAAGCTGTCGGAATACAGTTCTCCTGCTCATTCCCAGATCGGGCAGGATATCTTTGAACGCTTCGGGCTGGAAATAACGAACTTCGACCAATTCGCGATCCTGTGGTGGGAGGGAATCGATGCACTCCTCCAGTGCGTCAATCTGTGTGTTGATGCCAGGGTCTTCGCTTTCTTCCGGATCTGAAGCAAGGAGTTCGAGAACGTCGTTGTCGAAGATCAATTTCGATCTTCCCTGGCGCTTTCGAAAATTCAAGACCTCGATGTAGGCAAATCGGTAAGCCCAAGGAAGAAACTCCTTATTTACATCGTATTCTTCCGCTCGGCGTACTAAGTCTACACAGGTTTCCTGTAGAATGTCGTTGGCGTCAGAATCATTGGGGACAAGCGTGAGTATGTAACGAAAAAGGTGGGTGTGATACTTTGAGACGAGACGGATTACCGTTTGATCGGACTTTGAGGGGTTTTCCGGATCTTCAGATTCTTCGTTACTCATTGGGGCACAGGGAAGACCGATTCCCTTTCGTGGTCTCCGGCCCTTGATGAGATACAATCAGTTGAGCTTTGGTATTGTCAATTAATTCAATCGCGGAGCGCGGAGTTGTGTGCCTTGGAAAAGAGAAATGATAGTTGGTATTGAGTGTGTTCTGGGTGGTTCCAATACCTTCTTTTCAGCTCCTTATCTTTAATTTGGCTCGTGCTGTGTCTGCAGCACCCGGGGAAGATGAGGACATGCCGGTAAATTTTACCTTTGCTCGCTTCGACTTAGATTTCTTCCGGGCGGAAATGCGTGCTTCTATTTGTATCCGACGCCCGGGGAGGAGATCACCGGCGATAATGCCATGCCCTTTCACTTGAGCTGTGATGTTCTTTCTTCCTCCTGTGAGTTGGAAAAGTTTCACCTTAAAGCCAGAACCGGAGCCTTGCTCGATCAGGCGAATGTTGTCTGCGATGTCCCCGTCGTTCTCGACTTCGAGAAAAAGCTTACCGGTTTTTCTTTTGCCTTTGCTTTTCAATTTGGCCGTCTGACCTGCTCCGGTCTGATTGTAGACGTCATTTCCCCGCATTTTTGCAGCCCTTTTCTTGTTGCCGATTTTCATGTCCGGGCGTGTTTCGGGCTGGGAATCGAAGAGAAGAAAGTAAACGGGTGAGTTGGCGGCGACGCCATTCGTTTCGTCCCCGTATTCGAGGTCGTTGACGAATATTTCGACTTCGAGCGTGTTGGCGTCGATGATGTTGACCAGTGCGTTCGGTTCGTGATCGGAAGTTGCGTCCTGATTCAGTGATGCACCAACTATGAACTCATTCGCATAGCGCCCGGCAAATTCTCCCGGGGCATGGACTACGACTTTGAATGCGCCGTATGCTTCGTGGACGACCTGGATGGTTCCGTTCTTGTAGGCTGTGGCTCCTGAAGTGAGTGCTCCGTTTGAGTGAAATGTGGCGATTGCTTTGATGAGGCGGCTTCGTGCAGGATGTTCCGAAAGACTGGGATCCATACGGTAAATCTGAAAGCAGAAGTCGATATCCTTGCCGTTGGGAAAGTCGGTGCTATTCCCATTCTGAGCGTCGTCGGTGTGAAAGAGGAAAACAGCCTCGTTGTCGCTGGAAGTGTCGGAACAGGTTCCAGAGCCGATTACATCATTAGTCCCCTGCACCATGGGAGTGACAAAGATGAGGTAGTCAGCGCTCGTGTCAGTAGCGAAGGAATCGTTCTGCTGCAGGATCAATTCGTATTCACCCAGCGTGTTTCGTGACGTGGTGATTTCCAAGCCATTGACTCCGAAGCCGCTGGCGAGGCTGCCATCTGAATTGATTTTCCCAAACGCGGCAAGGTATTTTGTATCGCCGGAAATGCGGTCATCAGATGGCCGGCGAGGGGGACGGGGAACGGTATGGCCGGGATTGTATCCGGCATGGGGCGAACCCGTGGTCGATCCTATCCCATTCCCGGGTAAGCGACGGATGACAAAGTAGAAATCGTGACTACTCGAGGCAGCGAGGTGGGGATCAATGGTATCTTCCGTATCGGAGAGCGAGACTGCGACTGTGAGACGGTTCGGATCGAGATAGGAGACATGAGCGACAGCTATCTTGTCATTCGAGCCAGTGTAGTTGTTCCCCACTTCAATGACAAAATCGTTTGGCGATGCCGTGGTGAATTCGCCGAAGGATTCGATGTTGATGTAATACTGCCCATGGCTCCCTTCGGTAATATTCAGGAATCCGTCGGTCGCATTAACAACCCTGTGTCTTGGAGCGTGCCGGGTAACGTATCCGAGCGCAACCAGTGTATCCTCTGTTGCTACTGCGGTATCGTTCGCGAAACCTGCTACAAGGATGATGGCGGCGAGACCGATTCGAATCTTTCTTGAGAAGTTCATTGTGCGAGAATGTTTGGGTTCGAGACGCCGACCAATTCCACATCAGCAGCCTTCGCAAAAAAGGACGCAGCGGGGTAATTTTTATGCAGGACACAGCGGGCGTTTTTGGTCTCGAACCGCAGAAAAGAAGGGTGATGATGCCGAGCTTATGAAGCCTCCATCTGTAATTTTCAGAAGGGTTGTTCATTGATTGTGTCTTGTGTGTAATGCTCTGTAATACAATGGTTGAATACGGAATTTCGGCCTATTGTAGGGCTCCGAAAAGTGAATGCTTATGACTCGGGAAATTTAGAATCTCGTCCGGTGGATTTACTGAAAACAAAAAGTCAAATATTTTTTTCTGAGTAGTTCAGCCAAATCGAATTGAGTGCTCATCCCATGAACAAAGGCGATACCTCAGATGAGCGAAATTACCTATTATGTGAAAAAAGATGTCATGAAAATAGAGGGAGAGGTGATACCCCTGGAAAATGGATAAGTTTGGAGGCAACGGACCATTAACGGCAGGCGAGAAGAAGGCGCGGCAACGTGATTTCCTGCACGACGGGCGGCTTGAGATGGTGGTGAACCTTCTCACGTCTGTGCCTCAGGTCGAGTTCTTCGTGAAGACCAGGGAGAGCAACTATGTTGCGGTCTCGCCGGGTTTACAATTACGGCTCGGATGTCTCAATTCTGCAGATGTGTTTGGGAAAAATGACTATGACTTCGTTTTACCCTCGGTTGCTGACGAGTATTTGAAAGACGACCAGAGGGTAGTCCGCGAGAATGTGGTGATGAAGGATCAGTTCGAGCTCTTCTCTCCGTTGGCCTCTTCGGCCCGTCTTGTTCAAACAACGAAGTTTCCCGTCGCTGACCGGCAAGGAGATGTCATTGGTCTGGTGGGCGTGATTCGGCAATTTCAAGGCAGCGAGACGAGTTTACCGATGAAATTCCGTGGGACTTTAGACTCTCTTTCCTTCCAAATCGTGGCAATCGTGCAGGAGAACCTCTCGAAACGTCTCACTGTGAGAGACCTTTCCAAGCGTATCGGGGTAAGTGAAGGGAAGATTACAAAAGTGGTGAACAGTCTCTTCGAGATGAGTGTTGCGAAGTTTGTGGAACGGGTTCGTTTTCAGAGTATTGCTAGGGAACTCCTATTATCAAATGACCAGATCGGCAATATCGCAGAGCGTTTTGGATTTCAGAGTGCCAGTGCGTTTTGTGTGCGTTTTGGGAAAGCCACTGGTGTGACGCCCATGGAGTTACGAAAAAACTGGGAAGAGCGAAGGCACCAGGTAGCTGGTGTTCAGAACTGAGTGGTATTCTTTACAGGTCATGGTGCTGAACGAATCACCTACCAATGGAACTTTGTGATTTCGGTTTAGCTAAGAACCACTGCCATTTTTTCGAGTTTTTGGTCATGCAGAACAAATCTAGAAAAGATTTATGTCTGCCCTGAACAATAACCTGAGACAATAGAAGGGTAATACCTCTGTGGGAGCAATTTTGTTTTCTACATAGAGTGGTGATTTCGTTCGATTCCTGAGGGAGTTCTGGAGGGGGCTCTCGGCAAGAGGAGGACCCATCGTTCCACAATTACGTATAAAATAGGAGACTGGAGAAAATTCTCTATTCTGTGGTGGCGTGTCACTAACCGTGGCGATGTCCGCACAGGAGGGATGCAATTTACCTTTATTGTTGGCAAATACCTGATGAGCAGAAGTTTACAGAACGAAGATGAGAACGGAGACCTCATCGCGAAACTATTGCTCGAAGACATTCGAAATGCGTCGAAGCAAGTGGATGCGGAAGACTTCATTAGTCAAATTCCGAACCTGAATCATGTATTGGAAGTCCTGAGCCTGATGGATGATGTCTCCATTTTTCTGAAAGACTCCAGATCCCGCTACATGTTTGGAACACCGTGTTTCAGAGAAAAACTCGGCGCAGATGATTCGTCGAATTTTATTCTTTCAAGGGACTACGACTTTTATGCACCGCTTCAGGCCGAGAGTCATATCCGAGAAGAAAAGGAAGTTCGTGAGCGGCGAAAAGCCATCCACGCCCACCCTCGGTGGCACCTTCTGCTTCGAGCCGGGGTGGAATGGGTACGAGTGAGTAAGTTTGCCGTGAATGACGAAGCCGGAGCAGTGGTCGGAGTATGTGGGCTGGTGCGGACAATCTGCAGATTCAGCGAGAACGCTGCGATACTGGCGAATTGCGGACAGGATGAGAGGCTCGACAGGGCGATACACTGGATGTTTCAAAACACAGACAGGGAACTCGAGAATGAGCACATCGCGGAGGAAGTTCACGTTTCGACCAGGCAGCTGGGGCGGTTGTTTCAGAAAGAGTTCAACACAACACCGCAGCGATTTCTGTCGACGATCAAGCTCGACAATGCGTGCAGGCGACTGCGGCAGGGTGTGGTGCCGATTGTTGAGATTGCTCTCGATCTCGGCTTTGGAGATCAGAGTTCTTTTACAGCATGGTTTCGAAAATCTACGGGTCTGACGCCGAGATCATACCGGGAATGCAATGGAAGTGGCACCAAACTATGAAAAGGGGAGATTTGGGAAAATTGGATGGTGTGAAGAAAGTCGTTTTCCGAGATAATCTTTGGCGGTCTGGAACGAGATTTCGGTGGTCACCTGAGCATAGTGCGATGGGTCTGGGCTGGAGAGGGTTGAGAAATTTTTTCTTTCTCTTCTGGGTTTTTAAAAGAACGTGCCCATTCCTTTCCTGACAACTCTGTAATGAAAAACAAGTTGTGGAAACATAGATACATGAGATAAAGAATACTTACTTCTTGGGCCTGATATATGTGCGCTGGTGGCATAAATGGTGCTCCCAAGTGCTGGGAATTTTTCTAAAAATATCCGACTGAGAGAAGACTTACGTGATGGGGGGCATTACTACAGAGCTAATTGCAGCGATTGGAGGGGCATTCTTGCTCACCTTCGCAGTGCTCATCTGCCTGTGCCGGTTTTGGAAGTTCTCGACGGGGGTTGATCATCCTGATGGAGTTAGAAAGCATCAAGAAGCCCCAGTCATCCGAGTAGGAGGAATCGCACTCTACATAGCATTTTTGGCTGGCTGGTTGATCTCGTCGTTTTTCACAGGTGAGGCTGATAGCGAGCTCGCTGGAATTCCCTTTCTTATCCTGGGAACGCTGATCTTTCTTCTGGGATTTACAGACGACTTGTTTGGTTTGTCTGGCGCCATTAAGCTTGCTGTGCAGATTGCAATCGGGGTCGCTGCCTATCTGGCGGGGATGCGAATCGGGATCATCTCAAATCCGATTGGCGAGGGGAGTATTGATGTCGGTGGGTTCTCTTTGATTGTCACCGTATTGTGGTTTGTTGCGATCCCCAATCTGGTCAATCTCGTTGATGGATTGGATGGTCTTGCCGGTGGTGTGGTTCTTTTTCTCAGTGCGACGCTGGCAGTTCTTGGAGGAATGACCGGTGATTTGGCGCTGCTTTTGTTTGGGGCCTCTATCGCGGCAGGCGTGGTCGCTTTTCTCTGTTTTAATTTGCCACCAGCCAGGGTTTATATGGGTGATGGTGGGGCCTATCTGCTTGGGTATTTTATCGCCGGATCATCGCTGGTGACATCAAATAAGGGGTCGATGTTCGGAGCTCTCCTTGTTGTAGTAATTGCTTTGGGCTTTCCCATTCTGGATACTCTTTTCGCCATGTGTCGCCGGGCGATTTCGGGGTTGCCGATTATGGCACCTGACGCACGGCACATTCATCACCGCTTGATGACTCTGGGATTTTCGAAGAGAACGATCCTTCTTGTCCTTTATGGGGTCTTTGCAGGACTTTGCCTGCTGGGGCTCAGTGTTTTTGTAACATCCGGATACACGCTTCCCGTGGTGGGAATGGTTGTCACGGTGGGAGTTTTCCTCGGGTTTCGTTCCATCGGGCTTCCGCACAGCGTTCGCCAGGTTCGGGAAGCCCTCGGCGACATTGTGGCTGCAAGGAAAGATATTCGCTACGCCTATAACCTTTCTCAGGTCCTCGAACATGATATCGAGAGGTCCGCCAGCGCTGAGGAATACTGGGGGCGTGTTCGGGAATCTTTGCTGAGGTTGGATATTTCACCGGCATCCAAGGCCCCAAACAGTGAACCATGCGGCGAGGGGCGTTGCCTGATCGTTTTCCCGCTGCGGAACGAGAGAGTTTGGAAATTGTGTTGCCCGGAACCAAAAGAGAAGACGACCAGGCGTCAATGGGACAGAGTGATCCGGTGTTTTCTCCCGGCATTGATGAATGGATTGTCGAGGTGGGAGTCTCTGCCGGAAGATCTTGGTATTGAAGAACTACCGAAAGAACAGTGTCCTGAGTTGTTAGAAGAGCAACTAAATCGCAAAATTGACATGAATCCATGCGGTTTTACGCATGGATGAATCGAAGAGAAAAATAGCATGCCCTATATTTTGACATATCGACTTAGAAGATCGACCTTTCCAAGTTCTGTGCAATGACCGCCAACTCATTTCGTGCTTATTTTTGTGCACTGCCGTGCCTTGCCGCGATTTCCTTCGAGGGAATAGCTGACGGAGGTGACGTGGCGGTTGATATGCCGAGTTATCGCATGAGCGCTAAGCAGCCTAGCTTCGCCAGTGATAAAGCGCCTGTGTATGACAAGTCACCGATCTATTACGACGACAAGTACGTAAGCGAAGGAACGGTTCTTCCTGTTTCAAAGTATCAGGTGGATGTCTTTTTGGGGCTTTCCTATGCGTACGACTCCAACACGAGGCAGTTGCCGAATTCGGAAGGCTCATCTCTGGGAGTTGCTGATTTTGGGTTTACTTTCTCCAAAGGCAGTGAGTCGGGAAGAGGGACCTTTTATGGATTCAATTACACCGGGAGTTCGTTTTTCTATGAAGATTCTCCAGCTCAGGCTGGCAGGGATAATTTGAATCACAGGTTTGGTGCTGATTTTGGAGTCAACGGATCTAAGACAAAGGTGCGCTTTGCAACGAGTTACTTCCATAACAGTGGGAACTCGCTCGATTTTGCGGACTTCGACCGAGAGGTGAGGGCTGCGGAGAGTGATGATTTCGGTTTTGATTTGTCCGTCGTCAGGCAATTGCCGCATGGGAGCATTGAGGTGGGGACTGGGTATTCTTTGAGGGATTTTGAGGCAGGCACACTGTTGAATGATGGCTCGGGATACTATGGTGATTTTGCGTGGTTTTATCGCCCCGGGTTTGCACCTCGCTCAAGTTATGGTTTCGGGGTAAGGGCTGGAAGCGATAATTTCGACAGGAATGGTGATCAGGAGTATGTGACTCCGTCATTTCGCTGGAGGTATCGTCTTTCCGGGAAAACGAATTTGTACAGCTCTGTGGGGCAAGAGTTCCGTTCTACAAGCGGGCTTGGAGGGAGAGATACTAATAACTTCGTTTATCGAACAGGAGTAACTTGGGCGGCCACTGCGAAAACGACTCTCGACCTGAACTCTTACAGGACTGTGTCCCCCTCGTATGTAACAGGAGGTGAGGACTTTCGATCTACGGGAGTGATTCTTGTGATGTCTCACCAACTGCCGGGGAATTTCAGTCTCTCGACATCAGCTGGATACGAGACGGCAGATTACTTTCAGACAGGTTTAGGCGGTTTACCGTCAGGGCGAGAGGATGACTACTTCCGTCTCGGTGTAAATCTCGGGCACCCTCTCAGGTTGACCGATCATCTGCAAGGAGACGTGAGCGTGTTCTACAATTATAACGAGAACAGCTCCAACTCGAATCTTGTCGAATTTGATCAGCACATTACGGGTGTCCGCATGGGCGTCACATATTGATGTTGGTAAGAAACTGACTTTATGGTAATTTTACGGGTGATGATGAATTCTAGAGTGCTGCTCGCTGTATTTGCCGGAGTTTTATTTTCTGTGCAAGGTCTGGCCCAAGAAGGGGTTGTTAGTGGCGTCGTCTACGAGGATGAAAACGGGAACGGTGTCATGGACGGCGGTGAAAAGGTCGTTCCGGGTGCTAAGGTCGTTCTTTTCTCTTTTCCTGAAGAAGAGGAGTTGGAAACTGTTACGAGCGGTCCAGACGGGTCATACACTTTCGGTGCAGTCCCTCCAGGGGAGTACCAGATTCAGATAACCTTTCCTTCCGGCATAACTGTTATAACCGATCCGTTTGTAGTTGCTGCCGGGATTGATGGACCGTTCCTGGCGATTCCGGTTGTCACGGGAGGAACGATTCAAAGGTTTTCGAATCTGACGCTTGTGAACCCGGCGAATGTTCGAGGCAGGGAAGTATCGCCATTTGCGCCGTAGATTGTTGCAGCAATCTGGTCCATGGGTTCTCTCAGCGGTCTCCTACTGAACCGATTGTCGTATCCTATGGCTCGTAATATTTATTTTACCGTAATTTTTTGCTGGCTCCCTTTCTCTTTACTGATCGTTGAGGGAGAGGCGCAAGACGACGATGCGCCTGCAGTTCGAAATGTCGAACTGAAATCGGGAGACACGGTGAGTGTGAATGTTTTTGATGAGGCGTCTCTATCGGGTGTTTTTTCCGTAGGGCCGGATGGGACGATCGTGTTTCCTCTCCTTGGAAGCATTGCAGCTGTTGGCAGAAACCCCTCCGAAATTGCTTCCGATATAGAATCAAAACTCGAACAGGATTACATTCGTGATGCGCAGGTGGTGGTTGCTCTAGCTGAGGAATCTGAACTGCCGCCGCAAGCGGTGACAGTGATTGGGCAGGTCGAAACTCCGGGGCAAGTGACTTTCAAAGCGGGTAGTTCCCTTGATCTTTTTACCGCTATTGCCTCCGCAGGCGGTCTTGCTGAAAGAGGGAATCGAAGTCGAATTGAGCTAAAGAGACGGTTTGGTGACGACTTGCGAACCCAATTTCTGTCCCTTGATAGTGACCGGGTCTATCGGATGCAAAACGGAGATACCCTGATCGTTCACGCGATCCCTGAGGTCGTCGTCGAGGAAAAGAAGATGGCAACCGTTACACTGATTGGTGAAGTAAAGTCACCTGGCGCTCTGGAAATGGACCCTGAGGTTCCTTTAGATTTGATCGGAGCCATCGCGCGTGCAGGTGGATTCACAGATCTTGCCAGACCTTCGAAAGTGGTTGTCCGGAGGAACACCCCGCAAGGGATCCGGACATACGAAGTAAATGTGTCCAGGATGCAGAAAGATCAGACTCAGCCGTTTATGCTCCAGCCTGGAGATACTGTAACCGTGCCTGAGAGTATTTTTTAGATCAGCTCGATATTTGGGATTGGGATGGGTATCGGATTCCTCAGATTAGTAGGGGGGAGTCTACTCCCTTTGACGTGGGTGATTTTGATGAACGGCTTTATGCCTCTGGTCTGTTCGAGTCGGTGTGAAGGAATTTGATCAACATCATTTTTGATTTCGGTTAGGACCTAAGGGGAGAGGTTGTGTTGGTGTGTTTCTCTGTCTGAGAAACGAAGCCAGGGTAATCGAGGACAGTATGGCTCACAACGACGGGATACCACCGGGAATAGATGTGGCGACTTGGAATCGTTAGTATGGCACCTGCTCACATGGCAATTCTTTTGACCGGATTGGCAGAAAAGTTGATTCCCCAACTGTGACAGGCTTCCAAGAAAAAAATTGTGCTTAGGCTATCCGAAAATGCCTCTGCTAGCATTTGACCACTTAGGTCAGGGAAGGCTTGATATGGGTGATGGTTGTAATTGTGAGAAAAAATATATAAACGCAGTTTTGAACGCCTACTAGAAAACGGACGTTCGGTGAATTGGGAAAAGATTTGTCCGTCGGGAAATGCTTTCGGAAAAGATACTGGATTCCGGAAAGGGGAGGTTTATGTAAGTTGTTGAAGTAGAGTTGATTGTGTGGATGAGGGGGCTGCGCGTGGATTGGGTTTTTAATAGTCGTTTTCTGTTTTTGAATGGCATAGTTGCGGCTATATGGGAGGTAGCTGGAGGGCTAAGTATTCTTCAAAAAATATAGTTAGAACTCTTGCGAGGGGGCGGCTTCGAAATTGTTGCAAACCTGCAATGTATTTAGTCGATCTCTGGAATATGGAGTTGGAAGCTGCGCGAATGATGACACATAAGGTATCAATTTTTAGTTCAACGAGGAATCTATTAGTAGAGTTCCGGAGAAAACACATATTTCTCCCTTTGATGACAATCTCGTTGGTCTCGATGACTTCGAACGGGGGGATTGTTTACAGTACAGTGGAGACATTCGATGATCCTGTGCTACTGGGAGTCTCCCAGGGAGTTGGTGTTTGGTATCCAGACCGTTATGCCCCGGACGTATTCGAGTCCTACGACTTAAATGGTGAGAATGTTTTGCGGATCGGGATCGACCCAGGGGACGGAGCCCAGGACCGCCCGTCACAGTTTGTGTCTGACGACCCGGAGGGATTCTACAATACACAGGGGCGACAATACGATCTGGATCCTGAGACGGTACAGGTGTCGGCTATGATTTACTTCCCGGCGGATTGGGAAGGTGCGACAACGCGACGTAGATCAGATCTCTGGGTGGTAGCGTCTAACGAGTCAGCGGAGCTCGCCATTATCCCGATCATTGGAATCGCGAATAATGATGGCACGCCTGTTATTCGGTTTTTCAATTCGAGCACTGGTCTTTGGACAAATACGGTGATTCAGCCGGTAGTTGGGCAATGGTATCGATTCGATATTCTCCTCCGTGACGGAAAAATCATTTACGTCGTGAATGATCTCGAAGTCGGGCGAATCGATTCAAATGGAGCGTTTCAGTTCGATCAGGCAGTGTTGCAAGCATACAACTACAATGACAGCCGTCTGGACCCAATCTATCAGAGTTCAGACGCTTATGACGCCTACTGGGACAACTTCTCCGCGGATTTTATTCTGGTTGGTGATTATCGCCCTGACTTGTCGATCAATGATACCCGTGGAGGCCGCTACAAGGGAAATAATGTGTATACGCCCGGCGGAGGAACTGCACTGAGGGAGCGTTTGGATTACAGGGGAAGGGCGTCTGCATACATGAGGATGGAGAATGATGGAGGGCTCATGGATACTATCGACCTTAGCGGTTTCGAGAGTAGCAAGAATATTGCGAGGACTCGTGTCTTCATGCTGACTGGTGGCCGTATCAACATTACGGGAGCTGTCTTACGGGGAGTTTATCAAATGGAGATGCCCCCGAGGAGCCGGGTGGTGGTCTCAACCGAGAGTAAGCTTCAGGGGAAGGCGAAAAGGCGATTGAGGAAGAAGAACAGAGGCCGCGCCAGGTATCAAATCAGGTTGCTCGCGACTTCCGTGGGTAATCCTGCACTGCAGGATGCGGTAAGATTTCGCCCGATTTTCATTAAGTAAGAACTCACTTTTTTGATTCCGATTATCATGAAGGAATTGATCCATATTGGAGGCGGTTGTCTTCTGGCGGCATTTCTAGCCTCATGGGTTGCTTCCTTGTTGCTGCTTCGAGGATGGTTTCGGAAGGGTGAAATTCGGAGGCAAGGAACGGGGGTAGATTCAGGCATTTCCTTGCCAGTTGTTAGATTTGGAGGGCTCCCTATATTTTTGGGGGTGGCTGCAGGGTTTGTTGTTTGCCATCACTTTGCAGTGTCGGCAGGGATTAGTGGCCCTCTTCTTTCTGAGTGGGTGTTTATTATCGCTGGGGCAGCTTTTCTTATCGGGTTTGCTGACGATCTCCTGAAGCTACCGGGGAGTATCCGTCTAGCTCTTCATATTGCGCTCGCGATTTGTGCCTACAACAGCGGTATGCGGATCGACACCATGTCGCATCCTGTGAGTGGGGACACCTTCGAGTTGGGAGAGTTTGGTTTGATTCTGACCATTCTCTGGTTTGTTGCATTACCAAATCTGATTGGTCTTCTCGACAGCATGGACGGAATTGCTGGAGGTATCGGCTTGTTCCTGTGTTTAACCTTATTAGTTATTGGTGTTCTAACGGGCAATGTTCTCTTAGCAGCTCTGAGCCTTGTGTTGGTTGGGACGTTGTCTGCCTTCCTCCTTTTTAATCTGCCGCCTGCCAGGATTTGTCTCGGTAGGGGAGGTGCTTTTGTGCTTGGGAATCTAATCGCATCTCTGTCTCTCGTGACTTCTAATAAAGGTTCTGTTGTTGGGCCTATGCTTGTGGTCTTGGTGATTCTGGGCCTTCCAATCCTCGAAAGCTTCGTCACATTAATTCGTCGGAGTCTTTCCGGACTTCCGATTTCAGGCGGAGATCAGAGGACGCTTTTACACAAGTTAAATAGCAGTGGAATTTCCAAAAAGGGACTTCTCTTGACGATATACTCGATCTTCGCTGTGTTCAGCACACTTGGTATTGCTGTGTTTATTTTGCAGGGTGATGCTTTTCCGATCGTCGGGATGGCTTTCACCGTTTTCGCACTGATCGGGGGCAGGTTAGCAGGTATCCCACTGAGTATTTCTGACGCCAGGGAGAGGCTGAGAGAAGTTCTGGGTTCCAGGTCTAATATTCGCTACGCACACAGGCTCGTGAGAGTGCTCCAGCAAGATCTGTTGCGAGTCGATTCGGAGAGGATTTTCTGGGAGAGATTTACTGCGTCTCTAGCTCGGCTGAACGCTCACCCTGCTGCCGTTTCCGGTCGATCGGGCAGTCGCTGCAGTGCTGATTCCTGTCCGGTTACCTTTGAAATTTCCGACGTGGATGTTGTTCATCTTTGTTTGCCCCTACGGTCTGATCGAGAGCAGTGGGAGCGAGTTTTGCACTGCTTCATTCCGGTCATTTTCGAGGCGAAAACAAGATGGGGAAAACTACCCGAGCGGTGTGGTTTTTCACTTCGCTCAAGTTCTCTCGGAGAATCAGGCGAAAAGGAATATTTCACTGAGAACGATCCAGTGGTGAGGGTAACGGGGGGAGCTGAAATTTTGGAGATACAGAAACTACGTAAAGAAAGTTAATTCAATGAAATCGCTACGAAAATTACTCGGTTTAACTCTGGTGCTCTCTTGCGGGGCTCTCAGCGCGGACGATGAGGTCGTCATCGAAGATAATAGTAGTCCGGAGACCGGATTGATTTCTTTTACTGGTGTTGTGTTTCGGGACTCGAACGGGAATGGTGCTCAAGACGAAGGTGAACCGGTCACCGAAGGTGCAAGTGTGTCGCTCTTACATTCGGAAACCCGGCTCGCTATCGCCACGGCCAAGACGGATGAAAAAGGTGTCTATGTTTTCGAAAAGGTGCCCCCAGGAAAGTATCCACTTGAAGTTACTTTTCCTTCAGGGCGTTCTCTGGTCACGGAGGAATATGATGTTGCAGAGCTGAACGGTGGAGCTTTCCTTGCAGTGGCCATACCGGAAGAGAAGGATGGTCCAAAGTTTGCCGATGCTTCTTTGGTAAACCCTGCGAATACCCCCCAATTCGTTGTCACTTCTGGCGATTCTACGAGTGGGACAACCAGCACTCGATCAACGAATGTCACGAAATCCACTACAGTGCAGACAATTATTCCGCCCAGTCAGGTGATATCTCCCTCTGCTCCGTGAGAGTGGCGCAGAGGGATTGATGGGTATTCTCCCGGGGCTCGATGGGTTGTTCATCGGGCCCTCTCGTTATGCACTGAACTGTGGTTGAATCTGGGTTGAAATTACGCTTTTTCTAATGTTTTGCCGAATCGTTTCGAGGGTAGGCCGAAAATGCCCGAGTCAGAACAATTTTCACAGTTTTGAGGGAATTGAAGTATCGTATCGGTCGTATTTTGACTTGGTTCTTACGGAGAATGGTCCTTATTTCCAGATGATCGATAGGACCTCTGAAATTTCAGGTTTCGTCGAAGAACTCCGCCCCGCATGAACGAAGTAGATCCTCCGCAAAATGGGTATGGGAATGAAGCGCCTGCTTCTAACGGGAAAGGAATAAAAGACTACGTCCGGTGGTTCCTCCGGCGTTTCTGGATTTTCCTGATTACCTGTTTGGGCGGATATTTCCTTGGGCTCTACGTGGCATCCTTAACACCGGTCACGTATCAATCGCAGGCGACGATTGAGATTGAGAGGGTGAAAAAGGAAGATGCGGATGTCGATGAGGAAGAACGGATTCGCATGGGAGGAGCGTCGGAAATGTTCTCTGTTACGGAGAAGCTGAGACTACCTAATCTTTACACAAATATTGCGGCGTCTCCTAAATTTGCGGAACGGGAAGATGTAGCTTCAGAGAAATTCCACATGCCGTGGGAGGATGTTCCATCGGTTTCGGGAGCGGATATGTCGCCCGAGACTCTAGGAGGAATGATGCGAGGTTGGGTAACAGTCAGATGGCGCAAGGACACAACGCTGATCGACCTTTACGCTTCTCATAGCGATCCCGAGATAGCTCGCGACACTCTGGAAGGGCTCATCGAAGAGTATGATCGCTCTGTGGAAAGCAAAGTGGCCGGGTCCTCTGAGTTTGCTCTCGATTACATTCTGGAGAGTTCGGACAAGGTAAAAGAAAAGATGCTGAATCTGGAGAGGGCTCTTCGATTGTATAAGCGGTGTCTCGAATTAAGTGATGAAATACGAGGATCGGAGACTGCCATCGCTCAAATGGAAAAGCGCTATTTGCCAAAATGGCCGGCGCTCGTTGAAGCCAAAGAACTCGGAGCGATTTTAAAGAAGAATTTTTCGAAGGAACTGGACCAAGTGATCCGTCTTTCTGATGAGGAGAAGGCTTTCTGGGAGCAGCATAGCGAAAGCTTTTCTTCGATGGACGCAGACACACGTATCGATTCGCAAATTCAGATTGCATCCACTCGGGCGAGCGTTCTGGAGAGAGAGCTGGAGGCTGAACAGCAGATTTACGACAACCTCATCACTAAACTAAAAGAGGGGAATGTTTCCAAAGGGTTCGATAGCAAGCAGTTTGATGTAGTACAACCGCCGAGCCTTCCGGCAAATCCCACAGGACCAAACAAGAAGAAGATTACCATGAAATATCTCTTTGGCGGTGCTGCACTCGGTGTTGGGATAATTCTTTTACTTGGCTTCCTGGACCCTACTGTCAGGACTGTCGCGGATCTGGAGGTTTTGACAGGAACTCCAGTCATTGGGGCAATGCCCGCCTCGAAAAATACCGAGCGAAAGGGATCGCTTGCATTGGATGCTGAAGACGAACAATCACAATCTGCTGAGGCTATTCGAACGTTACGAGCGGGACTGACTTTTCTTGGAACGTCCGAGGAAAGACGCACTTTCCTGATTACCAGTGCCGTTCCGGGAGAGGGGAAAAGTTGGGTCGCTTCGAATTTGGCTCTATCGTTTGCCTCGCAGGGCGACCGAACACTACTGATCGACGGTGACTTACGGAAACCGGTGCAGTCGCAGGTTTTTGATTACGACAAAGAACACCCTGGGCTTTCAGATCATCTGTCTCTGAATAGGCCGCTCAAGGAGGTGGTGATGAAAACACGTGAATCGGAGAATTTGTTCATCATGCCGGCGGGGAGCCGTTCTGCAAATCCATCCGAGCTCTTGGCCGGGAAGGGTTTGAAAGGAGCCATTGGTGCGCTTGAGGAATATTTTGATCGCATCATCATTGACTCTGCTCCGCTGGTTCCTGTTTCTGATTCTCTGCCGCTTGCGAAACTTGCCGAATCAGTCGTTCTGGTTTGCCGGGTAGGGAAGACTCCCAGGGGTGCTATTAAACGCGCCATTCGAGTGCTTGAGGCCAACCATTCTGCCCCTGTGGGAGTAGTTGCAAACGGATTGCCCCGCACTCGGACGAAGGGGGCCTACGGATACTACTACTCGTATTACGGCGGAGGAAACTACGCGAACTACAGTGACGCAAAATAGTATTGGAATTGGCTCGTGGAAAAGAACGAGGATCCCAGGGTGGAATAGCACGTAGTTTGAGTGATAGAATGTTGGGATGACGCGTCGCATTTCGCTCGTTCCCATCTATTTGGCAATTTTCCTGGCCCCGATTGCATTCGGAGGGACGACGCCTGGCTCTCGATCTGCGATCGACATTCTTCTTGGAGTGTCATTTATCGGTTGGGTGATCCACCGAATTCTGGAAAGAAAAGGAATTCGGATGGTGTATCCGAAAGTGTGCAGGATTGCTCTTCTGGTTTTGGTCGCATTGACCGTTTGCTATCTGGTGAACGCAAAGTATGTGCACCGTTCTGACACCTGGGCTTTCGCTGCATTACCATCAGCAATTTCCTGGTTACCCGGGACGGTTGACCGGGCTACAAGTATGCCCGTTGCCCTGCACCTTGGTGCGTTGCTGGGAGCATTTCTGGTTCTGGGAGATTACTGCCGAAGTCGGGAAGTGCGTTGGAATTTACTAGCTGCAGTCGCGATAGCGGGGGGCATGATTGCTTTGATAGGAATCGCGCAGAAAGCATCGGGTGCCGATTCGATGCTATGGGTAGGGCCGGATCGGTCTGGTGAAGTATTTTTTGCCGCGTTCCGATATCATGCCAATGCGGCGAGTTTTCTCAATCTCAGCTGGCCGATTGCACTGGCGCTCGTAATAAGGAGTCGTGAACGAGGAGAGACGGGAGTACGGTTATCGATCTGGTTCGCTGTGTTCCTTGTCACGCTAGTTGCTGTATTCGTCAACACTTCGAAGGCGGGGCATATTCTCGGACTTTTGGGCATTTTCGTTTTGGGATTTCGTTTTCGTCGATCAGTGTGGCGTTCTGGAGGATCACCGATAGCGATCACTGTGGGCGTGATTCTGGTCGTCGGGTTAGCGGTCTTTGCAATCCTGCCCAGTGCGATGACGATCTTTGGGAAATGGGACGAAACGATCACTACAGGAGGAAGTCTGAAAGGACGATGGCTGGCATACGGTGCCTGTCTTCATGCCATTGTGGATAACGGAATTTTGGGAACGGGGCCGGGCACATTCCATCTGGTCTTTCCTTACTACACAACCGAGCTGGGTGACAGGATTTCCGGTGTGTGGGTGTTCGCGCACCAAGATTACCTGCAGGCGCTGATCGAATGGGGCTATCTCGGAACAGCCTGTTGGGCTGTGTTGATTGGAGGTGGTGTCTGGTTAGGAACAAAAAGTATCATTCGAGTGCGAAGAAAGACGGGCAAACAAATTTCCTCCAACTGTTTGCTCGTTGCGCTTGGGCTGGTGCTGTTGCACGCCTTAGTGGATTTTCCGTTTCATATCCCGGCGATCCAGTTTCTTGTGATGATTTTTCTGGCTATGCTATGGGCAGATGGGGCCAGGTCTCATCGAGGGTATTCTACCAACAACAAAAAAGCCCGCCGGAAAGGCGAGCTGTCTCAAGAGGGGAAACAGGGAATGGTGGAAAGCTCAGAGGAGGGGATTTCCAGTTTCTCTTGAGTTCATCGTTGAGAACCACCAGGCAATTCCCACGAGAAGAAGCAAGGTGGCGGTCAGTGAAACGTATCCGCTGACATCGTGGATTGCTTCCAAACTGTCATCCCCCTTCAGTGCTGCGTGCCGAACCAAATAGACGACGCGGGTTGTGTTTGCCACAAAGGCTATGATCAATCCTGAAGCAATGAGGACAATCCTATGGACTACGGGGAGAAGGAAGAACTCTCCAGCAACGAATCCTGCGAAAATACTTCCCTGAAACGAGCGGATTCCGCTGCAGCCCTCACTTACATGGAGAGGAATGCTGTTCACCAGGAGGGTCTGACCCGACGCCACGACTGGGTATCCCATCCACTGGTTGGCGAAAACCGCTGTGTCTGTTACCGAGTCGGTGAGGCGTTGAATCAGAATTACCTCAACTGACGAAGGCAGGGGCACCGCGAAAAAAGCGAGTAGAGCGACCGGGGAAAAATGCGTGATTCCCTTTCGTCCTGTTCTCGAAGCGAGGAGAACAGTTGAGACTGCCAGAACAATAAAGCCATGAAGATACAAGGGCAGTCGCCATCCGGAGTCGATCGTTTCGATTAAGCGGAGGGCTAGCAGGAGGAAGATCGCGATCACAGCTATGCTGATCTGCAGGGCAGTGAGAGGATGCGAATCTTGATCCTCTATCCCGGGTGCTGACTTCGTTTTCAGGCTTTTCCATCGAACGAAAAAGAAGTAGACGAGGAGAGGCGGGACAAGAAACCCGTAGTCATAATAGGTCCCGTCTGCCCAACTAGGATAAAGGGCCAGAAAAAACTGGCCCCATAAAAGCGAAAGAAAAACCCAGAAGGGTATGTTGGTTTTGTTGCTCAAAGTCGATTCAAAACACAGCGGAGGTGCCTACGATTGCCAAGGGGCAATCTGGTATTTGAAAACGTAAAGCAGAAGGGCAGCGAACTCTCGCCTCCTGACCTTCTTGGAATCAAAGTAAGGGCCTGAAATGGTATCAGCTGCCACCGGGACGAAGCGGTATTGCGGACACGCTTTTCGAAAACAGGCAAGCGATCTTCTTGTGTGCCAAGCGTCGGTGACGAGTAATACGGTATCTCCCGGCTTCAATATTGCTGCAAGGAGGGGGCGTGAGAGAATGGCGTTCTCCCAAGTGGAAGTGGCGTCGGGTTCGACCTGCAGTCGATCCGAGGGAATCGCTTTTTTCAGAGTCTCGGTTTGCCCTGAGTCAGCGCCGGAGATGATGACGTGGACTGCAAAACCATTCTCATACAGGGAGATCGCTTTTGGGAGTCTTTGCCGAAGATCTCCGCCTAACATGATAATCATCTCCGCAGGAACGGGTGATTGAGAAACATCGTAGAAACCTTCGGGGACCAGGAGGGGGACGAAAGAAAAGAGGAGATAGGTGAATCCCGAGAGAACAATGAGGAAGGGGAAAAGTCGCCTCGCAATGCGGAATTTCCTCATGTTGAATTCAACCTTCGGAGACTTCAATAATTTCAAGTCTGCTTCCAATTACCGATTCGAATGTGCTCCACGCAGATTCAAGAGATTCGAAATTCATCGCCCCTGACAGAACGACTCTGGCGGGAGGGCGTGGGTTTCGGTAGAACGCAGCGAGCAGTTTTTCTCGACGAAGAGAAGAGGCGGAATCGGTGGATTGGTAGGGCGCATCGGGCGGAAGCCAGGTAATGCGAAACACCCAAAGCGAATCGGAAAGGAGAGGGGACTCAAACTCAAGCACTCGGACCGGAATGGATTGCCCACTAACGGTGATGTTGCGAGGGGGATGTGTTTGTCGCAACTGTGCTCCCGACGAGCGCATGCAGACCTCAGGTGCATGGCCAAACACATCATGAATGAATCGTGGATTTCCTGTTTCGTATTCGAAATAGAAGAGGTCAATCGCCGGGCTGGCTGCGGTGAGTGTTTCGCTCTTCAGAAACATTCCACAAACTGCTTTGGAGTATGAGAGTTGCTCGATTGAGCCAGTCAGGCGATCTGGCTGTGGAACGAATGAGAAAAGTTCCGGAGAGGAATTCTCCTTCCGATGGGTGGCATGTGAGGGAGCGACTTCCGTCAAACGGATCGCAAGTCGAGGAGTTTCGCTCCAGTGGGTCTTTTCCAGTGAGAACCACCAGATCACAAACAGCTCGGTAGCTACGATCGCGACGACGCCTATCCACCAGATTTGCGGTGTCAAAGAACGAGGGCGCGTATCGTTCATCGGTGGTTGTTAGGATAGAATGAAATCCGCGACCGTTCGGATTCCCTTTTCTCTCACCTCGTTTACCCGGTCTTGAACTTCTTCGTAGGAGACAGAGGAGGGAGTGGGGCTTTTGCTGAGTGTTTCAATGTGGTGGGCCACTGCATTCGCATCACCTTTTGAAAAACATCCATGTCCCTCTGATTCCAGCCAGCGCCAGACGCTGCCATTGTCCGGGCCGATCCAGAGGATTGGACGGTCGAGTAGAGAGGCCAGAGCTAGTTTGCTTGGCCAGAGGCATCCGCGAGTTGCCGGGTTCTGGGTGGCGATAAGGCAATCTGCATCGCAGAGGGTATCAAGGAGATCTTCGGGGGGAGTGTAGGGGCGAAAATGACAATGCTTCAGGTTCAATTCTGTCGCATAGACTTTTGCCTTTTCGATCTCCGTTCCATCTCCTTGGAAGATCAGGTCTGCGGGAACATTGTTCCTTTCGAGGATTTCCTGGGCGTTGAGTAGAGTGAACCATTCGTGAGCCCGGCCGAGATTTCCTGAATAGAGCCATGTGAATCGTGATGTAGCCGAATCCTCGGTGCGTGTGTCAGGAGTGTTTTTGCTTTTCTTGTTCGACTCCAATGGGGGAGGCCATGGGGGCTGGACGACGGGTTCGATATCGTAAGATCGGAGTCGATCTGCCATGTCTTCATCCAGAGCGATGATGGTATTGCAATCTCGATATGCAGACTTCATCCAGGATGAAGTAAGGCGATGCAGCAGGGATTTCTCCTGGATTTCGCCAACAGCTATAGCCACATCTGGATACAGATCCATCGGCCAATGAATGAGTTGAGCATCGTCGTGCATCCAGGCAATTGTTCGACCGACCAAGAGGACCAGAGGAGGGGATGTCAGGCAAACGAGACGATCACATTTACGGGTGAACCATCCTCGAAACAGGAGGCGCAGAAGCGCGGTCACCTCGCGTAGCGCTCGGCTTCCGAGAAGTGTTTTCTTCCCTCGATAGTCGGCTTGGTTACCCAAGTGGTCGACTTCGTGTCCCTGTTTGCGCAGTTCCTCACTGACCTCCCCTAACAAACGCGCCGTCGGCGATGGGTCGGGTGGGATGAACTGATTGAGGAAGATAATGCGCATACGGGGATTTAGAACTGGCGAAACGAACTAATCAACTTGGTGTGGTATTTGGTGGTAATTTCGTTGGTTGTGGTCGCTGAGGCTCTTGGCTCGGGTGAAGAAAGAATCTTTTCCAACCAAGATAGAGAATTAGACCGAAGAGAAAGGGATAAAGAACAAGGAGAGTGATGTCTCTTCCCATGTTGAAAGTCAGGATAAGGCCCAAGCCATACAGAAGAAGCCTTGCTGGTTCGTTGTGTCCCAGCAGATCTTGCCTTGCCAAGACGGCAACCCAGATTGCCATCAAGAGTGCCGCGGCAATGGGGCCGAAAAAACGACCAAAATTGACTACTCCCTGTCCTATCATTCCGGTGGAGATTGTTGCATGGACACCGGCCGCGCTTCCCCGTCCTCCTCCTTGACCACGTGCGATCGCGTAGTCGATTCCAATTAGAGGTTTATTCGGCCAAAGCGCTCGAGGGATCGGGTTGACGGCTTCGGCGAAATAACGCTGGCCCCAGTTGGGAGTGTAAGTGCCTTCTTCGATGAAGTGATTGACCCACGTGAGTTCTTCGAACATGTTCAACCCCAAGTGTTCATGATCTCTCCTGCTCGAATCGTCTCTTTGCGCAAAGGCAGAAGCGATGCTCCGATTCGTTCTGTTCTCCATCACAAAGCCAAACCAGAATTCGGTCACCAGAAAAGCACATATCAGGACTGCCGCTTTTACAGGTAGCCCGCCTTTCAGGCGGATGAAGATCCAGGCCAAAACCCCAGGCATGACCGTTGCCAGCATTGTGTTTCGGGTTCGGTCAAAAATGAAGTAAGGCATCGCGAGAAAGCATACAAGGAGCGCGGTGTAGCGGGTTTTCGCGTTCTTTGACAGCGCCGCGATGACACCGAATGCTGCTGTTAAAAAAATCTGAAAATACTGAGCTAGCGAGAGTAGAGCGTCGAATCCTCCTCCAATCCTGTCCCGCCCCCACGGTTCCCTCTTGTAACCCATCCAAGGAAAGAAAAGTCCTTTGAAGTCAAAATTGACTCGCACTAGAGCGAGCGCCATAAGGCAGGTCCAGGCAAAGAGCAAAACCCAGTGAAATCGAGTAAGGGCTGTTTGAAATTTAGCGGTCTCGATTTGATTTCGGGAAATCAAGCTAACTACGGAGCTACCTCGTGTAAGAAAGGAGCGATTCATCGCCGACCCGACCAAAGGAATCAATAGGACGAAAGCCAGCAGAAAGAGAGTAACCTGCCACCAAGCGCTGGCAAGAGTCTCAGGAAGAAATACCGTTTGGTAGAGCGAATAGTCGTTATACAACGCATCGCCGACATACCAGACTGCAACGGTTCCGATTACGGCTAGTGCCGGGAAGCCATAGGCTGTCCGGCGTCGATTCCAGAAGTGGGTAGCGACTGCGAGGATAAGTAAGCCGCTTATCCAGAATGGTAGCGGTAGGTTGGGTAGGTTTTCGAACATTCCTATAATTACTCTTCAACGACACACGGTGGTGCTGGACCACCGCCAATGATCCATTCATAGACACCTATCATATCCTTCGCTACCGAGTCCCATGAAAAGTGATTTGCCACCAAATCACGACCCGCTTTTCCCATTGACGAGCGCTGAGCGTCGGACAGAGAAAACAATTCGTCCAGTCCATTGCTGATCGATATCGGTTCGGTTTCAACAGAAATGGCAGCATTGTATTCAAGACCAATTTCCAGATTACAATGCTTTGTCAAGACGACCGGTAGCTCGTATGCCCATGCCTCCAGCACGGCCATTGGTAATCCCTCGCTAAAGCTCGGCAGTATGAAGGCATTGGCGCTCTGCAGAAGTCGCGCTTTTTCGTTCCCGAAGAAGGGCCCAGGAAAGAAGACTTGAGATTCTGATCCTGTCGCAGACATCAGCCTATCCAGGAATTCAGTTCCTTGGTTCTGGTCGTTCCACACAATCTCCAGTTCGTCGCAAAGATCTTTCAATTCTGCTTCATGACCGCCCTGATCCCATCCTGCAATCACAAAATTCCAACCAGCGCGCCTAGACGTCTCCAAAGAGCGCCAAGCCCGCAGTGCATTTTCCAGGCCTTTCTTCGGATGCAGTCGGCCCAAGAAAAGTAATAAATTTGGGCCGATTTCTCTTTGAGTCTCTGTTCGAGATATGTTTGGCAATTGCACCCCGTTGGGGATAGTGCAAATGGGATTAGTTAACCCAATACTTCGAATTGATTCCGCTTCACTTTCGCATAGCGCATGCAAACAGGAGGCTTTTTCCAGATGTCGATTTTCGAAGAGCAACCTGGCGATTTGTTTTTTCCAACGAGAATTCTGAAGAGCCCATGGATCAAGCATCCCATGAGGGCTGATGATCCACGGAGCACCCGTTGTCATTCCTATCTTGGGAACGGCCAAAGATGGAAATGACCAGAGACCATGCACATGCATGAGATCGATGCCGTCTCTCGCGAGAGATTTGCGCATATCGGCTGAATGTGGGAAGGGGAACCGCCCTGAAATTGCATGGAGTTGAGGTTCGATGCCTTGCGAAGGGATATCGGTCCCTGACGTGTCCAAGGCATGAACTTCAATGTCTGTGCCTTTCTTCACAATTGACGCGGCTAGGTCGAGCATTGCGATAGACACTCCGCCACCATCCGACTTCGCTGAATTCGATATATACGCGACTCGCATTTCTCACCGCTTCAGTAGCGCCTCTGCGAGAGAATCGAGCCCGAACTCGTTTGCCTGAATCTTCGGAAGGCTTCGATACTCATGCGACGATCTCATGATCGTCTGTGCTATCGTTTCCGGCTCCAGATTTTCAAGTATCCAGCCATTCTGGCCCTCTATGACCGCTTCCCCGCAATATACTGAGGCGATCACAGGAAGTCCATACGACAGAGCTTCCAATTGGGTTAGAGCAAAGCCATCCGAAAGAGTGGGAAGAATGAAAACATCGGCACTTTGATAAACCTCTGCGACTTGGCTTCGAGGAATAGGCCCCAGCCATGTGATATTGTCCATATCTTCCCAAGCACTCGGATCAATTTCTGAAGGGCCTGCCAGAAGTAACTCGACATTTTCACTTTTCAGCAACTCCATCGCAGAGAGAAGGCGAGCGATACCCTTGCGCAGACTGATTGTGCCGAGGAATAATACCCGGAACTTTCCGCTTTCGGATTTTAGTGGTGTTGCAGATTTCGATCTGTCTACGAAGAGAAGAGGAATCACTTTCATTTTTTCCTCTGGAACTCCTTCTTTGAGAAGGCATTCCTTCGACCATTCGGAATTGACTACAATTCGGTCGGCTAGTCGGATTTCTTCTCTCCATGAACTCCAGTATTCATGAGGTGCGGGCTGCCAGTGAGAAGCTAACTCCGGATGCTTTTGATGTTCCTCTGCGACATTTCGTTCCTCTTCCGGCCCAGGGTCGATTTGGCCTAAGACTTTCTCGATTCCAAAAGAGTCCGCGAGCGCAAAGATATCACGCGCCGCGTAGCTATAGGAGAATATGGAATTAGGGCCGGTGTCACGGCCTCTGCCGAATCGCTTTTCCAGTTGGGTGACCGCAAGATTCTGAAATAAATCGTTCCTCGCCATGATTGTTTTCCAGCCACTTTGCTTTTGAAAGCGGGAAGCGATCTCAAATGAGATAAATCGCTCATTAAAGCTTTGAACATCTGCGTTGGATAAATCGGAATGGTATCGATCCCCTAGGCGCCGCGTGGAGGGTAAGCTGGAGAAAACAGAACCTGGCGGACACCAGAGATCGGTAATCAACAAGTCCTGCCGGCCACTTTGAGCGAGCGCCCTGGGAATCGCATAGTGCTCCCTAGCGCCAAGCTGGCAGACGATCCACGAATCAGCCTCCATTACAATGCCCCGGCGACTTCAAGACATTTTGCCAGTCCCTCACCAAAAGCACGGGTAGGACATCGATCTTCCAAAATTCGACTGCCCTCCGACCCCATCGCATGGCGCTCTTCAACCTTGAGTGCAGCAATTTGCTCCATCGAACTTGTGATTGAGTCAAGCGAGCCGGGTTCGAACTTCCAGCCATTAACTCCCTCATCCACCAACTCTTCAGCGGCACCGACATTCGAGCTGGATAGGATAGGCAATCCACAGGCCATCGCTTCGTTGATCACCAGTCCCCACGGCTCTTCGAGAGCTGGATGAATGAAACATCCGGCGTGGGCGTAAAACCGAGGGAGCTCCTCAATCTGGCGAAATCCCGGAAAATAGACCGTCGGGTGGTTTGGTATTTTGTCGCTTCGATGCGATTCCCAAGACGCGCAGTGTTCTATGCCAAGATCCAAGTCTCCACAATGGTTTACCAGAGAGTTCCGGAGCTCTCCGTCGCCAAGGAGGCACAAATCCCAACCCGTATCCTTTGGCAGTTTTGCAAAAGCAGAAATCAGTCGATCCAAATTTTTCCGCTCGATAAACCGATTTGAGGCCAGGAAGTAAGGACGAATTTCGATATCACGATCAGCTTTCCTCCAATTGCTGCTCTCGGTTCTGAAGTAATTATTGTCCACTACATTATAACCAAGGCGAATCTTTTCGCTCGGAATGCCCAGCTTTGAAAGGTAGTCACGATGTGATCTTGACCCGACGAGGCCTCCATCGAACTTCTGGATAATATGACTCTTCAATCGCTCTTTAAGCCAGGATCGCGTTCCGTCACCTTCCCTGGTTTCGCTCATTGCAATTGCTATGGATCCATTTTTCGCACACCAATTGAGGCAGGCTCTTGCATCCGATGAACCCCAACCAGAAATTGCTACGGCATCGGGTTTCAGTGCATTTAAAGTCGAGCAAATCTCCCGTTCTACCTTTGATTTGGGTATAAGCTCCCATTTATCATTCGGGAATACTGTGTGGCGCTTCCAAGTATGGCCGTCGATTTCCTGCTTCCACTCATATGTGGTATCGCACCCCGCGGTTTCGAGGCCGATTACGCTCCAATGAATCTCAGATAAAGCCTCAAAAGCTGAATTAATTCTAGCCAAGTGATAAGGGCCAAAACGTGCGAATTGAATGGCGATTGAAGGCATGGGGACGTCAACCCTACGTAAGGAAGGAACGAAATTTGAGATCGTATTCAAGATCTCGATTTCTCTCGCCAATCTTTGTTGCGGGATTTCCGGCGACGATGCTGAATGGCATGACATCTTTTGTAACCACGGCGCCAGCAGCCACAATAGCACCTTCCCCAATTCTAATTCCGGGAAGAACAATGGCTCTGTATGCAATCCAAGCTCGATTTTCAATAATCACGCTTCCTCCGCGATCCTCGAACATTGGAGACTGAGGATCGTGCCCGAGGGTTAGAATTGTTGCTTCCGGCCCGATTGAGACGTTGTCGCCGATATCAATATTGTATTTTCTTCCGTCGAACAGACAACCAAAGTTGACGACGCAATTGTTCCCCAGTGAGACTCTTTTTGCATTGAGAAAGCGGCATCTCATTTGGATGTCGAGTTTCTTTCCGTATGCGCGCAAATAAAGGCGGAGGAAGCCATGGCGAATGGTTCGAGATGGAACATATGTAACGATCCCGTTGAAGCAATATGACAAAAACGTTCCTGCAAGTGTGCGTACCGTCATTTCACGTCCGAAAGTTTAAAACCTGTGAAAATCCGCATTCCAAGTTCGAGGTAAATCTCGTGTTTTTCTGTATGCTTTAAGCTGGGCGTAGCCTAAGCGATTGGCGATTCGCTTCCAAACAGGTTTTCTGATGCCTTCTGCTTTGAACGAAAGCCTTTCGGCGTAACCCCGCATATTGGTCTCAATGAAACGGATTACCTTGCTTACGTGGGGGTCGGTGCAGTCATCGAAAATTACCACCCCTCCGGATTTAAGGAGTCTGAAGGCGTAGTAGGCGTCGATGAAAACGTTTTCGAAAATGTGGTAACCGTCAATATAAATCAATTCAAACTGCTCGTTCTTGATTGCAAGAGTGGGAAGAGCCAGATCACTTGACTGTTCTATGCAACGAAATGAACGTGAAAATCCTGAGAGATCTACCATGTTAATGCCCGCTCGACCAAAGTTGTCCTGGCCGGGATCGATAGCGGTGTGAAAAAAATTCCCAGAAGAATCAATTGACTCAAGAGTCGAAATAATAGCTAGCGCAGATCCACCGTAAGCGAGGCCAATCTCCAGTGTTCTACTTGGCTTTTCCGTTCTGACAAGGTGTTCCAAAGCCAAAAGGTTGTTAATTGAAGACAAGCCGGTGGCATTGATTGGTTTACCATCAATGTTTGTTGCTTTACCGGTCTGGTAAAGCGATTCCAAAGAAGAGCAATTAGGGAATTTTGCGCGAATTGTATCAATATCAGTCATGATTCATTTGTGGTAGAGAACAGCGAGTTGATCACAAGTGATGCATTTGTTTCCCAGTCGTTCTCCCTCATGAATGAGTCCCAATCGGGAGTTGGGGGGGAAGATTTCAATCGCGTCAAACCTTCAACAATGGCCGATTTGGAATCGGGCAGAACAGCAAGACCGAGATCGTATTTCGATACCGAATCAATGAGGGGGCCTTCTGCTGCAGAGACCAGCATTGGCTTTGAAAAGTTTACGCAAGTGCCCAAAGCCGCACTCCCGGAGTAGAAATTGGAAGAGTAGGTGAGGACTGCAAAATCGGCAGCGTCGAAAAGACCTTCTAGTTCGTCTTGCTCAATGAAGCGATTCATTAAATGGAAACGGGCACTTACTTCAAGTCGTTCTGCGAGATCTTCATAGAATTTAGCCGGGCGGGCGCCTGAAGATTGTTCCTTCCCTGCTTGTATCAGGTGCATGTCGGGGTGATGTGTTAGCGCCTGAATCACCAGGTCGATGTTTTTGTCGTCACGAATGTGGCCGAACGAAAGGAGTGCAATCTCATTCTTCGCTATTCCTAACGATTCTCTAACATTGGACAGCTGGAGTTTTGATTTTTCGAAAGGGTAATAAGGAAAGGGTATTACGATAATCGAAGGTCGTCGGCGAGCTCCTTGCATATTCAGTTCGATTGAATGATGCACGAACGCGAAATCGATTATTTCGTAATGGCGTTTGATAGACAGTTTATGCAGCCATTTTGGTCCCACTGCATAATCACGAACCGGATCGTGGATTATGCATCCAATGATCCGGCCTTTCCGGGAGAGTTTTCGTAGAGTACTTGCCCATAGGGGGCTCGCATATTCTGCGAATGCGCCAAGCATTATGTGATAGTGATCGTGGGATAGCGTGTAGCGCGCTAATTTTCGAACGTTTCGGACAATTACGATCAGGTGACGGATTTTTCTGATGAAGAATGGCCTGCCTTGCGGGGGGGAACCCAATGTGACTTCCAGATTATACTTGGTAAATGTTCTTCGCTTGAACCGGGGGCAAACAATCATCGTGACTGACACCCCCTGATCTTCCAGCGCATTTGCCTGAAAATGAAGGTAGTCGGTGATGCCTCCAGCGGGTAGAGGATTGAAGATGAGTAATTTTCGCTGATTTGGCATCACCAGACTATGCTTTATTGATTGCTGCGAGATCTGCCTCCAGCATTTCAATTACCATATTCTCGAATGTAATGCTCGGAACCCAACCCAAAATTTGTTTCGCATAGCTTGCATCGCCGAGTAGAGATACTGTTTCTGCCGGGCGAAAGAAACGTTCGTCAACAACAACGTAGTCATTGTAGGAAAGGCCCACATGGCCAAAGGCAAGATCGCAAAATTCGCGCACTGTTCTCGATTTTCCCGTGGCAATAACGATGTCATTTGGGGTTTCAAGCTGGAGCATCAGTTGCATGGCCTTTACATAGTCTTTAGCGTGGCCCCAGTCACGCGATGCATCGAGGTTCCCGAGGCGAAGCTCCTTTTGTAATCCCTTGCTAATCCTGGCCACTGCACTGGTAATTTTTCTTGTCACATATTCGTGACCTCGTCGGGGGCTTTCGTGATTGAAGAGAATTCCCGTACAACAAAACATTGAGTAAGCCTCACGAAAACTTCGCGTGAGATGGAAGCCCGTTACCTTACTTATACCGTATGGGCTACGAGGATGATATCGCGTCTGTTCATTCTGAGGGCTTTCTTCTACCAGCCCGAACATTTCGCTGCTTCCGGCATAATAGAATTTTGCGTTCGGGTTTGTCTCGTAGATGGCAGCGAGCAGGTGATGGGTTCCATTGATATTCGTATTTAAAGTTGAGAATCCATCAATAAAACTTTCGGCGACAAAGCTTTGAGCTGCTAGATGGTAGATCTCATCGAACTGATTTCGTGCGAGCACCCGAAACAGGCTGGCATAGCTCTCCAACGTAGCGCTATGTAGTGTTAGGCGATTGGAGATGTGTTTGATACGGTGAAAGCGTTGCTCGGGAGCTTCGAATCCCGCTTGTCTGGCGATTCCATGCACTTCGTAACCAAGTTCAAGGAGCAGGTCGGCAAGGTAGCTTCCGTCTTGACCGGTGATTCCGGTAATAAGTGCCTTTTTCATTATCGTAGAAGTCTCAAATAGAAGCTAGAATTAAATAAGGGATGACTTCACCTAGTTCTCAGAGGGATGGATTGATTTTGGTGAATTGAACATCTACTGAATTATTTGGGGGTTTCCCTTCATTTTCTCATTCCCGGCAATCCACCAATGATCTCGAAAAAGTGCTTTGCGGAAAAGTGCTCCCGAGCCAATTCTGCCCGTGCAACAGCAGCTTCTTTAAATTGAGCGTGATTCTTGACTATCTCTGTTACTGCGCACGACAACGAGTCTGCGTCTTCCGGAACGAAACTCACTCCCGCTCCATAATCTGCTACGAACTCTTCAAGCCATGTTCCTTGAGGATAGATCATTGGAATACCTGCCTCTGCAGCATCAATCGCTACCCGAGATAGCTTGTCATAATAGAAATGTCTCCGATAGGGAAGAATCATGACATCTGTTTTCGCCAACCAATCCGGAAACTCACGCGGCTGAGTAAACGGCTCCAGATATATCACGTCACTCCGTTTCTCAAGCTCAGGGTCGCGCTTCACCAGCGTTCCATCCGGCAAAGTAAAATCGCCCGTCCATTGGATCACAAACTGAGTATCTTCTGGCTGTTCTACGTCTTGCAGTCTTCGTAATGCCGTCTGTAGAACATCCACACCTTTGTCATAGCGCGTGAATCCGAATGTTCCAAGGATGAGCTTACTACCATTTCGATGGACCGGATCATTCTCTGATTCGATCCAGCGAGTCACATGGGGAACCTGTGCGAAGGTGACCCCGCAAAATGCACGGAATTGCCTCGCTAGTCCTTCGGATTCGGTTGCCAGTTCGATCCGCTTCGATCCTGGTAGAAAGCATGACAATTTCATTCCCCATTTCAGAGGTAAGGACTTCTTTCCAAAGTGAACAGAACTGAAATCTTGTGAATAAACACCCACCGATTCCACGAATATCAGAATGAGTTGTTTGTATGCCTTACCCGCCCAGATCGAATTCAGAAGGAGGTGTGCGTAAATATGATCAATTCGCGGTGTTGTGGCGATCACTGCGTCATAGTGGTGTCCTTCCTTGAAATGAGCGCGTAGTTCGAGAAACAGTGAGATGTTTCTCCGGAACATTCGACAAAGACCACTGAGCCCCCCCCCTTTTATTTCTGCGCCAAAGACACTTTCGCCAAGAATGGGGTGACAGAAAAACCGTGTGAGTATCTCAGGGCTGGCATCTTTATGCACTGCAACTTCGATCTCATGTCCTGCTTCTTTGCCGCCATCACAAATGTCCCCGATATATTGAAACCAATGTCCATGCAGGCCTTTGAGCGCTTCTTCTACGATTAGAACTTTCACCCGTTCACCCCCCATCGTCAAATGCGGATTCCAGTCGGCCTTGAAAAGCTTCCACTCCTGCGAATTCCAAGATGTGATTCCGGGCTGCAGAAACATCCATTTCTTCACTGAGTGCTTCCTCTAGCTTCATAAGTGCTTCTTCTGCTGAATAGTTCGAAAACACTCGGCAACCGGCCAATCCAGCTAAAACTTCCGAGCTTCCGGTTCCGGAATAGACCACTGCTCGCTTCCCTAAAGCCAGAGCCTCAAGGCAGGCGAGTGGCTGGGGATCATCAACGGAGGAGAGAAAAAACACATCAGCCTGTTCGAGAAAATGCTGAGCTGAATCTTGCCACCCCCACCAGCGAATAGTGGAGGAAACCGGTGCGAGGTCGCTATCACCCAGCCCGCCTACCCAGTGGAACTGCCAAGGTAAGCCCCGCTCTGCAGCCAATTCGGATGTTTCGACAAATAGTGGATAGCCTTTGCGCCGATTCAGCGAACCTACCATAACGATATGCACCTTGTCCGGTTCAAGCTTCGGTTTGGAATCTTCATCCGTTATCTCGTATATCACGGTGGTTCTCTGAGAGCCGAACCGATGATGATAGAGTTCTGCCATTTGCTTGGAAACGCAAAATACACGCCTGGACTTAAGAAGGCGTGATATGAGGTGATAGCGAAAGGGCTTAGACTCTTTCAGGGAATCCAACATGTATTCGGTGTCATGCAGATAGATCGCCGAGGTCCTACAGAAAAAGAGGCCCGATAAGACACGCCATCGCTCTACCGCAGCCATTCCGTTCACTACAATCCGAGGAGAAAATGCCAGTGCGCACAACCACTGCTTCCAGCCGTGCCGCCTTCGCAGGTCAATAAGCAGTGTTGGCACACCCTTCTCATCCAAATATTTGTAAAATTGGTAGATGGAACGCCAAGCTCCACCCTCCGAATGAAAATCGGCACCCACAAACACGTAGTGGTAGGAGGAGTAACGATTCTTAATATCGGTCATCGCTGATTTGTTTTCATTCCTAGGTTTATCTGTTCAGCATCAGATTTCGGTTCCATCTCGCGAAACCGCGCAATTTATCGAAAATCGCATTCCGCCGAGCGAGTTTTCGACATCGTTTATTGAAGCGGGCCACTAGCAATTGATGTGCATCAGGATCTTGGGTTACAAATTCGTCCAAAGTGCCATTTGCCCATTCCAGAAGCTTAGCATCTTGAGAACTTCGTTTACAAAATTCTGCCGTCAGTTCTGCGTCCGCATGTTCAGTGTGCTTTGATTGGTTTGTCGGAGTGAAAGAGCAATCGGAGAACCAGTGCGGCAGTCGCTGTTCAAGAGAAACCATGGATTCTGAAAATCGCTCCAACACAATGGGGAAAATTCTCGCCGTTCCGGCAAATTTGATTATGTCCGCCGCACCTTTAAAGCTGGTATTCTTTACCAGGTGTTTGGTTTGGTAATCAAACAGCCAATGATCGTCGTGATTCAATATCTCTTCGAGGAAGCCGTTTAGCGACAGGGTCAAGACGTCTTTGAATTTTGTTGTCCCTCGTTGCCGCTCGAAGAAGTAATGGGACACACACCGCTGTAATGGATCCCGCAATGAAACAGTACAAACGAGGTCAATAATCTCTGAATTGAAAGGAAGATCCAAAGAGATTTCATGGCTGCTGAAGGCCTCGAACCGCAGATCGGAAACAATAAATTTCTGAATCTGTTCCGCAGTGTAGAATTCGCGCCAAATATGACCGTATGAACAATCATAGCGGTTTCCAAAATTCCTTTGCAAAACCTCCAGAAAAGTCGTTCCACCGCATTTCGGTATATGAACGTTGACAAGATATTGTCGACTCATGATAGGGACTGTAAGGCTATTTCTAGCAAAATAGAGTATTGCTATTGTCCAGAGGACCGGATAAATGAGGGTTTACTGGAATCTCAGTTTGAGTGTACAGCCCAAAATTCCTAATCTTCTGCGAGATACGAAGACATAGAAGGACAAAGTTAATTATTTTAATGAAGTCGCTGGTCGAGTTTTCTTTTTACTCTCTTGAGAATTGAGTTCTTCTCAAGAAGCCGGCATCGTCCGTCACGTTGAGCGCACTGTGAACGTTTAGCCATGACGCCAAGGGACCGAAAATGCGAGCTATATGCTTCAACCATCGCTTCGATCGAGAAAAACCGCTCAATCTTAGCCTTTGCTTTCTTTGCCAGAAATTGATGCATCTCCGGATGGATAAGGTGTTCTCCCAGCTTTCTGGCCAATTCTGCTGTGCTGCCGACCGGAAAGATATAGCCATTCACACCATGTTCAATGATCTCAGGAATACCGCTTGGTATATCATATGTGAAAGGAATGGCACTGGCAGCCATCGCTTCTAGCAAGCTGTTTGGCATACCCTCATACTCCGAAGGTAAAATAAAGTAGGAGGCGCTTTTGAGGGCATTCAATGTTTCAGCGTGCGTTTGCTGCCCCTTGAATCGCACGAATCTTTCGAGACCTTGCTCTACGATTTGAGCCTCAAATCTCTTTTCATCAGGTCCACTCCCCAGTACATCTATTTCGAAGGATATATTTTTGTCCCGTAAATGATTTGCGACAGCAAGGACATCGAACACCCTCTTCTGCTCTTCCACAATCCGGTTGCAATATACTATCCTCGCGGGATTTTTCTCGACTTGAGAAGGGGCCGCGGAAACTTCAACTCCGTTGGGGATGTAATGAAGCCTATCTCGTAGGCTTGGGTAACAGCTGCCGAATGTATCATAAAGGTGGCGGCTTACAGCTACCGCAGAATCCCAATAACGCCCGAACGTTTTCGCATAGCGATAATACACAGGGTCATCGCTACGTATTCCAGCGCAGATAGCGACGTTTTTGGGCAACAATCCACTCAAAGAAGCAGCATCAAAATCAAAATTCGGGAGGAAAACGCAGGGTGCTTCTCGTGCCAGGAATGAGTGAAGAGTCTTTCGATAAAGTCTTGGCGAGGCTTTCAGTGGCGTTTGCAAGTTGATGGAGGGCAGATCCTTAGGGGGAAGGTGGTATTTCCCACTCGTATCAGGCTGGCCTGTAATTAAAATCTTCTGATCAAATTCTTGGGAGTCCAAACGATCGAGCATCTTCATTGACCACGAACAAACCCCACTGAGCATCCAACTTGGATAGGAGTGAAAAATCTTGATGGGTTTGGCTTTCATTTCAGCCGGATTTGCGAAAAGTGCGTATTAAGATGCATCTTCATCTCGTCAACTCATTAGGTCACTACGTATATCGGTTGCTACGTCGATTGAGACGTCCTAGCACTTGCAAACGGAAACGCCACCAAAAACT
Source organism: Verrucomicrobiales bacterium (assembly GCA_002698785.1). Lineage (GTDB taxonomy): Bacteria > Verrucomicrobiota > Verrucomicrobiia > Verrucomicrobiales > DEV007 > Arctic95D-9. The sequence continues at coordinate 17,838 of PAAG01000059.1, read as the reverse complement.
GGTGGGGGTGTTCTGATTGATAGTCGATCTGTGTGAGCTCGTTACAGTTTCCCAATTAAATGACAAAAATTTGCGGCTGTGGCCTGCACCGGGGCCGTATTCACGCAACGCCTTGGTGCGCAAATTCAAAAGTTCAAGATTTTGCTCCCGGTCGCGCACAAGAGAATGAGTCTCCCTTTCCACGTCGAAATCGCGGAGACGCACGGCACATTTTTCAGGGAGCCATCGAAAACTCGTACCCATCATGTATTGCCAATTCACAAACATGGCATCATCGCATCCGTAATTGCCACTAAATTCCTCATCATAGCCAAACAGCTCAAGAAATCGAGATCTGCATAGCAGAAATGTATTAGGATGATGCCTCACGAGTTGTTCTTCGCGATATCGGGGCATCTTGTAAATTACCTTGCGAGGCACCTTTCTGTCCAACATGCCAAACAGTGCTGATTCCGTAAAGTAGTGATCGAGGTCAGTCATGATAATTTTTTCCGATGGTGCATACACAACGCCCAGGTTTCGTGCGCCACCCTGATTCCAGGGAATGTTCTCCATTATTCTCAAAAATGCCAGATTGAGTGGGAGCTTCTCAGGTGTGATTTTCAAGGGCGAGCCGTCATCTACAATCACCAACTGAAGCCTGTCTAGAAGCATGGGGTCATAGGAAGCGTAGAGATTCAGCAGGTCGTCGAGTGCTGCCGATTCTTTATCAAAATAGCAATTCACTACCATTGAAAGATCGATCCGATTCCTCCCGCTTCTTCTGTGCTCACCGGATTTGCAGCAGTTCATGATTAGTATATCGTCGTCCGACAAAAATCTGAGGCTGAGCTCATTGATTTCACTCGGCAATTCGGGATGTAGGCCCCTAACAATCCGTTCGCCAAGGACGTAGGGCAATCGGTGTTCGCGTCATGGTGCATATCTGGTGTGAATGGCATTTAGGGCGACCCTTACAGAATGCGGATTTTTGGTTGCTAGTGTTGTTTTTGGGCCTTGAAGCAATGAATGGTTTGCTTCCCGAGACTATTTTTCTTTGGTTTTAGTCTTCTGTCACTTTGCTCAAAAAGGATATGGCGGGAATGTCTCCGAAGTAGTTTTGTGAGAGTTCTAGTAGTTTGCGATCGTTCAGTATTGAGCGAAAGGTTTCATCGTGCTCATAATCTCTCCATCGGTCGAAGGTATTGGATGAAGATGTTGCGCCATTGCTAAAGCTGCTTCCTCCGCCAAACTTTGCGATTTTTTCCAAGGCGTGCTCTGCATGTTTAAAATTGAATGGTTTGAAGCAAGTAGAGAGTTTTGACCGGTATTGAATATCCTGACAAAATCTATTGTAATTGATGTCGATGTATTTCGAATTTAGTTGCTTGTGTTTTAACGCAATCTCTAAATACAGTTTTAATATCTCCTTATTATCTCTCAGAGATTCTGGATCGTGTAGCCCATGGCGAAGACCGCTCGCCAGCCAGTTGGCTGGATCTCGCAAAAAAAACACAAGGAAGGGATTATGTGATTTGATGAATGCCTTCTCATCATTTTCCTCGGGAGATCTATCTTCCAGAGAGAAGAAAAGGTGCTGCGGTGACGGATAAGGAAGGCTCTTGTTGAAGTCGGATTGGCCTTGAGCGCCCGAGTCATCGATTGTTTCATTGCAGTAGATTACCCGACGCCCATTGAATGGGGTCAATTTAAATGATAGCCCGTCGCGAAAGAATACACAGTGGTTTAAATGGAGGGTATCGGGAAGCAATCCTCTGCAAATCCATTCTATCATTAGATGTTGACCAGAGCGCTGCAATCCGAAGCTCACGAATATCGACTTCATAGGGTTTTTAGCATCTGAAATACAACTAATCCGAGGTAGGATTTTTTTTATCAACTGCTTCATTTTGAATTGATGCTTTGCGGAATAACGCCCGCCACTTAGTATGTTCGATGAAAGCCTGGTCTATGAGGAGTTTGGTTAAATCGTCAGCGTCGCAGAGAATATATTGAGTACGTGAATTGAGGTTGGCAGGCATATGATTTCTGAGAACTATGGTTGCGCTTGCGATTTTACGGGCAACCCTTCTAAATGTTGGTATTTCTCCTCCATGGATTTCGGTATACCTATACAGATCTAAGTAATATGCGTCTCCGGCTGGGATGTTTATCTTTATTAGGGGCCATTTTCAGGGGCGATTTCAAAGCGCCTTGCTTCTGATGATTAGTATAAAACAACCGTTTAAAAGAAGGTTGATTACGTGCTACACTTTCTGTACACGTCGTAACGGTTGAAGGGCGATTCTTCGAACGCATCGGTTGAAAGGAGTAGTTAAGGAATCACACCCAGCTGCCCATAAGGGTTCCTTGACGCGACGGGCATCAATCAGCCTAAAACGGCGAGCGAGTATTTGGAACGTATCCCCGATATGCCAAGCTCTAGCCAATTTTTGTTCGTGCTCACGGGCGTTTGTGGTTTCGGAAGAGTGACTGAGAGAGGCAACGACAGCAGCCTCTTCCTTGGTGGGCTTTCGCAAGAATCGAAGGAGTTCCGTCAAAGAATATTGACTGAGTTGCTGAACAAAGCCTGGCTCGCGCAGTCTAGCTGCCCATTCTTCGGTCAAAAAATCAACAGCGTTACGTAGCTCCTGGGCGTGTCTCTTGGTCGTCTGGTCAATTGTATTCCGTGTGAAGATTGGCTCGGATTGCTGGGATGCTTCGTCACTCGTGTAACCTCTCACGCTTTGTTCCGAGCTTGAGAGAAAGAATTCCTCGATCAATCCGCTCATCCAAGTCAGTGTTTCGGTCATGGCTCCTGAACCGCAAGGTAGAGCTTCGTCCAGCAACCAGCTATGGAAAGGACCGGTCTCACTGAGGGGTGGGCGCCTCCGGTTGACCATGAAGTAAAGGCCACGTGCAACCGCTTGCGGATCCTGTGTTCGTAGGAGACGTGTCAGCGCAGCTTGTCCGTTAAGTACCCAACCAACATCGCATACTGCCCAGTCGGTCGTATCGAAAAGCCCTTCCTGTTTGAGGTAGGCCAGGCACGCTTCGCGGCTACGTTTCGCCCGTTCCAATACTTGCTCCATCCGACCTGTTGTACGAAGGTGGTCCCACACAAAGGCACGTTCCATGGGATCAGCTCGTTGAAGAGATTCCTCTTCTGACAAACCGAGCTCATCCAGTATTTTGCCCGTTTCGTCCTCTTGGAATTCAAGGCTGTTCAAGATGCTTTTGGGGCTAACGGCGAAGGTTTCCAACCATCTTCGTGATGCCTTATCGTCGGCCAACATTCCCGGGAAACACCAAGCGCGCCGTGAGCTGTAGAGGTAGCGGCACTCCAGGGTGGATGGGGCGATCCGCTGAGCAACTCGCATCAGGATTTCTCCGTCCCTCGAAAGGAAATACAATCTCTTGAGGTTGTGTTTTTCAGCCAGTTTTACCATCTGAGCCGCAAGTGCGCATATCCAGGGAGCTACAACATTGGCGAGTAACCCAGCGCGGTCAGTGCTGATGGGAAGCCCAAGGCGAGTTGCCCGCATCCCTCCCGCCAAGTGACTTCCGTCCCGGGCCGATGCTGCAGAGCATTCAATGGCGTTGTATTCGGCAGGAGTATGTATCGCTTCAGCAAAGTGCTTCGAACTGATTCCTTTTCGCTTTGGTACTTGATAGTCAGCCCCGGCTTTGTCACCGATGTGTTTCCAGTCTTTGGTGTTCACACCCAGTTCCTGCCGCACCAAATCATATAATCTTCCAGAGCGTTTATTGGCTCGCCACTCGCTGGAGACAAATACTAGATCGCCTCCTTCCGAAAAACCGTGCTGAATCAGAAGTGCCTGGAGGAACGAAGCTGGTAGATACATGTCGCTGATGAATGCAATTTGCCCACCGTGCGATCGAGTCTCTTTTACGCTCGATCGCATCGATTCGACTGGGCGGACATATTCTTGCTCCATTTGAAGTTCGAGTTCGGCAAAGGACCTAGCAGTATCATTTCCGACTAATTGAGCGAGCTCGGTTTCGATTTCCTTGAACGTGCATTCTCCACTGGGTGCTTTCGTTCGTGCACTCATTTCCGCTTGTCTTCGCCGGGAGGCCAATTCAATGACCGCCGGGTCTTCGTAAACCTTTCTGCCTGTGAGTCGTGATGCGGCTTCCATGAAAAGATGTTTCGGATCGATCACCGCACGGGTGAGGCAGGTGTCCCAAATGTCGTAGGTGGTGAGTTTCATGTCTCAATCCTTCACAAGTGGACCCGCTGTCACTTCGGTATCGATTGCATCGCGAAGGACGGCTTCGAAAAGTAAACTAGCCCCATCATTGTTGACATGATGGTAGTCGGAGTATAAAAAGCGACTCTGTTCGACCAATCGTACTGTGGTTTGTTCCAGTAAAGGAGACATGGTGTCGAGAAAGATAACATCGGCACGGTTGAGCCTGTCGATTGCGCCACTTACCGAATTGTTTGCCGCGATGACATCCGGGTGAGGCGTTACTCGAAGAGAGGCACCACTGAATTGCTTTGAAATTATGTATTTTCGTAGATCATTGTGATATTCCCGGGGAACATCAATCATTGGTACTTGTGCGAGAACGAAGACCTTATCACTGAAATTTGCAATCTTGATCAAGGAGTCGGTGAGGACCGTTTCGAAATCATTTCGGCGAATCTCTCCGGACCACATCCCCGCAACAATCACTATGTCTGGATGAAGATCTTTTATGATTTGAAGACGGACTGAGTTCACTTCATTGGCGTCCGGCACCTCTGTGCGGGGTAAAGCCGTAATCCCGAGATTGCTTGTCGCGAGAGATAAAAAACTGAAATGTTGTGACTCTGAATATGCACGGATTGGCTCACCTAAGACACGTGCGTGCGAAGAGCCATAGAGGCAAATTAGAGGACGATGATCCGGGTTTCCGACAAACACACCCTCGCCATGCCGCCTCAACTGATCAAGAGCCTCATACTCACGACCGCGAGTTAAAGATTCTTCGGTGTCCAAATTGCCAAAATTACGCAGAAGGGGGGATACTGGGCTCGTGGCGAGCAAGCTGAATGCAATAGCGGCAAATCCGGGAATAGCCATCCACCCCAGGGTAGAACGCGGCGAACCATACCGTAAGGGTCTCTCGACGAAGAAATAACTGATTAGCGCAAATAGGACTGTTAGCGATAGTTTGACGAGAACACTAGTGTGCCCGGTGAAAGGAAGAAAGACATATATAGGCCAATGCCAGAGGTATAGGGAATATGACATCTTACCTGAGAATACGAAAAACGTTTTACTTAATAATGTGAGCGATGGGCAAGATTTCTCTGTGTTTGAGTTCAATAGCAGTAAGGTTCCGGCACAGGGCAGCAAAGGTTTCCAGCCGGGAAAGGATTCGTCGTTCGGAATTGCAAAAAACGAGAATATGATTAGTGCGAGGCCAAGATCAGGAAGGAATCGCGATATGCTTGAGGACCTAGATGAGGTGTGCTTCGTCTTAATGTGAAGAAATGCCAAAAGCGCACCTAGAAGTAGTTCCCACATTCGGGGTGGAAGTAGATAGAATGATGCGCTGCGAAAGGCAGGGGTGGCCAAGATAGACAGCGCTAAACTGGCTGCTGTGAGAATTACAGTAGCGGTGAATTGAGCTTTGACTCCAAAACGTCGTAGGATGATTAGGATGATTGGGAAACACAAATAAAACTGCTCCTCAAGCGACAGTGACCAGGTGTGAAGCAATGGATTCGATTCAGAGCTTTGAGTCCAGTAGCCTCCAGTAGTTCTCCAGAAATAAATATTCGCGAACGAAAATAGACTCGAAGTAGCCTGCCATGGGAGTTCAAATCTCTCGGGGCGAATCAATAAAAAAAAGCCAGCAAGTAGAACGCTGCCTACCATGAATACCAATGCCGGAAACAGTCGCTTTATGCGACGTAGCCAAAAATTCTTTAAACTGAAAGAGCCCTGCTCGCATTCCCGCAAGATGATTGCAGTGATAAGGTACCCCGATATCGTAAAGAACACATCAACTCCGAGAAATCCCCCAGGGAGCCAATCCTTCTCCAGATGGAATATGAGTACAGCAAAGACTGCTACACTGCGCAATCCATCGATTTCAGGTCTATAGCTCATGCTCATCTTGGCTCTGAAGCCAGCGGATTGTTTGTGGGAATGCTATTGTAGATTTGCAGCAATTTATTTAGGTGCTGATCCATGTCCAAATACTGGCGCTCTCCGTAAGCAGCTCCTTGCCAGAGCTTTTTTCGCAATTCGGCATCTTTGGAAATTCGAAAGAAGACGCTTTCAAGTGCTTCAGGAATCTTGGGGTCGAACAGCATGCCGTTTTCCTCGTCTATCACATAATCTGGCATTGCCCCAATTTTGCTGGCAATTACTGGAAGACCCCTCGAAAGCATTTCGGGACCTACATAGCCGAATGCCTCAGGCCAGATAGAGGGCAAGATTCCGAAGTCTGCGGAACCAATGATTGAGTCGAGTTGGCTGTCATCATATGGACCGAAATACTTGATGCCTGGAGCAGTTCCTTCCGACAATCCGTAAATGTGTAATTCGACTTCGGGATGGTCCTTATGAACTGCGTCAAACGCCTCCTCGAGTAAAGAAAGGCCTTTCGCCGGGTTGACGATGTTGAGAGCGAGGAAAACCAGTTTGTCTTTTGATCTTGTTTCGGTGCGAGGTTCGGGAACCTCGGCTTTTATTGTGTTTCTGGAACGCTGAAGAAATCGAATGTTCCAACCTTGAGTGCGTTCTTTGAAAATACGCTCTTGCGCCCGGGATGTAGTCAGGACGACATCAACATTACGGAACAAGATTTCGAAAGCCTGCCTACGTTCAATATATAGTTGTGGAGGAGCGGGTTTACACAAGAGTTTTTCGATTTTTCGAATGATACGCCTGCCGAGATTTCTTATTCGAACCAATCTATTTAACCATTGATCGTTTGCATAATTCCATTGGATGGCTCGAGCACACCGAGCCTCCTTGCTGCAATTATGGCAATCAAGCTGTTCGGGAGTTTTGTCGCAAAATGAATGGTCAGGCCTGAATAACTTACTTGTTGGGCACAACACATAAAAATCGGCAGCCGAAAAGATCGTCTTGATCGCTTTCTGTCTCAATTCGTCTATCATCGCGAGTGGAAAGCTGGTAAGCTCGTGAATATGCACAATATCTGGACGAAACTCCGCGACGATAGAGGAGAAAGCCCTGCGATATGCCGGAGTGACTCGAATTTGTGAGAGCGGTCGGATTGTGCCGGTCCAATATTGACTATAGGAAAATTCACTGGAAAGATTCCATGCAGGGCAGGGTAGGTCATTGCGTTTCCAAACGCTTGTTTTCGGCCATTTAGATTTTGCCCCCACGTTCAGGTAAGCAACTTCTTTGCCTGTTTCAGCCAATGCCCTTACCAAATCTTCAACGTGCGAAGGAAGCCCTCCAAACCTTTCAGGTCGTAACCCGGACGAAATGATAAGAATTCTCAAACTAATGAAAACTCCGGGTTAAGGTCATAAACTCTGCGACCGGATCCTTGGGGTAATCGGCCTCAACTCGGATTGCAGCAGCAGCGCCCATTTCCTGCCAGCGAGTGCGATGTTTCCACGCGCGGTCGAGCGCCTTAGACATTTCCTCTACAGATGCAGCTCGTGCAAGAAATCCGGTTTCACCTTCAGACATAAACTCTCTTGCGGCTGGGATCGGCGTGGTGATCGCCATGCGCTCGCAAAACATGGCCTCAAGCAGGGAAAGACCGTAGCCTTCGTAGCGGGATGCTTGAATGAAACCGTGGTGTCTGTGCCAGATGGCTCTAATGTCTTCGACATGCCCCGCAAAGTGAATGGAATCCAGTTCAATTGCGTCGGAATAGGATTCCAGTGTCTTTCTATGAGGGCCTTCACCGTAGAATGTGACATTGAGTGGACGCGCCCGCCATTCTGGCAAAGCAAGTGTTCGCAAAATTAGGTCGTGTCCTTTTTGCTTATTTTCGATTCTTGAAACAGCTGCGAGGCTAAATGCAGTGTTTGTAGGGGGCCAGGGCGAGGACTGAATGGTGGAAAACTTGCATGGGTTGTAAACCACTGTGGCATTGTCGAACTTCATTCCCACTTGGACTTCTGTTAGTTGCCAGATCCACTCCGAGACAAACAGGCACTGCATAGCACCAGAGAAAATTGCACGCATCGCAGGGAGAAAATCCGGACCTGGCCAGCTCGACTCCGTTGCGGCATGGCATAGGACTGAGTAAGGAACGTTCTCCTGTTGTAATATTGGGGCTTCGACTGATGCATCACTGTTCCCTCCCTGATTCAGGACGATGTGAGTGGGCCTCTCTGTTCTTATAGTAGAGCGCAGAGAAGATTCGATGGCTGTCCGGTCCGCAGAGCAGGAAAATCGGCGACGGATTCGCAGCAAGGGATCATTCCAATCGTGGAAATGAATCTGACATTTCGCAGCCCGCAGGCGCTTGATTCTCAAGTCTGTTTCGGGCGGGCGGAAATTAAACCAGAAGGCTGGTGCATTTCCGCTGGTGGCCATTCTCTCAGCCGCAGCCACAACAAGATCTTCACTTGCTCCGAGACTTCTTGTGTGCTTTACGACAACGAATAAGAATTGATCTTTCAAAAGACAGTGGCAGTACTATTTGCTCGCGACAACCCGCTTCAGGATGCTCATGAATTTCTGGCGAATTTTCAATGGATTGAACTCATTGGCTGCTGATTCCTTGATAGCATTGGCCAACCTGACCTGCTCATCTTTGTCATTTGCAAGATGCTCAAGAGCAACGCGAAGTGCTTCAGGAGACTCATCAGTAACACAAAGTGCTGCGGCAGACTTGCGTGCCCATACAGCAGCAGAACCATCTTCCGGCCCCCAGATTACAATCGGTTTTCCCAACTGCGCCAGTTCGATGATTTTCGAAAGAAAGCAGGTCCTCATCCGCTGTCGCAGTTCCGGTGCGAAGGACATGATTGCCAGTACGAAATCATAGTCTGCTGCCACTTTCGGAAAATCACCGGGGGAAACAAAACCGCGGTAGATACCATCTCGTCTGAATTGTTCTTCTGTTCCCTCTGACCATCGGATTGGCTCGCGACCATAAATTTCCAGACGAACCGATGTACTATCCATGCAGGACCGTGCCGCCTGTTCCACCATGGGGCCGTAAGTGGAAATGTTGCCCGCATAAATAATCCTTAAGGGATGCGCGGATGCCTCGAATGTCTGGACTACGTCTTGCGAGACTTCAGACGGGAGGTCGTGAAGAACTTCGGTATTTTCAGGCTTACCCAGCGCTTCGAACATTCCTTCCGAAACAGCGATTGTGGCATCGCTGTCCCCGCAAATAGAGATGAAATCACGTTCTTCTTTCTCCCGATATTTTGGATTCACTTTAGGGAAGGCAGGCCACCAATCCTGGGCAAGGAGGATGAGCGGAGTTCCTGTGTACTTGCTCACGCGATGGGCTATCTTGTAAAACGGGCCGTGAGCGATACTCAGGATCGTGTCCGGTGCATGCTCGCGAACATTTTTTGCACAGTAGCGGAAGAAGGCATTGTTTCTCAGGTAAACAGCAAGTTTGTTCTGTTCGTAGAAGAGCTTTACGGGACCAAAAACTCTATGGAGTCGCGTGCGACTCAACCGCTCAAGTCCATGCCAAAACAAACTTTTAGGTTTGGCTGGCGGCTCAAGGTAGGTCCAATCAATTTGAGGGTGGTCCAGCCAGCGGCAGAGAATCAACGCGCCGGCAATCCTGTTTGGATCTGGCGGTACGCTTGAAATGATGGCAATGCGAAACATCGAATTCGCTTTCGAGCCGAAGCTATTGAGAAATGTTCTGATTCTCGAAGATGGAATCAGCCTCGAGGATCTTGTGGTCCTTTTTGCTCACATTCTGTCCAGCATTCCCTTGGAAGGTGAAGCCCAGATTGTGCAGCATCATGTAAACATCATGAAAACTTGGCTGCTTCTCATAAAGTGAGTGAAAAGGCATTTCAATGATCACGAACCGTGCTTTCGAGAGTGTTGCGGATCCCCCGGATATCACCTTGTCTTCATATCCCTGGACATCGATCTTAATTAAATCCGCCTCCGGAAGTGAGTGTTCTGCGGCGAAGTCATCCAGTCGTCTCACCCGTATTGTTTTTTTCTCAAACTTGCCCGCACCAGGGCGGTCGGCCACTAGCCGATCAGATGGCGTAAGAATGGATGAACAAGGAGAAAATTCACAATGGTTGATTTGGATGCCCTCGTTCTTATCCCCTAGGCCAAAGGCATGAATCTTGTGAGTTAAATTGCTATCTCTCACCGCACATTCTAAATCTGAATGGCATTCTGTCAGGGGTTCAAACGAGTGGATTTCGTGAAGATCGGGGCAAGCATGTCGGATCATCTTTGCGAATTGGCCGCGATTGGCTCCAATATCCAATACCGTCTTTATTCCGAGATCCTTTAGAAAGAGGTAATTATCTGCCCATTTCTCCTCCCATTCACGTTGATAGTAGGCTTCCACATTTCTCCTTAGGCGGACATCTATGCCGATATGCCATAACAGTTTCTTGGCGAGATTCATGTTATTAGGGGGCTCCAAATGCGATGTCAGCCTGCTGGAGAGGGCCTGACTATGACTGGCCGAGAATGGCGGAACATTTGTCGAATCTGTCTAGTCTTGGCTGCGGACGATGAGATCGGAAAAGCAAACGCTACCCCAGGCACTGTTCCAGTGCGATACTTTGTCAGTCCCCAGCGGCCTTGACTCAATTTCAAAGTGCAATGCTTCGGGAACTACATCGAAAACAGCACCTTTCTCCGACGAATGCCCCGCTAACAGCGCGACATCACAGTAATAATTTCCCGGTGCCAGGCGTGGTGTTGGCAACCGCACAATCGCTTGAAACTCTTCCTCCTGTGACAAATCAAACTCGTCACTGCTACATGAAGTTCCCACAGGAGTAGCGTCTGACGAAAACACGGTAATTTGAAACCGCAATCGGGAAACTCTGGCGTTTGCTTTGATTAAAGTACGCAATTGAATGTCCTGCCCGATGCGAAAAATTGTTACCTCTGACTCGAATCCGATTTGCAAGAAGCTTGCTGCATGGTTGCAGCCAGGGGGCCTGGGGACTTCCGATATGTCCGTTAGGTTGCGAGAACGTTCTCTACTGGATTTGAGATATGATTCAATTGCGGTCGATGTCGGGCCATCGAAGTTTAGTTCCCCGTGTTGCATAAGGAGGCAACGATTAGTAAGCCGGGAAATTGAGGCCATGTTGTGACTAACAAAAATTACTGTCCTTCCACTTCCAGCGACTGATTGCATTTTGCCGAGACATTTGTTTTGAAATTCGGCGTCTCCCACGGCAAGGACTTCGTCAACAATAAGGATTTCGGGTTCGAGGTGCGCCGCCACAGCGAATGCAAGTCGAACATACATACCGGAACTGTAGCGTTTTACCGGGGTGTCGATGTAGCGTTCGCAACCGGAAAAGTCGACAATTTCATCAAACTTGGATGTGATTTCAGTTTTGCTCATGCCGAGAATGGCACCATTCAAAAATATATTTTCCTTTCCCGATAGCTCAGGGTGAAAACCCGTGCCCACTTCCAAAAGAGAGGCGATACGCCCCTTAACACCTATTGAGCCTTCGGTGGGTGAGGTGACTCTGGAAAGAACCTTAAGCAGTGTCGATTTGCCAGCACCATTTTTCCCGATGATTCCAAGCACTTCTCCCTGGTCGACTTGAAAGGAGATGTTGCGAAGAGCCCAGGAATATTTTGATTTTCCTTTGCTCGCTCGATCATTGCTTTCCCCGATTTTTAGATACGGGTCCTCCCTGCTACGTATCTTGTGCCACCAGCGATTAAGATCGTGAGCGAGCGTACCTGTTCCCACCTGGCCTAGCCGATATTGCTTCGAAACGCTTCGTACATCTATTACGGAACCCATTTTGTGAAATAAGCCACTGTCAGACCGTATCCATGAATGTTTTTTCGACTTTGTTGAACATCAAAACCCCTACAAATAGAATTATCAGGGTGATACTTGTCGAGATTGCCAATCCATGCCACGGGATTTCGCCCCCCAGAAATATGGATCGAAACGTTTCGATGATCGAGGACATTGGATTGCTGAGGATTAACCAGCGGTGTTGTTGAGGTACAGATGATAGGGGGTAGATGACCGGCGTTGCATACATCGCAAGCTGAACTCCGAATCCTATTAAAAATGTTAGATCACGGTATTTTGTGGTGAGGGAAGAAATAATTATCCCTGTTCCGAGACCGAGTAAGCCCATGAGCACTAAAAGAGGAGGTGTTAGGAAAATGATTTGTAATAAATCAGGAGAGATGTCTGCACCGACGTTTTGGTAATAGATGAGGAAAACAAGGAATAAAATGAATTGAATCCCGAACTGAATTAGAGTTGAAATCACTACTGAAAGCGGAGAGATCAGGCGCGGGAAATAAACCTTACCGAATATCGCGGCATTAGTTATAAAGGTTGTCGAAGTCTTATTGAGGCAAGCAGAGAAGTAGTTCCAGGGAGTCGTACCAGCCAGATAAAACAACATGGGGGGTATTCCGTCGGTAGGGATTTTGGCAATACCACTGAATACAACCGTGAACATCGTAGTTGTGAGTAGTGGCTGAGCAAAAAACCAAATGGGTCCTAGAATTGTCTGTTTATACACCGAAACAAAATCTCTCCTGACGAAAAGCCATAGCAGGTCTCGATATCGCCATACCTCTGTGAGTTGAAAATTCCACCATGCATTCCTGGGTTTGATTACTAAGTCCCAATCACAGGGAGCGTGTTCTGATGAAATATTGCTTTCTTCATCAGAATTAGAATCTGATTTTCCCCGCAAAGTCATTTGGTAATTGCAACTCTGTAAGCCTCTGTGATCTGCCTCACGGTTTCCTCCAGGCTGATTGAAATATCCCACTCCGGATATTGTGTTCGCATCATGCTGAGATCAGAGATGTAACAAATATGGTCGCCGATGCGGTTCTCGTCGACATACTGGTAGATCTGGGGCTTCCCAGAAAACTTCTCGGCGAGTTGGAAGGCTTCCCAGATGGAGCAGGAGTTGTTGCGACCACCACCGATATTGTAGACTTCGCCAGAGCGAGGGGATTTGATGAACTCCTCGATGAAGCGAGCTACATCATGGGAATGGATGTTGTCACGGACCTGCTTGCCTTTGTATCCGAAGACCTTGTATTCTCGTCCTTCCAAGTTGCACTTCACGAGGTAAGAGAGGAAACCATGCAGTTCGACTCCGGAGTGATTGGGGCCGGTGAGGCAGCCTCCTCGCAGGCAGCAGGTGGGCATTCCGAAATAGCGACCGTATTCCTGGACCATGATGTCGGCGGCTACTTTGGAAGCTCCGAAGAGGGAATGCTTCGACTGGTCGATGGGAAAGTCTTCGGAAATGCCGTTTTCGTAGGCAGGATCGTCGTAGTCCCAGCGAGTTTCGAGTTCTTTGAGTTTGATAGTATTCGGTCTGTCACCGTAGACCTTGTTGGTCGACATGTGGACGAAGGGCGATTCGGGACAGGCTTGCCGAGCAGCTTCGAGTAGATTCAGTGTTCCAACGGCGTTGGTGTCGAAATCGTCGAATGGGATGGCGGCGGCGCGGTCGTGAGAGGGTTGGGCTGCGGTGTGAACGATGGCGTCGGGACGAAGTTCATTGACGAGATCGAGGACGCCTTCCCGGTTGCGGATGTCGAGCTCGTGGTGATGGAAACCTTTGAGGGTTCGTTCGAGTCGCTCCTGATTCCATCGGGTGTCACCCTGCGGTCCGAAAAATACGGCGCGCTGGTTGTTGTCGACACCGTGGATCTTCCATCCGAGTTCGGAATAGTGGACGCAGACCTCAGATCCGATAAGTCCAGACGAACCTGTGACGAGAAGAGATTTCAAAATACTGAAAAGCTGAAAACTGAAATTTTGAAACTAGGAAAAGCTCCCTTCGGCAGGCTGAGGGCAAGCAGGGCAGGGTGAAAATCAGAAATTTTGAAAGCTGAAACCGAGAAAGGAACTGCGATTGGAGACGGACGAATGGTAATTTCACTTCGTCATTGCGAGCCAATCAGGATTTTCCTCGGCAAATTTGGCGATTTCTTCGCAGAGTTCGGGAAGAGACGTTTGTGGCGTCCAACCCCATGCTTTCTTTGCCCGCGAGTTGTCGGAGACATACCAAGGCAAGTCGAATTTCCTAACTTCGGGCTTTGTCTCTGGCGCGGGGATCTCGGTTTTTGAGCTAGGGAACCGTGACTTGCACCAAGCGGTGAGTTCTGCGAGTGAGGCGGAATTTTTAAGGCCGCCACCGAGATTAGTTATCCGTGGTTTGGTGGAAGCGGCTGGTTCGGCGATTTGCTTCTCTAGGATTGGCAAAAGATCGCGGGGATGAAAGCCGTCGCGGACCTGATGTCCAAGTCCATCAAATCCGATATATTTCACAGGCCGGCTTTCTCGAAAGGAATGAATCCAAAATCCAAATATCCCCTGGGCAGGGTGTGCGAACTGACCGGCACCTCCCATGACGCTGCAGCGATTGATCCAGACGGGGAATTCGTTCATTGATCCATACTCAAGAGCGAGGAGTTCGCTGGCGGTTTTGGTGGTTCCGTAGAGTGATGATGGTGGTTCGCAGGAGAAGGTTTCTTCGATCCCGTTGTCGGAGAAACCTTGTGGGTAAGATTCGGGATTAGAAGGGGTGTATCGATCGAAAGGGACCCCGAGAGGAGCATCAGAATCTGAGGACTGCTTGAGCACTGTTTCAAAACTTGTGAGTCCTGCAATGGAGTAGACTCTGCTGGTGGAGAGTAGGATGAATCCAGCGCTATGTCGGGCGCAGTAATCGAGCAAGTTGACGGTGCCAAGGAGATTGTGTTCCACCAACTGTCGAGCGCTTGTCTTGCCGTCAACGCCGGCGAGGACGGTGGGGTTGGCTGCACAATCGATGACAAAGTCTGCAGCAGGCAGGGCATCGATGTCAGATTGGCTCCGAATATCGCCGCGGTAGAATTCAATCTGAAGCTCTTTCTCGATTAACGTTCGATTCAACTCGGATCCGGCGCGACAGAAGTTGTCGATGCCGATAAGATCCCAAGAGGGATGTTGTTTGCGGATTTCACGGGCGAGAGTTGAGCCAACGAAGCCGCAGATTCCTGTAAGGAGAAGTTTCAAGGAAATTCTGAAAGTTTGAGATTTTGAAAAGCTGAAAAAGGCGATCGGGAAGATCCGGGCCCAGCGAGAGGGCCGCCGGAAAGCTGAAATTGGGAAAACTGATGCGCGGGAGGAAAGGTGAGAAGCGGAGGTTCCTCGCGCAGAGAACCTGAGAATAGCTAATTTTCTTCTGGCCCTAACTCCCGAATTGGTGTAAAAATGATACACCATCTCACGATATGATTTCTATGAAAGGCGACTTTGACGAATTTACAGGGACTTCGGATCCAGAAGAGAATTGTGAACCGGACGAAAGCAGCTCATCGGATGATGACCTTGGGGAAAAGCATGCATCGGTGGAGGATGAGAAGCATTACGGTAGGCTGCTGATCGATCCATGTATTAGCGCCGGACTTACTCACATGAAGCTGTTTCCCGGTCTGGGAGAACATGCCATCGATGTGAAAGAGGCACTTGAATGGCAGGCTGAGCAACTGGAGAAAGGGGATACGTCTCATCTGGCGGAGATTCTCACGGCGCAGGCTTTCACGCTGAATTCTCTGTTTCAACGCTCCGTTCAGCTGGCGAATCACCCGGAGCAGAGCGTGCAAGTTTCCGAACTTTATTACCGAGTGGCGATGCGCGCGCAGGCTCAGGCAGTCAAAACAGTTCAGGCGGCTGTTGCGATTCATCGAAATAATGCGGGGAAGGAGCAAGCGACGCTCGATGTCAGTGATGCCGAACTGGAGGACAATAAAGGTCTTTCTTCCGATGGGGAGACCAACGCTCTACCCAATCGCTCCTCTAAAGCAAAACGCAAACCCGAGAAAACCCATGCCCCGCTGGACCCCAGAAGCCCGAGAAAAGCAGTCCCAAGCCATTCGAAGTTGGAAGCCATGGACCGAATCAACGGGACCTCGAACCGAAGACGGTAAGGCGATTTCGTCTGCGAATGCCGATAAGGGAGGCGTTCGCCCCTATCTGCGTGACGTTCTGAAGACCCTGCGCCGTTTGGAAGAAGCGCTGGATAAATATGAATCTGACGATTCATGAAATTTTGAAAAGCTGAAAAGGTGCCTGCGGCAGAAATTTTGAGATTCTGAAATCGTGAAACACTGAAAAGGGAAAGCCCGTCTTCGGCGCAAGTTATATCATCGCTTCCAGCGTCTGTGTAACCACGGTGAATTCTGAAATTAGGAATTCTCAGGTTTCGACCGACTTCCCGATGGCTCGGACTTTAAATCCAATCTCTTGCAGCTTTGAGTGATCGAGGAGATTCCGGCCGTCGAAGATCCAGGCGGGTTTGACCATGGAGTCGTAGATCTTTTCAAAATCGAGATCTTTGAACTCATCCCATTCGGTGATGATGAGGATGGCGTTGGCGCCGGCTGTGGCGGCTTCGGCTGAGTCGCAGATTTCGAGGTGGTGATCGTTTTCGGCGCAGTCGAGATCCTGATAGATTTTTTCGGTCTCTACTTTGGGATCGTAGATGGCGAGGCTGGCGCGCTCTTCAAGGAGGTGCTTGCACACGTCGATGGCGGGCGTTTCGCGGGTGTCGTTGGTGTCTTTTTTGAAGGCGAATCCAAGGACGGCGATGCGCTTGTTGTTGACGGTGTTGTAGAAGGCCTGAACGACGGCGTCGGCGAAGCGCTGCTTCTGCCACTGGTTCATCGTGATGACCTGTTCCCAGTATTCGGCGACTTCGGGGAGGCCGAAGTGTCCGCAAAGGTAGACGAGGTTGAGGACGTCTTTCTGGAAGCAGGAGCCGCCGAACCCGACTGATGATTTGAGGAATTTGGGACCAATCCGGCTGTCAGTGCCGATGGCGTGGGCGACCTCGTCGACATCCGCCTCGGTGGCTTCGCAGAGGGCGGAGATGCTGTTGATGGAGGAAATCCTCTGGGCGAGGAAGGCGTTGGCGACGAGCTTGGCGAGCTCGGACGACCAGAGGTTGGTGGTAAGGATGCGCTCACGGGGAACCCAGCCTGCGTAGACGCTCACGAGCTTCTCAATGGCGGCAAGTCCTTCGGGGGTCTGTTCACCTCCGATGAGAATGCGGTCGGGATTTTCCAAGTCACGGACGGCGGTGCCTTCGGCGAGGAATTCGGGATTGGAGAGAACCTGGTGGTCGAAGTGTTGCTCGCTGGAGTCGAGAATGCTGCGAATCGCCTCGGCAGTGCGAACAGGTATGGTGCTTTTTTCGACAATGATTTTGGGTTCTTCGGCGTGCTCGGCAATGGAGCGGGCGACAGACTCGACAAACCGGAGGTCGGCCGCGCGATTGGCTCCGAGACCGTAGGTCTTGGTCGGTGTGTTGACGCTGACGAAGATGATATCGGCTTCTTTGATGGAACGTCCGACTTCGGTGGAGAAATGGAGATTCCGACCGCGAGCATCTTCAACGATTTCGTAGAGCCCTGGCTCGTAGACAGGGAGGGAATCGGAGTTCCAAGCAGCGATTCGCGCTTCGTTGATGTCCACAACTTCAACAGTGATGTCGGGGCACTTGTTGGCGATCATCGCCATGGTTGGGCCACCGACGTAGCCGGCTCCGATACAACAGATGCGGGGGGGAATCATGAAATGCTGAAATGCTGAAATGCTGAAATGCTGAAATGCTGAAATGCTGAAATGCTGAAATGCTGAAATGCTGAAATGCTGAAATGCTGA
>PAAG01000058.1 GCA_002698785.1 Verrucomicrobiales bacterium | reverse complement strand
ACCTCACCACCGGAAGCCCCACTCACATCGACTCGGCCGCCGACTTTCGCATACGCTGCCTCAATCAATACTCGCGCCGCACTCGAATAATCAGGCGCTGTCGCTCGGATCGTCCCACTGTTCTCCACCGTTCCGCCTGCTCCTCGCAAATACACACTTCCTCCACTCGTATCCGCTCCCACTGCTCGAACACTCCCTTTGTTGTTGATCGCCAACGCATACAGGTTCCCGTGCGCTTTCAGCTCTACCGCCGCTCCTTCGATCGTTCCGTCATTCAAGATCCCCGTTCCGCTCGCTCCCGCTCCCTTCGTTCTCACGAACATCCGCTCGCCGGTTGCTGTCTCATTTGCCGTCAAAAGCACTTCCTGTCCCGCTCCCAGGCCCACCGTTCCTGTCGCACTGATGCTTCCACTGTTCTCAATCGTCCGACCAATCAGGAACACGTCACCTCCTATCGCGTTGATTCGGCCCATGTTCTGCACACCTGCTTCGCTCGCTCCTTCAAACACCATGTCTCCACCCGACAGGAACTCGCCATTGTTCACATCCAGCGTCGACAGCACCAATCCGTGGACATCGATGGTTCCTCCCGCTCCCACCAAGATCCCGTTCGGGTTGATCAAAAAGACGTTTCCGTTCGCTCGCAACGATCCTTCCAGCAACGAACTCGCCGAACCCGTTACACGGTTCAATACGGCTGCGTTCTTCCCAGGCTGGATAAACTGCGTCAGTTCGTTTGCTCCAATCGAGAACTCTTCCCAGTTGATGATCGCATTCCGTGAGTTCTGCGTGATCCGCAGATTCCCACGTCCTCCGCTCATCTCCACATCTCCATGCACCACTACCCCTCCTCGCGGATTCGCCTGCACGGGAACGCTAAAAAGGCCAAGACCAGGTGTCATCGCTGCCACCACACAAATGCGGAATAGCGGACGGGTACGAATAAAGTGCAAGGCGCGTGCGCCCGGTGATTTTGCAAACATCGGATTGGAGGTTTTTTGTTCCAGATTTGACTCTGAAAGATTTAGATCACTTAAATAAAGGGGTCTAGAATATTCTAAAGGGGAGTTTGAACTGTTTCTCTAACGTTGTGAAGGCCAAAGTCCACTGCGAAAGAGCCAGAATTAATTTCGCAAAGATGTCTGGTCATTGACTTCGAAAATGGATTCTCCGTGCACCCCATACTGGGAAAAGCCTTCATAATAGATCGAAAATGAGTGGTAACGTCCGTATTCTTCCGCTCGATCCCTCAACCAGTCACTCAGCGCTTTGTCATCCACGAAGAAGAACCCGAACGGATCAACACCCTCTCCGATTCCTCCTGTCCCTGTGCCTCCTGCACCACTTCCAGCGTCCGTTCCGTCATCCACGACCTCTCCCAGCTCTATCGTGTCGTAGTAAAACGCATAGCCTGCTGCTGTCGCCGGCGATGGACCCGTTCCAAACGTGTTCTCGTGCTCGTTCGGGAACAGGATCTGGTCCCCTATGATGTTGATCGTATACTCATCCACTCCCTGGGTCTCGGTCGGATCGCTCGGGGCTCCTCCATAACTCACTCCATTCAGCTTCGCTCCTGCTGCGATCTGGTTGTTCGCTCGCCTCGGCAGGTAGAACCTCAGTTCTTCCACTCCCGCGAACTCGCTCGTGCTGTTCGCTGACAGGCTTCCTCCGCTAGCATCGGTCGGATCCACGCGGCTCACTCCGATCTGGGTCACGCCATCCACTCCGGTCGCATTCGTGTTCACCATGTTCACGTGCCCGATCATCGCGTTGCGCAGCACGATGTTGTTCCCGGCTCCCACTTCGATGTCCCCTCCTCGGTCGCCGCTTCCCGACAACACGTTGTAGGCGCTTTCAAAGTCGTCTCCGTGACCAATCTTTCCGTAGGTCCCGTTGGCGGTGTTCAATGCCACGATTCCTATGTCATCTCCGGCGTTCACCGTGATCGCTCCGCTCATGTCGCCATCAGCGGCAGCTCCTCCATGCCCGGCCTGCACATACGCGATTGATCCGGCTCCGTCGGACATCAGGATCGACCCCACCGCATCCAGGCTGATGTCACCGCTGTAGCTCGGCCCACTCGCTGCGTTGCCTCCGTGGCCTACCTGCGCGCTGGCTCGGGATCCGGGTCCGGCTGTCATTCCCAGGTCACCGGCGCTTGTCACGGACACGTCTCCGCTCAAGGCTCCGTTGTAGGTCAGCCCTCCATGGCCCACCTGCGCGCTGCTCGCGTTGCCTTCTCCTCCCGCGAGGGTGATGTCACCGCTCAGGCTCGTCAGGGTAATCGCTCCGCTCGCTGCTCCTGATCCCTGGTCGCCTCCGTTACCGATCCGTGCGGCACTCAAGGCTCCTACTCCTCCGGTCAGGGTGATGTCGCTCGCGGTAATCATCAGATCACTGCTCTTTGCTCCGCTGGAGTTGTTCCCGCCGTTACCTATCATCGCATACGATCCGGACGCTCCGCCTCCGCTCAGGCTCAAGGCGCCTGCGTCGGTTCCGGTTTCCAGGTCGATCGTGATCGCTCCGCTGAACTCACTCGAGGAGGTTCCTCGACCTCCGTGACCTACCTGCGCTGCGGCGTTGAGGAAGTCGCCTCCTGTCAGAGTCAGTCCTCCTTCCCGGGTCAACACGTTGATCGCTCCGGTGCTCGCCAAGGCATTGATCCCGGATCCCTGGTTGAGCAGTTCTTCGTTGAACCCTACCTGGGCCAGCCCACCGCTGGTCGTATCACTACCAACCACGTTGACTCCGTAGCCGGCTACGTTGGTCGTGCCTCCGGCACTCCCCACCACTGCTGCCTGGGTCTGGGTCCCGTCTCCGATGTTGACCACGGCAGTTGCGTTGCCGTAGGCAGCGGGATCGGCGAGGACACTTGCCGCATCCAGATCCAGGGTCGTGAAGACCGGGCAACTGTTGTAGTCGCTCACTTCGATCAGGCCGGTCACTCCGTCCCAACCTGCTATCGCACTCACTGATCCCGTTCCACCGTTCAGGATCGTCGTCAGCACGTTCACGTCTCCTGACGCAAACAGATCCACGTCAAAGGCATGGGTAAGAAACGCTCCGCTTCCCCCATCTATCGTCAGATCGCCATTGAGCACTCCGATGTCCACGGCTCCAGCAGGAGCCATCCGACTGATTGCGCCGCCGAGTCCATCGCTCGCAGAAGACACATCCAGCGTACCCGTAATCAGCGCAAAATCAGATTGGGAAAGAACTGTACCAGCACCTGTGCCGAAATGCCCGAGGCGTGCCACTTGATCAGCGCCATCGACAAGGGATGTCGTTCCACCCACCGAAATAAGGATATCTCCCTGGTAGTCACCACCACTTCCGATTCCACCATGACCAATTTGGGCGAAGCCATCACTGACATCGCCACCCGTGACCGTCAAATCCTGCGCAGCGACAACATGAATGTCTCCACTGAAATCCGTCCCTCCAACATTGTGACCTCCATGCCCGATCATCGCATACGCATCGATTTCGTCGCCACCAGTCACCTGACCGCCAGTAACAGTGATCGAACCATCTGAGCTAACCACGCAGATGATGCCGGAGTTCGCTCCCGAATTCTCTGTGTCACCACCGTGCCCAATCTGAGCATAGGCACGTGCGCGACCACCAGCAGCAATATCGATGTCATCTACTGCACTCACGTAGATATCAGCGCTATTCGTTCCACCGGACTGTAAACCGCCATGACCAATCTGGGCGTTGGACTGATTACTGAGGCCGCCCATAAGAGTCACACCGCCACCGGAAATCACTCTGATGTTTCCGAGATAATCACCAGTCGCATACTGTCCCCCATGACCGATAAGCGCGAAGGCCTGAGGAGCTGCGTTGTTTCCTGCATCACCGGCTGTCGCGCCTTCCATAAAAACGCCAGTAGCAGCATTCACCGAAATTGTGTCCGTGACCTGAGTCCCCGTAGTAAAGGTGCCTGAATGTCCACCGTGCCCGATCTGCACATAAGTATTGTTAACCTGGCCTCCGTGCATTTCGACCGCACCGCCAGAAGAAGTCACATCGATGGCTCCAGATTTATCTCCCGTCGCGCCGGCTCCACCATGTCCAATGTGGGCATAAGCATCAGTATCATCACCACCGTTGAGGATGATATCTCCCACAGTGGTTAAGGTCACGGAGGAATCTGTCAGAGTTCCGATGTCACCTGTATGGCCTGAGCCACCGTGACCGATCTGCGCGTAAGAGTTGTTACTCGACCCACCTGTCAGTCCAACACCCCCGAGGCCAGCTCCGCCATTTTGATTAATATCAATCGAACCGTTTAAAGTTCCGTCGTGAAGGCGCCCACCGTGACCAAGTTGTGCGTACTGATCGGTTCTCCCTGTATCCAAATCAGTTCCGCCGCCCTGCAAAGTAATGGCATTTCCGACATCGACTTGCATGTCTCCACTATGGTCGCCGTCCGCATTCGTTCCACCGTGTCCCAGAAGAGCATATCCATTCCCGTTAGCAGGAGCAACGACTACCCCACCTTGAATGAGAAGATCCGTTCCCACATCAACGCTAATGGCACCACTGTGCCCAGTAGTTGCAGCAGCCTCGTATCCACCGTGTCCCAACTGAGCATAAGAAGTCCCGCCTCCGCCATCGATGGTCAGCGCTCCTCCGGCATCCAGAGTAATGTCACCTGAAAAGTCTCCCGTCACATAGGAACCATCGCTATCTTCAAAACGCCCACCGTGACCGATCTGAGCATAAGACTGATTGTCGAAGTCAGTGGCAACAATCAAAATATCAGTACCCGCGGTCACATTGATCGCTCCTGTCCGAGAGGCTCCATAAGCAAATCGACCTCCATGTCCCAAATGAGCATATGCGCCGAGTGCCTCGCCCGAAGTGAAGCTGATACTTCCATTCGTTGCAGTCACATCAATTTGACCGTCGAAATCTCCAAGCGTCTGTGTTCCTCCATGCCCGATCTGCGCATGTGCATCGGAAACAGTTCCACCAGTGAAGGTGATTGAGTTGCCTGCAGTCACAGTAATCGCGCCACTATGGTTGCCGTTCGTATCAGCACCTCCATGGCCGATCATCGCAAAACCACGAGAATTTCCGCCTGCTCCACCGTTGTCCTGGGCGGCCGTAAAAGTGATATCGTTTGCCGCCGTCACAAGGATGCTCCCGCTATTCCCGTTCAAGGCATCGTTTGCTCCTCCACCATGGCCAACCAAAGCGTAGTTGTTATTCGCGTCCTGGCCTGCGGTGGCAGTGACACTTCCCATCAGCGAGCGCACTTCAATATTTCCCGTCAGATCACCAATCAACGAGTTCGTATTGATCCCGCCATGGCCAATCTGAGCGAAGGAGCGATTTGCTCCGGAATTCGCCGTCGGATTTGCTTCGATGACAACATCACCTGTCGTGGCAGTAACAAAAACATTACCTTCCATCCCTACACCTTGGGAATTGGTGCTGTCACCACCGTGACCGATCATTGCATATGCTTCCTGAGCGGACCCTCCGAAAACCGCCACGCTGCCACCCGTAACGGTGATGTTAGAATTCAGCACATCTGCATTGGATTCGGCTCCACCGTGTCCGATTTGAGCGAAGGTGTCAGTCGAAGTCCCTCCGGTAAGAGTGATCGCACCTCCGGATACCACATCGATGTTTGAGTTGGTGATCGTTCCCGTCATTGTTCCACCGTGCCCGATGAAACCATAGCTATCGGCACCCGTGCCGCCGAAAATATCAATCGCAGTGTCGGCAGAAATATCGATATTTCCTTCCTTGTCCTGCCCCGCAAAAAGTCCGCCATGGCCAATCTGGGCGCTCGCAAGAGATCCGCTCCCGCCTCTGACGGTCAGTGTGCCGGTCGCGTCAATCGTTACATCGCTTGCGACGTTAATATTTTGATCTGACTCCCAACCACCATGCCCGAAATGAGCCACCGCACGGTCGCCCACTCCGGCAAGAATATCGACATCCACGATACCATCGGCATACACATCACCACTGGCAGTGAGCGTGGGAAGGTTGTTTCCTCCGATACCAATGAGCGCGTAAGCATCGGCACCGTCTCCGGCATTGATCGCGATGTTGCCTGTCCCGGCACCCGTTAAAGTAATGTCCCCGATCTTTCCACCGCCAGAACCGTAGGCCCCGTTACCAATTTGAGTATAGGCACGCTCGCCCGTTCCCGAGTTTAAGGTGATGTTGTCAAAGTTATCAATAATGGTGTTTCCAAAGCGGTTTCTAGAAACGGACTGGCCTGCGCCGAATCCAATCTGCGCATAGCTGTCGAGACCGGCGCCCGCATTCAGAGTCACATCACCGGGATCACAGAAAGAAATTGCGATCTGCTGATTCGTATCGTTCTGACGATTGTCTGCCGACTTCAGTCCACCGTGGCCAATCTGTGTAAAAGCCCCCTCGGCATCTCCGGAGTTCAATGTCAATCCACCCGCCTTGAGATCGAGATAGATATCGGAGAGCGTATCCGTGCGAACAGCATCTCCAGGACTGGGAACAACAAAGGCCTCATCATCATGGAAACCAAGTTGAGAATAGGCGTCGACTGTGGTGTCGCTGGCATTCATCTCGATGCCGTAAGCAGCAAAGCGGTTCACCCCTGCGCGAGTCCCGACCACTACTTGCTCGGTTTGTGTGTCACTACCGATTGTGATCGTCTTGTTGTTATTACCAAATGCGTCGCAATTGTTGAAGTCGGTGCCTGTTGCCGTGATTACCGGATTGCAAGGATCTGTAAGATCGACTGTCCCGGTGCTGCCACCAACACCGTTATAACCAGCCACAAGAACTACATTCCCATCTCCATACTGCTGGTAACTGCTCAGCATCGTGATGTTACCGCCTACCATCACAACAAAATCAAAGCTGTTATTCAAATCGATCGCGGGCCCTGAGAACGTAAAGTCGACATCCTGGTCGATCGCTGCGACCACATTTCCGCTTCCGATATTTCCCGCAACCATTTCAGAGAACCCGTCGGTAGCGGCAGCAGGCAATACTACGCCTCCATTACCAACGATTTCGAACCCATCACCCCCAAGGTAATTCCCGGCAAGACCGCCGTTCGTCCTATGCCATGCATAGGCACCATAGGCGCTACCCAAATCACTGAGAGCGATCTGTCCGTCTGCGAAGAGATGAACACCACCCTCGCGAGTGCCAGTAGCGAGTTCAGGTCCGTCACCGTGCCCAACCATAGCGTATGCCATCTCAGCACCGGAACCTCCGGTAATTAGAAGATCGCCACCGCCGGCTGCGATCACATCAATGTCACCACTGAGATTACCATCGGACTCCGTTTGCCCGTGGCCGATCTGGGCATAGCGATCGCCACCTGTTCCCCCGGTGAGTTCCACCCCACCGTTCGCCCCGGAAACACCTGACACAACTGTGATATCACCACTGTGATCTCCGTCAGCGTTTCTACCACCATGGCCGATGGAGACTGCCGCGCGCTGTCCTGTGCCGATCGTCGCGTCCAACACTACGTTTGTCGCCACGTGAACACATATGTCGCCCGAATTTGTTCCGGTCGCCTGACCGCCACCGTGCCCCACAAGGACATAATTATCTTGGAAACCAGCGCCAGCATTGGCGAGAGTCAGCCCACCTGTAGAGCTCGAAATTTCTATATCGCCCGTATGCGATCCCTGGTGATCAAAACCACCATGCCCGACCTGAGCATAGGACCGTTCCCGCTCGCCACCAGAAATGGTAATGTCATCAACGGCCGTGAGTGTGATATTTCCAGAGTGGTCACCACCCTTGTCGTAAGTCACATCACCGTTGTCTCCGTTATACAAACCACCGTGGCCGATCTGGGAGTAGGCTTGGTTACTTAATCCAGCCTTCATGGAAATCGCACCACCAGAAGTGACTGAAATGTCAGCCTGGTGATCTCCCCCAGCGTACTGACCGCCGTGTCCAATTTGAGCATAAGCCTGAGCAGCCGAATTCGTATCGTCGCGCTGCGTAGCAATGACGCTTACATCTCCTGCCACGTTTACCGTAATCGTATCGGTGACGAGTGAACCAGAACCCACGAGATAGTCTCCCTCGTGCCCGCCGTTACCGACCTGTGCGTAGGCTGATCCAGACCTTCCAGCCTCCATGAAAAGCCCGCCAGCAGTAGTGCTCAAGTTGATCGATCCTGTCTTATCTCCTTTGGAACTGCGACCGCCATTGCCAATATGAGCATAGCTTCCGAATCCCTCACCAGCGACAACGGAAATGCCGTTTCCAGCGGAGAGAACAATGTCTCCGAAAAAGTTCCCGTCTGCACCATCTCCGCCACTTCCGATCTGTGCACTATTCAGATTCCCAGCTCCGCCCGCTAATTCGATTGCTCCACCAGCGGTAAGGGTGATATCTCCGCCGGAGTCTCCGTCGGCGCTGTTTCCACCATGGCCAATCTGGGCGTAGGCGCGATCGTCTCCATCGTCGGTGTTTGCACCACCTTCGACCGTAATCGATCCGGCAATATCAGCGTCGATCGTTCCTGTGTGATTGCCATTGGAATCATGCCCACCGTGCCCAACCTGCACATTGGCATCAATAAAATCGCCACCTGTTCCATTCTCAGCCTGGCTACCAAGCAGCGTTAGGTTTCCGCCATTCGTCGTCGTAATATCAATGGCTCCCTCGTGCCCCATCAGCGAGCCAAAGGTGTCCACCCCGTCCGAATTCCCTGCGATACCCGCAACTTTCTCTGCTTCGTCACCGCCATGGCCGATCATGGCATAAGCCCGAGAACGGTTGCCCGCCTGGAGAGCGATATTTCCTGCCGCATCAATGTCGATTAGACCACTTCCGTATGCCTGAGCAGCACGACCACCGTGACCAATTTGAGCGTAAGTTTCATTGCTATCACCACCTTTGAGAGAGATGGCATTGCCACCCCCGTCCACTCCGTTGGCCGTGATAAAAATATCGCCATAGAGTTCTCGTCCGGTCGCTCCGGAATTTGCACCCCTCGATCCTCGACCACCATGCCCAATCTGCACATAGGCCTGAGGAGCGGTGTTTGCTACCGGACTTCCAACTGGAGCAGCATTCATGGATATGTATCCACCAGTTGTAATGGTGATGTCGTTGTCGTCTGCGTCCGACATAATCACGTTGGTAGCTGAGTGGCCGCCGTGGCCAATCTGTGAGTAGGATTCGTTACTCAGTCCTCCTGTCATCTCGAGATTTCCATCGAGAAGAAGCTGAATATTTCCACTAACAGGACCATTACTACTGTCGGAACCACCATGACCAATCTGGGTGTATGAATCGAGTGCACTGCCCGCAGTCATAATCACGTTGTCTACCTGAGATATGAAAATATCACCAGACTTCGGATCATTGGCTTCCTGTCCGCCGTGACCGATCCGAGCATAGGCGTCGTTATCTCCCCCACCATTCAGAGAAATATCTCCGCGGCTCATAGAGTCATCCGAACCGGTCAAAGTAACAATACCATCTTTCGGCCCATCTCCGTCCGCTCCACCATGTCCAATTTGCGTGTAGGAGTCCCGGGCATTTCCTGCCGTCAGAGTAATGTTTCCAAATCCTGTGATGGTAACGTCACCAGTCTTGTTTCCGGCCTGACGGACATTGTTCGGATCAGAAAGATCATCAGCTGTTAGTCCGTGTCCAATCTGGGAGTAGGCATTTTCCCCCGCACCACCAAAGAGCGAAACATCACCGGCTTCGCAGAAAGAAATTGTGATATTCCCGCTGATGTTGCTGTTAAGAGTATCAGAAGCTGCACCGGAAGTGAAACCACCGTGGCCGATATGAGTGTAGGCCCCGTAATTGGCTCCGGAGTTCAAGGTCAACGCAGACTTTACGCCTACCTGGATATCACCCGTCACCGTCGTACCACCGGTATCGACCTTGTATCCCAACTGAGTTGCGGCAAGATCAGTATCTCCGGCAGTCAGAGTCACTGTATCTCCCAAGACAGTAGTGGTGCCAGCGTTAGAACCAACAAACACCGCTTCGGTTTGTACGTTTGATCCGATCGTAACCGAACCGGCACCATTGCTTCCGGGATCATTTCCGAAAATGTCGCAGTTGTTGAAATCAACGGCATCGCTGTTCGCCACGATCGAAGGATCGCAGAAATCACCACCGTTGTATGTCACGGTAGCAGTAAGCGGAGAAGCCGATCCACCCCACCCGGCAACCAGCGTAATATCACCGTCCCCGGCATTCTGGAAGCTGCTGAAAATATCGATGTTACCGCCTGTGATCAGGGTGAAGTCGTTCGAAGAGTTCAAGAACACATCGTTCCCCGGATCGAGGGAAAGGTCGATGTCATCCGTGAGGACAACCGCAATATCACCAGAACCAATGTTTCCAGCGACTATCGTCGTCAGCTCATTCAGCGCACTTGCTGCGACAGAAACACCGTTGTTTCCAACCAGTTGAAATCCATCACCGCCAAGATAATCACCGGAGGCCAGCCCACCATTGGTCTGGTGGTAGACATTTACATTATCGGCTCCTCCGTTAGTGGCAGTGATAGATCCATCAGCGAAAAGATGAATTCCACCCTCGCGAGTTCCCGACGTGGTCGTTCCTTCACCGTCGCCGTGACCAATCATGGCGTAATTGTCAGAGTTCGTGCCTCCGTTCAAAGTGATATTTCCGCCATTACCGGCAGTCACCCAGATATCACCACCCATGTTGCCGCTGGCGTCGATTCCTCCATGGCCAATCTGAGCAAATTCATTGGTATTTTCTCCTCCGGTCAGAACAACGCTCCCCATTGCCACCGTACCTGCGGAAACAACGATATCGCCAGTCTTGTTGCCTTCCTGCAGATAACCTCCGTGACCGATCTGGGTGTATGTCTGCGCCCCACCACCGGGAGCCGAATCCAGAAGGATATCCGTTCCTGCCACCACACAAATATCGCCAGTGATCGTCGCAGTGACAGTCGTTTCCTGCGGACCACCATGCCCGATCTGGGCAGACGCATCTGTATTTGATCCCCCCGCCAATCGAACGGCACCATTTACACTGTGAACATGTATATCACCACCATACGTGACTCCAGACGCAGTGTTGGCACCACCATGCCCGATCTGAGCTGTCGAATCACCATTACTCCCCCCAGAGAGTGCTATGTCTCCATCAGCCGTGACATCGATATTACCACTGAACGATCCGGTGCTGTTTTCCCCACCATGACCGATCATCGTCTGGTTTTGTGCCCCGGACCCGATAACTGTCACCACGCCACCGGTAGAGGTCACAATGATATTCTGATCGATAACGTCATAGTCGGAATTGTATCCTGCATGGCCAATCTGGGTGGCAGAGTTACCACTACCGCCAACAGAACCAGTAAGAACGATATCCCCTGGAGTCTCTACGGTAATTTCACCTGCGACTGTTTCTCCAGTAGTTCCGGAGTTCAACCCACCATGACCGATCATCGAGTAATTCGTCCCAGTTCCCGCCGGATTTCCGATCACATCAATGGCTGCCGAAGAGCGAACAAAGATATCTCCGGAAGTCGTCCCGATATTCCCAGTTGAGTTGTCACCGCCATGACCGATCTGACCGTAGGCCCTGTTCGCACCATTCCCCTGCACACTGACTCCAGCATCACCAGTCACATCGATAATGCCGTCTTTCGTACCATCACTCTGTCGTCCACCGTGCCCTACCTGAGCGTATGTGTCGTTGGCGTTTCCGGCGGTAAGGCCAACCATTCCGTCCGCATCAAGAGTGATATTTCCAGAGTGGTTGCCGTCCGCATTATTGCCACCATGCCCCACCTGAGCATAGCGAGGGCTACCTGAACCGGCGGCCCCACCAAACAACTCAATATTGGTTCCAGCCGTAAGCGTAATGTTACCGGAATGACCTGTTAGAGCACCGTTTGAAACACCACCGTGCCCAATTTGGGCGTAATTGTTACTCGCAAAATCTCCCGCTCTCAGAATGATGCTTCCTGCGGTGGCAGTGACATCTACATCGCCGGTGAAATCTCCAGTGGGAGCCGAGTTATTGAGTCCTCCGTGACCAATCTGGGCAAAAGTCCGATTCCCTGAACCACCGAGCAATGGGTTTGACTGCAGTTCAACATTCCCCGTATTGGCAGTCACAGTAACTGCCCCCATGAATCCGAGTGTCGGCCCCGCATCGGCAGAGTCGCCGCCATGTCCAATCAAAGCATAGCTTTCCTGAAAGTTACCCCCAAAAACAGAAACTCCTCCGTCACCAATTACATCAATTGCAGCATTGACGTCCAGGGCACTTCCCCAGCCACCGTGACCGATCTGAGCATAAGCCCGATTTGCAGTTCCCGCGGTCGGTGGCAACCCATCTCCGGTAAGCTCGACGGCTTCTCCATTTCCAGAGGTCACAGAAATGTCTGCGTTGGTAATCGTTCCTTCGCTGGAGCGACCTCCGTGACCAATCTGCGCATAAGTGTCATCTGCCGTGCCGCGACGCAGGGAAACTGCTCCAGCACTTTCCACGGTAATCGCCCCTTCGCGGTCTCCATCATTCTGCATTCCACCGTGCCCGATTTGGGCATACCCCTGGCGTCCCGATCCATCGTCACCAAGAGCACCTTGCAAGACGATGTCAGCACCAGCAGTAGTCGTCCTTACAATGATGTTTCCGGAAGTGAGTCCTGGATCAGTGAGCGGAATGTCGTCGTTAAAACCGCCCGCTCCGTTAACAACACCGAAGTCGCCAATATTTCGGTCTAGATCAAAATCGGAGTCGTATCCACCATGGCCGATTTGAGCAAAACTAGTGACCGTGTTGTTCACAAACTCAGTCCCTCCGGCAGTCAGATTTACCCCCGTCGCCCCCTCTACGGTGATGTTTCCTGAATGATTACCGAATGACTGCAGCCCACCATGTCCGATCATGGCAAAGTTATTGTTCCTTTCCCCTGCAATCATGGAAACTGTGCCCGCACTGATCACTTCGATATTTCCAGAGTGCCCCTCGTCGGCGAGAGCACTGTTATGATATCCGCCATGCCCGATCTGTGCGTAATTTGTTCCTCCATTCGTGTCGCCACCTGTGAAAGTGATGTCAGCACCCGCAGCTACCAGGATATTCCCCGTGTGAGTTCCCGGAGCGAAATTGGAGTTTGATTCAATCCGAACGTCGTCAGCAGTATTGCTCATACCGTCAGCCCCGCTGTTGTCTCGGGTTGAACCCGCATCGTTTCGCCCACCATGGCCCAACTGGGCGTATGACGCACTTTGTCCTCCCGAGAAGAAGATCCCACCGCTAGAAGCAATGTTCTGGTTCACGCTGATGTTACCCGTGTGGCTACCGCTCTGGTAAAAACCACCATGCCCCAATTGAACGTAGGAGCTGCTTCCCGCAGGGCCTCGTGCATCAAAAATAATATCGCCTCCGGCGTCCACCTCGATATCTGCAGTGTGATCTCCATCGGCTTTCCAGCCACCATTACCGAGCTGGGCGTAAGCTTCTCTACCTGCTGTATTACTGGTTGAAGTGACTGCTCCGCCGCCGAGAAACTCAATATCTCCTGTTGCCTCGACATCAATTACATCTCCAGCCGTACCGTGAGTTGCTCGGCTTTCCCGACCTCCGTGGCCGAGTTGGGCATATCCCTCACGGTGATTGTTGTCGTCAGCAGAAAGGACACCATGAAATCGAATGTCCCCGTTACCAGCCATAACGGTGATGCTTCCACTTGTATCCCCCAGGGCAGAACGTCCCCCGTGCCCGATTTGTACGTTACTGCGCCCGGTTTGGGCCGTGTCAGTACCAAAAAGAATACTTCCACCAGTGCTGATTACCGAAATATTCCCGGATTTCACCGCATCGGAACCAATTCCCCCATGACCGATCATCGCGTAGGCATTGGTCGTATTGGTGGTGTTGCGATCGAATTGAATCGTCCCTATCGACTCCACAGTGATGTCTCCAGCAAGCGTCGCACCATCCGCGCCGACTCCACCATTACCAATCTGTGTATAGGTCGCATCGTTGTCACGTGACTTACCCGTGATACCGCCCGCGCCTGCGTTCACTTGAATTTCACCATCAATATCAGCAACAGTCTGATATCCGCCGTGCCCTATCTGAGTGTAGGAGCGGTTTCCGCTGTCCCCTCCCAAAGTAATTGCGTTACCAGCATCAACATCGATTAGCCCACCAAGTATTCCATCCGTGCGCACGCCACCGTGACCGATCTGAGCATAGGCATAGTCACCACCAGCAGCACCGGAAAGACTCACGTCATTACACGCATCTACAATGATCGTACCGCTGTGATTCCCTCCATTTCCCGCTCCACCATGACCGATCTGGGCATAAGAACGAAAGCCTCCAATAATCGTATCAGGCGCATGAACAAACACATCGTTCCCTGCGGTCACAGTGATGTCTCCGGAATAGGTAGATCCACCGATATCAGACTCGTCGTTTCCTCCGTGTCCGATCTGTGACCAGGATCGTCCATTGCTCCCTCCCAGAACCTGAACGTCATTCACCGCTGTTACGAGAATATCACCGTCAGCCGTGATAGCTGCATGCCCGCCACCTCCGTTAGCACCATTGAAGAAACCGATCTGCGCATCGTTATGAAGCACATTTCCTCCAATGTTGCGGGACTGGAGAACAACGTCATATCCAATCACCTGAGTCGCACCATTCTGAGATCCTACGCTGATTCGCTGCAACTGTGTACCGTCTCCAATTAACACCGATCCCTCGTTCAGACCGTAAGTCCCGTCAGCGAAGCTATCTGCTGTCACAGGCGCTCCCACCGAATTCGCGCCACCCATTCCAGGAGCGTTTGTCATTCCATCCCAACCAGCAATGAGATGAACGCCACCTGTGCTACTGTTTTGGATATTGGCATTCACGAAAATATCGTCGTGAGCCATGAAAGTAAGCGAGTTAGCGTTGCTCCAAACGATGTTGGCTCCCGCGTTGACAGTAATGTCACCCTCATCGGCACCCCCAGAATCAGTAGCGATGACGACGTTGTTGCTACCAAGCAGCCCTTCCAGAGTTACATCACCAATTGAATTGACGGTCGAAGGGTCAGATCCTGCAGTGACCATAAAATTCGTAGGGTCCAGCAATAGAGTTCCGTCTTCACCCTCCTCAGAAGCTGTGGAAACATCTCCCGCGAAAAGTAGATCTTTTTTACCACTCACCTCTACGAAGCCACCATCGCCTTNATTTGCCTCAGCAGTGATCGATCCTGAAAAATTCGTCCGGTCGTCTGCCCAGACCACAACAGAGCCGGCGTCGCCTGAGGAAGCGGAATTCGCCCGTATCTCCGCTCCAGAGTCGATAGTCGTTACTGAAGCATTCTGAACGTCAGAATCTCTCCCCTGGAATCCGCCGCCAATCCGAACGCTCCCTCCATCACCGTCGGAGCTAACATCAATCACAGCCGACGATCCTATCGTAACCGCCTCGGACTCAACGGTCACGCTGCCTCCAAAATTATCACCAGTGGCATCTACAAAACCGGTCACTTCTGCGGAATCACTGCCCGAAATTCTTACCTCACCACCGGAAGCCCCACTCACATCGACTCGGCCGCCGACTTTCGCATACGCTGCCTCAATCAATACTCGCGCCGCACTCGAATAATCAGGCGCTGTCGCTCGGATCGTCCCACTGTTCTCCACCGTTCCGCCTGCTCCTCGCAAATACACACTTCCTCCACTCGTATCCGCTCCCACTGCTCGAACACTCCCTTTGTTGTTGATCGCCAACGCATACAGGTTCCCGTGCGCTTTCAGCTCTACCGCCGCTCCTTCGATCGTTCCGTCATTCAAGATCCCCGTTCCGCTCGCTCCCGCTCCCTTCGTTCTCACGAACATCCGCTCGCCGGTTGCTGTCTCATTTGCCGTCAAAAGCACTTCCTGTCCCGCTCCCAGGCCCACCGTTCCTGTCGCACTGATGCTTCCACTGTTCTCAATCGTCCGACCAATCAGGAACACGTCACCTCCTATCGCGTTGATTCGGCCCATGTTCTTCACACCTGCTTCGCTCGCTCCTTCAAACACCATGTCTCCACCCGACAGGAACTCGCCATTGTTCACATCCAGCGTCGACAGCACCAATCCGTGGACATCGATGGTTCCTCCCGCTCCCACCAAGATCCCGTTCGGGTTGATCAAAAAGACGTTTCCGTTCGCTCGCAACGATCCTTCCAGCAACGAACTCGCCGAACCCGTTACACGGTTCAATACGGCTGCGTTCTTCCCAGGCTGGATAAACTGCGTCAGTTCGTTTGCTCCAATCGAGAACTCTTCCCAGTTGATGATCGCATTCCGTGAGTTCTGCGTGATCCGCAGGTTTCCACGTCCTCCGCTCATCTCCACATCTCCATGCACCACTACCCCTCCTCGCGGATTCGCCTGCACGGGAGTCCAAAAGAAAAAGCCAAAGAACAGTGCAAAAACTACGGACTTTACGAAAAATTCGTTTTTCCGCAGTTTTTCTAGGAGAATTCCGCTCCGAGCGGTTCTTCGGTAATACATAAATGGGGGAGGTTTTGTTGGCGAATCGGTCTCCAGCTCAATGATTGTAAGGCAGTGAGGAGGAACCCAGGCAAATTTCTCTTACTATTAAGAGAAACGACTTTCTACTGAAAATCGACGCAAATTTGCGCCAGCACTCTTCAGAAGTGAATTGTCGCGAGTAAATTTGCCGTGACCAAGTAGATAAACCTCGATTGCGCCAGAAATACCCCCCCGGCCAACATCGAAGCTTTACCTCGCCCACAAAACGCTCGAATTCAAAGCGTTATGGAACATACCGAAAGAGCGAGGACATATCAAAGAGGCTCTCTCCATCCGATCCATACTGGGAAAAGCCTTCATAATAGATCGAAAATGAGTGGTAACGTCCGTATTCTTCCGCTCGATCCCTCAACCAGTCACTCAGCGCTTTGTCATCCACGAAGAAGAACCCGAACGGATCAACACCCTCTCCGATTCCTCCTGTCCCTGTGCCTCCTGCACCACTTCCAGCGTCCGTTCCGTCATCCACGACCTCTCCCAGCTCTATCGTGTCGTAGTAAAACGCATAGCCTGCTGCTGTCGCCGGCGATGGACCCGTTCCAAACGTGTTCTCGTGCTCGTTCGGGAACAGGATCTGGTCCCCTATGATGTTGATCGTATACTCATCCACTCCCTGGGTCTCGGTCGGATCGCTCGGGGCTCCTCCATAACTCACTCCATTCAGCTTCGCTCCTGCTGCGATCTGGTTGTTCGCTCGCCTCGGCAGGTAGAACCTCAGTTCTTCCACTCCCGCGAACTCGCTCGTGCTGTTCGCTGACAGGCTTCCTCCGCTAGCATCGGTCGGATCCACGCGGCTCACTCCGATCTGGGTCACGCCATCCACTCCGGTCGCATTCGTGTTCACCATGTTCACGTGCCCGATCATCGCGTTGCGCAGCACGATGTTGTTCCCGGCTCCCACTTCGATGTCCCCTCCTCGGTCGCCGCTTCCCGACAACACGTTGTAGGCGCTTTCAAAGTCGTCTCCGTGACCAATCTTTCCGTAGGTCCCGTTGGCGGTGTTCAATGCCACGATTCCTATGTCATCTCCGGCGTTCACCGTGATCGCTCCGCTCATGTCGCCATCGGCGGCAGCTCCTCCATGCC